>NZ_CP199954.1:0-5738479 GCF_053502545.1 Geodermatophilus sp. URMC 65
CTGGGATGGTTGTCCGGCGGCGTCCTACTCTCCCACCCCGTCTCCGGGGCAGTACCATCGGCGCTGAGAGGCTTAGCTTCCGGGTTCGGAATGGTACCGGGCGTTTCCCTCTCGCCATGGCCGCCGTAACACGGTGAACCTGACCAACCCGGGGCAATTCCCCGGTTGGTGCGTTCAGAACCGCACAGTGGACGCGTGGGTGGTGCAGCAGTCTTCGATCCGGTGCCCGCACGGGATGTGCGTGGGATCGGGTGTAGGTCGTGTGGTCAAGCCCTCGGCCTGTTAGTACCGGTCAGCTCACACACCTCGCGGTGCTTCCACCTCCGGCCTATCAACCCGCTGGTCTGGGCGGGGGCCTTACCCCATTGACTGGGTGAGAGACCTCATCTTGAAGCGAGCTTCCCGCTTAGATGCTTTCAGCGGTTATCCCTGCCGAACGTAGCCAACCAGCAGTGCACCTGGCGGTACAACTGGCACACCAGAGGTTCGTCCGTCCCGGTCCTCTCGTACTAGGGACAGCTCTTCGCAAGTCTCTTACGCGCACGGCGGATAGGGACCGAACTGTCTCACGACGTTCTAAACCCAGCTCGCGTACCGCTTTAATGGGCGAACAGCCCAACCCTTGGGACCTACTCCAGCCCCAGGATGCGACGAGCCGACATCGAGGTGCCAAACCATCCCGTCGATATGGACTCTTGGGGAAGATCAGCCTGTTATCCCCGGGGTACCTTTTATCCGTTGAGCGACACCGCTTCCACCTGCCGGTGCCGGGTCACTAGTCCCAGCTTTCGCTCCTGCTCGACCCGTCGGTCTCACAGTCAAGCTCCCTTGTGCACTTGCACTCGACACCTGATTGCCAACCAGGCTGAGGGAACCTTTGGGCGCCTCCGTTACATTTTGGGAGGCAACCGCCCCAGTTAAACTACCCACCTGACACTGTTCCTGATCCGGATCACGGACCGAGGTTAGACATCCAATTCGACCAGAGTGGTATTTCAACGGCGACTCCACGAACACTGGCGTGTCCGCTTCCCAGTCTCCCACCTATCCTACACAAGCCGAACCGAACACCAATATCAAGCTGTAGTGAAGGTCCCGGGGTCTTTCCGTCCTGCCGCGCGTAACGAGCATCTTTACTCGTAGTGCAATTTCGCCGAGCCTGTGGTTGAGACAGCTGAGAAGTCGTTACGCCATTCGTGCAGGTCGGAACTTACCCGACAAGGAATTTCGCTACCTTAGGATGGTTATAGTTACCACCGCCGTTTACTGGCGCTTGAGTTCTGAGCTTCGCCTTGCGGCTAACCCGTCCCCTTAACGTTCCAGCACCGGGCAGGCGTCAGTCCGTATACCTCGTCTTACGACTTCGCACGGACCTGTGTTTTTAGTAAACAGTCGCTTCTCACTGGTCTCTGCGGCCCCCACCCGCTGCCCCGCGCACGGCGGTTCACGGACGAGGGCCCCCCTTCTCCCGAAGTTACGGGGGCATTTTGCCGAGTTCCTTAACCACAGTTCGCTCGATCGCCTCGGTATTCTCTACCTGACCACCTGAGTTGGTTTGGGGTACGGGCCGCTCGGAACTCGCTAGAGGCTTTTCTCGGCAGCATAGGATCATCCCATTCACCGCAATCGGCTATGCGTCAGGCCTCACCCTCGTGCGCCACGGATTTGCCTATGGCACGGGCCACACCCTTGCACCGGTACTACCACTCACCGGTAGGACTACCTTCCTGCGTCACCCCATCGCTTGCCTACTACCAGCTCGGGTCCCGCGCTCGACCGACCTCTCCACAAGTGGATCGGCCGGCGTCGGGCGGTCAGCATCACTGGGTTCAGCATGGGCGTTCCTTCGCGGGTACGGGAATATCAACCCGTTGTCCATCGACTACGCCTGTCGGCCTCGCCTTAGGTCCCGACTCACCCTGGGCGGATTAGCCTGGCCCAGGAACCCTTGGTCTTCCGGCGGGGGAGGTTCTCACTCCCCTCTCGCTACTCATGCCTGCATTCTCACTCGCGTGGCGTCCACGGCTGGATTCCTCCGCCGCTTCACCCGCCACACGACGCTCCCCTACCCACCCACACACCTGGCCGGCAGACCGAAATCTGACGGCGGGCTGTCGTGTGAGTGCCACGGCTTCGGCGGTGTGCTTGAGCCCCGCTACATTGTCGGCGCGGAACCACTTGACCAGTGAGCTATTACGCACTCTTTCAAGGATGGCTGCTTCTAAGCCAACCTCCTGGTTGTCTCTGCGATCCCACATCCTTTTCCACTTAGCACACGCTTAGGGGCCTTAGCCGATGATCTGGGCTGTTTCCCTCTCGACTACGAACCTTATCGCCCGCAGTCTCACTGCCGCGCTCTCACTTACCGGCATTCGGAGTTTGGTTGACGTCAGTAACCTTGTGGGGCCCATCGGCCATCCAGTGCTCTACCTCCGGCAAGAAACACGCGACGCTGCACCTAAATGCATTTCGGGGAGAACCAGCTATCACCGAGTTTGATTGGCCTTTCACCCCTACCCACAGCTCATCCCCCAGGTTTTCAACCCTGGTGGGTTCGGTCCTCCACGCGGTCTTACCCGCGCTTCAACCTGGCCATGGGTAGATCACTCGGCTTCGGGTCTAGAGCACGCGACTAGAATCGCCCTGTTCGGACTCGCTTTCGCTACGGCTACCCCCCACGGGTTAACCTCGCCACGTACCACTAACTCGCAGGCTCATTCTTCAAAAGGCACGCAATCACCGCCCGCACACGAGGTGCGGCAGCACGGCTCTCACGGCTTGTAGGCACACGGTTTCAGGTACTATTTCACTCCCCTCCCGGGGTACTTTTCACCTTTCCCTCACGGTACTCGTCCGCTATCGGTCACCAGGGAGTATTCAGGCTTAGCGGGTGGTCCCGCCGGATTCACACCGAATTCCACGGGCTCGGTGCTACTTGGGAAACACGTTCGGGAGGTGCGGCGTTTTCGTGTACGGGGCTCTCACCCTCTGCGGCGACCCCTTCCAGAGGCCTTCCACTAACGACCACACTTTCTCACTCCCCGCACGCGCGGCAGCACGTGCAGAACGGTCCCACGACCCCGTCCCCACAACCCCTGCCGGGTATCACATGGAAACGGTTTAGCCTCCTCCGCTTTCGCTCGCCACTACTCACGGAATCACGGTTGTTTTCTCTTCCTGTGGGTACTGAGATGTTTCACTTCCCCACGTTCCCTCCACACGCCCTATGTGTTCAGGCGCGGGTCACACCACATGACTGGTGCGGGGTTCCCCCATTCGGACATCCTCGGATCAACGCTCGGTTGGCAGCTCCCCGAGGCTTATCGCAGCCTCCTACGTCCTTCATCGGCTCCTGGTGCCCAGGCATCCACCGTGTGCCCTTAACAACTTGGCCACACAACTACAACAAACCCCACCCACCACCGCCCTCCGACGAGGGCAGCGCTGCGCGGGCCTGCAATCAAAGAAGATGCTCGCGTCCACTGTGCAGTTCTCAACGACCAACCGGCCACCATCCGGACCCGCCCCGCCGAACCCCACCCCACCCCTCCCCCGACGGGAAAGGACACGGCGGGTGGTACGAGGACCCGGACGGCCCCGACCGAAGAAACCGACCCCCGCCGGGCAGACGGTCCTCCGTCCACCCCGCAGGGTCCGCTCCCTCAGGACCCAACAGCGTGCCTACCACCACCACCCACCACCGACTCCGTTCCCCGCACCCCGCCCCCGAGGGGACGCGGCGCCGTACTGAGAGCCGGCAGCGGCCGGCGGCCGAACTGGTCAGCGTTCCACCCTCGAGCACCACCCCAACAACCCGCGGCACCCCACAACCGGGGCGCCATCACGTGCTGGGCGCGGCTCTGGACCACCACACGCATGTGGCGGCCAGTGCTCCTTAGAAAGGAGGTGATCCAGCCGCACCTTCCGGTACGGCTACCTTGTTACGACTTCGTCCCAATCGCCGATCCCGCCTTCGACGGCTCCCTCCCACCAGGGGTTGGGCCACCGGCTTCGGGCGTTACCGACTTTCGTGACGTGACGGGCGGTGTGTACAAGGCCCGGGAACGTATTCACCGCAGCGTTGCTGATCTGCGATTACTAGCGACTCCAACTTCATGGGGTCGAGTTGCAGACCCCAATCCGAACTGAGACCGGCTTTTTGGGATTCGCTCCACCTCGCGGTATCGCAGCCCTTTGTACCGGCCATTGTAGCATGTTTGCAGCCCTAGACATAAGGGGCATGATGATTTGACGTCATCCCCACCTTCCTCCGAGTTGACCCCGGCAGTCTCCCATGAGTCCCCGGCATTATCCGCTGGCAACATGGAACGAGGGTTGCGCTCGTTGCGGGACTTAACCCAACATCTCACGACACGAGCTGACGACAACCATGCACCACCTGTGCACGGCCCTTACGGACCCCACATCTCTGCGGGATTTCCGTGCATGTCAAGCCTAGGTAAGGTTCTTCGCGTTGCATCGAATTAAGCAACATGCTCCGCCGCTTGTGCGGGCCCCCGTCAATTCCTTTGAGTTTTAGCCTTGCGGCCGTACTCCCCAGGCGGGGCGCTTAATGCGTTAGCTGCGGCACGGAGACCGTGGAATGGCCCCCACACCTAGCGCCCAACGTTTACGGCGTGGACTACCAGGGTATCTAATCCTGTTCGCTCCCCACGCTTTCGCTCCTCAGCGTCAGTTGTTGCCCAGAGACCCGCCTTCGCCACCGGTGTTCCTCCTGATATCTGCGCATTTCACCGCTACACCAGGAATTCCAGTCTCCCCTGCAACACTCAAGTCGGCCCGTATCGACTGCAGGCCCGGAGTTGAGCTCCGGGTTTTCACAGCCGACGCGACCAACCGCCTACGAGCTCTTTACGCCCAATAATTCCGGACAACGCTTGCACCCTACGTATTACCGCGGCTGCTGGCACGTAGTTGGCCGGTGCTTCTTCTGCAGGTACCGTCACCTCACGGCTTCGTCCCTGCTGAAAGAGGTTTACAACCCGAAGGCCGTCATCCCCCACGCGGCGTCGCTGCGTCAGGCTTCCGCCCATTGCGCAATATTCCCCACTGCTGCCTCCCGTAGGAGTCTGGGCCGTGTCTCAGTCCCAGTGTGGCCGGTCACCCTCTCAGGCCGGCTACCCGTCGTCGCCTTGGTAGGCCACTACCCCACCAACAAGCTGATAGGCCGCGGGCCCATCCCCAGCCGGAAACCCTTTCCACCACCAGACCATGCGGCCAGCGGTCACATCCGGTATTAGCCCCAATTTCTTGGAGTTATCCCAGAGCCGGGGGCAGGTTGCCCACGTGTTACTCACCCGTTCGCCACTGAACCCACCACCGAAGCGATGAGCCCCGTTCGACTTGCATGTGTTAAGCACGCCGCCAGCGTTCGTCCTGAGCCAGGATCAAACTCTCCGTAGATGAACTTGATACCAGGCCGAGAACCAAGAACTGGACGCTCTTGATGTCAATCAACCCAAAGAAACCCACAAAGGGGTCACATACATGGCACTGACTTTCGGCACGCTGTTGAGTTCTCAAGGAGCGGACGCTCGCGACACCCGGCCAGCTGGGCCTTCGATCGCGGCGGCTGTTCCACGTTACGCCGCTCTCCGTCCGCGTCAAGCGGCGGGTCAAGGACCTGCACTCGACGCTCGGAGCGGCGATACCCAGTGCAACCAGCGTACCCCGAGCTGTGTTCCGGGGCCCGCTCAGTTGCTGGGTTGGCGGCGCCTGGTCCGACCCGCGGGCGGTGACTCGGTCCCCGTCCCGCTCCGGTCTCGCCGGGCGCAGAGAGGAAGTTACGTGGGTGTCGTCCGGGCTGTCAAACCGCAGCGTGGTGACCCGCGACACCTGTCCGGAATGGGGTCGTCACACGCCGTTCACACGTCTCAGGCGCGCTGGACCCCGGCCACCGAGCGCTTGCCGCGGCGCAGCACCAGCCAGCCCCCGGGCAGCCAGTCGGACTCCCCCGGCACGGCGTCGGCGTCGGTGACGCGCTCGTTGTTCAGGTACGCGCCGCCCTCCTTCACCGTGCGCCGGGCCTCGGAGAGACTGCTGACGAGCCCGGTCCGCTGGAGCAGGGCGGCGACGGTCGGCGTCCCCTCGTCGACGGTGATGCTGCCGGCCTCCCGCAGGGCGGCGCCCAGGGTCTCCGAACCCAGGGCGGTGAGGTCGTCGCGGCCGAACAGCGCCCGGCCGGCGGCCTCGGCCTGGCGCAGCTCGTCCTCGCCGTGCACCAGGCGGGTGAGCTCCTCGGCCAGGGCCCGCTGGGGCGCCCGGGAGGAGGGGCGTTGCTCGGACTCGACGATCAGCGCGGCCACCTCCTCGGCGGGCCGCTCGGAGAACAACGGCAGCCAGGCGCGGGCGTCGACGTCGTCGATGTTGAGCCAGTACTGGAAGAACGCGTACGGGCTCGTCAGCTCGGGGTCCAGCCAGATGGTGGCGCCCTCGGTCTTCCCGATCTTCCGGCCGTCGGCGGTGGTGATCAGCGGGGTCGACAGGGCGTGTGCCGCCGCGCCCTCGGTCCGGCGGACCAGGTCGACGCCGGCGGTGATGTTCCCCCACTGGTCGGAGCCACCGGTCTGCAACGTGCAACCATGCCGGAGAAACAGCTCGCGGAAGTCGTTGGCCTGCAGGATCTGGTAGCTGAACTCCGTGTAGCTGATCCCGGCATCGCTGTTGAGGCGGGCCGATACCGCCTCCTTGGCCAGCATCCGGTTGACCCGGAAGTGCTTCCCCAGCTCGCGGAGGAAGTCGATCGCCGACAGCGGGGCGGTCCAGTCCAGGTTGTCGACGTAGACCGGCGCCCGCAGCCCCTGCTCGGCGGCCGGCCGGTCGAGGAAGGGCGCGACCCGGCGTCGGATCCGGTCCACCCAGCCGGCGACCGTCGCGGGGTCGTTGAGCACGCGCTCGGACGTCGGTCGCGGGTCCCCGATCAGCCCGGTGGCCCCGCCCACCAGCACGATCGGCTGGTGCCCGGCCCGCTGCAGGGCCCGCAGGACCATGAACTGGATCAGGTGCCCGACGTGCAGGCTCTCCGCCGTCGGGTCGAAGCCGCAGTAGTAGGTGACCGGGCCGTCGGCGAGGTGCTTGCGCAGCGCCTCCTCGTCGGTGCCCTGGGCGATCAGCCCGCGGCGGTGCAGCTCGTCGATCACGTCGGTCACGGTCCCAATCCTGCCTGATCAGCTCGTCCGGCCGGCGCGGCGGCGGGGCTTGCCGCCCGGGCGGAAGGTGCTGACCGACGCCGCCCCGCTCTCCCAGTACCGCCACGGCAGCTCGGTGGCCACGCTGATCCCGACGCGCGGCCCGGCCGAGACGTCGGCCGGCGGTTCGGCCCGGTGCAGCCGCACGGAGGACGACGGGTCGAGCAGATCGGCGTCCTTGTCGTCGGGGCCGATGGCGAGGGCCTGGGTCAGCCGGGCGGGACCGCGGGCGAGGTCGCGGGGCCTGCGCGCGGAGGGACGGCGGGAGGCGGCGAGCTCCTCCCCCACCACGACGTCCCCGGCACGCAGCAGCACCGCCGAACCCTGGCCCTCGGCACCCACGACGACGTTGGCGCACCAGTGCACGCCGTAGCTGAAGTAGACGTAGAGCCGCCCGGGCGGGCCGAACATGACCGCCGCCCGCGGCGTGGGCCCGCGGTGGGAGTGCGCGGCCGGGTCGGTGCCGTCGCCGGCGTAGGCCTCGACCTCGGTCAGCCGGAGTGCGACCCGGCCGGCGGGGCGGTCGGTGACCACCCAGCAGCCGAGCAGGGTCGGCGCCACGACGTCCGGCGGGCCGAGCAGTTCGGTGGGCGTCAGCAGCGGCCCGGGCTCGAGGTCGCTCAGAGCGCCGCCGCCACGGGTGAGGCCGACGCCCAGTGCGCGTGCTCGGCCGCAAGCCCCGTGAGCGCGGCGACCTGGCCGGCGACCCGCTCCGGCGCCGTCCCCCCGCGGGCACTGCGGGCCGCCAGCGCGCCCGGCACGGAGAGCACCGACCGCACCTCGGGGGTGAGCCGCTCGTCGATGCCGGCGAGCTGGTCGTCGTCGAGCTGGTCGAGCTCGAGACCGGCCTGCTCGCAGAACGCGACCATCTCCCCGGAGATCTCGTGCGCCGAGCGGAACGGCACCCCCTGGCGGACCAGCCACTCGGCGACGTCGGTGGCCAGCGCGAAGCCCTGCGGCGCGGCGGCCTCCAGCACCTCGGGGCGCAGCGTGAGGGTCGCGACCATCCCGGTGACCGCGGGCAGCAGCAGGAGCAGCTGTTCCATGGAGTCGAAGACCGGCTCCTTGTCCTCCTGCAGGTCCCGGTCGTAGGCCAGCGGCAGGCCCTTGAGCATGGTGAGCAGGCCGGTCAGGTTGCCGACGAACCGGCCGGACTTGCCGCGGGCCAGCTCGGCGATGTCGGGGTTCTTCTTCTGCGGCATGATCGACGACCCGGTGGCCCAGGCGTCGTGGAGCCGGGCCCAGCCGAACTCTGTCGACGTCCAGAGGACGACCTCCTCGCCCAGCCGGGAGAGGTGGACGCCGACCATCGCCGCGCAGAAGCAGAACTCGGCGGCGAAGTCGCGGTCGCTGACGCCGTCGATCGAGTTGTCCGAGGCGCGGTCGAAGCCGAGCTCGGCGGCGACGGCGTCGGGGTCCAGCGGCAGCGACGAGCCGGCCAGCGCGCCGGAGCCGTAAGGGCTGACGGCGGTGCGGCGGTCCCAGTCCCGCAGCCGGTCGACGTCCCGGGCGATGGCGTGGGCGTGGGCGAGCAGCTGGTGGGCGATGAGCACCGGCTGGGCGTGCTGCAGGTGCGTCATGCCGGGAGCCGGCACGTCCTGGTAGCGCTCGGCCAGGCCGACCAGCGCGTACTCGAGGGAGGAGAGCTCGCCCACCAGCGCCCGGACGGAGTGGCGCAGGTACAGCCGCAGGTCCGTGGCGATCTGGTCGTTGCGGCTGCGGCCGGCGCGCAGCTTGCCGCCGAGCGTGCCGAGCTTCTCGGTGAGACCGCGCTCCAGGGCCTCGTGCACGTCCTCGTCGGACTCGACGGCGGTGAACGTGCCGGCCGCCACCTCGGCGGAGAGCTCGTGCAGCGCGCCGAGCATCTGCTCGAGCTCGCCGTCGGTGAGCAGCCCGGCCCGGTGCAGCACGCGGGCGTGCGCCCGGGAGCCGGCCAGGTCGAAGGGCGCCAGCCTCCAGTCGAAGTGGGTCGACCTGGACAACGCAGTCAGGGCGTCCGATGGTCCTCCGCCGCCGAAGCGACCGCCCCAGAGCCGGGTGGTACCAGGTGCGGCGGCGGGGTCGGCCGGGCTCACGGTGCGGGGTCCTCCAGGTCGGTCTCGGGTGCGGTCGTCGGGGCCGGGGCGCGCTCGGCCATCGCCCGCAGCCGGTCGGCGAGGGCGGCCCCGCCGTCGGGACGGCGGGAGACGACCAGCAGAGTGTCGTCCCCCGCAATCGTGCCCAGGACGTCGGGGAGACCGACCTTGTCCAGCGCCGAGGCGAGGAACTGCGCCGCCCCCGGCGGTGTGCGCACGACGGCCAGGTTGGCGCTGCCCTCGGCGGAGGTCAGCAGGTCGCCCAGCAGCCGGGTGAGCCGGGCGGGCGCGGCCTGCGCGGGGCGCAGCGGGGCGTTCTCCGGCGGCAGGACGTAGGACGCCGGGGCGCCGTCGGACCCGCGCAGCTTGACCGCGCCCAGCTCCTCCAGGTCGCGGGAGAGCGTGGCCTGGGTGACCTCGATGCCCGAGCCGGCGAGCAGCGCGGCCAGCTGGGTCTGCGAGGTGACCGGCTGGGCCTCGATGAGCTCGCGGATGCGCGCCTGCCGGGCCGAGCGGGTCAGGGCGGTCGTCATCGACTCCTCTCCAGGAGCCAGATGAGGATCGCCTTCTGCGCGTGCAGCCGGTTCTCCGCCTCGTCCCACACCGCGCTCTGCGGGCCGTCGATCACCGACGCGGCGATCTCCTTGCCGCGGTAGGCCGGTAGGCAGTGCAGGACGACGGCGTCGTCGGCGGCCCGGGCCAGCGCGGCGTCGTCCACCGCGTAGGGCAGGAACGGCGCGACCCGGGCGTCGTACTCGTCCTCCCGGCCCATCGACACCCAGGTGTCGGTGACGAGGACGTCGGCGCCGTCGGCGGCGGCCGCGGCGTCGTCGGTCCAGTGCACCGAGCCGCCGGTCTCCGCGGCGATCTCCTCGGCGCGCTTCACGACCGAGGGGTCGGGCTGGAAGGACGCCGGCGAGCCGATCCGCACGTGCAGGCCGGCCGTGGCGCCGCCGAGCAGGTACGAGTGCGCCATGTTGTTGGCGCCGTCGCCCAGGTAGCCCAGGGTCAGCCCGGCGAGGGTGCCCTTGCGCTCGGCGACGGTCTGCAGGTCGGCGAGGACCTGGCAGGGGTGGAACTCGTCGGTGAGCGCGTTGACCACCGGCACCCCGCTGACCGCGGCCATCGCCTCGATGCGGTCCTGGCCGGAGGTGCGCCAGACGATCGCGGCGACCTGCCGGTCGAACACGCGGGTGGTGTCCTCGACCGGCTCGCCGCGGCCGAGCTGGCTGGTAGCCGCGTCGACGACCAGCGGGTACCCGCCGAGCTCGGCGACGCCGACGGCGAAGCTCACCCGGGTGCGGGTGGAGGGCTTGTCGAACAGCACCGCCACCGCGCGCGGCACCCCGTTGGGGGCCCGCAGCGGGGTGGGCGCGGCCTCGGTGTGCCGGGTGCGCTTGAGCTCCGCGGCCAGGGCCAGCACCTCGGCCTGCTCGGCGGGTGAGAGGTCATCGTCCCGGAGGAGGTGGCGGGTCACTGCTGCACCGACACGTCGAGGGCGGCCGGGAGGGCGGCGACGAAGGCGTCGACCTGCGCGTCGCTGAGCACCAGGGACGGCGCCAGCCGCAGCACGTCGGGGGCGACGGCGTTGGCGAGGAAGCCGGCCTCGCGCAGGTGCGTCTCCAGCGCGGCGGCGACCGGCGCGGTGAGGACGACGCCGAGCAGCGCGCCCCGCCCGCGCACCCCGGCCACGGCGGTGTGGGCCAGGCCTTCGATGCCGGCGGTGAACCGCTGCTCCAGCGCCTTGGCCCGCTCCAGCAGCCCCTCCTCGCGGATGGTGTCCAGCACGGCGAGCGCGGCGGCCGCGGCGATCGGGTTGCCGCCGAAGGTGGACCCGTGCGAGCCAGCGGTCATGAGCTCCGCGGCGTCGCCGAAGGCGAGCGTGGCGCCGAGCGGCAGCCCGCCGCCGATCGCCTTGGCCAGGGTGATCACGTCGGGGGCCACGCCGTCGGCCTGGGAGGCGAACCAGTGGCCGGTGCGGCCGGTGCCGGTCTGCACCTCGTCGACGGCGAACAGCGCGCCGGCGTCGCCGGCCGTGCGCGCCGCGGCGGCGAGGTAGCCCGGCGGGGCCGGCAGCACGCCGCCCTCCCCCAGCATCGGCTCCAGCAGCACCATCGCCGTCTGCCCGGTCACGGTGGCGGCCAGCGCGTCGGGGTCGCCGTAGGGGACGTACCGGACGCCGCCGGGCAGCGGGGCGAAGGCGTCGGCCTTGCTCGGCTGGCCGGTCAGCGCGAGTGCGCCCATGGTGCGGCCGTGG
Source organism: Geodermatophilus sp. URMC 65 (assembly GCF_053502545.1). Classification (NCBI taxonomy): domain Bacteria; kingdom Bacillati; phylum Actinomycetota; class Actinomycetes; order Geodermatophilales; family Geodermatophilaceae; genus Geodermatophilus; species Geodermatophilus sp. URMC 65. Next base: position 11,541 of record NZ_CP199954.1, read on the forward strand.
AAGGCGCCCTCGGCGGTGACCACCTCGGGCCGGCCGGTCAGCCGGCTGATCTTGAAGGCGGCCTCGTTGGCCTCGGCGCCGGAGTTGCAGAAGAACACCCGCCCGGGCCGGCCGGCCAGCTCGATCAGCCGCTCGGCGAGCAGGACACCGGGCTCGTGCATGGCCAGGTTCGACACGTGGCCGAGGGTCTGCGCCTGGCGGGTGATCGCCTCGACGACCCGCGGGTGGGCGTGGCCGAGGATGGTGGTGGCGATGCCGCCGAGCAGGTCGGTGTAGGCGCGGCCGTCGACGTCCCACACCGTGGCCCCGGCGCCGCGGACCAGCGCCACCGGCGGGGTGCGGTAGTTGTGCATCATCACCGCCGACCAACGGACGGCCAGCTCCTCCGTGCGGGTCATGCCGGCTCCTCCCCGGGAACGGTGCGGGCCGGGACCACCATGGTCCCGGTGCCCTCGGTCGTGAACATCTCCAGCAGCAGGGCGTGCGGGGTGCGCCCGTCGACGACGGTCGCCCGCTTCACCCCGCCCTCGACCGCCCGCAGGCACGCGGCCATCTTCGGCACCATGCCCGAGTCCAGCGTGGGCAGGATCTCGGCGAGCTCGCCGGCGTCGATCTGCTGCACCAGCGAGTCGCGGTCGGGCCAGTCCGCGTAGAGCCCCTCCACGTCGGTCAGGACGACGAGCTTCACCGCACCGAGCGCAACCGCGACCGCCGCGGCGGCGGTGTCGGCGTTGACGTTGTGCACCACGCCGTGCTCGTCGGGCGCGACGGTGGCGATGACCGGGATGTGCCCGGACTCCAGCAGCGCCCGGACGGGGCCTGGGTCGACCGCGACGACGTCGCCGACCAGGCCGACGTCCACCGGTTCGCCGTCCACCACCGCGGCGGTGCGCTCGGCGGTGAACAGCCCGCCGTCCTCACCGGACAGGCCCACGGCCAGCGGGCCGTGCTCGTTGATCAACCCCACCACCTCGGGGGTCACCTGGCCGGTGAGGACCATGCGGACGACCTCGATCGTCTCCTCGGTGGTCACCCGCAGCCCACCGCGGAACTCGCTCTGGATGCCCAGCCGGCCGAGCATCTCGGTGATCTGCGGGCCGCCGCCGTGCACCACCACGGGCAGGATGCCGCAGGTCCGCAGGAAGACCATGTCCTCGGCGAAGGCCCGGCGGCACTCCTCGTCGACCATCGCGTGGCCGCCGTACTTGATGACCACGACGTTGCCGTGGAACTCCTTGAGCCACGGCAGCGCCCCGGTCAGCACGGCGACCTTGCGGGCGTCACCCTCGGGGTCGTAGGTGCGCATGACCCGGCTGGTGCCGATGCGCTTGCGGACGGCGGGCACCGTGGGCGGCGCCTCGTCGATCCGGACGTCGGGCGGGGTGGGGTCCTGGGCGGCCGGGTCGTGCGTGGTGGTCACGTGCGGCTCGGGCTCGGGTGCTGCCAGGTCGGTCATGTGGAGTACGCCGAGTTCTCGTGGACGTAGGCGATGGACAGGTCGTTGGTCCAGATGGTGGCCTGCTCGCCACCGGCGTTCAGGTCGACGTCGATGGCGATCGCCCGGCCGGTGAGGTCCACGCCCTCCCGCGGGTCGCCGATCGCCCCGCCCCGGCAGACGGTGACGCCGTTGATCGTCACGTCCACCCGGTCGGGCTCGAAAGCGGCATCGGTGGTGCCGATCGCGGCCAGCACCCGCCCCCAGTTGGGGTCGTTGCCGAACAGCGCGGTCTTGAGCAGGTTGTTGCGCGCACACGCCCGGCCCGCGGTCAGCGCGTCGGTGACGCTGGCCGCGCCCCGCACGGTGATCGCGATGTCCTTGGTGGAGCCCTCGGCGTCGGCCAGCAGCTGCATCGCCAGGTCGGTCGCCGCGGCGGTCAGCGCCTCGGTGAACTCTGCGCCGCTGGGCGTGATGCCGCTGGCGCCGTTGGCCAGCACGATCACCGTGTCGTTGGTGGACAGGCAGCCATCGGAGTCCACCCGCTCCACGCTCACGCTGGTCGCCCGCTTCAGCGCCGTCTGCAGGACGCCGGCGTCGACCACCGCGTCGGTGGTCAGCACGACCAGCATCGTGGCCAGGCTGGGCGCCAGCATGCCGGCGCCCTTGGCCATCCCGCCGACGGTCCAGCCGTCGCGGGCCTGCACGGTCGTCTTGGGGACGCTGTCGGTGGTCATGATCGCCCGGGCGGCGTCCGGCCCGCCGTCCTCCGACAGCGCCTTGACCGCGGCGGTGACCCCGGCGGTGAGCCGGTCCATCGGCAGCCGGACGCCGATCAGCCCGGTGCTGCAGACCGCCACGTCGATCGCCCCGAGGCCCAGCTCGGCGGCGGCGTGCTCGGCGGTGGCGTGGGTGTCACCGAAACCCTCGGGCCCGGTGCAGGCGTTGGCCCCGCCGGAGTTGAGCACCACCGCGCGCGCCCGCTCGCCGGCCAGCACCTGCCGGCTCCACAGCACCGGCGCCGCCGGGAAGCGGTTGGTGGTGAACACCGCCGCGGCCGCGTCGTCCGGACCGTGGTTGAGGACGACGGCGACGTCGAGGTCGCCACTGGACTTCAGCCCGGCCGCGACACCCGCCGCGGAGAAGCCCTTCGGGGCTGTCGTGCTCACGGCGCGACCCCCGCGGGGACGTGGAGCGCCAGCGGAGCGTCCTCGTGGAGTGGGTTCACGGGGCCACCCCCACCACGGGCAGGCCGGTGGTCTCGGGCAGACCCAGGGCCAGGTTGGCGCACTGGATCGCCGCACCCCCGGTGCCCTTGGTCAGGTTGTCCACCGCCGCCACCACCACCAGCCGCCCGGCGTCGGGGTCCACCGCCAGCTGCAGCGCCACGGTGTTCGCCCCCAGCACCTGCGCCGTGGTCGGCCACTGCCCCTCGGGCAGCAGGTGCACGAACGGCTCGTCGCCGTAGGCCTTCTCATACCCCGCCCGCACCGCCGCCTCGTCCACCCCGGCGGCCAGCGGCGCCGAGCAGGTCGCCAGGATGCCCCGGCTCATCGGCACCAGCGTCGGCGTGAAACTCACCCGCACCGGCGCGCCGGCGACCTGGGTGAGGTTCTGCACCATCTCCGGCGTGTGCCGGTGCACCCCACCCACCCCGTAGGCGCTCACCGAGCCCAGCACCTCGCTGCCCAGCAGGTGCGGCTTCACCGACTTCCCCGCCCCCGAGGTCCCCGACGCCGCGACGACCACGACCTCGGGCTGCACCAGCCCGGCGGCCAGCGCCGGCGCCAGCGCCAGGGTGACCGAGGTCGGATAGCAGCCGGGCACCGCGATCCGCCGCGCGCCGGCCAGCCGCGCGCGCTGACCGGGCAGCTCGGGCAGCCCGTAGGGCCAGGTACCGGCGTGCTCGCTGCCGTACCACCGCGCCCACGCGGCCGGGTCGTTCAGCCGGTGGTCGGCGCCGCAGTCGATGACCAGGGTGCCCTCGGGCAGCCGCGCGGCGATCGTCGCGGACTCCCCGTGCGGCAGGGCGAGGACCACCACGTCGTAGCCGGTGAGGTCCTCCGCGCCGCTGGGCCGCACCTCCAGCTCGGCGAAGGGCAGCAGGTGCGGCTGCAGCTCACCCAGACGCCGCCCGGCGCTCGAGTTGGCGTGCACCCCGGCCAGCCGCAGGGACGGGTGCCCGGCCAGCAGCCGGCACACCTCACCCCCGGCATACCCGGTGGCGCCGGTGACCCCGACCGTCCACGTCCGCGTCTCGCTCATGATGCATGACCATACACGGCCATGCATGACTGTTCACGAGGGGTGGGGGCGGGCACGTTCCCAGGGAGTCAGCCCCTGCCCACAGTGCGGGGCAAGGGCCGAGCGTGCGCTGACGACCTCCAGGTCGGCGTCGGGCCACGCGTACTGGGAGCGCGTTCGGGGCATGGCCCCTCGTCGAACGGGCGCCGCCCGACCGAGGAGCCTCGACGTGAGTTCGTTCGACCGGATCGTGATCATCTTCAACCCGAACAGCACCGGCGACGCTCCCCGGTCCGCGGGGGAGCTGCGCGCCGAGCTGGCCCGGCGGCTGCCGACCGTGCCGGTGGAGCTGTGCCCCACCCGGTACGCGGGACACGCCCGTGACCTGGCGAGGGAGGCGGCCGGTTCCGGGCGTCCGCTGCTGGTCTCGGTGAGCGGCGACGGCGGGTACAACGAGGTCGTCGACGGCGTCATGCAGGCCGGGGACAGCGAGGCCGTGTGCGCGGTGCGGGCCGCCGGCAACGCCAACGACCACCGTCGGGTGACGCGGGAGCGACCGCTGGCCGACGCGATCGTGGCCGGTGAGGTCCGGCGGATCGACCTGCTCCGGCTGACCATCGGCAGCGGAACCGCCGCGCAGGTCCGGTACGCGCACTCCTACATCGGCGTCGGCCTGACCCCCGTCGTCGCCGTCGACCTGGAGGAGGGCGGGAAGGGGTCGTGGCGGGAGATCGTGACCGTGGTGCGCTCCTTCTCCCGTTTTCGGCCGTTCCCGATCGAGCTCGAGGACGGCAGACGGCGCACGATCGACAGCCTGGTCTTCGCCAACATCGACGAGATGGCCAAGTACGCGACCCTCAGTGAGGGCGGCCGCCCCGACGACGGCCGGTTCGAGGTCATCACGCAGCGGCGCACCGGCAAGCTCCGGGTCCTGGGGACGCTCATCAGGGCGGCGACCCGCGGGCTCGGCCCGCAACCGAGTGCCACCCACTACGCGTTCACGGCGCTCGCCCCCATGCCGCTGCAGCTGGACGGCGAGCTGGTGGAGCTGGACGCCGACACCCCGGTCGCCGTCGACATCGCACCGCGGGCGCTGGCCACGGTCGTCTGACCGGCGCGAGAGGTCAGCCGAGCGGGTCGCCGTCCCCGTAGGGCCGCAGCCGCAGCTGCCGGGCGGCGTCCTCCGGCGTGGTGGCTCGCAGGACGGCGAGGTCGTCGGCGCCCGCCCGCAGGAACCGGCCGGACCACTGGTCGAGGTCCCCGGCGGCGACAGCGGCGACCAGCTCGACGACGCGCTCCGGTGGCGTCCAGTCGGTGAAGCCACGCCACATCGGCATCGCGCGGGTCATCGGGGTGTCGACGACCCCGGGCGCCACGTCGAACACGCGCACGTCCAGGCCCTCGAGCGCGCCGGCCAGCGCCTCGGTCATCCGCATCAAGCCGGTCTTGGCCACCGAGTACGCCGAGTACTCCGGGCGGGCGCGCACGCTCATCCCGCTGGCGAGGTCGACGACGCGGCCGCGGTTGCGCAGCACCATCCACGGGACGACGGAGCGGGCGAGCAGGAACGCGCCGCGGACGTGGCTCTCCACGACCGACCACCACTGGTCGGGGTCGGCCTCCCACAGCGGCTCCTCGGCCACGTCGATGACCCCGGCGTTGTTGACCAGCAGGTCGACCGGGCCGAGCTCCTCCCGCACCCGTGTGACCGCTTGGTCGACCGCCGCTCGGTCGGTGACGTCGGCGGGCACGGCCAGCGTGCGGGCGCCGGTCGACTCCGCGACCTCGGCCATCGCCGCCGCCAGCCGCTCGCCGTTGCGCGCCAACCCGGCCACGGCCATGCCCCGGGCGGCCAGCCCCTCGACGAGGTGCCGGCCGATGCCGCTCGACGCGCCGGTGACCAGCGCGACCTGGCCGGTGAGTGCTGCGGCCCCGTCCCGGGTCCCGCCCCGAGCCTCGATCGGCCCCCCTGCAGGGTCCCGCCGCGAGTCTGCGAGTGGTGGGGGGTAGCGGGGCCCTTCACGGGGAGGACGGGGTCCTTCAGCCACGGAGCTCTGCCTGCAGCGCCTGCTCGACGGAGGCCACCACGCGCTGCCGCACCTCGGCGGCCTCCTCGCCGGACAGCGTCCGGTCCGGCGCCCGCAGGGTCAGCGACCAGGCCAGCGACCTGCGCCCCTCACTCAGCTGCGGCCCGGTGTAGACGTCGAACAGCCGCACCGCCTCGAGCAGGTCGCCGGCCGCCTCGCGGATCGACTCCTCGACCGCCGCGGCCGGCACCGCCTCGTCCAGCACGAAGGCCAGGTCGACGAAGACGGGCGGGAAGCTCGACAGGTGCGGTCCCACCGGCACCGACGCCGGCGGCAGCGCGTCGACGTCCAGCTCCATCACCGCGGTCCGGGCCGGGAGGTCGAGGGCCGCGCACACCCGCGGGTGCAGCTCGCCGGCGTGCCCCACCACGCGCCCGGCGACCAGCAGCTCCGCGCAGCGGCCCGGGTGCCACGGCGCCCGCTCCCCCGCGCGCACGGTCAGCTCGACGCCCGCGGCCTCGGCGACCCGGCACGCGGCCTGGACGGCGTCGGCCCAGACGGCCGGCCGGCCGGAACCCCACCAGCCGCGCGGCTCTCGGTCGCCGGCCAGCGCGACGGCGACGTGCCACGGTTGCTCCGGCACCGCGCCCAGCAGCGCGGCCAGCGTCTCGTCGTCCGGACGCCGGTCGACGCCGGGCAGCGGAGCCGCCGACCGCTCCCCGCCGGGGAAGACCGCGCCGTGCTCGAAGAGCGCCACGTCCCGGATGCCGCGGGACAGGTTGCGCGCCAGCGCGGCGAGCAGCCCCGGCAGCAGCGTCGTCCGCAGCGCCGGCTCCTCCTCCGACAGCGGGTTGCGCACCAGCACGACCTGCCGCCGCGGGTCGTCCTCGGCCAGGCCCAGCGCGTCGAGGGCCGCGGTCCCGACGAAGGGGAACGACGGCGCCTCGACGTAGCCGAACTCCGCCAGGGCGCGCCCGACGGCCCGCCGCCGGCGCTGCCGCTCGGTCAGCCCGCGCCCGGGCGGGGCCGTGGGCAGCACCGAGGGGACGTCGTCGTAGCCGGCCAGCCGCACGACCTCCTCGACCAGGTCGGCGGGGTCGGTGAGGTCGGGGCGCCAGGTCGGCGGGGTGACCGTGAGCTGGCCGTCCCCGTCGACCGTGCAGCCGACCGCGGTCAGCAGCTCGGTGACCTGCGCCGGAGGGTAGGGCACGCCGGCGACCCGGCCGGGCCGCGCGGGGTCCAGCGCGATCGTCGGGCGGGGACCGCGGGTGTCGACGTCCACCAGGCAGCCGACGACGCGCGCGCCGCCGTACTCGGCCAGCAGCGCGGCGGCGCGGGCCAGCGCGGCCACGGTCATCTCCGGGTCCACGCCGCGCTCGAACCGCTTGGCCGCCTCGCTGGGCAGCCGGTGCCGGCGGGCGGTGCGCGCCACCCCGGTCGGCTCCCAGTGCGCCGCCTCCAGCAGCACGGTCGAGGTGCCGTCGCCGATCTCGGTCGACGCGCCCCCCATGACCGCGGCCAGCCCGATCGGGCCGGAGTCGTCGGTGATGAGCAGGTCGTCGGAGGAGAGCGCGCGGTCGGCGCCGTCCAGCGTGGTCAGCCGCTCGCCCTCCCGCGCCCGGCGGACGACGATCGGCCCGCGCACCCGGTCGCGGTCGAAGGCGTGCATCGGCTGGCCGAGCTCGAGCATCACGTAGTTGGTCACGTCGACGGCCAGCGAGATGCTGCGGACGCCGGTCTGCGCCAGCCGCCGGCGCATCCACCAGGGGCTCGGCGCGGTCGGGTCCAGGCCCTCCAGCGCGATCATCGAGAAGCGGTCGCAGCGGTCGGCGTCCTCGACCGCGACCTGCCACGCGGGCTCACCCGACCAGGCCGGCGGGGTCAGCGCGCCGGGGTCACGCCACGCGACGCCCAGGCCGGTCCCCATCTCGCGGGCGATGCCGCGCATCGACAGGCAGTAGCCGCGGTCGGGGGTGATGGCCAGCTCGATGACCACGTCGTCCAGGCCGACCACCGGGCCGGCCGGGGTGCCCGGGGCGGGGGCGTCGTCCCCCAGCACCAGGATGCCGGCGTGGTCCTCGCCGATGCCCAGCTCGCGGACCGAGCAGATCATCCCGTCGGAGACGCGGTCGTAGGTCGTCCGCGCGGCGATCGCGAAGCCGCCGGGCAGCACGGCGCCGGGCAGCGCGACGACCACGGCGTCCCCGACGGCGAAGTTGCGGGCGCCGCACACGATGCCCCGGGGCTCGGCCTCCCCGACGTCCACCCGGCAGTAGCGGATCGGCTTCTTGAAGCCGGTCAGCTCCTCGATCTCCAGCACCCGGCCGACGACCAGCGGGCCGGTGACCTCGGCGGGCCGGTGGACGTCCTCGACCTCCAGGCCCAGCCGCACGAAGGCGGCGTCGAGGTCCTCGACGGGAGTACCGGCGGGGACGTCGACGTGCTCGGCCAGCCAGCCGGTGGGGACCCTCACTGCTCAACTCCGAACGCCGTGGTGAACCGGGTGTCGCCCTCGGCGAAGTGCCGCATGTCGCCGACGGCGGAGCGGAACTGCAGGGCCCGCTCGATGCCCATGCCGAACGCGAAGCCGGAGTACTCCTCCGGGTCGATGCCACAGGCGACCAGCACCCGCGGGTTGACCATCCCGCAGCCGCCCCACTCGACCCACCGCGGGCCGTCGCGGTGCTCGGGGAACCACACGTCGAACTCCGCCGACGGCTCGGTGAACGGGAAGTACGACGGCCGCCAGCGGGTGACCGCGTCGGCGCCGAAGAGTGAACGGGCGAGGTGGTCGAGCGTGCCGCGCAGGTGCGCCATGGTCAGCCCGCGGTCGACCGCCAGGCCCTCCACCTGGTGGAACACCGGCAGGTGGGTCGCGTCGAGCTCGTCGGTCCGGTACACCCGGCCCGGCGCCACGATGTAGATCGGTGGGGTGCGGGAGAGCATCGTGCGCGCCTGCACCGGGCTGGTGTGCGTGCGCAGCACCAGGCCGGAGTCCTCGGGGGCGACGAAGAAGGTGTCCATCATCGTGCGCGCCGGGTGGTCGCGGCCGATGTTGAGCGCGTCGAAGTTCAGCCACTCGGCCTCGAGCTCGGGGCCCTCGGCGACCTCGTAGCCCATCCCGACGAAGATGTCGGCGATCCGGTCGGTCAGCGTGGTCAGCGGGTGCCGGGCGCCGCGGGGCAGCCGGTCCCACGGCAGCGTGACGTCGACCCGCTCCTCGGCCAGCACCCGGGCGTCGCGCTCGGCCTCCAGCTCGGCCTTGCGCGCCTCGTAGGCCTCGGTGACCGCCACCCGGGCGGCGTTGACCCGCTTGCCGGCGTCGGCGCGGGCGGCCGGCGGCAGGGCGCCGAGCTCGCGGCGGGCCAGCAGCACCGGCGCGCGGTCCCCGAGGTGGGCCGGGCGGACGGCGGCCAGTTGCTCGAGGTCACCGGCGCCGGCGAACGCCCGCTGGGCCTCGGCGACCGCGGCGTCGAGGGCCTCGGGTGAGAGGGCGGCGACCTGCTTGGGGTCGTAGGGGTCGTTGGCGCCAGACACGGGAGGCCATTCTGCCCGGGGCCGCGCGGGCGCTGCTGCCGGGCTTCACCCCCTCGGCGAGATCGCGCGATGTCGCACGGTCGAGCGGCGCACGACGTGCGAGATCACTCGATCTCGCCAGAAGAGGGACAGACAGCGCAACGGGAGCGCCAACCCGCCCCGGCCGTGGAAGCCGGTCCCGTGTTGGGTGTTGCACGAGCTGGTGGCGCGTCCGAGCGGCCGGATGAGGAGGGCGAGATGGCGGGGCTGCTCGCGTTGGCCAGCGCGGTGGTCTACGGCGCGGCCGACTTCTGCGGCGGGCTGGCCGTCCGCCGGGCCACCGCGTTCGCCGTCGTGGCCCTCGCCCAGCTCGCCGGGCTCCTCGCGGTGAGCGCCCTGCTGCCGTGGCTGGGCGGCGACCCCACCGGCACCGACCTGGCCTGGGGCGCCGCGGCCGGACTGGCGGGCGCCGCCGGGCTGGTCCTGTTCTACCGGGCGCTGGCCGAGGGCGTCATGAGCGTCGTCGCCCCGGTGACCGCGGTGTCGGCGGCCGCGCTGCCGGTGCTCGGCGGCCTCCTGCTCGGCGAGCGGATCGGGTCGTTGGCGGTCGTGGGCATCGCGCTGGCCCTGGTCGCCGTCGTCCTCGTGGCGGCCGAGGACGGGCTGGGCTCGCTGCGCACCGCCCGGCCGGCCGATCTGCTGCCCGCGCTGGCCTCCGGCGTGGCCTTCGGCCTGTTCTTCGTGCTGCTCGACCGCACCCGGGAGGCCGCCGAGCTCAGCCCCTTGGTGGCCGCGCGCGTGGTCGCGCTGCTGGCCGTGGTCCTGGTCGCGCGGCTGGCCTCCCGGCCGCTGTCGGTCCCCCGCGGGGTGCTGCCCGTGGTGGTGCTGGGCGGCATCGGGGACATGACGGCCAACGCACTGTTCCTGCTGGCCGCCCAGCAGGGCCAGCTGGCCATCACCGGCATCCTGGCCTCGCTGTACCCGGTGAGCACCGTCGTCCTGGCGCAGGTCGTGCTGCGCGAGCGGCTGGTCGCGACGCAGGCGGCTGGACTGGCGGCGGCCGGCGCGGCCGTCGTCCTCATCGCGCTGCCGGCCTGAGCCTCCCCCGATCGGGCGAGTCCACCGTCGTCCCCGCTCAACGCGGGGTCCCGACGTCCGATGGGAGGAGGTGACCAGCACTCCTGCCGCTCCCGCGAGGAGCATCGACGACGTCCTGCGCGACGGGACGGTGCGCAGCGTCTTCCAGCCCATCGTCGAGCTCGACACCGGCCGCGTGGTCGCCTACGAGGCCCTGGCCCGGGGGCCGCAGGGCCCGCTCGAGCGCCCGGACGCCCTCTTCGCGGCCGCTCGCGAGGCCGGCCGGCTCGCGGAGCTGGACGCCGCCTGCCGCACTGCGGCGCTCACCGGCGCGCTGGACGCCGGCCTGCAGGCACCGCTCACGCTGTTCGTGAACGTCGAGCCGGAGGTGCTCGACCGCGCGCCCCTGGAGGACCTGCTCGCCATCGGGCAGTCCGCCCCGGGCGGGCTGCGGGTGGTCCTGGAGATCACCGAGCGGGCGCTGGCCACCCGCCCGGCCGAGCTGCTGCGCACGGTCGAGCGGGTCCGCTCGGTCGGCTGGGGCGTCGCGGTGGACGACGTCGGCGCCGAGGCGATGTCTCTGGCGTTCATGCCGCTGCTGCGCCCCGACGTGGTCAAGCTGGACCTGCGGCTGGTGCAGGAGCGCCCCGGCCCCGCGATCGCCGAGATCATGAACGCGGTCAACGCGCACGCCGAGCGCACCGGCTCGGTGGTGCTGGCCGAGGGCATCGAGGACGAGGCCCACCTGGCCATGGCCCGCGCGCTGGGCGCGACGCTCGGCCAGGGCTGGTCGTTCGGCCGCCCCGGCCCCGGCCCGGTCGAAGGTGCGGTGCACGGCTCGCTGGTGCTGCCCTCGCAGCTGCCCGACACCGTGAGCGAGGACGCCGACGTCTCGCCGTTCGCCTGCCTGCCGATCGACGTCCCGCTGCGCGAGGCGCCCAAGGCCCTGCTCATCGAGCTGTCCAAGCAGCTCGAGCGCGAGGCGCTGCGGCTGGGCGCCGCCTCGGTCGTGGCGGCCACCTTCCAGGAGGCCCGGCACTTCACGCCGGCGACGACGCTGCGCTACCGCGACCTGGTCGAGCGCACCGGCTTCGTGTGCGCGCTCGGCGAGGACCTGCCGGTCGAGCCGCTCCCCGGCCTGCGCGGCGCCGCGCTCGACCCGGCGGACCCGGTCCGCGGCGAGTGGGACGTCACCGTGCTCGGCCCGCACTTCTCCGCCGCGCTGCTCGCCCGCGACCTGGGGGACGACGGCCCCGACGCCCAGCGCCGGTTCGCCTACGCCCTCACCTACGACCGCGACACCGTCGTCCGGGCGACCGCGGCGCTGCTGGCGCGGGTCGCCCCGCGTCAGGAGCCGCTGCCCTCGGGCCCCGCGACCGTCCCTGCCCCGCCGGCCGTCCCGACCCTGCCCGCGGCCGACCGGTTCGACGTGGGGGTGCTGGTCAGCGCGACCGGCGACACCCTGGTGCACGGCGCGCTGGCGGCCACCCCCAGCGGTGTGTCGATCGTCGACGTCCGGTTGCCCGACCAGCCCCTCGTCTACGTCAACCCGGCCTTCGAGCGGCTCGCCGGGCTGCCGAAGAGCGAGCTGCTGGGCCGCAACTGCCGGTTCCTGCAGACCCCGGACACCGACCCCGCGGCCGTCGCCGCCGTCCGCCGCGCGGTCGACGCCGGCGAGGAGTGCCGGGTGACGATGCTCAACCAGCGCGGCCCGGCGGGCACGACCTGGTGGAACGAGCTGCACCTGGCGCCGGTGACCGGTCCCGACGGCACGGTCACGCACTACATCGGCGTCCAGGTCGACGTCACCGCCCGCGTGGAGGCCGAGCGGGCGCTGGTGCAGGAGCGCGACCGCACCCGCAGCTACCTGGCCCGCATCGAGGAGCTGGCCTACACCGACCCGCTGACCGGCCTGCCCAACCGGCGGCGCCTGGCCGAACAGGTCGACACCGCGCTCTGGAACGCCAGGGCCCGGGACGAGGCGGTGGCGCTGCTGTTCGTCGACCTGGCGGGATTCAAGGGCGTCAACGACCGGTTCGGCCACGCGGCCGGTGACGAGCTGCTGGTCGCGGTCGCCGACCGGCTGCGCGGCCGGCTGCGCCGCCACGACCTGCTGGCCCGGCTGGGCGGCGACGAGTTCCTCGTGGCGCTCACCGGCCTGCCCCAGGCCACGGCGGCGACCGAGGCGCGGCGCATCGCCGACGAGCTCGCCGCGGCGGTGGCCCGCCCGGTGGCGCTGGGCGACCAGCGGGTCGTCGTCCGGGCGAGCGTGGGGGTCAGCATCTGGCCCGAGGACGGCGCCGACTTCCCGGCGCTGCTGCACTCGGCCGACATGCGGATGTACGCGACGCGGTGAAGGCCCCTGCCCTCGACGCCGGCCCTGCTGCAGGGCCCCGGCCCGGGGCCGCTCTGAGCGTGCGAGGGGTGGGGAGGACGGGGTCCTCCTACTGGGCGAGCTGGGTGGTGTAGAGGCAGATCGCCGCGGCGGCGGCCAGGTTGAGGCTCTCGGCGCGCCCGCGCATCGGGATGCGCACCCGGGTGTCGGCCAGCGCGGCCAGGTCGGCGGGCACGCCGCGGGCCTCGTTGCCGAACAGCCACAGCACCGGGCCGGCGAGCTCGGGACCCAGCTCCTCGAGGGCTGCCTCTCCCCCACCGTCGGCGGCGAGCACGGTGACACCGGCGGCCTGCAGCCGCGGCAGCAGCTCGGGCAGCGGCGCCCCCCGGACGACGTCGACGTGGAAGAGGCTGCCGGCGCTCGAGCGCACCGCCTTGCCGCCGTACGGGTCGGCCGACCCCGCGCCGAAGACCACGGCCCCGGCGCCGCACGCGTCCGCGGTGCGCAGCACGGTGCCGGCGTTGCCCGGGTCGGCCAGCTCGGCGAGCGCCACGATGAGGGACGGCGGCGCGTCCACCAGGACGTCGGCCGGCACGTCGCGCAGCGCGCAGACCGCGACCAGGCCCTGCGGGGTGACCGTCTCCGACAGCGACGCGGCCGCCCTCTCGGTCATGAGCCGCACCGGCACCGGCGCGGCCGCGAGCAGGTCGCGGTGCGCCGCGGCGGCGGTCTCGGTGGCGAACACCTCGCGGACTCCGGCCGGGTCGGCCAGCGCCTCGGCGACGGCCTGCCGGCCCTCGGCGAGGAACAGCCCCGCGGCGTCGCGGCTGGCCCGCCGGGTCAGCTTGCGTGCGGCCGCCACCCGCGCGGAGCGCTCGGTCAGCGGTTCGGTCACCGTTCGTCGTCCTCCTGCTGGGGCGAGATCACGCGATGTCGACGCCACCGGGGTCCCTGCGCGCCGAGATCACGCGAACTCGGCAGGAGGCAGGGACCCGTGCACACGACGACGCCGCCGGCGCCGGCCCGTCGTGGGCCGGACGCCGGCGGCGTCGCGGGTGCTGCTGGCCGGGCTCAGGCGGCCTGGCCGCCGGCCGGGACGGCGGCGACGGCGGCGCGCGAGGTCTCCACCAGCGCGGCGAAAGCGGCCGGCTCGTTGACGGCCAGCTCCGCGAGCACGCGGCGGTCGAGCTCGATGCCGGCGAGCTTGAGGCCCTGCATGAAGCGGTTGTAGGTCATGTCGTTCTGCCGGGCCGCGGCGTTGATGCGGGTGATCCACAGCTTGCGGAAGTCACCCTTGCGGACCTTGCGGTCGCGGTACTGGTAGGTGGCCGAGTGGAGCAGCTGCTCCTTGGCCTTGCTGTACAGCCGGGACCGCTGGCCCCGGTAGCCGCTGGCGGCCTCGAGGACCGTCCGACGCTTCTTCTGGGCGTTGACCGCCCGCTTCACGCGTGCCACGGAAGGGCTCCTTCTCGTCTAGGGGGCGCTCAGAGCCCGAGCAGCTTCTTGAGGCTCTTGGTGTCGGCCGGGGAGATGACCTGGTCCTGGTCGAGCCGACGCTTGCGACGCGAGGACTTGTGCTCGAACTTGTGCTGGTTGTTGGCCTGCTCGCGCATGAGCTTCCCGCTCCCCGTCACGCGCACGCGCTTCGCGGTGCCCTTGTGCGTCTTCTGCTTCGGCATGTCCTCGGTCCTCGATCGTGTGTGGCGGCGTCGTGGCACGTCGACGTCGCGGCAGCTCGGTAGCTGCCGCGACGTCCCCCGGTCACGGCGCCGGTGCGTCTGGTGGTGCGGTCCTCGGCCCTCCTGCAGGGCCCCGCCGCGAGCTCGCGAGTGGCGGGGGCAGGAGGGTCCTTCTTCAGGCCTGCGGGGCCTGCCCTTCGGCGGCCCTGTCGGCCTTGGCCTGCCGGCGGGCGCCGTCGGTCGCGGCCTGGTTCCGGTGCGGGGCGATCACCATGACCATGTTGCGGCCGTCCTGCTTGGGGTTGCTCTCCACGACGCCGAGCTCGGAGACGTCCTGGGCCAGCCGCTGCAGCAGCCGGTAGCCCATCTCCGGCCGGGACTGCTCGCGGCCGCGGAACATCACGGTGATCTTGACCTTGTCGCCGCTCCGCAGGAAGCGCTCGACGTGGCCCTTCTTGGTCTCGTAGTCGTGCGGGTCGATCTTCAGGCGCAGCCGCATCTCCTTGATGACGGTGAGCGCCTGGTTCCGCCGGGCCTCGCGGGCCTTCTGGGCGGACTCGTACTTGAACTTCCCGTAGTCCATGAGCTTGGCGACCGGCGGTCGGGCCATGGGCGCGACCTCGACGAGGTCCAGCTCGGAGTCCTGGGCCAGGCGCAGCGCCTCGCCGATCGGCACGATGCCGACCTGCTCGCCCTCGGGTCCGACCAGGCGGACCTCGGGGACGCGGATACGGTCGTTGATACGGGGCTCGGTGATGGCCTCTCCTCTGCTGCTGCATGGGGAGGGGCTCGCTCCGGCACCGGACGCCGACATGAGAGAGGCCCCACGAGCAACTGCTCGTGGGGCCCACTCGCCGGGGTGCGCCGAGCCCGGGGGCTCGTGCACGCCGCGGGCCCGGCCGGTGGCCGGGCTCCGCGATCCGGGACCTGGACGCCTCGACGGCGCCAGGTGGGAGCGGGCTCCTCTTGGTCGAGCGGCCCGGGGCGGGGCCGCTCAGTGGTTCGCGCGCCTCGTGTAGCGGGGAGGCACGCAGATACTACAGCGTCGCGGCAGGCGACGTCATTCCCCGTCGCGGCCCCTGGTGAGGTCCTGGAACGACCACCCTCCAGGGGCCCGCGCCGAGCTTGGTAGGAAGGAGGGTGGTCCTTCTTCAGTCCTCGTAGAGCAGCGGCGGGGAGGGCGGGGGCGGCGGCTGCTGCGCGCGGTGGGCGGCCAGCAGCGCCCGCAGCCCCTCGACGGCCTCGACCGCGCGGTCACCGTCGGCGCCCTGGACGGCCAGCACGGCGAACTCGTCGTCGTTGGTGAGCAGCAGCGTCGCCCAGCGGAACCGGCGGTCGAAGCGGACGGCGCGCACCGCCGTCCACGACAGCGTGCGCTCGCCGAACAGGTTGCGCACCCGGATGCCCCGCTCGTCGGCGTCCACCCGCGGGCGGCCCAGCGCCAGCAGGCCGGCGCCGAGCACCAGGCCGAGCCCGACGACGGCGACCTGGTCGGCCACGGTGAACCGCGCCACGCCGGTCGCGTTCTGCGGCAGCGTCACCCCCACGTAGGTGAGGACGGCGGCGACGACGACGGCAGCCGCGGCGCACAGCAGCCGCCACCGACGGGGGACGGCGGAGACGGCAGGGGGCACGGCTCCATGGTCCCAGGCCGGTGTGCACTGTGAGCCGGCCGACCCCGGCAGGACACACCCCCGCAACGGGGACGACGCACCATGGTCGCGAGCGCCGTCGACGAGGGGGAACCGTGACCGATGTCCTACCCGAGGCCCCGCCCGGGACCGAGGCGCCGCTGCCCCTGGCCGGGTACACCGTCGCGGTGACCGCGGCCCGGCGGCGCGAGGAGCTCGGTGCGCTGCTGGCCCGCCGCGGCGCACGTGTCGTCTACGCGCCGGCGATCCGCATCGTGCCGCTGGCCGATGACGCCGAGCTGGTCGCCGCGACGCGGGAGGTGCTGGCGCAGCCGGTGGACCTGGTCGTGGCGACCACCGGCGTGGGCTTCCGCGGGTGGCTGGAGGCCGCAGATGCCTGGGACCTCCCCCTGGTCGAGCACCTGCGCGACGCCCGCGTGCTCGCCCGCGGCCCCAAGGCGCGCGGCGCCATCCGCGGCGGCGGGCTGGTCGACGCCTGGTCTCCGCCGTCGGAGTCGTCGGCCGAGGTGCTCGAGCACCTGCTGTCGGGGGCCGAGGGATCGCTGCAGGGCCGCCGCATCGCCGTCCAGCTGCACGGCGACCCCCTGCCGGACTTCGTCTCGGCGCTGCGGGCAACCGGCGCCGAGGTGCTCACCGTGCCGGTCTACCGCTGGGTGCTGCCCGAGGACGTCGAGCCGGTGCGCCGTCTGGTCCGCTCCGTGGTGGCCGGCACGGTCGACGCGGTGACCTTCACCAGCGCCCCGGCCGCGGCGAGCCTGCTCACCGTCGCCGACGAGCTGGGTCTGCGGGCCGAGCTGGTCGCCGCGCTCACCTCCGGCGTCCTCTCGGTGGCCGTGGGCCCGGTGACCGCCGCCCCCCTCGACGCCGCGGGCGTCCCGTCGGTGCAGCCCGAGCGAGCCCGGCTCGGCGCTCTGGCCCGCGAGGTGGTGGCCCGGCTGCCCGAGCGCACCCCGGTGCTGCGCGTGGGCGGACGGGAGCTGCAGGTTCGCGGGCACGCCGCGCTGCTCGACGGCCGCGTGGTGGAGCTGGCGCCGGGCCCGATGGCGGTGCTGCGGGCGCTGGCCGCGCGGCCGGGCGGCGTCGTCCCCAAGACCGACCTCGTGGCGGGGCTGCCGGGCGGCGGGGACGCGCACGCCGTCGAGATGGCCGTGACCCGGCTGCGGGCCGCCCTGGGCCCCGGCGTCGTGGAGACCGTGGTCAAGCGCGGCTACCGACTCGCGGTCTGACGCGGCGAGATCGCGCGATCTCGCACGGGTCCGGGGTCCGGAGCGTGCGAGACCGCGCGATCTCGACCGGGCTACACGCCCGACATGCGGGCCTGCGGGCGGAGGTAGACCGTCCAGGTGACCGCCAGGCAGACCACGTAGAAGGCGATGAACACCAGGTAGGCCGAGTCGCCGGTGCCGGTGGTCAGGAACGACTGCCGGAACGCCAGGTTGACCAGCACGCCGCCGAAGGCCCCGACCGCGCCGGCGATGCCGATGAGCGCGCCGGACATGCGCAGCGCGTGCCGGTCGGCGGCTGCCGAGTCCTTGCCGGCCGCCACCCGCTGCTGGGCCTGGGTGCGGAAGATCGCCGGGATCATCTTGTAGGTGGAGCCGTTGCCGATGCCGCTGAGCACGAACAGCGACACGAAGCCGACGACGAACAGCGCCAGCGACCCCACCTGGCTGGCGGACCACACGATCGCGGCGCCGACCGCCATGGCCGCGAAGTTCCAGAAGGTGATGCGCGCACCGCCGAAGCGGTCGGCCAGCGAGCCGCCGAGCGGGCGGATCAGCGAGCCCAGCAGCGGGCCGAGCCAGGTCAGCGAGGCCGCGGCGAGGGGCGTGGCGAAGTCGGACGTGAACTGGTTCTGCAGCACCTGGCCGAAGGCGAACCCGAAGCCGATGAACGAGCCGAAGGTGCCGATGTACAGGAACGACATGATCCAGGTGTGCGGCTCGCGGGTGGCCTCGCGCATGGCCCGCGGCTGGTTGCGCGCCGTCGACAGGTTGTCCATGAGCAGCGCCGCGCCGACGGCGGCCACGACGATCAGCGGGATGTACACGACCAGCACCAGCCGCGGGTGCTGCACGCCCGCGGTGGCCAGCACGAGCAGGCCCACCAGCTGGACGACGGGCACGCCGAGGTTGCCGCCGCCGGCGTTGAGGCCCAGCGCCCAGCCCTTGAGCCGGTTCGGGTAGAACGCGTTGATGTTGGCCATGGAGCTGGCGAAGTTGCCGCCGCCGACGCCGGCCAGGCAGCTGACGACCAGCAGGGTCGTGTAGTCCACGCCGGGTTCCAGGACGACGGCCGTGGCGATCGTGGGGAGCAGCAGCAGCGCGGCGCTGACGATGGTCCAGTTGCGCCCGCCGAACTTCGCGACGGCGAAGGTGTAGGGCAGCCGGACGAACGCCCCGAGCGCCGTCGGCAGCGTGGTGAGCAGGAACTTCCCGGCCGGGTCGATGCCGTACACGGCCTCGGGCAGGAAGAGCACGAGCACCGACCACAGGCTCCAGATCGAGAAGCCGATGTGCTCGGAGAACACCGAGAAGAAGAGGTTGCGGCGGGCGACCGGCTTGCCTGCGGACTCCCAGAAGGCGGGGTCCTCCGGGCGCCAGTCGTCGATCCAGCGACCGGGGCGCGTCGGAACGGCGACCGGCGCGGTCCGCTGGCTGGTGGTGGGTGTGGGGGCGGCCATGGGCCAGAACGGTGGCGGCCCGTCGTTCCCCCACCGTTGCTGCCGGGCAGATCTCGTGTTCCGTTGTGCTCACCGGCGCACCCCCGCTGTGGTGAGGCCGTGGTCGACCAGCGTGCGCACCGGCCCGGCCAGCGACGAGGATCGGCGGCGTGACCGTGACCGAGGACCCTGCTGCTGCCGGCCGCACCCTCATCGAGGACGGCGCGGCGGTCGCGGGCACCATGAGCCGGAACGCCGCCACCCTCGTCTACCCCGACCCGGCCGGCCGGGCTGCGGTGCGCCTCGAGGACCGGCTGGCCCGGTGCCTGCGGACGGCGGCCGACGAGGCGGCGGGGATCGCCGTCCCCCGGGAGCGGGCCCGCGCCGGCGCCGTCCTCGCCTTCGCCGTCGAGCACGCGGTGACCCTCGCCCACGGCGGGCGCCCGGTGCGCACCGACGGCGTCTTCACCCCGCGGTCCGGCGGGCGCTCGGCCGCCGACGCCGTCACCGAGGCCGTGGTGGCCGCCGCCCGCGGCTCGCACGACGAGCGGCGGGTGCGGCACCTGGGCTACCTGCTGGCCGAGGTGGCCTCCTCCCCCGACCTGGACGCCGCGCTGGTCGAGCGGGCGCTGGCGCTGGCCGCCGGGCTGACCTGGCGGCAGCTGGTGCTGCTGGCCGGCGTCGGCCGCCGCGACCGCGTGCCGCTGCCGATGACCCCGCTGGCCGACGACCCGCGCGGGTGGACGGCGTGGGGCGCACGCGAGGACGTCGCCGACCTGCAGCGCGCCGGCCTGCTCGACCCGCCGCCGGCCCAGCCTCGTCCCGGCGGCGCGGCACTGCCCCGGCTGCGCCCGGCCGACCTGCGGCTGACCCGCCGGGGCGTGCTCGTGCACCGGTTGCTGGCGCTGGGATTCGTGCGCGACGACGACGTCGCCTCCGCGCTGGCCGAGCTCGCGCCGCCCGCCTGAGCCGGGGTCAGTCCGGCAGCTGCGCGTAGGCGCGCACCGCGAAGGTGCCGACCCCGGCGAAGCGGGGCGGGGCCGCGGTGAACCGGGCGCCGGTGCCGGGCACCTGGTCCAGGCCCGTGAGGTGCTCGACGATCGGGATCCCGGCACCCAGCAGCACGGTGTGCGCCGGCCGCTCCCCGCGCTCGGTGACCTCGTCGATGTTCACCGCGTCGATCCCGACCAGCGCCGCACCGCGGTCGGCCAGCCACCGCGCCGCGTCCCCGGCGAGGAACGGCGCGTCCACGGCGTACTCCGGTGTCCCGAAGGCGGCGTCCCCACCGGTGTGCAGCAGCACCGCGCAGCCGGCGACGTCCAGCCCGCCCAGGTCGTCCACGGTCACCGCCCGACGGCCGGAGCCGGCGGTGCGGACGACGAGCGCCGGCAGGTCGGCCAGCTTCTCCAGCGGCAGCCCGGCGAGGTCGACGCCGTCGGCGTGACGGTGGTACGGGCTGTCGAGGTAGGTGCCGGTGTTGCCGACCATGCGCACCGCGTGGATGACGAACTCGGTGCCCGGCGCGTACACCTCCCGCGAGGCCTCGCGGGTCAGGTGCGGGGTCACCTCCGGCGCGGGCAGGCCGGGATAGGTCACCATCCCGGCGGAGATCTCGTGACTCAGCTCCACGAACCTGGACATGCTGAGCACCCTCCCGCACGCGGACCCGGCGTTGTGGGTCTGCGGCAGGCCTCGCCGCGTGGAGAGGTCAGGAGGCCGGCAGAGGAGGCGCGGGTGGGCGACGGGGACCGGGGCTTCGCGGACTTCGTGTCCGCGGAGCAGGGCGCCCTGCTGCGCCTCGCCGTCCTCCTCTCCGGCGACCGCGGACACGCGGAGGACCTCGTGCAGACCGCCCTGCTCAAGACCTACCGGCACTGGGACCGGATCAGCCGGTCCGGCCCGCCCTCGGCGTACGTGCGCCGGGTGCTGGTCACCACCCATGCGAGCTGGCGGCGCCGGCTGTCCACCACCGAGCAGGTGGTGGAGTCGGTGCCCGACCGGCCGGCGGCACCGCACCAGGACGGCGACGAGGAGCTGCGCGCCGCCCTGCGCGAGCTGCCGCTCCGGATGCGGACGGCGGTGGTGCTGCGCTACTTCGAGGACCTCTCCGAGCAGCAGACCGCCGACCTGATGGGCTGCTCGCCCAGCACGGTGAACACCCAGACCGCCCGTGGCCTGGCCCGGCTGCGCGCCGCGCTCGCCGCGCTGCAGCCGGCCGGCGGGGAGGAGCGGTGAGGGACGACGAGCTGCGGGCGCGCCTGACCGCCCTCGCCGACGCCACCGCACCGCCGCCGCGCGCCGACCTGGCTGCGGTGGTCGAGCACCGGCACCGGGCCCGCCGCCGGACGCAACTGCGACTGGGCGCGGTCGGCGCGGTGGTCGTGGCCGCGGTGGCGGTGGGCCAGGTGCTGGTGCGGGACGCACCGTCGTCAGAGCCGGCGACCGCGGTGGCCGAGGCGCCGGACGTGCACGACCTGCCCGCCTCGGGCGACGGACCGACCCGTGGCTCGCTCGCCGACGACCCGGAGTTCGTCGAGGCGGTGCGGCAGCTGTCCTGGAGCGATCCGGGTGCCCGCGCGGCCGCCCCTCCGCCGGCGGGGTCGCAGGTGCTCTTCGCCGGCGACGTGCCCGGCGGGCGCTGGGCGCTGGTGACCCGCCCGCTGACCGTGCCGCCGCCGCTGGTGGACGACGACGAGCTCGAGCGGGAGCTCGGCATGGGCTCGGTCGCCCTCGCCTGGTTCGCCGGCCCACCGGGCGCCGCGCCGGACGAGCTGCGGCTGTGGAGCGCGCCGGCTGTCACCGAGCCCGGGCTGCCCGCCGCGCTGTGGGACCCCGCCACCGGGACGCTGGCCCTCGTCGCGCCGTCCCCGGCCGTCACCGCCCGGGTGGTCGACGGGAACGGCACGCCCCTGGCCGAGCTGCCGCTCGACGACGGGCTCGCGGTGCAGGCCGTCCCCGAGGGGACCGCGACGGTCGAGGTCCTGGCTGCGGACGGCACGGTGCTGGCCTCGGTCGAGCCGCTGCCCCGCCGTGGTGGGTGAGCGGCGCGCGGGCCCTGCCGGCCGTCGGCGTCGTCCTGGCGTGGGTGCGCGTCGGCGGCAGCGCGGACTGCGGCGGGCCGCACGAGGCCAGGGTCACCGTCCCGGTGCCCTGACCTCAGGCGCGGCGGCGGGCCAGCAGCACGGTGTCGGTGACGGGCAGCTCGTGCCCGGCCGGGCCGGCCGCCGTCCGCGGGCGGTCCTCGCAGACCACGACGTCCCAGGCCTCCGGGTCGAGCGGCGCCGCGACCTGCTCGGCCGTGAAGAACATCTCCGGCGTGCCGGTGTGCAGCTCGCTGGGCCGGTGCCCGACGACGAGCAGGCTGCCGCCCGGCGCGACGGCGGCGGCCAGCCGGGCGAACGCGGAGTCGCGGTCGGGCGGCGGCAGGTGGAAGTACTGCGCCGAGACCAGGTCGAAGGCGCTCGTCCGCGGCGCCCAGCGGGTGAGGTCGGCGTGCACCCACTCCACGTCGACGCCCAGCCGGTCGGCCTGCGCGGCGGCGCGGGCCAGCGCGACGGTGGAGAAGTCGACCGCGGTCACCTGCCAGCCACGGCCGGCCAGCCACAGCGCGTCACCGCCCTCGCCGCTGCCGGCGTCCAGCGCCCGGCCCGGCGTCAGGCCCGCGGCCTCGGCCACCAGCTGCGGGTTGGCCCGGCCGCTCCAGAGCGCCGGCGCCGCGCCGTAGCGCTCCTCCCAGGAGGCCTCGTCGAACCGCATCTCGCCGTGGCCGTGGTGTGCTGCGTGCTCCATGCCCGACAGCGTCCCCAGGGTGACGCCGACTTGACGAACCGCGTTGCCGGCCCGGCAAATGGCGGGCATGGCGGACGACGAGGCGACCGACGCGGTGCTCACCTCCGTCGGCCCGCGGCTGCGCGCGCTGCGCCAGCGGCGCGGGCTCACCCTGGTGCAGCTGTCGGAGGAGACCGGCACCTCGGTGAGCACGCTGTCCCGGCTGGAGTCCGGGCAGCGCCGGCCGACGCTGGAGCTGCTGCTGCCGCTGGCCCGCGCCCACCAGGTGCCGCTGGACGAGCTGGTCGGCGCGCCGGAGACCGGGGACCCGCGGGTGCACCTGCGGCCGCGCACCGCGACGCACGGCCTGACCGTCGTCCCGCTGACCCGGCGTCCGGGCGGGATCCAGGCGTTCAAGATGGTCTACGCGCCGCACACCCCGGGCGGCGAGCCCGAGCTGCAGACGCACGAGGGCTACGACTGGGTGTACGTGCTCTCCGGCCGGCTGCGGCTGCTGCTCGGCGAGCACGACGTCGTCCTCGGCCCCGGGGAGGTCGCCGAGTTCGACACCCGCACCCCGCACTGGATCGGCAACCCGGGCGACGAGCCCGCCGAGGTGCTGGGCCTGTTCGGTCCGCAGGGCGAGCGGATGCACGTGCGCGCCCGCCCCCGCCGCTGAGTGCGTTGTCCGCCCGCTGGGGGCGGTGCCACCATGCCGTCGTGCCCGGCTCCGCAGCCGACCGGCTGGCCCGGCTCGCCGACGGTTATCTGATCACCCAGCTGCTGCACGTCGCCGTCGCGCTGGGGGTCCCCGCCGCGCTGGCCGCCGGTCCGCGCAGCGCCGCCGACCTCGCGCGGGAGCTCGGCGCCGTGCCCGGCCCCCTGCACCGGGTGCTGCGCGGGCTGGCCGCCGAGGAGGTGCTGGACGAGCTGCCCGACGGTCGCTTCGGGCTGAGCCCGGTCGGCGAGCTGCTGCGGCCCGGGGTGCCGGACTCGCTCCAGGGCACGGTGGCCGCCCGCGGCGGGCTCTACTACCGGCCGGCCGCCGGGCTCCTCGCCGCCGTGCGGGACGGCGGGACGCCGTTCGAGCTCGCGGAGGGACAGCCCTTCTTCGACGCGCTCGCGGCCGAGCCGACACGGCTGGCGGCGTTCCGCGCGTCGATGGCCGACCGGTCGACTCGGGAGGCCGGAGCGGTGGTGGCTGCCTACGACGTCTCCGGCTTCGCCTCGGTGGTCGACGTGGGCGGCGGGCCCGGCCTGCTGCTGCGGGCGGTCCGGGGACGCGCGCCGTCCGCCGACGTGCTGCTGTTCGACCGGCCGGAGGTCGTCGCCGGCTCGGACCTGCCCGCGGTCGGTGGCGACTTCTTCGAGCAGGTGCCGGCCGGCTCCGACGCCTACCTGCTGTCCCGGGTCCTGCACGACTGGGACGACGACGCCGCCCGCCGGGTGCTCACCGTGTGCCGGACGGCCATGCGGCCGGACTCGGTGCTGCTGGTGGTGGAGGCGGTGCTGCCGGAGCGCGCCGCCGACGACCCGGCCGCCGTCCGGATGGACCTGCACGTGCTGGTGCTGCTGCCCGGCCGCGAGCGCACCGCCGCGGAGTACGCCGCCCTGTGCGAGGCGGCCGGGCTGCGGCTCACCCGCGACGTCCCGACCGACGCCGGGGTGCACGTGCTCGAGGTGCGCCCGGCGTAGGCCGCCGTGCCCGTCGGCGGCGCACCTCCACGGACGGGCACGGCGACGTCCTGCCCCTCGCCGAGTCGATCATGGGGTTGTTGCCGCCGACAGGTGTGGACACGCCGACAGGAGCGGCGACAAGCCCATGATCACCGTCGGGTGAGGTGCTGGAACGGCCACTCTGCAGGGCCCCGCCGCGAGTGTGCGAGCGGCGGGGGCAGACGGGTCCTCAGACCTCGACGACGATCTCGCCGGCGGACTCGTGCACCGGGTAGACCCGGACCGGCGCGGCCCCGGACGTCGAGGCCCCGTCGGTCCACCGGTAGGCGTAGAGGTGCAGCGGGCAGACGAGCACGTCGACGTCGGTCTGCCCGTCGGCGAGCGGGCCCCCGGCGTGCGGGCAGGCGGCCTGGGTGGCGTGCAGCGAGCCGTCCCGCAGCCGGAAGACGGCGACCTGCACGCCCCCGGCCACGAACGCCCGCCCCTCCCCCGGCGGCACCTCGTCGACCCGGCCGACGGCGTACACCTCGCCCCGCAGGACCGGTGCCGGACCCGGGGTGCGGACCTCGCTGGCCGGGCTCCCGGGATCGGTCCCCGGCGTCGTGGGCCGGGTGGCCTCGATCTGCGGCGCGCTCATCGGACCGGCACCTTCGGCAGCGCGACCAGCGGCAGGGAGGTGCGGAACTGGCCGGGGGTGGCCGGCTCCTTCCCGTCCTGCCCCCAGGGGTCGGTGTAGGCGTCGACCGACTTCTGCATGTTCGCGTCCAGCTGCGCCACGATCCCCTCGCTGTCCTCGAGCAGCACCGACCGGATCCGCTCCAGGCCGACCCGCGGCACGAAGTCGTAGGTGCGCTCCAGCCAGTTGGCGTTCTCCCGGTAGTACTGCAGGAACCGGCCGGTGAGCCGGAGCACCTCCTGCGGCGAGTCGACGGTGGCCAGCAGGTCGCCCTTGCGGACGGTGGCCCCTGCGGCGCCGCCGACGTAGACCTCCCACTTGCCGTTGCCGACGGCCACGACGCCGACGTCCTTGACGTAGGCCTCGGCGCAGTTGCGGGGGCAGCCGACGACGGCGAGCTTCATCTTCGCCGGGCTCTCGATGCCCTGGAACCGCGTCTCCAGGTCGATGCCGAGCTGGGTGGAGTCGCCCAGGCCGAAGCGGCAGAAGTCGCTGCCCACGCAGGTCTTCACGGTGCGGAAGCTCTTGCCGTAGGCGTACCCCGAGGGCATGCCCAGGTCGTCCCACACCGCCGGCAGGTCCTCCTTGCGGACCCCCAGCAGGTCGATGCGCTGCCCGCCGGTGACCTTGACCATCGGGACCTCGTACTTCTCGGCGACCTCGGCGATGCGGCGCAGCTGGGCCGGGGTGGTGACGCCGCCCTTCATCTGCGGGACGACGGAGAAGGTGCCGTCGCGCTGGATGTTGGCGTGCACCCGGTCGTTGATGAACTCGCCGTCCTTCTCGGGGACGAAGTCCACGCCCCACACCATCTTCAGCAGCGAGGTCAGGCCCATCTTGGACTTCGCGTCCTCCTGCCCGCCCGGGGCGAGCGCGGCGAAGACCGCCGAGACGCTGCGCAGGTCCTGCTCGCGGATGGCGGCCATCAGCTCCGGCTTGGCCAGCGGGATGCCGGGCACGTAGTAGGAGGCGGCCGGGTCCTCGGCGAGGTCCCCGTCGGCGGCCCACTCGACGATCTGCTTGACGAGCGACTTGCAGGAGCCGCAGCCCTTGCCGGCGCGGGTGGCGTCCATGACCGCGCCGACGCTGCCGCACCCGCCGGCGACGGCACCGCAGATGTCGCCCTTCGAGACGCCGTTGCAGTTGCAGACCTGCGAGTCGGCCGGCATCTCGGCGACGCCGACCTCCTCGGCGCCGTCGGACAGGTCGACCAGCAGCCGGATCCGCTCCTCCGGCAGCGGTGCGCCGCGGTCGAAGGCCTGGGTCAGGTAGGCGACCTTGCGGGTGTCACCGAGCAGCGTGGCGCCGATCAGCACGTCGTCGCGGATCACCACCGACAGGTGCACCCCGCGCTTGGGCTCGGAGATGACGAGGAACTCGTCGTCGTCCCGCTCGGGGGTGTTGACCCCCATGGTGGCGACGTCGACGCCGGCGACCTTGAGCTTGGTCGCCGTCCGGCTGCCGTGGTACTCGGCGTCCGGGTCGGCGCCGGTGAGGACGTCGGCGAGCACGCGGGCGTGCTCCCACGCCGGCTGCACCAGGCCGTACACCGAGCCGCGGTGCTGGGCGCACTCGCCGATGGCGTAGACGTCGGGGTCGTCGGTGCGCAGCTGGTCGTCGACGACGACGCCGCGCTCGACCTCCAGCCCGGAGCGCAGCGCGACGTCGGTGTGCGGCCGGACGCCGGCGGCGACGACGAGCAGGTCGCAGTCCAGCCGCCGACCGTCCTTGAGGACGACGCCCTCGACGTGCTCGGTGCCGAGCACCTCGGTGGCCAGGACGTCGAGGTGGACGCCGATCCCCAGCGACTCGACGCTCTTCTTGAGGATGGCGCCGGCCTCCGCGTCGAGCTGGGCGTTCATCAGGTACGGCATGGCGTGCACCAGCTCCACCTGCAGCCCGTGGCCCTGCAGCGCGCGGGCGGCCTCGAGCCCGAGCAACCCGCCGCCCATGACGACGGCCCTCCGGCAGCGGCCGGTGGCCTCCAGCAGAGCGCGGGTCTCGTCGATGGTGCGGAACCCGAAGACGCCGGGCAGCAGGCTGCCGTCCTCGCGGCGGACGCCGGTCATCGGCGGGATGAACGAGTAGCTGCCGGTGGCCAGGACCATGTGGTCGTAGGGGGTGACCGAGCCGTCGGAGCCGAGGACGGTCTTGGCGGCGGTGTCGATGCGCTCCACCCGGATCCCGGCGCGCAGGTGCACGCCGTTGTCGGCGTACCAGTCGTGGCTGTTGAGGACGATGTCGTCCTCGTGCGACTCCCCCGCCAGCACCGGCGAGAGCATGATCCGGTTGTAGTTGCCGTGCGGCTCGTCGCCGATGACGGTGATGCGGAACTGCTCGGCGCCGCCGCGCTCGAGCACCTCCTCGACCAGGCGGGCGCCGGCCATGCCGTTGCCCACGACGACCAGCCGGGCGCGGGGGTCGAGCTCGTCGTCGAGGTGGAAGGACGTCAGGCCGGTCGGCCGGCCACCCAGGACGGTCATCAGACCTCCACCAGCCCGAGGTCGACGACCAGCTCGCCGGTGACGCCGATGGGCGCGGCCGCCTGCAGCTCGACGACCGTGC
Source organism: Geodermatophilus sp. URMC 65 (assembly GCF_053502545.1). Classification (NCBI taxonomy): domain Bacteria; kingdom Bacillati; phylum Actinomycetota; class Actinomycetes; order Geodermatophilales; family Geodermatophilaceae; genus Geodermatophilus; species Geodermatophilus sp. URMC 65. Next base: position 38,854 of record NZ_CP199954.1, read on the forward strand.
CGCCGGGCAGGTCCTCGACGACCCGCAGCGGGACGTGCACGTCGCCCTTGGCGCCGATCGGGAACCAGCGCACCGGCACCCCGTCGCGGACCAGCAGCACGTACACCAGGTGGTCGGTGGAGTTGCCGCCGCGGAAGTACAGCGCCTGCGCGGTGGCGCCCGACGGCACCGTGTAGCGCAGCGCGGGGTCGACCGGGCCGGGCTTGTCCAGGCCCTCCCCCGTGATCGGGTACACGCCTTGCAGGAAACGGGGTGTGCTCTTCACGCGGGGGGTCCTCCTCGGGACGGGGCGGGACGGCGGGAGCGGGGTGCGCGCCGCAGGCTGCTCGTGGGGACGGGTCTCGGGCTGGGTGGTGGCGTCGGGGGCGGGCAGCCGCTCGACCGGGCCGGCGACGCGGGTGACGGCGACCGCGCAGACCTTGAAGGCCGGCATCCCCGACGTGGGGTCCAGCGCCGGGTCGGTCAGCGCGTTGGCCGACGAGCCGCCGCCCCAGTGGAAGGGGGCGAAGACGACGTCGGGGCGGACGTCGTCGGTCAGGTGCGCCGAGAAGCGGGCCCGGCCGCGGCGGGTGGCCAGCTCCACGACGTCGTCCGGGCCGATGCCCAGGCGGCGGGCGAGGTCGCGGTGCAGCTCGGCGCGCGGCAGCGGGGCGACCAGCTGCAGGCTGCGCGATCGGCGGGTCTGGGTGCCCGACTGGTACTGCGCCAGCACCCGGCCGGTGGTGAGCACGTAGGGGTACTCGGCGTCGGGCCGCTCGTGCGCCTCGACGTGCTCGACGCGCAGGAAGCGGGCCCGCCCGTCGGGGGTGGCGAAGCGGTCGAGGAACAGCCGCGGCGTGCCGGGGTGCTCCGGCGCGGGGCAGGGCCAGAAGACCCCCTGCTCCTCGTCGATGCGCCGGTAGGTGATGCCGGAGTAGTCGGCCGCTCCCCCGGCGCTGGCCCGGCCGAGCTCGGTGAAGACCGTCTCCGGGTCTGCGGAGAACTTCTCGCCCACGCCCAGCCGGTCGGCCAGCTCGGCGAGCAGCTGCAGGTCGTCGCGGACGCCGTCGGGCGGGTCCAGCGCACGCCGGCGGCGGATGACCCGCCCCTCGACGTTGGTCATCGTGCCGTCCTCCTCGGCCCACATGGCGCTGGGCAGGACGACGTCGGCGAGCTCGGCGGTCTCGGAGAGGAAGAAGTCGCTGACCGCGAGGAAGTCCAGGTCGGCCAGGCGGCTGATCACCCGGCGGGCGTCCGGGGCGGAGACCGCGACGTTGGAGGCGAGCACCAGGAGGGTGCGCGCGCCGCCGTCGGTGCCGAGCGCGTCGAGCAGCTCGAAGGCCGACGGCCCCGGCTGCGGCAGGTCGTCGGGGTCGACGCCCCAGACCGCGGCGACGTGGGCACGGGCAGCCGGGTCGGCCAGCTTGCGGTAGCCGGGCAGCTGGTCGGCCTTCTGCCCGTGCTCGCGGCCGCCCTGCCCGTTGCCCTGGCCGGTGACCGTGGCCCAGCCGCTGCCCTCGCGGCCGGGCAGACCGAGGGCCAGCGCCAGGTTGATCCACGCCTGGGCGGTGTCGGTGCCGCTGCGGTGCTGCTCGGCGCCGCGGGCGGTCAGCACCATCGCCCGCTCCGCGCGGGAGAGGGCGAAGACGGTGCGGCGCTGGTCGGCGACGGGGACGCCGGTGAGCCGCTCCACGCGGTCGGGCCAGTAGGCCCCGACCCCCTCCCGGACCTGCTCGAAGCCGGTGGTGCGCGCCGCGACGTACGCCTCGTCGACGAGCCCCTCGGCGATCGCGATGTGCAGCAGCCCGTTGGCCAGCGCCAGGTCGGTACCCGGCAGCGGCTGCAGGTGCAGTGCGGCGTTGCGGGCGGTCGCCGTCCGGCGGGGGTCCACCACGACGTGCTGCGCGCCACGGGCCCGGCCCTCGTCGAACCACTGCATCGCCGGGGGCATGGTGTCGGCCGGGTTGGACCCCACCAGGACGACGACGTCGGCCGCGGCGACGTCGGCCAGCGGGAAGGGCATGCCGCGGTCGAGGCCGAAGGCGCGGTTGGCCGCACCCGCGGCCGAGGACATGCAGAAGCGGCCGTTGTAGTCGATGGCGCTGGTCCGCAGCGCGACCCGGGCGAACTTGCCGAACTGGTAGGCCTGCTCGTTGGTCAGCCCGCCGCCCCCGAAGCAGCCGACGGCGTCGCGGCCGTGCGCGGCCCGGGTCCGCTCGATCGCGGCGACGACCCGGTCCAGCGCCTCGTCCCACGTGGTCTCGACCAGCGGGCTGCTGCGGTCGCCCGGGACGGCGCGCACCAGCGGGCGGGTCAGCCGCTCGGGGTGGTCGAGCAGCTCCGGCGCCGACCAGCCCTTGGAGCACAGGCCGCCGCGGTTGGTGGGGAAGTCGGCCGGCTGCAGCGTCGCCGGGCGGTCGCCGGCGGTCATCGTGACCCCGCACTGCAGGGAGCAGTAGGGGCAGTGGGTCTGCGTCGTCCGGGTGCGCGGGCCGGTCCCGGCGAGCACTCCGGGCAGGGCGGTCGCGGTCACGTCGACGAGGTTCGACGGCGCCGGTTTCCCGGCGACGGCATCGGCGTCAAGCCTGCGTTCCGTCGACCTCACGCCGTCCCGATGACCGTTGTTAGGGCGCGCCTACGCTGGCCGGGTGGCCGACCGCGTGATCACCGTGCACCTCGGCGTCCCGTCGGTCCGCCCCGCCGAGCAGCGCGACGTGCCCCGGATCGCCGCCACCCTCACGCTCGTGCAGGCCACGTCGCGCTGGGCCCGCTGGGCGCTGCCCGACGACGGCCGGGTGCAGCGGCTGACCCGGCTCGCCGAGCTCGACGCCGGCCACCGCGCCGTCTCCACCGGCACCGGCTGGGTCACCGAGGACGTCACCGCCGTCGCCGCGTGGCAGGCTCCGGAGGGGGCGCGGGGCACCCGCCCGCTGCCCGACGACGTCCGTGCCGCGCTGGCCACCGAGCTGCCGCACGTGCACGGCTCCCGCTGGGACACCGTCCGCCGGACCCACGAGCTGGTCGACGCCGCCCGCCCGGCCGGGCCGCACTGGTGGCTGGACCACCTGGGCACCCGGCCCAGCAGCCGACGGCACGGCTACGGGACGGCGCTGCTGCAGCCGGCACTCGAGCGCTGCGACGCGGACGCCCTGCCCGCCGCCGCCGTCGTCTCGACCTGGGCCGCCGTCCGGTTCCTGCGGCGGCTCGGCTTCGACGTCGACCAGTCGATGGAGAGCTCCGACGGCACGCTGCCGCTCTGGCTGCTGGTGCGCCCGCCCCAGGACTGATCCCTCCCCGCCCGGGTGGGGTCTCCGTTCCCGCCACGCGGTCGCGGTGTGCTCCTGACGTCGGTCGCGTCCCCGCAGCGGGTCCTCGTGGTCGGGGGTGCGCACCAGGGCGGTGCCTGTGCCAGCCTGGCTCCATGGTCAACGAACCGGTCGACCTCGCCGAGAGGCTGTCCCAGTTCTCCGAGCACTGGTCCCCGAAGGTGGTCGCCCGCCTCAACGACTACGAGGTCAAGGTCGTCAAGGTCGAGGGCGAGTTCGTCTGGCACACCCACGAGGACACCGACGAGCTGTTCCTGGTCATCGACGGGGAGTTGACCATCCAGCTGCGCGACGGCGACGTGGTCCTGCGTCCCGGCCAGCTGTACGTCGTTCCCCGAGGGGTGGAGCACTGTCCCAGCGCCGACGGTGAGGTGCACGCGGTGCTCGTCGAGCCGACCGGCGTCGTGAACACCGGTGACGCGGGCGGCCCGATGACGGCCCGGTACGACGACTCGCTGGCACAGCCAGCACAGGCCCGCTCACCGATCCCTCGGAGAGGTGAGTGATCCGCTCCGGAGAGGATCGGCTGACGGGCGTCTCGTCGGGACGCCGGCTCCTGCACCGGAGGTTGACGCCATGGCGGACGGCTCCGAGGCGATCGCGCTCAGCCGATCCGAACTGCGAGCGGTCGCCGGCTACGCGGTGGCGTGCGCGCGACCAGCACTGGCGGTCTTCGAACGTGAACGCCCTGGTGATCGGCGCCCACGAACGGCGATCGAGGCTGCCCAGGCGTTCGCGGATGGAGGCGAGCGGACCAAAGCCCTGCGTGACAGCGCCTGGGCGGCTCAGCGGGCGGCTCACGAGGCGCGCGATGCGGGACAGGCAGCGGCGAGCGACGCTGCGCGCGCGGCCCTCGCCGCGGCTGGTGCGGCCTTCCTCCACCCCCTGCCAACAGCTGCTCAGGTCAAGCACATCCTCGGATCGGCCGCTCATGCCGCACGGGCGTTCGAACTCTCCGCCGGAGACGATCCCGCTGTCGGACTCGACCAGATCGCACGGTCCGGGGTCCTTGCGCCTCCCCTCGTCGTGGACGTCCTGAGGCGCTACCCGAGCGCACCGTCGGGTGGTCGACGTGTCGGGGAGCTGATCCGGGTGTTGGACGCATCGCTGCGACGACCGGCGCGCGACGGATGACCGACACGGCGCGGGAGATCGGGCGCCCGCTGGCGGCGGTGCTGCGTGCGGGATGCATCGCGGGTCTGCCGGCGGCCGGCCGCCGGTGATGAACTCGTCACGGCGACGTCGAGTGCGCCGGTACGGCGAGGTCTCACTGCGCTGGATCTACGTCCACGTGATCGAGGGAACCGCCCGGCATGCCGGCCACGCGGACATCCTCCGAGAGCTCACCGACGGCGCCGCTGGCGTCGTGTAGGCAGCGCCGAAGAGTCGGTTCCGCAGGTCGATCCCCCTCGAGGTGCTCCAGGTCGACGCTCGGGGCGGCGAGCATCCCGCTACGCACCATCCTCGAGCCCGTCTCCGACAGCCGATCGACTGTCCGACGGCGTCGTCGATCCCATCTGACACCCTGCGCGGCATGCGCGGACCACGGATCAGCGGCATCCCCGCTCGGGGTGGGCGATGGCTGCGCGTCTCGGCCAGACGGCGTGGCTGGTCGGCAACCTCTACGAGGGGCTCGTCGGGATGCCGCAGTTGCTCGCCGATGCCCGACCCCGCCGCTCACCGGGACTCCTCACCTCGGGCAGCCCGGTGCGGTACTACGTGCCGGTGGCTCCCCTCGCCGTCGGCGCGACAGGGGTCACCCTGCTGCAGAACTGGCGATCCGGGGGCGACCGCCTCCTCATCGCCGCAGCGGGCACGGCCGTTGCCTCCGCGCTCGCGCTGAGCGGCTACCTCATCCAGACGGTGAACCGACCCCTCCTCGCGGGTGCCGGGCCGCTGACCGACGTCGACAGGCACCGGCTCGTGTCCACCTGGCATCGCGTGAACGCCGTACGGCTCGTGGCGCTCGCCCTCGCATCTGCGACGTCGACCCGCCTCGCGCCACCCGGTCCTTGAGGCCTGCACCTCGCGCCCGACGGCCAGCAGGCTCTCGCGGGTCCGCATCCCTGCAGCAGCGGATCGTCCGCGGAACGGCCTGCGGACCCTCGAGCGGCTCGTCGCGCACCCCCCGGCGATGCCGTAGGACGATCGGCCGGCTGCGGCCACTCACCGCACCCGTGACCAGGTGGCTCAGCAATGGCGAAGAGATCCCGTCCGGCTGTCGATCTGCGGTCGGGTCGTTCGTACAGGGGGTGAGCGGCCGGTACCGTGCCGGCCGCCGAACCCGAGGAGATCCCATGCCGCAGTACCTGCTCAGCCTGATCCAGCCCGACGGCCCGATGCCCGCGCCGGAGGTCCTCGGCCCGATCATGCGCGACGTCGCCGCGGTGACCGAGCGGATGCGTGCCGCCGGCGCCTGGGTCTTCTCCGCCGGCCTGCACCCGGCCGAGACCGCGACCGTGGTGCGGCCCGCGGGCGAGGACCTCCTGGTCACCGACGGCCCCTACGTGGAGGCCAAGGAGCACGTCGGCGGCTTCACCATCGTGGAGGCCGAGGACCTCGACGCCGCGCTGGCCTGGGGCCGCGAGGTCGCCCGGGCGACCACCCTGCCGGTGGAGGTCCGCCCGATCGCCAACGGGGGCGTCTGACGCGGTGCCCAACGTCCGCACGCATGACATCGAGGCGGTCTTCCGCGAGTCCTACGGGCGCGCGGTCGCCGTCCTCACCCGCCTCCTCGGCGACATCGACGCCGCCGAGGAGGCGGTACAGGACGCCTTCCTGACCGCCCTGCAGCGCTGGCCGGTCGACGGCGTGCCGCCCAGCCCCGCCGGGTGGATCGTCACCACCGCCCGCAACCGGGCCATCGACCGGCTGCGGCGCGAGTCCACCCGCACCGACCGGTACCGCGCGGCGGCGCTGCTCGCCGACCCCGGCCCACCGCCCGAGGAGGGCGCCGTGCGCGACGACCGGCTGCGCATGCTGTTCACCTGCTGCCACCCCGCCCTGGCCCCCGCTGCCCGCGTCGCGCTGACGCTGCGGCTGGTGGGTGGGCTGTCCACCGCGGAGATCGCGCACGCGTTCCTCGTCCCGGAGGCGACGATGGCCCAACGGCTGGTGCGGGCGAAGAACAAGATCCGCGATGCCCGCATCCCCTACCGGGTGCCGGCCGAGGTGGACCTGCCCGACCGGCTGTCCGGCGTCCTGGCGGTCGTCTACCTCGTGTACTCGGAGGGGCACACCGCGTCGGCGGGCGAGGGACTGGTGCGCACCGACCTCTGTGCGGAGGCGGTCCGGTTGGCCCGTGGGCTGGTCGAGCTCATGCCCGACGAGCCGGAGGTGCTCGGCCTGCTGGCGCTGGTGCTGCTGAGCGAGTCGCGCCGGTCGGCCCGGGTCGCGCCCGACGGGTCGCTCGTTCCGTTGGCGGAGCAGGACCGTTCCCGGTGGGACGCCGCGCTCATCGCGGAGGGCCAGGAGCTGGTGCGCCGCTGCCTGCGGCGCGGCGCCCCCGGGCCGTACCAGGTGCAGGCGGCGATCCAGGCGGTGCACAGCGACGCCGCGTCCGCGGAGGAGACCGACTGGGCGCAGGTCCTCGCGCTCTACGACCACCTGATGGCGCTCACGCCGAGCCCGGTGGTGGCGCTCAACCGCGCGGTCGCGGTGGCCGAGGTGCACGGCCCGGAGGCGGCCCTGGCGCTGCTCGACGGTCTCGACCTGCCGCGTTCGCACCTGCTGCCCGCCGTCCGGGCCGACCTGCTGCGCCGGCTGGGTCGCGCGGCCGAGGCCGCCGCGGCCTACGACGCGGCCCTCGCGCTGGCCGGCAACGCGACCGAGCGGGCCTTCCTGGAGCGGCGGCGGGCCGAGGTCGCCAGCGCCGGCTGAGCCGCGGCCGCCGGCTGCCTCCCCGGACCTCCACCCCTGCTCACAGGAGGAAGCAGGGGTGGAGATCCGGCAGGGGTACTGCGTCCCGACCGCGGCCACCGGGTGCCTCCTCGACAGTCAGCCCCTGCCCACAGGTGTGGGCAGGGGCTGAGCGTCCCCGGGTGTGTTCCCGGTCAGTCCCAGCGGCGACGCGAGCGCTTCAGCTCGCCGCGCTGCTTCTTGGCCTGGATGCGGCGCTCCTGCGACCCGCGCGTGGGCTTCGTGCGCCGGCGCGCAGGAGGCGGCGGGGCCAGCGCCGCACGCAGGACGGCGGCCAGCCGCTCCCGGGCGGCCTGCCGGTTGCGCAGCTGCTGACGGTGCTCGCTGGCGGCCACGGTCAGGACGCCATCCACCAGCCGGCCGGCCAGGCGCGCAGCCAGCCGCTCGCGCTGGACGTCGGTCAGCCCGGGCAGCTCCAGCGGCGCGACCGACAGCTCCACCCGCGAGTCGGCGGTGTTCACGCCCTGCCCGCCCGGACCCGACGAGCGGGAGAACCGCCAGTGCAGCGCGGCCGCGGGCACGACGAGGGAGCCGGTGACCGGGAGGTCCCCGGAGGCGTCGTCGGTGGTCGGCATGCGGCCAGTGTCGCCGAGGGACCTCAGGCCGCGGTGGGCACCGGGTCGGGGCCACCGGCCGCGCCGGGGCGGCAGCGCAGCAGCCGGCGCAGCGTCAGCCAGCTGCCCCGCGCGGCGCCGTGCTGCTCCAGCGCCCCGACGGCGTAGGACGAACAGGTCGGCTCGAAGCGGCAGCACGGCGGTCGCCGTGGGCTGACCTCGCGCTGGTAGACCCGGACGGCGGCCACCAGCCGGTCCCGCGCCCGGGTCCCGCGCCGTCCGGTGCCGGCGGCGTGCACGTGCCGCACCGTCGTCGGCACGAGGAACAGCCCGTCGATGCCGCAGCCGATCGCGTTGGCCAGGCAGCAGCCGGTGTTGAGGAACAGCAGGTCGCGCAGGCACGACCCGTCCCGGTCGTAGCCGCGGCGCGGGCCGCGGCCGTACCCGTACCCGTACCCCGGTCCGTACCTGCGGCCGTACCCCGGTCCGTGCCGGCGCCGCCGCGGGCGCCAGCCGCTGCTCCAGACGAAGACCATGACCCCGATCCTCGGGCCGCCCGGCTGCCCGCGCCCGGCGAACCGGGAGGACCATCGGCCGCATGCCCGACTTCCCCCTCGCCACCGCGCTGGCCACCGGCCCGGTCGTCCTCGACGGCGGCCTGGCCACGGAGCTGGAGACGCAGGGGCACGACCTGTCCTCGGCGCTGTGGTCGGCGCGGCTGCTGCACGACGACCCCGGGGCGGTCGTCGCCGCGCACGCCGCCTTCGCCGCCGCCGGCGCCCAGGTGGCCACGACGGCCAGCTACCAGGTGTCGGTGGAGGGGCTGGCCGCTGTCGGGCTGGACGTGACGGAGGCCCGGCGGCTCGTCGTCCGCTCGGTCCACCTGGCCGAGCGCGGGGCCCCGGAGGCGTGGATCGCCGGGTCGGTCGGGCCCTACGGCGCGGCCCTCGCGGACGGGTCGGAGTACACGGGGAACTACGCCGACGAGGTCGGCGTCGAGCGGCTCCGGCAGTGGCACCGGCCGCGCATGCAGTGGCTGGCCGAGGCCGGGGCCGACGTCCTGGCCTGCGAGACGGTGCCCGCTGCCGCCGAGGCGGAGGCGCTGCTGGAGGAGGCCGACATGCTCGGGATGCCGGTCTGGCTGTCACTCACCACGGTGCTGGACGGCGACGGCGTCGTCCGCACCCGCCGTGGCGAACCGGCCGAGGAGGTGTACGCGATGGCACGCGAGGTCGACGCGGTGGTGGCGGTCGGCGTCAACTGCACCGCCCCGGACGGCGTCCTGCCCGCGGTGACCGCCGCTTCGGCCGCGGACAAGCCCGTCGTCGTCTACCCGAACAGCGGGGAACGGTGGGACGCCGCCGCCCGCCACTGGACCGGGCCCGCCGGCCTCTCCCCCACCGACGCACTCACCTGGGTGGACTCCGGCGCCCGGCTCGTCGGCGGGTGCTGCCGTGTGGGGCCCGAAGCCATCGCCGCCCTCGCCCGTGCCCTCCGCCGCGTCCGGTCCGACGAGGCGGTCGGCACGGACGACGGCCGTTGACCTCCGTAGCACCGAGTGGACGGTGCGCCACAGACCCCACCCGGCCGGGTGGGCGCCCCGACGGACGGAACCTCATGCGACGAGCACTGCTCACCGGCTCCGCGGCCACCGCCGTGGTGGTCGGGACCCTCACCCCCGCACTGGCCGAGACCGACGAACGACGCTGCTCCCCGACCCGCGGCGACGTGCCGGTGTGCTCGACGGACGGCTCCGCTGCGACCGCCACATTCCTCGACCCGACCGCCACCGTCACCGGGGCCCGGCACGTCAGCCTCGGCGAGCAGACCTACGTCGGCCCCTTCGCCGAGCTGCGTGCGACGCAACGGGGGCCGATCAGCGTCGGCGCGTCGTCCAACGTCCAGGACAACGTGCTGCTCGACGCCCGCGGCGGCAGCGGCATCCAGGTCGGCGACCGCGTCATCCTGGCCCACGGGTCCTCGGTGCGCGGCTCGACGAGCATCGGCATCGAGTCCAGCCCGCCGCCCCCGCAGGTCGAGGGCACGGTGGACACCCTCGAGGGCTCGGTGTTCCTGAGCTTCGGCAGCGAGGTCGACGGCGCCACCGTCGAACTCAACGCCGGGGTCTCCGCGCTGGCCCGGGTCGCCCCCGGCGTCACGCTGCCCAGCGGCTTCCTCGTGCTGCCCGGCAAGAACGTGACAACCGACGCCGAGGCCAGCGACCCGGCCCTGGGCAAGGTCCGCTACCTCAACCAGGCCGACGTCGCGTTCAACGAGGCCGTCGTCCACGTCAACGAGTCGCTGGCCCGCGAGTACACCGAGCTGTACCGCGAGGACCCGAGCGCCGTGCGTGGGGCCAACGTCGACCCGGGTGGCAGCGACTTCAACCCCGACCGCGACCTGCCGAGCTTCGCCGGCGAGGAGCAGGCGCAGCCGGACTCCCCCAACCGGGTCATCGGCGACGTCCGCCTGGCCGACACCTACGACCGTTTCACGCAGCGCACCGGCGAGCGGATCGCCATCCGCGCCGACGAGGGTGAGCCCTTCGTGATCGGCCACGTCGACCGGATGGACGACGACGTGGTTTTCCACGCCCTCGAGCACAGCGACGTCCACGTCGGCGACGACGTCCGCTACGGCGAGGGCGCGATCGTGCACGGCGGTGGCCGCGTCGTCGTCGAGGGCCAGCCCGAGGAGCAGACCGTGGTGGGCGACCGTGTCCGCCTCGGCGACGGGTCGGTCGTCTTCCGCAGCACCATCGGCGACGGCGCCCGGATCGGCGACCGCAGCGCCGTCGTCGGCACCGACCTGCCCGCCGGCGCCGTCGTCCCGCCGGACACCATCGTCCTGAACGGCGAGGTGTTCGGCGCGGTCGAGTGGTGATCTCGCCCGCGCTCTCCCGCGGCCCGGCGGCCGTCCTGCTCACCCTCGCCGCCGGGCTCACCGGCTGCTCGTCCGCGATCGGGGACGAGCAGCGGGCGACCGTGCCGACCGCACCTTCCCCGGCGACCGTCGCGGGACCGGCCCCGGTCCTGGCGTCGGCGACCCTCACCGACGACGTCGACCCGGCCGCCGGCACCTGGTCGACCACGTGGCTGGCGTGCTTCGAGCCGCTGCCCGGCGAGGAGGACCCCGAGCGCTGGGAGGTCCAGGCGGTGACCGCCGAGGGCGTCTCCCCACGCATCGAGGAGCTGCCGGGGAGCTGCGTCGGGCTGCAGCTGGCGCAGGGCCCGGGAGCGGCACCGGCGGACGACCCCGGGCGGACCGCCGCCCTGGCCGACGCCGCGTCGCTGGCCTACCGGGCCCGCGGGGTGCGCGCCGACGCGTCGGTGACGCCGTGGAGCGAGCCCGTCGTCGCCGGCAGCGCCGGCTGAGCGGGCCCCGGGCGCGCAGCACGCGCCCGGGGCGGGGTGCTCAGAGGATCGGCTTGCCGCCGGTGACCGCGACCCGTGCGCCCGAGACGTAGGACGCCTCGTCGCTGGCCAGCATCACGTAGACCGGCGCCAGCTCGGCCGGTTGCCCGGCGCGGCCCAGCGGCACCTGCTGGCCGAAGCTCTCCACCTTCTCCTCCGGCATGGTCGCCGGGATCAGCGGTGTCCAGATCGGGCCCGGGGCCACGCTGTTGGCCCGGATGCCCTTCTCGGCCAGCATCTGCGCGAGGCTGGCGGTGAAGTTGGCGATCCCGGCCTTGGTCATCGCGTAGGCGATGAGGTTGGGGCTCGGGTTGTCGGAGTTCACCGACGACGAGTTGATGATCGACGCCCCCGGCTGCATGTGCGGGACCGCGTCCTTGGTCAGCGTGAACATCGCCGTCAGGTTCAGCGCCACCGTGTGGTCCCACTCCTCGTCCGAGATCTCCTCGAGCGAGTCGTGGCTCATCTGGAAGGCCGCGTTGTTGACCAGGATGTCGACCTTGCCGAACTCCTCGACCGCCTTCGGGATGATCGTCTTCTGGTGGGCGCGGTCGGCGAGGTCACCAGGCACCAGCACGCACTTCCGGCCGGCCTCCTCGACGTACTTCGCGGTGTCCTTGGCGTCCTCGTGCTCGTTGAGGTACGAGATCAGGACGTCGGCGCCCTCCCGGGCGAAGGCGATCGCGACGGCGCGGCCGATGCCGCTGTCGCCGCCGGTGATCACCGCCGCCTTGCCGGTCAGCCGGCCGGAGCCGCGGTAGCTCTCCTCGCCGTGGTCGGGCTTGGGGTCCATCTGCCCGAGGGTGCCGGGGACGTCCTGCTGCTGGGCGGGCTGGGACTCGGGGCGGGGTTCGGACATGGCACTACCTCCGTGGACGTGCGGGACGGCGGTGCGCCGGCGCTCTTCTCACGCCGCCCGGGAGCCGGGCCACCGCCGCGTCCTCCGCCCGCTACCCCCGCACGGACTCCTCCGAACCGGCCCGGTCACGAACCGGTGGACCCCGCGACCGCCTGCCACGCCCTGCGCGGGAAGTTCCGCCGCGTCCGGCACGCTGTCCCCCACGATGACCGCCACCGCACCTCCCCTCCTCGACGACCCGTCCGACCTCTCGGCCCTCCGGGCGCGCGGCGCCGACCCCGACGAGCTGTTCACCTCGTTCGCCGCCTGGGCGCAGGCGCAGGGCACCGTGCTGTACCCGCACCAGGAGGAGGCGCTGATCGAGCTGGTCAGCGGCGCCAACGTCGTCCTCGCGACGCCGACCGGATCGGGCAAGTCGCTGGTGGCCACCGGTGCGCAGTACGCGGCGCTGGCAGCAGGCAGGCGCAGCTGGTACACCGCGCCGATCAAGGCGCTGGTCAGCGAGAAGTTCTTCGCCCTGTGCGGCGTCTTCGGCGCCGAGAACGTCGGCATGCTGACCGGCGACGCCGCGGTCAACCGGGACGCCCCGATCATCGCCTGCACCGCGGAGGTCCTGGCGAACATCGCGCTGCGCGAGGGCGCCGACGCCGACGTCGGCCTGGTCGTCATGGACGAGTTCCACTTCTACGGCGACCCCGACCGCGGCTGGGCCTGGCAGGTGCCGTTGCTGGAGCTGCCGAGGGCGCAGTTCCTGCTGATGAGCGCCACCCTGGGCGACACCGGCTGGCTGCGCGAGGACCTCACCCGCCGCACCGGCCGGCCCACCGCGCTGGTGGCGAGCGCGGAGCGCCCGGTGCCGCTGCACCACTACTACGCGACGACGCCGATGCACGAGACGATCCAGGAGCTGCTGGACACCCGGCAGGCGCCGGTCTACGTCGTCCACTTCACGCAGGCCTCGGCGCTGGAGCGGGCGCAGGCGCTGATGAGCGTCAACGTGTGCACCAAGGAGGAGAAGGCCGCGATCGCCGACATGATCGGCGGGTTCCGCTTCACCACCTCCTTCGGGACGACACTGTCGCGGCTGGTCCGGCACGGCATCGGGGTGCACCACGCCGGGATGCTGCCCAAGTACCGGCGGTTGGTCGAGCAGCTGGCCCAGGCCGGCCTGCTCAAGGTCATCTGCGGCACCGACACCCTCGGCGTCGGCATCAACGTGCCGATCCGCACCGTGGTCTTCTCCGCGCTGTCGAAGTACGACGGCACCCGCACGCGGCTGCTCAACGCCCGCGAGTTCCACCAGATCGCCGGGCGGGCCGGCCGCGCCGGCTACGACACCGCCGGCACCGTCGTCGTCCAGGCCCCCGAGCACGAGGTGGAGAACCTCCGGCAGTTCGCCAAGGTCGCCGACGACCCGAAGAAGCGCCGCAAGCTGGTGCGCAAGAAGGCGCCCGAGGGCATGGTGCCGTGGTCGGAGGGCACCATGCGCCGGCTGGTGGAGGCCGAGCCGGAGCCGCTGACCAGCAACATGCGGGTGTCGACGGCGATGGTGCTCGACGTCGTCGACCGGCCCGGGGACCCGTTCGCCGCGATGCGCCGGCTGCTGACCGAGAACCACGAGCCGCGCAAGCGGCAGCTGCGGCACATCCGCGAGGCGATCGGCATCGCCCGCTCGCTGCTGCAGGCGGGGGTGCTGGTGCGGCTCGACGAGCCGGAGCCGGACGGACGGCGCTACGACCTGACGGTGGACCTGCCGCCGGACTTCGCGCTCAACCAGCCGCTGTCGACCTTCGCGCTCGCCGCCATCGACCTGCTGGACCCCGAGTCGGAGACCTACGCCCTCGACGTGGTCAGCGTCATCGAGGCCACCCTCGACGACCCGCGGCAGGTCCTGGCCGCGCAGCTGAACAAGGCCAAGGGCGAGGCGGTGGCCCAGATGAAGGCCGAGGGGATCGAGTACGAGGAGCGCATGGAGCTGCTCGAGGAGATCAGTTACCCGCAGCCGCTGGCCGAGCTGCTCGAGCACGCGCTGGAGGTCTACACCCGCTCGAACCCGTGGGCGGCCGATGCGCACCTGTCGCCGAAGTCCGTCGTCCGGGACGTGTGGGAGAACGCCTACACCTTCCGCGAGCTGGTCAACACCTACGGGCTGACCCGCGCGGAGGGCGCGGTGCTGCGGTACCTCTCCGACGCCTACAAGGCGCTGCGCTCCGGCGTCCCCGCGGCCGCCCGCACCGACGAGGTGACCGACCTCGTCGAGTGGCTCGGCGAGCTGGTCCGCCAGGTCGACTCCTCGCTGCTCGACGAGTGGGAGCAGCTGACCAGCCCGGACCAGCCGCTGGACGCGCCGGTCGCCGTCCCGGTCCGCCCGCGGCCGCTGACCGGCAACGAGCGGGCGTTCACGGCGATGGTGCGCAACCAGCTGTTCCGGCGGGTGGAGCTGTTCGCGCGCCGCCGCTGGTACGACCTCGGCGAGCTCGACCGCGGCTCCGGGTGGGACGCCGAGCGGTGGGGCGAGGTGGTGCAGGCCTACTTCGCCGAGCACGCCGAGCTGGGCACCGGCGCCGACGCCCGCGGCCCGGCCCTGCTCATCTGGGACAAGAGCGAGCCCGGGGTCTGGCGGGTGCGGCAGATCCTGGACGACCCGGCCGGCCACCACGACTGGGGCGTCGACGTCGAGATCGACCTCGAGGCCTCGGACGAGGAGGGCGCGGTGGTGCTGCGCCTGGTCGACGCCGGCCGCAAGGACTGAGGCGTTCCCCGCCCCGCCGGAGTTGATCATGGAGTTCTCGCTCGCGACACGGGCGGACACGCCGTGGGTGCCGGCACGAACGCCATGATCACCAGCCGAGTGCGGCCGAGGGAGAACGGCGGGGTCGACCGTCCGGCTCCTCTACGCCGACCGTCGGCTCGCTCCCACCCTGCTGGAGCAGGTCACGGCGCTCGCGTGATCAGGTGAGGTGCAGGTACCAGGCGCACAGGAAACAAGCCAGCGCGAGCCAGGTCAGCCCGGCGCGGACCCAGTTGGCGCGCAACCAGCGGGCCCGGGCGACTCGCCAGTCGTCGGGCACCGCCTCGGGCTCCCAGGACAGCATCACGTCGTAGTTCGGTTCCGACCACCGCCGCGAGACCACGAACGGGCCGGTGACCGCAGCCGCCAGCCCGACCGCCGTCAGGACGAACGCTGCGCTGGTGACCTGGTCCCGCAGACCCACCAGCGCCACGGCCGGGGCGAGCACCAGCAGGGCCACGAGCACGGTGTTGGTGGGCGACGTGCGGGCCACCGGCAGGAACGCGCGCATCGCCTCCGCGAAGCCGCGCGGTCCCTGGGTCGCGTACACCGGGTGCAGGATCGTCGTGAGCATCAACAGGAGCCCCGACCAGAGGCCGGCGGCTACGACGCTTACCCCGAGCGCGATGTCTGCCAGCACGTCCGCTCCCCCTCCCGGGACGAAGAGGTCGCGACGAGCCTGGCACCGCCCGGGGTGCGGCGGCGTCCTCGCGCACGCCCGTCGGCGGCCTCCCCCGCGCGTTGGCACCCGACGTGGCCGCTGCCGACGCCCGGTCACGACCGGTCCCGCCGACCCGTCGGTCCACCTCCCCGCCCCACCTGGCACCCTCGCGGCTGATGTCCGCATGAGCCTGCTGGAGATGCTCGCGGTCGCCGCGGCGGGGCTGGCCGCGGGGGCCATCAACGCCGTCGTCGGCTCGGGCACGCTGGTGACCTTCCCGGTGCTGCTGGCCGTCGGGCTGCCGCCGGTGACCGCGACGATCAGCAACTCCCTCGGCCTGGTGCCGGGCAACCTCGCCGGCTCGCTCGGCTACCGGCGCGAGCTGGCCGGGCAGCGCTGGCTGCTGCTGCGACTGCTGCCCGCCTCGGTGCTCGGCGCGCTGACCGGCGCGTTCCTGCTGCTGCACCTCCCGGCGAGCAGCTTCGAGGCGATCGTGCCGGTGCTGGTCGGGCTGGCCGTCGTCCTCGTCGCCGTGCAGCCGCTGGTGTCGCGGGCCCTGGCGCGCCGGCGGTCCGTGGACGAGCCGCCGTCGGGGATCGGCCCCGGCCGGCTGGCCGCACTCTTCGCCGGCGCCTACGCGACCGGCAGCTACGGCGGCTACTTCGCGGCCAGCCAGGGCGTCCTGCAGATCGGCGTCTTCGGGCTGCTGCTGCGCGAGTCCCTGCAGCGGCTCAACGCGATCAAGAACGTGCTCACCCTCGCGGTCAACGGGGTGGCCGCCGGCGCCTACGTCGTCGTGGCCACCGACCGCGTCGACTGGCGCGCGGCCGGGCTGGTCGCGGCCGGCTCGCTGCTGGGTGGGTACGTCGGCGCCCGGTTCGGTCGCCGGCTGCCCTCGGCCGTGCTGCGCGGCGCGATCATCGCGCTCGGGTGCGTCGCGATCGCCGTCCTGCTCACCCGCTGACACTCCGGGACCGGCCGGTGTCGGGACCTGCAGGTCCACGCGGCAAGCTGGAGCCATGACCAGGAGTGCAGCCGACCGCTTCGACCAGGCCCTGGGCACCACACCGGCCGACCTCCACGGACCCGAACTGCTGCCCTGCCGGCTGGCGCGCGCCTGCGCCGCCGCGCTCGGGGTCGACGGCGCCGGGCTGAGCCTGCACGTGGGCCTGCTCCGGACGCCGATCGGCGCCAGCGACGCGCAGACCGCGCACGCCGAACGCCTGCAGTTCACCGTCGGCGACGGCCCCTGCCTGCGCGCGCAGGACAACGGCACGGTGATCGCCTTCTCCCTCGAGGACATCGCCCGCAACTGGCCGGAGCTGTGGGCCTCGATGCTCAACGAGACGACCTACGGAGGCGTGCTCTCGGTGCCGCTGCCCCCGCCGATGGGGCCGCTCGTGGTCCTGGACCTGTACGTGCGCGACCCCGCGCGGCTGACCTCCCTCGACCGCGACGAGCTGCAGGCAGTCACCCGGATGACCACGCAGGAGCTGGCGGTCACGGTGTCCGGGCCGGAGTTCCCCGAGGACGGCAGCAACTGGCTGGAGGGGCCGGACGCGCAGCGGCGCGCCCTCGTCTGGCAGGCCATGGGCCTGGTCGGCATCGCCTTCGGGCTCGACGCCACCGACGCGATCGCCACGATGCGCGCCTCGGCGATCGCCGCGGGCCGGGTGGTGGACGACATCGCCGAGGACATCGTCGCCGGCCGCCTGGTGCCGGCCGACCTGCGGGCGGCCCCGGACCGCGACGGCGACGGCGGGTGACCCCTGCGGAGTTCGCCCTGCTCGTGCTGGCCGGCGTCGGCGGCGGGCTGACCGGGAGCATCGCGGGCCTGGCCTCGCTGGTGAGCTACCCGGCGCTGCTCGCGGCCGGTCTGCCGCCGGTGGCGGCCAACGTGACCAACACCGTCGCCCTGGTGCTCAACGGCGTGGGCTCGGTGAGTGCCTCCCGGCCGGAGCTGCGCGGGCAGGGACGGCGGCTGCTGCGCCTGGCGGGCGGCGCGGTGCTCGGCGGCGCGGCCGGTGCGGCGCTGCTCCTGCTCACGCCGTCGGACGCCTTCGAGCGGATCGTGCCGTGGTTGATCGGCGGGGCCGCGGTGGCGCTGCTGGTGCAGCGGCCGCCGCGGGAGCTGGCCGCACGAGGGGTCGCCGCGCACCCGACGCACCGCGACCCGTGGTGGCTGCCGCTGGCCGTCGCCGCGATCGCCGTCTACGGCGGCTACTTCGGGGCGGCAGCCGGCGTGATGCTGCTCGCGCTGTTCCTGCTCTCGACCGGCGAGGGCCTGGCGGTCGGCAACGCGCTGCGCAACGTGGTGCTCGGCCTGGCCAACCTGACGGCCACGGTCGGCTTCGCCGTGTTCGCCCCCGTCGCCTGGTCGGCGGCGTTTCCGCTGGCGATCGGCCTGTTCGTGGGTGGGCGCCTCGGCCCGCGGGTGGTGCGCCGCGCGCCGCAGGCGCTGCTGCGCCGGCTCATCGCCCTCGCCGGACTCGGCCTGGCGGTGCACCTCGCCGTCCAGGCCTACGGCTGAGCAGCCGGACGCCGCCGGGGACGGCACGGACGAGGTCGGCGGCGACCGTCACGCGGGTGCGTGTGAGCCTGCCGCTGCAGCCTCCTCCTCGCCCGGTTCCGCAGCTGAGGCCGGCGGTAGGAGGAGGGTGAACACGGGCGGTGCCGCCCGCGTCAGGCCCAGACGGCCCTGCTCGCCCTCGGCGAGGCGGCGGGCTAGGCCCAGGCCGATGCCGTGCCCGTCGTGCCGGTCGGCCCGCTCCGTGAAGAGGAGCCCGGGGGGTTCCTGCACCCCGGGACCCTCGTCGGAGACGTCGACGGCCACTGCACCGCTGGCCTCCCGTACGGCGACGGTGACGGTGCCCCCACCGTGCTCGGTGGCGTTGTCCACGAGAACGGCGAGGACCTGCCGGACCGCGGCCGCCGAGGCGTGCGGATCCGGTGTCTGAGGGTCGACCCGGACCTCGAGGTCGCGGCCCGTGAGGGCCAGCCTGGCCTCCCACTCCGGGGCCAGCTCACCGAGCAGCGCCTGCAGGTCGATCTGGTCGGCCTGTCCGGCCTGCCCGGCGCGCGCCAGGGTCAACAGCTCGTCGATGATCGCCTCCAGGCGGTCGGCGTCGACCAGGCTGGCGGCGATCGCAGGTCGAGGGTCCTCGTCGGTGCACTCGAGGGCGGCCTCCAGGCGCAGGCGCAGGCCGGCCAGGGGCGTCCGCAGCTGGTGGGAGACATCGGCGGAGAACGCGCGTTCGCGGGCGAGCAGGTCGTCCAGGCGGATGGCGGTGGCGTCGAGCGCAGCCCCGACCGCATCGATCTCCGCGATCCCGCCCCGGCGGGTGCGGACGCTGAAGTCCCCATCGCCGAGTCTGCGGGCGCGCCGCTCCAGGTCCTCCAGGGGCTCCGCCAGGCGGCGAGCCTGCCGACGTCCCACCAACCAGGCCACGGACACCGCGGCGGCGGCCAGCCCGGCCATCCCGGCCCAGATGAGGGCGACCTCCCCGACCACGTCGCTGCGGACCTCGGTGACCAGCACGGCGCCGATCACCTCGTCGCCATGGGTGACCGGCACAGCCGCGACGAGGAGATCACCGTCCGTCCCTGAGCGCACCGCGCCGTCCAGCGCTGAGTCCAGGACGTCGAACTCACGATCGGGTGCCGGTCCGGCCATCCGGCGACCATCCTCGTCGAACACGGCCGCGGTCACGTGTTCGCCGTCGTCCCCGACGTCGGTGAGCTCCTCGGGGTCGATCGACGAGCCCTCTTCCACCTCGCCGGCGATGTCGATGGCGACCTCGCTGGCCACCCGCACGAGATGGCTGCGTTCCTTCCCCAGCAGGCGGTCCAGCACTGCGGCGCCGAGCGGCACCGCGAACAGGCACGTGGCGAGCACGGAGACCAGGACGGCGAGGGTGATGATCCGAGTGCGCACGAGCGTCACCTCCGTTCCGCCGCCTGCTCCTCGCAGGTCCCCGCGGGGGCGCCACGGTGCAGCGCCACGAGGCGCTGCCACCACGTCCGCGAACCGTTCACCGTGCGGCGCGCACCAGATGCTCCCGCACCAGCGGGTCCGGCAGTGGGCGTGGATGGCAAGAAGTCGCTAGGGCGTCGCAAGAAGTCGGTAAAGCGCCGGTGCCGACTCCTCCTCGTCGCGGGAGCGGCCGTCACGAGTCCGCTGCCGGCGCGCACCGACGGGACGTCGCCCACTCCTGCGACGCAGCGTCCTGCGGGCCGGGTCGGGACGGTCAGTTCATGCTGAGGACGCCGACCCCCGGGACGAGGAGACCCGGTGCGTCGGGCCCGCCCCACACCCGCCACGGCCCGAGGTCGATCGGGTGCGGACGCTCCGGCTCCGCCGGCACGGGGTCGATCGCCCAGGTGCTGGTCGTGGTCAGCGTCCCGAAGCGGCTGTCCGCGCCAGCGCCCGACGTGGTCAGGCACCGTGCGGTGATGCACGGGTTCGGTCCGGTGCGGGTCAGAGCAGCGCGGAGCCGCTGCAGGACCGCGTCGAGCTGCGCGGGGGAACACGGGTCGTCACGGGACACGTGCACGTCGACGATCAGCAACTCCGACCCGGCACGCGTGCGAGCACGGTCGTCGACTGCCCAGCTCAGGGAGATGAACTGGGGCTCTGCCCGGTACTCCGGTGCGCCCTCCCCCTCCAGGCGCCGCGCGTAGTTGGCGAGCAAGGTCCTCAGTGTGGCGTCCCGGACGATGAGGTTGACCGCCACGGATCGAAGTTCCACGAGACCTCCCTCGGCGCGGACGACGGCGACGCGAGCGCGAGGCCCGTCGTCCGCGATGTCTCTCCCGGCTCGACGCTAGGCCGGCGATGGCGAACACCAGCCCAGCGGGGAGCAAGGCTCTGGTTAATCGTCCGGTCCGCCGTGCGTGCGGGTCCTCCTGGCCGGCGCAGCGACCGACGGTCACCCTGGGACGGCTCCGGGGCCACGGTTCCGGCGCACTGTCTACGTGCGCGCGCGGACACGCAGCGATGCCGCCGGGCCCTCCCGTCCGGCCAGGTCGACCTGGCCGTCGAGGTGTTCCACATGCTCGTCGACGCGACCCGGATGCGGATCCTGTGGGCGCTGATCGGCCGGGAGCTGTCGGTCAACGAGCCGGCCGCCGAGGTGGGCACGCTGCCAGCGTCGGTGTCGCAGCACCTGGCCGAGCTGCGCAGCGCGGTGATCCACGCCCACCCGGCCGCCCGGCACGAGGTCGCCACCCCCTGACGCGCTCGGCCGCCCGCCGCCGTGCCCCGCCGTCGCCTGCCCGGAGAGCTCGCTGACGGCGGTCGGCTGGCTCGTGGTGCGCGGGGTCCGGCGGGGTGGTCGACCAGGTCCGGGACGCGCGCGGGCCTCAGGTGCTGACGTAGGCGGCCAGGAAGAGGACGAACGCGCTCGCCAGCAGCAGCAGCCGGGCCGGTGTGAGGCCGTTGATCAGGTTGGCCGTCGCCTCCACCCAGGCCGGACGGATGCCGGCCTCCCGCGCACCGCGGCGCACCAGCCGGACCTCGTCGGCCAGCAGGGCCCCGGCCGCGCCGAGCATGCCGAGCCCGACGGTGAGGAAGACCAGGGCCAGGCGCTCGCGGAATGCCTCGGCGACCCCGGCGAGCAGCAGCACGACGACCAGTCCGGCGAGCAGGCCGATCACCGCACCGGCGACGGGTGCCCACGGGCCCATCCGGGTCAGCGGAAACGGGACCCGGGCGCCGATCCGGGGACGGCGGGCGACCGGGACGGTCGGCTGGGCGGCCTCCGTCGTCGCCGGGCCGGGACCAGCGGCCGGCTGCGGCGGCGCCGGCGGCGTCCCGACCGGGATCGGGCCGGTCGCCGTCGGGCCGGCCGGGACCGGCTCGGACGGGACCGGGCCGGACGGGACCGGGCCCGAGGGCACGGGCCCGGACGACTCGGCGCCCGCGGGGCTGGCACCGGACGGCGTGGCGCCGGACGGGGTCGCCCCGACGGGCTCGGCCGCGGGCAGCTCGGTGGTCACGGGGGACGACGGGGTGCGGGGTGCCTCGGACATCGCCGTCCACGCTAGGCGGAGGCACCGACGGGGGCGCGGAGGCCGGTGCGGGTGTCGACACGTCGACACGCGTCCTGAGCAGGGTCCCTGGTCCCGGGCCGTCCGGACTACACCGGATGGCCGATGGAGACGAAACCTCTCCGTAACACAGACTTCGTGCACCACACCGGCTCGACGGCGCCCGGCGGTGCCGTCGGTCCTGCCGGTTCTGCGAGCGCGCAGGGGAGCCCATGGTCCTGACCCAGCCCGAGCAAACGCCCCTCGGACGTCGCTGTCCCGCCAGCCGCGCCGGTCCTGCCTGTCTCCTCCTCTGACCGCACGGTCCGCCCCTCGGTGTATCACCCGCCGGCCGCCGCCCTCTGTGTGAGTGCGAGCGCCACCCCCCTCCCCGTTCACCTGGTGCCCATGAGCAGCCGCGTGCGCTGCCACTTTGAGGAGACCGTAGTGACCGTCATCTCCGTCCCGCAGGCCTTCAACGAAGACGACCTGTACGTGGACCTGCGGTCGATCGTCGACGCCCCGCTGTATCTCAAGTGCGAGGGTTTCAACTTCGCCGGCTCGATCAAGCTCAAGGCCGCCACCGAGATGGTGGAGGCCGCGGAGCGGGACGGCGTCCTGACGCCGGACTCCGTGCTGATCGAGTCCTCGTCGGGCAACCTCGGCGTCGCGCTGGCCATGATCGCGGCCAGCCGCGGCTACCGGTTCCTGTGCGTGACCGACCCGCGCTGCAACCTGTCGACCCGGCGGCTGATGGAGGCCCTGGGCACCCAGGTGCACACCGTCACCGAGGAGGACCCGGGGGGCGGCGGCCTGCTGGCGGCGCGGAAGAACTACGTGCGTGCGATGTGCGCGTCCGACAGCCGCTACGTGTGGCTCAACCAGTACCGCAACCCGAACAACTGGGGAGCGCACTACCGCCGGACGGCGCCGGCCATCGCCCGGTCCTTCCCCGAGCTGGACGTGCTGTTCCTGGGGGCGGGTACCACCGGCACCCTGATGGGCTGCGCGCGCTGGTTCAAGCAGTGGCACCGGCCGGTGCGGGTCGTCGCCGTCGACAGCGTCGGTTCGGTGTCGTTCGGCGGACCGCCCAGCCGGCGGGTGATCCCCGGCCTGGGCAGCGGTGAGCGGCCGGAGATGCTCGACGAGTCCTACGTGGACGAGGTGGTCATGGTCGAGGAGGCGGACACGATCCGCGCCTGCCACCGGCTGGCCCACCGCGGCTTCCTGTTCGGCGGCTCCACGGGCACGGTGGTCAGCGGCGCGGCGAGCTGGCTGGCCCGCAACGGGAGCGCCGACGTCACCGCCGTCGCCATCGCCCCCGACCTGGGCGAGCGGTACCTCGACACCGTCTACCAGACCAACTGGCTCGAGGACCTCTTCGGCAAGAACGTGCTGGCCCCGGTCCAGGCCGCCCATCCGTTCCCGGAGAGCCTGTCGCGGCCGGCCGAGGCGGGCGCCGACCCGGGTGGTACCACCCTGGTCACCTCCCGGCCGGACGCCGAGGTCGTCCAGCTGCCCGCGCCGCGGACGGGGAACTGACGTGCTGGGACACCCCGTGGACCTGGTCTCCGCCGGCGCGGGCTCCCCCGCGCCGGCGGCCGACCCCGTGGTCACCGGCTACACCGCGGTGCTGGCCGAGGTGCTCTCCGTGGAAGCCGTCGACCCGGACGCGCACGTGTTCGAGGACCTCGGCGCGGACTCCATGGTCATGGCCCGCTTCTGCGCCCGCGTCCGCAAGGACCCGGGCCTGCCGGCGGCCTCGATCAAGGACGTCTACCAGCACCCGACGCTGCGCGGCCTGGCCGGCGCGCTGGCACCCGCTCCCGTGGCCGACCCGGTGCTGACCGGGTT
This sequence comes from Geodermatophilus sp. URMC 65, assembly GCF_053502545.1. Lineage (NCBI taxonomy): Bacteria > Bacillati > Actinomycetota > Actinomycetes > Geodermatophilales > Geodermatophilaceae > Geodermatophilus > Geodermatophilus sp. URMC 65. The sequence continues at coordinate 62,236 of NZ_CP199954.1, forward strand.
CGCCGCGGTGCTCGCCGACGTGCTGCAGGTGGACTCCGTGGAGCCGGATGCGCACGTGTTCGAGGACCTCGGCGCGGACTCCATGGTCATGGCCCGCTTCTGCGCCCGCGTCCGCAAGGACCCGGGCCTGCCGACGGTCTCGATCAAGGACGTCTACGCACACCCGACGCTGCGCGCCCTGGCCGGCGCGCTGGCTCCCGCACCGGCGGCCGCGAGTCCCGTCCAGGACGGACTGGCCGCCGTCCTGGCCGACGTGCTGCAGGTCGACTCAGTCGACCCGGACGCGCACGTGTTCGAGGACCTCGGCGCGGACTCCATGGTCATGGCCCGCTTCTGCGCCCGCGTCCGCAAGGACCCGGGCCTGCCGGCGATCTCGATCAAGGACGTCTACGCACACCCGACGCTGCGCGGCCTGGCCGCGGCCGTGGCGGAGCCGGTCCCGGCGGTCGCCGAGCCGGCCGAGGCCGCTCCAGCCCCGGCGCCAGAGGCACCGGCCCGCACGGTCCGGCGGGCCACCAGCGTCGAGTACGTGCTGTGCGGGATCCTGCAGGCCCTCTTCTTCCTCGGCTACTGCATGCTCGTCGCTTCCGTCGGCGTCGCCGGCTACGGGTGGATCTCCGAGGGCGAGGGCGTCGTCGACCTCTACGCCCGGTCAGTGCTCTTCGGCGGTGCCACCTTCGTCGGCCTGAGTCTCCTGCCGATCGTGGCCAAGTGGGTGCTGATCGGCCGCTGGAAGCCGCAGCAGTTCCCGGTCTGGAGCCCGGCGTACGTCCGCTTCTGGATCGTGAAGACCCTGGTCCAGCGGAACCCGATGCTGCTGCTCTTCACCGGCACGCCGCTGTACCCCTGGTACCTGCGGGCGCTGGGCGCGAAGGTCGGCCGCGATGTCGCGATCTTCACGAAGGTGCCGGTGTGCACGGACCTGCTGACCATCGGCGACGGCACGGTGATCCGCAAGGACGCCCAGCTGAGCGGTTACCGGGCCCACGACGGGCTGATCCAGACCGGTCGCGTCACCTTCGGCAGGGACGTGGTCGTGGGCGAGGCCTCGGTCATCGACATCGAGACGTCGATGGGTGACGGCGCCCAACTCGGCCACCGCTCCTCCCTGCACGCCGGTCAGGCGGTGCCGGCCGGTGAGAGCTGGCACGGGGCGCCGGCCCGGCGGGCCGACGTCGACTACCGGCTGGTCCGGCCGATGCGCGTCAGCAGCCGGCGGAAGGTGGTCTACTCCGCTCTCAAGCTGTGCACGGTGCTGCTGCTCGACGTGCCCCTGGCCATCGGTGGCGTCGCCCTCCTGTTCCTGCTGTTCCCCGGCCTGGCCGCGCTGCTGGAGACCGGACCACTCGGCTTGACGAGTGCGACGTTCTACCTCGACGCCCTGGTCGGCTCGCTGGTCCTGTACTTCGGCAGCTACCTCGTGGGCTTCCTGTTCGTGACCACGGTGCCGCGGGTGCTGAGCCCGTTCATCACGCCGGGCAAGGTGTATCCCCTGTACGGCTTCCACTACTCGGTGCAGCGGACGATCACGAAGACGACCAACGGCAAGCCGCTGCTGCGGCTCACCGGCAACAGCTCCTACGTCGTCCACTACCTCAAGGCCGTGGGCTACCACCTCGGGCGGGTGGTGCAGACCGGGTCGAACTTCGGCGAGGCGGTGAAGCACGACAACCCGTACCTGACCTCGGTCGGCAGCGGCACGATGGTCGCCGACGGGCTGTCGGTCACGAACGCCGAGTTCTCCAACACGTCCTTCCAGGTGTCCCGGGCCTCGATCGGCGCGCACAGCTTCCTCGGCAACGCGGTCGCCTACCCCGCGGAGGCCAGGGTCGGGGACGACGTCCTGCTCGCGACGAAGGTGATGGTCCCGATCGACGGGGAGGTCCGGCAGGGCGTCGGGCTGCTGGGCTCGCCCGCCTTCGAGATCCCGCGCACCGTCTCCCGGGACGCCACGATCGACGCCCACCTGCAGGCCCCCGGTGAGCTGGCCCGCCGGCTGGCGGCCAAGAACCGGCACAACCTGCGCGCCATGGGCCTGTTCCTGCTGCTGCACTGGGTGAACTTCTTCGCCGTGACCCTGATCACCTTGGTCGGCTTCGACCTGCACAACAGCTACGGCTACGTGTCGATCGCGGCGGCCATGGTGCTCGACCTCCTGCTCATCACGTTCTTTGGTGTGCTGGTCGAGCGCGCCTCCACGGGGTTCCGGCCGCTGGCCCCCCAGCAGTGCTCGATCTACGACCCGTACTTCTGGTGGCACGAGCGCTACTGGAAGCTGGTCGCCGATTCGCAGCCGAAGATTTACAACGGCACGCCGTTCAAGAACGTCCTGTGGCGCGTGCTGGGTGTGCGGATCGGCCGCCGGGTGTTCGACGACGGTGCCAGCATCCCGGAGCGGACCCTGGTCACCATCGGGGACGGCTGCACCCTCAACGCCGGGACCACGATCCAGGCCCACTCGCAGGAGGACGGCGGCTTCAAGTCCGACCGGATCACCATCGGCGCCGGCGTCACCCTCGGGGTCGGCTCCTGGGTGCACTACGGCGTCACCATGGGCGACGGTGCGGAACTCGGCCCCGACGCCTTCCTCATGAAGGGCTCGGACGTCCTGCCGGGCGAGCACTGGGGCGGCAACCCGGCCGAGGAGATGCCGCAGGCACCGGCGGCCCCGCCACCCCGCGAGCCGTCGACCCCCACCGCTGCCGTACCGACGCCCCGACCCAACGACACCTCCCACTCCCTGGAGGAGCTCATGGACCTGTTCCAGGAGGACGACGGCGCGCCCGGCCCGTCCTCGACCCCCCCGCTGCCTCGCAGGAGCGGCCGGCACCGCACCGCCCAGCGTCATCGGGCGGGGTCCCGGTGACCGCCCTCGGCACGCGCCCGACCACGGACGCCCACCGGACGTTCTGGCGGGAGCAGCTGCTCGCCGGCGGGTCGACGGCCCTCCCCCGCTGGGCCCCCGACCCGGTGCCGGGCACCGCGGAGGTCGAGGTGCCGCTGTCCGACGCCACCGTCGTCGCGCTGCGCCGGCTGGCCGACCGGCTCGCCGTCCCGCTGGGGTCGGTGCTGCTGGCCGCGCACGCCCGGGTGCTGGCCGCGCTGACCGGCGAGGCCGACGTCGTCACCGGCTACGTCGCCGGGGACGGCGGGACGCCGCTGCCCTGCCGGGTGCGGGTGGACGTCGGCTCGTGGCGGACCCTGGTCCGGGCGGCCGCGAGCACCGAGGCCGGGCTGCTGGCGCACCGGCACGCGGATCTCTCCGCCCTCCGCGGCGAGCTCGGCACCTCCGGGCCGTCGTCCGAGGCGGTGTTCGACCCCACCGGCGTGGGCGGCGAGCTGCCCGGCGGCGCGGTGCTGGCGGTCGTGCCGGTGCACCGTGGCGAGCGGCTGGCCCTGCGGCTGTCGTACCGCACCGACGTGCTCGACGCGGGGGCGGCCGCGCGGATCGGCGGCTACCACCGGGCCGCGCTGGACGAGCTGGCCACCGACCCGGACGCCGGCCCGATGACGGCCGTGCTGCTCTCGGCGGACGAGCTGGTGTCCCAGCTCGACGGGCTGGCCGGGCCGTACCGCGAGCTGCCCGACCGCCGGGTGCACGAGCTCGTCGAGGAACAGGCCCGCCGGCACCCGGACGACGTCGCCGCCGTCCACGGCGAGGCGCGGATCACCTACGGCGAGCTCGACGGCCGCGCCAACCAGGTCGCCCGGGCCCTGCTGGCCCGCGGGCTGCAGCGCGAGGACGTCGTCGCGGTGGTCACCGAGCGCGACCTGGACTGGCTGACCGCCGTCCTGGCCGTGTTCAAGGCCGGCGGTGCGTACCTGCCGGTCGAGCCGCACTTCCCGGCCGACCGGATCGCCCGGGTGTTGACCCGCGCGGAGTGCCGGCTGGTGCTCACCGAGCCGGGCAGCACCGCCTCTCTCGACGCCGCGCTGACCGGGCTGCCCGGGGTGCAGGCGCTGACCGTCGGCGGCGCCGCGGCCGAGGGGCACCCGACCACCAGCCCCGGCGTGGAGGTGGGCCCCGACCAGCTGGCGTACCTCTACTTCACCTCCGGCTCGACGGGTGAGCCCAAGGGTGCGATGTGCGAGCACGCCGGGATGCTCAACCACGTCCTGGCCAAGATCGACGACCTCGGCGTCGTCGAGGGCGGGGTGGTCGCGCAGGTCGCGCCGCAGTGCTTCGACATCTCGCTGTGGCAGCTGGTGTCGGCGCTGCTGGTCGGCGGGCGGACGGTCATCGTGCCGCAGGACGTCGTCCTCGACGCCGAGCGCTTCGTCGACCGGCTGGTCGACGAGCACGTCAGCGTGGTGCAGGTGGTGCCCTCCTACCTCGAGGTCGTGCTGACCTACCTGGAGGCGCAGCCCCGGGAGCTGCCGGACCTGCGCTGCGTGTCGGTCACCGGCGAGGCGCTGAAGAGGGAGCTGGTGCAGCGCTGGTTCACCGCGCAGCCGGGGATCGCGCTGGTCAACGCCTACGGGCTGACCGAGACCTGCGACGACACCAACCACGCGGTGCTGCACCAGGTGCCCGCCAACGACCGGGTGCCGCTCGGCCGCCCGATCGCCAACGTCGAGGTGCGGGTCGTCGACGACCACCTGGTGCCTGTGCCGCTGGGCGCGCCCGGGGAGATCGTCTTCTCCGGCGTCTGCGTCGGCCGCGGCTACGTCAACGACCCCGAGCGGACCCGGGCGGCCTTCGTGCCCGACCCCTACCGGCCGGGCCGGCGGCTCTACCGCAGCGGCGACTCCGGCCGGTGGCTGCCCGGCGGCGAGCTGGAGTTCCTGGGCCGCCGCGACAGCCAGGTGAAGATCTCCGGCTTCCGCATCGAGATCGGCGAGATCGAGAACACCCTGCTGCGCGTGCCCGGAGTGCGCGACGGCGCGGTGGTCGTCGCCGAGGGCCCCGACCGCAGCCGGCACCTGGTCGCCTTCTGGACCGGCGCCGACCCGATCCCCGACGACGTCTTGCGGAGCCGCCTCGCCGGATCCCTGCCCGCCTACATGGTGCCGCGGGCCTTCCACCGGCGGGACGCCCTGCCGCTGACCCCCAACGGCAAGATCGACACCAAGGCGCTCACCGCGCTGGCCGGCGAACTGCCCACCGGCAGCCAGGAGCACGACGCACCGACCACGCCGACCGAGCGGCGGCTGGCGGACGTCTGGTCGACCGTGCTCGGCGTCCCCGCCGACCAGATCGGCCGGCGGGACTCCTTCGCCGCCCTCGGCGGGACCTCCCTGTCGGCGGTGAAGCTCCTGGTCGCCCTGGGCCGCGCGGTGTCGCTGAAGGAGCTCCAGGCCGCACCCGACCTCGCCGCCCTCGCCGCGCTGCTCGACGAGCGCGCCGGCGCCTCCCCTGTCCCCTCCCCCCGAGCCCCGGAAGGCAGTACCCCATGACGTCCCCGTCCCCGACGTCCCTCCTCGACGTGGAGCTGCGCCACGGCAGCCCCCCGGTGCTGCGCGCCGGCTCCCCCGCCGACCCCGCGGCCTGGGCCGCCGAGTACCGCGCCGCGCTGCGCGCCGCCGTCCTCGAGCACGGGTCGCTGCTGGTCCGCGGCCTGGGCCTCGCCGGCGCGGACACGGTCGCCGCCGTCGCCGGCCGGCTGACCGACCGGCTGGTCGGCGAGCGGGAGGCCTTCGCGCCCCGGCAGCCGCAGCCCGGCGGGCTCTACTCGGCCACGCCGTGGCCGGCCAACCAGCCGATGTGCATGCACCACGAGCTCAGCTACGCGCTGGAGTTCCCCGGCCTGCTGCTGTTCGCCTGCCTCACCGCGCCGGACACGGGCGGGGCGACGGCGGTCGCCGACGCCCCGACCGTGCTGGAGGCGCTCCCGGCGGACCTGGTGGCGCGCTTCGAGCAGGAGGGCTGGCTGCTGCTGCGCAGCTACAACGACGAGATCGGCGCCCCCTGGCCCGAGGCGTTCGGCACCGACGACCGCGGCGAGGTGGAGGCGTACTGCCGGGCCAACGGCATCGAGGTGGAGTGGCAGCCCGACGGCGGGCTGCGCACCCGGCAACGGCGCAGTGCCGTCGTCCGGCACCCGGTCACCGGCCGGCGCTGCTGGTTCAACCAGGTGGCCTTCCTCAACGAGTGGACGCTGGCCGAGGAGGTGCGCGAGTACCTGGTCGACGTCTACGGCCCCGAGGGGCTGCCGTTCACCACCGCCTACGGCGACGGCTCGCCGATCGGCGAGGACGTCGTCGAGCTGCTCAACTCGGTCTACGCGCAGCACACCGCCCGCGAGCCCTGGCAGGACGGCGACATGCTGCTGGTCGACAACGTGCGCTGCGCGCACAGCCGCGAGGCCTACACCGGCCCGCGGGAGGTGTTGGTGGCCCTCGCCGATCCGGTGCGGCTCGGCGACTGCTCGCCGACGGTCCCGGTGGGTGCCCCGTGAGCGCCGCCGTCCCGTCGTTCTCGGTGGTGCCCGGCGCTCAGGTGCAGTCCGCGCTGCAGGGCCGGGAGAAGCAGGTCGTGGAGCTGGTCGAGGCCACCTACCTGCTGCACGCGGCCGGGGACTCGGTCAACCCGCCGTCCTACTTCCTGCGCTTCCCCGACCGGCCGTCGGCGCGGATCATCGCGCTGCCCGCCTCCGTCGGCGGTGACGTGCGTGTCGACGGGATCAAGTGGATCTCCAGCTTCCCGGACAACGTCGCAGTTGGGATCCCCCGCGCGTCGGCCGTGCTGATCCTCAACGACCACGACACCGGCTACCCGATCGCGTGCATGGAGGCGTCGGTCATCAGCGCCACGCGGACCGCCGCCTCGGCCGCCGCGGCCGCCGACTGGCTGAGCCGGGGCCGCAGCGGGGGCCGCCCGACCCGCGTGGGGTTCATCGGGACCGGGCTCATCGCCCGGTACGTGCACACCTACCTCGCCGCCACCGGCTGGTCGTTCGAGGAGATCGGCGTGCACGACCTCTCCGCCGAGAGCGCGACGGGCTTCCGCGGCTACCTGGAGCACTCGGGGACGACGGCCCGGCTCACCGTGCACAGCACCCCCGAGGAGCTGATCCGCGGCAGCGACCTGGTCGTGTTCGCCACGGTCTCCGCGGAGCCGTACGTAGGCGACGTGTCGTGCTTCGACCACGCCCCGCTGGTGCTGCACGTGTCGCTGCGCGACCTCGCGCCCGAGGTGCTGCTGGCCTCGACCAACCTCGTGGACGACGTCGAGCACTGCCTCAAGGCGAACACGTCCCCGCACCTGGTCGAGCAGATGACCGGCAGCCGCGACTTCCTGCTCGGCACGCTCGCCGACGTGATGACCGGCCGGGTGACGGTGCCCCAGGGCCGACCGGTGGTCTTCTCGCCGTTCGGCCTCGGCGTCCTCGACCTCGCGGTCGGCAAGGCGGTCTACGACGAGATCGCCGCGGCCGGGCAGCTGCACGTCGTCGAGGACTTCTTCAGCGAACTGCGGCGCCACGGGTGAGCGGGCCCGGCGGTCGCCGCGTGGGCGCCGTGGACCGGGAGTGATCCCCGTGGCGCTCGGGTACGGCCGGCCGCCCTGGCCGCGGTCCGGCCCCGACCTCGCACCGCTGCCCGGGGTGTGCCAGGTGTGGTGGGCCCGGCCGGGTGACGTCCGCCCGGAGCACGACGAGCTGCTCGGCGAGGCCGACCTGGCCCGGCGGGCGCGGTTGGCCCGCCCGGCCGATCGGCAGCGGATGACGGCGGGCGCGGCGGTCGCCCGGCTGGTACTGGGGACCGCGCTCGGGACGCCGCCGGCCGACCTGCGGATCGACCGGACCTGCACCACCTGCGGCTCGCCGCACGGCCGGCCCCGGCTGGCCGACGTCGACGACCTGGACTTCTCGGTCTCCCACTCGGGCCACTGCGTCGTCGTCGCCGTCCTCCCCGGTGGCCGGGTGGGCGTGGACGTCGAGCAGGTCGGCCGGTTCGCGCCTGGTGAGCTCGAGGAGCTGGACTCGTGCGCGCTGCCCGACGCGGAGCGGGAGCACGTGGTCCGCCTGCCGGCCGCAACGCAGCCGCGGGTCTTCACCGTGTGCTGGGTGCGCCGGGAGGCGGTGCTCAAGGCCACCGGTCAGGGGCTCGACCTCCCGCCGGCCGGGCTGGCCCTCACCTCGCCGTCCCATCCGGCGCGGGTGCTGCACTCGGCCGGGCGGGAGCCGGTGTGGCTGCGCGACGTGTCCGCCCCGCCCGGCTTCGTCGCCGCGCTGGCGGGCCTGGGCACCCCGCCGGACGACGTCGTGCACCGCGACGCCGGAGCGTTGCTGCGTCAGAGGAGCCGGCGGTCGTCGGGCCCGACCACGCGCAGCCACCGGTAGCCGTAGCCGTCGAGGGTCAGCTCGGCCCTGCCGTCCCCGTCGACCGGCTGCTCGCCGTCGGCCAGCAGGTCGACCAGCCGGTGCCCGGCTCCGCAGCCCTCGAGGGTGACCGGGACGGTGCGCGGCTCCGCGCCGAGGTTGTGGACGGCGATCAGCGCGCCGTCGTCCCAGCTGCACAGGTGGGCCAGCACCTCGGGGTGCGGCTGCTCGAGGACGGTGAACGCGCCCCAGCCCAGCTCGGGTGACTCCCGGTACCGGCGGACGAGCAGCTTCACGAACGACAGCAGCGAGTCGGGGTCGCGGCGCTGGTCGGCGACGTTGACGAAGCGCGGGGCGAACCCCCCGTCGACGACCGGGCCGGGCAGCCGGCCGGGGTCGGCGGTGGAGAAGCCGCCGTTGGAGCCCGACGTCCACTGCATCGGCGTCCGAACGGCGAGCCGGCCCTCGGCGTCGAGGTCCTCCCCCATGCCGATCTCCTCGCCGTAGAAGAGCACCGGGGTGCCGGGCAGGGAGAACAGCAGGCTGTACACCATCCGCACCCGGCGCGGGTCGCCGTCCAGCATCGGCGGCAGCCGGCGGCGCAGCCCGCGGCCGTAGACCTGCATGCGCTCCTCGGGGCCGAAGGCGGCGAAGACCTCCTGGCGCTCGTCGTCGGTGAGCTTGTCGAGGGTGAGCTCGTCGTGGTTGCGCACGAAGGTGGCCCACTGGCTGTCCGGGCTGACCGCCGGGCGCTGGGCCAGCGCGGTGGTGAGCGGACCGGCGTCCCCGCGGGCCAGCGAGAGGTAGAGCGCCTGCATGCCGATGAAGTCGAAGAGCATCGTCAGCTCGTCGCCGTCGGCGCCCCCGAAGAAGTCGACCTGCTGCTCGTGCGGCAGGTTCACCTCGCCGAGCAGGATCCCGTCGCCGGTGCGGCGGCCGAGCAGCTGGCGCAGCGCGCGCAGGTACTGGTGCGGGTCGGGGAGGTCCTCGGTGTCGTCCGGCTCCACCTCCAGGAGGAAGGGGACGGCGTCGACGCGGAAGCCGGACAGCCCGAGCTGCAGCCAGAAGCCCATGACCTTGGCGACCTCGTCACGCACGCGGGGGTCGGCCACGTTCAGGTCGGGCTGCTCCTTGTAGAAGCGGTGCTGGTACCACTCGCCCGTGGGCTCGTTGAAGGTCCACAGGCCGGTCTCCTGATCGGGGAAGACGACCTGGTCGGAGGTGTCCGGCGGCTCGTCGTCCCGCCAGACGTAGAAGTCGTGGAACGGGTCGTCGCGGCTCTGCCGGGCTCGCTGGAACCACGGGTGCTGGACCGAGGTGTGGTTGACGACGAGGTCGGCGATCACCCGCATACCGCGGTCGTTGGCGGTGCGGATGACCTCGACCAGGTCGCCGTGGGTGCCCAGACGCGGGTCGACGCCGTAGAAGTCGGTGATGTCGTAGCCGTCGTCGCGCTCGGCGGTCGGGTAGAAGGGCATCAGCCACAGGCAGGTCACCCCGAGGTCGGCGAGGTGGTCGATGCGCTGCGCGAGGCCCGGGAGGTCGCCGCAGCCGTCGCCGTCCCAGTCCATGTAGGTCTCGACGTCGAGGCAGTAGACGACGGCGTTCTTCCACCACAGGTCCGCGGTGTCGGTGATGCGCATACCGGCGTCCCTACCGCACCACGTACCGCGGGGCGACACCGATCGGCGTGGACCCGCTCGTGCGCAGCACCCGCTCGGAGGCGGGGACGTCGTCCTGGCTGACGAGGCGGACGGCGACGTGCCCGCTCACGGGAGCGTGGCCGGCTGCGGTTCCTGGTGGGGACGTTGCGGTTCCGGCGGGCCCTCCGGGTCGAGCGCCACCGCCGGGGCCGGGCGGGTCACGGCGAGCTGCGGGAGGACGTGCTCGCCGAAGGCGTCGAGGAAGGGCAGCTGCTCCTTGCCCACGTGGTGGAGGTAGACCTCGTCGAAGCCGAGCTCGACGTACTCGGCGATCCACTCGGCGTGCTGCCCGAGGTCGGAGCTGACCCGGACGGCGCCCTCGACCGCCTCCTGCGGCACGTGCTGGCTGGCCTGCTCGAAGGCCTCGGGGCCGTCGATGTCCCAGCACAGCGGCGGCGGGAACGTGTTGGTGCGCCACTGCTCGTAGGCGATGGCCTTCGCCCGGTCCGGGTCGGGATCCCAGCAGAGGTGCACCTGGAGCACGAGCCGGCCACGGCCGCCAGCGTCCCGGTAGGCGCCGGCCAGCTCGCGCAGGGTCTCGTGCGGCTGGTTGATGGTGATGAAGCCGTCGGCCCAGTCGGCGTGCCGCCGCGCCGTCGGCACGCTCATCACCGGGCCGATGAGGGCGGGCTGCTGCTCGGGCAGCGACCAGATCCTGGCCCGCTCGACGTCCACCAGCCCGCGGTGGGTGACCTCCTCGCCGGCAAGCAGGGCACGGATGACGTCGACGCACTCGCGCAGCCGGGCGTCCCGGACCCGCTTCGGTGGCCACGCCTCGCCGGTGATGCGCTCGTTCATCACCTGGCCGCTGCCCAGCGCCATCCAGAAGCGCCCGGGGAACATGGCCGCCAGCGTCGCGGCGCCCTGGGCGATGATCGCCGGGTGGTAGCGCTGCCCCGGCGCGTTGACCACCCCGCACGGCAGGCCGGTGGTGGCGAGCGCGGCGCCCAGCCACGACCAGGCGAAGCCCGAGTGCCCCTGTGCCTTGTTCCAGGGCGCGAAGTGGTCGGAGCACATCGCGGCGGTGAAACCGACCTCCTCCGCGTGCTGGACCGCCCGCAGCAGCTCAGCGGGATGGACCTGCTCGTGCGAGTTGTGGAACCCGATCACCGTCATGGCAGGCCCCTACCCCGCCGCCGCGGCCGCTACCTGCGGAATCGGCCGAGCAGCGGCTGAGGCGCTCAGTGGTGGGCGCCCCGGTTCGGCCGGGGCACCCTCGACGCTCGTCCGGAGCCGGGCGCCCCTCTGCAGCCCTCGGCGGCGCCACCCGGGCCCGCGACGGCGTGCGTGGTCGTCGCGGGGCCCGAGCGGTGAGGTCAGGAGGGTGGTCGGTCGGCGTCCGGGGTCGGGTGCCGGTGTCGGTTGGTCGGGTCCTGGTCCGGTCGGCCGGGCCCCCACGCTGGGCCGGGGGTACGACAGTTCCGGGGCCTTGAACAGCGAAGACGCCGAGTCGATCACCGACGGAGGTGGCCGAGGGTGCGATGACGAGAGTCGCCGGGCCCTCGTCTCGATCATGGGCTTGTTGTCGGCGACACGCACGGACACGCCGCCCGCGGCGGCAACAACCCCATGATCGACGACCGGGGGGTAGGGGAAGCGCGCGCCGGACGGTCAGGCGGGGGTGGCGGTGTCGGTCCCCTCGGTGGGCGTGCTGGCGCCGCCGAGCAGCAGCAGCTCGGCGTCCGTGTGCTCCAGCGGCGCGGCGAACAGGTAGCCCTGCGCCAGTGCCACCTGACCGTCGCGCAGGTGGGTGCGCTGGCGCTCCTGCTCGATGCCCTCGGCGACGATCTCCAGGTCGAGGGTGTGCCCGAGGTTGATCAGCCCGCGCAGGATGGCCGGCATCGACTCGGCGTCGTCGATGGTGCTGACGAACGACCGGTCGATCTTGAGGATGTCGACGGCGAACTGCCGCAGGTGCGACAGCGACGAGTAGCCGGTGCCGAAGTCGTCGAGCGCCACCCGCACGCCGAGGCCGCGCAGTTCGTGCAGCCGCTCGGCGGCCAGCACCGGGTCCTGTACCAGCACCGACTCGGTCAGCTCGAGCACCAGGGCCGACGGCGGAAGCCCGCTGGCCGCCAGCGCCGTCCGCACGTCGGCGAGCAGGCCCGGCGACCCGAGCTGGGACGGCGAGACGTTGACCGCCATCGACAGGTCGGCCGCGGCCGGGTGGTCGCGGCGCCAGGCGGCCGCGGCGGCGCACGCCTCGGTGAGGACCCAGCGGCCGATGTCGGGGACCAGCCCGATCTCCTCGGCCACCGGCAGGAACCGCTCGGGCAGCACGACGCCCAGGGTCGGGTGGTCCCAGCGGATCAGCGCCTCGAAGCCGGTGACCCGCTCGCTGCCCAGGTCGACGACGGGCTGGTAGACCAGCCGGAACTGCCGGTCGGCGACCGCGGCCCACAGGTCGACCTCGAGCTGGCGGCGCTCCGCGGCGGCCGAGCGCATCTGCGGGTTGAAGACGACGTAGCGGCCCGGCCCCGAGCCCTTGGCCCAGTACATGGCATTGTCGGCGTCCCGCAGCAGGGACGACGCCGTCGCCGCGACGTCCCCGGTGGCGATGCCGATGCTCGCCGAGACGGTGACCCGCTGCCCGCCCAGGTCGACCGGGCCGGTCAGCGCGGCGAGCACCCGCTCGGCGATCCGGGTGGCCTCCTCCACGCCGGGCGAGCGCTCGACGAGGATGGCGAACTCGTCGCCACCCAGCCGCGCCAGCGTGTCCTCGGTGCGGACGGCGGCCTGCAGCAGCCGGCCGACCTCACGGAGGAGCTGGTCCCCGGCGCCGTGGCCGAGGCTGTCGTTGACGGACTTGAAGCCGTCGAGGTCGAGGAAGACGACGGCCACCTCGCCGCCGCTGCGCGCGGTGCGGCGCAGCGCGAGCTCGAGCCGGTCGGTGAACAGCGCCCGGTTGGCCAGGCCGGTGAGGACGTCGGAGAAGGCCAGCCGGGCCAGGTCGGCCTCGGTGCGCCGCACCCGCCCGGCGCCGAGGGCGGCCGCGCCTGCGGCCGCGGCACCGCTGACCAGCAGGTGCAGCAGGACCTGCTGGGGGCCGGTCGACAGCTCCGCGGCGGCGAGGTGCGCGACGGTCAGCGCGGTCGCCAGCGCCCCGGAGAGGAGCGCGACCTGGAGGCCGCGGGCCGATGGCCGTGCCGGTGCGTCGTCCACTGCTGGCCTTCCGTCGGGGGTGTTCCCGCCGGTCTTCGGCCACGGGGGGTGCCGGCTCCAGCGGTCCGCACCGGCCGTCACCCGCAGGGGTGAGCGCGGTCAGCCGAGCAGGTCCGCGATCCGGCCCGGGTCGTCGGCGACGTCCAGGTGCACGCCGGTGCCGTCGCCGCCCACCGTCCAGCCGCGGGCCCGCGCGCCGACGGCCGCCGCCACGTCGGGCAGCACGACCCCCGCCCCGGAGAAGCCGACGACCTCCGCCGGCCCGGCCACCGCGGCGAGCGGCTGCAGCACCGCCGGGCCGAGCAGCGGCGGGTGCACCAGCCAGGAGGGCACGGCCTCAGTCTGCTGCGCGGAGCGCGGCGATCCACCACTCGACGGCCGGCACCGACAGCTCGAACGGCGGCCAGCCGTTGAGGACCCCGAGCAGCTGCCAGTAGCGCTCGACCCGGGCGTCGGTGAACGTGGCGAGCCGGTCGGCGAGCTGTTGCCGCCGGCCGGCGTCCTCGCCGAGCCACTCGGCCACCAGCGCCTCCGCCGCCGGGCTCCCGGGCACGACGGAGGACGCCAGCGCCCGCCGTCCCAGCGACACCATGCGGCCGGCGTCGGCGCCCATCGGGTCTGGCTCCTCCGGCGTCGAGCCCGGGCCCGCGAGCACCATCTCGCGGACGCGGTCGGCGAATCCCGGGTCGATCACCAGGCGCGCCAGCTCCAGCCAGGCGCCTACCTGCTCGGGTGTCGGCTCGTCGGGCAGCTCGGCCGGCATCGTCCGCATACCGGCGGCGATGCCGGCGCCGGGCCCGTCCTCGGGCACCCGCCGAACGCACGCGCCACGAAGTCGTCGATCAGCTGCTGCCGCTCGCGGGCGGACAGCGTGGCCAGCTCGTGCACGATCCCCATCTCCTCCGTCGTCGTCCCTGCCGCGGCCACGAACCGCAGCAGGGTGCGGTGCAGCCGCAGCAGCCGGATCTCGGCGTCCAGGCGCGCAGGTGCTCGGCGGCCACCTCGGCCACCGTGCGCCGCCGGGCCAGCAGCTCCCGGATGGCCGGCAGCCCCAGACCGAGCTCGCGCAGCGTGCGCACCAGGTCCAGCCGGGCCACGGCCGCGGCGTCGTACAGCCGGTAGCCGCCGACCGAGCGCGCCGGCGGGTCCACCAGGCCCTCGTCGGACCAGAACCGGACCGTGCGCACGGGGACGCCGAGCCGCGCGGCCAGCTGGCCGATGGTGGGCGCCGTACCGGTCATGCCGACGACGCTGCACCCTCCAGCCGCTGGAGGGTCAACGGCCTCACAGCGCTTCTCAGGCGGGTTGGCGCGGTCGGGTGTCGTCCGAAGGTGCCGGCTCGCCAGGTACACGTCGTGCGGGCTGGACCCCACCGGACGGCCGGCCCACGCCCCCGGTCGGGCCCCGCCGTGACCGCCGACGCGGCCGCCGAGTGCAGTACCTCCGTGGGAGCTCCACCCCTGCTTCCACCTGTGAGCAGGGCTGGAGCTCCCACGGAGGGTGTACGACAGCGTGTCTCGGCACGCACTCGGGCCTGCTCGGCGGGCGCGGGCCAGGCCTGACCGGGTGTCGCCGGCCGACTCGCCCTGGCGGTCCCCCGACGCGTCAACCGATGCGAACACCGCTGTCAGCCGCCGAGGAGGGGCTCGTACACCGCCTGCGTGCGGTCCAGGACCGCCCGGAGGTCCTCGGCGCCGCGGAACTCCTCGTCGATGTACTCCTCGCCCACCTGCTCGACGACCGCGGGGTCGTCGTGGGCGGTGCGCAGCGCGTCCTCGAGGACGGTGACGACCTCCTCGGGCATCCCGGCCGGGCCGGCGAGGCCGAACGTCGACCCGGACAGGGTCAGCTCCGGGAAGCCCGACTCGACCAGGGTGGGCGTGTCGGGCAGCCAGGACAGCCGCTCCTCCGAGGAGACCGCCAGCGGCCGGAACTGCCCGCTGTCGATGTTCGCGGTGACGTCGGAAGAGGCGTTGATGAGGACGGCGTCGACGTTCCCGCCGAGCAGCGCCGTCGTCATCTCCGCGTTGCCGTTGAACGGCACCGCGGTCACCTCGACGCCGTACTCCTCGCGCAGCCGCTGCAGCTCGATGCCCTGCGGCGTCGAGGCCCCCGGGACGCCGACGGTGACGACACCCGGCTGCTGCCGGGCCGCGGTGAAGAAGTCCGCGGCGGTCCGGTACGGGGAGTCGGCGCCGACCGCCAGGACGGAGGGCACCTCGGCCATGACCCCGATCGGCGTGATGTCGTCCTTGGTGTACCCCACCTCGTTGGCCAGGGGCGTGAGGACCAGCGTCCCCGCCGTCACCAGCGACAGCGTGTACCCGTCGGGCGGGGCGCCGATCAGCTCCTGGGTGGCTAGTGCACCGGAGCCGCCGGGCAGGTTCTCGACCACCACGGTCTGCCCCAGCTGCTCCTCCAGCGAGGTGCCGTACGCGCGGGCGGTGAGGTCGGTGGGGCCGCCGGCCGCGTACGGGACGAGGAACCGGATCTCCTCGCTCGGGTACGCGGCCGGGTCGCCGGCCGCGCTCCCCCTGTCCTCCGCGCAGGCAGCGAGCAGACCGAGCACAGCCAGTGCCGCGATGGTCCGGACGGGACGGGGCATCGTTGCCTCCAGGGACGTCGGGTGGGATCAGTCGGGGTGGACGACGGCGAGGTCGGGAGCGAACCGCAGCCCGGCGTCGGTCACCGCCTGCAGCGCGTCGGGCGTGACACCGGGGGCGACCTCACGGACGACGAAGCCCTCGGAGCAGACGTCGAGGACGGCCAGGTCGGTGTAGACCCGGTCCACGACGGCCGCGGCGGTCAGCGGGTAGGTGCAGCGCGCCAGCAGCTTCGGGCGGCCGTCGCGCGTGGTGTGCGTGGTCATGACGAGGACCCGCTTCGCGCCCACGGCCAGGTCCATGGCCCCGCCGACGGCCGGCGGCAACGCGGCCTCGTCGGTGGCCCAGTTGGCCAGGTCACCGGTCTCGGACACCTGGAAGGCGCCGAGCACGCTCACGTCGAGGTGCCCGCCGCGCATCATCACGAACGCGTCGGTGTGGTGGAAGAACGAGCCGCCGGGCAGCAGGGTCACCGGCTGCTTGCCGGCGTTGATCAGCTCCGGGTCCTCCTGGCCGGGCGACGGCGCCGGTCCCATCCCGAGGATGCCGTTCTCGCTGTGGTAGACGATCTCCTTGTCCGGCCCCACCACGTCGGCGACCAGGGTGGGCAGGCCGATCCCGAGGTTGACGTAGGAGCCGTCGGGGATGTCGCGAGCGACCCGGCGGGCGACGTCCGTCGGTGACAGCGGGCGGATCACGATCCCTCCTCGCCGGCGCTCGTCGGTCTCGTGCGCAGGGATGCCGTGCCCCCGCGTGACCTCGCGAGCTCGGTCACGTGCCCTCCTCGCCGGCGGTCCTCGCGGGCTCGGTCACGCAGCCACCTCCACCACGCGGTCGACGAAGATGCCGGGCGTTACGACGGCCTCGGGGTCGAGCTCCCCCAGCTCGACGAACTCGCGCACCTGGACGACGGTCAGCGCGGCCGCCGTGGCCATCGTCGGACCGAAGTTGCGGGCCGCGGTGCGGTAGACGAGGTTGCCCCAGCGGTCGGCGCGGTGGGCCTTGATGAGCGCGACGTCCGCCGGCAGGGGCCGCTCGAAGACCTGGCGGCGGCCGTCGAGGACCCGGACCTCCTTGCCCTCCGCGAGCAGCGAGTCCGCGCCGGTCGGCGTGAAGAAGCCGCCGAGTCCGGCACCGGCCGCGCGCATGCGCTCGCTGAGGGTGCCCTGCGGGACGAGCTCCAGCTCGATCTCGCCGGCCCGCCAGAACTGCTCGAACCACACCGACCCGGCCGAGCGCGGGTAGGAGCAGATGATCCGGCGGACGCGGCGCTCGCGGATCAGCGCCGCGATGTCGGTCTCCCCGCTGCCGGCGTTGTTGGTCACCACGGTGAGGTCCCGGGCCCCCTGCTCCAGCAGGGCGTGCACCAGCTCGACCGGGACGCCGGAGTTGCCGAAGCCGCCGACGAGCACGGTCGCGCCGTCGGCGACGTCCGCCACGGCCTCGGCGAGCGTGGCCACCCGCTTGTCGATCACGGCACCACCTGCCGACGCCGGTACCAGCGCGGCGAGGTGGACGGCGGCGGGGTGAGCGCCGCCCGGACCACCAGGACGTCGGGGCCGTCGGTGCCCATGCTCTCGTCCAACGCGGCCGCGAACTCCTCGCCGAAGCCGTCGACCGCCAGAGCCGGGACTCCGAAGGACCCCGCGAGCGCGACGAAGTCGGGGGTGGCCAGGTCCACGCCCCGCGCCGGGACGCCGGCCTGCACCTGGTCGAACCGCAGCATCCCGTAGCCGCCGTCGTCGACGAGGACGGTCGTGACCGGCAGCCGTTCCTGGGCGAGGGTGGCCAGCTCCCCGCAGGCGAACAGGAAGCCGCCGTCCCCCACCAGCGCCAGGGCGCGGCCCCGGCCCGCGGCGGCCGCGCCGATCGCGGCGGGGAAGGCGTAGCCCAGCGTCCCCCAGCCCAGTGCGTAGGCCAGCCGCCGCGGACCGGGCACGCGAGCGAAGGCGGCCGCCCAGTAGCCGGCGATGCACATGTCCGCGAGCAGCACCCCGGTCCGGTCGGACACCCGGTCGAGGGCGTCGAGCAGCCCCACGGCCTGGGGCTCGTCCGCGCGCACCAGCGCCCGCACCTCGTCGGCCACCGCGTCCAGGGTGCTGCGGAGGGCGGGCAGACCGTCCCGCTGCGGCAGGCCGTCGAGCAGGGCGGCCAGCACGGTGGACACGTCACCGGCCACGGTGACGTCGGCCGGGTAGTTCTTCGTGGCGTCGGCGGGGTCGACGTTGACCGCGAGCAGCGTCGGCGGGCGGGGCATCGCCCAGTTCTGGGTGTTCGTCCCGTCGAGGTCGCTGCCCAGGGAGACCACCAGGTCCGCCTCGTCCCACAGCCGGCCGATCGCGGGGACGTGCGGCGGGCCGGGCACCAGGCAGGGGTGGTCGGGCGGCAGCAGACCGCGCCCGCCGAAGGTGGTGACCACCGGCGCGGCCAGGCGCCCGGCGAGCTCGCCGACCAGGTCGCCCGCTCCGGAGCGCAGCGCCCCGCCGCCGGCCCACACCAGCGGGCGGCGGGCGCGGGCGAGCAGCTCGCGGGCGCGGGCCAGCTGGTCGCCGTCCACCGGCTGCTCGGGGTCGGCCGGCGCCGGCGCCCGTCCGGGGCTGCCGGCCGGTGCGCCGAGGAGGTCGGTGGGGACCCCGAGGTAGACCGGCCCGGTGGCCGGTCGCAGGGCGACCGAGCCGGCGCGCACGGTGTCCGCGTACAGGTCCCGCACCGCCGAGGCGACCACGGTGGCCTTGGTGACCGGGGCGAACATGGCGGCCTGGTCACGGGTCTCGTGCAGCGCGCCGCGGTACACGCCGGGACGCCGCAGTGTCGACGGGATGTCCGTGGCGACCACGAGCACCGGTGCCCCCGAGGCCATCGCCTCGCCCGTGGCGCCGAGCGTGTTGGCGGCACCGGGCCCCGTGGTCACCACGGCCACGCCCAGCCGGCCCGTGGCGCGGGCGTACCCGTCGGCGGCGTACACGGCGGCCTGCTCGTGCCGGACCCCCACCACCCGGAGGCCGGCCGCGGCGGCGGCCTCCCAGACGGCGAGGTTGTGCACGCCGGGCAACCCGAACACCGTCTCCACGCCGAGGTCCCGCAGGCCCGCGACCAGGGAGTCCGCGCCCGTCCCCTGCGCCGGGTCGCCGGCCTCGGCCCGGGTCGCCTCAGCCGCCGACGACATCGCGGAAGGTCTCCTCCGTGTCGGTGAACAGCTCGGCCAGGTCCGCGCTGCCCAGGAACTCCTCCGGCACGTACCGGGGGTCCAGGGCCTCGACGACGGCCTCGTCCTCGCTCGCGCTGCGCAGGGCGCCCTCGAGCGTCGAGACGACCTCGTCCGGCGTCTCCGCCGGCGCGATGACGCCGAACGTCGTCGTGCTCTGGGTGAGCTCCGGGTAGCCGAGCTCGACGAAGGTCGGCGCGTCGGCGTACGGCAGCCGCTCCTCGGTGCCGACGGCGAGCAGCCGCAGTTCGCCGGACTCGATCGCCGGCAGCATGTCCTGCGAGAGGTTCACGAAGCCGGCGGCGACGTTGCCGCCGAGCAGCGCGGTCTGCACCTCGGCGTTGCCCTCGAAGGGGACGACGGTCAGCGGGACGTCGTAGAGCGCGGTGATCCGCCGGGTCTCCGCGGCGTGGGTGTTGGTGGCTCCGGGGGTCCCGACGGTGACGGCCTGGGGGTCCTGCCGTGCCGCCTGGAACAACGACTCCAGGTCCTGGTGCGGGGAGTCGGCCGGGACGACGATGCCCGACGGCACCTGGGTGACCACGCCGACCGGGGCGAAGTCCTCGCGGGTGTAGCCGACGTCGTTGGTCAGGTAGTTGAGCACGGCGGTCGGCAGAGCCGTCATCGACAGCGTGTGGCCGTCGGGCTGCGACGAGACGAGCTCGGTGTACGCGGTCGCGCCGGAGGCCCCGGGCAGGTTCTCCACGACGACCGGCTGGCCGAGCTCCTCCTCCAGGTGTGCGCCCAGCGCCCGCGCCGCGATGTCGGTCGGGCCGCCGGCGGTGTAGGGCACCAGCAGGCGGACGTCCTCCGAGGGGTAGTCGGCGGCGGCGACGGCCCCGGAGTCCTCGGCGCACCCGGAGAGGGCGGCGGCGGTGACCAGCAGGACGGCGAGGGGGCGCAGGGGTCTCATCGTTCTCCAGGGGCGGACGGGACGTCGGTGTCGGAGGTGCGGGTGTCGCGGCCGGGGGTGGACCCGGTGCTGCGGGCCGGCTCGGCGCCGAGGCCGGGCTCGCCCTCGACGGGGCCGGGGCCGTCCTCGTCGCCGGACTCGTCGTCGGGTTCGACGTGCCGGAAGGCGGCACGCCGCCGCCGGGCCAGGACGAGGCTGAGGACCACCACCGCGGCCATGACGGCCAGCAGGCCGCCGGACAGGGGGCGGGTCACGAAGATGTCGAGGCTGCCACCGGACAGCAGCATCGACCGCCGGAACGCGGTCTCCATGATCGCGCCGAGCACGAAGGCGAGGACCAGCGGACCGGGCTCGAAGCCGGTCTTCTTCATCAGCCAGCCGATGACGCCGAAGACCAGCACGACCCACATGTCGAAGGAGTCGTTGTTGACCGAGAAGACGCCGGCCATGGTCACCAGCAGCGCGAAGGCGGCGAGGACGCCGGCCCGCACCCGGAGCAGCTGCACGAAGACCCCGACCAGCGGGATGTTCAGGACCAGCAGCATCACGTTCCCGACGACCATCGAGGCGATGACGCCCCAGAAGATCTCCGGCTCCTCGCTGATCAGCTGCGGTCCCGGGGTCACCCCCTGCACCAGCAGGGCGCCGAAGATGAGCGCCAGCACCACGTTGGCGGGGATGCCGAGGGTCAGCAGCGGGATGAAGGCCGAGGTCGACGACGCGTTGTTCGCCGTCTCGGGGCCGGCCACACCCTCGATGGCGCCCCTGCCGAAGCGGCTGGGGTCCTTGGCGCGGCGCTTCTCCAGCGCGTAGGAGGCCAGCGAGGAGATCACCCCACCGCCGCCGGGCAGCACCCCGATGACGAAGCCGAGCACCGAGCCGCGGGCGATGGCCCCGGAGGAGTCCCGGAGGTCCTGCCGCGTGGGCCAGATGTGCTTGATCCTGCGGGTGACCGCCTGCACCTTGTCCGTGCGCTCCAGGCTGTGCAGGATCTCGCCCACCCCGAACAGCCCCATGGCGACCGCGACGAAGTCCAGCCCGTCGAAGAGGGCGACCGAGCCGAACGTGAACCGGGTGGTGCCGGTGATGGGGTCCTGCCCCACGGTGGCCAGCAGCAGGCCCAGGGCCGCCATCGACAGGCTCTTCAGCGGTGTCCCGCTGCCGAGGTAGGTGACCAGCAGGATGCCCAGGGCGGTCAGCGCGACGTACTCCGGCGGGCCGAAGGAGACCGCCAGGTCGGCCAGCGGCGGCGCGAGCAGCATCAGGCCGAGGACCGACAGGATGCCGCCGACGAACGAGCCGATGGCGGCGATGCCCAGCGCCGGCCCGGCCCGGCCCTGCCGAGCCATCTGGTAGCCGTCGAAGGTGGTGACGACCGAGGCCGCCTCGCCCGGCAGGCGCAGCAGCACCGAGGTGATCGTCCCGCCGTACATCGAGCCGTAGTAGATGCCGGCCAGCAGGATCACCGCGGTCGCCGGCTCGATGGTGTAGGTCAGCGGCAGCAGCAGCGCGATCGTGGCGGTCGGGCCCAGCCCGGGCAGCACGCCGATGACGGTGCCGATGAGCACGCCGGCGAAGACGTAGAGCAGGTTGACCGGGTCGAGGGCGACCGCGAAGCCCTGGACGATGCCGTCGGAGATCCCCACCTCATCCCCCCAGCAGCTGGTCGACCGGGCCCGCGGGGAACGGCACGCCGAGGGCGACCACGAAGACGAGGTGCAGGGTGACCGCCCCGGCGACGGCCAGGACCAGGGCCAACCGCCAGGACTCGCCGGCCAGGAAGCGGAGCCAGGCGAACAGCAGCAGGAACGCCGGGACGACGAAGCCGATCGTGTCGAACAGGACGACGAAGAGGGCCAGGCCGGCCAGGCCCGCGGCGATCCGCGCCGTCCCGGCCGTCCAGGGCTCGTAGTCCTCCGCCGGGTCGAGGAACAGCAGCGCGACGGAGGTGGCGGTCAGGAGCGCGGCCACGAGGACCGGCCACAGACCCGGGCCGGGCGCGGTGAGCTCGCCGAGCCCCATGTCCCTGCCCATGAGCAGGGCACCCACCCCCAGCGCCAGGAGCAGCAGCGGGGCGAGCCGACGCAGCTGGGACCAGGCCGATCGGGGGTGTCGTGCGGGTGCGGGTGCCGGTGCTGGGGGAGACGCGGACATCGGGTCCTCCGGGTCACGGCTGGGTGTGACGCCCGACACTACGAGCGGGGATTGTGCGTGGTCCAATAACGAATCGATGCGTCGTCCATAGCGATCGCGCATGGATCGGAGGCCCCGTGGAGCTGCGTCACCTCCGGGCCTTCACCGCCGTCGCGGAGGAGCTGCACTTCGGCCGGGCGGCCCGCCGGCTGCACCTCGCCCAGCCGGCGCTGAGCCAGCAGGTCAAGCAGCTCGAGCAGGACGTCGGCGCGGTGCTGCTCGAGCGGACGACCCGGCAGGTGCGGCTGACCAGCGCGGGAGCGGTGTTCCTCGAGCACGCCCGCCGCGTCCTGCGGGAGGCCGAGCGGGCCCGCGAGTCGGTGCTGGTCACCGAGCGGGGCGAGCGCGGTGAGCTGCGCGTGGGGGTCACCGGTGTGATCACCTGGCGGCTGCTCCCGCGCATGGCCCGCGCCTACCGCCGGCGCTATCCGCACGTCCGGCTGGAGCTGCGGCCGTCGGTGTTCAGCGCCGCCCAGGTGAGCGCGTTGATCGACGGGGAGATCGACGTGGGGTTCCTGCGCGCGCCGGTGCCCGCGGGGCCGCTGGCCAGCCGGGTCATCCTCAACGAGTCCCTCATGGCCGTGCTGCCGCAGGACCACCCGCTGGCCGGCCGGCCCGAGGTGGACCTGGCCGACCTGTCCGACGACGCCTTCGTCAGCTACGTCTCGATGCAGGGCTCGGCGTTGCGGGACGCCGCGGTGCACGCCTGCTTCTCCGCGGGCTTCACGCCGCGCGTGGTCCAGGAGGCGCCCGACACGCACACCGTCGTCGCGCTGGTCGGCGCCGCGGTCGGCGTGGCCCTGATGCCCGCGTCGGCCGAGACGCTGCAGATCGAGGGGGTCGTCTTCACGCCGATCGCCGGTGGGGTGGACGTCCGGGTGCCGATCGCCCTCGCCTGGCGGGAGGGCGACACCTCCCCGGTGCTGGCGAACTTCCTGTCCACCGCCGAGGAGGTGCTGCCCAGCCCGGGGCCGGGGAGGGGCGGGCCCTGACCGGCACCGGGACGCCATCCGCGCTATTCCTGGAGGAGCGGGCCGTAGACCTCCACGATCTCGTCGATCCGCGCCCGGAACTCGTCCCGGCCGATGAACTGGTCGGGCACGTACTGGTCCCCCAGGGCCTCGACCACCTCCGGCTGCTCCAGGCACGCGGCGACGCCGTCCTCCAGGGTCTGCAGGACCTGGTCGGGCGTGCCGGCCGGAGCGGCGAGCCCGAACACCGACACGCTGTTGGTGAGCTCGGGGTAGCCGAGCTGGGCGAGCGTGGGCACGTCGGGCAGGTAGTCGACCCGCTCCTCGGGGCTGATCGCCAGCGGCACGAAGCTGCCAGCCTCGATGTTCTCCAGCACGTCCTGGGAGGCGTTGATGAAGATGGCGTCGACGTTCCCGCCGAGCAGCGCGGTGGTCATCTCGGCGTTGCCGGTGAACGGCACGAGGGACAGCTCGACGCCGTACTCCTCGGCCAGCCGCCGCAGCTCCATCGCCTGGGACGTCGTCGCGCCGGGCACCCCGACGGTCACCCGGCCCGGGTTCTGCTCGGCCTCGGCGAACAGCGCCCGGGCGTCGGCGAACCGCGACCCCTCCCCCACGGCCAGCACCGAGGGGATCTCGGTGACCGCGGCGATCGGGACGTAGTCGTCGTTGGTGTAGCCGACGTCCTCCTGCAGCGGGTTGGTCGCCGAGGCCGGCACGGCGATCAGCGACAGGCTGTAGCCGTCGGCGCCGCCCTGGATCATCGCCTGCATCCCCAGCGACCCGGAGGCGCCCTCCCGGTTCTCGACGACCACGTTCCGGCCGAAGTCCGCGGCCAGGCAGTCGCCGACGGTGCGCGCCGCCAGGTCGGTGGGGCCGCCCGGCGCGTACGGCACGTAGAGGGTGATGTCGTCGGCCGGGTAGTCCTGGGCGGCGGCGGCTCCCCCCTCCTCGTCGCGTTCGGCCACGCAGGCGGTGAGCAGGACGGTGGACGCCGCCACGAGGACGGGCAGGGACGACCGGGGTGATCTCATGCATGCCTCCACGGGATGCGCTCGGGCGGGCAGCGGCTGGCGCCGTCGTCCCGGAGCCTGGTGCGCGGTCGCACGGCTGTCATCCGGAGCGGCGAACCGTCATGAACCTGTGACCGTCGCCACTCTCCGCCGTGGGGGGAGGACGGGGTGGGCGGCACCACGCGTGGTGTGCCGTGTGGGCCGCGGGTGCGCTGGGGAGTATCGGGGCGTGACGCGCACTCCCACCACCGACGAGTGGGGCATCGACGCCAGCTGGCTCGACGCCCTCGACGAGGAACACCAGGTCGCCGAGGCCACCATCGAGCGGCTGCGCGAGGTCATCGGCACCCCGCCGGCCGACCTCGAGGACCGCGCCCCCATCGTCGCCCGCCCCGGCGACGTGCTGGAGGTGGACGAGGCCGAGGTGACCCTCGAGGACGGCTCCACCCGGCACGTCGACGGCGAGCTGCCCGACGACTTCCCGCTCGGCTACCACTGGCTGCAGGCCCCCGGGGGGCCGCGCCGCCGGCTCGTGGTCTCCCCCGGCCGCTGCTGGCTGCCCGACGAGCGCGCCTGGGGCTGGGCGGTGCAGCTGTACGCCACCCGCAGCCGCGGCAGCTGGGGCATCGGCGACCTCGCCGACCTGCGCGCGGTCCGCGAGATGGCCGCGGACCAGGGCGCCGGGTTCGTCCTCATCAACCCGCTGCACGCCGTCGCGCCGACGCCGCAGCAGGAGGCCAGCCCCTACCTGCCGGCCACCCGCCGGTTCCGCAACCCGGTCTACCTGCGGGTCGAGGAGGTGCCGGGCGCGGACGCCGTCGACCTCGACGGCGAGGCCGGCCGGGCACTGGGCGACGGCGAGCTCATAGACCGCGACGCGATCTGGGCGCGCAAGCGCGAGGTGCTGCGCCGGGTCTTCGACGCCGCCGGCCGCGACATCCCCGCCTTCCCGGACTGGTGGTGGCACCAGGGCCAGAAGCTGCAGGACTGGGCGACCTGGTGCGCGCTGGCCGACGTCCACGGCCCGGACTGGCACACCTGGCCCGAGCAGCTGCGCGACCCGCGCAGCGCCGCCGTCGGGGACTTCGTCGCCGAGCACGAGCGCGACGTCGCCTTCCACGCCTGGCTGCAGTGGTGCCTGCACCTGCAGCTGGAGCGGGCGACCGAGGGCATGACCGTCATCCAGGACCTGCCGATCGGTGTCGCCGGGGGCGGCGCGGACGCCTGGACCTGGCAGGACGTGCTCGCCCAGGGGGCGTCCGTCGGCGCCCCGCCGGACGCCTTCAACTCGCAGGGCCAGGACTGGGGCTCCCCGCCACTGGTCCCCTGGCAGCTGCGCGCCGCGGACTACGAGCCGTTCGTCGAGTCGATCCGGGCCACGATGGCCGGCGCCGGGGGCCTGCGCATCGACCACGTGATGGGCCTGTTCCGGCTGTGGTGGGTGCCCTCCGGCGAGAGCGCCGCGGACGGCGCCTACGTGCGCTACCCGGCCGAGGACCTGCTCGACATCGTCGCGCTGGAGAGCCACCGGGCGCAGGCCGTCGTCGTCGGTGAGGACCTGGGCACCGTCGAGGAGGGCGTCCGCGAGGCCCTGGCCGAGCACGGCATCCTCAGCTACCGGCTGCTGTGGTTCGAGGACGACGACCCCGCCGAGTGGCCCGACGAGGCGATGGCCGCCATCACCACCCACGACCTGCCCACCGTGGCCGGCCTGTGGACCGGGGCTGACCTAGAGGAGCAGCGCGAGTACGGCACCGGGACCGACGAGGAGCTCGAGCGGGGCCGGACGTCGCTGCTGGAGAAGCTGCCGGGCCTGCGGAGGAACGCCCGGCCGGAGACGGCGGTGAAGCGGGCGCACGAGCTGCTGTCCCGGGCGCCGTCGTTGCTGCTCTCGGCGACCCTGGACGACGCCGTCGGCGAGCGGCGCCGGCCGAACATGCCCGGCACCACCGACCGGCCCAACTGGTCGCTGCCGCTGCCGGTGCTGGTGGAGGACCTGCCCGCGCACCGGCTGCTGCAGGACGTGGCCCGGACCCTGGCCGACGGCATCAAGGGCTCCTGAGCCGCCCGCCCCGGCGGGATCGGCGATCTGGCGCGCTCCGGGACCCGGAACCGTGCGGGACCGCCGATCTCGTCGAGGCGGCTCAGGACGCCGGGCCCTCCTGCTCGCAGGTGCCGCTGCCGCGCCCCTCCTCGACGACGTCCCGGCCGTCCGTGCCCTGCAGGACGTCGTCGCCCTCGGCGCCGGTGACGGTCGGGGCCAGGCCCTGGCTGCGCTCGTCGAGGTCGATCCCGACGACGAGCGGGTCGTGGTCGCTGGAGCGGTACGGGTCGGCGGCGTAGAGCGCCGGGTCGCCGTCGTACTGGTAGGCCGCGGACTCGACCGAGTTGACGTTCCAGTGCACGACGTCGGTGACCTTGGCGGTCAGGGCGGCGGTGGCCAGCGCGTGGTCCAACGAGCCG
Source organism: Geodermatophilus sp. URMC 65 (assembly GCF_053502545.1). NCBI lineage: Bacteria > Bacillati > Actinomycetota > Actinomycetes > Geodermatophilales > Geodermatophilaceae > Geodermatophilus > Geodermatophilus sp. URMC 65. Next base: position 88,723 of record NZ_CP199954.1, read on the forward strand.
GACAGCCCGTCGAAGACGTAGCTGTAGCGGCCGGGGTCGAACCGCTCGCCCAGGTCGGTCCAGCCGGCGGCCCGCAGTTCCTCGACCGGGTCCTCCTGGCTGTAGGCGTTGAGGTCGCCCATCAGGACGACGTCCTGGTCGCCGGTGCGCTGCACCAGCCCGGCGGCGAAGGCCGCGACCGACCGGGCCTGCCGGACGCGGTCGCCGTTCCACTGCCCCTGCCCGTCGCCGTCGTCGGCATTGTCGCCGGTGGCGTCGCCGGGGCTCTTGGACTTGAAGTGGTTGGCCACCACGGTGAAGGCGTCGCCGTCCGCGGCGAACGTCTGCGCCTGCGGCTCGCGGGCGTTGGCCCACACGGCCTCGTCGACCAGGCCGACCGGGTCGCCGACCGGCTGGACCCGATCGGTGCGGTAGACGATCCCGTTGCGGATGGCGTCGCGCGGGACCCCGTACAGCTCCTGCGGCAGCGGCACGTACGCCCACACCCCGGCGCCCGCGGCCTCGTCCAGCCGCCGGACGAGGTCGGCCAGCGCGGTGTCGGCGTTCCCGCGGGTCAGCCCCGTGGTGTCGGTGTCCTCGATCTCCAGCAGCGTGACGACGTCGGCGCCCAGCGCCCGGATCGCCGGGACGATCTTGCCGGCCTGCTCCTCGAACTCCTCGGGGCTGTCCGCGCCGCGGCCCGCGCCGCCGAGGGTGAGGAAGTAGTTGAGCACGTTGAACGTCGCCAGCCGGACGTCGCCGCCGACCGGCCCCGGGGCCACGGTGCGGGTGTCGTCCGGCTCGAACACGCCGTCCGCCGTGCCGTCGGCCGGCTGCAACCGCCACTCGCCGAAGGCGTGGCCGAGGACGAGCGGCTCGGCGAACTCCAGGACGTCGCCGACGCGCACCGGGCTGTCCGGAGACAGGTACGGCCGGTCCGTGAGGGACCTCGAGTCGTCCCGGCCGTCGTCGAGCAGCACCCTGCGCGCGGCGTTGCCGGCGACGACCGCGGCGGCCTCCGGGGTGCCCGGCCGGGCGACCTCGGTGGGCTGCACGAGCACGCCGCCCTCGGAGAGGGTCAGCTCGCCGTAGCGGGTGAGCGCGAAGACCTCGCTGACGGTCAGCGCGTCGGCCGGCCGCACGAGCATGCCCTCGAGCCGCTCGCGGGCGGCGTCGTCGGCGGGCAGGTCGAGGGACGCCGGCGCCGGCTCGGGCAGCAGGTCGTCGGTGCAGATGGCGACCTGGGTGGTCGCGGTGACCTGGGTCTGGCCGGAGGACTCGCTGGGCACGCCGGTGACCGCGGCCTCGTCGCCGAGCGCGACCGGGACGGTGCTGAGCGCGAAGACGCCGTCGGACGTGGCCGGGTCGCCGTCCCCGGCGTCCTGCAGGTGGAAGCCCTCGAGGCCGTCGGGCCCCTGCAGGTCGCCCACGACCGTGCCGCGGACGGTGACCGTCTGCCCGGCCAGCGGCGTCGCCGCGCCGCTGCCCTGCACTGCACCGATGGGGTGCGTCACCGGGGCCGCGCAGACGTCGGCCGGCTCCTGCTGGGCCGGCGCGGCCGACACGAGGGTCGGCAGGCCGGCGACCGCGAGGACGACGACGGGGATGCCGACGGCGGCACGGACGGTGCCGCGGCCGGGACAGGTCGGTGGTTGCACAGGGACCTCCGGTGACGACGATGACGACCGGACGCTGGCAGCGCCACGTGGACGCTGTCGTCACGGTAGGTGTCCGGCCGATGACACGCCCACCCCGGGACGCGGTGTCACCACCAGTGACCTCGGCGGTGACCCGCGGTACGGACGGTGGGGACGCCGCCTCCCCGGGACACCGTCCGCCACCACCCGGCGCTCGTGTCGAACAGGCGTTCGACCTCGTGCGACACTCTCCGCGTGGCTGGCGGCATGCACCCCGGGCGGTCCGGTCGCTCCCTCGGCGAGCGCGCGGCGCGCTCGGGCTTCGGCCCACCCGAGCCCCCGGCGCCTCCCCCGCCGCCGGCCTCGACGAGCCGGCCCGACCGGGCGCGCGGCCGGCACTGCTGGGTGCACGACCCGCCCGGCGCCCCCGGCGTGTGGCCGGGGCTGCTCGTGGAGTGGCGGCAGGGCGAGGGCGGCTGGTCCGGCCGGGTCACCTACGCCGTCGCCGGGCCGCAGGGCACCGTGCTCGTCGAGGCGTGGGTGCCCGCCGACCTCCTCGAGCAACGCTGATCACGGGTTACCGCCGTCCCCGGGTGGCTATGGCCCCTCCCGACGCACCGTCCCCGACGAAGTGGAGAGACCCGTGAGCGAGCCCGACCGACCGAACCTCGACGACGTCATGGAGACGACGGAGTCGGCCCCGCGCGACCGCCAGGAGCACGCCGGGGGTTACGCGCGGCCCAACGACGAGGAGCTGCAGCACCGCACCGAGCACGAGCGGCAGTTGGTGGACGCCGACGACGCCGACCCCGCGGGCGCCGACGTCCACTCCGCAACCGACTGAGGGACGCCGTCGCCCGCCTGGGGCCGGGGGACGTCGCCTGCTGGGTGCTGAAGTCCACCCGCCCGCCGGAGCTGATCGAACCCCGCTGGCGGGTGGGCGCGGCGCACGAGCTGACTCGTTGCGTCCGGCGCTCCTACCGGCTGGACCTCGTGCACCCGGGCCAGCCGTGCCTGCTGTGGGTCAGCGGCCGGGCCGACCCCGGCGTGCACGCGCTCGGCGAGGTGACCGGCGAGACCGAGGAGCGCGACGGCGGACCGGTCGTCCCCGTCCGGCTGACCCGGCTGCCCTCCCCCGTCGCCCGCGCCGACCTGCTGGCCGACCCGGCCGCCCGCGATGCCGAGGTGCTGCGGATGCCGGCCGGCAGCAACCCGTCCTGGCTGTCCCCGGAGCAGTACGCCGCCGTCCTCGCCCACCTGCCCCCGCACCCGGGCACCGCGCTGGGACCATGGCCGGTGTGACACCCACCCGGTATCGCTGGGGCGCCATCGCCTGGCTGCTGACCCTGCAGTTCTTCGTCGTCGAGACCGTCGTCCAGCTGCGGACCGGCGGCTCGTACAGCCGCGCCGACGACGTCATCAGCGCCCTGGGGACGTCGGGGTCCGCGGCGCCGCTGCTGATGAACGCCTCGTTCGTCCTGCAGGGCGTGCTCATCGCCGCCGGCACGGTGCTGCTGCGCCCCGCGCTGGGCGGCCTCGGCGGCCGGATGGTGCCCGCCTTCCTGACCGCGGCCGCCGTCGGCGTCGTCCTCGTCGGGCTCTTCCCGCTCGGCAGCCAGGACGACCTGCACCAGGCCGGTGCCGGGCTGCACTTCGTCGGCGGCGGTCTGGGGCTGCTGGCGCTGGCCTACGGCGTGCGGCCGCTCTCGGAGGTCCTGGGGACGGCGCTGGCGCTGCTGGGCCTGCTGAGCAGCGCGATGACGGTCTTCTTCGCCCTCGGCATCACCACGTTCCTCGGCGAGGGCGGCACCGAGCGGGCCTCTGCGTACCCGATCCCGATCGGGCTCGCGCTGGCCGGCGTCGCGCTGTGGGCGCTCAGCCGGCGTCCGCAGGCCGGACCGCGCCCCTCCCGCCGCGAGCTGCGCGCCCAGGAGCGGGCCGAGCGCGCCGAGCGGGCCCGCGAGCGCGACGCCGCCCTGGAGGCCGCGGCCGCCCGCCCCGAGCCGGCCCGGACGCAGACCGACGCCGAGGCCGACGACGACTTCGACCCCGAGGACCCCTGGGCCGCCTCCCGGCGCCGCGGCTGAAGGAGGACCACCCTCCCCCACGCCTCGTAGGAGGACCCCGTCCTCCCCATCCCTCGCAGGCTCGGGATGGGACCCTGCAGGGGGCCAGCGGGACCCGGGACGTGGCCGCCCGTCACCTCGCCGGCTCGAAGCGGAGCACCTCGCTGACCGGACGCCGTCCCGACACGGATCCGCTGGTGGTCGACGGGTAGCCCATCCGCAGCAGCATCTGCGGGTAGCCGACCAGTGAGAGCCGGGCGCGCATCCGGGTGCGGGTGGCCGGCCAGTCCAGCGCCTGGGTCAGCGGCGAGGTGGCCAGTCCCTCCACCGTGGCTGCGAGCAGCAGCCGGCCCAGCGCCCGGCCGGCCAGCAGCCACGCCGTCCGGTCGTCGCCGTCGGTCCCCAGCAGGACGACGGTCGGCCGCTCCACCTCCGGCGGGGGCGCCGCCGGGTCACCGGCCGGCAGGAAGCTGTGCGGCGCGCGGCTGCCGGCCACGAAGTCGCGGACCAGCCAGTTCGACGGCCGCGTCGCCGGGTCCTCCTCCGGGACCGCGCCCACCGGGATGCCGTCCACCGCCGACGGGTCCGTGCGCAGCCACCGCTCGAGCTCGGCGAGGTACTCGGGGTCGCTGCGCTCGAGCTCCTCGGCGCGGGAGACCAGGAAGGCGGTGGCGACCTCCTCGTCGGAGCCGGTGACCGTCTTGACCCAGACACCGAGCGGCCGGGCGTCGGTCTGCATCCGCTCCAGCACCCCCTCGGGCACGGCGCGCGGCAGGAACGGCGCCCGCTCGGTGTGCCGCCGGCCGATCGCCTCGGCAAGGGCGGCGTCCGCGGGCGCGACCTCGCGCGGCGCCCCGGCGCGCACGGTGGCGAGGTGGTCGGGGTCCTCCGCCGTCGGCAGCAGGTCGACCTCCGCCTCGACGCCGGCCGCGCGCAGCGCGACGGCGGCGAACTCGGCTGCCACACCGCAGCTGATCACCTGCTGCCGGCCGGTCCGGTCCAGCACCGGCAGCGCCCGCTCGGTGTCCCGGTGCAGCTCGAGCCGGTCGCCGGAGGCGGTGAACCGCCACGGCTGGGTGTTGTGGATCGACGGCGCCCGGGTGGCGGCGGCCACCACCGCCGTCCACTGCTGCTGGTCCACGCCCGCGCCTCCTCACCCGGGACGACTGCGCCCCGGGACCTCCCTGCCTAGTCCATGAACGGCTGCGGGTCGACGGTCCCGGGGCCCTCCCGGGATCGGCCCGCTCGGGGGACGATGCCCGCCATGACCGCACCTGACACCGGGGTCCGCAGCCTGCGCGTCCTGGTCGGCTACGACGGTTCGCCGAGCGCGGTGAACGCGATCGAGGCGGCCGCGGCGCTGCTGCCCTCGGCCACCGCCTCGATCCTGAACCTGTGGGAACCGCCGTTCACCTCCCCCGAGCTGCGGCACCGGGTCATGGAGCGCGCCGCCAACGCCGAGGCGCTGGGCCGGTTGGTGGAGAACGAGGGCCGGGCCGAGGCCGAACGGCTGGCCGGAACCGGCGTGAAGCTCGCGCGAGCCGCGGGGTGGGACGCCCAGCCGCTGGTCAAGCGCACCTTCGGCGGTGACGGCTACCAGTTCGCCCGCACCGCCGAGGAACTCGACGCCGACCTCATGGTCGTCGGCTCGCGGGGGGCGAGCGGCATGCGCGCCTCGATGGGCAGCGTCTCGGAGCTGGTGGTGCACGTCAGCCCGGTGCCGGTGCTCGTCGTCCCCCACCCGATGACCACCGTCGAGTGGACGGCGGTGGAGTCCGGGCCGGTCGTCGTCGGCAACGACGGCTCGGAGCACGCGCAGCGGGCGCTCACCGCGGCGACCACGCTGTTCCCGCACCGGAAGCGGCTGATGGTCACCGTCGAGGAGTCCCCGGGCTCCCCCGCCCCGTCCCCCGTCGAGGGCACCGAGCTGGTCACGGTCCGCTGCTCCGGGCGGGCCGGCCGGCCGCGGGCCACCGCGGCGACCTTGGCCGACGAGGCCGCCCGTCGCCGCGCGGCGGTGGTGGTCGTGGGCAGCCGGGGCCGCGGGGGCGCCCGCGACACCCTGGTCGGCCACGTCACCCGCGCGCTGCTGCCCAGCGCGCACCGGCCGGTGCTCGTCGTCCCGTCGCGCCCGGCCGGCTGAGCTCAGGCGCTCGCGGCGGCCCGCTGCACCTTCGCCCGCGGCGCCGGGGAGTGGCGAGTTCACGGCTCAGTTCACTGACGGTCACGAGGTCCTGGTGGCGACACACCGACCTTCCCGGCGTGTCGCCCACCGCAGGTCCATGATCGTCGAGCGGATACGCGTGCTCCCCCTCAGCCGCGCAGGTGCTCGGCGTAGGTGCGGCGCCCGCGCGCCCCGCGGGAGGGCAGCGCGCCGCCGTCGCGGACCGCCGCCGACAGCCGGCCCGGCACCGGGGTGGCCACGACGTGGGCGTTCGGCTCACGCGTCGCCGCCCACGCCCGCGCGACCTCCGCCGCGGTCAGCTCCTCGGGTCCGCCGTACTCGACGACGTCCCCGGCCGGCGCCCCGAGTGCCACCTCCGCGGTGTGCGCGGCGGCCTCCGCGACGTCCACCGGCTGCAGCCGCCAGCCCATCGGCACCGGCAGGACCGGCCCGCGACGGGCCGTGCTCAGCAGCTGGTCGACGAAGTGGTGGAACTGGGTGATCCGCAGCAGCGTCACCGGCAGCCCCGACGCCAGCAGCACCTGCTCGGCGGCGTACTTGGCGTGGTAGTAGCCGAAGGGGATGCGGTCGACGCCGACGATGGAGACGTAGACCAGGTGCCGCAGCCGCTCACGGTCGACCGCCTGCACCAGCCGCCGGGTGCCCGCCACGTCGACCTCCCACTGGGCGCGGTCGCGGACGCCCGTGGCCGCGTGCACGACGATCTCCGAACCGGCCAGCGCCGTCGGCAGATCGCGGCCGGTGACCAGGTCGCCGCGCACCCCGCCCGGACCGGTCCCCCGCCGCGACATCTGCCGCACGCGGTGGCCGCCGCCCTGCAGGCGCTCGACGACCAGCCGACCGAGCGGCCCCGTCCCTCCCGTCACGAGAACGTCCATGCCTGGAGTCTGGCCGGACCGTTCCGTCCCGGCGTGGCAGACCCGCCGCATCTCACATGCGAGATATCGTGACCACTCGTGACGGCCACCCACCCCACCACAGACGCCGCCGGCATCCCGGCGCACGAGGCCACCACCAGCACCCCGGCGCACGAGGTCGGCGCCAGCACCCCGGCGCACGAGGTCAGCGCCATGCAGCGCATCGGCACGCTCGTCCGCGACGCCCGCCGGCACCGTGGGCTGACCCAGCAGCAGCTCGCCGAGCGGCTGGGCACCAGCCAGAGCGCCGTCGCCCGCATCGAGCAGGGCGGCCAGAACCTCACCCTCGAGCTGCTCGGCCGGCTCTCCGAGGCCCTGGAGCGGGAGCTGTTCAGCGTCGGCCCGTCCGGCCCCACCCACCTGCGGGTCACCGGCGGCGTGCCGCTGCGCGGCAGCGTCGTCGTCAAGTCCTCGAAGAACGCCGCCGTCGCACTGCTGTGCGCGGCGCTGCTGAACCGCGGCCGGACGACGCTGCGCAACGTGGCCCGCATCGTCGAGGTGGACCGGATCCTCGACGTGCTGCGCTCGATCGGCGTCTCGGCGACCTGGGACGGGGCCGGCCGCGACCTCACACTCGTCGTCCCCGACGAGCTCGACCTGGCCGGCATCGACGCCGACGCCGCCCGCCGCACCCGCAGCATCATCATGTTCCTCGGCCCGCTGCTGCACCGGGCGCCGTCGTTCGACCTGCCCTACGCGGGCGGCTGCGACCTGGGCACCCGCACCGTCGAGCCGCACATGATCGCGCTGCGCCCCTTCGGGCTGGAGGTCGAGGCCCGCGCCGGCCGGTACCACGCCGAGGTCTCCGCGCCCGGCACGGCCGACCGCACCATCGTGCTGACCGAACGGGGCGACACCGTCACCGAGAACGCGCTGCTGGCGGCGGCCCGTACCGACGGGACGACGACCATCCGCAACGCCAGCTCCAACTACATGGTCCAGGACCTCTGCCTGTACCTGCAGCTGCTCGGGGTCGAGGTCCAGGGGCTGGGCACCACCACCCTGGTCGTCCGCGGGCGGCCGGTGCTCGACACCGACGTCGACTACACGATCAGCGAGGACCCGGTGGAGGCGATGAGCCTGCTGACCGCGGGGATCGTCACCGAGTCCGAGCTGACCGTGTGCCGGGCGCCGATCGAGTTCCTCGAGGTGGAGCTGGCCACCCTCGCCGAGATGGGGCTGCGCTACAGCCTCTCCCCGGAGTACCTGGCCGACAACGGGCACACCCGGCTGGTCGACGTCACCATCTCGCCGTCGCAGCTCAAGGCGCCGATCGACAAGGTCCACCCGATGCCGTTCCCGGGCCTCAACATCGACAACCTGCCGTTCTTCGCCGTCATCGCGGCCGCGGCCACCGGCTCGACGCTGATCCACGACTGGGTCTACGACAACCGCGCGATCCACCTCTCCGACCTCACCCGGCTCGGCGCGGACGTCCGGCTGCTCGACCCGCACCGCGTGCTGGTGACCGGACCGACGCGCTGGTCGAGCGCGGAGGTGGTCTGCCCGCCGGCACTGCGCCCGGCGGTGTGCATCCTGCTGGCGATGCTCGCGGCCAGGGGGACGTCGGTGCTGCGCAACGTCGACATCATCGCCCGCGGCTACGAGCAGCTCTACGAGCGGCTGGTCGAGATGGGCGCCCGCATCGAGGTCTTCCACGACTAGGCCGCCGCCGTGCTCGAGGTCGCCGCAGCCGACGTGGCGGGCTTCTTCGCGCCCGAGCGGCCCGGCCCGCTGGTCCAGCAGCACATCGCGCACACCGGCGTGGGGGTCTGCCGGGTCGACCGGTGGCCCGCGCCGCGGACCGTCATGGCCGAGTCGGGCGGCAACGTCGCGCTGCGTGGGGTGCCGCGCGAGGTCGACGGGCTGGCCGGGTTCGTCGAGGCGCCACCCGAGTGGCTGCCGACGCTGCGCGCCATCGACCCGGGCACCGCGATCTGGCCCCGCGTGATCGCCGTCCTGCCACCCACGGCAGAGCCACCGCCCTCGGTCGCCGCGGTCCGGCGGCTGGGAGCGGGCGACGCGCCGGCACTGGCCGGGCTCTCCCCCTCGATCGCCTGGATCGGCGCCACCTGGGGCGGCGCGGCCGGACTCGCGGCGTCCGGGTGGGCGTGGGCCGCGTTCGACGGCGACCGGCCGGTCTCCGTCGCGTGCCCGTTCCTGGTCGGCCGGCGGTTCGAGGACCTCGGCGTCGCCACCGAACCGGGAGCCCGAGGCCGCGGCCTGTCGACGGCGTGCGCCGCCGCGGTGGTGGCCGACGTCCGTTCCCGGGGTCGCACACCGACCTGGACGACGAGCCCCGACAACCGGGCGAGCCTGGCGGTCGCGGCCCGTGTCGGCTTCGTGCACGAGCGCGACGACGTCCTCTACGCCGTCCGCACGCCTATCCCGCCGGTCGGCTGAAGAAGGACCCCCTGCTCCCCGCCACTCGCGAGCCCGCGGCGGGACGGTGCAGGGAGCTGGGCCTTCAGCGCTCCTGGTCCGTCGGGCGCACCAGCACCTCGTTGACCGCCACGTGCGGCGGCTGGGTGACCACGTAGACGATCGCGCGGGCGACGTCCTCGGGCTGCAGCGGGCGCATGCCCTCGGTGTGCGCCAGTGCGGCCGCCCTCGCGTCGGGCTGGGTGATGTGCGAGCGCAGCTCGGTCACCACCGCGCCGGGTTCGACGAGGGAGATCCGCACCCCCCGGGCGGTCACCTCCTGGCGCAGCGACTCGCTGAAGGCGTTCACCGCCCACTTGCTCGCGTTGTAGACCCCGGCGCCGGCGCGGGCGGTGCGGCCGGCGGTGCTGGAGATGTTCACGACGTCGCCCGAGCCCTGCTCGAGCATCCCGTCGATCGCCGCGTGGGTCATGTACATCAGCCCGAGCACGTTGGTGTCGAGCATGCGCCGCCAGTCCTCGGGATCGGCGCCGACGATCGTGCCGAGCAGCATCACCCCGGCGTTGTTGACCAGGACGTCGAGCCGGCCGAGCTCGCTGCGGGTGCGGGCGACGGCGTCGCGGCAGGACGCCTCGTCGGTGACGTCGAGGTCGAGGGTGACCACCTCCGCGCCGGCCTCGCCGAGCCGCGCGGCCAGGCCGTCGAGCCGGTCGCGACGACGGGCGCCGATCGCCACGGACGCGCCCGCCTCGGCCAGGGCCACGGCCGTGGCCTCGCCGATCCCCGACGACGCACCGGTGACCAGCGCGACCCTCCCGGACAGCGGACGGGCGACCTGGCTCACTGCTCGACTCCCGCCTCGCTCGACGCCGTCAGTCGCCTGCGCGCTCGCTCCGCTCCTCGCTTGCTGGCGCTCGCTGCGATGCTCGCTCGCGCTCGGCTCCGGGCATCTCGCTGCGATGCGCGCTCGCCCGTCGTACTCGCGGCGGTCATGCGGACTCCTCCTCGCGGCCACCCGGCGCGGCCGTCGCCCCAGCCTCACCGATGCGCCCCGTCCCGGCAGCGCGGAGCGGGGTCAGTCCAGCGTGACGCCGAAGCCGCGGACGGCCAGCCGCACCAGCACCGGGCCGGGGCGCAGCAGGTCGTCGACCCGCGCCGCGGCAGCGGTCTCGAGGTCGGCCAGCCGGGCCGCGGCGGCGTCCGGACCCACACGGCGGGCGCGGTCGAGAGCGGCCGTGTTGGCCCACACCTTGCGCCGGGACTCGCGCAGGAACACCCGGCTGGCGGTGCGGTTGACCGGGGCCAGCAGCCGGTCCAGCCGCGTCCGCCGTCCCCCGGCGCGGTGCAGCTCGCCGTCCTCGGCGGCGACCCGGGAGGCGAGCACCCGGTCGATCCGCTCGTGGTCGCGCCCGCGCATCGCCCGCACCGCGGGGGTGTCGAACTCGGCAGGCGGGATGACCCGCACCAGCGACTGGGGCAGGTCGTAGTTGATGTGCGCGTTCATGCCCAGCAGCACGTACGCCTCCGGCGGCAGGTCCGGCCGCGCGCCGAAGGCCGACTGCCACGGCCGGGGAGCCGACGCCGGGTCGCGGCGGTGCGCGGCGAGCGCGTCGAGGTAGAGGCCGGCGAAGTCGACGTCCCACTCCTCGACCCAGGCCGGGTCCTCGAAGGCCCCCGCGTCGATCGCCGCGCCGACGGCGACGGTCGTCCGCAGGTACACGCCCAGGAAGAAGCGGGCCGGGTCGCGGTCGGCCTCCAGCGGTGCCAGCAGCTCCCCCATGCGGTCGACCAGCGCCGCGATGCTCCTCCCCACGGCGCGCTCAGATCAGCGCGTCGAGGCCGTCGTCCGGGGGCAGCGTCATCGCGGCGTCCACCGGCGGGCGGTGCGGCTGGTCCAGGCCCCGCATGCGCGCCGCGTGCAGCGCGAGCAGCAGGTTCAGCCGCAGGGTCGGGTCGGTGGTGAAGGGTCCGAGCAGCCGCTCGAGCTTGCCGATCCGGTACCGCATCGTGTTGTAGTGGAAGTGCAGCCGGCGCGCGGACTCCGCGACGTTCAGGTTCGTCTCCAGCAGCACGCGCAGCGTCTCCCGCAGGTCGGCGGAGTCGGGGTCGGCGGCGTCGGCCAGCGTCCCCAGCACCTCGTCGACGTAGTTGCGCAGCTCGGTGCTGTCCGGGATCAGCGACAGCAGCCGGAAGACGCCGAGCTGGTCGAAGTGGGTCACCGCCTGGGTCCCGTGGATCTCCTGGCCCACGCCGAGGGCGCGGGACGCCTGCTGGTGGGCCTCGCCGAGCGCCGACAGGGAGCCGGCCGGGCGGCCGATGCCGGTGCCGAGCACCCGCCCGACGCGGCGCACCCGCGCGTTGACCCGGCCGGTCACCGCGGACACCAGGGAGGTGATCTCCTCCGGCGTCCGCCCGTCGAGCGGCAGCACGGTGACGATCTCGGTCGACAGCCCGGCCACCGCCGCGCCGGACACCTCGGTCTCCAGTGCGGCGCGCCAGCCGTCGGCCAGCCGGTCGAGGACGTCGAGGGCGCGGGTGGGGTCGGCCTGCGGGTCGGCGGCGGTCTCGGTCGCGGTCACCAGGACGACGACCGGGCCGTCGAGCCGCCAGCCGAAGGATCGGGTCTGGGCCAGCGCCCGCTCGGTGTGCCGCAACGACCCGGCGACCAGCCGGCGCACCAGGTCGCCCTGGAAGCGCAGCTCGACCGAGTGCACGGCCTGCTGGCGGATCACCGAGAGCGCCGCGACCACCGCGGCCCGCTCGAGCAGGGCGCCGGCGCCGACGAGCAGCGGCCCGGTCCGGTGGACGGCGACCAGCCAGCCGTGCCGCTGGTCGCCGGCCATGATCGGCGCGACCGCGTACTCCCCCACCCCGCCGGGCAGCTCGTGGTGCCCGGGCACGAGCAGGATGCCGTCGGCCGGGGAGAGGTCGGCGTCGGCCAGCACGTCGGCCGGGGTGACGACGGTCTGGTCGGCGCGCAGGCCCGAGAGCCGACGGGACGGCGCCATCATCGCCATCTCGTCCTCGGCCTCGGCGTCCAGCAGCCACAGCCAGTCGCTGATCTCGGCGACGTCCTCGGGCGGGCCGGCACTGGTGGCGATCTCGCGGTCCGGTCCCAGGCCCAGCACCGCGGCGCCCTGGAGGGAGTCGGCGAGCTGCTCGGTGACCTCGGCCAGCCCACCGCCGCTGAGCGCGACGTCGATGAACTGGTCGTGCATGCGGCTGGAGAGCACCAGCGCCTCGCTCTGCTTGCCGACGACGGCGCCGAGCACCTCGGAGACGACCTCGCCCATCCGCACCGTCGCGGGCAGGGCGAGCACCGGCAGTGCCCGGCGGTCGGCCTCGGCCAGCACGTCGGCCGGCACCGGCGGCGGCCCCTCGGTCTGGCGGTAGGCCAGCGCCGTGGTGCCCATGGAGTCCAGCCGCTCCACCAGGGCGCGGCAGTTGGCGGCGTCGGCCGGCGGCAGGCGCGCCCCGAGGACGACGAGGACGTCGGGACCGGCCACGGCCAGGGGGTCGGCGGGGTCGTCGACCACCATGTAGCGGACGACGCGGTCGAGGCCGCCGTGCCCGGCGACGACCTCCGTCCCCGCGAGGCCGGGCAGTCGCAGCGCCTCGGCCAGGCTCAGGCCCATGCGCTCCTGCCAACTGGGCCGCTCGCCGCGGCTCTCGGTCACCGGCGCCTCCGCTGCCGACAGGTGACGCCGGGATGAGACCAAGCCCTCACCCAGCGTGGGGACGACGAGGGATGCTTCACCCTGGGTCACGACACCAACCTTCTCAGTTGCCGATGCACACGGCCACACAGCAGCACCCTGTCAGGAGTGCCCGGACCTGATCATCCATTCTTGGCGACATCCGCCATACTTGGGCGTGCGACGCGCCGCATAGGTTCGAGACCCGGTTCCACTCCGCCCGGTGGATGGTAGGCCGGTTCCCGCCCCAGGGTGCCGCCCAGCCTCCTCCAGGGGTGGACGGGCCCGGGCGGGGGGTCCCGAGCCGACGGTGCTCCCCGTGGTCTTCCAGCGTGAAGAGGTCGCCATGCGCACCATCGACGAGACCGCAGGCCCGGGCGGGAACCGCCCCGGGACTCCGACCTCCCCGCGTGGCCGCGCCGCGCGGGCCGGACTACCGACCATCCCGCTGCCGCGCGAGTCCGCCCAGGCCACCGCGCGCACCGCTCCCCCTGCCCGTGCCGCCACCGCCGTGCCCGCCTCGGCGAGCACCGGTGTCGCCGACCTCCTGCGCGGTCCGGTACGCCCGGCGCGCGTCCTGCTCAGCGTCCCCGCCGCCGTCTACCTGCAGGTGCCCACCGAGCGCGGCGGCGACGTCGTCGGCGTGCTCACCAGCGACGCCGCCCGGCTGCCGCTGGCCTGCGTGCTCTTCCGTCCCAGCAACGGCCGCCCGCTGGTGGCGCTGCCGCCCGACGCCCCGGCCGAGGTCGGCGGCGGGCGCATCGTCGTGGGCGACCTCGCCGTCAGTGCCGCCGCCTGGTGGGACCCGCGGCCCCGGCTGCCGCGCCCCCGCCCCGCACTGCTCCCCGAGGGCGTCCGCCAGCTCCGCAACGCCCTCTACGGCGAGGGCGTCCCGCACAGCGCGTTCACCCTGCCCGGCCTGCCGGCCGGTCCCGGTGGCCCGCTCGCCGCGCTGCGCGGCGCCGTCCGCCGGGCCGACCTGGACGCCGCCCTGCGCACCGCCACTCGGCTGATCGGCCTGGGCCCGGGGCTGACCCCGGCCGGGGACGACGTCATGGCCGGGACCATGGCCGGGCTCGTGCTGCTGGGCCATCCCGCCGCCGAGCGGTTCGCCGCCGCGGTCTCCGCGCTGGCCGCCGGCCGGACGACGGAGCTGTCCCGGTCGCTGCTGCGGCACGCGGCCGCCGGCCGGGTCAGCGCCGAGTACGCCGCGGTGCTGCACGGGCTGGTCGGCGAGCGGCCGCTGGGCCCGGCGATCGACGGCCTGCTGGCCACCGGCGCCACCAGCGGCCGGGCGATGGCCCTGGGGCTGTGCACCGCGATCGACCTCGTCGACCGGACCATGCGCGTCCGCTGACGAAGGACCCCGAGAGCCCCCGTCCTGACCGGACGGGGGCTCTCGCACGTGTGGGTGGGCCGCACCGCGAGCCACGCCGGCGCGCAGCCCGGTCCGGAGGCTCGCCGCGACCCCGTCCCGGGCCGGCCCCGTCCGGAGGCTCGCCGCGGCCCCGTACCGGGCACCGCCCTGAGCTCGCGGAGGGTGGGGAGGACGGGGTCCTTGCTCAGATCCGGCAGGCGTGGATGCTGGTGACGAGGATCGCGCGGGCGCCGAGCTCCCAGAGCTCGTCCATCACCCGATTGGTCTCGTGCTGGGCGACCATCGCGCGCACCGCGGACCAGCCCTCCGTCTGCAGCGGGCTGACCGTCGGCCCCTCGAGGCCGGGGGTCAGGGCAGTGGCCTTCTCCAGCAGCTCGTTGGGGCAGTCGTAGTCGAGCATCACGTACTGCCGGGCCACCAGGACACCGCGCAGCCGCCGGCGCAGCTGCGCGACCGCAGGCACCTCCTCGGCGCCGGCCCGCCGCACCAGGATGGCCTCGCTGGTGAGCACCGGCTCGCCGATGATGTGCAGCCCGGCCGCGCGCAGCGTCGTCCCGGTCTCGACCACGTCGCAGACGGCGTCGGCGACGCCGAGCCGGCAGGCGGTCTCCACCGCGCCGTCGAGCTTGACCACCGAGGCCGCGATGCCCTGCTCGTCGAGGAAGCGCTGCAGCAGCACCGGATAGGCCGTGGCGATCCGCTTGCCGGCCAACTGCTCGACGGTCTCGATGCCGGACTCCAGCGGCGTGGCGAACCGGAAGGAGGAGCGGCCGAAGCCCAGCGGCATGACCTCCACCGCGGCGGCGCCCTCGCCGACCGCCGGCGCGGTCTCCAGCAGCATGTCGCGGCCGGTGATCCCGACGTCCAGCGTGCCCGCGGCGACGTAGACGGCGATGTCGCGGGGCCGCAGGTAGAAGAACTCGGTGTCGCTGTCGGGGTCGTAGACGGCGAGGTCCTTGGTGCTGCGGCGCTGGCGGTAGCCGCTCTCGGCGAGCATCTCGGCGGCCGGTTCGCTCAGGACACCCTTGTTGGGCACGGCGATGCGCAGCACGGGTCGGTCTCCTTCCATGGGTTGCCGGCCCTCCTGAAGGGTCCCGCCGCGAGCCTGCGAACGGTGGAGAGCAGGAGGGTCCTCCTTCAGAGGTGGGCGTAGACGTCGTCCAGGGTCAGCCCGCGGGCCAGCATCAGGACCTGCACGCGGTACAGGAGCTGGCTGACCTCCTCGGCGGTGCGCTCGGCCCCCTCGTGCTCGGCCGCCATCCAGGACTCGGCGGCCTCCTCGACGACCTTCTTGCCCGCGGCGTGCACGCCGTCGCGGACCGCCGTGACCGTCCCCGACGCGGGGTCGCCCGCGGCCACCTTGGCCGAGAGCTCGGCGAACAGCTGGTCGAAGGTCTTCACGCGCGGCTCCCGTCGGCCGGTCGGATCGAGAAGCCGGTGGGCCGCGCGGTACCGCGCAGGCTGCGGAGGGTCAGCGCTGTGGCCAGGGCGGCCACGGCTGCCTCCCAGCCCTTGTCCTCGGCCGAGCCGGGCAGCCCGGCCCGGTCGCGTGCCTGCTCCTCGGTGTCGCAGGTGAGGACGCCGTTGCCGACGGGTCTGCCCGCATCGAGGGCGACCCGCGTCAGGCCGGCGGTGACCGCGTCGCAGACGTACTCGAAGTGCGGCGTCCCACCGCGGATGACGACGCCGAGCGCGACGACGGCGTCGTGCCGCTCGGTGAGCGCCTGGGCGACGACCGGCAGCTCCACCGCCCCCGGCACCCGGACGACGGTCGGCTCGGGGACGCCGCTGGCGACCGCGGCGGCGACCGCTCGCTCCAGCAGCGCCCCGGTGAGCTCGGCGTGCCAGGTGGTGGCGACGATGCCGAGCGTCAGCCCGGTCGCGTCGACCGCCGCCGCCTCGGGCGCACCCTTGCCGCTCACGTGTCCTCCTCGCTGGCGCTCGTCGGCCGCGTTCGCGGGACCGCTGCTGCGCCCGTCGGTGGACTCCCGAGCTCGTTCACAGCTGCTCCGTCTGGCGCAGCGGGACGTCGGTGCCGGGCACCGTCGCGGCGTCGGCCGGGCCGGACTCGGTCTCCGGCTCGATGATGTCGAGCAGGTGGCCCATCCGGTCGCGCTTGGTGCGCAGGTAGGCCAGGTTCTCCGCGGTCACGTGGCTGGGCAGCGGCACCCGGCCGGTCACCTTGAGCCCGTAGCCCTCCAGCCCGGCGCGCTTGGCGGGGTTGTTGGTGAGCAGCCGCATGGTGTGCACGCCGAGGTCGACGAGGATCTGCGCGCCGGTGCCGTAGTCGCGGGCGTCGGCGGGCAGGCCGAGGTCGAGGTTGGCGTCGACGGTGTCGATCCCCATGTCCTGCAGCTGGTAGGCCTGCAGCTTGTGCAGCAGGCCGATGCCCCGGCCCTCGTGCCCGCGGATGTAGAGCACGATGCCGCGTCCCTCCTGGGCCACCGCGGCCAGCGCCGCCTGCAGCTGGGGCCCGCAGTCACAGCGCAGCGAGCCGAACACGTCGCCGGTGAGGCACTCGGAGTGCACCCGCACGAGCACGTCCTCGCCGTCGCCGACGTCGCCGTAGACGAAGGCGACGTGCTCGCGCTCGTCGTAGGAGCTGCGGTAGCCGACCGCGGTGAAGGTGCCCGGCGCCAGGGGCACGGTGGCCTCGGCGACGCGCTCGACCAGCTTGTCGAAGCGCTTGCGGTAGGCGATGAGGTCGGCGATGGAGATCAGGCACAGGTCGTGCTCGTCGGCGAACACCCGCAGCTCGTCGCCGCGTGCCATGCCGGTCGGGTCCTTCTCGCTGACCAGCTCGCAGAGGGCGCCCGAGGGGCGCAGTCCGGCGAGCACCGCGAGGTCCACGGCGGCCTCGGTGTGGCCCGGCCGCCGCAGCACGCCGCCGTCCCGAGCCCGCAGCGGCACGATGTGCCCGGGCCGGGCCAGGTCGGTCGAGTTCGTCTCCGCCGAGGCGAGCAGCCGGATGGTGTGCGCACGGTCGGCGGCGGAGATGCCGGTGGTCACGCCCTCGCGGGCGTCCACGGTCACGGTGTAGGCGGTGCCGCGGCGGTCCTGGTTGACCCGGAACATCGGCGGCAGGTCGAGCCGGTCGGCGTCGGCCTCGGTGACGGCCACGCAGATGTAGCCCGAGGTGTAGCGGACCATGAACGCGACCAGCTCCGGGGTGGCCAGCTCGGAGGCGAAGATCAGGTCGCCCTCGTTCTCTCGGTCCTCGTCGTCCATCACGACGACCGGGCGGCCGCTCTTGACCGCGGCGATGGCGTCCTCGACGGTGTCGAGGCGGAGGCTGGCGCTCACGAACCCTCCTCGCTGGCGCTCGTCGGTTCCGTGCGCGTGGCTGCTGTGCTGCTGCGTGAGCTCGCCAGCTCGCTCACGAGCGTGCTCCCAACAGGCGTTCCACGTACTTGGCGATCACGTCGACCTCCAGGTTGACCGGGCTCCCGGGAGGGACGGCACCCAGCGTGGTCTCGCGCAGGGTGGTGGGGATCAGGCTGATCTCGAACCACGGCTCGGGGTCGTCCGCGGCGCTGACGGCGCTCACGGTCAGCGAGACGCCGTCCACGGTGATCGAGCCCTTCTCGACCACGTAGCGCGCCAGCTCCGGCGGCAGCCCGACCCGCACGACCTCCCAGTGCTCGCCGGGGGTGCGGGTGAGGACGGTGCCGACACCGTCGACGTGGCCCTGCACCAGGTGCCCGCCGAGCCGGGTGTGCGGGGTCACCGCGCGCTCCAGGTTGACCGGGTCGCCGGCACCCAGGGCGCCCAGACTGCTGCGGCGGAGCGTCTCGGCCATCACGTCGGTGGTCCACTCCTCGGCTGTGCCGTCGCCCCCCGGACCCGCCCCAGCGAACCCGGTGACGGTGAGGCAGACCCCGTTGACGGCGATCGAGTCGCCCAACGCCACGCCCTCGAGCGCCTTGCGCGCCCGGATGCGCAGCCGGGCGGCGTCCGCCTCCCGACCCACCCCGCCGGCCTCCTCGCGAGCGAGCAGGACGCCGACCTCCTCGACGATGCCGGTGAACACGATCAACTCCCTCCGGTCGCGCCGTGGTGGTCCGCGACGCGCCGGTCCCCAGTGTGCCGGTTGGGCCGCAGCCGGATCTCCACGTCCCCGCCCAGGCGGGTGAGCCCGGTGACCGAGAGGGTCAGCGCATCGCCGATCCCGGTGATTCCCAGGTCCCCGACCAGCGGTGCGCCGGCGCCCAGGAGCTTGGGCGCCAGGTGCACGACCGCCTCGTCGACCAGCCCCTCGCGCAGGAAGGCGGCGGCCAGCGTCGGGCCGCCCTCCAGCAGCACCCGCCGCACGTCGCGGGCGAAGAGCTCCTCGAGCAGCTCCCGCGGGCCGGCCGCAGCGCTGACCAGGGTGGGCGCGGCGTCGTCGAGCACCCGGGCGGTCCTCGGCAACCGGCCGCGGCGGTCGAGGACCACGCGCAGCGGCTGTCGCGCGGCGGCCGGGTGGGTGGGTGGCAACTCGGCGTCGCGGACGGTCAGCTGCGGGTCGTCGGTCAGCGCCGTCCCCGACCCGACGACGACCGCGTCGCAGGTGGCCCGCAGCCGGTGGACGGCGGCCCGCGCCTCCGGGCCGGTGACCCAGCGGCTGCTGCCGTCGGCGGCCGCCACCCGGCCGTCGAGCGTGCCGGCGACCTTCCAGACCACGAAAGGGCGGTGCTCGCGCACGCCGGTCAGCCATGCGCCCAGCGCGCCCTCCTCGGCGGCCTGCTGCTCCACGCCGAGCTCGACCTCGATGCCGGCGGCGCGCAGCCGGGCCGCGCCTCCCCCGGCCAGCTGCGTCGGCTCGGGGACGGCGGCCACCACGCGGGCCACGCCGGCGGCGACCAGCGCCTCGGTGCACGGCCCGGTGCGGCCGGTGTGCGCGCACGGCTCGAGGGTGACGACGGCGGTGCCCCCGCGGGCCCGCTCCCCGGCCTGGGCGAGCGCCCGGACCTCGGCGTGCGGGCCGCCGGGCGGTGCGGTCGCGCCCTCCCCCACCGGCGTCCCGTCGGCGGCCAGCACCACCGCGCCCACCGCCGGGTTCGGGCTGGTGGTGCCGAGGACGCCCGTGCCCAGCTCGCGCGCCCGGGCCATGGCCGAGAGCTCGGCCGCGGAGACGCTCACCCCTGCCGCGCCGCGGCGACCTGCGCGCGCAGACCGGCGATGGCGCGCGCCGGGTCGTCGGCGCCGTAGACCGCGGAGCCCGCCACGAAGACGTCGGCGCCGGCGGCGGCGGCCTGCTCGATGGTGTCGGCGTTGATCCCGCCGTCGACCTCGACCAGCAGCGTGAGGTGCCCGGTGTCGACCAGCTCCCGGGCGCGGCGGACCTTGGGCAGCGTCTCGGCGATGAAGCGCTGTCCGCCGAAGCCGGGCTCGACGGTCATGACCAGCAGGGTGTCGAACTCGGGCAGCACGTCGAGGTACTCCTCCAGCGGCGTGCTGGGCTTGAGCGCCAGGCCGGCCAGCGACCCGGCGGCCCGCAGGTCACGGGCGACGGCGCGAGGGTCGCCGGTGCACGCCTCGGCGTGCACGGTGACGTTGCGCGCACCCGCCTCGGCGTAGCCCGGCGCCCAGCGCTCCGGGTCCTCGATCATCAGGTGGCAGTCCAGCGGCACCGGGCTGACCGCCTGCACCGCCTGCATGACCGGGAGCCCGAAGGTCAGGTTCGGCACGAAGTGCGCGTCCATGACGTCGAAGTGCAGCCAGTCGGCGTCGGCGACCCGCTGCGCCTCCTCGGCCAGCCGGGCGAAGTCCGCCGACAGGAGGCTGGGCGCGATGAGGGGGCTGCGGGGCACGTCCGCCGAGTCTAGGCGGCGGTGATCACCGCCTCGCGCGCGAGCGGCGGTGGAGCAGGCCGCCGGCCACGGCCGCGAGCGCGGCCACCACGGCTGCCGCGACCAGCCAGCCGCTCCCGCTCTCCTCGTCGGCCTCGGCGGCGGCGTCGTCAGCGGGGGCCGGCACCGATGCGGTGGGCGCGGCAGGGGTGGACGCCACCGGAGGAGCAGGCGCGGCCGTCGTGGGCGCCGGTGCGCCCGGGGTGACGGCGAGGACCGGGGCCGGCAGCTCCGGCTCCGGCCCGCCGGGCACCTCCTCCTCGATCCAGGCGTCCTCGGTGCCGTCGGCGTAGACCTGCACCGTGGGGAAGGCCAGCTCGGTCACACCGGCGGGCAGGGTCGCCACGGTGACCGCGTACTCGGCGTCCGCGCCGACCGGCAGCGCGGCCCCGCCGACCTCGAAGCCCTCCGCGGTCGGGGTGAGCACCCACCCGGGCGGCCCGGCGGCCAGCGTGACGTCGGCGGGTTCGATGCCGTCGGGGAGCTGGGTGCGCATCGCGGTGATGCCCGAGGCGGCCTCCGAGGCGGCGGAGAAGGCGAGCGTCACCGGCCCGGTGCCGGCCACGGCGCCCTCCGCGCTGACCTCGACGTGGGCGGCCGCCGTCCCGGTGCCGGCGGCGAGCAGGACGGCGCCCATCAGGACGGTGGCGGTGGTCCGGCGCACGGCCGGCGATCGAGTGGTCACGGTGCAGTGGTCGTCGGCAGGACGCGCCCGGTTCCCGCCGTCCCGCTCCGTGGCCGGGGGGTCGCCGTCCGTACGGGTCCCCGGGCGCGGCGGGGTGTGACGTCCGCTCTGAGCTGCACTCGCGTCCCAAGACCCCCGATACGGAACTGGGCTTCCCTATCGTTCGAGCCGTGGTCCGAGGGAGACGGCGGACGGCGGGGCACCGAACGGGGCGTCGCTCCTCGGTGGCCGTCCCCATCACGTGGTTCACCTGCGCCGGACTCGCCGTGACCCTCGCGCTGGCCCTGCTCACCGGGGTGCTCGCCCGCTGGGCCGGTCTCGAGCAGGGCACCCGGGCCTTCGAGAGCCTCGCCCGCGTCACGGCCGCCACGCTCACCCCCGCCCTGGACGGTGACCCCACCCGGCCACCGGCCGCCCCCGGCGACCTGCGCACCCACGTCAGCGCACTGGTCGCGGCCGGCCCGGTGGTCGCGGTCCGGGTTCGCGCCGGTGACGGTCGGGTGCTCTGGGCCGATGACCGCAGCGTCGTCGGCCGACAGGCCCCGCTGCCGCCCGAGGCACGGCGGGCCCTCGACTCGGGGTCGGTCGCCTCGCTGGTGGCCGAGCCCGGCGACCCGGGCGTGCTCCCCGGCCGCAGCAGCGGCCGGGTGCTGGTGGCCTGGGTGGCGGTGGAGGACGTGGGCGGCACCCCCCTGCTGGTCGAGTTCCACGAGAGCTACTCCGAGGTCAACGAGATCGCCCGGCGTGCCTGGATGCGCTTCGCCCCCGCCGCGCTGGGCGCCCTGGCGCTGCTGCAGGTGATCCAGGTGCCGCTGGCCTGGCGGCTGGCGTCCCGGCTGCGCCGCTCGCAGCAGGCCGAGGAGGCGCTGCTGCAGGCCGCCGTGGACGCCTCGGACGCCGAGCGGCGCCGGATCGCCAGCGAGGTGCACGACCACGTCGTCCAGGACCTCACCGGGCTGGCCTACGACCTCGACGCAGCACGGATGCGCGGCCGGCCGCGCAGCGCCGAGGACGCCGAGCTGCTGGAACGAACCGCGGCCGCGGTGCGCCAGACCGTCGAAGACCTGCGCAACCTGCTCGTCGCACTGATCCCCGCCCGCGGCGCCTTCCGCGGCGGCCTGCTGCCGGCCCTGCAGGTGCTGGCGCAGGAGGTCGGCCGCTCCGGCATCCGCGTCTCCGTGTACGCCGACGCCGCCCGGGACCTGCCCGGGCCGACGGCCGCACTGCTCTACCGCTGCGCTCAGGAGGCGCTGCGCAACGTGACCACGCACAGCCAGGCGACCTCGGTCGAGGTCGTCGTCACCCGAGACCAGGGAGTCGCCACCATGCGGGTCGAGGACGACGGGCAGGGCTTCGACGAGAGCCTGCTGGGTGAACGGTTCGCGGCCGGCCACGTCGGGTTGCGGGCACTGGGTGAGCTGCTGGTGGACGCGGGAGGCTCGCTGACGCTGACCAGCGCCCCGGGGCAGGGCACCCGGTTGGTCGCGACCGTGCCGCTGTCCACCACCGCGCCCCTGTCCGCCGGAGCGGCACGGTGATCCGGGTACTGGTCGTCGACGACCACGCCGTCGTCCGGCGCGGCATCTCGAGCCTGCTGGACGCCGCCGACGGGCTGGAGTGCGTGGGCGCGGTCGGGGACGGCGACACCGCCCTCGAACTGGTCGAGCGGCTGGACCCCGACGTCCTGCTGCTGGACCTCTCGATGCCGGGCGCGGACGGGGTGACGGTGATCCGCACGCTGCGCGAGCGCGGCCGCACCACCCCGGTGCTGGTGCTCACCTCTTTCGGCGAGCCCGACCTGGTGCTGCCCGCGCTGATCGCCGGCGCCGACGGCTACCTGCTCAAGTACCAGGACGGCGAGTCGATCCTCGATGCGGTGCGCTGCATCGCCGCCGGCGGGGCGCCGATCGACCCGATGGTGACCTCCGCGCTCCTCGCCGACCTGCGCGACCGCGGCCAGGGCGACCTGCTCACCGACCGCGAGAAGGAGGTGCTCGAGCTGGTCCGGCAGGGCCTGCCGAACAAAGTGATCGCCCGGCGGCTGCGGATCAGCGAGGCCACCGTCAAGACCCACGTCACACGCATCCTGCAGCGCATCGGCGCCACCGACCGCACGCAGGCGGCGCTGTGGGCCGAGCGCCGCCTGCGGCCGGCCGGGCCGCACCGGACGACGGGATGAGCGGCCACGGCCGGCACCGCCCGAGCCGGCGCGGAGCGGTCCCGGCGCCGGACCCGCTGCACCGCCCGGTCCTGCTGCACTACGCGGCCAGCGGGTGGCCGGCCCGGCGGTGGTGGTCCGGGCGGCTGGCGCTGGCGGCCGGCGCGATCGCCGTGCTGGCCGCGATCGGCACGGTGACGCTCACCGGCGCCTGGGCCGGCTTCTCGCTCCTCGGCGATCCGACCCAGCCCGCGCGGCCGGCGGCCGAGGAACCCGCGGCCGGCGCCGCGGCCCCCAGCGGCCCGCCGTCGGCGCCACCCGCCGCACCGTCGGAGGACGCCGGCGCGGCACCGCGGGGTGGCACCACGCCGGGAGCGGACCGGTGGGCAGGGTCCTCCCTCGCCGCTCAGACGGCCGCCGCGCCGCCCGAGGCCGCGCCGCAGGACGCCGCCCCGCCGACGACGGCGCCGCCGCAGCGCCGTCCGGCCCCCTCGACCTCACCGCCGGCCGCGAGAGTGACGCCCCCGGCGGACGTGGCCGGGGCGCCGCAGGCGGCAGCACCCGCGCCGGAGGCGGAGGACGCGGGGACGACGAGCGCGCCGGCCGGGACGCCGTCGGCGGACGCACCGGCACCCGAGCCCGCTCCCGCGCCGAGGACGCCCGCGGCGCCCACCTCCTCGCCCCCGCCGCGGTCGGACGCCGACCGGCACGACCACGACCACGACCACGAGCGGCACGAGGGGAAGCACGAGGACAAGAAGGACACGGACAAGGACGAGGACAAGGAGACGGAGGAGGAGCACGAGAGGGGCGGGTCCGGCGAGCACGAGGAGCGGCAGGGACGACCGAAGCAGTCCTCCGCCGTCCCGATGACGGAGCCGGCCCCGGTGACGTCGGCCCCGGCTCCGGCATCGACCTCGCCGGCCGGGTGACCGCCGGGCTCAGCGGGTGCGGCGGAGCAGCGCCATGAACATCGCGTCAGTGCCGTGCCGGTGCGGCCACAGCTGGCCGTACGCCCCGCGGGCGAGACCGGGCACCTCCGGGAACAGCGGCGCGACCGGCAGCACCTCGACGTCGTCCCGGCCGGCCGCGGCGTCGACCACGGCGACGGTCTCGTCGGTGTGCGGCGAGCAGGTCACGTAGGCGACCACCCCGCCGGGGCGCACCGAGGCCAGCGCGCCGTCGAGCAGCGCCGTCTGCAGGTCCACCAGCGGCGGGACGTCGTCCGCGGTGCGCCGCCAGCGCACCTCGGGGCGGCGGCGCAGCGCCCCGAGGCCGGTGCACGGCGCGTCGAGCAGCACGCGGTCGAAGGAGCCCGGCGACCACGGCGGCGTCCGCCCGTCGGCGACCACCACCTCGACGTCGTCCTCGTCGCGCAGGGCGCGGCGGACCAGCTCGGCGCGGTGCGGCGCGCGGTCGGTGGCGGTGAGCCGCACGCCCTCGGGCCGGACGGCGGCGAGCAGCGCGGCCTTGCCGCCGGGACCGGCGCACACGTCGAGCCAGGCGGCGTCCGGGCCCTCCAGCGGCGCGCGGGCGAGCAGCAGGGCGGCCAGCTGACTGCCCTCGTCCTGCACCGCGGCCCGGCCCTCGCGCACCGACGGGACGCGCGCCGGGTCCCCACCACCCAGCCGGACGGCGTACGGCGACCACGGACCGGGCTGCCCGCCGCTCTCGGCCACCAGCCGGTCGCGGGGCACCCGCCGGGCGACCAGGTGCACCTCGGGCGCGGCGTCGTCGGCCAGCAGCGCGGGCTCCAGCTCGGCCTCGTCGCCGAGCGCGTCCCGCCAGGCCTCGACGATCCAGCGCGGGTGGTCGGTGGCCAGCGCCAGCCGCTGGTCACCGTCCCCGTCGAGGCGCTCGACCCAGGCCGCGCGGTCCCCGCCCGCGGCGACCTTGCGCAGCACCGCGTTGACCAGCCCGGAGGCGCCGGTGCCGACGATCGCCCGGGTGAGCGCCACGGTGGTGTCCACGGCGGCGTGGGCGGGCACCCGCAGGTCGAGCAGCTGGTGGGCGCCCAGGCGCAGCAGGTCGAGCACCCGCGGGTCGAGCTCGGCCAGCGGCCGGGAGACCAGCGGGGCCAGGACCGCGTCGAGGGTGCCGGTGGCGCGCAGGGTGCCGTAGGCCAGCTGGGTGGCGAAGGCGGCGTCGCGCTCGCCGAGGTCGGCGGCGCGCTCGCGCAGCAGCTGGGGCAGGAGCAGGTTGGCGTAGGCGTCGCGGCTGCTGACGCCGTCGAGGACGTCGAAGGCGGTCAGCCGCGCGCCGTCGAGCACCGGGCGGGACCGGCGGGACGGCGGCCGCCGGTGGGCGCGCCGGGGAGCACTCACGAGGCCTCCACCAGCCGCTCGCCCGGCGCCGGCCGCGCCCCGCGCGCCCAGTCCGGCGCCGGCAGCATCCGCTTGCCGGCCGGCTGCACCTCGCCGAGCCGGACCGCGCCGCGGCCGGTGCCGACCAGCACGCCGGTCGGCCCCACCGACAGCTCGCCGGGCGCCAGCCCGGGGGACGCCGGCAGCGGCTCGACCGGGCCCAGCCGCAGCCGGTCGCCGCGCCACGTCGTCCAGGCCCCGGGCGCAGGGGTGACCCCCCGGACCCGACGGTCGACGACGGAGGCCGGCAGCGACCAGTCGACGCGGGCGTCGGCCGGCTCGATGCGCGGCGCGAGGCTGATCCCCTCGGTCGGCTGCGGCCGGGGCTCGAGCGTGCCGGCCGCGATGCCGTCGAGGGTGGCCCGCAGCAGCCGGGCGCCGCTGATCGACAGGCGGCCCAGCAGGTCGCCGGCGGTGTCCCGCGGGTCGATCGGCTCGGTGACCACGCCGTAGACCGGCCCGGTGTCCAGGCCCGCCTCCAGCCGGAAGGTCGAGGCGCCGGTGACCTCGTCGCCGGCCATGATCGCGTGCTGCACCGGCGCGGCGCCCCGCCAGGCCGGCAGCAGCGAGAAGTGCAGGTTGACCCAGCCGTGCCGCGGCAGGCCGAGCGCCGCCTGCGGCACGAGGGCGCCGTAGGCGACGACCGGCGCGCTGTCGACGGCGAGCTCGGTGAGCCGCTCGAGGAACTCCGGCTCGCGCGGGGAGCGGGGTTGCAGCACGGGGACGCCGGCGGCGTCGGCCCGCTCGGCGACCGGCGAGCGACTCACCTTGCGGCCGCGGCCGGAGCGGGCGTCGGGGCGGGTGAGGACGGCGACGACCTCGTGGTCGGAGGCCAGCAGCAGTTCCAGCGAGGGGACGGCGACGTCCGGCGTCCCGGCGAAGAGGAGCCTCAGTGGGGGCTCACCTCCACGCGCGGCATCCACGCCCCGGCGCCGGCCCACTCGGCCTCGCCGATGGCCGCCAGCGCGGCGGCGCGGGCCTCGGCGTCCAGCCGGTCGACGAACAGCACGCCGTCGAGGTGGTCCACCTCGTGCTGCACGGCGCGGGCCAGCAGGTGCGAGCCCTCGACGCGGACCGGCTCGCCGTGGAGGTCGAACCCGGTGGCCGCCACGTGGAGGTGCCGGCGGCAGTCGAAGGTGAAACCGGGGATGGACAGGCAGCCCTCCGGGCCCTCCTCGGTCTCCTCACCCACCGGCGCCACCTCCGGGTTCACCAGGTGGCCGACCTCGCCGTCGACGAACCAGGTGAACACCCGCAGGCCGACGCCGATCTGCGGAGCGGCCAGCCCGGCGCCACCGGCGGCGAACATGGTCTCGGTGAGGTCGGCGACCAGCCGGCGCAGCTCCTGGTCGAAGTCGACGACCGGGGCGGCGGGGGTGCGCAGCACCGGGTCGCCCAGCAGCCGGATCGGGGTCACGCTCACCGGTCGATCGTAGAAGAAGGACCCCTCGGCCCCCGCTGCTCGCAGGCAGGCCTCGCCCTTCGCGAGCTCAGGCGGTGCCCGGGACGGGCCCGCGACGCCATGACGGCCCGCGCTAGACGAGGTCGAGCGGATCGAGTTGGACGCGGACGTGCTCGGGGGCCTTCTTGGCGCTGCGGACGCCCTGCACTTCGGCCAGCGCGGAGGCCAGCGCCGCGCCCTCCGACCGCGGCACCCGGACCAGGTAGCGCTCCCGCTCGCCCTCCTGGCCGGGCCGCGGTGGTTCGGGCACCGGGCCGAGCAGGTCGGCGTGGGCGGGCAGCCGGGCGGCCGCGAGGAACTCCGCCAGCGCCGGCGCCGTCCCGGACAGCGCCGCCATCCGCGTCACCGGGGGGAAGCCGAGCTCGCGGCGGTCGGCGAGCTCCCGGGCGGCCAGCCAGCCCGGGTCCCAGCGCACCAGCGCCTGGACGACGGGGTGCGCGGCATCGGCGGCGACGACCACCTGACCGCCTGCCGACGCCGGGCGGACGAGGGCGGCGGCGTTCATCCACCGGCGCAGCGTCTCCTCACCCGCCCGCAGGTCGGCCCGGCCCAGGAGCGCCCAGGAGTCCAGCAGCAGCGCGGCGCCGTACCCGCCCTCGGCGACCGGCTCGGCACCCGGGGTGGCGACGACCAGCGCCGGCCCCCCGGGCACGCTCGGCAGCACCCCGGACCCGCGGCCGGACACCCGCACCGCGGCGCCCGGGAAGGCGCGGCCCAGCTCCTCGGCGGTGCGGGCGGCGCCGACGACCGAGGCGCGCAGCTTCGTGCCGTGGCAGTACGGGCAGTCGAAGGTCGCGGCGGGGCGGGCGCACCAGCGGCAGGCCGGCACCCGCGACCCACCCGGGCCGGAGGCGGGGGCGACGCCCAGCGGCCCGGAGCAGACCGCACAGCGGGCCGGCGCCCGGCACCGGTCGCAGGCCAGGCCGGGCGCGTAGCCGGCCCGGGGCACCTGCACGAGCACCGGCGCGCCGTCGGCGAGGGCCTGGCGCGCGACGCGGTGGGCGAGGCTTGGCAGCCGGGCGGTGCGGGCGGCCGGGTCGCGGGCCAGCTCGGCGTCGGCGCCCAGGGCCTGCACCCGCGGTGCGGCGGTGCGCAGGGTGGCGCGGTCGGCGGCGAGCTCGTGCGCCCAGCCGCTCTCCACCAGCAGCTGCGCCTCCGCGGTGCGCGCGGTCCCGGCGAGGACGGCCGCGCACGAGGCGAGGTGGGCGCGGTGCACCAGCACGTCGCGGGCGTGCGCGTAGGGCGCGCGGGGCTCGGCGTGCAGGTCGTCACCGTCGTCCCAGACGGCGACCAGCCCGAGGTCGGCGACCGGCGCGTAGACCGCGGCGCGGGTGCCCAGCACCACCTTCGCGGTGCCGCGGACGACGTCGAGGAAGCGGCGGTAGCGGGCGTCGGGGGCGGCGTCGGCGCGCAGGACGACGACCGAGCCCTCCGGCAGCCGGGCCTCCGCGGCGGCGGCCAGCCGGTCGAGGTCGCGACCGTCGGGCGCCACGACCAGGGCGCCGCGGCCGCCGGAGAGCGCGGCCTGGCACAGCTCGACCAGCCGGGCCGGCCAGTCCTCCCCGGGCAGCGCCGTCCACACCGCACGGGCCGGCCGGCCCTCGGCGACGGCGGTGAGCAGCGCCGGGCCGGTCGGGTACCGGGCGAGGCCGGCCGGGTCCGGGGGCGCCGGCGGCGGGGGTGGCTCGGCGGGCGGGCGCTTCTCGGCCGCCGCCCGGCGGGGCGGGACGGCGAGGCGGAGCACGTCGGTCACCGTCCCGCCCCAGCGCTCGGCCACCGCGCGGGCCAGCGTGAGGACCTCCGGGGTGAGCACCGGCTCGGCGGAGACGACCTTGGCCAGCGGTGCGAGCTTGCGCCCCGACTCGCTGACGTCGGTCAGCTCGACGACGAAGCCGTCGACCAGCTGCCCGGCGAAGCGCACCCGCACCCGGCACCCGGCCCGCACCTCGTCGGCCATCGCGTCGGGGACGGCGTAGTCGAAGGGCCGGTCCAGGTGCGCCAGGGGCACGTCGACGACGACCCGGGCCACCCGCTTCGGCCCCGCCCGGAGGCTCGCCTCGAGCTCGCGAGGGGTGAGGGGGGCGGGGTCCTTCGACAGCTCGGTCTCCGTTCGGCGGGGTCGTCTCCGGGCAGTGTCCCCGCGGGGTACGACGGCTCCGCGCAGCCGCGGCCGGCGTCCCGAGGCTCATCCCGAGCCCGGTGACGTGCTGGATCGGCCCCCTGCAGGGCCCCGCCGCGAGCCCGGTGACGTACTGGAACGGCCCCCTGCAGGGTTCCGCGCCGAGTGTGCGAGGCGTGGGGGGAGGGGTGGTCCTCTCTCAGACCCCCGCGGCCGAGCGCAGCGCCTCGACGCGGTCCAGCCGCTCCCAGGGCAGCTCGACGTCGGTGCGGCCGAAGTGACCGTAGGCGGCGGTCGGGGCGTAGATGGGGCGCAGCAGGTCCAGGTCGCGCACGATTGCGCCGGGCCGCAGGTCGAAGACCGCGCCGATCGCCTTCTCCAGGACGTCGTCGGCGACGGTGCCGGTGCCGAAGGTCTCGACGAACAGGCCGACCGGGTGCGCGGCGCCGATGGCGTAGGCGACCTGCACCTCGCAGCGGCGGGCCAGCCCGGCGGCGACGACGTTCTTGGCCACCCAGCGCATGGCGTAGGCACCCGAGCGGTCGACCTTCGAGGGGTCCTTGCCGGAGAAGGCGCCGCCGCCGTGGCGGGCCATGCCGCCGTAGGTGTCGACGATGATCTTGCGGCCGGTCAACCCGGCGTCACCCATCGGGCCGCCGATGACGAACTTGCCGGTCGGGTTGACCAGCAGCCGGTAGCCGTCGGTGGGCAGGCCGAGGGCGGCGAGCTCGGGCTCGACCACCAGCTCCTGCACGTCCGGGGTGAGCAGCTGCTCGATCGAGATGTCCTCGGCGTGCTGCGAGGAGACCACCACGGTGTCGACGCCGACCGGGCGGTCGTCCTCGTAGACGACGGTGACCTGGGTCTTGCCGTCGGGCCGCAGGTAGGGCACGGAGCCGTCCTTGCGGACCGCCGAGAGCCGGCGGGAGAGCCGGTGCGCCAAGGCGATCGGCAACGGCATGAGCTCGGGGGTCTCGTCGCTGGCGTAGCCGAACATCAGGCCCTGGTCGCCGGCGCCCTGACGCTCGATCTCGTCGTCGGCGACACCGGCGGTGCGCGCCTCGTAGGCGGTGTCCACGCCCTGGGCGATGTCCGGCGACTGCGCACCGATCGAGACGCTGACCCCGCAGGAGGCGCCGTCGAAGCCCTTGCGGGAGGAGTCGTAGCCGATGCCGAGCACGGTCTTCCGGACGATGTCGGCGATGTCGACGTAGCCGGCGGTGGTGACCTCACCGGCGATGTGGACCTGACCGGTGGTGATCAGGGTCTCGACGGCGACGCGGCTGCGCGGGTCCTGCGCGAGCATCGCGTCGAGGATGGAGTCGCTGATCTGGTCGGCGATCTTGTCCGGGTGGCCCTCGGTCACCGACTCGGACGTGAAGAGGCGGCGTGACACGCGGTACTCCCTGGGGTCGGTGACGGTCGGGTGGACGCCCGGGGGTGAGCGTCTCGTCGGGTGCACGTTACCGGCGTGTGCCGGAGGCGGTGTCGCGCTCAGGCCAGCCGGGGGGCGACGGCGTCCCAGACGCCGGCGGCCACGGCGTCCTTGCTGCCCTCGGGCAGCTCGGTGGCGGTGCCGTCGGAGGCCAGGACGACGGCGGCGTTGTCGGCCCGGCCGAACACCCGGCCCTCGGAGACGTCGTTGACCACGAGCAGGTCACAGCCCTTGCGGGCGAGCTTGGCGCGGGCGTGGGTGAGGACGTCGGCCTCGTCGTCCCCCGTCTCGGCGGCGAAGCCGACGACCAGCTGACCGGCGGGGCGCTTGGTGACCAGCTCGGCGAGGACGTCGGGGTTGCGCACCAGCGGCACGGCCTCGGGCTCGGCGCTGCTGCCCTTCTTCAGCTTGGTGGTCGCGACCGTGGCCGGCCGGAAGTCGGCGACCGCGGCGGCCATGACCACCACGTCGGCTCCCTCGGACTCGGCGAGCACCGCCGTGCGCAGCTCCTCGGCCGTGCCGACGTCGACGACGCGGACGCCGAAGGGCGCCGGCAGCTCCACGTTGGCGGCGACGAGCGCCACCTCAGCGCCGCGGGCGGCGGCGACCCGGGCCAGCGCCCAGCCCTGCTTGCCGGACGAGCGGTTGCCCAGGTAGCGGACCGGGTCCAGCGGCTCCCGGGTGCCCCCGGCGCTGACGACGACGCGGCGGCCGGCGAGGTCGGGGGCGAGGGCGGCGGGGCCGGCGGCGAGCACCACCGAGGCGAGCGCGGCGATGTCGGTGGGCTCGGGCAGCCGGCCGGGGCCGGAGTCCGGGCCGGTGAGCCGGCCGACGGCGGGCGGCAGCACGATCGCGCCGCGGCGGCGCAACGTGGCGACGTTGTCCTGGGTGGCCGGGTGCAGCCACATCTCGGTGTGCATGGCCGGGGCGAACACCACCGGGCAGCGCGCGGTGAGCAGGCTCGCGGTGAGCAGGTCGTCGGCCCGGCCGGCGGCCGCGCGGGCCAGCAGGTCGGCGGTGGCCGGCGCGACGACGACGAGGTCGGCCGTCTGGCCGATGCGGACGTGGGCCACCTCGTCCACGTCGGACCACACGTCGGTGGTGACCGGGTTGCCCGACAGCGCCTCGAAGGTGGCCGCGCCCACGAAGTGCAGGGCGGACGGCGTCGGGACGACGCGGACGTCGTGCCCGGACTCGGTGAACGCGCGCACCAGCAGGGCGGTCTTGTAGGCGGCCACGCCCCCGGCGACGCCCAGCACGATGCGGCTCATGCCGTCCATCCTCCACACACGACGACGCCCCCGGCGCGAACCGGGGGCGTCATCCCCATGGACCGTAGAACGGCCCCTCTGCAGGGGCCCGCGCCGAGCGTGCGAGGCGTGAGGGGCAGAGGGGTCCTCTTTCAGTTCTCGCCGGCGGTGTGGGTCAGCAGGCCCTCGTTGATCTCGCGCAGCGCGATGGAGAGCGGCTTCTCCTGCGGAGCGGTGTCGACCAGCGGGCCGACGTACTCCAGCAGGCCCTCGGAGAGCTGGCTGTAGTAGGCGTTGATCTGGCGCGCGCGCTTGGCGGCGAAGATCACCAGGCCGTACTTGCTGCTGGTGCGCTCGAGCAGCTCGTCGATCGGCGGGTTGGTGATGCCCTCGGGGGCGGGTGCGACTCCGGACACGGGCGGGCGTGCTCCTCAGCTCGTCAGTCGGGAGTGGCGGGCGGCGGCGCCGGGCCCCGTCACTCGGACGCGCCGCTGCTCCGGAGGGTCCCGGGCGACGGCGCAGTCAGCAATCCTACCAACTCGTCAGCAGCGCGGACCACGTCGTCGTTGACGACCACCACGTCGAACTCCCCGGCGGCGTCGAGCTCGGCCTGCGCGATGCGCAGCCGCTCCTCCTGGACCGCGGGCGGCTCGGAGCCCCGCCCGGCCAGCCGGCTGACCAGCTCGCCCCAGGACGGCGGGGCCAGGAACACCAGCTGGGCGTCGGCGTCGCGGGCCCGGACCTGCCGGGCGCCCTGGAGCTCGATCTCCAGCAGCGCCGGCCGCCCGGTGGCCAGCTGCTCGCGGACCGGACCGGCCGGCGTGCCGTAGCGGTTGCCGGCGTACTCGGCCCACTCGAGCAGGCCGTCCTCGGCGATCAGCCGGTCGAACTCGGCGTCGCTGACGAAGTGGTAGTGCATCCCGTCGACCTCACCGGGCCGGCGCCGGCGGGTGGTGGCCGACACCGACACCCAGACCTCGGGGTGCCGGCGCCGGACCTCCGCCACGACCGTGCCCTTGCCGACCCCTGACGGGCCGGAGAGCACGGTCAGCCGTGCCGGGGCGTGCTCCGGGACAGCAGCTGCCACGCGTCGTCGTCCTCGACCTCCGGTACCTGGTCCTGCGGGTCAGCCCTCGACGGGGACCTGCTCGGCGGCGACCTTCTCGCCGCCGAACTCCGTCTCGAGGGCCCGGCGCTGGTTGGCACCCAGACCGCGCACCCGGCGGGTCGGGGAGATCTCGAGCCGCTCCATGATCTTCGCAGCCCGGGCCTTGCCCACGCCGGGCAGGGACTCCAGGACGGCGGAGACGCGCATCTTGCCGATCACCTCGTCGGTCTCGCCCTGGCGCAGGACGTCACCGACCGTGGCGCCCTTGCTCTTGAGCCGCTCGCGCAACTCGGCTCGGGCCTTGCGGGCGGCCGCGGCCTTCTCGAGGGCCGCGGCACGTTGCTCGGGGGACAGGTCAGGGAGGGGCATGGTGCGACCCAATCTGTCGTCGCCGGTCACCGGTTCGGCCGGCGGGCTCGGGCTGTGTCGGGGGCAGGACTCACTGCTGAGCCTGTCGGCCAACCTAGCTCCACCTATATGTGCAGGTCACGCGGGTCTGAACCCCGGGTTTCCGGCAATCCGTGAGCCTCTGCTGACAGCGGGTGAGCGATTCCGGTCACAAGGTGTCATACTCGCTGCTCAGGCGGGGTGTTGGTACCGGACGGTTCCGACCGCATGGGATCCGACACGCCGAGCTCGACACGCCGGTCGACATCGTGAACGTGCTGGTGAACGGCCGGACCGGCGGGTCCGGGGAGGTGCCGCCCCTCTACCAGCGGCGAGAACGGACGGATCAGGGCACGGCCCGTCTCACCCGGCCAGCTCCGCGGCCCAGCGCTCGGCGGCGGCGCGCAGCCCGGCCGGGTCGGGCCCAGCGGCCAGCACGTCCCGCGACACGGCCGGGACGACGGCGGCGTCGCGGCCGAACAGCCGGCGCAGGTCGGCCGGCGACCCGCCCTGCGCGCCCAGGCCCGGCGCGAGCACCGGACCGCCGAGGCCGGTGAGGTCGACGTCCAGCTCACGCAGGGTGGCCCCCACGACGACGCCGAACGAGCCGGACCCGTCGGCGGCGTTCCAGTCCCGCACGGTGTCGACGACGACCTGCGCGACCGACCGCCCGTCCACGACCGCGTGCTGCAGCGTGCCGGCGTCCGGGTTGGAGGTGCGGGCCAGCACGAACAGGCCCCCGCCGTGCTCGCGGGCGGTGTCGACGGCCGGCTGCAGCGAGCCGGGGCCGAGGTAGGGGCTGACGGTCAGGGCGTCGGCGGCCATCGGGTGGTCCGGCCGCAGGTAGCCGGCGTAGCCGTCCATCGTCGAGCCGATGTCCCCGCGCTTGGCGTCGAGCAGCACCAGCGCGCCGGCGGCGCGGGCGCGGGCGACGCCGTCCTCCAGCACGGCCAGGCCGCGCGAGCCGTGCCGCTCGTAGAAGGCCAGCTGCGGCTTGAGGACGGCGACGGTGCCGGCGAGGGCGTCGACGACGGCGTCGGTGAACCGCGCCAGGCCCTCGGGGCTGTCGGGCAGCCCCCAGCGCTCCAGCAGCGGCGCGTGCGGGTCGATGCCGACGCACAGCGGCCCGCGGGCAGCGACGGCGTCGGCGAGGCGCCGTCCGAACGGGGCCGTCACGTGCCCTCCTCGCTGGGGCTCGTCGGGCCCGTGCCGGACCGTGCCGAGTCCATCGGTGACCGCGCGAGCTCGGTCACCTCGCCACCGCCCGGGGCAGGGTGTCGCCCAGCGCGTCGACGCAGTCCCGGGCGAGGAACGGGTCGGCGAAGGCGCCCGACGCCGACTGCACCGCGTCGGCACCGAGGGCGAACAGCGCCTCGAACGAGGCCGGGTCGGTGACCCCGCCCATGGCCAGGACGTCGAAGTGCCGGCTCCCGGCTCCGCGCAGGGCGACCAGCCGGCGGGTGAAGTCCAGCGCGGAGTCGCGCACCGCCGCCCCCGACAGCCCGGCCAGCTCGCGGCCGGGGAAGGTCGGCTCGCCGTCGCTGCGCCGCACCCGGCTCTGCAGCGTGTTGATGCCCGCGACACCGTCGACCAGCGGCGCGAGCCGCGGCACCAGCGCGGCCAGCCGCGGCTCGTCGAGCCAGGAGAGCTTGGCGACCAGGCCGGTGCGGTCGTCCAGCGCGCGCCGCACGCCCTCGACCACGGCGACGGTCGCATCGGCGTCCAGGCACAGCGGCGGCTTCACGCCCGGCGCCGAGGGGTTGAGCGTGTTCGGGCAGGACAGGTTGAGCTCGACGACGGTCGCGCCGGCCTCCTCCGCCAGCCGGGCCGTGCGGGCGAAGTCGTCGACCAGGGCGGTCCCGTCGCCCTCCCCCATGACGCTGACGACCAGCAGCTGGTCGTCGTCGACGGCGGCCAGCGACCGCTCGAGGTCGGCCGCCCACTCCTCGGGCGCCGGCGACGGGACGCCGAAGGAGTTGACCGTGCTGACCTCCGGCGAGCCCGGTGGCACCCAGTCCCACGGGTCGGCGGTGACCTCGGCGGCCGCGCCCGGGGGCAGGCTGCGCGTCTCCCGCTGCGCGAAGACCCAGTTGGGCTGCTCGTTGGGCTCGTGCGCGCGGCTGCGGACGGTCTTGTAGGTCAGCACGCTGTAGCCGTTGCGCGCGAAGTGGCGGACCCACTCCGCACCGCCGCCCAGCACGCAGGCGGGCACGCCGATGGGGAAGCCGACGTCCCGGCCCAGCACCCGCCAGCGCCGTCCGCCGGCGACCGGGCGCTGCGCCAGCCGCGGCCCGACCGGGGTGGTCAGGTTGTCGCGGTAGGAGCCGAGGACGTCGTAGGCCGGGGCCGGCACGCCGGCGCCGGCGAGCACCGCCGCGTGGCCCGCGAAGAACAGCACCCGGGTCAGCAGCGGCAGGTCCTCGTCGCCGGCGTCCCCGGTGGCGAGCCGCGCCGCCACCCCGCGGGCCGCCGCCGCCAGGGCGTCCAGCTCCGGCTGCGGCGGCCGCGCGAAGCGGGTCACCCCGGCGAGGAACGCCGCGGGCAGGCCGTCGACCAGCCCGCGGGCGACCAGGTCGTCCCGCACCCGCCCGACGGCGTCGCTCCGCGACGCCGTCGTCACGCGCCGGTCCCGGCGGAGGTGCTCGGCCCGCCCGACGTGCCGCCGGCGAGCGCGGCGTGGACCTCCTGCAGGCTGTGCACCCCGACGTCCCCGCGGCGCAGCGCCTCGACCCCCTGCACCGCAGCGGCCAGGCCCTGCACCGTGGTGATGCACGGGATGCCCGCGGTGACGGCGGCGGTGCGGATCTCGTAGCCGTCCAGCCGCGGCCCGCTGTTGCCCGGCGAGCCGAACGGCGTGTTGACGACGATGCCGACGTCCCCGGCCAGGATCCGCTCCACGCAGTTGCCCGGGCCGTCGCTGACCTTGCCGACGACCTCGCAGGCCACGCCGTTGCGGCGCAGCACCTGCGCCGTGCCGGCGGTGGCCATCACCTGGAAGCCGAGGTCGGCCAGCCGCTTGACCGGGAAGACGGCCGAGCGCTTGTCCCGGTTGGCCAGCGAGACGAAGACCGTGCCCTCGGTGGGCAGCGACCCGTAGGCGGCCTCCTGCGACTTGGCGAAGGAGGTGCCGAAGCCGGTGTCCAGCCCCATGACCTCGCCGGTGGACTTCATCTCCGGGCCCAGCACGGTGTCGACGCCGTGCCCCTCGACGGTGCGGAACCGGTGGAAGGGCAGCACGGCCTCCTTGACCGCGATCGGCATGTCCGCGGGGAGGTCCGATGCGTCCCCGGTCCGGGGGAGCACGCCGACGGCACGCAGGTCGGCGATCGTCTCCCCCACCGCGATCCGTGCCGCGGCCTTGGCCAGCTGCACCGCGGTCGCCTTGGAGACGAAGGGCACCGTGCGCGACGCCCGGGGGTTGGCCTCGAGGACGTGGAGGACGTCGTCCTTGAGCGCGTACTGGACGTTGAGCAGCCCCCGGACGCCGATGCGCGCGGCCAGCTGCTCGGTCGCCCGCCGGATGCGCACCACGTCGTCGGTGCCCAGGGTGATCGGCGGCAGGGCGCACGCCGAGTCGCCGGAGTGGATGCCGGCCTCCTCGATGTGCTCCATGACCCCGCCGAGGAAGAGCTCGGAGCCGTCGAACAGCGCGTCGACGTCGATCTCGACGGCGTCCTCGAGGAACCGGTCGACCAGCACCGGGTGCTCAGGGCTGACGTCGGTGGCCTTGGCGATGTACGCCTCGAGCGTGGCGTCGTCGTAGACGATCTCCATGCCGCGCCCGCCGAGCACGTACGACGGCCGGACCAGCACCGGGTAGCCGATGCTCGCGGCGATCTCCCGCGCCTCGGCGAAGGCGGTCGCCGTGCCGTGCTTGGGCGCCTGCAGGCCGGTGTCGGACAGCACCCGCGAGAAGGCCCCGCGGTCCTCGGCGGCGTCGATGGACTCCGGCGAGGTGCCCAGCACCGGGACCCCGGCGTCCTTCAGCCGCTGCGCCAGGCCCAGGGGGGTCTGCCCGCCGAGGGTGCAGATCACCCCGGCCACGGGGCCGGCGGCGCGCTCGGCCTCGACCACCTCGAGGACGTCCTCGAAGGTCAGCGGCTCGAAGTACAGCCGGTCGGCCGTGTCGTAGTCGGTGGAGACGGTCTCGGGGTTGCAGTTGACCATCACGGCCTCGTAGCCGGCGTCCTGGAGCGCCATCACGGCGTGCACGCAGGAGTAGTCGAACTCGATGCCCTGCCCGATCCGGTTGGGGCCGGAACCCAGGATCAGCACCGCCGGCTTCTCCCGCGGCTCGACCTCGGTCTCCTCGTCGTAGGACGAGTAGTGGTACGGGGTGCGGGCGGCGAACTCGGCGGCACAGGTGTCGACGGTCTTGTAGACCGGCCGGATGCCGAGCCGGTGCCGCAGCAGCCGGACGCCGTCCTCACCGGCCAGCTCGGGACGCAGCGCGGCGATCTGCCGGTCGGACAGGCCGTGCCGCTTGCCCCGGCGCAGCAGCTCCGCCGTGAGGGACGGCGCGTCGCGGACCTCGGCGCCGATCTCGCCGACCAGCGCGATCTGGTCGACGAACCACGGGTCGAAGCCGCTGGCCTCCGCGACCTGCTCGACGGTGGCACCGGCGCGCAGCGCGGCCTCGGCGACGTAGAGCCGCCCGTCGACCGGCGTGCGCAGCGCCTCCAGGAGCTCCGCTGCCGAGCGGGTGTCCTCCGCGCCGGTCCAGAAGCCGGCGACCTTCGTCTCCGTGGACCGCATGGCCTTGCCCAGCGCCTCGGGGAAGTTTCGGCCCAGCGCCATGACCTCGCCGACGCTCTTCATCGTCGTGGTCAGCCGCGGGTCGGCGCCGGGGAACTTCTCGAACGCGAACCGCGGGATCTTGACGACGACGTAGTCCAGCGCCGGCTCGAACGACGCCGGGGTGACGCCGGTGATGTCGTTGGTGATCTCGTCGAGCGTGTAGCCGATGGCCAGCTTCGCGGCGATCTTGGCGATCGGGAAGCCCGTGGCCTTGGACGCCAGCGCGCTGGACCGCGACACCCGGGGGTTCATCTCGATGACGACCAGCCGGCCGTCGGCTGGGTTGACCGCGAACTGGATGTTGCAGCCGCCGGTGTCGACGCCGACCTCGCGCAGCACCGCGATGCCCACGTCGCGCATCCGCTGGTACTCGCGGTCGGTCAGGGTCATCGCCGGGGCGACGGTCACCGAGTCGCCGGTGTGCACGCCCATCGCGTCGACGTTCTCGATCGAGCAGATGACGACCACGTTGTCGCTGCGGTCGCGCATCAGCTCGAGCTCGTACTCCTTCCAGCCCAGCACCGACTCCTCGATGAGGACGGTGTGCACCGGGGAGTCGGCCAGGCCGTGGGAGGCCATGCGGCGAAGGCTGGCCTCGTCGGTGGCGAAGCCCGAGCCCAGCCCGCCCATGGTGAAGCTCGGCCGGATGACGACGGGGTAGCCGACCTCGGCGGCGGTCTCCAGCGCCTCCTCGACCGACGCGCAGACCCGCGAGCGCGGGGCGTCGGCGCCGATGGACCGCACGATGTCCTTGAACTGCTGCCGGTCCTCGCCGCGGTTGATCGCGTCGACGTCGGCGCCGATCAACCGGACGCCGTACTCCTCGAGCACGCCGTTCTCGTACAGGCCGATGGCGATGTTGAGCGCGGTCTGCCCGCCGAGGGTGGCCAGCAGCGCGTCGGGGCGCTCCTTGGCGATCACCTTCTCGACGAACCCGGGGGTCAGCGGCTCGACGTACGTCGCGTCGGCGATCTCCGGGTCGGTCATGATCGTCGCCGGGTTGCTGTTGACCAGGCTGACCCGCAGCCCCTCGGCCTTGAGCACCCGGCAGGCCTGGGTGCCGGAGTAGTCGAACTCGGCGGCCTGGCCGATGAGGATCGGCCCGGAGCCGATCACCATCACGTGGTGGATGTCGTCCCGTCTGGGCATCAGGCGCTCTTCTCCGCGGTGCTGTGCTCGACCTGCGGCGGCGGCCCACCGGCCTGCCCTTCCCCGGTGCGGGCGGTCTCCATGAGGTCGACGAACCGCTGGAACAGCGGCGCGGCGTCGTGCGGGCCGGCAGCGGCCTCGGGGTGGAACTGCACGCTGAACGCCGGCAGGTCCAGGCAGCGCAGCCCCTCCACCACGTCGTCGTTCAGGCCCACGTGGCTGACCTCGACCCGCCCGTAGGGGGTGTCGGTCGGCCGGTCCAGCGGGGCGTCGACGGCGAAGCCGTGGTTGTGGCTGGTCACCCGCACCGTGCCGCTGACCCGGTCGAGCACCGGCTGGTTGAGGCCGCGGTGGCCGAAGCGCAGCTTGTAGGTGCCCAGGCCCAGCGCCCGGCCGAGGATCTGGTTGCCGAAGCAGATGCCGAACAGCGGCCGGCGGGCGTCGAGCACCCCGCGCACCGCGTCGACCGCGTAGTCGGCGGCGGCCGGGTCGCCCGGTCCGTTGGAGAGGAAGACGCCGTCCGGGCCCGCGTCGAGGAGGTCCTCGGCGGTCGCGGTGGCCGGCAGGACGTGCGTCTCCACGCCGAGCTCGGCCAGGTGCCGCGGGGTGGCGGTCTTGATGCCGAGGTCCAGCGCGGCGATGGTGAAGCGCCTCTCCCCCACCGCCGGGACGACGTACGGGTCGTTCGCGGTGACCGCCGGCGCGAGGTCGGCGCCGCTCATGCTCTCCGAGCCGCGCACCCGGGTCAGCAGCGCCTCGGCCGGGAGGCCCTCGCTGCTGATGCCGGCGCGCATCGCGCCCCGCTCGCGCAGGTGGCGGGTCAGCGCGCGGGTGTCGATGCCGCTGATGCCGACGACGCCCTGCTCGGCCAGCTCGTCGTCCAGGCTGCCTGTGGCCCGCCAGTTCGCCGGGCGGCGGGCGGGGTCGCGCACGACGAAGCCGGCCACCCACATCCGCCGGCTCTCGTCGTCCTCCTGGTTGACCCCGGTGTTGCCGATGTGCGGCGCGGTCATCACCACGATCTGGCGGGCGTAGCTGGGGTCGGTCAGCGTCTCCTGGTAGCCGGTCATCCCGGTGGCGAACACCGCCTCGCCCAGCGTCGTCCCGACCGCGCCGTAGGCCTCACCGCGGAACGTGCGCCCGTCCTCGAGGACCAGGAGCGCTTCTCTCACTTCACTGCCTTTCCGTCGAGCACGGTCGCCATCCCGCGCAGGAACGTGGCGACCACCCGGCCGGGGAGCTCCCGGCCGGCATAGGGGCTGTTGCGGCTGCGGCTGGCCAGCGCGGAGGGGTCGACGACCGCGCGCGTGCCCGGGTCCAGCAGCAGCAGGTTGGCCGGCTCGCCCGGGGCCAGCGCGCGGCCGTGGCCGTCGAGCCGGCCGATGGCGGCCGGTCGGGCCGACATCCGGTCGGCGACGCCGCGCCAGTCGAGCAGGCCGGTCTCCACCATCGTCGCGACGACCACCGACAACGCCTGCTGGAGACCCAGCATCCCGGGCCGGGCGTGCGCCCACTCGGTCTCCTTGTCCTCGACCGCGTGCGGCGCGTGGTCGGTGGCCACCGCGTCGATCACGCCCTCGGCCAGCCCGGCGCGCAGCGCCTCGACGTCGGCGTCGGTGCGCAGCGGCGGGTTGACCTTGAACACCGGGTCGTAGCCCTCGGCGCACTCGTCGGTGAGCAGCAGGTGGTGCGGGGTGACCTCGGCGGTGACCTGCACCCCGCGGGACTTCGCCCAGCGGATGATCTCCACCGAGCCCGCGGTCGAGACGTGGCAGACGTGCAGCCGGGCGCCGACGTGGTCGGCGAGCAGCACGTCGCGGGCGATGATCGCCTCCTCGGCGGCGGCCGGCCAGCCGGTCAGGCCGAGGCGGGCCGAGCGGTCGCCCTCGTGCATCTGCGCGCCGACGGTGAGCCGCGGCTCCTCGGCGTGCTGGGCGACCACGCCGTCCAGCGCCTTGACGTACTCCAGCGCCCGGCGCATCAGGGCGGGGTCGGCGACGCAGTGGCCGTCGTCGGAGAAGACGCGCACCCGGGCGGCGGAGTCGGTCATCGCACCGAGCTCGGCCAGCCGCTCCCCCCTCAGCCCCACGGTCACCGCGCCGACCGGGACGACGTCCACCAGGCCGGCCTCCTGGCCCAGCCGCCACACCTGCTCGACGACGCCGGCGGTGTCGGCGACCGGGTCGGTGTTGGCCATGGCGTGCACCGCCGTGTAGCCGCCCAGCGCGGCGGCGCGGCTGCCGCTCTCGACGGTCTCGGCGTCCTCACGGCCGGGCTCACGCAGGTGGGTGTGCAGGTCGACCAGGCCGGGCAGCGCGACCAGCCCGGCGGCGTCGACGACATCGGCGCCGGGGACCGACAGCGACTCGCCGATCGCGGCGATCCGGCCGTCCCTGACGAGGATGTCCGCGGCGTCCTCGCCGTAGGGCTTCGCGCCCTTGATGAGCAGCGTCACGAGGGCGCGCCTCCCAGCAGCAGGTAGAGCACGGCCATGCGCACGGAGACCCCGTTGCCGACCTGCTCGACGATCGTGGAGCGGACGGAGTCGGCCACCTCGGCGGCGATCTCCATCCCGCGGTTCATCGGGCCCGGGTGCATGACGATCGCGTCGTCGCCCAGGGCGCCCATCCGGCGCATGTCCAGCCCGTAGCGGCGGCTGTACTCGCGGGCGCTGGGGAAGTACGAGGCGTTCATCCGCTCGGCCTGGACCCGCAGCATCATCACCACGTCGGCCTTGGGCAGGACGGCGTCCAGGTCGTAGGAGACCTCTGCCGGCCAGCTGCCCACCCCGACCGGGAGCAGCGTCGGCGGCGCGACCAGGGTGACCTCGGCGCCGAGGGTGTGCAGCAGCCGCACGTTGGAGCGGGCCACCCGGCTGTGCAGCACGTCACCGACCACCGCCACGCGCACGCCCTCCAGCCGGCCCAGCCGGTGCCGGATCGTGTAG
Source organism: Geodermatophilus sp. URMC 65 (assembly GCF_053502545.1). Taxonomy (NCBI): domain Bacteria; kingdom Bacillati; phylum Actinomycetota; class Actinomycetes; order Geodermatophilales; family Geodermatophilaceae; genus Geodermatophilus; species Geodermatophilus sp. URMC 65. The sequence goes on from NZ_CP199954.1 coordinate 130,653, forward strand.
GCGTCCAGCAGCGCCTGGGTGGGGTGCTCGTGGGTGCCGTCGCCGGCGTTGACCACGCTGCCGCGCACCCAGTTCGCCAGGCGGTGCGGGGCGCCCGACGCCGAGTGCCGGACGACGATGGCGTCGGAGCCCATCGCCTCCAGGGTCAGCGCGGTGTCCTTGAGGCTCTCGCCCTTGGAGACGCTGCTGCCCTTGGCGGAGAAGTTGATGACGTCGGCCGACAGCCGCTTGGCGGCCAGCTCGAAGGAGATCCGGGTGCGGGTGGAGTCCTCGTAGAAGAGGTTGACCACCGTCCGTCCGCGCAGCGTGGGCAGCTTCTTGACCTCGCGGCCGGCCAGCGCGGCGTCGATCTGCGCGGCGGTGTCGAGCACCAGCGTCGCGTCGGCCCGGTCCAGGTCGGCGGCCTCCAGCAGGTGACGCTTCACCGGTCCTCCCCCTCCGTCACGAGCACCTCGTCCACGCCGTCGACCTCGGCCAGCCGGACCTTCACCGACTGGCTGCGCGAGGTCGGCAGGTTCTTGCCCACGTAGTCGGCGCGGATGGGCAGCTCGCGGTGGCCGCGGTCGACCAGCACCGCGAGCTGCACCGCGCGCGGGCGGCCGACGTCGCGCAGCGCGTCCAGCGCCGCCCGCACCGACCGGCCCGAGTACAGGACGTCGTCCACCAGGACGACGAGGCGGCCGTCGATGCCGCCCTCGGGCAGCACGGTCTCCTCCAGCGCGCGGACGCCGCGCATGCGCAGGTCGTCGCGGTAGAGCGTGATGTCGACGGTGCCGACGTCGACCGGGAAGCCGGAGAACGCCTCCACGCGGGCGGCCAGCCGGCGGGCCAGCGGGGCCCCGCGGGTGGGGATGCCGACGAGGACGACGTCGGCGCGGCCGTCGTCCCCCGCGCACTTCTCGATGAGCTGGTGGGCCATCCGGTCGACCACGCGGGTCACGTCGGCGGCGGAGAGCACTGCGGACGGCGACGGTGCACCGCCGTGGGCATGCTCGGTCGTGCGGGCCATCAGGCCTCCTTCCCCGCCTCACGGGACGGGTCGTTAAAGGAGTGGTCGGACCGGGCTCGACCGTACTGCACGCTGCGATGTGACCCGCGACGCGCCGGCTACGGGCACGATCGGGCCCCTTCTGACCCGGAGGAGTGTCCCGGTGTCCTTGTACCCGCTCGACCAGTACGCTCCGTGACGACAACCCGCCCCCGACGACGGACAGTGAGCAGGAAGCGATGAGCACCGACTACTCACGGGCCCTCGGTGCCCGGCTCCGCGCCATCCGCAACCAGCAAGGCCTCTCGCTCCAGGGAGTCGAGGACAAGTCACACGGCCGCTGGAAGGCGGTGGTCGTGGGCTCCTACGAGCGCGGCGACCGTGCAGTGACCGTGCAACGGCTCTCCGAGCTCGCGGTCTTCTACGGGGTCCCGGTCTCCGAGCTGTTGCCCGACCCGCGGCCCAGCTCGGCGGTCACCTCGACGACGAAGATCGTGCTCAACCTGGAGTCGCTGGGCTCGTTGCCCGCGGACGAGGCCGGCCCGCTGGCCCGGTACGCCTCGACCATCCAGGCGCAGCGCCACGACTACAACGGCAAGGTCCTCTCCATCCGTGCCGAGGACCTCAAGTCGCTGGCCATCATCTACGACATGAGCCCCGACGAGCTGACCAGCCGGCTCATCGAGTGGGGCGTCCTCTCCCCCGGCATGGAGAGCGTCGTCGGCTTCGGCGGCGACGAGGACGAGGACGAGGTCAACCCGAACTGGGAGCGCCGCCGGACCCCCCGCTGAGGAAACCCACACCTGCGCCTGCGGGCGCCGGCCGCCCGGTCGGTCTCCTGCACGAGGCGTTCGTGTCCGGCGACCTCCGCCCGGCTCGCCGGTGCCGGATAGGTTCCTCTCCCACGTCGTCCCGGTCGGGTCCTGATCCGCCGCCGTACCAGAGCGCTGGCCAGGGACGCCGGGTGCGGCCCGCTCCTCCCCCGGATCACCTGACGGGCCGACGCCCCCCACGGGCGGCGGCTACGTCCTGCCCGTCCCGGCGCGGCGAGGCCTGCGTGGATCGGGCTCCGGACCCGGCAGGAGAGCGGCCAGCTCAGCACGACTGGTGATGCCGAGCTTGGCGTAGACGTGCGAGAGGTGGGTCTCGACGGTGCGCACCGACAGCACCAGCATGCCGGCAATCTCCTGATTGCTCAGGCCGCGGCTGGCCAGACCGGCCACCTCCTCCTCCCGCGACGTGAGCGTGGGCAGCGATGGGGCGCCCAGGGTCGGCGGCTGGGTCATCCCGCATTCCCGGGCCAGGGCCGCCGCCCTCGTTGCCCACTCGACTGCCGCCCCCCGATCCCCGCGACGCTCGTGCACCGCGGCCGCCGCAGCGGCGGAGTCGGCCGCATACATCAACGCCCCTGCATCCTGCAATCGCCAGCTGGCCTTCTCGAGGCCGTCCCCGTCCCCGGCCGCCATCGCCTGGGCGTGCGCGGCGAGATCCTCCACCAGAGGTGAGTCGAGGCGAACGGCCAGGTCCTGCAGGAGTTCGGCCACCTCGGCGGCCCGGCCGAACTGCACGGCGCGGTGCAACACGAGCGCCTGCACCATCGGCAGTCCCAGCGCAGCGGCGTGGGCCGCGGTGTCGAGGAAGAGTTCGCCGGCGTCCGCGGTCCGGCCCTCCACGCCGGCGAGGCAGGCCTCGGCGAGCCCGGAGAACGGCTCGAAGGCCGGCAGCAGGCCGCGCGTGCTGCTCTCCCGTTCGGCGATGAGTTCACGGGCCCGTCCGAGGTCGCCGACCAGCGCCCTGGCCATGGCCAGGACCGAGCAGCACAGGCCGCGCATGCCCATCGGGTCCTGTCGCTGCAGACCCGAGTGCGCCTCCTCGAGCCGACGGACGGCCTGGCGCCACTGACCGCTCGCCAAGGCTGCGAGCCCGCAGTGCAGGGTGGCGACGGCGTCGCCCGCCCACTCCGGGACGGCCAGGGTCCTGCGGAGCAGTTCCTCCGTCCGCCGGTTCATCTCCTGCATCTGCGCCGCCATCTGCAGCGCCCCGACCTCGGCATGGGCGAGCACGAACCGGGCAAGGAGCGACTCGCTCACGTCGGGCCCGGACTCCAGCGCCCGCCACCCTTCCTGCGCGACCGACAGTGCCTGCCTCGTCCGTCCCGCGTGGGCCAGGCTCAGGGATGCCGCCGCAGCCGCGAGCGATCGGGCCGGGCTCCTAGCCGGGACCGCCGACAACGTCTCCGTGGTGCGGTCCACCGCCCGCGGATCCCCGCTGAGGACGCTGAGCATGCTCTCCGTCGCAGCCAGGATGCCGCGGGCTCCGTCCCCGCGGACGGTCTCGACGGCGCCGCGCAGCGCGGCCGCGGCGTCGTCGGCCCGGCCCAGCGCGCAGAAGAGCGTCAGCACCCGGGCGCTGGTGAGCCGTGCACGGTCCATCTCAGTGGCGGCCAGCCCTGCTCCGTCGACCGCCAGGGCGAGACTGTGCTCAGGCTCGCCGAGCCATCGAGCGACCTCGACGAGGAGCAGATGAGCCTCGATGCCGTCCCCTGCGTCGAGCGCTGCCCGCGCCAGCCGTTCGGCGGCGGCGACGTCCAGGTCGGCCATGGCACGCCGCGCGGCATCGATGAGCAAACCGGGCTTGCGCACCGGCTGGCCGCTGTTCAGCAGAGCGACACACCGCTTCACGAGGTGCTCTGGACGGCTGCCGGGATCGTCGTCCTCGTAGAACAGCTGGCGGCGGACCATCCGCAACGTCGCCTCGGACGCCCGGGCACGGACCACCGCGGTGTACATGGGGTGGGCGGCGTGCAGCTCGTCGGGTCCGCCCGCGGCGTGGTCCGTGATCACCCCTCGGCGTTCCAGCGAGGTGATGGCCTGCGGGCTGCTCAGCTCGGCCAGCTGGTGGACGCTGAGCGGCTCGCTGGTCGCCAGGACCTCCAGGGCGTGCCACTCCGAAGCGTCGAGGTCCCCGATGTGGCTCAGGACGATGTCACTCAGCCGTTGCGACGGTTGCATGGGACCTTCCCACCGCCAGAAGCCGTGGATCTGCTGCAGCCGGCCGGATGTGTGTCCGTCCTCCAGTACCTCGCGCAGGAAGAGCGGGTTCCCTTGGGTCAGTTGCCAGAGGCGTTCCGCGGTCCGGGACTGCACCTCCCCGCCGAGCGCCTGGGTGACGAGCAGCTCCATGTCGGCCCGCCCGAGCGGCGGGACGTCGATCCGAACCGCCAACCCGTCCTTCCACAGCGGCGCCACGGGATCCGGTGTGGGACAGTTCGAACGCACGGTCAGGACCAAGGACACCGCGCCACTGGCGGCGAGCTGGTAGAGGAGGGTCATCGACAGCTTGTCGAGCAGGTGGACGTCGTCGACGACGAGCACCGGCGGTCGCCTCGACTCGCCGCCGACGATGGCGGAAGCGGCGCGCTGGAGCAGGGCGAACGGATCGGATGCCCCGTCGACCGCCGGGATCAGATGAGCGAGGGCACCGAGCGGCACCACGGCACCGGGCCCCGCCGCGGCCGCCCACCGGGTCGGCCGCCGCTCGCGCTCCGCCACGGCCAGTGCCTCCCGAGCCAGCCTGGTTCGCCCGACCCCCGTCGGCCCCGCGATGACGACGCTCCGCACGCGGCTCCCGGCCAGCGCGGTCGTGATCGCTGCGCACGCCGCTTCGCGGCCGACGAGCGGCCAATGGGCCGCGTCCATCAGTTCACCCGGACGGAGCGCTTACACGAACGAGGCTGGGGATGCCGGCGCTGACATGCCGGCGACTTCCCCGTCCCGGTCGCGGTGCGAGCGGACAGCGGGCCCTCGTACTCGGACCCCAGGTGATTAGTGGACACAGCCGCTTCCCCCCCGGGCCCGGTCGTGCAGGGCCCTTGCCGGACCTTAGGTCCAGCCACCAGTGACCGACGGTCTATACACATGGTTACGGACTGATATGGGCAGCAATGGCCGACTTCGCGGCCTGTCATGACATAGAGTGGCCTTGGCTCGTCCACCCGTCACGGGTTCTGGGGCTGGGCAGGTGCCAACGAGAACGGGAAGGACCCCCTCCCGTCACCGGTCCCAGTGCCCGGCCCGGCGCTGAGGCGCCGGGCGACCGACCTCCACCGGTCCGCAGTCCCGGCGCGGGCGCCTCATCAACCTCCTGGCCGGCCGGGAGCCGTCGGCGCCTAGGTGTACTGCTTGGAGACGTTGGTGCAGCGACTGATGGGCGGGAGGTTGCCCAGGGCGGTGTGGGGCCGGTGGTGGTTGTAGTGGTGCAGCCAGCCTGACAGGGCCGCCCGACGGGCCTTCTCGGAGGTGTGGAGCCGCTTGTAGGCCCACTGCTCAAGGAGGGTGCGGTTGAGCCGCTCGACCTTGCCGTTGGTCTGCGGACGACGGACGCGGGTGCGCGAGTGCTTGATGCCCAACCGCTGGTGTTCCGCGCGCCAGGCGGCGGAGCGATAGGCGCTGCCGTTGTCGGTGAGCACCCGTTCAATGGCGATGCCGTGGGCGGCGAAGAACGCCCGTGCCCGGGTCCAGAACGCCAACGCGGTGGCGGTGGTCTCGTCGTCGAGGGCTTGGGAATAGGCCAGCCTGCTGTCGCCGTCGATGGCCGAGTGGACGTAGCAGTAGCCGAGGTTGGGCCGGCCGCCGATCGTGCGCGGGCGGGCCGGGTCGCGGTGCGCCTGGCTGTTGCGCCTGCCCTGTGCGCGGCCGTGGAGCCGCCAGCCTCCGCCATCGGCGGATGTTGCCCAGCTTCTTGACGTCGACATGGACCCACTCGCCGGGGCGGGTCGACTCGATGCGGCGGATCGGTTCCCCGGTGGCCCGGTCGACGTGCCAAAGCCGGTCGATCCGGCAGGCGACGAGGACGCGGTACACCGTCGAGGGCGCCCGACCGACGCGGGCCGCGATCGCTACCGGTCCGAGCCGCTGCTTCCAGCGCAGGTGCACGATCTTGCGCACGATCGGCTGGGGAGTGCGCCGGGGCGCTCGGGCACGACCCCCACCCGATAGCGCAGCGCCAGCAGCGGATCGGACCGGCGCGGCCGGCGCGCCCGCGCCCGGGTCGGCGGCATCGCCGACCACGATGCCCACCGGGCGCAGCTTCTCCTCCACCAGGAGGCAGAACTGCTCCGCGGTCAGCTCCCGGCCCAGCTCGGCGGCCAGGTCCGCGGCCAGCGCGGCGTCATCGCGGCGGCCGTCCAGCGCGCCGGCCACCCGGTAGAGCAGATCGGGCAGCTGCAGCACCTGCCCGTCGGAGCGGCGGATCAGGAACTTCGGCTCCCGGAAGCCGCCGCCCTGGTACTCGCCGAGGAACTCGGTGCCCTGCACCAGCCGGTGCACCCGGCGCGCGCCGGCCAGCGGCGGCGCCTCCACCGGGTCCTGCAGCAACAATGCGACCTCCAGGATGGGCGGCGGCGTGCGTGGAGGGGCGGCCGCGACCGGCCGCCCCTCCACCGACGGTCACCCGCGGGCTACACCCGCAACGGCGGGGTCGCTAGACGTTGCCGCCGTCGGTGTCGTCGCCGGGGCCGTTGGCGTTGCCGCCGGGGCCGGCGATGTCGTCGCCGGGGCCGTTGGCGTTGCCGCCGGGGCCGGCGATGTCGTTGCCGGGGCCGTTGGCGTTACCGCCCTTACCGCCCGTGGCGTCGCCGCCGTCGCCGCCGTCGCCGCCACGACCACCGTTGGCGTCGCCGACCACGGTGCTGCCGCCGTCGCCGCCGGCACCACCGCTGCCGCCGTCGCCACCGGTGGCGTTGCCGCCGTTGCCGGCGATGTCGTTGCCGGGGCCGTTGGCGTTACCGCCCTTACCGCCCGTGGCGTCGCCGCCGTCGCCGCCGTCGCCGCCACGACCACCGTTGGCGTCGCCGACCACGGTGCTGCCGCCGTCGCCGCCGGCGCCACCGCTGCCGCCGTCGCCACCGGTGGCGTTGCCGCCGTTGCCGGCGATGTCGTTGCCGGGGCCGTTGGCGTTACCGCCCTTACCGCCCGTGGCGTCGCCGCCGTCGCCGCCGTCGCCGCCACGACCACCGTTGGCGTCGCCGACCACGGTGCTGCCGCCGTCGCCGCCGGCGCCACCGCTGCCGCCGTCGCCACCGGTGGCGTTGCCGCCGTTGCCGGCGATGTCGTTGCCGGGGCCGTTGGCGTTACCGCTGCCGCCGCCGCTGTGGCTGTTCTCCCCCTTGGGCTTCTTGGGCTTGAGGGAGATGGTGCTCATCACGGTGCGGGCCGGCAGCAGCTCGACGTCCTGGCCCTCGAACTCCTCGAACATGGGTCTCTCCTGTCGGTTGAGGTGGGGTGCTCGTCGTGACAGGGAGCGACCCGTCAGTCCCTGACACGGAGCCACGTCGGGCTGCGTCCGAGCGGCACCCGTCCGGCGAGAACCGCGGACGGTACCTTGGTCGCTCGTCGGATGGGGCGCGGTGGTCCGCGGGCGTGCCACGGGGGGACGAGGTGGCCGCACGATCGTGTGTCGGCACGGCCGGCAGGACGCGGCGGCCCTCGACGGAGAGGTGGTGGGCAGGGCGAGCGCGGCAGGCGCGAGACGGGGCGCTCAGGGGGTGAACAGTGCGCCGACGATGACCAGGATGCCGATCGGCACGGCGAGGGCAGCCCTGACCATCGGGTGCGGGCGGTCGGCGACCGGCCTCCCGATCAGCGCGTCGGTCATCAGCATCGCGAGCGGCACGGCCGTCACCACCACGAGCGGCAGCGCCGCGCCGGCGCCGGGCCAGGGCAGTGCCCCCATGAGGAGCGCGAGGGCCGCCGCGGCCGCCCAGGGGCGGAGCCGGCGGAACGCGCATCCGGCGACGGTGACCAGCCCGGCGGCCAGCAGGAGCACGGTGCGGTCGGGCCCCGTGACCAGCTGGCCACCCAGCGGGTCCGCCTGGAGCGCGGCCAGCACCGCCGCGGCGGTGAGGAGGACCGCGGCGGCCCAGCGCGGACCTGCCCGCCGGTCGGCCCCCAGCGTGCCGCGGGCGAGCACGACGGCCAGACCGGCGGCCAGCGGCACGGCGACGAGGGGGCAGAGCAGGATCCCGACGGCGACCGCGGCCGCGCCCGGAGCCGTCCCCGCTGGTCGTCTGCGGCGGCGGTGCTTGGCTCCTCTGGGGGGCCGGTGCTTGGCGCGGCGCGGGGTCGGGGTCAGGGCGAGCAGGCCCGCGGCGGCCCAGGCCGCACCCACCACGGCACCGTTCACGCCGGCGAGCGCGCCGACCGCCGGCCCCATGACCAGCGCGGCCAGCAGCGGCAACGTCACCACCGCGAGCCGGACCCGCCGTCTCGCGGCGAAGAGCAGAAGGCAGGTGACCAGCACGGCCGTGCAGACCACGGCCAGCAGCCGGCTCCCGTCCAGGGTGCCGGGGTCGCCCCCATCGGCGCCGGTCAACCAGCCGAGCACGGCCACATGGGCTCGGAGCAGATCCGCGGCCCCTGGGGCGCCGGCCACCCCGGATAAGGACTCGTCGGTCAGCCCGAGCTCTCCGGGGGACGCGGGCAGCGACGTCCCGACCTGCCAGACCCGCGCCACCACCAGGGCGGCCAGGGCTCCGACACCGGCCAGCGCTGCGCCGCGACGAACCCGGCCCCACGTGCCGGAGGGCACCCGGCCGGGTCCCCACCGGCGTTCCCGGCGGCGGGGGCTCCAGCTCGCGATCCACTGGAGCAGCATCCAGGTGGCCATCGCCGAGCCGATCCACGGCACGAGCAGGAAGAACCCCTGCAGCACGCCGACGGTGGTCTCCACGACGTGGCCGGCCCGGACGTGCTGTTCCAGCAGCTGCAGGTAGGTGCGCAGCTCGCGGACCACCACCGGCACCGCGTGCGGCAGGATGATCAGGAACGCGGCCAGGTAGCCCAGGATCAGGGGAACGGTGACGGCGACCCAGCCGATGATCAGCCGGCGCGGCCCGGGGCGCAGGTCCCGGATCCGGGGATGGACCGGCCGCCCGGGCAGAAGGCTCTTGAGGGCCGGGAGGATGTAGCCGAACAGATCCGGCACGCCGACCAGGTCGCCGAGGATGTAGTAGCCGTCGAGCCGGATCGAGGGCAGAAACTGCCAGGCGGTCTCGGTGTGCAGCCCGATGAGGGCCAGCAGCAGCCAGGGCTGGCCGGTCTGCAGGTAGAGCAGCCCGGTGGCGACCAGGAACACCGCGTTGAAGTACACCCCGCCCAGGTCCGTCCGCAGCCGGCCGACCCGGTCCAGCCGGTAGGCGTCGGTGACCGTGCTGTAGAAGGCCGGCCAGACCAGGTACACCCCCACGCCCATGTCGCCGGGGCGGGCCCCGCCGAAGCGGCAGCCGGTCACGTGCCCGATCTCGTGGAACACCACCGACAGCAGGGTCAAGACGAACAGCACGAGGAACAGCTCGGGATGGCGGACCAGCTGCTCCACCCCGCGCAGGGAGGTGTCCAGCAGGTCCCCGGCGGCCACGATCGCCACATCCACGGCCAGCAGCGCGGCCAGCGCCGCCAGCCACGCCGGCCGGCGGAACAGGAAGCGGAACGGCCCGGCCAGCCGCCACACCATCCGCTCGGGCACGACCCCCACCCGATAGCGCAGCGCCAGCAGCGGATCGGACCGGACCGGCGCGGCCGGCACGCCCGCGCCCGGGTCGGCGGCATCGCCGACCACGATGCCCACCGGGCGCAGCTTCTCCTCCACCAGGAAGCAGAACTGCTCCGCGGTCAGCTCCCGGCCCAGCTCGGCGGCCAGGTCCGCGGCCAGCGCGGCGTCATCGCGGCGGCCGTCCAGCGCGCCGGCCACCCGGTAGAGCAGATCGGGCAGCTGCAGCACCTGCCCGTCGGAGCGGCGGATCAGGAACTTCGGCTCCCGGAAGCCGCCGCCCTGGTACTCACCGAGGAACTCGGTGCCCTGCACCAGCCGGTGCACCCGGCGCGCGCCGGCCAGCGGCGGCGCCTCCACCGGGTCCTCCAGCAACAATGCGACCTCCAGGCCGAGGGGCGGCGTGCGTGGAGGGGCGGCCGCGACCGACCGCCCCTCCACCGGACATTCACCCGCGGGCGACACCGCCCGCAGCGGCGGGCCTGATCAGCCTGCCGTGGCGCTGCCGCCGTTGCCGCCGTTACCGCCGTCGCCGCCGTTGCCGGCGCCGCCGGCACCGATGTTGAAGTTGTTGTCACCGCCGGCACCGCCGGCACCGCCGTTACCGCCGTCACCGCCGACGGCCACGTTGACGTTGCCGCGGCGCCGCCGCCTGAAGGAGACGGTGCTCATCACGGTACGGGCCGGCAGCAGCTCGACTTCCTGGTCCTCGAACATGGCTCTCTCCTGTGGGTTGAGATGTCGGTTGAGGGAGGTGCTCGTCGAGCCGGCCGAAGACCCGAACCCGACGGCGCATATAGTTCGGGATGAGCGGCCCCGGTCACAATCGTGGCTTCCACGTATCTCTGCCAGTGCGGGCCACGGATCACGGGCCCACCGTGTACGGAGGCAACCGCCTCCGTACACGCAAGGCGCCAGAGCACCACGTAGCCCACGTCGAGGAACGGCAGCCCTCGGAGCGACGGATCAGGAACTTCGGCTCCCGGAAGCCGCCGCCCTGGTACTCACCGAGGAACTCGGTGCCCTGCACCAGCCGGTGCACCCGGCGCGCGCCGGCCAGCGGCGGCGCCTCCACCGGGTCCTCCAGCAACAATGCGACCTCCAGGCCGAGGGGCGGCGTGCGTGGAGGGGCGGCCGCGACCGACCGCCCCTCCACCGGACATTCACCCGCGGGCGACACCGCCCGCAGCGGCGGGCCTGATCAGCCTGCCGTGGCGTTGCCGCCGTTGCCGCCGTTACCGCCGTCGCCGCCGTTGCCGGCGCCGCCGCCACCGATGTTGACGTTGTTGTTGCCGCCGTCACCGCCGGCACCGCCGTTACCGCCGTCACCGCCGACGGCCACGTTGACGTTGCCGCGGCGCCGCCGCCTGAAGGAGACGGTGCTCATCACGGTACGGGCCGGCAGCAGCTCGACTTCCTGGTCCTCGAACATGGCTCTCTCCTGTGGGTTGAGATGTCGGTTGAGGGAGGTGCTCGTCGAGCCGGCCGAAGACCCGAACCCGACGGCGCATATAGTTCGGGATGAGCGGCCCCGGTCACAATCGTGGTTTCCACGTATCTCTGCCAGTGCGGGCCACGGATCACGGGCCCACCGTGTACGGAGGCAACCGCCTCCGTACACGCAAGGCGCCAGAGCACCACGTAACCCGCGTCGAGGAACGGTAGCCTGGGGACGACAGACGGTCACCGACAGGTCCTCGGCGTCCTGCCCTCTGACCAATTGAGACACCCCTCGACGCGGCGAGAACCGAGGGTCGCGTTTCACGGTGTCAGCTCCGGCGGCACTCCGGACCCACGGAGTCCGGCCTGCCGCCGTGCCGCGCACCCGTTCGGCTCCATGGACGGCCATGGCGGGCGCCCCTTGCCCATGGCTGTCGACTGTGCTCCCCTCGAGTGCCATGACACGCATTACAGGGTCTGTCGTCGGCGTCCTGGCGCTGGGGTTGCTACTCGTGACCGCGGCGGCGTACTGGCAGCTCGCCAATCCCCCCGACGCCGCCGCTGTGAGCGGTTCTGGGGACGTGGCCGCCGCGTCCGGCGCTCCGGGAGCCTCCAGCCCCTCCGGTCAACCGGATGACTGCCAACCCGGGCAACCCGGGCAACCCGGCCAACCCGGGCAACCCGGCCAACCCGGCCAACCCGGCCAACCCGGCCAACCCGGCCAACCCGGCCAACCCGGCCAACCCGGCCAACCCGGCCAACCCGGCCAACCCGGCCAACCGGGTGGCTGCAGTGAGCTCGGCGAGGTCAGCACGGTGACCTGCACGAACGGCTCGTGCTGGGTTGCGCTTGCGGGCCACGACTCCGAGGCAGAGGTGTTCGACACGACGATCGTCCTCGTGAGCATCGAGGACGATCGGGCAACGCTCCGGGTGGCCGACGCGGAGGTCTCCTGCGTCCAGGGACAGACCGTCTCCGCTGACGACCTCGAGCTCGACTGCATCAGCGTCACGGACGACACCGTCGTCGTGCTCACTGTCACCCGCCGCTGAGGCGACGGGGGCGACCGCACGGCGGCCGGGTGGGCCGGGTGGTCGTGCCCCGGCGGCTCAGCTGGTAGGGACCTCGGCGTCGAGGATCGCGCCCAGGACGCCGTTGACGTAGGAAGGCGAGTCGTCGGTCGACAGCGACCGGGCCAGCTCGACGGCCTCGTCGATGACGACCGGGTCGGGGACGTCGTCGACCCACAGCAGCTCGAAGACCGCCATGCGCAGGATCGCGCGGTCGACGTCGGGCAGCCGGTCGATCGACCAGCCGTGCGTGTGCCGGTCGATCAGCTCGTCGATGCGGTCTGCGTGCTCGGCCACCCCTTCGACCAGCCGGACGGCGTGGTCGGGGATGGGCGGCGAGGCGAGCGCCACCCGCTCGCGGAGCAGCTCCAGCGGGTCGCTGCCTCGGACGTCGGCCTCGTAGAGGACGTCGACGGCGCGCTTGCGCGCCTTGCTGCGGGCAGCCATGAGAACAGCGTCAGTTGGCGCGGCCGAGGTACCGGCCGTCGCGGGTGTCGACCTTGAGCCTGTCGCCGGTGTTGACGAACAGCGGGACCTGGATCTGCGCGCCGGTCTCCAGCGTGGCCGGCTTGGTGCCGCCGGTGGAGCGGTCGCCCTGCAGGCCCGGATCGGTGTGCTGCACGACCAGCTCCAGGGTCACCGGCAGCTCGACGTAGAGCGGGGTGTCCTCGTGGACGGCGACGACGACCTCGGTGTTCTCCAGCAGGTAGTCCGCGCCACCGCCGACGGTCTCGGCAGGGACGTGGATCTGGTCGTAGGTCTCGCCGTCCATGAAGACGAAGTCGGTGCCGTCCTTGTACAGGTACGTCATGTTCCGCTTGTCGACGGTGGCGGTGTCGACCTTGGTGCCGGCGTTGAAGGTCCGGTCGACGACCTTGCCCGAGAGCACGTTCTTCAGCGTGGTGCGGACGAACGCCCCGCCCTTGCCCGGCTTGACGTGCTGGAACTCGGTGACGGCCCAGAGCTGGCCGTCGAGGTTGAGGACCATGCCGTTCTTGAGGTCGTTGGTGGTAGCCATCTAGAGGACCAGCAGTTCCTTGCTCGTGAGGGTCAACAACTCGGGCTCGTCGTCCGTGACGATCAGCGTGTCCTCGATCCGGACACCGCCGTGGCCGGGCAGGTAGACCCCCGGCTCCACGGTGACGGCCATGCCGGCGGCCAGCCTACCCGCGCCGAGCTGCCCGATGCCCGGCGCCTCGTGGATCTCCAGCCCCACCCCGTGGCCCAGGCCGTGGGTGAAGTGCTCGGCGTGGCCGGCGGCGGCGATGACGTCGCGGGCGGCGGAGTCGACGGCGACCACGTCGGCGCCCACGGCCAGCGCGGCCCGGCCCGCCGCCTGGGCGGCCGCGACGAGCTCATAGACCTCGCGCTGCCAGTCGGCCGCCTCCCCGAGCACCAGCGTGCGGGTCATGTCGGAGTGGTACCCGTCGACGGTCGCGCCGAAGTCCAGCTTGAGGAAGTCGCCCGGCCGCAGCTCGGTGCTGTCGGGCCGGTGGTGCGGGATGGCGGAGTTCGCGCCGGTGGCCACGATCGTCTCGAAGGACGGGGCCTCGGCGCCCATCGACAGCATGCGGGCGTCGAGCTCGCGGCCGACCTGCCGCTCGGTGCGCCCGGGCCGCAGGGCGCCCTCGGCGGCCAGCTCGGCCAGCGCCGCGTCGGCGACCGCGCAGGCCCGGCGCAGCACGTCCACCTCGTCGTCGTCCTTGACCGCGCGCAGCGCCTCCACGGCGCGCCGCACGCTGGTCAGCTCCGGCACCGTGCCGCCGGCGGCGGCGTCGGCGAGCACCGACTCGAGGGTGCGCCGCCCGTCGACCGTGACGTGGTGGCTCTCGAAACCGACGGTGCCGGCGCCCCGGCGCACCGCCTCACGTGCCAGGGCGGGGACGGTGGCGCGGTCGACCAGCAGCTCGAGGTCGGGCACCTGGGTGCCCGCCTGGGTGGTGTAGCGGCCGTCGGTGCCGAAGACGTCGGCGCCGTCGGCGCGCAGCAGCAGCGCGCCGTTGGAGCCGGTGAAGCCGGTCAGGTACCGCACGTTGAGCAGCTCGGTCACCAGGACGGCGTCCAGCCCGCGGTCGGCCGCCGTCGCCCGCAGCCGTTCCCGGCGCTCCGCGTACCTCACCACGTCCCCCGTTCGGCTCTGCGGTCGCTCCGCTCCTCGCTCGCAGAGCTCGCTGCGATGCTCACTCCCTGTCGGCTCCGCGAGCTCGCTGCGATGCCCACTCCCTGTCGCCTCACGCGACCCCCTGCGCGGCCAGCCACCGCAGCGCCAGCGCGTAGCCCTGCACGCCCAGTCCGGCGATCACCCCGTCGGCCACGCCCGAGACGTAGGAGTGGTGCCGGAACTCCTCGCGCTTGTGGATGTTGCTGATGTGCACCTCGACCAGCGGGGCGGTCAGCATCGCCAGCGCGTCCCGCAGCACCACCGAGGTGTGCGACCAGCCGCCCGGGTTGAGCACCACCGGGTCGCCGGCGTCGGCCGCGGCGTGCACCCAGCGCAGCAGCTCGCCCTCGTCCTCGGTCTGCCGGACCTGCACCTCCAGGCCCAGCTCGTCGCCCGTGGCCGTGATCAGCTCGACCAGCTCCGCGTAGGTCGTCGTCCCGTACTTCTCCGGCTCGCGCGTGCCGAGACGGCCGATGTTGGCGCCGTTGAGCACCTGGATCGTCACGTCGTCTCCTCGCTGGCGCTCGTCGCCGCCGTGCCGAAACGTGCTCCGTCCCTGCGTGACCTCGCGAGCTCGGTCACGTGAGCACTCCTCCACTGACGGCCGCCCACGCGGCGTCGAGCCAGGCCTGGTCGGGGTCGGCGAGAATGCGCGGGTTGCCGATGCCCTCCAGGACGACGAACCGCAGCGAGGCGCCGCGGGCCTTCTTGTCCACCCGCATCACCGCCTGGATGCGCTCCCAGTCCCCGGTGTAGCGGATGGGCAGCCCCATCGCGGCGACCAGCCGGGCGTGCCGGTCGACCTCGGCGCGGGTCAGCAGCCCCGCCTGGCCGGCCAGCTCGGCGGCGAAGACCAGCCCGACGGCGACCGCCTCGCCGTGCCGCCAGCCGAAGTCCTCCACCCGCTCGATGGCGTGGGCCAGCGTGTGCCCGTAGTTGAGGAACTCGCGCACGCCGGTGTCGTAGAGGTCCTCCCCCACCGCGTCGGCCTTGACCCGCACCGCGCGCTCGATGAGCTCCTCGGTGTCGCGGCGGCCGGTCGGGTCGGCCTCGAGCAGGTCGAGGACGGCGGGGTCGGCGATGAAGCCGCACTTGACCACCTCGGCCATCCCCGCGCGGAACTCCGCCTCGGGCAGTTCCGCGAGGACGTCGGTGTCGGCGAGCACCGCCACCGGCGGGTGGAACGCGCCGACCAGGTTCTTGCCCGCGCCGGTGTTGATGCCGGTCTTGCCGCCGAGCGCGGCGTCCACCATGCCGAGCACGCTGGTGGGCACCTGGACGACGCGCACGCCGCGGGTCCAGGTCGCGGCCACGAACCCGGCGAGGTCGGTGACCGCACCCCCGCCCACGCCGACGACGGCGTCGGACCGGGTCAGCCCCAGCCGGCCGAGCTCCTCCCACACCCCCGCGGCGACCGCGGCGGTCTTGGCCGCCTCCCCGTCGGGGACGACGACGGCCTCCGCGGCCACCCCGGCGGTCTGCAGCGTCTCCACCAGCCCGCCGGCCAGCCCGGCCAGCGGCGGCGCGTGGACGACGACGGCGCGGGGGGTGCCGTCGAGCACCAGGCCCAGCTCGTGCTGGGCGCCGGGCCCGATGACCACGTCGTAGGGCCGCTCGCCCGGGACCGTCACCCGCCTCAGAGTCATCGGTTCGCTCTCGCGGGGAGGGCCGCGGCCACCTCGTCGACGACCTCACCGGGCGCGCGGCCGCCGGTGGTCACGGTGACGGTGGCCACCTCGGCGTACAGCGGCGCCCGCGCGGCGAGCAGGGTGCGCAGCGTGGCCCGCGGGTTGAGGCCGAGCACCGGGCGGCTGCGGCCCAGCCCCACCCGCTGGGCGGCCGAGGCCAGGTCGACGTCGAGCCAGACGACGGTGCCGCCGGCGCGGGTGTAGCCGGTCAGCCGCTCGCGCGTGACCGCGCTCAGCACCGCGCCGCCACCGAGGGCCAGGATCCCGTCGTGCTCCTCGAGCGCGACCGCGACGGCCTGCTCCTCCAGCGCGCGGAAGTGCGGCTCGCCGAGGTCGACGAACAGGTCGGCGACCCGCTGGCCGGTGCCGGCCTCGACGTCGGCGTCGGTGTCGCGGAAAGAGATCCCGAACCGACCGGCCAGCGCGGTGCCGACGGTGGTCTTGCCCGAGGACGGCGGCCCGACCAGGACCAGCAGCGGACGGCGCGCGGAGCTCATCGGATCGTCAGCGCGTCGAGGTAGGCGCGCGCGTTCCGGCGGGTCTCGGTCAGCGAGTCACCGCCGAACTTCTCCAGCGCGGCGTCGGCCAGCACCAGCGCCACCATCGCCTCCATCACGACGGCGCCGCGGGGCACCGCACAGGCGTCGCTGCGCTGGTTGATGGCCACGGCCGGCTCCCCGGTGGCGACGTCGACGGTGGCCAGTGCCCGCGGCACCGTCGAGATCGGCTTCATCGCGGCGCGCACCCGCAGCACCTCGCCGTTGGTCATGCCGCCCTCGATGCCGCCGGCGCGGTCCGACAGCCGCTGGATGTGGGCCCCGCCGTCCGCACCGGGGGCCAGCACGATCTCGTCGTGGGCCACCGAGCCGCGGCGGCGGGCGGTCTCCAGCCCGTCGCCGACCTCGACGGCCTTGACCGACTGCACGCCCATGAGCGCGGCGGCCAGCCGGGAGTCCAGCCGGCGGTCCCAATGCACGTGGCTGCCCAGGCCCGGCGGCAGGCCGTGCACGACCACCTCGACGACCCCGCCGAGGGTGTCGCCGTTCTTCCGGGCGTCGTCGACCTCGGCGACCATCAGCGCGCTGGTCCCCGGGTCGGCGCAGCGCACCGGGTCCTCGTCGACGCGGGGGTTCTCGTGGGGACCGGGCACCACGCCGTCGGGGACGACGACCGGGCCGATGCCGACCACGTGACTGACCACCTCGACGTCGAGGGCCTGGCGCAGGAAGGCCCGCGCGATCGCGCCCAGGGCGACCCGGGCCGCGGTCTCGCGCGCGCTGGCCCGCTCGAGCACCGGCCGGGCGTCGTCGAAGCCGTACTTCTGCATGCCGGCCAGGTCGGCGTGACCCGGCCGCGGACGGGTGAGCGGCGCGTTGCGGGCCTGGCCGGCGAGCACCTCGGGGTCGACCGGGTCGGCGGACATGACCGTCTGCCACTTGGGCCACTCGGTGTTGCCCACCTGGACGGCGATCGGCCCGCCCTGAGTCAGCCCGTGCCGGATCCCGCCGGTCAGCGAGACGACGTCCTGCTCGAAGGACATCCGGGCGCCGCGGCCGTGGCCGAGGCGGCGGCGGGCGAGGTCGAGGTCCAGGTCCGGCGTCGTGACCTGGACGCCGGCGGGCAGGCCCTCGAGGATGGCGGTGAGCTGCTGGCCGTGCGACTCACCGGCGGTCAGCCAGCGCAACATGACCGCGATTGTGCCAGTAGGAGGACCCCCTTCCTCCCCACCCTCCGCGAGCTCGGGGTGGGGGCCCTGGAAGGGGGCCGTTCCAGCACGTCACCAGGCTCGGGGCGGGCCCCGAGGAGGGGTCCTTCCTCCCTCAAGGCAGGGTCTGACCCTGCAGGGCCAGAGCCAGCACGGCGCCCACCAGCAGCGGCGGGCCGAACGGCAGCGCGGTGCGCCAGCCGGCTCGCCCGGTGGCGACCAGGGTCACCGACGCCGCGGCGCCGGCGACCAGGCCGAGGAACACCCCGGCCAGCAGCGCCCCCCAGCCCACCCAACCCAGCACCAGGCCGAGCAGGCCGAGCAGCTTGACGTCGCCGAAGCCGAGCCCCCGGGGGGAGAGGACGGTGGCGCAGGCGGCCAGCCCGAACGCGGCTGCACCGGCCAGTCCGGCGCGCAGCAGCGCCGCCCAGGTGCCGAGCGCGACGGCGTCGACCAGCAGCGCCGTGGCCACCGCCGCGTACGCCGGGACGGTCACCCGGTCCGGCAGCCGGTGGACGGCGAGGTCGACCTGCGCGAGCACCACCCCGGCCACCCCGGCCCAGGCCAGCGCCACGGTCCCCGGCCGCACCCCGGCGGCCAGCAACGCGCCGGCCAGCGCCAGTGCGACGAGGACGACGGTCAGCGCGGTGCGCAGCGGCCCGGCCGGCACCGCGTCGTCCCGCCGGCCCAGCCGGACCGACACCCGGGCCAGCCACGGCCCCAGGGCCAGCCCGCCGGCGAGGGCCAGGGCGGCGATCGCGCCGAGCGGGAGGTCCGCGGCGGGCACGCCGGTCAGCGGGAGCCGACGGCGGCGTCGAGCGCGCCGCGCATCGCCACCAGCGGTGCCGGCTGCCCCGTCATCAGCTCCACCTGGGCGGTGGCCTGCCAGAACAGCACCTCGAGGCCGCCGACGACGGTGCCGCCGACCTCGGTGACCGCGGTCGCCAGCGGCGTCGGCCAGGGATCGTAGAGGACGTCGAGGACGGTCTGCTCCGCCGTCCAGGGCAGCCGCGCGACCGCCGGCTGGCCGCCGACCGGCACGGTGCTGACCACGACCTCGGCGTCGACGACGGCCGTGGCCAGCGAGACCACCGTCGTCGGGACGTCGAGGGTGTCGAGCACCCGCAGCAGGTCCCCGGCGCGGCCGGGCTCGCGGACGACGACGTCGACGTGCGTGGCGCCCAGCGAGGCCAGCGCCACCGCCGCGGCCGCCGCGGTCCCCCCGGCACCGACGATCGCGGCGCGGTCGACCGAGGTGACCCCGGCCTGCTGCAGCGTGGTACCGACGCCGAGGACGTCGGTGTTCTCCGCCCGCCAGCCCGCCTCGGTGCGCACCAGCGTGTTGGCCGCGTGCAGCAGGCGCGGCAGCGGCTCCACCACGTCGGCGACGTCGGCCGCAGCCTGCTTGCACGGCATCGTCACCGAGAAGCCGCGCCACTCCTCGCCGAGCCCGGCCAGCAGCACCGGCAGGTCCTCCGCGCCGACGTCCAGGGCGTCGTAGGTCCAGTCGTCGAGGCCCAGCGCCGCGTAGGCGGCCCGGTGCAGCAGCGGGGACAGCGAGTGCCCCACCGGGCGGCCGAGGACGGCCGCCCTCCTGGACCCCGGAGCGGCCCCGTCAGCCACCGCACCCGAGGCCCGCGGCGGCGCACCGTGCCCGCGCCGCCTGGAACTCCGCGTAGTCGGCGGTGAAGAAGTGGCCGCCGTCGGCGTTCTCCAGCACGTAGTACAGGAAGTCCCCGGTGCTCGGCGCGAGCGCCGCCTCGAGGCTGGCCTCACCAGGGGAGCTGATCGGCGTCGGCGGCAGCCCGGCCCGGGTGCGGGTGTTGTACGGGCTGTCGGTCTGCAGATCAGTGACGGTCAGGTCGTTGCCGTTCTTGCCGAGCCCATAGGCCAGGGCGGCGTCGATGCCCAGCGGGATGCCCTGGCCGAGCCGGTTGTAGACGACCTGGGCGACGTCGGCCCGCTCCTCGTCCAGCCGGGTCTCCGACTGCACCATCGAGGCCACGGTGACGATCTCGGCGGGCGTCCGCCCGGCCACCGCGGCGCGCTGCTCGAGCTGCAGCCGCTCGGCGGTCGCGGTGAACTCGCCGACCATCTGGCGCAGCATGTCGGCCGGGGTGTCGTCGGGCTCGAACTCGTAGGTGGCCGGGAAGAGGTAGCCCTCCAGCCGGCCGCCGGCGTACGCCGGGAGGCCCAGTGCGGCCGGGTCGGCGACCGCGGCCTCGAGCTCGGCGATCGGCCTCCCGGTGGTCTCGGCCATCCGGTCGAGGATCGCCTGCACGGTGAAGCCCTCGGGGATCGTGACCCGGGAGACCATCCGGGAGGCCGGGTCCAGGAGCAGGTCCAGTGCGGCCGCGCCGCTCATCTGCGAGCGCAGCGCGTAGACGCCGGGCTGGATGCCCGTGGCGGCGGGCTCGGTCTCGGCGGCGTCGACGAAGGGGCCGGGCGAGGCGATGACGCCCTCGGCCACCAAGGTGCGGGCGATGTCGCTGAGGGTGTCGCCGGAGGAGACGCGCACGTCGACGGTGCCGCTGCCCTGCCCGGTGTAGTCCTCACCGCCCGGGTTGACCAGGCCGATCAGCGCCTTGCCGCCGTAGAAGATGCCGCCCACGAGGCCGACGAGGACCAGCAGGGACAGGACGACGGCCAGCGGGCTGCGTCGGCGACGCGAGCGGCCGGAGCCACGCCCGCCGCCGGGCGGCTCGTCGGCGTGGTACTCGTCGGCGTGGTGCTCGCGCTCCGCGCGCCGGCCGCGGCGCCGGCGGCCAACGTCGTAGGTACCGGAGGCGCCGAGCACCTCCAGCCCGCCGGTGGAGTCCGCGTCGTCCCACTCGGAGGGGTCGGCGGGGTGCACCGCGGTGTCGTCGGCGTCCGCGCCGGGGACGGCGGGGACGGCACCGAGCCCGACCGTGGCGTCGTCGGCGGCGCCGTCGGGACGGCGGGAGAGCCGGGACCAGGCGCCCACGGGCATCGGCGGCAGGTCGGGCAGCGGCTCGGAGGGGTGCGGAGGCCGCGGGCGCTGCTGGTCGCCGGCGTGCGCGACCGGGCCGGGCAGCGGGCCGGTGCTGCGGTCGTCGTCGGCCCGGCGGCGGCGCGGAGCGGGGCCGGGGTGGCGGAGCTCGTCCCCGACCGGCGGCCGGCTGGGCATCGACGCCAGCCAGGCCGACGCGGGCACGCCGCTCGGCGGTTCGGGAGAGGCGTGCCGACCCCGCCGCCCCGGCGGGGTCGGGCCGCTCACGAGCGCTCCCGCTGCGCGTCCAGATAGGCCTGGAGGATGACCACGGCCGCGGCCTGGTCGATCACCGGACGCTGGCGACGGCTGTCGAGACCGTTCGCCCGGAGGGAGCTGGCTGCGGTCACGGTGGAGAGCCTTTCGTCGACGAGGTGCACGGGCACGGAGCCGATGCGCCCGGCGAGTGCCCGAGAGTAGGCACGCGCCTCCTTCGCCGACGCGCCCGACGCACCCGAGAGGTGCCTCGGCTCCCCCACGATCACCTCTGTCACCTCGTGTTCCGCGACGAGCGCGGCGATGCGGTCGAGGTCGGACTCGTCCCGCGCCCGCTGCACCGTCTCCAGCGGGCTGGCCAGCGTGCCGGTGGGGTCGGAGATCGCCACGCCGACGCGCACGCTGCCGACGTCGATGCCCAGCCGGCGGCCCTGCCGCCGTGGCCGCGGCGGGATGGGCAGGCCGCCGGGCAGCCCGCCGGAGAGGTCGATCTGCGCGGTCTCGTGCCGCACCGGCGGGAAGCCGGCGCGCAGGTCGATCTGCTCGGTCGCGTGGTGCACCGGCTCCTGCGGCCGGGCGGGCGGGGTGGCGCGCGGCCGCGACGGGGGGACGGCGGGCCGCCCGTGCATCGGGCGCTCGCCCGCCGGACCGGTCTGGTCGGGGTGCTGACTGGGCACTCCGCTCACCTCCCTGCGGCGGTCGCGACCGCCTGTTCGCCGGCCTGCAGGGCCGCTGGGATGCCCGCGGGGTCGGTACCGCCCCCCTGGGCGATGTCCGGCTTGTTGCCGCCACCGCGGCCACCCACCGAAGCGGCTGCCGCGCCCAGCACGTCTCCCGCCGACAGCCCGCGCTCGACGGCGGCGGGATTGACGGCCGCTACGAGCCCCACCTTGCCCCCCGACTCGGAGGCGAGCAAGACGACACCCGGGCGGTCGGCGGGCAGCCGACCCCGGACGTCGAGGGCCAGTGTGCGCAGGTCCCCGCCGCCCAGTCCGCCCGGCGCGCCGGTGACCAGCGACACCCCGTGGACGTCGCGCGCGCCGGCCGCCAGCTCCCCGGCCGCGGCCAGGGTCTGCTGGGCGCGCAGCTCGGCGAGCTCCTTGTCCACGTCGCGCAGCCGGGCGAGCATGCCGCTGACCCGCTCCAGGACGGCGTCGCCCGGCGTCTTGAGCAGCTCGCCGAGCTGGCGCACCAGGTCCCGCTCGCGAGCCAGGTAGCGGAACCCCTCCAGTCCCACGACGGCCTCCACCCGGCGGGAACCGGAACCGACCGACGACTCGCCGGTCAGGGCCAGCGTGCCGATCTGGGCGCTGCCCTGCACGTGGGTGCCACCGCACAGCTCCCGCGACCACGGGCCGCCGATCTCCACGACGCGGACCTGCTCACCGTAGGTCTCGCCGAACAGCGCCAGCGCACCGATGGCCTGGGCCTCGGGCAGCGTCATGTAGCTGGCCCTCACCCGGTGGTCGGCCCGGACGGCGGCGTTGGCGACGTCCTCGATGTCGTGGCGCTGCTGCTGCGTGAGCGCGCCCTGCCAGGCGAAGTCCAGCCGCAGGTAACCCGGGCGGTTGTAGGAGCCCGACTGCAGCGCCTGCGGGCCGAGCACCTGGCGCAGCGCGGCGTGCACCACGTGGGTGCCCGAGTGCGCCTGGCAGGCCGACAGCCGCCACTCGCGGTCGACCTCGGCGGTCAGCTCGGTACCCTCACGGAGCTCGCCCTCGAGCACCCTCACCTGGTGGGCGACCAGGCCCTTGACCGGGCGCTGCACGTCGAGCACCTCGGCGCGCCCGCCGTCCCAGGTCAGGACGCCGGCGTCGGCGACCTGGCCGCCGGACTCGGCGTAGAACGGCGTGCGGTCGAGCACCACGCGGGTGATCTCGCCCGGCCCGGCGGGGGTCCTCGACGCCTCCTCCTCGACGGCGAGCTCGGGAACCAGGCCCAGCACGCGGGAGTCGGTGCGCAGTGTGTCGTAGGCCCGCCACTCCGTGGGGCCGTGCTCGGCCAGCAGCCGGCGGTAGGCCAGGACGTCGACCGAGCCGGTCTTCTTGGCGCGGGCGTCGGCGCGGGCCCGGTCGCGCTGCTGCTGCATGAGCGCGCGGAAGCCGGCCTCGTCGACGGTCACGCCCTGCTCGGCGGCCATCTCGAGGGTGACGTCGATCGGGAACCCGTAGGTGTCGTGCAGGGAGAACGCCTGCTCGCCGGTCAGGCGCGGTGTGCCGGACTCCTTCGCCTGCCGGACGGCGGTGTCGAACAGCGTCGTCCCCTGGGTGAGGGTGCGCCGGAACGCCTCCTCCTCGGCGTAGGCGACGCTCGAGATGCGGGCGAAGTCGGCCTCGAGCTCGGGGTAGCTGGCGTTCATGGCGTCCTTCGACACCGGCAGCAGCTCGGGCAGGCTGGCCTCGTCGACGCCGAGCCGCTTCATCGAGCTGATCGCCCGGCGCAGCAGCCGACGCAGGATGTAGCCCCGGCCCTCGTTGCCCGGCGTGACGCCGTCGCCGATGAGCATCAGGCCGCTGCGCACGTGGTCGGCCACGACCCGCAGCTGCACGTCGTCGTCGTGATCGCGGCCGTACGTCACGCCGGCCAGCTCGGCGGCGCGGTGCAGCACCGGGGCGACCTCGTCGATCTCGTAGAGGTTGTCGACGCCCTGCAGCAGGTAGGCCACCCGCTCCAGGCCCATGCCGGTGTCGATGTTCTTCCTGGGCAGCTCGCCGACGATCCGGAAGTCCTCCTTGCTCCGGACGTCGGTGAGCTCGTACTGCATGAAGACGAGGTTCCAGATCTCCAGGAACCGGTCACCGGCCGTGTCGACCAGCGGGCCGCCGTCGGGGCCGAACTGCGGGCCCCGGTCGAAGTAGATCTCGCTGCACGGGCCGCCCGGGCCGGGCTGGCCGGTGTGCCAGTAGTTGTCCTTCTTGCCCAGCCGCTGGATCCGCTCGACCGGCAGACCCGCGATCCGGTGCCACGCCTCGGCAGCCTCGTCGTCGTCCAGGTAGACGGTGACCCAGATCCGCTCCGGGTCGAACCCGAGCCCGCCGTCGTCCACCGAGCCGGTGACGAGGTCCCAGGCGTGCTGGATCGCCCCCTCCTTGAAGTAGTCACCGAAGGAGAAGTTGCCGTTCATCTGGAAGAACGTGCCGTGGCGGGTGGTCTTGCCCACCTCCTCGATGTCGAGGGTGCGCACGCACTTCTGCACGCTGGTCGCCCGCGGGTAGGGCGCCGGCTCCCGGCCGGTCAGGTACGGGATGAACGGCACCATTCCGGCCACGGTGAACAACAGGGACGGGTCCGGGGAGACCAGCGAGGCACTGGGCACGACGGTGTGCCCGCGGCTGGCGAAGTGCTCCAGGAAACGGCGGCGGATCTCGGCGGTCTGCATGTCCTACTCGGTGTGGGAGGCGCGGTCGGCCGGGGTGCGGCGTCCCGCGGGGAGGTGGCTCAGCGGTCGGTGGCGTGCCGGCCGGGCAGCTGGGCCTGACCGGCCTCGGGCAGCGGCGCGTCCAGGCCGGTGCCGGCCCGCAGCTCCTGCTCCCGCTCGGCCATCGCCGCGCGCACGTCGGCACCGAAGTCGCCGATGGCGTCGGCCAGGTCGCGCAGGCCCTCGGCCACCGAGGCGCCGATGCCGGCCGGCGTCATCCGCTCGGCCGCGCGGGAGACCTTGCGGACGACCAGGGCGCCGATGGTGATGCCCATGGCGAGCCAGAACAGCCGGCGCATCAGGCGGCCCGCCGGGCGACGCGGCGCGCGCGGCGCTCGGCCTTGTCACGAGCGGCCGCGTCGGCGATCGCCTGGCCCTCGCGCTTCTTGCGGGCGGCGCTGCGCACGCCGTAGCTGAACGCCGCCACCTTGATCAGCGGGCTGCCCAGGGTGGCGGCCACGACGCTGCTGAGGGCGGCGACGTTGCTCGAGACGTTGGCCGCGTTGCCGGTGATGTCGTCGACCCGCTCGAGGTTGCTGTTGACGTGGGCGACCGTCGTCGACGCCTGGCTCAGGATCGGGCCGCTCTGCTCCCGCGCCTGCCGGATGGTCAACGTCGCCTCGTCCAGCGTGCGACCCAGCTTGAGGATCGGGACGGCGAGCAGCACCACCAGCAGCACCAGCGCCAGCGCTGCGATCAGTCCGGCCCACTCTCCTGCGGACACCCGGTCCTCCTGGTTCTTCGGCGCTTCTCGGCGGTGTGGTTGCTCGGCGTCCGGGCTGGCTCCACCGGCGCCGCCGGCGGGCGTCGGCCCGGCGTGGTCACAGTAGTCGGGGGTCCTCGTGCCCGTCCGTGCCCCGCCGGTCGCTCAGCGGCCGCGCCTGACGATGCCCTCGGTCAGGCTCCGCGCCCCGGTCCGCTCCTCGCTCGTTCCTCGCTGCGATGCTCCCGGGGCTGTCGCCTGACGATGGCGCGCAGCTTGGCCAGCCGCGCGCCGATCGTCGCCTCGGCACCGCGGTTCGTGGGCCGGTAGTAGTCCTTCCCCACCAGGGCGTCCGGCGGGTACTGCTGCGGCACCACGCCGTCGGGGTGGGCGTGGGGGTAGACGTAGGTCCCCCCGTGGCCGAGCTTCTTCGCGCCCGCGTAGTGCGCGTCGCGCAGCCCCGGCGGCACCGGCCCCGCCAGCCCCGCGCGCACGTCGGCGACGGACTCGCCCATCGCCACGGTCACCGCGTTCGACTTGGGCGCCGTGGCCAGGTGGACGACGGCCTGCGCCAGCGGGAAGTGGCCCTCCGGCATGCCGATGAAGGCCACGGCGTCGGCGGCGGCGACGGCGATCTGCAGCGCCGTCGGGTCGGCCATGCCGATGTCCTCGCTGGCGGAGATGACCAGCCGGCGGGCGATGAAGCGCGGGTCCTCCCCCGCCTCGACCATGCGCGCCAGGTAGTGCAGCGCCGCGTCGACGTCGCTGCCGCGGATGGACTTGATCAGCGCGCTGGCGACGTCGTAGTGCTGGTCGCCCTGCCGGTCGTAGCGCACCGCGGCCTGCGCCACCGCCGTCTCCAGGGTGGCGAGGTCGATCTCGGCGAGCCCGGCCGCCTGGGCCGCGCCGGCGCCGGACTCCAGCGCGGTGAGCGCCTTGCGCCCGTCGCCGCCGGCGATGCGGACCAGGTGCTCCTCGGCCTCCACGCTCAACGTCACCGCGCCGTCGAGCCCGCGGTCGCTGGTGAGGGCGCGGTGCAGCAGCCTGCGGACGTCGTCGTCCGACAGCGGCTGCAGGGCCAGCACCAGGCTGCGCGACAGCAGCGGGCTGACCACCGAGAAGAACGGGTTCTCGGTGGTGGCGGCGATGAGGCTGACGATCCGGTCCTCGACCGCCGACAGCAGGCTGTCCTGCTGGGTCTTGGAGAACCGGTGCACCTCGTCGATGAACAGCACGGTGCGCCGGCCGGCGTAGGTCAGCTCGCGCTTGGCGCTCGCGATGACCGCGCGGACCTCCTTGACCCCGGCGTCGAGGGCCGACAACTGCACGAACTGCCGCTTGGTGGCCAGCGAGATGACGTGCGCGAGCGTCGTCTTGCCGGTGCCCGGCGGGCCGTAGAGGACCAGCGACATCGGCTCGTCGGCCTCGACCAGCCGGCGCAGCGGCGCGCGCGGGCCGAGCAGGTGGGACTGGCCGACGACCTCGTCCAGCGACCGCGGCCGCATGCGGACGGCGAGCGGGGCGCCCGGGTCGACGCCGGAGACCTCCGGCGCCGGCTCGTCGAACAGCGAACTCACGGGTGAGAACGCTACCCGCGGGGCACGACAGCCCCCGTGCAGCAGCGACGCATCGGAGACCAGACCGTCAGTGCCATCGGGCTCGGGGCGATGCCCCTGTCCACCAGGACCGACCGGCCCTCCCGCGACGACGCGGTCGCCACGGTGCACGCCGCGCTGGACGCCGGCGTGACGCTGATCGACACCGCCGACGCCTACGCCGCGGACGAGTCGGAGTTCGGCCACAACGAGTCCCTCGTGGCCGAGGCGCTGGCCTCCTACGGCGGCGACACCTCGTCGGTGCTCGTCGCCACCAAGGGCGGGCACACCCGGCGCGGCACCGACTGGGAGCTCGACGGGTCGCCGGCGTACCTGCGCCGCGCCTGCGAGGACTCGCTGCGCCGGCTGGGCGTCGACGCCATCGGCCTCTACCAGTTCCACCGGCCGGACCCGGACACGCCGTGGGAGGAGTCGATGGGCGGGCTCCGGCAGCTGGTCGACGACGGGCTGGTGCGCATGGCCGGCGTCTCCAACGCCGACATCGCGCAGATCGACGTAGCCCGCTCGATAGTGGGTCCGGCGCTGGCCAGCGTGCAGAACCAGTTCTCCCCCGGCTGGCGGTTCTCCGCCGACGAGCTGGCCCACTGCGAGGCGCACGGGCTGGCCTTCATCCCGTGGAGCCCCTTCGGCGGGGTGTCCGCGGCCGGCTCGCTGCAGTCCACCGCGCCGGCGTTCGCGGAGGTCGCCGAGGAGCTGGGCGTGTCGGTGTACCGGGTGACGCTGGCCTGGCACCTGGCCCAGTCCGAGGTCGTCGTCCCGATCCCCGGGGCGTCGCGACCGGCCTCCATCCAGGACTCCGCCGCGGCCGCGGACCTGCAGCTGACCCCCGAGCAGCTCGCCCGCCTCGACGGGGCCTGAGCCGTCCCGACACGTCGTCGCACGCCCTCTCGAGTGAGCAGTTGCGGTCGTCGACACGCGCGGACACGCCGCCGTCAGCGACCTCGACTGCTCATTCGGGCGCCGTCCACAGCCGGCTCGGCCGTCCACCGATCCGGTGCAGGCGTCGTCATCGACTGCTGCCACCGCGACGGTCCCGGCGTGGCCGACTCCGAACTGGGACCCACCTACACCTGGCAGGACGCCCGGGACGCCGGGCTGACCCGCGCACAGCGACGGGACGACGTCGTGCGGGTCAGCCGTGGCGCCTACGTCTCCCGGGCCGTCCCGCTGTCCCTGCACGCCGCGTGCGCGGCCGTCCTGCCGCTCCTGCCCGCCGGCGCCCTCGTGTCACACCGGACGGCTGCGGCGCTGCTCGGCGCGCCCCTACCGCACGGCTGACCGCACGAGGTCAGCGTGCCGCCGGACACCCACCGACCACGCCGCCGCCGACCCCGGGTGCACGTGCGCGACCTGCTGGCCGAGGACGCAACCGGTCACCGCGGTCTCCCGGTCACCAGCGGCCCACAGACGTGGCTCGACCTCGCGGCCGTCCTGCCACCACCCGAGCTGGTCGCGGTCGGCGATGCCCTGTACCGGGCCGGGCACCCCGACGAGAGTTCGCCGGCCGGGCGCCTCACCCGGGCGGACGGCGTGCGCGGCGTCGTCCGGACGCGGGAGTGGGCGCCGCTGCTAGCCCGCTGGCGATGTCGCGGCCCGAGAGCGTGGTCCGCTGCGTGCTCATCCAGGCCGGCCTCCCTCACCCTCGACCTCAGGTGGAGGTCGAGAACCAGTCCGGCCAGGTGGTCGCGCACAGCGACCTCGGCTGGCCGGAGTGGCGGGTAGCTGTCGAGTACGAGGGACGGCAGCGCGCGGACCACTGGCAGTTCGGTAGGGACCTCGACCGCTACTCGCTGATGGCGGCCGACGGGTGGCTCACGATCAGATACGGCGCCGACCACCTCCGCCGGCCGGAGGTCATCGTCGACCGGGCGACCCGCGCGCTGCGCAGTCGCGGGGCGGTCTGGTGAGTCGAGTGAGCAGTTGCGGTCGCCGACACGCGACGACACTCCGCGTGGGGGACTGCAACTGCTCACTCGCGCGCGAGGTGGCGAGACCTCACTTCGTCGGGTCGGAGGGCCCCGGGGCACCCGGCTCGCCGGGGAGGGCGGGCTCCTCGGGCTGGGCGTCGATGCCGGCCTCCTTGCGCTGCGCCTCGGTGATCGGCGTCGGCGCACCGGTCAGCGGGTCGTACCCGGCGCCGGTCTTGGGGAAGGCGATGACCTCGCGGATGGAGTCCACCCCGGCGAGCAGGGCGCAGGTGCGGTCCCAGCCGATGGCCGCACCCGCGTGCGGCGGCGGGCCGTAGGAGAACGCCTCCAGGAAGAAACCGAACCGCTCGCGCGCCTCCCCCTGGGACATCCCGAGGGTCTCGAACACCCGCTCCTGCAGTGCGGCGTCGTGGATGCGGACCGAGCCGCTGGCCAGCTCGTTGCCGTTGCAGACCAGGTCGTAGGCATCCGACAGGGCAGCGCCCTTGTCGTCGGCGAACCGGTCCCGCCAGTCGGGTGTCGGCGAGGTGAAGGGGTGGTGCGTGAACGTCCAGGAGCCGTCCTCGGTCTCCTCGAACATCGGGAAGTCGACGACGAACAGGAACGACCACGAGCCCGGTTCGATCAGCTCCAGCCGTCGGGCGATCTCGTTGCGCGCGGCGCCGAGCAGTTCCTGGGCCTGCCGGCGTGGGCCGGCGGCGAAGAACACGCAGTCCCCGGCCTGCGCGCCGACGACGGCGATAAGGCCCTCGCGCTCGGTGTCGGAGATGTTCTTCGCGACCGGGCCGCCGAGGGTGCCGTCCTCCCCGACCGTCACGTACGCCAGGCCGCGGTGCCCGCGCGACTTCGCCCAGTCCTGCCACGCGTCGAAGGCCCGGCGTGGCTGCGAGCCGCCGCCCGGCATCACGATCGCGCCGACGTAGGGGGCCTGGAACACCCGGAACGGCGTCTGCGCGAAGTACTCCGTCAGCTCGGTGAGCTCGATGCCGAACCGCAGGTCGGGCTTGTCCGAGCCGAAGCGGTCCATCGCCTCGCGGTAGGTCATCCGCGGGATCTCCGGCACGTCGTACGACGCCAGCTCCCGCCACAGCGCCCGGACGACGTCCTCGACGACGGCCAGGACGTCGTCCCGCTCGACGAAGCTCATCTCGAAGTCGAGCTGGGTGAACTCCGGCTGCCGGTCGGCGCGGAAGTCCTCGTCCCGGAAGCAGCGGGCGATCTGGTAGTAGCGCTCCAGCCCGCCGATCATGAGCAGCTGCTTGAACAGCTGCGGGGACTGCGGCAGCGCGTACCACTTGCCCGGCTGCAGCCGGACCGGCACGAGGAAGTCCCGCGCGCCCTCGGGCGTGGACCGGGTGAGCGTCGGCGTCTCCACCTCGACGAACCCGTGCCGGGTCATCACCTCGCGGGCGACGCGGCTGACCTCGGACCGCAGCCGGATGGCCTGCGCCGGGCTCTGCCGGCGCAGGTCGAGGTAGCGGTACCTGTAGCGGACGTCGTCCGAGGCGGCCTGGTCGGTCTCGATCGGGAACGGCAGCGGCGCCGACGACGAGAGCACCCGCAGCTCGGCCGCGGCCACCTCGATCTCGCCGGTCGGCAGCTCCGGGTTCTCGTTGCCCTCCGGGCGGCGGCGCACCTCGCCGGTGGCCAGCACGCAGAACTCGTTGCGGAGGGCGTGTGCCTCCTCCTCGCGGACGACGACCTGGACGTAGCCCGAGGCGTCGCGCAGGTCGACGAAGACGACACCGCCGTGGTCGCGGCGGCGGGCGACCCAGCCGGCGAGGGTGACGGTGGAACCGGCGTCGGACGCGCGCAGCGTTCCGGCGTCGTGGGTGCGCAGCACGGGGGTTGCCTCTCGGGGTGGTGGGCGGGAGATGGCGCAGCGGGGTGTGGGCTCACCAGCGGTCGTGGACGTGCGCGCGGATGCGCTCGTCGTAGACGCGCTCGAGGTCGGAGAGCTGGGCATCGGTGAGCGACGGCAGCGCGGCCGCCGCGACGTTGCCGCGGACCTGCTCGACGGTCCGCGCGCCGGGGATGACGGTGGTGACGCCGGGCTGGTCGATGACCCAGCGCAGCGCGAAGGCCCCCGTCGGGGCGTCGCCGGCGATGGCGGCCACCTCGCGAGCGGCCGCCACGCCCACCTCGAACGGCACGCCGGCGAAGGTCTCGCCGACGTCGAAGGCCTCACCGTGGCGGTTGAAGTTCCGGTGGTCGTCGGACGCGAACGTCGTCGACTCGTCGTACTTGCCGGTCAGCAGCCCGCTGGCCAGCGGCACCCGGGCCAGGATCCCGACGCCGGCCTGGGCAGCCGCCGGCAGCAGCTCCTCGAGCGGCTTGCGCCGGAAGACGTTGAGGATCACCTGGATGGAGGCCACGCCCGGGTGCTCGAGCGCGGTCAGCCCCTCGGCGACGGTCTCCACCGAGACGCCGTAGGCGGCGATCGCGCCGTCCTCGACGAAGGAGTCGAGCGCGTCGTAGACCCGCTGGTCGGAGTAGACCGCCGTCGGCGGGCAGTGCAGCTGCACCAGGTCCAGGGTGTCCACGCCGAGGTTGCGCCGGGACCGGTCGATCCAGGCCCGCAGGTTCTCCGGTGTGTACTGCGCGGCCTCGAACGGATCGGCGCGGCGGCCGGCCTTGGTCGCCACGAACGGCCGCTCCGAACGGGCCACCAGCGCGCGGCGGATGCGCTCCTCGGAGCGGCCGTCGCCGTACACGTCGGCGGTGTCGAGCAGGGTGACCCCGGCGTCGAGCGCGGCGTCGAGGACGTCGGCCGCGCTGTCGTCGTCGACGTCCCCCCAGTCACCGCCGAGCTGCCACGTGCCCAGGCCGACGACGCTGACGTCGGCTCCCGTCCGGCCCAGCGGCCGCTGCTCCATGCTCATCGGTCGACTCCGCCCTCGTTCCGCTCCTCGGTCGCTGTCCCCCGCAAGCGGGCGGTGCCCCCAGCACGCAGCGATGCCCGCTCGGGCGTCCTCTCCAGCACGCTCATGCCTCCACGCTCGCACGCACCCGCTCGAACAGCTCGCCCACCGGGACGGGGTGCTGCTCGCCGGTGCGCATGTCCTTCAGCTGACCGACGCCCTCGGCCAGGTCGCGCTCGCCGATGACGACGACGTGCGAGGCGCCCGACCGGTCCGCGGCCTTCATCGCCCCCTTGAGCCCGCGCCCGCCGTAGACGGTGTCGGCCGAGACGCCGGCCTGGCGCAGCTGCCCGACCAGGCGCACGGCCAGTCGCTTGGCCTCCTCGCCCAGCGGGACGACGAAGGCCTG
This sequence comes from Geodermatophilus sp. URMC 65, assembly GCF_053502545.1. NCBI lineage: Bacteria > Bacillati > Actinomycetota > Actinomycetes > Geodermatophilales > Geodermatophilaceae > Geodermatophilus > Geodermatophilus sp. URMC 65. Next base: position 162,413 of record NZ_CP199954.1, read on the forward strand.
CACGCCGGTCGCCACGCCGACGTCGAGCCCCTCCGCCTGCACCGCCAGCAGCGTCCGGTCGACGCCGACGGCGTAGCCGATGCCCGAGACGTCGGGGCCGCCGAGGGCCGCCGAGAGCCCGTCGTAGCGCCCGCCCCCGCCGATGGCCGACTGCGCGCCCAGGCCGTGGTGCACGAACTCGAACGTCGTCTTCGTGTAGTAGTCCAGCCCGCGCACCAGCCGCGGTGCCTCGGTCCAGGTCACACCGAGGTCGGTCAGGTGCTGGCGGACGGCGTCGTAGTGCGCCCTGGTCGAGTCCGAGAGGTGGTCGACCATCAGCGGCGCGTCGTCCAGCTGGGCCTGCACCTCGGGCCGCTTGTCGTCGAGCACCCGCAGCGGGTTGATCGCCGCGCGCCGCCGGGTCTCCTCGTCGAGGTCGAGCTTCTCCAGGTAGGCGACGAGCTGCTCGCGGTACTGCGGCCGGCAGGTCGAGTCGCCCAGCGAGGTCAGCAGCAGCTCGAAGTCGGTGAGCCCGAGGTCGCGGAAGCCCTGCACCCCCAGCGCCACCACCTCGGCGTCCAGGGCCGGGTCGTCGACGCCGAGCGCCTCCATGTCGACCTGGGTGAAGTGCCGGTAGCGGCCGGCCTGCGGGCGCTCGTAGCGGAACGCCGAGCCGACCGTCCACAGCTTCACCGGCAGGGCGCCGGTGTGCAGCCGGTGCTCGATGAAGGCCCGCATCAGCCCGGCGGTGAGCTCCGGGCGCAGGGTCAGGGAGCGGCCGCCGCGGTCGTCGAAGGTGTACATCTCCTTCGTCACGACGTCGGTGGACTCGCCCACCCCGCGGGAGAAGACGGCGGTCTCCTCGAACACCGGCGTCTCGACGTAGCCGTACCCGGCGCGGCGCAGCGGCGCGGTCAGCGTCTCGCGGACGGCGAGGAAGCGCTCGGACTCCGGCGGGAGGACGTCGAAGGTGCCCTTCGGCGCGGTCAGCCCACTCACCATGCCCCCCGTTCGGCTCCGGACTCGATCCGCTCCTCGGTCGCCGGCGCTCCCTGCGATGCTCCCTCGCCCGTCGCTCTCACAGCCCGCGCCCCTTCGGAGCGCTCGCGGCCTGGGCCAGGTAGGGGTTCGTCGCCCGCTCCCGGCCGATCGTGGTGGCCGGGCCGTGCCCGGGCAGCACCACCGTCTCGTCGTCCAGCGGCAGGACGACGTCCTGCAGCGAGCGCAGCATGTCCTCCCACGACCCGCCGGGCAGGTCGACCCGGCCGACGGAGCCGGCGAAGAGCACGTCACCGGCCAGCATCCCGGGGGCCTCGCCGAGGTCGAGGGAGAGGACGACCGACCCCCGCGTGTGCCCGGGGGCGTGCCGCACCGTCAGCTCGACGCCGGCCAGCGACAGCACCGCACCGTCGTCCAGGGGCTTCACGTCGGCGGGGTCGGGCAGGCGGACGCCGGTGATCAGCGGGGCCAGCTGCGGGCCGTGCCAGCGGGCGGGGTCGGAGAGCATGCCGTTGTCGGCCGGGTGCAGGTAGGCGGGGATGTCGTAGCCGTCGCAGACCGGGAGCACCGAGAAGGTGTGGTCGAGGTGGCCGTGGGTCAGCACGACGGCGACCGGCTTGAGGCCGTCGTCGGCCAGCATCCGGGCGAGGGGCTCGACGGCGTCCATGCCGGGGTCGACCACCACGCACTCCTGCCGGGGCCCGGGGGCGACGGCGTAGCAGTTGGTGCCGAACGCGCCGGCCGGGAACGAGCGGATGAGCACCCGTGCAGGTTACGCGGGGCCTCCGCGGCGCTCCGGGCCTCTCCGCCGCCAGGGAACGGCCGGGCTCGACACCTAGACTCGGGGCTTCGACCAGCGGGGTGCGGGCGCACCCGGACGTCCCCCCGCAGCCGTCCGTCTCGAGGAGTACCACCCGTGCCGAGCAACAAGCAGCGACGCCAAGCCGCCCAGCGGCGGCTGCAGCGCCAACTCGAGCGCCGCGCCGAGCTGGCCAGGAAGCGTCGCCGCAACGTGCTGATCGGGGTCACCACCGCCGCCGTGGTGCTCGTCGTCGGCGTCGTCCTGCTGCTCACCGGCACCGGCGGGGACGACACCGACACCGCGGCCGCGGAGCCCACCGCCACCAGCCCGGCCGCCCCGACCCCCGGCGTGGTCGACGGCAGCGACGGCACCTGCGACTGGACGCCGGCCGATCCCACGGCCAACCCGAACCTGCAGGCCGACACCGGTACCCCGCCGGTCGAGGTCACGCCGACCGGCACCACCGAGGTGGACATCACCACGAACGTCGGCCCGATCGGCCTGACGCTGGACAACGCCAACGCCCCCTGCGCGGTGGCGAGCATGGTGTACCTGGCCGGCCAGGGCTACTTCGACGACACGGTCTGCCACCGCGAGACCGACTCCGAGGGCCTGAAGGTCCTGCAGTGCGGTGACCCGAGCGGCACCGGCGCCGGTGGCCCGGCCTACGAGTTCCCGACCCAGGTCGCCGGCGACGAGACCTACCCGCGTGGCACGGTGGCGATGGCCAACAGCGGCCAGGGCTTCGACGGCAGCCAGTTCTTCCTCGTCCACGGGGACAGCCAGCTGCCGCCGGACTACACGGTGCTCGGCACCATCGACGAGGCCGGGCTGGCCACCCTCGACGCCATCGCCGCCAACGGCAACGACGGCAGCAACGGGCCCGGCGACGGTGCGCCGACCCAGGAGGTCCGGATCCAGTCGCTGACGGTCGCCGCGTGAGCCGGCGGCTGCGCGCGGCGGCCGGCCTCGCCGGCGCGCTGCTGACCCTGTCCGCCTGCGGCGGTCCCACCGCCGAGGGCGAGCAGGGCGAGGGCGCCCCCGGCGCGGGGGACGGTGGCACGGCGGCGTCGGGCACCGTGAGCTGCGAGTGGGGCGAGGGCTCCTCGGCCAACCCCTACCTGACCGAGGTGGCCCCGCCCGACGAGGTCGTCCCCGCGTCCGGCACCACCGACCTGCTGGTGCGGACCAACCTGGGCGAGCTGACCCTCACCCTCGACCGGACGGCGACGCCGTGCGCGGCCGCCAGCCTGGTGCACCTGACCGAGCAGGGCTTCTTCGACGACACCCCGTGCCACCGCGAGGTCGACAGCGAGGGCCTGCGGGTGCTGCAGTGCGGCGACCCGACCGGCACCGGCGCCGGTGGGCCGACCTACACCTCGCCGACCGAGGTGACCGGTGCGGAGACCTATCCGCGCGGCACGGTCGCGATGGCCAACAGCGGCCAGGGCGTCGACGGCAGCCAGTTCTTCCTCGTGTGGGACGACAGCCAGCTGCCGCCGGCCTACACCGTCGTGGGCACCGTCGACGAGGCCGGCCTGGCGGTGCTCGACGAGGTGGCGGCCAACGGCAACGACGGCTCGCTGGACCCCAGCCCCGGGGGCGGAGCGCCCACCGTGCCGGTGACCATCGAGTCGGTCACCGTCGCCTGATGGGCCCGGCCGCGCCCGACCCCTACGCGGGCTTCCCGCCGGGCTTCTTCCAGCGCGCCGACGGTCGGGACGACGCCGTGTTCTACGGCCCGCCGCGGCTGGTCACGCACATCGACGACGCTGCGATCGCCGCGGTGGGCGAGCTCTACGCCGAGCTCGGCATCGACGGCTCCGCGCCCGCCCCGCGGCGGGTGCTGGACCTCATGTCCTCGTGGGTGTCGCACTTCCGCACGCCGCCGGCGGACCTGGTGGTGCTCGGCATGAACGCCGAGGAGCTGGCGGCCAACCCGGCGGCCACGCAGCGGCTGGTGCACGACCTCAACGCCGACCCCCGGGTGCCGCTGCCCGACGCCGACGTCGACGCCGCCGTGTGCTGCGTGTCGATCGACTACCTGACCCGGCCGATCGAGGTCCTCATCGACGTCGGGCGCGTGCTGCGCCCGGGCGGGCCGCTGGCGGTCACCTTCTCCAACCGCTGCTTCCCCACCAAGGCCGTCCGCGGCTGGCTGGCCACCGACGACGACCAGCACGGCCGGGTGGTCGCCGAGCTGGTCCGCCGGACGGGCCTGTTCGACGAGCCGCGCGTCGAGCTCCGCACGCCTCCGGGCGTCGGCGACCCGCTGTACGCGGTGACCGCCACCCGGCTGGCGGCCGGCTGACGGGCGTCAGTCCCGCGCCGCGCCCAGCCGGGCCAGCAGCTCCGACCTGATCGCCGGCCGCGAACCGAACACCAGCAGGAACGCCGCCTCCCGCGCCGTCCGCTCGGCGACCGAGCCGGTGCGGACGGCGGAGCTGCCGGTGGCGGCCACCAGCGCCCCGGCCGCCCGGTGCGCGAACGCCGCCGCGGCGGCCCGCGCAGCCGGCAGCCCGGCCGGCCCGGCGGTGTCCAGCCCGGTGCGGACGGCGGCCAGCTCGTCGTCCAGCGGTGACGGGCCGATCAGCCGGGTGCAGCGCAGCGCCAGACCGAGGGCCAGCGATCCGTTGATCCGCAGCCCCGCGGCGTCCCCGGCGAGCAGGTCGGCCAGCGGCGCGGTGTGCACGAGCCGCCCGGCGGGGACGCGGTGCCCGGTGAGCCGCAGCTCGACGGTGCGGCTGGCGGCCACGGCGACCATCGGCTGCGGGGTGGCGGTCAGCGTCGGGCCGTCCCGCGCGTCGGCCAGCACGAACAGGACGTCGTCGCCGTCCCGCGCGGCCACGAGCACCAGGTCGACCAGCCCCCAGCCGGTGACCCACGGGACGGCGCCGTCGAGCACCAGCTCCGCGCCGTCCCGCCGGGCGCGGATCGCCGGTGGGCCCGGCCTCAGCGCCGCCTGCAGCGCGATGCCGGCGCGCCGCCGCCCGGCGCAGAGGTCGCCGAGGAAGGCGGCGCGCAGCTCCGCCGGCCCGGCGGCCGCCAGCCGGGCGACCACACCCAGGTGCTGCAACCACACGAACGTCGTCGCCAGGTCGCCGGCGGCGAGCTCCTCGACGACCGCCGCCACCGTGGCCGGGTCGGCGTCCGCTCCCCCGGCGTCCACCGGCCCCGTCAGGCCGTGGAGACCGGCGTCGGCGAGCCGGTCGAGGTGCGTGCGGGGCACGGAACCGGCGGCCTCGACCGCGGCGGCCTCCGGTGCGAGCAGGTCGGCGGCGAGGCCGCGGGCCGCGGCCACGAGACGAACCCCGTCCTCCCCACCCATCGCAGGCCCCCTGCAGGGTCCCGCCGCGAGCTCGCGAGTGGCGGGGGGCAGGGGGTCCTCCTTCAAGCGGTGATGCGCTCCACGTCGAAGACGCCTTCCACGTTGCGCACGGTCTGCAGCACCGCGCCCAGGTGCGCCGGGTCGGCCAGCTCGAAGGTGAACCGGCTGACGGCGACGCGGTCGCGGCTGGTCTGCACCGACGCCGACAGGATGTTCACCCGCTCGTCGGCCAGCGCCTTGGTGACGTCGGAGAGCAGCCGGTGCCGGTCGAGCGCCTCGACCTGGATGGCCACCAGGAACACCGACCCGGGCTGCGAGGCCCACTCGACCTCGACCAGACGTTCGGGTTTGCGCTGGAGGTCGGCGGCGTTGGTGCAGTCGGTGCGGTGCACGCTCACCCCGCCGCCGCGGGTCACGAAGCCGAGGATGTCGTCACCGGGCACCGGGGTGCAGCACTTGGCGAGCTTGGCCCACACGTCGGTCATGCCGTGGACGACGATGCCCGGGTCGCCGCCGGAGGCCCGGCGGTGCACCGGGCGGCGCATCGGGATGGTCGTCTCGGCGATGTCCTCGACCGCGCCCTCGGTGCCGCCCAGCGCGGCGATCAGCTTCTCCACGATCGACGACGCGGAGATCTGGTGCTCGCCCACCGCGGCGTAGAGCGCGGTGACGTCGGCGTAGCGGAGGTCCTTGGCCAGGGTGCCCAGCGCGTCGCCGCCGAGCAGCCGCTGCAGCGGCAGACCCGCCTTGCGCATCGCCCGGGTCAGGGCCTCCTTGCCCGCCTCGACGGCGTCCTCGCGGCGCTCCTTGGTGAACCACTGCCGGATCTTGGTGCGGGCGCGGGACGAGCCGACGAAGGCCAGCCAGTCCTGCGAGGGACCGGCGGTGGGCGACTTGGAGGTGAAGATCTCGACGACGTCGCCGTTGTTGAGCTTGCTGTCGAGGGAGACCAGCGCGCCGTTGACCCGGGCGCCGATGCAGCGGTGGCCCACCTCGGTGTGCACCGCGTAGGCGAAGTCCACCGGGGTGGCGTTGCCCGGCAGGCTGACCACGTCGCCCTTGGGCGTGAAGACGAAGACCTCCTGGGGGCCGAGGTCGTAGCGCAGCGTCTCCAGGAACTCGCCGGGCTCCTGCGCCTCCCGCTGCCAGTCGAGCAGCTGGCGCAGCCACAGCATGTCGTCGGGCGACCCGGTCTTACCGCCCCGGCCCTCGCCCGGCCCCGAGCGGCCGCCGGACTTCGCCTTCTCCTTGTACTTCCAGTGCGCGGCGATGCCGTACTCGGCGGTGCGGTGCATGTCGTGCGTGCGGATCTGCAGCTCGACCGGCTTGCCCTGCGGCCCGATGACCGTCGTGTGCAGCGACTGGTACATGTTGAACTTCGGCATCGCGACGAAGTCCTTGAACCGGCCGGGCACAGGCTGCCAGTGCGCGTGCATGATGCCCAGCGCCGCGTAGCAGTCGCGCACCGAGTCGACCAGGATCCGGATGCCCACCAGGTCCCAGATGTCGGTGAAGTCGCGGCCGCGGACGATCATCTTCTGGTAGATCGAGTAGTAGTGCTTGGGCCGGCCGGTGACGACGGCCTCGATGCCCGCGGCCTTGAGCTGGTCGGTGACGGCGGCGGTGACCTCGGCCAGGTAGGTGTCGCGGGACGGCGCGCGCTCGGCGACCAGCCGCACGATCTCGTCGTAGCGCTTCGGGTAGAGGGTCGCGAAGGCGAGGTCCTCGAGCTCCCACTTGATGGTGTTCATGCCCAGCCGGTGGGCCAGCGGGGCGAGGATCTCCAGCGTCTCCCGCGCCTTCTTCTCCTGCTTCTCCGGCGGGAGGAAGCGCAGCGTGCGCATGTTGTGCAGCCGGTCGGCGAGCTTTATGACCAGCACCCGGGGGTCGCGGGCCATCGCCACGATCATCTTGCGAATCGTCTCGGCCTGCGCGGCGTCGCCGAGCTTGACCCGGTCGATCTTGGTGACGCCGTCGACCAGGTGCGCGACCTCCGGGCCGAACGCCTCGGTGATCGACTCCACGGTCTGCCCGGTGTCCTCGACGGTGTCGTGCAGCAGCGCGGCCACCAGCGTCGTGGTGTCCATGCCCAGCCCGGCCAGGATCGTGGCCACGGCCAACGGGTGGGTGATGTAGGGGTCGCCGCTCTTGCGCTTCTGCGTGGCGTGCGCGGCCTCGGCGACGTCGTAGGCCCGCTGCAGCAGCGCCAGGTCGGCCTTGGGGTGGCTCTGCCGGTGCAGCGCGGCCAGTGGCTCCAGCACCGGGCGGACCAGCCCGCTGCGCTGGCCGGCGACGATGCGGCGGGCCAGCCGGTCGCGGACCCGGCGCCGCGGTACGCCACCGTGGGTGTCGTGCTCGCCGGGGGGCTCGGTGCCCACGTCGTCCGGACGACGGACCGCCGGGCGGCTCGGCAGCGGCGGCCGGTCACCGTTGTCGGTCGTCCCGCTCCCGGCCGGAGGGGCCGGCGCCGCGTCGCCTGCCGGCAGGGCCGGCGCCGGATCCCCTGCCGGCCGGGCCGGCGCGTCGGGCCGCGCGGCAGCCACGTTGGTGGCGGCGTCGGGGCCCATGGCGACTCCTGCTCAGAGGTCAGTCGGGTGACCTTCCCCATGCTAGACGGGGAGGGGCCGCTCGCGACCCCACCTGGGGAGTCGTCTGGGTCTCAGGTCGTCCAGAGCGCGTGCACGGCGTGCGGGGCCAGCCGCTGCCGGCCGCCCAGCTCGGCCAGCTCGATGACCACCGAGACCGCCACGACGACCCCGCCGAGCGCCTCGATCAGCTGGACGCTGGCGCCCAGGGTGCCGCCGGTGGCCAGGACGTCGTCGACCAGGAGGACCCGCTGCCCCGGCGTGATCGAGTCCGTGTGCACCTCGAGGGTCGCGGTGCCGTACTCCAGGGTGTAGTCCGCCGAGAGCCGCTCGCGCGGAAGCTTGCCGGCCTTGCGGACCGGCACGACGCCGACGCCGGCCTCCAGCGCCACCGCGGCGGCGAGCAGGAAGCCGCGCGCCTCGACGCCGACGACGACGTCGTAGCCGGGGTCGCCGGTGCCCGGCGTGGCCAGGGCGGCGGCACGCGGGTCCACGAGGGACGGCGCGGCCAACCCCTCGACCATCCGGCGGAAGGCCGGCCCGTCGGCGAAGACCGGCGTCAGGTCGCGGAAGACGACCCCCGGCTGGGGGAAGTCCGCGATATCGACGGCGTGCGAGGCGATCAGCTCATCCAGCGGGGTGCTGTCCGCCGGGGCGCCGGCGCTCACCGGCGCTTCCGCCCGCCGGAGCGGCGGCCGGGCTGCTGGGGACGGGCACCGGGTCGCGGCGCGGCGGTCGCCCCGCTGCGGGCGGGCTGCCCCGTCCGCCCCGTGTCCGGGCGCACCGACTCCGGCGACTCGACCACCACGTCGGCCTGGACCGGTCCCAGGTCGTCCTCGCGCTCGGCGAGGGCGACCCCGGCCGCCCGGCGGGCCGTGCCGCCCGCGCGGCGGGCGCTGGCCACCGGGCCGGCCGCGGTCGGACGGCCGCCGCCCTGACGGGCCTGGGAGGCGCGACGGGCCAGCACCCGGCGGCGCAGCGCCTGCACCTCCGGCTCGCGCTCCTTGAGGTCGGCGACGATCGGCGTGGCCAGGAAGATCGACGAGTAGGCGCCCGCGGCCAGGCCGACGAACAGCACCAGCGCGAGGTCCTTGAGCGTCCCGACGCCGAGCAGCCCGGCGCCCACGAACAGCAGGCCGGCCACCGGGAGCAGCGCGATCACCGAGGTGTTGATCGAGCGCATCAGGGTCTGGTTGACCGCCAGGTTGGCCGCCTCGCCCCAGGTCATCCGCGCCGACCTGTCCAGGTCGCGCACGTTCTCGTCGACCTTGTCGAAGACCACGACGGTGTCGTAGAGCGAGAAGCCCAGGATGGTGAGGAAGCCGATCACCGTCGAGGGGGTGACCTCGAAGCCGATCAGCGCGTAGACGCCGGCGGTGACCACGATGTCGTGCAGCAGGGCCGCGATCGCGCCGACCGCCATCTTCGGCTGGAACCGCAGCGCCAGGAAGGCGATGACGGCCACCAGGAACACGGCCAGCGCGACGAGCGCCTGGTTGGTGATGTCCTGCCCCCACTCGGCGCTGACCGCCTCGGGGCTGACCTGGTTCGGCTGCACGCCGGCCGCCGCGGCGACGGCGTCCACGACCGCGCGCTCGGTGTCGTTGTCCAGCGCGCCGGTGCGCAGCAGCAGCGTGTTGCCGCCGACCACCTGCGCGGAGGCCACCTCGGCACCGGCGTCCTCGGCGGCGTCCTGCACCTCGGCGAGCTGCTCGGTGGAGCCCGGCAGCCGGAAGCTGTTGCCGCCGGCGAAGTCGATGCCGAAGTTGAAGCCCCGGACGACCATGGCGGCGATGCACAGCAGCACCACCACCGCGGTGATCCGGTAGATCAGCCGGCTGCGGCCCACGACGTCCAGACCGGCCTCGCCGTTGTAGAGCCGGTGCGACAGGGAGTCGCGGCGCCGCGGACGCCGGCCGGTCCCGCCCTCGCGGGGCAGGCCGGCCTCGTCCAGCGCGGTCTCGTCCGCGGCCGCGGCGGCGTCGGCGGTCGCGCTGCCGGCGGCCGCCGCCTCGTCGGCGTCGGTGCCCACCGGCAGCTCGTCGGCGTCCGGTCGGGGGTCGCGGCCGGTCATGCGTCGCTCCTGTCCTGCGCGGTGCGGCCGGTGCCGACGGCGACGAGCTCGCGCTCGGCGGCGGGACGACGTCCCGGAGCCGCGCGCGGGCGGTCGAGGCTGCCGCCCAGGCCGGAGAACCGGCTGCTCCCGAACGCGCGGTAGCGGGCCAGCACCGCCATCAGCGGGTGGGTGAAGAGGAAGACGACGACCAGGTCGAGCACCGTCGACATGCCCAGGGTGAACGCGAAGCCCTTCACGTCGCCGATCGCCAGCACGTAGAGGATCGCCGCGGCGAGGAAGCTGACCGCGTCGGCCGAGAGGATCGTGCGCCGGGCGCGGACCCAGGCCCGCGGGACCGCCGAGCGCAGCGTGCGGCCCTCGCGGATCTCGTCCTTGAGCCGTTCGAAGTAGACGACGAACGAGTCCGCGGTGATGCCCAGCGACACGATGAACCCGGCGATGCCGGCCAGGCTGAGCGTGAAGCCGATCTGCCGGCCCAGGACCACCAGGACGGCGTAGACGACCACCGCCGACAGCACGAGGCTGGCGATCATCACCAGGCCGAGCAGCCGGTAGTAGAGCAGCGCGTAGACGAAGACCAGGGCGATGCCGATGGCGCCCGCGATCAGGCCGGCCTCCAGCTGCTCGGCGCCCAGCTCGGTGGAGATCGACTGGGCGGTCGCCTGGGTGAAGGTCAGCGGCAGCGCGCCGTAGCGCAGCTGGTTGGCCAGCTCCTCGGCGCTCTCCTGGTCGAACGACCCGGTGATCGTGGTCGGGTTGCTGGTGATCGCCCCCTGGATGGTCGGGGCGGAGATCACCCGGCCGTCGAGGGTGAAGGCGACGTTGGAGCCGACGTTGGCCGCGGTGTAGGCCGCCCACGTGGCCTCGGCGTCGCGGTCGAAGTCCAGCAGCACGACCCACTCGCCGGTGGCCTGCTGGGTGCCGGCGCTGGCGTCGGAGACCTGGGTGCCCTCGATGATCGCCGGGCCGAGCAGGTACTTGGCCGACCCGTCCTCGGTGCACGCGGCGACGAAGCTCTCCGGCAGGTCCACCTCGGGGGTGGTGTCCTCAGGGTCGCAGGTCAGCGTGGCGTACTCGGCGGCGGCCTGCTCCTGCGTCACCGGCGGGGCGCCGGGCTCGGGCAGCGAGGGGTCGGCGACGGCGTCGTCGGAGGGCGCGGCGGGGGTGGTCGGGGTGGCCGGCTCGCTCGGTGCGGCGGAGTCGGCGGGCGCGGCCGGGTCCGTGGGCGCGGCGGAGTCGGTGGGCGCGGCGGGGTCGGTGGGTGCGGCGGGGTCGCTGGGTGTCGCAGAGTCGCTGGGTGCCGCGGACTCTCCGGCGGCCGGGGTCTCCTCGGCGGGCGGGGCGGCCGGCTCCGGGCCCTGGATGACCGGGCGGAAGCGCAACTGCGCGGTCTGGCCCAGCTCGCGCGCCTGCTCGCCGTCGTCCCCCGGGACGGAGATGACGATGTTCGAGTCGCCCTCGGTCACCACCTCGGCCTCCGCGACGCCGAGGCCGTTCACCCGCTGCTCGATGATCTGGCGGGCCAGCTCGAGCTCCGTGGGGTCCGGGGCCCGACCGTCGGGCGTGGCCGCGGCGAGGGTCACCGTCGTCCCGCCCCGCAGGTCGAGGCCGAGCTGCGGCGTGCGGGTGTCGCCCGTGAGGAAGACGAGGCCGTAGAGGACGGCGACGACGAGCAGGAAGGCGCCGAAGTACCGGCGCGCGGGCAGGGTGCGTTGGGCCACGGGGCGGCTCCGGGTCAGCGGGTGCGGTCGGCCGGGCCGCCGTCCGCGTCGTCCCCGGGGAACACCGTGCCGTCGGCAGCCGGACCGGCCACGGCGGGCTTGCGCACCTCGAGGACCGCCTGCCGGGCGAAGGTGACGACCACGCCGGGGGCGATCTCCAGGTCGACGGTGCCCTCACCGAGGGCTGCGACGGTGCCGTGCAGGCCGGCCGTCGTCATGACCGGCGTGCCCGGGGTCAGCGACTCCTGCAGCACCCGCTGCTGCTCCTGGACCTTCTTGCGCTGCCGCGCCGGGACGACGATGAGCAGCACGAAGGCCAGCACGAGGATGACGAGCGGGAACAACTCCACGACAGATGTGCCTCTCTACCGCGGCGTACCGGCCGCGGTGGGTGCGGCCCGGGACGGGACCGCTCGGGTGCGTCGGCTGCGGCGCGGGGCATCCGGGCGACCGTGCGGGACGCGCGCGGCGGCGCCGGACGAGTTGCGCGCCAGCGCTCCGCAGTCTAGGCGTCGAAGAGGGTCTCTGACGACGACCCCGGGGCCTGTGGGTCGGCTGTGACCCGACCGAGGGGGACGCCGCCGCGCGGCACGGGCTGGCCGAGGTGCTGCCAGGCCGCCTCGGTGGCCACCCGGCCGCGGGGCGTGCGGGCGAGCAGCCCGGCGCGGACCAGGAACGGCTCGCAGACCTCCTCCACGGTGTGCGGCTCCTCACCCACGGCCACCGCCAGCGTGGCGACGCCCACAGGCCCGCCGCCGAAGCGCATGACCAGCGCCTCCAGGACCGCACGGTCGAGCCGGTCCAGGCCCAGGTGGTCGACGTCGTAGAGGGCCAGCGCCGCCTCGGCGACCGCGCGGGTGACCCGGCCGTCGGCGCGCACCTCGGCGTAGTCGCGCACCCGGCGCAGCAGCCGGTTGGCGATGCGGGGCGTGCCCCGGGACCGGCCGGCGATCTCGGCCGAGCCGTCCGCGGTGAGCTCGACACCCAGCAGCGCGGCGCTGCGGGCCAGCACCCGCTCGAGCTCGGCCGGCTCGTAGAACTCCATCTGGCCGACGAAGCCGAAGCGGTCGCGCAGCGGCCCGGTGAGCAGGCCGGCGCGCGTGGTCGCACCGACCAGCGTGAACGGGTTGATCTCCAGCGGGATGGCGGTCGCCCCCGGCCCCTTGCCGACGACGACGTCGACCCGGAAGTCCTCCATCGCCATGTAGAGGAGCTCCTCGGCCGGACGGGCGATCCGGTGGATCTCGTCGATGAAGAGCACGTCGCCCGGCGCGAGGTTGGACAGCATCGCGGCCAGGTCGCCGGAGCGCTCGATGGCCGGGCCGCTGGTGATCTTCACCGACGTCCCCAGCTCGGAACCGATGATCAGCGCCAGGCTGGTCTTGCCCAGCCCGGGCGGGCCGGAGAGCAGCACGTGGTCCGGCGGACGGCCGCGCCGCTTGGCGCCCTCGAGGACCAGCTCCAGCTGGCGGGCCACCTTGGGCTGGCCGATAAAGTCGGCCAGCGAGTGCGGGCGCAGCGCCGACTCGACGACCCGCTCCTCGTCGCCGGCTCCCCCCGACACCGAGAAGTCGCGGGCCAGGCCCTCCGCCGGTTCCGCGGACAGCCCGCGGTCGAACGGGCCGCTCATGTCCGGCCCAGCAGCCGCAGCGCCTGGCGCAGCAGGACGGCGACCTCCACCGAGCCGGTCGCGGTGACCTGCTCGTCGGCCAGCGGGGCGAGCTGGACGATCGCCGCGTCGGCCTCCTTGCTGCTCCAGCCCAGCCCGACCAGGGCCGCGGTCAGCTGGTCACGCCACGGGGCGACCGGGGTGACGGCGGGCAGGCCCGCGGGCGCGGCCGCGCCGTCCAGCTGGGTGTCGACCGAGGTCGTCCCCAGCCGGTCGCGCAGCTCGAGGATCAGCCGCTCGGCGCCCTTCTTGCCGATGCCCGGCACCTGCATGAGCGCCTTGACGTCGGCCATCGACACCGCCCGGCGCACCTCGCGCGGCGGGTGGATGGCGAGCACGGCCTGGGCCAGCCGCGGGCCCACGCCGTTGGCCGTCTGCAGCAGCTCGAACAGCTGGCGCTCGTCGTCGTCAGCGAAGCCGTAGAGGGTGAGCGAGTCCTCCCGGACCACCAGGCTGGTCGCCAGCCGGGCGCTCTCGCCCACCTGCAGCCGGGCGATGGTGCCCGGGGTGCACTGCACCGCCAGGCCGATGCCGCCCACCTCGACCACCGCACCGTCCGGCGACACGGCGGCCACCCGGCCGTTCACACTCGCGATCACCGTCGCGCTCCCGTCGGCATCGGCACGCGGCCACGGTGGGGCACGCCGGGCAGCGGTGTGATCACCGGGACACCCCCTGCCAGCGCGGCAGCGTCCGCTGCACCACCGGCGCGCCGATCCCGCCGGCCAGGGCGGCGACCTCCAGCCGCTGCTGCGCCGGGCCGCGCCAGGCGTGGCAGACGGCCAGGGCCAGCGCGTCGGCGGCGTCGGCCGGCTTGGGCGGGGACGCCAGCCCCAGCACCCGGGTGACCATCAGCGTGACCTGCTCCTTGTCCGCGCGGCCGCTGCCGGAGATGGCGGCCTTGACCTCGCTGGGCGTGTGCCAGGCGACCGGCCGGTCGGCCTGCGCGGCGGCCAGCGCGGCCACGCCCGCGGCCTGCGCCGTCCCCGTGGCGGTGCCCTTGTTGTTCTGGGTGAAGACCCGCTCGATCGCCACGACGTCGGGCCGGTGCTCCCGCAGCAGCGCGGTGACGGCGGTGTGCAGCTCCAGCAGCCGCAGTTCCAGGTCGAGCTCCGCGGCGGTGCGCACGACCCCCACGCCGACGGCCGTCGGCCGCGCGCCGGGACGCCCGTCGACCACCCCCCACCCGCACCGGGTGAGGCCCGGGTCGATGCCGAGCACCCGCATGGAGCCGCCTCCTGACGTCAGCCGAACTGGTGTTCGACCCACGCTAACCCGTCCCACCGACGGGGACGGCCCCCGACACGCCCGGTCGGCCCCCGGCAGGGCCCCACCGCCGGCCCCGTCCAGGCACCACCCTGACCTCGCGGAGGGTGCGGAGGACGGGGTCCTCCCATGGTGGGGGGGCAGGGGCGCCTAGATCCTCTCGAGCACCTCGTCGGAGACGTCGTAGTTGGCGAAGACGTTCTGCACGTCGTCGCAGTCCTCCAGCGCGTCGATGAGCCGGAAGACCTTGCCCGCGGCCTCCTCGTCGAGCTCGACCGAGACGCTGGGCACGAAGCCGACGTCGGCGGAGTCGTAGTCGATGCCGGCGTCCTGCAGGGCGGTGCGCACCGCCACCAGGTCGGTCGGCTCGCACACGACCTCGAAGGTGTCGCCCTGGTCGCGCACCTCCTCGGCCCCGGCGTCCAGCACGGCCATGAGCACGGTGTCCTCGTCGACGGCGTCCGACCTCGGCACCACCACGACGCCCTTGCGGGAGAACAGGTAGGAGACCGAGCCGGGGTCGGCCATCGACCCGCCGTTGCGGGTCATCGCCGTGCGGACCTCCATGGCCGACCGGTTCTTGTTGTCGGTCAGGCACTCGACGAGGACGGCGACACCGCCGGCGGCGTAGCCCTCGTAGGTGATCGTCTGGTAGTCGACGCCACCGGCCTCGAGACCGGCACCGCGCTTCACCGCGCGGTCGATGTTGTCGTTCGGCACCGAGCTCTTCTTCGCCTTCTGGATGGCGTCGAACAGCGTCGGGTTGCCCGCCGGGTCACCGCCGCCGGTGCGCGCCGCGACCTCGATGTTCTTGATCAGCTTGGCGAAGAGCTTGCCACGCTTGGCGTCGATGCCGGCCTTCTTGTGCTTCGTCGTCGCCCACTTGGAGTGGCCGCTCATGAGTCCTCCTCGTTCCCGGCGCCGACGCCGGCCCTCTCGGCCAGGTGGCGGCGGACGATGTCGACGAACAGCGCGTGCACCCGGCGGTCCCCGGTGAGTTCGGGGTGGAAGCTGGTGGCCACCAGGTTCCCCTGGCGGACCGCGACGATCCTACCGTCGGCGGCTCCCCCGACGATCCGGCCGAGGACCTGCACGCCCTCCCCCGCCTCCTCGACCCACGGCGCCCGGATGAAGACCGCGTGCACCGGTCCGCCGGGCACGCCCTCGACCTCCACCTGCGACTCGAAGGAGTCGACCTGCCGGCCGAAGGCGTTGCGCCGCACCGTGACGTCCAGCCCGCCGACGGTGACCTGGTCGGGCGGGGCGTCCACCAGCCGGTCGGCCAGCATGATCATCCCGGCGCAGGAACCGTAGACCGGCAGCCCGCCGGCCACCGCTGCGCGCAGCGGTTCGAGCAGGCCGGACCGCGCGGCCAGCGTGGCCATCGTCGTCGACTCCCCGCCGGGGACGACGAGCGCGTCGACCGCGGCCAGCTCCTCGGGACGGCGGACGGCCACCGCCTCGGCACCCAGCTCCGGCAGCGTCGCGAGGTGCTCCCGGACGTCTCCCTGCAGGGCCAGCACACCGACGACGGGCTTCCTCGACACGAGGCACCAGGCTACGTACCCCGGCTCAGGGCCCGGCCGCCCGCCGAGAGCTCCAGGTCAGCAGCCGCTCCAACGGGCCGCGGCCCAGGCGCCACCGCCACACCGACGCCAGCGCCAGGGCGGTGAGGGTGAACCGCGCCCACAGGCCCCAGTCGTCGGAGGAGTCGGCCGCCAGCAGCCGGATGGCCACGATCTGCGCGGTGTAGACCGACAGCGCCAGCGCACCCACCGAGGCCATCGGGTACGTGACCCGCGGCAGCAGGTCGGCGACCACCAGGCACACCCCGATGACGGCGACCGCGACCCCGCCGGAGCCGACCACCTCGAACGGCGTCGACGTGTGCGGCTGGGCGCCGGCGAACCAGGCCGGGTCCCACGAGCCGGAGGCGCCGAACCCGGCCTCGATCCCGTCCAGGTCCTGCCCCGGTGCGAGCTGCCGGGTGCTCATCCAGCCGCCGAGGTAGCCCAGCACCGCGGCGCCGGTCCCGCCGGCGACCAGGCCCGCGCGCACCCGGGCCGCCCCCAGGTCCGACCGGCCGACCGCGAGCCCGACCAGCACGAAGGCCAGCCAGACCGCCGCCGGGTAGTAGCCGGTGAACAGCAGGAACGTGAAGGCGTCGCCCTCCCCGTCCAGCTCGGTGGCGTACTGCCCGACCTCGAGGGTGAGCGGCGGCGCGACCAGGGCGACGACCCCGGCGGCGAGCAGCAGGCGCGCGGGCGGCCAGCGCAGGAAGGGCAGCGCGAGGACGAAGAGCACCGCGTAGACGCCCAGGATGATCGCCACGAAGGTGTCGAGCAGCTCCAGGACGCCGCCGATCGCGAACACCCAGGCGGCGCGGACCAGGACGCGCGTGCGGGCCCGGGCGAGCTCCTGCCCGGTGGCCGGCGTCCGGCCGCCGGAGAGCAGCGCCACGGAGACGCCGGCCAGCGTGGCGAACAGGATCGACGACCGGCCGTCGACCACCGCACGCCAGGTGCCCGGGTCCCAGCCCAGCTCGCCCGTGGCGCCCAGGTGGGCGCCGAACATGCCGAGGACGGCGAGCCCGCGGGCGACGTCGACGCCGCCGATCCGCCGTCCCGACGCGGTCTCCCACGCCGGGACGGCGGGGGCGCGGGCGCCCTCGACGTCGTCCCGCTGCGCCGTCATGCGACCTCCTCCCTGGCGCTCGTCGGTCACATGCCGGGCCGTGCTGCGCCCCTGCGTGACCTCGCGAGCTCGGTCACGTGCTCACCAGCCGCGGGTGGCGTACCGCTCGCTCTCCGGCAGCGTGGCGACGTCGATCCCCACCATCGGCTCGCCGAGCCCGCGGGAGACCTTGGCGATCACGTCGGGGTCGTCGTGGAAGGTGGTCGCCTGCACGATGGCCGCGGCCCGCTGCGCCGGGTCGCCGGACTTGAAGATGCCCGAGCCGACGAAGACGCCCTCGGCGCCCAGCTGCATCATCATCGCTGCGTCGGCCGGGGTGGCGATGCCACCCGCGGTGAACAGCACGACCGGCAGCTTGCCCAGCCGGGCGACCTCGGCGACCAGGTCGTACGGGGCGCGCAGCTCCTTGGCGGCGACGAACAGCTCGGTCGCGTCGAGGGCGCCCAGCCGCCGGATGCCCGCACGGATGGCCCGCACGTGCCGCACGGCCTCGACCACGTTGCCGGTGCCGGCCTCGCCCTTGGAGCGGATCATCGCCGCGCCCTCGGCGACCCGCCGCAGCGCCTCACCCAGGTCGGTGGCGCCGCAGACGAACGGCACGGTGAACTCGCCCTTGGCGATGTGGTGCGCCTCGTCGGCCGGGGTGAGCACCTCGGACTCGTCGATGTAGTCGACCCCGAGGCTCTGCAGCACCTGCGCCTCGACGAAGTGGCCGATGCGGGCCTTGGCCATGACCGGGATGGAGACCGCGCCGATGATGCTCTGGACCATGTCCGGGTCGCTCATCCGCGCGATGCCGCCCTGGGCACGGATGTCGGCGGGTACCCGCTCGAGGGCCATGACGGCGACCGCGCCGGCGTCCTCGGCGATCCGGGCCTGCTCGGGGGTGACGACGTCCATGATGACGCCGCCCTTCAGCTGCTCGGCCATGCCGCGCTTGACGGCCTCGGTGCCGGTCGTGCCGGGGACGGTCGAGCTGTGCTCTGCCACGGGACTGCCTCGGTCTCGGACGTCGGGAGGGGCCCCCGATGCTACGGGCGCGCGCGGCCGCCCCCGGCGGCGCTGCCGGTGACCTCGCGCAGGTCGTCCTCGATGTCGAAGAACCGCGGCAGCGGCCGGGAGGCGTGCAGCCGCAGCAGGCTGGGCAGCCGGCGGGTGCGCAGCGCGGCGGTGTCGCGGACGGCGTCGTTGTAGAAGCGCCGGGCCAGCCCGAGCCGGGTCGCCGTCCCGTCGAGGTCCGCCCGCAGCGCGGTCGGCACGCCGGGGAGGTCGGCGGGCAGCTCGCGCAGCTCGCGGCCCAGGGCGTTCTCCGCCAGCTCGCGGTCGCCGGCCCGGGGCGCGCGGACCTCGCGGACGCAGGCCGCCAGCCGGGCGGCCCGCTCCTCCCCCACCGCGCCCGCGTGGTCGCGGGCGAGCTCGGCGGCCAGGGCGGCGCGCCGCGTCAGCTGGGTGTCCAGGGCCGTCCAGGCCCGATCGACCCGGGCCTCCAGCCGGCGCAGCCGGGTGAGCGTCCACGCCACCCAGGCGGCCAGCAGCAGGACGACGACGGCGGCGAGCAGCAGCCAGACGTCGGGGGTCACGACGGGTCAGGCTAGCGCTGCACCCACCGACGCAGGGCCGACCGAGCCGGTGCGTTGCCCGAGAGGGTGGCGAGGTCGGCCAGCCGGTCGTCGTCGGTCGCGGTGACCGCGCCGCTGCCGGGCAGCACGACGGTCTCGTAGACGGCGAGCACCCGGCGGGCCACCACCGACCAGTCGTACCCGGCGGCCACCCGGCGGCCGGTCCCGGACAGCCGCGCGCGGCGCCCGGGGTCGGCCAGCAGGTCGGAGAGGGCGCGGGCGAGGTCGCGGGCGTCGCCGCGGCGGACCAGGACACCGGCGGCGCCGTCCTCGAGCACCGCGGCGAAGGCGTCGAGGTCGCTGGCGACGACCGGCGCCCCGGCGGCGAGGGCCTCGATGAGCACGATGCCGAAGGACTCCCCCAGCAGGTTCGGCGCGCAGTACACGTCGACCGACCGCAGGAACGCCCCCTTCTCCGCCTCGGTGAGCTCGCCGAGCAGCGAGACGTGCGGTGCGAGGTCCTCGCCGAGTGTGTCTCGGACGGCGTCGGGGTCGCCGCGGCCGGCGATGAGCAGCTGCGCGCCGGGGTGCCGGCGGACGACGGTGCGCATCGCCTCCAGCAGCACCGGCAGGCCCTTGCGCGGCTCGTCGTAGCGGCCGAGGAAGCCGATGGTCGGCCCGTCGACGCCGCGGGTGTGGCCGGGCAGCGAGGGACCCTCCGCGAACGCCGCGACGTGCACGCCGTTGGGGATGATCACCGCGTCACCGCCGAGGTGCTCGACCTGCACCCGGCGGGCGAAGTCCGACACCGCGATGCGCCCGGCGATCTTCTCCAGCCAGGGCCGGACGAGCGGACCGAGGGCGGCCAGGGTCTTGGACCGGGTCGTGGCGGCGTGGAAGGTGGCCACGATCGGCCCCTCGGCCATCATGCACACCGACAGGCCCAGCGACGGCGACGCGGGGTCGTGCACGTGGACGACGTCGAAGTGCCCCTCGCGCAGCCAGCGGCGCACCCGGGTGGCGCTGACCGGGCCGAACTGGACGCTGGCCATCGAGCCGTTGTACGGGACGGGCACGGCGCGCCCGGCCCACGTCGCGTACTCGTCGGGCAGCGACTCCTCGCGCTCGGCCGGGGCGAGCACCTCGACGTGGTGTCCCATCCCGCGCAGCGTCTCGGCGAGGTCGCGCACGTGGTACTGCACCCCGCCGGGGACGTCCCACTGGTAGGGGCAGACCAGCCCGATGCGCATCAGGCGCGCTCCGTCCGAGGCGGGTCGGGCGGGACGTCGTCCCAGATCCGGCCGAGCACGTGCCAGTCCTCGGGGCGCTCGGCGAGGCCGGCGGTGAACGCGTCGGCCACGCCCTGCATCGCGGCGGGCACCCGGTCGCGGAGCCGTCCGGGCCCGCCGACCGGCACCTCGGGCCGGACGTCGAAGGCCCAGCCGCGGAGGGTGAACCGGCAGATCGCGGGGTGCAGCGCGGCGCCGGTCTGGGCCGCCAGCAGCGCCGGCCCCCCGGGCATGGTCGCCCGGCGGCCGAAGAACTCCACCGGCACGCCGCCGGCGCCCAGGTCGCGGTCGACCAGCAGGCAGACCCAGCCGCCACCGTCCAGCCACTCGCGCAGCACCGCCGAGCTCGGCCGCGGCCCCCCGGTGAGCGGCACCACCCGCATGCCCAGCGTCTCGCGGAACTCCAGGAACCGCCGGTAGAGCGACTCCGGCCGCAGCCGCTCGGCCACCGTCATGAAGGGCCCGCCCAGGAAGTCCACCAGCCACACGCCGGCGGCGTCCCAGTTGCCGCTGTGCGGCAGCGCGAACACCACGCCGCGGCCGTCGGCCCGGGCCCGCTCCATGTGCTCGACGCCGGAGCTCACGGTGTCGGCCACGATCCGCTCCCGGGACAGCCGCGGCAGCCGGAACGCCTCCTGCCAGTAGCGGGCGTAGGAGCGCACCCCCCGCGCGGTCAGCTCGTCCAGCGCGTCCTCGTCGAGCCGGCCGCCGGTCGCGACGCGCAGGTTGGCGCGCAGCTGGCGCACCCCGCGACCCTCTCGCGCGGCGGTCCAGCGGCCGGCGGCGTCGAAGGCGCCGCGGGCCACCGGCTCGGGCAGGGCCCGGACCGCGCCCCAGCCGGCGGCGTAGCCGAGGTCGGTCAGCTGCGCCGCGACCCGGGCGCGCAGCCCCGGCCGGCCGGGGACCAGCCGCAGCCCGGCCGCCGTCCCCCTCGGTCCCGTCCCCGCCGACCCGGCCGTCGCGGCGTCCGTCCCGGGCGCGTCGGTCACGGCACCAGGCCCGAGGGCGGCGGGGTCGAGGGGGACGGCGGCGGGGTCGGCAGCGCCCGGCCGCGGGCCTGGCGGTGGACCTCGGCGAACCGCTGCCCCACGGTCACGGCGCTGCCCACGGTCAGCACCCACAGGGCCACGTGCAGCGCGTACGGGATGCCCAGGCCCAGGAAGCCGGTGCCGACCAGCACGAGGATCAGCCGCTCGGTGCGCTCCACGACGCCGACGTCGCAGCGGAGCCCCATGCCCTCGGCGCGGGCCTTGACGTAGGAGGTGAGCACGCCGAGCACCAGGCACAGCAGCGCCAGCAGCACGATGAGCCGGTTGTCGCCGGCCCCGGAGAACCACCAGACCAGCGCGCCGAAGATCGCGGCGTCGGCCGCGCGGTCGCCGGTGGAGTCCAGCACCGCGCCGAACACCGAGCCGCCGCCACGGGCCCGCGCGAGTGCGCCGTCGAGCATGTCGAGCAGGACGAAGACGGTGACGGTGAACGCGCCCCAGAACAGGTGCCCGGTCGCGATCAGCCCGGCCGCGCCGGCGATCGCCCCGAGCGTGCCGACGAGCGTGACCGTGTCCGGGGTGACCCCGGCCCGGGCCAGCCGCGCCACGACCGGTGCCCAGAAGCGGCCCACCGCCGCGCGGGCGTTGACGCCGAGCACCTCAGGTCCCCGGGGTGGGCCGGCCGTCCGGCCAGTGCCGTGCGAGCAGTGCCCGGGTCTCGCGCAGCACCTGCGGCAGCACGCGGGTCAGGCCGATGACCGGCATGAAGTTGGTGTCCCCGCCCCAGCGCGGCACGGCGTGCTGGTGCAGGTGGTCGGCGATCCCGGCGCCGGCGACCGAGCCCTGGTTCATCCCGATGTTGAACCCGTGCGCCCCGGTCACCGCGCGCACCACCCGCATGGCCGTCTGGGTGAACTCGCCCAGCTCGGCGACCTCGGTGGGCGTGAGGTCGGTGTAGTCGGGCACGTGCCGGTACGGCACCAGCATCAGGTGGCCGGCGTTGTACGGGTACAGGTTGAGGACGGCGAAGACGGTCTCGCCGCGCGCGACGACCAGCCCCTCCTCGTCGTCCATCTGCGGGATGAGGCAGAACGGGCAGTCGTGGGCGCCCGTGGGCTTGCCCTCCCCGCGGATGTAGGCCATCCGGTACGGCGTCCACAGGTGTTCGAAGACCGCCGTCGGACCGTCGTCGTCGCTGGGGACGGCGACCGGGGAGGTCTCCTGCGAGTCGGTGCTCATCCGGCCACCAGCGCCTCGGCGGTGGGGTCGGTGTTGGCCCGGCCGTCGACCCACTCGGCGATCGCGGCGACCGCCTTCTCGACGGGGACGCCGTTGTGCTGGCTGCCGTCGCGGAAGCGGAAGGAGACCGCGCCGGCCTCGGCGTCGGTCGCCCCGGCGATGAGCACGAAGGGCACCTTCTGCTTGCTGGCGGTGCGGATCTTCTTCTGCATCCGGTCGTCGGAGTCGTCGATCTCCACCCGGATGCCGCGGGCGCGCAGCTGCAGCGCGACGTCGCGCAGGTAGGGCACCTGCTCGTCGGTGACCGGGATGCCGGTCACCTGCACCGGCGCGAGCCACGCGGGGAAGGCGCCGGCGTAGTGCTCGGTGAGGACGCCGAAGAAGCGCTCGATCGAGCCGAACTTCGCCGAGTGGATCATCACCGGCTGCTGCCGGGAGCCGTCGGCGGTCGTGTACTCCAGGCCGAAGCGGGCCGGCTGGTTGAAGTCGTACTGGATGGTCGACATCTGCCAGGTCCGGCCGATGGCGTCGCGCGCCTGCACGGAGATCTTCGGGCCGTAGAACGCCGCGCCGCCGGGGTCGGGCACCAGCTCCAGGCCGGTCTCGCGCGCCGCCTCCTCGAGCACCGCGGTGGCCACCGCCCACTCCTCGTCCGACCCGATGAACTTCTCGGAGTCCCCGCGGGTGGACAGCTCCAGGTGGTAGTCGGTCAGCCCGAAGTCGCTCAGCAGGCCCAGCACGAAGGTCAGCAGGTGCCGGATCTCGCCGGGCGCCTGCTCCGGGGTCACGTAGCTGTGCGAGTCGTCCTGGGTCAGCCCGCGCACCCGGGTCAGGCCGTGGACGACGCCGGACTTCTCGTAGCGGTAGACCGAGCCGAACTCGAAGAAGCGCAGCGGCAGCTCGCGGTAGGACCGCCCGCGCGACCTGAAGATCAGGTTGTGCATCGGGCAGTTCATGGCCTTGAGGTAGTACTCGCTGTTCTCCAGCTCCATCGGCGGGAACATGGTGTCGGCGTAGTACGGCAGGTGCCCGGAGGTCTCGAACAGCCCGCGCTTGGTGATGTGCGGGGTGCCGACGTAGTCGAAGCCCTCCTCGATGTGCCGCCGGCGGACGTAGTCCTCCATCTCCCGCTTGACCACGCCGCCCTTGGGGTGGAAGACGGCCAGGCCGGAGCCGATCTCGTCGGGGAAGCTGAACAGGTCCAGCTCCACGCCCAGGCGCCGGTGGTCGCGGCGCTCGGCCTCGGCGAGCTGCTCCAGGTAGGCCTTGTGCGCCTCCCTGCTCTCCCACGCGGTGCCGTAGACCCGCTGCAGCTGCGGGTTCTTCTCGCTGCCCCGCCAGTAGGCGGCCGCCGACCGGGTGAGGGAGAAGGCCGGGATGTTGGAGGTGCGCGGCAGGTGCGGACCGCGGCACAGGTCGGTCCACACCAGGTCGCCGGTGCGGGCGTCCCGGTTGTCGTACATGGTCAGCTGCGCGCCGCCGACCTCCACCGATGCACCGTCGTCGGCACCCTCCGCGGCCTCGCCGGCGGGGTCGGAGACACCGCCCTTGAGGCCGATCAGCTCCAGCTTGAACGGCTCGTGCGCGAGCTCGGCCTGCGCGTCGGCGTCGCTGATCTCGCGGCGGGAGAAGTACTGGCCGGCCTTGACGATCTCCTGCATCCGCTTCTCGAGGGCCTTGAGGTCTTCGGGCGTGAAGGGCCGCTCGGGGGCGAAGTCGTAGTAGAAGCCGTTCTCCACCGGCGGGCCGATGCCCAGCCGGGTGCCCGGGAACAGGTCCTGCACGGCCTGGGCCAGCACGTGCGCGGTCGAGTGCCGGATCACCGCCCGCCCTTCGGGGCTGGCGGCGGGCACCGGCTCGACCTCGGCGTCGGCCTCGGGGGTCCAGGCGAGGTCCCTGAGGTCACCGGTCGCCAGGTCCCGGACGACGACCGCGCCGTCGGGGCCCTTGAGCGGGATCCCGGCCGCCCTCAGCGCGTCCTGGGCCGTCGTCCCGGCCGGCACCCGGATCGGGGCGGTGGCGGCGAGGGTGGGCGCGGCTGGCACGGGAGCTCCTGCGGGGGTCGTCGGACGGGCACTCCCGAGCCTAGTGCGCGGTGCCCGTCCCCCCGGGCGACGCCCGCCGGGCTCAGCCGGGCAGCACCTCGACGCGGTCGCCGACCCGCACCCTCCCCGGCCGCCGGACCTCGGCGTACACGCCCAGGCAGTGCCTGGGGGTGCGGGTGATGGCGACCTCGACCTCGCCGATGCGCACGGTGCGCCCGACCCACGACCGCTCGTCCTCGCCCTCGGGCAGGTCGAGGAGCAGGTTGGCACGCGGGTCGTCGGTCGAGCAGCCCTCCGGGACGTCGCCGGCGTCGGCGCGCGCGATCGCCCCGCGGCTGACCAGGTGCACCGCGGCGGCGTCCACCTGCGGCTGCCCGGACCGCTGCAGGCGCACCGGCCGGCCCAGCACCTCGGTCAGCGTGATCGTGTCGGCCTCGTCGTCCCCGGTGGCGACGACCTCGGCCATCTGCGGGGTGCTCTTGACCGTCACCCGCTCCCCCGTCGTGGCGTCGACGACGGACCACGCGCGGTCGCCGACCAGGCCCGCCGGCCCCACCTCGGCCTCCCGGACGGTCCGCCCGCCGAGGCTCTTCACCGGGTAGACGCTCACCTGCACCACGCTGCCAGCACCGGTCACGAGGCGACCGTACGTCCTCCCCCCAGGGAGGGCGGTCGCCGGCGCAGGCGGCGCCGCTGCGCGTCGAGGTAGGGCCGCGCCCGGCGCTGGCCGCCCTCGCGGTCGATGGCCGCCTGCAGCGCGTCCAGCGCCCGGGCCAGCCGGTCGGCGTCGGGCTGCCAGCCGCGGCGCTCGCACTCCTCCAGCCAGTCGACCGGCGCCCGGTGGCCGCGCTCGGCGTTGCAGCGGCGGCACGCGGCGACCTCGTTGGCCAGCCACGACGGGCCGCCCTTGAGCCGGGGGACGACGTGCTCGGTGGTCGGCGGGACGAGCCCGCCGAGGACCCGGCCGCACCAGATGCAGGTGTCGCCGTCCCGCTCGAGGACCTCGGTCAGCCGTTCGGCGCGCCCCGGCTGGCGCGGTCGGACCGGCACGGGCGGGGCGGGCGGCCGGCGGCGGGACACCGCACCCATGGTCCCCCTCGGTGCGCCCGCGTGCCGTTCCGTCGACGCCCTCGGCGGTCAGAGCCTCGCCGTAGCAGCGCTGCCACCCGCGCCCGCAGGCCCGGTCGGCCATCTCGGAGACCACCGCGTGCGCCGCGTCGACGGTCACGTCGGTGCCGAGCGCCAGGTCGAGCTCGACCACGGCGCGCAGGGGGTACGGGTCCGGGCCCGGCCGGGCCGTCGGGCACTTGCTCGTCGTCGGGCACCGTCGGATCGTGCCGAGACGGCGCGCTGCCCACCGATGAGGAACCGGGTCGGCCAGGGTCTCCTCGACGACGCGGACCACCGGCCCCCGCGGCGACCGCCACAGCCGGGCCGCAGGACACACGGAGGAGCAGACATGGGCGCGATCAGGGTGCACGAGTTCACCACCGTCGACGGGGTCGTCGACGCACCGATGTGGACCGTGGACTACGGGTTCCCCGACGACCTGGCCGCCTCGATCGGGGCGATCACCGCCCCGGCGGAGGGCATCCTGCTGGGCCGCACCACCTTCGAGATGTTCGCGCCGGCCTGGTCGACGCGGACCGCCGAGGACGACGAGGGTGCGCCGTTCTTCAACGACACCCCCAAGTACGTCGTCTCCTCGACCCTCACCGACGCGGAGTCGGTGTGGCGCAACTCCACCGCGATCGGCGGCTACGACGCCGGCCGGATCCGCGAGCTCAAGGAGCAGGGGGACCTCTACGCCAGCGGCAGCGCGACGCTCGTGCGGGCCCTGCTGGCCGACGGCCTGATCGACGAGCTGCACCTGTACGTCTACCCGCTGGCCGTCGGCAGCGGCACCCGGCTCTTCCCCGAGGGCAGCGCGCAGAGGATGTCACTGCTCGACGTGGAGCGCCTGAGCAACGGGGTGGCCCACCTGACCTACGGCCCGGCCGTGGGGACCGCCTGACCCCCCCGGGACGAGAGAGGCCCGGGTCCGACGGACCCGGGCCTCTCCTGCCGGTGGGCGATACTGGGTTCGAACCAGTGACCTCTTCGGTGTGAACGAAGCGCTCTACCACTGAGCCAATCGCCCCTGCGGCAGCCATTCTGCCAGACGCTCAGCGCCAGAGTGGCACCCACCCCGGCATCCAGGCCGGAACGCCCATGACGTGCAGCACGACGACCAGGACGCCGTAGACGAAGGCCGCGGTCGCCAGCGCGACGGCGACCCGCACCCACGCCCGTTGCCGCCCCAGCCACTCGGTCCACGCCCGGACGTGCCGGCGGGTGAAGTCCAGCAGCCGCTCGGCCCACATGAACTCGGTGGCGAGCAGGAAGAGCCCGGCGATGACGGTGAGCCAGCCCGGCCCGGGCAGCGGGATGGTGACCAGGCCGAACGCCACGACGACGCTGCCGACCGCGCCCACGACCAGGCGGTAGCCGTGGTCGAGGGGACGGCGAGCCGCCAGACGCCGCCGCCAGTGCGTGGCCGCGACGCGCTCCCGCAGGCTGCGGTGGGCCTCCCCGGCCGCGTGGGCCCGCCGCGCACCGGACGCCGGGGTTCCCGGCTGTCCGGCGCCGGAGGGGGCCACCGTCTCCGGACCGCTCAGCTGGGCACCTCCCCCGAAGCCACGATGTCGCTGGGCTCCGGCGGAGCCGAGCGCCCGGGCTCGAGGCTCACCGCGTAGCCGGTGTAGGCGTCCAGCCCGGACGGCCCTGAGACTACGGTCCGCAGAGCCGGTTGCGGGGACGTGACGTCGAAGGTGCCCAGCGGCGCGGCCCCGCCGGCACCGGTCCCCCACACCACGTACGTCTGGTCCTGGACGTCGTTGGGCCTCAGTCCCTGGGTGACCACCTGCACCTGCCCCTCGCGCGCCACGACCGTGGCGACCGTCGCGCCGTCGGCGGTCAGCGGCGCGATCGTGGCCTGGCCCGGGGTCAGCAGGGCGTCGACCAGCTCGGCCTGCTCGGCGACGGCGGCCTGGGCCTCCTCGCGGGCCGAGCTGAGCACCACGTTCCAGGTGCCGAGCGCGAGGATCGCCGCGACCGCGGCCGCCACGAAGGCGTTGGGCATCACCCGACGCCAGCTGGACCGCGGGTCCCCCGCGTCGACGGGGAACGACGCCCGGTGCGCACCACTCGCCGGGGGCTCGAACCGGTACACGGGAGCCGGGCGGTCGGGAACCGCGGACGGGGCCAGCCGCGTCCGCTCGTCCCCCCGCGCCGGGCGGGGCAGCTGCTCGGTGTCCTCCACCGCGGCGTGCAGCCGCTCGCGCAGCCGCTCCGGGGGGTCGACCGGGGGCAGGTCGCCGGCCAGGGCGCCCATGACGTCGGCGGTCTCGCGCACCGTCTGCCGGCACCGCGGGCAGGTCGGCAGGTGGGCCGCGAAGCGCTCCTCGTCCTCCGGCTCGAGGGCGTGCAGCGCCCAGCCGACGGCGAGCTCGTCGAGGGTCTCGTGCTCCCCGCGGCGGGGGTCCCGGGGGCCGGTCACCGGCTCGTCCCGTCGGCCGGCGCGGACTCGCCGAGGGCGCCGCCCGGGGTGACGCCCTCGCCGCCGAGCTCCTCGCGGAGCCGGCGCATGCCGGCGAGCATCCGGGTCTTGACCGTGCCCAGCGGCGTGCTCGTCAACGCGGCGACCTCCCGCTGTGTGTAACCGCCGTAGTAGGCCAGGGTCAGCGCCTCCCGCTGAGGGGCCGGCAGAGCGCCCAGCGCGTCCCGCACCTGCTCGGACACCACCCGGCTCCACGCCTCGTCCTCGACGTCCCGGGACGACGTCGGCGTCGACAGCGCCAGGTCGTCCTCGGCCCGGGTCTGTCGGCGGCGGTGCGACTCCTCCCGGCGGACGGCGTCGACGGCCTTGTGGTGGACCATCGCCAACAGCCAGGAGGGGAAGGAGCCCCGCGCGGTGTCGAAGGCCGCCGGGTCGCGCCAGACGGTGAGGAACACGTCCTGCACCACCTCCTCGGCCAGGACGTCGTCGGCGAGGATGCGCCGCGCGAGCGCGAAGGCCGGCCGGCTGTACCTGTCGTAGAGCTCGTCCACGGCACTCCGGTCGCCCGCGCGCATGCGCACGAGGAGGTCGGCGCCTGCCGGGCCGTCCCCGACACGCCGTCCCGGACTGCTCACGAGCTCCATCGTCACACGCGGTCTTCGCGACAGGCGGGCGACGCGGTTCAGGCGTGCCCGGAGGGGGCACACAGAGGAGCGACACGCGCGGAGATCGTCCGGGCGTCACGTCCGTCAGGGAAGGTCGTTGTTCCAGACATGATCAACCGCGCCACGCCTGGGTACACGTGCCCGACGACGCTCCACCTTGTCGGTCCGCAGTCGTGGACCGAGGTCCCGGCGTTGTTCAGCTACGAGATCAGCGACCCGTTCGCCGTGCGGATCACCTTCGGCGACGGCGCGGAGGAGGACGGCATCTCCTGGCTCGTGGGCCGCGACCTGCTGCAGACCGGCCTCGACCGGCCCGCGGGCGAGGGCGACGTGCGGCTGTGGCCGTCCCGGACGTCGGGCGACGTCCTCTTCCTCCACCTGCGCGCCCCCTCGGGCGAGGCGCTGTTCGAGGTGTCCCGCGGCACGGTCGCCGGCTTCCTCCAGCTGACCGCGAGCGTCGTGCCGTTCGGCGAGGAGTCCTCGGTGCTCGAGGTGGACAGCGAACTGGCCGCCCTGCTGTCCAACGGCGGCGCCGACCCGACGGGTCGGTGACCCCGCGGGGGGACCCCCTGCGAGACCCCCTCCGCGGGTCGGGTATGGTTCTCCCTGCAAGACAGCAACGCGGACGTGGCTCAGTTGGTAGAGCATCACCTTGCCAAGGTGAGGGTCGCGGGTTCGAATCCCGTCGTCCGCTCGGAACCTCGGGCTCCGGTCGTCAGATCGGTGCCTGCGTGCGGTGGAGTGGCCGAGAGGCGAGGCAACGGCCTGCAAAGCCGTCTACACGGGTTCAAATCCCGTCTCCACCTCGGCCTCCGCCGAGATCGGTGGAGCGGACCGGCCGCAGGCCGGATCGGGCGATTGGCTCAGTGGTAGAGCGCTACCTTGACACGGTAGAGGTCACTGGTTCGAACCCAGTATCGCCCACAGCACCGAGAGGCCCGGGTCCGGTGGACTCGGGCCTCTCGCCGTCTCGCGAGGTCGGTGACCGGCCGGCCGCGACGTCCACCACGGACCCGTGCTCACGCCGGCTCGGCATCGTGGTCCAGTGGGTCGGGCGGGTCGGCGGGCACGCCGCGAGTGTGCTGTCAGCCGAGTGCGGGGGCCACCCGCTCGGACCAGAAGCGCTCGACCTGCGCCTCCAGGTCCTCGACGGTGCGGCTGTTGTCCAGCACGACGTCGGCCACCGCACGCCGCTGCTCGTCGGTGGCCTGGGCCGCGATCCGGGCGCGGGCGTCCTCCTCGGACAGTCCCCGGCCGACCAGTCGACGCACCCGGGTGTCCAGGTCGGCCTCGACGACGAGCACCAGGTCGTAGGAGGCGGCCTGGCCGGTCTCCACGAGCAGTGGCACGTCCTGCACCACCACGGCGTCCGGGGGCGCCGCGGCGACCACCTCGGCGGCGCGGGCCCGCACCAGCGGGTGCACGATGCCGTCGAGCCGACGGCGGGCGTCGGGGTCGGCGAACACCACGGCGGCGAGGGCCGGCCGGTCGAGCGCGCCCTCGGGGGTCAGCACACCACGCCCGAACGCCGCGACGACGGCCTCCAGGCCCGGCGTCCCCGGCTCGACGACCTCGCGGGCGATGCGGTCGGCGTCCACGATGCGCGCCCCGCGGGCGGCGAGCAGGCCGGCCACCGTGCTCTTGCCCGATCCGATCCCGCCGGTCAGCCCGATCCGCAGCACGCACGGACAGTAGCCGCCGGCGGGGAGACGGTCACGGACGGGTAACACCCGCCCGCCCTGCCCGGCGCGTCGCTCCAGTCACAGGTGTCCCGTGGGCAACTCTCTCCCCGGCGATCTCCCCACGCCCAGAGAGGCAGAACCGACCATGTCCCGTCCCGCGCACGCCGCCCCCTCGTCGACCCCCGCCGCCGCCCGGCGCGGCCCCGGTCGGCACCGGCTCGACCGCCCCACGGGCGTGCGCTGCACGGACCTGCCGATGGTGCGCGAGCGGCTGGAACGCAACGGTGCCGTCCGTCCGCGCAACGCCTTCCTGCGCTGGCTGTCGGCGGCCGCACCGGCGGGCCGGCACACCTGGCAGTTCCTCGCGAACTCCGGCGGCCGCCCCCGCACCGCGTTCGCGATCATCCTCAGCCTCTGAAGGCGGGCCACCCTCCCCCCACGCCTGGCAGGCTCGGCGCGGGACCCTGGAGGGTAACCGTTCCAGCACGTCGCCCGGCTCGCGGCCCTGTGCGTGAGAGCCGCCGTCCTCCCGCCCTCCCTAGCCGAGGGCGGGGCCCGGGACGGAACAGCGTCCCTCTTCGGGGATGGGAGGGACGACCGAGGCCCGGGACCCCGCGGGGTCCCGGGCCTCGGCCTCAGGTGGAGCTGCTCAGCCTCGCTGAGCGGGGGTCACTCGCCGCCGGCGAGCTTGGCCCGCAGCGCCGCGAGCGCCTCGTCGCTGGCGAGGGTGCCGCCCGAGGTGTCCGTGGCCTCGGTGTCACCGCTGGAGTAGTTGCCACCGGCCGCAGCCTCGGCGTCGGCCTCGCGGGCCGCGGCGATCTGCTTGCGGTGCGCCTCGAAGCGGGCCTGGGCCTCGGCGTACTGCCGCTCCCAGGTCTCGCGGGCCTCCTCGTAGCCCTCGAGCCACTCGCCCGTCTCCGGGTCGAAGCCCTCGGGGTAGATGTAGTTGCCCTGCTCGTCGTACGACGCGGCCATGCCGTAGGCGGCCGGGTCGAACTGCTCCTCGTCGCCGATGACGCCCTCGTTGGCCTGCTTGAGCGACAGCGAGATGCGGCGCCGGTCGAGGTCGATGTCGATGACCTTGACCAGGATCTCATCGCCGACCTGCACGACCTGCTCGGGGATCTCGACGTGCCGCTCGGCCAGCTCGGAGATGTGCACCAGACCCTCGATGCCCTCGTCGACGCGGACGAACGCACCGAAGGGCACCAGCTTGGTGACCTTGCCGGGCACGACCTGGCCGATCTGGTGGGTCCGGGCGAACTGACGCCACGGGTCCTCCTGCGTCGCCTTCAGCGACAGCGAGACCCGCTCGCGGTCCAGGTCGACGTCGAGGACCTCGACGGTGACCTCCTGGCCGACCTCGACGACCTCGGACGGGTGGTCGATGTGCTTCCAGGACAGCTCGGAGACGTGCACCAGACCGTCGACGCCACCCAGGTCCACGAACGCGCCGAAGTTGACGATCGAGGACACGACGCCGGTGCGGACCTGGCCCTTGGCGAGCTTGTTGAGGAACTCGCTGCGGACCTCGGACTGGGTCTGCTCCAGCCACTGCCGGCGGGAGAGGACGACGTTGTTGCGGTTCTTGTCGAGCTCGATGATCTTGGCCTCGAGCTCGCGGCCCACGTAGGGCTGCAGGTCGCGGACGCGGCGCATCTCGACCAGCGAGGCGGGGAGGAACCCGCGCAGGCCGATGTCGAGGATGAGACCGCCCTTGACGACCTCGATGACGGTGCCGGTGACGACCTCGTCGGCTTCCTTCTTCGCCTCGATCGTGCCCCAGGCGCGCTCGTACTGGGCGCGCTTCTTGGACAGGATCAGGCGGCCTTCCTTGTCCTCCTTCTGGAGGACGAGGGCTTCCACCTCGTCGCCGACGCTGACGACCTCGTTGGGGTCGACGTCGTGCTTGATGGACAGCTCACGCGAGGGGATGACGCCCTCGGTCTTGTAGCCGATGTCCAGCAGCACCTCGTCCCGGTCGACCTTGACGATGACGCCTTCGACGATGTCGCCGTCGTTGAAGTACTTGATCGTCTGGTCGATGGCCGCGAGGAAGTCCTCGGCGGTGCCGATGTCGTTGACGGCGACCTGGGGGGTGCTGTTAGGACGGACCTGGGTGGAGGTCATGTGGTCGAGTGCTCCGGACGGGGGGTGCGTAGGGACAGAACGACCCGCGGCCGGGTGACCGCGGGGAGCGGGGAGAGCCGGCGCGCGCCGATCCCCTGGTGGGTTCAGCACCGACAGACCTCTGGCGCATTCCCCATGGTACGGAGCCGGGGAGCACCCGGTCCACCTGGGTGCAGCGCCTCCCCGGGGGCCTCCGGCGTGTCACGATCGGCGTGTCATGGACAGCCCGGCCGCGCCCCCGCCCGACCTCCCCCTCGCCGACGACGGCTACCCGGCGCCCGGCGGCGTCGCCCGGCGTCCGGCGGGGACGGCGGAGTCGGTCCGGGCCAACCGGCGCTGGTGGGACGCCGCGGCGCCGGCCTACCTCGCCGAGCACGGCAGCGACCTCGGCGACGTCGACTTCCTGTGGTGTCCCGAGGGGCTGCGCGAGTCCGAGGCGCACCTGCTCGGCGACGTCGCCGGCCGCCGGGTGGTCGAGGTCGGCTGCGGGTCCGCGCCGTGCGCGCGCTGGCTGCGCCGAGAGGGGGCGGACGCCGTCGCGCTCGACCTCTCCGGCGGGATGTTGGCCCGGGCCGCCGAGCTGAACCGGGCCACCGGCATCGACGTCCCGCTGCTGCAGGCCGACGTCGGGGCGCTGCCGCTGGCGACCGGGAGCGTGGACCTGGCCTGCTCGGCGTTCGGTGGGCTGCCGTTCGTGGCGGACGTCGAGGGGGCGCTCGCCGAGGTGGGGCGGGTGCTGCGGCCCGGCGGGCGGTTCGTCGCGTCGGTGAACCACCCGTTCCGCTGGCCGCTGCCGGACTCCCCCGACCCCGGGGACCTGCGGGTCGTCTCCTCCTACTTCGACCGGACGCCGTACGTGGAGACCGACGAGGACGGCCGCACCGTGTACGTCGAGCACCACCGCACGGTCGGCGACTGGGTGCGCGCCGTCGTGGGCGCGGGGCTCGTCCTCGAGGACCTGGTCGAGCCGGAGTGGACGCCGGGCCGCACGCAGCAGTGGGGCCAGTGGTCCCCGGCCCGCGGGGCGCTGGTCCCCGGCACCCTCGTCCTGGTCTGCCGTAGACCCGGCTGATCAGCTGCCGGGCACGAGCACGACGCGGCGTCCGCCGCTCGCGGTGCGGTCCCAGCCCTCGGCCGCCCGGGACAGCGGCAGGACGTCGTGGTCGACCGCCAGCTGCCCGGCGGCGGCGCAGGCGAGCACGGCGGCGAGCGCGGTGGACCGCTGCTCCCCGGTGAGCGCGTTGTTGGTGTAGCCGAGCACCGAGGCGCTGCGGCTGCGCAGGGTGGCAGAGGAGAACTCCGCGGTGTCGCCCGACGCCCCGCCGAGGTTGACCAGCCGGCCGCCCGCCGCCAGCACCCGCGACGCGGCCGTCGCCGCGGCGCCGAACACGGGGTCGACCACGACGTCGGCGCGCCCGCCGGTGGCCTCCGCCAGCCGCGCCGCCAGCTCGTCGACGCCCCCGGTGAGGAGGACGACCTCGTCGGCGCCGGCCCGCGCGGCCCGCTCGGCGGACGCCCCCGGCCGGCACACGGCGACCACCCGTGCCGCGCCGAGCGCCCGGGCCGCGCCGACGGCGGCCTGCCCGACGGCTCCCCCGGCGCCGAGCACCACGACCCGCTCCCCCGGCCGCAGCTGTCCCCGCCAGGTCAGCGCCATCCACGCCGCCACCCCCGACAGGCCGATCGCGGCCACCGCCGGGTCGGGGAGGTCGGCGTCGAGCGGGACGACATCGCCGTCGGGGACGGCGCAGCGCTCGGCCTGGCTGCCGTCGCCGGGTGCCATGCCGGCGGAGGTGGCGAACCAGACGCGGCTGCCGGCCGGGTGGACGGCGGACGCCTCCACCACGCCGACGCCCTGCACCCCGGGCACGTAGGGCACGGCCGGGCGCCCGAAGTACGACGTCCCGGAGGCGCAGAGCAGGTCCAGGGGCACCACCGGCGCGGCCGTCACCCGGACCAGCGTCTGCCCGGCGGCGGGGACGGGGTCGGGGTGCGGGCCGTACGTCGGCGGCTCGCCCGGGGTGTGCAGGACGGCGGCGTACGAGTGGCCCCGCTGCAGGGACCCACCGCGAGCGTGCGAGGGGTGCGGGGCAGTGGGGTCCTCCATCAGGTGGCGATGTCGGGATAGGGCAGGGAGATGTGGTGCATCGCCCTGCCGTAGGCCTTCTGGTACTCCAGCGGGCCGTGGTCGCGCTCGAACATCGCGAT
The DNA here is from genome assembly GCF_053502545.1 of Geodermatophilus sp. URMC 65. Lineage (NCBI taxonomy): Bacteria > Bacillati > Actinomycetota > Actinomycetes > Geodermatophilales > Geodermatophilaceae > Geodermatophilus > Geodermatophilus sp. URMC 65. The sequence goes on from NZ_CP199954.1 coordinate 196,877, forward strand.
GAACAGCGTGAGCGTCAGGAACGGGTGCGCGCCCATCTGGAACAGCGCCACGTGGTCGTGCTCGCGCAGGGCACGCCGCTCGTCCTCGGTGAACGACAGCCAGGTGGACCGCTCGACGTCGACGCAGTTGAGGATCCGGTTGGCCATCTCGGCCTCCCACCACGCCACCGTGCCCGTCGGGTCCTCGCGGTAGCGCTCGACCAGCTCGGGGTCGCGGTCGACGGTGTAGAGGAACTTGTCCAGCAGGTACCTGCTCACCGGGCCACCCCCGTCGCGACGCCGGGCGCCTGGGGCGCGCCGTTCGGGTACCAGGTGAAGTAGGCCTCCATGGTGTGGAACAGGTCGAGGGTGTCGACGTGGTCGGCCTTCTGCCCCTCGCCGGCCACGCCCATCATCAGCATGAAGTCCATGAAGCCGTGGGTGGCGTTCCCCGGGGCGTGCAGGCTGTCCAGGCTGACCTCCGCCAGGCAGCCCTCGAGGTCACCGCTGGCGATCCACTCCACGGCCTTGCGGTCGAACTCCGGGTCGGGGCCGTGCTCGCCGAACTGGCGGGGCCCGCCGAGCTCCAGCGACAGGTGCCCGGTGCCGATCACCGCGACGCGCTTGTCGCTGTCCCAGGACTCGACCATGTCCCGGATCGCCTGCCCGAGCTGGACGAACCGCCTCGGCTGCGGCAGCGGCGGGGCGAAGATGTTCGTGTAGACCGGCACGATCGGCAGGTCGGCCCGCGGGCGCAGCGTGATGATCGGGCACGTGATGCTGTGGTCGATCCGCAGCTCGTTGCTGAAGGCCAGGTCGAACCCGCGGTCCAGGCCGTCGCGCAGCAGGTGGGCGGCGAGCTCCTCCTCGCCCCGCAGCAGCATGCGGGGCAGTCCGAACTCGCGCTCCTCGTTGTAGAAGTTGGCGTCGAAGAACGGCGCCTTGCCCACCAGGAACTGCGGCATGTTGTCCAGCCACAGTTGGTGGAAGTGGTCGCTGCCGACCATCACCAGGACGTCGGGCTCGGCGACGGTGAGCGTCTCGCGGAACCGCTCGATCTTGGCCACCCACTCGTCGGCGAACGGCGGCCGGTCGGCACCGGTCGACGTGCTCGCCCGGTAGTAGAACGGGTGGTGCGTGGACGCGATGACCGCGGCCAGTTCAGCCATGACGACCTCCGTTGGCGTCAGTGCCCGGGAGCGGGTCCGGGACGTAGGGGTCCGGGGGGACGGACCGGTTGTTGAGGTCGACGGAGAGGAAGACCTCGTTGGCGACCGGGTGCCGCAGCTCCTCGGCCAGCTGCCCGATCAGCCCGGCGGTGCGCGCGAGCAGCGCGAAGCCGCGCAGCAGCTCCAGCGGCAGCCCGAGGTCGGCCAGCGCCGCGCCGCAGACCCCGGCACCGTTGAGCGGCAGGGTCCTGCCCAGCACCTGGGAGTGGACCCGGCCGATGGCGGCGAACAGCGACAGGTGGGGTCCGTGGAGCCCCTCCTCGGCGGCGATCTGGAACAGCCGCGGGGTCCGCGGGTCGCCGTCCTTGTGCACGTGGTGACCGAGGCCCGGGACGAAGCGGCGCGCCGCGCGCTGCGCGCTCACCGTCTCCAGCGCCAGGGCGTCCCAGCCGGCGTCGTCGGTGGGCAGGATGCCGTCCACCCCGGTCAGGACGTCGTGCAGGAAGCGACCGCAGTCCTCGGTGACGCCCAGGAAGCGGGAGCCGCCGCCGAGCAGGCCGGCGGCGAGCGCCCCCTGCACCGAGTCCGGGGCCGACAGGTGGGTCAGCCGGGCGACGATCGCCGTCGGGGTGAAGCCGTGGTCGGCCAGCGCCGCGAGCACGGCCTCGAACACCCGGGTCTCCCTGCGCGTGGGGCGGCGCTGGGTGGCCAGCCAGAAGGCGAGCTCGCCGAAGCCGACCTCCCCCATCACGTCGCGGGCGAGGTCGGTGCCGAGCAGGGTGATGCTGTCGCGGCTGGAGGCGCCCAGCGCCGTCGGGTACTCGGGGCGCTCGGCGCTCATCGGCCGTCCTCCTCGGGGGTCGTCAGCCAGCGGCGGATCTCCTCGCCGTGCTCGTCCAGGCCGGGTGGGGGCAGGCGGTAATCGGCCGGGGTCTCGGAGAACCGGATCGGGTTGCGCACCGACGGGACGGCGGCAGCGCCCTCCCCCACGGTCACCACCGGGTCGAGCCCCACCTCCTCGGCGAAGGCGACGCCCTGGTCCACGGTGTTGATCGGTCCGCAGGGCACGCCGGCGGCGATGATGTCGCGGAACCACTCGAGCTTGGTGCGGGTGCGCAGCCGCTCGACCAGCAGCGGCCGGAGCTCGTCGCGGTTGGCCGTCCGGTCCTCGTTGCGGCTGAAGCGCGGGTCGTCGGCCAGCTCCGGTACGCCGAGCACCTCGACGAGCCTGCGGAACTGCCCGTTGTTGCCCGCCGTGACGATGAGGTCCCCGTCGGCGCAGGGCAGTGGCTCGTAGGGGAACAGGCTCGGGTGGCTGTTGCCCATCCGGAACGGGACGACGCCGCCGGCGACCCAGGCACTGGCGTGGTTGACCAGCCCGGACAGCGCCGAGGCCAGCAGGTTGACCTCGACGTGCTGACCACGGCCGGTCTCGTGCCGGAGGTTCAGGGCCGAGAGGACGCCGATGGTGGCGTGCAGGCCGGCCATCACGTCGAACACCGAGATGCCGGCGCGGAACGGCTCGCCGTCCGGGTCGCCGGTGAGGCTCATCAGGCCCGAGATCGCCTGCACGATGAGGTCGTAGCCGGGCAGCGACGCGCCGCCCGGCTGGCTGCCGAAGCCGCTGATCGAGGCGTACACGATGCCGGGGTTGGTGTCCGACACGGTGGCGTGGTCGAGGCCGAAGCGGGCCAGGCCGCCGGGTTTGAAGTTCTCGACGAGCACGTCGGCACGACGGGCCAGCTCGCGGGCGGCCGCGAGGTCGTCGGGGTCCGTGAGGTCCAGCGTGACCGACCGCTTGTTGCGGTTGACGCCGAGGTAGTACGTGGCGATGCCCTTGCGCACCGGCGGCTGCCACGACCGGGTGTCGTCACCGGCCGGCCCCTCGACCTTGACGACCTCGGCGCCCAAGTCGGCCAGCAGCATGGTCGCGTAGGGCCCGGCGAGGACGCGGGAGAAGTCGGCGACGAGCAGACCGGCCAGCGGGCCGCTGCCCCGGCCGGCTCCGGGGACCTTGCTGAGGTCGGTCATGGGGTCCCGAACTCCTCGACGTCGAGAGCGGACACGTGTCCGCATCGGTGCCCGCAGTCTCGGCAGCGCCGTTCCGCCCTGTCAAGGTCGCCAACGACGCTGAGCTCCCCCGCTGACGACCCTTGACAGTGCGGTCCAGGCCACTCCAAGGTGACCGCGGTGCCGCGCGCGACCGTCATACGGACAGGCGTCCGTTGAGCCCGGCGACTTCTGGAGGCCACTGTGTCCCACCCCGACAGCGAGGTCGTGGTGCCGTTCGGCGACCAGCCGGTCGTCCTGCGCGGCGGCACGGTCCTGACCATGGACGACGCCCACACCGTCCTGACCGACGCCGACGTCCTGGTCACGGGCGACCGGATCGCCGCGGTCGGACCCGCGCTGGAGGTCCCGCCAGGCACGTACGAGATCGACGCACGCGGCGGCATCGTGATGCCGGGGATGATCGACACCCACCGGCACATGTGGCAGACCGCGATGCGGGGCTACGGCGCCGACTGGACGCTCACCCAGTACTTCGTCTGGTACTACCTCGAGCACGGCAAGAAGTTCCGTCCGCAGGACATCGCCGCGGGCAACCGGCTGGCGGCCATCGAGTCCCTCGACGCCGGCGTCACCACCACCGTCGACTGGTCGCACAACCTGCAGTCGGTCGACCACGCCGAGGCCGCGCTCGACGCGCTGCGCTCGGTGCCCGGCCGGTTCGTGCTGGCCTACGGCAACATCCAGGCGGGTCCGTGGGAGTGGACCGCCGACCCCGCCGTCCGCGGCTTCCTGGAGCGGCTGCGGGACGCCCGCGACGACAGGATGGGCGTACAGCTGGCCTTCGACGTCACGGGCGACCCCGCGTTCCCGGAGAAGGCGGCCTTCGAGGCGGCCCGCGAGCTCGGCCTCCCGGTGACCACCCACGCCGGCGTCTGGGGTGCCACCAACGACACCGGCATCCAGCAGATGTACGACAACGGGTTCATGACGCCGGAGACGACCTACGTCCACGCCTCCACGCTCACCCGCGACAGCTACCAGCGGATCGCCGCCACCGGCGGCTCCATCTCGGTCGCCACCGAGTCGGAGTGCAGCGCCGGGCAGGGGCACGCCCCCACCGAGCAGGTGCTGCAGTACGGCATCCCGGTGTCCTTGTCGATGGACACCAGCGTGTGGTGGAGCGGCGACATGTTCTCCGCCATGCGTGCCACGCTCAACGCCGATCGCATGGCCGAGCACATGGACGCCCACCTCAAGGGCGAGACCATCACGCACCTGCGGCTGCGCGCCCAGCAGGTCGTCGAGTGGACCACTCGGGGTGGCGCGCACACGATCGGCCGGGACGCGGACCTGGGCAGCCTCGAGGCGGGCAAGAAGGCCGACGTCGTCCTCATCAAGAACGACTCCTCCCCGGTGTCCTTCCCGTTGCTCAACCCGTTCGGGCACGTCGTCTTCCAGGCCCAGCGCTCGGACGTGCACACCGTCCTGGTCGACGGGCGCATGGTGAAGCACGACGGCGAGCTCGTCGGGGTCGACCTGGCCCCGGTGCGCCGGGAGATCGAGGACACGATCGAGTACCTGCGCGCGGAGATCGGCGAGGAGGCGTGGCAGGCGGGGATGTTCCCCGAGGCGCCGGCCGCGGAGGCGGAGATCCTGGACAACCCGTACCAGTACACCGATTTCAAGGACGAGTCGAAGCGGGCCGGCGGCGCGGCCCGGGTGCTCGGCCGCTGAAGGAGGACCCCGTCCGGCCCCACCCTCGCACGCTCAGGGTGGGGCCCGGGACGGGGCCGGGAGAGGGGGACGACATGGCGGGACGCGGCGCGGGACCGGACTTCGTGGAGGCACTGGCACGCGGCCTCGACGTCCTGGCCTGCTTCGACGCCGACCGGCCGGCGATGTCGCTCAGCGACGTGGCCGCCGCGGCCGGGCTGGCCCGGCCGACCGCCCGCCGGCTGCTGCTGACCCTCGAGGAGCTGGGGTTCGTCCGCAGTTCCAGGGGGCTGTTCCAGCTGACCCCGAGGGTGCTCACCCTGGGCACCGCCTACGTCAGCTCACTCGGACTGTGGGACATCGCCCGGCCGCACCTCGAGGCGCTGGTCACCCGCACCGGCGAGTCGTCGTCGATGGCCCAGCTGGACGGCTCGGACATCGTCTACGTGGCCCGGGTGTCGGTGCCCAAGCTCATCGCCCTCCGGGTGGAGATCGGCACGCGGTTCCCCGCGGCGCAGACCTCGCAGGGCAAGGTCCTGCTCGCAGCCCTCTCCCCTGCCGAGCTGGAGGCGACCCTGGCGGTGCCCAGCCGCGCCGGGCTGCCGGCCTACATCGGCCGGTCCGTCGAGCAGCTCCGCGACGAGCTGACCGGGGTGCGGGCCCGGGGCTGGGCGCTGGCCGACGAGGAGCTGGCCCCCGGGGTCCGGTCCGTGGCGGTGCCGGTCCGGGACGCCACGGGCGCGGTGCGCGCGGCGATGAACGTGACGGTGCACGCAGCCGAGACCTCGGTCGACCGGCTGCTCGACGAGCACCTGCCGCTGCTGCTGCGGACGGCCGGCGACGTCAGCGCCGAGTGGGCCCTGTGGCAGAGCCGACCGCACGTCGAGGTGCCACGCGGCGGCACGCAGACCGCCTGACGGCCCCGGTGCGGGGGTCCCGCGCCGAGCCTGCGAGGCGTGGGGACACCGGGGCCCTTGCTCAGTGGGCGGCCTCGTTCCAGGTCCGGCCGAAGCCGACCGAGACCTCCAGCGGCACCGACAGCTGCGCGGCGCCGGCCATCTCGCGGCGCACCAGCGTCTCCAGCGCCTCCCTCTCCCCCTGCGCCACCTCGAGCACGAGCTCGTCGTGCACCTGCAGCAGCATCCGGGAGCGCAGCCCCTCGTCGGCGATCGCCTCCTCCACGCGGAGCATGGCCACCTTGATGATGTCGGCCGCCGAGCCCTGGATGGGGGCGTTGAGCGCCATCCGCTCGGCCATCTGCCGGCGCTGCCCGTTGTCGCTGGTCAGGTCGGGCAGGTAGCGACGGCGACCCAGCGTGGTCTCGGTGTAACCGGTCTGGCGGGCGTCCTCCACGACGCCGTCCAGGTACTCGCGGATGCCGCCGAAGCGCTCGAAGTAGGCGTGCATCTGCTCGCGCGCCTCCTCGGTGGAGATGCGCAGCTGGGAGGCGAGCCCGTACGCCGACAGCCCGTAGGCCAGGCCGTAGCTCATGGCCTTGATCCGGCGGCGCATCTCCGGGTCGACCTCGTCGATCGGGATGTCGAACGCCCGCGACGCGACGAAGGAGTGCAGGTCCTCACCCGACGTGAAGGCCTCGATGAGCCCCTCGTCGCCGGAGAGGTGCGCCATGATCCGCATCTCGATCTGGCTGTAGTCCGCCGTCATCAGCGACTCGTAGCCGGAGCCCACGATGAAGGCCTGCCTGATCCGGCGGCCCTCCGCCGTGCGGATCGGGATGTTCTGCAGGTTCGGGTCGATCGAGGACAACCGGCCGGTGGCGGCGATCGTCTGCTGGAACGTCGTGTGGATCCGCCCGCCGTCGTCGACCATGGGGATCAGGCCGTCGATGACGGTGCGCAGCCGGGTCACGTCGCGGTGCCGCAGCAGGTGCTCGAGGAACGGGTGGCCGGTCTGCGCCAGCAGGTTGGTCAGCGCCTCGGCGTCGGTCGTGTAGCCCGACTTGATCTTCTTGGTCTTGGGCAGGCCCAGCTCGTCGAAGAGCACGGCCTGCAGCTGCTTGGGCGAGCCGAGGTTGACCTCGCGGCCGATCACCGCATAGGCCTCGGCGGCCGCGGCGGCCACCCCGTCGGCGAACTCCCGCTGCAGCTCGCGCAGGAAGTCCAGGTCCGCGGCGATGCCGCGCTGTTCCATGCGGGCCAGCACGAAGGTCAGCGGCAGCTCGAGCTCCTCGAGCAGCGAGTCGCCGCCGCGCTGACCGAGCACGGAGTCCAGCGCGTCCGAGAGGTCGTTGACGGCGACGGCCTTGAGGACGTCGGCGTGCGCGGCCTCGCGGGCGAGGTCCTCCTCCGACGGCCCCATCCCGTCGAGGGTCAGCTGGGACTCCTCGGCGGCGGAGTCCTTCAGCTCGCGGCGCAGGTACCGGACGGCGAGGTCGCCCAGGTCGAACGAACGCTGCCCGGGCAGCGCCAGGTAGGCGGCCAGCGCGGTGTCGCTGACCACGCCGGCGAGGTCCCAGCCGCGTGCCCAGACCGCCAGCAGCGGGCCCTTGACCTCGTGCACGACCTTCTGCGCATCCGGGTCGGCCAGCCAGTCGGCCAGCGCTTGCTCGTCGGCGGCGTCGAGGTCGGGGCCCAGGTCGACGAAGGTGGCGTGGTCGTCGCCGCCGGCGAGCGCGATGCCCTCCAACTCACCGGTGCCCCGGCCCCAGGTCCCCCGGAAGATCATGCCGGTGCGGCTGGTGTGCGCGTGCTGGTCCAGCCAGGCGCCCAGCCCGCCGGCGGGCAGCTCGTCCTCGGTGACGTCGAAGCCGCCCTCGGCCTCCGGCTCGGCGCTGGTGAGCGTGGCGAACAGCCGGTCGCGCAGCACCCGGAACTGCAGGTTGTCGAAGAGGGTGTGCACCTCGTTGCGGTCCCAGGCGCGGACGGCGAGGTCGACGGGGCCCACCTCCAGCGGGACGGCGCGGTCGAGCTCGGTCAGCCGCCGGTTCTGCAGCACCGAGGACAGGTGCTCGCGCAGCTTGTCGCCGACCTTGCCCTTCACGGTGTCGACCTGGTCGACCAGCGCGTCGAGCGAGCCGTACTCGCGGACCCACTTGGCCGCGGTCTTCTCCCCCACGCTCGGGATGCTCGGCAGGTTGTCGCTGGGGTCGCCCCGCAGCGCGGCGAAGTCGGGGTACTGCGTGGGCGACAGCCCGTACTTGGTCTCGACCTCCTCCGGGGTGAACCGGGTGAGGTCCGAGACGCCCTTGCGCGGGTACAGCACGGTGACGTGCTCGTTGACCAGCTGCAGGGCGTCGCGGTCGCCGGTGCAGATGAGCACGTCCATGCCCTGCTCGACGGCCTGCACGGTGAGGGTGGCGATCACGTCGTCGGCCTCGTAGCCCTCCGCGGTGATGACCGGGATGTGCAGCGCGGCCAGCACCTCCTGGATGAGGCTGACCTGGCCACGGAAGTCGGTCGGGCTCTCGCTGCGGTTGGCCTTGTACTCCGCGTAGATCTCGCTGCGGAAGGTCTTGCGGCCCACGTCGAAGGCGACCGCCACGTGCGTCGGCTGCTCGTCGCGCAGCACGTTGATCAGCATCGAGGTGAAGCCGTACACCGCGTTGGTCGGCTGCCCGGTCGTGGTCGAGAAGTTCTCGACCGGCAGGGCGAAGAAGGCGCGGTAGGCCAGCGAGTGCCCGTCGAGCAGCAGCAGCCGCGGGCGCGCCTCCTCAGCGGAGGGGACGGCGGGGCTGGACGCGGGGGCGGAGACCGGAGCGGACATCGCCGCCGATCCTAAGAGGACCCCGGTGCCCCCCATCACTCGCGAGCTCGCGACGGGGCCCTGCACCGGGGCCGCCACTGCCCCCGACCCCTCGCGAGCTCGGGTCGGGACCCTGCACCGGGGCGGCCGCGAGAGCGATGTCATGTCTACGGTGCTGGGGTGACCGTGGACCGCCCCGCCTGGCTCGACGCCGGGCAGATGAGCCCGCTGGACGACAAGCTGGGCATCCGGATCACCGACTTCGACCCCGACCACGTGGTCGCGACGATGCCGGTCGAGGGCAACCAGCAGCCGTTCGGACTGCTGCACGGCGGCGCCACCTGCTCGCTGGTGGAGACGGTCGGCTCCTGGGCCGCGGCGCTGGGCGCGGGCCCGGACCGGCAGGCGGTCGGGGTGGAGCTCAACGTCAGCTACCTGCGGGCGGCCAACCAGGGGGTCGTCACCGCCGTCGCCACGCCGGTCCGCCGCGGCCGGACGCTGGCCACCTTCACCATCGAGGTCACCGACGAGCAGGGCCGCGTGACCGCCAGCGCCCGGCTCACCTGCATGCTGCTGGCCGCCTGAGAGAGGACCCCCGGCCACTCGCGTGCTCGCGGCGGGACCCTCAGGGGGCCGCCGCCCCGGGGGTCTGACCGGTCAGCCCCTCGGCCGGGTGCTGGGCGCACCGGGGTGGGGACGGCGGGCAGGTCGGCGGGAGGCGCGGCGAGCGTCGTGACGCGGGACCGGGACCGACACCTGACCCGGCGCCTGCCTGGCCAGAGAGGGGCACCCGACGAGCCCGGTGATCACGATGGCGCACCCCCGTGGCACGGGCTGGCGAGTGCGGCGTGTCGCGGACAGGTAACAGCTGGGTCGCGAGGAGGTCGAACCGCAACACCGCTGGGTTACCGTCCCCCGTCATGCACAGAGCCAGGGAGGTCGAGTGACGCACGCACCAGGCCGTGTACCGGGACGCGGTGCACCCAGGGGACCCGCCCCTGCCCGGCACCGGTCCGCACGGGGATCCCGTGCACGCGGTGGCCGGATGCTGCTCCGCCTGCTCCTGCTGACCGTCCTCGGCGGCCTCGCCCTGACGCTGGCGCCCGGAGCCGCCTCGGCGCAGACCGAGGAGAGCACGGCCTCCGAGCAGGTGTCGGGCACCCTGCGGACCAACCTCAGCGGGCCGGTCGAGGGCGTCGAGGTGGTCGTCACGGCCGCCGACGGCACCGAGGTCGACACCGTGGAGACCGACGAGAACGGCCAGTGGGCGGTGCCGGTGCCCGGTCCGGGTCAGTACACGGTCACCATCAACGCCGACGACCTGCCCGAGGGCGTGGTGCTCACCGGGGAGAACAGCCGCACGGTCACCGTCGACGCGGGTCGCAACCAGGGCGTGATCATCGCGCTCAGCGACGGCAGCCGGGAAGCCGGCGGCGGCACGGTCCGCTGGGTCCAGCTGCTGGTCGAGGGCCTGCGCTTCGGTCTGCTCATCGCCATGGCGGCGGTCGGCCTCTCCCTGATCTTCGGCACCACCGGGCTGACCAACTTCGCGCACGGCGAGCTGGTGACCATCGGCGCGATGGCCGCGTGGTTCATCAACGTGCAGGGCGGCGTGCCGCTGATCCCGGCCGCGCTGATCGCCATGGTGATCGGTGCAGGTGTCGGGGCGCTCAACGAGCTGGCGATCTGGCGGCCGCTGCGCCGGCGTGGCACCGGACTGGTCGCCGCGCTGGTCATCTCGATCGGCCTGTCGCTGCTGCTGCGCTACCTGTACCAGATCATCTTCGGCGGGGGCTCGGAGGCCTACGCCGACTACCGGGGCCAGCGGGCGGTGAACTACGGCGCGTTCACCATGACCAACGCCGACCTGGCGTCGATCGTGATCGCGCTGGTCGTCCTGCTGCTCGTCGCGGTCATGCTGCAGCGCACCAAGATCGGCAAGGCGATGCGGGCGGTCGCCGACAACCGCGACCTCGCGGCGTCCTCGGGCATCAACGTCAACCGGGTGATCCTGGTCGTCTGGATGATGGGCGGCGCGCTCGCGGCCCTCGGCGGCGTCCTGCTCGGCCTCTCCGACGAGGTGCAGTGGGACATGGGCTTCCGGCTGCTGCTGCTCATGTTCGCCGGGGTCACCCTCGGCGGTCTCGGCACCGCCTACGGCGCCCTCGTGGGCAGCATCGTGGTGGGCGTCTTCGTGCAGATGTCGACGCTGGTCGTCCCGAACGACGTCAAGTACGTCGGCGGGCTGCTCCTGCTGATCGTCATCCTGATCGTGCGGCCGCAGGGCATCCTCGGCAGCCGGGTGAGGGTGGGCTGAACGATGGGTGAGCTGATCGACGCCCTGGCCATCGCGCTCAAGGCAGGCCTGGGCTTCCAGGCCGTCTTCCTCGCGCTGCTCGCCATCGGCATCAACGTGCAGTTCGGCTACACCGGCCTGCTGAACTTCGGGCAGATCGCCTTCGCGATGCTCGGCGGCTACGGCATCGCCATCTCGGTGAGCAAGTGGGGCCTCCCCTTCTGGGTCGGCGTCCTGGTCGGCCTGCTCGCCGCCGTCGTCCTGGCCCTCCTGCTGGGTCTGCCGACCCTGCGGCTGCGCGCGGACTACCTGGCCATCGCGACCATCGCGGCGGCCGAGGGGCTGCGGCTGCTGTTCCGCTCGGTGTCGGCCACCCCGGTCACCAACGGCACCCGCGGGCTGTCCGGCTTCAACGCTGAGTTCGTGGCCCTGGCGCCGTGGGACACCTCCCGTCGCTACCCGATCCTCGGCACCCAGTGGAGCGGCGCGGAGCTGTGGGTGACCGCGGTCGGGTGGGTCCTCGTCGCGCTGTCCTGCCTGCTGATCTGGCTGCTGGTGCGCAGCCCCTGGGGCCGGGTGGTCAAGTCCATCCGCGAGGACGAGGACGCCGTGCGCGCGCTCGGCAAGAACGTCTACGTCTACAAGATGCAGGCGCTGGTCCTCGGCGGTGTGCTCGGCGCCCTGGGCGGGATGGTCTACGCCCTCGGCACCGCGTCGGCCAACCCCGACCAGTACCAGAACGCCAACACCTTCCTGGCCTACGCCGCCCTCATCCTCGGCGGGGCGGCCCGCGTCCTCGGTCCGGTCGTCGGCTCGATGCTGATGTACTTCATCATCCAGTTCGCCGACACCGGCCTGCGTACGCTGATCGGCAACGGTGTCATCCCCGAGGACCTGCTCTCGGCGACCGACGTGGCTCAGATCCGGTTCGTGCTGATCGGGCTCGGACTCATGCTGCTGCTGGTCTTCCGGCCACAGGGCATCTTCGGTGACCGACGAGAGGTGATGCTCGATGCCCGCTGACCCCACCCCCGGCCAGCCGGCCTCGCACGGCGCGACTGCCTCCGGCGCGACGGCCTCCCCCGGCGCGGCCCCGGGCGCGGCCCCGGGCGCCTCCACCCCGGAGCACGCCTGGCGGACGGGTGACGCGCCCCGCCGGGCAGCCCAGGCGGCGCTCAAGGACCTCCCGTGGGAGGTCGGGGTCGCCAAGCCCGACCCGGCCATCGTCGTCGACGGCGTGACCCGCACGTTCGGCGGCCTCACCGCGGTGTCGGTGGACCACCTGGAGGTGCAGCGCGGCGGCATCACCGGCCTGATCGGGCCCAACGGCGCCGGGAAGACCACGCTGTTCAACCTGCTGACCGGCTTCGACCAGCCCAACACCGGCACGTGGTCCTTCGACGGCCGCTCGCTGGGCAAGCTGGCGCCGCACCAGGTGGCCCGGCTGGGCGTCGTCCGCACCTTCCAGCTGACCAAGGCGCTGTCCCGGCTCACCGTGCTGCAGAACATGCTGCTCGGCGCGCAGGGGCAGAAGGGCGAGAGCTTCCTGCGCGCGCTCGTGCCCGGCATCTGGCGCAGCCAGGAACAGGCCAACACCGAGAAGGCGATGGACCTGCTCACCCGGTTCAAGCTGGACCGGAAGAAGGACGACTTCGCCGGCACGCTCTCGGGCGGCCAGCGCAAGCTGCTGGAGATGGCCCGCGCGCTCATGAGCGACCCGAAGGTCGTCATGCTCGACGAGCCGATGGCCGGTGTGAACCCGGCCCTCACCCAGAGCCTGCTCGGGCACGTCAAGGACCTGCGCGAGCAGGGCATGACGGTCGTCTTCGTCGAGCACGACATGGACGTCGTCCGGGACATCAGCGACTGGGTCGTGGTCATGGCCGCCGGGAAGGTCATCGCCGAGGGGCCGCCGGAGTCGATCAGCCAGAACCAGGCGGTCGTCGACGCCTACCTCGGTGCGCACCACGACGCGCCGCTCACCGTCGAGGAGGAGGACCGCGTCCTCGCCGAGGCCGAGGCGGCCATCGCCCGTGAGGAGAACGCCGAGGGCGACGTCATCGGCTCCGAGACCCGACGCGAGGAGGACCGATGAGCACCATGGACGACCCGGCGATGCAGGACCCGATGTTCCAGGTCGGGCACGCCGACGGTGGTACCCCGGACGAGCGGGCGATCGCCGGGGAGATGTCCCGGGCAGAGCTCGCCGCCACTCGTGAGGAGCACGAGCGGCTCGCCGAGGGTGCGCTGGTGCGCGCCGACGCCCTGGTCGCCGGGTACGTGCCCGGCGTCAACATCCTCAACGGCTGTGACTTCTACCTGCAGGACGGCGAGCTGGTCGGCATCATCGGCCCGAACGGCGCCGGCAAGTCCACGCTGCTCAAGACGCTGTTCGGGCTCATCCCGGTGCGGTCGGGCGCGGTGTCGCTGCGCGGGGAGGACATCACGTCCGCCCCCGCCCACCGGCTGGTCTCCCTCGGTGTCGGCTACGTGCCGCAGAACAACAACGTGTTCCCCTCGCTGACCATCGAGGAGAACATGCAGATGGGCGCCTACCTGCGGCCGAAGGTCGTCCGCGAGCGCTTCGACTACGTGGCCGACCTGTTCCCGCTGCTCGGGGAGCGCCGCAAGGTCAAGGCCGGGTCGCTGTCGGGCGGTGAGCGGCAGATGGTGGCCATGGGCCGGGCGCTCATGATGGAGCCGTCCGTCCTGCTGCTCGACGAGCCGTCGGCCGGCCTCTCCCCCGCCTACCAGGACGAGGTGTTCATCCGCTGCCGGCGGATCAACGCCACCGGCGTCTCGATCATCATGGTCGAGCAGAACGCCCGCCGGTGCCTGCAGATCTGCGACCGCGGCTACGTCCTCGACCAGGGCCGCAACGCCTACACCGACACCGGCGAGTCGCTGATGCACGACCCCAAGGTCATCGAGCTCTACCTGGGGACGCTGGCCAAGGCGCACTGAAGGAGGACCCCTCTGCCCCCACCGCTCGCGAGCTCGCAGCGGGCCCCCGCAGAGGGGCCGTTCCAGCACCTCACCACGACGGCGCCGGTCCCCCATGGGGCCGGCGCCGTCGTGCTGGGTAGCCCCGGGGCATGAACTGGACCTGGGAGCTGCGGTCCCGCGACGGCGGGATGAACGGCCTGGAGTTCGCCCGCTGCACGACGGCGGGGGACTTCTCCCGCGTGCTGGTGCACGCGGCGCCCGCCCACCTGCACCTGGAGGTGCGGGCGGACGACGGCACGCTGGTGCTGCGCGACGACGCCGACCGGGACGGCGACTACTCCCCCGTCACGCTGCTCGAGCTCGACGACGGGCAGGTCCACCGCCGCGAGATCTGGCCAGGGCCGGAGCTGTACGGCCTGCCGGTCCTGCTGCCCGGCGGCGAGGTCGGCATCCTGACCTCCTGGGAGCACGCCGGGGACCACAGCTGGTGGCGCTGGTCGGTCGAGTTCTCCAACCGGACCGGCCGGCCGGCCGACTGGCGCCCGCCGGGTCAGCACGTGCAGCACTGAGCCGGGCCCGGACACACCGGTGGCCCGGCACCCACGCGGGGTGCCGGGCCACCGGGCCGGCCGGTCAGGCGCCGTGGTGGACGCCTGCGGGGGTCAACGCTGCGGGCCGATGCCCTGCGAGTTGAGACCCTCGATGATGCGTGCGGACTCCTCGAAACCGATCACGACGACGGCGTCGGGGGCGAAGTCCACCATCTGCTGGATCTCGGCGTCGTAGTTCGCCGCCTGGGGGTCGTAGGTCAGCGTCTGGATGCTGTCCTCGGCCAGGCCGGCGGCGATCAGGTTCTGCCGGGTGTTCTCCATCAGACCGGTGCCGTACGGGTCGTTGAGCGCCATGATCCCGACGGTGTTGTTGCCGTCGTTGATGATGAGGTCGGACAGCGCCCGGGCCTGCAGCGTGTCCGGGGGCGCGGTGCGGAAGTACAGCCCGTTGTCGTTGTAGTCGGTGAACTGGTCGGAGGTGTTCGCCGGCGAGAACTGGACGACGCCGGAACCGGTGATCCGGTCGATGACGGTGAGGCTGACGCCCGAGGACGCCGCGCCGATGATGGCGTTGACGCCGCCCTGCAGCAGGCGGTCGACCGTCTGGGTGGCGGTGTCGGTCGAGGCGTCACCGGAGTCACCCTCGATCAGCTGGACCTGCTGGCCCAGCACGCCACCGGCGGCGTTGATGTCGTTGACCGCCAGGCGGGCGCCGGCGACCTCGGGCGGGCCGAGGAAGGCGAGGTTCCCGGTCAGCGGCAGCAGGGTGCCGATCACCAGCGGCTCTCCAGTGGCCCCGGCCGGGGCGTAGGCCGGGCCCTCATCGGTGCTGGCGTTGGCCTCGTCGCCGGCGATGACGTACTCGGTGGCGTCCTGGTCGAGCGCGTTGTCCTCGCCGAACTGCAGGATGCCGAAGCTGGCCTGCGCCGGCTCACCGGCGTCGGTGAAGCTCAGCGGACCGGAGATGCCGTCGTAGTCGACGTTCCCGCCGTTGTTGATGATCTCCAGGCAGGCCGCGAAGTCGGTGCACTTCTCGCCGCCGAAGGTTATGCCGTTGACGAACTCCTTGAAGACGTTGGCGTCGTTGGTGCCGGCCGCCTGCGCGGCGAGCGCCGTGACGACGACCGCGTCGTAGGTCTCACCGGCGTAGTTGAAGTCCTGCAGGTTCGGGTCGATCTCACGCAGCCGGTCCTGGAAGTCGGCGCCCAGGTCGGTCAGCGGCGTGGTGCCCTTCATGCCGGCCAGGGAGCCCTGCTGGCTGAAAGACTCGCCCAGCGCGTTGCCCATGTTGCCGTCGGTGCCGTAGACGTTGACGTTGCGCTCGCCGCCGCCGCCTCCGCCGGCTGCGGAGTCACCACCGCCGCCGGTGTCGTCGCCCCCGCCGCCACACGCGGTCAGGACGAGGAGGGCCGCGGCCGCGACGGCGGCGTTGCGCGCGAGGATCCCTGTGCGCATCAAACAACTCCCACTGTGGTGTCGGTCGTGCAGCCGTCCGCCCAGGCGGGCGACCGGTCAGTGGGGGGAAGGTAGCTGCCGGATCCGGGGGTGGAGCAGGGGTCGCCCGGACCGTGACCAGGTCGTGACCTCCAGGCTCCCGTCTCGTCACACAACGTGTCGGGCGCGCGACCGGGGTCACACCGCAGGCGTCAGCTGCCCGCCGTCGGGTCCGCAGCGGCCTGCGGCTGCAGGATGCGCTGGGCGAGCGCCTTCATCGACGTGCGCTCGTTCATGGCCGTCCGCTGGATCCACCGGAACGCCTCGGCCTCGGTCATCCCCTGGTCAGCCATCAGCTTGCCCTTGGCCTGCTCGACCACCTTGCGGGTCTCCAGGCGCTCCTCGAGCGTGCGCACCTCGCCGTCCAGGGCGGTCATCTCGGCGAAGCGGCCGCGGGCCACCTCGATGGCCGGTACCAGGTCGTTCTTGGAGAACGGCTTGACCAGGTAGGCCATCGCGCCGGCGTCGCGGGCCCGCTCGACCAGCTCCCGCTGGCTGAAGGCGGTCAGCACGATGACCGGGGCGATGCGCGCCGAGGCGATCTGCTCGGCCGCCGAGAGCCCGTCGAGCACCGGCATCTGGATGTCGAGGACCACGAGGTCCGGCCGCAGCTCCGTGGCCTGGTCGACGGCCTGCTGCCCGTCGCCGACCTCGGCGACGACGGTGTACCCCTCCTCCTCGAGCATCTCCTTGAGGTCGAGGCGGATGAGCGCCTCGTCTTCTGCGATGAGGACCCGGATCGGCTCGCTGCTCACGCGCCGGAGCCTAGCGATGCGGGACGGAACACGACGGGCCGTTAGGCTGCTCCTCGGTCGCCGTCCGGTACGCCCCCGTACCCCAATCGGCAGAGGGAGCGGATTCAAAACCCGCACAGTGTGCGTTCGAGTCGCACCGGGGGCACCTCGACATCGTCGTCCTCCGGAGGACACCGCTCCCGACGGCTGTCCCCCGGCCGCGCTGTACCCCGGTCGGCAGGACAGGGGTACGGGACCGTCCGATTACGGTGGGGCCGTGAGCGAGCCCGAGCCGACGCCGTCCGCCCCGCACATGACCCCGGAGCAGTTCCGTCGGCACGGCCACGAGGTCGTCGACTGGATCGCCGACTACTGGACGCGAGTGGGTTCGCTGCCCGTGCGCTCCCCCGCCACCCCCGGCGACGTGCGCGCCGCGCTGCCCGACGTCCCGCCCGAACAGGGTGAACCGTTCGACGCCGTCCTGGCCGACCTCGACCGCGTCGTCGTCCCCGGGCTCACCCACTGGCAGCACCCCGGCTTCTTCGGCTACTTCCCGGCCAACACGTCCGGGCCCTCGGTGCTCGGCGACCTGGTGTCGGCGGGCCTGGGCGTGCAGGGCATGTCGTGGGTGACCAGCCCGGCGGCCACCGAGCTCGAGCAGCACGTCCTCGACTGGTTTGCCGGTCTGCTGGGCCTGCCGGAGACCTTCCTGTCGACCGGTCCCGGCGGCGGCGTCGTCCAGGACTCCAGCTCCGGCGCCAACCTCGTCGCCCTGCTCGCGGCGCTGCACCGGGCCAGTGGGGGCGGGACGGTGCGCTCCGGCGTCCGGCCCGACGAGTACACCGTCTACGTCTCCGCGGAGACGCACTCCTCGATGGAGAAGGCCGTTCGGATCGCCGGCCTCGGCAGCGACGCCGTCCGCATCGTCGAGGTGGACGGCGACCTGGCGATGCGCCCGCAGTCGCTGAAGGTGCGCCTGGAGCGGGACGTCGCCCGCGGCTACCGGCCGGTGCTGGTCTGCGCCACCGTGGGGACGACGTCGACGACGGCGGTCGACCCCCTGGCCGAGCTGGGCCCGATCTGCCGCGACGCCGGCGTCTGGCTGCACGTGGACGCCGCCTACGCGGGCGTGAGCGCCGTCGTCCCGGAGCTGCGGGCGCTGCAGGCCGGCGTCGAGTGGGCCGACAGCTACACCACCGACGCGCACAAGTGGCTGCTCACCGGCTTCGACGCGACGCTGTTCTGGGTGGCCGACCAGGCCGCGCTCACGGGCGCGCTGGCGATCCTGCCGGAGTACCTGCGCAACGCCGCCACCGACGCCGGCGCGGTCGTCGACTACCGCGACTGGCAGATCGAGCTCGGCCGCCGCTTCCGCGCGCTCAAGCTGTGGTTCGTGCTGCGCTGGTACGGCGCCGAGGGCCTGCGGGCGCACATCCGGTCCGGTGTCGCCCTGGCGCAGGAGCTGGCCGGCTGGGCCGAGGCCGACGACCGGTTCGACGTGGTCGCCCCGCACCCGCTGTCGCTGGTGTGCCTGCGCCCGCGCTGGGCCGAGGGGGTGGACGCCGACGTCGCCACCATGACGCTGCTGGAGCGGCTCAACGACGGCGGCGAGGTCTTCCTGACCCACACCACCGTCGGCGGCCAGGTGGTGCTGCGGGCGGCGATCGGCGCGCCGGCGACGACGCGGGCGCACGTCGAGCGGGCCTGGACGCTGCTGTGCGAGGGCCATGACTGGCTGGCCGCCGACTTCGCCGAGTCCGCGGCGGAGCGGGCCCGCGAGGAGACCGAGCGCCGCGCCGCCGCGGAGCGGGCGCAGGAGGAGGCCGCCCGCGCCACGGCCCTCCAGCCGGTCGAGACGCCGGCCACCCAGGACGAGACGGCGGCCCAGGCGCCCGCCCAGGAGGACCTGACGCCGCCGGAGACCGCCCCGCAGGCCGAGGCCGATCGCCCGGGGGCCGACGCGGCCCCTCTCTAGGGCCCCGCCGCCGGCCTGGTGACGTGCTGGAGCGGCCACTCCTCAGGGGCCCGCGCCGAGCGTGCGAGGCGTGGGGGAAGGGTAGTCCTCCAGTCAGCCGCGCAGTGACCGGATGAGGCCCTGCTGCGTGACCGTGGCCACGTGGGTGCCGTCGACCGCCCAGATCTGGCCGAAGCACAGCGCCCGCCCGCCGGAGGCCGCGGGGCTGTCGGTCTCGTAGAGGAACCACTCGTCGGCTCGCACCGGCGCGTGGAACCACACCGCGTGGTCGAGGCTGGCACCGACGTACTCCCCGCCCCAGCCGCCGCCGGTGCGGGCCAGCCCGGCCGAGAGCAGGGTCAGGTCGCTGACGAAGGTCAGCGCCGAGCGGTGCACGCTGCCGTCCTCGGGCAGCCGGCCGGCGACCCGCATCCACGCGCAGGTGCGGGTGTCCGGCGGCGACTTCGGCGTCCGGTCGAAGGGGTCCTCGAGCAGCCGCTGCTCCACGGCCTGGCTGATGGCGAGCGCGGCGGCGGCGCGCTCCCCGTGTGGTGCGACCACCTCGGGGAGGCTGGGCAGGGTCTCCGGGGCCGGCACCTCGGGCATCGGCAGCGCGTGCTCGACGACGGGGGTCTCCGGCACCGAGGCGTCGGCGGTCAGCGCGAAGATCGCGACGTCCTCACCCCGCCGCCGCTGCCAGGCGATGACCCGCCGGGTGCTGAACGTGCGCCCGTCCCGGATCCGCTCGACGGCGTAGCGGATCTCCTCGTGCGGGTCACCGGGCCGCAGGAAGTAGGAGTGCAGCGAGTGCACGGCGCGCTCCCCCGGCAGCGTCCGTGACGCGGCCATGAGGGCCTGCCCGGCCACCTGCCCGCCGAAGATGCGCTGCAGCGGCGTACGCGGCGTCTGGCCGACGTACAGGTCGGTGTCGCGCTCCTCGAGGTCGAGGACGGCCATCAGGGAGGCGGCCTGGCTGCCGCCGTCCACCTGCGTCACGAGTCGGTACCCACCTCGTGCACCCGGATGAGGTTGGTCGACCCCGGGGTGTTCGGCGGGCTGCCAGCCACGACGACGACCCGGTCGCCCTCCTTGAGCCGGCCGATGGACAGCAGCGAGAAGTCCACCTGCCGGACCATGTCGTCGGTGTGCTGCACCTCGGGGACCAGGAAGGTCTCCACGCCCCAGGACAGCGCCAGCTGGCTGCGCACCCGCGCGTCGACGGTGAAGGCCAGCAGCGGCATCCGGGGGTGCAGCGCGGCCAGCCGCCGGGCGCTGCCGCCGGTCTGGGTGAAGGTGGCCAGGGCCTTGACGTCGAGGGACTCGGCGATGTCCCGGGCGGCCCGGACGATGGCGCCGGACCGGGACCGCGACCGCCGGACCAGCTCGGGGACGCGCACGGCGTCGCTCTCGATGGTGTCGATGATCCGCTCCATCGTGCGCACCGCGGCGATCGGGTAGCGCCCCACCGAGGTCTCCCCCGACAGCATCACCGCGTCCGCGCCGTCCAGGACGGCGTTGGCGACGTCGGAGGCCTCCGCGCGCGTGGGCCGGGAGTTGGTGATCATCGACTCGAGCATCTGCGTGGCCACGATGACCGGCTTGTTGCGCTCACGCGCGGCCTGGACGGCCCGCTTCTGCACCAGCGGGACCTGCTCCAGCGCCAGCTCCACGCCCAGGTCGCCGCGGGCGACCATGATGCCGTCGAACGCCTCGACGATCGCCTCGAGGTTCTCCACCGCCTCGGGCTTCTCCAGCTTGGCGATCACGGGGACCGAGATGTCCTCCTGCCGCATGACGTCGCGCACCAGCTCCACGTCGCGCGGCGAGCGCACGAAGGACAGCGCGACGAAGTCCACGCCCATGTGCAGGGCGAAGCGGAGGTCCTCCTCGTCCTTGTCCGACATCGCCGGCACGCTCACGGCGACGCCCGGCAGCGACAGGCCCTTGTTGTTGGACACCTCGCCGCCCTCGACGACCAGGCACCACACGTCCGGCCCGTCGATCTCGACGACCGACAGCGCCAGCTTGCCGTCGTCGACCAGCAGCCGGTCGCCGACCCTGGCGTCGGCCGCGAGGCCCTTGTAGGTGGTGGAGACCCGCTCGGCGGTGCCCTCGACGTCGTCGACGGTGATGCAGACCCGGCTGCCGGTCTCCCAGTGCACCGGGCTGTCGGCGAAGGTGCCGAGGCGGATCTTCGGCCCCTGCAGGTCGGCGAGGACGGCGACGGCGTGACCGGTGCGGTCGGAGGCCTCGCGCACCATCCGGTAGTTCTTCTCGTGGTCGGTGTGCGCCCCGTGGCTGAAGTTGAGCCGGGCGACGTCCATCCCCGACTCGACGAGGGCGGTGACCTGTTCCGGGGAACCGGTCGCCGGCCCGAGGGTGCAGACGATCTTGGCGCGACGCGACATGGGTCAGACGCTAGTGGGGTCGCCCGCCCCGCGCGGGGAGGGCTCCCTGTGAGGCTCGTCCACACACGCCGAGGGCCGGTGGGAGGACCCCGTCCCCCTCACCCCTCGCAGGCTAGGGGCGAGCCTCCGGACGGGGCCGGACGCTCGGGAGGGACGGGGTACTCCTGTCAGCGGAGCGCCACTGCGGTGGGGGTCACCGGGCGCGGCAGCGTCGTCGAGCCGGTCAGCCAGGCGTCGACGCCGCCGGCGGCGGCCCGGCCCTCGGCGATCGCCCACACGATGAGCGACTGGCCGCGGCCCATGTCGCCAGCGACGAAGACGCCGGGGACGGTCGACATGAACTCGGCGTCGCGGGCGACGTTGCCGCGCTGGTCGAGCTCCACGCCGAGCGTCTCCACCAGGCCGGTGCGCTGGGCACCGGTGAACCCCATGGCGAGGAACACCAGGTCGGCGGGCAGCTCGCGCTCGGTGCCCTCGACCTTCTGGAACCGGCCGTCGACCCGCTCCACGTCGTGGATGAGCAGCGCGCGCAGGTTGCCGTCGTCGTCACCGAGGAAGCGCTCGGTGTTGACGCTGTAGAGCCGCTCCCCGCCCTCCTCGTGGGCGCTGGAGACGCGCATGACCATCGGGTAGGTCGGCCACGGGTTGGTCTCGGCCCGGCGGTCCGGCGGTGCCGGCATGATCTCCAGCTGGGTGACCGAGAGCGCCCCCTGCCGGTGGGCGGTGCCCAGGCAGTCGGCGCCGGTGTCACCGCCGCCGATGATCACGACGTGCTTGCCGTGGGCGTCGATCGGCGGCTCGTCGAGCTCACCGAGCGCCTGCAGGTTGCCGAAGGGCAGGTACTCCATCGCCAGGTGGATGCCGCGCAGCTCGCGGCCCGGCGCGGGCAGGTCGCGGCCCACGGTGGCGCCGCCGGCCAGGACGACGGCGTCGAAGTCCGCGCGCAGCTGCTCGACGGTCGGGTCGCCGTCCCGGCCGCTGCCGACCTCGACCCCGGTGACGAACCGCGTGCCCTCGGCCCGCATCTGGTCCAGCCGCCGGTCGAGCACGGCCTTCTCCATCTTGAACTCGGGGATGCCGTAGCGCAGCAGCCCCCCGACGCGGTCGGCCCGCTCGAAGACGGTGACGTCGTGGCCCGCGCGGGTCAGCTGCTGGGCGGCGGCCAGCCCGGCGGGCCCGGAGCCGATGACGGCGACCTTCTTGCCGGTGTGCTCGTGCGGGGTGACCGGCTTGACCAGGTCGCGCTGGAACGCCTGGTCGATGATCTCCCACTCGATCTGCTTGATCGTGACCGGCGACTCCTGCAGGTTCAGCACGCAGGAGCCCTCGCACGGCGCCGGGCACAGCTTCCCGGTGAACTCCGGGAAGTTGTTGGTGGCGTGCAGCCGCTCGATCGCCTCGGTCCAGTCGTCGCGGCGGGCGAGGTCGTTCCACTCCGGGATCAGGTTGCCCAGCGGGCAGCCGTGGTGGCAGAACGGGATGCCGCAGTCCATGCACCGGGCGGCCTGCTGGCGCACCGCGGTGACCGGGAAGACGGCGTCCTCCCCGTTCTGCCGGGAGAGGTAGACGTCCTTCCAGTCCAGGATCCGCACGTCGACGGGGCGCCGCGGCGGCAGCGCCCGCTCGTGCTTGAGGAAACCGGTCGAGTCAGCCACGTGCGGCCTCCATCACAGCTCGATCCACATCCGTTCCTGCGGCCTCGGCAGCTCGCCGGGCCTCGAGGGCGCGCCGGTAGTCGCGCGGCATGATCACGCTGAACCGCTCGGACCAGCGGCCCCAGTCGGCCAGCAGCGAAGCGGCCACCGGCGAGGCGGTGTCCGCGGCGTAGCGCACCAGCACGTCGCGCAGCCACTGCGCGGACTCCCCGTCCAGCGGCTCGACGTCCACCATCTCGGTGTTGACCCGGTGCCGGGCCAGGTCGAGGACGTAGCCGATGCCGCCGGACATGCCGGCCGCGATGTTGCGGCCGGTCGGGCCGAGGATCACCGCGGCGCCGCCGGTCATGTACTCCAGCGCGTGGTCGCCCACGCCCTCGACGATGGCCAGCGCGCCGGAGTTGCGCACGCAGAACCGCTCGCCGACCCGGCCGCGGAGGAAGACCTCGCCCGCGGTCGCGCCGTAGGCGATGACGTTGCCGGCGATGACGTTGTCCTCGGCGGCGAAGGTCGCCTCGCGCGCCGGGCGGACGACGATGCGCCCACCGGACAGGCCCTTGCCGACGTAGTCGTTGGCGTCGCCGAGCAGCGTCATGGTGATGCCGCGCGGCAGGAAGGCGCCGAAGGACTGGCCGGCCGAGCCGGTGAAGGTCAGGTCGATCGTGCCGTCGGGCAGCCCCTCGCCGCCGAACCGGCGAGTGACCATCGAGCCGAGCATGGTGCCCACGGTGCGGTTGACGTTGCGCACCGGCAGCTCGAGGCTGACCGGCCGCGCGTCGAGCAGCGCGCCCTCGCACAACTGGATCAGCGTCTGGTCCAGCGCGACGTCCAGGGCGTGGTCCTGCTCGCGCACCCGGTGCCGGGCGGCGCCCTCGGGCAGCGCCGGCACGGCCAGCATGCGGGACAGGTCCAGCCCGGCGGCCTTCCAGTGGTCGACCGCCCTGCGGGTGTCGAGCAGCTCGGCGTGGCCGATCGCCTCGTCCAGCGAGCGGAAGCCCAGCTCGGCGAGGTACTGGCGCACCTGCTCGGCGAGGAACTCGAAGAACGTGACGACGAACTCCGGCCGCCCGGTGAACCGCTTGCGCAGCTCGGGGTTCTGCGTCGCGACGCCGACCGGGCAGGTGTCCAGGTGGCAGACGCGCATCATCACGCACCCGGAGACGACCAGCGGAGCGGTGGCGAAGCCGTACTCCTCGGCGCCCAGCAGTGCGGCGATGAGCACGTCGCGGCCGGTCTTCATCTGCCCGTCGGCCTGGACGACGATGCGGTCGCGCAGGCCGTTGGCCAGCAGCGTCTGCTGCGTCTCGGCCAGGCCCAGCTCCCACGGCGACCCGGCGTGCTTGAGCGAGGTCAGCGGCGCCGCGCCCGTCCCGCCGTCGTGCCCGGAGATGAGGACGACGTCGGCGTGCGCTTTGCTCACGCCGGCCGCGACCGTCCCGACCCCGACCTCGCTGACCAGCTTGACGTGGACCCGCGCCTCGTTGTTGGCGTTCTTCAGGTCGTGGATCAGCTGCTTGAGGTCCTCGATGGAGTAGATGTCGTGGTGCGGCGGCGGGCTGATCAGGCCGACGCCCGGCGTGGAGTGCCGGGTGCGGGCCACCCACGGGTACACCTTGGCGCCAGGCAGCTGGCCGCCCTCGCCGGGCTTGGCGCCCTGCGCCATCTTGATCTGGATGTCGTCGGCGTTGACCAGGTACTCGCTGGTGACGCCGAACCGGCCGCTGGCCACCTGCTTGATCGCCGAGCGGCGCAGGTCGCCGTTCGGGTCGGGCTGGAAGCGGTCGGGGTCCTCGCCGCCCTCACCGGTGTTCGACTTGCCGCCGATCCGGTTCATGGCGATCGCCAGGGTCTCGTGCGCCTCCTGCGAGATGGAGCCGTAGCTCATCGCGCCGGTCTGGAAGCGCTTGACGATCTCGCTGGCCGGCTCGACCTCCTCCAGCGGCACGGGCGGGCGCACGCCGGTCCTGATCGTGAACAGGCCGCGGAGGGTGGCGGCCTCCTCCGACAGCTGGTCGACGGTCTTCGTGTACCGCTCGAACACCTCGTACTGCCGCGAGCGGGTGGCGTGCTGCAGCAGGAACACCGTCTCGGGGTTGAACAGGTGCACCTCGCCCTCGCGGCGCCACTGGTACTCGCCACCGGTCTCCAGCCGCCGGTGCGCGCGCTCGGTCGGGTTCTCCGGGTAGGCGCGGCGGTGGCGCATGGCCACCTCCTCGGCGAGGACGTCGATGCCGACGCCGCCGAGCGGGCAGGAGGTGCCGGTGAAGTACTCGTCGACGACCTCGTCGGAGAGACCGACCGCCTCGAAGATCTGGGCCATCGTGTACGAGCCGACGGTGCTGATGCCCATCTTGCTCATGACCTTCAGGACGCCCTTGCCCAGCGCCTTGACCACGTTGCGGACCGCCTGCGCCGACTGGATGCCGGTCAGGACGCCGTCGCGGATGAGGTCCTCGATGGACTCGAAGGCCAGGTACGGGTTGACCGCGGCGGCGCCGTAGCCGAGCAGCAGCGCGACGTGGTGCACCTCGCGGCAGTCGCCGGACTCCACGACCAGACCGACCTCCATGCGGGTCTTCTGCCGCACGAGGTGGTGGTGGACCGCGGCCGTCATCAGCAGCGACGGGATGGGGGCGCGGTTCTCGTCGCAGTCCCGGTCGGAGAGCACGATGATCCGGGCGCCGGCGGCGATCGCCTTGCTGACCTTGGTGCGCAGCTGCTCGACGGCCTCGGCCAGCGCCGTTCCGCCGCCGTTGACGTCGAAGTGGCCGGTGATGCGGACGGCGGCGTAACCGGGCAGGTCGCCGTCGTCGTCGATGTGCAGGATCTTGGCCAGTTCGTCGTTGTCGATGACCGGGTAGGGCAGGAACAGCTGCCGGCAGGACGCCGGGGTGGCGCGCAGCAGGTTCTGCTCGGGGCCGAAGGTGCGGCCCAGGCTGGTCACCAGCTCCTCGCGGATGGCGTCCAGCGGCGGGTTGGTCACCTGGGCGAACAGCTGCCCGAAGTAGTCGTAGAGCAGCCGCGAGCGGTCCGACAGCGCCGCGACCGGGGTGTCGGTGCCCATCGAGCCGATCGGCTCGGCGCCGGAGGACGCCATCGGGGTGAGCAGGACGCGCAGGTCCTCCTCGGTGTAGCCGAACAGCTGCTGCCGGCGGACGACTGACTCGTGGCTGGGCCGGGCGCGGCGGCGCTCGGGCAGCTGCGGCAGGTGCACCAGGCCGGCGTGCAGCCAGTCCTCGTACGGGTGCTCGCCCGCCAGGGCGCCCTTGACCTCCTCATCGGAGACGATCTTCCCGGCCGCGGTGTCGACGAGGAACATCCGGCCCGGCTGCAGGCGGCCCTTGGCGACCACCTCGGAGTCGGGGATCTCCAGGACGCCGACCTCGCTGGCCAGCACGACCAGGTCGTCCTTGGTGTGCCACCAGCGGCCCGGGCGCAGCCCGTTGCGGTCGAGGACGGCGCCGATGAGCGTGCCGTCGGTGAAGGCGACCGCGGCGGGGCCGTCCCAGGGCTCCATGATCGAGGCGTGGAACCGGTAGAAGGCCCGGCGGGCCGGGTCCATCTCGTCGTGGTTCTCCCACGCCTCCGGGATCATCATGAGCACCGCGTGCGGCAGCGAGCGGCCGGACAGGTGCAGCAGCTCCAGCACCTCGTCGAAGGTGGCCGAGTCGCTGAAGTCGCTGGCGGTGACGGGGAATATCCGCTCGAGACCCAGCTCGGACGCGGGGCCGGCCGGGCCGTCGAACAGCTCGGTCTCGAGCTTCGCCTCGCGGGCGCGCATGCGGTTCCGGTTGCCCTTGATGGTGTTGATCTCGCCGTTGTGCGCGATCAGCCGGAACGGGTGGGCCAGCGGCCAGCTCGGGAAGGTGTTGGTCGAGAACCGGCTGTGCACCAGCGCGATCGCCGACGCGTAGCGCTCGTCGCGCAGGTCGGGGAAGAACGCGGGCAGCTGGTCGGTGGTCAGCATGCCCTTGTAGGTGATGGTGCGCGAGGACAGCGAGGCGATGTAGAGCGAGCTGCCGGCCTCGGAGGCGGCCCGCTCGGCCCGCTTGCGCAGCACGAAGGCGCGCCGCTCCAGCCGGGTGACGCCGTTGACGGCCACGCCGCCACCGAACGCGGCGGCGTCGGCGCGGGCACCGATGGTCTCGGCGACGAACAGCTGGGCGAAGTGCGGCATGACCGCGCGGGCGGTCGGGCCGACGTCGGCGCCGTCCGGGTCGACCGGCAGCTCGCGCCAGCCGAGGACGGTCAGGCCCTCCTCGGCGGCCAGGCGGTCGACGTCCTCGAGGCGCGCGGCGCGCTCGGCCTCGTCGACCGGCAGGAAGGCGACGCCGACGGCGTACTCGCCCACCGGGGGGAGGTCGAAGTCCACCTCGGCGCGCAGCAGCGCGTCGGGGACCTGCGTGAGGATGCCGGCGCCGTCGCCGGAGTTCGGCTCGGAGCCGGCCGCACCCCGGTGGTCGAGGTTGTGCAGGGCGGTGAGCCCGGCGGCCACGATCCGCCGGGAGGCACGACCCTGCACGTCGGCGACGAAGGCGACGCCGCAGGCGTCCTTGTCGTTGGCCGGGTCGTACAGGCCGCTCGCGGCCGGGACGGCCGAGAACGGCACGGCGGGGGCCGCGGTGGACGGCACGGCGGTACCGCCGGAGGCGGAGCGCGCGGCGGGGGCGGTGGACTCGGACATGTCACTCCCGTCGTCGGCACGCCGCCCGTTCGCCGTCGGCGGTGACGGGAGCGGGGCGGGGGGCGGGGGCCCGGCCGGTGGTCAGTGGTCAGAGGAGCGGGGCACTGCGGCTGATACCGGTGGCGGGATGGTCCGTGGACCCCCGGGCCGACCCGGCTGGCGAGCTCCGGGGGTGGTGCCCCGGTGCTGTCGTCCGCGGGGCGGCGCTGGCCCGGTTCCGACTCGTGCGACCCCGCCAGGATCACTGTGGGGTCTTGGCAGAAGGGTACACAGCCGTAACCCGGATCTCGTACGGATGAACCCCAGGTACGGCGCGTCGTCCTCAGGTACCGGTATGTCGCCGGTCGCCGTCGCCACCTGGGTCTTCGCCGTCGCGGGGCTCCGCGGCGGACGGAGCGGCGGACGGAGCGGCGGCCGGGGCGGACCCCGCGCGGGGGCGACGGGCCGGCGCGGTGTCGCCAGCGTCACGTCCGCGGGTGATCACCTCGCGGGGCCGGCCGCGCTGCCAGACCAGGTAGGCCACCGCGAGCAGACCCACGATGGTCGCGGTGAAGACGTTGAGCCGGATGCCGGAGAAGGTCTCCGCGGGGTCGGTGCGCAGCAGCTCGATCCACAGCCGGCCGGCGCAGTAGAGGGCCACGTAGAGCGCGAACGCCCGCCCGTGGCTGAGCCGGAAGCGCCGGTCGGCCCACACCACGACCGCCGCCGCGGCCAGGTTCCACAGCAGCTCGTAGAGGAAGGTCGGGTGGAAGGTGCCGAGCACCACCGGCTGACCGTCGGGACCGACGACGGCCTGCGTGCCGGTCCAGTCGTAGACCGTCAACGCCCAGGGCAGGTCGGTGGCGCGGCCGTAGAGCTCGTTGTTGAACCAGTTGCCCAGCCGGCCGATGGCCTGGGCGACGAGCAGCCCGGGGGCCAGGGCGTCGGCGAAGGCCGGCAGCGGGATGCCGCGGCGGCGGCAGGCGATCCAGGCGCCGACGCCGCCCAGGGCGATGGCGCCCCAGATGCCGAGGCCGCCCTCCCAGATGGCGAAGGCCCGCAGCGGGTCGCCGCCCTCCCCGAAGTAGGGCCGGGGGCTGCTGATGACGTGGTAGATCCGGCCGCCGACGATGCCGAACGGCACCGCCCAGACGGCGATGTCCAGGACGTCGCCCTTCGCCCCGCCCCGGGCGACCCAGCGGCGCTCGGTGATCACGACCGCCGCGACGATGCCGGCGATGATGCACAGCGCGTAGGCCCGGATGGGCAGCGGACCCAGCTCCCAGACGCCCTGCGTGGGGCTGGGGATGGCGGCCAGGACGCTCACGGCACGGACACCGGACGGCGCACGCCCGCGGCGAGGTCCTCGGAGAGCCGACGCACGCCCTCGGTGCCCCGGCCCTCGAGCAGCTCGCGCACGTAGGCCGACCCGACGATGACGCCGTCGGCGAAGCCGGCGACCTCGGCGGCCTGGTCGCCGTTCGAGACGCCCAGGCCCACGCACACCGGCAGGTCGGTGACCTCCCGGGTGCGGGCGACCAGCCGCTCAGCGGCGTCGCCGACGGTGGCCCGGGTGCCGGTGACGCCCATGGTGGAGGCGGCGTAGACGAAGCCCCGGCAGGCCGCGGTGGTGGCGGCCAGACGCGCGTCGGTGGACGACGGCGCGACCAGGAACACCCGGTCGAGGTCGTGCGCCTCCGACGCGGTCAGCCACTCCCCGGCCTCGTCGGGGATGAGGTCGGGGGTGATGGCCCCCGCTCCCCCGGCGGCGGCCAGGTCGGCGGCGAACCGCTCGACCCCGTAGCGCTCGATCGGGTTCCAGTAGCTCATCACCACCGGGGCCGCACCGGTCGCGGCGACCGCCTCGACGGCGCGCAGCACGTCGCGCATGCCGACGCCGGCGCGCACGGCCGGGTCGACGGCCTGCTGGATCACCGGGCCGTCCATGCCGGGGTCGCTGTAGGGGACGCCGACCTCGACGACGTCGGCTCCGCCCTCGACCGCCGCGACCATGGCCGCGATCGAGGCGTCGACGGCCGGGTACCCGACCGGGAGGTAGGCGACCAGCGCCGAGCGCCCCTCCGCCCTGGCCTCGGCGATGGTGTCCTCCAGCCGGCTGGTCACGCCGACTCCCCCGCGTCCTGCCCCGCGACCGCGTCGCCGGAGGTGACCGCGCCCTCGGTGGGCCGCTGGTCGGTGTCCATGCCGGCGCCGGGCTCGACGTGCTCGCGGTCGCCGAGGCCGAACCAGCGCGACGCCGTCTCGACGTCCTTGTCCCCGCGGCCGGAGAGGTTGACCAGCAGCAGCGGGGGCTCGTCGCCCCGCCCACCGGCCCTCCGCGATGCCAGCTCCGCGCCCAGCTTCATGGCCCCGGCCAGCGCGTGCGCCGACTCGATCGCCGGGATGATGCCCTCGGTGCGGCACAGCAGCGCGAAGGCCTCCATGGCCTCGGCGTCGGTGACCGCCCAGTACTCCGCGCGGCCGATGTCGTGCAGGTGGGAGTGCTCCGGGCCCACGCCCGGGTAGTCCAGGCCGGCGCTGATCGAGTGCGACTCGACCGTCTGGCCGTTCTCGTCCTGCAGCAGGTAGGAGCGGGCGCCGTGCAGCACCCCCGGCGTCCCGCCGGTGATGGTGGCCGCGTGCCGGCCGGTGTCCACGCCGTCCCCGCCGGCCTCGAGGCCGATCAGCCGGACACCCTCGTCCGGGACGAAGGCGGTGAAGATCCCGATGGCGTTGGAGCCGCCGCCCACGCAGGCCAGGACGGCGTCGGGCAGCCGGCCGAGCCGCTCGAGCAGCTGGACGCGCGCCTCGTCGCCGATGACCCGCTGGAAGTCGCGGACCATCTCCGGGAACGGGTGCGGGCCGGCGACGGTGCCGAACACGTAGTTCGTCGTCTCGACGTTGGTGACCCAGTCGCGGAACGCCTCGTTGATGGCGTCCTTGAGGGTGCGCGAGCCGGTGCTCACCGGGACGACCTCGGCGCCGAGCAGTCGCATCCGGGCGACGTTGAGCGCCTGGCGGCGGGTGTCCTCCTCGCCCATGTAGATCGTGCAGGACAGCCCCATGAGCGCCGCCGCGGTGGCGGTCGCGACGCCGTGCTGGCCGGCCCCGGTCTCGGCGATGACCCGCTGCTTGCCGATCCGCCTGGTCAGCAGCGCCTGGCCCAGCACGTTGTTGATCTTGTGCGAGCCGGTGTGGTTGAGGTCCTCGCGCTTGAGCCAGATGCGCGCCCCGCCGGCGTGCTCGGCGAACCGCGGCACCTCGGTGATCGGGCTCGGCCGGCCGGTGTAGTCGCGCTGCAGCGCGGCGAACTCCTCGATGAAGGCCGGATCGACGCGCATCGCGCGGTAGGCCTCGGTCAGCTCGTCGAGAGCGGCGATCAGCGCC
The DNA here is from genome assembly GCF_053502545.1 of Geodermatophilus sp. URMC 65. Lineage (NCBI taxonomy): Bacteria > Bacillati > Actinomycetota > Actinomycetes > Geodermatophilales > Geodermatophilaceae > Geodermatophilus > Geodermatophilus sp. URMC 65. The sequence continues at coordinate 227,541 of NZ_CP199954.1, forward strand.
TCCGGCACGAACCGGCCACCGAAGACCCCGAAGTGGCCGGTGGCGTCGGGCCAGCTGGGGTGCGCCGGCTCGAGTCGCTCCTCGGGCGGGTGGACGGCGCTCGTGGTCATGACCCCAGTGTCCCGCGTCCGGGAGCCGGGGTGGTGGGGTGGGTCGGCAACACGCTGGTGGAGGGGGCAGCGCACGGGGTCGGCTCCCGCGACCATCGCCTGCGCACACGCGCCGGTGCAGCAGCGTCGACGCGGGGGCGACCGCGCGCCGGTCGGCCCTCCTGCAGGGGCCCGATCAGCGGGGGGTGTGCGGGGTGGCCGGGTGCGCGCCGGCCGTGACCAGGTCGGCGACCGCCTGGCGGGCGTCGCCGGCGGTCACCAGGCCCTCGCCCACGAGGACGGCGTCGGCGCCGGCCGCCGCGTAGGAGATGAGGTCGTGCGGCCCGCGGACGCCGGACTCGGCGACCTTCACGACTTCCGACGGCAGCCCCGGCGCGATCCGCTCGAAGGTGGAGCGGTCGACCTGCAGCGTGGTCAGGTCGCGGGCGTTGACGCCGATCACCGCGGCGCCGGCGGACAGCGCCCGGTCGGCCTCGGCCTCGGTGTGCACCTCGACCAGCGCGGTCATGCCGAGCGACTCGACCCGCTCCAGCAGGCCGAGGAGCGCGTTCTGCTCCAGTGCGGCGACGATCAGCAGGACGACGTCGGCCCCGTGGGCGCGCGCCTCGTGCACCTGGTAGCTGGTGACCACGAAGTCCTTGCACAGCACCGGGACGTCGACGGCGGCGCGGACGGCGGCGAGGTCGGCCTGGCCGCCCCCGAAGCGGCGCCGCTCGGTGAGCACGCTGATCACCCGGGCGCCGCCGTCGGCGTACTGCCGGGCCAGCACCGCGGGGTCGGGGATGTCGGCGAGAGCGCCCTTGGAGGGGCTCTGCCGCTTCACCTCGGCGATGACGCCGACACCCGGCGCGCGCAGCGCCGCGAGGGCGTCGAGCGGCGGGCGGGCGTCCAGCGCGGCGGCCTTCACCTCCGCCAGCGGGGTGGTCGCCTCGCGTGCCGCCAGGTCCTCACGGACGCCGGCGACGATCTCGTCGAGCACGGACACGAGTGCCTCCCCACTGCTGCTCGTCACACCGCCCACCGGGCCACCAGGACCACCCACCGGGCGCGGCCCCGGCCGGGCCTCGATCCGTGGACCCACTCTAGAGGCGGCGAGTCGCCGGCCCGCCCGCGGGGGCGCACGCACTCCCCGGACGGGGTGTGGAGCAGGCGGCCCCGGGTACTCAGCGGTGTTCCGCCATCCCCTCGGTGGGGTCCTCGCCGCGGTCGAGCGCCCGCCAGACGTCGAGCGCGCGGTCCTCGTCGGTCCGCCGACGGGCGGGGGCGGGGGCCGTCGTGGCCGTGGCGGCCGCACGCTCGTACCGGCGTCCCATGCCCGGCCAGGTGCGGCCGCGGAGCACGGTGAGCAGGCCCGCCGCCGCGGCGAGCAGCCCCGCGACGAGGGCCAGCACCAGCCAGGCGGCGGACACCGCGGTCGTGACCGTGCTGCCCGGCGTCCCGCTGCCGAGCACGCCCGCCGCCGCGCCGTCCCCCCCGGTCGCCAGGGTCCGCAGGCCCGACCAGCCGAGCACTCCCCCGGCGACGGCGGCCAGCAGCCCCACCAGCACCCGTGCAGCACCGCGGACGGCGACCAGCGCGACGGCGGCCGCAAGGAGCAGCAGCCCGCCGGCCGGGACCAGGGGCGCCAGTTCCGAGCCGGTCAGCCGCTCGGTGACCGGTGGCAGGGGCTCGGGTCGCGCCACGGTGGCGGTGAGCCAGGTCTGACCGCCGGTGGACAGCGCCAGTCCCCCGGCCGCGGCCAGCCCGACGACGGCCGCGGCCATCTCGCGGCGGACGGTCCCGGTTCGCCCACGCCCCTGCCCGCTCACGCGAGCTCCCGCATCCCCTCCGCCGTCGCGATCGCCGAGAGCACCGCGCGCGCCTTGTGCCGGGTCTCGGCCTCCTCGGTGGCCGGGTCGCTGTCGGCGACGACGCCCGCGCCGGCCTGCACGTAGGCGCGACCCTGGTGCAGCACCGCCGTCCGGATGGCGATGGCCATGTCCAGGTCGCCGCCGGCATCGACGTAGCCGACGGTGCCGGCGTAGAGGGCCCGCCGGGTGGGCTCAAGCGACTCGATGATCGCCATCGCGCTCGGCTTGGGCGCCCCGGAGACGGTGCCGGCCGGGAAGGTCGCGTCGAAGACGTCGAGGGCGTCCCACCGCGGGGCGACCTCGCCGGCCACGGTCGACACGAGGTGCATGACGTGGCTGTAGTGCTCGATGCGCATGAAGTCGGGCACCTCGACCGTGCCGGGCACGCAGACCCGGCCCAGGTCGTTGCGGGCCAGGTCGACCAGCATCACGTGCTCGGCGCGCTCCTTGGGGTCGGCGAGCAGGCCCTCGGCCAGCCGCGCGTCCTCCTCGGGGGTCGCGCCCCGCGGGCGGGTGCCGGCCGGCGGGTGGACGACCGCCGAGCTTCCGGTCACGGTGACCAGCGCCTCCGGCGAGGAGCCGACGACGTCGAACGGCGACTCCCGCCCGGCGAAGCGCAGCAGGTACATGTACGGCGAGGGGTTGGTCGCCCGCAGCACCCGGTAGAGGTCCAGGGCCTCGACCTCGGTGGGCACCTCGAAGCGCTGCGAGAGCACCACCTGGAAGGCATCCCCGGCCCGGATGTGCTCCCGCACGCGCTCCACGCCGTCCTCGAAGACGCCGGGCGCCATGTTGCTCTGCACCGGCGGCGGCGCGACCGTGGCGAAGGTGGCCACGCCGGGCGGCGCGGCCTTGGCCAGGTCGGCGGCCATCGCGTCGAGCCGGGTCACCGCGTCGTCGTAGCCCTCCGAGCCCTGCCCGTCTTCCCCGCCCCGAGCCGCCCCCGCGAACGCGTTGGCGATCAGCAGCACCGTGCCGTCGTGGTGGTCGAGCACCGCCAGGTCGGTGACCAGCATGAGCGCGAGCTCGGGCATGCCGAGGTCGTCGACGGCGGTGACCGGCAGCCGCTCCAGCCGCCGGACGACGTCGTAGCCGAGGTAGCCGACCAGACCGCCGGTCAGCCGGGGCAGGTCGGGACGGCGCGGCGAGCGCAGCCGGCGGGCCAGCGTGCGGACGGCGGCCAGCGGGTCGGCGGGCAGGTCGTCGGTGAGGCCGGGCAGCTCCTCCCCCAACCACAGCGCGGCGCCGTCCCGCTCGGTGAGCACTCCGGCGCTGCGGACGCCGACGAAGCTGTACCGGCTCCACTGCTTGCCCTGCTCGGCGGACTCCAGCAGCACCGTGCCCGGCCGGTTCCCGGCGAGCTTGCGGTAGATGCCGACCGCGGTCTCGCCGTCGGCCAGCAGCCGCCGGGTGACCGGGACCATCGGCTGGTCCAGCGCCGCGAACTCCTCCCGCGACGGGGTGGTCTCACCGAGCCGCACGGGTCACCTCCAGCTCACGGTGGAAGCAGGACCGCTCGCCGGTGTGGCAGGCCGGGCCCTCCTGGTCGACGAGGAGCAGCAGCGCGTCGCCGTCGCAGTCCAGGCGGACGTCGCGGACCCACTGGCGGTGCCCCGAGGTCTCCCCCTTCACCCAGTACTCGCGCCGGCTGCGCGACCAGTAGGTGGCCCGGCCGCTGGTCAGGGTGCGGCGCAGCGCCTCGTCGTCCATCCAGGCGACCATGAGCACCTCACCGGTGTCGTGCTGCTGGACGACGGCGGCGACCAGCCCGGCGGGGTCGCGGCGCAGCAGCGCGGCGACCGCGGGGTCCAGGGCGGACTCGGCGGCGGGGACGGCGGACATGCGACCGATCGTCCCACCCGCCGCCGAGCGGCCGGGTCACCGGTGCGGCGTCGTCCCCCCACCAGGGCTGCTCCCGAACCAGGCGCGCGCGGGCCGCCCCGAGCTCAGCCCCAGGGCGACCGCTGGCCCGGCGGCGAAGCAGACGACCAGGAGCAGCAGCACGCCCGTCGCCGAGTCGAACGCTGTGAGCAGGCGCACCGACCAGTAGGCGGCCAGCGCCAGCTGCAGGACCAGCGCCGCGACCAGCGTCCACCGGGCGAGGGCGCTGCGGCGGGTGAGCGCCAGGATGCCGCCGGTCACCAGCACGACGACCGAGGTCAGCTGCACGACGGCGAGCACGCCGGCCTCGGCGGCCAGGGCCGCCCCGTCGGCCGGGAAGCCGGGCTGGTCCGCGGCCATCGAGAAGACCGTGCCGAGCAGCTGGAGGTAGGCGGTCGCGAGGGCCACGCCCGCGGCCTGGACGAAGGCGAGCACCGCGGCCGCGATCACCTGTCCGGGCCGCTGCGGCCGGGCGGGAGCCGGCGGCCACGGCTGCGGCCACGGGGCCGGGTGGGGAACGGCCGGGGTCCAGTACGGCATCGCCGTCGGCGGCGGCCCGGCGTAGGGGGCGCCCGGCTCGGTCTCCGTCGCCGGGTCCGACCACGGGCTCGGGTGCGACGTCACAGGGTCCATGGTTCGACTCCGCACTCGATCCGCTCCTCGGTCGCCAGCGCTCCCTGCGATGCTCCCTCGCGCGTCGTTCTCACAGCGCGGCCGCGAGCGCCCGGCCGGCGACCCGGCCGCTGAACAGGCAGCCGCCGAGGAAGGTGCCCTCCAGCGAGCGGTAGCCGTGCATGCCGCCCCCGCCGAAGCCGGCCACCTCGCCCGCGGCGTAGAGGCCCGGGAAGACCGCGCCGCCGGGCTGCAGCACGCGGCCGGAGAGGTCCGTCTCCAGCCCGCCGAGGGTCTTGCGGGTGATCAGGTTGAGCCGGACGGCGATCAGCGGGCCCGCCTCGGGGTCGAGCAGCCGGTGCGGCGGGGCCACGCGGATGAGCTTGTCGCCGAGGTAGCTGCGCGCGCCGCGGATCGCGGTCAGCTGCAGGTCCTTGGTGAAGGGGTGGGCGACCTCGCGGTCGCGGGCGACGACCTCGCGCTCGACGTCGGCCAGCCGCAGCTCGGGCGTACCGCCGGTGACCCGGTTCATCCCGGCGACCAGCTCGGGCAGGGTGCGGGCGACGACGAAGTCCTCCCCCTTGTCGAGGAAGGCCTGGACCGGGGCGGCGACGCCGGCGCGGGCCCGGTTGAGCAGCAGCCTGACGTCCTTGCCCGTGAGGTCGGGGTTCTGCTCGGAGCCCGACAGCGCGAACTCCTTCTCCACGATCTTGTGCGTGGCGACGAACCAGGTGTGCTCGTGGCCGGTCTGCCCGATGTGGGCCAGCGTGCCCAGGGTGTCGAACCCGGGGAACAGCGGCACCGGCAGCCGCTTGCCGGTCGCGTCAAGCCACAGCGACGAGGGCCCCGGCAGGATCCGGATGCCGTGCCGCGCCCAGACCGGCGAGTGGTTGGCGATGCCCTCGGTGTAGTGCCACATCCGGTCGCGGTTGATCAGGTTCGCGCCGGCGGCCTCGGTGGCCTGCAGCATCCGCCCGTCGACGTGCGCCGGGACGCCGGAGAGCAGTCGCTGCGGCGCGGGGCCGAGGCGGGCGGGCCAGTTCTGCCTGACCAGGTCGTGGTTGCCGACGATCCCGCCGGAGGTGACGACGACGGCCTGCGCCGAGACCTCGAACTCCCCGGCCGCGTTCCGGGTGCTCGCCTCACCGCGGGCGACGTCGCTGGGCTCGAGCACGGTGCCGCGGACACCGGTGACCGCGCCGCCGCTGACGACGAGCTCGTCGACGCGGTGCCGGAAGAGCAGCTGCAGCACCCCGCGGTCGGCGGCGGCCCGCACGCGGCGGGCGAAGGGCTCGACGATGCCCGGGCCGGTGCCCCAGACGATGTGGAAGCGCGGCACGGAGTTGCCGTGGCCGGTGGCGGTGTACCCGCCGCGCTCGGCCCAGCCGACCACCGGGAAGAACCCGATGCCCTGCTCGCGCAGCCACGCGCGCTTCTCCCCCGCGGCGAACTGCAGGTAGGCCTCGGCCCACCGGCGCGGCCAGTGGTCCTCCTCGCGGTCGAAGGAGGCGCTGCCGAACCAGTCCTGCCGGGCCAGCTCGAGCGAGTCGTGCACCCGCAGCCGCCGCTGCTCGGGCGAGTCGACGAGGAACAGCCCGCCGAAGGACCACCAGGCCTGCCCGCCCAGGGACTGCTCGGGCTCCTGGTCGAGCAGCACCACCCGCGTGCCCGCATCGGCCAGCTCCGCGGCGGCGACCAACCCGGCCAGGCCCGCCCCCACCACGACGACGTCGGTGTCGATCACGTCACTCCTCGCTGGCGCTCGTCGCCGACGTGATCGGCGATGCCGCATCTCTGCGTGACCTCGCAAGCTCGGTCACGTTCTGCACGCTAGCCGGTGCGCTGCGTCCGGCGGCCTCGTTCGGGGGCCCGCGTCGCCCCGGCGGGGCCCGTCCACTCCCGCACCGGGCGACGGACGGCGAGCACCAGGCAGCCGAGCGGCCCGACGAGCAGCAGCAGCGTCTGACCGACCACCGCGCCCAGGCCCAGGGCGCCGAACAGGACGGCGGTGCCCAGCAGGCAGAGCACCAGGACGACGCTGACGGCGGCCAGCAGCAGCCACGCCCGCGCCCGCCCGAGGACGACGAGCGCCGCGCCGGCCAGGGCGAGCACGGCCAGCACCGCGGGGACGGCGACGAACCACGGCGTCCCCACCTCCGGGTCGCGGAGCAGCCAGGCCAGCCACAGGTACTCGGCGGCGACCAGGACGCCGAAGACGGCGGCGAACGGGGCGAGGACCGGCCGCCCGGCGGGTCTCGGCGGGGGGTCCTGCCGGTAGGGCGCCGCCCGCGGCGAGCGACGCGCCGCCGCCCGGCTGCGGGAGGAGGACGACGCCATGGTCGGCAGCGTAGGTCGGCCGCCTGTGCGCCGGCCGGACGAGAGTCAGCGGGTGCGGCGCGGCCGTCCGGCCACCCAGCGGCGCACCCGCGGGGTGGCCGCCAGGACCGCGGCGAGCACGGGGGCCACCAGGAGCAGCAGCGGCAGGGCCGGGTTCCCGGCGTCCGCGGTGCCGGCGGCCGCCCACACGACCGCACCGGCCAGCACCGCGACCGGGACGACGGCCAGGACCAGGAGCAGCCAGCTGCGGCGGGCCAGCAGCCAGGCCGCGCCGAGGACCTGGACCACCGGGGCGGCGAGCAGCAGGTAGGTCCAAGGGTCGGGCCCGGCGTCCGCGGAGAGCCCGCCGAGCGCCACGGCGACGACGGCGAGGAAGAGCGTGGGCAGCGCGCCGACGAGGCCGAGGACGCCGGCGGTCAGCGCGAGCGGCGGCATGCGCGCGTCCGGCGGCGGGAGGTCGGCTGCCGGACGGCCGCGGTCGCGGGGAGTGGCCACACCCGCAGGCTAGGCCCCCCGCTCACTCACCGTCCGCATCCCGTCGCCGTCCTGCCCGTGCACCGCCGGGGGCACGACCGCACCGTGCGACACGCCGTGGGCACACGCGGTCCCGACACGCAACAGTGCGGTTCCGGAACCGGGTGGGGCGCACCGGGGCGTTGACACGTGCTGGGCGTGCCTTAAACGGTTGCCGCCTCCATTAACCATCCGCTGACAAATCCGCCGGACTCATCGCGGCGAGCGTGATGAGGACGCTGTCAGGCAAGGCCGGGCGGCCACGTCGACCACCCCTCACGAGGTCCGTCCGCCGGCATCGGCCGGCTCCTCACCCGGAGCGCACGGCCTGCTGACGGCGCCCTCACGCGTGGGACGACTCCTCTGCCGGACCCCCACGACCCACGCCTCGGACCCACCCCCGCCCTGCAGCCGTGGACCCACGGACACACGAAGGACGAATCGAGCTACACCCGCATCCCGAGACAGAGGATCCACGCCGATGACCGACACCGCGACGCCCCCGATCCGCCCCGACGCTGGCTCCGTGGGCTCCGCCCAGCTGACGGACCGACCCACCACTCCCGCCGCCGTTCCCCCCGGCCTCGCCGACGAGCAACCGCACGTCCGCGGCGGGCTGCCCGGACCCCGGTCGGCCGAACTGCTCGCCCGCCAGGAGCAGCGCGAGTCCCGCGCTCGCACCTACCCCCGGCACCTCCCGATCGCGATCGCCGAGGCGGCCGGCAGCCGCGTCCGCGACCTCGACGGCAACGTGTACATCGACTTCCTCGCGGGAGCAGGCGTGCTCTCCCTGGGCCACAACCACCCGGACCTGGTCCAGGCCGTCGTCGAGCAGCTCGGCCGGCACGTCCACGGACTGGACCTCCCCACGCCCGCGAAGGACGCCTTCACCGACGCCCAGCTGTCGATGCTCCCCGACTCCATGCGTGACCGCATGCGTATCCACTTCTGCGGCCCCACCGGGGCCAACGCCGTGGACGCGGCCCTCAAGCTGTGCAAGACCGCGACCGGACGAGGCGACGTCATCTCCTTCCAGGGCGGGTTCCACGGCAGCAGTCACGCGGCCATGGCGGTCACCGGCCTGGTCGAGCAGAAGAGCCCCGTCCCCAACGGTGTCCCGGGGATCCACTTCTTCCCGTTCTCCTACTGCGGCCGCTGCCCCGTGGAGCTCACCCCCGACAGGTGCACCACCAACTGCGTGGCGTACCTCGAGCGCGCGCTGACGGACAGCAACGGGGGGATCCCCCTGCCGGCCGCCGTCATCCTCGAGCTGGTCCAGGGCGAGGGCGGCGTCATCCCGGCGACCGTGGACTACGCCCGGCGGGTCCGGGAACTCACCCGCGCCCTGGACATCCCCCTCGTCGTGGACGAGGTCCAGACGGGGTGTGGCCGGACAGGGACCTGGTACGCCTTCGAGCAGTACGGGATCGAGCCCGACGTGATCGTGACGTCCAAGGGACTCAGCGGCATCGGGCAGCCGGTCGCGCTCATCATCTACGACCGGCGGCTCGACACGTGGGCCCCCGGTGCGCACACCGGCACGTTCCGCGGCAACCAGCTGGCCTTCGCCGCGGGTGCCGAGATGGTCCGGGTCGTGCGCCGCGACGGCGTCCTGCACAACGTGCGCGAGCGCGGTCTGCAGATCGACCATCTGCTGGCCCCGCTCCAGGACTTCCCTCACGTCCGGCAGATCCGGGGCGTCGGCCTGATGTGGGGCGTCGAGCTCGCCGATCCCGTGACCGGCCACCCCGCGGGGCAGCTCGCCCGGGACGTCCAGCACCGCGCGCTGCGGCGTGGGCTGATCCTCGAGTGCGGCGGACGGGACGACTGCGTGGTGCGCATGCTGCCCCCGCTGAACGTCACGGCCGAGACCGTCGACCTGGCGTGCGAGATCCTCGCGACCAGCCTGCGCGAGGCGATCGACGGCCTGCCGACCGCGTCTCGCGGAGCCGGTACTGCCCTCGGCGATGGCGCGCGGATCCCGTCGCCCCGCACCCAGCCACCCCATCGGTGATGGAAAGGTCGTCGACCGGGGTCGGGCGTCACCAGGCCCCGGGGGGCGGGCGACGCCGTGCTCCCGAGCCGGGTGACGCCCCGCGGACGGCGGTGGCGCAGCTGATCGGCGGACACGGGCCAGCGCGGGACCAGGCAGTCCTGGTCGGCGAGCTCGGCCCGGCCGGGCACCGCTGGCGGCCCGGAGAACGGCTGGAGCAGGTCTTCGAACGGCAGGTCGACGCGCTCGCCGCCGCGGGGCGCTCCGACCAGCTGGCTGTCGACGCCGGTGACCAGCGGCTCAGCTACGTCGAGCTCGACGTCCGGGCCAACCGTCTGGCCCACCTCCTGCGCCGGCGAGGGGTGGCACCGGGTTCCCGCGTCGCCCTCCTCTGCGACGAACCCGTGGCCACCTACACCGCCCTGCTCGCCGTGCTGAAGGCGGGCGCGGCGTACGTCCCCCTGGACCTGACCTTCCCCGCTGATCGGATCTCCTACATCCTCGAGGACGCCGGTGTGGGGCTCGTCGTGACGACGGCCGGCGCCCGTGGCCGACTCGACGGCCTGCCCGTGCCGGTCCTCTGTGTCGACGACGACGCCGGCGATCCCGCCGCCGAGGACGACCGACGCCCGGCGCCGACCGCAGCCGGGCCGGACATCCCGCAGCAGGACGACGGCCTGTGCTACGTCGTGTACACGTCGGGGACGACCGGGCGGCCCAAGGGCGTGATGATCGACCACTCCGCGATCTGCCACTTCGTGGGCGTGGCCGCGGAGGTCTACGGGGTCCGTCGGGACGACCGGGTGTACCAGGGCCTGACCATCGCCTTCGACTTCTCCGTCGAGGAGATCTGGGTGGCCTGGGCGGTCGGCGCGACCCTGGTGCCCCGTCCGCCGGGGGGCAGCCTCCTGGGGGCCGACCTGCACGAGTTCCTCACCGATCGCAGGGTCACCGCCCTGTGCTGCGTGCCCACGTTGCTCGCGACCCTCGACGACGACCTCCCGGGGGTGCGCTTCCTGCTCGTCTCCGGTGAGGCCTGCCCGCAGGACCTGGTCGCGCGCTGGCACCGCCCCGGCCGCCGCTTCCTCAACACCTACGGGCCCACCGAGACGACGGTCACGGCCACCCTCTCGGTCGTCGACCCCGACCGGCCGGTCACCCTAGGCAGCCCTCTGCCCGGGTACTCCGTGACAGTCCTCGATCCCGACGGGGAGGCAGCGCTGCCGCCGGGTCGGCTAGGCGAGATCGCCATCGCCGGCATCGGCCTGGCGACGGGCTACCTCAACCGGCCCGACCTCACCGACCGGGCGTTCGTCCCCGACCGCGTGGGGCTGCCGGACAACCCGTCCGGTCGGCTGTACCGGACCGGCGACCTGGGCTGCATCGTCGAGGGCGAGGTGGAGTACCACGGCCGGATCGACACCCAAGTCAAGATCCGCGGCTACCGCATCGAGCTGACCGAGATCGAGTCGGTCCTGCTGCAGCTGCCCGGCGTGGCGCAGGCCGTGGTGTCCACCCACGAGCCGGCTCCGGGAGCGGTGGAGCTCGTCGGCTACTACACGCTGCGCGGCGGGGCGGCGGCGCTGGACGTCGGCGCTGCCTACGCCCACCTGCGCGGGCGGTTGCCGATGTACATGGTCCCCGCGTACCTGGAGGAGCTGCCGGTCATCCCGATGACCACGAGCGACAAGGCCGACCGGAAGGCGCTGCCGCCACCCCGCGGGCCCCGTCAGCTGTCCGACCACGGGCCGTACACGGCACCGGAGAACCCCCTCGAGGAGACCCTCGCCGACGTGGTGGGCACGGTCCTCGGAGTGTCCGGCATCTCGGTGACCAGCAACCTGTTCGACGACCTCGGTGCCGACTCGCTCCTCCTCGCGAGGATCTGCGCGCGGATCCGGGAACGCGGCGACCTGCCGACGCTGTCCAACAGGGACGTGTACCAAAACCCGACCGTCCGGGCGCTGGCCGCTGTCCTGGCCGGCCGCGAGGTCGTCACGGCACCGGTCGACACGGTGCCGCCGGGAGTCCCAGCAGCGCCCAGGCGGTACCGGCACGTGGTGTGTGGCGCGCTGCAGCTGCTGACCGTGCTCGCCTGGTCGTGGCTGGTCGGGCTGGTGCTGGTCGAAGGCACCCAATGGATCTCCGCGGCCAGTGGGTTCCTGCCCACCTACCAGCGGGCGGTGGTGTGGGGAGGCGCCACGTTCCTGGCCATCTGCGCCCTGCCCATCGCCGCCAAGTGGCTGCTGGTCGGGCGCTGGCGGGTCGAACGGTTCCCGGTGTGGAGCTTGCGGTACTTCCGCTTCTGGGTCGTCAAGACACTGGTCCGGAGCTGCCCGCTGGCCCTCTACCGCGGTTCGCCGCTGCTCGTGCTGTACCTGCGGACCCTCGGCGCTCACGTGGGCCGCGGCGCCCTGGTGCTGACCAGCCACCTGCCCGTCTGCACCGACCTGCTGACCCTCGGACCGGGAGCGGTCATCCGCAAGGACTCCTTCCTGAGCGGCTACCGCGTGGCCGGCGGCTACCTCGAGACCGGGCCGACGTCCATCGGACGAGATGCGGTGGTCGGCGAGGAGACCGTCGTGGACGTGGACACAATCATCGGGGACGGCGCAGAGCTGGGCCACGCCTCGTCGCTGCACGCCGGCCAGGTGATCCCTGCCGGGCAGCGCTGGATCGGGTCCCCTGCGGAGCCCGCCGGCCGGCCGCTGGATCGTCCCCGGGCGATGGCGGTCGGACGGGGTCGCCGGTTCTGCTATGGCGCCTTGCAGCTGCTGATCCCCGTACTCGTGTGGATCCCGGCGGGTTTTCTGCTCTCCCTGCTGTTTCTGCCGCAGGCCGACGACCCCACTCCTCTGTCATTGACCGACCCACGCCACTACCTCCGGGAGGCCCTGCTCACCAGCGCCTTCTTCTGGGGCGCCGTCGTGCTGGGGGTCATCACCACGGTCGCCCTCCCTCGGCTGCTGTGTTGGGCTCTGCCCGCGGACCGGGTCTTCCCGCTGTACGGCTGGCGGTGGGCGGTTCAGCACTCGGTGGCCGGTCTCACCAGCCGGCGCTTCTTCATGTACCTGTTCGGCGACAGCTCGGCCATCGTGCACTGGCTGCGCGCCATGGGGTGGGACCTCTCCCGGGTCGTGCAGACCGGCTCGAACTTCGGGATGGCCGTCAAGCAGGAGGTGCCGGGGCTCAGCGCCGTCGGTTCGGGGACGATGGTCTCCGACGGGCTGTCGATGATGAACGCCGACTTCTCGGCCACGTCGTTCCGGGTGCGGCGGGTGGCGCTGGGTGCCGACAACTTCGTGGGCAACCACGTCGTCTACCCGCCAGGGGGGCGGACGGGCGACGACTGCCTGCTGGCGACCAAGGTGCACGTCCCGGTCGACGGACCGATCCGAACCGGCGTCGGGCTGCTGGGTTCCCCGCCCTTCGAGATCCCGCGTTCGGTCGAACGGGACCGCGCCGTAGAGGAGTACTACCGGGACCCCGCTCGGCGCCGGGCAGCCCTCCGCCTCAAGAACCGGCACAACGCGGTGACGGCGGCCCTGTTCCTGTTCGTCCGCTGGCTGCACGCGGTGGGCCTCGTCCTCATCCTCACCGCCACGGTCCGTGAACCGGGGCTGGTCGGCGCGACCCTTGCCGGAGCCGGTGTCGCCGGGATGCTCGTCTTCTCGATCGTCTATCCGGCGCTCGTCGATCGGTGCCTTCCGCGGCCCAGGCCCATGCAGTGCTCGATCTACGATCCCCGGTTCTGGCGCCACGAGCGGTACTGGAAGGTACCGGAGCAGTTTTACACCCTGACGCTCAACGGCACCCCGTTCAAGGGGCTCCTGTGGCGGGCCCTCGGCGTCCGGATCGGCCGGCGCGTCTTCGACGACGGGTGCTGGATGACCGAGCGCAGCCTGGTGAGCATCGGTGACGACTGCTGCCTCGGTGAGCACAGCGTCATCCAGAGCCACTCGTTGGAAGAGGGCGCCTTCAAGTCCGACCACATCCGGATCGCGGCGCGCAGCACCATCGGCATCGGGGGCTTCGTCCACTACGGCGTGTCGATGGGGGAAGGCGCCGTCCTGGAGACCGACGCCTTCCTGATGAAGGGCGAGCAGGTCGGACCCGGTGAACGCTGGGTGGGGAACCCCGCTCGTCTGATCACGCTTGCAGAGGCACCGGTCGCGGCTCCGCCGGTGGGTGCGTCCTCGTCCCCTGCGGCCGAGGTCGGCGCCGTCCCGGACCCCGAGATCCCGTCCCCGCGCGGACGTCTTCCCGGCGCCGACGTCCCCCCGGCACCGCACCGACCGACGACGCGGACGGGGTGATCGCCTGCACGTGCAGCCGACGCCGACGGCCGGTGGAACGTGCCTGCTCGCGCCACCGCGGAGCAGGTTCCGTCGTCGTGCACCTTCCCGCTGCGGAAGTACCCCATGGGTGTAGAGGACACAGCAGCGGAGCTCACCGCCGGGCACCGCCGGGATCGGTCGACGCGGCGGCGGTCCGCCGGCGAGTCCGGGAGCCGCACCGCCCCACGAGGGGACGCGGAAGCGCGACGAGTTCCTCTGGCGGTGCTTGATCAGCTGCCCGAGATCTCGGCGGAGCCGTGCCCGCCTCTGGCGGACGTCGTCCTGGAACGGAGGCTCCGGGCCACGGCCACGGCCACCGGCGCGGGCGCCGGCGCGCACCTCCTGGCGTTGCAGCGGATCGCCGACGACAACGGGGGCAACCGTGCCAGCCCCGGCCCCGGGTACGAGGCGAGCGTCCACTACGTGGCCGAGATCCTCTCCGCCGCAGGCCACGACGTCAGCACCCCCGCGTACCCGCTGCCGAAGCGGCGGCGTCGGGACGGGGAGACCTCCTGCCGCAACGTCATCGCCCAGACCCGGACGGGGGACGCGCGACGGGTCGTCCTGGTCGGGGCCCACCTGGACTCGGTCCGGAAGGGCCCCGGGATCAACGACAACGGCTCCGGGGTCGCCGCGCTGCTGGAGATCGCCACTCGCCTGGGCGGGTCACCGCCCGTCCGCAACGCCGTCCGCTTCGCCTTCTGGGGGTCGGAGGAGGACGACATGGCGGGGTCGGCCCACTACGTCGACACGCTGTCCCGCGCGGATCGCGACGACATCCTGCTCTACCTCAACCTCGACATGCTGGCGTCACCGAACCCCGGGTACTTCGTGCTGGGAGGCGAGGGGAGGTCCCGCGCGAAGCAGGGTCCGCCCGGCTCGGCCCAGGTGGTGTGCCTGGTGGTGGAGCAGCTCGCCGCGACGGGAGTCGTCGCCAGGACCGTCCCGCTGGACGACGAATCGGATTACGTCCCGTTCATCGACGCCGGCATCCCGTCGGCCGGCGTCTGGACCGGGGACCGGAAGTCCAAGACGAAGAAGCAGGCCCAGCGCTGGGGTGGGCGTGCCGGCCAACCGTTCGACCCGCACTACCACACCGAGCGGGACCGGCTCGACACGCTCGATCGGACTGCCCTGGACCACTGCACTCGCGCCGTGGCGGGCGCGGTCGGCCACGCCGCCGTCTCGATGCACACCCGTCCGGGCGCGTAGGCCCTCATCCCGGGACCTGCCCGCGGGCGGGCGGCCGGTGGGTCCCCGGACCTCAGCCGGCCGGCTGGGGCTCCCCCGCCGAGGACCGGCGCCAGGAGGCGTGCAGCCGCGCGTAGGGACCCTCGGCGTCCACCAGCTCGGCGTGCGAGCCGCGCTGGACCACGCGGCCGGCGTCCACGACGAGCACCTCGTCGGCCCGCTCGGCGGTGGAGAGCCGGTGGGCGATGGTGAGCGTCGTCCGGCCGTCGGTGAGCCGGTCGAGCGCGTGCGTCAGCCGGCGCTCGGTGGCCGGGTCGACGGCGCTGGTGGCCTCGTCGAGCACCAGCAGGTCGGGGTCGGCGACGTAGGCGCGGGCCACGGCGACCAGCTGCCGCTCCCCCGCCGACAGCGACTCCCCGCGCTGGCCGACCCGCGTGGCCACACCGTCGGCCAGCCCGGCCAGCCAGTCGCCCAGCCCGAGCTCCTCGAAGGCGGCGCGCACGTCGTCGTCGGCGAGCCCCGGCCGGCCGTAGCGCACGTTGTCGGCGACGGTCGCATCGAACAGGAACCCGTCCTGCGGCACCATCACCACCCGCTGGCGGAGCGAGGCGAACGCGACCCGGTCCAGCGGAACCCACCCGGCGTCGTCGTCGCCGAGCAGCACGCGGCCCTCGGTGGGGTCCATCAGCCGGGTGACCAGCTTGGCGAACGTCGTCTTGCCCGAGCCGGTCTCGCCGACGATGGCGGCGCGGCGGCGCGGCGCGATCTCGAGGTCGACGTCCTGGAGCGCCGGGCGCGCGCCCGGCGAGTAGCGGAAGGTCACGTGCTCGAAGCGCACCCCCAGCGGCGTGTGCGGCAGCTCCCGCGCGGTGGCCGGGTCGGCGACCGCCGGGTCGCGGACGTCGGGTTCGGTCTCCAGCACGTCGAGCACCCGGCGGAACCCGGCGACGGCGTTCTGCGCCTCGTTGAGCACCTCGCTGGCGGTCTGCACCGGGGAGACGAAGAGCGTGACGAGGAAGAGGAACGCGATCAGGGTGCCGGGCGTGAGGTCGCCGTCCAGGCCGAGCAGGACGCCGACGACGACGACCGCGACGTTGGCGACGGCGGCCACGAACTCGCCGCTGACGAAGACCGCCGCGGTGGTCTTCTGCGCCTGGACCTGCGCGCGGTAGTGCCGCCCGATGGCGCGGTCGAGGCGGGCGGCGGTGCGCTCGCGGATGCCGTAGGCCCGCACCGTCGAGGCGCCGACGACGGACTCCGACACCGCGGCCAGCACGTCGCCGACCCGCTCGCGCACCACGCCGTGAACGACGGCCAGCCGCGCGGCGAAGAAGCGCACGGCGATCGCCAGCGGCACGAAGCACAGCAGCACGACGAGGGTCAGCTGCCAGGAGTAGACCGCCATGA
Source organism: Geodermatophilus sp. URMC 65 (assembly GCF_053502545.1). Lineage (NCBI taxonomy): Bacteria > Bacillati > Actinomycetota > Actinomycetes > Geodermatophilales > Geodermatophilaceae > Geodermatophilus > Geodermatophilus sp. URMC 65. The sequence continues at coordinate 243,772 of NZ_CP199954.1, forward strand.
CGACGGTGGCCACGAGCAGCTGCCCGAGGCTGACCACGCCCAGCACGCCGCCCCACTGCATGAACGTGGACAGCTGGTCGACGTCGCTGGTGACCCGGGAGACCAGCGAGCCGCGGCGCTGCCCCTGCTGGTGCAGCACCGAGAGGTCGTGCACGTGGCGGAACGCCCGCACCCGCAGCCCGGCCAGCGCGGTCTCCGTCGTCCGGAACAGCCGGACGTTCATCCGGTAGACCGCGACGACGGTCAGCAGCACGACGGCGGCGCAGAGGAGCACGACGTTCCGCACCAGGTCGAGGTCCGGGCCGCCGGGGCCGGCCAGGCCGCGGTCGATGACCTGCTGGACGGCGATCGGCACGACCACCCGGCCGGCGGTGGCGACCAGGGCGAGGGCGAAGGTGGCCGGCAGGCCGCGGCGGAACTCCGGCATCATCCGCAGGCCGCGGCGCAGGGTGGCGAGGGCGCCCTCCTCGCGGTGCTCGGCGATCGCGCTCACGAGCCCTCCTCGCTGGCGCTCGTCGGCCTCGTTCGCGTCGCTGCTCTGCACATCGGTGAGCTCGCAAGCTCGCTCACGCAGCCACCTCCGTCTGCGCGTAGGCCCGCACCAGCGCGGCGTACCCGAGCACCTCGGCCAGCAGCTGCTCGTGGCTGCCGCGGGCGAGCACCCGGCCGCCCTCGAGCCAGACGACCTCGTCGGCCAGCGCGATGGTGGCCTGCCGGTAGGCAACCACGACCACGGTCGAGGGCCGATCCGCATCGCGCAGGGCGTCGAGGATGCGCGCCTCGACCGCGGGGTCGACGGCGCTGGTCGCGTCGTCGAGCACCAGCAACCGAGGATGGCGGACCACCGCGCGGGCCAGCGCGATCCGCTGCCGCTGGCCGCCCGACAGGGTGGCGCCCCGCTCGCCGACCCGGGTGTCGAGCCCCTCGGGCAGCCGGCGGACGACGTCGTCGACGGCGGCGACCCGCAGCGCCGCCCACACCTCGTCGTCGGGGACGTCGGCGCCGAGGGTGACGTTGCCGCGCACCGTGTCGTCGAACAGGAACGTGCCCTGCGGGACGAACGCCGCCTGGGCGCTGACCTCTCCCTCGCGCAGCGCGCGCAGGTCGACCCCGTCGAGCAGCACCTCGCCGGTGCCGGGGTCGACCAGCCGGACCAGCAGGCCGGCCAGCGTGGACTTGCCCGACCCGGTCGGCCCGACGACCGCGACCGTGCTGCCCGGCGCCACGTCGAAGGTGACGCCCGACAGCGTGGGGCGGCTCGCCCCCTCGAAGCCGTAGTCGACCCCGCGCACGCCCAGCCCCGCGCCGCCGGTGCCGGCCACGGCGGCCTCGGTGCCGTGCGGCGTCTCACCGGTCGCGTCGAGGACCGGCGTCACCCGGTCGAAGCCGGCCAGGGCGCGCGGCAGGTCGGCCAGCACCCAGCCGATGGCGCGGATCGGCAGCGCCAGCAGCGTGAACAGGTAGGCGATGGAGACCAGGGCGCCGGCGTCGGTGGCACCGTCGACGACGCGACCGGCGCCGATGAGGAGCACGGCCAGGGTGCCGAGGTTGGGCAGCGCCTCCATCAGCGGGTCGAACAGCCCGCGCACCCGGCCGACGGCGACCAGCCCGTCGCGCAGCTCCTCGGCGCGCTCGGTGAACCGGCGGGTCTCGACGTCCTCCCGGCCGAGGGTCTTCACGACCAGGGCGGCGTCGAAGCTCTCGTGGGCGATCTCGCTGACCTCGGCGCGCAGCTGCTGGGCGCGCCGCATCCGCGGGCTCATCTCCTGCGAGTAGACGGCGTTGACCACGAACACCAGCGGGAACACCACCAGGCCGACCAGCGCCAGCCACGGGTCGGTGGCGACCAGCGCGGTCACGGTGATGCCGATCATCACGACCGCGCCGCAGGCGAAGGGCAGCGGCGCGACGAAGAACCAGGACGCCTCGACGTCGGAGTTGGCGTTGGACAGCAGCTGCCCCGTCGGGTGGCGCTGGTGCCAGGACAGCGGCAGCCGCAGGTACTGGCCGGTCACCCGGCGGCGGTACTCGGCCTGCAGCCGGTAGCCCATGACGCCGGCGAACAGCCGCCGGCCGAGGATGCCGAGGATCTTCAGGACGGCGACGCCGAGGATGGCGGCCGCGGCCAGGGCGAGCGCGCCGGCCGAGGTGACGCCGTCGTCCAGGGCCGGGAGGACGACGCGGTCGATGACCTCGCCGAGCACGTAGGCGCTGGCGACGGTCATCCCGCCGTAGAGGCTGCTGGCGAGGAAGGCCAGCGTGAACATGCCCGGCTGCTCGACGATCGCGCGCCGGACGTGGCGCATCCCTCGCCGCACGACGGCGTCTCGGCGGCGGGGCACAGGTCTCCTCGGTGGTCGTGCGGGGCGGCGTCCGCGACTGTACGTAGCCGCGCTGAGTGATCGCGCGCTGTTTCCGGGGGCCGCCTCGTCGGTAACCCCGCCCGGTGACCTCCTCTTCCCGGCCGCTGGCCGCGCGCGAGCGTGCGGCGCTCGCCGACCTCCTCGAGGAGCTGGGACCCGACGCGCCCACCTGCTGCGAGGGCTGGACGACCGCCCACCTGGCCGCGCACCTGGTCACCCGGGACCGCCGGCCGGACACCATGCCCGGCTTCGCCCTGGAGACGACGCCGGTCGGCCGGCCGTTCGCCGCCTGGTCCCGCCGCGCGGAGGACCGCCTGCGCGCCGGCACGCCCTACGCCGACCTGGTCGCCCGCGTGCGCTCCGGGCCGCCGCGGTGGCTGCCGACCGCCTGGCCACCGGTGGCCGCGGTGGTCGACACCGCGGAGTACGCCATCCACCACGAGGACGTCCGCCGGGCCCAGCCGGGCTGGGCGCCCCGCGAGCTCCCGCGGGAGGCGCAGGACCTGCTGTGGGGCAACGTCGTCTTCTTCGGCCGGGCTGCCGTCGGCCGGGTGCCCGGGGCGCTGGTGCTGCGCCGCAGCGACGCCCCCGGGGTGCAGCGGCGCTACGGCAGCGGCACGCCGGAGACGGTCGTGGAGGGCGAGCCGCTGGAGCTGCTGCTGTGGGCCAGCGGGCGCGAGGACGCCGCCCGCGTCGACGTCACCTGAGGAACGCCCTCCTGCCCCCGCCGCACGGCGGGCTCGCGGGGTCCCCCAGGGCGGCCGTGGGTTCGCCGGCCGGTGCCGAGGATCGGGGCTCGACCGCCACCCCGTCGCCGCTGCCGGCCCCGCCCGTCGATGATCATGGACCTGGGGTGAGCGACACGCCGCACGTGTCCGGCGTGCCGCCGCCGGGAGTCCATGATCATCGCTGGAGCGAGGCTGTGCCCTGGGCCGTGCCGGACGGTCACCGCAGCGGGTGGTCGCTCTCCCGGCGGACGGGGACGCCGGCGTCCCCGAGGGCGGCCTTGACGTCGCGGATGCGCAGCTTGCCGAAGTGGAAGACGGTCGCGGCGAGCACCGCGTCGGCGCCGGCCTCGACCGCGGGCGGGAAGTGCGCGGTCTCCCCGGCGCCGCCGCTGGCGATGACCGGCACGGTGACCTCGCGGCGCACCGCCCGGATCAGCTCCAGGTCGAAGCCGGCCTCGGTGCCGTCGGCGTCCATGGAGTTGAGCAGCACCTCGCCGACGCCGAGCTCGGCGGCCTGCACCACCCACTGCACGGCGTCCCGGCCGGTGCCGCGCCGTCCGCCGTGCGTGGTGATCTCGAAGCCGGAGTCGGTGACCGCGCCGTCGCGGGTGCGGCGGGCGTCCAGGGACAGCACCAGTACCTGGTTGCCGAAGCGGTCGCTGATCTCGCTGATCAGCTCGGGCCGGGCGACGGCGGCGGTGTTGACGGCGACCTTGTCCGCGCCGGCCCGCAGCAGCCGGTCGACGTCGGTCACCGAGCGCACCCCGCCGCCGACGGTGAGCGGGATGAACACGCTCTCCGCGGTCCGGCGGACGACGTCGTAGGTGGTCTCGCGGTCGCCTGAGCTGGCGGTGATGTCGAGGAAGGTGAGCTCGTCGGCGCCCTCGGCGTCGTAGACGCGGGCCATCTCCACCGGGTCGCCGGCGTCGCGCAGGTCGACGAAGTTGACGCCCTTGACGACCCGGCCGGCGTCGACGTCCAGGCACGGGATGACCCGCACGGCCAGGCTCACGCAACCCCCTCCCGCACCGCGTCGGCCTCCACCTCGACCAGCATCGCCGGGTGCAGCAGCGCCGAGACGCCGATCATCGCGGTGGCCGGCCGGACGTCGCCGAAGACGTCGCCGTGCGCCCGGCCGAGCTCCTCCCAGCGGCTCATGTCGGTGAGGTACATCCGGGTGCGGACGACGTCGGTCAGCGCGAACCCGGCCCGCTCGAGCGCGGTGGCGAGGTTGTCGAACGCCTGGCGGGCCTGCGCGGCGACGTCGCCCGGGTGCGTCACCTCGCCGTCCACCGTGGAGGTGCACCCGCTGACCCACGCGCTGTCGCCGCGGACGACGACCCGGCTGTACCCGATCAGCGCCTCCCACGGCCCCCCGGACCCGAACCGCAGGACGCTCACGCCGCCTCCTCGGTCAGCGCCAGGGCCTCGGGCAGGGTGAAGGCGCCGGCGTAGAGGGCCTTGCCGACGATCGCGCCCTCGACGCCGATCGGGGTCAGACCGGCCAGCGCGCGGATGTCGTCGAGCGAGCTGACCCCGCCCGAGGCGACCACCGGGCGCGGCGTCGCGGCGCAGACCTCGCGCAGCAGGTCGAGGTTCGGCCCGCGCAGCGTGCCGTCCTTGGTGATGTCGGTGACCACGTAGCGCGCGCAGCCCTCGGCGTCGAGGCGGGCGAGGGTCTCGTAGAGCTCGCCGCCCTCGCGGGTCCAGCCGCGGGCGGCCAGCCGGGTGCCGCGGACGTCGAGGCCCACGGCGATGCGGTCGCCGTGCTCGGCGATGGCGCGGGCGCACCACTCGGGCGACTCCAGCGCGGCGGTGCCGAGGTTGACCCGGCGGCAGCCAGTAGCCAGGGCCGCGGTCAGCGACTCGTCGTCCCGGATCCCCCCGGAGAGCTCCACGTCGACGTCCAGCTCGCCGACCACGCGGGCCAGCAGCTCACGGTTGCTGCCCCGGCCGAAGGCGGCGTCGAGGTCGACCAGGTGCACCCACTCCGCGCCGTCCCGCTGCCACTGCAGCGCGGCCTCCAGCGGGTCGCCGTAGGAGGTCTCGCTGCCGGCCTCCCCCTGCACGAGGCGGACGGCCTGGCCGTCGGCGACGTCGACGGCGGGGAGCAGCTGCAGCTTCGGCACGCTCTCCAGCCTAGGGACCCCGTGCCGGTGGCCCGCGTCACCGGGTGGACGGGTGCACGGCGGCGTCACCGGCCGGACGCCGGCGCCGTCCCGTGGCCGCGGCAGCCGTGTCCGGCGGGGTGGCAGGGTGGCGCGGTGGAGTTCGCTGACGTCGTCCGCCGGCGGCGCATGGTGCGCGACTACGACCCCGACCGGCCGGTGCCGCCCGAGGTGCGCGAGCGGCTGCTCGAGCACGCGCTGCGGGCGCCGTCGGCCGGTTTCACCCAGGGCTGGGCGTTCCTGGTGCTGGAGGACGCCGCCGACCGGGAGCTGTTCTGGTCGGTGACCACCACCTCCGGCGCCCCGGACGGGTGGCTGACCCGGATGCGGCGCGCGCCGCTGCTGGTGGTGCCGCTGTCGTCGAAGGCCGCCTACCTCGAGCGCTACGCCGAGCCGGACAAGGGCTGGACCGACCGGGACGAGGCCCGCTGGCCGGTCCCCTACTGGGACGTCGACGCCGGCATGGCCGCGCTGCTGGTGCTGCTGACCGCCGTCGACGAGGGGCTCGGCGCGTGCTTCTTCGGCGTCCCGGCCGAGCGAATGGACGCCCTGCGGACGGCGTTCGGCGTCCCGGACACCCACCGGCCGGTCGGCGTGGTGTCGGTCGGCTACCCGGGCACGGAGGACCGCCGGTCGCCGTCCCTGCGCCGCGGGCGGCGCGGCGTCGAGGAGGTCGTGCACCGCGGGCGGTGGTGACGGCGGCCCTGGTTGACTGCCCGGCGTGAGCGACTCCCGCGCCGTCCTGGTCACCGGTGGGTCGCGCGGCATCGGCCGCGCGATCGCGCACGCCTTCGCCGCCGCGGGCGACCGCGTCGCGGTGCACTGGGGTGCCTCGCGGGAGCGCGCCGAGGCGGTGCTGGCCCAGCTGCCCGGCGACGGGCACGTGCTGGTGCAGGCCGACCTGGCCGACGCCGACGCGGTGGGCCGCATGGTGGACGAGGCCGCTGCGGCGCTGGGCCGGCTCGACGTGCTGGTCAACAACGCCGGCGTCTTCACCGCCCACCCGCCGCTGTCGGTGTCCTACGAGGAGTGGCAGGCGGCCTGGTCCCGGACGCTGGCGGTCAATCTGCTCGGCGCGGCCAACGCGACCTTCCGCGCGGTGCCGCACCTGGTCGCCGCCGGTGGGGGCGCGGTCGTGAACGTCTCCAGCCGCGGCGCGTTCCGCGGGGAGCCCGACACCCCCGCCTACGGGGCGTCGAAGGCCGGGCTCAACGCCTTCGGCCAGTCGATGGCGATCGCGCTGGCCCCGCACGGCATCTCGGTGGGCACCGTGGCCCCGGGCTTCGTGCAGACCGAGATGGCTCGCGAGGTGCTCGACGGACCGGGTGGGGACGCCGTCCGCGCGCAGTCCCCCTACGGCCGGGTGGCCCGCCCGGAGGAGGTCGCCTCGGCGGTGCTGTGGCTGGCGTCGCCGGGGGCGCGGTTCAGCACCGGGACGATCATCGACGTCAACGGGGCCTCCTACCTGCGCAGCTGACGCACACTCGGCGTGTGGCCCTGACGCTGCCCCGCCGTGCCGGCCGGCGCACCAACGTGGGCCTGCTCGCGCTGCTCCTGCTGGCCGGGGGCACCGGCGTGCTCGCCTTCGCCGTCGGGTCGCCGGTGCCGGCGCGGCTGGTCGTCGCGGCGCACGGGGCGGCCGGACTCGGCCTGCTGCTGCTCGTCCCCTGGAAGGCCGTCGTGGTGCGGCGGGCGTGGCAGCGCCGCCCCACCGGCAGCGGTGGCGTCTCGCTCGGGGTGGCGACCCTCCTGACGCTGCTCACCGGGGTCCTGCACGCCGTGGGGGTGACCGGGCCGTGGTCCTGGTCGGCCGGGATCCCGGTGCTGCACGTCCACGTGGCCGCGGGCGTGGGCACCGGCGCGCTGGTCGTCGTCCACGCCTGGGGACGACGGCAGCGGCCGCGGGCCACCGACCTCGGCCGGCGCGGCCTGCTGCGAGCCGGTGCGCTGGGCGCCGGCGCCGTGGCCTTGTGGGGCGCCGGCGAGGGACTGCTGCGACTGACCGGCGCACCGGGCGCCCAGCGCCGGGCCACGGGCTCGTTCGAGCGCGGCACCGACGAGCCGGCGGCCATGCCGGTCACCCAGTGGATCTCCGACGCGGTGCCGGGCTCCCCCGCTGCCGTGCTCGTGCTGGCCGCTCCGGGTCGGCGGGTGCGGGTGCCGGTCGCCGACCTCGACCGGGGGGACGTCGTCCGTGCGGCGCTCGACTGCACCGGCGGCTGGTTCGGCGTCCAGGACTGGCGCGGCGTGCGGCTGGACCGGCTGCTCGCCTCCCTGGACCGGGAGCTGCCGGACGGCGGCAGCGTCGACGTCGTCTCGGTCACCGGGTTCCGGCGCCGGCTGCCGCTGTCCGAGGCGGGCGGGCTCCTGCTGGCCACCCACGCCGCAGGCCGGCCGCTGTCGCCGGGACACGGCGCCCCGGTACGGCTGGTGGCCCCGGGACGGCGGGGCTTCTGGTGGGTGAAGTGGGTGGCGCGGGTCGAGGTCGTCGACGCGCCGTGGTGGCTGCAGTCGCCGTTCCCGCTGCAGTGAGTCAGCTCAGGGTCTGCAGCCAGTTGGTGAGCAGCTGGGCGCCGGCGTCCCCGGACTTCTCCGGGTGGAACTGGGTGGCCGACAGCGCGCCGTTCTCCACCCCGGCGACGAACCGGTCGCCGTGCTCGGCCCAGGTGACCAGCGGAGCGGCCAGCGGGGACGGCACCCCCTCGGAGCCCAGCGGGAAGTTGCGCACGCCGTAGGAGTGCACGAAGTAGAAGCGCTGGTCCTCGAGCCCGTCGAAGAGCACCGTCTTCTCCGGTGCCTGCACGGTGTTCCAGCCCATGTGCGGCAGCACCGGCGCCTGCAACTGCTCGACCACCCCGGGCCACTCGCCGCAGCCCTCGGCGTCCTGACCGTGCTCGACCCCCCGCTCGAAGAGCACCTGCATGCCCACGCACACACCCAGCACCGGCCGCCCGCCGGCCAGGCGGCGGCCGATCACCCGGGGCCCGTCGACGGCCTTGAGGCCCGCCATGCACGCCGCGAAGGCGCCGACCCCGGGGACGACGAGGCCGTCGGCCTCCAGCGCCGCGTGCGGGTCCGCGGTCACCGTGACGTCGGCACCGACCCGGGTCAGCGCGCGTTCGGCCGAGCGGAGGTTGCCCGAGCCGTAGTCGAGGACGACGACCTTCTTCACGGATGCCACGGTACGTAGGAGCGGTGCCGCGCCCGACGGGATTCCCGCAGGTGGGGTGGCGGACGTCGCACAGGCGCGGGCCCTCCGCATGCTGCTCGCCCTCGCCGTCGTCACGCTCGTCGCGACCGGTCTGGTCGTCCTGCTCACATGAGGGGCCGCCCGCGTGAGCCGACGTCGAAGCCAGCGTCAAGGCCTGTCGCGAATCTGTGGACACGCTCCTAGCTGCGGTTTCACGTTGATCGAGGGCTGGCGCTCGGTTGGACTTCGAACACCTGATCGAGTCGGTGGGAGGTGTCGTGGACGAGCTGCTCGCCGCACTCGACGCCCTGGGCGCGGAGGACCTCGCGCCGTTGTGCGGCCCGGCCCTGCTGGACCGGTTGGGTCCGCTGCTGGTGGCGCAGAACCGGCTGGCCGCCGAGGTGGCGCGCACCGTGCGGGAGTGCGAGGTGTCCGGGGCCGCGGAGGTCGACGGGCTGAAGTCCATGGCCTCCTGGCTGCGCGGGCACGGGCACCTGTCGACCGCCGAGGCGGCGCGGGTGGTCCGCGCCGCCCGCGCCCTGGCGCACCTGCCGGTCATGGCGGAAGCGTTCGCGGCGGGTGACGTGACCGGTGAGCGGGCCGGGCTGATCGGGCAGGTGGCCGAGCCGAAGGCCCTGGCCTTGGCCGCCGAGCACGGCGTGGACCTGGGCGCGGTGGACACCGTGCTCAATGGCGTGGCCAGGGCGGCTCCGTGTGCCGACGTGGCCAAGGCGGTGCACCACTACCTGGACCGGCTGGATGCCCACGGCCCGGAGCCCGATCCGACCGAGGGCCGCCGGCTGGTGCTCGCCACGCACGCCGACGGGTCGGTCTCCGGCCGGTTCGACCTGGATGCCGTGGGCGGGGAGAAGCTGCAGACCGCGCTGGAGTCGCTGGTGCAGGCCGGCCGCGGCGCCGCCGACGAGCGCACCCGGGCCCAGCAGCAGGCCGACGCGCTGGTGCAGCTGTGCGACAACGCCCTGACCGCCGGCGGCCTGCCCATCCTGCGCGGGCACAAGCCTCAGGTCATCGTCAAGATCGACCTGGAAGACCTGGCCGACCCGCGGTCGGCCGCGGGACCGCCGACATGGGCTTCGGCGCCCAGATCTCCGCCGCCCGCGCCCGCTGGCTGGCCTGCGACGGACAGGTCACCCGCATCGTCATGGGCCCCGACGGGGTGCCGCTGGACCACGGCCGCACCGTGCGGCTGTTCCCGCCGCACGTCCGGCGCGCCGCGGAGGTCCGCGACGGCGGCTGCGTGTTCGCCGGGTGTAGCGCGCCGACGTGGTGGTGCGACGTGCACCACCTGCTGGCCTGGATCCACGGCGGCGCCACCGATCTGGACAACGCCGCGCTGCTGTGCGAGCGGCACTCTCACCTTGTGTGCACCACGGCTTCCGGGTCGAACGACAACCGAGTGGCCGGTGGCGCACCTGGCGGCCCGACGGCACCGAGATCTGATCGGGCCCCAGCACACCGGACCACCGCTGGCCACCGCCGCCTGACACCCGGCCGACGCCACCCGCCGCAGCCGGTGGCCGACCGACGCCACCTCCGGGCAATCGGTCGACTGCCGGCCGCTCGTGTGCACGGATCGTCATCGGCGCGGGGATCCGTGGGTGAGGACGCACGACGAGCGCAAACAGGTCGTCGTAGCCGTACGGCGCGTACACGCGGGGCCCGAGCATGTGAGGGATGGGGCGAGGGTCCTTCGTCAGTCCCCACGGCCAGCGCCGCAGCCCGCTCGAGGACCTCGACCACGGTCGGGTCGGCCAGGACGACGTCGAGGAGCCGCCCGCCGGCGCTCACACCAGCCGGAGGACGCCCGATGCCGTGGCGAGCACCGCGGCCACCAACAGCACGACGGCGAAGGCGACCTGCGGGCCGGTGCGCCCCTTGGTGTCGTGGTCGGCCTTCCAGATGCTCCACGCACCGCCGAGCAGGAAGCCGCCGAGGACGATCAGCAGGACCGCGAAGGTCATCCCTGCTACAGAGCGCCCTTGGTGGAGGGGACGTCGTGGACCCGCGGGTCGATGGCGACCGCGGCCCGCAGCGCCCGAGCCAGCGCCTTGAACTGGCCCTCGACGATGTGGTGGGCGTCGCGGCCGGCGTACAGCACCCGCACGTGCAGGCTGATCCGCGCGTTGAAGGCGAAGGACTCGAGCACGTGCTTGGTGAGCGACGTCGGGTAGTCCGGCCCGATCATCGGCGTCATGTTGTCCGGCTCGGAGTGCACGAAGTACGGCCGGCCGGAGAGGTCGACGGCCGCCTGGGCGAGCACCTCGTCCATCGGGATCGTGGCGTCGCCGTAGCGGGTGATGCCCTTCTTGTCCCCCAAGGCCTCCGCGAACGCCTGACCGAGGGCGATGGCGACGTCCTCCACGGTGTGGTGGGCGTCGATGTGCAGGTCGCCGTCGGCCCGCACCGTGAGGTCGATGCCGCTGTGCTTGGACAGCGAGGTCAGCATGTGGTCGTAGAACCCGACCCCGGTGCTGATCGAGCTGGTGCCGGTGCCGTCGAGGTCCAGCTCGACGACGAGCTTGGTCTCGCTGGTCTCGCGCTCGACGCGTGCGGTGCGGCTCACTTCTCCTCCTCGCTGGCGCTCGTCGGCGGCGTTCGCCGGCTCGCGGTGTCCACGCGTGAGCTCGCAAGCTCGCTCACGGAGACGAGTCTCCCAGGTGCTGTTCGGCGACCACCTCACCCAGCGCGGTGAGGAAGGCGTCGGTCTCCTCGGTGGTCCCGGCCGTCACCCGCAGCCAGCCGGGCAGGCCGACGTCGCGCACGAGGACGTCGTGCTCCAGCAGCGCGCGCCACACGGCGGGCGCGTCGGCGAACTGCCCGAAGAGGACGAAGTTGGCGTCGCTCGGGACGCTCGTCAGCCCCAGGCCCGGCAGCGCGGCGACGATCCGGTCCCGCTCGGCCCGGACCGCGTCGACGGTCGCCAGCAGCGCGTCGGTGTGCGCCAGCGCGGTCCGCGCGGCCGCCTGGGTCAGCGACGACAGGTGGTAGGGCAGCCGGACCAGCTGCAGCGCGTCGACGACGGCGGGGTCGGCGGCCAGGTAACCCAGGCGCAGGCCCGCCATGCCGAACGCCTTGCTCATCGTGCGGCTCACCAGGAGCCTCGGCCGGCCGGGGAGCAGGGTGAGCGCCGACCGGGTGCCGGTGCGGGCGAACTCGGTGTAGGCCTCGTCGACCACGACCACGCCGGCCCGCCCGTGGCCGTAGGACGTGGCGTCGTAGATCGCCGCGATCGTCTCGAGCGCGACCGCGGTGCCGGTCGGGTTGTTCGGGCTGGTCACGAAGACGACGTCGGGGCGGACCTCGCGCACCTGCGCGGCGGCCTGCGCGGCGTCGATGCTGAAGTCCTCCCGGCGGTGCCCGTCGACCCAGGCGGTGCCGGTGCCGGCCGCGATTATCGGGTGCATCGAGTAGGACGGCGTGAAGCCCAGCGCCGTCCGCCCTGCCCCACCGAAGGCCTGCAGCACCTGCTGCAGCACCTCGTTGGAGCCGTTGGCCGCCCAGACCTGGGCCGGCTCGACCGTCTCCCCGCTGGTGCGGCTCAGGTAGGCGGCCAGGTCACGGCGCAACTCGAGCGCGTCGCGGTCGGGGTAGCGGTTGAGCTCCAGCGCCGCGTGCCCCAGCGCCTCGCCCAGGTCGGCCAGCAGCTCCGGCGGCAGCGGGTGCGGGTTCTCGTTGGTGTTGAGCCGGTGCTTGACCTGCAGCTGCGGGGCGCCGTAGGGCGTGCGGCCACGCAGCTCCGGCCGCAGCGGGAGCTCGTCGAGGTCGCTCACGAGCGCTGCCGGGCCCGCACGGCGGCGGCGTGCGCGGGCAGGTCCTCGGCGCCGGCCAGGGCGTCGATGTGTCCGGCGACGTCGGTGAGGGCCCGCTCGTCGTACTCGACCACGTGGATGCCGCGCAGGAACGACTGCACCGACAGGCCGCTGGAGTGCCGCGCGCACCCGCCGGTGGGCAGCACGTGGTTGGAGCCGGCGATGTAGTCGCCCAGCGAGACCGGCGACCAGGCGCCGATGAACACCGCCCCGGCGTTGCGCACCCGCATCGCCACCTCGCGCGCGTCCCGGGTCTGGATCTCCAGGTGCTCGGCGGCGTAGGCGTCGACCACGCGCACACCGGCGTCGACGTCGTCCACCAGCACGATGCCGGACTGGCTGCCCTGCAGCGCGGTGGTGATCCGGTCGGAGTGCTTGGTCGAGGCGACCTGCCCGGGCACCAGGTCGAGGACGGCCTCGGCGAGCGCCTCGCTGTCGGTGACCAGCACCGCGCCGGCCAGCGGGTCGTGCTCCGCCTGGCTGATCAGGTCGGCCGCGACGTGCACCGGGTCGGCTGTGTCGTCGGCGAGGATCGCCACCTCGGTCGGGCCGGCCTCGGAGTCGATGCCGATGAGCCCGCGCAGCAGCCGCTTGGCCGCCGTCACGTAGACGTTGCCGGGCCCGGTGACCATGTCGACCGGCTCGCAGGAGCCGGCGCCGTAGCCGAAGACGGCGATCGCCTGCGCCCCGCCGACGGCGTAGACCTCGGTGACGCCCAGCAGCGCGCACGCGGCCAGCACGCCGGGGTCGGGCAGGCCGCCGTGGTCGCGCTGCGGCGGGGAGGCGACCGCGATCGACTCCACGCCGGCGATCTGCGCGGGGACGACGTTCATCACGACGCTGGACAGCAGCGGCGCCAGCCCGCCGGGCACGTAGAGGCCGACGCGGCGCACCGGCACCCAGCGCTCGGTGACCGTGCCGCCGGGGACGACGTCCGTGGTCACGTCGGTACGGCGCTGGTCGGCGTGCACCGTCCGGACGCGGGCGATGGCCTCCTCGAGGGCGGCCCGGACGGCCGGGTCGATGCCGGCGAGCGCGGCGTCGATCGCCTCCCGCGGGACGGCGAAGTCCTCGAGGTCGACGCCGTCGAGCCGGGCGGTGATCTCGCGGACGGCCTGGGCGCCGCGCACCCGCACGTCCTCGCACAGCGGCCGGACCGTGGCCAGCACCGAGTCGATGTCGGTGGCGGCGCGGGGCAGCAGGCCGGCGAGCTCACGCACCCCCGGCAGGGCGGATCCACGCAGGTCGATGCGGGCGAGCACGGGCGGACCTCCGGGGCGGGGACGGAACACCCCAGGGTAGCCGCCGGCGGTGGGCGCCCCGGCGTGCTGTCCGGTCCGGGGAGCGCGGCCACCCGTAGGCTCGCCTGCCGTGGACGTCATCCCGCTCTTCCCGCTGGGGACGCCGCTGTTCCCCGGGGTGGTCCTGCCGCTGCAGGTCTTCGAGCCGCGTTACCGGCGGCTGGTGCGCGACCTGCTGGAGCGTCCGGAGGGCAGCACCCGCTGCTTCGGCGTGGTGGCCATCCGGCAGGGCTGGGAGGTCGAGGACGTCGCCCCGGCCGAGGCCCTCTACGACGTCGGCTGCACCGCGCGGCTGCAGACCGTGCGGCCCCAGCCGGACGGCGGCTTCCGCATCATCACGGTCGGCGGCGACCGCTTCCGGCTGCTGGACCTCGTCATCGGCGAGGAGCCGCCCTACCTGCAGGCCGAGGTCGAGTGGCTGGCCGAGGAGGAGGCCGCTGAGGAGGCCGCCGGGGACCACGAGGGCCTGACCTCGCCCCGCGGGTGGCCGACCGACCCGCAGCACGAGGAGCTGGTGTCGGAGGTGGCGCGCGGCTCGATGGAGGTGCTGGTGCGCGGGGTGGGCGACCTGTTCGGCCGTTACGTGACCGCCGTGGCCACCCTGACCGGGGACGTCGACGGTGAGGAGGCCGACACCTCCGAACTGCTCGAGGCCGTCTCCGGCGAACCGCGGGCGCTGTCCTACCTGGTGGCCTCGGCGGCGCTGCTGACCACCGAGGACCGGCAGGAGCTGCTGGCCGAGTCCGCAACCCGCCGGCGGTTGCAGACCGAGTCGCGGCTGCTGCGCCGCGAGCTGACCCTGCTGGAGACGATCGGCGCGGTGCCCGCGCCGCTGCAGCGCTTCACCGGCCCGAGCAGCGTCAACTGAAGGAGAGGGACCCTCGAAACAGCCCCGTCCTCCCCGCCCTTCGCGGGCTCAGGACGGTGCCCTGGGCGAGGCCGTCCGACCACTCGCGGGCTCGCGGCGAGCCTCTGGACGGGCCCGGTCAGGAGCGGGGCCGGAGGGGCCAGAGGCGTGGCGTCCGGGTGTCACCAGGACCGGAGGGCGTCCTCGGCGGCCGTGGCCTCGGGCAGCGGGCGGCCGGCGTGCGGGGCGACCGGGACCGGATCGAGCCGGTCCAGGTCCTCGGACGCGGTGAGCAGCGTGGAGACCACGTAGCCCAGGACGGCGAGGAACGGCGCCACCGCCAGCGCCGCGGGCGAGCCGAGCCGCAGCGGCGTGATCACGCGGGTGCCCACGGCGGCGAGCTCGGCCGGCGAGGGGCCGGCGCCGAGCAGCTCGCCGAGCTGCCAGGCGGCGAGCGACGCCAGCACCGTGCCGACGGCGAGGGCGAGCACGGTGGCGACCCCGCGCCGGCGGCGCAGGCGCCAGGCGACCAGCCCGGCCACCAGCCCGATGCCGGCCAGCACGAGGGTGAGGACGCCGTCGTCGGCGAAGGGCAGCTCGGCCGACGGGTGCCCGACGGGGACCAGGCCGTCTGCGGTGACCTCGAAGGTCGCCCGCGGCGCCAGCGCCCACCACAGCAGCCCGGCAGCCACCCCCGCCAACACCAGCACGCCGACCAGTACCACTGAACCGCGCAGGTCGGCGCGCAGCTCGGCCCGGCCGGGCCACCGGGCACCGGCTCCCCAGCGGGCAGGGGGGACCGGCGGCGGCCCGGCGGGAGCGGCTGGGGAGGTGCTGTCCACGACCCCAGTCAACCCCGCCGGGCCGGCCGTCTCATCCCGGCGGCCGGGCGCCCGCTCAGCGCGCCGCCCTCCGTCCCGGGCCGGCCCCGTCCAGAGCCTCGCCGCGTCCCCGTCCTGGGAGGCCCGTCCGGAGGCTCGCCGCGGCTCCGTCCGGGGT
Organism: Geodermatophilus sp. URMC 65; assembly: GCF_053502545.1. Taxonomy (NCBI): domain Bacteria; kingdom Bacillati; phylum Actinomycetota; class Actinomycetes; order Geodermatophilales; family Geodermatophilaceae; genus Geodermatophilus; species Geodermatophilus sp. URMC 65. The sequence continues at coordinate 259,198 of NZ_CP199954.1, forward strand.
CCCGCCCCCCGAGCTCGCGAGGCATGGGGACGACGGGGTCCTGCCAGGGATCCCGTCCGTTCAGAGCAGGGCGACGCTGGTGGGGCCCAGCAGCGCCTTGATGTCGCCCATCAGCGCCGTGCTGGGCCGCACCCGCAGGCCCTGGTCGAGCCGCAGCACGGTCTCCCGGCCGCCGTTGAGCAGCTTGAGGTGGACCTCGGTCGTGCCCGGGTGGCTGCCCAGCACCTCACGCAGCCGCTCGACGACCGGCGGGGTGCAGCGGGCCGCGGCCATCGAGACCAGCACCGGGCCGCGCGCGCCCTCGGTGAGCTCGGGGATGGTCACCTCGGAGCCGAACAGCGAGGGCTGGTCGTCGCGGCGGCTGATCCGGCCCTTGACCACGACGATCTGGTCGCGGACGACCTTCTCCGAGACCTCCGCCCACGTCTTCGGGAAGAACAGCACCTCGATGCCGGACTCGAGGTCCTCCAGGGTCGCGATGGCCCACGGCGCGCCTTGCTTGTTGGTGCGCGGGGCGACCGAGGTGAGGATGCCGGCGATGGTGACGTTGGCGCCGTCCTCGACGCCGCCGGCGTTGATCTCGGCGATCGGCGTGTCCGCGTTGGCCGCGAGCACGTGCTCCACGCCGTGCAGCGGGTGGTCGGAGACGTAGAGGCCGAGCATGTCGCGCTCGAAGACCAGCCGCTCGGACTTCGACCAGTCCGCCGTGGGGATCGTGATGTCCAGCGCCCCGCTGAACGGGTCGTCCTCCCCTGAGTCCCCGCCGAAGCTGCCGAACAGGTCGAACTGCCCCTCGGCCTCTTTGCGCTTGAGCGCCATCGCGGAGTCGACGGCCTGGGCGTGGACGGCGACGATGCCCTGCCGGGAGTGGCCCAGGGAGTCGAACGCCCCGGCCTTGGCCAGTGACTCGATGACCTTCTTGTTGCAGGCGACCGTGTCGATCTTGCGCATGAAGTCCGCGAAGTCCTTGAAGGCGCCCTTCTCCTCGCGGGCACGACGGATCGAGTCGACGACGTTGTGCCCGACGTTGCGCACCGAGGCCAGACCGAAGCGGATGTCGGTGCCGACGGCGGTGAAGTCCCAGGACGACTCGTTGACGTCCGGCGGGAGCACCTTGATGCCCATCCGCCGGCACTCGGCCAGGTAGATCGGCCGGCGGTCCTTGTCGTCGCCGACGCTGGTCAGCAACCCGGCCATGTACTCGGCCGGGTAGTTGGCCTTCAGGTAGGCGGTCCAGTAGGACACCAGGCCGTAGGCGGCCGAGTGGGCCTTGTTGAACGCGTAGTCGGCGAACGGGACCAGGATGTCCCACAGCGTCTTGATCGCCGCGTCGGAGTAGCCGCGCTCCTTCATGCCGGCCTCGAAGCCGACGAACTCCGCGTCGAGGACCGACTTCTTCTTCTTGCCCATCGCGCGGCGCAGCAGGTCGGCCTTGCCGAGGGAGTACCCGGCGACCTTCTGCGCGATCGCCATGACCTGCTCCTGGTAGACGATCAGGCCGTAGGTCGTGCCGAGGATGTCCTCCAGCGGCTCGGCCAGCTCGGGGTGGATCGGCGTGATCTCCTGCTGGCCGTTCTTGCGCAGCGCGTAGTTGGTGTGCGAGTTCGCACCCATCGGGCCGGGCCGGTAGAGGGCGCCGACGGCGGAGATGTCCTCGAAGTTGTCCGGCCGCATGAGGCGCAGCAGCGAGCGCATCGGCCCGCCGTCGAACTGGAAGACGCCGAGCGTGTCACCGCGGGCCAGCAGCGCGTAGGTGGCCGGGTCGGTGAGGTCCTTGCTGATCTCGTCGAGGTCGATCGGCTCCTTGCCGTTGGCGACGATGTTGCGCAGCGCGTCGTCGATGACCGTGAGGTTGCGCAGGCCCAGGAAGTCCATCTTCAGCAGGCCGAGCGTCTCGCAGGTCGGGTAGTCGAACTGCGTGATGACCGCCCCGTCGGCCTCGCGCCGCATGATCGGGATGCTGTCGATCAGCGGGTACCGGCCGATGATGACGCCGGCGGCGTGCACGCCCCACTGGCGCTTCAGCCCCTCGAGCTTGCGCGCCTGGTCGACGACCTCGGCCGCACCGGGGTCGGACTCGTAGCGGGCGCGGAACTCCGCGGCCTCCTTGTAGCGCGGGTGGGCCGGGTCGAAGATCCCCGACAGCGGGATGTCCTTGCCCATGACGGCCGGCGGCATCAGCTTGGTCAGCTCGTCGCCGACCGAGTAGGGCCGGTCGAGCACGCGGGCGGCGTCCTTGATCGCGGCCTTGGCCTTGATGGTGCCGTAGGTGACGATCTGGCTGACCCGCTCCTCGCCGTACTTCTGCGAGACGTACTGGATGACCTCGCCGCGCCGGCGGTCGTCGAAGTCGATGTCGACGTCGGGCATGGAGACGCGCTCGGGGTTGAGGAACCGCTCGAAGATCAGCCCGTGCGCCAGCGGGTCGAGGTCGGTGATGCCCATGGCGTAGGCGGCCAGCGAGCCGGCGGCCGAGCCGCGGCCCGGGCCGACGCGGATGCCGTTGTCCTTGGCCCAGTTGATGAAGTCGGCGACCACGAGGAAGTACCCCGGAAAGCCCATCTGGGTGATGATCCCGACCTCGTAGTCGGCCTGCTTGCGCACGTGGTCGGGGACGCCGTTCGGCCAGCGCTTGTGCAGCCCGCGCTCGACCTCCTTGACGAACCAGGAGGTCTCGTCCTCCCCCGGGGGCAGCGGGAACCGGGGCATCAGGTCCGCGCCCTCGGTGAAGCTGACCTCGCACTGCTCGGCGACCAGCAGCGTGTTGTCGCAGGCGGAGGCGAGCTCTCCGGTGAACAGCGCACGCATCTCCGCGGCGCTCTTCAGGTAGTAGCCGTCGCCGTTGAACTTGAAGCGGTTGGTCTCGTTGAGCCGCGACCCGGTCTGGATGCACAGCAGGGCGTCGTGGGCCTCGGCGTCCTCCTTGTGCGTGTAGTGCAGGTCGTTGGTCGCCAGCAGCGGGATGCCCAGCTCTCCGGCGATCTGCATCAGCTGCGGGCGGGTCTTCTTCTCGATGGCCAGCCCGTGGTCCATCAGCTCGGCGTAGAAGTTCTCCCTGCCGAAGATGTCCTGGAAGTCGGCGGCGGCCTGGCGGGCGCGGTCGTACTTGCCGGCGCGCAGCCACATGTTCACCTCGCCCGACGGGCAGCCGGTGGTGGCGATGAGGCCCTTGCCGTACCGCTCGAGCAGGTCGCGGTCGAAGCGCGGCTTGCGGTACTGCCCCTCGAGGCTGGCCATCGAGGAGATGCGGAAGAGGTTGTGCATCCCCTCGGTGGTGCGCGCCAGCAGCGTCATGTGCGTGTAGGCGGCCTTGCCGCGCGAGGAGCCGCCCTCGCCGTCCTCGTCGATGAGGTTGTCGCCGAAGTCGAACGGCGCGCGGTCGAAGCGCGAGCCGGGCGTGTAGTAGCCCTCCATGCCGATGATCGGCTTCACGCCGGCGGCCTTGGCCTGCTTGTAGAAGTCGTACGCGCCGAAGACGTTGCCGTGGTCGGTCATCGCCAGCGCGGGCATCCCCTGCTCGGCCGCGGCCCTGGTGACCTCCGGGAGCTTCGCCGCGCCGTCGAGCATCGAGTACTCGGTGTGTACGTGGAGGTGCACGAACGAGGAGGACTCCGCGGTCCGGGGGTGATCTGTGCTCACGGGCGTTGGTGCTCCTCACGGGTCGTGCGTGCCCGGCCGTCGGGGATCCGGCGGGCGACCGGCGGGGAAGACCGGCGGTGCTGTGGTCCGGGTGCGGGCCGGGGGGTGACCCGATCCTCGCACCACGGAGGTCTACTCCGGGGGACCGACAGGAAGGTGTCTCGCCACAGGCGGACCGCGGGAGGACCCCTGCCCCCATCGTTGGAGGACCCCGTCCTCCTCACCGCTCGCAGGCTCGCGGCGAGCCTCGGGACGGGGCCGCGGCGGGCCCCTGCAGGGGGCCGCTCACAGCGGCCGGCGCATGGTGACGTGGGCGATGCCCGCCTCCTCGTAGACGCCCCCGACGGGGGTGTAGCCGGCCCGCTCGTAGAAGCGCCGGGCCGGCAGCTGGGCGTGCAGCTCCACCTCCGTCAGGCCCAGCGCGACGGCCTGCCGGTGCAGCTTGGCGAGGACGGCGGCGCCGTACCCGCGCCCGCGGGCCGCGGCGTCGACCGCCATCCGGCCGATCACCGCGCGCCCGTCGCGGACCAGCAGCCGCCCGGTGGCCACCACGCGCCCCTCGTCGTCCTCGGCGAGGGCGTGCACCGCGGTGGCGTCGTGCGCGTCCTGCTCGATCTCGGCGGGCACGCCCTGCTCCTCGACGAAGACGCGGGTGCGCAGGGCGGCCACCTGCGGCCAGTCCGCGGCCGTGGCCCGCCGGACGCTCGCACGGCGGCTCACGTCGGCCGCCGGACGACGTCGGGCAGCGCGGACGTGGGCACCAGCAGGAAGCGCAGGTCGATCAGCGCGTGCAGGACGACGGGCAGCAGCAGCGACCCGGTGCCCAGGTAGAGGCCGGCCATGACCCCGCCCAGGACGCCGGTGGTCACGATGCCCGCCACCCCCTGGTAGGCGTGCGCCAGTCCGAAGGCCAGCGCGCCGATCGCGACCAGCGTCGGCGTCGGCAGACCGCCGCCGACCGCGGCCACCACGGCCAGCAGGAACCCGCGGTAGAGCCACTCCTCGCAGACGCCGGCGGTGACCCCGACCAGCGTGAACAGCCGCCGCTCCGCCGTCGTCCGGGGCAGCAGCGCCAGGGTGGCGTGGACGGCGGGCTCGGCGTGCCGGCCCTGCCCCGGCCGGCGGGGCTCCGCCGCCGCCCGCGCCAGCCCGCCGGAGCGCAGCGCCCGCGTGGAGACGACGACGAAGCCGAGGACCAGCACGGTGGCGGCGACGGCGACGGGCCCCGGCCACGACCGCGGCCAGCGCAGGCCCACGGCCGCGGCGTCCACCCCGGGCGCGGACAGCCACACGACGAGGACGAGCGCCGCCAGCCCCCACTCGAGCACCAGCAGCCGGCCGTAGAAGGACCGCCGGGCGCCGTCGTCGGTGCGCAGCCGGCCCTCGAAGCGGCGGTGCAGCACGTGGCCGACGAACGGCTCCCCGACCACCAGGTAGCCGGCGACGGCGACCGCGGACAGCGCGGCCGGGCCCCAGTCGGCCAGCGAGCCGGGCAGCCCGACCGTGCTCATGGTCGAGCTCGCACGGGGTCAGGACTCGGCGCGCAGGACCTCGAGCGCGCCGGCCAGGTCGGGCGGGAAGGGGCTGGTGAACTCCATCCAGTGGCCGTCGGCCGGGTGCGGGATGCCCAGCCGGGCGGCGTGCAGCCACTGCCGGGAGACGCCCAGCCGGGCGGCCAGCGTCGGGTCGGCGCCGTACATCGTGTCGCCGACGCAGGGGTGGCGCAGCGCCGCGAAGTGCACCCGGATCTGGTGGGTGCGGCCGGTCTCCAGCCGGATGTCGACCAGGCTGGCGGCCGGGAAGGCCTCGACCACCTCGTAGTGGGTCACCGACGGGCGACCCCCCTGGACGACGGCGAACCTCCAGTCGTGCCGGGGGTGCCGGTCGATCGGGGCGTCGATGGTGCCGCGCGAGGGGTCCGGGTGGCCCTGGACGAGGGCGGCGTAGCCCTTCTCGACGGTGCGCTGCTTGAACGCGGCCTTGAGCGCGGTGTAGGCCCGCTCGCTCTTGGCCACGACCATCAGCCCCGTCGTCCCGGCGTCGAGCCGGTGGACGACGCCCTGCCGCTCCGCCGCACCCGAGGTGGAGATGCGGTACCCGGCAGCGGCCAGCCCGCCGACGACGGTGGGTCCCTCCCAGCCGGGACTGGGGTGCGCGGCGACGCCGACGGGCTTGTCGACCACCACGATGTCGTCGTCGTCGTGGACGACGGTCAGCCCGGCGACCGGCTCCGGCGGGGCCGGCTCGCCCGGCGGCGGGGGCAGCTCGACCTCCAGCCAGCTGCCGCCGCTGACCCGGTCGCCCTTGTCGCGGACCCGCCCGTCGAGGACGACCGCGCCCGCGTCGGCGAGGTCGGCGGCCGCACCGCGGGAGAGGCCGAACAGCCGGGACAGCGCCTGGTCGACGCGCTGGCCCTCGAGCCCGTCGGGCACCGGGAGCGCTCGGTGCTGGCCCGCGGGGTTCGTCACGGGGTCCATTCTGACCGTCGCAGCGACAGGACCGGCGCCGCACCGCCAACACCCGGGGCACTAGAGGCATGTGGATCCGCGTGCTGACCCTCCCGGGGCGGACCCGTCCCCGGTCCCGCCCTGAGCCTGGTGACGTGCTGGACCGGCCACCCTCCAGGGACCCGCGCTGAGCCTGGTGACGTACTGGAACGGCCCCCTGCAGGGTCCCGCCGCGGCCCCGTCCAGAGGCTCGCCGCGAGCCTGCGAGCGGTGAGGAGGACGGGGTCCTCCAACGGTGGGGGGCAGGGTCCTCTGTCAGTCGCGCGCCGCGGCGTCGTCGCCGGCGCCGGCACCCCGGCCGCTGCTGCGGGTGCCGTCGAACTCGATGCCGCGCAGCGCGAGGACCACTCCCAGCACACCCCCGCAGACGATCGCGGAGTCGGCGACGTTGAACACCGGGTAGACCTCGCCGTCGGGCGCGAACACCGAGATGAAGTCGACGACCCCGCCGCGCAGGAAGCCCGGCTCGCGGAAGACGCGGTCGACGAGGTTGCCGACCGCCCCGCCCAGCACCAGGCCCAGCGCCACGGCCCAGCCGGTGGAGAACAGCCGGCGCGCCGTGCGCACGATGACCACCGCGACGGCGACCGCGATGAGCGTGAAGACGATGGTGAAGCCCTCGGCGAAGGAGAACGCAGCGCCGGTGTTGCGGGTGTGCGTCAGGTACAGCGCCCCGCCCAGCAGCCGGATGTCGGCCCCGCGCTCGATCGTGGCGACGACGAGCAGCTTGGTGACCAGGTCCAGGGCCAGCACCGCCAGCGCGAGCAGGAGCAGCAGCCGGGTGCGGGGACGCCGACCGGGGGTGCCGGTCGCCGCGACGGCGCCGTCCCGGGGGTCGCTCGGATCGGACAGGAGGGCTCCTCGGTCGATGGCCTGGTGGGGCCGGCGCGGCCGGTGGGCGCCGTCCCGACCGACCATAGCCGCGGGGGTCGCGCCGCCCTGCCGCGCACCGCGCCGGGCCGCAACCCGGAGGCGGTGTGATGCATCTCATGACGCTGTGCGACACATCTCACCACGCGGAGTGACACGTTGGGCAGCGAGCTGGCCGATGTTGGGAGAGCACCAGTTCCCCCGAGCAGGGAAGGTCCCCGTGTCCACCGATCTCGCCCCGGCCACCGACCCCGACGTAGTGCTCGTGGGCGGCGGCGTCATGAGCGCGACCCTCGCGTCGCTGCTCGGCATCGTCGCCCCGGACTGGAGCATCACCGTCTTCGAGTCCGGACCGGCGGTCGCCGGCGAGAGCTCCGGCCCCTGGAACAACGCGGGCACCGGACACGCGGCGCTGTGCGAGCTCAACTACACGCCCGCCGGCAGGGACGGCTCGGTCGACGTCACCAAGGCCGTGACGATCAACGAGCAGTTCCAGGTCTCGCGGCAGTTCTGGTCGCACCTGGTCCGCTCGGGGCTGACCGGCTCGCCCAAGGAGTTCATCACCCCCGTCCCGCACGTCAGCTTCGTGACCGGCGAGGCCGGCCGCGCCTACATGCGCACGCGCCACGGGGCGATGTCCGCGCAGCCGGTGTTCGAGGGCCTCGAGTACACCGACGACCCCGGCGTCATGGCCGAGTGGCTGCCGCTGATGATGGCCGGGCGCCCCGCCGACCAGGTGGTCGCCGCGACCCGCTCGGCCGCGGGCACCGACGTCGACTTCGGGTCGCTGACCCAGCTGCTGTTCGGCGCCGCCGAGGAGCGCGGCGTGCACGTGCACGTCGACCAGCGGGTCACCGACGTCGAGCGGCGCGACGACGGCCGGTGGACCGTGACCGTGCGCGACACCGTCAGCGGTGAGGAGCGCACCGTCCGCACCCGGTTCCTGTTCGTCGGGGCCGGTGGCGGCGCGCTGCCGCTGCTGCAGAAGGCCGCCATCCCCGAGATCCGCGGCTTCGGCGGGTTCCCGGTCAGCGGCATGTTCCTGCGCACCCGCTCCCCCGAGCTGGTCGCGGCGCACCAGGCGAAGGCCTACGGCCAGGCCGCCGTCGGCGCCCCGCCCATGTCGGTGCCGCACCTGGACCTGCGCCTCATCGACGGCGACCACTCGCTGCTGTTCGGGCCCTACGCCGGCTTCTCCCCGAAGTTCCTCAAGGCCGGTTCGATGTTCGACCTGCCGCTGAGCGTCAAGCCGAACAACCTGAGCTCGATGCTGGGCGTCGCCCGCACCGAGCTGGCACTGACCCGCTACCTGATCGGGGAGCTGCTCCAGTCCCGCAGCGCCCGGCACGAGACGCTCACCGCGTTCGTGCCGCTGGCCCAGCAGGAGGACTGGGAGATGATCACCGCCGGCCAGCGGGTGCAGGTCATCAAGCGCGACCCGGCGACCGGCCGCGGCGTCCTGCAGTTCGGCACCGAGCTCGTCGTCGGCGGCGGGGGGACGATCGCCGGTCTGCTCGGCGCCTCCCCCGGTGCCTCGACCGCCGTCTCGGCGATGCTCACCGTGCTGGAGCGCTGCTTCCCCGACCGGATCGCCGCCTGGCGCCCGAAACTGCAGGAGGCGATCCCCTCCTACGGCCGCCGGCTCAACGAGGACCCGGCGCTGCTGGCCGAGGTCCGCGCCGAGACGATGCAGACCCTGGAGCTCAACGGCTGAAGGAGGGCCCTCCTGCCCCCACCCCTCGCAGGCTCGGGGCGGGACCCTGCAGGGAGGCCAGTGGGACGGGGTCCTCCTCAATCAGCTCCGGAGGCGGCGCCGCTCTCGCCGCGCCAGGTGGCCAGCCGGCCGGCCCGGCTGACCGCGCGCAGCCGCCGCTCGGCCTCCGCCCGCGAGCGCCGCGTGGACACCAGCAGGGCCTGGTCGCCGCGCATGAGCCGGGTCGTCGGGCCGGGCACGAACGACCGGCCGTCGCGCACGATGAGCACCACCGCCGCGTCCTCCGGCAGTCGCAGCTCCGGCAGGTAGACGCCGTGCAGCCGCGAGCCCTCCGGCACGGTCAGCTGCATCAGTTCCGCGTCCAGCTCCTCCAGCGGTGCCGCCTCGACCTGCACGTCGCGGGGCGTGACGGGGGTGGCGATCCGCAGGCGCCGCGCGAGCCACGGCAGCGACCAGCCCTGGACGATCGTGAAGACGACGACCAGCACGAAGACCGTGTCGAAGACGGTCCTCGCCCCGGGGACCTGCGCGGTCAGCGGGATGATGGCCGCGACGATCGGTACCGCCCCACGCAGGCCGGCCCAGGAGATGAACACCTGCTGCGCCCACGGGAACCGGAACCACACCAGGCTGGCCACCACCGACAGCGGCCGGGCCAGCAGCAGCAGCGCGCCACCCACCACGAGCGCCGGCCCCACGGCGTCGGACAGCCGGCCCGGGGACACGAGGAGACCCAGCAGGACGAACAGGCCGATCTGCGCCAGCGAGGCCATGCCCTCGGCGAACCCGATGCTCGCCGCCCGGTGTGGCAGCGCGGCGTTGCCCAGTACCAGTCCGCAGAGGTAGACCGCGACGAAGCCGGACGTGTGCGCGAGCGACGCCGACGAGTACGCGAGCACGCAGAGCGCCAACGTCGCCAGGGGGTAGAAGCCGGCCACGGGGAGCGCCACCCGGCGCAGCAGCGCGGCGCCCCCGAAGCCGATCCCGATCCCGATGACGGCGCCTCCGGCGAGCTCGGCAGCCACCTCCAGGCCGATGACCCACCACGGCTGCGTGGTCCTCCCGGTGAGCGACTCGGCCAGCACGGTCACGAGCAGGATGACCGGAGCGTCGTTGAGGCCGCTCTCGGCCTCCAGGGAGGCGGCCAGCCGCCGCGGGAGGGGCAGCCGCCGCAGGGTCGCGAAGACGGCGGCGGCGTCGGTGGAGCTGATGACCGCGGCCAGCAGGAGGGCGAAGCCCCAGTCGTAGCCGAGGACCAGGACGCCGACGGCCGCGGTCACCACCACGCTGACCGCGACGCCGACCGTGGACAGCGCGACCCCGGGTCCGATCGCCCGACGGACGTCGCCCCACCTCGTCGTGAGACCGCCCTCCGCCAGGATGATGACGAGGGCGGCGTACGCCAGCGTGTGGGTGAGGCGGTAGTCCTCGAACTGGACGCCGAGGCCGCTCTCACCGATGGCCACTCCGAGGGCCAGGTAGAGCAGCAGGCTGGGCAGCCCCAGCCGGTCCGCCAGGCGGAGCGCCACGGCAGCCACGAGGACGACGACCGCGCCCGCGGCGAGCGCGACGGTGACCGTCGAGTTCACCGCGTGCCCCTGTCCACCTCCGCAGTCTCCCGTACCCCGAGGCCAGTGCCGCCCTGCGACCCGGCGCCCGGACGGCGGCCGCGGGAACCGGGTCGCGCGGGGTGGGAGAATCGCGGCGTGAGCTCACCCGGCCCCTTCCGCGCGCTGCCCCCTCAGGTCGACCTGCCCGCCCTGGAGCAGGAGATCCTGGGTCGCTGGGAGGCCGACAAGGTCTTCGCCCGCTCGCTGGATGCCTCGGCCGGCCGGCCGCAGTGGAACTTCTACGAGGGTCCGCCCACCGCGAACGGCCGCCCGGGCACGCACCACATCGAGGCGCGGGCGTTCAAGGACGTGTTCCCCCGCTTCAAGACGATGCAGGGCTGGCACGTGCCCCGCCGCGCCGGCTGGGACTGCCACGGCCTGCCGGTGGAGATCGCCGTCGAGCAGGAGCTCGGCTTCGCCGGGAAGCCCGACATCGAGCGGTACGGCATCGCCGAGTTCAACGCCCGCTGCCGCGAGTCGGTGGAGCGGCACGTCAGCGACTTCTCCGACCTGACCCGCCGGATGGGCTACTGGGTCGACCTGTCCACGGCCTACTGGACGATGGACCCCGCCTACATCGAGAGCGTCTGGTGGTCGCTCAAGCAGGTCTTCGACAAGGGCCTGCTGGTCGAGGACCACCGGGTCGCGCCCTACTGCCCGCGCTGCGGCACCGGCCTGTCCGACCACGAGGTGGCTCAGGGCTACGAGTCGATCACCGACCCGTCGGTCTACGTCCGGCTGCCGGTCACCAGCGGCGAGTGGGCGGGGAGAGCCGATCTGCTGATCTGGACGACGACGCCGTGGACCCTGCCGTCCAACACCGCGGTCGCCGTCCACCCGGACGTCACCTACGTCGTCGCGCGAAGCACCAAGGACCCCCACCCCGACACCCTCGTCGTCGCCGAGCCGCTGTTGGGCGCCGTCTTCGGTGACCTCGACGACGTGGAGGTGCTGGCCCGCACGACCGGCCGGGACTGGGAGCGGGTGCACTACCGGCGGCCGTTCGAGCTGGTCGACTTCCCCGAGGGGGAGGACACCCACTTCGTCGTCCTGGCCGACTACGTGACCACCGACGACGGCACGGGGCTGGTCCACCAGTCCCCCGCGTTCGGCGCCGACGACCTCGCGGTCTGCCGGGCGTACGGACTGCCGGTCGTGAACCCGATCGACTCCGCCGGGCACTTCCTGCGCGACGTCCCGCTGGTGGGCGGCCGGTTCTTCAAGGCGGCCGACGACACGCTGGTGGCCGACCTGGCCGCGCGCGGCGTGCTGTGGCGCGAGCAGCGCTACGAGCACAGCTACCCGCACTGCTGGCGGTGCCACACGCCGCTCATGTACTACGCGCAGCCGTCCTGGTACATCCGCACCTCCGCGATCAAGGACCAGCTGCTCGCCCAGAACGAGAAGACGCACTGGCACCCCGAGCACATCCAGTGGGGCCGCTACGGCGACTGGCTGCGCAACAACGTCGACTGGGCGCTGTCGCGCGACCGGTTCTGGGGCACGCCGCTGCCGATCTGGCGCAACGACGCCGACCCGGGCCGCATGGTGGTCGTCGGGTCGCTGGCCGAGCTCTCCGAGCTCACCGGCCGCGACCTGTCCGACCTCGACCCGCACCGGCCGTTCATCGACGAGGTGACCTTCACGCTGCCCGGTGAGGAGGGCACCTACCGGCGGGTGCCGCAGGTCATCGATGCCTGGTACGACTCCGGCTCGATGCCCTTCGCCCAGTGGGGTGCGCCGTACCGCAACCGGGCGGAGTTCGAGGCCGCCTACCCCGCGCAGTTCATCTGCGAGGCGATCGACCAGACCCGCGGCTGGTTCTACTCGTTGATGGCCGTCGGCACGCTGGTGTTCGGCGACAACTCGTACGAGAACGTGCTGTGCCTGGGCCACATCCTGGCCGAGGACGGCAGGAAGATGAGCAAGCACCTGGGCAACATCCTCGAGCCCATCCCGCTGATGGATCGGCACGGCGCCGACGCCGTCCGCTGGTTCATGCTGGCCGGCGGCTCGCCGTGGTCGGCGCGCCGGGTCGGGCACGAGACGCTGGCCGAGGTGGTCCGCAAGGTGCTGCTCACCTACTGGAACACCGCCAGCTTCTTCACGCTCTACGCGGAGACCAACGGCTGGGACCCGGTGGGTGGGCGGGGCGACGGCACGGCCTCGGGCCCCGCCCCGGCGCGGGCCGAGCGGCCGCTGCTGGACCGCTGGGCGCTGGCCACCCTGGCGCAGGTCACCGGGGGCGTCACCGCCGCGCTCGAGGACTTCGACACCCAGGGCGCCGGCCGGCTGATCGCGCAGTTCGTCGACGACCTGTCCAACTGGTACGTGCGCCGCTCGCGGCGGCGGTTCTGGGACGGCGACCCCGCGGCGCTGGCCACGCTGCACGAGGTGCTCGACGTGCTGACCCGCCTGATGGCGCCGTTCACGCCGTTCGTCACCGAGGAGGTGTGGTCCCGGGCGGTGGCTCCGGGGCTGACGGACCCGGTCGACAGCGTGCACCTGGCCTCCTGGCCGCAGGTGGACGAGGACGCCCGGGACGCCGCGCTTGTCGAGCAGGTCGCGCTGGTGCGCCGGCTGGTCGAGCTGGGCCGCTCGGCGCGCACCTCGGCCAAGGTGCGCACCCGCCAGCCGCTGGCCCGCGCCGTCGTCGCGGCGCCGGGCTGGGCGGAGCTGCCGCGGGACCTGGTGGCCGAGGTCGCCGACGAGCTGAACGTGACCGAGCTGATGGACCTGTCCGCGGTCGGCGGCGACCTGGTCGACGTGAGCGTCAAGGTCGACTTCCGCGCGGTCGGCCGTCGGCTGGGCAAGCAGGTTCAGGCGGTGGCCAAGGCGGTCGCCGCCGCCGACGCACCGGCCCTGGTGGCCGCCTACCGCGCCGGGACGGCGTCGGTCGAGGTCGACGGGGCGGCCGTGCCGCTGCAGGACGGCGACCTGGTCGTCACCGAGACGCCGCGCGAGGGCTGGACCGTGGCCAGCGGCGGCGGGCTGACCGTCGCGCTGGACCTGGAGCTGACGCCGGAGCTGGAGCGGGCCGGTCTGGTCCGCGAGGCCGTGCGGCTGGTGCAGGAGGCCCGCAAGAGCGGCGGGCTGGCCGTCAGCGACCGCATCGAGCTGTGGTGGACGGCTGGGGACTCCCCCGCCCACCCCATGGCGCAGGCGCTCACCGAGCACGGTGCGCAGGTGGCCGACGAGGTGCTCGCCGTCCGCGTGCACGCGCAGCAGCCCGGGGACGGCGAGGGCGTCGAGGGACCGGCCGGCTCGCGGTTCTGGGTGGCCCGGGCGGGCGCCTGAGCGCAGCGACGGACCCCTCCGGATCGGCCCCGTCCGCAGGCTCGCCGCGACCCTGGTGACCTACTGGAACGGCCCCCTGCAGGGTCCCGCCGCGAGCGGAGGGGGTGGGTAGCAGCGGGTCCTTCCTCAGTTGTCGCGGGCGGCCCGCCGGCGGGAGCGCTCGGTGTCGGCCAGGTGCCGCACCGGGCGGCAGGTGGCGCAGGGTGTGAAGCCGTCGGTGCGCGCCTCGACCATGGGCAGGCCGATCCCCTCGCGGCCCTCGAGGAAGGGGCAGCCGGGCAGGTGGTAGCGCGGGTGCTCGTCGACCACCAGGACCTCGTCGGCGATGTCCACCACGAGCAGCAGGTCGGTGACCTGGACGTCCTCCTCCCCCGGCTCCCCCGTCGCCGGGTCCGGAGGAGCCTCACGCGGCTCGTGGGCGCCGCGACGCGCCGGCGCGTCGTCCGCGGGGCGGCCGTTGCCGGCGGGTGCCGCCGGGAGCGCGGACGCCGGCTGCACCGGCAGTTCCTCGGCAGGTGGCTCGTCGCCGAGCGGCCCCGACTCGGGCGCGGGCTCCGGCTCGGGTGCACGATCGGGCTCCGGCACCCGGACCGCCGTCGCGCCGGCCGGCCGGCGCGGGGGCTCCGGCGTCCGCTCCACCGGCTCGACGGTCGGGGCGCGCTCCTCGGCCGGCACCGCCGGCTGCCGCGCCGTGTGGCGCGCCTCGGGTGCCCGGGAACCGGCCGCGCCCGCGCGCCCAGGGGCCTGCGACACGCGGCGGTCGAACTCGGCGGCCTCGCGTGCCATGCGCACCCGCGCCACGACCAGCAGGACGGCGGCGAGCCCGCACGCCGCCACGCAGGCCCAGTAGAGCGCCGTCGTACCGGTGAGGATGCCGCCGACGAACAGGCCCAGGCCCAGGAGGACCAGCAGACCCGCAGCCAAGATCACGCGCCGACTGTAGCCGGGATCACAGCCGCGGGCCCGCCACGGCCCGGGATGAGACAGGGCCCCCGGACGGCGTCCGGGGGCCCGTCGTGAGCTGTTGGAACGGCCGCCCTCCAGGGGCCTGCGCCGAGCCTGCGAGGCGCGGGGAGGAGGGTGGTCCTTTCTCAGGCGCTGGCGTGCTGGTTCTGCCGGCTGCTGGACGCCGGCTCCGCGGAAGCGCGGCTGTCGAGGTCGCGCAGGTGCGACTCGAGGTAGGAGCGCAGCCGGGTGCGGTACTCGCGCTCGAAGGTGCGCAGCTCCTCGATCTTGCGCTCCAGGGTGCTGCGCTTCTCCTCCAGCGACCCCATGACCTCGTTGTGCCGGCGCTCGGCGTCCGCATCGAGCGCGGCGGCCTTGGCACGGGCCTCGCGCTCCATCGTGTCGGCGCGGGTGCGGGCGTCGTTGACCATCGAGTCGGCGCGCATCTTGGCCTCGCTGACCATCTGCTCGCTCTTGGCCCGCGCGTCGCTGACCATGCGCTCGCTGTTGGTCCTGGCCGAGACCACCATCTGGTCGGCCTGGGCCTTGGCCTCGTTGACGTACTTGTCGGCGGTCTCGGTGGCGAGGGCCAGCATGCGGGACGCGCGGGCGCTGTCGTCCTCGCGGACCGGCGCCGGCGGGGGCGGCGGCGCGGCGGCGGGCGCCGGGGCCGGCGGCTCGGGCGCCTCGACGGCGCGCGGGGTGCGCCCGGTCGCGGAGCCCGAGCGCAGCTCGTTGTTCTCCTCGATCAGCCGCGCCAGCTCGGCCTCCACGACGTCGAGGAAGGCGTCCACCTCGTCCTCGTCGTAGCCCCGCTTGCCGATGGGGGGCTTCTTGAAGACGACGTTGTGCACGTCGGCAGGCGTGAGTGGCATCGACTTCACCTCGGGTCGGACAACGGGGACAGGGACGACGTCGGACGAGCGGCGGACGGCTCCCACCGGCCTCCGGGGCCACCGCCCCGATCAGGGGCAGCGGTCACGCGGCGGCGAGCGCGAGGCTGTCCACGATGCCACGCAGGATGTACACGGCGATCAGGAGCACCATAAACGCGAGGTCCAGGCGGATCGAGCCCAGGTTGAGGGGCGGGATCACCTTCCTGATCGCCTTGAGCGGTGGGTCGGTGGTCGCGTAGACGACCTCGAGACCCGCCGCCACCAGCCCGGACGGACGCCAGCTGCGCGCGAGCACCATCACCCAGTCGACGACGAACCGTGCGAAGAGCAGCACGAGGAAGACGAGCAGGACCGACGAGAGGATGTTCCAGAAGAGAGCCACGGTCCTCGCTCGTCCAAGGGCACCCAGGGGTGCCGGTCCGGTCCTGCCGCCAGTCTCAGGACTCGGCGGCGAAACCGCCCTCGCGGATCCGCGCCTTGTCCTCGGCCGTCACGTCGACGTCCCGCGGGCTGAGCAGGAACACCTTGTTCGTGACGCGCTCGATGCTACCGCGCAGCCCGAACGACAGACCCGCAGCGAAGTCGACGAGCCGCTTGGCGTCGGCGTCGTCCATCTCGGTGAGGTTCATGATCACCGGCTTGCCGTCACGGAAGCTCTCGCCGATCTGGCGGGCCTCGTTGTACGTACGCGGGTGCAGCGTGGTGATCCGGTAGGGCTGCGGCGCCGGAGCGGGCGCGGGGGCCGGCTCGGGCGCGGCGGCGACCGGCTCACGGACGGCGAGGCCCGCGGCACCCACCGGGCCGGACACGGCGGTCGCCGGGCCGGGGATCGACGCGGATCCGGCACCGGCGGGGGCCAACCCGCCGACGCGGGAGGCGGTGGCGCCGCCTGGGTCGGGCGCGAGACCCAGGTTGCGGTTGGCCGCGGGACGCCGCGGCAGCGCGAGCGGCTCGGGGTCCGGCGCCGGCGGGAGGTCGGCGTCGAGGTCGGCGTAGCGGCGGTCGTCGGCCCGGAAGTCCCCGTCGCGGTAGTCGGGCTCGTAGCGGTCCCCGGCGTCGTAGCGGTCGTCGTAACCGTTGTCGGCGGCGTAGCCGTCCTCGGAGGCGTACCGGGAGTACCGGCGCTCCTCGAGGCGGTCGTAGTGGTCGGCGTCCGCCGGGCGGACGTCGTAACGGCCGTAGGCCCGGGCGTCGTCGTCCTCCACGAGCCCGAGGTAGATGCCCATCTTCCGCATGGCTCCGGCCATCAGCCCTGCCCTTCTCCGTACGCGCGCGTGGCCACCCGGGCTGCTGGGACCCGTGTGACCGGTGTGACTAGTCCTCCGGGGAGGGTAGGGGCCGCGTCCCGAACAGCGCGGTTCCGACACGCACGAGGGTGCTGCCGGCCGCGACCGCCTCCTCGAGGTCCGCGCTCATCCCGGCGGAGAGGTGGCGCGCCTCCGGGTGGTCGGCACGGACCCGCTCGGCGAGCGCGGCCAGTCGCGCGAAGGCCGGGCCCGGCTCGACACCACGCGGGGCGACCGCCATGAGGCCGCGCAGGACGACGCCCTCCTCGGCGGCGACGGCGTCGGCCAGCGCGGGGACGTCGGCCGGGTCGGCTCCGCCGCGGGCGGCCAGCTCCCCCTCGGGCCCACCGAGGTCGACCTGCAGGAGGACCTCGACCGGTCGGCCGGTCTCCACGCCGACCCGGGCCAGCGTGCGGGCCAGCGAGACACGGTCGACGGAGTGCACGACGGCGCCCAGCCGGGCGACCGCCGCGGCCTTGTTGCGCTGCAGCTGGCCGACGAAGTGCCAGCGCAGCGGCAGGTCGGTGAGCTCGGCGGCCTTGCCGGTGAGCTCCTGGGCGCGGTTCTCCCCGAAGTCGGCCTGGCCGAGGGCGGCGAGCTCGCGGACGGCGGCCGCGGGCCAGGTCTTGCTCACCGCCACCAGCCCCACCTCGGCGGGGTCCCGGCCCGCGGCCCGCGCCGCGGCGGCGATGCGGTCGCGGACGGCCTGCAGGCGCTCGGCCGGAGTGGTCACACCCGCGATCATGGCGCTGCGACCACCCCGCAGGGGCCTCGGGTGGTCACGGCGCCGTGATCGCGGAGGGTGGCGCTCAGCTGAGCCAGACGACGCCGGCCTGGCGACCGGTGACGCCGTCGCGGCGGTGGGAGAAGAGGAAGCGGTCCTCGACGGTGCACCGGGGGTCGTGCACGACCTGCCCGACGCCCGCGCTCCGCAGCACCTCGGCCAGCCCGGCCCGCAGGTCCAGCCCCGGCGTCCCCCTGCGGGTGCGCACCGCCGCGGCCGGCGCCACCCGGGCCACCTCGACCTGCATCGCCCGCGGCACCTCGTAGCAGGCACCGCAGACGGCCGGGCCGAGCAGCGCGGTGACGTCGCCGGAGCGGCTGCCCAGTTCCGCCATGGCGGCCAGCGTGGCGGGGACGACGCCGGCACGCACGCCCGCGCGGCCGGCGTGCACCGCGGCCACGACGCCCGCGGTGCCGTCGGCGAGCAGGACCGGCACGCAGTCGGCGACCAGCGCACACAGCACCAGCCCCGGCGTCCGGGTGACGACGGCGTCGGTGCCCTCCAGCGGCCCCTCGACCGGACCGTCGACGACGGCGACTCGCGTGCCGTGCACCTGGTCCATCCACACCAGCCGGTCGCCGGGGACGCCGAGCTCGCGGGCGAGCCGCTCGCGGTTGGCGGCCACGGCGACGGGGTCGTCGCCGACGTGCGAGCCGAGGTTGAAGGAGTCGTACGGAGACGCGGAGCGGCCGCCTCGCCGGTCGGTGACGACCCGTCGGGGTCGCACCGCCGACGAGGCGGCCGGTTCAGGACTCACGAGGACGAAGCTACCGGGCTCGGCTCCGCTGCAGGGACCCGCGCCGAGCTCGCGAGGTGCGGGGGCGGCGGGGTCCTCTTACTGGCGGAGGAACTCCGGGATGTCGAGCTCCTCCTCGAAGTCCTCGTTGGACAGCGGACGCCGGCCCGCGGCGGCGTTGGTGTTCGCGCCCGGGACGGGCGGCAGCGGCGGCACGGTGATCCCGCCCCCGGTGGCCGGCCGGCCGGGCATCTGGGACGTCGACGGCGGGTTGGACTGCGCCTGCTGCGGCTGCGCCGAGCCGACCAGCCGCTCCCCCGTCGGGACGCCGGCGACCGGCTGCGGCTGCACCACCGGCATCCGCGGGGTGGTCGGCGGGGCCACCGGGGAAGCGGCCGGCACCGAGCCCATCCCGGAGTCCTTGCGGCCCTGCGGCTTGCCGCCGTCGAAGCCGGCGGCGATGACGGTGACCCGCACCTCGTCGCCGAGGGCGTCGTCGATCACCGCACCGAAGATGATGTTGGCGTCGGCGTGCGCGGCATCGGAGACGAGCGAGGCGGCCTCGTTGATCTCGAACAGGCCGAGGTCCGAGCCGCCGGAGATGGACAGCAGCACGCCGTGGGCGCCCTCCATCGAGGCCTCCAGCAGCGGGCTGGCGATGGCCTGCTCGGCGGCCAGCAGCGCCCGGTTGTCCCCGCGCGCGCTGCCGATGCCCATGAGGGCCGACCCCGCGCCGGACATGACCGACTTGACGTCGGCGAAGTCCAGGTTGATCAGACCAGGCGTGGTGATCAGGTCGGTGATGCCCTGGACACCGGAGAGCAGCACCTGGTCGGCGGTCCGGAAGGCGTCCATGACGCTGACGTTCCGGTCACCGAGCTGCAGCAGCCGGTCGTTGGGGATGACGATGAGCGTGTCGCACTCGTTGCGCAGCTCCTCGATGCCCGACTCGGCCTGCACGGCCCGCCGCTTGCCCTCGAAGGAGAACGGGCGGGTGACCACGCCGATGGTCAGCGCGCCGAGCTTGCGGGCGATCGAGGCGACGACCGGCGCGCCACCGGTGCCGGTGCCGCCGCCCTCGCCGGCGGTCACGAAGACCATGTCGGCGCCCTTGAGCACCTCCTCGATCTCCTCGCGGTGGTCCTCGGCGGCCTGGCGGCCGACGTCGGGCTGCGCGCCCGCGCCGAGCCCGCGGGTGAGCTCACGGCCGACGTCGAGCTTGACGTCGGCGTCGCTCATCAACAGCGCCTGGGCGTCGGTGTTGATGGCGATGAACTCGACCCCCTTGAGGCCGACCTCGATCATGCGGTTGACCGCGTTCACCCCGCCGCCGCCGATGCCGACGACCTTGATGACCGCGAGGTAGTTGTGCGGAGGTGTCATGTGGGGCTCCCGACCTCGACCCTCATCCTCAAGTAAAGCCTTATAGTTATGTCAACTGGGTCGACGCGCACGAAGTTAGGTGGGCGTTCACGGGCGCTACAAGCACCCTCCAGGGCGCGGCGTGTCGAGCGGGCGCCTCCCCACCGGTCTCGGACGACGCACTGATCACAGCTGCACCACCGTGGGTGACGACCCGCCTCGTGGACGTCTCACGCCCGGGTCGAGGGCCGTGACATGCCCGGCACCGGGAACTCCCGAAGTGTTCTGCCGTGTCGGGCGTGTCGTGTCGCCGCGCGTGTCGTGGTCGGCTCCCACCGGACACGCCGAGACACCGGACGGCGACCCAGCGCAGTCCCGTTACTGCCGCGGGACGCGTCCCATCAGGAAGAACTCCTCGTTCGGCGGGATCGCCGCCCAGTGCGCCAGCCGGTTGGACAGCGCGAACAACGACACGATCGCCCCGACGTCCCACACGTCGTCCTCGGTCAGGCCGTGACCGCGCAGCCGGTCCAGGTCGGCGGCGGTGACCGCCGCCGGGTCCACCGCCAGGCGGACGGCGACCTCGAGCACCGCGCGCAGGCGCTCCGACACCGGCGCCTTGCGCCAGTCGACGGCGACCTGGTCGGCCAGGTACGGGTCGCGGGCGCGGACCCGGGCGATCGCCCCGTGGGCGACCACGCAGTACAGGCAGTCGTTGGCTGCGCTGGTGGCGACCACGATCAGCTCCCGGTCGGCGGTGGACAGCCCCGGCGTGTCCTTGTCCATGAGCGCGTCGTGCAGCGCGAAGAAGGCGGCTGCCTCGGCCGGGCGCCAGGCCAGGGCGGCGAAGACGTTGGGCAGGAAGCCCGCGCGCTCCTCGACGTCGGCGTAGCGCTCGCGCAGCTGCTCGGGCAGCTCCTCGCGCGGGGGGACGGGGAAGCGGCTGACCGGCCCGGTGCTCACCGGGCCACCCTCCCCCGCCGCACGCGCCGCGGCCACCCGTCCGGGGCCGGCCCCGTCCCGGGCACCGCCCCGAGCCTGCGAGGCGCGGGGGCAAGGGGGTCCTTATGCGAGGCGCGGGGGCAAGGGGGTCCTCACCGGAGGACGACCGCCGCAGGCGTGCTGACGTCGATGGTCCCGGCCGGCTCGAGCCTCCCTGTCTGCAGCTGCCCCAGCAGCGCGACCAGCGCGTCGGCCTTGTCGCGGGCCCGCTCGTCGCTCCCCCAGAGCACGGTGGTGCCGTCCTCGAGGGTCAGCGTGACGTCCTCGGGGGTCGTCGCCTCGGCGCCGGAGACCTCGCCGCGGACGTCGTCGGGCAGCGCGACCAGCGCCGACAGCGCCGCGCGGGTGGCGCGGTCCTCGGGGCCGGGGTCGCCCACGTCGAGGGGCACCACGCCGGCCGGCGGGCGGCCGGTCACGGTGTCGAACAGCACGCCGTCGGCGTCGACCAGCGAGCGGGTGCCGTCCTCCTCCTCCACCACCGCGACCGGCACCCGCTCGACGACGGTGACGACGACGCTGCGGGGCCAGCCGCGGGTGACCTCGACGTCGGCCACCTGCGGCAACCGGGCCACCCGCGCCTCGGCGGCGTCGACGTCGACGCGCAGCAGCGGCGTCCCCTCGTCGATGCCGGCGACGTCGACGACCTCGGCGGCGGTCAGCGTGCCGGCGCCGTCCACCCGCACGGCGGAGACGGCCAGCAGGGGACTCCCCCACAGCAGCCAGGCCAGCAGGCCCAGCACCGCGACGAGCACGCCGCCGCGGACGAGCAGCCGTCGCCGGCGAGCGGCCGGGTGGGTGGGGTGCCGACTCGACCGGCGGCGGACCGGACGGCGGCGGGGACGCGCCTCGGTGCCGGCCCGGGAGGACCCCTCGCCGCGCGCGCGGTCGCTGGTGGTCGTCCCCGAGCGGCTCACCGCGCGGGACCCCCCGGGCCGTCGCCCTCCGGCGCGAACCGGGCCCGCAGCGCCTCGAGCACCTCCGGGCCGACCATCGAGACGTTGCCCGCACCCATGGTGATCACCAGGTCGCCGGGCTGCGCCCGCTCGGCCAGGGCCGGGGCGGCCGCCGACCAGGACGGCTCGAAGGACACCTGCCCGGCCGGCAGCGCCACGGCGTCGGCCACCATCGCGCCGGTGACGCCGGGGACCGGGTCCTCGCGGGCGCCGTAGACGTCCATGACCACGACCTCGTCGGCCAGGCCGAGCGCCGCGCCGAAGGCGGCGGCGAACTCCCGGGTGCGGCTGTACAGGTGCGGCTGGAAGGCCACGACCACCCGGCCGGTGCCGGCGACCGCTCGCGCGGCGCGCAGCTGGGCCGCCACCTCGGTCGGGTGGTGGGCGTAGTCGTCGTAGACCCGCACCCCGCCGACGCTGCCCTTGAGCTCGAAGCGCCGGTGCACGCCGCCGAAGCGGCCGAGCCCGGCGATCAGGCTCTCGGCGGGCAGGCCCAGCTCGAGCCCGGCCAGCAGCGCGGCGGCGCTGTTGCGGGCCATGTGCTCGCCGGGCACCTGGATCGACACCCGGCCGAGCACTCTGCCGTCGAGGACGGCGGTCCAGTCGGTGGTCTCCGGGCCCACCTCGACGTCGACCAGCCGCAGGTCGCTGTCCTGGTCCGTGCCGTAGGTGCGCACCCGCGCCGGGGTGGACACGGTGCGCAGCCGCGCCGCGCCGGGGTCGTCGGCGCACAGCACGAGGAAGCCGGCCGGGTCGATGGTCTGCAGGAACCGGTCGAAGGCGGCCTCCACCGCGGCGAGGTCGCCGTAGTTGTCCAGGTGGTCGGCCTCGACGTTGGTGACGATGGCACCGTGCGGGGCCAGCAGCAGGAACGAGCGGTCGCTCTCGTCGGCCTCGGCGACGAAGACGTCCCCCTTGCCGGCGTGGGCGTTGCTGCCCGACTCGTTGAGGTCCCCGCCGATCGCGAAGGAGGGGTCCACGCCGCAGGCCTGCACCGCGACGGTGAGCATCGAGGTCGTCGAGGTCTTCCCGTGCGTGCCGGCCACCGCGACGCTGCGCTTGCCGGCCATCACCGCGGCCAGCGCCACCGCGCGGGGCAGCACCCGCAGGCCCCGCTCGCGGGCCGCGGCCAGCTCGGGGTTGTCGTCGCGGATGGCGGTGGAGACGACGACGGTGTCGGCGTCCCCGAGGTTGGCCGGGTCGTGGCCGAGCTCCACCCGGGCGCCCAGGGCCCGCAGCGCCAGCAGCGTCGCGGTGTCGCGGCGGTCGCTGCCGGAGACCGGGACGCCGCGGGCCAGCAGGATGCGGGCGATGCCGCTCATCCCGGCCCCGCCGATGCCGACGAAGTGCACCGCGCCGAGCTCCTCGAGGCTCGGCACCGGGTCCACCCAGGCCGCGACGGCTGCCGCGCTCATCGGTTCGCCACCTCCAGCACTATGTCGGCCAACCGCTCGTCGGCGTCCCGGGCGCCGGCGGCCGCGGCGTGCTCGGCGTACCGGGCCAGCGTGGCCGGGTCGGTGACCATCGGGATGACGTGCTCCTCGATCCAGGACGGTGACAGGTCGGCGTCGTCCACCAGCAGTCCTCCCCCCGCCTCGACGACGGGCAGCGCGTTGAGCCGCTGCTCGCCGTTGCCGATCGGCAGCGGCACGAACACGGCCGGGAGCCCGACCGCGGACAGTTCGGCCACGGTGACCGCGCCGGACCGGCACAGGGCCAGGTCCGCGGCGGCGTAGGCGAGGTCCATGCGCTCGAGGTAGTCGACGACGACGTAGGGGGCCTGCCCGGGCGCGCGGGGCGGCACGGTCACATCGGTGTTCTTGGGCCCGCGGGCGTGCAGCACCTGCACCCCGCCGGCGGTGAGCACGTCCGCGGCGCCCACGGCCACCCGGTTGAGCGAGGCCGCACCCTGCGACCCGCCGAAGACCAGCAGCGTGGGCCGGTCGGGGTCCAGGCCGAAGGCGGCGCGGGCCTCGGCGCGGCGGGCCGGGCGGTCCAGCGTGCTGATCGCCGTCCGCAGCGGCATGCCGACGTGCTCGGCACCGCGCAGCGGCGTCCCGGGCACGGTGACCGCGACCCGCGCGGCGACCCGCGCGCCGATCCGGTTGGCCAGGCCCGGCAGCGCGTTCTGCTCGTGCACGACGACCGGCACCCGCTGCCGGCGGGCGGCCAGGTAGGCCGGCAGCGCCACGTAGCCGCCGAAGCCGACGACGACGTCCGCGGACAGCTCGCCCAGCAGGGCCCGCGTCTCCGACACCGAGCGGACCACCCGGCCGGGCACCCGCAGCAGGTCGACGGTGGGCTTGCGCGGCAGCGGCACCGGCGGGATCAGCCGCAGGTCGTAGCCGCGGGCGGGGACCAGCCGGGTCTCCAGGCCGCGGGCGGTGCCCAGGCAGGTGATCCGCAGCCCGCCCTCCACGGCGCCGCGGCGCAGCAGCGCGTCGGCGAGGGCGAGCATCGGCTCGATGTGGCCGCCGGTGCCGCCGCCGGCGAGGACCACGCTGACGCTCACTCTGCTCCCTGGTTCGCTCCCGCGGGCCGCTCCGCTCCTCGCTCGTCCCTCGCTGCGATGCTCACGACCCGGTCCGCTCACCGGGGCCGCCGCGGGGACTCGGGGGCGGTGGCGCGGGCCCGGGGCGGCGGCTGCCGGCGCGCCTCGGGCAGCCGGCCGCGGCCCTCCGTCGTCCGCCGCTCGCGGGCGGGCACCCGCTCGCGCGGGGCGCGCTCCCCCGGCGGGACGGGGACGACGCGGGCGACGGTGCGTGCACCGGGGACGGCGGCGCGGCGGGCGGGCCGCTCGGGCGCGCGGTCCCCGGCCGGCCGCTCGGGACGGCGGCCGCGGCGCGGGCGCGCCGCCTCGACGGCCGGCTCGGGCACCGGCAGCAGCCAGCGGGACAGCCGGCCGCGGTCGGCCCGCCGCAGGTGCTCGACCGCCTCGGGCTCGGAGCGGGCGAAGCGGATGAGCAGACCCACGATGAACAGGGTGAGCACCAGCGAGGTGCCGCCGGCGGAGACCAGCGGCAGCGTCAGGCCGGTGACCGGCAGCAGACCCACCACGTAAC
Organism: Geodermatophilus sp. URMC 65; assembly: GCF_053502545.1. NCBI lineage: Bacteria > Bacillati > Actinomycetota > Actinomycetes > Geodermatophilales > Geodermatophilaceae > Geodermatophilus > Geodermatophilus sp. URMC 65. The sequence continues at coordinate 283,861 of NZ_CP199954.1, forward strand.
CCATGTTCAGCGCCGCCTGGCCGACCAACCACACGGTGATCGCCACGCACGCCAGCTGCACGAAGCGGTCGGCCGTGCGCCGGGCGATCCGGAAGCCGGCCCAGGCCAGGACGCCGTAGAGGGTGACCACGACCAGGCAGCCGAGGAAGCCGAGCTCCTCGCCGATGATCGCGAAGATGTAGTCGGACTCGGCCTCGGGCAGCAGGTTCCACTTCATCGCGCTGTTGCCCAGCCCCACGCCCCACAGCCCGCCGGTCGCCAGCGCGTAGAAGCCGCGGATGGCCTGGAAACCGGAGTCGGACGGGTCGGCGAACGGGTCGAGGAACGAGGTGACCCGCTCCATGCGGTACGGGGCGACGGCGACCATGAGGGCGACGGCCGCGACCCCGGCGGCGAAGAACCCGGCGAACCAGCGGCGCGGCAGGCCGCCGGCCCACAGCAGGCCGACCAGCACCAGGCCGAGGCTCACGACCCCGCCGAAGTCCGGCTCGAGGATGAGCAGGAGCGACAGGACGACGAACACCGGCAGCAGCGGGACCAGCAGCGTCCTGACGGTGAGGAAGCGGTCGCGCACCGCCAGGATGTGCGCCCCCCACAGCGCGAACACCAGCTTGGCCAGCTCGGAGGGCTGGAAGTTGGTGAAGCCCAGGTCGATCCAGGCGCGCGAGCCGTTGAGCTGCATGCCGATGCCGGGGACGAGCACCGCGACCAGCAGCACCGCTGCGACCAGCAGCACGATCGGCGCCCAGCGGCGCACCAGCCCGACCGGCAGCCGCACCGCCACCAGCAGCGCGCCCAGGCCGATGAGGGCGAAGACGACCTGGTCGACGCCGGGCCGCCAGGCGGGCTGGTCGTTGAGCGCGGCCTCGATCGCCGAGGCGGAGAAGACCATGACCAGGCCGATGGCCAGGAGCATGCCGGCCGCGCCGACGACCAGCTGGAAGCTGGTCATGGGGCCGTCGAGCCAGGGCGGGGGCGCGAACCGGCGGACCGGCGTCCTGCGCCCGGTCGCCCCGGTCCGGCGCCGCCCGGGAGCGGTCGGGACGCCGGAGGACTCCATCCGGTCATCGTGACCGGTGGTGCGGGTCTCCCGGCGCACCGCGGGGGCGTGTCGCAGCGGTGAGGTGCTGGAACGGCCACCCTCCAGGGGCCCGCGCCGAGCCTGCGAGGTGTGGGGGGGAGGGTGGTCCTTCTTCACAGGCCCGCGATGGCCAGCCAGTCGGCGTAGAACAGGCCCAGCCCGAAGGCGACCGACATCCCGGTCACCAGCCAGAAGCGGACGATCACCGTGTTCTCGGTCCAGCCGGCGAGCTCGAAGTGGTGGTGCAGCGGGGCCATCCGGAACACCCGGCGGCGGGTGGCGCGGAAGAAGGCCACCTGGATGACCACCGAGAGCGTGACCGCGACGAACAGCCCGCCGAGCACGACGAGCAGCAGCTCGGTGCGGGTCACCACGGCCAGGCCGGCCAGCAGCCCGCCGAGCGCGAGCGAGCCGGTGTCGCCCATGAAGATCCGGGCCGGGCTGGTGTTCCACCACAGGAAGCCCAGGCAGGCGCCGAGCCCGGCGGCGGCGACCAGGGTGACGTCGAGCGGGTCGCGGACGGTGTAGCAGCCGTCGATCAACTGGCTGGTGCAGTCGTGGGTGAACTGCCAGAACGAGATGATCGTGTAGGCGCCGCAGACCATCGCCGAGCAGCCGGCGGCGAGCCCGTCGAGACCGTCGGTCAGGTTCACCGCGTTGGAGAACCCGGCGATGAACAGGTAGGCCAGGACCACGAAGCCGATCGACCCGAGGAACAGCGGGCCGATGTCGCGGACGTAGGAGACGAACTCCGAGGCCGGGGTGATGCCGGCCTCGTCGGGGAAGTTCAGCGCCAGGACGGCGAAGGCCACCCCGACCACCAGCTGGCCGACCAGCTTGGCGGTCTTGTTCAGCCCGAGGCTGCGCCGGAAGCGGATCTTCAGGTAGTCGTCGAGGAAGCCGACGGTGCCCAGGCCCACCATGAGGAGGAGCACCAGCAGGCCGCTGGCGGTCACCCCGCGGCCGGGCTGGTTGATCAGGAACAGGTGCGCGATCAGGTAGCCGCCGACCGTGGCCCCGACGATGACGGTGCCGCCCATGGTGGGCGTGCCCTTCTTCGCCAGGTGGCTCTCGGGGCCGTCGTCGCGGATCTCCTGGCCGAAGCCCTTGCGGCGGAACAGGTGGACGGCGACCGGCGTGGCCAGGATCGAGATGATCAGCCCGAACGCGGCCGCGACGAGGATGGACCTCACGCGCCTGCCCCGGCGGCGAGCAGGTCGGCCGCGAGCACCTCGAGCCCGTAGGACCGGCTGGCCTTCACCAGCACGACGTCACCGGGCACCAGCACCTCCGTCAGCAGATCCCGGGCGGCCGCCCGGTCGGGCACGCGCACGGCACCCCTGTCCGTGTCGCGGTCCTCGCGAGCACCCGCGGCGAGCGCCCCGTCGGCTATCCCTACCGCATCCGGGCCGACGGCCACGACCAGGTCCACCCCGGCGGCCACGGCGTCCCGGCCCAGCCGCTCGTGCTCCTCGGCGGCGCCCGGGCCGAGCTCGGCCATCGCCCCCAGCACGGCGACCCGTCGCCGCGCGGGCAGCCCGGCCAGCGCGGCCAGGGCGGCGCGCATCGACTCGGGGTTGGCGTTGTAGGCGTCGTTGACCACGGTCACGCCGTCGTCCCGGCGGGTGACCTCCATCCGCCAGCGGCTGCGCGGCACCGCGGCCGACAGCGCGGCGGCGACGTCCTCCGGCGTCATGCCGGCGGCCAGCGCGGCGCCGGCGGCCGACAGGGCGTTGGCGACCTGGTGGGCGCCGACGACCTGCAGCCGCACCGCCGCGCGGACACCGCCGGTGACCAGAGTGAAGCCGGCGCGGCCAGCCTCGTCGAGGACGACGTCCTCCGCGCGGACGTCGGCCGTGCTGCCGCCCCGCCCACCCACGCCGGTGGTGACCACCCGGGCCCGGGTGCGCGGCGCCATGCCGATCACCCGCGGGTCGTCGGCGTTGAGGACGGCGGTGCCCTCGGTCGGCAGCGCCTCGACCAGCTCGCCCTTGGCGACGGCGATCCCGTCGGCCGAGCCGAACTCGCCCAGGTGCGCCGAGCCGACGTTGAGGACGACGCCGACGTCGGGGCGAGCCACCCGGCACAGGCGGGCGATGTGACCGCGCCCGCGCGAGCCCATCTCGAGCACGAGGAAGCGGGTGTCCTCGTCGGCGTCGAGCACGGTGAGCGGCAGGCCGATGTCGTTGTTGTACGAGCCGGGTGGGCTGACCGTGGGGCCCGCGGTGGCCAGCACCTGGCCGAGCAGGTCCTTGGTGCTGGTCTTGCCCGAGGAGCCGGTGATCCCCAGGGTGGTCAACCCCCCGGCGGCCAGCCGGGTGTGCACCGCAGCGGCCAGCCGGCCGAGCGCGGCGACCGGCTCGTCGACGACCACGCAGGGCAGCGCGTCGTCGGGGCGGGTGCTCAGCGCGGCGACCGCGCCGGTGGCCGCGGCGGCACCGAGGAAGTCGTGCCCGTCGACCCGCTCCCCCGGCACGGCGACGAACAGGTCGCCGGGTGCCACGGCGCGGGAGTCGACGGTGACCTTGCCCGTGACGGTGCCGTCGCCGCGGGTCAGCCGGCCGCCGACCGCCTCGGCCACCTCCGCCAGGGTCAGGGGGATCACGGGGTCCCCCCGCCGGCGCCCGCCGACCCCGTGCTCCGGGATGCTGTGCTCCAGGATGCTGTGCTCTCGCACGACCTCGCGAGCTCGGTCATGGTCTCGGCTCCACTCCGGCCGGCGCGCACCGCGCCAGGGCCTCGCGCAGCACGGCGCGGTCGTCGAAGGGGTGCAGGGTGCCGGCCACCTCCTGGCCCGTCTCGTGGCCCTTGCCGGCCACGAGGACGGCGTCGCCGGGCCGGGCGCGGGCGACGGCGGCGGCGACGGCGGCGCGGCGGTCGCCGATCTCCAGCACGTCGCCGCGCCGGTCGGCGGGGACGCCGGCGAGCATCGCCGCGCGGATGGCGGCGGGGTCCTCGGAGCGGGGGTTGTCGTCGGTGACGACCAGCAGGTCGCTGCCGCGGGCCGCGGCCTCCCCCATCGCCGCCCGCTTGCCCGGGTCGCGGTCGCCGCCGCAGCCCAGCACGGTGATCACCCGGCCCGGGGTCGAGGCGCGCAGCGCGGCCAGCGCCGTGGCGACGGCGTCCGGGGTGTGCGCGTAGTCGACGACGGCCACGAACGGCTGGCCGGCGTCCACCGGCTCCATCCGGCCCGGCACCACCGTCCCGGCCAGCCCGGTCAGCGCCGTCTCCACCGGGACGCCGACCGCGTCGAGCAGCGCCACGGCGAGCACGGCGTTGGCGACGTTGAACCGGCCGGGCAGCCGCACGCGGGCCGGCCGGGAGCGCCCGTCCGGTCCGGTCAGCGTGAACGCCGTCCCGCCGGTGGGGGCTGGGACGAGGCCGGTCGCCGTCCAGTCGGCGTCGGGACCCTCGATGGAGACGGTGACCGCGCGCCCGCCGAGCATGTCGGCCAGCCGCCGCCCGTGCGCGTCGTCGACGTCGACCACCTCGACGGCGGCGCGGCCGTCGAAGAGGCGGGCCTTGGCCTGGAAGTAGTCCTCGAGGTCGGCGTGGAAGTCCAGGTGGTCGCGGCCGAGGTTGGTGAACCCGGCCGCGGCGAACGGGATGCCGCCGACCCGGCCGAGCACCAGCGCGTGGCTGGAGACCTCCATGACCACCGTCTGCACGCCGGAGTCGACCATCCGGGCCAGCAGCCCGTGCAGGGCGGGGGCCTCCGGCGTCGTCCGCACGCTGGGCAGGGTGGTGACCGTCGGCGTCCCGTCGGGGGCCCAGCCGCGGGTGCGGGTCTCCACGGTGCCCACCAGGCCGGTGCCGCGGCCGGCGGCGACCAGCCCCGCCTCGACCAGGTAGCTGGTCGTGGTCTTGCCGTTGGTGCCGGTGATCCCGATGACCTGCAGTCGCCGGGCCGGCTCCCCGTAGACGCGCGCCGCGACCGCGCCGAGCAGCCCGCGGGGGTCGTCGACGACGCACACCGGCAGGCCGGTGGCGGCGGCCTCGTCGCGGCCGGTGGGGTCGGTGAGGACGGCGACCGCGCCGCGCGCCGCGGCGTCGGCGGCGTACCGCGCCCCGTGGGTGCGGGTGCCGGGCAGCGCGGCGTAGAGGTACCCGGGGCCGACCTCCGCCGACGCCAGAGTCACGCCGGTGACCGAGGTGGCGGGGTCGCCCTGGACGGGCGCGCCGAGCAGGTCGGCGAGGTCGGCGAGGGTCAGCGGGCCGGTCCCCGTCGGCCGGGCCGCCGTCTCCCTCCCGCTCTCGCTCACGGGACTCCAATCTACCGGCGGGCCGGGGGCGGCCCGCTGCCCACACGCGGAGGGCCCGCTGCCGAGCCCGGTGAGGGCCCCATCCCCGGCCCCGTCCAGAGGCTCGCCGCGAGCTCGCGAGCGGTGAGGAGGAGGGGGTCCTTATCTCTCCGGGCCGGTCAGCACGAAGTCGGGGCGGGGCGTCCCCGACGGCACGATGCCGTCGGCGGTCAGCGCCTGGCGCATGACGTCGGCGAAGACCGGGGCGGCCACCTGGCCGCCCTCCTCGTTGCTGGTGGGCCGCTCGAGGTCGACCGCGACGACGTACTGCGGGTCGTCGGCCGGGGCGAACCCGACGAACGTCGTCACGTAGCCGCCGCCCTCGTAGCAGTTGCACTCGGGGTTGGCCCGCTGCGCGGTGCCGGTCTTGCCGGCCACCCGGAAGCCCTCGACCTGCGCCAGCGGGGCGGTGCCGCCGGGCCCGACGACGGCCTCGAGCATGTGGGCGACGCCGTCGGCGGTGCCCTCGCTGAGCACCCGCGTGCTCTTCGGCGCCGGGGTCGGCTCGCCACCCACCGAGGAGACGATGCGCGGCGGGATGCGCACCCCGCCGTTGGCGATCGCCTGGTAGACCGAGGCCATCTGCAGCGTGGTCACCGAGACGCCCTGGCCGATCGGCACGTTGGCCGCGCGGCTCTCGGTCCAGTCCGCGGAGTCCTGGAGGATGCCGGCGCTCTCGCCGGGCAGCTCGATGCCGGTGGTGCTGCCCAGGCCGAAGGCCCTCAGGTACTCCTCGAGCTTCTCGTCGCCCACCTCGCGGGCCAGCATGATCGTGCCGACGTTGCTGGACTTGGCCAGGATGCCGGTGACCGTCCAGTCGATCGGCTCGTGGTCGTGGGCGTCGCGCACGACCCTGTCCCCGGCCCGAATGTGCCCGTCGACGCTGAGCACCGTGTCCGGCGTGGCCTTCCCCTCCTCCACGGCCGCCGCGAGCGTGACCGCCTTGAGCACCGAGCCGGGCTCGAAGACGCTGGAGACGATCGGGTTGCCCAGCAGCTCCGGATCAGTCCGGGAGTAGTTGCCGGGGTCGTAGCCCGGGCAGGAGCCCATCGCGACGACCTGACCGGTGTGCACGTCGAGGACGACGGCCGAGGCGCGGGTGGTGGCGCCGTCCTGGCAGGCCTCCTGCAGCCGCTGCTCGGTGACGAACTGCAGGTCGGAGTCGATGGTCAGCTCGACGGTCCGGCCGTCGACGGCGGGCGTGGACTCGTCGATGCCCGAGGGGATCGGGTGCCCGCCGCTGCCGACCTCGACCCGCCGCTCCCCCGGCGTGCCGGCGAGCTGCTCGTCGAGGGTCTGCTCGACGCCGGCCAGCCCCTGGCCGTCGCGGCCGGTGAAGCCGACGACCTGCCCGGCGACCGACCCGGCGGGGTAGTGCCGCACCGGGTCGTCCTCGGAGAAGATCCCGGCCAGCTCTAGCTCGTCGACGGCGTCGACGGTCTCCGGCGGGACCTGCGAGGCCAGGACGACGTAGCGGCCGTCCTCGGAGAGCAGGTCGGTGAGCTCGGAGACGGGGACGTCGAGCAGCGTGGTCAAGGCCAGGGCCGTGCGCGCCGGGTCGGCGACCAGGGTCGGGTCGGCCGTGACGCGGAACGCCTCGGCGGTGTAGGCCAGCGGGTTGCCGTCGCGGTCGACGACCGAGCCGCGCAGGGGGGCGATGTCCTGGACGCGGATGCGGTCCTGGGTGGCCGCGAGTGCGTACTGGCCGCTGTCGACGCCCTGCAGCAGCCACAGCTTGCCGGTGATGACCAGCAGCGGGACGACGACGAGGACGAACCCGACGCTGTAGCGACGGCGGCTGGTCCGCAGCACGCCGGGCACCCGACGGCTGCCGGGAGCACGGCGGGAGGTGAACGCGCCGGTCGCACCGCCGCGCAGCGGGGCACGGTCGGCGGGACGCCGGCGGGGGGCGGGCGGGCGCGGTGGGGTCGGCACGGTCAGTCCCCACCCCCGGTCACCGGCGGTGCGGGCAGCGCCGGGACCTCGCTGGGCTCCGGGTCCTCGGCCGGCACCGCCTTGCCGCGCAGGGTGACGCTGCCGTCCTCCCCGACGACCAGGTAGGCGGCCGGGCCGGCGGGCACCATGCCGGCCTCGCGCGCCTCGCGCGCCAGCTCGGCGGGCGTGCCCCCCGCGATCACCTGCTGCTCCAGCCGCTGCACCTCCTGGGCGCGGTCCTCGTTGGCGGCCGCGAGCTGGGTGGCCTTGAGCGAGTTGACCGCGATGGCGGTGTTGAGGAACAGCAGTCCCAGCGTGGTGGCCACCAGCAGGGTGACGACGAACAGCACGAAGGGCGCGCGGTGGGCGCCGACCGCGCTGCGCAGGCGGGACGCCGGCGAGCTCGAGGCGGTCCGGGGCGCCGGGCCGGGAGCCTGGGTCGGGCGGGCGGCGGTGCGGCTCCGCAGCGAGCCGGTGCGCACGGGGGCGGTGTGGGCGCCGGCGGGGCGCGCGGGCGCCGGGGTGGCGGTCCGCGCGGTGCGCGACTCGGCACCGGGCCGCTCGGTGGTCGCCGGCCGTCCGGGGGTGGTGCCCGTCGCGGGCGCGGGCGGTCCCGTCCGGAGGCTCGTCGCGGCCCCGTCCAGGGCACCGCCACGAGCTCGCGAGTGGTGGGGGGGATGGGGTCCTTCTCGGGGGCCGCGACGAGTCTCCGGGAGGGGGTCCTTCCTCAGCGGGGGCGGGGTCCGGCTGCCGGGGCGGTCCCCGGACGGGTTCCCCGCCGCGCGGGCGGTGGCGCTCATGCGGCCTCCTCACCGTCGCCGGTCGGCCGCTTCCGCGGCCGGTGGGTCGTCCTCCTCGTCGGGTGCGGCGTCCGTGCCGCCGTGGCGGTCACGCGGCCCGCCGGATCCGCTCGGCGGCCCGCACGCGGGCCGAGGCGGCCCGCGGGTTGGCCGCGACCTCCGCCTCCGAGGGCGCCTCGCCGCCGCGGGTCAGCAGGCGCAGCGTCGGGCTCATCTCGGGCAGGGGCACCGGCAGGCCGGGTGGCGTGCGGTCCACCGCACCGGCGGCGAGGGTCTGCTTGACGATGCGGTCCTCGAGCGAGTGGAAGGTGATCACGGCGATGCGGCCGCCGACGGCGAGCGCGTCGAGTGCGGCCGGCAGCGCCCGCTCGAGCACGCCGAGCTCGTCGTTGACCTCGATGCGCAGCGCCTGGAAGGTGCGTTTGGCCGGGTGGCCGCCGGTGCGGCGGGTGGCGGCCGGTATCGAGTCGCGCACGAGGTGCGCCAGCCGCTCGGTGTGCGTGAACGGCGCGCGCTCGCGCTCGCGGGCGATGGCCTGGGCGATGCGGGTGGCGAAGCGCTCCTCGCCGTAGACGCGCAGCACCCGCGCGAGGTCGGCGGCGGGGTAGGTGTTGACGACGTCGGCGGCGGTGCGCGGCGCCGACGGGTCCATCCGCATGTCCAGCGGGGCGTCGGCGGCGTAGCTGAAGCCGCGGTCGGGGCGGTCGAGCTGCAGCGAGGAGACCCCGAGGTCGAACAGGACCGCCTGGACCTCGGTCAGGCCGAGCCGGTCGAGGACCTCGGGCAGCTCGTCGAAGACTGCGGGGACGACGGTGGCCCGGTCGGCGACGCCGGCGTCGGTGAGCCGGCGGGCGGCCTCGGCGCGGGCGTCGGGGTCGCGATCGAGGCCCACCAGCCGCAGCCCGGGGTGGGCGCGCAGCAGGGCCAGCGAGTGCCCGGCCAGGCCGAGGGTGGCGTCGACGAGGACGGCGCCGTCAGCGACGCAGGCCGGGGCGAGCAGCCCGGTGACGCGGTCGAGCAGCACGGGCACGTGCACCGGGGACGTGCCCCGCCCTCCCGGCGCCGGCTCGGTGCTGCTCATCGTCGGCGGCTCCTGAACGGGGTCGGGGCGCCCTCGGGGGCGCGGGGCCCGTCCATGGTGGGGCTGGGCGGCGGTCGGCGGGCGGAGCGCCGCGGCGTTTCGCCGGGACTGGGAGCGCTCTCAGGGCGGGTGGGGCGCGGTGGGGACCGTGTGGCCGCCCGGCCGTCCCGTGGGGTCCCGTGGGGTCCCGGCCCGGGGGACGCGCCCGGCCCGCCCCCCGCGGGGTCCGCCTGGCGCCGGGGAAGTACGTCAGGTGGAGCCCCGCGGGGACGGGCGGGCTCGCGCCGGTGGGGACCGGCGGCGCGCCCGGTGGGCGGTGCGTCTCCTCCGGTGCCGTGGGGGTCCGAGCCGCGGGGAAGGTGGCTCGGGCCGGACCGGTCGAGCCGCGGGGAAGTCGGCTCGGTCGGGGGTGGGGCCCGGAGGGGTCGGAGGGGCGGGACGTCGGCTCAGGAGAGGGTGGGCATCCCCTCGCTCTCCATGTCGGCGTAGATGGCCTCCTGCTCGGCCACGTAGGCGTCCCAGGTGGCGGCGTCCCAGATCTCGAAGCGGGTGTCGACGCCGACGACGACCACGTCGCGGTCGAGGCCGGCGTACTCGCGCAGGTTGGCGGGGATGGTGATGCGGCCGGTCTTGTCCGGCTCGACCTCGACCATCGACCCGAAGCTCATGCGCGCGCGCATGCGGGCGGCGGCGGTGTCGGAGGGCGCCATCGCGGCGGCCGCGGCGCTCTGCTCGGCGACCCGGCTCATGGTGAGGCCGTAGATGCAGCGCTCCTGGCCCTTCTTGATCACCATGCCGCCGGCCACCTGCTCGCGGAAGCGGACGGGGAGTGCGAGCCGGCCCTTCTCGTCGAGGCGCAACGGGTAGCTGCCGACGAACACCGGATCACCTCCCCCATCGGTCCTCCTCGCACTCCGGGGCGCCCCCGGGACGGGCCGTACCTCCCCACCGAGCCACACAGTAACCCACTACGCCCCACCGGACACCACTCGACACCATGTCGTGATCGACCCTCCCCACTGCCGCTCTCGCAGGTCAGCGGCCCGGACGCGGGCTCCGGCCGCGAGGTGGGGTGCGGTGGGGTGCCGTCCCGCTCCGCCCCACCGGCGCAGCCTCCCGGTGGAGCCCGTCGCGGGGTCCGGAGGCGAGCCGGTGGGGAACCGGAACGGGGCCGGGTGCGCGTGTGCGACGCCACGCCCAGGAGGCGTCCGGGCACGTAACGTTGATGACGTGACCGGGCTCGCGAGGTCACGCCTGGGCAGAGCACCGTCGGACACGCGGCCGACGAGCGCCGGCGAGGCGGCCCCGTGACCGAGCTCGCGAGGTCACGCATGGACACAGCACCGTCGGGCACGCGGCCGACGAGCGCCAGCGAGGAGGTTGCGTGACCGAGGTGACCCCGACGACCGCGAACACAGAGGTCCCGGTCGACGTCGCGGCGGAGGGCGCCCGCATCGCGGCGAACATGGCGCGGGTCGTCCACGGCAAGCCCGACGTCGTCCACCTGGCCCTGGTCGTGCTGCTGGCCGAGGGGCACCTGCTGGTCGAGGACGTGCCCGGCGTCGGGAAGACCACGCTGGCCAAGGCGCTGGCCGCCTCGGTCGACGCGAGCGTGCGGCGCATCCAGTTCACGCCCGACCTGCTGCCCAGCGACGTCACCGGGGTGTCGGTCTACGACCAGGAGACGCGCGAGTTCGAGTTCAAGCCGGGCGCGGTGTTCGCCAACATCGTGGTGGCCGACGAGATCAACCGGGCCTCCCCCAAGACCCAGTCGGCGCTGCTGGAGTGCATGGCCGAGCGGCAGGTCACGGTGGACGGCGTCAGCTACGAGCTGGCCCGGCCCTTCCTCGTCATGGCCACCCAGAACCCGATCGAGATGGAGGGCACCTATCCCCTGCCGGAGGCCCAGCGCGACCGGTTCACCGCCCGGGTCTCCATGGGCTACCCCGACCGGGAGGCCGAGCTGGCGATGCTCGACGACCTGGTGACCACCGACCCGCTGACCACGCTGACCCCGGCCACCGACGCGGCGGGGGTGCGCGCGCTGGTCGCCGCCGTCGGCCGGCTGCACGTCTCCGAGGCGGTGCGCCGCTACGTCGTGGCGCTGGTCGAGGCCACCCGCCGCTCCCCCGACCTGCGGCTGGGCGCCTCGCCGCGCGCGGGCCTGCAGCTGCTGCGCACCGCCCGCGCCGCCGCGGCGCTGGCCGGCCGCGACCACGTGCTGCCCGACGACGTGCAGACGGTCGCCGTGCCGGTGCTGGCGCACCGGCTGCTGCTCACCCCCGACGCCGCCGCCTCGCGCCGGACCGCCGAGCAGGTGGTGACCGACCTGCTGAGGACCGTGCCCGTCCCCCGCGGGCGCTGAGGTGGCCGGCCCGGTCGCCACCGCGCTGGCGAGCCTCACGCTGCGCGGCCGCTGCCTGGTCGCCGCCGGGCTCACCCTGCTGCTGCTCGGCGTGCTGCTGGGTGAGCAGCCGCTGGTGCAGGTGGCGGTCTTCGTGCTGGCGCTGCCGCTGCTGTCGGCCGGAGCCGTCGCCCGGCACCGCTTCCGGGTCGCCTCCCGCCGCACCGTCACCCCCGCCCGGCTGCCCCGCGGGCGGGACGCCGAGGTGCAGCTGGAGCTCAGCAACGCCGGCCGCGGCACCGGCGGGCTGTGGCTGCTCGCCGAGACCCTGCCGAAGGAGCTGGGACCGACCCCGCAGTTCGTCGTGGACCGGCTGCCCGGCGGCCGCTCCACGACGCTGCACTACCGGGTGCACGGCGGACGACGCGGCCGCTACCGGCTCGGACCTCTGAAGCTGCGGCTCGTGGACCCCTTCGGCCTGGTGCTGCGCAGCGTCGTGGGCGCCGACAGCGCCGCGCTCGTCGTGGTGCCGCGGGTGGTGCCGCTGGGCCCCGGCGGCCCGGGGGGCGGGCACGGCGCCGGCGGCTCGGGCGTGCGCCGCTCGCTCGCCGTCCACGGGGAGGACGACGTGAGCACCCGGCCCTACCGGCAGGGTGACGACCTGCGGAAGGTGCACTGGCGGGCGACCGCGCGCACCGGGGAGCTGATGGTGCGGCTGGAGGAGCGGCCGTGGCGCGCGCAGGCGACCCTGCTGCTCGACACCCGGGCCCGCGCCCACCTGGTCTCCCGTCCCCAGCCCGCCGACCGCCGGGCTGCCCCTCCCGGCCCGGACACGCCACCGCCGGACAGCTTCGAGTGGCTCGTCGAGGCGGCGGCCAGCATCGGCACCGAGCTGCTCGCGCGCGGCGCCACGCTGCGGGTCGTCACCGAGGGCGCCGAGCTGACCGGCGCGGGGCCGGGTGGTGGGGGGCTGAGCGGCGAGGAGCTGCTGGACCGGCTCGCCGGGGTGGCGCCGTCCCGGCTGGCCGGCCTGGGCCCCGGCCTGGGACTGCTGACCCGTGCGGCCGGCGAGGGCCCGGTCGTCGCGCTGCTCGGGGCGGTCGGCCCGGACGAGGCCGCCGAGCTGGTGCGGGTGCGCTCGGGCCCGGCCACCGACCTCGCCGTCCTCACCGACATCGGCAGCTGGGCCGAGGTCGAGGCCGCCCGCCGCCGGCGGCCGGTCGGCGCGGGGGCGCGCGCGGAGCTGACCCGTCAGCAGGAGGCGGCAGCGGACCTGCTGCGCGCCGGCGGCTGGCAGGTGGCGGTCGCCGGCGCCGGCGACACGGTGGCCGACGTGTGGGCCCAGGTGGCGCGGCCCGGCGTCCTGCAGGTCGGCGTCCGGTGAGCGGCGACACCGCGCGCGACCTGCTGCGCGACGCCGGGACGACGCTGGCCGCCGCGGCCGCCACGGCCCTGGGCACCTCCGCGCTGGTGCCGGTCTTCACCGACGGCGACTGGCGGCCGCCCGTGCTCGCGGCGGTCGCCGCGGTCGCCGCGGGAGGCCTGCTGCTGCGGGTGGCCGGCGCCGCGCTGGCCGACCGGCTGACCCCCGACGGCGCGGCCCCCGGCTGGTGGACCGCGCTGGTCACCCTCGCCGTCCCGGCCGGCCAGCTGGTCGTGCTGGCCTGCGTCCTCACCGCGCTGTTCGCCCCGGACCAGGGGTGGGGCGGCTGGCTGCCCACCGGCGGCAGCCTCGGCGACCTCGGCACGGTGATGGCCGAGGGCACGGTGGAGATGGCCGAGCAGGCCACGCCCGCACTGCCGCTGACCGGGCTGGTCGCCCTCACCACGCTGCTGGCCGGCCTGGTGGCCGTCGCCGTGGACCTGGTCGCCGTCGGCGCGCGCCAGCCGGCGCTGGCCGGGCTGGGGCTGCTGGTCCTGTTCTGCGTGCCGGTGAGCACGGTGACCGGGTCGATCGGCGTGCTGCCGGTGGCAGCGCCGGCCGCGGGGCTGGCACTGCTGCTCTTCGCCGACCAGCACCGGCGGCTGGGCCGGCGCTCGCCGGAGGGCCGGCGCTCGCCGGAGGGACGGCGTCCCCTGCTGGGGGCCGGGACGCTGACCGCCGTCCGGACCGGGGCTGCGGCCGTGGTGCTCGGCCTGGTGGTCGGCGCCGTCGTCCCCACGCTGACCGAGGGCAGCTTCTCAGGCGGCTTCGGCCCCGGTGGAGGCGGCGGCTCGACGGGGACCGCCCTCGACCCGGCCGCAGCCCTGCAGGGCCAGCTGACCCGCGACGAGCCGGTCGACCTGCTGCAGCTCAACGCCTCGGTGCCCGACCCCGGGTACCTGCGGGTCGTCGCGCTGGAGGTCTACGACGCCGCGGAGGGCTGGACGATCGGCAACCTCGACGGCGAGAGCGACGTCGCCGACGAGGCCGAGCTGGCCGCCCTCCCGGGGCGGCGCGGGGGCCGGCCGGTCGACGCGCTGGTCACCGCCCTGGGCCACGAGGACCGCTTCCTCCCGGTGCTGTACGCGCCGGAGGCGGTCGACGTGGCCGAACCCGACCGCTGGCGCTTCGACCCGGGCACCGGCACGGTGTTCGGCCGCGACGTGTCGACGGCCGGGCAGACCTGGTCGGTCGCGGCGATCGAGCCGCGCCCCACCGCCGAGGAACTCGCCGAGGCCGGTCCGTTGCCGCCGGAGCTGCCGCTGGTGCAGCGCTACACCGCCCTGCCCGACCTCGACCCGAGCGTCGACGAGCTGGTCGCCACGCTGACCGCCGGGACGCAGACCCCCTACGAGCGGGTGCAGGCCGTCTACGAGCACTTCACCGACCCGGCCAACGGCTACGAGTACTCGCTGTCCACCGCGCCGGGCACCAGCGGCGACGACCTGGCGGACTTCCTGCGGCTGCGGCAGGGCTACTGCGAGCAGTACGCCGGGGCGATGGCAGCGCTGGTCCGGGCGGCCGGCGTCCCGGCGAGGGTGGTGCTCGGCTACACCCCCGGGACGGTGCAGCCCGACGGCAGCCGGCTGATCACCAACAACGACGCGCACGCCTGGGTCGAGGTCTACTTCGACGACCTGGGCTGGGTCCCCTACGACCCGACCCCGATCGACACCGACCGCGCCGTCGAGCTGCCGTGGGCGCCGCGGCCGCAGGACCTGGAGGTCGACCCGCGCACCGACCCGACTCCCGCGCCTGCGCCCGCCCCGACGGTCCCGACGCCGCAGGCCCAGCCGACGCCCCAGGGCGCGCCGGTGCCGCAGGCCACGCCGCAGCAGGCCGACTCGTGGGTGCCGGCCACCCTGCGCACCGCGGGCGTCGTCCTCGCCGTCCTGGCGCTGGTGGCGGTGCCGGCCGGGCTGCGGGTGCTGCAGCGCCGCCGCCGGCTGGCCGCCGGCAGTGCGGCGGCGCTGTGGGACGAGCTCACCGCCACCGCGCTGGACCTCGGCCGGACCGCCGACCCCACCCGGACGCCGCGGCAGGTGGCCGAGGCCCTGGCCGAGGCGGCCGAGCCCGGCGGCGGCGCGCACCGGCCGGGCCGGCGCGCGGAGGCCGGTTCCGGGGTGGCCGCCGCGGTCACCCGGCTGGCCCGGGCCGAGGAGGCGGCCAGCTACGCCCGCCCCGGCAGCGTCCCCGTCGCCGGCCCGGAGCTGCGCGCCGCCCTGGCCACCGCCCGCCGCGGGCTGCTGGCCGCGGCGCCGCGGGGTGCCCGGCTGCGCGCGCTGCTCTGGCCGCCGTCCCTGGTGGCGGGGCTGCGCGCGGCCCTGCCCCGGCTCCGGTGGGGCGGTCGGACGGCGCTGCGCGGCTGAAGGAGGACCCGGTCGACCGGCCCGCCTGATCTGGCCCCTGCGCAGGGCGGCCCCGTCCAGGGCACCGCCCCGAGCCTGCGAGGGCGTGTGGCCCCGTCCATAGGCTCGCCGCGAGCCTGCGAGCGGTGAGGAGGACGGGGTCCTTCTGGGGGTCCTTCTGGGGGCCCTTCTACTGCAGGCGCAGCAGCCGCTCGGTCAGCTCGGTCAGCGGCACGGTGAGGGTGAACCGGCCACCCTCGGACTGCAGCCCCGCCTCGCGGACGCCGGCGGCCACCCACTCGGGGATCGCGTCGAGCAGCGCCTCGACGTCGAGGAACACCGGTCCCTCCCCGGGCTCGGCGTCGGACATCGCCTCCTCCTCGGCCCGGTCCGCCGTGGTCCACAGGGGGACGACGTCGTGCCCGTCGCCGTCGGTCCACGGGGCCACGCCGTCCTCGTCGCCCCAGGCCCACAGGCCGCCGCCGGCGGCGAGGTCGTCCCAGACGGCGGTCGTGTCGGGGTCGGTCACGGTGCCTCCTGCGGGGAGTCGGGGCCAGGAACGACGACAGCCGCCGTCCGGGAGGGACGGCGGCTGTCGTGCGGAGCTGCGGGCTACTGGTCGTAGCGGCGGCGGAAGCGCTCCTCGAGCCGGTTCTTCAGCGGCTGCCGGCGGACCTTGCCGGCGCGACCGCGACCGCCCCGGCCGGAGGCCGTGCTGCCGGCCGGGGCGCCGGGGCCGGCCTCGACGGCGCCGGTGGCCGAGCGGTAGTTCAGGACGGCGAGGGCGAGCCCGCCGAAGGCGACCAAGAAGCCGAGGGCACCCAGCGGCACCGACGGGATCACCGCGCCGCCGATGAGCGCGGCCATGCCCAGCACGAACAGCAGGGCGCCCAGCTGCAGCTTGCGACGGGCCTTGCCGCGACGGTCACCGGAGCGGACCGACGAGGCGAACTTCGGATCGTCATCGACGAGGGCGCGCTCGATCTGCTCCAGCAGTCGCTGCTCGTGCTCGGAGAGCGGCACGTCGACCTCCACGTGGGCCAAAGCCAAGACCCGACGGCGGTGCCCGCCGTCGGTGACACCGAGGATACGAGCCCTGCGCGGGGTGCGAAAGGCGGGCCGCGCCGGGCTCGCCGTGATCACCCCGGCGGGTGGCCCGCGGTGTCTGCGGGGAGACGAACGGGGCGCCGCCGGAGTTCCCGCCACCCGGTGGGGAGCGACCTCGTCGGGCGTGTCCCCCGGCGCCGCGTCCGGCTCACCGGGTGCGCTGTCCGTCTCGGTGCAGCAGCGTCGCCGGGCGCACCGCGCCGGCGCCGAACCGGCGGGCGGCGCGGTCGGCGGCCAGCTCGGCCTCCCGGCGGCCGTGCTCCCGGGCGCCCAGCTCGAGCTGGCGCGGCGTCTCCCCGGCCGGCACCAGGCGCTCGGCGCGCACACCGACCAGCCGGATGCGGGCCCGGTCCAGGCCGAGGGCGTCGAAGAGGGCACGGGCGGTGTCGTAGAGCTCCTGCCCGACGTCGGTGGGGACGTCGAGGGTGCGGCTGCGGGTGATCGTGGCGAAGTCGGCGAAGCGGACCTTGATCGTCACCGTGCGGGCCAGCCAGCCGGCCGAGCGCAGCCGGCCCGCCGTCCGCTCGGCCAGCCGCAGCAGCTCCCGGTGGATGACGGCGGGGTCGTCGACGTCCGTGCCGAAGGTCTCCTCGTGCCCGGTCGACCGCTCCGGCTCGTCGGGCACCACCCGGCGCGGGTCGCGCCCCCAGGACAGCTCGTGCAGGTGCGCGCCGGCCGCCGGGCCCACCGCCCGCTGCAGCGTGCGCACCGGCACGTGCGCGAGGTCGCCGACGGTGCGCAGCCCCAGCCGCAGCAGCACCTCCTCGGTCTTGGCGCCCACCCCCCACAGGGCCCCGACCGGCAGCGGGTGCAGGAACCCCATGACCTCGGCCGGCCGGACGACCAGCAGCCAGTCGGGCTTGGCGGCGGTGGAGGCGAGCTTGGCGACGAACTTGGTGCCGGCCACGCCGACCGAGCAGGTGATGCCCTGCTCGTCGAAGACGCGGGCGCGCAGGTACTCGCCGATCTCGGCGGCGTCGCCCAGCCGCCGCCCGGCGCCGGACACGTCGAGGAAGGCCTCGTCCAGGCTCAGCGGCTCCACCAGCGGGGTGATCGAGCGGAACAGCGCCATGACCGAGCGGGACACCTCGGTGTAGAGCGCCATGTCCCCCGGCAGCACCGTCGCCGTCGGGCACAGCCGCAGTGCGCGGGACGTCGGCATCGCCGCGTGCACCCCGTAGCGGCGCGCCTCGTAGGTCGCCGAGGTGACCACCCCGCGGTTGCCCGCCCCGCCGACGATCACCGGCGTCCCGGCCAGCTCCGGCCGGCGGCGCACCTCGACGCTGGCGAAGAACGCGTCCATGTCGACGTGCAGCACGGTGCAGCCAGCAGCACGGGACGACGACCCCGACGACACCCGACCCCTCCCCGTTGCTCGAACGCGTGTTCGACTCGCGGAGGACGCTAACGCCCGCGGACCCCCGGCGGCACCTCGACGCGGCGCCGTGACCCAGACGTTGCCGACAGCCCGTCACCGCTGGTCCGGGCGGGTGTGTGAGAGCAGGATGCGAGAGGTACAGCACCCCTCGGAGGTCGCCGGCCGGCGACCCGGACCCCACGTGATGGGAGACCCATGGCTCTCGACGACGACGACATGACCAGCACCGAGGGCCACGGCCCGGCCGACGGCGGCGCGGCGGGTGGCGGTTCCGACGGCGGCGCGGACGGCGGTGCCGACAGCGGCGCCGGCCACGGCCCCGCCGACGGCGGCGCCGTCGGTGGCGGTTCGGACGGCGGGGCCGACGGCGGCGCGGACGGCGGCGCGGACGGCGGTGCCGATGGCGGTGCCGATGGTGGCGCGGACGGCGGGGCCGACGGCGGCGCGGACGGTTCCGCCTGACCGAGGACCACACCGCGCAGGGCCGGCCGGACGACCGGCCGGCCCTGCGGCGGTGCACCGCTCTGGACCCACGGGTCTTCGCCGAGGAGCACTGGGCCCGCCGGCCGCTGCTGACCCGCGCCGAGGAGACCGGCGGCTCCTTCGACGACCTGCTCGACCTCGCCGCGGTCGACGAGCTGCTGTCCCGCCGCGGGCTGCGCACCCCGTTCCTGCGGATCGCCAAGGACGGCGCGGTCGTCGACGCCAAGCGCTTCACGACCTCAGGAGGCGCCGGTGCCGAGGTCGCCGACCAGGTCTCCTCCGACGCGGTGCTGCGGCTGTTCGCCGACGGCAGCACCGTCGTCCTGCAGGGGCTGCACCGGCTCTGGCCGCCGCTGATCGAGTTCGCCGACCAGCTGGCCGCTGACCTCGGCCACCCGACGCAGGTCAACGCCTACGTCACCCCGCCGTCCTCGCGCGGGTTCTCCCCGCACTACGACGTCCACGACGTGTTCGTCCTGCAGGTGGCCGGCGAGAAGCACTGGCGCATCCACGAACCGGTGCTGACCGACCCGCTGCGCACCCAGCCGTGGAACGACCGGGCCGCCGCGGTGGCCGCCGCCGCCGAGCGCGAGCCGGTGATCGACGCGGTGCTGCGCCCCGGTGACGCCCTCTACCTGCCCCGCGGCTACCTGCACTCGGCGACCGCGCTGGGCTCGATCAGCGCGCACCTGACCGTCGGGATCCACTCGGTGACCCGCTGGGCGGCCGCGGAGAGCGCGCTGGACCTGGTCCGCGTGCTCGCCGCCGACGACCCCGAGCTGCGCCGCTCGCTGCCGCTGGGCGTGGACCTCGCCGACCCGGCCGCGGTGGCCGACGACGTCGCGACGGTCGTGACCGCGCTGAAGGGCTGGCTCGACCGCGTCGATCCCGCCGAGGTCGCCGACCGGCTCCGGGCACGCACCTGGTCGCAGGTCCGCCCCGAGCCGGTGGCGCCGCTGGCCCAGGCGACCGCGGCCGCCGCCCTCTCCCCCGACACCGTGCTGCGGCTGCGCCGCCGGCTGCGCTGCCGGCTGCGCGAGGCCGCCGGCGGCCGGGTGACGCTGCTCGCCGGACGGCGCTCCCTCGAGCTGCCCGCCGAGACCCGGCCGGCCGTGGCCGAGCTGCTGGCCGCCGGCGAGCTGAAGGTCGCCGACCTGCCGGGGCTCGACACCCCCGACCAGCTCACCCTGGCCCGCCGGTTGGTGACCGAGTCCATCGCCACCGTGCCCGGTGCGACCACGGAGCACCATGGGGGGCGTGAGCACGCGCCCGGGAACGGATCGTGAGCCGGGCGGACCCCGGCACGTGACCGAGCTCGCGAGGTCACGCAGGAGCACAGCACCGCCGGTCACGACCCATCCGAGCGCCAGCGAGGAGGGACCGTGACCGAGCTCGCGAGGTCACACATGTGCACAGCACCGCCGGTCACGACCCATCCAAGCGCCAGCGGGGTGACGCCGTGACCGCTCCGGCCGACTTCTGCCAGGTCGCGGCAGCGCCCGGACTACCCGCGGGACGGCTCGACCCCGACCGCTGCTCGGTGCAGGCGCTGGTCCGCGGCGACTCCAGCATCGGCACCGCCTCGCCGGCGCAGCGCTGGCTGCTGGTCGAGCAGCCGGGGCCGTGGGGCGCCGACGCGCTCACCCAGTCCCGGTTCGACCCCGCCGTCGCGCCGCAGTTGACGCACCGGGCGCGGGTCGAGGGGGTGCGGGTGCTGCTGGTCCGCCGTCCCGGCGACCGGCTCGCCGACTCGCAGCGCCGCTGGGCCTACGTCGACGGCCGGCCGGGCGTCGAGGGCGTGTGGTGGTCAGTGCGCGACAGCGACGCCGAGCTGGTCGACGTGCCGTGGGACGGGTCGGTCGGCGAGCGGGCCGACCGGCCGCTCTACCTGGTCTGCGCGCACGGCGGGCACGACGCCTGCTGCGCGCTGCGCGGGCGGCCGCTGGCCCGGACGATGCCCGCCGACGACGTCTGGGAGTGCAGCCACCTCGGCGGCTGCCGGTTCGCCAGCAACGTGCTCGTGCTGCCGCACGGCTTCTACTACGGCCAGGTGCCGGGGGACGGCACCGAGCTGGTCGAGGCGCACGCCGGTGGCCGGGTCGCGCTGCCCTGGCTGCGCGGCCGCTCCGGGCTGCCCGCGCCGGTGCAGGCGGCTCAGCACACCGTCCGGGCGGAGCTGTCGCTGCTCGGGGTCGACGACCTGTTGCCGAGCGACGTGCGCCGGCTGACCCCGGCCGGGGCCGAGGTCGAGCGGTGGGTGGTCACCCTCGCCGGCCCGGACGGTGACGTCGTGACCGAGGTGGAGAGCCGGCCGTCGGAGGAGTCCGCGCCGCTCACCTGCCGGGCGCTGCACCCCGCGCACGGCCGCACCTGGCACGTGCGGCTGCTCTCCGGCGTCTGAGCCCGGGCTCAGGCCGCGGCACCGACCGGGGCCGCCTCGACCAGCCCGTGGGCGACCAGCGTGTCGTACACCGCCGTCGCCAGGGCCCCGATCCGGTCGTCGTCGGGTCGGCTGTTCAGCCCCATGGCGAGGATGAGCCCGGACTCAGGGTAGTAGGCGTGGAGGAAGCGGAAGCCCAGCGTCTCGCCCTCGTAGAACCAGAAGGTGCCCAGGTCGTCGGTCATCTGGGCGACCCCCAGGCCGAACCCCCTCGGGTCGTCGGCGGTCGTCCCCTCGATGGGCTCCCCCGTCGCCGTCGAGACCAGGCTCAGCAGCTCGGCCTGCTGTTGCGGCGGCAGCAGCCACCCATCGTACAGCAGGCGTGTCCACAGGGTCATGTCGGCCGGCGTGCTCACGACCGCGCCGGCGCCGCGCGCCCAGGACAGGGAGTCCCGGCTGACGTCCCGTCCGACCAGCGGGGACCACTCGGGATCGCTGGTCCGGAAGTAGTAGCCGGCCGGCATGCGGTCGGCGACCCCCGGGGGGTAGAGGTGCGAGCGGTAGTACGTGTCCCGCAGGCCCAGCGGTACGAGGAGCCGGGCGGAGAGCTGGTTGGCGTAGCCGGTCCCGGTCACCTCCTCGACGATCATCTCGGCGAGGACGTAGTTGGTGTTGGAGTAGCTGTACCCAGAGGTGGCCGGGGCCCCGACCGCGTAGTCGACCAGCTCCTCCGCGGAGAAGTCCCGGAGCGGGTCGGCGGCGTAGTCGGTCAGGAAGGCCGACTGGTCGTCGTAGGTCGGGATGCCGCTGGTCATGTCCAGCAGTCGGCGGATGGGGACGTCGGCCCACTGCGGGTACTGCGGCAGCCACCGGCCGACGGGGTCGTCGATCGAGAGGCGGCCCTCCGCCTCCAGCTGCAGCAGGAGCACCGACGTGAACGCCTTGGTGTTGCTGCCGACCTGCCAGAGCGTCTCGGGCGACACCGGCACGGACCCGCCGAACTCCGTCGTCCCGGCGCTGACGTCCACCGTCTCCAGCTGGTCCGGGAGGCTGACGCTCAGCGCGGCGGCCGAGACGTGCTCCGCCGCGCCACGCTCTTGGAGGTACTGCTCCAGGTCCGCCCGCAGGTCGGCTGCCAGGTCGGGGGTGGCGGCGACCGGACCCGCCGCGGCGGCGGGGGCCACGAGACCGGCCGTCGCGACCAGCACCGCGAGGACCGCGAGGACCAGTCCGGCTCGGGTGGGGCGGGGGCGTGCGTGTCGAGCGGTCATCGGGGGCTCCGCCCTGCGAGGGGACGTCCAGCGCCGACCGCGGGACGCCGGGCACTGTCGTCCGGCCCACCCGTGCCGTCAACGGCCGCCGGCGCGCTGCGCTCAGGCCAGGGCGCGGCCCCGCGCGGCGAGCATCGGGATGGCCAGCTCCGTCGCGGTGAGTGAGCCGTGGTAGCCGATCAGCCGGCTCGGGCCGGGCTCCCGTTCCGTGGCGGTCAGCGCCCAGGTGCCGCGGGCGAGCGCCACGACGTCGCCGATCCGCCCGGCCAGGTCGTCGTCCACCGGGCCGAAGACGCCGCTGGCGATGGCCTCGTCGCGGCCCGCGACCCAGGCGCGGTCCCCGAGGACCTCCCGCCACCGCGCCAGCAGGTCGGCCTCGGCGCCGGGGACGGCGTGCAGGTACCGGGCCCGCGGCTCGCCGGCGAGCAGCCGCACGCCCTCGGTGAGCTCGGGGGTGGCGTCGAGGTCGAGCCGGGTGCCCGGCGGGACGTCGAGCATCCCGTGGTCGGCGGTGACCAGCAGCGCGGCGTCGTCCGGCAGGCCGTCGACGACCTGCTCGACGAGCCGGTCGACGAGGGCCAGCTGGGCGCGCCAGCTGGCCGAGTCGACGCCGCGGACGTGACCGGTGAGGTCCAGTTCGGCGGTGTAGCCGTAGACGAGGGTGCGCGGCGCGGCGGCCAGCGACTCCAGCAGGACGGCGGCCAGGTCGCCGGCGCCCACGGTGCCGGTGTAGCGGGCGCCGCGGTAGGCGACGTTCGACAGCCCCGATCCGCGGAACGCGTAGGGCGCCACGGCGCTGACCTCGACCCCCGCGTCGGCGGCCTGCTCGAAGACGCTGCGCCGAGTCATCCAGACGGCGGGATCGGGGTCGTCGGTCCACTGGACGTGGTTGAGCGTGCGCTCCTCCCCCGGCACCGCCGTGACGAAGCCGAGGACGCCGTGGCTGCCCGGTGGCAGGCCGGTGCCCAGGGTGGTGAGGCTGACGGGGGTGGTGCTGGGGCAGGGCGCGGAGAGGTCGCCGGCGGGGGTGGCGAGCCCGGCCAGGATGGGTGCGATGTCCGCGTGGGCGCGGACCAGGTCGGCGCCGAGCCCGTCGACCAGCAGGACGGCGACCCTGAGGGCTCCGGCCAGCGCGGTGGTGAGGTCGAGCGGGTCGGGCGGCAGGTCCCCGCGTACCACGGGGACGCCGAGCGCGGTGGCGACGCCGGGGAGGACGTCGGCGAGGGTGGCCGTGCCGTAGTCGGGCCGGGCGAGGTCGACGGGGAGTTGGAGGACCCCGTCCTCCCCACCCTTCGCAGGCTCGGGGTGGGACCCGGGACGGGGCCGAGCGGGCAGAGCCATCAGGGACGGGTCGCGAGCAGGTGCAGCCCGGCGGCGACGTCGCGGTAGGGCGAGCTGCCGGCCAGTGCCAGTTCCAGCCGGCGGACCGCCTCGGGGTCGGCGCCGGAGGCGACGTCGAGCAGGTCGGCGACGACCGAGACGCCGCGCCAGGTGCCCGGCTGCAGCCCGGCGGCCTCGACCAGGGCGAGCAGGTCGTCGGGGGTGAAGCGGCGGCGGGCAGGGCGGCGGGCGCGCCGCGGGGCGGGGTCGCGGTCCTCGAGCAGGGCCAGCGCCTCGACCGGGTGGCCGGCGACCGCCCGGGCCAGCACGGCGCCGGCCCGGTTGGCCGAGGCGACGCTGGCGGTACCGCCGGGGCGCAGGGCGCGGGCGAGCTCGCGCAGCGTGGTGGCGGGGTCGTCGACCACCTCGAGCACCGAGTGGCACAGCGCCAGGTCGTAGCCGCCGTCCGGCTCGGTGGACACGGCCTCGTGCAGCCGGTCGCCGTCGCCCTGGACGCCGTGCACCCGGGGCCCGACGCCAGCGGTCTCGGCCCGCCGGTTCAGCGTGGCGAGGGCGTCGGCGCTGGGGTCGACCACGGTGACGTCGTGGCCCATCTGGGCCAGCCGGACGGCGGAGTTGCCGCTGCCGCCGCCGACGTCGAGGACCCGCAACGGGTGGCCTGCCGCGACGAGCGGGTCGAGGGCGGCCCAGACGGCGGCCGCGCGGGCGGGCAGCTGGTCCGCGGCGGAGGAGGCGGGGGCAGACGGCGGCACCCGTCGGAGCCTAGCGGCGGTCGGTCCCGGCCACCGGTGCCCTCGCGGGGGTGCGTCGAGCGGCGGCGACAGCGGTGTGCGCTCGCGGCGCATCCCGAGCCGGGAACGCGCCGTCCGCGCACATCACCACCGCGCGACCGCGTCCTCCCTCACGCGGAGACCCCGTCGGCCGCCCGCCTGATCTCCTCGACGTCGATGCGGCGCATCTGCAGCATCGCCTCGGTGGCCCGCCGGGCGCGGCCGGGGTCGGGGTCGTTGAGCAGGGTGGTGAGCTCGGTCGGCACGACCTGCCAGGAGACGCCGAAGCGGTCCTTGAGCCAGCCGCACATGCTCTCCTCGCCGCCGTCGGTCAGGCGGTTCCAGTAGTGGTCGACCTCCTCCTGGTCGGAGCACATGATCTGGAAGGAGATGGCCTCGGTGAACGGGAACTGGGGGCCGCCGTTGAGGCCGACGTACTCCTGGCCGTCGAGGGTGAAGGAGACGGTCATCGCGGTGCCCTCGGGCATCGGCATGTCGGGGCCGTAGCGGGTGACCTCGCCGATCGAGGAGTTCGGGAAGATCGAGGTGTAGTGGGCGGCGGCCTCCTCGGCCGCGCCGTCGAACCACAGGCACGGGATCTGCTTGGGCATCGGGGTGTCCTCTCGGGTGGTCGGGCGGGACGGTCGACTGCGGCGTCGAGGAGTAGACCGCCGTCCCACCCGCAGGTCATCGGTCGCCGGCGCGCGAGTGCACCGGCAGCTCCTTGGGAGGTCCCGCTGGCCCCGCTGCGGCCCGGCCCCGTCCTCCTCACCGCGAGCCTGCCAGCGGTGAGGAGGACGGAGTCGTCCCTTCAGTGGCCGGAGCTGCCCGGGCTGGAGTGCCACAGCTTGCGCGGCGGCGAGGACGTCCCCCGGCGGGTGGCGTCGCGGCGGGCCACGGTCATGGCGTCCTCCCCCGCCGGCTTGATGTCGGCGTAGGGCGACATCCGGAAGCCCGTGGGGTGCACCAGCACCGGCTTGACCACCACCGGCCGCGACCCGCGCGAGGCCGCCGCGCCGGCGATGGACTGCTCGGTGTACTCCCCGGGGGCGGCCATCTGCTCGGCCACCGCCTCCGGCCCGCCGGTCTCCCAGGCCTCGTGCAGCGCCGGCAGCTCCCACGCGCCGGTGGCCCGCAGCGAGACCCCCCGGGGGCCGGTACGGCGCAGCACCCCGCGGACCACCAGCAGCCACGAGTGGAAGACCGTCGAGGCGTAGGGACCCTGGGCGTCCTCGAAGAAGGTGGAGTCGGTGCAGCCGGTGCCGTCGTCGAGGGTCACGAAGACCACCCGGCGGCCGGAGCGGATCGGCGGCGTCTGGGTGGCCACCTTGACCCCGGCGACCAGCACCTCGGCGCCGCTGCGGCTGGAGAGCAGCTCACCGGCCGGCACCGCACCGATCGCGGCGAGGAACGGCCGGTAGAAGTCGACGACGTGCCGGCTGGCGTCCAGGCCGAGCACCTCCAGCTCGGCGCGCACCAGCTCGGCGTCGGTGAACTCCGGCAGCCCGCTGCCCTCGGCCCAGCTGAGCCCGGGCTCCTCCACCTCCTCGCCGGGCAACTCGAGCCCCATGAGGTCGAGGCTGAGCTGCCCGGTCGTGGCGGCCTTCGCGCCGCTGCGGCTCCACCGGTCCAGCTCGCCGACCTGCAGCAGCAGGTCGCGGCGGGTGACCTGCCGGCGGCTGCGGGTGGGCCGGCCGGCCTCGCGGTCGCGGACCCCGAATCCGTAGAGGGAGTCGAAGCCGCCGGCCAGCACCAGCCGCTCCACCACCGGCCGGGACACCGACGCGCGGTGCCAGAAGTCGGTGAGCGAGCGGTAGGGCTGCCCGGCGACGACCCGCTCCACCTCGTCGGCGGAGATGCCCTTCACGTCGGCCAGGGACAGCCGGATGCCGTAGCGGGACGGGTCGGGCATCGCCGCAGGCATCCACTCCGGCCGCGT
The DNA here is from genome assembly GCF_053502545.1 of Geodermatophilus sp. URMC 65. NCBI lineage: Bacteria > Bacillati > Actinomycetota > Actinomycetes > Geodermatophilales > Geodermatophilaceae > Geodermatophilus > Geodermatophilus sp. URMC 65. Next base: position 309,843 of record NZ_CP199954.1, read on the forward strand.
CCAGCCCCAACCCTCGACCTCAGGTCCACCCTCAAGGTCAGGCGCGGACCCGAGCCGCTCGACCCGGTAGGTGCCGGCCGAGGCGTTGACGTCCAGGCCCAGCACCCGGACGCCGAAGTTGCGGGCGTCGTCGAGGATCAGCCGCTTCGGGTACATGCCCGGGTCGTGGGTGAGCACCCCGGCGAGGAAGGCCGCCGGGTGGTGGGTCTTCAGCCACGCCGACTGGTAGGTGGGCAGCGCGAACGCCGCGGCGTGGGCCTTGCAGAAGCCGAAGGAGCCGAAGGCGACCAGCACCTCCCACACCTGCTCGACCACCTCCACCGGATAGCGCTGCACCGCCTCCGGCATGAACCAGGCGCGCACCTCCGGGTGCAGCTCCCGGTCCCCCAGCGCCCGGCGGGCCTCGTCGGCCTGGGCCAGGTCGCAGCCGGTCATCTGCGCCACGATCTGCAGCACCTGCTCGTGGAAGACCACGACACCGGCGGTCTGCTCGAGGAACGGCGCGAGGTCGGGGTGCAGGTAGACCGGGTCCTGCCAGCCGTTCCGGGCCAGCAGGAACGGCGTGACCATGTCGCTCTTGACCGGACCGGGCCGGAACAGCGAGATGTCGATGACGATGTCCTCGAACGTCTCCGGCCCGAACTTGCCGACCAGCTCCCGCTGCCCCGGCGACTCGATCTGGAACATGCCGAGGGTCCGGGTGCTGCGGATCAGCTCGAACGTCGTCGGGTCGTCGCGCGGGATCGCGTCGATGTCGACGGTCTCGCCGTCGACCCGGGCCACCTCGTCGAGGGCGTGCGCGATCGCCGACTGCATCCGGATGCCGAGCAGGTCGAGCTTGAGCAGCCCGAGCTCCTCGACGTCGTCCTTGTCGAACTGGCTCATCGGGTAGCCCAGGTAGCTGTTCTCCACCGGGGTGCGGTCGAGCAGCGTGGCGTCGGAGAGCAGCACGCCGCACGGGTGCAGCGCGATGTGCCGGGGCAACCCGTCGAGCCGGGCGACCAGGTCGAAGAGCAGGTCGAAGTCGCCGGTTCCGCCACCGCGCCGCGAGCCCAGCCGGCTGGCCCGCAGCTCCGGGAGGTCCTTGAGCGCGGCGTGCACCTGGTTGGCCCGGATGTGCGGGAAGGCCTTGGCGACCGCGTCCACCTCGGCCGGCGGCAGGCCGAGCGCGGCGCCGACGTCGCGGACGGCGTGCCGCACCCGGTAGGTGTCCATCATCGAGATGCAGCTGACCCGGTGGGCACCGAAGCGGTCGATGACCGCGTCGTACACCTCCATCCGGCGGGCGGACTCCACGTCGATGTCGACGTCGGGCAGCTGGTGGCGCAGCGGGGAGAGGAAGCGCTCCATCAGCAGGCCGTACCGGATCGGGTCGACGTCGGAGATGCCCAGCAGGTAGGTGACCAGGCTGCCGGCGCCCGACCCCCGCGCCGCCGCCCGGACCCTCAGGCTCCTGATGAGGTCGACCACGTCGGCGACGGTGAGGAAGTAGGACGGGTAGCCGAGGGCGTCGATGACCGCCAGCTCGTCGTCCAGCCGCCGGGCCACCTCCGCGTTCCGGGGCATCCCCCGCCGGCCCAGCCCGGCCTCGCAGCGGGCGCGCAGCACCGCCGAGGGGCCCATCCCCTGCTCGGCCGGGGTGGTGACCACGTCGAGCTCGGGATAGCGCACGGTGCCGACGCCGAGGTCGGCCCGGACGTCGACCGTGCACTGCTCGGCCAGCCGGGCGGTGCGCTCCAGCAACCGGAGCGCCGCGTCGCGGTCGGGGCCGACGAGGTCCTCGGCGACCTCGGCCATCTCCTTGCCCGACTTCAGGTAGCCCTCGGCGGTGCGCCGGTCGACGTGCCGGGTGTCCAGCGGGACCAGCCGGCGCGCCGCGTCCAGGACGTCGGCGGTGGGCGCGTCGAGGGCGTCGACGTAGCGGACCGCGTTGGTCAGCACCGCCGGGACCCCCTCCGCGGCGGCGAAGCGCAGCAGCGCCTGCGCCCGGGAGCGGTCGCCCCGGCCGCGGTGGTGCACGACCTCGAGCACCAGCGAGCCGGGGCCGAACACCGCGCGCCAGGCGGCCAGCCGGGCGGAGGCCACGTCGGCCCGCCCGGCGGCCAGCGCCCGGCCCACCGGGGAGTCCGGGCCCAGCAGGGCCACCAGCCCGGGCGCGTGCTCGGCGGCCAGCGCCAGCGAGCTCACCGGCTCCCCGCGCGCGCCACGCAGGTGGGTGGCACTGGTCAGCCGGCACAGCGACCGCCACCCCGCGCCGTCCCGGGCCAGGAAGGTGACCCGCGGCAGCCGCGGGTCGACGCTCGCCCCGCCGCGGGCCGGCGAGCGGCGTCCGGTGCGGCCGGGTGCGTCGTCCGGCGGGCCCGGCCGACGAGCCCGTGCCCGCTGCGCCGAGTGCGCACCGCCGACCACGGGGGCCAGGGCCGGCGGGACCGTCGAGTCCACCGAGGGCGTCACCGCCAGGTCCACCCCGAACAGCGGCCGCACGTCGGCCGCCCGGCAGGCCAGCGCGAACTTCACCGCGCCGTAGAGCCCGTCGCGGTCGGTGAGCGCCAGGGCCCGCATGCCGTGCTCGGCCGCCCGCTCGACCAGGTCGGCCGGGTGGTTGGCCCCGTACTGCATGGAGTAGCCCGAGGCGACGTGGAGGTGGACGAAGGGGTCGCTCACCTGCACGGCTCGCTGGCGCTCGCCGAGCGCGTTCGCGGTGCTGTGTCTACCGGTGAGCTCGCAAGCTCGCTCACTTCCCGTTCCGGTGCTCGGACCCGCCGACCACCCGGGGACGCGCGCGCCGGGGCGACTCCGGCGCCGGCGCGCTGCCCACGGCGTTCTCCACGACGGCGAGGAAGGCGCGCACGTCGCGGACCAGGTCGTCGGCCTCGCGGTCGGTGACGGCGTGGGACAGCCCGGCCTCGGCGGCGGCCCGCTTGGCCGCGCCGGCGGCGAAGAAGGTGGCCCACTCCCCCAGCTCGGGCGCCACCTGGCCGAGCAGCACCCAGGCGCTGCGCGGGCGGCGCCGCCCGGACTCCGGCCGGGTGCGGGCGGCCAGCACCGCGGCCGCAGCGCGCAGCGCACCCAGGTGGGCGGTGGCGTAGCGCTGCCGGGCGTCGGCGCACGCCGCCGCCTCGGCCAGCGCCCGGGAAGCCTGGTCGAGCAGCTGGCGGGCGGCCGGGGGCAGCGGCGGCGGCAGGGGCAGCTGGTCGGCCATGACGCGGACGGCTCCCATCAGTCGTGCACCCGCACGAGCGACCAGCGGTTGTCCGCCGACTCCCAGCTGAGGTCGAAGACGCCGGCGAAGCTCATCCGCGACCGGCCGGCCCGGACCGCCTCGACCCGCCACACCTCGCGGCTGGCGACCAGCTCGGCGGAGGCGCCACCGGCTCCCGCGGCACCGCGCTGCCACCACGGGGCGGTCTCCACCCACGAGTCGAGCAGCTCGCCGATGACGTAGCGCGACTGCCCGCGCCAGAACTGCGCCGGCCCGAGCGGGCCGCGCTCGACCTGCACCTCCTCGCCGACCCGATCGCCGACCCCGCTCAGCACCCGGCTCATGACAGACTCCCCACCGCTCCGCCGCCCCACCACCGGCCCCGGCCCACCGCACCGGGTGGGGAAGGACCCGGGTGCGGTGGGAGACCGACGTCGATCGAACGCGTGTTCGAACGACGTCGAGTACACCCTGCCGCACCGGCGACGTCAAGCGGGACGCGCGGCCGGGTGCGCCGGCTGCACGGGGAGCCCGGGCCCGCAGCGGACCGCCCCGGCCGATGGCAGGATCGACGCATGAGCCGACCCGAGCACCCCCGGGTGGCCGCCATCTCCTCCCTGCTGGCCGAGTCCGGGGCGACCGGCCGGGTGCTCGAGCTGACCGGCAGCGCCCGCACCGCCGCCGAGGCGGCCGGAGAGCTCGGCGTCCCGCTCGGGGCCATCGCCAACAGCCTGCTGTTCGACGTCGACGGCGAGCCGCTGCTGGTCCTCACCAGCGGCGCCCACCGGGTCGACGTCGCGAAGGTCGCCGCGCTGCTCGGCGTCCGCGACGTGCGTCCGGCGTCGGCCGACTTCGTGCGCCAGCACACCGGCCAGCCGATCGGCGGCGTCGCCCCGATCGGCCACCCCGAGCCGATCGGCACGCTGGTCGACGTCGAGCTGGCCCGGCACGGCCGGGTCTGGGCCGCCGCCGGACACCCGCACGCGGTCTTCCCGACCAGCTACGAGGAGCTGCTGCGGCTGACCGGCGGGACCGCCGCCGAGGTCGGGGACGGTCCGCTGGCCCTGCCCGAGACGGCGGAGGTGCGCTCGTGACCGGGACGACGCCCGCCGCGCGGGTCACCGAGCTGCCCACCGGCTGGCTGCGCGACCACATGAACGAGGCGCTGGCCATCTACGGCGAGGCGATGGGCTACAGCCCCTCGGTGGTCGCCGGCCGGTACGGATACGCCATCCAGCACACCGAGCGCCCCGGGTTCCGCGCGGTCGGCGCCTTCGTGGAGACCCCCGACGGGGAGGTCCTCGTCGGGTTCGGCTACGGCTACCTGATCGCGCCCGGCCAGTGGTGGCACGACCAGGTGCGCGCCGCGCTCGACCGGCGGACGGCGAAGCGCTGGCTGCCCGGCGCCTTCGAGGTCTGCGAGCTGCACGTGCACCCCGCCCACCAGAGCCGCGGGCTGGGCCGCCAGCTGCTGCACGCCCTGGTGGCCGGCCTGCCCTATCCGGCGGCGCTGCTGTCGACCCCGGACAACGACACCAAGGCCTTCCGGCTGTACCACGCCGACGGCTTCGTCGACCTGGCCCGCAACCACCGCTTCCCCGGCGACTCGCGCCCCTTCGCCATCCTCGGCGCCCGCCTGCCGCTGCCTGCCCCCGCACCGCGGTCCGACCGCGCGTGACGGACGCCGACACCACCGTCGACGCCGTCGTCGTCGGCGCCGGGCACAACGGGCTGGTCGCCGCCTGCTACCTGGCCCGCGCCGGGCTGCGGGTGGAGGTCCTCGAGCGCGACGCGGTGCTCGGCGGCGCGGTCTCGACCGTCGAGCGCTGGCCGGGCGTGCGGGTCGACCGCGGCTCCAGCGCGCACGTGATCGTCCGGCAGAGCGGCATCGTCGAGGAACTCGACCTCGCCGCACACGGCCTGCGCTACCTCGACTGCGACCCGTGGGGCTTCGCGCCCGCCCCCTCCCCCGGCGACCCCGGCCCCGACGGCCGGCCGCTGGTGTTCTCCGTCGACCTAGACGCCACCTGCGCCTCGATCGCCGACGCCTGCGGGCCCGAGGACGCCGCCGCCTACCGCCGCTTCGTCGAGGTGTGGGCCCCGCGCAGCCGCGCCGTCGTCGGCTCCTTCGCGCGGCGACCGACGGTGGGCGGGCTGGCCCGCTCCTTCTGGCCGCTCGGCGCCCCGGCCGACGGCCGGCCGCGGACCCCAGGCGGCGACCTCGCCGTCGACTTCCTCGGCTCCGGCGACGCGCTGCTCGACCGCTGGTTCACCAGCGAGCGGCTCAAGGCGGCCCTGGCCTGGTTCGGCGCGCAGTCCGGCCCCCCGATGTCCGAGCCCGGCACCGCGGCGATGGTCGCCTGGGCGACGCTGCTGCACGACGTGCCGCCCGGCCACCCGGTGGGTGGCTCGGGCGGGCTCACCCAGGCGCTGCGCCGCCGGCTCGAGGCCGACGGCGGGCACGTCGCCCTGGGGGACGCCGCGACCCGGCTGCTGGTCGAGGACGGCCGGGTGACCGGCGTCGAGACGGCGTCGGGACGGCGGATCGCGGCCCCGGTCGTCGTCGCCGCCTGCCACGTGCTGGCCACCCGCGACCTGGCCGCTGGGCACGCCCCGCCGGCGCTGGCCGACGCCGCCCCGCCGGTGGGCAACGGCTTCGGCCTGGTGGTGCGGGCGCTGACCGACGCCCCGCCGTCCTACCCGGGGGCCGACCCCGCGGCGGCGCTGGGCGGGCTGCAGCTGCTGTGCACCGACCGCGCGCAGCTGGCCGCCGCCCACGGCGACTGGCTGGCCGGCCGGCTGCCCCGCGAGCCGGTGCCGCTGGCGATGTGCTTCTCCGCCACCGACGACACCCTCGCCCCGCCCGGGCAGCACGTGGTCACCGTGTGGGGCCAGTGGTACCCCTACGCGCTGGCCGACGGCGGGGACTGGGACGCCCTCGCCGAGGCCGAGGCCGACCGGCTGGTCGCCGCCGTCGACCGCTTCGCGCCCGGCTTCGCCGCCTCGGTGCAGCGGACGTACGTGCAGACCCCGCTGCTGCTCGAGCGGGAACTGTCGCTGCTGCGTGGCAACGTCATGCACGTGGAGATGGGGCTGGCCAGCATGTTCGCCTTCCGGCCGACGCCGGCCCTGTCGGGCTACCGGGTGCCCGGCCTGGCCGGCCTCTACCTCGCCGGCGCCTCGACCCACCCCGGCGGCGGGGTGTCGGGCAACTCCGGGCGGACGGCGGCCCGCGTCGTCCTCGGCGACCGCGGCGTGCCCGCCCGCGCGCGCGAGGCCCTGCGGCGCGGGCTGACCCTGGTGCGCCGGTGAGCGGTCTGCTCGCCGCGCGGCCGGGCAGCCGGCCGGCCGCGCTCCCCTGGGCGCCGGCGGTGCTGCTGGTGCTCACGGCGATCGCCTATCCGCTGACCGACGACGGCGGCGCGGTCCGCGACGCGGTCACCTGGATGATCGTGCTGCTCGGCTCGACGGTGTCCGTGGTGCACGCGACGGTCAGCCGGGGAGCCCGCACCGGGGCCGGCGTCCTGCTGGTCACCGCGGCCACCGCCGTGGTGTTCGAGGCGATCGGCCTGGCCACCGGGTTCCCGTACGGCGAGTACACCTACAGCGACGACCTCGGGCCCACGCTGCTCGGCGTCCCGTTCCTCGTGCCGCTGGCCTGGCTGATGATGGCGTGGCCGAGCTGGCTGCTGGCCGGCCGGCTCACCCGCGACGTGCGGTCCGGCCGCCGGCGCCCGGCCCGTGTGGGAGCGGCCGCGGCCGTGTTCGCCGCGTGGGACGTCGTCCTCGACCCGCAGATGGTGCAGGCCGGCTACTGGACCTGGGCGCACCCGCGGCCGGGACTGCCGGGCATCGACACGGTCCCGCTGACCAACCTGGCCGGCTGGCTGCTGGCCGGGCTGGTCCTCATGGCGCTGCTCGACCTGCTGGTCACCCGCACCGCGGTGGAGCCGCCGCGCACCGGCGACGGCGCCCCGCTGCTGGTGCTGGGCTGGATGACCCTCGGTGGCGCGCTGGCGCACGCCGGCTGGCTGGGGCTGCCCGGGTCCGCGGTGTGGGGCGTGCTGCTCGCCGTCCCGGCGCTGGTCGCCCTGGCGGTGCAGGCCCGCCGTTCGCGGTGAGCGAGCTCACCCATGGGCAGAGCAGCCTCCGCGAACGCGGCCGACGAGCGCAGCGAGGAGGACTCGTGAGCTCCCGGCTGCTGCGGGTCCTCTCCGGCGCGGCGGTCGCCGGGGCGGTGCACGCGGCGGTCAACGTGGCGCTGCTGCGCCGTCCCCCGACGGGGCCGCCGCCGGTGCGCCGGCCGGTCACCGTCGTCCTGCCTGTGCGCGACGAGGAGGAGCAGGTCGGCGGCTGCCTGGCCGCGGTGCTCGCCCAGCAGGGGGTGCCGGACCTGCGGGTGGTCGTGGTGGACGACGGCTCGACCGACGGCACCGCCGACGTCGTGCGCGCGGTCGCCGACCCGCGGGTGCGACTGGTGGCCGCGGCCGACCCGCCGCCGGGCTGGCTGGGCAAGCCGCACGCCTGCGCCACCGGGGCCGGCCTCGCCGCCGACGCGGGCGACGGCGTGCTGGTCTTCCTCGACGCCGACGTCCGGCTGTTCCCCGACGCGGTGGCCGGCGCGGTCGCCGTCCTCGACGCGCACGGCCTGGACCTGGTCTCTCCCTGGCCGCGGCCGGTGACCGCGAGCGTGGCCGAGCGCCTCGTGCAGCCGCTGGGCCCGTGGCTGTGGGTCACCACGCTGCCGGTGCGGCTGGCCGAACGCTCGCGGCGGCCGTCGCTGACCGCGGCCAACGGGCAGTTCCTCGTCGTCCGGCGGTCGGCGTACGCGCGGGCCGGCGGGCACGGCGCGGTGCGCGGCGAGGTGATCGAGGACGTCGCCCTGGCCCGGGCGGTGAAGCGGGCCGGCGGCCGGGCGGTGCCGGTCGACGGGTCACGGCTGGCCGCCTGCCGGATGTACGACGGCTGGCCGGCGCTGCGGGCCGGCTACGCCAAGTCGCTGTGGGCCTCGGTGGGCGGGTCGCCGGGGGCCAGCGTGGCCGTGGCGGCCGGGCTGAGCGCCGTGTGGGTGCTGCCCGCCCTGGCCGCGTTGCGCGGGTCGCGGGCCGGGCTGGTGGGCTACGCGGCGGGGGTGGCCGGGCGGGCGGTGTCGGCCGCGGCGACGGGCAGCCGCGTCTGGCCGGACTCCCTGGCGCACCCGCTGTCGATGCTGCTGTTCGACGTCCTGCTGGCCGGGTCGGTGAGCGGGCGGCGGCGGGGCACGCTGTCGTGGCGGAGGCGCGCCCTGTAGGAACGCCCGGTGCCGTCGTCGATACCTCCCGGCGCCTCCAGCACCGCGTCCCTGCTGCTCCTGCCCGTGCTCGCGGTGGCGCTCTCCTCCGGGGTGCCGTCGGCCGGGCGGTCGACGACACCGTCGCCCAGGTGGTGTCCACGACCGCCTTCGGCGCCGGGTTCGCCGCGCTGCGCCTGCACACCGGGGTGCTGTGGCCGCTGGCGCTCCTGCACCGGCTACGCGACTGGGTGCAGGTGAACTCGCCGGGGGCGGCGCCCTGGCCGTGGCAGCTCGCGGTCGCGGTCGGCTGCGCGACGGCCGCCTGGTGGCTGACCCGCCCGGCCGCCCTCGCCGCGCTGCCCGACCGGGGGTGGCCGAGGATGACCGGGTGACCAGCCCGATCGCGCGCGTGCACTTCGACCCGGCAGCCATGGACGGCGGCGCCTTCTACCGGGTGCTGAACTCCGTCGTGGTGCCCCGGCCGATCGCCTGGGTGGCCAGCCGCTCGGCCGAGGGCGTGGTGAACCTGGCGCCGCACTCCTTCTACACCGTGGCGTGCGTCGTCCCGCCGGTCGTGCAGTTCACCTCCGTGGGCCGCAAGGACACGCTGGACAACGTCGAGGCCACCGGCGAGTTCACCGTCAGCCTCACCCCGGAGTGGCTGTTCGAGCAGGTCAACGCCACGGGCACCGACTTCCCGCACGGCGTCAGCGAGGCCGAGGAGGTCGGCGTCGCGCTGGAGCCGAGCGAGCGGGTCGGCGTCCCCCGGGTCGCGGAGTCGCCGGTCGCGGTGGAGTGCACGCTGCACTCGACGGTGCGGCTGGGCGACAGCACGGTGGTGTTCGGCCGGGTCGAGGTGATCAGCGTGTGGGAGAGCGCGGTCGAGGGCGGGCGGCCGCGCATCGAGCGCCTGAAGCCGCTGGCCCGCCTGGGCGGCAACGAGTGGACGGCGCTCGGCGAGATCCGCGAGATCAGGCGGATCCCCTACCGCCGCTGGACCGAGGACCCGACCATCGGCGAGAACCTGCGCGACCAGTAGCGCCCGGGGACGGCACGCGGCCGCGCTGGTGAGGCGGGGCGCCCTGCGAGGCGTGCGCGAGGAGCGGGGGGCCGGAGGCTCCCCGAGGGGTGCACGGAACACGCTCAGCGCAGCAGGGGGACGGCACCCGGCCGCGGTGCGGTCCGGTAGGACCGCGGTGTCATCGCGGTGCGGTCCGGAGGACCGCGGTGTCACGGCAGGTGCGCGGCGATGTCCTCGGCGGGGTCGGCGCCGAAGGCGTCGGCGAAGCGCTCGAGGAACGGCTCGCGCCGCAGCTCGTACTCCTGGGTGCCGATGACCTCGACGGCCTCCGTGGCGACCGCCGACCCCAGCTGGGTGGCCCGCTCGAGTCCCAGCCCCCACATCCGGCCGGCGATGAACCCGGCGCGCAGCGCGTCGCCGCCGCCGGTGGGCTCGACCGGCTTGGTCTCCGGGACGGCGATGACCGCGATCGGCTCGGTGCCGGCCTGCCGCACGAGCACGCCGTCAGCCGCCCGCGTGGTGATCCAGGTGCCGACCCGGTCGAGCACCTCGGCGTCGCTCCACCCGGTCTTCTGCAGCAGCAGCGCGGCCTCGTACTCGTTGGTGAACAGCAGGTCCGCGCCGTCGACGAGGTCGCGGATCATCTCGCCGTCGGCCCAGGCCAGCTGCTGGCTGGGGTCGGCGGCGAAGGCGTAGCCGCGGTCCCTGCACTCCCGGGTGTGCCGCACCATCGCCGTCGGGTCGTTGGGGCCGACGACGACCAGGTCCAGCGCGCCCACGCGGTCGGCGACCGGGGCCAGCTCGATGGACGAGGCCTCCGACATCGCGCCCGAGTAGAACGACGCGATCTGGTTGTTCACCGCGTCGGTGGTGCAGACGAAGCGGGCGGTGTGCTTGAACTCCGACCAGTGCACGCTCGCGGTGTCCACGCCGTGCCGGGTGAGCCAGGCGTCGTAGTCGGCGAAGTCGTTGCCCACGGCGCCGACCAGCACCGGCGCGAGGCCGAGCAGCCCGAGCCCGTAGGCCATGTTGGCGCCGGCGCCGCCGCGGTGCTGCACCAGGTCGTCGACCAGGAACGACAGCGACACGTTCTCCATCTGGCCCTCGACGAACTGCTCGGTGAACTTCCCCGGGAAGGTCATCAGGTGGTCGGTGGCGATGGAGCCGGTGACGGCGACGGGCACGGGGGCGCTCCCTCGGGGTGGCGTGCAGCGGGACGCCCGGTGGACGTCGGACGACGACCCCAACACCTTAGGAGCCGGGTTCCGCGCCCGCCGGACGGCGGCGACCGGCCGGGACCCGGTGCCCGCCGGGTCCTCGCGGCGGCACGGCCGGGGCGGCGTGGGTCTCCGGCTCCTCGGGCGTCCCGCGCTCCCACCATCCGCGGGCCGGCGTCCTCGGGCGGGACGGGGACCGGGCCGAGGAGCGGTCCTCCTTCAGTCGGCCAGCGCCCGCCGCAGCGCCGTCCCCAGCTGGGCGACGCCGACGACGCCGAGCAGGCAGCCGACCGCCGTCCCGCAGGTGACCACCGCCGCGGACCAGCCGAGGCCGGCCACCACCCCGGCCCCGCCGAGGGTGAAACCGGTCATGACGACCCGGGTGGGGCGCTCCCAGACCGACAGCTCCCCGGTCTCGGTGACGCCGGCCTGCCCGGCCCGGGCGCGCAGGTAGTCCGGCAGCCAGCACAGCCCGCCGAACGCCGCGGCCAGCCAGCCGGGGGCGCCGGCGACCCAGAGCGCGGCGGCGAACGCCCCCTCGCTGAGCCGGTCGACGGCCGAGTCGAGGACGAAGCCGCGGCGCGAGGCCCGCCCGGTCGCGATGGCCAGCGCCCCGTCGAGCCCGTCCAGGACGGCGGAGAGCCCGACCAGCACCCCGGCGAGCACGAGCCACGGGCCACCGGCCGCAGCCGGGACGACGGCGGCCGCCGCGACGAGCAGCCCCGCGGCGGTCACCGCGACCGGCGGCAGCCCGGCGACCCGTCGGGCCAGCGCGTAGACGCCGGACAGCCAGCCGTGCACCAGCCGGCTGGCCGCCGGGTCGGCCCCGCCGTGCCACGTCGACCAGGCGGCGAGGTACTCCTCGCGGCTCAGCACGGCACCCGCTCCACCAGCGCAGTCCACCAGGCGCGGCGGACCGGGGACAGTGGAGGGGTGCTCGCCGGTCTGTCCCCCGCCCGACGCCGCCTGGTCGTCACCGTCCTGGCCCTCGTGGTCGTCGCCGTCCTGGTCACCGGCGCGGCGCTGCTGCTGGGTCGGCCGTCGGGCGCCGCGGGCCGCGAGCCGGTGTCCCAGGGGACCCCGGGCCCGGTGCTGCTCGTGCCCGGCTACGGCGGCTCGACCGCGTCGCTGCAGCCGCTGGCCGACCGGCTGACCGCCGAGGGGCGCGACGCCACGGTGGTCGACGTGCCCGGCGACGGCACCGGTGACCTCGGCGAGTCCGCCGACGCGCTGGACGAGGCGGCCGACGCGGCGCTGGAGCGCACCGGTGCCGAGAGCGTGGACGTCGTCGGCTACTCCGCCGGGGGTGTGATCGCCCGGCTGTGGGCGGCCGACGGCGGCGCGGCCGTCGCCCGCCGCATCGTGACCCTCGGTTCCCCGCACCACGGCACGACGCTGGCCGACGTGGCCGGACAGGTGGCCCCCGAGGAGTGCCCCGAGGCCTGTCGCCAGCTGGCCACCGCCAGCCCGTTGCTCACCAGGCTCAACGCGGACGACGAGACGCCCGAGGGGCCGGCCTGGGTCTCGATCTGGACGGCGCAGGACCAGACGGTGACCCCGCCGGACTCCGCCCGGCTGGAGGGGGCGCTGGAGTTGCCGGTGCAGTTGGTCTGCGCCGGTGCCCGCGTCGGACACCGCGACCTGCCGCGCGACCCGCTGGTGCAGGCCATGGTGCTCGAGCAGCTGGGCGCCGCGCCGCCGGCCGCGCTGGGCCCCGACGACTGCGCCCGCCTCGGCGGCTGAGACGGGGCCTCGTCCTGCCGCAGCCGGGTCGTTGACACATGCAGGTAGATACCTGCATGATGCTGGTCGTGGGCAGGGACATCCGCGATGTCGACCAGGTCTTCAAGGCCCTGGCCGACGGCACGCGGCGGCTGTTCCTCGACCGGCTGCGCGAGCAGGACGGGCAGACGCTGGGCGAGCTCTGCGCCCGGCTCGGCATGGCCCGCCAGTCGGCCACCCAGCACCTCGACGTCCTCGTCCGCGCGGGCCTCGTCACCGTCGTCCGTCGCGGCCGGGAGCGGCTGCACTTCCTCAACCCGGCGCCCCTGCACGACATCGGGGAGCGCTGGATCTCGTCGTTCGACCGACCCCGCCTGGCGGCGCTCTCCGCCATCCGGTCCCGAGCAGAGGAGCTCGCCGTGTCCGAGTCCGTCCCGACCTACGTGTACGTCACCTACATCCGCGCGAGCGCCGGGCAGGTGTGGCACGCGCTCACCGACGCAGACCTCACCGCCCGCTACTGGGGGCACGCGAACGTCTCCGACTGGCAGCCCGGCTCCAGCTGGGAGCACCGGCGCACCGACGACTCCGGCACCGTCGACGTGGCCGGCCGCGTGCTCGAGGCCGACGCACCACGGCGCCTGGTCATCACCTTCGGCTCGCCCGACGGCGAGCAGCCGCCGGGCGGGAACTCGGTCGTGACCTTCCTCCTCGAGGAGCAGGGCGGGGTCGTCCGGCTCACCGTGACCCACGACAACCTGGCCGACCAGACCGCGCTCGGGGAGATCTCGCACGGCTGGCCCGCGGTGCTGGCCAACCTCAAGTCGCTGCTCGAGACCGGCGAGGTGCTGCCCGAGGCCCCGTGGGAGATGGCGCCGGCGGGGAGGACGTCGTGACCGGGACGGCCGCACCCGCGCTGACGGAGGAGGTCACGCTCTCCGTCCGCGCCGCGGGCTACGCCCTCGAGGGCCTCGCGGAGGTCAGCGCCGCGGATCTCGGCCGGCCGACGCCATGCGGCGACTGGGACCTGCGGACCCTCCTCCTGCACCTCGCCGACGCTGCCGACGCCCTCTCCGGCCTCGTCACCACCGGCGAGCTGGTCCTCCCGGCGCCGCGGTCGGACCGCCCCGACGCCGCCACCCTCGACCCCGTGGCCGTGGCCCAGGACCGGATCCACCGCCTGCTCGCCGTCCTGACGGGGGCGACGCACCCCGGCACCGCCGCGGCCGCCCGCGGGAGCGCGATCGAACTGGGCCTCCACGGCTGGGACGTCGCGACGGCCTGCGGGTCGGGACGCCGGATGCCCCCGGAACTGGCCGCCGCCCTCCTCCGGACGGCGACCTCGCTGATCGACGACCGCACCCGCCGGCCCGCCTTCGGCCCGCCCGTGCCGGTCCCCGCGGCGGCGGATCCGGAGGACCGCCTCGTGGCCTTCCTCGGCCGACGCCCTCGTCCTCCCCTCAGCTCGTGACGTCCTTGGTGGTGAAGTTCGCCCAGGCCGCCGCCAGCAGCACGCCGACGTAGACGCCCTGCAGCGCCAGCCCGCGGACGACGTCCCGCCACAGGATCGGGTCGCGGAACAGGTCGACGAAGGCCAACCAGTACCGGGTGGGCAGGTAGGGCGCGATCGGCGAGGCGGCGTCCAGGGTGAACAGCAGCGAGGAGGTGACCAGCACCGCCAGCGCGCCGAGCGCGGCGGCCAGCGGGGAGTCGGTCAGCGTGGAGAAGAACAGCCCGAAGGCGGCGACGCCGAGCATGGAGACCGTCACGTAACCGATCGCCATGAGGCTGCGGCCGGCCAGCTCCTGCTGCGACAGCGAGGTGCCCGACACCGACGTCCCGCCGCCGACGGGCTGGGCGTCGAACAGCGTCGTCCCGACGACGTAGCCCACGCCCGCCACCACCAGCACGGTGACCAGCACGAACGCGATGACCGCGAGCAGCTTGGCCACGAGCAGCCGGGTGCGCCCGGCGGGGCGGACCAGCAGGTAGCGCAGCGTGCCGGCCTGCGCCTCGCCGGCGACGGCGTCCCCGGCGACGACGGCGACCGCGATGGGCAGGAACAGCGGCAGCACGATGGCCAGGGCCGCCAGCGGGAACAGCGCACCGTTGGTGAGGACGGCGGACAGGAACGGCGGGCCCTCGCCCGGCCGCGGGGCCAGGTCGGTCAGCTGCACGAGGACGGCGACCAGCACCGGCAGCGCGTTGAGGACGGCGATCGTCACCCAGGTCCGCGGACGGCGGAACAGCTTGCGCAGCTCGACGCCGATCACCGGGCCGCCTCCACCCGGTCGGCGCTGGTGCCGGCCGCGGCGAGCACGACCTCCTCCAGGGTGGGCCGCTGCAGCGCCAGCCCGGTCACCGGCACCCCCGCGCCCACGAGCAGCGCGTTGACCTCGGCCGGGTCGGCGCCGCGCACCACCACCCGTGAGCCCTCCACCCCGAGCACCCGGCCGTCGAGCACGGCCCGCACCCGGTCGGCGGCCGGGGTGTCCACCACCGTGGCGCCGGTGGGCGCGGTCAGCCGGACCAGCTCGTCCTGCAGCACCAGCCGGCCGCGGTCCAGCACGCCGACCCGGGTGCACAGCTGCTCGACCTCGGCCAGCAGGTGGCTGGAGAGGAAGACCGTCGTCCCGCCGCGGTGCAGCTCCAGCAACAGGTCCCGGATCTCGTGGATGCCCTGCGGGTCCAGGCCGTTGGTGGGCTCGTCGAGCACCAGCAGCTCCGGGCGGCGCAGCAGTGCGGCGGCCAGCCCGAGCCGCTGCCGCATGCCGAGGGAGTAGGCGCGCACCGGCCGGCGGTCGATGCCGCCCAGGCCCACCTGCTCGAGCACCTCCTCGATGCGGGCGCGGCGGGTGCGCCGGGAGCCGCCCGGCCCGGCCGCGTCGATCAGCGCGAGGTTGGTCCGGCCGGACAGGTGCCCGTGGTGCGCCGGCCCCTCGACCAGTGCGCCCACCCGGGGCAGCACCCGGCGGCCGGCACGCGGCATCCGCTCGCCCAGCAGCTCCACCTCACCGGCGGTCGGCAGCACCAGGCCCAGCAGCATCCGCACCGTCGTCGTCTTGCCCGAGCCGTTGGCGCCGAGGAAGCCGTAGACGTCACCGGCGCAGACGTCGAGGTCGATGCCGTCGACCGCGCGCAGCCGGCCGTAGCGCTTGACCAGCCCCCGGGTGCGGATCACCGAGCTCATGACGCGGCCCCGGGCAGCCGGCGGGCGGCGTCGGCCAGCGCGTCGAGGGTGACCGTGCCGGTGAGCACGTAGGCCGGGCCGTCGGGCGGGGTCACCAGCATCAACCCCAGCGGGCCCGCGGCGACCCGGGTGCCGAGGTCGTCGGTGACGGCGTCCGGGCTGGCGGTCAGCGCCTCGCGCAGCCCCCCGGCCAGCCGGCCGGGCACCGGCGCGGCCGCCAGCAGGGTCACGCCGCGGCCGTACACGCCGACCGCGTCGGGCACCCCCTCGAAGCTCCGCCGCGGCAGGCCGGCCAGCTCACCGGGCAGCCGCACGTCCGGCGCCCGCTCCTCGGCCTGCGCGATCAGCCCCTCGGTGTCGGGCGCGGTCAGCAGGGTGGCCTCCGGCGGCGGGGTGAAGGCGACGACGTCCGCCGGGGGGACGGCGAGGTCCAGGTCGAGGAAGCGGGTGTCCAGCGCCGCCAGGTCGGCGTCCCGGGCGAACACCTCCACCTGCAGCGGCAGCCCGCTGGCGGCGTCGACCCACACGTCGACCCGCCCCACGGACGCGGCCGGCTCGGCGGGCACCAGCCGCAGGCCGAGCGCGTCGCGGCCGGCCACCCGGCGGGCGCCGGCGCGGGAGAGCTCGTCGTCGGTGGCCTCGGACAGCAGCCGCCGGCCGAGCGCGGCGGGCAGCAGGTCCGGCGGGGTGGGCAGCGCGAGGGACGCCGGGGCGCCGCGGGTGGCGGTGGCGGCCTCGAAGTCCCACGTCCAGCTGCCGCCGGGGTCGCGGTGCACGCCGGTCTCCCCCGCCGCGGTGACCACGTCGACCCGGTGGTCCTCCGGCCCCCGCCACCACACCCGCATCAGCGTCCGGTCGCTGAACAGGTCGGCGACGTCGGTGAGCCGCTCGGACACCGGCAGCGCCAGGCCGCCGGCGGAGACCGCGTAGCCGGAGAACCCGACGTCCGCGCTGGCCAGCACCGCGGACCGCAGCTGCGCCGCCGGGACCTCGGTGTCGTCGCCGGGCAGCGCGGCCACGACCGACGGCAGCGCCACCAGCGCCGCCACGAGCAGGCCGACCGCCGCCCAGCGGGCGAGCGCGCCCCGCCCCCGTGCCGCCATGCGTCCCACGGTACGAGCGGGCGGCGACCCGGCCCCCTGCAGGGCCCCGCCGCGAGCTTGCGAGTGGTGGGGAGCAGGGGGTCCTTTTCAGTGCGACGCGCGCGGCCCCCTGCAGGAGGAGGACCTCGTCCTCCCACTCCTCGCAGACCCGGGGTGGGACCCGCGGGACGGGGCCGCTCCGGTCAGTGCGAGTCGGTGTGCGCCTTGCGGCGGTGCACCGTGAGGTTCATGACGAGCACGATCAGCGCCCCGACGACCAGCCCGACGAGCGCGCTGGCGAGGGTGTTGACGAGCCACCCCACGACCCCACCGAGGGCCCCGGTGGCCTCGTGCGCGAGTTCCTCCAGGTGGTGCACGGCGCCGTAGACGGCGTGCAGCCCCAGCTCGTCCGAGCCCACCAGCAGGATGTGACCGCCGACCCACAGCATCGCCGCGGTCCCGACCACGGTCAGGGCGGTGAGCAGCCGCGGCATCGCCTTCACCAGCCCGTGGCCGAACCGGGAGATCCCCTTCCCCGGGCGCTGGGACAGGGACAGGCCGACGTCGTCCATCTTCACGATGAGGCCGACGACGCCGTACACGAGGATCGTGATGCCGAGCGCGACGACCGCGAGGATCACCGCCCGGGAGAGGAACGCCTCGTCGGCCACCTCGTTCAGCGAGATGACCATGATCTCCGCCGAGAGGATGAAGTCGGTGCGCACGGCCCCGGACACGATCGTCTTCTCGTCCGGAAGCGCCTGCTCCGCCGATGAGTGGGCCTCGGAGTGGCCGCTGAGCTTGTGCCAGACCTTCTCCGCGCCCTCGTAGCACAGGTAGGCCCCTCCGATCATCAGGATCGGGGTGAGGAGGAATGGCAGGAACTGACTGAGCAGCAGGATGGCGGGCAGGATGATCAGCAGTTTGTTGCGCAGCGAGCCGACGGCGATGCGCCGGATGATCGGCAGCTCCCGCTCGGCGGCCAGGCCGTGCACGTACTGCGGCGTGACGGCGGTGTCGTCGACGACGACACCCGCGGCCTTCACGCTGGCCCGTCCTGCAGCCGCCCCGATGTCGTCGACGGAGGCGGCGGCGGCGCGCGCCAGCACCGCCACGTCGTCGAACAGGGCTACCAGTCCACCGGCCACGGAACGTCCTCCCAGTTGGTCTGCACTCGTGTGCAGTCTCGGCGATCATGGCCCGTCCGGCCGCACCGGGCGACTCACCGCTCGGCATCCCGGGCAGGACTACCCGGCTGGGGACACGCCGAACGCCCGGTCCGGAGGGGCCGTCGTCCGGCGGCCGGGACCGGCACCCTGGGGTGACGGGCTGCTCACCGGGTGCAGCAGGGAGGCAGGACCATGCGGACGGCGGACGACGAGGGCGCGGCGCTGTGGCCCGACCGGTACCTCACCGAGGGCCGGCTGGTCGTCGTCCGCTCGCCCCGACGAGAACCGTCGTCGCGGTGGGCGCGGCTGCGCGCGGCCGCCGTCCGGCTGGACCGGGCCACCCGCGCCCGGCTGGGACTGCCGTCCTCCGCCCCCGAGCCGCCGTCCCCGGCACCCGAGGCGGCCTTCGCGGCGTGGGACACCACCGAGGCGCGCGTCGCCGCGGCCGCCGGGCGGGCGTGGGCGGAGACGGTGCGCGAGCCGTCCTGGTCCTCCCCGCTGCTGGCGGCGAGCCGCTTCGACGGCCGGGCCGAGGTCGACCGCATCGTCGACCTCGCGCTGCGCATCCGGTCGGCCCGCGTCTCCCTCGGGGTGCGCCCGCCCGGGACGGCGGCGGAGTACTGGGACCGCCAGTCCGCCGCGCTGGAGGCCGCCGCGCTCCGGCTCGGGCACCGCGCCGACGCGCTGATCCGCTACCGCGACCAGGCCGCGCTGCTCTCGGCCGAGCTGCGCCACCTCGCCGACCTGGAGCGGCTGGAGCGCAGTGCCGCGGAGGTCGACGGGATCACGGCCGCGACGTCGGCGCTGCCCGGCCGGGGGGACGGCGACCTGCGCGCGGTGGCCGACGAGATCGGCGCGGTGCGCAGTGCGGTGGCCGAGCTGGTCGAGCTGATGACCCGCACCCGCGCGCCGCTGGCCGAGCCGCCGGACTGAGCGGAGAGGGCGTCCATGGGGCGGTGTGGCGGTTGCGTGTGGACGACGGACGCGCAGCCCCGTTCGGTCCACCGGCCGCCCGGGAGGTGCCTCTCCGCGACCTCCACCGCTGCTTCCAGGAGGAAGCAGCGGTGGAGCATGCGCCGACCACGTCTCCACGCCTCCCGCGCAGGCGAACGGGCCGTGGGCCACGACGGTCGGGAGTCCGCGTGCATGGCCCGGGAACGACCGTGGGTAGAGCGGCTCCATGGCGCCTCCCCTCAGTGACGCGGTCGTCGTCGACGTCCTCCGCCGGGTCGACCGGCTGACGACGCCGCTGGTCCGCCGGCTCGGCCGCCCACCGGAGCTGCCGCAGGCCGAGCGGGAGCAGTGGTGGGCCGCCCGGGTCTCCCGGGTCGCCGCCGGCGTCAGCGCCGTCCCCCGCCTCGCCGGCAAGCTGGCCGACCTGCTGCCGCTGCAGAACACGATCGGCTCCGCGGTCCAGGCCGTGGTGGTCGGCGGGGTGGCCTCCGAGCACGGCGTCGAGGACGAGGCCGAACGGGTGTCGCTGCTGGCCCACGTGCTGCTCGACCGCGACCTGCCCGCCGAGCGGGTGCGGCCGCTGCTGGCACGGGCCCCCGGCGCCTACGCCGACGACGTCCTCGGGGACAAGGAGGACCGCAGCGCGGTCCGCACCCTGTGGCGGGTGGCCCGGCTGCTCGGCCGCATCGACGACACCCTCGACGCCCGACCCAAGGGCAAGCTGCGGCACCGGGCCCTGTCGAACCTGCCGGTGGTCGGCACGCTCGGCGGGTACGCGGCCGAGCGGGAGGGCCTGCGCCGGGCGGCGGCCGAGACGGCGGCCCTGCTGGCCGGCCGCGCCACCCGCACACCCGCGGCGGACCCCGCTCAGTGAGGAGCGGGGACCGCCACCAGGTTGGCGTGGACCTCGCGGGTCGCCGTCGACCGGTTCATGGTGATGAAGTGGATGCCGGGGACGCCCTCGTCGAGCAGCGTCCGGCACAGCTCGGTGGCGACCTCGACGCCGTAGGCCCGCACCGCGGCCCTCGCCTCGGCGGTGTTCCCGTCCAGCTCGGCGAAGCGGGCGGCCAGGTGCTCGGGGAACGCCTGCCCGGACAGCTGCACGATGCGGGTGATCTGCCGGGCGTTGGTCACCGGCATGACCCCGGCGATGATCGGCACCTCGCAGCCGGTGGCGGCCACCCGGTCGCGCATGCGCAGGTAGTCCTCCGTGCGGAAGAACATCTGGGTGATCGCGAAGTCGGCGCCGGCCCGGCACTTGCGCACGAACATCTCGACGTCGGTCTCGAAGTCCGGCGAGCGCGGGTGCCGCTCCGGGAAGGCGGCCACGCCGACGGAGAAGTCACCCATGGAGCGGATCAGCTCGACCAGCTCGGCGGCGTAGGTCAGCCCCTCCGGATGGGCGATCCACTCCGCCTGCGGGTCGGCACCCGGCGGGTCCCCGCGCAGCGCCAGCAGGTTCCGCACGCCCGCCGCGGCCAGCCGGCTGACCACGTGCCGGAGCTCGGCGACGCTGTGGTCGACGGCGGTGAGGTGCGCCAGCGGGGTCATCGTCGTCTCGGTGGCGATGCGCTCGGTGACCGAGACGGTGCCCTCGCGCGTGGACCCACCGGCGCCGTAGGTGACCGACACGAACGACGGCTGCAGCCGCTCGAGCTCGCGCAGCGCCGTCCACAGCTGGGTGGCGCCCTCGGGGCTCTTGGGCGGGAAGAACTCGAAGGACCACGTCGGCCGGCCCTCGGCGAGCAGCTCCCGCACGGTCCGCGTCATGGACAGCGAGGATACGGACCCGCCGGCGTCCGGCCCGCGCTGCATCCGCTCGGCACGCCCCCGGAGAAGGTCCTCCGGCACCGCCGCCCCACCGGCCCCAGGAGGCAGACCCCGTGGCCCTGACCGACTCCGCCCGGATCCCGGCCGCGCCTCATCGAGTCGCGCGCGATACTCATCCGGTGACCGCCGGGGCGCAGCAGCGCGAGACACCCGTCTTCCCCCCGGCTCCCCCGCCGGCCGCTGCCGAGACAGACCGCGTGCGCGCGGCCGTCTGGGCCGCCCTCTCGGACTTCCTCGAGGTGCAGCGGGAGACCCTCGCGGCGATGGACCAGTCGCTGCTCCCGGTGGTCGACGAGGTCTGCGCCCTGGCCGACGGCGGCAAGCGGCTGCGTCCGCTGTTCGCCTACTGGGGCTGGCGCGGCTTCAGCGGCGAGGGGCCCCGGGAGTCCGACGCCGCGGTGCTGCGGGCGGTCGCCGCGCTGGAGTTCGTGCACGCCAGCGCGCTGGTGCACGACGACGTGATGGACGGCGCGCTGACCCGCCGCGGCCGCCCGGCCACCCACGTCGGCTTCGCCTCCCGGCACGGGGACGGCGCGCTGGCCGGGGACGGCGACGCCTTCGGCGTGGGCGCGGCGATCCTCGTCGGCGACCTCGCGCTGGTGTGGTCCGACGAGCTGCTGCGCTGCTCGGGCATCTCCCCCGCCGCGCTCTCCCGGGCCCGCCAGGTCTGGGACACCATGCGCACCGAGGTGACCGCCGGGCAGTACCTGGACCTGCTGCGCGCCGCCGGCGGCCTGCCCGGTGCGCAGGGCGCGCTGACCGTGGCCCGCTACAAGAGCGCCGGCTACACCGTGCAGCGGCCGCTGCAGCTGGGCGCCGCCATCGCCGGCGCCGGTGAGCGGGCCGCCGAGACCTACACCGCGATCGGCCTGCCGCTGGGTGAGGCGTTCCAGCTGCGCGACGACGTCCTCGGGGTGTTCGGCGACCCGTCGGTCACCGGCAAGTCCGCCGACGACGACCTGCGGGAGGGCAAGCAGACGCTGCTGGTGGCGCTGGCCGAGGAGGCCGCGGACGACGACGGACGGCGACTGCTCACCGAGGCGCTGGGGAACCCCGACGCCGGCCCGGCCGAGTTCGACGCGCTGCGGACGCTCTTCGAGTCCACCGGCGCCCGCGCGCAGGTCGAGCAGCGGATCGCCGAGCGCACGGCGCTCGCCCGCACCGCCATCGCCGAGGCCCCGCTGGCCGACGACGCCCGGGTCGCTCTCGACGCGCTCGCCGTCGCCGCGACCAGCCGCACCGCCTGATGGTCCGCACCGTCCCCGGGCGCACCGACCGCGTCGTCGTCGTGGGCGCCGGCCTCGCCGGGCTGTCGGCCGCCCTGCGGCTGCGCGGCGCCGGCCGGGAGGTCACCGTCGTCGAGCGCGCCTCCGGTCCCGGCGGGCGCGCCGGCCGGATCGAGGAGCGCGGCTACGCCCTCGACACCGGCCCGTCGGTGTTCACCGCCCCGGAGCTGGTCGCCGACACCCTCGCCGCGGTCGGCGAGAAGCTCGAGGACCGGCTCACCCTCGTCCCCCTGGAGACCACCTACCGCGCGCAGTTCGCCGACGGCTCGCACCTCGACGTGCACGCCGACGTCGACGCCTTCGCCGCCGAGGTGGAGGCGCTCTGCGGGCCCGGCGAGGCGGCGGCGCTGCGCCGCTACCTGGCCGACCTGGCCGAGCTCTACCGGCTGCAGCTGACCACCTTCATCGACCGCAACCTCGACACCCCGCTGGACCTGCTCGGCCCCGAGCTGGTCCAGCTGGCCCGGCGCGGCGGCTTCGGCCGGCTGTCCCGCCACGTCGAGCGGCACTTCACCGACGACCGGCTGCGCCGGCTGTTCAGCTTCCAGGCCCTCTACGCCGGGGTCTCGCCGTACCGCGCGATCGCCGCCTACGCGGTCATCGCCCAGCTCGACATCGGCGCCGGCGTCTGGCACCCGGTGGGCGGGATCGCCGCCGTCCCCCGCGCGATGGCCGCCGCGGCCGCCGACGCCGGGGTCGCGCTCCGCTACGACGCCGGCGTCGGTGAGTTCGAGCTCCGCGGCTCCCGGGTCACCGGCGTGCTGCTCGACGACGGCGAGCGGCTGCCCGCCGACGCCGTCGTCGTCACCGTCGACCGGCCGGAGGCGCTGGTGCCCGGGTTCCGGCGGGTGCGGCGGCCGGTGTACTCGCCGTCCTGCGTGGCGGTGCACGTCGGCGTCCGCAGCGAGCTGCCCGGCCAGGCGCACCACACCATCAGCTTCGGCACCGCCTGGCGGGAGGTGTTCGACGAGCTCATCCGGGACGGCCGCCCGATGACCGACCCGAGCCTGCTGGTGAGCATGCCCTCGCACACCGACCGCAGCCTCGCCCCCGAGGGCGGCCAGGTGCTGAGCATCGTCGCGCCCACCCCGAACCTGGACCCGCACAGCGGCGGCAACCCCGACCTGGACTGGACGACGCTGGGCCCCCGCTACCGCGACGAGGTGCTGGGCGTGCTGGAGGAGCGCGGCTGGGCCGGGCTGACCGGCGCGATCGAGGTCGAGCACGTCGACACCCCGCTGACCTGGGCGGCGCAGGGCATGGCCGCCGGGACGCCGTTCGCGCTGGCGCACACCTTCGGCCAGACCGGCCCGTTCCGGACGCCGACGCTCCCCCGGCGCGGCCCGGAGAACGTCGTCCTCGCCGGCTCGTCGGTGCAGCCCGGCGTCGGCGTGCCCATGGTCGTCATCAGCGGCCGGCTCGCCGCCGAACGGATCACCGGACGGGACCCCCGATGACGCTCGTCGACCCGCCGCGCACGCAGGCCGAACGGCAGGCGCTGCTCGACGCCGCCTATCGGCACTGCGCGGCGATCAACGCCGAGCACGGCAAGAGCTACCACCTGGCGACCCGGCTGCTCACCCCGGACCGGCGCCCGGCGATCCACGCCCTCTACGCCGCCGCCCGCACCGCGGACGACCTCGTCGACCACCCGGGCGCCGACCCGGCCGGCGACCTCGCCGAGTGGTCCCGAGCGCTGCTGGCCGAGCTGGAGGCCGGCTGGTCCCACGACCCGGTGCGGCTGGCCACCGTGCACACCTACCGCCGGTACGCGATCCCGGTCGAGCACCTGGTCGACTTCCTCGCCGCGATGACCAGCGACCTCGACGTCACCGGGTACGCCGACATGGACGCCCTGGACCGCTACATGTGGGGCTCGGCGTCGGTCATCGGCCTGCAGGTGCTCCCCGTGCTCGGCACCGCGGAGGGCGTGGCCCTCGAGGAGGCCGCCCCGCACGCCATCGCGCTGGGCGAGGCCTTCCAGCTGACCAACTTCCTGCGCGACGTCGCGGAGGACGTCGACCGCGGCCGGGTCTACCTGCCCGCCGACCTGATGGCCGCGCACGGCGTCACCCGTGAGCAGCTGGCCGCGAAGCGGTACGACGCGGCCTTCCGCGAGCTGATGCGGGAGATGGTCGCCATCGTGCGCCGCCGCTACGACGACGCAGCCCCGGGGACGACGATGCTCGCGCCGGAGTCCCGCGACTGCGTGCGCGCGGCCACCGAACTCTACGGCGGCATCCTCACCGAGATCGAGCGGGCCGACTACCGGGTGCTCGACCGCCGGGTGCGGGTGTCCAAGCCGCGGCGCCTGGCGGTGTTCGCCCGCCGGTTGACCGCCGCCCAGCTGGCCAGGGTCAGGGTGACCATGGCGAAGCCGAACAGCAGGTCCTCGACCGGCGCGTAGGCGATCCGCGGGCCCCAGATCGCGTCCGGGTCGTAGGTGACGACCGCCAGCCCGGTCAGCACGCCGTTCATCAGCAGCTGGAACGTGATGATGATCGCGTAGGCCACCCAGAACACCGGCCGGGTGACCATCCGCGTGCGGTAGACGGCCAGGTCCAGCACGAGGACGGCGACCACCGCCAGCACGGCCAGCGTCGAGTAGCTCACCGGCCGATCTCGGCTTCCTCGGCGATGTTCATCTGCCCGACTCCGCGCCTCGGCCCGCTCCTCGCTCGTTCCTCGCTGCGATGCCCCCGAGGCTGTCGTCGGGCGGGTAGCCGGCGTCCCAGCCGGTGACCTTGCGCACCGCCTCCAGCGCCAGCACCGAGCACAGCGGGACGACGAGGAAGAACAGCACCTCCTCGACCGGGATGCCCCCGGGCAGCCGGACGCCGAGGGTCAGCTCGTCGGAGTAGTCCCAGTGGCCCTGCGCGATCGCGTACAGCACCCAGACCACGAAGACGGCGAACTCCGGCGCGACCGCGAGCAGCAGCCGCCGCCAGCGGGGGTACACCCGCACCCGCAGCAGGAGCTCGAGCGGCGCGGTGACGACCAGGCAGCCGGCCAGCAGCGCGAGGTAGGTCAGCTGCCCCATGCGTCGACGCTCAGAACGCCAGGGCCTGGGCGCGCCGGGTGACCTCGGTGTGCCGGTCGCTGCGCAGCGCGTGCACGGGCGTGCCCGGCAGCGTGTCGTCGGCGCGGAACAGCCACTCGAAGACCTCCTCGTCGCTGAACCCGCCGTCCTTGAGCACGGTGATCAGGCCGGGCAGGTGCTTGAGGACGGCGCCGTCCTGGAGGAAGTCGGCCGGGATCCGGCTGTTGCCGCTGCCGGGGACCGCCATGAGCTTGTGCTCGCGCAACAACTGGCGGACCCGGTTCGGCGAGACCCCCAGCACGCCGGCGACCTCAGCGGGGGTGAGCGTCTCCATGACGTCCGAGCCTATGACCCCGCCGCAGTCCGCCGTGCCCGGGACGTCGACCCGCCGGCCGGCTGCCCCGATAGCATGGGACGGGGCCGTGACTGGCGCTGCTGAGGTGGACCACCACCGGGGAGCGGCCCGCACCACCCCGCCGGGCGCCTGGGCACCCACTCGTCGTCCCCTCGCGCTGGAGCCCGCCATGACCGATGCCACCACCTCCTCCGACGCCGCCGCCTCCATGCCCCACGCCGATGTCGCCTCCGCCGCCTACCGCAACGCGCTGCAGGTCATCGGGGCGGTCGAGCCCCGGGTGGCCGACGCGATCGGCGCGGAGCTCGCCGACCAGCGGGCCTCGCTGAAGCTGATCGCCAGCGAGAACTACGCCAGCCCCGCCGTGCTGCTGACCATGGGCAACTGGCTGTCGGACAAGTACGCCGAGGGCACCGTCGGCCACCGCTTCTACGCCGGCTGCCAGAACGTCGACACCGTCGAGGCGCTGGCCGCCGAGCACGCCCGCGAGCTGTTCGGCGCGCCGCACGCCTACGTCCAGCCGCACTCGGGCATCGACGCCAACCTGGTCGCCTTCTGGGCGGTGCTGGCCTCCCGCGTCGAGTCCCCGGCGCTGGAGAAGGCCGGCGTCCGGCACGTCAACGAGCTGACCGACTCCGACTGGTCGGCGCTGCGCCGCCAGCTCGGCGACCAGCGGATGCTCGGCATGTCCCTCGACGCCGGTGGCCACCTCACCCACGGCTTCCGCCCGAACATCAGCGGCAAGATGTTCGAGCAGTCCTCCTACGGCACCGACCCCGAGACCGGGCTGCTGGACTACGCCGCCGTCCGCGAGCGGGCCCGCGAGTTCCGCCCGCTGATCCTCATGGCCGGCTACTCCGCCTACCCGCGCCGGGTGGACTTCGCCCGGATGCGCGAGATCGCCGACGAGGTGGGCGCCACGCTCGTCGTCGACATGGCCCACTTCGCCGGCCTGGTCGCCGGGAAGGTGTTCACCGGCGACTTCGACCCGGTGCCGCACGCCCACGTCGTCACGACGACGACCCACAAGTCCCTGCGCGGCCCGCGCGGCGGCATGGTGCTGGCCCAGCCCGAGTACGCCGAGGCCGTCGACCGCGGCTGCCCGATGGTGCTCGGCGGCCCGCTGCCGCACGTCATGGCCGCCAAGGCCGTCGCCTTCGCCGAGGCCCGCCAGCCCGCCTTCGCCGGGTACGCGCAGCGCATCGTCGACAACGCCGTCTCCCTCGCCGAGGGGCTGACCCGCCGTGGCGCGCGGCTGGTCACCGGCGGCACCGACAACCACCTCGTGCTCGTCGACGTCTCGGGCTTCGGCCTCACCGGTCGCCAGGCGGAGTCCGCGCTGCTGGACGCCGGCATCGTGACCAACCGCAACGCCGTCCCGGCCGACCCGAACGGCGCCTGGTACACCTCCGGCATCCGGCTGGGCACCCCGGCGCTGACCACCCGCGGCTTCGGGGCGGACGAGTTCGACCGCACCGCCGAGCTGATCGTCGACGTCCTGTCGAACACGACGCCGACCGCCACCCGCGACGGGTCGCCGTCCAAGGCGAGGTACGCGACCACCGACGGCCTGGCCGACCGGGCCCGCGCCGCGGCGGCCGAGCTGCTGGACCGCCACCCGCTCTACCCCGGCCTCGAGCTGGCCTGAACCGCCCCACCGGCGATCTCCCGTCGAGATCGCGCGGTCTCGCACGCTCGCGACGCTGCAGCGGTGCGAGATCGCGTGATCTCGACAGGGGTGAGTGCGCCGGTGTGGTTGTGACGGGTGAACCCGTCACAACGGCCGGCGCTCCGCGTGTACGGGCGGCGCAGCACCGACCCGCTCCTACACTCGGCCGGGTGGACACCGCCGTGACCGACCCCGTGGTCGGCCTCGTCCTCGAGGGCAGGTACCTGCTCGAGGAGCGCCTCGCCCGAGGCGGCATGTCCACCGTCTACGCCGCCACCGACCTGCGGCTGCACCGCACGGTCGCGGTCAAGGTGATGGCCGAGCACCTGGCACACGACCCGACGTTCGTCGACCGGTTCACCCGCGAGGCGCGGGCCGCGGCGATGCTCAGCCACCCCAACGTCGTCTCGGTCAGCGACCAGGGCAGCGACCAGGGCCTGGTGTTCCTGGTGATGGAGCTGGTACGCGGCCGCACGCTGCGCGACCTGCTGCAGGCCCGCGGCCGGCTCACCGTCGCCGAGGCCTTCGCCGTCCTGGAGCCGGTGCTCTCCGGGCTCACCGCCGCCCACCGCGCCGGGATCGTGCACCGCGACATCAAGCCCGAGAACGTGCTCATCGGCGCCGACGGGGTGGTGAAGGTCGCCGACTTCGGCCTGGCCCGCGCGCTCACCGGCACCGGGCAGACCAGCCACACCGGCGGCGTGCTCATCGGCACCGTCGCCTACCTCTCCCCCGAGCAGCTCGAGCGCGGCAAGGCCGACGCCCGCAGCGACGTCTACGCCGCCGGTGTCGTGCTCTACGAGATGCTCACCGGCCACCCGCCCTACGGCGGCGACACCCCGCTGGCCGTGGCCTACCAGCACGTGCACCACGACATGCCCCGCCCGTCGGAGGAGGTGCCGGGGCTGCCGTTGGAGGTCGACGAGCTGGTCGCGCGCACCACCCGCCGCGAGCCCGCCGTCCGCCCGCTGGACGCCGGCGCGTTCCTCGCCGACCTCGAGGACGTGCGCACCGACCTGGCCATCGAGCGCGTCCCCGTGCCGACCGGGCGCAGCACCGCCACCGCCGAGACGCTGCGGCCGACCAACCGGCCCAGCCGCCCGACGCGACACCCGAGCGACCCGGCCGCCCCGCGCACCGAGGTGCTCGGCCCCGGCGGCACCCGGCCCGGCCGGGGCAGCAGCCGCACCTCGATGCTGCCCGGCACCGGCCCAAGCGCCGACCCGGGTGCACGGCGGCCCGCGCCCGAGCGCGCCCGCCCCGGCGTGCCGGCGCACATCCGCCGCCGTCGCGCCCGGCTCGCCGTCGCCCTCGTGCTGCTCACCGCGATCACCATCGGTGCAGTCGGCTGGTGGCTGGGGTCCGGCCGGTGGACGACGGTGCCGCAGCTGGCCGGCAAGGAGCAGGCGGCGGCGATCGACCTGCTCCAGGAGGCGGGGCTGGACCCCGACTGCTGCGGCGAGCAGTTCAGCGAGGACGTCCCCGACGGCGTGGTCATCTCCGCCGAGCCCTCCGGCGGCGAGGCCATCCGCGGCACCGACGTCCGGCTGGTCGTCTCCAAGGGCCCGGAGCGGTTCGAGGCCGGTCCGGAGCTGGTCGGCCTCCCCGTGGAGGAGGTCCGCACCAAGCTGGACGGCGTCCCGGTGGCCATCCGCGAGATGCAGGACTACGACAACGAGGTGCCGGTCGGCCACGTGACCGGCTTCGACCCGGAGGCCGGCACCGAGCTCAAGCGCGGCGAGGAGCTGGTGGTCTACGTCAGCCGCGGCCACGAGCCGGTGACGGTGCCCGCCGTGGTCGGGCTCTCACCGGAGGAGGCGACGGCCAACCTGGAGGCGCTCGGGTTCGCCGTGGAGCGCACCGAGGGCCGCAGCGCCGACGTCGACCCCGGCGAGGTCATGGCGGTCACCCCGGCCAGCGGCCAGCAGGCGCCCTACGAGAGCACGGTCACGCTGCAGGTCTCGATGGGGCTGCCGCAGGTGCAGGTGCCCGACGTGGTCGGCCGCAGCCAGCCGGAGGCGACCGCGCTGCTCCGGCAGGCAGGCTTGCAGGTGCAGGTGAGCCAGTTCTACGGCGACCGGGTGTTCCGGCAGAGCCCGGCCGCCGGGCAGACGGTCGACATCGGCACCCCGGTGACGATCCTGGTGACGTTCGGACAGGACTGAGGACACTGCGCACCGCGGCAGGTGTGCCGCCCATCGGGGCGCACATCCAGATCAAGGGCGGGCTGGCCAGGGGCGGCCTGACCTACACCGACGCCGTCGGCGCGCGGGCCGTGCAGGTCTTCGTCGGCAACCCGCGCGGCTGGAAGCTGACCGCGGGCGACCCGCGTCAGGACGCGCTGTTCACCGCGGGCTGCGCCGAGCGTGGAGTGCCCGCCTTCATCCACACGCCGTTCCTGGTCAACGTCGGCTCGCCCACCGAGGCGACCGTCGAGCAGTCGATCGCGACCATCGCGCACAACCTCGCCCGCGGCGTCCAGCTCGGCTGCCAGGGCGTCGTCGTCCACGCCGGGTCCGCCGTCGGTGAGGACCGCTACGAGGACGCGCTGCGCCAGCTGCACGAGCGGCTGCTGCCCGTGCTCGAGGCCGCGCCGGACGACGGCCCGCGGCTGCTGGTCGAGCCGACGGCCGGTGGCGGCAGGTCGCTGGCCGCCACCGTCGAGGACCTCGGCCCGTACTTCGCCGCGCTGGAGCACCACCCGCTGCTCGGCGTCTGCTTCGACACCTGCCACGCCTGGGCGGCCGGTCACGAGCTGACCACGCCCGGCGGCACGGCCTCGACCCTCGACGCGCTCGAGGCCACCGTCGGCCCCGGGCGACTGGGCCTGGTGCACGCCAACGACTCGCTCGACGAGTGCGGCTCCAAGCGGGACCGGCACACCACCATCGGCGCCGGCTCGATCGGGACGGCGCCGTTCGCGGAGCTGCTGGCCCACCCGTCGATGGCCGGCGTCCCGGTCGTCGTGGAGACGCCCAGCGAGAAGGACGGCGTCCCGTGGGCCGGCCATGCCACCGACATCGCGCTGCTCAACGACCTCGCGGTCCTCCGGAGCACACCGCGGCCGGGTGCCGTCCCCCTGGCGAGCTGAGCCACCCGACCGGCTGCTGTTCGGCAGCCACTGACGGAGCGGGGCGACGGTGTGCGCGGATGCGCGGTTCCCTCCCGGAGAGCTGCGCGTCAGCGCACACCGTCGACGGCGCCCGTCGCGGCGCCCGCCGTCGTCGTCAGCGGTCGAGGATCCCGGCGAGCACGTCACCGGCGCGCTCCACGCCGGCGCGGTCGACGCCCAGGTTGGTCACCAGCCGCAGCCGCCGGTCGCTCACCTGGGACACCAGCACCCCCTGCGCCTTGGCGGCCTCGGCCACGACCGGGGCGGGGACGTCGTCCAGCCGCACGATGTTGGTCTGCACCGTGGCCGGGTCGACCCCGAGGCGCTTGGCCAGCAGCCGGGCGTGCTCGTGGTCCTCGGCCAGCCGGTCGAGGTGGGAGTCCAGCGCGTACAGTCCGGCCGCGGCGAGCACCCCGGCCTGCCGCATCCCGCCACCGAGCCGCTTGCGCCACAGCCGGGCGGCGGCGATCCGCTCGGCCGAGGCGACGAGCACCGACCCGACCGGGGCACCCAGCCCCTTGGACAGGCAGACCGAGGCGGTGTCGGCCAGCCCGCCGTAGGTGGCCAGGTCGACGCCGGAGGCCACGGAGGCGTTCCAGATCCGGGCGCCGTCGAGGTGCACGTCGACACCGGCCTGCCGCGACCAGTCCCACAGCGCCCGCAACTGCTCCAGCGGCTGCACCAGCCCACCGCCGCGGTTGTGCGTGTTCTCCACGGCGATCGCCGCGGTCGCGGTGAGGTGCCAGTTGTCCCGCGGCCGCACCTGCTCGACGAGCCGGGCGGTGTCGAGCCGGCCGCCGTCCGACACGACCGTGCGGGTGGAGATGCCGAAGAGCACCGCCGCCGCACCCATCTCGTAGGTGACGATGTGGGCGTCGGCGTCGCAGAGCACCTCCTGGCCCGGCTCGCAGACCAGCCGCAGGCCGATCTGGTTGCCCATCGTCCCCGACGGCACGAACAGCCCGGCCTCGTGGCCGAACAGACCCGCGACCCGCTCCTCGAGCGCGTTGATGGTCGGGTCCTCGCCGTAGACGTCGTCCCCCACCTCGGCCTCGGCCATCGCCCGGCGCATGCCGGGCGTCGGCTTCGTGACGGTGTCCGAGCGCAGGTCGACCAGGTCAGCCACGCAGCATCTCCGCGACCAGGAAGGCGAGCTCCAGCGACTGCCCGGTGTTCAGCCGCGGGTCGCAGGCGGTCTCGTAGCGGCTGTTGAGGTCCTCGTCGCTGATCTCCATGGCCCCGCCGAGGCACTCGGTGACGTCCTCACCGGTGAGCTCGACGTGGATGCCACCGGGCCAGGTGCCCAGGGCCCGGTGGACGTCGAAGAAGCCGAGCACCTCGTCGACGACCCGGTCGAAGTGCCGGGTCTTGTAGCCCGAGGGCGACTCGTGCGTGTTGCCGTGCATCGGGTCGCACTGCCACACGACCTGGTGGCCGCTCGCGGTCACCTTCTCCACGATCGCGGGCAGGACGTCCCGGATCTTGCCGTTGCCCATCCGGCTGATCAGGGTCAGCCGGCCCGGGATGCCCTCGGGGTCGAGCCGCTCGACCAGCTCGGTCGCCTGCTCGGGAGTCGTCGTCGGGCCGATCTTGACGCCGATCGGGTTGGCGATCCGCGACATGAACTCCACGTGCGCGCCGTCGAGCTGGCGGGTGCGCTCGCCGATCCAGACGAAGTGCGCGGAGGCGGCGTAGGGCCGGCCCTCGTGCACCCGCAGCAGCGCCCGCTCGTAGTCGAGGATCAGCGCCTCGTGGCTGTTGTAGAGCTCCACGCCGCGCAGCGCGGTGTCGTCGACGCCGCAGGCCTTCATGAACGCCAGCGCCCGGTCGATCTCGCGGGCGATCACCTCGTAGCGCACCCCTGCCGGCGAGCTGGCCACGAAGTCCTTGTTCCAGTCGTGCACCGCGTGCAGGTCGGCCAGGCCGCCGCGGGCGTAGGCGCGGATCATGTTCATCGCGGCCGCGGAGTTGGCGTAGGCGCGCACCAGCCGGTTCGGGTCCGGGATGCGCTTCTCGAGCACCGGCTCCAGCGAGTTGACCATGTCGCCGCGGTAGGAGGGCAGGCCGAGGGCGTCGGTGTTCGACGAGCGGGGCTTGGCGTACTGCCCGGCCACCCGGCCCACCTTGACCACCGGCACGCTCGCGCCGTAGGTCAGGACGACGGCCATCTGCAGCAGCGTGCGCGTGGTGCTCTGCAGGTGCGCGTCGGTGTTCAGGTCGAAGGTCTCCGCGCAGTCACCGCCCTGCAGCAGGAACGCCCGGCCCTGCGCCACCTCGGCCAGCCGCGTGCGCAGCTCGTCGACCTCGGTGGGCGCCACGATGGGCGGCACGGAGGACAGGGTGGCCAGGACGGTGTCCAGCGCGGCGCGGTCGGGCCACTCCGGCTGCTGAGCGGCGGGCAGCTCCCGCCACCGGTCCAGGTCGAGCAGCAGGGCAGCCGGGTCGGAGAGGGTCACGCCATCAGAGGGTACCGGCGGCTCTGCCGCAGCCCTCTGGAACGGCTCCCCTGCAGCAGTCCCGCCGCCGGCCCCGTCCCGGGTCCCGCCCTGAGCTCGCGAAGGGTGGGGAGGACGCGGTCCTTTCTCAGCCGAAGAAGACCTCGACCTCCGCGTAGCGGTCGACCGGGACCAGCTTCAGCTGCGCGGTCGCCTCGGCCAGGGGCACCCGCACGATGTCGGTGCCCCGCAGCGCCACCATGATGCCGCTCTCCCCGGCGTGCACCGCGTCGAGCGCGGCCAGCCCGAAGCGGGTGGCCAGCACCCGGTCGAACGGCGAGGGGGTGCCGCCGCGCTGGATGTGCCCGAGGACGACGGCTCGGGACTCCCGGCCGGTGCGCTGCTCGATCAGCGAGGCCAGCGCGGTGCCGATGCCGCCGAGCCGGACGTGGCCGAACGCGTCCTTCTCCCCCGTGGACGTCACCAGGTCGCCGTTCTTGGGCTTGGCGCCCTCGGAGACCACCACGATCGGCGAGTAGCCGGAGTCGAACCGGCGCTGGCAGTGCTCCACGACGGCGTCGACGTCGAAGGGCTGCTCGGGGATGAGGACGACGGTGGCGCCGCCGGCCATCCCGGCGTGCAGCGCGATCCACCCCGCGTGCCGGCCCATGACCTCGACCACGAGCGTCCGGTGGTGGCTGTCCCCGGTGGTGTGCAGCCGGTCGATGGCCTCGGTGGCCACGCCGAGGGCGGTGTCGAAGCCGAAGGTGTAGTCGGTGGCGTCGAGGTCGTTGTCGATGGTCTTGGGGACGCCGACCACCCGGACGCCGGCCTCGGCGAGCTTGGTGGCCACCCCGAGGGTGTCCTCGCCGCCGATCGGGATCAGCGCGTCGACGCCGAGCCGCTCGAGCGTGGCGAGCACCCGGTCGGCGCCGCCCTCCAGGGCGTAGGGGTTGGTGCGCGAGGTGCCCAGGACGGTGCCGCCGCGGGGCAGGATGCCGCGGACGGCGGCGAGGTCCATCGGCACGGTGTCGCCCTCGAGGACTCCGCGCCAGCCGTCGCGGAAGCCGACCACCTCGTCGCCGCACCGGACGCCCTTGCGGACGATGGCGCGGATCACCGCGTTGAGGCCCGGGCAGTCGCCGCCGCCGGTCAGGATGCCGATGCGCATGGGGCCGTCCTCCGGGAGGGTTCGGGGCGCTGAGGGTCGTCGGCGGGTCGTGTGCTGATCAGGGAGATGATCGTATGCCGAGGGTGATCGCCGTCACAGGGGCCACGGGCACGCTCGGACGACGTGTCGTCCCACGGCTCGCCGGCCGGGAGGACGTCGCCCTGCGGCTCGTCGTGCGCGAGGCCGCCCGCGCCCCGCGGGTCCCCCGGGCCGGGGTGGCCGCCGTCCCGGGCGGCTACGCCGACGGGCCCGGCCTGACCGCCGCCCTCGCGGGGGTGCACACCCTCTACCTGGTGTCGGCCGCCGAGGCCGAGGACCGGCTGCAGCAGCACCGCACCGCCGTCGCCGCGGCGGCCGCGGCCGGCGTGCAGCGCGTCGTCTACACCTCCTTCCTCGGCGCCGCTCCGGACGCCGTCTTCACCCTCGCCCGACAGCACGCCGCCACC
The DNA here is from genome assembly GCF_053502545.1 of Geodermatophilus sp. URMC 65. Classification (NCBI taxonomy): domain Bacteria; kingdom Bacillati; phylum Actinomycetota; class Actinomycetes; order Geodermatophilales; family Geodermatophilaceae; genus Geodermatophilus; species Geodermatophilus sp. URMC 65. The sequence goes on from NZ_CP199954.1 coordinate 344,016, forward strand.
GAGGAGGCCCTCACGGCGACCGGCGTGCGCACCACGGTGCTGCGGCACGCCATGTACGCCGACTTCGTGCCGTTCTTCGCCGTCCTCGAGGACGGGCGGGCGGTGATCGCGGCGCCGGCCGACGACGGGCGGGCGTCCTTCGTGTCCCGCGACGACCTGGCCGACGTCGCGGCCGCCGTCCTGCTCGACGACTCCCTCGCCCTCGACGGCGCCGTGCTCGACGTGACCGGGCCGGAGGCGCTGTCGCTGGACGACGCGGCCGCCGTCCTGGCCGAGGTGACCGGCCGTCCCGCCACCTACCGCCGCCAGACGGTCGAGGAGGCGTGGGCCACCCGGCGCCCGTCCGGGCACCCGGACTGGGAGGTCGAGGGCTGGGTCACCAGCTACCGGGCGATCGCCGCGGGCGAGCTGTCCCGGGTCACCGACGTCGTCCCCACGCTGACCGGGCACCCGGCGCGGACGGTGGCCGAGCACCTGCGCGCCCACCCGGAGGACTGGGCCCACCTGCGCTCCTGAACGCGCCTGACCTGCGAGAACGGAGACCGTGGGGTCCGTGACCCCAGTTGCGCCGTTCCGGTTCACAACCGGCCGTTTCGTGCCGATGTGCGACCCGGGGGCCGACACCGGGCCGCCAGGACGAACGGGAGCAGACCCTTGCGCTGGGACATCAGGACCAAGGTGGTGGCACTCGCGACCGCGTGCGTCGCGGCCACCGGGATCACGGTGGGCGGGGTGAGCGCCTGGCAGAGCAGCGCCTTCGCCGACGAGGCCCGCGCCGACGTCGAGCGGCTCGTCGCCGACGACCTCACGCAGACCGCCGGCGGCGTCTACGACGTGGTGGCCACCCAGGGCGCCTCGACCGCAGCCAAGGTCGACTCCGACCTCGCCGTCGCCCAGCACGTGCTGGCGCAGGCCGGCGGCTTCCGGCTCGACCGCGGCACGGTGACATGGCAGGCGAAGAACCAGTACAGCGGCGAGGTGACGCCGGTCGTGCTGACCCGCGCCTCGGTGGGCGGCGCGTGGCTGGGCCAGAACACCGACCCGGGGGTGCCGACGCCGGTGGTCGACCAGGTGCAGGCGCTGGTCGGCGGCACCGCGACGCTCTTCCAGCGCACCGGGCCGGCCGGCGACATGCTGCGCGTGGCCACCAACGTCGTGGGGACGACGGGCAAGCGCGCGATCGGCACCTACATCCCGGCGACCAACCCCGACGGTGCGCCCAACCCGGTGCTCGCCGCCGTCCTCGCCGGGCAGACCTACCGCGGCAACGCCTTCGTCGTCGACTCCTGGTACGTCTCGGCCTACGCACCGCTGTTCGACGGTGCCGGCCAGGTCATCGGCATGGTGTACGTCGGCCAGAAGCAGCAGAACCTGCCCGCGCTGCGGGAGAGCCTCGAGCAGACCAGCATCGGCGAGCACGGCCGGGTGGAGGTCTTCGGCGGCACCGGCGACCTGCGCGGCCAGGTCGTGGTGAGCCAGGGCGGCGCCCGGGACGGCGAGTCGCTGCTGGACGCCACGGACGCCGAGGGCACCCGCTGGGTGGAACAGGTCGTCGACGCCGCCGTCGCCCTGCAGCCGGGCGAGCAGGCCACCGTGCGCTACGTCGACGCCGAGACCGGCCCGCACACCGTGCGCGCCACCTACTACCAGCCGTGGAACTGGGTGATCGCGACCATCGCTCGTGACAGCGACTTCGCCGGCCCGGTCGAGCACCTGGAGTCCGGCCGCGCCTCGATGCTCACCGGCGTCGTCGTAGCCGTCCTGCTGATCGCCGCGGCCGGCGGCGCGCTGGCCTGGCTGGTCAGCCGCCGGCTGACCGCCCCGCTGGAGCGGCTGCGGGCGCGGATGGCCGAGATCGCCGACGGCGAGGGCGACCTGACCCAGCGGATGGACGAGTCCGGCCGGGACGAGGTCGGCGACCTGTCGCGGGCGTTCAACCGCTTCGTCGGGAAGGTCTCCGCGACCATCCGCGACGTCGGCGCCTGCGCACGCACGCTGGCCGCCTCGGCCGGCACGGTCGCCACGGTGGCCGAGGGCCTCGGCGACCGCGCCGCCCGCAGCCGGGACCAGGCCCGCACCGCCCAGCAGGCCGCCGGCGACATCAGCGCGGGCGTGACCTCCGCGGCGGCCGGAGCCGAGCAGATGGGCGCCTCGATCGCCGAGATCGCCCGCAGTGCCAGCGAGGCCGCGCGGGTGGGCCGCAGCGCCACCGACCTCGCCCGGCAGACCGAGACCACGGTGGCCGCCCTGGGTGCCAGCTCGGCCGAGATCGGCGACGTCGTCAAGGTGATCGCCGCGGTGGCCGAGCAGACCAACCTGCTCGCCCTCAACGCGACCATCGAGGCCGCGCGGGCCGGCGAGGCGGGCAAGGGTTTCGCCGTCGTCGCGAACGAGGTCAAGGAGCTGGCGCAGGAGGCGTCCCGGGCCAGCGAGGAGATCGCCCAGCGGGTGCAGGGCATCCAGGCCGACACGTCGGCGGCGGTGGGGTCCATCGGGCGAATCGCCGAGGTCGTGCGCGACATGAACGACCACCAGACCACGATCGCCAGCGCGGTCGAGGAGCAGACGGCGGTCACCAACGAGCTCACCCGCAGCGTCGGCGCCGCCGCCGACGGGGCGAGCGCGTTCACCAGCACGCTCACCGCCGTCAGCGAGGACGCCGAGCGCAGCGCCGAGGACGTGGACTCCGCCCGCACCGCGGCCCGTGAGCTCGACCGGCTCTCGCAGGAGCTGACCCGCCTGCTGGGGGCCTTCACCGTCTGATGAAGGCCCCCCCTGCAGGGTCCCGCCACTCGCAGGCTCGCGGCGGGACCCTGCAGGGGGGCCGCCGTCCTCCCCACCCTTCGTGAGAGGACCCCCTCCCCCCCGCCACTCGCAGGCTCAGGGTGGGGCCCGGGACGGGGCCATCGACGCCCCCTCCGGCCCACGCCGGAGGGGGTGTCGTCGTCGCGGCGCCGGGCGGGCGCCGGGCTTCTGCCCGGGCCCGTCCGGTGCGACGCTCGGGACGTCGCACGGGGGCCGCGTCCGGAGGGGAGACGCCCATGACCGTCCCGGCCACGCCGTTCACCGACCCTGCGTTCCTCGCCGATCCGTACCCGGCGCTCGCCGCCCTCCGGGAGAGCGGCCCGGTCCACCGGCTGGACGGGCGACTGGGCGTGCCCGTGTGGGTGGTCACTCGCTACGCGGACGTCCTCGCGGCGCTGTCGGAGCCGCGGCTGAGCAACGACCCGCAGCAGGCCGCCGACCTGGACGAGATGCTGCGCGGTGACTTCCTCAGCCGCAGCATGATCGGCGCGGACCCGCCGGAGCACACCCGCCTGCGCCGGCTGGTGTCCAAGGCGTTCACCGCCCGCCGGGTCGAGGGGCTGCGGCCGCGGGTGCAAGCGATCACCGACACGCTGCTCGACCGGATGAGCTCACGCGGCCGCGCCGAGCTGGTCGGTGAGTTCGCCCTCCCGCTGCCCATCACCGTGATCGGGGAGCTGCTCGGCGTCCCCGAGGCCGACCGGGACCGCTTCCGGACCTGGACCGACGACATGCTCGACCGGCCGTTCGACGCCCGCACCGACCTGGCCGTCGTCGTCGCCGCCCGCGAGCAGATGCACGGCTACCTGAGCGAGCTGGTGGCCGCCAAGCGGCGGGACCCGGCCGACGACCTGCTGACCGACCTCATCGCGGCGACCGACGAGGGCGAGCGCCTCGACGAGCAGGAACTGCTCGCGATGACCTTCCTGCTGCTCGTCGCCGGGTACGTGACCACGGTCAGCCTCATCGGCAACGGCACGCTGGCGCTGCTGCGCACCCCCGACCAGCTCGACCGGCTGCGCGCCGACCCGTCCCTGGTGCCCCGGGCGGTCGAGGAGCTGCTCCGCTTCGACGGACCGGTCAACCCCGGGCTCAGCCGCTTCGCCCTCGAGGACCTGGAGCTCGGCGGGGCGCGGATCCGCCGGGGGGACGTGGTGCTGCTCGCCATCGCGGCGGCCGACCGGGACCCCGACCGCTTCCCCGACCCCGACCGGCTGGACGTCGGATCCGCCGACCCCGGCCACCTGGCCTTCGGGCACGGGATCCACTACTGCCTGGGCGCGCCCCTGGCCCGCCTCGAGGGGCAGGTGGCCTTCGCCGCGCTGCTGGAGCGGCTGCCGGACCTGGCCCTGGCCACGGCCGAGGACGAGCTCCGGTGGACCGGTGGCGGGGTGCTGCGCGGGCTGCGCGAGCTCCCGGTCACCTTCACCCCCACGCCGGCGCGGACCGGCTGAGCCCGACGGCGCCCGGGCTCAGTGGCGGGTGCCCTGCATCGCCTGCCAGCGGGCGAGGTTGTAGCGGGCGTCGACCAGGGCGTCGTGGGTTCCGGTCGGCCGGGGCGGCAGCGGCGGCTGCCCGAGGTCGTCCCAGCGCTGGCGCAGCTCGCGGGTGAACCGCGGGATCGGCCGCGGCAGGGCCGGCATCGCCCCCCACAACTGGCACAGCGCGACGTGGTCGTAGGCGGCGAACCAGGCCCACAGCTCGATCTCCTCGCCCGGTCCGGTGAGGAAGGCCAGCAGGTCGTCGCGGATGCGCTGCCGGCTGCGCCACGCCCGGTCCGACGGCGGCGGCAGCTGGTCGAGCACGTTGCGCCGCACCCAGGGGATCGCCCGGCGCTCGTCGAACTCGGTGCTGACCGCGTAGAACTCCCGACCCGTCTCGTCCACGACGCCGATGGAGACGAGGTCGATGGTGGTGCCGTCCTCGATGAACTCGGTGTCGTAGAAGAAGCGCCGCACGCCCTCACGGTAGTGAGGGCACCCTCCTGCCCGCGGTGACGTGCTGGGACGGCCACCTTCCAGGGGCCCACGCCGAGCCTGCGAGGCGTGGGGAGGAAGGTGGTCCTCCTTCAGCCGGCCAGGGACTCCGGCGCCCGGTCGGCGGCCTCGTCGGCGGGCGGCTGCAGCCGGCTGACGACCTCGGACGCGCTGGCCCCGGTGGCGTCCATCGACTTCTTCACCCGCGCGCCGTAGACGTCGACGTACTCCTGCTCCGACAGCGTCATGATCTCGTACATGATCTCGTCGGTGACCGAGCGCTCGACGAAGCGGTCGCCGGCCAGGCCCTCGTAGCGGGAGAAGTCCAGCGGCACCCCGAAGCGCACGCGCACCTTCGGGAGGTTCCAGCCGACCAGCGGCAGCCGGCGCTCGCCGTAGACCATCGCCACCGGCACCACCGGCACCCCGGTCTCCAGCGTCATCCTGGCCACGCCGGTCTTGCCGCGGAAGAGCCGGCCGTCGGGCGAACGGGTGCCCTCGGGGTAGATGCCCAGCAGCTTGCCCTGCCGCAGGATCCGCAGCCCGGCCTGGATCGCGTCCTCAGCCGCCGAGGCGCTGGTCCGGTCGATCGGCACCTGGCCGGCGCCGGTGAAGAAGGACCGCTGCAGGAAGCCCTTCACGCCGCTGCCGGTGAAGTACTCGGCCTTGGCGAGGAAGGTGACCCGGCGGCGCAGCGACAGCGGCATGAAGATCCAGTCGGCCGCCGACAGGTGGTTGCTCGCGAGGACCGCCGCCCCGCTGCGGGGCACGTTGTGGGCGCCCTCCACCTGTGGCCGGAACACCAGCTTCACGACCGGGCCGATCGCCACGTACTTGAGGAACCAGTAGAACAACACGCCTCCCTCGGGGGCTGCCAGACTATTGATCCCGGAGGCGGAAGGACAGTGCCAGCCCCACAGCCCCCGTTCCCACCGGCTCGTTCGCCGGCTGACGAGGAGGACCCGTGCCCCAGCCCGCCCCGATGACCGCCGCCCCTGGGTCCGCCCTCCCCGGCCGGGGACGCGCGTGAGCGCCCGGGGGCGCGGCCGCCGGGACAACGGCCTGGACGCCGCCCTGTGGACCCCGCTGCGCGACGTCGACCCGCGGGTCGGCGAGCACCTGCTCGACGTCCTCCGCGAGGCCGGGGTGGCCGCCTACCTGGAGCCCTCGGCCGACGTCGAGCCCTACACCCGTACCGTCTCGCTGCCCAGCCCGCCCAGCGATCGGCTCTTCGTCGACCGGTCCCGCAGCCGCGAGGCCCGCGCGCTGGTCGACGAGCACGCCGACGACCACGTGGCCGAGCGCACCCGGGCCCGGCAGTCCACGCGGCGCGACGTCGACGAGGACGCCGAGTGGGCGCGCATCGTCGCCGCCTTCGAGGCCGAGCACGGCCCCACCGTCGTCGACGAGGACCCCTCCGACGCCCCGCCGCCGGCCCCGGCCGAGCCGTCGGTGCTCGACCGGCCGGATGAGCACTACGAGCCGCCGCCGCCCCCACCGGTGCCCGCCCCCGCGCCGGCCTCGCTGTACGCCGTGCTGCTCATCGCCGCCGGCGCCGTCCTCGTCGTGGCCCCGCGGGTGATCGGCCTGTCCGCCGACCTCGGCCTGGTGCTCGGCGTGGCCGCCGTCGCCGGTGGGGTCGGGGTGCTGCTGTCGCGGATGCGCGAGCGGAGCACCGACGACGGCGACGACGGCGCGGTCGTCTAGGACCGAGCCGCTGTCGTGACGAGTGGGGGCCCGGAGGGGCCCCGCGAGGAACGACGCAGCGGCTCGACGCCGCAGGGCCACGGCACCTGGCCGCGGTGTCGTCCGCAGGACGACGGTGTCATCGCCCCTACCCCTCGCCGTCGGTGACGGCGAGGCGGACGAGGTCCGCGGCACCGACGATCCCGGCCTGGGCGCCCAGCCGGGCGCCCACCACCCGGGGGCCGGGGCGGAACCCGCGGCCGGGCAGCGCCCGCTCCAGCCGCTCGCGCGCCGGGCCGAGCACCATCTCGCCGAGCACGCTGACCCCGCCGCCGATGACCACGACCTCGGGGTCGAGGACGGCGGAGAGGTCGGCGATCCCCTGCCCCAGCCAGGACCCGACCTCGGCCAGCAGTTCACGGGCCAGCGGGTCGCCGTCGGCGGCGGCGGTGGCGACGTGCTCCCCGGTCAGCTTGTCGGGGTCGCCGTCCACCCGCTCGAGCAGCAGCGCCGCCGCGGCCGGTGAGCTGCGGGCCACCTCGCGCGCGGTCTGGCCCAGCGCCGTGCCGCTGGCGTACTGCTCCCAGCAGCCGCGGTTGCCGCACGCGCACAACCGCCCGTCGGGGACGACGCGCATGTGGCCCCACTCCCCCGCGACGCCGTGCGAGCCGCGCTGCAGCCGGCCGTCCATGACGATGCCGCCGCCGATGCCCGTGCCCAGGGTGATCATCAGCGCGAGGTCCGCCCCTCGGGCGGCGCCGTAGCGGTACTCGGCCCAGGCCGCAGCATCGGCGTCGTTGCCCACCCACATCGGCCGCTGCAGCCGGGCGGCGAGGTCCTTGCGCAGCGTCGAGTTCCGCCAGGCCAGGTGCGGGCTGAACAGCACGGTGTCGCCCGTGCGGTCGAACCAGCCCGCGGCCCCCACCCCCACGCCGACCAGCGGGCCGTCGTGCCCGCGGGCGAGCACCTCCACCACGGCGGCGATGGCGTCCTCGGTCTCCCGCACCGACGCGCCGGGGGTCGCCCGCCGCGCGGTCGCCAGCACCGTGCCGTCCGGGGCGACGACGCCACCGGCCACCTTCGTGCCGCCGATGTCGATGCCCAGGGCGGGCAGGTCGGCGGCGTCACTCGCGGCGGGGTGGGTGGGGGGGTGCACGGCCGCTCAGGCGATCTCGATGTGCTGGACCGGCGGAGCGGGTGGCGCGGGCTCCTCCGCCTCCGCCTCGGCGTCCGGCGCGGGGGCCGGCGCAGGGGCGGGCGCCCGCTCGGAGACGGTGCGCAGGGCCGCCGCGGCGGCGGTGAGGACGTCGGCCAGCGCGTCGGTCACCTCGGGGCGCTCGCCGCGCACCACGGCGGCGACCTGGCACACCGGGCACCAGCGGCAGTCGGACGGGTGGGCACCGGCGCCGTCCTCCTCGCGGAGGGCGGCCCCCAGGGTCTGGCCCAGCCCGGTCACCAGCCGGCGGGCCTGCTCGACCCAGTCGGGTGCGTCGTTCACGGCGTGCTCCCCTCGGCGGCCAGCAGGTCGGCCGGCCACAGCTGCGGATCGGGTGTGAAGGTGACCTCGAGTCGCGCGCGGGCGGTCCCGGCGTCGGCGAGGGTGCCGCCGGTGACCACGCACCGGCGCAGCAGCGAGTCCAGCCGGACCGAGCGGCGCGCCCCCGCCGCGGTCACGACCAGGTCGTCCTGCCAGCGGGTGAGGTCCAGGCCGGTGCGCTCGGCCCAGGGCAGCGGCAGCACCAGGCGGCGGACGCCGTCGGCCCGGGCGACCGACGGCGTCAGGGCGGCGGTCGGCGCGGCGCCGTCCCCCGGGGGCAGGAGGGCGGCCAGCGCCGCGACGTCCGCCGGCTCCTGCGCCGACTCCGCCACCCGCCGCAGCGGGGCGAGCTCGGCGAGGGCGGTGAGCGCGGCGTCCTGCTCGGCGGCGCGCCGCGTCCACCACTCCCCCGGCCCGCCGTCGGGCAGCACCCGAGCGAGGACGGCGGACGGCTGCTGGCCGTGCAGCGCCAGCGCGGTCACCGCTCGGCGCAGCGCCGGGACGGCGCCGGCCCGGGGCACGGCCACCAGCCGCACCTCGGTGGACGCCGGGTCGTCCAGTAGCAGCCGGCCCAGCGCCGCCTCCAGGGGCGGCACCGCGTCGAGGACCGCGTCGACCGCCCCACGGGGCGCCGCGCCGGAGCGCACCGCGGCGGTCCGGACCGCGCCGAGCATGCGCAGCCGGGTCGGCAGCGCCTGGTCCAGCCACCAGCGCAGCGCACCGGGCAGGCCGACCAGCGCGGTGCCCGACTCCAGCGGGCCGGCGTCGACGACCACCGTGTCGGCCTCGTCGTCGGCGGCGGCGCGGGCCAGCCGGGCGAGCAGGGCCAGCTCCGCTGCCCCCGGCAGGGGCACCACCGAGGTGGGCGGTGGCGGCGTCAGGCCCGGGACGGCGTCCAGCGCGTCCCCGGCCGACGTCCACAGCGACTCGGCCGCCGCCAGCGGCGAGACCGCCGTGACAGCCAGGCCGCGGACGTCGTCGAGCCCGGCCGGCCGCGGGCCGGGCCGAGTGAGCAGCAGGGTGCGGGTGCCGTCGGCGGCGGCGCGGACGGCGGTGGCCGCCGCGAGGGTCGAGGTACCGGCCCCACCGGGGCCGGTGAGGAGGAGCGTGCGCACCGGCGGCCTAGCCCTCCACGCGCTTCTTCAGCTCCTTGAGGGCCGTGTCGAGGATGACCTTCTCGGCCTTGCGCTTGATCATCCCCAGCATCGGGATGGAGAGGTCGATCGCGATCGCGTACGTGACGTCGGTGGTGCCCGGCGCGGTCTCGCTGAGGGTGTACGAGCCCTCCTGCCGCTTCTGCATCTGGCCCTGCACCAGGTGCCAGGACACCCGCCGGTCGTCGTCCCAGGTGTACTCGAGGACGTAGTCGTCCTTCACCGCTCCGGCGTCGAGGACGAAGTGCACGCGGCGGCCCCGGCCGTCCGGCCCGGTCTCCAGGACGTCGACCTGCTTGGCCGCGGCGACCCACTCCGGGTACGACGGGAAGTCGGCGATGACCGCCATGACGTCGGCCGGCGGGGCCGCGACCGTGATCGACTGGGTGGACTGGTCGGCCATGCGGAGCAGGCTAACCGCTCGACCCCACCCGGGCGGGGTGCAACGGCAACTCTCCCTACTCACGGGTAGGGAGCACCGACTAGATTCGCCCGGGACGGCCCGCGACCTGGGTCCGGGCGACGGTGCCCGGACCGGGCGGGCAGGAGAGGACGAGGCGTGCGCGAGTTCAGCGTCCCCGCGACCACCGAGGTCGGCTCGGACGAGGCCCTGACCGACATGCTGGTCGAGAACGTCACCCGGCACGGCGACGAGGTCGGCCTGCGGCGCCGGGTCGACGGCCGGTGGGTCGACGTGACGTGGCGGCAGTTCGGCGAGGAGGTCCGCGGCGTCGCCAAGGGCCTGGTCGCCGCGGGGGTCGCTGCCGGGGACCGGGTCGCCCTCCAGGCCAAGACGCGCTACGAGTGGACGGTCCTCGACTACGCCATCTGGACCGCCGGCGGCGTCGTCGTCCCGGTGTACGAGACCTCCAGCGCCGACCAGGTCGCCTGGATCCTGTCCGACTCCGGCGCCACCGCGGCCGTCGTGGAGCGCGACGAGCACGCGTCGGCCGTCGAGTCGGTCCGCGACCAGGCACCCGCCCTCAAGGCCGTGTACGTCATCGACGACGACGCGATCGGCACGCTCACCGTCGCCGGCCAGGACGTGCCCGACAGCGAGCTCGACGCCCGCCGGGCGACGCTGCACGCCGACAGCCTGGCCACGCTCATCTACACCAGCGGCACCACCGGTCGGCCCAAGGGCTGCGAGCTGACGCACCGCAACTTCCTCTTCGAGATCGGCAACGGCATCACGCTGCTCGACCGGTACATCAACGCGCAGAGCTCGCTGCTGCTGTTCATCCCGCTGGCCCACGTGCTCGCCCGGGTGCTGCAGATCGGTGCGATCAGGAACCGCACGGTCATCGGCCACACCCCGGACGTGAAGAACCTGGTCGAGGACCTCGGCCAGTTCAAGCCGACCTTCGTGCTCGCCGTCCCCCGGGTGTTCGAGAAGGTCTACAACTCCGCCAAGGCCAAGGCGGAGGGCGACGGCAAGGGCAAGGTCTTCGACCGGGCCGCGCAGGTGGCCATCGACTGGTCCCGCGCGCAGGACACCGGCGGCCCCGGCCTCGCGCTGCGCGCCCAGCACGCGCTGTTCGACCGGCTCGTCTACGGCAAGCTGCGCGCGGCGCTCGGCGGCCGCTGCCTGGGCGCCATCTCCGGCGGCGCCCCGCTGGGCGAGCGGCTCGGCCACTTCTTCCGCGGCATCGGCGTTCCCGTCTTCGAGGGCTACGGCCTGACCGAGACCACCGCCGCCGCCTCGGTCAACCACGACGACGCGCTGCGCATCGGCACCGTCGGCCGGCCGCTGCCCGGCGTCGCGTTCGCCATCGCCGACGACGGCGAGATCCTCGTCCGCGGCGGCATCGTGATGCGCGGCTACTGGCAGAACGACAGGGCCACCGAGGAGGCCATCGACGCCGACGGCTGGTTCCACACCGGTGACCTCGGCGAGATCGACGCCGACGGCTTCGTCAGGATCACCGGGCGCAAGAAGGAGATCCTGGTGACCGCGGGCGGCAAGAACGTCGCCCCCGCCGTCCTGGAGGACCGGCTGCGCGCCCACCGCCTGGTCAGCCAGTGCATCGTCGTCGGCGACCAGCGGCCCTTCATCGCCGCACTCGTCACCCTCGACGAGGAGGCGCTGCCGCTGTGGCTGGCGGCCAAGGGCAAGGACCCCGGCCTCACCGCCGCCCAGCTCACCGAGGACCCCGACGTGCTCGCCGAGCTCGCCGCAGCGGTCGAGGACGCCAACAGGGCGGTGTCCCACGCCGAGGCGATCAAGAAGTTCCGCGTGCTCGGCACCGACTTCACCGAGGACAACGGGATGCTCACGCCGAGCCTGAAGCTCAAGCGCTCGGTGGTGCTCAAGGAGTTCGACGACGAGGTCGAGGGCCTCTACCGGAAGGACCCCGCCCCCCGTCCCTCGCACGCGTAGAGCGGGGCCGTCAGCCGTCGGGGTCGAGCAGGGCGGCGAAGGTGCCGGCGATCGTCGTCCACGACCACCGCTGCTCGACCCACGCCCGGCCGGCCGCGCCCATCCGGCGGGCGCGCTGCGGGTCGTCGAGCAGGCCGGTGAGGACGGCGGCCACGGACTCCGGGGAACGCGGGTCGCCCACCACGTGCCCGGTGACGCCCTCCCGCACCGTCTCCGGCGCGCCGCCGGAGGTGCCGGCCACCACGGGCCGGCCGCAGGCGGCTGCCTCCAGGTAGACCATGCCCAGGCCCTCGACGTCCAGCCCACCGCGGCGGGTGCGGCAGGGCATGGCGAACACGTCGCCTGCCGCGTAGTGCTCGGGCAGCTGCTCCGGTGGCACCGGCCCGGTGAGGACGACGGAGCGCTCCAGCCCGCGTGCGGCGACCTCCCGGCGCAGGCGGTCCTCCAGCGGGCCGCCGCCGACGAGCAGCAGCCGCGCGTCGGGGTGCCGCGCGAGCACCCGTGGCCACGCCGCGACCAGCACGTCCTGGCCCTTGCGCGGCACCAGACGTGAGACGCAGGCGACGACGGGTGCGCTGCCCAGCTGGTGGCGCGCCCGCACCGCCGCCCCGTCGGCGTCCGGGGTGAAGCGGTCGACGTCCACGCCGGGCGAGAGCTGCGCCATCCGGGTGACCCCGCCCAGCGCCGGCGCCAGCCGGGCACGCGTGTAGTCGCTGATGTAGGTCAGCACGTCGAGCCCGGCGGCGATCCGCCGCATCAACTGCCGCGCGCCGGGCAGCGCGACCCAGCCGGTCTCGTGACCGTGCGTGGCGCCGACCAGGCGGCGCACCCCGGCGTCCCGCAGGGCCGGGGCGAGCAACCCCAGCGGGGCCGCGGCGCCGAAGAAGGCGGTGTCGCAGCCGTGCCGGCGGGCCAACCCGGCCGCCGCGCGGGCCACTCCGGGTGTGGGCAGCAGCATGCCGGTCGGGTGGCGGACCACCTCGTAGGGCAGCGCGGCGTCGTGGGCCTCCCACCCGGGGAACCGGGAGGCGAGCACGACCAGCGACCCCGGCGGGCGGCGGGCCAGCAGTGCGGCGACGAAGGTCTGGATGCCGCCCTGGCGTGGCGGGAAGTCGTTGGTGACGACCAGCGTCCTCACCCGGCGTCCTCCAGCCGCTGCCAGTCCTCCGCGAAGGCGATCCGCTGCGCGCCGGTCGGGTGCGAACCGAAGAACCACTGCCAGGCCGCGGGCGGGTCCGGGTCGCTGAGGTTGGTGGCGGCCAGCGCGCGCTGCATCGCGATGAACGCCCCGGCGTCCCCGGTGAGGTCGAGCGCGCGCAGGTCGGCGCGCGCCTCGACCTGCCGCGACACCAGGTTCTGCACCGGCGTGCTCACCAGCCCGCCCACCGACAGCAGGAGCAGGACCAGGGGGACGACGGCCGGGTCCGCAGGCGACTGCGCGCCCCCGCGGCGCAGCAGCGGCGTCCAGGACAGCAGCCAGCCCGACAGCGCCACCGCGGCCGCTGTCCCCAGCGCCCCGACCAGGGTGCCGGTGAGCACGTCGCCGTGGACGACGTGGCCGAGTTCGTGCGCCACGATCGACTCGACCTCCTCGTCGGACAGCTGCTCGAGCGTCGTGTCGTAGAGGACGATGCGGCGGGTCGACCCGAAGCCGGAGACGTAGGCGTTGAGCGCCGTGGTCCGCCGGGAGGCGTCGGAGACGAGCACGTCCTGCACCGGGGTGCCGTTCGCCTCTGCCAGGTCGAGCAGCTCGGTGCGCAGCTCACCGGGGGGCAGCGGCTCGAAGCGGTTGAACGCCGGCTCGATGACCAGCGGGTAGAGGAACGACCCGACGACGACGAAGCCGGCCGCCACCGCCGCGGCCCACGCCCACCAGGTGCGCGGCGCCCGCCGCACCAGCCAGAGGAAGGCCGCCAGCGCGAGGGCGGTGAGGACCGCGCTGATGGCGGTCGAAACCGCGACGTCACGCAGCCACAGCCCCCAGCTGCGGATCGAGATGCCGTACCGGTGGCGGACCACCTCGGCATACGCCGACACCGGCAGCGTGGCCAGCCGGCCGAGGAGCACCACGGCCGCCGTGCCCAGCAGCGCCTGGGCGACCCACCCGCCGCCGACCGGTCGCGCCACGGCCCGCACCAGCCGCGCCCCCAGCGGGGTCAGCCCCAGGACGGCGGAGACGGCCAGGCCGAGCAGCAACGAGGTCAGCGAGGCCGGGCGCAGCGCCCCGGCGAAGGCCTCGGTCCGGGTGAGGAGTTCCGGGGGCAGGACCGACGCCGGGTCGACGGGCGTACGCCCACCCGACGGCTCGGGCAGCAGCGTCCACGGCGGGACCACGACGAGGACGACGACGAGCGCGGCGCCGAGCACGCCCGCGACCAGGAGCGCGACGCGAGCACCTGCCCGGCCTGCCCCGCTCACCAGGCCGATCCTAGGCGAGCCACCGGTACCGGCCCCGGACCCGCACTCGTCCGGCCCCTGCTCGGGCTGGCGAGGTCGAGGGGGTCCCGCTGGCCCCGTCCAGGGGCCCGCCCCCAGCCTGCGAGGGGGTGGGGAGGACGGGGTCCTTCAGGCGATGCGGCGCATCGCGGTGATGCCGCCCATCGAGTCGACGCTCACGACCTCCACCGGCTGGCCCGACGTCGAGGCGTGCACCATCTGGCCGTTGCCGATGTACATCGCCACGTGGCTGACGGGGCTGTAGTAGGAGATCAGGTCGCCCGGCCGCAGCTCGGACCGGGACACCGCGAGCCCATCGTCGCCTGCATCCGCGACGAGTGCGGCAGGCTGGTGCCGGCCGCGGCGTACGCGTACTGGGTCAGCCCCGAGCAGTCGAAGGCGTCCGGCCCGCCGGCGCCCCCCGCACGTACGGGTCCCCGACCTGCGCCAGGGCGGTGTCGACGGCGGCCTGCGTGGCGCCGGTGGCCGCGGCGGCCGGCGCGGCGGCGACCGGCTGGCCGGCGTGCGCGGCCACGACCTCCTGCTGCTGCGGCGCCGACAGGGCGTCGTACTGCGCCTGGTGGTCGGCGATGTCCGCCTCGAGCCGGGCCTGGCGGGCGGTGACGTCGTCGAGCGTGCGCTGGGCGGCGGTCTGCGCGGCGCCCGCGTCGGCGTGGGCCTGCTCGGCCGCGGCGGCGGACGCGGCGACCTCGCCGAGCACGTCGCTGGTGTGGCCGGCGACGACGTCGAGGGTCGCCAGCTGCGAGACGAACTCCTCTGCCGACCCGCTGGTCATCAGCAGGTCCAGCTCGGACATGCCGTCGCCGAGGTGAAGGCGGCGCGGGCGACCTGGCGGATCCGATCGTCGAGCGCGTCGAGCTGCGACTGGGCCTCGGCGACCGCCTGGTCGGCGCTCCGGACGGCGGCCTGCTGGTGCGTCAGCGTCTCGCCCGCCTCGTTGACCTGCTCGGTGACGACGTCGAGCTCGTGCGCGGCCTGGGCGACCAGCTGCGCGGCCTGCGCGGCGCTCGTGGCGTCCCCGGGTCCGCGACGGCGGTGCCCGGCAGCAGCGTCAGGGCGAGTGTGGCGGTGGCGCCCAGGACCAGTCCGCGGGCGATCCCGCGCGAGACGGTGGGCCGGCGGAACGCGACCGGGAGGTCGGGGTGGAACTGATCGACGGCATGCCCCAGGGCAGGGCGGGGGTCGCCACGGGCGGCGGCTCTCCGTTCTTCCTCAGCGACCGCCTACCGAGTTAGCTGACGGGTTCGGGCTGGGAAGAAGGCGCCCCATCTCTGCGCCCCGGCGGACCAGCGCGCGGGAGAACTCACCCCGGTGCTGCGGTGGGTCCCCGGTCCCCCCTCGGCGCCGGTGCGGCGCGTCGGGCGATTCGGCGGTGACCGGCCGAGGTCACCCTCGTGGGGGGTGACGACCACCCGGCCGGACCGGCCCACGGTCCGGGGGTTGTCGAAGAAGTGACGAACGGGGGTGCCGGGGACTGTGGGATCGTGTTCCTCCTGGTCGGCGACGTGCCGTCCGTCGCGCCCGGCTCGCGCGGACACCGGAGCACCCCGCTCACCCGGTGCGCCGCTGCGACCCCTGACCGCCGCCCCGCCGCTGCGGCGCGGCCCGCCGTGCCGGGGCCGGGCGGACCGAGTGCTGGTGGCGCAGCGGCGGTACCAGACCGGCGTCGGCCAGCACCTGGACGGCGCGCCGCTCGACCTCGTCGAACTCCACGACCACCCCCGGCGGCAGCACGACGACGTCCTCGGCGGACAGCCGGTCGTCCCGCCGCCCGGCCATCGGCACGACCGTGGGGTCGGCGCCCTGCCAGCCCGGTGGCGCCCCCAGCAGCACGGTGACGACGCAGTTGCCGCAGCCGGTACCGCGGGCGGTGCAGGTGTCGCAGTCGATGTACACGGTCCACTCCTCTGCTCTCCGACCCTCGTCGCGGGAGCCGTCCGTGGCCCCGGTCGATCCGGGCAGGACGCTAGGAGCGGGCACCGACAGTTCCGGCTCAGGCGCCGGCGTACTCCCAGTGCCAGGGTTCCTCGCGGCCGTTGCCCGGGTCGGCCCAGCGCGGGTGGAGGAAGCCGAAGCGGCCCGCGTTGGCCAGCATCCAGGCGTACTCCGGCGTCCCGAACCGCTCGACGCCACCGCAGAGGTCGACGGCCAGCCCCCAGCCGTGGTCGCTGGTGCCCGGCACCGCGGCCAGCGCCGGTTTCTCGCCGTACAGCTGCACCTGGCCGGCGTAGCTCCGGTAGGAGTCGGTGAGGCACAGCGGCGTCCCGAAGGCACCGGCGAAGGCGCTGCTCATCGCCTGGTAGGCCGCTGCCGCGTCGCAGCGCAGCACGTGGCCGGCGACCCCCAGCGGGCACATCGCGCTGAGCGGGATCAGCCCGTTCGGGAAGCCGCCCCACGCCCGCCCTCCGGACGTCTCGGGCGGGTACCGCACGTCGCCGCACTCGACCGGCAGCGCCCCGCCGGACGGTCCGGTCGCGGGGACGGCCGCGCGTCGCCCGAGGCTGGGCCGCCCGGCACCCAGCACCCGGTCGGCCGCCGGACGGCCGACCACCACGGCGCCGGCGCGGGCGTCGGCCGCCAGCACCGTCCGCCCGTCGAGGGCGATGCCCACGTTGGCCGGACCGGACCGCCCGGCACCGAGGAAGACCAGGTCTCCCGGGAGGACGTCGGCCGGGTCGACCGGCGTGGTCCCCGCGAAGAGCCCCGCCTGGTCGTCCGGGAGGTCGATGCCCACCGAGGCGTAGACGGCGTGCACCAGCGATCCGCAGGACCACGCGTCCGGCCCCGCCGCCCCGGGGACGTAGGGCAACCCCAGAGCGTCCACCGCTGCGCTGACCGCGGCGACCGCCTCGGCGGAGGGGACGACCAGGGCATCCGACGCGCCGGGCAGCCGGGCCACCCCGGCCTGCACTCCACCGCCGGACGCCGGCACCGGCACCAGCCCGTCGGGCAGGCCCGCCGCCGGGTCGCGCAGCGCCGCGGCCGACGGCGGCGCGACGCCGGCCGCGGCCAGCTCGCCGAGGTACCCGTGCCAGTCGGCCGCCGCCTGCCGGCCGGCTGCCCGCTGCTCCTCCCGCTGCCGACCCAGCTGCCGGTCGACGGCGGCGACGGCGGCCTCCAGGTCCCGGCTCGCCGCGGCCGCGGCCGCCTCCAGCTCGGCGGTCTCGGTCGTGAGCTCCGCAGCCCGCGCACGGGCGGTCTCCCGCGTCCGCTCCGCCTCCGTCCGCCGCGCCGCCGCCTCCTGCCGTCGACGCTCCGCCGCGGCTACCACCGCGGCCGCGTGCCGCTCGACCGCGTCGAGCAGGCCCCCCGCGGCGACGACGTCCCCCGGACCACCACCGGACAGCAGCACCGACAGCGGCGTGACCTCGCCTGCGTCCCGGTACACCGCCGAGGCGTGCCGGGCCACCTCGGCCCGGGCCCGAGCCAGCTCGGCGTCCGCCGCGACGATGTCGGCCTCCGCCTGCGCCGCGGCCGCCTCGGCAGCGGCGAGCGCCTCCCGGGCCGCGACGACCCGGGACTGCCGCTCCTGGAGGTCGGCCTGCACGTCGGCAGCGCGCCGCTGCAGCTCGTCGAGCTCGGGGCTGTCCAGGAGGCTGGCGGTCGCGACGGCCGGGCCCGTCGGGTCGGCTCCCGCGGGCGCGGCCGGCAGCAGCACGACGGCCAGCGCGACGACGCCCACGGACAGGGACGCCGCCGCGCGGCGGCTGGGGCGCCACCGGGAGAGCGGGTGCATGGACCACCTCTGCGAGTCGGGACCGCAGCGGTCCGGTGACGAGATGGTCTCGGGGGCCACGCGGGCGCGCCAGGGGACGGCGCACCGCTCCCCCCGGACGGGCGAGGTCCTCCCCCGCCCTCCCCGTTCCCCGGCGCGCGTCCCCGGGACTGTCAGAGCCCCGACCTACCGTCCGCCCCGTGCGCCCTTCCCCCGCCCGGCCGGTGCCGCTCTCCCCCGCCCGCCTCGCCGGGACGGCGGCCCGCGCCGCCGCCGGGCTGCCGCGCTACGAGCAGGCCACGATCGACGAGCTCGGCACCCCGCTGGCGGAGGTCACCTTCGTCGTGGTCGACCTGGAGACCACGGGCGGCTCACCGAAGGACAGCGCGATCACCGAGATCGGAGCGGTCAAGGTGCGCGGCGGGGAGGTGCTCGGTGAGTTCCAGACCCTCGTCGACCCCGGCTGCGAGATCCCGCCCTACATCAGCGTGCTCACCGGGATCACCTCGACGATGGTCGCCGCGGCCCCGCGCATCGGCGCCGTCCTGCCGCACTTCCTCGAGTTCGCCCGCGGCGCGGTGCTGGTCGCCCACAACGCGCCCTTCGACCTCGGCTTCCTCCGGGCCGCCTGCGCCGAGAACGGCATCCCGTGGCCGGCCGCGGCCTCGGTCGACACGGCCGTCCTCGCCCGCCGGCTGCTCAGCCGCGACGAGGTCCCCAACTGCAAGCTGGCCACCCTCGCGCCCTACTTCCGCACCAGCACCGAGCCCTGCCACCGGGCGCTGGCCGACGCCCGCGCCACCGTCGACGTCCTGCACGGGCTGTTCGAGCGGCTGGGCCCCCTGGGCATCACCAGCCTGGAGGAGCTGACCGGCCTCACCCGGCAGGTCGACCCGGAGCGGCTGCGCAAGCGGCACCTGGCCGACGACGTGCCGCACGGCCCGGGCGTCTACCTGTTCCGCGGTCCCCGCGACGAGCCGCTCTACGTCGGGACGTCGACCGACCTGCGCAGCCGGGTGCGCAGCTACTTCACCGCCGGCGAGCAGCGCAGCCGGATGACCGAGATGGTGGCGCTGGCCAAGCGGGTCGACGCGATCCCCTGCGCGCACGACCTCGAGGCCGCCGTCCGCGAGCTGCGGCTGATCGCCGAGCACAAACCGCGCTACAACCGGCGCTCGCGGTTCCCCGAGCGGGCACTGTGGGTGCGGCTGACCGAGGAGCCCTTCCCGCGGCTGTCGGTGGTCCGCCGCGTGCGCCCGGGCGCCGGGGTCTTCCTCGGACCCTTCCCCGACCGGCGCGCGGCCGACGCCGCGGTGGCCGCCGTCCACGAGTCGCTGCCGCTGCGCCAGTGCACCGGCCGGCTCTCGGTGCGGGTGCTCGGCACCGCCTGCGCGCTGGCCGGCATGGGCCGCTGCGGCGCACCGTGCACCGGCGCCCAGTCGGTCGAGGAGTACGGGGAGGTCGCCGCAGTCCTCCGCACCGCGGTGGCCGCCGACCCGCACGCCCTGCTCCAGCCGCTGATGGCGCGGGTCGAACGGTTGTCCGCCGAGGAGCGCTACGAGGACGCCGCCGTCCTGCGCGACCGCGCCGCCACCCTCGTGCGCGCGGTGCGACGGCGGCAGCGGCTGGAGTCCCTGGCCGCGGTGCCCGAGCTGGTGCTGGCCCGCCCGGACGGCGAGGGCGGCTGGCAGCTGTCCGTCGTCCGCCGGGGTCGGCTGGTGGCTGCCGGGTGCGCCGCCCGCGGCAGCTCTGTGCGGGCGGCCCTCGAGGGGCTGCTGGCGACGGCGGAGACGCCCCTGGGCCCCGACGGCGAGCTGGCCGCCTCGGTCGACGAGACCGAGCTGGTGCTGCGCTGGATGGAGAAGCCCGGCACCCGGCTGGTGCAGGTCGACGGCACGCTGGCCTGCCCGGTCCCGGGAACGGGCGGCTACACCGAGTTCCTCGACCGGGTGGAGGCCGGCCGGGCCGGGCGCGATCCGTTCGCCGACGGCCGCTCGCTGGGCACCCGGGCCCGGCCCGAGCGGGTCTCCCGCGGAGCCGCCATGAGCCGGTGACCTGCTGGAACGGCCCTCCTGCGGGGGCCCGCGCCGAGCCGGTGACGTGCTGGAGCGGCCCCGCTGCAGGGACCCGCCGCGAGCGGAGCGAGTGGTGGGGGGCAGCGGGGTCCTTCTAGCATCCCCGGCGTGATCACCGCCATCGTCATGATCGACGCGGCCACCGACGCGATCCCCGAGGTGGCCGAGGCCGTCGCCGACCTCGAGGGGGTCAGCGAGGTCTACTCGACCGCCGGCGAGGTCGACCTCATCGCGGTCGTCCGGGTCCGCGAGTTCGACCAGGTGGCCGAGGTGATCGCCGGGCGCATCAACAAGGTGCCCGGCGTGTTGGAGACCGAGACCCACATCGCGTTCCGCGCCTACTCGCGGCACGACCTCGAGGCGGCGTTCTCCATCGGCCTGGAATCCACCGACTAGAACGAGGACCCCGTCCTCCTCACCCCTCGCTCCGCTCGGTGCGAGCCTCGGGACGGGGCCGCCTCAGCCGCGCAGCGTCCGGGTGGTCTCCACCCAGCGCGCCAACCGGGCCTCCGCCCGCCCGTCGTCCACAGCGGCCGCCGCCTGCTCCAGGCCGACGGCCAGCGCGTCGTGCAGCCGCGCGGGTCGCTCGGCGAAGGCGGCCAGTGCGGCGGCGGCGTTGAGGAGCACCGCGTCGCGCACCGGACCGGGCTCGCCGGCCAGCACCCGCCGGAACACGTCGGCGTTGAACGCCGGGTCGCCACCCCGCAGCGCGTCGACGGGCGGCTGCGCGATGCCCAGCGCCGAGGGGTCGACCCGGTCGGGCTCCACCTCGCCGCCGCGCACCACCCACACCGAGGACGTCGTCGCCGTCGTCAGCTCGTCGAGGCCGTCGTCCCCCCGGAAGACCAGCGCCCGCATGCCGCGCGCGGCGAGCACCTCGGCCACCACCGGCGCCATGCGTGCGTCGGCGACCCCGATGGCGGCCGCGGCCGGCCGGGCGGGGTTGGTGAGCGGCCCGAGGAAGTTGAAGACCGTCGCGATGCCCATCTCCCGCCGCGGGACGGCGGCGTGCCGCATGCCCGGGTGGAACACCGGCGCGAAGAAGAAACCGATGCCGGCCTCCTCGACGCAGCGCGCCACCGCCGGCGCAGGCAGGTCGATGACCACACCCAGCGCCTCAAGCACGTCGGCGGCCCCGGAGGACGACGACGCCGCTCGCCCCCCGTGCTTGGCGACCGGCACCCCGGCCGCGGCCGTGACGACCGCGGCCATCGTGGAGATGTTGACCGTGTGCGCGACGTCGCCCCCGGTTCCGACGATGTCGACCGCGGCCAGCGGCAGCTCGACCGGCGTCGCCTGCGCCAGCATCTCCGCGGCCAGGCCGCCGAGCTCCTGCGGCGCCACGCCCTTGGCGCGCAGCGCGACGGCGAAGGCGGCGATCTGCGCGGGGGTGGCCTCGCCGGTCATCACCTCGCGCATGGCCCAGCTCGTGTCGTCCGCGGAGAGGTCCTCGCGGGCCAGCAGGCGGTTGAGCAGGGCCCCCCAGGTCGGTCGGGCGCTCACCGGGCGACCGGACGCCGTCCCACCCGGTCGCGCAGCAGGCCGGCGACGACGGCGGGGGCGGTCAGCGGGTCGACCGGGAGGGGCAGGGTGGCGTCGGCCCGCGACCAGTGCGCCAGCCACCGGTCGGGCTGCCGGGCGATGAGCACGCACAGCGCCGGGCGGTCGGCGACCTCCACGGTCAGCTGGCGGGCCAGCGCCAGGCCACCGGTGGGCTGGGACTCACCGTCGAGGATGCAGAGGTCCACGCCACCGGCGTCCACGGTGCCGACGACGTCCTCGCCCGTGGCGCACTCGACCCAGGTCAGCGGCCCCACGTCGGCGGCCGGGCGGCGGCCCACCGCGGTGCGCACGGCGGCCCGCACGTCGGGCCGGGAGCTGTAGACCAGGACGGTGGCCGGGGCGGCGTTGCTCACGGCGCCGAGCCTAGTGGCAGCGGGCGCGCTGACCAGGCGGCGCGGTGGCTCGGTATCGGGGAGGTCACGGTGCCGCTCCGACATCGCACCCGCGGTCGTGACCTTGCCGGGAGCGATGCCATGATGGGCCCCGTGACAACGGCTCCCCTGGCGAGCAGCACCTTCGACACCTCCCGGGTGCACTCCCTGACCCGACCGAACCTGGTGAGCGTCGGCACGATCATCTGGCTCTCCAGCGAGCTGATGTTCTTCGCCGGGCTGTTCGCCATGTACTTCACGGCGCGCGCCCGGGCCCTCGAAGGGTGGCCCCCGGAGCCGACCGAGCTGAACCTGCCCTACGCGCTGGTCTTCACGATCATCCTGGTCGCGTCCTCGGTCACCTGCCAGCTGGGCGTGTTCGCGGCGGAGAACGGCAACGTCTACGGCCTGCGGCGCTGGTTCACCATCACCTTCGTGATGGGTCTGGTCTTCGTGCTGGGCCAGGCCAACGAGTACCGGGTGCTCGTCACCGAGCACGCCACCACGATCTCCAGCTCCACCTACGGATCGGTCTTCTACCTGACGACCGGGTTCCACGCGCTGCACGTCATCGGGGGCCTCGTCGCCTTCGTGTACCTGCTCATCCGGTCCACCATGGGCCGCTTCACGCCGGCACAGGCGACCTCGGCCATCGTGGTCTCCTACTACTGGCACTTCGTCGACGTCGTGTGGGTCGGGCTCTTCGCCACGATCTACCTGATCCGCTAGGGAACCGGTGTCCACCACGAACCCGCAGTCCGACGCCCCGTCCGACGAGGGCGGGCGCCGCGGCCTCCGCCGCTGGTCCCGCCGTCCCGCCGACGGGTCCCCCGCCGCCGCGGCCCGCGCCCGGCGCCGCTCCAAGCAGCGCCGCCGCGTCGCGAACGTGGCCGGTCTGATGGCAGCCCTGGTGCTCACCGGCACCCTCTACTCGGCGCTCTCCCCCGCGCAGGCGACCGACGAGAGCAACACCAGCGAGTCCTCCGCCGAGGCCGCCGGTCGCGAGCTCTACGAGCGCAGTTGCATCACCTGCCACGGCGAGAACCTCGAGGGCGTGCCCACCCGCGGTCCCTCCCTGATCGGCGTCGGCGAGGCCGCCGTCTACTTCCAGGTGCACACCGGCCGCATGCCGCTGGTCCGCCAGGAGGCCCAGGGCCCCGACAAGCCGGCGGTCTTCTCCGACGAGGAGATCGACCAGCTCATGGCCTACGTCCAGGCCAACGGTGGCGGGCCCACGCTGCCGTCCGGTGACCTGCGCGAGGGCGACCTCGCCGAGGGCGGTGAGCTGTTCCGCCTCAACTGCTCGTCCTGCCACAACTTCGTCGGCGAGGGCGGCGCCCTCTCCTCCGGCAAGCGGGCCCCGAGCCTCGAGGACGCCAACGACCTCGAGATCTACACCGCGATGCTGACCGGCCCCGAGAACATGCCGGTCTTCGGGGACAACCAGCTCACCCCCGAGGAGAAGCGCGCCATCATCAACTACGTCCAGACCGTCAAGGAGCAGGCCGACCCGGGCGGCTTCGGCGTCGGCCGCATCGGCCCGGTCGCCGAGGGCGTCGTCATCTGGGTCGTCGGCGTGGCCGCGCTGCTGTTCGGCATCTTCTGGATGGGCAGCAAGGCGTGAACGCGCGCACCCTCTCCACCACGGCACCACGACCGCTGACCCCCTGCCGGGGGCACCACCCGCTCGCGGGGGACAGCGAGGAGGCAGCGTGACCACGCGCGAGAGCGCCCCGGGCAGCACCGGCGGCGCGGACGTCCCCGGCCCCCTGCACGGCGGTCCGGACGACGACTACACCCCCGAACAGCTCGCGAGCATGTCGCGCGAGGAGCTCGACCTGCTGGGTGCCCGGTACGACAGCGTGCAGGTCCTGCACGTCGACCCGGGCCCCGAGCCGGGTTCCCCGTCGGAGAAGCGGGCCGTCCGCCAGGTCGGCCTGACCTTCGGCCTCGCCGGGCTGGCCGCGTTCGCGTCGTTCGTCATCTACGTCGGCTCGGGCTGGTTCCTCCCCGACTGGCAGTGGACCATCACCGAGGGCGGCTGGAGCGCCGTCTTCACCCCGATGATCGGGGCGCTCGGCGGGCTGGCCCTGATCCTGGTCGGCGTCGGGATGGTGCTCTACACCAAGAAGCTGCTGCCGCACGAGACCGCGGTGCAGGACAAGCACGACGGATCGCACTTCGACCGGGTCACCACCGGGGCCACCCTCGTCGGCGGCCTGCACAACAGCGGCCTGGCCCGCCGGAAGCTCATCACCCGCTCGCTGGTCTTCATGGGCAGCGGGATCGGGCTCATGCTGCTCATGCCGCTGGGCGGCCTGATCCGCAACCCCAACACCGGCAACCCGCTGGGCACCACCAGCTGGGCGGAGGGTGTCCGCCTCGTCCGCGACGACGGCAGCCCCATCCGTCCCGGTGACCAGCAGCCCGGCTCGCTGGAGACGGTCTTCCCGGCCGTCTCCGGTGGCAACCGGGAGTCCGACGCGGCGACCATGCTGATCCGGCTGCGCCCGGAGCAGGTGTCGGTCGAGCGTCCCCGCACCGGCCAGGAGGACTTCGGCTACGGCGACTACGTCGCCTACTCGAAGATCTGCACCCACGCCGGCTGCCCCGTCTCGCTGTACGAGCAGGAGACCAGCCGCATCCTGTGCCCGTGCCACCAGTCGCAGTTCGACGTGACGCAGGGCGCCAAGCCGGTCTTCGGCCCGGCCACCCGCCCGCTGCCGCAGCTGCCGATCACTGTCGACGACGAAGGCTACTTCGTTGCCCGTAGTGACTACATTGAGGCTGTTGGCCCCACCTACTGGAACCGGGAGCGCATCTGATGGCTCGCACCGCCACAGCGCCGGGTGTCCCGACCACGCGACTGGGCAAGGCGGCGCTGGAGGTCGACGACCGTCTGATCGTCGCCGGCCCGCTGCGCCGCACCCTGAACAAGGTCTTCCCCGACCACTGGTCCTTCCTGCTCGGCGAGATCGCGCTCTACTCCTTCGTCGTCCTGCTGTTGTCCGGCACGTATCTGACCTTCTTCTTCGACGCCTCCATGCGCGAGGTCGTCTACGAGGGCACGTACGCGCCGCTGCGCGGCACGGAGATGTCGGCCGCGTACGAGTCGACGCTGTACCTGTCGTTCGACGTCCGCGGCGGCCTCTTCGTGCGGCAGCTGCACCACTGGGCGGCGCTGCTGTTCGTCGCCGCGATCGTCATCCACCTGCTGCGCATCTTCTTCACCGGGGCCTTCCGGCGTCCGCGGGAGACGAACTGGTTCATCGGCGTCGCCCTGCTCGTCCTGTCGTTCGCCATGGGCTTCACCGGCTACTCGATGCCGGACGACCTGCTCTCCGGCACCGGGCTGCGGATCGTCTCGGCGATCATCCTGGCGATCCCGGTGGTCGGCACCTGGATGCACTGGGCGGTCTTCAACGGCGACTACGTCGGTGAGTTCATCGTCGGCCGGATGTACATCGTGCACGTGCTGATCGTCCCGGCGATCATCCTCGCGCTGATCGCGCTGCACCTGCTGATCCTGGTCAAGCAGAAGCACACCCAGTTCCCCGGCCCGGGGCGGACCGAGCACAACGTGGTCGGCAACCGGCTGTTCCCGGCCTTCGCCGGCAAGGCCGGTGGGCTGTTCTTCATCGTGTTCGGCGTCTGCGCCGCGCTCGGTGGCCTGGTGCAGATCAACCCGGTGTGGCTCTGGGGCCCGTACAACCCGGCGCAGGTCTCGGCGGCGTCGCAGCCCGACTGGTACGTCATGTTCCTCGACGGCTCCACGCGTCTGTTCCCGGCGTGGGACATCAACCTGCCCGGTGACTACCAGATCCCGGCGCTGTTCTGGCCGACGCTGGTGCTCCCGGGCATCCTGTTCACCCTCCTGGCGCTGTACCCCGTCATCGAGCGGAAGCTGACCCGGGACACGGCCTCGCACCACCTGCTGCAGCGTCCGCGCGACGTCCCCGTGCGGACGTCGCTGGGGACGATGGCCCTCACCTTCTACGTGGTCCTGCTGATCTCGGGTGGGAACGACGTCATCTCCGAGAAGTTCGACATCAGCCTCAACGCGATGACCTGGGTCGGCCGCATCGGGCTGATCATCCTGCCCCCGATCGTCTACGTGTTCACCTACCGGATCTGCCTCGGCCTGCAGAAGCACGACCGGGAGGTCCTCGAGCACGGCATCGAGACCGGTGTCATCAGGCGGCTGCCGCACGGTGAGTTCATCGAGGTGCACCAGCCCCTCGGCCCGGTCGACGCGCACGGCCACGGCCAGCTGGCCTACGGCGGCGCTCCGGTGCCCAAGAAGATGAACCAGGTCGGCGGTGCCCGCCGCGCGATCCGCGGGTTCTTCAAGCCGATCGAGGAGCCGGTTCAGGTCGAGCTCGAGCAGCGTCAGGACGAGCACGGCCTGGCGGCCGCTGAGGCCGACCGCGAGCTGACCACCTCCGGCCGTCCCTCCGACGGTGGTCGGCCGCAGGAGCCGCGCGACTGAGCACCCGCACCACGCAGCAGGGCCCCGACGCCGATCCCGTCGGGGCCCTGCTGCGTTCCGGGGACGGCCGCGACCACGTCCCCGCCGCCGAGGTGACCGTCGCCCCCGTCCCCTGAGGCGAGGACACCCAGCGCCCCTCATGCCCCGCGACGGCTCGCGTCCCTGGAGCGCCCTGCGGTCAAGGCGGCAGGCAGGGTCCTGGGGACCGGAGGGCCGCTCGAGCCGCCCAGGGACCCGTTCCGGCGCCGACGCCCCGAGGCGCACCTCGCCGACCGTCGTGCACTCGCCGCACGCCCGGTGCACCCGGTGGCTCACCGCCCCACGCCCGCGCAACCGCGGACGGCGGCGGCGAGGACGGCGACCCGCAGGCTCCAGGGACGCGGTCCCGGCTGCCTCGTGCTCCGGGGCTGACGAGACCCGCCACCACCACCGGTGCGGACACCCGCACACTGCCACCGACAGGACGACCGGCAGGCGCCGGGCGCGGCCGCCAGCGCCCTCCTACGGCCCCCAGGGGTCGACCCCGTCCCTCAGTCGCCCCCGGACGACGTCCATGGCCAGCAGCGCCGTACAGCGGGTCGGAGTCGCCGCACACGACCGCCGCTGGAACCGACGTCCCACGACGACGAGGGCCCCTCCCCGCCGCAGCGGGAAGGGGCCCTCGAGGTCGGGCGAGATCAGCCCTGGGCGTTCTGCCCCACGTAGTACTCGAACAGCAGGCCGCCGATGGTGATCAGCAGGGCCGCGCCGGCCAGGATGATCATCCACGGGTAGTAGAACGCCAGCGCCAGTCCCATGAGACCGGCCGACAGGGCGATGGCGAACGGCCAGTAGCTGCCCGGGCTGAAGAAGCCGAGCTCGCCGGCGCCGTCGGCGATGTCGGCGTCCTTGCGGTCCTCCGGGCGAGCGTCGATGCGCCGCGAGATGAACCAGAAGAAGCCGCCGACGAGGAACGTCAGCCCACCGGAGAGGACCAGGGCCGTCGTCCCGATCGGCTCACGGGACCAGATCCCGTAGACGGCGGCCATGACCAGACAGAAGACGCCGATGACGTTGAAGATGAGCGCTTCGACCTTCACGGCCGTCCCTCCTGCGTGGTGTGCGGTGCGCGGTCGGCGGACACGTCAGCCGTCGGCCCGCTGCGTGTCGTCGACCAGGTCGAACGGCGAGGTGCTCGTCGCGTTGCCCGGCTGGCCGATGCTCTCCAGAGCGTCGAAGGTGCTCAGGCCCGACTCCCGCGCGGCCAGATAGGCGTCGTAGTCCGCCGCCGACACCGCCCGCACCTCGAAGTTCATGTAGGCGTGGTAGGTGCCGCAGAGCTCGGCGCAGCGCCCCACGAAGGCACCCTCCTCGCGGATGGTCACCTCGAAGACGTTGTCCCGGCCGTTCTCGTTGCCCGGGATGACGTCGAGCTTGAAGAGGAACTCCGGCACCCAGAACGAGTGGATGACGTCGGCCGAGGCCACCTCGAAGCGGATGTCCTGGTCGGTGGGCAGGACGAGGATCGGGATCTCGTCGCTGTTGCCGACCGTGTTGATCGGCTCGCCGTCGGCCCCGGTGGTCTCCGGGTACACGAACTGCCAGTTCCACTTGAAGGCGTTGACCGCGATCGTGACATCGGGATCGGTGCTGCGTTCCTGCACCCGGTTCTGCACGACCACCGTGAAGAAGAAGAGCCCGGCGATGATGAGGAACGGGATGATCGTGTAGACGATCTCCAGCGGCAGGTTGTACGCCGTCTGCTTGGGCAGCTCGTCACCGCGCTTGCGGTGCATGACGACCGACCAGCCGATGAGCCCCCACACCGCGAAGCCGACGATCAGGGCCGCGATGACCGACCAGATCCACAGGTCCCGGGTGGCTGCCGACTCGTCGGTGACCCCGTCGGGCCAGCCCCAGCGCCAGAACTCGTTGTTCGGGGTGCACCCGCTCAGGGCCGGCACCCCCAGGAGACCGAGCGCGGCGACCCGCGCGAGCCTGCTGCCTCGAGCCACTGCTCGCTGCCTCCTCGTCCTCGTCCGGTACGCCGGACGGTCTCCCCCGGCGGGCCGCCAGCCGGTCCCCGGCGAACGGCGCCTGTGCCGACCACAGTCTGCGGCGAGACTAGCCGACCCCGCACGGCGGCCGACCACCGGAGACGCCCCACCGGCGGGTCGACCCCCCGGGTCGGCGGCCGAGGGCCCGGCGCCCCGCGCCGGGCGGCGTCCGGGCCCGACGGCGGCAGGGTGAGCCCCCTCACCGAGCTCCCCTGCCGGGAGGCACCGCCGGTTACAGTCGGGCCGTGTTCTCCCGGCTGCTGACCCCCAAGTGGGTGCTCCTGCACCTGGTGGTGGCCGCCCTGTTCGTGGCCACCTTCTTCCTGGGGTACTGGCAGCTGTCCAAGGCCGAGGCCGGCGGCGGCGCGGTGAACTGGAGCTACGCGCTGCAGTGGCCGCTGTACGGGTTCATGGGCCTGTGGTTCTACGTGCGCATGTGCCGCGAGGAGATCAACCGCGATCCCGACGAGGACGAGCCGGGCGCCGACCTGGTCCTCTACCAGCGACCGCGCATCGACACGACCGGTGACCCGGAGCTGGCCGCCTACAACGCCTACCTCGCCGAGCTCAACGAGCGGGCGTTGCAGCAGCGGACCGAGCATGGCCGCTGAACCGACGACGGCGTCCCGGCTGCCCCGCGCTCTCGCCCGCCGGGTGGGCCGCGACGTCCCCGCGGCACTGACCCGCTACCGCGTGATGGCCTGGATCGTCGGCATCCTGCTCATCGCGCTGATCCTGGTCGCCGTGCCGCTGAAGTACCTGGCCGGCATGGACGAGCTGGTCGCCCTCATCGGCACGCTGCACGGCTGGCTCTACTTCATCTTCTTCCTGACCGCCTGCGACCTCGCCCTGCGCGCCTCCTGGACGTTGCGCGGCACGGTTCTCACCCTGGTGGCAGGCACCGTTCCGATCCTGTCCTTCGTGGCCGAGCGCAACGCCACGCGCAAGACCCGCGCCGGCGCTCGCGTCTGACCCTGCCGCGGCCACTCCGCCGGCACACCACGACCTCCGGAGAACCACGCCCATGTGCGGCCTGCTCGCCTACCTGTCCACCGACGCCGACCGCGTCGACGACACCCGCGTGAAGGAGGTGCACGAGGCGCTGCACTGCCTGCGCCACCGCGGCCCCGACGAGACCCAGGTCTGGAACGACGCGCGGGTCGCCTTCGGCTTCAACCGGCTGGCCTTCATCGACATCGAGCACAGCCACCAGCCGATGCCCTACGCCGACGGCCGCTACCGGATCGTCTTCAACGGCGAGATCTACAACTACGTCGAGCTGCGCGAGGAGCTCGCGGCGCTGGGCGCGCAGTTCGCCACCGAGGGCGACACCGAGGCGATCGTCGCCGGCTACCACTACTGGGGTCAGGACGTCGTCCGGCGGCTGCGCGGCATGTTCGCGTTCGTCATCTGGGACACGCAGACCGGGACGGCGTTCGGCGCGCGCGACCCCTTCGGCATCAAGCCGCTGTTCACCGCCCGCCTCGCCGACGGCGCACTGGTCTTCAGCTCCGAGAAGAAGGCGCTGCTGGAGATGCTCGGCGGCAGCGACGCCGCCGGCGGCGTGGACTCCGCCTCGCTGCAGCACTACCTGACGCTGCAGTACGTGCCCGAGCCGACGACGCTGCACCGCGGCATCCGGCGGATCGAGAGCGGCACGACCTTCACCGTGGTGGACGGCGAGCTGCACACCAGCCGCTACTTCCACCCGACCTTCCCCGTCCGGCCGGTCGCCGCGGACGAGCAGCAGGGCCTCCACGACCGCATCGCCGCGGTGCTCGACGACTCGGTGCGGGTGCACATGCGCGCCGACGTCACCGTCGGCTCGTTCCTCTCCGGCGGCATCGACTCGACCGCGATCGCCGCGCTGGCCAAGCGGTACAACCCCGACCTCATGACGTTCACGGTCGGCTTCGAGCGTGAGGGCTACTCGGAGATCGACGTCGCCGCCGAGTCCGCGGCCGCGATCGGGGTCGAGCACGTGACCAAGGTGGTCACGCCCGAGGAGTTCGCCGAGTCGATCCCGCTGGTCGTGTGGTACCTCGACGACCCGGTCGCCGACCCCGCGCTCGTGCCGCTGTACTTCGTCGCCCGCGAGGCCCGCAAGCACGTGAAGGTGGTGCTCTCCGGCGAGGGCGCCGACGAGCTGTTCGGCGGCTACAACATCTACCGCGAGCCGCTGTCGCTGGCGGCGTTCGACCGGCTGCCGGGGGGCATCCGCCGGGCGCTGGGCGCGCTGTCGGCGAGGCTGCCCGACGGCATGCGCGGCAAGGACCTGCTGCGCCGCGGCTCCATCCCGCTGGAGCAGCGGTACTACGGCAACGCCCGCATCTTCCGGGACGACGAGCTCGGCTTCCTCGAGCGCCGCGACCCCGACCTGTCGCACGTCGCCGTCACCCGGGAGCTCTACGAGCGCACCCGGGCGGCGGGCTACGACGACGTGACCGCCATGCAGTACGTGGACCTGTTCACCTGGCTGCGCGGCGACATCCTGGTCAAGGCCGACAAGATGACCATGGCCAACTCGCTCGAGCTGCGGGTGCCCTTCCTCGACCCGGAGGTCTTCGCGGTCGCCGGCACACTGCCGGTCGACCAGCGGGTGACGAAGGAGACGACGAAGTACGCGCTGCGCAGGGCCTTGGAGCAGATCGTGCCGCCGCACGTGCTCAACCGCCGCAAGCTCGGCTTCCCCGTCCCGACCCGGCACTGGCTGGCCGAGGACCTGCACGACTGGGCGCGGCAGATCGTCGAGGAGAGCCAGACCGACGAGTGGCTCGACCGGCGGCAGATCCTCTGGATGCTCGACGCCCACCGCGACAACCACCGGGCCGGCTCACCGGTCGACCTCTCCCGCAAGCTGTGGACCCTGCTGGTCTTCATGGTCTGGCACGGCGTCTTCGTCGAGCAGCGCATCAAGGTCGACGTCCCCGAGACGGTCTACCCGGTCCGGCTGTAGCCCGGGACGACGAAGGCCCGGTCCCTCCCGCGGGAGGGACCGGGCCTTCGTCGTGTCGGCGGTGCGGTCCGGAGGACCGCGGCGTCACCGGCTCAGCTGAAGGAGTCGCCGCAGGCGCAGGAGCCGGTGGCGTTCGGGTTGTCGATCGTGAAGCCCTGCTTCTCGATCGTGTCCACGAAGTCGATGACGGCGCCGCCGAGGTAGGGGCCGCTCATGCGGTCGACGATGACCTCGACCCCACCGAAGTCGTAGGTCTGGTCGCCGTCGAGGAACCGCTCGTCGAAGAAGAGCTGGTAACGCAGGCCCGAGCAGCCGCCGGGCTGGACGGCGATCCGCAGGCGGAGGTCGTCGCGACCCTCCTGGTCCAGCAGCGCCTTGACCTTGGCGGCAGCGGGGTCGCTGAGGATGACGCCGGTGGCCGTGGTGTCCTGCACCGTCATGTTGGAAGTCCTCCCACGTTCGAGGGTGCCTGCTGCGGCACGTCCTGCAGCAGGCGAACACCGCCGGAGCGGAGCCTCTTCCCACTGTACGGCGTGCGGTGCCGCGCGGGCCGGGATCGGCCGAGGTCACACGTAGACTCGCGGCCGTGAAGCTCCGCCTGCCCGGCCGCCGCGACCGCACCGAGGCCGCGCCCGATCCCGCCGCCGACCCGACCACGCAGCTGGTGAGGTCGGGCGGCAAGGGACGGCCGACGCCCAAGCGCCACGAGGCCCAGGGACGCCGCCCCGGTCCGCCCCCGCCGCCTCCGCAGACCCGGAAAGAGGCCTACAAGCGGATGCGCGAGCAGCAGGCGGCCAACCGCGGGGCCGCCCGCGCCGGCGCGGCGCGGGGCGACGAGAGCTACCTGCCGGCCCGCGACCGCGGCCCGGTCCGCAAGCTGGTCCGGAACGTCGTCGACGCCCGCCGCAACGCCGGCAGCTTCTTCCTCCTCGTCGCCGCTCTGGTGCTCATCGGCAACTTCGTTCCCAACGAGCAGGTGCGCAGCTACACCGTCTCGATCTGGCTGGTCTTCTTCCTGCTGATCATCGCCGACTCGATCGTCCTGGGCCGGCGGATCAAGAAGAAGGTGCTGGAGCGCTTCCCGAACCAGGACCACAAGATGAAGGGGCTGGTCTGGTACGGGATCAGCCGCGCCACCATGGTCCGCCGCTGGCGCTTCCCGAAACCCGAGGTGCCGCTGGGCGCCCAGCTCTGAGACAGGCCCCGCCCCTGCAGGCTCGCGTCGGGACCCTGCAGGGGCCGGCCTCCTCGGTGGCCTCGCACGCTCGGGGACGCCCGGGAGGGGGCCATCGGAGGCGCGGCTAGCGTCGGGACCGTGGAATCCCGACGACTGGGCCGCTCCGGCCTCACCATCTCCGCGATCGCCTACGGCAACTGGCTGACCCACGGCGGCCAGGTCGAGGAGGACGCGGCGAACGCCTGCGTCCGCGCCGCCCTCGACGCCGGCATCACCACCTTCGACACCGCCGACGTCTACGCCGGCACCCGGGCCGAGTCGGTGCTCGGCCGCGCCCTCGCCGGGCAGCGCCGGGAGGGGCTCGAGGTCTTCACCAAGGTCTACTGGCCGACCGGCCCGGGCCACAACGACCGCGGCCTGTCCCGCAAGCACATCACCGAGAGCTGCCACGCCTCGCTGCGGCGGCTGCAGACCGACTACGTCGACCTCTACCAGGCGCACCGCTACGACCCGACGGTGCCGCTCGAGGAGACGATGACGGCCTTCGCCGACCTCGTCCGGGCCGGCAAGGTGCTCTACATCGGCGTCTCGGAGTGGAACGCCGAGGAGATCGCCGCCGGCGCCGCGCTCGCCCGCGACCTCGGCGTCCAGCTGATCAGCAACCAGCCGCAGTACTCGATGCTGTGGCGGGTCATCGAGGACGAGGTCGTGCCCACCTCCGAGAAGGAGGGCCTCTCGCAGATCGTGTGGTCCCCGCTGGCGCAGGGCGTGCTCACCGGCAAGTACCTGCCCGGCCAGCAGCCGCCGGCCGACAGCCGGGGCGGGCACGCGGAGGCCGGCGGGTCGATGCGGCAGTTCCTGCCGGACGACGTCCTCACCGCGGTGCAGGGACTGCGGCCGGTCGCCGAGGACCTCGGCCTGTCCATGGCGCAGCTGGCCATCGCCTGGGTGCTGCAGAACCGCAACGTCGCCGCGGCGATCATCGGCGCGACCCGGCCCGAGCAGGTGCACGACAACGTGGCGGCGGCCGGGGTGGTCCTCGACGCCGACGTCCTGGCGCGCATCGACGAGGTCCTGGGGGACGTCGTCGAGCGCGACCCCGCCAGGACCGCCCGCGGTTGATCGGAGGCCGACTCGATCGCGAGCTCGCATCGGGACCCAGGACGACGGGGCCCTGCAGGGGCCCCGGCCCTCTGCAGGGCCCCGCCGCGAGCTCGCGAGCGGTGGGGGGCAGGGGGTCCTTCTCCGAGGGGTGGGGAGGACGGGGTCCTCTGTCAGGTGGCGGCGAGGCTCATCGGCCCGTAGACCTCCTGTCCGCCATCGAAGAGCGTCACCGTCGCGACCCCGCGCTCGAGCAGGTCGCGCCAGTTCTCCCCCAGCCAGGACTCAGCGTCGCCCTGGTTGTCCGAACGCGGCACCTCCACCCCCACCTCGGCGGGGTCGAGTTCCGCCCCCGAGGGGTCCTCCAGCCGCCAGTACCAGCTCATGGGCGTTGAGGTTAGTGAGCGCGGCGACCGTGCCCGGAGTGTGACCCGCACCTGGTTACCCCGGCGATCATCGGGGGCATGTGAGTCCATCGACACTCTCCCCCCGGCTCGGAGGACCGATGACCGACCCGACCGCGGGCGCCACTCGCGCCACCGCCCCGCCCCCCGTCCCCGAGGACGCCTCGACCGGCCAGCTCATCGGCCAGCTGACCGAGCAGATCAGCCGGCTCGTGCGCGACGAGGCCCGGCTCGCCCAGGCGGAGGTGACCCAGAAGGCCAAGCGCCTGGGCATCGGCGCCGGGCTGTTCGGCGGCGCCGGCCTGTTCGCGTTCTTCGGCCTGGCCGTGCTCATCGCCGCCGCCGTCCTCGCCCTCGCGCTGGTGCTGCCCGGCTGGCTGGCCGCGCTGATCGTCGCCGTCGTGCTCTTCGCCGTCGCCGGCGTGCTGGCACTGGTCGGCAAGAAGGACGTCGAGAAGGGCACCCCGCCGGTGCCCACCGAGGCGATCGCCAGCACCAGGACCGACATCCAGACGGTGAAGGAGAGTGCGCGCCGGTGAGCACACCAGCCAGCCAGGGCCCCGACGGGACGACGAACGGCCAGCCGCCGGCGAACGACCCCGATGCCATCAAGGCCGAGATCGAGGCCACCCGGGAGCAGCTCGGCCGCACGGTCGACGAGCTCTCGCACCGCCTCGACGTCCCGGAGCGGGCCCGGGAGAGCGCCTACCGCGCCCGCGACACGGCGGTGGAGACCTACCGGGAGAGCCCGCCGGCGGTCATCGGCGCCGGTGCCGGCCTGGCCGCGCTGCTCGGCCTGCTGATCTGGCGCCGCAGCACGAGGGACCGCCGCAAGGCCGAGCGGCAGGCCAAGCGCGAGGCCAGGCGTCAGGCCAAGGTGGTCGCCGCACGACGCGCCGCCGCGGAGAAGGCCGCCCGCAAGACCGCGAAGAGGACGGCGAAGAGGAAGGCGAAGGCCCGCCGGGCCAGGAGGAGGACGAAGTGAGCAGCAGCAGGGGAGCCAAGCTGGTCTACCGGCCGATCGGCCTGCTCGGCGGCGTCCTGGCCGGTGTCATCTCCGGTGCCGTCTTCAAGCAGGTCTGGAAGCGGATCGCGCACGAGGACGACGCCCCCGACGCGCTGCAGAGCGAGTACCGGATGCGCGAGGTCGTGCTCGCCGCGGCGCTGCAGGGGGCCATCTTCGCCGCCACCAAGGCGGCCATCGACCGCGCCGGCGCCCGCGGCTTCACCAAGCTGACCGGCAACTGGCCGGGCGACTGACGTGGCCGGCACCCGACACCGCGACAGCGCCGTCGACCGCATCCGCGAGCGGGTCGAGGAGAAGGCGGCCCGGCGGGCGGCCGCGCGGGCCGCGGAGGCCCGGGGGCCGGACCCGCGGGCGAGCGAGCCGCCGCCGGGGGCGCCGAGCGAGCAGCAGCTGCCCGGCGTCAGCGCGGACAAGCCGACCGAGATCCCCTGGCGGGGCTGGAAGCAGATCGTCCGGCGGGCGTGGGCGGAGAACAACGCCGACAACATGCCGATCATCGGCGGCGGCGTGGCCTTCTTCGGGTTCCTGGCGATCTTCCCCGCGCTGATCGCGATGCTGAACATCTACGGGCTGGTGGCCTCCCCGGAGACCGTCGCGCGGCAGGTCGAGGACCTCTCGGCACAGCTCCCGGAGAGTGCCGCCCGCCTGATCGGGGACCAGCTCAACAGCATCGTCACCAACAGCGGCGGGGCGCTCAGCTTCGGGCTGATCGCCTCCGTGCTCGGTGCGCTGTGGAGCGCCTCCGGTGGCGTCGGCAACCTGGTGACGGCGGTGAACCTCGCCTACGACGAGGTGGAGACGCGCGGCTTCGTCAAGCGCAAGGCGATCTCGCTGGGCCTCACGCTGGGCGCGATCGTCTTCGTGCTGATCACCTTCGCGCTCGTCGCGGTGGTCCCGAACCTCCTCGACGCGCTGCCGCTCGGCCCGTTCGCCACCGTGCTCGCGCAGGTGGTCCGGTGGGTCCTGCTGCTCGGCATCTTCGCCGGGTCGCTCGCGGTGCTGTACCGCGTCGCCCCGGACCGGGACGCCCCGCGGCTGCGCTGGGTGAGTCTCGGCGCCGTCGTCGTCACCCTGATCTGGGCGGTGGTGAGCCTCGGTTTCAGCATCTACGTCGACAACTTCGGGTCCTACGACAAGACCTACGGGGCCATCGCCGGCGTCATCGTGCTGATGCTGTGGCTGTACCTGACCTGCTACCTGATCCTGCTCGGCGCGGAGATCAACTCCGAGGCCGAGCACCAGACGGCGGAGGACACGACCCAGGGCCCGCCCCAGCCGATGGGCCAGCGCGACGCCACCATGGCCGACGAGCTGCCCGACCCGCCGGTGCCGACCAAGGAGTCACACCAGCGCAGCTGAGGGCGGCCCCGGCGTCCTCACCTTCGCAGCTCGCGGCGCGGCCCCCCGCAGGGCCCCGCCGCGAGCTGCGAGCGAGGGGGGCAGGGGGTCCTTCCTCAGCGCACGTGCGAGGGGACGAAGGGCGGCCGCACGGCCTGCACGGGCTGCGGCCGCCCGCGCACGTCCACGGCCAGCTCGCTGCCCTCCCCCACGCCGGAGGCGGTGTCCAGCAGGGCGAGGGCGATGCCGGTGCGCAGGGACGGCGAGAACGTGCCGCTGGTGACCTCGCCGACCCGGGCGCCGTCGGCGTCGAGCACCGCCATGCCCGGCCGCGGGATGCCCCGCCCGGTCGCCCGCAGCCCCCACAGCAGCCGGGCCGGACCGGCCTCCTTCTCCGCAAGCAGCGCCTGGCGACCCCAGAACGCCGGCTTGCGCCAGCCCACCGCCCAGCCGGCGCGGGCCTGCACCGGCGTGACCTCCGTCGAGAGCTCGTGGCCGTGCAACGGGTAGCCCATCTCGGTGCGGAGCGTGTCGCGGGCGCCCAGCCCGCACAGCCGCAGCCCCTCGTCCTGACCGGTCTCCACCAGCACGTCCCACAGCTCGCCGGCGCGGTCGGCGGCCACCAGCAGCTCGTAGCCGTGCTCGCCGGTGTAGCCGGTGCGGCAGACGGTGACCTCGGCCGAGCCGCCGCCCACGCCGGTCACGAAGGACATGTACGGCAGCTCGCCGGGCAGGCCGAGGAACGCCAGCAGCTGCGGTGACCGGGGCCCCTGCACGGCCAGGACGGCGACCTCGGTGTGCCGGTCGGTGACCGTCACGCCGGCCGGTGCGGCGTCGGTCAGCCGGGCCACCACCTCGGCGGCGTTGGCGGCGTTGGGCACGAGCAGGACGTCGTCCGGGCCGTGCAGGTAGACGATCAGGTCGTCGACCACTCCCCCGGCACGCGGGTCGCCGTCGGGCAGGCAGCACATCGTGTACTGCGCCTGGCCCGGTCCGATGCGCGACAGGTCGTTGGTCAGGCAGCTGTCGACGAAGGCCGCCGCCCCCGGGCCGCGCACCGTGGCGGTGCCCAGGTGCGAGACGTCGAACAGGCCGACGCGGGTGCGGACGGCCTCGTGCTCGGCCAGCACCCCGCCGCCGGCGTACTCGATCGGCATCGACCAGCCGCCGAAGTCGGCCAGTTTGGCCCCGGCCGCGACGTGCCGGTCGTGCAGGGGGGAGGTCCGCGGGGTCACGGACGGCACGCTAGCGCTCGCCGCGGGCACCGGACGGCCCTCCTGCAGGCGGAAGGACCTCGCCCCTCTCAGCCCTCGCACGCTCGGGCTGAGCCTCCGGGGGAGGCCAGCGTGCGAACGGTGGGGGCAGGGTGGCCCTCCTGCAGGGGCCCGCCGTGAGCTGGCGAACGGTGGGGGCAGGGGGTCCTTCTAGGATCGAGCGGTGCCGCCGACGATCTCCGCCACCGACCGCCCGCTCGAGAAGCTCTCCGCCGACGCCGTCGTCGTCGGCATCGGGAAGGGCCCCGACGGCCCGCTCCCCACCCCCGGCGCGGAGGCCGTCGACCGGCTGCTGGGCGGCCGCCTGCTGCCCGCCCTCACCGACCTGGGCGCCCGCGGTGCGGAGGACGAGGTCACCCGGGTCGCCGCGCTCGGCCAGGGCCCGTTCCCGGTCGTCGCCGCCGTCGGCCTCGGCGCGCCCCAGGCCGGGGGCGGGTACGCCGGCGAGGCGGCCCGCCGGGCCGCCGGTGCCGCCAGCCGGGCGCTGTCGGGACGCGGCTCGGTCGTCACCCTGCTGGCCGCGATCGGCGGGACGCCCGACGAGCTGCGCCTGCACGCCGTCGGCGAGGGCAGCCTGCTCGGCGCCTACGAGTTCACCACCTACAAGTCCGACTCCGCCGGCCGGCTCGTCCCGCCGCGGGAGTTCGCCGTCGTCGTCCCCGACGCCGGGGCCGCGAAGGGACCGCTGGAGCGCGCCCGCGCCGTCGCCGATGCCGTCGCGCTGGTGCGCGACCTGGTCAACACCCCGCCCAACGACCTCTTCCCCGCCGAGCTCGCGGCGCGCGGCGCCGCTGCGGGCAAGCGCGCCGGGCTGGACGTCGAGCTGCTCGACGAGGAGGCCCTGGCCGCCGGCGGCTACGGCGGCGTCCTGGCCGTCGGCGGCGGCTCGACCCGCGGCCCCCGCCTGCTCCGGCTCACCTACCGCGGGAAGAAGGCGCGCAAGAAGGTGGCACTGGTCGGCAAGGGCATCACCTTCGACAGCGGCGGCCTGTCGATCAAGCCGGCCGCGAACATGCACCACATGACCAGCGACATGGCCGGCGCGGCCGCCGTGATCGCCACCGTCTGCCTGGTCGCCGAGCTCGGCCTGCCGGTCGAGGTCACCGCCACCGTGCCGATGGCCGAGAACCTGCCCAGCGGCTCGGCCTACCGCCCGGCCGACGTGGTGACCTTCCGCAACGGCAAGAAGGCCGAGATCACCAACACCGACGCCGAGGGGCGCGTGATCCTGGCCGACGCCCTGGCCCGGGCCGCCGAGGACTCCCCCGATGCGATCCTGGAGACCTCGACGCTCACCGGCGCACAGCTGGTCGCCCTCGGCTCGCGTACCGCCGGCGTGATGGGCAGCGACGGCATGCGGGACGCCGTCGTGGCCGCCTCGGCCCGCAGCGGCGAGGCGATGTGGGCGATGCCGATGCCGGCCGAACTGCGCCGCGGGCTGGACTCCCCGATCGCCGACTTCGTCAACGCCAACGCCGACCGGATGGGCGGCATGCTGGTGGGGGCGCACTTCCTCGCCGAATTCGTGCCGGGCGGGCTGCCGTGGGCGCACATCGACATCGCGGGCCCGAGCTACAACACCGGCTCGCCGTGGGGGTACACGCCCAAGGGCGGCACCGGCGTCCCGGTGCGCACCCTGCTCGCGACCATCGAGGACCTCATCGCCACCACGTGAGGGACTGGAACGGCCCCGTCCGGAGGCTCGCCCCGAGCTTGGGAGGGGTGAGAGGGACGGGGTCCTTCAGCGGCGGTCCTTGTTCCAGTCCCGCATCCGCTGCGGATAGCCGGTCACCTGCGCGTCGTAGACGGGGATGCCGAGCTCCCGGGAGAGCCGCCGGGCGGTGTCCGGGCCGTCGATCCGCCGCCGGGTCCACTCGCCGTCCGCGGCGACCAGGACGATCGTGGTCTCGGTGACCGCCGTCCGGGGCTCGACGTACCCCTCGACGCCGCGCCGGCTGGCGACGAACTGCTCGAGGTGGGTGACGTCGGCCCGGCCGGAGCCCCGGTCGAGCGTGCCGCGGCCGGGCGCCCGCCGTCGCAGTCGGCTCCACAAACCCATGCCCACCCCTGTCCCGACCGGGTCGCGTCCGCAGCGCGACGTCGCGCTGGCAACGGTGCGGTCCACCACCGCGTTCCCGGAGTGGCAGGATGGGCGCGGACCATCACCCGGCCGCCTGGATGCGGGCGGGACCCCGGCACCCGAGGAGAACTCGTGAGCGCACCCACCTCCCCCGCCGACCTGGTCATCCTCGGTGGTGGCTCGGGTGGCTACGCCGCCGCGCTGCGCGCCGCCGAACTGGGCATGTCCGTCGTCCTCGTCGAGAGGGACAAGGTCGGCGGCACCTGCCTGCACCGCGGCTGCATCCCGACCAAGGCACTGCTGCACGCCGGCGAGGTCGCGGACCTGGCCCGCGAGGGTGAGCAGTTCGGCGTCAAGACGTCACTGGCCGGCATCGACATGGACGGCGTCAACGGCTACAAGGACGGCGTCGTCTCCCGGCTCTACAAGGGTCTGCAGGGCCTGATCAAGAGCCGCAAGATCAACTACGTCGAGGGTGAGGGCCGGCTGGTCTCCCCGACCGCCGTCGAGGTCGACGGCCAGCGGTACGAGGGCAAGCACATCCTGCTGGCCACCGGTTCCTACGCGCGCTCGCTGCCCGGCCTCGAGGTCGATGGCACCCGGGTCATCACCAGCGACCACGCACTGACCCTGGACCGGGTGCCGGCCTCGGCGATCATCCTCGGTGGCGGCGTCATCGGCTGCGAGTTCGCCAGCGCCTGGAAGTCCTTCGGCGTCGACGTCACCATCATCGAGGCCCTGCCGCACCTCGTCCCGCTCGAGGACGAGGCCTCCTCCAAGCTCCTGGAGCGCGCCTTCCGCCGTCGCAAGATCGGCTTCGAGCTCGGCAGCCGCTTCTCGGGCGTGCAGAACACCGAGAACGGCGTCAAGGTGTCGCTCGAGAACGGCAAGGAGTTCGAGGCCGAGCTGCTGCTCGTGGCCGTGGGCCGCGGGCCGGTCAGCCAGGGCCTGGGCTACGAGGAGGCCGGGGTCGCCATGGAGCGCGGTTACGTCCTCGTCGACGAGTACCTGCGCACCAACGTGCCCACCATCTCCGCCGTCGGCGACCTGATCCCGACCCTGCAGCTGGCCCACGTCGGCTTCGCCGAGGGCATCTTCGTCGCCGAGCGGCTGGCCGGCCTCGACCCCGCCCCGATCGACTACGCCGGTGTCCCGCGGATCACCTACTCCGACCCCGAGGTCGCCTCGGTCGGTCTCACCGAGGCGCAGGCCAAGGAGCGCTTCGGCGAGGTCAAGACCCTCACCTACGACCTCGGCGGCAACGGCCGCAGCCAGATCCTCAAGACCGCCGGCGCGGTCAAGCTCGTGCAGGCCGTCGACGGCCCCGTGGTCGGCGTGCACATGGTCGGCAGCCGGGTCGGCGAGCTGATCGCCGAGGCGCAGCTGATCTACAACTGGGAGGCCGAGGCCGACGACGTCGCCGCCCTCATCCACCCGCACCCGACGCAGAGCGAGGCCCTGGGAGAGGCCCACCTCGCGCTCGCCGGCAAACCGCTGCACGTGCACGGCTGACCTCGCACCACCTCCCCCACCCACCCGCGCCAGAAGGAGCCCTGCCCCGATGCCGACCTCCGTCACCATGCCCGCCCTGGGCGAGAGCGTCACCGAGGGCACGGTCACCCGATGGCTCAAGCAGGAGGGTGAGCAGGTCGAGGTCGACGAGCCCCTCCTCGAGGTCTCGACCGACAAGGTCGACACCGAGATCCCGTCGCCGGCCGCCGGCGTGCTGAGCAAGATCCTCGTCGCCGAGGACGAGACGGTCGAGGTCGGTGCCGAGCTCGCGGTCATCGGCGGGGACGGCGGCGGCGCCGGCGCGGGCGCGGGCGGGCCCGCGTCGGCCGAGGACGCCGACACCACCCCGCAGACCCCCATCGAGCAGGTCGAGGACGCCGGTCCCGGTCCGTCGGAGGAGCCGCAGCCGGCTGCGGCCGCACCGGCCTCCGGCGACGGCGGCCAGGGCGGCGGTGGCCAGGGCGGCGGCGAGGGGACGTCGGTGACCATGCCGGCGCTCGGCGAGAGCGTCACCGAGGGCACCGTCACCCGCTGGCTGAAGTCCGTCGGCGACGAGGTGACCGCCGACGAGCCGCTGCTCGAGGTCTCCACCGACAAGGTCGACACGGAGATCCCGGCCCCGGTGTCGGGCACGCTCCTGTCGATCTCGGTGAACGAGGACGAGACGGTCGAGGTCGGTGCGGAGCTGGCCGTCATCGGTTCCGGGTCCGCCGGCGGAGGCGCCCCCGCGCAGGCGACGGCTCCCTCGGCCCCGGCCCAGCAGGAGCCGCAGTCGCAGGAGGAGCCGCGGGAGCCGGCGCCTCCCGCGCAGGCGACGCAGCCGACCCCGCAGGCCGACCCGACGCCGCAGCGGGCGCAGCCGTCCTCGGAGCAGCCCGGTGCCGACTACGGCTCCGGCGGCGTGCTGCCGAGCACGTCCCCCACCGACGCGCCCTCGCCGGCCCAGGCGGTCGCCCCCCAGGCGCCCGCGGCGCCGAAGACCCCGGCCCCGGAACCCGCCGGTGACGGGGGTGGGCAGTACGTCACCCCGCTGGTGCGCCGGCTGGCCGCCGAACGCGGCGTCGACCTGTCCTCGGTGACCGGCACCGGCGTCGGCGGGCGGATCCGCAAGCAGGACGTGCTCGCCGCCGCCGAGAAGGCGGCCGCCCCGGCGGAGGCCCCGGCCCCGGCCGCCGCCTCCGGTCGCCCGGCCCCGAGCCCGTCGCCTGCGGCCCAGCCCGACACCTCGCTGCGCGGGCGCACCGAGAAGCTCTCCCGGCTGCGCACCGTCATCGCCCGCCGGATGGTGGAGTCGCTGCAGGTCAGCGCTCAGCTCACGACGGTCGTGGAGGCCGACGTCACCGCCATCGCGCGGCTGCGGGACCGGGCCAAGCGCGACTTCGAGGCCCGCGAGGGCGTCAAGCTGTCGTTCCTGCCGTTCTTCGCCAAGGCGGCGGTCGAGGCGCTCAAGGCCCACCCGGCCGTGAACTCCTCGATCGACCTCGAGGCGGGGACGGTCACCTACCACGACGCCGAAAACCTGGGCGTCGCGGTCGACACCGAGCGCGGTCTGCTGGTCCCGGTCATCAGGGACGCCGGCGACCTGAGCATCGGCGGACTGGCCCGCAAGATCGCCGACCTGGCCGAGCGGACCCGCACCAACAAGGTCACCCCGGACGAGCTCGGCGGCGGCACCTTCACGCTGACCAACACCGGCAGCCGCGGGGCGTTGTTCGACACGCCGATCATCAACCAGCCGCAGGTGGCGATCCTCGGCGTGGGCACCGTGGTCAAGCGCCCGGTCGTCGTCCAGGACCCCGGCCTCGGCGAGGTGATCGCGGTCCGGTCGATGGTCTACCTGGCGCTGACCTACGACCACCGGATCGTCGACGGCGCCGATGCCGCCCGCTTCCTCGGCACGGTGAAGCAGCGGCTGGAGGCCGGTCAGTTCCACGGCGAGCTCGGCCTCTCCTGACCCACACCCGATCGGGGCCCCGGCAGCTGCCGGGGCCCCGATCCGTTCCCAGCACCGGTCCAGAGGAGGGTCATGAGGATCGCGGTCACCGGCGCGTCGGGGATGATCGGTCGCGCGCTGGTCACCCGCTTGGAGGCGGACGGCCACGAGATCTTGCGGTTGGTGCGCCGGACGCCGCGGACGGCCGACGAGCACCGTTGGGACCCCGAGCACCGGCGGATCGACCCGGCGCTGTTGCAGGGCGTCGACGCCGTTGTCCACCTGGCCGGCGAGCCCATCCGGCCACGCCCATGGACGAAGGCCTACAAGCAGCGGCTCCTGGATAGTCGTATCGACGGCACCGTGACGATCAGCGACGGGCTGGCCGCGGCGGTCGCCCAGGATCC
Organism: Geodermatophilus sp. URMC 65; assembly: GCF_053502545.1. NCBI lineage: Bacteria > Bacillati > Actinomycetota > Actinomycetes > Geodermatophilales > Geodermatophilaceae > Geodermatophilus > Geodermatophilus sp. URMC 65. Next base: position 387,469 of record NZ_CP199954.1, read on the forward strand.
CGGCCGTGCCCGCGTCCTGGTGTCCGCCTCGGGCATCGACTACTACGCCGACCACGGGGACCGCCCCGTGACCGAGAGCGAGCCGCCGGGCACCTCCTTCCTCGCTCAACTGTGCACCCGCTGGGAGGCTGCGACGGCCTCGGCCGAGGCTGCCGGCGTGCGCGTTGTCCACCTCCGGACCGGCTTGGTCCTCGGCCGGCAGGCACCGCTCGTGCGGATCCTGGGCCTGGTCTTCCGTCTGGGCTTGGGCGGCCGGATCGGTTCGGGACAGCAGTACTGGCCCTGGATCAGCCTCACCGACGAGGTCGAGGGCATCGTCCATCTGCTGGGCGGCGACGTGTCCGGGCCGGTCAACATGACCGCTCCGGCGCCCACCACGAACGCCGAGTTCACGCGCACCCTCGGCCGGGTCCTGGGACGCCCCACACCGCTGCCCGTGCCGGGCTTCGCCCTGTCCCTCGCCCTGGGTGAGTTCGCCCGAACCAGCATCCTCGGCGGACGTCGTGCCGTGCCCGAGAAGCTGATGGAGTCGGGCTACGCCTTCGTCCACCCCGACCTGGAGTCGGCCCTGCGCGCGGCGCTGCAGCGCGGCTGACCCGTCTCACCCCACCCGCTCGGCCGACGCGATCCGCCACCCCTCAGCGGTGACCTCGATCGTCATGCGCACCTCCACCTCCCCGCGCCCGCCGACCGTGCGCAACGCCGGGCCGCCGGGATCGGCCGCTCGCACCACCTCGTAGTCCGGCCAGCGATCCACCACCCGCAGGGTCACCGGGCCCGCACCGGGCGTGCCGCCGGCCAGGGTCGCGCTGACCACCTCCGGCGCGAAGCCGCGCAGCGCCTCGCCGGCGGCGGTCAGGGCGGCCACGCTGTCCCGGTCGGCCGCGAGGAGGGTGCTGCCGGGGACGTACACGTCGTCGAGCAGAGGCGCGGACCCGGTGGCCAGCGCCTCCGCCCGGCGCTGGTACAGCCTCATGAGGCGGCCCCGCCAGTCGTCCTCGGACGGGGTGGCGGCCTCCGGTGCGGCACCCGGTGTCGGGGCCGGTGCCGGCTCGACGGAGCCCCCGGGCGCCGGGACCGACGGTGGCGGGGCCGCGGTCTCCGGGGCAGCCGAGGGAGGCGCGGCTGCTGAGGGGTCGGGCGCCGGCCCCGGCGTGCGGGGTGCACTCGCTGCGCGGTCGGCCAGGGGGGCCGGCTCCGGCGCCGGCCCGCTGCTCCACCAGCCACCGAGCTGTACCCCGAGGACCACGACGGCGGCCGCGCCGGCCAGCACCGCCCCCCGGCGCAGCAGCGGGCCGGACGCCGCGAGCCGGGCCCGCAGGCCGGTGCGGTCGGACGGCACCTCGTCGGCGACCTGCCGGTGCCGCCCGGGGACCTGGTGGGTGAGCTCGGTGCGCGGACCACGGCCGGTACGGGCGAGGTCCTCGTCGGGCACTCCGGCCTGCGGCAGCCGCACCGGCTCGGGACGGCAGGCGTGCCGCAGGTCCAGGGCGAAGGCGGCGGCCGACCCGCGGTCGTGCGGGTCGGCCGAGAGCCCGCGGCCGATGACGGCGAGCAGGTCCGGCGGGGCACCGGGTGCGAGCTCCGCGAGGTCGGGCAGCACGCCTTCGGCGGCCACCCGGAGCGTGTCGGCGGGCGTGGCGGCGTTCCAGGGGGCGACCCCGGTGAGCGCGTGGAAGGCCGCGGCCGCGACGCCGAAGACGTCCGAGGCAGGGCCGGGCGCCCCACCGCGGGCCACGGTGGGGTCGACGTAGGCCGGCGTGACCTCACGGGCGGCCTCCTCGCCCAGCACCCGCGCCACCCCGAGGTCGGTGAGCACCGGGCGCCCCTCGGCGGTGAACACGACGTTGCCGGGCGAGAGGTCGCCGTGCACGACCCCGCGTTCGTGGGCGTGCGCCAGGGCGGCGGCCACGGGGGCGAGGGCGGTGACGACCTCCCCGGGCCGCAGCCGGCCGCGACGGGCCAGCAGGGCGGCCAGGCTGCCGCCGGCGAGCAGGTCGAGGACCAGGGCCACCCGCGGCTGGCCGCCGCGACGTGGCTCGTGCACCACCTCGTGCAGCCGGACCAGGTGCGGGTGGTCGAGCTCCCCGAGCAGCGCCGCCTCGCGGGCCTGCCGCTCGGCGTCCCCGGCCACCAGCAGCTTGACGGCGACCGCCGGACCGCCGGACCGGGGCACCGCACGCCACACCTCGCCGGAGCCGCCGCGGCCGAGCAGCTCCTCGAGCCGGTAGCCGGGGACGACGGGCGCTGGAGGGGACGCGGGCATGGCGGGCACCGTAGGCGGACGGGCGGCCATCCCGCTGACGCCGTCCACAGGCACCGGCCGCGTCCACAGACCCCGCCCCGGACGGGTGGGACGGCGCCGGGCGTCCTAGGTTCGGGCCATGCCGCTGCCCGCCCGCGTCCAGGTCGTCGTCGTGGGGGCCGGGCTGGCCGGCTTGTCGGTGGCGGTCCGGCTGCGCGCGGCGGGGGTGGACGTGCACGTCGCCGAGGCGGCCGCGCACACCGGCGGTCGGCTGGCCACCGAGCGGGTCGACGGGTTCGTCGTCGACCGCGGCTTCCAGGTGCTCAACACCGGCTACCCGCGCGCCGCCGACCTCGACCTGGCGGCGCTCGACCTCGGCTGGTTCTGGCCGGGCGCGGTCGTCCGGGTGGAGGGTCGGCGGTCCCGGGTGGTGGACCCGCGGCGACGGCCCACGGCGGCGCTGGACACGCTGCGCGCGCCGCTCGGCTCCCCGGTGCGCAAGGCCGCGATCGCCGCCTACTCGGTCCGGGCCGGCTACACGCCGGTCGAGCGCCTGCTGCGGGAGCGGGAGACGACCGCCGAGGAACGGTTGAGGCAGGCGGGTGTGGGCGACACGGCGTTGGAGCGCTTCTTCCGGCCCTTCCTCGCCGGGGTGCTCCTGGAGGACGGGCTGGAGACCTCGAGCCGCTACCTGGACCTGCTGTGGCGCAGCTTCGCCCGCGGGGCCATCGGGTTGCCGGCTCGCGGCATGCAGTCGGTCGGCGAGCAGCTGGCCGCCCGGGTCGGGGCCGGCCGCGTGCACCTCGGCGTCCCGGCGACCGCCGTGCGCGGCGACGCGGTCGTCACCCACGGCGGGCGCACCCGCGCCGACGCGGTCGTCGTCGCCACCGACCCCGGCACCGCCGCGGAGCTGGTCCCCGGGCTGACGGCGTCCGCGCCCCGCCGGGTCACCACCCACCTGCACGTGCTGCCCGCCTCCCCGACCGGGGAGCCGCTGCTGGTCCTCGGGACGCCGGGCGGGCGGCTGGTCAACAGCGTCGTGCTCACTGACGCCCAGCCCGCCTACAGCCCCGACGGCCGGGCGCTGGTGGCCAGTTCCAGCCTCGCCCCCACCCGCGAGACCGACGTGCGGGCCGAGGTCGCCGCGCTGCACGGCGTCGGACCGGGCGACCTCGAGCACCTCACCTCGGTCACCGTGCCGCAGGCCCAGCCGGCCGCCGTCCCGCCGCTGCGCCTGCGGCAGCCGGTCGACCTCGGCGGCGGGCTGTTCGTCGCCGGCGACCACCGCGACACCCCGTCCATCCAGGGCGCCATGGCCAGCGGGGCGCGGGCCGCCCGCGCCGTCCTGCGCGCCCTGGGCACCGACCAGCGAGGAGCTGCCTGACCGTGCCCGCCACCGCCCCGACCATCGTCGCCACGAGCATCGGCTTCGACTCCCGAGGTCGCGGCCCCTACGACTGGGCGCCGGGTCCGGTCTTCGACCTCGCCCTCCAGCTGGCGGGTGCGCCCGAGCGGCCGCGCCTGTGCTACCTCGGCACCGCCACCGGCGACGACCCGGTGCGGGTGGCCGGCGTGTACGGCGCCTTCGCCGGCAGCGGGGTGCAGGTCAGCCACCTGAGCCTCTTCCCGATGCCCACCGTCCCCGACGTCCGCGCACACCTGCTGGCCCAGGACGTGGTCTGGGTCGGCGGCGGCAGCGTGGCCAACCTGCTCGCGGTGTGGCGGGTGCACGGACTGGACGAGGTCTTCCGCGAGGTGTGGGAGGCCGGTGTCGTGCTGGGCGGGGTGTCGGCCGGGTCGCTGTGCTGGCACGTCGGTGGCACCACCGACTCCTACGGCCCCGACCTGCGCCCGGTGACCAACGGGCTGGGGCTCATCCCGACGTCTAACGGGGTGCACTACGACTCCGAGGAGCAGCGCCGTCCGCTGTACCACCGGCTCGTGGCCGACGGCACGCTGCCCGGCGGGCACGCCACCGACGACGGCGTGGGGCTGGTCTACCGCGGCGCCGAGCTGGTGGAGGCGGTCGCCGACCGGCCGGACAAGGCCGCCTTCCGGGTGGAGCCGGGTCCCGACGGCACCGCGGTCGAGACCCGCATCGAACCCCGGCGGCTGCGCTGACCGGCCGCGTCCCGGGTCCCGCCGGCCCTCTGCAGGGGCCCGCCGCGAGCCTGCGAGCGGTGAGGGGCAGAGGGGTCCTTTCACTAGGCTGGTCCCGTGAGTGAGCTGCGGGTCGTCCGGGCGGGCACGGTTCCCTACGAGGAGGCATGGGCGATGCAGCGCGAGCTGCACGCGGCCCGGGTCGCCGGCGAGGGTCCCGACACGCTGCTGCTGCTGGAGCACCCGCCGGTCTACACCGCGGGCAAGCGCACCGAGCCGCACGAGCGCCCCTTCGACGGCACTCCGGTCATCGACGTGGACCGCGGCGGCAAGATCACCTGGCACGGCCCCGGCCAGCTCGTCGGCTACCCGATCGTCCGGTTGGCCGACCCGGTCGACGTCGTCGCCCACGTGCGGCGGCTGGAGGCGGCGCTCATCGACGTCTGCGACGGCCTCGGCCTGGCCACCGAGCGGGTCGAGGGCCGCAGCGGCGTGTGGGTGTGCGCCGACCGGGCGGGCGGGCAGGGACACCGCCCGGACCGCAAGGTCGCCGCCATCGGGGTCCGGGTGGCCAGGGGCGTGACCATGCACGGGTTCGCGCTCAACTGCGACCCCGACATGTCGGCGTTCGGCAACATGATCCCCTGCGGGATCGTGGACGCCGGCGCCACCTCGCTCTCCACCGAGCTGGGGCGCGACGTGACCGTCGCCGAGGTGATCGACCCGGTCGAGGCCGCGATGCGCGAGGTGCTCACCGCCGCCGTCCCCGCCTGAAGGCCTCCCTGCAGGGGCCCCGCCGGCCCCGTCCAGGGCCCCGCCCTGAGCTCGCGAAGGGTGGGGAGGACGGGGTCCTTCTACGAGCGGTGGGGGCAGGGGGTCCTGCTCAGCCGACGACGAAGTTGACCAGCCGGCCGGGGACGGCGACGACGCGGCGCACCGTCCTGCCGTCCAGGTGCGCGGCCACCTTCTCGTCGGCCCGGGCGGCGGCCTCGAGCGCGGCGGCGTCGGCGTCGGCCGGCACCGTCACCTGGGCCCGCACCTTGCCGTTGACCTGGACGGCGACCTGCACGGTGTCCTCGACCAGCCAGCGCTCGTCGGCCTCCGGGAACGGGTGCCAGGCCAGCGACTGCTCGTGGCCCAGCCGCGCCCACAGCTCCTCGGCGATGTGCGGGGCCAGCGGCGCCACCAGCAGCACCAGCGGCTCGGCCACCGAGCGCGGCACCGCGGAGTCGGCGCCGTACGCCTGCGTCAGGTGGTTGGTCAGCTCGGTGATCCGGGCGATCGCGATGTTGAAGCGCAGCGTCGCCATGCCGTCGCGGACCCCGGCGATCGCCCGGTGCAGCGCCCGCAGCGTCTCCTCGGCCGGCTCGACGTCGTCCGCCGTCCGGACCGCCCCGGTCTCCTCGTCGACGACGACCCGCCAGATCCGCTGCAGCAGCCGCTGCGAGCCGACGACGGCCTTGGTCTCCCACGGCCGGGACTGCTCCAGCGGGCCGGTCGACATCTCGTAGACCCGGAGCGTGTCGGCGCCGTACGCGGCGATCATCTCGTCCGGCGTCACCATGTTCTTCAGGCTCTTGCCCATCTTCCCGTACTCACGGTTGACGGGCCTGCCCTCGTGGGTGAACCGGCCGTCCTCCTCGACCACCTCGGCGGCGGGCACGTAGAAGCCGCGCTCGTCGGTGTAGGCGTACGCGGAGATGTAGCCCTGGTTGACCAGCCGGCGGAACGGCTCCTCGCTGGAGACGTACCCGAGGTCGTGCAGCACCTTGTGCCAGAACCGGGCGTACAGCAGGTGCAGCACGGCGTGCTCCATGCCGCCGACGTACAGGTCGACGCCGCCGACGTCGCCCGGCTCGCGCGGGCCCAGCCAGTAGCGCTCCAGCTCCGGGTCGACCATCCGGGTGTCGTCGGAGGGGTCCAGGTAGCGCAGGTAGTACCAGCACGAGCCGGCCCAGTTGGGCATCGTGTTGGTCTCGCGCCGGTACTTCTTCGGCCCGTCGCCGAGGTCGAGCTCGACCGTCGTCCAGTCCGTGACACGCGACAGCGGCGGCTCCGGCAGGGAGTCGGCGTCGTCGTCGTCGAAGGTCTTGGGCGAGTAGTCGTCGACCTCGGGCAGCAGCACCGGCAGCATCGAGTCCGGGACGGCGATCGGCAGGCCGTCCTCGTCGTAGACGATCGGGAACGGCTCGCCCCAGTAGCGCTGCCGGCTGAACAGCCAGTCGCGCAGCTTGTAGGTGGTGGTCGCCTGGCCGTGGCCGTGCCGCACCAGCCACTCGGTGATGGTCGCGATCGCGGTGGCCTTGTCCAGGCCGTCCAGCGAGACGTCCTCGTTGGACGAGTTGATCATCGGGCCGGCGCCGGTCCAGGCGCCGCCCTCGAAGTCCTCCGGCGGCTGCACCGTGCGCACGACGGGCAGCCCGAACACCTGCGCGAACTCGAAGTCGCGGGTGTCCTCCCCGGGGACGGCCATGATGGCGCCGGTGCCGTACCCGGTCAGCACGTAGTCGGCGATGAAGACCGGCAGCTCACGGCCGTTGACCGGGTTGACCGCGGTGACGCCCAGCCAGACACCGGTCTTCTCCCGCGCCTCGTTCTGCCGGTCCAGCTCGGAGCGGCGGGAGGCCTGCCGCTGGTACTCGCGCACCGCCTCGGCCGGGGTCGCCGCGCCGCTGGTCCACCGCGGGTCGGTGCCGTCCGGCCACCGGGCGGCGGTCAGCGTCTCGACCAAGGGGTGCTCGGGGGCCAGCACCATGTAGGTGGCGCCGAACAGGGTGTCGGGGCGGGTGGTGAAGACCTCGATGGTCTCGTCGCCGCAGCTGAAGCCGATCCGCGCGCCGGTGGAGCGGCCGATCCAGTTGCGCTGCACCTGCTTCACCGAGTCCGACCAGTCCAGCCGGTCCAGGTCGGCCAGCAGCCGCTCGGCGTAGGCGGTGATCCGCATCATCCACTGGATCAGCGGACGCCGGAACACCGGGAAGTTGCCGCGCTCGGAGCGCCCGTCGGGCGTGACCTCCTCGTTGGACAGCACCGTGCCCAGGCCCGGGCACCAGTTGACCGGAGCCTCGTGCAGGTAGGCCAGCCGGTGCGCGTCGACGACCCGGCGCCGCTCGACGGCGTCCAGCTCCGCCCACGGCCGGCCGGTGTCGTTCGTCCCCGCGGCGGGCTCCCGTGTGCCGGCGTCCAGCTCGGCGACCAGCTCGTCGATCCGGCGCGCCTTCCCGGCCTCCTCGTCGAACCAGGACCCGAAGACCTGCAGGAAGATCCACTGGGTCCACCGGTAGTAGCCCGGGTCGATCGTGGCGAAGGTGCGGCGCTCGTCGTGGTCGACGCCCAGCCGGCGCAGCTGCGCCTTGATGGCCGCGATGTTGGCCTCGGTGGTGATCCTCGGGTGCTGCCCGGTCTGGACGGCGTACTGCTCGGCCGGCAGACCGAAGGCGTCGTAGCCCATCGGGTGCAGCACGTTGGCGCCGTCCATGCGGCGGAACCGGCTGATGGCGTCGGTGCCCAGGTACCCCAGCGGGTGACCGACGTGCAGACCGGCGCCCGAGGGGTACGGGAACATGTCCATCACGAAGTACTTGGGCCGGTCCGCGACCCGCTCGAAGCCCTCGGACAGCCGGCCCGTCGGGCTCGGGGTGTGGAACGTCCCCTCGACGGCCCACCGCGCCTGCCAGGAGTCCTCGATCGAATGAGCGAGAGCCGGGGTGTACCGGAACGGCGGGACGTCCCCCGCGTGCTCGACACTCGGCTGGTCGGCCGTCTGGCTCATCGTCGTGCTCCTGGTCCTCGAGTGCTCGTACCGGCGGCAGACAGCAAAAGACCCCTCACGCAGGAGGGGTCGCCGTGCTGACTGGGGATCTCAGGTCAGCACGGCCGCGCGAGGAGGAGCCGCCTGGTCACACCGTCGATGCTACCGCGCACCGGCGCCCGACCCGGTCTCACCCGCGGTGGGGAGGCCGGCCGGGTGTCGGGTGGAGCCCGGCACAGCACCGGCTGATGTCCGTCGTGTGCGATCCACCGGCACGCCACCGCCCTGTCCCGCCGCGCCCTCGGCGCGACGTCGACGACTCTGGCCCTGTTCGCCACCGGCGTGTGGGGTCGGCCGGACGGCGAGACGTGGGCGGTCGCCTACGACCTCGTCCTCTACAACGCCGTCTACGTCGGGGCGGCGTTCGTGTGCGCCGCCGCGGCCCGCCGGGCCGCCGACGACCGGCTGGCCTGGTGGAGCATGACGGCCGCGCTGGTCCTGGGCGTCGTCGGCAACCTGGTGTACTCGACTGCAACTCCCGGGCCGCGGCGATCGTCCGCCACACCGTGGCCCTCGCCCACGACCTGGGCCTGACGCTGGTGGCCGAGGGCGTGGAGGACACCGGCACCCAGGCAGCCCTGGCCGCGCTGGGCTGTGACGCGGCGCAGGGCTACGGCATCGCCCGCCCATGCCCGTCGAGGCGTTCCTCCGCTGGCTCGAGACCACGGTCGAGATCCCGGTGCAGTCGCTGTAACGGATCTCCTCAGCCCAGCTGGGGCGCCACCTCGGCGGCCACCAGGTCCAGGTGGTCGAGGTCGGCGAGGTCGAGGACCTGCAGGTAGACCCGGCTCGCGCCCACCTCGCGGTAGCGCCCGAGGACGTCGACGACCTCGGCCGGCGTGCCCGCGGCGCCGTGCGCCCGCAGCTCGTCGACGTCCCGGCCGATCGCCTCGGCCCGCCGCGCCAGCTCGGCCTCGTCCCGGCCCGCGCAGAGCACCAGCGCGGTGCTGAGCACCACGGATGCCGGATCGCGCCCCGCGTCCGCGCAGGCCTGCCGCACCCGGTCGAAGAGCTCGGCGTTCTCCGCCACGGAGGCGAAGGGCACGTTGAACTCGGCCGCGTACCGGGCCGCCAGCGCCGGCGTGCGCCGCTTGCCGCGCCCACCCACGATGACCGGCACGCCGCCGGGCTGCACCGGCTTGGGCAGCGCCGGGGAGTCGCTGAGCCGGTGGTGCCGCCCGGCGAAGTCGTAGGTCCGCCCGACCGGCGTCGACCACAGGCCGGTGACGATCTCCAACTGCTCCTCGTAGCGGTCGAACCGCTCCCCCAGCGACGGGAACGGGATGCCGTAGGCGGTGTGCTCGGCCTCGTACCAGCCCGAGCCGAGACCGAGCTCGACCCGCCCGCCGCTCATCTGGTCGACCTGGGCCACCGAGATCGCCAGCGGTCCGGGCAGCCGGAAGGTCGCCGCAGACATCAGCGTGCCCAGCCGGATGCGCCTGGTCTCCCGAGCCAGACCGCCCAGGGTCACCCACGCGTCGGTCGGCCCGGGCAGGCCGTCCCCGCCCATCGCGAAGTAGTGGTCGGAGCGGAAGAAGGCGTCGAAGCCGGTCTCCTCGGTCCGCCGTGCAACGGCCAGCAGGTCGTCGTAGGTGGCGCCCTGCTGCGGTTCGGTGAAGACGCGTAGCTGCACCCGGCGACGCTATCGGGGCCTCGTCACGCCCGCCGTCCCGGAGATCGCCCTCGGGGTGTGCCGTCCCCGGCGACCGGGCAGGATGACCGCCGACACGATCAACCGGAGGTGCATCCCGTGTTCCGCAAGAAGACGCACGGCCAGATCATCGGCGAGGAACTGCAGGAAGGCCTCGCCCACATCGGCACGGCGGTGGCGGAGGCCCGGCGGGCAGCGACGGAACAGCTGGCGCCGCGCGTCGAGGCCGCCCGTGAGGCGAGCGGTCCGGCGCTGGTCGCCGCCAGGGGCGCGGTCGCGCCGCGGGTCGCCGCCGCGGTGGCCGTCGCCGCGCCCGCCGCCGAGGCCGCCCGTGACGCCCTCGGCCCCCGCGTCGAGGCCGCCCGCGACGCCCTCGGCCCCCGCGTCGAGGCCGCCCGCGATGCCGCCGTCCCCCACCTGACCGCCGCGGTGACCGCCGCCCAGGCCGCGGCCACCAAGGCCGCCGCCGACCTCACCCCCCGCGTCGAGGCCGCCCGCGGCGCGGCTCAGAAGACGCTGGCGGAGGACGTCGTCCCCCGGCTGACCGCCGCCCAGGCCGCCACGCTGGCGTACGCCGCACCCAGGGTGCTGGCCGCCCGTGAGGCGGTCACCCCGGTGCTGGAGAACACCCGCGTGTCGCTCAGCTCGGGACTGGGCAGCGCCCGCGACGAGCTCGAGCTGCGCCGCCTGGAGCTCGCCGCCGCCACCGCCAAGGCCGCGAAGAAGCGTGGTCAGCTGGAGAAGGCGGCGGGGAAGAAGCGCCGGGAACTGGAGAGGAAGGCCGCGAAGGCGGGTAAGGGAGTGAGGCGGAAGGTCGGGATCGAGTCCCGGCCACGGCGCTGGCCGTGGCTGCTCGCCGTCCTCGGCATCGCCGCCGCCGTGGCGGTGGTGCTGCGCCGCCGCAGCGGCTCCGACGACCTGTGGACCCCCGCCCCCACCGGCGACGGGCCCGTTCCGAGCTACCGAGAGGACCCCGTGCCCAGCTCCCCGAGCAACTCCGGCAAGACCGTCTCCACCGCCCAGACCACCGCGGGCGACGCCACACCGCCCGACACCGACGCGGGCTCGTGGGCGCAGCAGTCCAAGCCCACGGAGACCCCTGGCTCCGCCACCCCGGGCACCGCCACGACCAGTCCGGACGACCCGGCGCTGGACACCGCCACCGCCTCGCCGAACGACCAGCCGCAGACCGCCTCCGGCGGGATCGGCTCCGACTCCGAGGACCCGCGCAACCCGGCGACCTGACCTCGTCCCGCCCCTGAGCAGCAACGCCCGCCTCCGTCGAGGCGGGCGTTGCCGTCTCCGGGAGTACCGTGGTCGATCATGAGCGAGACGGTGGCCCCGACCCCCTCCACCGACACCCCCCTGGCGCCCTCCGGCCGCAAGCTGCTGCGCCTCGAGGTCCGCAACAGCCAGGTCCCGATCGAGCGCAAGCCGGAGTGGATCAAGACCCGGCTGAAGACCGGCCCGGAGTACACCGAGCTGAAGTCGCTGGTCCGCCGTGAGGGTCTGCACACCGTCTGCGAAGAGGCCGGCTGCCCCAACATCTACGAGTGCTGGGAGGACCGGGAGGCCACCTTCCTCATCGGTGGGGACCAGTGCACCCGGCGGTGCGACTTCTGCCAGATCGACACGGGCAAGCCCGCCGAGTACGACGCCGACGAGCCGCGCCGGGTCGCCGAGAGCGTCGCCACGATGCAGCTGCGCTACGCCACGGTCACCGGCGTCGCCCGTGACGACCTGCCCGACGGCGGCGCCTGGCTCTACGCCGAGACGGTGCGGCAGATCCACGCCGCCGTCCCGGGATGCGGTGTCGAGCTGCTCATCCCCGACTTCAACGCCGACCCCGGCCAGCTCGCCGAGGTCTTCTCCTCCCGCCCCGAGGTCCTGGCGCACAACGTCGAGACCGTGCCGCGGATCTTCAAGCGCATCCGCCCCGGCTTCCGGTTCGAGCGCTCGCTGGCCGTCATCACCGCCGCCCGTGAGGCCGGGCTGGTCACCAAGTCCAACCTCATCCTGGGCATGGGCGAGGAGCCCGACGAGGTCGTCGAGACGATGCGGGCGCTGCACGAGGCCGGCTGCGACCTGCTGACCATCACCCAGTACCTGCGGCCCTCGCCACGGCACCACCCCGTCGTCCGCTGGGTCAAGCCCGACGAGTTCGTCGGTTTCCAGCAGACGGCAGAGGAGATCGGCTTCCCCGGCGTGCTCGCCGGGCCGCTGGTGCGCAGTTCCTACCGGGCGGGCCGGCTGTACCAGCAGGCCGTCGAGGCGCGCGGGCTCACCCGCTCGATCTGAGGACGTCGCGGCCGGTCCACCGGGGCCGGCCGCGCGCGCCCCTATCCTGGGGACATGGCACGCAGCAGGCCCACCGACCCCCCCGCGCCGTCCGGCACCGGCAAGGCCGCCACCAGGCCCGGCTCCCGAGGCCGCGGCAAGGGGGCGACGAAGGTCGGCAAGGACGGCCAGCCCAAGGTCGGCCGCCTCAAGAAGGTCGGCAACCAGGCCCGCATGATGAAGCAGGCCTACTCGCTGACCCGCAAGAACGACCCCAAGCTGCCCTGGCTGATGCTGATCGCCTTCGTGGCGGTGGCCGCGGTCATCGAGCTGATCGCCATCCTGCTCGGCTCGCCGTTCCTCTTCCTGCCCATCGCCATCCTCTTCGGCGCGCTGGCCGCGTTGATCCTCTTCGGTCGCCGCGCGCAGGGCTCGGCCTACCGCCAGGTCGAGGGCCAGCCCGGCGCGGCCGCGTGGGTCCTCGAGGGCATGCGCGGCGACTGGCAGGTCTCCTCGGGCGTCGCCGGCACCACCCAGCTCGACGCGGTCCACCGGGTGCTGGGCCGTCCCGGCGTGATCCTGGTCGGCGAGGGCGCGCCGTCACGGGTCCGCCCGCTGCTGGCCCAGGAGAAGAAGCGCCTCGCCCGAATCGCCGGGGACGCCCCGATCTACGACGTCCTCGTCGGCGACGAGGAGGGTCAGGTGCCGCTGCGCAAGCTCAGCGCCCACGTGATGAAGCTGCCGCGCAACCTCGACGGCGGGCAGCTCAACGCCCTGCGCAAGCGGGTCGCCGCGCTCGGCGGCTCGCGGATGCCGGTGCCCGGCGGCCCGCTGCCCGGCGGTCGCCAGATGACCGTCAGCCAGCGCCAGGTCCGCCGGCGGTAACCCCGGACGGGCTCCCTCCAGGTGGAAGGACCCGCTCCTCCCCATCACTAGCCGGCTCGCGCCGGGGCCCCGGGGGGCGTGCGGTGCGGGGCAGGGTGGTTGTGCATCAGAGCCGGCGGAAGGGCTCCGCGTACCGGAACGTGCCCTCTGTGCGCCGATCGCCGAGCCATCGGGCCTGGAAGTGGTCGCCCCACGCCGGGTCGGGCGCGGCCACCCCCACGGTGGCGGCCGCGACGAAGCCGAACCGCCGGTAGTAGCCCGGCGCCCCGAGCAGCGCGACCAGCTGCTCGTCGGCCGCCTCGGCCACGGCGAGCAGCGCGTGCACCAGCACGGTGCCCACGCCCCTGCCCTGCGCTGAGGGGAGGACACCGAGCGGACCCAGCCCGAGCGCCGGGACGCCGAGAGGTTCCAGCCAGCCACGGGTGGCGATCACGTGCCCGACCACCGCGCCGCCGTCCGTGGCGACGAGGGACAGGTGCGGCAGGAAGCCGGCGTCCTCACGCAGCTCGTCGGTCAGCCGGGCCTCGACGACGTCGGCGTCGGGCCGCGCGCCGGGCGGCCGGAAGGCGGCGGCGTGCAGCGCGTGGACGGCGGCGGAGTCGGCCGGCCGCTCCCGACGGATGATCACGCGTCGCGGACGACGGCGGTGTCGGTCAGCCGGTCGTGCAGCCCGCGGCCGTCGGCGTCCACCACGAGCGCGGGTACCAGCAGCATGAGCAGCGCCGTCCGGACGACGGCCCGCCACAGCGCCAGCCGCTCCCCCGCCCGCGGGTGCGCGAGCCGCAGGCCGAGCAGTCGCATCCCGGGCGTCTGCCCGAAGGCGACGAGCGTGACGACGGTGATCAGCCCGAACGGCAGCAGGCTCCAGTTGCCGGGCAGCGAGGGTGCGGTGAACAGGCCCGCGATCAGCGCCGCGGCCACGGCGTCGACGAGGAAGGCGCCGATCCGGCTGCTGAACGTGGCCAGCGAGCCGGCTCCCTCGGCGGGCAGTCCCAGTGCGGCGCCCCGCGGACGCTCTTGAGAGGGTGGCTGCGCGTCCCGGACCATGGACCTCAGCGTAGGACGCGCTCGCAGACTGCCCGCCTGACCGGCGGCCACGCCGACGGCGACACGCCGTGGGGCGTTGTTACCGGCTCGAAACACCCGAGACACCCGAGGGCAACCGCCCGCTCGTACGTTCGGCACCGGCTGTCCGCCACAACCCGGAGGATCGATGTTCACCAGTCCCGACGAGGTCGCCGCCTACATCCGCGACAACGACGTCGAGTTCGTCGACGTCCGCTTCTGCGACCTGCCCGGCGTCATGCAGCACTTCACGATCCCCGCGTCGACCTTCGGGGAGGACACGTTCTCCGATGGTCTGGGGTTCGACGGCTCCTCGATCCGCGGCTTCCAGGCGATCAACGAGTCCGACATGCTGCTGCTGCCGGACGCCAACAGCGCCTTCCTCGACCCGTTCCGCCGGCACAAGACGCTGAACGTCAACTTCTTCATCCACGACCCGATCACGCGCGAGGCCTACAGCCGCGATCCGCGGAACGTGGCGAAGAAGGCCGAGGCGTACCTCGCCTCCAGCGGGATCGCCGACACCGCCTACTTCGGCGCCGAGGCGGAGTTCTACGTCTTCGACTCGATCCGGCACGGTACCGGCATCAACGAGGGCTACTACCACATCGACGCGGTCGAGGGCTCGTGGAACTCGGGTTCCCTGACCGGCGAGAACGGCGGCCCGAACCTGGGCTACAAGACCCGGCCCAAGGGCGGCTACTTCCCGGTCGAGCCCTACGACCACCAGAGCGACCTGCGCTCGACGATGATGACCAACCTCATCGCGGCGGGCCTCGAGCTCGAGCGCGGGCACCACGAGGTCGGCACCGGCGGTCAGGCCGAGATCAACTACAAGTTCGACACGCTGCTCCGCTCGGCCGACAGCCTGATGCTGTTCAAGTACATCATCAAGAACACCGCCTGGGCCGAGGGCAAGAGCGTCACGTTCATGCCCAAGCCGCTGTTCGGTGACAACGGTTCCGGCATGCACTGCCACCAGAGCCTCTGGAAGGACGGCGAGCCGCTGTTCCACGCCGAGACCGGCTATGCGGGGCTGTCCGACATGGCACGGCACTACATCGGTGGACTGCTCGCCCATGCGCCGTCCCTGCTGGCCTTCACCAACCCGACGGTGAACAGCTACCACCGGCTGGTGCCGGGCTACGAGGCACCGATCAACCTGGTGTACTCGGCCCGCAACCGCTCGGCGTGCACCCGCATCCCGATCTCCGGTGACAGCCCCAAGGCCAAGCGCATCGAGTTCCGGGTGCCCGACCCGTCGGCCAACCCCTACCTCGCCTTCTCGGCGATGCTGATGGCCGGTCTCGACGGCGTGAAGAACAAGATCGAGCCGCCGGCCCCGGTCGACAAGGACCTCTACGAACTGCCGCCCGAGGAGGCCCTGGGCATCGAGAAGGTCCCGGCCTCGCTGGACGCCGTCCTCGACCGGCTCGAGGTCGACCACGAGTACCTCATCGACGGCGGGGTGTTCACCCCCGACCTGATCGAGACGTGGATCGAGTACAAGCGGGAGAACGAGATCGACCCGATCCGCCTGCGCCCGCACCCGCACGAGTTCGCGATGTACTACGACATTTGACCTCGGCGGACGCTCCGCGGCCCCCGTCCTCGACCCGAGGACGGGGGCCGCGGTGCGTCCAGCGGTCGGAAGGCGGCTCGGCCGGCGTGGGCACCACCCCGGTACCGTGCAAGGCGAATGTGCCATTCCCATGGGACGGGGACGTCCGGAACGGTCGGGGCCGTCCAGACCGCGTCGTCGTGGGTCCAACAGCGAGAAGGCGAGAGTTCATGACCACCGACGGCAACCGCACCAGTGTGGCGGTGATCGGCGCCGGACCCGCGGGGCTGACCGCCGCCTACGAGTTGGTCCGTCGCCAGGTTCCGGTCACCGTGCTGGAGGGTGACTCGATGGTGGGCGGCATCAGCCGCACCGCCGAGCGGGAGGGCTGGCGCTTCGACATCGGCGGCCACCGCTTCTTCACCAAGGTGCCCGAGGTCGAGGCCCTCTGGCACGAGATCCTCCCCGACGAGGACTTCCTGCTCCGGCCGCGGATGAGCCGGATCTTCTACGACGGCAAGCTCTACGACTACCCGCTCAAGGCCAGCAACGCCCTGGGCAACCTCGGCCCGGTCGAGGCCGTGCGGTGCGTGGCGTCCTACCTGTGGGCGCGGATCCGCCCGCCGAAGAACCAGGACACCCTGGAGGGCTGGATCGTCGCCCGCTTCGGCAAGCGCCTCTACCAGCACTTCTTCAAGACCTACAACGAGAAGCTCTGGGGCGTCCCGGTCGACCAGCTGCCGGCCGACTTCGCTGCCCAGCGGATCAAGAACCTGTCCCTGGTCGGTGCGGTGGTCAACGCGCTGACCCCCAAGCGCAACCAGAAGGAGATCACCTCCCTCATCGAGGAGTTCCAGTACCCGAAGTACGGGCCCGGGATGATGTGGGAGACCGCCGCGCGCAAGGTGCAGGAGCGCGGCGGCACGGTGGTCATGGAGGAGAAGGTCCGCACCGTGCACTGGGAGCCCGGCCGCGGGGTCACCGGTCTGACCACGGTGGTCACCGGCGGCTACGGCGCCGGCGCGGGCGCGCCCGAGCCCAGCCGGAGCGACATCGGCGCCGAGAAGCGCTACGAGGCCGACCACTTCATCAGCTCGATGCCGTTCTCCTCGCTGGTGAACGCCCTCGACCCGAAGCCCCCGGCGGAGGTGCTGGCGGCGGCCGACGCCCTGAAGTACCGCGACTTCCTCACCGTCGCGCTCGTGCTCCCGGTCGAGGCCGGCTTCCCCGACAACTGGATCTACATCCACTCCCCCGACGTCCAGGTCGGCCGGATCCAGAACTTCGGCTCCTGGTCGCCGTACCTGGTCAAGGACGGGCGCACCTGCCTGGGCCTGGAGTTCTTCGTCAACGTCGGCGACGACACCTGGAACCGGTCCGACGAGGACCTCATCGCCCAGGGTGCCCGCGAGCTGGAGCAGCTCGGGCTGGCCAAGGCCTCCGACGTCGAGCGCGGCTTCGTCGTCCGGATGCCGAAGGCCTACCCGTTCTACGACGCCGGGTACAAGGAGAACGTCGAGGTCATCCGGCGCTGGATGGAGGAGAACACGCCGAACCTGCACCCGGTCGGGCGCAACGGCATGTTCCGCTACAACAACCAGGACCACTCGATGCTCACGGCCATGCTCACCGTGCAGAACATCGCCGACGGCACGCACCACGACATCTGGGACGTCAACGTGGAAGAGGACTACCACGAGGAGGTCTCGTCGCAGCGCACGGACGCCACGGCGGACGACCACGGGAGTCCCCGCCCCACCGCGGCGTGACGCAGGCACCAGGCGCCCGTCGCCGGCCGGAGTCCCTCGAGGACCCCGCGCCGGCGGCGGGCGCGTCCGCATCCGCGTCAGCCGACGCCGCCCGCCCGGGCCTGGCGGCCCGCGCGCTCCGGTCGGCCCGCCGGCACGCCGTCTTCCTCGTCGTGCTGGTCCTCGCCGCCATCGCACGCGGCTACGTGACCGCGGCGTACTCGACGGCGCTGTGGTTCCCCGACTCGGGCACCTACGTGGACCGGGCCGAGTGGGTCGAGCCCGCCGTCGACCGGCCGTGGGGCTACTCGGCCTTCCTGGCCCTGCTCAACCCGGTCACCACGTTCCGCGAGGTGGCGATCGTCCAGCACGTGCTCGGCCTGGCCGTCATCGTGCTGGGCTACGCGCTGCTGCAGCGCCGCGGCGTCGCCCGCTGGATGAGCGTGCTCGCCGTCCTGCCACTGGCCTTCGACGCCTACCTGCTGAACATCGAGCACTTCATCCTGGCCGAGACGCTCTTCGTGTTCCTCATGGCCGTCGCGCTGGTGCTCCTGCTGGTCCGCGAGCGGCCGGGACCCCTGCTGGTCGCGGCGGTCGGTGTCGTCCTGGGCCTGCTGACGCTCACCCGCACGGTGGGGCTCTTCCTCGTGGGCGTCGTGTTCGTCTACCTGGTCGTGCGGTTGCTGGTCCGGACGCTGCGCTGGCCGGCGGTCGTCGCCTTCCTCGGCGGTGTCGCGGCGGTGCTCCTGCCCTACGCGGCCTGGTTCGGCAGCGTGCACGGCTCGTTCGGGCTGACCGACTACACCGGCCACTTCCTCTACGGGCGGGTCGCCACCTTCGTCCAGTGCGCGGAGCTGGACGTGCCCGAGCGGTTGCAGCCCCTGTGCCCGACGCTGCCGCCGGAAGAGCGCCGCCCCGGCGACCAGTTCGTCTGGTTCGCCGACAGCCCGGCCAACGCCGTGGTGGACGGCGAGCGGGTGTGGTCGGAGGAGGACCTCGCGGAGTTCGCCACCATCGCCATCACGGGGCAGCCGTGGGACTACCTGCGCCAGCTGCTCTCCGAGACCGTGCACTACGTCGAGCCGGGCCGGGTCTCCGGCCCGCAGGACACCTGCCCGACCTGGTGGGCGTTCCCGTACCCGGAACCGGTGGAGCAGTACGACTGCAGACCGGTGCTCGCCCCCGGGCCGTACGGCTACGACGAGGAGATGGTCGGCGACCTGCGCTCCTACCAGCGGTACTTCTACACCCCCGGTCCGGTGCTCGGCGTGTGCATGCTGGTGGGCCTGGGTGCGCTGTTCCTGCGCCGGCGCGACTGGCGGGACCGGCTGGACCCGGCGCTGCTGGCGCTGGTCGGGCTCACCCTCATGGCCGGTCCGGCGGCGACCGCCTCGTTCGACTTCCGCTACGTGCTGCCGACGCTCGCCGTCCTGCCGCCGGCCGCTGCGCTGGCGCTGCGCGGGGTCTCGCTGCGGCGCCGGCCGGCGGAGCAGGGTCCCGCCGAGGAACCCCGGCCCGAGCCCGCACCGGCGGCCGGCTGAGCCACGCCGGGCCCCGTCCAGAGGCTCGCACCGACCCCCTGCAGGGTCCCTCCAGGCCCCGTCCAGGGCGCCGCCCGAGCTCGCGCGGGGTGGGGAGGACGGGGTCCCTCTACGAGGCGTGGGGGGAAGGGGCGGCCTCCCTGCAGGGTCCGTCGCGAGCCTGCGAGTGGCGGGGGGCAGGGAGGTCCTCTTTCAGGCTGCGTCGTCCTCCAGGTCGAGGTCCTCGAGACCGACCATGACCTCGTTGCTCTGCAGGGTCACCAGCCAGGCGAGCGCGTGGTCCTCCACCGGCCGGCCCGAGACGTCGGCGATGGCGTCGAGCTGGGCGGCGACCAGACCGCGGGCGGCCTGGTAGACGTCGGCCGCGGTCACCGCGGTCCCGAGCTCGTCGAGCCAGAGCCGGCCGTCCCCCAGCACGCGGACCTCGGGTTCGGTACCGACTCCGAGGTCGGCGGCCGCACTGGCGAGCAGGGACATGCCGGTGCGCAGCCCGGTGCGGCGATCACGACGGGGGGACGACGAGGGCACGGACACGGGTGCCACCTCTCGGACGGGCCCGCGGGGCCACGGCAACGTGCCCTCGATCTCGGCAGCCCGGGTCCCCGGGTGGACGGCCCCCGCACACGGGTGTGACGCCGCGGGTCTCCCGTGACGGGCGAGCCGGGTCCTCGCACACGGACCGCGGCCCCGGTCCCCTGGGAGGGGGCCGGGGCCGCGTCCGTGCCCGGACTCAGCAGCAGCGGCTGACCGGGTTGCGCTCCCGCTCGTCGGCGCGGCGCCGCTCGAACTCGCGCCGGGTCATCGGCTGGTGCCCGTGTTCGGCGCAGTGCCGCAGATAGTCGTCCCAGCGGGCCTCGCCGCTCCACTCCCGCAGGTACCAGCGCACCCCGTGCCAGGCACGGCCGGTGGCCGACCGGACGGCGGTGGCCATCCCCCCGCTCACCGGGACGGACCCTCCTCCGTGAAGGTGCCGTGGCCCCGCGCGCCCGCGCCGACCAGGCGCTCCTGCTCGGCCATGGCGCGCTTCTCCTCCGCGGTCGCGAACAGCCCGGAGGGCTCGACGATCGACGACGGCACCGCCGGCTCCTCGGTGGTGGGCACCGGCCCGCCGGTCCGCAGGGCCCGGGCGATCACGATCACCGCGTTGACGATCACGACGAGGACGAGCACCGCGAAGACCGCCTGCAACACACCGTTCAGGGTCGAGTTGTAGATGATCCGGTCCATCTGGTCGGCGTTCTGCGCCGGCGCCAGGAGCTCCCCTGCCGCCTCGGCGTCGGCGTACCGCTGACGCTGCGCGAAGTAGCCCACCGCCGGGTCGGACGAGAACACCTTCTGGAAGCTCGCCGTCATGGTGACCACGAGGTCCCACGCCAGCGGGACGCCGGTCACCCAGGCGTACTTCGCCTTACCGTGCTTGATCAGCAGCACCGTGACCAGGGTCAGGGCGATGGCGGCCAGCAGCTGGTTGGCGATGCCGAACAGCGGGAAGAGCTGGTTCACGCCGCCCAGCGGGTCGGTGACCCCGACGTACAGGATGTAGCCCCACAGCGCGACCACCGCGGCGCTGGCCATGATGTTGCCGGGCCGCCACGACAGGTCCCCGAAGCGCTTCCAGACGTTGCCGATCGTGTCCTGCAGCATGAACCGGCCCACCCGGGTGCCGGCGTCGACGGCGGTGAGGATGAACAGCGCCTCGAACATGATCGCGAAGTGGTACCAGAACGCGGCCATGCCCGCGCCGAACGCGTCGGACAGGATGTTCGCGATGCCGACGGCGAGGGTGGGCGCGCCACCCGTGCGGGAGACCAGGCTCGGTTCCTGGACCGCCGCGGAGGCCGCGGCCAGGTCCTGCGCTGTGGTGTCGAAGCCGAGGCCGTTCACGTAGGCGGCCGCGCTCTCCACGGTGCCGCCGGTGGCCCCGGCCGGGCTGTTCATCGCGAAGTAGAGCCCCTGGTCGATCACGACGGCGGCGATGAGCGCGCTGATGGCGACGAAGGACTCCATCAGCATGCCGCCGTAGCCGATGAGGCGGACCTGGCTCTCCTTGGCCACCATCTTCGGCGTCGTCCCTGAGGAGATCAGGGCGTGGAAGCCCGACAGCGCGCCGCAGGCGATGGTGATGAACACGAACGGGAACAGCGACCCGGCGAAGACCGGACCGGTGCCCTCCCGGGCGAAGTCGGTGACCGCGTCGGCCTGCAGCACCGGCCGGGCCAGCAGCAGGCCGATGGCGAGCAGGACGATGACGCCGACCTTCATGAAGGTCGACAGGTAGTCGCGCGGAGTGAGCAGCAGCCACACCGGCAGCACCGAGGCCACGAACCCGTAGACGACGAGCGCGAGGACCAGCCACTCCTTCGACAGCGTCAGCGCCTCGCCGAGCCCGGTGTCGTCGATCAGGCCGCCGCCGATGACCGCGGCCAGCAGCAGGACGACGCCGATGGCGGTGGCCTCCAGGACGCGGCCCGGGCGGATGGTGCGCAGGTAGACGCCCATGAACAGGGCGATCGGGATGGTCAGCGCGATGGAGAACACGCCCCAGGGCGACTCGGCGAGCGCGTTCACCACGATCAGCGCGAGCACGGCCAGGATGATGATCATGATGGCGAAGACGGCGATGAGCGCCGCGATGCCGCCGACGATCCCGATCTCCTCGCGGACCATCTGGCCGAGGCTCTTGCCGTTGCGGCGCATCGAGAAGAACAGGACGGTCATGTCCTGCACCGCACCGGCGAAGATGACACCGACGATGATCCAGATGGTGCCGGGCAGGTAGCCCATCTGCGCGGCGAGCACCGGCCCGACCAGCGGGCCGGCACCGGCGATCGCGGCGAAGTGGTGCCCGAACAGCACCCGCCGGTCGGTGACGTCGAAGTCGATGCCGTTGTGCAGCCGCTCGGCCGGGGTGGCCCGCCGGTCGTCGACCCCCAGCACGCGGCGCGCGATGAACTTCGCGTAGAAGCGGTACGCGATGGCGTACGAGCAGAGCGCGGCGAACAGGATCCAGAGGGCCGAGACGGTCTCCCCGCGGGCCAGCGCGAGCACCGTCCAGGCGACGGCGCCGACGACGGCCACCGCCGTCCAGACGAGGACGGTCTTCAGTGACGGACGGCGGCGGCCGCCGCCTCCCGGGGGTCCTCCGTCGGTGTCGGGCCTGCTGACGGTGGTGGACACGGTCGCCCCTCCCTGCGTGCGCAGACAGCGTCCGGACGACGCCGTCCTGTGGACGCAGGGAGCATGTCAAGCCCTCCGCCGCCCCACCAGCAGGAGGCCGGGTCGTGACCCGCCCGTGATCGAGGACCCCCTCGCCCCCACCGCGAGCCGGGCGACGTACTGGAACGGCCCCCTGCAGGGGCCCGTCGCGAGCCTGCGAGCGGTGGGGGCAGGGGGTCCTTCATCCCCAGACCTCCTGGGCGGTCTCGACGACGAGCGCCAGCTTGGCGATCTGCTCGTCCCGGGTCAGGGCGTTGCCCTCCACGGTCGAGGAGAAGCCGCACTGCGGGGACAGCGCCAGCTGCTCCAGCGGCACGTACCGCGCGGCCTCGTCGATGCGCCGCTTGAGGTCGTCCTTGCTCTCCAGGTCCGGGCGCTTGGTGGTGATCAGGCCCAGGACGACGCGCTTGCCCGGCGGCACGAAGCGCAGCGGCTCGAAGCCACCGGAGCGGGCGTCGTCGTACTCGAGGAAGAAGCCGTCGACCTCCAGGCCGCCGAACAGCGCCTCGGCGACGAAGTCGTACCCGCCCTCGGCCACCCACGAGGAGCGGAAGTTGCCCCGGCACATGTGGGTGGTCACCGTCAGCCCCTCCGGGCGGCCGGCCAGCGCGGCGTTGATCTGCCGGATGTAGCGCTCGTGCTGGTGCTCGGCGTCGCGCCCCTGCGCGGCCAGCTCGGCGCGCTGCGCGGGGTCGTTGAGATAGGCCAGGCTGGTGTCGTCCAGCTGCAGGTAGGTGCAGCTCTGCGCGGCGATGCCCCGCACCTGCTGGGCGTAGGCCGCCGACAGCGCGTCCCAGAAGGCGTCCTCGTCGGGGTAGACGGCCGGGTCGATCGCCGCGGCGCCGCCGCGGTAGTGCACCATCGAGGGCGAGGGGATCGTGAGCTTCGCCGTCTGCGTGCCCGCGACCTGCCCCTGCAGGTACGCGAAGTCCGCGGCGAAGATGGGCTCGTCGATCGACAGCGGCCCGTCGACGTGCAGGCCCGCTGGCGTGAAGTCGATGGTCCCGTCGGCGTTCTTGAAGTGGACGACGATGTCCTCGCCGGTCACCTTGCTGATGCCGCCGATGGCGTAGATGAAGTCCATGTGCCACGAGGCGCGGCGGAACTCGCCGTCGGTGGCGGTGCGCAGGCCGACGTCCCCCTGCATGCGGACGACGTCGGCGATTGCCTCGTCCTCGACGCCACGCAGCTCGGCCGCGTCGATCTCCCCGGCGGCGAAGCGGGCCCGGGCCTCGAGCAGGCCCTGCGGGCGCAGGAGGCTGCCGACGTGGTCGGCGCGGAACGGCGGTCCGGAGGTGTCGGTCATGTCCCGAGCTTGCCCTCTGGCGCGGCGTGTCGCAGCGCCCGCGCCGGCGCGGTGATCCGGCCTCGCCACGGGGTAGGCGACGCACATGACCGACCCCTTCGAGATCGAGGCACAGGGCGAGTCCGAGTTCGTCGTGCGGCTGCGCGGCGACGGTGAGGAGATCGAGTCCTGGTTCCGGCTCAGCCCCGGGCTCCGCGAGGAGCTCGGCCTGGAGGTGGACGACGAGGAGCTGGTCCGGCGGACCGTCCGCTATCTCCTCGGCCACCAGGACGCGGCCGACTTCCCCGACATCGTCGAGATCGAGGACGTCGTCGCCGGTTACCCCGACTACCTCGACGCCGTCCGCGGCTGACCGGCCCGGGCGCACCACGGTGATCCGGATCGTGCGGGTGCACGAGCTCGACCCCGGCGTCCCGGGAGCCCGGTTCCTCGTCGACCGGTTGTGGCCGCGCGGGGTCGCCCGGGACGCTCTGGCCCTGGACGGCTGGCTCCGCGACGCCGCTCCCAGCGACGAGCTGCGCCGGTGGTTCGGCCACGACCCGGCCCGGTGGGAGGAGTTCCGCCGCCGGTACGTCGCCGAGCTCGACGCCTCCCCCGAGACCTGGGCGCCGCTGCGGGCCGCCGCCGCCGAGGGCGACATCGTCCTGCTCTACGCCGCCCGGGACCGCGAGCACAACAACGCCGTCGTCCTGCGCGACCACCTCGAGCAGGCGCTCAGCCGGTAGCCCGCCGGCCCTGCTGGACCGACCAGGTGTTGCCGTCGGGGTCGTCGAAGAAGACGAAGGACGCGAAGTCCGTGTCCTGCGGGTCCGGGCCCGGCGCCATCCGGCCGTCCTCGAAGTGCACGACGCCGCTGCTGTCGACACCTGCCCGCTCGAGGTGCTCGGCCGCCGCGTGGATGTCCGCGACGACGAACTGGCTGCCCTTCATCGATCCCGGTGCGCCCTGCGGCAGGCCCTGGCCGAAGACGATCGAGCAGGCCGACCCCGGCGGGGTCACCTGGACGACCCGGAAGGAGTCGCCCGCCCGGTGGTCGGTGTCCACCGGGAAACCGAGCCGGTCCGCGTAGAACGCCTTGGCGCGGTCGACGTCGGTCACGGGGACGACGACGACCTCCAGCTTCCAGTCCACGGGGGCTCCTCGCGGTCGGTTACGGGGTTGCGGCGGGTCGTGGCGGAGGCCGCCGAGGGCCTCCGGCGGGAAGGTGCAGCTCGTGTCGCCGAGCAGCAGGGCGCGGTAGGTGGCCGTGGCCGCCTCCTCCAGGTTCAGCGCCCGCCGGAAGGCCATGCCGACGTCCGGCCCCAGCGCCGAGCAACCGTGGTGGGACAGCACGATGCAGTCGTGCTGCCGCGCCTGCGCGGCGGCACCGTCGGCGAGCTCGTCGGAGCCGTTCGGGGAGTACGGGACGGTGCCGACCGACCGCACGTAGACGGCGTGGTCGAGGGTGATCAGCCGGATCCGGTGGCCGAGGGCGTCGACCAGGACGGCGTGCTGGGGGTGCAGGTGGACGACGGCGTGCACGTCCGGGCGGGCGCGGTAGGTGCGCTGGTGGAGCTTCCACTCGCTCGACGGCCGCTCGGCCCCGGCGGTGACCTCGCCGTCCAGGGTCACCACGCTGAAGTCCGCGGGGGTCAGCCGGTCCAGCCACGTGCCGGCCGCGGTCACCACGAACTCGGTTCCCCCCGGCAGCCGGGCGGAGAGGTTGCCGCCGCTGGCCAGCACCAGCCCGCGCTCCACCGCCAGGCGGCCCACCTCGACGAGCTGGTCGACCACCTCCGCACGTGTCGCGGCTGCCCTCATGCGGCGAAGTAGGAGGCCAGGTCGGACGGGGCGAACCGCCCGCGGTCGGTGACCACGACGCTGACGAACCGCGGCGGGGTGACGTCGAAGGCGGGGTAGACGCCGGTGACGAGCTCGGACGCCGTGCGGGAGCCGAGGCACTGCAGCACCTCGCGCCCGTCCCGGTCCTCGAGCTCGACGGCGGACGCGTCCGGCGCCTGCCGGTCCGGGGCCTGGACGAGCGCCAGGTACGGCACCCCGAAGGTGTGCGCGGCGACCGCGATCTGCAGGGTGCCGATCTTGTTCACGACGGAGCCGTCCATGGTGACGCGGTCGGCGCCGGTCACGAAGGTGGTGACGTCGCCCCGGCTCATGAGGTGCGCGGGCATGCCGTCGGTGACCAGCCGCGTGGGGACGCCCATCTCCGCCAGGCTCTCCGCCGTCAGGCGGGCGCCCTGCAGGTAGGGCCGCGTCTCGGTGCACACGGCGTCGATGCGCTTGCCCGAGCGCAGCACCGCCGCGACGGTCTCGGTGAGGTAGGACTCCGCCCAGCAGTGGGTGAGGACCGTGGCGCCGTCCGGGATCAGCGCGGCGGCGTGCTCCCCGAGGCGCCGGTGGCCGGCCCGGTGCCGCTCCGAGACCGCCCGGGCGGCCCGCTCGACGGCGGGCCCCGGCAGCTCCCCGGCGTCCACCGCAGCCGTACCGACCGCCAGCAGCTCGGCGACGACGCCCCGGATGCCGTTGTTCGTCGGTCGGGTGGACACCAGCCGGTGGCCGGCCGCCGTCACGAGGTCGCGACGGGCCCGTGCCGTGGGGAGCCGGTCGGCCTCCCGGGCAGCGAGCGTCATCCCGCCGGCCGCCGCGAACAGCGGACCCAGGCTCTGGGTGACCATGTCCTCGATCACCCGGGCCACGTCCTCGTGGCTGCGGCAGGTCACCCAGGTCCGTGCGAAGGGGAAGACGCGGCGGTCCAGGATCCGGACGGCGTCCGGCTCCACCACCACGCTCTGCCCGACCAGGGTCGGGCAGGGGACGTCCGTCGTGGTCGTCGTCGAGTGGTCGGCGGACACGCCGGCGGGGGCAGCCACCCGACGATGATCGCGGCCGGAGCGCGCGTCGGCTAGATGTCGGTGACGCGCTCCGCCCGGGAATCTCCAGCGGCCACTGTAAGTTCACCAGGGTGTCGGACACGACGACGAGACCTCGAGAGGAGGACGCACCATGACGCTCCCCGTCCGTTCCCCGTCCCGCTCCGCCGTGCGGTGGGATCCCCTCCGCGAGCTGGACGAGCTCTACGAGCGGGTGAACACGCTGTGGCAGTCCGGGCTGAGCGGCGCCCTGGAGCAGTGGTCCCCGCTGGCCGACGTGGAGGAGACCGACGACGCCTACACCGTCGAGATCGACCTCCCCGGCGTGGCGCGCGAGGACGTCGACATCCAGCTCGACGACCGCCGGCTGACGGTCTCCGGCGACATCGAGGAGAAGGAGCGCAAGGGCATCCTGCACCGGCGCACCCGCCGGGTCGGGCGCTTCCACTACTCGGTGACCCTGCCGGGCGACGTCGACGCCGACAACGTCAGCGCGCAGCTGCACGACGGCGTGCTGACGGTGCACGTCCCGAAGTCCGCGCAGGCCAAGCCGCGGCGGATCGCCATCAGCAGCTGACCCCCGACGCGGGTGCGCGCTGGTGGACACTTCCCGGACCGGACGCGTCCACCAGCGCGCGACCGCGGGACGTCGCACGGTGGGAATCGCCTCGCACCGCTGGCGAGGAGAGGTCAGCCGGCGGTCGGCTCCAGGGTCTGCACCATCCCGTAGAGGACGGCGACCGCGCGCTCGTGGTCCCCGCCGGGCAGCTCGACGGTGTCGGCGACCAGAGTGCGGCCGTCGAGGTCCAGCGCCCACGTCGTGATGCGGGTGCCCTCGGGGTACAGGCCCACGGTCGTCACCTGCTCGGTGCGCACCGCCGGCCGGCCGCCCACCTCGGGCTCGGTGCGCGCCACCTCGTCCGGCATCGGCACGGCGACCTGCGCGAGGGGCGCGTCGACGACCTGCAGGGTCACGGGTGCGGTCCGCGCGTCGGAGGCCTCGGGGACGACGACGTCCTCACCGGGTCCGAACCAGCTGCAGGCCGGCAGCACGCCGTCGGCGTTGGTCGCCCAGTCGGCCGGGAAGGCGACCCGGTAGCCGGCGACGCTGGTGCAGGAGTCCGCGTCGTCCTCCGGTGGGGGCGCGGCGACGGCCTGCCCGGCGAGCGAGACGCCGACCGCCTGGGGGGTCGGGCCGGTCGCCGGGGACGCGCAGGCGGTGAGGGCGAGCAGAGGGACAGCGGCAGCGGTGGCGCGGAGGTGGCGCACGGTCTCGGCGTCCTCCCGGTCGGGGTCGGTGGGCTCCCCTGCCCTGCCCAGCCCGCCCGCGTCCTGAACACGCCGGTCCCGGATCACGGGCCGCGGACACCACGGCGGCGGCTCCCGCGGGGGAGCCGCCGCCGTGGCGTGCAGGTGCTGCCGGCGTCAGCCGGCGAGCGTGATCCGGTCGGTGGCCGGCGGTGCGACGGGCGAGTTCGCGCCCAGGTAGGCGACGAAGGCGTCGAGGTCGATCGAGGTGGTCACCCGGTTCGTGCCCTCCCGGAGCACCGTGAAGCCGTCGCCACCGTCGGCGAGGAAGCCGTTCACCGTGACGCGGTAGACCGCGGTCGGCTCCACGGGGGTGCCCTCGACGGCGAGGTCGCCGACCCGCTGGCCCGAGCAGGGGTCGGCGGCCGTGCCTGCAGGGGCGTCGGGGCTCACGGTGTAGCGGACCGTCGCCGAGGGCTGCAGCACCCGGTCGACGACGTACTGCTGCTCGAGCAGGCAGTCGAGCTGGGCCCCGGTCAGGTCCAGCGTCACCAGCGTGTTGGCGAACGGCTGGACGGTGAAGGCCTCCTCGTAGGTGACGTCCCCCGCGCCGAGATCGGCCCGGACCCCGCCCGGGTTCATGAAGGCCGCGACGGCCTGCTCGTCCCGGGTGTCGGCCAGCTGGGCGTCGGCGATGAGGTCGCCCAGCGGCGTCTCCCCGGTGTCGTCGGCGGTGCGGGTGATGTCGGCCGCAGCCTGGCCGACGACCTCGTTGGCGATCGGGCCGAGCGCGGTGCGGTAGCGGGCGATCAGCTCGGTCTGCGCCGGGTCCGCGGCCAGGTCCCGGGTGACGACGGTGTTGTCGGCGGTCGCCCCGATGACGTCCCCGGTCTGCCGGTCGACCCGCAGGTCGATGTCGGTGACCAGGCGGCCGTTGGAGCTCGCGCTGGTGACGAGCTTGTGGTCGATGCGGCAGTTGTAGGCCTGGTGGGTGTGCCCGCTGACGACGACGTCGATGGCGTCGGACATCCCGGTGGCGATGTCGACGATCGGCCCGGTCAGCCCGTTGCAGCCGTCGACGTCCCAGGCGTTCTCACCGGTCTGGGCCCCACCCTCGTGCAGCAGGACGACGATGGCCTCGACGCCCTGGGCCTGCAGCTCGGAGGCGTACCGGTCGGCCGTCTCGACCTCGTCGGCGAAGTCGAGCCCCGCGATGCCCTGCTGGGTGACGATGTCGGCCGTGCCCTCGAGGGTCATGCCGATGAACCCGATCCGGACCCCGTCCACCTCGTGGACGGCGTACGGGTCGAGCAGCGGCTCCCCGGTCTGGGTCCAGAAGGCGTTGGCAGACAGGTACTGGAAGTCCGCACCCTCGTAGGGGGTGCCGTCGGTGCAGCCGTCGACCGGGTGGCAGCCGCCGTCCTGGATGCGCAGCAGCTCGTCGGCGCCCTCGTCGAACTCGTGGTTGCCGACGCTGGCGTAGTCCAGCCCGGCCAGGCCGAGCGCCTCGATGGTGGGCTCGTCGTGGAACGCGGCCGACAGCAGCGGCGAGGCACCGATCAGGTCGCCGGCGGCGACGGTGATCGTGTTGTCCTCCTCCTGCTGCTCGGCGAGCTGGGCCAGCTGGGTGGCCAGGTACGCGGAGCCACCGGCCGGCACGGTGACCGGCGTGCCGTCCGGGTCGGTACCGGTGCGGATCTGGCCGCCGGACCCGCTCGGCGGCTCGAGGGCGCCGTGGAGGTCGTTGAGGGCGAGCAGCTGCACGTCGACCGGCTCGCCTCCGTGCGGGGCGTCGCCGGACCGGCCCGGCTCAGCGGCGGCGGAGGTCGCGGCGGCCACGAGGCCGGCGATCGTGGTGGACACGGTGGCCGCGACGGTGGCGCGGCGGACGATGGGTCGCATCGGTTCCCCCAGGCGGACGGGCCGGACCGTTCCGGCACGACCCGACGGTATGTAGTCGGAGATGAACAGCACGTGACGGCCTCGAGGCCGGGCGAGCAACTCACCGTCGCCGGGCCGGAGCCCCGCGTCAAGGTCGCGGCCGGGTCAGCCGGTGCGCCGTTCCACCGTCCGCGCGGTCACCCGGCGGATCCGGTCGGCCTGGCGGGAGAGCACCAGGTCCAGCACCCGATCGACCGGCGGCACCTCGCCCAGCCGGGCCAGCCCCATCCACCGCGGGACGGCGACCGTGCGCGACCACGGCGAGGTCAGGCAGCCGGCGATCTGGCCGGCGACCCGGTCGGGGCTGATCCCGCGGGAGAGCCGGCCCCGGGCGTCGTCGTCCGACACCGGCGGGGAGCCGTGCCCGCGGGCCAGCCACTCGGTCTGCACCGGCCCGGGGTTGACCGTGTGCACCCGCACGCCCCGGGCGGTCACCTCCCGCCGCAGCCCCTTCACGAAGCCCTGCACCCCGGCCTTGGTCGCCGAGTAGACGGTCAGCGGCGGCACCTGCGACCACGCCGCCACCGAGGCGACCGTGACGACGTCGGCACGGCCGCGCTGCGCCGCGGCGCTCAGCAGGTGCGGCAGCGCGATCCGGGTGAGCTCCACGACGCCGGTCAGGTTCAGCCCGATCAGCCGCTCCACGGCGTCCCCGGGCATGTCCTCGACCAGCCCCGCCCAGCCCAACCCGGCGTTGAGGACGACGGCGTCGATCCGCCCGTGCTCGTCGAGGACGCGGTCGAGCAGCCGGTCGCGGTCCGCGGCGGCGGCGACATCGGCGACGACCGTGCTCACCCCGGGCAGCGCGCCGACGGCCTGCTCCAGCCGCTCGCCGCCGCGGGCGCAGGTCACCACGTGCGCTCCGTCGCGGGCCAGCCTGGTGACGGTGCTGCGGCCGATGCCGGCGCTGCCGCCGGTGACGAGGACGACGCGGCCCCTGGCGGTGGACTCCATGGAGCCCCTCTACCCGTGGACGGACACCACACCCCTGCCGTGCTTCGGATGCCCCGACCGTGGGCATGATCGCTCGCATGCGCCTGCCCGAGCCACGGGGCCCCCTGACCTCCGCCCTCTGCACCGACCTGACCCGCGGCACGCTCGCTGCCGCGACCATCGAGCTCGCCGAGCGGACCGCGGCCACCGCGACCGACCCGCTCACCGACGAGGACCTCCAGCTGGCCCTCGCGATCTGCTACGAGCTTCACTACCGCGGCTTCGACGGCGTCGCCGAGACCTGGGAGTGGGACCCGGAGCTGCTGCGGCTGCGTGCCCACCTGGAACAGGCGCACACCGCGGCGCTGCGCGCGCTGGTCGGCGAGCTCGAGGTCACCGACGAGCCGGTCGACCGGCAGCTCACCGCCCTCATCGCGGCCGACGACGGCCCCTCGCTGTCGTCGTACATGTCACGCAGCGGCTCGCTGGAGCAGTGGCGCGAGTACCTCACGCTGCGCTCGGTGTACCACCTCAAGGAGGCCGACCCGCACACCTTCGCCGTCCCCCGGCTGTCGGGGCGGGCCAAGGCGGCGATGGTGGAGATCCAGGCCGACGAGTACGGCGGCGGGTCGGCCGAGCGCATGCACAGCCAGCTGTTCGCCGGCATGATGCGCGACCTCGGTCTCGACGCCGGCTACGGCGCGCTGTGGGACGACGCCCCGGCCGCCGCGTTCGCCTCGGTCAACACCATGTCGCTGTTCGGCCTGCACCGGCGCTGGCGGGGCGCGGCGCTCGGGCACCTGGCCTGCGTGGAGATGACCTCCTCCGAGCCCTCGCGCCGCTACTCGGCGGGGCTGCGCCGGCTGGGCTACGACGGGACGACGACGGTCTTCTACGACGAGCACGTCGAGGCCGACGCCGTGCACGAGCAGATCGCCTCGGTCGACATGTGCGGCTCCCTGGTGGCCGAGGAGCCCGCGCTCGCCGCCGATGTCCTGTTCGGGGCGGCGTGCTCGCTGGCGATGGACGGCCTGGCGGCCCGCCACCTGCTCGGTGCCTGGGAGGCCGGCCGCTCGGCCCTGCGCCGGGAGCGCCCACTGGCTGCGTGAACGGTCACTCCGGCTGCACTCTCCGGTCCGGCTGCCGATGACAGAGCCGGAGCCCAGGAGAGGACGCCGATGA
Organism: Geodermatophilus sp. URMC 65; assembly: GCF_053502545.1. NCBI lineage: Bacteria > Bacillati > Actinomycetota > Actinomycetes > Geodermatophilales > Geodermatophilaceae > Geodermatophilus > Geodermatophilus sp. URMC 65. Next base: position 419,046 of record NZ_CP199954.1, read on the forward strand.
GGATCCGCAGCACCCGCACGCCGCAGGCCGCCGCGCCGACGGGGCCGCCACCCCGGGACAGCGAGGCCCTCGAGCACGTGCTCGAGGCGCTCGACGCCGGCGTGACCGGCGAGGCCGACGCCCATCGGCGCGTCGTGCGGGCCCTCGGCGAGGCGCTGGAGCTGCCCTACGCCGGGGTCTGGCTGGCCGAGCCCTCCGGCGGGTTCCGCCTCGACGGCGAGTTCGGCCGGCTGGCCGGGAAGCTGCCCCGAGACCCGCGGAACGCGGAGACACTGCCTGCGACGTCGGTCCTGGTGAGGCGGGCGACCGCCACCCGGGTGGCCGTCGCCAGCAGCGACGGCGGGCCGGACGCCGCCCGGCGCCGGGAGGCCGCCGCCGCCCTCGGCACCCCGGAGGGGGCGTGGCTGCCGGTGCTCTCCGGCGACCGGCTCGTCGCGCTGCAGGAGTTCTACGCCGACTTCCCGCTGCCGTTCCTGGGCGCCCGCGGCCAGAAGTGGACGTCGCTGAGCCGGGTCGCCGCCCACGCCCGGCAGGGGGCCGTGGCCACGGTCGCCCTGCGCGAGGCCGTCGACGACCGCGTGGCCGTGGCCGAGGTGGCCAAGAGCCTCGGGCAGGCGAAGGACCCGCGCGCGGCGGTGCGGACGGCCCTGGACACGGTCCGCGCCGCGTTCGGGTGGGCCTACGGCTCCTACTGGGAGCTCGACGAGGAGGAGCGCGTGCTGCGCTTCGGCGTCGAGTCCGGCTCGGCCGGCGAGGAGTTCCGGCGGGTCACCCTCGCCGCGAGCTTCGCCGAGGGCGTCGGGCTCTCCGGGCGCGCCTGGCGGGCCCGTGACCTGGTCTTCGTCCGTGACCTCGCCGACGTCCCCGACTGCGTCCGCGCACCGGCCGCCCAGCGGGCCGGCGTCCGCTCCGGCGTGTGCTTCCCCATCGAGGTCGACGGGCGCGTCGTGGGGACGATGGACTTCTTCGTCACCGAGACCGTGGACCTGTCCGAGTCCCGCGCCTCGGCTCTGCGCAACGTCCAGCAGCTGGTCTCCCAGCGCATCGAGGTGCTGCGGCGCACCGAGTTGGACGCCGAGAACGCGCGGGCCCTGCTCGACACCGTCGCCCAGCTCCGGGAGGCCGCCGCGGACGCCGGCCGGGTCGCGGAGGACGCCGTCGCCCGGGCCTCGGCGATGACCACCGAGGTGGAGGCGCTGAGCCAGGCGTCGGCCTCCGTCAGCGATGTCATCCGGATCATCTCCTCGATCGCCGACCAGACCAACCTGCTGGCGCTCAACGCCACGATCGAGGCCGCCCGTGCCGGTGAGCTGGGCCGTGGCTTCGCCGTCGTCGCCGGGGAGGTCAAGGACCTCGCGCGGGAGACGGCCGCGGCCACGCAGCGGGTCTCCTCACAGATCACCGGCATCCAGACCAGCACCGGGTCTGTATCGGCGGGCATCCACGCGACCAGCGAGGTGATCGGTCAACTCGACGCCGTCCAGGCCCGGATCGGCGCGGCGCTCGAGGCGCAGGAGCGGATGGCCCGGACGTTCGAGGGACGCTGAGCCGCTAGGCCGTGTCGGCGCGCGGGGCGTCGTCCTCCCGGGCCTCGCGCAGGATGCGGGCAGCCGGCCGCGGGCGGCTGGGCGCGCTCGGGGCGGAGAACCCGGCGCGCTTGTGCGAGCCGTCGCAGAACGGCTTGATGCCGGACTTCCCGCACCGGCACAGCGCGATCGTCTCGCGGCCCGGGTCGATCTCGTTGCCGTCCTGGTCGAGCAGGCGGAAGTCCCCGCGGACGATCAGCGGACCGTCCCGGTAGGGCGTGATGGTGGCGCCGCGCTCCGACGTCGGGGCGGGCTCGTCGGGGCTGACGGGGCGGGGCTGCGACACGCCCCTCCCCTGCCCCGGCCGGACCCCGCGCACACGCGCGTCCCCCGGCAGCGGCTGCCCGGTCAGCGCCGGTCCTCGCCCCAGCGCACCCAGGACGCCAGGAGCGGGTGCTCCGCCGCGAACTGCTCGGCCGCGCTCCGCTCCCGGGCCGTGCGCCGCGCGTGCGGGTGGTCGCGGTGGTGCAGCTCCTCCTCGCACTTGCTGTGGCTCAGGTAGCGCTGGAGCGCCGCGGCGGGGTCGACCCGCCGGCCACGGGCGGCCACGTCGTGGCGGGCCTCCCACTCAGCAGCCAGCTTCTCGGCGACCGACATGGTGTCCGCGCTCGACGAGCGCTCCGGCGAGCGGTGGACGGGGTCCGACATCGCGCTCTCCTCCCGGACGGTGGGTCCTGCCCCGATCGTCCCCCTCTCCGGGCCGTGCATCCAGACCCTCGACCACCGCAGGGACGCTCGCGCCGCAGCCCGCCTCAGGACCCGGAGGCGGGTTGCCCGTAGAAGACCTGCTCGACGACGCTGCGGGCATGCCGGGTGGCCCGCCGGTAGTCGTCGAGGAACTGGCCCGGGTCGGCGTCGGGGCCGTACCCGCTCGCCCGGGCGACGCCGGCCAGCTCCACCCCCGGCCGGGGCAGCTGGTCGCTGGGCCGGCCGCGCACGAGGAAGACCGCGTTGCGGGCCCGGGTGGCCAGCTCCCACGCGCGCTGCAGCGCCTCGGCGTGCTCGCTGCCGAGCAGGCCGTCCTCGCGCAGCGCGGTCAGCGCCCCCACCGTCGAGGTCACCCGGAGCCCGGGGTGGTCGCCGGCGTGCTGCAGCTGCAGCAGCTGGACGGTCCACTCCACGTCGGCGAGCCCGCCGCGGCCCAGCTTGGTGTGCGTGGTCGGGTCCGCGCCGCGCGGCAGCCGCTCCCGCTCGACCCGGGCCTTGATCCGGCGGATCTCGGCGACCTGCTCGGCCGAGATCCCGTCGACCGGGTAGCGGATCGGGTCGACGAGCTCGACGAACGCTGCACCGAGGGCCTCGTCGCCGGCCAGGGGCTCGGCCCTCAGCAGCGCCTGCACCTCCCACACCGACATCCAGCGGTCGTAGTACTCGCGGTAGGAGTCCAGGCTGCGCACCAGCGCGCCCTGCCGGCCCTCGGGGCGCAGGTCGGCGTCGACCTCGAAGGCCGGGTCGGGCGCCGGCTCACCCAGCAGCCGGCGCAGCGTGTGCGCGACGGCGTTGGCCGCGGCCGTGGCCCTGCCCTCCTCCGCGCCCGCCCGCGGCCGGTGGACGAACAGCACGTCGGCGTCCGAGCCGTAGCCCATCTCCCCGCCGCCGAGCCGGCCCATGCCGATGACGGCGATGTCGGTCGGGAGGTCGCCGGGTGCGGTGCCGGTCTCGGCGGCGTGCGCCCGCACCGCGACGTCCAGGCCGACCTGCAGCGTGGCGACGGCGATGTCGGTCAGCGCCCGGCCGACCTGCTCGACGTCGAGCATGCCCAGCAGGTCCGCGGCGGCGACCCGCAGCAGCTCGGAACGGCGCAGTCCACGAACCACCCGGATGCCGTCGGTCGGGTCCGCGGCCCGCCCGGCCGCCTGCCGCCAGGCCGCGGCGAGCGCGGCGGCGGTGCGCGGGCGCAGCTCGTCGTCGTCGGCGAGGATCCGCAGCGCCTCGGGGGTGCGGGTGAGCAGCGAGGCGACGTACTGGCTCGAGCCCAGCAGCGCGGCCAGCCGCTCGGCGACCTGTCCCTCGTCGCGCAGCAGCCGCAGGTACCACTGGTTGCCGCCGAGCGCCTCGCTGACCTTGCGGTAGGCCAGCAGCCCGGCGTCGGGGTCGGCGCAGTCGGCGAGGGTCTGCAGCACCACGGGCAGCAGGTACTTCTGCATCGACGCCGACCGCGACACCCCGCCGGTGAGGGCGGCCATGTGGCGCAGCGCGCCGTCGGGGTCGGCGAAGCCCAGCGCGCGCAGCCAGTCGCCGGCCGCCTTCGACCCCAGCTGCGCGGCCTCCGGCGGCACCTTGGCCACGGCCGAGAGCAGCGGCCGGTAGAAGAGCTTCTCGTGCAGCCGGCGCACCTCGCGGGTGTGCAGCGACAGCTCGGCGTCGAGGACGGCGACGGCGTCCCCGCGGTGGTCGGGCTTGTACCCCAGCGACCGGGCCAGCCAGCGCAGCTGCTGCTCGTCGGTGGGCAGCAGGTGCGTGCGGCGCAGCCGCAGCAGCTGCAGCCGGTGCTCGACGGTGCGCAGGAACCGGTAGGAGGCGATGAGGGTGTCGGCGTCGTCGCGGCCGACGTAGCCGCCGGCCCGCAGTGCGTGCAGTGCCGGCAGCGTGCCGCCGACCCGCAGCCGCACGTCGGCCCGCCCGTGCACCAGCTGCAGCAGCTGGACGGCGAACTCGACGTCGCGCAGCCCGCCGCGGCCCAGCTTGAGCTCGCGCTCGATCTGCGCCGGCGGGATGTTCTCCAGCACCCGACGGCGCATCGCCTGCACCTCGGCGACGAAGCCGGGGCGCTCCCCCGCCTGCCAGACCATCGGGAACAGCTCCTCGACGTAGGCCCGGCCGAGGTCGGGGTCGCCTGCGACCGGGCGCATCTTCAGCAGCGCCTGGAACTCCCACGTGCTGGCCCAGCTGCGGTAGTAGGCCGCGTGGTTGGCCAGCGTGCGCACCAGCGCACCGGCCTTGCCCTCGGGCCTCAGCGCGGCGTCGACCTCCCAGGCCGCCTCGCGGCAGACCCGCATGAGGGCCGCGGCGACGCGGGTCGCGCTCCTCACCGCCGGCCCGGCGTCGACCTCCTCGCCCGCCTGCCCCGAGGGGCCGACCGGCTCGGCCACGAAGACCACGTCGACGTCGCTGACGTAGTTGAGCTCCCGGCCACCGGTCTTGCCCAGCGCGACGACCGCCAGCCGGCAGGCGGCGGCGTCGGCGGGCTGCTCGGCGACGGCGACGGCCAGCCCGGCGGTCAGCACCGCGGCGGCGATGTCGGCGAGCTCGGCCGCGACGTCCTCGGCGGCCAGGCCCTCGCCGAGGTCGCGGCCGGCGACGGAGAGCACCGCCCGCCGGTAGGCCAGCCGCAGGTCGGCGACCCGCTGGGGGCTCGCGTCCGGCGCGGCCTTCCCCAGCCGCACGCCCCACGGCGGGTCGTCGGGGTCGGCGCCGACCGCGACGAGCATCTGCCGCTCCAGCGCCTGGGGCGTGGGCCGGGTCGGGCCCCGGGACATGCCGTCGCCGTCCCCGTCGAGGACGGTCCAGTCACCGGGGTGGGCGGCCAGGTGGTCGGCCAGGCCGGAGCTGGCACCCAGCACGCTCAGCAACCGGGAGCGCAGCAGCGCCGAGCCGCGCAACCGGGCCAGCAGCGCGGCGGCCGAGCCGCCCGTGGGGTCGGCCCGGTCCAGCGACTCGATCAGCCGGCGCAGCGAGCGGACGGCGAGGTCGGGGTCGCCGGTGCGGGCCAGCGCGGAGACGACCGGGCCGGCCTCGGGGTCCGCGGGCTCGTTGCGCCCGAGGTCCCACAGCCCCATCTCCGGCTCGGACAGCAGGCGGGCAGCGCGCTCGCCGTCGAGGAAGCCGAAGCGCACCAGCCGGACGACGGCCCGGCGCGGGATCTCCGGTGCGCTGCTGGCGGTCACGCCGTCCCCGCCCCGGCCGTGGCGCGGCTGCGGACGAGGTCGGCGAAGCGGCCGGCGAACGGCGCCCACGCCTCCTCGAGGTCCGGGTGCACCGCCGCGGCGCGGGCGCAGACGGTCTCGCGGTCCAGCCCGCTGGCGGCCACGCCGACGGTGTCCCGCTCGGCCCACTCCGCGACCATCTCGGGGGTCGTCTCGATGTGGAACTGCAGGCCGTAGACGCGCCGGCCCACCCGGAAGGCCTGGTGCGCGTACACCGGGCTGCTGGCCAGCAGGGTGGCCCCGCGCGGCAGCTCGGCGATCTCGTCGTGGTGGAACTGGATCACGTCGGGGCTGAGCGGTAGGGGCCGGAACAGGGGGTCGGCGTCGGCGGCGTCCCGCTTGGCGACGAGGGTGGCGCCGACCTCGGGGCCGTCGACCCCCTCCCGCACGCGGCCGCCGCCGACCTCGGCGAGCAGCTGCGCGCCCAGGCACACGGCCAGGGTCGGGACGTCGCCGGCCAGCGCCTCGGCCAGCAGGCGGCGGACGCCGACCAGCTCGGGGCTGGTCTGCTCGTCGTCCATCGCCGACTGCGGGCCGCCGAGGACGAGCAGCCCGTCGAACCCGTCGAGGGTCTCCGGGAGGTCGTCGCCGGCGCCGAGCCGGCGCTCGTCGAGCTCCAGTCCGGCCTGCGCCAGCCAGGCGCCGAGCCGGGCCGGCGGATCGGTCTCGGAGGGGACGACGACGAGCAGGTGGGCCACGCCGCCGAGGGTAGTCAGCGGCCCCCGGCAGGGCCCCGAACGAGGCCCCTGCAGGAGCGGCCCTCCTGCGGGCTCACCGCGGCCCCGTCCCGGGCCCGCCCCGGGCGGAGCGAGGGGTGGGGAGGACGGGGTCCTTCTTCAGAGGCCGGGCAGGTAGCGCTTGAGCTCCCACGGGGTCACGTTCTGCCGGTAGGCGTTGAACTCGGCCCACTTGTTGCGCAGGAAGAACTCGAACACGTGCTCGCCGAGGGTCTCGGCGACCAGCTCGCTGCCCTGCATCGCGGTGAGGGCCTCCCCCAGGGACACCGGGAGGTCCTCGTAGCCGGCGGCGCGGCGCTCGGTGTCGGTGAGCGACCAGACGTCGTCCTCGGCCTCGGGCGGCAGCTCGTAGCCCTTCTCGATGCCGCGCAGCCCGGCGGCCAGCAGGACCGCGAAGGTCAGGTACGGGTTGCACGCGGAGTCCGGCGAGCGGACCTCCACCCGCGCCGACTGGCCCTTGTTCGGCTTGTACGAGGGCAGCCGCACCAGCGCCGAGCGGTTGGCCCGGCCCCAGGTGGCCGCGGTCGGCGCCTCGGTGCCGGCCAGCAGCCGCCGGTAGGAGTTCACCGTCTGGTTGGTGACGGCGGTGTACTCCTTGGCATGGGTGAGCAGCCCGGCGATGAACTGCTTGCCGGTGGTGGACAGCCGCATCGGGTCGGCCGGGTCGTGGAAGGCGTTGCGGTCGCCCTCGAACAGCGACAGGTGGGTGTGCATCGCCGAGCCGGCCAGCTCGGTGAACGGCTTGGGCATGAAGGTGGCGTGCACGCCCTGGGCCAGCGCGACCTCCCGGACGACGTGCCGCAGCGTCATGATGTTGTCGGCCATCGACAGCGCGTCGGCGTAGCGCAGGTCGATCTCCTGCTGGCCGGGCGCGACCTCGTGGTGGCTGAACTCCACCGAGATGCCCATCGCCTCCAGCGCGAAGACCGCCTCCCGGCGGAAGTCGTGCGCGACGTTGTGCGTGGACAGGTCGAAGTAGCCGCCCGTGTCGGCCGGCTGCGGCGCGCTGCCGTCGGTCGGGAGGTCCCTCAGCAGGAAGAACTCGACCTCGGGGTGGGTGTAGAAGGTGAAGCCCATGTCCGCGGCCTTCGACAGCGCCCGGCGCAGCACGTGCCGGGGGTCGGCCCAGGACGGCGAGCCGTCGGGCAGCGTGAGGTCGCAGAACATCCGCGCGGTGTCGCTGGGCTGCCCCTTGGCCGCCGGCATCACCTGGAAGGTGCCGGGGTCGGGCTTGGCGAGCATGTCGGACTCGTACACGCGCGCGAAGCCCTCGATCGCCGAGCCGTCGAAGCCGATGCCCTCCGCGAAGGCCGCCTCGATCTCGGCCGGCGCCACGGCCACGGCCTTGAGGTAACCCGAGACGTCGGTGAACCACAGCCGCACGAAGCGGATGTCGCGTTCCTCGAGGGTGCGCAGGACGAACTCCTGCTGTCGGTCCATGCTCGCCATGATCGCGTCCAGTCGTTTCCAGGGTGTGACGTCGTCCCCAGCCTGCCTCCTGCGCGGGAGTGACGGCACCCCGGCGCGCCCGCCCCGCCGGAGACCTACCCCGCCAGCAGCTCCAGCGGTGTGTCGGGGTCGGCCAGCCTGGCCGACTGCACCTGCCGCCGCGACCGGATCAGCTGCTGGATGGGGGCGGTGACGTCCCAGACGTCGACGTTCATGGCGGCGGTCATCCGGCCGTCGGCGGTCCAGAAGGCGATGAACGCACCGTCGTCGGGGTCGCCGCGGCAGACGACCGTGTCGCTGGGGCCGGCGAGCCCCGAGTACTCCATGCCCAGCTCGTACTGGTCGGTGAAGAAGTAGGGCACCCGGTCGAACACGACGTCCCGCCCGAGCATCGACCGCGCCGCCGCCGGGCCCTGGTGCAGTGCGTTGGCCCAGTGCTCCAGGCGGACGTGGCGACCGTGGTGGGGGGAGAACGCCGAGGCGACGTCCCCGGCGGCGTAGACGTCCACCGCCGAGGCGCGCAGCGCGTGGTCGGTCACGACGCCGTTGTCGACCTCCAGCCCTGCCGACGCCGCCAGTGCGGTGTGCGGGACCACGCCCACCCCCACGACCACCAGGTCGGCGGGCAGCCCCGCGTGGCCGTCGGTGACCACCGTGGTCACCCGCCCGCCGGACCCACGGATCTCCCGGACGACGGTGTCGGTGAGCAGCTCGACGCCGTGGTCCCGGTGCAGTCGCGCGAACACGCGTCCCATCTGCGCACCCAGCACCGCGTGCAGCGGCGTGGGCTGCGGTTCGACGACCGTGACGGCGTTCCCGTGGGACCGCGCGGCGGCGGCCACCTCGAGGCCGATCCAGCCGGCGCCGACGACCACGACCCGGCGTCCACCGCCGGCCAGGTCGGTCCCCAGCCGGTCGGCATCGGCGAGGGTGCGCAGGTACCGGACGCCGTCGAGGTCGGCCCCGGGCACCGGGAACCGCCGGGGCGAGGCCCCGGTGGCCAGCAGCAGCCGCGCGTAGGCGAGCTCCTCGCCCGTGTCCAGGGCCAGCCGGTGCGCGGCCGGGTCCAGCCGGGTGGCCCGGACGCCGGTGCGCAGCTCGACGTCGTGCTCGGCGTACCACCCCGCGTCGTGGACGAAGACGCTGTCGCGGTCGGCGCGGCCGAGCAGGTACTGCTTGGACAGCGGCGGCCGCTCGTAGGGCCGTTCGGGTTCGGCGCCGACGAGCACGACCGGCCCGTCGAACCCCTCCTCCCGCAGCGTCTCGGCGGCCTTGGCACCGGCGAGTCCGGCACCGACGACCACGAACGGGGCCTGTGTGGGCACGGGGTCCTCCTCCCGGGGGGCGGGTCAGGTGGTTCCGGTGAGCGCGAAGAACTCGGCACGGGAGCGCGCGTCGGAGCGCAGCACCCCGTGCAGCGCGGAGGTCACGGTGCGCGCCCCCGTGGCCCGGACGCCGCGCAGCGACATGCACGGGTGCTCGGCCTCGACGACCACCCCGACCCCCCGCGGGGCCAGGTGCTCCTGCAGCCAGTCGGCCACCTGCTGGGTCAGCCGCTCCTGCACCTGCAGGTCGCGGGCGAAGAGCTCGAGCACCCGGGCGAGCTTGGACAGGCCGAGGATCCGCGCGCCCGGCAGGTACCCGATGTGCGCGACCCCCGAGAAGGGCAGCAGGTGGTGCTCGCACAGGGACTGCAGCGGGATGTCCCGGGCGATGACCAGCTCGTCGTAGCCCTCGTCGTTGGGGAAGGTGGTGAGGTCGAACTGCCGGCCGGTCAGCAGCTCGGCGTAGGAGCGGGCCACCCGTCGCGGCGTCTGGGCCAGGTGCGGCGACGCCGGGTCCCTGCCCAGCGCCCGGAGCAGGGCGGTCACCGCCGCCTCGGCGGCGAGGGGGTCCACCGTCCCGGTCTCCCGCACGACGGGGAGTGCGCGGGGCCGGCTCTCGTGCGTGGCCTCCGTCGCGGGCCCGGTCGCGGTCACGGCCGGTTCCCGGCGGTGCGGCCCGGCGCGTGGCGCACCGCGAGCCGGGCCAGGGCGACGGCGGCGACGAGGAGGCCAGCGTCGCGCAGCGCCACGTCGTAGAAGCCGGGGACGGTCAGCAGGTCGACGATGATCCCGCCGAGCCAGGCGGCCACCAGCCAGCCGCCGAACCGTGGCGCGACGGCGACCACGACGCCGGCCACGATCTCGACGATGCCGACGGCGTACATCGCCTGCTGGGCGGTGCCGGGGACGAGATCGTCGATCCAGGGCGCGAGGTAGCCGGGCCAGTCGGTGAGCAGGTTGGCGAACTTGTCCAGACCGAAGGCGATCGGCGCGACGGTGAAGACGGTGCGGAGCAGGAGGAACGCCTGCCGCCCCGGGTCGGCGGCGAGGACGGTGTGCGGCCGGGTGCGGGGGGTGGTCATGAGGGTCTCTTCTAAAACCAGTGATGGTTGTCAGTAGAGACCTGGTTCACATCCCTGTCAACCGTCCGGCGCGCCACCGTCCGCGGGCGCACCGGCGCCGTCCACGCGCACGCAGCAGGCGCCGGGGGCGGGCCGCAGGTGGGCGGTCAGCCCCCCGACGGCGGCGCCGTCGAGCACGCCCTCGAGGAGCCGCAGGTTCATGCCGCAGATCAGCTCGGTGTGTTCACGCGCCAGGGCGTGGAACGGACAGTTCACGAGGGCGATGCCACCGTCCTCGACCCGCGGCTCGTACCCGGAGGCCTCCAGCACGCGCAGCAGGGCCTTCGCCCCGGCTGCCCCGTCGACGGCGGACCCCATCTCGCGCCCCCGCGCGTGGGCACGCCGAGCGAGCACGGCCGCCGGCCGCTCCCCCGAGCCCTCGGCCTCGACCACGGCCTCGGCGAGGAGCTCACCGGCCAGGGAGTAGTGGCGCTCCGGCAGCGAGACGGCCACCGAGCCCCCCGACCGGCGGTAGAGCTTCGCGGGGCGGCCGGCGCCCGGACCGCTCCGTCCGGTCCGGCGCTCGTAGTGCACGTCGAGCAGCCCGTCGGCCACCAGCCGGTCGAGGTGGAAGGCCGCCGTCGCGCGGGGCACCCCGAGCGCCCCGGCCACCTCGTCCCGGCCCACCGGCTGCGGCTGGCGGACGACGTGGTCGTACAGCCGGCGGCGGGTCGGCTCGGCCAGCGCGGCGACCGCGGCCACCTGTGCGTCCCGGTCGGCGTCCACGGCCGGATCCTATGACCAATGGACGTTGTCGAAAGACGTCCGGGCACGCTCGACCGTCCCCCGTGTCGGGGACCCGCGATCTACGCTGGGAGCGCCATCACGAGGGCGGCGCGGCCACGGGCACGACCCCGCGCCCGGCCGCGACGCCGTTGGCGGAGGGCGAGATGGACGTCGTTCTCGCACTGGTCATCGTCGTCGTGCTCGGGCTGTCGGTGCTCCTGGGCGCGAGCGTGCGGGTCGTCACCCAGTACCAGCGCGGGGTGGTCCTCCGGTTCGGCCGGCTGCTCGGCGACGCGCGGCCGCCCGGCCTGACGCTGATCGCCCCAGGGATCGACCGGATGCACAAGGTCAACATGCAGATCGTCACCATGCCGGTGCCGGCACAGGAGGGGATCACCCGCGACAACGTCACCGTGAAGGTCGACGCCGTCGTGTACTGGCGGGTCTACGACCCGGTCCGCGTCGTCGTGGACGTGCAGAACTACCAGGCCGCCATCGCTCAGGTGGCCCAGGCGTCGCTGCGGTCGATCATCGGCAAGAGCGACCTCGACGACCTGCTGTCCAACCGGGAGCGGCTCAACCAGGGGCTGGAGTTGATGATGGACAGCCCCGCCGTCGACTGGGGCATCCACATCGACCGCGTCGACATCAAGGACGTCGCCCTGCCCGAGTCGATGAAGCGGTCGATCGCCCGGCAGGCCGAGGCCGAGCGGGAACGCCGCTCGCGCGTGATCACCGCCGAGGGCGAGTTGCAGGCCTCGGAGAAGCTCGCCCAGGCCGCGCAGGTGATGAGCACCCAGCCGACCGCGCTGCAGCTGCGCCTGCTGCAGACGATGGTCGAGGTGGCCGCGGAGAAGAACGCGACGGTCGTCCTGCCGTTCCCGGTCGAGCTGCTGCGCTTCGTGGAGCACGCCACTGCCCCGGCGCCGGCCGGCCCCGATCCCGCCCCGACGGCGAACGGGCTGCCCGTCCCGCGGCCGACGACCCCACCGGTGCCTTCCGGCTGACCCCCCGTCCCCCGCGTGGCCGCGTGTCGGGGGCGCGGACCAGGATGGACGCGTGAGCGAACCCGTGCAGCTCCGCGTGGCCCTGGCCCAGGTCGACACCCGGGTCGGCGACATCGACGGCAACGCCGAGCTGGTGACCCGCTGGACGGCGGACGCGGCGCAGGCCGGCGCCCACGTCGTCGTCTTCCCCGAGATGACCCTGACCGGGTACCCGGCCGAGGACCTCGTGCTCCGCGAGTCCTTCGCGCGCGCCAGCGAGACCGCGCTGGTCGACCTCGCCGGCGACCTCGCCGAGAGAGGCCTGGGCGACACCGCCGTCGTCGTCGGCTACCTCGCGCACACCGAGGGCAGCGGCCCGGCGCCGGCGGAGTCGATGCCGGGCGAGGACGACCGTCCGGCCGACGCCAACCCGCGCCACGGCGCACCCCGGAACGCGGCGGCGCTGCTGTACGGCGGCGAGGTCGTCGTCCGCTACCACAAGCGGCACCTGCCCAACTACGGCGTCTTCGACGAGGCCCGCTACTTCGTGCCCGGCACCGAGCTGCCGGTCGTGCGGCTGCACGGCGTGGACGTCGCGCTGACCGTGTGCGAGGACCTCTGGGTCGAGGGCGGGCCGTGCGGCGTCGCCGGGCAGGCCGGGGTCGACCTGGTGCTCTCCCCCAACGCCTCCCCCTACGAGCGGGCCAAGGACGACCTGCGGTTGCCGCTGGTCCGCCGCCGGGCGGCCGAGGCACGGGCCACCGTCGTCTACTGCAACCAGGTCGGCGGCCAGGACGAGCTGGTCTTCGACGGCGACTCGATGACCGTGTCCGCCGACGGCGAGCTGCTCGGCCGCGCGCCCCAGTTCGTCGAGCACCTGATGTGCGTCGACCTGCGCATCGACCCGTCCGCCGTCCCCGAGCGGCGCGAGGGCCGGATCGGGCCGATGACCGTCACCCGGCACGTGCTCTCCGAGGAGCCGGTACCGGCGTTCGAGCCGCGGCCCGCGTCGGTCGCCGAGCCGCTGTCGGACCACGAGGAGGTCTGGCGGGCGCTGGTGCTGGGCCTGCGGGACTTCATCGACAAGAACGGCTTCCCCTCGGTGGTGCTCGGCCTCTCCGGCGGCATCGACTCCGCGGTGTGTGCCGCCCTCGCCGTCGACGCGCTCGGCGCCGACCGGGTGTACGGCGTCGGCCTGCCCTCGAAGTACTCCAGCGAGCACTCCCTGGCCGACGCCGAGGACCTCGCGCGGCGCACCGGGCTGCACTACTCCGTCGTCCCGATCGCGCCGATGGTCGACGCCTACCACGCGTCGGTGCACCTCGACGGCGTCGCCGGGGAGAACCTGCAGGCCCGGGTGCGCGGCACGCTGCTGATGGGGCTGTCCAACCAGCACGGGCACCTGCTGCTGACCACCGGCAACAAGAGCGAGGTCGCCGTCGGCTACTCGACCCTCTACGGCGACTCGGCCGGTGGGTTCGCACCGATCAAGGACGTGCCGAAGACGCTGGTCTGGGCCCTCGCCCGGTGGCGCGACGAGTACGCACGGGGCCGCGGCGAGACCGAGCCGATCCCGCAGAGCTCGATCGACAAGCCGCCGTCGGCCGAGCTCGCACCGGGCCAGGTCGACACCGACTCGCTGCCCTCCTACGAGGAGCTCGACGCGGTGGTCGCCGACTACGTCGACCGCGACCTCGGCATGGCCGAGCTGCTCGAGCGCGGCCATGACCCCGAGGTGGTGGCGCGGGTCCTGCGGCTGGTGGACGCCGCGGAGTTCAAGCGCCGGCAGTCCGCGCCCGGAACGAAGATCAGCCTGAAGGCGTTCGGACGCGACAGGCGGCTGCCCATCACCAACCGGTGGCGGGAGACGCTGCCCACCGTCCGCGAAGGAGCGGCATCACACTCATGAACGAATCGGTGCTCTACGGGGGGAAGTCCACCGCCCGCGTGCGGGTGCACCACCTGCAGCAGGCCAAGGAGCGCGGCGAGAAGTGGGCGATGCTCACCGCGTACGACACGTTCAGTGCGGCGGTCTTCGAGGAGGCCGGCATCCCGGTGCTCCTGGTCGGCGACTCCGCCGGCAACGTCGTCCTCGGGCACACCTCGACCGTGCCGGTCACCGTCGAGGACATCCTGGTGATGACCAAGGCGGTCACCCGCTCGACGAAGCGGTCGCTGATCGTGGCCGACCTGCCCTTCGGCAGCTACGAGACCTCGCCGCAGCAGGCGTTCGCCACCGCCGTCCGGATGATGAAGGAGGGCGGCGCGCAGGCGGTGAAGCTCGAGGGTGGGACACGGGTGGCCCCGCAGACCCGGATGCTCACCGAGAACGGCATCCCGGTCATGGCGCACGTCGGGTTCACGCCGCAGAGCGAGCACGCCCTCGGCGGGTTCCGGGTGCAGGGTCGCGGGGCGGGGGCCGAGCAGCTGCTGGCCGACGCGCACGCCGCGCAGGAGGCCGGGGCGTTCGCCGTCGTCCTGGAGATGGTGCCGGCCGACGTCGCGGCGCAGGTGACCAAGGAGCTGTCGATCCCGACCATCGGCATCGGCGCCGGGGTCGACTGCGACGCCCAGGTCCTCGTCTGGCCGGACATGGCCGGGCTGACCAGCGGGCGGGTTCCGCGCTTCGTCAAGAAGTACGCCGACCTGCGCGGTGAGCTGCTGCGCGCGGCACGCGAGTACGCCGACGAGGTGCGCGGCGGCGCCTTCCCCGGTCCCGAGCACTCCTTCGAGTAGCCGCCGGCCTCACGTCCGCGCGCTCGGCCCACCGATGCGCCGAGTGAGCAGTTGCGGTCGCCGACACGGGCGGACACGCCGGCGTGGGCGACCGCAACTGCTCGCTCGCGCCGGTGACGGGGCTCGTGGGGAGCGGGCGGAGAGGACGGGCCCCTCAGACGTCGGTGACGCGGATGCCGGCGTGCGCCTTGTACCGGCGGTTGACCGACACCAGGTTGATGGTGAGCGCCTCGACCTGGCGGGCGTTGCGCAGCCGACCGGCGTAGATGCCGCGCATGCCCGGCAGCCGGCCGGCCAGCGCCTGCACGGTGTCGGTGGCCTCGCGGACGTCGCCGACCACCATCACGTCGCCGTCCAGGGTGGGCCGGGAGAGGTCCTCGAGCAGCCGCGCCGACAGGTGGTGGAACGCGCCCACCACGTGCGAGTCGGGCAGCAGCGCGGCCGCCTGCTGGGCCACCGAGCCCTCGGGGACGTCGAGCACGTGGGCACCGAGCTCGTCGAAGGCCATGGGGACGACGCAGTCGACGACGACCTTCCCGGCCAGCGGGGTGGCGAGCTCGGCGAGGGTGTCGGCGTGCCCGGCGTACGGGACGGCGACGATGACGAGGTCGGCCGCACCGGCGACGTCGACGTTGGAGCCGCCGGTCACCGAGACCTCGCAGCCGCCGGCCGCGGCGGTGGCCCGCTCGGCGACCTGCGCGGCGACCTCACCGGCCCGCTCGACGTCCCGCGAGCCGAGCAGCACGCGCTGCCCGGCCGCCGCCAGCCGGACGGCCAGCCCGCGACCCTGCGGACCGGTGCCGCCCAGCACGCCGACGACCAGGTCCTCCACCGAGCGTCCGTCCGACACGTCCCACCTCCTGCGCCGCCGGACCGCCCGGCGTCCCGGAGGGATCATGCCCGGGCGACGCGCGGCCCTCCTGCAGGGTCCCGCCGCGAGCCCGCGAGTAGCGGGGGCAGGAGGGTCTCTCTCAGTCGCCTTCCCGCCAGGCGCGGTCCTCGGCGGTCAGCCGCTCCTCGCGCTCGGCCACCGACTGCAGCGCGTGCTCGGCCTCCTCGCGGGTGGCGTACGGGCCCAGGCGGTGCCGCTCGGCGCAGCCGTCCCGGTCCTCCACGGTGTGGTGCTTGAGGCAGTAGAACCACGGCCCCTGCGCCATGTCGTCCTCCCGGTGCGTGGCCTTCCGACGTCACGCTCGACCGTAGGCGCAGCCGGGCAGGACGGGACAGTGCCGGCCCCTACCCGAGCCGGGCACCGGTTCGGCCGGTACCACGCCCGCCGAACCAGTGGACGACCTGCAGGTCGGTCATCGTGCAGCCGCTGGTGCAGTCGAACGTCGTCGGTGCCCTCCGGAGGCCGCCGACCGGCCCCCGGTCGATCTGCCAGCCGACCGCCGCGCGGTCGCCGCAGGTCGGGCAGTCGATCCAGGTGATGCGTTCGTCGGGCACGCCACTCCTCGTTCCGTCCGCCCCGGTCGGGCTGCCGGGACCGCGATCGGTCCCGTCCGGCTCAACGAGGGAGGCCGTGGGAAGGTGTGCGCTCGCGGCGTGTCGGATCCCGGAGCGTCCGGTGGCGCCGGGTCAGACGTCGACCATCACCTGGTCGTGCCTGGCGTAGAAGGCGGTCATCTCCTCCGGCGAGAGGGTCCGGCCGCTGCGGCGCAGCTCGGCCATCTCGGCGAAGAAGTGCTCCCGCGCGATGCCCGGCGCGAAGAGGATGAGGAAGTCGGCCGGCTCGTCCCCGTCGTTGCGGAAGCCGTGCACGCCGCGCTCGTGCACCAGCGCGAAGTCACCGGCCGAGTACGGCCGCCAGGCACCGTCGGCGTAGACCGTCAGCCGGCCGGAGAGCACGTAGAACGACTCGGAGAACGTCTGGTGGTAGTGCGGCGCGGCCCCGGGGCTGTGCGGCGCGAGGCGGTACTCGACCAGCCCGAAACGGCCTGCGGTGTGGGAGCCGGGCGCGACCATCCGCAGCGCGCTGGGACCCCCCGCCTCCACCATCGGGTGCTCGGCGAGGGTGCGGACGACCACCGTGCCGGGTTCGGGGTGGGACACGGCCGTCACCCTGGCACCGACGTGCGGCGACGTCGACCCGTCCCGATCAACTGGGGCGCCTGGTGACGGAAGTGCAACAGGAGTTCCGGCGGAACTGCCGAGTACGGCATGCTACGTCCGTGAGCGGGCCGCGACGCAAGGACACCGACACACTCTTGGAGAGGTACGACACATCCATCAGCCGGGGGCCGGAACACCGGATCGCGGCGCTCACCCTCGCCGCGCTCACCTCCGTCGCCGGCCTCATCGG
This sequence comes from Geodermatophilus sp. URMC 65, assembly GCF_053502545.1. Lineage (NCBI taxonomy): Bacteria > Bacillati > Actinomycetota > Actinomycetes > Geodermatophilales > Geodermatophilaceae > Geodermatophilus > Geodermatophilus sp. URMC 65. The sequence goes on from NZ_CP199954.1 coordinate 435,940, forward strand.
CACGGTGAACCTCTTCGTCGACGGGACGCTGCACCAGGGCGCGACGCGCATCACCTACACGGTCGCGATGGCCGCGTGCCTGGTGGCCGCCGCCGCTCTGGCGGTCCGCCAGCGGGCCGGCCGGTGGCAGACCCTCGGGCTGGTGGTGCTGACCGAGGTGGTCTACGTGATCGTCGTCCTCAGCGTCTCCGTGCCGGCGCAGGCCACCCCGTTGATGCTGCTGTTCCCCTCCTTCATCGCGGCCTGGTTCCTCGGCCCCTGGATGCTGGGCGCCACCATGCTGGCGACGGTGGCGGCCTGCACGGTCGCCCTGGGCCACACCTACGACGGCGCCCTGTCGATCGCCGTGCAGGTGGTGATCAGTGCCGGCGTCCTGAACACCGCCGCGTTCGGCGTCTACGTGCTGCGCCGCCGGGTGCAGCGGCTGCTGGAGACCACCCAGGCGCTCTCCCACCAGGACCCGCTCACCGGGTTGGCCAACCGCCGCTTCCTCGTCGAGCAGGCCCCGCGGGTGTGGCGGCAGGCCCGCCGCGAGGGGTCGCGGGTGGCCGCGATGGTCCTCGACCTCGACCACTTCAAGCAGCTCAACGACGCCCACGGGCACGCCGCCGGTGACGCGGTGCTGCGCACGGTGGCGTCGTCGCTGGCGGCCACGGTGCGGCCCACCGACGTGCTGGCGCGCACCGGCGGCGAGGAGATGATCGTGCTCGGCCTGGTCAGCGACCCGGCCGAGGCCCACCGGCTGGCCGAGCGGCTGCGCGCGGCGGTGCGGACCAGCCGCACGGACGACGGCCACTCGGTGACCGCCTCGATCGGCATCGCGCTGGCCCGGCCGGTGGACGGCGAGGACGCCGCCGACGCCATGTGGCGGCTGGTGGACCGCGCCGACGGGGCCATGTACGAGGCCAAGCAGGCCGGCCGCGACCGGGTGGCCGCAGTGGTGCCGCGGCAGCGCTCCGGGCGGTTCGCCGACAGCATCCCGCCCGCCGGCCGCGCGGCCGGTTGAGGGGGGACCACCCGGCTCCCCACGCTCCGTGGAAGGACCCCGCCGTCCCCACCCGTCGCAGAAGGACCCCCTGCTCCCCACCGCTCGCAGGCTCGCGGCGGGACCCTGCGGGGGGCCAGCGGGGCCCTGGACGGGGCCGGCGGGACCCTGGAGGTAGGAGGACCTCGCTGCCCCTCACCACTCGCAGGCTCGCGGTGGGACCCTGCAGCGGGGCCACCCGGGTGCGTCACCAGGCTCGCAGGGGAACCCGGAACGGGGACGCACCGCTCGACCGGTGGGGACGCCGGTTCTCTGCTCCACTCTTCCCATGACGCTCGTCGCGCCGGACCCGACCCGGACGGTACCCCTGCCGCTCCGCGAGCAGGCCGACGTCCGCGACCGGTGGCTGACCCAGCGGCTGCTGGACCTCCTGCCCGGACTGATGGACCGCGCCGGCATCGACCTGTGGCTGGTGGTGGGCCGCGAGTACAACGAGGACCCGGTGCTGGCCACGCTGCTGCCGGCCACCTGGCTCTCGGCCCGCCGGCGCACGATCCTCGCGCTGCACCGCAGCGACGACGGCGTCACCGCGGCCGCGGTCTCGCGCTACCCGGTGGGCCAGTTCCTGCCGGCCTGGTCGCCCGAGGACGGCGAGCGCCTCCCGGCCGAGGACACCCAGTGGGCCGAGGTGCGCCGCATCGTCGAGCAGGCCGCGCCGAGGCGGATCGGCATCGACGTCTCGGCCGACTTCGCGCTCGCCGACGGGCTGGCCCACACCGAGCACCGGCTGCTCACCGAGGCGCTGGGGCCGTGGGCCGACCGGCTGGTGCCGGCCGAGGAGCTGGCGGTCGGCTGGCTGGAGACGCGGCTGCCCGAGGAGATCGCCGTGCTCGACCGGCTCAACCACCGGGCGCGCGAGGTGATCGAGGAGGCCTTCTCCCCCGCCGTCCTCACCGCGGGCGTCTGCACCGCCACCGACCTCGCGTGGTGGATCCGCCAGCGGCTGACCGACCTGGGCGTCGAACCGTGGTTCCACCCGGTGGTCGACGTGCAGCGCGCGGGGGTGGCGCCGCTGCGCGGGGAGGCGCTGCTGCCCGCCGTCCCCTACGACGTGCCGGTGGAGCCCGGCGACCTGGTGCACTGCGACGTCGGCCTGTCGAGCCTGGGCCTGAGGACCGACAGCCAGCGCAACGGCTACCTGCTGCGTCGAGGGGAGACCGAGGCGCCGGCCGGGCTGCGGCGGGCGCTGGCCGTGGGCAACCGGCTGCAGGACCTCACGACCGCGCAGCTGGTGCCCGGCCGCACCGGCAACGAGGTGCTGGCCGCGGCCCGGTGCGCCGCCGCGGCCGAGGGCATCGACGGCGTCATCTACTCGCACCCGATCGGCGTGCACGGCCACGGGGCGGGCCCGGCGATCGGCCGCTGGGACGACCAGGACGGCGTCCCCGGCGCCGGTGACCGGGTGCTGCACCCCGACACCGTCTACGCCCTCGAGCTGTGCGTGCGGGTGCCGGTGCCCGAGTGGGGCGGCCAGCCGGTGCGCATGGCCCTGGAGGAGGGCGTGGCCCTGACCGCCGACGGCGTGACCTACCTCGGCGACCGGCAGACCGAGCTGCTGCTCATCCCCGGCGCCGGATGGCCCGCAGGAGGAGCTCGCCCGGCCGCGCCACGGCGCCGGCGACCCGGGTGACCGGGCTCGAGGTGAGCACCTGGTCGGCGAAGGCGCCGCGCACCCGGCCGGGGCCCGGGGTCGGGGTGTCGAGGATGTCGGTGCCGTCGTCGGGCCGGTCGGTGGTCTGCAGCTGCCGGCCGGTGACCGACAGCAGCGCGTCGGTGAGCGCGGGGCTGAACCGCTGCCCGGCGATGAAGCCCAGCGCGGCGTCGCCCACCGGGACCTCCCGCCGCGGGTGCACCGAGGCCCGTACGACGGCCTCGGCGACCAGCTCGGGCGCGTACACGGGCGGGGGCGGCTTGGGCATCGAGCCGAGCTTGGTGCGGGCGTGCTCGAAGAACGGCGTCGCGATGCCGGCGGGCAGGATCTGGCTCACCTCGACCGGTGACCCCTCCTCGGCCAGCTCCATCCGCAGCGCGTCGTAGAAGGCGCGCAGCGCGAACTTGCTCGCCGAGTACGGGGCGTGCAGCGGGATGGAGCGGTAGCCCTCCACCGAGCCGATGCCGATCAGCACGCCGCCGCCGGCCCGCTCCAGCGCCGGGACGGCGGCCTGCGCGGCGGCCACGTGGCCGAGGTAGTTCACCTCGGTGACCCGGCGGAACTCGTCGAGGTCGATCTGCTTCACCGACCCCCAGATGCCGACGCCGGGCACGGTGACGAAGGTGTCGATCCGGCCGAAGCGGGCCTCGGCGGCGTCGACCAGCGCCCGCACGGCGGCCTGGTCGGTGATGTCGGTGGGGACGGCGACCGCCTCCGCGCCCTCCCGCGTGAGCTCCTCGACCAGCGTGCCGAGGGCCTCCTCCCCGCGGGAGGCGACGACGATCCGGGTGCAGCCCTGTCGCACGAACTCCAGCGCCGTCGCCCGGCCGATGCCGCTGGAGGCACCGAGGACGACGACCACCTGGTCGCTGACGGGACGTCGGGAGTCGGCCATGGCGCCGGGCTACCCGCCGGCCCGGGATCCGGAACGCCGCGCGGCGCATCCACCCGGTGGCCGGGCGGACCCGCGGCATCGGCTCACCAGGTCACCGGCTTGTCCGGCGTGTCGATCCAGGCGGTGAAGAAAGGCGTCGAGGTCCTGGCCGCTGACCTCCTCGGCCAGGGCGACCGCCGTCCTGCCCTCGGGCACCGTGATGCGGAAGTCGTAGGTCGCCTCGTCGGTGGGGACGTCGTCGACCGGGTACCAGGTCGACGCACCCTCGGGCTCGTCGGCGACGAGGGCACCGTCCGGGATGCTCACGAACCCGTAGAGCGCGCCCGCCGAGTCCACCGGCTGGCCCGGGACCCCGCCGTAGACCACGGTCACCCGGTGCGTGGTGCCCGCCTCCAGCTCGGGCCGGGGTCGGATCACCACTCGCCCGGCGGCTGCTGCTCGACGGTCGCGTGCGTGCCGTCGACGGTCACCGAGGTCGCGGTGAGCCCGCGCAGGTCCAGGCTGAACAGGTCGAGGTCGGCCGTCCCGGTGAGGGTGACGACCGCCGTGCCGTCCGGCCGCCCGGTCGCGGGGTCGTAGGACAGCGTCAGGTCGTAGTGGCCGACGTCGTAGCCGCCGTTGCCCGCGGCCGGGAAGGCGGAGGGGCAGGGCCGGTGCCCGGTCCTGACCGGGTGGTGATCGACCGACTGCCGGCTCCGGGCTGCAGCCCTCCAACTCACCAGCACGGAGTGGCGTGTCGCCCCCACAGCTGGTGCGGAGGGTGTACCGAAACCCGGTCAGCCGGCTGCGGTGGTCACCGTGCTGAGCTCACCCTCGACGTCCTGGGGGGACGCCACGGCCAGCACGTCGGAGACGGGAGCCGCGTTGGTCGCGGTGAGCTGCACCACGTACGTGCCAGGAGCCGCCTCGCCCAGCTCCACGTCGTTGACGGCGTCCCGGGTGAGTGTCACCTGGCGCCGGAGGACGGTGCCGCCGCCCTCGCGGCGGAGGGTGACCTCTGCCTCGACCTCGGGCCGGAGCAGGTGCGAGGGCAGGCTGCTGATCGGCTTGACGCCGACCCTCACGGGTTCACCAGGCAGGACGACGTCATCCAGGACCAGGCTGAACCGGGTCTCGATGGCGCGGAGGTCGGCGACCTCGGGGGCGTGGAGGGAACCGAGGAGTCCTCCGAGGTGACCGAGGAGTCCGTCGTTGCCCTGCAGGCGGGAGTGCCGCTCCGGTCCGAAGGTCCGCATCGGCTCCGTGCCCGACAGTGCCGCGGAGATGAGCGGTACCGTCCCGTCCCCGCCCTCGTCCGTGCCCTCCCGGTCGAAGAGCACGGCCAGGCTGCCGTCCCGCAGCGTGGCCGACTGCCGGGTCGGCTGATCACAGCCCGTGATGGGGTGGTAGGCGACGGGGTTGGCCTCGAAGCGGGGATCTCCGCGGTTGCTGCGCGCCGCGTCGTCCATCTCCCGCTGGAAGCTGTCGAGGTGCTCGGTCCACTCCGGGCGCCAGTGCGGTAGCCCGGCCTCACCCGGCACCACCGCTGTCGCGCCTCCGGCGTCGATGCACCGGTACCACGGCACGAGCTGGTGCACCGATGACATCGATCGCAGCATCGGCGTCAGGTCCGATCGGAAGGGACCGATCCCCTTGTGGAAGCCGTTGACGAGGAAGTCCACGGCGTTGAGTGAGCCGTAGAAGGGGGTGCCGAACGTGACGACCGCCCTCGTCGTCTCCCATCCACCCAGGGTCTCGACGAAGTAGCGGGAGACGAGGCCGCCCATGCTGTGGGCCACGAGCACGAGTTGGGCGTCGGCGTTGCCGGACCGGCCGCGCCAGGAGCGCAGCCAGGCGTCGGCCTGCTGCTGCAGCCGACGTGCGCTGGCGCGGTTGTCCCGGCGCCAGTCGTAGGGGAAGGGGAAGTAGTTCTGCCCTCGGGTGAGCCCCAGCCCCTGGACCAGGGCGGTCTCCACCCCGGAGTAGACATCGATCTTCCAGAGCCCGGGGACGATGTGGGCGGCGTCGACGAGCGCGGTGGCATGCACGCCGTCCCCCAGGTCGTCCACCCGCCAGTCGTCGTTCTCGACCGTGAGGGCCTGCAGCGAGCGACCGAGGCTGAGCAGTCCGCGGAGTACGGCCCCGGGTTTCGGGGCCCAGATCTCCTTCGCGCGCCGGCCCTCCCCCTGCACCAGGACGCTCCCGGTGATGCCGGGCAGGAGGACGACGACGTCGCCGAACGTCGACCGGGACATCTCAACCCCTCGTGACGTCGCTGCTGGAGAGCACTCGCGTCCGCAGGCCGTCACCGGGGTCGCCGTAGTGCTGGTAAGCCGCCCAGGCGTTCCGCTGTTCCGGCGTCGCCTGGGGCCGTCTGCGGGAGGAGGTCCACTGTTCCCGCCGGGCCTCGAGGAGGGCTTGTCCGACGTTCTCCCGCGCGGCCTCTCCCTCTCCGAGCAGTCGTTCGTAGAAGCGGACGGCGAACTCCCGGGCGCTCCCGTCGGGCACGCGCCAGGATGCTCCGATGAAGTGACCGACGCCGACTCGCAGGAACTCGTCGGCCAGCACGGGCGCCAGTTCACCCTCGCGGCCCCGGGCCGGCTGCGTGGCAGGCGCATCGAGGCTGCCGGTGTCCGGCCTGGCGGCCGACCAGCACGCGTTGGCCATCACGAGCCAAGGCGCTCGGGACATCTGGGTCAGCTCGCGCGCGGTGAGCAGGCCGTCGGCGAACAGCCATCCCGACAGCTCCGGCTTGCCGGGGTCGAAGACGCCGTGTCCCGCATAGTGGATCAGGTCGTATCGACCGGTGAGCACCTTCACCAGCACGTCGAGCCTGGTGGCGGGCCGCGCTTCCTCCGTCGGCGGGGAGTCGGCGTTGCCGATGTAGGCCTCGACCCGGATGCCGTGCCTCTTCAACACGGCCGCGACGGCAACGGCCTCCTCACGTGCTCCGTTCAGGCTCAGGTTCCCGCCCCCAGGGTCACCGATGACCAGCGCACGCATCTCCTGGGGCGCGGGGGCGTCGATGTCGGTGCGCGCGTAGGTCGTTCGCATCTGACGGGCCAGCGGTTGTCGAACAGCCAGCGGCTCGAGGTTCTCCCCGGCGTCGGTGGCCGGCATGAGGAACTCCCACGGCACCCGCGCTGTCCGCGGATCGACCTCGACGATCAGGGGGGCATCACCGCTCAGGTAGGCCCGGAGGTCCAGCGGCACCAGGAAGCGGGTCAGGAAGTGCGGCAGCTCTTCGGCGTCCCGCTCCTCCGGGGCGGTCAGGCGTCGGATCAGCTGTCCCAGCAGGTTGCGGTCCAGGCGCACCTCGCGCTCCGGCACCGTTGCCCGGGCGGTCAGTGCCGACCAGCTCACCCCACCTGCGTCTCTCGGTTGGAGCGCCGTGATCCTGGTGGGCACGGCGCCGTCCGAGGGGGAGCCGTTGACCAGCGGATCGATGTCCTCGGGCGCGCGCAGTCGCACGTCGACGACCCGCGCGGGCTCGGAGGCCAGTTCCTCCAGCTTCGCCGTCATCTGGTCCCTGATCTCTCCAGGGAGGTCAGCGCGGACGTCATCGAGGAGCCGCCCGGTCGACTCGTCCCCATGGTGTCGGGTGAGTCGGGTCAGCAGCGACCTCGCCAGGTAGAGGACGATGGCGTCCTGCCCCACCTCACCACCAGGTGCTGTGGCCATCTCAGGGAGGACCTGGACTCGTTCGCGTCCGTGCGCTGCCTCTGCTCGTGCCGCCTCGATGCGTGCAGCCTCGGTCAGGGCGGCGTGCAGCTTCTCGGCCCGGAGTCGGTTCATCTCCACGACCGACACCTGCCGCAGGCGCCGGTCCTCCGGCGGCAGGCCGGCCAGTCCTTCACCGCACCCCACGACGAGCGCGTGGGCGACCTGGTCGATGGAGAGATTGCCCGCCCCCGATCCGATGGGGACGGTGACCGCGTGCTCGACGCAGGCCAAGCCCGCGAGCTCACGGACCAGCGACGCGTACAGCCGCACGGCGTTGCTCTCGCTGAAGGTGCCGACGCGGCCCATGCCTGCCACCGCGGCTCGGACCACGAGCGAGTCGCCGGTCCCTCCGGGGGTGTGCCCGGGGAAGTACGAGACCTCCCCGAGAGCACCGACCAACCAGCGACGGCGAGTGTGCTCAGCGATGAGCTGTCGGCCACCGGGCACCGAGATGGCCTCGTCGAGGGCCCGCTCTGCGGCAGTGGGCATGACGCCGAGGTAGTGACCCGTGACGTGTATGTCCCCAGGTGTGCGCGCGAGATGACCCCAGACGACGTCGATGAGGAGCGGAGGAGCCACCGGGAGCGGCGCACTGCCCTGCGGCTGCTCCACGGCCGGTGCCGCCGACGACACCGGTGGGGTGGCAAGCAGGCCGCTGACGGTCGTCTCGGTCATCAGCGCTCCATCCGCGGAGGTCGACGGCCCCGGGGGGCCGCGGCATCTCCGTCGCATCCGCCTCAGCTGATCATCGATCACGGTGGCAGCACGACCATCACTCGTGCGTCACGTCCACGTCACCTGCTGGGTCACCACCGTGCCGCGCCGCGGTGGCACCCCAGTCGCGCAGCGTCTCGTGGCTGATGTCGAGTTCTGTGTCGTGCACCGATTCTGATCGAGGCTTCCATCCGCCGGGGGGATGAGAGTCATGGCGGCACCGCGGAAGCACCCCGACGAGGCAGGCGCTGGTGCGACATCGGCCTCTGCACGACCGAGCTGATCGACCGGTAGCGGTCCTGACCCGGCCGGCCCGCCGTCGAGCGGAAACCGCAGTCTGGGTGCGCTGGCCCAACACCGAACGCCTGCGCTCGGCCACCGGACGAGGGCAGCTCAGATCAGTATCGGGTGGCGCCGGCATCGTCCGGGGCACCTTGCCCTGGAGGGAGTGCTGAACAGGTCCGCTGGTACGGCTGGTCCCCGGCGAACTGGCTCCACTCGGCTTGGGTCAGGTTGCGGTTGACCAGCCGGCAGCCGTCCTCGGCCCAGTCCGCCGGCGACCGTTCCCACCAGTTCAGGTCCCACACCTGGACCGTCCCGGCGGTACCGGCGCTGGCCAGCGAGGTCCCGTCGGGGCTGACCGCCACGCCCACCACCCGGCCGCGGGTGCCGGCCAGCTCGCCGCGCAGTCTCCCGGTGGCGGGGTCCCACACCTGCACCATCCCGTCGGTACTGGCGCTGACCAGCCGGGCGCCGTCGGGGCTGAACGCCACGCCCACCACCGGGCCACGGGTGCCGGCCAGCTCGCGGCCCGGTTCCCCTGTGGTGGTGCTCCACAGCCGCACCGTCGCGTCCGTACTCGCGCTGACCAGCGAGGTCCCCTCGGGGTCGAATGCCATGGCGGTCACCGGGCCGGTGTGGCCTTCCAGCGGCGCGCCGTGCGGCCGGCCGGTGGGGGTGTCCCACAGCCGCACCGTCCGGTCGACGCCGGCGGTGGCCAGCCGGACGCCGTCGGGGCTGAACGTCACGGCGGTCACCACGCCGGTGTGGCCGGTCAGCGGCGCGCCGCGCGGTTGGCCGGTGGTCACGTCCCACAGCCGCACCGTGCCGTCGCCGCCGGCGGTGGCCAGCAGGGCGCCGTCGGGGTCGAATGCCATGGCGGTCACCGCGCCGGTGGAGCCGGTCAGCGGCGCACCGTGCGCCTGGCCGGTGGCGGTCTCCCGCAACCGCACCGTTCCATCGGTGCTGGCGGTGGCCACCAGGGCGCCGTCGGGGCTGACCGCCACGCTCCACACCGCGCCGGTGGAGCCGGTCAGCGGCGCACCGCGCGGCCGGCCGGTGGCGGTCTCCCACAGCCGCACCGTCCCGTCGCCGTCGGCGGTGGCCAGCACCTCGCCGTCCGGGCTGACCGCCACCTTGCTGACGGTGCCGGAGGGACCGGCCAGCTGCCGCCGGACGGTGTAGGTCTCGACGACCTCCCAGATGCGCACCGACCGGTCGATACCGGCGGTGGCCAGCCAGGTCCCGTCAGGGCCGAATGCCACGCTCCACACAGCACCGCTGTGGCCCTTCAGCGGCTCACCGTGCGGCCGGCCGGTGGCGGTCTCCCACAGCCACACCGCTCCGTCCTCACCGGCGCTGGCCAGCAGGGCGCCGTCCGGGCTGAACGCCACGCTCCGCACCGCGCCGCTGTGGCCTTCCAGCGGCTCACCGCGCGGCCGGCCGGTTGCGGAATCCCACAACTGCACCGTGCCGTCGGCACCGGCGCTGGCCAGCAGGGCGCCGTCGGAGCTGACTGCCACGCTCCACACCGCGCCGGTGTGGCCGGTCAGCGGCGCGCCGTGCGGCTCGCCGGTGGCGGTCTCCCACAGCCGCACCGTCCGGTCGCCGCCGGCGGTAGCCAGCAGCGCGCCGTCGGAGCTGACCGCCATGGCGGTCACCCCGCCGGTGTGGCCGGTCAGCAGTGCGCCGCGCGGCCGGCCGGTGGCGGTCTCCCACAGCCGCACTGATCCGTCGTCGCCGGCAGTGGCCAGGTCGCCGGCGGTGGCCAGCAGGGCGCCGTCCGGGCTGAACGCCACGCTCCGCACCGCGCCGGTGTGGCCGGTCAGCGGCGCACCGTGCGGCCGGCCGGTGGCGGTCTCCCACACCCGCACCGTCCGGTCCGAGCCGGCGGTGGCCAGCAGGGCGCCGTCCGGGCTGAACGCCACGCCCCACACCGCGCCGTCGTGGCCGGTCAGCGGCGCACCGTGCGGCCGGCCGGTGGCGGTCTCCCACACCCGCACCGTCGCGTCCTCGTCGGCGGAGGCCAGCAGCGCCCCGTCCGGGCTGACCGCCACGGCGGTCACGGCCCCGGCGTGGCCGCGGAGCACCGACGTGGTGCGGTGGGTGAGCTGGGCCAGCCCGGTGATCAGTCCGGGCGGAGGGTCCTCGTCCTGGCCGCGCGCCAGGCTCAGGCTCTGCAGGCCGAGCAGGACGGCCAGATCCGGCCGGGTGCTCACCATGCGGTCGGCATGGGCCCCCAGCTCCCGTGCCGCAGCCAGAGCGGACGCCTTGTTGGCGTTCACGGCGTACCTCCAGGCGGCAACGCCGAGCACCGAGGCAGCGACCAGCAGCAGGGTCATGGCCGCCGCGAGCACGCGCGCCCGGTGCAGGCGGCGGCGGGCGCTCCTCTCCGCTGCCCGTGCCTGCTCGATCTGGCGTTCCGCAGCCGCCTGCTGCTCCTGGGCGACGTGTCTGCGACGCCAGTCGAGGACCGCGGCGCCCATGACGTCATGGAAGACCTCGTAGCGCGGCGGCCCTTCGGCACCGGTGGCCGGGGGGACCGGGCGGAGGATGCGCCGGGGCCCCGACGACAGGGCCTCGAGCAGATCCCGGACGCGGTCGGGCGGCGAATTGGCCCAGGCGGCGAGGTCCTCGGCCGTGAGCGCGATCTTGCTCCCCGACGCCGTGACCAGGTGGTGGAACACAGCGGCGGCCACCTGCACCTGCTGCGGGGACAGGCCGGCCATCACGGCGTCCAGGTGGGACTGGACGATGGTCTGCGCACCGCCGAGTCCGGTCAGCGTGTCCCGCCGCAGCGCCGTCGAGCCCCGCGCTCGCTCCTCCTCCCAGAGCCGAGTGAGCACGAGCTGCAGATAGGGCGCCTCGATGTCGGTGCGGTCCGCGGGTCCGAGCCGATCGGGGAGGTTTCCCTCTTCGCCGACCTGCACGCGGCCGGCGCGCACCTCCTCGAGCAGGGCCTCGACGAGCTCCGGCTCGACGGACATCTGCGTGCCGGGTGCGGCGAGTTCGTTGTAGCGCTCCAGGGGGCCCTCGATGGCCGCTCGGGCCGACTCGAGGTCGAGGTGGGCGAGCCGGAAGTAGTTCTGGAACAGGCGCGGCACGTGGCCCTCGAACCGGTCGAGAGCGGCGACGGCGTCCTCGCGGATCGACAGGAGGACGTGCACGTTGAGGTCCCGAGCGGTGAGGACCTCGCCGAGCTCGACGGGCAGTCCTTCGTCGCACGGGTGGTAGAGGAAGTACTCCTCGAACTGGTCGAGGATCAGGTACGCCACGGGGATGCTGGCCCGTTCCGGGAGGCCGCGCAACCACGTCACCAGCGGTTCTGCGGTTGCCGGCCCGTCCACGCTCGCGCCTGTCGCCCGCAGCGCCCGGCAGAGCTCTGCTGCCACCGTCTCGCGCGGCTGCCCGCTCCAGTCGCTGACGTAGGCCACGGCCGCGCGGCGCAGGCCGAGGTCGTCGTCCTCCTCACCGATCAGGTGCAATCGCGGTACGACCCCTGCTCGCAGGACGGACGTCTTGCCCACCCCGCTCGGCGCGTACAGCAGCGTCAGCCGTGTCGCCACCAGGTTGGCCGCGATGAGGTCGATCTCGTTCTCGCGCCCGAAGAAGAACGGTGCATCGCCTTCGTCGAAGGGCGGCAGCCCGACGTACGGACAGTCCGGGACGGCGTCCTCGGCGGCCGACTGCCGAGGAGGTCGGGTCGCGCTGGTCACGCCGCCTCCGCTCCGTCACCCCGGAGCAGCTTCTCGATCTCGACCTCGAGTGCGGCGATGAACTGCTCGCAGTTGACGGACAGGATGTCGACACCACGCTCGTCCCATGCGTACTTGTCGATGGGATCCGGATCAGCCTGGACGGCCCAGGAGTTGTACGTCATGCCCTCCTGTTCCGCCCACAGCCGATAGAGCATCACCCGGAGGTTCCAGTCCCGCAGGCTGTAGCCGAGGAAGAGGAAATGGCTGGCCTTCAGCTTCATGCCGAGGTGGACGGGGAAGAGCCCACCGACATCTGCGCGCGTGAGGTAGTCGATGTAGTGGTCCTCGGTGATGACGAAGCTGTCCAGATTGCTGCGGCGGTCCACGGCGCCGTGGATCTTGGCGATGACGGGGGAACGGTCGAGCCGGAGGTCGTTGTACTTGTTGGGCCGGTCGATCACCGTGACCTTTCCGTCGGCGCGGAAATGGCGAAAGCGACCCCGATCTCTTCCTTCGGCGATGTACGTGACCAGCTCGTACGGCTCGCCTTCTTCGGCGAAGGCCCGCTCGAGCGAGTCGTCGTAGTTCGTCGTGACGAGGAGCATGCCGCCGCGGCCCGCCGCCCGGGTGTGCCGGGACACCCGGGCGAGGAACTGGTGCAGACGGGTGGGGGGATAGTCGGCGTCGAAGACGTCGTGGAGCTCCTCGTAGAGCGGCCCCTGACCGGCCAGAGCGGCGATGTACTGGGCCACCTGGGCGAGGTCCCGCGTCTTGATCAGCGGGTAGTCCCTCGCCAGCACCGAGGCCAGCTCCCGCCCGCTGGGCAGATAGCGGCCTTGCTCGAAGACGGCATCCGGAGGCCGCTCGCAGAGGTTCACCCCCGCGCCGAGCACCGGGACGACCTTGCCCTTCAGCAGTCGCTTGGCGATGAGCCTGTAGACGTCGGCCGGGTCGTCAGGCATGCAGCGCCGTCCCGTTGTCGTCACCCGTTCGCGTTCGCACCCGCGTCGGGGCGCCCGCGTGACCCTGGCACTCCCGGGCGTTCGACAGCTCGGCGTCACGCCAACGATCCACACGAACCGCGATCGGATTCGGGATGCGGGCGCGGTCCACTGAGACACCTCCGTCCGAGCACGGGTCATCCGACCTCATGCTGAACACAGAGTGACGCAGCCCGCTACTAATGCGATGGTGACTGCAGCGCCTTCTTAGGACGGCGTTTCTTGACGGCGCAGAGCTCTCCCGGTACTCCCAGCCATCACCTTGGTGCAGCAGGCGACGAGTCACCGTGTCGATTCCCGCGTGGACCCGCCAGGACCCACTCACCCAGAACTCTCACGTCGATGGGGGCTGACCAGCAGGATGTTGTCCGACCGTGGGCGAACGCCCAGGCACCGGGCTGGTGTCCGACGAGCTGTGGAGAACCGTCGCGCCGCTGATCCCGGCGCAGCGGAAGCGGCGTGGGCGTGTGGCGGGGTCGCTAGAGTCCGTTCGTGGGCACCTCCCCCATGGCGCGATCTGCCGGTGGCGGCCACACCAGCCGGCGCCCGTCCGTCGAGCACCCGTAGTGGACCCGGACGACTGGTCCAAGGTCGTGCTGGCGGCCATCCCGCTGGTGGGCGCCGTGGCCAAACTCCTCCGGGGCGCGGTCAAGGGTCGCCGCGGTCGGTTGGTCAGCGACGCAGACCTGCTCGCGAAACTGCCGCCGGACAGCGCCGCGTACGAGCGCATGCTGGCGCACCTGGACGCCGAAGTCGCACGCATCGTCGAGGACGAGGACAGGAAGCGACCGGACGTCGTCGGGATCGTGCTCGGCGTGGCGCTCCTGGTCGGAGCAGCGGCCCTCGCCGTCTCGGCATGGCACAGCGACAGGGACCTCTACCCGTTCCTGTGGGCCGCAGCGGCGGTGGTCGCCCTCCTCGGCACCGTCGGCCTGGTGCAGGACGCGATCCCGCGGGCACGGGACGACTCGGGTCGACCGATCAAGTAGGCCGGTCTAGCTCTTCTCCCGCGCTGCGGCCGTCGCCTTGTCGTTGGCCTTCTGGATGGCGTCGACCAGCTCGTCCTTGCTCATCTTCGACCGGCCGCTGATGTCGAGCCGCTTGGCGACGTCCATCAGGTGTTCCTTGGTGGCGTTGGCGTCGACGCCGCCCTTGGTCTCGCGGTTCGTGTCCCGCCCGCCCTCGGCCTGCGCGTCGCTCGGGCCCTTGTGGTCCTTCGGCTCCCAGTGGTCGCCGACCTTCTCGTGGGTGTGCTTGACCGCGGCCCAGGCGACCTGGTTGGCCCGCTGCTCGTCGTCGTAGGAGTCCATCGCCGAGTCGTGGGCCTTGGCGAAGGTGCGCTGCGCCTTCCCGTCCGAGCGCTGCAGGGTGCTGGGGATCTCGTCGGTCCTGGCGTCCCCGCTCTTCGTCGTCTTCGGCATGACCTGGCGGTACCCGCCGCCCGTGGGCGTCAGTCGCCGTTCCCCAGCCAGGTGACGCCGTGCTCCTCCGACGCCCGCTCGTAGGCCTCGCCGGCCGACGCAGTGGTGCGGCTGGCCTCGGCGAGGACCCGGAAGAAGCCCTCGAAACCGGCGGGCGAGGTCGAGCACAGCAGCCGGCCGGTCAGCGGGACCACGCGCCGGTGGGAGTGCGGCACGCCGTGCGGGAGGAACACCGTCCCGCCCGGACCCACCGTGAACTCCTGGTCCCCGCACACGAAGACGTGCTCGCCCTCGATGACGTAGTAGAGCTCGTCGGTCTCCCGGTGGACGTGGCGCGAGGTGTCCAGCACCGGCGTCTCCTCCTCGAAGAGGGTGAACGCCCCACCGGTGGTGTCCGCGGACGCGCGGACGACGATCGTCGTCCCCCAGAACTCCAGGCGCTCCCCGCTGTCGTGGTCCACGGCGAAGGGAGCGGCCATGCGGGGACGCTACGCCGGGTTGCCTCCTCCCGTCACCGACCCCTCCCTCCGCACGCCAGGAACGGGACCAGCGCCGCGACCAGCTCCTCGGGGGCCTCCTCCGCCACGTGGTGGCCGCTGTCGATGCGGCCGCCGCCGCGCAGGTCGCTGGTCCAGTGCGCCCAGATGGCGAGCGGGTCGCCGTGCAGGTCCTCGAGGTCGTCGCGGGCGGACCAGAGCACCAGCGTGGGGCAGGCGACCCGCCGTCCGGCGGCCCGGTCGGCCTCCTCCGCGGCGCGGTCGACGGTCAGGCCGGCGCGGTAGTCCTCGAGCATGGCGTGCACCGTGGCGGGGTCGGCGATCGCCCGGCGGAAGTCCGCGTGGTTCTCCTCCCCCATCTGCGCCGCCTTCCCGGAGGCCAGCGCGCCGTACCAGGCGTCGGGGTCGGCGCCGATGGCCCGCTCGGGCTTGTCGGGCTGGGCGAAGAAGAACCAGTGCCACCAGGCGGTGGCGAAGCGGGCGTCGGCGCGGTCGAGGTGCTCGACGATCGGGATGCAGTCGAGGACGGCGAGGTGGGTGACGGCACCGGGGTGGTCGAGGGCCGTGCGCAGCGCGACGTAGCTGCCGCGGTCGTGCCCGACGACGGCGAACCGCTCGTGCCCGAGGCCCCGCATCAGCGTGACCACGTCGCGCGCCATGGCGCGCTTGGAGTAGGGCGCGTGGTCGTCCGTCGTCGGCGGCGTCGACGACCGCCCGTAGCCGCGCAGGTCCGGGCAGACGACGCTGTGCCCGGCCGCGGCCAGCAGCGGGGCGACCTGGTGCCAGGTGGTGTGCGTACGCGGGTGCCCGTGCAGCAGGACGACGGGTGGGCCCTCGCCGCCGGCCCGCACCCGCAGCCGGACGCCGTCCGCCCCGTCGACCCGGCGCTCCTCGAACCCGGCGAAGAAGGTCACGTCAGGAACCGGCTCCAGTGGGCGCGCTCGTCGCCGGTCATCGCCCGGCTCGTGTCGGTGGCGAAGTCGAACGCCACCATGACGACGTCGGCCCGGATGGCCACGGCGTCGTCCTGGACCAGCTCCTGCCGGACGGTGAGCGACTTCGTGCCCAGCCGGGTGACCCGGCTGCGCACGCACAGCCGCTCGCCCACCCGGTAGTACAGCTGGCGCAGGTAGTCGACCTCCAGCCGCGCCAGGATGAGCCCCCGGTCCCCCGGCGCTCCCTCGGCCATCGCCAGCCGCGCGTCCTCGATCAGGCTCAGCGCGCGGGCGTGGTTGACGTGGCCGAGGGAGTCCGGATCCGACCAGCGCAGCTGGACGGCGTGCTCGTGCGGGGCGCTCAGGGCAGGTCCGCGGTGTCCTCGGAGCGCCGGTGGGCGCCCTGGGCGTCGTCCGGGTCGGGGTGGACGGTCCGCTCCTCGGACTCGGCCAGGATCACCTCGGCGGCGACCTCCTCCATGCCGCTGCCGCGCAGCTCCTCCTCCTCGGGCAGCAGGTCCGCCCGCGTGTGGACGTTGTGCTCGGTGACGTTGGCCAGCGCCTCGGGGCTGGGCTCCTTGTTGGTGGTCACCTCAGAACCGCTGCTGCTCGGTGCCGATGCCCAGGGCGCGGGCGACGTCCTGCACGTTGTCGAACTGCTGGCCGGACGGCAGCCGGTGCAGGTCCGAGAGCACGCGGTCGGGGGCGTTGCCCTCCTGGGCCTTGGCCACGAGCGCGTCCTTGTCGGCCGGCCACACCTCCTTGCCGAGGGTCTCGGCGAGCGCGGCGCGGCGCTCGACGTCGCCGGTGGAGGTGCCGGGTGAGGTGGCGGGCTGGTGCGGGTCGGTCATCGGGGGCTCCTCACTGGGCCTGGGGGGTGGAGTTGTCGGTGTAGCGGAGGATCGCGGCCACCGGGATGTCGCCGGGCATCGCCGCCCGGGGGACGACGACCACGCCGGCGCTGCTGGCCACCGCAGCGGCGAGCAGGGCGCGGTCGGCGGGCACCGAGTGCACCTCCTGGACGCCGAGGGCGTCCATGTCGCCCTGCTCGGTGCCCAGCAGTAGCGGCGAGGACCCGACCAGCAGCTTCTCGTCGTCCGGCTGGTCGGCGAGCACGAGCGTCTCGACCTGGCCCTTGCGCAGGGCCTCCACGACCGACGCGGTGCCGGTGACCGCCAGGCCGTGCGCGGCCGCGGACTCGATCTTCTCCACCGCGTCGGCCTCCTCGCGGGCCTCGTGCTCGGCCACGAGCTCGGCGGTCCGCTGGTCGACCGGCTCACGGTCGGCACCGGCGGCCCGGCCGCCCTCGTCCATGGAGACGACGAGCTCCGACCACAGGTCGCTGGCCCGGTCGCTCAGGATCTGCCGGGCCCGCACGTCGCCGGCGAGGAGCACGAAGTGCGGGTGCAGCCGGCGCACCAGCGAGGCGATGCGCTCGGCAACGTTGTCGGCGTTGTGGACCCACTTGTTCTCGCTGTTGTGCTGGTACCGGTGGTGAGCCCAGCCGCCGCCCTGGAACTTGCGGATCTGGAAGCTGTCGCCCTCGACCTCGTCCTCGATCTCGGGCCGGCCGACGAGGGTGGCCACGGAGATGTCGGCCCCGACCCGGTCCGCGATCACGACGATGTGTGGCACCCGCCCGGGCAGCTGCCGCAGGATCGGCATGAGGTCGGGCGCGGGCGAGTACTCGGCCACCTCCCGCCGCGGTGCGTCGACGAGCGGCTGGTCGAGGACCACGGTGCCGTCGGCGGCGACGACGAGCGCGCGACCCCGCAGCGTGGCGACGTCCCCGCCCTCGTTGGCCTCGAGCAGCCGGCTGCGGACCGCCTCCACCACGGCCTCCGGCGCCCCCTGGTCGGTGAGCTGCTCGGCGAGGGCACGGACCCGCAGCTCCACCTCGGTGTCGGCGTTCTCGGTGGTGTGCGTGACGTCGGCGCACACCGTGGCGTAGGGCCCGGAGGCGGTGAAGACCGGTTCCAGGAAGGACACGTCCATGGGGGTGGGACCACTCCTCGATCGCTGTGGGTCGGGTCGGCGGTTCGGGTCGCGGGGCTGCGACCCGGGCTGACCGCCTCCGCCGCCTACCCACCGGCCGTGCCCTCACACCCGGTGTCGGATCCGCGGGGCAGGGGTAGGCGGTCGGCCATGACCGAACACGACCAGCTGCCGCTGCCCGACTACGACCACCTCCCGGTGGAGGGGCTGACCTCACGGATCCGCACCCTGGACGCCGCTGGGTTGGAGACGGTGCTCGAGTACGAGCGGGCGCACGCCAACCGGCTGCAGGTGGTGACGATCATGGAGAACCGGCTCAGCGCGCTGCGCCAGGGCGCCCAGCCCTCCGGCGGCGATCCGGCGGCCGCGGCCGCCGACGACCCGGTGCACGCCGCGGGTGGCTCGAAGGTCTCCGAGGCGACGACCGGCCCGGTGATGAACCCGCCGTCCCAGGGCGATCCGACCAACCCCGCGCAGCCCCGCAGCACTGGCTGAGCGTCCGACGACGCCCGTCGAGATCACGCGATCTCGCGCGCCCCAGGCCCTCCTGGCGTGCGAGATCGCGTGATCTCGACAGGTCACTCCCCGCCGAAGGCCTCCGCGATGTCCATGACGGCGGGACCCAGCAGCACGATGAACAGCGTCGGCAGGATGCAGAGGATCAGCGGGAAGATGACCTTCACCGGGATCTGCATCGCCTTCTCCTCGGCCCGCTGCCGGCGCTTGAGGCGCATCTCGGCCGCCTGGGTGCGCAGCACGTCGGCGATCGAGACGCCGTACGCGTCGGCCTGCACCACGGCGCGGATGAAGCGGCGCAGGTCGGGCACCGCCGTCCGCTCGGCCAGGGCCAGGTATGCCTCGCGGCGGGGCTGGCCGACGGCGATGTCCTGCAGCGTGCGCACCAGCTCCTCGGCGAGCGGGCCGCGGCCGTTGCGCCCGGCTCGCGCCATCGCCGCCTCGAAGCCGAGGCCGGCCTCCACCGCGATGGTCATCTGGTCGAGGGTGTCGGCGAGCTCCAGCGCGATCGCCTGCTGCCGCTCCTGCCCGCGGCTGTAGAGCAGCAGCTCCGGGACGACGTAGGCCACCCCGGTCACGACGACGGCCATCAGCACGGTCAGCGGACCCGGGCGGGCCGCCACCACCAGCACCCCGAGCGCCGCGGCGACCACGGCGAGCACCAGCTTGGCCGCCACCAGCCGGGGCACCGGCCAGTCCGCCGGACGCCCCGCCGCGCCGGCCAGCCGGTTGAGCCGGGCGACCGTGCCGGCCGGGGTGAGCGCGCGGGCCAGGCGCGGCAGCAGCCAGGCCCGCCGACGGGCGGCGGCCGCGCCGGGCAGGTCCAGGCCGCGGGTGAGGTTGGCCCGGGTGCGGGCGGCGGCGTCCTGCGGGCGGGCCAGCAGCGCCCAGCCCAGCAGCGGGACGGCGAGCGAGACGGCCAGCGCGGCCGCGAGCACGGGGGTGGGCAGCATCAGAACCGGATCGCCACGGTCTTCTTCAGCCACAGCCCGCCGACGACCAGCAGGACGACGACCGTCGCCGTCATGCACCAGCCGACCAGGGTGGTGGTGAAGGGGGCCAGGTAGGCCGGGTTGCTGACCATGAGGAACGCGACGATGCCGAAGGGCAGGGCCATCAGCACGACCGCGGACAGCTTGCCCTCGGCCGACAGCGCCTTGACCTGACGGCGGATGGCGTTGCGCTCCCGGATGGTGTGGCCGACGGTGTCGAGCACCTCGGCCAGGTTGCCGCCGACCTCGCGGTGGATCCCGATCGCCTGCGCGACCCAGCGGAAGTCGTCGCTGGCCATCCGCTCGGCCACCTCGTCGAGGGCGTCGCCGAGGTCGCGGCCCACCCGGGTCTCGTTGACGATGCGGGCGAACTCCTCCGCGGTCGGGGCCGCGGCCTCCTGCGACACCGAGTCGACCGCGCGCAGCAGGCTGTGCCCGGCGCGCAGGCTGGAGGCCATCAGCTGCAGCGAGTCGTCGAGCTGGTCGGCGAAGGCCGCCTGCCGCCGTCCCCGCCGCAGCCCGAGCAGCACCTTCGTGCCCAGCGGGGCCAGCGCCGCGAACAGCAGCGCGGGCAGCACCCCACCGAGCAGCAGGCCCAGTGCGCCGAGCACGACGGCGCCCAGGCCCACCAGCAGGACGACGTCCGGCAGCGCGGTCGCCACCCCGGCCCGCTCCAGCGCGGCGGTGCCGCGGGCCACCAGCCCGCGCCGTACGAGCACCCGCTCCACCGCGGCGCCGGCGGCGGCGGAGGCGCCGGCCAGCGCGGACGCCGGTGGGGTGACGGCCGGGTCGAGCCGGGACAGCGGCACCCGCCGCGGTCCTGCTGGGAGGACGACGAGGGCGAGCAGCAGCAGCGCGCCGGTGACCGCGAGCAGGCCGGCGCCGAGCAGCATCAGGACCACCCCCGCCGCGGCTCGACGGTGCCGAAGACGCGCGGCGAGACCCGGATGCCGAGCTCGTCGAAGCGGTCGGTGAACCGCGGCCGCACACCGGTGGGCACCGGCTTGCCGAGGAAGCGGCCGGCGGCGTCCACGCCTGCGGAGTAGTCGAAGAGGAAGGCGTCCTGCAGGGTGACCGTCTCCCCCTCCATGCCCTGCACCTCGGTCACGTGGGTGACCCGTCGGGTGCCGTCGCGCAGCCGGGTCAGCTGGACGACGACGTCGACCGCCGAGGCGATCTGCTCGCGGATGGCGCGCAGCGGCAGGTCCATGCCCGCCATCAGCACCAGGGTCTCCAGCCGGGCGATGGCGTCGCGCGGGGAGTTGGCGTGCACCGTCGACAGGGAGCCGTCGTGGCCGGTGTTCATCGCCTGCAGCATGTCCAGCGACTCACCACCGCGGCACTCCCCGACCACGATCCGGTCGGGGCGCATCCGCAGCGAGTTGCGCACCAGGTCGCGGATGGTGATCGCACCCCTGCCCTCGATGTTGGGCGGCCGGGACTCCAGCCGGACGACGTGGTCCTGCTGGAGCTGCAGCTCGACGGCGTCCTCGATGGTGACGATCCGCTCCCCCTCGGGGATGAAGGAGGAGAGCACGTTGAGCAGCGTCGTCTTCCCGGTGCCGGTGCCGCCAGAGACGATCACGTTGAGCCGGGCCTCGACGCAGGCGCGCAGCAGCTCGGCCATCTCCGGCGAGAGGGTGCCGAAGCCGATCAGGTCGTCGACGGTGAACGGGTCCTTGGCGAACTTGCGGATGGTCAGCGTCGACCCGCTGAACGCCAGCGGCGGGATGATCGCGTTGACCCGGGAGCCGTCGGCCAGCCGCGCGTCGACCAACGGCGAGGACTCGTCGATCCGCCGTCCCACCCGGGAGACGATCCGGTCGATGACCCGGCGCAGGTGCTCCTCGGAGGTGAACCGGGCGGCGGTGCGGACCAGCCGGCCCTCCTGCTCGACGTAGACCGCGTCCGGGCCGTTGCACATGATCTCGGTGACGGTCGGGTCGTCGAGCAGCCGCTGCAGCGGGCCGTAACCGAGGACGTCGTCGGCGAGCTCGGCGGTCAGCCGGGCGCGCTCCTCGGCCGACAGCGGGACCCGCTCCTCCTCGACCACCTCGTCGAGCTCGCCGAGGACGATGGTGCGCAGCGCCTCCTCGGACAGCGACGGGTCGTTCATCCGGTTGCCCATGCGCTCGAACAGCGCCTTGGCGACGCGGTCCTTGAGCCGGGTGAGCGCGTCGGTGGGCGGCGGCACGGCCACCGGCGTGGCGGCCCGGGGTGCCGGGAGCGGGGTGGGGGCGTCGGCCTCGGGTGCGGCGTGCCGGCCCTGGGCCGCCGCGAGTCGGGAGGCGAGGTTCACGACGCCGCCCGGTGCACGGAGGCGGCGGTCACGACGCGGCCCGGTGCTTGGCCCGGTAGCGGCCGGGCTTGACGATCGGGGTGGCGGCGAAGCGGGCGACCAGGCGGCGCAGCTCCTTCGCCGCCGGGTCCTTGCGGCCGCCGGCGACGATCGGCACGCCCTGGTTGGTCGACACCGGCACCGCGGCCGAGCGGGGGACGACGACGTCCACGCCGGTGCCGATCGCCGTCTCGACGTCGCGCACCGACAGCCCGCCCTTGGGGTCGGCGAGGTTCATGACCACGTGCCGGCCGGCCGGGATCATGCACAGCTCGCGGAGCACGTCGAGCTCCTTGCGCAGGCCGCGGACGCCGGGCACGTCCATGCTGCTGAGCATCACGACGTCGGTGGCCCGGTCGAGGGCGGCGAGCGTCTGCTCCGACAGCCCCGGCGCGGTGTCGACGACGACGTAGCGGAACTCGCGGGCCAGCGAGGTGAGCAGCCGGCTGACGTCGGCGGCGCTCACCGTGTCGCCGGCGGCCGGGGACTCCGCGCCGCACACCGCGTACAGGCCGCTGGGGTGCTGGGTGAGGAAGGTCTTGAGCACCATCGTGTCCTCGGCCGCCGGGCCGTGCGCGACGTCGGGCAGCGCGTACTCGGGCGTCAGGCCCAGTGCGGAGGCGACGTCGCCGAACTGGACGTCGAGGTCGACGAGCACCGTCGACTGGGGCGCGGCCGCGGTCAGGCCGATCGCGAGGTTGGCCGAGACGGTCGTCTTGCCGACGCCGCCCTTCGGGGAGGCCACGGTGATGACCCGCCCGGTGTAGCGGGCGGTCTCCTCGACCGGGCGCAGCACCCTCCGGCGTCCGGCCGCGGCCGAGCCGGCGCGCTCGACGGCCGCGCGGATCTCACCGGCGTCCGCGGTGGGCGGGAGCAGGTCGCGGACGCCGGCCCGCATCGCCTCCTGCCAGGTCTGCGGCGCCGGGTCGGCGATCAGGACGACGCTGATGCCGGGGCACTGCACGTCGAGCCGGGCGGCCAGGGAGAAGACCTCCGAGGGCGGCGCCAGCGGGCCGATCAGCAGGACCTCGGGCAGCTCGCCGTCGACCAGCTGCTCGAACAGCCGGGCCGGGTCGGCGGGCAGCCGGCCGGCGGGCAGCACGTGCACGTCGCCGTCGGTCGCCTGCTTGACGCGAAGGACGAGTTCCTCGTCGGCTGCGCCGAGAACCACGCGACTCATGAGTAGTCCTTGTCGTAGACGTTGGCCGGGGTGAGGACCTCGGTGCCGGACGTGTCGACGCCCTCGGGTTCGAGGGAGAGCCAGACGGTGCCGTGCTCCATGCCGAAGACGACTGCCTCGGCCGCCTCGGGGCGCAGCCCGAGGGTGACCATGAGGCTGGCGGAGGGCGCCGCACCGCCGGAGGAGGCGGTGTCGGTCCCCTCGCCGTCCGCGACGGCGACCGGCGCACCCTGCACCTGGGTGACCAGGACCCGGCTCAGGACGACGTCGGTCTGCCCGTCGAGCGAGACGTGCACGCCCACGGTGTTCCCCGCCGCCAGCCGACCGCCGACCGCGCGCTGCGGCTCGAGCAGGAGGCTGACCTCCGCGGCTCCCTCGGGCGGGGCGACGGTGCCGGGCACGGAGAGGTCCTCCGGCGCGGCGAACCGGGCGGCGAGCAGCTGCTCGCCCGGCTGCAGGTCGACGGTGGCGACCCGGCCGGCCAGCTCGTCGAGGTCGGTCACGGCGCCGGGGACCGCGGCCCTGGCCGGCAGCCGCTCGGTGCGGACCAGCTCGGCCAGCTCCTCCCCCGGCGTCCCCTCGGCGACCGGCCGGTGGACCACGAGGACGTCCACGGTCTGCACCCCTGCGAGAGCGCGGGCGTCGGCGCCGCGCACGTAGGCGAGCAGCACTCCGGTGCCGAGGGCGGCGAGGACCAGCGCCGCGAGGGCGGCGAGCAGTCGGCGTCTCAACGAGGGCCCCTATCGGACGAGTCGGAGGACCCAGGCACCCAGGGAGGGCGCACCGGGGCCGTAGGTGAAGGAGTCGCCGGCGTCGACGAAGCGGGTGAAGTAGCCGCGGATGCAGCGGTCCTCGCCCTTGCACGGCTTGCCGGCGTCGTACTGGCCGCCGAAGTGGTAGGCGGTGATCCTGAACGCGGCGTAGCCGTAGACGTGGTACCAGGCGGTGCTGCCGGTGCCGCCGGCCTCGTCGAAGATGGGCAGCAGGACGGTCCGGCCGACCAGCGCGGCGACGTCGTCGGTGTCGCAGCCCTGCGAGGGGTTGTTGCCCGGCTCGGAGGTGAACCGGTCGCCCACCCGGCTGGTGGCCCGGCAGGTGGTGCCGCCGTCCGTGGTGAGCCAGCCGAAGCCGCCGGGGACGAACATCTTCGACGGCCCGGTGCAACCGGTGTCGGACTTCTTGGGCAGCTCGATGGTGCGCTCGGTGGTGGTCGAGGGCAGGCCGCCGCCGGTCTGGGCCTGGAACTCGCACCAGGAGAAGATCAGCGGCAGCATCGCCGTCCCGCCGTCCGGCGCACCCCAGGCGACGGTCGCGCTGGCCGACACCTGCGTCGAGTCGTGGCCGATGACCGGCGCGAACCAGTGCTCGGTGGGCGTGCTGCCGGTGACCGTGACGCGCAGCGGGTCGCCGGCGAGCACCGGCGGAGCGGCCGTGGCGTCGCCGAGGTTGGCGTCGACCAGCGCCTGTGCCGTGGCCTGCATGTCGCCGCAGGAACCGCGGGCGCAGTCGCGGGCCACGGCGAGGGCCGCGGCGTCGGCCGCCGTCTGCAGCCGGGCCTTCTCCGCGTACAGGGCCCCGACGTCGACGGCGATGGCGGTGAAGCCGAGGACCGGCACCATCAGCAGCGCCAGGAGCACCGCGGAGCCGCCGCGCTCGCCGGCGAGCCGGCGCCGGAGTGCAGGGGGACCCTTCTTCAGCCGTTGCACCGCATGACCCCCGTCCCGGTCAGGTCGATGTCCGCGCCGAAGAAGTCGGTGAGGAAGGGCATCGGGTAGACGACGGTCACCCGCACGTTCGTGGTGGTCGTACTGGTGAGCGGGCAGGCCGTCGGCGCGACGGTGATCTGCGCGTCGGTGACCGCCGGGTCGAGGGTGGGGGCGGCGTCGCGGACGGCGGCGCGCGCCGCGGCGGGGTCGTTCTGCAGGGCCATGACCCGGGCGCCCTCGCGGGCGGCCGCGGACAGGGTGCCCTGCACCTGGAACGCGTGCCCGAACTCGGCGATGCCGAGCACCAGGACGAGCAGCAGCGGCACGATGAACGCGAACTCCACGGCGCTGGCGCCGTCCTCGTCGCGCAGTCGGGTGCGCACTCCTCCCCCACCTCCTCTCCTGCTGTCGTCGTCCGGGTGCGGCGCGGCGCAGCGGCCCCGGGGGGACGGGGCCGCTGCGCCGTGGAGGACGCGAGGGATCAGCCGGCGGCGGGGGCGGCCGGGGTGGTGGCGGCGTCCTCCAGGTCGCCGCCGATGCTGTTGAAGAGGGCCTCGAGCTGGTCGCTCAGGAAGATGACCGCGCCGATGATCGCGACGGCGATCAGGCCGACCATGAGGCCGTACTCGACGGCGGTCGCACCCTTCTCCTCGCGCTCGAGGCGCTCCTCGGCGAGCGAGTAGAGCGTGATGATGGTGGCCAGCGGGTTGGTGACGAGGTTGAGCACGGGGACTCCCTGGGGGACGGTGCCGGCCGGTCCGGGTCGGGCGACCCGACGTCGCGGCACTTGCCAGGGGGTGTCGAACCGTCGGATGCCCGGCTTGAGCCCCGTCCACCCGGTCGGCGGACCGCGTCCACCTGCTCGGGTGACCGCTCCGTCGCGGGAGTCACTCCGGGTGGCCGGATCTCAGGGCAGCAGCGCGGTCCCGCCGATGACGAGAGCGGCGCCGGCGAGCATGGCCGGGCCGAACGGCAGCTCGCCGCGCAGCCCGATCCGCCGGGTCGCCAGCAGGCCCAGCGCCACGACGGCCTGGACGACGAAGCCGGCGAGTGCGCCCAGCACGACCGCCGACCAGCCGAGCCAGCCCAGGTACAGGCCGAGGAGTGCGGCCAGCTTCACGTCGCCCATGCCCAGGCCGCCGGGCGAGACGAGCGCGAGGACGAGGTACACCGCGAACAGGGCCGCGGCGCCCAGCACCGCGCGCAGCAGCGCGTCCCAGGCTCCGTCGGCGAGGGCCGCGAGGAGCAGCAGCGCCGTCCCCGCGGCGAGCGCCGGCAGCACCACGCGGTTGGGCAGCAGCCGGTGCTGCAGGTCCACCACGGCGAGCAGCACGCCCACGACGGCCAGCAGCAGGAACGCCGGCAGTTCCCAGGAGAGCCCGGTGCGCAGCACGGTGAGCGCCGTCAGCAGCGCGGTCGCGACCTCGACCACCGGCGGGCGGACGGCGACCGGTCCGGGCCTCAACAGCTCCCGGGCGCCGGTACCCGGCGGCCAGGGGAAGCGCCCGGCGGTGCGGTTGACGAGCACCCCGGCGGCAGCCCCTGAGAACAGGGCGAGGGCGGTGAGCACGGGGCGACGATGACACGGCCGGGCCCGCGGGCGCGGGAACACCACCGGTCCGGGGCGCGGAGGTGGTGCGTCGTCAGCCTGAGCGGTGCACGGGTCCCTCGTCCCACCCGATCGGTGTTTCCGGCACGCTCGGCGGCATGAGCGAGACCGCGCAGGTCGCCTTGGCCGTCGTCTGCTTCTCCGTGGCGCTGCTCGCTCAGGTCACCGGCCTGGCGCTGCTGGTCGCAGACGCCCGTCGCACCGGCTCCGCCCTGCGTCGCTGGCGCGACGGCGACGCGGCGGGACGCGATCGGGAGGCTCCCGTCCGGCTCGGTGAGCTCACCAGCCTGCTGGACTCCCTGCTGGGCAACCGGTTCGACCGTGCTGCCGCCACCGTGCTGCTGGTGGTCGGCGTCGTGGCGGGCGCGCTGGGCTGGTTCTTGGCGCTCTGACCGGACCGGCCGGCCGTGGAGCGGACGGCGGCGCCGGGTTCAGCGCCCGGAGGTCACCTCGAACCCGAGCACCCGGACCGCCGTCGCCGCGGTGGCGCTGCCGGGCCGGTAGGCCGAGATGCCGACCGCGCCCGGCGCCTGCAGGACCGCGGTGGCGTCGGCGCGCACGAGGTGCGGCGTCGTGGGCTCTGCGGTGCCGGCCGCCCACACCGTGGCGGCGACGTCGGTGCTGCCGGCGCCGGACACCCGGACCCGGACCTCGAGGCGCATCCCCAGCGTGTAGGTCAGGCCCGGGACGACGACCTCGCCACCCGGCCAGCCCTCCACGCCCCCGGCCAGCCGGGACAGCGTCAGCGACACCCTCCCGTCGGCCATGACCTTCGCCAGCACCCGGTACTCGTTGCCCGCGGAGACCCGCCGGCCGGTGACGTAGACGTAGGTGCCGCCGCCGGTGGGCATCGAGCTCAGCGAGAACGAGGTGCGCACGTCGGTGGAGATCGAGGAGACCGCGCCCAGGAACGCCCCGTGGTGTTTCCCGCGGCCGGCGGGGCGAGCTCCGCCGTCCCGGGCCGCACCGAGAGCCGCGTCGCGCCGGCCGCGGCTCTCGGTGCGGCCAGCGCGTCCTCGGCCGCGGTGACCCGCCCGGCGGTGCCGGCCCGCCAGGCGGCCCCGTCAGCGGCGTCGGCCCGCTGCGCGGTGCGCACCCTCCACTCGGCCGCGCCCAGCGCCAGGCGGGCGGCGTGCACCGCCGCGCCGGCGTCGTCCACCGCGCGGTCGGCGGGTGGCCCACCAGCCGGCACCGGGAGTGGCCGCGGGCGTGTCGGCGTGCGGTGGGAGCGGGTCCTCGGCATCGGGGTCGGCCAGCTCGTGGCCGCGGGTGTCGAGCCACTCGCACGGGTCGTGCCAGGGGCCGGCGTCCCACCCGGCCGGATCCGGCGGTTCGCCCAGGAGCCCGTCCGGGTGATCGGTGGCGGGGGCCGGGTCGTCGCCGAAACCCGCGCGCACCAGCTCGTCCAGCCACCGGTCGAAGTCGGCGCCGCTCAACTCCCGCGCCGCCCGCTCGATCGGATCGCCCTCGACGTCGACCGGTTCTGCGGCGCCGGCCTCACCGGCCGCGCCGACGGCGCCCTCGGTGGCGGTGTCGCCGTTGGCGGTGTCGCCGGTGGCCGGCTCGTCGGCGGCGGCCGTCTCGGTGACGGGGTCCAGGCCGGCGAAGGCGCGGGCCAGCTGGCGGGCCATCTCCGCCGGCACCGCCGTGCCGTCCACCTCCCCCAGCTGGTCCCCACCCAGCGCGCTGTGCACCGAGGCCACGATGGTCAGCAGCGCCTGCACCGGCGGCACCTCCCCCTCCCCCGGGCGCAGCACCATGTCCATCAGGCAGTCCACCAGCCTCTCCCCCCGCGTGCGGGTGTCCCCCGGCTCGGGGGCCAGGGCGTGCACATACGCCCCCAGCGCCCGGTGGAACGCCTGCGACTCCGGCGTGCTGCACACCAGCGTCACCACCGACAGCCCCGGCGTGCGATCCTCCCGCAGCGAGATCCCCCGCCGCTCGAGCGCCCGCGCCACATCCCGGGCGTTGAGCTGGGTGACCACCCGGCGCACCCGATCTCCCAGCACGGCCGGCGTGGTCACCCGGTGCCGCGCGGCCATCCACGCCAGCACGTCGGCCTCCACCTTCGCCCGTGACGCGTCGTCGGCGATCGGCGCCACGTGCTCCAGCAGGCACCACAGGTGATCGGGGTGCAGCACCCCGGCCTCCAGCGCGTCCAGCACCCGCGGCAACCGGCCCACCAGCGTCAGCGACCGCGCCAGCTCCGCCTCGGCCTCGTGCACCGTGACGTCCAGCGCGATCGCCAGCTCCTGGGCGGCCCACTCCGACACCGGCCGCAACACCTCCGGCCGCGCCGCCCACCGCTCGGCCGACATCGCGCCCCGCTCACCCTGCGCCCGGTCGGTGCTCGCCGGCCGGGTCGCGGCGAACGCCGTCACCGCCCGCACCCGCACCGCCGCCTGCCGGCTCATCTCCCGCGCCGCCGCCTGCACCTCCCCCAACGGCCCCGACGCCCACCCGACCGACGGCGCAGCAGCACCCACGGTGCTGGCCTCCGTCCCACCGTCCATGCGTTCGATCATATGTTCGAACCGACTGCCCAGGCAAGAGGAACGTGCAGGTCAGAGTCGAGCCCGGACCTGGTGTCGGCACTGCAGCGCCCGAGGAGCGAGCCAGCCGAAACGGTGCTGCAGCGCCAGGATGTCGCCGGTAGGCCGCCGGGCCGAGCTCAGATCTGCTGCCTGCGCTGCAGCACCAGGAAGGCGAGCCAGCCGAACGGCGCCGGCAGCCAGAACGTCGCCGCCCGGAAGGCGAGGACGGCGGTGAGCGCGGCGGTCACCGGCACACCCGTCGCCGTCAGGGCGCCGACGAGGGCGGCCTCGACGGCCCCGAGCCCGCCGGGGGTGGGCGCCGCAGACCCGATCGTGGACGCCGCCAGGTACACGACCACGAGCGTCGGCAAGGACAGCGACGCGGAGAAGGCGCGCAGCGAGGCGTCGAGCGCCAGCACGTAGCCGCCGTTGAGCAACAGGATGCCGAGCACCGCCGTCCCGAGGCGGCGCGGGTGGGTCAGTGCGGCGAGCAGCTGGGGCAGCGTCTGGCGCAGCAGCGGCTCCACGCGGCGGTGCAGCAGCCGCCGGGTCGGCGGCAGCATGGCCACCACGACGAGCACCGCCGTCGCCACGAGCAGGACGACGAGCACCTCGCCGCTGGGCAGGAGGGTCGGGCGGGACGCGGACACGCCGCTCACCCAGCTGCACACCAGCAGCAGGACCACCGTCACGACGACGGTGACGGCCTGGCTCACGGCGACGCTGGCCGCGGCCGTCGCCAGCGGGACGCCGGCGCGGTGGAGATAGCGGATGCCGAGCCCGACGTGCCCCACGGTCGGCGGGGTCACCAGCGTGACGAAGGCCGTTGCGACCTGCACCAACGTGGTGCGGGCCAGGGGCAGGTCGACGGGCACGAAGGCCTGGAAGACCAGCGCCGCGCCGACGTAGGTCACCGCCGAGCCGAGGACCGCGACCGCGAGCCACTGCCAGCGGGCCCCGCTCAGCGTGCTGGCGAGGCTGACATCGGAGAGCTGGGAGGCCAGCACGTACGCGGCGACGGTCGCCGCCAGCACCGTGACGATCGTCCGCGGCCGCATGCGCTCGAGTCGCGGCGCCGTGGCCGGAGCCGCCCCGGAGGGCCCGGCGAGGGCGGTGCGCAGGTCGCCGACGACCGATGTCCGGCGGACCGCCTCACGCAGGGGCGGGGGCAGCACCAGCGGCTGGGCCAGCGCCGCCAGCCGTGCCCCGGCCGGCGCCCCGGACCCGTACCCGTCGCGGAACGCGGCCACCGCCGCCTCGACGCCGCCGTGCGCGGCCGCGGTGACCAGCAGCGCCACGACGTCCAGCTCGCGCTGCAGCTCGCTGGCCGCCGGCTGCGCGGACCGCCACCGGGTGAAGCCGACCCGGCCGTCGGGCAGCAGGACCACGGACTGCGGGCTGAGCGCGCCGTGCGCCACCCCGGCCCGGTGCACCCGCCGGAGCGCGGCGAAGGCGGCCCGGAGCACCCCGGGGACCTCGCCGTCCGCGTCCGCGAGCGGTGTGCCTGCTAGCGGCCGGGTCACCGACAGCAGGGCCGGCCCCGCAGTCAGCAGCGTCACCACCGTGGGCGCGGGGACGTCGGCCGCTCGGGCGATGCCGGCGCAGAGCGCCTCCCGCTCGAGCTGGCCGCGCAGGGTGAGGGCGGGCCGGCCGACGACCGACGACCGCAGCCGCACCAGCGACACCCCGCGGCGGGCCAGCGAGACGCCGCGGCGGTCGGGGTCGACGACGGTCACCTCGAGGACACCGCCGGGCGAGGTGGCGGCGTAGCGCAGGCTCTCGGCCGGGTGCGACAGCGGGCACAGCTCGTCCACCGGGAGTCCGGCCGCGGCGAGGACCGCGCGGATCCGTCCCTCGTCCGGGCGCGCGGGCACCACGCCGACCAGCACCCGGACGAGCAGGCCCGCCGCGGTCCCGGCGAGGAGGGCGACCGCCCCGCTGAGCAGGGTGAGGCTGCCCAGCGCGAGGGCGCACAGCAGTGCCGCGCCGAGCACCACCCGGGCGGGCGCCGTCCACCGCGGGCGCCGCTGCAGGTCGGCCCCGACGAGCAGGCCGACGGCGGCGGCGATCGGCGTGACCGCCGCGTCCTCGGCCGTCCCCAGCAGGTCCTGCCGGCCCAGCAGCCACTCCGCCGCCTCCCCCGCACCCAGCGCCAGGGCACAGGCGAGGACCGCGGAGGTGACCGCGAACCGGCGCCTCCGCAGCGCGTCGAGCAGGACGGCTCCGAGGACGGCCAGCACGGCGAGCGAGGCGACCCCGTTGGCGATGGAGAGCACGGTGCGGGGCAGTCCGCCGAGGGCCGTGTCGGCGAGGTCGGCGCCGGCGGCCGGCACCTGGGGCGCCTGCAGGGCGAGCAGGACCATGAGCAGCAGCGCGCCGGCCGCGAGCGCCAGCGCGACGCCGTCGGCGGGACGGCGGACCCGGGTGCGCGGCCAGAACGACGTCCGCCGGTCCGCGCCCCCCTCCGTCACCCGGCCAGTATTCGCAGGTCCCGGCCGCGCCGCTGCGCCGGGTCGTGCGTCCGCTGGACGAGTGTCAGCGGTGTGGGGCGGCCCGCTCGGACGGGGATCCCCGCCGGCCCGCCGCGTGGGACGCCTCGCCCGCTGACGCGGTCGGCCCGGGCAGCCGCAGGCTGACCAGGAGCGCGAGCAGGGGCAGCGGGAGGAGCGCGGCCATCGACCATCCCAGGCCGTGCGCGTCGGCCAGCACGCCGAAGAGGGGGGTCACGGCGCCGCCGGCCGACACGGCCAGGCCGAGGGTGACGCCGGAGGCCGTGCCCACCCGGTTGGGCAGCAGCTCCTGCCCGAGGGTGGTCTGCACGGAGAAGGGCAGGTAGAGCCCCACGCCGAGCAGGACGGCGGCGGCGAGTGCGATCGGCCAGGACGGCGCGACGACGAGCAGGACGAGACCGGGCACGGTGACCGCGTAGCCCAGCCGGATGGCCGGCACCCGGCCCCACCGGTCGGCGAGCCAGCCGCCGGCGAGGGTGCCGACCGCCCCGACGGCGAGGAACGTCGCCAGCGCCGCGGAGCCGGCCGAGGTGGGCAGGCCGAAGCGGTCGATGACGTACAGCGCGACCAGGGACGACACCCCGAAGTAGAGGACCGAGCGGATCACCACCAGCCCGGTCAGCCAGCCGAACGAGCGCCAGTCGTCGTCCCGCTGCGGCACCCCGCCGGCCGCGGCGGTGGGGCGTGGGCGGGCGCGGGCCCGGCGGCCGACAGCCAGGAGGACGGCGGCCGCGACCAGGGCCGGCAGTGCCAGCAGCGGCGTGCCCGCCACGCCGTACGCCAGCAGCACGGGCGTGACCACGACCGGGCCGAGGGCGAGGCCGGCGTTGCCACCGACGGCGAACCAGCTCATGCCCTGCGCCGAGGCGCCGGCAGCCGCACGGGCCGCCCGGGCCGCGGCCGGGTGGTAGGCGGCCACGCCGAGGCCGGAGAGCGCCACCGCCGCCCAGGTCCACCAGTAGGAGTCGCCCAGGCCGGCCAGTCCGATGCCGACCCCGGCGACCAGCAGGCCCACCGCAGGGAGCCAGGGCAGCGGCCGGCGGTCGGCCAGGACGCCGAATGCCGGCTGCACCACCGACGAGAGCACCGTGGCGGCCAGGGTGATGCCGGTGGCCGCGGCGTAGGAGTAGCCCCGCTCCAGCACCAGGAACGGCAGCAGCGCGGGCACCGCCCCCTGGTACAGGTCGTCCACGACGTGGCTGAGGGTCAGCAGGCCCAACCCGCGGCGGTCCACCACGCCCCCGCTCGAGGCCGGTCGGCGCCCGCTCCGCACCAGGGAACCGTGGCCGCGCGGCCGCCGGTCCTCAACCGGCCGGGGTCAGTGCGCGCCGACGGGTGCGAGCTCCTCCGGCGCGTCGGTCAGCTGCCAGGGCCGGACGACGGTCACGAGCACCGCGATGGCGAGGACCAGCGCGGTGAGGATGACCGTGCCCATCGCCGCGGCGTCGTTGCCCAGCAGGCCGACGACCGGCGACACCGCGGCGCCGACGCCGAACTGCACCGCGCCCAGCAGTGCCGCTGCCGAGCCGGCCGACTCCCCGTGCCGGGACAGCGCCAGCGCGGGGGCGTTGGGCAGCGCCAGGCCGGAGGCGAAGAGCATCGCCCACAGCGGGAGGACGATGCCGGGCAGCCCGCCGGTGCCGGTGAGGGCCACGACGAGCAGCACCGCGCCCGAGACGGCACCGACCACGACACCGGCCACGAGCACCTGGGCCGGAGCCCACCGCCGCAGCACCACCGGGTTGAGCTGGGTGGCCGCGATCAGCCAGACGGCGCCGGCGCCGAAGAGCAGCCCGAACTGCTGCTCGTCGAGGCCGTACTGCCGCTGGAAGACGAACGACGAACCGGAGACATAGCTGAACAGCCCGGCCATCGTCAGCCCGGCGACCAGCACCAGGCCGACGAGCGTCCGGTCGCGCAGCAGCCCCCGGTAGGTGCGCAGCGTGCCGGCGACACCGCGGCCGCTGCGGCGGGACGGCGGCAGCGTCTCGCGCAGGCCGAACCACCCCAGGGCGAGCAGCAGCAGGCCGTACACCGCGAGGACGGCGAAGATGCCCCGCCAGCTCGTGACCCGCAGCAGCTCCCCGCCCAGCGTGGGTGCCAGCACCGGCGCGGCACCGAGCACGAGGAACAGCCGCGACAGCATCGTGGCCGCCGCCCGCCCGGTGTAGAGGTCGCGGACCACCGCCATCGCGACCACCGCGCCGGCCGCCGTCCCCACACCCTGCAGCAGGCGGAGCACGCCGAGCACCTCGATGCTCGGGGCGACCAGCACCAGCAGCGACGCGACCACGTACAGCGCCGTGCCGGCCAGCAGCGGCCCGCGCCGGCCGAACGTGTCGGAGAGCGGGCCGAGCACCAGCTGGCCGATCGCCAGGCCGACGAGCGTGCCGGTGAGGGTCAGCTGGACCATCGCCGACGTCGTCCCCAGCTCGGCGGTGATGGTGGGCAGCGCCGGCAGGTACATGTCGATCGTCAGCGGTCCGACGGCGACGAACGCGCCGAGGAGGAGGGCGAGCAGCGCCCGGTTGGGCGGCGCGGCCTCGGGGGTCGGTGCGAGCGTCGCGGTCGCGGCGCGGTCCTGCAGGTCGGTCACGGTCGTCCATTCGTCCAGGCGGTCTGACAGCGGCCCACGCTGGCCGGATGTCAGGGGCCAAGGCGGCGCCGGCGCCGTCCATTCCTGGCTGTGGCGGACGCCGCTCAGACCCCCAGCGGTTCCCGGGCGGCGGCGACGGCCCGGCGGGCGTCCTCGGCCACGAGGTCGGCGTTGACCTGCGCCCCGGCGGACGCACCCGCGGCCGCGGCCGACCCGACCTGAGCGGACAGGTCGGTCACGTTGCCGGCGAGCCACACGCCGGGGACGGCGCTGCGCCCGGCGGCGTCGGCGACCAGGTGCTCCCCCATCCCGGACGGGTGCGGCGCCGGGGTCAGGCCGAGGCCGGCGAGGAAGCCGGCGCGGGCCACCATCCGCGACTGGACGGCGACCGCGGACCGCTCGACCACCGTTCCGTCGGCCAGCCGCACGCCGAGGAGCCGGTCGTCGGCGACCTCCAGCCCGGTCACCTCGCCGGTCACCACCCGGATCCCGAGGGCGGCCAGCTGCTCGGCCTGCTCGCCGGAGGGCGCCGGCTGGGTGTGCGCGAACAGGATGACGTCGGCGCTGAGCTGCCGGAACAGCAGCACCTGGTGCACGGCCATCGGGCCGCAGGCCAGCACGCCGATGGCCTGGTCGCGGACCTCCCAGCCGTGGCAGTACGGGCAGTGCAGCACGTCGCGGCCCCAGCGCTCGCGCAGCCCGGGGACGTCGGGCAGCTCGTCGACCAGCCCGGTGGTGACCAGCAGCCGGCGCGCCCGCACCGCCCGCCCGTCGGCCAGCGCGACGCCGAAGCCCTCACCGTCCTGTTCCGCGCGGACCACCTCGCCCTCGACGACCGAGCCGCCGTAGGAGCGGACCTCGGCGCGCCCGCGCGCGAGCAGCTCGCCGGGCGGCATGCCCTCGCGGGCCAGCAGACCGTGCACACCGGCCGCCGGCGCGTTGCGGGGCGCGCCCGCGTCGACCACCACCACGGACCGCCGCGAGCGGGCCAGCATCAAGGCCCCGTTCAGCCCTGCGGCGCCGCCGCCGAC
Organism: Geodermatophilus sp. URMC 65; assembly: GCF_053502545.1. Taxonomy (NCBI): domain Bacteria; kingdom Bacillati; phylum Actinomycetota; class Actinomycetes; order Geodermatophilales; family Geodermatophilaceae; genus Geodermatophilus; species Geodermatophilus sp. URMC 65. The sequence continues at coordinate 470,785 of NZ_CP199954.1, forward strand.
CACCACGACGTCGTACTCGTTCCTCAGCTCGTCGGTCACCGTGACCACCTCCGCGGTCACCGTGCGACGGACGACGCCGGAGCGGCAAGGATCGTTGCTGTTGCAGCAAGTCCGGCGCGGCGGGACCGTGCCGAGGAGTCCCTTGCCCGCCCCCATCGACGGGGTGGACGCTCCCGTCGTGGCCACGTTCCTCCTGCTGCACGGCGGCCTGTGCCGCACCTGGGTCTGGGACGGCACGGCCGACGCCCTGACCTCGGTCGGGCACCGCGTCGAGGCGCTCGACCTGTCGAGCTCCGGTCCAGACCCCGCGGCCCTGGGCGGCCTGGCGGACGACGTCGCGACCGTGACCCGCGCGCTCGATCGGACCGGCGCAGGGACCGTGCTCGTGGGGCACTCGGGCGCAGGCACGGTGCTGGCCGAGCTGGCCGACCACCCCGCAGTCCGGCACAGCACGTACGTGGCGGCGCTGCGTCCGCAGCGCGGTCAGTCCGCCGCCGACCTGCTGGGTGGCCGGCTGCCGGACTGGGTGCGCGCGCGCCCCGACGACGGGGCCGCGCAGGTCAGCGACGACCCCGAGGTGGTGCGACGAGCGCTGTGCGCGGACGTCGAGGACGAGCGCTTCCTGCGTGACGTCTACCCGCGCTACGTGCTGGTCTCGCTGAGGAGCCTGGCCGACGTCTGCTCGGCGCCCGCCCCCGGGCACGGGACGACCTACATCGTGTGCGAACAGGACCGGGCCGTCCCGCCGGCAGCCCAGGAGGCCATGGCGTCCGCCGCGGACCGCGTGGAGCGGCTGCCGTCCTCGCACTCGCCAATGCTGTCGATGCCCGGGCGCCTCGCGGAGGTCCTGGAGCGCGCCGCGCGGTCCTGAGGGAGTTCCCGCGCAGCGGCGCCTCAGGTCCCGCAGAACGTGCGGTAGGGGCCGGTGCCGCCGGGAGCCGGGGCCGCGTAGCGCTCGAGACCCGGCCGCTCCTCGTAGGGGCTGGCCAGCACCTCGAGCAGCTGCTGCAGTGGGGTCAGGTCGCCGGCGGTCGCCGCCTGCAGCGCCTCCTCGACGAGGTGGTTGCGGGGGATGTAGACGGGGTTGGCCCGGTCCATCGCCTCGGCGTCCGGGCCGAGGGCGCGCCACCGCTCGAGCCAGGCGTCGAACCGCGCGAGGTCCAGGACGACGAGGCGCGCGGGCTCGGCGTCGCCGCGGGCCGCGGTGCCGAGCGCACGGAAGAACGACGTCAGGTCGACGCGGCTCTCCTGCATCAGCGCCGGCAGGTCCTCGATCAGGGCCGTGGCGACCTCGTCGTCCAGACCCTCGGGCAGGCCGAGCTTGGCCCGCATACCCGCTGTCCAGGCGGCGTTGTACTGCGGGCGGAACCGCTCGAGCGCCGGCACCGCGACCGCGACCGCCTGCTCCTGGTCATCGGAGAGCAGCGGCAGGAGCGCCTCGGCGAACCGGGCGAGGTTCCACTCGGCCACGATCGGCTGGTGGCCGTAGGCGTAGCGCCCGCCGGTGTCGATCGAGCTGAAGACCGTGGCCGGGTCGAAGGCGTCCAGGAACGCGCAGGGGCCGTAGTCGATGGTCTCGCCGGAGATCGTCGTGTTGTCGGTGTTCATGACGCCGTGCACGAAGCCGACCAGCATCCACTGCGCGACCAGCGACGCCTGGGCGGCGACCACGGCCTCGAACAGCGCGAGGTACGGGTTCTCGGCGTCCGCCGCGGTGACGTGGTGCCGCTCGATCGCGTGGTCGGCGAGGCGGCGCAGCAGGTCGACGTCCCCGGTGGCGCGGGCGTACTGGAAGCTGCCCACCCGCAGGTGGCTGCCCGCGACCCGCGCCAGGACGGCGCCCGGCAGCAGGGTCTCGCGGCGGATCGCGCGCCCGGTCGCCACCACGGCCAGGGAGCGCGTGGTCGGGATGCCGAGCGCGTGCACCCCCTCGCTGACGACGTACTCCCGCAGCATGGGGCCGACGGCGGCCAGCCCGTCCCCGCCGCGTGAGAACGGCGTGCGGCCCGAGCCCTTGAGGTGCAGGTCGCGGAGCCGGCCCTCGGCGTCGGTCAGCTCCCCGAGCAGCAGTGCCCGTCCGTCACCGAGGCGCGGGACGAACCCGCCGAACTGGTGCCCGGCGTAGGCCTGCGCCACCGGCTTCGCGCCATCGGGCACGGCGTTGCCGACGAGCAGCAGCACGCCCTCGGGGCTGCGCAGCGCGTCGGGGTCGAGGCCGAGCTCGGTGGCCAGCGCGTCGTTCAGCACGAGCAGCTGCGGGTCCGGCACCTCGTCGGCCTGCCACGGGACCGCCATCTCCGGCAATTCACGGGCGAAGCGGTCGTCGAGGGAGACGGTCGGTGCGGGGGCGACGCTCACACGGTCCTCAGCGCGATTCCGGCCGCTGCTGTTCCCGCGCCGACGCATCGGGACGGACGTCCGTCGCGGTGACACGACGATGACGCCCGCGTGACGCCCACACACCTACCGTCGGCGGCCTGCAGACACGACTGCGGAGCACGATCCGGAGAGGTGCCCTGTGATGATCATCCATGCCGTGCGGCGTCCCGCCTGGATGGCGGGCCTCGCCGTGGCCGCTGCCCTCCCGTTGTCCGTCATCGCCCCCTCCGCAGCGGCCCAGACCCCGACCGAGGCCCAGGCCCAGGCCCAGGCCCCGGAGTGCTCGCCGCCCACCCGAGAGGGCACCAACGGCGACGACATCACCCTCCTCGGCACATCGGGTGACGATCGGATCAACGCCCTCGCCGGCAACGACACGGTCTTCGGTCTCGAGGGCAGCGACAGACTCTGTGGCGACACCGGCAACGACACGCTGAACGGCGGGGCGGGGCCCGGCGGGGGCATGCAGCCGGACGGCGGCGACTTCATCTTCGGCGGCGACGGCGACGACCAGCTCCGCGGCCAGGTCGGCAACGACGAGCTGCACGGCCAGACCGGCAGCGACCGGGCCGATGGCGGCCCCGGCGACGACACGATCGGTGGCGGCCCCGACAACGACACGCTGAACGGCGGCCCCGACAACGACACGCTCCGAGGCGGCCCCGGCGACGACGCCCTCGACGGCGGCAACGGCAACGACACCTGCACGGGTGGCGCCGGCACGAACACGATCGTCAACTGCGAGGTGATCCTGCCGTAGGTAGCGGCACCCGCTCGGTGTCTCCTCGGGGAGCAGGAAGTGCCGGCAGCGGCCCGCACCTCCTGGACCGCGGGCTGCGACACCGGCAGGAGGCAGGCGGTCCGCTCCCGGATGTCACTCGGGGCCGGGTCGCGGTCGGCGGGGTGTGGACAGGGCGCGGCGCCCGAGGTCACGATGACGGGGCCCAGACCAAGGCGATGAGGCGCGTCGGCGGGCCTCCCCGGAGGTGCGTGGCCACTCGGTCGCTGCCACCGCTCGACGAGCCGGAGCACGACCGGACCCGCGCCTCGCCGGAGGCAGTACGGGAGGGAACGCTGACCCCCGGGCCGGCCCTGCCGGGACTACTGGTCTCCCCCACCGAGCCGGCGCGGATCCGCGACCTCGGTGCGACGTCGTCGCTGCCCGAACGGTACGGGGCGGACGTGCTCTTCGACGTCGCACCGCTGGGACGGGTGGGACTCCAGCGCAAGACGCTCCCCGATCTGTTCGCCTCGATCCGCGACGGCCGGCTGACCCGTTCGGTGTCCGCGATGAGCGCCCTCGACGTCGCCGTCCTCGTCATCGAGGGCGAGGTGCGGTGGAACGCCGAGGGGTTCGCCGAGCCGACGGGACCCACCGGTCGCCCGGTCACCTCGTGGCACCGAGACGCCTACCGGAGCCTGCTGTGGTCGGTCCGCGCACGCGGCATCTGGGTGGAGGTGGTGCCGGACGTCAACGGCACCGTGGCCACGGTCCTGTCACTGCACCGCTGGGCCGGCAAGGCCACCCACGACACGCTGGACAGGCGGCCGGGACGGCGCGGTGCGGATCCCACCGCCCTGCACGTCCTGCAGGGCCTCGCCGGCATCGGGCCCCGGCTCGCCAGCAGGATCGTCGAGCACTTCGAGGGGCTGCCCATCGCCTGGACGGTCACCGAGCGTGAACTGGCCTCGGTGCGAGGGATCGGCCCGGTCCGTGCGAAGCGGCTGTCGGAGTCCCTCGCAGGTCAGCACTGCCGCCCCGCCAGTGACGAGCGGTGCGGAGGAGCACCACCCGCGGCCTCGGCCCCTCCCTAGCCGCACCGCCTATAGTCCTGCCCACCGCCTCCACGAGGCGACGCCGGGGACTCCCCGTCGAGCAGCGCGGCGTCCGCGGTCCCTCCCCTGGCGGGCAGCTCGACCGGCGGCCAGACGCGGGAGGCGACGTGCCGCTCTCCACCACCTCGCTGACGAGGGCCGCGGCCTGGGCGACGCTGGCGCTCGGGGCGGTCTACGGGGTCACCCTCGTGCCGGGGGTGCGCTCGGCGCCGGGCTACCGGTCGGCTCTCGACGGGTGGCTCAACATGACCGTCGACGGCCTGGTCGTCCTCGTGATCGCGCTGCGCGTCCTGGTCGACCGCAGGGACCGGGCGGCCTGGCTGTGCATGGCCGGGGGGCTCGTGGCCGCCTTCGCCGGCAGCTCCGCGTACTTCGCGTACTACCAGCACCTCGACCCGATCCCGAGCCCCTCGTGGGCCGATGCGGGGTGGTTGCTCTTCTACGCCCTGCTCGCCGTCGGGCTGGTGCTGAGGTTGCGCGCCCGGACCCGCAGCATGCCGTTCAGCCTCTCGCTCGACGGGCTGACCGCCGGTCTGACGGCCGCCGCCCTGGCGGAGAACTACGTCGACGGGGCGGACGTGCCACTCGGGCAGGACGGCGTCGGGACGCTGACCACCGCCTATCCGTTGGCCGACCTGCTGCTCCTGGCCCTGGCGGTCGCCGCGCTCGCCATGCTCGGCAGGGGCGCCGGCACCTCCTGGTGGCTGCTCTGCGCCTCCTTCGTCACCTTCTTCGTGACCGACGCGATCTACGCGGCGCTGGTCGCCGACGACGCCTACGTCGGGGGTGAGCCGGTCGACCTGGGGTGGCTGCTGGCCCGGCTCCTGCTGGCCGGGGCGGCGCTGGCCTCGCTGCGCCCGACGGAGTCACGCCCGGTGGACCTGGAGGGGGTCACCGTCCTGGTCCTGCCCGGCGCCTGCGGCCTCGCCGTCCTCGGGCTGCTGTTCCACGGCAGCCTCGCCGGGATCAGCCCGGTCGCCGCGGTCCTCGCGCTGGCCGCCGGCGTGCTCATGGTCGGGCGGACGGCGCTGACGTTCCGCGAGCTGCGGGCGCTCACCGAGGCTCGCCAGCGCGCGCTGAGCGAACGCCTCGTCGAGGCCCAGGACGACGAACGGGCCCGCATCGCCGCCGACGTCCACGACGACTCCATCCAGGCGCTGGCGGCCGTGGACCTGCGCCTGGGTGCCCTTCGGAACCGGTTGCGCGACCGCGTCCCCGAGGAGGCCGCCGGGGTCGAGATCGTGATGCACGCCGTCCACGGCGCCAGCGTGCGGCTCCGCCACCTGCTCTTCGAGCTGGAGACACCGGTCCTCGACGCGTCGCTGACCGAGGGGTTGCGCGACGCGGCAGCCCAGGTGTTCGAGGACGGCGACGTCGCGTGGTCGGTCGAGGAGCGCGGGCAGGCCCCCCTGCCGCAGCAGGTGCGGGTGTCCGCCTACCGGATCGCCCGCGAGGCGATGGTCAACGCCCGCAAGCACGCGGGGGCCCGCCACGTCACCGTCACCGTCGACGCGACCGGCCGTGGCGTGCAGGTGCAGGTCGTGGACGACGGCAGGGGCATCGACCACACGGCATCGGCGCGGTCGGGCCGCCGTCACTCCGGCGTCGTGGCGATGCGCGACCGGGCGCTGGCGTCGGGCGGCTGGTGGCGGTCGGAGCCCGGTCCGGGCGGGACCGGCACGGCCGTGTCCTTCTTCCTCCCCGTGCCCGCCACGGCGGTCGGCGGCGCGCCGCCCGCCCCTCCCTCAGCCGGAGACCCGGCCGGAGAGCAGGCGGCGGAGGAGGTCGGGCGCACCGGGCACGCCCACGACCAGATGGCCCTGCATGCACGTGCGCAGCAGCACGGGGAGGTCGCCGGCGACGGTCCCCTTGAGCAGGTAGGCGGATCCACCGGCAGCCAGCACGCGCGTCCACGTCGTGGGGTCCGCCTGCGCTGACAGCCCGGCGACGACCGGCCGGTGCGGCAGCGCGACCAGCCGCCGGACCAGCTCGGGCCCGCCCCCCGGCATCCGCACGTCGATCAGGACGAGCGCCGCCCGGAGGTCACGCGCGACCGTCACCGCCTCGTCGCCGTCGGCCGCCGCCCCGACGACGCGGAAGTCCGGCTCCTGGTCCAGCAGCCCGGCCACGGCAGACCCGACGCGGTGGTCGTCGTCGGCGATGACGACGGTGATCTCGCCGCGGACCGGGATCGCCACAGGGGCACGCTGGCCCACGCCTCGGTCGTTGTCGTGATGCGGGCGCACCGCTCGTCTAGTGCGGGCGTACCAGCAGCCACCCCGCGCAGTGCGTGTCAGACTCGGAACGTGACGGGGTCGGGCACGCCAGACGCGCCCACGACCGACACGGTGCGGGTCCTGGTCGTGGACGACCACCAGATGTTCGCCGCCAGCCTGGCCCAGGCCCTGCAGTCCGAGCCCGACCTGCTCGTCGTCGGGCAGGGCACCTCGATCAGCGAGGCACGGCGCCTGATGGCGTCGACCACCCCGGACGTCGTCCTCCTGGACCACCGGCTGCCCGACGGCGACGGCGTGGGCGCGATCGCGGAGCTGCACCGCATCCGGCCTTCCGCGAAGATCGTGGTGCTGACCGCCACGACGTCCGACCGCCTGCTCGTCGCCGCCATGGAGGCCGGCGCTGCCGGGTTCATCGCCAAGACCCAGCGACTGGACGACGTGGTCGACGGCGTGCGGGCTGCCGCGCAGGGCGAGTCCGTGGTCAGCGCCAAGCTGCTCACCCGGCTGCTGCCGCGCCTGCGCAGACACGGCGGCGGCAGCGGGGCCGAGCTGACCGAGCGGGAGCGAGAGATCCTCGACCTCCTGGCGAAGGGGTTGTCCAACGCCGACATCGCCCAGCAGCTGACCATCAGCGTGCACACCGTCCGGAACCACGTGGCGAACCTCTCGGCCAAGCTGGGTGCGCACTCGAAGCTCGAGGTCCTGTCGATCGCCGTCCGCGAGGGCCTGGTCGGCGGCATCTGACCCACCACCGGCGACCTGCCCGCAGCCCTCGAGCGGGCGGACGCCGGGCGCTTAGTGCACGCGCACCATGCGGTTGGCACGGGTGCACCTGGTCAGCGCGCCACCTCCGCGCACACGCTGGAGGGGACGGTGCGCAGCCGCGCGCCGGGTCCCCCCAGCACAGCACAGGAGCAACCACGTGGTCAGGGCCCAGTACGGACCGGACGCGCCGGTCGCGGCCGACGAGGCGACCGCCGCTCCCCGTTCCGCTCCGGCTCCGGCCGCGCTCTTCACGTGCTCGCTGTCCGGGGCGGTGCAGACGGCCGGGGCAGCGCTCACCCGGCTGACGGGCCGGCCCCTCGGTGAGCTGTCCGGCGTCCCGGCGCACGAGCTCCTGCACCCGTTCTCCCACGACCTGCTGCAGTACGTCCTGCGGACGGCACGGGACGGCGCCGCGTCCGGGTCCGCGACCCTCCGGCTCAAGCACGCCGACGGCTTCCTCGTCGATGTGCCCACCTCCTGGTCGGTGCTGGCGGGCGGGAGCGCGGACTCCACCCAGCTGGTGTTCGTCCGCGCCGGCGCAACGGTCGCGGACCTGACCTTCGGCCCGCGGGCCAGGGCACGGCTGCGAGCCGCCGCGCCCGCAGGGGGACCGGGGCGGCAGCCGGACCGGGGGCAGCTCCTCGCCCGGCTGACGTGCGCATTGGCCGCGGCCGAGCACTCGACCGCCGTCCTGATCGTCGACCTGGACCACTTCAGGATGGTCAACGCCTCGCGCGGGCACGACGTCGGCGACCGGCTGCTGGCCGAGGTCGGCGGGCGCCTCAGGGCGGCCGTGCCCCCGCACCGGACGCTCGTCCGCTGCGGTGACGACGAGTTCGCGGTGGTCTGCGAGGACACCGACAAGCCGCAGGCCCACGCGCTGGCCCGCCGTCTGCTCGACGCGGTGGCCGAGCCGTTCTTCGTCGGCGACGCCGCCGTGCACGTCACGGCGTCCATCGGGGTCGCCGTCGCCCCGGCGGAGCCGGCGGTCCCGGCGACGGAACTGCTGCGCCACGCCGACACCGCCGTGCACGTCGGGAAGAGCGCCGGCCGCGGCCGGGTGCACGTCTTCGAGCGGACGTGGGGCGAGGACGTGGAACACCGCTACGAGCTGGCCACCGACCTCCGGGCCGCGCTGGCGGACGAGGCGGTCCGCCTTGAGTACCAGCCCATCGTGGACCTGCGGTCGGGAGCCGTCGTCGGCCTGGAGGCCCTGGCCCGCTGGACGCACCCCGAGCACGGTGAGGTGGCGCCCGGCGACTTCGTCCCCGTCGCGGAGCTCAGCGGGTCGGCGCCCGAGTTCGACCGGTGGGTCCTCCGGCGAGCCCTGCACGACATGGCCCGACTCCGCCGCGCGCGGGCCGTGCCCGAGGACGCCTACGTCGCGGTGAACCTCTCGGCCGCCAGCCTGGCCGAGACCTCCCTGCTCGACGACCTGGTCGGCTGGAGCCAGGAGTCCGGCCTGCCTCCGACACGGTTGGTCCTCGAGATCACCGAGACGGCCGTCATGCAGGACGCCGATGCCGCGGTTCCCCTGCTGCGCGGCCTCCGGGACCACGGTGTCCGGGTCGCCATGGACGACTTCGGCACCGGCTACAGCTCGCTGGCCCACCTGCGCACCCTGCCCATCTCTGCGCTGAAGATCGACCGCAGCTTCGTCGCGGACATCGTGGAGCAGCCGGACGCCCTGGCCATCGTCGCGTGGATCGTCGACCTCGCCCGGGCGGTGGGCGTGGCCGTCGTCGCCGAGGGGGTCGAGACGGCGGAGCAGGTGGCGCTGCTCCGCGGACTGGGCTGCGTCACCGCGCAGGGCTGGTTCTGGGGTCCGGCCGTCCCCGCGACCCACCTGGAGCGCAGAGCCTCGCGGACGAGCCTGCTCCCGCCGGAGGGCGGGTCCCCGGCTCCCGCCAGGGCAGCGGAGCGCGGCAAGCGGGACGGGAGCGTCTGGCACGGTCTCCAGCGGCTGCTCGCGCTGCACCAGCGCGGCGCGTCCGTCCCAGCCATCGCCGCCACGCTCGACGCCGAGGGCCTCCGCACCCCGGCTGGAGCGCGCTGGCACGAGGTCAGCGTCGCCCACGTCCTCGCCCACCAGATCCGCCGGTGCGCGAGACCGCTGGATGCGGCGCCGGGCGCCCGGCGCGCGGCGTGGCGTGCGGAGCCGGCAGGCCGGCCGCTGACGTGAGGGCCGCTGGTGAGCCGAGGTCCCGGCAGCCCCAGGGCGGACACCGCGCTGCGCACATCGACTCCGAGGGACGGACAGGCAACGAGGTGGAACCGAGCGAGCGGGTCACGTGGAGGACTGCCCGAACTGCCGGCGGGCGGCGGCTGTGGGCTGGGTGGACGGGCGGCCCGTCGAGTTCAACTGTCCGCACGGCTGCCGCCTCGGCGCGGAGCAGGTCCGGGCCCTCACCGCCGTCGGGGGCAGGCGCCCGCCGGCCGGGGGCGCACGGGCCGCAGCCGCTCCGGTCAGACGGAGCGGACCGGCGCTCCCAGGCGGACCTCCCCGTCGGTGAGGACGTCGGCACGCAGACCCCCGCGGTGGATGAGCGGCCGCAGGATCCCGGGTTCGCTGAGCCGGTCGAGGTGGGCGCAGGGCTCGCACAGCCGGCGTCCCTCGCACAGCACGTCCCCGATGCGGAAGCGCCGCCCGACCAGGGCGTTGACGTCGATGCCGCGGGTGAGGACGTTGCGCCGGGTGCCCGCGAAGTCCAGCGCCTGCCCGGCCGCGGCCATCTCGTCGAGGACCTCGGCGGCCATCAGGGTCAGGTCGTAGCCGGGGCGCCGTCCGGCCCGGGGGGTGAACGTGCCGGCTCCCGCGGCGTAGCGGTCCCCCTCGAGCCCGCGGCCGGCGCGGGCCCGCGCGACCTCGAGCAGCTGCATCGGCGCCTCCGCGGCGGGCGCCACGGCGAGGCCCTCGACGGTGCCGCGCAGGTCCGCCCCGGCCGGCTGTCGGTGCAGCACCGGATCGAGGGAGGCGACGGCGTAGGCCTCGCGGATGCGCAGGTCCGCGGTGGCCCGACCCAGCAGGGCGGGCGCCTGCGGGCTGAGCACGACGCCCGGGGGCGTGCCGAACGCCAGGACGGCCACCTCCGCCCCGGCCGGGTGCTCCGCGACGGCGATCCACCACCCGGCCCACTGGAAGCGCCCGGGGTCGGCGATGGGCACCAGCCCCGACCCGTGCTCGGCCAGCCAGGTCCGCCAGGCGCCCAGTGCGTGCGCCAGGTCCTCGCCGGGCCGCGGCAGGTCGGTCACCGGCACCTCGGTGACCGACGCCAGGCACGCGGCGAACCCCCGGGCGAGGGCACCCGCGGCGGGTCCGGGCGGCAGTTCGACGTCGATCACGGGTCCTCCAGGAGGTCGGCCCGGTGCCGCCACGGCACCGGGGGCGTTCAGGACCGCAGCACTCAGGTCCCGCCGAGGCCGCGGACGGCCAGGGAGACGGCGAGGGCCGCCATGACGACGGCGATGCCGGCGTCGAGGATCCGCCAGGCCGCAGGGCGGGCGAACAGGGGCCGGAGCAGGCGGGCGCCGAAGCCGAGGCCGGTGAACCAGACGATGCTGCCGAGACCGGCGCCGGCGGCGAACTGCCACCGGTGCTCGCCGTAGGTCGAGGCCATCGAGCCGAGCAGCACGACCGTGTCCAGGTACACGTGCGGGTTGAGCCAGGTCAGCGCCAGGCAGGTGCCGACGGTCACCGCGAGCCCGGTGCGTGTGCCGGCGGCGTCCAGCAGCAGCGCGCCGGGACGCAGCGCCCGTCGCGCGGCCAGCACGGCGTAGCAGAGCAGGAACGCCGCCCCGGCGAAGCACACCACCGGGATGAGCCACGGCACCCGTGACAGGGCCGCGCCGGCGCCCAGCACCCCGGCGAAGATCAGCGCGAGGTCGGAGAGGGCGCACACCGCCACCACCGCGGCCACGTGTTCGAGGCGGAGTCCCTGCCGCAGGACGAAGGCGTTCTGCGCACCGATGGCGACGATCAGTCCCAGGCCGAGCGCGAGCCCGGATGCGACGGCGAGCAGCGCCGGAGTGGTGAGCACGCCCTCGACGGTAGGAACCCATCCACGCACGGTCCAGCTCATGATCCTCACGCATCATTAGCCTTGCTGCTCATGGACCTGGACCTGAGCCAGTTGCGGGCACTGGACGCCACCGTCCGCGGGGGCACGCTGGAGGCCGCCGCCCGGGCGCTGCACGTGACCCCATCGGCGATCAGCCAGCGGTTGCGCGCGCTGGAGGTCGCGACCGGCCGGATCCTGCTGGTGCGGACCAAGCCGGTGCAGGTCACCGAGTCCGGACAGGCGGTGCTGCGCCTGGCCCGGCAGGTGGACCTGCTCACCGCCGACGTCGCCCGGGAGCTCGGCGGGGACCCCGCGCCCGACCACGTGCCCACGCTGCCGATCGCGGTCAACGCCGACTCGATGGCCACCTGGGTGCTGCCCGCGCTGACGCCGCTGGCCGGCGACGTCTGCTTCGACCTGTACCGCGAGGACCAGGCGCACACCAGCGCCCTGCTGCGCGCCGGCACGGTCATGGCGGCGGTGACCGCGGACGCCGAGCCGGTGCCCGGCTGCACCTCCACCCGGCTGGGCGGCATGCGCTACCGGCCGATGGCCACCCCCGGTTTCGCGCGGCGCTGGTTCCCCGCCGGCCCCACCGCCGAGGCGCTCGCCCGGGCCCCGATCGTCGTCTTCGACCGCAAGGACGACCTGCAGCACCGCTACCTGCACGCGCAGGCCGGTCCCGACGTCGCCCCACCGGTGCACTACGTGCCCGCCGCGGCGGACTACGTCGCCGCCATCACCCTGGGCCTGGGCTGGGGCATGGTGCCCGACCTCCAGGCGCGCGGAGTCACGGCGGAGCTCGTCGTCCTCGAACCAGCCGGCGCGATGGACGTCGTCCTGTACTGGCAGCAGTGGCGGCTGCGCTCCCCCACACTCGACCGCGTCCGCGAGGCCGTGCTCGCGGCCGCCGGCCGCGAACTGGACCAGCCCGGCGGGTCCAGGCGCTGATCGACCCAGCAGCACGCTGCCGCCAACCCCTCATGCGCAGGTTGGGAGCGCACCGGGATCGTGGCCGTCGAGCGCGCCGACACCCTGGCCGACGGGTGGCGCCTCCGGCTCGACTGGCAGCGGGCCGTCGCCCCCGACAACCAGACCGAGAGCAAGACGCTCGAGGCCGACCGCGGCTACATCCGTGTGACAGCCCGTCGCCGAGGCGAGGCCGAGCTGGAAGACTTACTGCCGGCCCGACACCCTGTGCTTGTCACACGACGAGTGCACGCGCACGCCGCTGCTCCGTGGGGAGAGCCCGTCCCCCGATGTATCGGGAGTTCCAGAGCGAGCGTCTGACGACGCACGGTGCATGACGGCCTGTCCGCAAGGAAGGGGTTCCCGTGTCCGGCAATCAGCACGCCAAGCTCGTAGCCCTTCTCGGTGTGGCTACCACGGCCGTCGGCATCGGCGGGACACTGGTGCCTGACGCGTCCGCAGCCGCCACGAGCTCGTCCTCGCCGTCCTTCCAGTACGAGATCAGGGAGGTCACCGCCGCAGATCTGCCCTACACCTACCGTTCCGGCTGTCCGGTGCCGCCGGAAGACCTGCGGTTGCTGATCATGAGCCATCGCACGTTCGACGGGCAGGTCGCGCAGGGCGAGATGGTCGTACACGAGGACTGGGCCAGTCCGGTGGTCTCGGTGTTCCACGAGCTGTACGACCAGGACTTCCCGATCGCACGCATGCAGTTGGTCGACGACTACCAGGGCAGTGACGATCTGTCGATGGAGGCGAACAACACCTCTGCCTTCAACTGCCGGGAGGTGACCGGGCGCCCAGGGGTGTGGTCGCAACACTCCTACGGCGGGGCCATCGACATCAACCCCGTGCAGAACCCCTACATCTCCTCCGGTGGCACGGTCCTCCCCCCTGCCGGCGCCGACTACGTCGACCGGTCGAAGACAGCACCCGGGATGATCCACGCCGGCGACTGCACGGTGCAGGCCTTCACCGACATCGGCTGGTACTGGGGCGGCGCCTGGACGAACCCCAAGGACTACCAGCACTTCTCCCACAACAACAGGTGACGCCTCCTGTCGGAACCGGACATCGTGCCTCACCCCGCCTGAGCGCTCGCACACCATCCCGCATCGAGGTCGCAGGTGGACGCGGGCAGACCTGGCTGTGGCAGCTGACCAGCCAGCATCGACGGCGTCGGTTGTGGCGTTGCGATGGTCAGCGAGCAGCGACGGACGAGTCGGCCTGTACGCCGGGAACTGTCGATGGGTGATTGGCCAACGTCGGCAGTTGCGGATCACGCGTCTGGCGCGCCCGCTCCCGCCCGACCGTGGCCCGGTCGGACCTGGCCGGCACCGCCGGCTACAGCTACTGCCCCAGCCACTCCCGCTGGCATCGGGGCCTGCGGCTGCACCTGATCTGCACCTCGGCCGGCCTGCCGATCACCTGGGCGCTGGGCTAGCCCGAGATCGATGAACGCCAGATGCTCGTGTGCCTGCTCGACCACGACGCCGACCTGCTCGCCGACCGGCCGGGCCTGCTGCTGCTCGCCGACAAGGGCTACGTCCCCGCCGAGCTCGACGACTACCTGCACGCCCGGGGCGCGGACCTGCTGCGCCCCTCCTACCGCAACCGCACGCCCCGCCCCGGCCAGGCGCTGCTGGCGCCGATCCGCCAGCTGATCGAGTCCGTCCACGAGGCCCTCAGAGGCCAGCTCGCCCTGGAACTCCACGGCGGACGCAGCCTCACCGGTGTGACCGCCCGCATCGCCCAACGGCTCCTGGCGCTTACCCCCGCCATCTGGCGCAACCGCGCCACCGGCCAGCCGATCACCCGATCCCTGATCGCCTACGACCACTGATCGACTTCGGACTCACTCGTTCAGGGCCGTCGGACGGCGTAGCGCAGCAGGACGACACCGTTGCCGAACCGCCGGTTCTCCACCAGCTCCAGGTCGGTCGGGTCGTCGGCGGTCTCGAACAGCCGTCGACCGCGGCCGATGACGACCGGGTTGACGTAGAGCCGGTACTCGTCGACCAGGTCCAGTCGGCGGAAGGTCTCGACCAGGTCGACCCCGCCCAGCGTCATGTCCCCGCCGGGCTGCTGCTTCAGTGCGCGGATCTCGTCGGGGTCCACCTCTGCCCGCAGCGAGGCGTTGGGGCCGACCTCCTGCAGCGTGCGGGAGAACACGATCTTCGGCACCGCCCGCCAGATGCCGGCGAACTCCCGCATGGTCGGCGGGGAGTCCGGGTCCTGGTCGGCGGTCGGCCAGAACGCTTCCATGAGCTCGTAGGTGACCCGGCCCTCCATGAAGGTGCTGTTGGTCGCGAGCTGCTCGTTGAAGTGCGCGTGCAGCTCCTCGTCGACGAGGTGCCAGCTCAGGTCGTGGTCCGGCCCCTCGAAGTAGCCGTCCAGCGACAGCATCATGTGCACGACGATCTTCCGCATGCGTCCTCCTGATCCACGACTCGGTCCGGGAGCTCGGACCGGCCGACGCGGACGATCTCATCGGTCCCGCCGGTCGTCGCTCGGCACGGCCGGTCGGGGATGCGCCGCGGACTCCGTGCGGACTGGCGCCGACCTCTGACTGGGATCCTGCAGGTCGAAGGTGGGCGACGGACGAGTCGGCCTGTACGCCGGGCACAGTCTGCCGGTCTTGGCTGACCATGGAGCTCGACGAATATGGCTGGTACCTGCAGATACACCGTTGGACGCTATTGGCGGGTAACGGCTGAAAACGCCCGGGTTGCGGACCATCTGCGGACTGGCCACGGACTGATGGGCAGAGATCCGCACCCCTCCCGATCTTGCTGGAGGCGATGACGCCGCTTCACCGCCGGTCGAGGATGCCAGCTGCGACGGGTCGCCCGACGGGCGCGTCGCGTCCCTGCGGGATGGGCCTCCGGCCCACCCTTCACCCGACCCGCCTCAGCCGGATGAAGCCGGTTGTGGGGAGCGACCAGGACTGTGTGGCGTCGGGGACCTTCAGGCCGTACGAAGCGCCGGATGCCGGTTAGGTGATCACCGCAGGGGGATGCTGGAGCGGACGTGCGGCCGCCGCCATGCGCTGCGCCCGCAGGCTCACGCAACGACCTCGACGGGAGTACCTGCTGGCGGGTGACCGAACAGTGCGGCCGCGCTGCTCCCCCTCCGGAACAGCTCGAGGAACGCGACCGAACCCCCGGAGCGCCGTCGCCACCCCGAGCTGCCCGGCGCGAAGGACGTCTCGCCGACCGGCACCTCGAAGGCACCGTCGCTCACCACGGCGAAACCGCGCTGGTCGCCGACCGCGATCCCGACTCGGGCGCCGGGTTGGACTGGCAGCTCGGTCCAGGTGGTCTTGAGGTTGCCGTACCCGTCCGTGTAGGCGACAACGCGCTCGGGGAACACGGGTACAGCCTCGTCCGGCAGCGGCGAACCCAACGGGCCATCGTCACCCCGGGCCAACCGGGCCACGACGTCGGGGAACAGGTCCCGCGACCGGAACTGAGAGCCCGCCTCCGGCACCTCCACCTCGCGCAGCTCCTCGGCCTCATCCCGGAGGAACGAGAATGTGTACCCCGCGTTCGGTGCCACGACCAGGGCGCCCGAGGCCAGCCGGGCCGCGACGAGCCGCTCTCCCGCATTGTCCCGCCGCGGGTCCTCCTCATCCCGTCGCGGAGCGATGTTCGCGTAGAGGACCATGTCCTGCGGGCCGTCGTTGAGCGCGAGCTGCCCGATGCAGAAGCCGGCGCCGAGCGTGTCGAACGGTCCCACCGACGTCACGACGACCGCTGCGTCGGGCAGGAGCATCCCCAGGCGCTGTCGTACCTCGGCGAACGCGAGGTCTCCAATTCCGTAGTCAGCGATCAGGTGCAGCAGCATCGTTGCAGTCTCTCGCCGCCCGGGCGGTCACGACCGCCTAGGGCCTCCCCCGTGGCCGAGCTCAGGACCCCGGTCCAATCCCACAACAGAAAGCGGCCTCAGGGGGAGGCGGCCGGGCGTAGGAGGCCCTCGGCGCGGCGCCTACGGTCGGGAGGGAGATTGCGCCCAAGCGCCCATCCCAGCGACATCTCGAGGTGGGGAAAGCCGACGAGGACCACTGCGTTGAGGGGGTGGCGGGCCTGCCCTGTCGTGGGTCGCTCAGGACGGCATCGCTCGACGCGCCGGGACGAACTTGCGGCGTACGGACCGACGTCAGGGACTTGGCGGTGGACCGGTGATGGACACCCCGTAGTCGGTGAGTATCTGCGCGAGCCGCTCCACCGCCTCGGGAGGCGGAGGTCCGGGTACGGACGGCAGGTCGGCGTCGGGATCGCTGGGGACGCCATCGGTGACGAAGAACTGCTCGAAACCGGCTGGCGTGAGGAGCAGGAGAAACCGCGCGGTGGCGCTGCGGACCCGGTACGCGTGCTCGCTGCCCGAAGGAAGGTACAGAGTGTCACCCGCCGCTACGACCGTGCGGTCTTCATCCGACCAACCGTCCAGTTCGCCGTCGAGGACGATGAAGGTCTCGGCCTCCCGAGTGTGCCGATGCAGTGGCGAACCGGCCCCCCGCCGCCCGACGTGCTCGATCAGCGCGAGGCCGCCCGCGGTCTCCTGACCGGTGAGGCGCATGCGGAGACGCAGACCCAGGTGGTCGTAGGTGTCGCCCGCGGCGGCACGAACGTGCTGAGTCGTCATGGTCGCTCCCCTCCACGACGTCCCCACAGTCTGACGGCAGCCGGCGCGGTTGTCTGCGTCGGCCGACAACCCCGTCGAGCTCTCGTCGCCGCGGGTGGCCTCGTGCACCGACGGCAGGGGAATGGGGTCCGTAGCACCCTCCGGAGCCGAGTCGGACTCGGTGACCATCTGAAGGGCACGCATTCCGTCACGCCCCGACGAGGACCAGGACAGCGACTCTCCCGGTCGTACACGTCGTCCCTACCGTGGCAGACGGGCGAGCCGCGTGAAGGGATGACCTGACCCGTCCACCCGCTGCACACGGAGTCGATCGGAGCCGAGGGTTGGCGCGCATGCGTGTCGTACGAACTGCGACCCGCAGACTGCTCCCATCGACCAGTGGCAGCACACGACGACAGATGGAGGCAGACATGAGCGGACCCCTTCCTCTGCGGCCCGGGGTCGCCGCCGGCGGCTGGCTGGCGGTCTCAGGCCAGGTCGGGCTCGAGGACGGCGCCCTCACCGATGGGGTACGAGCGCAGACGGTGCAGGCGCTGGCCAACCTGCGCCAGGTCGTGGAGTCGCACGGCGCCGGGTTGACCGACGTGGTGAAGACCAACGTCTTCCTCGTCAGCATGGATGACTTCGCGGTCATGAACGAGGAGTACGCGAAGGTCTTCGGCGCCGAACCGCCGGCTCGGTCGGCGGTCGCCGTCCACCAGCTGCCGCTCGGCGCGCTGGTCGAGATCGAGGCTTGGGTCCACCTGCCCGGTCACTGACTGCACCCGGGGTCGTTCACGTCCCGTGAAGATGTTGATGCATCCCCAGAGGGCCGCCATGGGCGACCCGTTTCCCGGCTGGTCCACCCCGACCCGCAGCCCTGTCCCGCAAGGCGAACCTGCTGCGGCGACGTCCAAGGCCTTCGGCGACCGGAGTCACAGGGTCCCCGCATGGATCGGCCCCGGGCCACGCCGAGGACCTCCGCACCGCCGTGGCCTCGGTCCCCGACCGCTCACAGCACCCTGCGCGACCTCACTGGCGCACTGACGCCGGGCTGCGGCCGCGCGTGGGAGCGCTCGGCGACGAAGGCGTCGAACGACCGGTCGTTCACGTGCTGGCCCCGGGGTCGGCCGGCTCGGGCCAGCCGGCGACGGAGCCGATCCAGGCCAGCGCGAGCCAGGCACCGGCGAGCGTTCCAGTGCTCGTGCCGTCGGTGACCTCGAGCTGCCACGGCGCATCGGCCTGCCGTGGCCGCCGGGAGCCGGTGCCCGGCACGGCGCGGACCACCTGCCACGACCCGACCGGCAGCGCCCGAGGCGGGCGTCCCGGCGCGACCGCCCAGACGCCCTCCCGTGAGGCCGCCACCAGCTCGCCCGCACCGGATGCCGGCCAGTGCAGCCGGACGACGCCGAGGTCCAGGTAGGCGGCCGGGTCCGCGGGCACCGTCCAGGTCGGGCGGCGGGCGCCGACCGCAGCGTCCGCGCCCAGGGTGACCACGGCGGAGACGGCATGCAGCACGGTGCCGAGCACCCGCCCTGCGCGGGCCTCGGGCGGCGCGTCCTGAACGCTCCACTTGACCAGGCCGCGCAGCTCCGCTTCGCTCACCCGGCCAGCCTGCCGCACAACTTGCCATGGCACGCGGCGGACGGCGCGGTGCTGGTCGAGGCGGCCGGTGTCCGGGGGCGCAGGAAAGGTCACCGCCGTCCGGTGGCCGCGGTGGCCAGCCGGTCCAGGCCGGTGTCGGGGTTCTCGCCGCGCCACCTACGGCGGCAACGGCCAAGCCGCTGACGGGACGCGGGCACCGGGCACGGGAGGTCAGCGGACGGGGGAGTTGACCGCGCCTATCGGCCCCGTCCCACTGGTCAATCCCCCTGCGGTGATCGCCAAGGTGCTGATGCTCGGGCGAGCGGCAGGAGACCGCTGGCCGTGGGCGTGTGATCGGAGCAGGCTGGGCGGCGGATCGGATCGGAATGCGCGCCGCACCGGGAGGGGTCGCCATGCCGTCCTTCGAGCACCGCGGGCGCCGGCCCGTGGTCGATGACAGCGCATACGTGGCGCCCACCGCCGTCCTTTGCGGTGACGTGCACGTCGGGCCGCAGGCACGGGTCCTGTTCGGCGCCGTGCTCACCGCCGAGAACGGCGCCGTGTCGGTGGGGCGGCGCACGGTGGTGATGGAGGGTGCCCTCGTGCGCGGCCGGGGCGAGCACCCGGCGGTCCTGGCTGACGACGTCCTGGTCGGTCCGCACGCCCACGTCAACGGGGCGACCATCGAGGACGGCTGCTTCATCGCCACCGGCGCCGCGGTCTTCCCCGGCGCGCGGCTGGGATCGGGTGCCGAGGTGCGCGTGCACGGCGTCGTGCAGGTCAACACGGCGCTGCCGGCCGGCACCGTGGTGCCCATCGGTTGGGTGGCGGTCGGCAACCCGGCGCAGGTGCTGCCACCGGACCGGCACGAGGACATCTGGGCGCTGCAGCGGGAGCTGGACTTCCCCGGCACCGTCTACGGCGTCTCCCGGGACGCGTCGGCGACCGAACGGATGACCCGGCAGAGCGAGTGGTTCGGCGCGCACGCCCACGACCGGCTGCTGCGCGAGCACCACCTGCACCTGGCCGAGGACCTGGGAGCGGCCGGCAGCAGTGCTCCGTTCGCCACGCCGGAACCCGACATCGACCCCCGCCGACCCTGACCCGGGGCGCGGTGCGGCGCCTCGGTCGGCCCGGGACGCTGGCGATCAGCTCGACCGCCGCCCGGCCGGTGCCACGACGCCGTCGATGGGCACGGAAGCGTGGTGAGCGCCACCGCCTGCACCCGTGCACGCAAGCTCCTGACGCCTGACATCACGATCAGCGGTTGATGAACCGGGAGGACGTCATGGTCACACCGACCACGGCGTCGGCGGCGGAGGCAACGCCGGAGCTCCCTGGCACGCTGGGGATGGTGCGCACGGTCAGCGCCACCCCCAGGTGGTGTGGCGCTCCAGGTCGGACACCGGAGGGGGCCTGGAGTACCTCTCATCCACGGTGATCACCCCGTCAGTCCGCCGGTTGCCAGCGCCGACCAGCCCCGGAGGATGCTCGACAAGACATCCGTACACCGAACCCGCTACGGCGACGTTCGGACGCGGCGGAAGGTCAATCGCCGGTGTCCCGCAGGGGATGCCCTAGGTGAGCATCAGGACGACGGCGGGTCGAGGTGATGATGAGCGCATGCAACTGGCGTACGTCTTCGCCCACGCCCCAGGCGCAGCAACCGGCCGAGATGAGTACGTCTCGGGGTTGCAGCAGTTCCACGACGCTCTCGCGGCCGCTCCGCCCGACGGGTTTCTCGACTCCTGGGTGTGGCACGTCCCGGAAGCCGCACCGGTTGGCTCTTTCGAGGACTGGTACCTGGTCGAGGACTGGACTGCTCTAGGGGCGCTGAACGCGGCAGCGGTGACCGGGGCCCGTAAAGCACCTCATGACGCCGTTGCCCCGCTGGCCGGCGCCGGTGCCGGGGGCATCTACGCACTCGCGTACGGGCATCCGCCCTCGGATGCCGGGTACCGACTACGGATCGACAAGCCCGCTGGCGTGCCGTACTCCTCGTTCGAGGCGGACCTGCTCGACGTGGTCGGTTCGTGGGCGACGGTGTGGAAGCGACAGATGGTCCTCGGGCCCGATCGTGAGTACCTGGTAGATACACCGTCCCGACCTCACAGGACGCTGCTCGGCCAGCCGTTGACAGTGGCCGAACTCCGTACTGTGCGATCCGCCAGGACGACGTAGTCCCCGCAGCCGCCTGATGTCGTTTGGTCCGATCGCTGCGAGCAGGCGGTGTCGCCGGGCGATCGCGCTCGGTCATCCGCAGGCAACTGAGCTTCTATTAACAAGCCGCCTGTTGGCTGACGCCGTTCTCCACCAACTCGCAACCCACGCGGGCGGCGGTGCGGACGAATCACCCTGCGCCGTCGCGGAAGGATTCGGCGCTCCTCGTCCCAGCAGAGGCCCATGATCTCAAGGAGAGTGGTGATCAGCGGTCCGGGAAGCCCGCGCCCACCATCACCCGCAGCGCGTTGGCCTTGAGCGCGATCCGGACGGGCGTGCGTCCGCGGATCTCGCCGTCGACGTCGAGCGCGAGGGGCGGGTCGGTCTCCAACCACACCTCGCCGGTCGTGAGGAACCGGGTGCGGGCCAGCGGCCGGCGGGGTCCGATGACCGTCTGGCGGACGGTCGCGAGGCTCAGCCGGAGCCGGTTGGCGTCGCCGAGCCGGTACACCACGAGCTGGCGGTCGTCGAGGCCGGTGTCGGGGGCGATCGCCCGGCCGGCGTGGTGGCTGCCGTTGGCGATGTTGAGCTGGTGGGTCGCGAGTTCGTGGACCTCGTCGCCGATGCGCAGGCGTGCGGTGAAGGGCCGGTGGCCAGGCAGCAGTGCAAGCGCCGTGAGCGGGTAGGCCGCGCGGCCGAGCACCCGCTTGAGCCGGTGCGGGACGTGCTCGGCGACCTGCACCGACAGCCCCAGGCTGGTCAGGTTGGCGAAGTGTTGCCCGGCCACGTGGCCGAGGTCGACGTCGGCGACCTTGCCGTCGGTGAGCACGCGCAGGGCGGCGGGCAGGCGGAGTGGCAGGCCGAGGCTGCGGGCGAAGTTGTTGGTCGTGCCGAGCGGGACCACGCCGAGGCAGACGTCGCGGTGGGCGAGCTGGTGCGCGGCCTCGCTCAGCGTGCCGTCGCCGCCGCCCACCACCACGAGGTCAGCGCCGCTGTCGGCCGCGGCGGCGAGCGCCTCGGGCAGGCCTCGAGGGTCGGCGACCGGGCGCACGTCGACCAGCTCCACGGTGGCCTGCAGCCGCCGGTGCACGGTCGCGAAGTGACGGCGTCCCCGACGGGACCGGACGTTGACGACCAGCGCGGTGCGGCGCCGGACGCGGATGTCGGCGTCCAGCGCCGCCTTCGACCGTTGGCGCACAGGTCCCGTCACGACGATCTCCGTCCTCCCGGCGCAGGTGGCTGCCCCGGCAGCCTGCACCACGACCTGACCGCCGGCCGGAGGGGGCTGCCGAGCGTGACCCGTACCCGGCGGACGGGCTACCGAAGGACCTCACTCGGCAAGAGGCTGTGCGGGTTGCAGCTCATAGGGGACGTGGCGAGCACAAGTCGGTCCTTTGACTCCCAAGGCAATACCAGATGATCAACGTCCGCTCGAACTGCGTCGGGCGTTCACGAGGAGCTCGAGCCGGCTGTCGTCCACCACGTTGATGTCGAGATTGGCGGCTCACGACCTTCGCTGCCCATGACCCAACAGCGCCCATCGGGTCGGTGACGGGCTGGTGACGTGCACATGACGCATCCCCTCTAGCGTCCAGGAATCGGTGGTGCCCAGCCAAGAGATCGGCTCCGGGACCCGACCGCGTGGAGATCGTGTGGCTGGCCCCACTGCGTCGGTCGCACAGAGATGAGGAGTGGCGATGACGCAGGTGCTCGGTGGGGAGCTGCAGGAGCTCCGCCACGTTCTCGCCGGCCGCCTGATCACTCCGGCGGATCCGGACTACGACGACGCCCGCCAGGTGTGGAACGCCGCCGTCGACCGTCGACCAGCCCTGATCGCCCGCTGCGCCGACGCGGCGGACGTGAGCACGGTCATCGGGTTCGCCCGACGCCACGGACTGGAGGTCTCGGTACGGGGTGGGGCCCACAACGCCGCCGGAGTCGCGGTGGCCGACGGTGCCGTCATGATCGACCTGAGCCTCCTGCGGCAGGTCGACGTGGACCCGCTGCGCCGCCGAGCGCGGGTCGAAGGCGGAGCGCTCAACGGTGACCTCGACGCGGCCGCCCAGGCGCACGGGCTGGCCACGCCCGCCGGCATGGTCAGCCACACCGGGCTCGGCGGTCTGACCCTCGGTGGCGGGATGGGCCACCTCACGCGCCGGCACGGGCTCGCCATCGACAATCTGGTCGGAGCCGAGGTCGTGCTGGCGGACGGGCGGGTGGTCCACGCCTCGGCGGAAGAGAACCCCGACCTGTTCTGGGCGATCCGCGGCGGCGGCGGCAACTTCGGGGTGGTCACCGCCTTTGAGTTCCGGCTGCACCCGGTCGGGCCGATCGTGCAGTTCGGCTTCCTCTTCTGGGGACTGGACCAGGGGCCGACCATGCTGCGCGTGGCCCGGGACGTGATCGACGACCTGCCCCGCGACGTCAACATCATGATCGTCGGCCTGAACGCCCCGCCGGCACCATTCGTACCCGAGCGGCACCACTTGCAGCCGGGCTACGCGCTGCTGGTCACGGGGTTCGGGTCCGCCGACGAGCACACCGCGGTGATCGACCGGATCCGCGAGCAGGTCCCCCCGCTGTTCGACCTGGTCACACCGATGCCGTACGTGCAGGTCCAGCAGTTCACCGACGAGGCCGCCGCGTGGGGCTCCCTGGTCTACGACAAGGGCACCCAGGTCGCCCAGCTCACCGACGACGTCATCGACCTGATCACCGAGCACTGGCCACGGAAGACCTCGCCGTCGTCGGTGATGTTCCTCTACCGCTTGGACGCCGCCTACTCCGAGGTCGGCGAGGACGAGACCGCCTTCGGCGGTGGGCGCTCCCCGCGGTTCAGCGTGTTCATCCTGGCGTTCGCCGAAAGCCCGGAGGTGCTGGCCACCGATCGTGCTTGGGTCCGGTCCTTCTGGAGCGCACTGCAGGACCACGCGTTGAGCAGGGGAAGCTACGTCAACGACAGTTCGGAGTTCCCCGACCGGTGGGTGCGAGCCAGCTACGGATCCAAGTACGCACGTCTGGCGCAGATTAAGGCGGTCTACGACCCGGACAACGTCTTCCGGCACAATGCCAACATCACGCCCTCGGCCGTATGAGGCATCCCTCGGCGCATTCTGACGCCGGGACTCGGTGCGCCAGCGCCTACAACGGCGACGCCCACTTGTTCTGATCGGCCTCGGGCTTATCGCCGTCGTCGCAATCGTGTTCGTCGTGTGGGCGCTGCCGTCACTGCTGGCCCGGCACCCGCGCATCGATGACGCCGACAAGCTGCACAAGGCGATCGCCTTGCGGGACAGGGCTGCGGGTCGGGGTGGATCAACCGGGAAGCGAGTCGCCCATAGCGGCCCACTCAGACATCCCACGGCCGTAGACCGTCAAGCGGCGGTGTCTCGAGCGGTGTCGGCGGGCGGCCAGGCAGTGCTCTCCTCGTAGGTGCTGTGGTGGCGGAGGCAGCCGTGCAGGATGCGACCAGCCTGTTGGCCGGAGCGCGCAGGGCCTGGTGGTGGGTGGCCCCGCGGGTCCGTTGGCGGTCGTAGTAGTTCCGGGCGCCAGGCGAGACGCCGAGCGCGGTGAAGGCCTGGTGGTAGAGGGCGTCGGCGAGGCGGCGGTTGCGGGCGTAGCGCGCCAGCACGATCGGGCGGGTGCCGGAGGCGCGGGTGATCGGGGCCATGCCGGAGTAGTTCTTGCGGGCCTTGGGATCGGCGTAGCGGTGCGGGTCGTCGCCGAACTCGGCGAGCACCCGGCGCCCAGGATCGGCCCAAGCCCGGGCTGGCTCAGGTAGATCTCAGCGTCCGGGTGCCGGCCAAACCCGCCTCCACCTCGCTCTGGAGCACCTCGGTCTGGGTGACCAGCGCGGTGATCACGGTGACCAGGGAGCGCACCGCGGCGGTGTAGGCGCCGACCACGCCGGGGTGGGCTTTCCAGCTTCGGCGCGCGCAGCGCGGCGGAGATCCGCTCGGCTGTCGACTCGAGGTTGCGCTGGCGACCGGCCCGCCGCAGTGCGGCGGCGATCTTGCTCAGTGAGAGGCGGCGGCCGGCCTCCGGGGAGGGGGCGATGCCCAGGATGGCCAGGGCATCGCGGCCGGCCAGCTCGTCGTCGAAGGCGACCAGCGCGCCGGGATAGAACTCGCGCAGTATCGACCGCAGTGCGTTGGTCTGCCGGGGCCGGGACCAGATCATCGACTGGTGGGTGCGGGTGAGCACCTTCAGGTGCTCGGCGAGGGCGGAGTCTCCGGCCACCGGGCGGTGATGGGCGCGATCCAGGCGGACGAGTTCGGCCAGCACGTGCGCATCTCCGGGATCGCTCTGGGCTCCGGATGTACCGTGCCGTTCGCGGTAGCGGGCGACCTGCAGTCGATTGACCGCGTAGACGGTGTAGCCGGCCGCAATCAGCGCCTGCACCCACGGCCCGCGGTCGGTCTCGATGCCGACGACCACCTGGTCGGTCTCATCGTCCCCGGCGAGATGGTCGGCAATCAGCGCGTGCAGCGCCGCCAGGCCCTCCACTCCCTCGGACAGTCGCCGGCGGGCCAGCCGCCGGCCGTCCCTCGTCGACAAGCTCGATGTCGTGATGGGCCTCGGCCCAGTCGTTCCCGATGAACAGCACCCTGCGCGGCCTCCTCCAGGTTCGGCACCTACTCGGCCCAAACCTGGAGGAGAAGGCAGTGGCGACCTAATGGATCAGTGCTCCATGGCACGCCATCCCACCGGCCATCCGCTCCTCCTCGCGCACCGGCGGGGGCACGGTCTGAGTGTGGGTCTCGATCAGCGGACCCGGGACAAGCAGTGCTCACCCGCCGGCGGCTCGGACACCCGATCCTGCTGCAAGCCGACCGGATGCAGCCCCATTAGGGACAGTGCCGTCGCCGACGGTTCCTCTCGTGGCCGCCACCACCGGAGGGCGCTCAGTGGCGGTGCGTGAACCCTCGCCACCGGCGAGCGTTAGACGGTTCATCGCCCGGGACCGGCGGTCAGTGCCGCGTCGCACGTCGGAGGTCAGCTTTGCCGGCCGTGGACACGGCCGAATCGGCGAAGCAGGAGTACGGTCAGCTTGACGACGCGCGACAGGTCCAGTCATCTGAGAGACCTCGTGGCTGGCACACCGCGAGCCGCCACGGACAGCCCCGCTTACACCGGGGCTGTCCCCTTGTTGAGCCTCATCCCCCAGTCTTTCTGGCCGCCCACTGTCCCTAACGACCTCGTGCATGGTTGGCGGGACGGCTTGCTCGTGACGGACGGGGCAGGGTCGTGGCGTGTCGAGAACGCTGGCCCGAGCCGCCGCTGTCGCCGATCGCCGAGTGACTGGACTGTCTCGGGAAGTGCTGGCGGAGCTGGTCGCCGAGCTGGGACCGCGCTGGCAGGCGCGTCAGGACGCGCGACTGGCCGATCGGCCGCGTCAACGAGCGGTCGGAGCTGGCGCCCGGTACCGGCTGGTGTTCATCGACCGGCTGCTGGCCACCCTTGTCCACCTGCGCCACGGGGTCACCCACGACGTACTGGCCTGCTGGTTCAGGGTCTCCCGCTCGACGATCACCCGGGCGGTCAGCGAGGTGCGCCCGCTGCTGGCCGAGCGCGGCTGCACCGTCGCCGGCGGGATCCGGCTGCGCACCCTGGCCGACGTGGTCGCCCACCTGGGTGCCAGCAGGCAGCTCGGCCTGCTGGATGCCACCGAGGTCCGGGTGCGTCGCCCGGCAGCGGGTCGGGTCGGTCGCCAGCGGTTCGTCTCGGGCAAGGCCCGGGCAAACACCGTCAAGGCGCTGGTCATCACCGATGCCGCCGGGCGGCTGTTGTTCTGCGGGCAGACCCGGCCGGGCGCCATCCACGATCTGGCCCAGGTCCGCCAGGCCGGCTTGGTCGAGCTGCTGGCCCTCATCCCCGGCGTCACCCTGCTCGCCGACGCCGGCTACCAGGGCCTGAGCACCCAGACAGCCGGCGCGGTGGTCACCCCGCGACGGGCCCGGCGGAAGAACCAGATCCCGGTCTTCCCCGCCGTCGCCGCGGCGCACGAGGCCGAACGCCGGGCCCGTTCGGCGCAGCGGATCCGCGTCGAGCACGGCATCAGCCACCTGAAGAACTGGCGAGCCCTGTCACGACATCTCGGCCGACGCGAACACCTCGACACGATCCTGCCCGCGGTCGCCGGACTGGTCTCCAGCCAGGAACGAGCCTCACGACCTGATCAGCTTCACCGCCCGCCGAAGGCTCTCCCGGCCGGCACCACCGCGTGATCGAACTGGCCCTGAACAGGTCAACGACGGCCCGCGGCTAACCATGCACGAGGTCGTTAGCGATGTAGCTCTGGAACCCGTCGAGATGCTGTGTCCGGTTCGGCTGCTGGACTGCTCGCACACGTCTGGCCGCCACCCCTCCCATCTGAGCCTTGCGTCCTACTCGCCTGGTGCCTTATAGCCCCAGATCAACACGTCGATCCCGCTGGCCTCGGACTGGAGAGGCGTGACATACACCATGAGGCGCGTGCCAGGAACTTCGTAGACCCTCTGCACTGACTCGCCGTGGTCGAGGAGATAGCGATCAAGGTCCCCGGGAGCACCCTCGCCCTCCGCAAGGACAAGTCTGACCTCAAGGGTTGAGTCGCCACCGGTTTGTCTCGCCAGCACACGGATCCGCGCATAGAGGTCCGTTGCCAAGTCCCCGATAGCGGTAGCTCCGGTGATGCTCTGACTCGCCGAGAAGGCCACCTCAGTTGGCATCGATGCTCCACTCCTTGCTGTCGTGCCCGGGAAGTCTGATTGCAGGTCAAGCTCAAGGCACGTCGATGAGGTATCCGCTTAACACCATGTCCCCGCTCGCCGCACCCGCTGACTGGTACACAACGGTCGATCCTGGATCAGCCGTCAGCCACACGCGCCGGCCGACGATGCGTTCGTCCCCCGCGCCCTCTTCGGACGGGATATATGAGGTGGCCCCGGTCCCGTTCGTCGTGGTGTGGAAACCGATTGCGCTCGCCTGCCCGGCAGGCGTCGTCAGACGGGCCGAGACGTATTCGATCACGAGGCGCTTACCAGCCGGCACGGTGAATTGGCTGGGGCAACGGGTCGGGTCCGTGCAGATGATAAAAACGACCGCATGGCGTCCGGGGTTGTCCATGTCGCGCACCTCCCGGAGCCAACGCAGCCGTGCCGATCGGAACCGGGGCGAGCCGCTCTGCGCGGCGTTCACCGTGCCGGCGATATCCTCTATGACGGATGTGACCGCGCCCTGCACCTGTCCCCGCGCGCCCATCGGACGGGAGAGCAAACCACCAAGCTTTGCGCCGATGCCGGATGTTGCGACCACAATGATCAATGGCCGAACCCTCATGTGAACCTCCCTGGGAAGAGCCCACAGAGCGACTCTCCTTGTCGCCCCTTATCGCCGCCCCTCACGTCAGGCGCAGGATGACGGTGGGGCGTCACCGCGCCGTCACTCCCGCGTTGAACCCGAAGGCAGGCAGGGAGTCCGCTCGGCGCAGTCGCTGAACATGCGTCGCATGGCTGCCAAGCGCTCGGGCATGCATCCCGCCTTCTACTGCTATGACTGGAAAACAATCCATGTGAGCTACAACGGCACCTGTGCTGCTGACCGCCGCCGCACCGCAGGGAGATGCGCGGCGGCGGGCGCTGGCCGCCTGGAGCGCGACCGGCGCCGCCGCCGGGGCCAGCGGGCTGGTCCTCGGCGGCGTGCTGACCGACCTGGCCGGCTGGCGGCTGCTGTTCTGGGCCAACGTGCCGCTGGCGGTGCTCCTGCTGCTCGCCGTCGGCCGCACCGCCGCGGTCGCGGCCGTCGTCACCGGCGCCGCGCTGCTCGAGGGGGCCGCGCACCGCGGTGCGGCCGTCGGGCTGCTGCTCGCCGGCGCGGCGGCCGCCGCCGTCCTGCCGGCCGTCGAGCGGCGCGCCGGCGACCCGCTCGTCACCCCGGCGGCCGGGCGCGACCCCCACCTGCGCTCCGGCGCGCTCGCCTCCTTCGCCAACACCGCCACGACCAGCTCGGCGGTCACCCTCGCCACCCTGCACGTGCAGCAGGTCCAGGGGCACAGCGCCAGCGCGGCGGGGCTGGCCCTGGTGCCCTTCAGCCTCTGCGTCGTCGTGGGCGCGGCCCTGGCCGCCCACCTGCTGCGCCGCCTCCCCACCCGCACCGCCGCCAGCGTCGGCCTAACCGTCATCGCCGCCGGCAACGCCGCCCTGCTGGCCGACAGCCTGGGCCCGTGGGTCCTGCCGGCCGCCGTGGGCGTCTCCGGACTCGGCATCGGCGTCTCCTCGGTGGCCGCCACCTCCCTGGGCACCGACGTCGCACCGACGCTGCAAGGCACCGCCGGCGGCGTGCTCAACACCGCCGCCCAACTCGGCACCGCCCTCGGCGTCGCCGCCGTCCTGCTCGTCGCCGCCACGACAGAACAGCTCCCCCTTCCACTCACGGGGACGCCGCTGGGCTGGCTGCTCGCCGCCACCGCGGCCGCAGCAGCCGCAGTCCTGCTCCGGCAGGTGGCACCTCGCGCGGCACCCGCTGACGACGTGCCCCGGTAGCCGAACCGGCTACGGCGAGGTTGGAGCGGCCGGGGCAGTCGGCCGCCGGTGTCTCGCAGCCGATCCTCAGCCGGACTCGTGCGGATCCTCTGGGTGCCTGTGGACGGGGCCGAGCCACCCGCCTCGGAGCGGGCGATCCAGGGCTTCGGCGGTCCAGAGACGTCGTGGGAGACCATGGATGAGGCCGCCGCCGATCGCACCCTGGCCGGGATCGCCCGCAGCATCGAGGAGGAGTTCAGGAAGGGGCAGGTCGACCGTGGCCACCGACGTGAACGGAGCTCCGTGCAAGTCGATCTGGCCTGACGTCGTGCGGTGCGTGCCATCAAACGGCTGACAGCCGTGACCGTCTGCGTCGTCGATCTCGCCGCCGCGCTGGCGGCGGTTGCCACTTCAAGGTGCGAGTCATCGACTGCTCGCAGCGCCAGCGAGAGGGCAGAGCACCTGGCGCTGACGTCGTCTTGGGCCCTTGAGCGGCCCGTGCCGACCTGCAGTTCCAGCCGCGGCGCCGATGCCGTCTCGGTGGAGGAACCCCCCTACGGGCGACGGCCACGCGGTCTTCGAGCGCGGCGTCGACGTCCCGCAGGGATCCCCTTGCAGCAAGCCGTGATGTATCAAAAGGCACCTAGCCGACTCCGTAGTACACCGGCTCGGCATCCGGCTGGACCGCTGGACACGCGAGGAATGCCATGACCACCGTAGCGAACTTCCATGTTATCCGGGGAGATGTTTCAGTCCTCATCGGTGATAGTGATCCCGTCCACTCGGAGGTCTTCGACATTCCCGACTACAACGGCGGCGACGCGGTTTTGACTTTTATGGTGAAGGGCCTGACGGCGGCTGCGGACTCGGTCATCGTAAAGATCAACGGCGCTACCGTCGGTGAGATTCTTCCCGACCGCTACGCTGCCATTTCTGATCAAATCGAAGAGGCGCAGCACCACAATACCCAGTGGGTCAACGTCGGTCAGGGAGTCCTGAGCGCCGCCAGCCCGAACACGCTCAGAGTCGAGGCGGTCAGCTTCCCGGAGAGCACGCCCACCAATACGAAGGATGACTTCTCGCTGCAGGACATCATTCTCATGTACCACGTGACCGTCTAGGACCGCGTCTGGCGACTCCATCCCCCGCACGCTCAATCGCACCTCGGTCATCCGCCGCAGCTAGCTAGTGCACCGTCGCAGCAGTCTTGATGCCACGCCTGCGATTCACTGGTGAGCTTCGCCCCTGTGAACTGTCTTGGATCTGGTGGAGCTGTATTGGATCTGGTGGAGTCTTACTAAAAGAATTGCTGGTAGGTTGACCCGAGTTCACTCCAGGCGCGACGCTTGTGGCGCCTGACCTGGCTTTCTGCGGCACTCGTGGTCCGCCCGGGCACACCGGTACCATTCGACGTC
Source organism: Geodermatophilus sp. URMC 65 (assembly GCF_053502545.1). NCBI lineage: Bacteria > Bacillati > Actinomycetota > Actinomycetes > Geodermatophilales > Geodermatophilaceae > Geodermatophilus > Geodermatophilus sp. URMC 65. The sequence goes on from NZ_CP199954.1 coordinate 501,312, forward strand.
AACTTACGAGCAATCCATCCAGTGAAGATTTTTAGATGGCGGCGATGAGGTTGGCCATGCTGAACAAGCCGCCGGAGATTGGGAAGATGGAGCACGCCTGTTCCGTCTCGTGGAGTGAAACGAGTAAGGGAGTTGCAGTGGGCTACGAGGAGCTTAAGCAGCGGCAGGCCAGGATGTGGGGCAACGGGCCCTACCAGCGGATCACCGAGACAGTCACCGACATCCACCAGATCGTCGTCGAGCGGTTGGCGCCTCAGGTGGGCGACCGTTGGCTTGACCTTGCTTGTGGCACAGGCGCCGTTGCCGAGCGCGCTTGCGCCGCGGGCTCGCGCGTGACCGGGCTCGACCTGGCGCCCGTCCTGATCGAGACTGCGAGGGAGCGCGCCAGAAACCTTGGCCTCGGGATCAACTACGTCGTCGGAGACGTCGAGCGGCTGGAGTTCGCGGATGCGAGCTTCGACAAGGTCTCCTCGACCTGCGGAATCATGTTCGCGCCCAATCACGAGGCGTCCGCGCGCGAGCTCGGGCGCGTGACGAGGCCCGGTGGGCAGATCGCGCTCGCCAACTGGACGCCCACGGGCGGCCTGGCGAAGATGTTCAAGGTCATGGCGCCGTACCAGCCGGCGCCGCTGCCTAGCAGCCCGTTTGACTGGGGCGACGAGGGTCGCGTCCACGAGCTGCTCGGCGAGTCTTTCGAGCTCGTGCTCGAGGAGCACGTTTCGACCCTGCGGGTACCTTCGGGCGAGGCGTACTGGGAGCTCTTCTCGACGAGCTACGGCCCGACGAAAACGCTGGCCGAGTCACTCGGCGATCGCCGTGAGGAGCTGCATCGCGACTGGGTCGACTTCTTCGAGACGAACTATCGGTCGAACGGCGAGATCGTCCACACACGCGAGTACCTGCTCGTGCTGGGGACACGTCGCTGAGCCCGGCTACCAGGGGTGTACGGACAGCGTTACCGAAAGGATTGCTCGTAGATCGACTTCAAATAGTTAAAATGATGCCAAGCTAGTTCCGGAGTGGGCGAGAAGACCCTGGGCGATGCGCGGACACCCGCTTCGCTGCGAGACGTACTGAGTCAACCTAGGAGCAATCCTACTGGTAATACCGCGCGGAGGCTGAGCCTCCAACTGCGCCGCGCAATGACGACGATGAGCACGCGGGTACCCGCGCTCGGCGACCACCTCGACGCCCCGTGTCGGCGGTCAGGGATGAGGGCGTCGCGCACAAGGAACCGCTGCGGCGACGTCCGGGGCGTTCGTCGGAGCGGTCCCCGGGGTGCCCGGAAGGGATCCCCCGCGGGACATGGTGGCTCCGGCGACCGACCGGTTTCGGACGCGGCCGTAGCGGATCAATCGAGCGGCCGCTGTCAGCGCCGCCAGAACAGGTGGTGTACCACGCCGCTGGGACTGGGCACGACGTCACAGTGGTAGCGCTCCAGGAGCTCTTCGGGGGAGTTCCACAGCCGGGACCCGGCGCCGAGCTCCACCGGGGCGACGGCGACGTGCAGGGTGTCGACGAGGTCGGCGTCGAGGAACTGCCGGATGGTGTTGGCGCCGCCGCCCAACCGGACGTCCTTGCCGTCGGCTGCCTCGAACGCGCGCTGCAGCACTGTGGCTGGGTCACCGCCGACGAAGTGGAAGGTGGTGTCGGACAGCCGGAAGGAGGGGCGATCGTGGTGGGTCATGACGAAGACCGGCGTGTGGAACGGGGGCTGCTGGCCCCACCATCCCTGCCAGTCGTGGTCGGTCCAGGGCCCGCGCTGCGGGCCGAACTTGTTGCGGCCCATGATCTCGGCGCCGATGTTGCGGTGGAAGTCTCGGACCATGTAGTCGTCCAGACCGCGGCTCCCTCCCGGGTCGGTCCGGTTGGGCCAGCTCGCCGTCGCGAAGGCCCAGGCGCCGAGCTGAGCAGGGTCGGCGTGGCCGAACGGGCGTTCCAAGCTCTGTCCTTCACCGGCGCCGTAGCCGTCGCTGGAGACCATGAAGTTGTGCACTCGGACCATCTGCGTCACTGCTGACCCCTCATCCGTTGCGTTCTCTTGATGAGTTCGACTGCGCCGCGAGGGCCGACTCATCGCGCTACGTCAGGACTCCCGTGTCGAGACGTCCGGTGGCGGATCCCCTGACGGCCATGAGATCCTTGGGTGGCCCGAGCCCGCGCCGATCCGAGGTCGGGTATTCACCGCCTGGTCTCGTACCTGGTCAAGAGCACGCCGTCGGGAAACGTCCGGGTCTCCACCAGGTTCAGGTTCACCCAGTTGTCCAGGGCCGTGAAGAACGGCGTGCCGCCGCCCACCAGGACCGGGTGGGTGACGATCGCGTACTCGTCGATCAGCCCGGCCCGCATGGCCGCCGCGGCGAGGGTGGCGCCGCCGACGTCCATGGGACCGCCATCCTCGGTCTTGAGCCGGGTGATCTCGGTGACAGCGTCGCCGGTGACCAGGCGGGCGTTCCAGTCGACCGCGCTGGTCGTCGAGGAGAACACCACCTTCGGCATGTCCCGCCAGCGGCGGGCGAACTCGATCTGCGCCGGTGCGGCGCCAGGCTGCTGGTCGGCGGTCGGCCAGTGGGAGCTCATCGTCTCCCACAGTTTGCGCCCGTACAGCGCCAGGCCCGTCGCCCTCACCCGGTCGGACCACCACTGGAACAGCTCGTCGCTCGGCACGCTCCAGCCGAGGTCGTCGCCGGGCGCGGCGATGTAGCCGTCCAGGCTCAGGTTCATGCCAGAGGTCAGCTTCCGCATGGCGTAGCCTCCCGTGAGCCGGTATCCGGCGTACAGACCAACACGGCGCGGAAATTGATCGGTAAGACCACACCGAGGGCCGGTCGACCACCGCGCCAAGCGGATGCTGCGTGCGGAAGGGAACGACGACCGGCACAGCGCCCCGTAGGACGACCGGTCAGCGAACCTCACCGGGAACACCGCAGGACAGAGCAGGCGCCCCTCGTCTGCCGTCCCGTAAGACCCGCCCCGTAGACCTTCCCGCACGGGGAGGACAACCGGGACACCCTGCCGGCCGGTCGCAGCCTTGTCGTCCGGCCGCCGCTCGACATCCACGCCACCGGGTCGCAGGGGCCGCGTGACGCGAGCCGGTGCATCCCGGAGCTGATCGTCATCAGCACCTGTAGCCGGCAAGAAGGCGACCTGACCTTGGCCGACAATCGCCGTAAACAACCAACGACATGACGCCCGCGACGACTTTGAGCCCGCTACTCCAGCCTTTTCCGCCAAGCTCAGGTCTTCACCAAAGAACGGCACGGCGTTCTCCGAACGCATCTGGCGCCCGGCGCTGAAGCGGGCCGGCCTCAGCGGGGTCACCATGCACGGCCTCCGGCACTTCTACGCCAGCCTGCTCATCCGGCACGGGAAGTCGGTGAGGACCGTCCAGGCCCCGGCTCGGGCACGCCAGCGCCGCCGAGACGCTCGACACCTACAGCCACCTCTGGCCCGACTCCGACGACCGGACGAGGGCCGCCGTCGACTCCGTTCTCGGCCGAGTTGCGGACTCTGTGCGGACTGACGCCGCCCTCTGACCGCAGAACCGCAGGTTGAGGCGGAGGCGACGGACGAGTCGGCCTGTACGCCGGGTTCTGTCCACGGGTGCCTCACGGCATCCCGATGGGCGGCCATCCATCTAGGCCTGCCGTTGCCGGCAGGCTCCAGCGGTCCACCCGCAGGCATCGGGCGGGCAGCCCTCGAACGCCTGCGCAGGACGGCGGCGGACCGCCGTCCCTCTCGACCTTGCTCCGGGTGGGGTTTACCGAGCCGCACCGGTCACCCGGTGCGCTGGTGGTCTCTTACACCACCGTTTCACCCTCACCAGCGGCGAGCCGCTGGCGGTCTGTTCTCTGTGGCACTGTCCCGCGGGTCACCCCGGGTCGCCGTTAGCGACCACCCTGCCCTGTGGAGCCCGGACGTTCCTCGGCGACGGGGTCTCCCCCGCCGACGCGACCGCCCGGCCGACTCGTCCGTCGTGCCGACCAGTCTAGTGACCGGCCTCAGCCCCAGTAGAGCCGGAAGCCGACCCGCCGCCGCTCGTCCTCGGTCATCGTCCCCATGTCGACGATCTGCCGGGCCTGCTCCTCGACCGGCTGGTCGGAGAGCAGCTCGAGGTAGCGGCGGTGCTCGCACAGCGACGCCACCGCCTTCTCGACCTGGTCGGCGACGTCCACCTCGTGCGGCGGGTCCAGCAACTCGCTGACCGCGATGTACGTGACGCCGCGCCACGGCTCCTCGTCGAGGTCGGGGAAGATCCACTCGTTGGCGGCGTCGGCGACCGCGTCGAGGACGCTCTGCCCGAGCGCGCGGTGGTCGGAGGAGTTCACGTACGCCGGCGAGACGCCGGGCGGGGTCCAGGTCGCGCCGAAGTACCCGGTGACCACCATCTCGGGGCGGTGCCGGCGGATGGCCGCGGCCAGGTCGCGGCGCAGCTCCGGTCCGGCGACGAGGACGCCGTCCCGGTGGTCGAGGAACTCCACCTCCGAGACCCCGACGACGGCCGCCGAGCGGCGCTCCTCCTCCTCGCGCACCGGACCGGCCTCCGCCGGCGGGAGGCCGGCCATCCCCGCCTCGCCGCGGGTCGCCAGCAGGTAGTGCACCTCCTTGCCGGCCGCCGTCCAGACCGCGACGGCGGCCGCGAGGCCGTACTCGATGTCGTCAGGGTGCGCGGCCACGACCAGGGCACGCTGCCAGTCGTCGGGCATCGGGAGCGGTGGCATGGCGGGCAGTCTGCCCCCGGAGGACGACGGACCGCGAGTCCCGGACGGTCAGCGCAACAGGTCGGCCAGCGGCGGCTTCTCCCGCCAAGCCTGCACCAGCGGAGCCAGCCCATCGAACAGCGCGGGCAGCTCGACGTCCAGCGGGAGGACGGCGAGCAGCTGGAGGTCGCGACCGCGCTCGGCCAGCGCGGCCAACCGGTCGTCCAGCGGCGGAAGACCCAGGCGCGCGGCCTCGGCGGCGTAGCCGGCCCGCACGGCCGGTGGTGCGCCCGCCAGGTCCCACTCCCGCAGCCCGCAGTGGACGTGCTCGAGGTCGGAGGCCACGGGTCCGGCGGCTGTCGGGAGGAGGTTGTAGAACGGGGCGTCCCCGTGCACCGGCTGTACGTGCGCGCCGGGAAAGGCCACGGCGAAGGCGGCCGGGTCCTCGGCCAGCGGCCGCAGCAGCGTCCACTCGGCGCGTGCCCGCTCGACGTCCTCCTCCGGCAGCAGGCCGCCGAGCTGGTCGATCCCGTCCGGGATCGACGCGTCCAGCGGGGACCACCAGTCCAGCTCCACCGGGCAGTCGGCGAGGGTCGCGTGCAGGCGGGCGGCCGCGGCACCGGCCGCCTCGTCGGCCACCGGCTCGGCGCTCACGTCCACGAGCTGCCACGCGGTCATCGCGAGCCCGTCGTGCACCCACGGCTGCGGCGCCGCCGGACGCACCGCCGGGTACGCGCGGTCGCCCAGCCAGCCGGCGACGGCCAGCTCCCTCCCCATCTGCGCCAGCTGGCCCGCCGGGTCGGCGCGGACCGTGCGGGGCAGCACGGTGGGTACCCCCACCACCACCGGAGCCGGCGCGAGGTGCACGACGACCGAGAAGACGTCGTAGAGGACCTCCGGCTCGCGTACGGCCAGCCCGGCCGCCCGGCCGGCGGCCACCGCGGCCGCGACCGCGCGCTGACGGCGGGATGCCAGGGCTCCGTCGTCCATCCGCCGACCCTGCCAGAGCCCGGGCCCCGGCGTCCTGGACCAGGATGGGCGCATGGTCGACGACGCGGACCTCACCCACCTGCGCCGCTGCGTGGCGCTCGCCCGCGGGGCCCTCGAGTCCGGCGACGAGCCGTTCGGGTCGGTGCTGGTCGACGCCGACGGGCGGGTCCGCTTCGAGGACTCCAACCACGTGGCCGGGGGCGACGCCACCCAGCACCCCGAGTTCGCCATCGCCCGCTGGGCCGCCGAGCACATGACCCCCGACGAGCGGGCCGCGGCGACGGTCTACACCTCCGGCGAGCACTGCCCCATGTGCGCGGCCGCCCACGGCTGGGTCGGGCTCGGCCGGATCGTGTACGCCAGCTCGTCGGCCCAGATGGTGTCCTGGCTGGCCGGGCTCGGCGTCCCGCCGGCACCGGTGAAGGCCCTCCCCGTCAACGAGATCGCCCCGGGCGTCCCGGTCGAGGGCCCGGTGGCCGGCCTCGACGAGGAGGTCCACGAGCTGCACCGCCGCAGGTTCGGCCAGGACCCGGCATCATAGCGCCCGGGCCAGCACGGCGACCAGCGGCTGCCCTGGCACGAGCCACCGGGCCGGTGCGGGCCGCAGCCCCGCCTCGGCGAGCTGCTGCCGCAGCGGCTCGACCTCGGGGAGCTCCATGCCCCGCCCCTGGGCGCGCAGCAGCAGGTCGAAGTGCCGGCTGAACGGGTCCGGCGTGGCCGCGGTCGTCGTGACGAGCACCGCGCCGCCCTCGGACAGCAGCCCCGCGAGCGCCCGGAACAGCGGGACCCGTTCGGAGAGCGGCAGGTAGTAGACGACGTTCGCGAGGAGGACGAGGTCGTAGGGGCCGCCGGCCTCGCCGCCGGCCGCCAGGGCCATGACGTCGCCGCGCAGCACGCGGGTCCGCCCGGCCAGCCCCCGCTGCGCGAGCAGCCGCTCGGCGATGTCGGCGACGGCCCCGTCGACCTCGATCCCCGTGCCCTGCGCGGTCGGCGCTGCGGCCAGCATCGCGGCCAGGTTCTGCCCCGCTCCGCAGCCGACGTCCAGCACCCGGGTGGGGCGCACCTCGCGCACCGCGGCTCCCAGCGCCTCGTGCAGGACCGGCTCCATCGCGCGGGTGAGCTGGGCGATCGTCTCCCCCTGTTCCGCGACGTCGCGGCGTGGCGGTCCCCCGTGCAACTGGTGGGCGAGCTCTCGGTAGAGCCCGGTGTGGAAGCCGGCGAACCCCTCGTACGCGCCGCGCAGCACCTCGTCGTCCAGCAGCCGCCGTCCGCGCCGGGACAGCGCCCACCCGCCTGCCGAGACGCGGACGAGTCCGTGGCCCTGCAGCACCCGCAGCCACGCCTCGAGCAGGCCACCGTCGTCGAGGCCCAGCTGCGCGCGCACGGAGGCGGTGTCGGCCGGCCCGTCCCGCAGGGACTCGAGCACGCCGGTGGACAGGCCTGCCGCGCCCACCGCGATCCGGACGGCGGCCAGACCGTCACGGGCGACGCGCAGCCACGGCAGCCCGCCGCCGCGGAGGAGCTTGGCGGCGGCGAGGAGGCGGCTCATGCTCCCGCTACCCGCTCGGGGCGGGGCGGGGCCCCGCCACCCGCTGGGACCTGCACGTCACCGTCTCCCACGGCGTGATGATCGTCGCATCGATCCCCAGATCGCCACCGCACGGTCAGCGGCCGGCGACCTCCAGCAGGACGGCAGCCAGCTCGTCCGGCGCGCTGACCATCGGGTCGTGGCCGGTGGCCAGCTCGACGACCTCCCACCCCGGCTGCGACCGGACGAGCCGGCGGGAGGGATCGATGGTCGGCAGCGCCGGCGCGGTGCAGTCGACGTAGGTGCGCGGCCGGGCGGCCCACCGGTCGGCGTCGAAGTGCAGCGGGTCCTCGTACACCCCACCGGGCTGCGGGGTCTGCCGCTGCTCCACCGCGTCGTCCCCGGTGAGCCCGTAGGCCGATGCCGGCGGCGGCGGGAGGTGCCCGTGCTCGGCGATCACCGCGCGGCGGGCAGCCCGCGCCTCCGGCGGGATGCAGTCGGCCCAGCTCCGCCCCGGCGTCGGGACGACGGCGTCGACGTAGACCAGGCGGCCGACCTCCTCGCCCAGCCGGTCGGCCGCCCCGGTGACGACGAGCCCGCCGTAGCTGTGCCCGACGAGGACCGCGTCGCGGCAGCCGGCGCCGTGCACCGCGGTCACGACGTCCTCCACGTGCGTGGCGAGGGTGACCTCCGGCGAGAGCTGGTGCGCCCGCTCCCCCACCCCGGTCAGCGGCACGGGCAGGACGGAGTGCCCGGCCCGCTCCAGCGCCGGCAGCACCCGCGCCCAGCACCAGGCGCCGTGCCAGGCCCCCGCCACGAGGACGACGGTGGTCACCGGCCCCGCGCCACGTCCAGCGCGATGCGGACCAGCGGCGCCTGCAGCAGCAGCCGGACGGCGGCCACCGTCATCGGCAGCGCCCGCCGCGGCACGACGCGGAAGGTGTGCAGGTGCGCGGGCACGAAGGCGACCAGCAGCCCCGCCGCGGCCCACCCCCCGGCCCGCCGCGTCGACGGCACCGCCATCAGCCCGGCCGTCCCGATCTCGGCCACCCCGCTGACGTGCACCCACGTGCGGGCGTCGCCCAGTTCCGGCGGCACGAGCCACTCGTACGTCCGCGGCCGGACCAGGTGCAGCACCCCCGACCCGCCGAACGCCGCCGCCAGGACCCTCGCCGTCCGCGTGAGCTCCACGGGGTCACCGTAGGCTCGCCGTTCGTGTCCGCCCTCGACCTGGCCATCGCGGCGGGCGTCGCCCTCGTCGCCGGCGCGATCAACTCCGTCGCCGGCGGTGGTTCGCTGATCCTCTTCCCCACGCTCGTCGCGCTGGGGCTGGGGACCGTCGCCGCGAACGTCACCAACTCGATCGCCCAGTGGCCGGGCTACCTCGGCGGCGTCCTCGGCTTCCGGTCGGAGTACACCGGCCAGCGCGCCCGGCTGCTCCGCTTCGGCCTGGTCGCGCTGCTCGGCGGCGTCACCGGCAGCGTCCTGCTGCTCACGACGCCCACCGCGGCCTTCGACGTCGTCGTCCCCGTGCTGGTCCTGCTGGCCAGCCTGCTGCTGGCCGTGCAGCCGCTGCTCACCCGGCGGTTGAAGCAGGCCGAGGACGGCGGTCCGCGGCGCGATCCGGGGTGGCTGTACGTGGCGCTGTTCCTGGCGACCGTCTACGGCGGCTACTTCGGCGGCGCGCTCGGCGTCATCCTGGTCGGCGTCCTCGGGGTGGGCCTGCACCGGCTGAAGCTGGCCAACGCGCTGAAGTCGGCGCTCTCGGCGGTCACCGCCACCGTCACCGTCGTCGTGTTCGGCCTGTTCGGGCCGGTCGACTGGCAGGTCGTCGCCGTCGCCGCGCCGGCCAGCCTGCTCGGCGGCTTCCTCGGCGCCCGCATCGCCACCCGGATCCCGGCCACGCCGCTGCGGGTCTTCATCGTCGCGTTCGGCATCGTCGTGTCGATCTACCTGTTCACCCGGATCTGACCCGCGTGGACCCGGCTGCGCTGTGGGCCGCGTTACACGTGTGACGGAGGGGTCCACCCGGTCGCGGACACGCCCCGCGCGTCCCCGCACAGCCGACAGCCCTGCTTAGCGTCGGGTCATGCGCGAGAACCGACTCTCCCCGGTCCGGAACGCGGACGACGCCGCCCGGGTCCAGCAGCTGCACCTGATCGCCGCGGCGCGGGCTGCGGCCGTGCAGCCGACGTCCGAGCAGCAGGTCTCCGACATCGTCCGCGTCACCGTGGACGACGAGGTCGACACCCGCACCTTCCGGGCGATCGTCACCGACATCTCCGACGACGTCCTGCGGTAGCCGCCGGCCGGGGCCTGGGACGTACTGGAACGGCCACCCTTCAGGGCTCCGCGCTGAGCCTGCGAAGCGTGGGGGGAAGGGTGGTCCTTCTCCTTCACTCGCCGCCGCGGCCGGGCTCCCCGATCGCGATCATCGCCTCCACGGCCCGGCGGGCCCGGGCGGCGGTCTGGGCGTCGACGTCCACCGCGCCCTCGCCGGTGCGCAGCGTCTGCAGCAGCTTGGCCGGCGTGATCATCTTCATGTAGCGGCAGGCGGCGCGGTCGTTCATCGGGATGAACTGCGTCCCGGAGTTGAGCGCCCGCAGCTGGTGCAGGATGCCGACCTCGGTGGCCACCAGGACCTGCGCGGCGCGCGTGGTCGCGGCCTGCTCGACCATGCCGCCGGTGGACATCACCCGGGTGCGCTCGGCCGGCAGGTCGCCGTGGCTGACCAGGTCGAGCACCGAGGTGGTGCAGCCGCACTCCGGGTGCACGAGGATCTCGGCGTCCGGGTGGGCGGCCACCTGCGCGCGGACGTCGGACGGGCTGATGCCGGCGTGCACGTGGCACTCCCCCGCCCACACGTGGACGTTCTCCCGCCCGGTCACCCGCTTGACGTGCGCGCCGAGGAACTGGTCGGGGCAGAAGAGGACCTCCCGGTCCTCCGGGACCGACCGGATCACGTCGGCGGCGTTGGACGACGTGCAGCAGATGTCGGTCTCGGCCTTGACCGCCGCGGTGGTGTTGACGTAGCTGACGACGACGGCGCCGGGGTGCTCGGCCTTCCACTCGCGCAGCTGCTCGGCGGTGATGGAGTCGGCCAGCGAGCAGCCGGCCTCGTGGTCGGGCAGCAGCACGGTCTTGCCCGGCGAGAGGATCTTCGCCGTCTCGGCCATGAAGTGGACGCCGCAGAAGACGATCTCGCGGGCGTCGGTCCGCGCCGCGACCCGCGACAGGTACAGCGAGTCGCCGGTGAAGTGGGCGACGTCCTGGATCTCGGGGACCTGGTAGTTGTGCGCCAGGATCACCGCGCCGCGCTCCTCGGCCAGCCGGCGGACCTCTGCCGCCCACGTCTCGTACTCGGCCGGCGAGAGGGTGCGCTCGTCGCCGGCGACGGCGGGGGTGGCGGGCGCGACGGTGGCGGTCACGGAACTCCTCGGCTGGATGGGCGGCGGCCACATGATCCCCCGCGCGGTACGGCGACTGTGGCGCGGGGCACCCCGTGCAACAGCCGCCCGGCCGCACCCCTTCCCGCGCTCCGCCGGGGCCCCACCGTGACTCGCGAGGTGGGGCGTCCCGCCAGACGGGCGGCGTGGGCCCGCGTCGAGAGGACGTGCCCCATGATCCGGACACCGGCTCCGCTCGTGCTCCTCCCCGGCATCCTGCAGCCGGCGCAGCTCCGGTACGCCCCGCTGCTCCTGGAGCTCCGTGCACGGCCGGCCTGGCCGAAGGAGCTGGAGGTCTACGCCGGTCCGCAGCCACCGGCGGACCACGGCGTCGACACCGAGGTGGCCAGCGCCGCGCTGCGCCGGCTGTGGGCTCGCGCCGAGGAGCGGGCCGGGACGCCCTGACGTCCGGTCAGCGCAGGTGGCCGGTGTCGTTGACCAGGCGGACGGCGGCCCGCCCGTCGGAACGCCACGCGACGGTGCTGAGGGACGCCGCCTCGAGGAACACCCGGTGGACGACGTCGTCGGGCACGTCGAGGCCGGCGGCGAGCAGCAGCTTGATCGGTGTGACGTGGGAGACGACGAGCACCGTCTTCCCGGCGTGCCCGCGCAGGATGCGGGCCCGGGCGCGGGCGACCCGGTCGCTGACGTCGGCGACCGACTCCCCGCCCGGTGCCGCGACGGTGACGTCCTCGGCGAACCGGCGGGCGGCCAGCGGGTGCCGCTGCTTGGCCTCCTCGGCGGTGAGGCCCTCGAACTCGCCGAAGTCCAGCTCGACCAGGTCGTCGTCGTACTGCACCGGCAGCCCGAGCACCGCGCCGACCACCTCGGCGGTCTCCCGGGTGCGGCGCAGCGGCGAGGCCACGATGACGTCGATGCCGAGCTCCTCGGCCCGTTTCGCCGCCGCCTCGGCCTCGGCCCGGCCGACCGCCGACAGCGGCAGGTCGTTGCGGCCGCTGTAACGACGTTCTGGCGTGTGCTCGGTCCGCCCGTGCCGCAGCAGGTGCGTGACGGTGGTGACGGCGGGCGCGCGGGGGGTCACCGGCTGGACGTCGTCCCCCGCGGTGCTGGGTTCGGCGGCGAGGTCGCGGCGGACCGGCCGGCCGTCCATCGCGCTGTTGGCCAGCGCGTCGGCGGCGCCGTTCTGCGCCCGTGGCACCCAGGTGTAGCGGACGCTGCCCAGTTGCCGGGCGATCTGCTGGGCCTGCAGCGCCAGCTTCTGCATGTCGGGGTGCTTGACCTTCCAGCGACCCGACATCTGCTCGACGACGAGCTTGGAGTCCATCCGCACCTCGACGTCGGCGGTCGGGTCGAGGTCGAGCGCGGCCTGCAGCCCGGCGACCAGGCCGCCGTACTCGGCGACGTTGTTGGTCGCCCGCCCGACGGACTCGGCCCGCTCCGCCAGCACCTTCCCGGTCGTCGCGTCCCGCACGAGAGCGCCGTAGCCGGCCGGGCCGGGGTTGCCGCGCGAGCCGCCGTCGGCCTCCACGACCAGCCGGCGGATCACCGGCCGCTCCTTTCACGAGGCGAGAGACGACGCGTCACAGCCCCGACTCCGCGGTGCGGACGAGGATCCGGCCGCAGTTGTCGCAGCGCACCACCTCGTGGGGGTCGGCGTTGCGGACGGTGGCGAGCTCCTTGCCGAAGAGCTCGATGCGGCAGCCCTGGCACTGGCGGGCCCGGAGCACCGCCGCGCCGGTGCTGCCGGTCTGGGTGCGGATCCGCTCGTAGAGCGCCAGCAGGTCGGCCGGGATGCGGGCGGCGGCCTCGGCGCGGGCGGCCTCGTGCTGCGCCGTCCCGTCGGCGATGTCGGCCAGGGCGTCGTCGCGGAGCTGCTGGACGCGCTCCAGCTCGGCCCGCACCGTCTCCTGCCCCTCCTGCGCCTCGGCGAGGGCGGCCTCCGCGGTCTCGAGCTGCTCCATGAGCTCGAGCTCCTGGTCCTCCAGGTCCGACTGCCGCCGCGCCAGCGACTGCATCTCGTGCTGCAGGTCGGTCATCTGCTTGGCCGAGACGCTGCCGGAGTCCAGCAACCCCTGGTCGCGGGTCACCCGCGCGCGCACCGTCTCGACGTCGCCCTCGAGCCGCTTGACCTCCCGCTGCAGGTCGCGGACCTCGGTCTCGGCGCGCACCACGGCGGCGGCCAGCTCCCGCTCCTTCTCGGCCGCGGCCTCGACCGCGGCGTTCTCGGGGAGGGTGCGCCGCCGGTGGGCCAGCTGGCCCAGGGCGACGTCCTCGGCGGCGAGGGCCAGCAGTTTCTGCTGGTCGAAGTGGTCGGCCTTCACCCGTCCAACCTACCGGGGCACCGCCCCGGCCCCCGTGCAGGTAGAAGGACCTCGCCCCTCTCGACCCTCGCAAGCTCGGGCTGAGCCTCCGGGCGAGGCCAGCCTGCGGAGGGGGGAGGACGGGGTCCTTCACCTGCGGGCCGGGCGCTCCCCCGCCGCTCCCGGCGGTGCCGACTCCAGCGGGTCGGGCAGCTCGCGGAAGGTGGGGTCGTCCCGCTCGGCGGTGTAGTCGGTGTCCGCCGTCCCGTCGACGCCGGGGTCCACCCCTGCTGCCCGCAGCGCGGCGGTGACCAGGACGGTGACCACCAGGTTGACCAGCAGCGCGACGAACCCGGCGTACACCGTGACGGCCGTGTCGAGGCCGAGGTCGGACAGCGCGAAAGCCGACCCGCCGAAGTGCTCGCGCACCACCGTGCCGTCCGGACCGACCCGCTGGGTGACGTAGAGCGCCAGCAGGCCAGCGGCCATGCCGGCCACCCAGCCGGCGATGAGGCCGCCGCGGTGCAACCAGCGGGTGTAGAGGCCGATCGCCACCGACGGCAGCGTCTGCAGGATGATCACGCCGCCGATCAGCTGCAGGTCGATGGAGAACTGCGGGTCGATGAAGATGATCGCCGCGACCGCGCCCAGCTTGACCACCAGCGAGACGACCTTGGCGACCTGCGCCTCCTGCCGCGCGGTGGCGTCGCGCTTGAGGAACTCCTTGTAGATGTTGCGGGTGAACAGGTTCGCCGCGGCGATCGACATGATCGCCGCGGGCACCAGCGCACCGATGCCGATGGCGGCGAAGGCGATGCCGGCGAACCAGCTCGGGAACATCTCCTGGAAGAGCACCGGGACGATGGTGTTCCCGTCGCCGCCGATCGGCGTCACCCCGGCCGCGATGGCCATGAAGCCGAGCAGGGCGATGAAGGCCAGCGCGAAGCTGTAGAGCGGCAGCGCGCTCATGTTCCGCTTGAGGACGTCGCGGTCGCTCGCCGCCAGCGCACCGGTGATCGTGTGCGGGTAGAGGAACAGCGCCAGCGCCGAGCCCAGCGCCAGCGTCGCGTAGTTCAGCTGCGAGGCCTCGCCCAGCACGATGCCGCCGGTGCCGGTGGTCGCGAACTTCGCCTCGGCGGCGCCGAAGATCGCGTCCCAGCCGCCAAGCCTGGACGGGATGACGATGACCGCGACGATGATCGTCAGGTAGATCAGCGCGTCCTTGACGAACGCGATGAGCGCCGGCGCCCGCAGCCCGGAGTTGTAGGTGTAGAGCGCCAGGATGATGAAGGCGACGATGAGCGGCAGTTCGCCCTCCACGCCCATCGCCTTGAGCACGGCCTCGATGCCGACCAGCTGGAGCGCGATGTAGGGCATCGTCGCGACGATCCCGGTGATCGCCACCAGCAGCGCCATCGTGGGCGAGTCGAACCGGGCGCGGACGAAGTCCGCCGGCGTCACGAACCCGCGCACGTGGCTGACCGACCACAGCCGGACGATCACCAGGAAGACCAGCGGGTAGACCACGACCGTGTACGGGACGGCGAAGAACCCGGCCGCGCCCGCGCCGAACACCAGCGCCGGGACGGCGACGAAGGTGTAGGCCGTGTAGAGGTCACCGCCGAGCAGGAACCAGGTGACCCAGGTGCCGAAGTTGCGCCCGCCCAGACCCCACTCGTCCAGGTGCATGAGGTCCTCGGCGCGCCGCCAGCGGGCGGCGACGAAGCCCATCACCGTCACGAGGAGGAACAGGGCGCAGACGATGACCAGCTCGACGACGTTGACCCCGTCCACCGCTCAGCGCTCCCGGTCGGCGGCGGGGCGTCGCCGGGCGGCGCGGTAGGCGAGGAACGTGGCGAGGACGCCGAGGGGCACGAACGCCAGCTGCACCCAGTAGAAGAACGGCCAGCCGAAGAGCGTGGGCTCGACCCGGTTGTAGAGCGGGACCAGCAGCGGGACCACGACGGCGACCAGCAGCAGCCAGTTCCACGGGCTGCGGTCGCTGCGGGCGGGCGCGCCCTCCCGCGTGCGCGGGTCCGTCGGCGGTCTGGTCCCCGCGCTCATCGGCCGGCCTCCTGGGCGTCGTCGTCCGGCCGCGGCTGCGACCGGATCAGCGACTGGCCCCGGCGTGCGTCGTCCACGGGTCGGTGCGCCGCCGGGACACGGCGACGTCCACCCGGCCGGACAGGTCGCGGGCGAGGACGTCGGCCGCGACGGGCAGCCAGGGCCACTCGGAGGCGAAGTGTGCCACGTCACAGAGCGCCGGACCCCGCACCTCCTGCGCCTCCGACACGGGGTGGTGTCGCAGGTCGCTGGTGAGGAGGACGTCGGCACCGGCCGCCGCCGCGGCGGGGAGCAGCGAGCCGCCGCTGCCGCCGCAGACGGCGACGGTCTCGATGCGGCGTCCCGGGTCACCGGCCGCCCGGACGCCACCGACGGTCTCGGGCAGCGCTGCGGCCACCCGTCCGGCGAACTCCGCGAGGGTCGCCGGCTCGGGGAGGCGGCCGACGCGGCCGAGCCCCGCGCGGGGGTCGGGAGCAGCCGGCTGGATCGGGCGGGTGCCGGTGAGGCCGAGCGCGCCGGCGAGGGCGTCGTTCACGCCGGTGTCGGGCGCCCGGTCGGCGTTGGTGTGCGCGACGAACAGGCCGGCGCCGGAGCGGACCAGGCGGTGCACCAGGCGGCCCTTGGGGTCGTCGGCCGGGACGCCGTGGACCGCGGCCAGGAAGAGCGGGTGGTGGGTGACCAGCAGCTGGGCGCCGGTCTCCACGACCTCGTCGACGACGGTGGCCACCGGGTCGACGGCGAACAGCACCCGCTCGACCGGTTCGTCCGGATCGCCGCAGACCAGCCCGACGGCGTCCCAGTCCTCGGCCAGCGCGGGGTCGTAGCGCGCCTCGAGCGCGGCGACGACCTCCCCCAGTGTCACGCTCACGCGCGCCGACCCTAGGACAGCGACCCGGGCGCACTCGGCGCGGAGGCGACTACACCGGCCGCGCCATCGCCACGCGGCGGCCGTGCCGGGTCAGGCCGAGCTCCACCTCGTGCTCGGCGAGCGCCCGCAACTGCGGCCCGAGCTCGTCGGTCACCTGCCACCCGTGGCGGGCGTACCAGGGCGCGTTCCACGGCACGTCCGCGAAGGTCAGCAGGGTGACCCGCCGGGCGCCGGCCGCCCGGGCCTCGTCGACCGAGGACGAGAGCAGCGCAGCCCCCAGCCCCTGCCCCATCGCCGACGGGTGCACCGACAGCTGCTCCAGGTGCACGTCGCCGTCCACCCGCTCCAGGACGGCGAACCCGACCACCGGCCGCCCGACGACCAGCACCCGCCACGCCCGGGCCCGCAGGTCGGCCGGAGCCGGGGCGGGCAGGTCCAGCACGCCGCGCTCCCGGAACAGCGCGTCGGCGGCCGCCTCGACCGCGGGGACCTCCCGCAGGTCCGCGGCCGAGGCGACCCGGACACCAGCGGCACCGGCCACGCCCGGAGCGTCCCAGCTGGGCGGGATGGAAAGCTCAGGGACCGTGGCGGAGCGGGGGTTGCGTGCACCGGCCTGGCTGGAGGAGCTGGTGCGCACCACCCCTCCCCCGGTGCCGTGGCGGGACGTCGTCCGCTTCGCCGTGACCGTGCCCGCGCCTCTGGCCGTGGCGGTCGCCGTCGAGGGCGGCATCGAGCCCGGCCCGGTGCTCGGGGCGGGCGTCTTCGCCACGACCGGCGCGCTCGCCGGCAGCCTCGCCCCGCAGGGCGGCCCGCTGCGCGACCGGTTGCGCCGCACCGCCGCGGCCACGGTGTTCGGCGGCATCGGGCTGGTCATCGGCCAGTTCGCCTCCGGCGGCGGGTGGCTGCCGGTGGTCGTCGTCGCGGTCGCGGCTGCGCTGGCGGCGTTCATCAGCGCGGTCAACGCGGCGCTCTCCCTCGGGTCCCTCCAGCTGCTCGTCTACACCGCCCTCGCCTCGGGCCTGGTCACCCCGCTGTCCGCCCCGGCCGAGGTCGGCTGCTTCGTCGCCGGGACGGCGTGGGCGACGCTCGCCACGCTGGTCCAGTACGCCACCGAGCAGGGCGACCCCGACCGGACGGCGGTCGCCACCGTCTTCACGCGCATCGGCGAGCTGCTCGCCGCGGCGGGGACGCGCCAGGCCGAGGACGCGCGCCGGGAGCTGACCACCGCCCTCAACGACGCCTACGACCGGGTCATCCGCTCCCGCAGCCGCAGCGCCGGACGCAGCCGCGCGCTCTCCGAGCTGGCCGGTGTCCTCAACGCGGCCGCACCGCTGGTCGAGGGCGCGGTGGCCACCGCCCGCGCCGGGGTGCCCGCCGACCCGCAGGACGTCGGTGCCGTACACGCCCTGGCGGCCGCAGTGGCCGGAAGGCAGGACCTGCCCGAGGAGCGGCCGGAGCCCCTGGAGGAGGGCGCGCCCACCCGGCGGGCGGTGCGCCACGGGCTGCGGCTGGCGTGGAACGTGGTCGGCGACCCCGAGGAGCGGGCCGGGGCCGCGGTCCCCCAGCCCCGGCCGGACTGGCGTCTCCGCCTGCGTGACCTCGTCGACCGCACGCTCGGCAGCCCCGACACCCGCGGCTTCGCCGTCCGCCTGGCCCTGTGCATGACGATCGCCGAGATCGCCCGTCAGTACCTGCCGATCGAGCGGCCCTACTGGGTGCTGCTCACCGTCGCGATCGTGCTCAAGCCCGACTTCGGGTCGGTGTTCACCCGCGCGGTCCAGCGCGGCGCCGGCACGCTGCTCGGCGTCCTCCTCGGCTCGCTGCTGCTGGCCGTGTTGCCGCGCAGCGCGTGGGTGCTGGCTGCCATGGCCGTGGCCGCCGGGCTGCTGCCGTGGGCCCGCGGCGCCAACTTCGGCCTGTTCTCCGTCTTCCAGACGCCGGTGATCATCCTGCTGCTGGACATCGCCCTGCCCGGTGGCCCGGGGCTGGTCGGCGCGCGGCTGCTCGACACCCTCATCGGCTGCGCGATCGTGCTGGTGTTCGGCTACCTGCTGTGGCCGCAGACGTGGCGGGCGCCGCTCGACGAGGCGCTCCGCGACGCCGCGCACCGCCTCGACGAGTTCGTCGAGGCGGCCTTCACCGGCAGCCCGGCCGAGCGGCGCCGCGCCCGCCGGCGCAGCTACCGCGCGCTCACGGAGCTGCAGACCCAGCTGCAGCGCCGGCTGGCGGAGCCCCCTCCGGTCAGCACCCGCGCCGCCGCCTTCTGGCCGGTCATCATCCAGCTGGAACGGACGTCGGACGCCGTGACGGAGGCCGTCATCGCCACCCGGCACGGCGAGCCGGCGCCGGACCTGGCGCAGGTCGCCGTCCTCCGCCGCGCCATCCGTGAGCTGGAGGACGACATCCGCGAGCACCGCCCGCCCGACGACGCCGAGATCCACGCCGACGGCGTGCTCGCGCCGGTCGCCCGCGAGGTGGACGCCGCCCGCCGGCTGGTCCGCGACGCCGCCCCCGGCCGCCGTCCCGGCACGGCCGTCGCCGACGAGTAGGCCGGCGCCGCCCGGGTGAGGATGGCCGGGTGACCGCTCGCGAGCTGACCGTCCGCACCGACGACGGCGTCGACCTGCACGTCGAGGTGGACGGGATCGACAACGCCGCCCTGACCGTCGTCCTCAGCCACGGCTTCACCGCCCGGCTCGGCGAGTGGGACCTGCAGCGCGAGGCCCTGCGCGGTCGCGCCCGGCTGGTGCTGTGGGACCAGCGCGGGCACGGCCGCTCGGGCTGGACGCCGCTGACCCGGGCGACGATCGACCGCACCGGCCGCGACCTGGGCCAGGTTCTCGACGCCGTCGTCCCCGAGGGACCGGTGGTGCTGGCCGGCCACTCGATGGGCGGGATGAGCGTCATGGCCCTGGCCCGGCAGCGCCCCGAGCTGTTCGGCACCCGCGTCGTCGGCGCCTTCCTCCTGGCCACCTCCGCCGGCGGGCTGGTGAGCGCCGGGCTGGTCGGGCTCGGCACCCGGGTGCTGCGCGCGCTCGGCCTGCTGCCGGTCTACCTCTGGCTGCTCCAGCTGTGGGCGCCGCTGCTGGAGCGATTCCGCCGCCGCGGCACCCGGATCGGGCGCTGGTACACCCGCCGCTACCTGTTCGGCAGGGACGACGCCGACCCGGAGAAGGTGCGGATGGTGCAGGACCTGCTGGAGGAGACGCCGCTGCCGGTCACGATGGCCTTCTACGCGACCTTCCTCGACCACGACGAGCACGCCGCGCTGCCGGTGCTCGGGCGGGTGCCGGTCACCGTCGTCGCCGCGACCCACGACCGGCTCACCCCGCTGCCCCACGGACGGCGGCTCGCGGAGGAGATCGGCCCGTCGGCCGAGCTGGTCGTCGTCGACGGCGCCGGGCACAGCGTCAACCTGACCCGCACCGCGGTCGTGGACGCGGCGTTCCTGCGGCTGCTCGACCGGGCGGAGGGCGTCGCGCGCGCGGCCTGAGCTCCGGTGGACGTGACCGCGGCCACGTGGTCGGGTAGGGGCCACCCGGATGGGGCCACGGCGTGCCGGGAGCCCCCGCGGAGCTGGGACGATGGCCCGCCCGGACGAGGCGGGGTGGGAGGAGCTGACCGTGGACCGCATGAGCCCGACCGACGCCGGTTTCTACTACGCGGAGAGCGAGGACACGCCGCTGCACGTGGGCTCCGTGGCGGTGTTCGAGGGGCCGGCCCCCTCCTACGGCGACGTCGTGCGGCTGCTGCTGGGCAAGCTTCCCCTGGTGCCGCGCTACCGCCAGCGGGTCCGGCGGGTGCCGCTGGACCTGGGCCGCCCGCTGTGGGTCGACGACCCGCACTTCCAGATCCTGTACCACGTCCGGCACACCGCCGTCCCGAGCCCGGGCGGCGAGGAGCAGCTGCGCAACCTGGCCGGCCGCGTCCTCGGCCAGCGCCTGGACCTGGCCAAGCCGCTGTGGGAACTGTGGCTCGTCGAGGGCCTGGAGAACGGCCGCTGGGCGCTCATCTCCAAGGTCCACCACTGCATGGTCGACGGCATCGCCGGGACCGACCTGATGCAGCTGCTGTTCGACCTGACGCCCGACGCCACGCACGGCGAGCCCCAGGACTGGACGCCGCAACGCAACCCGTCGTCCCTCGAGGTCGTCGCCGGTGCCGTGCAGGACGCCGTCACCCACCCGCTGCGCGAGCTCACCCGGCTGTCCGGCGCCGAGGGCGTGCGGGGTGCGGGCCGCAGCGCCGTCCGGGCCGGCCGGTCCCTGGCCGCCGGGGTCCCCTCCGTGACCCGCCAGCTGGCCACGCCGACCGCCCGCTCGCTCAACGGGCCGATCGGCCCGCACCGGCGCTGGGCCTGGACCGACGCGGAGTTCGACGAGCTCAAGGGCGTCCGGACGGCGTTCGGCGGCACCGTCAACGACGTCGTCCTCGCCGCCATCGCCCACGGCTTCCGCGACCTGCTCGAGCGGCGCGGCTCGCTGCGCCAGGGGCTGGTCGTCCGCTCGATGGTGCCGGTCTCGGTACGCCAGGCCGACGAGCGCGGGCAGCTGGGCAACCAGATCTCGGCCGTCTTCGTCGACCTGCCCGTCGGCGAGCCGGACCCGGTGGCCCGGCTGACCTCGGTGCGCCGCCAGATGGACGAGCACAAGAAGGTCCTGCAGGCCGTCGACGCCCGCTCGATCATCGCGATGGGCGACTTCGTGGCGCCGACGCTGCTGTCCATGGGCGTGCGGGCCGCGCTGGCCGCCGGGCAGATGTGGTGCCAGGCCATCACGACCAACGTGCCGGGGCCGCGGGTGCCGCTGTACGTGCTGGGCCGCCGGATGTGCTCGGCGCACGCCTACGTGCCCATCGCCGGTGGCACCCGCGTGTCGATCGGGATCTTCTCCTACCTCAACACGATGACCTTCGGGATCAACGCCGACTTCGACGCCTTCCCCGACGTCGACGTCCTCTCCGGGGGCATCCGGCGCGGCATCGACGAGCTGGTCGCCGCCGCCCGGCAGGCCACCCCGGCGAGCGCCGCGACCTGATCGGTTGGCTGCTCCGCCGGCCGGGTAGCCGGTCGGCGTGGCAGCCCCCCAGACCGACCTCACCGTCGCCGTCACCGGTCCCACGGGGACCTTCGGCAGCGGCCTCGTCCCGCTCCTGCAGGCCGACGACCGCGTGCAGCGCATCGTCGGCATCGCCCGGCGGCCGTTCGACCCGGCCGAGCGGGGCTGGACGAAGATGGAGTACCGGCGCGGCGACGTCCGGGACCCCGCGGCCCTGGAGGAGGCCTTCGCCGGCGCCGACGTCGTCGTGCACCTGGCGTTCCTCATCACCGGCAACGCCTCCCGGGAGACGACCCGGGCGATCAACGTCGACGGCACGCTGAACGTCTTCCGCGCCGCGGCCGCCGCCGGCGCCCGTCGCTTCGTCCACGCCTCGTCGGTGGCGGCCTACGGCTGGCACCCCGACAACCCCGAGCCGATACCCGAGGACTGGCCGGTGCGCCCGGCCGCCCGGCTGTTCTACGGCCAGGAGAAGGCCGAGCTCGAGCAGCTGCTGGACGTCGAGGCCGCCACCACCCCCGACCTGGCGCTGTACCTGCTGCGCCCGCCGGTCGTCCTCGGCCCCCACGCGATCGGCGCCAAGGACGTCCTGCCCGGCCCGCTCGCGCCGATCGGGCGGGCGCTGTTCGGCCGCCCACGGCGGCTGCCGGTCCCGGTGCCGGTGCTCGCGCCGCAGCTGCGGTTCCAGTTCATCCACGAGGACGACGTCGGCAGCGCGCTGCAGCTGTGCGTGGTGGGCGCCGGTCCGGCCGGC
Source organism: Geodermatophilus sp. URMC 65 (assembly GCF_053502545.1). Taxonomy (NCBI): domain Bacteria; kingdom Bacillati; phylum Actinomycetota; class Actinomycetes; order Geodermatophilales; family Geodermatophilaceae; genus Geodermatophilus; species Geodermatophilus sp. URMC 65. Next base: position 522,980 of record NZ_CP199954.1, read on the forward strand.
GCCTACAACATCGCCGGGGACGGCGTCCTGACCACCGCCGACGTGCTGCGCGAGTTCGGCGCGCTCCCCGTGCCAGTACCGGCCGCACCCGCCGAGCTGGCCGCCCGCGCGGTGTCCCGGATCCCGTTCCTGCCACCCGCCGCCGAGTGGGTGGAGGCGTTCACCCGGCCGGTGATCATGGACACCGCCAAGGCGAAGACCCAGCTGGGCTGGCGGCCACAGCACACCGGGTGGGAGGCGCTGCGGGCGACGCTGGCCTGAAGGCGCGGGTCAGGGCACCCGCGCGACCGTCGGCAGCCACGCCAGGAGGTGCTCGGCCAGCAGCTCCGGGCACTGCAGCTGCGGCACGTGCCCGACGCCCGGCAGCTCGACGTAACGCCAGTCCGGGTGCCGCCGGGCGACGTCCCGCGCCACCGACACCGGCACCAGCCGGTCGCGGTCGCCGTGCACGAGCAGCACCGGCACCTGCAGACCGGCCATCGCGCGGCGCACCAACCGCGGATCGGCCAGGAGCAGGAGCAGCGAGCGCGCCGCGGTGAGGAACGCGCGGTCCATGCCGGCGACGTCACGCCGGTCGTCGACCAGCGCCACCGAGCGGTCGATGAGCGACGGCGGGACGGCGTCGGGGTCGACGCCGCACAGCTCGAGCATCTCCCGGACGGTGCCCCGCGCGCCGAGCCTGCGGCGACGGCCGGCGAGGTAGCGCTGCCCCGCGCCGGGCAGCGCGTAGAGCCCGAACGCCGCCGCGACCCGGGGGTCCGGACGCCCCCGCGGGCCGGGCAGCGCGGGGTCGACCAGCACCAGGCCGCTGACCTTCGCCGGCGAGCGCTGCGCCTCGAGCACCGAGACCATCCCGCCCATCGAGTTGCCGACCAGGACCACCGGCCCGCCGGTCACCTCGCGGACGAAGCGGTCGAGGACCACCACGTTGTCGCGCACGTTGGCCGTCCGCTCCCCCGGCTCGCTGCGGCCGAAGCCGGGCAGGTCGAGGGCGTGCACCCGCGCGTGCGGGGTGAGCAGAGGGGCGATCAGGTCCCAGTTGAGGTGCGAGCCGCCCAGGCCGTGCACCAGGACGACGATCGGCCCGTCCTCCCGGCCGCCGAAGTCGACGTGGTGCACCGGGCCGTCGATGTCCACGGTGCGGCTGTGCCCCGGGGTGTTCCCGGTGTCGGTCTGGCCGTCCATGTCCGTACCGTGCCACGCCCCGATCACCGTCCCCGCTCCAGGGCCAGGGGTCGCGGGGATGTGTCACACCGCACAGCCAGACTGCCGATGGGTGTATCAGGTGCCGCTCCCGAGTGTCAGGAGCAGTACCGGGTGGTACCTGCAGGGCGGGCCGCCCAGGGGCCGGCTGACGAGGAGGACGACGTGATCCGAGGCGATGGACCGGCGCTGCCGCTCTACCTGAGCGAGCCCGGCCGGGCGATGGCCGATTTCGGCCTGTACCTGGCTGCGCGGCCGCTGATGCCGCGACTGCCGCACGGCGACGGGCACCCGGTGCTCGTGCTGCCGGGGCTGATGGCCGACGACGCCTCGACCCAGGTGCTGCGCGCGACGCTGCGCCGGCTGGGCTACCGCGTCCACGGCTGGCGACTGGGCCGCAACATCGGCCCCACCGCCGCCTGCGTGGCCGGGATGCGCGACCGCCTCGACGACCTCAGCGACCGCTACGGCCGGCCGCTGTCCCTGGTCGGCTGGAGCCTGGGCGGCATCTTCGCCCGCGACCTGGCCCGCCGGACGCCGGACTCGGTGCGCCAGGTGATCACCCTCGGCAGCCCGTTCCGGATCACCCGGCACAGCCAGAGCCGGGCCTCGCGGGTCTTCGACCGGTACTCGCACCTGCACGTCGAGCACCGTTCGCTGCCGCTGGAGCCCGACTGCACGCCGCTGCCGGTGCCCGCGACGTCCATCTACTCGCACCTCGACGGCATCGTGCACTGGCAGACCTGCCTGGAGACCCCCGGCCCGCGGTCGGAGAACATCGCCGTGATGGCCAGCCACCTGGGCCTCGGCCACCACCCGGCCGCCCTCTGGGCGATCGCCGACCGGCTGGCCCAGCCCGAGGGTGCCTGGCAGCCGTTCCGGCCGCCGATGTTCCTGCGCCCGGCCTTCCCCCGCCCGGACGTCCCGGCGCCGCTGGCCGGCGAGGCCGCCGCGGCCTGACGCGTCCCCCGGCGTCGAGTGGTGAGTTGTCGTGGTCCCACGCCTGTGGAGACCACGACAGTCATCACTCGACGGTCCGGGTGGGCGCGGCCGGGATCGAAGCGCGGACCGCCCGCTCGTCAGCAGGCGCCGCGGACACGCTGTGCTGACCTGCGAGGTCACCGTCATGCGGAGCGACCGGGCCTCGGTTGAGCGGTTTGGTGGTCGGGCAAGCCCCCGCCCACGGCGGCAACGTGCAGCTCATCGCCGCGCCCGACGGCTGACCGATCTGGACCGCGGGCGTACGGCCCGGCCGCGAGCACGGCACCGCGCTGCGCGCCCATCCCGAGGTGCTGCCGCTGCTGGCCGAGTGCACCGACGAGGCCCATGCCGTCCTCGTCGATCTGGACTACGAAGGCGAGCGCACAGCGCTGACCACGCCGGTCAAGAAGAGCACCGACGCGCCATCGACCGACGGCCGAACGCGGCAACTTCCTGCTCAAGACGAGCTTCGAGGTGCTACGCCGGGTCAGCCTCTGCCCTGGCGCATCGGCGCCCATCACCGCCGCCGCCCTCATGCTCCTTCATCACCAGCACGGCCGGACTACATGATCAACAGGCACGTCGAGGTGTTACTGAGAAGTTGAGGCGCTACTGAGAATGGCTCACCACCTGGGTGTGGCCAGGCTGCGGCCACGGGTGGCTGCCGCAGCCTGGCCACGGGCGACCGAGGCGCCTAGCGCCAGCGGCGCGGCAGCAATTTCAGCGCGGCCAGCGTCCCGAAGAGCAACGTCGTGATCGACACGATGATGCCCAGCGTATGCGCGCCAGCGGCGAAGATTGCTGCAAGTCCACCCGCACTGCTTGTGGTGTAAACGCCAACACTTCCGTACATCTCATCCTCCCTTCGCTACGTGTGCCGTCGCCGAAGCCGCGACGTGATGCCACGCCGCACTGCGCCCTCGAGCCAAGTCGCAGAGGGAACGAACGAAGACCGCCTGGATGAACAGGTCATACGCGAGTTCGATGAGCAGGGGTGCGGCGACGAGTCGGGCCTTCCATCCGCCTCGCCATGCCGTAGCGACGCGTTCGAGCAGGAAGACCACTCCGACCGCGGTCCAGAAGGGGCTGACATCGATGCTCGACCCCGACGCGATGAGCATGAGGATCAGCAGAAGGTAGGCCTGGAACGCGAGGACGCCGAAACCGATGCCGAACTGCTGCGCCCAGTAGCGGGCCGTCGTCCAGGTCCATCCGTAGTGACGCAGGTTCTCCAATGCGCCACGTTGCCAGCGCATCCGCTGCTTCCAGAGGTCACGCCAGGTGGGCATGATCTCGGTGGTGACCGCGCATTCCATGGGACTGGTCAGCCTCCAGCCCAACGTCTTCAGTGCGAGCGTCAACTCATTGTCCTCGGTCAACGCGAGCGTGTCGTAGACCTGTCCGGGAGTTCCGGGCAATTGCGAGCCACGGGCCTGCGCAACCTCTCGCAGGGCGCGAGCCCGAAAGAGAGTCGCCGTACCGGTCAGGACCATCACTCGGCCGGTGCGCGCGATTTCACGACTGTAGCGCACGTATTCGTTTCGCTGCAGGACGGCGAGAAGCCCGGCGTCATCGCGGCCGAAGAAGAGCCCACCCGCCGCGCCGACGGCGGGGGACGAGTCCAGGCTGGCGGCGGCCACTTCGATGAACTGCGGCGACAACTCGGTGTCGGCGTCCATCACAAGCACATAGTCGTCGTCGCGGAGGTCGGAGCCGAAGGGCTGGTCGGCCGCGTGGTGCCTCCCGGACATCGGGCGGTCGGAGCTCCGCTGTCCAGGGCTGCCGGCCGGCGCGTCCGCGATCCCGCCGGCAGCCCGCCGGAACCGCTTCTCCAGTCCCTGGTTGAGGGCCCCGGCCTTCTTGTCGCTGTTGCCGACCGTCTCGTACACCTCTGCGCCCTGTGCGAGGGCGATCAGGGCGGTGTCGTCCGAGCAGTTGTCGGCAATGACTAACACGCGATCGGGGAGTCGCGTCTGCTCGGCCAAGGCGGCGAGGGTCTGCCCGATACCGCCGGCCTCGTTGTGGGCGGGAATCAGCACAGTGATGCGCGAGCGCATCGGTTGCGCCTCATTCTCCGCGAAGGCGACGACGCTGCTCGCCTGGTGCACGGACGGGGTGGAGCCAGCCATAAACTGAAGCCCTTCAGCTGCGTCTGGGGGCGCGGTCGCACGCCGAAGCTCGCACCTTTGCGAGGGGGCGTCGAGCGGCGAGTGGCTGAGTACACAGCGGAAGACCGGTTCAGCCGCTCGGTGCAGACAGAGTGCACGACCAAGCGCCGTAGGCTCAGTATGGGGTTTGTCACATCGACGCTTTGTAGCCATGTCGCTACTCAAGCGAGTGGTGCGGTGTGCTACCGAAGGCGCTTAAGAACTCATTTCAGAACGACGGTCAGCTGCCGGTAGCAGATGAGGGCGCAGGCGAGCTGGAGTAGGCCGAGGTGGATGTCAGCGCGGCGTTCGTAGCGGGTGCGCAGCCGCTTGAAGGCGTGCAGCCAGGCGAAACTGCGCTCGACCACCCACCGCTGACGGCCCAGGCCGGAGCCATGGGCGACGCCGCGGCGGGCGATGCGCGGAGTGATCCCGCGGGCGCGCAGCTGTCGGCGGTAGACGTCGTGGTCGTAGCCGCGATCGGCGAACAGCTCCCGCGGTCGCCGGCGCGGGCGTCCGCGCCGGCCGCGGATCGGCGGAACGGCATCGACCAGCGGGATGAGCTGGGTGACGTCGTTGCGGTCGCCGCCGGTCAGGCTGACCGCGAGCGGAATGCCGCCGGCGTCGCAGATCAGGTGGTGCTTGGAGCCGGGCCGGCCGCGGTCGACCGGGGACGGGCCGACGTGGTCCCCCCTTTGAGCGCCCGGATGTGGGAGCCGTCGACCGCGCAGCGGTCCAGGTCCAGCTCATCGAGGGCGCGCAGCTGGTCCAGCAGTTGTCCGTGCAGGGCCGGCCACACGCCGGCCTCGGTCCAATCGCGTAGCCGCCGCCAGCAGGTCACCCCGGAGCAGCCGACCAGGGACGTGGGCAGCTGGTTCCAGGTGATGCCGGTCTTGAGCACGAACACGATCCCGGCCAGCGCGGCACGGTCATCGATCGGCCGCCGACCCGGATAGCGGTGTCGGCGTGGCTTCCGCGGCGGCAGCAGTGGGGCGACCCGCTCCCACAGCCCATCGGGCACGAGCTCCTCGTCACCCACCACAGCCTCGGCAGGCTCACCCAGTGCCCGCAGGAGGCGCGCCGAGCTCATCTTGAAACGATCTCTAACGACCTCGTGCATGGTTAGCCCGACGACTTGACCGTGCTGTGGGCAGGACGGGCAGGGTCGTGATGTGTCGAGCACTCTTCCCCGTGCCGCCGCTGTCGCCGATCGCCGGGTGACCGGACTGTCTCGAGAGGTCCTGGCCGAGCTGGTCGCCGAGCTGGGACCGCGCTGGCAGGCACGCCAGGACGCGCGGCTGGCCGATCGGCCGCGCCGGCGGGCGGTCGGCGCCGGCGCCCGGCCACCGGCTGGTGTTCCTCGACCGGCTGCTGGCCACCCTGGTCCATCTGCGCCACGGGGTCACCCATGACGTGCTGGCCTGCTGGTTCGGGGTGTCCCGCTCGACGATCACCCGCGCGGTCGGGGAGGTCGGCCCGCTGCTGGCCGAGCGCGGCTGCACCGTCGAGGGCGGGCTCCGGCTGCGCACGCTGGCCGATGTGGTCGCCCACCTGGGTGCCAGCGGGCGGGTCGGCCTGCTGGATGCCACGGAGGTCCGGGTGCGCCGCCCGGCGGCCCATCGGGCCGGCCGCCATCGGTTCGTCTCGGGAAAGGCCCGGGCCAACACCGTCAAGGCGCTGGTCCTCACCGATGCCGCCGGGCGGCTGCTGTTCTGCGGACAGACCCGCCCGGGCTCCCTCCATGACCTGACCCAGGTCCGCCAGGCCGGCCTGGTCGAACTGCTGGCCCGCACTCCGGGCGTGACGCTGCTCGCCGACACCGGCTATCAGGGGCTCAGCGCGCAGACCGCCGGTGCGGTCATCACCCCGCGGCCGCACCGGCGGAGGAACCAGATCCCGGTCTTCCCCGCCGTCGCCGCGGCACACGAGGCCGAACGCCGGGCTCACACGTCCAGGCGAATCCGCGTCGAGCACGGCATCAGCCACCTGAAGAACTGGCGAGCCCTGTCTCGCCACCTCGGTCGACGCGAGCACCTGGACACGATCTTTCCCGCGGTCGCCGGACTGGTCTCCAGCCAGGAACGAGCCCCACGACCCGACCGGCTCCGCCAACCGGAAGCGCTCGCGACCGGCACCACCAGGTGAGCAGGTCCGCCCCGAGCAGTGCAACGACCGCTCGCCGCTAACCATGCACGAGGTCGTAAGGCGTCCGTGGGTTTCTACGTCCCAGTCATGCCAGAGACGGTGAGGCGACGGCCGCGAGCGCCGCGTTGATGACGGTCGTCGCGGACCGTCCTACGCTCGACGGAAGTCAAGGAACTGAAACGGCGGGAGGCGATGGCATCCTCGCTCCGCGCCGCACCGCGGCATCCGGCCGGCGACGCCTCGCCGTCTGCGTCGCGGCAGCCCTGGGCGCGATCCTTGTGACTGCGACCGCAGCGGGGGACTCAATCATCGCGCAGACGATTCCCGGCCACTGGCGCCTTACCTGGTCCGATGAATTCATCGGACCCCCAGGCACCGCTCCCGACCCTGCCCTCTGGCGGCCCCACACTGGCGGCCACGGCTGGGGCAACGAGGAACGCGAAATGCACACCGCCGACACCGCCAACGCCGCCCTCGACGGCAACGGCCACCTGGCCATCACCGCGCGCCGCGACACCAGCGGCGTTCACACCTGTTGGTACGGCCCCTGCACCTACACCTCCGCGCGGTTGACCACCCTGGGCACCTTTTCCCCACAGTACGGCCGCATCGAAGCCCGCATCCGGTTGCCTCACGGACGTGGCATGTGGCCCGCGTTCTGGATGCTCGGCGCTAACGGCGCTGAAGTCGGGTGGCTCAACGGTGGCGAGATCGACATCATGGAGAACGTCGGCCACGACATGCGGACCGTCTTCGGATCCCTGCACGGCCCCGGCCCCCGCTATGGCAAGAACGGCCTCACCGCCGCCTACCGACTGCCCGGCGGCGCCTCCTTCGCCGACGACTTCCACACCTTTGCTGTCACCTGGGCCCCGGATACGATCTCCTGGTTCGTCGACGGGCACCGATACCAGACCCGCACCCCCGCGGACACCGGCTCAGACGGCTGGGTGTTCAACCACCCGTTCTTCCTGGTACTCAACCTCGCCGTCGGCGGCACGTGGCCCGGCGATCCCGACACGAGGACACCGTTCCCGCAGAGCATGCTCGTCGACTACGTGCGCATCTACGAACCCGCCGGATGACCCATCTCATCAGGAGCCGTCCATAGTCCACCGACCCACGCCAGCCCCCAAGGACCCTTCGGGGCCGCCAGGAGCGCGCAGTGGTCGGCTTACGAAAAGGATCATCAGTGGGTTGACTCAGGGTCTTGGTAGCCAGCGGGCCGTCACCCTGTCGGCCAGGGGCGTCTTCGCCAACCCTGGAACTGGCCTGCATCACTCCAGCCACCTGACATCGACCGATGAAGAAATCTTCTGGTGGCATCTGCGTATGTGGAGTGAACGGTGTCCCGGCTGCTCGCCGCCGAGCGGCGCCGGCGACGGCGCCGGGCGCTGCTGGCCGCCCGCGCCGCCGGCCATTCCCACGTGACCGTAGACGACGCACCGGTCCGTACCGATCGATGTCGCGTCGCCGGGCGACGCCCGCGCTGATCGGCCTGAGCGCCAGGTGGATCTGTGGTGGTCGGGTAAGCCAACGCCTCGGTCACCGCCATCTGGATATCGCCCCGGTCGAGGCGAGTTGTGGGCGCGGCCGGGATCGAACCGGCGACCGCTCGCTTGTAAGCAGGTCAGGCGTGAGCGCTGTGCTGACCTGCAAGAACAAAGGTCATTGCTGAGCGTAGCGTCCTCAGTTGAGCGGTCACTTGTCAGACCTGTCCCCCGCAACCGGACGCCGCTTCAAGGATCTGCATGCGACCGTAGCTCCGATGTCGGCCCGACGCCCCCTGTCGGACAGGCTGTCGAGCCTCATGTGCCCCCGGACGTCAAGAGACGACCGGATCGTGAGGACTTGCCCGACACCTTTTGACCGCCCGCAGCACTATGCGGCCGTCTGGGGCTAGCCAGTACGGCGCAACCCTATAGAGAACAATACACTTGCGCTGGTCGAAGTTGCCCCACCGCAGGGCCAGACCTCGCAAGGGGTCATTAAGAAACAGACTCTCAGCCTTGTGCGAGTCGCCGCACGGCGTTAATCTATACGACGCAAAGCCGCATGTTCAAGGGGTACGACATGCGAGGATGCCGTACGTCATTCGGGCCGCCCGGCCTTGTCTCTCAGGATGGTTCTGGGCGAAGTGCGGTAAGCAGTTCTTTTGCGCTAGACGAGCTGGGTGGCTCTATCGCAAGAACTCGGGGTGCTCTGGACCTCGTGCGCCTGCGACCAGTCATGGCCCTATCCGAAGGTTCTAGCGAGGTAACGGTCGGAGTGCTGGATGGTCCTGTGTTTGTGGATCATCCCGACCTCGTGGCGGAGGGTATGTCCTCGGTCAATGGGGTCGGCGCGCTCGCGTGTCGGGAACCGTCGAGCGCTGCTTGTCGCCACGGCACCTTCGTCGTTGGAATTCTCAAGAGCGCCAGGGGGTCGGCCGCGCCGGCGATTTGCCCCAGTTGTCGTTTGGTACTGCGCCGAATCTTCGCTGAGGACTCCGTGGGCGAGGACGGCCCTTCGACAGAAGTTGAGGAAGTCTCCTCAGCGATCATCCAATGCGTGCTCGCCGGTGCGCGGGTTATCAATTTGAGCGCGGCGACGTTGGCCCCGACGATGGGCAACGATTCCAATCTCAACGATGCTCTGAGTTTTGCCGTCCGGCGAGGCGTCCTTTTGGTCGCGGCCGCTGGAAACCAAGGCGCAGTTGGCAGTTCTGCCCTCACCCGGCACGCTGGGGTCATTCCGGTGGCCGCCTTCGACTCACGGGCGGTCCTGATGCGGCAATCGAACGTAGGGATTGAGGTGGGAAAGCGGGGACTCGGTGGTCCTGGAGAGGGGATTACCAGCCTCGCCTGTAACGGCCCTCCAATCACTCTGGCAGGTACCAGCTTCGCGGCACCCTTTGTCACGGGAACAATCGCCCTTTTATGGTCGCTTTTCCCTTCGGCCAATGCCGCCGAAATCAGGTACTCCCTTAGGGCTGGAGCAGCTAAATGGTCTCGCAGTGTCATCCCGCCCCTCCTCGATGCCTGGGGGGCATATAGGACGTTAGCCCAACTGGTCGGTTCACATCCCACTGCGGTGGATCGCTAGGAGAGGAGTCTGTGATGGCAGATGCCGAACCCATGCAGGCGCGGGGAGACGATATCCCACCAATGGCGATGCCGCCCGTAACAACGGCGATGCCGACCATGACGGCAACGGCGATGCCGACCATGACAACGCCTATGGCGCCACTCGCGACGCCCCCAGGGCCACCGACAGCCTGGACTGAGGAGCCAGAGGTACTCACGACGGCTGCTGCGGAACCACCCCCTTTCGTCTTCGCGCTCGGCAGAATCGAGCCACGCTTCCCGAGCTTGGGAATCGAAAGGGAATTTGCCCAAGTCTTGGGAAGAGGGGAGAATGGAGGGCTTACCGATCGCGAGGCTATGCACGCCGTCCTCAGCGACAGGGGGAACCGCTATCTCGTCCGCCAGATTTGCTGGGTCTTTCTTATTGAGGGGCTGGAGACCTATATCATTGGCCCTCGGGATCCCGGCGATTTTGAACTCTTGGTGGAGGCAGTCAGGGCTGCCCCTGATCGCGGAGACGTTGATGTGGTGATCGGCGAGCGAGGTCCGGTCGCCCCGCCCGATGCGTGTAACGGCCTCACCCTTCCGCTGGTCGCCTTCGACCAACTTTATTCATTCGATCGCGACTCTCTCATTGCGTCTCTTCCACGTCCTGAGGACCAGGACGGGGACGATGGCGACCGCTTTGATGCTGCCGCACGGGAGCTGTTCGACCGTATAATGCAGCTGGCTGATAACACCGGCAGTCTTGACGAGCATCGGGCCCTGAATTACCTCGCAGTCCGATACCCAGGGATATACGCTGCAACTGCTGAGGCGTTTGGGCGCAATGAATCGCTCACAGGCGTAGAGGTGCGACCTTCTCGCTTGAGTGGGCAACGGAAGGTCTTCGATGTCATTCTTTCATACACAAGCCGCGAGACCGATGTGACGGACAAGCGTTTCGTGCGCGTAGACGTGACAGAGAAGTTTCCGTTTCTGGTGTCGCGACTCGCGCCTTTCTATGAACGCTGATCAACTTCGGAGGCTGTCATGAGCAATCCCGAATCCTCACGCTCGCAGCCTAGCCATCAACCGTTGCGCGTGCGGCTACCAGGGTTCGTGCGTGACGAGGAGATAGGTCTGGGAGATGTGATCAAACGGGCCACGACCCTGGTGGGCGTGCGGCCCTGTTCCGGATGCGCCAAGCGCGCTGTACGGCTCAACCAACGTGTCGTCTTCACCGGTAGGAGGTGACGCTGAGTCAAGAAGCTGTGGAAAGACACCCCATATTAGAAGGAGTTGATCATGTCGTCGATGCCTGGCTTTTCCGCCGAACGGTCGCTTGAGCCAAGTGGCTGGCAACGTCATGACAATAGGCAGGAGGCCGTTCGCGCTGTCGCGTCCCCTTTTGCAGCGCAGCAACTGACATTTGATCCCAACACACTCAACGTCACATACTGCCTTCCCTGCTGGCTGGGGCGTCGCCGGTGCTGTGGTTACACCCATGGTGGCGACCTGGTTTGCTGGAGCGACAGATGCTAGCGAGACAGCGGATCCGGGACAGCTGATCCCAAGGGTCCGTCGTCCTTCTCGATGTCGGGATGCCTAAGGCTGATTCATTAAACCAGTAGCGGCAGGGGTTCTGCAGATTCAAAGAAGAGGAGTGAGTAAGATGCGACGGCGCGGCTTCGATGCAGGTACCACAGTTACATTCAATCCGGGCAACGCAACGAAAACAGTGCGACTTCCTGGCTTTGTTGCGGACACCGTCGCGGTCGAGCGGCGCGGCGACTACTCTGGGCAGGGTGCCGCGGGCGCTTGGAAGCCGCCGGTGGATAAGAGCAAGATCGTGCCGCAGCAGCAACCGTGCGCGGATTTCCACGGGACGTGCACCGGCATCTGGCCAGGATATCGCGGGGAACAGTGCGTCCAAGGCGCTAGTGGATTCCAGCAATGCTGCACGGCTGCGGGTACGTGGCCGTATATCAGGGAGTGTCCGACCCCAGGTGGTGGCTGGCGTGTATCACGGGCTGGTTGTTGGGGGCCGTGTCTGTGACACCATCCCGCCTGTGTCGCGGCGGGTGGTGGAACTTTCAGGCTAGCTGAAGCTAGGACATGCTTCCACGCATATGGGGAGGGAGTAGCGTTTTGAGGCTGCCAGGCGCCACGGCGGAGTGGTCCTTGCGGAGGCGCGGAGACGTCTTCGTTCCTCAGTGGACTTGGGACCTGCAGAAGTGTTACTGCTCTGGCGGGGTCGTTGGGCGCGACTGTACGAGTCTGTGGTCCAGCCGGTGTTGCCGCAGGAACCTCCTGGGTCAGGTAGCAAATTGGGGATGTGACGTTGGGGGAAACTGCTGGTGCGAAGCCATCCCGATTGCATAATTGCATAGCGGTGCGGGCCCGGAGGAGAAACTGGTCGCGGCAGTCCTCGGTTGGGGACTGTGCGCAGCACCAAGGACAACAGTAAGGATCTTCACAGCGGCCCCGCGTCATGGAGGTGAGGACCAGGGCGGCAGGAGCGATGGTGCCGCCGCGCCACGAGCAGACGGTGATCCATGCGAGTGCCGCTTAGCAGCCGAGTAGCGCCTGGGCGCGCGTTTGGGCGGCGCGCGTAGCGCGGCGAGCAGCCAGATGTAGCGGAGGGTGTCGCAGTCCAGGTCGCCTCCACAGGCTGGCCGCTTGGCCGCCCGTGTGCGCGTCGATCCCGGCGCCGGAGGAGGCGCCCTTGTCGGCCTAGCACCGGGAGACGGACGGTGTGCGGATATAGCGCCGGCAGCACCCGTTCCGGAGCGGCTGCGCCGTAGCCGTGCCCCACGTCGCGGACCTCATCGGCGCCTTCGAGCGGTTCCTCCACGCCTGGAACGACCGGTGCCGATCGTTCACTCTGAACCAAGACCCACGCTCAACGTCGCACGCCTAGTCCCGACTCCGCTGTCCTCGAGTGTCCTCGGGTCCGCCTGCGCGGTCCCGGGTCCGGATTGCGCCTCCTATGTGGTGTCCTTCGGTGGAGTGTCCTTCGGTGGAATGTCCTTCGGTGGAGTGTCCTTCGGTGGAGTGTCCTTCGGTGGAGTGTCCTTCGGTGGAGTGTCCTTCGGTGGAATGTCCTTCGGTGGAATGTCCTTCGGTGGAATGTCCTTCGGTGGAATTACCGGCTCCTGACGTCGATGGCCTTCTGCCTCGGCGGAGGTTTGAGCCGTACGTGACCCGAAGTAAAAGCCTACGACCGTACCAAACACGCCTAGAAGTGAGGTGATGATCGTCTTGCGCAGGTCAGCCGCGTCAGACGCGGACGAAACCACCGCTGCCACCAGCGCAAGGCCTACGATCATGAGAATGCTAAGGGCCAGTAGCGTGCGCGTTAGACCGGTTACGCCAGTAGTAGGCCTGTCCATGCTGCGACCGATCACGTTGGCGTCGGTCGCATCCAGTTTGCCACTACTGACCAATTGGCGGATAATCTCAAGGCGCATCGATTGCATTCTTGCCGCCGTGCGGACGTCATAGGCGACAGCAGCGACAAGAAGGCCGACCAACACGAGCGAGACGCTGCCGATGAACCAAAGCTGGCCTGTGCCGCCGAGAGTTAACACTGGCCCCTACCTTTGATATGCTGGGACCGAGTGTGCTGACGACGTGCATAATTGGGCCGACCTGAGGCCGAACCGCCCCCGATCGACCGGCGAGAAGGGCCGTCTACGGAGGAGTCGTCCTCACTGAGGATGCCACTGTCAACCAGCACCTGGTGCAGCCCCGGCCACACGCCCGCATCGATCCACTGGTGCAACCGGCGCCAAGAGGTGACGCCGGAACATCCCACGAGCTCTGCCGGCAGTAGGTTCCACGGAGTGCCGGTCCTGAGCACGTATACGATGCCGGCCAGCGCTGCCCGATCGTCCGCCGGCCGACGCCCCGGATAGCGGTGGCGCCTCGGCCGCGGAGCTGGAAGTAGCGGGGCAACCCGCTCCCATAGTCCGTCGGGCAAGACGTCCTCAATCATGGGAACCAGCCTTATCTAGATCATTTGGGACGTACGGGTACCGCATCCGATTAGTCCCGTCTGAAGCTCCAGTTGCCCCGTTGCCTGCAATAGAGGGCTGGAGAGAGCGTTGACTCGACTCGGCACTGCACTCATCTGCGGCATCCGGACGCCGGACAGCACTTCATTTATACGGACCGCCTCGCTGAGTATAGACAAGCTGTATTACATCTTCGGTTCGTGATGTTAGGGTAAGATGGACTCAATGCGTTGCCCCGTTCGAGACATGGAGATTGGACACCCTCCGTCGTCTGTCTGGAGAAGGCAGACGCCGCCTCGTCTACATTGCTATATTTTCTGCCCTGTGACCGAGTAGGGCCGCACGGACTCTCCACCGGCACAGGAAATAGCGCCCCTAGGTTGCCGATTTGCACCTGGCTAGCATCGCGACAGGACGGGGACCCGACCCCTCTAGCACAGAAGGCCGAGCCCCCGCCCCTCGGTTGACTACGCATGTGGCTGCGTGGCCCCGTTTTCAGAAGTTCGGGAGCAGCGTCACGGCAACGGCCACATTGTTGCCGGAGATATCAGTCCACTGAGCTTGGGCGGAACCCGGAACGGCAACGTCGAATGAATTCCCGCCAATGAACGGGTTGCTCCACGTGATCTTGACCTCGCCGTCTGGGGAGTCATACGTGGCCCACCCCGACGTGCCGGTTGCGAACCCATTCGACTCACTGCCGAACGAGGCCCTCGAGCGGACCCGGATACTTTCCGGGGGCGTGGCGCTCTCATTGTTCGACCAGTCCCCACCACCCAAGCCGAAGTCTTTGCGGGTCAAGTTGTCGAACCCGTTGATGACCTCGATCCAGACGGAGCGTTCAGCCATGGCAACCTTCCTCTGGTCGTCTCCAGCAGATGCCTTCCGGACTCACCGAAGTCGAGGTGTACGAGGAAAGGATGGCCGCGCCGACATTGCACACTAGTAACCCAGAAGATGGGCGCACCCCGCCACGGCCGCTCCGGGATTGGACCTCGACTTCGATGAGTCAGAGGATCCTAGGGGGACTAGCGTCACGCCGACGTCACCAGCGCATCACCGAGCCATGGCTTATCTGAGCGGGCTGGTCCGGCCCGCCAGGGGCAGCTGCTCGAGGAGCTGAGCTTGCCAGCCGCGGCGCTCATGGCCGCATCCTGACCAGATCGGCCGGAGGAACGCCGCCCCGGCAGCCCTGTCGCTACGGGGATATCCACAGACGCTGTCCCTCGCAGCCAGAACGGTACGTCGTGCTCGTCGTCGTCAAGGCCAAGCCGCTGACGCGGTGGCCTGACGGCCAGCCTTGACACCGCCTGCGCGCGACGAATGGAACAACTAGCGAGGACCAGCAGAAAGACGGCCAGGCAGTCCTAAACCGAACTGTTCTGGAATCGGAGAGTCACCTTGTCCGACCCGTCTTCGGAGAGATCCCGGCGAGTACTGCAGGCGCGGATGGCTGCGCACGCGCTGCATGCTTGCGTCGCTGATGCGCAGGCACATACAGCACCCGCGCGGGCGAAGTTCCTGTCCCGGTTCGAGCATGAGGTCGATCCGGAGGGCGTTCTGGAGCCGCAGGAACGTGCCAGACGCGCGGAGCATGCGAAGAAGGCCTACTTCCTCAACCTCGCCATGGCATCACGCGAAGCCCGTACGCAGAAGCGCCGGAAGTAGTCAGGAGGACAGTCATGGCCAAGATCTACGTCCCCGCAGACGGTGCGTGCGAGATCCTCGACGATATCGACTTCATGTCGTCCACCCAAACGATCCGCTTCAGTCTGGAAGGCATTGACTATGAGTTTGACCTGTCTGCAGCGAACCTGCAGCAACTTCGTGACTGTCTCCGGCCGTACATCGCGATCAGTCACATTGTTGGTCGCGACACGACAAGTCAACGAAACGAAGTGACTAGTCCGTGAACACCTGGCAGTACAGCACCGGCGCGAACCAGTCCGGCAGGTCCTTATCCTCTTCAGCGTGACTCGCTAGACCAAGCCGGCGATAAGACGGATTGAAGATGTTGTGCCGGTTCGTCGTTCCGACGAGGAGCTTCTTCAAGACCTCCCCTGGTGTTGCGCCTGTCGCGATATTCTCGCCGCAGTAGGTGAAGGACACATCCGCATCCCGCAGTCGGCGGTCGATGGTTTGCCGTTCGTCATGCATTAGTTGTGGACGCACGGCACCGCACCACGTCAGGTAGATGACACGCCGCCGCGCGACGTGGTCAAGCTGTCTGTCTCGAGTCAGCGGGTGAATACCATGAGCCGCCCGCCCCTCATTGACGAGCCGAAGCATCGTCTGTAGGTCGAACGACCGAAGCATGGAACAAGTATCTGAGTGCTCAGCCGGCCTGTCTAGCTATCACAGAGCGTCTGCGAGCGCCCCGCACCAGTAGCAGAGCGGCGACGCGAAACGGATATCACTCCTTGCTTTTGGGGTTTATACTCTCACGTCACACGGAAGCTTTTAGAGAGGAGTCCATCGTGGGACAGCGGACCATCTACTACGACGACCTCGACGAGACCGAGGGCGCAGAGAGGATCACCTTCGCCTTGGAGGGCAAGGAGTACGAGATCGACCTGTCAGAGAAGAACGCCGAGCGGTTGCGCTCTGCGCTGCAGGAGTTTATCGAGAAGGCTAGGCCCGTTGTGGCCCGGCCGGCCACGTCCCTCGCCCCGGACCGGACGTCGCGACGTCGCAGTAGTGGCAGCGGTCGTGATGACATTCAGGCGATCCGCCAGTGGGCGAAGGACAATGGGTACGGGGTCAGTCCCCGCGGCAGGATCAAACAGGAGGTCATCAACGCTTACGAAGAGGCGCACAAGTAGCACGCTGTAGAAGCACGCAGAGCGTG
This sequence comes from Geodermatophilus sp. URMC 65, assembly GCF_053502545.1. Lineage (NCBI taxonomy): Bacteria > Bacillati > Actinomycetota > Actinomycetes > Geodermatophilales > Geodermatophilaceae > Geodermatophilus > Geodermatophilus sp. URMC 65. Next base: position 539,367 of record NZ_CP199954.1, read on the forward strand.
GGATGGCTTCGAGTCGTCTCCGCGTCTGGTTTGTAGGGGTCGAGATGGACCAGCCGTCAACTTCCTGCAGGCCCTGGCGCCGCACAACCATTGGCTATGGCGACCGACGCTTCTCCTGCCCAGCCGAACCCCATCCGAGCCGTTGCTTACGTCCGTGTCAGCCAGGCCCGCGACGGCACAATCAGTCCCGAGCTCCAGCTGCGCGCCATCGAGGAGCACTGCCGGCAGCGCGGCTACCTCGTCACCGAGACGCTTCAAGACCTCGACCTCAGCGGCCGGTTCTGGCCCCACCGCCAGATGGAGCGGGCCATCACCATGATCGAGCACGGCCAGGCCGACGCCATCGTTGTCTGGCGCTGGTCCCGGGTATCGCGCAATCGCCTCGACTGGGCGCTGGCCGTCGACCGGGTCGAGGCCGCTGGCGGCGCCCTGGAGTCGGCCACCGAGGGATTCGACACCACCACCTCGACGGGGCGGCTAGCCCGCGGCGTCCTGGCCGAGCTGGCGGCGTTCGAGTCAGACCGCGTCGGCGACGTCTGGCGCGAGATCCGGGAGCGACGCGTGGCCCTCGGCCTGCCCGGCAACGGCCAGGCCATGTTCGGCTACCGCAAGCGCAACGGGCAATACGTGCCGGATCGGCGTACCGGGCCCATCCTGGCCGAGCTGTACCGCCGCGCAATCCGTGGCACATCATTCGCCGCGCTGGCGCGGTGGCTGAACAGCCACCGCATCCCGACGGCCGCATCCAGCGGCACCCACGGCGCCTGGACGGGCCACGGCCTCGCCCGGCTGCTGGACCTCGGCTTCGCCGCCGGCTACGTCACGCACGGCGGCAAGCTGGTGCCCGGCGCCCAGCAGCCGCTGATCACCGCCGAGGTCTGGAGTGCCTACCGCGCCCGCCGCGACGCCTCCCGCTACCACCCGCGGCAGTCGTCCGACGACTTCCTGGTGGCCGGCCTGGTCTGGTGCGCCTGCGGCAACCGGATGGCCGCGGTGCACGCCGGGGCGCCGTCGTACTGCCGCTACCAATGCCGCAAGCACCCGCCCCGGCGCCCCGGCCAATCCATCATCCGCGCCCGCCTCGACGACATGGTGCACAGCTGGCTCACCGCCCTCGTCGACGACCCGGCCCTCCGCGACGACGTCGAGACGGCCGCCCAGCAGTGGGTGCAGCAGCAGGCCAACCGCGCCGTAGAGGTCCGAAAGCAGCTCGCGCGGACCACGACGCCACCGGAGCAGCGGATGGAGCTGGCAGCGGAACTGGAGCAGGTCCGCACGCTGGCCGCGGCACGGCCACCCACCACACGAGCGACCGCGCTGCTGGAGGACTGGGACGTGCTCGACGGCCCGGCCCGCCAACGGCGACTGACGACCCTGGTCCGCCGCATCGACGTGGAGAACATCCGTCCGACACCGCTGCTCGACATTTGGACCACCTGGGGCACCGTGATGGCCTGGAGCGGAGTCCAGGCCGAACGAACCGGCCCCTCCCGTCCACGCCTCCCAGAGGCGCTGCCGGCGGCGGCCCCCACGGCGCCAGCGACCGACCCCCTGCAGCTCCTCACGCCGGCCGAGGCCGCCCGCGTCGCCGGTGTGAAGGTCCACACCGTCCGGAGCTGGGATGTGGCCGGCCATCTGCCGCACACCCAGATGGCCCCCGACGGCGCCACTCGCCGCTACGCCATCCAGGACCTGCGCAAGATGCGCTCGCGCTACAAGACAAATGGCCTCTGGGTCGCCCTATAGACGAAGGCCGTCCTTCGGGCAGCGGTGGCCGTGGCCGCCCGGCCAGCGTGCCCGCACTAGTTGCAATCACCAATATTTTATCGCGTCGCATAGGGTTTCTTCCCCGGCACAGCTCGACCGCGTGCCCTTCACCCGGACCAAGGACTCCATCACCGTCATCGCCAATGCCACCGATCCGCGAAACCGCAAGATCTCGCCCACACGCTCGCCCTTCAAGGGTCAGCACGGCTGACCACGGGACCCACCACTGGGTAGTGACGAGCCTGCGGGCTGCCGCCTTACAGCGGCAACGGCCGCAGTCGGTTCACCACAGACGACACCAAGGCAACCGCCAAGTCCGACTCGGCTCTGGTTGGCGTCTTGTTGTTATGGATGGCGTCATTCCGGAGTTGGACCACGTCCTGCTTGACATTCGCTGGCAGGCCTGCTTGCGCGCCAATCTTCTTAACATACGTGCCGAGTGTCGGTGGCCGGCCAGGACGATGAAGGCTGAGCTTCGTTACAGTCCTATTGAAGTCGGCGAGAGTCAGCTCCAAGGCAGAGCCAGCATCGATTGCCGCACGACGGTACTGCCCGCGCCGCACGGCCGCACGACTGTCACGCAAGAGAAGGTGAGCGTCGTCGAACATCGCAGCCTCGTTGGCTAGCTGAACCGCCCGTCGCAGCAAAGGCAGGGTCAACGGTTCATCGTCGCGCGCGTTTATGGTGATACGGCTCGCGGTGGCAGGAAGCGAGAGCTGACCACTTTCGTCGGCGACGACTCCCAGGCTTCTACCCGGCACCCGGACCTCCCGCAGCGGATGATCCGAGTCCAGGTCCTGGTCAGACTTGACCTCGACCCAGGTCCGTAAACCCTCAAACCAGTCGTCGATTGACGCGAACAGGCTATCTACCAGTTCGCCCTGAGGACGTCCGCGCCCTTCGGAGTACTCGCTGTAACTGACGTCAGCCCTGGCAGCCGGAAAGCGGAGGGCGACCGCGCTAACGTGCGCCTTGAGGACGACCTTAGCAGCCGGGTTCCATTGGCTGACCTTGCCCCAGCCAGCACGGCGCAAGCCGCCATGGTGCTCGACATACTGCACGGCCTTAGCCGGCAGTGTCGGCGCAACAACCTGCGGCTCCTCCCCGTTCCAGACCACTTCCGGCAGCAGTAGTTCGCCTGACCTGCCAGCAATCTTAACGTGAATTGACTCACCGAAGCACTTGGGCGTGAGCGTCAGAACAGACGGCAGCTCATACCATCCAATCAGCGTGACCGCGCTCATGTCGTCCACCCCTGGAGTCATGACTCGATTATCGCATGCCCGGCCAGGCCGGTGAGTGGCGGCGGCGATGTTGGATTCTGCGACGGCTCGCTGGTGAGCAGGACATGCGTGAGCGCTGCGCTGATCTGTGTCTTCGGCCGAGTTTGCCGGTCAGGTGTGGTTTTGGTGCCGTCGAGCGGAGATCTGTCGTTCGATCATACCGAGAATACGATAGTGGAAGTTGAGGATTCGAACGGCTTCCATTCGGGTGTAGCCGTCTCGATCCGCCCGTCGGACAACAACCTGTGATGAGCAGCACCAGGAAGCATGCTTGGATCGAGCGGATGCACCGCATTCGCGTTGTGGTACACATCCATCCCCTCGATCCACGCCTCCGGGTATCCCGGGCTTACGATGTGCACGAAAGGTAGAGCCTCAGAGGCGTTCGGATCGATGTCCGCGACTGTTCCTCGGCGAACGAGCACGGTATTGCTCGAGCCGAACCCTGCACGGACTCCCATCCGGTTGAACTTCGAGATCGTTCCTCCGCTATTAAAGACAACGGCGCTGACATTCTCGGCCCCCGGAAGTGAGAAGAACCCGGACGGCACTGTCTTCGTGCCCCAGTGGTGCGCTACAACGCGTTGGGGCCTTACGGTCAGCGATCCGCTTGAGCCGCGCTCGGCTTCGTGTTTGTACCCGTAGAGATAGACCGGAAGCGCGGAGCCGCTGTATCGCATCGACATCGTGTCGTGAAAATCCTGAATCGCGAACACTAGCGGCTTGCCAGAGGATGCGGGTTTGGTCCAGTATTCCTTGCCCAGCTTCGTCGTTAGTGGGCCGGCATATCGTATGGGTAAATAGTGGTGAACATACGCGTCTGCGTCTTCATCCTCACTGGGCCGTGCGCTCGCCGCAGGCCGACCGTCTGGGCCGAGCGTCGGATTGATGGTGGTCGCTTCTAGTGTGAACTCGCCTTGGATGCCCTTGGCCAAGAAATCAGGCGAGGGTGTGGGGCGTTCTACTTTGAGACCCGCTTCCGTGAGAGCGGCGAACAGATACAACTCCCAGATCCGCGTGTCGAAACCCGTAGTCTGAAACTGCTCCACGAAGTTCCCGTCAATGTCCTCGTACCAGCGCATCATGGCGCTAATAATCTCGCGTGCTGCAGAGAACTCGTCACCGGAGCTGAGCCTGCGGAAGTGAGGGTGAAGTCTCGCGCCTCTGACAACTGGGGTAAAGAAGTCAACAGTCTTCCCAGTCTCGTCACCATGCACGCGTTGCTCATCGAGATGAGGCAGCAGGCTTGTTACTCGTCGGAACAAGTCGACGAGTGCTTGCTCGGGCGTCTCAAAGAACTCAGTCGCTGCGACCCAGCGGAATCTATCCATAAGATCCCGCGCGAGGATGATTGCGCAGTATTCCCCGTCAGTATCGAGAACGAGCGTCGCGAGAACATTTCCGCCCGCATCCTCGAACCACGCGAGCTCCTGCATGAAGACCGTCGCGAGCGGTGCACGACAGTAGGCCGCTAGGGCGTCAAATCGGGCACGAGAGATTGCTCGCATCTACGGGGTCCTTTTGATTACTCGTGCGACGGCACCGTCCACACCACGAGGAAGGTTAGCATACTGAGCGGGCGGCGATACGGTTCGGAGTCACCGTCATGTCGCACAAAATCTATTCTACGGCGGAGTTTTAGCCTCAAGAGTCAGGTCAGCGGTATGCTTAGAGGTCGAAACAAGCCTATAACCCGCCGGAATCGCGGCTATAGGACATTGGTGGTCCGTCTCATGGTCCGCGTGGCGTGTGACGCTTCGGTCCCGTGCCGTCCTGCATCGGGCTTGAAGCTCCTCCGCTGGTGCCCTAGAGATCATCAAGGGCGGGGGTTACAGGAACGGTCCGAACTCGAGTCCGGTACCGGCGAGGAAGCCGAGCAGCAGCCCTGGGCGGTACTGCATCCGTCTGAGCCGGGTCTTCACCAGCGCGGTCAGTTCGACGAGGGTGTGCTTGATCAGGTTGGCCAGCGACCGCTTCAGGTGTGACCACACCGGCTCCACCGGATTGAGCTCATGGGCGTACGGCGGCAGCCGGTAGACGGTCAGCCAGGGCCGGGCGGCGATGAGCTCGCTCATCGCGGCGCTGGTGTGGGTGTTGAGGTTGTCCCAGACCAGCACGATCGGGCCGCCGAGCCGCTGGTGCGCGGCGTCGAGCAGGGCGGCGTAGTCGGCCTCGGTGAACCCCTTGCGCCGCCCGCCGCGCCGGCCGCGGTAGGTGCGGTAGATCAGCCGGGGCCGGTGCCCGGGCCGGGTGGCCAGCAGCGCGGCCAGCGACAGCCGCGGGCTGTTTCGGGCGGTCACCCGCACCACCGGCGTGCGGCCGCGGCGGCCCCAGGTGCGCCCCGTCGGCGGCCTCAGCCCCTGGCCGGATTCGTCCTCGAAGACCAGCCAGGCGGCCAGGTCCGCCGCCGTCCTTTTATCTCCGGCCAGCTCTCCTCCCGCCAGGCGGTGATCCGCTCCTCGTCCCGCTCGGCGGCCTGCCGGGCGGGGACCTGCACGCTCTAGCCGAGGCGGTGCAGCAGCAGATCCAGCCCGGGCAGGGTGTAGTCCACGCCGAACTTCGCGTGCACGACCTCGGCGATGCGCGGCAGCGTCCAGCACTGGTCATCCCAGCCCCAGGCGGTCGGGCCGGCGTCGAGCACCACTTGTAGTTCGTCGAGTTGGACCGGGCTCAGCCGGCAGCGCGCCCCGCCGGCTCCCTTCGAGGCCAGCGCCGGCCGGCCACCGGCGGTCAGCGCGCGGTGCCACCGGTTGGCCGACATCCGGGTCACGCGGAAGTGCTCGGCCACCTCCCGGTCGGTGGCCCCTTCCTCGAACCACTCGGCCGCCGCCAGCCGCACCCGTTCTCGGCGGGCGCGCTCCTCGGCGTCCAGCCCGCCACCATCGGGGTACCTCATGCCTCCGGCATAGCGCAGCCTGCCCCGACTGTCAGTAGGGCTTCTAACGTCCGCCGTTAACGATCTCTAGACGCTAGGGACGTGTTTCGTAACGACCGGCGTTACCGTCCAAGAAGTGCAATAGGTCATCGAGGCCGCCCCGAGCTGGCAGGACCTCGTGGACCTGGCCAGCGGCGGCTAAGCCCTCCGGTGCCGGTGGCCGACGCCAGCTACGGCATCCACGCCGCCTTCCGCGCTGGCATCGCCGCCCGCGGCGGAGGGCATCAAAAGCCCCCCGGCCGCCCGCCGCCGACGGAACGGCAAGCTACATGCGGCCCGCTGCCGGTGGCCCGACCACTGAGCGTCTGACCACCGCAGTTCACTCAGCGATCCGATCACTGGCTCTCGGACCGGCTGGCCGACACCATCCGCCGAACCGGTCTGGCTGGTCGAAGTCTGCTGGCCGATCGAACAGAATCACCGCGAGCTGAGGACCGGCGCGGGGCTAGATCGCGCTTCGAGGGCCGCACCTTCACCGGCTGGCACCGCCACGTCACCCTGGTCACCGGCGCCCAGCTGTTCATCAGCAGCCTGCGGCCAGGCCATGAGCGGCAGCGCCGGCCGGCCTGAGCCTCTACGCGGTCCTGCACGGACTGCAGGCTCCGGTAGCGACCTGGACCGGAACCTGCATCGTCTGGGACACCCCCTCGACAGCCGGGCGCGAGCGCCGACCTAACGAAGCACTACTAGTCCTCGTCGATGACCTCTTCGGCGCGTGCCTTCTCCGCCAGCTCGACGAGCGAGCCCTTTCCTGGCCAGAACCAGCGGCTTGGACCCTGCACTGCCTTTGGCCGAGTCCCAGTTGCGAGTTCGCGCATGTGCAGAACCAACCCGCTTGGCGAATAGCGCTGCCCGTCTCCAGCCCAGATAAGCGGCGTTGATCGATTACTCGTCCAGGTAGCCTTTGCAAAGTCCGGGTTCGCAGCTAGCCAAGGAGCGAGCGCCTTACGCTCCGGCCTGCCGCCCGCGCGGAACTCGAGCTGGGTGTTTTCCGGAATATAGCCCGAGTCCACCAGGATTGCGACCGCATTCGCACGCTTTCCGCTGAGCTCGGAGGTTGACGAGCGGTAGCCCTCGGGAAGCTCGGGCACGGGTTGACCAGACTCCATGCCTTCCAGTACACGAGCGACGACTGTCTGGCTCCGTTCACCACTCTTGCATGCCGCGATCACGTGACTCGTTGGACCGAACTCAGTGTCAATTGCGTGAATCAGCCACTCCACTGCCGACGCCGTGACCACTGGCGCCTTCTCGAGTTCCTCGTCCCAGTCGCACGCCGGATCGTCGATTCTATCCATGCGGACCTTCCGGAACGCGATATGCGCAATAAGGAGATCCCCGTACGTCGCGACGGCAGACGCTCTACCTTGGAGGTCCCCGGCGGCCTCTTCCAGATTCGCCCTCACCGCACGCAATAGCTGGACTGAGCGCCAAGTGCGATACGCGTTCGGGTGCTTGCCGAAGATCAACCGATACGTCTCCCTCTCCCAAAGCAGTGAGACATCGCGCTTGGCGCGCGCCGCAAGATCCGCCCTGCGGTCCGCGCAAGCGAGTGCGATAGCGGCCTCGACTATTGAACACCCGTCACTCGGGCTCGGCTCCGTCTCCCCTCGCTTGATAACGTACCGCTTGTCCAGCGACACTTTGAAGTCTTCTCGGAGCCTGTGCTGATCCTGATCGAGCGTCGCGAAATCCCGACTCTCGACCTGATTCTGAGTGTTGGTCTTCTGAGTTACTTCAGTGCCAAAATCTTCTGGGCAATTCTCAAGGGAGATGAGTCGGACGAGGACTCTCCCAGCAGCGGCTTTGTCAGGGCGGAGCTTGAAGGCGCGGTGGGCCGCTGCGACAGTCTGCGCCCCATTGACAACGCTGGCACCGACTAGACGGAAGTCGCCAGGACCACCGGGGGTATTTGCGAACCTGGCCGTCTTACCGATCGAGTCAGCAAGTACGGTAATCCCATTGTTAAAGTACCAGAAGTGATCCGGGCTCTTTGTCAGCGTGTCGATGATGCCTGCGTTGACCTCGGTAAGATCGAGTGAGTCGCGTATGTTCTTCGAGAACAGCGCTCGTCCGTGCTCTTCGTACCAGTTTGCGACTTCTGCAACTGCGATGGTTCCGTAATATGCCTCATAGGGCTCTCGCTGAATGTTCCAGCCGTCGACGCGTGCCTCGATGTCAATCTTCGGCTCCGCAGTGTCGCCCAGTATCGCCCGGTGGAAATGTTTGAGGCCTAGCACCCGGTGATCGACCATCGGCTGAGCATAGTTGAGCTTATCGCATTCCTCGTCGATTATCGCCTGCACGTCAGCATGGATTGTGGCGTCCCCGAGTAGTGCCGAGATAATCGTGATTCCGACAGCGGGGTTGCTCAACACTTCATCAACATCGCTGGCCATCGCTTGAAACCGCGAGTTGAAGAGGTCATACTCTGAGTTGAAGATTTTGTTCAGACCTCTAATGAATTTGAGTACTGCGTCCTGGCCGAGTCCGGCTGCTCCCCTATCGCTCCACTTGGCCTGGACGATCCAGAGATGCGGCGCCTTGCCTTCTGCCGAGACTGCCACCGCGTCGATTCCCATGTCGTCGCGGCCGTCAATCACCGTTGCAGCAGCCTGATCGTCACTGCAGCCGGTCTCCATCTGGACCGCGAGTGCAGCGAGTGCTCGGCTTCTGAAGGCCGACTGCCTGTCCGACTCGGACTTGCCGGCGAGATCCGTGACGTCGATCAGGTCTCCGAAGCGCCGCTCGAGCGCTTCACGAACGTGGCGGATCTGAACTGGGTTCAAGCCGCTGACTCCCTCTCCCACCATGACGAACGATCACACTCTAGTGGGGTGTGGCCTCCCTCGATCGTTGGGCCGGATGGGGCTATCGCCGACCCACGGTGCGAGGGATACAAGGCCGTTGGCGACCAGGATCCAGACAGCTGGGTCCTGCCTGGTCGCGGCGGGTCAGGTCCTGGCGCGCCTGCTGGATCGAGTAGGTTCGGTCGTCAACGGCATCATGCCCGACCGTCACGCAGAGCGAGGATGAGTTACGCTGGGTACCCCGACGAGCTTCGCGCCGCCCGTGACCATTGCGACCGCAGCAGTCCCCGAAGGCCTGGTCAGCGACTTCTTGACCGGACGACTCTTTCGTGACACGCCCGAAGAGTACGTCCGCCAGAACGTTGAGAAGGCGCTCGTACGCGGTTACCGGTACGCGGCTGGTGACTGCGAGCCCGAGTTTCCGATCAAGGTGGGCTCCTCGCGCAGGCGCGTGGACATCGTGGTCTTCCGGCCAGGCACAGAGCACAAGCAGGAGAACGCCTGGATCCTCGTGGAGACCAAGCGACCCGGAACGAGTACTGCCAACCGCAAGGACGGGATCGAGCAGCTGCGGTCGTACATGGCTGCGTGTATGAACGTTGAGTACGGCATGTGGACCAACGGCGACGATCAGCTCCTGATTGCCAAGCGCCGGACCGCAACCGGGTTCGTGTTTGAGGATGACATCATTGCCATCCCAGCTGCTGGCCAGTCCGAAGAAGACGCACAGCGTCCGAAGCGCAAGGACCTGAAGCCAGCAACCGCAGATAACCTGCTCTTCGCCTTCCGCCGCTGTCACAACTACATCGCGGGCACGGAAGGCAAGCAGAAGCCAGAAGCATTCTGGGAGCTTCTCAAGCTCATCTTCTGCAAGATCGAGGATGAGAAGAGCCGGGTCCTGGAGTTTTACGCATCAGCGGCAGAGCGGAACAACGCAACCCTTGCGGCATCGGCCAGGAAGCGCATTCAACGGCTGTTTGAGGACAAGGTGCTTCGCAAGTACCCGCAGATCTTCACTGAGACTGACTCCATTATCGATCTCAAGCCCACGGTCGTTGCTTTCGTCGTCACTCAGCTGCAGGGCTTTTCCCTCCTTGCCTCGCCAGTCGACGTCAAGGGCGTCGCGTATGAGGAGATCGTTGGCAGTAATCTGCGCGGCGATCGTGGTGAATTTTTCACGCCACGCAATGCCTGCCGCATGGCAGTCACCATGCTTAATCCCCAGCCGGACGAGCGCCTACTCGACCCGACCTGTGGCACCGGCGGCTTCCTTATCATGGCCATGAACGCCGCGCTAGAGCATATCGAGAACGAGGAACGGGCCGAGTGGGTCGACCCAACCAACGGCACCGATGCCGAGCGCCGGCAGCTTTGGTACCGACGAAATGAGTACCTTTCTCAATGCGTCTTCGGTGCTGATCTGAACCCCGGGCTCGTACGTGCTGCCAAGATGAACATGGTCATGAATAATGACGGCTCGGGCGGACTGTTTCAGGCGAATACGCTCGCGAACCCACGGTCGTGGGAGCCTGGAGCCGCAACAAGTCTTGCGCTGGGCACAATCGACGTCATCGTCTCTAATCCTCCGTTCGGCGCCAACATCCTCATCGACGACGAGGAGATCCTTCGCCAGTATGACCTGGCCGCCATGTGGGACCGCTCGCCCCACGGAGGGTGGACGATGCGCACAGACGCAAGCGGCCAACCGATGCTACAGAAGTCGCAGCCGCCGGAGATCCTCTTCATTGAGCGCTGCATCCAGTTCCTGCGTCCGGGCACAGGTCGGATGGCTATGGTCATCCCCAACGGCATCCTCAACAATCCCGCACTCGGCTATGTACGACACTGGATCTTGTCCCACACTCAGGTCCTCGCGGTGGTGGATATGGCGCGTGAGCTATTCCAGCCAAAGAACGACACGCAAACCAGCATGGTATTGCTGCGCCGACTCTCGGACGATGAGCGCGTCTCAGCCGAGGCGGAAGGCCTCGACTACCCAATCTTCATGGCAGTCACCCGAAGCATTGGCCATGACAAGCGAGGCAACGTCGTGTACCGGCGAACGGATGACGGGGACGACGTGTGGGTAGAACGAATCGACACCATCTCTGAGATCGACCCAGCTTCCGGCGAGGAGGTCCTCCGGCAGGTCACGACCAAGGACCGGATAATCGACGATGAGCTCCCTGAGGTTGCCGAAGCGTACCTTCGCTGGCTCGGTGAGACCGCATGACGATCGCTCTCACTGGCATCCGGCCCCGCACCACGGTCCGCTCACGGTCTGTCCAGGTACATGACCGGCTCGATGCGGCCTTTTTCGCCGACCACTTTGTGCAGGCGAGAGAAACGCTCCTCCTGATCGAGGCTGCCGGCACGCAGATCGCACCGCTTCGTGAGCTTGGCCGCGTCTGGGATCCACCGCGGTTCGCACGCGCTTGGGCCGCACCAGACGAGGACGGTGTCCCGTACCTCCGGCCTTACGACGTATTTGACTACCTTCCTGACGCCGTGCAACGGCTGTCTGTCACGCGCAACCGGGGCATCGAGGACCTCCGCCTCACGGCTGGCACCATCCTGCAGACGTGTTCCGGCAGGAACCTCGGTCCCAACACCATCGTTGATGAGGATCTCGCCGGCTTCTGCCTCAGCCATGACATGGTGCGGATCGACATCACGGATGACGTGTTGCGGCTGTACGTCTTGGCCTACCTGCAGTCGGACATCGGCCAGACGCTGCTCCGGAGAAATCGCAGCGGCTCCGTGATCGACCACATCACGGCAGAGGATGTCGGCTCAGTTCCAGTGCCCGTCGTACCGGAGGACGTGATGCACAGCATCGCGGTCCGTATGCACCACGCAGTCACTGCGCGGCAGGCAGCCCGGCGCGACCTGCGCTGGGCTCTCGATCACCTTGCAGACACGACAACCCCAGCGCCGCGCTGGACCCAGTGGCCCCAGCCCGCTCGATCCCTCCTAGCCGACCGGCTCGACGCGGCGTATCACCACCCAGTCGTTCAGCGCGCACGGCGCGACGCTGCAGCGCATGGCGGCCCGCTCATCGGTACGCTAGCTACAGCACGGCTGCCCGTTCGCTACAAGCGGTATTACGTGCACGGCGATAACGGCAGACCCATCGTCAGCGGACGCCAGTTGCTGCAGCCGGAGCCGATCAATCTGCGCCGCGTCTCGGATCGCTCCTTCAAGAACCCGGAGGAGTACGAGCTCAGGGCGGGCATGACCATCTTTGGCGCGGTTGGCCGGTCAGAGGGGAGGCAGGCCTGGCCCGCGCTGGTGACTGCCGATCGGGATGGTTGGCTCGCCAGCAACGACGTCATGCGGCTCGTTCCGAAGCCCGATCAGCGGCCAGGTGCCCTCTGGCTTGGCGTCGCTGCACCACGGACCCAGGTGCAAATCAAGGCGCTCTCGTTTGGCAGCGTTGTTGATCACATGAACCCCTGGGACGTCCAGCAGATTGCGATCCCAGCAGTCTCCGACGACGTTGCTACCGTCGTGGAGTCCGCCTGGGACAACTATGCGGCCGCTGTCTTGTCCGCTGCCGACGCACGACTCATGGTGCAAGACGTACTCAGCTGCCGGCTGTAAGTCACCCTGAAGGAGGCGACCGCGGCCTCCGGCGTCAATGGTGGCCCATGTCACCCTAGCTACAGCGCGTGCTCCTGAAGCTGCCGGTCCATCTCGACCCGTGCTTGCTCGGCGTAACCGGCCGCAGTCCAGCGGCTGACGCCCAGCGCCTGTTGAAGCACCTTCTGACTGGTTCCCTGCCTGAGAGTATGGACGGCGAAGGTGGCCCGCAGGCTCTGGACAGAGGCACCGCGGATGCCAGCGGCCTGCAAGTGCTTGTTCACCGCGTCCTCGATGGACCGCGGCCCCATACCGCGGCGGAACTTGCTCACGAAGACGCTGTCGTCCTGCGCGTCTGCCGGACGCACCAGGAGGTAGCCCCTGAGCGCCTCACAGGCCGTCGAGTTGAGCGTCACCAGCCGCTGGCGCCGGCCATGCCACACGCCAACGCTCCCGCCGCATTCCGGGCCTTCTCGGTGGCCTGGCAGCTCGACGTCGGACAAGCGGAGATGTGCGACCTCAGAGAGCCGAAGGCCCGTCTGCAGCAGCAGCTCGATGAGTGCGGCGTCCCGTGGCACGTGTCGCGCCGCCAGGCGGAGCCGTTCGTACTCCCCCTGGGTCAGGTAACGAGGCTGTCGTGGATCAAGGTGGGGTGGCACCACGTCAGCTGCCGGATTGCCGGTTCGATGGCCGGCCTGCTCGAGAAACTGGAAGAACGAGCGGATGACGGCCAGCTTGCGCCGGCGAGTGGTGTTGGTGAGGACTTGGCGGTCAAGTTGCGCCAGAAAGCCCTCGAGGTGCCGGCGCTGGACTGCGTCGATGGTCGTCACGCCGACCAATGCCAGGTACTCCCCCAGCTGCCGAAGATCCGTCAGGTACTCCCGCCGCGTCCGTCGTGCGTAGTTGCGGCTTGCGAGCCGAGTTTCACTGTAAGCGGTAAGTGCGTCGGAAAAGGTAAGCGGACTATTCATCTACGTTAGTTATAGCGAATTCGCTGCTCCTTCGTCAAATGCCCTCCATTCCGCAGAAGCCCGCGCACGCACTAAACGAGGCGAGGGTTCTCCGCCTAACGTGGGTATTAGACGAAGATACCCGCCTGAACCTAGTACTCTTCCGGCAGGAGTATCGTCGTGACGCTCCTGTCCGCCTCAGTTATGACCCACAACTTTCCCTCACCCACCTTATACGCCGATAAGATGCGCAGGTGTCGAAGCACTGAGAACTCGTTCTCCTGCTTGTCCTCTTCGTCCAGATCTCCCCAGTCACCCTGCACGTGCCGCAGGAGCAACTTCACCGGGTTGACGTTGAGCCGCTTCATCGTCTTGACTGCTCCCCGAGTCGTGACGATCCGTCCAAGCTTGAACCGCCCGTGTATCACTGTCATTGCCTGATCACCCCCTCACTGTTGCTGCGAAAGCTGTAGTACTTGTCAGGGGTGAAGACGATGTGATCAAGAAGCGCGATACCGAGGATTTCCCCTGCATCGTGCATCTTGGTTGTCACCCGGATGTCATCCTCCGACGGGTCAACGCCACCGCTCGGGTGATTGTGCGCGATGATGATGGCCGCTGAACCCTCGAAGACTGCTCGACGAAATGTCTCTCGAGGGTGCACCGACACGTGGTTCAAGACACCGATATGCACCAGCTCGACAAGTTTGACTGTCTGCCGGGCATCTAGGTGCATGACGTAGTAGTGCTCTCGCTCGCGAGCAATCTTGTCCTCAAGGGCAAGAAGATTTCGGAATACTGCTGCAACCTGTGCCGCATCTCGTACTTGTATTTGCTTTGCTTCTCGTAAAAGGATCATAGGTTTCTCGAAGGCCTGCCTGCCTTCGGATACCAGCACAGCGAGAAGCGCAAGGTGAATCGTCAACGGCCGAAGATCCGTCAGCTGACGGAGTGCCTTGACGAGAGGAAGCGTCAGGCGTCCTCGTATCGGCTAAGAGAACAGTCCTGACAGGTAGATAAAGATGAGGGGACCGACAGACCACAGGATAAGGATCACAGCGAGGGCGATGAGCAACCGCTTCACCCACCGGGGCATATAGTCTCGCTCCGACAGTTCCCGTTGCCTTCTCCGTGGCCGACGCGCTTTGGGTGACATGGAACGCCTCCTGGGAGTGTCACCGATCCGTGTCCTGTGATGGATGGGCAAGCCCTGACGTACGGCAAGATCGTCGACCTGTCTGCCTGCCGGGGCAAGGTCTCCCCAATCCCTCCGGTCGGTTGCTCGGCCGAGGAATCGTCACAGTAGGAACTTGCTCGCTCGATCCGGTTCGGCCGGCCAGAGCACCTCGACACGGGAGGCTGCCGCGAGGATCGGCGCAGTGTCGACAACGGTCTTGGTCTCCGTGATGTCGAACCGTGGCCACGTGCAGCTGAACGTCAGCGCTCCTGCTGGCGGCAGGGGTGAGAGCCAGTAGGGCTGACGGGTGGTGCGACCGCTGCTGCTGGCCCTGCCGGCAACGAAGAAGATCTGATCATCCTTGTCCCCCGCTGGCTCGATGGCGTTGGAGCCTGGTCGTCCATCGGCATACGCCACGTCCAGCCACAGCCAGTCCTCTGCGTCCTCCGGCTCGACGTGAATCCGTCGGCTGCGGCTGAGCCCCTCGGCGACAGACCTGCCAGGGGATCGCTCCCGCACCACGATGGTCACGTCCATGCCCAGGCCGGTGCTGAAGACCTGGACACCTGTGACGGTGACGACGGCCTGGTCACTCCGGCCAAGCACCCCGAACGGCTCGATCCCCACCGGCAACTCGTTCTCTGGTGCCTGCGTCCGCCGCTTCTTGTCCATCCCGCCAGACGGCATGCGCAAGTGTCCTCCCTGCCAGGCCACACCGAGCCTCCTGACGCCCATCAAGCGGGTGGCGGCTCCTCCCGCCACCGCGCCTGTGCGCCACGTCGGCCGCGGAGGCTCAGCGTCAAGGGGTGAGGCAGAAGGATCTGTGATCGAGCGCAGCGTCCCCGCAGGGGCGATCAAGATGCTTGTGCCCCCTTGACGCTGAGGGCGGCCGAGGAAAGCTCGGGGCGTCAGAAGAGGACAGTCCCCGTCAGGGGGCGTGCAAGGTACCCAGCCCTGCGCCGGCTGTGAGGCGCGACCCGCCATGAGCACAGGGGTAACTGATGGATGCAATCCGCATCGTGGATCAGTTCCACTACCACACCCAAGTTGTCTTCGGGCTTGATGTCCAGTCGGATAACAACCAGTGGCCAAGAGTCGTTGGATGTAGTTTGCTCAGTCAAGCAGGCGATATACACGACCTGCCGGCCAGATGGCTGCGATCCGCAGGGCTAGCCTTGTGGGATATTAAAATGACAACCGCACTCGCAGAGTTCTGTACTGACCCCGGTGAGCCTGGTGGCTATATGCGCGCGTATGGGGGGCGGATCATGTTTGCCCTGTGGCCGGATAATGCATTTCGAACCCGCCTGGCGGACACGGGTTGGGTGCCCTGGGAAGCAACTAGCATGGTTGGCGCATCAGCTGCGGGGTTTGATGCGCAGGATCAATACATCGAAAGCAAATACGGCGGCCGGCTGGACGCGTGGGCTCAGCAAGCATGAATGAATCGGAAGTTACCGAAGTAGTCCGGTTCTTCCTCGTTCCTCTCGTATCCACCATGAATATTCGAGCGCCGGTCAGGCTCCACAACGAGGCGGTACGAGCCGATGATCACGATAAGCCGCTTACCTTCATCCTCGAGCTGCCACCTGCCATACCAGGAGTACTCGTACCGCGGCGAGCTGCGGAACGGCAGCGGCATAAAGAGATCTTGCTCAGTCAAAACGCCGCCCGCGGAAAACTGGAGCACTCGGGACACCCCGTGTTGAGCGACCTTCACCCAATACCCTTGCATGAGCTCCTCGACGCTGAAAGGCTGGACCTCGCTCTGAGGATATAGAAAGGTCATCGGCTTTCTCCTCTTACGGCAGGTCAACCAGGCTGTCTGGGGTATCGAGGTCAAGGACATACCAATAGTGTCCGCCGAAAAACTCCTGCGGCGACAACGTGACCGGAGACTCGTTCGTGAACGCGAAGAGGTCGACGTAGCGGTCGAACAACCCACGAGCTCGTAGCTCTTGCATGGTCCACAGGCGGAGCTGCTTCCGGCGTCCTGGGGTAGGCGTTACGACCATGACGGTCACGTAGGGATCAGGCAGCAACGTCCTGGCGCTGGGAGAAGCAACCCAGCTGACGAGAGCGGCAACCTTGTCCCGCCAGACCCGCTCTCGCTCGGTGGCTTGATCAACCTCAAGAACGAAGTGTTGCGTTGTGCCTGCTGTCCACAGGGAGAAGACGCCATCGGGAACGACGGTGACCTGGCGGGCTGGTGCATAGCCCGAGACTCCGGGAACCGCGACCCGCAACGACAGCCGCCGCAACTCCCGCTCAAGCACGAGCTGGGTGAGCTGGACGTCCCACACCTCGTCCATCAGGCGCTCCGCGCTGATCAGGACGTCGATGACCGCCAAGGTGTGCCGCATGTACAGGAAGTTGCGTGACGCCTGCATCACCTCCGAGGGGCGGTAATAGGACGGAACCGCGACACCTTGCGCTGCGAGGACCTTGCGGCCCCGCCACCCGAGCGCATGGACACGCGGCGAGGAACCCTCCGCCGGCCGAGGCATGCCGTCGAGAGCCGCCAGGTACTCCTCCCTGCTGAGGCACAGGAGCCGGCGCTGGGCGTATCGGTGCTTGTCTCGGGTGTTGTTCGGCCAGATCAGGCGGTTGGCCTGCGCAGCCGTCAGGTACCGATAACGGTTCACGGCGCTGAGCACCGCGATATCAACGGGGTGCAGGCTGCGTGGTCGGGTCGTCATGGCGGCCTCGCGGGGGTTTGCGGGTGTGCTTGGGGCGAACTCCTGGGATCCCGTCAGGGCGGTGTGGTGTGGCAGGTGGCGCGGGCTGCTCAGTCGGGGCTTCCGAGTACTCCGCCGCCGGCGGCGGCTGTGCCAGTCGCTTGTCGATCCTCTTGAGCAGCTGGCTCTGCTTGATCCCGTCTCGTCGGGCAAGTTCGGCGCGGATGGGGTCAGTGACGATGCTGTCCTGGAACTGGTTACGGTCGAGGTCCTCGATGCTGACCTCGTTCAGCTCGGTCGGCAGTTCGCCTTCCCGCTCGCTCTGACCGACCAGGAAGTGAAACTTCTTCAGGTTAAGGAAGACCCGGCTGTTCTCGTAGTTCTGTTCCCCCCGGGTAAACCACGTCACCTGATCGCCAGCCGACACCAGCTTATCCTCGTAGAACCGCCCGGTGCCTTTTCGCACCTTCTCGAACCGGGTTCGCCTGGCTTTCTCCTTGTACGGGTCAATAGTGAAGTACCGCCGGGCAAGTTCTTCGGCAGCCTGGTTGTCAGACATCTGCCCCAGGATGACGGTCCCCATGGACAATACGGTCTGGCGCATCTTCGGTGGCAGCTGGAAGAGCTCTTGGGTTGCCAGCGTGACCCAGACCCCATGTGACCGGGAGATCTGGTTGACCAGCTCATTAATATCCGCAGTCAAGAGATCGGCGTTTGTCCCGGCGGTGCCCACCATATAGGTCAGCTCGTCGATGATGAAACTGACCGGGTCACGCATCTTGCTGTGCCCGCGATGCTTGATGAAGGTCAAGAAGGAGTTGTACACCCACAGCAGCGCGAACTTCTTCATCTCATCGGGCATGCCTCGGAAGTCGATGAGGACGGCTTGCTTCTTCTTGACGACGTCGTCCCAGGTGATGCTGGGGGCTGTGCCACCGAAGACGGCCTTGAACGTCGGATCGAGCCGCAGTGGCCGCAGCTTGTTGCGCAGCGACATGAGCTGGCTGAGTCGATCCCGGTCACTCATCACCGCCAGCATTCGCAGGTCGTCGATCGCCTCGACGGTCTCCGGGTACTCCTTCTCGAGTCGCTGCAGCTGCGGCTCCCAGGCCGTGGGGTCTCGAAGCAGATCCCACAGGTGGTAGATCCCCAAGCCCAACGCGCACAGGACGATGCCCCCGGGATGGGCCGCACCCGAGAGGGCGTTGAATCCCTGCACCCCCGCGGTCTGCAGCGCGGGGTCGACACGGGCGATGACGTCAACGAAGCGCTGCGCGCGGGTACTGAACGACTCCCCCGTCTTGGCTTCGTAGTAGATCGGCCACGACGACACGTAGCCCTGGTAGCCGCTCATGGGCACGTACCGGACGCGCTTCCAGTACTCCCGCTGCTTCTGAAGCGATGGCCCCCGGCGGATTTTGTCGAGGAAGTTGTCGATGGTGCCGCCGACGGGATCGAGGATGATCAGCGGGACATCGTGAAGGAAGTCCTGCCAGGCAAGGCCCCGACCCATGAGGCGAGACTTCCCGGACCCCTTGGGTGCAGCGATGAAGGTACCCATCCCCCGAGCAGCTGCCGGCAGGATGCAGTGGAGGCTGTCCGGGTCTTGTTGCGGCACCATCAGGAGGAGTCCTCCTGGTCCGCATCCGGCCTCACGTAGGTCCCGAGGATCACGTCCTTGACGTCCTTCAGCGACGGCTCGGGGGACGGTTCCACGACGGTGCCCTCGATGACCCGGGGCTCCTGCGTGGGAAGTAGGAGTGGCGACAGCAACTCGGCGGTTGCCGCATCAAGTTCCAAGTCTTGAATGGCCCAGCGCATCTCACGCCACGCTCGGTGGATACAGGGATGATCCGCGTGGCCTTCATCCCGGCGGTGTTCTGGGTCTGCGTGCGCGTAGGCCCGCCAGTACCGCTCCTCCAGTAGATGCAGCGCCCACGCGATGGCCGGCGCGGTTGGGTTCTGCCGCACCGCCTGCAGCAGCCGCGCACCCGCTTGGATAACTGAGAGGGCTTCTACGCACCACGCGGGATTGTTCGGATCTTCCTGCTTGAAGATCCAGGTCTCCCCCGCCATCTTGTCCCGGAACAGGCGCACGTTGCTCATCGCCTAGTCCTTGTCGCCGAAGATCGTCTCTACTATGGATTCCAGGATCGTGGGCGGCCGCTCCTCGATACCGACTGGATACGGCTCCTTGAGGATCCCTTCCATCTGTTCAGCGAAGGTCCGTTGAAGTGCCCGCGCATCAACCCCCATTTCTGTGAGTGCCGGCCCCCCGTATTTCCTCATATACTCCTGGACACGCGGATCAGTCTGCCGATCCAGTCGCTTGAAGGCTTCCACGACAACTTCTTCGACGTCATCCCACGCCCGAAGCTCCTGTCCTGTTCGAAGCTTTGTTGCGTGTTCCTTCTTCCGCGCTAGCGCCGCCAGGCGAACATGGTCGTACAAGTCTTTCCTGACGACGGCGCGTTCATCGGCGGTCAGTGGTCTGGAAGGAAGTGGCACATCTTGGGGGACAATGTCACCGAACACGATCAGACTCCTTGTCGGTCGGACTGGTTATCTCAACCGGCGCTGATACCGGCCGTCGTAAGTTCGGATCAAGAGATGCAGCGAGTCACCGAAGTCTGCGGTGAGACCCGTGATCATTTCCGCTGTGGATCCAGCGAAGGTGCGGAAGGTTGCTTCAACCTCTGGGTCGAGCTTCCCGCTGTTTGCCAGCTGCTCGAGGGCGCGGCTGTAACCCTCACCCAACTGCTCGAGTTTCTGGTATGCCGAGAGTGCAGCGTTGGCGCGCACCCGGATAACCGCGTCTGTGAATGAGGCAATGTCTGTCAGGCGCTGGATCTGACGCGACTCGGCAACTTCCAGGGAACCGAAGACCGCAGCCCGCTCCCGCCACTCCTCATCCGGCTCCGTCGGCGTGGCGATGACGTCGTGGATGTACAGGAGCGCGGCGAGGAAGAGGAAGAAGACAGCGATCACCAGGAGACTGCCCATGGTGCCTCCGTCGTAGGCGGTAGCGGCGTCCGTTACCGAAGCTACGACGCTCCCTGAGGGCCTGAAAGAGGGCATACCCCTACACGTTGCGAACGCGCAGGTCAGCGCGGTGAAACTGGAGCTATGAGGCTGGCCGACGGCCAGGAGGGACTAGGTGCCCTGCTGCCGCTTGCGAGCTCGGTAGGCAGCCACCCGCGCACGGGTCTGCGCCCGCGCCTCGTCGAGGTGCGCCTCGCGCCAGCGCTTGTTGCGGTCGCGAGCCCTCTGGCGCTGCTCCTCAAGCTTGGCGAGCCTGGCCTGGGCCTCCTGGAGCTGCCGCTCTAACTCGGCTACCCGGTTGAAGACCTCGACAGGCACTGCCCCGGCTCCCTCCGCAGCCTGCTCGACCGCAGGCTCCGTTGCAGGAGTATGACGCACTGATCCGGCGTCGACATGATCAACTTGCTTGCGATGTAATTTTCCGTCCTCTGACGGCGATCCCCCGTATTCTACCCCCATGACAAAATGGGATTATCGCAGATTCCCTCGTTTTCGGCAAGTCGAACGGCGCGTTTCGTCAGTACTCATCGGTGACTGGAAGTTCGGCTGCCATGTTGTATCGATGAGGTACTAGACCTCCGAAGACAGAAACGCGCATACTAACAGCGGAATGCTATAATCCTTCTGCTGGTTAAGCGTTTGCTGCTTCCTCCAAGTTGTAGTCGGAGGAAGCCGTAAGCGCTTAACGCTTTGAGTTAGACCCGGTCAACTGGTTCTTGAAGCCGGAAACCCAGCCGGTCTCTTGCTTGGGTTTCTTGTACTCGACCCGAGTAACTTCCTCGGACTCGAGGTACTCCTTCGGGTCGGTTGCAACCAGACGGAAGGCCTCTTCCTCGGTCTCGGCCTTCACGGCCCAAACCCGTTTGATTTTGAAGTACTTCATAAAGTCATCACCTCCTTTCTGCTGCGAAAGGGCTTCTTGCGCCGCAGCCGTCCACCTGCATACCGGCGCGCTGACGAGTCAAGACCGGACAGCGCACTGGCCGCCGCCGCAGCGGGGCCGCAGCCGTCTTGACTTGGCTGCCCCGCCGTATGACACAATTGGGGCGGCGGTGGGAGAAGCCCTGTGCGTTAGCACTAGAATAGCGTCCGACCTTGATTCTTATGGATAGTCGGACACCGCTTTGTCAACGCGCTTTCGGCGTCAGCCTCTTATAGCAAAGAGCTGGCGACCGGAGGGTGTGGGAGGAGGGCGACGGATCTGACCATGTGCTCTCCGCAGGAGTCCCCGACCCTGCTCGACAGCCACCGCACCGCAGGGTGTCACCAGCGGTACGGGAGGGGAGTCCGCCGCCACTCCTCTGCTCCTGAGCCACATCTACGACACTGCGGCGGACTCCCCTCCCGACCTCGCCAGAGGACGTCCTCCCACTACAGATGCGCGAAGCCACCGCTGGTGGCACTGATGACACCGCTTGAGGGATCTACCGGGTGGGGTCTACCGGTTGGAGCCGGTACGTCGAGCCGGTACGTCCTCGAGGACTCAGGCGTGCTGTCCGGAGTAGACGTCCTTCGTGGAGGACTGCATCGGCCCCAGGAGACTGACCGGCCGAGGCTGGTGCGGGAGATGCCAGAGGTCGTCGAAGAAGAACCCAACGGGCTGCGTCGTGAGTGGTGACGCGGCAGTGATCAAGAAGATGTCTGCGAGTGCTGGCGCGCCGCGCTTCTGAAGCTCTGCGAGGGTCCAGAGACGCAGTTGGTCACGCCGTGCGGGTGACGGGGTTACGACAGCAACCGTGAGGTTGTCCGTCTCAAACGCTTGGCGGTACGGACCCCTCGCCCAAGCAACGTAGCCGGCAACCTTCTGCCGCCACGATTTCTGATCTTCTGTTGCTCGATCCAGCTCGAGGGCGATGGAGACCGGCGGCTCTCCCCCGACACTCAACTGAAACCACCCGTCGGGTATGACGGCGATCTTGCGCGTGCCAGGTCCAGCTGCGATCTCAACACGGATCGGGTGATGTCGAAGGTCCCGCTCAACGAGGAGCCGCGGACAGGTCACGGCATAGTCCCGGCAGAGTTGATCCGCAGCGATGAGGACATCAACTGCTGCCAACCGGTGAGTCATGAAGGGGTTGTTCTCGGCGGCCTGTCGCTCTTCGGACGGCCGGAAGTACGGCTGGACAGAAACACCCAGCGCCTGGAGGTACTGCCTGCCGTAGCGGTGCAGGGTGAAGACGTGCGGTGCCTGGCCGTACCGCGGCACGGGGAGAGCCCGCAGACGCAGGACATACTCCCCGTCGACGAGCTTCTTGAGCCGGCGCTGCATGTAGCGGTTGTCGTCCAGGAGCTTCGGGTACAGAAGCCGGCTCGCTTGCGCGGCCGTTAAGTAGTGGTACCGGGAGAGCGCCAGCAGGATCGTCTGGTCTGTCTCGGTGATGAGGACTTGGGCGTGTCTCATTGGGCAACGAAAAACCAGAGTATAGACCTGAAATCTTAAGTAATCATTAAATCGCACGTAAGAAGTCTGTAAGGATCTCTTGTTGGCGCCCTGTCCCGGGTCGGGAGTTATTGACTTCCACTCAGGGATATCGATATAATCCGCTCTGTTTTATGACTGAACGGTACGTTGATTTTTCCAAGTTTGATCGTCGGGAAGTTAGTGACGTCTTGACGACGAGCGCAGAAGATGCGCGTGATGTTGCCTTCGGCGCGGGTAGCCACATGACCGTTGCCGGAGGTAAGGCATCACTTGAAGTCTTCCCAACAGCTGGTGTCGCTCGAGTAACAACAGAAGATACCCGTATCGAAGTGCATCGGCTTCCCGGATTCTCAGTTGACGTTGAGAAGAGTCGCGTCGTCTTCGAGCAAGGTGCTCCTGACGACAGAACCCGGCTCATCGTTCGCAGTGACGGCAAGGTGTCGCTTATCCCGGTTCTGCGAGCAACAGAAGCCGCCACGACAGAGCAGTCGCCGGCAACCGATGTAAGACCCACGAAGACCGCGGAATCCGCGTCAGAACGCGCTACAGCGCCGCAGAACACGTCTCCTGTCGCCGGTCAAGAAACCGGTGAGACAGAGATTGTGACCCTCCAAGGTCGTCTCGGACGTGATCCGTGGTTCTCAAGCAACGAAGACTTCCCCATCGCCGGCTTCCCGCTGGCCGTCAACGAGGAGGGCAAGACCACCTGGCACAAGGTCGTCGTCTTCGACGAGCCCGCACGACAGCTCTACGAGCAACACCAGAAGGGGGACGTCCGCAAGGGCCGCCTGGTCGACGTCACCGGCCGGCCGGTCGTGCAGGAGGAGCAGACCCCTCGCGGGGTCAAACGACGAACCGAGTTCCACGCTTCCCAGGTCAGCCGTGTGCGCGCTGTCTCCCGACCTCGTTAGGCACCCCTGCGGGAGGACGCCTTCAGCTCGTTGCCGACTCGCCAGACGTACCGCACAGCGTCGTCCGCCACGTGGGCACTGAAGCCCTGTGCCAGCGCATCTCTCCACCACTCCGCCGCAACAGTCCGGATCGCGTAGGACAGCGACAGTCCCTGTTCCTCGCGGACAGCGAGGATCTCCCTGATCACGACCGGGGTGAGCTCGCGCTCCAGGTCAGCCGTCCGGGGGTAGGTCACGACCCCTCCTGAGCATGGGTGGCTGACCGAGTCTGCAGCTCCCTGCACGGATGGAGCTAGTCCCCTGCTTGTCCTCCTGCCGTGAGGCTTCTTCTGCCGGTGGCGGAAGGAAGGTCTGGAAGGAATCCGACGCCGGCTCTTGGCACGTGTGCCTCTTCATCACGCGTCAGCGTGATCCCCCCTGTGGGGCGAGTGGCCGCTGCTTCGACTCGCTCCCCTTGTCAACTTTTTTCCTCGATCACTTTCTATTCTCACTCAACTCAAGGGGCTGGGAGTGTGTTTTTGCGAGGCGGAGGAGCGGTCAGGAGGTCGGCCGCATGGAGCGGAGCGACAAGGGAGCGCCAGCGACCGTTGGGGCCGACCTCCTGACCGGTAGGCCACTCGCCCCACCCTTCTCCTTCCAGTACTGCTGTGCCGGCCGTGCGGCCGGTACCCCTGACCACCGCAGGTGGTTCTTGGTGTTCCGGCGGGAGCCGGTATGCCTGGCGCGGTCGTTTTTCGAACAACATCAGTGATCGAGTACAAGACAGGGGCGACAGAAAACGCGTGGCGCGCCCGTTTCTCTGTATCTCAAGCACGACGAAACATCCCTATAATCCTCCCGGGTCTAGGGTGCTATGTTGGCTTTCCCCTTATAAGTATCCAACGGACACCAGCGACGTTTTGCAGAAACGAAGCCGGTACACGTTAAGCCCTCTGGCTTCGCTTGAGCATTACTGCATAGGACCGGGAGACGCTTGTTTCAGTCCACTCAGCAGAATCGCTTGCGTCAGGCGTATGACGACTTGACGTCATACTTCGGGTGATTAATACCCTTTGCTCCTTGATATGAGCCTCTCTATCCCTGTTCGCCACCGAAGCGGCAAGAGACATATAAGCAGATTCCTAGTCCGATAACCAGTAACGGGTACCGGTACGGGAACCAGTACGGGTAGGGGTTCCCCTAGGGGTACGGGTACCCGTACGGGTGCGGTCGGTACTATTTTGCCTATTGACAATAGTCGGGAAAAGATCTAATCTCATCTCTGTAGTGTCTAGTGGTGTGAATAACCGCCTGTAAGACACCAAGAACTAGCGAAGAGCTAGCAATGTATGGCAGACGATACGTTTCTCTCAACCGAAGAAGTAGCTAAACTTCTTAGTGTTCATACCAACACAGTGCAACGCTGGATCAAGAGCGGCAAGCTCCCGTCGACAAAGATCGGCCGCGAGTACCGCATACCCCGCAGTGCGATCGAGAACCGAGTTAATCGGGTCGCGCTGGGAACCCGCATCATCGCAATCGCTAACCAGAAGGGTGGCGTCGCCAAGACCACTACGACTCTCAACCTGGCGGCAGGCCTGGCAATGAGAGGTAAGCGTGTCTTGGTCGTTGACCTAGATCCGCAGGGTGGCTCTGGCGTCAGCATCGGCATAGCAACAGACTCGCTCAATAGAACCGTCTATAACGTCCTGATGCGGGAAGAAGCCGGCTTCAGCGACATCATCCTCAAGACAAAGTTCGGGTTTGATCTCGCACCATCCAACATCGACCTTGCCGGCGCAGAGATAGAACTCAAGCAGTTGTTGGCATCCGAGCAGGTACTCAAGCGCAAACTGGAAGAAGTTGCGGACGAGTACGACTACATCCTCCTTGATTGTCCGCCCAGTCTTGGCATGCTCACTGTCAATGCCCTGACAGCGGCGAATGAGGTTTTCATCCCTATGGCCATGGAGCTGCTGGCACTTCGCGGCCTGGACATGCTTGCCCGGACTATCCGAAACATCCGAGCGATCACGAATCCAAACCTACAGTATCTCGGCATGCTGGGCACAAAGTACGACCGGACAACTTTAAACAGTAAAGAGATCTTTGAGACACTCCAGGAGGCTGCACAGAACTCTGGTATCCATCTCTTCAACACTTACATCCCGGACACCGTTCGCTTCAAAGAATCGCCACGATATAAGGCTCCTCTTGTCGTGGAGCAACCCAGCCACGAAGGCGCGAAGGCTTATATGACAGTTGTGGAGGAGATTATCAATGGCTAGCAAACGCCCGCCGATTGAAGTTGCCGAACTAACCCAGAACCTCAAAGAGTCCACGGGGAAAGGTCTTGGTGCGTTCTTTCCATCATCTACACCCTCGGAGCAACTCCAGGGGGTACCCCCACCAGTCCCCCCAGGGGTACGGGAAGAGGTACGGGTTCCCCCCAAGCAGCAGCTCATACCGAGAACGAAACGGAAAATGAAGGAGCGGCAGCCCTTCGACGTGTTCGAGGACCAGTACCTACTGCTCAAGAAGGTCTCAGACGCCGAACGAAACTATGTTAATGGGCGAGGCATGAACTTCATGGTGCGCGAAGCACTCGACGACTACATCAAGAAGCACGACCTCATTGAAGTAGCTCGACAGATTTCGGACAACCAGAAGTAGTCACCACAAGCAGGGAAGATCAAGTCACTGGGGGTACCGCTAGGGGTACCCCAACCCGTACCCCGTACGGGTCCCCCTGACTTACGAAAAATTAGGATTCGGGATGCCGTCCGCCCCGAAAGAGTCGAGGATGTACGTAACCGAACTTGGACCAAGCCCGAGCGGTGCTCCAATCGCCCGAAGGCTCATTCCCTGGCGGCGCAGCCGGCGGATCACCTCTACTCGCTGATCTTTGGACCAACGTATTTCCCTCAAGTGCGACAGGTGTTGTTCGCAGTAGGCCTCCCACAGCGACACCTGACCGCTGTGCTTGAGCGCACGATATGACCCGAGAATGTCACGGATGACGCTGTTGCTTTCCTTGGTCAGCTTCGTGAAGACGACCTCACCTTCACCACGTGGGCCGTCCTCGTTGGCCTCTATCTCCTGCGACTCAACGACCCACCCCTGCGCCACGGCGACGAGCTCCTCGTAGGTGACGTCGATGAAGTACTCCTGACCTCCCAGCTTCAAGCCCAACTTTGCGGCATGCTCGATCAGGAGGCTCTCGACGATGTGCCAGTGCAGGTGAGGCTCGGACAGCCAGCACCTGGCGATTCGTCCCCCGAAGCGAGAGACGTCGTACTCGTGCTGCTTGGCTCGAGTACGAGGGGCATCCGTTCTGCCGACCTTGACGATGGTCGCGGGACCTACCGCGAACTCGATGACGTAGACGTAGCCGAGCGGATCAAGTTTGCGGCTGCGCATAGGCCACGACGACCAGGGAGTCTGCACGCTGGCGACGGTAGCGACCACTGGTGACATCTCATCTCGGACGCGCCAGGAGAGAAACTGCCGACCATGGCCGCGAGTCTCGGACGACAGGACAAGTGAGCACAGTCTCTACACGCGATCGCCAAGTCCAAGCCGGCGGTGTGCCTCTCGTGCCCGCTCGTCAGCTGTCGAAGCCGCGTACCTCCTGAGCATCTGCGGACTGCGCCAGCCCATCAGCCGCATGAGGTCGGTCTCGCCGCCGCCGTTGGCGTTCCAGCGGTGCGCCGCGGTGTGGCGGAACTGGTGCGCGTGCAGGCCGGGGATCCCGACTTCGTTGCCGCGCCGCTCGAGCATTTGCCGGATACCATCAGCACCCAAGGGACCGCGACCCTTCTCAGCAAGCCAGAGCGCCAGGGAGTCAGCCCACCGATCCCGATCCCGCAGCCGCAGGTACCGACCGATCGCCTGGGCGGTCTTGAGGCCGAAGGGCACGATCCGGACGCGGGAGCCCTTGCCGATGACGGTGATGTCCCGCTCCTCGAGGGAGACGTCAGTGGTCGTCAGCGCCGCGATCTCGCCGCGCCGGCACCCGGTGTCCAGGAAGAGCCGGATGATCGCCGCGTCACGCCGGTCGACGAAGTCCCGGCCGTCACAGGCTGTCAGCAGTGCCCGCAGCTGGTCGTCAGTGAGGACTGGCACCGGCTGCTCAGGGACTGCCGGCGGTCGCATGCGCTCCATCGGGGAACGGTCGATCTCTTCCTCCCGGACGAGCCAGCCGAAGAACTGCTGGAGTGCTCGGAAGTTGAGGGAGCAGGTCGACGGCTTCCACTCCTTGTTCATGTCCGCCATGAACAGGGCGAGGTCTGTCCGCGTGAGGGCTCGAGGGTCTGCCGGTCCCTGATGTACCTCAGTCCACTGCGCCAGCTTGTCGACAGCACCCAGGTAGAGACGGAGCGTGTTGGGAGACTTGCCCTCTGCTTCCAAGGAGGTCGAAAAGTCTCGCCGGAGTACCTGCCACTGTGTGGCCATGGTCACAAGGTTACGCGGTCACTAAGCGCTGTGCTAGTGAGTCGATCACTCCGACCCAGACAGAAGCCCAGGTCAGAGCGGGGAAGTGGGCGCGGCCGGGATCGAACCGGCGACCGCTCGCTTGTAAGGCGAGAGCTCTCCCGCTGAGCTACGCGCCCCGCGTGCCCAGGGTAGAGGAAGGACCCCCCTGCCCCCCGCCACTCGCGAGCTCGCGGCGGGACCCTGCGGGGGGGCCGTGCCGGGCGGGGATCAGGCGGCCAGCTCGGCCACGGCGTCCTTCCAACCCGACTGCTCGCGGGCGTCGCCGGGGCCGTTGACCTCGGCGAACGCGACGCGGCCCTCGGCGTCGACGAGGAAGGTGCCGCGCACCGCCATGCCGGCCTTGTCGTTGAACACGCCGTAGGTCTGGGCGACGGCGCCGTGCGGCCAGAAGTCCGACAGCAGCGCGAAGTCGAAGCTCTCCTGCTCGCGCCACGCCTTGAGGGCGGGGGCCGGATCGGTGCTGAGCGCGAGCACCCGCACGCCGGCATCGGTGTAGGTCGCCAGCTCGTCGCGCAGCTGGCACAGCTCGCCGGTGCAGATCCGGGAGAAGGCGAAGGGGTAGAAGACCAGCAGGACCGGCGTCCCGCGCAGGTCGGCCAGCGACACGACCTGGCGGTCCTGGTCGGGCAGGCTGAACTCGGGCGCGACGTCCCCGACGGAGAGGCTCATGCGCCGATCGTGCCCCACCTGCCGGAGCCGGGTCAGGGTGGCCACCCCTCAGCAGCCCACGCCGAGCCGGCCGACGTCCTGGAACGGCCAGCCCTCAGGGGCCCGCCCGCCCCGTCCAGGGTCCCGCCCTGAGCCTGCGAAGGGTGGGCAGGACGGGGTCCTTATACGACGCGTGGGGGGAGGGGTGGTCCTTCTTCAGCGGCGGCTGCGCGCGGCCTTGGGGGTGACCAGGCGGATGCCGGACCAGTCCTTGGCCGCGGAGACGCTGCTGGTCTGCGACAGACCCGCGGTCGGGGCGACCTCGGTGACGTCACCGGGCTCGACGTGGCCCGGGCGACCGGACTTGGGCACCAGCAGCCACACGACGCCGTCGTCGGCGAGCGACGTGATCGCGTCGGTCAGCGCGTCGAAGAGGTCGCCGTCGTCCTCCCGCCACCACAGGAGCACGACGTCGGCCACCTCGTCGGTGTCCTCGTCGACCATCTCGCTGCCGGAGACCTCGACGATGGAGTCCCGCAGGTCCTCGTCGGCGTCCTCGTCCCAGCCGAGCTCCTGCACGACCATGCCCGGCTTGATGCCCAGCCGGGCCGCCATGCTGGCGCTGCCCGAGTCGACGCTCATCCCTGCTGTTCCTCCATGGGTTCCGATGCTGCTGACCGGGGGACACGTCCGTGCCCGCGCCGGCGGGGTGTCGTGGGGATGGGACGCGCGGCCCGGGGGTCGGGGTGTGGCGGACCGCAGGTGGACAGGACACGACCAGCGGGAGACCTCCCCCGCAGCCCGGTCATGTCACCCCTTCCCGTCCGCACCGGTCACCCCGCCTCGGGTGTCCGAGGCCACGGCCGGCGTAGGCGGAAAGCGTAGGGCATGCCTGGTCAGGTGCAAGTGTGTCGAGGGGTGGCCGGAACGGCCGTCATCCCGACTGGTGGGCGACCGGCGTGACGTGCACCCCACTCGCGGGGGACGATGTGCCCATGAGCGCTCCGCAGCAGTCGGGCGGCGACCCCGCCCGCGACGCCGGCAACGAGACCGGACGGGCCCGCGCGGTCATCACCGACGGCCTCCCCAGCCAACTGGTCGACACCGACCCCGACGAGACCAGCGAGTGGCTGGAGTCGCTGGACGCCGTGGTCGACCACGCCGGCCGCGGCCGCGCCCGCTACCTCATGCTCCGCATGCTGGAACGCAGCCGCGCGCAGCAGGTCGGCGTCCCCGGCCTGCGCAGCACCGACTACATCAACACGATCACGCCGGAGCGGGAGCCGTGGTTCCCGGGTGACGAGGACGTCGAGCGCCGGATCCGCTCCTACATCCGCTGGAACGCCGCGATCATGGTGCACCGGGCGCAGCGTCCGGGGATCGGCGTCGGCGGCCACATCTCCTCCTACGCCTCGTCGGCCTCCCTCTACGAGGTCGGCTTCAACCACTTCTTCCGCGGCAAGGACCACCCCGGCGGCGGCGACCAGATCTGGTTCCAGGGCCACGCCTCCCCCGGCATCTACGCCCGCGCCTTCCTCGAGGGCCGGCTCACCGAGCAGCAGATGGACGGTTTCCGCCAGGAGGTCAGCCACCCCGGCGGCGGGCTGTCGAGCTACCCGCACCCCCGGCTGATGCCGGAGTTCTGGGAGTTCCCCACCGTCTCGATGGGCCTCGGCCCGATGAACGCGGTCTACCAGGCGCGGTTCAACCGCTACCTGCACGCCCGCGGCATCAAGGACACCTCCGACCAGCACGTGTGGGCCTTCCTGGGCGACGGCGAGATGGACGAGCCCGAGTCGCTGGGCGTGATCGGCCTCGCCGCCCGCGAGGAGCTGGACAACCTCACCTTCGTCATCAACTGCAACCTGCAGCGGCTCGACGGCCCGGTGCGCGGCAACGGCAAGGTCATCCAGGAGCTGGAGTCCTTCTTCCGCGGCGCCGGGTGGAACGTCATCAAGGTGATCTGGGGCCGGGAGTGGGACCCGCTGCTGGCCGCCGACCGCGACGGCGCGCTGGTCAACCTCATGAACCAGACGCCGGACGGCGACTACCAGACCTACAAGGCCGAGGACGGCGCCTTCGTCCGCGAGCACTTCTTCGGCCGGGACCCGCGCACCCGCAAGCTCGTGGAGAACATGAGCGACAAGGAGATCTGGAACCTCTCCCGCGGCGGGCACGACTACCGCAAGGTCTACGCGGCGTTCAAGGCGGCGGTGGAGCACAGGGGGCAGCCCACGGTCATCCTCGCCAAGACCATCAAGGGCTGGACCCTCGGCAGCCACTTCGAGGGCCGCAACTCCACCCACCAGATGAAGAAGCTGACCGCGGAGGACCTCGCCGGGTTCCGCGACCGGCTCTACCTGCCGATCCCCGACGAGCAGCTCGACAAGACCCTGCCGCCGTACTACAAGCCCGACCCGGACTCCGACGAGATGCAGTACATGCTCGAGCGGCGCCGGCAGCTGGGCGGCGCGGTGCCGCGGCGCCGGTCGGAGTTCAAGACGCTCAAGGCGCCCGAGGACAAGGCCCTCGAGGTGCTGCGCCGCGGCTCGGGCAAGCAGGAGGTGGCGACGACGATGGCGTTCGTCCGCCTGCTCAAGGAGCTGCTCAAGGACAAGGAGCTCGGCCCGCGCTTCGTGCCGATCATCCCGGACGAGGCCCGCACCTTCGGGATGGACTCCCTCTTCCCGTCGCAGAAGATCTACAACCCGGCCGGCCAGCGCTACACCTCGGTCGACCGCGAGCTGATGCTGGCGTACAAGGAGTCCGAGCAGGGCCAGATCCTGCACGAGGGCATCAACGAGGCGGGCTCGACGGCGTCGTTCACCGCCGTCGGCACCTCCTACGCCACGCACGGCGAGCCCATGGTCCCGATCTACATCTTCTACTCGATGTTCGGGTTCCAGCGGACCGGCGACTCGTTCTGGGCGGCCGCCGACCAGATGACCCGCGGCTTCGTCCTCGGTGCCACCGCCGGCCGGACGACGCTCAACGGCGAGGGCCTCCAGCACGAGGACGGCCACTCGCTGCTGCTCGCGCACACCAACCCGGCCGTCGTCTGCTACGACCCCGCGTTCTCCTACGAGGTCGGGCACATCACCAAGGACGCGCTGGCCCGCATGTACGGCGACGACCCGGGCGCCCCGCTGGGCGGCTCCCGCTCGCCCGACGTCATGTACTACCTGACGATCTACAACGAGCCGTACCGCCAGCCGGCCGAGCCGGAGGACCTCGACGTCCAGGGCCTGCTGGCCGGCATGTACCTGTACGCACCGGGCCAGGGGGACGGCGTCAAGGCGCAGGTGCTGGCCTCCGGCGTCGCGGTGCCGTGGGCGCTGCGCGCGCAGGAGCTGCTGGCGAACGACTGGGGCGTGTCGGCCGACGTGTGGTCGGTGACGTCGTGGAACGAGCTGCGGCGGCAGGCCGACGCGGCCGAGGAGCACAACCTGCTGTACCCGGAGGACGAGCCGCAGGTCCCGTACGTGACCCAGCGGCTGCAGGACGCCCCCGGGCCGGTCGTGGCGGTGTCGGACTGGATGCGCGCGGTGCCCGACCTCATCGCGCCGTACGTCCCCGGCGGGATGGCGACGCTGGGCACCGACGGGTTCGGCCTCTCCGACACCCGCCCGGCACTGCGGCGGCACTTCCACGTCGACGCCGAGTCGGTCGTCGTCCGGGTGCTGGCCTCGCTGGCCCAGCGCGGCGAGGTCGACCGGGACGTCGTCCGCCAGGCGGTGGAGAAGTACCAGATCCGCGACGTGCAGGCCGCGCCCGAGGAGGAGCGGTCCGACCCGAGCCCGGCGACCTGAAAGAGGACCCCGTCCTGCCCACCCTTCGCCAGCTCAGGGCGGGACCCGGGACGGGGCCGCCCGCGGCCGGCGATGGCCACCGTGACGTGGCCGTCGTCGGCGGCGGGGTGGTGGGGCTGACCTGCGCGCTCGAGCTCGCGCGCGCCGGGCACCGGGTCCGGGTGCACACCGCCGACCGGATCGCGGCGACCACCTCCGCGGTGGCCGCCGCGATCTGGTTCCCGTACCGGGCAGCGCCCGCGGACGCCGTGCTGCGGTGGGGCGCCGCCTCGCTCGGGGTCCTCACCCGGCTGGCCGCCGATCCGGCGACCGGGGTGACGCTCCGGCCCGGCACGTTCGTGCACCGCACGCCCGAGCCCGACCTCTGGTGGACACCCGGCGTAGCCGACGTCCGTCCGGCGACCCCGGAGGAGCTCCCGCCCGGCGCCCCCGCCGGCACCCGCTGCACGCTGCCCGTGGTCGACACCGGCCGGTACCTGCCCTGGCTGGTCGGCGCATGCGCCTCGGCCGGGGTGCAGACCGTGCCGGGCCGGGTCGCCGCGCTCGGCGAGGTGGCCGGGGACGTCGTCGTGGTGGCCGCGGGACTGGCCGCGGGGGCCCTCCTCGACGACGACTCCTGCGTGCCCGTGCAGGGCCAGGTGGTGCGGCTGGCCGACCCGGGCCTGAGCGGCTGGGTGCTGGACGACGACAACCCGGCCGGGCTCACCTACGTCGTCCCCCGCGGGCGGGACGTCGTCTGCGGGGGCACGGCGGTGGAGGGCGCCACCGGCACCGAACCCGATCCCGAGGTGGAGGCCGCGATCCTGGCGCGGGCGTGCGCACTGGTCCCGGAGCTGCGCGGACAGCCGGTGCTGTCACGGGCGGTGGGGCTGCGGCCGGGCCGGCCCACCGTCCGGCTGGAACGGCTGGAGGTCGGCGGGCGACCGGTGGTGGCCTGCTACGGGCACGGCGGCGCCGGCGTCACCCTCTCCTGGGGCTGCGCCGCCGACGTCGTCGGCCTCGTCTGGTGAAGGACCGCGTCCTCCCCTCCAAGGGCCCCCTTGCTCCCCGCCACTCGCAGGCTCGCGGGGGGGGCCCTGCAAGGGGGCCGTCAGGGCTCGGGGCGGTGCCCCGGACGGGCCTCAGGCGACCAGGGCGTCCAGCGCCATCGCGGCGTAGAGGGCGGCTCCGGCCGACAGCGCGTCCTCGTCGAAGACCACCAGGTTGGAGTGGTTGCCGGCGGCGCTCGCCGGATCGGCTCCCGGCGGGCAGGCGCCCAGGAACGCCATCGCGCCGGGCACCCGCTGCAGCACGTAGGAGAAGTCCTCCGCGCCCATGAGCGGCTCGGCGGCGACGACGCTGCGCTCCGGGCCGACGAGCTCCCCCGCGATCGCCAGCACCCGGTCGGCGACCGCCGGGTCGTTGGCCGTGACCGGGTAGCCCTGCCTGTGCACGAAGTCGATCCGCATGTCGTGCGCCGCGGCCACGTGCGTGGCGACCCGCCGGACCGAGGCGACGACGTCGGCCCGCCGCTCGGGCGAGAGGGTGCGGATGGTGCCCTGCAGGTAGGCGGTGTCCGGGATGACGTTGTCGGTGGAGCCGGCCACCAGGTTGGCCACCGTCACCACCGCCGGGTCGAACACCGGGGCGCGGCGGGTGACCATCGACTGCAGCGCCAGCACGATCTCCGCGGCCACCGGCACGGGGTCGGCGGCGGCATGCGGCATCGAGGCGTGCCCACCCCGGCCGCGGACGGTGACCTCCCAGTGGTCCGCCGCGGCCATCATCGGCCCGGGCCGCACGCTGACCACGCCGCTGGGCTGGTTGGCGAAGACGTGCAGCGCGAACGCCCCGACGACCGGCGCCTCCGGGACGGCGTCCAGCAGCCCCTCCTCGAGCATGTACCGCGCCCCGTGGAAGCCCTCCTCCCCCGGCTGCAGCATGAGCAGGACCTGGCCGGCGATCTCGTCCCGGCGCTCGGCGAGCAGCCGGCCGGCGCCCAGCAGCATCGCGGTGTGCAGGTCGTGCCCGCAGGCGTGCATCGCGCCGGGCACCTCGGAGGCGAACGGCAGCCCGGTGTCCTCGTGCACGGGCAGGGCGTCCAGGTCGGCGCGCAGCAGGTAGGTGGGGCCGGGGCGGGCGCCGCGCAGCACGCCGACCACCGAGGTCGTGCTCGTCCCGGTCGTCACCTCCACCGGCAGCCCGGCGAGCTCCTCGAGCACGGTGGCCTGGGTGCGCGGCAGGTGCAGCCCGATCTCCGGGGCGCGGTGCAGCCGGCGGCGCAGGTCCACGGTGCGGTCGGCGTCGGCACGGGCAGCGGCCAGCAGGTCTGCGGCGGGGATGGGCATGCCGACACTCTCCCAGGGTTCAGGTGCGGGCCCATGCCGGGCGGGTGACGTCCAGCTGCCAGACCACCGCGGTCGCGGGACCGGACACCGGGCCGCCGGCCTGCTGCTCGACGCGGACGCCGTCGGGACCGGCCAGCACGAGCAGCCCCGGCGGCACGGTCGCCGACGTCCCGTCCTCCACCGTCTCGATCCACAGCCGGGCGTCGGGCCGGCCGAGGTCCACCCAGCCGTCCGCGTTCGGGTGCACCTCGTGTGCGGCGTCGTCCCCGGGACGGGCGCTGCGCAGGTAGGTCTGCAGGACGTGCGCGCCGCCGTCCCCGGCGACCTCGTCGTGCTCCAGTCCGGTGCCGGCGCGGAGGACGGCGACGTCCCCGGCGGTCAGCACCGCACCGCTCGCCCACGCGTGCCGCAGCGAGCCGGCCAGCACCACCGCGACGACGTCGACCGCACGGTGCGGGTGCCGCCCGTACCCGGTGCCGGGCGCCAGCCGGTCGTCGGCCAGGCGCAGCAGCGGGCCGAGCGAGCCGTCGTCGGGCTCCAGCAGGACCTCGGAGGTCAGGGTCACGGTGGTCCTCCTGTTCGCTCACGCGCCTGTCCGCTCACGGTCCCTCGGGGTGGGAGCGCGCCGCGGCCGCCGGGCAGGGCGTCGAAGGCGACCGCCACCAGCAGCGTCCAGGTCACCCCCAGCGCCCAGCCGCCGACGACGTCGGAGAGGAAGTGCACGCCCAGCCACATCCGGGTCAGCCCGACGAGGACGACCAGGGCCAGCCCGGCCGCGAGGGCGAGCCGGCGGTGTCGGGTGGGGAGCCGCGGCCAGGCCAGCACGAGGGCGATGGTCACGAGCGTGGCGATGCCCGAGGAGTGACCGCTCGGGAAACTCAGGGTGTCGTAGCCGGCGCCGCCGTTCTCGAACGCCGGGCGCACCCGGCCGAACGCCTCCTTGAGCAACGCGGTCACCGGGCCGACCAGCACGTTGGCCGCGACCACCCAGCCCGCCGTCCGCCACGCCCTGCGGGTGCCCAGCCAGAACAGCACGGGCAGCGAGACCACCACCCGGAACCAGGTGACGCCGGGGGTGGTGAGCACCTCCAGCAGCACGTCGGTGGCGACGGAGCGGTCGTCGCCGGCGTAGAGCGCGCGGCTGACCGCGTCGTCGAGCCGGACCTGCGGCGCCCAGCCGGCCAGCACCCCGGCGCCCAGGGCGAGCAGCACCACGCTCCCCGCGCCGGACGCCGCCAGTGATCGCCGGACCGTCGTCCGCCGGGGGTCCCGCTGCACCACTGGTGTCACACCCTCGCGTCCCACCCCTCCACTCTCCCCGACGGCGTCCTGCGTGCCACGCTGGCCGCTGTGTCCGACCGGGTCAGCAGGCGCCCGCCCTCCGCCGCCACCCTGCGGCGGCTGGAGCGCGCCTCCGGGTCGCTGTCGACCCGCGCCGTCGCGCGGATGGACGACGAGCTGCCCTGGTTCCGGACCATGCCCGCCGACCAGCGGTCCTGGGTGATGCTCGTCGCCCAGGCCGGGCTGGCCTCCTTCGTCGAGTGGTGCCGCAGCCCGGACCGCCCGCCGCGGCTGACCGGCGAGGTCTTCGGCGCCGCCCCGCGGGAGCTGGCCCGCGTCGTGCCGCTCAAGCACACCGTCGACCTGGTGCGGGTGACCGTCGAGGTGATGGACGACTTCGTCGAGACGGTCGCCGAGCCGGGGGACGTCGACGTGCTGCGGCTGGCGGTGCTGCAGTACAGCCGCGAGGTCGCCTTCGCCACCGCGCAGGTCTACGCCAGCTTCGCCGAGAGCCGCGGTGCCTGGGACGCCCGCCTGGAGGCCCTGCTGGTCGACGCGCTGGTCCGCGGGGAGCGCTCCGACGAGCTCTCCGGGCGGGCCTCGGCGCTGGGCTGGGCGGGGATGAACCCGGTGACCGTGCTGGTCGGCACGGCGCCGTCGGACGGCGACGTGCACGGCGCCACCCGCCGGGCCGCGCGGCAGGTGCGCAGCGAGGTGCTCGTGGGCGTGCACGCCGACCAGCTGGTCGTCGTCCTGGGCGGGTCGTCGGACCTGCAGTCCGCGGCCGAGCGGGTGAGCGACGAGTTCAGCCCCGGCCCGGTGGTGATGGGCCCCGTCGTCGACGGCCTCGGCCGGGCCGGCGACTCCGCGGCCGCCGCGCTCGCCGGGCTGCGCGCCGCCCGCGCCTGGCCGGGCGCGCCGCGGCCGGTGGCGGCCGACGCACTCCTGCCCGAGCGGGCCCTGGACGGCGACCCGACCGCCCGCGCGACGCTGCAGGAGCGGATCGCGGTGCCGCTGCAGGCCGCCGGCGGCGAGGTCCTCGAGACGGTGCGCGCGGTGCTCGCCAGCGGGGGCAACCTGGAGGCCAGCGCCCGCGCGCTGTTCGTGCACCCCAACACCGTCCGGTACCGGCTGAAGCGGGCCACGGAGATCACCGGGGTCTCGACCACCGACCCGCGCGGCGGCTGGACCGTGCAGGTCGCCCTCGCCCTCGCCGCCCTCGACCAGGACCGCTCGCTCTGGCACTGAAGGAGGACCTCCTCGCCCCCGCCGTCGAAGGACCCGCCCTCCCCACCCCTCGCAGGGTCAGCGCGGTGCCTCGGACGGGGCCGACGGCGGGCCCCTGCACGAGGAGGTCACACCAGCGCACAGTGCGGTTCCCACCACATCACCGGGGGTGACACCCCGCGAGAACCCGGTCCTGTTGTGGAGACCCTCCAAAGAGCAGTGGTGTCCTTTCGTGCCGCTCCCCACCGCGGGGCGCCGGGATGTCTGCAACGGTGAGATACGTGCTGGCCGTCCTCGCCCCCGGACAGGGTGCGCAGAAGCCCGGGATGCTCACCGACTGGCTCGAGCTGCCCGGCGCAGAGTCCTTCTTCCGCTGGGCGGGTGCGATCGCCGACGCCGACCTGCTCGCGCTGGGCACCACCGGCGACGCCGAGGCCATCAAGGACACCGCGGTCACCCAGCCGCTGGTCGTCGCGATGAGCCTGTTCGTCGCCCGCGAGCTCGGCGGCCTGCCCGGCCCGGTGGCGCACACGCCCCAGGCCGGCCGGGACGTCGTCATCACCGGGCACAGCGTCGGCGAGCTCACCGCGGCCGCGCTGGCCGGGGTGCTCAGCGTCGAGGCGGCGATCGCGCTGACCGCCGTCCGCGGCCGGGCGATGGCCGCCGCGTGCGCGCAGACGCCGACCGGCATGTCCGCCGTCATCGGGGGCGACCCCGACGAGGTGACCGCGGCGCTGGAGGAGCACGGGCTGACCCCCGCCAACATGAACGGCGGCGGGCAGGTCGTCGCGGCCGGCCCGCTCGAGGGGCTGGCCGCGCTCAAGGCCGCCCCGCCGGCCAGGGCCCGGGTCCTGCCGCTGCCGGTGGCCGGCGCCTTCCACACCCGGTACATGGCCCCTGCGCGCGCCGAGCTCGAGGGCCTCGTCGGCGGCCTGCGCCCCGCCGAGCCCAGCCGGCTGCTGCTCTCCAACGCCGACGGCGCCGCGGTGACCAGCGGCCAGGAGGTGCTGTCCCGGCTGGTCAGCCAGGTCACCAGCCCGGTGCGGTTCGACGCGTGCCTGGCCACTCTGCGCGACCTCGGCGTCTCGGCGGTCATCGAGCTGCCCCCCGCCGGCGCGCTGGCCGGCCTGGCCAAGCGCGAGTGGAAGGACAGCGACGTCGAGGTGCTCGCGGTCAGCAGCCCGGCCGACCTCGACCGTGCCCGCGCCCTGATCGAGACCGAGCGCGGCCGCCCCGAGCCCGACCACCTGCCCGACTGGCGGGTCGTCGTCTCCCCCCTGCGCGGCACGGTCAGCCCCGCCGCCATCGCCGAGGGCACCCAGCTGCCGGCCGGTACGCCGCTGGGCCGGATCCGCAGCCGTCGTGCGGAGGCCGACGTCTCCGCCGGGTACGACGGGGTCCTCGCCGAGTGGCTGGTCCAGGACGGCGACCTCGTCGACGCCGGCGACCCGATCGCGCGGCTCTACCCGGAGGTGCAGGCATGAGCGGACTCCAGCTGACCACCGGGGCGCCCGGCGCGCGGATCCTCGGCTTCGGCAGCTACCGGCCGCGCCGCCGGGTCACCAACGACGAGCTCGCGCAGACCATGGACACCAACGACGAGTGGATCCAGGCGCGCGTGGGCATCGCCGAGCGCCGCTGGGCCGAGCCCGACGAGACGCTGCTGGAGATGAGCGTGGCGGCCGGGGGCAAGGCGCTGGCCGCCAGCGGCCTGGACGCCTCCGAGGTCGACCTGGTGCTGCTCGCCTCGGCCAGCCTGCCGCGGCCGATCCCGGGCCTGGCACCCGAGGTCGCGCACCGGCTCGGCGCCCAGCGCCCCGGCGCGTTCGACCTCAACGCCGGGTGCGCCGGCTGGTGCTACGCGCTCAGCGCCGCCGCCGACGCCATCCGCAGCGGCTCGGCGCGCAACGCCCTGGTCATCGGCGGCGAGCGGCTGACCGACTACACCGACCTCACCGACCGCACCACCGCGGTGATCTTCGCCGACGGGGCCGGCGCCGCCGTGCTGGGCGCGTCGGACACCCCCGGCGTCGGGCCCGTCGTCTGGGGCAGCGACGGCGACCAGTCCAGCGCCATCGCCATCCCCGAGGGCGAGAAGGCGATGAGCATGGCCGGCCAGGCCGTGTACCGCTGGGCCACCACCCGGCTCACCGCCACGCTGCTGACGGCCATGGAGCGCGCCGGCGTCGGCCCCGAGGACATCGACGTCTTCGCCCCCCACCAGGCCAACCTGCGCATCGTCGAGTTGATGGCCAAGCGCCTCCGGCTGCCCGAGCGCACCGTCATCGCCCGCGACATCGTCCGGTCGGGCAACACCTCGTCGGCCTCCGTCCCGCTGGCGCTGTCGGCGCTGCTGGAGTCCGGGGAGGCCAAGAGCGGTGACCTCGCCCTGATCCTGGGGTACGGGGCCGGTCTCACCTTCGCCGGCCAGGTCGTCGTCCTGCCCTGACCGGCCCCACAGACCCCCGGGCCACAGGGGCCCGACGGCGGGAGTGCCCCGCCCCACCCGAGAGAGAGGACCGCGCGTGAGCGAGGACATCCAGACCGGTCTGGCCGAGATCCTGGAGGAGGTCGCGGGCGTGGCGCCTGCCGACGCCACCCCGGAGAAGTCGTTCACCGAGGACCTCGACGTCGACTCCCTGTCGATGGTCGAGATCGCCACCGCGGTCGAGGACAAGTTCGGCGTCGCCATCCCCGACGACGAGCTGGCCAACATCAAGACCGTCGGCGACGCCATGAGCTACATCCAGAAGAACAAGGCCTGAGAGGACCCCGCTGCCCCCGCCGGCCCCGTCCCGAGGCTCGTCCCGAGCCTGCGAGGGATGAGGAGGATGGGGTGTTCTCACCTGCAGCGGGGCCACGCCTGACCCCTGATCGCTCGTCCCAGGAGGAACCCGTCATGAGCACGTCCGTCGGCGACGTCGTCGTCACCGGTCTCGGTGCCACCACGCCGCTCGGGAGCGACGTCGCCAGCACGTGGGACGCGCTGCTGGCCGGGCGGTCGGGGGTCAGCCGGATCACCGACGACTGGGTCAAGGACTTCCCAGCCCAGCTCGTCGCCCGGCTGGCCGCCGACCCGGCCGGGCAGCTCGACCGCGTCCGCGCCCGCCGCCTGGACCGCAGCCAGCAGGTGGCCGCGGTCGCCGCCGAGGAGGCCTGGCGCGACTCCGGGGCCGCCGACGCAGGCGTCGCCCCGGAGCGGGTCGCCGTCGTCTTCGGCACCGGCATCGGCGGTGCGCTGACCCTGCTCGGCCAGGACGACATCCTGGAGGAGAAGGGCCCCAA
Source organism: Geodermatophilus sp. URMC 65 (assembly GCF_053502545.1). Taxonomy (NCBI): domain Bacteria; kingdom Bacillati; phylum Actinomycetota; class Actinomycetes; order Geodermatophilales; family Geodermatophilaceae; genus Geodermatophilus; species Geodermatophilus sp. URMC 65. Next base: position 579,977 of record NZ_CP199954.1, read on the forward strand.
GCGGGTCTCGCCCTTCACCATCCCGATGCTCATGCCCAACGGCCCGGCCGCCGCGGTCGGGCTGGCCATCGGCGCCAGGGGCGGCGTGCACGCCCCCGTGAGCGCCTGCGCCTCCGGCGCCGAGGCGATCCGCTGGGGCCTGGACCTGCTGCGCTTCGACCGCGCGGACGTCGTGCTGGTCGGCGGCGCGGAGGCCTGCGTGCACCCGCTACCGATGGCCGGCTTCGCGGCGATGCGCGCGATGAGCACCCGCAACGACGAGCCCGGCCGCGCCTCCCGCCCGTTCGACAAGGCCCGCGACGGCTTCGTGCTCGGCGAGGGCGCGGCCGCGCTGGTGCTCGAGCGCGGCGACGCGGCCCGCGCCCGTGGCGCGCGCATCCACGCCCGGCTGGCCGGCGCCGGCGGCACCGCTGACGGCTACGACCTGGTCGCGCCGCACCCCGAGGGCGAGGGCGCCGGCCGGGCGATCGCCGCCGCCGTCCGCGACGCCGGGCTGGCCCCCACCGACATCGGCCACGTCAACGCGCACGCCACCTCCACACCGGTCGGTGACACCGCGGAGGCCGCGGCCATCCGCAGCACCATCGGCGAGCACGCCCTGGTGACGGCGACGAAGAGCCAGACCGGCCACCTGCTCGGCGCGGCCGGGGCGCTGGAGTCGGTCTTCACGATCCTCGCGCTGCGCGAGCAGATCGTCCCGGCGACGGCCAACCTCGACGACCCCGACGACGACCCGGCCGTGCAGGCCCTCGACATCGTCCGGCGGGAGCCGCGCAAGGCGTCCCTCACCGCCGCGGTCAACGACTCCTTCGGCTTCGGCGGCCACAACATCGCGCTGGTGTTCACCACCGCCTGAGAGCGGACCCCGCTGCAGGGCCCCACCACTCGCGAGCTCGCGGCGGGGCCCTGCAGTGGGGCCAGCACAACCGCCTGGGCCGGCCGCGTGCCCGCCCGGGCCGTCCCCGCACGCCGCGTCCGGCCCGTGGAGGTCCCGTGAGCACGCTCCAAGCCGTTCCCCCCGCCGTCGCCCCGGACCCGCGCGACCCCGAGGACCGCCTGGCGCGGTTCTTCGACACCGGCTCGATGTCCCTGCTGGCGCCCCGCGACACCTCCGGTGTGGTGGCGGCCCGAGGCACGGTGTCGGGCACCCGGGCGGTCGCCTTCTGCACCGACGCCACAGTGATGGGCGGCGCCATGGGCGTCGACGGGTGCCGGCACATCGTCGACACCATCGACACCGCCCTGCGCGAGCGCATGCCGGTCGTCGGCGTCTGGCACTCCGGCGGCGCCCGGCTGGCCGAGGGCGTCACGGCGCTGCACGCGGTCGGCGAGGTCTTCGAGGCGATGGTGCGGGCCTCCGGGCGCGTCCCGCAGATCTCGGTGGTCCTCGGCCCGGCCGCCGGCGGCGCGGCGTACGGCCCGGCGCTCACCGACCTGGTGATCATGGGCCCGGCCGGCCGGGTGTTCGTCACGGGCCCGGACGTCGTCCGCTCGGTCACCGGCGAGGACGTCGACATGGAGAGCCTCGGGGGGCCGGACACCCACGGCCGGCGCAGCGGCGTCGTGCACGTGGTGACCGACTCCGAGCAGGCGGCGCTGGGGACCGCCCGGCAGGCCGTCGACCTGCTGGCCGCACAGGGCTCCTTCGCCCCGGCCGAGGGTGAGCCGGACGCCGACCTCGGGGCGCTGCTGCCCGAGCGGGCCAACCGCGCCTACGACGTCAAGCCGCTCGTGGCCGCCGTCCTCGACGGCCCGGCGCTGGAGCTGCACCCGCGCTGGGCGCCCAACATCGTCACCGCGCTGGGCCGGCTGGCCGGCCGCACGGTCGGCGTGATCGCCAACAACCCCCTGCGGCTGGGCGGCTGCCTGGACTCGGCCTCGGCGGAGAAGGCGGCCCGCTTCGTGCGCATGTGCGACGCCTTCGGCGTCCCGCTGGTCGTGCTGGTCGACGTCCCCGGTTACCTGCCCGGCGTCGGCCAGGAGTGGGACGGCGTGGTCCGCCGGGGCGCGAAGCTGCTGCACGCCTTCGCCGAGGCGGTGGTGCCCCGGGTGACGCTGGTGACCCGCAAGTCCTACGGCGGGGCCTACATCGCGATGAACGCCCGCTCGCTCGGCGCCACGGCGGTGTTCGCCTGGCCGGGGGCCGAGGTCGCGGTCATGGGCGCCAAGGCCGCCGTCGGCATCCTGCACCGCAAGAAGCTGGCCGCCGTCCCGCCCGGCGAGCGCGAGGCGCTGCACGCGCAGCTGGCCGCGGAGCACGAGCGGATCGCCGGTGGCGTGAACCGGGCCCTGCAGATCGGCGTGGTCGACGAGGTGGTCGACCCCGCGCGGACCAGGCGGCGGCTGGTGGCCGCCCTGGCGGCGGCGCCGTCCGGCCGCGGGGCGCACGGCAACATCCCGCTGTGAGCGCACGCGACCGGGCCCGGCACCTCCGCGGAGGTGCCGGGCCCGGTCGTGGAGCGGGTGCTGGTCGTCCGGACGCCGCTTCCCCGACGACGTCCGGACGACCGGTCTGAGCCTACGACGAGAGGTTCGGGGGCGCCGCCCCGTCGTGGCCGGTTCGTGATGAAGTCGAAGGTGGAAGGACCCCGGTGCCCCCCACCACTCGCAAGCTCGTGCCGGGCCCCTGCACCAGGGCCTAGACCACCTGGTGCAGCCAGGTGACCGGGCTGCCGTCGCCCGCGTGCCGGTAGACCTCGAGGTCGGCGTCCCAGGCGGCGCCGAGCAGCTCGTCGACGCCGTGGCGGAACGCCTCGATGGAGGTGGCGTGGGCCGCGAGGTTGCGCAGCTGCTGCTCGCTGACGACGAGGTCGCCGTTGGCGCTCGTGGGCGCGCGGAAGACGCCGTGGCCGGGCACGTACGACATGCGCTCACCGTCGTTGCCGTAGCTGGCCTCTTCGGTGACCTCGAAGCGCAGCATCGGCCACGCGCGGAGCGCAGCGACGAGCTTGGCACCCGTACCGGGAGCACCGGTCCAGGCGACCTCGGCACGGTAGGAACCGTGCGCCGCGGGCTGGTCGGCCCACGACAGGGAGACCGGCGCGCCGATGACGCGCTCGAGCGCCCACTCGACGTGCTGGCAGAGCGCCTTCGGGCACGCGTGCACGAAGACGACACCCTGGGTAGACCGTCGCTGCACGGGGCACCTCCATCGACTCGATCGGTCTCGTCTTCCCCAACGGACGATCGATTCGGTGACAGGCTGTGTTCGGCGATCTCGGACCCGGGGTCCTGGTGACAGTGTGCACGATGGCCACCCGATCGCGCCAGTGCGGACGGGACAGTTGCGTCCGGTGTGACGGGATGGTTCTGCGCTCAGCGCCTACGTGCTGGTCAGTGGCGTACTGGCGCGGTCCGGCCGACGATCCCTGATCCACCGCCACCCCACACGCCGTCCACAGGATCTCCCCCGCGGGTCCACAGGAGGTCACGGTACGAACGGGTTCGTGCCGGAATCCGCTCACGCTCGGTAGCTGCGATCCGGGCGAGGGACCCGCGTCGGTTCAGGGGGCGAGCACGGTGACCCGGTTGCCGCCGGCGCCCTTGGCCCGGTACATGGCCTGGTCGGCGCGGCCGAGGACCTCGTGCCCCTCGTCGCCGGGCCGGACGTCGGTGACGCCGACGCTCGCGGTGACGCCGACGCCGGCACCGATCCGGGCCACGGCGTCCCGCAACCGAGCGGCCAGGGCCTCGCTCCCGCCGGGGTCGACCTCCGCGAGGACGGCGAACTCGTCGCCGCCGAGCCGGGCCACCGTGTCGGTCTCCCGCACCACGCCGCCCAGCGCGGCGGTGACCGCCCGCAGGACGGCGTCCCCGGCGGCGTGGCCGCTGCGGTCGTTGACGCCCTTGAAGCCGTCCAGGTCCACCAGGCAGACCACCCACCCCTCGTCGGTGCCGGCCGCGGCGCGGTCCAGCCGGTCCAGGAATGCCCGGCGGTTGAGGCAGCCGGTCAGCGGGTCGGTGGCGGCGAGCACCTCGGAGGTGCGCAGCAGCAGCTGCTGGCGGTCGTAGGACTCCCACTGGTTGGCCGAGGCCATCGCGCACAGCACGGTGTAGGTGGCCATGACGACCGCGATGAAGGACGCCGAGGAGTCCAGGTCGCCGCCGGCGACGCAGACCAGGTAGGCCCCGGTCATGACGGCGCCCATCGCGACGACGCCCCACGGCGGGTAGGCCACGGCCAGGAAGCCGAGGGTGATGAACAGCAGCGCGTACAGCGGGCTGTCCGCCCCGCCGTCCACCCGGGCGCCGAACACGACCAGACCGGTGACCGCGAAGCTCCAGCCGTAGAACAACAGGCTGCCGCGGCGGTCGCGGACCATCTTCGCGACGGGCAGGACGAGCAGCAGCGGCGCGCCCAGGAACGCCGTGCCGGCCAGGCCCAGGAGGACGGCGGTGCGCGTCACGGTGCCGGGGGTCAGGAGCGCGTACCCCACGACGGCCAGGGCGGAGGCCTCGGTGAGCCAGACCCCCAGGCGCACGTGCCGCACCCAGGAGGCGGCGCGGTCGTCGTCGGCGGCCAGCTGCCGGTAGAGCGCGGTCCGCAGCACGGCCCAGCGGCCGCGCCCCCCGCTCCCGCGGGGCGAGCGGCGGTCCACCACCGGCCTGTCGTCCACGGGCACACCATCGACGTGGAGCGACGCCACCTTGACCGGATCCGCCCCCCGATGGGGTGGCTCCCGGACGGCGGCGAGGCCTTCGTCACGCCTGCCGCCGTCCCCCCGGGGTAGGAGGCGGCCATGGCGCTGACCGGGGACACCCAGCACCACGGCATGGCCGACGCCGGCCGCGGCACCGTCGGGCCGATGGTGCTCGGCGCGTGGGACACCTTCCTCGAGCAGGCGGCGGCCGTCGACCTCGAGCGGGCGACCCGGCTGCCCGGCTGGCGCGCACACGAGGTGTGCGTGCACCTGGGCCTGTGGGACGACCACGCCGCGCTGCCCGACCTGATCGCCTCGGCGCGGGCCGGCGGGGTGGGGACGCCGCCGGACGTCGACGCCACGAACGCGCGGGTGACCGCCGCGCACCGGGACGCCTCCCGGGAGGAGGTGCTGGCCGCGCTGCGCCGCAACCGGGACGCCACCGCCCGGTACCTCGCCGAGGAGCCGGCGGAGCTGGACACCGCACCGGCGGTGGCCGTCGTCGGCCGGCTGCCGCTGCTCAGCGTCGTCCTCGGGCAGGCCTACGAGCTCGCGGTGCACGGCCTGGACCTGGTGCCCTGCGGCGCGGCTCCTCCCCCGCCCGCGGTCCTGCAGTCCGGGCTGGCGGCGCTGGCGGACGTGACCGGCGCGCTGGCGGCCCGCGAGGGCGTCAGCGGCGGCGCGACGCTGGCGACGCCGGAGGGCGGCTGGGCCTTCGCCGCCGACGGCTCCGGCTGGACGGTGCGCCGGACCCCCGCGGGCGACGTCCGCGGCACCGCGGTGGAGGCGCCGGCGGACCTGCTCCTGGAGGCCGCCTCGGGCCGGGTCAACCCGGTGGCGGCGCTGGCCCGGCGCCGGCTGCGGGTGCACGAGCTGGGCGGCCTGCTGGCCCTGGCGCCGATCGTGCAGGCGGCGCCGGGCATCCCCGGTGGTCCGATCCTGGCGCTGGCGGCGCAGACCCTCGGCGGCGTGGGTGGGCTGCTCGGCCGGCTGCGCGGCCGCCGCTGAAGGAGGGCCCCCAGGCCCACACCAGGCCCCGTCCAGAGGCTCGCCGCGAGCTCCTGCGGCCCCCTCGCAGGGTCCCGCCGCGAGCGTGCGAGTGGCGGGTGGCAAGGGGGTCCTTCGAGAGGAGGACGGGGTCCTTCCTCAGCAGGAGCCGCCCAGCGCGATGCCGTGCGACTGGAGCCACGGCATCGGGTTGACCCGGCTGGCGTAGAGCCCGCCCTGGTGCACCTCGAAGTGGAGATGCGGCCCGGTGGACTGGCCCTTGTTGCCGACGTCGGCGATGTGGTCCCCGGCGTTCACGACCTGACCGGCGCCGACGTAGAACTGGTTCACGTGCCCGTAGAGGGTGATCTGCCCGTCGCCGTGCTGGACGTAGACGGCCTGACCGAAGCCGCTGGCCGCGCCGGCCTGCAGGACGACGCCGTCCTCGGGCACGTGGATCGGGGTGCCGATGGGGGCGGCGATGTCGACGCCCTGGTGCATGGTCCCCCAGCGGGGGCCGTAGCAGGAGGTCACCCGGCCGGCGGTCGGCATGCCGGACGTGCTCGACGCGCTGGCCAGGCTCTGCTGCTGCTGCGCCTGGCGGGCGCTCCACGCGGCCGCAGCGTCGGCGGCGCCCTGGGCGGCGAGCAGCCGCTCGCCGGCCAGGCGGAGCTCCTCGTCGAGACGGGCCTTCTCCGCCGCGCGGGCGTCGTAGTCGGCCTGGGCGCGCGCGAGGTGCTCGTTGGCGGCCCGCTCGGCCTCGTCGGCCCTGCGGGCGAGCTCGCCGAGCTGTGCGACGGCGGCGCGGGCGGCGCGGTCGGCCTCCTCGACCCGCGCCTGGACGGTGAGGAACGCCTGCAGCCGGTCGGCGCGGTGGTCGCCGATGACCTCCATGGTCGCGGCCTGCTGCAGCAGCTCGGTGGGGCTCTTCGCGTCGAGCACCATCTCGAGGTCGCCATAGCGGTTGTCGGCGCCCATGTAGGCCTCGCGGCTGAGCTCGGCGATGTCCTCCTCGGCCCCGGCGACGTCGGCCTGGGCGGCGGCCAGCTCGGCGGCGGTCCGCTCGGCCTCGGCCTGGCCCTGGGCCAGCTGGGCACGGGCGACGAGGGCGGCGTCGGCGGCGGCCTCGGCCTCCACGGTCATCCGCTGGAGCTGCTCCTCCGCGGCCTCGACCTGCTCCTCGATGGCCTTGACCTGCTCCTCGAGCGCGGCCTGCTCTGAGGCGGGGGCGGGCGCGGCGCCGGCGACGACGGGGGTGCCGGCCAGGAGCCCGACCACCGCGGCGGCGACGAGGACGGCCCGGCGCGGAGCACGCGAGCGGCTGCGGGGTGACGCGGCGCAGCGGACCACGGTGTTCAGGCGGTGCAGGGTCGCCAAGGCGACGGTTCTCCCATCCTCGCGACCGCCTACCGAGTTAGCTGACGGGTTCGGGCCGGACGGCGCCCTACCTGCCTGCGCAGCACGTGCGCATGCAGGACTCACCCCAGGAGTTCGGTGGGTCCCCGGTCCGCCTCGGCCCCGGGTCGGGACGTCGGCGGTTCGGCGGGGCCGTGCCGAGGCCCCCGGTTCCCGAGGGGCTGAGCCCGGCAGGGCCGTCGGGGAACCTACACGGATCCGCGCCTCGGGTCACGATCGGGTAACGGAGCCGGGGTGCCGGCTTGCCCTCAGAGCACCGTCTCCACTACGCGGCGTCAGCGTGCGACCGCGGAGCGGTGACCGGTGGTGCGGGTGTGGCGCGCGAGATGACCAGCACGAACGCCGGAATGACGCGGATTCCCGCCCCGACCGGCCCGCACACCCCGCGTCCGCTGTGATGTCGCCCACGAGACCACCCGATCGGGGGGCTGTGGACGCCGTCCGGGCGTCGTCCACAGCCCTCGGCGCCGGAGGCGGAAGCCGTGTAATGGCGCCTCCGGGTGCCGATCGGTCCGGGCCGGGAGCGACGCCTAGGGTCGTGTCCGGACGCCCGGCGCGGAGCGCGGGGCCGGATGGCGGGAGGACGCGGGTGTCGGCCCGGAGGAAGGTCGCCGCTGCCGTCGGGGTCGCCGCGGTGGCCGGCGCAGCGGTGGCGCTGTCGCAGTACGTGCCCCCGAACGAGCGAGGCCAGGGCGCGGTGGCCGCCGGTGACCTCAGCGGCTCCCTCGTGGGCGCCGGCGCGAGCAGCCAGCAGGCGGCGATGCAGGGGTGGACTGCCGGGTACTCGGCTGTCCAGCCGGGCGTCACCGTGGACTATGACCCGGTCGGCTCCGGCGGCGGCCGGGAGCAGTTCGTCGCCGGTGGCATCGACTTCGCCGGCTCGGACGCGCCGCTCGACGAGGAGGAGTTCGTCGCGGCACAGCAGCGCTGCGGCGGCGAGGTGTTCGAGCTGCCGAACTACATCTCACCGATCGCGGTGGTGCACAACCTGCCCGGCGTCGAGGACCTCGCCCTCTCCCCCACGACGCTGGCCCGCGTCTTCGCCGGGCAGGTCACCCGCTGGGACGACCCGGCGATCGCCGCGGACAACCCCGGCGTCGCGCTGCCCGCCCTGGCGATCACCCCGGTCAACCGTTCCGACGAGTCCGGGACCACGGAGAACTTCACCGAGTACCTGGCTGCCGCGGCCCCCGGGGACTGGCCGTTCGAGCCCGACGGCGAGTGGCCGGTGGAGGGCGGCGAGTCGGCCCAAGGCAACTCCGGCGTTATCGCCGCCGTCGCCGGCGGCGAGGGGACCGTCGGCTACGCCGACCTCTCCCAGGCCGGCGACCTGGGCGTGGCCCGCATCGGCGTCGGCGGCGAGTTCGTCCCGCCGACGCCCGAGGCCGCGGCCGCCGTCGTGGAGGGGTCCGAGCCGCTGCCCGGCCGCGGTCCGTACGACTTGGCCCTGGAGCTCGAGCGGACGACGGCCGAGTCCGGCAGCTACCCGATCGTCCTGGTCAGCTACCACCTGGGCTGCATCGCGTACGAGGACCCGCGGACCGCCGAGCTGGTCGCGGACTTCATGACGTACGTGACGAGCGAGGATGGCCAGGCCGCGGCCGCCGAGGTGGCCGGCTCCGCGCCGATCTCCGCCGCGCTGCGCGAGGAAGCGCGGACGGCGATCGACGCGATCAGCACCGCACCCTGAGGCCGGTCCGCACATCTGGCAGGCTGGACACCGCGGGGCGGTAGCTCAGCCGGTCAGAGCATGGGACTCATAATCCCTGGGTCGTGGGTTCGAGCCCCACCCGCCCCACCGATCCTGACCTGCGGTTTCGTCCTTCCGGGCGGGCCCGCCGGCGTCCACACGGCCCACAGGTGGGCACGAGGTGGGCACATCGGCGTGGGTGGGCGCACGGTGAGCAAGGGGTACCAGCGCCGCGGAGCACCACTCACACGACGGCGGCATCTGTTGCCGGCCGGCTCGGCCTCGCGTGCCCACCGTCAACCGCGGCGCTCCCTCGCGACACAACGGGTGACGTCGAGCTGATGATCCCAACGGCCTACACGTGCACCGCTGGAGCCGCGTGCAGCCGGAGGGCATGGACCTGCCCGGTCGCATCGCCGGCGACGATGGTCCCCGCGGCCAAGGCAACGGCCGACACGCTCGCGTCGGCCACCCACTGCACCGGCTCCCGCCTGCCGATCAAATCCCACACCCGCACCGTGCGGTCGTGCCCGCCGCTGACCGCGGTCGCCCCGTCGGCACTGACCGCCACCCCCGCCACCGGACCGTCGTGGCCGGCGAGCACCCGCGGATCTGCGGGGTCGCGCAGATCCCACACCCGCACCGTGCCGTCGTGCCCGCCGCCGACCGCGGTCGTCCCGTCGGCACTGACCGCCACCGCCACCACTCCGGCGCTGTGACCGGTGAGCACCTGCGGATCTGCGCCATCCCGCAGATCCCACACCCGCAGCGTGCCGTCTCGCCCGCCGCTGACCGCGGTTCCGCCGTCGGCGCTGACCGCCACCGCCAGCACCGGACCGTCGTGGCCGCTGAGCACGCCGGGGGCGGCGCGGCCGCGCAGATCCCACACCCGCACCGTGCCATTTCCCCCGCCGCTGACGTCACTCCCCGTTTCAAATACGGTCACGCCGTCGGCGCTGACCGCCACCGCGTTCACCCGGATGCTGTGGCTAGTGAGCACCCGCGGGGCGACGTAGTCGCGCAGATCCCACACCAGCACCGTGCCGTCGAACCCGCCGCTGACCGCGGTCGTCCCGTCCGCGCTGACCGCCACCGCCACCACCGGAGCGTCGTGGCCGGTGAGCACCCGTGGGGCGGCGCGGCCGCGCAGATCCCATACCAGCACCGTGCCGTCGAACCCGCCGCTGACCGCGGTCGTCCCGTCCGCGCTGACCGCCACCCCCTTCACCCGAGCGCTGTGGCCGGTGAGCACCCGCGGGGCGGCGCGGCCGCGCAAGTCCCACACCCGCAGCGTGCCGTCTCGCCCGCCGCTGACCGCGGTCGTCCCGTCGGCACTGACCGCCACCCCCGCCACCAGACCGTCGTGGCCGGCGAGCACCCGCGGATCTGCGGGGTCGCGCAGCTCCCACACGCGTACCGTGCGGTCGTGCCCGCCGCTGACCGCGGTCGTCCCGTCCGCGCTGACCGCCACCCCCGCCACCGAAGCGTCGTGGCCGGTGAGCACCTGCGGATCTGCGCCATCCCGCAGATCCCACACCCGCAGCGTGCCGTCTCGCCCGCCGCTGACCGCGGTTCCGCCGTCGGCGCTGACCGCCACCGCCACCACCGGACCGTCGTGGCCGGCGAGCACCCGCGGATCTGCGGGGTCGCGCAGCTCCCACACCCGCACCGTGCCGTCGTGCCCGCCGCTGACCGCGGTCGTCCCGTCCGCGCTGACCGCCACCCCCGCCACTGAAGCGTCGTGGCCGGTGAGCACCCGCGGGGCAGCGCGGCCGCGCAGATCCCACACCCGCAGCGTGCCGTCTCGCCCGCCGCTGACCGCGGTTCCGCCGTCGGCGCTGACCGCCACCGCCACCACCGGACCGTCGTGGCCGGCGAGCACGCCGGGGGCGGCGCGGCCGCGCAGATCCCACACCCGCACCGTGCCGTCGAACCCGCCGCTGACCGCGGTCGCCCCGTCCGCGCTGACCGCCACCCCCGCCACTGAAGCGTCGTGGCCGGTGAGCACCCGCGGGGCAGCGCGGCCGCGCAGATCCCACACCCGCACCGTGCCGTCTCGCCCGCCGCTGACCGCGGTTCCGCCGTCGGCGCTGACCGCCACCCCCGCCACCAGACCGTCGTGGCCGGCGAGAGTTTGATGGAGGCCTTCGCCAGGCTGGGCAAGGGTAGGCCGCAGTGGCTCCAGCCATGCGTGATCGGACCAGGCCTGCGCGGCGGTATGCAGCCGGACCAGGACCTCCTCTTGCCGGCCGACGGTGCGCCCGGCCAGCTGGGCCGGCAGCTGATCGACATCCGCGGCCAGCACGTGGGCGGACAACCGGAGCGTGGTTTGAATCAACGCCAGGTCGGAGTCGCCCGGCAATTGGATGTAGTCGGCAAGCAGTCCAGTGATCCCGCCCGCGATCAGTCGTGCCCGCATCCATTCGATGTCGAGTAGCAGTCGGGCTAGCTCTTCTTGCCATCCGGCCGCGGCCAGGTGCTCGGCTAGATGCGGAAAGAAGTAGCCGTCATCCGGGCCAGACGGCCACCCGCGTGGGCAACGGGCAGCGTAACCGTCCAGCAGCTTCTGGTGCGCCGCGGGCAGTTGTTTCTGGCCTAAATCGTGCTGGGCGACCTGGAACTGCAGGTCATGTAAGTCGACCCGATCGATATCAGGTTCGTAGGACAGGAGTGCGCGCGCCTTGAAGGTGGCCAGCAGATCCCCGACCTTTGCTGCGTAGGCTGCCCACAATGCCTCGACTGCCGAGCGGGGCATGGGACCTCGGCCGGCGAACACGGCTAGCTCCCGGTAACGCTTTCGGTCCGAAGGGTCCAGGTAGTCCAGCCCCAACTGCAGAGCGGCTAGCAGCGATGGGAATGGGTAGTCGGGAAACGCCAGCTTAATCGCGGCGAGGTCAGCCTCACGCAGCCGCTCGGTCAGCTCCGCCCACCGGCGCCCGTCGCCCTTCCCCTGCGCGGCCACAGTCGCCACGCCTAGTGCGAGGTTACCGACCAACCGCAGCGTGTCCGTTGCCTCCACGGGCAGCGCGTCCGCAGCGACGCCGGCCCAACCGGCCGCCATCGCAAGCGCCTGCTCGTCGGTCAGCTCCGCCACCTCCACCGCGGCCGCCGGATCGACGAGCCCAGCGAAGCGCGTGGTTAACACCAACAGCCCCCGGTCGTCCAGCACGTCAAACGCGTACACGTCGTCGGGCGTCCACACGTTGTCGAGAACCAGCAGAAACCGGCGACCGCGCAGCGACTCGGCCAGCCGACTCCGTCCCTGCTCCACACTGAGGCTGTCGCCCGTAGTACTACTGTTCACGGCCAGCATGGCCACCAGCCCGAGTAGCTCCTGCTGTTTCTGGACTAGCGCAGCCTTCCGGTCCGCGACATCACCGGTGGGCGGGTCCAACCGCAGCCACGCCAGGCCATCGGGGAAGCGGCGGCGCACCGCGGAATCGCCGCCCAACTCGGCCGCCAGCACTGACTTGCCGCTGCCGCCCATACCCCACACCCACACTCGGCGCGGCTCGCCATCATCCCTGCCGAGCAGCATCTGCCGCAGCCGCTGCACTAGCTCCGGCCGCGGCACGTGATGTATCGGCAGCTTCGGCCACGCCCCACGCTGGCCACCGAGGCGGGCCGCCGGCGGGGGTTCCACGCCGACCACTAGGCCCAGCCCGATGAGAAGTGCACCCAGTAGACCGGTGATCCATCGTGTGAACGTCGCCGTGAGCACCGGCACGTTCGCTCCGCTCACGTTGAGTGCCACTCCCGCGGCCGCTGCCAACGCCAGCACGATTCCAGCGCCTAGGAGCTTGTCGTTTGCGTGCTGTACCCGCCACCACAGCAGGCGCAGGATTCGTCGCATGGCGCCTCCCGATAATGCGCACCCGAACCGTAGGACGAGCCGCCGCTGATTCGGTACGGCTGCCGCCATGGATCCCCCAGCGGCCCGAGGGACTTCGTCGGCTATCCGGGCCTCATCTGCGACGACCTCTCCGAGACCGAATCGCCACACCGCCTCGGCGGTTGGGCGAAGGTCGTCATAATCGCCACACGACCTCGTCGGTGGGGAGAATAGCTAACCAGCGCAAGAGGTGTCCGCCGTGGCGCGGCCGCGGCGGCTGGGCTGAGGCTCGGCGCAGCAGCGGATGAACTCGGCGCCTCAGCGGCCGCGGGGGTCGTCCGCTCTCTCCAGCGCGGACGGGAGTTTCTGCTTCGACCCAGGACGCGACCAGCCCGTCGAGCGCCTCATCGGCGTGGTGCAGGGGCGGCACGGCGTACGTGAGCTCGACGTCCACCACGAATCCGCCGTCGCCGGCCACCCATCCGCCGGTCTGTGGTCGGGCGGCCGAGCACCCACAGCGGGTTCTGCACCGGGGCGGCGTAGAAGGCGCGCTCCTCGTTATTGGGTGCGCGCGCCCAACCGCGAGATCCACGGCGTCAGCTGGCGGTCACCATGGTCACCGCGGCGTCGGCGAGGAGATCCGGGACGAGCACCGCTTGCGGCGCATACGGAGGTCCGGGCCTGTGGTGAAAGGCGAGCCCGGCCAGGTTTCCGCCGCACGGCAGCCTTGTGGTCTATGCGTCCACGACCAGGCCGGTCGCGCGTTCGGGCGGCAATTCGTCGTCTCGCATCACGGCGCGCTTGAGTGACGCGGGCAGAAGCGGGTTGAGGGGACACACCGGGTCGGCCCCACCCAGGCTCGATCGTCGAGCCACGTGCGGGCTGAGTCGTCGGGGCAAGCCCGAGATGCATCGCGGCAAGCAGCGGCACCGGTCCGAGCAGCGGGAGCTGCCGGGCGCACCTCTCCTCGGCGCGCGGACGTGCCCTGCAGTGCGCTCCGGCCGGGTCGTTGCCCGTCGACCAAAAGGCGGTGGCTCCGATCCGAGCGCGCAGCAGGCCGCCCCGACCGCGGGTCGGCCGGCGTCCAGTCCGCGGGTCGGCCAGCCTCGGCGATGCCAAGCGCGGACGCGAACATCAGCGCCTCGTCCGGGTCGGTGGCGGTGTCGGCGGCGGCTGCTCAGGGGCGGCGAGCACGTCGTTCACCGCCCGCTCGGCGGCGGCGATCCGACCGGCGAGGTCGGGTTGCGCTCGACCGCCCGGCGTCTGACTACGAACGGCGCAGGACTGGGCCAGCTAGGCCCACGCCGGGATCAGGCGTTGCCCCGGCCCTGGCGAAGCGCCCTTCGCCAGCCCGACAAACACGCGCAGAGCCGGACCGGCTCCTTGTGGGCACGAAGTGAGCACGAATCCGCAAGCGACCGGGGGCCAGCTACGAACGGGCGCGGACTCCAACGGGCATCTGACATGGAGAAACGGAGACGACCGGTCAGGACTGAGCATCGCCGACACGCGGGCTACCTGACTCATAATCCCTGGGTCGTGGGTTCGAGCCCCACCCGCCCCACCACTCGGACCCGTAGGTCGGTACCTCCGCCCTGCGGGCCTTATCACGCTGTCGGCTCAGCGTTCCACGCAGGGCGACTCGAAGTGCACCCCTGACCCTAAGGAGACGTTGCAGAAGTAGGTCCTCGGGCTCTGTTCCCTCTGACGGCACGGCGCAGGCTGCCAACCATGTCGTCACGGGCGTCTTCCCCGCCGCCTCGGATGATCAGCGATGAGCTGTGGGCGCTGTTCGAGCCGTTGATCCCACCGCAGCCCCCGGCGGTGCACGGCCGCACCGGCCGGCCCCGGGTCTGCGACCGGGACGTGCTCGAGGGCATCGCCTTCGTGCTGTCCACCGGCATCGGCTGGACCAAGCTGCCGACCGAGCTGGGCTACGGCTCGGGCTGGACCTGCTGGCGGCGGATGCACGAGTGGGCCGAGGCCGGCGTGTTCGACCGCGTCCACCAAACCGTGCTCGACCGCCTCGGGGAGCAAGGTGCGCTGGACTGGTCCCGGGCCAGCCTGGACTCGGTCAGCGTCCGGGCGAAAAGGGGGGCGAGCTGACCGGCCCCAACCCGACCGACCGAGGCAAGGCCTCCCAGCTTGTACCACCTGCTCGTCGACGCCCACGGCCTGCCGCTCAACGTGCTGGTCTCGGCCGCCAACCGACACGACAGCCTCTTCGTCGAGCCCATCCTCGACGGCATGCCGGCGATCAAGCGCGGCGGCCGCGGCCATCCCCGCCGGCGCCCGGTGAAGCTGCACGGCGACAAAGGCTATGACAATCCGCGGGTGCGGCGTTACCTGCGCCGCCGCGGCATCACCGCCCGAATCGCCCGCATCGGCGTCGACTCCAGCACCCGGCTCGGCCGGCACCGCTGGGTGGTCGAGCGCACTCTCGGCTGGCTGCTGTCCTACAAACGCCTGGCTCTGCGCTACGACCGCACCGCCACAACGATCACCGCACTGGTCCGCCTGGCCGTCATCCTCATCTGCGCCCGACGCCTACCGCCGAACTAATGCAACGACTTCTAAGTCGTCACGTTCGTCCACACGGTGCCGATGTTCTCTTCACCACCACCATGAGTCGTTGCAAGCAGGCAAGCGCTCAGCGAGGTCCCCGTGGCGGTGAAGGAGAAGGTCTGGCTCACGTCGGTCTTGGCGCCCAGATGCACCGCCAGGGTGAACGGCCTGGACGTGCCTTCCTCGAGAAGGAAGAGCCCCTCATCCTGGTTTCCCAGATCTGCCCCATCCCGTGAGGTCACGGTCGCGTTGCCTGACACCTCTTCCCCTGGCTCGAACGTGGCGACGGTGAGCGTTTTAGGACAGGTCGTAGTGACGACAGGCACCGTTCCCGCCGCCGCCGCAGGCGCGAGCAAGACCGCGGTCGCCGTGGTGGTGGCGAATGCCGCGACCGCCGGAATTGCTACAAGACGTTTCCTCAAGGCCATCGCCTCCTGGCGCTGTAGCGGATTCGTCGCCCCATGGCCAGCCTTGATCCCCTCCCTCACTCGTGGCGGCACAGCTCGCGGGCGGCAGGACGGGCACCGTCCTAGCACCGGCCCGGCACGGCTGTCCAGCCGGCCGTGCGTGGTCTCGGCGCTATCTGCGTG
Organism: Geodermatophilus sp. URMC 65; assembly: GCF_053502545.1. Classification (NCBI taxonomy): domain Bacteria; kingdom Bacillati; phylum Actinomycetota; class Actinomycetes; order Geodermatophilales; family Geodermatophilaceae; genus Geodermatophilus; species Geodermatophilus sp. URMC 65. Next base: position 595,697 of record NZ_CP199954.1, read on the forward strand.
CGCCCGGGTGGTAGCACATAGAGACGTGCACCATGTCCGGTCGCGACCGGGACTCGCCCGGCGACTGTGGTAGTGGACCGCCACCAGGTGGCCGCACCCGGCCACCCCGAGGGCGATGGCTGAGCCGATGCCTCGTGGATCCTCCGTCACCCAGCGCCAACCGGGTCGGCTCAATGAGCACTCCTGATTCGCCGGCCTGAGGAGTGACGGTCGGTGACATGAGCAGCCCATCACGGACCGGGACGAAGACCCGAGTATTCGACGTCTGACGCTCCACGCTGACGTGCAGCGATGCAGGTGAGCACAGCGCACACTGCGTGAGCACTCATAATCCCTGGGTCGTGGGTTCGAGCCCCACCCGCCCCACAACAGGCCTCCTACCTGCGAATCGAGAATCAGAACAGAGGAAAGACTCCTGCACAGCGCTTCTGCAACGGATGGAAATGCCGGCGCCACCAAAGCCCTCACCGTCGGCACCCCCTGCAAGCCGCCCTCATCCACGCCGACCCCCGCACCACCCGCCACTACGACCGCAACGGCCACAGCCTCGACCGCTCCCCACACCTGCTCCCCCGCACCCCTGATCGCCGGTGAGCACGACCAATAGCCTCTGCCCTGCCCCGAAGACTCACCATCCATCGAGGGTTTGTATCTACACCCTTGTTGACTGCCTCCGATGGGGAGTTAGCTGTTCATTCCCCGGGGCTGCCTCGCCGTGCGAGGTCGAGGTGACCGCGGCGACGCGCCAGGAAAAGGGGCGGGCCGATGGCCTCGGTATTCATTAGCCACAGCAGCCGGGACCGAGCTTTCACTGAGCTGGTGGTGGCGCGGCTGCGGGCCGGGGGCTTCGCCGCGCTGTTCGTCGACTTCGACCCCGAACAGGGCATCCCCGCCGGCCGCAACTGGGAACGGGAGCTGTACGCGCAGCTGCGCCGCACCGACGCGGCGGTGTTCCTGGCCAGTCCGGCGTCGGTGGCCTCGCGATGGTGTTTCGCCGAGCTGAGCCTGGCCCGGTCGCTGGGTCGGCTGGTGTTTCCGCTGCGCCTACAGGCCGGGGTGGAGTTGCCGCTGTTAACCGACGTGCAGTGGACCGACCTGACCGACCTGACCGACCCCGGGCCGGGGTTGGCCCGGCTGCTGGCCGGGCTGCGCTCGGCCGGGCTGGATCCAGCCGACTCCTTCGCCTGGGATCCAGACCGCTCGCCGTATCCGGGCCTGGTCCCGTTCGCCCCGGAGGACGCCGCGGTGTTCTTCGGCCGCAAGCCGGAGACGCACCGGCTGGCGGAGCTGCTGACCCCGACCCTGCAGCGCGGCCCGGGCCGATTCGTGGCTGTGGTCGGCCCATCGGGCAGCGTCAAGTCCTCGTTGCTGCACGCCGGGCTGCTGCCGCGGCTGGCCCGAATGCCCGACCGCTGGGTGGTGGTGCCACCACTGCGGCCCGGCCGGCAGCCCACCGCCACTCTGGCCGGCAGCCTGGCCCGAGCATTTACCGCTCACGGCAGCCCGCGCCCCGCCGAGGAGGTGGCCGCGGCGCTGATACGGGGCCCGGCCGCGCTGGTAGAGCTAGCCGGCCAGCTGGCCGACCTCGCCGGCAACGGTGCCGGCCGGCCCGGTGTGCTGATCGTCGTCGATCAGGCCGAGGAGCTGCTGACCCGCGCCGGCGCCCGCGAGCAGCAGGCCTTCCTTGAGCTGCTGAGGGGGGCGTTGAACCAGGACAGCCCGGTGTGGGCGGTGGCCACGGTCCGCTCGGAGTTCCTCAGCACCGCCCCCGACCGCGCCGGATTCGCTGAGGCGGTGGACGATCCGCTGATCATCGAGCCGCTGAGCCGGAACCGGCTGTCCGAGGTGATCGCCCGCCCCGCGCAGCGGGCCGGCCTGGAGCTCGCCCCTGGGCTGGTCGAGCGGATGGTGGAGGACACCGCCGGCGGGGACGCGCTGCCGCTGCTGGGCTACACCCTGCACGAGCTCTGCCAGCGGGCCGGACGTGAGGGCACCATCACCGAAACCGAGTACGAGGCCGTCGGCGGGGTCATCGGCGCATTGCGGCACCGTGCCAACCAGCTGGCCGAGGAGCTGGACCGGCGCGGCCTGGGCCAGCGGGTGCTGCCCACGCTGACCCGGCTGGCCACGGTCACCGGCGATGAGCAGCCGACCCGCCGACGGGCGCGTCGCAGCGCGTTCACCGCCGACGAGCAGGTAGTGGTGGACGCCTTCGTCGACGCCTCCCTTCTGGTCAGCGACCACGATCCCGGCGAAGAGGCCGTGGTGGAGGTCGCGCACGAGGCGCTGCTGCGGCAGTGGCCCCCGCTGCGCGATGCGATCGAGGCCGACCGGAGCCTGCTGCGGCTGCGCTCGGAGCTCGAACGGCTGGCCGCCGACTGGCAGCACGGCCAGCGCGATGACGCATACCTGCTGCGCGGCGGACGGCTAGCCACCATCGATCAGTGGGCGCACCAGCACCCCGGAGAACTCGGCCCCCTCGAACAAGAGTTTCTGGAGGCCAGCCGAGGATTGGCGACCCGCGAGCTGGAGGCGACCCGCCGCTCTAACCGACGCTTGCGCATCCTCGCCGGCGGCCTTGCACTCCTGCTGATCGCTTCCCTGGTGGCCGGGGGGCTGGCCGTGAAGTCGAGCCAGACAGCCCAGGCACAGACCCGGCAGGCACAATCCCGGGAGCTTGCCGGGGAGGCGGAGCAGCTGGCCGACACCCGGCCGGATGTGGCGATCCTGGCTGGCCTGCAAAGCCTCAGCCTGGCCCGCGACCACTCACCCGAGCCCTCGGCCGGGCTCATAACGGGGCTGGCCCGAGTCACCCACGCATCACGGCCACTCACCGGCCACACCGACGACGTGTACGGGGTGGCGTTCAGCCCGGACGGACGGCTGCTGGCCACCGCCAGCACCGATCGGACGGTGCGGTTGTGGAACATGACCACCGGCCAACCCCACGGCACCCCACTGACCGGCCACACCGATGTGGTGTACGCGGTGGCGTTCAGCCCGGACGGGTCCCTGCTGGCCACCGCCAGCTTCGATCAGACGGCGCGGCTGTGGAACGTGGCCACCGGCCAACCCCACGGCACCCCACTCACCGGCCACACCAATTGGGTGCTCGGGGTGACGTTCAGCCCGGACGGGCGGCTGCTGGCCACCGCCAGCGAAGACTCCACGGCGCGGCTATGGGATCCGTTTTTCAACTCTTGGGTAGAGGTCGGCTGCCAACTGGTTAACCGCAACCTGTCCATGGCCGAATGGAACCAGTTGCTGCCAGACATTCCATACGAGCGCACCTGTCCCGACCTGCCTAGCGGCCAAGACGCACCAACCGATGCTCCAGTGGCCCAATACTCAACTTAACGCTTAGACCTCGTGCATGGTTGGCGGCGGGCGGTCGTTGACCTGGTCAGGGCGGGTTCGATCAGCTGGCAATGTCGGCCGGTAGAGCTTTCGGTTGGCGGTGGAGCTGGGTAGTTCGCAGTGCTCGTTCCTGACTGGAGACGAGTCCGGCGACCGCGGGCAGGATGGGTCGAGGTGCTCGCGTCGGCCGAGGTGGCGAGATAGGGCTCGCCAGTCCTTCAGGTGGCTGATGCCGTGCTCGACGCGGATGCGCTTGGTGGCGTGGGCTTGGCGTTCGGCCTCGTGAGCGGCGGCGAGGGCGGGTGGGACCGGCAGCAGGTTCTTCCGCCGGGCCGGCGCGGGGTGAGGACCGCACCGGCGGGCCGCGCGCTCAGGGTGACGTCCCGCTGAGTGGTGGAAGTGGTCCTCACCGTGTCGGTCAGCGGTGGGGTGACTATGACGCCATCAGTGCCGGCTGCGCCACCTCCTCGGCTGGGTGGGTCGGTTGAGTTGGGCCATGGAGCCTTCGGCGAGGTAGCGGCGGTCGCTCACCTGCCATTCGTCGTGGGCCTCGGCCAGCACGGCACCGGCCAGCCGAAGGAGGGCCTCGGGGTTGGGGAAGACGCCGACGACGTCGGTGCGGCGCTTGATCTCCTTGTTCAGCCGTTCCAGCGGATTGGTCGACCAGATCTTCTTCCAGTGCGCGATCGGAAAGGCGGTGAAGGCCAGCAGGTCGTCGGCGGCCTCCCGCAGCATCGCTTCGACCTGGGGGGACTGCCGGCCGAGCATGCCGGCGACGACGTCGAGCTGGGAGCGCACGTGTTCGGCGTCGGGCTGGGCGAAGATCGTGCGGATCGCCGCGGCGACCATCTCGGCGTTGCCCTTCGGCACCCGGGCGAGCACGTTGCGCATGAAGTGCACCCGGCAGCGCTGCCAACTGGCGCCGAGCAGCACCGCGGCGATCGCGGCCGTCAGCCCGGTGTGGGCGTCGGAGATGACCAGCTGGGTGCCGGCCAGCCCGCGGGCCTTGAGCGAGCGCAGGAACGCGGTCCAGAAACGCGCCGTCCTCGCTGTCGCCCACGGCGAAGCCGAGCACTTCACGGTGCCCGTCGGCGGCCACCCCGGTGGCGATCACCACCGCCTGGGAGACCACCCGGCGGTTGACCCGCGCCTTGCCGTAGGTCGCGTCCAGGAACACTAGGGGAAGGCCTGCTCGGCCAGGCTGCGGTCGCGGAAGGCGGCCACCTCGGCATCCAGGTCCACGCAGATCCGACTGACTTCGGACTTGGAGATGCCGGTGTCCGCGCCCAGGGCCCGCACCAGCTCGTCGACCTTGCGGGTGCTCACCCCGTGCAGATAGGCCTCCATCACCACCGCGAACAGCGCCTGATCGATCCGCCGCCGGCGCTCCAGCAGCGAGGGGAAGAACGGACCGGTGCGCAGCTTCGGGATCCGCAGCTCCAGATCCCCGGCGGTCGTGGTCAACGTGCGGGGCCGGGACCCGTTGCGCTGGGCGGTGCGGGTCTCGGTGCGCTCGTGCGGGCCGGCGCCGATCGTGGCGGTCAGCTCCGCGTCGATCAACGCCTGGTAGAGCGCCTCGGTGGCGGTGCGGATGCGGTCGTCAACCTCGGCGGCTTTGAGTGCCTCGAGGAGGTCAAGCAGGGCAGACTGATCCAGGGCCATCGCGTGGCCCTTCTCTGAGTGAACCTTGGCGGGAACACGCAGAACATCCACGCGGTGGCCCCTCGCACGCCAGCACGTCGCCGACGCGCTCAGGACCTCCGACCAGCTACACCACTTCCTGGGACGTCACCGAGCCCCACCCGCCCCACAACAGGCCTTATACCAGCGCAAATAGGATTCAGGACAGAGGAGAATCCGGCACAGCGCTCGTACAGCGCCGCGTCTTCCCCCCATGCGGCGGGACACCACGCCTCCCGTGGTAGCTGTCGGTGAGCTCCAGTCCCTGCTTGAGGACTGGCGACAGCACCTGCGTGCCAAGAACCACAGTCCGGCAACGATCGACTCCTAGCTCATCGTCGGCTGGGCGTTCGCGGATCACCTGACCCAGCACGGCATGTCTACCGATGCCCGCGTGATCGCCCGCGAGCACAGCCCATTGCTCTAGCACTCCCGATCCCTGGGGCGTCAGTTCGAGCCCCACCTACGCCACCTGGGGAGCCTGTCGATTGGCCTGGTGCTCGCTGAAGGCGGCGTCGGGTGACGGGGTCGGTGGCCCGCTCGACGGCCTACACCTGCTCCGGACGCGGACCGCTTCCAGCCCGGCCGGGAAGACCGGTACCGCCGCCGGTTCGGTGGGCCACGACCCCGCTGTCACGTCGACCGCGGTGCCTGACACCGGCGTGACAGTCCCGTGCCAGGCCCGGCCCCCACGCTCTGTGTCGACCGATCCGACGAGACCCAGGACCCCTGACCTGAGGGGAGCCCCGCCATGACCGTCACCGACATCCACATCGAGTCCGCGGCCGACATCGTCTGCACCCGACACGGCGCGCACCGGTGGATGGCCTACTGCGCGGACTGCACCGCTTGGCATCTCGGCCGCCAGATCGCCGCCCGGGAAGCCGGCCGGGCCACCGCCTGCGTCCTGACCCTGGTGACCGACGCCGCCCGTCGGCCCGAGCCGAGACTCAGCCCGGCCGCCTGACCGGCCCGGCCCACCGGCTGGGCCTGACAGCAGACCCACCGCGTCCAGCGGGGTGGTTGCTCCCGACTCCCGGAAGCAGCGCTGCGCCACTGCGGATCGCAGGCCCGCCGCGGTCGTCAGCGGACGACTCGGTGAGCGGATCCGACGGCGGGGACACGGCCAGCGCGCCGCACAGGCGGCGCCGACGAGACGAGGACCCGATGGTCGCGACCCTGTCGCCGTCCACCCCCCGCCAGGGGCAGCCGCCCTCCGTGTCGCGGCTCCCGGACGGCACCGCTCGGACCGTGGAGTTGGCATCCCGTCCGCGATCGGGAAAACCGGCTCCGGGGCCGATGTCCCCGGTCAGGCGCCAGACGACCCGGGGATCCGGGTGGGTTCCTCCGGGCGGCGCGGCGCACGACCGCGAGAACACCACTCTCAGGGCCGATGGCCACGAGCCCACCGCGCTACTGGTGCAGCGGGCCGCAGCCGGCGATGAGCTCGCCTGGAGTGCCATCGTCAACCGGTACGGCCGCCTGCTGTGGTCGGTGGTCCGCGGATACCGGCTCAGCGACGCGCAGGCCGCCGACGCCGTCCAGACGACGTGGCTGCGCCTCGTGGAACACCTCGACGCCCTTCGGGACCCCGAGCGGCTGGCCGGCTGGCTGCAGACGACCGCGCGCCGGGCCTGCCTGGAGACCGTCCGTCGAGCCGGCCGCGAGTGCCCGTTCGACCCGTGGGAGCACGAGTCCGGCACGGTCGTCGAGCAGTCCGCGGAACGGTTGGGCGACCCGGAGGTGCAGGTCCTGCGGCAGGAGCGGATGGCCCTGGTCCGTCAGGCGGTGGGCGAGCTGCCCGAACGGCACCAGCGGCTGCTCGAGCTGTTGGTCGCGTCACCGCCGTTGAGCTACGAGGAGATCGGTGCGCGGCTGGGCATGCCGGTGGGCAGCATCGGCCCGACCCGCGCCCGTCTACTGACCCGGCTGCGCACCGCGCTGGCCCCGGTCACCTGCAGTGGCTAGTACTACGGCACCTACGGTGGCGCTTGCCCTCGGGGCGGTAGTGGGCGGCGCGGGCCCGGGCCTGGCGTCGGTCCGCCCTTGCCCGCGCAGCATCCCCACCACTGCCAGGACGTCTCCGTGGTCCTCGACGGCCCGGCGGGCACGGTTGGCGGATCCCGACACGTCAACGAGGTCCCCTCGGCGGTGGGTGAGGACGGGTGGGATTCCGGCTGGGTCATGCTCGGGATCCTCCACCCCTGTGCGCACGCCGTGGACCTGAGCCGCGGCGGCTGGCAGCTCCACGCTCCCCGAGGGGCCGAGCAGGACCAGTGGACCTCGAGGATCTCATCGACCCGATCGGCCGACAGCGCCGAACGAGAGGAGCCCCCGGCCGCGCCATGGTCCAGTGCACCAGCCGGCAACCCCGGCCATATCGTGCACTCTGGTTCGATCCGGCGTGCTGCTCGACGTCATCACGCGATACCGATCAGACGATCCCGGCACCGGGCGTCAGGATTCTCGCCGGGTCGCACTCCTCCTTCGCTCTGCGCAGGGCCTGGTGGGCCGGCCCGTAGTGGGCACGCCAGTCGTCCCTGGTCATTGGCGTGCTGCCGATGGGGTAGAGCGTTCCGCCCAGGGCGCGGGCTCGTTCGTACATCTCACGCGCCTTGTGGAGCTGGGTCGGCACGTAGTCCGGATCCTCCAGTGAGCCAGAGGTGCAGATGTCGAAGAGGACGACCTGTTCCTCCTCGGGCAGGCGCAGCGCGTAGGGCCGCGCGGCGTTGCGGATGGGGAACAGCAGCACGAAGCCGGCCGGCCCGAGCTCCTCGGCGGTCAGCTCGGCCAGCGCGTCAGCGACGAAGGCCTCGATGCAGGAGCCGGGGAGGAAGACGTCTCTCCACACCCGCGGGAGGTGAGTCAGTCCGAGAGCCTTGAGTTGCTCGTCGACGACGGTGAAGAAGGAAGGCGTGTCCAAGTCCATGACGGTGCGGGCCCCAGGGGCGCTGCGCAGCCCGGCCAGCACTGCCGAGTCGCTGGACGTCGATGAGAAGAACTGAACCGCGTGCAGGAGGTACGACCAGCCTCCCTGCGCACCCGGCAGGACCTGCCCGTAGATCCCATCGACCCGGTCCCGCGTGGTGAGCGTCCGCAGATCGGCGAAGAAGGCGTCCGCGTCGTCGTACCCGAGCAGGTGGTAGCGGGCCCGGGGGGCGACCGGCACGAGCGCCAGCGTGGCCTCCACGATCACCCCGTACTGGCCAGCACCGCCCAGGACGGCGGAGAACAGCTCCGGGTGCTCGCTGGGTGAGCAGGTGACGAGTTCGCCCTCACCGGTGACGACCTGCAGCGCGAGGACGTTGTCCACCTGGGGACCGTGCCGGAAGCTGGCCGCGCCGATGCCGCCCATCGACAGCGTGCCGCCGACCGACAGCCCGGTGTAGCCGGTCACGACCGGCGGCGACCAGCCGAGCGGAACGGTCCTGCTCAGCACCTGCCTCCATGTCGCGCCGCCCTGCACCCGCACTCGACCGTCCTGTACGGGACCGATGTCGTCCAGCGTGGACATGTCGATGACCAGCCCGCCCTCCACCTGGGCCTGTCCAGCCGTGCTGTGCCCCTGACCGCGCGCGACGACCGGGAGCGCCTGGTCGCTGCAGGACCGCAGTGCCTCCCTCACGTCGTGCACCGAGGCCGGCCGGACCACTGCAGAGGGCCTGCGGTGCACCACGCGGCCGTAGTCGCGTGCGCAAGCGGCGAGCGTTGCCTCGTCCGTGACGAGGGCTCCCTCAAGCTCAGGAAGTGAGATCGTCATGAGCGTGCGGCGTCCTTTCGACGCATCGCACGGGGCCGCGCCGACACGCCTCAGGCCAGATGATCGGACTGCTCCAGCTGTCGAGATGGACCTCCAGGCCAGGAGGCGGAGCGCGGAGCGTCCACGGCTCCCGGCCGGCCCCACAGGAGCTCACTGGACGCCACGCGCCACTACCTGCCAGCACTCGCGGACGGTGCCGCTTGGGCGGGTGCAGGTCGGTTGAGCAGTCCGTGTAAGACCCGAGTACTCGACGTCTTACGCTGGCGCCCGAGCTGCAGAGACGCAGGTGAGCACAGCGCACAGTGCGTGAGCACTCATAATCCCTGAGTCGTGGGTTCGAGCCCCACCCGCCCCACAACAAGCCTCTCACCTGCACGGTAAGGAAAGAGGACGACGAAGGAATCCCGCACAGCGCTCGTAGCGGACCAGCGACTGTTCTCCTCCGCTCTCCTCGGCGATCCGACCCACGAGGTTTATTTGCCACGACACTCACACAACGCGGGCTGAGGACGTGAAGGCGTGCGCCGGCAGACTGACGCGGAAGTCGAACTCATCCGGCGACCCCGGCCAGTAGTCCAATTCCGGGACTGGGGTCTCCACGACCCGATACCGGACGAAGAACATGAGCCAAGAGGGACGAGCGCGGCCGTGAGGTTCGTGCCTCGTGGATCGCGGATACTTCGGAGGGCGCCCACCTCACCAAGATATTGGTGGTGAGCAACCACCTGTTCAGCCGCCCGCTGGATTGTGGCCAATAGGGTCGGAGCAGGTTTAACGCACCGATATGCTGCACCCGACCAAGCCGACTGGTCGGCGGTCAGGCGGGTTGAGCTGGGCAAAGGGGTGCTTGCCTAGTGCTGCAGTCGTAAATCGTCACGGCGTATAGCGGCTGGCCACTGACGGGGCGGCCACCGCGCAGCATCGAAGGTGTGTGGACTATGAATGCCGTGGCGGTGGCCGCGTTGGACGGGGAATCAGGAGCTGCTCTCCCAGTAGTACAGGTCCCACCAGTTGCGGTCGTGGTCGTCACGGTCGCACCACCACTCGCGACGCTGACTGTCCGAGCGGCCGGCGTCCCTACACTCACCCCTGGAGTGGTAGCTGCTGTCGTAAACCCAATGGCGATCGGGAGAAGCGAACGCCGGAGCACTGCCCAGCGTAGGAACCGTAACCGCGGCGGCTAGAGCTGCGACGGTAGCGGTGCGCGCGAGTGCGCGCTGAATTGACGGCCTGTGCATTGTCCACTCCCTCACTAGAAACTTCCTCCTGAGCGATCAGGAAGAGTAGTGGCGGTTCGGGCCTGCGGTGGCGACCCTAAGATCCGAGCGTCACCGCAACGTCACCTCCGCGTCACGTGGTCATCAAGGCACATCGTCTTCGCCAGCTGGCTTGGGCAGTCCCCTGGATGGCTTGGGGCAGTCCCCTGGAGTGGCGGAACTGGCTGGTGTCGGAGGTCACCGTCGTGTCGGGCCCGAACGGCGGGGCCACCGCGTAAAGGGCTTTCAGACCAGCCAGGGAACTCGCACGGGGGGAATCCATGCGATCGCCCTGGCTAGCTGGTGGTCGGGCGTGTCACTAGGCCAGGAGAAGCCACTGGTCAGGCGTGGCGGGTGAAGGCGCCACGTGCAGCCGCTGACACTCCTTCCGCTGGAACCTGCTCATGGACCATTCGCAGTCGTGGGTGTCGACAACCGGCTCACTGCCGATCGACTCTCCAACCTCACCCCCGGTGACACCGTGACAATCCAGTCCGGTGCGGAGTTCAGCGGGCGGCGGTAGAGCAGCGGCCAGGTGGTGCGGCTTGACGCGTCCTGCGTCCTCGTCGAAGCCAGTGGTCCCAGGGGTGGAGCGTTCATCGAGCGCTACAGCCTCGGGGACGGGGTCGCGTCGGTGGTGTCAACCGCGCCCAGCCCGTCACCGCCGACAGCTCCCAGCCTGTGCTCACGGAAACAAGACGCGGTACCCAGCACATCGGCGCTCTGTACCGCGCGTGGACCCAGCAGCGGACCAACGTCGACAGGTTCCGCCGGCTACACACTGCGATCGGCGAGTGCGCGGATCAAGCCCAGGCTTACGACCTCGTGCATGGTTGGCGGCGGGCGATCGTTGACCTGGTCAGGGGCGGGTCGCTCACTTCGTAATGCCGGCCGGGAGAGCCTTCAGTGGGCGGTGCAGCTGGTCCGGTCGGGGGGCTCGTTCCTGGCTGGAGACCAGTCCGGCGACCGCGGGCAGGATGCTGTTCAGGTGCTCGCGTCGGCCGAGGTGACGAGACAGAGCTCGCCAGTTCGTCAGGTGGCCGATGCCGTGCTCGACGCGGATCCGCTGTGCGGAGTGGGCCTGGCGTCCGGCCTCGTGCGCCGCGGCGAGGGCGGGCGGGACCGGTAGCTGGTTCTTCCGCCGGGCTGGCCGCGGAGTGATGACCGCGTCGGCGGTCTGCGCGTTCAGGCCCTGATAGCCGGCGTCGGCGAGCAGGGTGACGCCCGGGGTGAGGGCCAGCAGCTCGACCAGGCGGCCTGGCGGACCTGGGTCAGGTCATGGATTGCGCCCGGCCGGGTCTGTCCGCAGAACAGCAGCCGCCCGGCGCGGTCGGTGATCACCAGCGCCTTGACGGTGTTGGCGCGGGCCTTGCCGGAGACGAACCGATGCCGCCCCGCCCGACCCGCCGCGGGGCGGCGCACGCGGACCTCGGTGACATCGAGCAGGCCGACCCGCCCGCTGGCGCCGAGGTGGGCGACCACGTCGGCCAGGGTGCGCAGTCGGAGCCCGTCAGCGACGGTGCATCCGCGTTTGGCCCGCAGCGGGCGGACCTCTCCGACCGCCCGGGTGATGGTCGAGCGGGACACCCCGAACCAGCAGGCCAGTACGTCGTGGGTGACCCCGTGGCGTAGGTGCACGAGGGTGGCCAGCAGCCGGTCGATGAACACCAGCCGGTGGCCGGGCGCCGGCGCCGACCGCCCGCCGGCGCGGCCGATCGGCCAGGCGCGCGGTCCTGGCGCGCCTGCCAGCGCGGTCCCAGCTCAGCCAGGACCTCCCGGGACAGCCCGGTCACCCGGCGATCGGCAACAGCCGCGGCTCGGGCCAGCGTCCTCGACACACCACGACCCTGCCCCGTCCTGCACCCCAGCACGGTCGAGCCGTCGGGCTAACCATGCACGAGGTCGTAAGAGCGGCGCAGGCACAAGGGCCACGCTCGCGAAGGTGCTAACGCTCCATGAGTTCTGGACGCCTCGTGCCTGCCGACCCATCCTGCATCCTTGACCCGCTGCGCGAGCAGTTTCTGACCCTGCTGCCGGTCCGGCATGTCGTTTATCCGCTGGGTTGCCACCGGCCTCGCATCGATGCTGCGGTGGTCTTCGACAAGCTCGTGGAGGCCTTGGTCTTCGGCGCCGGACGCCACCACCCCACGGCCGCGGCACTGTCACCATCACTGTCCGGGAGTCCTCCGGGCCGTGGCGCTCGACGTCTCCGACGAGGGCCCGGGTCCAACGGAGGCAATCTTCGGCAGACGGACCGAAGGGCACGACGGGCACGGGATGGGACTACACCTGGCCTGACGGCTCGCCGAGGCCGAGCAGGGCCGGCTCACCCTGTCTCGGACGGCTCCACCCGTGTTCACCCTGCTGCTGCCGGCGGCCCCGGAGGCGGTGCCGGACGGGAAGGAGGTGGGCGTCACCACCGGACCGCTGGACTGACCGCTGGACCGGTGTGGGTGGGACCCCACCCCGGCGGCCTCGAGACGTCCCCACACGGAGACCAGGCAGACCGTGTGTCGCGTCGTGCAGCCCGACCCCGGTCCTGCCGGTATGGCTATCCGTCAGGCACTGCTCATGCCGAGGCCCCGGGAGCGGAGCTCCCAGGGCCTCGGAATCGGCTAGGTCAGCCGTCACGGCAGGGACGCTCGCGTCTCCGCTCCCTCAGTGCTTGTGGCCGTGGTGGTGCTTGTCGTTGTCCTTGCCGTCGTGGTCGTGCTTGGCCTCCTCCTTGCCGTTGTCCTCCTTGCCGTTGTCCTCCTTGCCGTTGTCCTCCTTGCCGTTGTCCTCCTTGCCGTTGTCCTCCTTGCCGTTGTCCTCCTTGCCGTTGTCCTCCTTGCCGTTGTCCTCCTTGCCGTTGTCCTCCTTGCCGTTGTCCTCCTTGCCGTTGTCCTCCTTGCCGTTGTCCTCCTTGCCGTTGTCCTCCTTGCCGTTGTCCTCCTTGCCGTTGTCCTCCTTGCCGTTGTCCTCCTTGCCGTTGTCCTCCTTGCCGTTGTCCTCCTTGCCGTTGTCCTCCTTGCCGTTGTCCTCCTTGCCGTTGTCCTCCTTGCCGTTGTCCTCCTTGCCGTTGTCCTCCTTGCCGTTGTCCTCCTTGCCGTTGTCCTCCTTGCCGTTGTCCTCCTTGCCGTTGTCCTCCTTGCCGTTGTCCTCCTTGCCGTTGTCCTCCTTGCCGTTGTCCTCCTTGCCGTTGTCCTCCTTGCCGTTGTCCTCCTTGCCGTTGTCCTCCTTGCCGTTGTCCTCCTTGCCGTTGTCCTCCTTGCCGTTGTCGTCGTGGTCGTGCTTGTCCTTGTCCTTGTCCTTGTCCTTGTCCTTGTCCTTGTCCTTGTCCTTGTCCTCGTCGTGGTCGTGGTCGTGCTTTCCGTTGTCGTCGTGGTCGTGCTTGGCCTTGTCCTCGTCCTTGTCGCCGTAGTCGTACGAGTACGACTGACTGGTCTCCGACGCGTTCGCCAGACCGGGCGCGGCGACGCCCGTCAGGATCATCGCGCCCGACGTGCCGGCCAGGACGAGTGCGCGCTTCAGGTTCATCGGTTCCTCCGTGGTCTTGATACGTGAGGCGCTACGTGACGCCGGGGGAAGCCCACAGGGGGCGCCCGCCCATCCTCAAGACCCATTACCAGAGAATTCAGTAACCCTCGGAGTTGCGGATCCCGAACGTGTGGTATCGGTCACACCCCGACCGCACTGCTCGCCCTGTAGCCGTTCGGCCCGCCGGCTCACGACCGCTGTCTCGGCCGTACGTTCAGCATGCCCGAGACCGTGAGGTCGGCTGTCCCAGCACGACGGCTGATGCCATCCGATCGACGCGGTTCGACCTTGCGACACATCCCGAGGGCAGCGAGACTCCTGCCCCGTGTCGTTCCCAACGGTCAGGCAGGCAGGACGAGGGCCAACCACAGTCCTGAGCCGATGCCGAGAGCGATCGAGGCGACGGCCGCTGTGTGCAGGACCAGCGCTGGCCGCGACTCCAACTGTCGTGTCGTCCCCACACTCGTGCGACCACCGCTCGTCCCGGTGTCAGCGGGAGCGGACGCCCCTGCCGTGCCGGCCGTGATCCAGCGCAGGTAGTAAAAGGCTGGCCACGGTGTTGATTGCTGCCAGCACCACCAGCCAGCGAGGGTGCCTGCGGGCAGGTCGTCTCGGCGGGACTCGATCACCTGACCATGCCGACGCCGCGCATGACCTGGCCGAGCGGTACAGGTGGCATGTAGACGCGGTAGTCACTTATCCAGACCCGAGTGGTGGGATCGACGGACAGGTAGCAGGTTCTCACCAGCGCCTGACCGGCACCGGTCTCCGGCAACTCTTCCTCAACCAGTTCCAGGTCGCCTGCCGTGGGTGGGCCGATCGGACGGCGGCGCAGTCGAAACGCCCGGTGGTACGGGCGGTCGTCCGAACGGTGCTGAACCGCCCCGGCGAGTCCGGAAACTCAGGTTGTGAGACCCCGACCGTCTGCTGGGCGGGGTGTTGACCGTAGAAAACCTGCCCGTACTCGACCGGGGTCAGGTCGTGGCAGGCGGTGTGCAGCCGGCGGTTGTTGTGCCAGTCGACCCACTCCAGCGTCGCGAGCTCGACGTCGTCGCGTCCCTGATCGGTCCCTACAAGACCGAGCTGATCCGCCGCCGCGGCCCGTGGAAGGGCCTCGACGACGTCGAGCTGGCCACCTTGGAGTACGTCGACTGGTTCCAACCACCGACGCCTTCACAGCGCCTGCGGCGACATCCCACCGGTCGAGTTCGAGGACGCCTACTACCGTTCGATCGCCGGCCTCACCGAGGACCTCCCGGCAGAACCGAGCCTCCACTGAACCCAGGGCGGTGCAGAGCCTGACCCACTTCCTAGAGCTCAGCGCAACAGGCGGTGCCCATCGTGAGGTCGCCAAATCCGGCCGGCCATACCCAGGAGAAGTGACCCCGACGGCTCCGGCGGCACCTCATGGGTTAGATACCCCTGCCTGTATGCGTATAACAACTCATTTCAGAACGACAGCCAGTTGCCGGTAGCAGATCAGGGCGCAGGCCAGCTGGAGTAGCCCGAGGTGGATGTCAGCGCGGCGTTCGTAGCGGGTCCGGAGCCGCTTGAAGGCGTGCAGCCAGGCGAAGCTGCGCTCGACCACCCACCGCTGGCGCCCCAGGCCGGAGCCATGGGCGACGCCGCGGCGGGCGATGCGCGGAGTGATGCCGCGAGCGCGGAGCTGCCGGCGGTAGATGTCGTGGTCATAGCCACGGTCGGCGAACAGCTCCCGCGGTCGCCGGCGCGGGCGTCCGCGTCGACCCCGGATCGGTGGGACGGCATCGACCAGCGGGATGAGCTGGGTGACGTCGTTGCGGTCGCCGCCGGTCAGGCTGACCGCGAGCGGAATGCCGCCGGCGTCGCAGATCAGGTGGTGCTTGGAGCCGGGCCGGCCGCGGTCGACCGGGGACGGGCCGACGTGGTCCCCCCTTTGAGCGCCCGGATGTGGGAGCCGTCGACCGCGCAGCGGTCCAGGTCCAGCTCATCGAGGGCGCGCAGCTGGTCCAGCAGTTGTCCGTGCAGGGCCGGCCACACGCCGGCCTCGGTCCAATCGCGTAGCCGCCGCCAGCAGGTCACCCCGGAGCAGCCGACCAGGGACGTGGGCAGCTGGTTCCAGGTGATGCCGGTCTTGAGCACGAACACGATCCCGGCCAGCGCGGCACGGTCATCGATCGGCCGCCGACCCGGATAGCGGTGTCGGCGTGGCTTCCGCGGCGGCAGCAGTGGGGCGACCCGCTCCCACAGCCCATCGGGCACGAGCTCCTCGTCACCCACCACAGCCTCGGCAGGCTCACCCAGTGCCCGCAGGAGGCGCGCCGAGCTCATCTTGAAACGATCTCTAACGACCTCGTGCATGGTTAGCCCGACGACTTGACCGTGCTGTGGGCAGGACGGGCAGGGTCGTGATGTGTCGAGCACTCTTCCCCGTGCCGCCGCTGTCGCCGATCGCCGGGTGACCGGACTGTCTCGAGAGGTCCTGGCCGAGCTGGTCGCCGAGCTGGGACCGCGCTGGCAGGCACGCCAGGACGCGCGGCTGGCCGATCGGCCGCGCCGGCGGGCGGTCGGCGCCGGCGCCCGGCCACCGGCTGGTGTTCCTCGACCGGCTGCTGGCCACCCTGGTCCATCTGCGCCACGGGGTCACCCATGACGTGCTGGCCTGCTGGTTCGGGGTGTCCCGCTCGACGATCACCCGCGCGGTCGGGGAGGTCGGCCCGCTGCTGGCCGAGCGCGGCTGCACCGTCGAGGGCGGGCTCCGGCTGCGCACGCTGGCCGATGTGGTCGCCCACCTGGGTGCCAGCGGGCGGGTCGGCCTGCTGGATGCCACGGAGGTCCGGGTGCGCCGCCCGGCGGCCCATCGGGCCGGCCGCCATCGGTTCGTCTCGGGAAAGGCCCGGGCCAACACCGTCAAGGCGCTGGTCCTCACCGATGCCGCCGGGCGGCTGCTGTTCTGCGGACAGACCCGCCCGGGCTCCCTCCATGACCTGACCCAGGTCCGCCAGGCCGGCCTGGTCGAACTGCTGGCCCGCACTCCGGGCGTGACGCTGCTCGCCGACACCGGCTATCAGGGGCTCAGCGCGCAGACCGCCGGTGCGGTCATCACCCCGCGGCCGCACCGGCGGAGGAACCAGATCCCGGTCTTCCCCGCCGTCGCCGCGGCACACGAGGCCGAACGCCGGGCTCACACGTCCAGGCGAATCCGCGTCGAGCACGGCATCAGCCACCTGAAGAACTGGCGAGCCCTGTCTCGCCACCTCGGTCGACGCGAGCACCTGGACACGATCTTTCCCGCGGTCGCCGGACTGGTCTCCAGCCAGGAACGAGCCCCACGACCCGAACCGCTCCACCGTTTACCGAGGGTCTTACCGGCCGGCACCGCCGCGTGATCAACCTGGCCCCGAACAAGTCTGCTACGGCCCGCGGCTAACCATGCACGAGGTCGTAAGTCGTGCCCACACGATGCCCACAAAAGGGCCGTTTCGGGCCGTCGACAGCCATTCATCGTCAACGGTGAAAGCGCAGCTCAGTAGCCAAGTTGATGATAATCGTGCAGGTCAGAAAGGCGCCCCGGAATATCTCATAATCCCTGAGTCGTGGGTTCGAGCCCCACCCGCCCCTCCGCAGTCCCCCTATCCGCAGGAACGTCCGGAGCAACAGACGAGATGGTTTCGCACAGCGCTGACGCGGAGGAATAGCTGGCTCGCTGCGGCGCGACATCGCGCGTCTAGTCGTCGCTGTTGCAGGGGTCCGGTCCCTCCTCGAGGACTGGCGCAGGCACCTGCGGGCCATGGACCGCAGCCCACGATGGCCTCATACCTGATCATAGGCACACCCGCGCGGACGACCTCGACCAGGAGGCGTGCCCGCCGACGTAAGCCACATCGCCCGAAAGCATGCTGAGTCCTGTCTGGCCGACCTCATCGACCGGCTGTCGCCGGCAACCGCGGCCGAGTACCACCGCTGACCGCAGCAGCTCTTCGGCTCGCTCCTCCAGGACGGCGAGGTCCCCCGCTCGCCAATGGAGCGGACGAGTGCGACGGCAGTACTGAGCAGCCAGTCCCGGTCATCACCGAGGATGAACTCGCCATGCTGCTCCCGTCGCGCCGCTGGAACCTTCGAGAACCGTCGGGACGCTGCGATCCGGCTGTTCCCCGATGTCGGGATGCTTGCCAGTGAGCTGATCGGATTATGGTCGAGGACTGGGCTTCGACCATGACGTTGCAACCGCCATGGGCGGATGACGGTCTCGCGCCGCTCTTCGGCGCCTAGACTCCTGATGCACTGCGTCACTACCTGCGGGCTCGAACGACGAGCGGCAGGAGCCGGAGGAGAGAACCTCCACCCCACCGGTCTCACACGTTCGCGACCGCCGGCTCGTCGAAGGCTGCCAGGGACAAGACCTGATGCGCCTTGCTGGCCGACGAAGCTGGAAGTGTCGGTCGGCACGGGACCATCGCAGGCCGACGAACGGCAGAACCGGAACACACGATGTCCGACCCGTCTGGTGATGGATCCCGCCGAGCTCCGTATGGCAGCACACGCGTTGCACGCCAAGGACAGCGACGAAATACTCAACGAGGGGAGAAATCACCCGACCGTCTGTCACGGAGTCCTCGCTCTACAAACCCTCGCCGAGCATGCCCGAAGCGCCGCCAGTTCGGCAGCCGACAGGAGTCATCATGGTCCGAGAGAACGACCCTGTTGCAGCGCAGTATGAATCTTGGGTCTATCCGGACCCCGTCACGGACATGGCCGAGGCGGTCGCCCATGATGACTACTTCGACTTGAGCGACCCATCCCTGTATCGCCGGAAGCTCTGGCCCCGGAGGATCGAGCCGGAGAGCCTCGACATCCTCATCGCCGGTTGCGGGGCCAACCAAGCAGCCTACTTCGCCTTGATCAATTCAGACTCACGCGTGGTGGGTGTCGATGTCTCGCGGGCCTCACTCGCACATCAGCACTTTCTCAAGGAGAAGCACGACCTCAACAATCTTCAGTTGCACCACCTGGGCCTCGAGCAGCTTGCATCACTCGGGCAGACCTTCGATCTGATCATCTGCACTGGGGTCCTGCACCACCTCCCCGATCCCGCGGCCGGCCTGTGCCGGTTGCGCGACGCGCTGAGACCGCACGGCGTGATGAGTCTCATGGTCTACGGCTATCACCCGCGTGCAGGCGTGTACATGCTGCAAGAGGCATTCCGACTGCTGGGGTTGCAACAGGATGCTGCCGGAGTGGAGATGATTAAGCACACGTTGACCCGGATCCCGCCGTGGCACGCGTTCAAGTCCTACCGTGCACCTGACCTGGGGTTCGATGCGGGCCTCGTCGACACTTTCCTGCACCCCCAGGACCGAGCCTATACGGTGCCTGAGGTCCTGAGGCTTGTTGAAGACGGAGGCTTACAGTTCCAGGCCTGGCTGGACAACCTGGACTACACGATGTCCGCGTACATAGCAGATCAACGAGATCCGCTCCTGCAGCGGATGCAGACGCTTCCGCTAACGGACCAGTGGCGGGTCGCGGAGCTGATCGGCCAGTATGTGGCACGGCACTTCTTCCTCGCCTGCCACATCGACCGGCCCCGGGCCGACTTCACACTCGACTTCAGCGGAGACGATTGGATCGACTACGTTCCTAGCCTGCGTCGCCCGATCCAGATACTGACTGGGCAGGAGTTTACGTCCCGCAACGCGCCGCCCAAGCGCTCCACACTGGTCAAACGCAGCTTTCACAGGGTGGAGCTCGATACTTTTCAGGGAGCGGTCCTGTCACAAATCGACGGCGTGAGGCCTGTACGCCAGATCCTCGACTCGTCGGCACTGGCCGAATGGGCGGCAGAGCAGCGCGTCAACCTGACGCGAGACTTCCTCCGATCCATGGCGAACTGGGATCACCTGCAGTACGAGATCCCCTGAGACGGAACGTCGACGGCGCGAAGCTCAGCAGCCCACGCTGTGCGGAGATCAAGGCTGTGCAGAGATCATCAAGGCTGCAGTGGCCCAGGACTCTCACCGCCGGGCTGCTCTCCGGTGGCGCGACAGGCCGGTGACGGGTCTGGGATGCAGTGTGGGACTTCCTCGTCGGTGGAGTCACCGTCAGGCGCCGGCGGCGGCGTCGACCGGGGTCGAACCTGCGCCAGGATGGACGCGACGTCGCCACCCGCCGTCGACGTCACCCGACGGGACTGCGGTGCTGCCGTGCTCCTCCGCTAGCCGCGCGGGCGGCCGGGTCCACGAGCCCCAGCTGCGCGGCGATGGGGGGCTGCCCAGGTTGACCCCCCAGCCGGCCGCACCAGTAGCCGGTTCGCCGACACCGGCAGCGCGATGAGGTGGTAGCCCTTGGTGACCGCCTTGGCCACGACGCCAGTCAGCGGACGCGCCACGGCTGCGCAGCCACCGAGGTCGGCCATCAGTCCCAGGTCGCGGTGTCGGTACCGCCGGGCGCACGGCCGTGGCCCAGGCTGGCCGCGGTCAGCGTCCGATCGCTCCCTTGATGCCACGCCATCCATGCGCTCCTCACGGACCGCGCGGTCGACTCGACCTCTCGTCGAAGAGTCAAGTCCGCGGCGCCCGCGGGATGCCTCATCCGGGAGCCGTTCCCAGCAAGTAAGAAGTCACGCTGCGTAGTTCTGCGAGCTTTGCGCTTGACCCGAGTATTCGACGACCTACGCTCTCGCGCGACCTGCTTCTTCCCAGCTGAGCACAGCGCACGGTGCGTATGCACTCATAATCTGCACTCATAATCCCTGGGTCGTGGGTTCGAGCCCCAACCGCCCCACGGCACCACCGTGGCTTCGCCACCCCGGTACGACGGGCTCGCCGTTCGCTACGACGCCACTGTGCAGATCACCAGCATCGACATGCAGCTTCGCGACTTATCGAACAAGACCTAGGATTTGCCGGACCTATTGTCCCCGCTGTCGTTCCCAGTCCCGTCTCCGGCGCTGCTTCCAGCCGTCTGTTGCCGGACATCCTTGAGCGTGTTGAGCACCGACACCATCACGGTAGTCGCCATGGAGATGACGACCAGGAAGGCGCCGATGAGCACCCAGCGCTCCACGTCGAGCCGGAAGCCGGATGCCGACATACTGACGGCCGTGACAACCAGGATAAGTGCCACGACGGCGCCGACTATCGAGGTCCAGATGATGGTCCGCTTCATGATGCCACTTCCTTGATCGGTGGATCGCAGGTCCCTGATGGTCCCACGCGGAGCTGGAGTCCTGCCAAGCGAGCCGGCGGCATTCAAAGCCCTCGACCTCAATTTCGGCCAGCTTGCGCTGTTCGCGAGCTATCTCGAGGTCAACCTCCTTGACGCGCAGGGCGGACCTCTGCTTGTCGAGTAGCTGGGCCGGTGACCGCCTTGAATCTCGTTCAGAGGATGTTGCATTAGTCGCTCGGAAGGTGACGGGCGCAGATCAGCGTGACGGCGAGTCGGGCCAGGGCGGTGATCGTCGTGGCGGTGCGGTCGTAGCGCAGCGCCAGGCGTTTGTAGGACAGCAGCCAGCCCAGCGTGCGCTCGACCACCCAGCGGTGCCGGCCCAGCCGGGCGCCGGACTCGACCCCGATGCGGCGATCCGGGCGGTGATGCCGCGGCGGCGCAGGTAGCGGCGGACCCGCGGGATGTCGTAGTTCTTGTCGCCGTGCAGGTTGGCCGGGCGCCGACGGGGATGGCCGCGGCCGCCGCGCTTGATCGCCGGCATCGAGTCGAGGATCGGCTCGACGAAGAGGCTGTCGTGTCGGTTCGCGGCCGACACCAGCACGTTGAGCGGTAGCCCGTGCGCGTCGACGAGCAGGTGGTACTTGCTACCGGCCTTGCCCCGGTCGGTGGGGTTCGGGCCGGTCAGCTCGCCCCCCTTTTCGCCCGGACGCTGACCGAGTCCAGGCTCGCCCGCGACCAATCCACTTCGCCCTGCTCGCCCAGGCGGTCGAGCACAGCCTGGTGCACCCGGTCGAACACGCCGGCCTCGGCCCATTCACGCATCCGCCGCCAGCAGGTCCAGCCCGACCCGTAGCCCCGCTCGGCCGGCAGCTTGGTCCAGCCGATGCCGGTGGAGAGCGCGAAGGCGATGCCCTCGAGCACATCCCGGTCGGAGACCCGCGGGCGGCCGGTGCAACCGTGCCCC
This sequence comes from Geodermatophilus sp. URMC 65, assembly GCF_053502545.1. Taxonomy (NCBI): domain Bacteria; kingdom Bacillati; phylum Actinomycetota; class Actinomycetes; order Geodermatophilales; family Geodermatophilaceae; genus Geodermatophilus; species Geodermatophilus sp. URMC 65. The sequence goes on from NZ_CP199954.1 coordinate 617,379, forward strand.
GCCGGTGGCTGCGGAGGTATCAGCGGCTCGACCAGCGCTCACAGCTCGTCACTGATCAGCCGAGACGGCGGGGAAGACGCCGACAAGGACATGCTCGACAGGCTGCGCCGAACCGTCAGGGCGGAACAGCCTCCGACGACCTACTTTCGCAACGTCCTATCAGTACCGCGATGGATCCGTCATCGAGTCTCAGCCCGGCTTGACGAAACGTCCGACGACCGATTACATCATGTCGGCAACTTCCACGAGAACGGCAATCCGCTGCAGAGTCCAGCCGATGCGTAACCACAGCACCTACCTCCGTACCCTGCGACGCAAGGCCAGCGTAATGGTCAAGGCGCACTAGCGACTGTCTGACGGCTCCTTCCAAGTCACGATTTTCGGCAACAGCTACAAGTCCAAGACGGCGGCTCCTTGCGGCAATCGGCTGATGTAAACATTATGCAAGCATGCCGCATGTTCTGGTCCGTGATGTCCCCGAGGACGTGCACGCCGCTCTCCAGCGCCAAGCCGAGCGCCGCCACCAGTCGCTGCAGCAGTACCTCGCTGTCGAGCTGCGTCACCTCGCTGAACAATGCTCGATCAGCGAGGTCCTCGACGAGGTCGAGGCCCAGCACGGCGGTCGCGTCGGCTTGCAGGCGGCCGTGGCCGACCTGGACGAGGAACGCTCGCGACGCTGAGCGTCCAGTCCGGGCACGGTGATCGTCGTCGACGCCTCCGTCCTGGCCAACGCCCTCGCCGACGACCAGGCGGCCGGGGAGGCCGCCCGCGGTGAGCTGCGCGCCGCCGATCAGGTCACCGCGCCCGATCTGGTCGACGTCGAGACCGTGTCGGTGCTGCGCAGGCGCTGGCTGGCGCGCACGCTGAGCGACCAGCGCTTCGAGGCTGCCGTCGGGCATCTGCAGCAGCTGCAGTTAGAGCGCGTCCCGACGCTACGACTGGTGCGGCGCCCCGTCGAGTTGCGGGCCAACGTCAGCTCCTACGACGCCTGCTACGTGGCCCGGGCCGAGCGGTTGGACTGCGAGCTGATCACGGCGGACGGTCGGCTGGCCGGCGCCCCCGGGCCTCGGTGCGCCATCTGCCTCCTGCGCTGACAGTGTTCCACGCAGAAACGCCGGTCGAGGTTCCGGAATCACAGCGTCCTGGGCCTCCGCCCCGACGGGGCGGGTTCAGCAGGAGTAGCGGTCGATGCCGGAGCCGTGGGCCCACACGTAGTCCATGCGCTCGGCGGCGCGGGCGTACGCGGCCTCCTCACAGACGGTCAGCGTGGCCAACCGGTGACCCTTGCTGTGGGTCGCCTCAGGACGGTGGAGATCCTGCGGACGTGGCCCAGGACGAGGGCCACGTTCGCAGGATGACCTCAGTACGGCTTCTGACCGATGATGTTGCCTGCCGGGTCGTAACGGCACACGACCACGGTGTCCCAACGACCGTTCTGGAACCCGCTGGCAGCGCCGCAGCCGACCTTCTTGGTGTTCCGCCACACCATCTGTGAGTAGTGGCCCCACTTCTGGACGGGGTTCGCCACCGGTTCGGGCTTGGCGTCGTACAGGGCCTTCTCTCCGTACCAGGAGGCCATGGCGTTGAGGGGGTCGGGTGCTGTCGCGCCGCTCCCCGAACGCCAGGCGTAATAAAGGTTCTCCCCGTACGGGGTGTTGGGGTCGTGGACCAGGCCTTGGCTCTGCACGGTGGGCAGCAGGTGGTCGGCGTAGGCCTGCGCCGTTGCGGCCACGGTGTCATCCCAGGCCAGCTGCGGGGTGCCCACTTCGGCGCGGTACTCGTTGTGCTGTGCCACGAACGCGTCCTTCTGGCCGGTGTTCAGCCCAGCCGACGCAGTACCGGGCAGACCGAGCACAACGGCCGCGCTGACCCCGATCGCCCCGAGGGACTTGGCTGCCTTGTTCATCGTGTCTCCTCTCGTGTTGCCTGCCATGCGCACCGGCGCGGGCCTGGTGGCCGCGGACCACGCATCTCGGCATCAGGGGGTAGCACCGCAGTGACGGTGCGACGTGTCCCGAACCTGCTCGGCGAGCGTCATCGGGTCATCACCCCTGCATCACCGCCTTGGGAGCGAGGCAGGACACGAAACTGGCCGCGGGATCCGACCGCCCTGACTCGTCGAGTTGGACGGCCGGTGGTGGATATGCGCCCAGCACGCTCGGCGGCTCTGCGACGACTCCGATGGCGGACGGCGGCAGTGACGCGGCGGTGACGTCCCACCCATAGCGTGCCGCCGCGTAACTCACCCGAACACCGAGCGACCAGGCGTGTCGACGACCGGCCCACCGCCGGCTCCTCGAGGCCACCTCACGTGCTCCGGGGTCTCCTCCGAGCCGGCGCGATGCCGCGGGTCCCTCCGCCTGAGCCGCCCTCAGGAAAGGCAAGGACGATGCGGGTCCATCGACTCCTCCGGGACGCGGCACTGACTGCCGCTGTCACCTGTTCAGCCCTGCCCGTTCTCACCGGTTGCGGTGCCGAGAGCGCGCGGTCCGACACTCCCGTGCCGGCCAGCTCCAGCGACACGGTCTTCGGCCCATCCCAGGAGCTCGGGAACGGGAATGCCAAGACCTACGTCACCCTGGACGGCGAGCGACCCACCGAGGTCGGCGTGCGGTTGTCGAGCACCGCCCTGGAGGGACTGCCGGGATCGGGGCGCATGCTGATGCTCGACTTCCCCGATCAGGCGGCGACCACCGCATTCGACCACGTCATGCTGAACTGGAACCCCCAGGGGCACGACCCCGTCGAGTTGTTCGGCAAGCCGCACTTCGACTTCCACTTCGACATGGTCGACATGGCGACGATGCACGCCATCAACCCGGAGGACCCCGACTTCGCCGCCAAGGCCGAGCGCCTCCCTGAGGCCGAGTACGTGCCGCAGGACTACGCGGTCGCGCCGGATGTGCCCGTCGCTGCACAGGCCGTCCCAGGGATGGGCGTGCACTGGTTCGACGCCAGCGACACCAGCCTCGTCCCCGGCACCTACGACTTCCAGCACATCGTCCTCAACGGCAGCTGGGACGGCCGCCACACCTTCTACGAGCCCATGATCACCACGGAGTTCCTCATGAGTGGGCCCGACCTCGAACAGCCACTCAAGCAGCCCCTGGCCTTCCAGAAGACTGCCTACTACCCGACCACCTACGCCATCGACGTCGACGAGCAGACCGGGGACCACGTCGTCTCGCTCGGCGGCATGACGGCGCGCACCGCGTCGTAGTCCCGACCGCCACCTCGCCGGCGGACGGCGACGGACTCCGGCGTCAGGGCCCGGTGCTGCCCAGCGCGGTCGACGGCGTCCGCCCCCGGTCGACCAGCGCCTCGAGGGTGGCCCGGGCCCCGTGCTCGTACAGCGAGGTCAACGCCGCGAGGTAGTGGGTGGTGAACCGCTCGTCGTCGACCAGGTCCCCGAACAGCTCCCGGTCGGCGATGAAGGCGAGCGGGTCCTGCCGCTGGCGGAGCGCGGCGGCCCTGAGCGACTCCCGCCTCCGGTCGGCGATCTCGATCGGCTCGCCCTGCTCGTCCACGCCCTCGGAGTACCGCGCCCAGCCGGCGACGACCGCGGCCGACCGGCGCACCTCGCCGCCCGCGGCGAGGTTGTCCTGGACGACCGGGAGCAGCCACTTCGTCAGCCGTTCCGAGCCGTCGAAGGCCAGCCGTGCGAGCGTGTCGCGGACGGCGGGGTTGGAGAAGCGGGCGATGAGCTCCCGCCGGTAGTCGTCGAGGTCGATGCCGGGCACCGGGAGCAGGGTCGGGGTCGCCTCCTCCTCCATGTAGCCGAGCAGGAACGCCTGGAAGAGCGGGTCCTGCGCCGCGTCGTGGACCAGCCGGTAGCCGGCGAGGCGGCCCAGGTAGGCCAGCCCCTGGTGGCTGGCGTTGAGCAGCCGCAGCTTCATCCGCTCGTAGGGGTCCACGTCGTCGACGATCTGGACACCGGCGTCCTCCAGCGGTGGGCGCCCGAGGCTGAAGCGGTCCTCCAGCACCCACTGGGTGAAGGGCTCGCAGACCACCGGCCACCCGTCGTCGACGCCGAACCGCCGGGCCACCTCGGCCCGGTCGTCGTCGGTGGTCGCGGGGGTGATCCGGTCGACCATGGAGTTCGGGAAGGGCACCTCGCGCTCGACCCACGCGCCGAGCTCCGGGTCCCGCAGGGTGGCGAAGGCGGCGAAGCTGCGGCGGGCGACGTCGCCGTTGTGCTGGATGTTGTCGCAGGACACGACGGTGAACGGGGCGAGCCCGCGGTCGCGCCGGCGCACCAGCGCCTCGGTGACCAGGCCGAACGACGTCCGCAGCGCGGCGCCGGGCCGGAGGTCGGAGACGACGTCGGGATGGGTCGCGTCGAACTCACCGGTGACCGCGGCGATGTTGTAGCCGCCCTCGGTGACCGTCAGCGACACGATCCGGGTCGTCTCGGCCGCCATCTTCTCGACGACCGCCTCGGGGTCGTCGGGCGCGAGGAGGTACTCGACGATCGATCCCACGACCCGCGGCTCCATGGCGCCGTCGGGGTGCTTGACGACGAGCGTGTAGAGGCAGTCCTGGGCCGCCATCACCTCGGCCATCCGGCGGTCGGAGGGCAGCACCCCGACGCCGCAGATGCCCCAGTCCCGCGCCTGCCCCTGCTCCAGGAGCCGGTCGACGTACATGGCCTGGTGCGACCGGTGGAAGGCGCCCACCCCCAGGTGCACGATCCCGGCCCGCACCTGCGTCCGGTCGTAGGAGGGCACGGACAGGGAGCCGTCGAGGGACGTCAGGGTCGCGGTGCTGAGCTGTTGCACGGCTGCTCCTCCTGCTCGGCTCTCAGGCCGTGATCCGGCGTCCGGTCGACGGGGAGAAGAGGTGCTCCTTGCCCGGCTGGATGCGCAGGTGCACCCGCTCCCCCTTCGTGGGCGGCCGGGCGGGGTCCACCCGCGCGACGATGTTCTCGGCGAGCGGGCCCGAGGACTCACTGAGCTCGGGCAGCGTCCCGTGCAGGAACGCGTCGGAGCCGAGCTCCTCCACCACCCCGACGTCCACGGGGAAGGCGCCGGGGTCCTGCTCCGCGGCGAGGTCGAGGGACTCCGGCCGGAAGCCGACGACGACGCGGTCGGCCCCCTCCGCGGAGAGGGCGCTCAGGGCTGCGGTGGTCAGTGGCAGGCGCGCCCGCCCGAGGACGGCGTGCCCGTCGTCCAGGCGGAACTCCGCGATGTTCATGCCGGGGGATCCGATGAACCCGGCGACGAAGACGTTGGCCGGCTCCTGGTAGAGCCGCAGCGGCGTGTCGCACTGCTCGAGGACGCCGGCCCGCAGCACCGCCACGCGGTCCCCCATCGTCATCGCCTCGACCTGGTCGTGGGTGACGTAGACCGTCGTGGTCCCCAGCCGTCGCTGCAGCGCGGCGATCTGCGTGCGGGTCTGCACGCGCAGCTTGGCGTCGAGGTTGGACAGCGGCTCGTCCATGAGGAACACCTGCGGCGAGCGCACGATCGCCCGGCCCATGGCGACGCGCTGGCGCTGCCCGCCGGAGAGGGCCTTGGGCTTGCGGTCCAGGAAGGTCTCGAGGTCGAGGATCTTCGCCGCCTCCTGGACCCGCTGGGCGATCTCGTCCTTGCCCACCCCGGCGATCTTCAGCGCGAAGCCCATGTTGTCCGCGACCGTCATGTGCGGGTACAGCGCGTAGCTCTGGAACACCATGGCGATGTCCCGGTCCTTGGACTTCAGGTGCGTGACGTCCCGGTCCCCGATGCGGATCGCGCCGTCGTCGATGTCCTCCAGACCGGCGAGCATCCGGAGGCTGGTGGACTTGCCGCAGCCGGAGGGGCCGACCAGGACGAGGAACTCGCCGTCGGCGATCTCGAGGTCGAGGGCGTCGACCGCGGGCTTGTCGGAGCCGGGGTAGATGCGGCTCGCCCGGTCGTAGGTGACGGAGGCCATGGGATCTCTCCTTGCTGGGCCAGAGGTCAGGGGGGACGTCAGGTCTGGGGGTGGACGACGACCTTCACCGACTGCGGGTCGCGGCGACCGGCCGTCAGCGCGTCCTCGGCCTGGTCCAGGCGGTAGGTGCCGGTGACCAGGCGGTCGAGGTCGATCCGCCCGGCGGCGACCAGCGCGATCGCCGTCGGCCACGTGTTGGCGTAGCGGAAGGTGCCGGTGACCTCGAGCTCCCGTTCCTGCACCACCGACAGCGGCAGGGGCAGCTCGTCACCGCCCATGCCGACGAGCACCGCCCGACCGGCCCGGTCGAGGGCGCGGATGGCCTCGCCGGTGGCCGCCGGGTGACCGGAGCACTCCAGCAGCACCTCGGGCGGGCGGGGCAGGTCCGTCACGCGGGCCGTCCGGGCGTCGACGACCTCGGTGGCGCCGAGGTCACGGGCCAGGGCCAGCCGCGCGGGGTTGACGTCGGACACCACGATCTCCGTGGCGCCGAACGCCCGCGCCACCTGGACGCTCACCAGCCCGATGGGTCCGGCCCCGGTGACGAGCACCCGGGAGCCGGCGCCCACCCGGCCCTTGCGGCAGGCCCAGATGCCGACCGACAGGGGTTCCAGCAGTGCGGCGGCGTCGTCGCCGATCGTGTCGGGCACCGGGTGGGCGAAGGCCGCGTGGACGACGACGTACTCGGCGAAGGCACCGTCGATCGGCGGGGTCGCGAAGAAGCGCATGCCAGGGCAGAGGTTGTAGCGCCCGGCCAGGCACTGCGGGCAGGTCAGGTCCGGCACCCCCGGCTCGACCGACACCCGCTGCCCGACGGCGAGCGTGGTGACGCCGGGGCCGAGGGCGGCCACCTCCCCCGCCGCCTCGTGACCCAGCACGAGCGGGGACTCGACGACGAACCGGCCGATGCGCCCGTGGTCGTAGTAGTGCGTGTCCGATCCGCAGACCCCGACCGAGGCGACGCGGACCACCACCTCACCGGGGCCCGGCTGCGGGACGGCCCGCTCCTCCACGACCACGTCACCGGGACCGCGCAGGACAGAGGCCCGCATGGTGGCCGCCGGACGGAGGTCCCCGGTCCCCGGGACCGTCCCGGTCGCCGCGCTCACTTGACCGCTCCCAGCGACAGCCCCTGCACCAGCTTGTCCTGGGCGGCGAAGCCGGCGACGAGCACCGGCAGCGACACCACGAACGAGGCCGCGCAGACCTGGGCGAGGAACAGCCCCTGGCTGGTCACGAAGCCGGTCAGGTACACCGGCGCGGTCCCGGCCACGGTGCCGGTCAGGGTCCGGGCCAGCAGCAGCTCGTTCCAGCTGAAGATGAAGCAGATCAGCGAGGTCGCGGCGATGCCCGGCAGGACGATGGGCGCCACGACCGCGCGGAGGGTCAGCATCAGCCCCGCGCCGTCCATCGACGCCGCCTCGAGGATCTCGACCGGGACCTCGGCGAGGAACGAGCGCATCATCCACACCGCGATCGGCAGGTTCATGGCCGTGTACAGCACGATCAGCAGCCAGATGTTGTCCAGCAGGCCGCTCCACTGGGCGAACAGGTAGATCGGCAGCAGCCCCGCCACGATCGGCAGCATCCGGGTGGACAGGAAGAAGAACATGACGTCGGTCCACTTGCGCACCGGCTTGATCGACAGCGCGTAGGCGGCCGGGATGGCCAGCACCAGCACGATGATCGTGGAGACGACGCTGGCGGTCAGCGAGTTGAGCAGCGACGGCCAGGGACTCGTGCCGGTGCCCACGCCGAAGAAGGACCGGTAGCCCTCGGTGGTCAGCGGAGCGAAGACCGACGGCGGGTTGGTGGCGGCGTCCTCCTCGCTGTGGAACGACGTGAGCACCATCCACAGCACGGGCACGACGAACAGGAAGCCGATCAGCCAGGCGGCCACCCCCAGCAGGGCCCCGGACCGCGGCTTGCGCGGCCGGCGGGGCCGGCCCTCGGGCGTACGGGTGGCGGCGACCGGTGCGACGTCGGTGACGGAGCTCATCGCGCGTTCTCCTCCTGGAACAGGGTCGACACCGTCCGCAGCGCCAGCGTGGCGATGACGATCGTGCCGATGACGACCACGACGCCGGCGGCGGACGCCCGGCCGTAGTCGTGGGCCTGGTAGAAGGTCTGGTAGATCACGTACGGCAGGTTCGCCGTGCCCAGGCCGCCCGAGGTGATCGTGAAGACCGCGTCGAAGTTCTGCACGATGTAGATGGACCCCAGCAGCCCGCCCAGCTCCAGGTAGCGGCGCAGGTGCGGGAAGGTCATGTAGCGGAAGATCTGCCAGCTGCTCGCGCCGTCGATGCGCGCCGCCTCGATGACGTCCAGCGGCCGGCTCTGCAGCCCCGCCAGCAGGATCAGCATCATGAACGGCGTCCACTGCCAGATGAGGGCGACCTCGACCGAGACCAGTGGCGCCATGGTGATCCAGTCCGGCTGCGGCGCGTTGTCGGAGCCGAACAGCCGCCAGATCGCGGTGAGCGTGCCGTTGAGCAGGCCGTACTCGGGGTTGAACAGTGCGTGCTTCCACAGCAGCGCCGCCGCGACCGGGACGATGAGGAACGGCGTGATCATCATGGTGCGCACCACGCCGCGGCCGCGGAACTGCCGGTCCAGCAGCAGCGCGATGACCATCCCCAGCAGCAGGCTCACCAGGACGACGACCACGGTGAGGATGACCGTCGTGAGGATGGCCTGACGCATGTTGACGTCGGTCAGCACGCTCGCGTAGTTGCCGAACCCGGCGAAGCCGCGCTCGTCGGGGTAGTAGGCGTTCCAGTCCATGAACGAGACGATCAGCGTGACCACGAACGGCAGCTGGGTGACGATGATCGTGAAGACCAGCGCGGGCAGCAGCGGTGCGCGGCGGGCCCAGTCGGCGGACCGGCGGAGCGCTCCGCCCGGTGACGGCGAGGGTGGGGCCGGAGGCGGTGTCGGCGGCTGCTGACCGCGCCCGCGGCTGGTCTCGAGAGTGGTGCTCATCCCGCTGCCTTCCCCTGGTGTCGTCCTGCCGTCCCGGTCACTTCGACTCCCGCTCCTGGTAGCGCTCGGCGACGTCCTCGGCGAGCTGCTGCCCTCGTTCGAGCGCCTCCTCGACGGTCGTCCGGCCGGCGATCGCGGAGCTGACGTCCTGGGACACCTGGGTGGCCAGGTCCGGGAACTCCGGGATGCCCATGAACTGGATGCCGGGTGCGGGGCGGGGCTGCACGCCGGGGTCGTTCGGGTCGGCGCTCTCGATGGCCGCCAGGGTGGGCTCGGCGAACGCCGAGGCCTCCGCGAGGTAGTCCGGGTTGGAGTAGGTCGACGCCCGCTTCCCGGCGGGGACCTTGGACCAGCCGAGCTCCTCGCCGACGAGCTGCTCGTACTCCGCGCTGGAGGCCCAGGAGATGAACTCCCAGGCGGCGTCCTTCTTCGCGCTGGCCTGCTGGATGCTCCAGGACCACGCGTAGAGCCAGCCCGAGCTGTCGGTCTCGACCACCGGGGCCGCGACGTAGCCCATCTTGCCCTTGACCGGCGAGTCGGCGGCCTCGAGCGAGCCGGCGGCCGAGGTCGCGTCGTACCACATCGCGGCGTTGCCCTGGACCACGTTGTTCAGGCACTCGGTGAAGCCTGCCTGCGGGGCACCGACCTCGCCGTGCTCCCGGACGAGGTCCACGTAGAACTGGGTGGCCTCACGGAACTCCGGGCTGTCGACTCCGGGCTCCCAGTCCTCGGTGAACCACGTGCCGCCGAAGGTGTTGACCACGGTGGTCAGCGGCGCGAACAGCTGGCCCCACCCGGGCTGGCCGCGCAGGCAGATCCCGGCCATCCCCGGCTCGGCGCCGTCGACCTGTGCGGCGATGTCGGCGACCTCCTGCCACATCGGGTTCGCGGGCATCTGGATGCCGGCGGCCTCCAGGACGTCCCTGCGGTACATCAGGAACGAGGACTCGCCGTAGAACGGCTCGCCGTACAGCCGGCCGTCGTCGCCGGACAGCGACGCCGTCAGCGGGCCGAGGACGTCGTCCTGGTCGAACTCCGCATCGGCCGCGACGTACTCGTCCAGCGGGGCGATCCACTCGCTGCGGGCGTAGATGGGGATCTCGAAGTTGCTCAGGGTGGCGACGTCGTACTGCCCCGCCTGGCTGGAGAACTCCTGGCTGATCTTGTCCCGGACGTCGTTCTCCGGCAGCACCGTGTAGTTGACCGTGATGCCGGTCTCCGCGGTGAAGTGCTCGGCGGTGAGCTGCTGCAGGTCGACCATCTGCGGGTTGTTGACCATCAGCACGTTGATGGTGTTGGGCCCGCCGGCAGCGGGACCCCCGCCCCAGCCGGCACACCCGCCGACCCCCAGGGCCAGTGCGGTCGCCGTCGCCGCCGCGAGCGCAGGTCGCACGTGTCTGTGCACGGTGCAGTCCTCCCCTGAGCCGACCACGCGCTCGCTCATATGAGCAGAGGGGGTCTCAGATGTGTGTGGCGTGAGTCTCATCCGGCCGACCGGTCACGTCAAGGGGTGTGCCATAGTGAGCACCCAGACGCTCACATGAGCAGGAGTGGCACATGGCAGAGGTGCACGACGGCCCGGCCCGGGTCGTCCTCACGGCATCCGTCGCACGCCGGTACTACCTCGACGGCCGGACCAAGGTCGAGATCGCCGAGGAGTTCGGCCTGAGCCGCTTCAAGGTCGCCCGGCTGCTCGACGCGGCTCGCGAGAGCGGGCTGGTGCGCATCGAGATCCGCCACCAGGGCGAGATCGACGTCGACCTGTCGGCGCGGCTGCAGGACCGCTTCGGGTTGCAGCACTCGATCGTCGTCGACACACCCGACGACGACGCCGACTCGCTCCGTGGCCACCTCGGGCGGGCGGCGGCCCGGCTGCTCGCGGAGATCATCACGCCGCAGGACGTGCTCGGTCTGGCGTGGGCCCGGGCGGTGAGCGCGATGGCCCGGGCGCTGCCGCCACTCCCCGGGACGCCGGTCGTCCAGCTCACCGGGGCGCTGTCGTTGCCGGACGGACCCGACACGTCGGTGGACGTCGTCCGGGAGGTCGCCAGCGCATCGGGCGGCGCGGCGCACGTCTTCTACGCGCCCTTCACTGTCCCCGACGCGGCCACCGCGCGGGCTCTCCGGAGGCAGCCCGAGGTGGCGCGCGCCTTCGCCCAGCTCCCCCTCGTGACCAAGGCCGTGGCCGGGGTCGGTCTCTGGAAGCCCGGCCAGTCCACCCTGTACGACGCCCTGTCCGAGGACGACCGCACGGAACTGCACCGCCTGGGGGTCTGCGCCGACGTGTCCGGCGTCTTCCTCTCGGCCGACGGCGAGGCCATCCGGACCGAGCTGTCCGAGCGGATGATCGGCATCGACGCCGAGCAGATGCGGGCGATCCCCGAGGTGGTCATCATCCCCTACGGCGAGTCGAAGGGCCCCGCCGTCCGCGCCGCGCTCCGCAGCGGTCTCATCGGTGGCATCGTGACGCACACGGCCCTGGCCCACGCCGTCCTCGAGGAGTGAGCGCCTGCGCCGACCGATCGTGGACGACCTGAGGAGGCCGATGCCGGGCGAGACGGAATCCGAGGTCCTCCTCCTGGGCGGTACCGCCAACCGCGGACGAGTGGTGCGCGTCGGCGACACCGTCCGGCGGCCCCAGCGCGCCACGAGTCCGGCCACCCACGCTCTGCTGCGCCACCTCGCCGACGTCGGGTTCGACGGCGCTCCCCGGTTCCTCGGCGTGGACGAGCAGGCGCGGGAGGTCCTCTCCTACGTGACTGGAACGGCCATCACGCCGCCCTATCCCGCCTGGGCCCTCACCGACGAGGCGCTCGTCAGCGTCGCCCACCTCCTGCGCGACTACCACCGGGCGGTCAGCACCTTCTCCCCGGCGCCGCACCTGTGGCCGCCCTCGCCGCCCCCGCCCTTCGCCGGGCAGCTCATCAGCCACAACGACGTCAACCTGGACAACGTCGTCTTCCGCGACGGGCGGGCCGCCGCGCTGATCGACTTCGACCTCGCCAGCCCGGGCTGCCGGGTGTGGGACGTCGCGTGTGCCGCGCGACTGTGGGCCCCGCTGCGGCCGGACCGCTACATCGACGACAGCAGGCGCGGCCGGGCACTCGACCGCTTCCGGCTCTTCGTGGACAGCTACGGCCTGGACCGGGGTGACCGGGAGGCCCTCGTCCCGGCGGTCCTGCACAACCACCAGTGGCTGTACGACATCGTCGGGACCGCGGCCGCGAACGGCCACCCCGCCTTCTCCGAGTACCTGGCCGGCGGGGCCATGAGACGGGCCGAAGGCACGCGTCGCTGGTACCTCGACAACGCCGACGTGCTGCGGCAGGCGCTCGTCTGACAGCCGGGAGCAGGTGGACGGCGGGGTCGTCGCGGTGGCGGGGTGACCGGGCGTCCCGGGGACGGGGAGAACTCCTCTCCGCCACCTCAACGTATAGCTCACGGGGGGACTTGCGGCAAGACCCGGGACGGACCGGAGAATCGCCGGCCGAGGCCGAGACCTGCGGGAACGGAGTCGCCCAGTGCCTGTGTCGTCGCCGACGTACGAGTCCCCGGGGAAGTCGATCGGAGCCCATGTGGCGTCCCTGACCACCAGCGTGTTCGACCTGCCCGACACCCTGTCCCACAAGGCCGACCCCGCGCTGATCGCCGTCGACGAGCAGCACTTCGCGGCCGTCGCTGAGAGCTTCCGGCAGTCGATCGCCGACCTGACCGACCGCCTCGACGCCGAGCGCAGGGCGCCCGGCGGCACCGGCCAGGCGGCGCTGGACCGGGACCTGGAGGTCCACCGGCTGACCGCCCGCCTGCGTACCCTGCGCCGATTCGGCCTGGACCTGTGCCTGGGACACGTCGTCCGCGCGGACGACCCCGAGCCCGTGTACGTCGGACGACTCGGCCTCACGGACAGCGCGGGCCGGCGGCTGCTGGTGGACTGGCGCTCCCCCGCGGCCGAGCCGTTCTTCGGAGCCACCCACGCCGACCCGATGGGTCTGGTGAGCCGCCGCAGGTACCGCTGGACCCGCGGCCGGATCACGGACTACTGGGACGAGGTGTTCACCCCCGACGGGTTCGACGGGCACGCCGCCGCGCTCGACGACCAGTCAGCCTTCATCGCCAGCCTGGGCAGCAGCCGGTCACCCCGGATGCGCGACGTGCTCGGCACCATCCAGGCCGACCAGGACGCCATCATCCGGGCGGGGTCCCGCGGGGCTCTCGTCGTCGACGGCGGCCCCGGTACGGGGAAGACGGTCGTCGCGCTGCACCGCACCGCCTACCTCCTGTACTCCGACCCCCGCCTCGGTCACCACCGGGGTGGCGTGCTGGTCGTCGGTCCGCACCAGCCCTACCTCTCCTACGTCCAGGACGTCCTCCCCAGCCTCGGCGAGGAGGGCGTGCGGACCTGCACCCTGCGGGACCTCGTCCCGGAGGGAGCCGCGGCTGCGGTCGAGACCGACCCGGACGTGGCCCGGCTGAAGTCGTCCGCGGATCTGGTGCAGGCGATCGAGACGGCCGTCCGCTTCTACGAGGAACCGCCTCGCGAGGGGATGGCGGTCGAGACGCCCTGGTCCGACGTCTGGCTGAGCGCCGACGACTGGGCCGAGGCGTTCGAGGCACCGGACCCCGGTACTCCGCACAACGAGGCGCGCCACCAGGTCTGGGAGGAGTTGCTCACCATCCTGGCCGACGCGCACGAAGCCGACGACGACGTCCCCGCCGAGCAGGTCCGCAGGTCGCTGCAGCAGGACCGGGCGCTGCGCACGGCCTTCGACCGCGCCTGGCCGCTGCTGGAGGCGACCGACCTCGTCGGGGACCTGTGGTCGGTGCCGGCCTACCTGCGGAGGTGCGCGCCCTGGCTGAGCCCCCACGAGGTCCGGGCCCTGCAACGGGAGGACCCCCGTGCCTGGACGGTGTCCGACCTGCCGCTGCTGGACGCGGCACGGCAGCGGCTCGGCGACCCGGAGGCATCGCGGCGCAGACGCCGGCAGGACGCCGTCGTCGCCGCCGAACGCGAGCGCATGGCCGGGGTCATCGACGAGCTGATCGCGGCGGACGACTCCGAGCTGCTGCTGATGACGAGCCTGCGCCACCGGGACCTGCGCGACGCCCTGGTCGACGAGGCCGCGCTCCCCGGCGCCGACCCCGACCCCCTCGCCGGCCCCTTCGCGCACGTCGTAGTCGACGAGGCCCAGGAGCTGACCGATGCGGAGTGGCAGATGCTGCTGCTCCGCTGCCCGTCGCGGAGCCTCACCATCGTCGGCGACCGCGCCCAGGCCCGGCACGGGTTCCCGGAGTCGTGGCAGGAGCGGCTCGCACGGATCGGGCTCGACGACATCACCCTGGCCTCCCTGATCGTCAACTACCGGACACCGGCAGAGGTCATGGCGGAGGCCGAGCCGGTCATCCGGGCCGTGCTCCCGGACGCCAACGTGCCGACCTCCATCCGCAGCACCGGCGTCCCCGTCGTCCACGGATCGGCCTCGGAGCTGGACTCGGTCCTCGACACCTGGCTCGCCGCGCACGCCGAGGGGACCGCCTGCGTCATCGGCGATCCCACCTCCCGGGCGGGGGTGCAGGCGACGTCCCGCGTCCGGTCGCTGACCCCGGAGCTGTCGAAGGGGCTCGAGTTCGACCTGGTCGTCCTCGTGGACCCCGAGGCGTTCGGCGAGGGCATCGAGGGAGCGGTCGACCGCTACGTCGCGATGACCCGGGCCACCCGGCAGCTCGTCGTCCTCACGAGCTCGTGACCTCGGCCGGGACGACGTGAGCGCTGGCCCGTGACCGCCGTGCGCAGGACGACCCCCCCGGAACCGCGGGCGCCCCGGCCGGCCGGCGTCCTCGCGCTCGTCGGGCTCCTCTCCGTCGCCGTCGTGTCGGTGCTGGTCCTCGCCCCCGCCGAGCCACGGGACACCGGGGCTCCGGCGGAGGAGTTCAGCGCCGGTCGGGCGATGGCCGAGCTCGAGCAGGTCGCCGTCGCCCCGCGTCCGGTCGGGTCGATCGAGCACGCCCGGGTGCGCGACCACCTGCTGGCCGTCCTCGACGCCCGGGGGTGGCGCACCGAGGTGCACCAGGCCGTCGGGGCCACCGACTCCGGCCGGCCCGGCACGCAACCGGTGGCGCTGGTGCGCAACGTCGTGGCGACCCTGCCGGGTACCGACCCCACGGGGACCGTGCTGCTCGCCGCCCACTACGACACGGTCGCCGCCTCACCGGGAGCCGGCGACGACGGCCTGGGGATGGGGGTGCTGCTCGAGATCGCCCGGACCCTGACCGCCGAGGGGGTCCCACCACCCCGCAACGACGTCGTGGTCCTGCTCACCGACGCCGAGGAGGCGGGACTGCTCGGGGCCGACGCCTTCACCCGCGAGCGCGCCGCCTCCCTCGGCACCGCCGTGGTGCTCAACCACGAGGCTCGCGGTGCCTGGGGCACGCCGACGACCTTCCGCACGACGTCGCCCAACGGCGCCCTGCTCGACGCCCTCGCCCGAGCCCCCGGGGCGATGGCGGAGTCCGCCTCCGAAGCCGCCTTCGAGGCCCTGCCCAACGACACCGACCTCACCCCCCTCGCCGCGGCCGGCCTGCACGGGCTCGACACGGCCATCTCGGCCGGCGGAGCGCACTACCACTCCCCCGTCGACGACCTCGAGCACCTGAGCCCCGCATCGGTGCAGCAGATGGGCGAGGTCAGCCTCGCGGTGACCCGGCACCTCGCCGCCGCCGACCTGACGGCGGTCCCCCGCGGCGCCGAGCAGGTCGTGACCACCCTGCCGTGGGGGCTGCTGCGCTACCCGCAGGGGCTCGAGGTCCCCCTCGCGTTCGCCGCCCTCGCCCTCGCCGTCGTGGCGCTGGTCCTGCGCCGGCGTCAGCGCGCACTGACGCTGCCCCGTACCGCTCTGGGGGCCCTCGGGGCCGTCGCGGCGCTCGCCGTGGCCGGCCTGGCGGGGTGGGGGACGTGGCAGGCCGCGCTCGCCATCGACCCCGGGCAGGCCTCCGCGGTGGTCGGGGAGCCGTACCGCCCGGGGCTCTACCAGGCGGCGGTGCTGCTCGCCGCGGTCGGTGCGGTGCTGTCGGTGGTGGGGCTGCTGCGCCGCTGGACGGGCCTGGACGCCGTGGCCGTCGGGGCGGTGGTCGTCCTCGCGGTCACGGGTGTCCTGGTCGCCCTCACCGTCCCGGGCGTCTCCGGGATGCTGGTGCTGCCGACCCTGTGCGCTGCCGCCGGGGCCGTCGTGCACGACCTCTCGCCACGCCGGTGGACCGGTCTGCGCGCCGCGGCGGTGCTCCTGGCGTCCGCGGCCGCCGCCGTGCTGCTGGGTCCCGGCGCCTGGCTCGGCTTCGACGTCGGCATGGGGTTGGGCGGGCCGTTCAGCGCCGTGCTCGCCGGGCTGCTCGTGCTCCTGGTGCTGCCGGTGGTGGGCCTCGCCTGGCCGTCACGAACCGACCGACAGGGGGCACGGCGAGGGGCCTGGCGCACGGCGGGGACGCCGGTGGCAGCGCTGGTCCTCGCAGCGGTGCTCACCGCAGCCGGGCTGGTCGTCAACCGCGAGGGCGCGACGCCACCGCGCCAGGAGCAGCTCCTCTACGGTCTCGACGCCGACACCGGCCAGGCGCTGTGGGCCTCCCGGCGGGAACCACCCAGCGCGTGGAGCGCGTCGCTGCTGACCGAGGCGCCGGCCGCGCTCGACGACGTCCTCCCCCACACGGACGGGCGGGTGCTCGCGCACGGGCCGGCGCCGGCCGTGGACCTGCCGCCCCCCGAGGTCGCCGTCCTCTCCGACACGCGGCGCGGCACCGACCGCGAGCTCGTCCTGCGGCTGCGTTCGGCGCGCGGCGCGCCCGCGGTGGGCCTGTGGGTCGACGCCGCCGGCGCCTCCGTGCGCGAGGCACGGGTCGCCGGGCGCGACCTCCCGGTGCACGGGCCGCGCGGGCCCTGGGACTTCGGGTTCGTCCTCGAGGCGGTGCCGACGGACGGCGTGGAGGTGCGCCTGCTGCTCGACCAGCGCGCCGACACGCTCGCCCTGCGGCTCGGCGACCGCAGCGCCGACCTCGGCGCCGTCCCCGGGTCCACGCCGCCGTCCGGGCGCGTGCTCGTCACCCCGCAGCTGTGGGTGACGCGGACGGTCCGGGTGTGAGGGCGAGCCGCGTCCGACGGCGTCGTCGGCGCCGCTGTCGGTCCCGGCCGCCGGCAGCGCACCGCGGTGGATCGGCGGTGGCCGGCCCGCTCTCGTGCCAGGCTCCGGGCATGGCCTTCGACCTCCACCGAGCCGATGGTGAAGTGATCCGCTTCGACGACGACGCGCGCTTCAGCTTCACCGCCACCGGTCACCTCGTCGTGTACGACGCCCAGGGCAACAAGACCGTGTTCAGCCACCACAGCTGGAACTGGCTCGAGGAGCCGGTCGCCCCGCCCGCGGGGTGACCGACCCGGGCGCGTGCGAGGCTCGGCCGGTCCCCGACGAGAGGTGTCCCGCGTGCCGTCCGAGACCGAGACCGCCGCCCGCGTGCGGGCCGTCCTCGACATCCCGCTCAACCGCTTCCTGGGCATCCAGCTGCGCGACCCGGCCAACCCCGCCGCCGGCCTGTGGTTCCCGGTCGGCCGCTCGGCGCAGAATCAGGCGGCGGTGCTGCACGGCGGCGTGGTGACGACGCTGCTGGACACCGCGAGCTACCTCGCGCTGCTCCCCCGGCTGTCCGACGCCGAGCACGCGGTGACCCACGACCAGACCGTGTCGCTGCTGCGGCCGGTGGCCGCCGACAAGCGGGTGGACGTCACCGCCACCGTGCTGCGCCGCGGCCGCGCGGTCGCGTTCATGCGCGCCGAGGCCGTGGTGGACGGCGAGCTGGTCGCCACCGCCCAGGTCACCAAGAGCGTCGTCCGCCTCGGCTGATCACCACAGGGACATGGACCGGCGGAAGATCCCGGCGATGTCGTCCTCGGTGACCTCGCGGGGGCAGGTCGCCAGCAGCCGCTGCTGCTTCATCGTGCCCTCGACCAGGTCCGGGATGTCGTCCTCGCTGAAGCCGACCGCGCCCACGCCGTTGGGGATGTCGATGTCGCGCATCAGGTCGGTCAGGACCATGGGCAGGAAGTCGACCGCCTCGGTCGGCAGACCCGCGTTGGGCGCCAGCAGCTGGGCCGCCCGCACGTGCCGCTCCGGCGCGGCCTCGAAGGTGAAGCGGAAGGCCTCCGGCGCGGTCAGCGCGACCGACATCCCGTGCGGGACCATCGGCTCGTCCGCCGGGTAGTCCTTGGGGTGGAAGTCCTTCACCTGCCCGGCGATCGGGTAGGCGTTGGCGTGCGGGATGTGCACCCCCGCGTTGCCGAAACCCATGCCCGCGAAGGTCGCCGCCATTGACATGTCGGCGCGCGCCTGCACGTCGTCCCCGTGCCGCACCGCCCGCCGGAAGGAGCCGGCCAGCAGGGTGAGCGCCTTCTCCGACCACATGTCCGAGATGGGGTTCGAGCCGCAGTAGGGCACCCGCTTGTCGGGCGTCTTGTGCTCGTAGGTCGTGTACCAGCGCGCGGTGTAGCTCTCCAGGGCGTGGCACAGGATGTCCATGCCCGACGCCGCCGTCACCCCGGGCGGCTGGGTCAGCGTGAGGTCCGGGTCGATCACGGCCAGGGTCGGGCGCAGCATCGCGTGGCTGATCCCGGTCTTCACCCGCGCCGCGATCACGTCCATCACGCAGATGGTGGTGCTCTCCGAACCGGTGCCGGTCGTCGTCGGGACGGCGATGAGCGGCTTCAGGGGCTTCGACGGCGCCTGCCCCTTCCCGACCGGGACGTTGACGTAGTCCATGAGCTCGCCGGGGTTGGTGGTCAGCAGGTCGATCGCCTTGGCCGTGTCGATGCTGGAGCCACCGCCGACGGCGACGAAGGCGTCCCAGGGCCCGGTCGAGCGGGCCTCCTCGATCGCGGCGACGAGGCTGACGTCGGTCGGCTCGACGTGTACGCCGTCGTACACGCGCGCCTCGATGTCGAACTGCGCCATCTGGTCGGCCACGCGCTGCGGGATGCCGGTGGCCGCGAGCCCCGCGTCGGTGACCACCAGCACCCGCCGGACGCCGTACCGGCTCAGGTCGTAGCCGATCTCGTCGGAGGCCCCGCTCCCGAACTTCAGCTGCGGCGCCCCGTAGGTGAAGACGGACTCGGGGTGGGCAGGCGCGACGGTGCTCATGACGTCCCTCTCTGCGGTCGGGGTGCGGGTGAGCGGCGTTGCGCCGAATGTTGCACGTGCTTGTGGTCTGCACCACACCGACGGGATAGTCCACGACACCGACCCGCCCGTATCCCGGCGGCCCCTTCCCAGCCCAGGAGGTACCCGTGACCGACGCGCCCCCCGCCGTCCCCGCCCTCGACGACCTGCTCGCCGACGCGCCGACGAACTGGGGCAAGTGGGGCCCGGACGACGAGGTCGGCTCGCTGAACTACCTCGGCCCGGAGCAGGTGCTCGCCGCCGCCCGGCTGGTCCGCTCCGGCAAGGTCTTCACCCTGCAGCGGCTGATCGGCGACCCGAAGGGCGACCCGGTGTGGCCCGGGCGCACGCCCGCCGAGCGGACCCAGATCCTCGACGAGTCGACCTGGGACTCCCCCGACGCGCCGCAGTACCCCGGCGGCCTGCACTACGCCGACGACAAGATCAACGCCTTCCTCCAGGGCTCGACGCAGTACGACGGACTGGGCCACGTCTGGTACGGCGGCAAGATCTGGAACGGCTACGACGCCCGCACCACCATCGGCGGTCTGGACAAGGCCAGCGTCGAGCCGATCGCCCAGCGCGGCGTCGTCGGCCGGGCGGTGCTGCTCGACATGGCGCGCTTCCGGGGCAAGGAGACCCTCGACAAGGGCGAGACCTTCACGCACGAGGACCTGGTGGCCTGCGCGCAGGCGCAGGGCGTGGAGATCCAGAAGCGGGACATCCTGGTCATCCGGACCAACTTCCTGCAGCTGTTCTTCGAGCAGGGCGAGGCGTTCTACGAGGGCTTCAACGAGCCCGGCCTGGTCTACAGCCCCGAGCTCGTGCAGTGGTTCCAGGACATGGAGATCCCCAACCTGGTCACCGACACCATCGCCAACGAGGTGACCACCGACCCCAACACGGGGGTCGCCCTCGTCCTGCACAACGCGCTCATGCGCAACCTCGGCGTCACGCTCACCGAGATCGCCGACCTCGAGCAGCTGGCCGCCGACTGCGCCGAGGACGGGCAGTACGCCTTCCTCTACGTCGCCGCTCCGCTCAAGGTCGCCAAGGGCAGCGGCTCCCCCGTCAACCCCGTCGTCATCAAGTAGGGCTGCACCCGTGAGCGACTACGACGAACGGCCCTGGCTGGCGCGCTACGGCGACCAGCCCGCCGACTACGAGATCGAGTTCGACGACGCCCTGAGCATGTTCCGCGCGGGCCTGGCCCGGGACCCCTCGGGCGACGCGCTGCGCTACTTCGACGGCGCCGTCAGCCGCCGCGAGCTCGACGAGCTCAGCGACGCCCTGGCCAGCGGCCTGCTCGCCAACGGCTTCGCCCCCGGCGACCGGCTGGCCGTCTACCTGCAGAACGTCCCGCAGTTCGTCATCGCGATGGTGGCGGCCTGGAAGGCCGGCGGGATCATGGTCTCGATCAACCCGATGAGCCGGGCCCGCGAGCTCTCCTACCTGCTCGAGGACTCCGGGGCCACGGTCCTGGTGTCCCTGGAGTCGCTGTACGACCAGGTCGCCCGCGACGTCGTGCCCCACACCGACGTCCGGCTGGTGCTCACGACCAGCGAGCTGGAGTTCCAGACCCGCAACGACGAGCGGCTGTTCGCCGGGGTGAGCCGGCAGCGGCACGAGGGGACGACGGACCTCGGCGAGTTCCTGGCCGAGCACCGCGGGCAGACCCCGCCCCCGGTGCAGCTGGGCCCGGACGACGTCGCCTTCCTCACCTACACGTCGGGGACGACGGGGGTGCCCAAGGGCGCCATGAACACCCACCGCAACGTCGTCTTCACCGCGCAGGTCTACCGCGACTGGGTGCGCGCCGGGCGGGACGGCGCTGTCTTCGGCATCGCCCCGCTGTTCCACATCACCGGGCTGATCGGGCACATCGCGGTCAGCATGCTGGTGCCGGCTCCGCTGGTGCTGGCCTACCGGTTCGAGCCGCAGGTCGTCCTCGACGCCTTCCTCGAGCACCGGCCGGCGTTCACCATCGGCGCGATCACGGCGTTCAGCGCGCTGCTCAACGCACCCGGGGTCACCCGGGACCACTTCACGTCGTTCACGTCCATCTACTCCGGCGGCGCCCCCATCTCGCCGGCCGCCGAACGACGGTTCCTCGAGGCCACCGGCAAGCAGGTGCACAACGCCTACGGCCTGACCGAGACGACCTCGCCGATGACCGTCACGCCGTTCGGCTCGCCGTCCCCCGTCGACCCCGAGTCCGGCGCGCTGTCGGTCGGCGTCCCGGCGCCGAGCACGGTGGTGCGCATCCAGGACGACGACGGCAAGGACCTCCCGCTCGGCGAGGTCGGCGAGATCGTCGCCGAGGGGCCGCAGGTGGTGGCCGGCTACTGGGGCAAGCCGGAGGAGACCGCCGCCAACCTGCCCGGCGGCGCGCTCAAGAGCGGCGACGTGGGCTTCATGACCCCCGAAGGCTGGGTGTTCATCGTCGACCGCAAGAAGGACATGATCAACGCGTCGGGCTACAAGGTGTGGCCGCGCGAGGTCGAGGACGTCCTCGCCGAGCACCCGGCGGTCCGCGAGTCCGCGGTCGTCGGCGTCCCCGACGAGAAGCGCGGGGAGACGGTGCGGGCCTTCGTCAGCCTCGTGCCCGGCGCGAGCGCGACGCCCGAGGAGCTCATCGCGCACTGCAGGGAACGCATGGCGGCCTACAAGTACCCGCGCAGCGTCGTCCTCGTCGACGAGCTGCCCAAGACCGTCACCGGCAAGATCCTCCGCCGCGAGCTGCGGGGAGGTTCCTGACCGACCGTCCTGGTCCGACCGCGAGGGGAAACGCATGAGCACGCAGGCGGGGAAGTCGATCTGGCGGCGCATGCCGGTGGACCGGATGGACGAGATCGAGAAGGACAGCGGGGCCGGCGCACTGGCCAAGAGCCTCGGGCTCTGGCAGCTGACCGCGATCGGCGTCGGCGGCATCATCGGTGTCGGGATCTTCTCCCTCGCCGGGCTGGTGGCGGCCGGCGACGAGGACAACCCCGGGGTGGGGCCGGCCGTGCTCATCGCCTTCCTCATCGCCGGCCTGGCCTCCGCGGCCGCCGCGCTGTCCTACGCCGAGTTCGCCGGCATGATCCCGCGGGCCGGCTCGGCCTACACCTACGGGTACGTGGCCCTCGGCGAGATCATCGGGTGGTTCATCGGCTGGGACCTGCTCCTGGAGTACATCGCCATCGTCGCGGTCGTGGCGATCGGCATCTCCGGCTACCTCGAGGCCTTCCTCAACGGCTTCGGGGTCGCCCTGCCGGTGTCGGTCACCGCCTCCGCCGAGGAGGGCGGGATCGTCAACATCCCGGCCATCCTGATCTGCCTGCTGGTCACCTTCATCCTCAGCCGCGGCACGAAGGCCTTCGGCCGGTTCGAGCTCATCGCCGTGGCCATCAAGATCGTGCTGATCCTGTTCATCATCGGGCTGGGCGTCTTCTACATCAACGCCGAGAACTACGACCCGTTCCTGCCCGCCGGGTTCGGCCCGGTGCTCACCGGCGCGGCCACCGTCTTCTTCGCGGTCTTCGGCTACGACGCGATGAGCACCGCCGCCGAGGAGGCCGAGGACGGCAAGAAGCACATGCCCAAGGCGATCATCCTGTCGCTGGTCATCGCGATGACGCTCTACGTGGCCGCCACCCTGGTGCTCACCGGGATGCAGAACTACCAGGACATCGACCCGACCGCGGGCTTCGCCTCCGCCTTCACCAGCGTCGGCCTGCCGGTGATCGCCACGATCATCTCGGTGTTCGCCGTGCTGTCCATCCTGACCGTGATGCTGACCTTCCTGCTCGGCGTCACCCGCGTCTGGTTCTCCATGAGCCGCGACGGGCTGCTCCCCCCGTGGTTCGCCAAGGTCGACCGGACCGGCACCCCGCAGCGCGTGACCTGGATCGCCGGCGTGGCCTCCGCCCTGCTCGCCGGCGTCTTCCCGATCCGCGCCGTGGCGGACCTGACCAACATCGGCATCCTGTCGGCGTTCATCGTCGTGTGCGCCGCGGTCATCCTGTTCCGCTACACCCAGCCCGACACCCCCCGCTCCTTCCGGCTGCCTCTCATGCCCGTCGTCCCCGCGTTCGGGGTCCTCTCGTCGCTGTTCCTGATCTGGCAGCTGCCCTGGGAGACCTGGGCGCGCTTCGGGGTCTGGCTGCTCATCGGCTTCGCCATCTACTTCGCCTACGGCCGCAAGCACTCGCTGCTGAACCCGGACAGCCCGCACCACCGGCGCGCGATGCCCGCCCCACCCCGCGAGTGAGCGGAGCGGTCGGCGCACCGGGCCCGTGACCGGGCCCGCGGCGGCACGCGCCGCCGCAGCGCTCCGGAGGCACGCTCCCGAGCTCGCCGACCTGCCGCTCCGGGAGCTGGGCCGCGGGTTGGACAACACCGCCTTCACCGCCGGCGAGCTGGTCCTCCGGGTGGCCGACGGCTCGGACGTGCAGCGCGAGGCGGGCCTGCTGGACGTCCTCGCGCCGCGGCTGCCGCTGGCCGTCCCCGTCCCCGTGTTCGCCGACGGGGACGCCGGGGTCCTCGGCTACCGGTTGCTGCCGGGGCAGCCGCTGCTCGGCCGGACGCCTGCGCCGGGCACCGCCGCCGTGCTCGGCCGGTTCCTGCGCGACCTGCACGCCACCGACCCGGACGCGGTGCACGGGCTCGTCGACGAGGAGGACGCCGACCCCGCGGAGTGGCTGGCGGACCTCAACGGGCCCCCCGAGCTGCTGCGCGTGGTCCGGTCGAGCGTGCCGCGCCCGTCCGCACTGCGCGTGGTGGCCCACGCGGACCTCGGCGCCGAGCACCTCCTCGCCGACGGGACGGGCCTCACCGGCGTGATCGACTGGTCGGACTGCGCGATCACCGACCCGGCCCTGGACTTCGCCCGGATCCACCGCGACCTCGGGCCCGCCTTCCTCGCCGAGGCCCTGCAGGCGTACGGCGGCCTGCCCGACGCCGGCCCGCGGATCGAGTTCTTCGCGCGCTGCGCCGCCCTCGAGGACCTCGGGTACGGCCTGCGCACGGGCCGTGCGGAGTACGCCACGGCCGCCCGGCGCAGCCTCGCGTGGCTCTTCCCCGCATGAGCTCCCGGTCCACGGACTCCGCCCTCGTCGTCGACCTCGACGGCGTCCTGCGGACCCGGGACCGGCACCCCGTCCCGCACGTCGCGGCGTCCGGCCTGCTCCGGCTGGCCGACCGGTGGCAGCGGGGATGTCGTGGAGGAATCCCCGGCGACCGTGTCGATCCGGGCCGCGGCCGTTCGACGTCCTGGTGAGAGGCCGGTACCGAGCCGGTCGTTCCCCTCGGAGGACGTCATGACCGCCACGCTGACCACCACCGCCACCACCCGCCGCGGCACCGCCTCGATCGCCGGCGCCGGCCTGGCCGCCACGGCGGTCGCCGCCCTCGCGACCAGCACCGTCGCCGCCGCGGGCTCCGCCGCCGGCATCAGCCTCGACGTCAGCGGAGCGCCCATCCCGGTGTCCGGCTTCGCGGTGCTGACCGTCGTGTTCTCCCTGGTCGGCGTGGCGCTGGCCGCCGTGCTGGCCCGCCGCGCCCGCCGGCCGCGCAGCACCTTCGTGCGCACGACCGTGGTGCTCACCGCGCTGTCGCTGGTGCCCGACGTGGTCGCCGACGCCACGACCGAGACCCGGGTGCTGCTGATGGTCACCCATCTCGTCGCCGCGGCGATCGTCGTCCCGGCCGTCGCCCGTCGCCTGCCCACCGCCCACCGTGAGTGAGCGGTCGGCGGCACGGCCGCGCCCGTGCCGCCCCGGAGGACGACAGGATGCGCACGTGGACGACTGGGACGACTCGGTGTCGATGCGGCTGGCCGCCCTGGCGCTGGACGAGGGGCGGCTGACCGACGATCTGGTGACGGCGCTGGCGGTGCGCGGCACGCTGCTGGTCGACCTCGCGCTGCGCGGGCGGGTGCGGGACACCGAGGAAGCCGTCGAGTTCGACGACCCGCCCACCGGCTTCCCACCAGCCGACCGGCTGCTCGCGGAGGGGGCCGAGTCGCTCACCGACCTGCTCCGCCACGGCCCGGTCGACCAGGGGGACCTCGCCGCCGAGCACCTGCGGCGCGGGTCGTGGACGGTGCGCCGCCGGCTCCTGGGCACCCGCTACGACGACTCCCGGGCCGACCGCACGGCCGCCGACGAGCGGGCCCTCGAGGAGCCGCAGCGCTCGGGGTGGACTCCGGAGGACGCCGCCCTCGCCGCCGTCGCCGGCACCCTCGGCCTGCTGGCCACGCCGCGGGAGCGCGCCGGCGAGGAGCTGCTCGCGCACACCGGGCCGGTGCGCTGGCTGGTCGACCTGGTCGTCGAGGAGGTCGACCGGGCCATCACCCGGGGTCGGTCCATGCGGGGCGCGGTCGGCTTCGCCGACGGCTCCCCCGGCTGACCGCGGGCCGGGTCACCCGCTCGGCGGGACGACCGTCTCGGGGCCGGGAGGGCCGGGCGGCGGAACGACGCTCGACGGGCGCGGACGCGTGGGCCGTCGCAGGATGGCACGTGCCCATCGACCACACCGCCACGTTCCCGGCCGCCCCGGACGACGTCCTCGCCGTCCTCACCGACGAGGCCTTCCTCCGCGACTACGCGCGGGCCCTCGGCGCGCGGCTCGAGTCGGTGGAGAGCACCCCCGACAGCGGTAGCCCGCGCACCGCGCTGCAGCTCGTCGTCCCCACGCTGGGCGTCCCGGCGGTGTTCACCCGCTTCGTCGGCCGCGAGGTCACCGTCGCCGACCGGCGCAGCTGGACGACCGACGGCGACGGGGGGCACCGGGCCGTCCTGCAGGTCGAGTCCCGCATCTTCGGCCGGACCGCGGCGGTGCGCGGCGAGCGGCGGCTGCGGCCGACCGCCGAGGGCACCCGGTCGACGGTCACCGGGGAGGCGGAGGTCGACGCGCCGGTGGTCGGGCGGCAGGCCCAGGCGGCCGTCCGCGAACTGGCGATGGTCGTGCTGCGCCGTGAGGACGACGTGCTGCGCCGCTGGCTGGGCTCCCCGGACTGAAGAAGGACCTCCCTGCCCCCACACCACTCGCCAGCTCGCGGCGGGCCCCTGCAGGGAGGCCGTTCGTCAGGGGCCGGTGAAGTCGGCCGTGGCCCCCCGGAAACGCCTCCGCCGGGCCCGCACCCGCTCCCCGTCGTGGTGGCGCCGCAGGCGCAGCCGCTCCCGGTGGGACTCGGGCGAGTGGACGACGGTCACCGGACACGACGCGTGCAGGGCGCACTGCATGCTCGTCGACCCGAGCAGCATGCTGGAGAACCCGCCGTGCCCCCGGCTGCCGACCACCAGCAGGTCCGCGCCGGCCGACTCCCGGATGAGCGCGTCCGCCGCCGAGCCCAGGACGGCCGTCACGTGGATCTCCGGGTGTGGCTCCGGGATGTCGCGGAGCACCTCGGCGATGAACGTCTCGGCACGCTGCACCGCCTCGGCCTCGGCCTCGTCGTAGGAGAACTCACCGATCGCGTCGAAGTCCATCCACGCCTCGGGCGGGCGGTGCGAGATGACCGCCTCGACGGGCACGCCCCGGCGGACGGCGTCCTCGACGGCGAACCGCAACGCGGCCCGCGCTCCCGCCGAGCCGTCCACACCCACCACGACCCGTGGCCCTCGCGCCTGCGGCTGGTCGACGCGTTCGGCCTGCTCGGTCATGTCGGCCTCCTCGAGCCGGCCGGTCGAGGGCCCCGGTGCCCACGGACGACCGGCACCACCGAGCATGCGCGGCTCCCCCGGGGAGCGACAAGGCCCTCGGTTCCCGCGCGCGCTCGGGGGCGCAGCGACGCCCACCCCGGCGTACCGTCCGCCCATGACCGCGGAGCCTTCCGCCGACCGCCTGCTGGCCGGGCGTTACGCACTGCAGGAGGTCCTTGGCCGCGGCGGCATGGGCGTCGTCTGGCTGGCCACCGACCTGCGGCTGGATCGACCGGTGGCGGTCAAGGAGGTCACCTTCGCCCTCCACCTGTCCGACGAGGAGCGCCGGGTGCTGCGCGAGCGCACGCTGCGCGAGGCCCGCACCGCCGCCCGGCTGGACCACCCGTCGGTCACTGCGGTGTACGACGTGGTCGAGGAGGACGGGCGGCCGTGGCTGGTGATGGAGCACGTCGAGTCCTGCAGCCTCCAGCAGGTCATCGACGGCCAGGGCCCGCTGCCGTGGCCGGCGGTCGCCCGCATCGGGATGGACGTGCTGGCCGGGCTCACCGCCGCGCACGAGGCCGGGGTGGTGCACCGCGACGTCAAGCCGGCCAACGTGCTGGTCGCCCCCGACGGGCGGGCCTGCCTCACCGACTTCGGCATCGCGACCGTCACCGGCGACCCGACGCTGACCACCACCGGCGCGATCATCGGCTCGCCGTCCTACATGGCACCCGAGCGTGCCCACGGTGAGCGGCCGGGCCCGGCCGCGGACCTGTGGTCGCTCGGCGCGACGCTCTGGACCGCGGTGGAGGGGAGTCCGGCCTTCGCCCGTGGCGAGCCCATGGCCACGCTCATGGCCGTCGTCGCCGAGGATCCCCCGCCGCCGGCCCACGCCGGTCCGCTCGCGCCGGTGGTCCTCGGCCTGCTGGAGAAGGACCCGGCGCGGCGGATGACGGCCGAGCAGGCGCGCCGGGAGCTGCAGGCCGTGCTCGACGGGGCTCCCCGGACCGACCCCTGGTCGCCCGGGCCGACCCCGCTTCCGGCGGAGCCCGCGGCGGACGGCGCCCGGCTGGAGCGGATCGACGCCGCGGACCTCAAGGCGCTGGCGGCCGCGTCGGCGACCGCGCTCGGAGCGGTGGCCCGCGACGCCCGCGACCAGGCGCGGCACCTCGCCGAGCGGCGGCGGGAACGCAAGCGCCGGACGGGGACGTCGGAGGCGGCCGCTCCCCCGCCGGCGCCGCCCCCCGAGACACCGCCGCCTCCTGCTCCGCCGCCCGTCGCGACCCGGCCGAGGGAGCAGCGGCCGCGGCGGCGCCGGTTCCGCCGTCGCTGGGTCGTCGTCCCCGTGCTGCTGCTCGCGCTCGTGCTGCTCGCCGTGGCGGTCGGCGTCGTCGTCCTGGCCGGCAGCCTGCTCGGCTGGTGACGCGGATCGGCGCGTCCTGGGGCAGGCTCGGGCCATGACGACCCCGTCCGCCGAGACCCCGCAGCCCCGCGACATCGCCCTGGAGATGGAGACGCCCGAGCAGGCCGCCGACCTGGAGGCGCAGAGCGAGCCGTCGGAGGAGACCACGCCGGGTGAGTGACCGGCCGGCCCGCGGGTAGCGGTCGGCCATGCGCAGCCGCGACGTCCTCACCTACGCCTACGAGCAGGTCGAGGAGACGTTCACCCGCACCGTCGAGGGGCTGGAGCCCGACGACCTGAGCCGCCGGGTGCAGCCCGGCGCCAACCCGATCGGCTGGCTGGCCTGGCACCTGCTCCGGGTGCAGGACGACCACGTCGCGGACGTCGCCGGGACCGAGCAGGTGTGGACTGCCGAGGGCTGGGCCGGCCGCTTCGACCTCCCCGTGGACGACTCGGCGACCGGCTACGGGATGAGCGACGACGAGGTCGACGCCGTGCGGGTGCCCTCGGCGGACCTGCTGCTGGGCTACTCCCGCGCCGTGCACGCGCGGTCGGCGGAGTTCCTGCGCGGCCTCTCGGACGACGACCTCGACCGGGTCGTCGACACCCGCTGGGACCCGCCGGTCACCCTCGGCGTGCGGCTGGTCAGCGTGCTGTCCGACGACCTGCAGCACCTGGGTCAGGCCGCCTACGTGCGCGGCCTGCTGGGGCGCTGATGCCGCTCCACGCCGGTCGAGGCCTGCGGTGGCCCCCTGCAGGTCCCGCCGGCCCCGTCCCGGGTCCGGCCCCCTGCAGGACCCGCCGGCCCCGTCCCGAGGCTCGCGCCGAGCGTGCGAGGCGTGAGGAGGACGGGGTCCCCCATGGTGGGGGGCAGGGGGTCCTCCTTCAGCTGCCGGCGCGCAGCCGGGCATCGTCGATGCGCCGACCGGCGACGTAGTAGAGCGCCGTGCCCTCGGGCACCGGGGTGTCCCAGCCGGGGCTGACCACCAGTGGCCCGCCGTCGGAGCGCAGGGCCAGCACCGTGGCACCGAAGGTGCGCCCGAACCAGGTCTGGCAGTCGCCGAACGTGCGGTGCGCGAAACCGCTCGGGACGCGGGTCGAGTACGTGTTGCCGTGCCCCCCGCTGGTCATCAGGTCGCTGTAGACCTGCGCGATGCCGGGGTCGGTGGCCTCCTCGGTCAGCAGGAACGGCATGTGCCACTGCACCGCCTGGACCTCGGGGTGCACGTAGCGCAGCGTGTCCAGCCGGCCGAGGTCGCGGAGTGCGACGACCAGGTGGATCCGCGGGTTGGCGTGGGTGGCGGCGAGCGCGACGGCCAGGGCCTCGTTGTCGTCGCGGACGTCGACGACCGCCGTCCGGGCGCGGGCCACGCAGGCGCGGGCCATGACGTCCTCGGAGGTCAGGTCGCCGCGGACGAACTGCACGTCCAGCCGCTCGGGCAGCGGGTCCTCGGGGACGTCCTCGTCCCAGGCGCAGAGCACCACGCGCGCGCGGCCCTCAGCGGTCAGCTCGGCGACGATGCGCGCCGTCCGCCCCGGCGTGTAGCCGAGCAGGACGACGTGGTCGGCGAGGTCCAGCTCGACCAGCCCCCTCAGTCTCTTGCCCCTCACCGACTGCAGCGCGACGGACAGCTGCGTGAAGAGCAGGGTGAGCGTGACGATGCCGCCGACGATGACGTACACGCCGACGACGCGGCCGCCGGTCGAGGCCGGGTAGACGTCGCCGTAGCCCACGGTGGCCGCGGTGACGACGAAGTACCACCAGTAGGTGCCCGGCGAGGCGATGCCGGTCCCGGCCGGCTCGACCACGGCCATGGCCGCCCAGCTGGACAGGAAGACGACGAGCGCGACGGCCAGCGGCAGCCGCCACCCGGGCAACCTCACGCGCAGCAGGCGCGTCAGGCGCGCCAGCAGGAACGGCACCTGGGACCTCCCGACGACGACGACGCGGGCAACCTAGCGGACGTGATCACCGGTCGACCGCCCATCCGCGCCGCGGGTGCCGCCACGCGGTCGCGGGCGGGGATGCCGGGGCCACGTCCCGTCCGTGGCGAGCCCGACGACCTTGCGCTCCCGGTCGGCCGGGGAGTCTCATCGGTCCGCTCGGGCAGTGCGACCACCCACAGCCACCGCGTGGCCCCAGCACGGGAGTCGAGATGGACCGGGAGACGGTCGTCCGCGACTGGTCGATGCCCCTGGAGGTCCGCCTGGGGGAACGGCGCTGGGTCGTCCCCGTGGGCACGTCGCTCACGATCGGTCGCGACGACTCGTCCTCGATCCCCGTGGACGACGCCCAGGTGTCCCGGCACCACGCCACGGTCGACGCCACCGCCGAGGGATGGCTCCTCGTCGACCACAGCCACAACGGGGTGTTCCTCGACGGACGCCGGATGCCACAGGTGTTGATCACCACCACGACCGCCGTGGCGCTGGGCCACCCGGTCGCCGGGACCGTGCTCACCCTGGCCCCCGTCCGGGGTGGGTCGCGGCCAGGATCCGCGGCACCCACCCACGCCCCGAGGACCGGGGTGCACGACATCACCGGCTCCCGGATCACCGTCGGGCGGCTCCCGGAGAACGACGTCGTCATCCGCGACCTCCTCGTCTCCCGGCACCACGCCGTCCTCGAGTGCGTCGGCGGCAGGTGGCGCATCCGCGACGCGGGCAGCGCCAACGGCACGTACCTGAACGGACAGCGGGTCACCGGGACCGAGGGGGCCGAGGTCGTCGAGGGCGACCTGATCGGCATCGGACACGCGCTCCTCCACCTGTCCGGGGACCGGTTGGTGGCGTACCAGGACGAGGGGGACGTCGACATCGAGGCGGTGGACCTGGTCGTGACCCGCGACGGACGCCGCCTGCTCGACGACCTCGCCCTGCGGGTCGCCGGGCGCAGCCTGCTGGCGATCCTCGGGCCGAGCGGCTCGGGCAAGTCGACCCTGCTCGGCGCTCTGACCGGGACCCGACCGGCGGACGCGGGCGTGGTGCGGTACGGCGGACGAGACCTGTACGCAGACTACGACGAGGTGCGGCACCGCATCGGACTCGTCCCGCAGGACGACATCCTCCACCCGCAGCTGAGCGTGCTGCGCGCCCTGTCCCACGCTGCC
The DNA here is from genome assembly GCF_053502545.1 of Geodermatophilus sp. URMC 65. NCBI lineage: Bacteria > Bacillati > Actinomycetota > Actinomycetes > Geodermatophilales > Geodermatophilaceae > Geodermatophilus > Geodermatophilus sp. URMC 65. The sequence continues at coordinate 648,604 of NZ_CP199954.1, forward strand.
CGCCTGCGCTTCCCCCCGGACGTGACGCGGCAGGAGCGCACCAGGCGCATCGAGGAGGTGCTGGAGGAGCTCGGCCTCACCCAGTGGGCGCACCAGCGGATCGACAGGCTCTCCGGCGGTCAGCGCAAGCGGACCAGTGTGGCGCTCGAGCTCCTCACCCGGCCCTCACTGCTGTTCCTCGACGAGCCCACGTCGGGACTCGACCCGGGGCTGGACAAGCAGGTGATGCAGACGTTGCGGGCGCTGGCGGACACGGGGCAGACCGTCGTCGTCGTCACCCACAGCGTCCTCAACCTGGAGGTCTGCGACCACCTCGTCGTCCTGGCGCCCGGTGGTCGGATGGCCTACGACGGTCCACCGGACCGGGTGTTGGAGTACTTCGGGGTCACGGACTTCGCCGAGGTGTTCCTGCTGCTGGAGCGCCAGGCATCGGTCGACTGGCACGACCGGCTGCGGCGCTCGGGCCTCCACCACCGGCTCTCCGGCCGGCCACCGGATCGGCCCCCCACCGCGACCGCTCCCCCGCCGAGGGGCTCGGCGCTCGTCCAGTACCGCGTGCTGACCCGACGCACGCTCGACGTCCTGCTGGCCGACCGCACGTACCTGGCGTTCCTCGGCCTCCTGCCGGTGTTGCTGAGCGGCCTGGCCCACACCATGACCGCGCCCCGAGGGCTCTCCGTCGCGGGGGCCAATCCGGTGCAGGCCCGTCAACTCCTGCTCGTGCTGATCCTGGGGGGCGCCCTGATGGGTACCGCCAGCTCGGTCCGGGAGCTGGTCAAGGAGCGCAGCATCTACCAGCGGGAGCGTGCGATCGGGCTGTCGCGAGTGGCGTACGTGGCGGCCAAGGTGACCGTGCTCGCGGTGGTGACGACCGTCCAGGCCGCGGCGTTCGCGGCGCTCGCGATGGTGGGGAGGCCCGGTCCGGACGGCGCGGTCCTGCTCCCCTGGGGCCGGCTGGAGGTCGCGCTCGCGGTCGTGGCGGTCACCGTCGCCTCCATGGTGGTGGGACTCGTCATCTCCGCGGTGATCAGCAACGCGGATCGTGGCATGCCCCTGCTCGTGGTGGTGGTCATGGTGCAGTTCATCCTGTCCGGCGGGTTGTTCGGCCTCGCAGGACGGACGGGGCTCGAGCAGCTCTCCTGGGCCGTCCCCTCGCGGTGGGCCTACGCCATGGGCGCGGTGACGATGGACCTGAGGGTGACCCAGCCGTCGACGGACGATCCGCTGTGGCGGCACAGCGCCACGACCTGGCTCGCGGACGTGCTCGTCCTGGGCGGCATGGTCCTCCTGCTGGTCGTCCTGGTGGGCGTGGTGCTGCGGCGCCACGAGCCACGTCGGCGCCGGCACCGGCGCTGAGCAGCCGGGAGCGCGGGTCCGTCCCGAGCGAGACGGCCGGGTCCGCCGACCCTGGACACGGTCCCGACGGCGGAGCCAGACTGGCCGCCCCGCGGACCAGCGGGTCAGCCAGCGCCTCCGACCCCCTGGACGGCGATCATGGTCGTGGAGCTCTTCGGCCCCTACGAACTCCGGGAACTCCTCGGCCGCGGGGGCATGGGTGAGGTCCACCGGGCATACGACACGGTGCGTCGACGGATGGTCGCCCTCAAGCGGCTGCGCCCGGAGTTCGTCGCTGACGAGCGTGCACGCGCGCGGTTCCTGTCGGAGTGCCGGCGGACCGCGCAGCTCACCGAGGCGCACGTGATCCCGATCCACGACTCCGGCGAGATCGAGGGTCGGCTCTACCTCGACATGCGGCTGGTCGACGGGAGGGACCTCGGGGAGGTGCTGGCGGCGCAGGGGCCGATGACACCCGTCCGCGCCGTCGCCGTCATCGGCCAGGTGGCGGCCGCGCTCGACGCGGCTCACGGGGCCGGCCTGGTGCACCGGGACGTGAAGCCGTCCAACGTCCTGCTCGCCGACGACGGCCACGGACCGCACTGCTACCTGGCGGACTTCGGGGTGGCCGCCGCCATGGGTGGCGGCGGATCGCGCACCACGACCGGGACGACGGTCGGGACCATCGACTACATCGCGCCCGAGCGGCTCCTCGGCGGCCCCACCGACCACCGGGTCGACGTCTACTCGCTGGCCTGCCTGGTGTACGAGACCCTCACGGGGCTCCCGCCGTTCCAGGCCGAGGAGATCGCCGCGTTGATGTACGCCCATCTGAGCCGGGAGCCACCGAGGGCGTCGGAGCGGGTGCCGACCGTCCCGGCGAGCCTCGATGAGGTCGTGGCACGCGGCATGGCCAAGGACCCGGACCGGCGCTACCAGAGCGCCGGTGAACTGGCCGCCGCCGCAGCAGCAGCCCTGCGCGGTCCCCGGGACACCCGCTCGGCCGCCGCGGTGACGGTGTCGGTGGACCTCCCCCCGCCGGCTCCTGCCGCCAGGGCGACCACCGGCGCGTCGGTCAGGAGGCCCCAGTCGGGTCGTCGGTCGCGACGCCTGGTGCCGCAGGTGCTCCTCGTCGCCCTCCTGGTCCTCGCAGCAGGAGCTGTCGCGGTGGGCGTCGACCTGCTGCAGTCCGTCGACGCCGTGCGGGTCGAGGCCGAGCCCGCGACCGCCACCGGCGAGGACCCGTTCGTGCCACCGGGTGCAGACGCGGCACGGGGGTCACCGGCGGCCCCTCCGTCCGTGGCGGGCGGCAGCAACCCCGCAGACGGACCGGCTCGCCCACCGGCGGACGTGCCCGTGTCCGGGGACACGCTGGGGCTGTACGGCGGCACGGGCGCCGAGGCCTGCGACTCCGGCGGGTTGGCGAGCTACCTCGAGGCGCACCCGGCCACGGCGGTGACCTGGGCCGGGGCACAGGGCATCCAGCGGGAGGACATCCGACCGTTCCTGGTGTCGCTCACCCCGGTCGTGCTCCGCGCCGACACCGCCGTCACCAACCACGGGCACCGCGACGGGCGGGCGAGGGCGTTCCAGTCCGTCCTGCAGGCCGGGACCGCGGTGCTGGTCGACGACCGCGGCGTGCCACGGGTGCGGTGTTCCTGCGGCAACCCGCTCGACGATCCCGCTCCGCGGAGCCGTGCGCGTTACGAGGGACAGACGTGGCCGGAGCTCGAGAGCCGGCCCGTGACCGTGGTCCGGCCGGCTCCCGCCGTCGTGGAGGACTTCGTCGTCGTCCGGCAGACACAGGACGGCACCGAGGCCGTCCAGCGGCCGCAGGGCAGTTCCGGCGACGAGGACGGACCGACCGATCCGGAGACGGTCCAGGTGGCCCTCGACTTCTCCCCCGAGGCGGCGGCCGACCGGACCGACCAGGAGTCGCACGCACCGACACCGGGGAGCGAGACGGGGACCGGCTCCCCCGCGTCGGCCACGCCCGCGACCACCGGGCCGGACGACGGGAGCCCGGTCGATCAGGACACGCCCCCCGCCGGCCCCAGCACCGAGGGGTCGCCCTCCGCTGCCGGCACCACCCCCGCCACCAGCACCACCCCCGAGGGGTCGCCTTCCGCCGCGAGCACCACACCTGCCGCCAGCACCACCTCCGACCAGGGGCCCACCGGCCAGGGCAGGCACCCCTCGGACGGCACGACCCTCGACGGCACGACCCTCGACGGCACGGTGCCCGACGGGTCGGCGCCCCCGGGGTAGCGCCGGAGCACCAGGTGTCGTGCGGGTCGGCCGGTGCGCCGCGGATCAGCCGACCGTGGGAGCAGCGCCGCGCTGGTCACGGGCTGCAGGAGACGACGCGCCCACCGCCGGGAGTCGTCCGCGCAGCGGGGACGGGGAGCGTGGGAGGGGCGGCGGGAGCCGCCCAGTCGTAGCGTCGGTGCCATGAGCGAGTCGAGCCCGGACTTCTACGACCTGGAGGAGCTCCTCGAACCGGAGGAGATCGAGATCCGCGACCGCGTGCGCGCCTTCTGCGATAAGGAGGTCACCCCGCGGATCAACGAGTACTGGGAGCGCGCCGAGTTCCCCTTCGAGCTGGTCCCCAAGCTCGCCGAGCTCGGCATCGCCGGCGGCACCATCGAGGGCTACGGCTGCCCGGGGATGAGCAACGTCTCCGCCGGGCTGGTAGCCGCGGAGCTCGCCCGCGCCGACGGCAGCGTCGGCACCTTCAACGGCGTGCACAGCTTCCTGGCCATGCAGTCGATCGCCATGCTCGGTGACGAGGAGCAGCGCGAGCGCTACCTGCCCGCCATGGCCCGGCTGGAGAAGGTCGGCGCCTTCGGCCTCACCGAGCCCGCCCACGGCTCGGACGCCGTCGGCCTGGAGACCTCCGTCCGCCGCGACGGCGACTCCCACGTGCTGAACGGGCAGAAGAAGTGGATCGGCAACGGCAGCATCGCCGACCACGTCCTCATCTGGGCCCGCGGTGAGGACGGCGCGGTCGGCGGCTACGTCGTCGACAAGGGGACGCCGGGCTACGAGGCCCGCGTGATGACCGGCAAGACGGCGCTGCGCGCGGTGTGGCAGGCCGAGATCACGCTGACCGACGTCCGGGTGCCCGCGGAGAACCGGCTGGCCAACTGCCACAGCTTCAAGGACGTCTCGAGGGTGCTCGACCGCACCCGCTACACCGTCGCCTGGCGGGCCCTCGGGCTGGCCACCGCCTCCTACGAGCTGGCACTGGCGCACGCGCTGCGCCGGGAGCAGTTCGGCCAACCGATCGCCGGCTACCAGCTGGTGCAGGACAAGCTGGCCCGGATGCTCGCCGAGATCACCGCGATGCAGCTGATGTGCTGGCGGCTGTCCAAGCTGGCCGACGCCGGCCGGATGACCGCGGCCATGGCGTCGCTGGCCAAGATGAACCACGCCGCCAAGGCCCGGGCCATCGTCGCCGACGCCCGCGACATCCTCGGCGGCGACGGGATCCTCATCGACCACCACGTGGCCCGCCACCACGCCGACATGGAGGCCGTCTTCACGTTCGAGGGCACCGACTCGGTGCAGGCGCTCATCGTGGGCCGGGAGATCACCGGGCTGTCGGCGATCAGCGGACGACGGCCCGAGCGCCGCTGACCGGGACGGGCAGGAGGTGCCGGCCCGCTCAGCCGACCCGGCTGAGCGGCCGCACCACCGACGTCAGCTCACGGCACTCCAGGCAGGCCGACCGGCCGACGCCGACGCGCCGCCAGTCCTGCGTGCCCCACACCTGCACGATCGCCCCGCAGACGGCGAGCTCCACCTCGCCGTCGAGCTCCGTCGGCGGCCGGTGGGCCTCGACGGCGTGCCACGGTCTGCTCTGCTCGGTCGGGCGCCCCGGGGACCAGCGGTCCGGCCGGGCGAATCCCACTGCATAGGACTGCACGATCGAGTTGTGCCCTGCCTCACACTGGCAAAACAACACGAACAGGTCACGGCGGACGGCGGCAGGGGGTGTGTCCGTCGCGACCGCGGGGAATCCGACAGGGGTCCCCGCAGCCCCGAGGAGCGAGCCGTGACCCAGACCGACAGCCAGCGCGACGTGGTGGACCTGCTCAGCGCCGACCACCGCGAGTTCGACCGCATCTTCACCGAGCTCGAGGGCCTGATCGGGCAGAGCGACCCCGACGTCCTGCGCCGCAAGCGCGAACTGGTCGACGAGGTGACCATCGGCCTCGTCAAGCACTCCGTCGCCGAGGAGACCCGCGTCTACCCGAAGGTCGAACAGCAGGTGGACCGCGAGGAGGCCGAGCACTCCAAGCACGAGCACGCCGAGGCCGAGGAGACCATGAAGCGGCTCGAGCGGATGGACCCCGGCGACCCGCAGTTCGACACCGAGGTGGCCACGCTGATCCGCGAGATCCGGCACCACGTCGAGCACGAGGAGGGCCGGATGTTCACCGAGCTGCGGGCGGCCTTCACGCGCGAGCAGCTGGTGGAGATGGCCGCGGACGTCGAGCGGGTCAAGGCCATGGCGCCCACCCGGCCGCACCCGATGACGCCGAACGAGGGCGCCGTCCGCACGGTCGCCGGGCCGCTCGCCAGCCTCATCGACCACCTGCGTGACGCGGTCAGCGGTCGCGGCAAGCGCGAGGGCTGAGCGCACCGGCTGAGGTCACCGGCGGCTCCTCGCGCGCGCTACCGTCGAGGGGTCGCGAGCGCAGAGGAGCACGTCGGTGGAACCTGTCAGTCTGCTGGTCGGTGCGGCCCTGCTCGCGGCCGGTTTCCTCGGCGGCCGGCTGAGCCGTCGGCGGCCCACTCCCCCTCCGGCGCCGCCCGCGCCGCTGTGCGGGTGCGGCCACACGCTCAGCCAGCACGACACCGAGACCAACACCTGCTACGCCGAGCTGCGGCGCGACACCTACGACAAGCGGGGCCGCTGGTCCGGGCACCAGTGGGTGCCGTGCACCTGCCGCCAGTACGTCGGTCCGCGCCCGATCGACGAGGTGTTCGTGCCGCGGCTGCTGCCGCCGGCCACCGACTAGGGCTCAGTCGCCGTCCTCCAGAGCGGCCAGCGCACGCGTCAGCGCGTCGACCCGCTCCGGGCCCCAGGCCCCCGCCAGCGCGGCCTCGTGCGCCTGCACCAGGCCCTCCAGCCGGACCAACCGGGTACGTCCGCGCGCGGACAGGTGGACCCGGACCCGACGCCCGTCGTCGGGATCGGGCAGCCGGTAGGCCTCGGCGGCGTCGACCAGCCCGTCGACCAGCCGGGTGAGCGTCGGGGCGGGCAGCGAGAGCGCGGCGCCGAGCTCGGTCATCGACCGGCCCGGCCCGGCGGCGAGGCACCGCAGCACCCGGTAGGCGTCGAGCGTGGCGCCGTCCTCGGCGAGCACCGCGGAGACGCCGCGGGCCACCCGCCGTTGGGTGACCGTCAGCAGTTCCACGAGGGAGGCACCGGGGGGCGCCGTCACCGGGGAGGTGGCCGGCGGCTCGACACCCATGGGCCGCACCATACTCAGACGGTGCCCGAACCGACGGTCCTGCTGGACGCCTGGGAGGCCGCTCTCCTCCCCCGCCGTCCGGACGTCGTGCGCGTCGGGCTGGCCGTGCCGCTCACCGGCCCCCTCGCCCTCACCGCCCCCTCCGCGCTGGACCTCGCCGGCCTCGCCGCGGACGAGACCAACGCCGCCGGCGGCGTGCGCGGCCGCGCCGTGGAGCTGGTCACCGTCGACTCCGGGCGACCGCCGCAGGCGGTCGCGGCGGAGGCCGCCACGCTGCACGACGCGGGCGCCTTCGACGTGCTCGTCGGCTTCCACACCAGCGCCGTGCACCGCGCGGTCGAGGCGGCGCTCGCCGGCCGGGTCCGGTACGTCTTCACGCCGCCCCACGAGGGCGGACGGCGCCGGCCCGGCGTGGTGCGGATCGGCTCCTCCCCGCGCACGCAGCACGCCGCCGCACTCGGCTGGCTGGTCCGGCACCGCCGGGCCCGGCGGTGGGCGCTCATCGGCAACGACTACGTCTGGCCCCAGGCCGTGCACCGTGCCGCGGCCGGGGTGCTGAGCGGCGCCGGCGCCGAGGTCGTCGGCCAGGCGCTGGCCCCCCTGGGCGTCGACGACCCCGGTGCGCTGCTGGACCTGGTGCGCCGCACCCGCGCCGACGCCGTCCTGCTGAGCCTCGTCGGCCGCGACCTGGTCACCTTCAACCGTGGGTTCGCCCGCGCGGGCCTCGACCGCCGGGTGGTCCGGCTGTCCGGCGCGCTGGAGGAGAACGGCCTCTACGCCGCCGGCGGCGACAGCACCGGCGAGCTGTACGCCTGCATGCCCTCCTTCGCCGCGGCCGACGGCACGGTCGACGGGCCGGACGACGAGGGGCAGCTCGCGCTGCAGGAGCGGCACGCGCGGCGGGCGGGACCGGCCGCGCCTGTGGTGTGCGCCTACGCCCGCGGCGTGTACGACGGGGTCCGCCTGGCCGTCACCCTCCTGGGGGACGGCGCGGCGCCCCACCCTGCTCCCGCCGTCCCCCGCCTTGCGCTCGCCGACGGGCTGGCCTTCCGCGGGGTGCGCACCGGCTGACCCGGTACTGCTTCCATCTGGAAACAACAGGGGCCTACTCTCTCCCCGCCCGGCCCGGAGCCGGAGGAGAGGAGTGGGCGTGAGCGACCCCAGCAGCACGACGAACACGACAGGCGGCCCGGCCGGCGCGACCGGCGACCGGAGCGTCGAGGCCTTCGGCTACCGCCAGGAGCTCAAGCGCTCGCTGAGCTTCACCGACCTGCTGGTCTACGGCTTGATCTTCATGGTGCCGATCGCGCCGTTCGGCATCTTCGGCAGCGTCTTCCAGGGCTCGGGCGGCATGGTCGCCCTGGCCTACGCCATCGGCGGGCTCGCCATGGCCTTCACCGCGGCGTCCTACTCGCAGATGTCGCGGGCCTTCCCGATGGCCGGCTCGGTCTACACCTACGCCGGTCGCGGCATCGCCCAGCCGGTGGGCTTCATCGCCGGCTGGATGATCCTGCTCGACTACGTGCTCGTCCCCGCGCTGCTCTACCTCATCGCCGCGATCGCCATGAACTCGATCCTGACGACCGTCCCGGTGTGGGTGTGGCTGGTCGGCTTCGTCGTCCTCAACACCGTCGTCAACTACTTCGGCATCGAGTTCACCGCGCGCGTCAACAAGGTCATGCTCGTCGCCGAGCTGGTCGTGCTGGCGATCTTCCTGGTCATCGGGATCGTCGCGCTGGCCTCGGGCGAGGGCCGCGGCTTCGACTTCTCGCCGATCTACAACAGCGACACGTTCTCGCTGGAGCTGGTCTTCGGCGCGGTGTCGATCGCGGTGCTGAGCTTCCTCGGCTTCGACGGCATCTCCACGCTGGCCGAGGAGAACCGGGAGTCGGCGCGCTCGATCGGCAAGGCGATGATCGCCGCGCTGGCCCTGGCCGGGACGCTGTTCATCGTCCAGACCTGGGTCGCCGCGCTGCTGGTGCCCGACCCCGACACGCTCATCGCCGAGGGCGACGCCGCCGGGACGGCGTTCTACGACGCCGCAGCGGTCGCCGGCGGGGCCTGGCTGTCGACGCTCACCGCGGTCGCCACGGCGGTCGCGTGGGGTTTCGCGAACTCGCTGGTGGCGCAGGCGGCCACCTCCCGCCTGCTGTTCGCCATGGCCCGCGACCGGCAGCTGCCCGGTTTCCTGCGCAAGGTGCACCCGACGCGCCGGGTCCCGGTCAACGCCACGTTCCTCGTGGCAGCCGTCTCCCTGGTGCTCGGCCTCTACATGACCACGCGCGAGGACGGCATCACCCTGCTCTCGACGCTGGTCAACTTCGGCGCGCTGTCGGCGTTCCTGCTGCTGCACGTCTCGGTCGTCGTCCACTTCGTGGTCCGGCAGAAGAGCCGGAACTGGTGGCTGCACCTCGCGGTCCCGGTCATCGGGTTCGCGATCCTCGCCTACGTCGTCTACAACGCGCAGGTCGCCGCGCAGGAGCTCGGCTTCGTGTGGCTGGTGGCCGGCCTGGTCCTGATGGGCGTGCTCGTGGCCACCGGTCGCAAGCCGGAGATCCGTGCGGAGGACGGCCTGTGACCGAGCTGGCGAGGTCACCGATCAGCACAGCACGGCCCGGCATCGGGCCGACGAGCGCCGGCGAGGAGGAGCGATGACGGCGTCCCTGGAGGTCGTGACCGTCGCGGCGACGGCTGACGAGCTGCGCTACACCTTCGGCGGCGGCGAGCCGCTGGTCACCGTCGCGCCCGGCAGCGTCGTCGAGCTGACCACCGAGGACTGCTTCGGCGGGCGGGTGCGCGGGGTCGGCGACCTGCCCAGCCAGGTGTGCGAGTTCCCCCACCTCAACCCGGTCACCGGGCCGATCGCGGTCGAGGGCGCCGAGCCCGGGGACACCCTCGCGGTGCACCTGGTCGAGATCGCCCCCGCCCGCGACTGGGCGGTGTCCTCGACGTTCCCGCACTTCGGCGCGCTGACCACCACCCACTCGACGGCGATGCTGCACGAGGCGCTGGAGGAGCGCGTCTGGGTCTACGAGGTCGACCGGGAACGGGGCACGTGCCTGTTCCGGCCGCACCGCGGCGGCCCGGAGGTCGAGCTCCCGCTGGACCCGATGCACGGCACGATCGGGGTCGCGCCCGCGGGCGGCGAGGTCTTCGCCAGCATCACCCCGGGCACGCACGGCGGGAACATGGACACCCCCGAGGCCCGGGCGGGGACGACGCTGTACCTCGGCGTCAACGCCCCCGGTGGGCTGCTCTCGATCGGCGACGGGCACTGCCGGCAGGGCGAGGGCGAGGTGTGCGGCACCGCCGTCGAGGCGGCGATGCGCACGGTCGTCGTCGTCGACCTGGTCAAGGGCGGGACGCCGGGCGGGACACCCCCGGCATGGCCGCGGCTGGAGACCGACGAGCACCTCATGTCGACTGGCTCGGTCCGGCCGCTGGAGGACGCCTTCCGGATCAGCCAGCACGACCTGGTCACCTGGGCGGCCGAGCTCACCGGCTGGGACACACTCGACGCCCTGCAGCTGGTCAGCCAGGCCGGCCTGGCGCCCGCCGGCAACGTCGTCGACACCAACTACACGATGGTGGCGAAGCTGCCCAAGCGGTTCCTGCCCGGTGCCGTCGCGGTCGACGGTGTGCACGACCGCCTGCGGGAGACCGCCGCGGCCTACCTGGCGCAGCGCTGACGCACCTGCGGGGAGCCCGGGCACGGGTTCCCCGCAGGCGCACCGAGGTCGAGGATCCGTTGTCGAGACGAGGTCGTTCCGGTTATGCTGCCTGCGGGTCCAAACGCCGGCCCGTCGCTCGTCCCGCAGCACGGTCGCCGGTTCCCGCCGCCTCGTGCACGCCTCCCGAGGTGATCGCTTGTCCCTCCCGCCGCTTCCCCCGGCCGGAGCCCTCCTCCTCATCGACATCGACGTCGCCGCCGGTCGCCTGACGGCGACCGGCCGGCTGGACTCCCGCACCGTCGGCGCGCTGCACTCGGCGGTGTCCGCCCTGCTGCTGACCGAGCAGCGGCGGTGGGTCCTCGACGTCGCCGCGGTCACCGTGGCCGACCACACCGGGCTGCGCGCCATCGGCGCGGCCTACCGCCGCCTGCTGCGGCACGACCGGCGGCTGACGCTGTGCGGCGCCTCCCCCGAGCTGCAGCGGGTGCTCACCCGGCTGCGCCTCGGCCGCCACCTGCTGGACGACGAGCGCGTGCCCGCCTGAGCGGAGCTAAGCGGGCACGCGCTCGTCGCCGGTCGCCCCGCGTCGCACCGGCCGGCCGGCCGACGCGGTCCGGGCGGGGACGACGGCTCCGCGCCGGCTACCGACCCGCGCGACGGCGTCGGTGCACAGCAGGTCCACGCCCAGCCGGGCCAGCCGGGTGGACTCCTCGGGCTCGTCCACGATGCCGCGGCGACCGCCAGGCCCATCGCGTGCAGGTCGGCGACCACGCCCGGGTCGCGGTGGACGTGCTCGACGGACAAGTGCAGCTCGGTGAGCCCGCAACGCCGGGCCCAGCCGGCCATCCGGCGGGGGTCCTGCCACGGTTCGAGGATCACCGCCCCGCCGACGGTGCCGCACCCGGCGAGGATCCGGGCACTGACCGGATCGAAGGAGGACGGGACGACCCGGTCGGCCCCCGGTCGCCGCCGCCTCCGCCCGTCGAGGTGGTCCGCGAGCAGCGCGGCGGTCCGGGCGCGCCGGGCGCCGAGGCCGGCCTTGACCTCGGTGACGACGAGCGCGCGGGAGGCGGCGGCGAGGTCGAGGACCTCGTCGAGGGTCGGGACGTGCGCGCCGCCGGGCAGCCGGAGGGCGCGCAGCGCGGCAGTGTGCGTCTCTGCGACGACCGGACCGGTGCCGACGCCGGTGCCCAGCACCCGGCCCCGGTCGGGGTCGTGGGCGAGGACGAGGACCCCGTCGGCGGTGGTGCGTACGTCGACCTCCACCCCGTCGGCGCCGGCCTCGAAGGCGGCCACCACCGCGGGGAGGGTGTTCTCGGTGTGCCGGAGGTCGGTGGGTGTGCCGCGATGACCGATGACGCGCATGGGCCGGACGCTCGCCATCCCGCGCGACCGGAGGACGACGGCCACCTGCCGTGTCGGTGACCCACCCGTGAAGACCTGGGAGGGGCTGCCCGTCAGCCAGGGGCCTCGACCGCGGCGAGGACCTCGTCGTCGCTCGGGTTGCGCAGCACCTCTCCGCGCCGCCACACCACCACGGGCAGGTCCTCCTCGGTGACCCCCAGCTCGGCGAGCACCGCCGCGCCGTCGCCGCCGGCGTCCAGGTCGACGAAGCCGGCAGGCAACCGGTGGCTGCGCGCCAGCTCCTGCAGTCGCCGGCTGTCCGGTGACCCACCCCGGCCGATGATGCGCAGGTCGGCGGCGAGCTCGAGCAGCCTGGAGCGGCGCAGCAGGAAGGCCCGCAGCACCATCTCCTTGAGCGCCGGGTCAGCCGTGAAGACGGCCCGCAGCTGCTCGCGCTCGACGCGCAGCACCTCGGCCGGCTGCAGCACCAGCGCGGTGAGCGACACCGGCTGGCCGCTGAACAGGTCGAGCTCGCCGAGGAAGCGGTGCGGTCCGTGCACCGAGATGACCCGCTGGGACGCCCGGCCGAGGTCCTCCACGATGGCGACGGTCCCCGAGACGACGACGTGGAAGGCGTAACCGGCGTCGCCCTCGCGGAAGAGGGTGTCGCCCGGCGCGCAGCGCAGCCGGGTGGCCGAGCGCTCGACCAGCGCGACCTGCTCGTCGGTCAGCCGGGGGAAGGCGCCGTCCCGGTCGGGGCTCTCGGGGAGGTCGGCCGGCACGTCCGCGGGCACGTCGTCCGCCTCGGGGCGGTACTGACCGCGCCGCTGGCCGAGCGCCGGCAGCACCAGCCCGGCCACTCCGTCGTCGCGGGACGGCGGGAGCTCCTCCTCCCCAGCGGCGGCGAGCAGCGCGGCGGTCAGGGAGTCGGTGTCGAACGGCCCGGTGTGCCGACGGCCGTTGACGAAGAAGGTCGGGGTGCCCGTGACGCCGCTGGCCTCGGCCGACTCCACGTCCTCCTCGACCCGGCGGGCGAACCGGCTCGACCCCAGGTCGCGGGCGAAGCGCGGCACGTCCAGCCCGGCGGCCGCGGCGTGCTCGAGCAGGTCGTTCGGCATCAGCCGGTCCTGGCCGGCGAACAGCCGGTCGTGCATCTCCCAGAAGCGCCCCTGCACGCCCGCCGCCTCGGCGGCCTCGGCGGCCAGCCGGGCGTGCGGGTGGACGTCGACCAGCGGCACGTGCCGGAAGACGTAGCGCAGCCGGTCGCCGAAGCGTTCGCGCAGCTCCTCGACCGTCCCGGTGGCGCGGCCGCAGAACGGGCACTCGAAGTCGCCATACTCGACGAGGGTGAGCGGCGCGTCGGCCGGGCCGCGGACGTGGTCGCGGGTGGGGTCCACCGGCGGATCGAGCAGCACCGGGCGGTTGCCGGCACCGGGAGGACGACGGCGGTCGGCCACCCGGAACAGCGCCCAGCCCAGCAGCGCGGCCAGCACCGAGGCGACCAGGACGCCGACCCGCGCCTGGTCGGCCAGCGCCTCGTCGTCGAAGGCGAGGTCGACGATGAACAGCGAGATGGTGAAGCCGATGCCCGACAACGCGGCTCCGCCGGCCAGCTGCAGCCAGGTCAGCCCCGGGGCCAGCTCGCCCAGGCGCAACCGGACCGCCAGGCCGGTGCCGAGCAGGATGCCGACGAGCTTGCCCAGCACCAGCCCCGCGACGACGCCGAGGGTGACCGGCGAGGTGGCCGCGGTGCGCAGCGTCTCGCCGGTCAGCGGGACGCCGGCGTTGGCCAGGGCGAACACCGGGACGATCACGAAGCTGGTCCACGGCTGCCAGAGCTGCTGCAGCCGCTCGCTGGCCGACACCGACCGGTCGATCGAGAGCCGGGCGGCGCGGGCGAACTCCGGGTTGGGCGACTGCTGGTAGGCCCGGGTCAGCCGGGCGGCGGCCGCCACCTCGTCCCGGCGCGCCGGGTAGGCCGGTGTGAACAGGGCGATCACCACCCCGGCGAGGGTGGGGTGGACGCCGGAGAGGTACGTCGCGACCCAGACCGCGATGCCGAGCACCAGGTAGGCGGGCCCACGCCAGACGTCGAGGTAGCGCAGGCCCACCATGAGCGCCAGCCCGAGCAGCGCCAGGACGAGCGGGCCGACGGCGAGGTCCTCGGTGTAGAAGAGCGCGATCACGGTCAGCGCCCCGACGTCGTCGGCGATGGCGAGGGTGAGCAGGAACAGCCGCAGCTGCGCCGGGCAGGCCGGCCCCACGAGGGCGAGCACGCCGAGAAGGAAGGCGGTGTCGGTGGAGATCACCACACCCCACGCGGAGGCCGCTCCAGTGCCGCTGGCGAACGCGACGTAGACCAGCGCCGGCACCGCCAGGCCGGTGATCGCCGCCAGCGCAGGCACCGCGGCCCGCCGCCGGTCGGTGAGCTCACCCATCACCAGCTCGCGCTTGATCTCCAGCCCCACGACGAAGAAGAAGAACACCATCAGGCCGTCGTTGACCCAGTGCTGCAGGTCCAGGGCGAGCTCGGCGCCGGCGAACCGGACGGCGAACTCGGTGTGCCAGAAGGCCTCGTAGCTGCCGCCCCAGGGCGAGTTGGCCCACAGCAGCGCGGCGACGGTAGCGGCGAGCAGCAGCCCGGCGCCTCCGGCCTCGGTGCGCAACCGCCGCCGCAGCGGGGCCACCCGCGCCAGCAGGCCCCACCCGCCGGGCGTGGACTGCTGGGTGACGCTCGTGCTCACCGCATCCCCTCTCCGGTCGTGGCCGGGTGTACCTGCGGTCCGGTGACGCCGCAGTGCAGGCACTCCTCGATCGGCATCCGCCGGCGCGGCTCGGGCTCCGCCGTCCCCAGGGGCCGGCGGACCAGCGCCACGGCCACCAGCGCGCCGACGACCAGCAGGCCGGCGCACACCAGCATGGCGGTGCGAAAGCCCGCGGCGAAGGCGACCGGGTCGCCGACCCCGGTGCCGCCCAGCCCCGCCACGGCGGGCACGACCGCGACGGCGAGCAGCCCGGCGGCACGCGCGACGGCGTTGTTCACCCCCGAGGCACCACCGGCCAGCCGGTCGGGCGCGGAGTCCAGCACCGTCGCGGTCAGCGGCGCGACGAGCAGCGTGAGCCCGGCGCCGAACACCGCCGTCGCGGGCAGCACGTCGGTCAGGTAGCCGGCGTCCGGGCCGATCCGCGCCATGAGCAGCACCCCCGCGGCGGCGACCAGCGGCCCGGCGGTCAGCAGCGGCCGCGGGCCGACCCGCTGCGCCAGCGCCCCGACCCGTGCGGAGAACAGCAGCATGAGGGCGGTCACCGGCAGCAGCGCGGTGCCGGCCGGCAGCGGGTCGAACCCGGCCACCACCTGCAGGTGGAGGACGAGCAGCACGAAGACCACCCCGAGCGCGGCGTAGACGAGCAGGGTCACCGCGTTGGCGGCGGTGAACTGCCGGGAGGCGAACAGCACCGGGGGCACCAGTGGCGCCGCCGAGCGCCGCTGGACGACGGCGAAGGCGCCGAGTGCGACCAGCCCGGCGGCCACCCACCCCCACACCCCGGGGCCGCGGCCGGGTTCCCCGGCGGCGGTCAGCCCGTACGTCAGCGCACCGAGCCCCGCGACGACGAGCGCCGTCCCCTGCCAGTCCAGGTGCTGCGCGGCCTGCGGGTCGCGCGACTCGGGCACGTGCCGCACCGCTACGGCCACGACGACCGCGGCCAGCGGCAGGTTGATCAGGAAGACCAGCCGCCAGTCGATGGCCACCAGCCAGCCGCCGACGAACGGCCCGACCGCGCCGGCCACCCCGCCCAGGCCCGACCAGGCCCCGACGGCCGCGGCCCGGTCGCTCCCGGAGAAGGACGCCGAGATCAGCGCCAGGCTGCCCGGCGTGAGCAGGGCTCCCCCGACGCCCTGCAGCGCCCGCGCGGCGACCAGCGTCCCGATGTCGGGGGCCAGGCCGCACAGCAGGGACGCCGCGGCGAACCACACGGTGCCGATGACGAACACCCGCCGCCGGCCGAACCGGTCGCCCAGCGAGCCGCCCATGAGGATCAGCGAGGCGAGGGTGAGGGTGTAGGCGTTGACCGTCCACTGCAGGCCGGTGAAGCCGGCGTCGAACTCGGCGCCGATCCGCTCGAGCGCCACGTTGACGACGGTGGCGTCCAGCATCGCCAGGCTCGACCCCAGCACGGTCGCCAGCAGCACCCAGCGGCCCTGCGGGGTGCCCATCCGCAGGCCGCCGTCCGGCACGACCGGTCCCCTGGCCACCGGCTCAGCCGTACCGCGCGACGAAGTTGGCCAGCAGCCGGCTCGGCTCGGTGACCACCGCCTGGCTGACCCGGGTGATGAGCTCTTCCATCTCCGCGGGCGGGAAGTAGCCGGCGTGCTGGTAGACCCGCACCCGGGTGACGACGCCGGCGACGTCGAGCTCGGGGTGGAACTGGGTGGCGTAGACGTTGCGGCCGACCCGGAACATCTGCACCGGGCAGCCAGCCGAGGTGGCCAGGAGCACCGCCGAGGGCGGCAGCACCCGGCAGGCCTCCTTGTGCCCGACCAGCGCGTCGAACACCCCGGGCATGCCCGCGAGGAGCGGGTCCGCCCGGCCGGCGTCGGTCAGCGTCACCGGCACGCAGGAGACCGGCTCACCGTGGGTGCGGTCGACCACCCCGCCCTGGTGCACACCGAGGGTGCCGACGCCGTAGCAGGCGCCGAGGAAGGGCAGGTCGCGGGTGACGACCTCGTCCAGCAGCCCCGACAGCTCCGCCTCGACCCGGTGCTGGACGGCGGACTTGCCCTCGGCCGGGTCGCTGGAGTTGAACGGCCCACCGCCGAGGAACACCCCGGCGTAGTAGTCGAGGTCGAGCGGCGGCAGCGGCCCGGCCTCCAGGCGGATCCGCCGCAGCTGGTGCTCCTCCAGGCCGGTGGCGCGGAGGAAGGCGGCGTACTCGTCGTCCGCGGCCTCGTCCTCGGGCCGCGATGCCAGCAGGAGGAAGGGCCGCACGGGCGCCGATGCTAGGCCGCCCGCGGCGCCCGCCGCCGAAGTCCTTCCGCCGGCCGCGGGTCCGTGGTCGACTTCGCTGCACCGTCCCCCGCGGCGGTGTGACCGGCACCTGGAGGCAGGGATGTCCCTGGAGCAGGACGTGGCGGCGGCCCGCCGGGCCGTCGACGACCTCGAGGCGGCGTGCACCCCGCTCGCCCGGTACTTCGGGGACTCGGTGGACGCGCGCCGGCTGAGGATCGACGTCGCACGGCTGCGCGACGACCTCGCCCTCCTGTGCGGCGCGTCGCGCACGGCCCCCGGCGCCCCGGGCTCGTCGGCCGTCGGGTGGGACGACGGCTACGACCCGGGACCCGGCGGGTCCGGCCGCACCGTCCGGTGACGACGACCGCGCCGCGCGGGGCCGGGGCGGCCTCCCCGGGACGCGGCGGAGGACCGGCCCCGCGGCGCGCGGCCATCGCGGCGCGCACCCTGCGCACCGACCGGTGGTGGCTGCAGCCGCTGCTCACCGTGCTGGCGCTGGTCGCCTTCGTCGTCTACTCGACGGTCCGTGCGTTCCAGAACGCGTACTACTTCTCCGAGCCCTACATCTCGCCGTTCTACTCACCGTGCATCACCACCGGCTGCGAGGGCGCCACGTTCCCGGAGCTCTTCACCGGGCCGGCCTGGATCTCGCCGGCGATCTACATCCTCGTCGTGCCGCTGGGCTTCCGGCTGACCTGCTACTACTACCGGAAGGCCTACTACCGGTCGTTCTGGCTGTCCCCGCCGGCCTGCGCGGTGGCCGAGCCGCACCGGCGCTACACGGGCGAGACGCGGCTGCCGCTGCTGGGCCAGAACCTGCACCGGTACTTCTTCTACCTGGGGCTGCTGTTCAACGTCGTCCTCACCTACGACGCCGTCCTCGCCTTCCGCGACGAGACCGGCGCGTGGGGGCACATGGGCCTGGGCACCCTGGTGCTGCTCGCCAACGCCGCCCTGCTGTGGCTGTACTCGCTGTCCTGCCACTCCTGCCGGCACGCCGTCGGCGGCCGGATCAACTCCTTCTCCCGGCACCCGCTGCGCTACCGCGCCTGGACGCTGGTCTCCCGGCTGAACGCCCGGCACATGCAGTACGCCTGGATCTCGCTGTTCGGCGTCGCCTTCGCCGACCTCTACGTCTTCCTGCTGGCCACCGGCACGATCACGGACCCGAGGTTCTTCTGATGGAACTCGAACGGCACTCCTACGACGTCGTGGTCGTCGGAGCCGGCGGCGCCGGCCTGCGGGCCGCGATCGCCGCGCACGAGGCGGGCGCGCGCACGGCCGTCGTCTGCAAGTCCCTGCTCGGCAAGGCGCACACCGTCATGGCCGAGGGCGGGATCGCCGCAGCGATGGCCAACGCCTATCCGGAGGACAGCTGGCGGGTGCACTTCCGGGACACCATGCGCGGCGGGAAGATGCTCAACCACTGGCGGATGGCCCAGCTGCACGCGCAGGAGGCGCCCGACCGCGTGCGCGAGCTCGAGGACTGGGGCGCGCTGTTCGACCGCACCCCCGACGGGCTGATCAGCCAGCGCGACTTCGGCGGCCACCGCTACGCCCGCCTCGCGCACGTCGGTGACCGCACCGGCCTGGAGCTGATCCGCACCCTGCAGCAGCGCACCGTCGCACTCGGCGTGGACGTCTACATGGAGTGCACGGTCACCCGGCTGCTCACCGACGCCGACGGCATCACGGGCGCGTTCGGCTACTGGCGCGAGTCGGGGCGGTTCCTCGCCTGGGAGGCCCCGTCGGTCGTGCTGGCCACCGGCGGGATCGGCAAGGCCTACAAGGTCACCTCGAACTCGTGGGAGTACACCGGCGACGGGCACTCCCTGGCGCTGGCCGCCGGCGCGGGGCTGGTCAACATGGAGTTCGTCCAGTTCCACCCCACCGGCATGGTGTGGCCGCCGTCGGTGCGCGGGATCCTGGTGACCGAGAGCGTGCGGGGCGACGGCGGCGTGCTGCGGAACTCGGCCGGCAACCGGTTCATGTTCGACTACATCCCCGACTTCTTCCGCAAGGAGACGGCGGAGACCGAGGACGAGGCCGACCGCTGGTACGACGACAAGAAGAACAACCGGCGCCCGCCCGAGCTGCTGCCCCGCGACGAGGTCGCCCGGGCCATCAACAGCGAGGTCAAGGCCGGCCGGGGCTCGCCGCACGGCGGGGTGTTCCTCGACATCGCGTCGCGCCGGCCGGCCGAGTACGTCCGCCGGCGGCTGCCCTCGATGTACCACCAGTTCAAGGAGCTGGCGGACGTCGACATCACGGCCGAGCCGATGGAGGTCGGGCCCACCTGCCACTACGTGATGGGCGGCGTCGAGGTCGACCCGGACACCGCCGCGGCGTCCGTGCCGGGGCTGTTCGCGGCGGGCGAGGTCGCCGGCGGCATGCACGGCTCCAACCGGCTGGGTGGCAACTCGCTGTCGGACCTGCTCGTCTTCGGCCGGCGCGCCGGCGTCGCGGCCGCCGAGCACGCGGGCAAACGGGCCGGCGTGGTGGCGCTGCGCGAGGAAGCGCTGGTCGAGGCCGCGGCGGCGGCTCTGGCACCGTTCGAACGAGAGGGCGGTGAGAACCCCTACGCGGTGCAGTCCGAGCTGCAGCAGACGATGCACGACCTGGTCGGCATCATCCGCACCGCCCCGGAGATGGAGCGGGCGCTGGAGCGGATCGCCGTCCTGCGCGAGCGGGTGGCGGCGCTGTCGGTCGAGGGGCACCGGCAGTACAACCCCGGCTGGCACCTGGCGCTGGACCTGCCGCACCTGCTGGCGGTCAGCGAGTGCATCGCCCGCGCGGCGCTGGCCCGGGAGGAGAGCCGCGGCGGGCACACCCGCGACGACTTCCCCGCCACCGACCCGGAATGGGGGCGCACCAACCTGGTCTGCACCCGGACGCCGGACGGTGCGTTGGCCGTGACCCGGCACCCGCTGCCGGAGATGCCACCGGAGCTGGCCGAGGTCTTCGAGGAGCAGACGTGACCGAGGTCGCGAGGTCACGCGTAGGCACAGCACGGCCCGGAACGAGGCCGACGAGCGCCAGCGAGGAGCAGACGTGACGGAGCCCGGGGAACCGAGCATCGGCGCGGACGGCGACGGCGCGGGAGGGAGCAGCGGCGGCTACGACGCCACGTTCCGCGTCTGGCGCGGCGACGCCTCCGGCGGGGAGCTGCAGACCTTCACCGTCGCGGTCAACGAGGGCGAGGTCGTCCTCGACGTCATCCACCGCCTGCAGGCCACCCAGGCCGGCGACCTCGCCGTCCGGTGGAACTGCAAGGCCGGCAAGTGCGGGTCCTGCAGCGCGGAGGTCAACGGGCGGCCGCGGCTGATGTGCCTGACCCGGATGAGCACCTTCGCCGAGGACGAGACGGTGACGGTGACCCCGCTGCGGACCTTCCCGGTCATCCGCGACCTGGTCACCGACGTCTCCTACAACTACGAGAAGGCCGCGCAGATCCCGGCGTTCACCCCCCGGCCCCGGGACCCCGACGGCAACCACCGGATGCAGCAGGTCGACGTCGACCGGCCGCAGGAGTTCCGCAAGTGCATCGAGTGCTGGCTCTGCCAGGACACCTGCCACGTCATCCGGGACCACGAGGAGAACAAGGCCGCCTTCGCCGGGCCGCGCTTCCTCATCCGGCTGGCCGAGCTCGACATGCACCCGCTCGACGTCGTCGACCGGCGGGACGCCGCGCAGCAGGAGTTCGGCCTCGGCTACTGCAACATCACCAAGTGCTGCAGCGAGGTCTGCCCCGAGGGCATCCACCTCACCGACAACGGGATCATCCCGCTCAAGGAGCGGGTCGTGGACCGCAGGTACGACCCGCTCACCTGGCTCGGGTCGAAGATCCGGTGGCGCCGACCCGACTGAAGAAGGACCACCCTTCACCCCACGCCTCGCAGGCTCAGGCGGAGGGACCCTGAAGGGTGGCCGGGGAGGTCCTTGCTCAGTCGTCCTGCTGGGCGGCAGCCCGGCGCTCGGCTCCGGTCTCCTCCGCGTAGCCGACGTCCTGACCGGCCACCCGCCCGACGAACTCGGCGGACTCGCCAGTGCCCGTGGTGCTCGACGCGTCGGGCTCCTCGCTCTGGCCGCCGCCGGTCGCCCGGCTCAGCGCCTGCGCGTCGTCGCGGTCGACGTCGTCCTCACCGGGCCGGGGATCGATGTCCATGGCACCTCGGTCGTCGCGGGTCCTGGGCTGCGGGACTGCTCGAGGTCGGGGGTGCCCGGCCTCACATCACGTCGTCCCCGGTCCGGACACCGCGCAAACGCGACCGGGTCCGGCGGTCGACCCGGTCCTCGGCGGCGACGAGCGCCCACGCGGCTGCCACGGTGGCCACGAGCCCCAGGACGACCCGCAGGTGGTGCCAGCGCGCCCACCGGCGGAGGAGCTCGGTCGTCTCGCGGTCGGTCAGCGTGGCCGAGGTGAACCGGTGGTTGGCCGGCTCGTTCACCGTGACGGTCACGGCGATGACGCCCGCGGCGGCTCCTGCTGCCGCCACGGCGGCGGGGACGCCCGGCCGTCCGCCGGCCACCCGCACCACCGCCGACGCGCTGCAGGCGATGCCGGTGGCGGCACCCAGGGGCACCAGGAGCGCGCGGAGACGCCCGGAGTGGGCCGCGAACCAGGCGCGGAACTCCCCCGGGGGTGCGCCGCGCCAGAAGGGGACCAATACCACGTCGATCAGGACCATCCCGCCGGTCAGCACACCGGTGAGCACCGCGGACACGATCGCGAGCGGGCGCGAGAGCACGGGACCGACTGTGCTGGACGCTGGGCTGCGAGACCAGGGGCATGCGCACGGGAGGCCTCCCGGTGCGTCCGTCGGCGCCTCCCTCGACACACGAGGCGCGGGCGTCACAGGCGAGCTGCGTGGTTGGCGGGATCTGCCAGCGCCGTCTCACCAGTTCGTGGGATGTGCTGCACAACCTCCGCCCGGATCCCGCCGATGGTGGCGGCATGGCACGCCGCCTCTCCCTCGCGAGGACCCAGACCCAGCGCCGGGTCGCCCCCGCAGCCGCGCCCGCCCCCTGGTGGCGGGACGCAGTCGTCTACCAGGTCTACCTGCGCTCGTTCGCCGACAGCGACGGCGACGGCATCGGCGACCTGCGCGGGCTGCGTCAGCGGCTGCCCTACCTGTCCTGGCTCGGCGTGGACGCCGTCTGGATCAACCCGCACTACCCCTCGGGCGGCGCGGACGGCGGCTACGACGTCGTCGACTACCGGGCGGTGGACCCCGACTACGGCAACGTGTCCGATCTCGAGGCCCTGGTGGACGACGCCCGCCGGCTCGGCCTGAAGGTCGTCCTCGACGTCGTCCCCAACCACACCTCCGACCAGCACCCGTGGTTTCAGGCGGCCCTGGCCGACCCGGACTCCCCCGAGGCCGCGCGCTACCACTTCGCCCCGCCGTCGGAGGAGCCGCCGAACAACTGGCAGTCGCTGTTCGGCGGGCCGGCCTGGTCGCGCACCCCGGACGGCCGCTGGTACCTGCACCTGTTCGCCCCCGAGCAGCCCGACCTCAACTGGCGCGACCCGGCCGTGGCCGAGGACTTCGAGCGCACGCTGCGCTTCTGGCTGGACCGCGGCGTGAGCGGCTTCCGGGTCGACGTCGCCTACGGTCTGTACAAGGACGCCGGCCTGCGGGACAACCCGGGCGCCTACTCCCCCACGCTGTTCGGCCACGGCCCCGAGCAGGCGATGACCTGGAACCAGCCCGAGGTGCACGACGTGTGGCGCCGCTGGCGGTCCATCTGCGACGAGTACCCCGACACCATGCTGGTCGGCGAGGTCTGCCTGGCCGACCTCGAGCAGGTGGCGCTGTACTCACGGCCCGACGAGCTGCACCAGTCGCTGTCGTTCCGGCTGCTGAAGTCGCCGTGGGCCGTCGCGCCGTTCGCCGAGGCGATCGCCAGCGCCCTCGACGCCTACGGGCAGGTCGGCGCGCCGGTGTCGTGGGTGCTGGGCAACCACGACAAGGAGCGGCAGGTCACCCGCTTCGGCGGCGGCGAGGTCGGCACCGCCCGGGCCCGTGCCGCGGCGCTGCTGACGCTGGCGCTGCCGGGCTCGGCCTACCTCTACGCCGGTGACGAGCTGGGCCTGCCGCAGGCGCACGTGCCCGACGAGGCCAAGCAGGACCCCATCTTCCACCGCAGCGGCGGCGCCCGCGCCGGCCGCGACGGCTGCCGCGTGCCCATGCCGTGGAACCCGGCCGAGGGCGTCGGCTTCTCCCCCGAGGGTGCGGCCGAGCCGTGGCTGCCGATCCCCGCCGACTGGGGCCGCTACGCCGTCTCGGTGCAGACCGGCCAGGGCGGCTCGACGCTGACCCTGCACCGGCGCGCGCTGGCGTTGCGCAAGGCCCACCCGGCGTTCGCCTCGGGCTCGGCGACGGTGACCACCCGCGACGACGTGCTGACCATCCGCTCGGTCGGCCACGGCGAGGCGGTGCGCTGCGTGGTCAACATGGGCAGCGAGACGGTGCTCGCCGGCTGCCCCGGACAGGTGCTGCTCGCCTCCACCGCGGCGGTCCGGCGCTCCGGCGGCACGGTCGCGCTCCCACCGAACAGCGCCGTCTGGGTGCTCGAGGACTGAGAAAGGACCACCCTTCCCCCACGCCTCGCAGGCTCGGCGCGGGACCCTGAAGGGTGGCCGCCCCTGCCCCCCACGCCTCGCAGGCTCGCGGCGGGGCCCTGCAGGGGCCGTTCCAGCACGTCACCAGGCTCGCGGCGGTGCCCGGGAGGGGGCCGTCAATCCTCCTGGCGGACGGTCCGCGCGACGTGGCCGAGGCCCACCGGGCGCTCGCCGGCCAGGTGCAGCGCCTCCACCGCACCGACGTCGTCGAGCCCGTACCGTCCGGTCAGCTCGAAGAGCTCGACCTGCTCCTCGATCCACCGCTGGTGGCCGTTCCAGGCGGTCAGCGCGGTGGTCCCGAGCACGGCGCCGATCTGCTCCCACGAGGCGCCGGCGCGCCGCGCGGCGTGGATGCCCCGGTGCTGCGCGTCGTAGGCGCGCCGGGCGACACCGAGGCCCAGGCCGAGCAGCTCCAGGGACTCCTCGAGGTCCAGCGGTTCGACCTGCCCGCGGAGGTGGTCGGTCCAGGAGTACGAGGGCGCGACGGCGGGGCGCTCCACCACCGCCGCGCTGTCCCGCCGGCTCAGGAAGTCCAGCCGGGTCACCGCCGTGACGATCGGGATCTCGGCCCCGAGGAGTCCATGCCAGCCCGTCATGGCGACCGAGGATCGACGACCCGGACGCCGGGACCCCTCACGACTCCGCGTGTCGCCGGGTGCGGTGCGGACACGCGCCCCGGCATCACGCTCCCCACAGGCACGGTCACCGAGCAGAGGGGACGGGGAGGTCCCGGCGTTCGGGACCGCGGGCGCGTTCGGCGACCCGGCCGCCGGTGGACGTGACGGGGCGTTGACGGCGGTCTGCAACCGTGACCGCCCTGGTCGTCCACCCACCCGGGAGGAACCATGGGCGAGCTCCTGCTCTGTGGCGCGACCGGCGACCTGGGCGGCCGGATCGCTGCCCGGCTGGTCGAGCGCCGCATCCCGTTCCGTGCGCTGGTCCGGCCGCGCAGCGACGCCGCCGCCCTGCGGTCGTCCGGCGTGGAGCTCAGCGTCGGCGACCTCACCGACCCAGCCGGTCTCGATCGGGCGCTGGCCGGGGTGCGGACGGTCGTCACCACCGCCAACGGCATGGGACGCAACCTGGCGGGGGCGAGGGACGTCTCCATCGACCGGGTCGACCGCGACGGGAACGCCGCACTGGTCCGGGCCGCCGAGGCGGCCGGCGTCGAGCGGTTCGTGTTCGTCTCCTCGCAGGGCCTGACCGACGCGATGGTGGACCTGGTGCCCCTCCTGGCCGCGAAGCGGGCCACCGAGCGGCTGCTGCAGGCCTCGTCCGTGCGCTCGGTGCTCGTCCGGCCGGCCGCGTTCCAGGAGACGTGGCTGGGACCGGAGTCCGGCATCCGGCCGGAGAAGCGGCTGGCCGTGATCCACGGTCGCGGCCGCACGCCGGTGCCCTACGTCGCCGAGGACGACGTCGCCGAGGCCTGCGTGCGGCTGGCGATGATGGACGACCCGCCCGAGGCGCTGGACCTCGGTGGACCGGAGGCGCTGACCCGGCACGAGGTCGTCGACGCCTTCGAGCGCTCGCTCGGCGTGCGCATGCGCCGGGTCGTCGTCCCCCGCCCGGTGCTCGCCATCGGCGCCCGCGCCCTGCGCCGGCGCCGGCCGGAGCTCGCCTCGGCCCTGGGCTTCGCGCTGTACAGGGACGTGGGCGAGGAGGGCGGCGTGGAGGGGATGCGGGCGCTCGGCATCGAGCCGCGCCCCGCATCGGCCCACATCGCCGCCCTGGCGAGGGAGGCCACCCGCACCTGACCCCGCTCAGCCCTCCGTGCCGGTGGCCGCGGGGAGCTGGTCGGCGAACCTGCGCCGCGCGTCCTCCAGCGCCTCGACGGCCTTCCCCCGGCGCTCCCAGCCGCGGGTCTCGGCCGACTTGTCGGGTGCCAGGGCCTCGTAGATCTCGAAGAAGTGCCAGATCTCGGCGATCTGGTGCATCGGCACGTCCTCGAGCTCCTGCAGGTGGAGCTGCCGCGGGTCGGTCGCGGGGACGCACAGCAGCTTGGCGTCCGGGCCCCGCTTGTCGTGCACCCAGAACACGGCGATGACCCGGGCGCGGACGAGGCAGCCGGGGAAGGTGGGCTCGGTGAGGAGCAGGAGGGCGTCGATGGGGTCGCCGTCCTCGGCCAGCGTCTCGGGGACGAACCCGTAGTCGCCCGGATAGCCGGTCGCGGTGAAGAGCATCCGGTCCAGCCGGATCCGGCCGAGCTGCTGGTCGTACTCGTACTTGTTCCGGGATCCCTTGGGGATCTCGACGATCACGTCGACTTCCACGGACGCCCCCTCCTCGGTCGGCCCCGGCGCCGAGGGTGGCCGCGCAGCGACGGCTCCGTCCCCGGCTGGGTCCGTCATGGCCAGGCGACCCTGGCGCGGCGCCGGTCGCGCGTCAAGCCGGGCGCCGCGCGGCGGGGACGGGCCGCCTCAGTCGCCGGTCACCGCATCGGTGGGGGTGCGCAGCCGGACGGCGTCCAGGCCGACCAGGGCCCCCAGCTCGTCGGCGACCATGACGATGTCCGTGATCCGCCCGTCGGCGAGGGTGAGGACGTCGATCACCCGCAGCCAGAGCTCCCGCCCGGTGGCCGGTACCGGACCGGCGGACGTCGTCCAGGTGCCGACGTGACGGCCGCCCATCCGGAACGCGACGGCCACCCGGTCCCCCTCCTCGACGACCGACAGCACCTCGCGCCGCACCGGGTCGAAGGTGTGCTGCACCGCCCTGGCCCGGACCACCAGGTCGACCACGCCGCTCGGCGCGCCGTTGACCGTCACCGGGTCGGCGTACAGCTCGCGGAAGGCGCCGGCCGCGGCGGCGTCGTCCACCGGCAGGGGGTCCGACCACAGGCGCAGCAGCCGCTCGGCGTCGAAGGTCACCCGTCCAGGCTGGTGGGCACGGGCCGAGCGGGCCAGGGGCCGACGTCCCCCCGACGGGCCCTTGCGGTGTACAAGGAGGGAGGCACCGACGCCGACGAGGGAGCGCTGATGACGCTGGCACCGGACGTGGCGACCGACCTGACGGAGGCGCTGCGCCGCGCGGGGGTCGGCGACGTCGACGACTCCGGCCTGGCCCGGGCGCTGTACTCCTCCGACGGCTCGCTGTACCGGGTGCTGCCCCGCGCGGTGGTGCGCCCGCGGCACCTCGACGAGATCGAGGCGACCCTCGCCGTCTGCCGCGAGCTCGGCGTGCCGTTCACCGCCCGGGGCGCGGGCACCTCGATCGCCGGCAACGCGGTCGGCCCCGGCGTCGTCCTGGACACCAGCCGGTACCTGTCCCGCGTGCACGGCATCGACCCGGAGGCCCGGACGGCGACCGTCGACCCCGGCGTGGTGCAGGCCGCACTGCAGACCGCGGCCCGCCCGCACGGGCTGCGGTTCGGGCCCGACCCGAGCACGCACAACCGCTGCACGATCGGCGGGATGATCGGCAACAACGCCTGCGGGTCGCGGGCCCTGGGCTACGGCCGGACGTCGGACAACGTGGTCGGCCTCGACGTCGTCACCGGCGCCGGCCAGCGGCTGCGGCTGGGGCTGGACGGCGCGGCGCGCGGCGGGGTGCTCGACGAGCTGCGCACACTCGTGGACGGCGAGCTGGCGGCGATCCGCACGGAGCTCGGCCGCTTCGGCCGGCAGGTGTCGGGTTACTCGCTGGAGCACCTGCTGCCCGAGCGCGGCTTCGACGTCGCCCGCGCGCTGGTCGGCAGCGAGGGCACGCTCGCGGTGGTGCTCGGCGCGACCGTGCGGCTGGTCACCGACACCCCGTTCCGCGGTCTGGTGGTGCTCGGCTACCCGTCGATGGCCGACGCCGCCGACGCCACCCCCGGGCTGCTGCCGCACGAGCCGACCGCCGTGGAGGGCCTCGACCAGCGGATCGTGCAGCGGCTGCGCGACGTCCCCGCGGCCGTCGTCCCGGAACTCCCGCGCGGTGACGGCTGGCTGATCGTCGAGCTGACCGGCGACAGCGTCGCCGAGGTCGAGGCCAAGGCCAAGGGCGTGCTGGCCGACGCCGGCGCGCTGGACTCGGTGGTGGTCACCGACGTCGCGGAGGCCGCGGCGATCTGGCGGATCCGCGAGGACGGCGCCGGCCTGGCCGCCCGCACCTCCGACGGCCGGCCCGCGCACGCCGGCTGGGAGGACGCCGCCGTCCCCGTCGAGCAGCTGGGCGCCTACCTGCGCGAGTTCGAGGCGCTGCTGGACCGGCACGGGCTGCAGGGCGTCCCGTACGGCCACTTCGGCGACGGCTGCGTGCACGTGCGGATCGACTTCCCGCTCGGCAAGGGCACCGACCGCGGCCGCGAGGCCTACCGGGCCTTCGTGACCGACGCCGCGACGCTGGTGGCCCGCTACGGCGGCTCGGTGTCCGGCGAGCACGGGGACGGCCGCGCGCGCAGCGAGCTGCTGTCGTCCATGTACTCGCCGCACGTGCTCGGCCTGTTCGAGCAGGTGAAGGGCCTGTTCGACCCGGCCGACGTGCTCAACCCCGGCGTGCTGGTGCACCCGGCGCGGGTCGAGGACGACATCCGGGTGGCCGCCGCGCCGCGCCGGAACACCGGCCTCGCGCTGGCCTACCGGCACGACGGCGGCGACTTCTCCGCCGCGGTGCACCGATGCACCGGCGTCGGCAAGTGCCGGGCCGACCTGCAGGCCAGCGGCGGGGTGATGTGCCCGTCGTGGCCGGCCACGCGGGAGGAGAAGGACACCACCCGCGGCCGGGCGCGCGTGCTGCAGGAGATGCTCGCCCCGGGCGGGCCGGTGCGGGACTGGCGCTCGCCGGAGGTGCACGCAGCCCTCGACCTGTGCCTGTCGTGCAAGGGCTGCTCCCGCGACTGCCCGACCGGCGTGGACATGGCCTCCTACAAGGCCGAGGTGCTGCACCAGAGCTACCGCCGCCGGCTGCGCCCGCGCTCGCACTACACGCTGGGCTGGCTGCCGCGCTGGGCCGACGTCGCCGCCCGCGCGCCCCGGCTGGCCAACGCGGTCACGCGCTCGCGCCTCGGCGGCCGGCTGGCGAAGTGGGGCGCCGGCGTCGACCAGCGCCGCTCGCTGCCGGCGTTCGCCGACCGCACCTTCCGGCAGCAGTGGGCGGATCGTCCCGTGGCGGACGGCGGCCACGGGGCAGGTGGGCGAGCAGTAGCCCTGTGGGTGGACTCCTTCACCGACCACTTCGCCCCCGAGGTCGCGCTCGCCACGGCGGCCGTGCTGGAGGACGCCGGCTACCAGGTGCAGGTGCCCCCGGCCGAGGCGTGCTGCGGGCTGACCTGGATCACCACCGGCCAGCTGGACGCCGCCCGCCGCACCCTGGGCCGCACCGTCGAGCTGCTCGCCCCACTCGTGGACGACGGCGTCCCGGTGGTCGGCGTGGAGCCCTCGTGCACCGCGGTGCTGCGGCACGAGGCCCTGGAGCTGGTGGGCGGAGCGGCTGCGGAGCGGGTCGCCGCGGGCACCCGCACGCTGGCCGAGCTGCTGCGCGAGACCCCGGGCTGGACGCCGCCGTCCCTGGCCGGGGTGGAGGTCGTCGCCCAGCCGCACTGCCACCACCACGCCGTCCTCGGGTGGGCCACCGACGAGCGGCTGCTGCGCGAGGCCGGCGCCACGGTGACCCGGGTCGGCGGGTGCTGCGGGCTGGCCGGCAACTGGGGCGTCGAGCGCGGCCACCACGAGGTGTCGGTGGCGATCGCCGAGCACCAGCTGCTGCCCGCCGTCCGGGCTGCGGGGCCGGACGCGGTCGTCCTCGCCGACGGGTTCTCCTGCCGCACCCAGCTCGACCAGCTCGCCGGTCGCGAGGGCATGCACCTGGCCCAGTTGCTCGCCCGGGCTCCCCGTGGCTGACGCCGGGTTCGACGAGGTCACTGCCGAGGAGCTGCGGCGCCGCGGCGGCCTCAAGTGGTCGCTGTTCCCCGACGCGATCGGGGCGTTCGTGGCGGAGATGGACTTCGGCACCGCGCCGGCGGTCACCGAGGCGCTGCACGCGGCCGTGGACACCGCGGCCTTCGGCTACCTGCCGCCGGCGCTGGTGCAGGGCATGTCGGAGGCGTACGCGGCGTGGTCGGCCGATCGGTACGGCTGGACGGTGCCGCCGGAGCGGGTGCGCCCGGTGGCCGACGTCCTCGCCGGGCTGGCCGCCGCGATCGAGCACTTCTCCCGGCCGGGCAGCCCGGTCGTGCTGCCGACGCCGGCCTACATGCCCTTCCTCACGCTGCCGCCGGCGCTGGGCCGCGAGGTCATCCAGGTGCCGATGGCCCGGGACGGCGACCGGTACGTCTACGACCTCGACGCGCTCGACGCCGCGTTCCGGGCCGGCGGGCACCTGCTGGTGCTCTGCAACCCGCACAACCCGATCGGCCGGGTGCTGGAGCCCGCGGAGATGACGGCGGTCGCCGAGGTGGTGGAGCGGCACGGCGGCCGGGTGTTCTCCGACGAGATCCACGCGCCGCTGGTGTACGAGGGACACCGGCACGTCCCCTACGCCGCGCTCGGCGAGGTCCCGGCCGGGCACGCGGTCAGCGCGACCTCGGCGTCCAAGGCGTGGAACCTGCCGGGCCTGAAGTGCGCGCAGCTGGTGCTCTCCAACGACGCCGACGCCGACCTGTGGGCGCGGGTGGGCCCGCACGCCGAGCACGGCGCCTCGACCCTCGGGGTCGTGGCGAACACCGCCGCCTACACCGGCGGCGCCGGCTGGCTGGACGACGTCCTGGCCTACCTGGACGGCAACCGGCGACTGCTGGCCGACCTCGTCGCGGAACACCTGCCCGGCGTCCGGTACACCCCGCCCGAGGGCACCTACCTGGCCTGGCTGGACTGCCGCGAGCTGGACCTGGCCGAGCCCGGCGCGTTCTTCCTCGAGCGGGCCGGGGTGGCGCTGACCGACGGGGTGCTGTGCGGGATGGCGGGCACGGGCTTCGCGCGGCTCAACGTGGCGACCCCGCGGCCGGTGCTGGTGCAGGCCGTCGAGCAGCTGGGCGCCGCGCTGGCCGCCCGCTGACCACGGCCGACGGGGCGAGATGGCAGCGGCTCCACGGCCCCAGGCTCCACGAATCCCACCGGCGCGCCCCTGGACTGGACGCAGCCGGGCAGCGACGCACGGCGGGCTCGCACCGGGTCGGGTTCCTGTCGTACCCCACTGCCACGCTGTCCCTGTCCGGCTCGCACCGCCGGTGTCGCCACCGCAGACCGCGGGTGCCGCACCGGCGGGTCCGGGAGGAGGCGAGGACGAGGTGAGGACGTACGACCCCGCGGACAGCATCACCTACGTCCACCTGGCGCAGCGCCCCGCTGCTCCCGTGACGTCGTCGCACGCCCACGACGAGTGCCACCGGCTGCCCGCCGGCTACGCGAACGCATCCCCCCGCGCCAGGCTCGGTGGACGACGCCTGGTCAGCGATCGTCCGGCGCTCGCCGTCCTCCCCGGGGGATCGACAGCGGCCGCTGACAGCGCTCCCGCAGCGCCGGCACTGCGCCTGGTCCAGTAGCTCCGGGATCCGACGCACACATCGGCGAGGCGGCAGCGGATGCGCCGCCGTCGATCACCACCACCGTCGCAGCCGCGGGCAGCTCTGGACGTCGGTCGTTCGCGGTGGCGTGCCGGAGCTCGACATACTCCCTGAGGACGGCCGTCGAGACCTCGGGAGTCGCCTCGGGTTCGCGCGAGTGGGCGCTGGGCCGACGGGGTGCCACCAGGGTCAGGTCGTTACGTCAGGTCCTCGGATCCCGCGGCGGCTCAGGCTCCGGGCGGTCGAGCAGTGGCTGGATGGAGCCGTCTCTGCTCGCGATCTCGGCCGAGCTCGTCATCCTGGCCCCGGACCGACTGGGTGCTGTGTGCCGTCACCCACGACCGAGGATCTCCCCGGTCTGCACCAGGTGGTCGGCCGCGTCGCGGAGCTTGACGTTGTTCCGCTGAGAGGCGTGCGCCAGCACCGTGAACGCCGCCTCGGCGGTGATCTTGTGTCGTTCCATGAGGATGCCCTTGGCCTGCTCGATGCTCGCGCGGGACGCCATGGCGCGACGCATGTTGTGGGCGTCCTCGGCCGACCGGGCGCTGTGCTGCGCGTTCGCCACGGCGACCGCGATGAAGCCGGCCATCTCCTGGCCCCTGGCCACGTCGTCCTCGTCGAAGGCGGCTGGCCGGGTGGCGTAGTGGTTCAGCGCCCCGATGGTCGTTCCCAGGAAGGGAAGCGGCACCGACAGAGAACTGCGGACACCGCATTCGACCACCTGCGCGGCGTAGTCGGGCCACCGATGATCAGTCCGCATGTCCGAGACGACGAAGACCAAGCCGGCGCGGCCGGCGTCCAGACACGGGCCGTGGTCGAGTTCGTACTGCAGTGCCTCGCAGTCCATCGCCATCTGACCGCGGAGGGCCGGGGTGCACGGCTCCCCACCCTCGATGAGGGTGACCGAGGCAGCTTCCGAGCCGGGGATCGCGCGACGGCCGATTTCGGTGATCTGCCCGAGGACGTCGGGCAGATCCCGGTCGACCAGGACGACGCGGGCAAGGCCCTCGTGTAGGGCGGTCAGGTCGGACATCGGGGCTCCCCCTCTCCCTGCGGCGGGACGCACGTCCACCTCGGCGTGACCGGCGCACGACGAGGCGACCCGCCCGCACGCCGGTTGGACGACAGCTCAGGAGTGTGTCCCTCGGTGGGCCGTTCCGGGACAGTCAGCCGCGCTGCCGCCCAGCGGAGGACGACGATCCGCGTGACAGCACGGCGACCTGTCGTCAGCCGGGCAGCCCGGCCAGGAAAGCGTCTGCCTGCTCCCGCCCGGCGTCGAACAGCCGGCGGAGGAACGCGGGCCGGCGGTCCAGCTTGCTGGGCAGGTCGAGGTCGAGGTGCAGGGTGATCTCACGGATCTCGATGCGCCGGTACGGGTCGCCGAGGCGGTCCGCCCACTCGTTGACCTTGCGGATGACGTACAGCTCCTGCTCCAGCGACAGGTTGCCGGCCAGCTCGTTGCGCCGGTCCGCGATGTCGCCCACCGACTTGGGCTCCTTGGCCCGGGCGCGCGGGTTGATCCGGACCACCCAGATCTCCTCCGGGCCTGCGTCGGGCAGCTGGCGCACCGGCGGGTTCTGGCTGAACAGCCCGTCCCAGTAGTACCGGCCCCGCTCCTCGACGGCGCGGAAGAGCAGCGGGACGGCGGCCGAGGCGAGCACGGCGTTCACGGTGATCTCCCCGCGCCGGCTGGAGAAGGCCGTGAAGTCGCCGTTGAGGACGTCGACGGCGCCCACGAGCAGCAGCGGCTGGTCCTCCGGCGGGGACTCCTGCAGCCGGGCCAGCCGATCGACGTCCACGTGGCGGGTCAGCAGGTCGGTGAAGGCGGAGCCGGCGAACCCCGGATAGGCGTAGGGGCTCACCGTCGGGAGTGTCACCCACCCTTCCAAGCGGGCCAGACCGACCAGCCAGGCGTTCGCCGCCTTGTCGCTCAGCGTGGTGGCCCCGTTGTCCTCCCAGAAGCGCTCCAGCAACCGGCCGGCCTCGGCCGCGCCGCCGGTCAGCAGGCCGTACCAGGCCAGCAGGGCGCAGACCGCGCCACCCGAGGTGCCGGACAGCCCCACGATCCTGTGGTCCCCATCGGCCAGCAGACGGTGCAGCACACCACCGGTGAACGCCGTGTGGCTGCCACCGCCCTGACAGGCGATCGCGACCCTCTTCACCCGTGCCCCCTCCCCTCGGACCACGGTGTCCACCATCTCCCAGCCGGGCGGTGCCTGCCGCATCGGCACCCACCCGCCGGAGGTGCGCGGCCCTGTCCGCCGTGTCACGTGCCCAGTTGCAGGATCACCCCACCCTCGATGACCTCGGGCGGGCTCACCGTCAACTGGGGCAGGTTCTGCCTGACCCAGTCCGCCGCCACGCGCGTGGACTCAGCCGCCCCGGACTCGTTCTCGAAGACGCCGACGCTGAAGCCGCCGTCCGCTGTCCTCACCAGGTGGTAGCTGATGAATCCGGGCACACCCCGGATCACCCGCTCGACGTCATCGGTCCGCCGCTCCAGCTCGTCGAAGAGCTGCGACTCGCCCCTGTAGTGCCGGATGACCGCGTACACCTCAGCCCTCCTCCACAGTCTCGACGGTCGACCACAGCACGAGGTCTCAGCAGCCGGCCGCCCGCTGCTGTCCTCGGGCACCCGCTGGGTCTGTCCGTCGTCAGTGACTGCTCGTAACCACGTCCGTTCCGGACCTCACCCCGGCGGGATGTTGTGGTTGACGTGGAAGAGGTTCCCGGGGTCGTAGCGCCTCTTCACGTCGACGAGTCGCCGGTACTTCGGCGGCCCGAAGACCGTGCGGGGGTCGAGACCGCGGTGCTCCGCCGGGGCGAGTGTGGCGCCCGCTCCGACGCGGACGGTCCTCGCCGCCGCGTCGACGGACACGGCGTGCACGTCGGCGAGATCCAGCACGACACCCTCGTCGACCGCTCCGTTGCCGGCGACGTGGTGGCCACCGCCGGGGACGGCCAGGTCCAGCCCGTGCTCCCGGACGTACGCGACGGTCGGTGCGACGTCGCGCACGTCCGCCGCGCGCACCACGGCCCAGGGGCGACGGTCCACCATCCCGTTCCACACGGCGCGGGCCGCGTCGTAGCCCGGGTCCTCGCGCCCGGTCACGGTGCCCACCACGCGGGTGCAGGGATCGTCCAGCTCGGGTCGCAGCGTCGATGTGGTCATGGGAGACCCTCGTCCGGCCAGGTCATCGCAGACCACCATGCTCGGCCGGGCGTCGAGAGCGGATCCAGAGGACAAGGGCCTGTCCGGGATGCGCCGCCTCGGACCAGCGGGCTCACGTACGGCTGGAGGGCCGCACCGGCTCCCGGCCCTCAGTTGCTCGGCGGTGCCGGCGGGGCGCCGGTCGGTGGCGTGCCGCCAGGGCCACTACCGGGCGGGCCACCCGGAGCACCGGAGGGCGCGCCGTCGCCGCCCATGCCGCCACCGCTCGGGGTCGTGGCGGTGTCGACGCCGACCGCGAGCCGCACGGTGTAGCCGCTGGTGACGTTCCCGGCCACGGTGGCCAGCTGGCTCGCGCCGCGGTCGTCCCCGAAGACGTTGTCGCTGCTGAGGTCGACCCGCGACAGGTTGCTCACCGACGCCTCGTAGCCGGGAGTCGCGTAGACCGCCTCGCAGACGTCCTGCGGCAGCGCGACCTGCGAGGTGGCGATCGCGTTGGTCGAGTCGGTGGTGCTGCCCTGGTCCGGGTAGACCTCGAAGTGGAGGTGCGGCCAGCGCCCGTCGTAGCAGGCCGGGAAGACGCTGGTGAAGCGGACCAGGCCGTCGGCGTCGGCGACCTGCACGCCGCGCAGGTAGTTCTGGTCCTCGAGACCTGCGGAGTACAGCGAGTAGCCGCCCTCGCGGGTGCAGTGCCAGACGTAGACCGCGACCCCCTCGAACGGCACCCCGCCGTTCGCGAGGTCGGAGACGGTCAGCTCCAGGGTCATCGGCACGCCCTCGGCGGTGCCGCTGTACTCCCCGAAGCTGGACCGGATGTCGCTGCGCACGATGCCGCTCTGCTCCAGCACGTCCGGTCCGTTGGAGCCATCACCCGGATAGGGGCCGGCGGTCTCGTCGGGGATCTCACCCGCGGAGGACCGGGCGGAGGACGCCGACGAGCTCGTCGACCCGCCCGCGCCGCAGGCTGCCAGCCCGACCGATGCCGCACCCAGGCCGAGGACGGCCAGCAGCCGGCGGCGGCTGAGCAGGGTGCTGACGTCGAAACCGAGCCCCTGGTCGACCAGCTCCTCGTCGGGCCGGGGCAGTGACCGCCCCTCGTAGGTCGGCGTCCGGTCTGCTCTCGGGTGCTGCACGGAGTACTCCAGGGGTCGTCGTCGCTACTGACAGCAACCGTAGGACTCGCCTGCGTGCAAGGACTGGACGCCGTCTGGGAGTTCGCTGAGCACGTGCGGCGCTACACCGTGCTGCCCGGTCATCCGGCGCCGACCGTCGCCCCCGCGCTCGCCCGGGCGTGCTGAGGTCCGAGCAGTTCCAGGGCGCTCGGGACCTCGTCCACCACCACGGCGTCGGCGCCGGCCTCGAGCAGCACGCCGGCCGAGATCAGTGCGGGGCACCACACCACGAGCTCCCGACCGGCGCCGTGGACGAACGGCAGCGCCTCGGCGACGGTCGCCGGTTCGACCACCCCCGAGTTGCGGTCCGCGAGCGATCCCACCTGCAGCCCGAGGACGTCGACGTCCAGGTGCGCGCAGGCCACCACCGCGACGTCGAGGGGGAAGCGGTGCCAGGTGAGCCAGCCCAGCGGCACCGAGGGCTCCTGGCAGCGCAGCCGGTGCAGCGCCGCGGGGTCGAACGACGTGACCAGCAGCGGGCGGCGGCGCACCGCGGCGGCCACGACGGGCGCGAGCAGGGCCGCGGTGGTGCGCGACGGCGGTCGCAGGCTGTCGTCGATCGCGGGCTTGAGGTCCACGTCCAGCCCGACGTCGTGCGGCAGCTGCTCCAGCAGGGTGTGCAGCCGGAGCGTGCCGCGCCGGTCGGCCTCCGCCGCGGTGACCTCGGCCACGCGGGTGCCGTCCGGGTACACCTCGTCGTGCCGCACCACGAGGACGTCGTCCGCCGTCCGCCGGACGTCGGCCTCCACCCAGGTCGCCCCCTGCGCGGCCGCTGCCGTGAAGGACCCCAGGGTGTTCTCCCGGTGGCCGCGGACGGTCCCGCAGCCCAGGCCCCGGTGCCCGATGACCGCCGGGCCGGCACCGAACACTCGGCCCATCGGCCGCGGGGACACGGTGCGCACCGTCTCGCGCCCGCTGCGGGGACTGGGTACCCCGGTGTGCGTCATGACTGGCGTCCCGTCTGTGTGGGACAGGGTCGAGCAGGCCGTGCCCACTTATTCCACCGCCGCGGACGACGCACGTCGATGGGGAACGGCGCCGATCCGTCCCTCAGCGGCGCAGTGCGCGCACCAGCCGACGGACGCCGGTCCAGGTCACCGCGGCGCCGGCCACCCACGGCCCGGCCACGACGACCGGGTCCAGGACGTGGTGCCGGGCGTCGGAGCGCCCGCGCCGGGAGCGCAGCCCGCCGCCGGTGAGCTCGCCGCGCAGTCCGGACGCCGGCACGTCGGGGCGCCCGGAGGCGAACGAGCGCAGGTGGCTCCCCCACGCGTCGATCCGGTCGCCGACGATCAGGAGCAGCCAGTGCGCCAGGCGGCCCTCGCTGAAGCGGCGGTAGGCGAGCCGGCGCACCGCCCCGGACACCCCCTTCAGGGGCTGCGCGGTGCCGAAGACCGGGGTGACGAAGGCGTGCTCGATCGACCGCTCCCGCGGCTCCTTCTCCGGCTGCCGCTCCGGGAAGTCCCAGTGCGCGCCCGTGGTGTCCGGCGTGTAGTGCAGCCGGGGGTGCGACGGCCGGTCGGCGGGGTCGAGGTCGGCCCCCCAGCCGGGGATCCGGGCCCGCAGCTGCTCACGGGTCTCGCGGGGTGTGCGCTTGTCCCGGACGTAGGCGCTCGGGATGTCGGGGTCGGTCATCGTCGCTCCTCGCTCAGGCCGCGTCGGGCAGGACCAGCGGCTTGATGCAGCCGTCGAGCTTGGCGGAGAACACGTGGTAGGCCTCGGCGATGTGCTCCAGCGGGAACCGGTGGGTGACCATCGCCCGCGGCGTCAGGTGGCCGTTGCGCACGTGCTCGAACATCCGCGGCCACTGCCGCTTCACCGGTGTCTGGTTCATCCGCAGGGTGAGCCCCTTGTTCAGCGCGTCGCCGAACTTCACCGCGTTGGGGATCGGCCCGTAGGCGCCGACGACGGAGACGGTGCCACCCTTGCGCACCCCGTCGATCGCCCAGTTCAGCGCGACCGGGGAGCCGCCCTGCAGCTTGAGCTTGGTCCCGGTCACCTGCTGCAGGAGGTTGCCGTCGGCCTCCGCGCCCGCCGCCTCGATGACGACGTCGGCGCCGAGGAAGTCGGTCTGCTTCTTCAGCTCCACCACGACGTCGTCGTACTCGTCGTAGTCGAGGGTCTCGGCGTAGGCCATGGTCCGCGCCTTCTCCAGCCGTTCCTGCAGGTGGTCGACGACGATCACCCGGCCCGCGCCCATGAGCCACGAGGACTGGGCGGCGATCAGGCCGACCGGCCCGGCACCGAGGACGACGACCGTGTCGCCCTCGGCGATGTCGCCCAGCTGCGCGCCGAAGTAGCCGGTCGCGGCGGCGTCGGTCAGCAGGACGGCGTCCTCGTCGTGCATCCAGTCGGGGATCCGCACCGGCCCGACGTCGGCGAACGGGACCCGCACGTACTGCGCCTGGCCGCCGTCGTAGCCGCCCGTGGTGTGCGAGTAGCCGTAGATGCCGCCGACCGCCGTGGCGTTCGGGTTGACGTTGTGGCAGTTGGAGTACAGCTCGCGGGCGCAGAACCAGCACGACCCGCAGGAGATGTTGAACGGCACCATCACCCGGTCACCGACCTGCAGGCTCTGCACCGAGGACCCGACCTGCTCCACGACCCCGATGAACTCGTGGCCGAACGTGTGCCCGATCCGCGTGTCCGGCATGAGGCCGTGGTAGAGGTGCAGGTCCGAGCCGCAGATCGCGGCCAGCGTGACCCGCACGATCGCGTCGTTCGGGTGCTCGATGGCGGGGACGTCCTTCTCCTCGACCCGCACCTTGTAGGG
The DNA here is from genome assembly GCF_053502545.1 of Geodermatophilus sp. URMC 65. Classification (NCBI taxonomy): domain Bacteria; kingdom Bacillati; phylum Actinomycetota; class Actinomycetes; order Geodermatophilales; family Geodermatophilaceae; genus Geodermatophilus; species Geodermatophilus sp. URMC 65. The sequence continues at coordinate 686,665 of NZ_CP199954.1, forward strand.
ACCCCGGTAGACCATGGCCCGCATCGCAGGACCTCCTCGCACTCGCGGGTGACCGAGCGACTGCCACCCGTCCGCCGGGGACGGCTCCCCGGCGTCCCCCGCACCCTGACCGACCCGCCGGCCGGCGGCCAGTCGGGGCCCTCGGCACCGGTTCCCCCGGACGGGTGAGGCCGGCCGGACGGCGCTGGAAATCCCCGGGCACCAGGCCGAGGACAGCTGCATGGTCACCGCACTGCACGAGCGGCTCGCCGCGGCTCTGCCCCAGGGCCGGCACCTGCCCGAGGAGGTCTGGAAGCGGCGTCACCGGGCCGTCCTCCGGGTGGCCGCCGCGCAGGCGGGAGGCCTGGGTGTCATGGCGCTGCTGCTCGGCCGGTCGCCGCTGACCGCCCTGCTGCTCGCGCTCGCGGTCGCCTACCCGCTGGTGTTCACGGTGCTGCCCGGGGCCGGCCGCGGGCTGCGCTCGGCGGCGGCCACGGCGTCCCTGCTCGCCGCCTCGGTGGTCCTGGTCTACCTGATGGAGGGCCTCACCGAGGCGCACTTCCACTTCTTCGTCATGGTCGGGCTCGCGGCGCTGTACCAGAACTGGGTGCCCTTCGGGGATGGCGCTGGCCGTCGTCCTCGCCCACCACGGCGTCGTGGGCACCCTGTTCCCGCACTCCGTGTTCGGGCACGCCAACGCGCAGCACTCGCCGTGGACGTGGACGCTCGTGCACGGCGCCTTCGTGCTGGCCGCGAGCCTGGCCCACCTCGCCGCCTGGCGGCTCAACGAGCAGCAGGGGTTGCGCGACCCGCTCACCGGCCTGGCCAACCGCACCCTGCTGCTCGAGACCACCGCCCGGATGCTGGCCCGGCGCTCGGGCCCCACCAGCGTGCTGTTCCTGGACCTCGACGACTTCAAGGACGTCAACGACTCCCGCGGGCACGCCGTCGGTGATCAGTTGCTGACCACGGTGAGCCAGCGGATCGAGGGCTGCGTGCGCTCGGTCGACCAGGTGGCCCGGCTCGGCGGTGACGAGTTCGCCGTCGTGGTCGCCGGCTCCGCCCGCACGGCCGCGGAGGTCGGCGAGCGGGTGCTCGGCGCCCTGGCCGACCCGGTCGTCGTCGACGGACGGGCGATCCACGTGCGGGTGAGCATCGGCGTCGCCGACTCCACCTCGGCCGGGGACCGCTCTGCGGGCACGCTGCTGCGCAACGCCGACCTGGCGATGTACCTGGCGAAGTCCTCGGGCAAGAACCGCGTGGTCGTCTACGCGGAGGGCATGGAACGGGCCGCCCAGTCCAAGGCCGAGCTGATCACCGACCTCGACTCCGCCGTCGCCGAGGGCCAGCTCGCCGTCCACTACCAGCCGACCGTCGAGCTGAGCGAGGGCGCGACCACCGGCTACGAAGCCCTGCTGCGCTGGCAGCACCCCACCCGCGGGCTGGTGCCCCCGATGGAGTTCATCCCGCTGGCCGAGGAGAGCGGCGCGATCGTCGAGATCGGCCGCTGGGTGCTCACCGAGGCGACCGACCAGGCGGCCCGGTGGTCGCGGGAGGCCGGCCGGCCCATCGACATCGCGGTCAACCTCTCGCCGCGGCAGTTGCTCGACGACGACGTGGTGTCCACCGTGCGCGCGGCGCTGGCCGACAGCGGGCTGCCCGCGGGCCAGCTGACCCTCGAGGTGACCGAGGGCGTGCTCATCGACGACGTGGAAGCGGTGGTCGACGTCCTCCGGGCGCTGCGCGGCCTGGGCGTCCGCATCGCGATCGACGACTTCGGCACCGGTTACTCGAGCCTGTCCTACCTGCGCCGCCTGCCCGCGGACGCCGTGAAGATCGACCGCAGCTTCGTGCAGGACCTGGGCTCCGGTGGGCGGTCGACCACGCTGGTGGCCTCGATCATCGAGCTGGCCCGCAGCCTCGAGCTCGAGGTGGTCGCCGAGGGCGTCGAGACCGAGGAGCAGCACGCCGTCCTCGGCCGGCTGGCCTGCTCGCACGCCCAGGGCTACCTGTTCGGCCGTCCCCAGCCGGCCGCCGTCCAGGACCCGGGCACCCCCGTGGAGGTGCCGCTGCCCCGCACGGAGGCGCTGCCCGCCGTCCGGTCCTGACCGACCCGGTCAGGACGGCCGGTCGCCCACGGCGGCCGGCCGGTCCGGGTCGGCGCTGTACTGCGACCAGGAGCCGGGGTAGAGCCGCCCGTGCGGGAGGCCCGCCAGTTCCAGCGCGAGCAGGTTGTGGCAGGCCGTCACCCCCGAGCCGCAGTAGGACACCACGTCGCTGTCGGCGGTGACCCCGGCCGCGGCGAAGGTCGCGCGCAGCTGCTCGACCGGCAGGAAGCGGTCGTCGGCGCCGAGGTTGGCCCGGCACGGCACGTTGACCGCGCCGGGCACGTGGCCGGCGCGCGGGTCCACCGGCTCCCGGTCCCCGCGGTAGCGCTCGGGGTCGCGCGCGTCGAGCACCACCGCGGCCGGGTCGAGGACGTCGTCGACCCCGGCCAGCCGTTCCGCCGGCCACGGGCGGGCGGTGAACACCGCCGGGGCCCGCTGCGGGACGGCCTCCTCGAGCGGCCCGTCCCACGCCGCCGTGCCGCCGTCGAGCAGGGCCGCGTCGTGCCCGGTCACCCGCAGCATCCAGACCAGCCGGGCGGCGACCACCCCGCCGGCGTCGTCGTAGGCCACCACGGGATCGTCGTCCCCGATGCCGAGCGCGGCCATGCCCTCGGCGAAGACCTCCGCCTCCGGCAGCGGGTGCCGCCCCGCGTCGGGCCCGGCGTGCGCGGCCAGCCAGCGGTCCAGGTCGACGAAGGCCGCACCCGGCAGGTGACCGGCGTCGTAAGCGGCGCGGCCGGACCGGCCGTCGAGGTACCAGCGGACGTCGGCGAGGACGACCTCGTCGCGGTGCTCGCGCAGCCAGGACGGGTTCACGACGGGAGGCAGCACGGCGGCGACCCTACGACCGCGTCCCACTGCGTGACCACCCGATCCCAGCACGTGGAGCCCGCGAACCGGCGTCCACCGGTCGGCGGCCCTCACCACCGGTGACCGCGGACCGCCGCGGTGCCGCGCCACTCCGGCGCCGTCCCGGCCGCGGATTTGCACCGGCCGCAGCCGAGGCACGGCACCACTCCGCGCGTAGAGGCACGCCGCGGCGCCGTCGTTCCCAGGACCTGCCGTGACCCTGCCGACCGTCGCCGCCTCCCCGGAGGCCCTGCAGCAGCTGCCCACCCCCGCCCGCCCGCGGCTGGACCCGGCCGACGTCGTGCTGCCGGCCGGCTACCGCGCCGAGGTGGTGCTCGCCGGGCTGTCGATGCCCTGCGGGATGGGCGTGGACGACGGGGGCACCGTCTACGTCCTGGAGGGCGGCAGCACCTGGCCCACCCGCCCACACCTGCCCGGCCGCATCCTGCGGCTGCGCCCCGACGGGACCCTCGACACCGTCGGCGAGGAGCCGCTGGGCGGTCCCCGGCACATCGCGCTGCGCGACGGCTCGGCCTACGTCTCCGCGAAGGGTGGGCACCAGTCGCGGATCGTGCGGTACGACCTCGCCGACGGCGGCGCGACGGTGATCGTCGACGGGCTGCCCGACGGCGGCTGGCACGAGCCCGGCGGCCCGGTCTTCGGCCCCGACGGGCTCATGTACTTCGGCCAGGGCTCGGTGTCGCAGAACGGCGTCGTGCTGCCGCAGGGCTACACCGTCGACCTCGCCCGGCACCAGCGCGCCCACGACGTCCCCGGCGTGGACGTGACGCTGACCGGCAACAACGTCGACAGCCACGCCCCCACGGCGCCCTACCCCTTCTACGCGCACACCGGCGCCTTCAAGCCCTTCGGCGTCCCCGCCGAGCCCGGCGAGGTGGTCCGCGGACAGCTGAAGTGCAGCACCGGTATCTGGCGCGCCCACCCCGACGGCAGCGACATCGAACTCATCGCCTGGGGCGTGCGCAACCCCTACGGGATGGTCTTCGCCGAGGACGGGGAGCTCTACGTCACCGACAACGACTACGAGGAGACCGGCGACCGGGCGATCGCGAACGACCCCGACCGGGTCTGGCGCATCGACGCCGCGCGGACGCCGCACGGCGAGGTGGGGACGCCGGCCTGGTACGGCTTCCCCGACCTGTGCGGCGACGGCCTGCCGGTCTGGCACGAGTCGCACCGGCCCGCCCGTGGCCGCCCGGCCGAGCAGCTGATCGCCGACCCCCTGCCGGAGTGGGCCGGGCCGGCGGTGTGGCTGGAGCAGCCGCACTCGGCGCTGTGCGGCCTCGACGTCTCGCGCTCCGACACCTTCGGCCTGCGCGGCCGGCTGTTCGTCGCCGAGTGGGGCACCCTCGCCCCGATGAACTCCCCGCGGGAGGAGGACCTCGACCACGGCTTCCGGGTGGTCACCGTCGACCCGGCCACCGGGTCGGCCGAGCCGTTCATGACCAACCGGCACCCCGGGCCGGCGTCGGCGAACGGCAGCGGCGGCATCGAGCGCCCGGTCGACGTGGTGGCCGCGCCCGACGGGAGCGTGTACGTCCTCGACTTCGGCGTCTCGACCGTCGACCCGAGCAAGCACCTGTCCTACGGGCACACCGGCGTGTTGTGGCGCGTCGTCCGCGACGGTGCCGGGGCGGCGTCGTGACGAGGACACCGCTGCTCGTCGAGCTGGACGAGGCCACCCTCACCGCCCAGCGGCGGCGCACGGCGACCTGGCTGGCCACCCTCGCCTCGCTGCAGACCGGCTACCGGCAGCTGCTCGGCCGGACCGTGCCGCTGGTCGGCGACCCGCACGTGCGGACCTGGCTCACCGAGCTGCACGACGCCGCGCGCCGGCACGAGGCCGCGGTCGACGAGATCGCCGCCGGCCTGGACGTCCGCCCCGCCGCCCCGCACCCGCTCACCGCCCTGACCGGGACCGTGCTCGGCCTGGGCCGGGAGCTGGCCGGCCAGGTGCAGGGCCTGCTCGCCGGCAGCAGCGGCCCGGCCTGGCGCGACCTGCGGCAGCTGACCCTGTCCAACCTCGACTCGATGAGCGCCTTCGCCGTCGCCGAGCAGCTCGGCCTGGCCCTCGGCCGGCCGCAGGCGGTGGACGTCGCCTTCCGGGTCGTGTCGGAGAAGAGCGCGCACCAACTGCTCCTGCGCGAGGTCTTCCTGGAGTTCGCCGCGGACGCCGTGCTCCACCGCCGCGACGTGTGACGCCCGTGCTCCCCCGCAGCTACGGACTGGTCGTCGCCGCCGTGGCGGGCACCTCGTTGCTGCTGTTCGCCGTGGTCGAGGCCGCCGGCGTCCCGCTGCTCACCGACCCGCTGCCCACGCTGCGGGCCGCGGGCGCGCTGGCCGCGGTGCTCGGCGTCGCCCTGCTGGTGGCCGACGTCGCCGTCCCGGTCCCGGCCAGCCTGGTGATGCTGGCCCACGGCGCGCTCTTCGGTCTGCTGCCCGGGGCCGCGCTCTCCCTGCTCGGCGGCGTGGGCGCGACCGCCGTGGGCTTCGCCGTGGGACGGCGCGGACGCGGGCTGGTCGACCGGGTGACCACCCCGGCCCAGCGGCGGCGGGCCGACCGGCTGCTGGCCCGCTGGGGCGCGCTGGCGATCGTGGTCACCCGTCCGGTGCCGGTGCTCGCCGAGACCGTCGCCGTCCTGGCCGGCACCTCGCCGCTGCGCTGGCCGGCCGCTCTGCTCGCCGCCACGGTCGGGACGGCGGTGCCCGCGGTGCTCTGCGCCGCGGCGGGGGCGGCCGCGGCGGACGCGGTCGACGGCGTGCTCGTCGTCGGGCTGGTCATGGCACTGGTCGCGGTGCTCGCGCTCGCGGGACACCTGCGCTCGCGCGGCGCCCGGTCCCCGCGCGCGTGACGGGCTGCCTCAGATCCGAGGCACCCAGTGCAGCACGTCGCCCCTGCTGCCCGCCCTGCGCCCGAACGCCTCCACTGCCTCGAGGTGACGCACCGTCCGCCACTGGCCGGGGGCCCAGGCGCGCAGCACCAGCCCCTCCTCCGAGAACGCGATGAGCGCTCCCGCCTCGGTGGCCAGCATCTCGGCCTCCACCCGTTCGTCCTGGTCCTCCGCGACCTGCACCGTCCACGCCGGCATGCCGTGCTCCCCCCTGGCCCGGGGCGTCCTGTGCGACACCTGGCAGCACGAATCAACTCGGGGTTGCCCCCGGCCGTCAACGCCCGCGCGCGCGTCTTGGCCGTGCGTGACGGAACCACGCCGGACGGAATCGGCTCAGGCGCGCCAGGCCGGGCGCACCAGCCGGCGCAGGTCCGGGAGGCGGCTGGGGCGGTCCGACCGGGTCGAGGCCCAGGTGTGCCCGCCGGTGCGCAGACCGAAGCCGATCAGCCGGCGGACAACGAGTATCGCGGCGGCGGTGGCCAGCGCCTGCCAGCTCGGCTCACCGACCAGCCGGAGCAGACCGGCCGCGACGAGCAGGTCGAGGAGCACCGGCAGCGCCGCGGCAGGACGGCGGGTCGCGACCAGCGCCACCAGCCCGGCGGCGAGCGCCGTCGCGGTCACCAGCAGTGCCAGCGCCGCGCCGGCGCTCTGGACGACCGCACTCACGTCGGTCGCGCCGGCCGCGTCACGGTGCCGTCCTGCGCCCGTTCCTCGGCGAGCTGGCGGCGCTCCTCGTCGATCTCCCTGGCCAGGAAGTAGTTCAGCGCGGTCCGGATGGCGGCGACCGCGGCGAGCTGGCCGAGCTCGCGGAAGCTGGGTGCCACCGCCGTCCGAAGCACGTCGCTGGCGAGCTGGAACTCCAGGCCCAGCGCCAGGAAGCGGCCGAGGGTCAGCCGGACGGGGACGAAGGCGCCGGCGTCCCGGTCGCGCAGGCCCACGACGACGAACCGGACGAAGGCCCACAGGGCCCCGACGACGATAACCGCGGCGCCGCACGCCTCCACCACGGGGACCAGGACGCCGAGCGCGTCCACCAGGAGTTCCTCCACCGCCGCGCCCTACCCAGCCCGGTTCCGGAACCACCCGACCGGGCCGAGGTCGCCCGCTGGGCGCCGGCCGTCTCAGGCCGCGGCCCGGCCCAGCAGGTCGGCCAGCGTGAGGCGGCCGGCCCGCACGCGGTCGACGACGGTCACCGCGTCCGGCCCGCCGCCGCCGTCCGGGCCGGCGACCTCCTGCAGCAGGGCGCCCCAGCGGGTGGCGTGCCGGTGCATCGACCGCGCCGGGATCCCGCGCCCGCGGGCGGCCTGCCCGCTCTCGGCCAGCTCCCGCGACGCGTCGAGCAGCACCAGCCGCACCGAGCGTCCGCCCCGCCGCGCGGTCCGGAGGACGGTGGCCCGCCACCACGGCCGGGTCCAGGGGTCGGTGAGGACGACGACCGGCGCGGGCCCGGCGACGACGCGCAGCACCCGCACCCGGTGCCAGGCGTGCACCAGCGGCCGGACCACCCGGTACGGGACGCGGACGGCGACCGCCTGCACCCGCGCGGCGACGTCCTCGGAGTCCAGGCCGACGACCCCGGGCGCGCCCTCGGCCACGAGCCGGCGCAGCAGCGTCGTCTTGCCGCTGCCCGGGAGCCCGCCGACGACCACCAGGACGCCGTTCGGGCCCCGGCGCCCGGCGGCGGCGGTGGGGGCTGGTCCGGTCTGCACGACCACGTGCGGCCACCTCCTCTCGATCTCCCCGCCATGGTCCCCGCCGGAGCTCGGCGCTGGGGGTGGACCAGCTGTGAGTCGGCTGTGAGACAGGCCCCTGACCTGCACGTAGGCAAGCCTCAGTTTGCTGGCGGCCCCCCGGGGGACGTGCCAGCCTGGGTCATGACCTCTCTCCAGGACATGCCCCAGGTACAGAACTGCGCCGTCGACAGCTGTTCGTACAACGCCGAGCACAACTGTCACGCGGGCGCGATCACCGTGGGTGGCGACCACGCCCACTGCGGCACCTTCGTGGAGATCAGCTTCCGCGCCGGGCTGGACCGCAACGGGTTGGTCGGCGCCTGCCACCGCTCGGACTGCGTGCACAACGACAAGCTCGAGTGCCACGCCTCCGGTGTGCGGGTCGGGCCGAGCACCGACGCTGCGGACTGCTTGACCTACGAGGCCAGGTGACCTGAGGGAACGACCCTGCTGCAGGGTCTCGCTGCGAGCCCCGATCGGCCCTCCTGCAGGGGCCCGCCGCGAGCCCGCGAGGGGCGGGGGGTAGGAGGGTCCTTCAAGAGGGGCAGCGGGGTCCTCCGGCTACGAGGCCAGGTAATCCAGGTCCGCGAGCGACTCGGTCGACAACCCGCCGGCCGGGTCGGCGCGCAGCACGCCGTCGGCGACCGCCAGCGCGGCGACCGGGTCGTCGTCGTCCACCAGGACCGCCCGCCCGCCGGTGGCCACCGGGCGCAGCGCCGTGAGGACCGCGCGGCGGTCCGGCGCGGCCAGCCCCTCGGTGAGCCGGTCGACGAGCACGATCGTCGCCCCCGCCTCACGCACGGACTCGATCGCCTCGATGCGCCGGTGCACGTCGTCGTCCGCGGCTGCCGCGAGGCGCTGCACGCGGACGGCGGAGTGCCCGGAAGCGCAGCGGCCGCTGTCGTCGTCGAGCGCGGCCATCACCTGACGGCGGACAGCCGCCGGGCCCAGCAGCACGGTCACGTCGCCGACGGGCAGTCGCAGCCCCACGCGGATCTCCCTCGCCTCGCGCTCTCGCCCGTCCGGGCGCGGTAAGGCGAGGCTAACCTCTGCTTCGCGCTGCCGTCCACCCCTCCGCCGGACAGCAGTGCGGCGCCGCCCCCGGGGGGACGGCGCCGCTGCTGTGCCGGTGTCAGTCGTTGTCGCGGTCGCCCCACCAGCCGCCGCGGCCCCCGGCCCACGGACCGTTGCTGGTCGAGTTGACCCAGTCGGTGACCTGCTGCTCCAGGTCGGCCAGCCGCTCGTCGGCCACGTCCTGGGGCATCCCGCTCTCGACGGCCTGCGCGATGCGCTCCTGCTTGGCCTTCACCAGCGCGTCGACGAGCGTGTCCACCGCGACGCCCTTCTCCTCGGCGACCTTCGCGAGGGTGGCCCCCTCGGCCTCGAGCGCGGTCCGCAGCTCGTCCTCGGTGATGCCCAGGGCCTCGGCGGCGGTCTCGAGGCCGAACCAGCCGCCATGGTGGCCGTGCCACCCGAGGTCGGCGTCGCTGAGCGTGGTGGCCACCTCGTCGGCCTGCTCCTGGCTGAGCGACCCGTCCTCGACCAGACCGGAGAGGGCGTCCTTGATCCGGTCGACGACGGACGTCCCCGCGCCGTCGGTGTCCTCGGTGGCGGCGACGGCGGGAACGGCCACGGCCAGTCCGGTCAGCGTCAGGGCGCCTGCTGCGGCGGCGACGACCAACTTCTTGCGCACAGTGGTCTCCTCGGTCAGCGGCCGGTCCGTCCAGCCGTCGAGGAGATCGTGGCGCGCGAACCTGTGACGGAGCTGGCAGCGGCCCGTGGCCTCGCTGGGACCCTCCACTCCACCACCACGGACCACACGAGGCGCTCGACGAAGGAAGGAGCCGAAGGGCTCGCTGAGGTGCCGCTCCATCGACGCGCGGTCCTTCGCCCGGTCGTACTGCTGTCCCGCTCGACGGCCCGCTTCGGCGGCCCGTGTTCGCGCCGGCGCCGGTGCACGACGCGGCCCACGGCTGCGTGTCGGGCCGTTTCGCCGAGTTGGCCGCCGCGCTGGTCACCGAGGTCGCCGCCGAGGGGGTCCGGGTGAACCCGGCCGAGAGCCGGGTGATCGGCGCCGGCTCCCGACAGCGGGGGCTCGGCGCGGTGGTCAACTGACGGCCCACGCTGCCCCGCCCGGAGCCGGACGCGCTGCGCGCTGCGCGCTGCGGCACAACTGCGCCCGGCACGGCTGGGCCACGCAGATCCGCGGGCACGACCCGGCGACCTTCCGCGACCACGTCGTGCGCCACCGGGTCAGAGGTCGACGACCATCGTCCCCTCGGCCGCGTCCAGGACCGGGGCGAAGCCGGCCGACCGGTAGAGGTGCACGGATGGGTTCCCGGCCTCGACGCTGAGGCCCACTTGCCCGATCCCCCGCCGACGGGCCTCGGCGAGTGCCTCCCGCAGCAGCTCGCGGCCGATGCCCTGACCGCGGCACCCCGACCAGACGGGGAGGCTGAGCTCCGGGATGCCGTCGGCCACGAACCCGTAGCCGGGATCGTCTCTGTCGAGGAACAGCGCCCAGACCACGCCCACCGCCAGCCCCTGGGTCTCGGCCACGAACCCGAGGTCACCGCGCTCCGGCCGGAACTCGGTGCAGTGCCGGAGACCAGGCCGTTCGTCGACGTCGCGGTACGTGAAGCGCTGCTCCCCCGACCAGGTCACGTTGGCCAGGGTCGCCGTCCGGAGCAGCTCGCGATCGCCCACGGTCAGGGGCCGGGTGCTCACCTGCGTGGCCATGGAACCCACTGTCACACCCGGCGGTCGACGCGCGCCGCCCGTCAGTAGGGCGGTGGTTGGGTGACGGCGGTCAGGCCGGACGGGGTGGTGACGGTGAGGGTGCCGTCAGGGGCCAGGTCGTGGGTCCAGCCGGAGGCCTGGTGCTTGCCGCGGTGGTCGCCGGTGCAGTAGCCGGCCAGGTTGGCCGCGGCGGTCTCCCCACCCTCGGCATACGCCCGGTGGTGGTCCAGCTCGCCGGCCCGGGGCACGCGGCGGCGGCAGCCGGGAACCGGCAGCGCCGGTCGCGGGCGCGGACGAACCGGTCCAGCTCCGCACCGGGTGCGTAGCCGTCGGTGGGCCCGGGCCTGCCCAGCCCGGGGCGGCCGGTGAGGTCGTGGCTGCAGGTCTGCGGCCGGCGCCGGCAGGCCGGCCGCCCGCAGCTGCCGGTGCGGCGCAGCCCGGGCAGGTCGGTCGGCGTCAGCAGCGCCCCGGACACCGCGTCGGTGAGCGCCAGGCGCGGCCGGTCGGCCAGCCCACCCCCGGCCGTGGTGTCCAGCAGGTCGGCCAGCTGCTCCCGCTGGGCGTCCGCCGCCGCGGCCAGCGCGCCGAGCGCGTCGGTCGCGGCATCGGCCCGCCCACTGGCACTCGCCCGCCAGCCGGCCTCGGTCGCGGCGTCGACCTTGGTCGCGGTGCGCACGCTGCGGGAGGCGTGACCCAGCGCGATCCGGGCGGCGTGCACCGCCGCACCGGCGTCCTCCACCGCCCGATCGGCGGCCGCCCACCAGCCGCTGCCCGGCGGCGAGTCGGTGGCGGGTGGCGGCGCTCCGGCGGCACGGCTGTCGCCGTGCAGGACGACCCGCGGGCGCGGGACGTTCGGCTCGGGTAGCCAGCCGCGGCCCTCGTCCTCGGGGTCGAGGACCGCGTCGCCGGGAACCCGGTCCGGACCCCACTCGGGCTGCTCGGGTAGCTCGCCGGCCAACAGGCGGCCAGCTCGGCCTGCTCGGCCTCCTGCCACGCCACGTCGGGCCGGAGCGTGACCTCGGCGGTCGGCCGGACCGGCTCCGGCTCGCCCGAGGCCGCGTCCGGCATCGGCGGCTGGCCGGCGAAGGCGCGGGCCAGCCGGCGGGCCATCTCCGCCGGCAGCAGCTCCCCGTCCAGCTCCGCCGGGGCGTCCCCACCCAGCATGGTCGCCACCGAGGCCACCAGCGTCAGCAGCACCCGCACCGGCGGCAGCTCGGACTCCCCCGGGCGCAGCACCAGCTCCAGCAGCGCGTCGACCATCTTCTGCCCCCGCGTGCGGGGCGCCCCGGGCTCATCCACGATCGCGTCGGCGCACTGCACCAGCGCCGCGTGGAACGCCCGCGCCTCGGGCAGCGTGCACATCACCGTCACCGCCGCCATCCCCTCGGCGCGGTCGGGGCGCAGCGAGACCCCGCGCTCCTTCAGCGCCCGGGCCAGCCGCCGGGCGGCGGCGCCGGCGTCTCGCTGGGCGACGACCTTGCGGGCCTTGTCGCCCAGCTGCGCCGGGCTGGTGACCCGGTGCCGCTTCGCCATCCAGGCCAGCAGGTCCGCCTCCACCGCCGCGCGCAGCCGCTCGTCGGCGATCGGGGCGACCTTGTCGATCAGGTGCCACAGATGCCCCGCGTGCAGCAACCCCGCCTCCAGCGCCGCCAGCGTCCCCGGCAGCCGGTGCACCAGCGTCAGCGACCGCTCCAGCTCCTTCTCCGCGGCCTGCTGGGTCAGGTTCAGCGCGATCGCCAACTCCGGCGTCGCCCACTCGCTGACGGCACGGAGCACCTCCGGGCGCGCCGCCCACCGCTCGGCCGACATCGCCCCGCGCTCACCCTGCTGCCGGTCCGCCGACGCCGGCCGCGAGGCGGCGAACGCCGGAACGCGCGTGCCTTGACCGCCGTCTGCCGGGCGATCTCCCGCGCCGCGGCCTGCACCGCACCCAGCGGACCCGACGCCCACCCGACCGACGGCGCAGCAGCACCCAGGGTGCTGGTCTGCATCCCCCCGCCCATGTGTTCGATCATGCGTTCGAACGAAGACCGGGGCAAGGCGAAAGGGCAGGTCAGCGGCACGGGATGGGGCTGCCGGCGACCCTGGGGACGCGAGAGTTCCCCGGTCGGTGCCCGGACCTCCCGCAACAGGGTCAGACGAGGAAGCGGTAGGCCGTCGTCCCCGGGGCGAGGTGCTGGATGCGCAGCGGACTGGCCTCGATCCGGGCCAGCAGCGCCGGGAAGTCCGCAGCGCTGCCCAGCTCGATGCCGGTGAGCGCGGCGCCGGTCTCGCGGTTGTCGCGCTTGACGTACTCGAACAGCACGATGTCGTCGTCCGGGCCGAGCACCTCGTCGAGGAAGCGCCGCAGCGCGCCGGGCTCCTGCGGGAACTCGATGAGGAAGTAGTGCTTGAGGCCGCGGTGCACCAGTGAGCGCTCCACCACCTCGCCGTAGCGGCTGACGTCGTTGTTGCCGCCCGACAGCAGGCAGACCACCGTCTCCCCCGGCTCCACCGGCACCAGCCCGCCGGTCAGCGCGGCGGTCGCCAGCGCCCCGGCGGGCTCGGCGATGACGCCGTCCACCTGGTAGAGGTCGAGCATCTCGGTGCAGATCTGGCCCTCGGGCACCGCGACCAGCTCCGCACCCGAGTCGCGCACCAGCGGGAACGTCACCTCGCCGACCCGGCGGACGGCGGCGCCGTCGACGAACGTGTCCAGCTGCGGCAGCTCCACCGGCTCCCCGGCCGCCAGCGCCGCGGCCATGCCCGCCGCCCCGGCCGGCTCGACGCCGACGACGCGGGTGCCGGGGCTGTGCTGTCGCAGCCACGTCGCGCAGCCGGCCAGCAGGCCACCGCCGCCGACGGGGAGGACGACGACGTCCGGCGGGGCGGGCAGCTGCTCGAGGAGCTCGAGGGCGACGGTCCCCTGCCCGACCACGGTGGGGACGGCGTCGAAGGCGGGCACCAGCGTCGCGCCGGTGTCCCGCGCGTGGGCCAGCGCGGCGGCCGCGGCGTCGTCGTAGGTGTCGCCGGTGACGACCAGGTCGACCATCTCCCCGCCGAGCGCGGCGATGCGGTCGCGCTTCTGCCGCGGCGTCGTCCCCGGGACGACGACCGAGCCGCGCACCCCCAGCGCCCGGCAGGCGTAGGCGACGCCCTGCCCGTGGTTGCCGGCGCTGGCGCACACGACCCCGGCGGCCTGGCGGGCGGCGTCGAGCTGGCTGATCGTGTTGTAGGCGCCGCGGATCTTGTAGGACCGGCCGACCTGCAGGTCCTCGCGCTTGAGCCAGACGTCGGTCCCGATCGCCTGCGACAGCCGTGCGTTGCGCTGCAGCGGCGTCCGCTCCACCACCCCGGCCAGCCGGCGGGCGGCCGCCTCGATCTCGGCGCCGAGGCGCTGCGCCGTGTCGGGGTCTGCGACGTCGAGGAGGTTCTCCACGGCACCATCCTCCCCGTCACGACCACGCGGACCCCGACCGGTCGGGGACCCGCACGAGGGAGGATGCGCCCGGGCCCGGCGGGTGCGGCGGGCACCGCGACCGCACACTGGGGCGGTGAGCCCGGAGGCCCCCGACAGCCCGCTGAGCAGGCGGGGCGTCGTCCGACTGCTGAACACCACCGGCGGGCGGCTGCTCTGCCTGGCCGGCGCGGTCGACGCCGCCGCCGTCGACGCGTTCTGGCGGCGCTACGGCCGCGAGCCGGCGCGCGTCGACCGCATCGACGCCCGCTCGGTGACCGCGCTGTCCGAGCCCGGCGCGGAGCTGCTGCTCGACCACGTCGAGGCCGCCGAACTGGCCGGCCGCCCCGCGGAGCTGCGCCCCTCCCCCGCGGTCACCCGGGTGCTCACCGGCCGGGAGCCGGGCGCGGGCACCGGCTGACCCCGCGGTCCGCCCACGACGTCGTGGCCGTGCCCGGCCTCGACCGGCGGGTCCGCCGGTCGAGGCCGGGCACGGCCGGACCTCGGGTTCCTCAGCCCCGGATCAGCTCCCCGAAGCGCGCGCAGCTCTCGTCGATGGCGGCCTGCGCGGCCGGCGAGACCGTGCCCATGTCGAAGAAGCCGTGGATCATGCCGTCGTAGCGCTGCACGTCGGCGCGGACACCGGTGGCCTGCAGCGCTGCCCCGTAGGCCTCGCCCTCGTCGCGCAGCGGGTCGTACTCCGCCGTGACGATGACCGCCGGGGGCAGGTCGGTCAGGTCGGCGCCGTGCAGCGGGGACAACCGGGCGTCCTTGGCGTCCTCCCAGGCTCCGGCGTAGTGGCCGTAGAACCAGTCCATGGTGTCCTTCTCGAGGAAGTAGCCCTTGGCGTTCTCCACGCGCGAGGGGTACTCGCCCTCGGCGTCGACCGCGGGGTAGATGAGGAACTGCCCGGCCAGCGGGGTGCCGTCGGCGGTCAGCTGCTGGGCCACGACGGCGGCGAGGTTGCCGCCGGCACTGTCGCCGGCGACCGCGAGCCGGTCGTCCCCGCCGAGCTCGTCGAGGTGCTGGGCCACCCAGCGCGCGGCGGCCACCGCGTCCTCGGCCGCGGCGGGGAAGGGGTGCTCGGGCGCCAGCCGGTAGTCGACCGCGACGACCACCGCTCGGGCACCGCGGCAGACGTTGCGGACCATGTTGTCGTGGGTGTCCAGGTCGCCGATCACCCAGCCGCCGCCGTGGAGGAAGACGACGGTCGGGAAGGGGCCCTCACCCTCGGGCCGGTAGACCCGCGCCGCCAGGTCGCCCTGGGCGCCGGGGACGGTGCGGTCCTCGGTGCTCGCCACGGGGACGAGCTGCTCGGGGGTCCGGGCGCCGTGGGTGAGCTGCAGGTACAGGGCGCGCCCCGCCTCGGGGCTCCCCTCGTACATGGGCGGCATGCCCGCCTCGTCCATCATGGTGAGCATCGCTGCGATGTGCGGGTCGACCGGCACGGAGGTCTCCTGACGTCTCGGCATGGGGGTGGACGGCGGAACGCGGTGGCGTCCGCCGGTGGATCGCTGGCGCGGCTCAGCTGTAGAGCAGCGACTCGTCGTCGAGGTCGGCCGCGGGCAGCGTCGTCCGTTCCTGCGCGTACTCCAGCAGGTGGGTCCACGGCTCGCGGTCACCCTGCTTGAACATGAGGTGCATCGAGCGCATGACGTAGCCCGCGTTGAAGTTCTCCGGGTCGGCCCACGGCCGCAACGGCATGTCCGCGTCCTCGGGACGCAGGGTGGGGACGACCACGGTGGCGCCCTGCTCCTGCATGTGCGCCAGCAGCCGGCACACGAACTCGCTGACCAGGTCGGCCCGCAGCGTCCAGCTGTTGCGGAAGTAGCCGAACACGTAGGCCATGTTCGGCACGCCGCTGATCATGATGCCGCGCCAGGTCACGCGTTCGGGGAAGTCGACCGGCTCGCCGTCGACGGTGAACGCGACCCCACCGAAGAGGCTGAGGTCGAAGCCGGTGGCGGTGACGACGACGTCCGCCTCGAGCTCCCCCCCGGAGGTCAGCCGGATCCCGGTCCCGGTGAACGTCTCGATGGTGTCGGTGACCACCGACGCCCTCCCCTCGCGCAGTGCCGTGAACAGGTCCCCGTCGGGGACGACGGCGAGGCGCTGCTGCCACGGGCGGTAGCGGGGGTTGAAGTGCTTGTCGATGTCGAACCCCTCGGGGAGCAGCGGGCGCATCGACTCGATGAGGAACGTCCGCAGCTCGTCCGGGGACTCGAAGGACATCCGGGTGATCTCGTCGCTCTCGGCGATGTAGGCGCGCCGGAGGATCTCGTGGGTCCACTCGTCGGGGACGTCCAGGGCCCGCAACGTCTCCGCCAGCTCGTGGGTCCTGGGGCGGGCGAAGAAGAACGTCGGCGACCGCTGCAGCATCGTCACGTGTCCGGCGGTCTGCGCCATGGCCGGGACGAGGGTCGCCGCCGTCGCGCCGGAGCCGATGACGACGACACGCTTGCCGGCGTGGTCCAGGTCGTCGGGCCACTGCTGCGGGTGCACGACCACGCCCTCGAACCGGTCCATGCCCTCCCACTGCGGGCGGTGGGGCCCGGAGTGGTCGTAGTAGCCCTGGCACATCCACAGGAAGTCGGTGGTGAACCGCAGGTGCTCCCCGGTGTCCTCCCGGGTGACCTCCACCGTCCAGCGCCGGTCCTCGGTGGACCAGCTCGCGGCGGTGACCCGGTGCCGGTAGCGGATCACGTCGCCGAGCTCGTCCTCGGCGATGACCTCGTCGAGGTAGGCGAGGATCTCCTCGGACGTCGCGATCGAGGGCCCGCGCCACGGCTTGAACCGGTAGCCGAAGGTGAACAGGTCGCTGTCCGAGCGGGCGCCGGGGTACCGGTGGGTCCACCAGGTCCCGCCGCGGTCCTCCAGCGCGTCGAGGACGACGAAGGACCTGCCGGGGAACCGTTCCCTCAGGTGGTGGGCGGCTCCGATGCCGGAGATCCCCGCACCGACGATCAGCACGTCGACGTGCTCGGTCTCCTGCTCGGTCGCCACTGTCCGTTCGGTCGACGTCATGCCGGACCTCCACTCTCTCCGTGACCAGCGCCACTCGGCACCGTAGGAACCGACCCCGGTGTGAGCCATGGCACGATCGGCCACGAGTTGACAGATCCGGCCAACCCCATCGACGCCGCCGCCCGCGGGACGGGCAGCGCGGCGTTGCTGTGCGCGCTCGCGGCCGAGCACGGCCTGCCGCCGGCACGGACGCTCGCCGGCACCGGGATCGACGATTCGGCGCTCAGCGACCCCGCCGCGGAGATCACCGCCGCGCAGGAGGTGCGCCTCATCGCCACGCTCACCGACGAGCTGCCCGAGACGATCGGCCTGTCGGCCGGCGCGCGCTACCGGCTGACCACCTACGGGATCTGGGGCTTCGCCCTCCTCTCGAGCCGCACGATCCGGGAGAGCAACGAGGTGGCCATGCGCTACCTCGACCTCACCTACGCCCTGACGCGCATCAGCGCCCACGAGGGCGACGGCGAGGTCGCGCTCTTCTTCGACGACCTGGACCTGCCCGAGCCGGTGCGGCGGTTCGTGTTGCTGCGCGACACCACGGCGGCCCTGCAGCTCTGGCGCGAACGGCTCGGGCAGGCGGTCGTCCCGCTGCGCGTGGCGCTGCGGCTGCCCGCGCCCGCCGACCCGGCGCCGTACGAGGCGGCCTTCGGCGTGCGGCCCGACTTCGCGGCGCCGCGCTCGGTGGTCACCTTCGACGCCGGGCTGCTCGACCACCCCCTCCCCCAGGCGGCTCCGCTGACCGCCGCCCTGTGCGAGGCGCAGTGCCGCGACCTGCTCGATCGCCGCCAGTCCCGCCGCGGCACGAGCGGCCGGGTGCGCGACCTGCTGCTGCGGGACCCGCGGCGGATGCCCGGCCAGGAACAGGTCGCCGCCGCGCTCCACATGAGCGTGCGAACGCTGCGCCGGCACCTCGAGGAGGAGGGGACGGGCTTCCGCGCCGTCGTCGAGCAGACCCGCGAGTACCTCGCGGAGGAGCTGCTGGTGACCGCGGGCCTGAGCATCGAGCAGGTCGCCGAGCGCATCGGCTACTCGGAGGCCTCGAGTTTCGTGCACGCCTTCCGGCGCTGGAAGGGCATCAGCCCGCGCCGCTGGGCGCAGGCGACCCGGGGGCGGGACGGCCGGTCCTGACCGGCGTGGGTGGAGTCGCTACACCCTGGGTACCCCGGCGGCCATGAGCGGGAAGTCGGCGGAGGACTACGCGGCGGACTACACGGACCCGGAGCTGCGCGCGCGGCTCAAGGAGGAGATCAAGGCGGGCGACCGCGGTGGGAAGCCGGGGCAGTGGAGCGCCCGCAAGAGCCAGCTGCTCGCGCACGAGTACGAGGCGCACGGCGGTGGCTACCGGCACGAGGGCGAGCGCACGCAGTCGCAGGAGAACCTGCGGGAGTGGACCGAGCAGGAGTGGCACACCGCGGACGGCGGCGACCGCGCCCGCGGCACCGACGGGACCCGGCGCTACCTGCCCGACGCCGCCTGGCAGCTGCTCAGCGACGACGAGAGGGAGGCCACCGACCGGCGGAAGCAGGACGGCGACGAGCAGCACGTGGCCAACACCGACGCGGCCAAGGAGGCCCGGAAGGCCGCCGAGCTGCTCGACGTCGACGCCGCCGAGGCACGGAAGCGCGTGTCGGCGATGAGCGGCGACTCCCAGCTCGACCGCGCCGAGCGGGCCGAGCGCGAGCTGGGCAGGGGTCGCAAGACGGTGCTCGAGGCGATCGAGCGCCGGCGCGACCGCGCCTAGCCCAGCCGCGTCGCGGCGGCGTCCCAGGCGGGGCCCGAACCCGGCGCCGGCAGGTACAGCTGGGCGTCCTGGGTCTGGCGCAGCAACGCGCGCAGCTCCGGCAGCCCGCCGGAGAGCACGCCCAGCCCGCGGGCCTGGACCAGGACGTTGCCGAGCGCGGCCGCCTCCACCGGACCGGCGAGCACCGGCAGCCCGCAGGCGTCGGCGGTGAGCTGGCACAGCAGGGTGTTGCGCGCCCCCCCGCCGACCAGGTGCACCACCTCGACCTCGCGTCCGGACAGCTCGGCCGCCCGCCGGACGGTGCGACGGTAGGCCAGCGCCAGGCTGTCGAGGATGCAGCGCACCGTCCCGGCCGGGTCCTGCGGCGGCGCCTGCCCGGTCTCCCAGCAGACCTCCGCGATCCGCCCGGGCACGTCCCCGGGTGGCAGGAACCGCGGGTCGTCGGGGTCCACGAGTGCGGTGAAGGCCGGCGCCCGCGCGGCCGCGGCGAGCAGGTCGGGCAGGTCGGCGGGCAGCCCGGACGCGGCCCAGGTCCGCTGCGACTCCTGCAGCAGCCACAGCCCCATGACGTTGTGCAGGTAGCGCACCGTGCCGTCGACGCCGAGCTCGTTGGTGAACCCGGCCGCCCGGCTGGCCTCGGTGAGCACCGGCTTCTCCAGCTCCACGCCGACCAGGGACCAGGTGCCGCAGGAGACGTAGGCGAACCGGTCGGTCGCCGCCGGGACGCCGACCACCGCCGACGCCGTGTCGTGCGAGCCGACCGCGGTCACCGGCACCGGTCCGGTCAGCCCGGTCTCCGCGAGGACGTCGTCGGTCAGCTCCCCGAGCCGCTCCCCCGGCTGGCGCAGTGGCGGGAGGAGCCCGCGGTCGAGCCCGAGCCGGTCGACCAGCTCGCCCGCCCACTCCCGGGTGGTGGCGTCGAGCAGCCCGGTGGTCGAGGCGTTCGTGACCTCCGCGCCGACCGCGCCGGTGAGCCAGTACGCCAGCAGGTCGGGCACCAGCAGCGCCGTCCGGGCGGCGGCGAGCTGCGCCGTCCCCCGCGCGGCCGCCAGCTGGAAGACCGTGTTGAACGGCAGGTGCTGCAGCCCGCTGACCCGGTACAGCTCCTCGGGCGGGACGACGGCGTGCACCGCCCGGACCGCGGTCGCGTGCCGGGCGTCCCGGTAGTGCACCGGGTTGCCCAGCAGCGCGCCGTCGGCGTCGAGCAGGCCGTGGTCCACGGCCCAGCTGTCGATGCCCACGCCGTCCACCCGGCCGGCCTCGCGACCGGCGGCCCGCAGGCCGTCCAACACCCCGGCGTAGAGGGACAGGACGTCCCAGTGCAGCGTGCCGCGAGTGCGGACCGGCCGGTTGGCGAACCGGTGCACCTCGGTGAGGTCCAGCCGGTCCGGGCCGACCCGCGCGGCCATCACCCGGCCGCTCGAGGCCCCCAGGTCGACGGCGGCGAGCGAGAGCGTCACCGGAGGAAGGCAGCGGCCACGCCGGAGTCGACCGGGACGTGCAGCCCGGTCGTCCGGGTGAGGTCACCGCCGGTGAGCGCGAAGACGGCGTCGGCCACGTGGTCGGGCAGCACCTCGCGCTTGAGCAGGGTGCGCTGCGCGTAGAACGCGCCCAGCTCCTCCTCCGGGACGCCGTAGGTCTTGGCCCGCTGGGCACCCCAGCCGCCGGCGAAGATCCCCGACCCGCGGACCACGCCGTCGGGGTTGATGCCGTTGACGCGGATCTGGTGCTCGCCGAGCTCGGCGGCCAGCAACCGGACCTGGTGGGCCTGGTCGGCCTTGGTCGCGGAGTAGGCGATGTTGCTGGGGCCGGCGAAGACCGAGTTCTTGCTGGAGATGTAGACGACGTCGCCCCCCATGCCCTGCTCGATCATGATCCGGGCGGCCTCGCGGGAGACCAGGAAGCTGCCCTTGGCCATGACGTCGTGCTGCAGGTCCCAGTCGGCCTCGGTGGTCTCCAGCAGCGGCTTGGAGATCGACAGCCCGGCGTTGTTGACCACCAGGTCCACGCCGCCGAAGGCGAGCACCGCCGCGCGGAACGCCTCGGCGACGGCCTCGGCGTCGGACACGTCGGCGCCCACGCCCACCGCGACGTCGGCGTTGCCGACCTCGGCCGCCGCGGCCTCGGCCTTCGCCGGGTCGAGGTCCGCCACGACGACGCAGGCGCCCTCGCGGGCCAGCCGGTGCGCGATGGCCTTGCCGATGCCGGACGCCGCACCGGTGACCAGCGCGACGCGGGTGGCCAGCGGCTTGGGCTCGGGCATCCGCCGGACCTTGGCCTCCTCCAGCGCCCAGTACTCGATGCGGAACTTCTCGCTCTCGTCGATCGGCGCGTAGGTGGAGACGGCTTCGGCGCCGCGCATCACGTTGATCGCGTTGACGTAGAACTCGCCGGCCACCCGAGCGGTCTGCTTGTTGCTGCCGAAGCTGAACATGCCGACGCCGGGCACCAGCACGACCGCCGGGTCGGCGCCGCGCATCGACGGGCTGTCGGGGGTGGCGTGCCGGGCGTAGTAGGCGGCGTACTCGGCGCGGTACTCCTCGTGCAGCTCGCGCAGTCGCTGCACCACCTCGTCGAGGGGCGCCGTCGCCGGGAGGTCGACGACCAGCGGGCGCACCTTGGTGCGCAGGAAGTGGTCGGGGCAGGAGGTGCCCAGCGCGGCCAGGGGCTGCAGCTTCTCCCGCGACAGGAACTCCAGGACGACGTCGGCGTCGGTGAAGTGGCCCACCTGCGGCCTGTCGGTCGAGGCCAGCCCGCGGACCACCGGCGCGAGCGCGGCAGCCCGGTGCCGGCGCTCGGTCTCGGGCAGGGCCTCGAAGCCGGGGACGACGGCGCCGAACGGCTCGGGCCTGCCGCGCTCGGTGAGGAAGCGCTCCGCCGTCCGGATGATCTCGAGCGAGTTGGCCTCGCACTCCTCGCTGGTGGCGCCCCAGGCGGTGATGCCGTGGCCGCCGAGGATGCAGCCGATCGCCTGCGGGTTCTTCTCGGCGATCGCGGCGATGTCCAGGCCGAGCTGGAAGCCCGGACGGCGCCACGGCACCCAGACGACGCGGTCGCCGAAGCACTCCCGGGTGAGAGCCTCGCCGTCGGCCGCGGTGGCCAGCGCGATGCCCGAGTCGGGGTGCAGGTGGTCGACGTGCGGGGCGGTCACCAGGCCGTGCATGGCGGTGTCGATGGACGGCGCCGCGCCGCCGCGGCCGTGCAGGCAGAAGTCGAAGGCGGCGACCATCTCGTCCTCGCGCTCGACGCCGGGGTAGACGTCGACCAGCGAGCGGAGCCGGTCCCTTCGCAGGACGGCGAGGCCGGACTCGGTCAGGGTGCCCAGGTCGCCGCCGGAGCCCTTGACCCAGACCAGCTCGACCGGCCGGCCGGTCACCGGGTCGGTCTCCGTGCCCTTGGCGGAGGTGTTGCCGCCGGCGTAGTTGGTGTTGCGCGGGTCGGCGCCCAGCCGGTTGCTGCGTGCGATCAGTTCACTGACCACGGGATTGCTCACGGGGTGGTTCCTTCCGGGATTCTGTACCGGCGAGATCACGGGATCTCGGACGGCTGGAGGGCCGAACGGTGCGAGATCACGCGATCTCGGCGAGGGTGGGGGGTCCTCTTTCAGGCGCCCCAGCCGGCCTGCTGGCCGCCGACGCGCTCGCGGGCGATGCGCTCCTGGTGGCCGGAGCGGGCGTAGGCGGCGTAGGGGTCGGGGTCCAGGCCCTTCGACTCGCGCAGCTCGGCGAGCAGCGGGCGGACGTCGGTCGAGTAGGCGTCCATCAGCACGCCGTGCGCGCTCAGCACGTCACCGGCCCGCTGCGCCGCGGCCAGCGCCTCGCGGTCGACGAGCAGCGCCTTCGCCGTCGCCTCCTGGACGTTCATCACCGAGCGGATCTGGCCGGGGATCTTCGGCTCGATGTTGTGGCACTGGTCGAGCATGAAGTTGACGCCGGACTCGGGGCGGTGCGCGTCCTGGGCGACGATCTCGTTCATGATCCGGAACAGCTGGAACGGGTCGGCCGAGCCGACGATGAGGTCGTCGTCGGCGTAGTTGCGCGAGTTGAAGTCGAAGGCGCCGAGCCGGCCCAGGCGCAGCAGCTGCATGACGATGAACTCGATGTTGGTGCCCGGCGCGTGGTGGCCGGTGTCCAGGACGACGGTCGCCTGCTCCCCGAGCGCCAGGCAGTGCACCAGCGAGGTGCCCCAGTCGGGGATGTCCATCGCGTAGAAGTAGGGCTCGAAGAACTTGTACTCGAGCAGGATCCGGTGCTCCGGGTCGAGCATCGCGTAGACCTGCTGCAAGGAGTCGGCGAGCCGGTCCTGGCGGGCGCGCAGGTCGTCCTGACCCGGGTAGTTGGTGCCGTCGGGCAACCAGATCTTCAGGTCCGTCGAGCCGGTCTGGCGCATGACGTCGATGCACTGCGCGTGGTGCTCGACCGCCCGGCGGCGGATCGCCGGGTCGGCGTGGGTGAGCGAGCCCAGCCGGTACTCGTCGTCCTGGAAGAGGTTGGAGTTGATCGCGCCGATCTGGACGCCCAGGTCGCGGGCGTGCGCGGCCAGCTTGCCGAAGTCGTCCACCAGGTCCCACGGGACGTGCAGCGACACCCGCGGCGCGGCACCGGTGTACCGGTGCACCCGGGCGGCGTCCTCGAGCTTCTCGAACGGGTCGCGGGCCACGCCGGGCTGGCCGAAGACCTTGAACCGGGTGCCGGAGTTGCCGAAAGCCCAGGAGGGCAGCTCGATGGTCTGCTCGGCCAGTGCGGCGAGAGCGCGGGTGCGGAGGTCGGTCACGAGGGGTCTCCGTTCGGTGCGGTGGTGGGCTGGGCGGGCCCGGGAGACTCGGCCGCCCTCAGCTGGGCGTCGAGGTCGAAGACGAGGTCGAGGGTGGACTTGCCGCGGCCGTCGCCGGTCGCGAAGAAGGCGGCCATCTCCGCCTCCCAGCGGGCGCTCACCTCGCTGGCGTCCACGGCGGCCTGGGCGGCGGCGAGGTCCTCGACGACGACGGTGCCCACGAGCAGGCCGTCCTCACGCAGGAAGAGCTGGTAGTCCCGCCAGCCGGCGTCGCGCAGCGCGCGGAGCATCTCGGGCCAGACGGCGGCGTGGCGTTCCCGGTACTCGGCCAGCCGGTCGGGCCGGACCTGGAGGGTGAAGCAGACTCGGGGCACCGGTCCCTCCGCGTCGAGCTCGCTCTCCTACCTGCGGGCCGCCACACGGCATGAAACGATTCAGATGTGGCGTGCGGCACACGCTAGTGCCGACCCGGAGTTGCGTCAAGGGACAGGCGCCCCACCGGCTCCACCGCGATCCGACGACGAGGGGTCGACCACCCGGAGGAATGCCGCCCGATGTGGGCGTCGGTCCGGGCTCGCACGCCGGGCGAGCACACCCTCTTGACGCCGCATTTCCGACGCCCTACTGTGTCCCGCGCCACATGAATCGTTTCACGGCGCCCATGTGCGGTCTCCGGCCACGGAGTCGCACCGGGCCGCCCCAGGGCTCCGACAGAGGGCCGGGACCTCCGCTCGGGAGCGATCCGGGCTGTGACGAGATGAGGGTGAGGATGATCCGTAGGAGGAAGCTGGCCGCCGTTGCCGGTCTGGCGTTCGCTCTGGTGGCCTCCGGCTGCGGCCAGGGCAGCGGGGGCTCGGCCTCGGGCGGAGGCGGGGGTGCAGGCGGAGGCGGCGAGGACCAGGTCAGCGTCGCGTTCGTGCCCAAGCTGCAGGGGATCCCGTACTTCGAGGCCATGAACACCGGCGGCCAGGCCGCTTGTCAGGAACTCGGGTGCCAGTGGCTGTACCAGGGGCCGGTCACCGCGGACCCCGCCGCACAGGCCGACATCGTCCGGTCCTACATCCAGCAGGGCGTGGACGCCCTGATCGTCGCCCCGAACGACCCCGACTCCATGGCCCCGCTCCTGCAGCAGGCTCAGGACGCCGGCATCGCGGTGGCGACCTCCGACACCGATGCCCCCAACTCGGTCCGCCAGGTCTTCGTCGAGCAGGCGTCGACGGAGGGCATCGGCCAGGCCCTGACCGACGCGCTCCTGGAGGCCATGGGCGGCCAGGGGAAGTACGCGATCGTCTCCTGCGGGCAGACCGCTCAGAACCTCAACAGCTGGATCGAGGTCCAGCAGGCCTACACCGCGGAGAAGTACCCCCAGGCCGAGATCGTCGACATCGTCTACGCCGGCGAGGACCAGGCCAAGGCGACCCAGATGGCGACCGACCTGATGAACGCCCACCCCGACCTGACCGGCCTGGTCGGTGAGTGCACCTCGTCGGCGCCCGGTGTGGCGCAGGCCGTGCGGGACGCCGGGAAGATCGGCCAGGTCTTCACCGTCGGGCTCGGGACGCCGCAGTCGATGCTGCCCTACCTGGAGGACGGCTCGTCCAGCGCCAGCATCCTCTGGGACGTCGAACACCTCGGGTACCTGACCGCGTGGGCGGGCGTGCAGCTCGCGCAGGGCGAGCAGTTCCAGGCCACGAACGACGTCAGTGACGAGATCACCGGCGTGACCTACGACGACCAGACCAAGGTGCTCCTGCTCGGCCCGCCGCTGCGGATCACCAAGGACAACGCGGCCGACTACGACTACTGATGAGTCGGGGAGGGCCGGCCACCCCGGCCCTCCCCGCCCGTCACGGCCGAACGCGAGGACACGATGAGCGATCCGCCAGCCACCGGGGCGACCGACGCGGCGCCCTCCTCCCGATCCGGTACGGGAGCCCCTCCGGAGCGGCTGTCCGTCCGGGGCGTCTCCAAGCGGTTCGGCGCCGTCCGCGCCATCCGCAACGCGGACATGACCGTCCACACCGGCGAGGTCCACGCCCTCGTCGGCGAGAACGGCGCCGGCAAGTCCACCCTGATCAAGATCCTCTCCGGGGCGGAGTCCGCCGACACCGGCGAGATCACCTTCGACGGACGACCGGTGGCGATCCACGGCACGGCCGACGCCATCGGGCTGGGCATCGCCACCGTCTACCAGGAACCACAGCTCTTCCCCGACCTGACCGTGGCCGAGAACGTCTTCACCGGCCGGGAGATCACCCGCCGGGGCAGGGTCGACTGGGCCGCGCAGAACGCCAAGGTCGTCGAACTGCTCGAGCTCATCGGCCTGCCGGCGCGGTACGCGACCGTCCCGGTCAGCGAGCTGTCCATCGCCGAGCAGCAGCAGGTGTCCATCGCCAAGGCCCTGGGCGGGGACGC
Organism: Geodermatophilus sp. URMC 65; assembly: GCF_053502545.1. Lineage (NCBI taxonomy): Bacteria > Bacillati > Actinomycetota > Actinomycetes > Geodermatophilales > Geodermatophilaceae > Geodermatophilus > Geodermatophilus sp. URMC 65. The sequence goes on from NZ_CP199954.1 coordinate 712,374, forward strand.
CAGGGTCCTCATCCTGGACGAGCCGTCGGCGATCCTCACCGGCAGCGAGATCGAGGTGCTCTTCGGCGTCGTCCGGCGACTGGCCGCCTCCGGTGTCTCGATCATCTACATCTCGCACCGGCTCGACGAGCTGTTCGAGATCGCCGACCGGGTGACGGTCATGCGGGACGGCGAGACGGTCGGGACCTGGCCCATCGGCGAGCTGACCGTCCGCCGCATCGTCGAGCTCATGGTCGGCGGGATCCTGGAGGACACCGCGGCCGAGCGCGCCGTGCCCGAGGCCGAGCCGCGCCTGGTCCTCGAGGGCCTCGGGGCGGAGGGCGAGTACGCCGACGTGGACGTCGCCGTCCGCCCCGGTGAGATCGTCAGCCTCTACGGGCTGGTCGGCTCCGGCGCCGCCGAGATCGCGGAGACGGTCTACGGCATGCGCCGGGCCACCACCGGGCGGATCCTGCTCGACGGCCGACCCATCGCGCCGCGCTCGCCGCGCGAGGCCAAGAAGCTCGGCATCGCCCTGCTGCCCGCCGACCGCAAGGGGCAGGGGATGTTCGCCTTCCAGTCCATCGCGTTCAACATCTCGGCCGGGCACCTGCCGCTGCTCTCCCGCCTGGGCGTGTGGATGGACCGCCGCCGCGAACGCGAGGTGGCGCGTGACTTCATCGGGCGGCTCTCCGTGAAGACCCCGCACGAACGCCAGCCGGTCTCCGCGATGTCCGGCGGGAACGCCCAGAAGGTCGTCCTCGCCCGCCAGCTGGTGGAACGACCCCAGGTCCTGGTGCTGGCCGAGCCGACGCAGGGCGTGGACGTCGGTGCCAAGGAGGAGATCCACAAGATCATCCGGAATCTCGCGGACGAGGGGACGGCCGTGCTCATCGTGACCTCCGACCTCGCCGAGGCGATCCGGGTCTCCGACCGGCTGCAGGTGGTCCGCGGCGGCACCACCACCGTGGAGTTCGGCCGCGGCGCCACCCAGTCCGACGTCCTCGCGGCCGCCGCCGGCGCCCTGGAGCAGGAGGAGGCAGCGTGAGCACCTCGGCCACGACCGCGGGCGACCGCCCGCCGGCCTCCCCGCGGTCCCACGAGGCCACGGCGCGGGGTCGCGTGCTGCCGTTCCCGATCACCGGTCAGGAGATCGTCCTCATCGGGGTGATCGCGGCGCTGTGGGTGGCCCTGTCACTGGCCACCCCGGCCTTCCTCACCAGCGGGTCGATCGTGCCGCTGTTCGTCGCGACCGCCCCGGTGGCGCTCATCGGCATCGGGATGACCGTCATCATCATCACCGGCGGCATCGACGTCTCCGTCGGCAGCATCGTGATGGTCTGCTCCGTGGTGGTCGCCCAGCAACTGGTCTCGAGCGACCTCTCGCTGCCGGTGGCCGTGCTGCTCTCGGTCGTCGTCGGCGGTGTGCTCGGACTCGTCAACGGCGTGCTCATCGCCTACGGCCGCGTGCACGCGATCATCATCACGTTCGGCACCGCGAACCTGTTCCGCTTCCTCGGGCTCCAGCTGTTCGGCGGCACCACGGTCAACGGCATCCCGGACACGCTGGCCGTCTTCGGACGCGGCGACGCCGGGCGCACGCTGGGCGTCCCGCACAGCTTCCTGCTCATGATCGTGATCGCCGCGCTGGCCTGGTACTACCTGCGGCACACCCCGGGTGGGCGGCACCTCTACGCCATCGGCGGGGACGCCCACGCCGCTCGCCTGGCCGGGGTCAAGGTGCAGCGGCGGGTCATGCTGGCCTACGTCGTCACCGGCCTGCTCACCGGCCTCGCGGCCTGCTTCGTCATCGCCCAGGGCACCGCCACCCTCGCACCGAACGTGGGCGACGGCATGGAGCTCGCCGCGATCGCCGCGGTCGTCATCGGCGGCACGTCGATCATGGGTGGGCGCGGCTCCGTCCTCGGGACGGTGCTCGGGGCTCTCCTCGTGCAGACGGTCACCTCCGGCGTGACCCAGCTCAACTGGCCGTCGCAGCTGGCCAGCCTGTTCATCGGCATCTTCATCCTGATCGCCGTGGGAGCCGACCTGCTCCGCCAGCGCGCGAGGAGGACCACGTGAGCACCACCGTCACCTCCCCGGCCCCCGGGTCCGACACGACCGCGCCCGAGCGGCCCTCCCGGCTCCAGCAGCTGCCGGCCACGGTGCTCCGGGCGCTGCTGACCCAGCGGATCGTGCTGCTCCTGGTCCTGCTCCTGGCGGTCGTCGTCACCTTCGTGGTGCTGAGCCAGCGGAACTACCTCACCGCGCCCTACGACGCCTCGTACATGTCGGCAGTCCTCATCAGCGCCGTCCCCCTGGTGATGCTCGGTCTCGCCGAGCTGCTGGTCATCACCTCCGGCCGCGGCGGCATCGATCTGTCCGTCGGGGCGAACGTCTCCCTGACCAGCATGGTCTTCGGGTTCGCCTACGGACTGTGGGGCTGGCCGCTGTGGCTGGCCATCCTCCTGGCCGCGGCCTTCGGCGGCCTCCTCGGGGCCGTGAACGGGTTCCTGATCGCCTACATCGGCTATCCCGCGCTCATCACCACGCTGGCGACCTACTACGCCTTCTCCTCGCTGGCGGTCGTGGTGAACCAGCAGCAGCCGATCAGCACACCGCCGATCCAGCAGCTGTACTCCACGGCGCAGTCGGTGTCGGTGCTCGGACTCCCGGTGCCCCTGGGCACGCTCACCTTCCTGGTCCCGACGGCCGTGGTGGTGTGGCTGCTCCTCAACCGCACCACCTACGGACGGCGGCTGTACGCCATCGGGACCAACGACGTCGCCGCCCAGTGGACGGGGATCGACGTCCGGCGCTCCCGGTTCACCGCCTACCTGCTCGCCGGGGTGATCTCCGGTCTGGTGGCCGTGGTGACCGTGGCGCAGTTCGCCTCCGCCCGGCCGGACGCCGGTACCGCCGGCAACGGCATGGCGCTGCCGGCGATCACCATCGCGGTGCTCGGCGGGGTGGCGATCACCGGGGGCATCGGCCGGGTGGCGGGGGTCGTGCTGGCCACGCTGCTGGTGGTGTGGCTGAACGCCGGGATCCTCCTCGCCGTCCCGGGGAACGCCGGCTCGCAGTTCCAGCTCTTCGCGCTCGGCGCCGTCCTGGTCTTCGCGGCCCTGCTCAACGGCCTGACCACCCGGCGCTACGGAGCCCGCTAGCCCGATCCGGACCCGCCTCGCCCGGACGGCGAGACCCCACTCCCGCGCTCGGGAGCCGGCTGACGAGGAGATCCCATGGCCATCACCCACGGCGTCCACGCGCTGGTGTGGACGGGAGGCTGGACCGCCGAGGAGGCACGCCACGCCATCGCCTCCTCCCGGGAGGCCGGCTACGACCTGATCGAGATCGCCCCGATCGACCCGACCGCGTTCGACCCCGGCATGACCGCGCGCCTGCTGGAGGAGCACGGCATGAAGGTCAGCGCGTCCCTCGGGTTGAGCGCGGACACCGACGTGTCCAGCGAGGACCCCGAGGTCGTGGCGCGCGGCAGGGAGCGGCTCAGCCGCGCGCTGGACGTCCTGCGCGACAGCGGCGGGGACGTGCTGTGCGGCGTCCTGTACTCCAAGCTCGGCAAGTACGCCGGCCCGGCCACCGAGCGCGGCCGGGCCAACTCGCAGGAGTCGATCGCCTGGCTCGCCGACAAGGCGGCGGCCTCGGGGATCACGCTGGCCCTCGAGTTCTGCAACCGGTACGAGACCAACGTCATGAACACGACCCAGGAGACCCTGGACTTCATCGCCGCGGTGGACCGGCCCAACGTGATGGCGCACCTGGACACGTACCACATGAACATCGAGGAGCACTCGTTCGCCGGAGCGGTGCGCGCGGCCGCGGCGGCCGGGCGGCTCGGCTACGTGCACGTGGGCGAGTCCCACCGCGGCGCCCTGGGCACGGGCTCGATCCCCTGGGGTGAGTTCTTCGGCGCGCTCACCGAGGTGGGCTACGACGGCATCGTGACGTTCGAGTCGTTCTCCTCGGAGGTCGTGCACCGGACCCTGTCGAACGACCTGGCCATCTGGCGCAACCTGTGGACCGACAACGCCGCCCTCGCCCGCGACGCCCTCGCCTTCACCACGGCCGGGCTCCGGACAGCCGCCGAGCGAGCGCCCTCGGCGGGCACCGGAGCGGTCGCCGGGCGTGGTGTCTGACACGATCCCCGGGCGTTCCCATCCCTGACCGCGACCGCCCACGAGGAGGGGTCCTGACCGCCAGCATCCGGGACGTCGCCGGCCGGGCCGGGGTGTCGGTCGGCACGGTGAGCAACGTCCTCAACCGGCCCGACGTGGTCAGCGAAGCCACCCGGACCAAGGTCCTCGACGCGATCGCCGCCCTCGGCTTCGTCCGCAACGAGTCGGCACGTCAGCTGCGCGCGGGCTCCAGCCGCACCGTCGGCCTGGTGGTGCTCGACATGGCCAACCCCTTCTTCACCGACGTCGCCCGCGGGGTCGAGGACGTCGTCAACGCGGCCGGCCTCGCGATGGTCCTGTGCAACTCCGACGACCGCCCGGAGAAGGAGGCCGCGCACCTGGGCCTGCTCGCCGAGCAGCGGGTGCACGGCGTCCTCATCACCCCGACCGCCGAGCTGACCCCACAGCTGGACGCGCTCCGCGACCGCGGCGTCCCGGTGGTCCTCGTCGACCGACGCGCGCCGGGCCCACACCAGTGCGCCGTCGCGACCGACGACGTCCTCGGCGGGCGGCTGGCCGCCGAGCACCTGCTCGAGCGCGGCCACCGCCGGATCACCTTCGTCGGCGGGCACGCCGCCCTGCCGCAGATCCGGGAGCGCCACGCGGGCGTGGAGTCGGCGGTGCGCGAGGTCCCCGACGCGGAGCTGACCGTCCTGTCCCCCGGCGAGCTCAGCGTCGCCGGCGGTCGGGAGGCCGCGGCCCGGGTCATCGGCCTGCCGGCGTCCCGGCGTCCCACGGCGGCCGTGTGCGCCAACGACCTGCTGGCGCTCGGCGTGCTCCAGGAGATGGTGCGCCACGGGGTCCGGGTGCCCGACGAGTTCGCCATCGTGGGATATGACGACATCGACTTCGCCGCGGCGGCTGCCGTGCCGCTGAGCTCGGTGCGCAAGCCGCGGCAGGAGCTCGGCCGGCGTGCGGCCGAGCTGCTCCTGGACGAGGGTCGGGAGGGTCACCGGCACGAGCAACCGGTGTTCGAGCCGGTGCTCGTCGTCCGGGAGTCGAGCATGGTGCGCCGCGACGTCGCGGCCGACCGGGAGGGAGCGGCATGAGGGTGGCGCTGTTCGCCACGTGTCTGGTGGACACGGTGGCGCCGCAGGTCGCGATGGCCACGGCGAGGCTGCTGGAGCGGCTGGGCCACGAGGTCGTCGTCCCGGCCGGGCAGGCCTGCTGCGGGCAGATGCACGTCAACACCGGCTACCGGCGCGAGGCGGTGCCGATCGTGGCCAACCACGTGCGCGCCTTCGCCGGAGCGGAGGCGATCGTGTCGCCGTCCGGGTCGTGCGTGGCCTCGATCCGCCACCAGCAGGCCATGGTGCTGCGGCGGGCCGGCGAGGACGAGCTGGCCGCCGAGGCCGAGGCCCTGGCCGAGCGCACCTACGAGCTCTCGCAGTTCCTCGTCGACGTCCTCGGGGTGACCGACGTCGGCGCCTACTACCCGCACCGGGTCACCTACCACCCGACCTGCCACTCGCTGCGGCTGCTGCGGGTCGGCGACCGGCCGCTGCAGCTGCTGCGCGCGGTGCGCGGGCTGGAGCTGGTCGAGCTGCCCGCCGCCGAGCAGTGCTGCGGCTTCGGCGGCACCTTCTCGATCAAGAACTCCGACACCTCGACGGCGATGCTGACCGACAAGATGGCCAACGTCCTGTCCACCCACGCGGAGGTGTGCACCGCCGGTGACGCCTCCTGCCTCATGCACATCGGCGGTGGGCTCTCCCGGCTGCGGTCGGGGACGCGCACCGTGCACCTGGCCGAGATCCTGGCCTCGACGGAGGACGCCGTGAGCCCGCACCAGACCACCCGACCGGCGGTGTCGGCATGACCACCGCCCCTGAGCCCACCGACCCCACGCCGCTGGCCCCCGGCGCGCCGCGGTCCGGGACGACGTTCCTCGGCCTGCCCACCGCACCCCGCGGGGTGGGCCACCTGCGCGGCGACCGGCCCTTCCCGGAGGCCGCGCGCGACGCGCTGCGCGACGGCCAGCTGCGCGCCAACCTCGGCCACGCGACCAGCACGATCCGCGCCAAGCGGGCCCGGGTGGTCGGCGAGGTGCCCGACTGGGAGCAGCTGCGCCAGGCCGGCAAGGCGCTGAAGACGGCCACCATGGCCCGCCTCGACGAGCACCTGGTCGAGCTCGAGCGCCAGGTGACCGCCCGCGGCGGCACGGTGCACTGGGCGCGCGACGCCGAGGAGGCCAACGCCATCGTCACCCGGCTGGTGCAGGCCACCGGCGCCGACGAGGTGGTCAAGGTGAAGTCGATGGCCACCCAGGAGATCGGCCTCAACGAGGCACTCGAGGCCGCCGGCATCACCGCGCACGAGACCGACCTCGCCGAGCTGATCGTGCAGCTCGGCGACGACGCGCCCAGCCACATCCTGGTGCCGGCGATCCACAAGAACCGCGCCGAGATCCGCGAGATCTTCCTGCGCACCATGCCGCAGTTCCAGGGCGAGGGCGCCGACCGCGACCTCCCCGACGAGCCGCGCCGGCTGGCCATGGCCGCACGCACGCACCTGCGGGAGCGGTTCCTGCGGGCGAAGGTGGCGATCAGCGGCGCCAACTTCGCCGTCGCCGAGACCGGCACCCTCGCCGTCGTCGAGAGCGAGGGCAACGGCCGGATGTGCCTCACGCTGCCGCAGACGCTGATCACCGTCATGGGCATCGAGAAGCTGGTGCCGACCTGGCGGGACCTCGAGGTCTTCCTGCAGCTGCTCCCCCGCTCCTCCACCGGCGAGCGGATGAACCCCTACACGTCGATGTGGACCGGCGTGACCCCCGGCGACGGCCCGCAGGAGTTCCACCTGGTGCTGCTCGACAACGGGCGGACGGCGGTGCTCGCCGACGAGGTGGGCCGCGAGGCGCTGCACTGCATCCGCTGCTCGGCCTGCCTCAACGTCTGCCCGGTGTACGAGCGCACCGGCGGGCACTCCTACGGCTCGGTGTACCCGGGCCCCATCGGCGCCGTCCTGTCCCCGCAGCTGACCGGGGTCGAGGACAACGCCTCGCTGCCGTACGCCTCGTCGCTGTGCGGCGCCTGCTACGACGCCTGCCCGGTGGCCATCGACATCCCCTCGATCCTGGTGCACCTGCGCGCCGAGCACGTCGAGGCGCAGGACAAGACGACCCCCGAGGCGGCCGCCTTCAAGGCGCTGGCCACGGCGATGTCGCACCCGTGGCTGTGGCGACTGACCCAGCGGGCCGCGGGCCTGGGGCGGTTCCTCGCCCGCGGGAAGCCGACGATGCCGCCGGTGCTGCCACCACCGGCCTCGGGCTGGACCCGCAGCCGCGACCTCCCCACCCCGCCGCGGGAGACCTTCACCCAGGCCTGGGCGCGGGAGCACGGGCGATGACCAGCGCGCGGGACGAGGTCCTGAGCCGGATCCGCACCGCGGTGGGCGAGCACCGGCCGGACGTGCTGGTCCCCCGCGACTACCGCGCCGCCGACGAGCGCCCGGCCCAGCAGCTGCGCGAGGTCCTCGTCGACCGGCTCGAGGACTACAAGGCCTCGGTGCTGCGCTGCGGCCCGGACGAGGTGGCGGCCACCGTCGCCGCCGCCCTCGACACCGGGCTGGGGTCCGGCTGGGATCCGGCGTCGGTCGTCGTGGCCCCCGGGGTGCCGGCCGGGTGGCGGCCGGACGGCGCCACCGAGGACGACGGCCGCCCCGCCGTCGAGCTCGCCGCGTTCGCCGCCACGCTGACCGGGGTGGCCGTGGCGATCGCGGAGACCGGCACGCTGGTGCTCGACGGCGGTCCGGTGTCCGGACGGCGGGCGGTCTCGCTGCTGCCCGACTGCCTGGTGTGCGTGGTCGAGGCCGGGCAGGTCGTGGGCGCCGTACCAGAGGCGCTGCGCCGGCTGGACCCGAACGCGCCGCTGACCATGGTCAGCGGCCCGTCGGCGACCAGCGACATCGAGCTGGAGCGGGTCGAGGGCGTGCACGGCCCGCGCACTCTGGTCGTCGTCCTGGTCGCCTGACGGGGCCGGGAGCATCGCAGCGAGAACGAGCGAGGAGCGGACCGGCCCCGGAGGGCGACCCGCGGGGCACCGTCGCCTGACCGGTGGCCGGCCGGTTGCGAGCCGGCCGGCCGCCGACCCTCATGAGAGGACGACGAGCAGGTCACCGCCCTCCACCTGCTGCACCTCGCCGATGGCCAGCCGCTTGACCGTGCCGGCGACCGGTGCGGTGATCGAGGCCTCCATCTTCATCGCCTCGATGGTGGCGATCGGCTGCCCCGACTCGACGGTGTCCCCTTCCTTGACCTGGAGGGTGACCACGCCGGCGAACGGTGCGGCGACCTGGCCGGGGTCGCTGCGGTCGGCCTTCTCGGCAGCCTTCACCGCGGCCTCGATGGAGCGGTCGCGGACCGAGACCGGCCGCAGCTGCCCGTTGAGCGTGCACATGACGGTGCGCATGCCGCGCTCGTCGGGATCGGAGACGGCCTCCACGCCCACGAGCAGGGTGACGCCGGGTTCGAGGTCGACGGCGTGCTCGTCACCGGGCCGCAGGCCGTACAGGAACTCCTTGGTCGGCAGCACGGAGACGTCGCCGTAGGCGTCGACGTGTGCCTCGTACTCGCGGGTCGGTGCCGGGAAGAGCAGCCGGTTGAGCGTCTCCCGCGGCGCCTCGGCCAGCCCGCGCTCGTCGTCGGCCGACAGCTCGGCCGGCGGCTCGGCGGGACGGCGGCCCTCCAGCGCCCGGCTGCGGAACGGCTCGGGCCAGCCGCCGGGCGGGTCGCCCAGCTCGCCGCGCAGGAAGCCGATCACCGAGTCCGGCAGGTCGAACTTGCCGGGCTCGGCGGCGAAGTCCTCGACGCTGACGCCGGAGCCGACCAGCTGCAGCGCCAGGTCACCGACCACCTTGGACGACGGCGTGACCTTGACCAGCCGGCCCAGCAGCCGGTCGGCGGCGGCGTAGGCGTCCTCGACCTCCTCGAACCGCTGCCCCAGCCCCAGGGCGATCGCCTGCTGGCGCAGGTTGGACAGCTGCCCGCCCGGGATCTCGTGCCGGTAGACCCGTCCCGTGGGCGCAGCCAGGCCCGACTCGAACGGCGCGTAGACCCGGCGCACCGCCTCCCAGTACGGCTCCAGGTCGTTGACCGCGGTGAGGTCCAGGCCGGTGGCCCGATCGGTGGCGTCGGTCGCGGCGACGATCGCCGACAGCGGCGGCTGGCTCGTCGTCCCGGCCATGGAGGCGACCGCGCCGTCCACGGCGTCCACCCCGGCCGACCACGCGGCCAGCAGGGTGGCCAGCTGCCCGCCTGCGGTGTCGTGGGTGTGCAGGTGCACCGGCAGGTCGAAGCGCTCGCGCAGCGCCGTCACCAGCCGGGTGGCGGCCGGCGGGCGGAGCAGCCCGGCCATGTCCTTGATGGCGAGCACGTGCGCGCCGGCCTCGACGATCTGCTCGGCCAGCCGCAGGTAGTAGTCGAGGGTGTAGAGCGTCTCGCCCGGGTCGGAGAGGTCGCCGGTGTAGCAGAGCGCCACCTCCGCGACCGCCGTCCCCGTCTCGCGGACGGCGTCGATGGCCGGACGCATCTGCGCGACGTCGTTGAGCGCGTCGAAGACCCGGAAGACGTCGATGCCGGTGGTCGCCGCCTCCCGGACGAAGGCGTCGGTGACCGCCTCGGGGTAGGGCGTGTAACCCACGGTGTTGCGGCCGCGCAGCAGCATCTGCAGGCAGACGTTGGGCACCGCCTCGCGCAGCGCGGCCAGCCGGTCCCACGGGTCCTCGTGCAGGAAGCGCAGCGCGACGTCGTAGGTCGCCCCGCCCCACGCCTCCAGGCTGAACAGCTGCGGGACGGTGCGGGCGACGTGCCCCGCGACGGCGAGCAGGTCCTTGGTGCGCACCCGGGTGGCCAGCAGTGACTGGTGGGCGTCGCGGAAGGTGGTGTCGGTGACCGCCAGCGCGGTCTGCCCCCGCAGCTCCGCCGCGAAGGCCTCCGGGCCGCCGGCGAGCAGCCGCTGGCGGGAGCCGTCCGGCGGCGGGGTGCCCAGGTCGACGGCGGGCAGCTTCTGCACCGGGTCGACCAGGTGCGGGCGCTCACCGTGCGGCTGGTTCACGGTGACGTCTGCCAGGTAGGTGAGCAGCCTGGTGCCGCGGTCCGCGGAGCTCCGCGCCGTGAGCAGCTGAGGACGTTGCTCGATGAACGACGTCGTCACCCGCCCGGCCTGGAAGTCCGGGTCGTCGAGCAGCGCCTGCAGGAACGGGATGTTTGTGGCCACGCCGCGGATGCGGAACTCGGCGACCGCCCGCCGCGCCCGGGCCACCGCGATGCCGAAGTCCCGCCCGCGGCAGGTGAGCTTCACTAGCATCGAGTCGAAGTGCGCGCCGACCTCCGCGCCCAGCGACGAGCCACCGTCCAGGCGGATGCCGGCCCCGCCCGGGGAGCGGTAGGCGGTGATCCGGCCGGTGTCCGGGCGGAAGCCGTTCGCCGGGTCCTCGGTGGTGATCCGGCACTGCAGCGCCGCGCCGCGCAGCTGGATGGTGTCCTGCGACAGTCCCAGGTCGGCGAGGGTCTCCCCCGAGGCGATTCGCAGCTGGCTCTGCACCAGGTCGACGTCGGTCACCTCCTCGGTGACCGTGTGCTCGACCTGGATGCGCGGGTTCATCTCGATGAAGACGTGCCGGCCCTCGCGGTCGAGCAGGAACTCCACGGTGCCGGCGTTGACGTAGCCGATGGCCCGGGCGAAGGCGACCGCGTCGGCGCAGATCCGCTCGCGCAGCGCGGGGTCCAGGTTCGGCGCCGGCGCCAGCTCGACGACCTTCTGGTGCCGGCGCTGCACCGAGCAGTCGCGCTCGAACAGGTGCACCACGTTCCCCGCCCCGTCGGCGAGGACCTGCACCTCGATGTGCCGCGGCTCGACGACGGCCTGCTCGACGAACACCGTGGCGTCGCCGAACGCCGACTCGGCCTCGCGCATCGCCGCCTGCACCGCGCCGGCCAGCTCCGCCGGCTCCTCCACCCGGCGCATGCCGCGCCCGCCGCCGCCGGCGACGGCCTTGACGAACACCGGGAACGGCATGCCCTCCACCGCGGCCAGGAGCGTGTCCAGGTCGGCGGTGGGCTCGGTCGAGGCCAGCACCGGCAGCCCGGCGTCGCGGGCGGCGGCGATCGCCCGGGCCTTGTTGCCGGTCAGCTCCAGCACCGACGCCGGCGGGCCGACGAAGGTGATCCCCGCCTGCGCGCACGCCTCGGCCAGGTCGGGGTTCTCCGACAGGAAGCCGTAACCGGGGTAGACCGCGTCCGCCCCGGCCCGCCGGGCGGCGCCGACGATCTCGTCGACCGAGAGGTAGGCCCGGACCGGGTGCCCCTCCTCGCCGATCTGGTAGCTCTCGTCGGCCTTGAGCCGGTGCACGGAGTTGCGGTCCTCCCACGGGAAGACGGCGACCGTCTGGGCGCCCAGCTCGTAGGCCGCGCGGAAAGCCCGCACCGCGATCTCGCCTCGGTTCGCGACCAGCACCTTGGTGAACACAGCACCCCTCCAGGGTCGGGACGGCGCGACGAGCCTCCCAGACCACCCCCCGTGGTGCGAAAGCCCGTGGCCCGCAGGACCCGCAGAGCCACCGCCGCGCGGACGCGGGGACTCGGCCGACGGCGGGATCGGTGCGTCCGGACTGCGAGGCGGGAGCCGCGTCACGCAGGATGAGGACCTGGCCGGAACGGGGAGGCGACAGGTGGTGGTGCGCAGTACGGTCCGCTGGGCCGCGACCCACGGGGCGATGCGGCTGGCGATCCGGGCCCGTGCGCGGGCAGGGAACCCGGACGCCGAGGTGCTCGTCGACCCGGGGGTCCGCGAGGACCCCTACGCCCACTACGAGCGGCTGCGGACCGCGGCACCTCTCGCCGGCGGCGCCTTCGCGCGGGTCAGCGTCCACCACGACGTCTGCACCGACGTGCTGCGCAGCGACGACTTCGGGCAGATCGGCGGGTCCCGCACCGACGGCCTGCCGGCCCTGCTGGCCCGGGCGCTGCAGCTCGCCGGCCCGCGGCCGAGCGTCGGCCCCATCGACGCCCCGTCGATGCTCGCCGTCGACCCGCCGGAGCACACCCGCTACCGCCGGCTGGTCACCCGGGCCTTCAGTGCCCGGGCCGTCGCCCGGCTGCGCGAGCGCACCGAGGCGATCGCCGACGAGCTGCTCGACGACCTCGAGCGCGAGGCCGCCGCGGACGGCGGCCGGGTCGACCTGGTCGCCCGCTACGCGAGCCTGCTGCCGGTGACGGTGATCTCCGAGGTGCTCGGCGTCCCGGTGGCGATGCGCGAGCAGTTCCTGGCCTGGGGCGACGGCGCCACCCCGAGCCTGGACATGGGGGTGGACCTGCGCACCCACCGCAGCGTCGAGCGCAACCTCGGCGAGCTCGACGCCTGGTTCCGTGAGCACCTGCGGCAGCTGCGCCGCTCCCCCGGCGACGACCTGCTCTCCACGCTGGTGACCACCGCCGACGACGACGGCGGCGGGCTCACCGAGCACGAGCTGCTGGCCACGGCCACCCTCGTCTTCGGCGCCGGGTTCGAGACGACGGTCAACCTGGTCGCCAACGGCGCCGCACTGCTGTTCGCCCACCCCGAGCAGCGGCGGCTGCTGGCCGAGGACCCGGCGCTGTGGCCCAACGCCGTGGACGAGGTCCTCCGCGTCGAGTCCCCGGTGCAGCGGACCGGACGGCGGGCCAAGCGCGACACCACGGTGCACGGGGTGCCGATCGCCGAGGGGGAGCTGGTGCTGTGCCTGCTGGCCGCGGCCAACCGGGACCCGCGGGTGTTCGCCGACCCGCACGCCTTCGACGTCACGCGCGCCAACGCCCGCGACCACGTCGCCTTCTCCAGCGGCATCCACTACTGCCTCGGCGCCGCGCTGGCCCGGATGGAGGGCGAGGTGGCGCTGCGATCGCTGTTCCAGCGTTTCCCCGACCTCGCCGCCGCCGGCCCCGGCCGCCGTCGCCGCACGATCGTCCTGCGCGGCTACGAGTCGCTGCCCGCCCTCGTGCCGTCGCTGACCCGCACCGGCTGAGCGGCGCGCGCTCGGGTGTGACCAAGGCGACCGACCGATTTGGTCTGTCGACCGACCGAAGTGGTCGGTAAGGACGTACCGTCCCTGCCGTGGCACGACCGTTCCGGCAGCAGGTCGACGAGGGCATCCTCGACCGGGCCGCTGCCCTCTTCGCCCGGCGCGGGTTCGCCAAGACCTCGGTGCAGGACGTCGCGGACGCCGTCGGGCTGTCCAAGACCGGGCTGCTGCACCACTACCCGAGCAAGGACGCGCTGCACGAGGCGGTGCTGGCCCAGGCCGGCACGCTCGGACGGCGGGTGCTCGACCAGGTGGGCGACCTGCCCCCCGGTCCGGCGCGCGACCGGCACGCGCTGGAGGTCCTCGTCGACGTCGCGCTCGCCCACCCCGGGCTGGTCGCGCTGGTGCTCGCCCCGGTGACCGACTCCGATGCCGAGCCGCACCCGGCCGTGACCGGCCCGGTGCTGCAGGTCTTCGGCGTCGACCCCGAGGCCATGGAGCCGCCGCGTTCGGTCCGGGTGGTGGGTGCGCTCGCCGCGCTCGCCGTCCTGACGCTGGCGGCGCACGCCCAGGACCGGACCACCGCGTGGCGGCAGCACATCGTCGCCACCTGCTTCGACGCGCTCGGCCACCGCCGTCCGGACGCCGCTCCAGCTCATCCCGACCAGGTGGAGGCCTGATCACGCATGGCTCTTCTGTTGTCCCGGCTCGGTGCGTTCTCGCACCGGCACCGCGCGGCCGTCGTCCTCGTCTGGCTGCTCCTGCTCGTCGGCGGCGGCGTGGGAGCCGGCACCCTGGCCGGTGAGACGTCGGACAGCTTCTCCATCCCCGGCCAGGAGTCGACGACCGCACTGGAGCGGATCAGCGAGGAGTTCGGCGCAGCGGGCGGCGCCACGGCACAGGTGGTGGTGGCTGCTCCCGAGGGCCAGACGCTCACCACTCCGGAGAGCGCCGCTGCCATCGGCGCCCTGGTCGCCGAGCTGGACGAGCTGCCCGGTGTCGCGTCGGCCAGCAACCCGCTGGACCCGGCCGCTCCCTCGGTCAACGCCGAGCTGACCACCGGCTACAGCACCGTCACCTACGAGGCGCCGGTCGGTGAGGTCACCCCCGAGCAGCAGGACGCGCTGACCGCGGCCGTCGAGGATGCCGGGGACGGTGCGCTCACCGTCGAGGTCACCGGCCAGGCGATCCAGGCGCCGCCGCACATCGGCGGTCCCGCCGAGGTGATCGGTGTCGTCGTCGCGCTCGTCGTCCTCGCCGTCACCTACGGCTCGCTGGTCGTCGCCGGCCTGAACCTGCTGACCGCGCTCGTCGGCGTCGGCATCGGCGTCCTCGGCATCACCATCGCCACCGGTTTCACCGACCTGTCGTCGACCACCCCGATCCTGGCCGCGATGCTCGGCCTGGCCGTCGGCATCGACTACGCGCTGTTCATCGTCAGCCGGTTCCGGCAGGAGCTGCGGCGCGGTGCCGACGTCGGCACCGCGATCGCCACGGCCGTCGGCACCGCGGGCTCCGCGGTCGTCACCGCCGGGCTCACCGTCGTCATCGCGCTGACCGGCCTGTTCGTCGCCGGCATCCCGTTCCTCACCCAGATGGGCCTCGCCGCGGCCGCGACGATCGTCGTCGCCGTCCTCGTCGCGCTCACCCTGGTCCCCGCCGCGTTGGGCTTCCTCGGCCTGCGCGCTCTGCCGAGGCGCCAGCGCTCCGCCGCGCCGACGCACCACGCGGCGAGCCAGGGCTTCCTGGCCGGGTGGGTCACCGCGGTCACCCGGCACCGGCTGGTCGCCCTGCTGCTGACGGTCGTCGCGCTGGGCGCCGTCGCCGTCCCGTTCTTCTCGATGCAGACCACGCTGGTGCAGACCCCGCCGGAGGACAGCACCCAGGCCCGGGCCGAGCAGCTGCTCGCCGACGGCTTCGGGGCCGGCTTCAACGGCCCGCTCACCGTGCTGTTCGAGGGCGACGGGGCGGTGCAGGCGGCGACCGCGGCCGCCGGCGAGATCCCCGGGTTGGACGACGTCGCGATCGTGACCCCGCCGGTGCCCGACCCCGACGGCACCGCCGCACTGGTGAGCGTGATCCCGCAGTCCGGCCCGACCGACCCGGCCACCGAGCAGCTGGTCACCGAACTGCGCGACCTGCTGGCCGACCTCGACGGCGCGCAGGCCTCGGTCACCGGCGCCACCGCGGTCAGCGTCGACGTCGCCTCGAGCCTGGACGCCGCGCTGCCGGTCTACCTGGCGCTGGTCGTGGGCCTGGCCCTGGTGCTGCTCGTGCTGGTCTTCCGCTCGCTGCTGGTGCCGCTGGTCGGCGTGCTCGGCTTCGTGCTCACCGTCGGGGCGGCGCTCGGTGCCACCGTCGCGGTGTTCCAGTGGGGCTGGCTGGCCGACCTGGTCAACCTCGAGGGCACCGGCCCGCTGATCAGCCTCACGCCGATCCTGGTCATCGGCATCCTGTTCGGGCTGGCGATGGACTACCAGATCTTCCTGGTGTCCCGGATGCACGAGGCGCACAGCCACGGCGCCGCGCCGCTCGAGGCCGTCCGCACCGGGTTCCGCCAGGCCGCCCCGGTCGTCGTCGCGGCGGCGCTGATCATGTTCTCGGTGTTCGCCGGCTTCGTGCCCTCCGGGGACGCGACCATCAAGTCGATCGCGTTCGCGCTGGCCGCGGGCATCGCCTTCGACGCGTTCGTGGTCCGCATGGTCCTCGTCCCCGCGGCGCTGGCCCTGCTCGGCGACCGGGCGTGGTGGCTGCCGCGCTGGCTGCGCTGGCTGCCCACCCTCGACGTCGAGGGTGCCGCGCTGGAGCGGCCCACCGCCCGGCCGCAGGTCCAGCAGCCCGAGGTGGTCGGCGCGGCCGAGCGCTGACCCTCCCGCACGGACAGCGCGGCCCGCCCCCTCTCCGGGAGGCGGGCCGCGCTGCTACCCGGGCCGGTCCGGCGTCAGTCGTCGAAGACGAGTGACGGGGTGTCGACCCGCAGGGTCTGGCCGCGGAAGAACTCCGGGTGCCGCGCCCGCCAGACGAGCATCAGGACGGCGCCGAGCAGCAGCAGCCCGATCCCGACGACGAAGACGCTGCCGATGCCGAACACCGAGGAGCCGCTGCCGTAGGCGGGGTCGAGGGTGTCGACCGCGGTCTGCACGAACACCGCGGTCAGCATCAGCGCGCCCAGCAGCGGCAGGACGCCCTTGAAGACCAGGTCGCGGGCGCTGCGGCGCAGCTCGTGCCGGAAGTACCAGACGCAGGCGTAGGCGGTCAGGCCGTAGTAGAAGCAGATCATCAGGCCCAGCGCGTAGATCGTGTCGATGAGCACGTTCTCGCTGATGATCGTCATGCCCACGTAGAACGCGGCCGTGGCGGCCCCGGCGACCAGGGTGGCGGTCGACGGCGCCTTGAAGCGCGGGTGCACCTCCGCCAGCCGCTGGGGCAGGGCCCCGTAGGTGCCCATCGCCAGCATGGTCCGGGTGGTGGGCAGGAAGGTGGTCTGCAGGGACGACGCCGAGCTCGCGACGACGGCGAGGAAGAGCAGGAACGCCAGGCCGGGGCCCATGACCGGACCGGCGAGGGCCGCGAAGACGTTGTCCCCGGTGTCGGGGTTGCCCAGGCCGGTGCCCTCGGTGCCGATCCCGGCGTACATCTGCACGACGATCGCCACGCCGACGTAGGTCACGATGATGACGAGCATGGTCAGCAGGGCGGCCCGGCCCGGGGTGCGGGCGCTCCCGGCGGTCTCCTCGTTGACCGTCAGGCAGGTGTCCCAGCCCCAGTAGATGAACAGCGAGAGCGACAGGCCGGCGGTGAAGGCGCTGAAGCTGGTGATCGCCGTCGGGTCCAGCCAGGACAGCTCGAAGGGGATCGCACCCGGCGCGGAGCCGCTCTTGACCAGCGCCAGGACGGCGAACACCGCGAGCACGGCCATCTGGAAGCCGACCAGCACGTACTGCACGCGCTTGGTGGCCTCCACCCCCCGGTAGGTGATCCAGGTGGCGACGGCGACGAACGCCACGCAGGTGAGGGCGTTGACGACCGTGTTGTCGCCGAGCGTCGCCACCGACTCCGAGCCGGTGAGCTCTCCGAGCAGCAGGTAGAAGAAGGACACCGCCACGCCGGCGAGGTTCGACAGCACGATCACCGTGGCCAGCAGCGCGCCCCAGCCGCACAGCCAGCCGACGTAGGGGTTGAACGCCTTGGTGGTCCAGGTGAACGACGTCCCGCAGTCCGGCGCCACCCGGTTGAGCTCCCGGTAGGCGTAGGCGACCAGCAGCATCGGCAGGAAGCCGGCCAGGAAGATCGCCGGCATCTGCAGGCCGACCTCGGTCACCGTGGGACCGAGGGTGGCCGTCAGCGCGTACACCGGCGCGATGCTCGAGACGCCGAGCACCACGCTGGCCAGCAGGCCCACGGAGTTGCCCGCCAACCCCTTGGCCCGCAGATCGGCCTGCTGCCCGGCCCCCCGGTCCTGTCCCACCGCCATGCGGCCCTCCTCTCGTCGCACCGCACGAAGCGGCCTGTCCTCAGCCGGCGGGTGTGCCGCGCCTCACACGCGACAGCCAGCCAGCTCGCCGCGGATCGCGGAAGAGGCCGGCGTGTACACCCGGCCCGGGTCCGATCGACACTCCGGCATGACCGCGGCGCACGGATCCGAGCGCGCGCAGCATGCCGTACGACTGTTTCGCGTGCGTGTCACCGTGGTGCTCACTCATTCCGTCGGGTGACGCGGCACCTCGACGACGGCGGCTCGAGGGTGCTGTGCGACCCGTCCTCAGACCGGACCGACGGGGAGCCGGCTGCGCATCCCGACGAGCAGCGCCTCCAGGCCCAGCTCGAACGCCGCATCGGCCCGCGCCCGCCCCTGCGGCGCCGCACGCAGCGCGGCCTCCAGGGCCGGGGTGCCGCCGCCGCCGGCGCGCCAGACCTCGTCGGGCGCAGCCAGGTCGAGTGCCGCCCCCAACGCGTAGCTGTCCAGCACGCTGACCCACAGCATGACCTGCTCCTCGGGGAAGCCTGCGGTCCCGAGGAGGTCGGCCACGCGGTCGTAACCGAGCAGGACCGAGCCGGCGGTCATCGTCTGCTCGCTCAACAGGGGGATCAGGTTCGGGTGCTGGGCGAGCGCCTGCCGGTAGGAGCGCATCCAGGCAGCCACCTGGTCGCCCCAGTCGGACCGGTCCAACGGCGGGATCTCGAGGTGGGCGACCAGCCGCTCCCGCAGCATCTCGACGATCTCCGGCCGCCCGGTCACGTGGTGGTAGATCGACGACGCGCTCGCGCCGAGCCGCGCGGCGAGGTCGGCCATCGTCAACCGTCCCCGCTCGTCGATGCAGGTCAACGCTGCGTCGAGGATCGTCTCGACGTCCAGCAGCCGCCTCCGCCGTTGCACCACGTACGCCTCCTCCTCGCGGGCCCTCCGCACCACAGCTCGGCACGAGCCGCTTGACAACTGTGAAGCCGGCCACCATCTTAACCGAACGTCATTCGGTTAAGAGCCTCCGGCCCTGGAAGGACCGCCGTGCCCGCCTCCTCCTCTCCCCCCGCCTCCATCGCGCATGACGGCGACGGCCACCTCAAGCGTGGTGTCCTGGGCACCGGGAGCCTCGTCTTCATGGTGGTGGCCGCGGCCGCCCCGCTGACCGTCATGGCCGGCGTGGCCCCGCTCGCCATCCTGGTCGGCGGCGTCGGAGCCCCGGTCGCCTACCTGGCGTCGGGCGTGGTGCTCACCGTCTTCGCGATCGCCTTCACCCGCATGACCAGGCACGTGGGCAGCGCCGGGGCCTTCTACGCCTACGTCGCGAAGGGGCTCGGCCGGACGTGGGGACTGGCTGCCGCACTCCTCGCGCTGATGTCCTACAACGCGCTGATGATCGGGGTGTACGGCCTGTTCGCCGTGCAGGCGCAGGCCACCCTGGCCGACGTCTTCGGCGTGACCGTCCCC
The DNA here is from genome assembly GCF_053502545.1 of Geodermatophilus sp. URMC 65. Classification (NCBI taxonomy): domain Bacteria; kingdom Bacillati; phylum Actinomycetota; class Actinomycetes; order Geodermatophilales; family Geodermatophilaceae; genus Geodermatophilus; species Geodermatophilus sp. URMC 65. The sequence goes on from NZ_CP199954.1 coordinate 731,475, forward strand.
TGGCCGGTCGTCGCGCTCGTGGCCGTCGCCCTGGTCCTGCTCGTGGGCTGGTTGGGCATCGACGTGGGCGCCCGGGTGCTCGGCGTCCTGCTGGCGCTGGAGACCGGCATCCTGCTGCTGATGGCGGTCGGCGTGCTCGCGGCCGGTGGTGCCTCAGGGCTCGACGCGGCCTCCTTCACGGCCGACGCGGCCTTCAGCCCCGGCATGGCCGGCGTCCTGGCCTTCAGCTTCGCCGCGTTCATGGGCTTCGAGTCCACGGTGCTGTACCGCAAGGAGGCCCGGGACCCCGAGCGCACCGTCCCGCGGGCCACCTACCTCGCCGTCGGCTCCATGGCGGTCTTCTACTGCTTCATCGTGTGGTCGGTGGTCCAGGCGTTCGGCAGCGACCAGGCGGTGGCCGCCGCCGAGGGGGACCTCGCCGGCATGTTCTTCGCCGCCATCGAGACCTACGTGGGGCCGTGGGCCAGCACGCTGATGCACCTGCTCGTCGTCAGCAGCGTGTACGCCTCGCAGGTCGCCTTCCACAACGCGATCAACCGCTACGCGTTCGCGCTCTCCCGGGACGGGGTGCTGCCCCGCTGGGTCGGGACGGTGCACCCGCGGTTCGGGTCCCCGTACCGGGCGGGCCTCCTGCAGACGGCCCTCGCCGTCGTCGTCATCGTGGTGTTCGCCGCGGCCGGGGCCGACCCCTACGAGGAGCTGCTGCTCTGGGTGAACACACCGGGGGTCGTCGGCGTCCTCGTCCTGCAGACGATGACCGCCGCGGCCACGGTGGCGTACTTCCTCCGCCGCAACCGCGCCGCCGCCACACCCGTCGCCGTCGGCGCCGGCGTCGCCTCCGGCGTGCTGCTGGCCGCGGCCACCTACCTGCTGGTCGACCACATCGAGCTGCTCACCGCCGCGTCGACGACGGTCAACGTCCTGCTGGTCGGCATCGTGCCGCTGACCCTCGCCGTCGGGACAGCGGCCGCCCTCTGGCTGCGCGCCCGCCACCCGGAGCGCTACGCCGGGATCGGGGAGGGCGCGGGCGCCGATGCCGCACCCGCCCCGCAACTGCTCACCACCACTGACGACCGCTGAGACGGAGACCCACTGTGGACGCCGACCTGGTCCTCACGACCGACACCGTGCACACCCTGACCGGCGGGAGCCCACCGGTGGAGGCGGTCGCGATCGCCGACGGCCTCGTGGTCGCCACCGGCACCCGCCGGGACGTCGCCGACTGGCGCGGCGCCCGGACCGAGATCGTCGACCTCGGTCCGGCCACGCTGACGCCGGGCCTCACCGACGGCCACCTGCACCCCGTGATGGGCCTGCAGCTGACCGCGGACGTCGACCTCTCCGGCGCCCGGTCGCTGGAGGAGGCGCAGGACCTGCTCGCCGCGGCGGCCTCCGGCCGGGAACCGGACGCGTGGGTCCAGGCATGGGGGCTGGACCCCAACCTCTTCGGGGGCTCCCCCGTCACCAACGCCCCGCTGGAGGCGGCCGTGGGCGGGCGACCGGCCTTCGTGCGGCTCTTCGACGCGCACTCCGCGCTCGCGACCGACCGGGCGCTGCGGATCGCCGGGGTGGACGGCCCGCGATCGTTCGCCCAGCGGGCCGTCGTCGTCTGCGACGAGTCCGACCGCCCCACCGGCCTCCTCCTCGAGGCAGCGGCCATGGACCTGGTGCAGGACCACGTCCCGCTCGACCCGCTGCCGGTGCGCGCCCGGCAGCTGCACGAGCTCCTCGCGGCCATGGCGGCCACCGGGCTGACCGGCGGACACGTGATGGACCTCCTCGGGGACAGCCGCGCGGTCGTGGCGGCGGCCGAGGAGGCGCAGGACCTGCCGCTGCGGCTGCGCTTCGCCCCGTGGTGCCTGCCCGGGGTGGACGCCGACGGGCTGGCCGAGCTCGTGGACCTCCAGGGGCGGGGCGGTCGCCGGTGGGCCGTCGGCGGGGTCAAGTTCATGATCGACGGGACGATCGACAACGGGACGGCCTGGCTCGAGCAGCCCGACGCGCTGGGTGAGTCGACCGAGAGCTTCTGGCCGGAGCCGGCGGAGTACGCCCGGGCCGTGCGTGCGCTGGCTGCGGCGGGCGTCCCGACGGCCACGCACGCGATCGGCGACGCCGGCGTCCGCCATGCCCTGAGCGCCCTGGCGGGGGTGGACCGACCGACGGCCGGGGCGCACCGCATCGAGCACATCGAGACGCTCCCGAGCGCGCTCATCGGGGCCTTCGTGCGACAGGGCGTCGTGGCCAGCATGCAGCCGACCCACTGCACCCACTTCACCCGCGCCGACCACACCGACAACTGGTCCACCCGGCTCGGCCCGGAGCGGGCCGGCCGCGCCTGGCGCTGCCGGGACCTGCGCGACGCGGGCGTGCCCCTGGTGCTGGGGTCGGACTGGCCGGTGGCGCCCTTCGACCCCCTGCGGGTCCTCGCCGACGCCCAGCTGCGCCGTCCCGCGGGCGAGCCGGACGTCGTCCCCGTGCAGCCGCACCAGGGACTGACGCCCCTGATGGCCCTGGAGGGGTACACCACGCAGGCCGCCTGGGCGGCCGGCGAAGCCAGGTGCTCGGGGCGCATCGCCCCGGGCATGCGCGCGGACCTCACGGCCTTCGGCGTCGACCCCCTGCAGGCGCCTCCGGACGAGCTGGCCGACGCCCCCGTCGTCCTCACCGCGGTCGGTGGCAGCATCGTCCACCGGGACGCGACGGTCAGCGGGTGACTGAGCTGACCGAACGCCTGAGAGGCTTGGCGACGCGGTATCCGTCGTATAGCTTCACTCGAAACACGGATTCCGTCGCCACCTCGGCGCGTGTGCCGTGCTGCCCCTCCCACCGCACGACCGATCGGACCTCGACACCATGACGCGCTACGGCGCCCAGTTCGGGCCTGACATCACCTACCTCGGCGTCGACCGCTGCGACCTCGGCGACCCGGCGTCGTTCGCCGGCGCCGACGTCGTCGTGCTCGGCGCGCCCTTCGACGGCGGCACCTCGCACCGCCCGGGCACCCGCTTCGGCCCGCAGGCCATCCGGATGACCGACTACCTGGCCCACGACGGGTCCCGGCCGAGCCTCGCGCTGCGCACCGACGGGCTGCGCGACCTGTGCGTGCTCGACGCGGGGGACGTCGAGATGTACTCCGGCGACATCGAGACGGCGCTGGGTGCGCTGGAGGCCGCGGTCGAGACGGTGACCCGCTCCGGCGCCATGCCGGTGGTCCTGGGCGGTGACCACTCCATCGCCTTCGCCGACGCCAAGGGCGTGGCCAACGTGCTCGGCCACGGGCGCGTCTCGATGGTCCACTTCGACGCGCACGCCGACACCGGTGACATCGAGTTCGGCTCGCTGTGGGGCCACGGGCAGCCGATGCGCCGGCTCATCGAGTCCGGCGCGCTGCGCGGCGACCGGTTCCTGCAGGTGGGCCTGCGCGGCTACTGGCCGCCGCCGGAGACGCTGGACTGGATGGCGGCGCAGCGGATGCGCTCCTACGAGATGACCGAGATCGGGCACCGGGGGCTGGACGCCTGCCTCACCGAGGCGTCGGCCATCGCCACCGACGAGTGCGACGGCGTCTTCCTCTCGGTCGACATCGACGTCTGCGACCCCGGGCACGCGCCCGGCACCGGGACCCCCGAGCCGGGCGGTCTCACCGCGCGCCAGCTGCTGGACGCCGTCCGCCGGCTCTGCCTCGAGCTGCCCGTGGTCGGCGTCGACGTGGTCGAGGTCAGCCCGCCCTACGACCACGCCGACATCACCGCGGCCCTGGCCAACCGGGTCGTCCTCGAGGCGCTCTCGGCCATCGCCCGCCGCCGGCGCGACGCCCGCGACGGCACCCGCTGGGACCCCTCGCTCCCCCTGCTCGCGAACCGCCCCGACACCACCACCCAGGAGAACCCGTCATGACCGAGCCCGCGACGTCCTGCCACGGCACCGGCTCGGCCGGCACGCGCGCCACCGCCGGCACGCCGCACCCGCTCGACCCGCTGACCGCCGAGGAGTTCCGCGCCGCCGCGGCCGTCCTGCGTCGCGACCGCGGGGTCGACGAGCGCTGGCGGTTCGCCTCCATCGAGCTGCGCGAGCCGGCCAAGGACGTGGTCCGCGCGTTCCGCCCCGGCGACCCGATCCGCCGCGAGGCCCGGGTGACCGCCTGGAGCCGCGACGAGGGGACGCCGTACAAGGCGGTCGTCTCGCTCACCGACGACGCCGTCGTCTCGTGGGAGGCGGTGCCCGGCCAGCAGGCGAACATGACCCTCGACGAGTGGCACGAGGCGCACGAGGTGCTGATCGAGCACCCCGTCGTGGTCGAGGCGCTCGCCAGGCGCGGCATCACCGACCTCGACCTGGTGCTCATCGACACCTGGGCCTACGGCCACTCGCTGATCCCCCAGGGGCTGCAGGAGCGCCGGGTCGGCTGGACCGACGTCTGGCGCCGCTCGGTGAAGGGCGGCAACCCCTACGCCAACCCGGTCATGGGCCTGCACTTCGTCGTCGACCTCAACACCATGGAGCTGCTGCACGTCGAGGACACCGCGCCCCCGGCGCAGCCCGCCGTCATGGGTGAGTACGTGCCCTCGCTGGTGCCCGGCCTCGAGCAGCGCACCGACGTCAAGCCGCTGGAGATCACCCAGCCCGAGGGCGTCTCGTTCGCCCTCGACGGGCACGAGCTGCGCTGGCAGAAGTGGTCGATGCGGCTGGGCTTCAACCACCGCGAGGGCCTGGTGATCCACCGCGTCGCCTACGACGGCCGCCCGATCGCGCACCGGATGTCCTTCGCCGAGATGGTCGTGCCCTACCGCGACCCCAGCCCCGACCACCACCGGCGCACCGCCTTCGACGTCGGCGAGTGGGGCCTGGGCTTCATGACCACCTCGCTCAAGCTCGGCTGCGACTGCCTCGGCGACATCACCTACGTCGACGCCGTCCTGCACGACACCCGCGGCGAGCCGTACACCATCGAGAACGCCATCTGCCTGCACGAGGAGGACGACGGCGTGCTGTGGAAACACGTCGACGAGCAGGCCGGCGCGGAGGTGCGGCGGTCGCGGCGGATGGTCGTCTCGTTCCACGCCACGGTGGCCAACTACGAGTACCTGACCTACTGGCGCTTCTACCAGGACGGCACCATCCAGTGCGAGGTGCGGGCCACCGGGATCATGGTGACCGGCGCCTACGAGGACAGCCCGCCGGCCTACGGCACCGTCGTCGACGAGCGCACCTACGCGCCGATCCACCAGCACTTCGTCGTCGCCCGGCTCGACATGGAGGTCGACGGCCCGGAGAACACCCTCGTCGTCACCGAGAGCGAGGCGCTCCCGGTGTCGGAGGACAACCCGTACGGCCTCGCCGTCGTCACCCGCAGCCGGCCGGTGGAGACCGAGGCCGAGGGGCGCCTGGACGTCGACTTCGCCACCCAGCGCAGCTTCAAGGTGGTCAACCGGACCAAGCCGAACCGGCTGGGGACGGCGCCGGGCTACAAGCTGTACCCGAACTCGGCGCTGCCCGCGCTGGCCGACCCGAGTGCGCCGTTCCGGCAGCGGGCGCAGGTCATCGACCACCCGGTGTGGGTCAGCCGGTTCGACGAGGAGGAGCGCTGGCCCTCCGGTGAGTTCTGCAACCAGAGCCGTTCGGACGAGGGGCTGCCGGTCTGGCAGGAGGCCGACCGCCCGCTCGTGGACACCGACCTCGTGCTCTGGCACGTGTTCGGCATCCACCACGTGCCGCGGCCCGAGGACTGGCCGGTCATGCCGGTCGACGTCGTGTCGTTCGAGCTGAAGCCGGTGGGCTTCTTCGACCGCAACCCCGCCCTGGACGTGCCGCCGGCCCGGGGCGCCTGCCACTAGCGATGCGAAAGGACCCCCCTGCCCTCCGCTACTCGCACGCTCGCAGCGGGTCCCTGCAGGGCGGCCTGGCATGACACGACCGCTCGACGCGGCGGCCCTGCCGCGGTTCCTCGCGCACGGCGCGGCGGGGGCCGCGGCGGGGTGCGCCGCGGTCCACGGGGTGGCGCTCGTCGCCGCGCCGCACGCCGGGATGGCGCTGCTGTCGGCGGCCTGCCTGCTGTGCGCGGTGCACCTGTGGCGGCGGCCGAGCGAGGCGGCGTGGGCTGCGCACGTCGTCCTGACGACGGCGATGCTCGTCGCCCACCCGCCGACCCTGGCCGCCGGCGCCCACCACGCCGCGACCGGCCTGGCCGCGTGGGCCGGGCCGGTCGCGGGGCTGCTGGCGGTCGTCACGCTGCTGCTCGCCGTGGTCCGCGGGCTCGGCGCGCTGCGCCACGCGGTCCCCGGCTGACCACCGGCAGCGGTGTGCTGCCCGTTGCCGCCGATACGGGTCCCCCGCCCGACCACTGCCGCGGCGGGTGACGTCCCCGCCCTGAGCAGCTCCAGGGACGGCTTCCCCACCCGACCAGGTCGGTTCACCAGGGGACCTGGACACGGGTGACTTCCGGCGGGAAGGGTCAGGTCGGCGATGCACCCCCGGGAGCGGGCCGCGTGCCCGGGGTGCCGTCGCCGGACGCGGGTCGAGACGGCGCGGGCGGTGGCAGCTCGCCGATCTTGCTCAGCGCGCCACGCAGGTGGAGCAGCCCCTCGCGGCCGAGCAGGCTCTCGAGTTCGGCCTCGATCCCGATGATCGTGTCGAACGCGGCCTGCAGGGCGTCATAGCCGAGGTCGGTGAGGACGATCAGCTTGGCGCGCCGGTCGCTGGGGTCGGGGACGCGCTCGAGGTAGCCGTGGGCCGCCAGGTGGTCGACCAGCTCGCTCATCGCCTGCGGTGTCATGAGCGCGCGTTCGGCCAGGTGGGTGAGACGGGTGCCGTCGCGGTCGATGTTCACGAACACCGCGGAGTGCGCCACGCGGATGGGGTGGCCGGCTGCGGCCACGCCGGCCGTGATGCGGGCCTCCAGCCGCGCGCCGGCCCGTTCGACGAGGTAGGTGGTGTTGGTCTCCGGCTCGCGCAGGTGGCGTGGCCTTGACATGTCCTCAGGGCTCCTCAACGCTTATTCAGGCAGCCTGAATATCGGGCGCTCGAACGATACCGGACAGCGACGCCGCCACCGCCGCCCCCAGCACAGGAGGATCCGATGCCGGAGCCGATCAGCACCCAGACCACGAGCCCGGAGCCGTCACCCGCGAGCTCTCCGATCGCCCCGTTCGCCCTTGCCGGCGACGAGGGCGAGCATCTCGCCTTCGGTGACGTCACCCTCGTGGTGCGGGCCTCCGCCGAGAGCACGGGAGGTGCGTTCACCCTCTTCGAAGAGGTCCCGCCCCTCAGCGACGTCGCCCGGCACGTCCACCAGCACGAGGACGAGCTGTACTACGTCCTCGACGGCGAGCACGAGTTCGACTGCGGGGACCGGACCTTCCGGCTCGGCCCCGGCGGCCTCGTGTTCCTGCCCCGCGGCATCCCCCACGCCCACCGGCGCGTGGTGCCCCGGGCCGGGCGCCTGCTGAGCATCACGACTCCAGCCGGCCTCGAGGGGTTCTTCCGCTCCCTGGCCCGGGCCGCCCGAGCGGGAGGGCTGGACGACGCCGCCTACACCCTGGCGTCCGCGCGGCACGGCGTCCGGTGGCTCGGGTGAGGGCCCGACTTCCCGTCGCGGACGGTGCCGGCGCCCGCGTTCACCCGGTGTTCAGGGCTCTGGCGTACGGCAACGCGCTGGTCGATCTCTCCGGTCCACTGGCGTACGCGGCGGTGGCGCGCACCCGGCGACGCCCGGGTCCCGGATCGGACCGTCCGCGATCTCGAGGGGCGGCCCACCCGGAACGCGAGCCGGGGACGGCGGTCCCGGTCCATGACGAGTGGGAACCCGACCCCGGAGGCGGAAGCGACGACGGCACGACGAGGTCGGCTCGTACCCATGGCCGCGAGCCGACCTGCGTGGTGCCGGCCACCGGCCGGCACCACGCTGTCAGTCCTCGGGCAGCCGCACCGGCGCGAGCTCGTCGAACAGGTCGCCCGGGCCGGGGTTGTCGGGGTGGCTGCGCCCGCCGAGGTGGTGGACGACGCCCCACACCGCGTTGAGCGCCGTCTGCACCGCGCCCTCGGCCCAGCCGGCGGTCCAGGAGATGTCGTCCCCGGCGAGGAACAGGCCGCGGTACTGCTCGGGCAGCTCGTCCTGCACGAAGTGGGTGAACAGCCGCCGCTGGTAGCGGTAGTGGCCCGGCAGGTTCGCCTTGAACGCGCCCATGAAGTCGCGCTCGGACTCCCACGACACCGTCACCGGCGAGGCGATGACGTGCCGGCGCAGGTCCACGTCGGGGTAGATCTCGCGCAGCGAGGCCAGCATGACCTCCATGCGCTCGGTCGCCGACAGCGGCAGCCACTTCAGCGAGTCGTCGGCCCAGGTGTAGCTCAGGCAGATCAGCCCGGGCTCGCCCTCGCCCTGGTCGAGCAGATACGTGCCGCGGGTCATCCGGTCCGACAGCGTCATGCTCATGCGGTGCCGGCCGGTCTGCGGGTCGACGTCCTTCCAGAACGGCCGGTCGACCAGGCAGAAAAGCTTGGTCGAGCCCATGTAGTGCGTGCGCTCGATCGCCGTCCAGTGGTCGATCGGGAACAGCTCCTCGTCGCAGACGATGCGGGAGAGCAGGTTCCAGCTCTGCGCGGTGAACACCGCCGCCGCGTACGTCCGGATGCCCCCGGCCTCGTCGGTGACGGTCAGGCAGTTGGGCGCGGTCCGGTGCAGCCGGGTCACCCCGGGCAGCGGCCGCCCGCTCGCGTGCAGCGACGCCAGGCTCGTGCCGGCCGGCCAGTGCACCGGTGCCTCGACCTCGCGGCGCCACAACCCGACCGGGATCTGCTGGGAGCCGCCCAGGATAGACAGGTGGTCGTCGTCGGCGGCGGTGTAGACCACCCGCAGGATCTCGAGCATCGAGTTCGGGTAGTCGGTGTCCCACCCGCCGGTGCCGAAGCCGACCTGGCCGAACACCTCCCGGTGCCGGAAGGAGCGGAAGGCGGGCGACGCGGCGAGGAACCCGTAGAAGGTCGTGTCGTCGAGCTGCTCGACCAGCTCGTCCCAGATCGCCTTGATCGTCTTGACGTCGCGGTCGCGGATCGCCTGCTGCATCTCCTCCAGGCGGGCGCCCTGCACGAGCGTCTCGTGCCAGGCGTCGGCGACCTCGCGGTAGAGCGGGGGCAGGTCGTCGAGGGTGCGCGCGTAGTGCGTCTCGCCCTTGAGGTCGACCACCGTGCTGGGGGTGGCGACGTCGAGCGGGTTGGGGAAGCGCGTCGTCCGCAGGCCGAGGTCGCGCACGTAGGAGAACAGGGCCGTCGACGACGGCGGGAAGCGCATCGCGCCCATCTCGGCCACCACGCCGGGGTGGCCCTCGAACGACGTCGAACGCAGCCGGCCGCCGATCTCGTGGGCCTCGTAGACGACGGGCTTGAGGCCCAGCTTCATCAGCTCGTAGGCGGTGACGATGCCCGACAAGCCGCCGCCGATGACGGCGACCTCGGTGCCGTGCCGGGCTGGGGGCACCTCGCCGAGCCCGGCCGGGTGGGCCAGCCAGTCGTCGTAGGCGAAGGGGAAGTCCGGGCCGAACATCGTCAGCGGCCGGGCCGGGCGCTCCTCGCCCGGCTCGTGGGCTGCGACGGGGATGGCGGAGGTCATGCGGGGGTCTCCGTGGGGTAGAGCTCGGGACGGCGGTCGGCCAGGTGGGTGTTCACCCGGCGGGAGGCGGTGAGGTCGGCGGGGTCGACGTCGGCGAGCAGCAGCTCCTCGCCCCGGCCGGCCCGCGCCAGCTCGGTGCCGTCGGGGGCGATCACGCAGCTCGCACCGCAGTAGACGAACTCCCCCTCGGCACCCGTGCGGTTGGCGTAGGCGACGAACAGCTGGCTCTCGTAGGCGCGCGCGGGCACGAGCACCGTGCCGACGTGGCCGTAGGGGTCCATCAGCCCGGTGGGGACGACGAGCAGCTCGGTGCCGGCGAGGGCGTGCGCGCGCACCGCCTCGGGGAACTCCACGTCGTAGCAGACCAGGATGCCGACGGTGAGGTCGTCGAGCCGGAACTGCACGACCCCGACGTCCCCCGGCACGAAGGCGTCGCGGTCGACGTCGCCGTACAGGTGCGCCTTGGCGTAGCCGGCCAGCAGGCTGCCGTCGCAGTCGACGACCACCACGGTGTTGGCCACGCCGGCCGGTGTGCGCACCGGCAGCCCGACCGCGATCGCCACGCCGTGCTCGGCGGCGATCGCGGCCACCCGGTCGGTGAGCGGGCCGGGCACCGGCTCGGCCCGCTCCGCGACCCGCTGGGCGCCGATGGCGTAGCCGGTCAGCGACATCTCCGGCGTCACCAGCAGCCGGGCCCCGGCCTCGGCCGCACGGCGGGCGGCGTCAGCGACCGCGGCCAGGCCGGCACCGGGATCCGGCGTCTCGGCCGGCCCCTGCAGGAGTGCGATGCGCACGGTCCCCCCTCGCGGTCAGGCGCCGGCCGGCGGGGTCCGCAGCGCCGAGTGGCGGTACCCGTAGCCGAGGTAGACGGCCAGCCCCACCAGCATCCACGCGAGGAACACCAGCCAGGTCGCCGTCCCCAGGCCGAACACCAGCAGGACGCAGAACAGCACGCCGAGCACCGGGGTCAGCGGGTACAGCGGGGTCCGGAAGGTGCGCGGCAGGTCCGGCCGCGTGCGGCGGAGCAGGATGACGCCGACGTTGACCAGCGCGAAGGCGAACAACGTGCCGATGCTCGTGGCGTTGGCCAGCTCACCGAGCGGGATCAGGCCGGCGAGCAGCGCGATGAGGACGCTGACGATGACGGTGTTGGCGACCGGGATCCGGCGGCGGGCGCTGACCCTGGAGAACACCGGCGGCACCAGGCCGTCGCGGGACATCGCGTAGAGGATGCGGGTCTGCCCGTAGAGCACGGTCAGGACGACGCTGGCGATCGCGATGACGGCGCCGATCGAGAGCAGCACGGCCGTCCACGTCTGCCCGGTGGCGATGCTGAGGACGTCGGCGAGCGCGGCCTCCGAGCCGCTGATCTGCGGCCACGGCACCGCGCCGACGGCGGCCAGCGCCACCAGGACGTAGACGACGGTGACCACGGCCAGCGACAGCACGATGGCGCGCGGGAGGTCGCGGCGGGCGTCGCGGGCCTCGTCGCCGGCGGTCGAGGCGGCGTCGAAGCCGATGTAGGAGAAGAAGGCCTGCGAGGCCGCGGCGGTGACACCGGCGACGCCCATCGGGACGAACGGCGCCAGGTTGCCGGCGCGGAAGGCGGTGAAGGCGACCGCGCAGAAGAACAGCAGGACGCCGACCTTGAGCACGACCATCGCGGTGTTGACCTTCGCGCTCTCGCTGGTGCCGCGCAGCAGCAGCACCATCGCGAGCAGGACGACGACCACGGCCGGGACGTTCACGACCCCGCCGTCGCCGGGTGGCGCGGACAGCACCTCGGGCAGCACCGCGCCGACCGTCCCGGAGGCGAGGTCGTCGATGTAGGCGCCCCAGCCGACCGCGACGGCGGCCACCGAGACCCCGTACTCGAGCATCAGGCACCAGCCGCAGACCCAGGCGACGAGCTCGCCCATGGTGGCGTAGGTGTAGGAGTACGACGACCCCGAGACCGGGATGCTGCCGGCCAGCTCGGCGTAGGACAGCGCGCTGAACAGCGCGGTCACCGCGGCGAGCACGAAGCCGAGCACGACGGCCGGGCCGGCCAGGGGCACCGCCTCGCCGAGGATGACGAAGATGCCGGTGCCGAGGGTGGCGCCGATGCTCAGCGCGGTGAGCTGGAGCAGGCCCATGGAGCGGCGCAGCCCCGAGCCCCCCGTCTCCTGGTGCTGGGCGACGATCGCGTCGACCGGCTTGAGCCGGAAGAGCTGGCTGCGGACCGGGGCCGCGCGGCCCGGGTCGGCGCTGACTGTGCTCACGGGTGCTCCTCTGCGGCTGGCGCTGTGGTCTGGATCGCAGAGAGCATCACCACAGGTTGACCGGTTGTCAACCAGCGTTTCCTAGATCGGTGCCCGCCCCACCGGCAGGGCGGGGGAGAAGACCCACAGCACCCGGGTGGTCCCGTTCCTCCGCAGCGAACGGAAGCCGTGCTCGGTGCCGGGCGAGAAGGTGAACGCGTCGCCGGGGCCCAGCGTGGTGACGTCGCCGCCGACCGTCACCTCGAGGTCGCCCTCGAGGACGAAGACGAACTCGACCTCGGCCGGCAGGGCGTAGGTCTCCGCACCACTCCCGCCACCGGGGGCGATCTCGGAGAGGATGGCCTGCAGCCGCCGCTCCCCCGAGGGCGTGAGCAGGAACTCGGTCAGCCCCTGCCCCCCGAAGGCGATGGGCGGGTAGCTGCCGGCCCGGACGGCCTCTCCACCGGGTGCCGCCTCGAAGAGGCTGCCGGGCGAGATCTCCAGCGCGGCGCACACCCGCACCAGCGCGGCCACCGAGGCGCTCGCCTGGTCGCGCTCGAGCTTGCTGAGGAAGCCCTTGGTCAGCCCGCTGGCCTCGGCCACGTCGGTGAGCGTCAGCCGCCGCGCCTGCCGGGCCGCCTTGAGCCGCCCGCCGATGCGCGGCGGGTCCGCGTCGGTCACTGCTGCCTCCATCGCACCTCCCGGTCCGGCCCGGACACTAGTTCCCGGTCCGGCGTTGACAAATGGGAAACCCGAGTTGACAGTGGCGAGCGACCCGGACGGGGGATCGGCGGCGCCGGTCCCGCAGACCCGCCGCTCCCGCAGACCCGAGGAGAGCCCGTGGAAGACCAGACCCCGATCGGCCCCGTCGACGCCACGCGGGTCCCCCGCTACGCCGGGCCGGCCACCTTCGCCCGGCTGCCGCGGATCGACGAGGTCTCCCGCGCCGACGTCGCCGTCCTCGGGGTGCCGTTCGACTCCGGGGTCAGCTACCGGCCCGGCGCCCGCTTCGGCCCCGGGCACGTGCGGGCGGGCTCCAAGCTGCTGCGGCCCTACAACCCGGCGCTGGACGCCACGCCGTTCGGTACGCAGCAGGTGGCCGACGCCGGCGACATCGGTGTCAACCCGTTCGACCTCGGCGAGGCGATCGAGACCATCGACCGTGAGGTGACCGCGCTGCGCTCGGACGGCGCCCAGCTGCTCACCATCGGCGGCGACCACACCATCGCGCTGCCGATCCTGCGCTCGCTGGCGCGCGACCACGGGCCGGTCGCCGTCCTGCACTTCGACGCCCACCTCGACACCTGGGACACCTACTTCGGCGCCCCCTACACGCACGGCACGCCGTTCCGCCGCGCCAGCGAGGAGGGGCTGATCGACCTGGAGCGCTCGCTGCACATGGGCATCCGCGGCCCGCTGTACAGCAAGCAGGACCTCGAGGACGACGCCGTGCTCGGCTTCCAGGTGATCCGCTCCGACGACTACGAGGTCGACGGCGTGCGCAGCATCGTGGAGCGGATGCGCGGCCGGCTGGCGGGCGGCCCGGTCTACGTGTCGGTCGACATCGACGTCCTCGACCCGGCCCACGCGCCGGGCACGGGGACGCCGGAGGCCGGCGGGCTCACCAGCCGCGAGCTGCTCAACACGCTGCGCGGGCTGGTCGGGCTCGACGTCGTCGGCGCCGACATCGTCGAGGTGTCCCCGCCCTACGACCACGCCGAGCTCACCGGCATCGCTGCGGCCCACGTGGGCTACGAGCTGCTGTCGGTCCTGGCGCTCGACCGCGCCCGCGCCTGAGGCTCAGAGCCCGGCGTCGGACGACGTCGGGCCCTGCGGCCCGCGGGTGCCCCAGGCGTAGGTCTGCTTGGCCAGGCCCAGGTAGAGGTGGGTCTCGGTGGACTCCACGCCGTCCACCGCGCGGATGCGGGCGACGACGTCGAGCAGCTGGTCGTCGTCCTCGCAGACGACCTCCACCAGCAGGTCGACCGACCCGGCCGTGATGACGACGTAGTCGACCTCGGTGAACGCGGCGATGCGCTTGGCGGCGACGCGGGCGTCGCCGCTGGTGCGCACCCCGACCATCGCCTGCCGCGAGAACCCCACCTGCAGCGGGTCGGTGACCCCGACGATCTGCATGACGCCGGCGTCGAGCAGCCGCTGCACGCGCTGCCGGACGGCGGCCTCCGACAGCCCGACCGCCGCGGCGATGCGCGCGTAGGGACGGCGGCCGTCCTCCTGCAGCTGCTCGATGATCGCCCGCGAGACGTCGTCCAGCACGAACTGCCGACGGATGGTCACCGGTCGCCCCTCCCGCCTCGGTCACGACAGACCCGGCGGCCCCGGGCCCCCGGATGGTAACGACCACCCGGGGCCCCGGCGCCCTCCCTCAGGGGGAGCTCACGGCCATGGTCGGGTCGGTCGATGGGATCGGGGGAACCGTCGTGGCCCGGCCGGTGTCCCCGAGAACGGGCCCGCCCCTGCCCGGCGCCGGGCTCGCCGGCGCGGACTGCCCCCCAGCCGTGGCCACCGATGTTCCTCCGCGGAGGCTCCACCGCTGCTCACAGGAAGAAGCAGCGGTGGAGCTTCCGCGGAGATGGGGCACCCCACGGGCCGGCCGGGGGACCGTCAGCCGACCCTGGCCACCAGCCGGCGCAACTCCGCCACCACCACGCACGCCCGGCCCAGGACGTCGTCGCGGGCGGACCCGGCCTGCTGGCGGACGGCGGTGAAACGGGCCAGCGCCGCGGCGTGCCGGTCGGCGAAGGCGTCCGCGTCGCCGTCGGCGTCCCGCAGCAGCGCCGCCACGAGGGCCCACCGCAGCTGGTCCACCTCCTCCCGCAGGGCCGCGCGGGCGGCGACGGCCCAGTGCGAGATGCCGGCCTCCTCCGCGGTCCAGGCGTGCACCCGCGGGAGCGCCAGCAGCTGCTCGACGGCGGCGTCGGCCTCGACCACCCGGCCGATGTCGACCCCGGCGGTGCGGGCCACCCCGGCCAGGTCGACGAGGTCGGCCTGGCACCCGAGGACGGCGACCAGTGCGGCGAGCTCCGGGGTCGCGCCCGCGGCGGCCAGCTCGGCCTGCAGCGTGCGGGCCCGGTCGCCCGCGGCACCCGGCCGGGCCAGCCACGCAGCGGGCTCGATCCGGGCGACGACCGCGGCCAGCGCCGGTGCCGCCGCGGTCAGCGCCGCCGGGTCGGGGTGGGCCGCCAGCAGCCGGTCGGCCGCGCGCTCGGTGGCCGCCTGGAGCTCGGGCAGCGCCAGCCGCTCCACGGTCAGCGGCACGTCGTCGTCCACCCGTGCCCACAGCGGGCCGAGGTCGAGCACCCGGGTGGCCACCGTGTAGGCGCGGGCCGCCACGGGGGTGGGGACGCCGTGGCGCTCCTCCAGCCGCAGCAGGAAGCCCGGACCGACCCGGTTGACCAGGTCGTTCGCCAGCTGGGTGGCGGTGATCTCCCGGGCCAGCGGGTGACCGGCCACCCGGTCGGGCCAGCGCTCGGCCACCGCCCGCGGGAAGTAGGCCGCCAGCACCCCGGCCACCGACGGGTCGTCGGGCAGGTCGCTGGCCAGCAGCTCCTCGCGCACCAGGTTCTTGGAGTGCGCGAGCAGCACCGCGGCCTCGGGCCGGGTGAGGCCGGCCCCGGCCTGGCGCAGCCGCTCGACCTCCGCCTCCGACGGCAGCCCCTCGAGGTCGCGGTCGAGGCCGTGCCGCTCGAGGTCGCCGATCAGCTGGGCGTGCCGGTCGAGCAGGAACGGCGCCTGGCCCGCGCACACCGACAGCGCCCGGGCCTGCAGCGCGTTGTCGGCGAGCACCGCCGCGGCCACCTCGTCCTCGACCGCGCGCAGCACCGCGTCCCGCTCGGCACGCGACACGCCGGCCAGCAGGATCTTGAGGTTGACCTCGCGGTCGGAGGTGTCGACGCCGGCGGAGTTGTCGATGAAGTCGGTGTTCAGCGCCACCCCGGCCCGTGCCGCGGCGATCCGCGCGCGCTGGGTCAGGCCCAGGTTGCCGCCCTCCCCCACGACCCGGCAGCGCAGCTCCCCGGCGGTCACGCGGACCGCGTCGTTGGCGCGGTCGCCGACCTGCGCGTCGGTCTCGTCCGCGGCACGGACGTAGGTGCCGATGCCGCCGTTCCACAGCAGGTCGACCGGCGCCCGCAGCACCGCCCGCACCAGCTCGGCCGGCGACAGCTCTTCGGCGTCCACCCCGAGGCGGGCCCGTACCTGCGGTGAGAGCGGCACGCGCTTGGCGTCGCGGCGGTGCACGCCACCGCCCGGGGACAGCGCCGAGCGGTCGTAGTCGTCCCACGACGAGCCCGGCAGCGCGAACAGCCGGCGGCGCTCGGCCGCGGACCGCACGGGGTCGGGGTCCGGGTCGAGGAAGACGTGCCGGTGGTCGAAGGCCGCCACCAGCCGCAGCTCGTCGGACAGCAGCATGCCGTTGCCGAAGACGTCGCCGGACATGTCGCCGACGCCGACCGCCGTCAGCGGCCCGTCGGGGTCGACGCCGAGCTCGCGCAGGTGCCGGCGCACCGACACCCACGCGCCGCGGGCGGTGATGCCCATGGCCTTGTGGTCGTAGCCGCTCGAGCCGCCGGAGGCGAACGCGTCACCCAGCCAGAAGCTGCGGCGCTCGGACACCTCGTTGGCCAGGTCGGAGAAGGTCGCCGTCCC
Source organism: Geodermatophilus sp. URMC 65 (assembly GCF_053502545.1). Taxonomy (NCBI): domain Bacteria; kingdom Bacillati; phylum Actinomycetota; class Actinomycetes; order Geodermatophilales; family Geodermatophilaceae; genus Geodermatophilus; species Geodermatophilus sp. URMC 65. The sequence continues at coordinate 747,987 of NZ_CP199954.1, forward strand.
CTTGTCGGCGGCGACCACCAGGTAGGGGTCGTCGCCGTCGTGGACGACGGTGCGCGGCGGGTGCAGGACGCGGTCGCCACCCCTGCCGTCGCCTCTGCGGTCGTCAGTCACGTCCAGCAGCGCGTCGACGAAGGTGCGGTAGGCGCCGGCCACCCGCTCCTGCACCGCTGCGCGGTCCAGGCCGCGCAGGTCGCCGCGGACGACGAACGCGCCCTTGGCGCCCGCCGGCACGATCACCGCGTTCTTGACCATCTGCGCCTTGACCAGGCCGAGCACCTCGGTGCGGAAGTCCTCCGGGCGCTCGGACCAGCGCAGGCCGCCGCGGGCGACCCGGGCGCCGCGCAGGTGCAGCCCCTCCATGGACGGCGAGCAGACGAAGGTCTCGACCTCCGGCCGCGGCCGGGGCAGCAGGTCCAGCTCCGCGGAGGCGATCTTCAGCGCCAGCGCCGGGCGGGGCGCCCCCGTGGCGTCGGTCTGGTAGCGGTTGGTGCGCACCACGGCGGCGAGCACGTCGCGCAGGCCGCGCAGGATGCGGTCCTGGTCCAGGCTCGTCGTGCGGGTGAGCAGCTCGGCCAGGTGCTCGGCCGCCGAGGCGGCGGCCGCGGGGTCGGCGGCGTCGGGGTCGTGCCTCGCCGCGAAGGAGGCCAGCAGCGCGTGTGCGAACTCCGGTGCGGCGAGCACCGTCTCCTCCACGTAGCCGCGGGAGAGGCCCAGCCCCACCTGCGCGAGGTAGCGGCAGGCGGCGCGCAGCACGGCGACGTCGGCCACCGGCAGGCCGGCACCGACGGTCAGCCGGGAGAGCCCGTCGAGCTCGGTCTCCCCCGCCCACGCCGCGGCCAGGGCCTGCTCGAGCCGGGGCAGCGCCGTGGCCGGCGCGGTGCCGGGCGGCAGGAGCAGCTCCAGCCGGGTGGCCGGCGCGCCGTCGTCCCCGGGGACGGCGGCGGCGTCGGCCACCCGCACGCCGAGCCGGTCGAAGACCGGCACGACGTCGGCCAGCAGGGGCCGGCCGTTCGGCCAGGTGACCAGGCCGCCCACCCGGTCGCTCCCGGTGGGACCCTCGGGACGCAGCGTCAGCCGGCGGTGCCCACTGGCGGCGCCGGCTGCGGCCGGGGCGCTCACTTCCCCGCGTGCGCGTCGAAGGCGGCGTCGAGGACGTCGAGCCCCTCGGTGAGCAGGTCCTGCCCGATGACCAGCGGGGGCAGGAAGCGCAGCACGTTGCTGTGCGTACCGGCGGTCAGGGTGATGACGCCCTCGGCGTGGCAGGCCTTGGAGATCGCGTTGGTCAGCGCGGAGTCGGGCTCGTCCGTGCCCGGCTTCACCAGCTCCACGGCGAGCATCGCGCCGCGGCCGCGGACGTCGCCGACCACGCCGGTGCGCTCCTGCAGCGCGCGCAGCCGCGGCAGCATGGTCGCCTCGATCGCGCGCGCGGCGGCGTTCAGGTCGAGCTCCCGCATGGTGCGGATGCTGGCCAGCGCAGCGGCGCAGGACACCGGGTTGCCGCCGTAGGTGCCGCCCAGGCCACCGGTGTGCACGGCGTCCATCAGCTCGGCGCGGCCGGTCACCCCGGCCAGCGGCATGCCGCCGGCGATGCCCTTGGCGGTGGTGATCAGGTCGGGGACGACGCCCTCGTGCTCCGAGGCGAACCAGGCGCCGGTGCGGCAGAAGCCGGTCTGCACCTCGTCGGCGACGAAGACCGCACCCGAGCGGCGGCACCAGTCGGTCAGGGCAGGCAGGAAGCCCGGCGCCGGGACGACGAAGCCACCCTCGCCCTGGATCGGCTCGATGAGCACTGCGGCCACGTTGCCGGCGCCGATCTGCGTCTCGATCAGGTCGATGGCCCGGGCGGCGGCCTGCTCGCCGGTCATCCCCGGCTCGTCGCGGTACGGGTAGGACATCGGCACCCGGTAGACCTCGCCGGCGAAGGGCCCGAAGCCGTGCTTGTAGGGCATGTTCTTCGCCGTGAGCGCCATCGTCAGGTTGGTGCGCCCGTGGTAGGCGTGGTCGAAGACGACGACGGCCGAGCGGCCGGTGGCCACCCGGGCCACCTTGACCGCGTTCTCCACGGCCTCGGCGCCGGTGTTGAACAGCGCCGTGCGCTTCTCGTGGTCCCCGGGGGTGAGCCGGTCGAGCTCCTCGGCGACGGCGACGTAGCCCTCGTAGGGACCGACCATGAAGCAGGTGTGGGTGAAGGCGGCGACCTGCGCCTGGACGGCGGCCACGACCTCGGGCGCGGCGTGGCCGACGTTGGTGACGGCGATGCCCGAGCCCAGGTCGATGAAGGAGTTGCCGTCGACGTCGACCACCACGCCACCGGCCGCGCGCTCGACGTAGACCGGCAGGACGCTGCCCACGGCGGAGGTGACCGCGGCGGCCCGGCGGGCGGCCAGCTCGCGCGAGCGGGGGCCGGGCAGCTCGGTGACGAGGCGCCGCTCCTGGGCGACGGTGTGGGAGCCGGTGAGCAGGTCGGTCATCGCTGTCTCCTCGTGGGGCCGGCCTCCCCCGACGGGGGAGGTCCTCGCGTCCAGGGTCCGTGGCCTACGTCTCCACCGGTACCGTCCGGATCGGCACCCCCGGGGCGTCCGGGTGTCCAGATCGTCGAGAGGTCCTGCCCGTGCCGGTCACCGTCGCGACCCTGCTCGGCACTGCGTCGCTCGCGCTGACGCTGCGCACCCACGCCGCGCCGGTGGACCGCGCGATCTCCTGGGTGCACGTCAGCGAGCTCGCCGACCCCACACCGTTCCTCGAGGGCGGCGAGCTCCTGCTCACCACCGGCCTGGCCCTCACGCCCGACATGGCCGAGGGCTACGTCCGCCGGCTGGCCCGGGCCGGCGTGGTCGGCCTCGGTCTGGGCACCGGCCTCACCCACGCGGAGGTGCCCGCGGAGCTGGTCGCCGCGGCCGACGAGCACGGGCTGGCGGTCCTCGAGGTACCGCGGCAGACGCCGTTCATCGCCCTGTCACGGGCGGTCTCCAGCGCACTGGCCGCCGAGGAGTACGCGGCGGTCACCCGGACGTCGACGGTGCAGCGGGAGCTGACCCGTGCCGCGGTCGGCCCCGGCGCCCCGGGCACCGTCGTCGACCGGCTGGCCCGGCACCTCGGCGGTTGGGCGCTGCTGGTCGACGCCGCGGGGACGCCGCTGGAGGCCGCGCCGCCGTCCGCCCGGGGCCGCGCCGGCGACCTGACGGCGGCGGTCGACCGGCTGCGCACGGCGCGGCCCCCGGCCGGTGCCGCGCTCACCCAGCCCGGCGAGACGGTGCTGCTGCAGTCGCTGGGCACCGGCTCGCGGGTCCGCGGCTTCCTCGCCGTCGGGCGGCCGGGCCCCTTCTCGGCGGGCGACCGGCACGTGGTCAACGCGGCTGCGCTGCTGCTCACGCTGCGGCTGGAGCAGTCCCGGGCGCTCGACAGCGGCACCGCGGCGCTGCGGGCGGCGATCCTGCAGCTGCTGCTGGCCGGGCAGACCGCTGCGGCCGAGCCGGTGGTGGCGGCGCTGGGCGAGCGGCTGCCGGGCGAGCCGGTGCTGGCGATGGCGGTGCTGGGCAGCCCCGAGCAGCGGGCCGCCGCCGTCGACGTGGCCGCCGACGCGGCCGCGCACGTCCGCGAGCCGGTGCTGTCGGCCGAGCTCGATGACGCCCTCGTCGTCCTGGTGCCGGCCGAGGGGCCGCTGGCCGGGCGGCTGGCCGACCTGCCCGAGCGGGTGCCCGGCGCCGTCCTCGGGACCGCACCGCCGGTGCCGTGGGCGCGGCTGGCCGACGGCGTGCGCCAGGCCCGGCAGGCGGCCGGGCACGGCCGGGCCGCGGGTCGGCCGGTCACCGCCTTCGCCGACCTGGCCGGCCGCGGACTGGCGGGCCTGCTCGACCCGGGGGCCACCACCGCGTTCGCCGAGGCCGCGCTCGCACCGCTGGCCGCGGCCGACCGGGCAGGACCGGGCGACCTGGTGGAGTCGCTGCGGGTCTGGCTGGCCGCCCACGGGCAGTGGGAGCCGGCCGCGGCCCGCCTGGGGGTCCACCGGCACACGCTGCGCAAGCGCATCCGGCGGGCCGAGGAGCTGCTCGGCCGCGACCTGGACTCCCCCGGCGTCCGCGCCGAGCTCTGGCTGGCACTGCACCCGCCGTCGGCCTGAGGAATCCGTCGTCGTCAGAGCACGAGGCTGGACAGATCGGCCGTCTGCAGTGACGATTACCACCGGATCAGCGGTTCCGGGGACGCCGGGACGCCCGAACGAGAGGGACCTCCGGTGAGCGAGAAGCTCGAGCTGCGCAACTTCGTCGGCGGGGAGCACGTCGACGCCACCGACGGCCGCCGGGCCGACCTGGTGGACCCGGCGACCGGGGAGGTGTTCGCCTCCGCACCGGTGTCGTCGGCCGAGGACGTCGACCGCGCCTACACCGCCGCGGCGCGGGCGTTCCCGGGCTGGCGCGACGCCACCCCGTCGGAACGCTCCCTGGTGCTGTTCCGCCTCGCCGACGCGATCGAGGCGCACGGCGAGGAGCTGGTGGCGCTGGAGAGCCGCAACACCGGCAAGCCGCTCGGGCTGACCGCGAGCGAGGAGATCCCGCCGATGGTCGACCAGATCCGGTTCTTCGCCGGTGCCGCGCGCAACCTCGAGGGCAAGGCGGCCGCGGAGTACATGGCCGGCCACACGTCCTGGGTCCGGCGCGAACCGGTCGGGGTCGTCGGCCAGGTGACGCCGTGGAACTACCCGATGATGATGGCGGTCTGGAAGTTCGCGCCGGCGATCGCGGCCGGCAACGCCGTCGTCCTCAAGCCCAGCGACACCACCCCGGCGACGACGCTGCGGATGGCCGAGCTGGCCGCCGAGTTCCTCCCGCCGGGCGTGTTCAACGTGGTCTGCGGCGACCGGGACACCGGCCGGGCGCTGGTCGAGCACCGCATCCCGCAGATGGTCTCGATCACCGGGTCGGTGCGCGCGGGCATGGCGGTGGCCGAGACGGCCGCCCGCGACGTCAAGCGGGTGCACCTGGAGCTCGGCGGCAAGGCCCCGGTCGTCGTCTTCGACGACGCCGACCTCGAGGCCGCGGCCGAGGCCATCGCGGTCGCCGGCTACTTCAACGCCGGCCAGGACTGCACCGCCGCCACCCGGGTGCTGGCCGGGCCGGGCATCCACGACGACTTCGTCGCGGCGCTGACCGAGCAGGCGAGGAACACCCGGACGACGTACGACAACGGCGCCGGCGACGAGGACGCCCTCGTGCCGCCGGTGAACAACGCCAACCAGCTCGCCCACGTCACCGGCTTCCTCGACCGCGCACCCGACCACGCCGAGATCACCGCCGGTGGCCGCCGGCAGGGCGACCGCGGCTTCTTCGTCGAGCCGACCGTCGTGGCCGGCCTGCGGCAGGACGACGAGCTGGTGCAGCAGGAGGTCTTCGGCCCGGTCATCACCGTGCAGCGGTTCTCCGACGAGGAGCAGGCCCTCGCCTGGGCCAACGGTGTGGAGTACGGGCTGGCCTCCAGCGTCTGGACGAAGGACTTCGGCCGGGCGATGCGGATGAGCAAGGCGCTGGACTTCGGCTGCGTCTGGATCAACACGCACATCCCACTGGTCGCCGAGATGCCGCACGGCGGGTTCAAGCACTCCGGCTACGGCAAGGACCTGTCGATGTACGGGTTCGAGGACTACACCCGCGTCAAGCACGTCATGGCCAACCTCGACAGCTGAGCGCACGCGAGACGGCCCCGGTGGGACTCCCACCGGGGCCGTTCCGCGTCCGGCGCCGTCCACCTCGCGGGCCAGACGGCACCTGGCTGGGTGGACCGGTCGCGGGGCCCCGGAGGGGCTCCCGACCGGGACACGGGCAGCGGCTCAGCTCCGGTCGGGGACGGCACCTGGCCGCGGTGTCGGCCGGTAGGCCGACAGATCACACGTCGATGCCGGTGAGGACGAGGACGCGCTCCTCGGTGAGGTCCTCCATGGCCGCGTGCACGCCCTCGCGGCCGGTGCCGGAGTCCTTCACGCCGCCGTAGGGCATCTGGTCGGCGCGGAAGCTCGGGACGTCGCCGACCACCACTCCCCCGACCTCGAGCACCGCGGCCGCGCGGAAGGCCACCTGCAGGTCACGGGTGAACACGCCGGTCTGCAGCCCGAAGCGGCTGTCGTTCACCCGGGCGAACGCCTCGTCGACGGAGTCCACGGTGTCCAGGACGACGACCGGCCCGAACACCTCCTCGCAGGACACCTTCGCGTCGGCCGGGACGTCGGTGAGCACCGTGGGCGCGTAGGTGGCGCCGTCGCGGGTGCCGCCGGTGAGCACGCGGGCGCCCGCGGCCACCGCCTCGTCGACCCAGCTCTCCACCCGCCGGGCGGCCTGCTCGTCGATCAGCGGCCCGACGTCGGTCGCCGGGTCGGTCGGGACTCCGGTGACCAGCCCCTCCACAGCCTTGACGACCCGCTCGGTGAGGGCGGTCGCGACGTCCCGGTGGGCGAGGACCCGCTGCACCGAGATGCAGGACTGCCCGGCCTGGTACATCGCGAAGGTCGCGATGCGGGAGGCGGCCCGGTCCAGCGCCGCGTCGTCCTGGTCGGGGGCGACGACGACCGCCGCGTTACCGCCGAGCTCGAGGGTGACGTGCTTGCGCGGCGCGGACTCGCGGATCGACCAGCCCACCGGCACCGACCCGGTGAAGGAGACCACCGGCAGCCGCGGGTCCTGCACCAGCCGTGCGGCGACCTCGTTGGGCACCGGCAGCACCGACCAGGCGCCGGCCGGCAGCTCGGTCTCGGCCAGGATCTCGCCGAGCAGCAGCGCCGACAGCGGCGTCGCGGGGGCGGGCTTGACGACGATCGGCGCCCCGGCGGCGATCGCCGGTGCCACCTTGTGCGCCACCAGGTTGAGCGGGAAGTTGAACGGCGCGATGCCCAGCACCGGGCCGCGCGGCACCCGCCGCACCAGCGCCATCCGCCCGGTCGCGGCCGGATCGGTGTCCAGCCGCTGCAGGCTGCCCGACCAGCGCCGCGCCTCCTCCGCGCCCCAGCGGAAGGTCGACACGGCGCGGGCCACCTCGAGCCGGGCCCACTTGAGCGGCTTGCCGGACTCCGCGGTGATCAGCGCGGCGACCTCCTCGCTGCGCTCGGCCAGCCGCCGGGACACGTGGTCGAGGGCGGCGGCCCGCGCGTGGGCGGGGAGCGCCGCACAGGCGGCGCGGGCGGAGTGGGCGGCCGACACCGTGGCCTCGACGTCCTCGGCGGTGGCGTTCGTCGTCCGGCCGGCCTCGGCGCCGTCGAACGGCGAGCGGACCTCGACGACGTCGGTGCCGGTCCGCAGCTGTCCGGCGACCCAGTAGGGGGTGGTCATGCGTCCTCCTCGGGACGTGGGCGGTCTCCCCGCTGAATCTGCGAGACCCGGCGCCACCGGGCCAGTGCCGGTCCGTCCACTCGGAGGGGTCCCGACGCGCCGACCTGGCACGTGGGCCCGCGGCCCTACCGTGAGCCGCGCACACCCGCAGGGACGTCGTCTGGAGGAGCCGTGGCCCACACCGAGACCGACCCGGTCGGGAGGAGCGCGCTGCGCAAGGTCGCGTGGCGGCTGGTGCCCTTCCTCGGGCTCCTCTACTTCGTCAACTACCTCGACCGCACCAACATCGGCTTCGCCAAGCTCACGATGAGCGAGGACCTCGGGCTGACCGAGACGATGTTCGGGCTGGCCTCGGGGCTGTTCTTCATCGGCTACCTGTTCTTCGAGGTCCCGAGCAACCTGGCGCTGCACCGCTTCGGCGCCCGCCGCTGGATCGCCCGGATCATGGTCAGCTGGGGGATCGTCGCGAGCGCGATGGCCTTCGTCGGCTCGGCGGGCTGGTTGTACGCGCTGCGGGTGCTGCTCGGCGTCGCCGAGGCCGGCTTCTTCCCCGGGGTCCTGCTCTACCTGACCTGGTGGCTGCCGCGCGCCCAGCGGGTGCAGCTGATCGGGGCCTTCCTGGTGGCCGTCCCGCTCTCCTCGGCCCTGGGGGCGCCGCTGTCGGGCGCGGTCATCCAGTACGGCGACGGGCTGTTCGGCCTGGAGGGCTGGCGGGTGATGTTCCTCGTCGAGGGGCTGCCCGCCGTGCTGCTCGGCGTCGCGTGCTGGTTCTACCTGACCGACCGCCCCGAGGACGCCCGCTGGCTCACCGCCGAGGAGCGCAGCTGGCTGGCCCGCACCATCGCCGCCGAGGGGCAGACGCCCGGCCGGGAGGCCTCCCCGTGGCGGGCGATGGCCGACCCGCGGGTGGTCGGTCTCGGCTTGGTCTACTTCGGCGTCGTCTACGGCCTGTACGCGGTCTCGTTCTTCCTGCCGACCGTGGTCGCCGGCTTCGCGGAGCGCTTCGACGCCAGCTACTCGATCTTCGAGACCGGCGCGATCGTCGCGGTCCCGTTCCTGGCCGGCGCCGCGACGATGGTGCTGTGGAGCCGGCACTCCGACCGGACCGGCGAGCGCCGCTGGCACCTGGCCCTGCCGGCGGCGCTGGGCGGGGTGACCATCCCGGTGGCCCTCTACCTCGACTCGCCGTTCACCGTCATGGCCGTCATCACCCTGACCGCGGTCGGCATCTGCTGCGCGCTGCCGGTGTTCTGGCACTTCCCGCCGCTGTTCCTCGCCGGCGCCGGAGCCGCAGCAGGCATCGCGCTGATCAACTCGCTGGGCAACACCGCCGGCTTCGCCGCCCCTTACATCACCGGGTGGGTCTCCGACGCCACCGGCAGCATCCGGCCCGCACTGTGGCTGGTCGGCATCGCCATGCTGCTGTCGGCGGCCGGTGCCCTCCTGCTGTCGCGCCGCCGGACACCCGTCGCGACGACGGCGGGCGGGCGCGACCCGGTGCTCGACTGAGCACCGGTGCACGGGCAGGCCGCGGTGCTTGACTGGGGGGCGTGACCCAGGCTCCCGCACTGCAGTCCGGCGTCGTGGCGGCCCTGCTGGCCGCCCTCCCGGCCGACCGCGTCCTGTCCGACGACGACGTCGTCGGCTCCTACGTGCACGACGAGGCCGAGTGGGCACCCCACGGCGCGCCGCTGGCCGTCGTCCGCCCCCGGTCCACGGCGGAGGTGCAGGCCGTGGTGCGCGCCTGCCTGGTGCACCGGACGCCGCTGGTGCCCCGCGGCGCCGGCACCGGCCTGTCCGGCGGGGCGAACGCCGTCGACGGGTGCGTCGTGCTCTCCACCGAGCACATGCGCGACGTGGTCGCCATCGATCCCGTGGAGCGCTACGCCGTCGTGCAGCCCGGCGTGGTCAACGACGACCTGCGCGCCGCCTGCGCCGAGCAGGGCCTGTGGTACCCGCCCGACCCGGCCAGCTCCCCCTGGTCGACCATCGGCGGCAACGTGGCCACCAATGCCGGCGGCGTGTGCTGCGTCAAGTACGGCGTGACCCGCGACTACGTGCTCGAGCTCGAGGTGGTCAACGGCCTGGGCGAGGTCGTGCGGCTCGGGCGGCGCACCGCCAAGGGCGTCGTCGGCTACGACATGGTCGGGCTGATGGTGGGCTCCGAGGGCACCCTCGGCGTGGTCACCGAGGTGACCGTGCGGTTGCGGCCGGCGCGGGCCCCCGAGCGCACCGTCGTCGGCTACTTCGACTCCGTGGTCGACGCCGGCCGCGCGGTCGAGGCGCTCGGCGCGGCGGGGGTGACGCCCTCGGCGCTGGAGCTGGTCGACCGGCACTGCCTGGCCGCCGTCGACGAGTGGAAGAACATGGGCCTGTCGGTCGACGCCGCCGTGGTGCTGCTCGGCCGCACCGACGCCCCCGGCCCGGCCGGCGACGCCGAGGCCGACGCGATGCTGCGCAGCTTCGAGCTCGGCGGTGCCACGTGGGCCGCGGCGTCCACCGACCCGGCCGAGGCCGAGGCGCTGTTCGCCGCGCGCCGGCTGGCCTACCCGGCGCTGGAGCGACTGGGCCCGCTGCTGACCGAGGACGTGTGCGTGCCCAAGGCCGCCGTCCCGGACATGCTCGCCCGCATCGAGGCGGCCGCCGCCCGCAACGACGTGCTCATCGCCAACATCGCGCACGCCGGCGACGGCAACCTGCACCCGCTGCTGATCACCCCGCCCGGCGACGCCGAGGCGCGGGCCCGGGCGCAGGTCGCGTTCGGCGAGATCATGCGCGACGCCGTGGCGCTGGGCGGGACGGTGACCGGCGAGCACGGCGTCGGCCTGCTCAAGCGCGACGGGCTGGCGGTCGAGCTGGCCCCGGAGGTGGTCGCCATGCAGCGCGCGGTCAAGGCCGCCCTCGACCCGCACGGCATCCTCAACCCCGGGAAGGTCTTCCCGGACGAGGTGGGTGCGTGAGTCCCGACGACTTCCCCCAGCACGTCGAGGTCCAGCGGCCCGACGGCCGCTGCGTGCACGCCTGGCGGCGACCGGGCAGCACCCGGCCGGTGCTGGCGATCCACGGCCTCAGCAGCACCTCGCGGCTGTGGTCGTGGACCCTCGCCGCGGCGCCGGACGTCGACCTGGTCGCCGCCGACCTCAGCGGCCGCGGGCTGAGCACGCCGCGGTCGGACGCCTCGACGCTGGCCGGGCACGTCGCCGACCAGCTCGCCGTCCTCGACGCGCTGGGGCTGGAGAGCGTCGACGTCCTCGGCATGTCGCTGGGCGGCTTCGTCGCCGTGCAGCTCGCGGCCGCCGCACCGGAGCGGGTGCGCAGCCTGACCCTGCTCGACGGCGGGCCGCCGATGGTGCGCCGGCCCACGAGCCGCGAGCAGCTGGAGGCTGCCTTCGCCGACCGCACCGCCCGGCTGGGCACCGACTGGCCCGACCTGGCGAGCTACGTCGACGTCGTCGTGACGAACACCGGGCCGCTGCTCGACCCCGCCGACCCGCACCTGGCCACCTGCCTGGCACACGACCTGGAGCGGGGCCGGGACGGCGGCCGGGTGCGGCTGGACGGCCGGGCGCTGGTCGACGACGCCGCCGACGTCTTCCTCACCGATACCGCCGCCGACGCGCTGCGCCGGCTCTCGGTGCCCACGCAGCTGCTGCACGCCGAGTGGAGCGTGGGCGCCGGGTCGCCGCCGGCCTACACCGACGACGAGGTGGCCGCGGTGGTGGCCGCGTCGAACGGCCTGGTGACGGCGGAGCTGGTGCGCGGGCACGACCACGCGGGCGTGGTGATGACCGACTCGGGCGCGGCCGCCTCGGTGCAGGCGCTGCGCCGCTCGCTGGCGGGCTGACCGCGGGTTACGGTCCGCGGGTGGCCGATCTCTCCCGCACCGCCCGCGTCGACGTCCTGGTCGAGGGCTACGCCCGGCTGCCGCACGTGGCGGGGACGGTGAGCCTGGTGCGCGACGCCGGGCGGGTGGTGGTCGTCGACCCCGGCATGGTGGCCGACCGGGAGCTCATCCTGCGTCCGCTGCGCGAGCTCGGCGTCGCGCCCGAGGACGTCACCGACGTCGTCCTCAGCCACCACCACCTGGACCACACGCTCAACGTGGCGCTGTTCCCCGTGGTCCCGGTGCACGACTTCCAGTCCGTCATCGAGGGCGACGTGTTCACCCGGCGGGCGGCCGACGGCGTCGACCTCACCCCGTCGGTCCGCCTGCTGGCCACGCCGGGGCACACCCCGCAGGACGTCACGACGCTGGTCGGCACGCCCGACGACGTCGTCGCGCTCACCCACCTGTGGTGGACCGGCGAGGGCCCGGCCGACGACCCCTACTCCCCCGACCGCGACGAGCTGCGGCGCCAGCGGGAGCGGGTGCTCGAGCTCGCCACGCTCGTCGTCCCCGGTCACGGCGCGCCCTTCCGCCCGAGCGACGCGACGCCCCGCTGAGCCACCGACGGCGCGGCCCGCCCCCCGAGGGGACGGGCCGCGCTGGTGAGAGGCCGGAGGTGCCCCCTGCAGGGTCCCGCCGCGAGCCTGCGAGTGGTGGGGGCAGGGGGTCCTCAGTGGATGTGCGACCCGCCGTTGACGTCGTAGGTCGCGCCGGTGATGTAGCCGGTCTCCTCGCGGCACAGGTAGGTGATGAGGTCGGCGACGTCGCTCACCCGGCCGTTGCGGCCCACCGGGATCCCGGCGACCAGCTCCGCCTTGCGGTCCCCCTCCAGGGCGCCACCGGTGATGTCGGTGTCGATCAGCCCCGGCGCGACGGCGTTCACGGTGATGCCCTTGGGGCCGAGCTCGCGGGCCAGCGCCCGGGTGAAGCCGAGCTCGGCGGCCTTGGCGGCGGAGTAGGCCACCCCGCCGAAGACCCCGCCGCCCCGCTCGGCCGAGACCGAGGAGAGGAAGACGATCCGGCCGAAGCCGCGCTCGGCCATGCCGGCCGCGAGCGGCTGGGTGACGTTGAACGCGCCCCGCACGTTGACCGCGAAGATGCGGTCCCACTCCTGGCCGCTGACCTCCAGGAAGGGCGTCGGCGAGGTGATGCCGGCGTTGTTGACCAGGGCGCCGACCGGGGGCAGCGCGCCGTCGAGGACGGTCAGCGCGTTGTCGACGGAGGCCTCGTCGGTGATGTCGCAGCCCACGCCCACGGCCTGCACACCGTTGCGCTCGGCGACCTCGGTAGCGGCGTCCTTGGCGCTGGCCTCGTCCAGGTCGAGGATGGCGACGTTCCAGCCGGCAGCGGCCAGGGTGTGCGCGGTGGCGCGGCCGATGCCGCGCGTGGAGCCGGCGCCGGTGATGACGACGGTCTTGTCGGAGACGGACATGGGTTCCTCCAGGGCAGGTGATCGGGTGCGGGTTGACGGCGTCAGGCCGTGGCCGGCTCGGGGTCGGCGGCCCACGGGCCGTGGTCGGCCTGCTTGCCACCGCCCAGCTCGGTCTTGACACGGGCGACGACGGCGTCGGTCGACAGGCCGTAGCGGTCGTGCAGGGTGGGCAGGGCCCCGGCGGCGAGGAACTCGTCGGGCAGGGCGATGGGCACCACCCGCGTGGTCTCACCGGCGAAGGCCAGCGTCGAGGCGACGGACTCGGCCAGCCCGCCGACGACGGTGTGGTTCTCCAGCGTGACGACGAGCCGGTCGGTCCGGGCAGCCCGCAGGATGGCCTCGGTGTCCAGCGGCTTGATCGTCGGCACGTGCAGGACGGCGACGTCGACGGAGTCGGCCTCGAGCCGGGCCGCGGCCTGCAGCGCCCGCATCGTCATCAGCCCGGTGGAGATGAGGACGACGTCCCGCCCGGTGCGCAGCTCGGCGGCCTTGCCGAGCTCGAAGCGGTAGTCGTACTCGTCGAGCACCGTCGGCACCGCCCCGCGGAGCAGTCGCAGGTAGGTGGGGCCGGGGGCGTCGGCCAGCGCGGGCACGGCCTGCTCGATGTCGACCGAGTCGCAGGGGTCGACGATGGTCAGGCCCGGGCAGCCGCGGAGGATCGCGAGGTCCTCGGTGGCCTGGTGGCTCGGACCGTACCCGGTGGTCAGGCCGGGCAGCGCCCCCACCACGTTGACGTTGAGCCCGGGCTCGGCGATGTCGAGGCAGAGGAAGTCGTAGGCCCGCCGGGTGGCGAAGACCGAGTACGTGGAGGCGAAGGGCACCAGCCCGACCTCCGCCATGCCGGCCGCCGCGCCCAGCAGCGACTGCTCGGCCATGCCCATCTGGAAGAACCGGTCGGGGTGGGCGTCGCGGAACACGTGCATGTCGGTGTACTTGGCCAGGTCGGCCGACAGGCCGACGACCTCGGGTCGCTGCTCGGCGAGCCGGTTGAGCGCGTGCCCGAACGGTGCGCTGGCGGTGCGCTGACCGGGGTCGGCGAACGAGGCGATCATCGCCGAGGTGGTGAGCCGCTTCTGCGGCGTGGTGCTGGTCATCGGGTCGTCCCCTCCTGCAGCTGGTCGCGGGCGATCTGCCACTCGTGCTCCTCGACCCGCATGAAGTGGGCCTTCTCCCGGCCCTCGAGCAGCGGCACCCCGCAACCGATGCGGGTGTCGCAGATGAGCACCCCGGGCGAGCCGCGGTGCGCGCGCAGCTCGTCGAGGGCGTCGACGAGCGCGGCGACGTCGTTGCCGTCGACGCGCAGGGCGTGCCAGCCGAAGGCCCGCCACTTGTCGGTCACCGGCTCGGTGCGCAGCACGCCGGCGGTGGGGCCGTCTGCCTGCAGCGCGTTGACGTCGACGATCGCGGTGACGTTGTCCAGGCCGTGGTGGGCGCAGGCGAGCGCGGCCTCCCAGGTCGAGCCCTCGTCCAGCTCCCCGTCGGAGAGCAGGTTGAACACCCGCGCCCCGTTGCCCTGGTGGCGCAGCCCGAGGGCCATCCCGGCGGCCACGGCCAGCCCGTGGCCGAGCGAGCCGCCGGAGATCTCCACGCCCGGCGTGTAGGACGCCATGGCCGACATCGGCAACCGCGAGTCGTCGGAGCCGTAGGTCTCCAGCTCGTCGGCCGGGATCGTCCCGGCCTCGGCCAGCGCCGCGTAGAGGGCGATGGCGTAGTGGCCGATGGAGAGCAGGAACCGGTCCCGGTCGGGCCAGTGCGGGTCCTCCGGGCGGTACCGGAGCTGGTCGGTGTAGACGGTGGCCAGGACGTCGGCCACGCCCAGCGCCTGCCCGATGTAGCCCTGCCCCTGCACCTCCCCCATGTCGAGGGCGTTGCGGCGGATCCGGTACGCGGCCTGGCGGATGCGCTCGATCCGCTCCGCCCGGTCGCCGGCGGCGGGTGCCGCCTGTGGTGTGGTCAGCGAGGTCATGACGTGTTCCTCCCTTGTTCGATTCGGTCAGGCGAAGATGCCGAGCACGAGGACCGTGCCCAGGCCGACGAACGACAGCACCGCCTGGGCGACCGTGTAGACCTGGAAGGCGCCGCGCACGGACAGGCCCAGCAGCGTCTTGAAGATCCAGAAGGTGTTGTCGGTGACGTGTCCGCCGAAGGCGGCCCCGGACGCGGCGGCCAGCCAGATCAGCACCGGGTTGAGCCCCAGGCTCCCGACGACCGGAGCCAGTAGCGACGCCGCGGTGATGGCAGCCACGGACCCGGAGCCCTGGGCGAGGCGCAGCAGCGCCGCGACCAGCCAGGCCAGCACGAGCGGGTAGGCCGCGTTGGCGCTGAAGAGGCCGGCCACGAGGTTCCCGACGTCGGTCTCCGCGATGACCTGCCCGAGCGATCCTGCGACGCCGGTGAACAGCAGGATGACGCCGCTGGTCCCGGCGGCCCGCACGACCACCTCTTCGACGCCCTCCCGCCCCAGGGCCGGGATGGCGAGGAAGAAGCCGATGAGCAGGCCGATGAGCAGCGCCACCACGGGGTTGCCGAGGAACCCGAGCAGGCCCACCTCCGCGCCGAACGCGCTCGTGGTGGTGTCGAGCACGATGAGCACCAGCGGCACCAGCAGCGGCAGCAGGGCGACGAACAGGGGCAACTGCCTGCCCGGCGTCCCGGTGCTGACGGGCTGCGGGTCACGTGCGACGGCCGTCGCGCTGCCGCCACGCCCTGGCTCTCCGGCCGGCTGGCCACCTGGGGCGACCGGCTGTCCACCGGTGGACTCAGCGGCGGACGGACCGCCGTAGCCGGCGATCTCCCCGGTGTGCTCCGGGTCGGTCAGCGGGTCGTCGTCGCGCTGCTCGTTCCAGGTGAAGCGCATCAGCAGGGTGTGCAGCGCGACGCTGGCGATGATCACCACGACGCCGAAGGGGATGCCCCACAGGAGCATGGTGCCGAGCGGGATGTCGAGGGCGGCCGCGATGGCGAGCGCGGCTGCACCGGGCGGGACCATCAGGAGCGCCACCTCGAGGCCGATGGCCAGTGCGCCGGCCAGCGGCGCGATGCTGAGCCCGGTCCGCAGGGCGATCGACCGGGCCATGGGCCCCAGGATCACGAGCGCGACGTCGAAGTAGATCGCGGGGAAGACGATCCCCGAGGTCAGGCCGATGACGTACGGGGAGCGCTTGGCCCCCACGAGGCGCAGCATCCCGTCCACGACGCGGTGGAGCGTCCCCATGGCCGACAACAGGGTCCCGAGCATCACGCCGAACCCGATGATGAGCCCCACCTCGGCCATCAGGTTGCCGAAGCCCTCGACGACGGCGGTCGTCGTCGCCTCGTAGCCCAGCCCTGCGGCGATGCCGAGATAGAGGGCCCCGATCACCAGCGAGATGACCGGGTTGATCTTCGCGAAGACGATGAGGCCGACGACGATCGCCACCGTGATCCCGGTGTGCAGCAGGAGCAACGTGGTGTCGGCCATGTCAGTCCCCCTCCAGCCTGCGAGAGCCGGTGGAGCTGCGGGTCTCGATCGTCGCATCGACGGGGCGCCCGACGGTGACCTTCTCGGTCGGGGAGCCCTCGGACAGGTGCCAGACGGCGACTTCCTCGAGGTGTGGGTCGTGGAGTGTTGGGTGCCGCTCGGTCATGGTGGTCTCCGGTGAGCGATGGGCGTCAGGTCCCCGTTGCGAGTTGACTGTTGACAGTCAACTGATAACTAGAGTGAGTGGCGACCGTCACGGTGTCAAGGGTCACTTTCGGTTGCCTGCGTCGGCGCAGGTCAGCCCGGAGGCAGCACGACAGCGGGAGCCCTCCTGGGCACCGCCAGCCCGTAGGAGGACCCCGTCCTCCTACGGGTCCCGCCGCGAGCCTGCGAGCGGTGGGGGGCAGGCGGCCCCGTCCAGCGGCCCGCCCCGAGCCTGCGAGGGGCGGGGAGGACGGGGTCCTTCCTCAGGAAGGCCCGGTGGCCTCGGCGAAGTGCTCCGCGGCGCCGGCCATGTGCTCGTCGACGACCCGCACGGCCGCCTCGACGTCCCCGCGCTCGATCGCCTCGACGATCGGGACGTGCCGGTCGCGGGCCATCATCGGCGCCTGCCAGGCCGCGCCGTTGAGGATGGCGACCCGCATCCGGCCCTCGAGCCGCTGCCAGGCCTCGACCAGCATGGAGTTGCCCGACAGCTGGCACAGCAGCAGGTGGAAGGCCAGGTCGGCCTCCATCCGCACGGCGGGCTCGTCCTCGTCGGAGAGCCGCTCCACGGCCGCCCGCAGCGTCTCGGCGGCGGCCTCGCGCCGGGGGGAGGCGATGACCTCCCGGACGGCGAGCCCCTCGAGGGCGGCCCGGACCCGGAAGAGCTCGTGCACCTCGGCGGAGGTCAGGCTGTTGACCCGCAGCATGCCGCGGTTGCCGGCGGTGACCAGGCCCTCCTGCTGGAGGTGCCGCAGCGCCTCGCGCACCGTGCCGCGACTGACCCCGAGCGACCCCGCCAGCTCGACCTCACCGAGGTGGTCGCCGGGCCGGTACCGGCCGGAGAGGATGGCCGACCGGAGCGCCTCGAGGGACCGCTCGCGCAGCGTGCTCCGGTCCAGTGCCGACAGTGACTCAACGCTCACGCAGCAGCCTCCTCGTCGACCGTCATCGTAGCCGCGCCGTCCCGGCGACCGTGCCGACTGTCGACAGTGTTCCCCCGTCGGGGGGTCAGCGCGCCACGACGTTGCGCAGCTCACCGCCGGCGAGCAGGGCCTCGAGGTTGGCGCCGACGAGCTCGTCGGCACCGACCGGCCGGCCGCCGGCGGCATGCGGGGTGAGCAGCAGGTTCGGCGCGTCCCACAGCGGGGAGCCCGCCGGCAGCGGCTCGACCTCCGTGACGTCGAGCGCGGCGCCGGCGATGCCCCCCTCGGTGAGCGCGGTGACGAGGGCGGGCTCGTCGACCGTCGTCCCCCGGCCGACGTTCACGACCAGCGCGTGCCGCGGCAGCGCGGCCAGCCGGGCGGCGTCCAGCGCGTGGGTCGTGGCCTCGGTGGCGGGCAGGATCATCACCAGGACGTCGGTCCGCCCGAGCTCGGCCTCCAGCTCGTCCTGGGCGACGACGGGGAACCCGGCCCGCTCCCCCGCGCTGCGCCCCACGCCCCGCACCTGCGCGCCGAGGGCCTGCAGCATCGGGGCGAGGTGCTGGCCGATGTTGCCGAAGCCCCACACCAGCACCCGGGCGCCCATCAGGGTGGTCACCCGGCCGTCGGGGTGCAGCGGCTGCAGCCCGCCGAGCTCGCCGGCCCAGCGGTGCTCGGCCTGCGCGGCGATCGCCTCCGGCAGCCGGCGCAGCAGTGCGAGCACCAGGGCGAGGGCGTGCTCGGTGACCGGCCGGTCGTGCAGACCCACGCCGGAGGTGACGACGACGTCGTCCGGGAAGCCCGCGTCCAGGACGACGTCCGGCCCGGCCGCCAGGGTCTGCACCCAGCGCAGTTGCGGCATCCGGCCGGCGACGGCACGCAGGTCGCCCGGGCGGTTGCCCCACACCACGAGCGCCTCGGCGTCCAGGTGTTCCTCGGGCACCGGGGCGCCGGCGTCGTAGCGCACCGCCTCGACCCCCTCGGGCAGCGCGGGGTCGAGCGGGACGGAGTCGGGCAGCAGCAGCTTCACGGGGACCACCCTGCCCGAGGGACGACGTCGGGCGCACGGCGCTCCGGTTGACCGCGCCCGTCCCCCGAACTAGACCTTGCGGTGGCCTCCCGCCGCAGCCCGCCCACCGGCCGGCGCGCTGCCCCTCCCGCGCCGGAAGGGAACGCACCCCCGTGCCCGACGACCTGCGCACGCGGCTCGACCGGCTGGACCTCGAGCAGGAGGTGCGCCTGCTGACCGGCGCGGACGTCTGGTCGCTGCACCCCGAGCCGGTCGTCGGACTGCGCCGCCTGGTCGTCTCCGACGGTCCGGCCGGCGTCCGCGGCGAGCGCTGGGACGAGCGGGACACCTCCGCGAACGTCCCCTCCCCCACGGCGCTGGCCGCGACCTGGGACGTCGGCCGCGTCGAGCGCCTCGGCCGGCTGCTGGCCGCGGAGGCCCGCCGCCGGGGCGTCGACGTGCTGCTCGCCCCCACCGTCAACCTGCACCGCACCCCCTACGGCGGGCGGCACTTCGAGTGCTTCAGCGAGGACCCGCTGCTCACCGCCCGGGTCGGCGTCGCCTACGTCCGCGGGCTGCAGGACGAGGGGGTCGGCGCCACCGTCAAGCACTTCGTCGCCAATGACCAGGAGACCGAGCGGTTCTCCGCCGATGTCCGGGTCGACGAGCGCGTGCTGCGCGAGGTGTACCTGGCGCCCTTCGAGGCGATCGTGCGGGAGGGCGGCGTCTGGGTGGTCATGGCCGCCTACAACGGCGTCAACGGGACGACGATGACCGAGAGCCCGCTGCAGCGCGATGTCCTCGAGGGCGAGTGGGGTTTCGACGGGGTCGTCGTGTCCGACTGGTTCGCCGCCCGGTCGCTCGCTGCGGCCGGGGACGGCCTGCTGGACCTGGTGATGCCGGGTCCGCGGGGCCCCTGGGGCGACGCCCTCGTCGCGGCGGTGCGTGCCGGGGAGATCCCGGAGTCGGCCGTCGACGACAAGGTGCTGCGGGTGCTCCGGCTGGCCGGGCGGGTCGGCGCCCTGGCGGGGGTCGCCGGCCGGGACGCCACCGCTTGGACCGCGGAGCAGATCAGCGCGGAGCTGCGGGCCACCGCCGCCGCGGGCTTCGTCCTGGCCCGCAACGAGCCGGCCGCCTCCGGCGCGGGCCCCCTGCTGCCCCTCGAGCGGTGCCGGTTGCGGCGGGTCGCCGTCCTCGGGCCCAACGCGGTGGAGGCCCGCACCCTGGGCGGCGGCAGCGCGACGGTCTTCCCGCCGTACACCGTCTCCCCGCTGGCCGGGCTGCGCGCCGCCCTCGGGCCGGACGTCGAGGTCCGGCACGGCCGCGGCGGCCGCAGCACGCACCGCCTGCCCCCGGCGGATCCCGACCTGCTGCGCCGACCCGACGGCGGCCGCGGCGTGGAGGTGCGCTTCCTCGACGCCGACGGCGCCGTGCTCGGCACCGAGCAGCGCGAGGCGGCGGCCCTCACCTGGCTGGGCTCCTACGGCCCGGGCCTGCCCGTGGACCGGGTGCGGGCGGTGGAGGTGCACACCCGCGTGCGGGCCGAGGCGGACGGCACCCACCGGATCGGTGCCTCCGGCGTGGGTCCGTTCCGGGTCACGGTCGATGGGCAGGTGCGCCTGGACACCCGGATCGGCCTGCCGCCGGGCGCGGACCCGGTCGAGGGCATGATGCGGCCCCCGCAGGAGTCCGTGGCCGTGGCGCTGCGGGCCGGCGAGGAGGTCGAGGTCGTCGTCGGCCACGTGCCGGAGCCCGCCGGGGGCGTCGCGGGCACGGACGAGGAGTCGGTGACGGTCCAGGTCAACGTCGCCCGCGACGCCGACGACGACGCCGAGCTCGAGCAGGCCGTGGCGCTGGCCCGGGACGCCGACGTCGCCGTCGTCGTCGTGGGGACCACCGAGGAGGTGGAGAGCGAGGGCTTCGACCGCACCTCGCTCGCGCTGCCGGGACGGCAGGACGAGCTGGTCCGCCGGGTGGTCGAGGTCAACCCGCGCACGGTGGTGGTCGTCAACGCCGGCGCCCCGGTGCTGCTGCCGTGGGCCGACGACGTACCGGCGGTGCTGCTGACCTGGTTCCCCGGGCAGGAGTGCGGCAACGCCCTCGCCGACGTCCTCCTCGGCGTCGCCGAGCCCGGCGGCCGGCTGCCGGTCACCTGGCCGGCCGACGAGGACGGCCTGCCCTCCCCGCGGCCGGTCGACGGGACGCTGCGCTACGACGAGGGCCTGTTCGTCGGCCACCGCGGCCACGACCGCGACGGCCGGGAGCCGCGGTTCCGGTTCGGCTCCGGCCTCGGCTACACCACGTGGGAGTACCTGTCCGCCGAGGCCGACGCCGCGGCGGTCACCGTGCGGCTGCGCAACACCGGCAGCCGGCGGGGACGGGAGGTCGTGCAGGTCTACGCCGCCCGACCGGACGGCGCGGTCGAGCGGCCGGTCCGCTGGCTGGCCGGCTTCGCCGTGGCGGAGGCCGACCCGGCGGAGGAGGTGGCCGTGACGGTGGAGCTGCCCGAGCGCACCTACCAGCACTGGGACGGGGCCGGGCACCGGTGGGCCACCGAGGCGGGCCGGTTCCGGCTGCACGTGGGGCCGTCCTCCGGAGCCCTGCCGCTGCAGTGCGACGTGCAGGTCCAGGGCTGACCCGGCAGGGGGACGACGATGACCGGACGCACCTCGACCGCGGTGCTGGGGCTCGGCCTGGCGGCGGTCGGACGGCCCGGCTACATCACCCCGGGCCGCGACCGCGACCTGCCCGCCGACCGCACGCCGGCGGCGCTGCGCGCCCGCACCCACCTGTTGCTCGACACCGCGGCGTCCCTGGGCATCGACCACGTCGACGCCGCCCGCTCCTACGGCCGCGCCGAGGAGTTCCTCGCCTCCTGGCTGCAGGGTCGCGAGCAGGTCCCCTTCGTCGCCAGCAAGTGGGGCTACCGGTACACGGCCGACTGGCGCACCGACGCCGACCGCCACGAGGTCAAGGAGCACACCGCGGCGGCGTTCGAACGCCAGTACCGGGAGAGCACCGAGCTGCTCGGCCCCCGGCTGCGGCTCTACCAGGTGCACTCGCTGACCGGGGAGAGCCCGCTGTGGGACGACGAGCCGCTGCAGCGCCGGATGGCCGAGGTCCGGGACGCCGGCACCGAGATCGGGTTCTCGACGTCCGGGCCGCAGCAGGCCGCCGTCGTCCGCCGCGGCCTGGAGCTCACCGTCGACGGCCGGCCGCTGTTCTCCAGCGTGCAGTCGACCTGGAACCTGCTCGAGACGTCGGCGGCCGGTGCGCTGGCCGAGGCGCACGCCGCCGGCCTGCGGGTCGTCGTCAAGGAGGGCGTCGCCAACGGGCGCCTCACCGACCGCGGGCTGCCGGCCGACAGCGCGCTCGCCGCGGCCGCGCGGGAGCACGGCGTCGGGGTCGACGCCCTCGCGCTGGGGGCGGCACTCGCCCAGCCGTGGTGCGGCGTCGTGCTCAGCGGCGCGGTGACCGTGGCCCAGCTGACCAGCAACGCGGACGCGACCCGGGTCGCCGGCCTCGACGTCGGCGGACTGGTCGAGCCGCAGGAGCCCGAGGACTACTGGGGCACCCGCAGCCGGCTGCCCTGGGCGTGAGTCCCGGACGACGAGGGGTGGATCGCCGGTCGTGTCCAGGTCACCAGCCGCCCGTCGAGAGCCACGCTGGGCGCGGGAACTGCGCGGCGGGCACCCGTGGTTGCTCTCCTCCGCCCAGCGCGGCAACGAGCACGCCGGGCTGCCCGCCTGGCGCGAGGGCAACGCGGTGCGCGCCCTGGTGGACGGCCGCTGCTACCTGCCCGTGCTGGCCGAGGCGCTGGCCCGCACGGCGGAGGGGGACGCCGTCCTGTTCGCCGGGTGGCGTGCCGAGGCCGAGGAGCTTCTCGACGACGGCGGACCGCCGTTGGGCGCCGCGCTGGTGGCGGCGGCACGCCGGGGGGCGCTGGTGCGCGGGCTGCTGTGGCGCTCGCACCCCGAGGCGATCGGCTACACCCTGGAGGCGAACCGGGCCCTGGCGCGGGCGGTGACCGCCGCGGGCGGCCGGGTGCTGCTGGACCAGCGGGTGCGACCGCTGGGCGCCCACCACCAGAAGGCCGTCGTGGTGACCGGTGACGGTGGAGCGGACGACGTGGCCTTCCTCGGGGGCATCGACACCGCACGCTCCCGGCGCGACGGCGACGGTCACCCGGGGGACCCGCAGGCGCGGTCCTTCGCCCGGGTGTACGGCCCGACCCCGGCCTGGCACGACGTCCAGCTGCAGGTGCGCGGCCCCGCCGTCCGCGACGTCGAGACCGTGTTCCGGCAGCGGTGGGCCGATCCGGCGCCGCCGACCCGGTGGCCCTGGCACACCGTCCCCGACCGGCTGCACGGGATCGACCGTGCGCCCGATCCCCTCCCGCCACCCGCACCGCCACCGGACCCGGCAGGCACCTGCACGGTGCAGCTGCTGCGCACCTACCCCCGGCGGCGGCCCCGGTACCCGTTCGCGCCGGACGGCGAGCGCAGCGTGGCCCGGGGCTACGCCAAGGCCCTCGCCCGAGCCCGCCGGCTCGTCTACGTCGAGGACCAGTACCTCTGGTCGCGCGACGTCGCCGGCATCTTCGCCGCAGCACTGCGCCGCTCCCCCGCGCTGCGCCTGGTCGCCGTCGTCCCCCGCTACGTCGACCGGGAGGGCGGCTTCCACTTCCCCGCCTCCCTGCTCGGGCAGAACACGGCCTGGAGGACCGTGCTGGCGGCCGGCGGGGACCGGGTGCAGCTGTTCGACCTGGAGAACGAGGCCGGCCGCCCGGTCTACGTGCACGCCAAGGTCTGCGTGGTCGACGACGTGTGGGCCGCGGTGGGCAGCGCCAACCTCAACCGGCGGTCCTGGACGCACGACTCGGAGCTCACCGCCGCCGTCCTCGACGAGCAGCGCGACAGCCGCGACCCCGTCGATCCCGGCGGGCTGGGCGACGGCGCACGGACCTTCGCCCGCGAGCTCCGGCTGGCCCTGATGCGCGAGCACCTCGGCCGGGCCGACGGCGACGACGCCGACCTGCTGGACCTCGACGAGGCGACCGGGGCGATGCGCCGGGCCGCCGCCGAGCTGGACGCCTGGCACGACGACGGTCGCCGCGGTGCGCGCCCGGCCGGCCAGGTGCGCGCCCACCCCCGGCGGACCGGCGGCGGGTCGTTGGCCCGCGCGCTGGTCACCCCGGTGTACGACCTGGCCTACGACCCGGACGGCCGCCCGTGGCCCAAGCGCCTCCGGCACGAGTTCTGACCGGCTCCGGACCGGGTCCCAGGCTGCTCGCCGACCGGAGCGCTGCCGGAGACGATCGCGCACACTGACGCGGAGCACTGCCCGACCGTCCGTCTCCGGAGCGGGGTGTCCCATGACCGCCGTCTCCGTCGTCCTCGCCGGCCTGGAGGACACGAGGCCGTGGCAGGAGGAGCTGTACCGGGACCTCCACCAGCACCCGGAGCTGTCGCACCAGGAGACACGGACCGCCGGCCTGGTGGCCGACCGGCTGCGCGGCGCCGGGTTCGAGGTGCACGAGCAGGTGGGCGGCACCGGGGTGGTCGGCGTGCTGCGCAACGGGGGCGGTGCGACGGTGCTGCTGCGGGCGGACATCGACGCCCTCCCGGTCCGCGAGGCGACCGGGCTGCCCTACGCCAGCCAGGTCACCGCCACCGACGCCGACGGCAACGAGGTGCCGGTGATGCACGCCTGCGCCCATGACGCGCACGTCGCGTGCCTGGCCGGGGCCGCGCAGCTGCTCGCCGAGGGCAGGCAGCACTGGACGGGCACCCTGATCGCGCTCTTCCAACCCGCGGAGGAGACCGGCGACGGCGCCCGGGGCATGGTCGAGGCCGGGCTCGCGGACCTGGTGCCGACCCCGCAGGTGGCCCTGGCGCAGCACGTGCCGCCGGGGCGCGCGGGACAGGTCGGCACGCACGCCGGTGCCGCGCTGTCGGCGGCGGACAGCATGCGCATCACGGTGCACGGGCGCGGCGCGCACGGCTCGATGCCGCAGGGCGCCGTCGACCCGGTCGTCCTGGCCGCGATGATCGTGGTCCGGCTGCAGACGGTCGTCTCCCGCGAGGTCGCCCCCGGGGAGCCCGCGGTGCTGACGGTCGGCAGCATCCAGGCCGGGACGACGAGCAACGTCATCCCCGACCGGGCCACGCTGCAGCTCAACGTGCGCACGTCCAGCGACGCCACCCGCCGCACGGTCCTGGGCGCCGTCGAGCGGATCGTCCGGGCAGAGTGCCAGGCGTCGGGCTGCCTGCAGGAGCCGGAGTTCGAGCTGTTCGACCGGTTCCCGCTCACCCGCAACGACCCTGCCACCACCGAGCGGGTGGCCGCGGCCTTCGCGGACTTCTTCGGGGAGCAGGCGGGGCCGGCCGGCCGGCAGTCGGCGAGCGAGGACTTCAGCGACATCCCCGCCGCGCTGGGCGTGCCCTACACCTACTGGTTCGTCGGCGGGACCGACGCGGCGGTGTACGACGCGGCCGAGGCTGCCGGCCGGGTCGCCCAGGACGTCCCGGTCAACCACTCCGCCCGCTTCGCGCCGGTCGTCCAACCGACCCTGGACACCGGCACCCAGGCGTTGGTGGTCGGCGCGCTGGCCTGGCTGGCCGCGTAGCGACCGTCGGTCAGCGTTGTCCGTCCTCGTCGGGCCGAGGGTCGGGGGCCCGCGGGGGCATCGGTGCGTCCAGGTCGTAGTGGACGCCGACCATGCGGATCAGGAAGCACAGGGCCGCCGCCCCGACCGCGGTCGCGGGGCCGTGGACGTCGAGCAGCGTCACGACGACGGTGGCCGTGGCGCCGATCAGCGCGGGGATGGCGTAGAGCCCGCTGCTGAGCACCGACGGGACCTGCCGGACCAGGACGTCGCGCAGCGTGCCGCCCCCCACGCCGGTGATCGCGCCGAGGATGACCGCCTGGGCCGGCCCCAGGCCCAGCTGCAGCGCCTTCCCGGCACCGGTGACGGCGAACAGGCTCAGGCCCGCGGCGTCCAGCACGGTGATGGGCGTGTTCAGCCGCTCGAGCCTGCGGCCGAAGGTGAAGGCGATCAGGCCACCGGCGGCCGCCACGGCCAGGTAGCGCCAGTCGTTGAACGTGGCCGGCGGGACGTCGAGCAGGACGTCGCGGATGATGCCGCCACCGAGCGCGGTGATCATGCCCAGGGTGACGATGCCGACGATGTCGAGCCGGGCCACGCGCAACGCGGTCAGCGCGCCGTTGAGGGCGAAGGCGAACGTGCCCAGGAGGTCCAGCACCAGCAGCACCGACCCCTCAGCGGTCATCCCGCGGTTCTACCAGGGGCGGGACCGGGCCCCCTCCGCGCCGGTCCGGCACCGGGTGCAGGCGGTCGGCGGGTTCGACGCGGCCGGGACGGGGCAGGCAACGACGGACGTCCCCGCGACCGGAGGAGCGTGCCGCCGTGCCCACTCGCCCGCTGACCCGCATCGACGGTTCCCTGCCCATCGAGGACCACGGGCTGGTCGGTGACGGCACGACGTGCGCGCTGGTGGCCCGCGACGGGTCGATCCCGTGGCTGTGCCTGCCCGACTTCGACAGCCGGCCCTTCCTGGCCGGCCTGCTCGACCCCGAGCGCGGCGGGAGTCTGACCGTGGCCCCCGTCGACCTGCGGGAGGCCGGGCAGCGTTACGTCGAGGACACCGGCGTCCTGGTCACCGAGCTGCACGGACCCGAGGGTGTCCTGGAGGTGACCGACGCCATGACGCTGCGCTCGGGCGCGGACCTCGACGAGCTGGTGCCCTCCGGGCGCGGCGAGCTGCTGCGGCTGGCGCGCGTGGTCAGCGGCACCGTGGAGGTCGACGTCCGGCTCGCGCCGCTGGACCCGGTGCAGGTGACGCAGGAGGGTGGGGCCTGGCGGATCCGGTGGTCGGCCCGTCCGCAGCTGCAGCTGCTGCTGTGGTGCTCGCACGAGCTGGCGCCGGCCCGGGACGGCTCGATCGGGAGCCGGGTGACCCTGCGCGCCGGGCAGCAGCTGACCGTCGCCCTGCACTGGTCGGGACACACCCGGGTGCTGTACCGGACCGACCCCGACCAGCTGGTGGACCGCACCGTTGACGCCTGGCGCCGCTGGGCCGGCCGGCTGCGGTACGAGGGGCCGCAACCGGACCCGGTCCGGCGCTCGGCGCTGACGCTGAAGCTGCTCGACCACCACCCCACCGGCGCGCTGATGGCCGCGGCGACGTCCTCGCTGCCCGAGCACGTCGGTGGCGTGCGCAACTGGGACTACCGCTACACCTGGGTGCGCGACGCCGCCTTCTCCACCTACGCACTCCGGAGGATCGGCATGACGACCGAGTCGGAGTCGTTCCTCGCCTGGACGCTGACCAACGCCGAGCGCGACGGCCGGGTCAGCGTCATGTACACCCTGGACGGCGGGCAGCCCTCCACCGAGTGGGAGGACGTCGCGCTGGCCGGCTACCGGGGCTCGGCGCCGGTCCGCTGGGGCAACGGCGCGGCCGGCCAGCGGCAGCACGACGTCTACGGCGAACTGCTCGACGTGGCCTACCAGTGGGTGCGCTCGGGCGGCGAGGTGACCGCGCGCCTGTGGCAGCTGCTGAGCCGGCTGACCGACCAGGCCACCGAGCGGTGGGACACCCCCGATGCCGGCCCCTGGGAGATCCGCAGCACCGGCCGGCCCTTCACCTACTCGGTCGCGCTGTGCTCGGTGGCCGTCGACCGCGCGCTGCGCATCGCCGAGGCCCGCGGCCTGCCCCATCCCCGGGAGCGCTGGCGCACCGAGCTCGACCGGATGCAGGCCACCCTGCTCGACCGGGCCTGGGACCCCGACCGCAGCACCTTCACCGAGCACCTGGCCGACGCCGAGGGGAAGGGACACGGGAGCCTGGACGGGTCGCTGCTGGCCCTGCCGCTGCGCCGGGTGGTCGCCGCCGACGACCCGCGGATGGTCGCCACGGTCGAGGCGGTGTGCCGCGAACTGGGCGCCGGGGACGGGCTGCTGTACCGGTACCTGCACACCGAGTCGCCCGACGGGCTGCCCGGTCAGGAGGGCGCCTTCCTGTTGTGCAGCTTCTGGCTGGTGGACAACCTGACCGGGCAGGGCCGGCTGGACGAGGCCCACGAGCTGTACGCGTCGCTGTGCGGGCGGGCCACCGAGCTGGGGCTGCTGGCCGAGGAGGTGGACCCGGGCAGCGGCGCGTTCCTCGGCAACTTCCCGCAGGCGTTCAGCCACGTGGGGGTCGTCTCCAGCGGCTGGGCGCTGGCGCGCGCGCAGGAGGCCCGGCCGTGAGGCGCTCCCTGGTGGTCCTCGGCGGCTCCGGTGACCTGACCGGGCGGCTGCTGCTGCCCTCCCTCGCCGCCCTGTCCGCCACCGGCGGTCTCGCCGAGGACGTCGTCGTGCGCGCGGTCAGCCGGGAGGACTGGGACGACGACGCCTACCGCGTCTGGGCCCGCGACCGGCTGGCCGCCCACGCCCCGGAGGTCGACGTGCGGGTCCGGGAGCGCCTGGTCGCCCGCCTGCACCACAGCCGCGGTGACGTCACCTCCTCCGAGCAGCTGCGCGCCGCGCTCGAGCCGGTGCCCGGCGTGCCGATCGTGTACCTGGCCCTGCCCAACACGGTCTTCGGCCCGACCCTCGAGGCACTGGTCGAGGTGGGCCTGCCCGAGGGGGCGCAGGTCGTCGTGGAGAAGCCCTTCGGCCGCGACCTCGCCGACGCACGGGCGCTCAACGAGGTGCTGCACCGGCTGGTGCCCGAGGAGGCGGTCTTCCGCATCGACCACTTCCTGGCGATGCAGACGGCCCTCAACCTGCTGGGCCTGCGCTTCGCCAACCGTCTGTTCGAACCGGTGTGGAGCGGCGCCCACGTCGACCGGGTGGAGATCGTCTTCGACGAGGCGCTGGGCCTGGAGGGCCGGGCCGGCTACTACGACACCGCCGGCGCACTGCGGGACATGCTGCAGAACCACCTGCTGCAGCTGCTCGCGCTGGTGGCGATGGAGCCGCCGCACGCCATCGACGACACCACCTTCCCCGCGCACAAGGCCGACGTGCTGCGCGCGGTCAGCCCGCCGGCGGACATGGCCCGCGACACCGTGCGCGCCCGCTACACCGCGGGCACCGTCGGCGGCCGGCAGCTGCCGGACTACACCGCCGAGGACGGCGTCGACCCCTCCCGCGGCACAGAGACCTACGCCGAGTTCACCGTCACCGTGGACAACTGGCGCTGGGCCGGGGTGCCGTTCCGGCTGCGCACCGGCAAGGCCCTCGGGACCGACCGCCGGGAGATCGCCGTCCACTTCAAGCCGGTCCCCCACCTGCCCTTCGGCACCCACCGGCCCGAGCCCGGCGTGCTGCGCATGCGCCTGGAGCCCGACGGCATCGCCCTCGAGCTCAACCTCAACGGCGCCGGCGACCCGTTCGACCTCGAGCGTCAGGTGCTCGAGGTCGACCTGCCCCGCCAGGAGCTGCCCGCCTACGGGATCCTGTTCCGCGAGCTGCTGGCCGGGCACACGACCCTGTCGATCAGCGACGTCGAGGCCGAGGAGGGCTGGCGCATCGTCGAGCCGGTCCTGGCCGCCTGGGCCGCCGGCGAGGTGCCCCTGCGGGAGTACGCGGCCGGGTCGGCCGGACCGGTCGGCTGAGCAACCGGTCCTGACAGCCCGGTGGGCCCTCAGCGGCGCGCCCTCCGGGCGTCCACCGCCGGAGCCCTCCTGCGACCTCGTTGCCGGTCGTCGGCAGCCTCGAGGGGCCCGAGTTGACCGGCCGCTGCCGTGTCCCGGTCAGCCGGGGGCAGGCATGGTGGGCTCAGGTCCGCGGGAGGTGCGACCGGCCCGACCACGACGACGAGGGGAACCCGGTGGACGCACAGACCTCGCCTGCCGGCCCGGCCGTGCTCGCCGGGCCGCCCGCGCGCTGTCCGTCCCCGGTGACCGGTGGCGGGCTGCTGGCCCTGGCGATGAGCCTGCGGGCCCGGGGCCTGCGCGGCCTGGACGTGCTGCGCCGCAGCCAGGACCGGGCGCCACCGGCGGGTGCCTGACCCCTCCGGGTCTCCGCACCCGTCCTGCGCGTCCCACTCCGGTGGGACGCGTTCTCGTCATCCCGGGAGAAGTCCATGACCACCCTGAGCACCGCCCCCACCACCGCATCCCCGGACCGCGCGCCGTTCCGGGCGCTGCTCGAGGCCCAGCGGGCCGACTGCGTCCGGCAGCGCGAGCTGGCACTGGCCGAGACGGCCACCTCCGTGCCGGACCCGGTCGCGCAGGGTCGCGCGGCCGGCCTGCTGCGCACGATCGAGGAGATCGACGCGGCGCTCCAGCGCATCGCCGCCGGTACCTACGGCGCCTGCGTGTACTGCGGCGGCGCCATCCCCGCCGAGCGGCTGGAGTTCCGGCCGTTCGCGGCCGGCTGCGTCTCCTGCCAGCAGGCGCGCTGACCCGCTCCGCACCCCCACCCGCCGGCGACCCACCTCCGCTCCCGGCGCCGGCGGGTGGGACCTCCGGAAGGAGTTCCCCGTGCTGCACACGCCCACCTCCCCGGCCGCTCCCGGCACCGGTCAGCTGTTGTCGGTCACCGCCGTGCCCGGCACCCGTCCCGGCCGCATGGTCGTCGAGGTCATCGGCGAGGTCGACGCCTACACCGCTCCGGCGCTGGACGTCTGCCTCCACTCCCAGGCGAGACAGCGCGGCGTCCGCGAGCTCGTCGTCGACCTGAGCCGGGTGACCTTCCTCGGTGCCGCGGGTGTCACCGTGCTGGCCCAGGCGCACCGCCGGTGCCGGATGCGCGGCGCGCGGCTGGTGGTCCACACGGGCGGGCGGCGCCGTGTGCTCCACCCGCTGCAGCTCACCGGGTTCGCCGACCTCGTCGCGGTCGACCCGACCGAGCCGGAGCGGCCGGGCAGGGGTCCGCGGGCGGCAGCGCGAGCGCGCCCCCGGCCGCGGCGGGCGCCGACCCGGCGCTCCCCGCGGGTGTGCCGGTGAGCGGTCAGCCGAAGGTGACGTCGGTGACCTCGGCGCGGAAGAACTCCCCGGCGTCCTGCCGGTCGGTGCCCCACCACCAGCCGGCGCGCAGCGTCGACGGGACCGTCACGCCGCCGGAGGTGCGTTCGGCCTCGATGGCGACACCGAACGGGTGACGGCCGAACGCCTGCCCGTCCGGGTTCCCCCAGCGCTGCAGCCGGACCTCCCGCAGCGCACCGTCCGGGTCGACCCGCAGGAGGACGGACTCGTCGACGTCGCCGATCCGCCAGGTGGCCACGGCGGTGTCCGGCTCGGGCCCACCCGACCAGCGGGCCGCACCGAAGGCGGTGGGCAGCCAGCAGACGCCCTCCCCGGCGAGGCGGCCGGCGGCGCTGCGGGTGACGTCCGGCCCCGCTCCGCTCACCACCGGGACCAGGCCGAGCAGCCGCCAGCGCATCTGGCCGGTGCCGGAGCCGTACCGGTCGAACCCGGTGACCGGCAGCCCCGCGACGCGGGCGGTGGCCGCCCAGATGAACCCGTGGGGAGGAGCGAGCACCTGGCGGGCGGTGAAGGGCCGCCACGTCCCGATCCTGATCTCGCCGCGCATCCGCAGCTGCACCGAGGACCACAGGGGTGTTCCCGGGGCGAGCGCGTGGGTCAGCCAGCGACGGGCCGGCTCCGGCAGCCCGGCCACGAGATCCTGGCTGAACCGGCCGGCCCCCGCCGGCACGGCAGCCAGTCGGGCCCACTCGGTACGCAGGAACCGCGGCGTGGGCTGAGCAGCGGACCGCCGGGTCCTCACCGCTCCGGCGACCCGCGGCGCCGCTGCCGCGGTCGCCGCTGCTCCGCCGGTCGGCGTGCCGCCTGCAGACCCCGGTCGACCTCGTGCAGCACCGACCAGGTCGTGGTGTCCGCCTGGCCCAGCCGGGGCCAGTACCGCCACAGGGCCCAGCCGAGTGCGGTGGCGACACCGACCGCCAGGCTCGCGGCCAGCGCCCCGAAGAGGACCAGCAGGATCGCGGCCCAGGCGCCGGCGACGACGAGGCTGGGCAGGTCGGCCGGCTCCCGGGGCGTCCGCCGGAGCGGTGCGGGCCGGGGGGGTTCCTCGGACTCCTCGGCCCAGAACCGCTCGACGTCGTCCCACACCCGCTGCTCGTGATCGCTGAGCACCACCGACTCCCTTCTCTCCGACCTCGACCATGCCTGTTGCCGACGCGGCCCGCTACGGCCTCCGGCGGTCGGATGGGGCACGCTCTCCTTGCCGGTCGTCGGCAGTGGTGGTCGTGGCCGCCCGGCCGACCGGCGAGCCGCGGCCAGGAGAGGAGCGCCCGTGTCCCCCAGTGCCGATCGGCCGGGCCCCGGCCGGGCCGCGCCGTCGTCGGAGGACTGGCTGACCTCGGTCGCCGCCTCGGCGGCGGCCGCCACCCGGGCGCCGGCCGACCTGTTGGACGAGTACCTGCCACTGCTGGCCGACGCCGCGATCCACGGGCGCCGGCCGGAGGCCTGGGAGCTCCACGCCGTCCGGGAGCAGGGACGGCGTGCGGCGGCGCAGGGCGTCGGCGCACGGCGCGCGGTCGACCTGTACCTGTCCGCGGCGTGGCGGTTGTGGCGGCAGCTGCCCGTCGTCGTGCGCTCCTCCGATCCGGAGGAGGTCCGCGCGGCCGCGGAGGCGGTGCTGCGCGTCCTCGACGACGCCGTCGGCGTGCTCGTCGACGGACACCAGGTCGAGCGCCGGGAGATGGTCCGCCGCGAGGAGGCCGTGCGGGCCGAGTTCGTCGACGACCTGCTCCGCGGGGACGCCGACGTGTCCCGGATGGTCGAGCGCGCCGAGCTGTTCGGGATCGACCTGGGCAAGCCGCACCACGTCGCGCTGGTCGCCCCCCGCGACCCCGACGGCGACGTCGCCCGCGCCGCCACCGTGCTGGAGCGCGCGGTCGTCGACCGGTTCGGCGACCGCGAGGTGCTGATCGCGATGAAGGACGGCCGCGTCGTCGTCCTCGTCCCCAGCGCCGCCACGCCTGCGGGCGCCCCCGCGCGCGGTGCCGACATCGGTGAGCTGCTGCAGCAGGACCTGCGGCGGCTGCGGGTCGCAGGCCGGTGGCGGGTGGTCGCGGGACGGGCCTTCCCCGGGGTCTGGGGCGTGCCGCGCAGCTACGAGGAGGCGCGGGAGTCGCTGAGCCTCGCCGACCGGCTGGACTCCGACGACGACGTGGTGCACCCCCGGGACCTGCTGGTGTACCGGGTGCTCGGCCGCGACCAGGCGGCGATCGCGGACCTGGTCCGCGACGTGCTCGGCCCCCTGGAGCAGGGCCGCGGCGGCGCGCAGGCGCTGCTGGAGACCCTGCAGGCGTACTTCGACACCGGCGACGTCGCGACCGAGGCCGCCCGGCGGCTGCACGTCTCGGTCCGCACGGTGGCCTACCGCCTCGCCCGGGTCGCGCAGCTGACCGGGTACCGCGTGTCCCGACCCGACCAGCGGTTCGCCCTGCAGACCGCGGTGCTCGGCGCCCGCCTGCTCGAGTGGCCCACCGAACCGCTGCCGGCCGACCCGTGAGCGGGTGCCGGTGGGGCCCGATGGTGGTCCCATGGCCTCCGGTCCGGGACCCCGCGACGGTGCCGCCCGGTCTGACGGAGCTCGAGGTCGAAGCGAGGAGGACGACGTGCGGGAGAAGATCGCCATCGTGACCGGCGGGGGCAGCGGCATCGGAGCGGCCACCGCCCTGGCCCTCGCCGCGGACGACTGGCACGTCGTCCTGGCCGGGCGCCGGCAGGGAGCACTGCAGGCGGTCGCCGAGCAGGGCGGTGCCGGGAGGCTGCGCCCCGTGCCGACCGACGTGACCGACGAGGCGTCGGTGCGGGCGCTCTTCGACACCGCCGTCGACCTCCACGGGCGGGTCGACCTGCTGTTCAACAACGCGGGTTCCTTCACGGCTGCGCGGGAGGTCGCCGACATCCCGCTGGCCGAGTGGCAGGCGGCCGTCGCCGTCAACCTCACCGGCGTCTTCCTCTGCACCCGCGAGGCGTTCCGCGTCATGCGTGCCCAGCGACCGCAGGGCGGCCGCATCATCAACAACGGCTCCATCTCCGCCCAGGTCCCCCGGCCGATGTCCGCGGCCTACACCGCGACCAAGCACGCCGTCACCGGTCTGACGAAGTCCACGTCCCTGGACGGCCGTCCGCACGGCATCGCCTGCGGCCAGATCGACGTCGGCAATGCGGCGACCGACATGACCGAGGCCATGGCAGAGGGAGTCCGCCAGGCCGACGGCGGCATCCGACCGGAGCCGAGGATGGCGGCCGAGGACGTGGCCCGTGCGGTCGTCTACATGGCGAGCCTGCCGCTCGGGGCGAACGTCGCGAACATGACCGTGCTGGCCACCGCGATGCCCTACGTCGGCCGCGGCTGACCCGCTGGGGAAGGGCGGTCGCAGCGCGCCGTCCCCGCGAGGGCTCCCGGTGCGGTCAGACCCCGGCGCGTCGGGCGAGCCCCTCGAGCCGGGCGCGGTCGACACCCGTCAGCTCGCCGGCCTCCTCCGGCGTCACGGCCCCGCAGTCGACCCCGCGCAGGACGGCGCCGGCGAGCGCCTGCGCCGTGGCGGGTTCGTCCATGACCCCACCCTCCACGCGGCCGAGGTAGGCCCTGATCCGCGCCGCCGTCGCCGGCAGGCTGGCGCGGAAGAAGGAGTAGGTGACCAGGTAGCGGGTCGGCAGGTGCCCGGGGTGCATGTCCCAGCCCTGGTAGTAGCCGCGTTCCAGGGACCGTGCGACGAGCCGGGCGTGCAGCCGCCACGCCGCGTGCACCGCGTCCTGGTCCCCCGTCGGCAGCACGTTGGTCGACCCGTCGGAGAGGCGCACCCCGGTGCCGGCTGCGGCGACCTGCAGCACCGCCTTCGCGTGGTCCGCGGCCGGGTGCTCCAGGCTCTGCTGGGTGGCGGTGATGCCGAGGGCGGCGCTGTAGTCGTAGGTGCCGTAGTGCAGTCCGGTGCAGCGCCCCTCCGCCGCCGGGATCATGCGGGCGACGGTGGCGGTCCCGTCCGCGCCGAGGACGGCCTGCGGGGTCTCCACCTGGATCTCGAACCGCAGCCGGCCGGCGGGCAACCCGTGGGCCTGCTCGAGCCGGGTGCAGACCTCCGCCATCGCCTCGACCTGGGCCACCGAGGTCACCTTCGGCAGGGTCACGACGAACCCCTCCGGCAGGCCACCGGCAGCGACCAGTCCGGCGACGACCAGGTCGAGGGTGCGCAGGCCCCGCCGGCGGGTCGGCGCCTCGAGGCTCTTGAACCGGATGCCCAGGAAGGGCGGACCGCCCTCGGTGCCGGCCACCGTGGCGAGCGCGGAGGCGGCCTCGGTGGCTGCCCGGTCCTCCTCCTCGTCGGAGCGCCGGCCGTAGCCGTCCTCGAAGTCCACGCGCAGGTCCTCGATCGGTTCCCGGGCGAGCTTCCGGAGCACCCGGTCGTGCACGTCGTGCACCAGGGCGACGGGCATGCCGGTGACGCCCGCGAGGGCGTCCGCCGTCGGTGCGTGCCGGTCGAGCAGCTCCACCGCCGCGGCCCCCCACTCGCTGTGGGCGTC
The DNA here is from genome assembly GCF_053502545.1 of Geodermatophilus sp. URMC 65. Classification (NCBI taxonomy): domain Bacteria; kingdom Bacillati; phylum Actinomycetota; class Actinomycetes; order Geodermatophilales; family Geodermatophilaceae; genus Geodermatophilus; species Geodermatophilus sp. URMC 65. Next base: position 782,723 of record NZ_CP199954.1, read on the forward strand.
GGCGGAGAACCGGTCGGCCGGGACGTAGACGGTGTGCACCGGCTGCCGTGCGCCGGTGTCCCCGGGGTACCGCGCCTGCAGTTCCCGGTCGGCGCCCGCGAGCCGGTGGTCCAGTTCGTCGGCGAGGTCGTCGCTCAGTCGCGTCATCCGTGTGGTCCTCCGCGTGTCCGTCGGGCACCGATCGACGACCTCGTCGCCGCCCGCAGTGGGCAGGGTGGGATCAGGGCCGGATCGCCCGGCTGCAGCCGCTCCGACATCGTCCGGTCCTGGACCGGCTCGGGACGACCGACCTGCGCACGGGTGGTCAGACGGCCTCGATCCGCGGGTACTCCGGCCGCCACATCGCGGCGTGCACCTGCCGGACCGGGTCGTGCAGCTCGACCTGGGCCAGCCCCTCCTCCGCCGCGGCCTGCGCCACCGCGATGCCGACCGCCGCGGACACCGACCGCAGGTCGTCCACCGGTGGGAGGAGCGCCGACCCGGTGGTCCCCGCGTCGGGCAGCTCGGCGACCGCGGCGGCGGCCGCGGTCAGCATGCCGGTGCTGACCCGCCGTGCCCTGACCACCGCGACCCCCAACCCCAGACCGGGGAAGACCAGGGCGTTGTTCGCCTGCGCGATGACGTGCTCCGTGCCGTCGTGGTGCACCGGCGGGAACGGGCTGCCGGTCGCCACCAGGGCGCGGCCGTCGGTCCAGGCCAGGAGGTCCTCGGGCAGCGCCTCGCACAGGGAGGTGGGGTTGGACAGCGGCAGGATGACCGGTCGCTCGGCGGAGGCCGCCATCGTGCGCACGATCGGCTCGCTGAAGGCCCCCGGCTGGGTGGAGGTGCCGATCAGGATCGTCGGCCGGGCCCGGGCCACGACCTCGGCGAGCCCGATGGACCCGTCCGCTGCGGCCCAGCCGGCCGTCTCGCCGGCGGGGCGGGCGTACGGCACCTGGAAGTCCCGCAGCTCGGGAGCGCGTTCCTCGGTCAGGAGCCCGCGGCTGCCCAGCGCCCAGAACCGCTGCGTCGCCTCCTCGCGGGACAGCCCCTCCCGCACCATGGCGTCGCGGAGCATGTCGGCGATCCCGATCCCCGCGGTCCCGGCGCCGTAGACGACCACCCGCTGGTCGCGCAGCGGCGCGCCGGTGACCCGCAACGCGGCGAAGACCGCGGCGAGCACGACCGCCGCCGTGCCCTGCATGTCGTCGTTGAAGGTGCAGCAGGTCGGGTCGTACCGCTCGAGGATCCGCCGGGCGTTGCTCGCGCCGAAGTCCTCCCAGTGCAGGAGGGCGTTCGGGAACAGCGTGGTGGCCGCGGTCACGAACGCGTCGATGAAGTCGTCGTAGCGCTGGCCGCGCACCCGGGGGTGCCGGTTGCCGAGGTACATCGGGTCGTCGAGCAGGCGCAGGTTGTCCGTGCCGACGTCGAGCACGACGGGGATGACCCGCCGCGGGTGGATGCCGCCGGCCGCGGTGTAGACGGTCAGCTTGCCGATGGAGATCTGGATGCCGCCGACGCCCTGGTCCCCGATGCCGAGGATCCCCTCGGAGTCGGTGGCGACGATGAGGTCGCAGTCGTCCGGGCCGAGGCCGTAGGCGCGCAGCGCGCCCTCGATGGCGTCCGGTTCGTCGATGGACAGGAAGACCCCGCGCGGCCGGTTGTAGTCGTGGCTGAAGCGCTCGATGACGTCGCCGATGGTCGGCGTGTAGACGACCGGCAGCATCTCCTCCAGGTGCTCGCTGAGCAGCCGGTAGAAGAGGACCTCGTTGCGGTCCCGGAGGCTGGCCAGGTACACGTGCTTGGCGAGGGGGTCGGGCTGCCCCCGGTACTGCTGCTCCGTGCGGCGCACCTGCCCGTCCATCGACGACACCGCGCTGGGCAGCAGGCCCTCCAGGCCCAGTGCCTCCCGCTCGGCCCCGGTGAAGGCCGTGCCGCGGTTGAGCATCGGGTTGCGCAGCACGTCGTTGCCCCGGGCGCGGACGCGCGCGGTCAGGCTGTCGGCCGCGCCGACCAGCTCGTAGGGCCGTTCGTACACGCGGGCCTCCTCGGTGTCGGGGTTCAGCCGGGCCTGCTCGACAGAGTGTCCCGCCGGTCCCCCAGCGCGGCCTCCGGAAGCGGCCCACCGGCGACCGGGCCGGGCGACGACGGAACGGGCTCCGGCGGGTCCCGCTCCGTCGTCGGTCCCGGTCAGTGGTGGCTGTCCGAGGCCGGGCGCGTCGGCCTGGTCGGGGTCGGGTGATCGGTGTCGGTGTGCTCGACGACGATCCCCTCGGTGTCCCCTTCGAAGGTGGTGCCGATCGCCGGCGCCTCCGCGAAGATCGGCGCCTCCTCGGGCTGCCCGCGCCGCACGTTGAACAGCAGGTTGAGCAGGATGGCGGTGATCGCGGCGGCGCTGATGCCGGAGTCGAAGACGACCTCGAACCAGCTCGGGAAGGGCTCGTAGAACTCGGGGACGGCGATGGGGATGACGCCCATCGCCAGGGCGGCCGCGACGATGACCAGGTTGGCGTTGCCGTCGTACTCCACCTTGCTCAGCGTGCGGATGCCGCTGGCGGCGACCGTGCCGAACAGCACCAGCCCGGCGCCCCCGAGGACGGGCAGCGGCACGATCGCCACGATCGCCCCGAGGACCGGGAAGAGGCCGAGCAGGAAGAGGATGACGCCGCTCACCGCCACGACGAACCGGCTCTTGATCCCCGTGACGGCGACCAGGCCGACGTTCTGCGCGAACGCGCTGACCGAGAAGCCGTTGAAGACGCCGGCCACGGTGGTGGAGAGCATGTCGGCCTGCAGTCCGCCGGTCACGTCGCGGCGGGTGAGCCGCTTGTCCACGACCTCGCCGATGGCCAGGATGTCGGCCGTCGTCTCGGTCATGATCACCAGCATCACGATGAGCATCGAGACGATCGCCCCGACGGCGAAGGTCGGCGTGCCGAAGTGGAACGGCTCGGTCAGCTGGAAGGGAGCGGCGTCCGCGAGGCGGCCGAAGTCCGTCGCCCCGAACGGGATGGCCACCAGCGTCCCGAGGACGAGCCCGAAGAGGATGGCCACGCGGTTGAAGAAGCCGCCCAGGAAGCGGTAGATCAGGATGATGATCACCAGGGTCGCCGCGGCCAGCCCGATGTTGCGCATCGACCCGAAGTCGGGGCTGGTTGCGGGCCCGAGCGCCCACCGCATGGCCACCGGGAGCAGGGAGATCCCGATGACGGTGATCGGTGCCGGTCACGACGGGCGGGAAGAACCGGAGCAGCCGGGTGAAGAACGGCGAGATCAGGAAGGCGATGGCACCGGCGACGATGAGTGCCCCGAAGATGGCGCGCAACCCCGCCTCGCCGCCCAGCGGTGCCCCGATGGCGATCATGGTGGAGACGGCCACGAACGACGTCCCCTGCACGATCGGCAGTCGCGCGCCGATCCGCCAGACCCCGAGGGTCTGCAGGAGCGTGGCCAGACCCGAGATGAACAGGCCGGCGCTGATCAGGTAGGTGGTCTGCGCGGGGGTGAGCCCGAGCGCGGTGCCGACTATGATCGGCACCGCGACCACACCCGCGTACATGCTCAGCACGTGTTGCAGGCCGTAGGCCACCATCGGCCCCGGCGGGAGCACCTGGTCGACCGGGTGCACGCCGGTCGTGCCGGCGCCGGTGCGGCCCCTCTTGTTCCACTTGGCCATCGGACGGTCTCCTCGCTCAGCGGGTCGGTGTGGTCACCAGCCCTGGCCGGGGTCGAAGGCCAGGCCGGGGGCGGGGGCGTCGTCGCGGCGGACCGTGAGCTCCTGGAGCCCGTAGGGGCGGTCGTCGGCGTGGAAGACCTCGCCTGCGTTGTCGATGCCGAAGCGCTCGAGGTCGTAGACGAAGTGGTGCTTGTTCGGGGCGGTGACCCGGATCTCGGCGATCTGCGGCTGCTCCTCCAGCACGGCTGCACCGCAGTCGAAGAGGGTCTGCTGGTGCGCCAGGCTGTGGTGGTTGCCGTAGGTCTCCAGCACCGTCTGCACGACCCGGTCGTGGGACTTGCCCCAGTCGACGTCCTCGCTGGTGTGCCACCACTGGGCGCGCAGCGAGGTCGCCATGAGGCGGTCGTGCGTGGGCGCCAGCGTCGTGAACCGGTCCTCCAGGAAGTCCGCGAACTCGGAGTCGGTGGTCTTGAGGATCCACAGGTCCTCGACCCCGGAGACGACCCAGGTGGTCGAGCCGTCGTAGGTCACCGTCGCCGTGCGGACGAAGCGGCCGTCGCGGGTGAAGGCGTGCGGGTTGCCCAGCCGGGTCCACGGGTACATCTCGATGCGGACCCGCGCGTGGGTGATCGGCTCGGTCTCGTCGACGAAGTGGCGGGCCAGCCGGATGCCGAACGACTCCGGTTGCGCGACGACGTCGTCCTCCCGGGCGAACGCGTAGACGGTGTTCTTCTGCGTGTCCGTCGGCAGCACCGGGGAGTTGTCGCCGGTCAGGTGCGGCGCCTCCTGGCCGCCCCAGAGCGCGACGCTGACGTTGTAGTCGACGATCTCGTGGGGGTCGCTGTCGCGGAAGACCCGGACGACCCGGTTCTCCGCCTTGCCGTACTGGTTGTGGCCGAGCACGACTGCCATGGGGATCACTCCTGTCTAGGAACCTCGGTAGGTGGAGTAGGCGTACGGGCTGAGCAGCAGGGGGACGTGGTGGTGCCGGTCCTCGGTGACGGTGAAGGCCACCGTCACCTCGGGGTAGAAGCCGGTCTGGCCGGTCGCCGCGAAGTAGTCGCCCGTGGCGAAGGTCAGGCGGTGCGCCCCGGCGTCGAGCCCGTCGGGAGCCAGGTCGCGCAGCCGGCCGTCGGCGTCGGTGACACCGTTCCCGAGCGGCTGCCAGTGCTCCCCCACGCGGCGGTCCAGGGACACCCGCACCCCCGCGGCGGGTCGCCCGGAGACGGCGTCGAGGACGTGCGTCGACAGGGAGCTCACGGCTGCAGCGACCTCTCCAGCCGGAGGCGGGTGATCTGCCGCAGCTGCTCGGCGACCTCGCGCTGTTCGGCCTCGGGGTCGTTGCCCAGCCGGCGGCGGAGCTCGGCGAGCATCTCCGCGGGTGACCGGCCGGCCGCGCGGATCAGGAAGACCTGGTCGAAGCGCTCCTCGTAGGCGAGGTTGCCCTCGCGCAACGCGGCCCGGACCTCGGTGTCGGCGTCGGCCATCCCGGACTGCTCCTGCCGGGACCAGGCGGCCTCGGGGGACGAGCCGGCCACCCGCTGTCCGATGCGGGGGTGCGCCGCCAGCGCCTCCGCCAGGTCGTCGGGTCCGAGGTCCTGGATCGCGCGGTCGCTGGCGGTCAGGAGGTCGCCGACGTCGGCGTAGGGCCGGCCGGCGACCATGCGGGCGACCCAGGCGCGGGCCGCGCAGCAGGCGGCCAGCTGCTCCTCGGCCCGGTCGGCGGGCAGCGCGTCCAGCGTCTCGAGACCGGCCTGCAGCTCGTCCACCGACCCGCTCACCGGGCACCGCCCGTCAGCAGGGAGCGGACGGCGCCGGGGAGCGCGCTCGGGTCGGGAACCGGCCGGCCGGCGAGGACGTCGTCGGCCGCCGTGCCGTCCAGGCCGCACTCCTGGGCCAGCACCTGCCGGGCCTGGGTGGCCGGCAGGCTGTTGAACCAGCGCAGTCCCAGCTCGGCCCGCCCCTGGTCGCCGAGGGCGCCGTGCAGCCGCACCCGGGCCATCCCGCCGTCGGGGAAGACGTCGAGCCGGACGGTGTCGACCTCGCCGACGTCGGGCAGGCGGAACAGGTGGCGGGTGTCCGGCTGCAGCCGGGTCCGGGGCAGCAGCTCGGTCCACTCCTCCGGGCCGGCCGCCCCACCGGGTCCGCGGAGGGTGCCGCGGAGGGAGGCCCAGCCGGGGGCGTTGCCCACGAACCAGCTGGTGTCCAGCTCGGCCAGGCGCACCACGCCGGGCCCGGCCAGGGAGAACTCGACCCAGTCGTTGCCGTCGTCGCGGCGGCGGGCGGTCTCCCACCCCTCCCCCATCAGCCGCGCCAGGCCGGGCGAGATGAGGTTCGTGGGCGAGGAGAAGAACATGTTGCTGCAGCCGCTCACCACGCCCCCGTTGGCGAGGGCGGCCAGGTCGACGGCTCCGTCGGCCAGGAACCGGGGGTCGGGCACCACCTCGCCGTGCACCCGCAGCCGGGCCACCCCGCCGTCGGGGTAGATGCACAGGCGGACGTGGGTGAAGCGCTGCGGCTGGTCGACCGCGAAGACGTTCCGCGTGTCGCCGGCGGCCGGCGAGCGGGGCACCAGGGGGACCCACTCCGCGTCCAGCAGCTCCGCCGGGGAGGGGTAGCCCTCGACCGCGGCGCCCTCGACCGACACGGCCGGCGGGTAGTTGCCCTTGAAGAAGGCGGTGTCGACGACGACCCCCCGCACGATCCCCGGCACGCCCAGGCGGACGATGGCGGAGTCGTGGCCGGGCTCGCGGCGGCGGCGGGTCTCCCAGCCGTCGTAGACCTGACCCTTGTGCCCGAAGGTGTAGGTCGAGTAGGTGGGCGCCTCCGGCTTGATCAGGTTCTCCCGCTCGGCGAACAGCTCGTCGTTGGCGTGGACGACGCTGCCGCCCAGGCTGCGCGAGGCCAGGTCGGGCAGGCGGGTGAAGTCCTCCCGCACCGGCGCCGCGTCGGCTCCGGGGTCCACCATCGCGACGCCGGACTGTTCCTGCACAGGGCTGCTCACTGTCATGCCTCTCCTCGGGTCAGCAGGTGGCCCCGCGGGCGGTCGCCGGCCGGCTCTGCGCCGCCTGTCTCCAGGCCGCGCAGCCAGGTGCTGCGGACGACCCCGTCGAGCCGCCGGCCCGCGTACGGGGTGATCGGGTTGCGGTGGAAGAGCGTGGTGGGGTCGACGACGAAACCGTCGTCCGGCGCGAAGACGCAGAAGTCGGCGTCGTAGCCGGGCTCGATGCGGCCCTTGCGCTGCAGCCCGACGAGCTGCGCCGGTCGCTCGGCCATCCAGCGCACGACGTCGGCGAGGGAGAAGCCGCGGCGCCGGGCCTCGGTCCACACGTCGGAGAGACCGAGCTGCAGGGAGGAGATGCCGCCCCACGCCTGCGCGAAGTCGCCCAGGTCGAGCCGCTTGAGCTCCGGGGTGCACGGCGAGTGGTCGGAGACGATGCAGTCGATGGTCCCGTCGGCGAGTCCCTGCCACAGCAGCTCGCGGTTGGCCGCCTCCCGGATGGGCGGGCAGCACTTGAACTGCGTCGCCCCGGCGGGGATCTCCTCGGCCGCGAACGTCAGGTAGTGCGGGCAGGTCTCGGCGGTGATCCGGACGCCGTCGCGGCGCGCCTCGGCGATCAGCGGGAGGGCGTCGCTGCTGGAGAGGTGCAGGATGTGCGCCCGGCCACCCGTGGCCCGGGCGGCGTCGATGACCCGGCCGATGGCACGGTCCTCCGCCACCCGTGGCCGTGAGGACAGGAAGTCGCGGTAGTCGTCGCTGTGCACGCTGGGGGCCTGCTCGATCACGTCGCCGTCCTCGGCGTGGACGATGAGCAGCCCGTCGACGGTCCGCAGGACCCGCAGGTAGTCCTCGAGGTCCGCAGGACGCAGCGGGGGGAACTCCTCGACACCCGAGTGCGCCAGGAAGCACTTGAAGCCGAAGACGCCCGCGGCGTGCAGCGCGGTCAGCTCTCCCAGGTTCCCGGGGACGGCGCCCCCCCAGAAGCCGACGTCGACGGAGACCTGGCCGAGGGCGCTCTTGCGCTTCACCTCCAGCGCGGCCACGTCCACCGTCGGCGGGATGCTGTTGAGCGGCATGTCCAGGATCGTGGTGACGCCTCCGGCAGCAGCCGCCCGCGTCGCCGACGCGAACCCCTCCCACTCGGTGCGGCCGGGTTCGTTGACGTGCACGTGGGCGTCGACCAGGCCGGGGAGCAGGACGACGTCCGCACCGAGCTCGACGACGCGTCGTCCCTCCAGACCGGACCCCAGCGGCTCGACGGCGGCGATGCGACCGTCGGTGACCCCGACGCAGCCGGCCTGCTCGCGCCCGGCCGTCACGAGACGGCGAGCGCGCAGGACCGTGTCGTACGGGGTCACGAGGCCTCCCGTTGCCGAGGGAAGAGAGCGGTGGAGTGGTCCGAGCACGGACGACCGGCGGCGGAGAGGGGTGCGGGAGCACCGGCACCGGGTGCCGATCGCACGCTTCCCGGACCCGTCGAAACGCCTGTCCGTTGTCCGGAACGCTAGGAGTGGGCGTGCGCCCCGGTCAATGGGCCCGGGCTGGATATACGACATACTGCGCGCCGTCGAATTGCGTTCGGCATTGGCGGTCCCGGTATCCGATATACCCTCCGCCGCGCTCGTCGGGACGGACCCGGCGTTCCGGCAGCCGAATTCACGAGGAACGGTCGTGCAATTGCGCTCGGCCCGTGCGCACCACGGGAGGAGTGGTGCGCACTCGCGGTGTCCGCCCGGCGGTCGACGCCGTGGACCTCCCCGCCTACCGCACCCGCGCGGACGTCACGCGACGGGGTACCTGGTCCGGCACGGCCGGCCGTCCACCCACACCGTGTCGATGTCGGCCGGTGAGCCCAGCACGAACGCCTTGGCCAGTGCGTCCTCGGGGTCCGCCGCGTGGCGCAGCGCCACGTCGAGGGTCGTGCCCGCGGGGGGCCGCAGCCACACGGCGTCGAAGCGCCGCCCGGCTCCGAGGTCGCCGGTCTCGTCCCGGAGCCCCAGCACGTCGGCTCCGGCGGCGGTCGCGAGGTGCAGCAGGTGGGTCGACGTCAGCTCCGCGCCGTCCTCCCCGAGCAGCTGCTGCACGAAGTAGGCCTGCAGTCCCTCCTTGAGCAGGCAGAACCCCGTGCCGGCGCCGACGTCGGAGCCGAGCGCCACCCGGACGCCGTGGGCCAGGTGGCGGGCGAGCGGGAAGAGCCCGCTGCCGAGGGCCGCGTTGCTGGTCGGGCAGTGGGCGACGCTCGCGCCCCGGGCGGCCAGGCACGTCAGCTCGTCGTCCGAGGGGTGCACGTTGTGCGCCAGCACGCTGCGTCGGCCGATGAGCCCGTGCCGGTCGTAGGTGTCCAGGTACCGGCTGCCGTCGAAGAGCTCGGCGACGGCGGCGATCTCCCGGACGTTCTCGTTGACGTGCGAGGTGAACCACGCCCCCTCGACGTCGGTGAGCAGGGACGCGCACGACTGCAGGAGGGGGTCGCCGCACGACAGCGAGAACCGCGGGATGACGGCGTAGCGGTTGGCCCCCACGCCGTGCCAGCGCCGGGCCAGGGCGAGCCCCTCGTCGTAGGAGCGCTGCGGCGTCGTGTGGAGCTCGTCGCGCAGCAGCCGGTCGCTGACGACCAGACCGCTGGTGATCCGCAGGCCGGTCCGGGCGGCCTCGGCGAACAGCGCGTCGACCGCCGAGGCGAAGTGGGCGCCGAACACCAGGGCCGTCGTCGTGCCCGCCTGCACCAGCCCGCTGACGAACTCCGCCGCGACGGCTCGGGCGTACCCCGGGTCGGCCAGCCGCGCCTCCTCGGGGAGGGCGCACCTGGAGAGCCAGTCCAGCAGCGGCATGCCCAGCCCGCCGATGGCCCGGACCTGCGGGAAGTGGACGTGGGTGTCGACGAAGCCCGGCAGCACCAGCCCGCCGCGGAGGTCGACGACCTCCTCGCCGGGGTGCCGCGCGCGCAGCTCGGCGAAGCCGCCCCGGACCTCGATCGTCCCATCGCGCACCAACAGCCCGGCGTCGGCGTCGGCGCGGAGCACCCCTCCCGTGAACGGGTCGACGGGGGTGTCGAGGACCGTGCCCCGGTAGAGCGTCACGACGGTGCTCCCGGGGCCGGGATCCGTCCACCGTCCGCGGCGGCCTGCGCGCCGTCCGCCCCCTCCGCCTCCCGCTCGAGCGTCGCCACCAGCGCGGCGGCCACGCTGATCGCGATGGTGGCGGGGTCCTTGCCGGTGAGCCCGGGCAGCCCGATCGGTGTGGTGATCCGGTCGATCGCCTCGTCCGGGTGGCCCTCGTCGGCGAGCTTGCGCCGGAAGCGGGACCACTTCGCCGCCGAGCCGATGAGCCCGATGGAGCCCAGACCGGGGGTGCGCAGCGCGGCGTCGCAGAGGGCGGCGTCCTCGGCGTGGTCGTGCGTCATGACCAGCACGTGCGCACCGGGCGGCAGCTCGGCCAGCACCAGCTCCGGCAGCACCGGCACGTGGTGCACGTGCACCGTCGCCACCGCGTCGGCCAGCACGGCCAGCCGCTCGTCGGCGACCTGCTCCGGGCGCGAGTCGACCAGGTGCAGGTCCAGGTCGCGCCGGGCGAGGATCCGCGCCAGCTCCAGCCCGACGTGCCCGATGCCGAAGACGGCGACCGCCGGCGCGACCGGCAGCGGCTCCAGCAGCAGCGTCACCTCTCCCCCGCAGCACTGGACGCCGTGCTGGTACGGGGCCTTGTCCGACAGCGCGACGGTCAGCAGCTCGGGCTGCGACGCCCTGGTGTCGAGCAGCTGGCGCGCCCGGGCCACCGCCACCGCCTCGAGGTTGCCGCCGCCGACCGAGCACCAGGTGCGGTCGGCGGCGACGACCATCTTGGCGCCGGCCTCGCGGGGGGCGTGCCCGCGGACCGCCGCCACCGTGACCAGCACGCCGCGGCGCCGGCCGGCGCGCAGCTCCTCGACCGCCTTCGTCCACTCCACGACCGCTCCCTCACGTGCGGGTCATCAGGTGCTGGGCGCGCTCGGAGAACGGCACCATGGGCGGCGCGTCCGGGCCCGGCTGGTCGGGGAGGACGCCGGGGGCACCCTCGTCGACGTGACCGTGCTCGGTGCTCCGACGGGCCTGCTCGACGGCCCAGTAGACGGCTTCCGGCGTCGCGGGCGAGGCCAGGTCGACGCTGAGCCCGGGCGGCCCGAACGCGGCAGCGGCCTGGCGCAGCGCCTCGCGGACGGAGAAGGCGAGCATCAGCGGCGGCTCGCCGACGGCCTTGGAGCCGTACACCGCGCCCTCCTCGGTCGCGTTGCGCAGCAGCCGCACGTTGAACTCCTCGGGCATCTCCGAGAAGCTCGGCAGCTTGTAGGTGCTGGCCGCCTGCGTGGCCAGCCGCCCGTGGTGCGGGCCCTCGCGCTCCTCCCAGCGCAGGTCCTCGAGGGTGAGCCACCCGGCGCCCTGCACGAAGCCGCCCTCGATCTGCCCCAGGTCCACCAGCGGCGACAGCGAGTCGCCGACGTCGTGCACGATGTCGACCCGCAGGGTGCGGTAGGCCCCGGTGAACCCGTCGACCTCGACCTCCGCCGCCGCGGCGCCGTAGGCGAAGTACTTGAACGGCTCGCCCTGCATCCGCGACGAGTCCCAGTGCAGGCCCTCCGTCCGGTAGAAACCCGCGGCCCACAGCTGGACGCGCTGGAAGTAGGCCGCCGTGACGACCTCCTCCCACGCGAGCCGGTCGCTGGCGAACGCGATGCCGTGCACCTGGCCGTCGTCGAAGCGGACGTCGGCGGGGCTGATCCCGAGCCGCTCCGCGGCGACCTGCGCCAGGCGCCCGCGGATCTGCTCGCAGGCGTTCTTGACCGCCGCCCCGTTGAGGTCGGCACCGGAGCTCGCCGCCGTGGCCGACGTGTTGGGCACCTTGTCGGTGCGCGTCGGCGCCAGCCGGACCCGGGACAGCGGGACCCCGAGCGTGGTCGCCGCGACCTGCAGCATCTTGGTGTGCAGGCCCTGGCCCATCTCGGTGCCGCCGTGGTTGATCAGCACCGACCCGTCCTTGTAGACGTGCACGAGCGCGCCGCCCTGGTTGAACGCCGTCAGGTTGAACGAGATGCCGAACTTGACCGGCGTGACCGCCAGACCCCGCTTGCGGTGCGGGTGGGTGGCGTTGAACTCCTCGATCTCCCGCTGCCGTCCGGCGACGTCGCTCGTCTCGAGCAGCTCCCGCCAGATGGTCGCCAGCCGCTCGGGGTGGCGCACCGGCTGCCCGTAGGGCGTCGTCCGGCCCGCGGTGTAGAAGTTGCGGCGCCGCAGCTCGGCCGCATCGAGCCCGAGCAGCGGCGCGCAGCGGCCCAGGACGTCCTCGATCACCAGCATGCCCTGCGGACCGCCGAACCCGCGGAACGCCGTCTGCGAGGTCTTGTTGGTCTTGGCGATCCGGCCGTTCACCCGGACGTTCGGGATCCAGTAGGCGTTGTCGACGTGGCACAGCGCCCGGGCCAGCACCGGCTCGGACAGGTCGAGGCTCCAGCCGCCGTCCGAGGTCAACGTGGCGTCCAGCGCCTGCAGGCGGCCGGACTCGTCGAAGCCCACCCGCCACCGGGCGGCGAACCCGTGCCGCTTGCCCGACATGGTCATGTCCTGCGACCGGTTGAGCCGCAGCCGGACCGGCCGGCCGGTGAGCGTGGCGCCCAGGGCGGCGATCGCGGCGAAGCCGTGCGGCTGCATCTCCTTGCCGCCGAAGCCGCCGCCCATCCGCAGGCACTGCACGGTGACCTGCGAGTTGGTCAGCCCGAGCACGTGGGCCACGATCTCCTGGGTCTCCGACGGGTGCTGCGTGCTGCTCTGCACGAACACCTGCCCGTTCTCGTCGACGTGCGCCAGCGAGCAGTGCGTCTCCAGGTAGAAGTGCTCCTGGCCGGCGAACTCCAGCTCGCCGCTGAACACGTGCGCCGCGCCGGCGAGGCCGGCCTCGACGTCGCCGCGTTCCAGGCGCGGCTGACCGCCCTGGAAGCTGCCCGCGGCGATCGCCTCCTGGACGGTCACCAGCGCGGGCAGCGGCTCGACCTCGACCTCGACCGCCTCCGCACCGAGCCGGGCGGCCTCGATGGTCTCGCCGAGCACCCAGCAGACGGCGTGGCCGTAGAACATGACCTCGTCGGGGAACAGCGGCTCGTCGTGCTTGACCCCGGCGTCGTTGACCCCGGGGACGTCCGCGGCGGTGAGCACCCGGACGACGCCGGGGACGGCGGAGGCCGGCTCGGTGCGCAGCGCGGTCACGCGGGCGTGCGCGTGCATGACCTGCACGGGCCAGGCGTGCAGCACGTCCTTGGTGCGCCCCACCAGGTCGTCGGTGTAGAGGGCCCGGCCGGTGACGTGCAGGGCGGCGCTCTCGTGCGGCACGGCTCGGCCCACGACCGGCTCGGCCGGCCGCTCGGACAGCGCGCTCACTTGTCCTCCTCGCTGGCGCTCGTCGGCCGCGTTCGCGGCGCTGCTGTGCTCATCGGTGAGCTCGCAAGCTCGCTCACGTCCCCACCTCCAGGGGGGTCGGGTTCTCGGCGAACAGCCGGTGCAGGGCCTGGCCCAACATCGCTGACCGGTAGGCGGCGCTGGACCGGTGGTCGTCGAGCGGGGTGCCCTCGGCGGCCAGCACCGCGGCCACCTCCCGCACCGTGTCGGCGTCCCACGGCCGGTCGGCGAGGGCCTCCTCGGTGGCCCGGGCGCGCACCGGCGTGGCGGCCACCCCGCCCAGGCCGATCCGCGCCCGCCGCACGACGCCGCCGCGCACGTCGAGGGCGAAGGCGATCGCGACGCTGGAGATGTCGTCGAAGCGCCGCTTGGCCACCTTGTGGAAGGCGGCCAGCCCGGCGGGGGGCAGCGGCACCCGCACGGCGCGGATCAGCTCGTCGGCTCGCCGCACGCTGCGGCGGTACCCGGTGAAGTAGTCGGCCAGCGGCACCTCGCGCTCGCCGTGGAGCGAGGCGAGGACGACGGTGGCCTCGAGCGCCAGCAGCGCCGGCGTGGTGTCGCCGATGGGCGAGCCGGTGCCGAGGTTTCCGCCGATCGTGGCGCCGTTGCGGATCAGCCGCGAGGCGAACTGGGGGAAGACCTGGTCGAGCAGCGGGAGCCGGCCGCCGAGCCGCTCCTCGACCTCCGACAGGCTCAGCGCCGCACCGATCTCGACCGCGGACTCCGTGGTGTCGAAGCCGCGCAGCTCCGGCAGCTGGTCGATCGCCACCACCAGCGGCGCGCGCTGCCCGCGCAGGTTGACCTCGACGCCCGTGTCGGTGCACCCGGCGACGAGCAGCGCCTCGGGCCGCTCGGCCAGCAGGCTCAGCGCCTCGGCGAGCCCGGACGGCCGGACGAACTCCGCCCCGCCGGCGGTGACGCGGGTGGCGGGCACCTCCGGTGGCGGCTGGCGACGCCGGGCCGCCAGCCGGTCGTCGTCCTCCGGGGCGCCGAGGGCGAAAGCGGCGTCGCGGATGGGCCGGTAGCCCGTGCAGCGGCAGAGGTTGCCGCTGAGGGCGTGCAGGTCGAACCCGTTCGGGCCGTGCAGGTGGTCCGGGCCGCCGCCTCCGTGGCCGTCGGAGGCCGCGGCCGGGGCACGGTCGGCGCGGTAGTACTCCGCCGCCATGCTGCAGACGAAGCCGGGGGTGCAGTACCCGCACTGCGAGCCGCCCCGCTCGGCCATCTCCCGCTGGACGGGGTGCAGCGCGTCCGGGGTGCCCAGGCCCTCGGCGGTCACCAGCTCCTGCCCGGCGAAGGCGGCGATGGGGACCAGGCAGGCGTTGAGGGCCGTCCACCGCGTGGGGGTGGCCCTCCCGGGCCGCGCGACGAGGACGGAGCAGGCCCCGCACTCCCCCTCGGCGCAGCCCTCCTTGCACCCGACCAGTCCCTGCGCCCGCAGCCAGTCGAGCGCGGTGGTGTGCGGCGTGGCGCCGTCGAGCGGGATCGACCGCCCGTTCACGGTGACGGCTGGCGACTGCATCGCTGCTGCTCCTGTCTGTCTCGGACCGGCCGGGCGGCGGTCCGCCGCCCGGCCGGGGCCGGAGGTCACCTCCAGCCTCCCGCGTGCTGGTTACAGCGCGGTCGCGCCGTAGCGCTGGGTCCGCGCGCTGTGGATCGGGTTGGCGTCGGCCACCAGGTCGTCGAACCGGTGCCCGGCGATCTTCGCGATCTCGATGAGCGCGGCCGCGTGCTCCTGGATGGGCGAGTTCTGCATGCGGACCCGGCCCTGCTCGAGGATCCGCTCCCGGCTGGGGTTGTCGCGGACGCACACGATCAGCGGGAAGCCGAACCTCTCCCGGTATGCGGTGGTCACCTCGCGGAAGGCCACGTGGTCCTCGTCGGTCAGCCGGGTGAGGCCCGCGGTCGCCTGGTCGAGGGTGGACTGCTCCCCCGCCGTCCCCTCGGCGACCGTGTCGCTGCCCAGCGCCGGGTAGGCGTCCATCAGCTGCCGCTGCTGCTCCGGCGTGGCCGCGAACAGGGCCTCCTGGAAGGCGAGCCGCAGCGAGGCGGTGTCCCGGAACGGCCGCTGCGTGTAGGCGTTCTCCACCACCCACGTCGGGCCCTGGAACAGCCGGCCGAAGGTGGCGACGAACTCGTCGCGGCTCATCGCGTTGACGTCCTGCAGCCGGACCTGCCCGTGCCCCGGGAAGCCCGCGACGGCGGCGCCGTGCGGGCGCCCGATGTGGTGGAAGACGGCGTTGAGGCCGATCGCGGTGATGCTGCCCAGCGTGATGCCGCTGCCGAGGATGATCTGCGCCCACGACGGCACCGCCTCGGCGATCCCCGGTTGGACGGTGACCAGCAGCGCCAGCCCCAGGCTGGTGGCGACGATGACCACGTTGCGGTGGTCGTTGAAGTCCACCCGGCCCAGCGTCTGGATGCCGACGACCGCCACGGTCGCGAACATCGCCAGCGCCGCCCCGCCGAGCACGGGGTGCGGGATGCCGGCCACTACGGCACCGGCCTTGGGCACCAGGCCGACGAGGATCATGAAGCCGCCCGCCGCGGCGACGACCCAGCGGCTCTTCACCTGGGTGAGGCGCACGAGCCCGACGTTCTCGGCGAAGCAGGTGTAGGGGAAGGAGTTGAGGACGCCGCCGATGGTGGTCGACAGGCCGTCGGCCCGCAGCGCCGCTGCGATGTCCTTGCGGCCCACCCGCTTGTCGACGATCTCGCCGGTGGCGAACACGTCACCCGTCGTCTCCACCGCGGTGATCAGCATGACGACGATCATCGACACGATGGCCGCCAGGCTGAACTTCGGCCAGCCGAAGTAGAAGGGCGTCGTGACGCCGACCCACGAGGAGTCCGCGACCGCACCGAAGTTGGCGTCACCGAGCGCCCACGCGGTCAGCGTGCCCACGACCAGGCCGACCAGGACGGCGACCGTCGCCAGGAAGCCGCGGAAGAACCGCTGCATGAGCACGATCAGGGCCAGGGTGCCCAGCGCGTACGCGAGGTTGCGCGCGTTGCCCGGGTCCGGATCGGCCGCGCCGCCGACGGCGTCGGCCGCGGCCACTGGGAGCAGCGCGATGCCGATGATCGTGATCACCGACCCGGTGACCACCGGGGGGAAGAAGCGGATGAGGCGGCTGAAGTACGGGGCGATGGCGAAGGTGAACAGCCCGGCGACGATGACCGCGCCGTAGATGACGAGCAGCCCCTCGGTCCCGCCGCCGGCAGCCAGCCCGATGGCGATCATCGGCGAGACCGCGGTGAAGGTGACGCCCTGCAGCAGCGGCAGGCGGACGCCGACCTTCCGGAAGCCGACCGACTGGATGATCGACGCGATACCGCAGGTGAACAGGTCCGCGTTGATCAGGTGGATGAGCTCGCGGTCGGAAAGCCCGATGGCGCCGGCCAGCAGGATCGGCACGATCACCGCGCCGGCGTAGAAGGCGAGCAGGTGCTGGATGCCGTAGACCGCGAGCTTCCCCGCGGGAGGGACCTCGTCGACGGGGTGCTTGCGGCGCTTGCCCGGCGCCGCGGGTGGGGCTGTGGTGGACATGGCGCTCCTCGTTGAGCGGTCGGCTGTCTCCGCCGGGCGGAGTGGTCGTCCCCGTTGCTCGTGCGCAAGGTCTGTGCCGACGCTGCGCACCACCAGGCCTGCCTCCTCACCCCTGCCGTTCCTGCTGCGGTCCCCGGCCGGGCCGGACGGAGGAGGGACGCCCGGTCGGGTCCCGGGCGCGGGAGGGGTGGCGGTCCGGTGTCACGGCGTCCACGGGACCTCCCGGGCAGGGGCTCGGCGCACCGAGGGACGGTGCAGTGCCGGGGGACGCTAGGAGCGTGAATGGACCCGGTCAACGAGATCCCGTGCGATATACGAAATACTCTCGCCGGGACGGATCCAGGGGACCAATTCCAGATATCCGATATATCGACCCTCGCAGCGGGATCGGCCGTTGACCGCGCTCCGCACCGTACTTAATGTCCGGACAGCAATTCCCGCAGGCGTTCGCGATGCCGACGACACAACTCGTCGCGGGTCCCTCGTCCCGACCGAACCATGGAAGAAGTGATGGTCGCCAGCCCCCTCCAGTACGAGGTCAACTGCTCCATTCTCTTCACCGAGCTCCCACTGCTGGAGCGCCCGGCGGCGGCGAAGCAGGCCGGGTTCGACGCCGTCGAGTTCTGGTGGCCGTTCCCGGTGACCCTGCCCTCCGACCCCGACGTCGACGCCTTCGTCCGCGCCGTCCGCGACGCCGGTGTCGGTCTGGTCGGGCTCAACTTCTCCGCCGGCGACATGCCGGGCGGGGACCGGGGGCTGGTGTCCTGGCCCGCGCGCTCCTCGGAGTTCCGGGACAACGTCGACGTCACCGTCGGGATCGGCGAGCAGCTCGGCTGCCGCGCCTTCAACGCGCTCTACGGCAACCGGGTCGACGACGCCCGGCCGGAGGAGCAGGACGCCCTCGCGGTGGAGAACCTCGCACTGGCCGGACGGGCCGCGAGCCGGGTCGGCGGCACGGTCCTCGTCGAGCCGGTCAGCGGCGCGCCCCGGTACCCGCTGCGGACCGCCGCGGACGCCGTCGGGGTGATCGACCGCGTCGCCGAGGAGACCGGGGTGACGAGCCTGGGCTTCCTCTGCGACCTCTACCACCTGGCCGTCAACGGTGAGGACCTCGACCGGGTGGTCGCCACGTACGGCTCGCGGGTCGCGCACGTGCAGATCGCCGACGCGCCCGGCCGGCACGAGCCCGGCACCGGGGAGCTCGACCTCGACCGGTACCTCGGCCGGCTCGCGGACGCCGGTTACGACGGCTGGGTCGGGCTGGAGTACGTGCCCAGCGGCGCGTCCGCCGACAGCTTCGGCTGGCTGCGCAGTCCCGCCGCCTGAACGAGGACCTCCACGACTGCTCACCACCCCGACCGGGAGGACGTGCTCACATGACGACGGTCACCTTCATCGGCCTCGGCATCATGGGCGGCCCGATGGCCGCCAACCTGGTCACGGCCGGCTTCGACGTCATCGGCCACAACCGCAGCCCCGAGCCCGTCCAGCGGCTCGTCGACCGGGGCGGGCGTGCAGCCGGCAGCCTCGCGGAGGCGGTGCGGGACGCCGACGTCGTCGTCACCATGGTCCCCGACTCCCCGGACGTCGAGGCGGTCACCATCGGCGAGGACGGCTTCTACGGCCTGGTCAAGCCAGGGACCCTGCACGTCGACATGAGCTCGATCCGCCCGGACGTCGCGAAGCGGGTCGCCGAGGTGGGCCGCGAGCGCGGGGTCCGCGTCCTCGACGCCCCGGTGAGCGGCGGCGAGCAGGGCGCGATCGACGGGACCCTCTCGATCATGGTCGGCGGCAGCCCGGAGGACTTCGCCGACAGCCGGCCCGTCCTCGAGGCGGTCGGCAGGACGATCGTGCACGTGGGGCCGGCCGGCTCCGGCCAGACGGTCAAGGCGGCCAACCAGCTCATCGTCGCCGGCACCATCGAGCTCGTCGCGGAGGCCATCGTCTTCCTCGAGGCCCACGGCGTGGACACCGACGCCGCGGTGCAGGTCCTCGCCGGGGGCCTGGCCGGCAACGCGATCCTCGACCGCAAGGCGGCGGCGATGCTCCGCCGGGACTTCACGCCCGGGTTCCGCATCGAGCTGCACCACAAGGACCTGGGCATCGTGACCTCCGCCGCCCGCGAGGCCGGGGTGGTCATCCCGCTCGGGGCGGTCGTCGCCCAGCTCGTCGCCAGCCTGAAGGCCCAGGGCGACGGCGCACTCGACCACTCGGCGCTGCTCAAGCTCGTCGAGCAGCTGTCCGGCCGCGCCTGACCGCTCCTCCCGACACCCCACGAGACGACGCGGGGCCCGGCCACCGGGCCCCGGAGACAGGAGACCCATGCCTCGCATGAGGGCCATCCAGGCCGCGGTGCAGGTCCTGCAGCGGGAAGGCGTGACGCACGCCTTCGGCGTGCCCGGAGCGGCGATCAACCCGCTCTACGCCGCGCTCCGCGAGAACGGCACCATCTCCCACGTGCTCGCCCGGCACGTCGAGGGCGCCTCGCACATGGCCGAGGGCTACACCCGGGCCGAGGCCGGCAACATCGGCGTCTGCATCGGCACGTCCGGGCCGGCCGGCACCGACATGATCACCGGGCTGTACTCGGCCTCCGGCGACTCCATCCCGATCCTGTGCATCACCGGCCAGGCGCCGACCGCCCGGCTGCACAAGGAGGACTTCCAGGCCGTCGACATCGCCGCGATCGCCGCGCCGGTCACCAAGATGGCGACGACCGTCCTGGAGCCGGCGCAGGTGCCGCGCGCCTTCCAGCAGGCCTTCCACCTCATGCGCTCCGGCCGGCCCGGCCCGGTGCTGATCGACCTGCCCTTCGACGTGCAGATGGCCGAGATCGAGTTCGACGTCGACGCCTACGAGCCGCTGCCGGTCTACAAGCCGCAGGCCACCCGCGCCCAGATCGAGAAGGCGCTCGACCTGCTCGCCGCCGCCGAGCGGCCGCTGGTCGTCGCCGGTGGGGGGATCGTCAACGCCGACGCCGCCGACCTGCTGGTGGAGTTCGCCGAGCTGGTCGACGTCCCGGTCGTCCCGACGCTGATGGGCTGGGGCACGATCCCCGACGACCACCGGCTGCAGGCCGGCATGGCCGGGCTGCAGACGTCGCAGCGCTACGGCAACGAGAACCTGCTGGCCTCGGACCTCGTGCTCGGCATCGGCAACCGGTGGGCCAACCGGCACACCGGCGGGCTGGAGACCTACACCCGCGGGCGCACGTTCGTCCACGTCGACATCGAGCCGACCCAGATCGGGCGGGTGTTCACCCCCGACCTCGGCATCGTCTCCGACGCCGGAGCGGCGCTGCGGCTCCTCGTCGAGGTGGCCCGGGAGCGGCAGGCGGCCGGGCACCTGCCCGACCGCAGCGGCTGGGTCGCGGACTGCGCCCGGCGCAAGCGGACCCTGCTGCGCCGCACCCACTTCGACGACGTCCCGATCAAGCCGCAGCGGGTGTACGAGGAGATGAACAAGGCGTTCGGGAGGGACACCCGCTACGTCAGCACCATCGGCCTCTCGCAGATCGCCGGCGGCCAGTTCCTGCACGTCTACCGGCCCCGCCACTGGATCAACGCCGGCCAGGCCGGGCCCCTGGGCTGGACCGTGCCCGCGGCCCTCGGCGTCTGCGTCGCCGACCCGGACGCCACGGTGGTGGCGCTCTCCGGCGACTACGACCTCCAGTTCCTCATCGAGGAGCTGGCGGTCGGGGCCCAGTTCAACCTGCCCTACGTCCAGGTGGTGGTGAACAACTCGTACCTGGGGCTGATCCGGCAGGCGCAGCGCGCCTTCGACATGGACTACGCCGTCCAACTGGCCTTCGACAACGTCAACTCCCCCGAGCTCGGCGGCTACGGCGTGGACCACGTCAAGGTCGCCGAGGGGCTGGGCTGCAAGGCGCTGAGGGTGCACGAGCCGGACCAGATCGGCCCCGCCCTGGAGGAGGCCAGGAAGCTGCTGGTCGAGCACCGCGTGCCGGTGGTCGTGGAGATCATCCTCGAGCGCGTCACCAACATCTCGATGGGCACCGAGCTGGACAAGGTCGTGGAGTTCGAGGAGCTGGCCAGCACGGGTGAGCACGCGCCCACCGCCGTCTCCGCGCTCGACCTCGAGGAGATGCAACTGCTCGACTGAAGGAGGCCCCTGCCGCTCAGCGGCCGGCCGTGCGAGTCGCCGCCGACTGGGTGGCCGACGACGAGGAGGAACCACCACGTGACAGCACCAGCTCGGTCCCAGGGGACCGTTCCCGTCCCCCTCTTCCTCAACGGTGAGGGCATGCGCGGTGGTCGCGTGCACCCCAGCATCGCGCAGTACACGTTCCTCGGTGAGGTGCGGACCGCTCCGCGCTACCGCTTCTACGCCTGCGAGGGCGGCTTCCCGGCCCTGTGGCCGGTCGCCGAGGGTGGGGTCTCCGTTCCCGGCGAGCTGTACGCGCTGCCCCTGGAGGCCGTCCGCGACGAGTTCATGCCCGTGGAGCCCCCCGAGCTGGAACTCGCCGTGATCGAGCTCGCCGACGGGTCGGCCAGCCTGGCCGTCGCGCTGCGTCCCGAGGTGCACGCCCGGGGGGAAGGGCTCGTCGACATCTCCGACTGCGGTGGCTGGCGCGCCCACCAGGCGAATCCAGGGCATCACTGACGACCCGGAGGAGGGACACTACCTGCCACGTACGCCAGCAGAGCGAGGTGGCAGGTGGTGACCACGTTCCGACCGCAGACCATGCAGGAGGCCGTCCTCCAGGAGCTGCGGCGCCGGATCAACGACGGAGAGCTGCCGCCGGGGACCGTGATCCGGGTCGACGCAGTGGCGGCGGCCCTGGGAGTCAGCCGGATCCCGGTCCGCGAGGCCCTCATGATCCTCGAGGGCGAGGGGCTGGTGACGCATCGACCCCACGTGGGCTTCGCCGTCCCGAGCCTGACCGCTGAGGAGCTCGAGGAGATCTACTACCTGCGCGCGCTGCTGGAGGACGAGGCCCTGCGGCGAGCGGTGGCGAGCGCCACGGACGCCGACCGCGCGGCGGCCCACGAGGCCTGCGCGGCGGCCGAGGACGCGCTCGCCCGGGGACAGGTCAACGCCTTCAGCGACAACGGCCGGCGGTTCCACGCCGTCGTCCTCGCCGCCTGCGGCATGCCGCGCCTCATCCGTCTGCTCGACGGCCTGTGGGACGCCACCGAGACCTACCGTGCGGCGAACAGGCTGGACGAGACCGGGCAGAAGGCCCTGCAGGCGGAGCACCAACTCATGCTCGACGCCTTCCTCGCCGGGGACGAGCAGCAGCTGATCGAAGCAGCAGAGCTGCACCGGCAGCACCTCCTCGCCGGAGCCCTCCTCGGCACGTCCGCCACAGCCGACCCGCCCGCCGGCCGACCCTGAGGGCACGGCGCAGACGCAGCACCGGCGCGCGCACCGGAGGACTGTCGCCGCCGCCCGAACCCACTCCCACGGCGAGTCCTGAGGTGGCGTGCGGTTCGGGACCGATCCGCCACGGACGACGAGGCGAGGAGGTCCGCCCTCCCTGCCACTTCCAAGCTATAGCGCGCCCCGGGGCTTGCGGCAAGACCCGGGGCGGGCCGCAGGATCGCACGGCCGAGGTCGACTCCTGCAGGAGTGCCCGTCGCGGGGTGCCGGTCTCGCGAGCCGGCGATCCGCCGGACTGCACGCGGGCCGAGACGCACCTCGTCGGAGGGGGATCCCATGATCGACGTGGTCATCGCCGGCGGCGGACCGACCGGTGTGATGCTGGCCTGCGAGTTGCGGTTGCAGGGCGTGCACGCGCTCGTCCTGGAGAGGGACGCGGAGCCGACCCGGGTCGTCCGAGCCCTCGGCCTGCACGCCCGCAGCATCGAGGTGCTGGACCAGCGGGGGCTGCTGGACCGGTTCCTCGCCTCCGGCACGCAGTACCCGATCGGGGGCTTCGCCGGCATCAGCAAGCCCGCGCCGGACCGGCTGGACACCGCCCATCCGTACGTCCTCGGCATCCCGCAGCCCACCACGGAACGCCTGCTGACCGAGCACGCCGTCGAGCTCGGCGTCGAGATCCGGCGCGGCTGCGAACTGGTCGGACTGAGCCAGGACGACCACGGGGTGACCGCCGAGCTGGCCGACGGCACGCAGCTGCGCTCGCGCCATCTCGTCGGCTGCGACGGGGGCCGCAGCACGGTGCGCGGACTCCTCGGGGTCCCCTTCCCCGGCGAGCCGGCCACGCGCGAGTGGCTGTCGGGCGAGGTGGAGGTCACCGCGCCGCCGGAGGAGGTGACTGCCGTGGTGACCGAGGTCCGCAGGACCCAGAAGGGGTTCGGTGTCGGCCCCTCGGGAGAGGGCCTGTACCGCGTCGTCGTGCCGGCCGAGAGGGTGACCGAGGACCGCTCGGTCCCCCCGACCCTCGAGGAGGTCCGGCAGCGCCTGCAGGTGGTCGCCGGCACCGACTTCGGCGTGCACTCCCCGCGCTGGCTGTCCCGCTTCGGGGATGCCACCCGGCTGGCCGAGCGGTACCGGACCGGCCACGTGCTGCTCGCCGGCGACGCTGCACACGTCCACCCGCCGACCGGCGGCCAGGGCCTCAACCTCGGGCTCCAGGACGCGTTCAACCTGGGCTGGAAACTGGCCGCCGAAGTCAACGGCTGGGCCCCGGAGGGGCTGCTGGACAGCTACCACACCGAACGGCACCCGGTGGCCGCCGACGTGCTGGACACCACCCGGGCGCAGGCCGAGCTCCTGTCCACCGAGCCGGGGCCCCAGGCGGTGCGCCGGCTGGTGTCGGAACTGATGGACCTCGAGGAGGTGAACCGGTACCTGATCGAGAAGACCACCGCGATCGGGATCCGCTACGACTTCGGCGGCGGCCACGAACTGCTCGGCCGCCGGATGCCGGACGTGGGGCTGGGGCAGGGGCGCCTCTACGAGCTGCTGCACGGCGGCCGCGGACTGCTCCTCGACCAGGCCGGCCGGCTCTCGGTGGCGGGGTGGGCAGATCGGGTCGACCACGTCGTCGGCGTCAGCGAGGAACTGGACGTGCCCGCCGTGCTGCTGCGGCCGGACGGCCACGCGGCGTGGGTCGGCGAGGATCAGACGGACCTGCTCGACCAGCTGCCCACGTGGTTCGGCGCTGCCACCGGCTGAGCGCGCAGGTGTGGCTCGGAAGGGAGGACCCGTCCCCGACCGGGTTCGGCGCCGTGGTCCTCCTCCACGGAGGCCGACGTCGGGTCGAGGCCGGCAGCGACGCCACCGGAGCCGGGCGGGTGGCGTCCGGCGGACAGGGATCCCAGGGAATCGGACGACGTGACGGCGGCCGGCTCGGTGCACGCAGCGACCGGCGGCACGCTCGTTCCGTGTTGCCGACCACCCACCCCGCTCCGGCGATGACGCGTCCCCGCGGAGCAGCCTGCGTCCACGGGACCGGGCAGACCTGGGTGCAGACCCGCGGCGCCGAGGCCACCGCGACCACACAGGCCGAACGACCCACTGTTCCTCGACAGGCAGTGGCCGAGCACCTCGCCGACCTCGACGCCGCCGGCCTCGTGAGCAGCAGCGGGGCCGGGCGCGAGGGGAGGTACACGGTCCGGTCCCCGGGCTGGACGCGACTGCGTGCCGGACGGCCGCGCGCGCCGCCGACCGGGACCGGCGGCTGGCGGACGTCGAGCGCATCGCTGAGGCGCCCGCCGGGAGCCGACCCGAGGATCCCGTCGGCGTCGACCGGACCCTCACCTCGGCGCTACGCCTCGACGCATCGACAGGCCCTGACTCGATCGACAGGACACGACCAGGATCAACCGAACCCTCCAGGCCGCCGACGTCACCCACCTGCACGACCGGATCCCACCTGCAAGACGGACACGTCGACGACGCCGGGACGACGAGAGGAGACAGCCATGGAGGATCGAGCACCGGAACCCGGCGGGCCGGCGGCCGGC
Source organism: Geodermatophilus sp. URMC 65 (assembly GCF_053502545.1). Classification (NCBI taxonomy): domain Bacteria; kingdom Bacillati; phylum Actinomycetota; class Actinomycetes; order Geodermatophilales; family Geodermatophilaceae; genus Geodermatophilus; species Geodermatophilus sp. URMC 65. The sequence continues at coordinate 807,243 of NZ_CP199954.1, forward strand.
GCCACCCGCGCACCGGGCGTGCCCGCGGCCGTCGACCGGGCCACCTTCCAGGCCGAACTGGACGAGCTGCGGGTCCGGGAGAAGGCGCACACCCGGGAGGGCGACGCGATCGCCGCGGCCCGACGGCGCCTGCCCATGGTCGAGGTCGACGCCGACACCGAGCTGATCGGGCCCTCCGGACCGGTCACCCTGCTCGATGCGTTCGAAGGGCGCCGCCAGCTCATCGCCTACTACTCCATGTGGTACTCCGGCCACCCCGCGGCCGAGCAGTGCGAGGGCTGCACCTGGGTCACCACCCAGGTCGCGGAGCTGTCCTACCTGCACTCCCGCGACATCACCTACGCGGTCTTCTGTCAGGGGCCCTACGAGGAGAGCAGCCGGTACCGCGACTTCATGGGCTGGGACATCCCGTGGTACTCGGCACAGGGCTCCCTCGACACGCTCCTCGTCGGGCGACGCATCGGCCTGATGCACCTCGTGTGCTACCTGCGCGACGGCGACCGCGTCTTCGAGACCTACTGGACGACCCACCGCGGCGTCGAGGCCATGGACTACAGCTACGCGCTCATGGACCTCACCGTGTACGGACGCCAGGAGCCGTGGGAGGACTCGCCTCCCGGTTGGCCACGGCCGTGGCGGGACGACAGTTCCTACACGCGCACCGACGGACGCCCGATCGCCCAGTGGTCGCGCCTCGAAGCCGGCCGCTCGGACGACATCACCGTCGGACCGTGACCGTCAGGGGAACCGTCCGAGTGGCCACCGCTCGTCCAGGCACCCCACCCGCCGGGACGCCGGACCCCTCGCTCGGGGTCACGGGCTGAGCAGCTACGCCCGCCGACGTACGGCATGCGCCGCGCGCTGTCCGACGCCACTGTGGTGCGGAGCGGTGATCATGAGCCGGTGGGATCTCGTCGCTCGCACGACGTGGGCGTGGCCGTCGGCGTCGGCGTCCTGGTGCTGGTGTGGACGTGGGCGGCGGGCCGGGAGGTGCCCGCCGACCGGCAGCTGGACGCGGGTGGCTACCTGCTCGTCGCCACGTGCGCGGGCGCCCTGGGATGGCGCCGCCACAGGCCGCTGCCCGTGCTGGCCGCGACCACCGTCGGCACGACCGCCTACCTGGCCATCGGCTATCCCTATGGTCCGGTGCTGGTGCCGATGGCGATCGCCGTCCACACGGTCGCCCGGCACGTGCCCTGGCGCGCCGCGGTGCCCGCCGCCCTGCTCGCCCTGGGCGTCCTGCTGCTGCACGTGTTCGTCAACAGCGCCGCCCTCCCCGGAGCGCTCGCCCTCATCCCGGCGTCGGCCTGGGTCGCCGTGCCCTTCGCCGTCGGCAGCACCGCCGCCTCGATCGACGCCGGCCGGCGCGCGGCGGTCGAACGCGGCATCGCCGACGAGCGCCTGAGGGTCGCCCAGGAGGTGCACGACGTCGTGGGGCACGGCCTGGCGGCGATCAAGATGCAGGCAGACGTCGCCCTGCACGTGCTGACCAAGCGGCCCGAGCAGGCCCGCCTCGCCCTGGAAGCGGTGAGCCGGACCAGCGCGCAGGCCCTCGACGAGCTGCGCTCGACACTGGGCATGGTCCGCGGGGCGCCCGTGAGGTCGGCCGGCCCCGGGATCGGCGACCTCGAGGCGCTCTACCAGCGGATGCGCGAAGCGGGCCTGCGGGTGCGCGTCCACGTCCGCGGCACTCCCTCGCCCCTGCCCCCCGCGGTGGACCTGGCCGCCTACCGGGTCGTGCAGGAGGCCATGACCAACGTGCTCAAGCACGCGGACCGCAAGGAGGCGACCGTCGTGGTCGACCACCGGGCCGACGGCACCCACCTGGAGATCTCCAGTCCGCACACCGACCGCGTGCCCACGCCGCCTGTCCCCGACGCGGCCGGCCTGGGGCTGACCGGGATGCGGGAGCGGGTGCTCGCCCAGCGGGGTCGGTTCAGCGCCGGTCCCGAGCCCGACGGCCGCTTCGTGGTGCGCGCCTGGCTGCCCCGAGGTGACCGGTGATCTCGGTGCTGCTCGTCGACGACCAGGACCTCGTCCGGCTCGGGCTGCGCACCCTGCTGGAGAGCGAGGACGGCTTCACCGTCGCCGGGGAGGCCCGCGACGGCCTCGAGGCGGTCACCCTCGCCCGCGTCCTGGCACCGGACGTGGTCCTCATGGACATCCGGATGCCCGGCATCGACGGCCTGGAGGCCACCCGGCGGATCACCGGCACCGAGGGCCTGGACCACACCCGGATCATCGTGCTCACCACCTTCGAGCGCGACGAGTACGTCTTCGACGCGCTGCGGATGGGCGCCAGCGGGTTCCTGCTCAAGGACACCCCGCCCGAGCAGCTGCTCCAGGCGATCACCACGGTCGCCGAGGGTGGCGCCCTGCTCGCCCCGGCCGCCACCCGGGCGCTGATCCGGGAGTTCGTCGAGAAGGGTCCCCGGCGCACCGTTCCGCACCCCCGGCTGGGCCAGCTCACCGAACGGGAACGCGAGGTGGTGTCCCTGGCCGCCGAGGGGTTGAACAACGCCGAGATCGCCGAACGGCTGGTGGTCAGCCCGGCGACCGCGCGCACCCACGTCAGCCGGGCGATGGTCAAGCTGGGCGCCCGCGACCGCGCGCAGCTGGTGGTCTTCGCCTTCCAGTCCGGACTCGCCGGCTGACCGGACCCCCACCGCGCACCCGACGAGCCCCGTCATCGTGGCAGCGCTGTACGCCGCGGGACGTAGACCCGGTGTCGCCCGGCGGCCGACGACGTCCCCGCGCGTGGCGAGCACCGTGACCGGGACGGACTGAGCAGCCGACGCAGGAGGCCCAGTGGTGGACGTGGCGACGAGACCGGTACGGGGGCCGGCGTTCCGGTTGGGCCGGCGGGCCCGCAGGGCCGTCCTCCTCACGCACATCGCCGCGGCCGGCGCGTGGCTGGGCATCGACGTCGTCCTGGGGGTCGTGGTGGGCACCGCGCTGGTGACCGACGACGGGCAGCGGGCGGGCGTGGCGCTGCAGTCCCTCGGCCTGTTCGCCGTCGGGCCCCTGGTCGTCGTCGGGCTGCTCTGCCTGGCCAGCGGCATCCTGCTCGGGTCCGGCTCCAGGTACGGGCTCGTCCGCTACTGGTGGGTCGCCGTCAAGCTGGTCCTCAACGTCGTGCTGGTCGTCCTCGTGCTGGTCCTGCTGCGTCCCGGGGTCGGCGAGGTGTCCGAGGCGGCTCGCGCGGGCCTGCTGGCCGGCACCGGACCTCCCGCGGTCGGGGACCTGGTCTTCCCGCCCCTCGTGTCGGGCACCCTGGTCCTCGTCGCGATGGCCCTGTCGGTCGCCAAGCCGTGGGGCACGATCCGGCGCTCGAGCGACCGCCGCTCGTGACCGCGGCCCAGGGCGCCGAGGTCCTCCTGCCGGTGGCACGACCGCCACACCCACCAGCGCGAGGGACGACCCGTGGACTCGGAGGACCGGCAGGCTCCACAGGTGAACGTGCCGTGCGACTACGACACCGACCCGGAGCGCTACCGGCTGGGGATGCGGACCGCGCGGGCGCACACCGGTGCCGACCTGTACGGCCGAGTGGCGCGGCTGCTCGGCGAACTCGGCGCGGGCACCGTCCTCGACGTGGGGTGCGCGGACGGCGCGCTGCGCGCCGCCCTGCCCGCGCCCGGTCCCTGGCTGGTCGGCCTGGACGCGTCGGAGACGCTGCTGCGCGACCACCCGCCGCCGGTGCTGCGGGCCGACGCGCGCCGGCTGCCGGTGCGCGACCGCGCCGTCGACGCCGTCACCGCGCTCAACGTGCTCTACCACCTGCCCGACCCGATGCCCGCCCTGCGCGAGGCGCGCCGCGTGCTGCGTGCCGGCGGGCACCTGCTGGCGGCGACGATCGCCCGCACCGACTCACCGGAGTTCTCGGCGTACTGGAGCCGGTCGGCGACGAGCTTCGACGCCGAGGACGCGCCCGGGCTGCTCGCCCGGGTCTTCGACTCGGTGACCGTGTCCGCCTGGGACGCGCCCCTGGTGACGCTCCCCGACGCGGCCGCGATCCGCCACTACCTGATCGGCCGCCAGGTGCGGGCCGAGATCGCCGTCGCGGCGGCCGACGAGCTGCCCACACCCCTGAGCGTCACCAAGCGCGGAGCGCTGATCGTGGCCGGCCGCGACCGGTAGCCACCCGCCCCCGTGCCGACCGTGCCGCGGGCCCGGAGGCGGACCAGCGGTGGCGTACGTCGCCGGGCGTAGCGCAGGAGCCGCCCGGTGGCCGACGCGCCAGGACGCATCCGGCAGCAGCCTGACCCGATGAGTCCGGGCCCGCCACGGAGTCCTACCGAGGACCGGCTCCATCGACCTGGTGCGCCAGCGGCGACCGCCCTGGAGCCCTACACCCGGGAGGGGACGACATGCCACCGCACCCGACCGCCCACGCACCGCGCCGGCGCCACACCCCTCATCACCAGACCCGCTCGCTCACGACCGGGACCTGGCTCAGCCCGGTCCCACACGCACCGGACCGGCTCGACGCCACGAAGGGAGAAGGACCATGACCACCGTCGACCGCACCGCGCCCACCCGGCACACCGGCCCCGCCCAGACCACCCGCGACCTCGTCCTGCTCGTCGCACGGGTCGGGCTCGGCGTGCTCATGATCGCGCACGCCAAGCTCGAGTACGACTTCGGCGGCGGCCTCGCCGGGGTGGGACGGCTCTTCGCCGAGGCCGGCGTCCCCCTGCCCACCCTCACCGGGCCGGCCAACGTGCTCTTCGAACTCGTCGGCGGGATCGCGATGATCGTCGGCGTCGCGGTCCCCGTCGTCGGCGTGCTGATGGCGCTGAACATGATCGGAGCCTGGGTCTTCGTGCACACCAGCGGACTGTTCGCCATGGACCACAACGGCCCCGAGCTCGTCATCGCGCTGGGCCTGCTCAGCCTCGTCCTCGCCGTGACCGGCTCCGGCCGCCTCGGGCTCGACCACCTGATCGCCCGGCGCCTCCACCGGGCGTCACGGACCGCGGCCTGACAACCGCTCGACGGCGGGTGCACCGCCCGCTCGTGGTGTCCCTCCTGCGCCGGGCGGTCCCCGGAGGCGCGCAGCCGACCCGTCCACCGGCACGGTGACCGTCGCCGTCGACTCCGCCGTCGACCGGACCGACATCGCCGCTGCCGTGGATGCGCCGGCCACGTCCTCGTCCCCGGAACCGTTGTCTCGTGATCCAGGAGTCCGCCGTGTCCACCGTGCTCCCGACCGTGACGCGCAGATCGCGGCCCGCTCCACGCACCGCACGTGCCCGAGAGGTCCGGAGCCGGCCGCAGACCGAGGGACGTGACATGCAGACCTCCCGGCCGGTCCCGGCCGACCCCACCCACGGTCACGCGGTGGAGGTGCGGCCGGTCGTGGTGGTCGGCTACCCGGTGGCCGAACTGCTCGACATCGCCTGCCTGACCACGACCTTCGACTACGCGAACCGGATCGGGGCCCGGCCGGTCTACCGGCCGCTCGTGGTGTCCCGCGGGGCCGCACCCATCGCCTGCCAGTCCGGGTTGACCCTCCAGGCCCAGGGCGCCCTCGAACGGCAGCACGGCCCACTCGACACCCTGATCGTCTCGGGCGGGGAGGGCCACGAGGCCGCCGCGCGCGACCCCGGCCTGGTGGCACACGTGCGGCGGCTGGCGCGGGAGAGCCGCCGAGTCGCCTCCGTGTGCACCGGCGCCACGGTGCTGGCCGCTGCCGGCCTGCTCGACGGTCGTCGAGCGACCACGCACTGGCTGTGGGCCGACCGGCTGGCCACCAGCTATCCCGCGGTGCAGGTCGACCCCGCACCGATCTGGATCCGGGACGGCGCCGTCACGACCGCCGCCGGGGTCACCTGCGCCCTGGACCTGGCGATGGCGTTCATCGAGGAGGACCACGGCGCGGCGCTGGCCCGCAAGGTCGCCCGCGGCCTGGTGACCTACCTGCAGCGCCCGGGCAACCAGGCGCAGATCAGCATGTTCGTCGCCGCGCCGGCGCCCGACGACCACCTCGTCCGGGACCTGGTCGCCACGATCGCCGGGTCCCTGGACGCCGACCTCAGCGTCACGGCGCTCGCACGGCGTGCCGGGGTGAGCGAGCGGCACCTGACCCGGCTGTTCGTCACCCACCTGGGGCAGACGCCGGCCCGGTACGTGCGCCAGGTCCGCACCGAGGCCGCCACGCACCTGCTGACCTCGACCGACCTGCCCGTGGACCGGATCGCCGCGCGCTGCGGGTTCTCCTCGGCGGAGGGGCTGCGCCAGGCGTTCACCGACCGGTACGGCATCGCCCCGTCGCTCTTCCGCGCGACGCAGTCCAGGACGCAGCCGGGTCTCGCCGCGGCCTCCGGTGCATGAGATCGACCGGCGTCGGTCCAGCGGGCTCGGTGGAGACCAGGATCCCGCAGGAGGGCGTCCTCCTCATCGCGTCCGGCCCGGTCGACAGCGGCCGCTCGCACCAGCCGCCAGGCGCGACCCGACCGGTGGTGCCGCACCTCCCGGAGGACGCCGCCGACGGACACGGACCCGAGGATCCCGGGCCGGTGGACATCGGCGCGGTCGGGGTCGCGGTCGCCGGGACCGTCCTGCTGGGGGAACGGGCCACTCCCGGGCGACTGCTCTTCCTCGGGTTGATCGTCGTCGGCGTGGTCGGCCTCCGAGCGATCGAAGCCTGGACCCTGGCGCCGACGCGACCCTCGGGCAGTTCCATGGCGCCGACGTCATCGGGGTGGTGCCGCCCGCGGTGCCGCCCCGGCGCTCGGACCGACCCCGCGGCCTGGTCGTGCCCGTCGGAGCCGTGTCAGCGGGCGTCCGAGGTGCGGGGCGACCAGGACAGCGGCTCGCGGACAGGGGCGGTGTTGAAGCTCGGCAGGACCGTGTGGCCGCCGTCGACGGGCAGGGCGACGCCGGTGATGTCGGCCGCGTCGTCCGAGGCCAGGAACACGACGGCCCGGCTGATCGTCTCCGGCGTCAGCATGGCCCGTCCGGCCAGCGCACTCCAGTTGCGGCTGCTCTCCACGCGGTCCTCCGGAGTGCCGCCGGGGTGGCCGGCCATCATGTCGTAGCACCCCTGCCAGTCGTTCATCTTCGTGTCCACGAAGCCGGGACAGATGGCGTTGCACCGCACGCCGTACGGCGCCATCTCCACGGCGAGGCTCTTCATCAGCCCGATGACGCCGTGCTTGGCCGCGGTGTAGTGCGCGAAGTTCGGACCGGCCTCGAGTCCGTTGACCGACGACGTGAGGACCACCGATCCGCTGCCCTGGGCCAGCAGGTGGGGCGCGGCCGCCTTCACCGTCCGCCACGGGCCGGCCAGGACGACGTCGACCATCTCGGCCCACTGCTGCTCGGTGATCTCCCACGCCGGGGTGAGGCCCCAGATGCCGGCATTGGCCAGCACGATGTCCAGTCGGCCGAGCTCGCTGACTGCACGCTCGACGGCGGCGTCGAGATCCTCCTGCCGGCGCACATCCCCGTGCACGGCGATGGCCCGCCGGTCCAGGGCCTCGACGGCGGCGACCGTCTCCTCGAGGTCCTCCGCCGTCCCCGGGGAGTAGGGCAGCGTCTCCAGGCTGCCCGGGACGTCCAGGCAGACGACGTCGGCACCCTCACGGGCCAGCGCGATGGCATGCGCTCTCCCCTGCCCCCGCGCGGCGCCGGTGATGAACGCGACGCGACCTGAGAGTCGACCGCTCATGTTCGCTCCCTCTCGAGATCGGGTCCCCCGGAGCTGGGTGTCGGCCGGGACGACGGGCGCAGCGTGCGGTGGGTCCTGCGGATCACGCGGGGATGGGGGTGGGCTGGAACGCCAGCAGCCGCCACCGTCCGTCCTCGGCGACCCAGACGGCGGCGACCCGGCTGTTGAGCGTCTTCGCGGCCCCGTTCATGTGGATGGAGCCCGACATCGTGCCGCCGACGACCACCACCCCGGGTCGGCTCACGACTGCTTCGGTCGTGTGCTCCAGGCTGTGGTAGACGAGCGTCCCGTTGCGCAGCATCTCCAGGTAGGAGGCCTTGCTGTCGACCGACGCGTTGGAGTGGGCGTACCTCACGTCGTCGCTGAGCAGCTCGTCCAGGGCGTCGAGGTCGGCGTCGACCATCGCCGCGTAGCGACGGTCCTCGAGGTCGTCGATCTGGCTGGTCGTGAGCGTGTCGGACAGGGTCATCGTTCCTCCAACTGGTTGTCGTTGCGGAGCAGGCGCAGGACCTCGGCCATGTCCCGGTCGGCCAGGCCGGCTCGCCGGGCGTCCTCGAGGACGCGACCGACCGTGGTCGCGACCGGCAGGTCCAGGTGGTGCTCGCGGGCGAGCTCCAGACCCAGACCGACGTCCTTGTGCAGCAGGGAGACCGGGAACGCGACGTCGACGCTCTCCGGTCGCAGGAACGTCTCGCGCTTGTAGGAGACGTAGGGCGCGGCCACGGCGCTGGCCTGGAGGACGTCGTAGAACACCTCGGGGTCGATCCCGTCGGCCCGGGCGACGACGAGCGCCTCCGCGACGGCCTGGTTCAAGGACGCCAGCGCGAGGTTCACGGCGAGTTTGGCGGCCGACCCGGACCCGACCGGCCCGGTGTGGAACTGGGCCCGGGTCATCGCGGCGAGGAGGGGCCGCACGGCGGCGAACACCTCCGGCTCCGCGCCGACCATCGCCGTGATGGCGGCGGTCTCGGCCATGCTCACGCTGCCGGACACCGGAGCGTCGGCGAGCGCGACGCCTGCCGCGCGTGCCTCGTCCGCGAGCGCCCGGACCGCGGCGGCACCCACGGTCCCCATGACCACGTGCACGTGGGAGGGTCCGCAGTGCGCCAGGATCCCGCGCTCGCCGAGGAGCAGGCTCCCGGTGGCCGCGGCGTCCGGCAGCATGCTCACCGAGACCTCGGTCGCGGCGAGCCGGGACGCGTCCTCGACCACCTCGACGCCGGCGACCTCCAGCTCGGGGGGCACGGCGCCGGCGGGGACCGCGGGGTCGTACCCGACGACCCGGTGACCGGCGAGCGCCAGATGGCGCGCCATGGGGCGCCCCATCCGGCCCAGACCGGCAAACCCGACCTGCATGACTGACCTCCTGGACCTTGGGTTCCGTCTCGCTGCGGCCAGCGAGACGCTGAGACGAGAGGCGACCGGCCTGCACGTCCGCTGGAGACCGGTCTCGGGCAACCGGCCGGGCGTCGCCCGGTCGGTGCCGCCGTGCTAGCGCCGCAGGGCGTCCGGCGGTTCTCCCGCCCACGCGGCACGGAGCAGGGACTCCACCCCGTCCCGGGTGACCGGGCGTGGATTGCGATAGCCCGCCCCGGCCCCCCCGGCGACGGCCAGCTCGGCGATCCGCGGGATGTCGTCCTCGGTCATGCCCAGCTCGGCCAGCGAGCGGGGGGCGCCCAGCCGGCCCGCGAGCTGCCACAGCTCCCGCGCCGGGTCGGGCACGCCGCCGAGCGCCCGGGAGAGCGCGGCGACCGCGCCGGGTGCGGCGGGCTGGTTGTAGGCCAGCGCGTGCGGGAGGACGACGGTGTGGGTCTGGGCGTGCGGCAGGTCCAGGGTGCCGCCCAACGTGTGGCACAGCTTGTGGTGCAGCGACATCGTGGTCGCGGCCAGCACCGCGCCGCACAGCCACGCCCCGTACTGCGCCTCCCCACGCCCGTCGAGGTCGGACCCGTCGGCGACCACCGCCGGCAGCGCGGCGGCCAGTGCCCGGGTGCCCTCCTCGGCCATCAGCGAGACGATCGGCGTCGCGTCGGGCGCGTACAGGCCCTCCACGGCGTGCGCGATCGCGTTCATCCCGCTGGTGGCCGACAGCCCCGCCGGCAGGGTGAGGGTGAGCTCGGGGTCGTAGAGCACGCTCTTGGGCAGCACCCGGAGATCCCGCCCCGTCCGCTTCTGACCGCCCTCCGTGAGCCCCCAGACCGGGGTCATCTCCGAGCCGGCGTAGGTGGTGGGGACGGCGATCACCGGCAGGTCGTGCTCCAGCGCGATCGCCTTGCCCAGCCCGACCGCCGACCCGCCGCCCACGGCCACGCAGCCGTCGGCGCCCAGCTCGCGGGCCAGGTCCCGGGCACGACCCGCCACCTCGATCGGCACGTGCATGCGCGCCTCGGGCAGCACGCCGGCCGCGCGGTCGCCGAGCGCGCCGGCGACCTGCCTGCCGGTGTCCTCCTGCTCGGGAGAGCAGAGCACCAGCACCCGGGTCAGCCCGAGCGCGGCGACCTCGTCGGGCAACGAGGCCAGGGAGCCGGCGCCGAACACCACTCGCATGGGCAGCGCCTGATAGGTGAACGGGGCGATCACGACGGCGCCCCCCGCACCACGGTCGGCTGCACCTCGGCCGGCTGAGCGGCCGGCGGGGCGTCGCCGGCCCGCAGCAGCGTCAGGTCGAACGTGAGCGTCCGGAACGGGTTGGGCAGCCCCAGCTCCGCGGCCCGGGCCGGGTCGTCGACCTCCGACACCTCGCGGATCAGGCTCTCCTTGACCCCGAACACCGCATCGGAGTCCAGATAGGGGGAATCGGCGACGAACACGTGCGTGGTCACCGGCCGATAGCCCGGGGCGGCGACGATGAAGTGCAGGTGCGCCGGCCGGTTGGGGTGCCGTCCGGTCGCGGCCAGCAGCTGCCCGACCGGACCGTCGTCGGGGATCGGGTAGAAGCGCGGCACCACCGAGCGGAACCAGAACCGGCCCTGCTCGTCGGCGGTGAACAACCCGCGCAGGTTCCCGGCCGGCTGGATGCCCGGCTGCTGGACGTCGTAGAAGCCGTCCTCGTTGGTCTGCCACACGTCCACCGACGCCCCGGCCAGCGGCTCGCCGTCCGGGCCGGTGACCTGCCCCGACACCAGGCACGGGGTGCCCTTGCGGTCGAGGTTGATGTCGTCGCCCAGCTCCCTCGCCGGGGACGCCACCATGTGGAACGGCCCGAGCACGGTGGACTCGGTCGACGTGCCGCCGGTGCGGTGGTTGATCGTCTCCACCAGCATCGACACGCCCAGCACGTCGGAGAGCAGGATGAACTCCTGCCGCACGTCGTTGCTCATGTGCCCGGTGCGGGTGAGGAAGTCGATCGCGACGCCCCACTCCTCCTCGGTCAGCTCCACGTCCTTGACGAACGCGTGCAGGTGGTGCACCAGCGAGGTCAGCACCTGCTCGAGCCGCGGATCCGGGGTGCTGGCGAAGCTGGCGGCCACGACCTCGGCCGACCGCTCCTCGCTGAACAGCTGCCGTTCGCTCATGCCGTCACCTCGGTGTCCACCAGGAGCTTCCCCCGCGCGGCCCCCTCGGCCATGGGCACGAGGGCGTCCTCCACGGCGTGATCCAGGGGAACGACCTTCTCGACCAGCAGGGAGGCCAGGTCGCGCTGGGCCAGCAGGTCCAGCGCCGCGGGCAGGTTCGTGTCGCACACGTGCGCGACCGTCGTCATCACGTCGATCTCGCGCAGGATCAGGTCGACGGCGTTGAAGGACACCTCCTTCTTGGGCAGGCCGACGAGCAGCACCGTGCCGCCACGTCGGGTGAGCCGCTGCACCCGGGACATGCCGTCGGCCAGCCCGCTGGCCTCGACGGTGACATCGGCCAACGCGGGCCCGGTCAGCTCGCGCACGACCTCCAGGGGGTCGGCCTCCCGGGCGTCGACGGTGTGGGTGGCGCCCAGTCGGGTCGCGACCTCCAGGCGGCCGGGGTCCACGTCGACGGCGACCACTGCGCCTGCGCCGGCCGCCACGGCGCCGGCGACGACGAAGGAGCCGATCGCGCCGGCCCCGTGGACCACGACGACGTCCCCCTGCCGGATGCGGCTGCGGTCCACGGCGTGGAAGCCGACGGCGAGGGGCTGGGCCAGGGCGGCGTTGTCGTCGGAGACGTGCGGTGCGATCGGGTGCAGCATCGCGGCGGGGACCGTGATGCGTTCGGTGAGGCCACCGTCGGCGGACAGGCCGAAGGTCCAGTAGGACGCGCAGAGGTTCGTCTGCCCGCGGCGGCACCAGTCGCAGCGGCCGCACCACACACCGGCGCCGGCGGCCACGCGGTCGCCGACGGCGAACCGGTCCACCGCGGACCCGGCCTCCTCGACGACGCCGATGAACTCGTGCCCGAGGACGACCGGCCCCTGCGCGCCGCTGGCCGGGTGGCGCCGCTGCAGCGGGGTCATCACCGGGCCGGCCGCGAACTCGGTGGCGTCCGTGCCGCACAACCCGGCCCGCACCACCCTGAGCCGCACGTCGCCGGGACCCGGGGCCGGCGGTTCGGGACGCTCCTCGATCCGGGCGTCCCCCGCGGCGTGCAGGACGAGCGCCTTCACCGCGTGCTCCGGTTCTCGATGTGCACCTTGATGTTCTCCCCGGTCTGCCGGGCGGCGGCGTAGGCGTCGGGAGCCTCGTCGAGAGCGAACCGGCGGGTCACCATCGGCGCGAGGTCCAGACCGGTGCGGGCGAGGAAGCGCAGCGTCTGCGGCCACACCCCCGGTGAGCCGATGCTGCCGCGGACCTGCAGCTGCTTGGACTGGATCAGACCCAGCTGCGCCGGCGCGCTGCGGCCGACGTCGATGCCGATGTTGACCAGCCGCGCGTTCAAGCCGGCCACCTCCAGGGTCGCGGCCATGGCGGCCGGTTGCCCCGAGGCCTCCAGCACCACGTCCGCCCCCCGCCCCCGGGTCAGCTCCATCACCGTGTCGAGGAAGCCGTCGGCCGTCGGGTCCACGACCTCCTCGGCACCCAGCTGCCGTGCCAGGTCCGCCCGCGAGGCGTTGGGCTCAGCGGCGATGACCCGGGCACCCAGGGTGGAGGCCACGGCCACGCAGCTGAGCCCGATCGGGCCGGCGCCGAACACCACGGCCGTGTCACTGGCGTTGAGGTTGTCCGCCCGCATGGCCGCGAAGTAGGCGCAGCTGAACGGCTCGACGAGCGCGGCCTGGGTGTCGGTGAGCTGCTCCGGCACGCGGTGCAGCCACTCCGGCCGCGCGACGAAGTACTCGGCCGCGGCACCGGAGATCGAGAACCCGAAGTGGTCCTCCCCGATGACGCACTCCCCCACCACGCGGTCGCCGGGCTTGAAGTCGGTGACGTCGCGGCCGACCTCCACGATCTCCCCGGCCCACTCGTGGCCCGGGATGATCGGGTAGTCGAACGGGATGATGTAGCGGCCTTCGAGCAGCTCGAAGTCGGAGTGGCAGATGCCGACCGACCGCGAGGCCACGAGCACCTCGTCGTCCTTGATGGACGGGGTGTCGATCTCCGCGAGCGCGAGCTCGTCGACGTCCTGGAACTGAACGGCCTTCATGGGTTGGTTCCTCTCGATGAGAGCAGGGATCAGTTGGCGGTCCTGCCGCGTCGGCTCAGTGCAGGACCTCGCCCCCGGTGACTGCGGCGACGATGCAGGAGGAGGTCGTCAGCCCCGCCAGCCAGACGGCGGCAGCGCCCAGTTCAGCGGGGCGACCCAGACGGCCGCCCGGTATCGCGGCCTCCCGCGTACCGAGGACCTCCTCGTAGGACGTCCCCGCACTGTCGGCCATGCCTTGGAAGGCATCGACCAACAGGCGTGTCTCGGTGGCCCCCGGGCACAGCAGCCGGAGGCGTGGCGCCGCACCTGCGTCGGCACGGGCCTGTGCCCGTGCCCAGCCCACGAGTGCGAACTTGGACGCGCAGTAGACGCCGTTGTTCGCCTCACCCACGAGTCCGGCCTGGCTCGCGACCACCACGAAGGCCCCGGAACGCTCACGCAGCACGGGCGCCACAGCCTCGTACAGCTTGAGGACCGAGACGGTGTTGGCGGTCATCACGAACCGGGTCCGCTCCGCCGAGATGTTGCGGAGGTCCACGGCGCCGGCAACGCCGTGGGCGGCGACCACGCAGTCGATCTGCTCGGTCTCGACGCGCCGGGTGAGCTCAGCCAGGACGTCGTTGTCGGCCAGGTTCCCCACGACGAACTCCTCGGGCCCGTCGGCTGGTGCACGCAGGTCCTGGCGCAGGACCCCGTGACCGCCGTTCTCGAACGCCTCGGCGACAGCAGAGCCGATACCGCCTGCTGCTCCGGTGACCAGGGCTCTCACGAGGTCACCTCCCGCAGGTCGTAGGTGGCGCCCCGCGAGAATGAGCCGGTTGCGCCAGCAAGGTAGTCCCACGTGATCTGACGGTCGTGGTCCTGGTCTGCGCGACTGACCACGACGTTGACGGGCCCGATGTCCTGTCGGCGCTCGAGGACGTACGACTGGACGAGCCCCCGGGTGGCTTCGACGAAGCCCTCCAGCGGGGGAACGCCGTCGTGCCCGTCGCCGAACCGCAGATCCACCACAACCGGGGCCGGGGTGCCCTCGGTGGCCCGGACCAGGTGGCTGACCACGTCCACGACCCCCTGGGTCATGAGGTGGTCCCGGTCGACCGGCTCGCGCGGTGGCTCCAGCTGCACGGTCACGAGTCGCAGTCCGGCCCCGGTCGTGTCGTCGGAGACCGCGTAGCACGGGGTTGCGCTCGTCTGCATCGTCTCCCCCTCCATCACTGACGCGGCCAGCGGAGGGAGCCGCGGCTGATGACGACGTCGGAGAGCGTGGCCAGCACGAGGATCGCGCCCGTGGCGGCCAGCTTGGCTTCGGTCGGGTAGCCGAGGAGGTCCATCCCGTTCGAGATGCTGCCGATGACGAGCGCCCCCAGGAGCGCAGACCAGACGGTGCCGCGACCGCCGAAGAGGCTCGTTCCGCCGATGACGGCGGCAGCGATGGCCTCCAGGAGCAGGCTGCCGCCGCCGGACTGGTTGGAGACTCCCAGGAGGCGGGAAGCCGCGAAGATGCCGCCGAGGGCCGCGAAGAAGCCGGCGGCCGCGAAGCACCACAACAGCGTCCGGGTCACGGGGATCCCGGCCCGTTGAGCCGCCTCCCGGTTGCCGCCCACTGCGTAGATGCGCAGCCCCCACCGGGTCTGCGTCGACAGGTACGAGAGCAGGACCAGCAACGCCATGAGGATGGCCACGACCACCGGTACACCCCGGTAGTTGTTGAGCACGTAGACGGCGACCAGCGTCCCAACCGCCACCGTGGCGATCGGCAGGACCAGGTGCGTGGGCACGCTCGCGTCGAGCCCGACCCGACGGCGAGCCCGGTACTGGGTCCAGGTGTTCAGGCCGTAGCCGACGATGGTGGCGAGGGCCAGGCCCCACCCGGCGCTCCGGTCGAGATAGGCGCCAGCGATGAACCTCAGTGGGCTATTGGCGAGGCTGATCTGCCCGGCCTCGGGCAGCAACCACAGCAGGATGCCCCCCAGGGCGAGCGAGCCACCCAGCGTCACGATGAACGACGGGGCCCCGTACCGGACGACGGTTCCTTGCACCAATCCCCAGAGGACCCCGAAGGCGAGCGCGACGAGGCAGGCCAGAGCGGGGTTCCACCCCTGGTCGGTCGCCAGGCGTCCGGCGATGGCGGCGGCGGCCCCGCTGAGCGCCGCGACGGACAGGTCGATCTCGGCCACCAGCAGGACGAGGACCAGTCCGAGTGCCAGCGTCGCCACGACGACCGTCTGCATCGCCAGGTTCGTCAGGTTGCGCGGAGAGAGGAAGGCGGACTGCTGCACCCAGAAGAACATCCAGACCAGCAGGAGGGAGGCCAGCACGGGGACGAGACGCATGCGTCCCGACAGGTGCTCGAGGAGGTTGAACCGGGCGCGGGGGACGCTGCTGCGGACCTCGGGTGCGTGGGTCGCCGTCATGACCGCGTTCCCGCACTGAAGGCCGAGGCGCCGGTGATCGCGTCGACGATGTCCGAGGAGGAGTACTCCCCGCGTCGGAGCTCGGCGACCTTGCGACCGAGGCGGAGGACGACGACGCGGTCCGCGAGCTCCTGGACGTCGTGGAGGTCGTGGGAGATGACCATCACCGCGCGCCCCTGACTCCGCAGTCTCTCGAGGAGGCCCCGGACCTGCCGCTTCTGCTCGACACCCAGCGCCGCGGTGGGCTCGTCGAGCAGCACCACCTCCGGGTCGGTCAGCACGCTGCGGCAGATGGCGATCCCCTGCCGCTGCCCACCGCTGAGCTGCCCCACCGCCACGCCGAGGGAGCGCACCTTGACCCCGAGCTCGCCGAGGACACCGTGCGCTCGGCGCTCCATGTCCGATCGGCGCAGTCGCCGACCGCCGACGGCCGGACCGATCAGCTCGCGACCCAGGAAGAGGTTCTGGACGGTGTTCAGGTTGTCGCAGAGGGCGAGGTCCTGGTAGACGACCTGGATGCCCGCCGCAGCTGCGTCCTTCGGTCCGTGGAACCGCTGCTCCACGCCGCGGATCCGGATGGAGCCCTCCTCCGGGCTGTAGATGCCCGCCAGGACCTTCGTCAGGGTCGACTTGCCGGCGCCGTTGTCGCCGACCAGGGCCGTGATCTCGCCGGCGCGAAGCGCGAGGTCGATGCCATCGAGGGCGGTGATCCCACCAAAGTGCTTGCTGACCCCTTGGCACACCACGACCGGCTCGCCCACGGCGTCCCGCGCGGCCGCGCCGCCGGTCCCGCCGACGGGCGACTCATGCAGCTCGTCGTCAGCCACAGAACTGGACCCCCGTCAGCCCGTCGCACAGTTCGTCCTTGGTGTACAGACCGGCATCGACGACCGTCTGCATGTTCGACGCATCGATGCTCTCGACGTCGAGATACGCGGTGGGGACCTTCTCGGCGTTGTTGTCGAACTCTCCGTTGATCAGGCCGCCCTCGGGCTCGTTCCCGGTCAGCGCCGCGACGACGAGCTCGGCTGCGGCCTGCCCCTCGACTGGGTAGTTCTTGAACACCGTGGCCGCCTGCTGTCCCTGGAGGATGAAGCGGAGCGCTTCGAGGTTGGCGTCCTGGCCGCCGTACACCGCCACCTGGCCGGCGAGCCCCTGGCCCTGGAGAGCCGCGATGGCTCCGCTCGCCGTCCCGTCGTTCATCGCCATGACGGCGTCCACCTGGTCCTGGGACCTGGTGAGGCACTGCTCCATGAGCTGCTGGGCCTCGGCGGGGTCCCAGCCCGGCGTGTAGTCCTCGCACACCACCTCGACCTGGCCGGAGTCGATCAGCGGCTGAAGGATCTCGTTCTGCCCCTCTTCGTTGCGGTTGGTGTAGTTGTCGCCGCTGTTGCCCTTCAGTCGGGCCAGCCGGATCGGGCCGCCGTCCGTCTGGGGCAGGTGCTCGGCGAAGTACTCGCCCTGTGCGATGCCGACCTTGTGCGGGTCGAACATCACCTGGTAGGTGACCGGTCCGTCCAGCGCCTCGTGCTCGTAGCTGATGACCGGCACGTCATCAGCAGCAGCTCGCTGCAGGACCGCCCCGGACAGCGTCGGGTCCGCGGCCACGAGGACGATCGCCGACGTGCCGGAGCTGAGGGCGGTCTCCGCCTGGGAGACCTGCTCGTCGGCGCTTCCCTCCGCGTTGAGCACCTCGACCTCGACATCGGGCGCCAGGTCCTGCATCGCCGCCTGGAACGCCGGCGCGTCGTGCTCCGTGAAGCGGGTGGTCGTGGTGTTCGGCAGCAGGAGCGTGACGGTGCCGGACAACTCCGAGGCATCGGCGGTGCCGCCACCCCCGCTGCCGCCCGTCTCGGGATTCGTGGAGCAGGCGGTCAGCAGCAAGCCGACAGCGGCGACCGTGGCTGCCGTGGTGGATCGGGATCTCATGCGACTTTCCCCTTTGCAATGCGGATGCGTGAGGAACACCTGGGCGGTGTGCAGGAGGCGCCTGAGCGGCGCGCGCGACCTGGCCGGTGGACGGAGCACTCGGCGGTGGCGTGACAGCCAGTGTGCGGATGTGGTGACCCGCATCACTGTTAACTAAGAGCGTACAGAATCCTGACTCTGTTCACAAGCACTTCACGTAACCGTGGTCGCCGCCGCGGTCGGGATGACCCGCTCCTGGCGGAGCCGGTCGAACAGGTCCAGGAACGAGCGCTCGCTGTCCTGGACGTCGGGGAAGCCGGCCTCCCGGCTCTTGGCCATGTCGGCGTGGGTCTCGACGGTGCGACCGAGGTCGCTGTCGGTGTGCCACCACGGGGCGAGCCGGTCGACGTCCGCCTCGACGAGCCCCTCCCGCTCGGCGATGCGCCGCCAGGTCTGTGCGGCGTCGGTCATCTGCTCGACCAGCGGCGTGGGGTGACCCGGATAGGGGGCCGGCTCCACCCCGAGACCCGAGGCCACGACCTCCCACATGCGACGCCAGTGGAAGGTGTCGCCGTTGACCACGTTGAACGCCTCGTTCGCCGCGGTCGGTGACGTGGCGGCCCAGACGAGGTGCCGGGCCAGCAACCGGGCGTCGGTGACGTCCGTCGTCCCGTCGTACTGCTCGGGGGACCCCGGGAACACGAACGGCCGCCCGGTCTCCTTGGCGATGGTGCCGTAGACGGCGAGCGTGACGCCCATGTTCATGGCGTTGCCCAGCGCGTAGCCGATGACGGTGTGCGGTCGGTGCACCGACCAGCGGAACCCGTACTTGTCCGCTGCGGCGAAGAGGATGTCCTCCTGGTCGTAGTAGAAGTTCTTGTAGTCCAGCCGCGGCTGGCTCTCCCGGAATGGGGGCTTCGCCGGGTTCTGGGCGTACGCCTCGAACGGGCCGAGGTAGTGCTTGAGGCCGGTGACCAGGGCGACGTGCTCGACGGTCCCGACGGCGCCGGTCGCGTCCAGCGTGTGGCGGAGCATGGCCCCGTTGACCTCGATGTTGCGGTCCTCGGTGTCCTGCCGGAGCCACGTGCAGTAGAAGAGGTGCGTCGCCCGGACCTGCTCGGCCACGGCGGTGACCGAGGCGGGGTCGAGCGCGTCCCCGGTGACCGGTCGCACCCCGTCGGCCTCGGCGCCCGGGCGGCGGGACATGCCGTAGACCTCCCAGCCGGTGGCGGCCAGGTGCTCGGCGGTGTTGCGGCCGGTCAGGCCGGTGGCGCCGACGACCAGCGCTCTGCGGTTGCTCATCGGATCTCGCTTTCTCCGCCGCTCCCGCCCGCGAGAGGGATCGGCTCGTCGATGCGGGGACGGGCTCAGGGGTGGCCGTGGGCGGCGCTCTGGAAGAGCTCGAGCGTCACGCCGTTGGGGTCCGTGAAGTAGGCGAAGGCGCACCCCGCGAGCGGCCCCTCGTCGATGGCCAGCGGTGGAGCGAGGAACTCCACGCCCTTGGCCTGGAGGTCCTCGTAGGCCTTCTGCAGGTCCGGGACGTCGATGCACACGTGCGCGCTGCCGACGTCGGCGTTGGACCGGTCGAAGGTCTCCTGGCGCTCGTTGGCGTAGCAGAGCAGCTCGATGACACAGGGCCCGAAGCGGAGGAACGCGAAGCTCAGGTCGGCGTCCGGGACCCCGACCGCCCGCGACAGCTCGGGGCCCGAGCCGGTCGCGACGAACTCCCGTTGGACGTCGAAGACCCGCTCGTACCACTGGAGCGACTCCTCCAGGTCCCGGACGGTGATCCCGACGTGGTGCACGTCGCCGAACGAGGTCATGGCAGTGCTTCCCTTCTCTCCTGCTCAGGAGCCGGCGCGGACGAGCACCTTGAGCTCGTCGCCCTGCGGGTCGATGAGCGTGTCGAATCCCCGTGGCACGACGTCGTCGAGCGCGATCTCGGCCGTGACGGCCTTGGCCACCGGGTACTGGCCCGTGGCGATGAGCCGGATGATCCGCGGCCAGTCGGTGGTGTTCCAGCACCAGCTGCCGTAGAGGGTCAGGTCCTTCTCCGACAGCGCCATCGCGTCGAGGGTGGCCGGCCTGGTGTGCAGCCCGGTCTGCACGATCGAGGCCCGCTTGCGGGTCAGCGTGACGCAGCTGGACAGGCCCGGTGTGCTGCCCGAGCACTCCACGGCCAGGTCGACGCCGTCCCCGCCGGTGAGCTCGCCGACGAGGTCGTCCAGCGCACCGGTGGTGGGGTCGACGACGTGCCCGATGTCGAGTCGCTGGGCCAGTGCGGCCCGGTTCTGGTTGGGCTCGGAGATGATCACCGAGGAGGCGCCGGCGGCGCTGGCGTACATCGCGCTCAGCACACCGATCGGCCCGGCCCCGGTGATCAGGACGACGTCGCCCCCGGTCACCCCGGCCCGCTCCACGCCGTACGCGGCCACGGCGGCCGGTTCCACGACCGCGCCCTCGAGGTCGGACACCTCGTCGGGCAGCCGGGCCACCTGGTACTCCTTGACGACGGCGAGCTCGGCCATCCCACCGGTCTCGGCGCTCAGGCCGGTGCAGGCGAACTGCACGCAGAGGTGCCCCTGACCCCGCCGGCAGTACCGGCACCGCCCGCACACGATCGCGGGCATGATCGCGACCCGGTCGCCGGGCCGCACGTCACGGACCGCGGGGCCGACCTCCACGACCCGCGCGGAGAACTCGTGCCCGAGGGTCTGCGGCAGCGTGACGCCGGTGAGGGGGTGCGGTGACGTGGGGGTGACGATCGGCCCGACCGCGTACTCGTGCAGGTCGGTCCCGCAGATGCCGCAGTAGGACGGGGCGATGAGCACGTCGTCGGACTCGGTGATCTGTGCGTCGGCGACGTCCTCCACGCGGATGTCGCCCTTGCCGTGGTAGCGGGCAGCGCGCACGGGGCTGCTCCCTTCTCGATCGGGTGGAGTGGTTCGGGGGTCGCCGTCAGTGGGCGACGCCACGGCGGGTGCCGCGGATCTGGCTGTAGACGACGGCGGCGACGACGATCAGCCCGCCCTGGAAGATGTACTGCCAGGTCTGGGTGAGGTCGAGGAACGTCGTGGCGTTCAGCAGCTGGACGATCAGGCCCGCTCCGAGGAGGGTCCCGACGAAGCTGCCCCGCCCGCCGAGCAGGCTCGTGCCGCCGATCACGACGGCCGTGATGCTGCTCAGCGTGTAGCCGACGCCCTGGGCCGGGTCGCCGATGCCCAGCTGGGCCAGCAGGATCAGCGCGCCCAGGAAGGTGAACACCGACACCGCCACGTAGGCCAGCACGACGGTCCGGGTGGTGCGGACGCCCAGTCGACGAGCCGCCTCCTCGTCGGAGCCGACGGCGCGCAGCCGCAGTCCCCATCCGCTCCTGCGCAGCAGGAACTCCATGACGAGCGTGGCGACGACGAAGAGGACGAAGGCCACCGGGATCGGACCGACCGTCCAGGTGATCGCATCGGTCACGGAGCGGCTGATCAGGCCACCGGGTTCGCCTCGCAGCAGGAAGCTGAACCCCTGCAGGGCGATGTAGGTGGCCAACGTGGCGGCGACGGCCGTGAACCTCCCGAAGCGGATCAGCGAGCCGTTGACCAGCCCGGTGGCCGCGGCCAGCACCAGCATGAGGACCAGGCCCAGGACGATCGTGCCGGCGGATGACCCGTCGACGAGGAAGAAGGACCCGACGACGACGAGGAAGCCGGCCAGCGGTCCCACCGACAGGTCGATGCCGCCGGTCATCAGGGCGATCGTCTGACCCATGGCGATGAACCCGAGGGCGGTGCACAGCAGCATCACCGAGGTGACGTTGAACGGGAAGAAGTACCGGTCGTTCTGGGTGTAGATGTACGCGGCCAGGCTCACCATGACGGCGGCCAGGATGACGACGGGGGCGTAGTCCCCCTCGAGGCGTCGGCGCAGCCCGGAACTCCGCGGGGTCTGTGCCTCCCGCTCCGCCTCTTCCTTCTTCAGGGTCGTGGAGGACACGGCCGCGTGGACCATCCGCTCCTCGGTGACCTCGTCGCCGCTGAGCGTCGCCACCACGTGCCCGCGGGACATGACGACCACGCGGTCGCACAGCCCCTCGAGCTCCTTGGCGTCGGAGGAGGCGACGATCACCGGGACGCCGCCGGCCGAGACCTCCCGGAGGATGCGGTAGATCTCCGCCCGGGCTCCCACGTCGACGCCCTGCGTCGGCTCGTCCGCGAGGAGGATCGCCGGCTGGGACAGCAGCGCCCGCGCCATGACGACCTTCTGCTGGTTGCCCCCGGAGAGCGCGGTGACCGGCGACTCCATCGACCGGGCCTTGACGTCCAGGGCGCCCAGTTCGGCACCGACGAGCTCGACCTCCCGACGCCTGCTGACCAGGCGGCCGGTGCGCAGCCGGTCGAGGGCCGCGACCGCGGCGTTCTCCCGGACCGACATCGTCATCATGAGGCCCTCGTGATGACGGTCCGCGGGCATGTAGGCGGAGGTGTCGTGCAGCTGCCGCGGGGAGAAGTCCCGGTCGCCGATGCGGACGGTCCCGGTCGATCGCGTCAGGCCGGCCAGGGCACGCAGCAGCTCTGCCTGACCGTTGCCGACGACGCCGGCCACACCGATGATCTCCCCCCGATGGCCGGTGAACGAGACGTCGGAGAACCCGTCGCCGGAGAGACCCTCGACCACGAGTGCGGGCGGCCCGTCCACCTCGATCGGGTGCTTGGGCGGGAAGGTGTACTCCAGCTGGCGCCCGACGATCATCGCGAGGAGCTCGTCGTCGGTGACGTCGTCGACGACCACCGTCCCGCGGTTGCGGCCGTCCCGCAGGACGGTGACCCGGTCGGCGAGCTCCCGCACCTCCGCCATCCGGTGGGTGATGTAGACGATCGCCGTCCCCTCCTGCGCGGCGGAGCGGACCCGGTCGAAGAGCAGGTCCACCGAGTCCTGGCCGAGCGGAGCGGTCGGCTCGTCGAGGATCAGCAGCTTCGGCCGCAGCGCCAGCGCCTTGGCGAGCTCGAGCAGGTGCTTCTGCGCCAGGCTCAGCCCGTTGACGCGGTCCTCGAGGTGGATGGTCAACCCGACGTCGTCGAGCAGCCGGCGCATCGACGCCGTCGTGCCACCGGCGGACTGGAGGTGCTCCCCGGGGACGGCGACGAGGATGTTCTCCGCCACGGTCATGTCGGGCAGCACCGCCGGGTGCTGGTGCACGATGGCGATACCGAGCCCGCTGGCCAGCGCCGGGGTCAGTTCGTCGACGACCTCCCCGAGGACCTCGATGGTGCCGGTGTCGGGCCGGGTGGTACCGGACGCGACCCCCATGAGGGTCGACTTGCCCGCGCCGTTCTCCCCGAGGAGGGCGTGGACCTCGCCGGGCCGCACCTCGATCGACACGTCGGTCAGCGCGGCCACCGCGCCGTAGTTCTTCGAGATCCCGGACAGGGAGATCGTCGGGCGCCCGCCGACGACGACCGGGCTCTGCTGGGTCTGCTCTGTCACCACGGGTCCTTCGATGTCGAGGGTGTGGGAGTGCCGGCCCGGTGGGTGGCGCAGCCGCCGCGCCGGAGCGGACGGCCGGCGCCACCCGCCGGCCGATCGGTCATCCGATGACGTCGGCCTGCTGGTCGCCGGGCATCTCGGCGGAGAGGTAGACGTCCCCGGGGAGTTCCGGGTCGCAGGTGACCTGCTGCGGCTGCCCGCTCACGGAGTCCTCGAAGGGCGACGACGGGTAGACGTCCTCAGCGGGCACCTCGCCGCCGGTCGCGCGCGCGACGGCGTGCTGGACGGCCAGGCGGGAGTGGTCGTTCTGGGTCGAGATGGTGAACAACTCGAAGTCCGGGTTGCTGGCCTCGTTCTCCTCCCAGAAGCAGGCGAGCTCGTTGCCGTCGGAGGTGGCGATCGCGGGGATGGAACGACCGCTGTCCGTGAAGACCGGCAGGGCGCCGACCAGCGAGGGGCCGAAGTCCGAGACGATGACGTCGATCTGCGGGTTCTTGGCGATGGCCGCGGTCAGCACCTGCTGCGTCTCGGCGGGATCCCAGTTCGTGACCTCGAAGGGGTCCTCACCGATGAAGGTGTACTTGCCCGTGGGGTCGAGGACCTCGTGCAGTCCCTCGGCCTCGTCGGTCCCCTGGCTGTTGCCGGGAGGGCCGCTCAGGAACAGGATGTTGCCGCCGTCGGGCAGGTTCTGCTGGATCCACTGGGCCCAGAGCGTCCCGGCCTGCTTGAAGTCGCTGCCGATGAAGACGTCGTAGTCCTCCCCCGGCTCCCCCCCGGGGTCGACCCGGTAGGGCACCGTCACCACGCCGGCCTCGTAGGCGGTACGCAGCGCGGGCAGGATGGCCTCCCCGGCGTCCGGGAAGACGACGAGCGCGTCGACGCCCTTCGCGACCATGCCCTGGATGTCGGCGATGGCCTTCTGGGTGTTGCCCTGCCCGTCCGCGTACTCGAAGGAGGTCACGCTCGGGCACTTGCTGACCTCGTCCTCGGCGGCAGCGGTGGTGACCAGGCGCCAGCTGTTGCCGCCGAAGCCGTCGGTCATGCCGAGGACGGCCTCGTCGGGGCCACACCACGACGGGACGTCGCCGTTGGCGGCAGCGCCACCCGCCGATGTCCCACCGTCGTCGCCACCGCCGCACGCCGCGAGGGTGAGGACTCCTGCGCTGCCGAGCGCCAGCAGCCTGGTGCGGACCTTGGATCGGTTCATGGGTCGGTTCCCTTCTCGGTTCTGTCGGACGATGGGACGGAGCGCGCGTGTCACGTGGCGGTGCGCGGGGTCGGTGACGACCGGGAGAACCTGGCGCGGAGGGTGCGCCAGTTGACGCTGTAGAGCGCGACGCCGACCGTCAGGGCGGCCGCCTCGACGAGGGTGCGGATGGCGAAGGAGACCCCGAGCGCGAGCACGAACTGGTCGAGCTGGCTGAGGAACAGCGCGGCGACGGCCGTCGCCATGAGGTAGCCGCGACCACCGAGCAGCGAGGTGCCGCCCAACACCACCGCCGCGACCGAGGGCAGGAGGTAGGCGTCCCCCTGGAACGCGGTCGGCTGGGCGATGATCCCCGCGAGCAGGACGCCGGCGAGCCAGTAGAGGACCTGGGCCCACACGTAGGCGGCGGCGCGGTGCCGGGTCACGGGCAGGGCCGTGGCGAAGGCCGCAGCCGGGTTGGCCCCGACGGCCTCGAAGCGCCGTCCGGCTGCGGTGGTCTTCACCACGACGGCAGCCACGGCCACGACGACGACGGCCACGTACACCGAGTTCGGGATGCCCCACGTCAGGCCACCGGCGACGCTGCGCAGCAGATCGGTCGTGCGGCGCGGTGACCCCCCGGAGATCCCCAGCACGCCCGCGTACAGCAGGGCGTTCATGCCGAGCGTCGCGACGATCGGGTTGAGCCCGAGGCGGCCGATGAGCACGCCGTTCCCGATCCCGGCCACCACGGCGACCGCGAGGCCCAGGGCGAGAGCCGGCAGCAGCTTGCTGTCGTCGCCGTTCGGCTGGTGGGTGCTGATCACGACCGCCAGCGAGATGGCGCCGGGAACCGACAGGTCGATCCCGCCCTGCTGCACCACCAGGGTCTGACCGATGGCGGCGATCGCCAGCACGGACGCGAACGGCAGCATCCCGAGCAGAGCGCCGCGACTGATGCTCGTCGGCGCCAGCAGGCCGCTGGCCACGAACAGCGCGACCACCGCGACGGTGACGGTGATCAGCCCGCGGGAGACGGCGATGCGGGGCCCGGCCTCGATGGCGGGGCGAGCTGGTGCGTCGAGGGTCATGGCCTCGGCCTCCTCCGGTGGTGTGGCCTGCCGGATGCCGTGACCGGCGTCACGGCGTGATGTGGGACCGTACAGATGGTCCAGCATGTTCACAAGCACTTCACAAAATCTGGAGATGGGTCCATGCTCGTCCGCGATCGGGTGAGGCAACCCACGTCCGTCACCACGGCGTACGCCCGGCCGGCCAGCACTGTTAAGCAAGGTCGATCGCTGTTAAGCGCTGAGCCGCTCGTGGACGGCGATGGGAGGGTGCTGGTGGGGATCGACGCCGTCACCAAACACGTGAGAAGGGGAGGAGGCGTCCGTGACCAGCGCATCCCGGCCGACCCGAGGAGCGAGCAAGGGGGCACCACGCGGGACGGCCGGCCGTCCGAGGGGCGCCGGCGGCTACAGCGAGCGAGAGGAGGTGCGTCGGCAACGCAGATCGCGCGGAAGGCCGTGTCGGACTCCGCCGCGGACGCCCGCGGCCGGCCCACCGCGCCCGAGGACGTCATGGGGACGGCTCGGCGCCTGGTCCGGTCCGACCCGGATCACCCGACCGACCGGGTGGTCATGACCGACGGGGCGTCGTCCTGGTGGGAGGCGTGGGGGCCGTGGACGCAATGGATAATCGAGGGATCACCGCCAGCGACAGGGGAACCAGCATGGGCACCAACGCGGAACCGCCTGCCGCCGCGGAGATGGACCCTTCGGAGACCCTCGGTGGTCGGCTCCGGCAGGCGCGGCTCCAAGCCAATCTGTCACTGCGTGAAGTCGCTCGACAGCTCGGGGTCTCCGCGTCCTTCGTGTCACAACTCGAGAACGGCAAGTCCCAGCCGTCCGTGGCCACGCTCTACTCGTTGGCGCGGCTGCTCGGGGTGTCCATCGACCGGCTCTTCGACGAGCAGGACCACGCCGCACTCCCGACAGGGACCTCCTCCGTGACGCCGCAGGCCGAGGAGCACGCCCGCCCTCCGGCACCCGTGGCCGACACCACCCCTGGGGAGGCCGATCCCCTCCACCGCGGCAAACCGGGCTTCCCGGCTGTCACCTGGGGTGAGCAGTCCGCCGAGCCGCCGCGCTTCTCCGTCACGACGCCCGGCCAGCGGAGCCGGTTGGTGCTGGAGTCCGGGGTCTCCTGGGAGCAGCTCGTCCGCAAGTCCGACGAACTGGACTTCATCGAGCTCGTCTATCCCCCGGGCAGCAGCTCCACCATGGACGGCCGCATGCTCCGCCACGACGACTACGAGTACGGGATCCTGCTGGAAGGGGAGCTCGAGGTGACGCTCGGGTTCGACGTCTTCGTCCTGCACGCGGGCGAGGCCATCGGGTTCGACTCGACGATCCCCCATCTCTTCCGGAACCCCGGGACGACGCCGGCCCGCGGGATCTGGGTCATGCACCACAGGCACCAGTAGGCGCGGCCAGCACCAGCACCAGCAGCGCGGCGCCAGGACATCGCGGACGCCGCCGAACACCTCGTCGGGGCCCGCTCGCCGTACGCGACCGAGCGTGTCGCCGATGGTCGATCGGCGGTGCCCCCGTTCGACGAGGGATGCCATCCACCCGGCCCGACGGTGCCGACAACGGTCACCCACGGGCTCACCACTCTCCACCGAGGAGGATCCATGGACGCTCTGAACGGGCGGGTCGCCGTCGTCACGGGGGCCGCACAGGGCCAGGGCGCGGCAGAGGCGCGGCTCCTGGCCGCACACGGCGCCCGCGTCGTCATCACGGACCTGAAGGACGAAGGCCGGGCGCTGGCCGAGGACATCAGCGACGCGACGCCCGGTGGTGCCGAGTTCATCCGGCTCGACGTCACCGACGAGCAGGGCTGGGGCACCCTGGCCGACGACCTGCGCCGGCGTCACGGGCGCCTGGACGTCCTCGTCAACAACGCCGGGGTGGCATTCCGCTACGGGTTGATGGAGACCACGCGCGAGGACTTCGAGCGCGTGCTGGACGTCAACCTCGTGGGTCCGTTCCTGGCGATGCGGACTCTCGCGCCGCTGATGCGGGACAGCGGCGGCGGCTCGATCATCAACGTGGGGTCGGCCGCCGGCATGACAGGGCACTTCTCCGCGGCCTACTCCGCGAGCAAGTGGGGCCTGCGGGGGATCACGAAGGTCGCCGCCATGGAGTTCGCACCGTGGGACATCCGGGTGAACGCCATCCACCCCGGGATCGTCAACACGGCGCTCGTCCCCGGGGACACCGCCTTCCCCCAGGCCATGACGCGCTTCACCCCGCTGGGACGCGCAGCGG
This sequence comes from Geodermatophilus sp. URMC 65, assembly GCF_053502545.1. Lineage (NCBI taxonomy): Bacteria > Bacillati > Actinomycetota > Actinomycetes > Geodermatophilales > Geodermatophilaceae > Geodermatophilus > Geodermatophilus sp. URMC 65. The sequence continues at coordinate 834,795 of NZ_CP199954.1, forward strand.
AGGTCGATGACATCGCCCCCCTGGTCCTCTTCCTCGCCGGCGACGGATCCCGTTTCATCACCGGCTCGGACCTGCCCGTCGACGGCGGACTCGTGGACCTGGGCGTCTACGACGCCGTGGCCAAGGAGTACGCGGACCTCAAGTGAGGCCCCGGGGCTGCCCGGGCCGCTCGCGCCGTCGAGCGGCCCGGGCAGCCCCGGGCTCGTCATGCCGGGCGGACCCGGGCGTCGTTGCCGACGACGGTGTTGCGCAGGAGGCCGAGGCGCTCCACCTCGACCTCGACGACGTCGCCGGGCTGCAGCAGCCACGGGGGCGTGCGCGCGTAGCCGACGCCCGACGGGGTGCCGGTGGCCAGCAGGTCACCGGGCCGCAGCGTGAAGGTGCGCGAGATCAGCGAGAGGGTGTCGCCGACGGTGTAGACCATCTCGTCGGTGCGGCCGTCCTGGACGACCTCGCCGTTGACCCGGGTCCGCACCCGCAGCCCGTCGCGCAGGTCACCGACCTCGGCCGCGGGCACCATCGGGCCCAGCGGGCCGGAGTTGTCGCCGTTCTTGCCCAGGATCCACTGCGACGTGAGCTTCTGCGCCCGCCGCGAGGTCAGGTCGTTGAACGTCGAGTACCCCACGACGGCGGCCAGCGCCTCCTCCGGGGTGGCGTCGACCAGCCGCGCGCCCACCCAGGCGACGACCTCGCCCTCCCAGTCCAGGCCGTCCTCGTCGGCCGGCACCGGCACCTCGGCGCCGTCCACGGTCAGCGAGGCGGTCCAGCGGGCGAACAGCGTGGGGTGGGGCGGCAGGTCCTGGCCGGAGAACGAGCCCTCGGCGACGTGCTTGAGGTAGTTCAGCCCGATGCACACCACCCGGGCGCCGGGCAGCACCGGCGGCACCCGCTCGACGTTGGCCAGGGCGCGCGTCGGGCCGGCCGGTGTCCGGCCCAGGTACCCGGCGGCGTCGGCCCAGAACTCCTCCACGGGCGCGACCACGGTGACCTGCGCGCCGTCGTCCGACAGCGTGGCGACCTCGACGGGTCCGCCGTCCCGCCGGATGCCCACGATCCTCATCTGCCATCTCCTCGCGTCGGTCGACAAAACTGTGTAAAGGTTCGGAGGTTTGTGATTCGATGAGCAGCATGTCGCAGAGCCCCTCCGCCGGACAAGCCCTCGGCGACGTCGGCGTGCTCACCGGCATCGGTCGCGCCGGACGCACCCGCGCCGAGCAGCTGGCCGCTGCGCTCGACGCCCGGATCCGCTCCCGCGGACTGGCGGCCGGCGAGCCGGTCGGCACGCTGGACTCCCTACGGGCGGAGACCGGCTTCGCGTACGCCACGGTGAGCGAGGCCGTGCGTCTGCTCCGCGACCGGGGAGTCCTGGAGATCCGCCCGGGGCGCGGTGGAGGCCTGTTCGTCGCTGACCGCGGTCCCGTGGTGCGACTTCGCCACACGTTGTTGAGCGTCGAGGAGGAGCCCAGGACCGTGGCGGACGCGATCGAGCTCCGCGACCACCTCGAGGTCCTCGTCGACGTCGGCGCCGCCCGGCACCGGACCGAGCAGGACGTCGCCGATCTGCGGGACCTGCTGCAGCGCATGCGCACGGCGCCGGACTGGGACGGCTTCATGCGCGCGAACTGGGCGCTGCACGAGCGGATCGCCGCCCTCAGCCCCAACGCGATGGCGCGGGCCGTCTACACCAGCACCCTGGGCCACCTCACCGCCGCGTCGTCCCGCTTCGCCGAGGACGACCCGGCCTCGGTCCGCTATCGCACCGAGCGCTACCAGGTCCACGTCGACCTGGTCGAGGCGATCGCCGACGGCGACGAGCCCGCCGTCCGGGCCGCCGTCGCCCGGCACAACACCACCACCTGAGCGCCGAGAGGGCCCGTCATGTCCGGTGAGTTCCGCCAGTACCTGTACCCGCACGACCACCCGCGGCTGGCCGAGGTGCGGGGCATGGACCCGTACGCCTACGGGGAGGCCTCGAAACAGCTGGGGACGTTCACCGGCGGGCTGGTCGAGGGCTGGACGCCGCTGTACCGCAACGAGTTCCGCGGCGTCACCGAGGACGGCACGCTGCGGGAGGGCCTGTACCCGCTGGAGCCGGCGCGGCCCGGCGAGGAGGCGCCGGTCGCGGCGATGGTCGCCGCCGCCGAGGACCTGCTGTCGGCGCTGGACGACGAGGATCGCACGCGGATCACCCTCGACGTGGACGCCGTCGAGTGGCAGACCTGGGCCAACCCCGAGTTCCTGCAGTTCGACACCGGCCTGCGGCTGGACCAGCAGCCGGAGGTCGTCCGCGAGAAGGCGCTCGCGCTGGTGCGCGCCTCGCTGTCGCCCGAGGGCTACGAGATCGCCCACGCGATGATGCTGATCAACGGCTTCCTCGGCGAGGTCGTCGACCTCGAGACGATCCTCAACGAGTTCAGCTACAACATCGCCCTCTACGGCACCCCTGACCTGCGGGCCCCGTGGGGCTGGCAGCTCTACGGCCACCACTGCGCGGTCAACTGCCTGGTCGTCGAGGGCCGGATGGCGCTCTCCCCCGTCTTCCTCGGCGCCGAGCCCGACGAGATCGACGCCGGCCCCCACGCCGGGTTGACCGGGCCGTTCGCCGACCGCATCGACCACGGCCTGCGGCTGATGGCCGCGCTGCCCACCGCGCAGCGGCGCGCGGCGACGGTCTACGAGCAGATGGTCGACCCGGCCATGCCCGAGGGGCGGGTGCACCCCGGCGACGAGCGGCACCTGGCCGGTGCGTTCCAGGACAACCGGGTCATCCCGGTCGAGGGCATCCGCGTGGCCGAGATGCCGGCCGAGGCCCAGCAGCACGCCCTCGCCATCGCCGAGACCTTCGTGGAGCTGCTGCCCGAAGGGCCGCGCGCCGCCCGGCTCCGCGAGATCGCCGACCACCTCGACGAGACCTGGTTCTCCTGGATCGGCGGGTCACGGCCCGGCGACGTCTTCTACTACCGGTTGCAGTCCCCGGTGCTCATCGCCGAGCTCGACCACCACTGCGGCGTCTTCCTCGACTACGACACCCCGAAGACCTTCCACATCCACACGGTGCTGCGCACGCCGCACGGCAACGACTACGGCCGGGCCTGGGTCCGCCAGTGGCAGGCGGATCGGGCGTGACCGGCCCTCGGGACCCGGAGCGCGCCGTGGTGCGGCACCGGATCGCCAGGTCGGGAGGCCGCGAGCCGGCCGGCGTCCCTCCGTGACGGGGGATCGACGCGACCAGGCGTACTCCGACACGGCCCGGGACGCGGCTGCCCGGCTCTCAGGCGCTCAGCCGGCCGGGGCGATGTTGGAGTTGAAGCGGAAGACGTTCGACGGGTCGTACTCGCTCTTGAGCGCAGCCAGCCGGGCGTACGTGCGGTCCCCGTAGGCGGCCTGCACCTGCTGCGCCGGTTCGTCCGACAGGAAGTTGACGTAGACCCCCTGGGCGAAGGGTCGCAGCGCTGCCCACGCCGTCCGCGCCCAGGTCCTGTGGCGCTCGGGCTCCGGGTCGTCGGGCAGCCAGGAGGCGCCGACCTTGATGTCGTGCGCTGCGGTCCGCCCGGTGAAGGCGGTGGCGTCGTCGTCGACCCGGGCCACGGCCCCGCCCAGGGTGAAGACCCCGATGGCCGAGAGCGGCGAGGTGACCGCGGCAGCCTGCTCGACGAGCACGTCGATGGCCGGGTCGGTGAGTGGCGGCAGCTTCCAGGACTTCCAGTAGTAGTGGCGGCCGTGGGGGTAGGCCGGGTCGAACGCCGCCTGGTGGGCCACGTAGGGCTTGGGCGCGACACTGTCGAGTGCCGGCGTCCGGAACGTGCGGAGCGGGCGCAGCACCTCCTCGCCCTCGTCGACCGGTCCGGCGTAGCAGACGGCGAGCGCCACGATGGGGCGCCCGTGCAGCTCCTCGGGGAACACGGGGAGGGGCGGGGCCAGTCGCAGATTGGCCACGATCCCGACCTCGTCGGGTGCGTCGGCCACGAAGTCGCGGAAGCAGCGCAGCACCGCGCCCGCCTCCTCCATGGGCCACGCCAGCACGCCGGCGAGCACGGTGGGCCCGACCGGGTGGAGGCGGTACTCGAAGGACGTGACGACGCCGAAGTTGCCCCCGCCGCCCCGCAGGCCCCAGAACAGATCGGGGTGCTCGTCCGCACTGGCCTCGAGGAACCGGCCGTCGGCGGTGACCAGGTCGCAGGACGCGAGGCTGTCGACGGTGAGCCCGAAGCGGCGCATGAGGTGGCCGATCCCGCCGCCCAGCGTCAGGCCGCCGATCCCGGTGTGGGTCACGATGCCGCCGGTCACCGCCAGCCCGAATGCCTGGCTCTCGCGGTCGACGTGGCGCCAGAGGCATCCACCCTGGGCACGGGCCGTCCGCCGCAGCGGGTCGACCCGCACGCCGGTCATGGCCGACAGGTCGACCACCAGACCGCCGTCGCACATCGCGTGCCCGGCCACGGCGTGACCCCCACCGCGGATCGCGACCGGCAGGTCGCGCTCCCGGGCGGAGCGCACCGCGGCCAGCACGTCCGCGGTCCCGGTACAGCCCGCGATGACGGCCGGCTTGCGCTCGACGTCCCGGTTCCATATCTGCCGGGCGGTCTCGAACCCCTCGTCGCCCGGTTCGAGCACGGTTCCCGAGAACCCTGCGATCTCCATGACGCTCCCCCTCATCGGTTCTCTCGAGGTGGATCGAGCGTGTTCGGCGGAGCCGCGCCGGAGAAGTGCAGGGTGTGGACCCCGTGCGCCGTCCTCAGCCGCGCGCCGAGGTCACGACGAGTTCCGCGCCGTGCAGCGGTCGAGGGCCGAGCACCTGGTCCCGGCGCCAGATGGGGGAGCCCCGGGCGTGGCACCCCACCGCAGCTCGTGCGGGAGTGGTGCACCGCGACGGGTCCGACGATGTCGAGGAGTCCGGCGTCGCCCAGCTGGGCGGCCATGGTCGTGGCGTGCTCTGCGGACATGTCATTCCTCTCAGGGACGTGCACGAGTGGTCGACGCGCCAGCCGGATCGGGACCGCTGTCGACCGCCCACCATCGCGGGTGTCCGACGTCGCGTGGAGGAGCGCACGGCTGTGCGGGTGACCCGCCTACCGACGACCTCTACGGCACCAGGGTGCCGGTGCGCCATCACGGCAACATCACGCGATCATCACCACTGAGGCGCCACGACGGAGGACCGGAGGAGTTCGGGGCCGACCGCCCGGGATCGACGCGGTGACGTCCTGCCCGAGGATCGCCAACGCCGCACCCGCCGGTGCCGCTGAGGGTGCGGCACATCCCCTGCCTCCTCGGTTCCTCGTCACGGGAGCCGCCACCCCCCGTAGGGCGCGTCCGGGGTGAGCGGCGGGACCTCGGTCCCCGTCCGGGCGGTGAAGGCAGCGGGGTCGACCAGGTGGACCGACCACGGCGGCTCCGGTGGCGCGCCGTCCCGCTGCGCCCAGACCTCCAGCCCGCTGCAAGCGGGGGCATCCGGGCCAGGGGGGACACGGGTCAACGACCACCATCCCCCGACGGGTCGCGCGATGCCCTCCAGGGCGCGTCGCGGCGGCACCGGCAGGCCGGTGAGGTCGCCGGCGGCGTCCGTCGCCGCGCCACCCGCCACGGCGTCCGTGGGTCCGCCCGGTCGCAGGTGCGCGAGGACCCGCACCGCCCACGCGGGCGCGTCCAGCGGCCGGGACAGGCCGACCCACAGCGCTTCTCCCTCGGGAACCGGGACGACCAGGCCGCGCGGACCCTCCTGGACGACCGGCAGCGCCCCCCAGCTGCGGGGCAGGTCCCGCACGACCGCCGGTCCTGGGCACGGGTACCGCTGGAAGGACATCGACAGCGTGTCGGCGATGGGAAACGCGTACAGCACCTCCGGCACTCCCCCGGCGATCATGGGGACGCGGCCCGCGCCTCCCAGAGGCCAGCCGTGGCGGTCGCGGGGATCCCGAGGCGTCGGGCGGCCTCCCGGACCCCCGACGGGACGGCCGGTGCCTCACCGCCCCGGCCCGGGCCGGACCGCAACGCCTCGCGCCCGCGGTCGGCGGACGCGGGGGGCGGGGCCGCCCCGTCGCTCTGGCCGAGACCGTCGGCCCACTGCCGGAGCTGACGGTCGTGCGCCTGCTTGGTCGCCGCGTCCGCTGCCCAGACGAGGAGCGGCCCGATCCGGGTGGAGGCGTGGACCCGCGCCCAGGTTCGCACGGGCACCAGTTCGGGACGGTCGTAGGAGGCCACCACGACCAACTGCCAGCTCGCGCTGAACATCGGCGGGGCGCCGAACGGCCGGGTGGCACGCAGGGCCGGGTCCGCGCACCGCAACGACAGCGCTTCCACGTCGGGGTGCTCGTCGACCAGCAGGTCACGCAGCCGGGTCACGGCCCGGTCGAACACAGCGGCGCGACCGCTCTCGCTCCCCGCGGGGCCCGCCATCGCCCGCAGCAGCAGGTGACAGCCGATGATGCCGGCGATCGGGTCCTCGTACTCCTCGAGCAAGGCGCGGCGCAGTTCACCCCCGCGTCCGCCGCTGAACGCGTCCCGCCCCTGGACCAGCGCCAGCCGTGCGCCCTCGACGACCTGGTCCTGTTCGGGTGCGGCCGGGGCTGCCGGACGGCGCATGAAGAGCGCCACGTCATCCGGCTGGACCACGCCCTCCGCCCCACCCTGCTCCTCGTCGCGCCAGCCGCCGCCCAGACCGGTGGTGCGCCGCAGCACGACCTGGGTGACCCACCCCGGGGAGACGACGACCGATCCCTCGAACGCGCCGCGACCCAGCTCCTGCCGCAGGGTGTACGTCCCTGGCGCGACGGGCCGTTGCCAGACGGCCACCGGCTCCGGGCCCGCGACGGCCGGTCCACTCCCACCGAGGTCGGCCACGACCTTCCCCGCCGGGTCCAGCAACTGCAGCCCGCCCAGCGGGTGCGGCAGGGCCGGGGTGGCGTCACCGGGGTGCTCGATGCTGTAGCGCCCCATCACCGACATCGCCGACGCGTCACCCGCGGCGCTGACGCCGGGACCCTCCCGCGCGGCGGTGAACAGCGCGGAGTGCTGCTCGTCCGTCCCGGCGCCCCCCGGCAGGGGCGCAGCGGACAGCAGCGCGGGTCCGTCCGCGGCGACGACCAGGTCCCGGTCAAGGAGGACCACCTGCTCCGCGGCGGTGGTGAGGTCGCGGCCGAACAACGTCCGGACCTTGTAGACCCCGGGCGCCTCGGTCTCCCTCAGCTGCCCGGTCTGGGTCAGCACGCGCTGGAACTCCGGATCGACGACGACGACCGTCGTGGCCGGATTGGTGACGTCCACCTCGAGGCAGAACAGCTCCGATCCGTCGCACGGGACCACCGCCGGGCCGGAGCCGTCCACGGTGACCTGCACGGCCCCTGAGCCGGCCACCTGGAAGCCCTGGCGGAGCCCGGCGTCGGGGACGTCGACCACGTAGAGCCCGCGCACCAGCTGCCCCGTCCACTCCGGCCCCGTGAGCTGCTGGCCGACGACCTGCCGGTGCGGCGCCCCTGACCAGAGGCGCAGCTCCTGCCCGGTGGACGCCGTCGGGAGCGAGAGGGTCACGTCGTAGACCGGCCGGGCGGGGAACCGTGCGAAGTCCATGCCCTCGTCAGCCCGCACGAACGGCTGCAGGTCGACCGCGGCGGTCCGCTTCACCGCCGGCGGCAGGTACTCGGCCATCGCGTTGTGCAGGAAGTCCTGCAGGCTCTCCCCGGTGACCCGGCCGCGGCGATCCGCAGCCCCGCCCCGCAGGCCCGCCAGCAGCGTCCAGGTGAAGACCCCGTGCACCTCCCCGTCCGGCATCGCGACCTCGAGCGCGCTCTTGGTCTGCGCGGCCACCGAGATGAACACCGGTCCCGGGACCGCCGTCCCCAGCTGGACCCGCAGCGGCACCGGCTGGACCGGGATGGACTGCTGGTAGTTCATGCAGGCGTCCACCCACAGCACCGACTGCTCGAACCGCTGCGCCTTACGGAACCAGCGCAGCCAGGCGTGCACGTACACGTGGGAGGGGCTGAGCTGGCTCGCCTCGGCGGTGAAGACCGCCGCCTCCTCCAGGTCGGGGGCGAACCCGTGCCCGGAGAAGTACAGGTACAGGCGCCTGCCGGGGCTGCCGCGCGTCCGCTTCTCCAGGTCCTCCAGCGCCTCCTTGATCCGTTGGCTGGCCGGCTGGGGGTCGGCGTCGTCCGCCACGCAGTCCGCAGTCCGGAGCAGGACGACGTTGTCCGCCGGCAGCCGCCCACCGGCCTCGTCCACGAGCCAGTCGCGGACGGCGCGCGCGTCGTGGTCGGGGCCGTGCAGGTCGGCGGCGACCCCCTCGGCCGCCAGTTGCGGGTAGTGCGAGATGCCGACGACCAGGGCGTGGTCGCCGACCATGAGGCCGCCCGGGGCAGCCGTCACCAGGGATAGGCCTTCTTGATGAAGTCCACGTCGGTCGAGGACAGCTCGCGGTTGAACCCGACGGAGAAGCCGTCCGTCGTCCAGGACGCGGGGATCGGATACATCATGATCGAGTTTCGGTCCACCGGCGTGCTCTCGAGCTGGGCCGGGTCGTAGCGCGCGAAGATGTTGTTCTCGATGGTCTGCGGGTCCCAGTTGTTCGGCGGACCGGAGAGGTCGGCGATCACCGCATCGCGGTTCCAGGCGATGGGGTGGTTGGGGTTCTGGTGCTCGTGGATCAGGCCGAGGGCGTGCCCGAACTCGTGGAGGACCACGCGGCGCAGCTGGTCGTCCGGTGAGTCGGGGGTGAGCCAGCCGTAGTTCATCGTCGGCTGGCCGACGTCGATCTGCTGCGCCACCGTGCCGAGGTAGGACCAGGACCCGTCTCCCTCGGTGAAGGCGATCCGCACGTCGCCGCGGCCGTCACCGCCGAACCGGAGCCCGACGTTGGCCATGTCGGGGCCCACCCACTCCTCGGCGACGGCGCGGACGCGGTCCTGGAGGGTTCTGTCACCGCCGAGGAACTGCACGCTGATCTGCGTCCCCAGCGGCCACTTGAACTCCTCGACGAGGGCCGCCCTCGTCGCGAGCTCGGTCGGCCGATCCGCGATGGCGATGCAGTAGTGGCGGGCGTTCTCGGCCATCAGGGCCTCCTACGGTCTGCGCCCGGCCGTGCCGCCGCGCACGTGAGACGACGGCGGCCGGACGGTCCTGAAAGGGTGTCCGCACGCTAGGGCCGCGCCGTCACCGCACCGTCATCGGCGACAGCCGCGTCGGCACTGCCCGCAGGCGGCCGGCCGAGGCAGCCGTCGAGGGAACCGGAACGGGATCGGCATGCCCGCGTCCTGGTCGTACCCCGGCATCGTCACGGTGCCCTCTGGCCTGCCTCCATGACCAGCGACGTCCACTTCGGCCGCGAGGTCGCAGTCGCCGGCGCAATGGTGGTCGGACGATCTCGCCAGGCGGCGGAGCCCTCGGCTCGATGGGGCGGTCGCTCACGACCTGCCCCGCGGGTCGGAGTCAGCTCACGGCCGGTCCGGGGTCTGCTCGTCCGCCCGGTCGAGGGCGACGGCGACGTCCATGCCCAGCGCCCGGCGACGCGGCCGGGACGTCCCGATGCCGAACGCCGCGATCTGCCACGGCCCGTGGGGCACGCCGCGATGGCGCGCTCGGTGATCGGCGGCGCTGACGGTGCTCGCGTGCACCCGGATCAGGACATCGCCCCGGCCACCCGCGGCCGCGGCACCTGCTCGATCCGAACGGTCCCCGAGCCACGGAGCCGGCGGTGGACGGCGGCCCGCATCGGACGGCCCCCGCGGACCGATCGACACGACGGCGACGACCGCGACACCGGTCGGGGCTTCGCAGCAGTCGGTCACCGGTCCACGGGTCGGACGCGGCTGTCCCCCTCCCGGAGCCGCCCGCTGGCATCCTCCGTGCGTCGCCAACGGACAGGAGACCGACATGACCGGCGGATTCGCCTTCCCCAAGCCGGAGTTCGACATCGAGTCGACCGTCGAGCGTGCGATGGCGCTGATCAACCGGACTCTGCAACCCTCCCTCGAAGAGGCCCAGAAGGTCGTCGACAAGGTCCGTGCGGGCAAGCCCCTGGTCGCACCGGGGAACCTGGTGGGCGAGGTGACGCGCGGGAATCGGATCAGGGCGGCGCGAGCGGTCTCCTACTCCCTGCCGTCGATCCTCCCGGGTTACGGAACGGCGATCTCGGCCGCCGCGCTCCCGGTCGCCTTGAGGGAGGTCCTGAAGGAGGCGGTGAGTGCGGCCATCAAGGTCGGACTGCTCCATGACAGGGACCTCACCGACCCCGAGCTGACCCGTATCGCCGTCCTCCTGGTCCTCACCGACGGCGCGGTCAGGCTCGACAAGACCGGGCGGATCCGTCCGGACGCGATCCTGGGACCCCACGCGTCGCTGCTGGGACAGGGCGCTGCGTACGACGCCCTGGCGACCCTGACGGCGACGGAGCGGCAGGAGATCGCCGCCTCGCAGTCGGAGATCCTCCGGGCATGGGCGCTGGCGGTCGGACCGCCACTCCTCGCCGGGCTGTTGCCCTTCGGCTTGGGTCCCATGGCCGCCGCGAACTACATGCAACACGTCCTGAAGGGCACGATCACGGCCGCCACGAGGATCTTCGGGCCCGCCACACCCGCGACCGTGACCGTCGAAGAACTCCCCGCACGCGAGGTCCAGCAGGACCGTCCCGAATCCTGAGTCAGCACGTCAGCCGGCGTCCTTCGTGCCGGTCCGGGTCACGACTCCGCGATCCGGACCCCTCCGGGGGACGCCACATCGCGCTCGATCTCGACGACGCCGCCCCTGGGCACCGGCGGCTGAGGGGCTCAAGCCCCCATCCCCACACTGCCAGGCCGTCATGATCGCTTTCGTGGCGGTTCGCCGCCGTTCCGTGAGCGTCCTGAGCTGCAGGTGTGGACGACGGGGGCCGTGCGCGGCCACGGCGAACGACGCCGATGCCGACCACAACTGCGATCACGCCAGCGAGCTGCTTCTCACCGGGCTTCCACTCGACCAGTCGAGACCTCCTGTCCCCCAGGCGTCGGCCTCGGGAGCATCGGAGTACGTGCCTGTCCGTCCGTGCCGGTCAGGCCGCACACCGAACGACTGCGTGCATCAACGGATGGCCCCGGACGACCCCGATGGAGGTCGACATGGTGGTCACGATGCGCTGCGCGACCGCGCAGAGCTCGGGCCACGAGCCCGCGGCCGCGTGGCCCCGGTTCGTGGATCCCCGACCTCGAGCCCTCGACCGCGAGCCGGGAGAGCGACGGTGGCGCTGAGGGCGTGAGGCGAACCAGCAAGCGCCTCCTGGCCGCCGCACGATCACCTGATCACAGGCCCTTCGACGAGGACCGCCGAGACACCTGCCAGTCGTTCGCGTCGCCGGCACCACACCCCGATCCGTGGATGATGGCCCGATGCTGATCACCGAGGATCGGGGCGAGGTTGCCGTTCTGCGCATCGAGCACGGCCGGGTCGGCGCCCTCGACGTGGAGCTGCTCAACGCCCTCACCGAGGCCGTCACCGCGTCCGACCGGGCACTGGTCATCACCGGCAGCGGCTCGTCCTTCTCCGCCGGGGTGGACCTGCGCCGGATCCTGGACGGCGGCCGGCCGTACACCGAGGAGCTCCTGGCTGCGCTGTCCCGCACGTTCCGCGTCGTGTTCGACCATCCGCGGCCGACGGTCGCGGCGGTCAACGGGCACGCGATCGCCGGTGGCTGCGTGCTGGCCCTGGCCTGCGACCTGCGGCTGATGTCGGGCGGACGGATCGGGTTGGCCGAGCTGGCGGTCGGCGTCCCCTTCCCGACGTCGGCCTTGGAGATCGTCCGGCACGCGCTGGGTTCCCGTGCCGGCCAGGTGCTGCTCGGCGCGGAGACCGCGGACCGCGAGCGGGCGTTCGCCCTCGGGATGGTCGACGAACTCACCGAGCCCGGCGAGCTGCTCCCCCGGGCGGTCGCGCTGGCCGCTGAGCTGGCCGCCCGGTCGCTGGAGTCCTACCGGCTGGCCAAGGTCCAACTCCACCGCGCCGCGAACGCGGCGATCGAGGCGACCGCCGGCGGCGACGCGACCGTCCTCGCCGGCTGGACCTCCGACGACACCCGGCGGCGGATCGAGGCCGCGCTCGCGGCGCTGGCCCGGCGCTAGGCCCTGTTTGAAAGGTCGCGCAGCCAGATGTCGATGTCGCTGATCTGGACGGTGGCCTCGTAGCGGACGGCGAGCTTGTCATAGCGGGTGGCGAAGCCACGGTGCTGCTTGTGCCGGTTGATGCCGCACTCGACGGCGTGCCGCTGCCGGTAGCGGTCCAGGTCGAACGTCGGCGGTCGCCCGCCGGCGGAGCCCTTGTTCCGCCGGTGGACCTGTTGGTCGGCCTTGACCGGAATGGTCGCCGGGATGCCGCGTCGGCGCAGATAGGCCCGGTTGGCGCGGGCCGAGTAGGCCTTGTCGGCCAGCACCCGGTCCGGGCGGGTGCGCGGCCGTCCCGGACCCGACCGACGCGGCACCCGGATCCGGCCGAGCACGGCGGTGAACTGGGGGCTGTCGGCGGCCTGCCCGGGCGTCAGCGCCGTGGCCAGCGTCTTGCGCCCCTGCTCGACCGCCAGGTGCACCGTCGTCGACAGGCCGCCGCGGGAGCGGCCGAGCGCGTGGTCGGCCGGCTCCCCGACCGGGGGTTCGGCCTGGTCCTCGGGATGGCGGCGGGCGCCGGCGGCGTGCTGGTGGGCCCGGGTGACCGTGGAGTCCACCGACACCACCCACTCGATCAGCCCGGCCTCGGCACCGGCCGCCCGCAGGGCGGTGAGGATCGCCGCCCAGGTGCCGGCCAGCTGCCAGGCGCGGAACAGGCCGTAGACCGACTGCCAGCTGCCATAGCGCTCGGGCACGTCCCGCCAGGGACAGCCGGTCCGGGTACGGAACCGGATGCCGTCGACGAGCTGGCGCAGGGTCCATTTCCGGGGTCTGCCGGGCTTCTGGCCGACCGGGAGCAGAGCCTCCAGCACCGAGGCGAGGATCGCCCACTGCTCGTCGGTCAGGTCATGGCGGGCATCGGCGGGTAGGGTGCCGTCCACGAGGTCTCCGTGGTGAGGGTCTTCTTGGTCGTTGATCCCTCTACCGGAGACCTCGCCTTCTTTCCGGCACCGACACGCCAGCCCCGCCGCGCGAGCGACTTCTCAAACAGGGCCTAGTTGCACCCCTCAGGCAGGTTGGTCGATGAGTCGATGGACGGAATCTTGAGATCGGTCATCAGCCCCCGCGCTGCCAGGGCGGCTGGTGGGGGTCCGCGGACCTCCGCCGGTGTCCATTGCTGCAGGTCAACGCCGGGTGTGGTCGTCAGGGAATCCCTGCGGACGCCCGGGAACGACACGGCTTGGCCACCGCCGTGGCACCACGCAGAGGTCGCCTGACCAGGCCCTGGCGAGAACAGGAGCGGGAACGCCGTCTTCGCCGAGGGACGTTCTGCGGTGCACAGTGGACTCGAGTTCCGACCCCGCGGTGGCGATGTGCTCCGCTGGCTGGAGCCGGCTGTTCACGGACAGGCTGCGTCGTCGATCCGCGCCAACTGACACGACCGAGGAGACGCCATGGACTACCTGCGCCGACTGCAGGCTGAGCAGCCTGTCATCTTCTGGGTGCTGGTGGCGCTGGGCCTCTTCCTCGGCTTCCAGCTCGTGCTCTCTGTCGTGGGCCTGCTTCTCGGACCGTTCGGGCTGCCGTCGTGGGTGCCCATCGTGGTCGTCGTGGGCGGCCTCGTCCTCATCGCCCGGGGCCAGCAGAGGTCCCGGTGAGCACGCCTGTCTCCCTCCGCTCCTGACCCGGGGCTCCCTGACGACCTGCTGTGTTCGGGTCGAGCCCGGGGAGGGCGCTCGCGGTCCTCTGCAGTCGACTGGCCACCGACCGGGTCGGCCCTCCTTCGCCGCAGCTCACCGTCACATGCCGAGGAGCGGGATGTGGGCAGGGAAGGTCTCGACTCCTGCGCCGGGCCGGGAGCGGTCGAGACACGCCTGCAGACTCCCAGTCACATTCGCGGGGTTCGCCATCGTCCGCGGTTGTGCTGTTGGAGCAAGTCACAAGGCCGCAGCGTCCGCCGTCGTCCGGCCGGGTACGGGCTCATCCGGACCGCTTTGCTGTACTGGTTGCCGCCTGCGCGGCGGCCGCCCTGACTGATGCCCTGGTTCAGTTGCGCTAGGCGGAGCCGGCCCGCGCCCCGGGCGAGGACATCCTGCAGCGCTGCCGGCGAGTGCGCGGCCCGGACCATCCTCTCACCCTGTTAGCGGCTGCCGCCCTGACCGTCGCCCTGGGCCAGGTGGGTGAGTCCGAGGCGGCCTGGGCTCTGGGCCAGGACACCCTGGACCGCTGCCGTCGGGTGCTCGGCCCCGACCACCCCAGAACCCTGTGGGCGGCCGCCGCCCTCACCTCTGTACTGGCCCATCTGGGCGAGGCCGAGCCGGGCCGCGCGCTGGGCCAGGACACGCTGCAGCGCTGCCGCCGGGTGCTCGGCCCGGACCACCTGGTCACCCTGGCGGCGGCCGCCGCCTTACCCGGGCCTTGATCCGGCTGGGCGAGGCGGGAGCCGACCTGCGCCCTGAGCGAGGACACCCTGCAGCGCTGCCATGAGGTGCTCGGCCCGGACCACGCCACCGCCCTGACGGTAGCTGCCGCCCTGACCGCCGCCCTGGCGCCACTGGGCGAGGTGAGTCGGCCCGCGCCCTGGGCCAGGCACGCTGACCCACTGCCGCCGGACTCTCCGCCCGGACCACCCATTCACGCTGTACCTGACCCAGGCTGCCCGCGGCGGCCGTCCCATGCCCGGTGGCGACGCTGTGGCGGACCGCCCGAGTCGGCCGCTGTGAACGTGGACCTTCGGAACTCAGACGCCTCGTCATGGGAACGGTAGGTCCCTACTACGGCTCCAGCCGGGGCCTACGACCCGGCTTAAGAACTCATTTCAGAACGACGGTCAGCTGCCGGTAGCAGATCAGCGCACAGGCCAACTGGAGCAGGCCCAGGTGCAGGTCGCCGCGGCGCTCGTAGCGGGTGCGCAGCCGCTTGAAGGCGTGCAGCCAGGCGAAACTGCGCTCGACCACCCACCGCTGACGGCCCAGGCCCGAGCCGTGCGCGACGCCGCGGCGGGCGATCCGCGGGGTGATGCCGCGGGCGCGCAGCTGTCGGCGGTAACAGTCGTGGTCGTAGCCGCGATCGGCGAACAGCTCCCGCGGTCGGCGGCGGGGTCGGCCGCGCCGGCCCCGGATCGGCGGAACGGCATCGACCAGCGGGATGAGCTGGGTGACGTCGTTGCGGTCGCCGCCGGTCAGGCTGACCGCCAGCGGAATGCCGCCGGCGTCGCAGATCAGGTGGTGCTTGGAGCCCGGCCGGCCGCGGTCGACCGGCGACGGGCCGACGTGGTCCCCCCTTTGAGCGCTCGCACGTGGGAGCCGTCGACCGCGCACCGGTCCAGGTCCAGCTCACCGAGCGCGCGCAGCTGCGCCAACAGCAGCTCGTGCAGGGCCGGCCAGACGCCGGCGGCGGTCCAGTCCCGCAACCGGCGCCAGCAGGTCACCCCGGAGCAGCCGACGAGCGACGTGGGCAGCTGGTTCCAGTTGATCCCGGTCTTGAGCACGAACACGATGCCGGCCAGCGCGGCCCGGTCATCGATCGGCCGCCGACCCGGATGGCGGTAGCGGCGTGGCTTCCGCGGCGGCAACAGGGGAGCGACCCGCTCCCACAACCCGTCAGGTACGAGCTCCTCGATCACCCACCACAGCCTCAGCAGGTCGGCCCGATCCTCGCGGGAGGCACGCCGAGTTCATCTTGAAACGATCTCTAAGAGGGTGTTGCTGAAGGTCATCACTTCCCCGGCCGGCTCACCGACACCAGCCCGTGACGCTTGCCGGGCCAGATCGGGACCTCCTACGGCTCACGCAGCGCCGTCACCCGCCCTCAATGTCACGGGCTTGTTGCGACTCCGATGAATACTGGTACAGGGCCGGAGGCGCCCACGAGCCGCTGACCTGAGGCTTTGCTCCCCCGATTGGACTCGAACCAATAACCCTGCGATTAACAGTTCCCCGGTGCGGGGTTCGTGGACGTGCGCCGTCGTACGGACACCCAGGTCAGACGGATGGTGCGGTCGTCCGCGCATGGCTGCGAACAACTGTAAACGCCCCGCGGTGGCACACACGCTGGCACACAGCATCACCTGCGAGTGAGGGAACACCCGGTCGGCCGGTCGAAGCCGAGCCCAGCATCGATGACGACGATCTCCAGCTGGCCAAGCTGGCCATGCGGGTTCGATTCCCGTAACCCGCTCCACGTCCGTATCAGGTCAAATGCCCGTTCTCGGAGCTCACTTGGGCAATGCCACTCCTTTCGTGCCTTAGCAGCGCTGACCTCTGTTGGACGCTGAGCATCGGCTTTGGCCGGTGCTTGAGGCACGGATAAGGCACAACCCACGAGCCGCCCAGTCGGCCAATGGGAGAACCCGGTAAGCGCGACCTCGGCCACTTAGCCGAGGGCACTCTCCCGGGTGCGCGGGATCCTCGCCGACCTGATCGACGAGGCCGACGCCAATCCCGACGAGTACACCGACGACCCTGACCGGCTCGACGAGATCGCGGTACTCCTGTCCTGAGCACGACGAAGGCCCGCCCTCCAACCCTGGAGAGCGGGCTCTTGCGTTCCAGAGCTCCTCAAACCTCCGGGACCGCCTCGCCGGCGGCCATGGCGGCGCTGACCGCCCGATCGACGAGGGCGGCGAAGAGAATGGCGTCGATCTGGGCGCCGCACAGGGCGCCAACGGCCCGCACAGCGGACTCCACGGTCAGGGCCAAGGGCAGGGCTGACGAGGTCGTCACACTGCGTAACACACTTTCCGTAAACTATCCGTGACCACCCGTAACCTCCGCTTCATGGACTGGAATCTCGACCTCGTGGATTGGGAGGCGATTGGCGTCTTCGCGGCGACCGTCATGTCCGGCATCGCCTTATACGTCTCGACTCGCGGCCAGCGGAAGGCGGACGCGCTGGCGACCCGCTCCGCTGCGGCGACAGAGCGCATGGCCGTCACCCTCGAACGCTGGGCAATCCGGGAGGAGCGCCATGCCCCCGCCCCCGGCGTCGCTTGGAGCCTGGAGCACTTCCAGAACGACGGCTACCTCCTCACCAACGCAGGCCGCGCCATTGCCCACGACGTACGCGTCGAGGCCGCGGACATGTTCCTCAGCCATGAACCCGAGGACGCGACAGTCGCCCCGACGGAGGCCGTCAAGTTCCTGGCCTCCCCGACGCTAGCCACCCGGGACGACTCAGTGACCGTCTCTTGGGCGGAGCGGCCGGGGAGCGTCGAGCGGTCGATGTGGCGCCGCCCGCTACCTCCGAAGCCTCCCCGGTGAATGCTGACTCTCGGCGCCGTTGCTACACGCGTTGCTACAAATCGCCCGTACAACGGCTCAGGGGCCGCCTCCGGTGTCTCAGAAGCGGCCCCTAACCTGCGCTTTCGCGTGTCGGGCTGACAAGATTTGAACCTGCGCCCCCTTGACCCCCAGTCACATTCCCGGGGTTCGTCATTGTCCACGGTCGTGCTGTTTGCACAGGGCAGCCGCCAGCAGCGTCCGCTGGCGTTCGTCCGGATGCGGGCTCGTCCGGACCGCGTTGCTGTACCGGTTGCTGTAGTCCTCCTCGCCCCCGGGCGTGTCAACTGCTGTGTCAGCATTCAGTGCTGAACTCGGGGGACGCCTGAAGCACCGCCAGCTGGCAGGACGAAAGGTCCTCCAATACTTTTCCAGTCGGCTCTCCGAAGTCGTTCGCTACTCCGACACTGCATCGCGGTGACGTGGTCCTAGGCTGAAGTCGACGACACCGCTGAGGCCCGACGACTCATCCACGGCCACGACCTCGTCGCTGGTGCCCGCTGGCCCAGCGCTGCCCTGCCGACGTCTAACTGCGGCGGGCGACCCACCAACTGTGCACAGGCGAGATCCTCAGGGTCGAGAACACAGATGACCTGCGATTTGATCTTAGGTCGATTGATGGGCGTTGACACTGGTTGACTATGCAGCTGGACCTGCGGTGACGTAATGGAGGTCGATAAGTCCTGACGCACGCAGACGGCAGTATTGGATGCATAAAGGATGCACGACGCGCCGGTCATCAGGGGGTCCTTGGACCGTACCGCCGAGGCCGTGGCATGTCGGGATTGCTCCGTCGACGCGGTCGGGGAAGCGCTCGACGATGGCCCCGGTGATGACACCTCCCAGTGATTCGCCCCAGGCGATCGTCCGCTCGGGCTCCCCAACCTCGGACTCGAAGACGTCGAGGGCCGCCATCTGATCGGCCGGCCCCTCCGCGACTGCCCACCCGAAGTGCGATAGGTGGACGCGAGGAGGGCGTACACCTGGTCGAGCAGGGTCGCGCAGGTCCTCGGGACCGGGCTCCGGCATCGGCGGCGACTGCACCAGCCCACCCCGGGCTCAGGTCAGCAGCGTGCCGTTTCGTCGACGGTCTGAGATCAGAGGTCGCCCTCCAGGAACTGGGCGCGACCCAGGCCGAAGGACCAGTCCTCGCGGGAGTTGCCCATGACCGACACGATCAGGTCGCTGGGTGCCAGGCCGATGGCCTCCTCGAGGCTCTTCGCCAGCCCGGCGTAAAGCGCGCGCTTCTGCTCCTCGGAGCGGCCCTGTTGGAACACCTGGAGCACGACGAGGTCGGCGGTGCGCTCGATGCCCAGGCCGGTGTCCTCGCAGATCAGCTGACCGGGGCGGTGCTCGGTGACGATCTGGTACCGGTCGCGCGGTGGCGCGGCGAACACGTCCAGCATGACCTCCTGGACCGTGTCGGCCAGCAGGCCCAGCTGCTCGGGGGTGCGTCGTCCCTCGACGACGTCGATGCGGACGAGTGGCATGGATCCGCCCTTCGATAACGGCAGGACGGCGAGGCCGCTCCCACAGTGGTGGTGGCCCCGGTCCGGGGTGGCGCCCGAGCCGGCCGGTCTCAGGCGTTCTGCGGGAAGCCCAGGTTCAGGCCGCCATGGCTGGGGTCCAGCCAGCGGCTGGTGATGACCTTGCCGCGGGTGAAGAAGTGCACGCCCTCGGCGCCGTGGGCGTGCGTGTCGCCGAAGAGGCTGTTCTTCCACCCGCCGAAGGAGTAGTAGGCCATCGGCACCGGGATCGGCACGTTGATACCGATCATCCCGACCTGCACCTCGTGCTGGAACCGCCGGGCGGCGCCGCCGTCGTTGGTGAAGATGGCGGTGCCGTTGCCGTACTCGTTGCGGTTGATCAGCTCGACGGCGTGCTCGTAGGTGTCCACCCGCAGCACCGACAGCACCGGGCCGAAGATCTCGTCGGTGTAGACACTCATGCCCGGCTCGACGTGGTCGACCAGGGTCGGGCCGAGCCAGAACCCGTTCTCACCACCGTCGGGGGTCACCTGGCGGCCGTCGACGACGAGCTTGGCGCCCTCCTTCTCGCCGGCCTCGACGTAGGACTCGACCCGGTCGCGGTGCCGCTTGCTGATCAGCGGACCCATGTCACAGCCCTTGCGGCCGTCACCGGTGCGCAGGGTGTGGGTGCGCTCGGCGATGCGGGCGACCAGGTCGTCGCCCACCCCGCCGACGGCGACCACGGCGCTGATCGCCATGCACCGCTCGCCGGCCGACCCGAACCCGGAGTTCACCGCCGCGTCGGCCGCGAGGTCCAGATCGGCGTCGGGCAGCACGACCATGTGGTTCTTCGCCCCGCCCAGGGCCTGCACCCGCTTGCCGGCCTTCGTGCCGGTCTCGTAGACGTACTGGGCGATCGCGGTGGACCCGACGAAGGACACCGACTGGATCTCGGGGTGCTCCAGCAGCCGGTCGACGGCGACCTTGTCGCCCTGCACGACGTTGAACACGCCGTCGGGCAGCCCGGCCTCCTTCCACAGCTCGGCCATCCACAGCGCCGCCGACGGGTCCTGCTCGCTGGGCTTGAGGACGACGGTGTTGCCGGTGGCGATCGCGACGGGGAAGAACCACATCGGCACCATCGCCGGGAAGTTGAACGGGCTGATGATCGCCACCGGTCCGAGCGGCTGGCGCACCGAGTGCACGTCGACGTTGGTCGAGGCGTTCTCGGTGAAGCCGCCGCGGACCAGCGAGGGCACGCCGCAGGCGTACTCCACGACCTCCTGGCCGCGGGAGACCTCGCCCAGGGCGTCGTCGAGGACCTTGCCGTGCTCGGCGGTGATGATCGCGGCCAGCTCGGGCTTGCGGGCGTTGAGCAGCTCGCGGAAGCGGAACAGCACCGCCGTGCGCTTGGCCAGCGAGGTGTCGCGCCACCCCGGGAAGGCCGCCGAGGCGGCGGCGACCGCGGCGTCGACCTCCTCGACGCTGGCCAGCGCGACCTCGCCGGTGACCTCGCCGGTCGCCGAGTCGGTCACCTCTCCGGTGCGGCCGCTGGCGCCCTCGCGGCGGGCGCCGTCGATCCAGTGCGGGATGTGGGTGGGCATGGTGCCTCTCTCGGGGGTCGGTCCGACGTCAGGGAGCGGTGTCGTCGGGGAGCGGGGTCTGCGGGAAGTTCGGCCGGGAGGTGCCGGCGTCGGGTCGGGCGCCGACGGAGGCCGGCTCCGCGCCGCCGAAGTGCTTGCCGACCAGCCGGCGGATCCCGTCGAGCATGCGGATCCCGGACTCGCGGGCCTGGTCGTCCCAGCCGAAGACGCAGGTGGTGAGGACGCCGTCGAAGCCGATCCCCGCCAGGGCGGCGAAGGCCTCGTCGAAGTCGACGTCGCCGCGGCCGATCTCCATGTGCTGGTGGACGCGGGTGGTGTTGCCCGGCGGGTTGGTGATGTAGCGCAGCCCGTCGGAGGCCCGGTGGTCCATCGAGTCGGCCACGTGCACGTGGGTGAGCAGCTCACCGGCGTTCGCGATGATCCCCGGCGCGTCGTCGCCCTGGTGGAACGTGTGCGGCAGGCAGTACAGGAAGGACACGCACGGGCTGTCTATGCCGCGGATCATGTCGAGCGCCGGGAGGCCGAGCTCGATGAAGTCGTCCGGGTGCGGCTCGAGGGCCAGCTTGACGCCCTCCCGCTCGAAGACCGGCAGCAGCTCCTCCATCGACCGCCAGAACATCGCCTCGGCGAGCTCCGGCGCCTCGGGGCGGCCGTTGAACTCCGAGTTCATCGTGTCCACGCCGAGCTCGACGCACATCTCGATGGCCCGCTTCCAGTAGCGGACGGCGGCCTGCCGCTCCACCTCACCCGGGCCTGACCAGCGCATCACCGGCAGCAGCGAGGTGACGCCCACGCCGGCGTCGGCCAGTTTCGACCGGAAGGCGCGCACCGTGGCGGTATCGACCCGCGGGTGCTTGAAGAACGGGATGAAGTCCTCCCGGGGTGAGAGCTCGATCCACTCGTAGCCCATGCCGGCCACCACGTCGGGCAGCTCCAGCAGCGGCGTGGTCCGCAGCATCTGCGGGTCCAGGGCGATCCTCATGACGGCGTGCCCTCGCGCAACTGGAGCCGGACCTCGGTGCGCTGACCGCTGCGCAGCGCCTCGACGCCGGCCGCGCACACCGCCTGGGCGGCGTAGCCGTCCCACGCGCCGGGCCCGTCGATCTGGCCGCGGCGGGCGGCGTCGACCCACCGCTGCAGCTCGATGTCGTAGGCGCGGCCGAACCGCTCCTTGAAGCTTGGAGCGATTGTGCTGCTGCGTCTTGGGCCCGTAGGGCCGCCGCTCTGCCTGACGAGGCTCACATCGACCCCCGGGGTGCTGCGCGATAGCAGTAGCTCTGACCCGACCTCAGCCGCCGCGGACGCCGGCTGGGGCCTCGTGGACGAAGTGCCCGGCGTCGTGCGTCCGGAAGTCGTCCTCAAGCTCCTCCAGGGTGCGGCCGCGAGTCTCGGGCGCGAACTTCTTGACGAAGAACCATGAACCGACGTTGATCAGTGCGAAGAGACCGAAGGTGGGAGTCGCACCCAGTGCCGCCACGAGCGGCGGGAACGCGAAGGAGATGGCCGCGTTCACCGTCCACAGCACAAACACCGCGATGCCCATGGCGAACCCTCGAATGGTCATCGGGAAGATCTCCGAGAGCAGCAGCCACACCAGTGTGCCGATGAATGTCTGCACGAAGAAGACCACGAACAGCATCGCGGCCAGGATGAGGTAGCTGCGGAAGGCGGTCTCGGGCAGCAGGAAGGACAGCGCCAGGATGGCGTGCCCTGCCGCCACACCGGTGAACCCGGTAAGCAGCAGGGTGCGGCGGTTGAAGTGCCCGATGAGGACGATGCCCAGGATGGTCCCGATGATCGCCACCACACCGACGGTGATGGTCAGGATCAGCGACGCGCTCGCCCCGAGGCCGGTCGACTCCAGGATGGTCGGTGCGTAGTAGTTGACCGTGTTGATGCCGGTGGCCTGCTGCACCGTCGCCAGCCCGCAGCCGATCCACAGGATCCGGCGCATCCAGGCGAACTCCCGCAGGTCGCGCATCGCCGCGCCCTTGTCCTCGGAGACGTCACGGCGGGCGTGCTCGGCGATGACGTTGTACTCCTCGGCAGCCTCCGCCGGGCCCCGGCTGAGGCCGAGGACGCGCCGGGTTTCTTCGAGTCGCCCGCGAACGGCATACCAGCGTGGGGAGTCCGGGAGGAAGAACATCCCGACGAACAGCCCCACCGCAGGGATCGTGGCGACGCCGAGCATCCACCGCCAGACGTGCGGGTCGTGGATGAGGGCGTCGAGCAGCGCGTTCATCGCGAAGGCCAGGAACTGCCCGGTCACGATCATCAGCTCGTTGATGGTGACCATGCGCCCGCGCCGGTCGGCGGGGGCCATCTCGGCGAGGTAGAGCGGACACGTCACCGCGGCGGCGCCGACACCAAACCCGAGGAGGATCCGGCCGGTGGTCATGATAACCACGTTGGGTGCGATCGCGCAGATCAGCGCCCCAACCAGGAACAGCCCGGCGCAGACCAGGAGGCTGCCCTTGCGGCCGAGGGCGTCGGCCAGCTTGCCCCCGAGAAGCGCACCGAACGCCGCACCGGGGAACAGCAGGGAACTGACCACCACGGCCTCGGTCAGCGGGGTCAGCGCGAGGTCGTCCCGCATGTACAGCAGCGCGCCGGAGATGACCCCGGTGTCATAGCCAAACAGGAGACCGCCGAGCGTGGAGATTACGGTCAGCTTGACGAGGAACCGGTTGTTCGCTTTTGACCGCCCGGATCCACCCTTCGTCCTCAGGGAATGGCCGCTCCCATGACCGTGACTCGCCACCATCGCGCCTTCCTTCGATGTTCGGCCCCTTACTGGGCCCTGCGCCTCGAGGGTGAGCGGAGCGGACGTCGTGACGCCGGCCACTCACCCAGATGGCGTCGAGCACGTTAAGCGCGGGTTGTGAGCGTCACAACGGGCGTTCGCGTTCGACATTGCACATTCAATGTTCGGTCCAGAACACCGAAGTAGGCGGTCGGCACGAGGATCGAGACCTTGCCGAGTGGCGAGCCGCGCACAGGACGGGTCACCCGTCCACGACGTGCGGAGGCACTCCCACCCGTCGCAGGGCACAGGCCAGCTCCGCAGGAGGCCGCTGATCCGTGACCAGTCTCGTCAGTCGGCCGAGCGGCGCGATCCGCGCCGGCGCCGAGGTACGGAACGCCTCCTGCGTCACCACCAGGACCACGTCGTCGGCGATGTCCATGAGCTGCCGCTGAACACTCGCCTCAGCGGGAGACGCGGCGTACAGGCCACGGGCGTCGATCCCGCACGGGGTGAAGAAGAACGTCCGGACCCGCAGCTGGGCGGTCGCAGCTTCCGTCGTCGGGCCGACGAACGCGTGTCGGCCGGCTAGGAGTTCGCCTCCCAGAGCGACCACCCGCTCGAGCCCGCCGGTGGAGAGGCACTGCAGCACGGGCAGGGAGTGGCTGATGACACACCCGCGGAAGGTCTCCGGAAGCGCGCGGGCCACCGCGTGACCCGTCGCCCCGGCATCGATGGCGATCGTGTCCTTATCGCCCACGAGACCCACGGCAAACGCGGCCACCCGTTCTCGGGCCTCAGCGTCGTCGTCCTCGGGAGAGCTGGAACGCAGCGGAGCGCCGGGCGTGAGGCTGGCCCCGCCGTGCACCAACCGGACGTGACCGTCGTCCTCGAGGGCGTGCAAGTCGCGGCGGATGGTCATCTGCGAGACACCGAGCTGGCGGGCGAGGTCGGTGACGGACAAAAAGCCCACCGTTCGCAGCGTCGAGAGCATCCAGCTCCGACGCTCGGTCGCCGCCTCGTAGCGCAGTCCGGTATCGGTCATGCTGCGGACCCCTGGTCCGGATCGGGCGAGGTGGGGGCCGGACCAGTGCTCGACCGGACGACCAGCTCACCGCAGACTTCCAGCGGACTGCGCAGGGCCGCCTCATGGCCCCGAACGAGGTCCAGCAACAGCTCGACGGCGGCGGTCCCGGCCGTTGCGGCCGGGATCCGCACTGTGGTCAACCGGGGCGTCACCATCTCGGCGAGCTGAGTGTCGTCAAAGCCGACGACGCTGATGGCGCCGGGCACAGCGACCCCACGGTCGGCGAGCCGGTTCACAGCTCCCACCGCGATCTCGTCGTTGTAGGCGACAACAGCCGTCACGGACGTCGCGAGGACGAGATCCGCAGCACGCACGCCGTCCTGGAACCGGGCCGCGAAGGGGCCGAGCTCGGATCCCTCCACGCCCAGTCGGCTGCAGGCGTCGCGGAATCCGCGCAGCCGGACCTCATTGGGGTAGCCGTCCGGGCCGGCCAGGTAGACGACGGCGCGGTGTCCGAGTGCGTGCAGGTGCTCGACGGCGTGACCGGTCCCCTCGTAGAGGTTCGTGAGCACGGCCGGGATGCCGTCGAGGAGGCGGTTGAGCATGACGACTGGCGTCATGTCGGCGAGTGCCAGCAGGGCCTCGTCCGGCATCCGCGGCGACACGAGCAGCAGCCCGTCCACCTGCTGGGCCAGGGCTCGTACCGACGCTTCCTCGTCGGGCACGACCTCGTCGGAGCCGGCGACGAAGAGGGCGTAGCCGTCCCGGCGCGCCTGCCGGTCGACCGCCTTGGTGACCAAGGCGGAGAAGGAGTTCGAGATGTCGGGGACGACGATGCCGAGGTTGCCGGTCCGCCCTCGCGCGAGCGAACTCGCCGCCGGATGGGGGGCGTACCGGAGCTCCTCGGCCGCCGTCATGACCCGGCGCCGAGTCTTGGCGGCGACCGCCTGGGGCTGCGTGAAGACCCGGGAACGGTGGCCGGGGAGACCCCGGCCCGAGCAGCGACCTCGCGAATGGACATCACGCCTCCTCACGGATCTTGAAACAGTATGAAACCGGTTTCAGAAACAGTCAACCCCCCGTCGCTCCTCCTCCGGCTACATCAATGCCCACGTGCTCGACGCAGGCGCGCTGTCAGCCCTCCTCGGTCTCGGCTCGCGGGTCGCGTCGGCGGATGCCGATGGCGAGCGCGGACCCGGCTTACCGCCCCTACGATTCGTCATGGCGCCTGAGCGGTCGCATGCGCACGTCCAACTCGGCCACCAGCTCTACCCGATCCTCGAGCAGTGCAGGAAGCCCGAGGCACTCTGGGCCAAGCTCGCAACCGGGAACTACGACTGGCTGGGTGTCCGGCGGAACGGGAAGTACGTCCTGGGCCGGCCGCGCTTGTCCACCGTCATGCCGGAGGAGCCGGCCGTCTCACCCGACGACACGAAGGATTCCCACCGCGTCGAGTTCGTCAGCCCCCTGCAGCGCACCCCGCGATGGGAGTCCTGCCAGAGCCCCGAGGAGGCCCGGGAAGCCTTCCAGCGGATGGTGGACGGCGATCCGGTCACCCCGCTGCGCAGCTCGGGGGTGTGGAGGGTTCGGCTGGTATTGGACGGCCGGTCGGTGGAGGAGCGACTCGTCATCCGCCCTCTTCCTCGGTTTGTGTGACCGGACGGGACAGCACTGTCGAGTCATCGACGACACAGGCCCAGTGCCACCACCATGCCGCCTGAGGCGCCTCAGGTTCTCCCCCTGACGGGAGGACGGCTGATGAACAGGGTGGAGCTGAGGGGACTCGAACCCTTGACCCCCAGCCGTCGGCCGCGGGTTCGCGCGCGTCCGCCTGAGTTCGTCTGCGCAGGTCAAGCGGCATACGGAACGGCAGCGAACGGAGACGGACAGCGCCGAACTGGCCCCAATGGTGGTCAGAATGGTGGTCAAGTCCCGAGGTCCCGGCCCGCGACGGCGGCCCAAACCACTCGGAGGCCATCGTCGCCGAGCGTGACGGCGTCTCGAAGGGTCATGCGGCGGGTCACCGGACCCCTGTGCCCTGTCGGGTCCGCCTGCCTTCCGCAGTCTCCAGCCCGTGGGCCGAGGCGCGGATGCGGTGAGGAAGCGACCCTAGCTACTCCCCACCTCATGCCGCACGCAAGATCACCAACGCTGCGCTGTAAGCCTGCGATTTGATCTTGACAGTGTTGGCAGCGATTGGTCGAAGATGAACGCCCAGGTCAGCGGGGTCCGCCATCACCGGACGTCGTCAGCTGTCGCCGGCAGTTGAGGGCGATTTGTTGGTCGTAAGTTGGTCGCGTCGCTGCGGAGGCCATCCCCGATCCCCGCGACGTGCTCAACAGGAGCTATGGGGGAACGGATGGCGATCAACCGGCCCGACCGGGCGAGTTCCTCGAATCGGCACAGCGGATGCTGCGTGAGCTGTTCGGCGATCCGCGCAGCGGCCAGCCGTGGGCGGAGACGACACGTCGGCCGCGGGAGCGCTCCAGACCCCGCAGGCACCCGCGAGCCCAGCGCCGGGCGGCAGCGCGACAACCTCGCGTTCGCGACCCGCGCCGTCGAGGCGCTCGAGGATCTGGCGGGCAACGTCGCAGCGATCCGTCAGCGCCTCAAGCGCACGGACCCGCAGGCCGCGGGAGCATGGGCCCGAGGCGGAGGGGCGAGGCCCGAGCGAAGGTGACGCCGCCGGGCAGTGACTCCGACCCGGGCCGCTGCCCCGACATGGCGGACCTCGGGTCTCATCCCGGGAGCACAGACCTGGGTGAATCGGCATTTCCGTTCGCGGCGGGACGGTGGCTAGCGTCGGGGGTGCCCAACCACCGCAACGCTGCCGGGGATCGCATCGAACATGAGCACCTCGCCACCGCCCACCGCTGCCGCCGATGGACGCGCCTCGCTGCGCGGCTGGGCCATGCCCGGAAAGGCGGGGGCGGTCGGCATGGTGCTCGGCGGCATCCTCTCGGTGCAGTTCGGCGGTGCCCTGGCCGCGACAATGTTCGACCGGGCCGGCCCGGCCGGCATGGTGACTTTGCGGCTGTGCGGCGCCGCGCTCGTGCTGATGCTCCTGGTCCGTCCCCGCTGGCGGGGCCGCTCGCGGGCCGACTGGGCCGTGATCGCAGCGTTCGGAATCTTGCTGGCCGCGATGAACGGGCTGTTCTACGAGGCGCTCGCGCGGATGCCGATCGGCGCGGCGGTCACCGTGGAGTTCCTCGGGCCGCTGGGCCTGGCCGCGGTGCTGTCAC
Source organism: Geodermatophilus sp. URMC 65 (assembly GCF_053502545.1). NCBI lineage: Bacteria > Bacillati > Actinomycetota > Actinomycetes > Geodermatophilales > Geodermatophilaceae > Geodermatophilus > Geodermatophilus sp. URMC 65. The sequence continues at coordinate 862,221 of NZ_CP199954.1, forward strand.
GCCGGCTGCAGCACCTCGGCTGGGTGCTGATGGCCGCCGCCGGCGTGTTCCTGCTCGGGTACGGCTCCCTGACCGGACTAGACCCGGCCGGGGTCGTCTTCGCCCTCGGCGCGGGGGCGTGCTGGGCGGGCTACATCCTGCTGTCAGCCGAGACCGGGCGCCGCACCACCGGGCTGGACGGGTTGGCTCTGGCCAGCGGAGCAGCCGCTCTCATGGTGCTGCCGATGGGGGTCACCTCGGCCGGATCGGCACTGGTGGCGCCCGACGTGCTGCTGGTCGGGCTGGCGGTGGCCCTGCTGTCGTCGGTGGTGCCCTACGCCCTCGAGCTCACCGCGCTGCGCGCCTTGGCCAGCCGGGTGTTCGGCGTGCTCATGAGCCTGGAACCGGCCGCGGCGGCCCTGGCCGGGCTGGTCGTGCTCGGCCAGGTGCTCACCCCGGTGCAGCTGCTCGCGGTCGCGTTGGTCGTCGTCGCCAGCGTCGGAGCCGCCCGCTCCCGCGCCAGGACTCCCCTGCCGACCGGCGGGCCACCCCGGCCGCGACGCCCCTGGACGAGGTCACGCTCACCATCGGATCGACGAGGCGGGCCATGATGAGCGGCCACGAGGACTGACCCATGATTCGACCTCGGTCTATGGCTGACCGCGATCGATCGAGGACCCGCCGAAAGCACACAAGACCGTGCCCCCCGAACCGTCTGCGGGATCAGGAGTTCCTCGTCGGCCCACTCGCCGGCGACCACCCGGCATCGGCCGGACCCACGCCCCAACCCACGTCCTACCCCTCCTCCAGGATCAACACGTCCGCGTCGTCAACGCCGCCACCGGCGACCTCCTCCGCCAGCTCGCCCATCGACCGCGCCCGCGACCACCAGCCCACCGGACGGCCACCCGGCTCCGCCCGGAAATGACGAACGCTCGAACGCACAATCCGTGGGTCTGGGCGTCCGGGATGTCCTGAGACATCACTTGTCGGGGCTGACAGGAGTCGCAACTACGGGCTTGACCCCTAGACGTCGGACGCGAACTCATGCAGGTTCGCACAACTCGGTCCGCGCAGGTCAGAAGGACTACGGAACGACGGCGGACGATGACGATTGACGCCGGACGCAGCCCAATGGTGGTCGAGCAATGCCTCCTCGACCAGCACGGGGACCGGTCGGCGGCCCTGGCGAGCCGCAGGAGACGATGCGCCGCCGGGCCCGAGGTTCCCGCACAAGCCTCAAGGAGCTCAGGTCGCGAGCGTCTTGTTCTGCGGTCGGGGATTAGAAAAACGCGGACGTCCTCGTGGCAGCACCCCTTTGACGTGAACGAGAGACTGCGAATTGATCTTGATGCCGTTGGCGAGCGTTATCCGAGGATGAATGCGCAGGTTGACACTGGAGTAGTGCGAGGGCCCTGGCGGCAGGATGACCGTCCGCGAGGGCTTGCGTCTCGCCGAATCCACCTACAACGCGATGGAGACCGGCCCGGCGGGCGGGGAGCCGGACTCAACTCCTCATCACCCCTGGCGGGGAGGACCAGGTCGGGTCAGAGGAGCTTCGCTGCGGTAACGCCTCTGGAGGAGGAACGGGCGCCTGTGCTGCGGAGGCGGTCACTGTGGCGGCTGCTGGGCGAAGGGTGCTAGAGGAGCAGTCGCCAGCTTGGGTGGGGCTGACATCGCGACCGGAAGTCGGCTATTGCACATGGAGCCCTCAGCAAGGTGTAATACCTCACGCGGCACGCTTCCTCCCGTCGGCCGGTCGAGGAGGACCCGACAACGAGGTGGAGTGCTATGGAGACCATCACCCTCGGTCAGCGTGAGATCCGCGAGGCCGTGACGATGAACGAGGCCATCGACGCCGTCCGGCGCGGCTTCATCGACCTGGCCCGCGGAGAGTTCGAGATGCCCACGCGCACCGCACTGCGGGACGGGCAGTTCCTGGTGATGTCGGCTCATCACCGGTCTACCGCGTCCGCCATGATCAAGACGCTCAGCGTGAACTTTGAGCGCAAGCCCGCCATCGCAGGCACCGTGGTCTGGAGCGAGACCGGTCGCCTGGACCACCTGGTCGCCGACGCCGGAGCCGTGACGACCCTGCGCACGGGCGCGGCCGTCGGCGTTGCCACCGATCTCCTCGCCGCACCCGAGGCCGCTCGGCTGACCATGATCGGTGCGGGCGGACAGGCTCCCGATCAGGTCCGCGCGGTCCACGCGGTCCGGCCGCTGCGCCGGCTGACCGTGGTGGATACGGACGAGCGACGCGCCCGAGCCCTCGTCGACGCGCTCGAACCCGAGCTGGCAGGGGTAGAGCTCCGCGCGGCGACCGACCCGGAGTCGGCCGTCCGGGAGGCCGAGATCGTCTGCTGTGCGACCAACGCGACCAGCCCGCTGTTCGCGGAGTCGGCGCTGCCTGCCCACGTGCATGTCAACGCCATCGGCGCCTATCGCCCCACCATGCGAGAACTGCCTGATGAGCTGCTCGCCACGAGCACCGTCGTCATCGATGAGCTCGACGCGATCCTCGCGGAGTCCGGCGAGATCATCCACGCCCTCAAGGCCGGTGCCATCACTCAAGACGCTCTCACAGAGCTCGGCACCGCGCTGATCGCCCCCTCCACCGAGTACGGCAAGCGGACCGTGTTCAAGACCGTCGGTGTCGCCATGCAGGACTGGGCCATCGCCCACCTCCTGGCGGACAAGTTGCTCCCGTAAGTCGGCGACCAGGATCCACCGCTCGACGCGCTCGCCAGCGACGCGCCCGACATGTGGCGTGTCCGCTGCCCTCCTGGCGCGCCCGGGGACAGGGCAGCTCCTGACGAGGCGTGAGCGGCCGCGCGACCGGCCCCCCAATATCTGCGACGACCCGCGTGCGCTCCGTGCTATGTATTAGGCATGACCGCCTCCCGCCGGGCAGCACTGTCCGCCCCGAGTCCCCAGCTCAGGTCAGTGAGTCTCCGGGAGCAGGCACGGGAGGCGGTACGGACTCAGATCCTGCTGGGGCAGATCGAACCCGGGCAGGTGGAAAGCGTCATCAACGTGGCCGCAGCACTTGGCGTCTCGATCACCCCGGTTCGGGAAGCCATCATGGATCTGGCCAATCTCGGCATGGTCGAGGTCATCCGCAACCGCGGCTTCCGGGTGCCGGTGCTCACCGACCATGACCTCGACGAGATCTTCCGCATTCGGACCATGGTGGAGGTGCCGGCCATGGCTGAAGTCGCCCAGGTCGTGGACGGGGCACCCCTGCCACGGTTCCGGCAGCTCGCCGAGCAGATCACCGAGGCCGCACGCGATGGGAACCTCACCGCTTTCCTCGAACTCGACCGGCAGTTTCACCTCGGACTGCTCGACCGGTTGGGCAATCGCCGCCTCGTGGCACTTGTCGGCCAGTTGCGCGACCAGGCCCGCATGCAGGGCCTGCAGAAACTGGCAGACCGGGGCGAGCTGACCCACTCCGGCGAGGAGCACCTTGCCATCGTTGACGCCATCGAGTCTGGGAATGCCGAGTTGACCGCCGAACTCACGCGCAAGCACCTCGCCCACAGCCGTGGCATCTGGGCGGGCCGGACAGAAGGCGACGTCTGAACCGAGCGACAGCACGTCCTGGCCGCGACCACCCGGACCGGGATGCGCGGCTCGAGGCCGCCAGCCGCGAGCGCCACCGACCACGTCGCCACGCCGTAGCTCTGGGTCGCGCCCCTCGTTGGCTCCCCGCTGTTGAACGCCACCGCCCAGCGGACGCCCTGCGTGACGTGAGGTGCACGGAACCCATTTACCTCACGACCAGAGCCAGCCTCCTGACCCCATGGTCGGCCGAAAATCGACGCGACGGCGACCGCACCGTGGACGACGGTGGCGCGCTGGTCGTAACGGTCGGGGACGCCGCACCAGGCCTTGAGCTCGTCGAAGTCCCGCTCGATGACGGTGTGACGGCGGCAAGCGGCGGGGTCGCCGCTGATCGGCTGCCCCCCTCATCCGCCGCGGCAGTATCGGTGCGCGCCCTGGTCGTCAGGCTCCGGATCACTCGGATGATCCCTCGGTGGGCACGCCGGCGCGTTCGCCGCGATGAGGAGCACGCCTTGCCGGCGATCACCGCATGCAGTCCAGTGCAACGGCCGGGGAGTCCCTAGCCCGGGTACGCGGATAGCGGTCAGAGCACAGTCGCCGTGTCCGTTCGACAGGCGCACCAGCCGCAGACGGCCGCTCCGTCTGTCGACCAGGGTATCGATCGTTGAGCGGCTCTCCGGCCAACGATGAGGTCGCCACCCCAGTCCTCGCGGTAGGCACGGTGCTCGGCCACGACCGGGCGCCGACCGATCAGCCGAGCCGGAGCGAGAAACCGCGGCGTGCGCGCCATGGAGAGACGCCGGTGCTTGCGGAGCAGCCGGCGAGCCGGTGCGCAGCTTCCTGATCAATGTCCTGCTTGGGTCGCCCTCTCCCCCGCGGTGCAGCGCTTGACGGATGGCCTCGTGACACAGGTCCCAGTCGGCCGCTCCGGATGAGCTTCCCGCAAATGCGCGGCGATCTGCGCACGGCTCCACTCCTCCTCGAGCTCGCCCTGCATGATCCGCCGCAGCTCAGGCTGGCGACTCGACAGCGCCGACGTGGCCGCCGCGGTCCGCCCCGCACGCGGGCGTGAACCAGGTCGCCGTCGTAGATGCCCGGTCGTGCGGCCGCAGGTTGCGGCGCAGCTCCCGGCAAGCGGTCGACGGAGCTCGCCCCAGCCGGCGGGCGATCTCCCATACCCCCAGCCCCCGACCGCGCAGGGCGGCAATCCGTTGCCGTTCCAGCAGCGGGAGGTACCGACCGGAGCGGGAATACTTCGCCAGCCACACCGGCGGCGGCCCGCCGTCCTGGCCCGCCGTCGCTAGCCGGGTCCTGCGACCGATGCCGAGCGACTTGCAGGCGGCGACCGTCCCGATCCCCGACTGCAGCAACCTCCAATAAGAGCCAGCTGACGCTTCCGACCCCGCTGGTCAAGTCCGCTGACAGTCGGAGCGACGCGGCGATTCGTCCGTCCCCGGCACGACCGCGTTGGGCGCCGGGGCGCACTTCTACATCGCCGCGCCTCTGCAGGTCCCGAGCACCACCAACGACTCTGCCACGCCCTGCCGGCACATGGTCGTGGCCGTTCCGCGCCTCGACGTGGGGGTCAACGCGCCCGAAGAAACCTTGACAAGGGCTGTGACCCTCAACACAATATATATGACATGTAACACCTTACTTCTGGGGTGACAGCCCCACATCCGAGGACTGTCCCCATGGCGCCAGCTCCCAGGTCTCCGCCGACCACAAGATGGCGATCTCGCGGTCGTCTTGCCGCCACGGGGACCTTGTTGCACGTCGGCGTGGGAAATCTTCAATGGGCTGTCCGGCCTGTTTGTCGTGCAGGTCGGACACGGCCGGCGCGGGCTTGCCGAGGTCGCCGCCGAGCAGACCGCCGAACTGATGGAGCAGATCCTGCGCCACACCCCTCCCTGTAGCCCAGGGACTGATCTGACGATGGCCACTCAGGACGCAATGTCAGTGACCAAGTCGCGGGAGCCGACGGCCCGTCCATCCGACCTACTGTCCCGACTGCCGACCGGACTCGGGCCGCCTGCTCGACCGTCGGGGGCTGTGTGAGACCAGCTGGAGGACGCCAGACGGGCCGCGTCCACATCGACGAACAACGCCAGGCCACGAGAACCGCATAGCAGACCCATGCAGACGACAAGGGGAGCCAGCATGTCTGAAGACCTCGTTGTGGAAGGCGCGTATGAGGAAGCCGATACCCATCTCCACAGGGACATCGGCCTCTTCGGCCTGATCGCCCTGGCCGTCAGCGTCCAGGTGGGCTCCGCCTGGCTCCTGGCCACCCTCGCTGCGGTGAGCATCGCCGGGCCCGCCTCGATCATCACGTGGGTGGTCGGCGCGCTGTTCTTCGGCATCATCGGGGTCGCGTGGATGGAGCTCGGCGCGATGCTGCCGCGATCGGGCGCGGGCGTCCGCTACCCCCAGCTGACACACGGCGCCTTCCTCAGCTGGTTCAACGGCTGGGGCTACCTCATCGCGACGCTGACGCTCCCGGTGATCGAGGTCCAGGCCGTCCTGACCTACATCGGCGGCAACTGGCCGGAGCTCGGCTTCCTCGAAGAGCGGGAAGGCGCGACGGTCCTCTCGTGGCCGCTCGGCATCCTCGTCGGCTTCGTCCTGCTCTTCGTCTTCTTCGGCCTCAACGCGTTCGGGGCGAAACTGCTGAGCGAGTCGAACAAGTACGTCACCATCTGGAAGCTCGTGGTCCCCGTCACCACCGCACTGCTCATGTTCACCGCGTTCAACTCGGCGAACTTCACCATCGGCGGCGGCTTCACGCCGCTGGGCAGCGGCTCGGTCTTGGGAGCCCTCGCGGGCGGCGGCATCGTCTTCGCCTACGCGGGGCTCCGGCAGATCCTCGACTTCGGCGGCGAGGTCGTGAACCCGCAGCGCAACATCCCGATCGCGATCGTCGTCGGCGGCATCCTCATCCCGCTGGTCATCTACCTCCTGCTCCAGATCAGTTTCATCGGGGCGATCGACTGGGCGGCCGCCGGGGTCCAGCCCGGGGACTGGGCCGGGCTCCTCGAGAGCGGCTGGTCGTCGTCGCCGCTGCTCAACGCGGTCGTCGCGGCCGGCTTCACGTGGTTCTCGATCGTCCTGCTCTCCGACGCCGCCCTCTCGCCTGCGGCCACCGGTTGGGTGTTCCTCGGCATCGGCACCCGGACGGTCTACGGGATGTCGGTCAACGGCGAGCTGCCGAAGGTCTTCCAGCGGATCAACCGCTTCGGCACACCGATCGTGGCCCTTCTCGGGTGCACCGTGGTCGGTCTGCTGTTCTTCTTCCCCGCGCCGAGCTGGTACCTCTTCGTCGGGATGGTCTCCATCGCGCTCACCCTCAGCTACGTCATGGGCGGCCCGGTCATGGCGGTGCTGCGGCGCACCGCACCGGACTTCCCGCGTCCGGTCAAGATCAAGGCGGCCTACTTCTGGGGCCTGCTCGGGTACGTGGCGAGCCTGCTGCTCATCTACTTCGCGGGCTGGGTGCCCCTGATCAACCTCTTCACCCTCGTGTTCTTCGCGCTCCCGCTCTACGGCGGCTACACCAGTGTGATCAAGGGGTGGAGCCGGCCGGTCCCGAGCTGGCTGCTCTGCGCGGCGTTCACGGTCGCCTGGGTCGTCACCGCGGCCGGAGGCGGCTGGCTGTTCAGGATCGACCAGCAGCAGGCCCCGGGTGGGTGGGCGTTCCCGGCGTACTTCACCGCGATCGTGCTGATCGTCGCCGTGTTCATCGCAGGGCTCTACGCCGTGAGCACCGAGGTCGGCCGGCGACAGATCCACGGCGGGGTCTGGCTGGTCGCCACCATCCTCGTGATGCTGTTCCTCGCCTACCTCGGCCAGTTCGGGCCGCTGGACTCCCCCGTGCTCGACAACCCTGTCGACCTGATCATCATGATCGTGGTCGGTGCCGGTTCGTTCTTCTGGTCGGTGCGAGCCGGCGGTCCGACAGAGGAACTCCGGGAGATCCTCGAGGCCGAGGCGGAGTACGAACGCCGGCGCAGCGGCGCCGAGGCAACGGGACGTTGACCCATGGCGCGAGCGGTCCCGGAGCCGGGATCTGGGTCCGGACCGCTCGCGCTCGGGGGTTGCGAGCCGCAGGTCAGCGTGCCTGTCGAGCGAGGGCCGAACCGCGCGGAGGCAGCGACGACAGACAGCGCAGTGCGTCGTCGGCTCGCGCGTGATCGGGTCGGGACCGCCTACCGGGTCGCTCGGGACGGCCTGGCGGTCACAGTCGTGGCGGCAGCTCGCGACCGAACCGGGGTGCCCACCAACAAGGCCGGGTGGACCTCCCCACCATGTCAACCTGCCACTGGGCGCTGTCGGGCGACGGCACGCCTACGTCACCGCGTGATCGTCGCCGACCCGTAGGCCGCCGTCGACCCAGGTCTTGATGTATCGGTGACGGTCACAACGCGTGATCAGCCGAGACACTGAGCGTCGGGATGGTGGGGTATCACGTCCTGGGCGACAGCTGGCCGGCGGCGTGGGTGACGGGAGCGGATGTGCCGCCGGCGAGGACGTCGAGGCCGAGGTAGCGGGGCGTCCGGTCCGTTCGTCGTGCTGTTCGGCGAGTACGGCGCCGACCAGGCCGACGAGGGGGTCGACCTTGCCCTCTACGGACGATCGCCCTCCACAAACCGACGGTCTCGGGCACGGTCCGAACTGACGGTCAGGAAGTCCTTGACCTGTGATGTGTAACACCTTACGTTGTGACACAGAGCGTGCGATGAAGGGACGCAGGCTGCACCAGAGGCTGTGGCAACGCCCGTGGCCAACGTTGCGATCAGCGGTGTCGCCGGCGTGGACCCCAGCGGTTGCAGAAGGTCTGCAGCGGCGGAGGAGGCAGCATGTTCGCTCAAGTGCTCCTGAAGGTGACTGACCATCCGGCGGTCCGTGGGGTGATGACCCGCAGCCGCCTCAGCCGCTCGGTCGTGTCGCGCTTCGTCGCGGGTGAGGACGTCGATGCCGCGGAGGGCGCGGTCCGCACGCTGACCGGCACAGGGATGCGAGTCAGTCTCGACTATCTCGGCGAGGACATCACCCAGGTCGCCCAGGCCCTCGAGACCGTCGAGGCCTACCGCCTGCTCGTGGCCCGGCTGGCCGACGCCGGGCTGGCCGAGGGCAACGAGATCTCGGTGAAGCTCTCCGCCCTCGGGCAGTCGCTCGGTCCAGACGGACGGAAGGAGGCGACCGAACGCGCCCACGACCTGGTGCAGCACGCCACCGCCCACGGCGTCGACGTCACCCTCGACATGGAGGACCACACCACGATCGACGACACCTTGGAGACCCTCCGTACGCTGCGCGCGGAGTTCCCCCGGGTCGGGTGCGTCCTGCAGACCATGCTGTTCCGCACCGAGGCGGACGCGCGGGATCTCGCCTATACGGGTTCACGGGTTCGGCTGGTCAAGGGCGCCTACGCCGAGCCGGAGTCCGTCGCCTACGCGAAGAAAGCCGACACCGACCGGGCCTACGTCGAGTGCCTGCGCATCCTCGTGGAGGGCGGCGCCTACCCGATGATCGCCACACACGACCTGCACATGGTCCGACGCGCCGAGCGGCTCCTGGCCGAGCACGGCAAGGGACCGGCGGATGCTGAGTTTCAGATGCTCTACGGGATCCGCACCAGCGAGCAGCGCCGCCTCGCCGAAGCCGGCCGCACCGTTCGGGTCTACATCCCCTTCGGCACCGACTGGTACGGCTACTTCACCCGCCGCCTGGCCGAACGCCCCGCCAACCTGGCGTTCTTCCTACGAGCCCTCATCAGCCGATAGGCCACGATCCCGGAGCGTGATCCGCGATGTTCGACGCCGTCACTCAGGTCCCCCCGCCGGTCAACGAGCCGGTGCACGACTTCGCGCCCGGCAGCGCCGAGCGGGCCGCCCTCGAGGAGGAGTTGAAGCAGCGCGCCGCGGAGCGGGCCGAGCTCACCATGGCGATCGGCGGCGAACAGCGGGCCGGCGGCGGCGAGCCCATCGACGTGGTCCAGCCGCACCGCAAGGACGCCGTCCTCGGCACGATGCACAACGCGACACCGCAGGACGTCACCGCCGCCGTGGAGGCCGCGCGCGCCGCGGCGCCCGCGTGGCGGCGGATGTCCTACGACGACCGCGCCGCGGTCTTCCTCAAGGCCGCCGAACTCCTCGCCGGCCCGTGGCGGCACACGCTCAACGCGGCCACGATGCTCGGGCAGAGCAAGACCTGCTACCAGGCCGAGATCGACACCCCCTGCGAGCTGGTGGACTTCTGGCGGTTCAACGTCCACTTCGGCCGGCAGATCCTCGAGGAGCAGCCACAGAGCTCGCCCGGTGTCTGGAACCGCTTCGACCACCGGCCCCTCGAGGGCTTCGTGCTGGCCATCACCCCCTTCAACTTCACCGCGATCGCGGGCAACCTGCCCACCGCGCCGGCCCTGATGGGCAACACCGTGATCTGGAAGCCGTCGCCCACCCAGCAGCTGGCCGCGCACTACACGATGCGGGTGCTGGAGGAGGCCGGCCTGCCACCCGGGGTGATCAACATGGTCACCGGAGACGGCCGGGCGGTCAGCGAGGTCGCGCTGGTGCACCCCGACCTGGCCGGCATCCACTTCACCGGCTCCAGCGTGACCTTCGGTCACCTGTGGCGCACGGTGACCGAGAACCTGACCGGCTACCGGGCCTACCCGCGGCTGGTCGGCGAGACCGGCGGCAAGGACTTCGTGATCGCGCATCCCTCCGCCGACGTCGACGTGCTGCGCACCGCCCTGGTGCGGGGCGCGTTCGAGTTCCAGGGACAGAAGTGCTCCGCCGCCTCCCGGGCCTACATCCCCCGCTCGGTGTGGAACCGGCTCCGGGACCCGTTCCTGGAGGAGGTCGACGGCATGCCGATGGGCGACATCACCGACTTCTCGAAGTTCCTCGGCGCGGTCATCGACCAGCGGTCCTACGACCGGCTCACCGGCGTGCTGGACCGGGTCCGCGGCGAGGAGGGCGTGGACATCCTGGCCGGCGGCACCGCCGACGACAGCGAGGGCTTCTTCGTCCGTCCCACGCTGGTTCAGGCCGACAACCCCGACCACGAGGTGTTCACCACCGAGTACTTCGGCCCGATCCTCGGGGTGTTCGTCTACGACGACGCCGACTACGACCGCGTGGTCCGCGAGGCCGCCGACGCCGCACCGTACGGCCTCACCGGGTCAATCATCGCCCAGGACCGCGCCGCGATCGTCGAGGCCATGGAGGTGCTGCGGTTCTCGGCCGGCAACTTCTACGTCAACGACAAGCCGACCGGCGCGGTCGTGGGCCAGCAGCCCTTCGGCGGCGCCCGGGCCAGCGGCACCAACGACAAGGCCGGCTCGCCCCTGAACCTGCTGCGCTGGGTGTCACCCCGCTCGATCAAGGAGAGCTTCGTGCCGCCCACCGACTACCGCTACCCGCACATGGGCTGAACAGCACTGACGGCTGCCATGGTCTCCACCCCGCCGGACCGTTCGGTACCGACCCCGCAGCTGCCGTCGTCTCGGCCCGCTCCGGATCCGCCCCTCGCCCCGTCACACCGCATCCGCTGACCGCGCCGCCGTCCAGCAGGAGCCGACGATGCCTCCGACGACCGTGCCCACCGACCCCGCCACCACGCGACAGGGCACCGCTACCCCCTGGCCGCACCCTCTGCCCCCCCGCCTGCGCTCCGCGGCCACGACCGAGCTGCTGCTCCACGAGTGGTCGGCCTCGGACGCGTCGGGCGAGCTCGCGGAACGCTCGGCCGACGACCTGGCCGCCGCTGTCGCCTCGCACCTGACTGCCGGGCTCCGGCGACCGCCGGGGCGCGCCGTGGTCCGGGCGGTCGACGGGTCCTCCTCGGGCGCCGGCCCGCTGCGTACGACCGTGGAGGTGGTCACCGACGACATGCCGTTCCTGGTCGACAGCGTCACCTCCGCCCTCACCCGGCTCGGTAGGGGAATCCACTCGGTCGCCCATCCCCGACTGGCCGCGCGCCGCGACGAGGCCGGCGCGCTGCTCGACCTCGCCGCAGCCGCCTCGGCGGAGGAGCAGGACATCGTCGAGTCCTGGATCCGCGTCGAGGTCGACCGGCAGGCGGACCCGGAGGCGAGAGCCACCCTGGTGGCCGAGCTCACCGGCGTGCTCGAGGACGTGCGCGCGGCGGTCCGTGATCGGGAGGCCATCCGTGCCGCGGTGCTGCAGCTGGCCGAGGAGCTCGAGCGGCGCGGCGACGAAGGGCGGACCGGGGCCGGATTCCTCCGCTGGCTGGCCGACGATCGGTTCACGTTCCTCGGCTGGCTCGAGTACGACCGAAAGGACGGACACGACCGGCCCCGCCTGGTCCCCCGCCCGGACAGCGCGCTCGGCGTGCTGGCGGAGGAGCGGCACCGCCGCGAACCCGCTCCCCTGCCCGCCGGCCGGCTGCTGCACGTGACCAAGGCCGACGCACGCGCCACTGTGCACCGTTCCACCTACGCCGACGAGGTGCGCGTCCGCCGGTACGACGACCGGGGCGAGATCATCGGCGAGATCCGCCTGCTCGGGTTGTTCACCTCCGACGCCTACACCGAGAGCGTGCGCCGCGTCCCCGTGGTCGCCGACAAGACGGCGGAGGTGCTGCGGCGGTCGCGCTTCGCCCCGGGCAGCCACTCCGCGCGAGACCTGGTCAACGTCCTGGAGTTCTTCCCCCGCGACGAACTGCTGCAGGCCGAGGTCGAGGAGATCCTGCCGACGGCGCTGGGCGTCCTGCAGCTACAGGAGCGCCGGCGCACTCGGGTCTTCCTGCGCTCCGACGCCGCCGGAGGGTTCGTCTCCTGCCTGGTGTTCCTGCCCCGAGACCGGTACACGACCCGGGTCGGCGCCGAGGTCGAGGACCTGCTGCGGCAGGCCCTCGACGGCGGAACGGCCGAGCACACCGTGCAGGTGTCGGAATCGGCGCTGGCGCGGCTGCACGTCGTCGTGCGCCCCCAGCCCGGCGGGTCACTCCGCGAGCCCGACCAGGCCGAGCTGGAGGCCGCTGTCGCGGCCACGGTCCGGTCCTGGGACGACGACCTGCTCGACGCGGCCCGGCGGGAGCTGTCTGAGGCGGAAGGCACAGCCCTGGTCCGGCGCTGGGTGGCGGGGGTTCCCGACGGCTACCGCGCGCAGGTGCCGGCGCACCGCGCCGTCGACGACCTCCGCCGGGCCGAGGGCCTGCTGGCCACCGCCCCAACGGCGCAGCCCGCGCCGCGCGGGCCGTCGGAACCGGCCCTGGCGCTGCGTGAGGCCGCTGCGGACGAGCCCGGCACCTGGCGACTCATCCTCTACCGGGACGCCCCGGCCACGCTGTCCGAGGTGCTGCCGTTGCTCACCGACCTCGGGGTCGAGGTCACCGATGAGCGCCCGCACCTGTTGCAGCGCGTCGACGGACAGCAGGTCTGGGTGTACGACGTGGGTCTCCGGGTGCCGAGCGACGCTCGGTCCGGGCCGTCCCGAGCCGACGGCAGGCCGAGCCGTGACCGGTTCTGCGCCGCCTTCGCCGCTGCCTGGACCGGGCGCGCGGACAGCGACGCCCTGAGCCGGCTCGTGCTCGCCGCTGAGCTGACGTGGCGCCAGGTGGCTGTGGTCCGGGCCCTGGTGCGCTACCTGCGCCAGACCGGCCTGTCCTACAGCCTCGACTACGTCGCCGGCATCCTCGTGTCCGAGGCCGCGACGACCCGGTTCCTCGTGAGTCTGTTCGAGGCCCGCTTCGACCCGCGTCGGCATCCGGAGGAGCGGGAGCGCGACGTGCGGGCGGTGGAGGAGCAGACCCGGACGGCGCTGGACGCCGTCGAGGGCCTGGACGCCGATCGGATCCTGCGCGCACTCCTGTCCGCCGTCCTCGCCGTCCTGCGGACCAACGCCTTCCAGCGCGGAGCCGACGGCGAGCCCCCGGGACACCTGTCCTTCAAGCTCGAGCCCGCCAAGGTCGCCGGGATGCCCGAGCCCCGGCCGGCGTACGAGATCTGGGTGCACAGCCCCCGGGTGGAGGGCGTGCACCTGCGCTTCAGCGAGGTCGCCCGCGGCGGGCTGCGGTGGTCGGACCGACCCGAGGACTTCCGCACCGAGGTACTGGGCCTGGTCAAGGCACAGGTCGTCAAGAACGCCGTCATCGTCCCGAGCGGCGCCAAGGGCGGGTTCGTCGCCCGGCGGCTGCCCGACCCGGCCGTGGACCGCTCCGCGTGGTGGGCCGAGGGGGTGGCCTGCTACCGCACCTTCGTCAGGGGGCTGCTCGACGTCACGGACGACCTGGTCGACGAGGGCGGTCGGCAGGTGGTGGTGCCGCCGGCCGACGTCGTCCGCTACGACGGGGACGACCCCTACCTGGTCGTGGCCGCGGACAAGGGCACCGCGACCTTCTCCGACACCGCCAACGCCATCGCCACGGAACGGGGCTTCTGGCTGGGCGACGCCTTCGCCTCCGGTGGGTCGAACGGGTACGACCACAAGGCCATGGGCATCACCGCCCGCGGGGCGTGGGAGAGTGTCACACGGCACTTCCGCGAGCTGGGCGTCGACCCTCAGACCACCGACGTCACCGTGGTGGGCGTGGGCGACATGAGCGGCGACGTCTTCGGCAACGGCATGCTGCTGTCCGAGCACATCCGCCTGGTGGCGGCCTTCGACCACCGCCACGTCTTCCTCGACCCCGACCCCGACCCGGCGGTGTCCTTCCGGGAGCGGGCGCGACTGTTCGCCGTGCCGCGCTCGTCCTGGACCGACTACGACCCGGGGCTGCTCAGCCCCGGCGGGGGCGTCCACTCGCGCACGGCCAAGTCTGTGCCGGTGACACCGCAGGTCGCGGCCCGGCTCGGGCTGCCGGCGGGCACGACGGCGCTGAGCCCCGATGACCTGGTCCGGGCGATCATCACCGCGCCGGTCGATCTGTTCTGGAACGGCGGCATCGGCACCTACGTCAAGGCCTCCACGGAGCAGCACACGGAGGTCGGCGACAAGGCCAACGACGCGGTCCGGGTCAACGGCGCCGACCTGCGCGTCCGGGTGGTCGGCGAGGGCGGGAACCTCGGCCTGACCCAGCGGGGCCGGGTCGAGGCCGCATCATGTGGGGTGAAGCTCAACACCGACGCCGTGGACAACTCCGCCGGGGTCGATTGCAGCGACCACGAGGTCAACATCAAGATCCTGCTCGACCGGCTGGTTGCAGACGGCCTGCTCGACGCCGACGAGCGCAACCGCACGCTGCGGCGAATGACCGACGACGTCGCCCGGCTCGTGCTCCGCGACAACGACGAGCAGAACCGGGTGCTGTCCGTCGAGACCACCTTCGCCGGGGACGACCTGCCTGTGCACCGACGCTTCCTCGAGGCCCTGGAGTCACTCGGACGGCTCGACCGCGAGCTGGAGGCGCTGCCGACGTCGGGCGAGCTCGACCGACGCGCACGGGCAGGCGTCGGGCTCACGACGCCGGAGCTGTCCGTCCTGCTGGCCTACGCCAAGATCTCGCTCAGCGCCACCGTGCTCGCCAGTCCGCTGCCCGACGAGACGTGGGCGCAGGGGGCCCTGCGGGAGTACTTCCCCGGAGAGCTGGTCGAGCGCTACGGCGACCGGCTCGACGAACACCCGCTCCGCCGGGAGATCGTCACCACGGTCCTGGTCAACCGCGTGATCGCCTCGGCCGGGATCACGTTCGCCTTCCGGGCCGCTGAGGAGACGGGCGCCGACGCCGCCGAGGTCGTGCGGGCGCAGGCTGTCGCCACGCGGGTGTTCGACCTGGAGGTGCGGCGGGCGGCGGCCGAGGCGATGGACGGACGCGTGCCGGCGGACGTACAGGCCCGGCTGCGGCACCAGCACCAACGACTCCTCGATCGAGCCGTGCGGTGGTTCCTCCACGCCCGCCCGGAGGGGATCGACGTCCTCCGCGAGGCAGAACGGTTCGGCCCGGTCGTCCGCGAGCTGAGCGAGCAGGTCCCCGACCTGCTGCTCGGCCAGGACCTCGACTACGTCCAGGACGTGGCCGGCCGGTTCACCGCGGGTGGCGTCGACGCGGTGGAGGCGCTGCGGACGGCGAGCCTGCTCTCGGTCTTCGCACTCCTCGACATCGCCGAGGTGGCGGAGGACACGGCACAGCCTGCCGGCGACGTGGCCGCGACCTGGTTCGTCCTCTCGGAGCGGTACGGCCTCGACAGCCTGCTCACAAAGGTCTCCGCCCTCGGGCGCACGGATCGCTGGGAGGCCCTCGCACGGGCTGCGCTCCGCGACGACCTCTACGCCGTGCACCGCGAACTCACCACGGCCGTACTCGGCCACGCTCGGGGCACGCCGCCTTCCCGGGCCGGCTCGGCCGTCGACGCCACGGTCGCGCGGTGGGAGGATGCACACGCGCCGGCAGTACGACGCGCTCGCCAGACCCTGGCGGACCTGGAGGCGTCCGGGCGAACCGATCTCGTCGCACTCTCGGTGGCGCTGCGCACCCTGCGGACGGTTCTCCGCCGACGCTGACCTCGCGCCCCCTGACCGTGCTCCGGGGAACTCGCCGGCTGAACCGGTGCGCCGGTGACCCAGCCGAGGACCACGACCGGTGTCAGCACGCCACAGCCCGGCTCGGGAGCGGTCCGCGGAGACCTTCTCCTGGACGGCCGCCCTGCCACGCCCGGATGACCGCAGGCGGGAGTTCCCGGCTCACCCTGCGGACCCCGCAACGCAGTCGGGGCCTGCCCTTGACAGAGGGCTACCCCCGCGACCATCCTTTGTGAGGTATTACATATTACGCCGGGGTGAAGCGGACTCGAGCGAGGTCACGATCCGCCCGACCCAGGATCGCCGAGGGGCCGGTCGCGGAGCACCATGAGGCGTCAGACCTGCTCCTCGTCGAACCCGCGTCGGCGTTCGGGTCCCGGCTCCTGAACGGCGTCGGCAACGGGCTCCTGCCCCACGAGGAGTACAGCGATGACAGAGAACACGGTGGTCGTCGGCGCGGGGGTGGTCGGACTGGCCACCGCGTACCGGCTCGCTCGGGACGGCCTGGCAGTCACCGTCGTGGACGCGGCCCACAGCGGGGCCGGAGCCTCGGTCAACAACGCCGGGTGGGTCGTGCCGATCATGTCGACCCCCGTGCCGGCACCGGGGATGCTGGGCCAGGCGATGCGGTGGATGGTGCGAAAGGACAGTCCCCTGTACGTCCGCCCCTCCCCCCGCCCCGAGCACGTGCGCTTCATGGTCGGCATGCTGCGCCACTCCAATGCTGAGGACTTCCACCGCGGCGTCGAAGCCCTCGTATCCCTCAACGAACGAACCCTCGCGCTGTTCGACGACTACGGACGAGATGGCGTGCGATTCGAGGATCACCGCACAGGCCACCTCCTGGTCTTCCACACTCGGAGGACTCTGGACGCCTACCAGGCGGACACAGCCCTCATGCAGCGCATCGGCCACACCGCCGTCCCCCTCTCCGGCGACGAGCTCAGGGACCTCGAACCCGCGCTCGGTGCACACGTGCGGGCCGGCCTGCGCTGTTCGCAGGAACGGCACCTGGACCCGGCCAGTCTCGTCAAAGGCTTGGAGCAGCGCTGCCGCGAACTCGGTGTCCGGTTCCTGCACGACAGCCCAGTGACCGGCATCCACTTCCGGGGCCCGGTGGCGACCTCGATCCTCGCGGGAGGAGAGGAGGTCCCCGGTGACCTGTTCGTCCTCGCGGCGGGCGTTCACACCGGCCCGTTGTCACGGCTGGCCGGGTTCCCCCTGCCCATCCAGCCCGGTAAGGGATACGGGTTCGACGACGCCAGTGGCTCGGTCACGCTGCGGCACTCGGTGTACCTCGGCGAGGCGAAGGTGGCCGTCACACCGCTGTCGGACCGGCTGCGGTTCGCCGGGACGATGGAGTTCGGCAGCTGGGATGCGACCATCGACCCGTATCGACTGCGGGGGATCGTCCGCTCGGCCCACGAGTACCTGCCCGGCTTCCCGGCGACGGCACAGCCGCAGGGCTGGACCGGATTGCGTCCGATGACCCCCGACGGGCTGCCGGTCATCGGGCGACTGCCGGGTCGGGACAACGTCCTCGTCGCCAGCGGTCACGGCATGCTCGGGGTGACCCTGGCGCCCGTGACCGCGGAGGTCATCTCCGCGGAGGTCGCAGGCGGTGAGCAGGCTGCCGGGATCGCCCCCATCGCCCACCCTTTCGCCCCGCAACGCTTCGCATCACGGCGTCGTCGAGCTGTGGCGGGCGGTCGACGCGGGCGCCGCGTCCTGCCTGTCCTCGCCAAGTGACCCCGATGTCCTGAAGTGACCCCCGTCAGGCGGACACCTCATTCTGTGTCAGGTGGATCGTTTCGTAGTCGGTGGGCTGAGCCAGGGCTCGAGGCCGTCCTCCGGGCGCGATGGCGCGGTTCATCCGCAGGCCAAGCCATCACCGGTGCCCGGGTCGAGGGCTATCTCGCCGGCGCGGTCAGGGACCGGGTACGGCCGTCACTGGCGTATCAGTGTGCGGAGCTCCCCGACAGCCTCGAGCTCGACATCCCGACGCCAAGCGATCGCTCCATGAGATGTCGGCGTGTGCGCCGGTGGAGGTATCGAGCGAATGGATGGCAGCGGATGGGCAGGAGTCATTTCCGCCCTCCGCCGTCGGACCGAGACTCCGTGCGGCAGTGGCGTCGACCACCGGTGTGCGGCGCGCCAATCCTCGGGAGGGCCTGTGCTCGACGTCGCTCCACCGTCCCAGCCGTGCTCGCGGTCCTCTCCGTTCTCCCCCGCGACGCCGTCCTGCTCGCCGACCGCGGGACCGCGACACCGGCCGACATCGACATCGCCATGCGCCTCGGCGCCGGTCACCCCGCCGGGCCGTTCGAGGTCCTGGCCGGTTTGGACGCCGGCCGGCGACGTGACCTCGGACTGCCCGCCCGGTTGCCGGAGGCGTTCACGTCCGACGCCGGCCGACGCACCGGCCCGCGACTGGACCGGCCCGGTCGGCGTGCTGGCCACCGGCCACATGGCCGGCGCAATCGCCGAGGCGGTCGCCCGCAGCGGTCGGCCGGTCCGGGGGCTCGCCCGCACCGAGGGATCCGGTGGGCGGCTGCTGGCGACGCCAGGGAAGAGCCTCGATCGGGCGTTGACCCGCGGCCGGCTCGATGAGACCGGGAAGGCGGAGGTCCGGGGCCGAGTATCGGTCACGCAGGACCCGACCGACCTGGCCGGGTCCGACGTCGTGGTCGAGGCGGTCGCCGAGGACTCGGCGTCAAGGCCGCCGTCCTGGAGCGGGCCGACGCCGCCCTGCCACCGACGCTGCCCCTGGCCACCAACACCTCCTCCTTCCGCGTCGGGGACCCGCGCCCGTCGGTCCGCTCCGCGCGGCCGGTCGTGGCCCTGCACTTCGTCACCCCGGCGCAGGTCATGAAGCAGGTTGAGGGGTCGTCCCGGACGACGTGGCTGACGCCGACGTCCTGCGTGCGACGGCGAGCGCCTAGGTGCACGGCCTGGGCAGGACGCCCATCACCTGCACCGACTCCCGCGGCTTCGTCGTCAACTGGCTGCTCATCCCGTTCCTCGACGACGCGGTGCGGCTGCACGAGGGGGGCACGCCCGCCAAGAGGTCGACGAGCTGCTGCGCACCAGTGCCGGCCCCCTGATGGGCCCGCTGGCGCTCATCGACCTGCTCGGCGTCGATGTCACGGTCGCCGTCCTGGAGTCGCTGGCCGCCGTCGAGGACGACCCGCGCCTTCGCCCCGCCGCGACGCTGACCGACCTGCTCGCCGCCGGCCGGCTCGGCCGGAGGCCCGGCGCCGGCTTCCACACGTACTGAGAGGACCCGCATGGCATCCCTGGCCGACCCGCAGACGGCCGCCGACCCGGCCGCTGCCTGGACCGCGCTGATCAGCCGCTACTACGACGGCTGCAGCGCCGGCGACGTCGACCTCATGCTGTCGACGCTGCACCCGGACGTCGTCCACTGGTTCCTCGCCCCCAACACCGGGTCGAAGCCGGTCGAGGGGGCTGGGCACCTGGCCCGCTACTGGCGGAAGGTGGCGGGCATGCTGCAGGCCCGCTGGGTGGTCGACAGCATCTGCGCCACGCCGGAGCAGGCGGTCATCGAGTGGACGATGTGGTGGCTGCCTGAGGGCGCGACCGAGCGGGTCGCCACCCGGGGCGCTGAGTGGTTCACCTGCCACGACGGCCTCATCCGCGAGATCCGGTCCTACTACCAGATGCGGCCGGAGAGCACCGGGCTCGACGGCTTCCCCTACGGCGAGCGCGGCTACTCGATGCACGGCGCCGAACGCAGCACGATCCACCCCGACGCCGAGCAGTACGGACCCGGAGGAACCGCATGAGCGCCGTCGAGAAGACCCGGGACGGCGCCGTCGCGACCGTCACCCTCAACCGGCCGGACAAGCTCAACGCCTTCGACCGGACCACCCGGTGGGAGCTGGTCGGCGCGCTGCGCGAGGTCGCTACCGACGACGCCGTCCGCGCCGTGGTCCTCACCGGCAGCGGGCGGGCCTTCTGCGTCGGCCAGGACCTCGCCGCCGTCGAAGAGCTCGAGCACGCCGACGAGACCGTCGCCGGCTCCTACAACCCCATCGCCCAGGCCATCGTCGACATGCCCAAGCCCGTCGTCGCGGCGGTCAACGGCCTGGCCGTCGGCGCCGGGTTCGGCCTGGCCCTGGCCTGCGACCAGCGGCTGGCCGCCGACACCGCCTCCTTCTCCTGCGCCTTCTCCAAGGTCGGCCTCGTGCCCGACACCGCGGCCTCCTGGTACCTGGTGCGCGAGCTCGGCTACACCCGGGCGTTCCGGCTGGCCGCCACCGGCCGGACGATCCCCGCGACCGAGGCGCTGGCGCTCGGCCTGCTCGACGACGTCGTACCGGCGGACGAACTGACCGAGCGCGCCCGCGCCGTCGCCGGGGAGCTGGCGTCGGGGCCGGCGTACGCGCTGGCCCTGACCAAGCGCCAGTTCCGCGCCGTCGGCGAGCTGTCCTTCGAGGCCGCGTTGGCCATGGAGGCCCGGCACCAGGGTGCTGCGGCCGCGCACCCTGACCACGTCGAGGGGCGGACGGCGTTCGCCGAGAAGCGCGCGCCACACTGGCGGTGATGACCCATCCCGGTGCCGTCCTCGTCCACGGTCTGTGGCATGCGCCTGGTGCTGGACGCGTCCGCGCCGGGGCGTCGTCGCGGCGCTGAACTCCGGCGGCCTGATCGACGAGGTCGACCGCGCCTGCCGACCGATCAAGGACGCCGCGCAGCAGGGCGAGGACGCCGGCACGCCGGACTTCCTGCGCGCCTGGACCGCGCTGACCGACCAGCTCGTCGGCCAGGCCGAGGACGCGGAGAAGGCCGGGCACACCCGCACCGCCGGCCAGCTGTACTTCCGCGCCACCAACTACCTGTGTCAGGCCGAACGGATGCTGGCCAACTCCGACCCCGACCGCATCCCCGCCTACCGCCGGGTGCTGGGACTGGCGCAGAAGGCCTTCGAGCTGCACAGCCCGCGCGTCTCACGGGTCGAGGTGCCCTACGAGGGGACGACGCTGCCGGCCTACTTCAGCCAGGCCCCGGCCGCCGACGACGGCCCGGTGCCGGTGATCGTGCTCGTCAACGGCCTGGACTCGACCAAGGAGCACCAGTACTCCTCCGACCACTGGGCCGAGCTGGCCGCACGCGGCATCTCCTGCCTGATGCTCGACCAGCCCGGTACCGGCGAGGCGCTGCGACTGCAGGGTCTCCCGGCCCGCGTGGACACCGAGGCGTGGGGCGCGGCCGCCGTGGACTTCCTGCAGGCCCGTGATGACGTCGACGACGCCCGGATCGGGATCGTCGGCTGGTCGCTCGGCGGCTACTACGCCCCGCGCGCCGCGGCGTTCGAGAAGCGCTTCGCCCTCTGCGTGGCCTGGGGCGCCAACCACGACTGGGGCGCGGTGCAGCGCCGCCGCCTCGAGCGGGAGGGCGAGCGGCCGGTGCCGCACTACTGGGAGCACGTGCTGTGGGTGTGGGGCTTCGACAACGAGGCTGACGACCTCGACGCCTTCATCGCCTTCGCCGACCGGGTGAACCTCGAGGGCGTCGTCGAGCAGATCACCGTGCCGTTTCTCATCGCCCACGGCGCCAACGACCGGCAGATCCCCGTCGAGTACGCACACCGCTCCTACGACCAGGCGGTCAACTCCCCCAAGCGCGAACTGCGGGTGTTCACGCCGGAGGAGGGCGCGACCGAGCACATCGGCCTCGACCACCTGCCCCACGTCAGCACCTTCATCGCCGACTGGGTCGCCGGCACCTTCGCCGAGCTGGCGAGCCGGTCCGCTCGGACGGGGACGTCGTCGTGAGCATGCTGTTCATCAAGCTCCCGGTGCGTGACCTGTCGGCGGCCCGGGCGTTCTACGAGGCCCTCGGCCTCCGGATCGAGGAGCACTCCTCCGACGAGGAGAGCGCCTCGGTCGTCCTGGCCGACGACGTCGCGCTCGTCCTGCACACCCGCGACCGGTTCGGCGGCCTCGTGCCCGGCGAAGCGGGAGATCCCTCGCGCGGGCCGACGGCGGTGCACTGCCTGACCGTGGACAGTCGCGCGGCGGTCGACGACCTCGTCTCGAAGGCCGTGGCGGCTGGCGGCCGGTCCGGACCGGCCACGCGAGCGGAGGACGCCCGCTACACCGGCACCTTCTCCGACCCGGATGGCAACGTCTGGGAGGTCGTCTGGATGGACCAACTGCACGTCATCAACTGACTAGGCTCGGTCTCGGACCCGGTGGCTCACGCCCCGGAGCCCGGAGTCGGCCGTCGTCCGGCAACGGTGGACGCTCCTGGTCGGTGCGGACGGCTCGCAGGGCATCACCACGTGGGCGATCCCGCAGGAGCACCGTCGACGACTTCACCGAGTAGCCGAGGGCACCGACCGCCCCTGGCACTGATCGTGGGACGGGACATCACCGGCAGCAGCACCTTCCGCTGAGCCCTCGTGGGCGGGCCCGCTCACCGGCTCGTGACCGACGGTCGTCACGGAGCCGGTCAGAGGTCCGCGGCCGCCGCGAGTGGGGTCGAGCAGCGAGGCGCAGGGGTTCAGCGGAGAAGGGCGTGCGGCAGGCCTCGTCAGGGGACCCATGTCCGTCGTCCCGAGGCTCCGATCCGAGGGCGACGCCTGCCGGCGGCCGCATTCGCCGGACTGGGGCCGTGGACGGCGCGGCGCTGGACCTAGCGGGCCCACGAGGCCGTGTGGCGGGACGGAGTGGGTGACGTCCCCCGCTCTCGACGAGGCGCCCGACGCGGCACCTCGCGGACAGCGCCGCGCCGACGAGGGCCTTCGAGACGGCGACGGGAGTACTCCAGCCGGCGGCCCCTTTCGGTCGTCTCTCGGCACCCGGATGCGGTCTGGGCCGGGTCGCCCGAGTCGGCGTCTCGGGCCGGCACCTCGACCGATGAGTGCCGCAGATCGCCTGCGAACCACCGGTCGAGAGGCACGGCCGCACCAGGGGACGACGGGCGCCCCGGCCCCACGCGGTGCGTGACCGGGGCGCCGGTCAGCCCAGGCTGAGCGGACGAGCGCTGGGCTGGAGTGCGTCAGGACTGGGGCGGGATGAACCGGCGGAAGGCCGGCACGGCCGCCGCGGCGACACCGACGTGCATGAGCATCAGCGCAACCACGCCGGCAGTCGTGGTCCCGGGCTGCGACTCGTTGACGAGCAGCATGACGTCCGGGATCAGCGAGAGCACGAGCACCGTGGGAACGAGCACACGCAGCACCCGCGAGGCGTTGCGGCTGCGCGAGACGACGAGGTGCCAGGCGATGGCGCCGACGATCGCCCCGACGACGGTCAGGAACCCGTACACCGGCAGGGTGAGCGGCTGGAACTCGTCCGGGATGTCGAAGAGAGCCTTCGCGAGCAGGGCTATCAGGCTGTTGATGACGAGCCCCCCGACGGCGCCGATGGCGGCGGCGACGGCGGTGGACTTCCAGGACACCGCGCGGGTGTCCCGGGCCGAGGTGGTGGTCATGGCAGTTCTCCAGGTCGGGTGGTGGATCAGATGGCGGGCGGCCGGTGTCGCCCCGGTGATCACGGGACGGGCGGGAACTGCGTCGGGACCCGGTCAGTCGTCAGGCGTCCGAGTGCGCCAGCGACCCCAGCCATCGCCTTGGTGACGCAGGCGATTACTTGCTCGTGCAAGTGAAGGTAGCCGACCGGAGCTTGCCGCGTCAAGCGCCCGGAGAGATCTCCGGAAACTCCTGATGGTGGGCTCGATGACGACCGGTCGGTGTCGCCCGGTGATGACGGAGCGACACCGACCGGGAACGGGTCAGGCGTCGCGGCGCGACAAGGCGACGGCGGCCCCGGCGACGGCCACGACGTTCCAGCCGGCGAAGACCAGTACCCCCGTGCCGGCGCCGAGCAGCGACTCGGTCGGCACGGTGGACGTGAACGCCGACGCGGCGTTGGACGGCAGGTACTTCAGCAACCCGTCCCAGGCCTCCGGCAGGAGTGCGCCGGCGAGCGTCGGCAGGACCAGGACTCCGGCGAGCAGGGCACTGATGGCTCCTGCGGTGCTCCGCAGGAGCACGCCGAGTGCCAGGCCGATCAGGCCCATGCCCACGACGTAGCCGGCCGTGCCCAGCACGACCCGCGCGGTCCCCGGATCGCTCCACGAGACGGTGGCGACGCCGCCCGCGTCGAGCACGGCCATGCCCACCGCGAAGGCCACGAAGACGCCCGCGAGGACGACCGGGACGACGGCCAGCAGAAAGGCGACCACCTTGGCCCCGAGCACGGGCAGGCGCGCGGGCACCGCGGCGAGATAGCTGCGGATGAGGCCGGAGGAGTACTCCCGGGCGCCGACCAGGACACCGAGGACGCCGACCAGCACGACGGCGAGCATCGAGCCGCCGAGCACGGTGGAGAGCGGATCGCCGCCGCCCGGTCCGGCGCCGTCGCGCGGGCCCTCGACGGCGCCGGTCGCGCTCGCGGCGGCGATGGCGCCGATCCCGACGATGGTCAGCAGCACCGCGGTCAGCATGGCCCAGGTCGAGCGCAGGGTGCGCAGTTTGATCCACTCGGCGCGGATGACGCGCGCCAGGGTGATCCGGTACGCGGGCGCCGTGGTCGCGCGGTGCCGGTGGGCCGAGGACGCGGTGTGAGCGGTGGTCGTGTCCGGTGAGGTGGAGGTGGTCATCGTGGGGTCCGCCTTCGCGCGGGTCGTGGTAGGAGGGGTGTCGTCGGGCAGCGTGGCGGTCACCGGGCTGCCGCCGCGGTGGTGAGGAGCGCGCCGTCGGTGCGGCCGTGGTACTGCACGGACTCCTTCGTGAGTTCCATGAAGGCCTCCTCCAGGGAGGGGTGCAGCGGGACGAGCTCGTGGAGCGGCAGACCGTGGCGCGCGGCGAGGTCACCGATCTCCGAGGCGGGCACGCCCTCGATCTCCAGCTCCGTCGGCGAGGACGACGTCACGGTGACCCCGGGCGCGGCCAGCAGGCCGGCCAGTGCCGTGGCGTCCGGCGAGACGACCCTGACCTTGTCGCTCCACGCCGAGGCGATGAACTCCGCCATCGACACGTCCCGGATCAGCCGGCCCCGGCCGACGACGATCAGGTGGTCGGCGGTCAGCTCCATCTCGCTCATCAGGTGCGAGGACAGGAACACCGTTCGCCCCTCCTCGGCCAAGGACCGCAGGAAGCTGCGCACCCACAGGATGCCGTCGGGGTCCAGCCCGTTCACCGGCTCGTCGAGCATCACGATGGACGGGTCGGCCAGCAGCGCCGAGGCGATGCCCAGCCGCTGCCCCATGCCCAGGGAGAAGGAACCCGCCGGCTTGCGCGCGACCTCGGCCAGACCGACCGCGTCCAGCAGCTCGTCCACGCGGCGGGCTCCGACACCCACCGTGGCCCCCAGGGCCAGCAGGTGGTTGCGGGCCGAGCGCCCCTTGTCCACCGCCTTGCCGTCGAGCAGGGCGCCGATCTCGTGCAGCGGCGCCGTCGACGTCCGGTAGTCCCGCCCGTTGACGGTGACCGATCCGGAGGTCGGCCGGTCCAGGCCCAGGATCATCCGCATCGTGGTGGACTTGCCCGCCCCGTTCGGCCCGAGGAACCCGGTGACGACACCGGGACGGACGTCGAAGGTCAGGTCGTCGACGGCGACGACGTCCCCGTAGCGCTTGGTCAGGTTCTGCAGTTCCAGCATCAGTTGCTCCCCGGCTGTTGGTTGACGAAGCAACTATCCGTCGGGCAAGCGGTCCCCGTCGTCATCCGTACGCAGGCTCTTGCGGCGGCCTCCGCCTACTGCCAGCGCAGTAGAGGCGAGGCCGGCACACGCGTCAGCGCGGATACGTGTCGCCCGCCCGGACGAGCCCGGTCTGGTAGGCGAGGACCACCAGCTGGGCCCGGTCCCGCGCGCGGAGCTTGCTCATGGCCCGGTTGACGTGCGTCTTGACCGTGAGCGGCGAGAGGTGCAGGCGCGCCGCGATGTCCTCGTTGCTCAGCCCGTGCGCCACCAGCGCGACCATCTCGCGTTCCCGCTCCGTGAGGACGTCGAGCGCCGCGTCGACGGGAGCAGGTCCGGCGGGGTCCGGCCCGGACCGGCCGGGCTGGGCCAGGAAGCGGGCGATCAGGCTCCGGGTGGCCCGCGGGGACAGCAGCGCGTCACCGCGCGCGACCACCCGGATGGCGTCGAGCAACTCGTCCGGCTCGACGCTCTTGCCCAGGAACCCGCTCGCCCCCGACCGCAGGGCCTCGACGACGTACTCGTCGGCCTCGAAGGTGGTCAGCACGATGACGCGGACCTCGGAGAGGTCGGGTGACGCGGCGATCTGCCGAGCCGCCGTCAATCCGTCCACACCGGGCATGCGGATGTCCATCAGGACGACGTCCGGTCGCAGCGCGCCGGCCTGTCGCACGGCCTCGGCGCCGTCACCCGCCTCGCCGACCACCTCGAGGTCGTCGGCACTGTTGACGAGCGCCGCGAACCCCGATCGGATGAGGACCTGGTCGTCGGCGAGCAGCACGCGGACGGTCATGCCGGGTCCCGCGGGATGAGGACCGACACCCGATAGGCGCCGTCCGGCTCCGGTCCGGCCGCCAGCCGCCCGCGGACGGCGTCGACGCGTTCCCGCATGCCGATCAGACCGTGCCCGCCCCCGGACCGGTGCCGTCCGTTCCTGCCAACCTCGTTGCGCACTTCGATGCTCACACCCTCCGGCCGGCTGTCCACGACCATCGTGGCCGCGCCGGTGCCGTACCTCAGGGCGTTGGTCAGCGCCTCCCGGACGACCCGGTACGCGGTCAGGTCGTGGATCGCGGGGAGCCCCTCGAGCTCGCCGCTGACGGTCCAGGTCAGGTCCAGCCCGGCCTGGCGGATGGAGTCCGCGAGCTCGCCGACCCGGGCCATGCCCGGCGTCGGATCGGTCGGCGCCTCCTCCCCCGCGGTGCGCAGCAGACCCACGACCGTGGACATCTCCGACAGCACGGTCTTGCTGGCGTTCCGCACCAGGTCGAGCGCCGCTCGCGCCTGGTCGGGGTCGGCGTCCAGGAGATGGCGCGCCACCCCGGCCTGCACGTTGACGACCGAGATGTGGTGGGCCACGACGTCGTGGAGCTCGCGGGCGATGCGCAGCCGCTCGTCGCTGACCCGGCGCTCGGCCTCCTCCTCCCGCGTCAGCTCGGCCTGCAGGGCGCGGGCCTCCGCCGCCGCCAGCGTGGCCCGGTGACTGCGCACCGCGACCCCGACCGCCGAGGCGGCGGCCGACCACGCGAAGGTCTGCAGGCCAGGGACCCCGCGGTCGTCGAGCCAGTCGCCCTCGGCCACGACCGAGGCGAGGGTGTAGGCGACACCCGAGACGACGCTCGCGAGGACCACGCTGCGCAGGGGTAGTCGGCTGCCGACCGTGTAGAGCGCGACGCAGGTGGTGGCAGCCAGGACGATGCTCCCGTCGCTCTGCAGCACGCCGGCGACCCCCGCCACCGTCGCGAACGCCCAGACCCGCAGCGGCTGCTCCCGCCGGAAGACCAGAGCTGCCGCGGCGAGGGCGAACACGGCCAGCGACCAGCCGTCCGGGCTTCCCGGGAACTCGGGATTCCGGATGACGAGGGTCGGGAGGACGAGGAGGACCAGCAGCGCCGCCAGACACGCATCAGCCAGCCGCGGGTGGGCCGCGCTCCACCGCCGTCTTGCTGCAAGGGCCCCTCCCGCGGTCATCGCAGGCGTCCCGTCCGGTCGCGGCCCCTCACCGGCGGCGACTCTAGGGCCCTTCGAGGCCCGTGGACGAGGGGAGCGCGGATCGACGACCCGTGTCGCTCCAGCATCCGCCCCGTCCGTCGTGCCGTTGGAGCCGGCCACCGGAGGACTCGGAGCCAGTCACCGCCGGCAGGACCATCAGTGGGGTCATCACCGTCCACGCCCAGCTCACCCCGCGGCCCGCGCGCAGGGTCGGTACCGTCGCCGAGCGCGCTTCGTGCCCGCACCGAGATGCCAACCAATGGCACGAGCCGCCGCGGACACCGCTCGTTGCTGCCCCCACCCAGAGAGCAACACGAAGGAGAATCCGATGGGACTCGATGCGCAGACCGAACCGGACGCCAAGCGCCTCGTGCTCGAGTTCTTCGAACTCGCCTTCGTGCAACGCGACATCGCCCAGGCCGCCGAGCGCTACCTGGGCACGGTGTACAAGCAGCACAACCCGCTGGCCCCCGATGGACCTGAGGTCTTCATCGACTTCGTCGGTCAGTTCCTCGCACAGTCGCCGCACATGACGTTCGACCTCAAGCGGGTCATCGCCGAGGGCGACCTCGTCGTCCTGCACTACCACCTCAAGATGACCGCGGACGACCTCGGGCAGGCGGTCGTCGACATCTTCCGCGTCGAGGACGGGCGCATCGTCGAGCACTGGGACGTGCTGCAGGCGGTTCCCGCCGAGTCGGCCAACGCCAACACGATGTTCTGAGCCCGTCGCGGCCGACCCGACTCACAAGGGGGCCGAATCGGCGTTGCAGCCGGTCACTGCTCGGGTCGGCGCGAGGGACGCAGTGCGGTCGGCACGAGCGGGGAGTCGCGCACCGGCGGATCGATGCGCAGCTCGGCCGTACGAGGTCCGAGGCTCGCCGAACGCCGTCAGGTCGGCGGCCCACGTCTGCAGGGGGGACCGGGTCGCACGAGCCCGCTGGGACATCGGACGAGGTATCCCCCGACACCGCGACGTGCTCCCTGCTGACCGGGCGGGACGCAGGCCGGCCAACCGTCTTCCCCGTCACCCGGGGCGAAATCCGTCCCGGGCACGGGCCCTCACCTCTCTGGGAAGGCGAGGGCCCGTGGTCAGCGCCTGGTGTCAACAGCGGCCGGCGTCGTCCACGCCGGGAGGCCCGACGCGGTTCGCATCAGGCCCGCGGACCAGCGGCCGCTGCGGCGACGGCCTGCGCCAGCGGGGTCGGTGCGCGACCGAGGAGCTTCTCGAGGTCGTTGCCCTCGACGTGGTGTTCCCCGTCGGCCACGGCCCGGTCGAAGTCCGCGAACAGTGCCGCGGCCGGCTCGGGTAGCCCGGCACCGACGAGGATCTGGGCGTACTCCTCGACCGGCACATCGGTGTAGGCGACCTGCCGGCCCGTGACCGCGGAGACGGTCGCGGCCAACTCGGGCATGGTGAACGCCTCACCGCCGAGCTCGTACACAGCGCCGTCGTGACCGTCCTGGGTCAGGACGGCGGCGGCCGCCTCCGCGAAATCGGAGCGGGTGGCCGCGCTGACCTTGCCGGTGCCGGCGGAACCGACGATGCCGTGCTCGAGGTAGGTGGCCAGCTGGCCCGTGTAGTTCTCGATGTACCAGCCGTTGCGCAGGACGACGTGCGGCACCCCGGACTCGGCCAGGACCTGCTCGGTGGCGAGGTGCTCGGCTGCCAGCGGCAGGGTCGAGGTGTCGGCGTGGGGGAAGCTGGTGTAGGCGATCAGGCGCACACCCGCGTCCTTCGCCGCGGAGATCACGTTGCGGTGCTGTGGCAGCCGCTGGCCGACCTCGCTGCTGGAGACCAGCAGCAGCTTCTCCGCACCGGCGAACGCGGCGCGCAAGGACTCGGGGTCGGTGTAGTCGGCGCGGCGGACGGTGACGCCGCGGTCCTGCAGGTCGGCGAGCGCCTCGACGCGGCGGCCGGTGGCGACGATCTGCTCGGCGGGCACGCCGCGGGCGAGGAGGGCTTCGACGACCAGGCGGCCGAGGTGGCCGGTGGCGCCGGTGACGACGATGGACATGCGGGTGGTTCTCCTTGCTGAAGCGGGTCGGGTCGCAGGCTCAGGCGGCCTGGAAGGAGCGCCGGGAGAGGCCGAAGCTGTAGCCCTCCAGGGTGGTGACCACGGGGGCGGTGGGGTCGGTGGCCGCGCCGAGGGCGACGAACAGCGGGGTGAAGTGCTCCACGGTCGGGTGCGCGTAGGGCAGTCCCGGGGCGGCGCTGCGGTACCGGGACAGCTCGGCGACGTCCCCACGGGCCAGCGCGTCGGCGGCCCAGTCGTCGAAGTCGGTCGACCAGGCCGGCACCTCGGTTCCCTCGAGCATCCCCCGGGTGATGAACGGCAGGCCGTGGGTCATGTGGCCCGAGCCGACCACCAGCACGCCCTCCTCGCGCAGCGGGCGCAGCCGCTCACCGATGGCCAGCAGCCGGTCGGGGTCCTCGGTGGGCAGTGACAGCTGCAGCACCGGGACGTCGGCCTCCGGGTACATGATCTTCAGCGGCACCCAGGAGCCGTGGTCCAGGCCGCGGCTGGCGTGCTGGTGCACGTGCTCGGTGTCCGGCATGAGGCCGACCACGTCGCGGGCGAGCTCGCTGGCGTCGGGGGTGTCGTAGCGGAACGTGTAGTACAGCGGGTCGAAGCCGCCGAAGTCGTACACCAGCTCGGTGGGCCGGGGAGCGCTGACCGACAGCGGCGCGGACTCCCAGTGCGCCGAGACCACCAGGATCGCCTTCGGCTTGGGCAGCGCCCGGGCCCAGTCGTACAGCGGGTTCAGCCACTCCTGCCGCCAGAACGGCATCGGACCACCACCGTGGGACAGGTAGAGGCTCGGCAGCGCCCCGTCCTCCGGCGTCCAGGGCCGGTGCGGCTCCATGGCGGCGACCCGACGCAGGTGCTCGGCGAAGAGGTGGTCGGCCGGGATGCGGGCATCCGCAGCAGCGGTCGTAGCGGGACCGAGCGTGGTCATGGTGGACTCCCAGTTGGTTGTCGAAGCAACTGACACTCTGCCTCAAGTCACTTGTCACAGCAAGTATTTCGCTGAAGATGTGAGCACACGCACCTCCCGCGTCGCCGACGGCCGTCACCGGGCCGGTCGGCCACGACCCTGCGATAGTTCTCGCCTCACGTCAGCTCGCGGACCACCCCGGCCCGACCGACACGGAGGGGCACTCGTGACCAGCGACCCGGCTGAAGCGGAGCGCGCGGAGGCCGGTCCGCAGCCGCGGTACCTCCCCGTTGCCGAGCACGGACTGATCGGCGATCTGCACTCCGTGGCGCTGGTCGGCACGAACGGCACCATCGACTGGTACTGCTGCCCGTCGTTCGACTCGCCGAGCGTGTTCGGGGCTCTCCTCGACGCCGACCGCGGAGGCTCCTTCCAGCTGGTCACCGCCTCGCCGGCGCGCACCCGGCAGTTCTACGTCCCGGACACCAACGTCCTGCTGACCCGCTTCTACACCGGCGACGCCGTCGGAGAGGTCCAGGACTTCATGCCCGTCGGCCCGGCCACGGAGACGGCTGACCACCGGTTGGTCCGGCGGGTGCTCTGCGTCCGCGGGACCATGACGTTCCGCGCGCGGGTGTCCCCCCGCTTCGACTACGGCCGCCGGACGCACACCGTCGACGAGCGCGACGGTGGGGTCCTCTTCGGCTCGACGGACCTGTCGCTGTCGCTGACCGCCACGGTTCCCCTCCGCTGCGACGGGCGCGATGTCGAAGCGGAGTTCACCCTGGTCGAGGGCGACTCGGCGGTCTTCGCCCTCGACCGCGTCCGCGGCGGAGCCGAGCTTCGCGGGTGCTCCGGCACCGAGGCGGAGGCGCTCTTCGAGGCCACGGTCACCTTCTGGCGCCGCTGGCTGTCGGCGTCGCGCTACCGCGGACGGTGGCGGGAGATGGTGCACCGGTCGGCGCTGACCCTGAAGCTGCTGTCCTACGCGCCGACGGGCGCCATCGTGGCCGCGCCCACCACCAGCCTCCCCGAACAGCCCGGCGGCGAGCGGAACTGGGACTACCGCTTCGTGTGGATCCGCGACGCTGCCTTCTGCGTCTACGCGCTCCTGCGGCTGGGCTTCACCAGCGAGGCCGCCGCGTTCATGGACTTCCTCGCCCGGCACATCCCCCCACCGGGCGAGCACCCCTCCGGACCCCTGCAGATCATGTACGGCATCGACGGCCGCACGGACCTGGCGGAGGAGGAGCTACCGCACCTCGAGGGGTACGAGGGCGCGTCCCCGGTCCGGATCGGCAACGGCGCGGCCGAGCAGCTCCAACTGGACATCTACGGGGAGCTGATCGACTCCGTCTACCTGTACGACAAATGGGCGGAGCCCATCTCCAGCGATGCGTGGGAGGGCCTCTGCGGTCTGGTCGACTGGGTCTGCGACCACTGGGACCAGCCCGACGAGGGCGTCTGGGAGACCCGCGGAGGACGCAAGAAGTTCCTCTACTCGCGGCTGATGTGCTGGGTGGCCGTCGAGCGGGCCATCCGCATGGCCAACCGTCGCGGCCTGCCCGCCGACCGGCTCCGGTGGGAGCGCACCCGTGACGACATCTACCGGCGGATCATGCAGCGGGGCTGGTCGGCACGCCGGCAGGCGTTCGTGCAGCACGAGGACGACGACGTCCTGGACGCCGCCGTCCTGATGATGCCGCTGGCGAAGTTCATCGCGCCGACCGATCCCAAGTGGCTCGCCACCCTGGACGCGCTCGGCGCGGAACTGGTGTCCGACTCGCTGGTCTACCGCTACGACCCCGAGGCCAGCCCGGACGGCCTCAGCGGCGAGGAGGGCACCTTCTCGATCTGCTCGTTCTGGTACGTCGAGGCGCTGACCCGCGCGGGACGCCTCGACGACGCCCGTATGGCGTTCGAGAAGATGCTGACCTACGCCAACCACCTCGGGCTCTACGCCGAGCAGATCGGCCGCGACGGGGAGCAGCAGGGCAACTTCCCCCAGGCCTTCACGCACCTGGCGCTGATCAGCGCCGCCGTGAACCTCGACCGGGCCCTGGGCTGACGGTGCCCCCGCCGGCCCTGCCGCCCGCCGCAGGTGGGCGGAGCGGCAGGGCCCAGCGTCAGCGGGGCTGCGGCTTGCTCTCGTTGAGGCCGTAGACGCGGCCGTCGACGCCGCGGAAGTGGCGGTATGCGTAGTCCAGGTCGGGGACCCGGTTGATCTCGCCGAGCAGTTCCCCGCCCGCCGCGGCGATCTCGGCGCTGGCCGCCTCGACGTCGTCGACCCGGAAGCCGAACGCGACAGAGCCGTTGTAGCCGAAGTCCGGCGCGGTCTGGGGCGTGTAGAGCTCCAGCATCCCCCCGTCCGGGAGCGCGTACACGAAGACGCCGTACATCTCCATGGCCAGGCTGAGACCGAGGGTCTCGCTGAGGAACTTCTTCTGGGCCTCGAGGGCCTCGGGCTCGACGGTGATGGAGTGCCAGGTGATGGCGTTGACGATCATCGCGGTGTCCTCTTCTCGGTGGGTGGTGCGGTGCTACCGGGCGCGGCTCGATCCGAACCCGGCTGGGCGAGGCCCCGTGTCCTGGGACGTTCGCTGTCAGTCGGTGTCGCGGCGCCAGGTGACCGCCAGGCCCGCCCGCGCACCGAAGCGCTCCAGGTGGCTGCCGAGAGCGTGTTCGATGCGGTTCAGCGTCTCGACGTCAGGCGCCTCGGCGCGCAACGAGAGCACGTCGTCGCCGACGAGGATCCGGGCGCGGGCGTTCCCGACGATCGTCGTCCACCCGCCGTCGGCGTCCTCGGTGAAGGGGGCCTTGCGACCCAGGTGCGAGATCAGCTGCTTGGCGTAGCGGGCGGGGGCGTCGGTGCGCACGTCGGCGCGCGAGGTGAGGGTGGTCATCGGTTTCTCCTGGTCGGGTTCCGGCGGCCGGGGGTCCGGTCAGGCCGTCTGGATGGAGCGGATCGAGTTGCCCATCCACATGCCGTCGAAGGCCGTCGTCACCGACTGTCCGGGCGTGGTGCCCGCACCGAGGGTGAGCAGCAGGGGCACGAAGTGGTCGGCGGTCGGGTGGGCGATCTCCGCGCTCGGTCCCTTGGCGCGGTAGTCGAGCAGGGCGTCGACATCCCTGCGGGCGATGGCGTCGGTGGCCCACTCGTCGAAGGCCTCGGTGTGGCCCCGCAGCTCCGGCCGGCGGAAGACGGCGAAGCTGTGGGTCATGAATCCCGACCCCATGACGAGGATGCCTTCCTCGCGGAGCGAGCGCAGGCGCCTGCCGAGCGCCAGCAGCGCCTCGGGGTCGAGGCCGGGCATGCTCAGCTGGACGACGGGCACGTCCGCAGCGGGGTACATGGCCATCAGCGGGATGAAGGCGCCGTGGTCCAGGCCCCGGTCGACGTGGTGGTGCACCGGCGTGCTGTCGCGCAGGGTCGCCACGATGCGCCGGGCGAGGCCGGTGGCGTCGGGGGTGGCGTACTGGAGCGTGTAGTAGCGGGGGTGGAAGCCGCCGAAGTCGTAGTACAGCGGCGTGCCCGCGGCGGTGCCGGAGATGGCGAGCGGGGCGTTCTCCCAGTGGGCGGAGACCACGACGATGGCCCGGGGCTTGGGCATGGACTGCGACCAGGTGAACAGCGAGTCCAGCCACCGCGGGTCGTCCAGGGTGGGCGGCGCGCCGTGGCTGACGAACAGCGCCGGCAACGGCCCGTCGTCGGGCGTCCAGGCCCGCTGGGCGCGCGCCTGGGGCAGGACCCGGGCGAGCAGGTCGTCGTAGGCGCCGGCGGGAATGGCCGGGTTCAGGATGTCGTGCAGCTGCTGGTTCATCGCGGTGCTCTGTCTCTCGGGCAGTGGGTGAGCGGCTGGTCCCAGGTGTGGCTGCTGGACCTGTCGGCGGTCGGGTGCTCGTCACTCGCCGTGCAGCCGGTGCAACTTACTTGCCACGGCAAGCATTTCCGCGCTCAGTGTGGCGTGGGACACTGTGGCGAGGTCGGGTCAGAACATCCCGTTGCTGTTGGCCGACTCGGCGGGGACCGGCTGCATCACGTCCCAGTGCTCGACGATCTGCCCGTCCTGGACGCGGAAGATGTCGACGACGGCCTGCCCCAGGTCCTCCGGGAAGAACGTCAAGTTGTAGTGCAGGACGACCAGGTCGTCCTCGGCGATGGCCCGCTTGAGGTGGAACGACGCATCCGGCGCCTGTGCGAACAGGCCGCCGATGAGGTCGGGGAAGACGGCCGCGCCGTCCGGGGCGGTCGGGTTGTGCTGGGTGTATCCCGCACCCAGGTAGCGCTCGGCGGCCTGCGCGGGCTCGCGCTTGACGAAGGCGAGATCGAAGAAGTCGAGGACGACGCGCTTGGCGTCGGACCGGTTCGGCTGATCGGTGCTCATCTGAGGTCCTTTCGGGTGTTCCGACTCGGTGGCGCCTGTGCCGACCCGTTCGCCCTGTCGCCGGCGGTACGGGGTCAGCGGGTCCCCTGGGCAGGTCGTCGTGGTCGGACCATCTGCAGCGAACGGATCGAGTTGCCGAACCAGGTGCCGTCCACGCCGGAGGTGGTGGCCCGTCCGGTGGTGGTGCTCGCCCCCATCGTCAGGAGCAGGGGCACGAAGTGGTCTGGGGTGGCGTGCGCGATGGCGTCGGCGGCCCACTCGTCGAAGGCGGCGGTGTGGCCCACCGGTCAGGGCCGGCGGAAGACGGTGAAGCGGTGGGTCAAGGCCCCGAGCCGATGACCCGGAGGTGTAGTAGCGCGGGTGGAATCCCCCGACGTCATAGAGCAGCGGCGTCCCGGCCGGGGACGCGGAGATGGGGAGCAGGGCCTTCTCCCAGTGCGCGCAGACGACGACGGCGCGGGGCTCGGGCACGCTCCGCGACCAGGTGAACGGGGAGTCCAGCCACCGGGCGTCGTCCAGGGTGGGCGGAGCGCCGTGGGTGATGAACTGGGCCCGGCGTGGGTCCGTCGTCGGGGACCCAGGCACGGTGGGCACGCGCCCCGGGCAGCACCCGGGCGAGCAGGTCGTCGTAGGCACCGGCGGGGACGGTGGGGTGCCAAGGGCCGTCGCTCAGGGCGGCCATCGGCGGCCTGCTCTCGGGTGGGCGGCCGATGACGGGCCGGAGGGGATGTGCCCGCCGCCGGGCGGGGTCGGCGCGCCTTGCGTCGACCCCGGCCGGCGACGGTGGTGTCAGCCCTCGACGGTGACGACGAGCTTGCCGCCGGCGCCGCCGGTGGCAAGCCGGCCCAGGCCCTCGGTGGCCTGCTCGAGGGGCAGGACGTCGGCGACGGTGACCTTCAGGTCCCCGGCGGCGGCCTGCTGGGCCAGCGGGGCCAGCACCTCGCGGGTCGGCATCGCCATCACGGAGGTGCCGGTGAGCCCGGCGGCGGACAGCGTGGCCTCGTCGGGCACCGCCGCGACACCGGCGACCTTGCCGCCGCTGCGCACGGCGGCGATCGGGGTGCCCGAGGGGTCCATGCCGTGCAGGCTGACCAGCGCGTCGACGCCGTCGGGGTAGGCGGCGCGGACCTGGTCGGCCACCGGGCCGGCGGTGTGGTCGATGACCCGGGACGCACCCAGAGCGGTGAGCCGCTCGGCGTCCTCCGGCTTGCCGGTGGCCACCACGGTCACGCCGCGGGCGGCCAGCAGCTGTACCGCGAAGGAGCCGACGCCGCCGGAGGCGCCGTTGACCAGCACGGTCTGGCCAGGCTGGGGGTCGATCGCCTCGATGGACTGCACCGCGGCCGCGCCGGCCAGCGGGAGGGCGGCGGCGGTGGTGAAGTCCAGCCCGGCGGGCTTGGGCGTGACCGTGGCGGCCGGCAGAACCGCGTACTCAGCCAGCGTGCCGGCCGAGATCGGCGGGGCCAGCAGCACGTGACCGAGCACCTCGTCACCGACGGCGACGTGGTCGACCCCGGCGCCGACAGCCTCCACCACGCCGGCGGCGTCGCGGCCGATGACGACCGGGTACTCGTGCGGCAGGCCCATCTGGGTGAGGAAGCCGGCGGCGATGGCGTTGTCGATGGGGTTCAGGCCGGCGGCCTTCACCCGGATCAGGACGGTGCCCTCGGTGGGCTCGGGGGTGGGCAGCTCGCCGAGCTGGGGCTGCTCACCGGCGGCAGGGACGTGCAGAGCGCGCATGACGGGGACTCCGTATCAGGTGGTGAGGATGGGGTGCACTCCGGCCACGGGAGGCCGGAACGAGTGGTGGTGGCGCTCGGCGGTCACTGTTGCGGTCGGCCGCCGACCGGCTCAGAAGGCGTACGGGCCGAACCGGCCCCAGGCCACGAACGCGGCCAGGGCGAGCAGCACGATGTTGACGACGATGTTCGGCGACTCCTTGCGGCGGGCGTGGGTCACCGCGGCGCCCAGCATGAGCAGGGCCAGGCCGGTCGCGGCGATCGGCACCAGCACCGGGACGATGCCCAGCGCGGCGGGCAGGATCAGGCCCACGGCGCCGAGGACCTCCAGCGCACCGATGCCCTTGACCGCGCCGTCGCTGAAGTCCTCCGTCCAACCCATGCCGGAGTCGGCGAGCTTCTTCTTCGGCTGGGCGAGCTTCATCAGCCCCGCGGCGAGGAAGGCGACGGCCAGCAACCCGGCCACGATCCACAAGACGACGTTCACGTTCTGACTCCTCGCGTGCTTTACTTGACGACGCAAGCGACAGTAGTCGCTCGATGCTTGCACCGTCAAGTGTTCTTGCCGGTGTGTCGCAGTGCTCGACAAGCGAGGAGAGGTGTCGTGGAAGCGGTCGAGGAGCCGCGGTGGTTGACCGCGGAGGAGCAGCAGACCTGGCTCGAGCTGATCGGCGTGCTCACCTGGCTGCCCGACGCCATCGACGCCCAGCTGCAGCGCGACGCCGGCGTCAGCCACTTCGAGTACCAGGTGATGGCGATGCTCTCCATGGCCCCGCAGCGCACCCGGCGGATGAGCGAGGTCGCCGCGCTGGCCAACGGGTCGCTGACCCGGCTGTCCCGGACCGTCGACCGGCTGGACAAGCGCGGCTGGGTCACCCGCCGGCCCGACCCGGAGGACGGCCGCGCCACACTGGCCGTGCTCACCGACGCCGGCTGGAACAAGGTCGTCGCCACCGCCCCCGGCCACGTCGCCGAGGTCCGCCGCCTGGTCCTCGACCCGCTGACCAGGACCCAGGTCCGCCAGCTGCACGAGATCGCCACCCGGATCCGGCAGGTCGTCAACCCAGGCGGATGCCTCCCGACCCTGGCGACGCCGGACACCCCCTGATTCCCCGAGTGCCGACGTCCCGGTAGGGCGCCACCGTCCGCGCCGCCGTCATCCCGCCATCGGTGGCCACCGGTCCGCAGTCCCGGTCACCGCTGCTCAGTGCGTCAGCTGCCACTTGAGCACGACCGTGGCAGCGGCGACGACCGCCAGGACGAAGCCCGCCAGGAACACCCGGGTCGAACTGCGCTCCCCGGACACCCACGCCACCACCGAGCCCAGCAGGGCCAACCGGACGTCGACCAGCACGAGCGCCAGCACGAGCACCACGTCGGCGTCCACCAGGTCGGTCCACGCCAGCAGCAGCACCGTGATGGGTGCGCCGGCGGTCGTCACGATGGGCAGTGCATCCCGGATCTCCCGCCGGACAGCAGTCGTGTCCAGCGATCGGCCCTCGCGGACCCGCAGCCCCGACCGCCTCACCCACCGTGTGCGCGACGAAGGTCGAGACCCCCACCCCCAGCAGGTAGAGCACGCCAGTGGGTCCCCGCAGCTCGTCCGGGTGCAGTGCGATCAACGCCGCCATCACCAGGACGTTGCCGTACACGTAGGCGGACACGCGGCTCGCGACGTCCTCGCGGGGCAGGTCGTCCGGTCCACCTGCCCGGCCGGCGCGCCGCGGCAACCTGAGTCTGCTCACCTGGCCGGCCCGGTGACCGATCGGCGACCCCACACGTCAGACCCTCCTGGCCGCGGCAGCCACTCCCCGACCCCCGCCAGGATCGCTGCTCGTGGCTCCACGTGCACGCCCGTCCACGGACGCCCGGTCGGTACCGGTCGCTCACCCGGTTCCCGTGTCCGGTCGAGGTCACGTCGTGTCCGGTGGGTTGTGCGGCCAGTCGACCTGCCCGCCGGTCTGTTGTGGAGGGGTGCGCCGTCACATAGGCTTCGTGCGCTCAGCGAAATTCTGTGCGACATACGAGCCTGGCGCCCAGGTCGTTGCCGAGTCCCCGAGCCCCTGGGAGGGATGTCACCGATGGAGATGACGGATCCGGGAGAGGCCGGCTTCCACCCGCAGCGGCTGCAGCGGCTCGTCGAGTCGATCCAGCACGACGTCGACACCGGCTTCTACGACGGTGCCCAGATCACAGTCGGCCGAGCGGGTCACCTGGTGGTGGACGAGGCGATCGGCTTCGCCGACCGGTCGCAGGAGCGGGCGCTGCGGACCGACGACGTGCTGGTCCCCTTCTCGATCAGCAAGCAGCTCGTGGTCGCGACCGTGCTGAGCTTCGTCGAGCGGGGACTGCTCTCGCTCACCCAGCCGGTCGCGGAGGTCCTGCCCGACTTCGGAGCCCGGGGCAAGGGCTCCGTCACGCTGTTCCACCTACTCACCCACACCGGTGGCGTGCTCGCCGACGTCCCCATGCTCCCGGTCGAAGACCTGATCTCTCTCGAGCGCTTCACCGCCTACGTGTGCGCCTCCGCACCCGAGACCCCGCCCGGGCAGCGCGTCCTCTACTCGAAGCTCGGCGCCCACGCGGTAATGGCGTCCATGCTGGTGGCGGTCGATCCCGGCAAGCGCTCCTTCGACGCCATCGTCGCGGACGAGGTCCTCCGGCCGCTCGGCATGGACAGCACGACCCTCGGGCCGCCACCGGGCGATCGTTACCTGGCGCCCGTGGTGGCCCGCTACCGGCGTCCCGCGGGCATGTTCACCATCGAGGGCATCGAGGGCTCGGGCCACCTCATCACGGCGCCCGGCTCCCAGATGCCCGGTGCGGGCTACACCACGACGGCCGAGGACTTCTACAAGTTCGCCGATCTCCTGCGCGGCGGAGGGGTCCGGAACGGCTACCGGCTGCTCTCCCCCGCCATGATCGAGCTCGCCGCCCGCAACCACACCGGCGAGATGCCCAACTCCCTGCTGGACTACGCGCTCCAGATGCGCAACTGGCTGCCGTGGCCGGCATACCACGGGCTGGGGTTCTTCGTCCGCGGTGACGCTCTCACGCCCGGTCCGCTGCCCAACCTGGGCAGCAAGGGCACCTTCGGCGGCTGGGGCGCCGGCACGTCCTGCTTCTGGGTGGACCCGGCGCGGGACGTCTGCTTCACGCTCATCACCGTCGGCTCCCTGGAGGACACCGACCACCTACCCCGGACCCAGCGCCTCGGCGACATCGTCCTCGCGGCCCTCACCGACTGACCGGTCCTGATCCGAGCAGGAGGAGAAGAGATGAGACTCGAGGACAAGGTCGCCGTGGTGACCGGAGGTGGATCCGGTATCGGGCTGGCCTCGGTACGCCGGTTCGTCGCCGAGGGCGCACGCGTCGTGGCCGTCGACCGCGACGGCAATCGTCTGAAGGACTCCCTCGACGGTGTGGACGGCGCCATCGCGTTGGCAGGCGACGTGACCCGGAGCGCGGACCTCGACGCGGCGGTCGCGACCGCCGTCGAGGAGTTCGGCCGGCTGGACGTCCTGGTGACCGCGGCCGGCATCGCGCAGCCCAGCAGCCAACGGACAACCGAGTTCGGCGGTGACATCACGGAGATCAGCGACGCGGACTTCGCGGAGGTGGTCGAGGTCAACCTGTACGGGACCTTCTACGCGCTGCGCGCAGCGGTGCCGGCCATGCGGCGCAACGGGCCCGAGGGTGGTTCGATCGTGACGATCTCGAGCGTCGGTGCCCTCGCTCTCCTCCCGTTGGTCCTGCCGTACCCGGCATCGAAGGCAGGGGTCATCGGGATGACACGCGCCGCCGCGGCGCGACTGGCCGCGGAGAACATCCGGGTGAACGCCGTGGCCCCCGGGTCGACCGACACCCCGATGCTCGCGCAGAACGGGCCCGAGGCCCGCCAGGCGATCATCGACCTGGCCCCGATGAAGCGAATGGCGTCGGCCGACGAGATGGCCAACACCATCCTGTTCCTCGCCAGCGACGAGGCGGCGTTCTTCACCGGCCAGGTGCTCTCGCCCAACGGCGGGACCGCCTGACCGGCGGTCTCCCGTCCGCCGCCGTCGTCACCCGGGTCCTGCCCGGGCGGCGACGGCGCCCCGGTGCCCCACGTCGTCCGGCCGCCGCGTGCAGGACCCGTCGCATCTTCCGTCCCTGGGCGGCGGGTCCCCGCGCGCGGGGACCGCGTCGAACTGCAGCGGTCGGCCTCGGTCACCACTCGGCTCGGTAGACCTCCGCGTAGGGGAAGTCCGAGCCCAGCCGGTGCAGCGCCGACTCGCAGTGGTCATCGATGCGGCGGCGCTGCTCAGCGGTGAGCAACTCGGCCGACCCGCCGGCCGCGCCGCGGCGGACCATGCGGGTCTGCTGTGAGCCGAGGGGGGTGAACGGGCCGAGGTCGAAGCGCTCGCCCACCGCACGCATGGCCTCGAAGGTGCAGTGCGACCTGACCCGCTCCAAGGCTTGAGGGTCGAGGTCGACACCCATCAGGTCCGCGACCTGGCCGATGCCGCCGGGCAGGTCGGCCACGAGCTCCTCGTAGCGCAGGGCCAGGACGTTGGGCCGCTGGCGCTCGGCCCACCAACCGGCGACGTGCTCCGGCCACGGCCCTCCGGAGGGGGCGAACCCCTGTTCGCTGAGGAACAGCTCCACCCACGTGCTCACGCTGGGCATCAGCGGCCCCAGCGCGATGCCGCGGACGAAGTGGTAACTGGAGACCACCACGTCCTTGGGGTCGCGGATCACCACGACATAGCGCGCGGCGTCGGTCAACGGCGCCGCCTCACGAGGCAGGTGGGTCTTCACCGGGCGCAACCCGGTGGGAGCCTCGCGCCAGGTGGGCTCCTCCAGCGGGACCGCGACGGAGGTCTGGCCGCCGGGAGCGTCCGGCCACGGCGCCACGTCGTGGATGTGGTCGAACCGGCCGAGCCCGACGGTCGCGACCTGGTGGACGATCTGCAGCATCCAGTTGGTGCCGCTCTTCTCGTAGGTGGCGACTACGACGTCGTGCTCCCCGGGCAGGTACTCGCCGAAGTCGGCCGGTCGCGGGCCGAACCGACCGAGGACGGAGAGCAGCCGCACCCACAGTCCGAGGCGCTCGACCACCCGCAGGACAGGGCTGACGCCGCGAGCCACGGCCTGCGCTCGTAGGGAGGGCACCACCTCACCGTGCGGCCCGCGCCGGT
This sequence comes from Geodermatophilus sp. URMC 65, assembly GCF_053502545.1. Classification (NCBI taxonomy): domain Bacteria; kingdom Bacillati; phylum Actinomycetota; class Actinomycetes; order Geodermatophilales; family Geodermatophilaceae; genus Geodermatophilus; species Geodermatophilus sp. URMC 65. The sequence goes on from NZ_CP199954.1 coordinate 904,159, forward strand.
TCGAGGCGGGCCGACCGCCGGCGATCAACCGGACGGAGCGGCCGCGGCCGATGGCCTGCCGTAGCCGTTCGCGCGCCGTGGCCACACCGTCTTCTGCATGGCCGTTGGGCACCGGCTCACTCCTGGGCGGACGGGATCTGCCGCAGCACTAGGCCCCGGCCGTCGTGGGGTCCCCCGCGGTGTCCTCCGGCGGAGCGGGCACGGCGGACGGGCCGGCAGCAGAGGTGACGCCCGGGCGGCCGCGGCGCGCGACCGCCATGGTGAGGAAGGACGTGGCCACCCCGGCGGCCAGCGCGGCGACTGCCACGGCCGGCCCCTTCCGCTCGATGCCCAGCACACTGTCCAAGGAGAGGTCACCGGCTCCGGTCTCGGCCAGCGCCGTCACCGCACCGATCAGGACGGCGTTGTACTCCCACCCGCCGTTGGCCGCCCACGGGCCGTTGGGCAGGTGCACCTTGCGGATGGCGGTGGTCATCACACCGGTGAGCGCGGACGCCGCGAGCGGCGTGGCCAACCCGGCGGCCAGCAGCGCGCCGCCGGCGGTCTCGGTGACCCCGGCGAGCGTGGCGTGCACCTTCGCCGGCCGCATCTCCAGCGCCTCCATCATGCCCTCGGTGCCGGCGCGTCCCGGGCCGCCGAACCAGCCGAAGAGCTTCTGTGTGCCGTGGCCGATGAACAGCCCGCCGATCAGGAGGCGTGCTCCCAGACGTCCGATGCTCATGTCTTCTCCTCGGATTTCAGTGGGGTGACCGTGCCGCGGCTGTGTCAGGAGCCGGGGCTGCCGGGCGACCGGCCGGACCAGGCCGCCTCGAGCAGTGCGGTGACGCCCTCCTGTGTCACCGGCCGCGGGTTCGCGTAGGGGTTGGCGACCGCGAGCTCCACGATGCGCGGGATGTCGTCCTCCTGCATGCCGAGCTCGGCCAAGGACCGCGGTGCGCCGAGCCGGCCGGCCAGCTCCCACAGCTCCCGGGCGGGGTCGGCGACGCCGCCGAGCGCGCGGGACAGGGCGGCGACCGCGTCGGGGGCGGCGGGCTGGTTGTAGGCCAGTGCGTGCGGCAGGACGACGGTGTGGGTCTGGGCGTGCGGGAGGTCGAGCGTGCCGCCGAGGGTGTGGCAGAGCTTGTGGTGCAGCGACATCGTCGTCGCTGCCAGCACCGCGCCGCACAGCCAGGCGCCGTACTGCGCCTCGCCGCGGGCGTCGACGTCGGATCCGTCGGCGACCACCCGGGGCAGGGCGGCGGCCAGCGCCCGGGTGCCCTCCTCGGCCATCAACGAGACGATCGGGGTCGCGTCGGGGGCGTAGAGCCCCTCGACGGCGTGGGCGATCGCATTCATCCCGCTGGTGGCCGACAGCTGCGCCGGGAGGCTCAGCGTCAGCTCCGGGTCGTAGACGACGCTCTTGGGCAGGACGCGGAGGTCGCGGCCGGTGCGCTTGGCGCCGCCTTCGGTCAGCCCCCACACCGGGGTCATCTCCGAGCCGGCGTAGGTCGTCGGGACGGCGATCACCGGCAGGCCGTGCTCCAGCGCGATGGCCTTGCCCAGGCCGACCGCCGAGCCGCCGCCGACGGCGACGCAGCCGTCGGCGCCGAGCTCGCGGGCGAGGTCCCGGGCCCGGGTGGCCACCTCGACCGGTACGTGCATGCGGGCCTCGGCCAGGACGCCGGCAGCTCGGTCACCCAGCGCGGCGGCGACCTCCTTGCCGGTCGCCTCCTGCTCGGGTGAGCACAGGACCAGGACGCGGGTCAGCCCCAGTGCCGCGACCTCGTCCGGCAGCCCGGCCAGGGAGCCAGGGCCGAACACCACGCGCATGGGCAGCGCGGAGTAGGTGAACGGCCGGATCACGACGGCGCTCCGGGAGCTCCGCGCACCACGGTCGGCTGCGCCTGCGCCGGCTGGGCGGCCGGCGGTGCCTGGTCGGCGCGCAGCAGGGAGAGGTCGAACGTGAGCGTCCGGAAGGGGTTGGGCAGCCCGAGGTCCGCGGCCCGGGCCGGGTCGTCGACCTCGGCCACGTCCCGGATCAGGCTCTCCTTGACGCCGAACACCGCGTCGGAGTCCAAGTAGGGGCTGTCGGCGACGAAGACGTGCGTGGTCACCGGCCGATAGCCCGGAGCCGCGACGATGAAGTGCAGGTGCGCCGGCCGGTTGGGGTGCCGGCCGGTGGACGACAGCAGCTGGCCGACCGGCCCGTCGTCGGGGATCGGGTAGTACCGCGGCACCACCGACCGGAACCAGAAGCGCCCGTCCTCATCGGCGGTGAACATGCCGCGCAGGTTGCCCGGCGGCTGGATGCCGGGCTGCTGGACGTCGTAGAAGCCGTCCTCGTTGGTCTGCCACACGTCCACCGATGCGCCGGCCAGCGGCTCGCCGTCCGGGCCGGTCACCTGGCCCGACACCAGGCAGGGGGTGCCCTTGCCGTCGAGCGCGATGTCCGCGCCGAGCTCCCGTACCGGGGACTCGACCATGTGGAACGGGCCCAGCACCGTCGACTCGGTCGAGGTGCCGCCGGTCCGGTGGTTGATCGTCTCCACCAGCATCGACACACCGAGGACGTCGGAGAGCAGGATGAACTCCTGCCGCACCTCGTTGCTCATGTGCCCGGTGCGAGTCAGGAAGTCGATCGCGAACCCCCACTCCTCCTCGCTCAGCTCCACGTCCTTGACGAAGGCGTGCAGGTGGTGGACCAGGGAGGTCATCACCTGCCGCAGCCGCGGGTCCGGGGTGTCGGCGAAGCTCCCCGCGACCACCTCGGCCGACCGCTCCTCGCTGAACAGCTCCCGGTCGCTCATGCCTGTGCCTCCTCGCCGTTGCGGTCCAGCACGGTCCGCAGGGCGCTCTCCAGCGCCGCCTCGGCCTCGGTTTCCGTTGCGGCGCCGGTCTGCCGGAAGGCGACGTAGTTGTCCGGGCGGGTGAGCAGTACACCGCCGTCGTCGATGCCGCGGACCCGTGCCCAGTCGCCGTACAGGTCGTCGTACTCCCGGCCGGGGCCGATGACGACGGCGGCGACGTCGATGCCCAGCCGCTCCCCCACCACCGAGGCCGCGCGCGTCCAGCTGTCGCCGCCGATGCCGGTGAACACCGTGAACCGGCCGCGCCCCCCCAGGTCCAGGGTGGAGACCTGGCGTCGGTGGTCGGTGGTCAGCCAGGCGTGCGGCAGCTTCGCACCGGGCCGCGACGAGGTGTGGGAGTACAGCTCCGGGTCCCGGACCGGCTGCTCCGGAGGGGTGCCGTCGGGTACCACCGCGGAGGACTCGTAGCGCTGGTCCATCTCCACGCCGTGGCAGTTGAACTCGTAGTCCTTGAACGCGATCGCCTCGCGCAGCGCGGCCCGCTGCTTCTCCGCCTCCGGCGTGGCGTCCTTGCGGGCGGCCATGTGCTCGACCATCCGCTCGGGGTCGGTGGTGTTCAGCAGACCGAGGGCGTCGAAGATCCGCGACGTGTCCGCGATGCTCTGGTTGGCCCGGTCGACGATCTGCCTGCCCACCGGCGCGCGCTCGGCCGAGTAGGTGTCCAGCAGCCCCGGACCGGCCTGGCCCTTGAGGACGGCGGCGAGCTTCCAGGCCAGGTTGTAGGAGTCCTGGATGGAGGTGTTGGACCCCAGGCCGTTCGACGGCGGGTGCCGGTGGACGGCGTCGCCGGCGCAGAAGACCCGGCCGGTCGAGTACCGCTCGGCGGACAGGTGGTTGACCGTCCACGCCGAGCTGGACGTGATCGTGACCTTCACCGAGTCGTCGCCGACGAGCTTGCGCACGATGGAGAGCGCGTACTCCTCGGTCAGGTCCGGTGCCGGGCCGTTGATGTCGTAGCCCCAGACGATCAGCCACTTGTGCCAGGGCCGGACCATCCGCACCAGGCCGGCACCGATGCCGCCGACGTCGGCACCGGGCTGCAGCACCCAGTAGAGGACTGACGGGCGGTCGGCGACCAGGTGGGACAGGTCGGCCTCGAAGACGATGTTGATGCTGCCGCCGACGCCCATCTGCCCCTGCAGCGGTAGGCCGATGTCGTCGGCGACCTGACTGCGCCCACCGTCGGCGCCGATGACGTACCGGGCCCGGATGTCGTACTCGTCGCCGCGCAGCCGGTCGCGCACGTGCACCGTGACGCCCTCGTCGTCCTGCTGCATCCAGAGGTACTCGGTGTCGAAGCGCACCTTCGCGCCACGGGACTGGGCGTTGTGCAGCAGCACCGGCTCCATCAGGTCCTGCGGCATGTCGCACATGCGCGAGGGGCTGGCCGCCGAGTAGTCGGCGAACCGGTCGGGACGGGTCCCCCAGCTGTGCAGGCGGCCCAGCTCCTCACCGGCGATCGAAGTGCAGTAGACGAGGTTGCCCATCAGCTCCTGCGGCACGGCCTCGGCCATCACCTCCTCCTCGACGCCGAGGTCGCGCAGCGCTTCCATCGTGCGCTGGTTCGTGATGTGCGCCCGGGGGGTGTCGGCCAGGCGGCCGTACTTCGTGATGACCGTCGTCTGCACGCCGTAGGTCGCCAGGGCCAGCGCGGCGGCGGAGCCCGCCGGTCCACTGCCGACGACGAGGACGTCGGTGTCGAGGTCTGCCATGGGTGGCTCTCCTTGTCGCTCGAGTTCCGTCCGATCCCGACCGTGGGGCTGGGCGGCCCTGCAGACAGTGACTTCTGTCGCTCCTGCGGTGAGCCGATCGGGGACCTTCCGGACCGCGGAGGCGGAGCTGCCTCCGTGGACACGGGTCAGCGGTCGTTGCCCCTCTCGGTCCCCTGGCTCCCCCAGACGCCGTAGCGCCCGGGCGAGAGGATGCCGCGTGGGTCGACCGCGTCCTTGATCTTGCCCAGGAACCGGTGGTAGGCGCCGTCGTTGAACGACAGATGGCCGGCGACGTCGTCCATGAAGTGCAGGTGGGTGCGGTAGGGCACGTAGCCCTGCTCGCCCAGCTCGTTGATCAGGTTGTGCGCCACCGACAGGGCGGCCTTCGTCATGTCCTCGTTCGTCTTGTCGAAGTTGATGCCCGTCACCACCGCCGCCGACCGGGCGCTGATCGCCAGGATCCCGATCTGCGCCAGGAAGCCGTTGGAGACCAGCGTGGTCCGGATGATGTCGACCACCTCGGTGACGACGTCGCCCTTCATGGGTGCCACCGGGGAGACCTCGACGTGCCCGACGAAGGGCGGGAACAGCTCCAGCAGGTCCAGGTGCGGGATGCCGATCTGCACCTTCTCGGTCTGGTTGGTGATCTCGCCGTACTGATCGGGGGTGTAGACGGGACCCTCGTAGACCGACGAGCCCGGGATGCGTGACCAGACCTGGAGGATCTTGGCCCGCTTGACCGCCATGACGTCAGGGTCGTCCCACAGGGCGATGCGCACCGACCAGCGGCCGAGACCGGTCTCCCGCCCGTGGTCGTCGAGCTGCTCGTCGGTCCAGGCGGTGCCCGGCTGCATCGGCAGGTCCTTGATGATGGTGCCGTTCAACGGAGCGCCGTAGAAGCAGGGAACGCCACGCACGAGGCCGGCCAGCATCAGGTCGCGGACGGCGTCGACCGCAGCGCCCAGATCGGTGTCGTGCTCGATGTTGAGCGAGAGGGTCTGGTACGCCTCGGGGGTCGGCTGGAGCCAGACGCCCATCTTGGTCACGATGCCCAGGTTGGACTGCATGAACAGCGGGTCCAGCACCGGTCCCACGCCACGCTTGTAGACGTGCCACGCCGGGTTCCCCGGCTGCGCCCCGAGGCCGGTCCGCAGCAGCTCACCGTCGGGCAGCACGACCTCCATACCGCACGCGGCGGAGAAGTCCTGGCCGTTGGCCATGTACGTGACGCCGTTGTCCAGGGAGTTGCCGACCAGGCTGCCCCAGCCGATGTCCGGCACGGACAGGCGCAGCCGGTGTCCGCCGGCTTCGAGCGCCTCGTGCAGGTCGAGCCAGCGGACGCCGGGCTCCACCACGGCATAGGCGAGCTCGTCGTCGATCTCCAGCACCCGGTCCATCCGCCGCAGGCTCAACTGGAGCGAACCCCCGACCCGGGGCGAGGCGCCGCCGTAGCCGTTGTTGCGTCCCTGTGAGCTGGTCGAGAGCGCCACGTCGTACTCGTTCGCCAGGCGCACGACCGCCTGCACCTGCTCGGTGCTCGCGGGCAGCACCACGGCCGAGCCGCGGTACGTGGAATCGCCCGGGATCCAGTAGGGGTCCTGGAACTCCTGCACCTGCTCGTCCTCGAGCAGGACGGCCTCGGTACCGAGCAGCTCCTGCAGCCGGGACACGAGCTCCGTCGGCAAGGTGACCCGGGCAGGCTCGAGCGCAGTCATTGTTGACCTCGTTTCCGGTGGTGTGCCGTCGAGGTTGGCACCGCGAGGCTGCCGTCGGTGCTGACTGGCGGATTCTGTCCGGTCCGTGGGCGGCAATGTGCTAGCCGACGTCGGGCAGCCGAGGCGGTCGCTGCGCCGACCCGCTCGCTCGGGCCGGAGGGCCGCTCACTGGTGGTCGGGGCGGCTTGGGAGCCGAGGGTCCTCGTGCGCGGGACCGCGCCGCTCAGCGTCGGATGCACGAGGGAGGGCGAGACGGCGTGGCGAAGCGCAGGGTCCCGGCCCACTGGGAGGCCACGCCTGCCTCAGCTCCTGGCCGCGCCTGAGCCCATTACCGCGCCCGGTACCCATGACGCCCTGAGCGCGCCTGGGGGAACAGGCCGGCTTCGACGCCGTGCACGTGACCGGGTTCAGGACCACGGCCTTGCTCATCGGGCGACCCGACGTCGGGCTCCCCGGTAGCGAGAGCGACGACGTGCGGCGGATCGTCTCGGCTGCGTCCCGGTGATCGCCGACGCGGACGCCGGTCACGGCGATGCGCTGGACGTGTTGCGCACCTGTAGCTCCACGAGCAGGCCGGCGTGGCCGGCCCCCGCTCCGGGTGAGTGACGTCGACGGCATTCCTGTTCGCTGACCGAACGCATTGCTAGGCTCGAGCCATGGACCCTGCACCTCCCCCTCGAAGCTCCTCGGACGGAGGCGAGCGTCTCGAGCAGCTCGAACGCGCGATGGCGGTGCTCGAGTCCTTCGACGGCGACCACCCCGCGATGACGCTGAGCGAGGTCGCGGAGCTGACCGGCATGACCCGCGCGGCGGCCCGGCGGATCCTGCTGACCCTGCGCTCCCTCGGCTTCCTGAAGTCCGACGGCCGGGAGTTCTCGCTCACGCCCAAGGTGCTCAACGTGGGCTGGAACTACTTCGCCTCCCTGGGGGTGGACGAGATCGCCCGCCCCGTGCTCGCCGACCTGGTCAAGCGGCTCAACGAGTCCTGCTCCATGTCGACGCTCGACCTGCCCAACGTCGTCTACGTCGCCCGGGTCCACCCGCAGCGGGTGATGACCATGGGTGGCGGCGTGGGCAGTCGCCTCCCGGCCTCCACCACGGCCGCCGGCCGGGTGCTGCTGGCCGCCCTCGACGACGCGGCACTGGACGAGTACCTCGCCGGCCGGCCCCTGCGGCAGTACACGCCGCGCACGATCACCGACCCCGACCGGTTCCGGGCCGCGCTCGCCGAGGTCCGCGACCAGGGCTACTGCCTGGTCGACCAGGAGCTGGAGATCGGCCTGCTGGCCCTCTCGGTCCCCGTCACCGGCCGTGACGGCCGGACCAGCGCTGCCGTGAGCGTCTCTTCGAGTGCCGCCCGGATGACACCCGCCCACTTCCGCCGTGAGTGCCTCCCCCCGCTGCGCGAGGCCGCGTCCCAGATCTCCGCCGCGCTCTCCCTCTCCGACGCACGCAGCACCATCATCTGACCGAGGCACGCTGACCCATCCAGGAGTCGGACAGCTACGCGGCGGCCGCCGACGAACAGGCAGGTGCTCACACAGCCGCCGTGCGGCCTCCCCCGTCACCGGCGCGTCCGTCAGGCCGCGGGACAGCCATCCGGACCGGTTCACCGGCCCGGCGGGTGTCCGTCCGTAGCCCCGGGAGCGCGCAGTACAGCATCGGCACCGCGATCCCCCCGACCGCAATCCGTGCCGCCCAGTGTCCGGCGCCCGTGTGGACGCCGTTGCCGAAGCGGAGATGGGACACCCGGGGCCGCCGGAGGAGAGGACCGGGGTGGTGGGTCCGCCGGGTCGGACACCAGTCCTGCCGGCGTCCTCGGGCAGGCCACCCAGCCCCTGCGCATGGGAGCACAGCGGCCCACTCCACTCCGACGTCGTCGATCGGACCGGGTCGGCCCCGACCCCGTCGGTCCCCGGTGGACCGGGGACCGACGGGGGCGAGCGTGCCGTCAGCCGACGACGGTCGTGCCGCTGAGGAGCGACTTGGCCACCACGGTGCGCAGCACGTCGTTGGTGCCTTCCCCGATGCTCATCAGCGGAGCGTCGCGATAGAGGCGCTCGATCTCGTACTCGGAGGAGTAGCCGTAGCCGCCGTGCACCTTCATCGAGTCGATGGCCGCCTCGAGCGCGACGTCGGAGCAGAAGATCTTGGCCATCCCGGTCGGACCGTCGGCCCGGCCGAGGGTCAGCCGGCTCGCCGCCCAGTACGCCATCAACCGGGCGGCTTGGACGTTGGTGGCCATCTGCGCCAGCTTCAGCTGGATGGCCTGGAACTGGGCGATCTCCTGCCCGAACGCTTTGCGCTCCTGGGAGTAGCGCAGCGCCTCGTCATAGGCGCGCTGCGCGACGCCGACCGACCGGGCGGCGATGTTGACCCGCCCCCACTCCAAGGCGGACAACACCTGCTGCATGCCGCGCCCCTCGACGCCGCCGAGGAGGTTCTCCGCCGGCACCTGCGCCCCGTCGAGCAGCACCTCGCAGGACTCCGGCCCCTTGTACCCGACCTTGGGGATGTCCTTGAGCACCGAGTAGCCGGGCGTGCCCTGCTCCACCAGCAGCACGCTCATGCCCTTGTGCGCCGGGGTGGCGGTGGGGTCGGTCTTGACCATCACCGGCAGCGGATCGGCGAACCGGGCGTTGGTGATCCAGGTCTTGGTGCCGTCGACGACGTACCCGCCGTCGGTCTTGCGGGCGACGGTCCTGATCCCCTGGACGTCGGTCCCGGCGTCGGGCTCGGTGAGCCCCAGACCGGTGCGGCGCTTCCCGGTCGCGAGGTCGGGCAGGTACCTGGCCTTCTGCTCCTCGGTCCCGTGCATGGCGATCAGCCGGCAGGACAGCGAGTGGCTCCCCAGGACGCCGGCGACGCCCATCCAGCCACGCGCCAGCTCCTCGAACACGATCGCGAAGGCCACCGGGTCCAGGTCGAGCCCGCCGTACTCCTCCGGGACGGTGATCCCGAACAGACCCATCTCCTTGAGCCCCTCGACGATCTCCGTCGGGTACCGCCCGGCCTGCTCGTACTCGCGGGCGACCGGGATGACCTCCTTGTCGACGAAGTCCCGGAGGACACTGCGGAACTGCTGCTGGTCGTCGGTCAGTTCGAAGTCCATCTGTCACTCCACGGGGACGTCGGTGGTCGGGGTGTGCGCGGGCGCCGGGCGCCCGTCCAGGTCGGGGTCCAGATCCCCGAAGGCCCCGGCCGAGGCGAGGGCGCGGATCCGCTGTTCGTCGTAGCCGGCGACGGCACGCAGGACGCGGTCGGCGTCCTCGTTGCGGGCAGGTCCCCGGCGGTACGTGAGGGCGGCCGGGTCGCCGACCCGTACCGGTGAGGCCAGCGTGCGGACCCGGCCGAACCGCGGGTGCTCGGTCTCCACCACCAGACCGCGGGCAGCGGTGTGCTCGTCGGCCAGGGCGTCGGCGACGGAGTTGATCGGGGCGACCGGGACGCCGGCCGCGCCGAGCAGCTGGAGCCACTCGTCGACCGGCCGCTGGCGGAACCTGTCCTCGAGCAGCGGCAGCAGCGCCTCGCGGTGCCGCTGCCGCCCGCCGAAGTCGCTGAACCGCGGGTCCGCGGCGACCTCGGGCAGCTCGAGCGCATCGATCAGGAGCCGCCAGAACTTCTCTTTGGGACAGGCCACGACCAGCCAGCCGTCGGCTGCCTGGAAGTTCCCGAAGGGGACCAGCGACGGGTGCGCGGAGTGCCGCGTCCGCGCGGGGACGTAGCCGGCGTTGAGGTGCCACGCCGCGGGGTAGTTCAGCATCGTGACGGCCGTGTCGAAGAGGCTGACGTCGCAGTCCAGGCCGACGCCGTCCCGCCGGGCCGCGTGCACCCCCACCACCAGGGACAGTGCGGCCACGTAACCACCGGTCCAGTCCACGAGCGACAGCCCGGTCTTGGTCGGCGGCCCCCCGGGCTCACCGGTGAGGTCCATCCACCCCGCCAGACCCTGCAGCATGTAGTCGTAGCCGGGGCCGTCGGCTCGCGGCCCGGTCATGCCGAAGCCGCTCAGCGAGCAGCAGACGATCGCGGGGTTGAGGTGCTTGAGGTCCTCGTACCGGATGCCCATCTTCGCCGGGACGTCACCGCGGAGGTTGGAGAACACCGCGTCGCTGCCGCGCACCAGGTCCTCGAAGACGGCACGCCCGGCGGGTGAGCGCAGGTCGAGGGACACACTGGACTTGTTGCGGTTCAGCGCCTCGTAGAAGAGCGAGTCCTCGCCCTCGCCGTACGGGGGCACGTACCGGCCGACGTCCCCGCCGGACGCCGGGTCCTCGATCTTGATGACCTCGGCGCCCAGGTCGGCCAGGTGCAGCGTGCCCCACGGACCGGCGCCGTACTGCTCCAGGGACACGATGCGCACGCCCTCCAGCGGCCTCGGGCGTCGTGTCGCGGGTGCCTCCTCCGCGTCGGTCGGTCGGGTCACGGCCACCGCGCTCCTCTCGATCGACTGGACTTCGCTTCACGGACAACAGGTTGGTGCGACCACGGCAGGCGGCGTGTGGGCTACAGCCGCTCCGGCTCAGGCGGTCAGCGGCTTCTTCCCGCGCGGGAAGACGCTCCGCGCGGCCTCGGCACCCCTCTTGTGGACGTAGAAGGTCCGGCGGAAGGACAGCACCTCGTCGCCGTGCTGGTTCAGCGTGCGCGTCTTGATGGTGACGATGCCCGCTCGGGGGCGGCTGCCCGACTCCCGCTTCTGGAGCACCAGCGACTCGGAGAAGAGCGTGTCGCCGGCGAACACGGGATGGGTGAGGACCAGACCGTCGAGCCCCAGGTTGGCGAACGCGTTCTGGGTGGTGTCGGTGACCGACTGCCCGATGGCGATCGCGATGGTCAGTGTGGAGACGACGAGCGGGCGGCCGAACTCCGACGCCTTGCCGACCTCGGCGTTGAAGTGCGACTGGTTGGTGTTCATGGTCAGCAACGTGAACCATGTGTTGTCCGCCTCGGAGACGGTGCGCCCCAGCGGGTGCTGGTAGACGTCCCCCGGCTGGAAGTCCTCGTAGAAGCGTCCCTCCCACCCGGGTCGGACGGTCGGGGTCACGTCAGCGTGCTGCGTCATGCGGGAACCGTTCTCCTCTTCTGCGGCGACGGGTCCGCGCAAGGACACCGAAGTTCGCTGACCGTACATTCGTGCGCTGAGGTTAGTCCCGTAGCAAGGGGGGGTCAAGGTCGGACCGTCCCGCTCGGGACGTGGCGCGGTCGGCACCCGCGCGGCACGCCGCTGTCCCAGGCGGCCACCGCACGACTCCGCGGCCGAACCGTGTTCGCTCACCGAACACGCCGCTAGGCTCTGGCCATGGACACTGCCTCCCGTCAACGCCAGGCGCCGGACGGTGGCGAGCGACTCGAGCAGCTCGAGCGGGCCGTGGCCGTGCTGGAGTGCTTCGACAGCACCCATCCGGCGATGACGCTGAGCGAGGTCGCGGAGCTGACCGGCATGACCCGCGCGGCGGCCCGGCGGATCCTGCTGACCCTGCGCTCCCTCGGCTATCTGAAGTCCGACGGCCGGGAGTTCTCGCTCACGCCCAAGGTGCTCAACGTGGGCTGGAACTACGTCGCCTCCCTGGGGGTGGACGAGATCGCCCGCCCCGTGCTCGCCGACCTGGTCAAGCGGCTCAACGAGTCCTGCTCCATGTCGACGCTCGACCTGCCCGACATCGTCTACGTCGCCCGGGTCCACCCGCAGCGGGTGATGACCATCGGTGGCGGCGTGGGCAGTCGCCTCCCGGCCTCCACCACGGCCGCCGGCCGGGTGCTGCTGGCCGCCCTCGACGACGCGGCACTGGACGAGTACCTCGCCGGCCGGCCCCTGCGGCAGTACACGCCGCGCACGATCACCGACCCCGACCGGTTCCGGGCCGCGCTCGCCGAGGTCCGCGACCAGGGCTACTGCCTGGTCGACCAGGAGCTGGAGATCGGCCTGCGCGCCATCTCGGTCCCCGTCACCGGGCGCGACCACCGGACCGGCGCTGCCCTCAGCGTCTCCTCGAACGCGGCCCGGACGACGCTCACCCATCTCCGCCGCGAGTGCCTCCCCCCGCTGCGCGAGGCCGCCGAGACGATCTCCGCCGCGCTCTCCCTCTCCGACGCACGCAGGACCGTCCTGTGACCGACGGCTGCTGACCGGACTCACGGGGCCGGCAGCTCCGCTCGACCACCACCCGTCCGTCACCGTGCGCCAGCCCGCTACACCCTGAGCACCAGGTTGCCGTACTCGTCGCAGGTGACCCACTGCCCCGGGCGGATGACGACGACCGTGTCCGGCAGCTCGACCAGCATCGGCCCGTCGAGCCGACCCTCGAGCCGCCCACCGGAGACACGCAGCACCGGCGTCTCCACGCGGGCCCGCTCCTCGGCCCAGTAGACCGGCCGGGAGGTCCGCTCGACGTCGGTGGCACTGGGCGCCCGGGCGATCCCCGGACGGTCCACGATCCCGCGCGCCCGGAGTACGAAACCGGTCAGGCTCACCCCGCCGGCCAGGTGACCGGAGCCCTCACCGTGCAGGTCGTCGTAGAGCCGGGCGAAGTCCGTCCCGATGCCCTCGACGGCCACCTCGTCGAGCGGCTCCCCCGAGATGGGCACCTCGATGGTGTGCAGCTGGGTGGTGTACTTCATCCGCACCGACCGGTCGATCGCCACTTGGCCGCCCTCGAAGCCCTCGGTGGCGAGGATGCCGCGCGCCTGCTCCTCGAGATCGGCCAGGACCGTGTTCATGCGGTCCGGGTCGACCGGCATCCGGTGCTGCTCCCAGCGCTGGACGACGTGGATGACGTCGGCCACCGTGGCACCGTAGGCCGACCATGCCGAGGCCATGTGCAGCATCGGCACGATCACCTTCCGTACCCCGACCCCACGAGCCACGGCGCCGACGTGCACCGGGCCGCCTCCGCCGTAGGCGAAGACCGTGTACTCGCGCGGGTCGAAACCGCGGAGGATGCTCATCCGCCGCAGCAGGTCGGCCATCTTGGCGTCGATGATCTGGTTGATGCCCGCCGCGGTCTCTTCGAGCGACAGGCCCAGCCGGTCCCCGAGCGCTCCGACCGCCCGCTCGGCCGCCGCGACGTCGAGCTTGCGCCGCCCGTGCAGGAAGTTGTCGGGGTCGATGACGCCGAGGACGACGTCGGCATCGGTCACGGTCGCCTCGATGCCCCCGTTGCCGTAGCACGCCGGCCCCGGCATCGCCCCGGCCGAGTGCGGCCCGACCTGCAGCCCCCCGGCCGCGTCGAGCCAGGCGATGCTGCCCCCGCCGGCGCCGACGGTGTCGACGTAGACCATCGGCAGCGACACCTCGAAGCGCTCCAGCAGCGAGACGTCGCGGACGTCCGGCGTGAGCCCGCGGATGACGCTGACGTCGAAGGACGTGCCGCCCATGTCGGCCACCATGAGGTCCGGCTCCCCGAGGGCCGCCGCCACGTGGGCACTGCCCAGCAGACCGCTGACCGGCCCGGAGTGCACCGTGCGCACCGGCGCGACCTGCGCCTCGGCCTCGGTGATGGCACCGCCGGCGCACTGGGCGTAGAGGATCCGCCCGGCGTAGCCGCGCCGCCCGGCCTCCTGCTCGATCCGCTGCACGTAGTCCTTCATCAGCGGGCCGATGTAGGCATTGACGACGCCGGTCATGGTCCGCTCGTACTCCCCCACGAAGGAGGACACGGAGCTGGCCGCGGTGACGAAGATCTGTGGATGACGGTCGCTGATCAGCTGGACGGCCCTGTCCTCGTGGGCGCTGTTGCGGACCGACCACAGGAAGCTGACGGCGATGGCCTCGACGCCAGCGGCCACCAGCTCGTCGGCGGCGGCGGCGACCTGGGATTCGTTGAGCGGCACCACCACCTCGCCGAGGTAGTCGATCCGCTCGTCCACCTCCCGGATCAGGGCGCGGGGCACGACGGGCTCCGGCTTGTCGCTCCGCGGGAGGTCCCAGATGTGCGCGCCGTCGACGCCGGCCAGCCGGCCTTCGGCCTTCATGATGAGGGTGACGTCACCGTGGCCCGACGTGGTGATCAGGCCGACCTTGGCACCGCGGCGCTCGATGAGGGCGTTCGTGCCCGTCGTGGTGCCGTGGACCAGGAGCCGGCACCGGGCGAGCGCGTCGTCGAGCGACAGACCGAGCCCCGTCGCGGCGTCCTCGATGGAGTCGAAGAACCCACGCGCGCGGTTGTCCGGGGTCGTGGGCGACTTGCCGGGCCGCGCGGTCCCGTCGGGGAGGACGATCGCGCAGTCGGTGAAGGTGCCCCCGATGTCGACGCCGATCACGAGGTCCTGATCGTCGGCGGACTGCGTCGCGGTCATGCGTGACCCTCCTGGGCGGTCGAGAGCGTCGTGAGGTCGATGCGGACGTCGTCGCGCGGCGGATCCTCGGCCCGGCAGAAGTCCTGACCGAGGAGCCCGGCGCACGAGGGGCAGAAGTACTGGCGCAGCAAGATGGTGTCGTCCCCGAACAGGGCCGGGTCCACGTACATCCGGCCGTCCACCTCGTGCGGCGGCCGCTGGCTGCTCGCCGCCCCTGACAGGTAGGGGGCCTCGGCCGGTGCGAGCCAGGCCCTACAGTCCGAGCAGGTCCAGCAGAACGCGCCCTCGACGGACGAGAGGTCGATGCCTCCTGCCGCGCCCGTGAGGACGGGCACGACGTCGCCCACCGGCACCTCGCGCGGCGGCACCGTGGCACCGGCCAGCCGCTCCGACCTGATCTCGGCTCTGCGGCGATCGGTTGCCGCCGTATCGAGCGAGCCGGCCGCGTCGACCACGACGCCGTAGAACCGGCGCGCGGCCTCGACGCTGGTGCGCCCTCCGGCGACGTCGCGCGCCACCCGCTCGGGTTCCCGCAGCAGCGGATCGCCGTATCCCCCACCGCCGTTGTACTCGATCAGGACCGCGTCACCCTGTGGGAGAGGCATCAGCGTGGCCTGGGGGTGCAGCCGCTCGAACGCGTCGATCTCGGCCCGGATCTGCTCGCGGTCACCAGGGAGACGGCCGGCGGCCATCGCCTGACCGACGGCGCCCCCCGTCGTCCGGAAGAAGTTGCCGGCGAGCGCGAAGTACCCACCTGCCAGGCCGCTGGCGAGGTTGGCGCTGGGCTCCACGAACACCATCTGCGCATTGCTCATGAACGACTGCTGGTGCGGCACCCACGCCGCGCCGACCCCGTTGCCTCCACGCCAGCGGCCGGGCCCGCCGCTGTCCTGGACCTCGCGCCGGTACAGGACCAGGCCCACGCCCTCCTGCTCGCTGGACTCCACGTTGCCGGCGGAGGTGCCGAGCATGAACCAGGACCCTGCCGAGTCGACCCCGTCCTTGTGGGGGAAGGCTCCGATCGCACCGGCGAGGAGCGCCCCGTGCGTCGAGGCCGGCGGCGCCACCAGGGAGAAGTCGGGATTGAGCCCGAAGCCGATGTCGGCCATGGCGACCGAGAGGCCCCCGGACGCCGTCGCGCGCTGACGGAGCTCCGGTGGCGCGGCGAGGACCATGGAGCTCGCGCACAGCCCGGCCAGGTTCATCGTCACGAACACGCTGTGCAGTGCCGAGGTGGCGGCCGGCGGGTTGGCGCAGTTGCGGGTCCCGAACGTCGGCTGCATGAGGACGTGGTCCGCGATGCCGGCGAAACAGCCTTGCTGGTCCCAGGCCAGGGCGGCGGCGAGCGCGGAAACCGCCGCGGAGCGCAGTACCGAGTACGTCGAGTTCCCCGGTCCCGACTGCGGCGAGGTGCCCTCGTTGCTGCAGATGACGTGCCGGCCCCGCTTGGTGAGGGTGAAGACCTCCTGGTGGCTCTCGCGGTCGACGCCGAGCGCCCCCGTGACATAGAGGCGGCGCGACCACGTCCCGTCGGGGATCCTCTCGAGCCGGTCGCCGACCACACGGGAGGCCTCCGCGATCATCTTGCGCATCACGCCCTTGACCGTGGCAGCGCCGCGCTCCTCCACCAGCCCGGCCACACGGGCGACCATCGCGCGCACGCCGGCGATCCCGCTCTTGACGTTGAGACGCAGCGTCTCGGGGTCCCGACCGTGGTGCACCCAGAGGTCCAGGACGTCGGAGCGGAGCGTCCCGGCATCCACGATCTTCACGGGCGGCGTGGCGGCGCCGTCCTCGTACATGTCTCGTGCGTGCACCGCCCACCCGCCGGGATCCACTCCCCCGAGGTCGCCCATGTGCAGGGCGTTGTAGACCCAGGCGAAGAGCTTCCCGTCGACGAACACCGGGCCGAAGACCGCGGTGTCCGGCTGCTGGCCTGCCGCCACGTAGGGGCTGTTCTGCAGGAAGACGTCTCCCTCGGCGATCCCGGGCGACTCACTGCGGTTCTCCAGCGTCCACTTGACGACCAGATCGGCCAGGGTCGAGAAGAACTGGATGGTCGGGCTGACGACCACCGCTTCCCCGTCCTCGGTGAGCAACGCCGTGGCGAAGTCCTTCGAGTAGATGACCGGGGCGGAGCCGGTGGTCCGCTGGATGATGTCGCCGTGCTCGAGGTTCTGGTGCCACATCCGCGACCGGAGCACCTGGTAGGTGATCGGGTCGACGTCGAGGTCGGCCTCGGTGTGCAGTGCGAGCGCGGGATCGATGGTCAGCTCGGGGCGCGGGATGTAGGACCGGCGGAGCCCGTCCCACGGCCCGTCCCCGAGCCGGTCGAAGTCGGCCTGGGGGTTGCGGACGACGCCGTCGTCGGTCGCGTAGCGGAAGGCGCTCAGGAGTTCCGTCATGTCGGTGTCCTCGTCGCAGGTCGCGCTCGGTCAGGAAGTGTGGTCGAGGCTCCGTGGGACCGACGAGCCCGCGTACTCCACGGCCTCCTCCCACGACGCCCGCCGGGCGATCAGTGGCGGTACTTCGTGATCTCCGTCGGCCGGTCGACCGTCAGCGTGCCGACGAGCCGGTCGTCCTCGCGGTGGGGAGCGAGCAGGCCCCGCTCGTGCCGGTCCTCCACGACGACGATCTCGTCGGCATGGGGCGGCGCTCAGGCGCCGGCGGGGGTGGGTGCGGGCAGGGCCTCGCCACGTTCGACGGCGGCGAGCGCCTCGAGGACGGCGTCCCCGGGCTGGGGCTGGACGTACCGGGTGGAGGGCGCGATGGCGTAGCCGCGGTCGTTCCGGTCGACGTCGGACAGCGCGGCGGACAGGCTCTCGATCGTCCACTGCTCGCCGTCGTTGTTCAGGTGCGTGCTGGCGCTGAAGCCGCTGAACACGAACAGGTCGTCACCCTCCACGCCGAAGACCCGACCGGTGAACGAGCACGCCGGCGAGGCCAGGTAGGTGACCACCGCGGACACGTGCTCGGGGGCGATGCGGTCGAAGCCCTCGTGCACGGGTGCCACGACGTCCGCGAACATCGGCACGGCCTCGGTGAGCCGGGTCCGCGCGATGGGGGCGATCGCGTTGACCCGGACGCCCAGCTCGGCGAGGTCCCCGGCGGAGGTGAAGGTCAGCGCGAGCACGCCGGCCTTCGAGACGCAGTAGGCAGGGGTACCGGGCATCGGGTTGGTCCCGGCCGGGGAGCTGGTGTTGACGATGGCCCGTCCGGCCTCGGCGCCGGCCTGACGCCAGTGCGCGGCGGCCCAGTGCGTGACCGCCGCGGTCCCGGTCAGGTTGATGCCGATGACCCTGTTCCAGTCCTCGCCGGTCTCCTGGTCGATCGGGGCGAACCGGCTGATGCCCGCGTTGTTGACGACGATGTCCAGACGCCCGAAGGCGGACAGCGCGGTCTCCACGACGCCCTTGGCCCCGTCCCAGTCCGAGACGTCGGTCGCGTCCTGGACCGCCTGCCCGCCGGCTGCCTCGATCTCCGCCACGACGGACGCGGCGAGCTGGGTGTCGCGCCCGGCGCCGTCCATGCTGACACCGATGTCGTTCACCACGACGGCGGCCCCGGCCCGGGCCAGGGCCAGGGCGTGGGTCCGCCCCAGGCCGCGCCCGGCCCCGGTCACGATGGCCACCTTGCCCTGCAGAACTCCGCTCACGTCTTCTCCTCGTCCGGTCCGGTCCGGGTTCCGAGCCCGGTGTCAGCCGTTCGCGCCGGCCGGTACCGGAACGTCCCACGCGACCACCAGCCCGCTGAGGACGCTCTGGACCGCTGTGCCCCACATGCGCTGGACCTCGTGCCCCGGGACTCTCCGGGCGTTCGGCAGCTGGTCGAGCAGGGCCTCGATGGCCTGCCGGGTCTCGACCCGGGCCAGCATGGCCCCCATGCAGGAGTGGCTCCCCTTGCCGAAGCCCAGGTGCCTGAGGGCGTCGCGACGGCGCGGGTCGTACTCCTCGGCGCGCTCCCACACCGACTCGTCGCGCCCGGTGGACCACACGTGCACGGCCAGCAGCGAGTCCTTCGGGATGGCGACGCCGTCGAGCTCCGTGTCGGGGACCACTCGGCGGTAGGTCATCCGGCCGACGTGGTCGTGCCGGAGCTCCTCCTCGATCATCGTGTCGAGCATCGTGCGGTCGGCATCGGCCTCGCGCCACAGCGCGCCCCCGTCGTCGAGCATCCGCATGACCATCTGCGCGATGAGGTTCACCGTGGTGTCGCCACCGGCGATGATGGACAGCAGCACGACACCGAAGACCTCGGTGTCGGTGAGGGCCTGCTCACCGTCGACCGTCGCGGTGATGAGGTCGGTGAGGAAGTCCCCCTGACCCCTCGGGTTCCGGCGCCGGTCGTCGATCATGTCGAGCGCAAAGCGGCGGAACTCCGCCTGCTCCCGGCCGAGCTCGACCAGCTCGGCATCGGTGACGGTCGGGTCGCCGAACACCCGCATGCACTCCGCGACCCACCGGTGCAGGTCGTCCTCGTGGGCCCTGTCGATCCCGAGGATGGAGAGCATCAGCCGCATGGGGATCTTGCGCGCGTAGGCGGGGATGAGGTCCGCCTCACCGGACGCCTGGAACTCGGCGATGGTCTCGTCCGCGACCCGGCGGCACAGGTCGGTCGCGCCGAGGGCGTTCCGGCGCATGAACGGCACCTGCGCGAGCTTCCGCACCCGCGGGTGGGTGGTCGAGTTCTGGAACGGGGCGATGGCGTCGGTGGCGAACCCGTCCGGGAGCAGCTCCCGGAGCTCGTCGGGCATCGGCCGGTTGATGAAGGGGATCTGCGCGAAGGTCTCCTGGTCCATGAAGACCTTCGCGACGTCCGCGTGCCTGGTCACGATGTATGCCCCGAGCTGGGGGTTGAAGAAGACCGGCGCCTCGCGGCGGGAGAACGCCATCACCGCGGACGGGTCCGCGATCTGGGCGGGCTCGAGGGGCTCGAAGCCGTGCAGCACCGGGCAACCGCCGGGGCCGTCGTGGGTGATCCTCAGTTCAGGCTCTGCCCCTGCGGCTGCCTGGGTGTCGGTCATCGGTCGCTCCTCGTCTCGCTCGGCTGGGTCGGTGGACGTCGCTGCGGCCGGTCGTCCGGGCTCATCAGGACGCCGGCATGACGCGTTCGAACAGCATTGCCATGTGCTGGGTGTCCATGTACTCGCGATCGGTCCGGACCAGCCCGTCGACGACCTCGTACACGTGCACGTAGCGGTTCTCGTACTCCGTTCCCTCGTGGAACCTGCCGCTGCCACGCACCTCGGCCACGACCCAGTCGCCCTGGGCCACCACGTGGGTGACCTCCAACTGCGGGCTGTCGGCGTCGAACACCGTGGCCACCAGACCCGGCAGCGCGGCCAGGGTGGTCGCCTTGTCCATCGGGGCGGCACCGGGCAGGTGGTAGCTCTGCAGCTCGTAGGTCAGGTCGGGGTGCAGCAGCTCGCCGAAGCGGTTCCAGTCCTTCTGGTTGAGGGCCTCGATCAAGGCGCGGACCGTCTCCTCGTTGCCACCGGCCATCACTGACGTACTCCTCACTCGTGGTCTCGTCCGGGTGGTGCGACGACGCTCGACGAGCCGAACCCGGCCAAGAACCGACGGCATGCACCCGAGACGTCCCCGGCACCACCGTGGACGGGGACCACGGCCGCTGCGGGCGGTCACGATGCCCGCGCGCTCTGGTCGCTGACGGAACAACTCTTCGCTCAGCGCACATTATGTGGGCGACACCACTCGGTCAAGGGTCCGCGACGCGCGCTGCTCCCGCGTGGAGCGGGCACCTCCTGTCGCACCGGAGGTGCATCCGTGGGCGGTCGGCGACGGGTCACGAACCCGCGGCCGCCCAGGGTCTTGCTGTGACCGTTGCAACGCCCCGGCGCCCGGTATACGTTGACAGCACAACTGGGCGGCTAGCGAACGGAGCCGGTGTGGGCACGCAATCCGAGCGACTCAGCGACTTCGTCGCACAGCTGAAGATCGAGCAGATCCCCGAGGCCACCGTGCAGCACGCGCAGCTGCACGCGCTGGACGCCCTCGGCTGCGGCGTCGCGGCGTACGCCTTTGGGGAGGCGTCGTACACCCTGGGCGCCGTGCGCGAGATCGGCGGACACGGCACGGCCACCGCGATCGGTGCCACGGACCTCACTCCGGCCGACGCTGCGTTCGTCACCGGCACGCTGTGCCACGCGCTGGACTTCGACGACACCCACCCCAACTCAGTGGTGCACGTCAGCGCCGGCGTCGTCCCGGCCGCCATCGTCGCCGCGCGCGTGGCTGGCGCGACCGGTGCCGACCTGCTGGCTGCGATCGTCGCCGGCAACGAGGTCTCGATCCGTGTCGGCAACGCGGCGGGCGGCACGTTCCACGCCCGCGGCTTCCACCCGACCGGGGTGTGCGGCGTCTTCGGGGCCACCGCAGCGGCATCCCGCGCCCGTGGCCTGGACGCCGTCCAGACGGCCAATGCGCTCGGGATCGCCGGGAGCATGGCATCGGGGCTGCTGGAGTTCCTCTCCGACGGGTCCGAGACCAAGCGGCTGCACGCGGGCTGGGCGGCGCGCTCCGGACTGACGGCCGCGGCGCTCGCGGCACACGGGGCGACCGGACCCGCGACCGTCTTCGAGGGCGCGCGCGGCTACTACGCAACCTACGTGCACGGTGCGGACAGCGACCTGGGCAACCAGGTGGGCGACCTGGGCAACCACTGGGTCACCGACGAGATCGCCTACAAGCCCTACCCGGCCTGTCACTACACCCACGCCGCGGTCGACGCGCTGGCCGAGGTGCTCGCCGCGAACCCCCTGCGAGCAGACGAGGTCACGTCGATCGTGGGGTTCTCCACCGAGACCGGAGTCGCGCTGGTCAGCGAGCCCGTCGCCGACAAGGTGCACCCCCGCACGGCCTACGACGCCAAGTTCAGCCTGCCCTACTGCCTGGCCACCCGCCTGGTCACCGGCAGGCTCGACGTCGGCTCCTTCACGGAGGACGCCATCGCCGACCCGGAGGTGGCCGCGCTCACGCCGCGGATCGGCTACGAACTGCGGCAGTACAGCGCGAAACCCGACTCCTTCGGCGGGGGCGTCCGCGTCGAGACGGTCGACGGCCGGGTCCTCGAGCACGAGTTCCGCTACCAGCGAGGCGGTGCGGAGAACCCCTTGAGCACCGACGACGTCCTGACGAAGTTCCGCACGAACGCCGGGTACGGCCTCCCGTCCGAGCACGTGGCGACCCTCGAGCGGTCGACGCTCCAGCTGGCCGGGCTGCGCGACGTCTCCTACCTCGACGTCCTCGCCTCGGCGACCGAGCGAAAGTGAGTTCCCCCGTGCAGCACAGCGACGTCGTCATCGTGGGCGCCGGTCCGGTCGGCGTCCTCAACGCCCTGGGCCTGGCCCGGACCGGGCTGAGCGTCACGCTGCTCGACGCCGAGCCGGCCATCGGTCAGGCGCCGCGGGCGATGGTCTACCACTGGTCGGTCCTGGAGGGCATCGAGCGGCTGGGCCTGCTGGAGGCCGCCAAGCGGGTCGGGTTCACCAAGCAGGACTACTCCTGGTACGTCTACGCGACCGGCGAGAAGATCGACCTGAGCGTCGGCGTGCTCGAGGGGCTCGTCCCGCACCCCTACAACCTGCACATGGGCCAGCACAAGCTCGCCGACATCGCGCTGCAGGAGCTCGGCAGGTTCGACAACGCCTCCGTCAGGTTCGGCACGAGGGTCACCGGCATCACCCAGGACGACGACGGCGTCACGGTCACCGCCGAGGGCGCCCAGGGCACCGAGCAGCTCCGCGCCTCCTACCTGGTCGGAGCCGACGGTGCCAGCAGCACGGTGCGCAAGTCCCAGGGGCTGGCGTTCGAGGGGATGACCTGGCCGGAGGTCTTCGTCGCCACCAACGTCCGCTACGACTTCGAGGCGCACGGCTACGCGCGGTCCACGCTGCAGATCGACCCGACCTACGGCGCGATCATCGCCAAGATCGACAACACCGGTCTGTGGCGGGTCACCTATGCCGAGCACCCGGACACGCCCGAGGACCAGATGGGCGACCGCATCCCCCAGTGGTACGAGAAGCTGCTGCCGGGCGACGAGGGTTACGAGCTCGACGCCTACCGCCCCTACCGCATGCACCAGCGCGCCGCCTCCAGCATGCGCGCGGGACGGGTCCTGCTCGCCGGTGACGCCGCCCACGCCACCAACCCGACCGGCGGTCTGGGCCTGACCTCGGGGCTCTTCGACACCTTCGTCCTCTACGACGCCCTCGCCGCGGTCGTCAAGGGGACCGCGGACGAGTCGGTGCTCGACCGCTATGCCGAGGAGCGTCGGCGCACCTTCCTGGAGATCGCCTCACCGCGCGCCAGCGCCAACAAGCAGCTCCTCTACCACACCAGCGACCCCGTCCGGCTGGAAGCCGAGCTGTCGAAGTTGCGGGCGATGGCCGCCGACGAGGACGCCCAGCGCACCAACTTCATGTTCACCAAGCAGCTGGAGACGGCACCGCTGGTGCAGCCGGTCGCGACGGTCTGAGGGGGACGCGCCGTGGCCACCCTGCAGGACAAGGTCGTCGTCATCACCGGCGCCGGCCGGGGCCAGGGGCTGGCGGAGCTGCACAAGGTCGCTGCGGAGGGCGGCGTGCCGATCGCGGTCGACCTGGAACTCGGGGACGAGGCCAGGTCGGTCGCGGCGCTCTGCCGGGAGGCCGACGTCAGCGACCCGCACACCTGGGCCGAGCTCGCCGGCAGCCTCGCGGAGACCCACGGCCGCGTGCACGGCCTGGTGAACAACGCCGCCATCGGTGCGCGCCAGCGGCTGCTCGAGGTCTCGGCCGAGCAGTGGGACCGGGCCCTGGCCGTCAACCTGACCGCGCCGTTGCTGGCCATGCAGGCCCTCGTGCCACTGATGACCGACGGTGGCTCGGTGGTCAACGTCAGCTCGGTCGCCGGCCTGACCGGCATGCGCACGACGGCGTACACCGTCAGCAAGTGGGGGCTCCGCGGCCTCTCCGCACTGGCCGCGAACGAGCTGGGCGACCGCGCGGTGCGCGTGAACACCGTCTTCCCCGGCTACATCGACACTCCGTTGGTGCGGCAGAACCCGGAGAGCTTCCGGCTCGCCTCACTGGCGCAGATCCCGCTCGGACGGGTCGGCGAGGTCACCGACGTCGCACCCCTGGTGGCCTTCCTGCTCAGTGACGACGCCAGCTGGATCACCGGCGCGGAGATCGTCGTCGACGGCGGCCAGACCTCGCACGGCGGGACGCGCCTGCTCGTCGGCCCCTTTCCCGCGGCCGGGGACACCGTGACCGGGCACGGGGCCGAGTGAACGCCCCGCTCCCCCGGTCCCACCTCTACGTGCCCGGCAACGCCGGCACACGGCTCGGCAAGGCCTGGGCCAGCGACGCGGACGCCGTCATCGTCGACCTCGAGGACGCGGTACCCGTGGCCGCGAAGCCGTCAGCACGGCTGGACGTCGCCGAGTGGCTGGCCGCGACCGCAGCCGAGCGCGTGGGCACCAGCCGTGAGCTGTGGATCCGGGTCAACGCCGGCGCGGAGGGGCTCACCGACCTCGACGCCTTGGCCGGCGCAGCCGGGGTGACCGGGCTGGTGCCGGCCAAGGCGACCGTGGCCGACCTGCAGACCCTCGCCACCGAGCTGGACCGGCGCCGCCTGGACTGGCGGCTGAGCCCGCTGCTCGAGACACCCGGCGCCGTGCTGGACGCTCGCGTCATCGCAGCGCTCCCGCGCGTCCTCCGGCTCCATCTGGGCGAGTACGACCTCTGCGCGTCCACCGGCACCCGGCCCGGGGCGGACGAGGCCGAGACGGCCTGGGCACGGTCCTGGGTCGTCTTCGCGAGCAGCGAGGCCGGCATCCACCCTCCGGTCGCCCCGGTGTCGACGGTGGTGCGGAACGAGGAGGTCTTCGCCGCGTCCACCGAACGAGCGGCGCGCCAGGGCTTCGTCGGCCGGGCCTGCATCCACCCGGCGCAGCTGCCGACCGTCCACGCGGTCTTCACCCCGAGCCCCGAGGCGGTCGCCCGGGCAACGGCGCTGCTCACGGCGTACGACGCGGCGATCGCCGCCGGCTCCGGGGCGTACGTCGACCAGGACGGTCGCATGGTCGACGAGGCCGTGGCCCGAGCCGCACGGCGCACGGTCGCGCTCTCGCGCAGCTGACCCGGACACCAGGAGGAACGGTGTGATCAAGGAATTCCGGAACCGCGTGGCGGTCGTCACCGGCGGCGCCAGCGGCATCGGCTTCGCGCTCGCCCAGCGGTTCACCGCCGAGGGGATGAAGGTCGTGATCGCCGACATCGAGGAGCGGCCGCTGCAGGAGGCGGTCGCCGCCCTGGGTGCGGACGGCGCGCAGGTGCACGGCGTGCGCACCGACGTCTCCCGACTCGAGGACGTCGAGGCGCTGGCCCAGGCCACCCTCGACCGCTTCGGCGGCGTCCACATCGTCTGCAACAACGCCGGGGTCGAGAGCGGCGCACCGTTCCTGGACATCCCGCTCGCGACCTGGGAATGGGTGCTGCGGGTCAACTTCTGGGGGGTTCTCTACGGCTGCCGCACGTTCCTGCCGCTGCTGCGGGAGCAGGGCGAGGGGCACATCGTCAACACCGCCTCGACATCGGCGTTCGCCACCGGCCTCCCGACGTTCGGGCCGTACTCGGTCTCGAAGTTCGCCATCCTCTCCCTGTCGGAGAACCTGGCGATCGAGTTGCGCAGCGCCGGCGAGCCGATCGGGGTGTCGCTCCTGGTGCCCGGCATGACGAAGTCCCGCATGCCCGACGCCGAGCGGAACCGGCCGGAGGGGACCACCATCTCCGAGTCCCCTGAGCGACGCAGGGTCCTGGACATGATCCGCGGCGCGATGGAGGGCAACGCGCTGGACCCCTCGGTCACTGCGGACCAGGTCGTCGAGGCGATCCTGCACGACCGGTTCTTCATCCTCACCCACCCGGAGGAGAGCCTCGCAGCGCTTCGGGCCCGCCTGCGCGCGATGGAGACCGGCGAGCCGCTGGCGGTGCGCAAGCCCTCGGGCGCGCAGTGACCCGCCGCTCCCCCCGGTTATCCTGACCCCAGATCCGCGGTCGCCGGCCCGAGCCGCGCCCTCATCCCGCCGCGCGCTCCCAGCCGTCGCACGCGCCGCCGTCGAGCACGTCCCGCGGCGAGACGCCGAAGCGCTGCTTGAAGACGCGCGCGAAGTACGACTGCGAGCCGAAGCCACACTCCCGGGCGACCTGGCCCACGGAGCGCCGGCCCGGGGAGGTCAGGCTGGCCTGGGCCCGCTCGAGACGCTCGTCGGTGATCCAGCGAGCCACTCCCCCGTGCCGGCTGAAGATGCGCGAGATCTGCCGTTCGCTGACCCCCAGGGCGGCGGCGACCCGGCTCGCCGACAACGTCGGGTCCGCCAGGTGCTGACGGATGAAGATGCCTGCTGCCTCGAACTGAGACTCCGGGTCGCCGGCGCGCGGCCCGATGACCATCTGGCCGAGGAGACGGAGGGCGTCGTCCTCGAGGCCGCGGAGGTCCGTGGGGTTCGTCCTGTGCAGCGCCTCCTGCATCAACCGCACGAGAGCGGAACCGGCGGCATGACCGCTCGCGCGCACGGAGAGGTCGAAGACCTGGCGCGCCGGTGGCACCCCGGCGTGCACGACGTCCCGGTAGAGGGGTTTCGGGATCGTCAGCAGCAGTTGCTCGCCCTTCGAGTACCCGCGCATGGACGGGACGTCGGTGTCGGTGAGGACTGCCTGCTCCGGCCGCAGCGTGACCACACCGTTGCCGTCGTAGATGCAGATCTCCCCCGACACCACCACGGTGAGCAGCATCGCTCCTGCCGGGCGGCGCCGGATCTCCCGCAGCGTCCGCTCGACCACGTGGGCTCCCGCCGTGATCCGCGCCAGCCGCAGGCCACGCGTCTGCACGTTCCACTCACTGGCCTCGAGGCCCTCGTCCGTGAACGTCCGGCAGGTCATCGCCACGAGAGCGCGCGCGTTGTGTTCCTCCCACAACTCCAGGCGACGCGACGCGGGCACACCGAGGGTGGTGAACGACGCCCGCGGTGCCCGGCGAGCTGCCAGGCGGTCCCCGGGCAGCGCCTCAACCGCGGTCATGGGTCTGCCCCTCGTCCAGGCGGGCGACCCCGACGGTGAGGCACCGGAGCTGGCTGGCCCCTTCGTTGCGTGCGGGCGACGAACAGGACAAGACCGCCTCCGTTGGCTGAGACTCGAACCGTCACGGCAAGACCAAACGCGTACGCAGAGAGCACCGATGTGCGTTCAGCGACCAAAAGCTAGCTCGGCCGGGGCTGTGACGTCAACCGCAGCCGGGCCGGTCGACGGAGTCCCCGAGGACGCCCGATCGCCGAGCGGCCCGTCGGGTCGGCCTTCGATCACGGCGCGGACCGTCCCCCGGCGTCAGCGGCCACGACGCCCATGCCTCCATGCCTCCCCGTGCGCTGTCGCTCGGGGGCCCGCCGGGTCACCGGGACGCCGCCGCTCGTGTGGCCGTCTGACAGTGAGGATGTGGGCGAGCCCCGCGGCGGTCGTTCCTGACCCACCGTCTGACTGACCTCGGGTCCTCAACGGGATCTGTCGGTTCGGTCTGCTGCGGGGCTCGCTGCACTCGCCGGTCGAGGGTGCGTGACCTCATAGGAGCTTGTGCCAGCAAGCACCCGTCACTGTCTTGTCCGCTCGCTCGGCGGTGCGTGCCGCCCTTACCGGTCGAGTGAGAAGGACGGCGATGACCACGATCGCAGACCCCCACGCCACTGCCCAGATCGCCGCCGAGGACCGGCCGGTGTTCGGCGGGGTGGACACCCACGCCGACACCCACACCGCCGCGGTGATCGACGCCGCGGGACGGCTACTGGCCTCTGGGTCGTTCCCGGCCACTCCGGCCGGCTATGCGGAGCTGGCCGACTGGCTGGCCGGCCACGGCCGGATCCGGGTCGTGGGGGTGGAGGGAACCGGGGTCTACGGCGCCGGGCTGGCCCGTCACCTCGCCGGCCGGGGTCTGCGGCTGGTCGAGGTCGACCGCCCGGATCGCAAGACGCGCCGGTTCGCCGGCAAGTCCGATCCGATCGACGCCGAGGCCGCCGCCTCCGCCGCACTGGCTGGCCGATCCACCGGGACGCCGAAGGCCCGCACCGGACCGGTCGAGGCCGTGCGTGTCCTGCGGGTCGCCCGGCGCAGCGCCATCGCCGCCCGCGCCGAAGCTCAGACCCAGCTCAAAGCCCTGCTGGTGACCGCTCCGGAGCCGCTGCGCGGCCAGCTACGCGGGCTGACCACCCGCCGGCTCCTGACCGCCTGCGCCGCCCTGCGGCCCGATCCGGTCCAGCCCAGCGATCCCGTCCAGGCCACCAAGACCGCGCTGCGCACCCTGGCCCGCCGCCACGCCCGGCTGACCGAGGAGATCGACGACCTCGACGCCCAGCTCGGCCCCCTCGTCGAGCAGGTCAATCCGGCGCTGGCCGCCGCGAACGGCGTGGGCCCCGACGTCGCCGGCCAGTTGCTGGTCACCGCCGGAGACAATCCCCAGCGGCTGCGCTCCGAGGCCGCCTTCGCCGCCCTCTGCGGCGCCTCTCCGATCCCGGCATCGTCCGGACGCACCCACCGTCACCGACTCAACCGCGGCGGCGACCGACAAGCCAACGCCGCCCTCTACCGCGTCGTCCTCTGCCGCCTGCGCTGGGATCACCGCACTCAGGCATATGTGCAACGACGCACCGCAGAGGGCCTGTCCAAGAAGGACATCATCCGCTGCCTCAAGCGATACATCGCCCGTGAGCTCTACTTTCTACTACTCAGCTCGTCCGCCTCAGCAGCTTGACGATCCATAGGAGCATCCTGGACGGTGACGGGACAGAGCACGGCGGTGCCGAGTGGGCCGCCGGCCGACCCGTCGCGGGCGGGAGCGGTCCGGTGGTCCCGCCGGGCTCCGGAGCTCAGAGGTCGAGGACCAGCCGAGGGCCGGCCGCCCGGGACACGCAGATGAACATGGTGTCGTTGGCCGCCTGCTCGGCCGGGGTCAGCAGCGAGTCCCGGTGGTCGACCGCGCCGTCGAGGACCGGGGTCTCGCAGGTGCCGCACGTCCCCTCCTGGCAGGACGAGAGCACGCCCACACCGGCCTCCTCGACCACGTCGAGGATCGATCGCTCCGGCGGCACGGTCAGCGTCATCCCCGACCGCGCCAGCTCGACCTCGAACGCGCCAGCGAGCACCGGCGCACCGACGTCCTTCGGCGCGAACCGCTCGACGTGGAGCGCTCCCGTGGGCCACGTAGAGCAGTGCTGCTCGACGGCGGTCAGCAGCGGCTCGGGCCCGCAGCAGTAGACGAGCGTGTCCGGCCGGGGACTGCCGAGGATGCTCTCGAGGTCGATGAGCCCCACCTCGTCCTGTGGGTGCAGGGACACCTGGTTGCCAGTGGCCTCCTCGAGCGAGTCGAGGAAGGCCATCGAGCGGCGGCTGCGCCCTCCGTAGTGCAGCTCCCACACCGCCCCGGCTCGCTCAGCAGCGGTGAGCATGGGCAGGATGGGCGTGATGCCGATGCCGCCGGCGATGAACAGGTACCGCGGACTCGGCAGCAGCTCGAAGTGGTTGCGGGGTCCCCGGACCTCGACGGTCGCCCCCTCGTGCAGGGCCTGGTGGACGTGCTCGGAGCCCCCGCGGCTCACCGGCTCGCGCAGGACGCCGATCCGCCACACCGAGCGGTCGGCGGGGTCGCCGCACAGTGAGTACTGGCGGGTGAGACCGCCGGGCAGCCGCAGGTCGATGTGTGCCCCCGGCGACCATGCCGGCAGCTCCCCGCCGTCCGGCTCCCGGAGGTCGAGGACGACGACGCCCTCGGCGAGGGTCCGGCGCAGCCCGACCTGGAGGCGCAGGTCGACCTCGTCGTGTGTGTTCTGCATTGCAGCCCTCCTGGCCAGCTAGCCCGCTACGCCGTCGTACCGGCCCGCTCGGCCACGTCCCACGCGACGACGAGACCGTCGAGCACACTCTGGATCGCCGTGGAGAAGACGCGCCTGACCTCGTGGCCGGGCACCTTCCGGGCGTTCGGCAGCCCGTCCAGCAGGGCCTCGATGGCGTGGCGGGTCTCGACCCTCGCCAGAGCCGAGCCCATGCAGGAGTAGGCGCCCCGGCCGAAACCGAGGTGTCTGGCGACGTCCGGACGGCGCGGGTCGAACACCTCCGCGGACTCGAACACGGCCTCGTCGCGGCCGGTGGACCACAGGTGGACTGCGACGACCGCGCCCGCCGGGATGGCGACGCCACCGATCTCGGTTGCCACGTTGCACGTTCGGTAGACGAGGCGCCCGACGTGGTCGTACCGGAGTTCTTCCTCGATCATGCCGTCGATCAGCGTGCGGTCGGCGTCCGCCTCGCGCCAGAGTGCGCCGTCGCGGTCGAGCATCCGCGTGACCAGTTGCGCGATGAGGTTCACGGTGGTGTCGCCGCCCGCGATGATCGACAGCAGTACGGCGGCGAAGATCTCGTCGTCGGAGAGGCTCGGTTCGCCGTCGTCACTCGTCGCCGTGATGAGGTCGGTGAGGAAGTCCCCCTCGCCCCGCGGGTTCCGTCGCCGCTCCGCGATCGCGCCCAGGGTGAAGCGGCGGAAGTCCGCCTGGTCCCGGCCCATCGCGACCATGTCGGCGTCGGTGACGGTCGGGTCGCCCATCATGCGCATGACGCCGACCACCCACCGGTGGAGGTCGTGCTCACGGGCCCGATCGAGGCCGAGGATCGCCAGGATCAAGCGCATCGGGACCTTGCGGGCGAACGCGGGGATGAGGTCCGCCTCGCCGGCGGACCGGAACTCCTCGATGGTCTCGTCGGCGACGCGGCGGCACAGCTCCGCGGCGTCCCGGGCGTTCTGACGGACGAACGGGACCTGCGCCAGCTTGCGCAACCGCGTGTGGTTCGCCGGGTCGTTCCAGTTCGTGATGGCGGCGGTCACGAACCCCTCGGGCAGCACGTCCCGGAGCTCCTCGGGCATCTCCCTGTCGATGAACGGGGCCCGGCCGAACGCCTTCCAGTCCGTGACGACCTTCACCGCGTGCGCGTAGCTGGTGACGATGTACGCCCCCAGCGCAGGGCTGAAGAAGACCGGCACCTCGCGTCGGGAGAACGCCGTCACGGCGGCCGGGTTGGCGATCTGCGCGGGCTCGAGGGGCTCGAAGCCGTGCAGGACCGGACAGCCCCCAGGGCCGTCGTGGGTGATCGTCAGCGATGGCTCCGTCGCTGGTGCGTTCGAGGTCTCCATTACTTGCTCACTCCTGGCTCGGCTGTACGAGAGCTGGCAGTCGGCCCGGCTCGTCAGGACTCCGACACGTGGGCGGATGCGACGTCGTCGACCGGTGCCGCGGAGCGGCCGGTCATGACGACACGCGCTTCCCGAGCCAGTCGAGGACGACCTGGAGGACCTCACGGTTGTTGAGCTCGAGCATCATGCCGTGCCCGTTGCCCAGCACACCGTGGTCCTCCAGCCGCACCGAGTCGGCCTGACAACCGGCCTGCTGGAGGAAGGCGAGGAGGTGGTCGTCGAACTGGCGGAACACGGAGTTCGGCGACGTCACCACACCGATCGGCACCTGCGCCAGGGAGGAGAGCCGGCGGGCCGGCTCGGCCTGCAGCGTGCGCGGAGGTCCCCCCGCCACGTCCTCGGTCACGAGCTGGAGCTCCGTGGGGTCGGCGGCCGGCGGGTCGTAGGTCAGCGGCGCGCTGGCCAGTCCCCACGACAGCGTGGCACCCGACGGGTGGGGAGCGAAGGGCGGGCCGACGGTCTCGATCGCGACCAGTGCCTTCACGAGGGCCGGACGGGCGTCCGCTGCCAGGTACCCGGCCGGGCCGCCGGCCGAGTGGCAGACGACGATCGCCGGCCCGATCTGGTCCAGCAGCGTCGCCAGCCGCTGCTGCTCGACCTCGTGCATGACGGCCCAGTCGGCCAGCATCGGGCCGAAGGAGGCGGTGACCTGCTGCACCCCGGGGTCGTCCGGAGTGCGGCCGACCGGCCACTGGGTGTGCGTTTCCGCGTGGGCATCCGGGGCGAAGATCGACAAGAACATCTCCGCCGTCAGTGCGGGGATCGTGGGACCGAACACCGCTGGGTCGTGCGGCGAGCGACCGTGACCGGGCCGGTCCACCACGTAGACGGTGAACCCCTCCTCCACCAGCTGCTGGGCCCACCCCGGGCGGCCGTCCGGCGTGGCCAGGTAGTCGGTGGCCTGACCGCCCCCACCGTGGACGAGGAGGACCGGGTAGGGCTGGGTCGTCGTCTCGGGCGCGAGCCGCTCGACGTACATCGGCCCGAAGCTGGCCGTGCCCATCGGCGTCTGACGGGGCTCCCCCGGGATCCAGAAGCCGTCTCGCGTCACCGTGCGCTGGGGCGGGGTCATGATCGGTCGCCTCTCGTCTCTGTCACTGGCACGGGCGGGTCATCTCATCGCCCGCTGGTTGCCGCGGCGGGCCGGTCGACCAGCGAGGGCGTCTGGCACGGCTGGCTGACCCGGAGCGCCTGCAGGGCGATCGCCGGGTCGGCTGCCGCTGCGCGCAGCGTCCCCAGCGTCTGGTCCAGCCGGTCCCTGTCCGTGGAGTTGAAGACCAGGGTCTTGAAGTCGCTCGCGCGGGGGGATGCGTAGTCGAGGAACACCTGTCGCCGCTGGGCGGCGTACTCGTCGAGCACCGTGTCCTCGACGGTCCCGGCAAGCACCGCGGCCAGGGCCTCGGACAGCACGTACGAGTCGAACAACCCGCTCGTCAGCCCCAGGCCGCCGATCGGGTTGGTGATGTGGGCGGCGTCCCCGGCGAGGAGCAGCCGCCCGTGACGGAAGCTGCGGGCGGCCCGTTGGTGCATCGTGTACGGCGAGTACTGGACCATCTCGTAGTCGGCGCCGGCCGGCAGCAGCTTCGTGAAGAACTCTGCGATCCGGGCGGGGACGGTCTCGGCCGGCAGGCCACTGTCCTCGTGGAAGGTGATCCGCCACAGGTCGTCCGTGTCGATCCTGGCTATGATGCCGCCCATCACGGGGTCGACCACCATGTTCGAGCCGGCGTACCCGAGGCTGGCGAAGTCGTAGCGCACGTTCACGGCGATGAACCGCTCCGGCCACGTCGTCCCCTCGAAGCCCAGGCCCGCCATCGTCCGCATCGGGCTCGCGGCCCCCTCGGTGCCGATGACGTAGTCGGCGCGGTACGTCGTCAGACGGCCCTCGACGAATGCGGTGACCTCGATGCCGGTGTCGTTCTGGGTGAACCCGGTCACCAGCGCGCCGAACACCACCCGGGAGTCCGCGTGCCGGCCCAGGTGGTCCAGCGCGATGTCGGCCAGCCGGTCCTGGCCGAGGTGCACGTTGTAGGCGAACGGCTCGTGCCCCTCGAAGTTCCCCAGGTCGAACCGGATCGCCTCCTGGTTCGCGTAGTCCCAGAAGGCCAGGTCGGCCACCCGGACCCCGGCCGCCTCGACGTCGTCGAGGAGGCCGAGCTCGGCGAGGCCAGGGAGGACGCCGTTGTGGTAGACCATCGCGCGCGGCGAGCGGACGATGGCCTGCTCCCGCTCGAGCACCGTGACGGCGACACCGCGCCGGGCCAGTCCCAGCGCCGTGACGAGGCCGATCGGCCCCGCCCCCACGACGATCACCTGCGGCTGCTGCACGACCGCACCTCCCACTTCCTCGGATCGGTCACGCGAGGGCGGGACCGGACTGCGGGACGACTCTCTCCCGCCGTCGCGCCTGCGCCGGCCCGGTGGCGGAATTGGACAAGTCGCTGGCGGGAAGTGACGCAGGACACGTGGACGGGCCGGCGAGGTGTGGCTGGCAGGCCCCGGTTGACGGGCCGGAGTGGCGCCTCCTACGTTCAGCGAACAATCGAGCGCTGACCGAACATCGGTCGGGCGACTGTTCGACCCCTCAGACAGGAGACGACCGTTGAGCGGCATGAAGGACCTCGAGGAGAAGGTCGCGGTCGTGACCGGGGGCGCCTCCGGCATCGGGCTGGGGATCTCCCGGCAGTTCCGCGCCGCCGGGATGCAGGTGGTGATCGCCGACATCGAGGAGGCCGCCCTCCAGCGTGCGGCAGCCGAGATCGGTGCGCTGGGCGTGCGGACCGACGTCCGCGACCCGGCCAGCGTGCAGGCGCTGGCCGACGCGACCATCGCCGAGCACGGCGCCGTCCACGTCGTCGTGAACAACGCGGGGGTCGGGCCGATGGCGCCCATCGCGGACCTGCAGTTGTCCGACTGGCAGTGGATGCTCCAGGTCAACCTGTGGGGCGTCATCCACGGCGTCCACGTGTTCCTGCCCCTGCTGAAGGCGAACGCGGAGGGCGGGCACATCGTGAACACCGCCTCGATCGGCGGCCTCGTGCCCGGGCCCGGCCTGGGCGCCTACAACGTCTCCAAGTACGGGATCGTCGCCCTCACCGAGACCCTGGCGATGGAACTGGCAGCCGAGGGCTCCGCGGTCGGCGCTTCGGTCCTCGTGCCGGGGACCGTCCGCACCGCGATCTCCAACAGCACGCGCAACCGCCCGGGGGACGCGACCGGCGGAGCGCTGGCCGATGTCGACCTCGCGGCGGGTCCCGACCTCGGGATGACGTGGCTGGAACCCGACGACGTGGGCCGCATCGTGATCGACGGCATCGCTGCAGGCGATCTCTACATCGTCACCCACCCGGAAGGCTGGCCGATGGTGGCCGGTCGGCACCAGGCGATCGCGGATGCGTTCGCCGCGGCCGCCGCTGCCCGCGGCTGAGTCCTCCACCGGAGTCGCCGTCGGTGTGACCGCCGGCGTTGACCGACACCAGGAGCCGCCGTACGGTGAGCGCACTTGCGCTCGGTGAGCGCACTACTTGGCCGACGACGGGTTCATGGTCGTCGACGGCGACGCTGCTGCCCCGCTCCCAGGAGAACACCGATGTCGACCGATCTCGCCCCTCAGGGCGCCACGCCGGCCCGCCACCTGCCGCCGGGCGTCGAGCCTGAGCAGTTCGACCGTTTCCTCGCCCAGCTCGCCGACGTGCTCCCGCCCGAGCGGGTGCTCACCGGCGAGGCGGAACTGCGGGAGTACCGCGACCCCTACGCCTACGCCGACTGGGACGACTACACGGCTTCGGTCGCCGTCCTGCCGACGAGCACCGAGGAGGTGCAGGCGGTGGTCCGGGCGGCCAACGAGCACCGCATCCCCCTCTACACGCACAGTCAGGGCCGCAACAACGGATACGGGGGTCCTGCTCCGCGCGTCCGCGGCTCGGCCGTGATCAGCCTGCGCGAGATGAACAAGGTCTTGGAGATCAACGAGGACCTGGCCTACGCGGTCGTCGAGCCCGGCGTCCGGTGGTTCGACCTCTACGACGCCCTCGACGCAGGGGGCCACCAGCTGTTCGCCTCGATCGCGGACCTCGGCTGGGGCAGCGTGGTCGGCAACTCCATGGACAACGGCATCACGTACGGGCCGCAGGGTCAGGACTTCGGTGCGCCGTGCGGGATGGAGGTCGTCCTCGCCGATGGCTCGCTGCTGCGGACCGGCATGGGGGCGATGGAGGACAACAAGACCTGGCACCTCTACAAGCGTGGTCTCGGGCCGGTCCTCGACCCGCTGTTCATCCAGTCGAACTACGGCATCGTGACCCGGATGGGCGTCTGGCTCCACCCGAAGCCGCAGGTGATGCACCCGTGGTTCGTGAAGGCGGACCGCGAGGAGGCCCTCGGCCCGCTGCTGGACACCCTCCGGCGGCTGCGCCTCGACGGCACGATCCAGGGCATCCCCTCCATCCGCAACACCCTGCTCCTGGCGTCGGTGCTGACCCGCCGCAGCGAGTGGACCGACTCCGGGGCACCGCTGGACGACGCGACGATCGACCGCATCGCCGAGGAGACGGGGATCGGGCGCTGGTCCGGCCGCGGCTCGCTGTGGGGCGACCGGGTGGTGGTGGAGTACAACTTCGCGAAGGTGAAGGCCGCCTTCGAGCAGATCCCCGGGGTCGAGGTGACCGGTGAGCTCATCGAGTTCGCCGACGTCGCGGACCGGAAGCACTACGCCGAGCGCATCGTCGGCGGCGTGCCGAACATGGACATCTACAACGTCGTGGGCTGGTACGGCGGCAGCGACAACGGCGGGCACATCTCCTTCTCCCCCGTTGTCGCGCTCACCAGCGAGGACGGCGTGGAGGCCAACCGCTTCCTGCGCGACCTCATCGAGCGCGAGGCCGGCCTGGACTACCAGGTGGCCATGTTCAACGTCAGCGCTCGTTCCATGGTCAACGTCGTCATGATGATCTTCGATGCGTCGGACGAGGCCCAGACCCGACGGGCGTACGACGCCTGCAAGCTCATGGTCCGGGAAGCGGGCAAGCGCGGCATGGGTGAGTACCGGGCACACCTGGACTTCATGGACCTCGCGTCCGACCAGTTCGCCTTCAACGACCACGCCTACCGCCGCTTCGTTGAGAAGATCAAGGACGCGGTCGACCCCAACGGCATCCTCGCCCCCGGTCGGCACGGCATCTGGCCGGCGTCCATGCGCCTGCGCACGGACGCCTGAACCGCTCGCGCTGGCCGGCCGTTCCGGTGGTGACGTCGGTCATCGCCGGGGCGGCCGGCCGTTCGGCCTCCGCCCCGGGTGCCCGGGACCGGGGACGCCCCCCACCACACCCGACCGAGAGGCACGTCGCCATGAGCTCTCACCTGACCAAGGTCACCGACGCACTCCAGGCTCGCTTCCTCTCCACGGTCGCCACCCGACTGGTCAGGGCGCCCTCCATCTCTCTAACGAGTCGCGACGTCGCCGCGCCGGAGACCGTCATGGTGCCGACCCGGCACGGTGACGTGCGGTGCTTCGTCACCAGGGCGGCCGCGGACGCACCCCTCGCCGCCGGCGGCACGGCCCCGCCGGTGCACGTCCACCTCCACGGCGGCGCCTTCCTGGTCGGGGCGCCGCGACAGGACGACCACCTGGTCCGCGGCATCGCCGGCGAGGTCGGCGCCACGGTGGTCAACGTCGACTACTCCACCTGGCCCAAGGCGCGCTACCCGCAGGCCCACGAGGAGTGCTACGACGTCCTCCGGTGGGTGCAGAGCTCCGGGACCGCCATGGGCTGGGACGGCGAACGGGTCTCGATCAGCGGTGTCAGCGCCGGCGGCAACCTCGCCCTCGGCGCACTCGAGCTGGCCCGGCGCAGTGGTGACCCAGCGCTTCGCGCGGGCGTCCTCATCGTGCCCGCCGTCGACCAGACCGTCCCGCCCGAGCAGTACACCTCGCCGCTCCCGCCGTCTGCCGGCAAGGCCCACACCCCGTTCGTGAGCCCGCGCCTGGTCCGCATGGTGCGGAACTACTACTTCGCCGACGCCTCGCGCCGCGCGGAGCCCCTGGCCTCCCCGTTGCGGAACGACGAGGGGATCGCCGCCCTCCCTCCGCTGCTGGTGGTCACTGCGGAGCAGGACTCGGTACGTCCGCAGGACGAGCGCTTCGTCGACAAGACCCGCGCCAAGGGCGTGCCCATGACGTACCACTGCGCCAGCGGTGTCGACCACGGCTTCCCGCAGAGCTCGAAGAAGCAAGACGAGCCCGCCGTGAGAGAGCTCGCGGAGCTCATGCGGGTCCACCTGACCGAGAACCTCGCCTGAGCGGTCGGCGCACAGACGTCCTGGGCCAGGCGCTGACGTCAGTGGCGGACGGACGGCTGCTCGCCCGCCACCGTCGCCGCCGTGTTCGACCACCCGGACGGGGCGTCCTTCGCCGCCACCTCGGCGGCGAGCTGGTCGACCCTCGCGCCGAGGCGAGTGAACGGGGACATCCGGGCCCGTCCGTTGCGGCACGAGGACGACCCCCAGGTCGGGCCGGCGTCGGCAACTCGCCGCCCGGCACCTGTCGGGGAGCATCCCCCGCGCCAGGCGCTCGTCGAGCCCGGCCGGGTCAGGGGGTGTCCGGTACCGGCAGGGTGGGGCGGGAGCCGTCGGGCTGGGCGACCTGCCGGATCCGGGTGGCGATCTCGTCCAGCTGACGCACCTGGGTCCTGGTCAGCGGGTCGAGGACCAGGCGGCGGACCTCGGCGACGTGGCCGGGGGCGGTGGCGACCAGCTCGTCCCAGCCGGCGTCGGTGAGCACGGCCAGTGTGGAGCGGCCGTCCTCCGGGTCGGGTCGGCGGGTGACCCAGCCGTGCCTGTCCAGCCGGTCGACGGTCCGGGACAGCCGGGTCAGCGACCCGTTGGCCAGGGCGGCGACCTCCTTCATCCGCCGGGTGCGCTGCGGGGCCATGGACAGCATCGCCATCACCTGGTACTCGAAGTGGCTGATGCCCGCGTCATGCTGCAGCTGGGCGTCGATCGCGTCGGGCAGCCAGGTGACCATCGCGCCGACGGCCAGCCAGGTCTGCTGCTCCTCCGCGGTCAGCCACCGCGGCTCCTCGACCGCTTCCACGGCACCTCTTCTCATGTGACGGTGCAGACCTCTCGGCCACCGATCCGGCGGTGTGGTCGATGACAGCCCACGAGCATGATCGAGCGCTGGCTGCTTCGGGGTCGACTGCGGCTCCGGGCGGGCCTGCCCGACCACCCGGCCCGCCCGCGTCGGATCAGTCGGTGGCGGGCAGGAACCGCTGGTAGGCGGGGACGGCGACCGCTGCGGTGGCGACGTGCATGGCCATGAGGGCGAACACGGCGGGAACGCTGGTGCCGGGCATCGAGTCGGCGGCGAGCAGCAGGAGGTCCGGGATGAGGGAGACGACGACCACCGTGGGGACCAGCCGGTGCATCAGCCGCGCCGGGTGGGCACTGCGCCGCGTGATGAGCCGCCACCCGATCGCGCCGACGACGGTGCCGACGACCGTCCACATCAGGACGACAGGCGCGATGAGCGGCTGGAAGTCCGGTGAGGCGGCCAGCGGACCGCGGGCGATGGCGGCGATCACGGAGTTGACGACCGCGGAGCCGACCGCGGCCACCGCGATCGCGGCGGCGAGCGGGTGCCGAGCTCCGGAGGGTGCGGTCGACTCCGGGGCGCTGGGCGTGGTGACGGCGGGGCTGCTGGTCATGGCGTGCTCCCTCGAACAGGGACGGGCGGATCCGGACAGCGGGATCGCGTCCGGCGGTGGGTCGGGAGTGGCGGTGCGTCAGGAGTGGCGGCGGGCTCAGGCCAGGGCCAGGGCCGGGGCGGACGGCCGGAACAACCAGCGCAGTGCGGCGAACCGGACGAGCCCGATCGCTGCGGTGACGGTGGCGATGACCGCCAGGTCGGTGAGCGCACTGCCCGGACCGGCCACGGCGTCCCACCCGTACAGCGCGAGGCCGGTCAGGACCATCCCGGCGACGACGAGCGCGCCGCCCTCCGCCTGCGCGGCCTGCCAGGTCACCCGCTCGCCGGCGTGGAAGGTCAGCCGGCGGTGCAACTCGTTGGCCAGCACCGAGGAGGCGATCGATCCGGCGACCATGGCCGGCTGCTCGCCGAACCCGGCCAGGGCCAGGAACAGGAGGGCGTACACCGCGCTCGAGAGGCCGCCGACGACGACGAACCGGGCGAACTGGGCCGACCCCGCATCGCTGCGCAGCCGGTCGACGAGCGATCGGCTGCTGTGGACGACGTTCACGAAAGGCACCCCTCGAGCAGTAACTTGAAGATGCAAGTAAACCTAGACGGCTTTTACTTGCTGTGTCAAGCATCTACGGGTCGGTGCCACGTTGTCTCCGCTTCGGGCCGTGTCGACGAGGGGCCGTGTCGACGAGGGACGGTGTCGACGAGGGACGGTGTCGACGAGGGACGGTGTCGACGAGGGGCGGTCGGCGCGGGATTCACGGAAGGCCCGACGGACTCGAGGCCCCGTGCTCCCAGCCCGTGCGTGCCGCTGCAGCGGGCGGAGCCTGCCGCTCGTCCTCGGGGGTCACCCGTCAGGCGTCAGGGTCAGCTTCGGCACGTGCTGAGATGCGTGTGCCGGGCGCCCAGATGGTCGACGCCCGTCATCCGGCGACCGAGCCAGCGGCCCCGACCAGCATCGACGTGAACCACTCCTGCCGTGTTGCTGTTCGGGACGGCACCGCTCGCCGGCCGACTCGTGCACGTCTGGCAGCCCTCGTCGTGCTCGAGCGGAGCAGGAGTTCGAAGCTTGCCGAGCCGGTCCCCGTCCGTCCGGTCGTCCCGGAGCCGGACGAAGGCTTCGACCGTAGGGTGACCCAGTGCGTCGCCCGTGCTCGCCTGGTGAGACCGGCCGGTGGCCGCCACGAGCGCCGACGTCGTGACCTACGTCGTGGTGTTCGTCACCGTGGCGATCGGTGCGCTGCTGCCCGTCGTCCCCACCGGAGCTGCTGTCGGGGCCGCTGCGGCGCTGGCGGTGACCGACGGCTCCCTCGTCGGATTGCTGCTCGTGCTCGTCGCCGCGGCGGGCGGCGCGCTGCTGGGCGACGCCGCGCTGTTGGCCGTGCTCCGCTGGGGCAGCGGGCCGATCCGCCGGTGGTACGCCCGCCGGGTTCCCCCGGAGAAGCAGCAGACGGAGGAACAGCGCCTGCGCCAGCGGCCGGTGTTGGCGCTCGTCCTCTCGCGCCTGGTCCCCGGCGGCCGGATCCCGGTCATGCTCGCTGCGGTGGTGACCCGGCAGTCGTGGCCCTGGTTCCTCGCCGGTGACGGGATCGCCGTGGTCGCCTGGGCGGTCCTGTACGCCGGCCTCGGTGCCGTCGGGGGCGCCGTCTTCGACGAGGAGTGGCAGGCCGTCGCACTGGCGGTCATCCTCGTGCTGGTCATCGGAGTCGGACCGGACCTCGTCAAGCGGACGGTCCGCAGCCTGCGGTAGGGCTTCGGCTCGCTGCGGGCGAGGCAGCCCCCTTGCACGATCGGCGTCGCGCTGCCGGGGCCGGGACGCCGCACCAGGAACGCCCGGCCGAGCGAAAGGGACCTCGTCATCGCCACAGCCGCCTCGCTGGAGGAACTGGCACGGCGTTACCTGCCGCCGTCCACGCCCGACAACCCGGTCTTCACCGGCGACTCGACCTGGGACGCGGTCGTGGACGGAGTGGAGTACTTCAGCCAACTGCACGCCGGCCTGTCGGCCGCGGGCCCTGGAGACTCCGTGTTCCTCTCCGGCCTGCACATGGATGCGGACACGGATCTCACGGGACGAGCGGTGGGAGAACCGGGTCACCAGGCGATCGCGGATCTGCTGGCGGAGAAGGCGGCCGACGGAGTCGACGTGCGGGTGCTGCTGACCGGAGCGGTCTTCAGCGGCTCGCTGCCCTGGCCGCGCGTCGGCCCCTTCCGGGACAATGTCTTCACCGCACGTGCGATGCGCGGGTGGCTCCCGGCCGATCGGCCCGAGGTGCTCGCCCCGCCGCTGCGGGATCGCGTGCTGCTCGACTGGTCCGGAGCCGGCATCGGCTCCAACCACCAGAAGCTGGTGCTGCTGCACGTCGGCGGACAGCTCAGCGCGTTCGTCGGTGGCATCGACCTGGTCAGCAGCCGCTACGACGCGACGCCGCACGACCGGTTGCGGAGCGAGGGACAGCGGTGGGGGTGGCACGACGGTGCTGCTCGCATCACGGGCCCTGCGGCCGCGAGGGTGTGGGAGAACTACCGGCTGCGGTGGCAGGAGACCGCCACGCTGCCGCGGCGGTACATGTACCTGCCGCCGGCGTCACTCGTGGTGCTCAACCCGCCGCTGCACCCGATGCAGGTGCCACCGGCGCCCGCGACCCCGCCGCGCTCGGCGGAGGGCAACGCCGTCCAGGTCCTGCGCTCGTTCAGTCCGTGGAAGATCGACGAGTGGTTCGGCCTGAACAGGGTGCGCTGGACGACGCTGCCGCACGGGGGCGTCCAGGAGGTCTACCGGACCCTCGCCACGGCCATCGCGGGGGCTCGCCGCTACGTGTACCTGGAGGACCAGTACTTCCACGAGATGCCCGGGGGCCGACGGCGGCTGGAGCTCTACGAGCCGTTGCGGCAGGCCGCCGCTCGTGGGGTGAAGGTGATCCTGGTCGGTTCCGGTCGGAAGGACCCAGCCGACGGCGGTGTCGACCAGCTCAAGCGCACGGTGACCCGCGATCTGCGGCACAAGGTCATCCGGCGGCTCCCGCCTGCGCAGCGGAGCAACGTCGTCATGCACCGCGTGCAGCACCTCACCGTGCACACGAAGCTGGTGCTGGTCGACGACGCCTTCGCCTGTGTCGGGTCGGCCAACTTCTTCAGCCGCTCCATGGCCGGCACGGACAGCGAACTGAGCTGTGCCCTGGTGACCGACGGGACCGCCGTCCGCGACCTCCGTGTCCGCCTGTGGGCCGAGCACCTGCGCACCTCGGTCCCCGCGCACCTGCGCCCGGCGCTGGAGGACCTGGACGTCGCCCTCGGCATCTGGCGCTCGCAGTGGTTGCCGCCCGGTGCCGATCCGGAGACCTGGCAGCGAGCCGGGAGACCTGTGGGCTTCGCGCCCGCCGAGCAGGTTTTGGTGCCGGTGACCCCGTACCACCGCTCCGAGGAGACCTCGTGACCGTGCCCGTCGGACGCCCGCACGTGGATGACGGCGGGCCGGCGCCCAGGACCGCAGCGTTCCTGGTCCTGGACCGGACGCTGATCAGCGGGTCCTCGCTGTCCCTGTTGTTCCGTGACCTGAGGGACCGGGACGTGTACTCCATCGGAGAGGCCCTGACCCTCACCGCCCGTCATGTGGCGGAGGTCTTCTTCGGTGGACGGGAGCAGCAGAGCGCCCGGCTGCGCCGAGAGACGATGGCTGCCGTCACCGGCCTCAGGAGCGCCGACCTCGAGGACTGGAGCCGGCGCCTGGCGACGCAGGAGGTGCTCCCGAGGGTGTATCCCGACGTGGCCCGCATCATCGCCACGCATCGCGCCGCCGGCGACCTGGTCTACCTGGTGACCGCCAGCCCCATCGAGCTGGCGCGGCCGGTCGCCGCGGCCCTGGAACTCGACGGCGCCCTCGGCACACGGGCCGAGACGGACGGGAACGGCTATTTCACCGGTCGACTCCCGGACGGCTTGATGCACGGCCCAGTGTCGCTGGCCGCCGTTCGGGTACTCGCGGCCGAGCAGGGCATCGGGCTGGAACGCAGCCACGCGTACTCCGACTCCTATGACGATCGGGACCTGCTCGCCGCGGTCGGGCATCCCCACGCGGTCAATCCCGAGCCGCGGCTGCTCGAAGGGGCGGTACGACGAGGCTGGGCCGTGCACGAACTCAGGCCCGCCCGCCGGCAACTCCTCGTCGGTGTCCCGCCCGTCGTCCCGGTCGGCGGCCTGATCAGCTGTGGCGTCGCCATCGGCTTGTCGCTCGGCCGACGCCGCCGGCAGTGACCGAACGCGGCTGACAGCCGCGGGAACCCGCGCACGGCCGCGCCTGGAAGCCGAGCAGCCCCGCCCGGCCACCCCCCGGCCGATGCCTGAGACCAGCGTGCCGGACGGCTCAGCGCTCGAAGAGCGTGCCGACCGACGGTTGGTAGGCGATCAGGCTACGAGGGAGTTTCTTGTAGACGACCTCGGCGGGGCCGAGGGCGATCTCGCCGTCACTGGCCAGCAGGCCGGGGCCGTCCGGTCGGGTGATGTGTACATCGACCGGGTCGTCCTCGATGTAGAGGCGGCTGTAGCCGAGTCGGCCGGTGAGGATGGACAGGGCCAGCCGCAGCAGCGGCGCGCGGCCGGCCACGGTGACCATGCGCAGGTCCAGCCGCCCGTCGTCGAGTCGGGGACGCCAACTGGGGGCGAACCCCTGCGGCTGGTACCGGCCGTTGCCGATGAACATCATGGCCACGTCGTGCTCTTGCCCGTCGACCGCCAGCCGCAGCGGTCGTTGCTGCCGAACGGCGGACCACAGTGCGATGACCGCGGCCGCGGGCTTGCCGACCCGGGCCTCCCAGCGTTCGCGGGTGGCGACGAACGCGGGATAGCTGCCCAGGCTGGAGGTGTTGAGGAACAGCCGCTCTCCAGCCAGGCCGACGTCGATCCGGACCGCCGTGCCACGGCGCAGCGCCGCCAGCGCGTCGGCCATCCGGTCGATCCCGAGATCGGCGGCGAAGTGGTTGAACGTGCCGCCGGGAAGTACCAGCAGGGGCAGGGCCGCATCGATGGCGACCTGCGCCGCGGCGCCCACGGTGCCGTCCCCGCCACAGACACCGAGCACCTCGGCTCGTCGGGCGGCCTCACGGAACTCGCCGGGCACGTCGGCCCCTGGCTGCAGCGTCACGATGTCGGCAGCGGGTAGCGCGCTGCGCACGGCCTCGCCCAGTCGGCCGCCACGGCCGCTGCCGGAACGTGGATTCACGAGGATGACGACACCAGCGCCGTCCGGACGGGGCGGCTGCGGCGCCGGGCGGGGCCGGACCGTGCGGACGGGGCTGGGTGTCCGGGAGGGGAAGAGTCGGCTGCCGGTCATGGCGACCGCGCCGCCCAGTGCGCCACCCGCGAGAACCTCGCCTACGTCGCCGGCACGCAGCCGGCGCCGCAGGAGGGTCACCGCGAGGCCGGTCGTCGGCAGCCCGAGCACCGGCTCGGTCGTCCCGACCCCGACGACGAAGGCGGCAGCCGCGGCAGCGTGCCGGGACGGGGACCCGGCGACGGTCCGGGTGTGCGAGAGCAGTGCCCTACCGAACCGGCGTGGCCGGCGCTCGGCGCCCGAGCCGGACCGCTGGAGCAACGCGTCCGTGGCCACCACCGAGGCCAGGCCGCGCATCGCCGCTCGGCGGCCCCGGCGCCTACCTGTGGCCGCCAGCAAGGCCGAGATCAGCCA
This sequence comes from Geodermatophilus sp. URMC 65, assembly GCF_053502545.1. Taxonomy (NCBI): domain Bacteria; kingdom Bacillati; phylum Actinomycetota; class Actinomycetes; order Geodermatophilales; family Geodermatophilaceae; genus Geodermatophilus; species Geodermatophilus sp. URMC 65. The sequence goes on from NZ_CP199954.1 coordinate 948,401, forward strand.
CCATGCAGCCGACGGCCCGAGCCGGCCGTGGAAGAGCGCCGCAGGGGCCTGCCGCGCGGCCGCCTCCCGGACGGACTTCACTGTGACCCCAGCAGGGTGAGGACGACTTGCGACGCGGTGTCACTGCTGCGCCCAGCTGGGCCAACGGCCCTGGTTGATCTCACTGCGCTGATCCGGCAGTTCTCCGTCCTCGCAGCTCGTCGCATCGTTCCTGACCACGCTCCTATACCTTCGGCCGCCGACCTCCTGACCGACATCCGGAGGATCATGACGCTAGGTCGACGTCCTCACCGGGACAAGCGCACCCCGCGATCACCACACCACGGAGTCTCGGGACCCTGTAGCCCCGAACGTGCGAAGTCAGTTCGTCGACGGTCGCTGCTGTGCATCCTGCGCAGGTCAAGTCATCTGCGGGGCGCCCACGAACGGAGGCGACCTGTCCCGGACGAGGAGCAATGGCGGTCAAGCGCGCCCCGTTGGACTCCCGCGGCGACAGGCCGGAGGCTGCCTTCAAGTTGGAGCCGTAACCCGTGCGTGAGGTCGTTGAAGTCCTACTCGCACAGGTGTTCACCCGCGGGACCCTTCAGGTCAAGAGCCCCAGGTGTCCTGTTGTCGGGGCCTGTGGTGCCGTCCCGATACCCGTCTGATACTTCGCCGCGCTCGCACCGGCCCGGCCGCCGCCTGGCCGCCAATGCCGGGGTGGACGTACTGGTAGACGGTGATCGTGATCAGGGCGTACTCGGTGGAGAACACACACGGCCCGTCGAAGGCTCGTGCTGCGACGGTTGAGCCGCCAGGTAGCACAACCACTTCTCAAAGAGACCGGTGACGGCGCAGTGGCGGGTGGCTGAGTGGGCCAGGACCCAGACCCGGGTTCCCCCTAGCGGATGCTGCCGCCCCGCGTCATGCCCCCACCGGCCGTGTGCTGCCCTTCTCCTCCGGCCCGGGCGCTCAGGAAAGCCTCCAAGGTCGCTGTGCGGTGCCGCCGCGCAGTGAGCTCGATCTCCACCGCGTCTGCTCCCCGCTCGATCACCTCGAGGATCTCCTCGTGTTCAGCCACGCTGGCGGGTGGCCTTCCGGGGACGAAGCCGAAGATGGAGTCACGCAGCGCAGCCAACCTGCTCCAGCCACGCCCGACGAGATCCTGCACATGCGGATTCGGACAGTGATCGAACAGCAATGAGTGAAACGCCCGGTTCATCTCCGTGAAGCGATGCGGGTCGAAGTCATCGAGGCATGCCCGCATCTGGTCGTTGACCTCGCGCGCTGCAGCGATGGTGTCCGGGGACAGCAGTGGGGCGGCCAATGCAGTGGCGTACCCCTCGACGAGGGCCAGCGTCTGCATCGTGTGGATGTACTCCGCCTCATCGACGAGGGCGACCTGTGCTCCGACGTTCTTCACGAAGGTGACCAGGCCCTCGGCCTCGAGTAGCCGGACCGCCTCACGGACGGGCACCACGCTCACTCCCAGCTCGCCGGCGATCTGAGCCAGCACGAGCCGATACCCCGGCGTGAAGTGACCGCTCGTGATCTGCTCACGGATCCACTGATACGAGAGCTGGACCTTGCTCGGCGGCACATCCGCGACAGCGTTCACCATCACCCAGGAACGTCCTCACGGACGACGATCGCGGCCACGACGTAATGATATACGAAATTCACCGCGGGCAGTTCGCCCCGTACGCGTCTCCGGGGAGTGCTCTAGCAGCCCTTCGCGCTGATCGGCGAGTGCCGTCGCGCGGCGGCTGCCGCTGTCGTGAGACCGAACACCATCGCGGTCGCTCCCGACCGGCTCCGGCTCGCCGACGTGTCCCAACTGCGCACCGGGCCTCGCTCTCCATGGCCAGCGCGCCCTGCGGGGTCCTGGATGAGCCGACTGGTCACCGGCCGGCGGAGAGGAGAGCACCGGTGCCCAGTGCCCAGCGAGGTCGCGATTGGGTGCGAAGAGACCCGAGCATGGCCGCCGAGTACGCCGTCCGGTCGTAGCGGCGACGGACGGTCAGTTCCGCCATCCGCCGCCGCTGTGACCGCCCCACTCAGGCGAAGGGGTCTCCGGTCAGCGTGTACTTCGTCTGGAGGTACTCCTTGATGCCTTCCGCGCCGCCCTCGCGGCCGAGGCCGGAGAGCTTCCACCCACCGAAGGGAGCGGCGGCGTTGGACAGGACTCCGACATTGAGGCCCATCATCCCCGTCTCGAGGCGATCGATCATTCGCTGCCCGCGGGCGAGGCTCTCGGTGTAGACGTAGGAGACGAGGCCGTACTCCGTGTCGTTGGCGAGGCGCACCGCCTCGTCCTCGTCGTCGAAGGGAACGATCGCGAGCACCGGGCCGAAGATCTCCTCGCGGAGGAGGTCCGATCCGAACGTGACGTCGGAGACGACGGTGGGCTCGTAGAAGGTGCCGGGACCGGCGACCGACTTCCCTACGGTCCGCAGTGTCGCGCCCCGCTCGACCGCATCGGTGACGAGCGCGTCGGCCTTCGCCACGGCCCGGTCATCGATGAGCGGCCCGATGACAACGCCGTCTTCCGTGCCCCGACCGATGCGCATGGCCTTGACACGCTCGGTCACCCTGGCCGCGAACTCGTCGGCGACGGAGCGATGCACGAGGAAGCGGTTGGCGGCCGTGCACGCCTGGCCGATGTTTCGGAACTTCGCCGCGAGGGCCCCGTCGACAGCCTTGTCGAGGTCGGCGTCGTCGAAGACCACGAACGGCGCGTTGCCACCCAGTTCCATCGAGGTGCGCAGCACGCCCTCGGCGGCTTGCGCCAACAGTTTCTGGCCGACCGGGGTGGAGCCGGTGAACGACAGCTTCCGCAGCCGCGGGTCGCGGATGATCGGCTCCGACACCTGGCCGGAGTTGCTCGTCGTGATCACGTTGACCACGCCCTTCGGTAGCCCGGCGTCCTGGAGCAGCTTGACCAAGTAGAGCGTCGTGAGCGGCGTCAGCTCCGCCGGCTTGATCACGACGGTGCAGCCCGCTGCGAGCGCCGGGGCGATCTTGCGGGTGGCCATCGCCAGGGGGAAGTTCCACGGGGTGATCAGGTAACACGGACCCAGCGCGTGCTGCGAGACGATCATTCGGCCGGTGCCTTCGGGGTTCGGCCCGTAGCGGCCCTGGATCCGCGCCGCCTCCTCGCTGAACCACCGGACGAACTCGCCCCCGTAGGCGACCTCGCCCCGGGCCTCGCCGAGCGGTTTGCCCATCTCGATCGTCATCAGCAGCGCGAAGTCCTCCTTGCGCTCCTGCAGCAGGTCGAAGGTGCGGCGGAGCAGCTCCGCCCGCTCCCGGAGGGGTGTGCGCGACCATGCGGGGAAGGCTGCGTGGGCAGCATCGAGCGCCGACTTGCCGTCGGCGACGGACGCGTCCGCGATCTCCTTCACGACTTCGCCCGTAGCAGGGTCGAACACCTTCAGCGTCCTGCCGCCCTCGGCAGCACGCCACTCGCCTCCGATGAACAGTCCATCGGGCACATCGGCCAGCAGAACGGATTCGCGGCTCTCGCTCATGGCAGCGTTCCTTCGTCGTCGGACTTCCCTGTCGTGAAGTCGCTGGGGGTGGCTTGACCGGTCCGAGGGGACCATATACGATTTCAGATACGATCCAAGGGGAGCGAATGACGACTCACATCAGCAACGAGGCGCACGCTGTGGACCCACGTTTCGCGGGCCTTCCCAGTCGGCCAGGGAAGATCATCGCCGTCCATCTCAGCTATCCGTCACGCGCCGACCAACGCGGCCGGCGGCCGGCTCATCCTTCGTACTTCCTCAAGCCGTCGAGCTCGGTGGCGGCATCCGGCGGCTCGATCGAGCGTCCCGAGGGAACCGAACTCCTTGCCTTCGAGGGCGAGGTCGCGCTGGTCATCGGCGAGCCGGCCCGCCGGGTGTCGGCCGGTGACGCGTGGTCGCACGTCGCGTGGGTGACCGCGAGCAACGACTTCGGCCTGTACGACCTGCGCGCGAACGACCGTGGGTCGAACGTCCGGTCCAAGGGCGGCGACGGCTTCACCCCGATCGGTCCCGAGCTCATCGACGCGCGGATCGTGCCCCCTGATGCGCTCCGCGTGCGCGTGTGGGTGAACGGCGAGATCGCCCAGGACGACACCACCGCCGGGCTGCTCTTCACGTTCCCGCAGATGGTCGCCGACCTGTCGCAGCACTTCACCTTGGAGAGCGGGGACGTCATCCTCACCGGCACGCCCGCGGGTTCCTCCGTCGTGGCTCCCGGGGACGTCGTCGAGGTCGAGGTCGACGCGCCGGGCGTGGCCGGTGCACCGAGCTCAGGACGGCTCGTCACCACGGTGGTCCAGGGCACGGCGTCGTTCGACGCCTCACTCGGGTCGCTTCCCGCGGTGGACGACACACAGCGCGCCGAGGCGTGGGGGTCGCGCGAGGCCGCCGGACTCCCCGCTGAGCCGATCGCCTCCTCGGCGGCCTCAGCCCCCGGCGTCCTGACCCCGGAGCTGCGGGCGAAGCTGGAGAAGGCACCCGTCGCCGGCCTGTCCCAGCAGCTGCGCAAGCGGGGTCTGAACGACGTCACGATCGACGGTGTCCGCCCGATGCACCCGGACCGGAAGGTCGTCGGGACCGCCCGCACGCTGCGCTTCGTCCCCCACCGGGAGGACCTGTTCGCCTCCCACGGAGGCGGCTACAACGCACAGAAGCGCGCCTTCGACGCGGTGGGCGAAGGTGAGGTCATCGTCATCGAGGCACGCGGGGAGACCCGCTCCGGAACGCTCGGGGACATCCTCGCCATCCGTGCCCACGCCCGCGGGGCAGCCGCCATCGTGACCGACGGCGGAGTGCGCGACTACGAGGCCGTCGCCGCGGTCGGCATCCCGGTCTACACCAGCGGCGCGCATCCCGCCGTCCTCGGCCGACGTCATGTGCCGTGGGACGTCGACGTCACGATCGGCTGTGGCGGCACGACCGTCCAGCCCGGCGACGTCGTCGTGGGTGACGCCGACGGGGTGATCGTCATCCCGCCCACGCTCGTCGAGGAGGTCGTCGACGCGGCCCTCGCCCAGGAGGACGAAGACGCCTGGGTTGCCGCCCGGGTCGCGGAGGGACACCCGGTGGACGGGCTGTTTCCCATGAACGCCCACTGGCGCGCCCGCTACGACGAGGCCCTCCAGCAGGTTCACACACCGACGCCATGAGGCCGTCCAGCGGCCCGAACAGGTCGCACGCAGACCCCGGTCGGTGACGCCCCGCAGTTCCATGCCGCACGAACACCCCGATGAGGCCTGCAGCCTCTTCACCCATATCCGGGAGACCCCATGACCAACATCGCCACGCTCGGCGCGGAACGCCACGTCCCCGCCGACCTGCCCACCCGCATCCAGCACTACATCGACGGCGAGTTCGTCGACTCGGCGGACGGCGACACGTTCGACGTGCTGGACCCTGTCTCGAACCAGGTGTACTTGCAGGCCGCCGCCGGCAAGAAAGCCGACATCGACAGGGCTGTCGCCGCCGCCCGCCGAGCCTTCGCCGAGGGACCGTGGCCCCGGATGCTCCCCCGCGACCGCTCGCGAGTCCTGCACCGCGTCGCCGACATCGTCGAGTCCCGCGACGCCCGGCTCGCGGAGCTCGAGTCGTTCGACTCCGGCCTCCCGATCACCCAGGCGCTCGGGCAGGCACGCCGGGCGGCCGAGAACTTCCGGTTCTTCGCCGACCTGATCGTGGCCCAGGCGGACGACACCTTCAAGGTGCCCGGCCGCCAGATCAACTACGTCAACCGCAAGCCGATCGGCGTCGCGGGGCTGATCACGCCGTGGAACACGCCGTTCATGCTCTCGTCGTGGAAGCTCGGTCCGGCGCTCGCGACCGGCAACACCGTCGTGCTGAAGCCCGCCGAGTTCACGCCGCTGTCCGCGTCGCTGTGGGCGGGGATCTTCGAGGAGGCCGGGGTACCGAAGGGCGTCTTCAACCTCGTGAACGGCCTCGGCGAGGACGCCGGCGACGCGCTGGTGAAGCACCCCGACGTGCCGCTGATCTCCTTCACCGGCGAGAGCCGCACCGGGCAGATCATCTTCGGCAACGCCGCGCCGTTCCTCAAGGGCCTGTCGATGGAGCTCGGCGGCAAGTCGCCGGCGGTCGTCTTCGCCGACGCCGACCTGGACGCCGCGATCGACGCGACCATCTTCGGCGTCTTCTCGCTCAACGGTGAGCGCTGCACCGCCGGCAGCCGGATCATCGTGCAGCGGGACGTGTACGACGAGTTCGTCGAGCGCTACGCCGCGCAGGCCAAGCGGGTCAAGGTCGGCTACCCGCACGACCCGGACACCGAGGTCGGCGCCCTCGTGCACCCCGAGCACTACGACAAGGTGATGAGCTACGTCGGGATCGGCAAGACCGAGGCTCGCCTCGTCGCCGGCGGTGGGCGTCCAGAGGGTTTCGACGCGGGCAACTTCGTGGCCCCGACGGTGTTCGCCGACGTCGCCCCGGACGCCCGCATCTTCCAGGAGGAGATCTTCGGCCCGGTCGTCGCGATCACGCCGTTCGACACCGACGAGGAGGCGCTCGCCCTGGCGAACAACACCAGGTACGGCCTCGCCGCCTACATCTGGACGAACGACCTCAAGCGCGCGCACAACTTCGCCCAGTCCGTCGAGGCCGGCATGGTGTGGCTCAACTCGAACAACGTGCGCGACCTGCGCACCCCGTTCGGTGGCGTCAAGGCCTCGGGGCTCGGTCACGAAGGCGGCTACCGCTCGATCGACTTCTACACCGACCAGCAGGCGGTGCACATCACGCTCGGCAAGGTGCACAACCCGACCTTCGGCAAGCAAGAGCACCCCGAGCCGTCGCTGGACGACCCGGAACTCCGCTGAGCTGAACCCGGACCTCCGAACCCCCTACTCGAGCAAGGACGCCGACATGACCCGCGCCAACGACCGCACCCTCACGTCCTCGGGCTTCTACGTCTCGCAGGAAGCGCCCATCCACAGCGACAACCCCATCGCCACGCCGCAGGCGGCGCCGCCGGACGTCCTGCGCTGTGCCTACATGGAGCTCGTGGTGACCGACCTGGCGGCCTCGCGTCAGTTCTACGTCGACGTGCTCGACCTGGTGGTCACCGAGGAGGACGAGGACAGCGTCTACCTCCGCTCGATGGAGGAGTTCATCCACCACAACCTCGTGCTGCGCAAGGGTCCGGTGGCCGCGGTCGCCGCGTTCTCCTACCGCGTGCGCACGCCCGAGGACCTGGACAAGGCCGTCGCGTTCTACACCGAGCTCGGTTGCCGGGTCGAACGTCGCGCCGAGGGCTGGACCAAGGGCATCGGCGACTCGGTGCGCGTCGAGGACCCGCTCGGGTTCCCGTACGAGTTCTTCCACGACGTGGAGCACGTCGAGCGGCTCGCGTGGCGCTACGACCTGTACACGCCGGGCGCGCTCGTCCGCCTCGACCACTTCAACCAGGTGACCCCCGACGTGCCGCGTGCCGTGGCCTACATGCAGACCCTCGGGTTCCGCGTGACCGAGGACATCCAGGACGACGAGGGCACCGTGTACGCGGCGTGGATGCGGCGCAAGCCCACCGTGCACGACACCGCCATGACCGGCGGCGATGGACCGCGCATGCACCACGTCGCGTTCTCCACGCACGAGAAGCACAACATCCTCGCGATCTGCGACAAGCTCGGCGCACTGCGGCGCTCTGACGCCATCGAGCGGGGCCCTGGCCGTCACGGCGTCTCCAACGCGTTCTACCTCTACCTCCGCGACCCCGACGGTCACCGCGTCGAGATCTACACGCAGGACTACTACACCGGCGACCCCGACAACCCGGTGGTCACCTGGGACGTCCACGACAACCAGCGCCGCGACTGGTGGGGCAACCCGGTCGTGCCCTCCTGGTACACCGAGGCCTCCCTCGTGCTCGACCTCGACGGCAATCCCCAGCCTGTCGTCGCCCGCACCGAGAACTCGGAGATGGCGGTGACGATCGGCGCCGACGGGTTCTCCTACACGCGTCCGAGCGAGGGTGAGGAGTCGATGCCGACCTGGAAGCAGGGCGAGTACAAGCTGGGCAACCAGCTCTGACCCGTTCCACCAGGAGGAGTCGACGCATGCTCGAAGCCGAGGTGATCGCCGCGATCGCCGATGAACTGGCCGACGCGGATCGTGAACGCCGCGTCATCCCGCGGATCACGGCGAGGTACCCCGACGCCACCGTCGAGGACTCGTATGCCATCCAGGGGGTCTGGCGCGACAAGAGCCTGGCGGCCGGCCGCCGGCTGGTGGGACGCAAGATCGGTCTCACCTCCCGTGCGATGCAGCAGGCGACGGGCATCACGGAGCCGGACTACGGCGTCATGTTCGACGACACGGTGTGGGAGAGCGGCGCACAGATCCCGTTCGACGCGTACTCGAACGTGCGCATCGAGGTCGAGCTCGCGTTCGTGCTGAGCGAGCCGCTCGAGGGGCCGCACTGCACCCTGTTCGACGTGCTGCGGGCGACGGAGTACGTCACGCCCGCGCTCGAGGTGCTGAACTCGCACATCGAGCTCGAGGGTCGCACCATCGTCGACACCATCAGCGACAACGCCGCCTACGGCGGGATGGTGCTGGGGGGCACGCCCAAACGCCCCGACGACGTCGACCTGCGGTGGATCTCCGCGCTGCTCTACCGCAACGAGACCATCGAGGAGACCGGTGTCGCGGCCGGCGTCCTCGGCCACCCCGGCGTCGGTGTGGCATGGCTGGCGAACAAGCTCGCACAGCACGGGGCCGGCCTCGGTGCGGGGGAGATCGTCCTCGCCGGGTCGTTCACCCGACCGATGTGGGTCTCCCGCGGCGACAGCGTCGTGTGCGACTACGGGACGATGGGGTCGATCGCATGCCGCTTCGTCTGAGTCCGACGTTCCGTGATCGACTCGGCCGGTCGGACCGGCCGCTCGCGGGCATGTGGGTGAGCTCGGGTTCACCGCTCGTCGCGGAGATCTGCGCCGGTGCCGGCCTCGACTGGGTCCTCATCGACATGGAGCACTCCCCCAACGGGCTCGAGGCGGTGCTGGCGCAGCTGCAGGCGGTGGCGGCCTATCCGGTCACGCCGGTGGTGCGCGTGCCGATCGGCGACGTGGTCACGATCAAGCAGGTGCTGGATCTCGGCGCGCAGAACATCCTCGTGCCGATGATCTCCTCGGCTGCCGAAGCCCAGGCGGTCGTCGACGCCGTGCGCTACCCACCCCGCGGCCGCCGCGGCGTGGGGTCGGCGCTCGCCCGCTCGGCCCGGTGGAACCGCGTGGACGGCTATCTCGCCGACGCTGACGCCTACGTCTCGGTGTTCGTCCAGGTGGAGACCGCGGGCGGCGTCGACAACGCGGCGGCGATCGCGGCGGTCGACGGCATCGACGGCGTGTTCGTCGGGCCCTCCGACCTGGCCGCATCGATGGGCCTGCTCGGTCAGCAGACGCATCCGGACGTCACCGCCGCCGTGCTACGGGCGTTGGAGGCGATCCGCTCCACGAGCACCCCCGCCGGTGTGAACGCCTTCGACCCGACCTTCGCTCAGTCCTACCTGGACGCAGGAGCGTCGTTCGTCCTCGTCGGCGCCGACGTCGCGCTCCTGGCGCGCGGCTCGGAAGCCCTGGCCGCACGCTGGGTGCCCGCGGCAGACGGGATCGAGCGCGCCTCGTACTGAGCCGGGTGTGCTGACCGGACGGACAGGTGGACGAGCGGCTGGTGCGGGGGCCCCGCCGGCCTCCGGTCGCACATCGTGCGCGCGAAGCGGACTCCTGACGACCCGGCCGGGGTCAGCGAGTTCCCCCACCTGATCGTCAACCAGGCGCGCGTGCAGGACTACTTCGCCGAGTTCATGGCCAACTCCCCGGCCCGGCTGAGGCCCGACTTCGGCCTGGAGTTCGTCGGCGTGGAGGTCGCCGACGGCGGCGAGCACCCCGTCACGGTCACCCTGCGCCACAGCAGCGGCCCGCGGGAGGGACAGACGCGCACCGTGCGCGCGAAGTACGTGGTCGGCTGCGACGGCGCGCGCAGCGCCGTGCGCCAGGCGATCGGGGGCACGCTCGCCGGTGACTAGGCGCTGCACGCGTGGGGCGTGATGGACGTCCTCACCGTCACCGACTTCCCCGACATCCGCACCAAGTGCGCCATCCAGTCCCGAGGACGGCGGCAGCATCCTGCTGATCCCGCGCGAGGGCGGTCACCTCGACCGCTTCTACGTCGACCTGGGCGAGGTGTCCCCGGACGACAACGGCGCGGTCCGCAGGACGACGATCGAGCAGATCATCGCCAGGGCGAACCAGATCCTGCACCCTTACACGGTGGACGTGAAGCACGTCGCCTGGCACAGCGTCTACGAGGTCGGCCACCGCCTCGCCGACAGGTTCGACGACCCACCGCTGGGCGACACCCTCTCCCGCGCGCCGCGTGTGTTCATCACCGGCGATGCCTGCCACACGCACAGCGCCAAGGCCGGGCAGGGGATGAACGTGTCCATGCAGGACGGCTTCAACCTGGCCTGGAAGCTCGGCCACGTGCTCGACGGCCGCAGCCCCGCATCGCTGCTGAGCACCTACGCCGCGGAGCGCCGGGTGGTCGCCAAGGACCTCATCGACTTCGACAAGCAGTGGTCGACGCTGATGGCGACGAAGCCCGAAGCGCTCGCCGACCCCTCCGAGCTCGAGGACTTCTACGTGAAGACCTTCGAGTTCCCGGCGGGCTTCATGACCCAGTACGAGCCCTCGGTCATCGTCGCCGACCCGGAGCACCAGGCCCGCGCCACCGGGTTCACGCTCGGCAAGCGCTTCCGGTCGGCGCCGGTCGTCCGGGTCTGCGACGCCAACCCCGCGCAGCTCGGCCACCACGCCCGCGCCGACGGGCGGTGGCGCATCTACGCGTTCGCGGACGCGGCCGCGCCCGGACAGCCATCAGCGCTGACCGACTTCGCGGAGTGGCTCGCGCACTCCCCCGAGTCGCCCGTCGTCATGCACACCCCGGACGGCGCGGACGTCGATGCCTGGTTCCACGTCAAGGTGGTCTACCAGCAGCCCTTCGAGGACGTGGACATGCGCTCGGTGCCCGAGGCGTTCCTCCCGCGCGTCGGCCCGTTCGGCCTCCGCGACTACGAGAAGGTCTACGCCGTCGACCCCCAGCAGGACATCTTCGAGCTCCGGGGCGTCGACCGGGATGGCGCCGTGGTGGTCGTCCGGCCGGACCAGTACGTCGCTGACGTGCTGCCGTTGCCGGCGACGGACCGGCTGGGCGCGTTCTTCGAGTCCGTCTTCCTGGCGCGGAGCACCGCGAGCTGACGTGCGGATCGTTCGTGGTGCGAGGTGACCGGCTCGCCGTCGTCACACCCGCGCCACGGACGAGCTGCTCGAGGACGTGGACGCCGTCGCACTCGGAGCGGGCCCAGCCGGCCAACCGGTCGAGAGGGCGGACCACCGTCGACCGGCCCCGCCCGCGGGCCGGCTCGGCTGCTCAGCCCTGCGGCGGGAAGACCTTGCCTGGGTTCAGGATCCCGGCGGGGTCGAAGGCGGCCTTGATCTGCCGCTGGATCGCCATCTGGGCGTCACCGAGCTCGTCCTTCAGCCACTGGCGCTTGAGCAGGCCTATCCCGTGCTCCCCGGACAGGGTCCCGCCGAGCTCCAACGCGTACTCGAACAGCGCCTCCGCTGCCTTCCAGACCACCTCCGGTACCTCGTCGCCGGGGAAGGCGAAGGCAGGGTGCAAGTTGCCGTCCCCCGCGTGGCAGGCCGTCGGGATGATCACGTCGTAGCGGTCCTCGAGCTCCCGGATCCGCTTGAACATGGCGCTCATCCGGTCCATCGGGACGGCGACGTCCTCCACCAGCAGCGTGCCCAGGCTCTCGATGGCGGGGAACGCCTCGCGGCGCACGGCCATCAGCCGTGCGGATTCCTCAGGGTCCGTCGTGACCTCCGCCACCGCTCCGGCGGCCATTACGAGCGCGTGCACCGCCTCCGCCTCCGCGACCGCTCCCGTGCCGTCGGTCTGCACCAGGAGCAGGGAGTCGCCGCGCGCCAGGAGGTCGAGGCCGTTGTAGCGGCTCACGCACTCCAGCGTCCGACGATCCAGCAGCTCCATCACCGCCGGGGTCAGGCCCGCCGCGACGACCGCAGCGGCGGCCCGTGCAGCCTGCTCGACCGAGGAGAAGTAGGCGCTGATGGTCGCCACCGGGCCGCGGACGAGGGGCCGCAACTTCAGCGTGCACTCCGCGATCACCCCCAGCGTCCCCTCGGACCCGATCATGAGCGCACACAGGTCCAGCCCGGTGACGCCCTTGACGGTGTCGTGACCGACGCTGATCAGCCGCCCGTCGGCCAGGACGACCTTGAGCGAGAGGACGGATTCGCGGGTCACGCCGTACTTGGCGCAGAGCAGGCCGCCGGCGTTGGTGGCGACGTTTCCGCCGACGGTGGAGATCCCCCGGCTGGCCGGATCGGGGGCCCACCACAGCCCTCGCTCCGCCAGCTGCCTGTTGAGCTCGGCGTTGATGACCCCCGGCTCGACGACGGCGAGACGGTTCTCCACGGAGATCCGCAGGACGCGGTCCATGGCCCGGGTGGACAACACGATCTCGCCGACCCCGGCGATCCCACCGCCGACCAGGCCGGTGCCTGCCCCTCGTGTCACGACCGGGACGCCGTGTGCGCTGGCGATCCGGCAGGTCTCCTGGATGTCCTCTACCGATCTGGCGGTCACCACGCAGAGGGGAAGGCCCGGGCTGACCTGACCCGACCGGTCCCGCCGGTACTGCTCCAACACGCCCGGAGATGTCTCCACCCGGCCGGGGAGCTTCCCGAGCAGGGCAGCGACGACAGGGCCGGCGCCGTGGCTCTCGCTGGGCACAGTCACCTGACGGGTCACCGCCGGTCAGGCACGCGCCGTGTCAGCGTGGCGCAGACCGTAGATCGGATTCTGGGCCTGCTCCTCCTCGTTCTCCGGCCCGAGCGCGATCCCGCGGCGGTCGCGGATGAGCGCCGTGGCACACATGGCCACCAGCGTGATCCCGATGAGGTACCACCCGACGGAGTAGACCGTGCCGGTGCGCTGGACGAGAGCGGTGCCGATGAGCGGCGCGAAGGCACCGCCCAGGATAGACCCCAGGGCGTAGGAGATGGACACACCCGAGTAGCGGATGGACGCGGGGAACAACTCCGAGAAGAACGCCGCCTGCGGCCCGTAGCTGAGACCGGTCCCGATGCTGAAGAGCGCCAGGCCGAGCGCGAGGAGCCCGACGCGCCCCGTGTTGACGAGCGCGAACAGCGGAAAGACCGCGAGGAGCTGGCAGGAGAACCCGAGAAGGTAGGTGTTCCGCCGGCCGATCCGGTCGGAGATGAGACCACCCGCCCACGTGGTGCCGAGCCACACGACAGCTGAGAAGGCCACGGCGACGAGGACCGGGGTCCGTTCGAGCCCGACCGGTCCTGTGGGGTCGGTGGCGTAGTTCTGGATGAACCCCCCGGTGGTCATGTACCCGGCCGCGTTGTTCCCCGCGAACGTGAGCGCGGCGAGGATGACCAGCGGGAAGTGGCGGCGGAAGAGCCGCACGGCCGGAACGCGGGTCGTCGCACCCCTCGCGGCGATCTCCTTGAACACCGGACTCTCGTCGACCTTGCGGCGGATCATCACGCCGACGAACAGCAGGACGATGCTCAGCAGGAACGGCACCCGCCAACCCCAGTCGAGGAACGCCTGACCCGGAGCGATCACCCCGCTCATCAGGGCGAGCATGCCGGAGGCGAGCAGCATGCCGATGGGCACACCGATCTGCGGGAATGCGCCGTACATGCCCCGCTTCTTGGCTGGTGCGTTCTCGACCGCCATGAGCACGGCTCCACCCCACTCCCCGCCCGCCGAGATCCCCTGGACGATGCGCAGGAGGAGCAACAGGACGGGGGCGGCAACGCCGATCTGGGCGTAGGTCGGCACCAGCCCGATCAGGGTCGTCGACCCGCCCATGAGGAGGAGCGTGAGCACCAGCATGCGCTTGCGCCCGATCTTGTCCCCGAAGTGCCCGGCGAGGGCCGCGCCGAGCGGCCGGAAGAGGAAGCTCAGGCCCACGGTCGCGAACGACAGCAGAATGGCCGTCGACTCCCCGGCGGGCGCGAAGTAGGTCTGCGCGAACACCAGACCGGCGGCATTCGCGTAGATGAAGAAGTCGTACCACTCGATCGTCGTACCGACGACGGTCGCGGTGGCCACCCGCCTGCGTTCAGCAGCTGTCGTGGGGTTGAGCGTGGTCACTGCGGAGTCGGACACTGATGACCTCTTCGTCGTAGTCGTGACATCGTCGTCATGTCGGGGCAGCCCCCACGGCGCTGGACGGCACTCGCGTCCCGGCACGCTGGGCCCTCTGGGTCGCGCCCAGGTTGCGTCCCCCGGCGTTCACTCCGGCACCTCGCGGTTGCCGTCTTATTGCTGCACCGGCCGGTGCGCGTCCCCGCGGACAGCGGGGACGTCGTGGTGGTGACCATCGCGGACCACGGCCTAGCGCGACTGCTGATCGAGCTGCTGCCCGGGGGGACGGTCGTCTCCAGCGACGGCTGAAGAGAGGAGGCCGACCTCGGCGCCGATCGTGGTGTCGTCGCCGTGGCCGGTCTTGACCACGGTGGCGCCGTCCAGGGTGAACAGCCGGGTCCGGATGGAGCTGAGGATGGTCGGCTCGTCGCTGTAGGAACGGCCGGTCGCCCCCGGCCCGCCGCAGAAGAGCGTGTCGCCGGTGAAGACGGTGCCCAGGTCGGCCGCGTGCAGGCAGGTGCTGCCCGGCGAGTGGCCCGGGGTGTGCAGTGCGTCCAGGTGGATGCCGCCAACGGTGAGCCGGGTGCGGTCGACCAGATCGCGGTCCGGTGCGGTGTCGGGGTAGACGACGTCCCACAGCATCCGGTCGTCCGGGTGCAGCCAGATCGGTGCCCCGGTGGCCTCGCGCAGCCGGACGGCTGCGGTGATGTGGTCGTTGTGGCCGTGGGTGAGCACGATCCCGGTCACCGTCCGGCCGGCCACCGCCGCGAAGATCGGCGCGGCATCGTGCGGGGCGTCGACGACGATCACCTCGTCGTCGTCCCCGACCAGCCAGACGTTGTTGTCGACGTCGAAGTCCTGCCCGTCGAGGCTGAACACCCCGGAGACGACGGCCTTGTCGATGCGCGGGACGGTCATCGGGACACCATCACCGAGCGCAGCGCCTCGCCGTCGTGCAGGTTCTCGAAGCCCGACTCGACCGCGGCCAGGCTGACCGAAGTGCGGTCGCCGTGCCAGGAGGACGTCGGCGCCCCACCCCGGCCGACCAGTTCGATCATCGGCGAGGTGATCGACATCGGCGGATCCGGGACGCCGACCGGCGCCACGGAGCGGGCCAGGAACCGGAAGGCGTCGTCACGCGGGTCTGGGACGGTCACCCAACCAGCGGGAGGGACCGGCCGGACTTCGCTGGCTCGCACGGTCATGTTGGGCAGCCCCCTCGTCGACGTCTGCACACCTCGGACCACTGTGGCGGCGATCACCTGTCCAGGTAAAGCTCATAAGTGTTGCCTAACAGACAACCTCTTTTGGGGAATGCAGCCGGCCAAGGCCGCGCGCAGGCACCCGTGAGGGCATCGACGCCACTCGTCGGCGTGCTTCGCGCGTGAGTCGCACCGGACCACCCGGCCAGCGGCGACCGAAGCCACCACTGACCGCACACGAAACGGGGGGAACCTCGCCGCCCTGACGAGAGAATCGCATTCGTCATCGCTGTGACGACGATCCATCAGCCGTCGGCTCAGGGGCTCGGTCGTCGGGGATGACCCGACGACGGGCTTCCGCCCTGGGGACGTGGACCAGGTGGCGATCGCCGCCGCCGTGGGCGCTGCGACGTTCACCGTCACCGCCGGCGCGCCCTTCGCCATCACGACGCGTGCTGTCGCGCACGCTCTTGAGCAGCGGACCGCCGTCGTCCTCGCGAACCCGTACGACCTGGCCACGGCGGAGGCGGGCGACGGCGAGGAGACCGGGTCCGCCCCGTCCACGGCGATGACGCCTACGAAACCGTCAGCCGACCCGGCCGTGGTCGAGCAGGTGGTCCGGCGACTGGCCGCCGCCCGTCGGCCACTGGTCCTGGCCGGTCGCGACGCCTGGCTCTCCGGTGCCGGCAGCACCCCTGGCCGAGCTGGCCGACGAGCTCGGCGCCCTGGTCGCCACGACGGCGCAGGGGGTCAACGTCGTCCCCGATCACCCCTTCAGCCTGGGCATCGCAGGAGGGTTCGCGCACGAGCGGGCCGCGGAGCTGATTCACCAGGCCGATGTCGTCCTGGTCGTCGGCGCCCGGCTGAACCAGTTCACCATGCGGTTCGGGGACTCCTTCGGCGCCGACGCCGACGTCGTGCAGATCGACGTCGCCGACGCCGCCACCCACCCGCGGGTGGACCTGTACCTGCGTGGCGATGCCGCCACGGCGAGCGCCGACATCCTGAGTGGGCTCCGCCTCGCCAGGGGCGACGGCGCCGTTGCCCGCAGATGGCGCGCGGGCCTGCCGGACCTCCCCGGGTTCGATCCCCGTGATCGGGACCCGGGCACGGGCCTGGCCGCCGACGGCGCCTCGACCCACGGTCCGTGGTGCCGCCCTGGACCGACTGCTGCCGGCCAACCGCCTCGTCGTCGAGGACGGCGGCCACTTCCTCGGCTGGGCGCCCACCTACCTGGCGCTCCCCGCACCGAACCACTTCCTGATGACGGGCACGGCGTTCCAGGTCATCGGCCTCGGCCTACCCGCTGCCGTGGGCGCCGCCCGCGCCCGCCCCGACGCGACGGTCGTGCTGTGCACCGGCGACGGCGGGATGCTGATGGCCCTGGCCGATCTCGACACCGTTGCCCGCACCGTCGAGCACGGAGTCGTCGTGGTGTTCAACGACGCCGCCTACGGTGCCGAGATCCACCAGTACGGCTCCCAGGGACTCGACACGGCCCCCATGCTCATCGACGAAGTGGACTTCGCGGCATACGCCGAGGCCGCCGGCATGACCGGCGCGCGGGTCCAGTCCCCCGCGGACCTGGACTCCCTGCAGCAGTGGCAGCAGGACGGCTCCCCCGGCGTGCTGCTGGAGGAGATCATCGCCGCCACCGCCCGGGCACGCGCCCAGCGGTCGTGAGGCGCACGCGCGCCGCCTCCTGCCGGGCGAAGACGGCAGCGCCGGGTGCGGGCTGCCCGACCGCTCCGGCGGAGTGGAGCGACCGGTGCGTCCGCACCGACGGCGAGATCTGATCTCGGCACGTCCCCCCACCCGGGTCCGCCCATCACGTGCCTCCGGCCGACCGGTTGCGGTCGACACCGGCCCGTGAAAGATGAGGGCGTGGACATCGACGTGCAGTGGAGCCCGAACGAGCTGGAGATGCTGCGTGCGCGAGCCGAAGCGGAGCACCGCTCCGTGGAGCAGGTGGTGCACAACGCGGTGTCCGAGTACCTCAGCCGACACAACACGCACGACCTCTTCGCACACGCGCACAACCGTGATCTGGGGGATCTCTCAGGTCTGGACAACGGCTGAGTCTCCACGCCGGACGGGCCGAGCGGACGACGGCGGCCACGTGCAGCCGCCGATGGTGGCCCCACGACAGCCCATGGCCGGCCGGTCCGCACGGCGGCGGGCCGTTCAGCGCTGACTGTTGCCCGATGGTGGAGCGCCCGCGGGGTGGGGGCCGCACCCGGTCGACGCGGCATCAGCCAGAGCGTGCCGGGCGGCCTGGCGCGGCAGGGTGGGTGGTCGGCGCAGGCCCAGCGCCGACCACCCCCGTGCCGGCGAGGGGTCAGACAGCCCGCGCCGGCAGCCGAACGAGGTCCCCGTCGAGGTCCGCGAGGCGGGGAGCCCCGAGCAGCCTCATGGTGCGCTCGAGTTCTGTCGACAGGATCCCGGCTGCCCGGTCGACCCCGGCCTCTCCCGCGGCCATGAGCCCGTAAAGGTACGCCCGGCCGATCAGCACGAAGCTCGCTCCCGAGGCGAGCGCGGCGGCGATGTCGGCCCCCGACATGACCCCGGAGTCGATGCCGAGCACGACGCGATCACCGACGGCCTCGCGGACCTCGGACAGCATCATGAGCGGGGTCACGGCGCGGTCCAGCTGCCTCCCCCCGTGGTTGGACAGCACGATGCCGTCGACGCCGACCTCGGCCAGCTTGCGCGCGTCGGCCACGGACTGCACGCCCTTGACGATGAGCGGTCCGTCCCATTCCCGTCGGATCCAGGCGAGGTCGTCGATCGTCATCTTCGGGTCGAAGAGGCGGGACATGTGGCCCGCGAGGTCCCCGGCGGTCCCGCCCATGGAGGCGAACCCGAGCGGGGGTGTCGTCAGGAAGTTGTAGCTCCACGCCGGGTGTCGCAGGCCGTCGGCGTAGCTGCGCAGTGCCAGGCGCGGAGGGAACGAGAAGCCGTGACGGGCGTCGCGCAGTCGCGAGCCTCCCGTCGGGACGTCGACGGTCAGCATGAGTGCCGAGTAGCCGGCCTCGCGTGCCCGGTGCATCAGGGACGTGCTCAGCTCGCGGTCCCGCGAGACGTACAACTGGAACCAGCGGGTCGCGTCCGGAGCCGCGGCCGCGACGTCCTCGATCGCCGTGGTGCCCATCGTCGAGAGCGTGTAGGCGATCCGGCGGCGTTCGGCGACGCGCACCACGGCGGGCTCGCCCGCGTGGTGCATCATGCGGGTGAACCCCGTCGGGGCGAACACGAACGGCTGGTCCAACGTCGTACCGAACAGCGTGCACGACGTGTCGACGCTCGAGACGTCCTGCAGCACGCGGGGCATGAACTCCACGGCGTCGAAGGCGGCACGCGCCCGCCGGTAGCTGATCTCCTGGTCCGCAGCGCCGTCGGTGTAGTCGAAGACGGCGCGCGGGACCCGGCGGCGGGCCTCGCTGCGCAGGTCCTCGATGGTGAGCGCGCGGGTGAGCCGCCTTCGCGTCGCCTGGAGCGGCGGCACGCGCGGCAGGAGGAAGTGCCGGAGCTCCCGTGGGTCGGGGAGCACCCTGCGCACCGCTCCGGCACCGGTCGATCGGGTTCTCGCCGACATGCTCACAGTGCTCCGGTCCGGTCGGCCGCGAGCTCGGCCAGCACGCTGTCGGTGTCGGCACCCAGCATCGGGCCGGCGTGCCCCCGGACGGTCGGGGTCCGGCTGAAGCGCATGGGGGAACCGATCTGCCGCACCTCGCCCATGCGGGGGTGGGGTGCGTCCCAGAAGAACCTCCGTTGCTGGAGGTGGTCGTCGGTGAAGACCTGGTCGTACTCGAGGATCGGTGCTGCCGGGACCCCGGCGCCGGACACCCGCGAGACGACGTCGTCGACGGTCAGGGTCGACGTCCTCTGCTCGATCTGCTCGATGAGGGCTTCCCGGTTGCGCACCCGCTCGGGGCCTGAGGAGAACCGCGGGTCCTCGGGCAGGTGACCCAGGTCGAGTGCGGTGGCGAGGTTCCGCCACAACTTCTCGGTGATCGCCCCGACCGTGGCCCAACCGTCCGAGCATCGCACTGCCTGGTAGGGGGCCTGGTGAGCGTGGGCCGACCCGAGGCGGCGAGTGACCGTGCCGTCGCCGAAGTACGCGCCGGCTTCCCACACGGCGAACGAGACCCCCGACTCCAGGAGCGAGACGTCGATGTGCTGGCCCAGGCCCGACCGATCGCGCTCGTGGAGGGCGGCGGTCACCGCGAGGGCGAGGTACAGCCCGTTCGTGAGGTCGCAGATGGGCACGCCCACCTTGACCGGTGGCATCCCGGGGTAGCCGGTGACGCTCATGATCCCGCTGCGCGCCTGGGCCATGATGTCCAGGCCCGGCAGGTCGGCGAGCGGGCCGTCCTGCCCCCAGCCGGAGCCGGATGCGTACACGAGCTCGGGGAAGCGCTCATGGACGGTCTCGTAGCCGAAGCCCAGGCGTGAGAGCGCCTTGGGCCGGAGGTTCTGGATCAGCACATCGGCGGATCCGAGGAGCGACCACAGAGCGCTGCGCCCCTCCTCCGACTTGAGGTCGAGAGCGACCGACTCCTTGTTGCGGTTGAGTCGCGCGAAGGAGGCGCTCTCCCCCTCCACGAACGGGCCGGCTGCGCGCACCGGGTCACCGTCGACCGGGTTCTCGATCTTGATCACTCTGGCACCCAGATCGGCCAGCTGCATCGTGGCGAACGGTCCTGCCATGAAGACGCCGATCTCGACGACGGTGATGCCGGTCAGGGGTGCGTGTACGGGGGTGGACATGTCAGTTCCTCCGGTCGGAGACGTCGCTCAGGGCGCCCGTCGGGGCGGTGACTGCGGCATGGCGAGGCGGGCTGTCCTGCCGGGAGTCCGCCTGCTCGTGTGCCGGGGGCGGCGCGACGGCGGTGCCGGACGCAGACGCGGTCGCCTCACCGTCCGGCGCGGGGCTCGCGGACACCGAAGCGCGAGGAGCCGCCACGGGCCCCCGCCGGCGCCGGCGGAGCAGCCCCGTGGCGCTGGGGGCGACGAACAGCACGGCGGCGAGCACGAAGATGCCCAGGGCGATGGGCTTCTGGAAGACGATCGCGAAGCTGCCCTCGCCGAGCGACATGGTCTGGGCGAGCGACTTCTCCAGCAGCGGGCCGAGCACCAGTCCCATGACGAGGGGCGCGAGGGGCACGTCCAGTGTCTTCAGCAGGTACCCGATGATCCCGAAGACCACGACGACCCACACACTGAACATCGTGTTGGTCATCGAGTAGGCGCCGACGAAACACGTCAGGAGGATCGTCGGGTACATGTAGCCGTACGGGACCCGCAGCAGCTGGGCGAAGACGGGAGCCAGCGGCAGGTTCAGCACCAGCAGCATGACGTTCCCGACGAAGAACGAAGCGAGCAGACCCCAGGTGAGCACCGGCTGCTGCTCGAACAGCAGCGGACCGGGCTGGATGCCGTAGAGCGTGAAGGCGCCCAGCAGGATGGCCGTCGTCGCGCCGCCCGGGATGCCCAGCGTCAGCGTCGGGATGAAGTTGGCGTTCGCGGCAGCGTTGTTCGCGCTCTCCGGAGCGGCAACTCCCTCGATGGCGCCCCGGCCGAACTCGTCGCGGTTCTTCGACACCTTCTTCTCGGCCGCGTACGCCATGAACGACGCGAGCGTCGTCCCCGCTCCCGGCAGGGTGCCGAAGACGAACCCGAGGAAGCTGCCGCGGAGGATCGGCGCACTCGATCGCCTCAGGTCGTCCCGGGTGAGCATGAGGTCGCGGAACCGCGCCCGGATCGGCCGGGCGGCACCGTTGCGGATCTGGTAGAGGACCTCCCCCACCGCGAACAGACCGATCATCATCTCGACGAGCGGCACCCCACTGAGGAGGTTCACGCTGCCGAACGTGTACCGGGCGGCGCCGGAGGTGCTGGACAGCCCGACGGTGGCCAGCGCGATGCCCAGCGCTGCCATGGTGACCCCGAGCATCTTCTGCGTGCCCGAGAAGGCGACGATCGTCAGCAGCCCCAGCAGCACGACGGCGAGCATCTCGACCGGACCGAACTGCACCGCGATGCGCGCCAGGGGCGGGGCGAGCGTCATCAGGAGTGCCAGGCTGATGATCGCGGCGATGAACGAACCGATCGCCGCGATCGCCAGTGCGGCACCCGCTCGGCCCTTCTGGGCCATCGGGTAGCCGTCGAAGGTGGTGGTGATGCTCGCCGCCTCACCCGGCGTGGAGATGAGGACGGAGGTGATCGTGCCGCCGTACTGCGCGCCGTAGTAGATGCCGGCGAGCATGATCAGCGCGGTGACCGGCTCCATGGCGAGGGTGAGCGGCAGCAGCAGCGCGACACCCGTCGTCGAGCCCAGTCCGGGCAGGAGCCCGATGACCGTGCCGAGGAGCACGCCGAGGAAGCAGAAGAGGAGGTTCTCCGGCGTCAGCGCCGTCTCGAACCCCACCAGCAGGTTGTCGAGCACATCAGCCTCCGAAGACGGCGTCGCCGAGCAGGCCGCCCGGCAGCGGGAGGGCCAGCAGGACGTCGAAGATCAGGTAGACCAGGCCCACGCTGGCGGCGGAGACCAGCAACGACGCCCACCACCCGCGCCGTTCCACCGCCGCGGAGATGAAGAGCGAGAGCAGCAGCAGGGACAGCAGCAGGCCGAGGAGTGGCACGAGCGCGACGCTCACGACGATCGCGAGGACCACCGTGCCCAGCTGGCCCATCCGCTGCGCCGTCGTGCGGCCGAAGATGTCGCGTTCTGCGGCCTCGCTCCGGCGCCGCGCCTCGGCCACCTCGAGCGCCTGGCTGTCGCGGGCCAGACGACGAACCCGCATCGCAGCTGCGACGAACTGGGTGCCGCCGAGCAGCGCCAGCACGACGCCGGCCGCCAGCGGCAGGAAGCCGCCGCCGAGCTCCCCGTCGTCGGAGATCACGGTGTACTGACCCGCCGTCGCGATCAGGAAGACGCCGACACCGGTGACCACCGCGAACAGGATGGCCTGGCCGAACGTCTCCTCCCTCGCGATCGGAGGGATGCGCAGCTGCGTCACTTCACCACCTCGTTGATGACGGCGTCCTGCTCGGTCACGTAGTCGGAGAAGGCGTCTCCGCTGACCAGCGTGGGGACCATGAGGTTGGTGGCCAGGAACTCCTGGACCCCGTCCGTCTCGTACGCGCGCTCGAGCACGTCGATCCAGTACTGGGTCTGCTGGTCGGTGATGCCGGGAGGGGCGATCGCCGCCCGGATCTGCGCCATCGACACGTCCAGGCCGTTCTCCTCGGCAGTCGGGAGGTCCTCGAAGCCGGCGTAGGGCAGGCGCTCGGAGCCGAGGTGGCAGAGCGCCTTGAGGTCCCCGGACTCGAGCTGCCCGGCGACCTCGCCGGGGTTGAGGAACCCGACGTCGATCTGGTCGCCGAGGAGGGCGGCGATGATCTCGCCGCCGGAGTCGAAGGCGACCTTGTCGAAGTCGCCGCCCGACTGGTCGGCCATGAGCTGCTGGGCGACGCCGTCGATCGTGAGGTCGCCGGACGTCCCGCCCACGATGCGCTCGGACGTCGTGGCTTCGATCATCTGCGCGCAGTCGTCGTAGGGGGCATCCGCCCGGGCCACGACGAAGTTCACGTCCTCCGCGAAGATGGACAGCGGCGTGAACTGGTTGAGGGAGAAGTCCTCGAACGCGCTGCCGGGAACGGCGATGTAGTTCGAGGCGGCGAGCAGCATCTGCGCATCACCCTCGCGGGACCGGAAGTACTCCACGCCGACCGCGCCGGAGCCGCCCTCCCGGTTCTCCACGGTGACGACCAGGTCGGGCTCGACCTCCTCGATCGCGGAGGCCATCACGCGACCGAACGCGTCGCTGCCGCCGCCGGCGGCGAACGGCACCACCATCGTGACGTCGCGCTCCGGCTCCCAGCTGGCGTCGGACGCCGAGGACGTGCTGTCGCCGGAGCACCCGGCGAGGGCGACCGCCGCCAGGGCTGCCACGGGCAGCATGGCGGTGCGATGAGTGAGGTTCACCTGTGAACTCCTTGGGACGGCGGACACCGCGAGTGCTACTCTGTTCCAGATAAGGAACAACAGTCCTGATGTGGAATACCGTAACGGCACTGAGGGGTAGGTCACAAGACATGGCGCGCAACTCGGTCCTCGTCCTGCAGATCATCGAGACGCTGGGGCGCGGGACGTCGATGGGACTGAGCGAACTCAGCCAGGCCCTCCACTCCCCCAAGACGTCGGTGCACCGAGCGGTGGCAGACCTGATCGACGAAGGGTGGCTGCGCTCGACCGGGCAGTCCCCGCCCCGCTACTTCCTGAGCGGGAAGGTGCTCCGTGCGGCGCAGGGGGTCAACGGCATGGCGGAGCTGTCCGTCGTCGCCGAGCCGCTGATCGACGAGCTGCACGAGAGCACCGGCGAGAACGTGCAGCTCTCGACGCTCGAGGACGGGTACATCCTCGTCTCCGCGCGCCGGGAGAGCTCGCACGCCCTACGCGTGCACCTCCCGATCGGCGAGCGTGTGCCCTGGCATGCGACCGCCGCGGGGCGCGCCATCGCCGGCCACCTGCCCCCCGAGCGACTGGAGCACCTGCTGGCCGGGGACCTGCCCGCGATGACGCCGGACACCATCACCGACCGGGAAGCCCTCCGCCGGGACATCGAGCGCGGAGTCGACCAGGGCTACGTGGTCAACCGGAACGGCTGGCGTGCCGGCGTGGTGTCCATCGGCGCCGCCATCCTCGACGCCCGGGGGTTCGGCGTCGCGGGCCTGTCGGTGAACGGCGTCGACTCACGCATGACGCCGGACGTCGTCGCTACCGTGGCGTCGAGCGTCCGCGACGCGGCGCAGCGGATCACCTCGGAGCTGACCGGGAGATAGGCCCGCGCGCAGCCCTACGCACCTCGACTCCTCCTCGTCCGGGATCCCGATCCGGGCTCCGGCATGGGAGCGAGCTACGAGGGCATGCGCGAGGCGGGGCCCCGACGCCGGCGCGCGACCCGTCCTCGCGCTCCAGCCCTACGGGGCGCCAGGGCAGACGACGGGCGTCGAGGTGAGAGGGCCGCTCATCCTCCCTCGAGAACCGGCCCCCGCGCGCGGTCGGCCGGGTCATCCCAGCCGCGGTAGACGGGGGGGCGCTTCTCGGCGAAAGCGCGGCGCGACTCGACCAGATCGGACGCCGCTCCGTGCTGGTGCAAGGCGTCGGCGAAGGCTGCGAGCCGACCGTCGAGGCGTGGGCGCATCGCCCGGAGCATGCGCGTGGTGTTCACCCGGGCAGCAGGCGGAAGCGACAGCAGGTGGTCGGCCATCGCGCGGGCCGTGCCCATGAGGTCGCCGACGGTGGGGACCAAGCGGTTGATGAAGCCGAGCTGGTGCAGGCGTTCGGCATCGAAGCGGAGGCCGAAGGCCATCTCCGCCGTCACCGCCATCGGCAGACCCGCTGAGTGGCCGTGGCTGACCCCTCCCAGCAGCCATCGCTTGGCCTCGGAGACCTCGAAGACCGCGTCCGAGACACTCACCCGCAGGTCCGAGTTGGCGACGAGCATGAATCCGCCTCCCATCGCGAACCCGTTCACGGCGGCGATGAAGGGCTTCTCTATCTCGAGCATCCCGTAGAGGTCCCCGGCGTGGACGGCGTCGACGGCATCCCCGGCCGGCACCCCACGAACGGCGGTCTCCTTCAGGTCCTCGCCTGCACAGAACCCGCGGCCCGTGCCGGTGAGGATCGCGACCTCGGCGCTGTTGGTCGCGAAGTCCTGCAACGCGGCGCGTAGCTGCTGGTCCATCTCGACGCCGAGCGCATTGAGGCGCTCCGGCCGGTTGAGGCGGATGACGAAGACCTCGCCGCTCTGCTCGGTCTCGATGAAGGCCATCCTGACGTCCTTTGCTCGATAGCCGACGGAAGGATCCCTACCATACCGTATGTAGACCATCGTTCTGTATAAGGAACGTCAGGTGGTGTGGATCTCCCACGAGCGCCCGGCATCCGAGCAGACCTCGATCGACCGCGGGCGCGGCAGGAGGTGCGCGCGCCGAGTAGGCGCAAACCGCATGGTGGCAGCGCCGGCTGGACGAGCCGAAGCGGATCGAGGACCAGGAGCACTTCGTGAGCATCGCCGGGGTGGTCCCGGGCAGGTTCGTTCGTGATACCCGCCGCTGTTCCTGGGCCGGGACGCCGCTCGTCGGGGGCCATGGCCTCGTCCCAGTCGGTGGTGCGCCGGGCTAAGAGCCGCTCACTCCTCGAGGCGCTGGGCGATGTCGGCAGCAGCGGCGAGGACGTGCTTGCCGAAGGTCTGTCCTGGCGACCTGGTCATGCGCAGCAGCGGGGCGACGACGCACACCGCCGCGACCGGCTCGCCACCCAGCACGACGGGGGCGCTGACCGATGCAAGTCCTGGCGTCCGGCTCCCATGGGACTCCGCCCATCCTTCCGGCCGGACGTCGCCCGTGAGCGCCAAGGCCGCGGAGCCCCCGTCGGCGAGCGGCAGCCGGGCCCCGGGGGCCATGACCACGCGCAGTTCGGCGTCCGTGACGACGCTCGCAATGCACAGGCGGTCCTCGCCGCGGAGCACCCACAGCTGACTGCTCTCCCGGGTGTCCTGGGTCAGCCGCTCGAGGACCGGTTGGGCGATGTCGCCGACCCGCGAGGAGAGGAACCGGTGACCGAGGCGGTAGACACCCGAGGGGTCGCGCTGCAGCAGGCCGTGGGCGGTCAGGGCCGCAGCGAGGCGGTGCGCCGTCGACACGGTCAGGTCCAGTTCGCGTGCGATCTCGCTGGCGGAGGCCGGTTGGCGCTCACACAGGTCGACGATTGCCATGCTCTTGTCGAGCACCCCGACGCCGGTGCTGCGGACAGAGCTCATGGGACGAACTTATCGGCCCGTCGGCAGCGGGCCGCACGTGGACCGACGCGACGGACCCCGGCCGCTGCGCCCGTGGGGGGCGAGGCGACCGGGGTCCGAGTTGAAGCGTTCGTCACAGGCTGGTCGGCAGGATCAGGATGAGCCAGGCCAGCACGGGTGCAACCAGGACGATGTAGCCGCAGTACGTCAGCATCTGCTTCTGGAACCGTTGCCGGTCGTCCACCTGGGCCGTGGCCAGCACGATGACGCCGTTGGTGGAGAAGGGGCTGACATCGACGACGGTGGCACAGAAGGCCAGGGCCATGATGAACGCCGCGATGGAGAAGTGGCCGGCCTCCAGCAGCGGCATCGCCAACGGCAGGGCGATCAGGATGATGCCGAAGGACGACCCGACGGCGGAGATGATGCCGACCGCCAGGAGCAACACGAACGCGGTGAGGAGGGGCCAGGGCAGCTCGGTGGCCTTCTCGCCGAGGTAGTCGATCGTGCCGTTGGCGTTGAGAACACCCATGTAGGTCACGACGCCGCAGACGAGGACCACCGCAGACCAGGCGATGGACTTCATGGTGGCCTCGACGCGGCCGGGGAAGGCGAGCAGCAGGACGGCACCGATGCAGGTGGCGGCAACGCCGACGTCGATGCCGAACAGGGCGGCTGCGAGCAGGGCGGCGATCGCGGCGAAGGTTATCCACTGCTCGAAGGTGACCCTGATGGAGGGCGCGAGGTGCAGGGCGTTCGGGTCGACCGCACCGGGGCCGACACCGATCGGGCGGTCGGGCCCGTCGGCGCTCCCACCGCCGACGGCGCTGCCGCCACCGACGGCGCCGCCGCCCGCGGCCGTGCCCGTGGTGCTGCCGGCTCCCACCGCCACGAGGTCCTCCTCGACCACGACCTGCTCGCGGAAGAGGTCGCGGCCGAGAGCCACGAAGGCGATCGCAGCGAAGAGCAGGTTGAGCAGGAAGGGCACGACGAAGAGGGCGACCGGCGAGACGGAGAAGCTCGCCTCGTCGAGCAGCTGCTGGATGCCCACCGAGTAGACGGTGATGGGCGAGAACGCCGCGCCCAGCGCACCGTGACTGAGCATCATGCCCATGAGCAGCGGGTTGATCCTGTAGCGCTTGGCGATCGGCATCGCGATGGGAGCGAGCATCGCCACGGCCAGGACCGAGCCGAGCGCCATGAGGACGGCGGCGAGAAGGAACATCATCCAGACGATCGCCCAGCGCTTGCCCCGGACCAGCTTCAGCGATCGCTGCATGACCACGTCGAGGGTGCCGTTGGCCCGGGCCAGCCCGAACAGCAGCGTGATGCCGAACGCCACGAAGAACATGTCGCCCGGGAAGAAGGACTGCACGTCTTCCACCGAGATCCCGGAAACGAGGCCCCCGACGGCAAAGGCCGCCAGGAACGCGAGTACGCCCATGTTGATGGGCCGCACGGTCGCGATGGCGAAGACCGCCACCAGCGCCGCGACGGAGATCAGATAAACCACGCCAGGTCCTCCTCCGAGATGTGGCCGACGCTTGGGGATCACTCGCTGGAGGAGCGCGTCGTCGGATCCATGATTCCCACTATTTGGAAACTGTTGGCCATACTGTGGGATGTGATGAGGACCATAGCGGGCGTCAGCGGCTTCGACAAGGGTTGTTCCAGGCGCATGCCGTCGACGGGCGACCGACGGCATCCGCGCGCCGTTGCACGAGCGTGGTCCGGAGGGCCGGGTTCGGACCGTGCCACGGATGCGGGCGACTCGGGGTCCCACCAGGCCCGCGCAGCGCTCGGTGAGGATCTCGCTGTTCCCCGGGGGGACAGTCGACCGGGTCCGGCACTCCCCGGTGTCACAGGCCTGCGGGCCGACCCTTGACCGGGAACGACTGTGTCCGTCGCCGGTCTGCTGCCCCAGGGGTCGCTGGTCGCTCGAGGACCGGGGCAGCGCGGCGTGCGTGGCCGGTGAGCTCGGGATCTCCGCGCCACGTGCCGCCCCCTGGTCGGTGGCGTGCTACACCGACCCGAGGCGCAGCCTGGTACCGCCGACGAGGCGCGAAGCCGGCACGATCGCCGATGGCGATGACATCGTGAGATGCCTGCGCAGGTGGGCATCCACGACGATCCCGTCGTCGACCACCAGCGGCCACGGCCCGCTCGGCAGGAACTGGTCCCGACACCGATCAGCCCGATGTCGGGCGGTCGGTGGCTTCGGGGAGGTGACCGCGAGCCCGCGCGGCCACGGAGAATCCCGCCCCGATGCCCCTGACACCCAGCGCCGCAAACGGACCCGCAGCCGCCGGTTCGCAGGGACTCGTTGCGACCCGGACCCCGGCGTCTGACTCGGGATCGGCGGACCGCGCGGTCAGGGTCGGCTGCGCCCTCGCGCACGCCCAGTCGCGTCCTCCGGGACGCGCATGCTGTCGAGGACCGTCTCCTGTGTGGCCGCACGCGGGTACATGCCGGCGGGCGTCGCCCACCGGATCGACTCCCCGAACGCATCCGCCCGTCGTGAGTCGGCGAGCACCTGGTTCAGCCCGGACGCGCAGCTCGGTCCGCCGTGCCGAGCACCGCCTCCACCTGGTGGGCTTCGACGGCGTCGAGCTGCACAGCTCGACGCCGGTCGACGCGATGCTGCCGATCCCTGGCGCTCGGTCCGCAGCACGGGTGCTGCTCGCAGTGGAGGCCGCTGGGCTCCCACGACCTGAACGGGCGGTGGATCGACAGCCGATCACAGCGCACGGCGGCCTCAGTTGTCGCCGACACGCCACCGCGTGCGGCGCAACGCGTCATGGTCCGGCGACGGCGAGCCGGTCACACGCGGGCCTCGGGTCACCTCTTGGATGCCGCGGCGATGATCTCCTCTTGGTAGGGCGCGACGACCGTCGGGCTGATCCGGCAGTCGACGACGAAGACGCCGTCGCGCTCGGCGCGGACCCAGTCGGACAGGGAGTCCAGGTCCTCCAGCGTCCGCACGACGGCCGCCTCGGCGCCCAGGGCCCGGCCGAGGCCGGCGAAGTCGACCTCCGGGATGAGCATCGGCGCCACCTGCAGGCCCCGCCGCCCGTACAGGCTCACCTCGGCGTTGTATGCGGCGTCGTTCCAGACGACGACCACGCCGCGCCGGACCTCCCGGACGACGCTCTCCAGGTCGGCCAGGGCCATCAGGCCACCGCCGTCCCCGGTGGACAGGACGATGGTCGACTCCGGGCAGGAGCGGGCTGCACCGACAGCGCTCGGCAGCCCCAGACCGATCGTCTGGTACTCCGTACCGACCATCTGCATCCGGTGCGGCGCCGTCACCGGCCAGTAGGAGTTCGCCCAGCCGATGAAGTGCCCGCCGTCGGAGACCACGACCCGGTCCTCGGGCAGGATGTCGGCGAGCCGTGTGGCCACGCTGCGAGGGTCCAGCCGGCCGTCCGGCGCCGTCCCGTCGCCCGGGTGGCGGCGATGCAACCCGCGCCGTGTCAGCTCTGCCACCGCCTCGCGCCAGCCAGGGTCGCTGGCCCCCCCGGTGGGCAGGGCGTCCAGCACCGCCTGCGCGGCTTCTGCGACATCGCCCCGCACGTAGCGCGTCACCGCCGGGTGCGTCGGGTCCTTCTTCTCGTCGATCTGGATCACCCGCGCAGCCGAACCGAAGAGGTCGCCGAAGCGCGTCGTGAACTGGTTGAGGCCCGCTCCGACGACGAGGACCACATCCGCCTGCCCCACCAGCGCCATGGCCTCCTCGTGGCCGAAGCCCCCCGTGACGCCCACGTCGTGGCGAGCGTCCGGGAAGACGCCGCGCGCCGTGGCCGTGGAGCCCGTGACGGCGCCCACGGCCTCGGCGAGCTCACCGAGGACGCGGCCGGCACCGGTGAGGACGGCACCCCGCCCGGCGAGGATGAAGGGCCGCCGGGCGGATGCCAACTCCGCCGCGGCGAGCCCGACTGCGTCGGCGTCGATCGCGGGACGACGATCTGGGAGCTCGAGAGCCGGCCGCTCCCCCGGGTCCCCCACCTCCTGCGCTGCCACGTCGTAGGGGATGGCGACGATCACCGCGGTGCGCTCCGCCAGCGCATGCCGCACCGCCGCCGTGGTCACGGCGACGGCGTCGTGGCGGCCCACGGTGAAGGTGTCGACGCCGACGGCCGCAGCGATCATCCCCTGGTCGACGTCCCACGGACGTGGCCCCGTAGTCGGCTGATCCCCCACCACCAGCACGAGAGGGACCCGCGCCCGAGCCGCCTCGGCCAGCGCCGTGATGGTGTTGGTGAACCCCGCGCCGTAGGTGGTCGTGGCGGCGGCGACGCGACCGCTCGTGCGGAAGTACGCATCAGCTGCGGCGACGGTTCCGGCCTCGTGGCGAACGGCGGTGAATGCCACGCCCTCGGCGACGAGCGCGTCGATGAGGTACGCGTTCCCGTTCCCCATCAGGCCGAAGACGTCGGTGACGTGCGGGGCCAGGGCGTGGGCCACGTGCGCGGACACCGTGGACATAGGAGCTCCTCTTCAGTCGCGTTGTCGATGTGGTGAGAGCGACACGGGGGTCACCAGCCGGGACGGCGGGTGACCAGCAACCGATCAGGCCTTGGCGTGCCGCCGTGCGAGCTCCACGTACGACTCCGCGTTGGCCCGGACGTGTGCGAACTCCTCATCAGTCAGGTCCCGGCGCACCTTGCCCGGCACGCCGGCGACCAGGCTCCCGGGAGGGACGTCCGCGTTCTCCGTGACGAGCGCGCCGGCTGCGATCAGGGAGCCAGCCCCGATCCGAGCGCCGTTCAGCACGGTCGCGTTCATACCGACCAGCACGTCGTCCCCGACGGTGCAGCCGTGCAGCACGGCACCGTGGCCGACCGACACGCCGTCACCGACCGTGACGGGGAAGCCGGGGTCCGTGTGGACGACCGCGTTGTCCTGGATGTTGCTGCGCGCCCCGATGCGGATGGCGTCGCCGTCACCACGGAGGACGGCGCCGTACCAGACGCTGGACTCGGCGCCCAGAGCGACGTCTCCGATCGCGAAGGAGCCGGCTGCCATCCAGGCATCGGGGGCTGCGGTGGGGACGTCGTCGCCCAAGGGGACGTGCATGAGGTTCTCCTCAGCTCAGAGGGGGTGGGTGGACGGCGAGGACCGCGCGATCCACACCGGATGCGCTCGTCGCCCCGGTGGGACGTGCGACGGGGCGTGGTCAGGCGGTGCGCGCAGGCGTCCGGGGAAGCTGCTGTCCACCGGGTGCCTCGTAGACCTGCCACGAGGGTCCGGACCGGGGAAGCGAGCTCTCCAGCGGGTGGTCGACGACCGGAGCGACCAGGTCGCGGGCGATGCCGATCATCGCGTCCAGGTCGACGCCGGTCTCCACACCGAGCAGGGCGAGCATGTGGAGGAGGTCCTCGGTGGCTACGTTGCCGCTGGCGCCCGGCGCGAAGGGGCAGCCGCCGAGTCCGCCGACCGAGGAGTCGAAGTTCGTGATGCCGGCGGCGAGACCGGCCAGCACGTTGGCCAGAGCCAGGCCGCGCGTGTCGTGGAGGTGGAGGGCGAGGGTCACGTCGGGGAACTCCCGGGTCAACCGGGAGCACACCTCGTACACCCAGCCCGGGTCGGCCACGCCGACCGTGTCGCAGATGACGGCGCGGCGGACGCCCATCTCACGCAGGCTGCCCACGACCCAGGCGATCCGGTCGTAGCCGACCCGCCCCTCGAAGGGACACCCCAACGCCGTACCCAGGCCGGCAGCGAGCTCGATGCCGTGCTCGCCGGCCAGGTCGACCACCTCACGCAGCGAGGCCAGCGTCTCCGCCGTCGTCCGGTTGGCGTTGGCCAGGCTGTGCGCGTCGGTCGTGGACAGCATCAGGTCCCAGCAGTCGGCCCCGTGCCGGAGGGCGCGCTGCGCGCCACGGAGGTTGGGGATGAGGACCGTGTACCCGACACCCGGAGCGCGGGTGATCGACTCCATGACCTCGTCGGCGTCCGTCAGCTGCGGCACCGCGTCCGGGCGGACGAACGACGTGACCTGCATGCGGCGGATCCCGGTGCGGGCGAGGGCGTCGATGATGGCGACCTTGTCCGGGGTCGCGATGGTCTTCTTCTCCAGCTGGAAGCCGTCGCGCGGTCCGACCTCGTTGATCTCGACACGCGGCGGGAGGGCGAAGGGCAGCGACCCGGTCTGGCTGAGGTAGGCGGCCTTGTGGTCGGTCGTGAGTGCCATGTCAGATGACTCCTTCGGTGGCCAGGCGGTCGAGGTCGGTGGCGTCGAGTCCGAGTTCCCCGTAGACCTCGGCGTTGTGGTCCCCCATGGACGGACCCGTGGTCCGGACCTCGCCCGGGGTGGCGGAGAGCTTGGGGACGATCCCCGGCAGGCGCAGCGACCCCAGTTTCGGGTGCTGCACCTCGACCAGCATGTCCCGCGCCTGGACGTGCGGATCCGCGAAGACGTCGGCCATGTTGTTCACCCGGGAGACGGGCACGCCCTTGTCGTCGCAGACCCGCAGGATCTCCTCGGCGGTGTGCGTGGCGAACCACTCGGTGACGACCGCGTCGACCTCGGCACGGTTCTCCACGCGGAGCCGGTTGGTGCGGTACCGCGGGTCCGTGCTCATGTCCGTGCGCCCCATGACCTCGGCGAACCGGTCGAAGGTCCGGTCGGTGCTGGTGGACAGCACCAGCCACACCCCGTCGGCGGACTCGAACAGCCCCAGCGGAGCGGTGGCCGGCACCTCGTTGCCAGTCCGCTCGCGGATCTGCCCGAGGCGGTCGTACTCGGTGACCATGCCCTCGAGGAAACGGAGCATCGACTCGTACAGGGCGACGTCGACCTCCTGGCCCGAGCCGCCCTTCGCGTCGCGGTGGTACAGCGCCGCCACAGTGCCGAACGCGGCGAACGTCCCCGCCATGTAATCGACCAGGTTCATCGGCGGCAGCACCGGCGGGCGGTCCGGGAAGCCCGTGCTGTAGAGGTACCCACTGAAGGCCGTCGCGGGCGTCCCGAAACCAGCCATGCCCGCGTAGGGGCCGGTCTGGCCGTACCCACTGATCCGGGCCACGACGAGGTCGGGGTTGGCCTCTCGCAGTCGGTCCGCGGTCAGCCCCCACCGGTCCAGGGTCCCGGGGCGGAAGTTCTCCACCAGCACGTCGGTGGTCGCCAGCAGTCGGAGGAAGATCTGCTGCCCCTCGGGGTGGCGCAGATCGAGGGTGATGGCTCGCTTGTTGCGGGCCAGCGCGGCCCACAGCAGCCCTTCCTCACCGTCGGAGGGCGCCATGCCACGGGCGGGGTCGCCGGATCCCGGGAGTTCGACCTTGACGACGTCGGCGCCCATGTCGCCCAGCAGCGCTGCGGCGAAGGGCGCGGCGAACACGTTGCCGATGTCCAGGACGCGCACGCCGGCGAGCGGACCGAACGCCGTAGCCGGGGGCGCGGGATGAGTGGGGTCGGTCATGAGCCGGCCTTTCGGGGGACGGGCTGACGGACGGATGGAGCGAGAGAGTCGTTCATTATTTGGGAATTGACTCCCAAATGATGAGCACGCTCAGAACCCTAACTGCTGTCGGGCGCCCCAACAAGTGCCCCGTCGAAGTCGTCGTGACGAGGTCGACCCCGGCAACCGCCACGCCTCGCTCGGTAGGCGCCGCCGTCGCACACGGCCGTTCGCTGCCTGCACCCTCCGGCGGTCGTCGCACTGGTGGCAGAGTGTCATCGAGCGGGTGGGCTCGACTCGCACCACGGCGAGGGCGTGCTGTGGTCGGCCCGGCGGGCAGGGCTGACGTTGCGGTGCCGGTAGTCGGTGAAGCGCGCCCGCTCCGCAGCGAAGGTCACCAGCGCCTGCGCCCGATCGGTGAGCCGGACGCCCCTGGGCCACACCATGCGGACACCCACGCCTGGAACGGCTGGATCGATGTCGAGCGCCGCAAGGGGCAGACCCTCGTAGGAGCAATCGACGGCCGGGCGCTGCACGATGACGGAGTAGCCGAGGCCGCGGGCGACGAGGGACCGGGTGAGTTCGAAGTCGGTGGTGCGCTGCACGACGCGCGGCGCCACTCCGGCCTGCTCGAACACCCGGAGCGTGTGCATGGCAGCCGGGGGCAGGTCGAGCAGGATCAGCGGCTCGTCCGCCAACTCCGCGAGGGACACCGACGCCGCGTCGGCCAGCCGGTGGTCGGCAGGGAGCACGATGTAGGGCCGGACCGTGTACAGCAGCACCGACTCCAAGCCGTCCGGCAGGCCCATGTCATAGACGATCGCGAGGTCGAGACCCCCCGCCAGCAGCAACTCCGTGATCTCCGCCTGACTGCGGGCGACGACGTCCAGTTCCACCTTCGGGTGGTGCTCCGCCGTCCAACGCACCAGGAGCGGCAGGATCGTGGGCGAGATGGTCACGTAGCACCCGAGCGTCAGCGGGCCGGACAACTCGGTGCCGGCACTCGCCGTTGCCAGTCGCAGCTCCTCCGCGTCCCGCAGGAGGATGGCTGCCCGCTTCCTCAGGAAGACACCCGTGGGCGTCAGGCTGACGCCGTGGGCCTTGCGTCGCACGAGGAGCTGCGTGCGCAGGGCGCGCTCAAGCTCGGTGAGTGCCGAGGCGACCGCAGTCGGCGTGACCCGCAGCTTCGCGGCCGCGCCCGAGATGGATCCCGCCTCCGCCACGGCCACGAAGTAGTCCAGCTGGCGCAGCGTGTAGTCAGCCATCCCTATCCCACCCTTGGTTCGGTTACAGGCAAGAGTTATGAACTTTACCTGGGCTGGTGATCGCCGCCACAGTGGTCCCGCCGCGCAGGAACCGACGAAGGGGCTCCCGAGGATGACCGTGCAGGCCAGCGAAGTCCGGCCCGTCCCCACCGCTGACTGGGTGACCATCCCGGACCTGTACGACGACCCGTACCCGCTCTTCCAGCGACTACGGGCGGAGGCCCCGGTGCACTGGGTACCAGCGGTCAACCGCTACCTGGTGGTGGGCTACGAGGCCTGCCACGAGATCGAACTGGACGCGGAGCGCTTCACCGCGGACGAGTCCGGCTCGCTGATGAAGCGGGCGATGGGCCACAGCATGCTCCGCAAGGACGACCCGGAGCACGCGGCCGAACGCCAGTCCTACGGCGGCGTCCTGCGTCCTCGAGCGATCAAGGACCACTGGAACGCCGTCTTCGAGAAGAACGCCCGGATCTACCTGGACCAGTTCAAGGCGGCGGGGCCCGGCGCAGACGTGGTCTCCCAGTTCGCGGCTCCGTACGCGGCGGAGAACCTGCGGCTGATCCTCGGGTACTACAACGCCACCCAGGAGGACCTGCAGCGCTGGTCCCAGACCCTCATCGACGGCACGGGGAACTACGCCGACGACCCCGACGTCTGGGCGGCGGCGGAACGCTCCTCCGCCGAGGTCGACGCCGCGACCGACGAGATGCTCGCCCACCTCCGGGACAAGCCGGACCACACGCTGCTGTCCGGCTTGTCCCACATGCCCATGTCACTCGAGGCCCTGCGCGCCAACCTCAAGATGACCATCGGCGGTGGGCTGAACGAGCCACGCGACGCCGTGGCCACCACCCTGTGGGCGCTGCTGTCGCACCGGGACCAGCTCGACCAGGTGCTCGCCGACTCACGGTGGGCTGACGCGTTCGAGGAGTCGATCCGATGGGTGGCGCCCATCGGCATGTACCCGCGCGAGGCCACGCAGGACACGGTCCTCGACGGCATGGCCATCCCGAAGGGGGCGCGGCTGGGCGTGCACGTGGGCGCAGCCAACCGCGACCCGGCGCTGTTCACCGATCCCGAGAGCTACGACATCAACCGGCCGAAGGTGCCGCACCTCGCGTTCGGCGGCGGCAGCCACTTCTGCGCCGGCGCGTGGGTCGCCCGCGCCTCGGTCGTGGGTGTCGCGCTGCCCAAGCTCATCGCGGAACTCCCGGACCTGCGCCTCGACCCGGCCAACCCGGCGTCCATCCAGGGCTGGGTCTTCCGCGGCGTGACCCACCTCCCGGTCCTGTGGACCTGAACCCCCTGAGGAGACAGACATGCCCAAGGTGACCTTCCACCACGACGGCGGGAACGCCGACGTCCTCGACGTCGAGCCGGGCACCAGCCTCATGCGTGCTGCTGTCCGCAACGGCGTCCGCGGCATCGTCGGCGAGTGCGGCGGCCAGGCCATGTGCGCCACCTGCCACGTGTACGTCCGCGACCGCTACCTGGACGCGCTGCCGGACATCAGCGAGGACGAGGAGGAGATGCTGGACTGCACCACCGCCCCGCGGGACGCGGACCGCAGCCGGCTCGGGTGTCAGGTCGTCGTCGGGGCGGATCTCGACGCGATCGAGGTCGACGTCCCGGCCAGCCAGGTCTGAGGCGCCCCCGTGGAGAGCGTCGTCATCATCGGAGCGGGACATGCCGGGGTCCAGGTCGCCGAGTCGCTGCGGACCGGCGGCTTCGAGGGGGCGGTGACCCTCGTGGGGGATGAGGACGCTCTCCCGTACCAGCGCCCGCCGCTGTCCAAGGACTACCTGGCCCCCGGCCGCACCGCGGAGCCGCTGCCGCTACGCGGCGAGAAGTTCTACGCGGAGAACCGGATCGAGCTGCGTACCGGCCTGACGGCAACCGTCCTGGACCGTGCCCGCCGGACCGTCTTCCTCGATGACGGCGAGAGCCTGACCTACACCACGCTGGTGCTGGCCACCGGCGCGACCAACCGGACCCTCCCCGTCCCCGGCAGCGATCTTGCCGGCGTGCACGACCTCCGGACGCTGGCCGACGCCGAGAGGCTGCGCGCCGAAATGGGGAAGGCCCGTTCCGTCGCGGTGGTGGGTGCGGGGTTCATCGGGTTGGAGTTCGCCGCGGCAGCGCGGGCACACGGGCTCGCGGTCACCGTCCTGGAGGCCACCGACCGCCCGATGGGCCGCGCCCTGACCCCTCCGATGTCGGCGCACTTCGCCGACGCGCACCGGGAGATGGGCAGCGATCTCCGACTCGGGGAGGGACTGGCCGAGATCCACGGCCAGGACGGCCGCGTCACCGGCGTGAGCAGCGGTCCCGGAGCGGAGTACCCCGCCGACATCGTGCTGATCGGGGTCGGGGTCCGTCCCCGCGACGAGCTCGCCGTGGCCGCCGGTCTGGCGGTCAACAACGGGATCGTCGTGGACGGGCACCTGCGCACGTCCGATCCCGACGTCTACGCCATCGGCGACTGTGCCAGCTTCCCCGCCACGGAGGCGGGCGCCAGGCTGCGTCTGGAGTCGGTGCAGAACGCCACCGACCAGGGGCGGCACGTGGCACGCCAGATCCTGGGCTCGCCGTCGGCCGCGTACTGCGAGCTGCCGTGGTTCTGGAGCAACCAGGGGCCCCTTCGCCTGCAGATCGCCGGCTTGGCGCAGCCAGGGGACACCACCGTGGTCTCCGGGGACCGACCGGGTGGTCGCTTCTCCGTCCTGGCCTTCCGCGACGGCGCGCTGGTCGCCGTCGAGTCTCTGAACAAGCCCGCTGACCACATCGCCGCCCGGCGCGTGCTGTCCGCGGCTGTGACCCCGACGCCCGATCAGGTGGCCGACCCGTCGTTCACCCTCAAGGACTTCGCCAAGCAGCTGGTCCCGACACCGTGACCCAGTCAGGAGAGACCATGTCCGCAGCAACCGAGTCGCCGGCCGACGCCCCGACCGCCGACTGGGTCGACCCCGCCGTGATGATGCGGGACCCGTACGGCACCTACGCCCGGCTGCGTGAGCTGGGCCCCGTGGTGTGGGTACCGGTGATGGGCAGGTACCTCGTCACCTCGTTCGAGGGGTGCCGCGACGTCGAGGCGGACCAGGAGATCTACTCGGCGTCGGTCACCGGGGGGAGCGCGACCCTGGCCCGAGCGCTGGGCGGGCGACCCATGCTCCGCAAGGACGACCCGGAGCACGCGGTCGAGCGTCAGGCCGTCAACCCGACGATGCGTCCGAAGAACGTCCGCCAGACCTGGGCACCGGTCTTCGAGCGCAACGCCCGGAAGTACCTTGAGGTCCTGCGCGATGTCGGCCCGGACGAGGCCGACCTCAACCGGGACTACGCCGCACCGCTCGCCTCGCAGAACCTCGTCGACCTACTCGGGCTCCGGGGCACCAGCGTCGCCGACATGCAGCGGTGGTCGCACGCCTTCATCGCCGGGACGGGCAACCTGCACGACGACGAGGACATCTGGCGACGCTGCGACGTCGCACGGGAGGAGGTCGACGCGCTGCTCGAGGAGCTCGTCCCCTACTACCGCCAGCACCCGGACGGCTCCATGACCTCGGCGTTCGTCAACAGCGGCCTGCCGCACGAGGCCGTCGCGGCGAACGTGAAGCTGACGATCTCCGGCGGCATGAACGAGCCCCAGCACATGGTCACCGCCATCGTGTGGGCGCTGAGCCGCCACCAGGACCAGCGTGAGCGGGTCCTCGCCGACCCGGCATTGTGGCCGACCGTCTTCGACGAGGCGGTGCGGTGGGTCTCGCCCATCGGGATGTACCCCCGGGAGACCACGCGGGCCACCGTGCTGGCTGGTACCCAGTTGCCCGAGGGGGCGCCCATCGGCGTGGTCGTCGCCGCGGCGAACCGGGATCCGCAGGCCTTCCCGCGCCACGACGCCTTCGACATCGCGCGTCCCAAGCAACCGCACCTGGGCTTCGGCAGCGGCGTCCACCTGTGCGCCGGCCACTGGGCGGCCCGCATCTCCATCGGCGAGATCGCCGTCCCCCTCGCTTACCAGGGCTTCCCCGGTCTCCGGGCTGATCCGCGGCGCGAGGAGCAGTGGGACGGCTGGGTGTTCCGGGGGCTCACCTCCTTGCCGGTCACCTGGGGCCCGGCGTGACACGGCGGTCCTGAGACACCATCGGACGAGAGGGCCGGCGCGGTACGTCACCGGGACACACTCCGCCGGCCCGTCGCACGCCTGCCGCGGCCGCCGTCTCGGCCGTGCGGCTCCTCCGCGCCACCGGGCGTTCTTCGGCACTGCTGTGGGCGGAGCTCCGGTTCGCCACTCCACCCATCTGCTGTCAGGGAGACCGCCGTGTACCTGTCGAAGACCGAGGCCGCCGTCCTGCCCACCGCCCTGGCCGGAGGGGCCGTCCGGCCGCCTCCCGCGGCTGGACGGCGGCGGGTGTGGCCTCTGCTGGGGCCGGCGTTCGTCGCCGCGGTCGCCTACGTCGACCCCGGCAACTTCGCCACCAACTTCTCCGGCGGCGCCTCCTTCGGTTACACGCTGCTATGGGTGATCGTCGCGGCCAACCTCATGGCGATGCTCATCCAGAGCCTGACCGCCAAGCTCGGCCTGGCCACCGGCCGGGACCTGGCCACGCTGTGCCGCGAGAACCTGCCGCGGCCGGTCACCCGCGGGCTGTGGCTGCAGGCCGAGGCCGTCGCCATCGCCACCGACCTGGCCGAGATCGTCGGCGGCGCGGTCGCGCTGAACCTGCTGTTCGGTGTCCCGCTGCCCGTCGGCGGGCTGATCACCGCCGTCGTCGCCTTCGTGCTGCTGGCCGCGCAGTCCCGCGGGCACCGGCCCTTCGAGCGGGTCATCGCCGGGCTGCTGCTGGTCATCGGGCTGGGCTTCGGCTACACGCTGTTCAACTCCGGTGTGGACGCCGGCGGGCTGGCCAGCGGCATGGTCCCCTCCTTCTCCGGCTCGGAGAGCCTGCTCCTGGCCACCGGCATCCTCGGCGCGACCGTCATGCCGCACGTCATCTACGTGCACTCGGCGCTCACGCAAGGCCGTTACGGTGACGTGGTCACCGCCGGGCGCACCGCCGCCGGCCGCGGCCGGCTGCTGCGGGCCCAGCGGCTCGACGTCCTGGTGGCCATGGGCCTGGCCGGACTGGTCAACGCCGCGATGCTGGTGATCGCCGCCCAGCTGTTCACCGCCGACGACGGCATCGAGTCCCTGGAGAGCGTCCACGCCGGGCTCGGCGACCAACTGGGCACCGGGGCGGCGCTGGCCTTCGCCGTCGCCCTGCTCGCGTCGGGGTTCGCGTCGTCGTCGGTCGGTACCCACGCCGGTCAGGTGGTGATGGCCGGCTTCCTGCGCCGGCACATCCCGGTGCTGGCCCGTCGGCTGATCACCCTGGCGCCGGCGCTCGCGGTGCTCGTGCTGGGCGGCGACCCCACGACGGCCCTGGTCTGGTCGCAGGTGGTGCTGTCCTTCGGCATCCCCTTCGCCCTGGTGCCGCTGCTGTGGTTGACCTCCCGCCGGCAGGTCATGGGCGCCTGGGTCAACCGACCGCTCACCACGGCCATCGGCGCGGCGGTCGCGGCCCTGATCATCGTCCTCAACTGCTACCTGGTCGTGACGTCGCTGAGCTCCTGACCGGCGCGGACAGGCAACTGCCGGAGTGCCGCTGAGGCGTGCGCCGAGGCCCCCGAGACCCACATGAAGCAATCCCATGACCATGACTGAAGAGGAGTAGTTCGTGGCCTACGAGGTGAAGGGCGTCATCGCCCGCAGCAAGGGTGCTTCGGTCACCGTCGAGACGATCATCGTTCCCGACCCCGGCCCGGGGGAGGCGGTCGTGGACGTGCAGGCGTGCGGGGTCTGCCACACCGACCTGCACTACCGGGACGGCGGGATCAACGACGAGTTCCCGTTCCTGCTCGGCCACGAGGCCGCCGGGACCGTCTCCGCGGTCGGTGAGGGGGTCACCAACGTCGCGGTCGGCGACTACGTCATCCTGAACTGGCGGGCGGTGTGCGGTCAGTGCCGCGCCTGCGCCAAGGGCAAGCCCTGGTACTGCTTCGCCACGCACAAC
Source organism: Geodermatophilus sp. URMC 65 (assembly GCF_053502545.1). Taxonomy (NCBI): domain Bacteria; kingdom Bacillati; phylum Actinomycetota; class Actinomycetes; order Geodermatophilales; family Geodermatophilaceae; genus Geodermatophilus; species Geodermatophilus sp. URMC 65. Next base: position 989,360 of record NZ_CP199954.1, read on the forward strand.
GCCGCGCAGAAGATGACGCTCGCCGACGGCACGGAGCTGTCCCCGGCGCTGGGCATCGGTGCGTTCACCGAGAAGACGCTGGTGCACTCGGGCCAGTGCACCAAGGTCGACCCGGCCGCTCCGGCCACGGCGGCGGGCCTGCTGGGCTGCGGCGTGATGGCCGGAGTGGGCGCCGCCATCAACACCGGTGGCGTCGGCCGTGGCGACAGCGTCGCCGTCTTCGGCTGCGGAGGCGTGGGGGATGCGGCGATCGCCGGGTCGAAGCTGGCCGGCGCCTCGACGATCATCGCCGTCGACATCGACGACACCAAACTCGAGTGGGCCAAGGGCATGGGCGCCACCCACACGGTGAACTCCAAGGAGACCGACGCCGTCGCCACGATCAAGGAGCTGACCGGCGGGTTCGGCGTGGACGTGGCCATCGACGCGGTGGGCCACCCGGCCGTCTACGAGCAGGCGTTCAACGCCCGGGACCTGGCCGGCACCGTCGTCCTCGTCGGCGTGCCCAACCCGACGATGCAGATCACGCTGCCGATGATCGAGGTCTTCGGCCGAGGCGGGGCCCTCAAGTCCTCCTGGTACGGCGACTGCCTGCCCAGCCGCGATTTCCCCATGCTGATCGCCCTGTACCTGCAGGGCCGGTTCGACCTGGACGCCTTCGTGTCCGAGACGATCGGCATCGGCGACGTCGAGGCCGCGTTCGAGAAGATGCACCACGGCGAGGTGCTGCGCTCGGTGGTCGTCTTCCCCTGATCGGGCACCACTCCTGGGCGTCGCAGCCAGCGCCGACGTCCTGCAGCTCGTGAAGTCCGGGCACGTCACTGATCACGCGCCCGGCGGGCACGTGATCAGTGACGTGCCCGCCGGGCCGCTCGGTGCCGCCGACCTCGAGAACGAGATCCACCGCGAGGCCGGGACGACGTCCCCGACGACGTCCGCACTCACCTACGCGAGGCCGTGCAGAACCCGCACGAACCGGACACCTCGCGGCCCTCGCCCGGGCGAGGGCCGAGTGCTCCCCGCGCCAGGCCGCCGTCCCGGTCACCGCAGCTCAGTGCGTCAGCTGCCACTTCAGCAGGGCCACCGCAGCGCCGACGACCGCCAGGACGAACCCCGCCAGGAACACCCGGGTCGAACTCCGCTCCCCCGACACCCACGCCACCACGGAGCCGAGCAGCGCCAGCCGGAGGTCGACCAGCGCAAGCGCCAGCACGAGCACCACGTCGGCGTCCAGCAGATCCGTCCACGCCAGCAGCAGCAGCGCAGCGGGCGCGCCGGCCGCCGTCGCGATGGGCAGGGCATCCCGGATCTCGTGCCGGACAGCGGCCCTGTCCAGCGATCGGTCCTCGCGGACCCGTAGTCCGACCGCCTCCCCCACCGTGTGCGCGACATAGGTCGAGACACCCACACCCAAGACGTAGAGCACGCCTGTGGGTCCCCGGAGCTCGTCGGGGTGCAGTGCGATCAACGCCGCCATCACCAGGACGTTGCCGTACACGTAGGCGGACACGCGGCTCGCGACGTCCTCGCGGGGCAGTTCCCCAGGGCCGCAACGCCGACGGGCGAGCCGGGGCAACCGGAGCCCGCTCACCGAGCCGGCTCGATGACTGATCGACGAGCCCACATGTCCGACGTCCCCCGTCCCGGCAGCCAGTCCCCCGACCTCCGCCAGGATCGCTGGTCATCGCCCCACCTGCATGCCCGCCCAGGCCAGCCGGGTCGACACACGACGCTCACCGTGCCCGGTCGGGTCAGGTCGCACCCGGCCGGTCCCGCTCCGGCGCACGACCAGCCCCTTGCCGGGGACCGGGGGGCTGACGCCCACCGCGGCTGCGGTGGGCTCTCGTTGATCCCCGGAGACGCGGCCGCCTAGAGCGCGGAGGTGGCGTGCGGGGTGGTCGCGGGGGCCGAACCGGTCAGGCGTCGCGGCGCGTCAGGGCGACGGCGGCCCCGGCCAGGGCCACGACGATCCAGGCGGCGAACACCAGCCCTCCGGTGCCGGCGCTGAGCAGCGACTCTGTCGGAACGGTGGTGGTGAACGCCGAACTGGCGTTGGACGGCAGGTACTTCAGCAGCCCGTCCCAGCCGTCGGGCAGGAGCGCGCCGGCGAACGTCGGCAGGACGAGGACACCGGCGAGCAGGGCGCTGATGGCACCCGCGGTGCTCCGCAGGATCACGCCGAGCGCGACACCGATCAGGCCCATGCCCACCAGGAAGGCAGCCGTGCCGAGGACGACCCGTGCGGTCTCCTCGTCACTCCACGACACGGTGGCGGCGCCGCCCGCGTCGAGCACGGCCGTACCCACCAGGCACGCCACGAAGACGCCCGCGAGGACGACCGGGACGACGGCCAGCAGGAAGGCGGCCACCTTGGCCCAGAGCACGGGCGGTCGCGCGGGCACCGCGGCGAGGTGGCTCCGGATGAGGCCGGAGGAGTACTCCCGGGCGCCGATCAGGACGCCGGCGAGGACGACGTCACGGTGACCTCCGGGGCGGCCAGCAGGCCGGCCAGCGCCGTGGCGGCCGGGGAGACGACTCGCCGTCCGCACCGATGCCAGCTGGCAAAACTGACGGCTACCGCGCCCGGGCACGTCGCCGAGCTGCGCCGGCTGGTGTTCGACCCATTGAGCAGGACTCAGGTGCGCCATCTCAACGAGATCGCCACTCGGGTGGGCGAGGTCGTCCAGCCCGACGGCTGCCTGCCGAGGCTGCCGGGGCTCGACACCCACTGAGTCGAAGCGCTCGACGGGGCGCGACGGACGGATTTCGACAGGGCTGTCGCCGCTTCAGCGCAGGGCAGGGACCGCCACGAGGTGGCGCGTCCCCGTCCGGCGCCTGTCCGCACCGTGGTCAGCGAACACCCACCGCAGAATGGTGAAGCGGACCAGTCCGACCATCCCCGTGACGACCGCGACCACGACGAGCTGCGCCGCCGCACCGCTGTCCGGTGCGAGTGCATCGAACCGAGCCAGGGCTGCTGAAGTTGCAACCATCCCGGCGAGCGCCAGCCCACCGCCCTCCCACTGCGCCCGCAGCCAGGACACCCGTCCGCCGGCGTGGAAGGTGAGCCGGCGGTGTAGCTCGTTGGCCAGCGCGGACGAGGCGATCGAGCCGGCGAGGTTGGCGGGCTGGCTGCCGACGTCGGCCAGCAGGACGAACAGCAGCCCGTAGAGGATGTTGGCCGCCCCGCCGACGCCGACGAAGCGGACGAACTGCGCCCAGCCGTCGTCCCGGCGCAGGCGGTCCCACAGCCGGGCGGTCGCCGCTGTTGCACGTCCGTCTCCCGCTCGTGTGCGGCGGCTGACTGTGTTCACGGCATTACCTCATCTACTTGCTGATGCCCACGAACGTAGGCGGCTTTTACTTGCTCCGTCAAGTGAATGCCGTCTAGGTGAGGGTGGTCACACGGTCCTGGGCCCCTCGGCAGATCTGAACTGCTCGGGTCGGCCATGACAGGCATGTCGAGGGGCCAGGAGGGTGTCGTCTGCACCCGTCGATCCTCGGGCGGATGTCCGGCGCGGCGCGTCGTCCCCACGCACCCATTGCGTCTCCTGCAGATGCAGTAGACCCGCGAGCTACTGCGGGGTGATGCCGGCGCGGACGGCGAACGCGACCAGCTGTGCCCGGTCCCGCGCCCCCACCTTGGCCATCGCGCGGTTGGCGTGGGTCTTGACGGTGAACGGGGAGAGGAAGAACTGCTCGGCGATCGAGGCGTTGTCGAAGCCGGACACGATGGCGGCGACCACCTCCCGCTCACGTGACGTCAGCTCGGCGAAACGGGCCACAAGCCCCGGGTCGGCAGTGACGGCCCGCTGCTGCACGACGTGGTCCACGACGGCGCTCACCGCCCCGGGCGACAGGGCACGCCTCCCGGAGGCGACCTCGAGGATGGCGCCGGTCAGTTCTGCAGGGCCGGCACCCTTGCTCAGGAAGCCGTCTGCGCCCGCGCGCAGCGCCTGCAGGACGTTCTCGTCCTGGTCGAACGTCGTCAGCACCAGGATCCGCAGTTCCTCCGAGGACCGCGTCAGCCGGATCCGGCGCGTGGCCTCCACGCCGTCGACACCCGGCATCCGGATGTCCATGAGGATGACGTCGACCTGCAGGCTTTCCAGGTCCCGCACCACCGCCAGGCCGTCGGCGGCCTCCGCCACCACCTCGAGGTCGGGGTGCGAGCCGACGATCGCGCGTAGCCCGGCCCGGATCATCTCCTGGTCGTCCACGAGCATCACCCGGATCACCGCAGGGCTCCCTCAGTCACGGGCAGCTCGGCACGGAGCCGGAAGTGGCCGTGGTCGCTGCTCACCTCCAGGCGGCCGCCGGCGGCCGCCGCGCGCTCCCGCATCCCGATGAGGCCCTGCCCCGTCCGGTCCAGGTCCGCGGCAGTCGGGTCGGCGTCGTTCGCCGTCTCGACAGTGACGGTCGGGCCGGAGACCTCGACGGTCAACGACACCTGTCCGCGGCTGTACCGCTGGGCGTTGGTGAGCGCCTCCTGCGTGATCCGGTAGGCAGCCGCGCTCACCTGCGGCGGCAGCTCGCGGGACAGGTCACCGACCACGGCGTCCACCTCCAGACCAGTAGCACGGACCTTGTCGACCAGGTCCGGGATGTCGCGGTGGCTCGCGACCGGACCGGTCGTCTCCCCGTCCCGGTCGGTGCGCAGCACCTGCAAGATCTCCTGCGTCTCGGCCAGCATCGACCTCACACTGCCCCGCGCCGCCTCCAGGTGGCCCCGGGCGGCGCCGGCGCCGTCGGGGAGCTGCACCTCCGCAGCACCCAGGTGCATCCCCACGACGGCGATCTCGTGGCCGAGCGTGTCGTGCAGGTCCCGGGCGATGCGCAGCCGCTCCTCGACGACGCTGCGCTGCACGGCCGCGTCCCGTCCGGCGATCGCCTCGTGCGTGCGCTCCTGGAGCGCCGACCAGTACTGCACCTGACCCCGGATGGCGCTCCCCGTCGCTGCGGCGGTGACGGCGGTGGCAGCGGCGACGTAGGCGATCGGGTTGTCGAGCCCAAAGCCCGCGCCGGCGAGCCCCAGGGCCAGGAAGTCCGCCACGCCCACGACCACGCCGGTGAGCAGACCGGACAGTCCGCGCAGGGCCAGCAGGAACGCCCCGAACATCGACACCTGCCACTGCACGATCGGATCCGCGCCGACGGCGTCCGCAGCGAGTGGGGCCGCGGCCAGCAGTGCCAGTCCGGCCAGGGGAACGCGGTAGCCCAGGCCGACACCGGCCGCGCTGACCAGCAGCGCGACGAGGCCACCGCCGGGGTGCTCGGTGAACGGCAGCGTGCCGGCCCCGGCGGCGAGCGCACCGCCGATCACGACGGGCGTGCTGATCTCCAGCAACCGGGGCCGTCGCATCCAGAACGGAGGCCGCGGCATCTCCGGCAGCTGGGCGGGTGACCCGGTCACGTCGCGATCCTCGCATCCGGCCGTCCGCGCCCTGATGAGGTGACCGCTCCAGCCGCCGACGGGTGGTCACTCTCGGCCGGCGTCCGGCCGAGGGGCAGCCGGACGGCGGCCACGAGGCCGCCCGCGGACGGTGCCGTCACACGCAGCGTCCCTGCCAGGGCCGCCACGAGCGGACGGGTACGGGAGAAGAGGTACGTGGGAACGGCGGCGGGTCCCGGGGGCTGTCCCGGCCCGAGGCCACTCACGACCAGCACGTCCAGGTGGTCGGGCGACCAGGTGAGCGACAACGACAGGTCCGCACCGGGCAGGTGCGCGGCCACCGTTTCCGACATCTCGCACGCGAGCTCCCGCAGCGCCGACCCCACGGCTGGGTCCAACGGCTGTTCGGGACCGGCGACGGAGATCCGCAGCGTGCCCCCTCCGGCCCGGAAGCCGGTCAGCAATTCGGGCAGCTCGGCGCCCTCCGTGTGCGTGGCCTCCTGCGGCCGTGTGCCGGTGAGGGCGTCCAGCGCGGCGCGGGTGTGGCGGGTGAGGTCGCGCAGCGCCCGACCGGCGGCGGACGGGTCGCGGGTGAGCAGGTACCCGGCGGCCCGGGCGCTGGCGTGTGCCATGGCCAAGTCGCGGGCCAGGCCATCGGCGGGGAGCAGGCGGGCACTCGTTGACCCCCGTCCACCGTCCTGGGCGGTCGGCTCTGCGGACATGGCACTCCGATCTGGTACGTCGTCGGCGAGTGGGCGGGCCGCCGGCCCGGTCGCGGGTGCGACCGGGCCGGCGGGTTCGAGAGCTGTACGCGTCAGCGCCGGGCGGCCAGCTCGAGGTCGCCGATCGCGGGCTCCAGGACGGCGGGGGCCGGCTCGCCCTCGATCGACACTCGCGGGGTGATCCGCTCGGCCCAGCGCGGGTACCACCAGTTGCGGGCGCCGAGGCGGTGCATGACCGCGGGCACCAGCACCATCCGGACCAGGAAGGCGTCGACGAGGACGGCGGCACCCATGGCCACGCCGAGCTCGGCGATGATCCGCTCGCCGGTGAACCCGAAGGCGGCGAAGACGCAGGCCATGATGGCCGCGGCGGTGGCGATGACCCGGCCCGTCTCGGACATGCCGACCCGCACGGCGCGGCGGTTGTCGCGGGTGTGGGTCCACTCCTCGTGCATCCGGCTGACCAGGAACACCTGGTAGTCCATCGACAGGCCGAAGACGATGCCGACGATGATGACTGCGACGAAGCCCTCGATCGGTGCGCCCGAGCCCACGCCGAACAGCTCCGAGGCCCAGCCGAACTGGAAGATCGCGGTGATCACGCCCAGGCCGGCGGCGATGGAAAGCAGGTTGGTGATGGCGCCGACCAGCGGGACGAGCACGCTGCGGAAGGCGATGGCCAGCAGCACGAAGCCCAGGATGGCGATGATTCCCAGGTAGATCGGCAGCTTGGAGGTCAGCGCCTCGGAGAAGTCGAGGCCGCTGGCGGTGCTGCCGCCGACGTAGACCTGCAGGTCGGTGCCCGATTCCGCGGCGGGCACGATGTCCTCGCGCAGGCTGTTGACCAGATCGGCGGTCTCCTCGGCCTGGGCGGTCGAGGACGGGGTCACGGTGATGACGCCGATGTCCTGGCCGGCGGCCAGCGGCGCGGCGCTGACCGCGGTGACGTCCTCGACCGAGGACAGCTCCCCGGCCAGATCGGTGAACGCGGCGCGGGAGGCGTCGTCGGGGGTCTCGGCGACCAGCAGCAGCTGGGCGGCGTAGCCCTCCCCGAAGCCGTCGGCCATGACCTGGTGGTACTGGTAGGTCACCGAATCGGTGGGGTCGCTGCTGTCATCGGCCGAACCCAATCGCATGTTGGCCACCGGCGCGGCCAGCAGGATGACCAGGCCGGCCGCGATGGCCCCGAGGACGACGGGACGGCGCTGCACGGCGATCGCCCAGCGGCTCCACAGCCCGCCGGTCGACTCGGCGACCACCTGCCCAGCGGCCACCGCGCGGCGGTGGCGGCGGGACAGCACCTTGGTGCCCAGCATGGCCAGCAGTGCGGGCAGCAGGGTGAGAGCGGCGGCGACGGTGAGCAGCACGGTGACCGCGGCACCCAGCGCCATGCCGGTGAGGATGCCGATGTTGAGGATGGTCAGTCCCAGCAGGGCGATCACGACAGTGGCGCCGGCGAACAGGACGGCCCGCCCGGAGGTGTTGACCGCCTGGGCGATGGACTCCCGCAGCGGCACGCCGGACAGCAGCGCCTTGCGGTGCCGGTTGACGATGAACAGCGCGTAGTCGATGCCCACGCCCAGACCGATCAGGGCCCCCATGGTCAGGGTGTTGGCGGGCAGGTCGACCACGTTGGAGCCCACCAGCACCACCAGCGCGGAGACGCCGACGCCGACGATGCCGGTGATGATCGGGAGCAGCGCTGCCCACAGCGACCTGAACACCAGCAGCAGGATTACCAATGCGGCCAGCACACCGGCGCCCTCGGCCGCGCCGCCGGCGCTGATCACCGGCTCGAACGCGGCACCGCCGGTCAGCGCCTCCAGCGACGCACTGTCCAGGGAGTCGACCAGACCGGTGATCGCCTCGACGTCGGCGTCCTTGGTCAGCGTCAGCGACGCGTAGGCGATGTCCCCGCCGCTGCTGATCTGGGCGGCGCCGGCCGCGTCGTAGGGGCTGACCACCGACTCCACACCCGGCACGTCTGCGATCTGGGCGAGGACGTCCTGCACCTGCGCGGCCACGGCCGGGTCGGTGACATCGCCGCCGTCGGTCTGCCAGACCACGTTCCCTGCAGTCGCGTCGTCCTTGTCGGGGTTCGCACCGACCTGGGCCAGCAGGCCGTAGGCGGTGCTCGACTCACTGCTGGGCACGTTCGTCGACTCGGTGAACGCCGTACCGAGACCACCCACCGCCCCGCCCAGGCCGACCAGCGCCAGCAACCACAGGGCGAGGACGACGAACCGCCGTCGCGCACACCATCGAGCAAGAGCAGACATGACAGGTCCTCCAGGACTCCGAGATCGGCAACTGCGGCAAGCCTGCGATCCCAGGCCACTCAGGTCGTCGTCCCGCCGAACCCATTGCGCGTACTGCGCTCGCAGTACGTCCCGTCGGCCTGCCCGCGGCACGCCTCCCCAGGCGGCCACCGCGCACGTGCAGCGCGCGGCCCCGACCGCCGGCGAGACCGGGTCGCCGGCCACCAGGTCGGCACGTTCGGCGACGGTGCGGTAGAGCACCTCAACGCGCTCGTCGGCGCGTACGTCGTGTGGAACGCCCTCCGCCAGGAGCCACACCCACGCGCTCGCGGCAGCTGTCGGATCGGCAGGCCGGGTCAGAGGCTCGACGCGCGTGGTCCTCGCACGATCCCGGTGACGGGTTGTGACTGCGCGTGCCGGTGCTCCACACGATGGTTGATCCAGTCGCGATCGAGCTCCGACCACTCACGGTCAAGACGTACTGCGGTCGCAGCACAGAAAGTCGGTCCCCAGGGACGAGTCGCCGCCCATCGATCCGACCACGATCGGTGCGTCTAGCGGCGATACACGCCGGAACCTGGAGGAGCGACGTGCCCGTGACCACTCTCGACAGCCGGCAGGAACCGACGCAGGACACGGAGGCCCCAGTCCTCGCGAATCTGGCGGACCTCGACCTGCTCGGCTCGGCACGGGGGGAGCTCAGGAGTTTCCTCCTGGAGTACCGGTTCGGGATAGAGGAGGTCCGGACGAAGATCAGCATCCTGCAGCAGGAGTTCCTCGCCCGGCACGACCACAACCCGATCGAGCACGTGAGCTCCCGGCTCAAGACACCCGCCTCCATCCTGGCGAAGGTGACCCGCAAGGGCGTCGGCCCTTCGCTCGGCGCCGTCCGCTCCACGATCACGGACATCGCCGGGCTGAGGGTGACCTGCAGCTTCGTGTCTGACGTCTACCGGATGGCCGAGATGCTCACCGGCCAACCCGACCTCACGGTCCTTCAGGTGCGGGACTACATCGCCCGACCCGAGCCCAACGGCTACCGAAGCCTGCACCTGCTCGTGTCGGTTCCGGTCTTCCTCTCCACGTCCGTGGTCGACGTGCCCGTCGAGATCCAGCTGCGGACCGTCGCCATGGACGCCTGGGCCAGCCTGGAGCGCAAGATCCACTACAAATACCAGGCCGACGTGCCCGATGACGTTACCCGCCCCTGCTCGAAGCTGCCGAGAGCACGAACTACGTGGACACGCTGATGGAAGGCCTGCACCACCGCGTGCACTCAACAGCGCCGATCGCGACCGAACGTCGGCAAGCGGTGACGTCTCCGAAAGTGGTGTAGCTGGTCGAAGGTCTTGAGCTCGTCGGGGAGGTGCTGGCGTGCGAGGGGCCACCGCGTAGATGTTCTGCGTGTTCCCTGCGTGTTCCCGCCAAGGTTCACTCAAAACGTGTCTTGGAACCGCCGTCATGGCTTGCGGCGCGGCGGTGGGGTGATGTGACGAGCTCCTGTAGGGCGGTGGCTCCTACACCGTCCAGCCCTGACCAGGAGCTCGAATGTCAGTCTCGCCGGTCTGCTCATGCCTGTCATGCCCGACCCACGCCGCTCTGGCAGGTCGACCAGCGGCCTGCGCGTTCTATCCGTCGTGGTCGCTCACCGATCCTCTGGGAGACACCGACGGCTAGCTGCTCCGACCCCCTCGAACGTAGCCGAAGCAGCTTCATTCTTCGGGTCGACCCGCTCCGCAGCGGCTCGTTGACGGCCGTCTGCGACGGGAAGGCGATCAATCGCTGAGGTCTTGGCGGCCGCGTCTTTGTCAGCAGGCCGTGGCGTGGGTGATCAGGTTGCCGCCCGGTTGTCGGCCTTCGGCGTGTCACCGAATGCGGCGGAGCTTCACCGTTGGCGGGCCTCACCCTCGTCGTGGTGCAGGCTGCCGGGGCAGCCACCCGCGCCGGGAGGACGGAGATCGACGTGACGGGACCTGTGCACCAGCGGTCGAAGGCGGCGCTGGACGCCGACATCCGCGCCCGGCGCCGCACCGCGCTGGTCATCAACGTCCGGTCCCGCCGGGGACGCCGTCACTTCACGACCGTGCACCGGCGGCTGCAGGCCACCGTGCAGCTGGTCGACGTGCGCCCGGTCGCCGACCCCCGGGGCCTGCCCGAGGCGCTCGCCGCCGCGGCCGACAGCGGCGCTGACCTCGTGGTGGTGGGCGGCGGCGACGGCACGCTGAGCGAGGCCGCGCACCAGCTCGCCCACCGCGACGTCTGCCTCGGCGTGGTTCCGCTCGGCACGACCAACAACTTCGCCCGCGGCCTCGGCCTGCCGCTGCGCCTGCCCGCCGCCCTGCGCGTGCTCACCGGCGGCAAGGTCGCCGACGTCGACCTCGGCCACGTGGCCGGGCAACACTTCGCCAACCTGACCAGCCTGGGGCTGTCGGTGCAGGTCGCCGAGCACGTTCCGCACCGGCTGAAGCGGGTGCTCGGCCGCGCTGCCTACCCGCTGACCGCGCTCGCCCTGCTGCCCGGCCACCGGCCCTTCACCGCGCGGCTGCGCATCGGCGACGAGGTCCACGAACTCGCCACCCACCAGCTCAACATCGCCAACGGCAGCCACCACGCCAGCCGGGCAATCGCCCCCGACACCGGCCTCGACGACCGCCAGCTGGTGGTGTACCGGCTCGGCGACGCCAACCGGCTCCGGCTGAGCCTGGCGACCGTCCGCCAGACGGTCATCGGGCCCCGCCGGCCGCTGGCCCGCACCCGGTTCCTCACGACCCGCGAGGTGTGGGTGGAGACCGACCCGCCCCTCGCGCTCGACGTCGACGGCGAAATCCGCGGACGCACGCCCGTGCGGATCACGCTCGAGGCCAACGCGCTGCGGGTGATGGTCGGCACGAGCTTCTCGGATTGCTGATCACTACTCTTCTCGTGATCATGGGCCTCCTGGGGCGAGGAGCGCCGACTCCTTCCGCGACGGGGCAGGGTGATTCGTCCGCACCACCGCCCGCGTGGGCTTCCTGCCCTGCGCGTCAGTGACCGCGCCGGGGCGATCGCTCGCGCCCTGCAGGCGCGGACGTGGGCCGAGCAGTTCTACGACCCGCCTGATGCGGTCGTCGAGGCCTCCGGCGGCTACCGAGAGAACCTGGGCGGCAGGGCGGAGACGGTGTCCCGTCAGGTGAACCTGCTACGGCGACGTTCGGACGAGCCGGGCGTTAAAGATCGTCTCACTTTGACCTCGGCGTGGCTGCCGTAGGACGTGGCCGGTCCTGAGCAGGCTGGCCTGGGTGATCGAGGAGCTCGTGCCCGACGGGCTGTGGGAGCGGATCGCTCCGCTGCTGCCGCCGCCCAAGCCCCGTCGCCACCGCTATCCGGGCCGCCGGCCGATCGACGACCGGACCGCACTGGCCGGCGTCGTCTTCGTGCTCAAGACCGGCATCACCTGGAACCAGCTGCCCACGTCCCTGGTCGGGTGCTCCGGTGTGACCTGCTGGCGGCGGCTGCGGGACTGGACCGAGGCCGGCGTCTGGCCGGCGCTGCACGAGCTGCTGCTCGCCGAGCTGCGCGCCGCCGGTGAGTTGGACCTGGACCGGTGCGCGGTCGACGGCTCCCACGTGCGAGCCCTCAAAGGGGGGACCAGGTCGGCCCGTCGCCGGTCGACCGTGGCCGCCCCGGCTCCAAGCACCACCTGATCGTCGACGCCGGCGGCATTCCGCTGGCGGTGACCCTGACCGGCGGCAACCGCAACGACGTCACCCAGCTGATCCCGCTGGTCGAGGCGGTGCCGCCGATCCGGGGCCGGCGCGGGCGCCCGCGTCGTCGACCGCGCGAGCTGTTCGCCGACCGCGGCTACGACCACGACATCTACCGCCACCGGCTGCGCGCTCGCGGCATCACGCCACGGATCGCCCGCCGCGGCGTCGCCCACGGCTCCGGCCTGGGCAAGCAGCGCTGGGTGGTTGAACGAAGCTTCGCCTGGCTGCACGCGTTCAAGCGGCTGCGCACCCGGTATAAACGCCGCGCCGACATCCACCTGGGGCTGCTTCAGCTGGCCTGCGCCCTGATCTGTTACCGCCGGCTTCGGTCGTTCTGAAACGCGTTGTTAGTCGCCGGGTCCCGTAGGAGATCGCTATCGGGACGGCGGGTGTGCTCGCGTCACTTGACTCGAGGACCGGAGCGGGGCGATATCGCGATCATCATCTTGAGCGCGGCCGAGCTGGCGCTGGGCCATTCGGGGCACCCGAGCTCCCGGAGCGTGTCGGCCTGCCAGCGGTTGTCTTTCTGTCAGCCGAACGGCCGCCCCATCGACGCCCGCCGGGACTGGCTCGACTGGAAGGCGCTGCTCAAGGCGGCCGAGGTCCGCGACGCCCGAGTGCACGACGCTCGCCACACGGCCGCCACACTCCTCCTGCAGCAGGGCGTCCCCGCGAGAGTGGTGATGGAGGTGCTCGGCCACTCGCAGATCAGCCTGACCTTGGGCACTTACTCACACGTGGTGCCCGAGCTGGCCGAGGAGGCCGCTCAGCGGATGGGGGACGCCCCGTGGAGCTGATGGCACACACTTTGGCACACAGCTAAAGCCGCAGAAGGCGCCACGACTAGTAAAGATGCAGGTAGAAACTGCTCCCCCGATTGGACTCGAACCAATAACCCTGCGATTTGATCTCGGTCTTGTTTGCTGGCGTTGGCCGACGTCGAACCCGCAGCTCAAAGGCAGAACCAGTCGAGGGCTGAATCCAGTCAACTACGGCTGTCAACGGCAGTATTGGATGAGTAAAGATGCATGGGTGGGCAGCTTGGCGGCATCACCAGGACAGGTTGAGGAAGTTGCCCAGCGACCCGACTCCGATGCTGGCAACGCGCAGGGCGACCACCGGTCCCCACCTGCGTAGTAGATGTATAGAAGGAGTGTTGTACTCATGTTCAGTGCAACACCCAGGGACTTGCCGTAGACCTCCCTTAGGTCCCTTCCGTACGGCCACTCAAGTTGACACCTGATGTGGCTGCGACGTAACGCGCGATCTCCGACTGGTCCGGCTTGGGCCCATCGAGGTAGGCCAGCGCAGCCCGACACACCTCGACGGTCGCCTGCGACACCGGAGTCGACAACTCGAGGGCCGACGCGAGGTCCACTGCGGTGCCTATGTCTTTCACCGCGAGCGGAAGCGCGAAGCCGACGTCGTACCGGCCATCGAGAACCGCTGACTCGATCTTGACCTCGGTGGACTGATTGCGTCCGGTGGACCGGTTGATGACGTCCAGCATCACCCGCGGGTCCAACCCGAACTTGGCACCGACCGTGAGCACCTCGAGTGCACCGACGAGCCCTATGGCCGACAGGAGGTTGTTGAGCGCCTTTAGCGCGTGCGCCGAACCCACCGCGCCCGTGTGGGTCACGGTGCTGCCGACCGTCTCGAGCAGCGGACGAGCGCGCTCGACGTCCGCGGGGCGGCCGCCCACCATGATCGTGAGTTCGCCGGCGGCCGCCTTTCGCGGCCCCCCCGAGACAGGCGCGTCGACCATGTCGACGCCCGCGCGGGCCAACCGATCCGCCAATGCGGTGGTGCGTGAGGGGACCGATGACCCCATGTCGATCACCAGGGTGCTCGGCTTGAGCGCTGCGGCCAACGAGGCGGGATCACGGGGATCGCCGAGCACCGACTCGACGACGTCGCTGTCGGGCAGCATCAGGATGACGACATCTGCCCCTGCGACCTGGCCGATGTCGTCCAGCGGACGGATGCCGTCGGCGGCGACGGCGCGGACCGCATCGGGATTGCTGTCGAAGGCCGAGACGTCGGCCACCCGGGTGATGTGTTGGGCCATCCGCGACCCCATGACCCCGAGTCCGACGAGGGCGACTGTGGTCACTTCTCCCTCTCATGCAGCGGCACGTTGAGCAGGCAGGGCGAACCTTGAGTCGGTCAGTCCCCACCGCCCGCGCCGCCGTCGTGGGCCGTCACGCGGGGCTCGAGGCCGTCAGCGCCCACCACCTCCGCCCAGGCCTCGAAGCCGGCCTGGAAGGCGACGACACCGGCCTCGGGAAGGCTGATCTCGATGGCCTCGAGGATCTCGCCGGGGGTTACCCCCAGATCGAGAGCGACGCGGATGTGGCTCTGGATGTGCGCCTTGCTGGCGCGCATGACGGTGAGACTGACAATGAAGATCAGCTCCTTGGTCTCGCGGGCCAGCGTGCGCTGGTCGAGGTATGCCGCGGACACCAGCTGGTTGGCAGCCCGGAGGACGGGGAAGTCCTGCTTGGCCATCAACTTGTGGTACTGCAGCACGTAGCCGCGCTTGCGGGCCATGTCGTCGATGTACTGCTGGGCCTCGTCGAGAGTCGTCATGTTCGCTGTGTTCCTCTGGTGGTGGATGCCGACCGGGGTGCCAACCAGCTGTGGTCCGGACCCTGGAGGGGTCCGACGGGTCGCCGCCGAGGCACCGGCGGCGACCCGGGCCGGGCTAGGCGAAGGCCGGGACCACGTGCTCGATGAAGAGGGCCAGGGACTTCCTCTTCTCCTCGTGCGGCAGGCTGTTGTCGCACCAGAAGCTGAACTCGTCCACGCCCAGCTCCTGGTAGTAGCGGATCCGCTCGATAACCTCCTGCGGCGTTCCGATCATCGCGGTCTTGTGCAGGGACTCCGGCTCGAACTCCGGGCGGCCCTCGAACTTCGACTCCGGGCTGGGGTCGAGGAAGCCGTTGACGGGCGTGGTCTTGTTGCCGAACCACGCGTCGAAGGTCCGGTAGAACTTGGAGATGGCCTCGGCGGCCGGCCGCCAGCCGTCCGGCTCGTCCGCGGCGTGGACGTGGGTGTGGCGCAGCACCATGAGCTGCGGGCGATGCACCTCCGGGTTGTTGGCCAGGGCCGTCTCGAACTTCCTCGTCAGGTCGAGGACCTCCTCGTCCCCCTTCATCAGCGGGGTGACCATGACGTTGCACCCGTGCTTGACGGCGAAGTTGTGGGAGTCGGGGTCCCGCGCCGCGATCCACATCGGGGGTGCGGGCTGCTGGACCGGCTTCGGCACGCTGGTCGAGGTGGGGAACTGCCAGATCTCGCCGTCGTGGGCGTAGTCGCCCTGCCACAGCTGCTGGACCGCCGGGACGAGCTCGCGCAGGTGGGTGCCTCCGCTGGAGGCGGGGATGCCCCCAGCCATCCGGTCGAACTCGAACTGGTAGGCGCCTCGTGCCAGGCCGACCTCCATCCGGCCGTTGCTGATGACGTCGAGCAGTGCGCACTCGCCAGCGACCCGGATGGGGTTCCAGAACGGGGCGATGATCGTGCCCGCGCCCAGCCGGATCGTCGAGGTCCTCGCCGCGAGGTAGGCGAGCTGCGGCATGGGGTTCGGGGAGATCGTGTACTCCATGGAGTGGTGCTCGCCGATCCACACCGTGCTGAAGCCGCCGGCCTCGGCCATCAGCGTCAGCTCGGTCAGGTCCTCAAACAGCTGCCGGTGACTGACCTGCTCGTCCCAGCGCTCCATGTGCACGAACAGTGAGAACTTCACGACGACTCCTCGTCTTCGGTGGGATGCCGGCCGGACGGCGCGCTCCCGCGCTCCGGTCGGTTGGTCAGGGGGCGTTCAGGTCGCCGACTGAGTCGGCTGGCGTGCGTCCATCTCGCTGAGGGTCACGTCCCCGGTGGCCCAGTGGTCGCGCGGGACCTCCCGCACGATGACCCGGATGTGGTCGGACCGGGCGTCGACCGTCCTTGCCACGGCCTCGTGCACCTCGTGGATCATGGCGCGGATCTGGTCCGGGCTCCGACCGGCGCCCAGCGTCACCTCGATCAGGGGCACGGTCAGCTCCGCATGATGAACGGGTCGGCCACCGGCTCCTCGCTGGTGTTGACCCAGACGCTCTTCAGGCGGGTGTACTCCCGGATCGTCTCCATGCCGTGCTCGACTCCGACGCCGCTGTTCTTGAACCCCTGGCGCGGTGACATCGGGGACATGGCCCGGTAGGTGTTGACCCAGATCGTCCCGGCCTCGAGGCGTGCCGCCATCCGGTGGGCCCGCCCGAGATCGGAGGTCCAGACGCCGGCGGCGAGGCCGTACTCGGTGTCGTTGGCCAGGCGGACGACCTCGTCCTCGCTGTCGAACGGCATGATCGCCGCCACCGGGCCGAAGATTTCCTCGCGGACGACGCGCATGGAGTTGTCCACGTCGACCAGCACGGTGGGCTCGTAGAAGTAGCCGCCGAGGCCGCCGTCGGTGGGGCGCCCGCCGGTCAGCACCCGAGCGCCTTCGCTGCGGCCCAGGTCCACGTATCCGGCCACCTTGTCCCGCTGGTCGGCGAAGGCCAGCGGGCCGAGCTCGGTGGTGTCCTCGAGCGGGTCGCCGATGCGGATGCTGCGCGCCCGCTCGGTGACGCGCTCGAGCAGTTCGTCGTAGACCGCCTTGTGCGCGAAGACCCGGCTGCCGGCGATGCAGGTCTGGCCCGCGGCGGCGAAGATGCCCGCCACGACGCCCATGGCCGCGTTGGCGACGTTGGCGTCGGCGAAGACGATGTTGGGCGACTTCCCACCGAGCTCGAGGGTGGAGCCGATGAAGCGGGCGGCCGTGCTCGCGGCGATCCTCGCCCCCGTGCCGGTGCTGCCGGTGAAGGATATCTTGGCCAGCGCGGGGTGGTCGACCAGCGCCTGCCCGGCCTCGGGGCCGAAGCCGGTCACGATGTTGACCGTGCCCGGGGGGAATCCCGCGAGGTCGACCAGTTCGGCCAGCTTGAGCACGGTGGCCGAGGTGTACTCCGAGGGCTTGATCACGACGGTGTTGCCCGCGCACAGCGCCGGGGCCAGCTTGCTCGTCGTGAGGGTCATCGGCGAGTTCCACGGGGTGATGGCTCCCACGACACCCAGCGGCTCCCGCGTCGTGTAGTTCAGGATCCGGCGATCCGAGGTGGGGATGACGTCGCCCTGAATCTTGTCCGCCAGTCCGGCGTAGTAGAAGTAGTACTCCGGCAGCGTCGCCATCTGCGCCCGCATCTCGCGCAGCAGCTTGCCGTTGTCCTCGGTCTCCATCCGGGCCAGCTCGTCGGCGTGCTCACCGATCAGGTCCCCGAGACGGCGCAGGAGGCGGCCTCGCTTGGTCTGACTGAGGTCCCGCCACCGCGGGTCCTCGAACGCCGCCTGGGCGGCCTGGACCGCCCGGGACACGTCGGCGGCGTCGCCTCGGGCCGCGGTGTACAGCGGCGTGCGGGTGGCGGGGTTGGTGCTCTCGAAGTACTCACCGGCCGACGGCGCCACCCACTCGCCGCCGATGTAGTGCTCGTACTGCTTGAGGTCAGACATGAGCCCTCTCTCCCAGGAACGTGGTCAGACAGGTGACGAGGTCCTGCGGCCGCTGGACCGGCAGCATGTGACGTGCGCCGGGGACGACGACCGCCCGGCAGTTCGGCATCGCGGCGGCCAGCCGGTGGGTCATCTCCGGGGTGGAGCCCGGGTCGTCCTGACCGGTGACCGCGAGCGCCGGAACCGTGATCCGCGGCAGCTCGAGGGCGATCTCCGCGTCGGCCGTGGCGAACACCCGGTAGCAGTTCAGGTAGGACGGGACGTCGTTGGCCAGCAACGTCGCCTCGGTCCGGCGCACCAGCTCCGGATCCACACCGGTCCCCTCGTACCAACGCTGCAGCGACGCCGCCACGCTGGCGGGGAAGTCCGCGGCGGCCGTGGCCAGGCGGCTGAGGACCGCCGCCCGCTCATCCTCTGTGCGCCGGCACACCGAACTCACCGAGGTGAGCGTGGCCACGAGGTCGGGCCGGTGCCGCGCCAGGTGTTGGGCCACCAGCGCGCCCAGGGAGAACCCGACCAGGTGCGACCCCGGCTCCACCGATCCGGCGACCGCCTCGGCGAGGTCACCGAGCGTGATGCCATCCGGAGCCGGGCCCCGACCGCCGTGCCCGGGCAGGTCCAGGGCCAGCACCTCGAAGTCCTCTTGGAGCAGGGTCGCGACCGGCGTCCACATGGAGTGGTCGAGGCCCACTCCGTGCAGCAGGACCAGTCTGGGCTTCGCCATGACAGCGGCTCACTGCTCGGTCGACAGAGCGGCCAGCCGTTGCTGCGGTCGCCCCTGGGCGGCGGCAGCAAGGGCGATCACCAGCTCGCCCGGGTGCGGCGCATCGGCGACGCGGACCTCGATCGTCTGGTGGTGTGACCGGATGGTGGCGTCGGTGACGTGCTTCAGCGGGATGTCGAAGGCAACTCCGGCGGGGCCCCGCTTCTCGACGGCGGGCAGCAGCGTCGTCGCGTTGGCCGCCTTCCGGAAGTGGTCCCCGAACTTGAGGGTGTGGATGAGCGCGGACCCGTGCTCGATCTCCCCGTCGAGCCCGACGACCGCGGCCTTGCCGTAGGCCTCGGCCGGGGCACCCAGTGCCTCCAGCACCTGAGGCGCCAGCAGGGCGCCCAGATCAGATGCATTCGCCTCGATACCGGGCTGGAGGTCCTCGACGAACCCCTGGCTGGCCCAGGGGTTGTCGATCACGGCGGCGACGACGGCCACGCGCGCGACGGGGAAGACCTCACGGCCGCCCTCGGTGCGGATCTCCTCGACGATGGTCACGATCTTGCGAACGCTCACGACTGGTACCTCTCCAAGTTCTCGGCGGTGATGACGGGGTCGGTGGTGCGGTCCCCGATGCGGGCGTGCGGGCGGGGGCCGGTGGAGGCTGCGGCGATGACGACGATCTCGTCCGCTCGCGGGGCGTCGGAGACGCGCGCGGTGATGGTCTGGTAGTGGCTGCGCGTCGCCGGGAGCGTCTTGTGCCACATGGGGACGACGAGCGTCTCCCCTGCCTCGGCGCGGGTGTCGGCGAAGCAGATGATCGACTCGCCGCCCAGGAAGTCACGCATCAGGTTGCCGAAGTAGGGCGTGTGGATGAGCGCTCCGGCATGCTCGATCTCGCCGGCGGTGCCCACGATGGCCGCCTTACCGAACGCCTCGATCCGGTCAATGCCACCCAGGGCCTCGATCAGCCTGTCGGTCAGCAGCCTGGCCAGTACGGGCGCGACGACCGCGACCTCGGGCGTGAGATCGGTCGTCGGGTCGGTGTCGACCCACGGATTGGCGAGGACGGCGGCCGCGGTGGCGCGCTCACTGCTGCGGGTCGGCTCCCGGCCGCCCTCTGACAAGAGAGTCTCGCGGTACAGCACCACCTTTCGGATGCCGACGTGAACCGGACTCGTCACCCGGGCATCTCGCGCCTCTGCGATCCGGTCCGCAGGGACGGGACGGCGATCGGTGTGTTGATGGCCACGGTTCGTGTTGGCGGTCATCACTCCACCGCCATCTGCTTCTTGCATGCCACAGACGGTAGATCCGGCGCGGTGATGGCGTCAAGAGTTGCCTCTTCTCAGACCCGTA
Source organism: Geodermatophilus sp. URMC 65 (assembly GCF_053502545.1). Lineage (NCBI taxonomy): Bacteria > Bacillati > Actinomycetota > Actinomycetes > Geodermatophilales > Geodermatophilaceae > Geodermatophilus > Geodermatophilus sp. URMC 65. The sequence continues at coordinate 1,009,078 of NZ_CP199954.1, forward strand.
GCGGTCCGCCACCGAGCCTGAGCACTCGGTTGACGTGGCCGGTTTATAGGGGCCTGAGCAGCGCAAAGAGAAAGAGCGACCCCGCTTGCGGCTCGCGCTGGACCTCGGATTCCCACCTCGACGGACGAAGGCCGTTGACATGCCAATGTGATGCCCTTAACGTGCTCTGGCATACAAGGAGCGGCTGGCAAGGGCCGTTCTGAACCGAGCGAGTGTCGTTTCAGCCCCCAAGGAGCCCCATGTCCAGTCACCTCGGGCAGCGTGTGCCCCAGGACGCGAACACGCCCGCGCCGGCACCGGACCTCTCCACGTTGCCGGTCGACGGCCAACCCGACCCCACCGACAAGGGAAGGCTCGGGTCGGTCTTCTGGACGTCGGTCGGCATCTCCGCGGTCTTCGTGGCGTGGGGGGCCCTGTTCACCGAGAACCTGGCGACGGTCACCACGTCGTCCCTCAACTGGCTGACTTCCACCTTCGGGTGGGCCTACCTCGTGGTGACGCTGTGCCTGCTCGTGTTCCTGGTCTTCCTGGCCTTCAGCCCTGCCGGTGACATCCGACTGGGCAAGGACACCGACCGCCCGGAGTTCTCCACGCTGACCTGGTTCGCGATGATCCTCAGCGCGGTGATGGGCATCGGCCTGATCTCCTACGGCGTTGCGGAGCCGATCTCCCACTTCGCCACACCACCGCACGACCTCGCGGAACCGGGGACCCCGGAGGCCGCCATCCGCGCGATGCAGTACGCCTACTTCGACTGGGGTCTGCAGGCCTGGGCGATCTTCGCGATCTTCGGCCTGGCCATCGCGTACAGCACCTACCGCAAGGGCCGCCGCACGCTGGTGAGCCAGCTGTTCGTGCCGCTGCTCGGCGAGCGGGTCAACGGCCCCGTGGGCAAGGCGATCGACATCCTCGCGGTGTTCGCCACGCTCTTCGGCACCACCACGTCCCTGGGGCTCGGTGCGCTCCAGGTGAACAACGGCCTCAGCTCACTGTTCGGCGTCCCGGTGACCTCGGTCACCCAGGTCCTGATCATCGCCGCGGTCACCGCGATCTTCACCCTCTCGGCCGTGACCGGGGTCAGCAAGGGCATCAAGTACCTCAGCCAGGGCAGCGCGGGGCTCGCCATAGCCCTGTTCGTGTTCATCCTGGTGGTCGGTCCCGCGGCCTTCGTCGCCAACCTCTACATCGAGTCCGTCGGCACCTACCTGTCGGACTTCTTCCGGATGAGCCTGCAGGGCACCGCCTTCGGCGGGCTTGAGTGGATGCAGTGGTGGACCTACTTCATGATGGCCTGGTGGGTGTCCTGGGGCGCCTTCGTCGGCGTCTTCCTGGCCCGCATCTCCCGCGGCCGCACCATCCGCGGATTCATCACCGGTGTCCTCGTGGTCCCCAGCATCGTGTTCTTCACCTGGTTCACCGTCTTCGGCGGCACGGCCATCCACGTCGACATGTTCCAGGGCGGCACGATCGCCGAACAGACCGCGGCGGACATCAACAGCGCCTTCTTCGCGACCTTGCAGAACTTCCCGCTGGCCACGGTCACGTCGGTCGTCGCGATCATCCTCGTCGTGATGTTCTTCGTGTCCGGAGCGGACGCCAACACCTACGTCCTGAGCATGTTGACCTCGGGCGGATCCCTGAACCCCCGGCGCCCCGTGCTCATCCTGTGGGGATCGCTCACCGGTGCCACCGCGATCGTCCTGATGCTGGGAGGCGGCCTCAGCGCCCTGCAGAACACGGTCATCGTGACCTCAGCACCCTTCCTGGTCATCATCGCCGGCCTGGCGGTGGCGTTCTGGCGGGAACTCACGAACGACCGACGTGCAGCCGCGGCGGCGATCGTCGCGGCCACGGGACCTGTTCCCCCTCCTCGGCCGGTCGCGCAGACGGAGCAGCTCTCCGAGGAGACCTCCGACGGCTCGGCCGCCGAGCGGCAGCCCACCGACCGATCCGCTCCGTGACCCCTCCGCCCATTCCCACACATCCCAGACAGGAGACCCCCATGTCCACCGCCGACGAGCGTCGAAAGCTGATCACGGACGCCTGGGCCGCCGCCTGGGACCACGGTGACGTGGACGCACTGGACGCGGTGCTCAGTCCCGACTACCGCCGGCGCGCCGATGCCGCCGACGAGGGGCAGGACCTCGCCGAGTTCAAGGCGTCCATCATCGCCACCCGCTCGGCCTTCCCGGACCTGATCACCACCATCGACGAGATCCTCGTCGACGGCGACCGTGTCGCGCTGCGCTGGCACAGCAGCGGGCGTCACGACGGCCCGTTCCTCGGGGTGCCGCCGACACACCGTCAGGTCACGGTGGGCGGCGCGACGTTCGCCCGCTATCAGGACGACCGGGTCGTCGAGGAGTTCGTCACCTGGGACCCCCGTGCCCTGCTGTCCGCGCTCGGCATCATCAGCGTCGGGCAGGACGGCTGACGAGTACGTCGACCAACGAAGGAGACCACCCATGACCGGCACGCCCGCCACACTCGCCCCCGACCTGATGAAGCAGGTGAACCGACAGTTCGTCACCGGTGTCACCGTGGTGACCACGATGGACGGGGACGCCCCGAGGGGCCTGGCCGTCAACGCCTTCGCCAGCGTCTCGCTCGAACCGCCGACGGTGATGGTCTGCGTCCAGCGCACGTCCTCGACGCACGACTGCCTGTTCCGGGCTGACCACCTGGCCATCAACATCCTCTCGACCGATCAGCTCGACGTCGTGAAGCGCTTCGCGACGAAGTCGACCGACAAGTTCGCCGAGCTCGACTGGCGACCCGGACCGTTCGGCAGCCCCTACATCGACCGCAGCAGCGCGCAGATGGAGGTGCAGATCCGCGAGCGCCTGCAGGCCAGCACTCACACAGTGTTCATCTGCCGTGTGGTGGAGGCCCAGGTGAGTGACCGTAGCCCCATGGTGTACAGCGCCGGGCAGTTCTTCGACAGCGGAGCGCTGACCCCACTGGGGTGACGACGACACCCACCGAGGAAAGTGGATCCATGACTCAGGGGCTGACGGGAAACGGCAACGGCCTGAATATGCAGGGCCGGGTCATCGCCGAGATGCGTCGGCGCATCATCAGCGGAGAGATCGGAGCCGACGTCAACCTCTCGGAGCTGACGCTCGCCGAGGAGTTCGGCGTCAGTCGCACCCCCGTCCGCGAGGCGCTCAAGCAGCTGCAGACCGAGGGCCTGGTCGAGATCCGTCCGCGCGTGGGGACCTTTGTGACCACGCCTTCCCGTCGCGAGATCACCGAGCTGTTCGAGATGAAGGAACTGCTCGAGGGCGCTGCCGCACGCCTTCTAGCCCAGCGCGGTCGCGTGCCCGAACTCGACCGTCTGGAAGAGAACCTCCGCGAGGAGGACGACGCAGTGGCGCAGGACGACAGAGTTCGCTACGCCGAGCTCGTGCAGGAGTTCCACGACCTCCTCATCACCGGCTCGGACAATCGCAAGCTCGAGGCCCACTACCGGATCCTCATGAACCAGCTCGCCTACTCGCGCCTGGTCACCACGTCGCTGAGCCAGCCCGGTCGTCCTGCACAGTCCGACCAGGAGCACCACCGGGTGGTCGAACTGATCACCGCCAAGGACGGCGACAGCGCGGAGAGGGTCATGCGCGAGCACGTCCGTGCGAGTCGACAGGCGGTGCTCGCCGGTCTGCCGATCTCACGGTAAGCCGCCAGCGCGACCACGGTTGCGGGCGCACCAGCGCCGTCGCCCCATGACGACCTGATCCGCGAGTCGGAGCAGGCCGGTCGACCCATCCGCCGAGTCGGTATCCGACCCGAGTACACACCCCGGCCCACCCGCGATCTGCGAGCGCCCGGGCAGCCGGCCCGACGCGCCCCGTCACCGGCCGCTCTGACCCCCTGGAGGACAGCCATGTACCCATCACTTGACGACACACCGCGGAGGTCGACGTGGACACCGTGACGACGCCTGCACCAGTGGCATCGGTGACACCCGGCTCGTGGGTGTGTGGCGAGCCGGTCGGCGGGTCGGACTCATTCCCGGTGCGCAACCCCTACTCGGGGGACGTCGTCGCCACCGTCTCGCACGCCACGGCCGAGGACGTCGAGCGCGCCGTGGCCGCGGCGTGGGCGGTCCGCCGCGAGCTGGCCGCCCTGCCCGCGTTCCGCCGTGCCGACGCCCTCCGGCACATCGCCGCCCGCATGCTCGACCGCATCGACGAGTTCGCCTCGACCATCACCGTGGAGAGCGGCAAGCCGATCCGGTGGGCCCGGACCGAGGTGGAACGGGCGGCGGTGACCTTTCGCTGGGCCGCCGAGGAGGCCGTGCGCTGGTCGGGAGAGCTGCAGCGGCTCGACACGGACCCCGCGTCGACCGGGCGGATCGCACTCGTGCGCCGCGTCCCCCGTGGGCCGGTGCTGGGCATCACCCCGTTCAACTTCCCGCTGAATCTCGTGGCGCACAAGGTGGCCCCGGCGTTGGCGGTCGGTGCACCGATCGTCCTGAAGCCGGCGCCGAAGACGCCGTTGAGCGCGCTGCTCCTCGCCGAGCTGGTCGGTGAGTGCGACCTGCCCGCAGGAGCGTTCGCGGTGTTGACCGTTCCCAACGAGGAAGCGCCCAAACTGGTGGCCGACCCCCGGCTCCCCGTCGTCTCGTTCACCGGATCTGTGCCGGTGGGGTGGAGCATCCGGGACTCGGTGCCCCGCAAGCACGTGGCGCTCGAGCTGGGCGGCAACGCCGCGGTGCTGGTCTGCCCGGACTGGGCCGGCGAGGACGAGCTGGCCGCCGCCGCGCGGCGCGTGGCGCTGTGCGCCAACTACCAGGGCGGACAGTCGTGCATCGCGGTGCAGCGGGTGTTCGTCGACCGGTCGCTGTACCCGCGGTTCGTCGAGCTGCTGGTCGACGCCGTCGGTGAGCTCGCGGTCGGGGATCCGTGGGCCGAGGCCACCGACGTCGGTCCGCTCATCGACGAGGCCGCTGCCAACCGGGTTGCGTCCTGGGTCGAGGACGCGGTGCAGGCCGGCGCCCAGGTGCTGACCGGAGGCTCCCGATCCGGCAACGTCCTCGCGCCGACCGTCCTCGCCGACGTCGCGCCCGAGTCGGCGGTGGCCTGCGACGAGGTGTTCGGCCCGGTCCTGGTGGTCGCCCCGGTCGACGGGGTCGACGACGGGCTCCGCCGCGTCGACGACTCACGGTTCGGACTGCAGGCGGGGGTGTTCACCCGCGACATCAGCGTCGCCTTCCGCGCCCACCGCGAGCTCGAGGTCGGAGGCGTGATCGTGGGGGACGTGCCCACCTTCCGCGCCGAGCAGATGCCCTACGGCGGGGTCAAGGACTCGGGGATCGGACGGGAGGGCGTCCGGTCGGCCATGGAGGACTACACCGAACCGCGGGTGATGGTCCTCGCCGGCGTGGCGCTGTGACCGCCGATGCCGGACTGCGCCCCGTCCCGACGCGACGGCATGTCCGCCACGGCGGGGATGCGGCTGTGCTGACACGCCGGATTTCCAGGGAGGGCCGTGTGCCGGTCGGCGCCGGCCCGTTCGAGCGGGTACGCGCGGCACTGTCCGAACTCGCCGCGGGACGGCCGGCCGTCGTCGTCGACGACGAGGGGCGGGGTGACCTCGTCGTCGCCTCGGAGCTCGCCACCCCGGAGCTGATGTCGTTCATGGTCCGGCACACCTCGGGCTTCGTCTGCGTCGCCGTCACCGAGGACGACGCCGACCGCCTCGACCTCCCGCTCATGATCCGGACCAGCCAGGACCGTGCTGGTGCGGCACAGTGCGTGGCGGTCGACGCCCGCGTCGGGGTGGGCACCGGCATCTCGGCGGTGGACAGGGCGAGGACTATCCGGCTGCTGGCCGCCCCGGAGACCGAGCCTGCGGACCTGACGCGACCGGGCCACGTCGTGCCTCTCCGGGTGCGGTCGGACGGCGTGCTCGGCCACCGTGGACACGCGGAGGCAGCGGTCGACCTCGCGGGGCTCGCCGGCCTGAGACCCTCGAGCGCGCTGTGCCAGCTCGTCAGCACGACCGACCCGAGGGGCATGGCCCACGGTCCGGAGGTCGAGCTGTTCGCCCGTGAGCACGGCCTGCGGCTGGTCGCCATCGGCGACCTCGTGGCGTACCGCATGCGGTTCGAGCAGCTGGTCGAGCGGAGCGCGGAGGCCATCATGCCGCTGGCCGCCGGCCGGTTCACCGCCGTGGGCTACCGCAGCCGCGTCGACGGCAGTGAGCACCTGGCGCTGGTGCACGGGGAGATCGGCGACGGCGAGGACGTCCTCGTGCGCGTACACCGGGAGTGCCTCACCGGTGACATCCTCGGCTCTGCACGCTGTGGCTGTGGCGGACGCCTCCAGTCGGCCCTGACCAGCGTCGCCGACGAGGGCCGAGGCATCGTCGTCTATCTCCGGAGGGGTCAGGAGGAGGCTGGCCTCATCCCCGAGCTCGTCGCGGAACCTCACCAGGAAGCCGATGACCAGCTCTCAGTCACGATCGACGACGGGGGCCACGATCACGGCATCGGTCGACAGATCCTGCGTGACCTGGGGGTCCACAGCACTCGGCTCGACAGAGAGCTCCTCGAACACCGGTGTGCCACAGCGCACGGTTGACGGTCGGCCGGCGTGGTCAGCCTGACCACGCCGGCCGGTCCCGGCAGGACGGTGGCGGAACCCTTGCTGGGGAACGCGCTCCGCTGTCCGCCGCGCAGAGGTGCCCGCAACCTGAACCGGCCGCCCGCGCCGCGTCGATGCGTGCCGTCCCGCTCCGCGGCTGCCGCCTCTGACAGTGAGCCGACGACACCGTCGACGGACGCTGGCTGGTCGACCCGAGGCAAATACGTCGACCACCAACCGGGACGCGTCCTCGGGTCGTTGGCGACGGTCGACTGATGTGCAGAGTCCACCACAAGAGCCACCGGCGATGTCCGTGATGCTCGTCTGTGGGTAGACCGATGCCCGTCATGTCACCGACCTCGTGGCGATCATGGTGTTGACGTCACTCGGTCCCGGTGCGGCCTTCCTCTCCTGACCCTCGGTGCGGTCGCCGGCAGGACGCCGCCGACGCGGACACAGCGCTGGCGCTCCCCAACTTCGCGCAGCAGTTTTGCAGCGCCCTCGGGCTACCCGTCCCTTTCTCAGCCGCTCACCGGCCCGTCCCGAGGCGAGTCCAAGCCGTAAATTTGTGGCCGACGTTGACGCTGCCTCCCCACATGGACAGCTGCGCGATCAGTCGACGCGGAACCCCAACTTGAGGGTGACCTGGAAATGGGCAACGTCGCCGTCGACCACATGACCACGAATTTCCTGCGTCTCGAACCACTCGATGTTGTGGACGGTCTGCGCCGCCTTGCGGATGGCGGTCCGGATCGCGTCGTCGACGCTCGTCTGGCTGCTCCCGACGATCTCACTCAACCGATACACGTGATCGCTCATGAGACTCCTCAGCTCTCGCCCCGGCGTCGCCGGGACAGTGGGTCATCAGGCAGCCGGCCACACCGGTGCGGAACCAGGACGACCCGGGCCCGCAGCACAGTAGGGGGCTGAGTCTTGCGTCATCAAGACCCTCCCCCAACCTGTCGTCTTGCCTGTGCGATGACCACCGACGTCTGCGTCGGTGCTGAGCAACTCCCCTTTCGAAGAGCTCGCCGCCGCTCACGGCGTCTCCAACCGCGACGATGCTGGGCGGGACCCTCACCGCTCCGTGCGCGCCAGCACTCCGGTCGGCGGCGCCTGGCTCAGCTGCCCACGGCGGCGGACCCACCGGTGCTGTTCCCCCCGAAGGGTCTCCTGCGCGATCCGAACAACACCCGCGGTGATCTGCGCCATGCACTGGACCGCGCCGGCTTCCCCCGGGCCGCGTCGCACACCTTCCGCCCCATCCGTGGCCACCCGGCTCGATGACGCCGGCCTGTCCGCCCGCCAATCGCCGACCACCTCGGGCACAGCCGGCCCAGCCTGACCCAGGACGTCTACCTCGGCCGCGGCACCGCCAACCCCCTGACCGCGGCAGCCCTCCAGCGGAGCCTCTGATCTTCCTGGCCGGGCGCTGCCCGCAACCTCATGAGGGCCTGCGGCCCTGTGGAGTTGACCCGCTTCGGTGGACACCCTGAGCTTGGGCTTCGAGCCCGAGGAAGGGGTCCTGATGGGCCGACCGAGCAAGTACTCACCGGAGTTCCGGGAGCAGGCCGTGGAGCTGGTCCGGGCGACCGGCAAGACGGTCGCTGAGATCGCTCGTGACCTGCAGATGAACGACACGACGCTGGGCAACTGGGTGAGAGCCGACCGCGCCGAGCGAGGTGAGCCCGACAGCAGCGGGCTGCTGCCGTTGACCGCCGAGGAACGCGCCGAGCTGACCCGGCTGCGCCGGGAGAACGCCAGGCTCAAGAGCGAGCGTGAGATCTTGAAGAAAGCGGCGGCCTTCTTCGTGACGGAGTCGACGAGGTGACGCGGTTCGCCTTCATCGACCAGGAGAAGGCCCACCACGACGTCGCCGCGCTGTGCCGACTGCTGCAGGTCAGCCGCTCGTGCTTCTACGCCTGGCTGTCCCGCCCGCCCTCGCCGCGGGCACTGGCCGATGAGGTGCTGACCGTGCAGATCCGCACCGCCTTCGACGACAACCGCCGCGTCTACGGCGCGCCACGGATCCACGCCGAGCTCGCCGACGCCGGCGTGCGCGTCGGACGCAAACGCGTCGCCCGGCTGATGCGCGCGGCCGGGATCATCGGCTGCCACCGCCGCAAATGGTCGTTCTCGATCCCCCGGGCCGGCCCTCAGGCTGCTCCCGCCCCGGACCGGGTCGACCGCCACTTCGTCGCGACGGCGCCCAACCAACACCGCGCAACCTGGCCGTCCCTGACGAACGGAGGCCGGTCGTCAGGCGTCCGGTCGGGTCACTCGTTGACGTCGGCGATGCCGTTGCCGTTGAGGTCGGAGCCCGGCCCGAAGCACTCCTCGACGGTCGCGGTGCCGTCGGAGCAGCGGACCTCGAGGTCGGAAGAGACGTAGCCGTCGTCCTTCTCGACATCAGGGGCACTCCCGCCGTTGTTCTCCGGGTTGACGCACCCCAGCTCCTCGTCGAAGTACCAGCCGCCGGGACAGCCGCCCTCGGCGTCGATGACCGCCTGCGCCGCGGCCGCCTCCTCGGCGGCCCGCTGTGCCGCGGCTGCCGCTGCCGCCTCGGCAGCCTGCTGTGCCGCAATCGCCGCCGCCTGCTCCGCCACGGCCGCCTCTTCGGCGGCCTGCTGTACCGCAGCGGCTGCTGCCGCCGCGTTCTCGGCGGCGACTCGCGCCGCCACCCGGACGGCGGGCCGGTCGACTGCAGCCGGCATGTCCTCCAGCGCGACGCGGCCCGCATCCCCGACCTCGGCCCTCGACTCGGACGGGGCGACCGACGAAGAGTCGGTGCTGCAGCCGGCGAGCAGGGCCACGGTCAGCACGGCGAGAGCAGGCAGGTGTGAACGCGTCAGGTAGTACCCCCCGTGAGCGCGCCCGGTTTTCCGTCGACGGTGGCGCGGCGAGGAGCCTGACACGGCGGTCCGACGGAATCGAGACCATTTGGTCCTGGCCGCCAGTTCGAGTGGTGCAGCTTCTCAGCCTCCGGCGCACCGTCATGGTGGGCCAGCACGTCTGTCCCGATGGGCGCCGCGGGAGATGGCACGCCGGGGGGCCTGCGACAGCATCGCCGCATAACGGTCAGGCCTGGCCGACGGCCTACGCCGCACGCAACAACCCCGAGCGCAAGGCCCGTCACCGCATCCGCGAACCGCAGGCCCTCGGCTACTCGGTCATCCTCAACCCCGCGGCCTGACCCAGGCTCGGAGGATTTTGGGATTAGCCGCCTTCGCGGACGGTCCCCAGCCATCGCGGCTGACGCGCGCATAGCCGGACTTCACACCTGCCTTTCACTCCTGGCCTTGATCCCCTCGGCCTCGGCGGTCAGGTAGCGATCGGTGAGGCGGCGGTAGAACCGTCCCATCACCGCGCCCACGGGCCCGGCCTGCTCCACCGCCAGCGTCACGCGCGTGCCGCCGGTGCCGAGTTCCTCGAGCAGGTGCCGAGCGGTGGTGCGGACGCCCGGGCCGGTGGCCACCCAGGTGAACGAGCGGCTCGGCTCGAGCTCGGTCACCACGTACTCGGTCGGGGGGATCCGGGGCTGCTCCACCCGGGCCCGGGACCCGACGGCGAGCGGCCCGTCCTCGAGGCGGCGCACCGAGGTCACCGTCGGCGCCCACTCCGGCCACCGCTCGACTTCGCGCAGCACCTCCCAGACCCGCTCGACCGGGGCCTCGACGTCGATCCTGATGCTCTGCTCCACCGGGCCATCCTGCTCCCGGTGGCTACTGGAGATGGACCAAGATCATGTGCCACACACCTCATGCATCCAGGGCCGGACACTTGTCTACCGCCGCGGAGTTGACACAACGGCCGGTGCTTTTCGACCTCGACGCGGGTGGCGGCGCCCCCAGCTCGACCGCCGTGACCTGGCCCAACCGGCTCACTACGGCGAACGGACACCGTGGCAAGCCCGACCGAGAGCTTCCGGCGTCCGTGTCCGGCTCCCTTCGTCTCACCAGGCGGCTGACGTCCGGCCCCATTGACGCGGAGGGGGCAAGGGCAGCATTGATGCCGAGCGCCGCGGGCCGCCTCAGCATCTACGGCGGCCACCTCGACGCTCCTGCATGACTTGGGTATGGGAAGCCGCACCCAGTAGCGACGCATCTTCGCGGTAGACAGCGGCAGGCAGTGGGCTGTCGGGAGGAGCAACTGGAGAGCTACTGCAGCCGAACTGGAGACTGCCTTCCTACGGTCCGCGGCCGTGATGTCGCTGCACAAGTTGACCGCCGGACGACGGTGGCGATGTGCACGACCAGGTCGACCGCGGAGGCACAGGACCGGTAGGCGTGCTCGGGGGTCACCGCCGCTCGGCCGCGCATGCACAGGTTCGCGAGGCGCTCGAAGGCGTGCCGGGCCGAGCGGGCGTGCAGGGTGCAGGCCGAGCCGCCCTCGCCGGCCTCCATCACCTCGATCAGCGGCCAGGCCTCCTCGCCGCGGACCTCGCCCAGCCACACCCGGGACACGTTCATCACCAGCGACTGCTCGACCAGCTCGGTCAGCGTCACCTCACCCAGGCGGCGGCCGTCCGGGCCGCGCTCCCCGGTGCCCTCGCGGGCCTCGAACGGCACCACCCGGGGATGGCGGTCGGGCAGCTCGTGCAGCAGCAGCTCGAAGTGCTTCTCGATCGTGGCCAGGTTCTCGCTCACCGGCAGCTCGTTGGCCAGCGCCCGCAGCAGCAGCGTCTTGCCCGCACCCTGCGCGCCGGTGACGACAATGTTCTTGCGTGCCCGCACCGCCGCGCGCAGGAACTCCGCCAGCGGCCGGTCGATCGCGCGAAGCCCGATCAGGTCGTCGAGGTCGACGTTGCGGATGCGGTGCCGGCGGATCACCAGCTGCGGTCGGGGCACCGTCTCGATCACTGCCGCCAGCCGGGACCCGTCGGGCAGGCGCATGGTCAGCAGCGGGCTGGCCGTGGTCAGGGTCCGCTCGGCGCGGCCCAGCCGGGCGGCGATGTGCTGCAGCTGGCGGACCAGGTCCTCATCCGAATCGGCGATCGGGTCGACCCGGACGTCGCGACCGTCGGCGTAGCCGATCCACACGTTGTCGTGCCCGTGCGCCTCGATGTTCTCCACGGCCGGGTCGTCGACGTAGGGCTGCAGCCGGCCCAGGCCGAACTGGGCGGCGAACACCGCCTCGGCGATCGTCCGCTCGTCCTCAGGCGATGGCACGGCCTGCCCGGCGCGCATTCGCTGCCGCACCAGCTCGTCGATGCCGACGGCAATCAGGGTGCGGGCCAGCTCCTGTTGCGCTCCGGCGCTCAGGGTCGGGCGGCGCTTGAGCTCCTCGGCCAGCGCCGTCGCCGCCGTCGCGTGCAGTCGGCGGACCAGCACCCAGTCCACCGGCGCCGGAGACTCGAATCCTTCCCGAGGACCGCCGCTCACCGTGTGGCCGGTCGCGTGCTCAGCGGCCACGGCCGCCCCCGACGGTCGTGGCCGACGCCGCCGGCGTCGTCGGCGGGGTCAGCCGGGCCTGCTGCGCAGCAGCATGGTCGGCCAGGCGAGCCGCCGTGGACCGGGCAGCCCGCAGCAGAGCCGACTGGCCGAACAGTCGGCCGGCCGGTGCGCCGTCGCTGAGCCCCGCTGCCGCCTTGGCGTCCCGCGGCAGCGCGCCGATGATTGGGACGCCCAGCGCCTCGCCGATCTCCTTCTCGCCGTAGGGCTCCCCGGGCGCCACGACGAGCGCCGTCACCGCTGCAGCGCCCTGGGCCGACCCGGTCCCTTCCCGGCGCTGATCGGCGACGGCCAGCGCCGCCGCCCGCACGGCCCGCAGCGTCGACCCGCTCACCACGACCACGGCGGCGGCCCGCCGTGTGACGGCGGCCGGGAAGTGCTCAGCTCGCAGCCGCCCGCAGTCGGCCAGCACGTCGACGGCGCCGTGCTCCACCGATGCCAGTGCGGCGGCCAGCCGCTCCCAGTCGACGTGGCGGGCGACGGCGGGATCGCCGAGGCCGGGCAGCAGCCGCACCCGGCCCGCCTCGTCCAGCCGCAGGAGGTGGTCATCCAGATGCCCAGCCGGCCCGCCGCGCCGCGCGGCCAGCGCGAGCTCGGCCAGCCCGCCGGCGGCCGTATCCGCCCGCCCGTAGCCGGCCAGCACGTCGCCGCCGGCCGGGTCGAGCTCGGCCACCACCACCGGCCGCGGCCAGGACAGCGCGAGCGCCAGCGCGCTGGTGGTCACCCCGGGGGCGCCCTTGGCCGAGCACAGCGCGATCAACACGGTGGCCGTCCTCGTCTACTCGCCGGCCACGACGACGATGGCAATCAGACCCGCCGCCGCGCGGGCCGCGACGTCCGGCCCGTCGGCGGCGTCGACGAGCACGTCGACCACACGCAGGCCGTCGGTGCCCGGCGACCCGGACCGCACCACCGTGGCCGGCACCGTGCGCGGCGTCCCCACCGCGGCCGGCGCTCCCGACCCGCCGCTGCCGGCCACCGGGACCAGCAGCACGTCGTCCCCGGGCCGCAGCGGCGTCGTGGGGAGCTGGACCGCGGACACCCCGACGCCGACCAGCTGCTGACCGGCAGGCGGAAGCGGCTGCTCGGTCAGCGCTTCGCGGGTGAGCAACGATCCCGGCGTCAGCGTGCTCGCGGCGACCAGGCCGATCACCTGATCTCGTTCGGCGTACGGGATGGGCGCGAGCGCCGGATCGACAGACACACGCGCCTCCACCAGGTCGGCGGCGGTGACCGTCTGCCCCCAGGGCACCTCACGCGCGACCGCGATCACCGGGGACGTCTGGCCCAGCGACGTGGCCAGGTAGGCGGCACCCAGCGCGCCGAGCACCACCATGGCCAACGCCAGCGCCAGCAACGCCGGACGACGACGGCGGCGCGGTGGCGGCAACGCCGGCGCCCGGGACGCCTCGTTCACCGCCGCGGCCGGACCCGGCGCCTTGGTGGTCGGAGGCTGCGTACGCGTCATCGGCTAGCACCGTCCTGGTTGAGGACGTGCAGCTCGCCGACGACCAACTCCGCTGACGACGACAGCTCCAGCGTCTCCGTGCCGGACAGGCCGCCACCGGACCAGGTGATGGTCCACGTACTCGTCGCCGTGATCGGCCACGCGCCGCCGGGCGCGTGCCTGGTCGACGCCTGCGCATAGACGTGGCCGCAGTCTGGTGACTCTCCATCGGCCCCGGGCGTATACGGCGTCCCGGCGCCACAGACCACCGTGGTGCCATCCCCCATGTCCCAGCTGATGCGGCTTACCTGACCGACGGCGGTGACCGTCACACCGCCGGCCGACACCGATTGCCGGGTCGGCCCTAGGGTTTCCCGCTCGGAGTCCGTCCACATCCACACCGGCACACCGGCACACCGACCAGCCCACTGCTCGATCCGGGGGGCGGTGCCATTCGGATCACCGGAGCGCGCATCTCGAGTGACGCGATGGCCTGCTCGGCGAGCACACGGGGATCCACGGGCGGGCCCGCGGGAGGTGCGGAGCCGTTCGGTACGAAGACGAGCAACGCGGTCACGCCCAAGCCGTCTGGCCGTGGGCAGGTCTGTGCGTACATCTTGCCGTCGTTAGGAGACCGCCCCTCCCACAGCGCGCTGTTCGGAGCTGGCTGCGGCTGAGCCACCGTGTACGTGCAGGGGTCCAGAGGTGCGTCACCGCGACTGCGCTGTTCTGCGCTGACCTGCCGAGCCGCGTCGCCGCTGGCGCCGACGTCGCGAGCTTGACCGCCGCCGGCTGACGTGGATACCCACAGCAGGCAAGCTCCGGTACGGGAGTTGACCTTCGAGCACTGGACCGGAGGATCGGCTGCAGCGAGACCAGGGGGCATTACGGCGCTCAGCACGCATGCTGCGGCCAGCACGGAGAACAGGCTCAGGGAACGTGTCAGCATGGCCGGTCCGTCAGGGGCTCGAGCGTGGTCACCAGCCAGGGCTGCCTAGGCTCAGCCACGAACTGGACGACCGTGATGTCCCAGAGGTAGCGAGGCGGAGTTCCGGGCGGTACGACCCCACCGGTCCCGGCGTCGATTGTCTGGGCGCTCTGGCTGTCGTAGCAGCCGGTCATCTTCACCGTGGGAGCAGCCGGTGCGGTGAGGTCGACGCCCACGACCTGCAAGTCGACCGCGGAGTCACCCTCCTGCCGGAGCCCGAGGGTGGCGTAGTCCCGCACCGCCTGGACGGTGAGCAGCGCAGCCGGGTCGGCCGCGAACTGGCGGATCTCGGGTTCCCAGTCCCGGGCGTTCGGCTCCCGACTTGCCGCATCGCTGATCCGAAGCAGGCCCTCAAAGGCCTGGGCGGCGGCCTCGGCTGCTTCGTCCTCCGGCGTCGGGGCCTCTGACGTCACAGTTGGTCGCGTCGTGGTTGGTGTCGCCTGAGGCGGTAGATCGTTCTGAGCACTGCATCCGGCGACCCACAGGAGCGCCCCTAGCGCAAGGACGCCACTCGCCCACCGCCGGTCGCTCAACGTGACCGCACTCCGAGCAGCAACCAGCCGGCATCTTGCCGCGCCTCCGTCCTGCCCGAGTCGGGCGCCAGGAGGGCGTTCGTCGACCCGGCAGGTACTGCTGGGTAGAGCACGGTCGTGCGGACCATGGGCACCTCTCCGGTCAAGAGTGGCGGGAAATTACCACCACACGCCCTCGGAGAGACAAGCCCTTCCTCCAGTAAATCTCCAGCTCAGCTGCCGAAGGACGCCAAGGCCGCGTGGTCGCTGCGGGAACGACGGACGGCAGCCTCCACCCGAGGAACGTCCACACCCAGGACCTCGGCTATGGCGGTGATCAGTCTGGCTGGGGGATCCGCGCCAGGACGGCCGTCCTCAAGGCGCACGTACGTCATGACGGAGAGACCCGGAGCGGTCACCTCGTTCGTGGCGCGTCCGGCCGCCAGGCGGAGAGCTGCCAAGGGTGGGTCGTCGGGATCCACGTCGAGAAGATGCAACGGGTCGAGGCCCAGCGCGGCCGCCAGCCGGGGGACGAAGCGAGGTCGCGGACGCTCGAGTCCCGTCTCCCAGACCCGGATGCGCGCCGGGCTGGAAAGCTCCAGTTTCGTGGCCAGTTCTTCCCTGCTCAGCCCCATGGCCTCACGGGCAGCCTGCAGGCGGTCGCCCCGAAGCAGCGGCCGCGCCACGGCAGCCCCCCATCACCCGATCGGTGGACATCTGCCCGTGGCGCTGGACCCTAGCGCCCACGGGCGGCCACCCCGGCGCTTCGTCCCCCCAGTGCGAATCATCTGCGCACTCAGGAGGAGGGCACATGAGCGAATCGACGACCGTGTGTCAGCCGTGAGAGCTGTAGGCCAGGGACCGGAGATGAACAGGAGGACGGCGTGCTAGGGCCCCTGTCTCGACGCTCTTGCCGACCCATCGGCGGCGCAGCGGGTGGCATTCCGCGTCAACGGTCGGTGGCCAGGACTCCAGTGTCGGTGAGGTACTCGGCAACCTCGTGCACTCCGCGGTTGGTGTCCATGCTGACCCGGACGAGCAGGGCGAACGCCTGCGTGGCGGTGATCTTGTAACGCTCCATGAGGATGCCCTTGGCCTGGCCGATCACGTCCCGGCTGGCCAGCGCGGTGTTCAGGTGGGTCACCTTCTGCGCTTGGGCGACCGCGACGGCGGCGTGGCTGGCGAACAGCAGCCCGACGCGCTCGGACTCGTCGGTGAACGCCCCGGGCCGCCGGGCCAACAGGTTCAGCGTCCCGAGGTCGTCGCCTGCGACGAACAACTGAAAGCACATCATGCTGGCAACGCCCAACTCCGGGATCCGGCGCGCCAACTCCGGCCAGCGCCGTTCCGAGGGGAGGTCGTCGACGCGGATGGTCTCGTGCTCGTACATGGCGTCCATGCAGGGCCCCTGCCGGGTCTCCTCCTGCAAGTCGTCGAACCGCCTGGGCAGCTCGCCGGTGGCCACCGCCGAGACCACCCGACGCCGACCCTGCGTCAAGCTGATCGAGGCCTCCTCCGCGCCGGGCACCATGGCCACCGCCGTGGAGACGATGACCTCCATGACGGCGGCGGCGTCGCCCTGGCGCTGCATGTCCCCGCGCCAGGTCGGCCAAGCGCTGCGACAGGTCATCGGGCACGACGGCGCCACCGGTGGCGTGCGCAGAGGGCCGGCCGCGACGCTGCGAGGGCTCGGCGGTCTGCTCATTCACTGCCGCACTGTGGCTCAATCAGGTTGAGCGCAACAGGTCAACACCAGGCGGCCCCGCGTGCCTCCGATTCGATACGCGGGGCCTGACCCACCACCGCGCCCAGGCACGGCTGTGGGCTGCGACCAGCGCAGCACACCCGTCGGCGCAACGCCCGATGGCAGTTCGTCCCCGCTTCAGCAAGGTCACCACCGCAACTACCCCACCCCGAGATCCGGCGGCGCTGCCTGCGGACGGCAACGTCGTAGGTCGAGCGGTTCGTGCCGGGACCCGCGACGTAAATCAGGGGTTTGTCATGGCGTGCTCTTAGGCTCGGTGAGCTAACACGCCTTTGATCTGCGGTTTTGCTCCCCCGATTGGACTCGAACCAATAACCCTGCGATTAACAGTCGCATGCTCTGCCAATTGAGCTACGGGGGATCGGCGGGCGGGCCCGCATGCAGGGACGAGGTTACCCCACGCCGTCCGTGCAGCTGTGCAGGGCCCTCTGCGTCGCGCGCCACACCGGAACACGACTACCGTGATCGTCCGGTCCCCCTCGTCTCACCTGGAGGTTCTCCATGGCGAAGCTGTCCTTCCTCGTCGGCTTCGGTGCCGGGTACGTGCTCGGCGCGAAGGCAGGCACGGAACGCTACGAGCAGATCCGCCGGGCGTGGGAGCAGGCCAAGGACAACCCGCAGCTGCAGGGGCTGGCCGGCATGGCGCAGGCCCGAGCCGATGGCGTGCTCAACTCGGCCCGTGCCCGGGTCGGCCTCGGCAGCTCCAGCGACCGCTCGACGGCGTCTCGCCCGGGCTCGGTCCCGCGGGCCCGCACCGCCCCTGGCACCACCCCGGCGTCGGACACGCCGCTGCCGCCGCCGGACACCTCCGGCGGGCTCTGAGGCCCGGGCGGCGCGGTAGGCCCCCTGCCGGGGCGGTCGCGGCCGGCTTCAGTCCGGCTGGTCGGCCGCGACCGCCTCGGCCAGCTTCTGCCGGGCGACCTCGCGCGCGGTGGGGTCGTTGCGGTCGGCGTCGTCGTCGAAGACGACGGTCCACTCCCGCTCCGCCTGACCGGGCAGCCGCCGGGCGACGAGCACGACCCCTCCCCCGCCGGGCAGCGGGGCACGCCGGCTGGCGACGACCGTCTGGTCCACCCGCCGGCGGACGACGGGCGGCAGGCCCCCCGCGTCGGCCAGCGCGTGCCGCTCCACCGGCAGCCGCGCCTGCACCCCGGGCTCGACCTCGGTCAGCGGCGTCACCTCGAAGCGACCGCCGCCGTCGCCGGTGGCCGTCCACCGCGCGGTGCCGACCTCGTGCCACGGCAGGACGCCGACCTCGCCGGCCTGCGGCAGCGCCAGGTCGGCCGGCACCCGGCGCAGCCCGCGGGACGTCGCGACCAGCCAGCCCTCGTCGCGCACGAGCGTCCCCCAGGCCAGCAACTGCTCATCGGGGTCGGACGAGGCCAGCACCACCGCGCGGACGAGTTCCGGCGGCCGGGTGAACCGCTGACGCACGCGGTCGAGCAGGTTCACGCGCCCAGCCCACCCATCGCGCGCTTGCGCAGCGAGATCGCCTGCTGCTCCAGCGCCATGAGCTGGCCGAACGCCTTCATGTACTCGTCGCCGGCCTCGACCGGGTTCATCCGCTGCAGCCGGCCCTTGAGCGCGGCCACCTGGCGGACGGTGTGCATCTCCTCCAGCCGGGCCAGCACCGCGTTGACGTAGCCGGCGTCGGCCTCGCCGACCGAGCGCACCGGCTCGACGGCCAGCGCGGTCAGCAGCGCGGTCGCGCTCTCCCGGGTGCAGTGGGCGGCGACCTCGTCCAGCCAGGCCGGGCCGGTGACGCGGGTGGCGGCCGCTCCGCCGGCCCCTGCGACAGCGGCGGCGACGGCCGCGTAGTCGGGGTCGGTGTAGGCCTCGACCGGGATGGCGTCGAACGACGGGCCGGCCAGCTCCGGCGCCTGCAGCGCGGCCTTGAGCGCTTCGCGCTCGACCTCGACCGCGACGTCGTCCGGGCTCTTCCTCGGCGTCCGCGGCCGGCCGCGCGCGGGTTGGCCGCCGCCGTCCCCGGTGAGCCGGCGGACCCGCTCCTGGACCTCGGTCTCGTCGGTGTTGCCGATCATCCCGGCCAGCTGGCGGGCGTAGGCCGGGCGCAGCGCGTGGTCCTTGATCTGGGCGACCAGCGGCACGGTCTTCTCCAGCGCGGCCACCCGGCCCTCGACGGTGTCGAGGTCGTAGCCGGCCAGCGTGGTCTTCAGGACGAACGCGATCAGCGGCGTCCGGCGGCCCACCAGGTCGCGGACGGCGGCGTCGCCGTGCGCCTGCCGCAGCTCGCACGGGTCGCGGCCGTCGGGCTCCACGGCGACGAAGGTCTGGCCGACGAAGCGCTGGTCCTCGGCGAAGGTCTTCATCGCCGCGGCCTGCCCGGCGGCGTCGCCGTCGAAGGTGTAGATGACCTCGCCGCGGAACTCGTCCTGGTCCATGAGGAGCCGGCGGAGCACGCCGATGTGCTCGGGGCCGAACGCGGTGCCGCAGGAGGCGACGGCGGTGGTGACGCCGGCCAGGTGGCAGGCCATGACGTCGGTGTAGCCCTCGACGACGACGGCCTGGTGCCGGCGGGCGATGTCCCGCTTGGCCCGGTCGATGCCGTAGAGCACGCTGCTCTTCTTGTAGAGCGGCGTCTCCGGGGTGTTGAGGTACTTGGGGCCCTGGTCGTCGTCCATCAGCTTGCGGGCGCCGAAGCCGATGACGTCGCCGGTGATGTCCTTGATCGGCCAGACCAGCCGGCGGTGGAAGCGGTCGATGAGCGTGCCGCGGCTGGACTCCTTGGCCAGCCCCGCCGTCACCAGCTCCTGCTGCGTGAAGCCGTTGCCGCGCAGGTGGCGGGTCAGCGTGTCCCAGCCGCCGGGGGCGAAGCCGCAGCCGAAGTCCAGCGCCACCTGCCGGTCGAAGCCGCGGTCGGCGAGGAACTGCCGGGCCGGCGCGGCCTCCGGGCTGCCCAGCTGCTCGGCGTAGAAGGCCGCCGCCGCCGTGTTGGCCGCGACCAACCGGGCCCGCTGCCCGGCCTGCGAGCGGTCCGGGGCGCCGGTGGGCCGGCCGCCGTCGTCCTCGTAGTGCAGCTCGACGCCGGCCCGCCCGGCCAGCAGCTCGACCGCCTCGGTGAACGACAGGTGGTCCATCTCCTGCACGAAGCGGATGACGTCACCGCCCACGCCGCAGCCGAAGCAGTGGTAGAGCCCGCGGCTGGGCGTGACGTGGAAGGACGGCGACTTCTCGTCGTGGAACGGGCAGAGCCCCTTGAGGCTGCCGCCGCCGGCCCGCTTGAGCTGCAGGTGGTCGCCGATGACCTCGTCGATCCGCGACCGCTCGCGGACCAGGGCGATGTCCGCCGCTCGGATGCGTCCCCGGCCGGCCATGAGCCCCCTCCGTCGTGCTGCTGCCGGGACGCCCGTGCGCGCCCCGCACCGATCATCCACCGTCGGGAGGACGGGAGCGGCGGACTCCCCGGGCGGCGCACCCGTTCCCCACCTGCTGCCGCCGGGGCAGCGAGGCCGGATCGGTGGGCTACAGCCCCGCGACCACCCGCGCGTGCTCCAGGAGACGCCGCTCGACGCTCTCGGGGGTCTCCGCACCGGTGAGGACGAGGATGCCGAAACCGTCCTCGAGGGCCACGAACCCGCGGGCGAGGTCGGCCGCGTCGCCGGTCAGGCGGAGCTCGCCGGAGCGGGCGCCGTCGGCCAGCACGCCCTCGTAGAGCGCGGCCTGGCGGTCGAAGAACTCGCCGTACAGGGCGGCGCCGCGGGGGTGGCGGACGACGACCGGCATCAGCTCGTAGAGGACCTGGCTGGCACCGGCGGGCTCCCCGGGGTACGGGACCCCCGAGGCGATGCAGGCGCGCAGCCGGTCGCGGACACCGCCGGCGCGGGCGACCCGCTCCTCGCGGCCGTCGCAGTAGTGCCCAGTGCCCTGCCCGAAGACCTCGGTCAGCAGCTCCTCCACGTCGGCGTAGTAGTAGAGGACCGACCCGGGGGTCAGCCCCGCCTGCTCGGCGACGTCCTTCAACCGCAGCCCGGCCACGCCGCGGTCGAGCAGCGCGCGGGAGGCGGCCTCGATCAGCTCGGCGCGGCGGAGCGTCTGGTTCTTCACGCGGGCCACACCCGGGATCCTGCCAGCGGTCGAGCCGGGACTTGACAGCCGTCACATCATTCCTTGACTCTTCTTCAAGGAATCCGGGACGGCGAGGACGCGACCGGACCACCACCCCCGAGGAGCGACATGTCCCGACCCCTCCCGCTCGCGCTCGTCCAGGCGGCCGGCCGCGAGCCCGGTGACCTCAAGGGCTTCGCCGAGCACGTCGAGCAGGTGGCCCGCACGTACCCGCAGTCGCGCCTGCTGGTCTACCCCGAGCTGCACCTGGCCGGGGACGACCTCGACCCCCGCCGGACCGAGCAGCAGGTCGCCGACTCCGCCGAGCCGCTGGACGGCCCCCGGCACGAGTTCCTCGCCCAGCTCGCGGGCGACCTGGGGGTCTGGCTGGTCCCCGGCAGCGTCAGCGAGCTGGGCGAGGACGGGCGGATCTACAACACCGCGCTCGTCTACTCCCCCGAGGGCCGGCGGGCCGCCGCGTACCGCAAGATCTTCCCCTGGCGACCGTACGAGACCTGCAGCTCCGGCCGCGAGTTCGTCGTGTTCGAGATGCCCGGCCACGGCCGGGTCGGGCTGTCGGTCTGCTACGACGCCTGGTTCCCCGAGCACACCCGCCAGCTGGCCTGGCTGGGGGCCGAACTGGTGCTGAACCTGGTGAAGACCCCGACCGCTGACCGCGCCCAGGAGACGGTCATCGCGCGGGCCAACGCGATCGTCAACCAGGTGTTCGTGGCGAGCGTGAACGCCGGGACGCCGTCCGGCCTGGGCCGCAGTCTGCTGGTCGACCCCGAGGGTCGTGTCCGGGTGGAGGCGGTCAGCGAGCTGCCCTCCGTCCTGACCGACGTGATCGACCTCGACGCCGTGACGACCGTCCGCCGCTTCGGCACCGCCGGCCTCAACCGCGTGTGGGACCAGTACCAGCACGGCCACGACGAGGGTCCCGTGCCGCTGCCCGTGTACGGCGGCCGGATCGACCCCGCGACCTGGCGCGGCAGCACCTCCGCCTGACCCCCTCGACTCCCCCGCCGCACCGGTCCGACCGGGCGGCGCGGTCGGACCTGACCACTCATCCCCGGGAGCCCGTCATGCCCCCTGCCCAGCCCTCCCTCGTGCCCCAGCTGCGCCTGCCCTCGGTGGTGCTCTTCGGCGTGGCCTACATGGCACCGATGGTCGTGCTGACGACCTTCGGCATCGTCGCCGCCGCCAGCGCCGGGACGACGCCGACGGCGTACGTCCTCGCGACGGTCGCGATGCTGTTCACCGCCCTGAGCTACGGGAAGATGGCCCGCACCTTCCCGGTCTCGGGCTCGGCCTACACGTACGTGCGCAAGCTCGTCGACTCCCGGGCCGGCTTCCTGGTCGGGTGGGCGATCCTGCTCGACTACTTCTTCCTGCCGATGGTCATCTGGCTCATCGGCGCGTCCTTCCTGCAGGCCCAGTTCCCCTCCGTGCCGTTCTGGATCTGGGTGGTCGGGCAGATCCTCGTGACCACCGGGATCAACGTGCTCGGGGTCCGGCTGGCCGACGTCGCCAACTACCTGCTGATGGCCTTCACCATGCTCGTCCTGGTGGCGTTCGTCGTGCTCTCCCTGCAGCACGGGGACGGCGGATCGGCCACGGCCCCGCTGTGGAACTCGGCGACGACGATCGGCGGCATCGCCTCCGGCGCGGCGATCGCCGCCTACTCCTTCCTCGGCTTCGACGCGGTCACCACGCTCACCGAGGAGACCCACGACCCGACCCGGACCATCCCCCGCGCGATCGTGCTGACCGCGCTGACCGGTGGCCTCATCTTCATCGCGGTCGGCTACGTGACCCAGCTGGTGCACCCGGGCGGCACCTTCGCCGACGAGTCCTCGGCCGCCTTCGACATCGCCACCAGGATCGGCGGCGACCTGTTCGCCTCGCTGCTGGTCGCCGGCGTCGTCATCGGCGGCATCGCCTCGGGGCTGGCCGCGCAGTCCAGCGTCAGCCGGCTGATGTACGCCATGGGCCGCGACGGCGTGCTGCCGCGGCGGGTGTTCGGCTATCTGCACCCGCGGTTCCGCACCCCGGTGGTGAACCTGGCGCTCAGCGGCGTGGTCGGCCTGCTGGCCCTGGAGTTCTCGCTGTCGACCTCGACGTCGTTCATCAACTTCGGCGCGTTCACCGCGTTCACGATGGTCAACGTCTGCGTGCTGTCCCACTTCCTGCGGCAGCGGCGGGCCGGCGAGTCGCTCGACCCGCTGACGTTCGTCGTCGTCCCCCTGGTCGGGGCCGCGGTCAACGTGTGGCTGCTGACCCGGTTGGACGGCCACGCGCTGTGGCTCGGCCTGTCGTGGCTGGGGCTCGGCGTCGTCTGGCTGCTGGTGCTCACCCGTGGCCTGCGCGTGGCGCCGCCCGAGCTGCGCCTGGAGGAGGCGCCCAGGGCCGAGGTGCCCGTGTGAGGCGCTGACGACCGACGAGCGGGGGCCGGCCCGGCTGGGCGGGCCCCCGCTCGTGCCTCAGCCAGCTCACGCCGCGGCGGCCTGCGCGCGCCGGTCGACCACGAGCTGCACCCACAGCAGGAAGACCTGGGCGTGCAGGGGCAGCGGGACGTCGGCGCTCAGGGTCTGCCGCGGGGACCAGCCACCCGTGCTCCCGCCGACGGCCACCTGCCGGCCGCCGTCGGTGTAGCGCAGGCTGCTGCGCCAGAACGACGCCCGCGCCGCCTGGAGCACCAGCCCCTCGAGGTCGACGTCCCACGTGCCGCGCCACCACGACGTCCGGCGGGCGCGAAGCCGCGCCGCCCCCGCCGGGTCGGCCGGCCACCGGCCGACCAGCTCCCGCCCGTCCTTCGCGAGCACCCACTCGCGGTCCTCGACGACGGCCGTGGCCGCCTCCTTCCAGTGGGCGATCCGCAGCGTGGCGACGACGACACCGTCGCGCAGCACCGGGCGCACGCCCTTCCCGACGCCGGCGCCACCGGTCCTGCCCAGCTCGAGCACGTGCCTCACCCGATCCCCGGGGCGCCGGCGATGCTCTCGCCGGTCGCGCGGTAGAGCAGGTAGGCAGCCGTCTCGCGGAGGATGTAGCGGAACTGCGTCGTGCGGGTCTGCACCGCCGGGCCCTGCCGGGTCGGCGAGCTGTCGGCGGTGATGCCGGCGTCCTCGGCCATCCGCTCGGCGCGCATCGCGTGCCACGGGTCGGTCACCAGCACCGCCGAGTCCCAGCCGCGCTCGTCGAACGCGGTGCCGACGGCCCGCATGCTCTCCAGCGTGTCGACGCCCTCCTCGACGGCCAGCAGCGCGTCCTCCGGCACGCCGGCCTCGGTCAGGTAGGCGCGCCCGGACGCCGCCTCGGTGAACTGGTCGCCGTCGGCCTTGCCGCCGACGGTCACCACCACCGGCGCGACGCCGGCCTCGTAGAGCTGCAGCGCGTGCTCCAGCCGCGCCTCGAAGATGGACGACGGGACGCCGTTGTACTGCGCCGACCCGAGCACCACGATCGCGTCGGAGGGCGGCTTCGAGTCCTGCCGCGCCGTCCACCAGATCGCCGTCGCGGTGGAGACGACCAGCAGGACGACGGCGAGCACGAGGGCGCCCACGACCCGGCCCACCAGGCTCCCCGCGCGCACGCCCATCCGTCATGGGTACCACGCGCGGCTGTCGGTCCGGAGGCGGTGCGACAGGCGTGCCGGACCACCTCCGCGAGCCGGCCCCGGTGCAGGGGCCCTCCGCCTGAGCCTGCGAGAGAAGGGACCTCCCCGCCCCCACCGCTCGCAGGCTCGCGGCGGGCCCCTGCGGGGAGGCCGGAGCTGGGGTCCCCTCTCAGGAGCCGGCGCGCTCCGCCCCCAGCACGGCGCGGCCGGCCTCGAGCCGGGCGACCGGCACGCGGAACGGCGAGCAGGACACGTAGTCCAGCCCCACCTCGTGGAAGAAGTGCACCGAGTCCGGGTCGCCGCCGTGCTCGCCGCAGACGCCGAGCTTGAGCTCCGGCCGCGCCGCCCGGCCCTCCTCGACGGCGATCTCGACCAGCCGGCCGACGCCGGGCCGGTCCAGCGACTCGAACGGCGAGACGCCGAAGATGCCCTTGTCCAGGTAGGCGTGGAAGAACGCGGCCTCGACGTCGTCCCGTGAGAAGCCCCAGGTCATCTGGGTGAGGTCGTTGGTGCCGAAGGAGAAGAACGCGGCCGACCGGGCGATCTCGGCGGCGGTGAGCGCCGCGCGGGGTACCTCGATCATCGTGCCGATGAGGACCTCGAGCTCGACGCCGCACTCCTCGAACACCTGGCTGAGCACCTGCTCGGACTCCTCGCGGATCGCCTCCAGCTCCTGCACCGCCCCGACCAGCGGGATCATGATCTCCGGCCGCGGATCGCCGCCGGCCCGCTTGCGCTCGCAGGCCGCCTCGGCGATCGCCCGCACCTGCATGGCGAACAGCCCCTTGACCACCAGGCCCAGCCGCACGCCGCGCAGGCCGAGCATCGGGTTCTGCTCGTGCAGCCGGCGGACGGCGGCCAGCAGCCGCAGGTTGGCCTCGTCCGGGTGCCCCTGGGCCTCGGCGACCGCGACCCGCACCGAGAGGTCGGTGAGGTCGGGCAGGAACTCGTGCAGCGGCGGGTCGAGCAGCCGCACGGTCACCGGCAGCCCGTCCATCGCCTCGAAGATCTCGAGGAAGTCCTGCTCCTGCAGCGGCGCCAGCGCGTCGAGGGCGGTCTGCTTGCCCTCGTCGTCCTCGGCGAGGATCAGCTTCTCCACCAGCTGCCGCCGGTCGCCGAGGAACATGTGCTCGGTCCGGCACAGGCCGATGCCGCGGGCGCCGAAGCGCCGGGCGCGGGCGGAGTCCTCGGGGGTGTCGGCGTTGGTGCGCACGTCCAGCCGCCGCACCTCGTCGGCGTGGGCGAGGATCCGGTGCACGCTGCGCACGAGGTCGTCTGCCTCGGCGGAGTCCGGGTCGATCTCGCCCTCGAAGTAGCGGACGACGGCGGAGGCCTCGACCGGCACCTCGCCCAGCCACACCCTGCCGGTGGAGCCGTCGATCGAGATGACGTCGCCCTCCTCGACGACCGTCCCGCCGGGCGCGGTGAAGCGGCGGTTCTTCGTGTCGACCTGCAGCTCCTCCGCGCCGCAGACGCAGGTCTTGCCCATGCCGCGGGCGACGACGGCGGCGTGCGAGGTCTTGCCGCCGCGGCTGGTGAGCACGCCCTCGGCGGCGATCATCCCGGAGAGGTCGTCGGGGTTGGTCTCCCGCCGGACGAGGACCACCTTCTCGCCCCGCTCGGCCCACTGGACGGCGGTCTCCGAGGAGAACACCGCCCTGCCGACGGCGGCGCCGGGCGAGGCGTTCATGCCCTGGGTGAGCTGGGTGGCGTCCCCGCCGGAGACGAACCGCGGGAACATCAGCTGGGCCAGCTGGTCGCCGGTGACCCGCCGGACCGCCTCGTCCATGTCGATGAGGCCCTCGTCGACCAGCTGGGTGGCGATCCGGAAGGCGGCCGCCGCCGTCCGCTTGCCGACGCGGGTCTGCAGCATCCAGAGCTTGTTGCGCTCGACGGTGAACTCGATGTCGCACAGGTCGCGGTAGTGCGACTCGAGGGTGCTCATGGTCGACAGCAGCTCGCGGTAGGCGCCCTCGTCGATCCGCTCCAGCTCGGGCAGCGGCACGGTGTTGCGGATGCCGGCGACGACGTCCTCGCCCTGCGCGTTCTGCAGGTAGTCGCCGTACACGCCCTGCTCGCCGGTGCCGGGGTCGCGGGTGAAGGCGACGCCGGTGCCGGAGTCCATGCCCAGGTTGCCGAAGACCATGGCGACGACGTTGACCGCGGTGCCGGCGTCGCTGGGGATGCGCTCGCGGCGGCGGTAGAGGATGGCCCGCTCGGAGTTCCACGAGTCGAAGACGGCGTTGATCGCGAGGTCGAGCTGCTCGCGCGGGTCCTGCGGGAAGTCGCGGCCGCACTGCTCGCGGACGATGGCCTTGAACCGGCCGACGACGTCCTCGAGGTGCTCGGCGTCGAGGTCCAGGTCGGACTCGGTGCCCTGCTCGCGCTTGGCCTCGTCGAGGGCGTGCTCGAACAGCTCGCCGTCGATGTCGAGGACGGTCTTGCCGAACATCTGGATGAGCCGGCGGTAGGAGTCCCAGGCGAAGCGCTCGCTGCCGGACTGGGCGGCCAGCCCGCGGACCGACTCGTCGTTGAGGCCGACGTTGAGGACGGTCTCCATCATCCCGGGCATCGACGCGGCGGCGCCGGAGCGCACGGACACCAGCAGCGGGTCCGTCGGGTCGCCGAGGGTCTTGCCCATCGCCTTCTCCAGCGCCGTCAGGTGCTCGGTCACCTGGTCGGCCAGCTCCGGCGGGGTGCTGCCGTGCTCGAGGTAGAAGCGGCAGGCGTCGGTGGTGATGGTGAACCCGGGGGGCACCGGCAGCCCGAGGTTGGTCATCTCGGCCAGGTTGGCGCCCTTGCCGCCCAGCAGGTCCTTCTGGTCCTTGTTGCCCTCGCTGAAGTCGTAGACCCACGTGGCCGTCCCGGTACCGCTGCCCACCGTGCACCTCCGCGCTCGTCCGCCGGCTGGTCACTGCCTGCCGGGGACGGCGTCCCGGGGTCGCCCGTCGCCGCACCGGCGAGCCCGCTCCCGAGCCGCTGTGGCAGGTAGACGTCTCATACGTCATCTCAGGACCAGACAGTGATCGTGGACCACCGGTCGGGGAGACGCCAGCCCTCCGGACGGCGGCCCCCTTCAGGGTCCCGCCGCGAGCCTGGTGACGGACTGGAACGGCCACCCTTCAGGGACCCACGCCGAGCCTGCGAGGCGTGGGGGAAGGGTGGTCCTTCTTCAGGCGGCCGAGGTCCCGCAGACGCGGGGGCCCTGCTGGCTGACGACGGTGAGGGTGGAGGTGCTGCCGTCGCTCCAGGCGACCTCGACCCGCTGCACCGGTGCGCCGTCCACCTCGTCGGCGGTCGTGCCGGTGACCTCACCGGTGCCGCCGGGGGCGTACTCGGTGGGCACCGCCTGCGGCGCCAGCCGCGCCTGCTCCTCCGCGCAGAGCAGCCCGTAGGCCGTCTCGAGGTCGTCCTGGGCGAGCGCGGCGAGGAAGACCCCGGAGACCTCGCGGGCCTGCTCCTCCGGGCTGCCCTTCACCAGCGGCAGGCCGACGGCCATGCCGACGGCGACGGCGACGGTCCCGCCGATCACCGCGAGGATCAGCGCCCGTGCGGGGCGGGGGGTGCCGGTGTGCAGCGGCGCCGGGTCGTCGTCGTAGAGGTAGGGGCCTGTGCTCACGGCTCGACTCCGGTCTCGATCCGCTCCTCGCTCGACGCAACCAGTCGCCGCCGCGCTCGCTCCGCTGCTCGCTCGCTGGCGCTCGCTGCGATGCCCACTCGCCGTCGGCTCCGGGCATCTCGCTGCGATGCTCCCTCGCCCGTCGTCCTCGCGGAACCCATGGCTCGACCCCGGTCCGTGCGCCCGCTCCACCCGTCGACGCTCATCCGCCGCTCACCAGCAGTTCGGCGCCGGCCGGCGGCCGGGGGTCGTCGCGGTCGGCCAGCCAGCCCTCGGGCAGCGCGACCGGCCGCGGCGGGGTGGTGCGTCCACGCGGACCGCCGAGCACCGCCGTCGGGTAGGGCTGGTCGGGGATGCCGGCCAGCAGCTCGGCCAGCTCGTCCAGCGAGCTGACCATCGCCAGCGCGCGGCGGACGTCGGAGCCGACGGAGAACCCCTTGAGGTACCAGGCGACGTGTTTGCGGAAGTCGGTGCAGCCGTGCAGCTCGCCCTGCTCCTCGGACAGCAGCGCGGCGTGCCGGTGCATCACCGCGGCCACCTCGCGCAGCGTCGGCAGCGCGCGGCGGGTCCGCCCGGCGAAGGCGGCCGCGAGGTCACCGAACAGCCACGGCCGGCCCAGGCAGCCGCGGCCGATGACGACGCCGGCGCAGCCGGTCCCGGCGACCATCCGCAGCGCGTCATCGGCCTCCCAGATGTCGCCGTTGCCGAGCACCGGGATGTCGACGGCCTCGACCAGCCGGGCGATCGGGGCCCAGTCGGCCGTGCCGCTGTAGAGCTGGTCGGCGGTGCGCCCGTGCAGGGTGATCGCCGCCGCGCCCTCGTCCTGGGCGATCCGCCCGGCGTCGAGGTAGGTGACGTGGTCGGCGTCGATGCCGATGCGGGTCTTCACCGTGACCGGGACGTCGCCGGCGGCGCGGACGGCGGCCCGCACGATGTCGCGGAGGAGCACCCGCCGCCACGGCAGCGCCGAGCCGCCGCCCTTGCGGGTCACCTTGGGCACCGGGCAGCCGAAGTTCAGGTCGACGTGCGCCGGGCGGGTGCCGGCCACGCCCTCGTCGACGAGCATCTCCACCGCGCGGCCGACGGTGGCCGGGTCGACGCCGTACAGCTGGACGGAGAAGGCGTCCGCCTCGTCGGGGGTCGCGCGGACCATCTGCAGCGTCTTCTCGTTGCGCTCGACCAGCGCCCGCGTGGTGATCATCTCGCAGACGTAGAGCCCGGCGCCGAACTCGCGGCACAGCGTGCGGAAGGCCGGGTTGGTGATGCCGGCCATCGGGGCGAGCACCACGGCGGGGTCGACGGTGAGCGCGCCCAGGCGCAGCGGAGCCGGGCCCGTCACGGGGGACGACGGCCGCTCGAGGACGCTGCTGCTCACGATCTCCAGGGTAGGTGGCGAGGCACGTCACCCGGCGCTCGACAGGAGGGTGCCCCGTGCGGGGGACCGACTGGGACCACAACGGCTGGTACCACCGCCTGCTCCTCGCCCGGGTCCCCCCGGACGCCACCCGCGTGCTGGACGTCGGCTGTGGCGCCGGGACGCTGGCCCGCCGGCTCGCCTCGCGGGTCCACCACGTCGACGCGGTCGACCGCTCTCCGGCGATGGTGGCCGCTGCCGCACGCGCGGCCCCGCCCAACCTGACGCTGCACCTGGCCGACCTGCGGACGGCGGACCTGCCCGCCGGGCACTACGACGCCGTCGTGAGCTCCGCCCTGCTCCACCACCTGCCGCTGTCCGACGTCCTGCCGCGGATGGCCCGCTGGGTGCGCCCTGGAGGCGTGCTCGCCGCGGTGGCCCTCCCCCGCGCCGACCTGCCCCACGAGCTGGGGGTGGAGCTGGCGGCGGCGGTGACGCATCACGCCCTGGGGCTGGGGTTCGCCGCGCTGCGGCCGCTCACCGGGGCGGACCTGTTCCGGTCCGAGGCCACGCACGCCGCCATGCCGGTGGCCGCGCCCGACCTCACCGTCCGGCAGGTCCGCGCCGAGGCCACCCGTCTCCTGCCCGGCGTCCGGGTGCGGCGGCTGCTGTTCTGGCGGTACCTGCTCCTCTGGCGCAGGCCCGCCGCGTACCTCCCCGCTCCGTGACGGCCCGGCAGCGGCTCGCCGCGCTGGTCCTCGGCTCGGAGCTGGGCAGCGTCAGGCTGCCGGGTCCACCACGCGCAGGTCCGTGTGGGCGGCCAGCACGGTGAAGTCGCGGTCCCGGTGGAGCACCGGGACGCCGTGCCGCAGTGCGACGGCCGCGACGAGGCAGTCGTTGAGCGACCGGGGCGTCTCACCCGCTCGCCGGCACGCGCGGTACAGGGCAGCCGCGTGCTCGGCGTCCACCGGTGACTGCTGGCGGAGCAGCTCTGCGCCGGCCAGGAAGCGGCGGAGTCGCGCCGCGCGCTCCTCGTCCGTCGTGCCGGCCAGCACCTCGAGCAGCACCACGTCGGTCGTCGCCGCCCGCTGCTCGCCGATGAGCTGCTCCAGCAGCTCGAGTTCGGGGCCGCCGGAGTCGCGGAGATAGGCGATCCACACCGAGGAGTCGACGAGGACGCTCACCCCTCGCCCCACTGAGCGGCCACCTCAGCACCCTCGCCGCTCCGGATCCCCTCGAGGTCCGCATCCCACCCGCTGCCCCGCATCGCGTGCATCTCCTGCGTCGTCATCGGGACGACCGAGACCTGGCGGAGGGCGAAGTCGACGGCCTCCTTCTTCGTCGACAACCCGTAGCGGCGCATGACACCGGCGACGAGATCGTCGTCGATGTCGATGTTCGTCCGGCTCACCCCCACACCATACACACGGAGGTGTACGCGATACACCTCTCAACGGCGCGTGCCGGGCTCGGCCGCCGCCTGTGGACCCCGCTTCAGCGCAGCCCGTCGGGCTCGGCGGACGCCGCGGCGGCGAGCAGCCCCGCTGCCACCCGGCACCGTTCGCGGAGCTCCGGCGGTTCCAGCACGGTGAACGGCGTGGCCAGCAGGAGGAGGTGGGCGACGATCACCTCGAGGTGGTCGGCTCCGGTGAGCAGCAGGCACCGCTCGTCGTCCAGGGCCTCCACGACGGCGGCCGTGGCCGGCACCTGCGCGGCGACCACGTCGGCCGGTGCCTGCAGGACGACGCGGGCCCGCCACCGGTAGGGCCCCGCGGCCGTCCCCTCGCTGACGTACCTAGCGGCGTCGGGCGGGTCCGCGGGACGGGACCGCACGCCGGTGGGCAGCGGCTCGGCCAGCCGGTCGACCCGGAAGCTGCGCCAGTCGTCGCGGTCCAGGTCGTGGGCGACGAGGTACCAGCGGCGGCCGGTGCACACCAGGCGGTACGGCTCCACGTGCCGCCGGGTGCCGGTCCCGTCGCGGTCCGTGTAGGAGAAGCGCAGCCGCTCACCGTCACGGCAGGCAAGGGCCAGCACGCCGAGCAGCCCTGCGTCGACGGCGGGCCCGCCGGCCGGCAACGACACCGTGGCCGACTGCAGCGCGACCGCCCGGCGGCGGAGGCGGGCGGGCAGGACCTGCTCGACCGCCGAGGTCGCGCGCACCGCGGCCTCCTCGGCGTCGCCGACCGCGTCGGAGGCCGCCAGGTGCAGCGCGACGGCGACGGTCACGGCGGCCTCGTCGTCCAGCAGCAGGGGCGGCAGGTCGGTGCCCGGGCCGAGCACGTAGCCGCCGGCGGGACCAGGTGCGGCGTCCACCCGGTAGCCGAGCTCGCGCAGCCGCTCCACGTCGCGGCGCACCGTGCGGGCGGTGACCCCGAGCCGGGCCGCGAGGTCCTCACCGCGCCAGCTGCGGGCCGAGGTCAGGAGCGCCAGCAGCCGCAGCACCCGGACGGTCTGGTCGGCCACGGCGACATGATGGCCGACGATGCGGACCGGACCTGACCGCATCCGTCCCTAGCGTCCAGCCATGGAGACGACACGGACGACGACGGTGGACTGGACCTCCGAGCTGGTCGAGCAGCTGGACCTGCACTGGCGCACGCAGCTGCGGCCGCGGCTGGAGGGACTCACCGACGAGGAGTACCGGTGGGAGCCGGTCCGCGGCGCCTGGAACGTCCGCCCGCGCGGCACCGGCTCGGCGCCGATCCAGGCGGGACGGGGCGACTTCACGATCGACTTCGCGCTGCCCGAGCCCGACCCGGCACCGGTCACCACCATCGCCTGGCGGATCGGGCACCTGGTCGTCGGCGTCCTCGGCGCCCGGGCGGCCGGCCACTTCGGCGCACCACCGGTGGACTACGACAGCCACGAGTACCCCGGCGACGCGGCCACCGCGCTGGCCCAGCTCGACGCGACCCACGCCGCCTGGACCGCCGGCGTCCGCGGTCTCGCCGAGGAGGGCCTGCGGCGGCCGTGCGGACCGGCCGAGGGCCCCTGGGCCGACTCGCCCATGGCCACGCTCGTCCTGCACGTCAACCGCGAGGTCCTGCACCACGGCGCCGAGATCGCGCTGCTCCGCGACCTGTACCGCTGGCGCGACTGAGGGTCGGGCGGCCGTCCCCACGGGACGGCCGCCCGGATTCCTCAGCAGACGGGCAGGCGGGTCTTCAGGTAGGTCTCGACCTGGTCCAGGCCGATCCGCTCCTGGCTCATCGAGTCGCGCTCGCGCACGGTCACCGCGTCGTCCTCGAGGGTGTCGAAGTCGACGGTGAGGCAGAACGGCGTCCCGATCTCGTCCTGCCGGCGGTAGCGGCGGCCGATCGCGCCGGCGTCGTCGAAGTCGACGTTCCAGTTCTGCCGCAGCCGAGCGGCCAGGTCACGGGCCTTCGGCGAGAGGTCGGCGTTGCGCGACAGCGGCAGGACGGCGGCCTTGACCGGCGCCAGCCGCGGGTCCAGCCGCAGCACGGTGCGGGTGTCGACGCCGCCCTTGGCGTTGGGCGCCTCGTCCTCGGTGTAGGCCTCGATGAGGAAGGCCATCAGCGAACGGGTCAGGCCGGCTGCCGGCTCGATGACGTACGGCGTCCAGCGGGTGTTGCTGCCCTGGTCGAAGTAGGTGAGGTCGGCGCCGGAGTGCTCCGAGTGCGTCTTCAGGTCGAAGTCGGTGCGGTTGGCGATGCCCTCGAGCTCACCCCACTCCGAGCCCTGGAACCCGAAGCGGTACTCGATGTCGACGGTGCGCGTCGAGTAGTGGGAGAGCTTCTCCTTGGGGTGCTCGTAGTGCCGCAGGTTCTCCGGGGAGATGCCCAGGTCGGTGTACCAGCGGGTGCGCTCGTCGATCCAGTACTGGTGCCACTGCTCGTCGGTGCCGGGCTCGACGAAGAACTCCATCTCCATCTGCTCGAACTCGCGCGTGCGGAAGATGAAGTTGCCGGGGGTGATCTCGTTGCGGAAGGACTTGCCGATCTGGCCGATGCCGAACGGCGGCTTCTTCCGGGCCGCGCCCATCACGTTGGCGAAGTTCACGAAGATGCCCTGCGCGGTCTCCGGGCGCAGGTAGTGCAGGCCGGACTCGTCCTCGACCGGGCCGAGGTACGTCTTGAGCATCATGTTGAAGTCGCGCGGCTCGGTCCACGCGCCCTTCGTGCCGCAGTTCGGGCAGGTGATGTCGGCCAGGCCGTTCTCCGGCGCCCGGCCCTTGCGCGCCTCGAAGTCCTCCTCCAGGTGGTCGGCCCGGAACCGCTTGTGGCAGTTCTGGCACTCGGTCAGCGGGTCGGTGAAGACGCCGACGTGCCCGGAGGCCACCCACACCTGGCGCGGCAGGATCACCGAGGAGTCCAGGCCGACGATGTCGTCACGGCCCTGGACGACGGTGCGCCACCACTGCCGCTTGATGTTCTCCTTGAGCTCGGTGCCCAGGGGTCCGTAGTCCCAGGCGGAGCGGGTGCCGCCGTAGATCTCGCCCGAGGGGAAGACGAACCCCCGGCGCTTGCAGAGGTTCACCACCTTGTCGAGACGTGCGGAGTCGTGCTTGGCGGTGCTGTCGCTCACGGCGAGGGGCTCCATCCGGCTGGCGGTCGGCGGTTGACCCGTCCACGGTAGTTGCCGCCGCTCGCCTGCTCCCCCGCCGCCCGGCCGGGCATCCCGGCGCGAGCCGCAGGTCCTCCGCTGCGGTACCTCGCCCCCTGCCCACGGTGCGGGGCAGCGGTGGAGGTCAGCGCGGGGCCGCCCCGCCGGACCACCCGACGGAGTCGCCGGCCGCCTGCAGCTGCGCACCCAGGAACTGGACGTCGCCCTCCAGCGTCGCGCCCCGCCACAGCATGACCAGCAGGACCGCGCCGAGCACGAGGAGCACGAGCGCGACGGCGAGGATCCACGGCCAGGTGCGCCGGCGTCGTCTCGGCTTGGGCTTCGGCCCCACGGCGACGCCGGTCCGCAGCGTGCCGTCGAGTTCCAGCGTGCGCTCCGGGTCCCTGGGCGCCGGGCCGTCGAGGTGGACGGTCGGCTCGTCGTGGCGCACGGGAGGCGTCGTGAGCTCACCCGCCGCGAGCTGGGCCCGCACCGCGCGACCGGGCACCGGCGGCGGTTCGACCCGCACGGTGGGGTCCGCGGACGGCGGCGGTGCCGCCGACCCGGCGTCGTTCCGCGTGGGCTCGCTCATCGTGCCTCTCCGTGCTCGGGGACCCGGCCTGCACAGGGGGATGCCCACGCGGGCGTGGGATCACCCCTGGGGCAGGTACACGCCCGGCTCGTCCAGCGCGTACACCCACACCGGCGCCCCGGCGAGCTTGACCTCGGCCGCCGACAGCGCCCGGCGGTAAGCGCCGACGCCGTCCCACCGGGTGACCAGCGCCCACAGCCCGTCGTCGTCGGTGCAGCGGCCGAGCTCGCCGTCCCGGAAGCCGGGACGGACGGCGAGCGCGGCCAGCAGGACGTCGACGGCGGCACCGAGACTCTCGACGTCGTCCTCCGGCACCCGCAGCCGGGTCACCGCGAACATCGTCATGCGGTTCCGAAGCGGCGCTGGCGGGAGGCGTACTCCTCGCACGCCGCCCACAGGTGCCGGCGGTCGAAGTCCGGCCAGAGCGTGTCGAGGAAGACGAACTCGGCGTAGGCCGACTGCCACAGCAGGAAGTTGCTGGTGCGGTTCTCCCCCGAGCTGCGCACGAACAGGTCGACGTCGGGCATGTCCGGCTCGTCGAGGAACCGGGCGACGGTGTCCTCGTCGACCTTGCCGGGGTCGAGCCGGCCGGCGGCGACCTCGCGGGCGATGGCCGCGGCGGCGTCGGCGATCTCGGCCCGGCCGCCGTAGTTGACGCACATGGTCAGCGTGAGGACGTCGTTGTCCCGGGTCAGCTCCTCGGCGACCTCGAGCTCCTTGATGACGCTGCGCCACAGCCGCGGACGGCGGCCGGCCCAGCGCACCCGCACCCCGAGCTCGTGCATCTCGTCGCGGCGGCGGCGGATGACGTCGCGGTTGAAGCCCATGAGGAAGCGGACCTCCTCGGGGCTGCGCCGCCAGTTCTCGGTGGAGAACGCGTAGGCGCTGATCGCCTTGACGCCCAGCTCGATGGCGCCCTCGACGCAGTCGAACAGCGAGGACTCCCCCGCCTCGTGCCCGGCGGTGCGCGGCAGCCCGCGCTGCTTGGCCCAGCGGCCGTTGCCGTCCATCACGATGGCGACGTGGCCGGGCACCCGGTCCGGCGGCAGCTGCGGGGGTCGGACGCCCGAGGGATGCGGGTTCGGGGCCTTCACCTCACGCCTCACTCAGCAGACCTGCTTCCCGGCGCGGCGCCGTCGGATCGGACCGGTCGACCAGCGGGAGCGAGCGCAGCCCGCGCTCCAGGTGCCACTGCAGCAGCGCGGCGACCAGCCCGCTGCCCTCACGGCGGTTGGCGTGCTGGCTGGCCTCGGCGGCGTCCCAGTCGCCGGTGAGCAGCGCGTCGAGCAGCTCGACGGTGGCCGGGTTGGGCATCGCCGAGCCGGTCGGGCGGCAGGGCGGGCACACCATGCCGCCGGCGGGCACCGAGAAGTGCCGGTGCGGACCCTCCTCGCCGCAGCGGGCGCAGCCGCCCAGCGCCGGCTCCCACCCGGCGACGGACATGGCGCGCAGCAGGAAGGCGTCGAGCACCAGCGGCGCCGGGTGGGTGCGCTCGGCCAGTGCCCGCAGTGCCCCGATGACGAGGAGGAACAGCCGCAGCGAGGGCTCCTTCTCCTCCGCGGTGAGCCGGTCGGCGGTCTCCAGCACCGCGGTGCCGGCGGTGTAGGCCGGGTAGTCGGCGACGATCGGCTGCCCGTAGGAGCGGATCGACTCGGCCTGGCTGACGATGTCGAGGGTGCGGCCGGTGTAGAGCTGCAGGTCGACGTGGCTGAACGGTTCCAGCCGGGCGCCGAACTTGCTCTTGGTGCGGCGCACGCCCTTGGCCACCGCGCGCACCTTGCCGTGCCGGCGGGTGAGCACCGTGACGATGCGGTCGGCCTCGCCCAGCTTCTGGGCGCGCAGGACGACGCCCTCGTCGCGGTACAGCGACTTCGGTGTGGTGGACACGTCAGTACCCCAGCCGGTTGAGCTTCTTGGGGTCGTCCTGCCACTCGCCGAGCACCGTCACGTGCAGGTCCAGGTGCACCCGGGTGCCGAGCAGCGTCTCCATGCCGTGCCGCGCCTCGGTGCCGATCTGCTTGATGATCGAGCCGCCCTTGCCCAGCAGCATGGGCTTCTGGCTGGGGCGCTCGACGTGGAGCAGCGCGTGGACCTCGACCAGCTCGCCGCCGTCCCGCTTGGGGTCGGGACGGCGGGTCATCTCCTCGACGGTGACCGCCAGCGAGTGCGGCACCTCCTGGAACACCTTCTCCAAAGCGGCCTCGCGGACCAGCTCGGCGATCTGCCGCTCGACGTCCTCGTCGGTGGTCTGCTCCTCCGGGTAGAGCGGCGGGCCCTCGGGCAGCAGGCCGACGAGCAGGTCCTCGAGCAGCTCGACCTGGTCGCCGCGCACGGCGCTCACCGGCACGACCTCGGCGGCCTCGACCAGCTGGCTGGCGGCCAGCAGCTGCTCGGCGACCTGCTCCCTCGACGCGGCGTCGGTCTTGGTCACCACGACCACGACCGGCGCCTCCGCCTCGCGCAGCTGCCGGGCGATGAACCGGTCGCCGGTGCCGACGGGCTGGTCGGCCGGTACGCAGAAGACGACGACGTCGACCTCGGAGAGGGTGTCGCGGACGACGTCGTTGAGCCGGCGGCCCAGCAGGCTCCTGGGCTTGTGCAGGCCGGGGGTGTCGACCAGCACCAGCTGCCCGCCCGGCCGGTGGACGACGCCGCGGATGGCGTGCCGGGTGGTCTGCGGGCGGTTGCTGACGATGCCGACCTTCTCGCCGACCAGGGCGTTGGTCAGCGTGGTCTTGCCCGCGTTGGGGCGGCCCACCAGACAGGCGAAGCCGCTCCGGTACGGCGGCTGGTCCGGCGGTGTCACGTCCTCCATCCTCCCACCCGGGGACGACACCTCCGCGCCGCCCGTGCCGTCCGGGAGGACCGGTGCACACCGGACGGCCACGCCCGTCTCCGCTCCGCTACGGGCAGTGCCGGCGCCCCTCGACGCGGTGCGCGGAATACCGCCGGCCGCCCAGGTCGTCCCGGCGACCTCTTCCCCTGCTTCCACCTGTGAGCAGGGGTGGAGGACAGCGGAGCACACCTGCCCAGCCCGGGGCCGCGCGGGTGGCGGTGAGCAGCCGGTCGCCGGCCGTGGGTCAGGCGGTGGTGCGCAGGGCGCCGTCCGGGCCGGCGAGGTGCACCGGGGCGGACGGGGTGAGGTCGTGGACGGCGGCCAGCCCGGCCTCCTCGACGCCGGCTGCGGCCGAGACGACCGCAGCCGCCTCCAGCCCCTCGACCCCGCTGGAGACGGCGGCGGCGACGGCGGCCTGCAGTGCGGACAGCTGCAGGGACGGCAGCGAGACCGTGGCGGCCAGGTAGGTGCGGCCGTCGGTGTCGCGGACCGCCGCGCCCTCGGGAGCGCCGGTACGGCCGCGTGCGGAGCGGGCCAGGGTGACGAGCTTGGCGTCCTCGGGGTCCAGGTCACTCACGACGAGTCACCCTTCCACGGCGCCGGCGGGCTCCTCGACGCGGGTGGCCCCGGACGCGGTGGCCTCGGACCCGGTGGCGCCGGACGCCGTGGCGGCGGAGGCGGTGGCCCCGGACGCGGTCGCGCCGGAGGCGGTGGCCCCGTCCGACTGCGGCTCCTGCGCCTCGGTGGTCTCGGCCTCCTCCTCGGGCACCCGGCAGACCAGGATGGTGTCGATCCGGTTGCGCCGCCCGCCGGTGCTCTCGGCGACCAGCCGCAGCCCGGCCACCTCGGCCTGCGAGCCCTCGATCGGCACCACGCCGAGCTCGCGGGCGAGCAGCCCACCGACGGTCTCGACGTCGTCGTCCTCGGGCAGCTCGACGTCGAAGAGGGCGGCGAGGTCCTCGACCGGCAGCCGGGCGGTGATCCGCACGGAGCCGTCGGGCAGCTCCTCGACCGGCGGGCGCTGGAAGCGGTCGTGCTCGTCGGCGATCTCGCCGACGATCTCCTCGAGGATGTCCTCGATCGTCACCAGGCCGGCGAAGCCGCCGTACTCGTCGACCACGATCGCGATGTGGATGCGCTGGGCCTGCATGTCCCGCAGCAGCTCGTCGACCGGCTTGGACTCCGGCACGAACGTCGGTGGACGCATGAGGTCCTCGACCTTGACGGTGTTCTTCGGGTCCTGCCCGCCCTGGGTCCGGCGGATGAGGTCCTTGAGGTAAATGACCCCGACGACGTCGTCGACGTTCTCGCCGATGACCGGGATGCGGCTGAACCCGCTGCGCATGGCCAGCGCGAGGGCCTGACGCAGGGTCTTGTTCCGCTCGATCCACACGACGTCGGTGCGCGGGACCATGACCTCGCGGGCGATGGTGTCGCCCAGCTCGAACACCGAGTGGATCATGTTGCGCTCGCCGGACTCGACGACGCCGCGCTCCTCGGCCATGTCGACCAGCTCGCGCAGCTCGACCTCGGAGGAGAACGGCCCGTCGCGGAAGCCACGCCCGGGCGTGATCATGTTGCCGACCAGGATGAGCAGCGTGGCGATCGGCCCGAGCACCCGGCCCAGCAGCCGGACGACGCCCGCGCCGGCCAGCGCGGTGCCGTAGGCGTGCTGACGGCCGAGCGTGCGCGGCCCGACCCCGACCAGCACGTAGCTGACGACGGTCATCACCCCGGCCGCGACCAGCACCGGCTGCCAGCCCCCGCCCCAGATCCGGTAGAGGACCACCGCGACCAGGGTGGCGGCCACCATCTCGCAGGCGATCCGCAGCAGGAGCAGCAGCGCCACGTGCCGGGCCCGCTCGGCGACGACGTCGGAGAGGACACCGGCCCGCTTGACGCCGTCGCGGCGCATCTCGTCGACGCGTGCCTTGGACACCCGCTGCAGCGCGGCGTCCATCGCGCCGAACAGGCCGGCGAGCGGGATCAGGCAGACGGCGATCACCAGCAGGGTGATCTCGCCGGAGGTCATCGGTTGACCGGCCCCCGGTCGACGACCTCACCGGTCATCGGGGCCCGCGGGGCGGCGCGCCAGCCGTCGAGCAGCTTCGTCTGCAGGCCGAACATCTCCTTCTCCTCGTCGGGCTCCATGTGGTCGTAGCCCAGGAGGTGCAGCACGCCGTGCGTGGCGAGCAGGACCAGCTCGTCGTCCATCGTGTGGCCGGCCGCGCGGGCCTGCTTGATGGCCACCGAGGGGCACAGGACCACGTCCCCGAGCAGCGCCGGGCCGGGGTCCGGCTCGTCGGGACGGCCGGTGTCCAGCTCGTCCATCGGGAAGGCGAGGACGTCGGTCGGCCCCTTCTCCCCCATCCAGCGCTCGTGCAGCGTGCTCATGTAGTCCGGGTCGACGCAGAGCACCGACAACTCGGCCATCGGGTTCACGCCCATCTCGCCCAGCACGTACGTGCAGATGGCGGCGAGGGAGGACTCGTCGACGGCGATCTCGGACTCGTTGGCGACCTCGACGGGCACGGCCCTCAGCTCCCTTGGCGGCGCGGCCGCGACGGGCGCACCGGCTGCTGTTGGCTGGGCGCCTGGCGCTGGTTGTTCGCGGCGTCCCAGCGCTCGTAGGCGTCGACGATGTCGCCGACCAGCCGGTGACGGACGACGTCGGAGCTGGTCAGGTTGGCGAAGTGCACGTCCTCGATGCCGTCGAGGATCTCGCGCACGATCCGCAGCCCGCTCTGCGCGCCGCCGGGCAGGTCGACCTGGGTGACGTCACCGGTGACCACGATCTTGGACCCGAAGCCGAGCCGGGTGAGGAACATCTTCATCTGCTCGGCGGTGGTGTTCTGCGCCTCGTCGAGGATGACGAACGCGTCGTTGAGCGTGCGTCCGCGCATGTAGGCCAGCGGGGCGACCTCGATCGTCCCCGACTGCATCAACCGCGGGATCGACTCCGGGTCGACCATGTCGTGCAGCGCGTCGTACAGCGGCCGCAGGTACGGGTCGATCTTCTCGCTGAGCGTGCCGGGCAGGTACCCGAGCCGCTCGCCGGCCTCCACGGCCGGGCGGGTGAGGATGATCCGGTTGACCTGCTTGGTCTGCAGCGCCTGCACGGCCTTGGCCATCGCCAGGTAGGTCTTGCCGGTACCGGCGGGGCCGATGCCGAAGACGACGGTGTGCGCGTCGATGGCGTCGACGTAGCGCTTCTGGTTCAGCGTCTTGGGTCGGATCGTGCGCCCGCGGCGGCTGATGATGTCGAGGCTGAGGACGTCGGCCGGCCGCTCGGAGCCGCCGGCGCGCAGCATCCCGATGACCCGGCGCACCGAGTCCGGGCGCAGCACCTGACCGGTGCCGAGCAGCGCGATCAGTTCGTCGAACACCGCGACGGCGAAGGCGTTGTCGGCCGGCTGGCCGGTCACGGCGATCTCGTTGCCGCGCACGTGGACGTCGGTGTCGACCTCGTTCTCGACCAGGCGCAGCAACTCGTCGCCGGAGCCGAGCAGCGAGACCATCGGGACGGAGTCGGGGACGGTGATGGTGGTCCGGACGGCGGCCGGGGCGGCGTCCCCCAGACCGGGCCGTCCGGGGTGGCCGTCGGCGGCTGCGGCTTGCGCCGAGGCCTCACGGGACGTGGGCGCTCCGGGCACGGGGACGTTCGGGTGCGAGTCGGGCAAGAACCCTCGACCCTGCCTTCCTGCGAGAGGAGGTGTGGACCCGTCGGAGTCTACCCGCGCGCGGAGTCCCGGAACCGCTGTCCGGACCGTCGCCCACCTGCCCAGGTACGTTGCCTCCCCCGGTCCGTCAGCAGGAGCCTCCGCACCACCGCGGGACGTCAGCGCCCCGCGTAGGTCGCC
The DNA here is from genome assembly GCF_053502545.1 of Geodermatophilus sp. URMC 65. Classification (NCBI taxonomy): domain Bacteria; kingdom Bacillati; phylum Actinomycetota; class Actinomycetes; order Geodermatophilales; family Geodermatophilaceae; genus Geodermatophilus; species Geodermatophilus sp. URMC 65. Next base: position 1,050,335 of record NZ_CP199954.1, read on the forward strand.
TTCCCCGGTCCGTCGGCGAGGAAGGAACTCACCGCGCCGCGGAGGTCGTCGGTGGCGAAGAGGGCACCGGAGACGTCGGGCACGAGGTCGTCCGCGGCCCGCGCGCCCTGCCGGACGGCGGTGGTGACCAGCTGCTTGGTGGCCGCGTGCGCCACGGTCGGGCCGGCTGCGACCTGGCGGGCGTAGGCGCGGGCGGCCTCGGCGAAGCCCTCGTCGGGCAGCACCCGGTTGACCACGTCCCACCGCTCGAGGACGGCGGCCGGGTAGCGCTCGCCGGTGAACACCAGCTCCTTGGCCCGCGCGGACCCGGCCCGCTCGGCCAGCCGCTGCGGCCCGCCCATCGACGGGGTCAGCCCGACGACGATCTCGACCAGCCCGAACGACGCCCGCTCCGCGGCCAGCAGCACGTCGCAGGCCAGCGCCAGCTCGAACGCGGCGGTGAGGGTCAGTCCGTGCGCGGCGAAGACGGTGGGCACCGGGAGGTCCTCGAACGTCTGCGTCACCCGCAGCAGCCGCCGCCACAGGTCGGCGCCGCCCCCGGCGGGCTCGGGGCCCTCGGCGATGTCGCGGAACACCGTGACGTCGACGCCGCCGGAGACCACCTTGCCGCGCGCCTCGACCAGCACCGCCCGGGCCCGTGCGGGGTCGGCCGGGTCGGTGAGCCGGACCAGCTCGTCGGCGACCGCCTCGATCGCGTCGAACACCGAGGCGTCGAAGAGGTTCAGCGGGGAGTTGTCCAGGACGACGACGGCGACGTCGCCGTCCCGTTCGATGCGCACGGGCATCGTGTCGCTGGTCCTCGTACCGCTGGTCGGGGTGTCGGTCATGCCCGGCAGCCTCGCAGACGCCGGAGCCGGGTACGCGGGGTCGCATGACCGACCGCTCCCCCTACGCCCTCACCTCGGCCGCCGTCACCGCCACCGCCGTCCTCGGCGGGATCGGCACGGCCACCGGCACCCACTGGTACCGCGGGCTGGACAAACCGCCGTGGCAGCCGCCGGCGTCCGCCTTCGGGCCGGTGTGGACGGCGCTGTACGTCCTGCTCGCCCTCGCCGGCGGCCGGTCCCTGGCCGGGTCCGGCGGGCGGGCACGGCGCACCTACCTGTGGGCCTATCTGGTCAACCTGGCGCTCAACACCGGCTGGACCTGGGTCTTCTTCCGCGCCCGGCGACCGGCAGCCGCCACCGCCGAGGCCGTGCTGCTGGCCGCGTCGACCGCCGACCTCGCCCGCCGGTCGTGGGCGGTCGACCGCCGGGCCGGCGCGGCGCTGGTGCCCTACGCGGCGTGGACGTCGTTCGCGGCGGTGCTGAGCGGGGCCATCGCCCGCCGCAACCCGCGCTGAGCGGGGTCGCTGCTCAACGCGGGTGAGCACCGGAGCCTCCGGTCGCCGAGATGACGCCGGCATTGGTCGCGGCGGTCGCGGCGAACGAGGCGGAGCGGACGGCACCCGGCACCACGCTGGTCGACGTGCAGATGATCGGCGGCAACGGTCGCATCTACACGAGCAGGAGTCGCAAGGACGTCGTGACGGTCCGCGACCGGATCACCAGCGTTCTGAAGTCGATCGAGGGGCGGGAGCACTGATGGCGGAGCAGGGGACGACGACCCGGGAGGGCGGGGACGACCGGGTGGCCGCCGTCGCGCTGACCAGGTACGGGCTGTCCGACCAGGCCGGCTGCCGGATGATCAACCTCTCCGAGAACGCGACCTACCTCGTCCACGACCCCGGCACCGGGCGCAGCGGCGTCCTGCGGGTCCACCGGGAGGACTACCACACGCGACCGGCGATCGAGTCCGAGCTGGACTGGGTCACCGCCCTCCGGGAGGAGGCCGGCGTCGCCACGCCGGTCGTGCTCCCCTCCCAGAACGGCGAGCGCGTCGTCACCGCCGAGGTCGACGGTGTGGCGCGCCACGCCGTGCTCTTCGAGGTCGCCCCCGGGATCGAGCGCGACGAGCTCAAGGTCCCGCTGGAGAGCTTCGAGACACTGGGCCGGATCACCGCTCGCATGCACCAGCACGCTCGGTCCTGGCAGCGTCCCGCCGGGTTCAGGAGGTTCTCCTGGGACTGGCCGTCCTCGCTCGGCGAGAACCCGCGCTGGGGCCGCTGGCAGGACGGGATCGGGGTGGGCGGCGAGGAGGAGCGCATCCTCGGCGCGGCCGGGGACCTGGTGCGGCAGCGACTGGAGGCCTACGGGCAGGAGCCGGATCGGTACGGGCTGGCGCACGCCGACCTGCGACTGGCCAACCTCCTCGCGCACGACGACCAGGTGACGGTCATCGACTTCGACGACTGCGGCTTCACCTGGTACCTGTACGACTTCGGCACGGCGGTCTCCTTCCTCGAGGACGACCCCCGTCTGCCGCAGTGGCAGGACGCCTGGCTGCGCGGCTACCGCGACATCGCACCGGTCACCACCGAGGACGAGGACATGCTCGCCACCTTCGTCATGCTCCGACGGCTGCTCCTGGTGGCGTGGATGGGTTCGCACTCCCACTCCCGCGAGTGCCAGGTCAAGGGCCCGGGCTACACGGCGGCGTCCTGCGAACTCGCCCGGCGCTACCTCGCTTCGGGTGGTCACTCGCTGCTCTAGACAGCGTGCTCTGAGAGAACGCAGTCGTCGTGTCCACACCAGTCTCGGGTTGGTCCGTCGTCGTGACGGGGGGAGGCAAGGGCATCGGCCGCGGCATCGGGTTCATCCGCTCTGCGGCCATGGAGCTGGCGGGACGGCGGATCACGATCGACGCGGTCCTGCCGGGAACTTCCGCACGGGGGGTCTGGACCACCTCGGCGAGGACTACCTGCAGCAGATGGCTGCGACGGTCCCCAGGGTCGCCTCGGCCATGCCTGCCAGGGGGCGGGCTCGCACGCCCCGGTCCCCGACCCACCCGTCGTGGGGCCCACGGCAACCCGCGCTGAGCGGGGCTCAGCCGGGCGGCCAGCGCAGGTCGCGACCGCCCAGCACGTGCAGGTGCACGTGGTGCACGGTCTGCCCGGCCGCGGGGCCAGTGTTGGTGACGACGCGGTAGCCGGGCTCGACGCCGTCCGCGGTGGCCAGGCCCTCTTGGAGGGCGACCGCCTCCGCCGCGCGGACGACCGCGCCCAGCAGGTCGGGATCGGTGTGCGCCAGCGCGGCCACCGTCGGGTGGTGCTCCTTGGGCACGACCAGCACGTGGGTCGGCGCCTGCGGGTTGATGTCCCGGAAGGCCAGCGTCCGGTCCGTCTCGTGCACGACGTCGGCCGGGATCTCGCCGGCGACCATGCGGCAGAACAGGCAGTCGGTCACGGGCCGACCCTAGGCGTGTGTGCCGGGCCCATGCCGGAGGGAGCGCCGGGCAGGTGGGTGCTCCGCAGGGCTGAGGGGTCGTCGGACACCGGGGTCGTGTCCGACGACCCCTGGAACGCCGCGAGCGCCGCCTGGGCGCCGCTACCGAGGCTGGAGGCCCGGCACACACGCCCTGTGGGCAGGTCGGCGCGGCGTCGGTCAGGATGGCGGGCACCCGTCCCCCTCCCGCCGGAGGTGTCCCGTGCCCGTCCCCCACCCGCGGACGTAGTGAGCACCCGCCGCGTCGCCCGGTCGGGTGGCCCCGATGCCCTGCTCCCCCCGCTTCCCCGCCGCAGCCTCCTGGCCGGCGCCGGCGTCGCCCTCGCCGCCGCAGTGGTCGGTTGCGGCCGCTCCGCCGCATCACCCCCGTCGGGCCCGCTGCACGTCGGCGCCATCCCCGACCAGGACCCCGAGGTCCTGCAGCGCCTGTACGGCACCGTCTCCGACGCGGTGTCCGCCGCGCTCGACCTCGAGGTCGAGTACACGCCGGTCACCGACTACGCCGCAGCCGTCTCCCTCTTCCGCACCGGCGACCTCGACCTGGTCTGGTTCGGCGGGCTCACCGGCGTCCAGGCCCGGCTGCAGACCCCCGGTACCGAGCCGATCGCCCAGCGCGACATCGACCAGGCCTTCACCTCGGTGTTCGTGGTCAACGCCGCCACCGGGCTCGCGCCGTCCGACGACCTGACCGCGCTGGCCCCGCTGCGCTTCACCTACGGCAGCGAGACCTCGACGTCGGGCCGGCTGATGCCCGCGTGGTTCCTCCGCGAGGCCGGCATCGACCCGCAGGGCTTCCCCGGCGGGCCCAGCTTCTCCGGCTCGCACGACGCGACGCTGGCGCTGGTCGCCTCCGGCAGCTACCAGGCCGGGGTGCTCAACTCCCAGGTCTGGCGCTCTCGCAGCGAGCAGGGTGCGGTCGACCCGGCGGTCGTGCGCTACGCCGAGAGCCCGCCGTACCCCGACTACCACTGGCTGCTCGGCCCGCAGGCCGCCGGGCGGACCGGTGTCCCCGACCTCGCCGACCGGCTGCGGGCCTTCTTCACCGGCCTGCCGCCCGACGACCCGGTGCTGGAGCTCTTCGGCGCGGGGGCCTTCGTGCCGGCGCGGGCGTCGGCCTACGACCGGATCGAGGAGATCGGCCGCGACCTGGGGCTGGTCAGCTGACCGCCGTCCTGCGGCTGGACGACGTCACGGTCCGGTACGGCGGGACGACGGCGCTGGCCGGGGTCGACCTCGAGGTCGGTCCCGGCGAGCGGGTCGCCCTCGTCGGCGCCTCCGGGGCCGGCAAGTCCACGCTGCTCGCGCTGGCCAACGGCTCGGTGCCCCCCACCGCCGGCGCCGTGCGGGTCCTCGGCGCCGACCCCGCCGCGCTGTCCGGGCGGCACCGGCGCCGGCTGTGGGCGCGGGTGGGGACGGTGCACCAGTCGCTGGAGCTGGTCGGGCAGCTGCGCGTGGTGCACAACGTCAACGCCGGCCGGCTGGCGGACTGGCCGGCGGCCCGGGCGGCCTGGTCGCTGGTGCGCCCGCAGGGCCTGCCCGAGGTGCTGGCCGCGCTGGACCGGGTGGGCCTGGCCGACCGCGCGTTCGAGCGCACCGAGCGGCTCTCCGGTGGCCAGCGGCAGCGGGTGGCCATCGCGCGCCTGCTGGTGCAGCGGCCGGACCTCGTGCTGGCCGACGAGCCGGCGTCCGCCCTGGACCCGGTGCTCGCCGACCGGGCGCTGACACTGCTCGGCGAGCTGGCACCGGCCCGTGGCGGCGCGCTGGTCGCAGCGCTGCACGACCCCGGGCTTGTGCGCCGGCACTGCGACCGTGTGGTCGGCCTGGCCGAGGGCCGGGTCGTGCTCGACCGGCCGGTCGCCGCGCTGTCGGACGCCGACCTCGCGGAGTTCTACGGGGTGGCCTCGTGACCGCGGTGCTCGAACGGCCCCTGTCGGCTCCCCCGCGGTTGCGGCGGGACCGGCACCGCTGGGCCTGGGGCCTGGGTGCCGCGTCGGTGCTGGTCTGGTCGCTGGCCGGCGCCGGGCTGTTCGGCGGTGACGTGCTCAACCCCGGCGGGACGGCGCAGTTCGGCCGGTTCGCCGCCGCGGCGCTGGACCCGGCGGTCGACGCGGCGTTCCTCGGCCTGCTCGCCCGGTCGGCGCTGGTCACCGTCGCCTACGCCGCGGCCGGCACCGCGCTGGCGCTGGTGCTCGGCGCCGTCGGGGGACCGCTGGTCTCGCGCACCACGTGGGGACGGCGCCGCGCCGGCTGGCTGGCCGCCCGCGGCGTGCTCGCCGTCCCGCGGGGTCTGCACGAGGCGGTGTGGGGCCTGCTGCTGGTCAACGTGCTCGGCCTGGACCCGTGGGTGGGCGTGCTGGCCATCGGGATCCCCCACGGCGCGGCAACCGCCAAGGTCTTCGCCGACCTGGCCGACGAGGCGCCACGCGCGGCGTACCGGGCGCTGCGAGCTGCGGGAGCCGGGCGGACGGCGGCCGCGCTCTACGGACTGCTGCCGCCGGCCGCGGGCGGGCTGCTCTCCTACGCCCTCTACCGGCTGGAGTGCGCCGTCCGCTCGGCCGTCGTCCTCGGGATGGTCGGCGCCGGCGGGCTGGGCTACCAGCTGGCGCTGTCGTTCGCGTCGCTGCGCTGGGACCAGGTGTGGAGCGCGGTCTACGCCCTGTCGCTGCTCTGCCTGGTCGCCGACGTCGCCGGGCGGGCGGTGCGCCGGCGACTGGCCGCGCCGCCGTCGTCCGCCCGCCGGGACCCGGTGCTCACCGCGGCGGTCGTCGGCACGCTCGTCCTGGTCGGGTGGTCGTTCTGGTACCTGGCGCTGTCGCCGGCGTCGCTGCTGTCGGGGCGCACGGTCACGCAGCTGCACCACGTGGTGGGCGCGGCCTGGCCTCCCGCGACCGACGGCGACCTGCTGCGCACCATCGGTGTGCTGGCGGTGGACACGGTGCAGATGTCGGTGGTCGCGATCGCGGTCGCGCTGCTGGGTGCGGTGCTGCTGGCCGGTCCGGCGGCGCGGCCGGCGGGGAGGTCGTCCCCCGGACGGCGGGTCGCGGGGGCGCTGGTGCGCGGCGGCCTGCTCCTGCTGCGCGCGGTGCCGCCGCCGGTGTGGGCGCTGGTGCTGCTCTTCGTGCTGCTGCCCGGGGTGCTGCCCGGCGCGCTGGCGCTGGGCGTCTACACGCTGGGGGTGCTGGGCCGGCTGGCGGCGGAGGCCACCGAGGAGCTCGACCCGCGGCCGCGGGCGGCGCTCACCGCGCTGGGCGGCCGGCCGGCCGGGGTGTGGCTGTACGGGGTGCTGCCGCGGGCGGCCGGGCCGGTGCTGGCCTACGCGCTGTACCGGTGGGAGGTGGCCATCCGCGACACCGTGCTGGTCGGGCTGCTCGGCGCCGGCGGCCTCGGTGCGCTGCTGGCCTCGGAGCTGGCGACCTTCGACTGGGCCGCGGCGACCACGGTGCTCGCCGCGGTCGTCGTCCTGACCTGGGCGGTCGACGTGGTCAGCGACCGCGCCCGCACCGCCCTGCGCTAGCCAGCGTCCACCAGGGCGTCCAGGTACCGGGCCAGCAGCGCCTCCGCCCGCTCCCCCGGCAGCCGGCCGGGCTCGACGGCGACCGCCCCGGCCAGCCCGTCGAGCAGGGCCAGCAGCAGGGTCGCCTCGTCCCGGGCGGCCTGATCGGTCAGGTCGGGACGGACGGCGGCGATCAGGCCCGCGAGCAGGTCCTCGACCTGCTGCCACCCCCGGCGGTGCACCTCGGCGGTCGGCTCGTGGACGGCAGCGCGGGCCATGCGCACGAGCCAGATGACGCTGGCCGGACGGCGCTCCTCCCCGGCGCTCAGGAGCTCGTCGGCGACCGCGCGCAGCACCTCGGCGGGCCCGGCTCCCGGCGCGAGGCGCCGTTCCAGCCGCTCCTCGAACTGCTGGGAGACCCGGTCCATCGCCGCGGCCAGCAACGCGTCCTTGGTCGGGAAGTGGTGCTGCACCGCCCCGATCGACACCCCGGCCGCCGTCGCGACCCGTCGGATGCTGATGCCCTCGTACCCGTCGGCGACCAGCAGGTCGAGCACGCAGTCGAGGAGGCGGTCGGAGGGCCCATCCACGTCCGGCATGCGTCCATCCTGGACGACCATACGATCGTATGGTTACGCTGCCCGACCATGGCTCCCCATGCGCCGCAGCCCACGATCCCCCGGGACCTCCCGCTGGAGTCCCCGCGCATCGCGTCGCTGGACGTGCTGCGCGGGGTGGCGATCCTGGGCACGCTCGCCACCAACGTGTGGATCTTCACCGACCCCGCGGGCTTCCTCGGGTACCTCGTCGACGACACCGCGGCCACCACCCCGGCCGGGTGGGCGTGGGTCGAGGCCGTGCTGCAGCAGCTCGCCCAGGGCAAGTTCCTCGGACTGCTCACCCTGATGTTCGGCATCGGGCTGGAGATCCAGCGCCGGTCGGCCCTGCGCGCGGGGCGGCGGTGGCCCGGCCGCTACCCCGTCCGCGCCGCGCTGCTGTTCCTGGACGGCGTCCTGCACTACCTGCTCGTCGTCGAGTTCGACGTCCTCATGGGTTACGCGGTCACCGGCGCCGTGGTGGCGTACCTCCTCGCCACGAGCGAGCGCGCCCAGCGCACCTGGATGCTCGCGGCGGCCGGCGTGCACGTCCTGCTGCTCGGCCTGGTCACGGCCGTGCTGACGGCCGCCCCGACGCCGCCCGTCCCCGGCGTGATCGAGCCCAACCCCTACGCCGACGGGTCCTGGTGGGACCTGGTGCTGCTCCGCGTCGACGACGCCGCGCTGTTCCGCCTCGAGCCCGTCTTCATCCAGGCCCTCTCGGTCGCGGTGTTCCTCCTGGGCGCCCGGCTGCTGCGGGCCGGCGTGCTGGGCCCGGACGGTGCCGCCCTGCGCCGCCGGCTGCTCGTCGTCGGCGCCGTGGCGCTGCCGGTGGACCTGGCGCTCGGGGTGTCCGGCGGCGCGGCGGGGCTGCTCGTGGCCCGCTACGGGACGGCGCCGCTGGTCGCCCTCGGCCTGCTGGCCCTCGTGGTGGAGGTGGTCGGCCGCCGCGAGCGACTCGGCGCGCCCGGACGGCGCCTGGCCGAGGTGGGGCGGATGGCGCTGAGCAGCTACGTGCTGCAGAACCTCGTCACCTCGGCGCTCTGCTACGGCTGGGGTCTCGGCCTGGCGTCACGGCTGGATCCCGGCGTCCGGGTGCCGGCGACGGTCGGCGTGTACCTGGTGGTGGTCACCGTCGTCGTCGCCTTCGCCCACCTGTGGCTGCGCCGCTTCGACCGCGGCCCGGTGGAGTGGCTGTGGAACTCCTCGTACCGGGCCCTGACCGGTGGCCGGTGAACCCTGACACTGCGGTCCTCCGGACCGCACCGCGGCCAGGCGCCGTGCCCCGGAGCCGTTGAGCCCTTCCGTGCACCGCGCCGGGAGCCCTGCGGGCCCCGCGTCGCGGCACACCAGGCTCTAGCGCCAGCGGGTGCGGATCGAGAGGGCGGCGAGGGCAGCGGCGCCGGCGGTCGAGGTCCGCAGCACCTCCCGGCCCAGCCGCACCGGGCGCGCACCGGCGGCGTTGAGCGCGATCACCTCGCCGTCGGTGAGCCCGCCCTCGGGACCGACGACGACCGCGATCGAGCCCGACGCCGGCAGGTCGACGCGCGCCATCGGGTGGCGGGCCTGCTCGTGCAGCACCAGCGCCAGGTCGACGTCGGCCAGCGCCCCGCACACCTGGCGGGTGGTCAGCACGTCGGTCACCTCGGGCACGCGCGGACGGCGGGACTGCTTGCTGGCCGCCCGGGCCGCCGCGCGCCACTTGGCGACGCCCTTGGCCGCCCGGTCCTCCCGCCAGCGCGTCACGCAGCGGGAGGCCGCCCACGGCACGATCCGGTCGACGCCGAGCTCGGTGGCCAGCTCGACGGCCAGCGGGCCACGCTCGCCCTTCGGCAGCGCCTGCACGAGCACCAGCTCCAGGGCCGGCGGCGGCACCTCGTGGCGGGCCGAGACCTGCACCCGCAGCCCCTGCGGCCCGGCCGCGACCACCTCCCCCTCGGCGACGGTGCCGCGCCCGTCGCCGACCCGCACCCGCTCGCCCGGCGTCAGCCGCAGCACGTCGACGGCGTGCCGGCCCTCGGCGCCATCGACCAGCAGGTCCGCGGTGTCGGGCAGCTCGTCGAGCAGGAACAGGGGCGCCCCGTCGAGCTCGGGCAGCCGGTCGTCGGTGGGGACGGTGCTCACGCGCCCTCCTCCTCGCCGGCGCTCGTCGGCCGCGTTCGCGGCGCTGCTCCGCCCCCGCGTGAGCTCGCGAGCTCGCTCACGGGATCACTTGAACAGCCGGGAGAAGAGCCCGCCGTGGCCTTCGGCACCGGCGGCGGCCGGGCGGTCCTCGCCGCGCAGCGAGGCCAGCTCGCGCAGCAGCTTCTCCTGCTCGGCGTCCAGGCGGGTCGGCGTCTCGACCTCCACGTGCACCATCAGGTTGCCGCGGCCGGTGGCACGCAGCCGCGGCGCGCCCTTGGCGCGCAGGGTCAGCACGCTGCCCGACTGGGTGCCCGGCCGGATGTCGACCTCCTCCTGGCCGTCGAGCGTCTCGAGGGTGAGGGTGGTGCCCAGCGCGGCGGCGGTCATCGGCAGGGTGACCCGGCAGTGCAGGTCCTCGCCGTCCCGGGTGAAGACGTCGTGCGGCCGCTCGGCGATCTCCACGTACAGGTCGCCGGCGGGCCCGCCGCCGGGGCCGACCTCGCCGTGGCCGGTGAGTCGGATGCGCATGCCGTCCTCGACGCCGGCCGGGACCTTGACCGGGATGGTCCGCCGGGCCCGCACCCGCCCGTCGCCACCGCACTTGGGACAGGGCTCGGGGATGACCTGCCCGGTGCCGGCGCAGGTCGGGCAGGGGCGGGTGGCCACGACCTGGCCGAGGAAGGAGCGCTGCACGCTCTGCACCTCGCCGCGGCCCGAGCAGGTGGTGCAGGTGGTCGGGTGGGTGCCGGGCGCGGTGCCGGCGCCGGTGCACGCGTCGCAGAGGACGGCGGTGTCGACGGTGATGTCCTTGGTGGTGCCGAACACCGTCTCGTCGAGGTCGAGGTCGAGACGGATGAGCGCGTCACCGCCGGCGCGGACCCGGCTGCGCGGGCCGCGCGTGGTGGCCCCGCCGCCGAAGAAGGCGTCCATGATGTCGCCGAGCCCCCCGAAGCCGGCCCCGCCGAACCCGCCGGCCCCGGCGCCCGCGCCGTTGTCGAACGGGTCGCCGCCGAGGTCGACGATGCGACGCTTCTCCGGGTCGGTCAGGGCCTGGTAGGCGCGGCTGACCTCCTGGAAGCGCTCCTTGGCCGCCGGGTCGGGGTTGACGTCCGGGTGCAGGTCCCGGGCCAGCCGCCGGTAGGCCTTCTTGATGTCGGCGTCGGAGGCTCCGCGGGCCAGGCCCAGCACGCCGTAGTAGTCGGTTGCCATCGAGAAGTCTCTTACCTCAGCTCTCGGCCAGGATCTGGCCGACGTAGCGGGCCACGGCACGCACCGCGGCCATGTTGGTCGGGTAGTCCATGCGGGTGGGGCCGACGATGCCCAGCCCGCCGAGGGCGCGGTCACCGGAGCCGTACCCCACGGACACGACCGATGCACCGGAGAGCGCCTCGTGGGCGTTCTCCTCGCCGATCCGCACGAGCACGGCGCCCCCGGTGTCCACCTCGCTGATCAACCGCAGGACGACGACCTGTTCTTCCAAGGCCTCCAGCAGCGGACGCAGGCTGCCGGGGAAGTCGACCGCGACCCGCGCGAGGTTCGCCGTCCCACCGACCACCAGGCGGTCGTCCCCCGGCTCGACCAACGTCTCGACCAGGACGGCGCCGATGGCGGCGACCAGCCGGCGCAGGTGCGGCTGCGCGGAGTCCAGCAGGTCGGGCACCAGGGCGGCCGCGTCGGCGAGCTTGGCCCCGGCGAAGATCTGGTTGAGCAGCGTGCGCAGCTCGGCGACGTCGTCGTGGTCGAAGTCCACCGGGCAGTCGACCAGCCGCTGCTCCACCCGGCCGGTGTCGGTGATCAGCACCAGCAGCAGCCGGGCGGTGGCCACCTGCACCACCTCGAGGTGGCGGACGGCGCTGCGCGAGAGCGTCGGGTACTGCACGACGGCGACCTGGTGGGTCAGCTGGGCCAGCAGCCGCACGGTGCGGCTGAGGATGTCGTGCAGGTCGACCGCGCCGTCGAGGAAGCGCTCGATCGCCCGCTTCTCCGCGACCGACAGCGGCTTGAGCGCCGAGAGCCGGTCGACGAAGAGCCGGTAGCCCTTGTCGGTGGGCACCCGGCCGGCGCTGGTGTGCGGCTGGGTGATGTAGCCCTGCTCCTCGAGCACGGCCATGTCGTTGCGGATGGTGGCCGGCGAGACGCCCAGGTCGTGCCGCTCGGCGAGGGCCTTGCTGCCCACCGGGTCGTTGGTCGAGACGTAGTCCTGGACGATGGCCCGCAGGACCTGCAGGCGGCGTTCGTCGTGCGCCACGGTGACACCTCCCCGTACCGGTCGACGCGTCGGGCGGCGCTCCTCCCGGAGCCCCCGGCACCCGGACGGCGGGTCGCGGGCGCTGGCACTCGCACGATCAGAGTGCCAGATCAGCATACGTCGGGAGGGCGGTCGGCGTCCCGGAGCCGACGAGGGCGGCCGGCACCGTCCGCAGACGGCGGCCGATAGGGTGGACGGCGGTCCAGTGCCCGTGGCAGCGCAGAGCGGAGGTCGGTCCCCTGATCTTCAAGGCGGTCCGCAACGGCCGGCCCTATCCCGACCACGGGCTGTCGACACGGGACTGGGCGATGATCCCGCCGCGGCAGATCCGGCTGGACACGCTCACGACCACCAAGCGCGAGCTGGCCCTGGACACCCTGCTCGCCGACGACTCCACCTTCTACGGCGACCTGTTCCCGCACGCCGTCCAGTGGCAGGGCGAGCTCTACCTCGAGGACGGCCTGCACCGCGCGCTGCGGGCCGCGCTGCAGCAGCGCAACGTCATCCACGTGCGGGTGCTAGACCTCGACACCCTGATCCCGGCCGAGCAGACGGGCCCCACGACCGCGGCGATCCCCGCCCAGCGACCGCTGCCCCACCCCCAGCAGTAGAAGGACCCCGTCCTCCTCGGGAAGGACCCCGTCCTCCTCACCGCTCGCAGGCTCGCGGCGAGCCTCGGGACGGGGCCGTCAGAGCCAGCCCTTGTCGGCGGCCACCCGGGCGGCCTCGACCCGGGTGCGCGCGCCGGTCTTGCCGATCGCCGAGGACAGGTAGTTGCGCACCGTCCCCTCGGAGAGGAACAGCCGGCGGGCGATGTCGGCGACGGTCGCGCCGTCGGCGGCCTCCCGGAGCACGTCGGCCTCGCGGGCCGACAGCGGGGTGGCGCCGATGGCCAGCGCCGCGGCGGCGAGCTCCCGGTCGATCACCCGCTCCCCGGCGACGACGGCGCGGATGGCCGTGGCGAGCTCGGCGACCGGCGCGTCCTTCACCAGGAACCCGGCCGCGCCGACCTCCATGGCGCGGCGCAGGAAGCCCGGCCGGCCGAACGTGGTGAGGACGACGGCGCGCACGCCCGGCAGCTCGGCGGCCAGCTCCCGCGCGGCCTCGATGCCGTCCTGGCCCGGCATCTCGATGTCGAGCAGCGCGACGTCGGGCACGTGTTCGCGCGCCGCCGGGAGCACCTCGTCGCCGCGGCCGACCTCGGCGACGACGGTGATGTCCTCCTCCAGCTCCAGCAGCGCCCGCAGCGCGCCGCGGACCATCGACTGGTCCTCGGCGACGAGCACCCGGATCACCGCGCCGTCCCGGCGGGCACCGGCGCCAGCGGCAGGACCGCGCGCAGCTCGTAGCCGCCGTCCCGCCCGGCGCCGCCGGTGAGCGCGCCGCCCAGCGCGCCCACCCGCTCGGCCAGGCCGGCGAGGCCGGAGCCGGGCTCGGTGTCGTCGGCCGGACCGCGACCGTCGTCGGCGACGGTCAGCACCGCCTCGGCGCCGTCCTCGGTGAGCGTGACGGTCACCGTGCGGGCGCCGCTGTGCCGCAGCACGTTCGTCGTCGCCTCGCGGACCACCCAGCCCAGCGCCGCGTCGACCGGGCCCGGCAGCGTCGGCACCCGGGCGGGCAGCCGGACGGCGACGCCGGCGCCCGACAGCGCCGCGCGGGCCTCGGCCAGCGCCTGGCCGCAGCTGACCTGCCGGTAGCCGCTGACCGCGTCGCGGACCTCGGCCAGCGCCCGGCGGGCCGCGGCCTCGACGTCGGCCATCTCCGCCCGCGCCCGCGCGGGGTCGGCCTCGGCGAGGCGGCCGGCCAGCTCGCTCTTGAGGGCGATGAGCGACAGGCTGTGGCCGAGCAGGTCGTGCAGGTCGCGGGCGAAGCGCAGCCGCTCCTCGGCGACGGCGTTGCGCGCCAGCTCCTCCCGCGCCTCGGCCAGCTCGGCGTTTACCGAGACCAGGTGCCGGGTGCCCCGCAGCGCGAAGGCGGTGAGCAGGCACATCACCGGGAGGATGAGCAGCCCGGGCTCGCCGTCGAGGCTTACCACCGCCGCGCCGACGGCGGCCGCCGCGAGCACGGCCGGCCACACCCAGCGGGTCGGCAGGGCCGCCGCCGCAGCCGCCGACACGTAGATCAGCAGCCCGGCCCACGACGGCCCCATCCAGACGGCGAGCGCGACGCCGAGCGCAGCGACCACCGCCAGCCGGTGGAGGACGGACCCGGTCCAGCAGCCGCCGAAGGCCCGCCGGAAGACGTCGAGGTAGACGACGGTGAAGACGACCAGGCCGGCGCCGGCGACCAGCCGGACGGCGAGCGGTCGCTCGGTGGTCACCAGGTCGGCGGCCGGGAAGAACTGGAACAGCAGCCAGGGCAGCGCCCAGCCGACGCGCTGCCAGCGGGGGCGGGGGTCCACGGAGGCCGACCGTAGCCGCATCAGCCGGCGACGGCGGCCAGCGGACGGCGCCGCGCCACGAGCACCGCGAGCGCACCGAACAGGGCGGCGAACCCGACCAGCGCGGCGACGGCCGGCGCGGGCGGCAGCGCTCCTCCGGCGGCGGCGCGGCCGGTCTCGGCGTACCAGTACGACGGCAGGCCGTGCGCCACCGCGCGCAGGCCGGAGGGGAACAGCTCGACCGGCACCCACAGCCCGCCGAGCGCGGCCAGCACGGTCCCGACGATGCCGATCGCCCCGCCGGCGGCCTTCTCCTCAAGCGCCCAGCCGAGCAGCAGGCCGAGCGCGACGAAGACCGCCGAGCCCAGCCACAGGACGCCGACCAGGCCGGCCCACTCGCCGGGTGCCAGCCGCACGCCGTTGACGAGCCGGCCGGTCAGCGCGACGACGACCAGCGGCGGCAGGGTCAGCAGCATGCCGACGGCGACGTCGACGGCCACCACCGAGGTCTGCGGCACCGGCGTGACGCGCAGCTGCCGCAGCCAGCCCGACGCCCGGTCGAAGGAGAGCCGGACGGTGGCGCCCAGGGCCGCGCCGATCGCGCCGTAGGACATCATCGCGACCATCGTGGCGGCGGCCTGCTCGGGGCTGACGCCACCCGGCGTCCCCGCGAAGACCTGGGTGAAGAACACCGTGAACAGCGCCGGCAGCAGCACGGTGAAGAAGAGGAACTGCCGGTTGCGCGCCACCCGGCGCAGCTGGAAGACGAACAGCGGGCTCATCGCGCGACTCCGGGGGTGGTGAGGGACAGGACGGCGTCCTCGAGGCTGGCGCCGCGTACCTCGAGGTCGGTCAGCGCGACGCCGTCGGTGAGCAACGCGCGCAGGGTGGCCTCGACGTCGGTGGTGGCCAGGGCGACCGTGCCGCCCAGCCGGGTGGCGCCGGTGACGCCTGGCACGCGGTCGAAGGTCGCGCCGTCGGGGGCCGAGAATCGGACGGCGCGCCCGGCGACCGCCGACCTGACCGCCGCGGAGGGCCCGTCGGCGACCACCCGGCCCCCGGCCATGACCACGACCCGGTCGGCGACCGCGTCGGCCTCCTCGAGGTGGTGGGTGGCGAAGACGACGGTGGCGCCGCGGGCGGCGAGGTCGCGCATCGTCGTCCAGAAGGCGCGGCGGCCCTCGACGTCCATCGCCGAGGTCGGCTCGTCGAGCAGCAGCAGCGGCGGCTGACCGGCCAGCGCGAGCGCCAGCAGCACCCGCTGCCGCTGGCCGCCGGAGAGCGCGTCGACGTCGCGGCCGAGCAGCCCGCCGATCCCGGTGGTGGCGACCAGGTCGTCGAGCGGCCACGGGTCGGCGTAGCTGCGGCGGACCAGGTGCAGCACCTCGCCGACGCGCGCCTCGCCGGGCAGGCCGCCGTGCTGCAGCATCGCACCGACGCAGCCCGCGCGGACGGCGTCGGACGGGGCGCGGCCGAGCACCCGGACGGTGCCCGCGTCGGGGTGCAGCAACCCGAGGACGGCGCTGACGGTGGTGGACTTGCCCGCGCCGTTGGGGCCGAGCAGCGCCACGGTCTCGCCGCGGCCGATGTGCAGGTCGAGGCCGTCGACGGCGAGCACGTCACCGTGGCGGACGGTCAGGTCGGTGAGGGCGAGGGCGTCGGGAGGCACGCGACGAGCCTGCTGGTCAGCGCCGCGTCGGCAGTAGTGCGGGACGTCGCCGGTCGGAGCTGACATCTGTCAGTCGTCCGGTCGCGGCGCGACGGTGCCGACCGAGCTGCCGTGTCGGGTCGAGTTGACATGTCGGGGATTCCCGACGCATCCTTGCCGTGTGCCCGGAGACGGAGTGTTCCTCGCGCTGGCCCATCCGGTGCGTCGGCGGCTCCTGCAGATCCTCGCCGGGGGACCGCGGACGGCCGGCGACCTCGCCGAGCAGTTCGACCTGAGCCGCCCCGCGGTCGCCGAACACCTCCAGGTGTTGCGGCGGGCGGCCCTGGTCCGCGACGAGCCGGTGGGGCGTCAGCGGCGCTACCACCTCAACGCCGAGCCGCTGGCCGAGGTCGAGGACTGGCTGCACCCGTTCGAGCACTTCTGGCGTGCGCGTCTGCGCTCGCTCGCTGACATCGCCGAGGAGGACACGTGACCGGAACCGACGCAGGTGCCCGCACGGGCAGCATCGAGGTCGACCAGTTCGTCGACGCCGATCCCGCCCGGGTGTGGCGGACCATCACCGAGCCGGAGCTGCTCGCCCGGTGGTGGGCGCCCGGGGACATCGCCCCGCGCGTGGGTCACCGGTTCCACCTCGACATGCCCGGCTGGGGCGCGGTGCCGTGCGAGGTGCTCGAGGTGCTCGAGGTGGTCGAGCAGGAGCGGCTCGTCCACACGTTCAACGACACGTGGCTGCTCACGTGGCGGCTCGTCCCCGAGGGCAGGGGCACCCGGCTCCTGCTGCAGCACACCGGCTTCGACCTCGAGCAGAAGCGGGACCGTTCCGCGCTCGACCGCATGGGCCCCGGCTGGCGCGACGTGGTCCTGCCGCGTCTGGCCGAGGTCGCGGCGGGACCCTGGACGGAGGCCGACCCCCCTAGTCGGTGAGGTCCCGGACGAGGGCGTCGGCGAGCAGGCGGCCGCGGTCGGTGAGGACGGCACGGCCGGCGGCGTGCGCGGCCGGCTCGAGCAGCCCGCGGACGACCGCGTCGGCGGCGCGGACCCGGCCGACCTCCGACAGCGCGGTCAGCGGCAGCCCCTCGCGCAGCCGCAGGCCGAGCATGACGGTCTCCAGCGCGCGGTCGTCGTCGTCGAGCAGCTCGGTGTCCTGCACCGGGCTCTCCCCGCGCAGCAGCCGGCCGGCGTACGCGGCCGGGTGCTTGACGTTCCACCAGCGCAGCCCGGCGACGTGGCTGTGCGCGCCGGGCCCGACGCCCCACCAGTTGGCGTTGGCCCAGTACAGCTCGTTGTGCCGGCAGCGGGCAGCCGCACCCCGGGCCCAGTTGGAGACCTCGTACCAGTCGAAACCGGCGGCGCGCAGGGTGGCGTCGGCCTGCTCGTAGCGGTCGGCGAGGACGTCGTCGTCGGGCACGGGCAGCTCGCCGCGGTCGATCCGGCGGGCCAGACGGGTGCCCTCCTCGACGATGAGGGCATAGGCGCTGACGTGGTCCACCGGGGCTGCGAGGACGGCGTCGAGCGAGGCGGCCCAGTCGGCGTCGGTCTCCCCCGGCGTCCCGTAGATCAGGTCGAGGTTGACGTGCTCGAAGCCGGCCGCGCGGGCCTCGTGCGCCGCCTCGACGGCGCGACCGGGGGTGTGCCGCCGGTCGAGGACGGCGAGCACGTGTTCGGCCGCGGACTGCATGCCCAGGCTGACCCGGGTGAAGCCGGCCTCGCGCAGCGTGGCGAGGGACGCGGGGGTCACGGTCTCGGGGTTGGCCTCGGTGGTGACCTCGACGTCGGGGGCGACCGGGAACAGCTCGCGGACAGCGGCGAG
Source organism: Geodermatophilus sp. URMC 65 (assembly GCF_053502545.1). Lineage (NCBI taxonomy): Bacteria > Bacillati > Actinomycetota > Actinomycetes > Geodermatophilales > Geodermatophilaceae > Geodermatophilus > Geodermatophilus sp. URMC 65. Next base: position 1,067,978 of record NZ_CP199954.1, read on the forward strand.
CACGGCGGCCAGGTCGTCGGCGGCCAGCAGCGTGGGCGTGCCGCCGCCGACGAAGACGGTGGCGACCGTCGGCAGGTCCGGGCCCAGGGTCTCGGCGGCCTGGCGGAGCTCGGCGATCGCGGTGCCGGCGTACTCGCTGCGGTTGGCGCCGGGGCCCAGCTCGTCGGAGGTGTAGGTGTTGAAGTCGCAGTAGCCGCAGCGGGTGGCGCAGAAGGGCACGTGCACGTACAGCCCGAAGGGCGTGCGGGTCACCCCCTCGCGGGCGCGGTCGGGGAGCTGCAGGGTCCGCGGCGGGACCTCGAGCAGCGGCAGGACGGTGTTCATCTGCCCCCAGTGTGCTCCCCCTCGTGTCGTGGCCCGGCAGGATGCCCGGTGGTGAGCGAGCTCGCGAGCTCACCCATGGGCACAGCAGCGCCGCGAACGCGGCCGACGAGCGCCGGCGAGGAGGACACGTGAGCGACGACACCGTGCTGCAGGTCTCGACGTCCCGGGGGGTCGCGACCCTCACCCTGGACTCCCCCACCAACCGCAACGCGCTCTCCCGCGCGATGCGCGCCCAGCTGCGGACGGCGCTGGCCGACGCGCTGGCCGACGACGCGGTGCGGGTGGTCGTGCTCGACCACACCGGCCGGGTCTTCTGCTCGGGGATGGACCTCACCGAGGCGGCCGGCGGCGCGGCCGTCGACCAGGGGGTGCGCGAGCTGCCCGAGCTGCTGGAGACGGTGTGGCGCTCACCCAAGCCGGTGGTCGCCGTCCTCCGCGGGCCGGCGCGGGCCGGCGGACTGGGGCTGGCGGCCGCGTGCGACGTCGTCGTCGCCGCGGCCTCGGCGACCTTCGCCTTCTCCGAGGTGCGCCTGGGCATCGTGCCGGCGGTCATCTCCGCCGTCGTCCTGCCGCGGATGCTGCCGCACTCCGCGCACCGGCTGATGCTGACCGGCGAGGTGTTCGACGCGACGACCGCGGCCGCCGGCGGCCTGGTGGACCTCTGCGTGAGCGACGACGAGGTCGACCCCACCGTGGCTGCCCAGGTGACCGCGCTCGCCGCCGGGGCGCCGGCGGCGCTGGCCGAGACCAAGCGGCTGCTGCGCGCCGGCGGGCTGCGCGGCTCGGCGGAGGAGCTGCTGGAGCTCTCGGCGCGCTTCTTCGCCAGCGAGGAGGGCCAGGAGGGCATCGCGGCGTTCCGGGAGAAGCGCCCGGCACGCTGGGTGCCCGCGGCCCAGTGAGGTCCCCGGACGCTCAGCCGCTGCTCACACGTGTGAGCAGCGGCTGAGCATCGGCGGGGAGGACCTCAGAGCACGTAGCCCGCGATCATCTGCCCGAGGCCGCGGATGTCGGCGTTGCCCTTGTACTCCAGCCGGACCTTGCCCAGCCCGCTGAACCACAGGTCGAGCTCGGCGTCGAGGTCGAAGGTGCCGGCGGTCTCGATCGAGAAGGCCTGCACCTTGCTGTACGGCAGCGAGGTGAAGTCCTTCTTGCGGCCGGTCATGCCCTGCACGTTGACGGCGATCAGCCGCTTGTCGGTGAAGACGACGAAGTCGCGCACCGCCTTGAAGCAGGCGACGACCTGCTCGCCCGGGACGAGCAGCGGCGCCACCTCGGGGCCGAGGTCCTGCGGGGAGGCGGGGTTGAGCTTGAAGACGGAACCGTTGCTGAAGTCTATTACCGCATGACGGTATGTCACCGAGCACGCACTCTGGGCGATCGCAGGGTGTGTCTTGCCCCCGACCTCTCGCCAGGAGGACCCTCCGGGCATGACCGAGCCCGACGAGCGCGAGCGGTTCCGCCACCTCCCGGAGCCCGTGCGGCTGGAGGACACGGTCGAGAGCGTCGACACCGCCCCTGACCCTGCTCCCGACGTCAGCGACGAGCGCGAGGTGTTCCTGCGCCAGGCCGGCGGCTGACGCCAGGTCGGTCGGCGGCAAACCGGGAGGGGGTGCGGCTCAGACCTCGGACCAGACGCCGAGCTCGTTGCCGCTCGTGTCCTGGAAGTGGAACCGCCGTCCGCCGGGGAACGCGTAGGGGCCGTTGACCACCCGTCCACCGGCGGACGTCACCGCCTCGAGGGTCTGGTCGAGATCGGCCGAGTAGAGCAGGACGAGGGGGCCGCCCGGGCGCACCTCCGTGCCGGCCGCGAGACCCCCGACCTCCGGTGCGGACCCTCCGGACCCGTCGCGGATGCCGGCGTACTGCGGCCCGTAGTCGGTGAACTCCCAGCCGAAGGCGTCGGCGTAGAACCGCTTCGCCTCCGCGAGGTCGGTGACGGTGATCTCGATGTGGTCGATGGCGTGGTGACGGTGCTCGGTGGGTTCGGCCATGCCGGTCATCGTGCCCGGGACGGTGTCGAGGACGGGCGGGCTCGGGTCGCGTGCGGAGTCCGGGATCCCTGGAGGGGACGGGTTCAGCGCAGCCGGCGGGTGTTGTCCGGCAGCCGCTCGGTGACGCCGCGCGCGTCCAGCCACTCCATCAGCGGGACGGCGACCCGCCGGCTGGTCCCCCACGCCGAGCGGGCCTGGCTGAGCGTGAACGGCGCGGTGACGGCGGCCAGCCGGGCGCGCGCCTCCTCGGCGACCCCGGGCGCCAGGTAGACGCCGTCGGCGATCCTGACCAGCTGCCCGTCGCGCACGGCCGCGGCCAGCTCGCGCGGCCCCAGCCCGGCGGCGCGGAGCTGGTCGGCGTCCGGCGCGGCGAACGGGTCGGCGGCCAGCGTCGCCCGGATCCCGTCGACGGCCTGCTGCACCCCGGCGGGCAGGCCGGCGGTCGCGGCGACCACCCGGCCCTCGCGCAGGGCCAGCGGCTCGCGGACGACGGCCGGCACCAGCTCGTCGTCGGGCAGCTCCAGGGCCCGGCGGGCGACGGCCACCGGTGGGCCGGGCTCGAGCGGGCGCAGCTGCCGGTAGCGGGCGACGATCCCGGGCAGGGCCGCGGCCAGCTCGTCGACCAGCCCGGGCGCGAGCAGCCAGGGCCCCACGGCCGTCGCCTGCTCGGGCACCGGCCAGCCCATCGCGGCGAAGTCGGCGGCCCGGACGAACCGGCGGCGGGCCAGCTCGGTGGCGGCCCCCGCCGTGCCGGCGGGCCGGGCGGCCAGCTCCTCGGCGCGCCGGCGGGCAGCTCCGCGGCGGCGCAGCTCGGGCGGGTCCACGTCCCGGACGTCGGCGCCGAACACGCGGCGGGCGCCGGGATCGCGCAGCAGCAGCCGGTCGCCGACCCGCAGCGGCAGCGGCGTGGCCAGCCGCAGTCGCACCGCCACCCCCTCCAGCGGGCGCAGCCGCGCGCCGACCGCGGCCGAGCCGACGTGCACGACGACCTCGGCGGGCAGCCGGTCCTCCGGCTCGCGGGCCAGGGTGACGTCGAGCTCGGCGGTGTCGCGGAACGCTCCCGGCGTGAGCAGGGCGTCGCCGCGGGAGAGCTCCTCGACGGCGGTGCCGCGGAGGTTGAGCGCCACCCGGGCGGTGGCCTCGGCCCGCTCGACCGGCTGCCCCAGCGAGTGCACGCCGCGGACGCCGACCTCCCGGTCACCGAGCTGCAGCCGGTCCCCGGCGGCGACGCGCCCCGCGGCGAGCGTGCCGGTGACCACCGTGCCGGCGCCCCTCACCGGGAACGCCCGGTCGATCCACAGCCGCACCGGCGCCTCCCGGTCCGGCGTGGGCAGCCCGGCGAGCAGCGACTCGAGCGCGGCAACGACGTCGGGTACCCCCGTGCCGGTGGCGGCGCTGACCGCCACCCCGGGTACCTCGCCCATCGGCCCGCTCCCCAGGGACGTGGCGGCCAGCCGCTCCCGGACGTCGGCGAGCACCGGTGCGGGATCGGCGAGGTCGGCCTTGGTGACGGCGAGCAGCGCGTGCCGCACGCCGAGGGCGTCGAGGACGGCGACGTGCTCGGCGGTCTGCGCCGACCAGCCGTCGTCCGCCGCGACCACCACCAGCGCGGCGGGCACCGAGCCGACCCCGGCGAGCATGTTGCCCACGAAGCGCTCGTGCCCGGGCACGTCGACGACCGCGAGCCGGCGGCCCGAGGGCAGCGTCGTCCAGGCGAAGCCGAGGTCGATGGTCAGCCCGCGGCGGCGCTCCTCCTCCCACCGGTCGGGCTCCATGCCGGTGAGCGCGCGGACCAGCGTCGACTTGCCGTGGTCCACGTGGCCGGCAGTCGCGATGACGTCCATCCCGGACGTGCCGGGAGCGGTCACCTCCACCGGCGGGCCACCTCCAGCACCGCGGTCGCCAGCGTCCCGTCGTCCGCCGGCGGCAGGCTGCGCACGTCGAGCAGCGTGCGGTCACCCGCGACGTACCCGACCACGGGGGGCGTGCCGGCGCGCAGCGGCACCGCGAACCCCGCGGGCAGCGACACCGCGGCGCTGGGCAGCGGGTGCTCCGGCGCCCCTCCTCCGCCGACGCGGGCCTCGGATTCCACCGCGACCGCGTCCAGCCCGGCGGACGTCAGCCGGGCGGCGAGCGCGGCGGCGCGGCGGCGCAGGCCGTCGACGTCCGCGGCCAGCATCTGCTGCACCGGCGACTGCGGGCCGCGCAGCGTGGCCTCCAGCGCGGCCAGCGTCGTCTTGTCGACGCGGAGCGCCCGGTGGAGCGGGTGCCGCCGCAGCCGCTGCACGAGGTCGGCGCGGCCCAGCACCAGCCCCGCCTGCGGCCCGCCGAGCAGCTTGTCGCCGCTGGCCAGCACCAGGTCGGCGCCGTCGGCGAGGGTGGTCTGCAGGTCCGGCTCCTCGGGCAGCACCGGGTGCGGGTGCAGCAGCCCGGAGCCGACGTCGGCCACGAGCGGGACGCCGCTGCCGGCCAGCCCGGCGGCGAGCTCGGCCACCGGCACCGCCCGCGTGAACCCGCGGACGACGAAGTTGGACGGGTGCACCTTGAGCACCGCGCCGGTGTGCTCGGACAGGGCGCGGCGGTAGTCGTCGAGCGCGACGCGGTTCGTCGTCCCCACCTCGCGGAGCCGGGCACCGGTGGCCTCGAGCAGCTCGGGGATGCGGAAGCCGTCGCCGATCTCGACCAGCTCGCCGCGGGCGATGACCAGCTCCCCGCCGAGCGCGGTGGCCACCAGCGCCAGCGCGGCGGCGCAGTTGTTGACCACCAGCGCCGCCTCCGCGGCCGGGACGGCGTCGACCAGCGCGGCCAGCGCCGCCTCCCCCCGCGGACCGCGCCGGCCGGTGGTCAGGTCGAGCTCGACGTCGGTGGTGCCGCTGGCCGCGACGACCGCCTCCACCGCGGCCGGCGACAGCGGCGCGCGGCCCAGGTTGGTGTGCACGAGGACGCCGGTCGCGTTCAGCACCGGGCGCAGGCTGCCGGCCGTCGTCGGCAGGGCGGCCAGGACGGCGGGGACGGCGTCGGCGGGGGCGAGCGCGCCGGTGCGGACGCGCTGCTGGACGTCCTGGACGGCGGCCTTGACCAGGTCGCGGCCCAGCCGGTCGGCGGCGGCGGCGAGCTGCGGATCGGCCAGCAGCGTGTCGGTGCGGGGCACGCGCCGCCGCGGGTCGGTGCCTGTCGACTGGGAGCTCATCGGCGCCGAGCGTAGGTCGGAGGCGGGCCGGGGCGGCGGGCGTGCGCCCGACCGCCCCGGCGGAGGTGCTCAGCAGGCGTTGCCGGACGCCCCGGAGAAGCCCGGCCCGCCCGTCGACGGGCGGGCCACGGCCCGGTCCCCCAGCTCGGCCCCGCCCCCGGACGCCGACCAGTGCCCGTCGTCGACGGTGACCTCGACCAGCCGCCCGCCGTCGAGCTGGTCCATGCCGCGGGCCGCCGTCCGGCGGGACGGCGGCCCGCGGGGCGGGGGCTCTGGCGGAGGCGGACGGGAATCGAACCCGCCTGACCGAGGTGCTCGGCCACGTCGGCTTTAGAGGCCGCGGGGGCCACCAGGCGCCCTGACGCCTCCGCAGGTCAGCCTACGGTGGAGCGGTGACGACCGCGCCCGCACGCACCCGGCTCACCCAGTACGCGCACGGCGGCGGCTGCGCCTGCAAGATCCCGCCGGGCGAGCTGGAGGCCGTGGTGGCCGGCCTGACCGCGGCCGGCCCGGTCGACCCGGCCGCGGAGCTGGTCATCGGCCTGGACGACGGCGACGACGCGGCCGTCGTCCGGATCGCGGGCGGGCAGGGACTGGTCCTCACGACCGACTTCTTCACCCCGGTCGTCGACGACGCGTACACCTTCGGCCGGATCGCGGCGACCAACGCGCTCTCCGACGTCTACGCCATGGGCGGCACGCCCGTCGTCGCGGTGAACCTGCTCGGCTGGCCGCGCGACGTACTGCCCGCCGAGCTCGCCGCCGAGGTGCTGCGGGGCGGGCTGGAGGCCGCGCAGGAGGCCGGCTGCCACGTCGGCGGCGGGCACTCCATCGACGACCCCGAGCCCAAGTACGGCATGGCGGTGACCGGGGTCGTCGACGTCGACCGGGTCATCACCAACTCCGGCGCGGTCGCCGGGACGCCGCTGTCGCTGACCAAGCCGCTGGGGATCGGCGTCCTCAACAACCGGATGAAGGCCACCGGCGAGGTGTCGGAGGAGGCGGTCGCGGCGATGACCACGCTCAACCGGGACGCCGGCCGGGCCGCGGTGGCCGCCGGGATCCGCGCCGGCACCGACGTCACCGGCTTCGGCCTGCTCGGCCACCTCTACAAGATGGCCCGGGCCAGCGGGGTCACCGCGGTCGTCGACGCCGCCGCCGTCCCCTACCTGGCCGGGGCGCGGGAGGCACTGGCCGCGGGCTTCGTCTCCGGCGGCACCCGGCGCAACCTCGACTGGGTGCGCCCGCACACCGACCTGTCGGCCGTCTCCGAGGACGAGGCGCTGCTCCTGGCCGACGCGCAGACCTCCGGCGGGCTGCTGCTCGGCGGCGAGGTGCCCGGCGCCCCGGTGATCGGCGAGTTCGTCCCGCGCGGGGAGCACGCGGTGGTCATCCGCTGAAGCGGCGGGCGGCGGGCGGCGGGCAGCGGGCAGCGGGCAGGCGGCGCCGCGAGTGGGCAGTCGGGGTCGTCCCGCTCGGCGTGTCCGCGCGTGTCGCCGACGACGACTGCCCACTCGGCCGACGTGGCCCTCTCAGACGACCGCTCGACCCCGGCGGGCGGTGGTCAGCCAGGCGGCCGCACCGAACAGGACCCCGTCCGGGGTGGCGTGCCCGGCCAGGGCGGCCCGCAGCTCGTCGAGGGCGGCCCGCCGGGCGCCGTCGTCGAGCCCGCCGAGGAGGCCCCGGGTCAGGCCCAGCCCGCTGACGAAGTCGAACGCGTCCTCGGCGTCGGCGCCCAGCCGGACCGTCCCCGGCACGTCGGCGAGGTGGACCGACTCGAACCCCGCGGCGGCCAGGACCCGGCGCACGTGGTCGGGGTCGGACAGGCCGAACGGCCCGGGAGCGTCGCCCGGCGGCTCGGGCAGCGGGCGGCCGGCCGCGAGGGTCCGGCGGAGCACGAGCAGCCACTCGTTGCGGGCCAGCGGCTGCCACGACAGCAGGGCCAGCCGCCCGCCGGGGCGCAGGGCGCGGGCGAGGTTGGTGAACGCCGCGACCGGGTCGCCGAAGAACATCGCCCCGAACCGGCTGAGCGCGACGTCGAACGACGCGGACCCGAAGGGGTGCACCTGGGCGTCACCCTGGACGAACGTCGTGTTGGTCAGCCCCGCGGCCGCGCTGCGCCGACAGGCCTCGGCCAGCAGCGGAGCCGATAGGTCGATCCCGGTCGCGTGCCCGTCGGGCGCCGCGCGCGCCGCCGCGCGGGTCGAGACGCCCGCGCCGCAGCCGACGTCGAGCACCCGGTCGGCCGGGCCGATCCCAGCGGCCTCGAGCAGGCCTGGGTCGAACGCCGCCGATGCCGCGTCGAAGCGGTCGGCCCGCGCCGCCCAGTCCTCGCCCTCCTCGCCGTTCCAGGCGCCGGCCATCTCGGCGTTGCGGGCGTCGACGAGCGGGGGCTGCGGTGGCGTCGGCACGGTCATCGCCGTCTCCCGTCGGCGGGGCCTGGACCTCGGATGGTCCCGGACCGCGACGGCTCTGCCCACCCCTGCGGACGCGGCCTGACGTCGCCCCCGCTGGGTCCCTCGGTTAGCGTCCGGGCATGCTCGCTGCCTTCGTCTCGACGCCCGCCCCGAAGGACCCGCTCTCCGTGCTGGAGGTCGCCGAGCGCCCCGAGCCGGAGGTGCCCGACGGCTGGACGACGGTGCAGGTCAGGGCCGTCTCGCTGAACCACCACGACCTGTTCAGCCTGCGCGGGGTCGGGCTGCCGCAGGAGCGGATGCCGATGATCCTGGGCACCGACGCGGCCGGGCTCGACGAGGACGGCAAGGAGGTCGTCGTGCACGGCGTCGTCGCGAGCCCGGGCTGGATCGGCGACGAGACGCTCGACCCCAAGCGCACGCTGTTCTCGGAGCTGTACCAGGGCACGATGGCCGAGCGGGTCGCCGTCCCCCGGCGCAACGTGCTGCCCAAGCCGGCCGAGCTCTCCCTCGCCGAGGCCGCGTGCCTGCCCACCGCCTGGCTGACCGCCTACCGGATGCTCTTCGTGAAGTCCGGCCTGCGGCCGGGCCAGACCGTGCTCGTGCAGGGCGCCAGCGGCGGCGTCGCCACCGCGCTGGTCGTGCTCGGCAAGGCCGCCGGCTTCCGCGTGTGGGTGACCGGCCGCAGCGAGGAGAAGCGACAGGGTGCCCTCGACCTCGGTGCGGACCAGGCGTTCGAGACCGGCGCCCGGCTGCCCGAGCGGGTGGACGGCGTCATGGAGACCGTCGGCGAGGCGACCTGGAGCCATAGCGTCAAGTCGCTCAAGCCCGGCGGCGTCATCGTCATCTCCGGCGCGACCACCGGCCCCAACCCCGGTGCCGAGCTGAACCGGGTCTTCTTCACCCAGCTGTCGGTCATCGGCTCGACGATGGGCACCCGCGAGGAGCTGGAGGCGCTCATGCGGATGTGCACGGCCACCGGCGTGCGCCCGGTCATCGACGTCGAACTGCCGCTGACGCAGGCGCGCGAGGGCTTCGAACGCATGCTCGAGGGCCGGACCGCCGGGAAGATCGTCTTCACGCTCCCGTGAGCCCGGTCGACCGGGTGGTCGCCGCGCTCCGGGAGGCCGGGGTGGACGCCGAGGTGCGCCGCCTCGACCAGCCGGTCCCGACGGCGGCCGCCGCGGCCGAGGCGCTCGGCTGCGAGGTGGGCGCCGTCGCCAACAGCCTCGTGTTCGACGCCGACGGCGCCCCGCTGCTCGTGCTCGCCAGCGGCGCGCACCGGGTGGACACGAGGAAGGTGGCGGCGCTGCTCGGGGTCCGCCGGGTCCGCCGGGCGAGCCCCGAGGCGGTCCTCGCGGCCACCGGCCAGGAGGTCGGCGGGGTGGCGCCGACCGGCCACCCCGCCCCGCTGCGCACGCTGGTGGACGTCGACCTCGCGGCGCACCCACTCCTCTGGGCAGGCGGCGGCGACCACCACACGATGGTGTCGCTCACCTACGCCGACCTGCTGCGGCTGACCGGAGGCGACCAGGCGGCCGTGGCCTGAGCCCTCGAGGAGGGTGGCCGATGATCGCCCGCACCTGGCGCGGCTGGGTCCGCACCGAGGACCGCGACGCCTACGTGGCCTACATCCGGGGAACCGGCATCGCGGAGTACCGCGCCACCCCCGGCAACCTCGAGGCCCACCTGCTCACCCGGGACCTCGACGACGGCCGCACCGAGGTGGTCACCCTCAGCTTCTGGACCTCGCTGGACGCCGTCCGCGCCTTCGCCGGGGACGACGTCTCCGCCGCCGTCTTCTACCCGGAGGACGACCGCTGGCTGGTCGACCGCGAACGCACCGTCACCCACCACGAGGTGCACTGACCCACCCGTGCGTCAACGACGGTTGACAGAGCTCGCTTCGTCAACCACAGTTGACGCATGGCCGACACAGCACGGGTGGCCTCCGCCGCCAGCAGCCGCGACCCCGCGGTCGGGCTGAAGGCGGTCCGCGCACTGCGGGCGCTGGTGGACCGGCTGGAGGCCCTGCAGGTGGAGAACGCGCGCGACGAGGGCTGGACGTGGGAGCAGATCGCCCGGCTGCTCGGCGTCACGCGGCAGGCGGTGCACAAGAAGTACGCAGGCGGCCGCGGGCCGCTCCGGCGGAGGGACTGACCGTGTTCGAGCGCTTCACGTCCGACGCCCGCGAGGTCGTCGTCCTGGCCCAGCAGGAGGCCCGTGCCCTCCGGCACGACCACATCGGCGCCGAGCACCTGCTGCTCGCGCAGCTGCGGCTGGACACCCCGACGACGGCCGTCCTGCGGCGGCACGGGCTCGTGCACGACGAGGTGGCCGTGGCGGTCGCCGCCCACCTCGGCGGTGAGGACCTGGACGCCGAGGCGCTGCGGACCCTGGGCATCGACCTGGACGCCGTCCGGGACGTCGCCGAGGCGACCTTCGGACCGGGGGCGCTGGACACCCCACGCCGCGGCCGGCGGCGGAGCCCGGGGCACCTCCCGTTCACCTCGGACGCGAAGAAGGTCCTGGAGCTCGCACTGCGCGAGGCCCTGGCGATGCGGTCGCGCTCCATCACCGACGGGCACATCGCGCTGGGCCTGCTGCGCGGCGGGGGCACCGCACTGGAGGTGCTGCGGCAGCGGGGCGTGGACCCGGGGGGCCTGCGCGCGGACCTCACCCGGTCGCTGGCCGCCTGAGGAGGACGGGGTCCTTCCACCTGCAGCAGGGCCGCCCTGTCACCCCCCGGTGGGACGGTGCAGGCGTGGAGATCCTCTTCGTCGCCAGCGTCAGCGTCATCGCGCCCGACCCGGTGGAGAGCCGGCGGCTGTACGTGGACGCCCTCGGGTTGCCCCTCGAGCGCCTCGAGGGTGAGTACTTCGCCAGCGAGCACATCGACGGCAGCAGGCACTTCGGCGTGTGGCCGCTCGCCGAGGCGGCGGTCGCCTGCTTCGGCGAGCGCTCCTGGCCGGCCGGCCACCCGGTGCCGCAGGCGAGCATCGAGTTCGAGGTCGCCGACCCGGCTGCGGTGGCCGACGGCGCGGCGGAGCTGCAGGCCGCCGGCCACCGGCTGCTGCACGGGGCGCGGACCGAGCCGTGGGGTCAGACGGTCGTCCGGCTGCAGTCCCCCGAGGGGCTCGTGGTCGGGCTGTCCCACGCGCCCTGGATGCACTGACCGGCCGGCAGCTGGCCGCGGCGTCCCCGACCGCGGTCCCCCGCGCGTCACCCCGACGCGGCGGCGCCCGCGGTCGGCAGCCGGCGCCGCCGGGAACGGGCGGCGACGACCAGGACCACGTCGCCGACCGCGAGCCCCGCGCCGGCGGGCGCGAGCATCGCCCAGCCGGTGCCCCTGCCCGAGACCACACCCCACAGGACCTTGCCGGCGGCCATCGCGTTCAGCAGGACCAGTCCCCAGCCCGGGGAGCGGCGCCAGAACGCCAGGCAGAACGCGCTCAGGCTCAGCGGCACGAGACCCGTCAGCAGCACCTTGCGCCCGGTCCAGTCCCCGCTCAGCCACTCGCGCTCGAAACGGAGGAACTCGGCGACGCGCGGGTCCACCCGGGCCGGGGCCGGGAACCAGGCCATGCTCGTGGCGAGGGCCACCACGGTGACCGCGATGCCCGCCGGACTGCGCCGGTGGGCCGACCACGCCAGCGGCAGGAGGAACAGCGGGCGGACGTACCAGCTCAGGACGTTGTGGTGCCGGGCCCAGGCCCACTCGGCGAGCCTCTCGAGGCGGTCGGTCGCCCTCACGGCGCGCTCCCCGCCGGGGAGGTGGGCGCGGGTCGGAGGTCGGCAGCCACCTGGTCGAGCACCCGCCTCAGGTACCGCACGAGGACCTCCTCCGAGGCCGGCTGGGCGCGCAGGCCGACGTAGCCGTCCGGGCGGACGAGGTACAGGGCCTCGGCGGTCGCGCCGTAGCGCCGGTGCGTCTCGCCGTCCGGGTCGAGGAGCACCCGCCGCCCGGCCAGTTCGGTGGGCGACCGCGGTCCCCACACCACCACCCAGGGGCGGACGTCGGGCCCGAACAGCCGCTCGACGCGGTCGGCGATCCCGGCGAGCGAGGTGTAGCCGTCGTCCGTGCGGGCCTCGCCGTCGAAGAGCAGCAGGGTGGAGTGCGGGCCGCGGAAGGCGTCGAACAGCCGCGTGCGCTGACCGGTGGTCGCGTCCTGGACCGTGCCGTCGGGGGCCCGGTCCCCCGCGTGGACGCCCCGGGCGAAGCGGAGCCGGTCCACCGCGTGCGCGCGCTCGTCGTCGCGACCGGGGCTCCACCGGGTCGCGGTCAGCGGAGCCCGGTGGTCCTCGGTGAGGGAGCTGCCCCGGTGGTCCAGGTCCAGCTCGCTGACGCCCCCGAGGACGGCCCGCTGCACGGCCGGGATCCGCAGCGCGGGGGTCAGGACGTGCTCGCGCAGGAAGGTGGTGAACGGGTCGGCCCCGAAGACCGCGCGGTACCCGAGATCGCTGCCACCGAGGACGGCCTGCGCGATCGGCCGCCGCTCCTCCTCGTAGGTGTCGAGGAGGCGGTCGGATGCGCGGCCCCGGACCACCAGCCCGAGCTTCCAGCCGAGGTCGTAGGCGTCCTGGATGCCGGTGTTCATCCCCTGGCCGCCGACGGGGCTGTGCAGGTGCGCGGCGTCGCCGGCCACCAGCACCCGGCCCACCCGGTACCGGTCGACCAGCCGCACGTTGCTGTGCCAGGTGGAGAGCCAGGTCGGGGAGGAGAGGCGGACGTGCGGCAGCCCGCTGCGCTGGGTGAACAGCCGCTGGAGCAGCTCCAGCGACTCCGGCTCCTCGGTGGCGGCCGGCAGGCTGGCCTGCACCTGCCAGGAGGGCAGGCCCCGGAACGGGCTGGCCGCGAGGTACTCCCCGCCGTCGAACCACACGTACCCGCTGTCGGCCGGCTCCAGCCCCTCGATCTCCACGTCGCCGAACAGGAAGCGCTCCTCGCGCGAGTCCCCCTCCAGCGCCAGCGCCACCAGGTCCCGGACCCGGCTGTGGCCCCCGTCGCAGCCCACGACCCAGGCGGCCCGGATCGTCTCACCGGCACCGTCGGAAGGCCTCGCGAGACGGACGAAGACGCCGTCCTCCTCCTGCTCCAGGGCCAGGAGCTCGCGGTCCCACTCGACCGCCCCGCCCAGCTCCCTCAGGCGCTCGCGCAACACCTGCTCGGTGCGCCACTGCGGGATGAGCACGAGGTTCGGGTGGGGGATGTCGGGCAGCGGGTCACGCCCGGGCAGGTGCAGGTCGACGAGCAGCTCCTGCCGGACGTACCAGCGCACCCGCAGGTCTCGGGACCACCCGGCCTCGAGCACCCGGTCGACGACGCCCAGGTCGTCGAAGACCTCGAGGGTGCGGGGTTGCACGCCCTTGCCGCGCGACTTCACCTCGGGCCCCGGCAGCCGGTCGACCACCCGGACGGCGACGCCACGGCGGCGCAGGTCGCAGGCCAGCGTGAGGCCCGTCGGGCCGGCGCCCACGACCAGGACGTCGACGTCCGGGGACCCGCGTCGCTGCACCGGGACGCCGGAGGGGGACGGTGCTCCTGCCATCGGTACCTCCCGGAGGTGCCGTGTCCGACACCCCTGATGGTGGGGCGGATACCGCGGCACCGGAAGGAGCAGCTCGACGGCCGGGAACCTGCGGCCGCTCCCGGGACCGTGGACGGGGACCCACCGTCCAGGGGTCCGTCAGGCCGTGGCGCCCGTCCGCGCGGCGATCCTGGCGGCCAGCTTCGGCTGGTCCTTGAGCGGGAGGTGTTCGAGGGCCGGTGCGATCTCGGGCAGCCGGCGTCGCTGCGTCGTCGTCGCGCGGAACAGCAGGCCGACGGTGACGCCGTGGTCGGGACGGTGCACCACCTCGACCGTGTCGCCGGCGCCGACGTCCCCGATCTCCCGCACCCGGAGGTAGGCGCCGCTGGCCCCGCGGGCGGTGAACCGCCTGACCAGCTGCGGCACGCCCCAGAACCGCTCGAAGTTGGCGCACGGGATGCGGCAGGCGGTCACCTCGAACAGCGCCGTCCCGACCCGCCAGCGCTCACCGAGCACCGCGCCGGCGAGGTCTAGACCCGTCGTCCGCAGGTTCTCGCCGAACCGGCCGGGCGGCAGCTCGCGGTCCAGCTCGGCGGCCCACCAGTCGGCGTCCTCCTGGGCGTAGGCGTAGACCGCCTGCCCCTCGCCGCCGTGGTACCTGCGGTTGACCTGCACGTCGCCGTCCAGCCCGAGCGGGTGGACGGCGACCCGCCCGGCGACCGGCCGCTTGTCGATGCCGCTGCGGTTCGGACGACGGCCGGGCAGCGGCAGCAGGTCGGAGCCGGAGACGCAGACCGCGTCGAGGCGGCCGCGGGTCACTTCTTGGAGGCGGTGGACTCGTTGGTGGAGAGCGCGGCCACGAAGGCCTCCTGGGGGACCTCGACGCGGCCGACCATCTTCATCCGCTTCTTGCCCTCCTTCTGCTTCTCCAGCAGCTTCCGCTTGCGGGTGATGTCACCGCCGTAGCACTTGGCGAGGACGTCCTTGCGGATGGCGCGGACCGTCTCGCGGGCGATGACCCGCGAGCCGACGGCGGCCTGGATCGGCACCTCGAACTGCTGCCGCGGGATGAGCTCGCGCAGCTTGCCGGCCATCATCACGCCGTAGCTGTAGGCCTTGTCCTTGTGCACGATCGCGCTGAACGCGTCGACGGCCTCGCCCTGCAGCAGGATGTCCACCTTCACCAGCGACGACTCCTGCTCACCGGCCTCGGTGTAGTCGAGGCTCGCGTAGCCGCGGGTGCGCGACTTCAACGCGTCGAAGAAGTCGAAGATGATCTCGCCCAGGGGCAGCGTGTACCGCAGCTCGACCCGGGACTCGCTCAGGTAGTCCATGCCGCCGAGCTGGCCGCGGCGGCTCTGGCAGAGCTCCATGATCGCGCCGGTGTAGTCGCTGGGCGCGATGATCGTCGCCTTGACGACGGGCTCGTAGACCTTGTCGATCTTGCCCTCGGGCCAGTCGCTCGGGTTGGTCACGGTGATCTCCGTGCCGTCCTCCATGACCACCCGGTAGACGACGTTCGGCGCGGTGGAGATGAGGCTGATGCCGGCCTCGCGCTCCAGGCGCTCGCGAACGATCTCCAGGTGCAGCAGGCCGAGGAAGCCGACGCGGAACCCGAAGCCCAGCGCTGCGGAGGTCTCCGGCTCGTAGGTCAGCGCGGCGTCGTTGAGCAGCAGCTTGTCCAGCGCCTCGCGCAGCAACGGGTACTCGCTGCCGTCGATCGGGTAGAGGCCGGAGTAGACCATCGGCTTGGGGTCGCTGTAGCCACCGATCGGCTCGGCGGCCGGCTTGTGCTGCAGCGTGACGGTGTCGCCGACGCGGGACTGGCGGACGTCCTTCACGCCGGTGATGAAGTAGCCGACCTCGCCGACGCCGAGGCCCTCGACCGGCTTGGGCTCCGGGGAGATGACGCCGATCTCGAGCAGCTCGTGGACGGCGCCGGTCGACATCATCTTGATGCGCTCGCGGCTGGAGATGCGCCCGTCGACGACGCGGACGTAGGTGATGACGCCGCGGTAGATGTCGTAGACGCTGTCGAAGATCATCGCCCGGGCGGGGGCCTCCGCGTCGCCGACCGGGGCGGGGATCTGGGCCACGATCTGGTCGAGCAGCTCGGGCACGCCCTCGCCGGTCTTACCGCTGACCCGCAGGACGTCAGAGGGGTCGCAGCCGATGATGTGCGCGATCTCGGCCGCGTACTTCTCCGGCTGCGCGGCCGGCAGGTCGATCTTGTTGAGGACCGGGATGATCGTGAGGTCGTTCTCCAGGGCCAGGTAGAGGTTGGCCAGGGTCTGCGCCTCGATGCCCTGCGCGGCGTCGACCAGCAGGACCGCGCCCTCGCAGGCGGCCAGCGACCGGGACACCTCGTAGGTGAAGTCGACGTGGCCGGGGGTGTCGATCATGTCGAGGACGTACTCGGTGTCCCCGACCCGCCACGGCAGCCGCACGTTCTGCGCCTTGATGGTGATGCCGCGTTCGCGCTCGATGTCCATCCGGTCGAGGTACTGGGCACGCATCTGCCGCGCCTCGATGATCCCGGTGACCTCGAGCATCCGGTCGGCCAGCGTCGACTTGCCGTGGTCGATGTGGGCGATGATGCAGAAGTTCCGGATGCGGGCCGGGTCGGTGGAGGCGGGAGTCGTCACAGTGCCCCCATGGTCCCACGCCCGGCCGCGTCGTCCAGCCACCACCGGGCCCGGGTGCGTACCCGCGGGTTGGGGCCGGGCGGACGACGCTGGTATCTTGGCAGACCGGTCCGCTGACGCACGCCGTCCGGACGCACTGTCCAGAAGTACCCCCCTCCGAGACACCCCCGAGGCTCACGCGTGGCGAACATCAAGTCCCAGATCAAGCGGAACAAGACCAACGAGAAGGCGCGTCAGCGCAACGTTGCCGTCAAGTCCGCCCTGAAGACGGCCGTCCGCCGCTTCCGCGAGGCCACCGCCACCGGGGACGCCGCGGCCGCGACGACCGCGCTGCAGACGGCCAGCAAGGCGCTGGACAAGGCTGCCAGCAAGGGCGTCATCCACAAGAACCAGGCCGCGAACCGCAAGTCGGGCATGGCCAAGCAGCTGTCCGGCCTCTCCCGCTGACCTCCGGTCGCGTCCGCGCGACCGTCCGACGAGCCCCCTCCCCCTGCGGGACGGGGGCTCGTCGCGTTCCCGGGGCCGTGGCCCTCCTGCAGGTGGAAGGACCCCCTCCTCCCCACCGCTCGCACGCTCGCGGCGGGCCCCTGGAGGGGCCGAGTGGCGGGGGGCAGGGGGTCCTCTGTCAGCCGCGGACGCCGCGGCCGGTCTCCCGGCGGATGGTGACGATCCGCCGGATTGCCCGCTCCAGCGCGTAGTCCGCGCTGGCCGCCGCACCCTTGACGTCGGCGTTGAGCTCGGCGGCCACGCCGATCGCCTGCTGCAGGCCGTCGATGCTCCAGCCGCGCGCCTGCGACTGCGCCCGCTTGACCTTCCACGGCGGCATCTTCAGCGTGCGGGCCAGGTCGCCGGGGTTGGAGCTGCGCACCGAGGAGACCCGGGCCGCCGTCCGCACGCCGTCGGCGATCGCGTCGGCGATGAGGACGTGCGCGACACCGCGCTGCAGCGCCCACCGCAGCATCTCCAGGGAGCCCTGCCGGTCGCCGACGAGCACCCGCTCGGCGACGGTGAAGCCGGTGACCTCGGCCTGGCCCCGGTGGAAGCGGGCGACGGCGTCGGCGTCGACCGTGCCGCCGAAGTCCGAGACCAGCTGCGTGGCGGCGGACGACAGCTGCCGCAGGTCCGCGCCGATCGCCTCGACCAGCGCCGAGGCGGCGTCCGGGGTGATCCGGCCGCCGGCCGAGCGCACCTCGTTGCGCACGAAGGCGATCCGGTCGCCCACCGAGCTGACCTTCGGGCAGTCGTCGACGGCCGCACCCGCGGCGGTGAACGCCTTGACCAGGGCCTCGTTGCGCTTGCCCCCCGAGTGCACGATCACCAGCGTCAGGTCCGGGTCCGGGTCCTTGGTGTAGCCGGTGAGCGCGTCGACGAGCGCGCCGGCGGCCTCGTGCACGCCGGTGACGACGACCAGCCGGTGCGTGCCGAACAGCGAGAGCGCCAGGACGTCGGCCAGCTGGCCGACCGGCAACCCCTGCGCCGGCAGGTCGTGCAGCTCGGCGTCGGGGTGGCGCTCGAGCACGGCGGCCCGCACGGCGGAGACGGCGCGCGCACGCAGCAGCTCCTCCTCGCCCACCACGGCGCGCAGGCGGGAGGTCGGTGCAGGGGGTGCTGCGGCCACACCGGCATGGTGTCACGCGGGACCGACGCTCCCGCCGTCCCGCGCGGGGTCCCGGCCGGCCGTCGGCCGTCGCGGCGGCCGGATCCCCCACCGCGCCGGACCGCCCGGCCGCCGTGGCGCCGGTGCCCGGCCCTCGGACCGCCACGCCCCACGCGCCGGCGTCGCCCACCACGGCCAGGTCACCCTCCCGGTCGGTGCGGTGCACCCGCGTCCCCTGCTGCGCCAGCCAGGACAGCACCCGGGCCGTCGGGTGCCCGTAGGTGTTGTCCGCGCCCACCGAGACCAGCGCGACCCGTGCCCCGGTGGCGGTGAGGAAGCCGCGGTCGGCGTCGGCGCTGCCGTGGTGCGGCACCTTGAGCACGTCGGCGCGCAGGTCGACCCCGCGCGCGACGATCCGCGCCTCCATCGCGCCGCCCAGGTCGCCGGTGAGCAGCACCCGGATCCCGCGCTGGGTCACCCGGACCACCAGCGACAGGTCGTTGGCCGGCACCGCGGCGGTGGCGACCTCCGGCGGCGGGGCGAGCACCTCGACGGTCGCCGTCCCCACCGTCCTCCGGTCGCCGGGGACCAGGACGGCGCGCTCGGCACCGGCCCGCCGCGCCGTCGCGTCCAGGGCGCCGGCCCGGTCCTCAGCGGGCGACAGCGTGCCGGTGGCGACGACGCCGACGTCCCGCCCGGACAGCGCCCCGGCCAGGCCTCCCGCGTGGTCGGCGTCCAGGTGGGTGACCAGCACCAGGGGCAGCGTGTCGATGCCCAGCCGGTCCAGGCAGCGGTCCACCGGACCGACGTCGGGCCCGGCGTCCACGAGCAGCCCCTCCCCCGGCGCGGTCGGCACCACCAGCGCGTCACCCTGGCCGACGTCGCAGGCGACGAGGACCGTCCGCTCGGGCGGCCACCCGCGGGTGACCTGCCGCAACGGCCACCCGAGCACCACGACGCCGAGGAGGACCGCGAGCGCCAGCGGCCGGGCGCGGGGGACGCGCCACAGCAGCCAGCCCAGCGCCAGGAGCAGGACCGTCAGCAGCACCGCGCCCCGGGTGCCGGCCGGCCAGCCGGTCGCACCGTCGGGCAGCGCCGCCGCACGCTGGGCCACGATGACCAGCCACCGCACCGGCCACCCGGCCAGCCAGACCAGCGCCTCGCCCAGCGGCGGCACGACCGGGAGCGCGACCGCGGCCAGCAGGCCGAGCACGGTCGCCGGGGCGACGGCCGGAGCGCCGAGCAGGTTGGCCGGCAGCGACACCGGGCTGACCAGCCCGGAGAGGCCCGCCACCAGCGGCGCGGTGGCCAGCCCCGCGGCCGCGGCGACCGCGACCGCGTCGGCCAGGACCGGCGGCCAACCGCGGCCGCGCAGGCGACGGGACCAGCCCGGCGCCAGCAGGACGATGGCCGCGGTGGCCGCGACCGAGAGCGCGAAACCGGCGTCCCGGGCCAGGCCGGGGTCGAGGAGCAGCAGAACGACGACGGCCGTCCCGAGGGCCGGCAGCGCCGCGCGGGACCGCCCGGTGGCCAGCGCCAGCAACGTCACCGCGCCCATGGCCGCCGCCCGGACCACGCTGGCGCTGGGCCGGGCCAGCACCACGAACCCGGCCAGCGCGACCACCGCGACCAGCGCCTGCACCCGCCGGTCGACCGCCCGGCGCCGCAACGGCGCGAGCACCCCGGCCAGCACGATCGCCACGTTCGCGCCCGAGACGGCCGTCAGGTGGGCCAGCCCCGCCCGCCGGAAGTCCTCGACGAGCACCGGGTCCATCGCCTGCGTGTCCCCGACGACCAGGCCCGGCAGGAGCCCACCCGCCTGCGGCCCGAGCACCCGGACGGCGGCCTCGCGCAGCCCCTCCCGCAGCCCCCCGGCGACCCGCTGCACCGCCGACGGTTCCCCGACCGGCACCGGCGGCGCCCGCGCCGACAGCCGCGCCGCCACGCCGTCCTCCGCGGCGGCCGGGGCGACCGCGGCCCGGACCCGGACCACCTGGCCGGGCAGCAGTCCGCGCCACTCGTCGGCGGGGCCGAAGAGCACCACGGCGTCGTCCAGCCGGGTGCGCGTGCCGCCGTCCTCCAGCGCGGCGACGGTGGCCTCGACGACGGCCCGCGGCGGGCCTCCCCCGCGCACCGCCGTCGGGTCGCCGTCGAGCTCCAGGACCAGCTCGACCGTCCGCCGTCCCTCGGCGACCCCGGCGAGCGGGGAGGCCTCCCGGGCCGCCTCCCGCACCGCCGCGGTCGCCGCGGTGACGGCCAGCGCGGCCAGGACGCCCAGCAGCACGACCGCCGCCGGCGACCGGCTGCGGCAGGACAGCGCGACCGCGGTCAGGACGGCCACCGGCACCGCGCCGGCCAGCACCGGAATGGGCAGGAGCGGGGCGAGCAGGGTGGTGGCCCAGACAGTCGCCGCCGCGGGTGCGAGCCGCAGGTCCAGCCACGACCAGCGCTCCCGGGCCGTGCTCACACGGTCACCAGCTCGGCGAGCTCGGCGTAGGTGGCCGGGCCGATGCCGGGGACGTCGTCGAGCTGCTCCACGCTCCGGAAGGGTCCGTTGCGCTCCCGGTGCTCGACGATCCGCTGGGCCAGCACCGGACCGATGCCCGGGAGCGCGTCGAGGTCGGCGGCGGTGGCGGCGTTGAGGTCGACCGGCCCCGCCCCGCCGGCTGCGCCCGAGCCGTCGGCGGCGCCGCCGACCACCCCCGCTCCGGGGACACCGACCGCCACCTGCTGGCCGTCGGAGACGACCGCGGCGAGGTTCACCGAGGCCGGGTCGGCGTCGGGCAGCAGGCCACCGGCGGCCGCCACCGCGTCGGCCACCCGCGCGCCGTCGGGCAGCGTGACCAGCCCCGGGCGGGCCACCGAGCCCACCACCGAGACGACGACCGTGGCCGCGGACTCGGCCGCGACCCCCACCGACGGCGTCGCGGCGGGCTCCTCGCCCACGGGTGGCCCGGTCGGAGCCGGCTCGACGGGTGCCGGCTGCACCTGGGGACGGTCCAGCCACGTGCCGCCGACCACCAGGAGCGCGGCGAGCAGACCGACGACCCACAGCGACCAGGCAGCGCGGCGGCCGGGGGCCAGCCGGACGGCGCTGCCCGGGGCACGATGGCGCCCGATGCCGACCGGCAGCCCGTCCTCCGCCGTGGCGGTGGGGAGCTGCTCCTCCCGCGGCTCGGGGTCGGTCTCGTCGTCGGGCACCCAGCCGGGTGGCCGGCTCTCCTGCAGCAGGGCCCGCAGCCGTTGCCTGATCAGGTCGGCGTCGTCGCTGCGGCGGGGAGGGAGTCGCACCGGCGCGACGCTAGGGAGCGACGCCCCCGATCGGCCGTGTCGCCGACGACCTGTGGACGGCCACCACCACTGTGGATCCGGAGGACGTCGTCACGTGCGCGCCGTCGAGCGCTCGAGCGGCCGAGCCGCCGGTCGTCATCCGCCGCTCGTGACTGCGTCCTCGGGTCTCGGCATGAGGCCCACCTGCTGGAGGTAGTCGGCGAGGTTCCAGTAGTCCCGGTTCTCCACGATCCGGCCGTCGCGCACCCGACCGACCGAGACGCCGGGCACCCGGTAGGAGCGTCCGGTGGCCGGCAGGCCGTGCTCGGGGTCGGCCCGGTCGTTGGTCCCGACCATCGTCCACTCCAGCGCGTAGCCCTCGCCGTCCCCGACGACGGCGCCCGGCTCGAACCGGTAGTCGGTGGAGAAGCCGGTCTCCATGGCATCCACGAAGGCGCGGACGGCGGCCGCGCCCTCGAATCGCTCGCCGAGCGCGAAGTCCTGGTACACCCCGTCGTCGGCCCAGAACGCGGCCACCGCCGCGCTGTCGTGCGCGTTCCACGCGTCCAGGTAGGCCCGGGCCCAGTTCGCCGCCACCCCAGCCGCCGGTCCACCACCGCTCATGTCTCCCCCTCGCGTCGCCTGAGGCGGCCGAAGCTACTGACGGGCGCACAGCGCAGGACAGAGCAGAAAGGCCACCGGCTAGGGACCCTGCGCCTCTCGGGGAGGGGCCGCGACGTCGGACGGCCGCGCGGGCGCAGCCGGTGCCACCACGAGGCCCACCGCACCCGGCCCCACGTGCGCGCCGATCGCCGCGCCGAGCTCGCTGACGTAGAGCTCACGCAGGTCGGGCAGCCGCTCCTCGAGGGCGGCGGCCAGACGCTCGGCCCGCTCCGGTGCGGCCAGGTGGTGGACGGCCACCATCACCGGCCTGCCCGCGGCGGCCTCCACCCCGCGCTGGACGAGGCGGACGAGGGCCCGGGCCGTCGTGCGCACCTTCTCCAGCGGCACCACCCGGCCGTCGGCGACGTGCAGGACCGGCTTGACCGACAGCGCGGTGCCGATCATCGAGGCGGCGTGCCCGATGCGCCCACCCCGGCGCAGGTGCTCGAGGGTGTCGACGACGAACAGGGTGCGGGTGGCGGCCGCGGTGTCCCGGGCGGCCGCGGCCACGGTGGCCATGTCCTCGCCCCGCGCCGCCGACCGGGCCGCGGCGAGCACCGCGAACCCGTTGCCCATCGCCGCGGAACGGGAGTCGACGACGGTCACGATGTGCTCCCCGACCTGGGCGGCGGCCAGCCGGGCGGCGTCCACCGTGCCGGAGAGCTCCGCGGAGAGGTGGACCGAGACGATGCGGTCGGCCCCGGAGTCCAGGCGACGGCGGTAGGCGGCGACGAAGTCGCCGGGTGTCGGCCGGGAGGTCGAGACGCGCTGACCCCGGACACCGAGTGCGCGGGCGACGTCCGCCGGTCCGATGTCGTCGCCCTCGCGGCCCGAGTGACCGGCCATGACGACGTAGAGCGGGACGACCTCGACCGCGTACTGCTCCAGCAGGCGGGCAGGCAGGTACGCCGAGGAGTCGGTGACCACGGCGACGGACACCCGGCGAGGCTAGCCCGCGACCTCCCGCGACCTCCCGCGGCCGACCGGCCACGGCGGGGATCACAGTGCGTCGGCGTCCTGCGGAGGGCCCGGTGCCCCTTCCTCGGGGCTGGCGCCGGCGTCCGGGCGGCGCGCGCCCGGCTGTGGCGCGGGGACCGGACCGTCGGACAGCTCGGGTGCCGTGGTGTTGTGCCGCAGCAGCCGCCACCGGCCGCTCTGCTCGGCCAGCTCGCTCCAGGCGCAGTTGGCCAGGGGGCCCAGCACCCGGTGGTGCTCGGGGCCCAGCCCGAGCAGCGCCTCGATCAGGCGCGCGGAGGTCCCGCCGTGGGTGACGACGACGGCCGCCGGGGCCTCGGGCAGGTCGCGCAACGCGGCCAGCGCCCGCGCCGGCACGTCGGCGGCCTCCTCACCGCCGCGGCCGACGATGGGCCGCCCGGCCAGCCAGTCGGCGTACTGCTCGGGGTGGCGCTCGGCGACCTCCTCGCGGGTGAGCCCCTCCCAGGAGCCCATGCCGACCTCGCGCAGCCGGGGGTCCAGCCGCAGTGACACCCCGAGCACGTCGGTGAGCGCCACCGCGGTCTCGGCGGCCCGGCCGAGGTCGCTGGAGACGACGATCGTGTCGTCGGGCAGCGGTGCGGCCACGTGCGGAGCGGCCCGCCGCGCCTGGCGGCGGCCCACCTCGTCCAGCGGCGGGTCCAGCTGCCCCTGGAAGCGGCCCACGGCGTTCCACTCGGTGCGTCCGTGCCGCCAGAGGACCAGCCGCGGCACGGGCAGCGCCGGGACGCCGCTCACCGGCCGGCCGCCTCCGACGCGGACGGGTCCCCGTCCTCGCGCGGACCGCCGTCCGCGGTGCCCTCCTCCGCCGGCTCGGGTGCCAGCGGGGTCGGGTCGGCGCTGGCCGGGTCGACGTCGTCGGCCGACAGCGTCGCGGTGCCGGTCGCCCCGTCACTCCGGGGGGCGGCGCGGTCGACGAACGGGATCGTCGGGCAGTCCTTCCAGAGCCGCTCGAGGGCGTAGTAGGCGCGCTCCTCGGCGTGCTGCACGTGGACGACGACGTCGATGAAGTCGAGCAGCACCCAGCGCGCCTCGGCCACGCCCTCCCGGCGCACCGGCTTGACGCCGTGCTGCCGCAGCCGCTCCTCCACCTCGTCGACGATCGCCTGCACCTGACGCTCGTTGGGAGCCGACGCCAGCACGAAGGCGTCGGTGATGGCGAGCCGCTCGCTGACGTCGACGATGGCGACGTCGGTCGCCAGCTTGTCGGCGGCGGCCTGGGCGGCCAGCAGTGCGGTCTCCCGCGCCTCGGTCGAGGCGGTCATCGGGGTACCTCCTGGAGATCGGTGGTCGGTGGTTCGGGAGGCGTGCCCTCGGTCCGGGGAGCCGTGGCGGGTGGCCGGTCGTAGGTCGGGCGGTCCCCGGACGGCGGGTCGTCGCCGGGGACGCGGCGGGGGGCGATGCCCTCGCGGGTGAGGGCGCGGGCATCGGCGCCCGTCCGGTACAGCCCGCGCTTCTCGATGTACTGCACGACGCCGTCGGGGACCAGGTACCAGACCGGCATCCCGCGCCCGACCCGGTCGCGACAGTCGCTGGAGCTGATCGCCAGCGCCGGCACCTCGACCAGGCTGACCGCTCCCTCCGGCAGGTGGGACGCGCCCAGGTCGAAGCCGGGGCGG
The DNA here is from genome assembly GCF_053502545.1 of Geodermatophilus sp. URMC 65. NCBI lineage: Bacteria > Bacillati > Actinomycetota > Actinomycetes > Geodermatophilales > Geodermatophilaceae > Geodermatophilus > Geodermatophilus sp. URMC 65. The sequence continues at coordinate 1,092,212 of NZ_CP199954.1, forward strand.
GTGACGCCGATGAAGTGCGCGAGCTCGAAGCAGCGGTCGCTGTCACGCCAGCTGAGGATCTGCGAGAGGGCGTCGGCGCCGGTGATGAAGAACAGCTCGTCGTCGGGCCGCTGCCGCTGCAGGTCGGTGAGCGTGTCGATCGTGTAGGTGGGGCCGCCGCGGTCGACGTCCACCCGGCTCACCGAGAACCGCGGGTTGGAGGCGGTGGCGATGACGGTCATGAGGTACCGGTCCTCGGCCGGCGCCACGTCGCGGTCGCTCTTCTGCCACGGCTGGCCGGTGGGCACGAAGACCACCTCGTCCAGACCGAAGAGGACGGCGACCTCGCTCGCCGCCACGAGGTGCCCGTGGTGGATGGGGTCGAACGTCCCGCCCATCACCCCGACCCGCCGACCTGCCACCGATCGAGCCTAACCGGGTCCGTCCGGGACCGGCCCGCGAGGACCGGCCCCGGACCGCTCCTGGCGTCGGCCTCCTTGCAGCCACGGCCGGCCCCGTCCAGAGGCTCGCGCCGAGCTCGCGAGTGGCGGGGGGCAGGAGGGTCCTCTGTCAGAGCGTGGTGACGAAGTCCGCGAGCTGGGCGGCGTTGCGGCACTCGACCATGTCGACCACCTCGCCGTAGCGGTCGGCCGCGGAGTCGCCGCTGCCCCACAGCCGGCGCGGCTCGGGGTTGAGCCAGTGCGCCGAGCGGGAGCGGCGGACCAGGTCGGCCAGCACCGGCAGCCCCGGCGGGCGGTAGTTGGTGCGGCCGTCCCCGAGCACGAGCAGCGACGTCTTCGGTCCGACCGCCGAGGGCCACCGCTCGGCGAAGACCTCGAACGCCGTCCCGTAGTCGCTGTGCCCGTCGAAGCCGACGACGTCGGCCTCCCGCCCGATCCGGGCGACCGCGTCGGCGACGTCGGCACCGGGGCGGAAGAAGCGGGTCACCTCGTCGGTGGAGTCGACGAAGGCGAACGCCCGCACCCCGGAGAAGTGCTCGCGCAGCGCCTGGGTCAGCATCAGGGTGAAGTGGCTGAAGCCCGCCACCGAGCCGCTGACGTCGCAGAGCACCACCAGCTCGGGCTTGTGCACCTTCCGCGGCCGGTGGTGGGTCACCACCGGCACGCCGCCGGTGCCCAACGACGCCCGGACGGTCTTGCGGAAGTCCAGCCGGCCCTCCCGGCCCAGCCGCCGGCGCGCCGAGAGCCGCACGGCGAGCCGCCGCGCCAGCGGGGCGACCGTCCGGCGCAGCTCGGCGAGGTCCGCGGCCTGGGCGCGCAGGAAGTCGACCTGGTCGGCCAGCGGGCGGACGGCGTTCCGCGCCACCTTGTCCCGGCCGCGCTCGGCCGCCGTCCGCCGCCGGACCTCGGCCTCCACCGCGGCCCGGAAGGCGGCCAGCCGCTCGCGCACCGTCTGGCGGGCCACCTGCTCGGCGAGCCCGCCGCGCCCGGCGTCCCCGAGCAGGCCGGCCAGCAGCTGGGCGACCAGGGTGTCCGGCGAGAGCGCCCGCATCACCCGGTAGCTGAAGAAGGACTGGCCCGACGGCGACGGCGCCGTGCGGCCCAGCTGGTCGACCGCCTCGCGGGCGAAGCGGCGCAGCGCCTCCTCGTCGCCGTCGAGCAGCAGCCGGGACAGCTCCTCGCGCATGAGCTGCGCCAGGTCGGTGCCGTCGGGCAGGTCGAGGGTCGACTCCCCGGACTCCCCCGGCTCCCCGCCGGGCTCGTCGTCGGCCGCGGGGACCGCCGGCCGGTCGGACAGCGGCCACCACAGGTCGAACAGCACGTCGTAGGCCGGCCGCTGCGCCGCCCGCTGCAGCAGCACCGCCGCCAGCCCGTGCCGCAGCTGCTCGCGGTCGAGCAGGTCGACCACGGTGAGGATCTCGGCGGCGTCGACGGCCTGGCTGATGCCGACCGGGATGCCGGCGTCGCGCACCGCGCGGACGAAGCCGTCGAGGTGCCCGGCCAGTCCCCCCGAAGCGGCTGGCGCGGTCATCAGTTCAGCCGCAGTTCGGCCGCGGCCCGGTCCTGGTCGCTGGCGTGCTTGAGCACCACGCCGAGGGTCGACCGCACGGCCTCCTCGTCGAGGGTGTCCAGGCCCAGCTCGAGCAGCGTCTGCGCCCAGTCGAGGCTCTCGGAGATCGACGGCGACTTCTTCAGCTCCAGCGCGCGCAGCGCCCGCACGGTGCGCACCAGCTGCTCGGCCAGGCCCGGGGCGAGGTCGGGCACCCGGGAGAGCACGATCTCCCGCTCGCGCTCGGCCGACGGGTAGTCCAGCGCCAGGTACAGGCAGCGCCGCTTGAGCGCCTCGGACAGCTCGCGGGTGGCGTTGGACGTCAGCACCACCATCGGCCGGCGCGTCGCGGTCACCGTGCCGAGCTCGGGGATGGTCACCTGAAAGTCGCTGAGCACCTCCAGCAGCAGGCCCTCGACCTCGACGTCGGCCTTGTCGGTCTCGTCGATGAGCAGCACGGTCGGCTCGGTGCGCCGGATCGCGGTCAGCAGCGGCCGGGAGAGCAGGAACTCCTCACCGAAGATGTCGTCGTGGACGGTGCCCCAGTCGGCGCCGTCGGTGCCCTGGGCCGCCTGGATGCGCAGCAGCTGCTTCTTGTAGTTCCACTCGTAGAGCGCCCGCGCCTCGTCGAGGCCCTCGTAGCACTGCAGCCGGATGAGCTCCGACCCGGTGGCGGCCGCCAGCGCCTTGGCCAGCTCGGTCTTGCCGGTGCCCGCCGGCCCCTCGACCAGCAAGGGCTTGCCCAACCGGTCGGCGAGGAAGACCGTCGTCGCGATCTGCGCGTCGGGCAGGTAGCCGGCCGCCGCCAGCCGCTTGCCGACGTCGGAGACCGAGGAGAACTGCGGGGACTGCGACGGCGGGCGGGGCATGCGGCTCCTCGGTCGGGTGGCGGGGTGGGCCGGATGTGGGCGTCAGCGGGTGTGGCCGCTGCCGGTGACGACGTAGGTGGTGGAGGTCAGCTCCGGCAGCCCCAGCGGACCGCGGGCGTGCAGCTTCTGGGTGGAGATGCCGATCTCGGCGCCGAAGCCGAACTCCCCGCCGTCGGTGAACCGGGTCGAGGCGTTGACCAGCACCGCGGCGGCGTCCACCCCGGCGGTGAAGTCGGCGATGGCGCGCGCGGAGTCGGCGACGATCGCCTCGGAGTGCCCGCTCCCCCACCGCTCGATGTGGTCCAGCGCCTGCGGCAGGTCGTCGACCACGCGCACCGCCATGTCCATGGACAGGTACTCGGTCGCCCAGTCCTCCTCGGTCGCCGGGACGACGGCGTCGTGCGCCGCCCGGGCCGCGTCGTCCCCGTGCAGCGTCACGCCGGCGTCGGCCAGCGCCGACAGCAACCGGGACAGGAACGCGACGTCGCGGTGCACCAGCAGCGTCTCGGCGGAGTTGCAGACGCTCACCCGGTGGGTCTTGGCGTTGAGCACGATCGCCTCGGCGATCGCCGGGTCGGCCGAGGCGTCGACGTAGACGTGGCAGTTCCCCTCGCCGGTCTCGATGACCGGCACCCGCGCCTCGCGCACCACCCGCTGGATCAGCGACGCCCCGCCGCGGGGGATCACCACGTCGACCAGGCCGCGGGCGTTGAGCAGCTCGCCCACCGAGGCGCGGTCGGCGGGCAGCAGCTCGACCGAGCCGGCCGGGAGCCCGGCCTTCTCCGCCGCCTCGGTGAGGACGGCGACCAGCGCGGTGTTGGTCCGGAACGCCGAGGCCGAGCCGCGCAGCAACGCCGCGTTGCCGCTCTTGAGGCACAGGCCGGCCGCGTCGACGGTCACGTTCGGCCGGGCCTCGTAGACGATGCCGACCACGCCCAGGGGCACCCGGACCTGGCGCAGCTGCAGCCCGTTGGGCAGCGTCGACCCGCGGACGACGTCGCCCACCGGGTCGGGCAGCGCGACCAGCTGGCGCAGCGCGTCGGCCACGCCGGCGATGCGGCCCGCGTCGAGCCGCAGCCGGTCGAGGACCGAGGCCGGGGTGCCGTCGGCCGCGGCCGCCGCCACGTCGGCGGCGTTGGCGGCGAGCACCTCGTCGGCGCGCTCGACCAGCGCGTCGGCCATGGCACGCAGCGCGGCGTCCTTGGTGTCGGTGGGCAGGGTGCGCAGCACCCGGGCAGCGGCGCGGGCGCGCAGCGCCGCGGCCCCGATCAGCGGCAGGCCGGAGACGTCGGACACGCCCGCGAGCCTACGCGGGCGGGCGAGGGCCTCGGGCCGCCTCGAGCGGCACCTATGTGAGAATGATTCCCATGAACACGTGGACCGCGCGCACCGTGACCGCAGCCACCGCCTCGGCCGCCGCTCTGGCGCTGGCCGGGTGCGGGGGCGCCGACGCGACCGCGGGGAGCACCGGCGAGGACGGGCTCACCGTCGTCGCGGGCTTCTACCCGCTGGAGTGGGCGGCGCAGCGCGTCGGCGGCGACCGCGTCGATGTCTCCTCGCTGACGCCGCCGGGCGCCGAGGCCCACGACCTCGAGCTCGCGCCGCAGGACGTCGCTGCGGTCGCCGACGCCGACCTGCTCGTCTACCTCGACGGCTTCCAGCCGGCGCTCGACCAGGCCGCGCAGACCGAGGCCGCCGACACGGCGTGGGACGCCGGCCGGGCCGCCGACCTCGTGCCGACCGCCGAGGAGGACGCCCACGAGGGCGAGACCGCCGAGGAGCACGCGGAGCACGCCCACGAGGACGGGGCGGTCGACCCGCACTTCTGGCTGGACCCGGTCCGGCTGGCCTCCGTCGCTGACGCGCTGGCCGACCGGCTGACCGAGGCCGACCCCGACGGCGCGGCGACCTACGAGCAGAACGCGGCCGCGCTGCGGACCGACCTCGAGGCGCTCGACGCCGAGATGCAGGCGGGCCTGGCCGGCTGCGCGGTGGACACCCTGGTCACCGGCCACGACGCCTTCGGCTACCTCGGTGACCGGTACGGTCTCGAGGTGGTCGGCATCAGCGGGCTCAGCCCCTCCGCCGAGCCCAGCCCGGCCGCCCAGGCCGAGATCGCCGAGCTGGTCCGGGAGCGCGGCATCACCACCGTCTACACCGAGACCCTCGTCGACCCGGCCGTCGCCGAGACCGTCGCGAGCGAAGCTGGCGTGCGGACCGCCGTCCTGGACCCGATCGAGGGGCTGACCGACGAGTCGGCCGGCAGCGACTACCTCGAGGTCATGCGGGCCAACCTGGCCACCCTGCAGGAGGGGCAGTCCTGCTCATGACCGCCGTCCGGCTGCGGGACGCCCGCATCGGCTACGGCGACGTCGCCGTCGTCCAGGGCGTCGACCTGACCGTGGCCGACGGCGAGGCGGTCGCCGTCCTCGGCTCCAACGGGTCGGGCAAGACCACCCTCGCGCGCGGGCTGCTCGGCCTGGCCACCGTGCTCGGCGGCGAGGTGGAGGTCCTCGGCGCCCCGGTCGGACGGCCGCGCGAACGCGGCCGGATCGGCTATGTGCCGCAGCGGCACACGGTCAGCGGCGCGGTCCCGGCGACGGTGCGCGAGGTCGTCGGCGTCGGCCGGCTGGCCCGCCTCGGCCCCTTCGGCCGGCTGCGGCAGGCCGACCGCGCCGCGGTGCAGGACGCCGTCGCCGCGGTCGGGCTGGCCGACCGGCTCGGCGACCCGGTCGCCTCGCTCTCCGGCGGGCAGCAGCGCCGGGTGCTGGTCGCCCGCGCGCTGGCCGCCGAGCCGGAGCTGCTGGTCATGGACGAGCCGACCGCCGGGGTGGACGCCGCGAGCCAGGACGCCCTGGCCGCCGTCCTGGCCGACGTGTCGGCGACCGGAACGACCCTGCTGGTGGTCACGCACGAGACCGCCGCGCTGGCCGGGGTCCTCACCCGCGCGGTCGTCGTCGACCACGGCCGGATCGCCTACGACGGCCCGCTGGCCGGGGCCGCGGCCGACGCCGGGGCCGGCGGGCACCACCACCCCGAGGGCACCGGCCTGCCGCCCTCGCGGGGGTACCGCCAGGACCAGCCCCGGGTGACCACGGACGGAGGGCGCTGAGGTGGAGGTCCTCGACTACGACTTCATGCAGCGGGCGCTGCTGGCCTCGCTGATGGTCGGCCTGGTCGCGCCGGCCGTCGGCGTCTTCCTCGTCCAGCGCCGGCTCTCCCTGCTCGGCGACGGCCTGGGGCACGTGGCGCTCACCGGCGTCGCGATCGGCGTCCTCACCTCCACCGCCCCGATCGGGACGGCGCTCGTGGCCGCCGTGCTGGGCGCGGTCCTCATCGAGCTGGTCCGCGCCCGCGGCCGCACCAGTGGTGACGTCGCCCTCGCCGTCCTGTTCTACGGCGGCATCGCCGGCGGCGTCGTCCTGCTCAGCCTCGCCCCGCGCGGGCAGGCCACGAACCTCGAGGCCTACCTGTTCGGCGCCATCACCACCACGACGACCGCCGACGTCGCGGTCTTCGGCGTCATCACCGTCGTCGTGCTCGGCCTCGTGTGGCTCCTGGGCAGCCGGCTGTACGCGGTCAGCGACGACGAGGAGTACGCCCGTGCGGTGGGTCTGCCGGTCCTGGCGCTCAACGTCGTGCTCGCCGCCCTGGTCGCGGCCACCGTCGTCCTGTCCATGCGGGTGGTCGGCCTGCTGCTGATCAGCGCGCTGATGATCGTGCCGAGCGCGGTCGCCCAGCAGCTGGCCCGCAGCTTCCGCCAGACGGTGTACCTGGCCTGCGCCATCGGCCTGGTCACCAGCGTCGCCGGCACGACCGCCTCCTACTACACCGGCACCCCGTCCGGCGGCACGATCGTGCTGCTGGCGATCGCGCTGTTCCTGCTCGCCACGGCGGCGGTCGCGGTGCGCGAGGCGACCGCCCGCCGCCGGCACCGGCGCCGCGCCGAGGTGCACGCCGCCCACCCGCACGAGCACGGCGCGGGCTGCGGGCACCCGGTGGTGCCGCACGGCGACCACGTCGACTACGACCACGACGGCCACCTGCACGCCCCGCACCGCACCGGCGCGGGCGTGCACTACGACGAGCACGGCGAGCACGCGGCGCCGCCCGCGGGGACGGGGGGACGCCCGTGACCGAGCTCGCGAGGTCACGCATGAGCACAGCACCGTCGGTCACGACGCCGACGAGCGCCAGCGAGGAGGCAGCGTGACCGAGCTCGCGAGGTCACGCATGAGCACAGCACCGTCGGTCACGACGCCGACGAGCGCCAGCGAGGAGGCGGCGTGACCGAGGGTCCCCGCCGGCAGACCCGGCAGCGCAGCGCCGTCCTGGCCCTGCTCGACGACCAGGAGGGCTTCCGCACCGCCCAGGACCTGCACGCCCTGCTGCGCGAGCGCGGCGACGCCGTCGGCCTCGCGACGGTCTACCGGGCGCTGCAGGCCCTGGTGGACGACGGCCTGGTCGACGTGCTCCGGAACGAGGGCGAGGCCGCCTACCGGCGCTGCTCGCCGGTGCACCACCACCACCTGGTGTGCCGCTCGTGCGGTCGCACCGTCGAGGTGGCCGACCCGCCGGTCGAGCGCTGGGCGGCGAAGGTGGCCGCCGAGCACGGCTTCGCCGACGTGCAGCACCAGCTCGAGGTCTTCGGCACCTGCGCGGCCTGCGCGGCCGCCACCCCGGTCCAGCAGTAGGCGCACACCCGCATCCATCGTCGGGCGGAGCCGGGGACCACACACGGCGACCCGCGTCGGGGCCCACGAGTGCCCGGCCGCGTCCCGATCGCTACGGAGTGACCAGTCCGGTCTGGTAGGCGATGACGACCAGTTGGGCGCGGTCCCGGGCACCGAGTTTCCCCATGGCGTGGCTGACGTGGGTGCGGGCGGTGGCCGGGCTGAGGAAGAGGGCGGCGCCGATCTCGTCGTTGCGCATGCCCTGACCCACGAGCGCCAGGACCTCGCGTTCCCGTTCGGTGAGGACCGCGAGCCGGTGTTCGGCGGCCTCGTCAGCTGTTCGTCGTGCGGTGAACTCGGCGATGAGGCGGCGCGTGACGCGCGGCGCGAGCAGGGACTCCCCGGCGGCGACCACGCGGATGCCGTGCAGGAGCTCGGCCGGTCCGGCGTCCTTGAGCAGGAAGCCGCTGGCGCCGGCCTGCAGGCTCTCGAAGACGTGGGCATCGGTGTCGTACGTGGTCAGGATCAGGACGCGGACCCGCTCGAGTCCCTTCGTGGCGGCGATCTGTCTGGTGGCCTGGATGCCGTCCATCCCCGGCATGCGGATGTCCATGAGCACGACGTCCGGGCGCGCAGCGCGGGTCCGGTCCACGGCCTCGGCACCGGTGGCCGCCTCCCCCACGACCGCGATGTCGTCCTCGGTCTCGAGCAGGAGCCTGAAGCCGGACCGCACCAGCTGCTCGTCGTCGGCGATCAGCACCCTGACCGGGGCGTCGTGGTCCGGCGCGCCCGCCGTGGTGGTCACGCGTTCGCCGTTCGATGCGGCGCCACGGGCAGCCGAGCGGTGACCGCGAAGCCCCCGTCGGGGAGGGGGCCGGCGTCGAGCTCCCCGCCCAGGAGCTGACACCGCTCGCGCATGCCGAGGATCCCGCGGCCCGGCTCGTCCGAGCGGGCGGGCCCGTCTCCCGCTCGGTCCTCGCCGGTGTGCCGGGCGGCCTCACCGGTTCCCGGGCCCCTTCGTGGGCCCTGGTCCGTCACGCGGACCGCCACGGTGTCGGCACCGTAGTCCAGTGCGACCGTGACCCGGGTCGGTCCGACATGGCGGATCACGTTGGTGATCGACTCCTGCAGGATCCGGTACACGGCGCTGGCCACAGCGCTGGGCACCGGTGGAGGGGACGAGGTCGCTTCGAGGTCGACCTCGAGCCCGGCCTCGCGTGCCTCCGTGGTGAGCTCGTCGATCTGCCCGAAGCCGGGGTGCGGGACGTGGCCGTCGTCGGTGTCGCGGAGTACCCCGAGGATCGCCCGCATCTCCTGCAGTGCCCGGGCGCTGGTCTGCTCGATGGCCTCCAAGGCCTCGCGTGCTCGTCCCGGTCGCTTGTCGAGCACGTGCGCGGTGACGCCGGACTGGACGTTGATGACGGCGATCGCGTGCGCGACGGTGTCGTGGACCTCGCGCGCGATCCTGAGCCGTTCCTCGTCGACCCGGGCGCGGGCTTCCCGCTCGCGCGTCCGTTCCGCCAGCTCGGCACGCTCCAACGCTTCGGCCGCGATGACCCTCCTCGAGCGGACGCTCTCGCCGAGAGCGGCACTCATCACCGAGGCGCCGATCCGGAAGAACACCCAGCCGATGGCGGCCGGTGGTTCGATGTCGGCGGCGGCGATCAGCCAGCCCGCGGCCAGGACTGCGATCCCCACACCGGCCGCCACCAGCGAACGGCGTCCGTCGCCGAGGGCGGTGAGCGTGTAGATCGCCACGAACAGTCCGAGCCATCCGGGCCCGTCCGGGAAGTCGAGGGCGTAGTAGACCAGGCTGGCGAGCGCGGTCGTGATGAACACCGGAACCGGCCAGCGGCGGCGCACGGCCACGACCGCGCCACCGGCGATCAACAGGACGTAGCCCAGGGGCCCGAGGTCGGCGAGGGGGCGCAGCACTGATCCGGGCTCCGCGTCGGCGCGGGAGACCGTGCCCTGGACCTGCATCACGGTGATGAAGAGCGCCAACACGACGTCCTGCGCCCAGGCCGGCAGGCGGAACGATGCGACGCGGTCCTGCATCTCGCGAACATAGGACTCCCGGCCGGGGAACGACTCCCCCCGGCTGCGCGGCCCCCTACGTCGAGCAGCGCGGTCCCGCGCCGGGCGGCTACGTCCACACGCGTCTCCGCCGCCGCCTGCTGACGGAGGACGCCCCGGTCCCGGGACGCGACGATCGTCCGCGTCCATCCCACGACGGAGGCCGGCACGAGTTCCGGGTCGTCACCCGAGGACGACGCCCCGCGGCCGCGCCGGGACGTGCACCACCGGTCCCCGTCACTCGACCGAAGGGATCCCCGATGTCCGCCCTGCACCTGCTCGCCGCGCACGTCCACGTCGTCGCCGCCGGCTACGACCTCGGCACCGGACGACTCGTGCCCACCGTGGCCGCCGTGGTGGGACTGATCAGCGTGGGCGTCGGTGGGCTGTCCCTGGCCCGCTCCAGCCGTGTCGGCACCGGCAACCGGCGAGCCGGAGCCATCGTGGGCTTGGTTGCGGGGCTGGTCAGCGTGGGCGTCGGTGGGCTGCACGCGGCCAACGCCGCCGGTGGCCTCGGCACCGGCAACGGGCTGGCCGGGGCCATCGTGGCCTCGGTGCTGGGGCTGATCGGCATGGTCGTCGGTGGACTCGCACTGGCCCGCTCCCGTCGCACCGCACAGCTGGAGCCCACCGCGCGCTGATCTCGCGCGGAGCCCGACGAGCAGGCCGCCGGCGTCCGACGGCGCTGGGCGGACCGGGCACCGGCCGCGCCGGGCAGGCGCCCGGCAGGGCTCAGTTGAGTGCGCGGGTGCCAGGAGGCAGGGTGCCGCCGGCGACCATCTCGGCCGCGGCGTCCTGCAGCGCGGTCAGCGCGACCCGCTGCGTGAACGGTCCGGTGGAGACCCGGGCCACGCCGAGCTCCTGCATCTCGCGGGCCGGCAGCGAGGCGCCGGGCACGCTGATCAGCGTCAGCTTGTTGCGGCCCAGGCCCTCGACGACGGCGGCGATCTCGTCGCGGTCGACGAGGCGCGGGACGAAGACGACCGGCGCGCCGGCCTCGAGGTAGGCGCGGCCGCGGCGGATCGCCTCGGCGACGAGCTCACCGCGGTCGGCGCCCTCGGCGGCGCGGACGAAGGTGTCGGTCCGGGCGTTGAGGACGAACTCGATCCCGGCGTCCCGGCCGGCCCGCAGCACCGCCTCGACGGCGGCGACGGCCTCGTCCAGCGGCTTCATCTGGTCCTCGAGGTTGCCGCCGACGACGCCGAGCCCGATGGCGCGGCGCGCGGTCTCGCCGGGGTCCCCGTAGCCGGCCTCCATGTCCATGCTCACCGGCAGGTCCACGGCGGCGGCGATCCGGCCGACCATGTCCAGGTGCAGGTCGAGCGGGATGTTCTCGCCGTCCTCGTAGCCGAACGTCGCGGCGATGCCGTGGCTGGCGGTGGCGAGGGCACGCACGCCGTCGGTGGCGGCCACGACCTGGGCGGAGACGACGTCCCACACGTTGGCGAGGACCAGGATCTCCGGGGCGGTGTGCAGGTCGAGGAGGGTGCGGGCGCGGGTGGCGAGGTCGGTCACGCCGGCCACCGTACGGCCGCGCAGGCGATCAGCCGCGGTCCCGCAGCGCCCGGAGCGCGGCCTTGCGCGCCTCCCCGGTGAGCCGGTCGAGGAAGACCTTGCCGTCGAGGTGGTCGACCTCGTGCTGCAGCGCGCGGGCCATGAGGCCGGTGCCCTCGAGGCGCAGCGGCTCGCCGTGCACGTCGAACCCCTCCACGACGGCGTGCATCGCCCGCACGGTGGGCGCCCAGATGCCGGGGATGGACAGGCAGCCCTCGTCGCCGTCCTGGGTCTCCTCGGACAGCTCGACGATCCGCGGGTTGACCAGGTGCCCGATGCGTCCGTCGACGTTGTAGGAGAAGGCGCGCAGCCCGACGCCGATCTGCGGCGCGGCGACGCCGGCCCGGCCGGGGTCGGCGACGGTGTCCTCCAGGTCGCGCACGAGCGCGGCCAGCTCCTTGTCGAAGCTGCGCACCTCGTCGGCGGGTGTGCGGAGGACCGGGTCACCGAGCTCGCGGATGGGGCGGATCGTCACGGCGCCAGTCTTCCCACCCACCCAGTTTGTCAGCCGGCCACCCCGGGGCGGGCACGGGCGTCGGCCCAGCCGGACGCCACCGAGTCCCGGCACCGGTCGGGCTCGTCCCCGGCCGCGACGAACACCCCGACCGCCATCTCGGGGGCGTGCAGCGCCAGGGCCTCGGCCGGCAGCACGCCGGTCACGACGAGCATGGCCAGCCCGTGTCCCGCCGCCCAGTACCGCGTGGCCACCGCGAGCGGCTCCGCCGTCCCGGCGAAGCGGCCGACCTGCCGCGCCCGGTCCGCGGCGTCCACGAGCAGCGCGAAGGTGCCGTCCGCGACCGCCGGGTCCTCGAGGTCGGCCGCCGCGTCGAACATCGCGCGGTACAGGAAGGGATCGCTCCGGGCGCTGTGGAGGTACGTGGCACCCAGTGCCGCGAGGTCGCGGACCGGGTCACCGCTCCGTGCGACCGCGGCCAACCGCTCGGCCAGCCGGGTGAAGCCCTCGTGGCGCACGGCTCGCCACAGACCCGGCATGCCGCCGAAGTGCGTGTACAGCGCGGTCGTGGAGGTCCCCACTCGATCGGCGAGCGACCGCGCGGTCACCGGCTCCCGGTGCGCCAGCAGTTCGGCCGCCGTCTCCACCAGGGCGAGGCGGACGGCGGGGTCGGCGGTGCGGGGCATGTTGCCCAATATAGCGCAACGGTGTTACATAACACCGTCACGTCTCATCGACCCAGGAGATCGCCATGCCGATCGAGCTGTCCAACCCGCCCGGCATCCCCGCCCCCGAGCACTACCGCCAGATGGCCGTGGCCACCGGCTCCCGCACGGTCTACCTGGCCGGTCAGGTCGCCCGGACGGCAGACGGTGGGCCGGTGGGCGCGGGCGACCTCGCCGCGCAGGTGGAGCAGGTCTACCTCAACGTGGCCACCGCCCTGGAGTCGGTGGGCGGCACCTTCGCCGACGTCGCCAAGCTCACCATCTACGTCGTGGACTGGTCGCCGGAGAAGCTCGCGGACCTCGGTGCGGGGGTGGGCCGCGCCGCCGAGCGCCTCGGCCTCGACCTGGTCAAGCCCGTGACGCTCCTCGAGGTCACCGCCCTCGGCGAGCCCGACCTCCTCGTGGAGGTCGACGCCGTCGCCGTCCTGCCCTGATGGAGAACCCCCTGCCTCCCGGCCTCGGCCCCGGCGAGAGGCTCGCCCCGAGCCCTGACGGCCCGCTTGCAGGGCCTCGCCGCGAGCCTTCGAGTGGCGGGGGGCGAGGGGGTCCTTCGAGAGGAGGCCGGGGTCCTTCCTCAGCCCAGGGACGGGCGTCTCACCAGCACCATCTCGTCGCGGTGGACGATCTCCCGCTGGTACTCCGGGTCCAGCTCGCTGGTCTTGCGGCCCAGCAGCGGCGGCAGCTCCCGGGCGTCGTAGGCGACCAGGCCGCGGGCGACCACGACGCCGTCGGGGCCGACCAGCTCCACGGGGTCGTCGGCGAGGAACTCCCCCGCCACGGCGGTGATGCCGGCCGGCAGCAGCGAGGCGCCGCGCTCGCGCAGCGCCCGGACCGCACCCGCGTCGAGGTGCAGCCGGCCGCGCGGCCGGGTGGCGAAGCGCAGCCAGAACTGGCGGGCGCGGGGCCGCGGCCCCATGACGGCGAAGCGGGTGCCCACCGGCTCCCCGGCGAGCGCGGCGGCGGACTGGGCGGTCGAGGTGACGACGACGGGGACGCCGGCGTGCGCGGCGATCAGCGCGGCCTCGACCTTGGTGGCCATCCCCCCGGTGCCCACGCCGTTGCGGCGGGCGGTGCCGAGGGTGACCTCGCCGAGGTCGGCGGGGTCGCGCACGGTGTCGATCAGCTGCGCCGGACCCTGCCGCGGATCGCCGTCGTAGACGCCGTCGACGTCGCTGAGCAGCAGCAGCGCGTCAGCCCGGGCGACGTGTGCGACGAGCGCGGCCAGCCGGTCGTTGTCGCCGAACCGGATCTCCTCGGTGGCCACCGTGTCGTTCTCGTTGACGATCGGCAGCACGCCGAGGGTGAGCAGCCGCTCCAGCGTGCGCTGGGCGTTGCGGTAGTGGCTGCGCCGGGTGAGGTCGTCGGCGGTCAGCAGCACCTGCCCGACGGTGACGTCGTGCCGGGCGAAGGCGTCGGCGTAGGTCTGCACCAGCCGCAGCTGGCCGACGCTGGCGGCGGCCTGGGCGGTGGCGAGGTCCCGCGGCCGGCCGGCGACCCCGAGCGGGGCCAGGCCGGCGGCGATGGCCCCCGAGGAGACGAGGACGACCTCGCGGCCCTGCGCGTGCACCGCACCGAGGACCTCGACCAGGGCGGTCAGCCGCTGCTGGTCCAGCCCGCCCGGCAGGCTGGTCAGCGACGAGGAGCCGACCTTGACCACGACCCGCCGCGCACCGGCGATCTCCGCGCGCACCGTCATCCGCCGTCCTCGGGCAGGTCGTCGTCGGTCCAGGTCTCGGTGAGCTCGTAGGGCACCCGGCGGGCCCGCTTGGCGGCCAGCCGCTCCTCGGCGCGGACCCGGTGCGGTGCGTCGATGCGGGAGTCGGTGCCGCGGCCGCCGAGCCCGGCGGTCTCCTCGGCGCTCAGCGTGCCGGCCGGCAGCGTCGGCACGAAGTCGAAGGCGACGTCGCCGATCACGATGGTGTCGCCCTCCTGCGCGCCGGCCTCCTGCAGGGCGTCCTCGACACCCAGCCGGTTGAGCCGGTCGGCGAGGAAGCCGACCGCCTCGTCGTTGGTGAAGTCGGTCTGGCGCACCCAGCGCTCGGGCTTGACGCCGCGCACGGTGAACGCGCCCTCGTCCGGGTCGCGCCCGACGGTGAAGCCGCTGTCGTCCACCGCCCGCGGGGTGAGGGTGACCCGCACCGGCTCGGGCTCGGGCAGCGCGGCGCGGTACTCCTCCACGGCCCGGGCCAGGGCGAAGCCGAGCTCGCGCAGCCCCTCGCCGGTCGCCGCGCTCACCGCGAAGACCTCCAGGCCGCGCGCCTCCAGCGGCTCGCGGACCAGGTCGACCAGCTCCCGCGCGTCGGGCACGTCGATCTTGTTGAGGACGGCGACCCGCAGCCGGTCGACGAGGTCCTCCCGGTACTGCGCCAGCTCGTGCTTCAGCGCCTCGATGTCGCTCTCCGGATCGCGGCCGGGCTCCATCGTGGCCATGTCGACCACGTGCACCAGCACCGCGCAGCGCTCGATGTGCCGGAGGAACTCCAGGCCGAGCCCGCGGCCCTCGGAGGCACCGGGGATGAGCCCGGGGACGTCGGCCATCGTGAAGACGGTGTCGCCGGCCCGGACCACGCCGAGGTTGGGCACCAGCGTGGTGAAGGGGTAGTCGGCGATCTTGGGCCGCGCGGCGGACATGGCCGCGATGAGCGAGGACTTGCCCGCCGACGGGAAGCCGACCAGGCCGACGTCGGCGATGCTCTTGAGCTCGATGACGGCGTCGAGGGTCTCGCCCGGCTCACCGAGCAGCGCGAAGCCGGGGGCCTTGCGCCGGGGGTTGGCCAGCGCGGCGTTGCCCAGGCCGCCCTTGCCGCCGTGGGCGAGGACGACGCGGGTGCCGGCGCCGACCAGGTCGGCGATGACCCGGCCGTCGGGCGTGCTGACCACGGTGCCCGGGGGGACCCGCAGCACGCGGTCCTCGCCGCGGGCGCCGTGGCGGTTGCTGCCCGCACCCGGGCGGCCGTTGCCGGCCTTCTGGTGCGGGTGGTGGTGGAAGTCCAGCAGCGTGTGGACGTTGGGGTCGACCTCGAGGACGACGTCCCCGCCGTTGCCGCCGTTGCCCCCGTCGGGACCGCCGAGCGGCTTGAACTTCTCGCGGTGGATCGAGGCGACGCCGTGCCCGCCGTTGCCGGCGGCGACGTGCACGACCACGCGGTCGACGAAAGCGGCCATGTCGATGAGCGGACCGGGTCCGCGCCGCCTCCTGTCTCTGGTCCGTCAAGCGCCACGAGCGCACGGGCCGAGGGCCCGTGCGCTCGTGAGCGTCAGTCGAGTGGTGCTCAGGCCTCGACGGCGGAGATGGAGACGGTCTTGCGTCCCCGCCGCGTGCCGAAGGTCACCGCACCGGGCTGCAGCGCGAACAGCGTGTCGTCGCCGCCGCGGCCGACGCCCAGGCCCGGGTGGAAGTGGGTACCGCGCTGGCGCACGATGATCTCGCCGGCCTTCACGACCTGACCCCCGAAGCGCTTGACGCCGAGGCGCTGCGCGTTGGAGTCGCGGCCGTTGCGGGAGGACGAGGCGCCCTTCTTGTGTGCCATGTCGGCGTCAGCCCTTCGTGATGTCGCGGACCACGACGTCGGTGAGGGGCTGACGGTGCCCCTGACGCTTGTGGTAGCCCGTCTTGCTCTTGAACTTGTGGATGCGGATCTTCGGGCCCTTGCCGTGGCCGACGATCTCGCCGGTCACGGTCACCCCGGCCAGCGTCTCCGCGTCGCTGGTGACGGTGTCGCCGTCGACCAGGAGCAGGGCCGGGAGGGTGACGGTGTCGCCCGCCTCACCCACGAGACGGTTGACCGTGAACCGGTCGCCCACGGCCACCTTGTGCTGCCGGCCACCGGCCTTCACGACTGCGTACACCACTGAACTCCTCGATCGCCTCTGTCATGTCCTGCGTGCGCCCGGACGTCGGACGCCGAGTGCTGGACGGGCTGCCCGCCTCCCAGGCGGCACCGTGAGGTGCGCGGCACCGGGGCGGTGCAACCCGATCAGCGTACCCGAGCCCCGACGGCCCCGCCGCAGGGTCCCACCGCTGGCCCCGTCCAGAGGCTCGTCCCGAGCCTGCGAGGGATGAGGAGGACGGGGCCAGCGGTGGTGGGCGGCGGGGTCCTTCCTCCGGTCGAACGGACGCCCGGCCGCCCGGGCTCCGGCACGGTCCCGGACCTCAGGAGGCGGGCGGGCCCGCCGGGCGGCTGGCGGCCCGGCGGCGGCGCGGGCGGGTGACCGGCGTGGCGGTCCCGCTGCCGTCGTCGGCCACCGGCGGCTGGGACTCCCCCGTGGCATCGCCGGACGGCGGCGCGTCGGCCTCCGCCGGCTCCGCGGGGGGTTCGGCGTCCATCGGGCCGGGGTCGTCGGGACCTGCGCCGGCGGGCACGGCCTCGTCGTCGTCGGACCAGCCGGTGTCCGCGGCCCGGTCCACCGGCTGGGCGAGCGACGGCTCGGCGGGCACCTGGTCGGCCGGGACCGTCTGCTCAGCGGGGGCCGGCTCGGCGGCCGGCTCGGCGGCCGGCTCCTCGGCGACGGGCTCGGGCGCCGCCTCCGGGGTCACGGCGTCGGGCTGGTCCGGCTCGACCGCGCCCACCTCGGCGTCCGGCGCCGCGACCTCCGGGGCTCCCTCGGCCGGGACCTCGGCGTCCGGGGCCCCGTCGTCCAGGGCCTCGGCGTCCGGGGTCCCGGCGTCCGGGGTCCCGGCGTCCTCGGCGGCGGCGAGCACCGCGGCGTCCTCGGCCGCGCGCTCCTCACCGGACTGGCTGCGGTTGCGGCGGCCCCGGTTGCGGCGGCCGCCGCCGGAGCGCTGACCCTCGCCGTCGCCGTCCGGGCTGCCCGCGGCCGGCGCCTCAGCACCGACGGCCACGGCCTCGGCCGGCGCGGCGTCCTTGGCGTCGTCGCGGGCACCGTTGTCCCTGCTGCCACCGCGCTGCTGGTCGCGCCGGCCGTTGCCGCCGCCGGTGCCCCCACCGCCGTTGCCGCGGCGCTTCTCGTCCACCGGGTCGGTGCTGACGATGACGCCCCGGCCGCGGCAGTGCTCGCACGGCTCGGAGAAGACCTCGAGCAGCCCCTGGCCGACCCGCTTGCGGGTCATCTGCACCAGGCCCAGCGAGGTGACCTCGGCGACCTGGTGCTTGGTGCGGTCACGGCCCAGGCACTCGGTCAGCCGCCGCAGCACCAGGTCGCGGTTGCTCTCGAGCACCATGTCGATGAAGTCGATGACGATGATGCCGCCGATGTCGCGCAGCCGGAGCTGGCGGACGATCTCCTCGGCCGCCTCCATGTTGTTGCGCGTGACGGTCTGCTCGAGGTTGCCGCCGGAGCCGGTGAACTTGCCGGTGTTGACGTCGACCACGGTCATCGCCTCGGTGCGGTCGATGACCAGCGACCCACCCGACGGCAGCCACACCTTGCGGTCCAGCGCCTTGGCCAGCTGCTCGTCGATGCGCAGGTCGCGGAAGACGTCACCCTCGCCGGTGTGCCGGGTCAGCCGGCCGACCAGCTCCGGGGAGACGTGTGCGACGTAGGCCTCGACGGTGTCCCAGGCGTCGTCGCCCTGGACGACGAGCTCCTTGAAGTCCTCGTTGAAGACGTCGCGGATGACCCGGATGGCCAGGTCGGGCTCGCCGTAGAGCAGGCTCGGGGCGTTGGAGGAGGACTCCGCCTTCTTCTGGATGACGTCCCACTGCGCCTGCAGGCGGGCGACGTCGCGGGTCAGCTCCTCCTCCGAGGCCCCCTCGGCGGCGGTGCGGATGATCACACCGGCGTCCTCGGGGACGATCTTCTTGAGGATGTCCTTGAGCCGCTGCCGTTCGGTGTCGGGCAACTTGCGGCTGATGCCGGTCATCGAGCCACCGGGCACGTACACCAGGAACCGGCCGGGCAGGTTGACCTGCTGGGTGAGCCGGGCGCCCTTGTGGCCGATCGGGTCCTTGGTGACCTGCACCAGCACCTTGTCGCCGGACTTCAGCGCCTGCTCGATGGAGCGCTGCTTGCCGGTCAGCCCGGCGGCGTCCCAGTTGACCTCACCGGCGTACAGGACGGCGTTGCGGCCCTTCCCGATGTCGACGAACGCCGCCTCCATGCTGGGCAGCACGTTCTGCACCCGGCCGAGGTAGACGTTGCCGGCGAAGGACGTCGCCTGCGCCTGGGTCACGTAGTGCTCGACGAGCACGTCGTCCTCGAGGACGGCGATCTGCGTCCGCTCGCCGCGCTGGCGGATGACCATCTTGCGGTCGACGGCCTCGCGGCGGGCGAGGAACTCGGCCTCGGTGAGGATCGGCGCCCGGCGGCGGCCGTTGTCCCGACCGTCGCGGCGGCGCTGGCGCTTGGCCTCCAGCCGGGTGGAGCCGGTGACGCCCTTGACGTCGTCGTCGCTGGTGGTGCGACCGTTGCGGCCGGCCCGCTCCGGACGGTCGTCGTCGCTCTCCGCGACCGCCTCGCCGGCCTCTCCGCTGCTGCCGCGGCGGCGCCGCCGGCGCCGGCGGCGGGTGCTCGAGCCACCCTCGCCCTCGTCGCCCTCGGCGGTGTCCTCGCCGCTGTCGGCGTCGGGGTCGCCGTCCTCGTCGGTCTCGTCGGCGCCCTGGTCCTCGTCGGCGTCCTCGTCGGAGGAGTCGTCGGCGGTGTCGTCGTCGCCCTCGGTGTCGGCGGCGTCGTCCCCGCTGCGCCCGCGGCCACGACCGCGCCGGCCCCGGCGGCGGCGCCGGCTGCCGGCGGCGCCGTTGTCCTCGCTGTCGTCGGCGCCGGGATCGCCCTCGGCGTCCGCCCGCTCCTCGTCGGAGTCGGTGTCGGCGTCGGTGTCCGTGTCCTCGCCGATCGCGGGGGTCTCGTCCGCGCCGCCGGAGCGGCGGCGGGAGCGGCTGCGGCGCGAGCGCGGCGCGGGGGTCTCGTCCTCGCCGTCCTCGGCCGGCTCGACGTCGGTCTCCTCGACCACCGGCGACTCGGCCAGGGGACGGCGGCTGCGCCGGCGCGGCGGGGGCGGGACGTCGGCCTCGGTGGGCGCGACGAAGCTCACGAACGCCGGGATCGTGGGAGCGGCCGGCGGCGCGGGCGGGTGGTCGCCGGGGTCGGCCGCACCGGCCGGGCGGGTGGCCCGCCGGCGGGGGCGGGCGATGACGGCGGTGGGCTCCGGGGAGCTGAACTGGGCGCCGAAGCGGGAGACCGGGGGCTCCTCGGGCTCGGCGGCCGCCGGCTCGGGGCTCTCGGCCTGCTCCTCGGCGGCGGCTAGCTCCTCCACGGCGGCGGCCTGCTCGCCGGCGTCGTCGTCCTCACCGGCCTCGGCGGCGCGGACGTCGTCCTCGGCCGCGGCGTCCTCCGTGCCCTGCGGCAGGGCGGCGGGGTCGAGGCCCTCGTCGGCCGGGGTGGTCGTGCTGTCGTCTGTCTGGTCGGCCACGTGTGGCTCGCCTCCTGTGTGGTGCTCCCGGGCGCCGATCACAGGGACTGGCGGCCGCGCAGGAGCACGGGGTCGGACGGGTCGGCCCCCGCGCCGGGTGCGGCGGCAGGCGCGACCCGCGAAGTCTGGGGGTCGGTGTCCGGGCGAGGAGTTGCCGCGGCCGGGCGCCGGTGGTGCGGGTCCTTCGGTGGTGCGAGATCTCGGGGTGCGTCACGTCTGGCAGTCGTGCCGCTCGACGGCGTGCGGCCCCGGGGCCCACCGGTCAGACCGTGGCGGGCTCCCCCTGGCAGCGGGTGCTCGCGACGCGATCCGGGCCGAGCGGGTCGGCCACGGTCCCGTTGTCGTCGAGCCGGCCCTGCGCCTCACGCACGGCCCGGGGGGGCGACGGCGGGCGCAGGTCGGCGACGGCAACCAGTGCGGCCAACACGTCGTCGGGTCGAACGGCGGGCGTCACCTGCCGGACGACCATGTGCAGTATGGCACAACCTGCCTCCTCGGCCGCCGACGCGCTGGCCACGGCCGGCCGTGCGTCGATGTCGCGCAGGCCGTTCTTGGTGCGCTTCTCGACGGTGACCACGTCGGCGGCGAGGAACGCCTCGACGGCCTGCGCCAGCTCGGCCGGCGCCACCCCCGGCAGCTCCACGCGCCAGGTCGCTGCGTCGATCCGGTCGGCCAGCGACCCGGCGCCCAGGGCCTCCACGCACTCGAGGACGTCGATGCCCGGCGGCAACGAGGCGTCCAGCGCGGCGCGCACCTCCTCGGGGTCGCACCGCTCGGCCAGGCCGATCTCCACGTACTCGGCCTCGCTGGCCGCGCCGGTGGGCGCCGCGCCGACGTAGGAGATCTTCGGGTGCGGGGAGAAGCCGGCGGAGAAGGCCATAGGCACCCGCGCGCGGCGCAACGCTCGCTCCAGGGCGCGGGCGAGGTCGCGGTGCGAGGCGAAGCGCAGGGGGCCCCGCTTGGCGTAGCGCAGCCGCAGCTTCTGCACGGTGGGCGGCGGGGGCGGCCCCTCGGGCTGGCGGGCCACTAGCGGCCGACCACCGTGAGCGGGAGCAGGGTGCGCCCGGTGGGACCGATCTGGATCTCGGTGCCGTTGGTCGGGCAGACGCCGCAGTCGTAGCAGGGGGTCCACCGGCAGTCGGCGACCTCCTCCTCGCTGAGGGCGTCCTGCCAGTCGTCCCAGAGCCACTCCTTGTCCAGCCCGGAGTCCAGGTGGTCCCAGGGCAGGACCTCGTCCTGGCCGCGCTCGCGGGTGGTGTACCAGTCGAGGTCGACGCCGAGGGGCTCGAGCTCGGCGGCCGCGGCGGCGGTCCAGCGCTCGTAGGAGAAGTGCTCGCTCCAGCCGTCGAAGCGGCCGCCCTCGCGCCACACCCGCTCGATCACCCGGCCGACCCGGCGGTCGCCGCGGGAGAGCAGGCCCTCGACGATGCCCGGCTTGCCGTCGTGGTAGCGCAGGCCGATCGAGCGGCCGACGCGGCGGTCGGCGTTGATGGCCTGCCGCAGCAGCCGCAGCCGGGAGTCGATGGTCTCGGCGCCGGCCTGCGCGGCCCACTGGAACGGCGTGTGCGGCTTGGGCACGAACCCGCCGATCGACACCGTGCAGCGGATGTCCTTGCGGCCGCTGGCCTCCCGGCCGGCGCGGATGACCTCGACCGCGAGCTCGGCGATCTCCAGCACGTCCTCGTCGGTCTCGGTCGGCAGACCGCACATGAAGTAGAGCTTCACCTGCTGCCAGCCGTTGGCGTAGGCGGTGGTGACGGTGCGGACGAGGTCGTCCTTGGAGACCGTCTTGTTGATCACCCGGCGGATCCGCTCGCTACCGCCCTCGGGGGCGAAGGTCAGGCCGGAGCGCCGGCCGTTGCGGGACAGCTCGTTGGCGAGGGTGACGTTGAAGGCGTCGACCCGGGTGGAGGGCAGCGACAGCCCGGTGTTGGTGCCCTCGTAGCGGTCGGCGAGCTGCTTGGCGACCTGGCCGATCTCGGAGTGGTCGGCGCTGGACAGTGACAGCAGCCCGACCTCCTCGTACCCGGTGGCGCGCAGGCCCTGCTCGACCATCGAGCCGATGCCGGTGATGGTCCGCTCGCGCACCGGGCGGGTGATCATCCCGGCCTGGCAGAACCGGCAGCCGCGCGTGCAGCCGCGGAAGATCTCCACGCTCATCCGCTCGTGCACGCTCTCGGCCAGCGGCACCAGCGGCGTCTTCGGGTAGGGCCACTCGTCGAGGTCCATGACGGTGCGCTTGCCGACCCGCGCGGGGACGTCGCCCCGGGTGCGGGTGACCGCCGCGATGGCGCCGTCCGGGCCGTAGGAGACGGCGTAGAACTGCGGCACGTAGACGCCGTCCACGCGGGCGAGGCGGGCCAGCAGCTCGATCCGCCCGCCGGGGCGGCCCTGCTCCTTCCACGCCCGCACCACGTCCGTGATGTCACCGACGGCCTGCTCGCCGTCGCCCAGGACGGCGCAGTCGACGAAGTCGGCGATCGGCTCGGGGTTGAACGCGGCGTGCCCGCCGGCCACCACGACCGGGTGCGTCTCGTCGCGGTCGACCGCGTGCAGCGGCACCCCGGCGAGGTCGAGGGCCTCGAGCAGGTTGGTGTAGCCCAGCTCGGTGGCGAAGCTGACGCCGAGCAGGTCGAAGTCGGCGACCGCCCGGTGCGAGTCGACGGTGAACTGGCCCACGCCGTGCTCGCGCATCAGGGCGGCGAGGTCGGGCCAGACGGCGTAGGTGCGCTCGGCGAGGGCGTCGGGCCGCTCGTTGAGCACCTCGTACAGGATCATCAGGCCCTGGTTGGGCAGCCCGACCTCGTAGGCGTCGGGGTACATCAGCGCCCAGTGGACGGCGACGTCGTCCCACGCCTTGACCTGCGCGTTCAGCTCGCCGCCGACGTACTGGATCGGCTTCTGGACCTGCGCGAGGAGCGGTTCGAGACGGGGGTAGAGCGATGCACCAGTCATGACCCGTCCAGGGTAGACGGGCGCGGGAGCGACTCCACCTCCCTTCGTCGAGATCGCGCCATCTCGCACGTCCGCGGGGGCGGACACGTACGAGATCACGCGCTCTCGACGAGGGAACGTCAGCCCAGCTTCGGGAAGAACAGCGCGATCTCGCGGGCGGCGGACTCGTCGGAGTCCGAGCCGTGGACGATGTTGTTCTGCACCTCGAGGCCGAAGTCGCCGCGGATGGTGCCGGGGGCGGCCTTGACCGGGTCGGTGGCGCCGGCCAGGGCGCGGAACGCCTCGACCGCCCGCGGGCCCTCGACGACGAGCGCGAGCAGCGGGCCGCCGGTGATGAAGTCGACCAGCGGGCCGAAGAACGGCCTCTCGCGGTGCTCGCCGTAGTGCTCCTCCGCGACGTCCCGGGTCAGCGTGCGCAGCTCGGCGGCGACCAGGCGCAGGCCCTTGGCCTCCAGGCGCGAGATCACCTCGCCGACCAGGCCACGGGCGACGCCGTCGGGCTTGACGAGGACGAGGGTGCGGGCGGGGGTGGCTTCAGACACGAGCGCGGAGCCTACGCGGGGCCGGTGCCGGGGTCGTCGTCCGAACGGGCGGCCGGCTCCCCGAACGGCGAGCCCAGCAGCTCCTTGCGCACCTGCAGCAGGTACAGCCAGATGAGCACGAAGACGCCGCCGACGAACCACATGACGCTGTTGAGGAGACCGGTGAGCAGCAGCGGCACCTGCAGCGCGGTGGCGATCACGAGGCCCTGGGGACGGCGCTGCACCCCGCTGGCCAGCACGAGGACGACGGCCAGCACCAGCAGCAGCGTCAGCCGCACGCCGCCGAGGCCCCCCTCGGTCTGCGCGATGCCGCGCGGCACGAAGAGGACCGCGATGCCCTCGAGCACCAGCACGCCGGCCGCCGCACCGCGCAGCGCGCGGGCCGCCCGCACCGGGTCCGCAGCCGTCACGGTGTCTCCTCGCTGGCGCTCGTCGACACCGTGCGGCGCCGTGCTGTGCCCACCCGTGACCTCGCGAGCTCGGTCACGCCTGCGTCCCGCCCATGAGCGTGCGGGCCTCCCCTGCGGTGACCACGCTGCCGGTGACCAGCACGCCGGAGCCGCCCAGCGCGTCGTCCGGGCCGGCCTCGGCCAGCTCGATCGCCTCGGTCAGGGCCTCGGGCAGCCGCGGCGAGACGCTGACCCGGTCGGCGCCGAAGACGTCGACGGCCAGCGCGCCCAGCTCGTCGGCGGGCATCGCGCGCGGCGAGCCGTTCTGGGTGACCACCAGCTCGGCGCAGACGGTCTCCAGCTCGCGCAGCATCCCCTCGACGTCCTTGCCGTGCACCACGCCGACCACGCCGACCAGCCGGGTGAAGTCGAAGGACTCCCGGACCGCCTCGACCGTGGCGGCCATGCCGGCCGGGTTGTGCGCGGCGTCGACCAGCACCGTCGGGCTGGTGCGCACCCGCTCCAGCCGGCCGGGCGAGCGGACGGCGGCGAACGCGGCGCGCACGGTCTCCTGGTCGATCGGCCCGGTCGCCGCACCCGCGCCGAGGAACGCCTCGACGGCGGCGAGCGCGGTCGCCGCGTTCTGCGCCTGGTGGGCGCCGAACAGCGGGAGGTAGACCTCCTCGTACTCGCCGCCGAGGCCCTGCAGCCGCAGCTGCTGACCGCCGACGGCGACCCGCCGGTCGAGGACGCCGAACTCGGTGCCCTCGCGCGCGACCACGGCCTCCACCTCGACCGCCCGGCGGACCAGCGCGTCGAGCGCCGCGGGCTGCTGGCGGGCCAGCACCGCGACCGCGTCGTGCTTGATCACCCCGGCCTTCTCGCCGGCGATCGTGCCGACGTCGGGACCGAGGTACTCGGCGTGGTCGAGCGCGACCGGGGTGACGACGGCGACGCGCGCGTCGACCACGTTGGTCGCGTCCCAGGTGCCGCCCATCCCGACCTCGATGACGGCGACGTCGACCGGCGCGTCGGCGAAGGTCGCGTAGGCCATGCCGACCATGACCTCGAAGAAGCTCATCGGGTGCTCGCCGCCGGCGTCGACCATCTGCACGTAGGGCGCGATGTCGTCGTAGGTCTCGACGAACCGCTCGGCGCTGACCGGCTCGCCGTCGAGGACGATCCGCTCGCGCACCGACTGCAGGTGCGGGCTGGTGAACCGGCCCACCCGCAGGCCGAAGCCGCGCAGCAGCTCGTCGACCATCCGCGCCGTCGTCGTCTTGCCGTTGGTGCCGGCCACCTGGACGACGGGGTAGGCGCGGTGCGGGGACCCCAGGAGGTCGACCAGGGCGGAGATGCGGGCCAGCGAGGGCTGCAGCCGCGTCTCGGGCCAGCGGGCCAGCAGCTCCTTCTCGACGCGCGCGAGATCGGCGGTGCCGCTGCTACTCATCCTCTCCAGGATGCCAGCCACCCACTACCTACGATGAGGGGCATGACCACCGACATCCACACCCCGGAGACCTCCGTCCCCGGAGCGGGCGCCGGTGTACCGGAGAAGCCGTCGCTGGACGGGCTCGAGGAGAAGTGGGCCGCCCGATGGGCGGAGGACGACACCTACGCCTTCGACCGCGCGGCCGCGCTCTCCGCGCCGCGGGAGCAGACCTGGTCGATCGACACGCCCCCGCCGACGGCCAGCGGCTCGCTGCACGTCGGGCACGTGTTCAGCTACACGCACACCGACCTCGTCGCCCGCTACCAGCGGATGCGCGGCAAGCACGTCTACTACCCGATGGGCTGGGACGACAACGGCCTGCCCACCGAGCGCCGGGTGCAGAACTACTACGGCGTCCGCTGCGACCCCTCGCTCCCCTACGACCCGTCCTTCCAGCCCCCGGCCAAGCCGGGCAAGGACCAGGTGCCGGTCTCCCGGCGCAACTTCGTGGAGCTGTGCATGCAGCTCACCGAGGAGGACGAGCGGGCCTTCGAGCAGCTGTGGCGGCGCGTGGGCCTGTCGGTGGACTGGACCAACGTCTACCGGACGATCTCGGAGGCCTCCCGCGCCACCGCGCAGCGCGCCTTCCTGCACAACCTCGCCCGCGGTGAGGCCTACGCCCAGGAGGCGCCGACCCTGTGGGACGTCACGTTCCGCACGGCGGTCGCGCAGGCCGAGCTCGAGGACCGGGAGCGCCCCGGCGCCTACCACCGGATCGCCTTCCACACCGCGAACGGCCCGGTCTTCATCGAGACCACCCGGCCGGAGCTGATCCCCGCCTGCGTCGCGCTGGTCGCCCACCCCGACGACGAGCGCTACCGGCCGCTGTTCGGCCAGACGGTGCGGACGCCGCTGTTCGGCGTCGAGGTGCCCGTGGTCGCGCACCGCCTCGCGGAGCCGGACAAGGGCTCGGGCATCGCGATGATCTGCACCTTCGGCGACCTCAACGACGTCACCTGGTGGCGCGAGCTGCAGCTGCCCACCCGCGCGATCGTCGGCTGGGACGGCCGGCTGCTGCCCGACGCGCCGCCCGGCGTCCCCGCCGGCCCGTACGCCGAGCTGGCCGGCAAGACCGTGTTCAGCGCCCAGCAGCGGATCGTGGAGCTGCTGCGCGAGTCCGGCGACCTGGACGGCGAGCCGCGGCCGATCACCCACCCGGTGAAGTTCTTCGAGAAGGGCGAGCGGCCGCTGGAGATCGTCACCACGCGGCAGTGGTACATCCGCAACGGTGGCCGGGACGCCGACCTGCGGCAGGCGCTGGTCGAGCGCGGCCGGCAGATCCAGTGGGTGCCCGAGCACATGCGGCACCGGTACGAGAACTGGGTCGAGGGGCTCAACGGTGACTGGCTGATCAGCCGCCAGCGGTTCTTCGGTGTCCCGTTCCCGGTCTGGTACCGGCTGGACTCCGCGGGCGAGCCGGTCCACGAGGAGCCTCTGCTCGCGCCCGAGGAGTCGCTGCCGGTCGACCCGTCGTCCGACGTCCCGCCGGGCTTCTCCGAGGACCAGCGGGGCGTGCCGGGCGGCTTCATAGCCGACCCCGACGTCATGGACACCTGGGCGACGTCGTCGCTGTCGCCGCAGGTGGCCTCGGGCTGGGACACCGACCCGGAGCTGTTCGCGCACGTCTTCCCGATGGACCAGCGCCCGCAGGCCCACGACATCATCCGGACCTGGCTGTTCTCCACCGTCGTCCGCTCCCACTTCGAGCACGGCACGGTGCCGTGGACGCACGCCACGATCTCCGGCTTCGTGGTCGACCCCGACCGCAAGAAGATGTCGAAGTCGAAGGGCAACGTCGTCACGCCGATCGACGTGCTGGAGCGCTACGGCACCGACGCGGTGCGCTGGCGGGCCGCCGGTGCCCGGCCGGGGGCGGACTCGCCGTTCGACGAGGCGCAGATGAAGGTCGGCCGCCGGCTGGCCATCAAGATCCTCAACGTCGGGAAGTTCGTGCTGGGGCTGGGGGCGTCCGCTGCGGCTTCTGCCGACCAGGTCACCGAGCCCGTCGACCGCGGCCTGCTGGCCGGGCTGGCGGAGGTCGTCGACGAGGCGACCGCGGCGATGGAGTCCTACAACTACACCCGCGCGCTCGAGGTCACCGAGGCGTTCTTCTGGTCCTTCTGCGACGACTACGTGGAGCTGGTGAAGTCCCGCGCCTACGGGTCGGGGCCGGCCGCCGAGTCCGCCCGGGCCACGCTCGCGCTCGCGCTGTCGGTGCAGCTGCGGCTGTTCGCGCCGGTGCTGCCGTTCGTCACCGAGGAGGTCTGGTCCTGGTGGCAGTCGGGCTCGGTGCACCGCGCCCTGTGGCCGACCGCGACCGAGCTGCCGACCGGCGGGGACCCCGCGGTGGTGTCGGTGGTGGCGACCGCGCTGGCCGGGGTCCGCAAGGCCAAGTCCGACGCGAAGGTCTCGATGCGGGCCGACGTGGAGTCCGCGACGGTGACCGCGCCGGCCGGGCAGGTGGCGCTGGTGGAGGCCGCGCGCGGTGACCTGACCGAGGCCGGCCGGATAGCGTCGCTGGAGGTCGTCGCGGGCGGGGGCCCGCTCGCGGTGGACGTCGTCCTCGCCCCACCCGCCGAGGCCTGACCGCCGCGGAGTGTTGAACGTCCGAGGCCCGGGAGGACGGCTCTCCCGGGCCTCGGAGGTTCAACGATCGGGCTGTCCACAGGGCGTCCGCGCGCAGGCCATGGCACCGGCCACGATCCCGGCCGTGTACGACCTCGCGCAGCTGCTCCCCCACGGTGCCGCACCACGCCACGAGCTCACCCTCGCCACCAGCACGACCTCCGTCGCCCGCTGGACGGCCGACGGCGACCTGGTCCATCTGCACCCGGGCGTCGTCGTGCTGGCCGACCGGCTGGACGAACCTGCGGTCAAGGCGCGGGCCGCCACGCTGTGGGCGCGGGGACCCCTCAGTCACTTCTCCGCGCTGGCCGTCTGGGGTGTCGTTCTCGGTCCGATCTCCCCGATACACGTCACGGTGCCGGCCGACCGGTTTCCTCGCGGGTCGTCCGGAGTGGTCGCGCACCGCACGACGCTCCCGCTCCCGGTGACCCGCATCGGCGGCATCCCTGTCGTGCACCTGACCCGCAGCCTCGTGGACGCGTGGTCCTGGGCGCACTCACCCCGGAGGAACCCCGCGGCCACCCACGACCGGGCAGGCGCACGGCAGGCGGTGATCGAATCGGTGCGCAGCCGTGGCGTGAGCGTCGCCGCACTGCGCGACGAGTCGACCCGGTTGCGCATCCACGGGGGACGGGCCGAGCTCCGCAGGCTCCTCGACCTCCTCGCCGGCGGGTGCGGGAGCGAGCTGGAGATCTGGGCGTCACCCGCGTGCTGCCGGGCCCGCCGCGGCTCCCGGCGTACGTGCAGCAGCACCCGGTCCGCCTGCCGGACGGACGGTGGATCCGCCACGATGCGGCCTACGTGGAGGCGCTCGTCGCGGTGGAGCTCGACGGAGCGGCCTTCCACGGCAGCCGGGCGGCGCGGGAACGCGACCTCTGTCGGGACAGCGCCCTGGCCGCGCTCGGGTGGGTCGTGCTCCGGTTCAGCTACGCGCGGCTCGTCCGCGACCCCGATGGGTGCCGGCGGGAGATCGAGGCCGTCGTCCGGCACCGGCTGGCACTGCGTTGAACGTCTGAGGCCCAGAACCTCGGGGGTTCTGGGCCTCAGACGTTCAGTTCGGGCCCCTGCAGGGTCCGAGCTTGCAAGGGGTGGGGAGACGGGGTCCTCTCTCAGGCGGACTTCTCGCGGGGGGCGCGGCTCGGCTTGCGCGGCACGATCGTCGGGTTGACGTGCTCGAGCACGACCTCCTTGGTGATCACCACGGAGGCGACGTCGTCCCGGCTGGGGACGTCGTACATCACCGACTGCAGGACCTCCTCCATGATCGCCCGGAGGCCGCGGGCACCGGTGCCGCGGAGGATGGCCTGGTCGGCGATCGACTCGAGCGCGTCGTCGGTGAACTCGAGGTCCACCCCGTCGAGCTCGAACAGCCGCCGGTACTGGCGCACCAGGGCGTTCTTGGGCTCGGTCAGGATGTTGATCAGCGCCTCGCGGTCCAGCTTCTCCACGCTGGTGATGACCGGGAGCCGACCGATGAACTCGGGGATCATCCCGAACTTGAGCAGGTCCTCGGGCATGACCTCGGCGAAGGCGTTGGCCTCCTCGATCTCCTTCTTGCCGCGGACCTCGGAGCCGAAGCCGATCCCCTGCTTGCCGGCCCGCTGCTCGATGATCTTCTCCAGCCCGGCGAAGGCGCCGCCCACGATGAACAGCACGTTCGTCGTGTCGATCTGGATGAACTCCTGGTGCGGGTGCTTGCGGCCACCCTGCGGGGGCACCGACGCCGTCGTCCCCTCGAGGATCTTCAGCAGCGCCTGCTGCACGCCCTCACCGGAGACGTCGCGGGTGATCGACGGGTTCTCGCTCTTGCGGGCGATCTTGTCGACCTCGTCGATGTAGATGATCCCGGTCTCGGCCCGCTTGACGTCGTAGTCGGCGGCCTGGATCAGCTTGAGCAGGATGTTCTCGACGTCCTCACCGACATAACCGGCCTCGGTCAGCGCGGTGGCGTCGGCGATGGCGAACGGGACGTTGAGCATCCGGGCCAGGGTCTGCGCCAGGTGCGTCTTGCCGCAGCCGGTCGGGCCCATCAGCAGGATGTTGGACTTGGCCAGCTCGACGGAGTCGTCGCGGCTGCCGGCGCCGCCGGCCTGCACCCGCTTGTAGTGGTTGTAGACCGCGACCGAGAGCGCACGCTTGGCCTTGTCCTGGCCGATGACGTACTGCTCGAGGAAATCGTGGATCTCCTTGGGCTTCGGCAGCTCGTCGAACTTCAGGTCCGACGACTCCGAGAGCTCTTCCTCGATGATCTCGTTGCAGAGGTCGATGCACTCGTCGCAGATGTAGACCCCGGGGCCAGCGATGAGCTTCTTGACCTGCTTCTGGCTCTTCCCGCAGAACGAGCACTTGAGCAGGTCACCGCTCTCACCGATTCGTGCCACCTGCTGACCTCCACCTCGGGGGGGATTTCCAGGCTCCTGGTCTCAGGTGCCCGCCTGTTGATGGTGCTGATGTCCCGTGCTCGGCCCCGCTCGGGCGAGGCTCTCCTCCCAGCACGTGGGGCCGGGGATCGGGTGCTCGCCGACCGTACCTGCCGACACCGGCCCCGGAGGGCGATGACTCGCCCGGCGGGGCCAGCGCTGTGACCACATGCGTCCCGCGTCCTCGACGGTACGGGTCGAGCGCCCGAAACGCGCGCACTCGACCCGTCCCGCTTCGGGAGATCAGCCCGGGAGGGCGTTGAGCTTGCGGCTCTGGATCACCGCGTCGACGATCCCGTACTCCTTGGCCTCCTCGGCCGTGAGGATCTTGTCGCGGTCGATGTCGGAGCGGACCTGCTCGGGGGTGCGGCCGGTGTGCCGCGCCAGGATCTGCTCCATCTGGGTGCGCACCCGCTCGATCTCCGCGGCGTGGATCTCGAGGTCGGAGACCTGACCGCCGGCCTCGCCGGAGGGCTGGTGGATCAGCACGCGGGAGTACGGCAGTGCCAGGCGCTTGCCGGGGGTGCCGGCGGCGAGCAGGACCGCGGCGGCCGAGGCGGCCTGGCCCATGCAGACCGTCTGGATGTCGGGCCGGACGAACATCATCGTGTCGTAGATGGCCATCAGCGAGGTGAAGGAGCCACCGGGCGAGTTGATGTAGATCGTGATGTCGCGGTCGGGGTCGTTGGACTCCAGCGTGATCAGCTGGGCCATCACGTCGTTGGCCGACGCGTCGTCGATCTGCACCCCGAGGAAGATGATGCGCTCCTCGAAGAGCTTGTTGTACGGGTTGGACTCCTTCATGCCGTAGCTCGTGCGCTCCACGAAGGAGGGCAGGATGTAACGGCTGGAGGGCATCTCGAAGCTCATGTCAGTTCTCCTCCGAACCGTCAGTTGTCGGTGACCGGGTTGGCCTGGTCGGTCATGGCGGCACGGCTGACGACGTGGTCGACGAAGCCGTACTCGAGGGCCTCCTGCGCGGTGAACCAGCGGTCGCGGTCGGAGTCCCGCTCGATCTGCTCGATCGGCTGACCGGTGTGGAAGGACTGCAGCTCGTTGAGCTCGCGCTTCGTGCGCCGGAACAGGTCGGCCTGGATCGCGATGTCGGCCGCGGTGCCGCCGACGCCGGCCGAGGGCTGGTGCATCATGATCCGCGCGTGCGGCAGGGCGTAGCGCTTGCCCTTGGCGCCGGCGGTCAGCAGGAACTGGCCCATCGAGGCGGCCAGGCCCATGCCGTAGGTCGCGACGTCGCAGTCGATGAACTGCATCGTGTCGTAGATCGCCATGCCGGCGCTCACCGAGCCACCGGGCGAGTTGATGTAGAGGTGGATGTCGCGCTTGGGGTCCTCGGCGGACAGCAGCAGCATCTGGGCGGCGAGCTGGTTGGCGATGACGTCGTCCACCTGCGTGCCGAGGAAGATGATGCGCTCGCGCAGCAGGCGCTCGTAGACGGAGTCGCCGAGGTTCATCCCTCCGCCGTTGGTGCGCAGCAGCGGCGCACCGGCCGGGTACGGGTTCGTGCTCACGGGTGCGGTGACCTCCGTAGGACTGTGGTGCAGTCGGTCTGTGGCGGGCGGGGTGGTGCGGGGCCCGGGTGAGGCCCTCAGGGGTGTATTTCCCTGGTGCTCGCCAGAGTCTGCGTCGACCCTAACGCGGACCTGCGCGGCGGCAGTCCCGACGCAGGGGGTGTTCGCCGTGGGCGCAGCGCCGGGTGCGCCGGTCGGCCCCGGGACGACCGACGCCGTCCCACCCCGGGCCTCGGGGTGGGACGGCGTCGGTCGTGCGGCGGGGTTGGCGTCAGCCCTTGACGACGTCCTCGGTGTCCTCGGTCGCGCCCTCGGTGGCCTCGACGGCGGCCGCGTCGGCGACCTCGGCGTCGGGCGCCTCGTCGGCGACCTCCGCGTCAGCAGTGTCGCCGTCGGCGTCCTGGCTGTCCGCGGTGTCGGTGCCGGCGGCCGGGGCCTGCACCGTGCGCGGCCGCAGCGCCTCGAGGTCGACCACGTTGCCGGAGGCGTCGGTGATCGTCGTCTCCTCGAGCAGCTGGGCGAGGGTCTTGGTGCGGCGGACGTCGGCGACGAACTCGGCGATGTTGCCGCCCTGCTGCAGCTGCTGGGCGTACTGCTCCGGGCTCATCCGGTTGCGCTGGGCCTGGGCCATGATCTGCGCCGACAGGTCCTCGTTGTCGACGGTGACCTCACGGGCGTCGGCGATGGCGTCGAGGATGAACTGGGTGCGCACCGCCTCCTCGATGTTCTTGCGCTGATCGGCGTCGTAGGCCTCCTGGCTCTCGACACCGGTCATCTGCAGGAAGCTGTCCCAGTCCATGCCGGCCTGCTGCAGCTCGTTCTGCATCGCCTGGTTGCGGAACTCGATCTCGCGGTCGACCAGGTTCTCCGGGATCGGCACCTCGACGGTCTCGATCAGGTGCTCGACCAGCTTGTCGCGAGCCTGGGCGCCCTGCTGCAGCACCTTGGTGCGGGCCAGCCGGGTGCGGATGTCCTCCCGCAGCTCCTCGAGGGTGTCGAACTCGCTGGCGGTGGAGGCGAACTCGTCGTCGAGCTCCGGGAGCTCCTTGGTCTTCACCGAGCGGACGGTGACGGTGACGTCGGCCGTCTCCCCGGCGTTCGGGCCCTGCAGCAGCGCGGTCTGGAAGGTCTTCGACTCGTCGGCCGACAGCCCGCGGACGGCGTCATCGAGGCCCTCCATCAGGTTGCCGGAGCCCACCTCGTAGGACATGCCGGTGGTCGAGCCGTCCTCGAGCACCTCGCCGTTCAGCTTCGCCTCGAGGTCGATGGAGACGAAGTCGCCGTCCTGGGCGGGGCGGTCGACGCCCGTGAGCATGCCGAAGCGCTCGCGCATGACCGAGATCTGCTGGTCGATCTCCTCGTCGGTGACCTCGACGTCGTCGACGGTGACCGCGAGGTCCTCCAGCGGGGGCAGCTCGATCTTGGGGGCGACGTCGACCTCGGCGGTGAAGGCGAGGGTGTCGTTGTCGTCGAGGCGGGTCACCTCGATGTCGGGCTGGCCCAGGACGCGCACCTGGTTCTCGCGCACGACCTCGGAGTAGACCTCCGGGATGGCGTGCTGGACGACCTGCTCGAGCACGAGCGGCCGGCCGATGCGCTGGTCGAGCACCCGGTTGGGCACCTTGCCGGGGCGGAAGCCGGGCACGCGCACCTGCCGGCCGAGCTCCTTGTAGACCTCACCGAAGGCGTGGTCCAGGTCCCCCCACGGCACCTCGATCGCCATCCGGACCCGCGTGGGGCCCAGTTCCTCGATGGTGCTCTTCACAGCGGCAGTGCTCCTCGATAGACAGACGGGGATGGGGCGCCGGGCAGACGGACGACGCCGGGTCGACCCCCGAGTCTAGAGACAGCGGCGCAGGTGCCGGTCCGGCGGACGGGGACGGTCGGGGTGACAGGATTTGAACCTGCGGCCCCCCGCTCCCAAAGCGGGTGCGCTACCAAGCTGCGCCACACCCCGTGGCGGGTCGAGTCTAGGTCCCGCCCGGCCGGGGACGGCGCGGCGCGGACGACCGAGGCCGGGCGACCGGCCGCGGGCCCGGGGCGGCTACGCTATCGGGGCACCGTCGCGGGTGTAGCTCAATGGCAGAGCCCCAGCCTTCCAAGCTGGCCATGCGGGTTCGATTCCCGTCACCCGCTCCACGCGAAACCGCAGTTCAAGCGGCCTGTTAGGTCCTCTGGAGGAGTACTGGAGGACCGTCTGAGAGGCCCGTCTTTGGCCCTTGTAGACCCCTGTTTTCCGCTCCATTGGTCATGAATTGGTCACGCCGGCCGGGCCCAGACGGCCAGGTCGCAGCCCTCCTTCGCCTGTCCCGGGGCTTGCCCGTGACCCACAAGTGGTCACGCGGTGAGCTCGAGGCCCTGCCGAGCGGCAACCCGCCGAACAATCTCCTCCCCCGGGACCGCGAGGCGCGCGGCTGCGGCACGGCTGTAGATGACGACGGCAAAGACGGCGTACTGCCACAGCGGGGTCTGCCACCAGCCGGCATCGCTGAGCAGATCCGGCTGCAGGCCGCCGCGCATGCAGGCGGCGGCGTACAGGGCGTACTGGCTGTTGCGGTGCTCCACACGGCCGCGGACCGTCACCTCCGGCAGGCAGCGCTGCCGTAGCCCCTCGTACTCCAGCGGCTCGGCGCCGGAGGGGCAGGCGAGGTCGAGCGCCGTGACGGCCAGCTCGAGCAGAGCCAAATCCGGCGTGAACCAGCCAGGCACGTGGGTGGGAGCCGCGGCCGCCACGAGGTCGTGGGCATCGTCGCCCCGAGCCAGGCCGGACAGCACCGCAACCTGAGCGCGGCGATGCAGGACGTCCTGGTCAATGCGCTCCCGCTTCGTCACCGCGACATCGTCACCCGAAGGCCTCGTCCTGCACTGCCACCCCGAGGACGCCGCCCAGCCCACTGAACTGGGAGCCCGGTCGGGGAGGCGAAAGCTAGAACGACAGGCGGCGCCTTCGACAGGTCAAAGTAGCGATCAGGACACGTCTAGACCTGGCTGCCCGCCACCGCCCCGGGAACGTTCGTTGCCGCGCGGATCCTGTTCTGCCAGCGCAGGCCGCGGCCGCACAGGCACGGAGTCAACTGAACCGGGGGCAGTCCCACCTGATGGCCGGGTACAGCTAGACCGGGCCTCCCCGTCGCGGCTGGTACCGAGTGGTGCATCCGCCGGCCGCGTTGCGTACGAAGGTGAAACATGTCTGGTCTGCGCCCCGTCGGAGATTCCTCGACGGACAGGGCTGCCTGCGCGGTCCGGGTCGACCTCGTCGGCGGTCGCCTGTCGGTGACCGGACGACTCGACCGCAGGACCGCCCACTTGTTGCATGACGCCGTCTCGACCCTGCTGTTCGCCGACCACGAGCGCTGGGCGGTCGACGTGACCGGGCTGACCGTGGGCGACGCTGCCACGGTGCGGACCATCAGTGGCGCCTATCGGCGGCTGCTGCGGCACGGCCGGCGGATGACATTGCTCGGAGCGTCGCCGCCCCTCCGGCAGGCCCTCACCCGGCTGCGCCTCGACCCGCACCTCCTTGACGAAGCCACCGATCGACCGACCGGAGCCGATGCCGTGTCTGCCTGACCTCCGTTGCGCACCCCGGGGCGCGCCCGGTGGCCTGCCCCTGCCCCCGGCAGGCCAGAGGGGATCGCGGTCACCGTGGCTTGGTGGCGCCGGAGGCAGTTCGGACCGCGACAGCCCCGGGGGGATGGCGGGGCGGCGGCCGAGTCCCTTGGCGTGGTGTTCGGCGGCTACCGCGTCACCTCCGGTCTGGTTAGGCGCTGAGCGCCGGGATGGTCACCTCCTTCTGGTCGGGCGCTGAACGCCGGGTCCAACGCGGCAAGGGCAGCCACGTGTCCCACTCGACATCGGCGGCGCCGTCGCCGCCACACCGAGCACAGCCGCCGGGCACGCGGCAGGTCGACGAGCACGGCGAGTCCGGATGAGCGAGACAACGAGGTCCGACGACCGCACGGCGGTGCTGAGCCGACCGACCGACCGCGACGAGCAGCCTGCCGATGGGAGCCAGGCGGGCGGTGGCGCAGCCGCCGGCGCGCTGGCGGTGGCGGCGCTGGCCGTGGGGGTGCTCGCCTGCAGCTTCTCGGCCTCCCTGGCCGCAGGACCGTCCGCTATCGGCTCAATTGCTCCGGCGACCGCCAGCTCAACCGGGCGCTGCACACCGTGGCCCTCTGCCGGCTGCAACGCGGCGAGCGGACCCGCGCCTTCGCCGACCGCCGCCGCGCTGAGGGCAAGACCGACCCGCGGGATCAAACGCTGCCTCAAGTGCTACATCGTCCGCGTGCTCTACCGACGCCTGGAAACTCCGCCCTCAACGGCTTGACGTGTCAGAGGAACGTCCTCCCGACCACGCCGGGACCGCGCCGACGCACT
The DNA here is from genome assembly GCF_053502545.1 of Geodermatophilus sp. URMC 65. Taxonomy (NCBI): domain Bacteria; kingdom Bacillati; phylum Actinomycetota; class Actinomycetes; order Geodermatophilales; family Geodermatophilaceae; genus Geodermatophilus; species Geodermatophilus sp. URMC 65. The sequence goes on from NZ_CP199954.1 coordinate 1,128,247, forward strand.
TCGATGCGTTCGCCCAGGCGCAGAGCCTCGCCGCCGCAGTCGGCTCCCAGGTGACCGCGTTCCTGGCGAACCCGACCAACGCCCTGACCCTCCGGACGATCAAGGAGACCACCGGGTCCGGCAAGCCTCTCCTCGGTCCTGACCCGGCCGTGCCGACCCGGAGCCAGGTCTACGGGGTGCCGCTGCTGGATCCGCCGACGTGCCGGTCGGGACGGTGTGGGCCATGTCCGCCAGCCGGGTCGTGACCGTCGTCAGCCGCGAGGCCGACGTGCAGGCCGATTCCTCGGTGTACTTCACCAGCGACCGGATCGCGGTCCGGGCCACCATGCGCGTCGGATTCGGATTCGTCCACCCGCGCGCCCTCGTGCGTATCCGGCTGGCCGCGACCTGACAGACCCCGGTCCGGTCGGGGTTTCTCGGTTCTCCGGCCGGACCGGGCACCATTCTGCGCGAACGTCACCGGCTTGTCCGACCTGCGTTCGGTCCTAGGACAACGCGCGCCGAATCAAAGATTGCCGGAGGCTGGATGACACTCCCCGGCCGTCGTGGTGTGCGTGAGGCAGTCTGCGCGGACAGCAGCGAGCCCCCGAGTCAATCCCGCGACTCGGAGGCTCGCTTGCAATTGACCACGCCACCGATGGATTCCCATCAGTGCCCTACTCCTCGGGCAGCAGCGGCAGCAGCCGGGCCACCGTTTCCGGGGGCAGCGTGGGCACGTAGACCGGGCCGCCGGTCGTGCCCGCCATCAGCCACCGGGCGAACGCCCACTGGACCCGGTGCTCGGCCTCGATCTCGGCCCTGGCCTCGGTCGCCCGCCGACGGTCGTCCTCGGTGATCCGGATGAGGGTCACCCGGCAAACACTAGGCGCGCTCGGTCAACGCGGGTAAGCCCAGGTCGCTTCGTACGGCGTCTCGGAAGCGAAGACCGGCCCCGTCAGGCCAGTCGGGCAGTCGCAAGGGGAGGACTGCTGGGCCTGCGTGACGATCATGCTCCTCGAACCGCTGATGCCTCGCCGCCAGTTCGGCACACAGCTCGTTCAGCGGGCGCATAACCGACTGGGGGGCAAACAGCGCCACGGTCAACAGGGCACCCCTCAGCTCATCCCGCTTGAGGTTGGCTTCCCGCATCAACTCCCCAGCGCGGTCGAACGCCGCCTTGATTTCTTCCTGATTCAAGTCTTCGGGGCGCGATGCGTTCATTGCCATGCCGCCCCATCGGTTGTGGGCATCCACCGCGTTGACCAACGCCTGCATGTGCGCGTCAACCGCTTCCATCACGCCGACGTAGCGGTCTCGCCGGATGTCGTCGTGCCGGTGGCGGTTCGTCCTGCGGACACCCAGCCACCAGATCAGCGTGTTCACCAACCCGGTCAGACCCGCCCCGCCGACTGCTCCGGTAGCCAGTAGGACCCAGACCGGGGCTGTCGCACTCACGAGGGCATGTTGACTTGCTGCACGGACAACGACACGGACAGGCTGGCTACGCGGCTCTACACAGCCGTCGGGCGCAGGACGACGCAGCGCCCGACGACCGCGAGCCCCTGCGGCGTCTGCTCCGTCCGCGTCACCGTCCAACTGGTGTGACTGCGCGGGTTCTCCGCGACACGACCGTCCACCTGATGCTCCACCGCCTTCCGCGCCCGGGTGACGGCTTCGGCCTCGTGTGACAGCTCAGGGATCGGCTGCGCCCACTTCTCGATGTGGGCCTGCCACGACTCGTGCAGGAACACCGGAGCCGGGTCCTGGCCGTTCCAGGTGCGCCATGCCTCCTCCGGCAACAGCCGGAACGTCCCGGCCGGGCCAGGGAAGTTGCTGGCAGCGTTCGGCGCGATCTCGCCTGCGGCCATGACGCTCTGCTCGACCTCGCCCTCGTACTCGTGCCGCGCGTTCTCCACGTCAATCCACAGCAGCCGTACAGTCGGCATGGGTTCCTCCTCCGTCATCAAATAATGACGCAGCGTAGCGGAGACATGTGACAGTCCCACGACTCGCGGATGGTGACGGCCTTCCCTGTGCCGCAAGGGCGACGTCGCTACGTTGCGCCCCATGACAGGGGGACCCGGCCTGCTCGGGGTCGAACGGTGAGTGCGTGGCCGTGGGCGGCCAAGATCACGACTGGCGTCGTAACGGTGATCAGCGTGGTTGCGAGCCTGATCGCTATCGGTCAAGCCCTAAATCGGCCTTGCTGGGCGTTTGGAGATGACCTTCATGTCAGCTTCTACGATGCGTACAACTCCACCGGCGAAAAGCATCACGTAGCCGAGGTGTGGGGCGGGAAGCCCTGCGACAGCGACGATCAGGTATGGATCGTCGGCAAGACTAATTCGGACACTCCCTGGTACCCCTACGGTGAAGCGAGTTGGGATATCGACCGGGGCATGTACATCTTGGCCGTCGCGGACGAGCAACTTCCCAGCAGTGACACAGAGACGCACCTGGTCATAGCTGACGCGGACGGAGCCAGGGAGTTGCGTGCGACAGTGGCCCGCGGACGGCGACTGGACCACGGGGTTGGAGGAGCTACCTCAGGGGGCGCAGGACAAGGGGAAGGGTCGGCAGTAACTACCTAACTTCGGCTACTCGCTTGTCCTCGCCACAACACGGACGCCGTCACCAGTTCACTGGTGAAGTGCCCTAGAGCGGCTCACGTAGGAACACTGGCCTGAGCGGCGACTGGAGCGGTTGGCAGCCATCGAAGGGCGCTTTTCGCCTGATGTGACGCTTCCGGCGGTTCATCCCTGGCGGCCGCTTCCGGGCCGATGCGCTTAAATTGTGTACGCGGCACTAAGCAGTCTTGGCATGGTACAAAATCACGACATCCGAGAAAGCTACTTTAGGTCCTTGCGGAGGCAGTAACCCGAGGCCAAGGCTAAACTCCAACTTATTGTTAGAACTCACAAATGCGTTGCCAGGCGCAACCTCATGCCATGACCGCGGCTGCGTGAACGATGAGTCCAGTACAAAATTGATGATTTGCCCACCTATTGCCGACATTATTAGCCGCGCACCACTGTCTCCTGATACTTTGACCATGACAATTACGGTCCGACTGGAATCCAAATCGGGCAAGTCCACGGTGAAGGACTTTCTCTCGTTTATGGTACCCGGCGCTAATGTAATGGCGTTATCAGTTCCACCGACGACGATGAACTGGGCGAACTCTGGCATCGTTTCCCCCTCCTGACCCCAGCGACACGGTCGCCCCAGGAATACAGGCGTAGCGACCAGTGTCGCGCACCACCACTTGCTCCGCTAGCTCCGGAGGTTATGAAGTTGGCGGATTAGGCACTTCATGTCTGCCCCTGAGACCGTCTTGGAGGTCACCCGCAACCTCTATGGTGAGCTTGAGTTCGGCTAGGCTGTTGCACTGGTCACCCCGAGCGCGCGGTCGTAGCCGCGCACCGACAGCGCCGCGCTCGAGGGCCCGCTCGACCAGGTGGAGCGCGGACCGCGGCGGCGACCACCGCTCGCGCAGCAGCCGGCCCGGCACCTGGCTGTTGACGTCGAGGCCCGTGCCGGACAGCCGGGCGGCCGCGGCTGCCCGTGCCTGCGCGACCCGGTCGGCGACGACGGCGGTCGGCTCGGGCGCCGTCCCAGCCTCCAGCCAGGCGGCCCTCGTGACCGCCGGCAGGTCCACCCGCAGGTCGATGCAATCGAGCAGGGCCCGGAGAGCCGGGCCTGGTAGCGCCGGCGCTCCAGCGTGCTGCAGCTGCAGGCGGCGTCGCCTGCGGCACTGGCGCACGGGCAGGGGTTGGCCGCCAGCACCAGCTGCGCCCGGCACGGGAAGGTGGCCGCACCGCTGGCCCGGGAGATGGTCACCGAGCCGCGCTCGAGCGGCTGCCGCAGCGTGTCGAGCACCGCGCGAGGGAACTCCGGCGCCTCGTCGTCAGAACAGTGAGCCTTTCCCAGTAGCGAGTGGCTGCGCAGGTCAGGAGGACACGCCGACGACGAGCAGTTGAAGCGAGACGGCGCAGGACCTCGGTAGGAGGCACGTCTTCTCACGGATCGTCTTCCCCACCCGAGGTCCTGCTGTGTCCGATCCTGTCACCTACACCGCCGTGCTCCCCGTCGCCGAGGAGACCGTGCAGTTCGTGTCGCGGCTGCTGGTCGCCGAGCGCCGCCGCCGCGGCACGCGGGGCCGGCGGCGGGCGCTGGGCTGCTACCGGCAGGCGGTGCTGGTGCTGCGCTGGTTTCTCGACGGCACCCGGCTGATCCAGCTGGCCACCGACCACCGGATCGGCCGGTCGACGGCCTACCGGTACCTGCACGAGGGCATCGACGCCCTGGCCGCCGCGGCGCCCGGCCTGCGCGGCGCGCTGCTGGCCGCCCGCGCCGCCGGCCATCCGCACGTCACCGTGGACGGCACGTTAATCCCCACCGACCGCTGCCGAGCCCGGGGTCGGACCGCCCGGGCCGATCGCCCCGAGGCCCGGGTGGACCTGTGGTGGTCGGGCAAGCCTGGTCGACTACGCCCGTACCGGGACGACGATGCTGAGCATGAACCTGCCCGCCGTGGCCCTGCACGGCTCCTAGGCGGCCCGGTTTACGCTGCTGCACCGCATCGACTGGCCGGCGTGTATGGGGCCGAGGGACTGAAGTGCAGAAGGTCATGGACCACGTATCAGCCGCCAGGCCTGCGTGGCTACAGGGGGTTGCCAGACGGAGTCTCGGGAGGTGCCCGGCCAGAGCGGCCGATCGGCGATGTCTTGCCGATTCACCCCGCTGATGCCGTGCTCCACGCGAATTCGCATCGACGCGTGAGCCCTGCGTTCGGCCTCGTGCGCCGGGGCGACCGCGGGAAAGACCGGCAGCTGGTTCTTCCGCCGAGCCGGCCGCGGGGTGATGACCGCACCGGCGGTCTGCGCGCTCAACCCCTGATAGCCGGCGTCGGCCAGCAGCGTGACGCCGGGGGTGAGGGCAAGCGGCTCGACCAGGCCGGCCTGGCGGACCTGGGTCAGATCATGGATGGCGCCCGGCCGGGTGTGTCCGCAGAACAGCAGCCGCCCGGCGGCGTCGGTGATCACCAGCGCCTTGACGGTGTTCGCGCGGGCCTTGCCGGAGACGAACCGGCGCCGACCGGCCCGACCCGCGGCCGGGCGGCGCACCCGCACCTCGGTGGCATCCAGCAGGCCGAGCTGCCCGCGAGCGCCCAGGTGGGCGACCACGTCGGCCAGGGTGCACAGCCGGATCCCGCCCTCCACGGTGCAGCCGCGCTCGGCCAGCAGCGGGCGGACCTCCCCGATCGCCCGGGTGATCGTCGAGCGCGACACTCCGCACCAGCAGGCCAGTACGTCGTGGGTGACGCCGTGGCGCAGGTGCACCAGGGTGGCCAGCAGCCGGTCGAGGAACACCAGCCGGTGCCGGGCACCGGCTCCGACCGCCCGCCGGCGCGGCCGATCGGCCAGCCGCGCGTCCTGACACGCCTGCCAGCGCGGCCCCAGCTCGGCGACCAGCTCAGCCAAGACCTCGCGAGACAGTCCGGTCACATGGCGATCGGCAACCGCGGCAGCTCGAGCCAGAGTCCTCGACACACCCCGACCCTGCGCCGTCCTTCACCGCAGCACGAGCAAGGCGTCCTGCTAACCATGCACGAGGTCGTTAGTCCGAGCACAAGCTGACACAGCCGACAAGGACGTCTCCCGCTTGATCTCCCGGACAGGGCCTGGCCATATCCCGAGTTATCAGCCCCACGTCGGCACGGGCCCCGCCCCGACTCGCACCGCACCGCGCACTCGCTGCACTGGTCTCAGTGCAGCGTACTGAACGCGAACGTCGTCATACACATCGAAATCAGCAGCGTCGCCAATCAAAGTCAGCAAGATGGCGAAGGGCACCTTGGTCGGGGCGTTGTCCAGGGCGCCACCCCTGCGCGCAACGTAGGTCACCTCGAGTCGAGGCTCCGAGGCCTCCCCGGCCTTAAGGCTCAACCGCGAGTGACGCAGCGTCTCCCACTTCCCTGCGTTGCGCAATTCATGTTCAGGGGATACCTTAGCCCCGCTAAGCGACGCCGTCACCGGCTCTTGACCGATATCCCAGCCTTGATCCAGAAGCTCCTGTGCCTCCGGGCTTGCAATATTCAGGACCACCGATCCTCTTGATGAGCCCACTGGCGGCCGAAGGCGGTACATTAGGTGATGCGGCCGAAACGCCAACTCTAGTGATGCGTTCGTGTATTCCGTCGGCTGGCTGGGCTCGACGGACGACGCGTAGGCCAAGGTTAGTCGAACATCAAGACTCCTCGAGATGTTGGGAATAGGAACACGGTAGCCAAGTATCTCGCCGCGTTCAATTTCATCAACATACAGCACGTGAGCTTCGTTGGGTTCGCAGACCAGCTCATCCAACAAATCGAGAGGGAGGCGGCCATAGCCAACCTCTGAGCTCATCTTCCTATGGAAGCGATGCCTCTCCGAGAAGTGGACTGCGAAACAGCGGAGAACACTTGGGTTAGCGCCGCGCCCGGTACCTCGGCCCTGATGGTCGGCGCCACACCAAAATCTTTGGCACCAAGGCCGACGCCTGGGCGTGGCTGGCAAGTCAGCAGACCGACCTCCTGCGGAAGAGCTGGCGAGCGCCGAACGCCAGCAGCCGCGCCGTCGGCGAGTACGCCGAGGACTACCTCGCCCGCAATGACCTCCGCGAGGGCACCCGCGTCCTCTACGCCGGCCTGTGGCGTCACCACCTCGCCGAGCCATGGGCGGACGTTCCCGTCGGCGAGGTCACCCCCGCCGCCGTCCGCTCCTGGCACGCCAAGGCCGGCCGGACGACGGGCCCGACAGCACTGGCGCAGTCGTATCGGCTCCTGCGCGCCATCCTCAACGTCGCGGTTGCCGACGAAGCCATCGCGTCCAATCCATGCCGGTTGCGGGGCGCCGGCACGCCCAAGGCCACCCGGCCGTCTCGCGCACTCACCGCCGCAGAAGCACTGCAGCTTGCCGACCAACTGGGGCGGGACCGGAGGACCGCTTGCTACCGCGCCCTGCTGCTCGTCCTCGCCTTCGGCGGGCTCCGGTTCGGTGAAGCCACGGCCCTGCGCCGATCCGACGTCCTGTCTGGCGGCCGGCTGCGCGTCGAGCGTTCGGTGCGACGCGTTGGCGGCCGGTGGGCGCTCGGCGAACCGAAGACCGACGCCGGACACCGGACGGTGACCCTCCCCGCCGCGGTCGCGGCGGTACTGGAGGAGCACCTGGAGAAGCACGTCCCGACTCCTCCGGACGCCCTCCTGTTTGGCACCAGTACCGGCGGCTACCTCGCCCGCAGCAACTGGAACTCGACCTTCCGGCGAGCCGCCGACGCGATCGGGTTACCGCCGGTCCGGCCGCATGAGCTGCGCCACACCGGCGCCACCCTGGCCGCTGCCACGGGCGCGACCACGAAAGAGCTGATGCGCCGGCTCGGCCACTCCTCCCCTGCCGCCGCGCTGCTCTACCAGCACGCCGCAGACGACCGCGACGCCGACATCGCCCGCGCCCTCGACGCCATGCTGAGCGGGCTCGGCGAGGCGCCGGACGACAACGTCGACGAGCGGCCGGAGTGACGCCGACCGAGCGGCGATTGGTCACATGGTGGCCATGCGCGCCCTATCGGACGGTGAAACGAGTTGTTGACCAGCGCAGACGCTTCCTTAGCGTCCTACCTTCCAAGCTCGTGCAGCGCGGCGGCACCGCGCTGACCGTCATCTACGGCGTCCGTGTGCTCGTCGCCGCCCGAATCCTGGCCGAGGTCGTCGACGTGCGCTGCTACCCGACTCAGCACACCTTCGCCGCCGCGAATGGCTCCGCGCCGATCCCGGCCTCCTCCGTGCGCACCGGTTGCCACCGGCTCGACCGCGGTGGCAACCGGCAGCTCATCCGGGCGCTCTACACGATCGCGATCACCGAAATTCGCGCCGACACCGAAGGCCGGGCCGACTACGAACGCAAACGCGCCGAGGGCAAGACCAGCCGCGAGGCGCTGCGCTGTCTCAAGCACCCGCTCTCCGACGTCGTCTACCGCAGCCTGCCCGCCGACCAAGCCGCCTGCCAGCCAACGCCGCTGGCCCCAGCCGCCTGAGGCGGTGAACGTGAGGTCGGCAAACGGAACACGGCTCTACGCTTCGGCCAGCTCCGTGACCGGACTTGCAGTCCCCGGTCCTGCTCTTCGCTCGAGCCTGACTCCCACGCCCACCGCAGCCTCCAACGTAAGCCCGGAGCCGGGCCGGACCTTGAGGCCCATCTGCGGTGAATATGGGACGCACGCTTCGGCCGGACTCGTTCATGCGCTCACCGGCCGGACCTACGCCGGAAGTCTTCGCGCCACTGTCATACGGCGTCATACGGCCGAGGTCCAGCTGTGGGGTAGCCCTCCGCGGCCTAGCGCGGGCACTAAGCGGTGGCTCCCGGGCTCGGCCGCGCTCGGACGCTGGCGAGGAGTAACGGCCGCACCCCCGCACTCCGGGGACCGGTTGTTCCTGAAGACCCCGCACGCCACGATGGGTCATGTCAACGAGCGGGTCGGTACGGCAGGCAGCGCATCGCGCGGGGAGTTGCGAGGTCGGCGGAGCGTGGTTTCGGAGGACCCGCCGAGAGCCCAAGCGCTGCAAGGCGTGGCCGACGCCGACATGAGCCGCGGATGCACCTAAGGGGTGGGGTTCCGCTTGGATCGGCTGCCTCAAGCTCCGATGCGAAACCTTCACCGGACCGCCGACCGCGCTGCCCGGCCACTGCAGTCACGACCGCCACACTGAGCCCGGTGGTGAGGAAGCCTGGAGGGACCCGGGTGTTAGCTTCGCTGTCGTATCAACCAGACGAGCTCGGTCTTGACCGCAGCGCAACGGCATGGGGGGCCTGTGGCCGGCAGTCGGCTGGTATCGAGCGTCTGCGATGGAAGTGCAGCCCCCGAGGGGCCCAGGGCGCACGTCGATCTCGCTACGACTCCGGCCACGGTGAACACGCGCCTCCCCCCAGGCGATCACCAGCTTCGAACATGACCACGCCGCGGCTTGGCGACGGCGCATCCCTCTGCGCGGCTGCGTCTTCGCCTCGGCACGCGCCTGTCCTGAAGTCAGAACTGTCGGACCTGTCCGAACACTTGTTCCCATGACTGGTCGGAGGTACCCACGGGTGGTCAGCTCGCCACTGGCGCACTGGGCGCTCCGCTCAGGCCACCAGCGGGCTCGACGGGGATGCCGGCATGGGCAGCCATTCGTGAGGACCCGAGCTGCGCCAGACGCAACAGCATCGGCTCACTCACTGGAGTGAGCGTCGACGCTTGCAGTCGTCCGAGCACGAAGCCTCCGACCGCGGTCAGGAGCCACCTCCCGTCGCTCGTCCCGCTGACCTCCACACCTCCAAAGCTTGAGGAGTTTCTGGTGACTATCAGCCCGGATGACCGAGGGGCAGGCAACTTTGAGCATGAACGGCGCTATCTCGTCGCAGATCTCGCCGTCCTGGACGGCCTCGAAGGAGATGAAATTGAGCAGGGATATCTCTTCTCTGCAGGCGGTTGGGCGGTCCGCGTTAGGCGCACATATCGACATGCGGCGGACGGTGCAATTGAGCACATCTCCGCGCAGCTAACGGCCAAAGGCCCACGTTTGGGCTACTCCAGGCCGGAGTATGAAGTCCCATTGGCGCCCGAACATGCCGAATCTCTCATTGCAACCGCGCCACACTTGGTGCGCAAGACTCGATACCCGAAGGTCTCGGAAGGGGAGACGTGGGTAATCGATCGGTTCTGGGAGCAGAACGAGGGCCTAGTGATTGCAGAGCTCGAGGCCAGTCCACGTGTTTTGAATCGACTGAAACGCCCGTGGTGGGCTGGCGATGAGATCACTACTGACCGTCGCTATCAAAATGAGAATTTGGCCGAGAGACCGTGGTTGGCCTGGGAAGCACCGGAACCCAGGTGACGTATGACGCCCTTAGAGCTAGCCCGCACACCCGAATTCGCAGCCGTACTACCTGGAGAAGGAATCAAGTGACCGTCCTCGACATGACCCCCGGTAACCGTGAGCGATTTCTCAGTGAGCTTGCTGCGGATCTTCACAGGCGCTTGTCGGAGGCGCCAAAGGGCTTGCGTCTTCCGGACCTGCTACGAGAAGTAAGCGAGGCCCACGGCACCTACGAGGATGATGTACTCCTCGCTCTCTCAAAGCTCGATATAGCCATCTCGGGCGTTGACACCGTTACGCTGGCCGAGTAGATAGCGCAGTGACGGACGGGGAGCCCCGGGTCTCGCTGCAATCGCGGCTTCATGGGGTTAGCAGTGATGTGCCGTTGCGTCTCGCCAGGCCAAGCGGTCGACAAAAGCCGGCCGACGATCGAAGGTCCGAAGGGCAACGCGACTGCGACCGGATAACGTACTCAACGGCATGGCGACGCCTGCAGGGTGTTACGCAGGTCATCACCCCGTTCGACGACACGCCCCTGATGCACAACCGCCTCACGCACTCCGAGAAGGTGGCGCAGGTGGCGCGAAGCATCGCCGAGAGGCTCATCAGCAGTAAAGACAACCACACCGGCATGGCGCTCTTGGGTGGGTTTGACGTCGACGTCTGTGTTGCTGCGGCGTTAGCGCACGACTTGGGTCACCCACCCTTCGGCCATATCGGCGAAGAGGTCCTGGATGAACTAGCGCTCACGCAGTTCGGGTTAGACGGGTTCGAGGGCAACGCTCAAAGCGTGCGCATCCTGACAATCGGTAAGGCTCGAAGCCCCAAATATGAAGGCCTCGACGTGACCAATGCCACGCTCGCCGCGGTTGCCAAGTATCCGTGGGTGAGAATTGAGCAGAAGAGGGATGCGGCCCACAAGGCCGCCCTGAAGGATGACGCGGCCTATCGACGATATTGGAGAAAGTTCAACTTCTATGAAACGGAGGCGGGCCGCCTTGGAAAGTGTCGGGAGTTTGCAACGGCCATCCCGGAGAAGACTCAAACGCTAGAGGCCTCCGTCATGGATGTCGCCGACGATATCACGTATGCGATACATGACTTAGAGGACTTCTACATCGGCGGAATTCTCAACATTTCTCATGTACGAGAAGATCTCGACGCGTTCACTAGCAGTGGGCCCGATGCGGGAGTGACGGCTAAGACCATCTTCCATCAGCTCTCAGAGCGACTGGCGATCGATTATCCAGGATGGTTCAACTCGGAAGCGCTCGTCGAGGCGGCTCAGGTCGTCGACAGTCGTCTGAAGTATGGGTTCTCGCGGCGAAACCCAGAGGTCCCAGCCGTGCAAGCTGATGCTCGAGCGACTGGGTCTAGGTTGGTGGGCGAGTACACCGACTCCGTCCTGCTTAGCGACCGACCTCTCTGGGAAGGCGGCCCGTATATTGGCCTGCCCCAGAGCCGCTGGCACGAAGTGCAGATTTACAAAGAGATCACCAGGTCATACATCATCCAGCGCCCGGATATCGCCCTGCTGCAGCGCGGCCAGCAGACGGCACTGCGCAATCTAACGTTGATGCTGTCAGACTGGGCGAAGACGGACAAGGAGCGACTGCCCCCTCGCCTACGGGAGGAGATTGGCATTGTCGACGACCTTGAGTCGGGTACCCTGAGAGAGGGATATGGTTCCGCGCAGGCGGCGCCAAGGGGTCCTTACGGTCGTGTAATCCTAGACTATATCTGCAGCCTCACTGACGCTCAGTGCCTAGGTCTATATTCTCGCCTTTCAGGCCACTCCGTTCACCGTATTGCTCTAACGGGGACTTTCTAGCGCCCAGCAAGGACAGCCGCTATTACCCGTCAGCTCGCGACGGACATCGGCCGCCTTGGGGGGTCGAACGGCTGCCAAGACCGGTCCTGCGAAGATAGTGAGGTGATCCGGCTTGCGTCGGCCCCCACCACAGGCACGGGCTCCGCCACCCTGGCCGCGGTGCCCGGCGCAACCACCAAGGAGCTGATGCGCCGGCTCGGCCACTCCTTCCCTGCCGCCGCGCTGCTCTACCAGCACGCTGCCGATGACCGCGACGCCGACATCGCCCGCGCCCTCAACGCCATGCTCGGCGCAGCTAACGCGCCAAACGACGACAATCCGGAGCAGCTCGATCAGCAGTCGCCCTGGAGTCGTGGGTCCATGTGTCATGGGAGCCCAGCGCTCCAGCAACACTGGGAAAATCGAGTCGGTGCGCAGCTTCGGGATCCGCAGTTCCAGATCCCCGACCGTGGTCGTGAGGGTCCGCGGCCGCGAGCCGTTGCGCTAGACAGTGCGGTGATCGGTCGATCGGAAAGGGTTGCACACCAAAAGCTTGCAGCAGGTTGTAGCGCGCGACGATGTCGTCCTGATACTGCGGCTACATACGAGCGAGCCCAGGCGGATTAATGAGCAGCGATGAGATGTAGCAGCCGCAGCAGCAAATCCCCGTACTCGCTCCAGACCGCCGATGCAACCAGATTCAGCAGCACGGCCCACAGGGCGGCCAGGGCGAAGAAGGCGGCACGGCGCAGGGCGCCCTGCCGGAGCTCAGCGTGGATATCGCCCAGCCGCCTGATGACCTCCTCTTCAAAGACGCCTGCCCCTTGTGCGTATTGGGTCAGATGGACGCTAGTGGTCGCCGCCTCGACCCACTGCTGCTCTGACGGCAACAACAGCGGCTGCGGGTGGTCAGCCTCGCTGTAGCGCGCTCCGCCAGTTCCGAGTACTTGAACGATGTCGTGCTTGGTGAGCGGCTCGAGACTGTCCAGCTGCGTCCGGCTGGGCTCAATTGTCGCGAAGGACCAGCGACCGACTAGGTACAAGTCCTGGCCGGGGACTAGGCCTAGACGCTGAAGATCATCGCCTGGAAGCTCGATCGCCGGCGGGTCCTCTCGCACTGAGGTCCACAGCCCTCCGCGGCGCCCCATGTCGAGCAACTTGTCCCTGTACTGCTCATAGGCGTCAAGTGGGAATCTGTACTCCTGGCCTGTTCTACGCCTGTGCCACGTTTCGCTCGCTTGGTCCAGGGGGTCCTCGGGCAGCACGGTCACGACGTTGGGCTGTTCAGGCAGCAGCGCGACGCCCCGACGGTCGGACGGGATCAGCCTTGCGAGAAGACCGCCGCTCCATTCCGCGGGAAAGGTCAGCGTCGCACCCGTGCCCTCATCGGGCGCGAGCGTCGCGATGTGCACGTCGGTGAGCGCTTCCAGCCTGTCGACTCGGCGAGGGTCGTATACGCCAGGGAGCGTCATGTACCAGGGTCTGACACTTGGCGCATCCACACTCGGGAAGCTAGTTGTCCTTCAACTCGCCTGCACCCGACGTCTGCCGAGCCGCGCCCCAGCGCCGAGGCCTCGGGCCTTCCGGCGGTCCGGTCGCATGAGCTTCGCCACACCGGCGCCGTCCTGGCTGCGGCGACGGGTGCCACGACCAATCAGCTGATGCGCCGGCTCGGCCACTCCTTCCCTGCCGCCGCGCTGCTCCACCAGCAAGCCGCCGACGACCGCGACGCCAACATCACCCGGGCCCTCGACGCCATGCTTGGTGCGGTCACCGAAACATGCGACGGCGACGAGCGGCCCGAGCGACACCAACCGAGACGCGATTGGTCACATAGTGGTCACGCGGAGCCCCTAGGAGAGGGAAACAAGTCGTTGACCAGCAGAAACGGGTCTACAGGGTCCCGCCTTCCAAGCTGGCCATGCGGGTTCGATTCCCGTCACCCGCTCCACGTCTTGGCCGGCGTTTGTGCCCATCCGTGCAGCTCAGCGGGGCGCCGATGCTCCTTTCATGCCTCAGTGATGCCGACCCCTGTTGACCGCTGATCACTAAACTTGACCGGTGCTTGTGGCACGGGTGAGGCACGACCTCAACCGGCGCAATCCGTCGACACAGCTTGAGTGCGTCCCCGGAGACGACGATCCTCAGCCGCAGCTCGACCGACAAGGTGACCTCGCTGCGACCTGCGCACCAGAGCAGCCCCCCAAGATGACGCCGCGCGGCGCGTAGCTGAGGTTGGAGATGGCATGGCCCAGACGTCAGATGCGGAACCAGAGTCGTCGGCGGTTCGGCCGGGCAGCAAGGTGGCCGCACGATCGGCCGTCGACGCCCGCATCACGGCATGGCGGTCTTCGAGGAACGCCGTGGCGCTGGGCAATCTCGCCGAACATGTGGCAGTACGGCTCCTCCCCCGTCTCGACTACCAAGTGCTGGCGACACAGAGGGATCTTCAGGGCGGTGTCCCGAACATCGTGGGGCACCAGACGCGAAGTAACCCCGAGGATTTTGTCGTCATCACTCCCGATGGCCGGCTCGCTACTGTCAACAGCAAGGCCGCCTACACGAACAGGTCCGCCCGTGTCACCGCGGACGGAAACTTGTCGGCTCCCCGGATGGGAAAGGGACAACGCGACGTCGCGTACTCAACATCACGGGCGGAGCTGCTCAGCCCCCTCGACGGCGACTCATTTGCTCAGGTCCTCAAGGTCGATCTGGTGCACAAGCTGGCGCAGGTCTTTGAGATTGACGAGGACGGACGCTTGACCCCGGTCCACCAGCCCATTGACGTTTTGGACGACATCCAGGCGGTTTGCGAAGCTCATCCTGAGCGAATGCCGGCTCCCATTGGACCAAACAGCGCCGAGGAATACGACCAACTGAGCTATCCCGTCACGTACGGAAAGAACGGCATGGGCCCCCGCCTGGCTAGGGCGTGTCTCCCAAACGGCCGTGCGGTGAGGGTCGATCGTTCGTAGATGGCGCGGTCAGGTGTGCTGTCCGACGAAGCCTGGGATCCTCTGGAGCCGTTGCTGCCCAGCTCCGCGGGTGGGCGGGGCCGGCCGTTTCGTGATCACCGGCAGGTGCTCGAGGGCATCGTGCTCCGCTACCGCACCGGCTGCGCGTGGCGGGACCTGCCCGAGGAGTTCGGCCCCTGGCAGACGGTGTGGAAGCGGCACCACCGGTTCAGCTTCGACGGCACTTGGGACCGGATCCTCACGGCGCTGCAGGCGCAGGCCGACGCCGCCGGTGAGCTGGACTGGGTGGTGAGCGTGGACTCCTCGATCAGTCGGGTGTACCAGCACGGTGCCACCGCCGCCCGGGCCGGCGACCATCCGGGGGACGGCGCCGCCAGGTCAGAAGGCTGAACCGGCTGACCACGGCGTGGGCCGCTCCCGCGGCGGCCTGTCGACCAAGACCCATCTGGCCGTCGACGGCCGTGGTCGGCCGCTGGCCGTGCTGATCGGTCCCGGTCAGAGCGGGGACTCGCCAATGCTGGCTCCGCTGCTGGCCGCCATCCGGGTTCCTCGGCCGGGACCGGGCCGGCCGCGCACCCGGCCGGGGGCGGTGCTCGCCGACAAGGCCTACTCCGACCGCGGCCACCGCGCCGGACCGTCGGGCAGAACCACCCAGAAGCATCACCGGGAAGCACTCGGTGCGCGGCTGTTGGGGCAGCCTCACCGGCGGATGACCTACTCGGTACCGACCACGGGGACTCTCTCGGCGAGACCGCCGCGATGTCTGTCGGCAGCAAGTGAGCGTCAGCGCCCATGGCGCCTACGTCGTGGCCTACAGGGTGGTCTCCAGCGATGGTCACCCCGTCAGCGACCAGGTTGGCTTCACCTACACAGGACCGGGCGTCGAGGCTGTTGAGCCTAGCGCCGCTGGTTCCACCGGCCCGACTCCGGAGGCTGCTGCTTCGCAGGACGCCGACAGCGGGAGCAACCTGGCTCTGTGGTGGCCCCTTATCGCCGAGGTCGCAGTCATCACCGCGCTGGCACTGGGCCTACAACTGCTGGTGCTGCTGGTGCTTCGCAGAAAGAGAGGGGTGACTGAGACTCCGGTCGCCGCAGGCCCACAGGCCACCAGGGCCGCGTGGCGCTGGGCCATCGTGCCGCCGCAGGAGCGCTCGCGGTCCTTGCCTGTGCGCTCACGCTGGTAGCCACCTGTGCGACCGACGTTGTGGCCCTGCCGGGAACCCCCGTCCCTGAGTGCAGACCTCGCCTGGCTGATTCCCGTACTGCGGCTGATTGCCGATGCAGCAGCAGCGGTGGCCGTGGGCTGCCTACTCGGAGCAGTCGTTCGGGCTTCGGGCGAACGGCCCTGGCATCGCGGAGGGGGGTGGGAGGGGTGTCAAGTCGTCGATGGGCGCTGGGGCAGTCTTCGACACGCTGCCGAGCACGGCGGCTGAGCATCGGCCGACCGGCTGGTATCTGTCCGTCGACCGGTGGATCGTCTATCCCCGCCGAGTGGGTCCATAATCGCCGCGCCACTCCACGCTTGCATCGTTGCTTCGGCGTCCTTCGACGTGTTAGGGCCCGGGACGGTAGCGCCCCGCTCGGCATCAGCCGCGGACGGTCGGTGCGCTGCTCGGGAGGGGGAGGTCCATGGTCCGCGTCATGATCGTTGATGACGAGGCTCTCGTCCGGTCGGGTCTGAAGCTGATCCTGGGCTCGGCCGACGACATCGAGGTGGTGGCCACGTGCGATGGAGTTCAAGCGATCGAGGAGGCGCGGCGTCACCGGCCCGACGTGATCCTGCTGGATCTGCGGATGCCCGAGGTCGACGGCCTTGCCGTGCTGCGCCAGCTCGCACGGTGGCCCCATCACCCCGCGGTGGCGATGCTGACCACCTTCGACTCCGACGAGTTCATCGCCCAGGCACTCAGCCTGGGGGCTGCGGGTTTCCTGCTCAAGGACACTGAGCCCGAACAACTGGTACACGCGGTGCGGATGCTCGCGGCTGGGGGGAGCGTGCTGTCCCCGACCGTCACGCGCACGGTGATCAGTGGATATGTCGAGGGCAGCGCCCGACCGGCCGACGTGGCCCGGATCGAGGCGATGAGCCGGATCGAGGCGATGAGTCAGCGGGAACGCGACGTGCTGGGCCTGATCGGGCAGGGCCTGTCCAACGCCGAGATCGGTCGGCGTCTCTATCTGAGCACTGCGACGGTCAAGGACTACGTCAGCGCAGTGCTGACTCGGCTGGACGTGACCAACCGTGTCCAGGCGGCCGTCGTGGCCCGCGAAGCCGGCGTGGTGTCGCCGTCGGAGGGCGAAGGCCGATGACGCCGATGACGCGCCCGCGGGCGGCGCTCGTCGATGCCGGTGTGGTGGCGTTGGCCCTGCTCGACTCCTGGCTCCGCGCAGTAGACGAGGGAAGTGGACTGTTCGTCTCCCTGGTTGCTGCCCTCGCGCTCGCCTTCCGCCGTCGGTGGCCCTTCGTGGTCTTCGCGCTGACCCTTCCGGCGCTGTACACCGCCCACGTCCTCATCGCACCTCTGGTCGCCCTCTACACGGTCGCCGGCACGTCTCCCGCTCGGCGCCCGGTGCTGGTCTGCGCCGTGATCACCGCTCTCGGGGATTTCCGGCCCTGGGACTACCTGCCCTGGCCATCGACCGATCCCGATCTCGCCGAGCCGTTCAGCGACCTCCTTGGGGGCGTCCTTCTTGGGGTCATCGACACCGCTGTGTACACCAGCGCTCCGGTGGCGCTGGGGTTCTTGGTCCAGACCCGACGGGAGCTTTCCGCCCGGTTCGCCGAACTCACCGCCGGCCGGGAACGGGAGAAGCGGTTGGTGTCGGAGACGGTGCTGGCACAGGAACGCGCCCGCCTGGCCCGGGAGATGCACGACGTCGTCTCCCATCAGGTCAGCCTCATCGCCGTTCAAGCAGGCGCCCTGAGGGTCACGACCCACGACGAGGGGGTTCGTGAGACCGCGGACGCGATCAGGAAGCTCAGCGTGCAGACCCTTGAAGAGCTGAGGCAGATGGTCGGCGTGCTGCGGGCGGCCGGCGGGCACGTGCCCGAACTCGCCCCACAGCCACGTCTGGGCGACATCCCCCGACTGGTCCAGGCAAGTGGACACAACGCCCGCGTGGTACTCGACGGTGTCAGCGGCCGCAGCTGGCCCGACGCGGTCGAGCGGGCCGCCTACCGCACGGTGCAGGAGGCCCTGACCAACATCAGCAAGCACGCTCCCGGCGCCCCGGTCACGGTGCAGATCGCGCCGTGGGGAACCGGACTGTGCGTCGCCATCCGCAACGGGCCGTCAACGGCGGCACCGCCGGCCACCGACCTCCCCGGCGGAGGACACGGTCTCATCGGGCTGCGCGAGCGCGCCGAGCTCCTCGGCGGCGTCCTACGGGCGGCACCCACCGACGACGGCGGATTTCTCGTCGAGGCCGTCTTTCCCAACGGCTCCGGGCCCGAACAGCGCCGGCAGAACTGACCGCCGAGGACACGGAAGCGCCCCTCCCCGAAAGGGTGCGGGATCCGCCGGTTGGCGGGGTACCCGCCAACCGATCGGCGGGATGCGTTCACGCCGTCCGCGGCGCCATCGTGAAGGTCATGACGCACACTGCGGTCTCGTTCGGCCGCGGCTCGACCAGCTCAGAGCCCCTCACGGGCCTCGCCATGACCGCTGCGGTGAGCCCTGGCGGGGCCAAACACCGTCTGGCAGCCGGGGGCCGCAGCTCGCCATCCGAGCACAAGGTCCGCATCACCGGGCTGGACCTCGCCCGCGGCCTGGCGGTCCTGGGCATGATCGGCGCGCATCTGGATCTGACCGAGAACCTGTCCTGGTCGCCGTCGAGCTGGCAGGCCCTCGTCTACGGCCGGCCTGCGGCGTTGTTCGGCGTCCTGGCCGGGGTGTCCATCGCGCTGCTGTCCGGGGGCACCCGTGCGGCAACCGGGGAAGACCTGGTCCGCGCCCGGAAGCGGATCATGGTCCGTGCGGCCTGGGTGTTCCTCATCGGCGGCGCGCTGGAACTGCTGGGCACGGAGATCGAGGTCATCCTCGGCGCCTACGCGGTCCTGTTCGTGCTCGCGCTGCCGTTCCTCCAGTGGTCACCACGCCGCCTGCTGATGCTGGCCGCCGGCATCGCGGTGATCGCCCCGCCGGTGTCCCTGCTGCTGTCGCAGGTGGCGATCGTGGCCGAGGCCGAAACGGCGTTCACCTCCCTGGTGCTCACCGGTGCCTACCCGGTGCTGTGGTGGTGGGCGTTCGTCCTGGTGGGCCTGGCCCTCGGCCGGCTCGACCTCTCCGCCCGCCGGGTCCGGGCCGTCCTCCTTCTCGCCGGCGCGGCGGCGACGGTCACCGGCTACGCACTCGGCTGGGCGAGCACCCACCTGCTCGCCAGCGGCGTCGCGGTCCCGGAGCCCGTGGACGCGTCCGGGCGCATGCCGGGGTGGAACGAGGAGAGCATCGGGCAGTGGGACTGGGCCTGGCTCAGCGGAGCCCAGCCGCACACCGGGACGCCGTTCTGGTTGCTGGCCTCGGCCGGTGTCGCGGCCGCCGCCATCGCCGTCTGCCTGGCCGTCGCCGAGGCCTTCCCACGCCTGACCTATCCGGTCGCCTCCGTCGGCGCGATGGCTCTGACGGCGTACAGCCTGCACATCGTGGTCCTTCGGGTGTTCCCTCCCGACGGATCCTTCGGCTGGCCGATCTGGCTGCTCTTCATCGCCGGCGCGATGGTCTTCGCGGTCGCCTGGCGGCTGCTGGCCGGCCGGGGCCCGCTCGAGCGGCTGCTCACCTGGAGCTCCAACCGGGCAGCCGGACTGTCCGACCGCACGCCCGCGCCGACGGTCTAGCAGCCTCGCTCCTCCGCACAGGACTATGCGGCACTCCATTGCGCGAGGTGACGTCACACAGCCACTTCGCGAGTGCGGACCGGGGTCGTTCACTCCTGCCGCAGAGCAAGCGAGGAATCCCCGCCGAGCGCTTGATGCCGCGGGTACCGAGCGCGATACCCGCGGCAGCTGCGGAACGGGAAACGACGCTCCGTCACCTGGGTCAGCAACGCGGACCCCGGCGGAAGTCCGACTCCCTCAGCGCCGCGAGAACCACCACGGTCCGACGGATCACTGAGGGCCGACCCGAGCGGGGACATCCGCGCACACGGACTGGAGAACGACGGGAGGTCCCCTGCGGGGCGGACCGAATACCAATGGGATGCGGACTTGGCTGTCGCGATGCCCCCCTCGACTGAGGCACGCTGAAGGCACGGTGTAGGGCAAACAACGCTCCGACCAGCCGCAGGTCCATCCACCTGCTGTCAGGGCCGCTGGAGCAGCTCGGGAGGACTCTTCGGAAGGCCTGTCCCGGGCCCGTGGAGACCCCTGTTCTCCGCTCCATTGGTCATGAATTGGTCACGCCAGGCAGGCCCATACGGCCAGGTCGCAGCCCTCGTTCGCCCGTCTAGGGGCGTGCGTGCCCGTGACCACATGTGGTCACGCGATGGGATCGAGGCCGTGCCAAGCGGCGATCCGCCGGACGATCGCCTCCACCGTGACCGCGAGGCGCTCGGCTGCGGCACGGCTGTAGATGACGACGGCGAAGACCGCGTACTGCGACAGCGGGGTCTGCCACCAGCCGGCATCGCTGAACAGGTCGGGCTGCAGGCCGCCGCGCATGCAGGCGGCGGACAGGGCTTACTGGCTGTTGCGGTGCTCCACACGACCGCGGAACGTCACCTCCGGTAGGTAGCGCTCACGTAGTCCCTCGTACTCGAGCGGTTCGGCGCCGGGCGGACTGGCGACGTCGAGCGCCGCGACAGCGAGTTCCAACAGAGCGACGTCCGGCGTGAGCCGGCCGGGCACATGGCTGACAGCCGCTGCCGCCATCAGGTCGTAGACGTCGTCGCCTGCTGCCAAGCCGGACAGCACCGCAACCTGAGCGCGGCGATGCAGGACGTCCTGGTCGAGGCGCTCCTGCTTCATCACCGCGACATCGTCACCCGAAGGCGTCGTCCTGCACTGCCACCCAGAGGACGCCGCCCAGCCCACTGAGCCGAGAGCCCGGACGGAGCGGCGCAATCTAGTACGACAGGTGGCGCCTTTGACAGGTCAAAGCGACACCCAGGACACATCTAGGGCTGGCGCCCTCGGTTTGGCTTCCTCGTCGGCGCCCGGCGTGGTGCGCGGTCAGGTCGGCCAGCGCCCGGGCCGCGAGAGGACGAGAAGTCAAGCCGCCGCCGAAACCATCAACGGGTCGCAGGGCCGGTTGATGGTCTGGCCGTCGTTGCACGAACAGGCCGATGACGACATGTTCGTCGACGCCGTCGTCCATGCCAACCGGGGAGCGCAGGCCACGCTGCAGGCCGGAAAGCTGCAGGCGCCGCGCAACCGCATGCTCAACGGCCTCGGCCCCTCGATGCACTCGGCGTCGATGAACGGGCCCACTTCCCCCGTTGTGTGGATCAGCCCTCTCCCTCGCAGCTGTGGCTGCTGCCGTCCTCGAGACCCTGGCGCAACCTTCGATGCCGTGGACGACGACCGCGGGAGGGCGCGACCCGGAGGAGATCACGCCTCGATCTCCCGGCTCCGATCCAACGCCGTCCTGACCATGTGGACGGCGGCCGCGGCCGGTATCGCGAGCAGGGCTCCACCGATCATGAACTGGACAACCGCGTGCAGGTCCGAGACCTCCAGCTGCACCGCGCCACAGCCTGTCGGGTCGACACGGACGGCGAAGATGTGCGCGCACGATGCGATGGCCGTGGCGCCGAGCGCACCAACGGCGGCGAGGAACCCCGAGATGGATGCGGCCAGCAGGGCATGCGCCACGACCAGTTCCCTCACCCGGGCTGCCACGACGGCGCTCACCACCGCCTGCAATCCGAGGGCGACGATCAGGGTCCACATGTAGAGGGCGTCTGGGAGGTGAGGCAGGGCCCGCAGCTCCGGCGTCAGCACCGACCGCAGGGCCAGTCGCAGGGCCAGCAGCAGCGGCAAGAAGGCGAGACCGGCCACGGTCCCGCCGAGCACGGCAACACGAATGGATGACGCCACTCGGCCTGCCCGCCGGGACCGGATCACCAGACCCGCGAGTGGATATCCCCACACCACCACAAAGGTCGCCGCGACCAAGGGCTGCACGAGGACGTCGTCGACGAGGGGATGGACCAGCACCCAGACCGGCAGGGGTCCGTCCCATAAGCGCGCCGCGACCGCTTCTCGGACAGCTGTCCACTCGGCGCCGACCGACTCGATGACCGGACTCCCGTCGCGCAGGGCGAAGAGAACTCCCAGCCACACCAGCCAGACGAATCCCGCCGCTGCAAGGTGAGAGAGGACGGTCGCGCCGTCCCGACCCGCTGGGCGCAGATCCCGCCACGCTTCAGCGTTCGTCGCCAACCACCAGGTAAAGAACGCCGAGCCCGCCAGCACGACCGCGCTCCATGGCAAGCCGAAGGCGGTCACCGACGGCTGTCCGGGCACCGGAACGGACCACGGCGCGACCAGCCCCGTCGCGGAGGCGGCCGCGAAGACGGAAAGCGCCTCGCCGATCAGCAACCCACAACCGAAGGCGAGCCCGACAGCCACCGTGCGGCCGGAACTCCCGTCCGATCCGGCCGCGACGCTGTACCGCCACACGGTCATCCCGAGCACACCCACGGCGAGGGGGGCGATGACCAGCGCCGCCCACCACTGCACCGAGGGCCGCAGCTCGGCCACCAGAGTCAGCGCGTCAGTGACGGCGGCGTACAGGACGCTGGTCACGGTGCCCAGCGCCACGGCCTCCCCGAGGGAAGGCCGCAGGACCGCGACGGGATCCCTCAAGGCACGCAGACGCAGCTCCGGCGGCGGATGAACGCCCACGCCGGCGCGCCACTGCGGGACCGGTGCGAGTCGCTTGAGCACGCCCACGAGGGCCGCTTCGGACTCCACCGTTCCGGCTCGGGCATCCGCGTACAGCTCACGGGTGCGCAGCAGTGCATTCCGCGTCAAGTAGACGAGGACGGCCAACAACCCGATGCGCCACGAGGTCGCCAGCCCGAATTGGCCACCGCCCCGCCAAGTGGTGACGACGACGAAGGGAAGCAACCCCACGGCCAGGAACGCCAGCCACACCGACACCGCGTAGTAGGTCCTGCCCACATCGCGATTGCGGAGATGGGCCAGTTCGTGCAACACGATGGTGCGGAATGCCGGCCGATCCATGCGGAACAGTCGGATCATGCCGCCGGGAAGGGCGAGGAACCGGCGGCGCAGCCCGCCGAAGACGGACGCGGCCGTCGACGAGTCGAGTGGGTCTCCGACCACTCGTGGAGGGGTGCTGACCCCCGCCTCGGCGCTCAGATCGGCAATGTAGCCCTCCAGACCCTGGACGCGATGCAGCGGGCGCAGATGGCGCCGCCGGAGCTTCCACGAGGGTAGGACCGCATACACGCCGACCGCGACGACGGCGACGAGCAGCGCCCATCCGATCGACCAGGTCAGCATCTCCACCTGGGCCCCGGTCTGGCAGTTGTCCAGCTGGGTGAGCCATGAGGAGAGCTCGGAACCCGCCGGCGGTGGCGGTCCCACGAGCTGGGCACAGCGGCGCAACGCCGTCGCCAGCACCGTGCCCCTGGCGCTGAGATAGAGCGTGTTCCCCACGAACACGCTGGCTGCCAGCGCTGTGCCGACGAGCAGGGCGAAACGAAGCACCGTCTCGTCCGGCGGCTTCAACAGGTCCGCCCGTGGCGCATCGGGTCCGCTGGACAGCCCTGTCGTCGGCCGGCCGTTCGACATCACGCGCTCATCCCGGATTTTGCGTCACCAGACGACCGATGATGGCGTCGGCAAGGAGGGCAGCCCGCTGGTCGTCGAGCCCCAACTGTTTTCCTTTCTCCATCGCTCCGCGACGCACGTCCGCCAATTGGTCCGGGCTCAAGGGCGTCCTCTCCCGACGGACCCGGCGGTGGCGTAGGAGGAAGCGGCGCAGACGAGCGCCCATGGCTGTGATCGATGAGCGGGCGGCGTCCTGCGCAAGCGTTTCGAGGGTGCTCTGTGCCACGGCGAGCGCGACAGGCGACAACAGGACGGAAATCTCCTCTACACCGAAACCGAGCGGATCGTCCTTGTTGAGACGACGCCGCACCCTGCTCGGCGCTGCGAGATACGCCTCGGCCGCGGCGTCAAAGTCAGCCAACTCCTGTGGCGCCAACTGCGCTACGACGTCTCGTGCGACGCGGACGACGGTCTCTTTCGCGCCCTCGTTCATCACACCTCTCCGGCCGATCATCGCTACGCGAACTGGTACCAGCCGCACATGTTGACGTTGACGTACCAGCCACCCCCATCGGCCGGATTGGCGAGGAACAGCACGGCCGAATAGTCCCCGACCCGGCCATTGCTGAAGGACACGCGCAGCTCGACCGGGTAACTCGTCCCGGTGAGCGGCCCGGTCGTCAGACCCAGTGTCCGGCTCTCGGGGTCATCCCGATCCGTCACTTCGACGTCGTCGACCGCGCCGAAATCCGCTTCGGCGCCGTATCCAAAGCAGTTCCCCTCGGCGAAGCTGACCGGATTTGTGGCGTACAGGTATTCCACTGCCTCACGGATCAGCCCGTCACTCGGCTCGGCCGACTCCGGAGTGGTGGTGTCACCACTCGTCCGGGGGCTCTCCGCGTCGGGGGTGGGGCCCCGCGTCGGGTCGGTCGGCACCTCGGTGTCAGGAGGTTCCGGGACGGTCACATCGGGCCCATCCGGAGCAGTGGTCGTTCCGCCCGAACCCTCCGCACACGCGGTGGAGGCGATGAGGACTACCGCGCATGCGATGAGAAGCCTTGAGACCCAGCGGAACCACTCCCCGAGTCCGGTCCTCCCACAGTGGCGTACGGATTTCGAGGGGGTCACTCGACGGGTCCTTATCCCCGGGTCGCTGACACGGCCGGGGTCCACCGATGGACGACAGTCAGGATCAATGAAGCGCATGATGCTGCCCTGCTGGGAGTTCCGCTGGAAAGTCGGAGTTGGATGCAGGATTCGGCGCTCGCCGCGCGGCCCGGACGGTCGTGCTGGCGTTCATCGACAGACTCGTTGTTGATCCCCTCAGTCCAGCGGGCCGTAGCTGCTCGAAACGCCGGGATGGGACTGCCACGTGGCGCCAGATGCGGCATGTCAAGGCATACCTGCCGCTCTCTTGCGGCTCACCGGGGGCGGTCGAGGTCCGCGCGCTGGCCTTGGTACAGCCTCGACGTGCCCCGCCAGCACGAGATCCCGGCGGGGAGCGGTGGTCACTGAGCCCCGTGCGCCCGCGACCCGCCGGAGACCGCGGGCGTCACTTCACGCCCAGGCTGCCCGGGCTGCCTGTAAGGGACCGCACGGCAACGCACCCATTCCCGATCAGTACACCTCGCGAGCGCGTGAGGCTAGTTCGGTGCGGAAGTCGGCCAGCGCCTGCGTCGCCGCGGCGGTGTATGCAGCACCGTGGTGGATGGCCAACGTGGTCGGGTGCAGCGCGACGAGTCGGTCCAGGGTGCTCAGCGTGCGAGGGGTCACCGGTATGACGTCGGGGTATCGGCGCAGGAGGTCGAGGGCCGGCTCGACGACGTCGCGGTCGGTGGTGGGCCCGAATGCGCCCGAGTGCGCCAGCAGGTCGCTGGCGAACAGCGTTCCCGTCGTCTCCTCCAGAGCCAGGATCGCGTCCCAACCGTGCGGGACGTGCGGGGTGACGAGAAACCGCACTTGGTGGGATCCGAGATCGAGCACCTCGTCGTCGGTCAGCGTGCGTGTCGGCCTGATCGCGAAGTCGTCGGCGTTCAATCCGGCGCCGAGCTCGCTGTGTACCGGCTCCGCCGCCGGAGCCAGCGCCAGGAAGTTGTTGAGCGCGCCGCACTCATCGGCCTCGAAGTGCGACCATGACACCCAGCGGAGGGCGACGGGATCGATGATCCTCGCCACGCCGGCGAGCGTGTCGTCGAACAGGGCGCGGGGTCCGGTGTGGAACAGAAGCGGCTGCTCGCCGGCGATCAGGAACTGGTTGAAGGTCAGTTCCTCATCTGGATCGAAGGTCGCGATCCGATAGATTCCGTTGGCGATCTCGTCGACCTCGGCCATGGCTCCTCCTCTCGGGTCCAGGCGACCGTAGGGCCGGCGGTCCCGACCTTCGATCCCAGATTCCTGGGATCCTCCGTGGGCGATCCGCGGGCGGTTCCGCTGCCCTCGCCGGGCGTACGCTGCCGCCATGCGCGCGGACGCGGCCGTGCGTGCCCGGGAGACGATCGCGCGGCTGGCCACGGCCGGCCTGGGGGTGGCTCCGTTCTGGCACGCGGCCACCGCGCAGCTGCGCCGGATCGTGCCCGTGGACCTCTATCCGTGCTGGTTCAGCCTCGATCCGGGGTCGATGCTGGTCACCGGCCACTTCAATCCCGTCGAGCCGGTCCTCGACGAGGAGATCCCGATCACGCTGGACCATCTGGACCAGCAGTACGCCGATCCCGAGCACGCCCGCGCAGCGCCTCCGGTGACCCGGCTCGGCGAGGCGAGCGATGCCGAGGGCACGGCTGGCTACGTTCAAATGCTCGGCGAGTTCCGCCACGAGGTGCGAGCGCAGCTGCGACTCGACGGCGCCTGCTGGGGCCTGGTCATGCTGCACCGCCGACACAGCGCCGCGGCGTTCGACGCAGGCGAGGTCGCCTTCCTCACCTCGATCGTCCCCGACCTCGCCGAGGGCACCCGCCGAGGCCTCCTGGCCTCCGGTGCGGCCGCGGACCCTCGACCGCTCTCCCCTGGCGTGGTCCTGCTCGATGAGAACCTGGGGATCGACTCCGTCTCGCCGGAGGCCGAACGGTGGCTGCCGGACCTCCCCGGGGGAGCCGACCCGTCGACCGGCCGGCTGCCGTTGGCGGTCTCCGCGGTCGCCACCCGGGTCCGCCGAGCCGCCAGAGGAGAAGTGTCAGCGACGCCGGTGGCGCGGGCGCGAAGCCGCACAGGGCGCTGGGTGTTGATCCACGGCTCGCCGCTGATGCGCCCCTCCGGGGGGTACACGTCCGTGATCATTCAAGCCGCACAGCCGGGCGCCGTCACCGCCCTGCACCTGCAGGCGCTGGGACTGAGCCCACGCGAGCAGGACGTCACCAGGCTGGTCCTCCAGGGCAGGTCCACCGGCGACATCGCGCGCGAGTTGTACGTGTCGCCGTACACGGTGCAGGACCACCTGAAGGCGATCTTCGCCAAGGCCGGCGTTCGCAGCCGCGGCGAGCTCGTCGCCAGTGTCATCTTCGACAGCCAGCCCGTGCTGTGAGCCTCGGGCCAGCGGTGCATGGCCGCACCAGTCGCCCGCGGGTCTTTGACCGAGACGTACTCGAGGGCATCGCCTCCGTGCTTTCCACCGGCATCGGCGGGACCAAGCTGCCCACTGAGTTCGGCTACGACTCCGGTTGGACCCGCTGGCGGCGGATGCACGAATGGGCTGACGCCGGCGTCTTCGACGCCTGCACCAGTCGCCTTGGACCGTGTGGGCCAGCAGGGCCGGCTGGACTGGTCGCGGGCCAGCCTGGACTCGGTCAGCGTCCGGGTCGGCGCATACCGGCCGGAACCGGGCACAGACCAAGAGCCGGGTAGCCGTTCCGGGGCATGATCAGCTGAGCGCCGCCCGGCGGCTGCCGCACATCAGTTACCTCTCCACTTCTCCCTGTCAACGGGGCTTGAGGCACATGGAAGGCACGACGTAGGGCGAATAGCCCGCCAACCAGCAAAGGGAAGCATCAGGAGCCATAGCTTCCAAGCTGGCCATGCGGGTTCGATTCCCGTCACCCGCTCCACGCGTTTCGCAGCGCAGAGGAGCTGTCAGGCTCCCTGAAGGGACGGTGGACGCCCCTCCGAGGGCCCGTTCCCGCCCCTCTAGATCCCTGTTCTCCCCAGTACAGGTCATGGACAGGTCCCGCCGGGCGGAGCGATACGGCCAGGCGAGGGCCCTCGTTCAGCCCCCACGGGACCCGCTTCACGACCAGCGACAGGTCACGCCGGTGCGCGAGCGCATCGCTGAGCGGACCGGAGTCGTCCCCACCGAGCTCAACGTCGCCGTCCGTCGCCCCGGACGTCCCCGCGAAGCTGAACCGATCGCCGCCACGACGCCACCGCCGATCGATGCGAGCAGGGAGCTGGTGGAGGTGGCCTCCTCGCCAGTCCGCTGCTCGTCAGGCACCGCGGATCCAGCCGCCGGTCGGCACCCAGCAGCACTGAGGGTGGTGTCCGAGACGCGGCCGGGCGGTGTCGCATGACGAGTCGATGAGTTGGGCACCACCCAACGGTGAAGACCACCGTCATCGCCGTCCTCGGCGGCTTGCTGACCCTCGCCGGCATCGCGCTGCTCGTGCTGCCCGGTCCCGGCTTCGTGCTGGTCGCTGCCGGCCTGGCGGTGCTGGCCACGCGGTTCTCCTGGGCGAAGAAGCCGCTGGACTATGCCAAGGACAAGGCGCAGGAGGGCGTCGAGGAGGTCGCCAAGAGCCCGTTGCGCGCCGCCGGAGCGGTGCTGGCCGCCCTGGTGCTGGTCGCGCTCGGCGTGCTCGCCCTGGTGGGGGTGGACCTGCCGTTCATGAACGCGTTCACCGCCGTCGTGCTCATCCTCTCCGGGCTCTTCCTGATCGGGACGGTCGTCTTCGCGCGTCGCCAGGAGAAGCTCGAGCAGGCCCGGGCGCACCGCCCGGCGGGCGAGCGGGGCACGGCCGGCGCCTACCGAGCCGCACCGCACGGCAACTGAGCACCGCGACCCGCCCCAGGGCGGGACGACGGCGGCCGGACCGGGTCGTCTGCTCGACGACGTGACCGATGCCCAGCACCTGCCGGTCGGCCCGCGCTACGGCGACGACCTGGAAGCACATGGTGGTCGCGACGGTCCCGTTCAGGGCCGGCACGGTCCACCGGGATCCGACCGGAGTCGACCGGTGACGACGGTCCCGTACGCCGTCGTACACGGCCGCGACCCGTTCCCGGACGGCCCCCGTCCGGCGCCGCGGCAGCCGAGCACGGCCGTGAACTGTCGCTCCTCGACGGCCCGCGATGACGGCTCTGGACCGATGTGGCGGCCGGACCCGGCTTCCTAGCCTCTGCGGCATGACCGAGATCGACTACTCCCGTTCCGGGTCCCGTCCGGTCACGTCGACCGGCAGACCCGACTGCGCCCGGCCCGACCGCCTGCTGCGACTGGCCCTGAGGGTCGATGCGGCGGTCACCGGCCTCAACGGCGTCGGCTACCTCGCTGCCGCGCCCGTCCTCGACGGGATGCTCGGCCTGCCGCCCGGGACGCTCGCCGGGACCGGCGTCTTCCTGCTCGCCTTCGCCGTCGCCGTCTGGCTCGTCGCCCGGCGGACGACGCTCCGCCCCAACGAGGTCGACGCCGTCGTCATCGGCAACCTGCTGTGGGTGGCCGCCAGCACCACCGCGGCCGTCACCGGCTGGGGCACGCCGACCGCTGTCGGCACCGGCTGGATCGTGCTGCAGGCCGCCGTCGTGGCAGCCTTCGCCGTCTGGCAGGGAGCCGGCCGGTACGCCCGCTCCCACTGCTGACCGCGCCGCCCGCGTCCCGGTCCCGGGCACCGCGGGCGGTCCGGCGTGGCCCACCCTCCTCCCCCATCTCCTTCGACGATCGGAGCAGTGTCATGACCGCCGTCCTGAGTGATGCCACCGTCCTGGCCGAGCGCTACATCGCGGCCTGGAACACGACCGACCCCGCCGCACGGCGTCAGGCGGTCGACGAGCTGTACACCGAGGACGCCCGGTACGTCGACCCGCTGGTCGACGCCCGCGGGCGCGAGGCCATCGACGCCACCATCGCCGCGGCGCAGGCCCGGTTCCCCGGTTTCGTCTTCCGCCTCGCCGGCCCGGTGGACGCCCACCACGACCTGGTGCGGTTCACCTGGGACCTGCGGCCGGCCGGCGCGCCGGAGGACGACGAGGCGCCCGTCGTCGGCTCCGATGTCGCGGTCAGCGACGCCCAGGGGCGGCTGCAGACCGTGCTCGGGTTCCTCGACAGGGTCCCCGCTGGGTGATCGGCTCCTCCGCGGGCGCGGGGTACCCCCCGCGCCCGCGGAACCGCGCCCACCGCCCGGTTCGCCCCGCCGGCGGTGCGCCGCTCCGCCGATGGCGTGGTGTTCCTGGAGTACCGACGGTCGGAACCCGCGTGGGTCCTCATCTCCCCGGGACGACGAGTCCGGTCTCGTAGGCGAGCACGACCAGGCGGGCGCGGTCCCGGGCGCCGAGCTTGGTCAGCAGCCGGGAGACGTAGGTGCGGGCCGTCGCCGGGGAGAGGAACAGCTCCCGCGCGATCTCCTCGTTGGACAGGCCCCGTCCCACCAGCGCGAGCACCTCCCGCTCCCGCTCGGTGAGGACCTGCAGGGGCGTGTCGTCCACCGTGGCCTGCAGCCGCTCGGCCAGCGACCGCAGCACCGTCCCGGTGACCGCCGGGGACAGCAGCGACTCCCCCGCGGCGACCACGCGGACCGCCGAGCGGAGGTCGGTCGGTGAGACGTCCTTGAGCAGGTAGCCGGCGGCGCCGGCGCGGATGGCCTCGAACACCAGCTCGTCCTCGTCGAAGGTGGTGAGCACCAGCACCCGGACGTCGTCCAGCTGCGGGTCGGCGACGATCTCGCGGGTTGCCTGCAGGCCGTCCATCTCCGGCATGCGGATGTCCATGAGGACGACCTCGGGGTGCAGCTCGCGGACCCGGCTCAGCCCCGCACGACCGGTCCCGGCCTCCCCGACGACGGTGATGTCGCCGTCGCGCTCGGCCAGGGCCCGCAGCCCGGTGCGCACCACCTCCTGGTCGTCGACCAGCACGACCCGGATCACGAGCCCAGCCTCACCGGGAGCACCGCTTGCACCACGAACCCGCCACCCTCTCCGCGCCCGGCGCGCAGCTGCCCGCCGAGCACGGCGGCACGCTCCCGCATGCCGACCAGCCCGTGCCCGCCCTCCGACCGGGCCGGCTCGACCGGGCAGCGGCCCGGGCCGTCGTCGGCGATCAGCAGCTCCAGCCGGCCCCCACGGACACCGGCGGTGACCGCCGCGTGGGTGGCCCCGGAGTGCCGGATGACGTTGGTGAGCGACTCCTGCACGATCCGGTAGGCCGCCGCCTCGATCGCCCCGTCGAGACAGCCGTCGTCGACGGAGACGTCGAGGTCGACGTCCACCCCGGCATCCCGGGCGGCGGCCACCAGACGCCCGAGTCCGGACAGGCCCACCGTTCCGCGCTCGAGGTCGGCCGCGGGAGATCGCAGCAGCTTGACGGTGGCCCGCAGCTCGCGCAGCTGGGCCGAGGTCGCCGCACCGATCTGCTCGACCGCGCGTCGGGCGGCGTCGTCGTCGCGCCCGATGGCCTCGGCGGCGACGTGGCCGTGCAGGGCGATCACCGACATCGCGTGACCGACCGAGTCGTGCAGGTCCTGGGCGATGCGCACCCGCTCGGCCTGCAGCCGGCGCTCGGCCTCGCGGACCTGCTCGGCGGCCGTCAGCTCCTGGAGCCGCTGCTGGTGCGACCGTGTCTCCCGGCGGGCGCGGACGCTGACGCCGAGGGCGATCGCGGCGGCGACGAGCGCGGCATTGGTGAGCAGCTCGTAGCTGAGCAGGTACGTCGTGGGCAGGCCGTCGTGCACCCGGGCCCACGCGGCCACGCCGACCAGCACCGCACCCGACCCGACAGCCCAGCGCAGGGCACCGACCTCGGCCGCCCGGTACAGGGCGGCGACGGCGGGCAACGCGATGCCGATCGGCGGGAAGTCGCGGGAGTAGTAGACGAAGACGCCGAGGACGGTCAGCGCCAGGACCAGACGCGGAGCGCGCCGGCCGGCCAGCACCAGCGCACCGAAGCCGACGGCGAACAGGTAGGCGCCGGCGGTGGCCCGGCCGGTCCGCTCCAGGTCTGCGGCGATGACCAGTGCCACGGTGAGGGTCTGCGTCGTCGCGAGCAGTCCGTCGGTCAGCCGCCGGTCCACCCCACCGGGGCCACCGCTCGCGGGCACGTCCCTCGAGTCGGACACGAGGTCAGCGTAGGAATCCCCGCAGCCTCCGGACATCCCCGCGCATCGATCGCCACGGTCGCGCCAGGGACGCCGACGACGTCGATCGACGGCGACCCGTGGTGACGCCTGTCCGCCGATGTGCCGCCCGTCGGCGCTGCCCACCATCGGCCGCATGGCAGGGCCCGGCTCCCCTCCCGGTCCGCAGGCGTCGGAGCCGGTGAGCTGGCCGGTGGTCCTGGGGCTGGGCGCCCTCGCGCTGCTGTTCCCCGTGGCCGAGCTCACCGGCGCCTCCGACGCGCTCGGCGCGGTCCCCACGGCCCTGCTGGTCCTCGGGCTCGTGGCAGCGGTCTGGATCGGCGGCGTCGGGCTCCTCCGGGTGCCGCGGCCGGTGCTCACCCTCACGCTGGCCGGCGCCGTCTCCGGCGTCGTGCTCGTCGTCCTCTCCGTGGCCCTCGGGACCCGTCCCGGCGGCGGAGGTCTCGCCGTGCTCGTCGGCGCGTTCGAGGTCGTCCGGTCCACGGTGCTGGGCACGCTCGCGGGCGTCCTCGCCGCCGTCGTGCAGCACACCAGGAGCCCGCGACGATGACGCGGAGCTCGCCGGTGCGCCATCACGTGCGGTCCTGTCGTCCTGCGGCCGGGGACGGATCGCGCGAGCAGGTGAGGTGCGCGAGGGAGCCCGCCTCCAGCGCGACCCACAGCGACCCGTCGTCCGCCAGGGCGAGGCCGTGCGGCTCGGCTCCCGGCCGGAGGGCCACCTCGTCGACGACCCGTCCGTCGCGGTCGAGCCGCACCACTGAACTGCGCGCCCACAGCGTCGCCCAGCACCCTCCCTCGGGGGTGGCGGCGACGGCGTGCGGTCGGCTCGCGCGGTCGGGGAGGGGGAACTCCTCGATCCTGCCGTCGGGATCGATGCGCCCGATCTGGCCGGCGCCGATCTCGGCGAACCACACGGCGTCCTGGCCGGCGTGGATGCCGACCGGAGCCGCGCCGGCGGTGGGCAGCGCGCAGGTGGTGACGTCGCCGTCGGGGGTGATCCGGCCGACGGTGTCGGCCCTGTTGAGGGTGAACCAGAGCGCACCGTCGCGCCCGGCCGTGATCATGGAGGGCATCCCACCCCCGGGCAGCGGGAACTCGTCGATCGTGCCGTCGAGCGCCAGACGGCCGATCCGGTCCGCGGACAGCAGGGTGTACCAGAGGGCGGAGTCGGGACCGACGCACAGCCCGTACGGCCAGCCGGTCGGGGTGGGCACCGGCACCGAGGAGACGGTCCCGGACGGGTCGACCCGCCCGATCCGACCGTCACCCCGGGTGAACCACACCGCGCCGTCGGGTCCGAGGGCCGGCACCATCGGTCGGCTCTGATCGCCGTCCAGGGAGATCCGGGTGGTGCGCCCATCGGGGTGGAGCCGCACCAGCTCGCCGCGCTCGACCAGGGTCGCCCACACCGCGCCGTCCGCACCGACGGCGACCCCGTAGGCGCCCGGCCCGACGTCGTACTCCGTCACGGGCATGGCCGCCTCCCTTCCCCTGGAACCGCGGCGACCAGAGCGCTAAAGCTACGGAAGTCGCATTACGGTTGTCGAGTGGCTGCTGCGCGTCCGAGCCGACGACCGGGCGGTCGAACCGCGCGAGTTCGCGCCGACGTCCTGGCCGCGGTGGATGCCCTGCTCACCGAGGGCGGCTACGACGCGCTGAGCATCGAGGCGGTCGCCGACCGGTCCGGCGTGCACCGGACCACCGTCTACCGGCGCTGGGGCAGCGTGGCCATGCTGCTGGTCGACCTGCTCGACCTGGGCACCGAGGACGACTGGCGCCCACCGGACACCGGATCCCTCGCCGGGGACCTGATCGCGATCAACCGGCAGGTCTGCGACGCGCTGACGGTCGAGCCGTCGCCCACGGGAGCCGTGATCGCCGCGTCGTTCCGCACGCCGGAAGCGGCCGAGGCGCTGAGCCGGTTCTGGGCCGACCGCTACCGGCGGTGCACGCTCGTCGTCGACCGGGCGGTCGCCCGCGGCGAGGTCCCCGCCGGCACCGACCCCCACCGGCTGCTCGTGTCGGCGACCGCCCCGCTGTACCACCTGCGGGTGCTGCTCCGGCAACCGCTCACCTGCGCCGACGCGGACGCCTACGCCCGCGCCGCCCTCGCCGCGGTCCTCGCGACCGCCTGCGAGACGACCGTCGCGCCGCGCGCCTGAAGCGCACAGGAGGAGGCCATGCCGGCACCCGACCCCGGACGACTGCACCGCTCCCCCGGGCGGGGGCGACCGCTCTCTGCTCACGGAGGTGGATGACGATGTCCGGTTGGCAGCAAGTCGAGGACGAGGCCCCGGAACTGGCGGCCCGCGCCCGCGAGTTCTTCGGCCGGTCCCGGCACCAGGTCCTGGCCACCCTGCGCCAGGACGGCTCCCCCCGGGTCAGCGGCGTCGAGGTCGACTTCACCGACGGGGAGCTGTGGATCGGCTGCCTGTGGCGATCCCGGAAGGCGCTGGACCTGCTGCGCGACCCCCGCTTCGCCCTGCACAGCGGGTCGGTGGACCCGCCCGCCTGGACCGGTGACGCCAAGGTGGCCGGCCGGGCCGAGGAGGTCACCGACCCCCCCTCGTCGCGGCCGTCAACGGCGGCGACGCCGGCGAGGGGGCGCCCTCGCACCTGTTCCGCGCGGACGTCGGCGAGGTCGTCGTCGTCCGCCTCGGGGAGCCGGCGGACCACCTGGTCATCGAGTCCTGGCGGCCGGGCCGGGGCGTCACCCGGCAGGAGCGGCGGTGAGAGCGGGATGGCAGCCGGCCGAGGACGCCTGGCGCGGGTGTTCCGTGCGCTGACCTGGCTCGGGGCGCTCGGCGGGTGCCTGCTGGCGTGGTGGGCCGGCACCCTCGCCGCCGCCGCGGTGACCACCGAGCCGGCCTGGTTCCTCGCGGTGGGCACGCTCGCCGCCGTGGTCCTGTGGCTCCTGGCCTGCCGCCTCCTCCTGCGGACCCGGACCCCCTGGCGGCGAGCGGCCGCTCGCCTCGCGGGGGTGCTCGTCGTCGCCGCCACGCTGGTCGGCGTGCTCCTCCCGATGGACGACCCCCGTCGCGCGCCGCGGTCGCCGCCGGACGCCGGCACGTGGGTGCTGGAGGACGGCTCCGAGCTGGCCTTCGGGGTCGTGCGGGGCGACGGCGACGCCGAGGAGGCCCCGGTCCTCGCGCTGCACGGCGGCCCGGGCGTCCCGGACACCGCCGGCCTGCTCGACGCCCTGGCTCCGCTGGCCGTCGACGGGCACGACGTGTGGGCCTACGACCAGCGCGGAACCGGCCGCTCCACCCGCCTGGCGGACCCGCGTCTCTACACCACCGCACTGGCGGTGGCCGACCTGGAGCAGGTGCGACGCCGGATCGGAGCCGAGCGGGTGATCCTGGTCGGGCACTCCTACGGCGCGTACCTGGCGGCGGCCTACACCGCCGAGCACCCGGATCGCGTCGAGCGGGCGGTGTTCCTCTCCCCCGGCGGGCTGGCGGAGCACGGCGTGGGCGGCCGGCCGCAGGCGCGCCTGACCCCGGCACAGCAGTGGCAGGTCCACCGGCTGCTGCTGCACCCGCGGGCGCTGCTGGCCTACGCCCTGGTCCAGGTCGACCCCGCGGCCGCGCACGCCTTCGCCGGCGACCAGGAGCTCGACGCCCGCCAGGACCGGGTCTACGCCGCCACGCTCCCGGCGCTGCACTGCCCCGGACGCACCGGCCCGGCCCTGCACGGACTGGGGTTCTACGCCAACCAGGTGCCGCAGTCCTGGCGGCACCCACCCGAGCCCGACACCCGGGCCCAGCTGCAGGACACCGATGTGCCGGCACTGGTGGTCAAGGGCCAGTGCGACTACCTGGGCTGGGAGGCGGCGACCGGCTACCTCGACGCCTTCGACGACAGTCGGCTCGTCCACCTCGACGGCGCCGGCCACGACGTCCACGTCGACGCCCCCGCCCGGGTCGTCGAGGCCGTCCGCAGCTTCCTGGACGGGCGGCCCGTGCCGGGGACCATGACCGACCCGCGCCGCCCCCCGGCGGGCTACCAACCCTGACCTGCGCTTCGAGGGACCTCGAACGCGTGACCCCTCCGCTGCCGGGGACCAGCCACGAGACGCCGAGCGGACGGGGGTCATCGATCGACCTCGACACGCTCGGCCGGGGCGGGGGCGCTCCCGCGGACCCACCGCAGCAGCGCGGTGAACGCCAGGGCGGAGGTCACCGCGCCGCCGACGAGGCGCACCCGGTGCCCGGCGACGAACTCCTCGGCGACCTGACGCAGGTACTCCGGCGGATGGGTGCCGACCGGGTCGACGAACATGATCTCGTTGCGCGGCCAGAAGAACGCCACCGAGAAGAGGAACTCGCAGGCGATGAACACCGCGGCCGCGCCGACGACCCACCAGCGCAGCCGCGGCTCCCGCCACGTCACAACCGTCGCGACCAGGCTGCTGACCACGACCGTGGCGCCCAGCGGGGGGAAGTAGTCGCTGGGGCCGCCGGCGACGAGGAACTCGCGGGCCCGGTCCAGTGACGCCGGAGGGTCGCCGAAGACGTTCGGGTAGAGCATCACGGTCTCGGCGGCCACGCCGCCGAAGGACAGCATCGCCGTCCACACGAGGACGACGAGGGCCACCGTGGTGAGGGTCCTGCGGGACATGTCGGTGCGTCCTCCCGCTCGTCGGGACCCGGCGCCCGGACGGGCTGCCGATGGCCGACGCTAGGTCCGCCGACTGCTCTGGTCTGCCGGCCACCAGCGCGAACCGGGGTCGCTCGTCGACGTACGGCGCCCCCGCGCCCGCACGACCGCCGGCGACGACGGGTGCAGGCAGTCGGCTGCCCGACCAGGCGCCGAGCAGGGGGAACACCCCCCTCGGGTAAGCCAGCATCCCCACGCCGGTCGGTCCCCGTCACCCGCCCTCCGCCCCGGCCCCTCCCTCCTCGGCCAGCAGCCGGGCCATCGCGTCGCTCGCCTTGAGGCCGGAGCCGGTGAGGACCAGGACGACGCTGTCGCCGGCCGACACGAGCCCCTCCCGCACGAACTGCCCGAGCGCGGGGACGACCTGACCGCACGTGGGCTCGACGTACAGGCCGGTCGCGGCCAGCGCCAGGGTCGCGGCGCGCAGGTCCTCCTCCCGGACCACGGTGGCCGCCCCGCCGCTGTCCCGGACGGCCGCGAGCACCTCGCGGTCGCGGACCGGCCGGGCGATGGCGGTGCCCTCGGCGATCGTCGGCTCCCAGGTGCGCGGCTCGACGGTCTCGCGACCGGCGGCCAGCGCCTCGACCAGCGGGCTGCACTGGGCGGGCTGGGACACCAGGATCCGCGGCACGCGCGCGATCTCACCGGCCCGCTGCAACTCCGCGAACCCGATCGCGCAGCCGAGCACGAGGCTGCCCGCGCCGGTCGGGAGGACGACGGCGTCCGGCGCGGTGAAGCCGAGGTCCTCCCAGATCTCGTAGGCGATCAGCTTGGTGCCCTGGAGGAACATCGGGTGCCAGTTGTGGCTGGCGTAGAAGCGCTCCCGCGACCGGCGGACGGCCTCGTCGGCGGTGTCCTGCCGGGTCCCCGGGACGAGCTCGACCGTGGCGCCGTGCAGCCGGCTCTGCAGGACCTTGGCCGACGACGTCGACGCCGGGGCGAGGATGAGCGCGTCGATGCCGGCGGCCGCGCTGTAGGCCGCCACCGAGGACCCGCCGTTGCCGCTGGAGTCCTCCAGCAGCGCGGTCACGCCCTGGGCGCGCAGGGCGCTGACCATCACGGAGACCCCGCGGTCCTTGAAGCTGGCGGTGGGGTTGACCGCCTCGACCTTGACCGCGACGTCCAGCCCGGCGAGGCGCCGCGGCAGCAGCGGCGTCCGGCCCTCGCCCAGGGTGACCGGCGGCAGGTCGGGCAGCGGCAGCGCGGCCCGGTACCGCCACTGCGAGCGGACGGTCGGGTCGATCGCGTCCCGGGTGATGCCGGGCAGCGGCTCCACCATGAGCGGCGACCCGTCGTCGCCGCACCAGCGCGGCTCGTCCAGGGGGTAGCGCCGGCCGGCGCGGTCGACGACCCCGGGCGGGGTGGTGGGCATCGGGGTCTCCCTGCATCGTGCCGTCGGGACGGGTGGCCTGGTCAGGGCCGGGACCCCAGCCTCGCGCACGCGGGCTGCGGGACCGGAACGGCGCCCGGGCGGGGTTCCGGGACGGCGCCGAGCGGTTATGGTCGGCGGGCCCGAGCCGCGGGTCCCGCCGTCCTCCGGAGTGCCTCATGACCGGCTCCCGGCTGCGCGCCTCCGATCCCCCGCCCCGTGCCGGGACCCCTCCGCCGCTGTCCGTGCTCCTGGTCATCGACTCCCTCGACGGAGGCGGCGCCGAGCGCTACGTCGTCGACCTCGCCGTCGCGCTGCGCCGGCGCGGGTGGCCGGTGCACGTGGCCTGCTCGGTGGGCGGGATCCGCGCCGCGGCCCTCGCCGACGCGGGGGTGCCGGTGACCGTCCTGCTCGACGAGCTGGTCAAGCGGCGGGTCAGCGGCCGGTACGAGCGCGCGCTGGCGCGGCTGGTCGCCGAGCTGCGGCCAGCCGTCGTGCACGCCCACCTGTTCGCCAGCGCGGCCGCCGCCGCGCACGCCGTCCACGACCAGCCGGTGCCGCTCGTGGTCACCGAGCACACCGAGGGGCCATGGCGGGACCGCCGGGCGCGCGCGGTGAGCGGCCTGGTCTACCGGCACGCCGACCGGGTGGTCGCCGTCTCCTCGGCCATCCGCGACCTGCTGGTGACCGGCTACGGGGTCGCGCCGGAGCGGGTGGAGGTGCTGCTGCCGACCGCGGCCGCGCCGCCCGCCGCCGGCAGTGCTCCCCCGGACCCGGGGCGGCCGGTGGTCGGGCTGGTGGGCCGGTTGGTCCCGGAGAAGGGCGTCGACGTCTTCCTGCGCGCCGCCGCGCTGGTGTCGGCCGTCGTTCCGCAGGCGCGGTTCCTCGTGGTCGGCGACGGGCCGCTGCGGCCGGACCTCGAGCACCGCGCGGCGGTGCTCGGGCTGGCCGGCGCGGTCACCTTCACCGGGTACCGCTCCGACGTGCCGCGCCTGCTCGCCGGCCTCGACGTGCTCGCCGTGCCCTCCCGGTCCGACGGCTCCCCGCTGGTGGTGTGCGAGGCCATGGCCGCGGGCGTGCCGGTGGTCGCCAGCCGGGTGGGCGGGCTGCCCGACCTGGTCGAGGACGGCGGCAGCGGGCTGCTGGTGCGCCCGGGCGAGGCCGAGGACCTGGCCCGGGCGCTGGTGTCGCTGCTGCTCGACCCGGAGGCGGCCCGGCGGCTGGGCGCCCGCGGCCGCCGGCTGGCCGCGGGCCGCTCGCACGAACGGCTGGTCGACCGGATGACGCAGCTGTACGCGGACGTGGCCGGGGCCGCGGTCCGCTGACCGTCGCTGCGAGCGGTGGGGGCGAGGGGGTCCTGTTTCAGGCGGGCGGCTCGACCGGCAGGCCGAGCCGCCGGAACAGGTCGTTGTCGAGGTCCAGGAAGCTGGAGATGTGCGCGACCCGGCCGGCGCGCACCTCGAGCACGTGCAGCGCCCACGGCTCGTGCCCGCCGCCGGCGCGGGGGCGGTACTGGGCGAAGGCCGGCGCCCCGTTGGCGAGGGTCGGCAGCACCCGGGAGCCGCGGCACTTCGCACCCGGGCCGAGCATCCAGGTGCCGATGTCGGCCCGGCCGCGCAGCCACATGGCGAACGGCGGCATGTGCTGGGTGGCGTCCTCGTGCAGCAGCCCGACGAGGCCCTCGACGTCGTAGCGCTCGAAGGCGTCGACGTAGCGCTCGAGCAGGGCGCGGTGGACGTCGTCCAGCGGCTCGGTCTCCTCCTCGCCGCCGACCTCGGCCATCGTGGCGCGGGCCCGCTGCAGCGCGCTGTTGACCGACGCGACCGTGGTGTCGAGCAGCTGGGCGACCTCGTCGGCCCGCCAGCGGAGCACCTCGCGCAGCAGCAGCACGGCCCGCTGGCGCGGCGGCAGGTGCTGCAGCGCGGAGACGAAGGCCAGCCGGATCGACTCCCGCTGCACGGCCTGCTCGGCGGGGTCGGCGTCCTCGGAGACGACCTGCCGGTCGAGCACCGGCTCCACCCACGCCGTCCCCGGGCGGCGGGCGGCCAGCGAGGCCTCCACCGGCTGCCACGGCGAGCCGGAGAGGTCCATGGGCGTCGCCCGCCGCTGCCGGCCGGAGAGCTGGTCGAGACACACGTTCGTGGCGATCCGGTACAGCCAGGAGCGCAGCGCCGAGCGGCCCTCGAAGTCGGCCAGGCCCCGCCAGGCACGGACCATCGTCTCCTGCACCGCGTCGTCGGCGTCGAAGGCCGACCCGAGCATCCGGTAGCAGTAGCCGGTCAGCTCCCGCCGGTGCTCGAGCAGTCGCGGGTCCAGTTCGTCGGTGAGCACGGTCGTCACGGGTCCTCCTCGGGCCTGGGCCGCGACAGCTCACCACAGGACACCGACGGAACGGGAGGTCCCGGCTACTGGTAGCTGATCAAGTCCGGGCGCGGCTCGACGGCGACCGTCTCCTCCGGGCTGAGCATCGGCTGGTCCTCGTCGTAGAAGTTCTTCCAGCCCCAGGCGACGTCGTCGGGCTCGGTCTGCCGCAGCGTCCGCCAGGTCGCCTGCTTGTCGCCCTGACCGCCCTGGCCGTCGGCGTGCACCATGAGCGCCAGCTCGTCGCGGGAGGTGTCCAGCCGGTCGCGGTCCGGGATCATGTCGACCCGGAACTGGTGCAGCAGCAGCAGCTTCTGCGGCAGGTCCTCCGCCCGCGTCAGGTCGGCCAGCCAGGTCACGACCCGGTTGACCTCGTCGATCGACACCGATCCGATCTGGGTCAGGTGCACCTCGCCCGGGCCGAGCCGCCACTCCGGGTCCAGTGCCAGCCCGACGTGCGGCAGCTCCAGCAGCGAGCGGTACTGCTCGGCCTGGGTGACGAAGTCGGTGCGCCCGGGCTGCAGGTCGATGACCACGTACATGCCCGCCTCGCCGGCCGCCTCGACCC
The DNA here is from genome assembly GCF_053502545.1 of Geodermatophilus sp. URMC 65. Taxonomy (NCBI): domain Bacteria; kingdom Bacillati; phylum Actinomycetota; class Actinomycetes; order Geodermatophilales; family Geodermatophilaceae; genus Geodermatophilus; species Geodermatophilus sp. URMC 65. Next base: position 1,168,864 of record NZ_CP199954.1, read on the forward strand.
AGGGCCGCAGCTCCTCGACCGGCAGCTCGGTGGAGTAGTTGCCGTCCGGCCCGGCCACCGAGGAGGCGACGGTGGCGATGACCTCGAAGGCGGGGACGACGGTGGCGTCCTGCACCAGCGGCTCGTAGTCGGCCGCGTGGGCCTGCGCCCGCTCGACCGAGGCCGGCAGGTCCTGCTCGCCCAGCACGCCGAGCGCGCCGGTGCCCGGGCTGCCGTAGAGGGCGACGAGGAAGTGCTGCGGGAAGAGCAACTGGCCCCCGCCGGGCAGCTGCCGGCCGGTGGCAGCGGTCTCGAGCTTCCAGTCCAGCCCCTCCTCGGCGCCGAACCCGGCGCCGAGCGCCACCACGGTCCCGGGCTGCTGCTCGCCCAGCAGGTCGACGAGCTCGGCGGAGCCGCGCGGGTCGGGGGGGCTCAGCTGCACCCGGGCCCCGGCCGCCCGGGCGGTGGCCACGCCGGCCAGCGCCTCGGGGGCGCCGGTGGTCACGACGACGGTGTCCTCGAGCGGCTCGGCGCGCTCGACGGCGGGCAGCTCGCCGTCCCCCGCCTCGCTCCCGGCCGGCTCGGTGCCGGAGGGCTGCAGCGCGGTCGGCTGCTCGGGGTCCAGCTCGGCGACCGCGGCCACCGCGTCGTCGGCGTCCACCTGCTGCGCCTCGCCCAGCTCCAGCCCGGTGACCTCGGCGACGGCGTCCGGGGCGGCGGGGACGGCGACCACCTCGGGGCCGCCCTCACCGCCGGCGCCGCCCTCGGCGGCCCCGACCGCGAGCACCGTCGTCGTGCCGAGGCGCTCCAGCTCGCCGCTCAGCGCGTCGGCGGCGCCGCCGCCGGCCGGCTCCAGCAGCAGCGGGACGCCGAGGCCGGTGGCCGCCGAGGCGCCCAGCAGCGTGCCGGCCGCGTCGCCGTCGCGGGCGACGACGACGACGTCCGCGCTGTCGAACAGGGCCCGGCTGGCGGAGGCGGCCGAGGCGACGGGGTCCTCGTCGGCCACGAGGGTGAGGCGGGCGTCGGGCGCGGAGGTCGCCACACCGGCGCCCTGCCCGGCCTCGTCGCCCGAGGCCGCGCCGCAGCCGCTGACCAGCAACACCACGGTCACGGCGATGGGCACCGTCGGAGAGCGCACGGCTCCCTCCCCCCGGCCGGGCGCACGGTCACGCGGGAGCGCGACGGCGGTGGCCGCGCCCGGCTCCCGGCGACCCTAACGACGCAACGGCCCTGGACAGCGGGCCGCCTGTCGCGACCGCGAGCTGTTCGGGCGATCGCAGGGGCGCGGCGGTCCGAATACACCCGGCGGATGTCCGCCACGCTCGGGCCTGACCGGCGCCCCTCGCCCACCCGCACCGCCGACCGGGAGGTCACCACCGTGGAACCCGACGACGCTCCCGAGGTCCGCGTCCTCCTCAACACCAACGTGTCGATGTCGCGGCACAAGGCCGCCGCGCAGGCCGTGCACGCCGCGCTGGCCGCCTTCGGCATCCCCCACGGTCGGGTCGTCGTGCTGGGCGGCCGGCCGGACGAGGTGGCCGCGATGGACGTCGTCGTGCGGGACGCCGGCCGCACCGAGGTGGCGCCCGGGACCCTGACCGCCGGTGCCACGGTGGTCCGCTGACAGAGGACCCCGTCCTCCTCACGCCTCGGAGAAGGACCCCCTGCCCCCCGCGGCTCGCACGCTCGCGGCGGGACCCTGCAGGGGGCCCGCGAGCCTCGGGACGGGACCGGGTAGACAGCTCGGGTGACCGACCTCGCCGACCAGCTGCGTCCCGCCACACCCGAGGACTGGCCGTCGTTCAGCCGGGCCTTCTTCACCGCGTTCGCCGAGGATCCGCCCGCGTCCTTCGTCGACGCCGTCCCCGCGCACGCGGAGCTGGACCGCTCGCTCGGGCTGTGGGAGGGCGGCCGGGTGGTCGCGACGTCCGGCGTCCACAGCCGGGAGCTGACCGTGCCCGGCGGCGTCGTCCCCTGTGCCGCCGTGACCTGGGTGAGCGTCGCGCCCAGCCACCGGCGGCGCGGCGTGCTCACCGCGGTGATGCGGCGCCAGCTCACCGAGCTCCACGAGCAGGGGCGCGAGCCGGTCGCGGCGCTGTGGGCCTCGGAGTCCTCGATCTACGGCCGCTTCGGCTACGCGCCGGCCACCGAGCGCGGCAACCTCTCCGGCGACGTCGCCCGGCTGGCGCTGCGGCCGGACGTCGACCTCGGCGCGGGGCGGGTCGAGCCGGTCGGCGTCGAGGACTTCCGCGCGGCCGCCGTGGGCCTGCACGACCGGGTCCGCCGGTTCGTGCCCGGCAACCTCGCCCGCGACGCCCGCTGGTGGGACCGCGGCCTGGAGGACGACCCGGCCCGGCGCCACGGCGCGTCCGAGCGGCGCTTCCTGCGGCACGTCGAGCCCGACGGCACGGTGACCGGCTACGCCACCTACCGCGTCCGGTCGGCGTGGACCGACGACGGCCAGCCCGACGGCACTGTCCTCGTCGAGGAGGTGCGCTCCCTGACGACGCCGGCGTACGCGTCGCTGTGGCGGTTCCTGCTGGCGCTGGACCTCGTGCGCACCATGCGGGCGCCGACCGCCTCGCCGGACGACCCGCTGCGGCACCTGCTGGCCGAGCCACGGGCGCTGCGCGCGCAGCCGTACGACGCGCTGTGGGTGCGGCTGGTCGACGTCGGCCGCGCGCTGGCCGCCCGCCGCTACCCGGCCCGGGTCAACCTGGTGCTCGAGGTGCGCGACCGGTTCTGCCCCTGGAACGACGGCCGCTGGGCCCTCGTCGGCCACCCGGCCGGCGCCTTCTGCTCCGAGACCGACGCCGACCCCGACCTCGTGCTCGACGTCGAGGCGCTGGGCGCGGCCTACCTCGGCGGGGTGTCGCTGGCGACGTTGCAGGGGGCCGGCCGGGTCACCGAGGTCAGCCCGGGTGCGGTCACCCAGGCCGCGACGGCGTTCCGCTGGCCGGTGACGCCGTGGTGCCCCGACGAGTTCTAGGAGGACCCCCGTTCCCCCCACCACTCGCAAGCTCGCGGTGGGACGGACCATGCACGGGGCCGTTCCAGCACCCGTGGTGCGGGGGCGACACCGCTGATCGGCCGGCCCCGCAGCTCCCCCACCCCCGGGTCGAGCACGGCAGCGACCGCCGGCGAGCCCGCAGGAGTGCAGGACCTCCGCGGAAGCTCCACCCGTGCTCACAGGTGTAAGCAGGGGTGGAGGTTCGCTGGAAAGTGTTCGGCAGCCGTGCCCAGGGACGCGGTTCGCGTCGGTGAGCCCGACCCGACGCCGGGCGAGCAGGGCCCCGAGCGGGCGCCACCGGCCGACGCGCCCTCGTGGTCACCCCCCAACCCGCACGAACACCGCTGTCAGACCGGCTCCTCGCGCGTCGGCAGCCCGCCGGCCGGGCGGTGCCGGTCGCGCTCGTAGTCGCTGATCAGGCCGATCCGGCGCTCGTGCCGCTCCTCGCCGCTGAAGGGCGTGGCGAGGAAGTGCAGCACGAGCTCGGTGGCCTCCTCGACGCTGTGCTGGCGGGCGCCGATCGAGACGACGTTGGCGTCGTTGTGCTGGCGGGCGAGCTCCGCGGTCGAGCGGTTCCACACCAGCGCGGCGCGCACCCCGGGCACCTTGTTGGCCGCGATCTGCTCGCCGTTGCCGGAGCCGCCGATGACCACGCCGAGGCTGCCGGGCTCGGTCACCGTCCGCTCGCCGACCTCGAAGCAGAACGGCGGGTAGTCGTCCTGCGCGTCGTACTCGAACGCCCCGCAGTCGACCGGCTCGTGGCCGGCGTCGGTGAGCGCCTGCTTGAGGTGCTCCTTGAACTCCAGGCCGGCGTGGTCGGTCCCGACGAAGACGCGCATGGCGGCGAGTCTGTCAGGCTGCCCGGGTGGCGGTGCTGGGTGTCGACGGGTGGCGCGGCGCCTGGGTCGGTGCCCGGCTGGACGGCCGGGCGGTGGAGCTGCTGGCGCTGCCCGACGCGGCCGCCGTCCTCGCCGTGCCGGACGTCGAGGTGGTCGGCATCGACATGCCGATCGGTCTGTCGGACGACGGCGTGCGGCTGTGCGACGTCGAGGCGCGGCGGCGGCTGGGCCGAGCGGGCAGCTCGGTCTTCCCCGCGCCGGTCCGGGCCGTCCTGCGTGCCCGTGACTACGCCGAGGCGCGGCAGTTGTCGGTCGAGGCGACGGGCGGCCGTTCCTTGTCGGCGCAGTCCTTCCAGCTCGTCGCGGCGATCCGGGGCCTCGACGACGTGCTCGGCGACCCGCCGTCCGAGCGCGTGGTCGAGGTGCACCCCGAGTTGGCCTTCCGCGCGTTGGACGGACGGGTCTGCGACCCGAAGTCGAGTGCGCGCGGGCAGGCGCAGCGGATCCGGGCGCTGCAGCCGGTGATGGACGTGCTCGACGCGCTCGCGTCGGCCCCGCCACGGGTGCCGGCCGTGGACGCGCTGGACGCCTGCGCCGCCGCCTGGTCCGCCCGGCGGATCGCCGACGGCACCGCGGAGTGCGTCGGGGACGGCGCGACCGACGCCCGCCGCCGGCCGATGCGCATCTGCTGGTAGTGAAAGGACCCCTGCAGGGCACCGTCGGCCCCGTCCCGGGACCCGCCCTGAGCTCGCGAAGGGTGGGGAGGACGGGGTCCTTCTTCAGGTGACCCGGCGGACGACGGGCAGCGGCAGCACCCGCAGCAGCCCGGCGACCGGACGCCACGGCCACCCGGGGACGTAGGCGCGCGCCGGCTCCCGCTCGATGGCCGCGGTGAGTGCGTCGACGCCGGTGTCCAGGTCGACGGTGAACGGGCCGCGGCGGCCGATGTTGATGTCGGTGGCGATGTAGCCGGGCAGCACCGTGGTGACGCGGATGCCGGTGCCGAGGAGGTCTGAGCGGATCCCCTCGGCGAGGGAGTTCAGCGCCGCCTTGCTGGCGCCGTACGCCGTCCGGCTGCCGCGCATGCCTCGGACGGAGGCGACCGAGGAGACCAGGACGAGGTGACCGGAGCCCTGGGCGCGGAAGCACTCGACCGCCGCCTCGCACTGGGCGTGGGTGCCGAGCACGTTGGTGGCCAGGATGGCCCGGTTGGTCGCCGCCGCACCGGTGCCGATGGCGACCCCGTTGCCGATGCCGGCGTTGGCGACCACGCGGTCCAGGCCGCCGAGCCGTTCGGCCAGCGACGGCACGACCGTGGCGACGGAATCGGCGTCGTCGACGTCCATCGCCGCGACCTCGACCCGGATGCCGGGATGGGCGGCGAGCAGCTCGCGCTGCAGGGCCTCGAGGCGGTCGAACCTGCGGGCGGCGAGCGCCAGGTCGCGGCCCATCGCGGCGAAGCGGCGGGCCATGCCCTCGCCGAGACCGGAGCTGGCGCCGGAGATCAGGATGCGCTGGCGGAGGGGGTGCGGCACCCGCTGAGGATGCCGCACCCCGGCCCCGCTGCAGGGGCCCGCCGCGAGCCGGCGGGGGCAGCGGGGTCCTCCTTCAGCGGCGGCCGGTCAGCTCCAGGGCGTCGGCCGGCACGGAGTCCATGTCGGGGCCGGAGAGCCGGGTGCGCTTGAGCTCCCAGAAGTCGGGGAGGTTGGCCAGCAGGACGGCGCCGTCGAAGGCCTTGCCGGCGGCCTCACCGGTGGGCACCTTGCTGATGACCGGGCCGAAGAACGCCACGCCGTCGATGTGCATGACCGGGGTGCCGACGTCGTCGCCGACCGGGTCCATGCCCGCGTGGTGGCTCTTCTCGAGGGCCTCGTCGTACTCGGTGGAGGTGGCGGCCTCGGCCAGCGAGGCCGGCAGGCCGACCCGCTCCAGCGCGGGGGCGACCAGCTCGTCGAGCTCCACGCCCTCGTGGTGGCGCAGTGTGCCCATGGCCGTGTAGAGGTCGCCGAGGACCTCGTCGCCGTGCTGCTGCGCCGCGGCGATCGCGACCCGCACCGGGCCGATCGCCTTCTCCATCATCTCCTGGTACTCCTCCGGCAGGTCCCGGCCGCGGTTGAGCACCGCCAGGGACATGACGTGCCAGTGCAGGTCGATGTCGCGGACCTTCGCCGCCTCCAGCACCCAGCGGCTGGTCAGCCACGCCCACGGGCACAGCGGGTCGAACCAGAAGTCCACGCGGGCCTCCACAGGCGCGCTCTGCACTGCCTCGGTCATGCGTTCCGCTCCTCGCGTCGTCCTGCCCGGCGTCGGTGCGCCGGGTCGTCTCTGCCGGTGCCAAGCCGGGCCGGGGAGCCGTTGTTCCCGCGGTCGCCCGGGCGTGGTGCCCCCGGTCCAGGTCGGGGGCGTGTCGGAGGGCCGTGGGAAGCTCCCCTGCGTGGCCGTACCCAACCTGACCCGCGATGACGCCGCCGCCCGCGCCCGACTGCTGGCGGTCGACAGCTACGACGTCCAGTTCGACCTGACCGACGGCGCCGGGCGTCCCGGCGAGCACACCTTCGGGTCGACGACGACGGTGCGGTTCGCCTGCCGCCGGCCCGGGGCCGACACCTTCATCGACCTGGTCGCCGAGAAGGTCCGCTCCGCCACGCTGAACGGCGAGCCGCTGGACGTCTCCGCCTACACCGAGGAGGGCGGCCTGCCGCTGCCGGGCCTGGCCGCGGAGAACACCCTCGTCGTCGAGGCCGACTGCCGGTACTCCAACTCCGGCGAGGGGCTGCACCGCTTCGTCGACCCCGAGGACGGGCAGGTCTACCTCTACACGCACTTCGAGCCGGCCGAGGCCAAGCGGGTGTTCACCTGCTTCGACCAGCCCGACCTGAAGGCCACCTACACCGTGCACGTCACCGCGCCGTTCGACTGGCAGGTCGTCTCCAACACCGGCGAGCGCACCGTCGAGGCCGGCCCCGGCGGCTCCCAGCTGGTGCACTTCGCGCCGACGAAGCGGCTGTCGACCTACCTGCTCGCGCTGATCGCCGGCCCCTACGCGCGGGTGACCGACTCCCACGAGGGCATCCCGCTGGGGCTGTACTGCCGCGCCTCGCTGGCGCAGTACCTCGACCCCGAGGCGCTGTTCCGGGTCACCAAGCAGGGCTTCGACTTCTACCACCGGGTCTTCGACTACCCGTACCCGTTTGACAAGTACGACCAGCTGTTCGTCCCGGAGTTCAACGCCGGGGCGATGGAGAACGCCGGTGCGGTGACCTTCCTGGAGGACTACGTCTTCCGGTCCAAGGCCACCCGGGCGCGCTACGAGCGGCGCGCGGAGACGGTGCTGCACGAGCTGGCGCACATGTGGTTCGGCGACCTGGTGACCATGCGCTGGTGGGACGACCTGTGGCTCAACGAGTCCTTCGCCACCTACATCTCCACGCTGTGCCAGGCCGAGGCCACCGAGTACACGACCGCCTGGACGACGTTCGCGAACACCGAGAAGGCGTGGGCCTACGCGCAGGACCAGCTGCCCTCGACCCACCCCATCGCCGCCGACATGGTGGACGTCGCCGCGGTCGAGGTGAACTTCGACGGCATCACCTACGCCAAGGGCGCCTCGGTGCTCAAGCAGCTGGTGGCCTACGTCGGCCGTGACGAGTTCCTGGCCGGGATCCGCCGCTACTTCCGCACCCACGAGTACGGCAACACCACGCTGGCCGACCTGCTCGGCCCCCTGGAGGAGAGCACGGGCCGCGACCTCACCGAGTGGGCGCGGCAGTGGCTGGAGACCAGCCAGGTGAACACGCTGCGGCCGGTCCTGGAGCTGTCCGACGACGGCCGGTACGCCCGCGTCTCGATCCAGCAGACGGCGGTGCCCGAGCACCCGGTGCTGCGGCGGCACCGGCTGGCCGTGGGCCTCTACGACAAGGGGCCCGAGGGGCTGACGCGGCGCACCCGGGTGGAGCTGGACGTCGAGGGCGAGCTGACCGAGGTGCCCGAGCTCGCCGGCCACCCCGTGGCGGACCTCGTGCTGGTCAACGACGACGACCTGACCTACGCCAAGCTGCGGCTCGACGAGCGTTCGCTGGCCACCCTGCAGGAGTCGATCGGCGCCATCCCCGACCCGCTGCCGCGCGCGCTGTGCTGGTCGTCGGCCTGGGACATGACCCGGGACGCCGAGCTGCCCGCCCGCGACTGGGTGGCGCTGGTGCTGGGCGGGGTGGACGCCGAGACCGAGATCAGCGTCGTCCAGTCGCTGCTGGCCCGGGTGCAGTCGGCGCTGACCAACTACGCCGACCCGCGCTGGGCCGAGACCGGTTGGCGGGCCCTGGCCGACAAGGCGTTGGCCGCCCTCGAGGCCGCGGCGTCGGGCAGCGACACGCAGCTGCAGTGGTCGCGCACCTTCGCCGCCGCCGCCCGCACCGAGGAGCACGCCGCCGTGCTGCGCGGCCTGCTCGACGGCTCCCGGGTCGTCGAGGGGCTGCCGGTGGACGCCGACGCCCGCTGGGCCTTCCTGCACGGCCTGGTCGCCATCGGCGCGGCCGGGGACGCCGAGATCGCCGCCGAGGAGGCGCGCGACGCCACGGCGACCGGGCAGCGGCGGGCCGCGACCGCACGGGCGCTGCGGCCGACGGCGGAGGCCAAGGAGGAGACCTGGCAGCGGGCCTTCCACGACGACACCGTCCCCAACGCGGTGCACGAGGCGATGCTGCAGGGCTTCTGGCACCCGGCCCAGCGGGCGCTCACGGCCGGCTACGTCGACCGGTACTTCGCCGACATCCGCCCGCTGTGGGACCGCCGTCCCGGCGAGATCGCCAAGAACGCGGTGCAGTACCTCTTCCCGCCGGTGGTCGAGCTGCGCACGGTCCAGGCCGCGGACGCCTGGCTGGCCGACCCCGAGCACCCCGCGCCGCTGCGCCGGCTGGTCGCCGAGGGCCGCGACGGCATCGCCCGCTCGCTGCGGGCCCGGGAGCGGGACGCCGCCGAGAGCGAGTGAGCCCGGACCGTCGAACGCGAGAGGCCCAGGACCCGGCAGGTCCTGGGCCTCTCGCGTTCAGCACTGGCCTCACGCGGCCCCGTCCCGGGCCCGCCCCGAGCGTGCGAAGGGTGGGCAGGACGGGTCCTCAGTGGGTGCGCAGCCCCCGCGGGTGGCCGGCCTGGTCCGACAGCTGGCGCAGGCCGTTGACGATGCCGCCCACCAGGTCGCCGGAGGCGAAGGCGTTGGTCATCGACAGCACGGCCAGTGCGCAGGCGCGGTCGGGCAGCCGGCGCGCGGCCGCGGCACCGGTGACGACCTCGACGACCCGCTGACCGGGCGAGACGGCGATGAGCACCGACTCGGGCAGGTTTGGGCCGGAGCGCTCGAAGAGCTCCTCGGCGCGGGACCGGGTCTGGGCACCGAGGTCACCGATGTAGAGGGTGAAGCGCAGCCCGGTCTCCCGGGAGGACATGGTCAGCGCCTCGTCGAGGCGCAGCAGCTCCTGGTAGCTGAAGAGCGAGTCCGGGGCCTCGGCCTCGTCGGCGCGCGTCGCCATGGTGCCGGCCGACGTCGCGGTGTCGTGCGACGTCCCGTCGAGCACGCGGGTCATCTCCGGCCTCCGTGGGGGTTCTCAGGGGTGCTGCGGTGGACGCTCATGCCGGTCACCAGGTCCCGCGGGCGCCGCCGAACGGGCGCGCCGCGGCCGCGGCGGAGGGACCGGCCGCCAGGGCGCGCGCGCCGGTGGCGCCGTGCGAGTCGCCCCCGCCGAACGCGCCGGACTGACCGGGAGCACCCGGGCCGTGCTGCTCGGGGTACATCGACGAGCCGAGCGCGGTCGTCCCGTCCCCGGGGACGCCGGCGGGGCCGTGCGCCTCGGTGGGGCCGTGGCCGCCACCGCCGACCGGGTGCGGCTCGTACCAGACCGGCTCGTGCTCCCACGGCTGCCCGGGCTTGTAGCGCAGCTTCTTGCGCCGCCCGGGGACGAGGGTGAGCAGGGCCAGGACGACTATCACGGCCAGCGGGGCCACCGCGTAGACGAGGAGGGTCTCGACGACGGTCACGCCCCTCAACCTACCGGCACCCGCCGTTGCTCTCATGGTCAGTCCCAGGACGGCGGGTGGCGGTGCGCCCAGGGGTGGGCGGCCTCCAGCTGGGCGGCCAGCGCGAGCAGCGTGACCTCGTCCGCGGGCCGCCCGACGAGCATCGTCCCGACCGGCAGCCCGTCGTCGGTCCAGTGCAGCGGGACGCTGACCGCAGGCTGGCCGGTGACGTTGAAGACCGCGGTGAACGCGGCGTAGCGCTTCTGCCGCTCGAAGTCCGCGGCGCCGTCGCCGTCGGCGTCGAACCAGCCCAGCGGCCGCGCCGTCATCGTCGTGACCGGCGCGAGCAGGACGTCGTAGCGGTCGGTCGCGGTGACGAAGCGGCGGGCGAACAGCGGCAGCGCGGTGAGCGCCTCCATGGCCTGCTGCGCCGACAGCGCCAGGCCGCGGGCCCGCAGCTCCCGGGTCAGGGGCCGCAGCTCACCGGCCCGCTCGGGCGGCACCGGCAGCAGCGTCCCGGACAGGCTCCACACCCGCTCGAAGGCGGGCAGGACGTCGGGGCCCAGCAGCCCGGCCGGCACGTCCTCTACCTCGTGACCGAGCTCCTCGAGCAGCCGGGCGGCGTCGTCGAACGCGGCCTGCACCGCCGGCTCCAGCCCGGCGTCAGCCATGGGCAGCTCCAGGTACCGGCCGATCCGCAGGCGGCCGACCGGACGGTCGGCGGCGCCGAGGAAGGTCTCGCCGGGCGGCAGCGGCGGCGCCCACGCCGGGTCGCCGGTCACCGGCCCGGCCATCGCGTCGAGCAGCACTGCCGCGTCGCGCACGGTGCGGGCCAGCGGGCCGTTGGTGCCCAGCCCGGTGACGTCAGCGCCGAGGGGAGCGTTGCTCACCCGGCCGCGGGTGGGCTTGAGGCCGACCAGACCGTTGATGCTGGCCGGGATGCGGATCGACCCGCCGCCGTCGCTGCCCTGCGCGACCGGCAGCATCCCGGCGGCCACGGCGACCGCCGCTCCCCCGCTGGAGCCGCCGGCCAGCCGGCCGGGGTCCCACGGGCAGCGGGCCGGGCCGACCAGCGCGTTGTCGGTGTAGCAGGGGAAGCCGAACTCGGGCGTGTTGGTCTTGCCGATGCTGATCGTCCCGGCCTCGACCAGCCGGGTCACCACGGCGTCGTCGACGGTGGGCACGTTGTCAGCGAGCACGGTGCTGCCGAACGTCGTCCGGACGCCGGCGGTGTTGTTGAGGTCCTTGACCGCCGTCGGCACGCCGAGCAGCGGCGGCAGCTCGCCGCCCGCCCTCAGCCGGCGCTCGGCGCGGCGGGCCCCGGCCAGCGCGCGCTCCGGGGTCACGGTGAGGAAGGCCCCGAGGCCGGCGTCGAGGGCCTCGACCCGGCGCAGCGCGTGCTCGACCAGCTCAGTGGGGCTCACCTCCCGCGACCGGACGGCGGCCGCCTGCTCCAGTGCGGTGAGGTCGTGCAGCTGGGTCACGGTCGGCGACGGTAGCGGCGAGCGGTAGACAGGACGGTGTGGACCTGACCCGGGCCGCCGCCGAGGCCCTCGACGCCGCCGACCCCCTGGCCGCCTTCCGCGCACGGTTCGCCGGCGCCGGTGAGGACGGGCTGCTCTACCTGGACGGCAACTCGCTGGGGCGGATGCCGGTGGAGACCCCGGCCGCGCTCGCGCGGGTGGTCGAGGAGGAGTGGGCGCGGGGCCTGGTGCGCTCGTGGTCGTCGTGGGTCGGCGCCGCCACGCGGGTGGGCGACCTGCTCGCCGAGGGCGTGCTCGGCGCGCGGCCGGGCGAGGTGCTGGTGGGCGACTCGACGACGGTCGACCTCTACAAGCTGCTGGTGGCCGCCGCGGACGCCCGGCCGGGCCGCGACGTGCTGGTCTGCTCCGCCGACGACTTCCCCACCGACCGCTACGTGGTCGCCGGGGTGGCGCAGGCGCGCGGGATGACGGTGCGCGAGGTCCCCGCCGACGTCGACGAGGGGCTGGACCCGGCGGTGCTGGCCGCGGCGCTCGACGAGCGGGTCGCCGTCGTCGTCCTGTCGGCGGTCGCCTACCGCTCCGGGGCGCTGGCCGACGTCGCCACGGTCACCCGGACGGCGCGGGAGGCCGGGGCGCTGGTGGTCTGGGACCTGTCCCACGCCGCGGGCGCGGTGCCGGTCGACCTGGCGGCCAACGGCGTCGACCTGGCCGTGGGCTGCACCTACAAGTACCTCAACGGCGGGCCGGGGGCCCCGGCCTTCCTCTACGTGCGCCGCGAGCTGCAGGAGCGGCTGCGGCAGCCGATCTGGGGCTGGTTCGGCCAGCGTGACCAGTTCGCCATGGACCCGACCTACGACCCGGTCCCGGGCGTCGAGCGCTTCGCCGTCGGGACGCCGCCGGTGCTCGCGCTCGCCGCGGTGGAGGTCGGCGCCCGGCTGGTGGCCGAGGCCGGGGTCGACCGGCTGGCGGCCAAGGGCCGGGCGCTCGGTGAGCTGGTCGTCGCCCTCGCCGACACCTGGCTGGCGCCGCACGGCGTCACGCTCGCCTCGCCTCGCGACCCGGCCCGCCGCGGCGCGCACGTGACGCTGGCCTCGCCGTCCGCCTGGCAGCTGACCCAGGCGCTCGTCGACCGGGGCGTCGTCCCGGACTTCCGGACGCCGGACCGCGTCCGGCTGGGCCCGGCCCCGCTGTACACCCGCTTCGTCGACGTCTGGGACGCGATGGCCTGCCTCCGCGACGTGCTGGCGAGCGGGGACCACGAGGGATACCCCACCGTGCGCAGCCGCGTGACTTGAGAGCGCGGCCCCGTCCCGGGGCCCACCCCTCGCAGGCTCGGGGTGGGCCCCGGGACGGGGTCCTTCCTCAGGACTCGGCGAAGACCACGAGGTTCTCGGTCGAGGCCCGGCCGCCACCCCGCTGGAAGCAGGTGATCAGCACCAGCCGGCCCGGATGGGCCTCCCACACCTCGCTGGCGCCGGGCAGCTCGCCCTTGGCGTACCGCTCGGTGCGCTCGACGGTGTAGTCGACCGTGCCCTGCGGGGTGCTGACCTCGATGACGTCACCGGCGCCGAGGGTGCTGCCGCCCCCGTCGGACTCCATCAGCGGGTCGAAGCCGTACTCGCCGGTACCCGTGGAGTGGGCGGCGAGGTAGAGGGTGTTGTCGGCCTGCTCGGCGCTGCCGACCGGGTCGCCGTAGGGGTCGAGCCAGTAGGCGGCGGTCAGCGTCGGTGGGTTGATCACGCCGTTGCGCGGGCTCAGGGGCAGGACCGGCAGGTCCACGTCCAGCGCGGGGATGGCCACGTGCACGTCGGACGAGGGTGTCGGCAGGGCGACCCCCTCAGGCGGCAGCGTCGGCTGCGCCTCCTCGACGTGCGGCGGAGCCGCGGTGGCCGCGGCCACCGGGTCGGGGGACCCGGCGGCCGCGGCCGGCTGCTCGCCGTCGGCCAGGCCGACGGCGAGCAGCGTGCCCCCGGCGACGCCGAGGGCGAGGACCCCCGCTGCCGCCGTGGCGCGCCGACTCGATCGGGTCAGGCGCACGTGCCGCCCTCGGCAGCAGGACGACGACGGGTGCGGGCGACGGCGACGCCACCCACGCCCGCGAGGACCAGCATCCCGGCACCCGCGGCGATCGCGACGGTCCCGGTGGAGCCGGTCTCGACGGCCTCGACGCCGGTGTTGGAGCGCAGGCCGGCGTTGACCACCGTGACGGCCAGGGGCGCGGGGGCCACGGTCTCCGCCGCAGGCGGCGTCGGAACGACCGGAGCCGACACGGACAGCTCCGCGACCACAATGGAGAGGCCGGACGTCATCGGCTGGCCGAGGACGAGGGCGTAGGAGCCGGCGGCCAGCCCGGCGGGCAGGGCCACCGTCGCGGTGGAGCCGCTCACCTGGACCTGGAGCGGCACGGGAGCGGCGGTGGGGTCGTCGGTGCTCTGCAGCGCGACCTCTACACCGGTCAGGTCGGTGAGGCCGAGGTCCCGCAGCACCGAGTCCGCGGTCAGCTCGAGGGTGAAGGTCGTGCCGGCGGTCACCGCGACCGGGCACGGCGTGGCCGAGCCCAGGGCGCAGGGAACCTGCGCGATCGCCACCAGCTCGGGGTGCAGGGTGGTGGCGATCGGGGTCGTGGAGCTGAAGTCCAGCTCGTACTCGATCAGCGGGTCGACGGTAAACTCCGGCCCCAGGACGGTGCCGACGGGCGCGATGCTGAGGGTTCCCAGCGGCCCGTTCACGCCGTCGTCCGTCGGCAGGGTGATCTCGAGGTCGTTGTCCTCGACCACGGTCACGACCAGCGGGTCGATCGCGTTCGCCGTCGAGGGGTCGGGCGTGCTCGCCGTGGAGTAAGCGTGGTCCGGGACACCGTCGGCGTCGGCGTCCTCGGGGAACACGATCCGGATCTCCGCGTCGATGGGGTCGAGCTCGTCGGCCAGGTCCACGGTGAGCGTCTCGCCGTACTGGACGGCGACGGGCTCCAGGGCCCCCGTCGGGCCAGTCATGGGGTCCATGGGCAACTCGCCGTAGTTCTCGGTCGGGTAGTTGAGCAGCACCACCTGGGTCGGGGCGAGCGAGACGACGACGTCCTCCGCCGCGGCAGCCGGGGAGGCGATCCCGACGAGGAGCACGGCCGAGCCGATGCCGGCGAGGCCGAGCCGCTGCAGCGGCCGGCGGGACAGGGTGGGGCTGGACATGGGGGACACCTTCCGGCGACCGCAGCGCCCCAGCGGCGCCGACTTCCGCGGAACGTAACGTGACCGGCCGGTTCAGCTACGTGGCGGACACGCGATACGGGTCACGTGGAACGGCGTGTGATCGGAGTGTGACCTGGGACGGCTGGTCCGTCGGCAGGACCTGACGCAGAACCGTGGAGGCACCCTCGCCGAGACGTCAACTCCCGCCAAGCGTCGGTCCGGGCGGACGGCAGGGCCTGGCAGCTCTGCATATCCGAGCCGCACCACGTGCCGACGACGACACGCCGTCCGCTCAGCCGGGGTCCGGAGCGCCGATCGGGTTGCCCTCCGGCCAGACGCCCGCCGCCACGACCGCGCGGCGCACCGGCCCCAGCAGCTCGGCCAGCCGGTCGCAGCGCGCGTCGCCGAGCGCCTGCCACGGGCCCAGCGCCAGCCGGTCGGTGTCGGCCTCCACCGCGGCGACGATCGCCGCGCCCTCCGCGGTCAGCTCCGCCCCGGCCAGCCAGCCGCGGGCGGCGAGCTGGTCGGCGGCGGCGTCCCACGCGGCGTCGTCCCACCCGCGGGCGCGCATGAGCCACTCCCGCGCCGTCCGGCCGGCCGCGGCGGCCAGCACGTGCGCGCCGACGCCGGAGATGCCCCGCTGCAGCAGGGCGGCGTTGTGCCCGTCCCCGCGGTGCTCGCGCAGGGTGGTGAGGCACTGCCAGGCCGCCAGGTGCGGCTCCGGGGGCATCGGCAGCCCGGCGTTGGCCGCGGCCAGCGGGCGGCCGGGTGCGTCCACCGCCCCGGCCGCGACGGCGAGCAGCTCAGCCGCCTGCGCCGCGGAGGCCGAGCCCGCCCACTCCTCCCCCAGCACCCGGCGCACGGCGCCGTCCACCCCGACCAGCCGCGCGTCGAGCACCGCGGCCGGGTCGGCCACCTCCCAGACCCCCGGTACGGACCGGGCCACGAACGCCGGCGCGAAGTTGTAGAAGGTGGCCGTGACGACCTCGGCCCCGACCGGGCCGAGCGGCGCGGCGCGCAGCGCGAAGTAGGTCCTCCAGAACCCGCGCAGCCCGGTCGCCTCCGCGGCCGACCGGCACTCGTCGGCGAAGTAGGTCAGCGCGTGGTAGGGCTCCCCCAGCGCCCACAGCCGCCGCGCCGTGGCCGGTGACGTCACGAGAAGGACCCCCTGCCCCCCGCCACTCGGAGGAGGACCCCGTCCTCCCAACCCCTCGCGAGCTCGGGGCGGGATCCGGGACGGGGCCGGGGACCCTGCAGGGGGCCGTTCACGCCGACACGCTCTCCGGCATGCCGAGCCACTCGCGCCAGCGCGGGTCGACGGTGCGCGCACCGAGCAGCCGCCAGGCCGCGCCGCTGGGGGTCCGGGGCGGGTGCGGCAGCTTCCAGCCGAGCTCGGCCAGCGACCGGTCGGCCTTGGTGTGGTTGCAGCGCCGGCAGGCCGCGACGACGTTGTCCCAGGTGTGCGTGCCGCCGCGGCTGCGTGGGACGACGTGGTCGATGCTCGTGGCCGAGCTGCCGCAGTAGACGCAGGTCGAGGCGTCGCGGTGGAACACCGCCCGCCGCGACAGCGGCACCTGCGCCGGGTAAGGCACGCGGACGTACCGGGTCAGGCGCACCACCACCGGAACGGGCAGGACCACCGTCTCGGCGTGCACCTCCTCCGGCGCGCTGTGCACCGAGACCGCCTTGTCGGCGAGCACGAGCACGATGGCGCGCCGGCTGGAGACCACGCACAACGGCTCGTAGGTGGCGTTGAGCAACAGCGTCGCGGCGGCGGTGGACCGCGCCGGGACAGGCGTCATCGGATGGGAGTGGTGGTCGCGCCGCGGACCTGGATGGCCTGCGGACGACCCGGACGCGGTACGCGGCACGGGGCACCTCCGGCGCCCGGGGCCGCGCGCCGGGTGCAGTGCGACCCGTGGGCGCCCCCATTCTGACCTGCGGAGGCGCCCTCGCGCTCCCGGGATGTGCTCAGCGGGCCCGAGGGGCGTCCCCGGCCGTCACTACCGTGGGCCGCGTGCACTACCCCGAGGCCCCCCGGCTCGACCTCGTCGAGCTCCTGCACGGACACGCCGTCGCCGACCCCTACCGCTGGCTCGAGGACCCCGCCGACCCGAGGACGGCGTCCTGGACCGCGGCCCAGGACGAGCTGACCGCCGGGGCGCTGGCCGCCCTGCCGCTGCGCGACCGCTTCGCCGCCCGGCTGGCCGAGCTGGTGCACGCCGGCGCCGTCGGCGTCCCGGTGTGGCGGGCCGGCCGCGCCTTCTCCACCCGGCGCGACCCCGGCCAGGAGCACGCGGTGCTGCGGGTGCGCGAGCCCGACGGCACCGAGCGGGTCCTGGTCGACCCCATGGCGGTCGACCCGTCCGGCACCACGACGCTGGACGCCTGGTCGCCGTCCTGGGAGGGCGACCGGCTGGCCTACCAGCTCTCCACCGGCGGCGACGAGGAGTCGCGGCTGTTCGTGCTCGACGTCGCCACCGGGGAGCAGCTCGACGGGCCGATCGACCGCTGCCGGTACTCCCCCGTCGCCTGGCTGCCCGGCGGCGAGGAGCTCCTCTACGTCCGCCGCCTGGCGCCCGAGCTGGTGCCCGCCGGTGAGGAGCAGTTCCACCGGCGGGTCTGGCGCCACCGGGTGGGCGCCGACGCCGACGGCGACGTCCTCGTGCACGGCGAGGGCAGCGACCCGGCGACCTACTTCGGCGCCCGCACCAGCCGCGACGGCCGCTGGCTGGTCGTCTCCGCGTCGATCGGCACCGCCCCGCGCGACGACGTCTGGCTGGCCGACCTCGCGGGTGACGGCGCCCTGCGGGAGCTGCAGGTCGGCGTCGACGCCCAGACCGCGGCGTGGGTCGCCCGCGACGGCCGGCTCTGGCTGATGAGCGACCGCGGCACCCCGCGCTGGCGGCTGGCCGTCGCCGACCCCGCGGACCCGGCCACCTGGGCGCCGGAGGCCTGGCGTGACGTCGTCCCGCAGCAGGAGGACGGCGTGCTCACCGACGTGGCCCTGGTCGACGGCCCGGACGGCGAGCTGCAGGTGTTCGCCGTGCACTCGGTGGACGCCACCGACCGGCTCTCGGTGTGGGCCGGCGACGGTGCCGGCCGGCTGGCCGAGGTGGAGGCCCTGCGCGCCGGCAGCGTGTCAGGCGTGAGTGCGCCGCCGGAGGGCGGCGGCGCGGCCTGGGTCGGCTTCACCGACCACTCGACCCCGCCGTCGGTGCTCCGCTGGGACGCCGCCGACCCGACGTCCCTCACCAGCTGGGAGCAGGCGCCGGTCGCCGGCGACGTCCCGGAGGTCCGGGTCGTGGAGACGCACGCGACCTCCGCGGACGGGACGCCGGTGCACCTGTTCGTGATCTCGCAGGCCGGGGCGCCCGACCGACCGCGCCCCACCGTGCTCTACGGGTACGGCGGCTTCGACGTCGCCCTCACCCCCGGCTACTCGGCGCAGATCCTGGCCTGGGTCGAGGCCGGCGGCGTGTGGGCGGTGGCCAACCTGCGCGGCGGCTCCGAGCACGGCGAGGAGTGGCACCGCGCCGGCATGCGCGAGCGCAAGCAGAACGTCTTCGACGACTTCGCCGCCGCCGGGGAGCACCTGGTCGCCGAGGGCTGGACGACGCACGGGCAGCTGGCGGTGATGGGCGGGTCGAACGGCGGCCTGCTGGTCGGCGCCACCCTGACCCAGCGCCCGGACCTCGCGGCCGCAGTCGTCTGCAGCGCACCGCTGCTGGACATGGTCCGCTACGAGCGCTTCGGCCTGGGCCGCACGTGGAACGACGAGTACGGCACCGCCGACGACCCGGTCGAGCTGGGCTGGCTGCTGGGCTACTCGCCCTACCACCGGGTGGTGGAGGGGACGGCCTACCCGGCGGTGCTGTTCACGACGTTCGAGTCCGACACCCGCGTGGACCCGCTGCACGCCCGCAAGCTGGCCGCGGCGCTGCAGCACGCCACGTCGTCCGACGCGCCGGTCCTGCTGCGGCGGGAGACCTCGGTCGGCCACGGTGCCCGGGCGGTCAGCCGGACCGTGGGGCTGGCCGCCGACCAGCTGGCCTTCCTCGCCGCGCACACCGGACTGATCGGCTGATCCCGGGGGTGTGCCGCGCCACACCAGTCCGGCACGATGACAACACCGGGTTGCCTTCCTGCACCTGAGAGTATCGCCGTGATGACCGCTTCACCCTCCGTGATCACCATCGCCGCCGCCGACGACGCCGGGACCGGCTCGGTACCCGACTGCGCCGACTACTGGCTCTGCCAGCAGGTCTACGAGTGGTCGGGCGCCGAGTTGCTGGCGGAGAACGCCCGGGCCCTGATCGCCACACCGGCGCGGATTCTGCTGATCGTCGTGGTCGCCGTCCTGGTGCGGTACCTGGCGCACCGGGCGATCCGCCGGCTGACCGACACCACCGCGGTGGGCCCGCTGCCCTCGATCCTGCGGGCCCGGCGGCTGCGCGCCACCGCCCTGGGGGACGGCGCCGAGCAGCTGACCGCGCGGCGCACCCAGCGGGCCGAGGCCATCGGGTCGGTCCTGCGCAGCTGCGCCTCCATCGTGGTGCTGGCCATCGCGGTGGTGCTCGTGCTCGGCGAGCTGGGCATCAACCTCGCGCCCATCCTGGCCAGCGCCGGGGTGGTCGGCGTGGCGCTCGGCTTCGGCGCGCAGAACCTCGTCAAGGACTTCATCGCCGGGATCGGGATCATCCTCGAGGACCAGTACGGCGTCGGCGACGTCGTCGACCTCGGGGAGGCCAGCGGCACCGTCGAGGCGGTCGGCCTGCGGATCACCCGGCTGCGTGACGTCAACGGCGTGGTCTGGTACGCCCGCAACGGCGAGATCCTGCGGGTCGGCAACAAGAGCCAGGGCTACGCGCAGGTCGTCATCGACATGCCGGTCGCCCACGACACCGACCTGGAGCGCTGCCGGACGGTCATGCAGGAGGTGGCCGACACGATGTACGCCGAAGAGGAGTGGGCCGACGTGCTGCTGGCCGAGCCGGAGTCCCTCGGAGTCGAGATGATCACCGCCGAGGGCGTCGTGATGCGCCTGCAGGTCCGCACCACCAACGCCGACCAGTGGCGGGTCGGCCGCGAGCTGCGGCTGCGGCTCAAGGAGCGCTTCGCCCTGGAGGGCATCCGCACCCCCGTGCCGCTGCTGTCCGCGGCCGGCGCACCGGCGGGAGCGTCCTGAGCGGCAGCGCGCCGGCCGGCAGGCACGCGGCCGGCGCCACCCCCCGCCCGGCGACCTTCCGGGACCTGTTCGCCGTCCACGAGTTCCGCCCGCTGTTCGGCACCTACCTGCTGTCGACCATCGGCGACGAGCTGGCCCGCGTCGCGCTGACCGTGCTGGTCTACCAGCGCACCGACTCGCCGCTGCTGTCGGCGATCACCTTCGCGATCAGCTACCTGCCGTGGCTGCTCGGCGGGCCGCTGCTGTCGACCCTGGCCGACCGGTTCCCCCGGCACCGCGTGCTCATCGCCACCGACGCCGCGCGCGCCCTCCTGGTCGCCGGGATGGCCGTCCCCGGGACGCCGCTGCCGCTGCTGCTGGGCCTGCTGCTCGTCGTGGCGGTGTGCGGGCCGCCGTTCGAGTCGGCCCGCTCGGCGCTCATGGCCGACGTCCTCGACGGCGACCGGTACGCGCTGGCGACGTCCCTGACCAACGTCGGCTCGCAGGTGGCGCAGGTCCTGGGGTTCGTCCTGGGCGGCACGCTCGTCGCGGTCCTCACCCCGTCGGCGGCGCTGCTGCTCGACGCGGGGACCTTCGCGGTCTCGGCGGTGTGGCTGTGGGCGCGGCTGCAGCGCCGCCCGGCCCCTGACGACGGCGGCGACGCCGAGGGACCCCGCTCGATGTGGCGGGACGCGGCCGAGGGGCTGCGGCTGATCGGCCGGACGCCGCGGCTGCTGGCGATCATCGCCGTCACCTGGGTGGGGATGCTGTTCACCAACGCGCCCGAGGGCATCGCCGCGCCGCTGGTCGAGCAGCTGGGCCAGGGCCCGGCGCAGGTCGGCATCCTGCTCGGCGCCAACCCGGCGGGGGTCACCGTGGGCGGGCTGCTGATCGCCCGCGCCCTCACGCAGGAGCGCCGCGAGCGCCTCGTGCCGCCCCTCGTCGCGCTCTCGCTGGCGCCGCTCCTGCTGGCCGGCCTGATCACCGTCTGGAGCGGACCGGGCACCGGCGCCTACGCGACCGTCGTCGTCCTCCTGTTCGTCGCCGGGCTCGGGGCGGCCTGGAGCATCCCGCTCAACGTCGCCTTCGTGCAGTCGGTGCCCCCGCCCTACCGCGGCCGCGCCTTCGGCGTCGCGGTCAGCGGGCTCTACGGCGTCCAGGGCATCGGCGTGCTCGGCGCCGGCGCCCTGGCCGAGGGGCTGACGCCCGGGACCGTGGTGGTCCTCATCGGCGCGCTCGGGCTGCTGGCCGTCGTCCCGCCACTCGTCGGCTACGTGCGTACCCAGGGTCACGTGGCAGCGGCGCCACAGGCTGCGGGACCATCGGAGGCATGAGCCGATCCCTGCCGTCGGCGCGGACCTTCTACGAGGAGGTCGGCGGCGCCCCCACCTTCCGTCGGCTCGTGGCCCGCTTCTACGCGGGGGTGCGCGCCGACCCGGTCCTCGCGCCGCTCTACCCGCAGGACGACTGGGAGGGCGCCGAGAGCCGGCTGCGCGGCTTCCTCGAGCAGTACTGGGGCGGCCCGACCACCTACTCCGAGCAGCGCGGCCACCCCCGGCTGCGGATGCGGCACGCGCCGTTCGCCATCGGCCCCGCCGAGCGCGACGCGTGGCTGCGCCACATGCGCGACGCCGTCGACTCCCTGGAGCTGACCCCCGAGCAGGACGCGACCCTGTGGGGCTACCTGGAGATGGCCGCGCGCAGCATGCAGAACCGCTGGCCCGACGACGCGCCCGGCGGCCTCTCCATCGCCTGAAAGAGGACCCCGTCCTCCTCGCAAGCTCGGCGCGAGCCTCGGGACGGGGCCACCCGCATGGACGACACACGAGGAGCCCGGTGACCCCGGTGGACCCTGCCCAGACCCCGTTCCGCCGCACCGACGCCGACTGGTGGCGGGACGCGGTGTTCTACCAGGTCTACATCCGCAGCTTCGCCGACGGGAACGGCGACGGCGTCGGCGACCTGGCCGGCATCCGCGCCCGCCTGCCGCACCTGGCCGCGCTGGGCATCGACGCGCTGTGGATCACGCCGTTCTACCCCTCCCCCATGGCCGACCACGGCTACGACGTCGCCGACCCCCGGGACGTCGAGCCGGTCTTCGGCGACCTCGCCGGGTTCGACGCGCTGCTGGCCGAGGCCCACGCGCTCGGCATCCGGCTGACCGTCGACCTGGTGCCCAACCACACCTCCGACCGGCACGCCTGGTTCCAGGCGGCGCTGGCGGCCGGCCCCGGGTCGCCCGAGCGGGCCCGCTACCTGTTCCGCGACGGCCGCGGCCCGGGCGGCGCGGAGCCGCCGAACAACTGGCCCTCGGTCTTCGGCGGGCCGGCCTGGACCCGGGTGGCGGACGGGCAGTGGTACCTGCACATCTTCGCCCCCGAGCAGCCCGACCTGGACTTCACCAACGCCGAGGTCGTCACCGACCTCGAGACGACGATGCGGTTCTGGCTCGACCGCGGCGTCGACGGCTTCCGCATCGACGTCGCCCACGGCATGGCCAAGCCCGAGGGGCTGCCGGACATGCAGCCCATGGAGGACACCGGCCTGCTCGACGACCACGGGCCCGGGGACCACCGGTTCGACAACGACCACGTGCACGACGTGCACCGGCGGATCCGCACCGTCCTCGACCAGTACCCCGGCACCATGGCCGTCGGCGAGGTGTGGGTGAAGGACGACGACCGGCTCGCCCGGTACCTGCGCCCGGACGAGCTGCAGCTGGCGTTCAACTTCAAGCTGCTGACCGCCGACTGGGACGTCGACGAGCTGCGCGACGCCGTCGTCCACTCCCTGGCCACCGTGGCGGGGACGCCGGCGCCGGCCTGCTGGGTGCTGTCCAACCACGACCGGCCCCGGCACGTCTCCCGCTACGGCGGCGGCGCGCAGGGCACCCGGCGGGCGCGGGCGGCGGCGCTGCTGCAGCTGGCCCTGCCCGGCGCGGCCTACCTCTACAACGGCGACGAGCTGGGCATGCCCGACGTCGACCTGCCCGACGAGGCGCTGCAGGACCCGATCTGGGAGCGGTCCGGGCACACCGAGCGCGGGCGTGACGCCTGCCGCATCCCGGTGCCGTGGTCGGGTACCGCACCGTCCTACGGCTTCTCCTCGCGCGCCGAGACCTGGTTGCCGATGCCCGAGGGCTGGGAGTTGCTGACCGCCGCCGCCCAGGAGGACGACCCCGGTTCGGTGCTGTCGCTGTACCGGGCTGCGCTCGACCTGCGGCGGACCTCCCCCGCCTTCGCCGGCGAGGGCCTCGACTGGGTGCCGGCACCCGGCGGCTGCCTCGCGTTCCGCCGTCCCGGCGGGCTGGTGTGCCTGCTCAACCTCTCCGGCGCCGCGGTGCCGCTGCCCGAGGGCCGCGTGCTGCTGGCCAGCGCGGACACCGCCGGCGGGGTCCTGCCGGACGACGCGACGGTGTGGCTGCACGCATGAAGTAAGAGGACCACCCTTCCCCCCACGCCTCGCAGGCTCGGCGCGGGACCCTGAAGGGTGGCCGTTCCAGCACGTCACCGGGCTGGCGGCGGGGCCCTCCAGGGAGGGCGTTCCAGCACGTCACCGGACGGGGCCGGCGGGACCCTGCGGGAGGCCACGGGGGCGATCCGCACCGCCGTCCGCTGGGCGTGGCCGACCCCCGGGGTGGGTAGCATCGACGTGGTGACACAGCGTCGCGGGGACGCTGACGGCTCGGTCTCCGACCCCGGGGTCGGGGCCTGTTCGGGGGAGGCCCGCCCGTCCATGACGCTGCTGCAGGTCGAGGGCCTGAGGAAGTCGTTCGGCGCCCGGCGGGTCCTGCGGGACGTCTCCTTCAGCGTCGCCGAGGGCGAGATCGTCGGGCTCGTCGGCAGCAACGGCGCGGGCAAGTCGACCCTCGGGGACATCCTGGCCGGCATCACCCCGGCCGACGCGGGCCTCATGACGCTGCAGGGCCACCCGTACGCGCCGCTGTCGGCGGACGACGCCCGCCACCTCGGCGTCGGTGTGGTCGAGCAGCTCGTCCGGATCGACCCCGGGCTGACCGTCGCGCGGGCGCTCTTCCGCGGCACGCCACAGGCCGACCGCCCCCAGTCCGAGCTGCGCGAGCCGGCGCGGGCGCTGCTCGCCGAGGTCACCCTCGACGTCGACCCGGACACCCTCGTCGGGGAGCTGCCGCACTTCGTGCACGGCCTGGTGGAGACCGCGCGCGTGCTCGCCGAGGACACCCGGCTCGTCGTGCTCGACGAGGTGTCGGCGGCGCTGCTGCCCGTGGAGGTCACCCGGCTGCACGCCGTCGCCGGCCGGCTGAGCCAGGAGGGCCGGGGCGTGCTCTACATCAGCCACCGGCTGCCCGAGATGCTCGAGGTGGCCGACCGGGTGCTCGTGCTGCGCGACGGCGTGATCGCCCTGGACAGCCCGGCGGAGGACCTGGACCCGGTCCGGCTGGCCGCGGAGACCGTCGGGGAGCCGGTGTCGCTGCCGGCGCCCCGGGTGGCCTCGGCCCCGGCGCGGTCCGGTCGGGAGGACGCCCCGGCGCGCGCCTCGACGTGGCCGGCCCCCGCCGACGGCGACGTGGCGCTGCGGGTGCGCAACCTGCGGGTGCCCGGCCGGGTCGAGGGGGTCGACCTGCTGCTGCGCCAGGGCGAGGTGGTCGGGCTGACCGGGCACCGCTCCTCGGGCGTACAGGAGATCGCCGGCGCCCTGACCGGTGAGCTGCCGGCGCTGAGCGACGAGCTGGTGCTGCACGGCGAGCCGCGGTCGCTGGACTCCGCGGCGGACGAGGCGGTGCTGCGGCTGCCCGCCTACCGCCCCGACGACGACGCCTACGGGGTCGACCCCGGCGAGACGATCGCCCGCACGCTGACCCGGGAACCGTGGGGTGCGCTCACCGACGTCCGCAGCGAGATCGCCTCGCTGCGCGGCGTGATCCGGACCGTGCACCGGCTCGACGTCAAGACGCTGAGCATCCGCACCGTCTTCGGCGCCCTGTCCGGCGGCGACCAGCACAAGCTCGCGCTGGCCCGCTGGATGGCCTCGGCACAGGACGTCGTCGTGCTGCACGAGCCCACCCGCGGTCTGGACGTCCGGGCCCGCCAGCAGGTGCGTCAGCTGCTCGACGAGGCCACGGCGCACGGGACGTCGGTCGTCGTGGTGTCCGTGGACCCCGACGAGCTGGCCGAGTGCTGCGACCGCGTCGGCATCGTGGCCGGCGGCCGCGTGGCCCGCTGGATCGACACCTCCGAGCTCGCCGTGGACGCCGTGCGCGACCGGATCGTCGAGGCCGCCACCGCGGCCTGAAGGAGCACCTCACCGAGCGGCAGTGCGCCCGGTGAGGTGCTCGAACGGCCCCATGTCAGCGGCCCGTCCCGAGCTCGCGAGGGTTGGGGGGACGCGGGGTCCTCCGTCAGACGCTGACGGTGGCCGCGACGGCCCGCAGCTTGTGCCGCGCCAGGGCCAGGTTGGCGGTCACGCGGTTGAGCACGAGGTAGATGAACAGACCCGTGTTGGCCTGGCCCTTGAGCACGTTGATCAGGTGGTACTGACCCTGCAGCGTGATCAGGATGTCCTCGACCTCGTCCTTCAGCTCGAGGTCCTGGATGGTGCGCAGCTTGGCGCGCACCACGTTGGAGTTGCCGGCGGCCGCGACGTTGAGGTCGAACCCGGGGGTGCCCCCGGCCGCGAGGGCCATGCCGCTGTCGATGTCGACGATCGCGGCGCCGCTGGCGCCCTCGATCGCGAGCAGGTCGGCGATGACGTTGTCGAGCTGTGCCACGGATGGGACTCCTGTCGTCTGGAGGGGGAGGCGCAGCGGGGTGCTGCGGTCCGGGTCGGGGTGCGACCCGGGTCGACCGGACGGGCCGGACGCCTGCCTGTGCGCGGGATCCCCGGGCGGCGACGGTGCCGCGCCGGCGCGCGTCGCACCGGCCGGAGCGCGGTGCGCAGCCGTCTCGCCGACGGCGGGAGGTGCACCGGGCGGTGAGGTCCGCGCGGGCCGGTGCGCCGTGTCGGGCTCCCGGACCGGGTCCTGCGGACGCTCCACGGGGAGGTCGTGCGCCCCGGGGCGTCCCCACGACCACAGCGACGCCCACCACCCGGTTGCCATGCCTGCCGTTCCGCCTTCGCCGAGGGGCTCAGGGACCCCAGACAACACGTCCCCGGCAGGCCCGGCAAACCGGCGGACGTATCTGCAGGTGAGCACGCAGACACCGACGGCCACCGGTTCCCGGGGTCCCCGGCGGCCGCACCCCACCCGTGCCGGTCGGCGGCCCGTCGTCCTCGGGTACCTTCCGCGCGGGGCCGCGCGGCCCGTCGCGCCCCGGGAGGAGACTGCCGTGAAGACCAGGGACCTCGCCTACGTCGCCCTCTTCGCGGCGGTGATCGCCGTGCTGGGGACGATCCCGGCCATCCCCGTGGGCCCGGTGCCGATCACCGCCCAGACGCTCGGCGTGATGCTCGCCGGCGCCGTGCTGGGGGCCCGCCGCGGCTTCCTCGCCGTCCTGCTGTTCCTCGTGCTGGTGGCGCTCGGGCTGCCGCTGCTGGCCAGTGGCGCCGGGGGCCTCGCGCCCTTCGTCGGCACCTCGGCCGGCTACCTCTACAGCTGGCCGGTGGCCGCTCTCGTCATCGGCTGGCTGACCGAGCGCTCCTGGGACCGCTACAACGTCCTGCGCGGCACGCTCATCAACGTCGTGGGCGGCATCGTCGTCATCTACGCCGTGGGCGTGCCGGTGCTCAAGGCGATCGGTGGGCTGACGTGGACCGCGGCGCTGACCGGCGGCGCCCTGCCGTTCCTCCCGGGCGACCTGTTCAAGGCCTTCGTCGCCGCGGCCATCGCCGACGTCGTGCGACGCAGCTACCCGGTCATCGAGCGTCCCCGCCGGGTCGCCGACACCCGGTGAGGTTCCGCCGTCCCGGTGCCGCGCCCACAGCGGACGACGTCGCCGACCCGGGTCGCGGCATCGAGCTGCGCGGGGTCGGGCACCGGTACGGCGACCGGGTGGTGCTCGAGGGCATCGACCTCCAGCTGACCGAGCCGCGCGTCGGCGTGGTCGGCGCCAACGGGTCGGGCAAGAGCACCTTCGCCCGGCTGCTCAACGGCCTGGTGCTGCCCACCGACGGGCAGGTGCTGGTCGACGGGCTGGACACCCGCACGCAGGTGCGCGCGGTACGCCGCCGGGTCGGGTTCGTCTTCCAGGACCCCGACGCCCAGATCGTGCACCCGACCGTCGCCGAGGACGTCGCCTACGGGCTGGAGAACCAGGGCGTGCCCCCCGACGAGCGGGCCGCCCGGGTCGCCGAGGTGCTGGAGCGCTACGGCCTGGCCGGGCACGCCGACCACCCCGCGCACCTGCTCTCCGGCGGCCAGAAGCAGCTGCTCGCCATCGCCGGGGTGCTGGTCATGCGGCCGGCCCGGATCGTGTTCGACGAGCCGACGACGCTGCTGGACCTGGTGAACGCCCGCCGCGTCGCCGAGCTGATCGCCGGGCTCGGGCAGCAGGTCGTCGTGGTGACCCACCAGCTGGACCTGCTCGACGGCTTCGACCGGGTGCTGGTGGTCGACGGCGGCCGGGTCGTCGAGGACGCTCCCCCCGGTCCGGCGGTGGCCGCCTACCGCGCGCTCATGGAGCACCGGTGACCCTCGCGCTGTACGTGCCGGTGGCCAGCCCCGTGCACCGGCTGCCGGCCGGCGTCAAGCTGCTGAGCCTGGCCGCGCTCGCCGTCCTGCTGTTCGCCCGGCCGACGCTGACGGTGGCCGGGGCCGCGCTCGTGGGCACGCTCGCCGTGGGCCTGGGCGTGGCCCGGCTGCCGGTCGCCGTGCTCGCCCGGCAGGCGTGGGCGCTGCGGTGGTTCCTGCTCGCGCTCCTCGTCGTGCACGCGCTGACCACCGACGTGGCCTCCGGTGCGCACACCGTGCTGCGGCTGCTCACCCTGGTGCTGGCGGCGGCGGTGGTGACGGCGACGACGCGGGTGACCGAGATGGTGGCGGTGGTCGAGCGGCTCTGCGCGCCGCTGCGACTGGTCGGCGCGCGGCCGCAGCGGGTGGGCCTGCTGATCGCGATGGCGCTGCGGTTCATCCCGGTGCTGGTCGAGCGGGCCGACCGGATCCGCGCGGCGCAGGCGGCCCGCGGCGGTGCGCCCCGGGGGGTGCGGGCGCTGCGGACGACGGTCGCCCCGCTGCTCGTGCAGCTGCTGCAGATGGCCCACGACGTGAGCGAGGCGCTGGACGCCCGGGGTGCGGACGACGTGCCGGCGCACCGGCCGAGGAGGGCGTGATGGACGGCGGCGTGCTGACCGGGATCTGGCTGACGTCCGAGGCGGCCGCGCCGATGCGGCGGGTGCCCTCGGCCCGGCTGCTCGCCGGGCGCGGGCTGGAGGGCGACCGCTACGCGCTGGGCGGCGGGACGTGGGCCCAGTACCCCGACCTGGAGAAGCAGCTGACCCTGATCGACGCCGCGGACGTCGCCGCGGTCGCCGCCGAGGTGGGCGTGCCGCTGACCCCGGGTGACACCCGCCGGAACCTGGTGACCGGGGGCGTCGACCTGCCCGCGTTGGTGGGCCGCTGGTTCGCCGTCGGCGACGCGCTGCTGTTCGGGGTGAAGCGCTGCCCGCCGTGCACGCACCTGGAGCGGCTGACCGGCGCCCGGCTGGTCAAGGCGATGGTGCACCGCGGCGGCATCAACGCGGCGGTCTTCGCCGGGGCGCCCGTCGCGGAGGGTGCCGTGGTGCGGCCGGTGTCCGAGGAGGAGGCCGCGCGACGTGGTGCGCCCACCGGCGCCGACCGCCCGGTGCCGCGGATCGTCAACGGCTGATCTCGGGAGCTCCCTGGGGATTCCCTGGCAGGCTGCTGTGGACCCGCCCCGTCTGGGAACCGGGCGTCTCCCAGGTCCGTCGAACGGGTGTGGACGGACTTCGGACGTTGCTCAACCTGGTGTGGCTGGTCCTGCACGGGTGGCTGCTCGCCCTGGCCTACGCGCTGGCCGGGCTGATCGCCTGCCTGCTGGTCGTCACCATCCCCTTCGGGATCGCCGCCTTCCGCCTGGCCGGCTTCGTCGTGTGGCCCTTCGGCCGGACGACGGTGCGCGCGCCGGACGCGGGGGTGGCCTCGGCCCTGGGCAACCTCGTGTGGTTCCTCGTCGCCGGCTGGTGGCTGGCGCTGGTCCACGTCCTGGCGGGCATCGCCTTCTGCGTGACGATCATCGGCATCCCGTTCGGGATCGCCTCGTTCAAGCTGGCCGCGGTGGGCCTGTTCCCGCTGGGCAAGCGGGTCGTGGAGACCGATCTGCCACGGGACTGGCTGCACGCCGGCGGCGGCGTGGTCCACGGTGCCCCGGTCCGCTGAGCCGAGGGGACGCGCGCCCCTGGTCCGGTCGGCTCGCGCAGGAGGACACTGTCCGGCTCCGGACCGTGCTCGAGGAGCCCTCCATGGAGACCCAGGTCACCGAGATCGCCCCTGACGTCTACCGGCTGTCGACCTACGTCGACGACGTGGGCATCGTCTTCAACCAGTTCCTGGTCGCCGCCGACGAGCCCCTGTTGTTCCACAGCGGGCCCCGGGCGTTGTTCCCCTGGTGTCGGCGGCCGTCGAGCGCGTCGTCCCCGTGCCGCAGCTACGCTGGATCACGTTCGGCCACGTCGAGGCGGACGAGTGCGGCGCCATGAACCTGTGGCTGGCGGCTGCACCGCGCGCCGAGGTGGCGCACGGGGCCCTGGGGTGCGCGGTGTCCGTCGCCGACCTGGCCGACCGGCCGCCACGTCCGCTCCAGGACGGCGAGGTGATCGACCTCGGCGGGCGGAGGATCCGGCGCATCGAGACGCCGCACGTCCCGCACGGCTGGGACGCCGGGCTGGTGTACGAGGAGACGACCGGCACGCTCCTGTGCGGACCGGCACGCTCCTGTGCGGCGACCTGTTCACCGCCGTGGGCGCCGGCCCGGCGACCACCGAGCAGGAGATCACCGGCCCGGCGCTGCAGGCCGAGGACCTGTTCCGGGCGACCTGCCTGACACCGGCGACGGGACCGACCATCCGGGCGCTGGCCGAGCTGCGGCCGACGACCCTCGGGTTGATGCACGGCCCGGCGTTCACCGGGGACTGCGCGCAGGCGCTGGCCGACCTCGGCGACGCCTACGACGAGCGGTTGGCCACCGAGGGAGCGCGCCTCCACGGTCCGGTCGCCCCCGGCGGCGGGTGAGGGACCGGGCTCAGTCCGCGCGCTGGTCGTCGGCGTAGCGGGCGAGGAAGGCCTTCTCGGCCGGGGTGAGCCGCCGGGGCCGGTCGATGGCGAAGTCGAAGGGCACCAGCAGGGTGCTGCCGGTGACCGCCCGGCGTCCGTGGTCGAACAGCTCGTAGTGGCAGGTGAAGGCCGCAGCCCGGATGCCGGAGACCCAGATCTGCACGTCGAGCGGGTCGCGGGAGTAGACCACCGGCAGCCGGTACTGGACGTCGTGGGCGGCCACGACGGTCCCCCGCCGCAGGCCGGTCTGCTCCTCCAGCGAGGCACGGTCGAAGAAGAGGTCGACGCGGGCCATCTCGAAGTACGTCAGGAAGACGACGTTGTTGACGTGGCCGTAGGCGTCCATGTCCGACCAGCGCATGGGGACCTGCACGGTGTGCCTCACGGCTGGACACCCTGCCGCATCGGCCCGGACGGCGGCCCGCCGGCCCGGGGTCGTGGCGCAGACGACGGCGGGCCGGCCGGAGCAGGTGCTCCGGCCAGTCCGCCGTGATCGCTGGAGCGGCGCCGCTGCAGGGACCCGTCCCGGTCCGGCCCCGTCCAGAGGCTCGCCGCGAGCTCGCGAGCGGTGGGGGGCGGAGGGGTCCTTCCTCAGTCGCGGGCGAGCTTGCGGTAGGTGGCCCGGTGCGGACGGGCGGCCTCGGCGCCGAGCCGCTCGACCTTGTTCTTCTCGTAGTCGGCGAAGTTGCCCTCGAACCAGAACCACTTGGAGTCGCCCTCGTAGGCGAGGATGTGCGTCGCCACGCGGTCGAGGAACCACCGGTCGTGGCTGACCACGACGGCGCAGCCCGGGAACTCCAGCAGCGCGTTCTCCAGACTGCTCAGCGTCTCGACGTCCAGGTCGTTCGTCGGCTCGTCGAGCAGCAGCAGGTTGCCGCCCTGCTTGAGGGTCAGGGCGAGGTTGAGGCGGTTGCGCTCACCGCCGGACAGCACGCCGGCCGGCTTCTGCTGGTCCGGGCCCTTGAACCCGAACGCGGCGACGTAGGCCCGCGAGGGCATCTCGACGTTGCCGACCTGGATGTGGTCCAGGCCGTCGGAGACGACCTCCCACAGCGTCTTCTTGGGATCGATGCCGCTGCGGTCCTGCTCGACGTAGGAGACCTTGACGGTGTCGCCCACCTTGATCTCGCCGTCGTCCGGCTTCTCCTCGCCGACCAGCATCTTGAACAGCGTGGTCTTGCCCGCGCCGTTGGGGCCGACGACCCCGACGATGCCGTTGCGTGGCAGCGTGAACGAGAGGTCGTCGATCAGCACCCGCTCGCCGAAGCCCTTGGTGAGGTCGTGGGTCTCCACGACCACGTTGCCCAGTCGGGGACCCGGCGGGATCTGGATCTCCTCGAAGTCGAGCTTGCGGTACTTGTCGGCCTCGGCAGCCATCTCCTCGTAGCGCTGCAGACGGGCCCTGCTCTTGGCCTGCCGGGCCTTGGCGCCCGAGCGGACCCACTCCAGCTCCTCCTTGAGGCGCTTCTGCCGCTTGGCGTCCTTGGCGCCCTCGACCTTGAGCCGGGCGGCCTTGGTCTCCAGGTAGGTGGAGTAGTTGCCCTCGTAGGGGTAGGCCCGGCCGCGGTCGAGCTCGAGGATCCACTGGGCGACGTTGTCGAGGAAGTACCGGTCGTGGGTGACGGCCACGACGGTGCCGGCGTACTTCTCCAGGTGCTGCTCCAACCAGGCGACGCTCTCGGCGTCGAGGTGGTTGGTGGGCTCGTCGAGCAGCAGCAGGTCCGGCGCCTCGAGCAGCAGCCTGCACAGCGCGACGCGGCGGCGCTCACCACCGGAGAGGACCGTGACGTCGGCGTCGCCGGGCGGGCAGCGCAGCGCGTCCATGGCCTGCTCGATGCGCGCGTCGAGCTCCCAGCCGTCGTGGTTCTCGATGTACTCCATGAGCTCGCCCTGCTCGGTCAGCAGCGCGTCGAAGTCGGCGTCGGGCTCCCCCATCGCCGCGCTGACCTCCTCGAAGCGGGTGAGCGCGTCGCGGAGGGGCTTGACCGCCTCCTCCACGTTGCCGCGGACGTCGAGCTCCTCGTTGAGCGGCGGCTCCTGCAGCAGGATGCCGACCGTGGCATCCGGTGCGAGCATCACGTCGCCGTTGGAGGGCTGCTGCATGCCGGCCATGATCTGGAGGACGGTCGACTTGCCGGCGCCGTTCGGGCCGACGACGCCGATCTTGGCGCCGGGCAGGAACGACAGGGTGACGTCGTCCAGGATCACCTTGTCGCCGTGCGCCTTGCGCGCACGCACCATCGTGTAGATGTACTGAGCCACTGGGCTTCGAGGCCTTCCGTCGGTTCGCGAGTGGCGGGCGGGCCGGCAGACTGCCGGCCCGCCCCCGTGCGTTCTCTCCCCGATCCTCCCAGCCCGGGCGCTCAGCCGTGCACGGGCTCCGTGGCGAGGTCGGCAGGATCCACCGAGTGCAACGTCCCGGGACCGTCCTCGTAGTCCCGGCCGCGCACCAGCTCCTCGTTCCCCGCGTGCGCCGGCACGGGTTCGGCGGGGCGGGCCGACCGGCTCCGCTTGAACACCCCGATGCCGCGGGCCAGGTTGTGGCCGACCGCGGCGGCGCGGATGCGGGGGGTACTGCGCCGACCGTTCTCGGTCTCCCAGCTGTGCGTGGTCAGGGTGCCCTGGACGATGACCGGATCGCCCTTGCTGACGCTGCCGGAGACGTTGCCGGACAGGTCGTTCCAGCACTCGACGTCGACCCAGAAGGTTCCGGCGTCGACGAACTCCTGGGTCTGGGGGTCGAACCGACGCGCGGTGGAGGCCAGGCGGAAGTTGGTGACCGCGCCGTTCTCCAGGCTGACGCGGCGGGGCGAGTCGACGACGTTGCCGACGACGGTGACGTGGGTGTCGTTCACGGTGCTCCTCAGGGGCTGTCCGCCTGATCCGGCGGGGACCGGCGCGGTGCCGGTGCACCGAGGACCCTGAGCCGCCGTGGACCCACGCACAGTGCCGGAGAGCGATCTGTGGACGGTCCGGCGCGCTGTGGACGAGCAGCGCGTGGGTGTCCGGCCCGGCCGCTCGAGTGCTCGGCATGACGGACCCCACCTCGCCGCGCCGATCGGACCAGGACGGCGCGAGTGCGATGATCGGAGTGCGAGCGCCCGTAGCTCAGCGGATAGAGCAGGTGCCTTCTAAGCACTTGGTCGCAGGTTCGATCCCTGCCGGGCGCGCATAGAGCCTCTGAGCTGCAGGGATGTACGAATCAGGGCCCTTGGACTCTTAGCACAGCGCTCGGACACCAGATGTTTTCATCCCCATGCAGGAGGTCTGGGACGGCCTGGTCCGTGACTTCGTGCGCCACCTGAAGGGCACCAACCGGTCGGAGAGCACGCAGCGGATCTACCGACGTGCGGCCGAGGGGCTCGTCAGCTTCCTGCAGGAGTCCGGCCAGCTGGGCTCACCCACCGAGCTCTCACGCCGGCACATCGAGGCCTACATGGCCCACCTGATCGAGACCCACTCCGCCTCGACGGCCCACGTCGTCTACCGGGCGCTGCAGCAGTTCGTGAAGTGGCTGCAGGACGAGGAGGAGATCGACCGCTCCCCCATGGAGCGCATGCGCCCGCCCATCGTCCCGGAGAAGCCTGTTCCGGTCCTCACTGAGGTCCAGCTGCGGACACTCCTCGCTGGCGCCAAGGGCAACAGCTTCGTCGACCGCCGGGATAACGCGATCCTGCGCCTGCTCCTGGACACAGGTGGCCGTCTGTCCGAGGTGGCGGCCCTGACCGTCAGTGATGTCGACTTCGACAACGACGTCGTCCATGTGATCGGCAAAGGACGGCGTCCTCGAGCCCTCCCGTTCGGTCAACAGACCGGTCTTGCCCTGGGTCGCTACCTCCGTGCCCGAACCAAGGAGAAGCTCGCTGCACGTCCCGAGCTGTGGCTTGCAGAGAAGAACCGGGGACCGCTCGGGTCCAACGGCATCCACCAGATGCTTCGTCGTCGAGGGGACGCTGCCAGCATCCCCGGCCTGCACGCTCACCAGTTCCGCCACACCGCTGCTCATGAGTGGGTGTCCCACGAAGGCGGCGAGACCGACCTCATGCGCCTCATGGGATGGAAGTCCCGCAAGTGCTCCGACGCTACGGCTCTTCGATGGCTGACCAACGAGCCCGTGAAGCACACGGCAAGCCGGTCCCGGAGACCGTCTCCAGCGCGAGGACGTGGCTGCACGCTACTTCAGACACAGATCCGCCTCCGCCCTCCTGCTGTGGAGGGCGGAGGCCTGCGCTCTCGTGGGACCCGTCGGCTCAGTAGGTCCCAGGCTTGCCCGGCTCACTACAAGCCATACAGGGAGCCTCGGCGACGGCTGTGTTCGCAACACCGCCGCCCAGCAACGTCAACGTCAGCAGCACGGTCGCGATGACCCTGCGCAGGAGACCCGACTGCTTGCCTCTCATCTGGCCCTCCTTGGTCCGACGCGGTTCAGTGCAGTCGATGCTCCGGTGGAGCCTCGCTAGGCACCAGAGCAGAAGGCCCCGCCTCCTAAGGAGGACAGGCCCTAGCTGCCGATTACGCCGTCAGAAAGTTGTGCAGCGGTTGCACAGTCATCTGGGGCGGCTCGACTCCTCCTGGCATAGCCGGCAGCACTACTTCTCTAGCCCACGAGTCGTGATCAGCCTCAGACGCCCAAATCTCCATCACTTGCCAGCCGCCCGCAACCGGCCAGGCCGCATGAGCCATGAAGCCTGGCCTCTGAGCGAGAAGCGGGAGTAGTGCCGACGCCATCCCGTCGTACATGTCCTCGGTCATCCCTGGCTGGTTTGCGGTGATCATGACCGGCATTGCTGCCTCCGTGCCATCCGAGATGAGACGTCAAGCGTGGCACGGGTAAACCTGCCGCACTAGCCGTGGCGCTGCCACGCCGTGGTGCCTTGCAGAAGTCAGGGATCGCCAGGACAGGCCCAAGTCCCAGGAAGCAAACAAGCACAGGGTGTGGACAAGCCTGTGCAGCTGACCCCTGCCGGGTTGCAAGACCCCGGTGGTGATCAAAGCCGGTCGTTTCATCACTCCGTCAATCCCAAGAGAATAAGGGACCACTGCCACCGTCACTGCGACGTCGCGACGTCCGCTCCGGGGCGGAGGACATGGCCGGCTGGCGCTCCGGCGGACGTGCTGCGTCGATGTACTTCTGCAGCGCGGAACGCAGCAGTAGCCGCCACAGCCCGAGCCTGCGCAGCGGAGGCCTTCGCGCCTCAGCGCCCCCTGATCGCTACGTGAGCGGGTAACACCTGCGCCCTAATGTAAGCGAGTCGGAGGGCGGCGCCGGCCCGCGGTACGGAGAGGAGCTAGACATGGGCACCCAACCTGAGAAGGTTCGCTTGGATCAGCACGAGGGTCGGTCCGGCGCCGGTGACCTCAAAGGCGATGGGCGTGCCGTCCGTCGAATCTTCTCACGATCCTATGACGCCAAGACCCCAATATCGGTGCTCGATCCTAAGCACAACGGGGCTGTTGCGTACGACGTTTTCGCTGACTGGCTCATCAAGTACAACGATGACCAGAGGTAGATGCTGAAAGACTATGAGAAAACCAAACCTTGAGGATTTTGATCCCAACGCAAGAGTACGGAGCCTGGGCTTCCCACTCGACGGGATGCCCCAGATCGAGAAACCGCAGCAGGTCCAGACTGTCGTACCGCCGGCAACAAAGCAGTCAGCTGCAGTCGTACCCGAACGGCCGAACGCCTCAACGGTCGTTCGGGCGAACGGGAAGCGGATTATCACTAGAAACTCGTTCGAGATTTACGAAGACCAGATGGACTCCCTCCGTGAGCTCTCCTTCCAAGACAAGCGGCAGGGGAAGCTGGGGAGCATGAGCGCCATGGTGAGAGACGCCATCGACGAATACTTGAGAAAACACCGCATCAAGGACTAGACCCGTTCGGGCGAACGGGCGTTCGAGCGTTCGGGGAGTGTATGAGTGTAGACACTCATCGCTATAAGCCCTTCGCTACCCAGGCGTCCCGTACGGGGTCCTTCTGCCCTAGCTCGCCTCTGATCCCAGACTAACGATAGACCCGCACCACAGAACCACGTCGCACCAGGGGGAATGAGATGCAACGAAGCCGATCAGGTCTGAGGCGCAGGGTCATCGCTGGTGTACTGCTGGCGCTGACCATCTTCGGTGCAGGGGTTTCGACTGCGAGTGCTGCTGAGGCACGTCCATGCGATGCCTGCAGCTCCCGCGCCGGCTCGAGCTTCCCTGGTTCCGATTGAGCGGCTGACACCACCTGGAACTTTCGTGGCGCCCTCGGGCTCAACCCGGCTTGGGGGTGTCGCGTCCTGTGTGCTTAGCCCGAGCGCCTGGCGCCACTCAAGGCTGTGTGGCGTGCCTCCGTCTTCGAGCAAAGTAGGCAGACACGTCTCCTCGCAGTGCCCACAACCCCGTCCTCCGGCCCAGGATCATCGGCCGATACCAGCGCCGCCGGTCGGACAGGATCTCATCTAAGAAGACTGTCCCATCCATGGTCCGTGTCCGGAAGGCGAGCTCGCCGGTGCGGGATCTCTCGAGATGCGCGATCGTCCCGAACACCTGCAGTCGCGCCTGATCAAGGAGATCTTGATTGTCAGGCTCGTCCCACGGTGTGATCAGTTGTCCTGGTTCACTTCCGTCGACTACCCGGAAGCGAACAGCCGGCAGGCCGAACAATGCCTTGCGCGCCTTCTCTGTGTTCAGTCCTTCCCGGATGAACCAGCAGACCCGTGCCCCTTTGGCCTCGCGTTGGGAGGTGCGCTGGCGAAACTGTGTCGGTCGCAGCTGCACCTCCAGGCAGTACGAGCACTCATGGACGAACACGTCTGCTCTAGTCGGGGGGTGTTCTGGTGTGGCGGTGTATCCGAGGCTTGTCGCGACGCGGGTGAGGTACAGCTGCATTCACGCATGCTCAGGACTCGGCGGCCCGCCACCGCCGTGAGCATCCGGTCTCCAGTGGTTGCAGGAACTCCCGACGTGCTTGAACTTGAAGATCCGCGGGTTGTACTGGTTCTGAGGATTCTCGTAGGAGATCAGCTCAACGTCGCAACTCGGCTCGGGACAGACCAGCGGGGGACGCGGCTGCTGCCGGACAAGCGCCCAGTCGTCAGGATCGCCGACCCACAGCGGCGTCGCCCTCGGTTGGTGACGTAACTGGGCATGCCGCTTCAGCGGTTGATGAGTGCATGCCTCCATGTCCCCTCATCCCAACGACACAAAGATCACTCGAACGCTTGTACGAGGAGGTGTCCTCGTTGGGGTAGATCTCTCCTGTGCGTGCCATCGTCCGACTCCTGAATGAGCACCGGTACGACCCGCCGCGCCCGGTCGAGGTTGAGCACAGGGTCAGTGGTGGCAGGGCTTCCAGTCAGCCTGGCGGCTGTGCGACGACGGCCGGGGCTACATGGCACAGGTCGACTACTCCGTCCAGCACGAGTGGGGCATGGGCCAGCACCTGCAGACCGTGCCGCCGGAGCGCATCCGGCTCGTCTAAGGAGCTAGCGAGCTAGCCTGGTTTCGTCACGGCTTCTTCCCGTCGGGCTGGTGCAGGACACAGCTCGTCCCGTGAGCGCCAGCTCAGGGAGGACTCGTAGTCGTGGGTGTCGACAACCGGCTCTCTGCCGAGCAACTCGCTGCTCTCATGCCAGGGGACACCGTGACCATCGAGTCAGGTGCGGAGTTCAGCCGGCGGAAGTACCGCAGCGGCCAGGTGGTGCGGCTCGATCCGTCCTACGTCGTCGTGAAGGCCGCCGGTACCAGAGGTGGGAAGTTCATCGAGCGCTACAGCCTCCGGGACGGCGTCCGCGTCGGTGGTGTCAACCGAGCTGAACTCGTAAACGCTGACCCCACGATGGTGGAGCTCCCCGAGGCTCGACGTCGTACCTCACAGATCGACAGCCTGTTCCGTGAGTGGGCGAGGAACCGGACGGACACAGACAGACTCCGCCGACTTTACGCTGCTATCGGAGAGTGTCTGGACGGTGCGGACAGAGACGCTGCAGTGACCAGGCAACTATGGCACCTACGCTCACGTCTGAGGTGCAAACATGCAGGTCAGCACAGCATTTCGGCCCGGACAGCTTCTAAGCACTTGGTCGCAGGTTCGATCCCTGCCGGGCGCACTGCCTGCGGGAACGTGGTTCCCGACACGGCCACAGGGCTCAGCCAGCAGGTGCTTGCTCACCCAGCGGTCCGACAAGACCCGAGGAGACCTCGGGGACGCCTGGACGATCCCGCCGTCCACCACGAACTGGTCGCCGACTCCCACCAGCGGGCTCCGGCACCCCGACCGGGATGCCGGAGCCCGCTGCTCGGGCCGGGTCCCCCCGTCGCCCGGCCGTCTGGAGACCTGCTCGGTCAGAGCTCGCAGTTCACCTTCGTGTCGTTGCCGTTCTGGCACCTGTCCGTGCCATTGCCGCCGTCGAGGCGGTCCCAGCCTGGGCCTCCGATGAGGTGGTCGTCATGGTCGTCGCCGTTGATCGTGTCGCTGTGGGCGCCGCCCTCAAGGCGGTCGTTGCCGGGGCCGCCGTCGAAGGTGTCCCGTCCGGAGCCGCCGATGAGGTGGTCGTTGCCGAACACGCCGCCCGCGTCGTCACCGCCACGGAGGATGTCGTGGCCGTCGCCACCCTCGCCGTAGTCGTCGCCGTCCCCGGTGTTGAGCTCGTCGTCGCCGCTACCACCGAACGTGCGGTCCCTGCCCGCGTCACCGTTGAGCATCGGGTCGTTGCCACTGCCGCCCTCGATCCGGTCGTCGTACGAGCTGCCCATGAGGGTGTCTGCACCCGAGCCGCCCCTGATCGTCGCGGATGTGTCCCCCTGACTGACGTCGACCGTGTCGTCGCGGTTTCTGGTTTCGACGAGGACGTGGGTGATCCCGGCTGCCGAGCAGCGGACCATGTTGGGGTTCGGGGGGACAACAGCCGTGCATCCCGCGCCGGCGCTGACCGTGTCGACGTCGCTGACGAAGAAGTCAGCGGCATTCCTCCCTACCAGGATTTCGTTCTGCACGTTGTAGTCGGCCGAGACGCGCAGCGTGTTCCCGTCCTTCCAGACCGACGTGGTGTTCGCGTCCGCCTGGGCGGCACCGGCGACGCCGCACACCGCCACAGCCAAGGCACCCGCACAGCCGATCGCCAGCTTCCTCGTGGTTCTCCTGGTCCCGGTACTCATGTCGATCCTCCTCCTGGAGACCCTCACTCCGGTGCCGCGAGCAGCGGCACCGTCCTCCTCCACCGGCTCGCGTCGACCACCGGGATCCCCACCGGCCGGTCGTCGTCACGGCGGCGTCCCCGTGAGCGGCCTCGTCGGACAGGCGCTGACAGATGGAGCGCATCGGTGATCAGCTCTCTCGCTGAACGCTGGCAGGAGGACGGCGAGCCCGGTATCGGAAGGAGTACCGAGGGCATTGGTCCAGGGCCCGTGGTCCCCGGCGCGAGCTCTGCGCACCCACACGTGGCCTCGGGGCCGATCTCACCCGGTCGTCGTCGAGACGATCCGCGCCGCTCAGGCGCCGGGGCCCTGGCCCACCAGGAGGCCGCAGCGTTGGGCGCGCAGGACCGTGGCGAGCCGGTCCCTGGTGCCGAGCTTGCGGTACAGGTTCTCGAGGTGGGTGTTGACGGTGCGGACCCCGATGCCCAGGCGCCGGCTGATGGCCGTCGCGCTCAGGCTCTCGGCGAGCAGCTCCAGGACCGCGAGTTCGCGTCCGGTCAGCCGGGTCTCGTCGACGGCCGCCCGTCGGACGGCCTCAGCGAGGGCCCGGTCGTCGCGAGACCGCCACCGGAGCAGTTCGGTGACCTGTCGGTCCAGGCCGATCAGCACGGGCTGCACCAGCCGCGCCAGCTCCAGGTCGGCGTCGGTGAAGTCCCGGTCGGGCCGACCGGCGACGAAGATGCGATGTTCGTCGGCCGCCACGTGCAGCGGGAGGCAGAGCAGCTCGGTGATCCCGTAGGGGCGGCTGATCTCCACCCACGCCTGCACGCACCGCTCGTCGGCGATGGTGCGGGGCACCCGACCGGAGGTGTACGGGGCGGGCGACCGGGTGGTCCGGTACCACCGGGCGATGGGCTGGGTATCGACGGTCGCTCTGAGCCCCTCCATCCGCGCCTTGCAGAGGTCCTCGGGCCAGGCACGGAGCGAGTGCACGCCGTCAGGGGCGCGGCAGTGCAGAGCGGCGCCGTGGGCGTCGAACGTGGCGAGCAGTTCGGCGTTGATCGCGTCGATCGGCAACTCGACCAACGGCTTTCGGAGGAGCTCACCCAGCAGGTCCAGCCAGCGCGCCAGGCGCATCTCGGGCGTCTTCACACGGCCTCCACCACAGGAGCGGACGCGGCGTACCTCCACGAGACTGCTCAGGAGGATAGCGAGGGGCCGCTCCCCGACGGAACCGGCGCGGGCCCCCAGACCCTCCGTCGATGGAACCAGACCCGGCCTCCGGGTCCGGGCGACCACGAGGCCGACGTCGGCGCTGGTCTGGCTCAGTCGGGGTGTGCGGCCAGGAAGGCCCGAGCACTCCGGGCGTGCTGCCCGGTGCGGACTCCGGCCACGGCAGTCGGGACGGCGAACGCGACGGCTGGGCCCACGCGCCATCAGGCGGGGATCGCCACCGCCAGGCCGGTCAGAGCACTGCCATGCCGGTGTTGCGCTGCACGGCGAACTGCTGGACCAGCAGTTGCTCCGTCACACGTCGGGCCGGCCCCGTGTGCGCCGGGTCGACCGGGGCCGGGCCACGGACCCGTGCCAGCAGCTGCTCGCGCTGAGCGGAGTGAGGACGCACAGCGGCGCTGCGCGATGGTGGCGAACGCGGATCCCCCGACGCATCCGGACGACGGTCGTCCACGCCGTGAGGGTGACGGGACCCGTCGGTCACGGGCGGCAGCATGACCACCACCGACCCCGCAGGGGGGTCGACGGGGGCCGCAGCGCGGGAGATCTCACGTCGGGCGACCGGCCAGGTCAGCGAGGATTCGATGATCAGAGCCGGAGCGCCTCTAGCTCAGCGGATGGGGGACACCAGGTCTAGCAGTGCCCTCGGCTGGCTGCCGGGACGTCCGCGGCGAACGCCTGAGGTGCCGACGCCTGCGCTGCAGGTGCATCCGCCGGCACCGCGTTCAGGACGACCGTCCCCTCGTACGTGATCTCGACCTCGCCGTCCACCGCGACCGCTTGCATCGTGACGATCCCCCGAGCGCCGTGGAAGTCGTCAGCCCCGCCCGTGATCGGGTGCGTGCAGTTGCTCTCGATCAGCGCTCCCGTGGACGGGTCCAACGTCATCCACTCGACGAAGTCGAACCACAGCTCCCCGGACGGCTCGCTCGCGCCGCACGCTCCGTCGAGGTCCACGTCAACGCAGCCCACGAACCGCTCGCTGCCAGTTCCGATCACCCGGGAATCGGACTCGTAGAGCGGATCGAACGAGAGGATCCAGAAGTCCCCCAGTAGCCCGCCGTGACTCTCGTACAGCTCGGGGCTGACCTGGGTCTGCGTGCCCTCGACCTGCAGCGTCGTCGGCTCGTCGGTCGCGGCAGGCGCCGCAGTGGCGACAGTCGTCACTGCCATCAGTGTGCCTGCGACGACGGACAGGACCAGTGCAGTTCTCCGCGGAGTGGCGCTCACGTCATCGACCTTCCGATCGGGCGCAGCCTGGTGCGACGCCACGTTGCGCACCTCGGTCAACGGCGCGGCCCTCCGTCGCGAGCTGCTCCCGTGGCGCTCGCTCCGCGGTCGACTCCGGAGTCGTCCCCCATCGGAGCGCGGTCGGTTGCGGGACACCAGGGTCGAACGAACCGGGCTCGTCCGGGGACGGCCGGACGACCAGCGGTCGCGCCGATCCGGCTCAGTCGGGGTGCGCGGCCAGGAAGGGCCTCGCGTTGCGGGCGTCGCGTCCCGTCATGACGGAGCTGACCACGGACAGCACGACGGGGGCGAGCCTCCGCCCAGCGGGCGTCGGCGTCGCGGGGCAAGGCCTGGTCGTCGGACATCGGCCGCAGCATCACCGCGGACCGCGGCGCAAACCGACGTCCGGGCGCCACCCGTCCGGGTGACGCCCGATGGTCAGCGACCGCGCTGGTCCCGGTGCAGCCAGCCGATGGCCGGAGCGACGTGGCGGGCGATCGTCTCCAGCAGCCGGGCGTTGTACTCGACGCCGAGCATGTTGGGCACGGTCAGCAGCAGGGTGTCGGCCTCGCGGACGGCGGCGTCCTTGGCCAGCTCCTCGGCCAGCTGGTCGGGCTCGCCGACGTAGCTCTTGCCGAAGCGGGCCCGCACGCCCTCGAGCAGGCCCACCTGGTCCTCCCCCGAGCGCTCGCCGAAGTACTGCCGGTCGAGGTCGCTGGTGACCGGCAGGACGCTGCGGCTCACCGACACCCGCGG
Organism: Geodermatophilus sp. URMC 65; assembly: GCF_053502545.1. Taxonomy (NCBI): domain Bacteria; kingdom Bacillati; phylum Actinomycetota; class Actinomycetes; order Geodermatophilales; family Geodermatophilaceae; genus Geodermatophilus; species Geodermatophilus sp. URMC 65. The sequence continues at coordinate 1,211,083 of NZ_CP199954.1, forward strand.
CGTGCGCTCCCAGCCGGCCTCGGCCCAGGCGGCCCGGTAGCGGGCGATCTGGTCGGCCTGCAGCTCGTCGAAGGGGACGCCGGTGTCCTCGCTGAGCAGCGTGGAGCTCATCAGGTTCAGCCCCTGGCGCGCGGCCCACTCCCCCGTCGCCCGGGTGCCCGCACCCCACCAGATGCGCTCGGCCAGACCCGGCGACTGCGGCTGCACCGCCAGCTTGCCGGGCATGCCGCCGGTCATCCGCGGGTCGGCGTCCACCAGCCGTTCACCCCGGACAGCCGCGAGGAACAGCGCGGTCTTCTGCCGGGCGAGGTCGGCGTCCGTCGAGCCCTCCGGCGGTACGTAGCCGAAGGCCTCGGAGCCGCGCAGCGCCGTCTCGGGTGACCCGCGGCTGACGCCCAGCTGCAGCCGGCCGTCGCTGAGCAGGTCGGTCGCCGCCGCCTCCTCGGCCATGTACAGCGGGTTCTCGTAGCGCATGTCGACCACGCCGGTGCCGACCTCGATCCGGCGGGTGCGCGCGGCCATGGCGGCCAGCAGCGGGAACGGGGAGGCCAGCTGCCGGGCGAAGTGGTGCACCCGCACGTAGGCGCCGTCGAGCCCGACCTCCTCGGCCGCGACCGCCAGCTCCACGCTCTGCACGAGCGCGTCCCGCCCGGTCCGCACCTGCGAGCCCGGGATCGGCTGCCAGTGCCCGAAGGACAGGAACCCGATCCGCTTCTCCATCACCCTCACCTCTCGTCGCTCTGCTGCGGTCGAGCACCAGGAACCCCGCGGCTGTTCCCGACGGCGGGCGACCCCACCCCCGCGGGGTCCCCCAGGCGCCCCAGCAGCCCCACCTGCCACACCGTGCACGCGCTGTCACGTTGTGTGACCGATCGACCACGACTCTCCGTCGACGGGTTCCCGGCCTGGAGGGATCCGGTCCCGCAGGCTGTCCGGGTGAACCTGAGCGCCCCCGACGTGTCGCGTCCCCGGGAGGGGACCGCCGGCGCCGCCGCCGGCTCGAGGCTCCGCGCGATCGACACCCTGCTGGCCGACCGCGGACAACTCTTCCGCGCCCTGTTCGTCGCCGCACCCATCCCCAAGGCCCTCGTCGACCTCGACGGCCACCTGCTCGTCGTCAACGACGCGCTGTGCGCCATGACCGGCCGCACGCCCGAGGACATGGTCGGCCGGCACGTCGACCTGCTCGCCCACCCCGACGAGGCGCCGGTGCCCGACCGCGGCGACGGCCCGCTGGACCCGTGGCTGCGCGTCGACGGCGAACGACGGCTGCGCCGCGCCGACGGCACGGAGCTGTGGGCCACCCAGTCGCACGAGGTCGTCCACACGAGCGCGGGGACGCCGCAGTTCGTCGTCCTCTCGCTGGTCGACGTCACCGACCGCCGCCGCGCCGAGGAGGACCTGGTCCGGCGGGCCTTCACCGACCCGCTGACCGGCCTGCCCAACCGGCGGGCGCTCAACGACCGGCTCAACCACGCCCTCGCGCTGTCCCGCCGCCGGGGGCTGCAGGTCGGGCTGGTCCACCTCAACCTCGACCGGTTCCAGGCGGTCAACGACGTCCTCGGCAACGAGGCCGGCGACCAGCTGCTCATCCAGGTCGCCGAGCGGCTGCGCTGGAGCACCCGCGTCGAGGACACCGCCGTCCGGCTGGGCGGCGACGAGTTCCTCATCCTCGCCGAGGACGTCGAGGACCTCGACGGGCTGCGCACCATGGCCGACCGGCTGCTGTCGGTGCTGGACGACCCCTTCCTCATCGGCAACCGCGAGATCGTGCTCTCGGCCAGCGTCGGCCTGACCCTCGGCTCCGACGTCGCCCCCGACGACCTGCTGCGCCAGGCGCACGCCGCGCTCACCCGGGCCAAGGCCGACGGCAGCCGTGCCCGCATCGAGGTGCACGACGGCGGGCTGTCCGACAGCGAGGTCGACCAGCTGCAGCTGGAGGCCGACCTGCGCAACGCCCTGGAGTCCGACGAGCTGCGGCTCTTCTACCAGCCGATCGTGTCGCTGCACGACGAGACGCTGCTCGGCTACGAGGCGCTCATCCGCTGGCAGCACCCCACGCGCGGACTGCTCCCCCCGGGGGCCTTCCTCACCGCCGCCGAGGACAACCGGCTCACCTCCCGGCTGGGTGCCTGGGTGCTCCGCCAGGCCTGCTTCGACGCCGCCGGCTGGCCGGCCGGCCTGCGCGTGCACGTCAACATCTCCGCCCGCCACCTCGCCGAGCCCGGCTTCCCCGAGCTGGTCACCGACGCGCTGGCCGAGTCCGGCCTGCCGCCCGAGCGGCTGGAGCTGGAGATCACCGAGTCGACGGCGCTGTTCGCCGCCGACGCCACGCTGCAGGCGGTCTCCGAGGTCACCGACGCCGGCGTCACCCTGGCGCTGGACGACTTCGGCACCGGCTACTCGGCCATCACCGCGCTGCACCGGCTGCCCATCCACACCGTGAAGATCGACCGGTCCTTCGTCGCCGACGTGGTGACCGAGCCCTCGACCGCGGCGCTGGTCCAGGGCCTGGTGCAGCTGGGCCTCGGCATGGGCCTGCAGGTCATCGCCGAGGGCATCGAGGACCTCGACCAGGCCGACTGGCTGCGCGAGCACGGCTGCGAGATGGCCCAGGGCTACGCCTTCGGCCGGCCGGCGCCGCTGCCCGCCACGGTCCCGAGCACCGGGGACGTCGACCTGACCGGCACCCTGCCGCCCGGCGAGGTCACCGTGCAGGACGTGCTCGCCGGCGAGGCGCTCGTCACCTCCGGGCTGCCGCCGGTGCCGCCGCCCAAGCCGCCGGCCACCCGGGCGATGACGGTCGACGAGCTGCTCGACGAGGGCCTGCCCACCGAGGACCGCCGCCTCGACCAGGAGTAGCGGGTGCGGAGGACGGGGTCCTCCCACGCGCGGTGGGGGGCAGAGGGTCCTTGCTCAGCCGCGCGGCAGCGCCAGCGGCACCGGCCGCTTGGCTGCGCGGCCGTCCCCCGAGGACCGGCCGCGCAGCCGCCGGCCGATCCACGGCGCGACGAAGCCGCGCACCCACGCCGCCTCCTCGGCCAGGGCCGCCCGCAGCGCGCGCGGCGGCTGGGGCGGCAGCGGGGTGCGCCAGTCGTCGTCCACCCGCAGGCCCAGCGCGGTGGCGGCGGCCAGCGCCGTGCGCCGGTGGCCCTCGGCGGTGAGGTGGATGCGGTCGCCGTCCCACATCCGCCAGTCCTGCACCCACCCGGCGCTCCACTGGTCGAGGACGACCGCGCCGTGCCGGACCGCGACCGACCACAGCGAGGCGTTGAAGACCGCGACCCGCCCGCGGGTGCGCCGGATGATCGGCGTCTGCCGCGGGTCCACGCCCGTCGCCAGCAGCACGTCGGCCCCGGCGGCGCGGAACCGGACGACGGCGTCCTCCAGGTCGGCGACCAGCCGGTCGGGGTCGGCGCCGGGGCGCAGCAGGTCGTTGCCGCCCGCGACCAGGCTCACCAGGTCCGGCTCGGCGGCCAGCGCGACCGGCACCTGCTCGGCGAGCACCTGGCCGAGCAGCCGGCCGCGGATGGCCAGGTTGGCGTACTCCACCTCGCCGTCGGCCGCGGCCGCCAGGTGCTCGGCCAGCCGGTCGGCCCAGCCGCGGAACTCGCCGGGGCGCTGCGGATCGGGGTCGGCCAGCCCCTCGGTGAAGGAGTCGCCGAGGGCGACGTAGCGGCGCCAGGAGGTGCGGGAGGGTCCGAGCTGCACGCCTCCACTCCAGCACGGTGACCGTTCGCACAGCCGCCCGCCCTGAGAGAGGACCACCCTGCCGCCGGCCCGTCCCGGGCCGGCCCCGTCCAGAGGCTCGCCGCGAGCCTGCGAGCGGTGAGGGGGACGGGGTCCTTCTGCTGCAGGATGGCCTCGTGCGGAGGACGGGCAGCAGGGAGGTCTACCGCAACCCGTGGATCCGGGTGCGGGAGGACGCGGTGGAGCGCGCCGACGGCAGCGCCGGGGTCTACAGCGTGGTCGAGAAGCCGAACTTCGCGCTCGTGCTGCCGTACGAGCGCGACGGCTTCTGGCTGGTCGAGCAGTTCCGCTACCCGGTCGGCCGCCGCGCCTGGGAGTTCCCGCAGGGCACCTGGACGGCGGGGTCCGACGGCTCGGCCGAGGAGCTGGCCCGCGCCGAGCTGGCCGAGGAGACCGGCCTGCGCGCCGGGTCGCTGCGCCACCTCGGGCACCTGGACCTGGCACCCGGGCTGTCCACGCAGGAGTTCGACGTCTGGCTGGCCACCGACCTCACCCAGGGGCCGACCGCGCGGGAGGCGACCGAGGCCGACATGCGGTCGGCCTTCGTCGGCGAGGCCGAGCTGCGGGCGATGGTCCGCGACGGCCGGTTCACCGACGGGCCGAGCCTGGCCGCCTACACCCTGCTGCTGCTCGACCGGGCCTGACGGCTGCCGCTGGCCCCAGCCGGCACCGGCACCGGCGACGATGTGCGGAGAAGTGCAGTCCCCGATCCCGGGACCTCGCTCCGGCGCACGCCGTTCGCCCCGGAGAGCGCGTGTGGTCGACTGGCCGCCATGCCGGTCGACCCCGCCACGTTCGCCGAGGCCCTCCGCCAGTACGCCGCCGCGGTGTGCCTGCTGACCGTCCGCGACGACATCGACGACGTCGGCACCACGGTCTCCTCGGTGATGAGCGTGTCGGCGCAGCCGCCGCTGGTCGCCGTCGGCCTCGCCGCGGGCGGGTACCCGGCCGAGGTGCTCGGGGAGGTGGGTAGCTGCGGGCTGACCGTGCTGGCCGCCGAGCACGCCATCGTGGCCAGCCGGTTCTCCTCGGCCGGGCGGCCCAGCGCCCGCCACCTGCTCGAGTCGGTGCCCTGGCGGCGGGCCGAGGAGAGCGGGGCGATCCTGCTCGAGGGCGGGCTGGCCGCACTGGACTGCCGGCTGGAGCGGCTGGTAGAGGCCGGCGACCACGTGCTCGCGCTGCTGGAGGTCACCGACGTCCCGGTGCTGGCCCCGGGAGGCGATCCGCTGCTGCGGCTGCGCGGCCGCTACGTCGACGCGACCGGGCAGGCCGCCGGACGGGCCTGAGCAGGGACCACCCTTCCCCACGCCTCGTAGAAGGACCCCGTCCTCCTCACCGCTCGCAAGCTCGCGGCGAGCCTCTGGACGGGCCCGGCGGGCCCCTGAAGAGTGGCCGTTCCAGTACGTCACCAGGCTCGCGGCGGGACCCTGCAGGGGCCGTGGGCAGGCATCCTCGGCGGGGTGTCACATCTCGGCCCCGGGCGGTGCTGTAGGGACATGGAGCTCGTTCGACACGCGCGACCCGAGGCCGTCCTGGCCCTCCCGGGCGCGGTCCACCGGGGGGCGACGGGCCGGGTCGGGGGGACCGACGGCGGAGCGGTACCGCGAGCGGCCACCGGGCCCGTGCGCGCCGACCTCGGCGAGGTGTTCCGCGCTGAGTACCCGCGGGTCGTCGGCGTGGCCGCCCGGGTGCTCGGGTCGCGGGACTCCGCCGAGGACGTCGCGCAGGACGTGTTCCTGTCCTTCGCCCGTTCCTCGGTGCCGGCCGGCGAGGCCCGCGGCTGGCTCTCGGTCGCCGCGGCCCACACCGCGCTGAACCTGCTCCGCTCGGGACGCCGCCGCGCGTCCCGCGAGGAGACCGCCGCCGCGGCGGACGACGTCGTCGCGCCCGACGTGGCCGACGCCGTCGTGACCCTCGAGGAACGCCGCCGGGTGCGGGCCGCGCTCGCCCGGCTGCCCCGCAAGCAGGCCGTGGCCCTCGTGCTGCGGCACAGCGGCATGGGCTACGCCGACGTCGCGGCGGCCCTCGACCTGTCCCCCGGGAGCGTCGGCACGACCGTGCGGCGCGCCGAGTCCGCGCTGCGGAAGGAGCTGGACCACCATGCGTCATCCGACTGAGGGCGTGCTGCGCCGCCTGGTCGACGAGCCGGCCGGGGTCTCCGACGCCGACCGGCAGCACGTCGCCGACTGCCCCGTGTGCCTCGGCGGCCTGGCCGCCGTGCGGGAGGACGCCGCGGCCGTGGGTGCCGCGCTGCGCTCCGACGGCGCCGCGCACCCCGACCCCGCGGCCGCGTGGCAGCGGCTGTCGTCGGCGCTGCCCGCCCGGGCCGCGACGCCTGCACCGGCGCCTGCCCGCCGGCGCAGCGGGTGGCTGCACCGCCCGGCCGCGGCCGCGCTCGCCTTCGTCGTCGTCCTCTCCGGCGCCGGTGTGGCGGCGGCGAACGACTGGCTGCCGATCTTCCGCACCGAGCAGGTCGCCCCGCTCGAGGTCAGCACCGCCGACCTCGTGGCGCTGCCCGACCTGACCGCCTACGGCGACGTCGAGCTGACCGGGGACGACGGCCCGCACGCGGTGCCCGACGCCGCGGCCGCCCGCGCCGAGACCGGGCTGGACGTCCCCGAGGTGGGTGCCCTGCCCGAGGGCGTGGCGGGCGAACCGGCGTACCAGGTGGTCGGCGAGCTGAGCGGCGTCTTCACGTTCTCCGCGGCGAAGGCCGCCGAGGCCGCGGCGGCGTCCGGGGAGTCCCTGCCGCCCCTGCCCGCGGGCCTCGACGGCAGCCGGGTGCGGCTCACCGCCGGTCCGGGTGCCGCGGCGGTGTGGTCGCAGCCCTCGGGGCTGCCCACGCTGGTCGTCGGCCGCGCGGTGGCGCCGTCGGCGTCCTCGTCCGGCGTCCCGTTCGAGACCGTCCGCGACTTCCTGCTCTCGCTGCCGGGCCTGCCCGACGACCTGGCGGCCCAGCTGCGCACCTTCACCGCCGACGGCTCGACCCTGCCGATCCCGGTGCCGGCCGACCTGGTGGAGACCTCCGAGGCGGAGGTCGGCGGCCTGCCCGCCACCGTGCTCGAGTCGCGCGACCAGACCCTGGCCGCCGTGGTCTGGGTCGACGACGGCGTCGTCACCCTCGTGGGCGGCACGCTCAGCACCGACGAGGTGCTCGACGTCGCCGGGGACCTGGGGTGAGCACGGCCGACGCACCAGCGCTCGCCGGCCCGGACGACCCCGCCGTCCGGGCCGCGGCGCGGCTGGTCCGCGACCTGCCGCCGTCCCCGGCCCTGTGGTGCGACGGCCTGCGCAAGCGGTACGGACGGCGCACCGCGGTCGACGGCGTCTCGCTGTCGGTGGGCCGCGGTGAGGTGGTCGGCCTGCTCGGCCCGAACGGCGCCGGCAAGACCACGGTCATCAAGATGCTGCTGGGGCTGGTCCGGCCCGACGCCGGTGAGGTGATGGTGCTGGGCCGGCCCGGCGGCCACCCGGCCGCCCGCGCCCGGGTGGGCTACCTGCCCGAGCTGTTCCGCTACCAGCCCTGGCTGACCGCGGCCGAGGTGCTCGACCTGCACGTCCGGCTGGCCGGTGCCGACGTCCCCCGGGACGAGCGGCACGGCTGCCTGGAGCTGGTCGGGCTGGCCGCCCGCGCCGACGACCGGGTCGGCGGCTTCTCCAAGGGCATGCAGCAGCGGCTGGGCCTGGCCGTGGCGCTGGTGGCCCGCCCCGAGCTGGTGGTGCTCGACGAGCCGACCAGCGCCCTCGACCCGCTGGGCCGCGCCGACGTGCGCGACGTGGTGCTCGCGCTCCGGGAGCGCGGCGTCGCGGTGCTGCTGAACTCCCACCTCATCGGCGAGGTCGAGCGGGTGTGCGACCGGGTGGTCGTCCTCGACCGCGGTCGCGTCGCCGCCTCCGGGACGCTGGCCGAGCTGCTCGGCCAGCGCGAGGTCCGGCTGCACCTGACCGGCGTGGTCCCCGCGGCCGAGGCGCGGCTGGCCATGGCCGGACCGGTCGAGCGTGCGGGCGAGTGGTCCACCGTCGCACTGCCGGCCGACGACGACGGGACCGCCGTGCCGGACCTCGTGGCCGACCTGGTGGCCCTGGGTGTGCGGGTCCACGCGGTGGAGCCGGCGCGGATCAGCCTGGAGGAGCGCCTGCTGGGCATCCTGCGGGCCGGCTCCGGGGACGGCCGGTCGTGACCGCGCGGACCGTGCTCACCGTCGCCGGGCTCACCCTGCGCGAGGCCGTGCGGCGACGGGTCGTCTGGGCGCTCCTGGCGCTGACGGTGGTGCTGCTCGCCCTGAGCGCCTGGGGCTTCTCGAAGCTGGTGGGACTGGACACCGAGCTCGGCACCATGACCAGCGGCGAGGCCCGCCTCGTGGCCTCGTTGCTGCTCAACCTGATCATGTTCGGGCTGAGCCTCATCGCGGCGATCGGCACCGCGTTCCTCGCCGGACCCACGCTCGCCGGCGAACTGGAGTCGGGACAGGCGCTGGTGCTCCTCGCCCGCCCGGTCCGCCGGTCGGCCGTCCTGCTCGGCAAGTGGCTCGGCCTGGTCGCCTTCGGCTGCGGCTACGTGGTGCTGGCCGGCCTCGCGCAGATCCTCGTGGTCGGTGCGACGGTCGGCTACTGGCCCCCGGCGCCCGCGACCGGTCTCGCGTTGCTCGGGGCCGAGACGGTCGTGCTGCTCACCCTGGCCCTCCTGCTGTCCAGCGTCGTCTCGACCATGGCGTCGGGGATCGTCGCCGTCGGGCTCTTCGGGGCGACCTGGGTCGCCGGTGTCGTCGGCGGCCTCGGGCAGGCGCTCGGCAACGACGGCGTGGCCCGGGTCGGCACGGTGTCGCGGATCCTGCTGCCCACCGACGGCCTGTGGCGCGGCGCCATGAACGCGTTCCAGGACCCGATCGCGCTGGTCCAGATGGGCCCGGGTGAGGGTGGGTTCCCGTTCCTGAGCGAGGCCGCGCTCTCCCCTGCCTACCTGGCGTGGGCCGCGGTGTGGCTCGCCATGGTCTGGGGACTGACCGCGCTGTCCTTCTCCCGGCGCGACGTGTAGCGCGACCGGCCCCGCGCCACCCCGCACCCAGCACGCATCCCTGGCCCCTGATCCGGACCTCGTTCGCCGATGATCATGGAGTTCGGGTGGCGACACGCCGGATGAACCGGGCCTGTCGCCACCGCGGCTCCATGATCGTCGGGAGGTCCGGCCGGAGGGGGACGTCGGGCAACCGGGACCCGGCGTCGTCCGGAGGCTCACCGCGAGCCTGCGAGCAGTGAGGAGGACGGGCGGCCCCCTGCAGGGTCCCGCCGCGAGCCTGCGAGCGGTGGGGGGCAGGGGGTCCTTCGTCTAGCGTCGGGACCGATGAGCCAGCCGCTGAACCCCTCGGAGTCCGCCGTCCGCCGCGCCCTGGCCCGTGCCGAGCGCGGGGTGACCCTCGACGCCGTCGAGGCCGAGACGCTGCTGCACGCCCGCGGCCTGGGTGAGGGCGAGCCGCTGGACCGGCTGCTCACCGCGGCCGGCCGGGTCCGCGACGCGGGGCTCACCTCGGCCGGCCGGGCGGGCGTCGTCACCTACAGCCGCAAGGTGTTCATCCCGCTGACCCACCTGTGCCGCGACCGCTGCCACTACTGCACCTTCGTGACCACGCCCGGCCAGCTGCGCCGGGAGGGCAGGGCGCCGTACCTCTCCCCCGACGAGGTGCTCGACATCGCCCGCGCCGGTGCCGCGCTGGGCTGCAAGGAGGCGCTGTTCACCCTCGGCGACCGGCCCGAGGAGCGCTGGCCGGTCGCCGCCGAGTGGCTCGAGGCGCACGGCTTCGACTCCACGCTGGGCTACCTGCGCGCGATGGCGATCCGGGTGCTGGAGGAGACCGGGCTGCTGCCGCACCTCAACCCCGGGGTGCTGAGCTGGGAGGAGATCCAGCGGCTCAAGCCGGTGTCCGCCTCGATGGGGATGATGCTGGAGACGACCGCGACCCGGCTGTGGTCGGAGCCCGGCGGCCCGCACCACGGCTCACCGGACAAGGAGCCCGCCGTCCGGCTGCGCGTGCTCGAGGACGCCGGTCGCTCCGCCGTCCCCTTCACCACCGGCGTGCTGCTCGGCATCGGTGAGGACTACGCCGAGCGGGTGGACGCCGTGCTGCAGATCCGGGGCGCGGCGCAGCGGCACGGGCACGTGCAGGAGGTCATCGTCCAGAACTTCCGGGCCAAGCCGCGGACGGCGATGGCCGCACACGACGACCTCGGGCTGCAGGAGTACGTGGCCGCGGTCGCCGTCACCCGGCTGCTGCTGGGCCCCAGGACGCGGGTGCAGGCGCCGCCGAACCTGAGCGACTCCACCGAGCTCGGCCTGCTGCTGCGGGCCGGGATCGACGACTGGGGCGGCGTCTCCCCGCTGACGCCCGACCACGTCAACCCCGAGCGCCCGTGGCCCGACACCGACAAGCTCGCCGCGCTGTCGGCCGAGGCCGGCTTCGAGCTCCGCGAGCGGCTCGCCGCCCAGCCGCCGTACGTCCTGCAGCCGGAGCCGTGGCTGGACCCGCGGGTGCGCCCGCACGTGGTCGCCCTGGCCGGGCCCGACGGGCTCGCCGTCGAGGGTCGCATCCCGGCCGGGCTGCCGTGGCAGGAGCCGGACGAGGCGTGGACGTCGTCCGGGCGGACCGACCTGCACGTCGAGGTCGACACCACCGGGCGCACCGACGACCGGCGCAGCGACTTCGACGCCGTCTACGGCGACTGGGCCGAGCTGCGCTCGCGCACCAGGAGCGCACGCGACGGGCACTCGACCGCGCTCGCCGCCGGCGACCCGGCGGTGCACGCCGCCCTGCGGTCCGCCGAGACCGACCCGGCGGGGCTGTCGGACGACGGGTACCTGGCGCTGCTCGGCGCGGACGGCCCGGACCTCGACGCGCTGTGCGCGCTGGCCGACGCCGTCCGCCGGGACGTCAACGGCGAGGACGTCACCTACGTCGTCAACCGGAACATCAACTTCACCAACGTCTGCTACACCGGCTGCCGGTTCTGCGCCTTCGCCCAGCGGCGCACCGACGCCGACGCCTACACGCTGTCCCTCGAGGAGGTCGGGACGCGCGTGGACCGGGCGTGGGCCGCCGGGGCCACCGAGATCTGCATGCAGGGCGGCATCCACCCCGACCTGCCCGGCACCGCCTACCTGGACCTCGCCCGCGAGGTGAAGCGCCGCCAGCCCGGCATCCACCTGCACGCGTTCTCGCCCATGGAGATCGTGAACGGGGCCGCCCGCACCGGGCTGTCGTTCGCCGACTTCCTGACCGCGGCTCGCGAGGCGGGTCTGGACTCCGTCCCGGGGACGGCGGCGGAGATCCTCGACGACGACGTCCGCTGGGTGCTGACCAAGGGCAAGCTCCCGACGGCGACCTGGCTGGAGATCATCACCACGGCGCACCGCGTCGGCATCCCGACGACGTCGACGATGATGTACGGCCACGTCGACACCCCCGCCCACTGGGTGGCGCACCTGCGCACGCTGGCGCGGGTGCAGGACGAGACCGGCGGCTTCACCGAGTTCGTGCTGCTGCCCTTCGTGCACCACAGCTCGCCGATCTACCTCGCCGGCGTGGCGCGTCCGGGGCCGACGGTGCGGGAGAACCGCGCGGTGCACGCCGTCGCCCGGCTGCTGCTGCACGGGCGCATCCGGAACGTCCAGACCTCGTGGGTCAAGCTCGGCGAGGTGGGCACGCGGGCGGTGCTGCAGGGCGGGGCCAACGACCTCGGCGGCACGCTGATGGAGGAGACGATCAGCCGGATGGCCGGCAGCGAGAACGGCTCGCTCAAGACCATCGCCGAGCTGGAGTCGATCGCCGCCGCCATCGGCCGCCCGGCCCGCCAGCGGACGACGGAGTACGGCACCCCCTCGGCCGAGCGCATCGCCACCGCGCGGTCCGAGGAGGGCCGCCGCGCGCTCGACCTCTCCATCACCCCGATGTGAACCCGGCGGTGATGTGCACTCGGGGCGCACAACGGCCGCAGGATGCGCCACGACCGCACATCACCGCGGGGCTCGCCACAGGGGCGGGAGGGTCCACACCGCACCGAGCCACGCGTCGAGGTCGGGCTCGAGCGGGGACAGCCCGGCGCCCGGGTACGGGGTGAGCTCGCCGAACCACAGCTCGCCGTCCACCTCGTAGCAGTCGACGCGCAGCATGTCGAAGCCGTCGGCGAGCGCGGTGGCGACCTTGAGCAGGTCCTCCAGGCGCTCGGGCGGGTCGGCGTCCGGACCGGGCCGGTAGCCGATCGTCCAGGGCAGCGGCGTCCACTCCGGGAGGTAGAGCCGGGTGCCGTGGTGGTCGTCCCGGCCGGTGTGCAGCTCGACCAGCCGGGGCTCCCCACCGACGACGAGCACCTTGAGGTCGGCCGGCACCACTCCCGGGACGCCGATGAACTCCTCGACCAGCAGGCACCGCCGGGCCCGCCGGTAGGCCCACTCCTCGCTCTTGCGCCAGTACCGCTCCCCCACCCAGCCCGCGGTGCGCCGACGCAGCTCGTCGACCTCGGCCGGACCGCGACCGAACAGCCGGCGGATGCACGAGTGGTTGGGCTTGAGCACCCAGTGGCCGGGCAGGTCGACGTCGGCCAGCTCGCCGACGTCGGTACCGCACCAGAGGGTCTCCGGGACCCGTACCAGGCCCGGCGCGACCCTGCGGGCGTGCTCCTTCATCGCCAGCTTGTCGCAGGTGGGTGCGAGCAGCTCCCGCCGGTCGAAGGTGATCCGCCAGTTCAGCTTCTCGGTGAAGGTGCGCGGCCGCAGCAGCGGCGGGAGCTGACCGGTCACCTGCCGGTAGAGCAAGGTCCGGCGCACCGGCGCGGGCAGGGCGCCGGAGCGCGGGACGAGCACCTCCCAACCCCAACAGCCGGGACGGCGACCGGCAACCGCACGCCGAGGGTCCGCGTGCCCCGTGGTCGCGGGGTATCCGACGGCGGTGCGGACGGCGACCGGAGGGTGCACCGCGGTCGCGGTCGCCCTCGGGCTGGCCGCCTGCACCGCGACCGCGGAGGGGACCGCCTCCCCCAGCGGGACGCCCGACCTCGAGTTCGCGCTCTCGGTGCCGGTCCCCGGTCTACGGCCGGTCGACCCGCCTCCGCCGCCCTGGCAGCTCTGCACGACGGCGCCAGGCACCCGGGCGCCCCGCCTGGACCCCGCGCTCGGGGAGCCGGTGGCCGTCGGTCACGCCGCCGAGGGGACGACCCTGTACGCCTACGCCTGGGCCACGTCGGCTCCGATGGTGGCGGAGGCGGTCCTCGACCAGGCGGAGACCGAGGCACCGGACTGCGCGTCGGCACCGCCGCCCGCGGACGCCGGAGCGGGTGCCCGGACCGCCCGGTCGGTGCAGGGCTGGACGGGATGGGGGTGGACCGGCGTCACCATCCGCACCGAGGCCCCAGGGCCGGACCCGGCGGTCGACGAGACCCGCCTGGTGCGCTCGGACGAGGTGGTCGTGCTCGTCGTCGCGACCAGGGACGAGCACCACCTCCGACTGGTCGACGACCACCTGGCGGCGGTCACCGACCGACTGGGCTGATCACTTCCGTCAGCAGCTCCCCCTACGGTGACCGCCATGCCGAAGCAGGTGACCCCCTTCCTCATGTTCCAGGGCGACGCAGGGCCGGCGCTCGACCTCTACACGTCGCTGTTCGACGACGCACGCGTCCTCGAGCTCACCCGGTGGGGGGCCGACGGCCCCGGCGCGGAGGGCACGGTGCAGGGCGCCACGTTCTCGCTCGCCGGGCAGGTGTTCCGCTGCTTCGACAGCCCGCCGGTCCACGACTTCACCTTCACGCCGTCCTTCTCGATCTGGGTCGAGACGGCGTCGGAGGACGAACTCGAGCGGCTGTTCGCGGGCCTCTCCGAGGGCGGCACGGTCCTGATGGAGCTCGGCGACCACGGCTTCAGCCGCCGGTTCGGCTGGGTGAACGACCGCTTCGGCGTCTCCTGGCAGCTCAACCTGGCCTGAGCCGCCCGCGCATGGCCGAGCCCGACCGGGTAGGACGGGACCGTGCGAGCCATCGTCTACACCGAGAACGGCGACCCCGACGTCCTGCGACTGGTCGAGCGCCCCACCCCCGAGCCCGGCCCGGGTGAGGTGCGGGTCCGGCTGGCCTTCTCCGGGGTCAACCCGACCGATTGGAAGTCCCGGCGCACCAACCCGCCCGGCCCCGACGGCCAGGTGCCCGACCAGGACGGCTCCGGCACCGTCGACGCCGTCGGCGAGGGCGTCGACCCGGTGCTGGTCGGCGAGCGGGTGTGGGTCTGGGAGGCGGCCTGGCAGCGCCCGCACGGGACGGCGGCCGAGTACACCGTCGCCCCCGCGCGGCAGGTCGTGCTGCTCGGCGCGGGGCCCGCGTTCGAGCTCGGCGCGGCGCTCGGCATCCCGTTCCTCACCGCACACCGCTGCCTGACCGTGGCCGAGTCGCTGCCCGACCGGCTCGGTCCCGGGGCGCTGACCGGCCACACCGTCCTCGTGCAGGGCGGGGCCGGCGCGGTCGGCAACGCCGCCATCCAGCTGGCCCGCTGGGCCGACGCCACGGTGATCGCCACGGTCAGCAGCCCGCAGAAGGCGCAGCTGGCCGCCGCGGCCGGGGCCTCGCACGTCGTGAACTACCGCGAGGAGGACGTCGTCCGCGAGGTCCGCAAGGTCGCCCCGAAGGGCGTGGACGCGATCGTCGAGGTCTCCGCCGCCACCAACGCCGCCGTCGACGCGCAGGTCATCGGCCTGCACGGGGCCGTGGCGATGTACGCCGACGACGGCGGCGCGGAGGTGACCGTGCCGGTGCGCGCCCAGATGGTGCCGAACGCGCGCTGGCAGTTCGTCCTCGTCTACACCGAGCCCGAGCGCGCCAAGGCGATCGCCGTCGAGGACGTCAACGCCGCCGTCCTCGACGGCGCCGTCCGGGTCGGCGAGGACGCCGGCCTGCCACTGCACGTCTTCCCGCTGGCCGAGACCGCGCAGGCGCACCGCGCGGTGGAGGACGGCACCGTCGGCAAGGTGCTGGTCGACGTCACGGCCTGACAGGATCGCGGTGTGCCTCGCGTCCTCGTCGCCCCGGACAAGTTCAAGGGATCGCTGACCGCCCCCGAGGTGGCCGCCGCGGTCGCGCGCGGGCTCACCGCCGGCCGACCGGACGTCGAGGTGAGCTGCCTGCCGGTCGCCGACGGCGGTGACGGCACCCTCGCCGCCGCGCTGGCCGCGGGCTACGAGGCGGTGCCGGTGCCCGCGACCGGCCCGACCGGCGAGCCGGTGCAGACGGCCTACGCCCGGCTCGGTGACGTCGCCGTCGTCGAGATGGCCGACGTCTCGGGGCTCGGCCGGCTGCCCGGCGGCCGCTTCGCGCCCCGCACCGCCACCAGTCGCGGCACCGGCGAGGTCGTCGCCGCGGCGCTGGCCGCGGGCGCCCGCCGGGTCGTCCTCGGCATCGGCGGCAGCGCCACGACCGACGGCGGTGCCGGGCTGCTGGAGGCCCTCGGCGCACAGCTGCTCGACGCGGACGGCGCACCGGTCGGGCCCGGCGGCGCGGGGCTGGAGCGGCTGGCCCGGGTGGACGTCAGCGGCGTCGCCGCCGCGCTCGAGGGCGCCGAGGTCGTCGTCGCCTGCGACGTGGACAACCCGCTGACCGGCCCCTCGGGCGCCGCGGCGGTGTACGGCCCGCAGAAGGGCGCCGACCGCGACGACGTCGCCTACCTCGACGGCTGCCTGGCCCGGCTGGCCGACGCGGTCGCCGAGGCCACCGGCCGGGACCTGCGCGACGAGCCGGGCGCGGGCGCCGCGGGCGGGGTGGGGTTCGCGGCCCTCGCCGTCCTCGGCGCGCAGCTGCGGCCGGGCATCGACCTGCTGCTGGACCTGCTCGGCTTCGACCGGCTGGTGGCCGGGGCCGAGCTGGTCGTGGTCGGTGAGGGGTCGCTGGACGAGCAGAGCCTGCGCGGCAAGGCGCCGGTCGGCGTCGCCCGCCGGGCCCGGGCGGCCGGCGTCCCCGCGGTGGTCGCCGTCTGCGGGCGCCGCGACCTGGACGACGCGGCGCTGCGGGCGGCCGGCATCGACGCCGCCGCCGCGCTCACCGACCTCGAGCCCGACCCCGAGCGCTGCATGGCCGAGGCGGGCCCGCTGCTCGAACGCCTGGCGCAGCGCATCGGCGCCGAGCACCTGCCGACCCCAGCCTGACAGGACGTCCGGGGCACGCCTGCGGGTTCACCAGGAGGCCAAGACGCGCGCGGGACCGCCCGAACCCTCCTCGAACGGGATCAGGCCGACCACGATCGTCGCGCCCGTGGGTGGGATGCGGTCGAGGTGGGCGAGGTTCTCCATCCCGTAGCGGTCGGCGCCGGTGAGCAGGAGGTGGGTGTCGAAGGTCGAGGACACGCCCGGGTCGATGCTGAGCGTGTCGACGCCGAGGCTGCGGATGCGTCGGCGTTCCAGCAGCCACTCGCAGGTGTCCGCACCGAAGCCGGGGAAGTGCAGCGTCCCCGCGGCGTCCGCGCCGCGGTAGGCCTCCGGATCGCCGATCCTGGTGCCCCAGCCGGAGTTCATGAGGACGGCGGCGCCGTCCGGGATGCGGCCGTGGCGCCGCTCGTGCTCGCGGACGTCGTCGATCGTCACGACGGTGTCGGGCTCGTCCGCCGCGCGCGTGCTGATGTCGAGGACGACGGCGTGCGTGACGAGCTCGTCGATCCGCAGCTCGGGCGCGAGGCGACCGCCCGGCGTGAAGTGTCCCGGCGCGTCGACGTGGGTGCCCGTGTGCTCGACGAGGCGCCACTCCTGCGCGTAGTAGCCGTTCTGCTCGATCGTCACGGCGGCGCGGCGCGAGGGCCCCGCGCCCGGTACGTACGTCGGCAGGCTCGTGGTGAACGGGTGCGTGAGGTCGCACAGGCCGCGTCGGCCCCAGCTCGGGGCTCGCGGTGTCCGGTCCTCGGCCCTAGCGGTACCGCTCAGCGCAGCGGTCACGGCCGCGGCCGCCCCGCCCACCAGCGCTGTCCGCCGGGAGAAGCCGCCCCCGGTCCCCTGGCGGCACTGCTGCGCCACCCTGCCTGTGTGCTCCGTGCACATGCGCGCCCTCCGTCGTGGATCGGGCCGCCCTGGGGTCGGGCGCCCGCGACCATAGCCCCGGGGCCGGGCGCGAGTCCGCACGTCGCTGCACGGTGCCGGTCGCCGCGCGGGGAGGAACAGGTGCCGGCGGACACCCGCTACTTCCGCACGCGGCTGGACCTGCTGCGCGCGATCGTCGCCCGCATGCCCGAACTGGACACGGCCGGCATCCCGACGTCCACGGACGCCGACCGCGAGGAGTTCGCAGAGGCCCTGACCGCTGCCCTCCACCGCGTGCTGACCGACGGCCGCGACCGCCAACTGGCGCGCTACGAGCTGACCCTGGAGGGGACCCGGCGGCCCGAGCTGCGCCAGGCGCTGCGCACCAACGCAGCTCCCGTCCACGACCGCCTCGCCCACCAGTTCGCCGTCCTCGGGGTCGCAGAGCCCCGAGAGCGCGCCCGAACTTCCTCGCTCTCGTCGACGGCCTGCTGCTGAGCCGGCTCACCGGCACCAACGCCGATCCCCCGTCGACACCGGAGGACACCCTCCGGAGGCTGGTCCGGCGCCTGCTCACTGCCCTCGGCGTCCCGCCGGCCCCGTAGCGGCGGGACCCTCCCTGCAGGGCCCTTCCTCAGCTGACGCCGAGGTCGCGGGCGATGAGCATCCGCTGCACCTCGCTGGTGCCCTCGCCGATCTCGAGGATCTTCGCGTCGCGGTAGAAGCGGCCGACCGGGAACTCGTTCATGAAGCCGTAGCCGCCGTGCACCTGGGTGGCGTAGCGGGCGTTGTCCATCGCCGCCTCGGAGCTGTACAGCTTGGCGATCGAGGCCTCCCGGCCGTACGGCTCGCCGCGCAGCATCTTCTCGGCCGCCCGGTAGTAGGCCAGCCGCGCGGTGGAGGCGCGCACCTCCATGTCGGCGATCATGAACTGGATCGCCTGGTTGCGGCCGATCGGCTGCCCGAACGCCTCCCGCTGCGCCGCGTACTTCACCGACTCGTCGACGCACCCCTGCGCGAGCCCGACGGCGAGCGCGGAGATCGCGATCCGGCCCTCGCCGAGGATGGAGAGGAACTGCGCGTAGCCGCGACCGCGCTCCCCCACCAGGTTCTCCGCCGGCACCCGGCAGTCGCTGAACGACAGCTCGCGGGTGTCCGAGGCGTTCCAGCCGACCTTCGAGTACCGCTTGCCCACGCTGAAGCCCGGCGTCCCCGACGGGATCGCGATCGCCGAGATCTCCTTGCCGCCGTCGGGCCGGGTGCCGGTGACCGCGGTGACGGTGACCAGCTCGGTCAGGTCGGTGCCGGAGTTGGTGATGAACGCCTTGGACCCGTTGACCACCCAGTGGCCGTCCTCCAGGCGCGCGGTGGTGCGGGTGGCGCCGGCGTCCGAGCCGCCGCCGGGCTCGGTCAGCCCGAACGCGGCCAGCGCCTCGCCGCTGCACAGCCGGGGCAGCCACTGCTGCTTCTGCTCCTCGGTGCCGAACCGGTAGATCGGCATCGCGCCGAGCGAGACGCCGGCCTCGAGGGTGATCGCCACCGACGAGTCGACCCGCGCGAGTTCCTCGAGGGCCACGCAGAGGGTGAAGTAGGTGCCCCCCGACCCGCCGTACTCCTCGGGGAAGGGCAGGCCGAACAGGCCCAGCTCCCCCATCTGCCGCACGATCGCGGTGGGGAACTCGTCGCGCTCGTAGAACTCCCCGATCTGCGGGGCGATCACGTCGTGCGCGAACTCCCGCACGACCTTGCGCAGGGCCTCGGTCTCCTCGTCGAGCCGGTAGTCCAGCACGGTCAGTCCTCCCCGGCCGTCACCACGGCCACCCGCTCGTCGAGCCGGACCTGCTGGCCGGCCGTCACGCCGAGCTCGGTGACCGTCCCCGCGAGGGGTGCGGTCAGCACGTGCTCCATCTTCATCGCCTCCACCACCAGCAGCGGGGCGCCGGCCTCGACCCGGTCGCCGACCGTTGCCCGCACCACCGTCACCGTCCCGGGCATGGGTGCGGTCACGGCGCCGTCCGCGGCCGCGCCCTCGGCGGCGGCGTGCAGCCGCTCGTGCTCGCGCAGCGCGGTCACCCGACCGTCGGCGGCCAGCCACACCTGCCCACCGGCGTGGACGACGGCGTACCGGGAGGTCACGCCGTCGAGGGTCACGGTCAGCTCCCCGCCGTCCCGCGCCGCCGACGCACGCACCGGCTCCCCGGAGCCGACCTGCACCTCGGCGGCGGACGACCGGCCGCGCACCCGCACGGTCACCGGGTCCCCGCCGGCGGCCTGCAGGCGGCGCACCGTCCACGCCGGCTCACCCAGCCGCCAGCCGTCGGGGACGTCCCAGCGGTCGACGACCGGCCCGGTCGGCTCGTCCTCCAGCAGCTCGTACAGCGCGGCGGCCGCGTACACCGACGGCGGCACCGGCTCGGCGGCGGTCAGCGCCTCGCCGCGCCGCTCGATGAGCCCGGTGTCCAGCCGCCCGGCGACCACGTCGGGGTCGGTGAGCAGCGCACGGAGGAACGCGGTGTTGGTCGGCACCCCCAGGACGGCGGTGTGCCCGAGCGCGCCGACCAGGCGGGCGCGGGCGGTGTCCCGGTCGGGACCCCAGGCGACCACCTTGGCCAGCATCGGGTCGTAGTCGGTGCCGACGACCGAGCCCACCGCCAGCGAGCTGTCCAGGCGCACGCCCGGACCGGCCGGCTCGCGCAGGGCGAGCACGGTGCCGGTCTGCGGCAGGAAGCCGCGGGCCGGGTCCTCGGCGTAGAGCCGGGCCTCGATGGCGTGCCCGTCGAGCACGACGTCGTCCTGGGTCAGCGGCAGCGGCTCCCCCGCGGCGACCCGCACCTGCAGCTCGACCAGGTCCAGCCCGGTCACCATCTCGGTGACCGGGTGCTCGACCTGCAGCCGGGTGTTCATCTCCAGGAAGAAGAAGTCGGTCGGCCGCTCGGCGTCGACGATGAACTCCACCGTGCCGGCGCCGGTGTAGCCGACGGCCCGGGCGGCCTCGACGGCGGCGGTGCCCATCGCGGCGCGGGTGCCGGCGTCCAGCAGCGGGGACGGCGCCTCCTCGACCACCTTCTGGTGCCGGCGCTGCAGACTGCACTCGCGCTCGCCGAGGTGGATCACGGTGCCGTGGGCGTCGCCGAGCACCTGCACCTCGACGTGCCGCGCCGACCCGACGTAGCGCTCCACCAGCAGGGTGTCGTCGCCGAAGGAGCCGCGGGCCTCGCGCCGGGCGGCGGCGATGGCGTCCCGCAGCTCGGCTCCGGCGCGCACCACCCGCATGCCCTTGCCGCCGCCGCCGGCGCTGGGCTTGAGCAGCACCGGGAAGCCGACCTCGACCGCGGCCGCCGCGACCTCGTCGTCCGACATGCCCTGCTCGGTGCGCCCGGGGACGACGGGGACGCCGGCGGCCATCACGGTCTGCTTGGCGCGGATCTTGTCGCCCATCGCCTCGATCGCGGCGACCGGCGGGCCGATGAAGACGACGCCGGCCTTGTCGCAGGCGCGGGCGAACTCGACGTTCTCGGACAGGAAGCCGTAACCGGGGTGGACGGCCTGCGCACCGGTGCGGGCGGCCGCGTCGAGCACCCGCTCGATCGACAGGTAGCTCTGGGCCACGGGCGCCGGGCCGATCGGGACGGCGACGTCGGCCTCCCGGGCGTGCCGGGCCCCGGCGTCGGCCGCGCTGTACACGGCCACCGAGCGGATGCCCATCGCGCGCAGCGTGCGGATGACCCGGACGGCGATCTCGCCGCGGTTGGCGACCAGGACGGTGTCGAACACGGCTCAGCACCCCCCAGCAGGGGCGCGCCGGGAGCGGAACGGGTCAGGCAGCCTTCCGGGTGCTCTTTGCGAGCACCTTGTCGGCCTTGTCCAACTTGACCAGGCGGCGCTTCTTGACCGTGTAGCCCGGCGGGAGCGTCCCCTCGGCGAGGGCCCGCAGGGGGCACCGCTTGCAGCGCGGCTTGTCCTGGCAGCACTTCTTCTTGGGCATGCGCACGGACTTGGCCACACGGTGAGGTTAGCCTCGCCTTCCCCGGTGGTCCACGGGCACCGGCGTGTCACCGGATAGCGTGCGGTGAACGCCACCTCACACGTCCGGGAGACCCGATGGCCGCCCCCGCCTTCGTCGAGCTGCTCAACACGCAGATCGGCAACGAGTTCGCCGCCCACCAGCAGTACGTGGCGTGCGCCGTCTACTTCGACGAGCTGACCATGCCGCGGACGGCACAGCTCTTCTTCGACCAGGCGCTCGAGGAGCGCGAGCACGCCATGATGATGGTCCAGTACCTGCTGGACTCCGACGCGCCCGTCCGCATCCCGGGCATCCCCGCCCCGGTCAACGAGTTCGCCGACGTCGTCGCCCCGGTCGCCCTCGCCCTGGAGCAGGAGAAGCGCGTCACCGAGCAGATCAACGCGCTGATCGGCGTCGCCCGGCGGGAGAACGACTTCGCCTCGGACCAGTTCATGCAGTGGTTCATCAAGGAGCAGATCGAGGAGGTCAGCAAGATGAGCGACCTGCTCACCATCGTGAAGCGCTCCACCCACGACCTCGAGACGATCGAGGACTACGTGCTCCGGGAGGTCACGGCCGAGGCCGCCGACCCCACCGCGCCACCGGTCGCGGGGGCCTGAGCCGACGGCGGTGCTCCCCGGCTCACATCCGGAAGACGCCATAGCCAACCTCTTCCAACGGGGCGTTCGCGCAGGCCGAGAGGGCCAGACCGAGCACGGTGCGGGTCTGGGCGGGGTCGATGACGCCGTCGTCCCACAGCCGGGCGGTGGCGTAGTAGGGGTGGCCCTGGGTCTCGTACTGGTCGCGGATCGGCTTCTTGAACGTCTCCTCGTCCTCGGCCGGCCACTCCTCGCCGCGGGCCTCGAGGCCGTCGCGGCGCACCTGGGCGAGCACCGAGGCCGCCTGTTCCCCGCCCATGACCGAGATGCGGGAGTTGGGCCAGGTGAACAGGAAGCGGGGCGAGTAGGCACGGCCGCACATCGAGTAGTTGCCGGCGCCGAACGAGCCGCCGATGACCACGGTCAGCTTGGGCACCCGCGCGCAGGCGACCGCGGTGACCATCTTCGCGCCGTGCTTGGCGATGCCCCCGGCCTCGTAGTCCCGGCCGACCATGAACCCGGAGATGTTCTGCAGGAACAGCAGCGGGGTGCTCCGCCGGTCGCACAGCTCGATGAAGTGCGCGCCCTTGAGCGCGGACTCGGCGAACAGCACGCCGTTGTTGGCCACGATGCCGACCGGGTGGCCGTGCAGCCGGGCGAAACCGGTGACCAGCGTCTGCCCGTAGAGCGGCTTGAACTCGGCGAACCGGCTGCCGTCGACCAGCCGGGCGATCACGTCGCGGACGTCGTAGGGCGTGCGCGGGTCCGGCGGGACCACGTCGTAGACCGACTCCGGCGGGTGCAGCGGCTCCTCGACCGGTTCGACGTCCCACGGCCGAGGGGTGCGCGGGCCGAGGGTGCCGACGATCTGGCGCACCAGCTGCAGGGCGTGCGCGTCGTCCTCGGCCAAGTGGTCGGTGACCCCGCTGACCCGGCTGTGCAGGTCTCCACCGCCGAGCTCCTCGGCGGTGACCACCTCACCGGTCGCGGCCTTCACCAGCGGCGGGCCGCCCAGGAAGATCGTGCCCTGCTCGCGGACGATGACCGCCTCGTCGCTCATCGCCGGCACGTACGCCCCACCGGCGGTGCACGAGCCGAGGACGGCGGCGATCTGCGGGATGCCGGCCTCCGACATGGTGGCCTGGTTGTAGAAGATCCGGCCGAAGTGCTCGCGGTCGGGGAACACCTCGTCCTGCATCGGCAGGAACGCGCCGCCGGAGTCGACCAGGTACACGCAGGGCAGCCGGTTGTGCAGCGCCACCTCCTGCGCCCGCAGGTGCTTCTTCACCGTCATCGGGTAGTAGGTGCCGCCCTTGACGGTGGCGTCGTTGGCGACGACGACGACCTCGCGCCCGGCGACCCGGCCGATGCCGGTGATGATCCCGGCGGCCGGCGCCTCGCCGCCGTACATGCCGTGCGCGGCCAGCGGCGAGAGCTCCAGGAACGGGCTGCCCGGGTCGAGCAGGGCGTCGACCCGCTCGCGCGGCAGCAGCTTGCCCCGTGCGGTGTGCCGCTCGCGGGCCCGCTCCCCACCGCCGAGCGCCACCCGGCGCAGCTGCTCGGCCAGGTCGGCGACGAGCGTGGCGTGCGCCTCGGCGTTGCGCGCGGCGGCCGCGCCGTCGGTCGTCGGCCTGCCGGCCAGCACGGGGGCGTCCACAGCCGGGATGTTAACGAGGGTTCACGCGCCGGGTCAACGAGCGTTAACATCCGGCCGTGACGGACGCCAACACCGCGCTGCACGCGGACGCGGCCCGCCCGTCGCGCCGCGAGCAGATCCTGAGGGCCGCCGCGCAGCTGTTCGCCGAGCGCGGGTCCCGGGCCGTGGGCGTGGACGACGTCGGCGCGGCCGTCGGGGTGACCGGGCCGGCGATCTACCGGCACTTCGCCAGCAAGGACGCGATGCTCGCCGAGATGCTGCTGCGGATCAGTGAGCGGCTGCTCGAGGGTGGCACCGCACGGGTGGCCGCCGCCGGCGACGACCCGATGGCGCAGCTGCGCACGCTGATCGCCTTCCAGGTCGAGTTCGCGCTGGACAACCCCGCGCTGATCACCGTGCACGACCGCGACCTCGGCTCGCTGGCCGACGAGGACGCCGCGCAGGTGCGCCGGCTGCAGCGCCGCTACGTGGAGGTGTGGGTCGACGTGCTGGGGCGGCTGCACACCGAGTCGGACGCCGCGACCAACCGCGCCCGGGCGCACGCCGTCTTCGGGCTGGTCAACTCGACCCCGCACAGCGCCGGCCGGCTGCCCCGCCGGCGGACGGCCGCGCTGCTCGCCGCGATGGCCGAGGCCGCCGCGACCACCGGAGCCGTCCCCGATGACCAGCTGAGCTGATCATCCACGGTCCTGTCTCACCACCGGGCGTGAGCCAGGAGCCGGGACGACGGGCTCAGCCGGTCGGTGCTGCGGGGTGCCGATCAGGGAGTGGGCTGCGGCATGGGCAGCACCAGCGCGGTCGAGGCGACGACGTCGAGGTCGGCGGTCGACCCGGCCGGCCCGGGTCCGGCCCAGGCGGTCTCGACGATCGTCACGCTGCTGCCCGAGACGGCGCTGGCGTACTGGGCGCCGGACAGCTGCGCGGGACCACCCGGGTAGCGGGCGCCCTCGCGCAGCAGGTCGCTGACGTTCCCGCTGCCGTTCCGGTCGGCCAGCGCGCGCAGCGCAAGGGCGCCGCTCTCCTCACCCATGTCGGCCAGCGACACCGAGACGACGACCGGCCGGCCGCCGACGTCGGTCGAGTACAGCGCCCGCGCCAGGCCCGCGCAGTCGGTGGTGGTGAAGAAGTCGGCCACCGTGCCGTAGGCGTTGCCGACGCAGGTGGGGTCGGTCTGCACCCGCTGGGCGACGAAGGTGCGGCCGTCGACCGTCTCGATCTGCCCGGGCTGCGGCCCGCCGACGGTCCCGGCGGACGCTCCGCCCTGCGCGGCGGTCGACGGCGACGCACCGGCGTTCGCCGCCTCGTCCCCGCCGAGGAGCGCGGTGACGCCCACGCCGAGGAGGACGACGAGCAGCAGCGCGGCCGCGACGAGCAGCGCGGTCCGCCGCCGCGAGAGCTGCCGCCGGCGCGGCCCCACGAGGGGGACGCCGGCCGGCCGGGCCCCGGAGGCGACAGGGAGCTCGACGGGGACCGGCGGCGCGGCGGGTCGGGCGGCGACCGGCTCGGCGGCCGGCTGGGGGGTCCCGGGCTCGGCGGCGTCGGCGAACAGCCCGCCGATGCCGCCCGAGTCCTCCTCGCGGACGCCGACGGTGGGCCCGACGAGGGTGTCCCGGACGACGGGAGCCGACGGTGCGGCGAGGACCGGTGCCGCGGTCGCGGTCGACGGCGGGGCCGCTGGCGCGACGGCGAGGTCCTGGGCGCGCGCGTAGGCGGGGGCCGCGGCGCGGGCGGCCTCCTCGTCGGCGCGGATCGCGGCGGCGGCCACGGCTGCGGCGGCCGCCGGGTCGACCAGGGGACGCATCGGCTCGGGCGCGGCGGCGTGCGGCGCCGGGTGGTGCGCCGCCGGCACCGGGACCGCTCCCCCAGCCTCCGTCCCCGCCACCGCCGCGGCCATGGCGGCCGGGGCGAGCAGCTCGGGTGTCCGCAGCACGTAGGGCGAGTACGGGAAGCCCT
This sequence comes from Geodermatophilus sp. URMC 65, assembly GCF_053502545.1. Taxonomy (NCBI): domain Bacteria; kingdom Bacillati; phylum Actinomycetota; class Actinomycetes; order Geodermatophilales; family Geodermatophilaceae; genus Geodermatophilus; species Geodermatophilus sp. URMC 65. The sequence continues at coordinate 1,236,079 of NZ_CP199954.1, forward strand.
CGCCGTTGAGCTCCTGGGTGGTGGGCACCCGGCCGTCGAGCTCGAGAGCCTCCAGGGCGGCGCGCACGTCGGCCGTCGTCCACAGGCGCGGGTTGGCGACGCCGGTGTAGCGGGCCGCGCGGGCGATGCCCAGCAGCAGCGAGCGGGGCTCGAGCAGCGCGACCTGGTCGCCCTCGCCCAGGTCGCCGTCGGCGGGTACCAGGCCGGAGAGGTCGCCGACCAGCACGGTCAGCCGGGCGATCCGGCCGGGCTCCAGGCCGGCGCGGCGCAGCCGCACGGCGGTGTCCATGCCGGCGCGCATCAGCCCGTCCAGCGGGGTGGACCCGCCACCGGAGAGCTGCAGCACCTCGCCCGGGCGGCCGGCCTCGGGGCCGACGGTCCATGCCCCCTCGGGCAGCGCGGTGACCACGCCGCGCTGCCGGGCCACCTCGGCGATGCGCACCACGGCCAGGCCCTCCGGCACGAAGAGCACCGCGTCGGAGATCCGGCGACCCACCGGCCCGTCGAGGACCGGCAGGGAGGCGACGACCGCACCCCGGACCGCGCCGCCGGTGTCCCAGCGGGCCAGTTCAGCGAAGAGCGCACGCTCCCCCACCGTCTGCAGCGGCCTGGGGGTCAGGGCCAGCACGTCGGTCCTCCGGGGCGGGGAGCAGGGGGCGGTGGAGCGGCATCGCGGCGCGGTCACCGGGAGGGGCTGCCTCCGACGCTACGGCATGTGACGGGTCGGTCCGGGACGCTCAGCGGGTCGGCGCGCCGCCCGGCACCGGGACGGCGGGCGTCTCCCCGTGCTCGTCGAGGGGCGCGCACCAGGCGGTCAGCCACCGGCTCCGGGCCACCGCGTCGAGCAGCGTCCACAGGAGGGTCGCCGCCAGCGCGGTGGCCAGGACCACCTCCGGCCGCCAGTCCCAGGGCGGGAGGAGCCCGACGGCGTCCAGGGCCGCACCCGCGCCGTAGGTGACCGCGGCGACCAGCGGACCGGCCAGCCAGCCGGGCACCCGCCGGGTGAGGGCGAGGTCGACGGCGACCGCGCCGGCGAGCAGCGCCAGCGGCAGCACCGAGGGCGGGAAGCCGACCGCCACCAGGCCCAGCCACACGACCGCGCGGTAGGCCAGGTAGGCGGCCGCGACCGTCGTGGCGGCCCAGCGCAGCCCGGTGACCCGCCGGGCGACGACGAGGGTGAGCAGCCCGGCGCACAGCAGCCACGCCGGGTGCACCCAGGCCGGCACCGGGAGCATGAACGACGTCGGGCTCTGCGCCTGGGCGACGGCGAAGTCCAGCAGCTGCGGCTCGGCCGTCGTCCGCCCGAACTCATAGGCGCGCAGCGAGAGGACGCCGTACTCCTGGTGCTGGTTGGGGAACAGCGCGTTCTCCGCGAAGAAGAGCCAGAGGCCCAGCGCGACGGCGTCCCGCACCCGGCCGGGCGCGGCGTGGAGCCACCAGCCGCGCAGCGCCCCGGCCAGCATGACCGCCGTCCCGAGGTAGAGCAGCGCGTGGCTGGGGCTCCAGCTGGTGATGTCCAGCCCGTTGATCCGGTGGTTGACGATGTCGACCGGGACGGCGACCAGGAACAGCCCGGTGCCCACCTGCATCAGGCGCAGGGCGCGGCGGTCGACGCCGTAGCCGGTGTAGCTCGAGAAGAGGACCAGCGCGACGACCACGACGGTGCCGGCGGAGTTGAGCAGGTGCGGCGGGGCGAGGTCGTCACGCAGCCACCTGAAGTGCCAGGAGACGTCCCACGACGAGCCGAGCATCTTCAGCAGGAAGGCACCCAACCACGCGGTGTAGATCCAGCGCAGCTCCTGCTGGGTCGTCGGGCGGCCGGGGCGGCCCGGCGTGACGTAGGCCGGCCACAGCCACCGGAGCGTGGCAACCGGGTGGCGGAGGGCGGTCCTCGTCGAGCCAGGGGGCGACGGGGCCGCTCGGTCGACGACGGGGGCGGCGTGCGGCACGGTGGGTCTCCCTGGGCTCGAGGCCGTCGCGCCGGAGCCTAGCGAGGCGCGGGGCCCGTCCCCGGCTCCCGAGCGACGTCGGAGTGGCGGGTGCGGTACGGGGCCGGCGTGCGGGCGACCCGGACGGGTGGCACGTAGGGTCGGAACCCGTGGCGGACAGCGCGGGACACCTGGTCTGGATCGACTGCGAGATGACCGGGCTGGACCTCACCCGGGACAAGCTGATCGAGGTCGCGGTGCTGGTCACCGACTCCGAGCTCAACGTCCTCGACCCGGGCCTGGACCTGGTGATCTCCGCCGACGACGCCGCGCTGGGGGACATGGTCGACGTCGTCACCGAGATGCACGCCAAGTCCGGCCTCACCGAGGCGGTGCGGGCCTCGACGCTCACGGTCGCCGAGGCGGAGCAGCAGCTCCTGGCCTACGTGAGGCGGTTCGTGCCCGAGCGGCGGACGGCGCCGCTGTGCGGCAACTCGATCGGCACCGACCGCGGCTTCCTCGCCCGGGACATGCCCGAGCTCGACGACCACCTGCACTACCGGATGATCGACGTCTCCTCGATCAAGGAGCTGGCCCGTCGCTGGTTCCCGCGGGTGTACTTCGCCCAGCCGCAGAAGGGTCTGGCCCACCGCGCGCTGGCCGACATCATCGAGTCGGTGCGCGAGCTCGCCTACTACCGGGAGACGCTGTTCGTCGACGTCCCGGGCCCCTCGACGTCCCAGGCGCAGGCGGCCGCCGCCGAGGTCACGGCGTCCTTCGCCGAGCTGTTCACGGCCGAGGACGCCGGCGCTCCCGGGCAGACACCCCCGGCCGCGTCGGACGCCTGAGGGTCTCCGGTATCGTGGTACCGGTTCCCCGGACGACCCGCTGACGAGCGGCCGTCCGGGAGACGTGGTGGGTGTAGCTCAGCTGGTAGAGCACCAGGTTGTGATCCTGGGTGTCGCGGGTTCGAGCCCCGTCACTCACCCCACGCAGGGAGGCCCTGGTCAGGCGACTGACCAGGGCCTCTCCCGTTCCGGGGGTGGGCGCTGAGGTGCACGCCTGCCTGACGCTGCCCTCGTGAGGTGGCGAACCGGGCCCGTCCGCAGCGGCAGCGCTCAGCCCGGGTCGCTCACCGGCTGGAGGTCGTCGTGGTCCAGCGAGCCGGTCACGACGGCCTCGGCGACGGTCGTCAGCTGCTGGCCGGTCCGCCGGGCGTGGGTCCGCATCCGGCTGAACGCCTCGCCGACGCTGATGGCGGCCCGTGCCGACAGCACGCCCTTGGCCTGCTCGATCATGATCCGGCTGTGCAGCGCGGTCTGCAGCTGCTCGGCCAGCACGATATGGTCGCGCAGGGCCCGCTCGTGCAGCAGGCTGATGGTGGCGATGTCGGCCATGCCCTGGGCGACGGCGAGGTGGTCGCCGGTGAGCTCCGTGCGCTCGACGGTGAACAGGTTCAGCGCGCCGACCACCTGCCGCCGCAGTCGCAGCGGCAGCGCGTGGCTGTAGGCGAACCCGGACCCCAGCGCCGCCTCGGTGAACACCGGCCACCGACTCCCGGAGGCGGCCAGGTCGACGTTCGCGATGGCCTCACCGGTGGCGAAGCAGTCCAGGCAGGGGCCCTCCGCCTTCTGCAGCTCGAACAGTTCGAGCAGCCGGGCGGACTCGTCGGTGTAGGCGACCACCTGGAGCCTGCCGCGCTGGTCGTCGAGCATCAGCCCGGCTGCGTCGGTGTCGACCAGTTCGACACAGCGCTCGGTCAGGGTCTGCAGGAAGTCCACGACGTCGAACTCCTCGACCAAGGTGTCGGCGAGCTCGACGAAGACCTCCGCGAGGCGCTGTTCCCGCACCCTCACTCCCTCCCGCCCCGTCGACCGGGTCTCATCCTGCGTCCGGTGACCACGTCGTGCTGTCAACCACTGTCGCCGACCTCCCGGAAGTCCACCGTTCCAGAGAGGACGTCCCGCGCCAGGTCGCCGAGGGGCCGCTGGTCGGCGAAGGCCCGCGCACGGAGCAGGACCAGGGCCTCCGCCAGGCCGACGGCAGCCTGCACGGAGACGACCCCGGTCGCCTGGTGCACCTCGGCCCGGTCGTCGAGCACGGGGACCGCGCTCGACGCGGCGGTGCTGGCCTCCTCGTGCAGCAGGAGCAGTGTCGCCGCGTCGGCGAAGGACAGCGCCTCGGCGAGCTCGTCGGTCGACAGCGGGCCGGCCCGGTCCCGGTAGAGGTCCAGCACGCCGAGCCGGATGGCGCCCACGCGGAGGGGGAAGGCGAAGACGGCGCGGACTCCGGCCTCCAGCGCTCCTCCGGCGAAGCCGGGCCAGCGCAGCGGCGCGGTCCGGGCGAGGTCCGGCTGCAGCACCGGTCGGCCGGTCTGCGAGGCGTCCACGCACGGCCCCTCCCCCAGGGTGAACTGCAGCTCCTCCAGCTCCTGCGCCGCGCCGTCGGTCGCGGCGATGATCCCCGCCGGGCCGTCATCGGTCATCAGCGCCAGCCCCACCCCGCTCACCGGCAGGGAGCGGACGCAGGCGGCGGCCAGGCTGGCCGGCAGGCCGGTGCCGTCGGGTGACTGGGCCCAGGCCGCGCGGAGGATCTCGGCCACTCGTATCGACGCCACGTGCACCTCCAACCTGCACCCTGCCCGCCTGGCTCGGCGATCAGCATGCCGGGCGCCGGGAGGTCCGGCGGGGACGGCCGCCTGGCTCATGACGCGCGGCGCACCGGCGGCGGCGCTGCCGTCCGGTCAGCCCGACGGTCCGGGCCGGTTGCGCAGGACCACCGTCGTGCCGCGTGACCCGACGGTGAGCGTGGCGTCGGCCAGGACGCCGATCATCTGCAGTCCGCGGCCGCGGTGGCCCCCGGTGAAGGGTGTCTGCCAGCGACCGTGGTCCTGGACCACGATGCGAGCCCAGTGCTCCCCGACCTCGGTGAGGACGTCGAAGAAGGGCATCGTGGGGAGGCGGGCGTGCTCGACGGCGTTGGCGCCGGCCTCACCGGCGGCCAGCACCAGATCCTCGAGCTCGTCGTCGGGCAGACCGGACATGTCGAGGAGGGGGCGCAGCTCCAGCCGCATCGCACGGACCGATGTGGGGATCGACGGCCAGCGCCACTGCCGGCGCTGCCACCACGGCGGTCCGGGCGAGGAGGTCGACACCGGCGGCCAGGGCCCGGAGGCAGCGGCCGGGTAGGCAGCGGTGCCGTCGTCCGCCGTGTGGACGTCGAGCCCGGCAACGCGGGGCAGGACCTCGACCCCGACCGGGACGCGGAGGGATCCCGCCGCCGTGCCGTCGATCCGCCGATGTCCGTTGCGGTCCGCCACCGGCATCCGCGGCCAGCCCGGTCGCGGCTCGGGGGCAGCGGCCGTGCCCCGACCGGAAGGGCGGAGCGGTTCTACGGGAGCGCCGTGGTCCAGGCCGGCGTAGTAGCGGCGGAGCTCCTCCTCTTGATGTCGGTCCAGGCGCCCGGCGGACCCGTCCGCAGGCGGAGCACCGGAGACGTCGGCCGCCGTGTAGGACACCTGGACCGACCCGTCGAGCAGACATGCCTCCGTGAGCGGGACGACGACGGCGTCCCCGGGGGGAGGTCCGCAGACCACGGTTATGTAGGCCGGTTCGCTCGTCTGGACGTCCAGGACCACGTCCACGATGCGTCCCACGGACTGACCGGCGCTGTCGACCACCCCCGCTCCGTCGGCCATGACGGCGCGGATCTGCTGCCGCGTGATCACGGTGTCCTCACGACGGCGCTGCTCGGCCGGGCACCGTGGAGGGCGCGCAGGGGCCCGGGTGGTGCCTGCGACCGGCTGCCGCGATCCCGTGGCGACGGAGGGCGGCGGACCTGGCCGGGGACCGGCGGACCCCACTCGAGGGGCATGGAGGCGACGTCGGCGGAGGCGAGGTCGATGGAGGCGCGCACGGAGTTCTCCCCAGGAAACCGGTGAGGTCGCCGGGTCCGGGGCCACCCATGAGCGGCTACAGCCGCTCCCGGTGCCGACCCTACGCGGCGAGGTCGGCTTCCGACAGTCGGCGTCACGGTGTGCAGCCGGGTCGGGGACCACCGGGTCCTCACCGCCGCACGGTCATGCCCTCGGTCCATCAGCCGGGCCACCTGGAAGCGGCTGAGGCCGTACTCCGCGATGTCGACCTTCGACGCATCGTCGACGAAGCAGCGGCGCGCGACCGCGGCCGTCAGCACGAGTTGGGCAGGCCTCCTTTCCGGGAACACGTCCACGAGCCCGGCCGACTCACCCGCCGGAGCTCGCCCACAGACGACGGAGGAGAGCAGATGCCCGAGATGACCGGCGTCCGCCTGCCCGGCGACAGCACCGTCCAGCACGTCACGGTCACCGTGCCGGAGCCGGGACACGGTCAGGTGCTGCTGCGGATGAAGGCGTCCTCGATCTGCGGCAGCGACATCCGGGCCATCTACCGCGAGCACCTGGGCACCGGGCCGGAGGCCTACCAGGGCGTCATCGCCGGCCACGAGCCGTGCGGCCAGGTCGTCGCCGTCGGCCCCGGCGCCCGGCGGCTGCAGCCCGGCGACCGGGTCGTCGTCTACCACATCGCCGGCTGCGGCGTCTGCGAGGAGTGCCGCGCGGGCTACATGATCGGCTGCACGTCACCCCTGCGCGCGGCACACGGCTGGCAGCGCGACGGCGGGCACGCCGAGTACCTGCTGGCCGAGGAGGCGACCTGCATCCTGCTGCCCGAGCCGCTGACCTACGTCGACGGCGCGCTCGTCTCGTGTGGCTTCGGCACCGCCTACGAGGGCCTCCTCCGGCTGCAGCTCTCCGGCCGGGACCGACTGCTCATCACCGGCCTCGGGCCGGTCGGGCTGGCCGTCGCCATGCTGGGCCGGGCGCTGGGCGCCGGGCCCATCATCGCCACCGACGTCGCACCCGAACGGCTGCAGATGGCCGAGAACCTGGGCCTGGTCGACCACGCCGTCCCGGCCGACGAGCAGGCCACCACCACGATCCGGCAGCTCACTGACGGCCGCGGCTGCGAGGCGAGCATCGACTGCTCCGGCAGCGGCGCCGCGCGCGTGGTCGCCCTGGAGAACACCCGGACCTGGGGGCGCTGCGCCTTCGTCGGCGAGGGCGGGCAGATCACCTTCCCGGTGTCCGAGCTGCTGATCCACAAGCAGATCACGCTGCACGGCTCCTGGGTGACGTCCTTGCAGCACATGGAGGAGCTGCTGGAGCACCTGGTGCGCTGGGACCTGCACCCCGAGCGCATCGTCACCCACCGCTTCCCGCTCGACCGGGCCGACGAGGCCTACCGCGTCGCCGACCGGGGTGCCGCGGGCAAGGTCTGCATCGTCTTCGAGTGACCCGTCCCGGGAGGCGGTCCCCGCACCGCACGGCCCGGCCGTAGCAGGGGCAGGGGCAGGTGGAGGAGGTCACGACCGCCCGGCAACCGGCCTACGACCCGGCCTGCTACCTGTGCCCGGGCAACGAGCGGGCCGGCGGCGCGCGCAACCCCCGGTGCGGGCTCCACCCACGTGTTCGACGACGACTCCGCCGCTCTCGCGCCGGACGTGATCCCGGAGGAGGACGACCGGAAGGGTCTGCTGGTCGCGCAGAGCGAGCGCGGCATGCGCCGGGTGGTGACGGACCCGGTCGAGGCCGCCGAGCTCGACGTACTGGTGCCGTTCTGGGCGGTCTGGCCGTTCGAGAGCCTCGTCCTCCCGCGGACCCACGCCGGCGCCCTCCCCGAGCTCGGCCCGACCGACGGGACGGGCTGGCCGACATCCTGCGGCGCCTGACCCGCCGCTATTCGTCGACATCGCACTGGCCACTCCTGGGGTCCTCGGCGCCCGGCTGACCGGCGCCGGCTCCGTTCAGCGGCTGTGCCGTCTCCGTGGTCACCGCCGACAATGCCGAGCGCGCGGGCCGCGACGCTCCCCGCCCGCTACCGAGACGCCACTGGCCGACCCGGAACCGCGTCCGTCACCGTCCCCAGCGAGGGGACCCGCGTTCACTGGCCAGCCGGTGTACCGCACCAGCCACTGCGGGGCCCGCGACGACCGGAAGGGCGGGGCGCACGCGCATCCCGGTCGCCGGTGGAGCTGGGTGGATCGCCAGCGTGGTCACCGCGGCCCTCCTGAGGCCTGAGGCAAGACGGGGACAGGGAGAGGTAAGAAGTCGGCCACGCGGGACAAGAAGTCGGTAGAGGAGCGTACGAACTCGTCCCCGCCAGCCTCTGGATGCGAGAAAGGCAGCGCGACCTGATCGCGCCCGCCCGGCCGAAGCACTCGACCGGCCCGCAAACCTCCTCGACCTGACCGGAGCGACACGCCATGCCCCTGCTCTGCCCGCCCGGCGTCCCGACCGCCGCGCCACCCCCCGGCCGGCCTCCCGAGCCACGACGCGGCCAGCGGTCCGGCCGCGTGATCGGGCTGGACGTGGCGCGGGCCCTGGCGGTGTTCGGCATGCTGGGCGCACACGTCGGCGGGGTGTCCGCCGACGTGCTCGCCTCGCCGTCGAGCTGGCTGGGAGCGGTGCACGGCCGGTCCTCGGTCCTCTTCGCGGTGCTCGCCGGGGTGTCGCTGGCACTGCTGACCGGCCGCACCGTCGCCCCGGCCGGTGAGGACCTGGTCCTCGCCCGGACCCGGGTCCTCGTGCGGGCGGCGTGGGTGTTCGGCATCGGCGTCGCGCTGGAGGCCCTCGGCACCGACATCGACGTGATCCTGGGCGTCTACGGGGTGCTGTTCGTCCTGGCGCTGCCGTTCCTGCGCTGGTCGTCGCGCCGGTTGCTGCTCGCGGCGGCCGTGCTCGCGGTCCTGACGCCCCCGGTGGCGCTGCTGTCGACGGTGTGGGCGCAGGCCGCGGGGCTCGAGCAGTCCCCGGTCGTGCTGCTCCTGCTCAACGGCCCCTACCCGGCCCTGATCTGGTGGACCTTCATCCTGGTCGGCATGGCCGTGGGCCGCTCCGACCTGGGATCGCCGCAGGCGCGCACACGGCTGCTGACCGCAGGCGGAACCCTGGCCGTCCTCGGCTACGGCGCCGGCTGGACGACCACCCGCTGGTGGGGGCAGGCGGCGTCGACGCAGGCCTGGGTCGACGGCGACATCGAAGCCCGCACCCAGAGCCTGGCCTGGCTCAGTGGCGCGGCGCCGCACAGCGGCACGACCCCCGAGATCGTCGGTTCGGTCGGTGTCGCGCTGGTCGCCATCACCGCGTGCCTGGTGGTTGCCGAGCGACTGCCGAGGGCCACCTTCCCGCTGGTGGCGGTCGGCGCGATGGCGCTGACCGCCTACACCGGTCACGTTCTCGTGCTCACCGTGCTGGACTGGGACGTCGAGGGCAGTGCGACGTGGCTGGCGTTCATCGCCGTGATGGTCGTGCTCTCCACCTGGTGGCGGCTGACCCTCGGCCAGGGGCCACTGGAGAGGCTGCTGTCCACCACCTCGCGCAGGGCGGCGGCGCTGGCGGTCCAGCACCTGGCACCCCGGTCGCAGCCGTCGTCCTAGTCCGCTCACCGACCTGCGGAGCGCGCCACCGCGACGCCCGTCTCCAGCGCATCCGCCGTGTCGGCAGCGGCGGGCAGCAGCAGGGTGAACACCGTCGGTGCCGTGCGCGAGAGCGTCAGCCGGCCCTGCTCGGCCCCGGCGAGGCGGCGGGCCAGGGCCAGGCCGATGCCGTGCCCGTCGCGCCGGTCGGCCCGCTGGGCGACGACGGTGCCGCCGAGGTCTTCCACGCTCGGGCCCTCGTCGGAGACGTCGACTGGCCGTGCCACCGCACCGTCGCCCTCACCCGCGGGTTCGAGCCCCGTCACCCGCCCACGGGCCGAGGTTCTGAGCGGGCGGCTGACCGGGGCCTCCCCCGTGGCCGAGGTGGGTGCTGGGGCGGCCTCGTCGCCCGCGGTTCTGGAGCGGCGAGGCCTCACCGCCGGAGTTCCCCGGGAAACGCCGGCGGCTGATCAGGAGTGTCACGGGGCAACTGGTCCGGGGCGACCGGGACCGGACCACCGACGGTCGCCTCGCGGTGTCACGGCGGGGAGTTCACCGGTGTGCACGAGGTGCTCGGCGATGTCCCGCACCTTCCGGTTGGCGTTCATCGACGCCTGGGTCAACAGCTGGAACGCCTGGTCCGGGGCCATCTTGTAGCGCTCCGTGAGCACGCCCTTGGCCTGGTCGATGGCCGCGCGTGACTCCAGCGCGGCCTGCAGGTCGTCCGCCGTGCGGCGAGCGCTCCGGTACGCGTACAGGTTGCCGGCCGCCACCGCCGCGTACGGGCCGAACCTGGTGGCCGTCGCCCGGCTGTCCTCGTCGAACGCGTCGGCCTGGTCGGCGTAGATGTTCAGCGCCCCGGTGACCTGCTCGTCCTCGTCGATGGCGAGCGGGATCGACAGGGAGCTGAGGTTGCCGTGCTCGACGGCGCGCTGCACGTAGTCGGGCCACCGGGTCTCGGTGCGGGTGTCGGTGATCTCGATGGGCTCGCCGGTGCGTGCGGCGTGCAGACACGGCCCGTGACCGCGGTCGTACTGCGAATCGTCGAGCGCGAGAGCCATCCGGCCCGTGGTCGCGACGGTGGCGGGACGGTCCTCGACCAGCAGCGTTCCCGACGCCTCGGGATCGGCGGGCATCACCGTCTCGGCCAGGTCGGCCACCGCCTGCAGCAGGTCCTCCGTCGACAGCTCGCGGAACGACAGTCGGCCCAGGTGCTCCAGCGCCTCGGCGGCGTTCGCCGACTGCTCGTCCTGGTCCCTGACCACGGCACGGCCTCCGGTCTGCTGCACACCGGGGGTGGGTGACCTCGGCCGCGGAACCTCGATCTGGGGTCCCGTGCTCGCTGCACGCCGCTGCCGGACGTGCGCCGGCGCCGGACTCCCGCGCCTGACTGGAGGCTACGCGCGTCGGGGGTGCATGGGGCACCCGGGGCACCCGGCGTCCGGGTGTGCACCGGCCTGACGAACCCGCCGGGCGCACACCGGCTCAAGGGTGGCGGACGGCGCACCACCCGTCCCGGACGCGGCCGACGGGTACCGGGGGCCGGGGGCGTCAGGCCTCCGCGCCGCTGCTGGGTGCGGGTTCGGTGCGGAGGTCGGCCTGCCACAGGTCCGGCCCGAACACCTCGTACTGGATGTCCTGGGGTCGGATGCCCCGCTCGACGAGGGCGCTGCGCACCGCCTGCATGAACGGCAGCGGACCGCACAGGTAGTAGGCCGCGCCGTCGGGCAGGTCGACCGCGCCGAGGTCCATCGTCCCGGCGTGCACGCCGTCGACCGGCAGCGCGCTGTCGGCGCCGGACTCGTACCAGACGTGCACCGTGGCGTTCGGCAGCGCCCGGGCGTCGTCGAGCACCTGGCGGCGCAGGGCGAAGGACGCCTCGTCGGCGTCGGCGTGCAGCAGGGTGATCGGCAGCCCGGAGCCGGCGTGCCGCAGGTGGGAGAGCATGCCGGCCATCGGGGCGATGCCGATGCCCGCGCAGGCGAAGACCGCCGGACGCCAGTCGTCGAGCACCACGTCACCGAAGGGCAGCGAGAGGGTCAGGACGTCACCGACCTGCACGGTGTCGCACAGGTGGGTGGACACCTCGCCGGCGGGCTTGCCGTTGCCGCGGACCCGCTTGACGGAGAACTGGCGGTGCTCGCCGTCGTCGGCCGCGGTCAGGCTGTACTGCCGCGGCTGGTGCACCCCGTCGGGCATGCGCACCTTGACGGACACGTACTGGCCCGGCAGCGAGGTCTTGACCAGCCGGTCGTCGACCCGCCGGACCCGGAAGGTGACCACCTCGTCGGTCTCGGCGGTCTTCTCCTCGACCCGCCAGTCCCGCCACACGGTGCCCGGGCGCACCCCGCGCGCGCTGTACAGACCCCGCTCCTGGTTGATCAGGGCGTAGGCCATCAGCCAGTAGACCTCGTCCCAGGCGGCGGCGACCTCGGGGGTGACCGCGTCGCCGAGCACGTCGGCGATCGCCCAGAACAGGTGCTCGTGCACGATCCGGTACTGGTCGGGGTGCAGACCCAGCGAGGCGTGCTTGTGCGCGATGCGGTTCAGCAGCTGCTCGGGCAGCTGCTCCGGCGTCCCCACCAGCGCGGAGGCGAAGGCGGCCACCGACCCGGCGAGCGCGACCTGCTGGGTGCCCTCGGCCTGGTTGCCGCGGTTGAACAGCCCGTCCAGCAGCTCCGGTCGGGCGGCGAACATGTGCTGGTAGAAGCGGCGTGCGATCTCACCGATGTTGTCGGCCACCGCCGGCAGCGTCGCCTCGACAACCGGTCGGGCCCGATCGGACAGCACGTGGCACTCCCCCTCGTGTCGCACCCCGGAACGGCCCGTTGCTGGGCCGCCCGCCGCCCATCCTGCGCGCATCCCGGCAGCCGTGCCCACCGGGGTCCGTCGCGGCGGGGATCCCGCGGATCAGTGCTCGTCGGCGACGATCCGCTGCAGGTCGGCGGCCATGCCCGCGGCCTCGTGCGAGGCGCCGGCGATGGCCTGCTGCGCCTGGGCGGTGGCCGCGCTCTGCTCCTCGACGGCGGCGGCGATGGTGCTCTGCGCGTCGACGACGCCGCGGATGATGTCCTCGACGCTGCCCAGCGCGGTCCCCGCCGTGTCGACCTCGTGCCGGACGGCGTCGACGACGGTGCGGATCCGCTCCGTGGCCCGGGCGGTCTCCAGCGCGAGGTCCTTGACCTCCTCCGCGACGACGGCGAAGCCCTTGCCCGCTTCGCCGGCGCGGGCCGACTCGATGGTGGCGTTGAGCGCCAGCAGGTTGGTCTGGTCGGCGATCGCGGAGATGCTCCCGGCGATCTGGTCGATCTCGGCCATGGTCCCGGCCAGCCGGTCGACGGTGGCCGCGCCGGTGCGCGACTGCGCGCTCGCCTCTCGGGCGGTGGTGCTCGCGCCGCTGGCCGCGGCAGCGATCTCGGCGATCGCCGAGCGCAGCCCCTCCATCACCTCGGTGGCCGTGGCGACGTTGCCGTCCAGCCGGCGCCCGGCGTCCACGAGGCCGGAGATGCGCTGGCCGAGCCGCAGGGCGCGCTCCTCGGCCACCTGCGCCTGCCGGACGGCCTCGTCGGCGGCGCGCGCCCGCTCCTCGGCCAGCTCGACCTCCGCGCGGGCCTGGGCGACCTGCTGCTCCTCGGCTCGCCGCTGCTCTGCCCGCCGTCCGGCCTCGGACTGCTCGGCGAACCTCCACCCGTAGGTCAGGAAGGTCGCCTCCACCAGCAGGAACGCCGCGTGCAGGGCGGCGAAGGCCAGCGGGTGCTCGTGCGCCTGGTGGGTGGTGGACACCGAGGTGGGCAGCCAGATGCCGGTGACGGTGTGGTGCACGGCGACGAAGGCGACGGCCAGCAGGAACGGCGTCCACATCTGGTACAGCGCGACCAGCGCCAGCAGCACGTAGAACCAGATGTGCAGGTCGGTGAGGCCGCCGCCGACGTGCAGCAGCACGTCGGCGCCGATCACCAGGCCCAGGCTCACGGCCGCGGCCCGGGCACCCGGGCCGCGCAGCACCAGGCCCAGCACCGTCAGGACGACGATCACGGCGAGCTGGCCCCACAGCAGCCACCCGCCCACGTCGCGCACCAGGCCGATGAGCACCAGCGCGGGCACGTGGGCGGCCAGCACCCCGGTGGTCACGCGGTGACGGGCGGCGAAGCTGCGGGCGTCGAGCTGGGCACCCCGCGGGACGGTCGCCCAGAACCCGCTGCGGACGTCGTCGTCGGGGTGCGTCGCCGGCGGCTGCGTGGTGGTCACGACGCCTCTTCGGTCCCGGACCGGGGATTGTTGAGCCCGAACCGGTCCCGGATCCGAGGACCGCACCCGTGTGACGGCAGCGACTCCTGGGACGGGTGCACCGGACACGCACTCCCCGGGTGCTGGCCCGGCCCGGCTCCCGCTGGCGACGCTGGGGCCATGACTCTCGCCTACTCCTACGGGACCGCTCACGCCGTCGTGATGGTCGGCTCGGTGGGCAGCGCGGAGGGCCTCGTCCCGCGGCAGATCGGGCCGGCGCACGCGACGATCGGCCGCGTGACCGGCCGCAGCCGCAAGGCGCTGTGCGGTGCCTACGTCGCGGTGGACGAGGAGACCGTGTGGCCGCCGGAGGACTACGACAGCTCGCAGCTGTGCGCGGAGTGCGCCGCGCTCGCCGTCCTCTGACTCAGCGACCCCTTTCGCTCCCGCGGGGCGCTCCGCTCCTCGCTCGCTGTCGCTCGCTGTCGGGCTTCAGCCCGTGTCCGCTCACCCGCCGGCCACCGACGGCAGCACCTGGACGACCGCGCCGTCGGGCACCGGCGTGCCCAGCCCGCCGGCGTACCGGACGTCGTCGCCGTCCACGTAGACGTTGACGAAGCGCCGTACCGCGCCGGCCTCGTCGCGGATCCGGCGGGCCAGCGCCGGGTGCACGGCGGCCAGCGTGTCCAACAGGTCGGCGAGCGTGCCGCCGGCCGGCTCGACCTGCAGGTGCTTCGTGCCGCCGGCCAGGTCGGCCAGGACGCCGGGCAGCACCACCTCGACAGCCATGGTCACATCCGGGCGGCGCGGACGACGAGCACGTCGGGCAGGTGGTCGGCGACCAGGGTGAAGGTGTCGCCCTCGTCGGCGCTGGCGTAGACGCAGCCGTCGCGGGTGCCGACGTAGAGCCCGGTCGGGTCGGCCCCGTCGGCGCAGGCCGCGTCGCGCACGACGGCCGCCCAACAGGCGTCGGGCAGGCCGGTGGTCAGGGCGGTCCAGGTCTCCCCCGCGTCGCGGGTGCGGTGCACCTGCAGCCGGCCCTCCGGCGGCACGCGCTGCACGTCGGCGACCAGCGGCACCACCCAGGCGGTGCCGGGGATGGACGGCGAGGCGACGACCGGGAAGCCGAAGTCGGCCGGCAGGCCCTCGGCGATCGAGGTCCAGGACCGCCCCGCGTCGTCGGTGCGGAGGACGCCGAAGTGGTTCTGGGCGTACAGGCGGTCCGGACCGGCCGCGTCGACGGCGACCTTGTGCACGCACTGGCCGTATTCGGGCGCGGGCTCGGGCATGAAGACGGCGCTGATGCCGGAGTTGCGCGGCTCCCACTCCCCGCTGCCGTCCTCGCTGACGTAGACGCCGCCGGTGCTCATCGCGACGGTCACCCGGTCCGAGGCGGGGTCGGGCAGCACCGTGTGCACCGCTCCGCCCCCGGCGCCGGGTTGCCAGGTCGACCGGTGCGGGTGGTTCCACAGCCCGCGGACCAGCTCGAAGCTGCAGCCGCCGTCGGTGCTGCGCCACAGCGAGTGCGGCTCGCAGCCTGCCCACACGACGCCGGGCCGGTCGGCGCTGTCGGGGCGCAGCTGCCAGACGCGGGCGAGCGCGGCGCCGGTGTCCTCGGGGAAGTGGATGGCGCCGGTCTCGGTCTCCTGCCAGCTGGCGCCGAGGTCGTCGGACCACATCACGGTCGGGCCCCAGTGGCCGTACTGGATGCCCGCGAGCACCCGCGGGGTCGAGCCGCGGGTGTCGATCGACACCGCCGCGACCTCCTGGGCGAGCAGGTGTGGCTCGCCCAGCGTCCAGGTGCGGCGGTCGTCCTCGCTGCGGGCGAGCCACAGGCCCTTGCGCGTGCCGATGGCGAGCAGGTCGGTCATGGCGCCCCTCCGGGTCGGGAGGGCGTCGGTCGGCCCCCTCGGACGTCAGACCGTCCCGGGCGCCGGAACTCAGCGGCGGGTGGCACCGCCGGCGGGCTGGTCGGGACCGGCCTGATCGCCGGCGTGCTGACCGGAACCGGCCTGATCGCCGACGTGCTGACCGGGACCGGCCGCGCCGTCCGTGCGGTTGCCGTGGCCGTCGGCGAGGCCGGGAGCCAGCTTCTCGGCCTTGGCGCGCAGCTGCTCGGCCGCCGATGCGTGCTCCTGCGCGGTGGCCGCCCGCTGCCGGGCCTCCTGCTCGGCCAGCCGGGTGCGCTCCTCGACCTCGGCGCGCTCCCGCCGGGCACGGGCCGCCTGCTCCTCGGCGGCCGCCTGCTCCTTCTCGGCCTGCGCCCTGCGCAGCTCCGCCTCGCGCAGGTGGTCGCGGGCCTGCTCCCGCTTCCGGGCGCTGTTGATGCGGTTGCGCTTGGCCATGGTCAGGGCGAGCGCTGCCAGCAGCGCCACCACGACCACGACGATCAGCACGATCACCCAGGTGTCCACGGCACTCTCCTCGCGCTCGGGGGACGCGGTGATCATGCCCCTCCGAGCCGGGTGAGAAACGGTCAGTCGAGCGCGCTGCCGGCCTTCCACTCCTCCCAGGGGATGGTCCAGTCGTGGATGGGCGAGCGCAGCGTGCCGGCGTCGGAGCCGCGGATCTCCACGACGTCCCCGGGCTGCGAGAACTCGAAGAACCAGCGGGCCCGCTCGGTGGAGAGGTTGATGCAGCCGTGCGAGACGTTCTCCCGGCCCTGTTGAGCCACCGACCACGGCGCGGCGTGCACGAACTCGCCGCTGTCGGAGATGCGGACGGCCCACTTGACCGGCGTGCGGTAGCCGCCGGGGCTGTCGACCGGGACGCCGTAGGTGCTGGAGTCCATGACCCGGTCGGCGTTCATCTCGGTCACCACGTGCGCGCCGTTGTAGCTGGGGTTGTCCGGGCTGCCGGCGCTCATCGGCCAGGTCTGCACCAGCTGGTCGCCGTCGTAGACCTCCATCTGGTGGGTGCTCGCGTCGGCGATGGACACGTGCCGCTCGCCGATGGAGAAGGAGACCGTGCGGTCGGTCTCGCCCCACACGCCGTTGCCCAGGTCGACGCCGTAGAGGTCGGCATCGAGGGTGACGTCGGTGTCGGCCGGCCAGTACTGCGACGGGCGGAAGTGCACCTCGGTGTCGCTGAACCAGTTCCAGACCCCGTCGGTCGGGGTCGAGCTGGTCACCTTCAGCTTGCGCTCGACGGCGGCCTTGTCGATGACCGGCTCGCGGAAGTAGACGCGGATCGGCATGCCGACGCCGACCGTCTGGCCGTCAAGCGGGCCGATCGACGGCGTCAGCCGGGTCCGCGGCGTGACCGTGGTGAAGGTGGTCGCGGCCTCGACGGGCTCCGCGCCCTCCCCCTCGGCGGTGGCGGTCAGCGTGTAGGTGGTGCCGTAGGCCAGCGGGGTCTCCGGCGTCCAGACGTCGACGGCGGGGTCCTCCGGCGAGTCGGCCACCGCGCCGGGAACCTCGGCCCCGGCACCGTCGACGACGTCCACGTCCGTGAGCTCGCCGTCCGTGACGGAGATCTCCAACGGGATCGTGGGCGAGACGTCGGTCGCACCGTCGGTGGGCGAGACCTCGACCGTGACCGGGGGCGCCTCGGCGGTGGTCGGCGCCGCCGCCGTCCCGCCGTCGCCGCTGCCCTGGCAGCCGGCCAGCAGGGCCAGTGCCGTGGCCATGACCAGCGCCGACGTCCTCCGCATCACCATCTCCTCCGCGTCCTGGGCAGTCGTCTCCCAGGACGACGGCTCACACCGACCCACCAGTGTCCACGTCGATGTCGGGACGACCTCGTCCGCTGCGTTGCAGGACCACCCGTCGACGGGCCCGGGAGCGCTGGTATCGTTCTGCCCCGTCGCCCGGCGCACCCGGACGACACGCGCCATTAGCTCAATTGGCAGAGCAGCTGACTCTTAATCAGCGGGTTCGGGGTTCGAGTCCCTGATGGCGCACCCAGCAACAGGCCGCTGACCTGCGGCTTCGCCGAGCACAGCAAGATCATTAGAGCGCCGGACCGGCCAGCTGTCCGCAAACAGTCCGCAGAAGTGCACGATCAGCAATCCTCGGAACGACCTGCGCGGCCACGCCGAGCCGGTGCCCACGGCGCGGCGGTCGAGGCCGCCGGCTCTGCCACCCTCGGCCTCATGACCAGCCGCGAGGACATCCGCCGCCTGGTGGACGCGTTGCCCGCGGCGCGCCTGCCGGCGGTCGAGCGACTGCTCTGGGCCGGCCTCGCGGACACCGACCCGACCGGACGGCGTCGCTTCGCCGGCACCGGCACCCTGTCGGCCGAGCAGGACCTGGCCGAGCGGTCGGAGCACGTCCTGCGCAGCGACGGCGACCCGGACGCCGCCGGCGGGCGCGACGCATCCAGCGCGTGATCGTCGTCGACACCGGCCCGGTCGTTGCGCTGGTCGACGACCGCGACGACCACCACGAGCACTGCCGGGACTTCCTGGTGACCCATCTCGGTCCCCTGCTGCTGCCCGCCACGGTCGTCACCGAGGTGTGCCTGTTGCTGGAAGGACGGCGCGGCACGCAGGCGGAGCTCGCCTTCCTCGCCGACGTCCGGGCCGGCCGGTTTCGGCTGGTGGACGACCTCGAGCCGGACCTCGACCGCATCGCCGAGCTGGTCGAGCGCTACGCCGACCTGCCGCTGGGCACCGTGGATGCCTCGGTCGTCGCGCTCACCGAACGGCTCGAGCTGGGCGAAGTTGCCACGCTCGACCGCCGAGACTCCTCCGTCGTCCGCCCCCGGCACACGCGCGCCCTCACCCTGCTCCCGTAGCCGGCACGAGCCTGCAGTTCTCCCGCACTACGCCGGAGCCAGCCGAGCCAGGGCACCGGAGAGGTACTGGAGAAGTACCGGAGGACGACGTCAGGACGCCGGATCGGCGTGCCGCACCTCGGCGAACGCCCCCACCCACCGGGCGGCGCGACGTGCTGGGGCCTGTCCTGCGGATCCTGTGCGCCAGCACTGCCGTCTGTGTTCCGGAGCGGCCCACTTGGGGACAGGTCGTTCGCCTGTCCCCTGTACGTGCAGCGGCCGGGCGACCGTTCAGGCGACCTCACTCGTGCGACGGTCGGCCCCAGGTGATCATGACGGCGTGCCGCCACCGACACCCGTCCGCCGGATGACAGGGCCATGACGTCAGGTCAGAAGGCCGGTGTCGTGCTCACGATCGTGGCCGATGCCCTGTGGTTGGTCGTCGTCATCGCCATCCTGGCGACCCCGCCGGACGCGGGCGCGAACATCGGCGCGGGACTCCTCGGCCTACTCGCCCTGCCGCTGTCCATCGTGGCGGCGGTCGTGCTGATCACCACGGCGGACGCGACCGTACCTGGTGCGGCGAGTGCCGCCTCCATCGCCCTGTGGGCGCTGTTCGTGGCCCTTTCGTGGACTTTCGCCGCGGGGAACGGCGTGCAGATCATCGTCGGACTGGCGGCGATCCTGGCCCTCAGCACGAGCGCCGTGCTCGTCGGCACGACCCACCGACGCCAACGGCGCTAGTGGCCTCTCAACCACCGGCTGTCTACGGGCACTGAGCGGCCGGCGCTGCCGTCCTTCCTCGGGGGCGGTGGCGCCGTGCTGCCACAGTGGGCGCGTGTCCAAGGAGCGGTTCGCGCACGACGCGTTGCTGTCGATGGAGCCTGGCGCCGACGACCGTGCGCCGGGCGGCGTCATCACCGTCGCCCTGTGCGGCAGCTGGGAACACGAGCCGCCGTGCCCGCTCGCTCCGCACCACACCCGGGCTGAGCGGGTAGGGGACGAGGTTCGGCTGCGGGTCCTCTTCGTGGCCGAGCCGGACGAAGAATCGCGAGTGCGGGCCATGATCGACGACGCCCTGGCCGAGGGGACGAGCGCGACCCCGGCGGGCGGGACTGTCTCGTGGCGGCTCGTTGGTACGTGGGCGTCGGAGGTCCGGCCGGAGGAGCAGGAGCACGCTGAACGTCTGGCGCGGAGCTGAGCGCGCCGGTGCAGCAGCGGCGCGGCCATCTGACGGAGCGCTGCTGCTCGAGAGGTCGTTGCGGCCGGGCGGGTGCTCAGCCGAGTCGCCCTGTAGCCGCGCTCGAGGCGGACCCGGCGGTGATGTCCCCAAGCGGCCGACGCACTCAGGCGGTCGTCGCAACACCCGTCGAGCGTGAGGTGTTGTGGTGGTTTCGGAGTGGCGGCGGGTTCGGGATGAGCGGCAGGAGCGGTTCTGGGAGCTGGTGACGGCGGGATCATCCTCTCCGCAGGCTTGCGAGGCTGTCGGCGTGGATCGGCGGCAGGGATATCGATGGCAACGCGCCTCGGGCGGTCGACCGCCGTCGGCACCGCGGGTGGTGTCGGCGAGGTATCTGTCGCTGGAGGAGCGGCTGCAGATCGCCGACCTGCAGCTGGCCGGTGTGTCGATGCGCGCGATCGCTGCCCGGCTCGGCCGCGCCCCGTCGACGATCAGCCGCGAGCTACGCCGCAACGGGCCAGTGCCGGCGGCCGGGCGGGCGAGGCGGGCCAGATATGCCCCGTACGCGGCGCACAAGCGCGCCGGGCTGCGGGCGCGGCGGCCCAAGCCGTTCAAGCTGGAGGACGCACGGCTGGCCCTGGCGGTGCAGGCCAAGCTGTGCCTGAAGTGGAGCCCGGCCCAGATCAGCGCGCACCTGGCCGGCGAGCATGGCGACGAGGCGGCGATGCGGGTGAGCCACGAGACCATCTACCAGGCGCTGTTCGTGCAAGGCCGCGGCCAGCTGCGCACCGAGTTGCACCGGCATCTGCGTACCGGTCGGGCCTGGCGCCGGCCCCACGGGTTCTCCAGCGCGACCAAAGCAAAGATCTCCGGCATGGTCTCGATCAGCGAACGGCCGGCCGAAGCCGCCGACCGCGCGGTGCCCGGCCACTGGGAAGGCGACCTGATCCTGGGCCAGCACTGCCGCTCACATCGGCACTCTGGTCGAACGCCAGACCCGCTTCTGCCTGCTGGTCCACCTGCCCGACGGGCACGGCGCCGAGACCGTCCGCGACCGGCTGGTTGCAGCGATTCAGACCCTGCCCGAGCAGCTGCGCCGCTCGCTGACCTGGGACCAGGGCAGCGAGCTGGCCCAGCACCAGGCGATCACGCTCGCCACCGACATGGCGATCTACTTCTGCGATCCGCACTCGCCCTGGCAACGCGGCAGCAACGAGAACACCAACGGTCTGCTGCGCCAGTACTTCCCCAAGAGCACCGACCTTTCGGTCCACACCGCTGAGCACCTCGACGCCGTCGCTGCCGAACTCAACGGCAGACCCCGCCAGACCCTCGGATTCATCACCTCGGCCGAGGCCATGCAGCGGCTACTGTCCGACCCCGAAAAGCCAGTCGTTGCGACGACCGCTTGAAACCGCCGCCCACTCAGGGACATCTCGTCGCCTCGACACTGCGAGGCTGCCCTTGTGGCCGACGGCCCGCGAACCGATTGGCGCTCTCAGTCGCGCCGCGCGTTCCACGGGAGGCGGCGGAGTTCCGCAGCAAGCGCGCTGACGCCCCGCTCGCCGAACCGGCGGGCCCAGAGCGTCAGCCAGTCCTCCTTGTCCACGAAGAACTTCCAGTCGCTCACCACCCCATGCCTCACGAACATGAACGGCACCGGTGATTGGAAGGGGCGGAAGCCGTTGTTGTAGATCGCAGTCGCCTGATTGCCGTTGTAGAACGGCCCGAACACGATCCCGTCCTCGACGTATGACGGAACAGCGATCTCCCCGAGGACCTCGTCGAAGACGCTCTGCGCACGGTCGGCCGGAAGATCGGTGAAGACGACGGTGATCACGTCGTAGTCGGTTTCGTCGGCGTCAGAAGATCGAACTTGGAGGAGTCGGCGTTTGTAGCTGTTCATCAGTTCGATGACGTGTGCCGCGCTCCCGTCGCCGATGTGTTCGGCAGCGAGCCACATCGTCTGCCGTTCGACCGACGTAGGCATGAAGGGGCAGACAGTTCCGGGGCGGCCGAGCTCGGCGTCTGGCTGGAGGATGAAGTTCGTGATCCAGTCGGCCACGGCTTGGAGTGCTTCTCGGTCACGCTGCGCAAGATCACTTGCCCTTCCGTTGCCCTCGAGGTCCTCGAGGAGGAAGAGATCCGTGGTCTGTGTCGACATCGCGACCTCCGAGTAGGGCAGCAGACCTGGAAATGGTCCGTGAGGCGGCCAACAGTGCTCGTCTGTTCCGCACGTCGCACCCGTCGAAGGCCCTGGTCTGCTCCCTTGACGGCCCACCAGGGCCAGCGCCGGATGACAGGTCAATGCCGTGGCTGCACCATCACCTCGGCTGAAGGGTGCGGGCCCGTCGGTGGCTCGGTCTGTCCCTGGTGGCCTGTTCAGGGACGCCGGAGCAGGTCATTTCCGCTACTCCGGTTCCCGTCGGGTGGATCGTGCAGTGGAGGAGCGGGATCACCGTGCGCACGTCACTGGTGCACCCAGGGGCGGTCCAGGGACTTCCACTGGTGCGAGGAACCGCCCGAGGGCGTGACGGTTGTCGCGTCCCCGGAAGCCCAGTCCGGCCGGCGCTGCTGACGCTCGCGGTTCCGGTCCGGTCTGCGACTTCCCCGCATCCACGTTGAGGTGAAGGGCAGGGCCATGACCACAGTCGAACAACTGGCCGGCATCCGTCCGTTCCATGTGGAGGTGCCGGAGGAGGCGCTGGACGACCTGCGTCGCCGGCTCGCCGCGACGCGGTGGCCGTCGCGGGAACTGGTCGAGGACCGCTCGCAGGGCGTGCAGCTGGCGACGATGCAGGCGCTGGCCCGCTACTGGAGCACTGACTACGACTGGCGCAGCTGCGAGGCGAGGCTGAACGCGCTGCCGCAGTTCATGACCGAGATCGACGGGGTGGACATCCACTTCATCCATGTGCGCTCCCCGCACCCGGACGCGTTGCCCCTGATCATGACGCACGGCTGGCCCGGTTCCGTCATCGAGCTGCTGGAGACCGTCGGACCACTCACCGACCCGACCGCGCACGGCGGACGCGCC
This sequence comes from Geodermatophilus sp. URMC 65, assembly GCF_053502545.1. Classification (NCBI taxonomy): domain Bacteria; kingdom Bacillati; phylum Actinomycetota; class Actinomycetes; order Geodermatophilales; family Geodermatophilaceae; genus Geodermatophilus; species Geodermatophilus sp. URMC 65. The sequence continues at coordinate 1,258,619 of NZ_CP199954.1, forward strand.
GAGGACGCCTTCCACCTGGTGCTGCCGTCGCTGCCCGGCTACGGCTTCTCGGGCGAACCCACCGAGCGCGGCTGGGATCCCGCCCGCAATGCACGCGCGTGGGCGGAGCTCATGAACCGCCTCGGCTACACCCGCTATGTCGCCCAGGGCGGCGACCTGGGTGCGCCGCTCACCGACGCGATGGGCCGCCTGGCACCGAAGGGATTGCTCGGCATCCACCTGAACCTGCTCACGAGCGCCGTGCCGATCAAGAATCAGATGCCGGCGGAGACGGACCAGGAGCGGGCGGTCCACGAGGCACTCACCACGTTCCAGACCGAGGGGCTGGCCTACTTCCTGGAGCAGACCCACCGGCCGCAGACGATCGGCTACTCGCTGCTGGACTCGCCGGTCGGGCTGGCAGCCTGGATCCTCGACCACGACACCGACGCCTACTACAAGATCGCCCGCGCGTTCGTCGACGACGAGCCCGCGGGAAACCTCACCCGGGACCACCTCCTCGACAACATCACGCTGTACTGGTTGACCGGCACCGGCGCCTCAGCCGCCAGGTGGTACTGGGAGTGGGGACGATTCGACGCGCCCGGCGGCGGATTCCACGACCTGCCGCCCGTTTCAGTGCCGGTCGCCTTCACCACGTTCCCGGGCGAGATCTGGCCTGCCACACGCAGCTGGGTCGAGGCGGTCTACCCGGGGCAGGTCGCCTACTTCAACGAGGTCGACCGGGGCGGCCACTTTGCCGCCTGGGAGGAGCCGGAGCTCTTCTCCGCCGAGGTGCGGGCCGCCTTCCGCCCTCTGCGCACAGCGGAGATCCCTGAGCCACGTCGCTGATCTCGGCCGGCGGCTTCAGGGACACGACCTGTCCCTGAAGTCCTGGGTGTCCCCTGTCGGGGAGTGCCGTTCCGGGCTGAAAATGGTGCGCGGCCGCCCGTCGACGTCGTGGTGGCTTGGTCGTTCGAGGCCGGTCTGAAGTCGGGCGCCGGGAGCTGCGCTGTGGGCCGTTGCGTGTGCTTCGAGCACGAGGATCAGATTCGCCCTTCCCTGCAGCTCCCACGGGTGGCCGCCTCCGGATCAGGGTCAAGGGGGCGAGGGCGATGCGGGTCGACACCGACGAGCCCGAGATCATCGAGCGGGTCGCCGCTCTCGACGTGGCCAAGGCCGAGGTGGTGTGCTGCGCCCGGGTGCCCGGCCCGGGCCGGCAGCGGATGCAGGAGGTCCGCACCGTCTCCACGATGACCGCCGCACTGCTGGGGCTGGGCGACTGGCTGGCCGAGCTCGGGGTGAGCCGAGTGGTGATGGAGGCGACCAGCGACTACTGGCGGGCGCCGTTCTACCTGCTGGAGGACCGCTTCGAGACCTGGCTGGTCAACGCGCACGACGTCAAGCACCTGCCGGGCCGGCCGAAGACCGACCGGCTGGATGCGGTCTGGCTGTGCAAGGTCGCCGAGCGGCAGATGCTGCGGCCGAGCTTCGTGCCGCCGCCGCAGATCCGGGCCCTGCGCGATCTGACCCGCTACCGGGTCGATCTGCTGGCCGTGCGCACCGCGGAGAAGCAGCGGGTGGACAAGCTGCTCGAGGACGCGCTGATCAAGCTGACGGCCGTGGTGAGCGATCCGTTCGGGGCCTCCGGGCGGGCGATCATGGCCGCGCTCATCGCCGGCGAGCGGGATCCGGTGGTGCTGGCGAACCTGGCCCGCGGCAGCCTGCGGTCCAAGACCGCTCGCCTGACCGAGGCGCTGACCGGGCGGTTCACCGACCACCACGCCTTCCTGCTGGCCCAGATGCTGCACCGGGTCGATGCGGTCACCGCCGACATCGCCACGGTGCAGGCCCGCATCGAGGCCCAGGTCGGCGAGTTGGCATCCGCGGTCGCCAAGCTGGATGCGATTCCCGGCGTGGGGCCGGTCGCCGCGCAGATGATCCTGGCCGAGATCGGTACGGACATGACCCGCTTCCCGACCCCGGCGCACCTGGCCTCGTGGGCTCGATTCGCGCCAGGAGTCAACGAATCCGCCGGCCGCCCCACGGGCAAAGCAGGCAGCGGCAAGGGCAACCGCTACCTGGCCCGGGTGCTCGGCGAGGCCGCCGTCAGCGCCGCCCGCACCGACACCTTCCTCGGCGAGCGCTATCGGCGGATCGCCCGACGTCGCGGCAAGAAGCGGGCCATCGTCGCGATCGGCCGCTCGATCCTGGTCATCATCTGGGCGCTGCTCTCCGACGAGCAGGCCCAGTTCACCGACCTTGGTCCGGACTACTACGCCGCGCGCAACAACCCCGAGCGCAAGGCCCGTCATCACATCCGCGAACTGCAGGCCCTCGGCTACTCGGTCACCCTCAACCCCGCAGCCTGATCCACATCCCGGGAGATTTTCGGATCAGCCACCTTCAGGGCCGAGGGCGATGGCGTACATGATCCGCAGGACAGGCCCCTACGCCCTCCGCGCGGGCCGCGGCCATCGCGTCGGCGACCTCGTCCCCGCTGGTCGGCGAACAGGTGCCCGGACTGGTCCACGGTCACGCTCGCCGATCGGCCGCGACGGGGCTCGAGACCTCGGCCGGAACCCCTACCGGTTGACTCACGCGTCGGTCGGCACGGCGGCCTCGCGCCGTGCGTCGATCCAGGCGTGGAGGTCGTCGCGCCGGTAGAGGACGCGCCGGCCGAGGCGGAAGCTGCGGGGGCCGGTGCCCAGGTGCCGCCAGTAGCGCAGGGTGGCCACGGGGGCGCGCAGCACCTCGGCGGCCTCGGTGATGGTGAGCAGCTCGGGCTGGTGGTCGGCGGTGCGGTCGGGCATGGCTGTCTCCGGGGCTGGTCGGGTGTGGTTGGCCGTGCACCTGCAGAAGGCGTCATCTCGGGCCGTTTGCTGACACCTACCGCCAGATCCTCCGGTCGCCCTGCAGTCCCTCCTCCAGTAGTTCTGCAGTCCTGCTCCGGTGAGGCCGAGGGCGCTCAGCACCGCAAGTCCACGGCCCGGTGTCGGAGAGCCGACAGGCCGCGTTCACCGGGGGATTCCCCGGCCGGGTGGAGGGCGGAGCCCGAGGGACGGAGGCGGTGGCGGGGGCACTCGGACGGCCGGCGTCCGGCCGGTCGGCGACGTCGTGCCTGCTCGGCGGGCGGCCTGCTCGGTCTCGCGGCTGGCGCGCCAGGCCTCGCGTTCGCGGTCGAGCCGATCCCGCGGCTGGGCCAGCAGCGAGGGCTCGGCCACGAGCCGGGTGATCTGCGCTCGGACGTCGGTGAGCTCCTGACGGTCTGCGGCCACGTCCCGCTCCAGCTCGGCGAGCCCGCTGGCGGGATCGGGCAACCGGGCGATCGACCCGAAGCGGGTGAGTCGCTGGTCCCGTCCGCGGCGCGCCTCAGCCAGGGCGTGCCAGGCGTGCTCGTGCGCGCGCTGGGCGGCGTCGGCGACCGCGCACAGCTCCCTGCGCTCGGGATGCGCCCGCTCGGCCTGACGACGGGCCGAGGCGTCGAGCGCCGCCCACAGCGCCGGCGGATCGTCGAACCGGCCGGCGACCTGAGCGATCCGGTCGGGGTCGGTGGGCAGGGTCGGCAGGTGGGGTCGCCAGCCGTCGGCCCAGGCGGTGAGCTGATCCCGGGCCCGGGCGACGGCGGCGCGCCGCAGCCCGAGTCGGCCCGGTCCCTGCTGGAGGGTCTGGGCGGCGGTGTGTGCCGCGCCGCGCTGCGCGGCCCATCCCGCGAGCAGCACGTCACGCAGGTGGTCGGCTTCGGCGGCGACGACCGCACCGCTGGCCTCGGCCCGCCCCGTGGCGTCGTCGGCGTCGTTGGCCGCCCGCTGGCAGGCGGCCTCACGGGCCAGGATCTGGGCGGCCGGGCCGAGATCGAGGGCGATCAGCTCGCGCAGCGCGTCACGGCGCGGCTCGGTGAGCGTGAGGCGATCGAGACAGCGCTGTTCGACCGTCCACGCCTGGCGCAGCTCGACCAGTACCTGATCCAGCGGACGGGGCCGGACGTAGCGGGCGGCCTCGGCGGCGGCCAGCTCGGCGGCGTGGCCGGGGCCGAGGTCGGCCCGGTCGCGGGCGAAGACCGCGACCCACTGCTCCCGCGCGTCGTCGAGATCTCTGGCGACGAGGTGGGCGGTGTTCGCAGTGCGGCCGCGGGTCATCCCGACATAGGCCGACCCCGCGCCCGTGTGCTGCCCGATCACCACGTGCGCGGCCGGAACGGTGTCGCCCTGCACGCCGTGTGCGGTGCTGGCATAGGCCAGCTCCACGTGCGAGGTGACGTAGTCCGCCGGCAGCACCCGCTCCCCCAAGGCGCCGGGGGGGACACCGCCGGGAGCAGGACCGCTCGGGGTGACACGGCTCGGGTTGGCGTCGGCCGGGGTGACAGCGAGCTCGCCGTGCGGGCCGACGGCGGTGACGGTCCAGGTGTCGCGGTTGGCGACGCGCAGGTCGCGGTCGTTGCGGCGGGTGGCGATCCGGTCGCCGGCGCCGATCCGCTGCCCCGCTCCGGTGGTGACCGCGGCACGGTCGTCGACGCGGCCGTCGGCGACCAGCCGGTCCCGGATGGCGGCGCCCAGCTCGGTGGCCTGCTGGCGGGTGTCCACCACGACCACCACCCGCTCGGCGTTGGCGTGGTGCTCGGCGGCGAGGCCCGCCAGCGCCTCGGACAGCGCCGCCTCATCAGGATGCAGGCGGATCTGGTCGCGGGCGGCCAGCGCGTCGAACACCGCGCCGGGGTCGTCACCGGTGCGCATGGCCAGGGTCAGGTCGGCGTAGGCGGTGTCAGGGACGAGGGCCCCGTCGTCGTCGGTGCGGGTGAATCGGTGCACCCCGTCGAGCGTCAGATGGCCGGTCGGGTCGAGGTGGCGGACGGCGAGGTCGAGGACGCCACCGCGGCCGACCGCAGCCAGCTGGTGCCGGTCGCCGAGCAGCGCCAGCCGGGCCAGGCACTCGTCGGCCACGGTGAGCAGGGCGCGGGCGGTGTCCTGGTCGAGCATCCCGGCCTCGTCGACGACCAGCAGGTCGCCCGGCCGCAGGGCTGCGGCGTCGTCCGGACCGGTGTAGGCGTTTCCGCGGACCGGGTCGGTCTGGCCGACGGCGAGCCGGGTCCAGGCGCCCTCGTCGGTCCAGCGCCAGCCGTGTTGGAAGGCCAGCCAGGCGGCCGACCCGGCGGCGGCACGCACCTCCGCCTGCGCGACCTTGGCCGCCTTCAGGGTCGGGGTGACCACCACCATCCGCCGCTCCTGGTGGCCGAGGAGCTGTCGGGTGATGGCGAGGGTGGAGGTCTTGCCGGCCCCGCCGCCCCCTCGACGACCACCAGCGGACGGTCACCGGCCAGCGCGGCCGCCGCCGCACGCTGACCTGCGTCCAACCGTTCGGTGTCGACCGCGCACACCGCATGAGGTGCCGGGTCCTCCGGAAGTGTGCGGTCGGTGTCGGGTCCGCCGGCTACGGCGGTGCGGGCGGCCAACCGGGCGGTCAGGTCGGCCTCGACGTCGAGCACCGACCGCGAGGTCCAGGTGCGGAGGTGCTCGGGCATGCCGTCGCGGTTCAACAGCGACAGGCACCGCTCGAGAGCGCGGGCGGTGAGGTCCTCGGCCAGCTCGGTGCGCATGGCCGGGTCGGCGATGATGCCGTCGGCGGCGATCAGCTGCTCCACTTCACCGCGGACGTCAGCCGCGTTCCAGGCCGAGCGGCCGGCGGCCAGCCGGGTCAACACCCGCTCCACCGCCGCGTCCCGGTCCAGACCGCCGATCGGGGTCGGGATCAGGTCGACGGCTCTGTCACGGTCGCGGTAGCCGAGGGCGGCCAGCTCGGCGAGCCACTGGGTGGTGATGTCCTCGCCAGGCTGCGGAACGACCTTGTCCGGTCGGCCGTCGGCCCACGCCCGAGCGTCCCAGGCTCGCCGCAGCGCCGGCCCGGGTCGTGCACCGGGGTGCGCGGCGGTCCATTCGGATTCGTAGCGGTCCAGATTGCGGGCGATCTGCGCCGACCGGGCACAGAACGCCCCCACGAACTCCGCGAGCTGCCGAATCTCGCCAGCGGCGTCCAACGCATATCCGTGAGCGGCGAGCGTGGCCCGGAATTGCGGGTCGCAAGCGACGGCAGCATGCCCGATCCCGTTGATCGCCGCGAGTGAATCGCGGACCCCGACGGTGTGCAACCCACGCCACTTCCCGGCGGCGAACACGCGGGCGTTGACCTGCAGGTGCAGATGTCGGTGCGGATCCCCGGCGCGGGAGGTGTAGTGCCGCACCGTCACCGCCTCCAACCGCTCGACCGGCGCTTGGACCTGTCCACCCCGCGGGCCCACCCTGGTGGTGGCGTGCTGGGACAGCCAGCCGATGACCTGCTCGGCGGCGCAGTCCTGCGCGGCGTCGTAGGCCGCGGCGATGTCCGGGTGCAGCGCGGCCGCCAGCGACCAGGACTTGGGGCCGTTGATCACCACCTCGACGAACCGCACCGCATGCTCGTCGGTGCGCAGCCAACCCCGCGGCTCCCCCGTGTCCGGGTCGAGGCCGGCCACCCACGCCTCGTAGGACTTCCCCGTCAGCGGCGCCGACTCCTCCACGCTCCCGGCCCCGGCGTTGTAGCGGCGGGCGATCCCGGTCCCCTCGGTCAGGTAGTAGTCATCCGCCCGACCCCGGTCCGCTTCCACGTAGTGTCGGGCAGCGGCCGGCGCGCCAGCGAAGAACTTGACTCCGCCACGCATACTCAGCGCCACCCAACAATGACCAACGCGCCATCCCCAGAAACGGCGATAGGCCCGGCGAAACGGGGCCCGGACTACCTCTATTGGTAGCATGCGTGCCCTTCTTCAGTGAAGAGTTGGAGGGCCCTGCCAGCCTAGGAAATGGCCGAGTGCTTGGCGCTCGTCGATTGCTTGATTGGTCGACGTTGGCGATGTGCGGTCGTAGGCAGGGTTCATCTTGGACAAGCGTCTGGGCGAGGACTTGTCTCACATCAGGCGGACCGGGATCGGTCTGCCTCCGCGATGCGCGAGGACTGCGCCACGATGGGCTCGTGAAGGTCACGCTGCTCTACTTCGACGGGTGCCTGCGCGCGGCGCTCGATGGGACCGGGACGTCGGACGTCGAGGTGACCTACGGGAAGGTCTTGACGCCGCGGGAGGCGGAGTCCGTTGAGTTCCGCGGCTCGCCGACGATCCTGATAGACGGTCGCGACCCCTTCCCCGATCGAGAGGCTCCCGTCGGGCTGTCCTGCCGGGTCTACCGCACCGGGGCCGGGTTGACTGGCGCCCCGACGGTCGAGCAGTTGGTAGCGGTCCTGCGGTGAGGCTGCTCGGGCGCCGCCGGATGATCCCGACTCAAGAGTCGGTGAGCTGCGGCTGCTGCGGCCGGGATCTGCGGCGTACCGCGGTGCACGAGCTGGGCGGCACGCCGGGGGTCTACGTCTGCCGGCGCTGCGCGCTGTGGATGGCCGCGCAAAATGGACGTCTGGAGCCGTGAGCGTCGAGGACAACAAGCGGCTGGTGGCCCGCGCGGTCACCGAAGTCATCAACAGCGGGAACCTCGCCGCGGTCGAGGAGCTGTACGCGTCGGAGATCGCGACCGCGGCGCGCGAGTGGGTGACCCCCTTCCGAGCGGCCTTCCCGGACGTGCGGATGGAGATTGTGGCCCTGGTCGGCGAGGGCGACACCGTGGTCGGCCACTTCCGCTGCTCGGGCACCCACACCGGGCCGTGGATGGGCCGGCCCGGCACCGGTCGGGCATTCCGCGACGTGCGGGAGGTGTACTGGTTCACCGTTCGCGGCGGCCGCATCGTCGACTGGTGGGGACTGGAGGACAACGACGACCGGCGCTGCCAGCTACGCGCCGGTGGCGCACCTGCCTGACGGGCACCGGGCGACGCAACAGCCACGCATGCACTCATCTTGGCGGAAATCAGGAGCTAGGCGATAACATCGCCGAATGTCGATGAGAGCGCCTGACCACGAGGCCAGCGTCGAGGCTCCCCTGCTAGAGACCTCCGGACTCTCGCCAGCGGCGTCTCTGTTCCACAGCCTGTCGGACCCGACGCGCTTGGCGATCCTGCGCCACCTGTCCCTCGGCGAGCACCGGGTCGTCGAGCTGACCAAGCACCTGGGCCTCGCGCAGTCGACGGTCTCCAAGCACCTCGCCTGTCTGCGCGACTGCGGTCTCGTCGAGTCCCGGCCACAGGGGCGCGCGTCGATGTTCTCGCTGACCACTCGCGACGAGCTGCTCGAGCTGCTCGCTGCCGCCGAGCGGCTGCTGGCTCTCACCGGCGACGCCGTTGACCTCTGCCCCACCTACGGCGCTGCAGCTCGCGCGGGGGCCGAGTCGTGACGATTGCGGCGCTGAACGCCGACCGCCGCGCGGTTCTCGCGCGGCGCATCCGCTTCCTGGTCGCAGCGACGATCACCTACAACCTGATCGAAGCCGTCGTCGCCCTCACCGCCGGCACCGCTGCCTCGTCGTCGGCCCTCATCGGTTTCGGGCTCGACTCGGTGATCGAGGTGTCCTCGGCACTGGCCGTCGCGTGGCAGTTCGCCGGCAGCGACCCCGAGGCGCGCGAGAAGGTCGCCCTCAAGGTCATCGCCGTCTCGTTCTTCGCCCTGGCTGCCTTCGTCAGCTTCGACGCGCTGCGGTCCCTTCTCGGCTCCGGCGAAGCCGAACACTCGACGGTGGGCCTGGTGCTCGCCGCGGTGAGCTTGGCGGTCATGCCCTTCCTCTCCTACGCCCAGCGCCGAGCGGGCCGCGAGCTGGGCTCGGCTTCGGCCGTCGCCGACTCCAAGCAGACGCTGCTGTGCACCTACCTCTCCGGCGTGCTGCTCGTCGGTCTGGCGCTCAACAGCCTCTTCGGCTGGTCCTGGGCCGACCCGATTGCCGCCCTCGTCATCGCCGGCGTCGCACTCAAGGAGGGACGCGAGGCCTGGCGCGGTGACAGCTGCTGCTCGCCGGCTGAGGCGCTCTTCGCTCATGCCGACGGCGCCCACGACGACTGCGCCTGCTCCCCTGGCTGTGCCTGCTGCAGCTCCACCCGGGAGGCCTGAGTGGCCATCACTGCGCTGCTGATCTACCTCGTGGGATTGGCGGTCATCTTCGGCCTGCGGACCTGGCTGCAGGTTCGTCGCACCGGCTCGTCGGGCTTCCACGGCATCTCCGGTGAGCCCGGATCGCTGCGGTGGTGGGCCGGTGTCTCCTTCGTCGCTGGGCTGGTGATCGGCCTTGCTGCGCTGGTTCTCGCCGTCGTCGACGTCGTACCGCGCCCGAGCGGATCGGTGGTCGACGCCACCGGGGTTGTCGGCCTGGTGCTCGCCCTCGTCGGCTTCGTCGGCGTCCTCGCCGCTCAGACCGGCATGGGCTCGTCCTGGCGGATCGGGGTCGAGGAGACCGAGCACACGGAGCTCGTGACCGCTGGCCTCTTCGCGCTGGTGCGCAACCCGATCTTCACGGCGATGGTGGTTGCCCAGCTGGGCCTGACCTTGATGGTGCTGACGTGGTTGTCGGCGGCAGCCCTTGTGTGCCTGGTGGCCGCTGTCGAGATGCAGGTGCGTCTCATTGAAGAGCCCTACCTGCTCACCACCCACGGCGGCAGCTACGCAAGCTACGCCGCGGTGACCGGCCGCTTCATCCCCGGCGTAGGCCGCCTGACAACCTTCGGTGTCACACCCCACAGCTGGCCGTGACCCTCGTGCCGACGACCGCTGCGATCGCGGCCCTGGCGCCAGCGGTTCGTCCCTCCGCCCAATCACCTTCCGGGCTCATTCCGACGATGACCCGTTCCTGCGCCTCGCCGCCGGCTGGCTCGTGGGCCACCCCGACAAGACGGCCACTGCCTACTGGCAGGCCGGCTGCCAGCGGGCCTGGCGGCTCTGCGATGACGACGATCGCGGTCGGAGGGCCCCTATTGAGTACGTCATGACCCCCGACCGGACCCCGGGCAGGCACCTCGAGCGCGTACCTCCAGTGAAGAGCTGGGGTCGTGAAGGAGTCCGACGAGCTCGCCCAGCTGGTCGTCGGTGAACGTCTGGCGCGTGCGGATGACGTACCGGAGATCGACCACCGAGGCGATGGACACGACGACGCCGTCGGTCGTCGCTGACTCCTCGAGGGCGTCGAGCGCCGCGGACGGGAGTCGCCGGTTCGGGTCGTCGAGCAGGTACCAGATCAGCGCGTGAGTGTCGGCGACGACCCTCACCGGGGCAGCAGGTCCCACGCGCCACCGTTGCTGTAGCACGCAGCCGATTCCTGGGCGGCGGCGGAGCTAGCTGCCTCGAAGTCCTCCCAGCTCGGCGCTGATCCCGAAGTGTTCGCGAGAGCGCCGCGGAGGGAGCGTCGGCGCGCCGTCGGTGCCGCGGTTGTCACGGGCACGACGCGCAGGTGCGCCCCCGGCTCGACTCCCCAGCGAGCCAGTTGCGCTGCGTCGATCACACCCGAGCCGTCAGCCCCGACGACGAGGTCCAGCGCCTCGAGGTGCTTCTCGGCCGACGACATGATCACAGGCTAGCGCTGCAGGCCCTCACGCAGTCAGCATCAGTGGCGGCTGTCCAAGGCACTGGAGGAGGACTGGACATCTTCGGCAGGTTGAGGGTGCGTGAGCCAGCGGATGCTCTCACCAAACCGTGCCGCACTTGTTGACCCTCGAGCAAGCCCCGTCCTACGCACTTTGGTAGCCACACTGTCAGGCTGTCATGATCGCGTTCGCAGACGTCCGCCGACGCTCGCAACGACGCCCCCAGCAGCAGATCTGCAGGGGTCCGAGACGGCAGCGGACGGCGGTGAACAGCCGTGGACTCCCTGCAACTGCAACCCAGAACTGCGACCACCACGAGCCGGTCCGTCAGCGCAACGGGGTCGGGCCGGCGGGGTGCCGGCCCGACCCCGCCGGATCACCGTCGGTCCGCGCCCGGGACGAGCAGCACCTTCCCGGCATCACCGGTGAGCAGCTCGACCGCGGCCTCTGCCTCGTCGAGGGGCAGGCGGTGGGTGATCAGCCAGTCGAGGTCGATGCGACCCGACTGCAGCAGGACCAGCAACTGCTCCCAGGTGTCCCACAGCCGGCGGCCGAAGATGCCGCGGAGGGTGATGCCCTTCTTGTTCACGAACGCCGCGATGTCGATCGCGGCCGGCTCGCTCGGGTGTCCGACCGTCACGAGCGTGGCCTCCCGCCGCAGCGCCTCCAGCAGCGGTGGCAGCACCCCGCGCACGCCGGAGACCTCGAACGCGACGTCGAAGCCGCCGCGCGGGCCGGCCAGGTCGCGGCACACGCCGACGACGTCGTCCGACGGGTCGAGCACCCGGGCGCCGATCGACTCCGCCTGCTTCCGGCGGAACGGGTTGGGTTCCACGGCGACGACGGCCGCGGCTCCCAGGGCGTGGGCGATCTGTGCGATGACCAGACCCACGGGCCCGCAGCCGTTGACCAGGACGTACTGCCCGGTCACGGCGTAGCCGGACCGCTGGACGGCGTGCATGGCCACCCCGGCCGACTCCAGCAGGGCGCCGGTCTCGAGCGACACCGATTCGGGAAGCGGCACGCAGATGCCCGCGGGGACGGCGACGCGTTCGGCGAAGACGCCGTCGATGTGCATGCCGAGGATGCCGGTCCGCTCGCAGGTGTGCGCGCTGCCGGTCCGGCACGGGTAGCACCGGCCACAGATGAGGTGGCTCTCCAGCGCGACCCGGTCGCCGGGGGTGACGTTCTCGACGCCCGCGCCCACGGCGAGCACCGTGCCGGAGCCCTCGTGGCCGAGGACCACCGGCGGGGTGAGGTTGAACGCCTGCGCCGAGGGCGTCCACTCGTAGAGCTCGCGGTCGGTGCCGCACAGCGAGGCGGCGGCCACCTCGAGCAGCACCTGCCCCGGGCCGGCGACGGGCTCGGCCCAGTCCTCGCGGACCTGGATGCCGCGCTCGGCTGCGTGCTTGACGACGGCCTTCATGGTGTCCTCCTGATCGATCGGTGGGGTGTCCCGCGCGGCTCAGATGAGGCCGGCGAAGCGGCGGAACAGGTCGGGGGGGCCGACCTGACCGCCCTTGAGCAGCACGCGGCAGCCGGCGACGGCCGCCGCGTCATCGGTGGTGCAGATGGGTCCGGCGGTGACGAACTGCTCGCTGACCCGCAGCTCGTCGACCCCCATGGCCAGCAAGGCGTGGCTGGAGGTGTCGCCGCCGCAGACGACGACGTCGCGGGTCAGTCCCCGGCGGGCCAGGTCGCCGGCGAGCCGGCCGATGGTCCCGCCCACCTCTGCGGCGGTGACGGAGCCGGCGCTCAGCCGGGGGTCGTCGGGACCCCGGGTGGTGTGGGCGACGACGTCCCGGCCGGCCCGGAGTGCCGCCTCGACGGCGGCCGACCACGGCTTCCCGGTGACGTCGCCGGCGAAGTCGCCGGCCGGGATCGGGACGTCGACCCAGCCGTGCCGGACGGCGTCGGCGATCTGGCCGGCGGTCGTGGTGGACGCGGACGCCGACACGACGAGCGTCGGGCCACGGGAGGCGGTGGGAGCCGGCGGCCTCCGGGGTGCGCCGCCACGGAGGCGGGCCAGCGCGGCCATGATGCCCCCGGAACCGACGACGAGCGCCGGTCCGGCGCGACGAGCGTCCCGGAGCAGGGCCTTGGCGGCGGTGTCCATCTGCGCCTCGTCGACGGCGTCCACGACGAAGGCCTCGGCGTCGGCCGCCCCGCGCAGTTGCGCCCACCGGTCGTCGAAGGTGCCGTCGGCGTGGGCCGGCAGCTGCAGGCCCGGGACGGGGCGCCGGCTCGCGAGCTGTTCGGCCAGGACCAGCCGCAGGTCGGCCTCGTGCATCGGCGTGGAGGGGTGGCGGGCCATCACGGGGTGCCGGTCCAGCCGGTATACCTCGCCTGCGTAGGCGCCGAAGTGCTGGCTGAAGGCGGTGTAGCGACCGAAGCCGGGCTGCGCGGGGACGACGGGCACCGGTCCGTGTCCGGGGAACCGCTCGTGCAGGAGCTCGATTCCCCGCCCGATGCTGCCGACGGTGGGCGAGGAGTCGAACGTGGAGCAGACCTTGTAGAGCAGCACGGACAGGTCCAGGGACGCCAGCGGGGCGAGGCCGGACCGCACCGCCTCGTCGAGCGCGTCGCCGGCCAGCGAGCGGGCCGGTCCGGCGATGCCCACGACGTCGGCGTCGTCCGGCATCGACCGTCCGGGGTCGAGGACCAGCATGGCGTCGAGCCCGTGGGCGTGTGCCTGCGCGAGGACGTCGCTGGCGCCCGTCAGGTCGTCGGCGAGGAACCCGATGTCGGCCATCAGGCACCTGCCGGGAACGTCTGCAGCGCGTGTGCGAGGGCGTGGTCGCCGCGAGCCGCGCGCGCCGCGGCCGCGTCCGCCAACGGGGCGCCACTCACCGCCGCGGTCCACGCCTGGCGCAGGCTGCGGACACCGGCGGCCGGCCCGTCCGGGTGGGCGGCGATCCCACCGCCGGCCAGCATGAGCAGGTCGGTCGACCCCACCGCCGCGAACGTCGGACCCGGCGTGTGCACGTTCTGCCCGGACGACAGCGTCGGGAGCGGGGCGATCGTGGTTCCCAGCGACGCCTGCAGGCTGCGGATGTTCGCCGCGACCTGCTCGTCCCGCTCGTAGAACTTGCTGCCCAGCCCGCTGGCGTGGACGTGGTCGGCGCCGGCCAGGCGGGCCAGCTGCTGCCAGACCGTGAAGTCCACCCCCAGGGCGGGGGAGCGCATCGAGGCGGCCAGTCCGGCCCGGTGGCCGTGGATGGGCACCTGGGCGAATCCGCGCAGCCACGCGAGCGCCGGCAGGCCCATGACCGGGACGTTGAGCATCACGCAGTTCCCGCCCGCCTCGACCACCAGGTCATGACGGCGCTGGAGGCCGGCGAGGTCCCCGGTGATGTTGAAGGCGTACATCGTCCGGTGCCCGGTGACCTGCTCGGCGTCGGCGATCTCCTCCAGCGCGACACGGACGCGGGTCTCCAGGGGGAGGTACGCCGGATCGGTCATCAGCTCGTCGTCCTTGATGAGGTCGATCGAGGCGCGGGCCAGTTCGCGCACCACGCCGCGGAACTCGTCCTCCACCAGGCCGACGTTCGGCTTGACGATCGTGCCGATCAGCACGCCGTCCGGCACGCCCATGAGCTTGCGGGTGCCCGCCACGCCGAAGGCGGGGCCGGGGTGGGCCGCGACGAACTCGTCGGGCAGCTCGATCGACTGCAGCCGGCAGGCGTACAGCTCGACGAGCTCGAAGAGGTTGCCGGCGACCGCGGTGAGCAGGGTCGCGATGTCGGTACCGATGTTCACCATCGGGAACTCGACGACGACCTCGGCCGCGGTCACCCGCTCCGGCCGGCGCCTCGACGGCAGGGAGGGCGCGCACTCGCCGAGCTCGCGGATCTCCACGACCTCGGCCGCATGGCGCTCGCGGATCCGGTCGGACTCTCCGGGGACGGCGATGAAGGTCCCGCTGGACTGCTCGCCGGCGAGAGCGGCCGCGGCCCGTGCGACGTCGACGGCCTCGATGTAGTAGGTGCAGCGGATACGGCGGGGGTCACGCATGTCGGGGTCCTCGGGTCGGTGCGGGCGGGATGGCGCGGTCACGCGTGGTGGGGTTTCGGCGGGACCACGGGCAGGGGCACGGGCTCGAGAGCTCCCGCCCGCTTCATGATCCAGGCCGCGACGGTGGGAGCCAGCAGGGCCGTGACGAGGACGGCCGTGGCGGCCTGGGCGGACGCGGAGGCGACGAAGGGCGCGAAGTTGGGGTCCGCGGCGGCGACGGCGGCAGGAACGGCCACCGCGTTGCCGGCCGTGGTGCCGGCCGCGAAGCCGATGCCGCTCTCGCGGCCCCGGCGGAGCAGGAACCGGTAGCCGAGGTAGGTGAGCCCGCCGGTGAGGACGACGACGCCGACACCCAGGACGGCACCGGCGGCACCCCCGGTGAGGACGGTCCGCAGGTCGATGCCGGTGCCCACCGCGAAGGACATGAACGGGATGACGACGTTCGGCACGGCGTCCAGGACCTTGGTCCACTCGCGGTCCACCGCGCCGATGAACAGGCCGATGAGGAAGGGCACCAGCGCGGCGACCAGCGCCAGGAGGGGGATGTCGGCCAGGCCCGAGGCGCCCAGGAACACCAGCGCGAGGAAGGGGCCGTCGTCGAAGGCGCTGGCGACGTAGGCGCCGCGGTCCCGTTCGTCCCCGTACTCGCCGGCGAAGGCGAGCCACATGGCGCCGTTGCTGTTCCCGAAGATGGCGATCAGCCCGAGGATCGAGACGCCGAGGATCCCGTCGACGCCGACCGTGAGTCCGAGGACCACGCACAGCGTGATGGGGATGAGGGTCTTGGCGAGGAGGACGACCAGCGTCGTCCCGGCGGCGCCCTTGCCGTTGTGCGTGCCGGTGATGGACGCCCCGGTGGCCAGGACCAGCAAGGCGATGAGGGCGAGGGCGCCCTCCTTGAACAGGGCGGTGGTGAAGCTTCCGATCCCGAGTGCGTCCGGCGCGAAAGTGTTCATGAGAACGCCGAGCGTCAGCGGGATGAGCATCAGGCCGCCCGGGACCCGGCGCATCGCCTCGAACATGGGGAACTTGGACGGGCTCGTCCTCAGGACATCGCTCACGGTGACCTCCATCAACCGGACAATCTGTCCGTACAATTTGTTCGTACGAAGGTAAGGTGACGGGCGCCACGTCGTCAACCCCCTGTGTCGGACAGGGCACGATGCTGGGAGGGACGGCGGCCGGTGCGTCGCCGCGGCGCTCAACGGGAGGAGGGCGGGATGTCCGTCGAGGGGTCCATGGCGTCCGAGGCCACGGACGACGTTCCGCCGCCGCTGGAGCTCGGCCGCGCCGCCGGTGTGCCCCTGTACGCGCAGATCCGCGATGCGCTCCGGCAGCAGATCGACAGCCACTCCCTGCCGCCCGGAGCACCGCTGCCGACCGAGGAGGCGCTGCAGGCGCGCTACGGCGTCTCGCGGAGTGTGGTCCGGCAGGCGCTGGGCGACCTCGCCGACCTCGGACTGATCGTCCGTCAACGCGGCCGCGGCAGCGTCGTGGCGCCACGCCCCGAGCACCGGCGGCGCGCGGACCAGGCCGGCGGCCTCCGCCAGCAGGTGGAGGCCAGTGGCCGCCACCTGCGCACGGACATCGTCGAGCTGGCGGTCGACGAGCCGCCGTCCGCTGCCGCCGCCGCGCTCGGGGTGACCGACACCTGGCGCCTCGAGCGGATCCGGCGGGTCGAGGAGGAGCCGCTGGTGTTCATGCGCACGTGGCTGCCGAGGGAGCTCTTTCCGCACCTGTCGGCCGAGGACCTCGACGGCGGCTCCCTGCACGACTGGATGCGAGCGCGGGGCGTCGAGCCGCAGGGCGGCCCGCGGCAGTTGCAGGCGGTGCCCGCGGACGAGGCCGTGGCGGCCCATTTGGACCTCCGCGTTGGCGTGCCGGTCCTGCTGCTGCAGGGGGTGACCCGGGACCAGTACGGGCGCGGGCTCGAGTGGTTCACCGCCTGGCACCAGCCGGACACCGTCTTCGACGTGGACGCGCACGTCGGGCCCCGTCCGCTCGGGCCGGGCGGGGGCGAGGAGCTCGGACGGGTGCGCGAACTGGTGCAGGAGTTGGCCCTGCTGCTCGGTACGCAGTCCCCGCGGGCCTGAGCGGACGGCGGGGGGACGTGACGGACCACACGGAGCTGCGCGAGCAGGTGGTCGCGCTGGGCGCGTCGCTGTTCGCCCGCGGACTCACGGCCGGGCGCACGGGCAACCTGAGCGTCCGCGTTCCCGGCGGGTTCCTGGTGACCCCGACCGGGTCGAGCCTCGGGCAGCTGTCGACCGACCACCTCAGCCTCGTCGACCTGCAGGGTCGCCACCTCGACGGGCCGCGGCCCTCCAAGGAGGCGTTCCTGCACGCAGCCGTCTACCGGGCCCGGCCGCAGGACTCCGCGGTGGTGCACACGCACAGCACCCACGCGTCCGCCGTGTCCTGCCTGGCCGACGTGGACCCCCACGACGTGCTGCCGGCCCTGACGGCCTACTACGTCATGCGGGTGGGACGGCTGCCGCTGTTGCCGTACCACGCTCCGGGCGACCGCTCGCTCGAGGAGCTGGCGGAACGGACGGCCCGCGCGTCGCACGCCATGCTGCTGGCCAACCACGGGCCGGTCGTCTCCGCCGCCGACCTCGCGTCGGCCGCCGATGCCGTCGAGGAACTCGAGGGGACCGCCCGCATCCACCTGCTGCTGCACGGGCGGCGGACGCGGCCGCTGACGCCCGAGCAGGTCGCGGCGCTCCGGCGGACCTGAGGCAGCGGGTCAGCGCCCCGCCAGGCGGCCGAGCTCGGAGTGGCCGAGTTCCTCCGCCTGCCCGGCCATCGGACCGACGCCCGCATGCTCCTGGACGCCGCGGACGTGTTCGTGCTGCCTTCTCGCCAGGAGGGGATCCCCCTGGCCGCGCTCGAGGCGATGGACGCCGGCCGCCCCCGTGGTCGCCACCGACGTCATCGGGACGGCGGAGGTCGTGGCGCACGGGATGACCGGGACGCTCGTCCCGCCGCAGGACCCACCCGCCTTCACCGAGGCGCTCGCCGAGCTGCTCGTCGACCCGGACCTGCGGCACCGCTACGCCCGAGCCGGGCGGCGCCGATGCGTGGCGCACTTCACGTCTCGACGAATGGCCGAGGACACCCTGCGGTCCACGAGGACGCCTGGCGGAGGTAGGCGCGCCGGTCGGCGGTGCCTGCCGTCGTGCCGGGGCGCCGGCTGACCTGCTCGATGCAGGCGTGGTCACGTCCGGAAGCCCGTCCACCCTCGGCTCCTGAGCCCAACAGCACCGTCCGGTCGCCCTGGGGTCGAGAGCGGCCGGGGGTGCCGGTGACGGGGCAGCGGGCTGCAGCGGCAGCCGTTGTTCCTCGCCGGTGAACCACTCCAGGACCACGATGCTCGCGTCGTCCTGGAGCTGGTCGGCCTGGTGGTCGAGGACGCGGCGCACCAGCCGCCGCACGGTCTCTGGCGCCGGATCGTCGGTGGCGGTGGCGGCGCTGATGAAAGTCGGCCAGCCGCCGCTCACTGGAGAACTCGTCGTCGGGAGAGCGGGCCACGGTGATGCCGTCGGTCATCCACCGGTGCTGCAGGTCGCCGGCGACGGCTGACCACATGTCTACACATGTACCGGAGGACAACTGGAGGTCTACTGCAGATGGGATGGGGCACCGGCACGGAGGCCGGGCTCCGGTGCATGCGGGCGCCGGAGTCCCCGTCGCGCTGCGCCCGGCAGCCGCAGGGGGCGCTGCCGGGGTGCAGCCGGTTGCGTGGTGCCCGATCTGGACAGAATGGGTGGCACGGCTGTCGTCACCGCTGGTGCCGACGGCCCAGGTCCGGCGGTCAAACAGCGGCCGCCGGACCGCCTGTTCGTCGGGCCGCGCCGCGCTCAGGCGGGGTCGGCGGCGGGCGGCTCGACGTCGGCCGAGGGAGCTGCCGGCCGGTCGTCGAGGAGCTCTTTGATGAGTCGGGTGAGCCCCTCGTCACCGGGATGGTCGGGCGGGGGTGGTGACAGCGGGATGCGGTAGGCGCGGTAGCTGTCCTCGAGTGCCTCGTTGAGGGCCTGGGCGAGGACGTCCTGCTGGAAGACCTCCAGCGGCACCAGTCCCTGCAGGTAGCCGTCGAGGTCGAAGGCGTCGCCGCTGCCACCGAGGGCCACGTAGCGCAACCACAGGTCCTGCACGGTCAGCTCCGCGCGGACCCGGGTGGCGTCCATGCGCCGGTGGCGCTCGTGGCTGGTCATGGTCACGGTTGTCAGGCGCCGGCGGGGCGGGTGTTGCGGGCGGCCACCGCGGCGACGAGGGCGCGGGCCACGTCCAGCACGGGACGGTCGGCCTGCCGGGCGGCGGCGGCGAGGGCGGCGAACGCCTCCCGTTCGTTGGCCGCGCCCTGGGCGAGCAGCACGCCGGTGGCCCGGGCAATCACGTCGCGGCCGGCCAGGGCCTCGGTCAGCTGCCGGCTGCGCCGGCGGGCCTCGGCCAGGCTCTGGCTGTTGGCCAGCAGGATCGCCGCCTGCCCGGCGAGCAGGCGCATGACGTGCTCGTCGTGCGGGCCGTAATTCATCGGGCGCTCGCAGTAGACCTTCATCGCGCCGATCGACTCCGCGCCCACCAGCAGCGGTGCGCTGACCACCGAGCGGACCCCGAGGGGGTTGACCGCCTCGTTCCACCGCGGCCAGCGGCCGTCGGTGGTCGTGTCGTCGATGCGCACCAGCCTTCGGGTCCGCCAGGCGGTCAGGCAGGGTCCTTCGTCGAGCTCGTACTGCAGGGCGTCGGCCTGCTCCACCGCCGCGTTGGACGCGGCGCGGGAGCGCTTGCCGTGTTCGTCGACGACGGTGACCGCGGCGCCCAGCGTGCCGGCGGTGGCGGTCGCCGCCAGGGTGGTGACCAGCTCGAGGGCGGTGTCGACGGTCTCCCGGGAGAGCACCAGCCCGGCCATCTGGTTCAACGCCGTGCCCAGATCCACCGACGGGGGCAGGACGGGCGCAGCGGACGGGACCGGTGAGGCATCGTCGGCGTGCTGAGCGGGGTTGGTCATGGAGTCCGTCCAGTGGGGTCGCACTCGGTAATGGCGGCGGCGGATGGCGTTTGCGTGCCACGGGCCGGTGGGTGCCGGCGGCCTGATTCAGGTGCCGAGGGCCGGCGGTGGTCGGCGGGTCGGGGGTGCGTCGGTCAACTCCCCGGTGAGCACCAGGTCCAAGGCGACGTCGCGCACCTTGCGGTTGGCGTGCATCGAGGACTCGACCAGCAGCCGGAAGGCCTGCTCGGCGGTCAGCCGGTGCCGCTCGATCAGGATGCCCTTGGCCTGCTCGATGACCGACCGGAACTCCATCGCCCTCTGCAGGTTCTCCGCGAGGTCCCGCGCGTTTAGCAGGGCGTCCATGTTGGTCAGCACAGCCCCGGCGTAAGCGGCGAACGCCACCAGGGCCGACCGGTCGTCGTCGGTGAAGGCCCGCGCTGTGCGCGCATACACGTTCAGCCCCGCGCTCAGGTGCGCCGCGGGCACCGGCGCGGCCAGCGCGCTCAACCCGCCGCGGTCGAGGAAGACCGGCACGAAGTCGGGCCACCGGTCCTCGGTGCGGGCGTCGGCGATCTCGGTCACCTGGCCGCCGACCGCGGCCTCCAGGCAGGGGCCGTAGCCCCGCTCGTACTGGGTCTCGTCCAGGTCCTCGGCCAGCCGTCCGGTGAACGCCGCGGTGGTCGGGTGCTCCCCGCGCACCAGCGTGATCGACACCTCGGAACCCGCCGGCATCGCCTGCGCCACCAGGTCGACGATCCGCCGCAGCACCGACGGCTGGGTGTGCTCGGCCAGCAGCAGCCGGCCGAGCTCGTCCAGCGCCGCCCGCGTGCGCGGCGGACTCGAACGGTCCACGGGACCGGTCACGTGCCTGGTCCTCTCGCCTCGTCCCGGCCGGCCCCGGACGCCCGCACCACCCGGCACCGGCGGAGGAAGCACCCGCTGCTGGAGTGTCACGCCGACGTGCGCCGCCGGTCGGTCCGCTGATCCGCCCGCGTCCGCCCGGCGTTGTGCACGGTACCCGGCATTGACGGTGGGGGCGAGTAGCACGCCGCCTCTGGCGGCCGGTGCCCGGCTGCGCCACGATGGTCATGCCCCGCCGTTCGAAGGGGGCAGCCTCCGCCCGAGCGCGTCGACCGCGGACGAGGGATCACCATCCCCCACCGTCCGGTCACGGCCCACCGCTCAACCGATACCGGAGGACCACAACGTGGCGACCCACGCCGGGCTGGCACGCCGCAACACCGTCCTGGGCGGTCTGGACGAGGCCGCCCTGGCCGCCCTGCTGCCCGACCTGTCCGAGACGCCGCTGCCCGCCGGGCAGGTGCTGCACGAGCCCGGGCAGGCGGTCACCGACGTGTACTTCCCGCTGACCGGGGTGGTCTCCGTCCTCGCCGACCTCGGCGAGGACCAGGTGGTGGAGGCCGCAACCATCGGCCGTGAGGGCGTGGTCGGCATCTCGGTCTACCTCGGCGCCGACGCCCCGACCGAGCGCTCCCAAGTGCAGGTGCCCGGCCGGGCGCTGAGCATGACGACGGAGGACCTGCGCGAGCACCTCGCCGACGTCGACGGCCCGCTCACCGCCATGCTGCGTCGCTCGGCGCAGGCGCTGTTCACCCAGGTCTCACGCAACGCCGCCTGCAACCGCGTCCACACCGTGCGCCAGCGCGCCGCCCGCTGGCTGCTCACCACCGCCGACCGGATGGACAACCCCAGCTTCGAGCTCACCCAGCACTTCCTCGCCCAGATGCTCGCCGTGCGCCGCACCTCGGTGAGCGAGGTCGCCCGGTCCCTGGCCGAGGACGGCTGCCTCACCTACAGCCGCGGCCGCATCACCATCACGGACCGGCCGCGCCTGCAGTCCCACGCCTGCAACTGCTACGAGGCAATCCGCCGAGCCACCGACGCCACACTGACGGCACGTTAGCCACCGCGGGGGCTGTACTCGCACCCGCGTCCTCGGGCGGCCGGGATCAGGGCGCAGACCCAGTGCGGCACAGATGTTGGCGCTGCCGGGCGGGTTGAGTGAGCCGACGACGGAGCACCTGCCAGGAAGAGCTCCGACGCCGGAACGAGTCGATGGACCCGGAACTCTGGCCACGACGGCGGCGCGGCCCGAGGCCACGGGACCCCACTTCGAATGCGAGATCACTCAGCTCGCTGAGCTCCGCACCGTGCGAGTCCGGCTGCGGACGTGAATGCCCAGCACCTTAGGGGCCTCGGATGCCGGCGCCTCCATCCTCGCCGAGGTCCTGCTGGTCGTCGATGAACTGACCGCCAACGGCCTGCGCCACGGTGGGGCACCGGTGCAGGTGGGCGCGTCTCCCGACGGCGGAGGGCCAGCTGGTCGACACCAGTGAGTCCGCACCACGGCCCCCAACCGTTCGTCGGCCGTGACCCCGCTCTCGGTGGCAGGGGACTGCACATCTTCGCCCACGTGACCATCGACCGCGGCTGGAGCGTCGCCGGCGACCGCAAGCACGTCTGGGCTTGCCTCCCTCCCAACTGAGCCCCGGCGGCCTATCCAGGCCGGAGGGGCCATCTGAACTCGACGTCCATCGTCCCCGCGTCGGAACTCCATGCAGGTCGGTCGACCTCCAGCGCAGGCTCAGGGGCGACGCAGGGACTGCGCGGACGACGCCAGACCGGTGTTGGCGCCGTGCGCGCTGGCACTGCGGCGCGGAGGGCCTCCGTACCAGTCCAGGCACAACATGGTGGCGTCGTCGCGGAGATCGCCTCCCGTGGCGCCCAGTACCGCTGCGCCGAGTTCGTGCACGACCTCGCGCGGGTGCAGGTCGGCGGTGTCACGGAGGGCGGCCGCGACGTCGAGCACCGCGGCGTTGCGCTCCTGCATGCCGTCGGTGAGGAACACGACCCGGTCGCCCGCACGGAGGGGGAGGTCCTGCAGAGGGAACGACCTGTCCGGCACGACACCGAACGGCGGTTCGATGTCGAGGCGGACCGGCTGTACCCGGCCGTTTCGCAGCCGGAGCGGGAACGGGTGACCGGCGTTGACGATCGCCGCTGTGCCGGTGGCCAGGTCGACGCGCAGGAGCTGTCCGGTGACGAACTGCCCCGCCGACCCGTTCGCGGCCAGCGCGTCGTTGGCGGATCGCGCCTGCGCAGCGAGGTCCAGCCCCTTGTGGCGGGCGTTGCGCAACGCCCCGACCAGCAGTGTGGCCAGCAGCGCCGCCTCCACCTCGTGACCGACGGCATCGGTGATGGACACGTGCAGGGAATCGCGATTGAGCGTGTAGTCGAAGGTGTCACCGCCCACCGAGGCGGCCGGCTCGAGCCACCCGGCCAGGGTGAACTGTCCGGCCTCACAGGTGTAGGAGGCCGGGAGCAGCCGACGCTGGATCTCCGCCGCCAGGGAGAACGGCGTGGTGCGCTGTCCCCACTCGAACACGTCGGTGTACCGGCGGGCAGCGATGACGACGTAGGCCAGCGCATGCGCGGCAGCGGCGACGTCGGCGACCGACGCCGGGGCAGGCTGCACGGGGACGACCAGCTCCAACAGCCCGATCGCATCCCCCCGGTCGGTCACCGGGGCGATGATCCGCGCCGCGTCGCCGTCCAGCGCCTGCACGTCGACGTCCTGGGTGCGGAGCACGCGCTCATAGACGCTGCCCGGCAACGGCACGGTCTCGGCCTGGGCCCCCGCTTGCCTCCGTGCGCCCTCGACCCCGGCGGCACCGCTCGTGAGCCGCACGACGGCGCGACCGCTGAAATCGGCGATCAGGAAGCTCAGCTCGTGCGCGCCGAGCATCCCCGCGAGCGCCTCCGCCGCGGCGCCCACCGCTTCGATCGGCGCGATGCCGTCGACCCGATCGAGCAGCGTGCTGACGTCGAAGCCGCGGCCCGGCGGGGTCCCCATGGAAAGACTTTATGTGGCGTGTTCGCCACCACGGCTTCGTCGCATCGACGTCAGCTGCCGCGATCGGCCGGTCGCCCCGCTGCCTCCCGCGCTCGTTGCGGCGGAGACCCCTGATCAGCCACTGGCCGCACGGCCCGCCTTCGGTACCTCACAGACACAAGGCGCGTCGCGTCCATCGGTCGTCGAGGTTGCAGTGCTCGGCGCCGACCTCGTGCTCGGTGAAGACCTTCGGCTGTCGCTCCGGGCTAGCGACCGCCCGCTCGTAGCTGCGGTGCGCGTACCGGACGGGGATCTGCCGGTCCTGCGCGCCGTGGACGACGAGATACGGCACGTGGATCCGCTCGACGACACCGTCGAGGTTGATCCGGTCCCAGAGCTTCTCCATCGATCGCGATCGCCGGTCCCGCGAGGCCCACATCCGCGAACACCATGGACCGCTCCACCCGCCCGGGGTCGACGGTGCGGTCCGTCGGCCCGCTCACATCCCCGGGATGACGAGCCCGGTCCCGTAGGCGAGCACGACCAGTCGGCGCGGTCGCGAGCGTCGAGCTTGGTCACCAGCCGCGAGACGTGGGTGCGCGCCGTTGCCGGAGGCTGGGTCCCGGTGGCCGCGGGCACGCACGAGCGCTGGGACGGGCCCGGGACCACGACGATGGCGGCTGACCGCTGCACCGGCCGCGCGGGTTCCTCGAGTCGGCGCTCAGGCTGCCTCGACGCACGCCCAGACGTGCTTGCGGTCGTCGTCGACGATCCAGCCGTGTGCCCGGCACAGCCGGGCCACCAGGTGCAGGCCCAGCCCCCCGTCGGCCGGATCCCGGTCGACGGCCGGCACCGGCGGGTGGTCGACGGCGGCGTCGGTGACGTCGACGAGCCAGCCGTCACCCGTGGCCGCGACGCGGACGAACACCGGCGACCGCCCGTGCCGTAGACCGTTGGAGGTCAGCTCCTCATAGACCAGGAGCAGCTCCTCCACGTCCACCGGCGCACGGTGCCGCAGCCACGCCGTACGCACCGTCTCCTGGAGCTCGCCACGGCTGACCGTGAGGTCGATGGGCGTACACAACTCCCGTGCCCAGACCACGAGGGCGGTACCGGGTACGGGCGGCGGCTGTTGGGTCCAGGACACCTGCTCCATCTGCACACCCTCTGCTCGGGCTGTAGGCAGGCCCTCCCGGGCGGAGTCGCTCCACCCGCGAGCCTGAGAGGTCTGCGAGGCGGCGTCAGATTGCCCCCCCGTGACCGATGTGGTTCCGGATCTGGAGCGTATGTCCGTGGCGGCTGGCCCCTCACCTGCCGCAGGGCTCCCGCGGCCAGGCGTGACCGCGCGGAACCGGCCGCTGTCTCTGCGGTGACGCGGCGCGGCACACGCTGCGCCGTCCGGTAGCTCCCTTCCGCAGCACCCCAGCCCAACCGCCGATCCGGACGCATCTGCGCCGCCGCATCACCGCCGGCTCTGCCGTGCGACGGACGAGAAGCGATAACGCCCCTCACCGACTACTGCAGGAGTCACAAGACCAAGAGGGGGCACGCCTTGCTCTGTCGGGTGGCGGAGACGCCATCTCGGGTTCGCGTGGAGGGCGAGAAGCGACTGAGGCCTCGTGCCGACTAGGAATTCTGCGGATCTTGTTCGTCCGATTGGGGTCGGCTCAAGGCTCTAGCCTGCGCCCTCGGGTAAGGGGCGGCCCCGCCACCCCACGGTCAGGAGTGGCGGGGCCTGACCGCGGCGAGCCCCCCGGGTGGCCGCCGCGGCTGTACAGGGACCGGCTGCGAGATGAGGCTATTGGTCTCGCTGCTCGATCGCCCGGTCAGCGGACCGGCGCCGACCGGGTCCGGACGAGTGGGAGTTCACCGGTGACGACCAGGTGCTCGGCGATGTCACGCACCTTGACGTTCGTGCCCATCGAGACGGTGGCCAGGGCTTCGAATGCCCGGTCGGCGGTCACCTTGTGGCGTTCGATGAGGATGCCCTTGGCCTGCTCGATGACCGCCCGGGATTCCAGCGCGATCTGCAGGTTGTCGGCCGTCCTCCGGGCGCTCCGGTATGCCTGGACGGTTCCGGCGGCGACCGCCGCATAGGGGGCGAATCCGGTGGCCACCGCCCGGCTGGCCTCGTCGAAGGCGTCCGGCCTCCGGGCGTAGATGTTCAGCGATCCCGCGACCGGCTCCTCCCCGGCGAGCACCAACGGCACGGCCAGCAGACTGAGGACGCCATGTTCGGCGACGTACCGGGCGTAGTCCGGCCACCGGCTGTCCTCGCGGGTGTCGCCGATCTCGGTCAGGACGCCGGTGCGGGCGGTGTGCAGGCACGGCCCGTCCCCGCGGTCGTACTGGACCTCGTCGAGGCCGAGTGCCAGTGGCCCGGTGTCGACGACGGTGCTCGGCTCGTCCTCGATCAGGAGGGTGACCGATGCCTCGGGGTCGCCGGGCATGACTCCCTTGGTGCGATCGGCCATCGATTGCAGCAGGCTCTCCATGGAGAGCTCCCGCAGGGACAACTGGCCCAGGTGCTCCAGCGCCTCGGCGGCTTCCGTGGATCGTTGCTTCTCGCTGCGGGCCACCGCGGGCCTCCGGTCCGATTGATACCGGGGAGCGACCTCGGCGGCGAACCCCAGGGTGGGCTCCGCAATGCGCTACGTCGGTGTGCGACGCAACATCGACGCCCAGGCTGCACCCGGCGTCGTGCAAAGCTTACGCACCTTCGCGGTTCATCCACCTCGGCACGTGGTGCTCCGGGTCACAAGCAATCGCCGGATGTGCCGTCACCGCGTTGGAGCCAACCCGGTGTCAAGAGCTCGCGCCGGATCTCGGGGGTGGTGGACCGGCACGTTGCGACGCTAGGCGACTCAGCGATGACGTCTGAGGCGGTGGTCCGACGTCCGCCCGGCACGAAATCCGCAGGACGGGCCTTAAGAAGCGGCGGCGGCGTGCGTGCGCCGTCACGCAGCCGCTGGCTGCGAACCGCCGTTCAGGGCGAACCCTGCCTGACACGGCCGGTCCTGAGTTCGGGTAGTCGTGTCGGATCCGCCGACGGATCTCATCCTGCCGGACCAGGTCGGGCAGCGGGGGTGGTCTCCGGCAGGTCTGCCAGCGAGTAGTCGGTGGGCTCGGCAGCCTGCGGGGGCCACTGGGCCAGCAGCCAGGCCGTCGGCAGCGACCCGTCGGCGGCCAGCCACCCGGTCGGGCGGCTCCTGGTCGGAGGCCAGTGGGCCGGCGGTTGCCGACCCGCCAGCTGAGCTCGACGGTGGCATCTCGACCGCCGACCAGCGCATGCCGGCGCAGCCCGACCGGCCGGGTGCGGTAACGCGGCTGTCCTCGGGGTCCGCGCCTGACGTAGGGCCACAGCTCGGGCACCGCGTCGCCGGAAAGCACAGTCGAATCGCCCTCGACCTGGCAGCCGTGAGGCGAGCCGCGTTCGGTGAGGCCGGCGCGGAAGGCGGCGTGGTAGCCGTAACCGGCGTCGGCCATGATCACCGGCGGGGTCAGCCCCAGCCGGCCGGCTCGTCGAGCACGTCCAGCGCCAGTGCCCACTTCCCGCAGTGCTAGCGAGCGTGATCACCGAGGCGACGGTGCTAGCCTCTGCACGGGTCGAAGGTCCGGCCCGGAGCCCGCTCGATCAGCGGGCGACATCCGGAAGTGCTCCCGGATCGGTCCTCAGGGGATTCCGTTCCATGAACTCGACGCTCGTTCCCTCCCCCTCTGCACCCGACCTCCCGGCACCGCCGTTCCTCCTCTCGATCGACCTGGCCGACGGCCGGGTCGCCGTGCACGGGGAACTCGACCGCCACCAGGTCCATCGGCTGGCCGCGGCGGTCGACGCCCTGAGGCACTCACCGTCGCACTGCTGGTCGATCGACGTCTCGGCCGTCACGTTCTGCGACGTGGAGGGGCTCCGCGGCCTGCTCGGAGCGCAGCGACTCGCGGCCTGCAGCGGCCATCGCCTCTTCGTGACGCGACCGCGCCCGTGGTTGCGTCGCCTGTTGCACCTGACCCTTCTGGACGTGCCCGGTACCGATGGTCCGGTCGGGACGTCACCGCTCGCGCCTGCGTAGGCCCTGCTCCGGGGACCTCCCAGCGCCCACGAGCACAACCGTCGTCACGCTGTTGGTCCGGAGCCGAAGGTGCATCGTCGTGCCGACCGCCGGTCCTGGCGCCCGCCCCGAGAGCGCCGGTCACCGGGGTTGCAGGTACGACGCGCGAGCCATCGTCCCCGAGATCGGGTCCAGATGAGGCAACAGCGCTCGCGTCGGCCGACACCACTGCAAGGCACCGTGTTCGGGGTGGCCGACGGCCGGGCATGTGCGGGGACACCACAACCCCGGGACGAGCCGATGGATCCGGAACTCTGGCCACAGCAGCCACATCCCGAGCCCGCGGGACCCCACTTCGACTGCGAGATCTCTCAGCTCGCTGAACTCCGGACCGTGCGACACGGCCTGCGGACCTGGTTGCCCGGCATCTACGAGGACTCGGACGCAGGCGCTTCCGTCCTCGAGCACGTCCTGATGGTCGTCGACGAGCTTATCTCCAACGGCCTCCGACACGGCGGGGCGCCGGTGCACGTGCACGCGGTCCGGACCGCGGAGGGGCTGCTGCTCGACATCAGCGACAGCGACCCGCACCACGGCCCCGAGCCCGCTGTCGACCGCGACCCTGCACTCGGCGGCATGGGACTGCACATCGTGGCCCATCTGACGATCGACCGTGGCTGGACCGTCACTGACGGCCGCAAGCACGTCTGGGCTCGCATGTCCGCCGGGTGAGACCTGTGGCCGCCCGACGCGCTCTGGGCCGTCGGGCGCCGGACGGCGCCCGACACACCTCGTCGAAGCCTCGTGGCTGGCGGTCGACCGCCAGCCCGCCTCCACCGACGACGTAGCGGCACTCCCGTCCGGCCGCCGTGTTCGGAAGCCGAGGGTGGTGAGGTCCACATCCGCGGCTCGATCCTGCATACGCCAGGTATCGCGCAGAGCACGCGCCTCCGGACGGTCGACGCTGCGCCCATCGGCCCGGTGGGCTACTCCAGTGGGACGGGGCCTGGGTGATCCGGCGGGTGGTCGGCCTGGATCCAGGACGCGACTCATCAGCCGAACGGGGGCGGTGCACCAGCAGCGTCCTCCCCTGAACCGCAGCGTCGGGCCGTGCTCGGGGCGGACGCCCTACGGCCCAGGACGAGCGTCGGCCGGCCGGGCGGCCAGTCGGATGAGGTCGTGAGCGGTGGGCCACTGTCGTCGCCCTGGCATCCGCCATGGCACGTGAACGGCTCCCCGAGTGGGCAGATCCCACGCTGTTCTGCCTCCGCGATGCGGGTTCGGTCAGGCACGCCGTGGCGCCCGCCCGACCCGAGAGGACACCCGATGAACGACGCCATCAACAGCTCGCGGAACGAGGCCATGCGCGGCCCGTGGATGACCCCGGCCCGGGCTCGGGGACTGGCCGCTGCAGCGTCCGACCTGTACCGCCAGCTGCGCGAGGCCGAACTCGCACGAGACGCCGACCCCGACCTGGCTCAGCGGCGCGCCGGCGGGCGGCTGGACGTGGCCGCCGGGGTCTGCACAGTGCCGCCGAGGAGCTACTGGGCCACCCCGGTGCTGCCGTAGCGCTTCGTCGTCATGGCTGTGGACGTCTCATCGGTCGTCCACAGCCTCGCTGGACGACGTGATCGGCGTCCGCCACGGCGGTGCACGACCGGCTCGAGTGGGGCCAGCGAGCTGGAGTTCGGTTCGGACGCCGGGTGGCATCCCGCACTCCTGGCCGCTCGCCACAACCCGCCCAATGCCGGCTGGCGCAGGTCGGGGGAAGGGTGGGCCGAAGGCCCATCGCGAAGCGACGCGCAGCGCCCTTCCGGCGACCCAGGCAGCCGGCACGCTGCTCGGGGTGGGCCGCGCGGCCGGGCCAAGGCTGCCGAGGGCGGCGGTCCCCGAGACGCCGCTGCCCGGGCGCCCGCGGAGCGGGGCCGGAACCCGCCGGGAGCCGCGACGCCCGCAGGTGGGGTCATCCCACCAAGCCCCCGGCCGAGTGCACCGTGGGCAGCGCCGCCACGGTCCCCGCCGGCCGACGCGCCGACGCCTCGGCGGCGCGCGCCGCGTCCATCGCGTCGGCGACCTCGTCGAGCTGGTCGTTGAGGAGATGGCCGTACAGGTCCAGGGTCATCGTTGCCGACTGGTGGCCGAGCATCGTCTGCACCACCTTGACGTTCGCTCCGCTGGCGATGGCCAACGAGGCGGCGGTGTGCCGCAGCGCGTGCGGGGTCAGGCCGTCCAGCCCGGCGGCGCGGACGGCGGGGTCGAAGCTCGTGCGGCGGAAGTTGCGTAGGTGCAGCACGCCGCCCTGCTCCGCCGCGAAGACGAAGTCCGAGGGCTCCTTGCCGGCGACGTGGGCGGCGAGCTCCTCGGCCAGGAACCGCGGGACGGGGACCTGCCGGCGTTGGTGGGTCTTCGGCGTGCCGAAGACCGCGTGCCCGTTGACGTCGGCGACCGCCTCGGCGATCAGGGCCCGGCGGCGCAGCAGGTTGAGGTTGCGCACCCGCAGGGCCGCCATCTCGCCGTAGCGCACGCCGGTGTAGGCCAGGAACAGGATGGCCAGCCGGTCGCGGCCGGCCGCCGCGGCCAGGTCGTCGACCTGCGCGTAGCTGAGGAAGATCTGCTCCCCGCGCACCGTCCGCGGCAGCGGCACGCCGACCGCCGGGTTGCGGGGCAGCCGGCCGTCGCGCACCGCCAGGCCCAGGACCAGTGACAGCACCCGGTGGGCGTGGCGCACGGTCGACGCGCCCTTCCCCGACCGGGACAGCTGGGCCACCCAGGAGGCGACGCCTTGGTGGGTGATGTCGCCGAGCCGCACCGGGCCCCAGACCGGGAGGACGTGCACCCGCAGCGAGACCTCGTAGCAGCGGTAGGTCGTCGGCTTGAGGTCGACCTTGCTCTCCAGCCACTGGCCGGCCCACTCGGCCAGGGTGACCCGGGTCCGCTTGGGGTCGACGTAGGCGCCGGTGAGCACCGAGGTGGTGACCGAGTCCAGCCACGCCTGCGCGTCGGCCTTCTTCTCGAAGTGCCGGGCGTGCTCCTTGCCCGCCGCGTCGCGGTAGCGGGGCCGCCACTGCCCGTTGGGGCGGCGGGCGAGGCTGACCACCGTCAGGCCCCCACGACGCTGCCGCAGGCGCCCGCCGCCGGCGCCCGCCGATCGCGGCCGCCAGCGGAAGGAACATTTGCAGCTGTCCGCACGGAGTCCGCAGCAGAGCCGTTTCCGACCATTCCTAGCCAACGACGCCCAGTCGCCACCAACATTCTCGTCACCACCTCGTCACTCACGTTACCGCAGGTCAGCGACGTGCTACAGCCCCCTGAGCAGCGGTGACGCGCGGTTCGGAATACACGCGGAATGGCGTCCAATTGCGGCTCTTAATCGGCGGGTTCGGGGTTCGAGTCCCTGATGGCGCACCCAGCGACAACCTTCCCGCGCTTGACCTGCGGGTCTGCGGGACGATCTCCCACTGTGATGATCCTCGGCCAGGTGGGGCCATGGAAAACCCATTGAAAACCTCTGCGCGTGGCACTCCGAGGACCCGGTGATGACTCTCCTCGGTGCAGCGGCCACCGGGTCGCCGACCGGGACGGAATCGACGGTCCTCTCGACGCCACGGACGTGGGCCCACGCCGTGGTGCCGGTTGCGCCCATCCACGAGGCGCTGAGGCAGCCTGGCGCCCTGCTGTGAGGGTCACCCCGCCACCAGATCGTCTCGACCACTCGCAACTCGGAGATGCGCCGATCCCGCGTGACCAGCGGCAGGAGGGCACACCGGTGTTCGGCCGACGGGGTTCACTTCACCCCTGGGGGTAGCGTGAGGTCGAGCGCCGGGCAGGTCCCGCGTTTCTTGTGCGTCACTTCGGCGGCGTACCCGAGCACCGGCCCCGGCTTGCGGGGTCTTGGAGCCGAGGTCGTTCAGCCGCTTTCGGTGGATGACCGGAAGTTGACGCCATGTCGAGTACCGACCCATCGGGCCCCCTTAGTACTGCAACGGCACTTGCGGGTGTCGTTGCCGGGATCGGCTGAGGGCTGGTAGCAGCGTGTGCCGATGCGCTGCGATGGCCTGGTGGCCGAGGTGCAGGACTGGGCGGCGGGCCTGGAGGAGGTCCACCGGCGGATCGCCGGCGTGTTCGCCCGCGCGGAGCCGCGGGCCCGGGTGCTGGCGTATCTGCGGGGGCTGCTGGGCCAGCTGGAGCGCAAGAACGGCTGGACGCTGGCCGAGGCCGCCGGCGAGATCTCACCCGATGGCATGCAGCGGCTGCTGCGCACCGCGGACTGGAACGCCGACGCCGTGCGCGACGAGCTGCGCTCCTACGTGAGCGAGGGGCTCGGCCCGGGCGGGGTGCTCATCGTCGACGAGACCGGGTTCATCAAGAAGGGCACCCGGTCGGCCGGAGTGGGCCGGCAGTACACCGGCACCACCGGCAAGATCGACAACTGCCAGATCGGGGTCTTTCTGGCCTACGCCACCGACATCGGGCGGGCGCTGATCGACCGGGAGCTCTATCTGCCGAAGGCTTGGACCGACGACCGCGAGCGGGCCCGCGCCGCCGGCATCGGCGACGAGGTCGGCCTCGCCACCAAGCCCGAGCTGGCCCGCAGCATGCTGCAGCGAACCCTTGACGCCGGGGTGGCGGTCGGCTGGCTGACCGCCGATGAGATCTACGGACAGGACAAGCGATTGCGGGTCTGGTGCGAACAGCACGGCCTGCCCTACGTGCTGGCCACCCGCAGCAACGACACGGTGGCCACCGTCGACTGGCGGCAGCGCCGGGTCCGCGCGCTGATCGCCGAGGTCCCGGCCGAGAACTGGCAGCGGCGCTCGGCCGGCGCCGGCGCGCACGGCCTGCGCCTCTACGACTGGGCAAGAGTCGAGCTGCTAGCCGGGTTCGATCCCGACTGGTCCCGCTGGGCGCTGGCCCGCCGCAGCATCCCGCAGACCCCGGAGGAGACGCCGGAGCTAGCCTTCTACGTCTGCGCCGGCCCGGCGGGCACCACCCTCGAGGAGCTGGTCGCCGTGGCCGGCGGTCGCTGGCGCATCGAGGAGTGCTTCCAGGCCGCCAGGAACGAGGCGGGGCTGGCCTCCTACCAGGTGCGCGACTACACCGCCTGGTATCGGCACATCACCCTGGCGATGCTCGCCCACGCCTATCTGTCCGCCACCCGCGCCACCGCGGAAAAAGGGGATCCGCAGCCAGAACCGACCAGCTCATCGCGCTGACCGTGCCCGAGCTGCGGCGCCTGCTCAACATCCTCATCCGCGCTCCCCGGCCCGACCTGGACCACGCCGCGGACTGGTCCTGGTGGCGCCGACGACGCCAGGCCCAGGCCCGCGCCGCTCACTACCGCGCCCGAGGCCAGGCACCCCCATAACTGCCGTTGCAGTACTAGAGATCGTTTCAAGATGAACTCGGCGTGCCTCCCGCGAGGATCGGGCCGACCTGCTGAGGCTGTGGTGGGTGATCGAGGAGCTCGTACCTGACGGGTTGTGGGAGCGGGTCGCTCCCCTGTTGCCGCCGCCGAAGCCACGCCGCTACCGCCATCCGGGACGGCGGCCGATCGATGACCGGGCCGCACTGGCCGGCATCGTGTTCGTGCTCAAGACCGGCATCAACTGGAACCAGCTGCCCACGTCGCTCGTCGGCTGCTCCGGGGTGACCTGCTGGCGCCGGTTGCGGGACTGGACCGCCGCCGGCGTCTGGCCGGCCCTGCACGAGCTGCTGTTGGCGCAGCTGCGCGCGCTCGGTGAGCTGGACCTGGACCGGTGCGCGGTCGACGGCTCCCACGTGCGAGCGCTCAAAGGGGGGACCACGTCGGCCCGTCGCCGGTCGACCGCGGCCGGCCCGGCTCCAAGCACCACCTGATCGTCGACGCCGCCGGCATTCCGCTGGCGGTCAGCCTGACCGGCGGCAACCGCAACGACGTCACCCAGCTCATCCCGCTGGTCGATGCCGTCCCGCCGATCCGGGGCCGGCGCGGCCGACCCCGCCGCCGACCGCGGGAGCTGTTCGCCGATCGCGGCTACGACCACGACTGTTACCGCCGACAGCTGCGCGCCCGCGGCATCACCCCGCGGATCGCCCGCCGCGGCGTCGCGCACGGCTCGGGCCTGGGCAAGCAGCGCTGGGTGGTCGAGCGCGGCTTCGCCTGGCTGCACGCCTTCAAGCGGCTGCGCACCCGCTACGAGCGCCGCGGCGACCTGCACCTGGGCCTGCTCCAGTTGGCCTGTGCGCTGATCTGCTACCGCCACCTGCTGTCAATCTGAAACGAGTTCTTAAGCCGGTCGAGGCTCTGGAGCGGTTGGGCCGCCTGGACTTCCGCGAGCACTGCCTGAAGTCCCTGCTGCAGGCGGTGGCCGAGCTGACCAGGGAGGTCATACCGGGCGACCTGGAGGCGTCGGTGTCCCTGCTGATCAACGACAGGGCCAGTACAGCGGTGTTCACTGGCTCGCTGGCTCTTGACTGCGATGAGAGCCAGTACGGCCGGGGCTATGGACCCTGCCTGCACGCCGCCAGCACCGGCGAGCTGGTCGAGGTCGCCGATGCGCAGGACGAGCCGCGGTGGCGGGAATATGTGGAGCAGGCCGTCGAGCACGGCGCTCTTAGCTCGCTGTCGGTTCCGCTGCCGATCAACGAGGGCATCGTCGGGGCGATCAACGTATACGCCCACAAGCCCCACGCCTTCGACGAGGACAGCCGCTCGGTGGCAACCCGGTTCGCCGCTTACGCCGCCGTGGCCGCCGCGAACATGTACGCCCACGAGGAAGCTCGCGACCTGATCGAGCACCTCGAGCGCAGAGTGCAGTCCCGGGCGGTCATCGAGCGGGCCACGGGCATCCTCATGGAGCGCTACGAGCTCACCGCCGACCAGTCGTTGCATGCCCTGGCCCGGGTGGCCAGGCGCACCGACACCAAGGTCAGGGACATCGCGGACACCCTCGTGCGGACCGGCGAGTTGTGGTGACCGCCCGCGTTGCGTCAGACACCGGGCCTGTTGTGAGGAAGCCCCTGGTCATCGACTGCTCGGGCCGTTGCGCCGGAGTTCGACCGAGCGGTTCGTGAACGAGACGGCCCCACTGGCCGCTGTTTAACCAGCGGAACCTCGGCCACCGGAGGGAACGGCGCCTGCCCCGGTGACCTGCCTCACACGGTAGCCCCGAGTGCCCTGGTTCACACACTCCACCGCCGCCCGGACGCTGAAGCAGGACCGGGACGGGCCTTGGGTCAGCATGTTGCCGTTCGCGGGGATTATTTGACCTGTGCCCGGCAGTGTCGAAGGCGGGCTTCGCTTGCCGTGCCGGATCAGCGGTCGAGGGGGCCCTTGAGCAGGGAGGAGACGCGCTGGCGGGTGACGCCGAACAGCCGGGCGATCACGTCCATGGTCAGACCCTCACCGTGCAGCGCGCGGGCCTCGGCGCGTCGCCAGCGACTGCCGACGTCGGCGAGCTGGGACAGGGTGTCGCTGATCAGTTCCACGATCAGCGGGCGCGGCTCGGCCGGCACGATCTCCCGGTAGGAGGCGCCGGTTGCTCGCTGATCCCGGATGTAGGCCGCGCGCTCGAGGATCTGCTCCCCATTGGTGATCATCTGGCGTGCGGTGGCGCACACCTCCTCCAGCGCCGTCATCGCCGGATCCTCCGAGGAATCTGGCCGCCGCACTGTGTCTCCCGTCGATCGAGAGCGACGCCGCTGCTCGGTGCTCGCGCTCCAGGATACTTGCCGCGCAAGGGGCATTGCAGCAAGGACCATTGCCGCAATGACCGCTGCCGCAAGACCTATTGCGGTTCGGAAGGTCGCGTGCCACCGTCGGCATGTCGCCAGTGGAAGCGGGGGCGTCGGAGGTGCCCGATGGCCGATCTCGCCCAGGTCATGTGTGACGTCGCAGCTCAGCTGCGCACCAAGCGGCATCCGCCGGTGCAGACAACGCTGGAGGCGATCACCGCCGCCGCCGTGGACGCCGTGCCCGGCGCCGAGGACGCCGGCATCAGCTTCGTGGTCGACCGCTCCCGGATCGAGGCCCGCGCGCCCACCGGAGAGCACCCCACGGCCTTGGACACGTTGCAGGACCAGCTCGATCAGGGCCCGTGCTACTCGGCGATCCGCGAGCACCGGACGGTGCACGCCCCGGAGTTGGCGACCGAGCACCGCTGGCCTCGCTTCGCCGCCGCCGCCAGCGAGCGTGGGGTGGGCAGCATGCTCACCGTGCGGCTTCACCACACCGCGGATTCGACGCTCGGCGCGCTGAACCTCTACGCCAGCACCCCGCACGCCTTCGACGCCGACTCCGAGGCCATCGCGCGGATCTTCGCCGTTCATGCCGCGCTCGCGTTGGCCGCCGCCGAACGCGAGGAGCATCTGGAGGCGGCGCTGCGCAGCCGCGACCGGATCGGTCAGGCCAAAGGCATCCTCATGGAGCGGTACAAGCTCACGCCCGAGCAGGCCTTTGCCGTGCTCGCCAACATCTCCTCAGGAACCAACCGCAAGCTCAGGAACATCGCCGACGAGATCGCCACCACCGGCGCCCTCCCCGCAGACCCACGCGATCGCCCGAGCCATGCCCGCGCGAGCAGCACGCAGACACCGTGCTGACCGCGCTCGCCAGCCTCGACCGACCACCCACAGCTACGTCGGGGACCGCCGAGTCCGGGACTGGAGATCGCCACGGCTCGGCCTGACTGCCTGAGGAGGCCTCTACGAGTTTGACGGCTTGCTCCCCAGAGCGAGGAGCTCCTCGAAGCAGGGAATCCTCGGGGGCGCTGAGGCCATCCAATAGAACGGTAATCATCTGGAATAGTCCCAGGGCGGCCGCCCACCAATCAGCCGAGTCGCAGCGTGAACAACCTGTCTGGTCGCGACACCTAGCTCCCCGACGCTGCGAAGCACGAAGGCCAGCAGGGGCCCACCGAACCGGTGGGCCCCTGACGAGCGCGGTCGACCTGATCAGTCAGTGAGCAACCGCGGCTGGTGATGCAGCCAGGTGACGCGGGCGGCCTGAGCCGCGTCCCGGGTCAGCCGGCGACGACCGCAGCGTCGGCGGAGGTGGAACCCGCCCGGGCGAGCCCCAGGCCGACCGGGTCGTCGGTGCAGAGCAGGTCGACGCCCAGGGCCGCGATCGCCTCGGCCTCGTCCGGGTCGTCGACGATCCCCACGGCGACCAGCAGGCCGCGGGCGTGTACCCGGTGGACCACGGCGGGGTCGTCCCGCACGTGGGTGACGTGCAGGTGGACGTCGGTCAGCCCGTGCGCCCGGGCCCGCAGTGCGGCCCGGTCCGGGTCGACCTCGGGTGCCACGATCAGCGCGCCGGAGACGGTGCCGCACCCGGCGAGCGACGCCGCAGTGGCCAGGTCGAACGACGTCGTCGTGATCCGGTCCGTGCCGGGCCGCCGGCGGCGCCGGTCCTCGAGCAGCGCGGCGAGCAACCGGGCCGTGCGCCGGGCGTTGGGGCCGCCGGCCTCCGGCTTGACCTCGGTCACCACGTGCGCTCCGTGGACGGCGGCGAGATCGAGCACCTCGGTGAGGGTCGGGACCCCGCTGCCGCCGGGCAGGCCGACGGAGCGGAGCTCCGCCAGCGGCGTCCCTGCGACCACCGGTCCGGTGCCGGCGCCGGTGCCGAGGACGCGCCCGAGGTCGCCGTCGTGGGAGAGGACGAGGACGCCGTCCTCGGTGGCCCGGACGTCGACCTCGACGCCGTCGACGCCCGCCTGGAGGGCGGTGCGGACGGCGGCGAGCGTGTTCTCGGGGTGAGTGGGGTGGATGGGCGTGCCGCGATGGCCGATGACGCGCATGGCCGCACGCTGTCGGCGCCGGATGCCGCGCCGGTGACGGCGACCCGAGCCCCGCGTGGCCCGCGCGTGAAGCTCTGCACCGGGCAGGAACTCGTCGTTCGGTCAGGCATCGGCTGCCGGGTGTCGACCCCCACAGGAGGGACAGGACCGCAGTCACACCGGAGCCGCTCACGGGCACGCCGACACACGGGAGCACGGGCCATGCGCCGCTGCTTCATCGTCGCCGACCAGACCCTCACCACCGACACGCTCAGCGAGGCCGTCGAGCAGCGGATGGCTGCCCAACCGCACGAGTTCTACGTCGTCGCCCCGGCCACACCCCTACGGGACGAGATCGACGCGCCCGGTGTCTACGCCGAACTGGGGGCCTCGCCGGCGGACCGCACGTACGCCCTGGCCCGGCAGCGCCTCGACCGTGCCCTCGACCACCTGCGCTCGCTGGGTGCCACGGTCGACGGCGAGGTCGGCGACCCGGATCCGCTCGAGGCCGTACGGGTGGCGCTCGGCCACTTCGCCGCCGACGAGATCCTCGTCTCCACGCTGCCCCGGGGGCTGTCCCAGTGGCTGCGCCGGGACCTGCCCGCCCGCCTGCGCAAGGGCTGCGGCATCCCGGTCACGCACCTCGTCGCCGAACGCGACGCCAACGCACGAGCTTGACCGCACCCCGGTTGCGGAGCCCAGCCGGACCGCCGCTCCCCTGCTTCTGAGCCCTGGCCTGAGCTGCGGCCCCGTCATCCGGTGCGAGGACCGGGCCAAGCACGCACAGAGCCAGGGCCACCGGCGTCATGACCACGAGCTCGGGTCGGCTGCGTGACTCGGGATCTGGCAGTTCAGCTGCTGCCCACCGGCTGCGGCCGGGCCTCGATGGTCGTCGCCGCCGGCCAACGCGGTCCTCGGTGACACGTCGCGGAGTGGCTTCCGCGGCCCTGCGCTCGGATCTCCCGCGTGGGGCAACATGACGGGATGTCCCCGCGCACCCACCTGGTCCTCGGCGGTGGTGCCGCGATGGGCGCCTTCCAGGCGGGGGCGCTGCTGGCCCTGTTCGAAGCCGGGCTGCAGGCGGACCTGCTGCACGGCAGCTCCGTCGGGGCGTTGAACGCGGCCTTCCTGGCGATGCGTCCGGACCTCGACCAGGGGCGGGAGCTGGCCCGGTGGTGGGGGGAACCCTCGATGATGGGGGTGCTCCGCCCCGGCTGGCTCCCGCGGCTGCGTGGCCTGACGGGCTCCGTGCGACGTGGCGGCGCCCTGGTGGACACCGGGCCCCTTCGGCGCCTGATCGAGCGTCACGTCCAGGCGGAGGACCTCTCGGAGCTGGCCGTGCCGGTCACCGTGACGACGACGTGCCTGGACTGCGGTGCCGCACGGCACCACGACGAGGGCGGCCTCACCGACGTGGTGCTGGCGAGCTGCGCACTGCCGGGGATCTTCCGGCCGGTCCGGCTTGCGGACGGTCATCTGCACGTCGACGGCGGCATCCTCGACGGCGTCCCGATCAGCGCCGCGCTGCAGATGGCGGCGCCGGAGGACCGCATCCTCGTCCTCGACTGCGGCCTGGCGCCGGTCACCGGGCGGGTGGACGTCTGTGCCGCCGCGTCCGACGTCCTGGCCGGCCAGGTCTGCGGAGTGCCGGTCGAGCCGGGCCTGCCGCCCTACGTGCCGCCGGTGGAGAGCGGCTTCGGCGCGCTGGACACCGTGCTGCGGGCCTTCACCGTGGCGCGTGCCGCGGCCAACCGCGGCGCCGTGCGCGAGGCCCTGGACGACCCCCGGGTGCACGTCGTCCCGCACGTCGCCGATGCGTGGGCGGCCGGGCTGCTGGAGGTGCTGCCGACCGGGCCGCGTGACGTGAGCCGGTCTGAGGATCTGCTGCGCGCAGGTCGGGCGGTCACGGAGCGGTGGTTGGCGGGGCAGTCCTGGGTCGGGTCAGCGGCGACCGAGCCCCGCTGACGCGATGGGGGCGCCGATCTCGCGGAGGTGTCCGGCCGCGTAGGGCAGGCCGTGCCGGACTGCCCACCAGCCGCGAGCGCTCCGCGAGGAGCCGCGCGGCACGACCACCTCGCCGACGGGTGTCACGGGATGACGGCCGGCGGCACCCAGGGCCTCGATCGCGGCGGCGGCCATCCCGTGGTGTCCGGCCGGGCTGGGGTGGATGCGGTCGACCGACCAACCGCCCGGCCGGCCGAGCGCCGGGACCACGCGGAGGGCGAGCACGCGCACACCCGGCCAGCGGGCCGCCTCGTCGACGGCGGTGTTCACCTGCTCGATCCTCCGTCGGGTGGCTCGCGCCACCCGGGCAGGGAGAGGCAACAGCGCCGCCGCGTCGTGCAGGCGTCCGAGCAGGACGTCGTTGGCCCGGCTGCGCAGCGCGGCCACGGTGTCGAGGAGGTCCGCACCGACCGTCGCCGCGTCGAAGCCGGACCGGGCGACGTCGTTCAGCCCGACCAGCAACGTGGCGACGTCGACGCCACCCGGCACCAGGGGGAGCTGATCGGTGCGGACGTCGGCGACCCGGGCACCGGGCACGGCCAGCCGCACGAGTCGCCCGGCGGGGAGGGCGCGGGCCAGCAGCGCGACCCAGGTGTTCTCGGGATCGACCCGGACGCCCACCCCCTCACCGCAGGTGACGCTGTCCCCCAGGGCGACGACGAGGGTCACGCCGCGCACGGCCTTCCGAACTCGTGCACGTGGAGGAAGCCGCGCACGGTGTCCGCCCAGGAGAACTCCTCGGCCCGGGCGCGGGCGGCGCGCCGGCGGTGCGCCTCCGGAATGGCCAGCAGGTCTTGCACCGCGTCGGCGAACGCAGCGCCGTCACCGGCGGCCGGCCGGCCGGCGTGCGGCCCGAGAACGCCCGGGAGCGCCGATCGCGCGTCCGCCACGACCGAGGTCCCGCAGGCGAGGGCCTCCAGTGCGGCCAGGCCGAAGGTCTCGATCGGCCCCGGAGCGAGGACGACGTCGGCGTCGGCGAGCAGGCCCGCCAAGCGGGCTCGGTCGGCGACGAAACCGAGCCACTCCACCGGCAGGTCCCGCGCAGCCGCCTGCAGTCGCGGCCGGAGCGGGCCGTCGCCGGCGACGACCAACCGGGCGGCCACCCCACGACGAAGCAGTTCACGCAGGGTGGAGAGCGCCGCCTCGGGGTGCTTCTCGCGGGAGAGGCGGCTGGCCAGGACCAGCAGCACGTCGCTCCGTGACGCGGCCGTCCCGTCGTCCACACGCCGGTCGGTGCGGGCGCGGAAGGCGGCGGTGTCGACGGCGAGCGGGACCAGCGCGAGGTTCGGCACCTGCAGCCGCCGGAACTCCTCCGCGGCCCAGTCCGTGGTGCACACGACGGTGTCGAAGTGCCGGGCGAGGGCGGCGTTGGAGCGGTCCGCCAGCACGGTCAGGGGCAGCCGGGCGGGCAGCCACTGGCCGAGCCAGCGGTCCAGCCGCTCGTGGCTGACGACGAGCGACGGCACCCCGCGGGCGCGGCTCCACCGTCCCAGGCCGCGCAGCGTCGTCCGGTCGTGCACCTCCAGGGCGTCCGGCGCGAGCCGGTCGAGTGCCCGCCGCAGACCGCTGCGGTCGAGCAGGAGGCGGTACCCCGTGGACCCGAGAGCGGGCGACCGCAGCACGACCTGCCGGCCCCAGGGGGTCCCGACCGCGTCGTCGATGGCCCCCGGTATGACCTGCACGACCTCGTGGCCGTGGTCGGCGTATCCCTCGGCCAGGTGGCGCAGCGTGGTGCGCAGACCGCCCGACGTCGGGGACACGAAGTTGGCCACCTGGACGATCCTCACGCCGCGGCCCGGTCGTGCGGGCTCTGCGCCTCGGCGATGACGTCGCGGTAGTGCGCGACGAGCTCCTGCCCGACGGCCTCCCAGGTGCGTCCTTCGACAGAGCGCCGGGCCTCCTCTCCCATGCGCCGGCGGAGCGCGGGCTGCTGCTGCAGGGTGCGCACGCACTCGGCCAGCTCCCCTGCGGAACCCGGTGCGAACAGCAGCCCGTTCTCTCCGGGCCACACCAGGTCGAGCAGACCGCCGGCGGCGGGCGCCACGACCGGGATCCCGCTGGCCAGAGCCTCCTGGGCGGCCTGGCAGAACGTCTCGTGCGGGCCGGTGTGCGTGAAGACGTCGAGGGAGGCGTACGCCGCGGCGAGACGGTCGCCGGTCAGCACCCCCGTGAACAGGGCCCGGTGCAGCTGGCGCTCCAGCTGGCGCCGCTGCGGGCCGTCCCCGACCACGACGAGCCGGACGCCGGGGAGGTCCTGGACGGCGGTGAGCAGGCCCAGGTCCTTCTCGTGCGCCAGCCGACCCACGTAGCCGACGACCAGCTGCCCGCCGGACCCCCACGCCTCCCGTAGGGACTCCTCGCGCCGGTCCGGCCGGAAGCGCTCCACATCCACCCCCCGGCCCCAGCGGACGACGCGTTCGATCCCGTGGGCCTGGAGCTGGCGGACCGCGGCCCGGCTGGGGGCCAGGGTCCGCGCCGCGGCCGCGTGCACCCTGACCAGCCGGCGCCACACCATCGACTCGGCCAGCCCCAGCCGATAGCGGCCGGCGTAGGCGGCCAGGTCGGTCTGGTACACCGCCACGCACGGGATGCCGAGCTCCGCGGCCGCGGTCGCGCCCTGCGCGCCCAGCACGGCCGGGGACGCCAGGTGCACGACGTCCGGACCGAACCGGTGCAGGGTCGCAGTCATGGCCGGGAAGGGCAGCGCCACCCGGAAGTCCCGGTACCCCGGCACCGGGCAGGCCGACGTCCGGACGACGGGCACGCCGCACCACTCCGCCGGGCCGGGGCCGGGGGCGATGACCAGGACGTCGTGACCGTGCCGGGTGAGCTGCTCGCAGACCCGCAGGACGGAGTTGGTGACGCCGTTGACCTGCGGGAGGAAGGACTCGCTGATGATCGCCGCGCGCACGCAGGCAGCGTGCCCGCACCCGGGTGCCCCCCCGCCGGACTACGGGCAGCGGTCGGCTGAACCTGTCGCGAAATGGCGGCGACCCAGCGGGGAACGCCGTCCCTGAGCGCCTGTCCGCGGCGGTCAGCCCGCCTGGTCGTCGACGGTTCTTCTCCGGAGCTGGTCGGCCGAGGCCCGTTCGACGAGCAACGGCATGAACTCGCGGATCGGCCGGCCGTCCAGCCGCTGCCTCTCTGCCCACACGATCCCGGACACGACCTCGGCCGGCACCTCCGGGAACCGGTCCGTCAGCCGGCGAAGTACCTCTTCGAGGGCCCGTAGCTCGTCTTCGGCGTGCCGCGACATGTCTCTCCGTCCGTTCGAGGCGTGGGCAGATCAGGGCTGCCGCGCGTTCTCACGGTCGAGCCGTCCGTGCTGCCGATCGGGCACGAAGCCCGGCTCGCGGTGCGACTTCAGGCGGTGGGTCAGGTGGTGGTCCGGTGAGGGTGCGCTCGGCGGCGACCGACGGCGACTCCGACGGCCGCGGCAGCCGGTCACTCGAGGATGTCGAGCGCGGCCCGTCCGGCGAGGCCGCCCCAGTGCATGACGGCGTCCGGACGGCGTGCCGTGGACGCGGTGTCGTCGGCCACCGCCTCGACCTCCTCCACCCGCAGGATGGCCATGCGCCCTGCCGTCCGGACGAGATCGGTGGTGTCGGGGGCGGGGCCCGGAGCAGCTGTGGTATCCGCCGCGGACTGGCTACCGGTCCCGTCAAGCGGCGACCGATCCGCTGTCCTGCTCCCAGTTCGGGATGGCGTCGGTGTGGGGCTCCTGTCCGGCGAGGAGGGCTGGGAAGAGCCTCGGTAGGACGGCCGACGTGACCGTGGCCGCGGTCGAGCACGCCAGGACGATGGCCCAGGACAGGGGGCCGAGCGGCGTGCAGCCGAACAGCTGGCTGGCCCCCGGCAGCTGGATGGTGGCCGCCAGGACTCCCGCCGATCCGAGGCCGGTGGCCAGGACGAGCGGGTTGCGGCCGCCCAGCAGCAGGGTCTGCCCCAGCTCGGCCCCGACCAGGGTGGCCAGGGCGACCGTGCTGGCTCGCCGCCCGGTCCCGGTGCGGCGGGCGATGAGCCAGGCCGCCAACGCGCCGGCGCTGGTGACGGTGCCGCGGAGCCCGATGTCGCGCAGCAGCGGCGCCCCCAGCGACGGCGGCTCGGCGGCCAGCAGGGTCCGTCGGTCCCCGGCCTCCCTGGGTGTCGGCGCCAGCGCCAGCGCCATCGACGGGAGCAGGTCGGTGAACATGTTCACCACCAGGAACTGGCGCGTGCTGATCGGCGCCCGGCCGGCCAGCGCGGTGCCGAGGAGGGTGAAGAGGATCTCGCCGGCGTTCCCGCCGAGCAGGACCGCCACCCCGTCCCGGACCCGTCGCCACATCGCCCGTCCCTCGACGAGTGCGTCGAGAAGCAGGCTGACGTCCGGCTCGGTGAGGACGAGGTCAGCTGCGCTGCGGGCCGAGGTGGACCCCTTCGCCTCCATGCCGATGCCCACGTCGGCCATCCGGATCGCCGCGGCGTCGTTGGCGCCGTCGCCCACCATCGCCACGACCCGGCCGCTCTTCCGTAGCGCGTCGACGACCTGCAGCTTCTGCTCCGGGGACACCCGGGCGAAGACCGACGCGCGGGCGACGCGGCGCACCCGCTCCGGTTCCTCGAGGTCCACCAGGTCGGGTCCGGTGACCAGCCCGTCGGCGGGGATGCCCAGGCCCTGGGCGACGGCGCGTGCGGTGACCGGGTGGTCGCCGGTGATCATCACGGCTTGAAGGCCGACCTCGCGGAGGCCGGCGACGGTGTCCGCCGCCTGGGGCCGCGGGGTGTCGGCGATGCCGATGAACCCCAGGAGGGTCAGGTCACCGATCGCGGAGACGTGGTCGGCGCTCAATGCGCCCTCGACCACGCCGTTCGCGTTGCGGCGGGCCACGGCCAGGACACGCAACCCCTGGACGGCCAGGGAGTGCACGGTCGCGGCGGCGCACTCCCGCTCGGAGCGGTCCAGCGGCCGCTTCCCGTCGTTGTCACGGACGTAGCCGCATCGGGGCAACAGCACCTCGGGAGCGCCCTTGAGCACGAGACGGGCCTTGCGCGACGTCCGGCCGAGAACGGCCGAGAACCCGCGCTCGCTGTGGAACGGCACCTCGACCAGTTCCTCCCAGGCCCGGTCGAGGTCGTCGCCGAGGACGGCGCGGGCCGAGTCGAGCACCGCCTGGTCGGTGGCGTGGGCCAGCGGCTGGCCGTTGGCCTGCGGCCCGGCCTGCGCGGCCGCGCGCAGCACACGGCGCGCTCGCGGGTCCTCCGGCGCCCACTCACCGTCGAACCCCGCCACCCGGACCAGGCGGAGCCGGCCCTCGGTGAGCGTGCCGGTCTTGTCGAAGCAGACCGTGTCGACCCGGCCGAGTGCCTCCACCGTCCGCGACGCCCGCACGAGCACGCCCCGTCCGGAGAGCCTCCTCGCCGCACCGAGCTGGGCGACCGTGGCCATGAGCGGCAGCCCCTCCGGGACGGCGGCGACGGCGACGCCGACGCCGGAGGCCACGGCGGTGCGCAGCGGGCTCCTCCGGAGCAGCGCCAGAGCCGTGACCGCCGCGCCGCCCAGCAGGGTGACCGGCAGCCCCC
Source organism: Geodermatophilus sp. URMC 65 (assembly GCF_053502545.1). Classification (NCBI taxonomy): domain Bacteria; kingdom Bacillati; phylum Actinomycetota; class Actinomycetes; order Geodermatophilales; family Geodermatophilaceae; genus Geodermatophilus; species Geodermatophilus sp. URMC 65. The sequence goes on from NZ_CP199954.1 coordinate 1,303,298, forward strand.
GGCTGGTCAGCTCCTCCAGCCGGCTCTGGATGCCCTCCGGCCCCGCCGCACGACCAGCCAGGGCCAGCGCCCGACCGGCCTCGGTGGCGGCGCCCACGGCCACCACCAGAGCGCGCCCGGTCCCCGCGACCACGGTGGTGCCCTCGTAGACCATGCAGGCCCGGTCCGGCAGCTCCGCGCCCGGGGTGGCCCCCACCTGCTTGCCGACCGCGGTGGACTCCCCGGTCAGCGTGGCCTCGTCCACCTCCAGGTCCTGTACGGCCAGCAGCCTGGCGTCGGCCGGGACGACATCCCCGGCCTGCAGGTCGATGACGTGGCCCGCGCGCAGAGCCGTGGCCGGCAGGCGCTGTGGCGCCCCGCCCCCGACCCGCGCCACGACCCGGGCGGAGAGCCGCTGCCCCTGGAGGAGCTCGCGCAGCGCACGGTCGGCGCGCATCCGTTGTGCGCCACTGATCGCCGCGCTGCCGGTGAGCACACCGGAGACGAGGAGCGCGTCGCTCGGTGAGCCGATGACCGCCGACGCCGCGGCCCCGGTGGCCAGCACCGGGGTCAGCGGATCGGCCAACTCTGCCCGGATGTTGGCCACCAGCGCGACGAGCGACCGCGCCGAGCGGCGGACCGGCGACCCATCGTGCTCGTCATCGCCCGCGGTGACCACCCCGGTGTCCGGTTCGGGCAGGCGGTCGAGCACCTCCTCGGGCTCCAGCGCGTGCCAGGGGGTGTGCCACACCGGGATGGGATCAGGCATCCGGGCGACCGACCGGGCGCCCTGCACGCCGGAGAGCATCGCGCCGGCTGCCGCCAGCGTCACCGGCCAGACGGCACGGCCGTCCCGCCCGCGGCGGCCGACGGCGAGGAGGAGGCCGCTGAGGAAGGTCGCCCCGGCCGCCACGCGTACCCCGCGCTCGCTCACCTCGCGCGCGGCGGATGCGGCGGCCAGCAGCCGAGGCATCTCCTCCAGCCCCGGGCCGATGAGCAGATCGGCGCCCCACGGCACCGGACCGGCCGCCGGCACCAGGCCGATGCCCACATCCGCCGCACCCAGGGCCGCCCGGTCCGTGCCGACCACGACGACGACCTCGCCATCGGTCTGCAGTCGACACACCTCCCGGCGCAACCACGTCGCGTTCCCCGTTCCGTCCCGCAGGACCTGGTCCGCCCGGCTGGCCAGGTGTGCGGCCGCGGGGTCCTCGGTCAGGACCAGCCGCAGGCCCGCGTCCCGGACCGCCGCCAGCACCGCGTCGGTGAGCGGGTCGAGCTCGCGGCCGACCAGGACCTCCCCCACCGTCCGGCCGTGCACGCTCAGCGCCCGGAGCGCCACCGCACCACCGCCGGCCGCAGACGCCGCCCCCGGTGCGTCCTCGAGCGGTACGAGCACCTCGTTGCGAGGCCGCCGATCCGGCCCGGCGTCAGCGTGGAGGAGCCGCTGAGCGTGCCGCCAGACCCGCTCCGTCGTCCAGTCGTCGACCGTCGACCGTGCCTCCACCACCAGCGGACGTGCGCCGTGCAGGAGCGTGCTCTGCACGACCACGCAGGTCACCCTGTCCAGTCGGCGCAGCGCCTGCGGGGCGACGACCAGGATCCCGCGGGAGCTCAACTCGACTCCGAGTTGATCGGCAAAGGCCTCCCGCGCTGCATGGGCCGATCGGGGGACGCCGGCGAGGAGCGCTCGGCCGGCGAGGTCGGGACTGCGCGTGGCCGCCAGCACCCCACCGGCTGCCAGCAGGGAGCCGGTGGCGGCGCGCTGGGTGAGGCGCTCGACCGGGCCGGGAGGCAGCGGCACGGGCCGCGCCTCGGCCGCCTCCGCTCCAGGACGCGGCGGACGGTGCCGGCCGAGGAGGTCCGGCTCGCGATCCGCCCAGGTCGCGCGTCGGGCGCGCTCCGCGCGGAGGGTCTGGCTGCGCTGGGCGACGTCGACGAGGAGGGCGGGCGCGCTGAGCGTCAGCCCGCTGGCGACGACCCCGGCGAGGGCCAGGGCTCGGTCGGCACCGGCATCCCCGAGACGGTCGACGAGCTGTTGGCGCAGCCACGGCTGCTGGTCGACGAGCGCGACCAATCCGGCGGCCCCGGTCGGCAGGCCCGGGACCCGCGCCAGGCGCGCGACGGCCACCGCAGCCAGTGCCACGAGGTCGGCCACGAGCGGTACCTCGACGTCCGGGGCGCCCGGCAGCGCTGGCTCGGACCGGGGGTGCTTGCGGGCTCCGTCGCCCGCGGCTCCCGGCTCGTCCGACGAGGCAGTGGGATGGGTCTGCGGCGCGGCGAGCACCCGCTCCTCTGCCGCGCTCACCACCCGTGCGACCTCCGCGAGGGTGCACCTCTCGCGGTCGTAGCGCACGGCCAGCACGGACGTCGTCGGGTCCACGAGCGCGCGGACGACCCCGTCGTGTGCGGCGACCGTCTCCTGCACCGCTGCGGCCGCGACCCCGCGCTCCACGCCGGCACGGTCGAGACCCCGGACCTCCAACAGCGCCCGATCCCCCACCGCCCAGACGGTCCGGTCGGTGCCCCCAGCAGCACCGGCGGACGTGGCCGCACGAACGGCTGTCGGCAGCGCGGTGGCCTCCCGAGCGACCCGCACCGGCACGGCCGCCGCTGCTCGCGTGAGTCGCCAGGATCCGCGCACCAGCGCAGGCGCCAACTCGAGCACCGTCGTCACACCGGCCTCCTCCCGGCCGCGTGGAACGTCGGTGACCGGCGCCCGCGCCGCTCGACGGGCAGCCGCCGGGTCGCGGCCGCAGAGGGTGACGATCCTGCCACCGTCGAGCGGCGGCAACTGGGGGTGTCAGGCCTGGGCGGCGCCCATCGCGCGCCGGATGGCAGTCAGCACCAGGCCCAACAGGACAGCACCCAACGCCTCGGCCAGGACAGAGAGCAGGATCTCCGACACGGTGTTCCTCCCGATTGGTCCGGAGCCTCGACTGTCGACCCGGAAGACAGCCGGAGGTCGTCCATGGGGTGTCGTGTCGGTGAACGACAGGCCATCCCCGGACCGGTGTCCTCCGGGAGGTGTCGGCTCACCGTGCGAGCGCACTCCCGTCGTCGGGGTGCACACGAGCCGGCAGTGGGGTCCACCGAGTGCCGGGATCGGGGCCGCACGCGGGCGATCCCTCCTCGACGCCGCTCGCCGACCGCTGCGCGGCTCCTGCTGACATGCACCGACGATGGCGGCACCCCAGGGCGTCGCCGACCGTGCGGCCGGCATCGCGGGTGCAGTTGCCGAGGTCGACCGGCCCCTGCGGGTGGCAGCCGCCCGGCTGCGCGCAGCCGGACTCTCGGTCGCGATCTCCCGCACCCAGGCGATGGAGCGCACGCCACCGCCCGGTGAGGCGCCGGTGCTCGATGTAGCCGCACGGGTCGAGAACCCACCGACGCCATGCGCTCAGTCGTGAGAAGGGATCGCTCCCGAGCATGTCCCTGGTCTCATGGCCGGCGGCAGGCCGGGTCGACACTGCCGCCGGCCACGAGTCTCAGCGGAGCGGGACCAGCTCCCGAGCACTGCCGCTGACCGTGAGAGCGAGGCGCCGGCTGACCCGCAGCCCCTGGTCGGCGAGGGAGTACGTCGCCTCGATCACGTCCTCGGGCCGCACCAGTGCCGCCGGGATGATGCTGCGGAGGATCGTGGTGACGCTGTGCACGACGCCGGCCACGGCGTCCTCGCTGTTGCGCGCGGCGTCGGCCAGCTGACGACGCGCCCGCTCCTGCTGCTCACGGGCCAGCTGCTCCTGCAGCTCGGACCGGGCGTCGGTGAGCATCCTTCCGACGCGGGCCTCGTCGCCACCGTCCGACTCGTTCTCGACGAGTTGTCGTGCGACGTGCAGGCGGACCTCCTGCGTCAGGTCCCCCTGCGCGCGCGCCAGATCGGCGAGCTCAGCCGGTGCCGAAGCAGCCTGACTGCCGTTGGGATCCTCGGCGCGCTCCTGCCCGTTGTCGCGGCGGTTCTTCGCCCCCGAGGTCTGCGCGGTGGACTCGTTGGTCGTGGAACTGGTCATCGGTGTCCTCCAGGGTGGGTCCGTGTGTGGACCGACCCAGCGTCCGTGCTGCAGGTGAACCGGATACGGGGGGACGGTGCCCGGCGCGCGAGCCGCCGCCGAACAGCTGCCGACGGACCATCTCGAGCGACACGTCCTCGCGCACAGGGCGGGGTTGGTGACTGACCTGGAATCCCTGACTGCCAGGGCGTAGTAGGGGCTCGCTGGGCTCCCTGCGACTTCGCGGCCACAGGTCGAGGTCGAGCAACGTCTGGTGAACGTCACCTCGCCGGTGTGGTTGCCGCCCGACGCGGCCGGCCGCATCGGTGTGCCCACACGGCAGGAGCTGACCCGTTGAGCGGGCTGCACGACGCCCCGGCAACCTCAGCGCGGTCTCTGGCCCTCAGCTCCGGACTCGTCACTGACAGCCAACGAGGCGCGGGGGTGTCCGCCCCGCAACAGTGGGGTGCGTCACGCGGAGGCGTATCTCGACGGCGTAGCGTCCGCACGTGCCCGACCTCCGACAGCGGGGGCTGCACGATGCGGCCACCGCCCATCCCCTCATCGCGGCCGCCCGCGACCTCGCCCACGATCTGCTCGGTCGCCTGGACGGCCGATGGCGGCACACCCAGGGCGTCGCTCGCGCCGCCGCCGCCGCCACGGCCGCGGTGCCGGCGGAGGACCGGCCGGTGCTCCTGGCAGCCGCGTGGCTGCACGACATCGGCTACGCCGCACCGCTACGACGCTCGGGGTTCCACCCGCTCGACGGCGCCTGGCACCTGCAGGAGGACCACTGGCCAGAGCCGTTCGCCGGGTTGGTGGCCCACCACTCGGCCGCCGGGTTGGTCGCCGCGGTGCGCGGGTTCGCCGACCAGATGACGTGCTTCCCGGCCGTCCGCTACGCCTGGGGCCCGCTGGCCGACGCGCTGACCTTCGCCGATCAGACCACCGGCCCCGACGGCGAGGTCATGGAGGTCGAGGACCGACTTGCCGACATGCTGCGCCGGCACGGCCCGGACAGCCCGAACGCGAGGGCTCACTCACAGCGGGCCCCGGCCATCCGCGCCGCGGTCCACCGCACCCAGCAGCGCCTCCGCGCGGCAACCTGACCAGCTCATCCGCCGCGGGGCACGACGCCGCGTGGAGCAGCCACGGCACCGCCTCGGGGCGTCCGGTGGCGGCACACACGAATGGGTTCACACGGTCGCGGCCGGGCGTCCATGCTCGGTTCATCTCCCCGCGCCGAGGAGGCGACCATGCCGACCGCAGCCCGCCGCACCACCACTACGGGCACCCCCAAGACCAACACCGCGACGACCGGGACCGCCACCGACCGACCAGCCGGTTCCGCCCTCACGAGCACGCCCGGCGAGACCCAGGGCGGGCAGCGGACGACCGGCGGGGAGAGGGCTCGCAGCGGAGCAGCCGCTGGGACCGGAACCGCCACGAGACAGCGGCCGACCGGTTCCGCCCTCACGTACGTGGCCGGCGCCCCCGTGGGCCCCGAGCAGGCCACCGGCAGGCAACCGGCGGCCCGCAGCGGGCCGGCCGGTCGGACCGGCACCGCCACGACCCAGCGGCCGGCCACCGCTGCTGCCACGAGCACCCCCGGCGCGACCCCGACCACGGACCAGGTCGCCGAGCAGGCCCAGCGGATGGCGCGCGCCACAGTCGAGAAGGTCGCCGCCCTCGGGTCGGGTGTCGCCCACTCGGCGCGGACGGTCGTCACGCTGCCGGCGACCGCGACCGTCGCCGTGGTCGACGACGTCGTCTCCGCCGTCCGCCGACCCGATGCCGTGCTGTACGGCGGCGCCCTGGTCGGCCTGGCCGCCTTCGGCATCCTCGAGTGGCCGGTGGCCGCCGCCGTCGGGGTGGGCGTCGCGGTCGCCAGCGGCGTACGACGCGCCCGCACCTGACAGCGGCATCAGGACGCGCTGCCGCCGGGTGACGATTCCCGGCGGCACGCCGCAGCTACCGGGGCAGCTGCAGCTGCACCGGCGGCCCCCCTCGAAGGCACAGGAGCCCGGGCAGCGCCTCCGTCCGATCACCCCGTCGACGCGGTCCGGTTCCTCGTCCGCCAGCTCACGCAGGAGCTGCGGTCCATGCCGCTGCTCGAGGGGGCAGGTGGCAGTCAGCGCACAGTCGCAGCTGTTCACAGCCGCCGGCCCAGCGGGCGGTTCTCATCGAGTACTCGAGCCCGCCGGTGATGTGGCCAGGCGCCGATCACCGACGGGCTGTGAAGTCACTGCACGGGTGCTGAGAAGTCGCCCGGCGTGGCCCACCCCAGCACGGTGAGCGCGAAGTCGAACAGCAGGGCGGGGTCCTCCGAGCTGGTCGTGGCCGGGAGGGCGCGCAGTCGTAGCAGCCCTCTCGTTCTGTCAACATTCAACGGCGATCGGCTTGTGCGATTTCTTGACCAGCGGGTTCGGGGTTCGGGTCCCTGATGGCGCACCCCCGGGCTCGCCTCTCCCGGTCCCCGGGCCGGTCCGACGCCCCGACGCGGCCCTCGGGCACAGGAGACCCACACCCCGGTCGGTGGCCGACCCCGAGGCGGAGGGTCCCGGGAACGGAGGTGTGGTGGTCCCGCGCTCCTCGCGGATGTGGGCCGGGGCGACGCGGATGTGGGCCGGGGCGACGACCCCGCAGGAGGCGGCCTTGTCGGGCTACCGGGGACGGGGCTAGCGTTCGATCCCCGAGCCCGGGGTGACCACGAACCCCGCACCGCCGACACCGGGCCGCACCGGCCGTCTCGCGCAGGACCGGCTCCTCATCGCCGTCCTGCCGGCGGTCGCCGCCGCCTGTTGGTGGTTCATGCTCCGGTCGGACATGGCCATGGACGCTGTGCTGGCCGGCTTCCTGCTCGCTTGGCTGGCGATGATGGCCGCGATGATGCTGCCGGCGGTGCTGCCCGCCGTCCGGCTGTACGCGCGGGCGAGCGCGCGCACCGCGGCACCGACGCCGTTCTTCCTCGCCGGTTACCTCCTGGTGTGGACCTCCCTCGGGGTACCGGCGTACCTGGCGTGGCGGGTGGTCTCACCGGCCGTCATGGACGGCGAGGCCTGGGCCGGCCGCGTCGCCGGGGCGGCGCTGCTGGTGGCCGCCGCGCACCAGCTCAGCCCGCTCAAGGACGTCTGCCTGTCCCGGTGCCGTACGCCGCTGGGGATGTTCATGCGGGCTCGCGGGAACCTGCGCAACCCGCTCACCGCGGTGCGGCTGGGAGCCGGTCATGCCGCGTACTGCGTGGGCTGCTGCTGGGCCTTCATGCTCGTCCTGGTCGCGGTCGGGGTGATGGAGCCGCTGGGGATGGCGGGCGTGGCCGGGTTGATCTTCGCGGAGAAGGTCCTGCCGTTCGGCGAGCGCGTCGTCCGGCCGGCGGCCCTCCTGCTCGCCGCGGGAGGACTGCTCCTGCTCGTCGCACCGCACCTCCTGTCCACCCTCACCACCGCCTGAGAGGCACCACCATGACCGCCACCGTGCCGGACAGCGCCAACCGGACCAGCTACCGGCTGCGCGGCGTCGGATACGAGTTCTGCAACTGCAAGCCCGGTTGCACCTGCAACTCCAGCGGCTTCCCCAGCTCCTCGGACAACAGCTGCAAGGCGATGGTCGCCAACGTCATAAGCGAGGGCCGTTCCGGCGACGTCGACCTGAGCGGGGTCACCGCGGTCGCCCTCCTCGACTGGCCGAAGGCCATCCACGACGGGAACGGCCGTGCCGTCTTCGTCGTCACGCCGGAGACGACCGACGAGCAGATCGGCGAGCTCGCCAACATCTACTCCGGGGCCTACGGCGGGCTGCCGTGGGAGATCCTCGGCTCGACGTTCCAGGTCAGCGGCCTGGTCAAGGCCCCGATCACGATCGAGGCCGAGGGGTTGGACCTGTCCTTCCAGGACACCAACTGGATCCTCTACGAGTTCGACTGGTCCAACTCCTAGGGCAGGCGTCCGGAGGCCGGCCGGCCGGAGGAGGACGGCTCCCGGACGGGGGTCGGCGGGCTCCCCGGCTGGCCCGCCGAGCGGCAGGATGGCGCCGTCCACCGGCCGCCGAGCGGGGGAGGTCCGACCCGTGTCCCTCGTGCGCCACGTCGTCCCGGCGCCGCTGCGCCCGTTCGTCGCGGCGGCACACGGCTACCGCTCCCCCGCTCTGCCGACGGGGCTGCACCGCGGGCTGCCCTCCCGCCACCTGACGCTGGTCGTCGAGCTGGCCGCACCGCTGCGGGTCAGCGGCACCGGCCCCGCCGTGGCCGCGCACGCCGTGCTCGGGGGCCTGCACACCCGGCCGGCGCTCATCGACGCCACCCGGCCCCAGGAAGGCCTCCAGTACGCCCTCACCCCACTGGCCGCGGCTGGCCTCCTCGGGCTGCCGGCGGCCGAGCTCGCCGAGCGCACCGTCGACCTGGCCGACGTCCTCGGCCGGCCGGCGGACCGGCTCGTGGACGACCTGGCCGCGGCTCCCGGCTGGGCCGAGCGGTTCACCCGGCTCGACGCGGCGCTGCTCGACCGGCTCTGCGGGGACGTCGCGCCGGTACCACCCGAGGTGCGCGAGGCCTGGCGCGTGCTGCACCGCAGCGCCGGCCGCTGCCGGGTCGAGGACCTGGCAGCGCACGTCGGCTGGAGCCGGCGCCACCTGAGCGAGCAGTTCCGGCTGGTCACCGGCGTCCCGCCCAAGCAGGCGGCGCGGATCGCCCGGTTCGAGGCCACCCGCCGGCTGCTGCTCGACCCGCGGCGTCCGCCGCTGGCCGAGGTCGCCGTCCGGTGCGGCTACGCCGACCAGCCGCACCTGGCCCGGGAGTGGCGGGCGCTGGCCGGGTGCAGCGTCGGCACGTGGCTGCGCGAGGAGCTCCCGTTCGTCCAAGACAGCGCCCCGGCCGAGGGGGCATCCTCCCCGGCATGACCGATGTGAGGACGACCACCGCCCCTGCTCCCACCGTCTGGCCGAGCGTCGGCTTCACCGACGTCGACGCCGGCGTCCGCTTCCTCACCGAGGGACTCGGCTTCACCGTCACCGCCTGCTACCGCGACGAGGACGGCACCGTCGCGCACGCCGAGGCACGCTGGCCGGACGGCGGGGGCGTCATGTTCGGCACCCGCGGCAAGCCCGGTGACTGGGGCGCCCTCGGACCCCAGGGCGTCTACGTCGTCGCGGCCGAGCCGGCCACCGTCGACGCCGCCTGGGAGCGCGTCCGCGGCATGGCCGGGGTCGAGGTGCTGCAGGAGCTGCACGACACCGACTACGGCTCGCACGAGTTCGGCGTCCGCGACGCCGACGGCAACCTCTGGACGGTCGGCACCTACCGCGGCGCCTGACCGGGCGGCGGCGAGGCCCGGCACACCAGCCAGACGAGGGTCGCCTGCCACAGCACGAAGCAGGCGAGCGCACCGAGCCACCCCGCCGGGGTGATGCCGAGGAGCACCGGCCGCGGGACCACGGCGACCGAGCACAGCACCAGGACGCCGGCCAGCCACACGGCCAGCGCGGTCCAGCGGTAGCGCGGCGCCCGGCTGGGGCGGACGGCGACGCCGAGGGCCGACAGGTCCTCGGGCGGGTGCCGGCGCAGCATCCGCCGCCGCGACCGGTACACGAGCACCCCGGGGTAGCGCTCGGCCAGCAGCCGCTCGCAGCGGCGGCGACGTCGGCGGGAGAGCCGAGCGCGGCGAGGGAGGCTGACGGCCTGGACGCGGGCCGCGGCGGCGCGGAAGCCGGTGTCGCCGAGGACGATCCGGCCGCGGGCGGCGACCACCGCGGTCACGTCCCCCCAGCCGGTCCCCAGGCCGGTGTGGCTGGGGTGGTACCAGCCGTAGAGGCCGCAGCCGCACCCGCGCGCCGGCGGCAGGTGCCCGTCGTCCACCATGCAGCGGGCGTGCTCGACCGGCCAGCTCCAGGGGCCGGCGCCGACGTGCACCGGTGGGCGCAGCCCGTCCTCGGCCAGGCGGAAGCGCCGGTAGCCCTGCAGCTCCCCCGGGACCAGCGCCGGCGGGTCCGCGCCGGGGTCGACCGGGAGGGTCACGCCGGGGCGGGTGCCGCTGGAACGGGTTCGGGGCTCGGCGCGGCCGGGGCCGGGTCGGCCACCGGCTCGCACTCGATCTCCCGGCGTTCGGGGCCGATGTCGCCGGCCACGCAGGGCTCGGCCGCCAGGACGGCTCGGAGTGTCAGCGGTGCGGTCAGCGTGTGCATCTGCGGCTCCTCGCCGTGCGACCCGTGCCGTCAGTGAAGCACCGGCCGAGCCCGCCGGGAGGTGCTCCCGTCGCGGTCAGGACGGCGTGGGCGCGGTCGGCCGCGTCTCCTCGTCAGCGGCCGCTGCCGCCGGGGCGCCGTGGAGCTTCCGCCACAGCCAGCCCGACGGCACCCGGCGGCCGGTCACCAGGTACTCGCGGACCGCGTCGACGACGAGGGTGACCTCCAGCGCCCGCCGGGCGGCCGGCCAGCCGGCGAGCAGCAGCTCGTCCCCGGGTGCCAGGACGCAGTCGGGGCCCGGTGCCAGCGTTGCGTCGTCCCCCCGGAGCAGGAGCAGCGGCACCGCGTGGAGGGGCTCGTCGCGGTTCTCCGGGTTGCGCATCAGATCGCCCAGCCGCGCCTCCCCGGAGGCCAGCCAGGGCGTCAGAGCGGGCGCCTCCCGCTCGGTGAGCCGCACCTTCCACAGCGCCTGGAGGTGCTGCCCGCACAGGGCGGTCAGCCGGTCGACGACGGCCGCGGCCCAGTCGTCCCCCAGCGCCGGCATCTCGCGCAGGAAGCGCCAGAGCAACGGCGTGGAGAGCTGCGCGTACACCTCGTGCGCGACCTCCTCCGTGGGGACGAGCAGCGCGTCGAGTTCCATCGCGGCGAACAGCGGCGCGCTCGCCGGCCGGTTCTGCCGGGCGGTGAGGAATAGGCCCGGGTTCGCCCGGCGGGCGGTCTCCACCAGCGAGAGGTTCGTGATGTCGTTGTCCGTCCCGGCGACGAAGCCCACGGCCTCCTCGAGCCCCACCGCCCTCAGGACGCCGGACTCGTAGCCGCCGGCCACGACGACGTCGTCCACGTCGTCGTGCGGGCTCGGGTCGATGACGGTCACGTCGATGCCCTCGGCGCGCAGGTCCTCGGTGAGCTCCCGGCCCAGCCGGCCGTAGCCGCACACCACCCAGCGGCCGCTGCGCGGCGGCGCGCCCCGCGGCGGCAGCACGGCCCCGGGCCCGCTCTCCAGCCAGGTCAGCAGCTGGTACGACGCCGGCGCCCGCAGCGCCAGCCGCACGTGGTCGCCGAACAGGTCGAAGGGGTTGACCACGCTGGGCGAGCCGAACACCCGCATCCGCTCGGCGATGACGTGGGTTGTCGCGCGCGCGATCACCGGGAGGTCGGGGCGCAGCAGGGCGGTGGTCATGACGACGGCGAGGTTGGCCTCGTCGTCGTCGGTGAGCGCCACGACCGCCTCGCAACAGGGGTGGTCCAGGCCCGCCACCCCGAGGTGCCCGGGGTCCCGGGCGTCGGCGGCCAGCCCGGGGACGTCGCCGTGGTACGACTCGAGCTCCAGTCCGTCGATCCGCTCGTCGTTCCGGTCCAGGACGACGACCCGCCGGCCGAGGGCGTCCATCGAGTGCCCGAGCAGCTCGCCGGCGCGCCCGTAGCCGGCGATGAGCACGAACGGCTCGGACAGCCGGGCGACCCTGCGGGTGAAGCGCTGCAGTGCGAGCGCCGAGCGGAACGCCCGGTCCTGCAGCAGGCCGAGCAACGAGCCGATCGCGTAGGCCCAGCCGACCACCGTGAGGTAGATCGAGATGGTCACCCACATCCGCTGGTTGTAGGTGAACGGGTAGGGGATCTCCCCGAAGCCGATCGTGGTCGCCGTGTAGCTCATGACGTAGATGGCGTCGAAGAAGCCCATGTCCCAGGGGCGGCCCTCGGCGTCCTGCCCGGGGATGAGGGTCAGCCCCAGCACGCTGACCCCGAAGATGGCGATCAGCACGATCAGCGGCGCCCGCATCCGCCGCAGGATCAGGAAGATCGTCTCCGAGGCCCGGTTGGCCGACGCGGCGGCCGCCAGCAGCCGAGCGCGACGGGCCCGCCGCTCCTCTTCCTCGCGCCGGTGGCGGCGCCCCCAGAACGTCAGCAACGGGTTGCCCACGGCGACCTCCGGCTCACCCGCGGTGGAAGGAGACGGTCTCGATCACCAGCAGGACGACGGAGACGACGTTGGCCATCAGAGCGCCACCGGACAGCGACACGACGCTCGCCGTCCACCCCGCGGTCATGCCCGCTGACGAGACGTACTCGGCGTAGCCGTACATCAGGGCGGCCCCGACCAGCTGCAGGCTGGCCACGAGGCTGGTCGCCAGGTGGATCGCGCCGATCTGGGTGCGGTCGCCGAACTTCAGCACGGTCGCGATGAGGTTGACGACGACCGCGGCGAACAACTCGTAGGGGTTGTGCAGCTCGGGGCGGTCGATGTCACCGATGAAGAACCCGAAGTTCAGCGTCGCGGCGAGCAGCACGAAGAACCCGAAGACGACCTTCTCCAGGTTCACGCAGTCCTCCGCCCGCCGCCCCGGCACCCGGGGGTCGGACCACAGCATCGCTGCTGCGGTGCGACCGCGCTACGGACGCTGCAACAGGGGCAGGACGACGCGGTCGACCAGGTCGGTCACCACGGCGTGGTCCAGCGGCCGCCCGGTGACCAGCCAGCGCAGCGCGAGCACCGCCGGGCCGACCTCCGCCGCGATCGACTGCTCGGCTCCGGCGGGGACCTCGCCGCGCTCGACCGCGCGGGCGACGACGGTCTCCCAGGCGGCGTCCCAGTTGGCCAGCGGCAGGCGGCGGCTGCCCTCCTGCAGCACCGGGTCGTCGATGACGGCGCCGAGCAGGCTGCGGATCGCCCGCCCCGAGGGACCGCTGACGAGCTCCACCACCTCGGTCAGGACGGCGACCAGGTCCTCGCGGAGCTTCCCCGTGTCGGGCACCTGCAGCACCGGCGCGCCCACCACCTCCATGACGCTGATCAGCAGCTCGGCCTTGCTCGACCAGCGCCGGTAGATCGTCGCCTTGCCGACCCCGGCGGCCATCGCGACGGCGTCCATCGTCAGGCCGCCGTAGCCGGACCGGCCGAGCACGTCGACCACGGCCGAGGCGATCGCGGCGTCCCGCGACGCGTCGAGTCGGCGCCCTCCGGTCCGCGTGCGGGTCGGGCAGACCGCCTGGGCCGTCTCCTCACACTGTGTCACGGAACGAACGTAACCCGTATTGGGAAACCGTGCAGGACGGAGGGCATCTCCCGTTGCCAGGAACGCCCCGCACCGGGACGGGTACCGTCCGCCACGGGTGTCACGAACCAGCCGGGATCCGGCCGACGCGGCGGGGCCGGCCGCGGTCCCCCGCGGCCGGCCCCGTGCGTTCCCCCTCGACCGGCTCTCCCGTCCCCACGGTCGTGCCGGTCGTCGTGCGACCGGGTGCGCCGTTCCCCCGCGGCGTCCCCCGGCCCGACCGCGATGCACCCTTCCCCCTGGTGCCCCGGTCGTCGTGCCCGGCGGCGTCGTGCCCGGCGGCGTCGTGCCCGGCGGCGTCGTGCCCGGCGGCGTCGTGCCCGGCGGCGTCGTCCCCCTCGACGCCGCCGGTCGATGCGCCGGCGGCTCCGTCCCCCCGTGCGATGGAGACGCCGGCTGTCCTCAGGCCCCGGTCGGGGCCGCTCTCACCGCGCGACGCCCGCGCCCTGGCTGGCGCTGAACACGAAGTCCAGCGAGCTGGTGGCGCCCTCGGTGCTCGTCGTCTCGGTGACACGGAGGACTCTGGCGGTCCATCCGCAGGGCACCCGCCGGACGACCGCAAGAGATCCGCAAGGTGCGCGGAACGGCGTGGCGGGCTCCCCGCACGACACTGCGACGCTCGCGGGCGCCGACCTGGACCGGCCGCGGCCGGAAGCCGGGGGCGCCTGCCGCGGTTGACCCTCACGTGAGCAGGGACGTCGAGGTCGTCGTCATCGGGGCCGGCCAGGCCGGGCTGAGTGCGGCGCACCACCTGGCCCGACTGGGGCTCGACCTCGTCGTCCTCGACGCCGAGGAGCGCGCCGGGGGCGCCTGGCAGCACCGCTGGCCCTCGCTGACGCTGGCCCGCACCCACCACGTGCACGACCTGCCCGGCCTGCCCTTCCCGCCGACGGGGGACGACGTCCCGGCCGCCGACGCGGTCCCCGCCTACTTCGCCGAGTACGAGCGGCACTTCGCCCTGCCGGTGCACCGGCCGGTCCGGGTGCGCGCCGTCCGCCGTGCGCCCGACGACAGCCGCAGTGAGCTCTGCGAGCGAGGAGCGGACCGCGGCGCGGAGTCGGGCCGGAGGGCACGGCCGGACGGCCGCTTCCGCGTCGAGACGTCGGACGGCGACTGGACCGCCGACGCCGTCGTCAACGCCACCGGCACCTGGACCCGGCCGTTCGTGCCGCGCTACCCGGGGCAGGAGGTCTTCCGCGGCCGCCAGCTGACTCCGGTCGACTACCGGGGCGCCGCGGAGTTCGCCGGGCAGTCGGTGGTCGTGGTGGGTGGCGGCGCCTCGGCGGTGCAACTGCTCGGGGAGATCGCCGAGGTCGCCGACACCACCTGGGTGACCCGGCGTCCGCCGGTCTGGCGCGAGGAGCCGTTCGGCTCCGACGAGGGGCGGGCGGCGGTCGCGCTGGTCGAGGACGCCGTCCGCGAGGGCCGCTCCCCCGGCAGCGTCGTCGGCGTCACCGGGCTGGTCGTCACGCCCTGGGTGCGGGAGGCGCGCGCCCGCGGCGTCCTCGACCGGCTGCCGGTGTTCGACCGGCTCACCCCCGACGGCGTGGCGTGGGACGACGGCCGCTCCGTCCGCGCCGACGCCGTCCTGTGGGCCACCGGCTTCCGGGCGGCGCTGGGCCACCTGGCGCCGCTGGGTCTGCGCGGGCCCGGCGGCGGCATCCGGATGGAGGGCACGCACGTGGCCGGGGAGCCGCGGGTGCACCTGGTCGGCTACGGGCCCTCGGCGAGCACGGTGGGCGCCAACCGGGCCGGACGCGAGGCCGCCGTGGCGCTGCGCCGGCTGCTGCACCCCGAGGCCGCCCGCGCGGCCTGAGCCGGTCCCCACCCCCCGTCGAGATCGCGCGATCTCGCACCGATGCCCGGCTCGAGGCATGCGAGATCCCGTGATCTCGACGGGGGGGTGGAGCGGTTGGGGGAACGGTCAGGGTCGGTCCAGGGGGTTCCCGGATACCCCCGGGCGCCGGCGACCGAGAGCCTCGACGCCATGACCTCCCCGACCGCCCGCGGCCCGGTGACCCCGTGATCGCCGCCCACCGCCTCACCAAGACCTACGGCACCCGCACCGCCGTCGACGGGATCAGCTTCACCGTCGAGCCCGGCCGGGTGACCGGCTTCCTCGGTCCAAACGGCGCCGGCAAGTCCACGACGATGCGGATGGTCCTCGGCCTGGACCGCCCGACCTCGGGCAGCGTCACCGTCAACGGCCGCCGCTACGCCGACTACCCAGCGCCGCTGCGTGAGGTGGGTGCGCTGCTCGAGGCCCGCGCCCTGCACCCGGGCCGCTCGGCACGCGACCACCTGCGCTGGCTGGCGGCCAGCAACGGCATCCCGCGTGCCCGCGTCGACGAGGTGCTCGACCTGGTCGGGCTCACCGCGGTCGCCGACCAGCGGGTGGGCCGGTTCTCCCTCGGCATGGGCCAGCGGCTGGGCATCGCGGCCGCGCTGATCGGCGATCCGCCGGTCGTCGTCCTCGACGAGCCGGTCAACGGCCTGGACCCCGAGGGCATCCGGTGGGTGCGGACCCTCGCCCGCGACCTCGCCGCCCAGGGCCGCACGGTGTTCGTCTCCAGCCACCTGATGTCGGAGATGGCCCTGACCGCCGACCACCTCGTCGTCATCGGCCGCGGCCGGGTGCTGGCCGACTGCTCGACGGCGGAGTTCGTCGCCCAGCACGCCGCCTCCCACGTGCGGGTCCGCAGCCCCCAGCACGACCAGGTCGCCACCCTGCTGCGCCGCGAGGGCCTGGACGTCGCCGCGCACGGCGAGGAGCTGCGGGTGCGGGGCCTGGAGGCGGCCGCCGTCGGTGAGCTGGTCGGCCGCTCCGGCCTGCTGCTGCACGAGCTGACCCTGGTGCGCTCCTCGCTCGAGGACGCCTTCATGACCCTGACCGCCGACAGCGTCGAGTACGCCGCCACCCCCGCAGGAGCCTCCCGATGACCGCCACCGTGGGCACCCACGCCTGGACCCGGACCGGGACCCCGGCGGCACCCGGCGCCGGCGCGACGCTGCGGGCGGAGTGGGTCAAGTTCTGGACCGTCCGCTCGACGCCCTGGTCGCTCGGCGCGATGTTCGTGCTGGGTGCCGGCCTGACCACGCTGGTGTGCGCGCTGAGCGCCGAGGCGCTGGCCCGTGGGGGCGTCGGCGAGCCGGTGGGCGCCTTCGTCACCTGGGGCATCGTGTTCGCGCAGGTGACGGCCGTCGTCCTGGGTGCACTCGTGGTCACCAGCGAGTACGGGACCGGGATGATCCGCGCGACGCTCGCGGCCACCCCGCGGCGCGGCGCGGTGCTGGCGGCCAAGGCCGCGGTGCTCGCCTCGACGCTGTTCGTCGCCGGCACCCTGACCGCGCTGGCCGGCTACCTCGGCGGCAACTGGTTCCTCGACCGCGAGGGCATCGGCCTGGCGCTGACCGACGACGGCGTGCTGCGGTCGATCCTCGGCAGCGGTCTCTACATGGCCGGGCTCGGGCTGTTCGCCGCCGGCGTCGGCCTGCTGGTGCGGCACACCGCCGCGGCGCTGGCCGTCGTGCTGGGCCTGGTCTTCGTCGTCGGCAACCTGGTGATGGTGCTGCCCGGCGCCTGGGGCGAGTGGGCGACCAAGCTGATGCCGGGCAACGCCGGGTCGAGGATCGCGACGCCGGAGTCGTTCAACCCGCTGCTGCTCGACCCGTGGGTGGGCTTCGCGGTGTTCGCCGCCGAGGTCGCCGCCGTCCTGGTGCTCGCCGCGGTCGTCTTCACCCGGCGCGACGCCTGACGCCCGGAGTCTGTTGATCACGGGGTCGTCGCAGGCGACACGGCCGGACACGCCGATGCCGTCGGCAACGACCCCATGGTCAACGCCGGGGGCCGCCGGGACCCCCCGCGCAGGGACGACGACAATGGCCCGGGTGACCGCACCCGACCCGCAGGAGACCGGACGCCGGACCGCCGACGAGCTGGTCCGCCGCCTCTCCGCCGACGACGCCGCCGGGGTGGACGAGCTGCTCGCCGGCATCCCCGAGATCCGCGACCTGGTGTTCGTCGGCGCCGGCCTGACCGCGATCGCGCGCGCCCACGGCCGGCAGCTTCCCCCGGCGCAACGCGCGCAGGCCAGCACCCGGCAGCTGAACCTCGGGCAGCTGCGCGACCGGCACCGCAACGACCCCGACGGGCTGCGCACGTGGCTGCGCCGGTCGGCTGAGGAGGTCCTCTTCCTCCGCGCGCTGGGCGAGGCCGCCGCCCGCGCCGCCGGCTGACGGTCAGCCGAGCGGCTCGACCCACGGAGCCCGCCAGGTAGGCGGCTCGAGGGGCTGCGCGTAGTAGCGGGTGTCGCGCACGATCCGTCCCTCGCCGTCGAACTCCAGGACGAGCGCGACGTGCCAGACCTCCCCGTCGTAGTTGTTGACCCCCTCGAGCACCCACACGTGGCCGGCGCCGACCACGCGCCGCACGGTGAGCCGCGGCGGGGTGGGGAACGCCTCTTGCATGGCCCGCATCGCCTCGCGGCCGCGGATGCGCTCGCCGGACTGCGGCATCTCCATCACGTAGTCGGGGTGCCGGACCCGGTACTCGTCCTCGGCCGACAGCCCCGTGCCGGCGGTCAGGCCGAGCACCCGGTCCAGCCCCGCCCGCATGGCGGCCGCGTCGTCGTCGGCGACCGCGCGGCGGAACAGGTCGCGGACCTCGGACTCGCCCATCGCTGAGGTCTACACCCGGCCGGACGGCGCGGGCAGGGGCCGGCGACCCGGGTCAGGCTGACCTACGGCCGCGTCGCCACCCGCGCCAGCGGGAGGGTGAGCAGCAGCGCCCCGGCCACCAGGACGTAGGTCCACGGCAGCCCGACCCCCGCCGCGACGAGGCCGAGCACGAGCGCGCCGACGGCGGTCCCCGCGTCGAACGAGGCGTTCCACACCGCGCTCGCGGTGGTGGCCCCGCTCTCGCCGGCGCGGGCGAAGGCGGCCAGCAGCGTCAGGTTCTGCACGGTGCCGTAGCCCGCGCCGAAGACGGCGGAGCCGGCCAGCACCCACCCGGCGCCGGCCTCCAGCCCCAGGGCGACGACCGCCATGCCCCCAGCGGACAGGAGCAGCGCCAGCGGCAGCAGCAGCCGGGTGCCCGTCCGGTCGGCGAGCGCCCCGGTCCGCCACCGGGACAGCGCCGCGGTGACACCGAAGACCAGCAGCGCCGCCGTCGCCACGACGCCGTCGGGCCGCTCGATCGGCAGGAACGTCACCAGGCCGCCGCCGGCGAGGGTGACCACGAGCAGCACTCCGGACGGCGCCAGCGCCGCGAGCACCGCGGCCCGGGAGGACGACGTCCCGGTGCGCGGCTCGGCGCGCACCCCCCGGACGACACCGGGTACCAGCGGCAGCGCGAGCACCGGCGCGGCGGCCAGCCACGCCATCCAGGCCGCGTGCCCGCCGAGCACGAGCGCCACCCCGGCCGGGACGAAGGCCAGGTTGGGCACCGCGATGGCCAGCCCGTAGAGGCCGATCGACTCGCCGCGCCGCTCCGGTGGGGCCACCTGCACGGCCAGCGTCGCGCCGAGCACGGTGAGCACCGCGAAGCCGAGGCCGCGCACCGCGGAGACCGCCGAGAGCCAGAGCAGCCCGTCGTCCACCGCGTACAGCGGCGAGGGGGCGCCGAGGGCGACGAGCCCGACGGCCAGCACCGGGCCCGGGCCGAACCGCGCGGTCAGCGCCGGCACTGCCGACTGGCCGGCGACGGTGGCCGCGAGGAACACCGCGGTGACCAGTCCGGCGATGTCGGTGGCGGCGCCACCGGCGACCGCGTACGCGGGCAGCGAGGCCAGGGTCAGGGTGAAGCTGGTGAAGCCCAGCACCGTCGCGCCGGCCAGCGCCCGCACCGCCGGCAGCCGCCACAGCGACGGCCGCGATCCCGTCGTCCCCTGTGCCACACCGCTCCCCTCGACCTGGCCCCATCGCCCGGCCGACCAGCATGACCGGCCCGGCCGGCCGGCGCGGGACCGGGTGCGCGGCAGCGCCGCGCCGGTCGACGGCCGTGCACCATCCGGGGGTGCCCGCACGCCAGCGCGTCCCGCCGACGGACCGTCCCCGCCCGGTGTTCAGCCGCCTGTACGCCCGCATCAGCGAGGGGATGGACGCCGAGGGCCTCGGCGCACTGCGCACCGAGCTGCTCGCGCCGCTGTCCGGGTCGGTGGCGGAGGTCGGCTGCGGCAACGGCCGCAACTTCGCGCGCTACCCGGCCGCGGTGACCGGGGTGACCGCGGTCGAGCCCGAACCGCACCTCCGGCGCCTGGCCACCCGGGCGGCTGGGGCAGCACCCGTGCCGGTCACCGTCGTTGCCGGCACCGCCGAGGCGCTGCCCCTGCCGGACCGCGGTGCCGACGCCGCCGTGCTCTGCCTGGTGCTGTGCTCGCTGCCCGACCGCGACCGGGCGCTCGCCGAGGTGACCCGCGTGCTGCGTCCCGGGGGGACCCTGGCCTTCCTCGAGCACGGCCTCGGCCCGACCCGGCGGGTGCGCGCAGTGCAGCGCCTCGCCGACGCGACCCTGTGGCCGCTGCTGGCCGGTGGCTGCCACACCGCCGTCGATCCGGTCGGCTCGATCCAGCGCGCCGGGTTCGAGGTCACGGCCCTGCGCCGGCTGCGGTTCCCCGACTCCCGCCTCACCCTCCCGGCCACGCCGCACGTGCTCGGCCTCGCCCGCCGACGCGGCTGAGCGCCGGCGGGGTAGGCAGGGTGCCCCTGCTCACCGTCGGCCACGGCCCCGACGACCGCACCCGCCTGGGCGCCCGGCTGACCGGGGCGGGGGTCGGGCTGGTCGTCGACGTCCGCCGGTTCCCGGGCAGTCGCAGCAACCCCGACGTCCGGGCCGACGCGCTCGAGCGGTGGCTGCCCGCCGCCGGCGTCGGCTACCGGTGGGACGCGCGGCTGGGTGGGCGCCGCCGGCTCCCGCCCGACGAGCCGGTCGCCGACGGCTGGTGGACCGTCGCCCAGTTCGCCGCCTACGCAGCAGCCACCCGGACGCCGGAGTTCGCAGCGGCGCTCGACGAGGTGCTGGCCGAGGCTGCGGCGGCGACCGTGGCGGTGATGTGCAGCGAGAGCGTGTGGTGGCGCTGCCACCGCCGGCTCATCGCCGACGTCGCCGTCCTCGGCCGCGGCGTGCCCGTGCACCACCTCATGCCCGACGGCCGGCTCGCCGAGCACCGCCCGTCCGAGGGGGCCGTGCTCGGCGACGACGGCCTGGTCCGCTGGCCCGCCCGCTGATGGCCTCGTCCCGGGTCCCGCCCTGAGCCTGCGAGGGGTGGGGAGGTCGGGGTCCTCAGCCCATGTGCGGGTAGCGGTGGTCGGTCGGCGGCACGAACGTCTCCTTGATCGACCGGGTCGACGTCCAGCGCTGCAGGTTCTGCGCCGCGCCGGCCTTGTCGTTGGTGCCCGAGGCCCGCCCGCCGCCGAAGGGCTGCTGGCCGACGACGGCGCCGGTGGGCTTGTCGTTGACGTAGAAGTTGCCCGCCGCGAACCGCAGGAAGCGCTGCGCGTGCGCGATGGCGGCGCGGTCCTCTGCGATGACGGCCCCGGTGAGCGCGTACGGCGCCGCCGACTCCATCTGGGTGAGCACGGTCTCGTAGTCGGCGTCGTCGTAGACGTGCACCGCGAGGATCGGCCCGAAGTACTCGGTGGTGAAGACCTCGTGCTCGGGGTCGGTGCCCTCGATGACGGTCGGCCGGACGAAGAAGCCCTCGCTGTCGTCGGCCTGCCCGCCGGCCACGATCGACAGCGCCGGGTCGTCGTCCACCCGGTCGATGACGCCGGACAGCTTCGAGAACGACTTGCGGTCGATCACCGCGCCCATGAAGTTGGAGAAGTCGGTGACGTCGCCCATCTCCAGCGACTCGGTGACCCCGACCAGGTCGTCGCGCAGCCGCGTCCACACCGACCGCGGGACGTAGGCGCGGGAGGCCGCCGAGCACTTCTGCCCCTGGAACTCGAAGGCGCCGCGGACCAGTGCCGTCCGGAGCACGTCGACGTCGGCCGAGGGGTGGGCGACGACGAAGTCCTTGCCGCCGGTCTCGCCGACGATGCGCGGGTAGCCGCGGTAGGAGGCGATGTTCTCCCCCACCCGACGCCACAGCATCTGGAACACCGCCGTCGAGCCGGTGAAGTGGATGCCGGCGAGGTCACGGTCGGCCAGGGCGACGTCGGAGACGGCGGCCCCGTCGCCGGTGACCATCGAGATGACGCCCGGCGGCAGCCCGGCCTCCTCCAGCAGCCGCATGATGAAGTGGGCGGCGAACTGCTGCGTGGGCGCGGGCTTCCAGACCACGGAGTTGCCCATGAGCGCCGGCGCGGTGGGCAGGTTGCCGGCGATCGCGGTGAAGTTGAACGGCGTGACCGCGTAGACGAACCCCTCGAGCGGCCGGTGGTCGCTGCGGTTCCACACGCCGGGCGAGGAGACCGGCTGCGCGGACACGATCTCGCGGGCGAAGTGCACGTTCCAGCGCCAGAAGTCGATGAGCTCGCAGGCCGAGTCGATCTCGGCCTGGTGGGCGGTCTTCGACTGGCCGAGCATCGTCGCGGCGTTGAGCGTCTGCCGCCACGGCCCGGACAGCAGCTCGGCGGCGCGCAGGAACACCGCGGCCCGGTCGTCGAACGACAGGTCGCGCCACGCGGGGGCGGCTGCCTTGGCGCAGGCCACGGCCTCCTCGGCGTCGGCGTGGGTGGCGTTCGCGGCGGTGCCGAGGACGGCGGCGTGCCGGTGCGGCTGGACGACGTCGAAGCGCTCGCCCCCGCCCATCCGCTGCTCGTCGCCGATCGTCATGGTGAGCTCGAGCGGCTCGCCGGCCAGCTGGGTGAGGCGCTGCTGCAGCGCGGCGCGCTCCGGCGAGCCGGGGGCGTAGGTGAGCACCGGCTCGTTGCGCGGCGGGGGGACCTGGGTGACGGCGTCCATCGGGGATCTCCTGCGGGTGGGATGACGGGTGGATCAGCTCGAGCTGACGAGGGAGCGCAGGAAGAAGCGCAGGTTCGCGGGTCGCTCGGCCAGCCGGCGCATGAAGTAGCCGTACCAGTCGACGCCGTAGGGGACGTAGGCGCGCACGCACGTGCCCTCGGCGGCCAGCCGGCGCTGCTCGCCGGTGCGGATGCCGTAGAGCATCTGCACCTCCCACGAGTCCGGCGTCCGGCCGTACTCGGCGGCCAGCCGCTGCGCGAGGTCGATCATGCGCGGGTCGTGCGAGCCGACCATCGGGTGGCCGGGGCCGCGCATGAGCACGCCGAGGCAGCGGGCGTAGGCGGCGTCGACGTCGGCGCGGTCCTGGTAGGCGACCGACGGTGGCTCGTCGTAGGCGCCCTTGACCAGGCGCACCCGCGAGCCGGGGGCGGCCAGCGCGGCGGCGTCGTCCTCCGTGCGGTGCAGCGCGGCCTGCAGCACCGCGCCGGTGCCGGGGTGGTCGCGGCGCAGCTCGGCGAGGACGGCGAGGGTGGAGTCGACGGTGGTCGACTCCTCCATGTCGAGGGTGACCGTGGTGCCGATCGCCGACGCCGCCTCGGCGACGGGCCGGACCAGCTCCAGCGCCAGGTCGGTGCCGCCGTCGGGCAGTGCCTGGCCGAACGCCGATAGCTTCA
The DNA here is from genome assembly GCF_053502545.1 of Geodermatophilus sp. URMC 65. Lineage (NCBI taxonomy): Bacteria > Bacillati > Actinomycetota > Actinomycetes > Geodermatophilales > Geodermatophilaceae > Geodermatophilus > Geodermatophilus sp. URMC 65. Next base: position 1,326,072 of record NZ_CP199954.1, read on the forward strand.
CCGACACCTCGGCCGCGCGGCCCAGCCGCAGCGGCGCCAGCCCGTCGAGCAGCGCCAGGTAGGCGTCGCGGGAGCGCGTCGCCTCGGTCCGGTCGGTCACGCCCTCGCCGAGGTGGTCGAGGGTCACCGTGAGCCCCTCGGCGGTCAGCCGGCGGACGACGACGAGGGCGTCGTCGAGGGTCTCGCCGGCGACGAACCGGTCGACGACCCGCCGGGTGGCCGGGGTGCCGGTGACCAGCCGGCGCAGTTCCGGGCGCCGCGAGGCGCCGAGCAGCAGGGCCTTCTGAGAGAGCACGCGCCACCTCCGCGACCGGGGACCCGACGCCTCTGACGCTAGGCAGCCGCGCCCCGCACGACCAGCGACAGACGTACGGTTCCCGCCGTCCGGTGTCATACAGGTGTACAGGAGGACGAGGGCGTGCGCGACGAGCTGCAGGAGCTGGTCGACCGGGTCGCGGGACTGCTCGGCGCCCCGGCGACCCTCGAGGACGCCCAGTTCACCCTGCTGGCCTTCTGCGCCCACCCGGTCGACGCCGCCGAGACGCCGGTGATGGACGCCGTGCGCACCCGCTCCATCCTCGGCCGCGGGTCGACGCCGGAGACCCGGCGCTGGTTCGAGGACTTCGGGATCGCGGTCGCCGAGGGTCCGCTGCGCACGCCGGGCGACCCGGACGCCGGGATCCTCACCCGCCTGGTGCTGCCGGTCCGGCACGCCGGACGGACCCGCGGCTACCTGTGGCTGCTCGACGGCGGGCGCATCGACCCCACCACCGACGACCCCGCGCTCGCCGCGGCGGTGGAGCTGGCCGCCGAGGCCGGGCGGCTGCTGGCCGAGCGGGAGGAGGACGCCGGCGACCTGGCCCGCCCGCTGGCCACCGCGCTCACGGGCGCGCCCGACGCGCAGGCGCAGGCGGTCCGGACGCTCACCGCGGCCTGGGGCGAGCGCACCCCGGTGGTGCTCGTGGCGCTGCGGCCGGCCGGCTCGGGGTTGCCCTCGCCGTGGCGGGCGCCGGCCGCGGGTGCGGTCAGCGCCGTGCTGCCCGGTGCGGGACCGGTGGCCGTCGCAGTCCCGCTGCCCGGTCCGGCAGACCTGCGCCCGGCGGCCGCGGTCACCGCCGCCGCGCTGGCCGGCCTGCCGCCCGGGAGCACCGCCGGGCTGTCCGCCGTGGGCACCGGTGCCCACGGCCTGCCCGCCCGGTGGGAGCAGGCGCGCTCCGCCGCGCGGGTCGCCGCCGCCGCCCCGCGGTTCTCCCCCGTGGCGCACTGGGGTGAGCTGGGTGGGTGGCGGCTGGTGGCGGCGCTGCCCGGCCCCGACCCCGCCGTCCGCCCGCTGCTGGCCGACCCCGTGCTGACCGCCACCGCCGAGACCTGGCTGGACGCCGGCTGCAGCCCCGCGCGCGCCGCCGCGACCCTGCACGTGCACCGGCAGACGCTGTACCACCGGCTCGGCCGGATCGAGGCGCTGACCGGCCTGGACCTGGCCGACGGCGACGCGCGGCTGCTGCTGCACGCCTCGCTGCGGTGCGCCCGGCTGCCGTGACCGGCAGCGGCCTCACCGGGCCGCCCGGAGCCTCCGCTCGGCGTCGCGGAGCACCCTGCGCACCAGCCCGCGGTGGACGGCGGCCAGCGCCACGAACATCAGCGCGCAGATCGGCACCTCCTGCCTCGATCCCGACGAGGCCGAGACCCGCAGCCGGATCGCCTTCTGCGTGGCGATCGGCGAGCACCTCCTCGCCACCGACCACGGCGACCGCACCCCGGCGCAGGCCCTCGCCCGCGCCGCGGACCTGCTGCAAGACCGCCCTCCGCGGAGCACGGCCGCGTCGCCGGAGGACCGGCCGGGTCGCGGCTGAGCAGCCCCCGTCGACGGCATCGTGACCGGCCCCACATCCCGTCCTCCGCGCGCGCCGGAGGGCCAGGAGTCACCTAGTCTCGGAGCCGGTATGGGTGCTGCAGGAGAGGCGTCGCCTCGACACACGCGGAGCGCCGACGTCCTCACCGCGCTGCGCACGGCCACGGCCGGGGAGCACGAGCAGGTGGAGACGACGCTCGGCCTCATGGACGCTCGGCTGGGCCGCGACCGCCTGGTCGCCGTCCTCGGCCGGCTGCACTCGTTCTGGACCGCTGCCGAAGCGGGCCTGGACGCGTGGGCCGGCCGCTGGCCGGCCGACGCCGAGACCGTCGCCTGGTCACGGCGGCGCCGGGCGCACCTGTTCGCCGACGACCTGCGCGCCCTGGGCGCCGAGCCCGATCCCGCGCCCCGGCCCGACCTGCCCGCCGTCGAGGACACCGACCAGGCCCTGGGCCGGCTCTACGTCCTGGAGGGCTCCACCCTCGGCGGCACCGTCATCTCCCGCCACCTCGCCACGCTGCCGACCCTCGGCCCCGACGTCCGGCTGGGCGCCTTCTCCCCCTACGGCGCCGAGACCGGCGCCATGTGGCACGCCTTCCGCCGGGTGACCCGCGACCGGGTCGCCGCCGGCGGCGACGCCGGCCGGGTGATCGGCGCCGCGCAGGCCACCTTCACCGCGCTGGCCGGCTGGTGCGCGCCGGTCGGGGCCCCGGCGTGAGCAGCCCCGAGATCGAGCTGCTGCCGGCGGGGACGCCGGTCGACCTCTCCAACTGCGAGCGCGAGCCGATCCACGTCCCCGGCAGCATCCAGCCGCGCGGCGTGCTGCTCGCGGTCACCGAACCCGACCTCGTCGTCGAGCAGGTGTCGGAGAACCTCGCCGACCTGGTGGGCGTGGACCCCGCCGACGCGCTGGGCCGGCGACTCCCCGACGTCCTCGGGGTGGTCGCGGCCCAGGCGGTGGCCCGCTCGGCCAGCGCCTTCGGCGACCTGCGGGAGCGCAACCCGGTGGAGCTCACCCTCGACGTCGGGGGCAGCCCGGTGCCGGTCGACGCGCTGCTGCACCGCGCCGCCGTCAGCACCGGAGACGGCGTCCCCCCGTCGACGGCACTGCTGGTCGTCGAGCTCGAGCCGGCGCGCGGTCCCCGCCCGTTCTCGTTCCCGAACACCTACCAGGCGGTGCGCGGCACGGTCGGCGAGCTCAACCGGGCGACCTCGCTGCAGGAGCTCTACGACATCACCGCCCAGGCGGTGCGCGAGCTGACCGGCTTCGACCGCGTGATGGTCTACCGCTACGACGCCGACTACAACGGCGAGGTCGTGGCCGAGGCCAAGGCCGAGGAGCTCAACTCCTTCCTGGGCCTGCACTACCCGGCCTCCGACATCCCGGCGCAGGCGCGGGCGCTGTACGAGAAGAACTGGATCCGGCTGATCTCCGACGTCGACTACCGACCGGTGCCGCTGCGCCCGGCGCTGGTGCCCTCGACGGGGACGCCGCTGGACATGACCTTCTCCACGCTGCGCAGCGTCTCGCCGATCCACGTCGAGTACCTGCAGAACATGGGGGTGCGCGCCTCCATGTCGGTCTCGCTCCTGCGCGACGACCGGCTGTGGGGCCTCATCGCCTGCCACCACTACTCCGGTCCGCACGCCCCGCCCTACGCGACCCGGGCGGCCGCGGAGTTCCTCGGCTCCACACTGTCACTGCGCCTGGTCGACCGCGCCGAGGAGGACGAGGTGCACCGCGCGCTGCAGGTGCGCTCGACACTCGCCTGGCTGACCACGGCGACCCTCGACGAGGACCGCCCGCTGGCCGACACGCTGCTCGGCTCCCCCGGCCTGCTCGACCTGCTGCCGGCCGACGGGGTCGCGGTGCACCTCCAGCGCCACCGCGGCAGCCGCGGCACCGCGCTCCCCGAGGCCACCGCCGACGCGATCGCGGCGTGGGCCGCCGCCCGGGGCGAGGACGTCGTCGCCACCGACTCGCTGCCCCGGCACGCCCCGGAACTGCAGGTGCCGTGCGAGGTGGCCTGCGGGGTGCTCGTGCTGCCGCTGCCGGAGGGCCAGTACGTGCTCTGGCACCGCGCCGAGGCCCGGCGCACCGTCGACTGGGGCGGCGACCCGCACAACAAGGCGATCGCCGAACGCGAGGGCGACTCGGTCCGGTTGAGCCCGCGCAAGAGCTTCGAGCGGTGGCGGGAGACCGTCCGGGACCGCTCCGACCCCTGGACGGCGCAGGAGCTCTCCGAGGTCGGCGAGCTGCGCACCCACCTGCTCGAGGCGCTCTACGCGCGGTCGCGACGCGCGGTGCGCGCCGCGGAGCTCCTCCAGCGCAGCCACCTCACCGAGCCCCCGGAGTCGGCCTCCCTCGACGTCGCCGTCCGCTACGTGCCAGCCACGACCGAGACCCAGGTCGGCGGCGACTGGTACGACGTGTTCGAGCAGCCCGACGGCTCCACGGTCGTCGTGATCGGGGACGTCGTCGGCCACGACACCGAGGCGGCGGCCGTGATGGCGCAGCTGCGCGGGCTGCTGCGCGGCATCGCCTACGGCAGCGCCGACGGCCCGGCCACGGTGCTGCGGCGGCTCGACGCCGCCGTCGCCGGGCTCGGACTGCACGCCTTGGCCACCGTGCTCGTCGGTCTGCTGACCCCGGACCCGAGGACCGGCGGTGCCCGGCTGCTCTGGTCCAGCGCCGGGCACCTGCCGCCGCTGCTCGCCGAGCCCGGCGACGGAGTGCTCACGCTGACCACGCCGCGCGCCGAGCTGCTGCTGGGCGTGGACCCGGCGGCACGGCGCACCGAGTCCGAGGCGGTGCTGGAGCCGGGTTCGACCCTGCTGCTCTACACCGACGGCCTCGTCGAGCGGCGCGACCGGGGCTTCGACGTCGGCGTGGAGCGGCTGGCCGACGAACTGGTCGCCGTCCGGGACCGGCCGCTCGAGGCGGCCTGCGACGAGCTGATCGGCCGGATGCTGCCCGACGGCGCTGAGGACGACGTCGCGCTGGTCGCCGTCCGGCTGCGCGGCTGAGGAAGGACCCCGTCCTCCTCACCGTTCGTAGGCTCGCGGCGAGCCCTGGGCGGGGCCGGGCCGGTGGGTCCCCGACGACGAGGACTGCTGGTACCCGTCCCGGTCAACGCCCCTCTGCGGGGATCGTGACCCGGCGGGTCCTGCGGGACACGCCTCCCGCACCGTCGGACTGTCGGCGAAGTGCTTGGTAAGCCTTCGCCTTGCGGGGCCAGGGGCGCGGGTCGGGATGGATCGGCCGGGAGCGAGTCGCCCAGAGCGGCCCACATCGGGACACCCGCACTTCCGTAGCCGCACCGACCAGTCCTCCCGCAGAGGCGAAGGCGCTCTATGACGACTCCCGATCACCGCAGAGGACGGCAGCGTCCCGCCGCGGACTCAGAAGCGGTACGTCGTCTGGCCGTGCCCGTCGCCGAAGGCGATGACCTTGTCCGGGGCGACCCGGTACACCCATGCGCCGCCCCGGGTGCTGGCGCCGGAGTCGCTCAGCTCCACGAACTCCTGGCCGCGGACGACGAACCTCCAGTCGTCGCCGTACTTGGCGAACCACGCTGCAGCCAGCGTCCGCAGCGCCTCGGCATCGGTCACGCGCACCGCAGTGCCCTCGACCACGACGTCCTTCCCGCTGTTCCAGCCGTTCGCCCCGGTGCTCCCGGTCGTCACCGCAACGTGCGCGTCGGCGTCCAGGTTGCGCTGCTTCTGCTCGTCGGAGCCCGTGCAGAACGCGAAGGCGCCGTCCTGCCAGACCCCCACGAGCGGTACCGCGTGCGGACGACCGTCCGCTCGGACGGTGATGATCCAGTAGAGCTGTGCGTCCATCAGCAGGCGCTCGATAGCAGCCCACGGTGGTGGGGTCGCCGACGCATCGCCGTACCTGGGGTCGATCACTCCGGTCGCCATGCCTCGGCAGACTCGATCCGAGGCCGCGACTCATCGTGGGTGCCGAGGCAGTGCCAACGGGACGACGACATCGGCGGCGACGAAGGCCCGCAACTGTCCCTGAGGCCGCCTTGAGAGACAGTTCGGGGGCGTCGGTCCGCAGCCACCGCACAGGGATCCGCCACCGGACGTCTCGACACGGGAGTCCTGACGTAGCGCGATGAGTCGGCCCTCGCGACGCAGTCGAACTCATCAAGCGAACGCAACGGATGAGGGGTCAGCAGTGACGCAGATGGTCCGAGTGCACAACTTCATGATCTCCAGCGACGGCTACGGCGCCGGTGAAGGACAGAGCTTGGAACGCCCGTTCGGCCACGCCGACCCTGCTCAGCTCGGCGCCTGGGCCTTCGCGACGGCGAGCTGGCCCAACCGGACCGACCCGGGAGGGAGCCGCGGTCTGGACGACTACATGGTCCGAGACTTCCACCGCAACATCGGCGCCGAGATCATGGGCCGCAACAAGTTCGGCCCGCAGCGCGGGCCCTGGACCGACCACGACTGGCAGGGATGGTGGGGCCAGCAGCCCCCGTTCCACACGCCGGTCTTCGTCATGACCCACCACGATCGCCCCTCCTTCCGGCTGTCCGACACCACCTTCCACTTCGTCGGCGGTGACCCAGCCACAGTGCTGCAGCGCGCGTTCGAAGCAGCCGACGGCAAGGACGTCCGGTTGGGCGGCGGCGCCAACACCATCCGGCAGTTCCTCGACGCCGACCTCGTCGACACCCTGCACGTCGCCGTCGCCCCGGTGGAGCTCGGCGCCGGGTCCCGGCTGTGGAACTCCCCCGAAGAGCTCCTGGAGCGCTACCACTGTGACGTCGTGCCCAGTCCCAGCGGCGTGGAACACCACCTGTTCTGGCGGCGCTGACAGCGGCCGCTCGATTGATCCGCTACGGCCGCGTCCGAAACCCGTCGGTAGCCGGAGCCACCACCACAACACCTCACGATCAGGGTTGTTGCGACGACCGTCTGAGCGCGCCATCCTCTTGCGAGACATCGCCGCCCCACTGAGCCAGAACCCGCAGCTCACGGCCCTGAACAGGTCGCCGCTACTCGGTAGCGTGCAACGCATGCCCATCAGACTCGAGAACGTCGGCATCGCCGTCCGCGACCTCGAAGCGACGATTGCCTTCTTCACCGACCTCGGGCTGACCGTCCTCGGCCGTGACACGGTCAGTGGAGAGTGGACCGACACCGCCGTCGGCCTCGACGGCAACCACGCCAACATCGCCATGCTCCAGACGCCAGACGGCAACGGTCGCCTCGAGCTCTTCGAGTACATCCACCCCGACGCGATCGAGACGGAGCCCACCCGGCCCAACGAGATCGGCATGCACCGCGTCGCCTTCTCGGTCGACGACATCGACGAGGCCCTCGAGATCGCCGCGAGGCACGGCTGCCACCCACTTCGCGGCGTGGCAACCTACGGGGACGCCTACAAGCTCACGTATGTCCGCGGCCCCAGCGGCATCATCGTGATGCTCGCCGAGGCGCTGAACAGGAGATGACCGCGGGTCGATCCGGCAGAGAACAGGTGGCGCCGTGCCCGACCATCCAGGGGAAGCGCAGGGCTGAGGCGAGGGTCGTGCTGGTCGAGCCGAAGTAGGCGACTCGCTGCCGGCCGAGTGCGGCCAGCGCTGCCCCCCGGACCCCGATCGCCCACGCTGCCGTTGACCGCTCAGCTCAGTGGGTGTCCGATCGGCCTCACGGTTCACCGGGATGTGCGTCGAGGGCGCCGTGGACGATGGCCTGGGCGATCTGATGGACGGCAACCGATCGGACGTCTCCTGGCCCTCGCCCCAGCTCAGCGAGGTGGGCGCGGGCTTCGCGATGACCCGCAACGCGGTGGCCGCCTTCCGAGGACTCGGCTTCGACGACACCGAGGTGGCCACGTTGGGCCACCGGACGTGGGCGGGCGGCACCGGGGACCTGCACGGTCGGCCGATCCTGGCGCTGCCGGACACCCCGGCGATGCGCGAGGCCGTCGCGCTCATCGGGGTCCACCGACAGCGGCTGCACGCGGCGCTGCACCAGAGGGCCGTTGGCTGCGGCGTCCAGATCGTCACCGGCGCCGCCGTCACCACGCTCGACCCCGGCGAGCCCGACGGCGCGCCTGCCGTCGTCGCGGGCCGGGAGCCGGACCTCGTCGTCGCTGCCGATGGCATGCGCAGCGCCGTCCGCGCGGCGCTGTTCCCGCACACCCAGCTTGCCTACAGCGGGTACTCGAGCTGGCGGGCGATCACGCCCGGCACCTTCGGTGACACGACACTGCACCAGTACTGGGGCCCCCACGCCGAGTTGGGCATCCTGCGCGTCACCGCCGATCAGACGTACTGGTACGGGTACGTCGCCATGCCCGAACGCACCGTGTTGGACGACGAGCTCGGCGCGGCCCGGGAACGGTTTGCCGGGTGGGCCGCACCGGCGCAGGAGGTGATGGCCGCGACGCCGCCGGAGGCGGTCATGCGGCACGACGTCCACCACCTGCCCGGCGGGCTGACCCGTTACACGACCGGCCGGGTCGTCATGATCGGCGACGCCGCGCACGGCACACTCCCGACGATGGGGCAGGGAGCCGCCACGGCACTCGAGGACGGCCTGTGCGTGGGCCTGCTCGTCGGCGCGCCCGTCGCAGCAGGCGGAAGGCTCGGTCCCGCTCTGGACGGGTTCGACGCCGCACGCCGGCCCCGCTGCCCGCTCGTGCCGAGCCACTGCCCACCGCTGCCCGACACCGCGGGTCCTGCGCCATCGTGTGACGGGGCCGCACCACGACGGCGGCGCCAGCAGGAGGCCGGATGGCGCCGTGACACGCGCCGTCCGGCCTCCCGGCGCCACCCGGGCCGGGCCGCGCTCAGCCGAGGGAGGCGATGAGCTCGCGGCAGGCGGTCTCGCAGCGCCGGCAGGCCTCGGCGCAGACGCGGCAGTGCGCGTGCATGTCGGCGTGGCTCGCGCACTCGTCGCCGCAGGCCCTGCAGGTAGTGGCGCAGGCCTCCAGGACCGCACGGGTCAGGTTCGCGTCGTAGCCGGTGTGCCGGGAGAGCACGCGGCCGGTGGTGTCGCAGACGTCGGCGCAGTCGAGGTTGGTGCGGATGCACGTCGTCAGCTCGGCGACCATCTCCTCGCTCAGGCACGCGTCGGCGCAGGCCGTGCAGGACTGGGCGCACTCGTAGCAGGCCTCGATGCAGGCGACGAGCTTCTGCTTGTCGACGCCCCCGAGGTCGGCCGGGTAGGTGTCGAGCATCTGGCTGGCAACGGTCACGGGTCGGTCCTCCGTCGTCGACGATCCTGACCCGTCCCCCTACCCACGCCGCGCGGTACCCGTGCGCGGGCTCCCCCGCCGGCCGCCGGGGAGCCCCCGCTCAGGCCTCGCCCTCCCCGGGCGGGGAGCTGAACCGGGCGCTGAGCCCGTCGTCCTGGTCGCCGCCCTCCCCCGGCAGCGGCGCCTCGTCCTCGGCCGCGCGCACGACGGCGTCGTCGGCGAGGTCGTCGTCGTCACGGCCGACCGGGGCGTCGCGCTCGAGCTCCTCGAGCACCCGCCGCTCCTCGTCGGTGAGGTCGCCAGCGCCCAGGTGCTCCCCGGGCTCACCGGCGTCCGACCCGCTGGCCATGGCCGAGTCGGGGTCGAGGTCGTCCGGGCTGGTCATCGTCGTCTCCTCGGGCCGGATGCCGGGTCAGCGGGGGAAGTTCGGTTCCAGGCGCGGAACGATCTGCATCTCCGGCACGAAGGCCGCCGGGTGCAGCGTCACCAGGTAGCGCACCATCTCCCCGACCGCCGACGGCGGCATCATCAGGTGGGCCGGGATGCCCCACTGCTCCATCATCGGCGTGTCCATGGCCGCGGGGATGACCGCCTGCACGCGGCACGGGAAGGGCCGCTCGACGCCGTCCTCGCCCGTCACGGCCTTCTCGCGCAGCTCCCGCTGGATGCACCTGGTCGCGTTGAGGAAGCCGGCCTTGGAGCCGTTGTAGGCGATCGCGCCGCTGCCGGAGGTGATCGCCGAGAGGCTGACGATGTGCACCACGTCGGCGGTGCGGCCCTCGGGCAGGTGCTGCACCCGCTTCATGAACTCGCTGGTCAGGAAGACCGGCCCCTCGCAGTTGACGGCCTGCACGCGCTGGTAGTCCGCGAGGTCGATGTCGGTGATGTAGCCGGGCCGGTCGATGCCGGCGACGTTGGCCAGGACGTCGAAGGCGTCGCCGTGGGCGTCGAAGAGCTGCGCGACCACCGCGCGGCGGCTGGCGTCGTCGGTCACGTCGAGCGCGACGACCTCCGCGGACCCACCGGCGTCGGCCACCAGCTCCGCGGTGCCCTTGGAGCCACCCTCGTCGATGTCGGCGATGGCCACGTGCGCGCCGGCCTCGGCCAGTGCCACGCACGTGGCCCGGCCCAGCCCGCTCGCCCCGCCCGTGACCAGGGCCACCCGCCCCTGCAACGCCCTGCTGTCGGCCATCCGCTCCTCCGTCTGTCGGTCGTGGTGTTCCCGACCAGCCTGGTGGATGCCGCCGCCCGTCGCAGGTCGGACGATCACACGGCGGTCGCCCTCCCCGACGCCGTCCGCACCCCGCCCAGCCCCGTCCCCCACACGTCGGCCAGCGTCACCGTCTGCAGCCCGCGCTCGGCGATCAGCTCCACCAGCTCGTCGTAGACCTGGGTGATGGTGGGCTGGTTGGCGTGGCCGACCACGACGGCCTGCGCGGTGAACCACCGGTCGGCCGCATCCACCAGCTCGGCCGGTGTGAGCAGCCGGTTGTCCTCCAGCGTGCTGTTCCACATGACGACGGTCGGGTGCCCGAGCTCGGCGCTGATCCGCTGGACCCGCTCGTCGTGCGCACCGAACGGCGGCCGCAGGAACGGGGTGCGGATGCCGAAGGTGCTCTCGATCCAGTCCCGGTTGCGGCCGATCTCCTCGGCCACCTGGTCGTCGGAGAGCGTGGTCAGGTCGGGGTGCGACCAGGTGTGGTTGCCCATGGCGACCTGCCCGGAGTCGATCAGCGGCTGCAGCACGTCGCCGTTCTCCTCCCAGGAGGAGTAGCGGCCGTTGGGGAAGAACGTGAGCCGGACGCCGCTGTCCCGGACGAACCGGCACAGCGACCCGACGACCGCCGAGCTGGTGCCGTCGTCGATGGTCAACGCGAGCGACGTGCCGTCCCCGGGCAGCTGGTCGACGACGCCGGTCGGCGCGGGCAGCACGCCGGGCAGCGCTGCCGGTGCGACCGGCTCGGCGGCCGCGGCGGTACTGACCGGCGCGCGCGTGGGATCGACCAGGCCGACCGTGCCACGGCCCACGGCCGTGCCCGCCAGCCCGGCGGCGAGGAAGACGAGGAACCGACGGCGCTCCATGCGGCGGACGCTAGGGAGCACCCCGGGCACGTCCGCGCAGCGACACGAGGCGCCCCGGGTGGCCGGTACCGTCCGCGCCCCGGCGGTCACCGGCCGTGCTGAGCATCTCGCGGTGCGCGCCGCATCCGCCGTCCGGAGCCCGGCCGCTCCCGGCCGCGTCGGGGCTAGCGTCGCCCGCATGGACGTCATGTGGGACGACTCGCGGCGGGCGTTCGCCGACGCCGCGCAGTGGTTCGTCCGGACGGCCGCCCTCGTCGGCGACCGGTGGTCCCAGCCCGCCCTGGGCGAGTGGGACGTGCGCGCCCTCGTCGGCCACACCAGCCGCTCCTTCCTGACGGTCGAGACCTACCTCGCCCGTCCCGCGGCGACCGTCGAGCTCGCCTCGGCCGGCGACTACGTCCGTGCGACGCGAGCGGTGGCCGCCGACCCGGCTGTGGCGGCGCGCGGACGGGACGCCGGGGCCGCGCTGGGCGGCGATCCGGCAGCCGCCGTGGCGGAGATCGCCGCACGCGTGCTGCCGCGCGTCGAGTCGCGGGACGGCACGGAGCTGCTGACCACGATCGCGGGCGGCATGCGGCTGGCGGACTACCTGCCCACGCGCACGTTCGAGCTGGCGGTCCACACCGCGGACCTCGCCACCGCGCTGGAGGTGCCGCTCGACGTCCCGGCGACGGCCGCGGCGCAGGCACTGCGACTGGTCGCCGACCTCGCCGTCTCCGACGGCCTCGCCGGCCAGGTCCTGCTCGCCCTCACCGGCCGGACGGGCCTCCCCGCGGGCTTCTCGGTGCTCTGACGCGGGACGCGGCCGGACGGTCAGCCGACCGGGACCAGCCCCGCCTCCTCGATGAGGCGGGCCTGCTCGCGGCACCACGGCGACCACGCGTCGCCGTCGTCGGACTCCTGGCGCTTCCGGAACGTCGCCCAGTCCAGCAGCTCCCACTGGCCGACCTCGTCCGGGTCCGGCGCGGGGGTGCCGGCGAAGCCGCCGAGGTAGACGGGGCAGATCTCGTTCTCCACGACGCCACGGAACTCCGCGCGGTAGCGGTAGCCGGGCAGCGCCGGGCGCAGCTGGCCGACCTGCACGCCCAGCTCGAACGCGGCGCGACGGGCGATCGCGGCCGCGTCGTCCTCACCGGGGCCGGGGTGCCCGCAGACGGTGTTGGTCCACATGCCCGGGAACGTCTGCTTCCCCTCGGCGCGGCGGGTGACCAGCAGCCGGCCGGCGTCGTCGAAGAGGTACGCCGAGAAGGCCCGGTGCAGCGGCGTCTCGCCGTGGTGCACCAGCGGCTTGGGCATCGTGCCGATCGCCGTCCCGTCGTCGTCGAGCAGGACGATGAGCTCCTCGGGTGCCGTCACCCTGTCCATTGTCGTCCTACCGGACTCCCACCGCGGCCAGGAGCCGTCCCCCGGCCTGCGCTGAGCCCACACGGCGCCTCGTCGCGGGAGCCTCCGGCCCCCACCCCTACCGCCCCACACCGCCGTCCTCACCGTCTGGTCGCCGTCCTCGTGCTGCAGGGCGAGGACGGTGACCGCGGGGTGAGGACGGCGCGCCGATGGCCGACTGGCGGAGCCCGGGCCGGGCGGGCACGGTCGGCAGGTGGACAGCTTCACGCGCGACGGTCTGGTCTTCGACGTCCGGGACGGCGGCCCTGCGGACGGCGCCCCCGTCGTCCTGCTGCACGGCTTCCCGCAGGACGCCACCGCGTTCACCACCGTCGCCGACCGGCTGCACACCGCAGGGCTGCGCACCCTTTCCCCCGACCAGCGCGGCTACTCCCCCGGCGCCCGTCCGTCCGGGCGCGCGGCCTATCGGATGCGGGAGCTGACCGCCGACGTCCTGGCGCTGCTCGACGCCGCCGAGCTCGGCAGCGCGCACGTCGTCGGGCACGACTGGGGCGGCATCGTCGGGTGGGCGCTGGCGGCCTGGCACCCGGAGCGGGTCCGCACGCTCAGCGCGCTGTCGGTGCCGCACCCGGCGGCGATGGCCAGGGCGTTCGTCACCAGCGACCAGGCACTGCGCTCGTGGTACATGGGGCTGTTCCAGCTGCCGGTGCTGCCCGAGCGGCTGCTGCTGGCCGGGGACGGCGCGGGGCTGCGCCGGATGTTGCTGATCAGCGGCCTGTCGCGCGAGCTGGCCGAGCACTACGTGCGGCGGATGCAGGAGCCGGGCGCACTGTCCACGGCCCTGGCCTGGTACCGCGCGCTGCCCCTGGACGCCCGCGACCCGGTCGGCACGGTGCGCGTGCCGACGCTGCACGTGTGGAGCACCCGCGACGCCGCACTCGGTCGCACCGCCACCGAGCAGAGCCGGCGGTTCGTCGACGCCCCCTACCGGCTCGAGGTGCTCGAGGGCGTTCCCCACTTCATCCCCGAGCTGGCGCCCGACCGGGTCGCCGAGCTGGTCACCGAGCACGTCCGCGCGCACGGCTGACCGGCCGACCGGCGGCGGCTGACCCCGCCGCCGGGGACGCCGCCAGGACCAGCCCGGTGACGGCCAGGCCCAGCCCCAGGACGGGGCCGACGACGAGGGCCGCGCCGAGGGCGGTCCCACCGGTCGCCGTCCCTGCGTGGTGGCCGCCCCCCGAGGCGGCGGACAGCAGCGGGTGCCCGCCGAGCATGGCGGCCGAGACGAGGGCCATCTGCGCCCACGCCCGCCGCCGCGGCAGCAGCGCGAGGTGCATCGCGCACGGCAGGCAGCCCATGGCCATCACCAGCAGCGCCACGACGTGGAGCGACGACGGCGTCGGCCCCGACGCCAGGGTCAGCACGTGCACCGCGGCCGAGGCCAGGGCGACCAGGACGGCGCACCACCGGACCGCCGCGTAGCCACGCCCGCCGTTCGACTTTGAAACAGCCTCTTCACATATCGGGAGGACGTTTGTAACCTGGCTCACGCAGTCTTTCTACACCCGTAGAATCAAAAGAGGGAGCCCCCATGGCCTCACCCGTCACCGCCCCGCCGGCCACCACCCATCCCCTCGAGCAGCTGAGCGCCGACGACGTCTCCGCCGCGCGCGAGGTCCTCGACGCCGCCGGCCTGGTCGGCGGGTCGACCCGGTTCGTCTACGTCGGGCTGGAGGAGCCGCCGAAGTCGGCGCTCTACGGCACCGACGCGGTCCCCGACCGCCGGGTGCGGGTGCTGCTGCACGACGTCGCACGGCCGAACGGGCGGGACGTGGTCGTCTCGGTGACCGAGCGGGCGATCGTCTCCGACCGCGTGCTGGACGCCGCGACCGACGGTCAGCTGCCGGTGCTCGACGAGGAGTTCGCCCTGGTCGAGGAGGTGCTGGCGACCGACGAGCGGTGGCTGGCGGCGCTCGCGGCGCGCGACCTCGACGTCGCGGACGTGCGGGTCGCTCCCCTGTCGGCCGGTGTCTTCGAGTACCCGGAGGAGGAGGGCCGCCGGATCCTGCGCGGGTTGGCCTTCCGGCAGGACCACCCGGAGGACCACCCCTGGGCCCACCCGGTCGACGGCCTCGTCGCCTACGTCGACGTCATGGCCAGGACCGTCGACCAGGTGATCGACCTGGGCCCCGTGCCGATCCCCGAGGAGCACGGCAACTTCACCGACCCGGACCTGACCGGACCGCTGCGCACCACGCAGAAGCCGATCGAGATCACCCAGCCGGAGGGCCCCAGCTTCACCCTCGACGGCAACCTGCTCACCTGGGAGGGCTGGCAGCTGCGCGTCGGCTTCGACGCCCGCGAGGGGCTGACCCTGCACCAGGTCGGCTTCGTCGACGGCGGCCGGCTGCGGCCGATCATCCACCGGGCCTCGATCGCCGAGATGGTCGTGCCCTACGCCGACCCGTCCCCCGTGCGGTCGTGGCAGAACTACTTCGACACCGGCGAGTACCTGGTGGGCCGCTACGCCAACGCCCTGGAGCTGGGCTGCGACTGCCTGGGCGACATCACCTACATGGACGCCGTCATCGCCGACGAGCGCGGCAACCCCCAGGTGCTGCGCAACGCCATCTGCATGCACGAGGAGGACGTCGGCGTCCTCTGGAAGCACACCGACCTGTGGGCGGGCTCCTCGGAGACCCGGCGGCAGCGCCGGATGGTGATCAGCTTCTTCACCACCATCGGCAACTACGACTACGGCTTCTACTG
Source organism: Geodermatophilus sp. URMC 65 (assembly GCF_053502545.1). NCBI lineage: Bacteria > Bacillati > Actinomycetota > Actinomycetes > Geodermatophilales > Geodermatophilaceae > Geodermatophilus > Geodermatophilus sp. URMC 65. Next base: position 1,341,341 of record NZ_CP199954.1, read on the forward strand.
GTACCTCTACCTCGACGGCACCATCGGCTTCGAGGTCAAGGCCACCGGGATCGTCTTCACCTCCGCCCACCCCGGGAACGGCTACCCGTACGCGTCCGAGATCGCCCCCGGCCTCGGCGCGCCGTTCCACCAGCACCTGTTCAGCGCACGGCTGGACATGGTGCTCGACGGCCCCACCAACACGGTCGAGGAACTGGACTTCGTCCGGGTCCCGATGGGCCCGGACAACCCGCGCGGCAACGCCTTCGCCCAGCGGCGGACGACGCTGCGCCGGGAGTCCGAGGCCCAGCGGATGGCCGACCAGGGCGTCGGGCGGATCTGGCACATCAGCAACCCGAACAGCCGCAACCGCCTGGGCGAGCCGGTCGCCTACGCGCTGCTGCCGGAGGGGCAGCCGGCGCTGCTGGCCGACCCGGACAGCTCCATCTCGCGGCGGGCCACCTTCGCCACCAAGCACCTGTGGGTCACCGCCTACGACCCGGCCGAGCGCTACGCGGCCGGTGACTTCGTCAACCAGCACAAGGGCGGCGCCGGCCTGCCGGAGTACGCCGCCGCCGACCGCGACCTCGAGGGAACCGACGTCGTCGTCTGGCACACCTTCGGCCTGACGCACGTGCCGCGACCCGAGGACTGGCCGATCATGCCGGTCGACCACACCGGCTTCCGGCTCAAGCCGGTCGGCTTCTTCGACCGCAACCCCACGCTCGACGTCCCCCCGAACGCCAGCGCCCACTGCCGCAGCCGGGCAGCGGGCACCGTCACCGGCACCGCGACCCAGGACGGGTGCTGCCATGAGTGAGCTCTCCCCCGCCGCGCCGGCCACGGCCGCACCCCCCGCCGACGACGCGGGCGGTCGCGGGCTGCGCGGGTCGATCGGCGTCGTCGGCATCGTGTTCCTGGTCGTCGCCGCGGCCGCACCGCTCACCGCGATCGGCGGCGCGCTCCCGGTCATGCTCGCCATCGGCAACGGCGCCGGGAACCCGATGGCCTACGTCGTCGCGGCCGTCGTCCTCCTGCTCTTCAGCGTCGGGTACGCGGCGATGAGCCGGCACGTCGTCGACGCGGGCGCCTTCTACGCCTACGTCAGCAAGGGCCTCGGGACGCCGGTCGGCGTCGGTGCCGCTGGGCTGGCGCTGCTCACCTACACCGCGATCCAGGCGGCGATCTACGGGCTGGCCGGCGCCACGGCCCAGGGCCTGTCCACCCAGTACGGCGGTCCCGACCTGCCGTGGTGGGTGTGGGCCTTCCTGCTCATGGCCGTCGTCGGGTTGCTCGGCTACCGCAACATCGACGTGGGGACCAAGGTGCTCGGGGTCCTGCTCACCCTCGAGATCGGGGTCATCGCCGTGGTGGCCGGAGCCGTGCTCGCCCAGGGTGGCGCCGACGGCATCGACGTCCGGTCGTTCACCCCGTCGGCGTTCTTCTCCGGCGCGCCCGGGATCAGCATCATGTTCGCGGTCGCGTCGTTCATCGGCTTCGAGGCCACCGCCATCTACGGCGAGGAGGCGCGCAACCCCCGCCGGACGGTGCCCCTGGCCACGTACCTGGCGGTCGTGCTGATCGGCGCCTTCTACGCCCTCTCCAGCTGGGCCATCGTGCTGGCGTTCGGGTCCGACGGCGTGGTGGCTGCCGCGCAGGCCGACACCGCGGGCCTGGTCTTCACGGCGGCCGCCGAGTACGTCAGCCCGGTCGTCGCCGACGTCATGCTCGTCCTCCTCCTGACCAGTCTCTTCGCCGCCCTGCTGGCGTTCCACAACGCCATCTCGCGGTACCTGTTCGCGCTGGGCCGGCAGGGCACGGCACCCGACGTGCTCGGCCGGACGCACGTCCGGCACGCCTCTCCGCACGTCGGCTCGCTGGCGCAGACGGGGACGGCGTTCGTGGTGGTCGCCGTGTTCGCCGTCGCCGGCTCGGACCCGGTGCTGCAGCTGTTCACCTGGATGTCGGGCCTGGCGACGGTGAGCATCCTGCTGCTCATGGTCCTGACCAGCGTGGCCGTCCTGGCGTTCTTCGCCCGCAGCCGGGTCGACCGCCGCGCCTGGCACACCCGGGTCGCACCGGCCCTGGGCACGCTGGGACTGCTCGGGGTCGTCGGGCTGGTGCTGGCCAACTTCACGACGCTGATCAGCGGGGACGCCGTCCTGGCCACCGTGCTGCTCACCGTCATCGCCGCCGCCTTCGCCCTCGGCGTGGTCGTGGCCCTCGTCCGCAGACCCCGCCGGACCCCCGGAGGGTGAGGACCGGTCCCCGGCCCACACCCCCGCCCCCTCGTCGTCCAGACTGGAACGGACGACGAGGGGACGGGAGTCCGGTGCCGAAGCTGGTGGACCACGAGGCCAAGCGGCGCGAGATCCTCGAGGTGACCTGGCGGCTCATGGCCACCCGGGGCGCGGACGCCGCGACCATGCGGGAGATCGCGCGGGAGGCCGGCTACGCCAACGGCGCACTGGCCTACTACTTCGCCAGCAAGGACGCGCTCATCGAGGCGGCCTTCGGCTACGTCTTCGACCGCACCAACGAGCGGATCCGGGCCGCGGTCGAGGGCGAGCGGGGTGTGGCGGCCCTGCGCGCCTTCCTCGTGGAGGTGCTGCCCACCACGGAGCTCACCCTGCTCGAGGCGCGGATCGTGCTGCCGTTCTGGAGCCGGACGGTCGCCGACGAACGGCTCGCCCGCCTCAGCGACGACGCCATGCAGACCTGGCGCCGGGACGTCTGCGGCCTGCTCGCCGAAGGGCGGGAGGACGGCGACGTCACGGTGGACACGGCGGACGACGTCCTCGCCGAGCAGCTGCTCGCGATGGCGATGGGGCTCCAGGTCCTGGCCACGCTCCCCGAGGCCCCGACACCGGCGGCGACCCAGCTTGCGATGCTCGACACGTTCCTGGCGGGACTCTCCGCCCGCTGACGGGCTACCGCGCCAGGGGACGGAGGAGAGCGCGCAGTCGCTCCAGGCCCGCCCGTGCGGCCGCCGGGTCCTCGAGGCACACCTGCTGAACACCAGTCCGTCGACGGCGGCGAACACCAGGTGCACCAGAGCGTCGTCCGCGGCGATCCCGGCAGCCTCCAGTTCGGTCCGGGGCGTCAGCGAGGTCGTCTCGATCGACATGGCCTGGATGCCTGTCACCTGACCCCCGGCGCCCGGGGCCGCCTCGCCGGCGGCCTCGGGCGCTGTCGTCCCACCCCCTTGTGTCGGGCACCACAGCGCCCTATCCTCGAACCAGTAAGAGAACAGTTCATTCGTATTTCGAACAGCCGCAGACCTGGAGTCCCCCCATGGCAGCCAAGCCCTTCGCCTCCTCCGCCGACCTCGGCGTCAAGGAACAGACCCTCGAGGTGCTCGCCGACGGCGTGTACGCCCTGACCGCGGAGGGCGACCCCAACCTGGGCGCCATCGAGGGCGAGGACTTCCTCGTCTGCTTTGAGGCGCTGGCCACCCCGGTCGCCGCCCGCCGCTGGCTGGCCAAGCTGCGCGAGCACACCGACAAGCCGGTCCGCTACCTGGTGCTCAGCCACTACCACGCCGTCCGCGTCCTGGGCGCGAGCGCCTTCGATGCCGAGGTGATCGTCAGCTCCGAGCAGACCAAGCACCTCATCGAGGAGCGCGGCCAGCAGGACTGGGAGAGCGAGTACGGCCGGATGCCGCGGCTGTTCGAGGAGCCGGAGTCCATCCCCGGCCTGACCTGGCCGACCATGACCTTCCGCGACAAGCTGACCATCGAGCTCGGCGGCGACCGCGGCGAGCTGGTCCTGGAGTTCCTCGGCCGCGGGCACACCGAGGGCGACATCGTCGCCTGGCTGCCCAAGCAGGAGATCGTCTTCGCCGGCGACCTCGTCGAGTCGCAAGCCGCGCTCTACACCGGCGACGCGTTCCACTTCGACTGGGCCGCCGGGACCCTCGACCGGGTCAAGGCCCTCGGGGCGCGGCAGCTGGTCGGTGGCCGCGGGAGGATCGCGCGCGGCCGCGACGAGGTCGACGCCGCCATCGAGCAGACCCGCGACTTCCTGCTCACCATGCAGCGCACCGTCGGCGACGTGCACCGCGCCGGCGGCACCCTCAAGCAGGCCTTCGAGGCCACCCACACCGCACTGGCCCCGAAGTACGGCCGGTGGCCGATCTTCGAGCACTGCCTGCCCTTCGACGTCTCCCGGCTGTGGGACGAGTTCTCCGGCACCGAGCGCCCCGTCATCTGGACCGCCGAGCGCGACCGCGCCGTGTGGGACCAGCTGCAGGGATGAGGCCCCCCATGACGCAGGACCTGCCCGTGCTGGTCCTGGGCGCCGGTCCGGTCGGCCAGACCACCGCGCTCCTCCTGGCCCGCTGGGGTCTGCGCGTCGTCGTCCTCGACGGCCGGCCCGAGCGCGACGTGATCGGCAGCAAGGCGATCTGCCAGCAGCGCGACGTCCTCGACGTCTGGGACGCCGTCGGCGTCGGCGCGGAGGTCGCCCGCCGCGGGGTCACCTGGACCACCGCCCGCACCTTCCACCGCGACTCCGAGCTGTTCAGCTTCCAGTTCGCCGACCGCGGCAAGTCCCCGTTCCCGCCGTTCGTCAACATCTCGCAGTGCGAGACCGAGCGGCTGCTCGACGAGCGCATCGCCGCCGAGCCCCTGATCGAGGTGCGCTGGGGCCACCGGGTCACCGGCATCGCGCAGGACGACACGGGGGTGACGGTCACCTGCACGACGGCGGACGGCGAGGTCCCCCTGCGCGGGTCGTACGCCGTCGCCTGCGCGGGCCCCCGCAGCGACGCCCTGCGGTCGGCCCTCGGGCTCTCCTTCGACGGCGAGACCTTCGACGACCACTTCCTCATCTGCGACATCCGCACCGACCTGCCCGGCTGGGAGACCGAGCGCCGGTTCTACTTCGACCCGGAGTGGAACCCCGGCCGCCAGGTGCTGATCCACCCCTGCCCGGACTCGACTTTCCGCATCGACTGGCAGGTCCCGCCGGACTTCGACCTGGCCGCCGAGGAGGCCTCCGGTGGCCTCGACCGCCGGATCCGCCAGGTCATCGGCGACCGCCCCTACGAGGTCGTGTGGAAGTCGGTCTACCGCTTCCACTCCCGGGTGGTCGACCGCATGCGGGTCGGCCGGGTGCTGGTCGCCGGCGACGCCGCACACCTGGTCTCCCCCTTCGGCGCCCGCGGCCTCAACTCCGGGGTGCTCGACGCGGAGAACGCCGCCTGGAAGGTCGCCTTCGTGCTCCGCGGGTGGGCGCCGGAGTCGCTGCTGGACAGCTACCACGACGAGCGGCACGCCGCGGCGCTGGAGAACATCGAGGTCACCGGGGCGACCATGCGGTTCCTGGTGCCCGGCACCGAGGAGGAGGCCCGCCGTCGCCTCGACGTCCTGGAGCGCGCCGCCACCGACCCGGAGGCCCGGGCCCAGGTCGACTCCGGCCGGCTGGCCGAGCCGTTCTGGTACGTCGACTCGCCGCTGACCACGCCGGACCCGGCGCGCCCGTTCCCGGGCCGTCCGGCCCGCGGCGACGTCCCCGTGCCCGCCCCGGGTGTCCTGGTGCCCGACTGCCCGGTCACCGTGCCCGGCCGGCCGGACGTCGTCCGGCTGCGCCAGCTCGCCCGCTCAGGGGTCACGGTCCTCCTCGGCGACGACGCCGCACCACCGCACCTGCCCGGCCTCGGCGACCTGCCGGTCGCCGTGCACCGCATCCGCGACCTCGACCCGGGGCCGACCCTGCGCGAGGCACTGGGCGCCCGGCCCGACGAGGTCTGGGTACTCCGCCCGGACGGTCACGTCGCCGCCGTCCTCACCCGCACCGCCGACGTCGCCCCCGCGGTGGCCCGGCTGCTCGCCCGGGAAGGACCCCCTTGCCCCCCACCGCTCGCACACTCGCGGCGGGCCCCTGCAAGGGGGCCGGCCCCGGTAGCCCGAATCTGAAGGAAGGGAATCCCTGATGGCGTTCTACCGGCAGGTGGGCGAGGTCCCACCCAAGCGGCACACCCAGTTCCGCCGTCCCGACGGCGGCCTCTACTACGAGGAGCTGGTCGGCGAGGAGGGCTTCTCCTCGGACTCCTCGCTGCTCTACCACCGCGGCGTCCCGTCGGCGATCGTCGACGCCCGCCCGTGGGAGCTGCCCGACCAGAGCCTGACCCCGAACGCGCCGCTGGTGCCGCGGCACCTGAAGTTGCACGACCTCTTCCCGGGTGAGGAGCACAAGGCCGTCGACGCGGTGACCGGCCGCCGGCTGGTGCTCGGCAACGGCGACGTGCGCATCTCCTACGCGGTGTCCTCGCTGCCGAGCCCGTACTACCGCAACGCCACCGGCGACGAGTGCGTCTACGTCGAGCGGGGCGCGGCCACCGTGGAGACGGTGTTCGGCGCGCTGCAGGTCGGGCAGGGCGACTACGTGGTCATCCCGCGGACCACCACGCACCGGTGGATCCCGACCGGTGCCGAGCCGCTGCGCACCTACGCGATCGAGGCGAACTCGCACATCGCCCCGCCCAAGCGCTACCTGTCGAAGTACGGGCAGTTCCTCGAGCACGCCCCGTACTGCGAGCGGGACCTGCGCGGGCCGGCCGAGCCGCTGCTGGCCGAGGGCACCGACGTCGAGGTCTACGTCAAGCACCGCGGCAACGGCCCCGGCGGACTGGCCGGCACGGTGCACGTCGTCCCGGAGCACCCGTTCGACGTCGTCGGCTGGGACGGCCACCTCTACCCGTACGCGTTCAACATCGCCGACTACGAGCCGATCACCGGCCGGGTGCACCAGCCGCCGCCCGTGCACCAGGTCTTCGAGGGCGCCAACTTCGTGATCTGCAACTTCGTGCCGCGGAAGGTCGACTACCACCCGCTCGCGGTGCCGGTGCCCTACTACCACTCCAACGTCGACAGCGACGAGATCATGTTCTACGTCGACGGGGACTACGAGGCCCGCAAGGGTTCGGGCATCGGCAAGGGCTCGATCTCGGTGCACCCCGGCGGGCACTCGCACGGCCCGCAGCCCGGGGCCGTGGAGCGCTCCCTCGGCGCGGAGTACTTCGACGAGCTCGCCGTCATGGTCGACACCTTCCGGCCGCTGGACCTCGGCGAGGCCGGCATCGCCGTCGACGACGGGAAGTACGCCTGGACCTGGTCCGGGCGGGGTCCCGCGTGACCGAGCTCGCGAGGTCACCTCGGCACGGCATGAGGTCGCTGTTCACCGGCCTGTTCGACGACGCGGCGCTGTTCCCGCCCGGGGACGCACCGATGGCCGCCGCCGTCCCGGCGCACCGGGAGCTGCGGGCGAGGCTGGGCGACCTGGTCGGGCCGTTCGTCGTCCCCGCCGCCCGCCTCGGCGAGCTCGAGGAGCACCTCGGGGACGGCGAGCCGTTCGGGGTCTCGCTGATCGCGGCGGCCGGCGACCTGCCGGCCGCCGCGGCCCGGGTCACCGCCGCTCCCGGGCTGACCCTGGCCGCGGTCGAGGTCCCGGTCGCCACCGACGCCGCGACGGCGCGCGAGGCGGTTCGCGTCCTCGACGACGTCCTGCCCGCCGAGGTGCCCGCGGCGGTCGAGCTGCCCCGCAGCCCCACCCGGGACGAGGTGCTCGACGTCCTCGCCGGGACCGGCCACCGCGCCAAGCTGCGCACCGGCGGCCTGCGCGCCGCGCTGTTCCCCTCCCCGGAGGAGCTCGCCGCGACCCTGGCCGCCTGCGTCGCCCGCGGTGTGGCGCTCAAGTGCACCGCCGGACTGCACCACGCGATGCGGCACACCGACCCGGCCACCGGCTTCGAGCACCACGGCTTCCTCAACGTCCTGCTGGCGGTCGACGCGCTCATCACGCAGACGTCGACGCCGACCGCCTGGCTGATCGAGACCGACCCCGCTGCGGTGGTTTCCGCACTGCAGACATGGCCGGCGGAGCGTGTCGCCCGAGCTCGAGCCGTCTTCACCTCCTTCGGCACCTGCAGCGTGCTCGAGCCCGTCAACGACCTGGTCGCCCTCGGCCTGCTGCCCGCACCGGAACGGATCCCCGCATGAGCACCTGGCTCGACCTGCCCGCCGGCACCGGCTTCGGGCCGGACAACCTGCCCTACGGCGTTTTCTCGACCGAGCCCGACGGCCCCCGACGGGTCGGCGTCGCCATCGGCGAGCACGTCCTCGACGTCTCGCGGCTGGACGTCCCGGCCGCCGACGCGCTGGCCACCGGCTCGCTCAACGCACTGATGTCCCGTGGGCGGACGACGTGGGACGCCCTGCACGCCCGGCTGCAGGAGCTGCTCGCCGACCCGGCGCACCGCGCCGCCGTCCAGCCGAACCTGCTGCCGCGCGAGGCTGTGACGCTGCACCTGCCGGTCGAGATCGCCGACTACGTCGACTTCTACAGCTCCCAGCACCACGCGGAGAACCTCGGGCGGATGTTCCGCCCGGACTCGGAGCCGCTGACGCCGAACTGGAAGCACCTGCCGATCGGCTACCACGGCCGCGCGGGCACGGTGCAGGTCTCCGGGACACCGGTGGTCCGGCCGAACGGTCAGCGCAAGGCGCCGACCGACGACGCGCCCACCTTCGGCCCCTCGCAGCGGCTGGACATCGAGGCCGAGGTCGGCTTCGTCGTCGGCACGCCCTCCGAGCTCGGCCGCCCGGTGCCGCTGTCGGCGTTCCCGGAGCACGTCTTCGGGGTCTGCCTGGTCAACGACTGGTCGGCCCGGGACCTGCAGGCCTGGGAGTACGTGCCGCTGGGCCCCTTCCTCGGCAAGTCCTTCCTCACCTCGGTGTCGCCCTGGGTCGTGCCGCTGGCGGCGCTCGAGGCCGCGCGCGTGACGCCGCCGGCCAGGCAGCCGCAGCCGCTGCCCTACCTCGACGACACCGGCGAACCGTGGGGGCTGGACCTCACGCTGGAGGTGCGGCTCAACGGCGAGCTCGTCAGCTGCCCGCCGTTCGGCTCGCTGTACTGGACCCCGGCCCAGCAGCTGGCGCACATGACCGTCAACGGCGCCAGCCTGCGCACCGGCGACCTCTACGCGTCGGGCACCGTCTCCGGCCCGCAGCGGGACCAGCGTGGCTCGTTCATCGAGCTGTCCTGGGGCGGCACGGAACCCCTGACGCTGTCGGACGGGTCGACGCGCACGTTCCTCGAGGACGGCGACGTCGTGACGATCACCGCCACCGCACCGGGGCCGGACGGGACACGCATCGCCTTCGGCGAGGTCACCGGTCGGGTCGAGCCGACCCCGTGAGCGCGCCTTCCTCCATCGCAGTGCCGCACGGCACAGACCCCTCCCCGACCCACGAAGGACCACGATGACCACCCCCACCGTGACCGAGCCCGTGACCACCACGCCGGAGACGCCGACGTACGAGAGCCTGCTGGCCGGCGTCACCGCCCCCGACGGCCGCGAGGTCCTCGACCCGGCGACGGGTGAGGTCGTGGGTCGCGTCGCCCTCGGGTCGCCCGAGGACCTCGATCGCGCCGTGGCCCGTGCCCGCGCCGCGCAGCCGGGCTGGGCCGCCCGCGCCGACTCCGAGCGCATCGACCTCCTGCTGCGTGCCGCCGACGCCGTCGAGGCAGCGGCCGAGCCGCTCGCCGAGCTGCTCTCCCGCGAGCAGGGCAAGCCGCTCAACGGCCCCAACGCCCGCTTCGAGGTGGGCGCCTGCGCGGCCTGGCTGCGCGCCACCGCCGCCACCGAGCTGCCGGTCGAGACCGTGGTCGACGACGGGGAGACCCGCGCCGAGCTGCACTACCGCCCCGTCGGCGTCGTCGGCGCGATCGGGCCGTGGAACTGGCCGATGATGATCACCGTCTGGCAGGTCGCCCCCGCCCTGCGCATGGGCAACACCGTGGTGGTCAAGCCCTCGGAGCACACCCCGCTGAGCGTGCTGGCGCTGGTACGGGTGCTCGACAGCGTGCTCCCGGCCGACGTGCTGACCGCCGTGGCCGGCGAGGGGGACGTGGGCGCGCGCCTGTCCGGCCACCCGGACGTCGACAAGCTGGTGTTCACCGGCTCGACCGCCACCGGGCAGGCCATCATCCGCAGCTCGGCCGACACCGTGAAGCGGCTGACCCTCGAGCTCGGCGGCAACGACGCCGGCATCGTCCTGCCCGACGTCGACCCCCGCGCCATCGCGGAGGGCCTGTTCTGGGGCGCCTTCATCAACACCGGCCAGACGTGTGCGGCGCTCAAGCGCCTGTACGTGCACAGCGACGTGTACGACGAGATCTGCGCGGCGCTGGCCGACGTCGCGCGGGCCATGCCCATGGGCCGCGGGCTCGACGAGCAGAACGTGCTCGGCCCGCTGCAGAACCGCGCGCAGTACGAGATCGTCGCCCGCCTGGTCGACGCCGCGCGCGAGTCCGGCGCGAAGATCCTCGTCGGCGGCGACCCCGACCCCGACGCCCCGGGGTACTTCTACCCGGCCACGCTGGTGGCGGACGTGGACGACGACAACCCGCTGGTGGCCGAGGAGCAGTTCGGCCCCGCGCTGCCCATCGTGCGCTACGACGACGTCGACCGGGCCGTGGCGATGGCCAACCGGCTCGACGTCGGCCTCGGCGCCTCGGTGTGGAGCAGCGACCGGGACGCGGCGCGCGCCGTGGCCGCCCGGCTCGAGGCCGGCACCGTCTGGATCAACTCCCACGGCGGCGTGCACCCGATGATCCCGTTCGGCGGGGTCAAGAAGTCCGGGTACGGGCTGGAGTTCGGCGTCGAGGGCCTGAAGGCGGTGGCCGTGCCGCAGGTGATCAACGGCTGAGCACCGCCGGGGACGCGGCGCCGCCCGGCGCGCCGGGCGGCGCCGCTCCCGTGCTCCTGGCCGGCCCGGCGCCCGCCGAGGGCGACCGTAGGGTGGGAGGGCACGGTGCACCGAGAGGACGGCGATGGCCGAAGGCAACGGCGGGGGCACGCCCCAGTCGCAGACGCTGGACCGGGGTCTGCGCATCCTCGAGCACCTGGCCGCCGTCGGCAGCCCCCAACCGATCGCCGAGATCGGCTCGGCGCTGGGGCTGCACCGGTCGATCACCTACCGCCTGCTGCGGACGCTGGAGGACCACCAGCTCGTCGAGCGGGACCCGGCCGGTCACTACCGGCTCGGCCTGGGGATGCTCGGCCTGGCCCGGGGCGTGCGGACCGATCTGCAGTCCGCCGCGCTGCCCCGGCTCGACGCCCTGGTCGCGGAGCTGCGCATGACGGCGTTCCTGGTCGTCCGGGCCGGTGACGAGGCGGTGACCGTCTCGAGCGTCGAACCGCACGACTCCCCGGCGCACGTGGTGTACCGGCCGGGCATCCGGCACCCGGTGGGCCGGGGCGCACCCGGCCTCGCCCTGCTCATGCCCGAGGCCGCCTCGCCCGACGACCGCGAGGCACTCCGCGAGGCCCGCCGGGTCGGGTGGGCCAGCTCGCACGGCGAGGTCATCCCCGGCGTCCGGTCGATCGCCGCACCCGTGCTCGGGCCCGACGGGGGTGCCCGCGCCGCGCTGGCGGTCGTCTTCGTCGACGAGGGCGCGGACACCGAGCGGATCGGCCGGGCCGTCGTCCGCTCCGCGCAGCAGGTCGGCGCCGCGCTGCGCTGAGGGAGGACCACCCTCCTCCCACGCCTCGTAGGAGGACCCCGTCCTCCGCACCCCTCGCACGCTCGGGGCGGGGCCCGGGACAGGGGTCGGCGGGACCCTGGAGGCTGGCCGTTCCAGCACGCCACCAGGCTCGCGGCGGGAGACCACAGGGGCCGCCCTCACGGTCAGAAGTTGCCGCGCCGCGCCTGCTCCCGCTCGATCGCCTCGAACAGCGCCTTGAAGTTGCCCTTCCCGAAGCCGAGCGAGCCGTGTCGCTCGATCAGCTCGAAGAAGACCGTGGGCCGGTCGCCGATCGGCCGGGTGAAGATCTGCAGCAGGTAGCCGTCCTCGTCCCGGTCGACGAGGATGCCGCGCCGCTGCAGCTCCTCGACCGGTACCCGCACGGTGCCGATGCGGGCCCGCAGCTCGGGGTCCTCGTAGTAGGAGTCCGGGGTGGGGAGGAACTCGATCCCCTCGGCGGTCATCGCGTCGACGGTCGCGAGGATGTCGTTGGTCGCCAGCGCCACGTGCTGGGCGCCGGGGCCGCCGTAGAACTCGAGGTACTCGTCGATCTGCGACTTCTTCTTGCCCATGGCCGGCTCGTTCAGCGGGAACTTGACCCGGTGGTTGCCGTTGCTGACGACCTTGCTCATCAGCGCCGAGTAGTCGGTGGCGATGTCGTCACCGATGAACTCGGCCATGTTGGTGAAGCCCATGACCCGGTTGTAGAAGTCGACCCAGCGGTCCATGGCGCCGAGCTCGACGTTGCCCACCACGTGGTCCACCGCCTGGAACAGCCGCTTCGGCCGGCCGGGGCGCGGCTGGTGGGACGAGGTCCGGGCCACGAACCCCGGCAGGTACGGGCCGGTGTACCGGGAGCGGTCGACCAGCGTGTGCCGGGTGTCGCCGTAGGTGGCGATGGCGGCCAGCCGGACGGTGCCGTGCTCGTCGCCGAGGTCGTGCGGTTCCTCGAGGACCGTCGCGCCCTGCGCCCGCGCGTGCGCGATGCACCGGTCGACGTCGGGCACCGAGAGCGCGACGTCGAGGATGCCGTCGCCGTGCCGGCGGTGGTGGTCGGCCAGCGGGCTGGCCGGGTCGTAGGCGCCCGTCACGACGAACCGGGCCGCACCCGACCGCAGCACGTAGGCGCGGTGGTCGCGGTTGCCGGTCTCCGGGCCGGAGTAGGCGACCAGCTCCATGCCGAGGGCCGACTGGTAGAAGTGCGCGGCCTGCGTGGCGTTGCCGACGACCCACACGAGCGCGTCCCAGCCGGAGACGGGGAACGGGTCGTCGGAGGCGTCGTACTCGACGAGCCCGACCAGCTGCCGGAGCTGGTCGAGGTCGAGCTGCGCGAGGCGCTCGTCGTCGTTGAGGGTCTGCTCGAGGCTCATGCCGGGCTCCTCCTCCGGACGTCCGTCGGTGTCGCCTGCACCACACACCGCGGGTCGGCACTGCGCAACCAGGGCCGGTGTTCCTGCCCGCGCTGTCCACCCGGGCCAGCGGGACCAGCCCTAAGCTGCGCAGGGTGCACAGCTCAAGGTATCGGGGGGCGGACAGGATGACCGACGGCCGGGGACTCGACGCGCTCGACGTGGCGCTGCTGAGCGCGCTGCAGGACTCCCCTCGGGCGGGAGACCTGGAGCTGTCCCGGCTCACCGGGGTCGCCCGCGGCACCGTGACGGCTCGGCTGCGGCGGCTGGAGGAGACGGGCGTGGTCCGCGGCTACGGGCCCGACGTCGACGTGCGCGCGGCGGGCTTCGGCGTGCAGGCCTTCGTGACGCTGGAGATCGCCCAGGGCGCGATCGACGCCGTGCGGCGCGACCTCGAGGAGATCCCCGGCGTCCTCGAGGCGCACTCCACCACCGGCAGCGGCGACGTGCTGTGCCGGGTCGCCGCCGTCTCGCACGAGGCCCTGCAGCAGGTCCTCGTCGATCTGGACCGGTCCTCGGCGGTGGTGCGCTCGACCAGCATCGTGGCGCTCTCCGAGCTCGTCCGGTGGCGGACCCGGCCACTGCTGGAGTCCGGAGCCGCACCGGGCGCCGGCCGGTCCGGCATGCGGCGGACGGCGGACCCCCGGGACGGCGGCGATCCCGCGAGTTCCTGACCAGACGAGAGGCCCCGACCGTGACCTGCGGTCGGGACCCGCGTGGCGGCCGTCGCGCGCCTGCCCTCCTGGGGCGAAGGCTTGCCCCGGCCGCCGGGCGTCCGTCAGACTGGCGACTGATTAACTGAACGCTTGGTCGGGAAATCGTGTCTGACGCGTCCGAGGAGTGCCGATGTCCCACGGGTCCACCGAGGTCCACCCGGTCGACGGGGTCCGCACCCCGCAGGGCCGGTACGGGGGCGCCCTGGCCGCCGTCGAGGAGGTGGTCCTCGACGCCGCCGACCGGGCCGGCGAGGACGACCGCGACGTCGCCCGGCTGCCGGTGACCCTGCTCGGACGACTGGAGCGCGAGGGCGGCCGGCGCGGCCCGGCCACCCTGTGCGTGGGCGTCGGACAGGGCGTCGCGATGCTCGTGGAGAAGGCATGAGCACCGCCGTCCCGACCCGGGTGGGCGTCATCGGCGGCGGCCGCATGGGCGCCGGCATCGCGCAGGTGTTCCTCGCCGCCGGCGCGCACGTCGCCGTCGTGGAGGCCGGTGGGCAGGCCGCGGAGGCCGCCCGCGGGCGCGTGGCCGACGGGCTGGCGGAGGCCGCCCGCCGCGGCAAGCTGGACGGGGACGTCGAGACCGTCCTCGGCCGGCTGACCCTGCTCGAGACCCCCGCCGGCCTCGGCCGGGACACCGACCTGGTGATCGAGGCCGTCCCCGAGCGGGCCGACCTGAAGGCCGAGGTGCTCGGCGCGGCGGCGGCCGCTGGTCCCGCCGCCGTGCTGGCCACCAACACCAGCTCGCTGTCGGTGACGGAACTCGCCGCGGCGCTGGAGCGCCCCTCGCGCCTCCTCGGGATGCACTTCTTCAACCCGGTGCCGGCGTCGAAGCTCGTCGAGCTCGTCGTCACGCCGGAGACCGACCCGGTGCTGGTCGACGCCGCCCGCGGCTGGGTGGGCGCCCTCGGCAAGACCGGCATCGTCGTGCGGGACTCCCCCGGCTTCGCCTCCTCGCGGCTGGGCGTGCTGCTGGGCCTGGAGGCCATCCGGATGCTCGAGGAGGGCGTCGCCGACGCCGAGGCCATCGACACCGCGATGGAACTGGGCTACCGCCACCCGATGGGCCCGCTGCGGTCCACCGACCTGGTCGGCCTGGACGTGCGGCTGGCGATCGCCGAGTACCTGCACCGGACCCTCGGCGAGCGGTTCGCCCCACCGCAGCTGCTCCGCGACAAGGTCGCCGCGGGCGAGCTGGGCCGCAAGACCGGGCGCGGGTTCCACACCTACGAGAGCTGAGAGGACCCGAGCCGGTGGACACCGCGGCCCTCGTCGACCCGGCCACCTACGAGGACGGGCCGCCGTTCGACGTGCTGCGCCGGCTGCGCGCCGAGGCGCCGGTGACCTGGGTCGAGGAGCCCGCCCTGCACGGCCAGCCGGCCGGGCCGGGGTTCTGGCTGGTGCTGCGGCACCCCGACGTGGAGCGGGTGCTCCGGGACCCGGCGACGTTCTCCTCGTGGCTGGGCGCGACACAGGTCCGCGACGCCGCCGACCTCGCCTGGGTCCGCCGGATGATGCTCAACACGGACCCGCCGGACCACTCCCGGCTCCGGCGGCTGCTCACCCGGTCGTTCACGCCGCGGGCGGTGGCCGCGCTGACCGGGGCGATCGAGACGACGGCGGCCCGGCTGGTGGACCAGATGGCGGGCGGCGCCGCCGAGGGCCGGTGCGACTTCGCCAAGGACGTGGCCGCGGACCTGCCGCTGCTCACCCTCGCCGACGTCCTGGGCGTGCCGGCCGAGGACCGCTGGCTGATGTTCGACTGGTCGAACCGGGTGATCGGCTGGCAGGACCCCGACTACGCCACCTCCGCGGCCTTCGACGGCACCGGCGGGACGGCGATGGCCCGCGCGGCCGTCGCGCTGCGCCCGGCCCCTGGCCCGGACGGCCGGATGCCCGACCCGCGCACCCGCGCCGGCATGCCCGACCTCTACGCCTACGCCCGGCTGCTGGCCGAGGAGAAGCGTCGCTCCCCCGGCGGCGACGTGATGTCGATCCTGCTGGCCCAGGTGGACGAGGACGGCGGCCAGGTCAGCGACGAGGAGTTCGAGAACATGTTCTGGCTCTTCGCCGTGGCCGGGAACGAGACCCTGCGCAACGGCCTGCCCGGTGGGCTGATCGCGCTCCTGCAGCACCCCCACCAGCTGGCCGCGGTGCGTGCCGACCCGGCCCTGCTGCCCGGCGCGGTCGAGGAGATGCTGCGCTGGTGGACGCCGGTGATGGTCTTCCGCCGCACCGCCACGACCGACGTCGAGCTCTCCGGTGTGCGCATCCGGGCCGGCGACAAGGTCGTCGTCTCCTTCACCTCGGCCAACCGGGACGAGTCGGTGTTCGCCGAGCCCGATCGCTTCGACGTCCGCCGCTCCCCCAACCCGCACCTGACCTTCGGGCACGGGCCGCACTTCTGCCTCGGTGCGCAGCTGGCACGGGTCCAGATGCGTGCGCTGTTCGCCGAGCTGCTGCGTCGCACCGGTGCGCTGGAGCTGGACGGGCCGCCGGTGCTGCTGCGCTCGAACTTCCAGCGCGGGGTCAAGCGCCTGCCCATCCGCTGGGTCGGGGCTGCGCCAGCGCGCTGACCACTGCGGCCAGGGACCCGGCCAGGCCCTCGGCGTCCCGCTCCTCGTCCTCCCGCCAGTGGCGGACCTGCTCGGCGGAGAGGGCGGCCAGCAGGACGTCGGCGCGCAGGTCGGCGTCCGAGGCCCCGGCCCGGTCCAGCAGGTAGCGGCAGTGCTGGCGCCAGAAGGCGTGCGCGCCGGTGCGCAGCCGAGCCCCCGGGGCAGCCGTCTCCGACAGCAGCACCAGGTCCAGGTGCCGCTCGAGGAACCGGAGGTAGGCCTGGACGAACGCGACCAACCGGGGCACCGGGTCGGCACCGGGGCCGAGCGGCGGAGGGCCGGCCAGCATCAGCTTCTGCAGCTCGCGCTCGCGCTCGTCGAGCAGCGCGACCGCCAGGCCGCCCTTGTCGGTGAACCGCCGGTACAGCGTCCCCTTCCCCACTCCGGCAGCGGCGGCGACGTCGTCCATGGTCACGCCGCCGACGCCCCGCTCGGCGAACAGCCGCTCCGCGGCGGCCAGGACCCGGAGCCGGTTGCGGGCGGCGTCGGCGCGCTCCCGCACGACCGGTGCACCGATAACCGGCAGCTCCACGCGACCGGAGGCGTTCGCCGGCGTTGACGAAGCGGACTGCGGTCCGCTACCTTCGGAGGACATAATCGGACTCTAGTCCACATCGGCGCGCGGTTCCCGCGCTGCTCCCGAGGAGGTCCCCCGTGTCCACCTTCCTGCACATCTCCGCCTCGCCGCGCGGTGCCGAGTCGGTCTCCCTGCAGATCGCCGGCGCCTTCGTCGAGACCTACCGCGACACCCATCCCGACGCGGTCGTCGACACCTGGGACCTGTGGGACGGGACGCTGCCGGAGTTCGGGCCCGCAGCGGCGGCCGCGAAGATGACCGTCTTCGGCGGCGGCGCTCCCCAGGGCGCCCAGGCCGCCGCCTGGCGAGCCGCGGCGGACACCTTCCACCGCTTCGCCGCCGCCGACCGGCTGCTGTTCAGCGTGCCGATGTGGAACGCCGGGGTGCCCTACGTCCTCAAGCAGTTCATCGACGTGGTCTCCCAGCCCGGGATGGTCTTCGGCGTCGACCCGGTCACCGGCTACCGTCACCTGCTCGCGGGCACGGGGAAGCGCGCCGCCGTCGTCTACACCAGCGCCGTGTGGGGCCCGGCCCTGGGCCCGGAGTTCGGCCGCGACTTCCAGTCCACGTACGTCAACGACTGGCTCGCCTGGACCGGCATCACCGACATCAGCGAGATCCGCCACCACCCCACCCTGACCGGCGACGCCGAGGAGTCGCGCCAGGCGGCGATGGCAGCGGCCCGCGACATCGCCAAGGTCTTCTGAGGAACGGGGCTCGGGAGCAGAGCCGGCTCCCGAGCCCCTCCGCTCACGCGGCGGGAGGCCAGGTCTTGGCGACCATCGTGAGGACGTCGTAGGTCGCCACCGGCTTGCCCTCGCCGTTCACCACGACGGCGTCCCAGCGGACCTCGCCGTGGTCGGCGCCGCCGCGCGGGGTGATCTGCTTGGCGGTGAGCGTGACCGTGAGCTCCTCCCCCGGCTTGACCGGGGTGAGGAAGCGCAGGTCGTCCACGCCGTAGTTGGCCAGCACCGGACCCGGGTCCGGGTCGACGAACAGCCCCGCCGCCCACGAGACGATCAGGTAGCCGTGGGCGACCCGGCCGCCGAAGAGCGGGTTGGCCCGGGCGGCATCCTCGTCCATGTGGGCGTAGAAGGTGTCGCCGGTGAACTCGGCGAAGTGCTCGATGTCCTCCAGCGTCACCCGGCGCGGGCCGGCGGTCACCGAGTCACCGATGCGCAGCTCGGCGAGCGGCTTGCGGAACGGGTGGACGCCGTCGTCGGTGCGGCGGGCCCCGGCGACCCAGCGGCCCCCGATGGCGGTGAGCATGTCGGGCGAGGCCTGGACCGCGGTGCGCTGCATGTGGTGCAGCACGCCGCGGATGCCGCCGAGCTCCTCGCCGCCGCCGGCGCGGCCCGGGCCGCCGTGGACCAGCACCGGTAGCGGGGAGCCGTGGCCGGTGTTCTCCCCCGCGTCGTCGCGGTCGAGCACCAGGATCCGGCCGTGCGCGTGCGCCGCGCCCAGCACGAACTCCCGTGCGACCCGCTCGTCGTGGGTCACGACGGAACCGACCAGGCTGCCCTGGCCGCGCGCGGCGAGCTCCACGGCCTGCGCCACGCCGTCGTAGGGCAGCACCGTGCTGACCGGCCCGAAGGCCTCGACGTCGTGCGGCTCGGCGGCGGTCACGTCGTCGCAGCGCAGCAGCATCGGGGGCAGGAAGGCGCCGCGGTCCTTGTCGGCCCCGACCACGTCGAAGTGTTCGGGGTCCCCGACGACCAGCTCGGCGACGCCGCGCAGCGCCTTGAGCGAGCGCAGCACCTCCTGCCGCTGGTCGACGCCGGCCAGGGCGCCCATCGTGACGCCGTCCGCACCCGGGGCGCCGACGACGACCTCGGCGAGCTTCCCCCGGGTGGCGTCGACGACGTCGTCCACCAGCCCGCGCGGCACGAGCGCCCGGCGGATGGCCGTGCACTTCTGCCCGGCCTTCACGGTCATCTCGGTGACCAGCTGGTCGACGAACAGGTCGAACTCGGGGGTGTCCGGGGTGGCGTCGGGCCCGAGCACGGAGCAGTTGAGCGAGTCGGCCTCGGCGTTGAACCGCACCGAGTTGGCGACCACCGACTGGGTGCTCCGCAGCTTGCGGGCGGTCGCCGCCGAGCCGGTGAAGAAGACGAGGTCCTGACCGTTCAGCTGGTCGAGCACGCCGGCCGCGTTGCCGGCCAGCAGCTGCACCGAGCCCTCGGGCAGCAGGCCCGACCCGACGATCGCCCGGACGACCGCCTCGGTGAGGTAGGCGGTCTGGCTGGCCGGCTTGACGATCGTCGGCACGCCGGCGAGGAAGGCCGGGGCCAGCTTCTCCAGGAACCCCCAGACGGGGAAGTTGAACGCGTTGATCTGCACCGCCACCCCGCGCAGCGGCGTGTAGAGGTGCTGGCCGACGAAGGTGCCGCCCCTGCCGAGCGGCTCGACCGCACCGTCGAGGACGACGGTGTCGTCGGGCAGCTCGCGGCGACCCTTGCTCGCGTAGGACAGGACGGTGCCGAAGCCGCCGTCGACGTCGACGGCGCTGTCGCGGTCGGTGGCGCCGGTGCGGCGGGACAGCGCGTAGAACGCGTCCTTGTCGGCCATCAGGCGCAGGCCCAGCTGCTTGAGCAGGCCGGCCCGCTGGTGGAAGGTCAGCTCGCGCAGCGCCGGGCCGCCGACGGTCCGGGCGTGGTCGAGCATGGCGGCCACGTCCAGGCCGGTGCTGCTGATCCGGACGACCGTCTCGCCGGTGACGGCGTCCGCGATCGGCGTCCCGTCGTCCGGGGCGGCGTACCACCGGCCGGCGACGTAGCTCTCCAGGAGCGGTGCGGGGTGGGTCATGGCGGTCTCCTCGGGGCCCGGTGGTCCCCGGGCCGGCAGGGGTCAGGGCAGGTCTCAGGACCTGGCGCGCAGGCCCTGGAAGGTCGTGGCGACGAGCGCGTCGGCGAGGTCGTCGGCGGACAGGCCGCCGTCCGGGCGGTACCACTCGGTCAGCGAGTTGACGGTGCCGAAGAGCAGCCGGCTGGTGACCGCGGGGTCGACGTCCGGACGGACGCCGCCCTCCTCCTCCGCGGCACGCACGAGGTCGGTGACGACCCGGTCGAACTCGCGGCGGCGCGCCAGCGCCGCCTCCTCGACCGGGGAGTTGCCGCGCACCCGGAGCAGCAGGGTGACGAACGGCAACTGCTCGGTGAGCACGCGGACCGAACCCCGGACGACGTGCTCCAGCCGGTCGATGGCCGGACCACTGGTGGCGCCCGGCTCCTCGGTGACGGCGAACAGCGCGTCCAGGGCCCGGTCGAGCGCCAGCCGGAGCAGCTCGACCTTGCTGGACACGTGGTGGTAGATCGCCGACTTGGTGACGCCGAGCCGCGTGGCGAGCTCCTCCATGCTCGTGGCGTCGTAGCCGCGTTCGTTGAAGACCGCGACGGCCGTGTCGAGCAGCGAGTCCAGCGAGTGGCCGGGGCGGCCGCGCCGGGTCCGGGCGGGATCGGCCGTGGACGTCACGCGCGCTCCCCCGTCATCGGTTCGCTCCCGCGGGGCGTTCCGCTCCTCCGTGCGTTCCTCACTGCGCTGCTCACGCCCCTGTCCGCTCCCGGAGGTCGTAGATCCGCTTGAGCTTGCCCATCGACCGGGCCAGGGTCTCCGGATCCACGACGAGCACCTCGATGCTGGTGCCGATGGTGTCCTTCACCGCCTTCGCGACCTCGGCAGCGGCGCTCGGCCGGCGCTCGGCCGGGCAGTCCGGGCGCGCCTCGATCCGGCAGGTCAGGTGGTCCATCCGGCCGCGCGTGGTCAGCTCCAGGGCGAAGTGCGGCGACAGTCCGGCCGTACGGAGGACGATCTCCTCGATCTGGGTCGGGAAGAGGTTGACCCCGCGCAGGATGATCATGTCGTCGGTGCGGCCGGTGATCTTCTCCATCCGGCGCATGCCGGGCCGGGCAGTACCGGGCAGCAGGCGGGTGAGGTCGCGAGTGCGGTAGCGGATGACCGGCATGGCCTCCTTGGTGAGCGAGGTGAAGACCAGCTCGCCCTGCTCGCCCTCGGGGAGCACCTCGCCGGTGAGCGGGTCGATGACCTCCGGGTAGAAGTGGTCCTCCCAGACGTGGAGGCCGTCCTTGCTCTCCACGCACTCCTGGGCGACGCCGGGGCCCATCACCTCGGACAGGCCGTAGATGTCGACGGCGTGGATGCCGGCGCGGTCCTCCATCTCCAGGCGCATCTGCTCGGTCCACGGCTCGGCGCCGAAGATGCCGATCTCCAGCGAGCTGGCGCGCGGGTCGAGGCCCTGCTTCTCGAACTCGTCGATGACGGTGAGCATGTAGGACGGCGTCACCATGATGATCCGCGGCTGGAAGTCGGTGATCAGCTGCACCTGGCGGGGCGTCATGCCGCCGGAGACCGGGATGACGGTGCAGCCCAGCTTCTCGGCGCCGTAGTGGGCGCCCAGTCCGCCGGTGAACAGGCCGTAGCCGTAGGCGTTGTGCAGCTTGTCGCCGGGCCGCCCGCCGGCGGCTCGGATGGAGCGCGCCATGACGGTGGCCCAGGTGTCGATGTCGCGCTCGGTGTAGCCGACGACCGTGGGCCGACCCGTGGTGCCGGAGGACGCGTGCACCCGCCGGACCTGGTCCTGCGGGACGGCGAACATCCCGAACGGGTAGTTGTCCCGCAGGTCGGCCTTGCTGGTCGTGGGGAACCTCGCCAGGTCGGCGAGATCCCTGCAGTCGTCGGGGTGCACACCCGCGGCGTCGAAGGCCTGCCGGTAGTGCGGCACGTTCTCGTAGGCGTGCCGCAGCGTCCACTGCAGACGCTCCAGCTGGAGGGCGCGGAGCTCGTCGACGGACAGGCGCTCCGCCGGGTCGAGGAGCGTCTCGTCGGGGGGCGCCCCCAGGTGGCGGGTGCTCTCGCTCGTCGTAGCCGTCATGGCCGATGCCTCCGTCGTGCAGCGTCGTCGCCGGACGGTCGGCGGAGCGCGAGGCACCAAATACCGACCGGATGGTCAGGTAATCAACTCCCCACCGGGGGCCCTGTCAAGCCCTCCGGAAGAACTCGCCCGGCGGGCTTGTGCGGCGGAGGTCCGTCGTGCAGACTCATTACCGACCATCCGGTCAGTAAATGACCGCTCGCCGTCGCACCCGAGGGAACGAGATGTCGGCACCCACCCTGGAACGGCCCGCTCCTGACGAGGCCGCGCTGCAGCAGCAGTTCGACGCCACGATCGCCGCCGACCACCGCATCGAGCCGCGCGACTGGATGCCCGAGGGCTACCGCAAGACGCTCATCCGGCAGGTCGCCCAGCACGCGCACTCCGAGATCATCGGGATGCAGCCGGAGGGCGACTGGCTGCTGGCCGCGCCGAGCCTGCGGCGCAAGGCGATCCTGCTGGCCAAGGTGCAGGACGAGGCCGGCCACGGCATGTACCTGTACTCCGCCGCCGAGACGCTCGGCGCCGACCGGGCCGACCTCACCGACAAGCTCATCGAGCGCAAGCAGAAGTACAGCTCGATCTTCAACTACCCCACGCTCAGCTACGCCGACGTCGGCGTCATCGGCTGGCTGGTCGACGGCGCGGCGATCTGCAACCAGGTGCCGCTGTGCCGCTCCTCGTACGGGCCCTACGCGCGGGCGATGATCCGCATCTGCAAGGAGGAGTCGTTCCACCAGCGGCAGGGCTACGAGCTGCTGATGACGATGATGCGCGGCACCGACGAGCAGCGGGCGATGGTGCAGGACGCCGTCGACCGCTGGTGGTGGCCCTCGCTGATGATGTTCGGCCCGCCGGACGACGACAGCCCGAACTCGGCGCAGTCGATGGCCTGGGGGATCAAGCGGCACAGCAACGACGAGCTCCGCCAGCGTTTCGTGGACATGAGCGTCCCGCAGGCGCAGTTCCTCGGGGTCACGCTGCCCGACCCGGACCTGACCTGGGACGAGCAGAACGGCCACTGGCGCTTCGGCGCGATCGACTGGGACGAGTTCAAGCGCGTCATCAGCGGCCACGGCCCGGCCAACGACGAGCGGATCGCCCGCCGCCGCGCCGCGCGCGACGACAACGCCTGGGTCACCGAGGCAGCGACGGCCTACGCACGCAAGCACGACGGCGGGCGACCGGCCGAGGAGCACGCCGGGAGCGCGGCATGAGCCTCACCAGCGAAGGCGGGCACGGCGCGGTCCCCACCGGCGCCGAGATCCCCGTCGAGCCCACGCCCGCCGCCAGCCGGCGCGACTGGCCCCTGTACGAGGTGTTCGTGCGCGGGAAGCGCGGGCTCAACCACGTGCACGTCGGGTCCCTGCACGCGCCGGACGACGAGATGGCGGTGCACGCCGCCCGCGACGTCTACACCCGGCGCAACGAGGGCGTGAGCATCTGGGTGGTCAAGGCCGCCGACATCACCGCCTCGAGCCCCGACGAGAAGGACCCGCTGTTCGCCCCGAGCGGTGACAAGGTCTACCGCCACCCCACGTTCTACGAGATCCCCGAGAACGTCCCCCACATGTAGGACCCCCTCTCCCCCCACTCCCCTCGTACCTCGGGGAGCGGGGCCCTGAGAACGGGCCGTTCCATCCAAGCATTCACGAGGCAGGGAGCGTTGCGTTGGCCCACGAGGAGACCGTGTACGAGGCCCTGGACCACGCGCACGGTGGCGAGGGGCACTGGGCGTTCGGCACCGGGTTCGACGAGCCCCTCGCCGGCGTCGACACCACCGTCCCCGACGACATCGACCCCGCCGACCTCGGCGAGTACTGCCTGGTGCTCGGCGACGACGCCCTGGTGCTCGCCCAGCGGCTGACCCAGTGGATCACCGCCGCCCCGGAACTCGAGGAGGAGGTGGCGATCGCCAACGTGGCGCTGGACCTGCTCGGCCAGGCCCGGCTGCTGCTGGCCCGTGCCGGCTCGGTGGGCGTGCTGGGCCGGTCCCGGGACAAGGCCACCGAGAGCATCCCCGACGAGGACGCGCTCGCCTACTTCCGGGACCCCGACGAGTTCCGCAGCTCCGGTCTGGTCGAGGCCCCCAACGGCGACTTCGCCCAGACGATGGTCCGGCTCCTCGTGGCCGCCACCGTCCGGCTGGCCGTCTTCACCCGCCTCCGCGGGTCCCGCGACCCCGTGCTCGCCGCGATCGCCGCCAAGGGCGTCAACGAGCTGGCCTACCACCGCGACCACGCCGCCCGCTGGGTGCTCCGCCTCGGCGACGGCACCGCGGAGTCGCACCGCCGCGCCCAGGCGGCGGCCGACACCGTGTGGCCGCTGCTGGCCGACGTCTTCACCGCCACCGACGTCGAGCGGCGGCTCACGGAGGCCGGCGTCGCCGTCGACCCGGCCGACGTCCGCGAGGAGGTCTCGTCCGTGCTGACGCAGGTGCTCGACCAGGCGACGCTGCGGGTGCCCGAGTGGCCGGCCGACACGGCTCCGCGCGGGCGCGTCGGCGAGCACGGCCCGGAGCTGGCCGAGCTGCTCGGCACGCTCCAGGGGCTGGCCCGGCAGCACCCGGCGGCGACCTGGTGAGCGCCGTGACCCTGCAGCGGGCTGCCACCACCGATCCCCGCACCGTGGCCGAGACGGTCACCGACCCCGAGCTGCCGATGCTCACCCTCGCCGACCTCGGCGTGCTGCGGGACGTGCGGACCGAGGACGACGGCACGGTGGTCGTCGACATCACGCCCACGTACTCCGGCTGCCCGGCGATGGGCGTCATGCGCGCCGACCTCCTGCACGCCCTCCACCGGGCCGGCTTCCCCCGGGTCGACGTCCGCACGGTGCTCTCCCCCGCGTGGAGCACCGACTGGATCAGCGAGGAGGGCCGGCGGAAGCTCGCCGCCGGCGGCATCGCCCCGCCGGGCAGGGCGCCCGTCCGCCCCGCTGGCCCGGTGCCGCTGCAGCTCGGCCCGACCCGCCGCACCGCCACCTGCCCGCAGTGCGGCTCGCCCGACACCGAGGAACTGAGCGAGTTCAGCGCGACCGCCTGCAAGGCCCTCCGCCGCTGCCGCAGCTGCCGCGAGCCGTTCGAGCACGTCAAGGAGATCTGACCCGTGACCACCGCCGAGGCCCCGGCAGTCCCCGCGCGACGCCGGCCGCAGTTCCACCCGTTGAAGGTCGCCCGCGTCGAGCCGCTGACCGACGACGCGGTCGCCGTCACCTTCGACGTCCCGCCGGAGCTGGCCGAGGACTACGCGTTCAAGCCCGGCCAGGCCCTCACCCTGCGCCGGGTGGACGGCGACCGCGACGAGCGCCGGTCCTACTCCATCTGCGCGCCGGTCGGCGCCGCGCCTCGCGTGGGCGTGCGCGAGGTGCCCGGCGGCTTCTTCTCCTCCTACCTCGTGCACGAGGTGCGGCCGGGCGACGAGATCGAGGTGCTCCCGCCGTCGGGCACCTTCACCGCCGACCTCTCCGTCCCGGCCGACCACGTCTTCGTCGTCGCCGGCTCCGGCATCACCCCGGCCCTCTCGCTGGCCGCCAGCGTGCTGCGCGACGGGCAGTCGACCGTCACCGTCTTCTACGGCAACCGGCGCACCAACACGGTCATGTTCGCCGACGAGCTCGCCGACCTGAAGGACCGCTACGGCACCCGGCTGCAGCTGGTGCACGTGCTGTCCCGCGAGCCGCGGGACGCCGAGCTGACCAGCGGCCGGCTCGACCGCGACCGGCTGCACGCGCTGATCGAGGCGTTCGTCGACGCCGAGCACGTCGACCACTGGTGGCTGTGCGGCCCGCACGGGATGGTCGGCGACGCCCGCGACCTCCTGACCGAACTGGGCGTGCCGGCCGACAAGGTGCACCAGGAGCTCTTCTACGTCGACGACGTCCCGCCGCAGCCCGTCCGCGGCGACGACGAGACCGTCGAGGGCCCGAGCAGCCAGGTCACCGTCGTCCTCGATGGCCGGTCGACCACGCTGGCCCTGCCCAAGGACGAGACCGTGCTGGACTCCGCCCAACGGGTCCGCTCGGACCTGCCGTTCGCGTGCAAGGGCGGGGTCTGCGGCACGTGCCGGGCGCGGGTCACCGACGGGGAGGTGGAGATGCGGCGCAACTACGCCCTCGAGCCGAAGGAGGTCGAGGCCGGTTACGTGCTGACCTGCCAGTCGGTGCCCGTGTCCGACGCCGTCACCGTGGACTTCGACGCCTGACCCGATGGGCGTCCGGGTCCTGCAGGTGGACGTCCGGCGCGGCGTCGTCACCCTGGAGCTCGACTCCCCCGCCGACCGCGACGCGCCCTCGCCGGCGGTGCGCGCCCCGCTGCGCTCGGCCCCGACCGAGGCGATCGCCGACGACTCCGTGTGGGTCGCCGTCCGCGGCCCCGCGCGTGCCCACGGCGTCGGACTCCTGGCCGCCTGCGACGTCGTCGTCGCGGCCGCGTTCGCCCCCACCGAGGTGCGGATCGGGGGCGTCGCCGCGTCCCGGGAGGAGCGGCCGGCCCGCTGGGTGCCCGCGTGATCGCCGTCCCCGTCGGGGAGGTCGCCGAGCTGGACGTGGTGGTGACGCCGGAGATGACCGTCCGGTTCGACGAGCTCGGACCGGTCCACCCGGTGTACGCGACCTACTCGATGGCCAAGCACTTCGAGGAGGCCGGCCGGAAGCTGCTGCTCCGGTACCTCGAGCCGGGCGAGGCCGGCATCGGACGGTCGGTCTCGGTCGAGCACCTCGGTCCGAGCTGGGTCGGCGACGCCGTCCGGGTGACGGCCCGCTGCGTGGAGGTGCGGGGGAACCGGCTCACCTGCGAGTGCAGCGCCGTCGACGCCGACGGCCGCGAGCTGGGCCGGGGGACGACCGTCCAGGCCGTCCTCCCGCAGGAGGTGCTGGAGGCCCGCATCGGTGGGGGCGCGCGTGAGCGCGTCCGTCGAGCCGGACCAGGTGACGCCCCGCGCGAGACGTACTGACCGCCTCGTCGACCACACAGCCGGAGTGCTGCGGTGCTCCAGCTGTCAGCGGGGGGCTGCGCCCGGGGGACGCGGCGGGGTGGGCAGTGTGCGTCGGTCCGTTGTGCCCACCCCCGGACTCCGATACCTTGGCGCCGTCAGATTACTGACCTTTCGGTCAGTAACAGCCCGGTCGCACCCCTGGGGTCCCGATGTCGGCTCGAACGGCCACCGCACCGCCCACCCGTCAGCGGATGAGTTCCGAGGAACGCAAGGTCCTCGCGGGCACCCTCGCCGGCACCACCATCGAGTGGTACGACTTCTTCATCTACGCCCAGGCAGCCGGCCTGGTGCTGGCGCCGCTCTTCCTGGCGCCCGTGAGCGAGGACTCGCCCGGGCTCGCCACGGTCATCTCGCTCGCGACCATCGGGATCAGCTTCCTGTTCCGCCCCCTGGGCGCCATCGTCGCAGGGCGCTTCGGTGACCGGCTGGGTCGCAAGAAGATGCTCGTCTTCACCCTCGTGCTGATGGGTGCCGCGACCGCCCTGATCGGCCTGCTCCCGACCTACGGGCAGATCGGCATCGCCGCGCCGGCCCTGCTCGTCCTCCTGCGGGTCCTGCAGGGCTTCTCGGCGGGCGGGGAGTGGGGCGGCGCGGCGCTGATGTCCGTCGAGCACGCACCGGTCGGCCGTCGTGGGTTCTTCGGCGCGTACCCGCAGATCGGCGTGCCGGTCGGGATGATCCTCGCGACGGGCGTGCTGTGGGTCCTGAGCACCGTGACGACGCCGGAGCAGTTCCAGTCGTGGGGCTGGCGGATCCCGTTCCTCCTCTCGGTCGTCCTGATCGTCATCGGCTACCTCATCCGGCGCGCCGTCGAGGAGAGCCCCGTCTTCAAGGAGATGCGGCTGCGGAGGAAGGAGTCCTCGGCACCGCTGCGCGACCTGTTCCGGAGCAACACCAAGCAGGTCGTCCTCACCGCGCTCATCTTCGTGGCGAACAACGCCGCGGGTTACCTGCTCATCGCGTTCTTCATCGCCTACGCCACCGGGGCCCTGGAGATGCCGCGCGAGTCGGTGCTCCTGGCCACCACGCTGGCCTCGTTCGGCTGGTTGGTCTTCACCATGTACGGCGGCGCCCTCTCCGACCGGATCGGCCGGGTGCGCACCTTCCAGATCGGCTACGCCCTGGTGTTCGTCTGGATGATCCCGCTGTTCCTGCTGATCGACACCCGCAACATCTGGCTCTACGGGCTCGCACTGTTCCTGCTGACCATCGGGCTGGGTCTCTCCTACGGGCCGATGTCGGCCATGTACGCGGAGATGTTCCCCGTCGCGGTCCGCTACTCCGGCGTGTCCATCGGCTACGCGCTCGGCGCGATCCTGGGCGGGGCCTTCGCCCCGATGATCGCTCAGCTCCTCCTGCAGTCGACCGGGTGGTCGGGGTCGGTCGGCCTCTACATCATGGCCCTGTGCCTCGTCTCCTTCGCGGCGGTGACCGTCGCCGGCGAGACCAGGGGGAACGACCTCCGGGTCGCCGAGGCCCACGACCAGTACCTGCGCGAGCACCCCGAGGCGGCGGACGAGCTGGGCCGCCGGACCTGACGCCCGCCGCTCGGCCCGGTCAGCCTCGCGCGGCCACCTCGTCGGACTCCCGCAGCCCGGCGGCGGCGAGCGCGGCGGGCAGCCCGTCGTCGTGGCGCCGGAACCGGGTGATGACGCCGTGGGCCACGAGGAACTCCGACGCGACGACGGCCCGGCCCCGCTCGACGCCCGTTGCGGGGTCGGACCAGGTGGCGTCCTGCTCGACGACGACCGCACCCCGGGTGCCGCAGAACCAGCGCAGCGGGCGTGCGGTGAACCCGGCGCGGGCCATCCACGGACCCAGCACCTCGCGACCGCGCACGCTGCCCCGCGGCCCGACCACCTCGAGGTCCGGCGCGCACAGCGCCATGGCGACCGCGGCGTCGGCCCGGTCCACCGCGTCCAGCCAGGCCTCGACCACTCCGAGCTGCCCCGTCACGGCGGCGACCGTAGTCCGCCGGCCGCATGGAGCGCGCCCCCCGCGGGCACACCGGGGACCCGTTCGCAGACGAGCCCCTGGGAGCACCCCGTGACCACCACCCGTACCCGCCGCTGGCGCCTCGCCGTCGCCGGCGTGGCCATCGCCGCGACCTCGTTCACGACCGCAGCGTGCGGCTCGGACGCCGTGGACGACGGCGTCGAGCAGGAGGTCGAGGACGCCGGCAACGAGGTCGAGGAGGAGGTCGAAGGCGGCGACCAGGACGGCGACGGCTGACCTGCCCGCCGCGTGACCGAGCTCGCGAGGTCACGCATGGGCAGAGCACCGGCGGACACGAGGCCGACGAGCGCCAGCGAGGAGGTCGCGTGACCGTGCGCCGCACGGGGTACGCGGCCGCCCGTGAGCACCGACGCGACCACCACCTCGGCCAGCCGCGCGCAGCGGCTCGACCGGCTGCCGTTCACCCGCGAGCACGGCCGGCTCGTGGTGGGCTCCGGCCTGGGCTGGGCGCTGGACGCGATGGACGTCGGCCTCATCTCCTTCGTGATGGCCGCGCTCGCCGTCCAGTGGTCGCTCACTCCGACCGAGCTGTCCTGGATCGGCTCGATCGGCTTCGTCGGGATGGCGCTGGGCGCCACGCTCGGCGGGCTGCTGGCCGACCGCATCGGCCGGCGGCAGGTCTTCGCGCTCACCCTGCTGGTCTTCGGCGTGGCCACCGGCGCCGCCGCGCTCGCCTGGTCGGTGGGCTCGCTGCTGGTGTTCCGCTTCCTCATCGGCCTGGGCCTGGGCGCCGAGCTGCCGGTCGCCTCCACGCTGGTCAGCGAGTACGCACCGGCCCGGGTGCGCGGCCGGGTCGTCGTGCTGCTCGAGGCATTCTGGGCGGTCGGCTGGCTGCTGGCAGCGCTGATCGGCTACCTCGTCGTCCCGGGCAGCGACGCTGGCTGGCGGTGGGCCCTCGCGCTGGGCGCCGTCCCCGCCCTGTACGCGGTGGTGGTGCGCCGCGGGCTGCCCGAGTCGGTGCGCTTCCTCGAGCTGCGCGGCCGGACCGACGAGGCCGAGGCCGCGGTGCGCCGCTTCGAGTCGGCGGCCGGCGTGGCGCCGGTGCCGTCTGCCCCGGCGCGGCCGGTGCCGGCCGCGCGACCGGGTGAGCTGTGGGCACCGGGCTCCCGGCGGCGGACGGCGGCGCTGTGGACGGTCTGGTTCGGCATCAACTTCGCCTACTACGGCGCGTTCATCTGGCTGCCCACGCTGCTGGTCGCCTCGGGCTTCTCCCTGGTCCGCTCGTTCGGCTTCACGCTGCTGATCACGCTGGCCCAGCTGCCCGGCTACGCCGCCGCGGCGTTCCTCATCGAGCGGTGGGGCCGCCGGCCGACGCTGGTGGTCTTCCTGCTGGGCTCCGCCGCCGGCGCCGTGCTGTTCGCGCTGGCCGCCGGGGACACCGCCGTCCTGGTCACGGGCATGGTGCTGTCGTTCTTCAACCTCGGGGCCTGGGGCGCGGTCTACGCCGTGACGCCGGAGGTCTACCCCACCGCGCTGCGTGCGACCGGCGCCGGCGCGGCTGCCGGTTTCGGCCGGATCGCCTCGATCGTCGCGCCGCTGTGCGTGCCGCCGCTGCTGGCCGCCGGCGGCAACGGCCTGGTGTTCGGCGCCTTTGCCGCCTTCTTCCTGCTCGCCGCACTGGCCGGGTGGGCGCTGCCCGAGCGCCGCGGTGAGTCGCTCGAGACCCCCGTCCACTGACGCTGCCCACCCCGCAACGCCCCCCCGTGATCATCGGCGGGTGGCGGCGGCGGTCGGCGTGTCGCCCGGCCACCTACCGGTGGTCACGGTGGTCACTTCCCCCGTCGATGCAGAGAAGTCTTTGCAGAGGAGTCTCTGCACCCCTAGGCTCGGGCGGGTGACCTCCGACTCCGTCGACGTCCACGACCCGCGGGTGCTCCGTGCGCTCGCCCACCCGCTGCGCAACTCCCTGCTCGGGCTGCTGCGCGCCGACGGGCCGTCCACGGCCTCGAAGCTGGGCCAGCGGCTGGGCGAGAGCAGCGGGACCACCAGCTACCACCTGCGGCAGCTGGCCGACCTCGGCTTCGTCGAGGAGGTGCCCGGGCAGGGCACGGCCCGCGAGCGCTGGTGGCGCGCCCGGCACCGCAGCACCCGGTGGCGCACCGACGAACTGGTCGACCAGCCCGGCGGCCGGGAGGTCGTCGAGGAGGTCACCCACCTGTCCGTGGGGCAGCAGCGCCGGCTGCTGGCCGCGCACGCCGAGCAGCGGGACGACCTCGACCGGGAGTGGCGGGAGACGACGTCGCTCAACGACTGGGTGCTGCGCCTGTCCCCCGCCCGCGCCCGGGCCCTGACCGACGAGCTCAACGCGGTGCTGGAGCGGTGGCGGGCCGAGGAGGAGCAGCCGGACCAGCCGCCGGTGCACGTGCTGGTCGACGTCTTCCGGCTCGCGGAGTACCCGTCGTGACCGGCGTCCGGTCCGCCACCCGCCGCTACGTCGGGCTGACCGCGCTGCGCTGGCTGCCGGTCGGGCTCAGCGCGCCGGTGACCGTGCTGCTGGCCTCGGCCCGGGGCCTGTCCCCCGCCGACATCGGGGTCGTCGTCGCGGTCTACTCGGTCGTCGTCCTGGTCCTCGAGCTGCCCACGGGCGGGCTGGCCGACGCCCTCGGCCACCGGCCGGTGCTGGTGCTCGCCGGGCTGCTGACCACTGCGGGGCTGCTGCTCCTGGCCGTCGCCGACAGCACCGCGCTGTTCGCCCTCGCCTGGGCGCTCAAGGGCGTCGGGCGGGCGCTGGACTCCGGGCCGCTGGAGGCCTGGTACGTCGACGCCGTCCACGCTGCCGACGCCGATGCGGACGTCACCCCGGGCCTGTCGCGGGCGGGTGCCGCGGACGGGGCGGGCCTGTGCCTGGGCGCCGTGCTCGGCGGGCTGCTGCCCCTGCTCGCCGACGGCACCGGCGACGCGGTGCTGGTCCTGCCGGTGCTGCTGGCCGCGGCGCTGTCAGTGGTGTCGGTCGCGGCCGTCGCCGTCCTCGTCGTCCCCGTGGGCACGCCCCGCGGCTCGGGTGTCACCGCGCTGCGCGCCGGCGTCCGCGCCGTGCCCGCCGTCGTCCGCGACACCGCGCGGCTGGTGTCGCACGACCGCCTGCTGCGACGGGTGCTCGCCGTCTCGCTCCTGGTCGGGGCCGTGCTGACCACGCTCGAGCTGCTCGGCCCGCTGCACGTCGCCGAGCTCACCGGCAGCCGCACCGAGGGCGCGGCGCTCTTCGGCGTCGTCATGGCCGTCTCGTATGCGGCAGCCGGACTCGGCGCCCTGCTGGCGCCGGCCGTCCGTCGGCTGGCCCGGGGCTCGGTGGCGGGCGCCACCACCGGGCTGGCGGTGCTCGGCTCGCTCGCCGTCGCCACGGTGGCGGCCGCCGGGCCCCTGGCGCTGGGCGGCCTGTTCGCCGTCTTCTACGTCGCCAACGCCGCCGCCTGGCCGCTGTGGAAGCAGGTGCTGCACGGACGGGTGGGCGCCGGGCAGCGGGCCACGGCCCTGTCGGCGTCGTCACTGGCCCTGCAGGTCGGCGCGCTCGGCGGCAGCCTGCTGGTGCCCCGGCTGGCGGAGGCGGCGGGCACCGGTGCCGGCTTCCTCGCCGCCGCGGGGGCGCTGCTGGCGGTCGGGCTGGTGTCCTCGGGGCTGCGCGCGCGGCACTCCACGGCGCCGGACCCGGGTACACCGGCCGCGGCGGGGGTAGCGGCGGGACATGGCTGAACCGACCAGCAACCGTCTGCAGGGCCTGAGGGTCGCCGTCACCGGCGCCAGCGGCAACGTGGGGACGGCGCTGCTGCGCCGGCTCACCGCACCCGGCAGCGGCGTGGCCGAGGTGCGGGGGCTGGCCCGGCGGCAGCCGCCGTCGATCGCGCCCTACGACGGCGTCCGGTGGCACCTGGCCGACCTCGGCGAGACCCGCAGCGAGCACGAGATCACCCGCTTCCTGGACGGCGCCGACGCCGTCGTCCACCTCGCCTGGGCGCTGCAGCCGGGCCGGCAGCCCGAGCGGCTGCACCGGGTCAACGTCGACGGCACCCGACGGCTGGCCCGCGCCGCGGCCGGCGCGGGCGTGCAGCACTTCGTGCACCTGTCCTCGCTGGGCGCCTACGCCCCCGGCGGCGGCGACCGGAAGGTCGCCGAGGACTGGCCGGTCACCGGCATCCCCAGCTCCCAGTACAGCCGGGACAAGTCCCAGGCCGAGCTGGTCGTCCGCGAGCAGCTCGGCTCCCGCGAGGGGACGACGCTGACCGTGGTGCGCCCGACGCTGGTGCTGCAGCCGGAGGCCAGCAGCGAGATCGGCCGCTACTTCCTCGGGCCGCTGCTGTTCGCCGCCGCCCGCCTCCTGCCCGAATCGGTGGCCAGGCTGCTGCCGCTCCCCCTGCCGTCGCTGCGGGTGCAGGTCGTGCACGCCGACGACGTCGCGGACGCGCTCGTCGCGATGCTCGACCGCCGCGCCCCGGGGCCGTTCAACCTCGCCGCCGAGCCGACCTTCGACGCCGACTCCCTCGCCCGCGCCCTCGGCACGGTCCGCGTGCCGGTGCCCGCCATCGTGCTGCGGACCACGCTGTCGGCCGCCTTCCACGCCCACGTCGTGCCCACCGAGCCCGGCTGGCTCGACCTCGGCCTGCAGGCACCGGCACTGGACAGCTCCCGCGCCCGCCGGCTGCTGGAGTGGTCGCCGCAGCACCCCGGGGACGAGGTGCTGCGGCAGTTCGTCGCCGCGCTCGGCCGCGGCGAGGGCGCGCCGGGCCCGCTGCTGAGCCCCGCCGGCGGCCCCGAGCGCGACCCGGCCGACGACCCGGCCAACACCCCCGGCCCGCGCGCGACCTGAGCAGCGTGCCGATCGACTCCTCCGCCCCCGCCAACCGCGACGCCCACGCCGGCCGGGAAGCCGACGTCTCGTGGCGGGAGGCGGTGCGGTCGGTGTTGGACCCCACCGGGCCGGACGAGACGAGAGCGACCGGCTCGTCGCCGCCCGCGCCGACCAGCTGCCCGCCTACGAGCCGGTCGTGGAGACCGACCGCTGGACGCTGTGGACCGGCTCGCTGCGGTCGTGACCGCCCGCCACCCCTGCCGTGCCGCACGCCGAGGCGGTCGACGGCCGGCTCGGCACCGGGGTCGGCCGGTAGGAGGGTCCTCCCTCAGCCGCGCGGCATGCCGGCGTCGCGCAGCAGCCCACCGCCGATGATCACCCGTTGCACCTCGCTGGTGCCCTCGTAGAGCCGGTAGAGCCGGGCGTCGCGGTAGAAGCGCTCGACCGGCGTCGTCCGCAGGTAGCCCAGGCCGCCGTGCACCTGCACCGCGCGGTCGACGGCCCGGCCCACCATCTCGGTGCAGAAGAGCTTCGCCGACGACGGGCCGATCGAGGTGTCCTCGCCGGTGTCGTAGCGGGCGGCGACGTCGCGGACCATCGCCCGGCCGGCCAGCAGCTCGGCGTGCGTGTCGGCGATGAGCGCCTGCACCAGCTGGAACCGACCGACGGGAGCGCCGCCCTGCTTCGCGGTCGCGGCGTAGGCCACCGACTCGTCGAGCACCCGCTGCGCCATCCCGACGCAGAGCGCGGCGATGTGCAGCCGGCCGCGGGAGAGCACCGTGAGCGCCTTGGCGTAGCCGCGGCCCTCCTCGCCGATCAGCGCGTCGGCGGGCACGCGGGCGTCGTCGAGGAAGACCTCCGCGGTCCAGGCGCCGGCCTGGCCCATCTTGCGGTCCTTGGGGCCGACGGTGACCCCGGGCGTCCTGGCGTCGACGACGAAGCTGGAGATGCCCCGCCCGCCCCTCTCCGCCGGGTCGCTGCGGGCGAAGACGACGAACAGGTCGGCGATCGGCGCGTTGGTGATGTAGCGCTTGGCCCCGTTGAGCACCCAGCCGTCGCCGTCCCGGCGGGCGGTGGTGCGCAGCCCCGCGGGGTCCGAGCCGGCCTCGGCCTCGGTCAGCGCGAACGAGCCGATCAGTTCGCCCGAGGCCAGCCGCGGCAGGTACGTCTTCTTCTGCTCGTCGCTGCCGAACTTCGCGATCACCTGGCCGGCGATGCCGTTGTTCGTGCCGAACAGCGAGCGGAACGCCGGGGTGGTGTAGCCGAACTCGAAGGCCAGCTCGACGTCCTCGGCCATGGTGACGCCCAGGCCGCCGTGCTCCTCGGGTAGCGCGTAGCCGAACAGCCCCATCTCGGCGGCCTGCGCGCGCAGCTCGTCGGGGATGCGGTCCTCGTCCTCGATGCGTTCCTCGAGCGGGATCACGACCTCCCGCACGAGCTTCCGGACGGCGTCCCTGACCTGGCGGAAGTCCTCGGCGTCCACGCCGCCATGGTGCCGCGCGTTCCGGCCGGCTGCTGCAGCGGGGCTGCCGGGGACTGAGCGCTGCGCAGTCACCCAGGCACGTTGGGTTGTAGGTGTCCGTGGGCGGCACTACCGTCGGAAGGGACCGCCCGAAACCGTCGGCGGTGCAGTACCCCTGGTCGGAGTCCCTGTGCCGCACCTGCAGATCGCCGTGGTCCCCGCTCCGGACCAGGTCGTCGTCCGGCTGACCGGCGACGTGGACGTCCCGGCCGCCCGGCGGCTCACGCAGGCCCTGCAGGAGGCCGCCGTCGTCGGGCGCGGGGCGGTCGTCGTGGACGTCGCCGGCGCCTGCTTCCGCGACTGCTCCGGCCTGCGGGTGCTGGCCGTCTTCTCCGACACGCTCGTGCCCGCCGGCCGCTCCTGCCGTGTCGTGGGCGCACCCGCGGCCACCCGCCTCCTGGTCCGCTCCGCGGGGCTCGGCGACCGGCTCGAGCTCGACGGCCCCGTGGACGAGGTCGACCCGCGTCCCGCCGCCCCCCTGCCCACGCCGCGTACGCCGTCCCCGGCGCGGCGCGTGGGTCTGCCGTACCAGGGACGACCCGCGCGGCGCGCCGAGGACCGGCCGCTGCGGCGGCAGGTCCGCCCGGGGACGCTGCGCCGCTGGCGCTGAACCGGCCCCCTTGCAGGGTCCCGCCGCGAGCTCGCGAGTGGCGGGGGGCAAGGGGGTCCTTCCTCTACGACGCGAGCGCGTCCAGGCGGGCCATGTCCTCGTCGGAGAGGCGCAGCTGGGCCGCACCCAGGTTCTCCGTCAGGTGCTCGACGGACTTGGTGCCGGGGATCGGCAGGACGACCGGCGACGTGTGCAGCAGCCAGGCCAGCGCCACCTGGGACGGCGTGGCGTCCAGCTCCCGGGCGATGTCGGCGACGGGGCTGTCCGGCGCGGCCAGGTCCCCGGTCGCGATCGGGAACCACGGGATGAAGGCGATCCCGTGCTCGGTCGAGTAGTCGAGGACGTCCTGCGACTGCCGGTTGGTCAGGTTGTAGAGGTTCTGCACGCTGACGATGTCGACGATCCCGCGGGCCTGCTCCAGCTCGGCCACGGAGACCTCGGAGACACCGATGTGGCGGACCTTGCCCTCGTCCTGCAGCTCTCTGAAGGCGCCGAGCTGGTCGGCCAGCGGCACCTCGGCGTCGATGCGGTGCAGCTGGATGAGGTCGATGCGCTCCAGCTCCAGCCTGCGCAGCGACAGCTCCACCTGCTGCTTGAGGTAGGCGGGGCGGCCGACCGGCGTCCAGATGCCCGGGCCCTGCCGGGTCAGGCCGGCCTTGGTCGCGATGACCAGGCCCTCCGGGTACGGGCGCAGCGCCTCGGCGATGAGCCGCTCGCTGACCTCCGGGCCGTAGGAGTCGGCGGTGTCGATGAAGTCCACGCCCTGCTCGACGGCGGCGCGCACCACCCGGCGGGCGTTCTCCGGATCGGCCGGCTCTCCCCACACCCCGGGGCCGGGCAGCTGCATGGCGCCGTAGCCGAGACGGTGGACGGGCAGGTCCCCGCCGATCGAGAAGGTGTCGGTGGGCGCGACCGCGGTCATGCTGCCTCCAAGGGGTCGATCCGTGGCCGGGTGCCACGGGGATCTCTGTCCGCAGCAGCAGCCGCACCGGGCGTTGCTCTTCCAGGATGTGACCGCCGACACCGTCAGGAGAACCCATGGGCGAGATCGTGGTGCTGCGGCACGGGCAGACCGAGTGGAGCCTCAGCGGCCAGCACACCAGCGTCACCGACCTGCCGCTGCTGCCCGAGGGCGAGGAGCAGGCCCGCCGGCTCCGCGGGGAGTTCGGGGACCGCCGGTTCGCTGCGGTCTGGGTGAGCCCACGCCTGCGGGCCCGCCGGACCGCCGAGCTGGCCGGCCTCACCCCCACCGCGATCGACGAGGACCTCGTGGAGATCGACTACGGCGGCTACGAGGGCCGGACGACGGCGGAGATCAGCGAGGAGATGGGCCGCACCTGGTCGGTGTGGATCGACGGCACCATCCCCGGGGCGACGCCCGGAGAGACGCTCAAGGACGTCGGCGTGCGAGTGGACCGGGTGCTCGACCGCGCCCGCGCGCTGCTCGGCGACGGCGACGTGCTGCTGGTGGCGCACGGGCACGTGCTGCGCATCCTCACCGCCCGGTGGCTCCGGCTCGAGCCCGCGGCCGGGGCCCTGTTCGCGCTACCGGCGGGCTCCTACGGCGTGCTCGGGCACGAGCACGCCCGGCCGGCGCTCACCGGCTGGGGCCTGCACTGACCCGCGCGACCGGCGGGGGGACGGGACGGCCGAACAGCCAGCCCTGACCCAGGTCGGCGCCCAGCCGGGTCACCTCGTCGGCGATCCGCTCGGTCTCCACACCCTCGGCCACGACCTGGGCGCCCAGTGCGTGCGCGAGCTCGACGATCGAGCGGACCATGGTGCGGGCGCCGTCGTCGGGCAGCGCCTGCACCAGCGGCCGGCCCAGCTTGACGACGTCCGGCCGGACGGTGGCCATCAGCGAGCGGCTCGACCAGCCCGCCGCGACGTCGTCCAGCGCGACCCGCCAGCCCCGGGAACGGTGGTGCTCGAGCACCGACAGCAGGTGCCCGCGGTCCCGGACGGCGGAGACCTCGCCGACCTCGACGACCAGCCGGGACGGGTCTATGCCGGCGTCCTCCAGCGCCTGCACGGTGCCGGCCAGGTCCACCTGCGGCCGGTGCACCGACGCCGGGTCCGAGTTGACGAACAGGTCGGCGTCCCCGAGCCAGGGCACCGCCCCGGTGATCGCCGACTCGCGGCCGATCCGGTCCAGCCGGGGCAGCCAGCCGGCGGACTCGGCGACGAAGAAGAGGTCCTCGCCACCGACCTCCTGGCCGTCGACCGTCCCGCGCAGCAGCGCCTCCTGCGCGACCACGGCGCGGTCGGCCAGCCGGACGATCGGCTGGTACACCGACCACAGCTCGGCCTCGGCCAGCAGGCCGATCTCCGCGGTGATCCCGCGGCGGGCCAGCTCGACGGCGAGCGTGGGGGCGGTGAGCAGCCGCGCGGCCAGGGCCGCTCCGCCGTCCGGCGGGTCGGTGGCCACGCGCAGGTCCTCGGCCTCCGCCGTCGTCAGCTCACGAGCCAGCCGGCGGAACAGCCGGTCGACGCCGCGGCCACCGTCCTCGTCGTCGAGGTCCAGCAGGTCCGGGGACGCCGACACCGCCAGCCCCAGCACCCGCGCCGCGCGGGCCACCTCGGAGAGCAGGTGCGCGTCGGAGGTCGCCAGCAGGACCCGGGTGGCCCGCCCGGGGAGGTGCCAGTACTCCCGGCGCCGGAGCCGTCCGTCCGTTCTCGCCACCGCCCGAGGATGACCGAGGCGGGCAACCGGACCCGAGAGGCGCGCGGTCGGGCATCCTAGTGCAAGGGCACTAAATGCGACGACATGCAGCCTCAGACCCGTCGTCGTCGCTCACTTGAATGTCTAAGGTCAACTCATGGTGGTTCTGCACGAGGCCGGGCCGGTGCGCTCCTCGCGGGGTGGGCGCCCCCGGGACCCGAGCCGCGACGGCGTCATCCGGGCGGCCATCCTGCGTCTCCTGGCGGAGGTCGGGTACGGCGCGCTGACGATGGACGCCGTGGCCGCGGAGGCCGGCGTCGGCAAGGCGACCATCTACCGGCGCTGGCGCACCAAGCACGACCTGGTGGTGGACACGCTCTCGGACATCAACCAGGCGATCGCGGTCCCGCCGGACACCGGCTCGGTGGAGACCGACGCCCGAGCGCTCATGGACCTGGTCATCACCACCGTGCAGAGCCCGGCGGGTGCGGCGATCCGCTCGCTGCTCCCGGCGATGCAGTACCAGCCGACCCTGGTCGAGGCCTTCCGGAAGGGCCCGCTGGCCGTGTGGCGCAACGCGTTCGCCGCGATGTGGGCTCGGGCCGAGGCGCGCGGTGAGGTCCGACCCGGCATGAAGGGGACGGTGACGGCCGAGGCCATCAGCGCGCTGATCGTCCAGCGCTGGCTGCTGACCGGCGAGCCGCTGGACCCTCCCTACGTCGACGAGGTGTTCGAGACCGTCGTCCTGCCGCTGCTCCGCAACGCCCGGCCGGCCGGCTGACTCACCAGCCGAGCGTCCCCGGCTCCCCCTTGAACGGGCCGACGACCTCGTCGGTGATCCAGCCGCCGTAGAAGTCGCCGGCCTGCGCCCGCACGGTCTCCCCGTCGACCACCGCGCGGTCGACCCGGCTCGGGTAGAAGGCGACCGCGCCACGCAGGGCGGCGTAGCGCGTGACGGGGTCCTCGTAGGACCAGGCCACGCCCGGGTACCGCCGTCCGTCGACGACGGCGTCCCAGTAGGTGGCCGCGCCCTTCCACTCGCACCACGAGCTGCCGGCAGCGCGCTGCAGGACGCCCTCGGCGACGTCCTCGCGGGGGACGTAGTAGACGGGCGGGTGGCTGGTCTCGCAGACGCGGACCGCCCGGTCGGTGCTGGCGACGACCCTCTCGCCGAGCTCGACGACGACCCGCCGCTCCGTCACCTCGGCGGAGGGCGGGCGCGGGTAGTCCCAGACCGACTCCTGTCCGGGACCGACGGGGTCGGGGCGGGGGTGCGCCACGTCAGTCGTTGCGGTGCCGGACCTTCTGGACCACGACGAGGGTCATGAGCAGGCCGACCGCGCCGACCGCCGCCATGCCCACCGGCGTCTGCAGGAACTGCTGGACGACGGCCTGCCCCTGCGACTTCAGTCGCTGGGGGCTGCTCCGGTAGACCAGGTGGTCCAGGGTGGCCGCGAGCGACTCACGGGCGGCGTCGATCTCCAGCTGGATCTGTCGAGGGTCGCGAGGCACGGCCGACAGCCTGCCAGACGGCGCCGCTCGGGGCGCGCCCGTCGGCCGGAGGCCACCCGCACGGGCGGCTCCGCGAACGCGCTGGCCCCGCTCCCTATGCTCGGGAGTCACGCGGGAGTGGTGTAACGGCAGCCACGCCAGACTTAGGATCTGGTGCCTTCGGGCGTGGGGGTTCGACTCCCCCCTCCCGCACCGGTCGCAGCTCCTCAGCCGAGCGCGACCCGGAGTTCGAGTGCCGCGGACGCACGGGTGGGGTCGTCGTCGTCCACCACGGCCAGCAGGTGCGCCGCACCGTCGCGGACGGCGCGCAGGGCCAGCCCCTCGACCTTGGCCACGCGCCCGTCCACCTCCGGGATCCTGCTGACGTCCAGCACGGTGTCCCCGTCGACCAGCACCAGCGCCGAGGCCACCACGGGCCCGTCGTCGACGGCGTTGGGCGTGTCCTCCGCGGCGGCGCTGAGCACCAGCCGACCGTCGGGCAGGGCGATCGCGTCGGTGACCGCGAGTCCGACGCCGGCCACCTCCCCGAGCTCGTAGACCCGCGGCCGTCCGACCGGGACCGACGCGGCGTCCAGCCGGCCGAGGACGGCGTCGACCAGACCTGCCAGCGGGACGTCGACGCTGCCCGGAAGCACCCCCGCAGCCAGGTTGCCGCGGTTGAACCACCGCACCGTGTCACCACGTCGTGCGGCGCCCTCGAGGTTGAGCTGGTCCGCCGTGAGCCCGAGGCACTCCACGACGGCGGCGTGGAGCGGCGCGAGTTCTCCCGCCCGCGCGACCGGCTGCCCGTCGTCCAGGCGCGCCAGCACGCCACGCGTGCGCCGGTCCGTGGACCCGGAGCCCAGCAGCAGCACCGCCGGCTCGCCATCCACCTCCGCGGGGCAGGCCACCTCGAGGTCGGGCTTGAGGCGCTTGGTCCCGGCCGTCTCGCTGAACCGGTCGTGCCCCTCCACGGGCGGCAGGAGGCGCACCGGGGCGACGGAACCGGCACACCACCACGCGGCGGAGGTCGAGTCGTCCTGGGCGATCAGCCAGCCGTCACCGAGCGGCGCGATGGCGGAGGCCGCGGTGACCGGTGTCCCGTCGTCGAAGTACAGCGCACGGCCGTCGTCCACCGAGATGAGCACGACACCACCCTGCCCGCGGACGTGGCGACCCGCTCGGGACGACCGGCCGGTCGGGACGTGTCCGGACGACGACACCACCGTTCCAGCGCCTGCACGAGGGGTGAGGACGCGTCGTTCCGAGAGCAGGATCACAGGATTGCATCACCGCAGCTCAGCGGCTTGCTGAGCGTGAGCGACCCTGAACGCGCAGCGACAGGAACCCGTAGCCTGGTCAGGCAGGCCCGTCGCGCACCGCTGCCCGGCCCGGCCGCCCCTCCCCTGCACCCTCCATCGACCCCGTCGGAGCTCATGACCTCCCCGCGCCCCGAGACGACCGACCGAACCGAGAAGATCGAGGACAAGGACACAGACAAGGACCAGCCGAAGGGCCTCCAGCTGAGCGCCACCCAGGTCGCCGCCGGCGCCCTGGCCTCGGTCTCCTCGGCCGTGGTGGCCTCCTTCTTCGGTCTCGCCGGTACCCTGATCGGCGCCGCGCTGGCCAGCGTGATCAGCACCGTCAGCGCCGCCCTCTACAGCAACTCCCTGCAGAAGACGAACGAGAAGCTGCGGCGCGCCCGCGGCCAGCTCACCGGGCGCCAGTCGCCGGTCGCCGAGACCAAGGTCGCGGCGTCCGCACCGGCGACTCCCGCGACCCAGGTGCTGCCCGCGCACCTCGACCCGCGCCGCGCCCCGGCTCGGCGTCCCCGGCCCCGCTGGACGAGGGTGGCCGTCTACGCCGCCGCCGTCTTCGCCATGGCCATGGGCGTCATCACCGGCATCGAGCTGATCGGGCAGAAGCCGGTGTCCGCGCTCGTCGGCGGCACGCAGACGTCGCAGGAGACCACGATCGGCGCGATCACCAACGCGTCGTCGTCCTCCGACGTGCAGCAGGAGGAGGAGCCGTCGTCGCCGTCCTCCACCACCGCGCCGGCGACCGGGACGAGCGCGCCGACCACCGGCCCCGAGGAGGAGTCGGCGTCGTCGGACGAGGACGAGACGTCCGACAGCGACGGGACCGGGTCGGCCACGCCGACGCGGACCTCGGAGGCGGAGCCGACCACCAGCAGCGAGCCGACGGGCTCGTCGGCCGACTCGTCCGAGCAGGACTCCTCCCAGGACTCGTCCTCGGAGGACGACACCTCCCCAGCGGCCGGGGCCGAGCCGACGCCCTGACCCGACGCGGAGACGCCCGCGGCCCCGGTGCACACCGGGGCCGCGGGCGTCCGTGCGTTCAGGCGCGGACGGCGACCGTCGCGTCGAACCAGGCCTCCAGCCGCTCGGCCGCCATCGGCCGGCACACGTAGTAGCCCTGCGCCACGTCGCAGCCCATCGCACCCAGGCTGTCGCAGGTCGTCTCGTCCTCGACGCCCTCGGCGACGGTGGTCAGGCCGAGGTTGTGCCCGAGCTCGACCACCGACCGCACGATGAGCGCGTTGCTCGGGTCGGCCGCCATCCGCGCGACGAACGAGCGGTCGATCTTCAGCTGGTGGACCGGCAGGTCCTTCAGCTGCGCCAGGGACGTGTAGCCCGCGCCGAAGTCGTCGATGGAGAGCGTGACGCCGCAGTTGGCCAGCCGGGTGAGGATCCGCCGGGCCCGGTCGGGGTCGGCGGTAATCGCGCTCTCGGTGACCTCGAGCTCCAGGCCGGACGCCGGTACCCGCCAGCGCGCCAGCAGCTCCTGCACCTCCTCGACGAAGTGCTCGTCGAGGAGGTTGCGCGCCGAGACGTTGACCGCCACGGTCAGCGCCCGGCCGGCGTCCCGCCAGCGGGCGCACTGCTCGAGCGCGGCGTCCAGCACGTACCGGGTCAGCGGCCGGATGAGCGGCGTGCGCTCGGCGAGCGGGATGAAGTCGCCGGGCGGGACGAGACCGCGCTCCGGGTGCTCCCAGCGCACCAGCGCCTCGACACCGCACACGTCGGCACCGGGCAGCGCGACCTTCGGCTGGAAGTGCAGCACCAGCTCGCCGGTGTCGATCGCCCGGCGCAGCTGGCCGAGCAGGCCCAGCCGCTCGGGGCTGTGGTCGTTGAGCGAGGCGTCGTACACGCAGGCGCCCAGACCGCGGTCCTTGGCCGAGTACATCGCGATGTCGGCGTTCTGCAGCAGCGACTCGACGTCGTCCCCGTGCACGCCGGACAGCGCGATGCCGATGCTGGCGTCGACGTCC
Source organism: Geodermatophilus sp. URMC 65 (assembly GCF_053502545.1). Taxonomy (NCBI): domain Bacteria; kingdom Bacillati; phylum Actinomycetota; class Actinomycetes; order Geodermatophilales; family Geodermatophilaceae; genus Geodermatophilus; species Geodermatophilus sp. URMC 65. The sequence goes on from NZ_CP199954.1 coordinate 1,384,424, forward strand.
AGCGAGACGCCGTCCACCTCGATGGGCGCCTCCATCGCGACCAGCGCCCGGTCGGCCAGCTGCCGGGCGGACTCCTCGTCGCCGACACTGGGGACCAGGATGGCGAACTCGTCGCCGCCGAGCCGGGCCACCGTGTCGCTGCCGCGGACCGTGGCCCGCAGCCGGTCGGCCACCGCCTGCAGGACGACGTCGCCGTAGGCGTGACCGAGGGTGTCGTTGATCTCCTTGAACCGGTCCAGGTCGATGAGCACCAGCCCCACGGCGCCGGCGTCGGGTCCGGTCAGCGCGTCGTCCGCACGCCGGCGCAGCAAGGTGCGGTTGGGCAGGCCGGTCAGCGCGTCGTGCAGCGCCTGCTGACGGTTGCGCTCGGCCTGCGCGACGGTCTCCCGCCGGCTGCGGGTGAGCACCAGCGTGAACCAGGTGACGAGGGCCAGTCCGACGCCGAACAGGACCGGCGTGGTGACCAGCAGCACCTGCTGGACGTCCCGCATGGACTCCAGCGAGTCGCCGGCCTCGATCCAGTGCCGCTCCGCCTCCGCCTGGATCTGGTCCTCGATCGCGTCGAAGTGCGGGTCGACGTGGGTGTCCTCGAACTCCTCGGCGATGCCGCGGTTCCCCGCGGCGGTGGCCAGGAGCATCCGGACCGCGTACTCGTACCGGGCGTGCAGCCGCAGCCACTCCCCGACCGGGTCGTCGTGGTCATCGGCGCCGACGGAGCCCATCGCCTCGATGGCCCGGCGGGTGGCCGCGCTGGTTCCCTCGTACTCGGCGAGCAGCCCGGCGTCCGGGGTGACCGCGAGCCGGTCGACCAGCTCCTCCTGCTGCTCCAGCGAGCGCTCGGCCTGCTGCGACCACTCGGAGACCGCGGCGCTCTCCTCGACGTCCGCCGAGGCCCGGGCGTTGGTCACGGCGGCGGTCACCGAGAAGGCGGTCAGCACCAGCAGGACGGCGACCAGACCGGCGGTCGCCGTGTGGGTCGACAACCGCGGGCCGCGCCACGTCCCGGTCGCGGGTGGGCGACGGGCGCGGGTACGGCTGGGCCAACGGTTGCGGTGCATCGTCCCTCGTCGTCGTCGCACCCGCTCCGTGCGGGTGACAGGCGAGGGATCGGGTGCCTGCCCGGCCGGGTGCAGCCGACAGCCGCGCTCGTCCCCCCGAGGGGTGAGCGCGCCGGTCAGGACCGGCCGAGCAGCTCCGCGACCAGGGGGACCAGCGCGGCGAAGGCCTGCCCGCGGTGGCTGCGCGCGTCCTTCTCCGCTGCGGTGAGCTCGGCGGCGGTGCGCTCCAGCCCGTCGGGGAGGAACACGGGGTCGTAGCCGAAGCCGTTGGTGCCCCGCGGCTCCCGGACCACCTGGCCGCGCCACGACCGCTCGAGCACCCGCTCGGCGCCATCCGGTGTGACGATCGCGGCCGCGCACACGAACGCCCCGCCGCGACGCTCGTCGGGGACGTCGGCCAGCTGCCCGAGCAGCAGCGCGGTGTTCGCGGCGTCGTCGCCGTGCCGGCCCGACCAGCGCGCCGAGAGGACGCCGGGCATCCCGTTGAGCGCGTCCACGGTCAGGCCGGAGTCGTCGGCGACCGCCGGCAGCCCGGTGTACCGGACCGCCTCGCGGGCCTTGAGCAGCGCGTTCTCCGCGAACGTCGCGCCGGTCTCGGGCGCCTCCGGGTACTCCGGGACGTCGCGCAGACCGACCACGGCGACCCCGGGGACGGCGCTCTCCAGCAGCCGCTGGAGCTCGGCGAGCTTGCCGGGGTTGCGGGTGGCCAGCAGCAGGTGGTCGCTCATCGGACGCCGGCCTGCTGCAGCGCCTCGGTCTGGACGCGGGTCAGCTCGGCGCACCCGCCGACCGCCAGATCGAGCAGCGCGTCGAGCGTGCCGCGGTCGAAGACGCCGTTCTCCGCGGTGCCCTGGACCTCGACGAAGCTGCCGTCGCCGGTGCAGACGACGTTCATGTCGGTACCGGCGCGGACGTCCTCCTCGTAGGCCAGGTCCAGCCGCGGCTGCCCGTCGATGACGCCGACGCTGACCGCCGCGACCGACTGCACGATCGCGTTCGCCCTCGCCAGCTTCTTCCGCTCGCCGAGCCACGAGACGGCGTCGGCCAGCGCGACGTAGGCGCCGGTGATGGCCGCGGTCCGGGTACCGCCGTCGGCCTGCAGGACGTCGCAGTCGATGGCGATGCTGTTCTCGCCGAGCGCGCCGAGGTCGATCGCGGCACGCAGCGAGCGGCCGATGAGCCGGCTGATCTCGTGGGTGCGCCCGCCGATGCGGCCCTTGACCGACTCGCGGTCGCCGCGGGTGTGCGTGGCGCGGGGCAGCATCGCGTACTCGGCGGTCACCCACCCCAGGCCCGAGCCCCTGCGCCAGCGCGGCACCCCCTCGGTGACGCTGGCCGCGCACAGCACGCGGGTGCGGCCGAACTCGACCAGCACCGAGCCCTCGGCGTGGTCGAGCCAGTGGCGGGTGATCGTCACGGGACGGAGCTGGTCGGCCGCCCGGCCGTCGGGACGAGGCTTCGCCGAGGTCGTGGTCACGTCCGCCGACAGTAGTGCGGGGTCTGCGTGCCCCCTGGTCCGGCTGGGCAGGATCTCCGGCATGCGATCTGAGCTGCGGACGGTCCGGACCGGAGGCGTGCCCACGGTGGTCGACCTCACCGACGAGTGCGCCGAGTTCGTGCGCACCGAGAGCGACGGCCTCCTGCACGTCTTCGTGCCGCACGCGACCGCGGGCCTGGCGATCATCGAGACCGGCTCGGGCAGCGACGACGACCTGCTGGCCCAGCTCGACGTCCTCCTCCCCCGGGACGAGCGCTGGCGACACCGGCACGGCAGCGCGGGGCACGGCCGCGACCACGTGGTCCCCGCGTTCGTCCCGCCGCACGCCAGCGTGCCGGTGCTGGAGGGCCGGATGCAGCTGGGCACCTGGCAGCGGATCTGCCTGGTCGACACGAACACCGACAACCCGCAGCGGCATGTCCGGTTCTCCTTCCTCGCCGGCTGAGAGAACCTCCTCCCCCACCCCACCGCGGCCCCGTCCGGAGGCTCGCCCCGAGCCGGCGAGGGGTGAGGAGGACGGGTTCCTCCCACCTGCAGGGGCCGCACGTCCACCCTCTGCACCGTGGTCGGCCGGGCGCGGCAGGATGACGGGTGTGACCGACACCGACAGCGGCTTGTCCACGGCCCCCGTCCGCCTCGCCCCCGGTGACCTCGCGCCGGAGTTCACGCTGCCCGACGCCGACGGCAACCCGGTGTCGCTCGCGAGCTACCGCGGCCGCCGGGTGATCGTGTACTGCTACCCCGCGGCCATGACGCCGGGCTGCACCACGCAGGCCGTCGACTTCACCGCCGCCGCCGGCGACCTGGCCGAGGCCGGCCTGGACATCATCGGCATCTCCCCCGACCCGACCGAGAAGCTGCTGCGCTTCCGCGATGAGGAGGAGCTGCGGATCACGCTGCTCTCCGACCCGGACAAGCAGGTGCTGACCGCCTACGGCGCGTACGGGACCAAGAAGCTGTACGGCAAGGAGGTCGTGGGCGTGATCCGGTCGACCTTCGTCGTCGACGCCGAGGGCCGCATCGAGAAGGCCGCCTACAACGTCAAGGCGACCGGGCACGTCGCCAAGCTGCGCCGCGACCTCGGCCTGGGCTGAGGAAGGACCACCCCTCCCCCCACGCCTCGTAGACGGCCCCCCTCCGCAGGCTCGGGGCGGGTCCCGGGACGGGGCCGGCGGGACCCTCGAGGATGGCCGCCCGTCCACGCCCGCCACGTGCCGGGGCGCGGCTGGCACTCCGGCCCGCACGGGTAGCCCTCCTCCCAGGGGAACCGCCCGTCCGCGTGGCTCCAGGCCAGCTGGAACGCCGGCACCGAGTACTCCGGTGGCCGCTGGTGGAAGCGGTTGGCGCCCAGCACCACCTCGCCCGGGTTCGGTGAGGCCTCGACGTAGAGCCGGCCGGCCCCGTCGTCCCGGACGACCAGCTCGCCGGGCACCAGGTCGCGACCGGCGGCGACCTCCTCGGCCACCCGCTGCAGCACGCCGTGGGTCGTGCCGACACCCAGTCCCACCAGCACGAGCTCGAGGTGGCCGAGCCCGAAGAGCCCGATCGTGCAGCCGAAGGAGGGCTCGTCGTCCTCCTCGCCGGAGCCGACGTACTGCACCGCCCAGCGGTGCTGCCGGATCACCCGGGCGAGGTGCGTGTCCTCCTGGTCGAGCCAGGCCGTCGTCTGCGGGTCGAGGGGCATGCGCGGAGCCTGCCCGGGCGGTGCGCTGCCCTGCCGGCGGGCTGTGGACGGCGCCGTCCGCTGTGGAGGGAGCCGCGGACCATCAGTCCCCCGCCTCCGCACGCCGGGCCCGGGCGCGGCGGCGGCCCTCGTGCATGGCCTGCACGCGGGCGACCGGGATGGCGTGGCCCTCGGCGACCAGGTCAGCGGGCAGCTCCTGGGGGTCGGGCAGCAGCGCCCTCCACGGGTCGCCGTCCCCCAGCCGCTCGGGCGCCGTCCGGACGGTCACGTCGCCGGGCTGCACCGATGGCAGGTCCGCCCACACCACGGGCGCCGACACCGGCAGGCCGGGGCGGATGCGGGGGCTGTAGGCGGCCACGATCGTCGAGGAGCCCGAGCGGGTCGAGTCGAGGAACACCCGGCCGTGCCGGTCCTCGCGGATGTAGGCGGTCGTGGCCAGGTCCGGGTCGAGTGCGGCGGCACGGGCGGCCAGGGCGCGGGTCGCGGCGGCGGCGTCCTCGGGCGACACGCCCCGCACCGGGACGACGACGTGCACGCCCTTGGACCCACTCGTCTTCACCGCCCCGGCGAGCCCCGCGGCAGCGAGCGCGCGCCGCACCAGCTCCGCGGCCTGGACCACCACGCCGAAGTCGGCCCCCTCCGGCGGGTCGAGGTCGAGCACGATGCCGGTCGGCTCCGCCTCGGCGCCCGCGACGAAGAAGGGGACGTGGAACTCGACCGCCCGCTGGTTGGCCAGCCACAGCAGCGTGCGGCGGTCGTCGCAGAGCACCTGGTGCACCTCGCGGTGCGCGCCGTACGACCAGACGGGGACGGTGCGCACCCAGTCCGGGGCGCCCTTGGGGACGTTGCGCTGCATGAAGGGCTCCTGGCCGGGCCGCACGCGCTTCACCGACAGCGGCCGGCCGGCCAACTGGGGCACCAGCCGGTCCGCGAACGCGTCCAGGTGGTCGACCAGCTCGCCCTTGGTGACCTCCAGCCCATCACCCAGCGGGGCATCGAGGCTGGTCAGCCGGACGCCGTCCCGTTCGTCGTCGACCACGCGGTCCACGCTGCCGCCCGGAGGTCGGGGCGGCAACAGCGGCGGGCACGGCTACCGTCGCCCGGGTGACGCCCGCGCCCCGGCTCCCACTGGCGGGGGGCAGAGGGGTCCTCTCTCAGACCTCGTAGGTGGCCCCGGGCTCGACCAGCTCGGCCGCGGGGAAGACCGCGCGCGCCGACGCCAGCTGCGCCGTCCGGTCGATCCACGATGGGACGTGGGTGAGCAGCAGGCGGCCGACACCGGCCGCGGCGGCGTGCTCGCCGGCCTCCCGGCCGGTGAGGTGCAGGTCCGGCGGCAGCCCGGGGACGTCGGGGTGCGCGGCCTCGGCCAGCAGGACGTCGACGCCGCGGGCCAGCTCGACGACGGCGGTGCTGGCGCCGGTGTCCCCGGTGTAGACCAGCGACCGGCCACCGGCGGTCAGCCGGACGGCGTGGCACTCGACCGGGTGCGCGGTACGGACCGTCTGCACCTGGAAGGGGCCGAGGTCGAACGGCGCGCCGGTGAGGACGGCGAAGTCGAAGACGTCCTCCAGCGGGGCGCCGTCCCCGTAGTAGGCCGCCGCCAGCCGCCGGTCGGCGCCGGCCGGGGCGTAGAGGGGCACCGGCCGGCGCCGGGAGCGCCCCGAGTAGCGGTGCCAGACGATGAACGGGGCGACGTCGAGGCAGTGGTCGGCGTGCAGGTGCGACAGGTACAGCGCATCGACCGTGGCCGGGTCGGCGAGGGCCTGCAGCGTCCCGAAGGCGCCGTTGCCGAGGTCCAGCAGCACGCGGAAGCCGTCGTGCTCCACCAGGTAGCTCGACGCGGGCGACGTCGGCCCCGGACCGCTGCCCGAGCAGCCGACCACCGTGAGCCTCACTCGACCGCCCCCTGCTGCGACGCCAACGACGCAGGTCAGGCTAGCTGCAGGCGCCGGGAGACCGGACTCCGCTCAGGCCCACAGCTGGCCCTCGAGCGCGGAGGTCGCCTCCTCCAGCGTGCCCGCGTAGGCACCGGTGGACAGGTACTTCCAGCCGCCGTCGCAGACGATGAAGACGATGTCGGCCTTGCGGCCGGCCGCGACCTCCTTGTCGGCGATGCCCAGGGCGGCGTGCAGGATCGCGCCGGTCGAGATGCCGGCGAAGATGCCCTCCTGCTCGACCAGCTGCCGGGTACGGCGGACGGCGTCCTGCGGCCCGACGCTGAACCGGGAGTCCAGCAGCTCCGGGTCGTAGAGCTCGGGGACGAACCCCTCGTCGATGTTGCGCAGCCCGTAGACCAGCTCGCCGTAGCGCGGCTCGGCCGCGATGACCCGCACCTCGGGCTTCTTCTCGCGCAGGTAGCGGGACACGCCCATGAGCGTGCCGGTGGTGCCCAGGCCCGCGACGAAGTGGGTGATGGAGGGCAGGTCGGCGAGGATCTCCGGACCGGTGCCGGTGTAGTGCGCCTCGGCGTTGGCCGGGTTGCCGTACTGGTAGAGCATCACCCAGTCGTCGTGCTCGGCGGCCAGTCCCTTGGCGACGGCGACGGCCTGGTTGGAGCCGCCGGCGGCCGGCGAGCTGATGATCTGCGCGCCGTACATCTCCAGCAGCTGGCGCCGCTCGATCGAGGTGTTCTCCGGCATGACGCAGATCAGCCGGTAGCCCCGCTGCCGGGCCACCATCGCCAGCGAGATCCCGGTGTTCCCGCTGGTCGGCTCGAGGATGGTGTCGCCCGCCTTGAGCTTCCCCTCCTTCTCCGCCGCCTCGATCATCGAGATGGCGGCCCGGTCCTTGATCGAGCCGGTGGGGTTGTGGTCCTCGAGCTTGGCCCACAGCCGGACGTCAGGGGACGGCGACAGGCTCGGCAGCCCCACGAGCGGGGTGTTGCCGAGCGAGTCGACCAGGGAGGCGAAGCGGGCCATGGGGGGTGCTCTTCCGGGAGACGGGCGGGGGTGCTGCGAGCGACGGGCGCTCAGCAGCCGCCGGCGACCGCCGGGAGGATGGTGACCGAGTCGCCGTCCTTGACCTGGGTGTCCAGCGCACCGGTGAAGCGCACGTCCTCGTCGTTGACGTAGACGTTCACGAAGCGGTGCAGCTTGCCCTCCTCGGTGACGAGGCGGTTCTTCAGGCCCGGGTGCTTGGCGTCGAGGTCGTCGACGAGCGCGGCCAGGGTGTCCCCGTGGCCCTCGACGGTCTTGTTGCCGCCGGTGTGGGTGCGCAGGATGGTCGGGATCCGGACCTCGATGGCCATGGCGTGCTGTTCTCCTCAGGACTCGGGTTGCTGCTGCGCGAGCGCGCAGCGGGACGTGCGTCTGGTCGGGGAACGCCCGCGGACCGCCGGGTCATTCCGGGGCGCCCGCAGGAGGCCCCGTCCTCCTCACCCCCCGGGGAAGGACCCCGTCCTCCCCACCTCGCAGGCTCGGGGCGGACCCGGGACGGGGCCGGAGCCCCGGGACGGGGCCTCCTTCAGTCGTAGACGACGGTGGTCGGCGAGTGGCCGAACAGGTAGGACTCGACGACCTCGACGTCCTCCTCGGTGACGACGCCGTCGACGATGCGGAAGCTGCGGAACTCGACCTCGTCGCCGGCCAGGCCGGTCTGCCCCCCGTGGTGGCGGGTGGACACCAGGACGTAGTGCGCGTTCGGCTCCGAGGCGTAGCTGATGTCGGTCCGCGAGGGGTACGCCTCGGTCGCGGTGTGCGAGTGGTAGATCACCACCGGCTCCTCGTCCCGGTCGTCCATCTCCCGGTACAGCCGCAGCAGGTCGCCGGAGTCGAACTCGTAGAACGTGGGCGACCGCGCGGCGTTGAGCATCGGGATGAAGCGCTCGGGGCGGTCACTGCCCTCGGGGCCGGCGACGACGCCACAGGCCTCGTCCGGGTGGTCCTCCCGGGCGTGGGCCACGATGGCGTCGTAGGTCGCGCGGTCGATGCGCAGCACGCCCCCAGTCTAGAAGGACCCCGTCCTCCCATCCCTCGCGGGCTCGGGGCGGTGCCCTGGACGGGGCCGGCCGATACGGTGCCCGTTCGTGGTCCTGGAGCTGCTGATGATCGCCGGGGTGCTGGCCGTGGCGGTGCCCGCACTGCTGGGCGGGGCGGTGGGACTGCGCCAGCGCAGCGGCCACTACAGCAGCGACGTCACCGCCGACCGGATCTCCCTGGTGCTGCTGGTCACCGGCCGGCTGCTGACCCTGCTGCTGGTCGGGGGGCTCTCGCTCGTCGTCCTCGTCAGCGCCGTCGGGGCGATCGTGCGGGACCTGCAGATGCCGGGTCTGGTGTCGGTGTTCTTCGTGCTCGACCTGCTGATCGCGGTGCTGGTCGTGCTCACCTTCGGCCGGCGCGACCGGCGGCGAGTGCGTCGACGAGCGACCCCTGCAGCCCGGTGAGCCAGTAGTACACGGCCAGCTGCTGCCCCTCCTCGCTGGCGAGGTCCTCCGGCGGCTCGGTGTCCTCCTGGATGTCGAGGCGGGTGCCCAGCGCCAGGCGCAGGTCGTTGCTGGTGCGCAGCCAGGCGGTCGCCTGCTCGCGGTCCAGGCGGACGGTCCCGCCGTCCGGTGGCAGGCCGGCGCGGACCGTGGCCAGGTCGTCGGCCTTGCCCGCACGCAGCGAGGACTCGGTCAGCTCGCGGTAGTCGGCGGCCAGCTCGGGGTCGCTGCGGTGGCCTGCGGGCAGCAGCCGGTCGAGCACCGGGTCGCCGGTGACGTCCTCGGCGTCGGCGGTGAGCAGCTGCTCGAGCTGGTCGAGCAGCAGCGCGAGGATGCGGACCTCGGCCGGCTCCAGCCGGGCCACCAGCTCGTCGCCCTTGCGGCGGAAGGGCCTCATGCGGTCTCCTCGCTGGCGCTCGTCGCCCGCATGGGCCCGGCCTGCTGTGGCCCTGCGTGAGCTCGCAAGCTCGCTCACGAGTCCTGCTGGTAGCTGGCCCACAGGCCGTAGGCGTGCAACCGGCTGGTGTCGTGCTCCATCTTCTCCCGCGGGCCGGAGCTCACGATCGCCCGGCCCTCCTCGTGCACCTGCAGCATCAGCGTGGTCGCCGTCGGCTCGTCGTAGCCGAACAGCTCCTGCAGCACGTAGGTCACGTAGGTCATGAGGTTGACCGGGTCGTTCCAGACGATGGTGACCCAGGGACGGTCGAGGTCGCCGTGCTCCTCGACGGTCTCCTCCGGCGTCCGTGTCGGCGCGAGTGGTCCGGCCACGGCTCCACTGTAGGAGACCCGCCCGGGCGGTGGACCTGCGCGGCCCCGCCTAGGCTCCGGGGCCATGCCGACGGGTCCCGCCCTGCTCACCGACCGGTACGAGCTCACCATGGTCGCCGCGGCCCTGGCCGACGGTACGGCCGACCGCGACTGCGTGTTCGAGACCTTCGCCCGCCGGCTGCCGCACGGGCGGCGTTACGGCGTGCTCGCCGGCACCGGCCGGCTGCTGGAAGCGCTGCCGGACTTCCGGTTCACCGACGAGGACCTCGCCGCGCTGCGGGAGCAGGGGCTCACCGACTCCCGGCTCCTGGACTGGCTGGCCGGGTTCCGCTTCAGCGGGGACGTCGACGGCTACGCCGAGGGCGAGCTGTTCTTCCCCGGCTCCCCCGTGCTGACCGTCCGCGCACCGTTCGCCCAGGGGGTGCTGCTGGAGACCCTGGTGCTCTCGGTGCTCAACCACGACAGCGCGATCGCCTCCGCCGCGGCCCGGATGGTCACCGCGGCCTGCGAGCGGCCGTGCATCGAGATGGGGTCGCGGCGCACCCACGAGGGGGCCGCGGTCGCCGCCGCCCGCGCCGCGTACCTGGTGGGCTTCGCCTCGACCTCCAACCTCGAGGCCGGCCACCGCTACGGGGTGCCCACGACCGGCACCAGCGCGCACGCCTTCACGCTGCTGCACGACGACGAGGAGTCGGCCTTCCGTGCCCAGGTCGCCACGCTCGGCGTCGGCACGACGCTGTTGGTGGACACCTACGACGTCGACCAGGGCATCCGCACCGCGGTGGAGGTCGCCGGCCCGGAGCTCGGCGCCATCCGGCTGGACTCCGGCGACCTGCCCACGCTCGCCACCCACGCCCGCGAGCTGCTCGACGAGCTCGGCGCCACGCGCACGCGGATCATCGTCACCAGCGACCTCGACGAGTACGCCATCGCCGGGATGATGGCCGCGCCGGTCGACGGCTACGGCGTCGGGACGTCGCTGGTCACCGGCTCCGGCGCACCGACGATGGGCATGGTCTACAAGCTGGTCGAGCGCGACGGCGTCCCGGTGGCCAAGCGGTCCCTGGGCAAGCCGTCGGTGGGCGGCCGGAAGTCCGCCGTCCGCCGGCACGACGCGTCCGGGACGGCGACCGCCGAGGTGGTCACGAGCGAGCCGGTCCTGCCCCGGGACGGCGACCGGCCGCTGATCGTGGAGCTGGTCCGGGGCGGCGAGATCTGCACCCCGGCCACACCGCGCGAGGCGCTGGCCGCCGCCCGAGCGCACCACCAGCAGGCGCGCGAGGCGATGCCCGCGGAGGCGTTCGCGCTGTCCCGCGGGGACTGCGCCATCGACACCCTGACGGCCTGAGGAGGAGACCGATGACCCGCGCCCTGGTGGTCGTGGACGTGCAGAACGACTTCTGCGAGGGCGGCAGCCTCGCCGTCGCCGGAGGGGCGGACGTCGCCGCCGCGATCAGCGCGCACGTCCGCGCGCACGCCGCCGACTACGCGCACGTGGTGGCCACCCGCGACCACCACGTCGACCCCGGCGGCCACTTCGCCGAGGAGCCGGACTACCTGGAGACCTGGCCGGCGCACTGCGTGGTCGGTACGGACGGCGTCGAGCTGCACCCCCGACTGGAGCGTGCCCCCATCGAGGCGGTCTTCGACAAGGGCGAGTACGCGGCGGCCTACTCCGGCTTCGAGGGGCGCTCGGACGGCGTCCTCCTGGCCGACTGGCTGCGCGCGCACGGGGTGGTCGCCGTGGACGTCGTCGGCATCGCCACCGACCACTGCGTGCGGGCGACCGCGCTGGACGCCGTCGGCGAGGGCTTCGCGACCCGGGTGCTGCTGCCGCTCACCGCGGGCGTCAGCGAGGCGACCACGGACGCCGCCCTCGACCAGCTGCGCACGGCCGGCGTCGACCTGGAGGGCACCGTCCACCGCGGCTGACCGCGTGACGCCTGCGGGGCGGTCCGGCGCGGTGGCTCCGGGGAGCCGCCCTGCGAGGTGTCCCGACGAGTGGGGGCCGGAGGCCTCCGCGAGGAGGGGCGGGGAGGGCTCAGCGCAGCTCGGGGAGGGTACCTGGCCGCGGTGTCATCCGGAGGACGACACCGGCAGAGCGTCGAGGACCTCGTCGCGGGTGAAGCCCAGCACCTGCAGGACGGCGTCGAGGTAGGGCTGGTTGAGCGCCGTGTGCGCCTGCTCGCGCACGTAGGGCTTGGCGTTGAAGGCGATGCCGAGCCCGGCGGCGTTGAGCATGTCGAGGTCGTTGGCGCCGTCGCCGACGGCCACGGTCTGGTCCAGCGGGATGTCGTACCGGTCGGCGAAGCGGGCCAGCGCGCGGGCCTTGCCGGCGCGGTCGACGATCTCCCCCACCAGACCGCCGGTGAGCCGCCCGTCGGCCACCTCGAGGGTGTTGGCGGCAGCGAAGTCCAGGCCGAGCTGCTCGGCCAGCGGATCGGTGATCTGGGTGAAGCCACCGCTGACGATGCCGCAGCGGAACCCGAGCCGTTTGAGGGTGCGGATGAGCGTGCGCGCGCCCGGCGTGAACACCAGCGTCTCGCGGACCTCGTCGAGCACCTCGACCGGCAGCCCCTCGAGCGCGGCCACGCGGGCCCGCAGCGACTGGGCGAAGTCCAGCTCCCCGTTCATGGCGGCGGCGGTGATCCGCGCGACCTCGGCGGCCCGCCCGGCGCGCGCGGCGAGCTCGTCGATCACCTCGCCGCGGACCAGCGTGGAGTCGACGTCGAGCACGATCAGCCGCTTGCTGCGGCGAGCCAGGCCGACCTGCTCGACGGCGATGTCGGCGCCGCTGGTCGAGGCGATCGAGGCCAGAGCCGTGCGCAGCTCGGTGGCCTCCGCGCCGGAGACGGTCAGCTCGAAGCTGGTCACCGGGTAGTCCGACAGCCGGCGGATCGCCTCGATGTTGCCGCCGATACCGGCGATGGCCGCCGCGGCGCCGGCCACGGCCTCCGGGGGCACCGGGCGGCCGAGCAGGATGACGTGGTGGGGGCGGCCCTCCGGGGCGGCGTCGAGGCCCGCGTCGGCGGCCGACTCCACCTCGACCCGCACCCCGGTCGCCTCCGCGACCTCGGCGGCGAGCCGTTCGAGTGCGGCGAGGAACCGGCCCTCGTCCACCGGCCCGCCCTCGGCGGGCAGCGCCCCGACGACGACGCCGAGCACCAGCTGCCCGTGGACCACGACCTGCTCGACGTCGACCACCTCGACCGGCGGGAGCTCTCCGCCAGGCGCGGCGAGGGCCGAGAACAGCCGTGCGGTGACCCCCCGCCGGTCGCCTCCCGAGACGGTCAACAGCGCCCGCGGGGTGGAGACGGCGGTCGGTGACGTGCGGAGGGCGGGGTCGGGCGGCACGACAGCCATCCTCCCGCACCGCGCTCCGGCGTCCTGCCCCCGGCCCGGAGCGGGGCCAGGACCCGCCCCGAACGCCGCGACGCCCCGCCGGCCGGGGCCGACAGGGCGTCGCGGAGGTCGCGAGGACGGGTGGCCCCCTGCAGGGTCCCGCCGCGAGCCTGGCGAGGTGCTGGAACAGCCACCCTTCAGGGTCCCGCGCCGAGCGTGCGAGGCGTGGGGGGAAGGGTGGTCCTTCCTCAGGTGGGGTCGGGGTCGTTCGGTCCCTGCCGGCGACCGCCGGTGGCACCGAGCTCGGCGACATAGGAGTCGTGCCGCTTGCCGGCGTGTGCCTCCTGCTGCAGGCGCTCGACGAGGTGCGGGTAGTGCGCCTCGAACGCCGGCCGCTCGGAGCGGATCTTCGGGATCTCCACGAAGTTGTGCCGCGGCGGCGGGGACGACGTCGCCCACTCCAACGAGTTGCCGTGGCCCCACGGGTCGTCCCGCAGCGCCAGCCGGCCGTACCGCCACGACTTCGCCACGTTGTAGAAGAACGGGATCGTCGAGGCCCCGAGGATGAACGAGAAGATCGTCGAGACGGTGTTCAGCGTGGTGAACCCGTCGCTCGGCAGGTAGTTGGCGTAGCGCCGGGGGAAGCCCTCACCGCCGAGCCAGTGCTGCACCAGGAACGTGCCGTGGAAGCCGATGAAGGTCAACCAGAAGTGCAGCTTGCCCAGCCGCTCGTCCATCATCCGGCCGCACAGCTTCGGGAACCAGAAGTAGACGCCGGCGTAGGCCGCGAACACGACGGTCCCGAAGACCACGTAGTGGAAGTGGGCCACGACGAAGTAGCTGTCGTTGACGTGCCAGTCCAGCGGCGGGGAGGCCAGCAGCACGCCGGTCAGCCCACCGAGCAGGAAGGTCACCATGAAGCCGATGGAGAAGAGCATCGGCGTCTCGAAGGTCAGCTGACCCCGCCACATGGTGCCGATCCAGTTGAAGAACTTGATCCCGGTCGGCACGGCGATCAGGTAGGTCAGGAACGCGAAGAACGGCAGCAGGATCGCGCCGGTGGCGTACATGTGGTGCGCCCACACCGTCAGCGAGAGGGCGCCGATGGCGATGGTCGCGAAGACCATGCCCTTGTAGCCGAACAGCGGCTTGCGGCTGAACACCGGGATGATCTCGGTGACGATGCCGAAGAACGGCAGCGCGATGATGTAGACCTCGGGGTGCCCGAAGAACCAGAACAGGTGCTGCCACAGCATCGGCCCCCCGTTCTCCTCCGAGTACACGAGGGCACCCAGCTGCCGGTCCGCCAGGAGAGCGAACAGGGCGGCGGTGAGGATCGGGAAGGCGAAGAGCACCAGCAGGCTGGTGACCAGGGTGTTCCAGCAGAAGATCGGCATCCGGAACAGCGTCATGCCCGGCGCCCGCAGGCAGGCGAGCGTCGTGATGAAGTTGACCGCACCGAGGATGGTGCCCAGGCCGGACACCGCCAGGCCGGCGATCCACAGGTCGGCACCGGCGCCGGGGCTGTTGGTCGCGTCGGACAGCGGGGTGTAGGCGTACCAGCCGAAGTCGGCCGCGCCACCGGGGGTGAAGAACCCCGAGACCGCGATCGTGCTGCCGAACAGGAACAGCCAGTAGGAGAAGGAGTTCAGCCGCGGGAAGGCGACGTCGGGGGCGCCGATCTGCAGCGGCATGACCAGGTTCGCGAACGCGAAGAACAGCGGCGTCGCGAAGAACAGCAACATGATCGTGCCGTGCATGGTGACCAGCTGGTTGTACTGCTCCGGCGACAGGAACTGCAGAGCCGGCCGGGCCAGCTCCCCGCGCATGAGCATCGCCATCAGCCCGCCGATGACGAACCAGACGAAGGAGGTGGCCAGGTACATCAGGCCGATGGTCTTGTGGTCGGTGGTCCGCAGCAGGTTCGAGAGCCGCGAGCCCTTCTCGGCCTGGTGAACCGGGCTCGGCCGGCTCACGATCGGCGCCGGTGCGATCGTCACGGCCGCAGCTTAGACGGTTCCTGCGACGCACCTCCTGGCGACGCCGGAGGCACGCCGTCCCCGCGGCACCATCGCCCCGAGACCGTTGCCGAACCGTGACCTGACGGCCCACGTCAACCGGCCCGGGTCCAGGTCGTCACGTCGACCGACACGGTCACCGGCGTCCGTTCGGGTAGCCCGGCCACGGCCGCCGCCAGCCCCTCGGGCGTCAGGTGCCGGGCGTGCGGGCCCATGCCGACCAGGGTCGTGACCGCCGCGCGGTCCAGCTCCAGCCGCTCCCGGTGCCCGGCCGCGGCGACCGGGCGCAGGTGCGGTTCGAGGGCCGCTGACAGCCGGCGGGCCTTGTCGGGGTCGACGCGCAGCAACCCCAGCGGCTCGACCAGCTCGGCGAGGTGGTCGGCGGCGGGCGTGACGACGACCAGCCGCCCGCCCGGCCGCAGCACCCGCGCGGTCTCGGGGCCGTTGCGCGGGGCGAAGACCACCAGCACGCGGTCGACGGCGGCGTCACGCAGCGGCAGCCGGACCCACGCGTCGCCCACCACCGCCAAGGCCCGGGGGTGGGCGCCGGCCGCGCGGCGGGCGGCGTACCGCGAGGAGTCCAGGACCACCCCGACCGCGCCGGGCAGCCGGTCGAGGACACCGGCCAGGTGGTGCCCGGTGCCCCCGCCGAGGTCGAGCAGCGCGCCGGGCTGGCCGTCGTCCCCCGCGGTGACGGCGTCCGCCAGCGCGCGGGTCACACCGGCGTAGTGGCCGGCGGCGAGGAAGGCGACCCGGTCGGCGACCATCGCCGCGGAGTCGCCGGACGGTGGGACGTGCCCGGGCGGCAGCAGCGTGACCTGCCCCTGCCGCGCCCGGTCGAAGGAGTGTCCGGCCGGGCAGACCAGCCCGGCGTCGTCGGCCCGCACGCCCAGCGGTGCCCCGCAGACCGGGCAGGCGAGCAGCTCGACCGCTCCCGGGGGCCACGGTCGGCGGGGGCTCACCGGCTCGTGGCCGGGTCGGCCTCGCGCGGGGCGCCGCGGGAGGACGCCTCGGCCGCCCGGCCCGGGACGACACCGACCGCCAGGGCCGCCGCCACGGCGCCGGCCACGAACGCCGCCGGGTAGCCGGGCCCGCTGTCGACGAGCAGCGCGGCCAGCGGGACGGTCAGGGCGGCGCAGAGGTTCTGCGCGGTGTTGTGCGCTCCCAGCGCCCGCCCGGCCCAGGCGCTGCCGGCCTGCTCGGCGACGGAGGTGAACGCGATCCCGTTCGGGCTCACCGTGACGACGGCGGAGCAGACGACGGCCACGGCGACGGCGGCCGGGGCGAGGACGTCCGGGGTGAGGACGGCGACGACGGCCAGCACCCCGACGACGGCGGCCACCGCGACCGAGACCAGGCGCAGCGGCCGCACCCGGCTGCCCGCGCGGTCGGACCACACGCCCGCGCCGAGCCGCGCGGCCGCCCCGCCGAGCTGGGTGACCGCGAGCAGCGTGCCGGCACCGGCGGTCGACCAGCCGACCTGCTGCACCAGGAAGTCGAAGCTGAAGGCCGCCACCACGAACTGCGGGACGACGAGCAGCGTGCTGGCCGCGTGCACCCGCCACAGCACCGGCGAGCGGTAGGGCGAGGCTGCCCGCGGCGCACCCGGGGCCGGCTGGGGCCGCGCCGGGTCGCGCACCAGCGCCCCGACGAGGACGGCGGTGACCGCGCAGCCGGTGGCGAGCGCGGCGAACGCCGTCCCCGGGCCGTCCTCGGCCAGCCGCGGCAACGCGACGGCCGCCAACCCCACGCCGATCGGCTGGCCCGCCTGGCGCACCCCCATGGCCAGGCCGCGCTGCGAGGCGGGGAACCAGCCGAGCACCAGCCGCCCGCTGGCCGCGTGCACCGAGGCGCTGCCGGCACCGGCGAGCAGCAGCCACAGCCCCGTGGCGACCGGGGTGTCGGCCAGGGCGGCGCCGGTCATGGCGGCCGCAGCGACACCGAGCCCGGTGCTGAGCACCACCCGTTCGCCGTACCGGTCTGCCGCCGCGCCCCAGGCGAGCAGGCTGAGCACCAGGCCGGCCGTGGGTGCGCTGACCAGCAGGCCGATCGCGGCGAGGGAGAGCCCCTCCTCGCGGAGGGCGACGGTGAGGAAGGGCAGCCCGTTCTGCACCGCGCACGCGGCGACCAGCCCGACCAGGCTGACCCCGAGGTGGCGCCACCGCGCCGTGCCTCCCGTGCTGCCGCCGGTGGCCGCCGTCACCTCACGACCGGGTGGAAGGTCACGTCCCGCAGCACGCCGTCGTCGGCCACCGCGGTGACGAACGTGCCGTGCGGCTGCCGGCGCCGGTCGGTGGGCGAGCCGGGGTTCACCAGCCGCAGGCCGGTGTCGGCGGTGGTGTCCCAGGGGATGTGGCTGTGCCCGAACACCAGCAGGTCGGCGTCGGGGAAGCGGGCGGCACAGCGGGCCTCGCGGCCTCGTCTGTCGCCGGTCTCGTGGACGACGGCCAGCCGGATGCCGCCGACCTCGGCGCGGGCCACCTCGGGCAGCCGTTCGCGCAGCGGGCCGTGGTCGTTGTTGCCGTGGACGGCGACCAGCCGGTGGGCGCGCTCCTCGAAGCGGTCGAGCAGCGCGACGTCCACCCAGTCGCCGGCGTGCACGACGACGTCCGCCGCGTCGATCGCGGCCCACAGCGCATGAGGTAGGTCACGCGCCCGCTTGGGGACGTGCGTGTCCGCGGTCAACACGAGGGAAACCGGCACGCGGACATGGTTGCAGGCGGCTACCTTCCCCCGGGCCCCGCCGCCGTGGCCCTCCCTTCCGCACCACCCCTGAGGACCTCCATGACAGACCCCACGCCCGCCCGCGCGTCCGGCGCCGGCACCCTCGGCGACGAGCCCCACCCGCAGCGCTGGCTGGCCCTCGCGGTCATCGCCGTCACCGTCCTGCTGGTCATCCTCGACGCGACGATCGTCAACATCGCGCTGCCCGCGGTCTCCGCCGACCTGCAGATCAGCGCGGCCAGCCAGCAGTGGATCGTCACCGCCTACACGCTGACCTTCGGTGGCCTCCTGCTCCTCGGCGGCCGCATCGCCGACTTCTGGGGTCGCAAGCGCACCTACCTCGTCGGGGCCGCCGGCTTCGCCGTCGCCTCGGCGCTGGGCGGCGTCGCGCAGGACGAGGGCATGCTCTTCGCCGCCCGCGCCCTGCAGGGCGCCTTCGGTGCACTGCTGGCGCCGGCCTCGCTGGCGCTGCTGACCGTGCTGTTCACCGACCCGCGCGAGCGGGCCAGGGCGTTCGCCGTCTACGGCGCGATCGCCGGCGGTGGCTCCGCCGTCGGCCTGCTGCTCGGCGGCGTGCTGACCGAGTACGCCGACTGGCGCTGGTGCTTCTGGGTGAACCTGCCGGTGGCGATCGTCGCCGTCGTGGCCGCCATCCCGATCGTGCCGGAGAGCCGGGCCCCCGGGGACACCCGCTACGACATCCCCGGCGCGGTGCTCGTCACCGCCGGCGTCGCCGCCGTCGTCTACGGCTTCACCCTGGTCGCCGAGACCTCGCAGGAGAACGCCGCCGTCGGCATCCCGGAGAACGGCTGGACCGACCCGACCGCGCTGCTGTTCATCGGCCTCGGCGTCCTGCTGGTGGCGGCGTTCGTCGTCGTCGAGCTGCGCTCGGGCAACCCGCTGCTGCCGATGCGGATCGTCCTGGACCGCAACCGCGGCGGCGCCTACCTGACCTCGACGCTGGTCGGTGCCGGGCTGATCGGCGCGTTCTTCTTCCTGAGCCTCTACTTCCAGCAGGTGCTGGGCTACCAGCCGGTGCACGCGGGCCTGGCCTCGCTGCCGACCACGCTGGGCGTGCTCCTCTCCGCCGGCGCCGCCAGCGCGGCCGCGCCGCGGGTCGGGCCCAAGCCGCTGATGGTGCTCGGCGGGCTGCTCGCCGCGGGCGGGCTGGCGACGCTGTCCTTCCTCGACGTCGACAGCGGCTTCTGGGCGCTGGCCTTCCCCGGCCAGCTGCTGCTGGGCCTCGGCCTGGGCTTCACCTTCGTGCCGCTGTCCAACCTCGCCCTCGTCGGCGCCGGTGAGCACGACGCGGGTGCGGCCAGCGCGATGCTGAACGCCACCCAGCAGGTCGGCGCCTCCATCGGCACCGCGCTGCTCGCGACGCTGTCGGTCGGTGCGATCACCGGGTACGTCACCGGCGTGGCCACCTCAGGCGGCGACCCGGCCGACCCCGCGGTCGGGCTCCAGGCGCAGGTCGAGGGCTACACCACGGCGTTCAGCTGGGCCGCGGGGCTGCTGGTCCTGGGCGCGCTGGTGTCCGCGGTGCTGATCCGGGCCACCAAGGAGGACCTGCCGGCGGAGGGGACGCCGGTCCACGTGGGCTGAGCGACTCCCCTCCTCCCCTGTTGATCATGGGGTTGGTGCCGGTGGCGTCGGCGTGCCGAGCCGTGTCGCCTGCAACAACCCCATGGTCAACGCAGGGGATCCGTCGACTCGGAGGGAGCGCGGCGCAGGGGGCAGGGGGCAGGACGACGACGTCACCGGCCGCGCGCGGCGAGGGCCTTGAGGCGCTCGTTGTAGGCGGCGAGCTCGGCGTCCTGGGTGCGCTCGGCGACCCGGTCGAGGCGGCGGGCCTTCCGCTGCTCGGAGCCCATCCAGGCGAACAGCACCAGCGCCAGGACGAAGACCGTCGGGATCTCGCCGAAGGACCAGGCGATGCTCCCGGCGGTCTTCTGGTCCGACAGCGGGTCGACGCCCCAGCCGGCCGGCGCGTCGGCGAAGGTCTCCACCACCAGCGAGCCGGCCATCAGGATCGCGACGCCGAAGAAGGCGTGGAACGGCATCGGGAGCAGCAGCTCGACGATCCGGCCGCCGTGGCCCGCCGTCCGGGGCCAGGGGTCCTGGGCCAGGATCGGGCCGAAGAAGAGCAGCCCGGTCACGGTGAAGTGGGCCAGCATGAACTGGTGGCCGACCGGGTTGGCCATGAGCGCGTCGAACACCGGCGTGAAGTAGACCGCGTAGAGGCTGGCCAGGAACAGCGGCAGCGTGAACGCCGGGTGCGACAGCACGCGGGCGACCCGGCTGTGCAGCGCGTCGAGCAGCAGCGCCCGCGGGACGCCGGCCAGCCGTTTGCCGCGCGGCAGGGTCCGCAGCGCGAGGGTCACCGGGGCGCCGACCAGCAGCAGGATCGGCACCACCATGGACAGCACCATGTGCTGGGCCATGTGCGCGCTGAACAGCACCATGCTGTAGCCGTTGAGCCAGGTGCCGGTGACCGCGAACAGCGCGACGCAGCCGGCCAGCCAGGACGCCGTCCGCCACCACGGCCAGGCCACGCCCGTGCGGCGCAGCAGCACGACCGCGACGAGGTAGCCGACGAGCCCGAGCAGGCTCAGCACCGCCAGCCACGACCAGCCGTCGAGGTGCGGCAGGAACATCCGCCCCCAGGTCGGCGGCTCCACGGGTACCCACATGCCCGAGTGATGACCGTGGTCCACCGCTGCCTCCTGCCCCGCCGTGCGCCTGCGCCCCCACTGTCCCACCAGGTGACGTGAGGGACCGGCCCCCTCGCAGGGCCCCGCGCCGAGCGGAGCGAGGCGTGGGGGGCGAAGGGTCCTTATACGAGCGGAGCGAGGCGTGGGGGGAAGGGTGGTCCTTCAATCGTGGACCGGCGCCTCGTGGCCCGCGTGCGCCTCCGCCTCCAGCTGGAAGGTGCAGTGCTCGACGTCGAAGTGGTCCCCCAGGCAGGCGCAGAGCGCGTCGAGCACCCGCCCGCCGTGGCCGTCGGCCAGCGCCTCGTCGCTGACGACGACGTGCGCGGAGAGCACCGGCAGGCCCGAGGTGATCGTCCAGGCGTGCAGGTCGTGGACGCCGACGACGCCGTCCACCCCGAGGACGTGTGCCCGCACGTCGTCGAGGTCGACCCCGCGCGGCGCCGCCTCCAGCAGCACGTCGACCGCCTCGCGCAGCAGCGACCACGCCCGCGGCAGCACCAGCGCGGCGATGAGCAGGGAGGCCACCGTGTCGGCCGGCGTCCAGCCGGTGGTGGCGACGACGACGGCGGCGACCAGGACGGCGACCGAGCCCAGCGCGTCGCCGAGCACCTCGAGGTGGGCACCGCGGACGGCGAGGGACGCCGATCGGCCGGCGTGCAGCAGCGCCAGGCCGGCGAGGTTGACGGCCAGGCCCACCGCGGCGACGGCGAGCACCACGCCGGAGTCGATCTCGGGCGGGTCCCCGATCCGGCGGACCGCCTCCACGACGACGTAGCCGGCGACGGCGACCAGCAGCAGCCCGTTGGCGACGGCGCCGAGGATCTCCGCGCGCTGCCAGCCGAAGGTGCGCCGTCCGCGGGCGGGGCGCTGGGCCAGCGAGACCGCCCCGAGCGCCAGGCCGAGGCCCAGGGCGTCGGTGGCCATGTGCCCGGCGTCGGCGAGCAGGGCCAGCGACCCGGAGACCACCGCGCCGGCGATCTCCGCGGCGACCATCGCGACGGTGAGGCCGAGGACGACGGCCAGCCGGCGGCGGTACACGACCGACGCGGTGCCCGGAGGGGTGCCGTGGTCGTGTCCGTGCCCCATCACCGCTCCCCCGCCGTCGCGTCCCGCACGCTCCGAGTGTCCCGCACCGGGCCTGGTGACGTGCTGGAGCGGCCCCCTGCAGGGACCCTGGCCCCGTCCCGGGTCCTGGCCCGAGCCTGCGAGGGTCGGTGAGGACGGGGTCCTCCTCCTGCGAGCGGCGGGGGCAGGGGGCTCCTTGCTCAGATCTGGACGCCGCGCTCCCGCAGGTAGGGCACCGGGTCGACCTCCTCGCCGTTGAGGCCGCCGAGGCGCACCTCGAAGTGCAGGTGCGGGCCGGTGGACTGGCCGCGGTTGCCGAGCAGCGCGATGGTGTCGCCCGCGCGGACGACCTGGCCGGCCGACACGAGGATCTCCTCCATGTGGCCGTAGACGGTGACGTCGCCGTTGTCGTGCTGGACGAAGACCGCCATGCCGTAGCCGCTGGCCGGGCCGGCCTCGAGCACGACGCCGTCCATCGCGGCCTTCTCCGGCGTGAGCATGGGCGCGGCGAAGTCGAGGCCGGCGTGCACCCTGCCCCACCGGGACCCGAACCCGCTGCTCAGCCGGGCGCCGTCGACGGGCAGCACCGCCTCGGGGCGGGCGGCCTCGGCGATCGCCTCGGCGGCGAGCCGGTCGGCGTCGGCCTGCGCCTGCGCGGCAGCGGCCTGCTCGGCCTCCCGCGCGGTGCGGCTGGCGGTCAGCTCACCGAGCCGGGCGGCGGCGTCGGCCTCGGGGATCGCGGCCGGCGACGCGCCGTCCAGCCCGAGCTCCTCGGCCACGCCGACCGAGGAGGTCTCGGCCACGTCGGTCTGCTGGGTGATGGCGCGGTCGCCGGCGGCGAGCAGGCCCAGGCCGCCGGCCCCGACGAGCGCCGCGGCCAGGTAGGCGGCCGGGCGGCGGGACGGCGCCGGGACCCCGCGGCTGCGGCGCCGGCCCCGTCGTCCGCCGGGAACGGCGGAGACCGGACGGACGTCCGCCATGCCGGCGCGGGCGGTGGCCTCGGCCTGCTGGGCGAGATCGGCGAGGTCGGGGACCTCGGTGAGCCGCGGCTCCTCGAAGGTGGTGTCCGACGGTGGCGCGTCCCCCGGGCGCTGCGTCAGGACGGTGTGCGGGGCCGCCTCGTCGTCGTGGACGGGACGGTCGTGGTGGAGCTGGCTCATGCACCTGACTTCCGGAGGGGACAGGGTCGTCGTGCGGGGTCCGGAGGAAGCGGACGGGAGCCATGTAAACACGTCGTGACCTTTTCGTGACCTTTAGCCGAGGGAATAGGGTCCGGATCGGTGACCGAGATCACCGGAGCGCCCGGTTGACTGTCGACACGGCGTCGACCCCGTCTGACCGACGGTGAGCAACACGCCGCGGCGCGGTGCACCGAGGCGCGATGGACGTCACGTCGGGGCAGAAGGCCCAAGTCCCGAGCCCGTCGACAGCCACCCGAGGAGCGATCCCCCATGCGTGCAGTGACCTGGCACGGCCGAGCCGACGTCCGGGTGGACACCGTCCCGGACCCCACCATCCAGGACCCCACCGACGTCGTCGTCGAGGTCACCTCGAGCGGCATCTGCGGGTCCGACCTCCACCTCATCGAGGTCATGGCGCCGTTCATGACGGTCGGCGACGTGATGGGCCACGAGCCCATGGGCGTCGTCCGCGAGGTCGGTCCGGAGGTCACCGCGGTCAAGCCCGGGGACCGGGTCGTCGTCCCCTTCAACATCTCCTGCGGCACCTGCTGGATGTGCTCGCAGGGCCTGCAGTCGCAGTGCGAGACGACGCAGAACCGCGAGCAGGGCTTCGGCGCCTCGCTGTTCGGCTACACCAAGCTCTACGGCCAGGTGCCGGGCGGTCAGGCGGAGTACCTGCGGGTGCCCTTCGGCAACACGCTGCCGATCAAGGTCCCCGAGGGGCTGCCCGACGACCGGTTCGTCTACCTCTCCGACGTGCTGCCGACCGCCTGGCAGGCGGTGCAGTACGCGGCGACGCCGCCCGGCGGCACGCTGCTCGTCCTGGGCCTCGGCCCGATCGGTGACATGTGCACCCGCATCGCCCACCACCTGGGCATCGAGAACGTCTACGCCTCCGACGTCGTCCCGGAGCGGATCGCCCGGGCCGCCGCGCGCGGCACGCACGTCATCCGCTCGACGGACAAGGACGACGTCGTGCAGCAGATCCAGGACGCGACCGCCGGCCGCGGCGCCGACGCGGTGATCGACGCCGTCGGCATGGAGGCGCACGGCTCCCCGCTGGCGAGCATCGCCCAGAAGGCCACCGCGGTCGTGCCCGACGCGGTCATGGAGAAGGTCATGCAGGTGGTCGGCGTCGACCGGTTGGCCGCCTTCAACACCGCCATCGACGCGGTGCGCCGCGGCGGGACGATCTCGCTGTCGGGCGTCTACGGCGGGGCGACCGACCCCGTGCCGCTCATGCGGATGTTCGACAAGCAGATCCAGCTGCGCATGGGCCAGGCCAACGTGTGGCGCTGGGTGCCCGACATCCTGCCGATACTCACCGAGGGCGACCCGCTGGGCGTCGACGACTTCGCCACCCACCACGTGCCGCTGGAGCAGGCGCCGCAGGCCTACGCGGACTTCCGCGAGAAGCGGGACGGCGCGGTCAAGGTCCTGCTCAGGCCCTGATCCGACGCGACAGGGGCCGGCCACCGCGGCCGGCCCCTGTCGTGCGCGGGGAGGCCGCCCGGCCGGTCTGTGACCGGTCGCACCCCGCCCCATCGGGGCGTGGGACCAAGGACCCTGGCAGGGTCGGGAGGGAACACCCCGGCAGGACGACGCAGTCCGAGCCCCACCCGGATACCGCACCGTCCTGGAGCCGCCCCGTGCCCCGCGCCCTGCTCGCCCTCGCCATCGGCGCCTTCGGCATCGGCACCACCGAGTTCGTCGTGATGGGCATGCTGCCCGAGATCGCCGAGGGCCTCGAGGTCTCGGTCCCGTCGGTCGGCCTGCTCATCTCCGCCTACGCCGTCGGCGTCGTCGTGGGAGCACCCACCCTGACCGCGCTCGGCGTGCGCTTCCCGCCACGGCAGACCCTCGTCGGCCTCATGGTGCTGTTCGTCGTCGGCAACGTGCTGTCGGCGGTCGCGCCCACCTACGAGACGCTCGCCGCCGCCCGGGTGCTCACCGCCCTGGCGCACGGCTCCTTCTTCGGCGTCGGCGCGGTCGCCGCCCGCCGGCTGGTCGCGCCCGAGCGGTCCACCAGCGCGATCTCGCTGATGCTCACCGGGCTGACCGTGGCCAACGTCGTCGGCGTCCCGCTGGGCACGTTCGTCGCGCAGCAGACCAGCTGGCGGCTGGTGCTCGCCGCCATCGCCGTCATCGGCCTGGTCACCATCGGCGGGCTGCGGGCCTGGATGCCGGCCGAGCTGGGCGAGCCCGGCGACCTGCGCACCGAGCTGGCCGCCTTCCGCCGCGGTCAGGTGTGGCTGGTGCTGGGCCTGACGGTGGTCGGCTTCTCCGCGCTGTTCGCCGTCTACAGCTACGTCAGCCCGATCCTGACCGAGCTGGGCGGCCTGCCCGTGGAGTGGGTGACGCCGGTGCTGGCGCTCTTCGGCGTCGGCACCACCGTGGGCACCCTCGTCGGCGGCCGGCTGGGCGACCGCTACGGCTTCTCCCTCGTCACGGTCGGCCTGCTGGCCACCGCCGTCGTCCTGGCCGCGTTCGCCCTCGTGGCCCGCACCCCGGTCGCCGCCGTCGTGCTGCTGGTGCTGTTCGGCGCGCTGGCGTTCGGGCTGGGCCCGGTGGTGCTGAACGGCGTCATCGAGGCCGCGCGGGTGCGCGGCGGCAGCCTGGTCTCCGCGGCCAACCAGGGCGCGTTCAACACGGCCAACGCCCTGGGCGCCGCGCTCGGCGCGGCGGTGCTGTCGGGCGGCCTGGGCTACACCGCCCCGATCTGGGTGGGCGCGGCCCTGGCGCTGGCCGGCGCCGGGATCGCCGTCGTCGTGCGGGCGGCCGACGGGCGCGACCGGGTGCCGACGACGGCCGAGGCGGACGCCGTCCCCGCGGAGTGCCGCGCCGCCGCCTGACCGGCCGACGGCCGGGGTAGGGCCCGGTCATGACGACCCCGACCCCCACCGCGGAACGCTCCGGCCGGTTCACCCTCGGCGACCGGCCGGTCAACCGGATCGGTTACGGCGCGATGCAGCTGGCCGGCCCGCACGTCATGGGTCCGCCGGCCGACCGCGCCGCCGCCGTCGCGGTCCTGCGCCGGGCGGTGGAGCTCGGCGTCGACCACATCGACACCAGCGACTACTACGGCCCGCACGTGACCAACGAGATCATCCGCGAGGCGCTGCACCCCTACCCGGAGGACCTGACCATCGTCACGAAGGTCGGGGCCGAGCGGACCCCGGCCGGCGAGTGGCCCGAGGCGCTGACCCCCGAGCAGCTGCGCCGGGCGGTCGAGGACAACCTGCGCAACCTCGGCGTGGACGTGATGGACGTCGTGAACCTGCGCATGCCCGGCTTCTCCGAGCCGGTCGAGCGGTCGCTGGCCGAGCCGTTCGAGGCGCTCGCCGCGCTGCAGGAAGAGGGGCTGATCCGGCACCTCGGGGTCAGCAACGTGACGACGCAGCAGCTGGCCGAGGCCCGGTCGATCGCTCCCGTCGTGTGCGTGCAGAACCACTACAACCTGGTGCACCGGCACGACGACCCGATGGTGGACGCCCTGGCCCGCGAGGGCGTCCCCTACGTGCCGTTCTTCCCGCTCGGTGGCTTCACGCCGCTGCAGTCCGCGGCGCTGGAGACGGTGGCCCGGCGGCTGGAGGCCTCCCCGATGCAGGTCGCGCTGGCCTGGCTGCTGGCCCGCAGCCCCAACCTGCTGCTCATCCCGGGCACCTCGTCGGTGGCCCACCTGGAGGAGAACCTGGCCGCCGGGATGCTCGTGCTCGGTCCGCGGGAGCTCGAGGAGCTCGACGACATCGGCGGCACGCCGGCACCGTGAGCGCGCCGTCGCCGCGGTGACCACCGGTGGGTGGCTGTCGGACACGCCGGCGGCGGCAGCCACCCGCCGGTGGTCACGGCTGGTCACCGGCCAGGGCCCGGGCGGCCGCGGCGTCGTCCTCGTCGAAGCCGATCTGGCCGACGGCGCCGTGCTGGGCGGCCTGCCCGTCGATCCAGCGACGGTGCGCCTCCCACGCCGACTGGCGGGTGGCCCCCAGCGACCGGCCGATCTCCGCCCACGAGGCCCCGGTCCCCCGCGCCGTCCGGACCGTCAGCTGCCGCCCCTGGCCGGCCTTGCGGGCGATCACCTCGCCGAGGGCCAGCAGCTCCAGCGCCTCTGCCCGGCTCAGCGGACGGGGCCCGTCCGGGTCGTCGGGGTCGGCCAGTGAGTCCCGCCCGCGCAGCTCGTCGAAGCGCTGGACGGCGGTGGCGAGGGTGTGTTCCCGGTCGAGGGCGTCGATGTCGGCCATGCCCCAGCCTCCGTCAGGCCACCTGACTGTCAAGGTGGCCTGACGGGCCATCGGCAACCCGGCCATCGACGGCGACGGTCAGGACCCGCCGAACCTGCTCCTCGCGAGCTCCTCGACCGCCTGCGGGATCCGGGTCTCGAAGTCGTGGACCCTCGCCCACGTGGGCGTGACGTCGATCCGGACCATCTGGTCGTACAGCGCGTGCACGCCTGCCTCCCACCGTGGGAACTCCTCGGCCGGCGTCAGCTTCCGGGCGCCCTCGACGTACTCGGGGAAGACGCCGTCCACCTGCGAGACCTCGGCCGTCCCGCGCACCAGCAGCACGTTGGGTGGCCAGGTCGGTGGGCTGGTGTCGATCGTCAAAGCCACGGCGGGACGGGCCTGCAGGGCGGCCACCTTCGCCGACCCGGGCACCGTGCCGATGACGATCGCCACGCCGTTCCAGTGGAAGCCGACCGGGACGACGCGCGGCGTCCCGTCTCGCGCGACGTAGGCCAGCCGCGCGGGGTTCACCGACGCCAGCAGCCGACGCGCGACGGGGTCCTCCATCACCGCACGGATCTCGTCCGCCTCCACGGGACACCTCCTGGCCTGGACGGCGTGTGCCGGCCCCGACCCCACGCCGAGGTCGGCCGGGTGGCAACCATCACACACACGGTCGACCGGTGGTCCTGCTTCAGCGGGCGCGCTGCACCCGCGTCTCGTCGAACACCGGCTCGGTCGTCTCGTACACCCGGCCGTCGGCGCCGAAGACCAGGAAGCGGTCGAAGGAGCGGGCGAACCAGCGGTCGTGGGTGACGGCGAGCACCGTGCCCTCGAACGCGGCGAGCGCCTCCTCCAGCGACTCGGCCGACAGCACGTCGAGGTTGTCGGTCGGCTCGTCGAGCAGCAGCAGCGTGGCGCCGGACAGCTCCAGCAGCAGCACCTGGAAGCGCGCCTGCTGCCCGCCGGAGAGGGTGCCGAACGTCTGGTCGCCGGATGCGGCCAGCCCGTAGCGGCGCAGCGCGGCCATGGCCCGGCCCCGGTCGACGCCCGGGCGGCCCGGCTCCCCGTGCCACAGCAGGTCCACCAGGGTCCGGTCGAGCCAGTCCGGGTGCGCGTGGGTCTGCGCGAAGAAGCCGGGGACGACGCGGGCGCCGAGCCGCCACGCGCCGGTGTGCGCGACGTCCTGGCCGGTCAGCAGCCGCAGGAAGTACGACTTGCCCGCGCCGTTGGCCCCCAGGACGGCGACCCGGTCGCCGTACCAGACCTCCAGGTCGAACGGCCGCATCAGGCCGGTGAGCCCCAGCTGCTCGGCCATGACCGCGCGCACGCCGGTGCGCCCGCCGCGCAGCCGCATCGCGACCCGCTGCTCCGGCGGCCGCTCCGGGGGCGGGCCCTCGGCCTCGAACCTGGCGAGCCGGGTCTGCGCGGCCCGGTACCGGGAGGCCATGTCCGGCGAGTTGGCCGCCTGCTGCTGCAGCGTGCGCACCAGCTCGACCAGCCGCGCGTGCTCCTCGTCCCAGCGCCGGCGCAGCTCGGCCATCCGCTCGTGCCGGGCGGTCCGCGCCTGCGCGTAGTCGCTGAACCCGCCGCCGTGCACCCACGCCGTCCCGCCCTCGACGGTGACCACCCGGTCGGCGACGCGGGCCAGCAGCTCCCGGTCGTGGCTGACGAACAGCACGGTCTTGCGGGTCTCCCGCAGCCGCTCCTCGAGCCAGCGCTTGCCCGGGACGTCGAGGTAGTTGTCCGGCTCGTCGAGCAGCAGCACCTGGTCCGGGCCGCGCAGCAGCGCCTCCAGCGCCAGCCGCTTCTGCTCCCCGCCGGAGAGGGTCGAGAGCTCGCGGTACTTGCACCGGTCGTACGGGACACCGAGCGCGGCGACGGTGACGGTGTCCCAGGTGACCTCGGCGTCGTAGCCGCCGGCGTCGCCCCACTGCGCGAGCGCGTCGGCGTAGGCCAGCTGGGCCGCGTCGTCGTCGGTCTCCATCAGGGTGAGCTCGGCGGCCTCGACCGCGTCCCACGCGGCGCGCACGGCCGGCGGCGCGAGCTCGACGAGGAACCGCTGGACCGTCGTGTCGTCGCGGACCGAGCCGATGAACTGGCGCATCACCCCGAGGCCGCCGCTGCGGGCCACCGTCCCGGCCTCGGGGACCAGGTCGCCGGCGACGATCCGCAGCAGCGTCGTCTTGCCGGCCCCGTTCTCGCCGACCAGGGCGGCACGGGCACCGTCACCGACCCGGAAGGAGACGCCGTCGAGCAGCACCCGGCCGTCGGGCAGCGTGTGCCGCACCCCGGTCACGTCGACTGAGCCCACGCCGTCATCGTCCGGGCGGTGGCAACCGGTTTCGCGGCCCCCTGCAGGGCCCCGCCGCGAGCCTGCGAGCGGTGGGGGGCAGGGGGTCCTTCATCAGGCGACGGACTGGAGGCGCTCCCGTGCCAGCCGCTCGACCAGCTCGGGCAGCGCGGTGGCGGGCACCCCGCTGAGGTCCTGACGGCAGGTGCGGACCACGGTGCCGATGACCTGCGGGCGCAGCCGCGTCCGGAACTCGTCGGCGAGTCGGGCCACGGCCTGCTCGACGGCGGGGTCGTCGGTCTGCGTCATGCGGGGGCGCCTCCGTGCGCGCGGGGTCAGGTCCGGCCGGGCGCCATCGGCGCCGGCGACCAACGGTGACTGGCGGGGGCCGCGCACACCAGGGACCAAGGTCATGCGTGCAACCCGGGGTTGCGGATCGCGATCGGGCGGGACGAGGGTGAGCATGGGGTCCGACGCGAGGAGGCTCGGGTGCCGTTCCAGGACCGCAGTGACGCGGGTCGGCAGCTGGGGCGCCGGATGGCGCCGCTCGCCGGTCGGGACGTCGTCGTGCTCGGGCTGCCCCGCGGTGGGGTGCCGGTGGCCGCCGAGGTCGCGCGCGCACTGGGCGCTCCGCTGGACGTCGTCCTGGTCCGCAAGCTCGGCCTGCCGCGGCGCCCGGAGCTGGCGATGGGCGCCGTCGGTGAGGACGGCGTGGTCGTCCTCAACGAGGACGTGCTGGACGCCGCCCGGGTCGACGAGGCGACCCTCGCCGACGTCGAGCGGCGCGAGCGGGCCGAGCTCGAACGGCGGGCCCGGCGGCTGCGCGGCGATCGGGCGCGGCTGTCCCTCGAGGGCCGGACGGCGGTGGTGGTGGACGACGGCATCGCGACCGGCGCCACCGCCCGGGCCGCCTGCGCGGTGGTCCGGGCCCACGGCGCGGCGCACGTGGTGCTGGCCGTCCCGGTCGGCTCGCCGCGCGCCCTGGCCGAGATCGCGCCGACCGTGGACGAGGTGGTCTGCCTGGAGAGCCCCCAGCACTTCACCGCGGTCGGGCAGGCCTACGCCGACTTCCGGGCGACCGACGAGGAGGAGGTCCTCGCGCTGCTGCGCCGTCCGGCCCCGGCACCCGCGGCGGGGGTCCCCACCCCGCGGGACGAGGACGTGGTCGCCGACGCCGGCCCCGGCGGACTGCCCGGGCACCTGACCGTCCCCGAGCACGCCGGCGGGCTGGTCGTCTTCGCCCACGGCACCGGCAGCAGCCGGCACAGCCCCCGCAACCGCGCCGTCGCGGAGGTGCTGCGCTGCGCGGGGATGGCCACCCTGCTGGTCGACCTGCTCACCCTGGCCGAGGAGACCGCCCGCGGCCCGGTCTTCGACGTCGAGCTGCTGGCCGGGCGGCTGGCCGCGGTGGCCCGCTGGGCGACGGCCGAACCGTCCTGCGCCGGCCTGCCGCTGGGGTACTTCGGCGCGAGCACCGGCGCCGCGGCGGCCCTGGTGGCGGCGGCGCGGGACGACGCCGTGCGGGCGGTGGTCAGCCGCGGCGGGCGCCCCGACCTGGCCGGCCCGGCGCTGGCCGAGGTGCGGGCGCCGACGCTGCTCGTCGTGGGCGGCCACGACCAGCAGGTGCTCGAGCTCAACCGGGAGGCGCAGATCCGGCTGCGGTGCACCAACCGGCTGGCCGTCGTCCCCGGCGCCTCGCACCTGTTCGAGGAGCCGGGCACGCTGCGCGCGGCCGCCGAGCTCGCCCGCGACTGGTTCGCCACGCACCTCACCGGCGCGGCACTCGCCGGTCCCCCGGCCCGGCGGCGGGCCGATCAGCCCGAGGAGTAGGCGTTCGCGCCGGCCACCGTCGCGGCGACGGCGTCCCGCAGCAGCGCGGTCAGCTCGTCGCGGTCGACCCGGTCGAGCGAGGAGAAGCGGATGCAGCTCTTCCCGCAGGAGACCCGGCCCAGCCGGTCGGCGCGGGACTCGGCCAGGTAGACCCCGTCGACGACGGCGCAGACGTAGAGCGACAGGTGCCGCTTCTGCGCCGCGAGGGCGATCAGCGGCCAGGTCGTCGTCTCCCGTGCCGAGCGCGGCCGGTAGGGCATGAGCCCGTAGCCGAGCACGTGCCCGGATCCGACCGGCACCAGCTGCCGGTCGATGCCCGGTGCGGCGGCCCCGACGAGCGCGTCGGCGGCGCGCAGCTCGGTCTCGCGCGGGCCCGCCGCGGCGAACCAGTCCTCGATCCCGGCGTCCACGACCACCTCCTCAGCCCAGCGCGATCGACAGCACCGTGGCCGCGGCGGTGAGCAGCATCGCGAGCACCACGAGGGCGGCGACGAGCCGCCGGCGCCGCTGCGCGTCCGGGCCGCCGGCCCCGCCCATCCCCATCACGGGCCGCACGCTACCTCCAGCCCTGCAGGGGGTCCTTCACCCGCCGCGGCGGCGGCCCAGCAGCAGGGTGTCGAGCGCGGTGCCCGCCGGTGTCTGCCGGCGCACCTGCTCCAGCCGGTCGACGTCGAGCAGCTCGGCCACCGGCGCCAGCCGCCGGACGCTGTGCAGGATCGCCGGGTCCTGCGGTCCGCCGACGCCGTGGACGACGTTGTCGGCGTCGTGGCCGAGGACGAGCAGCCGCCCGCCCGGTCGCAGCCAGCCGACCGCCCGGCGCAGCAGGGCGGTGGTCTCCGCCTCCGGCAGGTGCAGGTAGGCGACGAGCACGAGGTCGAGGGACCCGGGCGGTGTGTCCCACTCGAGCACGTCGGCGGTCACCCAGGTGACGCGGTCGGCACCGGGCCGGCTGCGACCCCGGGCCAGCCCGGTGGCGGAGAAGTCGACCGCCGTCACGCGCCAGCCGAGCCCGGCCAGCCACAGCGCGTGCCGTCCCTCCCCCGCTGCCAGGTCGACCGCCGCGCCGGGCGGCAGGTCCCGCAGCAGCTCGGCCACCAGCGCGTTGGGCTCGGCCGACCACTGCTGCTGCTCGGCGTAGCGCGCGTCCCAGTCCGCTGCCTGCACGCGCGGAGTGTGTCAGCCGCCGGTCCCGTCGCACCCCGCTGGCAGGCTCCCCGGACATGACGACGTCCCGCGACCTGGCGCTGCTCCGGCTGGTGGCCCAGCGGGTCGCCGGGCCGCCCCCGGCCACGGCGACCGAGGCGGTCCGGCTGCTCACCTGCGTGCAGGGGCAGGACCTGCCCGGCGCGCTGACCTCGGTGGCCCTGCGGACGGCGGCGCGCACGCGGGCCGGCGTGGAGGCGGCGCTGGACGCCGGCGAGGTGGTCCGCTCCTGGCCGATGCGCAGCACCCTGCACCTGGTGCCGGCCGAGGACCTGCACTGGCTGCTGGAGCTGTGCGGTCCGCGGGTGCTGGCGGGAGCGGCCAGGCGGCGAGCCGTGCTGGGCGTCACCGAGACCGACACCGAGCGGGCCCGCGAGGTGGTCACCGCGGCACTGCGCGGCGGGCGCCGCTGCGGGCGCAAGGAGCTGCTCGCCGTCCTGGCCGACGGCGGTGTCGACGTCACCGGGCAGCGCGGCTACCACCTGCTCTGGTACCTGGCGCAGACCGGCACCCTCTGCCTCGGGCCGATGGCGGGCGGCGAGCAGGCCTTCGTGCTGCTCGACGAGTGGGTGAGCGCACCGCGGCGGCTGGACCGGGACGCCGGCCTGGCCGAGCTCGCGCTGCGCTACTTCCGCGGTCACGGCCCGGCCACGGTCGCCGACCTCGCCCGCTGGGCCGGGCTGACCGTGACCGACGTCCGCGCCGGGGTGGCGGCCGTCCGCGACCGGCTGGCGGCCGTGCAGGTCGACGGCCGCGAGCACCTGCTGGCGCCGGAGACCGCCGACGTGCTGGCCACCCACCGGGCGGAGGCCGCCGGGCTGTTCCTGCTGCCCGGCTTCGACGAGTTCGTCCTCGGCTACGCCGACCGCAGCTGCGCCGTCCCGCCCGAGTTCGCCGACCGGATCGTGCCCGGCGGCAACGGCGTCTTCCGGCCGACCGTCGTCCACCGGGGCCGGGTGCTGGGCACCTGGGCGTGGCAGGGCCGCGGAGCAGGACGGACGGTCGTCGCGACGCCGTTCACGACGTTCTCCGACGAGGTCGCCGCCGCGATCCCCGCGGCGGCGGCCGCCCTGCCGTGAGGCGTCGGTACTCGCGCACCACGAGCACGGTGATCGCGAGGTCGAGCGCCGCGGCGGCCCAGAGCGGCGACGACCCGGTCCGTGCCGCCCGGTACGCCTCGTAGCCGACGAAGACCGCGAGGACGCCGATCGCCACCGGGTAGGCGGGCCGCAGCTCGCGCAGCAGCGCCACGACCAGGCCCAGCTTCACCAGGCCGTGGAGGGTCAGGTAGGCGACGGCGAAGGCGTGGTCGCTCCCGACCAGCGCGGCCTCGCCCGCCGTGAACCGCTCGGCCAGGGCGCCGCGCGGGCTGCCCAGCAGGTGGTGCGCGACCACCCGACGGGTCAGCTCCCCGAGTTCCCGGGGGCCCACCAGCGCGAGAGCGACGCCGGCGAGCAGCTCGACCCCGCCGTCGAGTCCCTTGAGGAGCAGGGCGGCGCGCAGCAGCCGGTCGGTGGTCGTGCCGGGCATGCTCCTCGCCGACGACCCGCAGCGTCCAGGCCCGCGGAGCCGCGCCCCCGACAGCGGACAGGATGTGGTCGTGTCCGCTGCTGCTCGGTTGCCCACGCTGCTCGGCCCGCCGCTGCCCGCGCTCTCGGCGCTGTGGCGGACCGGCGGCCGGCGCGGGGTCACCGCGGCGGTGTGCACGGCACTGCCGCTGGCCTGCGGCGTCGCACTGGGCCGGGCCGACCTCGGCTCGGCCGCGGCGCTGGCGGCCTTCACCTCCGTCTACGGGCACGCGCTGCCGTACCGGCGCCGGGCCGCCGTCGTCGCGGGCGTCGGCGCCGCGCTGACCGTGGCGGGCACACTCGGGGCGCTGGCCGGCGGGCACCCGGTCGTCCTCGCGCTGCTGTGCGGCGCGCTGGCCGCCGCGGCCGCCGCAGCGACGGTGCACTGGCGCATCGGCCCGCCCGGCCCGCTGGGTCTCGTGCTGGTCGCCGGCGGGTCGAGCGCGCTGGGCACCGGCCCGGCCGACCTGGCCGCGCACGCGCTGGCCGCCGCGGCCGGGGCGACGCTGGCCTGGGCGGGCTGCCTGCTGCCGTGGCTGTGGGACCCGACCGGCCCCGAGCGGCGGTCGCTGGACGCCGCCGACGCCGCGGTCACCGCCGTCGAGCGCGGCGGGCCGGGGGCGCCGCTGCCCGGCGCGGTCGCGCACGCGGTCCGGGTGGCCGACGTCGCCGTCCGCACCGGCAGCAGGCGGGGCGACGGCAGCCTGCGGGCCCGTCTGGACGGCGTCGAGCAGCGGTTCCTGCGGGCGCTGCCGGTCGTCGGACCCGACGTCGCCCTGCCGCCGGTCACCGGCGCCCCCGAGACCCGCTGGTGGCACACCCCGAAGATCGCGACCGCGCTGCGGACCGGCACCGGGACCGCGGCGGCCGGCCTCGCCGCCGCGGCGCTGGACCTGTCGAGCCCCTACTGGGCGGCGAGCACCGCGGTGAGCGTCCAGCTGGGCACTGACGCGCGGGCGACCCGGGTGCGGGCGCTGCAGCGGGCGGTCGGCACCGCGCTGGGCGTGCTGGTCGCCGGCGCGCTGGTGTGGGCGGACCTCCCGGTGGTGGTGGAGGTGCTGCTGGTCGCGGTGCTGCAGCTGGCCGTCGAGCTGCTCATCGCCCACCAGTACGTGCTGGCGGTCACCTGCATCACGCCGCTGGTGCTGCTGCTCGTGCACATCGGCGCGCCCGGCCGCTCCGGCGCCGCCCTGGTGGTCGAGCGGCTGGCCGAGACCGGGGTCGGCGTCGTCCTCGCCCTCGTCGTCGGGCTCGCGCTGCTGCCCCGCGCGGCCAGCCGGCGGCTGCCGAGCGCCGTGCGCGCCGCGACCGAGGCCGCCCGCGCCGCGGTCGCGGCCGCGCCGGGTGGCCCGGCCGACAACCGGCTGCGCGAGGCGCTGGTGCAGCAGCGCGAGGTGGCCACCGCCGCCCGCGCCGAGCTGTTCCCCGGCCCGGCCGCGACGGCCTGGACGACCCGCGCCCGGGCGGTCGCCGACCTCGGCTGGGGGCTGCTCGGCGCCCGGGCCCGGGGGGACGACGAGCTGGCGGCGTCGCTGGCCCGGCGGCTCCCCGGCTGACCGCGGCTCAGCTCTGCAGCTGCTGCGCGAACCGCTCCAGGTCGTCGAGCACCAGACCGGCGCCCAGCGGGCCGATCGCCAGGAACCAGCGGTCGTCGCCGACCTCGAACGCCAGGCCCTGCTGCACCGCGGACAGCCCCTGCCACAGCCCGCCGGAGGTGATCTCCCCCGCGGCGGCCTGGCCCTCCCCGCCGTAGGCGGCGTAGAAGACGAGGTCGCCGTCGGCCTGGCCGATCTGCTCCGGGCTCACCTCGACGAAGGTCTCGGCCGTGCGCTGCACCTGCGGCCGCGCGAAGCCCACGTCGCCGAGGACGTCGCCGATGAAGGAGCCTTCCCCGTAGAGCCGGACCGCCGAGCCGTCGAGGAAGCGCACCATGCTCACCTCGGTCGCCGCCGGGTCGCCGTAGAGCGCGCCCACCTCGACGGCGCGCTCCTCGTACGCGGTGAGCAGTTCCTCGGCCTCGTCCGAGCGGTTCAGCGCTTCCCCCGCCAGCCGAAGGTTGTCCTCCCACGTCTCGCCGATCGCCTCCGCGAAGACGGTCGGCGCGATCGCGGAGAGCCGGTCGTGGATGTCGGCGTGCCGGACGGCGTTGGACAGGATGAGGTCGGGCTCCAGCGCGGCGATCTGCTCGAGGGCCGGCTCGGCGATCGTGCCGACGTTCGCGATCGCGGCCCGGTCGACCCCGGCGTCCTCGATGTAGGCCGGCAGCTCGTCGCTGACCCCGGTGCGCACGGCACCGACCGGGGTGACGCCCAGCGCCAGCACCGCGTCGAGCTCACCGGTGTCGAGGACGACGACGCGCTCGGGGGTGCCGGTGACCTCCGCGGTGCCCATCGCGTGCTCGACCGTGCGGACCTCGTCGGCCGCGGTGGACGGCGCCGATGCCGTCGTCCCGCCGTCCGCCGAGCCGCAGCCGGCCAGCACCAGTCCCGACGCCACCGTCAGGGTCGCCCACCTCGTCCGCACCGTCGTCCTCCTCGAGCCGCCGGCACCTCCGGCGACACGGGAGAACTTAGGGCAGCCTCACCTATGCCGGATTGGCCGGGTCCGCCCGCTCGACGACGAACACCGGGATCTCCCTGTCGGTGCGCTGCTGGTACCGCTCGTACTCGGGGTAGACCGCGACGGCCCGCTCCCACCACTGCCGCTTCTCCTCGCCGGTCACCTCGCGGGCGACGCCGTCCCACGGCTCGGGCCCGTCCTGCACGGTGACCTGGTCGGGGTGGGCGCGCAGGTTGGCCACCCACGCCGGGTCCTTCGGCGCGCCGCCCTGCGAGCCGACCATCGCGTAGGCGCCCTCGTGCTCGACCCGCATCAGGCCGTTCTTGCGCACCCTCCCGGTCCTCGCACCGCGGGTCCAGAAGATGGCGATCGGGATGCCGGTGTCGCGCAGCGTGTTGGCCTCCCGGCCCCCGGTGGCCTCGTAACGCTCGACCTGCTCGCGCACCCAGGCCTCGGGACTCGGTTCGTACTCACCCTCCAACGGCATCCCCCGACGGTAGGTCGGCTACCGGCGCCCGGCCTGCGGAGCGGTGAAGTCGATGGTGTGCGGCACGAAGAAGCTCAGGTTGTCGGTGATGAGCCCGTCGCTCTCCCGGATGCCGAGGCCGGCCGGCTCGCCGTCGACCACCCAGGCGCCGAGCACCGGGTGGTGCGGACCGTCGACGCCGGCGAAGTCCGGCAGCGGCGCGAACTCCTGCACGACCCAGCCCTCGGTGCCGTACCGGCCGGGCAGCTCCACGGTCACCTGCCCGTCGCGGACGATCTGCACGTTGGCGCCCTCCCGACCCCACAGCGGCTTGCGCACGTACGTCCGCCAGGACGACGGCAGCTCGTCGGCGAAGTAGGCCGGCAGCAGCAGCGGGGACAGCGCCGGGTCGCTGCCGAAGAGCTGCCAGAGCACGGGCAGCAGCGCCTTGGTGCTCCACAGCATCTTGTAGGCCGGCTCCACCCAGGTGGTGCCGCCGGGACGGGCGGCGTCGGCGAGGACAGCGGGACCGAACTCGTCCTCGATCAGCCACTCCCAGGGGTAGAGCTTGAAGACGACGTCGAGGTGGCGGCCCTGCCGGTCGTAGAACCGGCCGTCCCCGTCGTCGAGGGCGATGTCCTCGACGACGAGCTCGATCGCCTCGTAGCCGGCCTGGACGACGGTGTCCATCAGGTAGGCGATGGTCATCCGGTCCTCGCCGGAGCGCTCCTCCGAGGTCCAGGCCAGGTGCACCCGGGGGCGGACGCCGGTGCGCCGCTCCCAGCGCAGCAGGTTGCGCTGCCAGGCGGCGACGAGCTTGTCGTGCAGGGCGTTCCACTGGTCGGCGCCCTGCCCGGTGAACAGGTGCCAGTTCCACTGGGTGACGGCGGACTCGACCAGGCCGGTCGGGGTGTCGGCGTTGAACTCCAGCAGCTTGGGCGGGCCCTGCCCGTCGTAGCGCAGGTCGAAGCGGCCGTAGACGCTCGGCGGCTCGGCCTCCCAGGTGCGCCGGATCTCCGGGCGGGCGATCGGCGGGATGCCCATCCGGTCGAACAGGTCGTGCTCGACCACGTGGTCGCCGGCGGCCACGCACATCTCGAACAGCTGGGCGACCCAGCCCTCGAGCTGTTGGACCTCCGCCATGGTGAAGTCGTAGAACGGCCCCTCGCGCCAGTAGCTGCGCACCTCGCCGCCGGGCAGCTCGGTGCGGTTGTAGACCAGCCCCTGGGCCTCGATCTCGGCCTCCCAGCCGGGGCGCACCACCCCCGCCTCGACGCGCCTCACGATCTGGCTCCCCTCCTCCCCCGCGGTCGTTCCCGTGTCGAGATCACGTGATCTTGGCGCTGTGGCGGCTCGGAACGTGCGAGATCGCGTGATCTCGACGGAGGAGCCGAGCGCTCAGCTGCCCGCGCCGGTGCCGGCCCGGCTGCCGGAGTCGCTGCCGCCCACCCCCGAGCCGATGCCGCCGGTGACCCGCGTGCCCGCAGCGACCCGGCCGGTCGAGGGCAGGCCGGCGCGCTGACGGGCCGCGGTGTCACGCGGGTCGATCCGGGTGCCGCCGCTCGGCAGCACGGTGCCGACCGGCAGGCCGGGGCGGAAGCCGCCGAGGTAGAGGAAGAACAGCCCTGCGCCGGGGCCGCGGTAGTCGTCGTCGCAGTAGTCGTCGTCGACGATCTCGCCGTCCTCGTTGGTGCAGTAGGCGACCTGCTCCTGCTCCTCCTCGTCCGTGCCGCAGGCGGCGAGGAAGCCGGTGGCCGCGGTCGCCAGCACCGTCGTCGTCAGTGCGCCACGGACGCGGTTGGAGACCGCCATGTGCTCTCCCGGTGTCGGAGGTGTGTCGGCCGACCCTAGATCGTCCAGGTCGGCCGGTGCCCCGGCCCGCATCCGGGTGCCGGATCCGGGCTGGAGTCGTACGGTTCGGCCCCTGAGGTCCGTTCCCGCGCGGAGGCGCTGATGTCCGACCGCCAACCCCCCGAGATGGCCCAGGTCGCCAGTGAGACCGGGGCGAAGAAGATCCACCGCACCTGGGACCGCGTGCTCGTGAGCGCCTTCCTCGGTGGTGCCTACATCGCCTTCGGCGCGCTGGTGGCCATCACCGTCTCCTCGGGCCTGGACCCGGCCACGTGGGGCACGCTGCCCACGCTCTTCATGGGCGCGGCCTTCACCCTCGGCCTGATCCTCGTGCTCATCGCCGGCTCGGACCTGGCCACCGGCAACATGATGCTGGTCCCGCTGGGCGCGATGCACGGACGACTGAGCCTGGGCGACGTCGGCAAGAACCTCACGCTGGTGCTGGTCGGCAACCTGCTCGGCGCGCTGTTCGTCGCCTACTTCCTCGCCGTCCAGACCGGGGTCATCGGGTCGCCGGGCGCCTCGGGCAGTGCAGCCCTCACGCACGACCGGCTGGCCTCGATCGCCGAGGCCAAGGCGCTCCACGAGTCCCCGTGGCAGGTGTTCCTGCGCGGCGTCGGCTGCAACTGGCTGGTCTGCCTGGGGGTGTGGATGTCCCTGGCGGCGTCCTCGGTGTCGGGCAAGGTGCTCGCCGTCTTCCTGCCGATCATGGCGTTCGTCGCCATGGGGTTCGACCACGTGGTGGCCAACATGTTCTTCCTGCCGGCCGCGGTGTTCGCCGGCATCCCGGACATCGGCTGGGGCGACGTGCTGCTCAACTGGCTGCTGGCGGGCGCGGGCAACCTGGTCGGCGCGGTGGTCTTCGTCTCGACGTCCTACTGGTACCTGTTCCTGCGCGACGAGCCGGCCGAGCAGCCCAGCCGGACGCCGACCGGCGGGGAGGCCGCTGAGCGCGCATGACCCGACCCGGTCGGGGGCACCGCCGCTGCGGATGGCACCGGCTCGGCGTGCCACACGACCGGGAGGGTGCCCAGCCATGAGGTACAGCGAGGGAGCAGACCTCGACCCGTCGGGCGTGCAGGACCGCCGGGGTGGCGGCATCGGCGGAGGGCGCGGCCTCGCGGTCGGCGGTGGCGGGCTGGGCCTGGTCGGCGTCCTCGTGCTCGTGCTGTTCCAGGTCCTCGGCGGTGGCGGTGAGGGCGGGACGGGCGCGGCGCTGGGCCAGTTGAGCGGGCTCGGGGAGGGGCAGACCGCGGACAACACCCAGCTGGAGCAGCAGTGCCAGACCGGCGCCGACGCCAACGAGTCGCTGGACTGCGCCGTCGTGGCCGACATCGAGTCGATCCAGGACTACTGGTCCGGCGTGCTCGGTCCGGACTACCGGCCCACCGACACGGTGTTCTTCAACGGCTCGGTGCAGACCTCCTGCGGCGGGGCGACCAGCGGCTCGGGGCCCTTCTACTGCCCGGGCGACCAGCTGGTCTACATCGACCTGTCCTTCTTCGACACGCTGCAGCAGCAGTTCGGCGCGGAGGGCGGGCTGTTCGTCAGCGCCTACGTGATCGCCCACGAGTACGGCCACCACGTGCAGAACCTGCTCGGGATCAACCAGCAGGTGACGCCGGGCGAGACCGGCCCGGCCAGCGGCACCGTGCGGCTGGAGCTGCAGGCCGACTGCTTCGCCGGGACGTGGGCCAACCACGCCGAGACCGTCCCCGACGAGTCCGGCCAGCCGCTCATCGCCGAGATCACCCAGGACGACATCGACCGGGCACTGGACGCCGCGGCCCGCATCGGCGACGACTTCATCCAGCAGAACCTGGGCGGCGGCACCGTCGACCAGGACGCGTTCACGCACGGCTCGTCGGAGCAGCGGCAGCGCTGGTTCACCACCGGCTACGAGACGGGTGACCCGGCGCAGTGCGACACGTTCGCCACCGACGCCCTGTAGGAGGACCCGCCTGCCCCTCCACCGTGGAAGGACCCCGCGGGCGGGCCGCTCCGGTGATCAGCTGGGATCACGGTCGCGGGTCCTGGCTCACCACCGGTGGTGAGCCAGGACCGCGGACGATCAGCTCACCTGATCACCCGGCGGCGGGACGGGGCCGCGGAGGCGGGAGGCTCAGGCGACCTGGCCGACCGTCTGCTCGTCGGCCTCCACCGCGGCGTTCCACTCCGCCTTCTCGGCCCGCCAGCCCTCGTCGGTGCGACCCAGGCGCCAGTAGCCCGACGCCGAGAGCTGCTCGCGCGGCACCGCGCGCTCCACCCGCAGGTAGCGGCGCAGCTCGCGCACGAACCCGGCCTCGCCGTGCACGAAGGCGTGCACCGAGCCGGTGGGCAGCGCGGCCCCGCGGACGGCGGCCACCAGTGCCTCCCCCGGCAGCCCGGTGCGGTGCACCCAGGTCAGCTCCGCACCGGCCGGCAGCGGCAGCGGCTGCTCCTCGGCGGCGTCGGCGACCTCGACGAACACCCGGGCCGCGGCGCCCGCGGGCAGCCGCTCGAGCGAGGCGGCGATCGCCGGCAGCGCGGTCTCGTCGCCCGCCAGCAGGTGCCAGTCGGCGTCCCCGCTGGGCGCGTAGGCGCCGCCGGGGCCGAGCAGCTGCACCCGGTCACCCGGCCGGGCGGCGACGGCCCAGGGGCCGGCCAGCCCCTCGTCCCCGTGGACGACGACGTCGAGGACGAGTTCCCCGGCGGCCTGGTCCCAGGCCCGCACGGTGTAGGTGCGCAGGCACGGCCACAGCTCGCGCGGGTGCTCGCGCTGCACGGCGTCCATGTCGAACGGCGCGGCGTAGGGCGCGCCGGCCGGCGGGAGCACCAGCTTGACGTAGGCGTCGGCGTACTCGGGCGCGAACCCGGCGAGGCCCTCTCCGCCGAGCACCACGCGGACCAGGTGGGGCGTCGGACGCGAGGTCCGCAGCACGGTGGCCAGCCGGGGCGTGCGCGGGCGGCGCGGGGCCTTGTCGGCCATGGCGGGAACTCCCTCGGGTCGAGCACGGATAGGTGAGGCTCACCTTAGTCGCTTTCCCGGGGCGGGAGCCGCGCCCGGGAGGAGCAGGGCCGGCCGGAGGGACACGCGGGGGTCGCACCGTCCTCCGTCCGGGGTGTCCACCGACCGGTCCCTGCACCCGCACCCCGGTGCCGTGGAGCACGACCCGGGTGCCCCGTCGTCCCCGGACACGGATGGGAACGGCCGTCGGCAGGCCATGTGTGGGTGATCGTTTGACGGGTACCGCCTCGGCTGACCACGACGTTTGCCGAGGAGGAACGATGACTCACTCGATCGATGCCCCGTTCCCGCCCCCGCCCTCCACCGGCTCGGGCGCCACCAGCGGGGCCACCACGGCCACCACGACCACGACCACCTCGACGGGCTCGCCGTCGACCAGTGACGTGGCCAAGGACGAGGCCCGCAACGTGGGCCAGACCGCCGCCCAGGCCGGCAGCCAGGTCGCCTCGACCGCTGCCGACCAGGCCAAGGAGGTCGCCCACGAGACCCAGCGACAGGCGCAGGACCTGCTGCACCAGGGGCGCCAGCAGCTGCGCCACCAGACCGTGGCCCAGCAGCAGAAGGCCGCCTCCGGGCTGTCCTCGCTGGCCCAGGAGCTGCGCGGCCTGGCCGACGGCAGCAGCCAGGGCGCTCCCGGCCCGGCGCGCGACCTGCTCCAGCAGGCCTCGGGCTACGTCGAGCAGTTCGCCGACCGGCTGCAGAACCGCGAGCCGGCCGACCTGCTCGACGACGTCCGCGCCTTCGCCCGCCGCCGGCCCGGCACCTTCCTGCTCGGCGCCGCGCTCGCCGGTGTCCTGGCCGGTCGCCTCACCAGTGGCGTGAAGGCCGCGCACAGCGACGACTCGTCGGCGAGCGGCACGCAGCAGTACCGCAGCAGCTACGCCCAGACGAACTACGTCGACCCGGCGCCGGCCTACTCCGGGTACGCCGAGACGACGTCCTACGAGACCACCACCGGCGGCGGGACCACCGGCACACCCGTCCCGCCGCCGCCGTACGGCACCGTCCCGCCCGCGGGCGCCGCCGTCCCGCCGACCACCCCGGCCGGCTGGGACGACCCGACCCGCCGTCCCGGTCAGGGGGTCTGACCCACATGAGTTCTCCCTACTCCGGCGCGACGCCGGTCGGCTCGTCCTCGGGCCAGGAGCCGTACGCCCAGGGCAACTACGCCGTGTCCCCCGACGAGTCCTACGGCGCCCACAGCGGGGCCGCGGGCACGCCGACGACGGCCGAGGGCCGGCCCGACGTCGAGGGCACCTCGGTCGGGCAGCTGTTCGGCGAGCTGGCCAAGGACCTCTCCACGCTGATGCGGCAGGAGGTGGCCCTGGCCAAGGCCGAGGTCCAGGCCGAGGCCAAGAAGGCGGGCAAGGGCGTGGGCATGATGGCCGCCGCCGCGGTCGCCGGGTTCCTGACGCTGCTCTTCCTCTCCAACGCCCTGTGGTGGGCGTTGGAGAACGTGATGGACGCCGGCCTGGCCGCGCTCATCGTCGCCGTCCTCTGGGGCGTCATCGGCGCGATCGCCTTCTCCATGGGCAAGAAGAAGCTGCAGCAGGTGAACCCCAAGCCCGAGCGCACCGTGGACACGCTGTCCGACGTCCCCAGCGCTCTGAAGCCCAACTGACCCGCGGCCCCAGGCCCCCTCAGACATCGGAGTACCGACCATGACCACGAGCAACGACCCCGAGGCGATCCGGCGGCAGATCGAGCAGACCCAGCGCGAGCTGAGCTACGACGTCGACGCCCTCAACGAGAAGGTGAACCCCTCCCGCGTCATGGACCGCCGGGTCAGCGCGGCCAAGGGCCGGATCGGCCGGGTCCGGGAGCGGGTGATGGGCAGTGCCCACGACACCCGGGCCACGGCCCAGCACCGCACCCAGAACGCCGCGGGCACCGTGCAGGACCGGGCGCACGACGCCGCGGAGTCCGTTCAGGGTGCCGCGCAGCAGGCCGCGCACGCGGTGCAGCAGGCCCCGGACACCATCGTCCGCCAGGCCCAGGGCAACCCGCTGGCCGCGGGCCTCATCGCCTTCGGCGTCGGCTGGCTGGTCTCCAGCCTCCTGCCGGCCTCGGAGCGGGAGCGCCAGCTGGCCGAGCAGGCCGAGTCCGCGGTGCGCGAGCACAAGGACACGCTGCTGCAGCCGGCGAAGGATGCCGCGCAGGAGATCCGCGAGGAGCTCCAGCCCGCCGCCCAGCAGGCAGTCCAGGAGGTCAAGTCCACCGCGCAGGACGCCGCCCAGACCGTCAAGCAGGAGGGCCAGTCCGCCGCGCAGGACGTCCAGGGCCAGGCCCAGGAGTCTCGTCACACGGTGCAGAGCCAGACGCGCAGCTGAACGAGGGCCTCCCTGCCCCCACCGTAGACGGACCCCGTCCTACCCACCCTTCGCACGCTCAGGGTGGGGC
This sequence comes from Geodermatophilus sp. URMC 65, assembly GCF_053502545.1. Taxonomy (NCBI): domain Bacteria; kingdom Bacillati; phylum Actinomycetota; class Actinomycetes; order Geodermatophilales; family Geodermatophilaceae; genus Geodermatophilus; species Geodermatophilus sp. URMC 65. Next base: position 1,428,293 of record NZ_CP199954.1, read on the forward strand.
CCGGGACGGGGCCACGGCGGGACCATTCAGAGAGGCCACTGCACCACCACCAGTGCGCCCCGCCGGGCCCTCCCCGGCGGGGCGCGCTGCTGTCCGCGGCCGGGTCCCCTGTTGGGGTGAGGCCCCGGCGGGTGCGCTGCAGTCCGTCCTCGCGAGCGCCGACGTCCCCCGGGACGACACCGCCCGAGCGAGGGAGCCCGACCCGTGCCGACCGCAGCGCCGCGCGTCCTGGTCGCCGACGACGAGGACGACACCCGGGCACTGGTGGGCCTCGCCGTCCGCCGCGCCGGCTGCACCGTCGCCACCGAGGTCCCCGACGGGACGCAGGCGCTCGCCGCCGCCCGCACCGACCCGCCCGACCTCGCCGTCTCCATGCCGGGTGCGACCGGGCCGGAGGTCTGCGCCGCGCTGCGCGCCGACCCGGCCACCGCCGGCGTCCCGGTGCTGCTGCTGTCGGCCGGCGCCTCCGCCGACGACGTCGCCCGCGGCCTGGCCGCCGGCGCCGACGCCTATCTGGCCACGCCCTTCCCCGTCGCCGGGCTGGTCGCGCAGGTGCGCGAGCTGACCTCCGGGGGAACCGCGTGACCGTCCTCGAGCCCGAGCCGGCCGAGGAGCTGGCCCGGCTGCGCGCGGAGAACACCGGGCTGCGGGCGCAGATGCAGCACCGCGACGACGAGCTGCAGGTCGCCACCCGGATGCTGCAGGCCCGCGCCCAGACGATGACCAGCGTCATCGACGCGGTCACCGAGCAGTCGATCATCGGCACCGACGTGGACGGCGTGATCCGGGTGTGGAACCCCGGCGCCGAGCGGATGCTGGGCCTCCCCCGCGCCGACGTCGTCCGCCGCCGGTCGATCACCGAGTTCCACCTGCCCGAGGAGCTCGACGACGCCGGCGGCGGCCTGGCCGGCCTGGTGCGCACCGCACAGGAGCAGGGCAGCGACGTCCGGGACTGGACCTACGTCGCCGCCGACGGCGCCGAGCTCACCGTCTCGGTGGCGGTCACCCCGCGCACCGACGACCGCGGTGTGCACGCCGGGTGGAACTTCGTCGGCACCGACATGACCGAGGCCCGGGCGACCGAGCGCATGAAGGACCAGTTCGTGAGCCTGGTCAGCCACGAGCTGCGCACGCCGCTGACCTCCATCCTGGGCTACCTGGAGCTCGTCCTCGACGACCCGGACCTCGGCGAGGAGTCGCGGGCGCACCTGGGCACCGTCGAGCGCAACGCCCGGCGGCTGCTGCGCCTGGTCGGCGACCTGCTGTTCACCGCGCAGGTGGACGCCGGCCGGTTCAGCCTGCAACCGGCGGACGTCGACCTGGCCGACGTCGTCCGGGCGGCGGAGGAGACCGTGCGGGTCACCGCCGCGGCGACCGGTGTCGAGGTCGTCGTCGACGTGCCCGACGACGGCCTGGTGGTGCACGGCGACGCCGTCCGGCTGGGGCAGGCCTGCGACAACCTGGTCTCCAACGCGGTCAAGTTCACCCCGGCCGGCGGCCGGGTCACCCTGGCGCTGCGGTCGGCCTGGCGGACGGCGGACGGCGCGGTCGTCGACGCCCCGCAGGACGACGCGACGCCGGTCGCCCGGCTGGCGGTCAGCGACACCGGCATCGGGATCCCCGCCGGCGAGCAGGGCCAGCTCTTCGCCCGGTTCTTCCGCGCCTCGACCGCCCGGCGGCACGCGGTGCCCGGCGTCGGGCTGGGGCTGGCCATCACTCGGGCCATCGCCGCCGCGCACGACGGCACCCTCGAGGTCGCCAGCGTCGAGGGCCGGGGCACCACGTTCACGCTGACGCTCCCCCGCTGAGGTCCGCGGCCCCCTCGCAGGTACGGGGACCCCGTCCTCATCACCGTGGGGGACCCCGTGGGGGCACGGGGATCCCTCCATCTTGCGGATCCCTCGTGGTTGGCGGGCGGGTGCCCTGCGGTCGGGCGGCCAGGGTCGTTCCTGTCCCCGGGTCACCGCGATCCCGGCCCCACGCAGGAGGAACCCCGGTGAGCAGCAGCACCCCGCCGGCCACCGCCGACAACACCTTCCAGGGCAAGACCAGCACCCTGGCCCTCACCTTCTCCGGCGTCCAGCGCGCCGCCACCACCCGCTGACCCCGGCGACGACGAACCGGACACCGCCATGACCGCCGTCCTCCCGCTCCGCACCCCGCCGGCAGCCCGCACGCTGCCGTTGGTGGCCCCGGCAGCCCTCCGCGTCCTGCGCGACGCCCTGGCGTTCCTGGGACGCTGGTCGGTGCGGCTGCTGGTGACCGCGGCGGTCCTCGCCTTCGCCGTCCTGGCCGCCGGCCCGCACCTGCTGGGCTACCGCACGATGACGATGCTGACCGCCAGCATGGCCCCGGGCATCGAGCCCGGCGATGTCGTGATCACCACCCCGCTGGTCGTCAGCGACGTCATCGAGGGCATGGTGATCAGCTACCACATCCCCATCGACGACCACCGCGTCGTCAGCCACCGCGTCATCGACGTCCAGCGCGCCCCCGACGGCACCGTCACGGTCCGGACCAAGGGCGACGCCAACGACCACCCCGACCCCTGGACCGCCGTCCTGCAGGGCGACACGGCCTACGAGGTCCGCGCCGTCGTGCCCGAGCTCGGGCACCTCATCACCGCCCTGCGCGCCCCCGCCGTCCACCACGCCCTCGTCCACGGCGTGCCCGTGGTCCTCGCCGGCTGGCTGCTGCTCGCCATCTGGCGGCCGGGGGACGAGGAGGACGAGTCGTGAGCGCCGTCCCGACCGCCCTCGTCGTCGGCGCCGACACGGCCGGCCGCGCACCGCTCGCCGCACTGCTGCAGCTGACCGGGTGGGACGTGCGGGAGTCCGCCGGCACCCCGGAAGCGCTCGGCCTGGCCCGGCGCCTGGAGCTGGACCTGGTCGTCGTCGACCTGGACGGCCCGGCCGGGGAGGCGCCGGCCCTGCTGCGCCGGCTCCGGCTGGTCGGCTGCCGGGCCCACCTGCTCGCCGTGACCGCCACCGCCGACGCCTCGGACCGGGCCACCGTCCTCGAGGCCGGCGCCCTGGCCTGCCTGCCCCGGCCGGTGGACGCCCTGCTGGTCGGCCTGCTCGCCCGCCGGGCACCCGGACCGCAGGCCCCCGTCGCCGGCGACGCCCCTGGTGCGGACGTCGACGCCGAGCTCATGGACCGGCTGCAGCAGGTGTACGCCGCCGCACTGCCCGACCGGCTGACCGCCATCGCCGACGGCGCCCGTACCGGGGACGCCGCAGCGCTCGCCCGGGCCTCGGCCACGCTGGCCGGCACCAGCGCCCAGCTGGGCCACCCGGAGGTCGCCGCGGTCTGCCGGGCCATCGCACGAGACGCCCGCCGCGGGGTCCTGGCGCACGAGCTCGTCGTCGAGCTGCGCAGCGTCGCGGGCGGCTGAGAGCGGAGCCTGGCCCCCCTTGCAGGGTCCCGCCGCGAGCTCGCGAGTGGCGGGGGGCAGGGGGTCCTTCTTCAGGCGACGAGCCGGTAGCCGACGCCGCGCACGGTCCGGATCGACGGCGAGGAGAGCCCCGCGGCCTGCAGCTTGCGGCGCAGGTTGGACATGTGCGCCTCGACCAGGCGCACGCTGCCCTCCCAGTCGGTCTGCCAGACCTCGCGCAGCAGCGTCTCGCGCTGCAGCACCCGGCCCGGGCGCGAGGCCAGCGCGGCGAGCAGGTCGAACTCGGTGCGGGTCAGGTCGACGACCACGCCGTCCACCCGCACCTCGCGGCTGTGCTCGTCGACCTCGAGCTCGGCGAGCCGGAGCACCGACTCCTCGGCCGGCGTGGGACGCGGCGCGGGGATGCGCGGACGGCGGAGCATCGCCTGCACGCGGGCGACCAGCTCACGCGGCGAGAAGGGCTTGGCCATGTACCCGTCGGCGCCCACGGCCAGCCCGATGAGCAGGTCGACCTCCTCGGCGCGCGCGGTGAGCATGAGGACGTAGCACTCGCTCTCGGCGCGGATCTGCCGGCAGACCTCGGTGCCGTCGGCGTCCGGGAGGCCAAGGTCCAGGACGACGACGTCGGGCGCCGCGCGCCGGACCTCGGCCAGCGCCTCGGCACCGGACGCCACGGCGCGGACGTCCATCCCCGCCCGGCGCAGGACCGTGCAGACCAGGTCCCTGATCTCCTCGGTGTCCTCGACGACGAGCACGGACTGCTCGGACACGACGTCTCCTCCTGTTGCCTGTGCGACCGGCACCGGGCCGCGGGGGTCGGGCGTCACCTGACCGGGTGATCGGCGGAGGCCCGGGCCGCCTTGAGCGCGGTGTCCCGGCCTCACCCGGGAGGAGGAGGCGCGGCCCCGGCGGGACGGCGCAGCTCGACGGCGGCAGAACCGATGCCCGCGGCCGCCGCCCGGCGGTGCACGGCGGCGAGGCCGAGGCCGCGGGCGCCGCCCAGCCGGGTGACCGGCGCGACGACGTCGTCCGCCGTCCCCGGCGTCATCACCGAGAAGGCGACGACGACCCGGCCGGAGGGCGCGAGCACCCGGTCGACGACGTCCCACGTGGCCGCCTGCGCGGGGTCGGTGAGCGCCCGCACGTCGAAACAGACGACGACGTCGATGGGGACGGACCCGAGGTCGGCGTCGGACAGCGCGGCCGCCTGCAGCCGCACCCGGCCGGCCTCGACCGCCGCGCGGTTGCGGCGGGCAGCCGCGGCGACCATCGTCGGCGAGCGGTCGACGCCGAGCACCTCGCCCGCCCGCTCGGCCAGCAGGGCCACGAGGACGCCGTGGCCGCAGCCCACCTCGAGCACCCGCTCCCCCGGCCGGGCCGCGACCACGCCGGCGGCCCAGATCTGTCGCGCCGACGCGGTCACGGCGCCGACCGTAGGGCTCTCACCCCGACGGGGCGGACCGTGCGGCGCGGGCTCAACCGGGGGCGCCGAGGGGTCGAAGGCATGGGCACCTCACTCCCGAGGGAGCCGCCGGGGCCCGATGCCCCGCCCACCCGGAGGACCGCGATGATCGGCCTCACCCGCCGCACCGGCGAGCACTGCCGTCTGGACCCCGACCACATCGAGCGGGTCGAGGCCGGGTCGGACACCGTCGTGATCACGACCGACGGCAGCTGCTACTGCATCCGCGAGACGATCGACCAGGTCATCACGCGCATCATCGAGTACCGCGCCAGCGACATCGCCGCCTGCTACGTGCTCGACCGCGGTGAGGACGCCGACCCGCTGGGCCTCGGCGGCTCCGGCGTCCCGCCCCAGGCGCACGCCCCCGGCCCCGTCGTGCCGATCCGGCTGCCCTGACCGCAACGGCTCCTCCCCCCTCGGGAGGGGCCGCACCGGCTCGGGTCGACCTCCGTCGGTCCACGGCCGAACTCCTGACCGGAACACCGACCCAGCGAGGAGACGACCGTGAAGATCACCGCCCGCGGGGTGCCCGCCACGGACGCACAGGTCTACAGCGAGGTCGCCCAGCTGCTCGACCGACGGGCGGCGATGAAGCACCCGCCGTTCAGCCTCACCGTGTCCGACTCCGTGGCGCTGGGCATCGCGCGGCTGTTCCGCAGCACGTCGCTGTCCGGCGAGGTGCTCGACCGCTTCGCCGCCGGCAGGAGCGTCGACAGCGACGAGCTGGTCGAGGCCGTGCGCTTCGAGCAGGGCTACGCCTCCCCCGAGGGCTACGCCGCGCTGCGCTGCCTGGTGCTGTGGGTGCACCACCAGGAGCACCGTCGCGACGAGCGCCGCGCGCACGCGGGCTGAGACGCGCGCCGCACCGCAGCAGCGCCTCGTCGCCGGCCAGGCGACCGGCACGGTCCGAGGCACCTCGGCTGGGCGGGATCCACGGCACCCCCAGCACACCGATCCAGCGGCAGTGCTGCCCCTCCAGTGGGGCGATGCTGGGGGCGAGGATCGGCGATCTAACCGGCTGTTGCCGCTTGGGGCGCCGATGCCTGCTGCGGGCCGCTTGCCGACGCCGAGCCGTCCGATGCGCGGAGCAGCTGCGCCATCGCCTCGAGGTTGTCCGCCGCCGACGCGCCGCCGCACGTCAAGGAGGCGAGGATCGAGCCGAGCAGACCGTCCCGGTCAGCCAGGATCCGGACCCGACCGATCTCGACGACGAGACCCAGCAGATCGAGACGGAGTCCGTTCGGGATGTCGAGGATCACACATTCCACCGGCGTCGTCATCGAGCGCCCCTTCCGATGATGGGCGTGCGGTTCACTGCACGCAGCAGGATCCGAGCCTCCTCGGCAGTCGCCTCCCGCCGCTGCACCTTCGGCGGCGTCGGCACAGCGACAGCCTGGAAGGACGGATTCAACACGCGACGGCGTCACCGAAGCGTCACCGGTCCATCACTCGAACCACGCGAGGCAGGCAGCGCCGACCGGACGCCGGCCAAGCGCAGCTGGCCGGCGCGGTCACCCGCGAGGCGCGCAGCTGGTCGGCCGCCTTGAAGCGGGCCATCTGGGCGCTGCGCCGGACCACGTGCAGCGGGCGGTTGATCTCCACCCCACCCTCGGGACGCGAGGAACCAGCGCCGCTCCTCTCGCGTGTCGTGGGTGCTCGCACGTGCCCACGCCTGGCGGGGTATGGAGAGAGCGCACTGGCCAGGTGGCCGATCCGCGGCTGCAGCAAGTGCGGAAGGGTGGCACGGCAGCTCATGACCGATTCGGATCGGCGATCTCCGCCCTGCGCACTGGTCATCTTCGGCGCCTCGGGCGATCTCACGGCACGCAAGCTGCTACCGGCGCTGGAGCGGCTCGCTGCCTACGGAGCGCTGCCGCCGGAGGTGGCCGTCATCGGCGTGGCGCGAACCCCGATGACCGACGACGAGTTCAGGGAGTACTGCCGCGAGCGGGTGCCCGGGACGGAGAACCCCCGCTGGGCCCAATTGACTGCTGCCGCGCGATACGTCGCCGGGGCGTATGACGACCCCGCCACCTACCAGCGGCTGTACGAGGTGCTGGACGAGTGCGATCGCTCCGCTGGAACATCCGGCAACCGGGTCTACTACTTCGCCACCCCACCACGGCTCTTCGGCCCTGTCGCGCTCAGCCTCGGGAAGGCCGGACTCAGCCAGCCGATGGGGAACGGCTTCGTCCGGGCGGTGATCGAGAAACCGTTCGGCTGGGACGAGGAGAGCGCCCGTGAGTTGTACTCCGACCTCTCCTCGGCGTTCTCGGAGGAGCAGATCTTCCGGATCGACCACTACCTGGCCAAGGAAACGGTGCAGAACCTGCTCGCCCTGCGCTTCGCGAACTCCATCTTCGAGCCGATCTGGAACCGCACGTGGGTCGACAACGTGCAGGTCACCGTCGCCGAGACGCTCGGCGTCGGTGACCGGGGCGGGTTCTACGAGACCACCGGCGCGATGCGCGACATCGTCCAGAACCACGTCCTGCAGGTGCTCTCGTTGTTCCTCATGGAGCCGCCGACGTCCTTCCACCCGGAGGCGATCCGCGACGAGAAGGTGAAGTTGCTGCGTGCGATCCGGCCGCTCGAGACGGAGGCGGACATCGCCGCCAACGCCGTCCGGGGGCAGTACACCCGCGGGGGGACCCGGGACGACCTCATGCCGGGCTACCGCGAGGAGTCCGGCGTCGACCCGTTGAGCCACACCGAGACGTTCGTGGCGATGCGACTCGAGGTGGCCAACTGGCGGTGGAACGACGTCCCCATCTACGTGCGCACGGGCAAGCGGCTCCCGGCGCGGGTCACCGAAGTGGCCATGGAGTTCCACCGGCCACCGCAGCTCCCGCTGTTCCCCAGCCGGGAGCACAACTCGGAACCGGACGCACTGATCGTGCGGGTCCAGCCGGACGAGGGCCTCAGCCTCCGGTTCGGCGCGAAGGTCCCCGGCCACGCCTTCCGGGTCCAGAAGGCGTCGATGGACTTCTCCTACCGGAGCTTCGACGAGCAGTCGATCGATGCCTACGAGCGGGTCATCCTCGACGCCCTCATCGGCGATCCCACGCTGTTCATCCGAGCCGACGAGGTCGGCCGGTGCTGGAAGATCGTCGACCCGATCCTGCGGTACTGGGAGCACGATCCCCGGCCGATCCCGCTCTACCAGGCTGCGACCTGGGGACCGCCCGAGGCCGCAGCACTCATCGCCCGGGACGGCCGTGGATGGCGCTCCCTGGCCTGAGCATCGAGGAGGGGCGGGATCCGGCCGAGGATCCCGTCGGTGTGGCCGCAGCCCCGGCTACGACCGACCCGGTCGCCCACCACGGTGAGGGGCCGGTGTGGTCCCCCGCTGGGGCGGGTTCCGCCGGGCGGACCTGCCGGCCGGGGACGTGCTCTCCCTGGCCGACGACACGACGGTGGGCCGGCGGCACGTCAGCGAGGTGGACGCGGCGCTGCGTCGCCGACGGGACGGCGGCGCAGCCCTCGGCATCGAGCATGGCTCCGCCCCGGACGGCGCCTGCACATCCTCTGCGGGGGCCGTCCGGGAGCGGGCACGAGGCGGTGGTGCCACCGGTCCTCGGAGGTGGGGACCGCCCCGCTGCGACCTCAGCTCCGCCCGTGACCAGGCGAGCCCTCGGTCCGGGGGCGCGGGCGGTCGGGGACGGCGTCGGACCAGGCGTCCGTGCGCACCTCCGTGCCGTCCTGGCTCCACCGCGTGTGGAAGGAACCGTCGGCGTCGACGCGGTGGTAGGTGTGGGCGCCGAAGTAGTCGCGCAGACCCTGGATGAGGTTGGCCGGGCCGCGTTCGCGCCGGTAGCCGTCGTAGTAGGACAGGGACGACGCGAAGGCCGGGATCGCCACTCCCTGCTCGGTCGCGGTTGCCACCACCCGCCGCCAGGCGTCCTGTGCGTTGGCCACGGCGTCGGTGAAGTACGGCACCATCAGGAGGTTGACCACGTCGCCGTGCTCGGCGTAGGCCTCGCGGATCCGGTCGAGGAACCGGGCGCGGATGATGCAGCCCCCGCGCCAGATCATGGCCATCGCCCCGAGGTCCAGGTCCCACCCGTTCGCCTGCGACGCCGCGCGCATCTGCGCGAAACCCTGGGCGTACGCCACCACCTTGCTCGCGTACAGCGCCAGGCGGACGTCCTCGACGAGGTCCTCGCGGTCGGCGCCCTGCCCCGGCGCGGGCCCGGTCAGCGTCGCCGCCGCCGCCCGCCGCTCCTCGCGGAGCGCTGAGAGCCCGCGGGCGAACACCGCCTCGGTGATCCCGGTGAGGGGGACGCCCAACTGGAGGGCGTCGATGGCCGTCCAGGTGCCGGTGCCCTTCTGGGCGGCCTGGTCGACGATCACGTCGACGAGGGGACCCCCGGTCTTGTCGTCGGTCTTCGCCAGCACCTTCGCGGTGATCTCGATGAGGAAAGAGTCCAGGTCACCGGAGTTCCACCGCTCGAAGATCCCGGCGATCGCCGGTACGTCCAACCCGGCCACGTGCCGCAGCAGGTCGTACGCCTCGGCGATGAGCTGGATGTCGGCGTACTCGATCCCGTTGTGGACCATCTTCACGTAGTGGCCGGCGCCGTCCGGGCCGACGTGCACACAGCACGGCGTGCCGTCGACGACCGCGGCGATCGAGGTGAGGATCTCCTCCACCTCGGCGTAGGCGGCCGGGTCGCCCCCCGGCATGATGCTCGGTCCGTTGAGCGCGCCCTCCTCGCCGCCGGACACTCCGACACCCATGAACCGCAGGCCCCTCGCCGCGCAGGCATCGGTGCGCCGTCTGGTGTCGGGGAAGTGCGAGTTCCCTGCGTCGATGAGGATGTCGCCCTCGTCGAGCAACGGCGTGAGCTCCTCGATGACGGCGTCGACCGGCGCTCCCGCCTTCACCATCACGATGATCGTCCGTGGCCGCGCCAGCGCCGCCACGAAGTCCTCGAAGCTCTCGCACCCGGTGAAGCTGCCCTCGCTGCCGTAGGCCGCGACGAACTCCTCCATCCGCGCGGTCGTCCGGTTGTGCACGGCCACCGGGAATCCGTGGCGGGCGATGTTGCGAGCCAGGTTCGCCCCCATCACCGCCAGCCCGGTGACCCCGACGCGGCACTGCCCTGTCGAATCAGTCATCGCACACCTCTGCCTCCTCGGTTCTCGACCCCGCAGCGACACCTACGTCGGCTGCTGGCCGGCTGGTGCATCCGGCGCGGTCGTCGCGTGAGTACCCGGTCCGGCTCCATCGGACCCGGAGCGGCAGCCGCGTGGCACGACGCAGGCCCTCACGGGGTCATCGACCCCTCGCGCCGCTGACCGTCCTGCAGCGGTCCGCCGCGCGCTTCCACGCACGAGCTGGAACGCCGTCAGCTGCAACCAGAACTGCCACCCCGCCGGCCGGCTCTCAGCCCTCGTCGTCGGCGCTGGCTGTGGCCTCAGCTGGCGGCTGCGGGCTTCACCCGCGCCGCAGCTGTTCGGTCATGGAGGCGACGGTGACACGCGACGGTCGCATGCTGGCCGGACGTCGCTCGCACCGACCGCCGCGAGCACCTCCCATGGTGTCCCTGTAGACGGCCCTCAGGAGACTCCGGCGGCACACCGCTCCTGTTCGGCCCTCTCGACAGGCCATGTCCGACGCCCTCACTCGCCGCCCCGGCAGCTCGCTCTGGTTCCAGCGCCGTCGGTAGCCGTCGCTGATTCCGCGCCTTGCCCTCCAGGCGATCGAGGGGATGCCAGGCCGGCAACATGGTTAGGGCAGGCTAACCTCGCCTGGTGTTGAAGAGATCGGGCCTGCTGCGCCCGTCCCGTCTCGCCGTCCCCCTCGCCGTCCTGGCCCTGTCCGGAGTGCTCACCGCCTGCAGCGGCTCGGAGGACGACGGCTCCGCGCCCGCCGTGCAACCGTCCTCCACATCGGACGCCTTCCCGGTCACCATCGAGAACAAGTACGGCACCACCGAGATCCCCACGGAGCCTCAGCGCGTGGTCACCGTCGGCTTCAACGACCAGGATTTCGTGCTGGCCCTGGGCGTGACCCCGGTCGGCGAACGGGAGAACCTGGGTGAGTACGACGCCACGACCCGTCCGTGGGCAGAGAACCTGCTCCCGGCGGAGGACATCCCGACCGTGGGAGGCCAGGAGATCAACCTCGAGGCGGTCGCCGCCTTGGAGCCCGACCTGATCGTGGGCGTGTACTCCTTCATGGACCAGACGGTCTACGACCAGCTGTCCGGCATCGCGCCGACGCTCGCCCAGACCGACGAGTACGCCGACGGGGCCACCCCGTGGCAGGAGCAGACCCTCCTCATCGGTCAGGCGCTCGGCCGTGAGGAGGAGGCGCAACAGCTCGTCGACGACGTCGAAGGCCAGGTCGAGCAGGCGGTCGACGAGAACCCCGATTTCGCCGGCAGCTCGATCGCCGTGGACCTGACAGGCGTCGGCTCGGGTCACTATCTGCTCGGCAGGGACGACCTGCGCACCCAGTTCTTCACTGATCTCGGCTTCACCGTCCCCGACGCCAGCACCGACCTCAGCCAGGAGCGGCTGGACCTGCTGAACGCAGACGTGCTGGCGGTGAACGGGTACGACCAAGAAGACGCCGATGCGGACACGCTGTTCTCCAGCCTCGACGTGGTGACCCAGGGCCGCACGGTCCTGCTCGGTGGCTACTCCGGCGATGTGTCCGCCGCGCTCGGCTTCGGCAGCCCGCTGTCGCTGCCTTACCTGCTGGACGAGGCCGTGCCGGCCCTGGCCGCCGCCGCTGACGGCGACCCCTCCACCGTGGTCCCGGCCCTCGGCTGAGTGCTCGACGTGCCCTCGGCCACCCGGCCGAGGGCGCGTGCCGCCTCGGGAGAGATGCCGGTCCTGGACGGGACAGACCAAGACGAGCGCGACGACCTGAGCGCCATCGGACCAGTGGAAGGAATCGACTGCTCAACGGCACCCTGACGGTGCGGCGGAGCATCCACCGCGTCCGGAGTCGCCGCCAGCCTGCCGGTACCCACCTCATGCGCAAGACGATCATCATGACCATCGCGGCGGCGGCGCTCACCGCCGGCTGCGGGGGCGGGGACTCCGCGGAGGCGACCGCCCAGGCCACCGAGTCCAGCACGAGCGCCGCAGCACCCGAGTCCGCGGCCGCGGCCGCACCGTCCACGACCGCCCAGGTGATGGACGCGGAGACCGCACTGGCCACCCTGCAGGACGCCGGGCTGCCCATCGCCGACAGCGCGGTGATCACGGAGACCAACGACGCGAACGACCTCATCGGGCGGCCGGGGCAGTACGTGTCCAAGGTGGCGTTCGCCGACAGCCGCCTGGGCGTGCCGATCGACCCGACCGAGCCGGGCAACGAGGGTGGCGGCTCGATCGAGGTGTTCGCCGACGGCGCCGACGCGCAAGCCCGGTCGGACTACATCCAGGAGACCCTGCAGAGCCAGTCGCCGGTTTGTCCTGAGACGACGACGAAGAGCCTGGCCGGTCGACCTCCGAACAGTCGACGAGCCAGGCTCAGGCCCAGTAGCAGCCAGTGGGCATGATCGCGTCCGTGGCTGTGGTGTCTCTGGTGCCTCACGGCCGGCTCGACGAGGTGGCAGGGCTCCGGCGGTGACCGACCGGCGCGGCGTGGATGCGCTGCAGCCCCCGACGGTGCAGCAGGTAGCCGAGGGCCGCAACGGCCAGCACGAGGGTCGCGGGAACCACCACGGGCGGGCGGGCGACGACGCGAGCAGGCTGCCGATGTTGAGCCCCCCTGCCGAGCGACGGCCTGCTGCATCAGCGTCGGCTCTGCCGAACCGGGACACCAGGGGGCGGGTTGACCCGCACGGAGCTGCGGACAGGTCGGACGCACACGCCTCCTCGGGAGACGGTGAGCCAGCGTCGGCACGCCGGGGGACGTGGCGGCGTGATCGGTCGGCGTCGACTGGTTCATTCGACGGCCACTCCTGGATCGACCGCGGACTCGGCGGCTCTGCTGGACGTCACGGCCGAGTGCATGGTGACCGCGGCACACCGCGCGGGCAGCCGGGTCCTCGGCGCAGCGCCTCCGCCAGGCGCTCACTCCTCCCGCATGCGCTGGGGGCGGAGGTGGGGCCTGACCTTCAGTCGCCGGGCACCCTGAAGTCCCTCAGCGTCGCCGCGCCCGGCCCGACGGCGGCGAAGGACACGGCGAGCTCGAACACCGCCACACCCCCGGCCGGGAACCCCGACTCGACCCCACGTCGCGCCACCGGATCGCCCCGACCGTCGTCGAGGACGCCCGCCAGCTCACCGATCGAGGGGTTGTGCCCGACGACGGCCACCGACAGCACGTCCTCCGGGGTCTCCCGGATCGCCGCGAGCAGCGCATCGACGGTGTTGTCGCCGATCCGCGGGTCACCGATCGGCTGCACTCCCGATGACAGTGCGGCACCGACCTGCTCCCAGGTCTGTACCGCGCGGCGGGCAGGGGACGCGAGCACCCGGTCAGGCACCAGACCGGCGTGCTCCAGCCAGGCCCCGAGCGCCGCGGCCTGCTGCACGCCTTCGGCAGTCAGTGGCCGCTCCGAGTCGACCGGGCCGCCGGCGGCCCTGGCATGGCGGATGAGCAGGAGTCGACGCGGCCGCACCGGCCGAGTCTGGCACCCATCCGCGCGTGGCTCAGCCGGTGACAAGGCGCGCGCGTCGGAGCCTCGGGCGCAGGGCGCGGCCGTCCGGCGTCCATCGACACTGCGATGCCGAGGACCGACGCGAGCGCCGCTGCCGCCTTCGGAGCTCGACACACCTTCCAAGCTGGCCATGCGGGTTCGATCCCGTCACCCGCTCCACGCACAACCGCAGATCAACCCGGCTGTTGCGGTGCTCTACACGGCCGCGGAACGTCACCTCGGGGAGGTAGCGCTCGCGCAGCCCCTCGTACTCCAACGGCTCGACGCCGGCCGGGCATGCGAGGTCGAGCGCCGTGACGGCGAGTTCTGGCAGAGCCACATCCGGGGTGAACCAGCCAGGCACATGGCTGGGAGCCGCGACCGCCACGAGGTCGTAGACGTCGCCCCGAGCAGGGCCGGACAGCACCAACCTGAGCGCGGCGATGCAGGACGTCCCGGTCGATGCGCTCGCGCTTCGTCACCGCGACATCGTCATCCGAAGGCCTCGTCCTGGACTGCCACCCCGAGGACGCCGCCCAGCCCACTGAATCGAGCGCCCGGGCGGGGCGGCGCAATCCAGTACGACAGGCGGCGCCTTCGACAGGTCAACATGACGGCCAGGACACGTTCACGTCCACGGCATCCACCGGCATCGGGCAGTGGCTACCGGACGGTCCAGGCCATGTGCTGTGGGGCTGAGGACCTACGGACCTCCCGCGCCTCATCGTGAGAACGGTGAGGCCCTCGTATCAGACCGGCTGGTTCGACGCTCGATCTCCTTAGCTGCGCACAAGGGGGAAGCCGTGACCGTGAGTGGGCCAGCGGGCGCCGCAGCTGGCGGCGCGACCCCGTGGCGCGTCAGCGGTGGGGAGACCGACTTCTTCATCAGCCACGCCGGCCGGGACACCGGCTGGGCGGAGTGGCTGGCTTGGCAGCTGCAGCAGGCCGGGTACACCGTCGAGTTGGACGTGTGGGACTGGGCGCCGGGCGAGGACTTCGTGACCCGCATGGCCGCGGCGCTGCAGCGGGCTGACCGGCTGCTGGCGGTGTGCACCGAGGCCTACTTCTCCAGCACCTTCGGCCGTGCAGAGTTGCGCGCGGCGTTCGCCCGACACGGGGTGGCCGAGGGGCGGATTGTGCCGGTGATCGTCGAGCCGGTGCGCCTGCCGCCGTTGTACGCGCCGCTGATCTCCCTGGACCTGACCGGCCTGGACGAGGCCACCGCGGCGACTCAGCTGCGGGACCGGCTGACCCGCGGGCGGCCGACGACCGCTCCGCCGTTCCCTGAAGCGGGACTTGCGCCGACGGACAAGCCGGGGTTCGCCGGCGTGCTGCCGGGGGTGTGGCGGGTGCCGCCGCGCAATCCGCGGTTCACCGGCCGGGACGGCCTGCTCACCGAGCTGCGCCAGCGCCTGCACGCGGGTGAAGGCACGTTCGTGGTGCAGGCGCTGTACGGCCTGGGTGGGGTCGGTAAGACCCAGCTGGCGATCGAGTACGCCCACCGGTTCGCCTCCGACTACCACCTGGTGTGGTGGATCGACGCCGAACAGCCGGTACTTATCCCCGACCAGCTGGCTGCACTGGCCGCCCGGCTGGACCTTGCCCACGGACCCACCGTGGCCGACACCGTGGAGCGGCTGCTCACCGAGCTGCGCCACCGCGATCGCTGGCTGCTGGTCTTCGACAACGCCGAACGGCCTCAGGACATTGCCGCCTACCGGCCCGACGGCGCGGGGCACGTGCTGATCACCTCCCGAAATCCTGGCTGGGGCGCGCTGGGCGGCCGGCTAGAGGTCGACGTGCTGACCCGGACGGAGACCGTCGCGCTACTCCAAGCGCGGATTCCGGCCATGAGCCAGGAGCTGGCAAACAGGCTCGCCGCCGAGCTCGGCGACCTGCCGCTGGCCGCCGCCCAGGCGGCCGGCTATCTGGAGCGGACCGACCTGCCGCCTGCGGACTATCTGCGCCGCTTCCGTACGCGCCGGGCGACCCTGCTGGCTCGCGGGGAGGTGGTGGGCTATTCCGGACGGGTCGACACCGCCTGGGCGCTGGCGCTGGAGCGGCTCGGATGCAAGGACCCGGCCGCGGTGCAGCTACTGGAGTTGTCAGCCTTCCTCGCCCCCGAACCGATCCCACTCTTTCTGATCCGGGACCACGCCCGGCTGCTCGGCGAGCCGCTGCGCGGCACCGCCGCCGATTCCGACGCCCTCGCCGACACTGTCGGCGCCCTGGTCGCCTACTCGCTGGCTCGCCGCTCCCCGGACGGCTTCCAGCTGCACCGGCTGGTACAGGCGGTGATCCGTCATCAGCTGCGGCCGGACCGGCAGCAGGCCACCGCCGAGCAGGTGGTGGAGCTGCTGGCCGCCGCCTCCCCCGGCGACCCGGACGATCCGGCCGGCTGGGATGCCTACGCCCAGCTCGCTCCGCACGTGCTCGCCACCGCCCCGCTGGGTGACCATTCGCCCGCCAGTCGGCAACTGGTCCTGCACACCACCCGCTATCTCCAAGCCAAGGGAGATAGCCCCGGCAGCCGGGCCCTCTGCGAGCAGTTGCTCGACCGCTGGCGGGCGATCCTTGGCCCCGACCACCCCGATACCTTGACCGCCGCGGCCACTCTCACCCTGGCCCTGATCCAGCTGGGCGAGGTAGAGCCGGCCCGGACTTTGGGCCAGGACACCCTGCAGCGCTGCCACCAAACGCTCGGCTCCGACCACCCGACCACCCTGTTAGCGGCCGCCACCCTGACCGCCGCTCTGCTCCCTAGGGGAGAGCCGGCCCGCACGCTAGGCCAGGACACGCTGCAGCGCTGCCACCGAACACTCGGCCCCCACCACCCGATCACCCTAGGAACGGCCGCCGCCCTCACCCTCGCGCTGGCCCGGCTGGGCGAGGCGGAGCCGGCCCGCACCCTGGGCCAGGACACGCTGCAGCGCTGCCACCGAACACTCGGCCTCGACCACGCTATTTCCCTGTGGGCGGCCGCCGCCCTCACCCTCGCCCTGGTCCGGCTGGGCGAGGCGGAGCCGGCCCGCACCCTGGGCCAGGACACCCTGCAGCGCTGCCGCCGGGTGCTCGGTCCGGACCACCCGATCACGCTCTACCTGGCCCAGGTCGCTGGCATGGGCCACCTCGTGCTCGGTGACGAAGCTGTTGGGGACCGCCACAGTCGGCCTCTGTGAAGGCCCATCCACCAGCGTGCCGCGGCCGAGCGCCCTGGGACTGCCACTGGGGAGGCCGTTCGGCGGATCGCCGCCCCGACACGGCCTGGAACTCACCGCGTGACCCGTTGTGGTCACGGCGAGGGGCGAACGAGGGCCTCCACCTGGCCGTATGAGCCCGCCCGGCGTGACCAATCCATGACCCAGCCCAACGGCCGGCCGATCGACAGGAAGTCCGACTACGACGACTGGCCCGGTTGCTCAAGGCGGCCGGCGTCGGCATGTACGGCTCCACGACGGGCGGCACACCGCCGCCACTCTGCTGCTGAGCGAGAACATCCACCCGCGGGTGGTCATGGAGCTGCTCGGCCACAGCCAGATGCGCACGACGATGGACATCTACCGCCACGTCATGCCGGCCCTGGCCCGCGAGGCCGCCGACCGGATGAGCGATCTGCTGCTGCCGGGTGAGGGTGGGCGAACTGCAACCACAACTGCGACCAGAGACGACTCAGGCCGCTCTCCGATTCAGAGAACGGCCTGGTCGACGGGGTGGAGCTGAGGGGACTCGAACCCCTGACCCCCACACTGCCAGTGTGGTGCGCTACCAGCTGCGCCACAGCCCCGTGCTCCGACCCGGTCTGGTGTGACCGAGCCGGGATCAACTGTACAGGGCCGCGACGGCGCCTCCGCGCAGGGGGTGGGGCGGGTCAGCCCTGCGTCATCTGCGCGATGCGCAGGTGGTTGCCGAACGGGTCACGGAGCCCGAAGTCGGTCCCGTACGGCTGGTCGACCGGCTCCTCGGTGATCTCCACCCCCTTGGCCCTGAGCTCCGCGTGCGTCTTGTGCGCGTCGTCGCAGCGGAAGAAGAGGTGGCCGCCCGTCGCGCCCTTGGTGAGCAGGTCCCGCACCTGCGCGGCGGTCTCCTCGCTCATCGCCGGCGGCCCCGGGACCTCCAGGAGGATCCCGCGACCGGGGTCTCCCGGGACGTTGACGGTCAGCCACCGCATGAAGCCGAGGTCCACGTCCTCGCGGACCTCCATGCCGAGCTTCCCGACGTAGAAGTCCAGCGCCTGCTCCTGGTCGAGGACGTAGATCTGCGTGGTGCCCAGTGAGGTCAACATGCGGTGGACGCTAGGGCGGGTCAGCGGCTCCGTGCTTCTCCGAAACTGCTCGGCCGCAGCCAGGCCATCGCGAAGCACGAGGGCACCGGACCGAGCGGCCCGCGGCGCCGGTAGGCCGAGGGCGGCTCCCCGACGACGTCCCGGAACACTCGGCTGAAGGTGCCGAGGCTGGAGAACCCGACGGCCATGCAGACGTCGGTGACGCTGTGGTCGGTGGAGCGCAGCAGGAACATGGCCCGCTCGACCCGCCGCCGCTGCAGGTAGCGGTTCGGCGTCTCCCCGAAGGTGGCGCGGAACGTCCGGATGAAGTGCGCCTCGGAGACGTGTGCGATCCGGGCCAGGGCGGGGACGTCGAGCGGCTCGGCGTAAGCGCTGTCCATCGCGTCCCGGGCACGCAGCAACCGCCGGTTGAGGTCCTCCGCAGCGCTGCCCACGGAACGAGGATCAGACCTCGACGCCGCGCTCCGCCAGCCACGGCACCGGGTCGATGCGCTTGCCGTTCATCCCGCCCTGGTGCACCTCGAAGTGCAGGTGCGGACCGGTCGACTGACCGCGGTTGCCCAGCAGCGCGATCGTCTCGCCGGCCTCCACGTACTGGCCGGGCTCGACGAGGATCTGGTCCATGTGGCCGTAGACGGTCACGTCGCCGTTCTCGTGGAGGACGTAGACGGCCAGGCCGAAGCCGCTGGCCGACCCGGCCCGCAGGACGACGCCGTCCATGGCCGCGTACTCGGGCGTCCGCATCGGGGCGGCCAGGTCGATGCCGTAGTGGAAGGTGCCCCACCGGCCCCCGTAGCCACTGGTGAAGCGGGCGCCGTCGACGGGCAGCACCGCCTTGGGCCGCGCGGCCTCCCGGGCCGCCTCGGCGGCGGCCGCCTCCGCCACGGCGCGCTCGGCGCGCGTGGCGGCCACCTCGGCCAGCCGGGCCTGGGCCTCCGCCTCGGTGATCGAGGCCATGGGCAGCGTCTCGACGTCGTCGCCGAGGGTGGCCAGCTCCATCTGCGCGGCGAGCACCGAGCTCGGCCCGGTCGGGGCGTCGGAGGCGTTCGAGACGCCGGTGACGCCTGCGACCAGCCCGCCCACGACCAGCGCGGTCAGCAGCAGCGGCCCGCGACGCGGGCCGGAGGCCGACCGCCGGGCCGGGGAGGATCCGGGGACCCGGGGGTCCCCGGAGCGCTGCGCGCGACGCCGACCGGTCATGCACCTACCCGTTCGTGGGGGGAGAACGCCCGTTGCCGGGCTCGAGGGGCTCGCCGCAGATCCAAACACTCCGTGACGTATCCGTGACCCGTTGCTCGGCGTGTTGCCGAGGACACGCCGTGCGTGATGTCGCCCACGTCCCGCACGTCACGGGGAGCGTGACGGCGATCCTGTTTGGAACCGGTTCCCTGCGGCTAGATTCGCGCCCCGGCGTGAAAACACCGCGCCGCGACGCCCTGCGCCATCGCGGCTCACGCCACTGGGGAACGGCCCCGGACTGGTCGGACCTCGTTGCCCCGTGTAGTCATGATCATCGCCGCACCGCGCGCGGCCCACACGTCACCGGGGCCGCTCAAGGACCGCCGCGAGGGGGGACGTCACCGCACGACTGCACGAGGAGGACCGACGCCGCATGACCACGACAGAGCCCATGACGGGCCCCCAGGCGCCGACCCACAGCCAGGCCGCGGCCACGCTCCTCCCGACGACCCCCCGGCCGGAGGCGCCGCGGGCCCGCCCGCTGAGCCAGGCGATGCTGCACAGCCACGACTCCCGCGTCGCCGTCCCCACGTACGACCGCGGCGCGCTCACCCCGGCCGTCGTCCACCTGAGCGTGGGCGGCTTCTCCCGGGCCCACCAGCTCATCTACTTCGACGAGCTCGCCGAGCGGCGCATCTCCACCGAGTGGGGCGTCGTCGGCGTCGGCCTGCGGCAGCGGCACCTGCAGGAGGCCCTGGCCCCGCAGGACCACCTCTACACCGTCGTCGAGCGCAGCCCGGACGGCGAGCGCGCCCGCGTCGTCGGCGTGATGGTCGACTACCTCTACGCCCCCGACGACCCCACCGCCGTCCTCGACCGGCTCAGCGACCGCCGCACCCGCCTGGTCACGCTCACCATCACCCCGGGCGGCTACCCCCTCGACCCGCAGACCCGCGCCTTCCACGCCGACGACCCCGACGTGGCCCGCGACCTGGCGCAGCCGTCCGCGCCGGCCACCGTCTTCGGCTACCTGGTCGAGGCCCTCGACCGGCGTCGGCGGGCGGGCCTGGCGCCGTTCACCGTCGTCTCCTGCGACAACCTGCACCGCAACGGCGAGGCCACCCGCGCCTCCGTCGTCGGCCTGGCCCGGCTGCGCGACGAGGTGCTCGCCCGCTGGATCGCCGACCGGGTCGCCTTCCCCAGCAGCATGGTCGACCGGATCACCCCGCAGACGCCGCCCGAGGAGCGCACCGCCCTCGCCGCCCGCTACGGCGTCGACGACCGCTGGCCGGTCGTCACCGAGCCGTTCTCCCAGTGGTTCGTGGAGGACGTCTTCAGCTCCGGTCGCCCACCGCTGGACGAGGTCGGGGTCCGCTTCGTCGCGGACGTCGGCGACTACGAGCTGATGAAGACCCGGCTGCTCAACGCGAGCCACTCGGCGCTGGGCCACCTGGGCTCGCTGGCCGGGTACGCCCGCATGGACGAGCTGATGTGCGACCCGGTCTTCACCGCGTACGTCGCCCGGCTCATGGACGACGAGGTCACCCCGCTGCTGCCGGAGCCCGACGGCGTCGACCTCGCCGCCTACAAGGACACGCTGCTGCAGCGCTTCGCCAACCCGGCGATCGCCGACCGGCTGTCCCGGCTGTGCCGACGCGGCTCGGCCAAGCTGCCGCAGCACCTGCTGCCCTCGCTGCGCCAGGCGCTGGTCGGGGGCCGGTCCGCACCGCTGCTCACCCTGGCCGTGGCCGGCTGGTGCCGGTACCTGCGCGGCACCGACGACGCCGGCCGCCCGCTGCCGCTGGAGGACCCGCGTGCCGCTGAGCTGCAGGCCCTGGCGCTGGAGGGCCGCGGCGACCCGCGCCCGCTGCTCGCCGTCCGCCCGGTCTTCGGCGACCTCGGCGACGACCCGGCGTTCGTCGCCGACCTGAGCGGTGCGCTCGACCGGCTCGACCGGCTCGGCGCCCGCGCCGCGGTCGCCGCCACCCTGGCCGCCTCGGCCCGCCCCCTCCCCCGATGACCGCCGCCCCACCCGGAGGTACCGCCCCGATGCCCGCCCTCCCCGAGCCGCTCGTCGCGCGGCTCGAGGCCCTCCTCTGCGACGCCGACGGCAACCTCTTCCCCTCCGAGGAGCCGGCGTTCGTCGCCTCCGCCGACGTGACCAACCGCCTCCTCGCCGACCTCGGCGTCGACCGCCGGTTCTCCCCCGAGGAGCTGCGGCTGGCCACCACGGGCATGAACTTCCGGACGACGTCGCGCCGGCTGGCCGCCGAGGCCGGGCACCCCGAGGTCGACGTCGAGCCGTGGGTCGCCGAGGAGAAGCGGGCGGTCACCGCCCACCTCGGCGCCACGCTGACCCCGCACCCGCAGACCAGCGACGCCCTCACGGCGCTGTCGGCGTACCTGCGGCTCGCCGCGGTCAGCTCCAGCGCGCTGACCCGGCTGGCCGCATGCTTCACCGCCACCGGGCTCGACGAGCTCATCCCGCCGGCCGTGCGCTTCAGCGCCGAGGACTCGCTGCCGGTGCCCACCAGCAAGCCCGACCCGGCCGTCTACCTGCACGCCTGCGAGCAGCTGGACGTCGCGCCGGAGGCCGGGCTGGCCGTGGAGGACTCCGTCCCCGGCGCCCTGTCGGCCGTGCGGGCCGGCTGCCCCACCGTCGGCAACCTGCTGTTCGTCCCGGACGCCGAGCGGGCAGCGCGCGCAGCGGCGCTGTTCGACGCGGGCGTGCTCACCGTGGTCGACTCCTGGCGGCAGCTGGCCGACCTGCTGCTCCCGGTGCTCAGCCGCCGGGCCACCGATGACCTGATCCCGACGGGAGGAGATGGGTGAACATCGTCTACGTGGCCTTCCGCGGCCACTTCTCCGACAGCCCCCGCGCGCTGTACGAGGGGCTGTACGAGCGCGGCGTCGAGGCGACCCACACGTGGCTCTCGGCCCCGCACACCCAGGCGACCTTACCCGCCGACGTCGCCACGGTCCCCTTCGGCAGCCCGGAGTCGATCGCGGCGCTGCAGGGTGCGGACCTGGTGATCAGCAACGACCACATCCCGCTGGACTGGGAGAAGAAGGCCGGCGCCCGCTACCTGCAGACCTGGCACGGCACGCCGCTCAAGCGCATCCACAACGACGTGCGGTGGGCGCCCGAGGGCCGGCTGGCCTACCTGGAGCACGACATCGCCAGGTGGGACCTACTGCTGTCGCCGAACGCGGCGAGCACCCCGCGGCTGCGCAACGCCTTCGGCTACCGCGGGGAGATCCACGAGACCGGCTACCCGCGCAACGACCTGCTCAGCAGCCCCCAGCGGGACGCCGTCCGGGCCGCCGTCCGCGCCGACCTCGGCATCGGCGAGGACCAGACCGTCGTCCTGTACACGCCCACATGGCGCGACGACCTGGTGTTCAAGAAGACCGGTCCGCAGGACTTCGAGTTCCCCGTCGACCTCGACGAGTTCACCGCCCGGCTCGGGAAGGACCACGTGCTGCTGCTCCGGCTGCACAACATGGTCATCGACCGGCTCGAGGTCGTCGACGGCTCGCCGGTGCACGACGTCTGCAGCCACCCCGACATCCGGGACCTGTACCTGGCCGCCGACGCCATGGTCACCGACTACTCGTCGACGATGTTCGACTTCGCCATCACCGGCCGGCCGATGCTGTTCTTCACCTACGACCTGGCCTACTTCCGCGACGAGCTGCGCGGGTTCTACTTCGACCTGGAGGACGTCGCCCCCGGGCCGATGCTGTCCACCAGCACGGAGCTGATCGACGCCATCGCCGACCTCGACGGGGTGCGCGAGCGCTACGCCACCCGCTACGCCGAGTTCCGGCAGACCTTCTGCCACCTGGAGGACGGGCACGCCACCGAGCGCGTCCTCGACCTGCTCTTCCCGCCGGCACCGGCCGCCGGGACCACCACCCGAGGAGGGGACGACCGTGCTCGCTGACCGCGCCACCACCGCCGAACTGAACGGGCCGGCGCCTGCCGCCCCGGGCCTGGACGTACCCGTCCAGGTCGTCATCCTCGCCGCCGGGATGGGCACCCGGCTGGGCCGGCCCTGGCCCAAGCCGCTGACCCCGCTGCACGACGGGCGCAGCATCCTGCAGCGCCAGCTCGACGGGCTTCGCTCGGTGCTCGGCCCCTCGGTCGACATCACCGTGGTCGTCGGGTTCGAGGCCGAGCGCGTCATGCGGGCGGTCCCCGACGTGCGCTTCGCCTACAACCCCGACTACCGGGTCACCAACACCTCGCAGAGCCTGCTGCGCGCCCTGCGGAACACCCGCGACGGCGGCGTGCTGTGGCTCAACGGCGACGTCGTCTTCGACCCGGCGGTGATCGAGACCGCCCTGCCGGCGCTGCGGGCCGACGAGAGCTTCGTCTGCGTCGACACCTCCACCGTCGCCGACGAGGAGGTCAAGTACACCGTCGACGCCGAGGGCTGGATCGACGAGCTGTCCAAGACCGTCGTCGGCGGCCTCGGCGAGGCGGTCGGCATCAACCACGTCTGCTCCGCCGACAAGCCGGTGCTCATCGAGCACCTCGCGACCTGCGCCGAGCAGGACTACTTCGAGCGCGGCATCGAGACCGCGATCGCCGCCGCCGGGCTGCGCGTCCGGCCGCTCGACATCTCCCAGCACGCCGCCGTCGAGGTGGACTTCGAGGCCGACCTCGAGCGCGCCAACGCGCTGTTCACCGAGCGCAGCCACCTGCAGCCGGTGACCGACGCCCCGGCGTGAGCACCGGCCCGGTCGCCGGGTCTCAGCCTCCGAGCAGGGACCCGTCGGCCGGGCGGCGGCTCTCGCGGAACCGGCGGGTGCCGACCAGGCCGCCGACCACGCAGCCGGCGCCCAGGGCCACCAGCACCGCCACCGCCGCGCGGGTCAGCAGCACCGGCCCCTCGGGCAGCACGTTGGCCGTCCACAGCACGTCGACGTCGGGCAGCCCCTGCACCAGCAGCAGCCAGCCCAGGACGACGGCCAGCAGCGCGGTCAGCCCACCGCGGCCCCGGACGGCGGCGACGAAGCCACCGACGGCCACGGCGAGTGCCAGCAGTCCGGGCAGCAGCGCCGACACCAGCGCGCCGGCGTGCGAGGAGATGCTCGCCGCGGGCTCCGGCGTGGTCGCCGCGTGGTACACCGCAGCGGCTCCTCCGAGTCCCAGCAGCAGCCCCAGCGGGCGGGGGCCCCGACCGACCAGCGCCGCGGCGACCGGGGCCAGTGCCAGGACGGTGTAGACCGGCCACACCACCCAGGCCGGCGGCGGCGGGCTCCAGGTCAGCTCGCCGCGCACCTGCACCGGCGTGCCGCCGTAGGTCATCGGCACCACCCACGACGACACCACGTGCTCGCGGGTCGGGTCGGTGGCCACCGGGGGCGGCAGCAGGTCCTCGCTCATCCAGTGCGTGCGGTGGTCGTGCCAGACGTAGCTCGGCTCGGTCGACACCTGCACCCAGTCCGGCTCGGCGGCGGGATCGGCGTGCGCGGGGAGGGTCACCCGGCCGAACCGGTCGAGGTTGATGTAGGTGGCCGGGCTGTTCGCGTTGCGCCACACGCCGTCGGGACCGATGCGCAGGTACGGCTCGTCGGAGTAGCCGGGCACCTCGACCTCGGTCGCGGTCGGGTTGACCACCTCGAACTCGTCACCGAAGGAGAGCACCCGCACCGCCACGCCGGGCAGCGCGGGGTCGACCGCCAGGACCCGCCCGTCGAAGTCGCTGCCCGCCGCCCCGCCACCGACGTGCGCCTGCGCGGGCCCGGCGACCAGCAGCCCGGCCAGGGCACCGAGGACGACGACCAGCAGGCGGGCCGCCGCCCGACTCACGCCCCGGCCACCAGGCCGAGGTCGCCGGCGATGTCGCGGCTGGTGTTGCCCGCGTCGAAGGCGACGTGGGCGAGGTCGTCGGCGCCGTAGAGCAGCAGCAGCGAGGAGTGCAGCCGGCCGGTGTCCTCGGCCAGCGGCACCCCCGCGGCCAGCTGCGCGCGGTCGATGGCGGCCTGGTCGCCGGTCAGCCCGACGAAGCGGGTCGGCAGGTCGGCGTCGAAGCGGCCCAGGTACTCGGCGAGCACCTCGGGGGTGTCGAACGCGGGATCGGTGGTGACGAAGACCACCTGCACCTGCTCGGCCAGCGCCGGGTCGACCCCGCGCAGCGCGACGGCGACGTCGGCCATCGTCGTCGGGCAGATGTCGGGGCAGTTGGTGTAGCCGAAGAACAGCAGCGTCGGCGCTCCGGCGGTCTCCGTGCCGAAGTCGTAGGGCTGCCCGTCCGGGCCGGTGAGGGTGAAGGAGGGCCGCTGGTAGGGGTCGGGCAGGTCCAGCCCGGCGTAGCGGTCCTCGGGGCCCTCGACCACCGCAGGGGCGCCATCGGAGTGGTCGTGGCCCTCGGCGGACGGGGTCCCCTCGGCGGCCGCGCCTCCGCAGCCGGCCAGCAGGAGCCCGGCCGAGACGGTCAGGACGGCCAGCCGGCTGCGGGAGGAGCTCACGAGGACACGGTACGACGGCCTGCGCGCCATCCCAGGACGACGCCGGCCACACCGGTGAACAGCGCCACGATCGACAGGAAAAGGGCGAGCGCGCCCGGGCTGGTGTCGCCGTGGCCGGTGCTTTCCGCCGCGGTGTCGGTGGCCGTCCCGGTCGCGTCGTGCGTGGTGCCGACGGCGGCGGTGGCGGCGGTGCCGGTCGTGACCTCGGCCAGCAGGAGCACCGGGGCGGGGTGCTCCGGCTCGGCCCGGCCCTCGACGGTCGGCTCGATCCACGCCGACTCGGTGCCGTCGCCGTAGGTCTGCACCGTGGGGAAGGACAGCTGGTCGGCCTCGGGGAACGGCCCGCCGGAGAGGGCGAACTCCTGGAACTCGCCGGGCCGGATGCCGCCGTCCAGCGCGCGGAACTCCACGACCGACACGTAGCTGGTCACCTGCTCGCCGTGGCTCTCCAGCGGCGTGGCCAGGTCCGACGTCGTCGTGCTCACCGTCCAGCCGGGCACCGGCTGTGCGCGCAGGGAGGCCATCGCGGACTCCTCCGGGATCGCGATGCGCAGCGCGACGGTGCTGGCGGTGTCGCTCTCGTTCGGCACCCGGAAGGTCAGCTTGCCGAAGCCGCCGGCGGCGGCGTCGGTCGAGGAGACGCCGACGTGCGCGGAGGCGGCGCCCGCTCCGGCGAGGGCGGCGGCCAGCGCCGTCAGCAGGGCCAGCACGACGACGCCGAGCCGGCCGAGCGGTCGGAGCAGGGATGAGGACACGGTTCTCCTGTCAGGACGGGCGTGGAGCGGGGGCTGAGGGGTCAGCGCACCGGGAAGGTGGTGGTGGCGGTGCCGGCGGTGAACTCGTCGAGCCGGACGGTGACGGCGAGGGTCCAGGTGCCGGCGCCGGGGATCGCCATGCCGTCGCCGACGTAGTGCCCGGGCCCGGCGGGCTCGAGGGCGACGTCGATCGGGCCGATCTCCTGGGCCTCCTCGGTGAGGGACACCCGGATGTCGACGGGCTGGGTCAGCTGCCCGCGCACGTCGAGCAGGTACAGGTGCAGCGTGTTCGCCCCGGCGGCGGCGGGATCGACCGACACCTGCACGCTGCCGTCCTGCCCTGCTGCGGTCTGCACCGGCAGCGTCACGTCCACCGGCTGGGCGACCTCCGCGCGCGCCGGGGGCGTGCCGACGAGCACGGCCGACAGCGCCAGGACGACGAGGCCGACGGCGAGCTCGACGAGCACCGAGCGGCGCAGCGCGGGCCGCTCGGCGGCGGCCGCGGTGGCCTGCGCCTCGGCGCGTGCGCCGGCGGCCGAGGCGACGACCGGGTCGGGCTCGGGCTCGTCGGACGACGCGGAGAAGGCGTGCGCGGTGACCCGGCGGCGCGGCGTGGGGCGGGTCCGACGGACACCGAGGTGCTGCTGGACCCACACCCGGGAGACGCCGGCCGCGGCGAGCAGCAGCAGGACCAGGGCGAGCTTGGCCAGCAGCACCCAGCCGTAGGTCGTCGTCACGAGGGCGGCGGGCGAGCCGACCTCGCGGACCGACTGGACGACGCCGGTGACCACCAGCGCGGTGACCGAGCCCGCGGCGAGCCGGGAGAACGGCGGCAGCGCCCGGGCGACGTCGGCCGCCGGGGCGTCCTCGCGCAGCACGCCGCCCAGCAGCCCGGCCAGCCCGCCCAGCCAGACGGCCATCGCCGCGACGTGCACCGCCGCCGCGGCGACCGCCAGGCCCGGCAGCGGCCCGGCGACCGGATGACCGACGGCGGCGACCGTGCCGACGAGGGCGGCCGCGAGCACGCCTCCGGCGAGGACGTCGAGCAGGGAGGGGCTCCCCCGCCGCCACACCGTGCGCAGCACGACCGCCAGCGCGGCCACCAGCACGATCCGCACCAGGTGCGCCGCACCGTTGCTCGAGGCGGCGGTGGCCTGCAGCAGCGCCGGGTCGGCGATCGAGGACAGCCCGCTCCCGGCGGCGTAGGGGCCCTGCAGGAGGAAGGACAGCGCGGCACCCGCGGCGACGGCGAGCAGCCCGCTGGTGGTCATCCGGCGCAGCCGCGGCGACCCCCAGCCGGCCGGCCACGCGGTGAGCAGCAGCACGGGCACGCCGATCGCCAGCGACAGGCCGGCGAAACCCAGCCAGCGGGCCGCCGGCAGCGCCGCGCGCACGACCGGGTCGGTGTCGCCCGCGCCCGCGGTGGCGCCCGCGGCCACCAGCTCGCCGTCGCCGACGGCGAAGGAGAAGGCCCCGGAGATGGGGTGGGAGTCGGCCGAGACCACCCGGTAGGTGACGAGGTAGCCGTCGTCGGGCAGGTCCGCCCGCAGCGGGACGACGACCGTGTCGCCCTCGACCGTGGCGTCCCCGGCGTCGACCCGCTCACCCGAGGCGTCGAGCACCCGGGCGTAGCCGGCCCCGAGGGAGACGCCCTCGGTGAAGGTCAGCGTGACCCGGTCCGGGGCGTCGGGCAGCCGGGCGCCCTCGGCCGGGTCGGTCGACACCAGCTCGGCGTGCGCGGCGGCCGGCGGCGCGGTCGCCACCCCCGCTCCCGACCACAGCCCGAGCAGGGCCAGCAGGATCAGCAGCGCCCCGGGCGCGCGGCGCCTCACGCCGGCACCCGCTCCCGGCCGACGGCGGGCAGCTCCCGGTGCCGGCGTCCCCGCCAGGCCACGGTGCCGACCAGCGCCACGCCGGCGAGCAGCAGCAGGTGGGTGACCGCGCGCTCGGCGTGCACGTGCCCGGCGCGCAGGTCGGCGACGGTGAGGACGGCGAGGAGCGCGGCGAAGGTGCCGAGGAACGGCAGCGCGCCGGCGGCGAGCCGGGGGGCGGCGGCCACGGCGAGGAAGGCCGCGGCGGTGCCCAGGTTCCAGGCGCCGGTCTCGTGGGCCATGTGCACCGGTGCGCTCATGGCCGCGGTGCCGGTTGCGAGGGAGGGCCAGGCGAACGCGGCCTGCGCGACGCCGACTGCCAGCAGGGCCAGGCGCAGCGCGGCGGCGGCCAGCCGGGCACGGGCGGCCGCGGCCGCGCCGGGCAGCTCGCGGGGCAGTGCGGCCAGCACCGTCGCCGTGAGATCGGGCACGTCCGGGGCGGGGGCCAGCCGGGCACGGCGGGTGACCAGCTCGGCCTGTCGCGCCCACGCCGAGCAGCCGGGACACGCGTCGAGGTGCGCGTCGAGCTCGCCGGCGGGCAGGCCGGGCGACTCGCCGTCGAGCCGCGCGGAGACCGCCTCGCGGTACGGGGTGCACTGCATGATGGGTTGGTCGTCCTCCGAGGCCGGTTGGTTCCCCCTCATTCCGGGTGACGCTGTGGAGACGGTCCACCGGGGAGGATGGGACGCGTGGAGGACCTGGAGCGGCTGACCGCTGCCGCCGTCGACGGCGACCCCCTCGCCGCCGCGGCCCTGGTGCGCGCCACCCAGTCCGACGTCTGGCGGCTGTGCGCGGCCCTCGGTGACCGGCAGTCCGCCGACGACCTGACCCAGGAGACCTACCTGCGCGCCTTCGGGTCCCTGCACCGCTTCGAGGGGCGCTCGTCGCTGCGCACCTGGCTGCTGTCGATCGCCCGGCGGGTGTGCGCCGACGCCGTCCGGTCCCGGCGGCGCCGCCGGCTCACCCTCGTGCGGGAGGACGCCGAACTCGAGGCCCTGGGCAGCGGGGACGACGCCGACCGGGTCGGTGAGGGGGCCGCGGTCGCCGACCTTCTGGCCCGGCTGGACCCCGACCGCCGCGAGGCCTTCGTGCTCACCCAGCTCCTCGGGCTGCCCTACGCGGAGGCCGCGGAGGTCGCCGGCTGTCCGGTGGGCACCATCCGGTCACGGGTGGCGAGGGCCCGGGCCGACCTGGTCGAGGCCCTGGGCGACGAGGCGGCGACCGCGCGGGCCTGACGCGCGGCGCCGTCCCACGGGCCGGGACGCCCTTTGGGCATTACTCCATCGATCTGGTAGACATTGCGTCCGTGGCGGCGACGACGGTGCTCCTCGTGGGGCGGATCCACGTCGACCTGCTGCGCGTCTGCACCGCCTGCTGTCCGGGCTGCTGACCTCTTGCGCTCCCGCGCACCCCTCGCTCTGCCTCCCGCGCTGCGCTGCGCCCTCCGGCGCGCCCGCGGCCCTCCCCGGATCCGGAGACCCAGCCCGTGAAGACCCTCGTCCTGCTCGCCCTCGTGGGCCTCGGTGCGCAGCTCGTGGACGGCAGCCTCGGCATGGCCTACGGCGTCACGTCGACCACCCTGCTGCTCGCCTTCGGCACCAACCCCGCCGCCGCGTCGGCCACCGTGCACTTCGCCGAGATCGGCACCAGCCTGATGTCCGGCCTCGCACACTGGAAGTTCGGCAACGTCGACTGGAAGGTCGTCGCCAAGGTCGGCTTCCCCGGCGCGGTCGGCGCCTTCATCGGCGCGAACGTCCTCTCCAGCCTCTCGACCGAGGTCGCCGCCCCGGTCATGTCGCTGATCCTGCTGTCGCTCGGCATCTACCTGCTGGTGCGCTTCACCCTCCGTGGCATCGACCGCCGGCACCTCGGCAAGCCGATCCGCAAGCGCTTCCTCGGCCCGCTGGGCCTGGTCGCGGGCTTCGTCGACGCCACCGGTGGCGGCGGCTGGGGCCCGGTCGGCACCCCGGCGCTGCTGGCCAGCGGCCGAATGGAGCCGCGCAAGGTCATCGGATCGATCGACACCTCCGAGTTCCTCATCGCGGTGGCCGCCAGCCTCGGCTTCCTCGTCGCACTAGGGTCCCAGGGCGTCGACGCCACCTGGGCGCTGGGGCTGCTGGCCGGCGGCCTGGTGGCCGCTCCGCTGGCCGCCTGGCTCGTCCGGCACGTGCCCCCGCGCATGCTCGGCTCCCTGGTCGGCGGCATGATCGTCCTGACCAATACCCGCACGCTGCTGCGCAGCGACTGGATCGACGCCGCCGACCCGGTCCGCTACGCGGTCTACGCCGTCATCTACGCGATCTGGGCCGCCGCGGTGGTCCACTCCTTCCGCGAGTACCGCAAGGACCGCGCGCTGGAGTCCGCCGACGCCCTGGCTGCCGAGGCGGCGCGCAGCCACGACGAGATCGAGCTGCCGGCCGACGGTGCGGATGCCGCCGACCTGCGGCGCGATGTCACGGCGGGCCGGCCCATCGACCCGCGCGACTGAGCAAGGACCCCGCTGCTCGCGGCGGGACCCTGCAGAGGCCGCGAGGGGCCTGGTCCCATTGGTGCCGGGCGGGGCCTCTCGCCGTCTCCTGTGGTGTCGAGCTCCTGTGGTGTCGAGGACCCGATCGTCCGCGCCGTCCCAGTCGGTGGCCACGGCTCCACGCCGCGGACGAGCAGGCCGCCGCCGGGGTCACCTGCTCAGCCTCACCACCGTCTCGAGGTCCGTCGTCCCGGCCACGCCGTCGCGGATCGGCGCGGAGCACCGCACCTTGGGGAAAGGCCAGCCCGCCGGGACCTCTGCGTCGGCCGTCCCACCTGCGGGCCGGGGTGCCCACCGGCGGTCACGCCACGTTCATCTGCGCGTCGACCAACTGCTGGTACGCGCCGCAGAGCGCGACCAGTTCGTCGTGGGTCCCCCGTTCCACGACCTGCCCCTTGTCCATCACGAGGATGAGGTCGGCGTCCCGGATGGTGCTCAGCCGGTGCGCGATCACGATCGTCGTGCAGTCGAGCGTCTCGAGGTTCTTCAGGACCGACCGCTCGGTGACGCTGTCCAGGTCACTGGTGGCCTCGTCGAGCAGGAGGATGGCCGGGCGGTGGGCAAAGGCCCGCGCGAGAGCGATCCTCTGCTGCTGCCCTCCCGACAGCGACGCCCCGCCGTCGAGGAGCAGCGTGTCGTACCCCATGGGCATGGCGGCGATCTCCTCGTCGATGCAGGCCAGCTTGGCGGCCTCGACGACGTCCTCGAGTGAGACGGCCGGGTCGGCGAGGGCGATGTTGTCCCGGATGGTCGAACCGAACAGGTAGGGGCGCTGGGTGACGATGCCCAGCTGCCGGCGCAGGGACTGCACCTCCAGCTCGGCCAGGTCCGTCCCGTCGAAGAGAATCCGCCCGGAGGAGGGAGGGTAGAAGCCGAGGAGGAGATGGGCGAGGGTGGACTTCCCCGACCCGGAGCGGCCGGCGATGCCCAGGCGCTGGCCGGGCCGGACCTCGAGCGAGACGTCACTCACGACCGGCGGGGCCAGCAGGCCGTAGGCGAAGGACACCGCGTCCGCGCGCACGTGCCCGGTGAGGCGGGGAGCGGTCGCCACGGTTCGTCCCTGCTGTTCCCGAGGCGTGTCCAGGACGTCGTTGATCCGTTCCATGTAGCTGCGGGTCAGCTGCACGTCCAGGCCGGTGGTGACGAGAGTGGCGAGCGGTTCGAGGAAGCCGGTTGCCAGGGCTGCGGCCGCCAGCATGGTGCCGAGTGAGAGGTCACCGTCGAGGACCTGGACCGTACCGAAGGCCAGCACGGCCAGCGGGGAGCCCATCCGGAGCGTGCCCATGACCGCGTCGACTGTCGCGTTCAGCCGGCCCTGCGCCACCGAGACGTTCACCTGATCGATGTACAACCCCTCCCAGTGCCCGGCCGCTCGTTGCTCGGCGCCGGCGGCCTTGAGCGTCTCGATGCCGGCGAGCAGTTGGTAGGTGTAGCCCTGCGCCTTGGCCTCGACGTGCAGGCTCTCGGACATCAGGTGCTGGTTGCGCCGCCAGGAGAGCACGAGCACCGCCACCTGGAGCAGGGCCAGCCCTGCCACGAGCAGCGCCAGCGGAGGGCTCAGGGCCACGAGCAGGACCAGGTAGAAGCTGGCCAGGCTGCCGTCCAGCAGGGCCGACAGGGCGCCGGTGGTCAGGATCTCGCGGACGACGGCGTTGCTCTGCAGCCGCATCATCAGGTCGCCGGCCGACCGCCGGAGGAAGAAGGCGTACGGCAGGTCGACGAGGTGCTCGACGAAGCTCGTGGTCAGGCGGACGTCGAGCTGTGTGCGCAGCAGGAGGAGGAGGTGGCCCCGCAACAGCGACGCGAGGAAGTAGTAGCCGATCAGGGCGCCGAGGGCGGTCCCGACCACGAGCAGCAGGTGGTGGTCGTTCCGGGGAGCGATCTCGTCGACGACCAGGGCGGTCAGCAGTGGCAGCGCCAGTGCGACGAGCCGGATGAGCACCGAGGCCACGAGCCCCCGACCGAGCATCCGGGACTGGCCGAGCAGCGGTCGGAGGTAGCGCCAGGTCCCCCTGCTCGCCTGATCGGTACGCAGGCCGCGCCACCCCCGAGGAGGACGGCCCTCCCGGTGGCGGTGCCGCAGAAGGGGCAGGCCCGCGGCACGCCGGAAGTCCTCACCGGCGCTGAGGACCACGGCGACGCCCGTGTAGGCGCGCCGGACCGACTCGAACGACAGCCGCCGGCGGCCCAGCGCCGGGTCGACGACGTGCACGCCGTTCCTGGCCACCCGTTCGAGGACGACGAAGTGGTCGAACTCCCAGTGCAGGATCGAGCCGGACGGGAGACGGTCCAACGCGTCGACGTCTGCGGCCACCCCGCGCGCGGTCAGGCCGTACCAGCGGGCTGCGTGGGTCAGGGCGAACGCGTCCACGCCGTCGCGGTTGGTGCTGGTCATGTCCCGCAGCTCATCGAGCGGGACGTGCCTGCCGTGGTAGGCGAGCACCATGGCCAGGCAGGCGGCTCCGCAGTCAGCCGCCTCCATCTGCCTGACCCAGGGCACGCGCCGCCGCACTAGCCGTTCCCGCCTTCGGACACGTCGTGGAAGCCGCCCAGGAGCAGGGAGAACGCCTGCTCGGAGCCCACGACGACCACGGCCCGGCCCGTTCGGCGCGGCGAGGACCCGGCCTCGTCGAGGGCCACAGCGTCAGGCTCGAGGACCCCGGTCACGAGGACCGCGGATCGGGGGAACGAGTCGAAGCCGGCTCGCCGCACGGCGGCGTCATCCGCGGCGCGCACCTCCCCCACCGAGGCCGCGACGGTCCGCTGTCCGGGGCCGTCCAGCTCCAGCCGCAGTGGGTGGTCACCGCGCACCTCGGCGCCCGCGGCGGCCGGCAGGACGGCGACGAACGTCCCTTGCTGGGGGTCGACGAGCGCGGGCCCCGAGGTGGTCCGGTCGACACGGACGGTGAGGGACACCACCAGGCCCGCGCCCACCATCGCCAGCACGAGCCAGTAGAGCCACCGCACCCAGGGCGCGCCGACCCGGAGGACGCCGCCCGATTCCGGTGGGCGGAGGTGGTGCTCCAGGGCCTCTCGGCGGAACAGCTCGGTGGACATGGTCATCCGGTGGCAGGCCGGCGCCCTGCCAGGGAGCTGTAGGCGCGGTCGAGCAGCTCGTAGAGCACCAGTTCCTGGGCCCGTTGCGCCGAGCGCAGCAGGCGGTTGACGTGCATGTGGGCGTAGCTCATCGCCAGATCCGTGAGCGGCACCGGCAGATGCCCACGACGCGCCAGCTCCTGCAGTTCCGCTCCCACGGGAGCCAGCCGCGACGATCGCCGGCGCAGCGCCTCGAGACCTGGCGCCAACCGGGCAGGAGGGTCCTGGCGGAGGTCGAGCAGGGCCTCCAGGTTCATGCGTTCCGCCCGGTACCGCCGGCCCACCGCACCCCGGAACGCGCCGTCGACACCGAACTCCCTGCCGTACCCCTCCCGCGCCGCCCGCGCCACGGACCTCCTCTCCTCCAGGTCGAGACCGAGAGCCTCGAAGAGGAGGTCGATACCGGGCAGCGCCAGGCGCCAACGGAGGTCGAGCCCCTCCTCGCCCGACAGCGACCGCAGGACGGCGAGCACGGCGTCACTGTCCGCATGGAAGACCTGCTCGGCCAGCTCGATCCCCCGGTCTCCGCCGTAGCGCTCGACCTCGCGCTCATAGGTGTCGAACTGCACCCGCCAGACCTGGCCGGCGTCGACAGAGGCAGCGGCGGCTGCCTCCAGCCGGGGCAGGACCTCGGCGTGGAGTCGTTCGGGCTGGCCGTGCAGGCGGACCCGCAGATGTCGATCGGGATCGCCGTAGCGGATGAAGAACCAGCGGTCAGCGGCGCCGGACGCGAGGGCGGAGTCCACCACGGGCCCGATCAGCTGGGTGAGTACCTGATCCGCAGTAGCTGCGCCGCCGTACAGCTTGACGTAGAGCCACTCCGACCCGGGCGGGAACCGACGACGGACCGACGCTGTCATGCTTGGAAGGAGATCGGCCGTTGGTTCCGGCACATCCGTCCGTACGAACGGAACGATCACCTGGTGCACGAACCGGCCTTCGGGTCCGGATGCGCACAGCTCGTCCGGGCCGGGGAGCATCTCCACCAGGACGGCCTCGCGCCGCCCCCGGAGCTGGTGAGCCAGGGCTTCCACGCCGAGCACGTTGTCGAGGTCAACCACCAGTTCGTTGTCGCCATCAGCGAGGGCCACATGTCGGGGCAGCCGTCGCTCGGCGCGCCAATCCTGCATCTCCGTGAAGCCGGAGGCGGTCCCCGCCCGGGCGAGCATCCGAACTTCCGGCTCGGCCACATTCCAGCGGGCGCGGGACAGCACCAGCCTCCCGCTGACGACCCGCGGGAGGAAGGGGGCCTCGCCGAGCGGGCCCCAGTCCCATTCCAGGTACCCCGCCACCTGCTGGGCCTGCAGCCGGCACAGGAAGCGGTACAGCCCGAGGCTCCGCCAGCTGTAGTTGTGCGCGGTGGTCAGCCGTGGGACCACCTCACGCCCGAGGTGGCGGGAGCGGAGCACGATCCGGTCACCACGCACCGAGACCAGGAGATCGGTGACGGGGATCTGACGATCGGCTGGCGCGCCCGAACGGCCGAGGTAGGGGATCTCGTACTCCCGCAGCACCGGGCGGCACAGGATGTTGCCGATTCGGCCCTCGGGCAGGTGGACGATCTCGGCGAACGTCTGCTCGGGGTTCCGCGCCTGCTCTGCCTGCAGATGAGCCCGGACGAACGTGAGCATCTCCTGGTCGGCATGGCAGAACCGACCCAACAGGCCGGC
Source organism: Geodermatophilus sp. URMC 65 (assembly GCF_053502545.1). Lineage (NCBI taxonomy): Bacteria > Bacillati > Actinomycetota > Actinomycetes > Geodermatophilales > Geodermatophilaceae > Geodermatophilus > Geodermatophilus sp. URMC 65. Next base: position 1,463,618 of record NZ_CP199954.1, read on the forward strand.
ACCGGACGGGCCCGCGACGTGGTCGATCAGGACCTGGAACGCACCTCGGGCGATGGCGTCGTCCGACTCAGCAGCCACGGCGGCCATGACGGAGAAGGCCTTGGGCAGCGGGGGTCGACGATCAGAGCCCAACCGCTCGAGGTCGGAGGTCTCGATGCTGATCTCGCCGGCCCCTGCGGCGAGCGCCCGGGCCAGCTTCCCGAGGAGCAGGCCGTCCCGCTCGCTCCACTGCTCGTCCTCGGCCTCTCCGCTGCCACCGAACGGAAGCCCGGCCAGCAGTGGCGAGGCGCCGGCCTGGGGCGCGCTGGAGACCTCGAAGCCGATGCCGGTCTCCTCGTCCAGCGCTTCGACCAGGGGAACCTCCCGGGTCTCGTAGCGCTGGAGGAACTCGTCCCGGAATCGGGACAGGCTGTCGGAGGGAGCCGGCGCCAGCTGGTGGAGGATGTGCACGCCACGGCTGATCTCGTTGACCACCTGGCTGCCCAGCGTGGCGTCCTGGCCGGGCTTGACCAGGTCGACCTGGACGAGGCGGGACAGCTCGGCCCGGACGGGGAGGTCACCGAGGCCGGCGGCGATCCCCCGGTAGCGATCGGGTGAGACGCCCAGCCCCTCGGCGTCGATCTTCTCCAGGGCGAGCCGCGACTCGTCGAGCCGGCCGGCCAGCGGTGCCGTTCCGGCGTGCCCGTCCAGGGTCGCCACGAGGCTGTGGACGGGCTCGTCACCTGTGACGCCGGGGCGCACGTCGGACACCAGGAGCTGGCTGTCGACCAGCTCGGTCAGGAACTCCTCGGCCTCGGCCCGGGTGACCTCCTCGTCGGCCAGCGCAGCAGCCAGCTCCCCGAGAGTCACGCCTCCCTCAGCGCGTTCCAGCGTCGCGGTCAGGTAGGGGCTCTTGTCGAAGGCGACCAGGTGATAGGAGCGGCGGGCCTCGGCGAACCGGGCCTCGACCAGACGCAGCCGTCCGGCTGCCTCGTAGAGACTGGAGTTTGGGTGGTAGGTAAGTCCCGCGCGGAGCCGAGGGTCCCGCTCGACAGCTGCGGACAGCGCCCAGAGGTAGTCCATATCGAGCCGGCTGTGCCGTTGATACTGCGACCGGGGTTGCAACCGAAGACTGGTCCGCGAGCCGATTGTCCCTGTCGTGCAACCGGCGAACAGCCCGAACGGGGTCGCGCGGGCCGCAGCCCGGCTGACGTAGGCCATCAATGCGGCCTCCAGCCTGCGGCCTCGTTCGCTGTCCGGCTCTGTCTGCCACACCTCGAGCGCCTCGTCGAGGCTCGGCGACGCGAGAAAGACAGCCTCCCGTAGCTCGGGGCGGGTCACCGCGGTTCGGAGTTGATTCCGCAACCACGACCGATCCTTGTCCAGTGCCTGGTCGAGGCCCTGCGGGTCGCCGAGGGCGTCGACGGCCTCCAGTCCCTCACCCAGGGCCGCCAGCTCATCGAATGGCAGGAGCGGAGTTCGCAGCACGAAGAACCCGGATGGAGCGAATCGAAGCGGCCTCGTACCCTCGGTCATCGGCTGTGTACCTCCGGGACATCAGGTGCCGACAGCAGGAACATCCGGTCCCAGGACGGCTCGACGGGTGTGGCCGCCGCCAAGAGGACCAGAGCGATCCCTGTTACGCCTCTGGTCAGTTCGATGCCGGCCCAGGGTGCCTGTCCCGGGTCCGGGTCGGGTGCTACCCACGAGCCCCCGCCGGCCCTCGCCAGGTCGCACCACTCGAGGGTGCGCTCGAGCCAGTGGACCGCCGCACGGCCGAGCCGCGGGTCGCCCGTGGCCTGGTACAGCCGGTTGTACAGGTGGGCCAGTCCGGCGGTGCCGTGGCAGAAGCCGGCGTCGACGACTCCGGCCTCGGTCCCCGGCCGCTCCGCCGAGCGACAGGCCAGCGCCACCGCCTCACGCGCCCAATCGGGCCTGCCCGCTCCCCGGGCCGCCATCCACAGGGCCGCCGCCACTCCGGGATCGCCGTAGCACCAGGCGCTGCGGGCGGGCGTGGGCTCGAGATCCGGGGCCACCCAGATGGGATACGTCGGCCCCGACTCGGTCGCCACCGCCTGGGCCAGCAGCCAGCTGACGGATCCCTCGAGGAGCGGACGCACCGTCGCCCGCTCCACCCCCACGCCGCACAGTGCACCGAGCAGGCCGATGGCCCCGGCGACCCCGTGCGCCATGCCCAGGTCGGCGCGCCCCGACGGGTACTCCTCCCGATCCTCGGACTCCCGTATCCCGGCCGGTGGCGTCCACCAGTGGATCCCGTGCCCATCGCGCCGCGCGCTCTCGTCGAGCCGCTCGACGACGTGATGCAGACACTCGGCCGCGGAGGGACGCGGACAGCGTTCGAGGGCGTACACCCCGAGCCCGGTGACCCCGAAGACGAGGTCGTGGGGCGCCGGCCACTGCCGGGGCTGGGACAGGAGCAGCGAGAGGGCGTCGTCGACTGCATCGTTGTCGACTGCCGCGTCACCGTCCTCCACGCCACCGTCGAGGGTGCGATCGACCAGTTCCGCGGCCCACGCGATCCCTGGGAATCCCTCCCAGAACGAGCTGCCCATCGCGTCGGTCGCGACCGCCTCGATCGCCCTGTCGAGACACTGCCAGGCGAGAGAGGAAGCCTGTGGACTGCGGCCTGCCTTGGCCAGCCACGCATAGAGGACCGCTAGACCGGCCTGGCCCCCGGCGAGCGATGGATCTCGCTCGCCGGGGGCCAGCGGGGCGATGGACTCCGCCAGCGCGTCGACGGTCCCGAGCGCCCGACGGCGGGCCGCACCCGACAGGAGAGGCCGCCAGCGCAATGCGGCGCCGGTAGCAGCAGAACCCATGCTCGCAGCCCATCCCTCTCGTGAGGAGGCCGGGCCCCCGGATGCGTCGTGTACCGGGAGCCCGGCTCCTCCGCCTGTCGCAGCACAGCTTCTGACGGCAACCATCTGCTTCCCCTCGTGCCGATCACACTATGGATCGGCTCACCAGGGGAGATGGTCGGCTTCCGGAATTACGCGGTCCGACCTAGTAGCCGCCGTGGTCCTCCTTCTTCTTGTCGTGGCCCTTCGCCTTACCAGGGCACTTGGCGTTGCTGCCGCTGTTCGCGCTCTTGTCCTTGTCGCCGGCGCCACCGACAACACGGGCGAGGTCGTCGTCGTCGAGAACGCGCAGGGTCTCCTTGGACAGGGTCAGGGTCTTTCGCATGTCGCACCTCCATGTGAGGGTTCCTGGACTGATGTCACCATGTGCAGCCCAGTCCAGGTCGATTTCGGCTGCCTACTAGGAGCTCCTACTACACTGCATTCCGGCTTCTCACCGAAGGCGCGTTGAGGGGCCGGCAAGCCATTTCGGATCTAGATCAAGATGGCGAGGTGATCCTCGATACCAGAGCAGATCGACAACTATCGGTGTTCATTCCCAGACTCTCGGATAATCCCGATCGAGGGATGCGAAACGGTAAAGCCGATACGGGTGCAGGGGAAGAGGGAGCATGCACGTATCTATCAGAAATAGACACGTAGTTTTCGCTCACCCACCACGTAGATCCTTCGGTGATCTCGCGTAGTCGGCCGGTGCAGACAACACCGGGACCCCGGCGAGTCACCCGTGCACCCCGTGTGACCACTCGAGCCAGCCGGAGGTGTTCCCGCCCCCGTCAGCGGGCGGCCAGGAGCGCGGCCTCAAGGTCCTCCGGGAGTCCGGGACGGGGCAGGCCGTGCGGCGGGGGCGGCAACTCCTCCACGCCGCGCAGCCAGGCCCAGGTGTCGGCGACGGTCGCCGCGAGCGGTCGGCAGGGCAGCCCCAGGTCGCGCGCCCGGGTGGTGTCGACGTCCCAGGCGGTACGGGCCATCTCGGCCGGCAGCCACAGCGGCAGGTGCAGCCACGGCTCGACGCCGGCCGCGAGCAGGTCGGCCTCCGGGACCGGGACCCACTCCGCGTCGCCGCCGGTCACCTCCCGGCAGAGCTCCAGCAGGCCGCCGAGGGTGGCCATGCCCACGGGCCCGGTCGCGTTCACCGCGCCGGAGACGCCCTGCTCGGCCATCGCCACCAGCCAGCCGGCCAGATCACGGACGTCGACGACGGCGATCGGCTGGTCCCACCCCTCCGCCGGGACGACGACCCGGCCGCCGCGCGCGATCCGCCGCAGCCACCAGCCCAGCCGGTCCACGCGGTCGTCCGGGCCGACGATGAGCCCGGCGCGCGCGGTGAGGAACCGGCCCGGCACCGCGGCACCGATCTCCCGCTCGGCGAAGGCCTTGACCGGCCCGTACTCGTCGTCGTCGGTCTGCCAGGTCGGCTCGCCGTCCTCGGGGCCGATCGGGCCGGGCGGCAGGTTCGCGTAGGCGTTGAGGCTGCTGACGAAGGCGTACCCGCGGACGCCGCCCAGCACGGCCGCGGCGTTGCGAGCGGCCGCCCGGGTCTGGCAGGAGGTGTCGACGACGAGGTCGGGCGCCCAGCCGTCGAGCGCGGCCGGCAGCGCGGCGGGGTCGTCGCGGTCGCCGTGCAGCGCGCGGGCGCCGGCAGGTGGGGCTCCGGAGACGCCGCGGGTGAACGTCGCCACCTGGTGACCGCGGTCGAGGGCCGCCGTCACCACGTGCCGGCCGAGAAAGTGGGTGCCGCCGAGGACGAGCAGTCGCATACACGTCAGCCCAGCCCAGCCGCTCCCCCGCCGTCCAGCCGGTTCACTTTCGGCGCAGCCGGCCCCTGCAGGGTCCCGCCGCGAGCTCGCGAGTGGCGGGGGGCAGGGGGTCCTCTTTCAGACCGCCCGGGTGTAGGGCGAACCCACCGGGACCTGCGGCAGCGGGGTGGAGCGGGCGGCGGCCAGCACCATCTGCGGCGAGCGCGGCAGGCCGCGGCGGGTGCACAGCCGCAGTGCCCGGGCCCCGGTGATGACGTCGGTCTCCGGGGGGACGACGAGCAGGTCGGCGCGACGGACACCGCCTGCCCAGGTCAGGCAGACCACCCCGGCGTCCATGCTGCGGAAGCCGCCGGTGCGGACCACCCGCCCGCCGACGACGACCTTGCGCGGTGCCGGGGACCAGGCGTCGAGCGGATAGGTGAAGCGCTCGATGCGCAGACCCCGCTTGTCCAGCGCGGCCACCAGCTCGGGCAGTTCGACCGCGAGGTCGCGGCTGCGCGGGAACCAGGCCCCGTCGAAGGCCTGCTCGCCGGATCCCGCATCGCTGCGCAGGCTCACCCGGACGTCGATCCCGCCGCGGTGCCCCTCCGCCGCCAGCGTGTGCCGGGTGGTCCCCATCAGCGTCGCCTCCTCGTCGATCCCGGGCCCGCGCACACGGCCCCGAGGAGAACGTAGGCAGCCGAGGCAGCGGGTCCGGGTGAGCGTGTCGTGGGCGGGTCGGCGTCCCCCGGCCCGCCGTCACTTCAGGTCATGGGACGGTCACGACGCCCCCGCGGACCTGCGGGTCCGCGGGGGCGCCGGGAGTGTCAGGAGGTGAGCTCGAAGACCGTCGTGCTGTCGTAGACCTCGCCCGGGCGCAGCACCGTGGAGGGGAAGTCCGGCTGGTTCGGCGAGTCCGGGAAGTGCTGGGTCTCCAGCGCCAGCCCGTCGCCCTGCCGGTAGACCCCGCCGCCGGTGCCCACGAGCGTGCCGTCGAGGAAGTTGCCCGAGTAGAACTGGATGCCCGGCTCGGTGGTGGAGATCGTCAGCGTCCGCCCGCTGGCCGGGTCGTGCAGCACCGCAGCCTCCTCGAGCGCGTCCTCGCTGTCCGAGCCCTCGCGGGCACCCTCGTCCTCGCGGTCGAGCGCCCAGTTGTGGTCGTAGCCCTGCCCGTAGAGCAGCTGCTGGTCGGCCACGCGGATGCGCGCACCGATCGGTGTCGGCTCGCGGAAGTCGAAGGGCGTGCCCTCGACCGGGGCGATCTCGCCGGTGGGGATCAGCGTCTCGTCGACCGGCGTGAAGCCGCTCGCGTTCAGCTGGAGCTCGTGGTCGTAGACGTCGCCGGAACCCTCACCCGCCAGGTTCCAGTAGGTGTGCTGGGTCAGGTTGACGACCGTGGGGGCGTCCGTGGTGGCCTCGTAGTGCACGGTCAGCCGCGACTCGGCGTCCAGGCTGTAGGTGACCGTCGTGGTCAGGGTGCCGGGGAAGCCCTGGTCGCCGTCCTCGCTGACCAGCTCGAGCTGCAGGGCGGCCACGTCGCCGTCACTGACGTCGGTGGCGGTCCAGACCCGCTCGGAGAAGCCCCCGGGCCCTCCGTGCAGCGTGTTCGGGCCGTCGTTGAGCGGCAGCTGGTACGTCGCGTCGTCCAGGGTGAACCGGCCCTCGGCGATGCGGTTGCCGTAGCGGCCGATGAGCGAGCCGAAGTAGGGGTCGCCCTCGGTGTAGTACCCCTCCAGGTCGGGGTGGCCGAGGACGACGTTCTCGACCTCCCCCTCGGCGTCGGGTACCTCCAGGGTCTGGATGACGCCGCCGAAGGTCAGCACGCGCATCGTCGTGTCGCCGTTGCTGAGGGTCCAGCGCTCGACCGCGGTGCCGTCGGGGGTGGCGCCGAACGGCTCGACGCTCGTGCTCGGACCGCCACCACCGCCGTCGTCCCGCCCGTCGTCGTCGGCGATCGCGCTCGCCGGTGCGGCGAGGCCGCCGACCAGCAGGCCGGCGCCGAGGACGGCGACCAGCGTGCGGCGGCGCGCGGTGCGGCAGGGGGTGGGGCGCTGTCGGGGCATGGGGACTCCGGTGTCCGTGGCGGTCCACCGGCGTCGTCGCACGGTGGCAGGACCGCTGCCGAGCCCGCCCCTGGGACGGCGTGCACTCGACTCCCCCGTGGTGCGGCCCCAGAACGCCGCCCGACGCTAGGGACGCCCCCGGGGGGTGTCAACGGGCCCGGGGACGCGAGAGGCCCTGACCGGGATCCCGGTCAGGGCCTCGCTGGCCCCGTCCAGAGGCTCGTCGCGAGCTCGCGCACTACGAGGAGGACGGGGTCCTCTTACGGTTCTTCGCCTTGCCCCGCTCGTTCTGGTCGAGGATCACCTTGCGCACCCGGACGGCGGCCGGCGTCACCTCGACGCACTCGTCCTCGGCACAGAACTCCAGCGCCTGCTCGAGGTTCAGGATCCGCGGCGGGACCAGCCGCTCGAGCTCCTCCGCGGTCGAGGACCGCATGTTGGTGAGCTTCTTCTCCTTGGTGATGTTGACGTCCATGTCGTCGGGCCGGGAGTTCTCGCCGACGATCATGCCCTCGTACACCTCGGTGCCCGGGGCGACCATCATCGAGCCGCGCTCCTGCAGCGAGAACATCGCGTACGACGTCGCCACGCCCTGCCGGTCGGCGACCAGTGAGCCGGTCGGTCGGGCGCGCATGTCGCCCATCCACGGCTCGTAGCCCTCGAGGTTGTGGTTGAGGACGCCGGTGCCGCGGGTCTCGGTGAGGAACTCGGTGCGGAACCCGATCAGGCCGCGCGAGGGGACGATGTACTCCATCCGCGCCCAGCCGGTGTCGTGGTGGACGAGGTTCTCCATCCGACCGCGCCGGGTGGCCAGCGCCTGGGTCAGCGTGCCGACGTACTCGCCGGGGGTGTCGATGGTGACCCGCTCGACCGGCTCGTGCAGCTTGCCGTCGATCTCCTTGGTGACCACCTGCGGGCGGCCGACGGTCAGCTCGAACTCCTCACGGCGCAGCTGCTCGACGAGGATGGCCAGCGCCAGCTCGCCGCGGCCCTGCATCTCCCAGGTGTCGGGGCGCTCGGTGGGCAGCATCCGCACCGAGACGTTGCCGACCAGCTCCTGGTCGAGGCGGTTCTTGATCAGGCGCGCGGTGAGCTTCTTGCCCGAGCGACCCGACAGCGGCGCGGTGTTGATGCCGATGGTGATCGAGATCGACGGCTCGTCGACGGTCAGCGGCGGCAGCGGCCGCGGGTCGTTCGGGTCGGCGAGGGTGTCGCCGATCATGATGTCCTCGATGCCGGCGATGGCGACCAGGTCGCCGGGGCCGGCGCTCTCGGCCGGGGTGCGGGTGAGGCCCTCGGTGACCAGCAGCTCGGTGATCTTGACGCGCTGGATGGTGCCGTCGGTCTTGCACCAGGCGACCTGCTGGCCGTTCTTCATCGTGCCGGAGTGGATGCGCAGCAGCGCCAGCCGGCCGAGGTAGGGCGAGGCGTCGAGGTTGGTGACCTGCGCGCGCAGCGGCTCCTCGGCGTCGTAGGTCGGCGCCGGGATGGTGTCCAGCAGCGTCTTGACCAGCGGGCCGAGGTCGGGGCTGTCGGGGCTGGTGCCATCGGCCGGCCGGGTGAGCGAGGCCTGCCCGGTCTTGCCGTTGCTGTAGACGATCGGGAACTCGAGGGCCTCGGGGTCCATGCCGTTGTCCTCGAGCAGCTCCATGAACAGCTCGTAGGTCTCGTCGACGACCTCGGCGATGCGGGCGTCGGACCGGTCGGTCTTGTTGACCACGAGGATGACCGGCATCCCCTTGCCCAGCGCCTTGCGCAGCACGAAGCGGGTCTGCGGCAGCGGGCCCTCGGAGGCGTCCACGAGCAGGACGACGCCGTCCACCATCGACAGCCCGCGCTCGACCTCGCCGCCGAAGTCGGCGTGGCCGGGGGTGTCGACGATGTTGACGACGACGGGGTTGCCGTTCTCGTCGGCCAGGTGGATGGCGGTGTTCTTGGCGAGGATGGTGATGCCGCGCTCACGCTCGAGGTCCATCGAGTCCATGACGCGGTCCTGCGTGGAGTCGTTGTCCGTCCCCTCGCCCTTGGCGCGGCCGAGCGCGCCGGCCTGGCGGAGGAGGGCGTCGACCAGGGTGGTCTTGCCGTGGTCGACGTGGGCGATGATCGCCACGTTGCGCAGGTCGTCGCGGGTGGGCATGCGAGAGGGCACCTCGAGAGGGATCAGGGGGTCGGCGCGTCCGTCTCTGCTGCGGAGCGCCCAGACACCATGGCCAACAGCCGCCGGCCCGGCGACCTTCCCATGCTAGGCGCTCGGCGACCGGTCCCCGGCGTGAGTGGACTCACCCTCGGCAGCAGGACCCCCGCGCAGCTCGGCGCGCAGTCGGTCCACAGGACCTCGGACAGCCGCCCCCGGTCCGCCCGCGTCGTCACACCGCCACCCTGGCCGATCGCCGTCCCGCGGCGCCAGCCCCTGCGGGCGCGTCAGGCGCGGTCGGCCACCGCGTACGTGACCCCGGCGGCGACGAGGGTCACGAGGGCCACCGCCAGCCAGGACGCCATCCCGACGCCGAGGGCCAGCACGTGCGCGAGCACGAAGGCGCCGATGTAGAGGGCACCCAGGCCCACGGCGACCGCCCAGCCGCGGTGTTCGACCCACAGCCAGGCCGCGCCGAGCCCGCCGAGGGCGAAGACCGCGCCGCCGAGGGCGCGGATCCCGGTGCCCTGCGCGACGCCGAAGCCGGCCGCGAGGCCGACGGCGACCAGGAGGGCGGAGGGGATGCGGGTGCGCGCGCGGGTCAGGGTCGAGCTCGTCATGCCGTCCAGTCTCCCCCGGTGGCGTCAGGCCGCACCGAGCAAGGGCTACGCGGCCGGGCGGATGAGGCCGAACCGTCGGCCGAGCAACGGGCCCACGACCGGCCACGCCGATGCGCGCAGCGACGTGTCCCGCACGGTCATCCGCCACCGCTCCTCGGGCACGAACCAGGACGCCGTGCGAGCGCCCGCGTCGGCCAGCCGCGTCACGAGGGGCCCGAGTCGTTCCCTGGCCCGGTCCAGTGCGGCGGGGACGTCGACGACATCCGACACCGTCGCCAGTTCCTCGGCCACCGTCGCACCGCCGGCCAGGGCGAGGGACGCCCCCTGGCCGGCGAGCAGGGACACGCACCAGCAGGCGTCGCCGAGCAGCGCGACCCGGCCGCGGTGCCACACCCGTGCGCGGACCTGCACGGTCCGGTCGGTGTAGCGGTCCACGGCCGAGGGGAACGCCGCGAGCAGCTCGGGGACGAGCCAGCCGAGGTCGCCGAAGCGGTGGTGCAGCGTCCCGGGGAGCTCGGCATCGGGCTCGCCCCCGCCGTCGGGTGACCGGTGCACGAGGAACGCGGCGGTGCGCTCCCCGTCCACGGGGTAGACGGCCACCATGCGTCCCGGTGCCGTGAGCGTGACGAAGTCCTCGCGGCGCACTCCCGGCAGGCTGCGGTCCAGGATCCAGGTCCACACGGCGTGGCCGAGGTCGCGGGTGCTCCACTCGTCCGGCTCCAGCAGGTCGCTGCGCACCCGCGAGTGGACCCCGTCGGCCCCCAGGACGACGTCCCACTCCTCCTCGGCACCGTCGGCGTAGCACACGACGACCGGGTCCCCCGCCGCAGCGGACGGCCGCACGCCGACCACCTTGCGACCGTGGGACGGCTGGACCCCGGCGTCGCGTGCCGCGGCGTACAGCTCGGCCTCCAGATCGCCGCGCAGGAAGTTGTGGTGCCGCCCACCGAACACGCGGCGGCGCAGAGCCGGGTAGCCGACGGCGACCCGCGAGCGGCCGGCCCCGTCGACGAACACCAGGCGCTCGATCGGGGCGTGGATGCGCTCCAGCGCGGGGCCCAGCCCCAGCCGCTCGGCCGCGTCGACGCCGGAACCGAAGAAGTCGATCATGTAGCCGCCGCCCCGGGGACCGGGCGCAGCCTCCACCACGGTCGGGGACCCGCCGAGCTGGCGCAGCCGCAGGGCGGCCGACAGCCCGGCGATGCCGGCTCCGACGACGAGGACCCGCACGGCCACGCCCCACCGTACGAGCTCGCAGACGCCAGAGGGGTCAGCGAGGTCCCGGCTCGCGTCGGCCGGCCGCCGCGAGCCGGGACCCGGACGTCCTGCCGGAGGTGCTCAGTCGGCCTGCGCCGCCTCGACTGCGGCACGCAGCCCCGCGGGCGTCCGGTCCTGGAGGGCCGTGCCGTCGACGAGGACCGTCGGGGTACCGGCCACCCCCGCCCGACTGGCCGCGTCGGTGACCTCGCGCGTCCAGTCCTCGTAGGCCAGCCCCGTGATCGCCTCCTCGACGTCGGCACCGCTGGCACCGGCCTCCGCGGCCAGCTCGCCCAGTCGCTCGTCCGTCAGGCCGGGACCACCCTCCGCCGGCTGCTCGGCGAACAGCGCGTCGTGGAACGCGAGGAACGCCTCGGTGCCGGCCGCGTCGGCGACCACGCCCGCGGCGTTGAGCGCCCGGGTGGAGTAGTCGTCGGTGGAGGCGCGGTCGAGGATCGCGATCGGGTGGTAGCGCACCTGCGCCGTCCCGTCGGCGGCGAGCGCGGCGAGGGTGTCACCGGCGGTTGCCTCGAACTGCCGGCAGGCCGGGCAGAGGAAGTCCTCGTAGACGTCCACGGTCACGGGGGCGTCGGCCGGCCCGACCGCGAACGCCGTCCCGCCGTCCACCGTGTTCGCTGGTACGGCGGCGTCGGGAGAGGTCGACGTCCGGGCGCTCTGGACGACGATCACCACGACGACGGCGACCACGACGACGACCGCCGCGACCACCCCGCCGACGACGACCTGCCGGCGGCGGCGCTCCTGGGCCCGGGCGCGTTCCTCTGCGGCGCGCTTCTCGGCGATGCGACGGCGGGCGGCCTCACGCTTGCTCTCAGCGGACACGTCCGGGCTCCTGGTTCGACGGGTCTGGCGCCTCCTGCCGGCCGCCGAGGGCCAGCCGGGAGCGCGGCCACCTGGCCAGCGCCAACGCGACCGCGAGGAGGGCGACGTCGCGGACGACCTCGGCCGGGTAGGCGGTCTCCCCCGCGGCCACCTCACCCCCGCCGCCGAAGCAGCCGCAGTCGATCTGCAGGCCCCGGGCCCAGGCCGAGCCGACCCCGGCGAGGAACACGACGAGCAGGGCGGCCGCGGCGACCGCCGCCGTCCGCACGAAGACGCCGGCCACGAGGGCCAGCCCGACGGCGATCTCCAGGACGGGCAGCCCGAAGGCCACCGGCGCGACCAGCGGCTCGGGCAGCAGGCGGTAGGCGCGCACGGCGCGGACGGCGGCGTCCGGGTCGGGCAGCTTCAGCGCTCCGGCCACCAGGAAGACCCCGCCGAGGACCCAGCGCGCGACCGCGGCGACCCAGGGCACGACAGACCTCTCCACCCAAGGACAGTCGTCCGGGCGGCGCCGGGGGTTCCCGCGGACACGACGAGGGCCCCGGACGACGACGCGTCCGGGGCCCTCGTACCGGCCGAGGGCGGCCCCGTCCAGAGGCTCGCCGCGAGGCCCCGTCCCGGGTCCCGCCCTGAGCTCGCGAAGGGTGGGGAGGACGCGGTCCTTCCACGGCGAGGAGGACGGGGTCCTCTCTCAGGCGGTGCGGAGCACGGCCTCGATCTCGAGCTCGATGCTGATCTTGTCGCCGACGACGACGCCGCCGCCGTCCATCGGCATGTCGATGTCGACGCCGAACTCCTTGCGGGAGATCTCGGTCTTCGCGCTGAAGCCGGCGCGGGTGCCGCCGTAGGCGTCGGGGCCGAAGCCGTTGACCTCGAGGGCCAGCTCGACGGTCTTGGTGATGCCCTTGATGGTCAGGTCGCCGACGACGGTCCAGTCGGCGCCGTCGGTGCGGACCTCGGTCGAACGGAAGGTCATCTCGGTGTGGTTGCCCACGTCGAAGAAGTCGGCGGAGCGGATGTGCGCGTCGCGCTGCTCCTGACGGGTGTCGATCGAGTCCATGTCGATCGAGGCGGTGACGGTGGACTGCGCCGGGTCCTCGGCGGTGACGATCTCGCCGGAGAACTTGGTGAAGTAGCCGCGGACCTTGCTGACCATCATGTGGCGGACGGAGAAGCCGACCGTCGAGTGGCTGGCGTCGATGTCCCAGGTGCCGACGACGTAGCCGGGGATTCGCGTGGCGGTGGTCATGGGTGCCTCCGAGTGGTTGAGCGTTGGACCATCCTGCTTGGTCGAACTGTAGTTGAAGACTCATCCATTCCGCCAGTACCCTCACCGGTATGACCGCCGACGTGTCGCGCGCCCCCCGGGACCCCGGCTCCGACGCCGAGGGGACCCGCTGGCTCGACGCCGAGGAGCAGCAGGCCTGGCGGGCGTGGCTCTACAGCGCCCAGCTGCTGCTCGACCGGCTCGACCGGGAGCTCATGCACGCCACCGGCATCTCGCACGCCTACTACGAGATCCTCGTCGCCCTATCGGAGACCGAGGGCCGGATGATGCGGATGAGCGAGCTCGCCGACCGGTGCCTGTCCTCGCGCAGCCGGCTCTCGCACGCCGTCTCCCGGCTGGAGGAGCGCGGCTGGGTGCGCCGGCAGGTCTGTCCGGACGACGGCCGCGGCCAGCTCGCCGTCCTCACCGACGACGGGTTCGCCGCGCTCGAGGCGGCCGCCCCGGTGCACGTGGAGAGCGTCCGCACCCACCTGTTCGACCAGCTCTCCCCCGAGCAGGTCGCGGCGATGCGGGACCTCGGCGAGACCCTGCTGCGCCACCTCGGCCCACGCTGAGGAGTGGCCGGGGAGGACTGACCTCGCCGGCCACCGGCGCTGCAGCCGGGGCCGCGGTGCCCCCGTCCTCGGACCGAGGTCAGGCCACGGCGACGATGACCCGCTGGGGCTCGCCGATCCTCTCGTGCAGCGTCCGCAGCGCCGTGTCCGCCTCGTCCAGCGGGAACCTGTGCGAGATCGAGCCGCTCAGGTCGAGCCGACCGGAGGCGACCAGCGGGAGCACCCGGCGCAGCGTCGCGATGGTGCCGCCGTAGGAGCCCAGGAGCTGCACCTGCTTCCGGACGAAGAGCGTCGGCGGGAGCACCGTGATCGGATCGGCGCCCAGGCCCACGACGACCGCCCGCCCCCCGGTCCGCAGGCACTCGACGGCCTGCGCGATCGTGTCCTGCCGGCCGACGAACTCGGCGGCCACGTCCACACCGAGCCCGGCGGTGGCTTCCCGCACCGCGTCGACCACCGGATCCCGGGACGCGTCGATCGTGACGTCCGCGCCGCTGCGCGCAGCGCGCTCCAGCTGGGACCGGCGGGTGTCGACCGCGATCAGCGGGAACGCCCCGGCGAGCCGGGCGATCTGCACGGCGTGCAGGCCCAGGCCGCCGACGCCGATCACCGCGATCGACTCCCCGGGCCTCAACCCGGCCACGTCGGCCAGGGCGTGGAAGGGGGTGATGACCGCGTCGGTGCAGACCGCGGCCAGTTCGGGAGGCACCGGCCCCGGAACGGCGCACAGGTTCCTGGCCGGCACGGTGACGTACTCGGCCAGCCCACCGTCGGCGTGGATGCCGAGCACCTGGCGGCTGGCGCAGATCTCGCCGTGACCGGCCAGGCAGGCGCTGCAGGTCCCGTCATAGGTCAGCGGGAACACGCAGACCCGGTCGTCCACGGCCCAGTCGGCGACCTCCGTACCGACCTCGGCCACCGTGCCGGCGATCTCGTGGCCGAGGGTGATCGGGAGGAAGGGTGTCGGGGTGATCCCCTCAATCGCGACGTGGACGTCCGACCCGCACAGCCCGGTGGCCGCGACCCGCACCAGCACCTCGTCCCGGGCCGGGCGCGGCAGCGCGACCTCCCGCACCGCCAGAGGCCTGCCGACGCCCTCGAACCGGGCGGCTCTCATCGTCGCTGCCTGTGTCACGCCGCCTCCCGGCCTCCGAGGCGAGGACCGTAGCGAGGGAGCCCGACACATACGCCCCGGCCTGTGCCCCGGACGGCGGCCCCCGGCTGCCGTCAGCGAGTCCCCACGGTGCGTCGCCGACCACGTCCGGGCAGAGGCCGCTCCGGGCGTCCCGATCAGGAGGGCGCCGTGACGTCGTCGGGCGGGGCCGGCCAGCGGGGCACGCCGGCCACCGCGTCGTCCCCCAACCGGGCGGGGAACCGCGCCGGCCGCCGCTCGAGGAACGACGCCACGCCCTCGGCGGCGTCCGGCCCGGCGCCGAGCTCGACGAGGGCCCGGGACTCGGCGCGGTGGGCGTCCCAGGGCGAGGGCGCCCCGAGCATCGACCACAGCAGCTGACGGGCTGCCCCCACCGCGACCCCCGAGGTGTTGTCGGTGATCTCGCGGGCCAGGCCGAGGGCGGTGGGCAGCAGCTCGTCGTCCGGGACCACCCGGGACACCAGCCGACCGCGCAGCGCCTCGGCGGCGTCGAACACCCGGCCGGTGGCCACCCACTCCATCGCCTGGCTGATGCCGACGACCCGCGGCAGGAACCACGACGACGCGGCCTCCGGCACGATGCCGCGTCGGGCGAAGACGAAGCCGAACCGCGCCGACGCGGCGGCGATCCGGACGTCCATCGGCAGCGTCATCGTGGCGCCGATGCCGACCGCGGGCCCGTTGACCGCGGCGATGACGGGCTTGCGCAGCCGGGCGAACGGCAGGGAGGCGATGCCGCCCCAGTCCCGCGGGACGCCGTCCACCGTGCCGCGCGGCACGGGGTCGGGGCGCCCGCCGCGGTCGCGGAAGGTGCCCTCGCCGCCACCGAGGTCGGCGCCGGCGCAGAAGGCCCGGCCGGCGCCGGTCACGAGCACCACCCGGACGTCGTCGTCGGCGTCGGCGGCCGCGGCGGCTCCGGCGAGCTCCGCGGCCATGACCGGCGTGAAGGCGTTGAGCCGCTCGGGCCGGTGCAGGGTGATCGTGGCGACGCCGTCGGCGACCGCGTAGCGCAGCTCGGTGGGGGTCACCCGAGCGCGCCCGCCACGGCGAGCCGGGCGACGGCGTCCAGGTGCTCGGCGGCGTCGCCGAGGAGCAGCCGGTCGACCTTGGCCCGCCGCCAGTACAGGTGGGCGTCGTGCTCCCAGGTGAAGCCGATGCCGCCGTGCACCTGGACGCACGTCTCGGCGGCCCGCTCGAGCACCTCGGCGGCGTGCGCCTTGGCGGCCGACGCGGCCAGCGGCAGTTCCTCGGGTGCGGCGTCGGCGGCCCAGGCCGCCCACCACACCAGCGAGCGCAGTTGGTCCACACCGACCCACGCGTCGACCAGCATGTGCTTGACCGCCTGGTAGGAGCCGATCCGCCGGCCGAACGCCTCCCGCTGCTGCGCGTAGCCGACGGCCATCTGCACAGCGGCGTCGGCCGCGCCGAGGTCCTCGGCGGCGAGCACGACGGTGGCGACCTGCCGGGCGCGGGTCCACAGCTGCCCCGCGTCCTCGGCGAGCACCCGCCGTGAGGTCAGCCGCACCGAAGCCAGCCCGCGGGTGGCGTCCAGCGGGCGGCCGGGGGTGACGTCGCCCTCGCCGACGACGAGCGCGCCGTCGTCGTCCAGGCCGAGGAAGAGCGTCGCGCCGACCGCGTCGATGGACGGGGACGAGCCGGTGAGCGGGCCGTCGACGACGGCGAACGCCGCGGACCCATCGGCCAGCTGCGCGGCCAGGTCGGGGGCGCCGGCCAGGAGCACCGCGGCGCGCGCGGCGATTCCCAGCGACGGGCCGGCCAGCACGGCCCCGCCCTGCTCGGCGACGACGGCGAGGTCGAGCAGCGACCCGCCCGCACCGCCTGCGGACTCGGGGACGGTGATCCCGAGGAAGCCGATGTCGGCCAGCGCCTTGCGGCCCGGCGCGACGGCGCCGCCCTCGAGCGCGGCGCGGGCGGCGGCCGGCGAGGCCGAGCCGCGGTAGAAGTCACGCGCGCCGGCGGCGGCGTCGCGCTGGTCGGGGCCGAGGTCGAAGTTCACCGCGCACCGCCGGCGGGCCGGCTCGAGAAGGGCCCGGTCGAGAACGGCGAGGCCTTGTCCGAGCGGGGTTCCGGCGGGAGGCCGAGCACCCGTTCGCCGAGGATGTTGCGCAGCACCTGGTCGGTGCCGCCGGCGATGGCCAGGCCGGGCAGGAAGCCCTGGCTGCGCTGCCAGGTCTCGTCGCCGTCGGCCGCGGCGGCGTACACGGCGTCGTCCCCGAGCAGGCGGACCCCGGCGTCGGCGACGAGCTTCGCCGCGGCGGTGCCGGCCAGCTTGCCCGCGCTCGCCTCCGGCCCGGGCACCCCGCCCCGGCTGAGCTCGGTGAACCGGCGGTAGCCGGTGTAGCGGGTCGCGAGGGAGGCGACGACCGCCCGGCCGACGGCCTGCCGGGCGAGCACCTGCCGGTCGGGGTCCAGCTGCGGCAGCCGCTCCCGGGCGTGCGCGACCAGCCTCTCGACCGGGACGCCGAGGTCGCTGCCGGCGCCGCCGATCGCCACCCGCTCGTTCATCAGCGTGGTCAGTGCCACGCGCCAACCCTCGCCGGGCTCCCCCAGCCGCTCGCTGTCGGGGATCCGGACGTCGTCGAAGAACACCTCGTTGAACCCGGCAGAACCGATCATCTGCCGCAGCGGCCGCACGGTCACACCGGGGGCGTGCATGTCGACGACGAACATCGTCAGGCCGGCGTGCTTGGGCTTCTGCGGGTCGGTGCGGGTGAGCAGGATGCCGTGGTCCGCGACGTGCGCCAGCGTCGTCCAGACCTTCTGGCCGTTGACCACCCAGTCGTCGCCGTCCCGGACGGCGGTGGTGCGCAGCGCCGCGAGGTCGGAGCCGGACGCCGGCTCGCTGAACAGCTGGCACCACACGTCGTCGGCCCGCAGCAGGCGGGTGAGGTACCGCTGCCGCTGGTCGTCGCTGCCGTGGGCGATGACGGTCGGCCCGCACATGCCCAGGCCGATGTGGTTGACCAGAGCCGGTACGCGGGCGCGGACCAGTTCCTGCTGCACGATCGCCTGCTGCACCAGCGTGCCGCCCTGTCCGCCGTGCTCGCGGGGCCAGGTGACGCCCACCAGACCGGCCTCGTACAGCACGCGCTGCGTCCGGCGCAGGTCGGCTTCGGCGGTGGCGGCGTCCACCGTCTCCTCCCCCGCGCCGACGTGCAGCAGCTCGGCGGAATGCTCCTCGAGCGCCCGCCGGACGCCGGCCCGGTACTCGGCTTCCTCGGGGGTGTCGTCGAAGTCCACGAGCGGCGCCTCTCTCCGTCCGGCGGGTCGGCCGCAGCGTGACAGCGGTCACCCGCAGTGGTCAACGACGACCGACTGTTGACCACCCCGGTCGCCCCGGCCAGCATGACGCGCGTTCCACCCGTGCGGTCAGGAGGCCCCGTGAGCGCAGACGTCCCCCGGCTGGTGGGCCGCGGCATGACGACCAGCGACCAGCTGGCGCGGTGGGCCCGGCGGACACCCGACGCCGTCGCGCTGCGGTTCGAGGGCGCCGGGCGCAGCTACGCCGAGCTCGACGAGCGGGTGACCCGGCTGGCCCGCGCCCTGGCCGACCGCGGGGTGGGCGCCGGCGACCGCGTCGCCGTCCTCGGGCTCAACGGGCTGGAGGTGTGGGAGGCCCACCTCGCCGGGGTGCGGCTGGGCGCGGTCGTCGTCCCGGTCAACTTCCGGCTCGTCGCGGACGAGGTCGCCTACGTGCTCGGCGACAGCGGCGCGGTGGCCCTCGTCGTCGACACCGCGCTCGCCGAGGTCGCGGCCGAGGCCCGCGAGCAGGCGCCTAGCGTGCGGGCCGTCCTGACAATCGGCGGGAACTACGAGGAGGCGCTGGCCGCCGCGGGCACCGAGCCGCTCGACGTCGAGGTGGACGAGGGCGCCGCCGCCTTCATCATGTACACCTCCGGCACCACCGGCCGCCCCAAGGGCGCCGTGCTGACCCACCGCAACCTGCTCATGCACGTGTTCAGCCAGGTCACGCACCTCGGCGTGGACCCCTCCGACCGGGTGGCGGTGCCGGGAGCGCCGCTGTTCCACATCGCCGGGCTCGCCGGCGGCCTGCCACCGCTGCTGCTCGGCGGCACCCACGTGATCCTGCGCTCGGGCGGCTTCGACCCGGTCGCCACCCTCGACCTCATCGAGCGCGAGCGGGTCACCAACATCTTCCTGGTGCCGGCGATGTGGGCGGCGGTGGTCGCCGTCCCCGACATCGCCTCCCGCGACCTGTCCTCGCTGCGGCGCATCTCGTGGGGTGCGGCGCCCGCGTCGACGACCTTGCTGCGGACGCTGATCGACACGTTCCCGCAGGCCGAGGTGGTCACCGCCTTCGGGCAGACCGAGTGCAGCCCGGTGACCTGCCTCCTCCGCGGCGAGGACTCGGTGCGCAAGATCGGCTCGATCGGGACGCCGATGCTCAACGTCGAGGTCCGCGTGGTGGACGACGCGATGGACGACGTCCCGCAGGGCGAGGTCGGCGAGATCGTCTACCGCAGCCCGATGGTGATGCGGGAGTACTGGGGGAAGCCGGAGGCCACCGCAGAGGCGTTCGCCGGCGGCTGGTTCCACTCCGGCGACCTGGTGCGGCAGGACGAGGACGGCTACCTCTACGTCGTCGACCGCAAGAAGGACATGATCATCACCGGCGGCGAGAACGTGTACTGTGCCGAGGTCGAGGACGTGCTGGCCGGCCACCCGAAGGTCGGTGAGGTCGCGCTGATCGGGGTCCCGGACGCGCGCTACGGGGAGGCGCCGCTGGCCGTCGTCGCCCCGCGGGACCCGGCCGACCCGCCGACGCCGGCCGAGCTGACGGCGTGGTGCCGGGGACGGCTGGCGGGCTACAAGAACCCGCGGGAGTACTCGATCGTGGGCGCGCTGCCGCGCAACCCCAGCGGCAAGGTGCTCAAGACCCGGCTGCGCGAGGAGCACTCGGCCGGCTCGCTGGTCGCCGAACCGGTCGTCTGATGGCCGGCCCCCTGCAGGGGCCGGTGCTCAGCTGGAACAGCCGTCGCGGCCGCAGACCTCGCCGCCGGTGATGACCGGGATGAGCGGCGTCCGCTCGGTCCAGGCCTGCTCGAGCACCTGCAGCAGAGCGTCGGCCGGCTGGGCGCCGTTGACGCCGTACCTGCGGTCGACGACGAAGAACGGGACGCCGCTGATGCCCAGCGCCTGCGCCTCGGCCTCGTCGGCGCGGACCGCGCCGGCGTAGCGCTGGTCCTCCAGCGCCGCCCGCACCTCGTCGGCGTCCAGCCCCGCCTCGGCGGCCAGTCGGACGAGGGTCTCGCGGTCGCCGACCGCCTCCCCCTCGCTGAAGTAGGCGGTCAGCAGCCGCTCCTTGACCGCATCCTGGACCCCGCGCTCGCCGGCCAGGTGAATCACCTGGTGGGCGTCGAAGGTGTTGGCGCGCACCGCCTGGTCGAACCGGAAGTCCAGGCCCTCGGCGGCGGCCTGCTGGGTCATGTGGTCGGTCATCTGCTGCGCGCCGGGCACCGAGGTGCCGTACTTGCGGGCCAGCCGCTCGGCGTAGTCGGTCGGCGAGACGGGGTCGCCCGCCGCGGCCGACGGTGCCCCCGGGTCCAGCTCGAAGGCCCTCCACACCACCTCGACGGCGTCCCGGTGCGGGAAACGCTCGAGCGCGGCCTCGAACCGGCGCTTGCCGATGTGGCACCAGGGACAGACGACATCGGACCAGATCTCCACCTTCACGCCCGGCCCCAACGCCGGCGCAACGCTCGGCTCTTCCCGAGACGGGCGGTCCTCAGGCATGGGACGCCGGATATCGCGTACGGCGGGTGATGGGTGTAGCACTGGCGCGTGAGCGATCGGGGGACCGATTTCTTCATCAGCCACGCCGGCCGGGACACCGGCTGGGCGGAGTGGCTGGCCTGGCAGCTGCAGGAGGCCGGGTACAGCGTCGAGCTGGACGTGTGGGACTGGGTGCCGGGTGAGGACTTCGTGGTCCGCATGCAGGCGGCCCTGGAACGGGCCGACCGGCTGCTGGCGGTGTGCACCGAGGCCTACTTCACGTCGACGTTCGGGGGCGCGGAGTTGCGCGCGGTGTTCGCCCAACAGGCGGCGGGTCGGATCGTGCCGGTGCTCGTCGAGCCGGTCACTCTCCCCTCG
Organism: Geodermatophilus sp. URMC 65; assembly: GCF_053502545.1. Classification (NCBI taxonomy): domain Bacteria; kingdom Bacillati; phylum Actinomycetota; class Actinomycetes; order Geodermatophilales; family Geodermatophilaceae; genus Geodermatophilus; species Geodermatophilus sp. URMC 65. The sequence continues at coordinate 1,484,259 of NZ_CP199954.1, forward strand.
CTCTACGCCTCGCTGATCCACGTGGACCTGACCGGCCTGGACGAGGCCACCGCGGCAGCCCGCCTGCGGGCCCGGCTGGCCGGCGGCCGCCCGACGAGCGCGCCGCCGTTCCCGAGAGCCGGGCCGCTGCCGGCGGACAAGCCACGGTTCGCCGGCACCCTGCCGGCGGTGTGGAAGGTGCCGCCGCGCAATCCCCGGTTCACCGGCCGGGACGGCATGCTCGCCGAGCTACGTCGGCGACTGCACTCGGGTGAGCGCACGCTGACGGTCCAGGCCCTGTACGGGCTGGGCGGGGTGGGCAAGACCCAGCTGGCGCTCGAGTACGCCCACCGGTTCGCCGCCGACTACGACCTGGTGTGGTGGATCGACGCCGAACAGCCGGTGCTCATCCCCGACCAGCTCGCCGCGCTGGCCACCCGGCTACATCTGGGTCCCGGGCCGACGGTGGGCGCCACCGTCGACCGGCTGCTCGCAGAGCTGCGCGGCCGCGACCGCTGGTTGCTGGTCTTCGACAACGCCGAACGACCACAGGATGTGGCCGACCACCGGCCCGGTGGCGGCGGGCACGTGCTGATCACCTCCCGCTCCCCCGGATGGGGAGCACTGGGCGGGCGACTTGAGGTCGACGTGCTGGCCCGCGCCGAGACGATCACACTCCTGCGGTCGCGGATCCCCGCCCTGAGCGAGGAGCTGGCCGACAAGCTCGCCGCCGAACTGGGCGACCTGCCGCTCGCTGCGGCGCAGGCCGCCGGCTACCTCGAGCAGACCGACCTGCCCCCCGCCGACTACCTGCGTCGGTTTCGCGCACGCCGGGCGACCCTGCTGGCGCGCGGCGACGTGGTCGGCTATGCCGGGCGGATCGACACCACCTGGGCGCTGTCCCTGGAACGGTTGCCCAGCCAGGACGCGGCCGCCGTACAACTGCTGGAGCTGGCCGCCTTCCTCGCTCCCGAACCCGTCCCTCTGACCCTGTTCACCGACCACCCCGAGCTCCTCGACGAGCCGCTGCGCAGCACCGCCGCCGACCCCGACGCGCTGGCCGACACCGTCGGAGCACTGGTGGGCTATTCGCTGGTCCGCCGCTCCCCCGACGGCTTCCAGGTGCACCGCCTCCTCCAGGCCGTCATCCGCCACCAGCTGCCGCCCGACCGGCGGCAGGCCACCGCCGAGCAGGTGGTGGCGCTGCTGGCCGCCACCACCCCCGGCGACCCCGAGGATCCGACCGGCTGGGCTGCCTACGCCACGCTTGCCCCGCACGTGCTCGCCACCGCCCCGATGGGGGACTCCTCAGCCGCCGGCCGGCAACTGGTCCTGAACACCGTCCGCTATCTGCTGACCCGCGGCGATGTCCACGGCAGCCGGTCCGTGGGCGAGCAGGGGCTCGACCGCTGGCGGGCGGTCCTCGGCGCTGACCATCCCGACGCACTGGCCGGGGCGATCACTCTCACCATCGCCCTGTTCGGGCTGAGCGACGCAGAGGCGGGCCGCGCCCTGGGCGAGGACACCCTGCAGCGCTGCCGCTGGGTGCTCGGCCCGGACCACCCGACCACCCTGGAGGCAGCGACCGCCCTGACGCTCGCCCTGGTCCAGCTGGGCGAGGCGGAGCAGGCCCGCGCCCTGGGCGAGGACACCCTGCAGCGCGCCCGCCGGGTGCTCGGGCCTGATCCCGTCACGACCCTCGCGGTGGCGACCGCCCTCGCCCTCGCGCTGGACCAACTGGGCAGGGCAGAGCCGGCCCGCGCCCTGGGCGAGGACACCCTGCAGCGTGCCCGCCGGGGGCTCGGCCCGGACCACGCCACCACCTTGGCGGCGGCAACCGCCCTCACCTCGGCGCTGGTCCAGCAGGGGAAGGTGGAGCCGGCCCGCGCCCTGGGCCAGGACGCGCTCGAGCGCTGCCGCCGGGTGTTCGGCCCGGATCACGTGCTCACGCTGTGGGCGGCGACCGTCCTGGCCTCGGCGCTGGCCCAGTTCGGTGCAGGAGATCCGGCCCGTGCCCTGGGCGAGGACACCCTGCAGCGCGCCCGCCGGGTGCTCGGCCCGGACCACCTCATCACCCTGTCGGCAGCGGCCGCCCTGACGCTCGCCCTGGTCCAGCTGAGCGAGGGGGATCCGGCCCGCGCCCTGGGCGAGGACACCCTGCAGCGTGGCCGCCGGGTGCTCGGCCCGGACCACGTGATCGTCCTGTGGACGGCCAGCGCGCTGACCCACGCCCTGGTACAGCTCGGCGAGGTGGAGCGGGCTCGCGTTCTGGGCGAGGACACGCTGCAGCGCTGCCGCCGGGTGCTCGCCTCCGAGCACCCGATCGCGCAGTACCTGGTGCAGGCCGTCAGCATCAAGCAGCTCCTCGGTGACGACGCCGCTGCCGACCGCCCGGATCCTCAGCCGTGAACCGGACCTGCTGACGCGCGCCGAGGCTCAGTCGAGGAACAACTCCCGGGAGACGAGACCGGTGTCGGGGTTGTCGGTGAACAGCCCGTCGATGCCGGTCGCCCAGAACTCCAGCTGCTCGTCGATCGCCCGGCCGTAGTCGCCGGGCTCCTCGCCGGGGTCGCGCAGCTCGGCGGGGAGGAAGTCGTTCTCGTTGCGGAAGGTGTACGGGTGCACGAGCAGGTCCGCGGCGTGCGCGTCGGCCACGAAGGACGTCGGTTCGCCGAGGGTGCCGTCGGCTTCCCGGGGGATGACCTGGGCCTTCTCCGGGCCGACGCCGTCGGCGTACTCCCCGATGTCCGCCAGCCCCTCGGCCGTGGACAGGTCGGCGTAGGTGCGCGGGTCACCGGCGGCCACCAGGTCGGCCGGCGCGCCGGTCGCCGACAGCAGCTGCACCAGCGGGACGTCGACCACCCCGTCGAGCTCGCGCAGGTTGGCCGTCTCGAACGACTGCAGGAACACCGGGTCGCCCTCGTCATCGAGCCCGGCCTCGTCGAGGTCGGTGACCAGCGGCTCCTCGAGCGAGAGGTCGATGGAATCGAAGTAGGTCGGGTGCTTGGTCTCGATGTAGACGCCGACCTCGCGGCGCAGCTCGCGGGAGAGCTCCTCGCGCAGCTCGAGCACCTCGTCGAGGGTCGGCACCTGGTAGAGGCCGTCGTAGAGGGTGTTCTCCTCCCGGATGTCGGGCAGCCGCTCCACCGCGCGCAGCGAGCGCAGCTCGGCCAGCGTGAAGTCCTCGGTGAACCAGCCGGTCAGCTCTTCGCCGTCGATGGTCTTGGTGGTGCGCCGGTCGGCGAACTCGGGGCGCTCGGCGACGTCCGTCGTCCCGGAGATCTCGTTCTCGTGGCGGGCGACCAGCACGCCGTCGGCGGTGCTGACGACGTCGGGCTCGACGTAGTCCGCGCCCATCCGGGCGGCCAGCTCGTAGGCGGCCAGCGTGTGCTCGGGCCGGTAGCCCGAGGCGCCGCGGTGGCCGACGACGAGCAGCTCGTCGGCGCCGTCCCCGGTCTCCTGCTGCGGCGGGGCGGCGGTGGCCGGCCCGGCCAGCAGCAGCGGGACGGCGAGGACGGACGCGGCGAGCAGCGCGGTCCGGCAGTGGGCAGGTGACATGGGTTCTCCCCCGGGCTCGGACGGCGACCCTCGCCGCCGGCCCGGACGATCCCAGCCCCATGACGTGGCCGCGACGTGAGCGCTCGCGCGAACACGGGGTGAACCCCGGCCCGGTTCCTCTCGGGGAGCCCGGCTCAGCCCTGCCAGACCTCGGTGACCTCCGCGGCCACGCCGGCGGCCTGCGCACGGCCGGCGCGCGCGGAGCCCGCACGTGCGGCGGGGTCGAGCACGTTGCGGCCGATCGCGCGGCGGCTGGCCTCGTCCGGGGAGACGACGGCGACCCGCGCGACCATCCCGGTGACCTGCGCGTCGACGCTGGCCATCGGCCCGAGTCCGCGCGGGATGGGCGCGAGGACGACGACCCGGTCGTACCCCTCGGCGAGGTCGGCGTTGGCCGCCGAGCGCATGCCGCCGTCGACGTAGCGGCGGCCGTCGATGGTGACCGGCGGGTACACGCCGGGGACGGCGCAGCTGGCCGCCACCGCCTGCAGCAGCGGGACGCCGGAGGTGCGGTCGAGGACGCGGAACTCCCCGCTCTCCGCGTCGACGGCGGTGATGCGCAGATCGCGGTCGGGCCACTCGCGGCTGACCAGGCGCGAGCCGATCACGTCGAGCCGCTCCTGCTCGGTCGGGGTCAGACCGGCCCGCTCGGCGGCCAGCGCCAGCGCGCCGATCCGGCGGCGGAACCCGACGTCGTCCCGGCGGCTGCGCAGCGCCGCCAGGCCGTAGCGGAGCAGCGCGGAGCGGGTCATCCGGGCCGCCTGCTCGCCGGTGGGCGGCTCGAGCTGGCGGGCGAAGAGTGCCTCCAGGTCGGCACCGCTGGTGAGCTGCGCGCCGACCACCGAGCCGGCCGAGGTGCCCACCACGAGGTCGGCGCCGGTGAGGTCGACGCCGGCCTCGGCCAGACCGGTGAGCACGCCGATCTCCCAGGCGATGCCGGTGATGCCCCCGCCGCCGAGGACGAGGGCCCTGTGCTGGTCGCTCATCCCGCCATCCTCACCCACGGTCCGCCCTCGACACGGGTAGTGACGTACGCCACGCTGGGGGCTCCGGAGAGGAAGGACCCGCATGACCGCCACGCAGGACGCACCGACCCCGACGGCGCACAGCTGGCCGCCCGGCCTGCCGCGGTCGCTGGACTACCCTTCGGTCCCGGTCGGCTCGATCCTGCGGGCGGCGGTGCGCCGCTGGGGCGACCGGACGGCGTTCGTCGACCACGACGTCCCGCTCACCTACTCCGAGCTGGGCGCCCGGGCGCACGCCGTCGCCGGCTGGCTGGCCGACCACGGCGTCGGGCGCGGTGACGTCGTCGCGGTGCACATCCCGAACTGTCGCCAGTACCCGGCGGTCTACTACGGGGTGCTGCTGGCCGGGGCGACCTTCTCCCCCACCAACCCGCTGCTGCCGGCCGCCGACCTCGCCGCGCAGCTCACCGACGCCGGCGCGCGCGTGCTGGTCACCTGGGACCAGGTGCTGCCGTTCGTGCGGTCGGCGCTGGCGGCCACGCCCGTGGAGACCGTCGTCGTCACCGGCGAGGCGCACACCCTCGACCTCGGCGCCCGCCTCGAGCTCGAGCCCGGGGACGTCGACCTCGCCGACCTGCTCGCCGGCGACCCCGGCGACCGGCACCTCGACGCCGACGTCGACCCGGCCGCGGACCTGGCGCACCTGGCCTACACCGGCGGCACCACGGGGGTGAGCAAGGGCGTCGAGCTGCCGCACCGCGCCGTCGTCACCAACGTGCTGCAGTCGGCCTGCTGGTCGTCGGGGTCGGTCCCCGAGCTCGACGAGGCCGGCGACGTGACCCTGCGGCAGGTGCTCGGGCGGGACGAGTACCCGACGGCGCTGGGCGAGGGGCGGCTGATCAACCTCACGCCGTGGTTCCACGCCATGGGCGCGATCGGCTACCTCAACGGCATGGTGATGGCCGGGACGACGACGGTGATCCACATGCGCTTCGACCCGGTGCGCTACGTCGAGGACGCCGTCCGGTACGCGGTGACCTCGATCGGCGGGGCGCCGCCGGTGTTCGTGGCGCTGCTGCAGGTGCCGGGCTTCCTGGAGGCCGACTGGTCCGGCGTCCGCGGGGTCTCCTCCGGAGCCGCGCCGTTGCCCGTGACGCTCATCGAGCGGCTGCAGCAGGTGCTGCCCAACGCCGTCATCGGCGAGGGGTACGGGCTCACCGAGGTGACGATGCAGGCCACCGGCAACCCGGTGTACCGGTCGGGCACCCGCAAGCCCGGCACCGTGGGGGTGCCGATCTTCGACACGGAGATCAGCATCCAGCCGCTCGGCGGCGGTGCTCCGCTGCCGCCCGGCGAGCGCGGCGAGGTGTGCATCCGCGGCCCGCAGGTGATGCGCGGCTACGCGCACCGGCCGGCGGCGACCGCCGAGGCGATCGACCGCGACGGCTGGTTCCACACCGGGGACGTCGGCGCCCTCGACGAGGACGGCTACCTGGCGATCGTCGACCGCACCAAGGACATGCTGCTCTACAAGGGCTACAACGTCTTCCCGCGCGAGCTGGAGGAGGTGCTGTTCGGCGTGCCCGGGGTGGCCGGCGCGGCGGTGGTGGGCCGGCCGGACGAGGAGGCCGGGGAGCTGCCGGTGGCCTACGTGGTCCGCAGGGCCGACGAGGCCGGCGCCGCACTGACCGCGGAGTCGGTGATGGCCGCGGTCAACGACAGGGTCACGCCGTACAAGCGGCTGCGCGACGTCGTCTTCATCGACGCGATCCCGGTGTCGGCCGCCGGCAAGGTGCTCAAGCGGGAGCTGGCCGCACGGGAGCGGGCCGCCGTCCCCCGGGACTGAGCCCCGCCGGCCCCGGCTGCCGTACCCGTCCGCTCACCCGGACGGGTACGGCGGTGCAGGCGGGACGGTGGGGGGCTCACTATCGTCCGGCGGGTGGCGAGCGAGATCGAAGCGGGTAGCGAACACACCGGCGTGCAGCTCGCGCACGTCGAGCCCTCGCCGATCCGCCAGGTCGCCCGGAGGATCGTCTTCGCCGTCGTCGTCTTCGTGGTCACGGTGCTGCTGGTCTACCTCGACCGGGAGGGATACCGGGACCTCGAGGACCTCGGTGCGATCACCCTGCTCGACGCCGCCTACTACGCGACGGTGACGCTCTCCACCACCGGGTACGGCGACATCACGCCGGTCACCGAGCAGGCCCGTCTGGTGAACCTGCTCGTCATCACGCCCCTGCGCGTGCTGTTCCTCATCGTCCTCATCGGGACCACCCTCGAGGCGCTCACCACGCGCTCCCGGGAGGAGTTCCGCATCCGCCGCTGGAGGTCCCGCGTGCGCCAGCACGTCATCGTGTGCGGCTACGGCACCAAGGGCCGCAGCGCCATCCGTTCCCTGCAGGCCAGCGGCACCCCGCTGGAGCAGATCGTCGTCGTCGACCCCGAACCCCGGGCGATCGAGGAGGCCAACTCGGTGGGGCTGCACGGGATCGTCGGGGACGCCGGCCGCACCGACGTCCTGCGCCGGGCGCACGTCGAGCGCGCCCGCGCCGTGATCGTCGCCGCCAACCGGGACGACGCGTCGGTGCTGATCACGCTGACCGTGCGGCAGCTGAACCCCAGCGTGCCGATCACGACGTCGGTGCGTGAGGAGGAGAACGCCGCGCTGCTGCGGCAGTCGGGTGCGGACACGGTCATCACGACCTCGGCCACCTCGGGGCGGTTGCTGGGTCTGTCCACGGACGCCCCGCGGGTCGTGGCCACGGTCGAGGACCTCGTCACCGGCGGCCAGGGCCTCGACCTCCAACAGCGCCGGGTCACCGCCGGCGAGGTGGGCCTCGGGCCGCGGCAGCTGCGCGACATCGTGCTGTCGGTGACCCGGGGTGGGCGCACGCTGCGCTTCGACGACCCGCTGATCGGCACGCTGGAGCCCGAGGACGTGCTCGTCGTCGTGCGGTCGCACCCGGCAGGCGGGCAGATCGCCGCGAGCTGACGGCTCGGCGCCGTCGGTCTGCGCCCGCCCGGCCCTCACGCAGCGAGGCCTCGACCCGGGGCTCGGGCCGGGGTCTCGCTGTGTCGCGCCGCCTCGTGCGGCCGGTGTGGTTCTCGTTCCCGCCCCTCCATCTTACCGGAGGCCAGCCTCGCCTCGGCAACGGCCCTCGCTCTCACAAGGACGGACGGCCCTCCCAGTAGGGCGGTGGCTCGGCGACGGCGGTCAGGCCGGTGGGGGTGGTGACGGTGAGGGTGCCGTCGGGCGCGAGGGTGTGGGTCCAGCCGGGGGGACGTCCCTCATGGACCAGATATGGGAGCCGGGAGGTCGCGCACGGCTCCCATGGTCACCGAGGCGCGCCCCCCTCCCCGCAGCCGGGGCCTCAGACGAGGACGGCCTCCAGGGCGTCGGCCTGCTGCACCAGGTCGGCCGCGGTGGTCAGCCAGCCGGCGACCAGCAGCAACGGCCATGCCTGCTCGTCGTCCAGCGAGGCCGTCGTCGCCACCAGCGAGGCCTGGGCCACGGCCCTGCACGCCATGTTCCGCATGACGGCTCCTTCCATCGGTTGCCAGGACGGTCGGCACCGACGGGGCGGGGATGCAGTCGTACAACACAGATGTCACCCCGAGGGGGTGGCGCCGCCGAGCGTCAACGCGCGGTTGACGCCCGGGTCAGCGTCAACCTACGGTTGACGCCATGACCGTCTCTCCCGTCCGGCTGGACGACCTCATCCACGCGGTCGCGCAGGCAGACGACGCGCCGCTCGACCGGCTCACCCGCGCGATGCTGCTCGCCGAGCACCTCGGTGAGGTCGCCGACTCGCTCATCGGCCACTTCGTCGACCAGGCGCGCCGGGCCGGGGCGTCCTGGTCGGACATCGGCGGCGCGATGGGGGTGAGCAAGCAGGCCGTGCAGAAGCGTTTCGTCGCCCGCGGGCAGACGTCCGCGACGCCGCTGGACCCGAGCCAGGGCTTCAGCCGGTTCACCGACGCGGCACGGGCCGTCGTCGTCGGCGCTCAGGAGCAGGCCCGCACGGCGGGGAACGAGACCATCGGCGTCGCACACCTCGTCCTCGCCCTCGTCGACGACCCGCAGGTGGCCCGGATCGCCACGGCGCAGGGCGTCTCCCCGGACCACGCCCGCCGGACCGCGACGGCCACCCTGCCGCCGGCCGCGGCGACCGTGCCCGCCCTCGTCCCGTTCGACGCCCACGCGCGGGACGCACTGGAGCGCTCCTTCGCCGAGGCCCAGCGCCTGGGTGCGGACGCCGTCGACGCCCTGCACGTCCTGCTGGGCGTGCTCGCCGTGGAGGACGGCACGGGCGTGCTGGCCGCCCTCGGCGTGGATCCCACGGCCGTCGAACGGGAGCTCGCGTAGGCGATGGCCGACGGGACGGGGTCCGCCCCGTCGCCCCCGGCTCAGTGCGCCCTGGGACCGGAGCGCGCGGCGGCGATGTCCTCGGCGCTGAGCTGGATGCCGAGGTTCTGCTCCATCTCCTCCAGCGGCACGTTCTTCGTCTCCGGCATGACCTTCAGCACCCAGACGAGCTGGCCGACCATGCACACGAAGAAGACGGCGAACGCCGCGCCGCCGCCGAGCGCCGCGGCGATCCCGGGGAAGGACCAGGACACGACCGCGGCGAACACCCAGTGCGTCAGGCTGCCCAGCGACTGACCGCGGGCCCGGATCCGGTTGGGGAAGATCTCGGAGATGAAGACCCAGATGACCGAGCCCTGACCGAAGGCGTGCGCGGCGATGAAGACCACGAGGGCGGCCAGCACCATCACGCTCGAGGCACCCGTGAACTGCCCGTCGTAGATGGTGAACACCGCCGCCAGCGCACCCAGGCTGACCAGGTAGCCGATCGAGCCGATCAGCATCAGCCGCCGGCGGCCGATCTTGTCGATGACCGTCAGCGCCGCCATGGTCGTCACCAGGTTGACCAGCCCGACGACGACGCTCTGCAGTGCGGCGGAGTTGTCGCCGGCGCCGGCCATCCGGAAGATGTCGTTCGCGTAGTAGAGGATCGCGTTGATCCCCGACAGCTGGTTGAACGCGGCGATGGCCACCGCCAGCAGGATGACCTTGCGGTTCTGCCGCACGAAGAACGGCGCCCGGGCCGACTCGGCGTCGTTGGCGAGCGTCTGCTCGATCTCCCGGATCTCGAACTCCGCCTCGTCCCGGGAGTTCGTCAGCCGGTGGATCGTCTCGACGGCCTCCTCCCGGCGTCCCACCATGTACAGCCAGCGCGGCGTCTCCGGCGTGGTGAACAGCAGCAGGAAGAAGACCACCGCCGGCACGGCCATGACCATGAACATCCAGCGCCAGGCGATGTCGCTGGGCAACGCGCTGGCCAGGATGTAGTTGGACAGGTACGCCAGCAGGATGCCGAGCACGATGTTGAACTGCACCAGTCCGACCAGCCGGCCGCGGTACTTCGGCGGGGCGACCTCGGCCGTGTAGATCGGCGCGACCACCGAGGCCACGCCCACGCCGATGCCGCCGATGAACCGGAAGAACATGAACAACCAGAGGTTCGTGACCAGGCCGGTGCCCAAAGCGCCGACGACGAAGAGGATGCCGATCGCGAACAGCACCTTCTTGCGGCCGTAGCGGTCCGCCGGCTTCCCGGCGATGAGCGCGCCCACGATGGTGCCGAGCAGCGCGGTCGCGACGGTGAAGCCGAGCCAGAACCCGCCGATGTCGTAGACCCGCTCGAGGTCCTCGGTGGTGCCGGAGATGACCGCGGTCTCGAAGCCGAACAGCAGGCCGCCCAGGGCCGCCACGATCGCGCTGCGCACGACGAGGGGATTCATCGGGGGGCTCCTCACGCCTCGGATCGGTGCGTCCTTCACGAGGTCAGAACCGTCGTCCCCGGCGGCCCGTCGGGGGGCACGGTAGGGACCGGTCCCGGCGGCAGGCAAGAGCCGAACGGCACCGCCCGGTCCGCTCTCCCGGCGCGTCGTCCGCGACGCGCCGTCCGGCAGGGGCGAGCGGGCGGCCCGTCGACCCCGACCCCCCGGATTGGCGGGCGCGGGGCCTGGGCAACGGGGAGAGACTGGCTGCGCCAGGAACGGTCAGGTCGTGGGGGACGTCGCATGTCGCAGGAGTCCAGGCCCGGGCGGAGGCACCGGCACGGGTCGGGCCTGTGGCAGGGCGCAGCCGTGGTGGTCGCCGCCGCCACCCTGGTGGCGAGCTCGCAGGTGGCCGACGCCGGTCGGCCGGCCGCGAGCGCTCGACAGGACCCGCCGCCGGTCGGCGTCGCCACGTCCACCACGCCAGCGGGCAGCTCTGCCGCCACCCCGTCCGCCGCTCCGGACACGCCCGCGTCCCCCGCGTCGCCGTCGGCGCCGTCCCCGTCGTCGAGCGCGGCGGCGGCCGCGTCGGGACTGGCGGCGGGCGGGATCCCGTCGGTCGCCAGGGCGGCCTACGACTCCGCAGCCGCGGCGGCGCCCGCGGACTGCGGCGTCACCTGGTCGCTGGTGGCCGCCATCGGCCGGGTCGAGTCCAACCACGGCCGCTTCGCCGGAGCGGTGCTGCAGACCGACGGGCGCTCCGCACCCCGGATCATCGGGATCCCGCTGGACGGGACCGGCACGGCGCTGATCCGCGACACCGACGGCGGACGCCTCGACGGCGACACCGTCCACGACCGCGCCGTCGGCCCGATGCAGTTCATCCCGTCCACCTGGGCGCGTTACGCCAGCGACGGGGACGGCGACGGGAGCAGCGACCCCTTCGACATCCAGGACGCCGCTCGCGCCACCGCGCGATACCTGTGCGCCGCCGGTGGGGACCTCACCACCGTCAGCGGGCAGCGGCGCGCCGTCCTGGCGTACAACCACTCCGACAGCTACGTGGCGACGGTCCTGACCCTCGCCGCCCGGTACGCCGGGACGCCGGCGCCCACCGTGCCGACCGACCCGGTGCCCCTGCCGTCGGAGCCGCCGGCCAACCCGGGGCCCCCGCCGGCGGTGGAGCCGGTCGTGAGCCCGTCGTCGTCCGCCGTGCCGTCGCCGAGCCCCCTGCCGACGCCCTCGCCTGGCACGACGCCGCCGACGGTCACCACGCCACCGTCGACGACGCCACCGACCACGACCCCGCCGTCGACGACGCCGCCGATCACCACGCCACCGTCGACGACGCCACCGACCACGACCCCGCCGTCGACGACGCCGCCGATCACCACGCCACCGTCGACAACACCCCCGCCGACCACGACCCCGCCGTCGACAACACCCCCGCCGACCACGACGCCGCCGATCACCACGCCACCGTCGACGACGCCACCGACCACGACCCCGCCGTCGACAACACCCCCGCCGACCACGACGCCGCCGACCACCACGCCACCGACCACCACCCCACCGACCACCACCCCACCGACGACGACGCCGCCGACGGTCACCACCCCGCCCGGGACGACGCCACCGCCGAGCACGACGCCACCGCCGAGCACGACGCCACCGACCACCACCCCACCGACCACCCCTCCGCCGTCGACGACCCCGCCGACCGCGACGCCGGGGTGCACGACTCCAGCAGTCGCATCGCTCGGCACGGTGGACATCCGCGACGGCTCCGCTGACCCGTCGGTGTCGACCGCCGTCGGTGCCCGGGTGGCGGAAGCGGGTGGCACGGTCGGCGACGTCAGCACCACGCAGGACACCACCTCCGGCGTCCTGTACCCGGAGGGTCAGGCCGAGCCGGCGACGGCGCTCGCCGACGCGCTGGGCCTGACCGGTGCCGCGCGGGTGGGGGACGTCCAGCGGGTCACCGTGGTCGTCGGGGCCGGCGACGCCGCCCGGCTGGCCTGCGCCGACTGACCTCGACGTCGCTGCGCCGGACTGCTCAACCGCGCTGGGCGCCGGTCAGGCGGTGAGCTGCCCCACGAGCAGCAGCGATCGCCGCGGATCGGCTGAGTACGGTCGGCGCGTGCGGGTGGGTCTCAGCGTCCCGGTCATGGACGAGCCGTCCTCGCTGGTGGACCTCGGCGTCGCCGCCGAGGTCAACGGGTGGGACGGTGTGTTCCTGTGGCACCACGTCGTGGGGACCCCCGACTTCGCGGTGCCCGTGTCCGATGCGTGGGTCGTCCTCGGTGCGCTGGCGGTCCGGACCGAGCGGGTCCGCCTGGGCACGACGATCACGGCGCTGCCCCGCCACCAGCCCCAGGAGATCGCCCGCCAGACGGTCACCCTCGACCGGCTGTCCGGTGGCCGGCTGGTCCTCGGTGTCGGTCTCGGCGAGCCGCCCTCCGAGTACACGGCGGTCGGCCGCAGCGCGGACCGCCGCACCCTGGCCGCCATGCTCGACGAGGGGTTGGAGGTCGTGTCGGGACTGTGGTCCGGTCAGCCGTTCTCCCACCACGGCGCGCACTACTCGTTCGACGACGTGCAGTTCCTGCCGCCGCCACTCCAGCAGCCGCGCATCCCGGTCTGGGTGTCGGCGATGACCCGCAACCACCGCACGTTGGGTCGGGCCGCACGGTGGGATGGGGTCCTGCTCGGCGCGATGTCAGCAGACGGCGGGATGGACGTGCTCCCCGCCGAGGCGGTGGCCGAGGTGGCCGCCCGTCCGGACGCGCCCGCCGACATCGTCGTGGCAGCGCCGGCCGGCACCGATCCGGCGGTGTACGAGGGTGCCGGAGCCACCTGGGTGCTCATCACGGGCTGGCTCGACGACCTGCGGAGGCTCGCCTCTGCACCGGCACCGGGCCGCTCGGTCGGGTAGCAGCGAGCGCCCCGCAGGGCCGCGCGCGGCAGGGGGCCGGGCCGGCCCCGTCGACTTCCCTCCGGCACTACGCCAGTGGGCGGACTCCGGGGACCGACGCCTGTGCCTGCCGCTCGGCCAGGACCTGCACGTCGACGTTCGTCCGGTGCGCCCGGGGATCCCAGCTCTCCTCGAGCGGGGCCAGCACCGAGCCGCCGATGGTGCGGCGGCGCGCACGGCGTCCGAGCCACGCGTAGCCGGCGGGTACCCCGATCAGGACCGCGAGCACGTCGGGCGTCAGGACGACCTCGCTCACGTGTCGCACGGTACGCACGCCGACCCGATCCGCCCGAGGCCGCGTGGCACCAGGCCGGGTCGCCGGAGGAGACGTGCGCGATGACGAACGCCCCGGACCAGACGGTCCGGGGCGTTCGTCGTTCGGGGTGGAGGTGGCGGGAATCGAACCCGCGTCCTACGACGCATCACCAGGGCTTCTCCGAGCGCAGTCCGCTCTGTCTCTGCTCGACCCCATCGATCTCACGAACAAGTCGATGTGACGGGCCCAGTCGCTGTGCGGTGTCCCGCGCGCGCCCGCGACCGGCACGCACGGTGAGTCATCTAGCTGATGCCAGGATCCGGGCCGATGACGAACCCGGGCTGACAGAGTCGCTCCGCTGCTTAGGCAGCGAGGGCGAACTCGCGCTGACTGGAGTCGGCGCTTGTGTTGTTTCCGACGCGTGGTTAACGAGCTCATCGTCGGCTTCCTCGGCTCGCTTCCCCTGGTCATCCGACCGCAGTCGAGACCATTCACCCCCTGTGTAGTTGTGCTGACAGCGTAACGGCACCCGCCGACGGGTTGTTCCCGCGCAGCGCCGACCGCGTTCAGATCCAGCCGCGGCGCTTGAAGACGACGTACAGCGCCAGGCTCACCCCGATCATCGCCAGCAGCGCCATGGGGTAGCCGAACGACCAGTGCAGCTCGGGCATGTCGTCGAAGTTCATCCCGTACACCGTCCCGACCAGCGTCGGCGCGAAGAGGATGGCCGCCCACGCGGAGATCTTCTTGACCTCCTCGCCCTGCGCGATCGAGGCCTCGGTGAGCTCGCGGATCTCCTCGTTCTGCCGCTGCGCCACCAGCGTCGCGTTCACGGTGAGGATGTCGCGCAGCTGCAGCCGGAAGCCCTCCACCCGCTCGGTGACCGAGGTGACGTGGTCGGCGACGTCGCGCAGGTAGCTGCGCAGCTCCTCGTCGACGCCGTACTTGTCGAAGCCGGCGGCGATCGCGTCGAGGATGCCGGTGAGCGGCTGCGCGGCGCGCTGGAACTCCAGCACCTCCTGCGAGAGCTCGTAGATGCGCCGCGAGACACCGGGGTCGCCGCGGAAGACCTCGGTCTCGATCTCGTCGATGTCCGTGGCCAGCCCCGCCACCACCGGCGCGTACCCGTCGACGACGGCGTCGAGGATCGCGTACAGCACCGCCTCGCTGCCCTTCTCGAGCAGTGCCGGCTCGCTCTCCAGCCGCCGGCGCACGCGGGAGAGGTCCGGGGACTCGCTGTGCCGCACGGTGATGGCGAAGTTCCGGCCGAGGAACAGGTGCAGCTCGCCGAACTCCACCTCCTCGGCCGCGTCGAGGTACCGAGCGGCCTTGAGGACGACGAACAGCGTGTCCCCGTAGCGCTCGAACTTCGGCCGCTGGTGGGCCTTGATCGCGTCCTCGACCGCCAGCTCGGGCAGGTCGTACTGCTCGGCCAGCTCACCGAGCTCGGCGGGCTCGGGCCGGTAGAGGCCCAGCCACACCAGGCGGTCGGGGTCCTCGACCAGCCACTCGTGGCTCTCCGCGACGCTGTCCGGCGTCGCCACCCGCCGTCCCGACGAGTAGACGGCGTTGTCGACGATCAGCGACTGCCGCTGCGGCTCGGCCGGAGCCGGGGGCTGCGGTGCGGGCGCGAGGGTCAGCTCGGGGCGTGGCCGGCGGGCCAGGGTGGACAGGGCGGTGAGGGACGCACGACGGCGGTCGACCACGGCGGACTCCCGGGGAGGCGCTGGAGCAGGGGGACTCGTCGGGAGTCCGCACCCCGCGAGGCCTCGTCCCGGGTCCCACCCTGAGCGTGCGAGGGGTGGGGAGGACGGGGTCCTTCACCAGGGGGTGCGGCCCCCGGTGCCGGTACTGGGCGGTTCACTGCGCATGGCACAGCACCTCCCGTCGTCCGTGGGCCGGCCCGCTCGAGTGGGCCGTCGTCCATCGTGACACGCGCTGTCCACCCGGCTCCCCCGGCCGGGTGAACGTCACACGACGGTCAGCCGACGTCGAGCACGAGACCGATCAGCAGGGGCAGCAGGAGGACGATGAGGATCGCCCCGAGGACGTCGAAGGAGATGCCCGACCGGATCATCTTCGTGATCGGCACGACCCCGGAGCCGTAGACGATCGCGTTCTGCGGCGTCGACACCGGCAGCATGAACCCGAACGAGGCCGCGAACGTCGCCGCGAGCGCCGGCACGAACGGGTTGACCCCCGCGGCCACCGCCACCGGGATGATGATCGGCACGACGACCGCAGCCGAGGCGGTGTTCGAGGTCGTCTCCGAGATGATGATCGCCAGGACCACCGCGAAGATGGTGATCAGGAAGAGGTTCGTCAGGCCGAGCGCATTCGCCGAGCTGTTGCCGATGGTCTCGGCCAGGCCGGTGTCGGCGAGCAGCGAGCCGAAGATGATCCCGGTGCCGAACAGCAGGATCGTGCCCCAGTCGATCTGCGCCGCATCCGACCAGTTGAGGGTGAACTCGCGACGTTGCCAGTCGGTGGGCAGCAGGAACAGCAGCGAGGCACCGAGGACGGCCACGATGCCCTCGTCGAGCCGGTTGCCCACCTCGGTGTAGAGGGCGGAGTCGGTGCCCGCGGTCAGCGCGATGACGCCGGGGAAGATCCAGAAGGCCACGGTGATGCCGAAGGCGACGAGCGTGTTCTTCTCCGCCCGCGACATCGGGCCGAGGGCCGCGCGCTCCCGCTCCACGTACTCGTGCACGCCCTCGATCCGTTTGATCTCCGGGCGGTTCAGCAGCAGCAGGACGGCGGCCAGCGCCACGAACATCAGCGCGCAGATGGGCAGCGCCATGAGCATCCAGGAGAGGAAGCCGATGCGCTCGCCCGTCGCCTCCTCGATCAGCCCGCGGCCGATCAGGTTGGGCGGGCTGCCGACGGGTGTGAGCAGCCCGCCGACGCTCGCGCCGTACGCCAGCATGAGCATCAGCACGACGCCGACCCGCAGCCGCAGCGGGTCGAAGTCCGCCGCCACCAGCTCCTTGTGCTGCAGCAGCTTGGCGATGACCGAGAGGATGCCGATCGCGGTGGGCAGCAGCATCGCGACGGTGGCGGTGTTGGACACGAACGCCGAGAGCAGGCAGGTGATCAGCCCGAAGGCGATGATCAACCGCGCGGTCGAGCCGCCGACCCAGCGCAACGACAGGATCGTCATGGCGAACCGCCGGGCCACGCCGTGCTTGAGCATCGCCTGGGCCAGGATGAACGCACCGATGAAGGTGAACACCGTCGTCGACCCGAGCGGGGCGACGGCGTCGTCGCCCGACACGACCCCGAGGACGGCGATCGCGCCGACCCCGATCAGGCCGCCGATCGGGATGGGCACCGGCTCGGTGATCCACAGGACGATGACGCCCAGCAGCACCGCGGCGAGCAGGTGCTGGTCCCGCGGCAGGTCCAGGGGCAGCAGCGCGAAGACGATCGTCACCGCCGGGGCGAGGAACAGCCCGACCGTGCGGCGCCCCTTCTCGAACCGCTCCTCGGCCGGGCTGAGCTGCTGCTCCCCCAGGCTGCGGTAGGTGGCGTGGCCGCGGAACGCGGCGTCGACGTCGGTCCGCCGCCCGGATCCGGGCCCCCGATCGGTGATGGCCATGACCCCTCCCTGGAGTGTGACCCAGACCATAGGCAGCCGACGGCTATCCGGGGACCTCTCCTGGTGGCGGCGGGACCTGCAGTGCGACGAGGAAGCGGGACACCATCGCGTAGCCGCCCACCAGCGCGGTCAGCTCCACGACCTGCCGGTCGTCGAGGTGCCCCCGCACCCCGGCGAACACCTCCTCGGGGACGGCGACGTCGCGGGTCGAGGCGTCGGTGAACGCGAGGACGGCGGCCTGCAGCGGTGTCCACACCGGCTCGGCGGCGGCGTCGGGACGGCGCAGCACCTGCAGCTGCAGCTCGGCAAGACCGGCGCGGCGGGCGATCGGCTCGTGCGAGACCCACTCGAACGCGGCGTCGTTGAGCACCGCCACCCGCAGCACCACCAGCTCGCGCAGGTCGGCCGGCAGCGTCGTCGCCCCGCGCAGCGCGCCGAGCAGCGCGTTCCAGCCCTCGGCGACCGGCGGGCTGTGCAGCAGCAACCGGTCCAGCGCGGAGAGCTCGCCGCCGCGGCGGGCGCGCAGCAGCTCCGCCGTCGGCCCGTCGTCGTCCGACTCCGGGACACGCGGCCCGCTCACCGGGCGGCGAGGACGCCGGCCGGGTAGGCGCCGGCCGCCACCAGCCGCGCCGACAGGCCGCGGCCCAGCTCGACCACCCGGGTGGTCCGCTCCGGACCCAGGTGCACCCAGGGCGCCGCGGAGAGCTCGTCGGTGCCGGCCTCGATCTCGGCGCGCAGCGCGATCCCGGCCTCGGTCAGCGCGCCGTCGGCCACCAGGCCCCGCGCGGCCAGCTGGTCGGCGGCCGCGGCCCACTCCTCGTCGCTCCAGCCGCGGGTGGCCTTGGCCGCGGCCTCGGTGAAGCCGCGGCCGGTCAGCGTGTGGGTGACCAGCGACTCGAGGCCGGTGAGCCCTGCCCGCAGCAGGCAGGCGACGTGCCCGTCGCCGCGGTGCTCGCGCAGCAGCGTGGCGCCGTGCCACAGCGACAGCACCGGCTCCTCGGGCCAGGGCTGGTCGGCGTGCGCGGCGTAGAGCGGGCGGCCCTCGGGCGTGAGCGCGTCGCACGCCTCGCGCAGCAGGCCGGCCAGCTCGGCGACCTCCGGCGCGGCCGCGGCCTCCTCACCGCCGAGCAGCCGGGTCAGCGAGGCTCGGGCGCCGTCGAGGCGGGCGGCGAGGACCTGCTCGGGGGTGGCCAGGGTCCAGGCGCGCGGCACGTGCCGGGCCACGAGCGCGGGGGCGAAGTTGGCGAAGGTCGCCGTCACGGTGCCCGGACCGACCGCGCCCATCGCGGCCGCGCGCCCGGCGAAGTAGCACATCCGGCCGGGGCGCAGCCCGACCGCGGTCAGGTACTCGTCCTGCTCGGGTGAGAAGTAGACGTGGTTGTGCAGCGGCTCGACGGCGCGGTGCGCGCGGGCGACGTCGGGGGCGGGCTGATCGGCACTGACCATGCGCCGGACCCTAGCGACCGCCGTCCGCCGGCCCGAGCGAGCGCAGCCACCGGCGCTGACACGGCGTCTCCACCGCACGCGGGTGGTACCGCTCGCGGACCCACCCGACGGCCTCGTCGGCCGGCAGCCCGTCGAGGACGGCGAGCGCGGCCAGCGCGGTGCCGGTGCGGCCGATCCCACCGTGGCAGGCCACCTCGACCCGCTCCCCCGCCCGCGCGCGGTCCAGCGCCTCGGTGAGCGCGGCGAGGGCGTCGGCCCGGTCCAGCGGGGTCCAGAAGTCCGGCCAGCGCACCCGGCGCGCGGGCCACGGCGGCAGCGGGCCGCTGCCGAGCACGACCGCCCGGTCGGCCGGGGACGCCGGCGCGCCCAGCCGGCGACCGCGGACCCGCGCCCCGCCGGGCAGCTCGACCAGGCCGGCGCCGTCCGCCCAACTCATGCCACCGGTGGGCGGGTGCAGGCCCACTGGACGCGGGTGCGCACGGGCGCGAACCCCAGCCGCTGGTACAGCCCGAACGCCCCGGTCGGGTTCTCGGTGTCGACCTGCAGCCCGGCGGTGTCGCAGCCGGCAGCGGCAGCGGCCCGCAGCGCGGCGACGATCGCGGCCGACGCGATGCCGCGCCCGCGGGCGGGCCGGAGGACGCCCAGCTGCCCCAGGTGGGCTTGCTGGACGCCGGTCGCGCGGGTGTCGGCGTCGTACACGTAGGTCAGCACGTAGCCGGCCACCGCCCCGTCGACCAGGGCGAGCACCGACAGGTCGGGCCGGAAGGCGCGCTGCCCGGTGAACCAGGCCCGCCACGCCGTCTCGTCGCGCTGGGCCGAGCCGTGGTGGTCGGTGAAGGCCGCGTTGTGGGCCCGCCGCACCTCGTCGTCCCGGTCCTCGGTGTAGGGCACCAGGCTCACGCCCGGCACGGGCGGGACCTCCGGCAGCCCGGTCAGCGGGCGCTCCATGTCGGCGTACCAGCGCTCGGCGGTGAACCCCGTGCGGCGCACCAGGAACTCCAGGGGACCCATGCCCGGGTACACCGAGACCGTCAGCAGTCCGGGCAGCTCGGGGTGGTCGCGCCGGTGCACCTCCGCGCCGCGGCGCAGCTGCCAGTCCAGCAGCGCCGTCCCGACGCCGCGCCGTCGCCAGTCGGGGTGCACCCGGCCCTCGAGCGCGATGCGGTGGTCCTCCCGGGTCCCGCCGAGGGACATCACCACGGCGACCGCCACGAGCGTGCCGTCCCCGGCGCACACCGCGCGGCCGTCGCGCGGCAGGTCGACCAGGTCGTTGACCCACCACTCGGCGAGGTCGTCGGCGTCGAAGTGCTCGCCGGTGTCGTCGACCGGTTCTGCGGCGGCGAGCAGTCCAGCCGCGGCGGGGAGGTCGTCGCCGGTCAGCGGTCGGGCGGTGAGGCCCGCGGGCAGGTCGGGCACGCCCCGCAGCGTAGGGACGGCGACCGCCGCGGTCGACCGGGTTCCGCGGGTCCCTTGCGGCCGCGTGCGGGCGGACGTCAGCATCGGCGCACGCCGCCGAGAGGAGGGCCCCGTGCCCCGCTTCCTGGTCATCGCCCGGTACGAGGCGCAGGGCGCGCGGGCGGTGATGGCGGCCGGCGGGTCGGCCCGGCGCAGCGCCTTCGCGCACGCCGTCCTCGACCTGGAGGGGCGGCTGGAGAGCTTCGACTTCGCGCTCGGGGACGCCGACGTCTACGCGATCGTCGAGCTGCCCGACAGCGCGGCCGCCGCCGCGCTGTCGCTCACCATCACCGGGGGCGGCGTCGCGTCGGTCCGCACCGTCGCGCTGCTGACGCCCGAGGAGGTCGACCGGGCCGCCCAGCTGCACCCGGACTACTCCCCCGGCCCGCGCTGAGGGTTCACCAGCCGGGCAGGAACAGGCAGAACGGGTGACCGGTCGGGTCCAGGCACACCCCGACGCCGGCCTGCGGCTGGAACTCCGCCACCGTCGCACCGGCCTCGACGGCGAGCGCGACCGCCGCGTCGAGGTCGTCGACCTCGATGTCGAGGTGCAGCTGCATGCGCGGGTCGCCGGGGCCGGCCGGCCACACCGGCGGCACGTGGTCGGTCTCGAGCTGGAAGGACAGCCCCGCGCCGCCGTCCTCCGGCCGGAGGGTCACCCACTCCGGCTCGTCGCTGCCGATCGGCCAGCCGAGCAGCCGCTGGTAGAAGCGCCCGAGCCCCCTCGGGTCGGGGGTGTCCAGGACGGTCGCGGTGAGTCGCACCCGTCCACCCTGGGCAGCCGGGCGCGGCCCTGCCACAGCAGCGGCCCGCCCCGGGGTCAGGGCGCCAACGCGAACAGCCGGGCGCCGTTGTGCCACAGGACGGCCCGCAGCCACTCCTCCCCCAGGCCCAGCCGGTGCAGGGCGGCCAGCTGGTGGGCGTACGGGTACGGGATGGACGGGAAGTCGCTGCCGAGCACCACCTTGTCCCGCAGCGCGCCCAGCCGCGGCCGCAGGGCCGGGTCGAACGGCATGAGCCGTTCGGTGAAGTCGGTGGCGAACATGGTGGTGTCCAGGTGCACCCGCTCGTGGCGCTCGGCCAGGTCGAGGAAGGCCGCGTACTCGGGCATGCCGAGGTGGGCGATGACCAGCTGCAGCCGCGGGTAGCGCTCGAGCAGGCCGGTCATCGGCGCCGGCCCCGTGTGCTCCCCGCGCAGCGGGCCCGATCCGCAGTGGATGACGACGGGGGTGCCGGTCTCCTCCAGCCGCGCCCACACCGGGTCCAGCAGCGGGTCGCGCGGGTCGAAGGCGCCCACCTGCACGTGCACCTTGAACACCCGCGCACCGGCCGCCAGCGCCGTCTCGACGTAGGACGCCGCCTCCGGCTCGGGGTAGAAGGTGGCCGACTGCAGCACCTGCGGGTGGGCGGCGGCGAACCGCGCCGACCAGTCGTTGAGCCAGGCGGCCATGCCGGCCTTGTGCGGGTAGGGCAGCGTCGGGAAGGCCCGGACCCCGAGGCGGTCGAGCACCGCGAGCCGTTCCTCCTCGGGCAGCGGGTACTGCACCGGCCAGGGTGCGCCGTAGTGGGTCTGGCTGTGAGCGAAGTAGTCCCAGACCTTGGCCTGCACCCGCTCGGGCAGGAAGTGCACGTGCACGTCGACCAGCCCGGGCAGGCCCAGCTCGCGCCAGTACCGGGGGACGTCGGCGTCGTCGGCCGGAGGGGTGGTCACCTCAGCGTGACCATGCCCGTGGTCACGAGCGCAGCGTGACGACGACCTTGCCGCGCACGTGCCCGCCCGCGACCAGCTCCTGCGCCTCCGCGGTCTGCTCCAGCGGGAACGCCCGGGCGATCGGCACCCGCAGCTGGCCGGCGTCGGCCATCCGGCCGAGCTCCTCGAGGTGCTCGTGCTCGGGACGGACGAAGACGTAGCGGCCGCCCATCTCGTCGACCACCGGGTCGACGACGGAGACGATGCGGGCGCGGTCGCGGACCTGCTTCGGCGCGTCGGCCAGGGTGTCGCCGCCGACCAGGTCGAGGACGGCGTCGACCGGCTCGGACAGCTGCGCGCTGATCGGCCCGGCCGAGTAGTCGAGCACCTCGGCGACCCCGGCGTCCCGCAGGAAGCCGTGGTTGCGCGGGCTCGCCGTCCCGATGACGTGCGCACCGAGCGCGACGGCGATCTGGACGGCGGAGAAGCCGACCCCACCGGCCGCGCGGTGCACCAGCACCCGCTCGCCCTCGTGGACGTCGAGCGCCTCGGTCAGCGCCTGGTAGGCGGTGAGCCCGGCCAGCGGCAGCCCGGCGGCCTCGGCGAAGGACAGCGACTCCGGCTTGTGCGCCAGGCAGCGCTGCGGCGCCGGCACGAGCTCGGCCGTCGTCCCCCACTGGACGTCGTCCCGGCGGACGTAGCCGAGGACCTCGTCACCGGCGGCGAACGTGGTGACCGCGGGGCCCGCGGCCTCGACGACCCCGGCGACGTCCCAGCCCGGGACGATCGGCAGGTGGTGCGGGTACGCGCCGGTCAGCCCGCCGGAGCGGATGAGCACGTCGACCGGGTTGACGCCGGCGGCGTGCACGCGCACCAGCACGGTGTCGGGGCCGACCGGCGGGTCGGGCAGGTCGTCGCGGAGGGCCAGGACCTCGGGGCCGCCGTACCGGTCGTAGGCCACACCCCTCATCGGCACACCAGCACCTACCGCCGTCCCTTCACGTAGCGCCCGAAGGCCCGCTGGATCTCCCGGCGCGAGTCGCGCTCGGCGAGGTCCTGCCGCTTGTCGTAGGACTTCTTGCCCTTGGCGAGGGCCAGGGTCGCCTTGACCTTGCCGTCCTTGAAGTACAGGTCGAGCGGCACGAGGGTCAGGCCGCCCTCCTTGGTCTTGCCGATGAGCTTGTCGATCTCGGCGCGGTGCATGAGCACCTTGCGCTTGCGCCGCGGGGCGTGGTTGGTCCACGTGCCCTCGGCGTACTCCGGGATGTGCACGTGCTGCAGCCACACCTCGCCGTCGTCCACCGTGGCGAAGCCGTCGACGAGCGAGGCACGGCCGGCACGCAGGCTCTTCACCTCGGTGCCGGTGAGCACCAGGCCCACCTCGTAGGTGTCGAGGATCGAGTAGTCGTGCCGCGCCTTCTTGTTCTGGGCGATGAGCTTGCGCCCCTCTTCACGCGGCATGACCCCAGGTTACTGGGCGCCCTCGACCGTCGAGATCGCGCGATCTCGCACGCCGGCAGGCCCGGGACGGGCGAGATCGCGCGATCTCGACGGGAGGTGCGGCGGGGTCCCCCCTCAGATGCGCACGTACAGCCGCAGCGTCACGTAGGCGGCGACGGCGGCCAGGCCCACGCCGGCGGCGGCGATCACCGGGCTGATGAAGGCGATCGCGCCCCAGTCGACCGGCGGGATGATCCCGGCCCGGATCGGCCCGGCGAGGGTCTTGTCGACGAAAAGGATCTTGGTGACGACCAGCCCGCCGATGGCCAGCAGCGCACCGATCAGCCCGGCCAGCGCGGCCTCGAGGATGAACGGCAGCTGGGTGTACCAGCGGGAGGCGCCGACCAGCCGCATGATGTTGGTCTCGTTGCGCCGGTTGAACGCGGCCAGCTGGATCGTGTTGGAGATCAGCAGCAACGCCGCGAGCGCCTGGACGACGGCGACGGCGATCGTCGCGTTGCGGGCGCCGTTGAGCAGGCTGAACAGCCGGTCGAGGAAGTCACCCTCGTCGCGCACCTGGTCGACGCCGTTCTGCCCGTTGGGGAACTCCGCGGCGATGATCGAGTAGCGCTCGGGGTTGACCAGCTCGACGCGGAAGCTCTCGGGCAGCGCGTCCGGCGGGGTGTTCTGCACGAGCTCCGGCTGCTGGCTGAACTGCTGCTGGAAGCGGGCGTAGGCCTCTTCCTTGGACTCGTAGATGTGGTCGGCCACCTCCGGCGAGTCCGACAGCTGCTGGTCGATGGCCGCCCGCTGCTCGTCGGTGACGTCGTCGGCCAGGAAGATGGAGACCTGCACCTTGTCGTAGTAGATCTCCTTCATGTCGGAGATCATCCCGGCGATCAGCAGGCCGGTGCCCATGAGACCGAGCGAGATGGCCGTGGTCAGGATCATCGCGACCGTCATGGTCAGGTTGCGACGCAGCCCGGTGGCCACCTCGGAGAGCACGAAGTTGACGCGCATGGATTCCCTGTCGTGAGGTCAGGCAGGTGGAGGAGCGGGCAGCCGGGTCAGCGGCCGACCCCGTAGACACCGCGCGACTGGTCGCGGGTGAGGACTCCCCCGTTGAGCTCGATCACGCGACGGCGCATCGAGTCGACGATGTGGTAGTCGTGCGTCGCCATGACGACCGTCGTCCCGGTCCGGTTGATGCGCTCCAGCAGGAGCATGATGCCCTCGCTGGTCTCCGGGTCGAGGTTGCCGGTGGGCTCGTCGGCCAGCAGCACCAGCGGCCGGTTGACGAACGCGCGGGCGATGGCGACGCGCTGCTGCTCGCCACCGGAGAGCTCGCTGGGCAGCCGGTTGGCCTTGCCCTCGAGGCCGACCATCTCCAGCACCTCGGGGACGACGCGCTTGATGGTCCGCTGGGGCTTGTTGATGACCTCCAGCGCGAAGGCCACGTTCTGCGCCACGGTGCGGTTGCGCAGCAGGCGGAAGTCCTGGAAGACGCAGCCGATGGTGCGGCGGAGCTTGGGCACCTGCCACTTGCTCATCGTGTTGAGCGTCTTGCCGTTGACGATGACGTTGCCCCTGGTGGGGTCGTCCTCCTTGAGCAGCAGCCGCAGGAAGGTCGACTTGCCCGAGCCCGAGGAGCCGATGAGGAAGACGAACTCGCCCTTGTCGATCTCCGTCGACACGTCCTCGAGAGCCGGCCGCGCGCTGGCCGGGTAGAGCTTGGTGACGTGTTGCAGTTCGATCACGAGGGGCCACGGTACCTCTCCGACCGGGGAGACTGGAGTGTCACGCGCGGTCGGCCGCCGCCCCGTCCCGACGGAGCGTGAGCAACTCCGCACGGGGCCCGGGACGCCCGTCACCCAGCGTGGCGCATCCGGCGTCCGGCCGTGCGACGGGTGTGACGAACGGGACGCCTGAAGTCGTCAGCCCCTCCGGGTCCTCCCGGCTCTCTGCAGGGGCCCGCCGCCGGCCCCGTCCAGGGCACCGCTGGCCCCCTGCAGGGGTCCGCTGCGAGCCTGCGAGTGGCGGGGAGCAGGGGTCCTTTCACGAGGGGTGGGGAGGACGGGGTCCTTCCTCGGCGGGGGCAGGGGTCCTTCGTCAGCTGGACGGCACGGCCTCCTGCTGACGGCGCCACCGGATGCCGGCCTCGATGAAGGGGTCGATCTCCCCGTCGAGGACGGCGGCGGTGTTGCCGGTCTCCTGCTCGGTGCGCAGGTCCTTGACCATCTGGTACGGGTGCAGCACGTAGGAGCGCATCTGGTTGCCCCAGCTGCTGCCCTCCCCGCGCAGCGCGTCCATCTCGGCCCGCTGCTCCTCCTGCCGCTTGGCCAGCAGCCGCGCCTGCAGCACGCGCATGGCCGCCGCCCGGTTCTGGATCTGGGACTTCTCGTTCTGGCAGGAGACGACGATGCCGGTCGGCAGGTGGGTGATCCGGACGGCGGAGTCGGTGGTGTTCACGCTCTGCCCGCCGGGACCGCTGGACCGGAAGACGTCGATGCGGATCTCGTTCTCCGGGATGTCGACGTGGTCGGTCTGCTCGACGACGGGCAGCACCTCGACGCCGGCGAACGACGTCTGCCGGCGGCCCTGGTTGTCGAACGGCGAGATGCGCACCAGCCGGTGGGTGCCCTGCTCGACCGAGAGCGTGCCGTAGGCGTAGGGCTGCTTGACCGCGAAGGTCGCCGACTTGATGCCGGCCTCCTCCGCGTAGCTGACGTCGTAGAGCTCGACGGGGTACTTGTGCCGCTCGGCCCAGCGCAGGTACATCCGCATGAGCATCTCGGCGAAGTCGGCGGCGTCGACGCCACCGGCCTCGGAGCGGATGGTCACCAGCGCCTCGCGGGAGTCGTACTCGCCCGACAGCAGGGTCCGCACCTCGAGCTCGTCGATCGCCTGCCGCAGGCTCGCCAGCTCCCGCTCGGTCTCGGCCAGGGTCCCCGCGTCGTCCTCCTCCTGCGCGAGCTCGTGCAGCAGGCCGACGTCGTCCAGCCGGCTGCGCAGCTCCTCGACCCGGCGCAGGTCGCCCTGCAGGTAGGAGAGCTTGGAGGTCAGCGCCTGCGCGGCCTCGACGTCGTTCCAGAGGTCGGGGGCGGAGGCCTGCCGCTCGAGCTCGGCCACCTCGCGGCGCAGCCGGTCGACGTCGAGGACCGCCTCGATGGACCTCAGGGTCGTGTCGAGCTCGTCCAGGACGACGGAGAAGTCAGCGGCCACATCGACCCAGGGTAGTCGCGCTCCGGGACGGGGTAGCCAGCCATGGCATGAGCGAACCCCGCCGGCGGCGGTCCCGCGAGGACTACCAGCGCGGCCTCCCCGACCACCACGACCCGACGGCCGGCATCGGCGGCGCACCGCCGGCGCGGTCGGCGCTGACGCTGCGGCTGGTGCTGGCCGCCTTCGGCCTCGTCTTCTGCCTGGGCGCCGGTCTGCTCTGGCTCTCCGGCGACGACCTGCCGGTCTGGCCGGCGGTCGTGCTGTTCGTCCTGGCGGCGGCCGCCGCCGTCGACCTCGTCGTGGTGGCCCGTCGCAAGATGCGCGGCGAACCCGGCTGAGAGAGGACCTCCCGGCCGCCGGCGGCGAGCCGGGCGGACGCGGACGTCCTCAGAAGAGGGCGGTGGCCGGCTGGGTGGCGTGCTCGGCGAGCCAGCCGGTCAGCTCCTCGGCCGGCATCGGCCGGCCCAGGTGGAAGCCCTGCGCGAAGGTGCAACCGAGCTCGGTGGCCAGCGCCAGCTGCTCGGCGGTCTCCACGCCCTCGGCCTGGGTGCGCACACCACAGGCCCGGGCCAGCGCGACGACGGCGGCGATCGCCGCGGCCGCCTGGCTGCGCCGTCCCTCCGGGTAGGCGACCAGGCTGCGGTCGATCTTGAGCAGCCCGGTCGGCATGGCGACCAGCTGGCCCAGCGAGGAGAAGCCGCTGCCGAAGTCGTCGATCGAGACCTCGACGCCGGAGCGGCGCAGCTCGGCGAACTGCGCGGCGGCGCGTTCGACGTCCTCGGCGACCGAGCGCTCGGCCAGCTCGACGACGAGCTGCTCGGGTGGCAGCCCGGAGGCCTCCAGCGCCTCGTGGACGTCGGCGACCAGCGTGCCGGTGGCGACGTGGTTGGCGCTGATGTTCACCGAGGTGACCAGGTGCAGCCCGGTTGCCGCCCACGCGGCGGTCTGCCGGGTCGCGGTGCCCAGCACCCAGCGGGCGATCGGCGTCATCAGGTCGTGCTGGAGCGCCGTCGGCAGGAAGTCGGCCGGTGCGAGCAGGCCTCGGCGCGGGTGCTGCCAGCGGATCAGCGCCTCGACGCCGGTGCACCGGCCCGAGGCCAGGTGCAGCACCGGCTGGTAGTGCAGCACCAGCTGGCCGTCGTCCACCGCGTCGCGCAGCTCGGCGGCGACGGTGGCCTTGTGCTGGGCGGCGGCGCGCAGGTCGGCGGTGAACAGCCGGACCCGGTTGCGGCCGGCCTCCTTCGCCGCGTACATCGCCAGGTCGGCGTCGCGGACCAGGTCCGTGGAGCGCAGCCGCGTCCGCGGGGAGGCCGGTGCGGTGGCGATGCCGATGCTGACGCCCAGCCGCACCAACCGGCCGCCGAGGTCGAACGGGCGGTCGATGCTGGCGCGGCAGCGGTCGGCCAGGGCCTCCGCGCCGGTGGTGTCGCAGTCGCGGCACAGGACGACGAACTCGTCGCCGCCCAGCCGGCCGACGGTGTCGCCGACGCGGGTCACGCCGGTCAGCCGCTGCGCGATCTGGCGCAGCAGGTCGTCGCCGGCGTCGTGGCCGAGGGAGTCGTTGACGTCCTTGAAGCCGTCGACGTCGAGGAAGAGGACCGAGACCGGGCCCCGGTCGTGCTGCTGCAGCTCGGCGTCGATGAGCTCGTGCAGGTGGGCGCGGTTGGGCAGCTCGGTGAGGGTGTCGTGGCGGGCCCGCCAGTGCGAGGCCCGCTCGGCGGCGACCCGGTTGGTGATGTCGGTGTGGGTGACCACGACCTGGCCGGCCTGGTCGACCCGCGAGGCCTGCAGGTGGACCCAGTGCGTGCCGCCGCGCAGCTCGAGGGCGTAGTCGGCCTGCACCGAGGGGCGCTCGCCGCGGGAGAGCGCGCGCAGCTCGTCGATCAGCGTGGCGGTGCTGTCGTTCCCGTTGAGCCGGCGGGCCATGGCGAAGTAGTCGCCGTCCACGCCGACGCGCACCCGGTCGTCGCCGAGGACGTCGGCGACCTTCTCCCAGGCGGTGTTGGCCAGCAGCACCGTGCCGCTGGCGTCGATCAGCAGGGTCGGCGAGGGCAGCGCGTCGAGCACGGCCTCGACGACGACGGCGGGCTGGGCCGGCCCGTCGACCCGCCGCCGGACGTCGCGCGGCAGCTCGCGCTCCCCCGGTCGTCGTCCCATGGGCGCTCCTGCCATGTCGAGGCGGTACTCCTCGGTATCGGTCGATACGGTGCCCAGGTCGACGGGGGTCATGCCACCCGTCATGCCTTCCCGCCGTCCGGCTCCCGGGTCTCCCGGACCACCCAGTCGAGGTAGCCGGGGTGGCCCCCGACGAGCGGCAGGGCGATCACGCAGGGGACGTCGTACGGGTGGAGCTCGGCGGTGCGTGCGACGACCTCCGGCACCAGCGACCGGCGGGTGTGCAGGGCGACACGCGCCTCTGGTTCGTCGTGCACGGCACCCTCCCAGCGGTAGACCGACCGGATCGCGGCGAACTGGTGTCCGCAGGCCGCCAGTCTCTCCTCCACCAGTGTCCGTGTGTACCCGCTCAGCCACTCCGCGTCACTTCCGGTGACCACGATCTCGCACACGTCCTCCGCCACGCGCCCATCCTGCAGGGGTGGAGTGACAGGTCCGCGGGGTAGGGCGGGGGCATGAGCGACGAGATGACCATCACGGTCGACAGCGAGGAGTACGTGCTCCGGCGCGAGGGCGACCGCCTGAAGGTGGGCCGGCGGATGGGCGACGACACGGCCTGGCTCGACGACGTCGACCTGGCCACCCTGCCCGCGGACGCCCGCATCGCCCTCGAGCGCGGCAACACGTCCGACGCGGCGCTCGAGCTCGCCCTCCGCGGCGTGGTGGCCGCCGAGGTCCGGCGCGGCGGCTGAGCCGACCGGGAGGGGCGCGCCCACCGTGCCCGGACGGAACCGGGCTCGCGAGGTCACGCATGGCCCAGCACCGCGGGTCACGTGGGCGGCGAGCGTCAGCGAGGAGGACGCGTGACCTCTCCCGACCGGCTGCCGGCCGACCTGGTCCTCGAGGGTGGTGGGGTCAAGGGCATCGCCCTGCTCGGCGCCGTCGTCGAACTGCTGCGCCGATACCGCTTCGAGCGGGTCGCCGGCTCCTCGGCCGGCGCCGTCCTCGCCGCCTTCCTCGCCACCGGGCTGGACGCCGACGGCGTGCTAGAGCGGACGTCCCGGCTGGAGTACGACCGCGTGCCCGACTCCTGGGCGCCGGTCCCGGTCCTGGCGCCGGCGGTCGGCCTGCTCACCCGGTCCGGCCTGCACCCCGGGCGCTACGTCACCGAGTGGCTGCGCCGGGAGCTCGCCGACCTCGGCGTGCACACCTTCGGCGACCTGCGCCGCGAGGACCCCGGCGACGACCCGGCACTGGCGCCGTGGCAGCGCTACCGGCTGGTGGTGACGGCGACCGACGTCACCCGCGGCCGGCTGCTGCGGCTGCCCTGGGACTACCGCGACCACGGCCTGGACCCCGACGCCCAACCCGTCGCCGACGCCGTCCGGGCGTCACTGGCCATCCCGTTCTTCTTCGCCCCGCGCACGCTGCGCGACCCGCGCACCGGGCGGCGGTCGACGCTGCTGGACGGCGGGGTGCTGTCGAACTTCCCGGTGGAGATCTTCGACCGCACCGACGCCGCCTCCCCGCGCTGGCCGACCTTCGGCGTCGGGGTCGGGGACCTCCTCTCCGACGAGGAGGTCTCCGTCTTCCCCCACCACCGCCTGCTGCCGCCGCCGGTGCGCCTGCTGGACTCCCTGGTCGCCACCACCGTGAACGGCCGGGACCGCACCTACCTCGCCCAGCCGTGCGTGCGCCGCCGGGCCATCTCCATCGACACCAGCGGCACCCGAGCGACCGACTTCGACATCAGCCCGGCCGAGCGGGCGCGGCTGGTGACCGCGGGGACGACGGCGGCGCGGGACTTCCTCGCCGGGTGGGACTGGGTGGACTACCTCCGCGAGTGCCGCGGCGTCGGGGTCACGCAGGGCGCCGCGGTCCCCGGCCCGCGCTGACCGACCACGCCCGGCCGGACGCCGCCCGGGGCGGACGGCGGCCTGCCCGCAGGAGAGGGGTCCTGTCTCAGCCCTCCTCGCCGTCCACCAGCTCCAGGGCCATCTCGGGCCACCACTGGCCGGCCGGCGGACCGCCTGCGCAGGTGCCGTCGGAGTCGCCCGGCTGCTTCACCCAGAGCAGCGCGTCGACCCGCTCGAGGTCGGGGGACGTCGTCGGCGCGGCGCCGACCTCCCGGTCCGGCGGGTTGCACCAGCGGCCCTCCCCGCCGGCGGCCTCCGGCGGGCCAGCGCCGTTGCGGCTGGTGTCGACGAGGAAGTGGGCGGTGGGCGTCCCCTCGGGCGCACCCTCCTCCAGCTCCCGGGACAGCTCCAGCCCGTAGTCCGCGCTCGCCTCGGTGGTCTCGTAGTTGGAGACGTTGAGGGCGAACCCGTCGGCCCGGTCGACGCCGCTGCGGCGCAGGGCGTCGGCGAGCGCCGGCAGGTCGTCCACCCAGCTGGCGTTGCCGGCGTCCAGGTAGATCCGGGTCTCCGGCTGCCGGTCGAGGATCTCCACGGCCTGGGCGAGCAGCTGGTAACGCGCCGCGGGGTCGACGCCCTCGCACCCGACCAGGGCCTGGGGGACGGCGTCCGGCTCGAGGACGACCACCGCGGGCCGGTCGCCGAGGGCCGCCGCGAAGCTGCCGATCCAGCTCAGGTAGGCGTCGACGCCGGCAGCGCCGCCGGCGGAGTAGGACCCGCAGTCCCGCCCCGGCACGTTGTAGGCCACCAGCACCGGGAGCTCGTCCTCGGCGGCCGCGGCCCGGGAGACCTCCTCGACCGCCGGATAGGGGTTGTCGGGGGTGGCGATCCAGGTGGCGGTCGGCTGCTCGGCCAGCGGGGCCAGCGCCTCGGCGTCCACCGTCCGCCCCTCGGCGAGGGCCTGCTGGACCGCGGCCGGACCGTGGCCCTCGGGGTTGAGCCACAGCTCCTCCCCCGCCAGCCGGCCGGACTCCGGCGCCGGGGTCTGGGGTGTGTCGGTGCCGCCGCAGGCGACCGCGGTGCCGGCGACGGCCGCCAGCACCGTGGCCTGGACGGACCGTCGGGCGTGCAGACGCGTCCTCATCCGACGTGCACCCAGCGCGCCGGGGAGGGGACGCCCTTCTCGTCGACCACGACCAACATGTACCAGCCGTCGGGCGTCAGGCCCTCCTCCTCGGGGACGCCGAGCTCGTAGGACCCGCTGCCGCAGCAGCCGTCCGGGCAGTCCGCGGGGTGCTCGGCGGCGGGGTCGCCGGTCCCCGTCTCCGGGCAGGACGCCGACTGGACGTCGAGGGCGATGGAGCGCTGCTCGGGGTCGGTCTGGTGGGTCACCGCGCTGGGCCGCATCAGCCGCGCCTCCGCGACCTCGCCGTCGGTGGTGACCGGGAAGGAGCTGCCCCGGGTGACCTCCTCCGGTGCGTCGGTGACCTCCGGGCGGTCGCCGGCGAAGAGGTACGGCGGGGAGTAGATCTCGATCCGGGTCTCGAACGTCCCGGGGATGGTGTTCTCCTCGTCGGAGAACAGCGGGTCCGAGCCCATGGTCATGACCCGCCCGTCGGGCAGCAGCAGCGCGGTGGCGTGGTAGTTGCGCCCGACCTCGTTCGGCGCCGCCTCGTGCAGGTGGCCGCTGTGCGGGTCGTACACCGTCGTCAGGTGCAGGTCGCTCTGCGAGTTGCCGCGGTAGCCGACCGAGCCCCCGGTGAGCAGGGTGGTGTCGTCGGGCAGCGTGACCGCGTTGAGGTAGCGCGCAGGGCTCGGGTAGTCGCTGGCGGCCGGCTCGTAGCGCGGCTCCGGCTCGCTGAGGTCGACGACGTCGAAGCGCGCCGTGGACTCCTCGCTGTCCCCGACCCCGCCGCCGCCGACGATGCCGACCCGCTGGTCCTGCGCGGGCGCGAGCAGGAACGAGGAGCTGGTCTCGTTGAACTCCGGGTCGCGCAGGCCGGGGACGTCGGTCCAGCTGTTGTCGTCGAGGTCCCAGATGCCCGGCTGGCGCCCCTCCTCGGCCGGCCCGTAGCCGGTGTTGGAGCCGCTGTAGAACAGCCGGTGCCCGTCGGCGAGCCGGAACAGGGCCGGGTAGGTCGGGAAGTAGCGCTCCAGCTCGGGGCGGTCCTCCCAGGTGCGGGTGGCCGGGTCGTAGACCTCGTTCTCGCCGTCGAGGACCTGGCCGTGCTCGTCGAGACCGGAGACGGCGAGCACGCCGCCGTCCTCCAGGCCGACCAGCGTCGGGTACCAGCGCGACTCGGTCAGCCGGTCGGTCCTGCGGTAGGTCTCGGTGGCGACGTCGAACTCGTAGGAGGCGTCGAGCCCGCGGTAGTTCTGCTTGTCCAGGGTGATGGTGTCGCCCTGGCCGTAGAGGTCGCGGCGCCGCTCGGGCTCGACGTCCTCGACCTGGAACTGCTGGCCGCCCGTGACGACCGGGGCGTCGCCCTCCTCCTCGGCCTCGATCCAGACGTCCTGCTCGCCGGCCATGGAGCTGCCGTCGCCCATCAGGTGCGCGGGCGGCACCGTGACGTCCTCGGTGGAGTGGTAAGTGTGGTCGCGCGCGGTGAAGCGGGTGCCCTCGGGCAGGGTGACCGGGCCGTCGTGGCGCTCGTTCTTCACGGTGAGGACGCCGGCGGCCCTGGTGACGTCGTCGGCGAGCACCTCGTACTCGCGCGTGCCCCCGGCGATGAGCAGGTTGCCGTTGGGCAGGTAGGCGTGCCCGGAGCAGAACAGGTCCTCCGGCGTCGGCACCTCCTTGGTGTCGCCGGTGACCGGGTCCCAGACGATGGTCGTGAAGCTGCCGGCCTCGAAGTCCTGGGCGTCGTTGCCCGACCCGGCGACGAGCAGCACCTTGCCGGTGTGCAGCAGCGCGGCGTGGACCGCCTGGGTCCGGTACTCCTCGGGCAGCTCGATGGTCTCCCACGAGCCGTACTGCGCCTTGTAGTCCGGCCGGCTGTGCTGGAAGTCGTGGTAGGCCTCCTGCGCGACGGCGCTGACGACCGGGCCGTTGGCCGCGACCAGCCCGGTCACCGTCGCGGCGACCAGAGCGGCGTTGCGCAGCCGGCGGCTGGGCTTCGGCTTGGGGCGGATCATCGGGTGCTCTCCTGGGTCTGGGGGACGTCGACCACGCGGTTGCCGACGAAGGTGACGGCCGGCGTGCGGGGGCGGACGGCGGCGACGGCGTCCGGTACGACCGGGGCGGGCAGGGACGGCGTCGGTTCGGGCGCGTGCAGGCGCTCCCGGACCGACGCGGTGGCCCAGATCGCCACCGGCAGCAGGCACATGACCAGGCTCAGCACGGCCCAGACGCGGATCGCCGGGTGGGTGTGGCCGAGCAGCTGCGAGGTCACCAGCGCGACGAGCAGGACGGCGGCCCAGACCAGGTGCCGGGAGAAGGCGGCCAGGCTGCTCCCGCTGACCGCGCCCTTGCGGGTGACGGCGAAGCCGGTGCTGCGGTTGCGGATCGCGGCCCACAGCGCGCTGACGTACAGCGGCGTGGACATCACCGAGATCGCCATCCCGCTGACGCCGGAGGAGCCCTCCTCCTCGTGCGGGCTGACGTTGTGCCTGCGGTTCCAGAAGTAGACGGCGACCTGCAGCACCGCGGCGTTGACGTAGAGCATCAGCCACAGCTGGGCCGACACCAGCAGGCCGGCCACGCCGGTCAGCAGGTAGGCGACCAGGTTGGTGACGCCGAGGACCCAGCTGATCGCCGTCGCCGGGTAGTACGACATCAGCAGCGCGTAGTGCAGCCGCTGGGCGAAGGCCATCCGCGGGGCCAGTCGCCAGAAGCGGCGCAGCACGATCTCGTCGGTCCCGCGGGCCCACCGGCCCTGCTGGGTGAAGTAGTCCCGCCAGGTGCTCGGGCCCTCGCCCACCGCCAGGACGTCGGGGGTGTAGACCGACCGCCAACGCGCGCCGGTGCGCGCGTTGGTGCTGGCGTGCCAGACCAGGCTGGTCGCGGCGTCCTCGGTGATGGAGTCCTGCAGCCCGCCGATGTCGCGCAGCGCCGAGATGCGGACGGCGTTGTTGGTGCCGACGAACATCGCGCTGCGGAACCGGTTGGCCGCCCGCTGCAGGACGCTGTGGAACAGGTACTGCTGCGACTCGGCGGCGCGGGTGACGAAGGCGTCGTAGTTGCCGTACACCTGCGGGCCGACCACGAAGGCGACGTCCGGGTCGCGGAAGTAGCCCATGAGCCGCTCGGCCATGTTCGGCAGCGGCACGTGGTCGGAGTCCACCGAGATCCAGAAGTCGTAGCCGTCGCCGTGCGCGTCGAGCCAGGCGTTGTAGTTGCCGTGCTTGGTCCGCGCCTTGTGCCGGCCGGTGGGCTGGTTCCACTCGGCGACGCCGGCCCGGGTGAAGTGGAAGACGCCGAGCTCGGCGCACATGGCGCGCACCGCCGGGTCGTCGCCCTCGTCGAGCAGCCAGACGTCGAACGTGCCCTCGTACCGGACGGCGCGGGCGGCGGCCAGCGTCCGGCGCACCATCTCGATCGGCTCCTTGCTCGGCACGATCGTGGTGATGAACGCGATCCGCTGACCGGTGACCGGGGTCAGCGGGATCGGGTCGCGGGCGTTGAGCGTCGCGACCGCCAGGGTGAAGACGTTCACCAGGCGCAGGGCCTCGATGACGGCGACGCTGCCGATCAGCGCCACGACCAGCACCGAGCGCCAGTCCCCGGCCCACTCCGGGTGGTGCGCCGGCCGCAGCAGGAAGACCAGGAACAGCACCTCGAAGAGGAGGGCAGCGGTCACCAGCAGCCAGGCCCGGACGCGTGCGCCGCCACGGGCCACCGGCTGGAACCGGACGCGGGGGTCCTCCGCCGGCTCCTGCAGCGGGCCGGCGAGCTCGCTGAAGTCGGCGTAGGGGTAGCTGCGCTCAGCCACGCCGGGACGTGACCGGGAGGCTGCCTCCAGCGCAGGAGGGCGTCGGGGACGCGGGCCGGCGGGGCGCGAGGGCGGATGAGGGCATGGGGCAACCGTTCGTGAGGGGGCGGGGAGGTCACGCGGGCAGGCCGGGATCCCGGGCCGGCGTCCTGGGTGGAGCCGGGCCGGTTCGGTCGGCCGGGTGCTGCCGGGGTCGGAGGGCGCAGCACGAGCGACGTGCTCGCGACGCCCGGCAGCGGGCGTGCGCTCAGCTCAGGTGGACGGCTGAGCGGTGGTGGAGGTGTCCGGCGTCAGCTCTGACGGGACCGGTGGGCACGAGGACTCGGACGCGGCAGGCAGGGCATTCCAACTCCCTCTCCGGGCGGGTGGGACCGGACAGGACAGCGGCCTCGTCGCCGCCCTCTCCCCCGCGCACCTGCGCATGGCGTCGGTGGGACCTTCGGTTCTCCACATCGTTCACTCGGGCACCCGCTCGGGCGCCGGCAGGCACCGTAAGCACTCGTGTCCGTCGCACGCCAACGGATCGGGCGATCTTGCGGTCGCGGACCGCCTCGCTGGGCATGTCCGTGACAGAACGTGTTCGCGTACTGAACACGGAGATACCGCCGAGAACACCGCCCGTGTTCGCGTACCGAGACCGGCGTCACCACACCCGGCGCGCCGACACGTAACGGAACTCGCCGTTGCACGGTGTGACGATCATCGCGTTTAGGGCCGGCGCACCGCGGTCCCGCGGCGGACCCCTGCGAGCCGCCCCGAGCCGGCCGGCGCTACTCCGTCGCGCAGGGCAGCGGGATCCACCAGAACCACGGCGGGTCGCAGTCCTGGGATCCGATGTCAGCCGTGGCGACTCCGGGCGCGAACAGCACCGCTGCCGCACCCACCACCGCAACGACCATGGTCCTGAGCGCTCGCATGATCTCCCCCAGGCATGTCTCACCCACGACGAGACCTACCCGTCTCGCCGAAGGGCGCGATGCTGCCATCCAGTCTCCGCAGATCACCACAGGGTCCTTCGCCCCTGCGCGCCGCACCGGGCCACTGCCGGTGTCCCTCACCGGCCGCTCGTGGTCCAGGACGGGCCGTGCGCGCCGTGGCCACGTCGTACGCAGCGCCGCCACGCGCCCACCGGCAGAGCCATCGCCGGGGTTCGACGTAGCGGTCGCGCTCGCGACCGGCCGCGCGTGGAGGAGACCTCGGCAGCGTGCTCGGCTGTCCGGGCACCGGCCGGAGGAGCGCCCGACACGTATCAGCACGACGACCTCGCCCCTCCCTCCGGTGGCAGCTCCCGCGCCCCGCGAACGGCTGCCGTCCCGCGGACCGCACTCCAGGCGGAGGACACGGTGGCCGATCGAGCAGCACAGTCGACCTCTCCCGGCGCGACGGCGACAGCGGCCGGCACATCTCCCCCGGCACCGGGAGGAGCCGCCGAGGCCGGACCGCCGGTCTCGACGATGGAGCCGACCACCAAGATGCAGCGCCGGATCTCCCGCACGGCGGCCGTCGCTCTCGCCCTGGCGGCCGTGGCTGCCACCGGAGCCGGATGGGCGGTCTACCGGCACCTCGCTCCACCTCTGCCCGGCCTCGTCCGCATCGAGCTGGGGCTCGAGCGCCCGGGCGACCCGGCGCTCCTGCGCGACACGCTCGGGCCGGACGTCTGGCTCATCCTCGGCTACGGCTCCGCTCTCGCCGTCCTGTGCTGGCTGGCCCGGATGATGACCTGGAGCAAGACGTCCCGGCACCTCGCCGACCTCGGCCTCCTCTGCGCCGCCGCGACCGTGGTCGCCGACCTCGCCGAGAACGCCTTCCTGTACTTCGGCGAACGGGCCGAGTGGTGCTACGTCGCCGCGGGGGCAGCCGCGACGGTGAAGTGGTCGGCAGCCGTCCCCGCCGCGGTCGCCGCGCTCATCGGTCTCGTGCTGACCTTCGCTCGGGTGATCGGCAACACCAGGGGCCGCCTCCGGCGGTTCGCCGCGATGGACACGAGCGGCATCATCGCGCCGCCCCCGCTGGAACCACCCCCCTCGGACAACATCCCCGACCGGGTCCCCGCAGCGATGCTCGACTCCACCCGGTGGCGCAACGCCTACCGCGTGCCCCGGGACCCGCGGTCCACTGCGAGATCGGCCGAGGACGGCGGGCCGGTGGCGGTGTGCCTGTCCGGCGGGGGCGTGCGCTCGGCCAGCGTCGCGCTCGGCGCGGTCCAGGCGCTGCGGCCGGTGGTCAAGCAGGCCGACTACGTCATCTCCGTGTCCGGCGGCGGCTACACCGCCGGGGCGCTGGTGCAGGCCCTGACCCGTGGCGGCTCGGCCGACCCGCCCAGGGACGGCGTCGACCGGAACCCGGACAACGCACTGGCACCTGGCAGCGTCGTCGAGGACCACCTCCGACGGCACTCCAGCTACCTGGCCAGCACGGCGGGCAAGCTGGCCCTGGCCCTGGCGCTGCTGGCGCGGGGGCTCGTCGGGAGCCTGTTCGTCCTCTTCAGCGGTGCCGTCGTCGTCGGTGTGCTGATCGGCGTCTACTACGCCGCCGTCCCGGTCACGGAGCTGAGCCACGTCGGGGTCCCGGTCAGCGGCCGGTCCGTCCCCTATCCGGCGCCGCACGCAGCGGCGCTCTGGGGCCTGGGGGTCCTCACCGCAGCCGCGTGCCTGTCCTGGATGGCCGGTGCGGTCCTCACCAGCTGGTGGGGCCGACGCTCACGCACGTGCCGGTTCCTCGTGCGCACCGCTCAGGCGGCCGCTGCCCTCGCCGCGGTCGTGGCCACGTTCGTCCTCGTGGTCCCGGCGGTCACCTTCGCGAGCTGCTGGCTCTACGCGCGCACGGGGGACAGCAGCGCCGTCGCCGTCGGCGGCCCGCTCGTCACCGTCCTGCTCAGCTACCTCGCCACGGTGGCGGCCTTCTGGAAGAAGAAGCCCGGCAGCGTCAAGAAGCTCCTCGAGCGGGGCGAGGCCGCGCAGTCCACGGCGACGACGCCCGCCTCGGTCCTGCGGCTGCTGCTCCTCGCGCTCGTGCTCGCCCTCCTGGGTGCCGTCTGGCTGCTGGTCTTCGGCGCTGCGGTCTCCACCCGGGCGGGTGCGGCGGCGCTGTGGACCGCCCTCGTCTTCGGCGTGCTGTGGTTGTTCGTCGGCGGCTTCGTCGACGAGACGGCGCTGAGCCTGCACCCCTTCTACCGCTCCCGGCTGGCCAGTGCCTTCGCCGTCCGCGCGACACGGGGGGTCGCCGTCCCCTACCTGCCGACCGAACGGACCACGCTGAGCAGCTACGGCTGCGTGCACCCCGACGACTGGCGATCGCCGGCACCCCGGTTCCTGTTCGCCGCCGCCGCCAACCTCGTCGACGACGACCGGACCGCTCCCGGGCTCCGGGCGGTCTCCTACGTGATGAGCAGCGACCACATCGGCGGGCCGGACGTCGGCTGGGTCCCGACGTCCGTGGCGATCGAGGCCTGCCCGGAGCAGCTGAGGAGGGACCTGACCGTCCAGGCGGCCGTGGCCATCAGCGGCGCGGCCTTCGCCTCGGCGATGGGCCGGGCCTCGTCCTGGTACGGCAGCCTGCTGGCCATCTCCGGCGCCCGGCTCGGGTCGTGGCTGCCCCACCCGGACTACCTGCTCCTGCGCCAGAACCTCGCGGCCGAGGACGACTGGACCCTGCCGGGGATGCCGCACGTGCGCCGCTTCCCCTACCTCCTGCGGGAGGTGCTGGGCGTCCACCCGTACTTCCAGCGGCTGCTCCACGTCTCCGACGGCGGCCACTACGAGAACCTGGGCCTGGTCGAGGCGCTGCGGCGGAAGTGCCGCACCATCTACGTCATCGACGCCAGTGGCGACGCGCCGCCGACCGCCGGAACGTTCGGTGCGGCCCTGCGCCTGGCGCACGACGAGCTCGGGGTGCGGATCGAGCCGCAGCCGGGGTTCGACCTGTTCGACCTCGTCCCCGGCAGCGGCGAGCCGTTCGAGCCGAAGGACCCGCTGGCGGCGCTCAACGCCCGGCTGTGCAAGCGCGGCGTCGTCACCGCGCGGATCACCTACCCGGAGGAGAGCGGGCTCCCCCCGGGTCAGCGCACCGGCGTCCTCGTGCTCGCCAAGGCGGTGCTGTGGCCGGACCTGCCCTACGAGGTCCTCGCGTACGCCGCGTCGAACCCCGTGTTCCCGCACGACAGCACCGCCGACCAGTGGTTCGACGAGGGCAAGTTCTCCTCGTACAAGCGGCTGGGCCACGAGCTCGGGCTCCGCTGTCTCTCCCTCGGTGAGCACATCGGCGACCCGTCCGCGAGCGCGGACGGCGCCGGGGTGCGGGTGCCGACGCCTCCCCCACCGCCGGTCGGGAACGGAGCGCCCGCGGCGTCCGCCGTGTCCGTCGCCGCCGCGGTCGCCGGCGGCTTCGACCGGCCGCCGTCCTACCCGGGCCCGGGGAGCGCCGGTCGGCGCAGGTGGTTGCCCGCGAGCCGGCTCAACGGCAGCCGGCTCAACGGCAGCCGGCACTGACGACTTCCGCCGGGCTAGGGCTTGCGGGTCGTGGCCTCCGGATTGAGGAACAGGCCGGGCAGCAACATGTGGATCGCGCCGACCAGGACGTTGTCCCCGGACGAGAGCGCCGTGGCCGACCCGGTCGCCCGCGCACGCAGCCGGGCTCCCTCCGCCAGGGCGTGGAAGACCTCCGCGACGTCGTGCCAGGTGTACTCCGGGCGCAACTGCAGACCGAACCGGCCGGCGAGCCTCTCGTGGAGGACGGTCCAGTAGGCGATCCACTGCTCGTACTGGGCCTTGAGGAACATCTGCACCCGCGGGTGGTTCGGCAGGGCGACCCAGACGACCGTGCGCAGGCCCCACAACGGGTCGTCCAGGGTCACGCCCATCACCCGCTCGACCACCTGCCGGACGAGTTCGGCGAAGGGCAGGTCCTCGGGGAGTCCCTCGGCCGCCTCGGCCACGTCGTTGATGGTGTGCTCCACGAGAGCCGGCCGCAGCAGGTAGGCGATGAGGTCCTCGGTGTAGCGGCTCTTGTACCGCCAGCGGTCGCGGAACATCCCGACGGTCAGCATCCTCGGGTGCTCCCGGCGGGCGTCCTCGTGCTCCGCGCGCTCGATCAAGCGGGCCTGCGACAGCCCGGCGAACAGGCGGGTGCCGGCGTCGTGGTCGTCCATCAGGTCGGGACCCCGGTGGTCGAGCAGGTCGTCGCAGAGCAGCAGCAGCCCGATGTCGAGGAAGGCGCGCGTCTCCGGGCTGTTGGCGATCTTCGTGCGGGTGACCGGGCGGGCATCGGCTGCGACGTTCGTCAGCACCGCCGACAGGTCGTCCTCGGGCATCGGCTTCCCCCGGCTGCCACAGGAGCTGGACCTCCAGCCTAGGACCTCCAGCGCTGGAGGTGTCGCACTCGCACCCCGGCAAGCGCGTGCCCGGCTCGGTGTCCCCGTGCGTGTCCGCGGTCCCTGATGGGCTTGGACCTGCCGTGCCGGCCCCCTCGACAGTCGTCCCACCAGCGAACGGCCGCCACGGAGGACCGACATGTCCACGCTCCACGACAGCCTCGACGCGCTCCCCCAGGACGACTCGGGCCGCGGTGCACAGCGGTACGCCGCGAGCCCGGGCACGAGCGGCCGGCCCGACCTGCCGACGCTCGTCGAGGCCGCCCGGCGCGGCGAGCCCTGCGCCTGGCAGGGGCTCGTGCAGGAGTTCACCCCGCTGGTCCGCGCGATCACCAGCGGGTACCGGCTCGGCGAGCACGACGCCGAGGACGTCGCGCAGGTGATCTGGCTGCGTCTGGTGGAGCACCTCCACCGGCTCCGCGAGCCGCTCGCGCTGCCCGGCTGGATCGCGACGACGGCTCGCCACGAGAGCCTCCGCCTGGCCCGCGCCCACGGCCGGACCCTCCCGGTCGACCCGCTGGACGGCTCCGCGCACGAGTTCGCGGGAGGGGACCCCGAGGTCGACGCCGACCTGCTGCAGGCCGAGGAGGTCGAGGCCGTGCGGGAGGGTCTCGCCGACCTGCCGACGACGCAGCGCGACCTGCTGCTCCTGCTCGCGGCCGACCCTCCCCTCAGCTACCGGGAGATCAGCGCGAGGCTGGGGATGCCGATCGGCAGCATCGGCCCGACCCGGGCTCGCACCCTGGCCCGCCTGGAGGCGACGCCGGCGGTGCGCCGGTACCTGGGATCCGGCCGGCAGGGGATCGTCCGTCGGCCGTGTGCGGCGTGAGGTACGCGGGACCGGCAGGTCAGCGCCACGCGAGGTTCGCCTACTCCCTTCCTCCGGGCCAGGCGTGAACTCGACCGCGCAACCAGCCCGCGGCCCTACCAGTGATAGGAGTTGCCCGTGCCCTCCACTCCGGCGGACTTCGATGTGGCCCCTTCTTTCGCAGGCGAGCATCGCAGGTATGTAGCCGAGGTTGCTGCAGGGATCCGCGATAGGGGATTCGTCGTTTTCTACGACGAGTTTGAGCGCGTGAACCTCATCGGCCGGGAACTGCTGGCCTATCTGTAGGAGGTCTACAGTCACCGCTCATCGCTCGTGGCTGCGTTCATCTCGCAGGAGTGGGTGACAAAGCCTTGGACCGGCCATGAGCGTCAAACGGCACTGGCCCATGCCCTGCTCCACGCCACTGTGCCCGCGGCCACGGCCGGGGAGACGCGCAGCGGGACGCCGAGCACCATGCGCCAGGTGGCGGCGGTGGGGTCGAAGCCGAGCAGCGGCTTGTTGCTGCCGGTGGCCTCCTTGACCTTGGCCAGCGCCAGCGCGTCGGCGGGGTTGGCCACGAACGACGTCAGCGTCGCGCCGACCTGCTCGGCGGCCGACAGCGCCTCGGCGAACGGGTCGGCATCGGTGAACGCGGCACCGGCGTCGACCGTGGACACGGCCCCGGCACCGGTGGTCGGCAGCGCGGCCAGGCCGGCGGGGGCCGGCAGGGCGAGGTTGCCGAAGAAGGCGATGTCGAGCTTGCGGGCCATGTCGCGGGCCAGGGACTGGCCGACGACCTGGGCGGCGGCCGGGGTGGAGTCCTCGGTCAGCTCCCGGCTGACGATGGTCAGCCCGGCGAGCTTGCGCGGGGTGACGACCAGCTCGTCGAAGGCGGCGCCGGACGGGGCGATCTCGTCGCCCTCGGCGACCCAGGCGGCCCCGGCGTCGCGGGTGACGATCGGCAGGTGGAAGTCGTGTGCGCCGGTGGTGACGACGGAGGCGACCTGGGTGGCGACGGCGGCGTCCTGAACCGGCTGGACGATGAGGTCGCCGTACTGCTCGGGCAGCAGACCGCCGATGCCGACGATCGAGGTGTAGGTGGGCACGTAGGGCTCCAGGAGACGGTGCGAGCGGGATGGGCGTCACCGGCTCGACCGGATGTTGGCGGTGCCCTCCTGAGGCGGCCGACCGGCGCAGCGGACACCAGGCCGGGCTGCGCGGGGCTACGTGCAGGATTACTCACCGAGCGGTCGATGATCAGGCGCAAGCCGTGGCTTGCGCCCCTAGTTGGCCCACTCCGATAGCGTGACCGGTAGCGGCAATGGGTTGGAGCCGCGCGTATCAGGCTAGCGACGGGGGAAGCGACGGCATGACGGATTCAGCTCAGCGCATGAGGTGCTTCGTGATTTCGCCGATCGGCAAGGAAGATTCGCCTGAGAGACTGCGCGCCGATCGAGTTCTCAAGTACCTAATCCGGAGAGCGATTGGGGACAAGTTCGATGTGCAGCGAGCCGACGAGGACGTCAATCCCGGGGCTATTACTCCTCGGATAATTAGCAGCATCTTTGAGGCTGATCTGATTGTTGCCGACATTACCGGACTGAACGCCAACGTGTTCTATGAACTCGCG
The DNA here is from genome assembly GCF_053502545.1 of Geodermatophilus sp. URMC 65. NCBI lineage: Bacteria > Bacillati > Actinomycetota > Actinomycetes > Geodermatophilales > Geodermatophilaceae > Geodermatophilus > Geodermatophilus sp. URMC 65. Next base: position 1,527,331 of record NZ_CP199954.1, read on the forward strand.
ATCGCGCACGGATACGGCAAGCCAACTGTGCATCTCCAAGAAGGGAGCGATCGGCCGCCTTTTGACATCAAGGACATGCGGATCGTTGCCTACGACACAACAGCTCCAGAGAAGCTGGAGCAGGCCCAGAAGATGCTGGCCAGCTTCTCAGATTTTGCAGTATCGAAGCCCGGGGAGATCGAAACGCCGCTCCGTGAGGCGCGGCGGTTCGAGGCCGTTCAGGCCAGTGGTGACCCGGTGGCCGACAGCAATGTCCAGATCCTGGAAGCCTTGCAGAATCTCCGGGAACAGGTCGCGACCATGGGGAAGTCGCTGGGGCGTCGGCCGCGGCGGCCCTTGTCCGTGATTGATGACCACGACAAGCGCGGCCTCATTAGGATCGTGAACCGTATCGTGCGGGCAGGTCGCGCCGAACTGGCAGACTTTGACGGGGTTCGAACCCTCGAAACGTCCACGTCTTTTGATGACTGGGTCCAGAAGCATGTTGTGCAGATTGATCCCGCGCTATCTCAGGACCAGCTCGAAGACTTAGTGAACGACGTCCAGATGGCCGCAGCTGGGGATGAATCGGCGCTCATCGCGGACAAGCCACCGTTCTAATGGCAGGGGCCGGACGCCGCATCTGACGGGTCCGGCCCCTGTCATGGACTGCCGGACGACGCCGCCCCGCAGGACGTCGGCGAACGTCGGACCGTTACCTGAAGCGCCGCCGCGGCTGCCCTGCGAGCGGTCCGGCCGCGGGCTCCGGCGGGCCTGCAGGTGCGGACGCTGCGCCAGCAGAGCGTTGACGGCGGCGGTGACCCGGTCAGGGTCGACCTGGCCGTCGTCGTCGAACAGGTCGTCGACGTTCACGCCGAACCGGGCGAGGTCGCTGCCGTCGGCCATGCGGACGCCGGATGAGCTTGCCCGCGCACATGGCTCGTGCGCCGGGGTGGGGCTGGCAACCCTCGTCTATGTGTGTCCTCTGGCGCGGTGGCTAACCAGAGAAGCCGGTCCCGCGCTACGAAATGTGACACGCCATTCACCGCTGTCAGCGAACACATCCGGTGCGGCGTCGTCGCCCTCCCCCGTCGGCGCAGTCTCCGGCCCGTCCTCCCCCGGTCAAGGGTCCGCTTCGCCGCTGCGCGCCCCTGACCGACTCCCCCCGGACCTACACCCCGCGCCTATGGGAAGGACGCCTCCGTGTGGTGACCCCACGAAGGCGCGACGCCGCAGGGAGGACACCGCTCCGAGTTATGTTGCATCTTCAAGTCAAGAGCGCGCCTACGGCGCGCTTCATGCGCAAGGCTTAGGCGATTGGCTGCGACATCCGCGCGAGCCCACGTCGACAAGACAGAACAACGGCATTCAGGCTCTGCTCCATCGCCTAAGCTCTGCGGTCTTCTCCATGAGCACTGCTACCCGATTGTCTCGCTCCCCCACTTTACTCAACTCCTGACTAGCACGCTTCTTCACATCGGCGTAAGAGCGCCAGCCGCTAGCTATCGTGAAGCGAGAAGCCCCGGACTGGTTCATGTCAGTGAGCACGAGCAACGACGCAGCCACACTCCGGCGGAGCGTGACGTCGGGGTCCGTCTCCAACGCTGCGTCAAGAATCGCAACAGCCCACGTTGCCCCATGAATCCACCAGGATCGCGGCCGTGACATGAGGGCTGTATGAACGGCAAAGCGGATGGCTATGCGCGCATCCATGCGAATATCCCCGCGCCACTCTTCCAACCATCGCAAGGCCAGTGCAAGTCGCCCGGCCGGTCGTCGGTAACGAGCTGACCGGCATTAGTCATGAGGAGGTTCGCCTCAAGTTGCGAACCGCCGTCATCCGAGGCAAGGCCCTCGTCGATGAGCCCGGTAGCGCTCGCCGTATCTATAGCCTTATCCGCCCATGCGGCCGCTAGGCAGCGCATAGCAATAACCGGGTGCCCGAGGTGTACAAGAGTCGCAAGGGCGCCAGCCACCGCCGCACGTGGAGCGTACTTGCCATCCCCGGCACCCAGCAGGCTCACACCCTTCACGGCCGTGTCAAGAACAAGACGCCGCTCTGTCTCCTCTTGGACGATTGCTTGCTGACTCTCGGCCGCTTCCTGTGCGGCGAGAAGTCGGAGGTTGTGCGCACGCGTGATCAAAAAGCCGGTGAGCGTGACGGTGGCCGTAAAGCCGGAGGCAAGAAGCGCCCAAAGCGCCTTCGTCTCGTCGGCCGAGAACGTCTTATCGACGTCCAGCAGGTCCGCCCGCACAACGGAGACAGTCGCTATCGCATATACCGGGCCGACTACAAGCACACCAAGCAAGACCCACGGAACCCAGGTTGTGCGCGTGGAGGCGGCTCGTGACACGGTTCGGAGAGTATGGGAACAGGGGCGTGCGACCGCGCTTTGCTTCGCCTGACGGCCAGGCGCGTCGACAAGCCGGTGTCCCAACTGCCTGCCGCCCCGGCTTGGAGCCCAGCCGCCGAGCCGCAAAGACCCTCCAAGCTGAACAGGGTTCGGGTGAACTGACGATTTGTGGTCTTCCCGGCCTGGGTGCCGCCGGCGACCAGCACGTTGAGACCGGAGACCACGGCGGCCTCGAGGAACCGTGCGGCCTGCGGGGTCAGCGTGCCCAGCGCCACCAGCTCGTCGAGGGAGTGCGCCTGCAGCACGAACTTGCGGATGTTGACCGCCATGTGCCGCCGGGTGATGTCGGGGATCACCACGTGCAGCCGCGACCCGTCGGGCATCATCGCGTCGACGAACGGCGTGGACATGTCGATCCGCCGCCCCGAGGTGCGCAGCATCCGCTCCACCAGGTCGGCCAGCTCCCCGGGCGCCAGGATCGTCGTGGTCAGCTCCGACCGGCCGCGCCGCGCGACGAACACCCGGCCCGGCTCGTTGACCCAGACCTCCTCGACCTCCGGGTCGTCCAGCCACCGCTGCAGCGGCCCGAACCCGGCCACCCGGCCCAGCACGTCACGCACCACCGACTCCGGGTCACCGATCGGCGGCAGCGCCGAGGTCAGCGACCGCTCGGAGTAGTCGGCCACCACATCGCGCACCAGCAGCCGCACCGGACCGGGGTCGGTGAACGGGTCCAACCCACGCCGGCGGATCAGCTCGCGCACCTCACCGTCGACGACCTCCAGCGCACTGGTCGGCACGGCACCCCCGTCGTCACACCCGGTCAGGACGACGACGGACAGTAGGCCGACGAGCCGGTCCACGGGCCGACGTCGCCACGATCTGTGGACGACGGACGTGCCGGCCCACCCGGACGGGTGTCACCCGACGCCGGGACGGTTCGGCAGGACACGTGCCCCGCGGCCCGCTGCTGCGGCCGTGGGGACACGGACGGCGACCCCCGTCGGATCACGGCACGGTCACCTCAGGGCGAGGTCCTGGAGCCCAACCGTTGCCAGCGTCTCCCGCAGGCGAGCGAGGATCCGGGCACGCGTCGGACCGATGCTGCCGACCGGCATGCCCAGGCGGGCGCTGATGTCCTGGTAGCTGATCGGAGGGGACGCGACCAGCAACTCCATCAGCTGCCGGTGGCGATCGGGGAGCTCGGCCAGCGCGCGACGGACCAGCACCTGCTGCTCCTGTCGCATGGCGGCCGCCTCGGGGCCGTCCTCGTCGGGGCCCTCGTACCGGACGCCGCTCACCGGGCCCCGGTCCTCTTCCCAGTCGGTCAGCTGCTCACGGCCCCCCTGACGGATCACCTGCAGGCACACCCGGTGGGCGGTCGTCTTCAGCCACCCCGCCACGTGCTCGGGTTCCCTGAGGTCGGCGATGTGCTCGACCAGCCTCAGCCACGTGGTCTGCACCGCGTCCGCGGACTGCGCCTCGTTGAGCCGGAACCCGCGGACCACCGACCACAGCAGGCCGGAGAACTCGTCGACGATCGCGTTCCAGGCCGCGGGGTCGCCCTCGGCAGCACGGTGGACCAGCACGGTGACCTCGGCAGGCTCCATGTCCCTGTTCCTCTCGTCCGCTCGGCGCACCGCGCCGACAGGACAGAGGTTCGGGAGGTCGCGCTAGCGGAGCGCCAGCCGGACGAAGACGCTGGTCAGAGCGGGGAGGAACGGATGGGCGGGCCTCAACGGCGGGGAGCCAGCCGCTGCGCGAGCGCGCGGGTGCGCGGCTGGGGCGGCACACCCAGCTCGTGCAGCATCTGCTGGCAGCGACGCAGGGCGCGGTGCGCGTCGACGAGGTCGCCGTCGGCGAGGTGGACGGCGACGAGGAGCTGGTGGGCGTCCTCCGAGCAGTCGTCGGCCCGCAGGGCACGCTCGGCGAGGCTCCGGGCCGTCGTGGTGTCCCCCCGCGCCAGCAGCAGGTTGCCGGCCCGGACGGCGCTCGAGACGAACCGGCTGCGCAGGCGGTCCCGCTCCCACTCCAGCCAGGTCCCGCCGGCCACGTCGGCGAGGAGGTCCCCGCCCCACAGCTCCGCCGCCCGCAGGTAGGCCGAGAGTGCCGCCGAGGGCGCGCCCTGGCGCTCCAGCCGGGCAGCCTCGTCCAGGGCCCGCTCGAACTGCAGCACGTCGATCTCCAGCGCGCCGTCGGTCACCAGGTGCAGCACCGGACCGGCGCTCCGGAGGAAGTACGGCGGGTCGAGCTCGCCGCGGTCGGGCTCGAGGACGTTCTGCAGGTAGGCGAGGGTGACGCGCAGGTTCCGGCCGGCCGCCGCGTCGTCGAGGTCGGGCCACAACTCCGAGATGATGGCGGTGCGGGTCGGCCGGTCGTGGGTGAGCAGGTAGCCGAGGAGCTGACGCACCCGCTCCCGGCGCAGCTCCGGCGCGGCGACGACCACGCCGTCGCGGCGGAGCTCGAGCGGGCCGAGGACGCGCAGGTGCAACCGTGCGGTCGGCACCGCCGGGATCGCGCGCAGCAGCGAACGGGCGGTGGCCGCGAGGGTCGGGGGTGCCGTCGCGGCCTGGGCCCGCAGCGTCGCCCGGGCGGCGGGACCGAGGTCCTCGACGATCGCCCGTGCACTGTCCTGACCGGCGGCGACCAGCCCCAGGGCCAGCTGCGCCGTCCACGGCACCGGCAGGAGGGCGCGCAGGACCGGCCAGGCGCTGGACGGGAGGGCGCCGGCCGCAGCCGTCGACCCGTGCTCGCGCAGCTGGACGAGGGCGCGCGCCCCGGCGTGCAGGTCGGCGAGGGCGCCGGGCGGCGGATCGGCGTCCCAGCGTTCCCGAAGCTCGGGCAGGAGCACGTAGAGCAGCGGCAGCGCGACCGGGGAGACCCGTAGCGCACCCGAGAGGCGCCCACCGTTCGACGGGACGATCGACCGCAGTGCGGCCGCCGCCTGGTGCTCGGCGCCCCCCGACAGAGCGTGGAAGGCCTCGGCCAGGGTCCGGGCGTGGGGTGCCCAGGCGACCGGGGAGGCGCCGAGGACGGGCCGGAACCTCCCGAGGAGTTCCCCTGCCTCCCCGTGCCGCCCCAGGACGTCGAGCACGGAGACCGCACAGGGCACCAGGTCGGGGGACGTGAGGACCTTGTCCGGCTGCATGTCGCCGAGCAGGTACGGCAGCAGGCGCTCCGCCTCCTCCAGCCGTCCCCGGAGCCGGAAGGACTCGAGGAGGAGGCACCGCGAGACGCCGTGCATCGTGGTTGCCGGGTGGGACAGCGCCCGTCGAGCGAGAACCTCGCCGGTCGCGGCGTCGCCCAGCCTCAGCAGGACGAGGTGGGCGTGCAGCCACTGCTGGACGGGGTGCTGTACGGAGTTGAGCGCCGTCCGCGACATCAGACTCGGGTTCGCCAGCGCGGATCGCACCTCGTCGGTGGAGCGCGCCTCCCCGCCACGGACCAGCGCGACGAAAGCCGGGGCTCCGGGGTGCCCCTTCGCCGCCAGCTCCTCCAGCTCCTGCAGCAGGAACTGCATCCGCCGTCGGTCCTTGCCCCAGAACGCCAGTTGGACGAGCGCGTTGAGACACGCGTAGCGCAGGTCGGGGTCCCCGTGCGCGCCGGCGAGCGCCTGCACCAGGAGCTCCTCGGCCGCGCCCGGGCTGGCCGGCTCCGCCGCCATGGCGGCGAGCAGCAGCCCCTCGGGGCTCTGCTGCACCTCGGGCGGCAACCGGCGCAGCCACGACTCGAGGACGTCGGTCGGCACCAGCGCGGTGCAGCACTCGCAGACCTCCACGACGAGCCGGCGGACGTCCTCCCACGCCCGGGCGTCCAGCAGCAGCCCCATCGCCTCCTGGTACTGCCCGCGGCCACGCAGGACGGCGGCCGCGGTCCGCCGCGCCTCCGCCACCTGCCCGGAGTCGAGGTGGTGCTGGAGGGCCGCTGCCCACAGCCCGTGCAACGACCACCACCCGGAGCGGGAGCGCACGACCAGGGGCAGCCCGTCGAGCAGGGACCGGAGGTCCACGTCCCGGCCGAGCAGCTCGGCGGCGATCTCGTCGTCCGCGCCGCCCACGGCCACGAGCAGCGCGAGCGCGTGGCGGCGCTCCGGCGACAGCTGGGTGAGCAGCTCCTCCCAGACGTACCCGCTGACGGCGAACGGGCCCGCCGTGGCCGTCAGCTCGGCCAGGGCCGGCCAGCCCCCGACGTCGCTGAGCAGCTCCAGTGGGACACCGCGGGACTCGGCGAACGCGGCGACCTCGTCCTCGCGGAACTGCAGGTCGCCCTCCCGCAGCACCGCGGCGTCCCCGGTGGCCACGAGCCGCGAGACCGACAGCGGCAGCGGCGGGCGGGAGGCGAGGACGAGGTGCCCGTTCCTCGGCAGCTCCTCGATCAGGTGGCCGAGGAACTCGCCGGCCGGCGATCCCCGGGTCACCAGGTGGACGTCGTCGAGGATCAGTGCGACCTGGCGCGGAGCCGCGCTCCACAGCGCCTCGGCCACCGCGACCGCAGCCTGCCGCGGGTCCTCCGGCACCGGGGCCGAGAGGCCGACCGCGGCGAAGGCACCGGAGGCCAGGACCGAGAGCGTCGTGTCGTCCCGCTGGCAGGTCAGCCAGCGGTCCTCCCCCGCGGGCGAGAGGGCGTTCTCGCTGACGGCCTGTCCCAGCAGCGTGGTCTTGCCGAAGCCGGCGGGCGCCACCACCGCGGTGAGGGGGCGCTCGAAGCGGCTCCGCAGGGCGTCCAGGAGCCGGGGCCGCACGATCAGGTCCCGGCTGGCGAGCGGCGGTGTGTACCTGAGCGCCCGGCTCATGGGCCGACTCTAGGCACCGTGCGACCGGCGGCACACCGGATTCGTCACGGCTGATGCGCCGCTAGCGATGTGTCGGGGCGGGCGGTGTATCAGCACGGGTGGCTCCGGCCTCTGTGCAGTACGGAGCTCGTCGGGACCCCGGCCTGGCGTTCTGCGGTCTGCCGGTGTGCGGCCGGGGTGCACGAGGGAGGCGGTCGTGGACGACAACGACGGGTACCGGTGGGACGACGGCCAGCTGATGACGCTCCTGACCGGGGTGCTGGACGACCCCGAGGCCGACTGTGCGGAGGCGCCGACGTCCGCCGCGCGGGACGACGAGCCCGCCGAGCTCTCCCTGGAGGACGTCGTCGCCGCGGGGCGGGCCGCGTTCTGCTGGCTCGACGTGGTCGTCACGGTGCGGGACCTCGCCCGGCACCTGGGGCCGACCACCGGAACCCCGACCGCCGGCGGGTCCGGCTCCCGGCTCGGCCGCTCCCCCACCGGATCGACGACGACCTGAGGGCGCGGGGCGAGCCCCGCTCCGACGTGCGGCGCACCGCGCGGGGTGGGCGTTCGGGGAAGCGCCGTCAGGCCGGGAGCTCCTCGATGCTCGACGGCTCTCGCTTCTGGACCCCGTTCACCGTGTGCCGGAAGTCGCTGGACCCCGCGTACGCCACGCGACGGGAACGCATGATCGAACCCAGGGGTCGGTGGGCCTCCAGCGCGTGCCACGGACTGAACGACAGGACGTCGTCGGCGTAGCGGCGGCGGGCGTCGCTGTACGGGTCCTGGGCCGGCAGGTGCAGGACCGCGACCCGGCGGTGCGGTGACAGCTCCTCGGGCCAGAGCACCGAGGCGTCCTCGATCGGCATCCGGTCGACGTCGACGCACAGCTGTGCGCGCAGTTCGTATTCGGCGCTGTGGCGGGCGAAGAAGTCCGCGACCAGGTCACGCAGCGCTGAGTCCCCGGCGCGCCTGCCCACGCGTCTGCCGGTGAGCGCCCGCACGTCCTCGGACAGCGGGGCGGCCGAGATCTTGGCGACGTGGTCGCCGTAGCGCAGGGCTGCCATCGAGTGGAAGGTCTCCCCGAGGATGTGGTGGTTCGGCGTGGCCAGGACCTCGGCGATCCGCGGGAGCGGGAACCGGAGGCGGGTGAGCACTCGGGCGACCAGCCTGGTGGACCGCTGCCTCAGGTCGCTCTGGCGGTGCTGCCGCTCGAGCACCTTCTGCAGCTTGAGGTACGCGCCGACCGTGCCGAAGGGCAGGGTCGGGTGGTTGACCAGGAGGAAGTCCTGCGTGGTGGCGCCGTCCTCGATGGCCCGGGGACCGTCCACCCCGATCACCTTGATGGCCATCCCGCGCGGGGCGGGCACCCGGTCGGTACGGAGGTCACCGGGTGAGGTCGAGAAGCGCACGATGACCGGATAGGTGCGCGGGGCGGCGAACAGGCCCTGGGCGAGGTGCGCGGGCAGGTCCGGCTCGATGCGCAGCTCGCCGGCGAGGATGCCGTGGCTCTTGGCGTGCGCGTCGCGCAGGCCGTGCCGGTGCTTGGTGGCGACCTGGCGGTTGGCGCGCTCCATCGCCCCGACGATCCGGCGGACCAGTTCCTCCTCGTCCGGGAACGGCCGCTCCAGGTCTTCCCGGTAGCGCACGTAGGGCTGTGCCGTGGTCACGGGGATCACCGTGTCGCCGCCGAGTCGGTACGGGTGAAGGTGACCAGCGGCTCGATGTCCTCGCCGGGGGTGTTCCGGTCGACGAGGTCCTGCAGGCGACTGGTCCGCTTGATCTCACGCTTCCCGACCTTGGAGAAGGTCGAGGCCTTGAAGACGCTCTTCACCAGCAGCGGGTTGGTGAGCGCCTGGGAGAAGGCGTCCACCGCCACCATCGTGCCCATCACCGTGGGCAGCGCGGAGTTCCGCCGCACGTCCTCGGCGAAGAGCCCGACGTACAGCTCGACGTCGTCCACCGACCGGTACCTGGCGGCCAGCGCCCGGCCCACCTCGGGGTCGGCGGAGAAGTCGCGGAAGGACCGCAGCCGCGGGTAGCCGCAGGCCTCGCGGTAGTCGTTGAAGCCGGCCAGTGCCGCCCTCCGGCCGATGGCGATCGTGCGCTCCTCGACCTCCCGCAGGAACTCCGCCGTGTTCCGGATCCCGATCTCGGTACTCGGCTGCCGGGACGCCTCGTCGAAGAGCGCGGCGAGCCCCTTCTCGGGGACGATGTCGGTCTGCCACAGGACCTTCTCAGCCTCGCGTCGCTCCCCACCGACGGCCAGTTCGGTGGGGACGAGCGGGTGCCAGCGGTAGAGCAGGTCGAACTCGATCGACATCCAGTTCTGCCGGTACCACTTCTCCCGGACGCCGATCCCCGGCTCCACGAACAGCTTGAAGTGGAACGGGGTGATGTGGTTGATGTAGTCCTCGATCACGATCTTGAGCAGGATGACGATCAGTGTGTTGCGAGCCGTCTGGAAGAGGCGCTCGTCGTCCCAGTCGGGGTGTTCCTCCGCGATGAGGTCGGCGAGGCGGTTGTGCTCGCGGAGGAACAGCGTGCTGAGCATCACGAAGCCGTAGTGGATGTTGCCCCGCGGGATGCCGAGGGCGAACAGGTTCCGCCCCGGCGCCCCCGTCAGGTCCAGCCCCACGGCCTTCCGGTCGAGCTCGGGGGAGGAGAGCGGGAGGTCCTTGAACTCCGGCTTGACCTGCCCGTCCGGGCCGAAGTAGTAGGGCGGGAACTCGCCGCCGTTGATCTGCTGGCTCTTGAGCCGCCCGCAGCAGTGGGTGCGCAGCAGGTCGGTCACGTCCTCGGTCTGGCCGTAGAGCTGGCTCAGGTCGATCTCGTGGGTGGAGGTGTTCCGCGTCACGTCGTTGGGGTCCGTGCGGAGGAACCCGTCGACGAACCACTGGGCGAAGTGCGAGAACAGCAGGGTCGACTTCGCCGACTCCCGCGGCTCCTTCCTGCAGAACAGCTCCGCGACCGACGCCTCCGGCTCCAGCCGATGCTGCAGCCGGTTGTCCGGCGGCAGGTGCCGGGCGCTGTACGTGCGGTCGGTGAGCGACTCCCACGACGTGTACGGGGTCTTCGTGCTCAGGATGTTCGGCCGCGTGTGCATCTTGTAGACCAGCCGGTTGATGAGCACCCGGTTGGTCGCCGACCGGACCCCGGGCAGCCATCGCAGCAGCGTCCACAGGGGCTCCAGATGGGTCACCGCCCAGAGTTCGGAGCCGTTGCGCCAGCCGTTCGTGCGCCAGTACGACCAGTTCGCTGCGGTCGCGGGAGCCGCCGGAACGCTCATCGCCTCAGTCCTCCACTCGTTGCCACGGCTGAAGTCGACTCCTGATCTCGAACGGAGACCGTCCTCGCACGCGGGTCCACGGAGTCTTCGAGTGTGGCGTCACCAGGCCGTCACCGGGTCGTCACCGTGTCCGCGTAGCGCACCGGGGCGGCCACTGCACCGTCCTCTGCCATGGAGGCGTCACCGCGGTCACCCCTGAGCTGGTCGACCAGGCGGCCCGGCGTCGCAGACGCGGGCGCGCGCGGCGGCGGTGCAGTACCGGCAGCGCGCGAACGAGCCGGCACTGGTCGGTCAGGGATCGACGTAGCGGTCGCGCTCGACGAGGAACTGGCCGGTGGCGGTGTTGGCGTCGACGAACTCCGGCAGCAGCGGGATGCGCACCGTCACGGTCACGCAGACGGAGAACTCCTCCCCACGCGCCAGCGTCGGCGCATAGCCACCCGCCGCGTCGCAGCCGGCACCGGCCGCGGCGTAGGCCACGCGGACGTCGGTGGCCTGCACCGACTGGTCGGCCACCGCCAACCGGGCCGCGGCCTCCGCTCGGGCGGCGCCGGTGACCGGATCCGGTGCGGTGCCCATCGCCCGCCCGGCCTCCCTGGCCGCGGCGGTCGAGGCGAACACTCCGCGCTGCACCGCCGAGAACCCGGCCACGATGTAGACCAGCGGCACGAACACCACGATCGCGATGAACGTGAACTCCACCAGCGCCGACCCGCGCTCCCCGGCGACCATGCCCAGCCGGGCCCGCAGCCACCTCACGCGCCCTCCTCGCTCGCGCTCGTCGGCCGCGTTCGGTGGACCTGCCCTGTCCATGGTGAGCTCGCAAGCTCGCTCACGGTGCCTCCTCCACCGCCCGGCCGGTGACCTCGACCGGCAGCAGCGCGCCCAGCCCGGCCAGCAGCGTGGGCACCGCGCCTGCGCAGCGGACCACCACCAGCGTCAGCCCGCTGGCGTCGACCTCCTGCACCGAGCTGCACACCAGCCCCTCGGCGGTCCGCGGCGAGGTCGCCCGCGTCACCACCGCCACCGTGCGGTCGGCACCGGCCGATGCGGGCACGTCGGCGTTCGCCGCGAACCGGGCGCCCTCCTGCGCGCTGGCGGTCACCACGTTGCGCACGTGCACGTACACCGCCACCTGCAGCACCGCCAGCAGCAGCACCACGACCAGCACCGACACGAACACGAACTCGACGACCGCAGCCCCCCGCTCGCCGCCGTCTGGTGAGGTGATGGAACGGCCCCGTCCCGGGGCCCGCCGCGAGCGGAGCGAGGGGTGGGGAGGACGGGGTCCTTCGTCAGCCACCGGCCGTGACGGAGGCCAGGGCGTTGGTGACCGCGGCGACGATCGCCTCGCGGAACGGGATGAGGATGGCCAGCACCAGCGCCGCCGTCATCACCGTGATCATCACCCAGCCCGGCACGTCACCGCGCTCGGGATCGTCCCCTCGCAGGCGGTCGGTCAGTGCGGCCAGCGCCGCCAGGACCCCCGTGAAGCTCGGCATGCTGCGTCCTTCCTGTCGTGTCCGCGGGCTCATCGCGCCAGCGAGACGATGCTGATCAAGCCGGGGTAGAGCGCGAACAGGACGGTCACCGGCAGCACCAGGAAGACGACCGGCACCATCATCGCGATCTCCTTGCGGCCGCCGGCCTCGAGCAGCCGGCGCTTGCCGGCCTCCCGGACGTCGGCCGCCTGCGACCGCAACACCTCCGCCAGCGGGGTGCCCCGCTCGAGGGCCACGAGCAGGCCGTCGACGAAGCGGGCCAGCGGGTCCAGTGAGGTGCGGTCGGCGAGGTGCTGGAGCGCGTCGGCCAGCGGCACGCCCGCGCGCGCCCGGCCCAGTGCCGCACCCAGCTCGCCGGCGAGCTCGCCGCCCGACAGCCGGGTCACCCGGGCGATCGCCGCGGTCGGGCTCTCCCCCGCCGTCACCGCCAGCGCCAGCAGCTCGGCGACCACGGGGAACTCCGCCAGCAGCAGCTCCTCCCGCCGCTGCACCTGCTGGGTCAGCCACCAGTCGCGGCCGAGGACGCCACCGACCAGCCCGGCCACGCACAGCAGCGCCACCGACAGCACGTTGACGTCCCCGGCCAGCAGGGAGCCGACCGTCGCCAGCAGCGCCGCGCCGAGCAGCCCGAGGCCGCCCCACACCACCTGCTCGACCCGGAAGTCCTCCACACCCGCGTCGCTGCCCAGCGCCTCCAGCCGCCGGCGCACCGCCGTCCGGCCGCCCAGCACCCGGTCGACGAAGCGGGCACCGTCGGCGACCACCGGGCCGAACAGCCGCCGGACGGCGGTGAGCAGCCCGGCCTCGGTCGCCGTGCCCAGCAGCCGGGACGGCGGCGGGGTGTCGTGCACGTAGGGCGCCAGCCGGTCGACCAGACGCACCGAGCGGAACGGCGGCGCGAAGGTGACCACGAGCAGCACGCCGGCCGCCGCGGCCAGCCCCAGCAGCATCCCCGCCAGCGAGGCACTCACTGCAGCACCCGCACGTCCTGCGGCAGCCGGCCGATCCGCAGCATCAGCCGGTACGAGGCCAGGCAGACCGCCGCACCACCCAGCAGGATCGCCGTCCCCAGCGGCGAGTCGTAGGCCTCCAGCGTCGCCGACTGGGTGGCCAGCAGGAGCAGCACCACCCACGGCGCGGCGACGGCCAGCCGCGCGGCCTGCACCACCCAGCCCTGCCGCGTCTCCAGCTCCGCGCGGGCACGGGCGTCCTCGCGCAGGAAGGAGGCCAGGGTGCGCAGCACGCGGCCCAGATCGCTGCCGCCGACCTCGCGCGCCACCCGCAGCGTCTCGACGATCCGGTCGCCGACCGGGTCGGCCAGGTCGTCCTTGAGCCGGTCGAGGCAGTCGCCGAACCGGCCGCTGGAGCGGTACTCGGCGGCGAACCGGGAGAATGGCGGGCGCAGCACCTCCGGCCCGCGGGTCGACAGGGCCGACAGCGCCTCGGGCAGCGAGAGCCCGGCCCGCACGGCGGAGACGAGGTTGTCGACGACCTCCGGCCAGACCTCGCGCAGGTCCGCCCGCCGCTTGACCGCCAGCCGGCGCACCTGGACGACGGGCAGGGCGGCGGCGAAGGCGCCGAAGAGCAGGCTCACCGTGACCGTGCCGGTGGTGAGCAGGACGACGACCGTGGCCAGCAATCCCAGCCCGGCCTGCAGGGCGGTCAGCTGGGCGGCGTTGATGCCCGTCAGCCCTGCCGCGGCCAACTGCTGCTGCCGCCGCGACGGCCTCCGGATGCGGTTCCGTCGCTGCGGGGCGCGCGGGCCGCTGCGCCAGATCAGCAGCAGGCCGACACCGAGCAGCAACCCGAGCAGGGCGCCGGTCACGGCGCCTCCTCGCTGGCGCTCGTCAGCCCCGTGCCCGACGGTGCTGTGTCCATGCGTGACCTCGCATGCTCGGTCACGCCCGCCACCGCGCGTCGTCGAGCAGGGCGGGCAGGTCGAAGCCGTGGGCGGCGAAGCGCTCGGGGTGCGGCGGGTAGCCGGTGCCGCGGACCAGCCGGCCCTCGCGGGTGGTGAAGACGTCGGCGAGCTCGACGACGCCGTCCTCGGCGCGACCCGGGACGGCGACGACCTCGCGCACCCGGCGCCGTCCGTCGGGGTCGCTGCCCACGTGCACGACCAGGTCGACGCTGGCGGCCACCGTGGGGACGACGAACGCGTGGCCGATGTTCTCCCCGGCCAGCAGCGGCAGGGTGCACATCTTCGTGACCGCCTCGCGGGCGCTGTTGGCGTGCAGCGTGCACATGCCCGGCAGCCCGGAGTTCAGCGCGATCAGCAGGTCCAGGCACTCCTCCTGCCGCACCTCGCCGACCACGATGCGGGAGGGCCGCATCCGCAGCGCCTCCTTCACCAGCCGGCGCAACGGGATCTCCCCGGCGCCCTCGAGGTTGGGCTGGCGGGTCTGCATCGCCACCACGTCGGGCAGCGGCACGCGGAGCTCGAAGACCTCCTCGCAGGTGATCACCCGCTCCCGCGCCGGGATCGCCGCGCACAGGCAGTTCAACAAGGTGGTCTTCCCGGCCTGGGTGCCGCCGGCGACCAGCACGTTGAGACCGGAGACCACGGCGGCCTCGAGGAACCGTGCGGCCTGCGGGGTCAGCGTGCCCAGCGCCACCAGCTCGTCGAGGGAGTGCGCCTGCAGCACGAACTTGCGGATGTTGACCGCCATGTGCCGCCGGGTGATGTCGGGGATCACCACGTGCAGCCGCGACCCGTCGGGCATCATCGCGTCGACGAACGGCGTGGACATGTCGATCCGCCGCCCCGAGGTGCGCAGCATCCGCTCCACCAGGTCGGCCAGCTCCCCGGGCGCCAGGATCGTCGTGGTCAGCTCCGACCGGCCGCGCCGCGCCACGAACACCCGGCCCGGCTCGTTGACCCAGACCTCCTCGACCTCCGGGTCGTCCAGCCAGCGCTGCAGCGGCCCGAACCCGGCCACCCGGCCCAGCACGTCACGCACCACCGCGTCCGGGTCACCGATCGGCGGCAGCGCCGAGGTCAGCGACCGCTCGGAGTAGTCGGCCACCACATCGCGCACCAGCAGCCGCACCGGACCGGGGTCGGTGAACGGGTCCAGCCCGCGGCGGCGGATCAGCTCCCGCACCTCGCCGTCGACGACCTCCAGTGCACTGGTCGGCACGGCACCCCCGTCGTCACACCCGGTCAGGACGACGACGGACAGTAGGCCGACGAGCCGGTCCCCGGGCCGGTGTCGCCACGATCTGTGGACGACGGACGCGCAGGCCCACCCGGACGGGTGTCACACCCCGTCCCCCGGCCGCCTGAGGGGTCGTCCCCGCAACCTCGACCGCTGCTTCCTCCTGTGAGCACCGGTGGAGCACGCACGGAGCACGTCTCCTCGCCCGCCACGTGCGGGACGGGCGTGGCTCGGTCCCCGACGAGGGGGCTGGGACGCTCGCCCCCCGCCCCGCATGGTGGGCAGGGGCCGAGGACGCGCAGCCTGGTGTCGGGCGCGGCGGACGGTCAGGTGAGCGGGCTACGGCGACGGGCCGGCTGTCGGCTCTCCGGTAGCGCCGCGGGCGACGGAACCGCCGATCCGCTCCGAGTACTCGACCATCGAGGGCAGCCCGTGCCGGAAGACCGTCGTTCGGTCCAGCGCCGCGGCGTCAGGCCCGAGACGATGCCGGGCAGCCAGGCGCCCGCGAGGAGTCGCCCTCCCTTCCCGCGGGAGGTCCGTGCGGGAGCACCAGCAGGGGGCCGCGACGGTCACCCGCTGCCGCGCAGCGGTGGGCCGAGAGGGCTGAGGACGGGTCCTGGGGCACCCACGACGGCTAGCCTGCCGGCGTGCCCGACTGGGAGGACGTCCGCGCACTCGCCCTCGCTCTCCCCGAGGTCGGCGAGCGGACCTCGCGCGGTCGCCTCGAGTGGCGGGTGCGCGATCGGCTGTTCGTCTGGGAGCGGCCATTGCGCCGGGCCGACCTCGCCCACCTCGGTGACCGGGCACCGGACGCGCCACCGCTGGGCGCGTGGGTGCCCGACCTCGGCGCGAAGGAGGCGCTCCTGACCGACGACCCGGACACCTACCTGACGACGCCGCACTTCGACGGCCACCCGATCGTGCTCGCCCGACTCGACCGCATCGACCCCGGCGAGCTCGAGGGGCTGGTCACCGAGGCGTGGCTGGCCCGGGCGCCCCGGCGGGTGGCGCGCGCGTGGCTCGACGACGCTCCACCGGCCCGGTGAAGCCGCCGACGGCAGGCGCCGGTCGGCTGTACCGCTCCCGGTATGACCTGGAGTTCGCCGAGGACTTCACCGGCACGGAGGTCGACCCGAGCCGTTGGGTGACCCACTACCTCCCTCACTGGACCACTCCCGAGCGGTCGGCGGCCCGGTACGACCCGCTCCCCGGGGTGCTCCGGCTGCGGATCGACGCCGACCAGCCCGCCTGGCGCCCCGACGACGGCGAGCTGCGGGTGTCGAACCTCCAGACCGGGTCCTTCTCCGGCGGGGTGGGCTCCGACCGCGGGACCCACCGCCACCGACCCGACCTCTCGGTCGCGACCGCCGTCCCCACCCGCCGGCTGTACACACCCAGCAGCGGGCTGGTCGAGGCACGGCTGCGGGCGACCCCCGACCCGACCTGCATGCTCGCGGCGTGGCTCGTGGGTCTGGAGGAGGCCGCACCGGACCAGTCCGGCGAGATCTGCATCGCCGAGCTGTACGGCTCCGCCGTCGGCCCGAGCGGCTCCACGGTGCACCTGGGCATCAAGGCCCACCACGACCCCCGGCTCGAGACGGACATGGCCGACGTCGCCCTCGACCTCGACGCCACCGACTGGCATTCCTACGCCGCGGCGTGGGACGCCGGTGAGACGCGGTTCTACGTCGACGATCAGCTCGTCCGGGTGGTCCCGCAGGGCCTCGCCTACCCGCTGGTGCTCATGGTCGACCTGTTCGAGTTCCCTGAGGGGGCCGACCGGGACCCGGCCGCCTACCCGAAGGTCGCCGAGGTCGGCCCCGTCCGCGGGTATCGACCGAGAGCCGATCGGTAGGGACGACGGGCCCACCCCGCCGACCTCCACCCCTGCCCGCATGGTGGACAGGGGCCGAGGACGCGCAACCCGGTGTCAGGCGCGGCGGACCGTCAGGTGCGGCGGCTGGGCCAGCGTCCGGGCCACCACGCAGTAGCGCTCGGTGAGCTGGCCCAGCTTCGCGAGGGTGGCGTCGTCGGCGTCGGTGTCCAGCTCGGCGTCCACGGTGATCGTGCCCATCCCGACCGGTGCCTCCATGGAGACGCCGAGCGTCCCGCGGGCGTCCATCTGGCCGCGCGCGGTCAGCCGGGCCGAGCGGATCTCGACCCCCATCGACGTGGCCACGCTGCGCATCGTCACCCCGGCGCACGCCAGGAGCGCCTGCAGCAGCATGTCGCCGGAGCAGGCGTCGCTGCCGTCGCCGCCGGTCGAGGTGTGCAGCCCGGCGCGGGCGGGGCCGGCCCAGGTCTGCACGGTGCAGGTGACGCCCGGGTCCGCGAAGGCGGCCTCGGCGTGCATGCTCACGCACGCCGATGCCGGGTCGTCGCGGTACTGCTGCTTGAGCGGTGCCTGCAGGTCCCGCAGCGCTGCGGCGTCCATCCCGGCCTCCCCAGTCGTCGAGGCCCCATGCTCGCGGCCGTGAGGGGCACCCGCCACGCGGGAGGACGGCTCAGTCGCCGGCAGCCTCGTCCAGGACGTCGCACAGGTCCACGACGTCGGCCTCGAGCTGCAGGCCGTCCACGGCCGTGGACTCCCCGGTCGCGGGATCGACCGTCAGGCGCAGCAGGATCGTGCCCTCCTCGACGTACATGAGGTGCGGCAGGCCGGCCTCGTCGGCCGCCGCCCGCTCGACGTCGTTGCCGGCCCAGAGCACCGCGGGCCCGTCGACCTCGAAGACCACCTGGGTGCCGTCGGACGTCACCAGGTCCCAGCTGCGACCGGAGACGTCCAGCTCGTCGACGGTGGCGCCGTCGGACTGCCGGGTGAGGTCGACCGTCCGGCCGCCGCGGAACTCGAGGAAGGTGCTGCCGTCGTCCAGGACCTGCTGCCGCAGCTCCGCCTCGCGGACGTCGCCGGCGGCGACCGTGACCACCGATCCGCAGGCCTCCACGTCGACCGCCTCGTAGAACTCCTCCGGGACGGGGACCCACCCCTCGTCGTCACCGGGTGGCTGGGCGTCCGCCGCAGAGGCCACGCCTCCGGACAGGACCATCACCGCCGCCGCCGTTCCCACCAGGACTCGTCGCACCGCGACCACCTCCTCGCCGAGTCGGCTCCTCGGCGGCGGAGGGTAGGGAGGGACGCGGCGGCCCGCGCGGGTCCTAGGGCGGTGGTGTGCGGGTACCCCCGCGTTCCGTCCCCGACCGTGCGGCGGCGGCTACCCGCCGGTGCCGGTCGTCGGTGCCCGCTGCCGGCGAGGACGGGGCCCGCGTCGCACGACCGCTCCTTCGGGGGGGGCGACCCCGGGGGGACAGCGTCCGGCCGGTCGGGGGGAGGCATCCCGTCGATCGGGGGACGGCTCCATCCAGCGGCGGAGTCCTCGGCCAGATGCTGGTCACGCAGGAACGGAACGGCACTCCGATCCGCTGCGGAAGGAGTGTCGACGCGGGCGATCAGCGATCGCTCCGCACATCTCCCACCACGAGCAGGGCCGATCCTGCCCTGCCCCGGAAGACCTGGAGGAACCATGGCCCTCTCCAAGCGACACCTGGTCCTGGCCGCCACCGCGACCACCCTGGGCATCGGCGGCGTGCTGCTGCCGGGCGCGAGCGCGATGGCTGCCACGCCCGAGCAGAGCGTCGCCGTCACGGCGCCGGCGACCGACAGCACCAGCACGACGACCGAGGCCCCCTCCGCGCAGCCGGACACCATCTGCTACGAGGAGTGGTACGTGGACGCCTACGGGAACTACTACTACTGGGTCTGCTGGTGAGGGGTCTCCCGGCCGTGGATGCCCGGGCGGCGTAGCCCCTGGCTGAGGCGGCCGGCCCGGGGACGGCTGCGACCCACGGGACGACCGGAAGGGTGCACCCGGTGCTCGTGCTCTGCGTGCGTCGCACGCAGAGCACGAGCACCGGCGGGCGGCAGCCGCAACGGTCCGGCACCCCTCCCTCAGCGGGAGCGGCCCGCCCGGCGCCACTCCTGCGGCGGGACGCCGTGCGCGGCGCGGAACCGCCGGATCAGGTAACCCGCATC
Source organism: Geodermatophilus sp. URMC 65 (assembly GCF_053502545.1). Taxonomy (NCBI): domain Bacteria; kingdom Bacillati; phylum Actinomycetota; class Actinomycetes; order Geodermatophilales; family Geodermatophilaceae; genus Geodermatophilus; species Geodermatophilus sp. URMC 65. Next base: position 1,546,417 of record NZ_CP199954.1, read on the forward strand.
GGCGTAGCCCACCCGGCCGGCCACCGCCTGCACCGTCAGGTCGGTCTCGGCGAGCAGCCGCCGGGCCTCGGCGAGCCGCCGCTCCGTGATCCACTGCTGCACCGTCCGCCCCGTGCGCCGGCCGACCACCGTCGTCAGGTGCCCGGCCGACAGCCCCACCGCGTCGGCCACCTCGCGCAACGAGATCGGTTCGGCGTACCGCCGCTCGATGACGTCGAAGACCGCGGCCAGCAGCGGGTCGTCGCGCAGCCGCAGGGAGCCCGGGACATCGGCCGCCAACCGGGCCAGCTCCACGAGCACCAGGGTCAGCCGGGCCAGCGCGGCCTCGGCGTACCCCTCCCGCCGCTCCTCCAGCTCGCGGTCGAGCTCGGCGAACCGTCGTGACCACGCAGGCCGGTCCGCCTCGGGCACCGACAGCCGCTGGACACCCCCGGCCCGGTGGCCGACGAACGGGAACAGCAGCGGGTGGGCCCGCCAGGACCCGAACGAGCCCGGGCTGCGCCGCTCCACCGCGTCCGGCGGGAAGAGGGCCGACCACACCACGGCCTCGGCGGCGTCCCCGCTCCACTCCGGGGTCACCACCTCCCCCGGTGCGACCACGAGGAGGTCCCCGGTCGTGACCTCCCACCACCGGCCGTCCAGGCACAGCCGCCCGGTGCCCCGCTCGACCAGGCTCAGCACGAGGAAGTCGTGCGCGTGCGCCCCGTGCAGCCGACCATCGACGGGCCCCTGGGTCCCGTCGTGGCGGGTGACGGTCACCGGTGGCCGCCCCGCGACCCGCTCGTACCCGTAGACCGGCGCACCGTCGACCCGGCGCCCGGACAGCGGCCGGCCGACGGGTCGCCGAGTTCCCGAAGATGGTCCCATCCCGACCGATGTACCGCCCTTGTCGTCCAGGTGCCAGCCGTCGAGAGTAGCGATGACGGCCAGAAGATCGTCCAGGACGAAGGGATCGGCATGGGTGGCACGACCGGCAGCACGGGCGCGCGGACGGCGGTGACCGGCGGCGAGCGCAGTTTCCTCCCCGGGACGAGGCACGAGTGGCTGCTGCCGCTCTACGACCCGCTGAACCGGCTGCTCGGCGTCCGGCAGATCCGCCGGCGGCTGCTCGACCAGGCCGGCCTCCGGCCCGGCCAGCGCGTCCTGGAGATCGGCTGCGGCACCGGCGACCTGCTGCTCGCGGCGAAGCGGGCCCAACCCGCGGCGGCCGTCGTCGGACTCGACCCCGACCTCGCCGCACTGGCCCGCGCCCACCGCAAGGCCCGCCGCCGCGGACTGGCCGTCCAGCTCGACCGTGGCTACGCCGACGAGCTGCCCTACGCCGACGACAGCGTGGACGTCGTCCTCTCGTCGTTCATGCTCCACCACGTGCCGGCCGACCAGCGGGAACCGGCGATGCGCGAGGTGCTCCGGGTGCTGCGGCCCGGGGGTGCGCTGCACCTGGTGGACGTCGGCGGGGAGGACGGCGCGGCCCACGGCCGGGGGCACCGCCACCGGCTGACCGGGGAGCACGCCGTCGACGACGTCCCGGGCCTGCTCCGCCGGGCCGGCTTCGCCGAGGTCGAGGAGACCCGCTCCGACGTCCACCGCTGGATCGGCCGGTACACCTCCTACCGCGCGACCGCCTGAGCCCGCCGGCGCGGGACCGGCGACCCCCCGGTCAGCGGCCGGCCAGCTCCACGACCGCGTCGACGAGGGCGTCGCCGTCCAGCAGCACGCGGTCGTTGTGGTCGGCGCCGGGGACCTCCACCAGCCGGTGCAGGCCGGCCGCCGCCGTGGCGACGGCGCGGCTCTGCGCCGGCGGGACGATCGAGTCGGCTCCCCCCAGCACCACCGTGGTCGGCACCCGGATCGCCGCGACCCGCTCCGCCACCGGGTACCGGTCGCGCAGCAGCGCGCGGACCGGCAGGAACGGGTAGTGCTCGGCGCCCACGGCGGCGAGGTCGACGAACGGCGAGCGCAGCACCAGCGCGGCCGGTGGGTGCTGGGTCGCCAGCTCGGTGACGACGGCGGCGCCCAGGCTCTCGCCGAAGTAGAGCAACCGGTCCGGCGGCACCCCGGCCTCCTCCAGCAGGTGGGCGCGGGCGGCGCGCACGTCCCGCGCCAGCCCCTCCTCGCTCGGACTGCCGGGGTTGCCGCCGTAGCCGCGGTAGTCGAACAGCAGCACCGCCAGCCCGCGCCCGGCCAGCGCCGCGGCCAGCGGCGCCCGCAGCCCGCGGTGCCCGCCGTTGCCGTTGGCCACCAGCACGGCGGCCGCCTCCGCGTCGCGGCCGGGCAGGAACCAGGCCCCGAGCCGCAGCCCGTCGGAGGTCTGCAGGACGACGTCCCTCCCACCGGGCAGCACCGCGGCCGCCGCGGGGACCGGGCCGTCGTCGGGGAAGTAGACGAGCCGCCGCTGCAGCCCCCACAGCAGACCGGTCAGCACGGCCAGGACGACGGCGACGACGAGCCCCGCGCGGACCAGGCGCCGCACCGGGCCCCGCGCGGCCACCTCACCTGCGGCCGGGCAGCACCGCGTCGACCAGGTGCGGACCCGGGGCGGCCAGCGCGGCGCGCAGCTGCTGGGCTAGCTCCTCGGCGGTCGTGGCCCGGGTCGCGGGCACGCCCATGCCGGTGGCCAGCGCGACGAAGTCCAGCGACGGCCCGCCCAGGTGCAGCAGCTCGCCGGCGCGCTTGCCGTCCTCGGCCGCCCCCACCCGCGACAGCTCGTGCTCCAGGATCGCGTAGGAGCCGTTGTCGCAGACGACGACGGTGACGTCGAGCTGCTCGCGGGCCATCGTCCACAGCGCCTGGATCGTGTACATCGCGCTGCCGTCGGCCTGCAGCGCGAGCACCGGCCGGTCCGGGCAGGCCACCGCGGCGCCCACGGCCATGGGCAGCCCGTCGCCGATCGCGCCGCCGGTCAGCGCCAGCCAGTCGTGCCGCGGCGCCCCGGCGGTCAGCTCCGCCAGCCCGACGCCGGAGGTCAGCACCTCGTCGACCACGACCGCCCGCTCCGGCAGCAGCGCCCCGACGACGGCCGACATCGCCCGCGGGGTCAGCTGGCCGGTCGGCAGCTCGGGCCGCGAGGCCTCCAGCACCTCGGCTCGCGCGTCCGGTGCCGCGACCTCGGCCAGCACCCGCACCGCCGCGACGCCGTCCTCCCCCGGCGCGGACAGCACGTGCACCGTGCAGTCCTCGGGCACCGGCGTCCCGGGCACGCCCGGGTAGCCGAAGAAGTGCACCGGCGACGCAGCCCCGGCCAGCACCAGGTGGCGGGTGCCGGCCAGCGCGGCGATCGCCATCTCCGGCGGGTAGGGCAGCTTGGGGAGGTCGGGCAGACCGGCACCGCGCACCGCCCGCGCCGAGAACGTCTCGGCCATCAGCCGCGCGCCGGTGCCCGCGGCGACCTGCCCGGCGGCCAGCAGCGCCTCCTCGCTGGCGACGACGTCCCCGCCGAGGAACAGCACGGTGGGCTCGCCGGAGTGCAGCACCGCGGCCACGTCGTCCACCACCGACGGCGGAACCTGCGGAGCCGGGCGCACCGGCTGCGGCGCGGCCGGCTCGGCGCCGTCCTCCCACGAGACGTCGGCGGGCAGCACCAGCGTGGCGATCCCGCGCCGGGCCGACTCGGCGACCGCCTCGGCGGCGTCGGCGGCGACGTCGGCCGGGGACAGCGAGCGGCGCAGCCAGCCCGACACCGCGCCGGCCAGGGCGTCGAGGTCGGACTCCAGCGGCGCGTCCAGCCGCTTGTGCGAGCGGGCGTGGTCGCCGACCACGTTGACCACCGGCGCGCGGCCGCGGCGGGCGTTGTGCAGGTTGGCCAGGCCGTTGCCCAGCCCGGGGCCCAGGTGCAGCAGCGTGGCCGCCGGCTTCCCGGCCATGCGCGCGTAGCCGTCGGCGGCGCCGGTCGCGACGCCCTCGAACAGCGTGAGCACGCCGCGCATCTCGGGGACGTCGTCGAGCGCCGCGACGAAGTGCATCTCCGACGTGCCGGGGTTGGCGAAGCAGACGTCGACGCCGGCGCCGACGAGGGTCCGGATGAGTGCGTGTGCGCCGTTCACCGGGTGGCGTGCACCTCGTCCACCTCGTAGTGCGTCATGGTCGCGCCGCCGGTGGCGAAGTTGGCGACGTCGTCGGCGGCCGCCTTGCCCTCCGAGGAGTTGAACGCGGCACCCATCTCCTGCTCCGACTCGAAGTCCAGCTCGGCCACCAGGTACGGCGCGGGCTGCGACGGGTCCAGCGGCTGCGGCGAGCCGATGGTGTACCGGACCAGGCCGGGCATCTTCGTGGCCAGCGGGATGTGCGTGTCGCGGTAGTACGCGTCGAACGCCGCCGGGTCGTCGGGCTGCCCGTAGCTGACGACGAGTCTGTGCACCATCTACCGACCTCCGCACACGCCGGGCTCCGCTGCCCGGGACCGCCTCCACCCTGTCAGGACAGGACGACCTCCCGCCACCGCGGGGCCCCGACCTCAGAAGGTGAGCACCAGCCGTCCGCGGACGCCGCCGCGCGCCAGCCGCCGGTGCGCCTCGGCGGCCTGCTCGGCGGGCAGCACGTCGGCCACGCGCAGGGTCAGCACGCCGTCCTCGGCCTGCTGGCGCAACCGGTCCAGCGCCGCCCGGTCCTCCGCCACCCGCCGCACCAGCGTGGGGTGCACCCGCAGGCCGCGCTCGCCGGTGCCCCGGTAGCCGCGCACGGTCGCCACCGCGCCGCCGTCGCGCACCGCGGGCAGCACCAGCGCGTCCTGCACCGCGCCGTCGGCCAGCCCGTCGACGCCCTCGGGGAAGTGCTCGCGGATCCGCGCGGCGACGTCGTCCCCCCGGCGGACGACCACGTCGGCACCCAGGTCGCGCACCAGCTGCTCGTCGGCCTCGGACGCGTCGGCTACCACGGTCAGCCCGTCCGCCGTGCCCAGCTGGACGACGTAACCGCCGAACGCACCGGCCGCGCCGGTCACCGCCAGCACCTGGCCCGGCTGCAGCCCCATGAGGTCCAGCGCCAGCCGCGCCGTGAGCCCGTTCATCGGGAGGGTCGAGGCCTCGGCGTCGGAGCTGCCGGCCGGCATGCGGACCACCGAGCCGGCCGGCAGCACCAGGTCCTCGCGGTAGGCGCCGTGCGCGCCCGAGGGGACGACGACCGCCATCACCCGGTCGCCCACCTGCAGGTCGGTGTCGGTGTCCGGGCCGATCTCGGCGAGCACCCCGGCGGCGTCCATCCCCGGCACGTAGGGGAACTGCTGCACCGGGTCGCGCCCGGCGTAGGCGCCCTCGCGCAGGTGCGTGTCGGTCGGGCTGACCGCCGCCGCGGTCACCCGCAGCCGCACCTGCCCCGGCCCCAGCGGTTCCGGCGGGACGTCGACGACGTGCAGGGCCTCCGGCCCACCGAACTCGGTCACCCCGACAGCTCTCATGCCGGAGAGCCAAGCCGACGCCGGCCGGCCCTGTTCGCGCGGGGGCCACCGGCGTGTCGGGAATGGTGGCCGCGGGCACATCGCTGAACACCCAGAGCACCGCACGCCCGCCCCCGACCCGAGAGGCCGAGCATGCCCACGCTGCTGCCGTCCCACCCCGTCTCGCTCGACCCGGCCCCGCGCCGGCGGCGTCGCCTCCGCCCGAAGCTGGTGGCGGCGGGGATCGGCCTGGCGCTGCTCGTGCCCGCCGGCTTCCAGGTGGCCGACTGGCTGCCCGACCAGCCGTTCGGCCAGGACGTCGTCGACACCAGCACCCCTCCGCTGCTGCTGGCCCTCGACGACCTCTCCGAGTACCACGCCGCGACCGGCACCTTCCAGGTCGTCGTCGAGCGCGAGGTGGACACCCGCTACGTCCCCTCGGTGATCAGCGGCGAGGCGGTGAGCTTCCTGGCGACCGGCACCGCCGACGCCTACGTCGACTTCGCGGGCCTGGACGCCGGCCGGGTCACCCTCTCCCCCGACGGCACGTCGGCGACCATCGCCCTGCCCGCCCCGCGGCTGGGCGAGGTGCGCATCGACCCGGGTGCGAGCCGCGTGCTCGACCGCGACCGCGGGCTGGTCGAGCGGGTCGGGGACGCCCTCGGCGACAACCCGGTCGACGACAGCGAGCTGTACGCGCTGGCCGAGGACCGGCTGGCCACCGCGGCCGCGCAGAGCGACCTGCGCGAGCGCGCCGAGGCCAACACCCGCGACATGCTGACCGGCCTGGCCCGCTCGCTGGGCGTCCAGCAGGTCGAGGTCACCTTCGACGAGCCGGCCGACGAGGAGGGCTGAGAGAGGACCTCGTCCCCCTCACCGTGGAAGGCCCCGTCCTCCCCACCCTTCGCAGGCTCAGGGCGGTGCCCGGAACGGGGCCGCGGTCGTGCAGGGGGCCGTCCTCAGCGCTTGAGCGCGTACTCCTTGAGCAGGCCCCGGCTGATGATCGTCTTCTGGATCTCGCTGGTGCCCTCGCCGATGAGCAGGAACGGCGCCTCGCGCATGAGCCGCTCGATCTCGTACTCCTTGGAGTAGCCGTAGCCGCCGTGGATCCGGAAGGACGCGGTGGTCACCTCGGCGCAGTACTCGCTGGCCAGCAGCTTGGCCATGCCGGCCTCGACGTCGTTGCGCGAGCCTGCGTCCTTGAGCCGGGCGGCCTTGACCATCAGCGCGTGCGCGGCCTCGACCTTGGTCGCCATCTCCGCGAGCTGGAACGCGATCGCCTGGTGCTGGGCGATCGGCTTGCCGAAGGTCTCCCGCTGCTGGGCGTAGGCGATGGCCAGCTCGAAGGCGCGGATCGAGATGCCGCACGCGCGCGCGGCGACGTTGACCCGGCCGACCTCGACGCCGTCCATCATCTGGGCGAAGCCCCGCCCGGGCACCCCGCCGAGGACGGCGTCGGCGCCGATCCGGAAGCCGTCGAACACCAGCTCGGTGGTGTCGACGCCCTTGTAGCCCATCTTGTCGATCTTGCCGGGGATGGTGAGCCCGGGGACGACCTCGCCGAAGCCGGCCGGCTTCTCGACCAGGAAGGTCGTCAGGTTCTGGTGCGCCTTCTCCGCGCCCTCGTCGGTGCGCACCAGCGCGGCGACCAGGGTCGAAGACCCGCCGTTGGTCAGCCACATCTTCTGGCCGTCGATGACGTAGCCGTCGCCGTCCCGCCGGGCCCGGGTGCGGATGCCCGCGACGTCGGAGCCCAGCCCCGGCTCGGACATCGAGAACGCGCCGCGGACCTCCCCGGTGGCCATGCGCGGCAGCAGGCGTTCCTTCTGCTCCTGCGTGCCGTGCTGGAGGAGCATGTACGCGACGATGAAGTGCGTGTTGATGACGCCGGAGACGCTCATCCACCCGCGGGCGATCTCCTCGACCACCAGCGCGTAGGTCAGCAGCGACTCCCCCAGACCGCCGTGCTCCTCGGGGATCATCAGCCCGAAGATGCCCAGCTCCTTCAAGCCCTCGACGATCTCGGTCGGGTAGGCGTCGGCGTGCTCGAGCTCCTGAGCGTGCGGGATGATCTCCTTGTCGACGAAGGCCCTGACCGTCGACAGGATCTCCTGCTGGATGTCGGTCAGGTCGGCGGTCTGCGCCAGGCGGGTCATCGCGTCGCTCCTCCGGGGACTCCGGTGTCCGGGTTACCGGTGAGTATGGGACAGGCGCCCGACGGCATCCGTGTGTGCCTGCTCACCCTCCGGCGCCCCACGCGTCTAGCGTTCGCACGACCAGTCCCGACCGCCGGAGGACGACGATGACGCAGGACGACGCCCACCGCGCCGGCCCCGACCCCACGCCGTCCCCCGGCGGTGAGGCCCCGCGGCAGCCCGGCCACCCGCCGCTGCCCTCCTACGGTGCGCCCGGCTCCGCGGGTGCCGGCGCGACCGCTGAGCACGGGGCTGCCGGCGAGCCCGGGTACGGCGCACAGCCCGGGTTCGGCGGTCCGCCGGGGTACGGTGGCCAGCCGCCCTACGGCCAGCCCGCGTACGGGCCGCCGCCCGGGTACGGCGGCCCGCCCGGCTACGGCGTGCCCGGCTACGGGTTCCCGCCGGGCTACGGCTACCCGCGGCCCACCAACACGCTGGCGATCCTGTCGCTGGTGATGGCGTTCGTCTTCAGCCCGGTCGGGCTGGTGCTCGGGATCGTGGCCCGCCGGCAGATCCGCCAGACCGGCGAGCAGGGCGACGGCCTGGCGCTGGCCGGGATCATCGTGGGCGGCATCGGCACCGCGCTGGCCGTGCTCGGCTTCCTGTTCTTCTTCCTCGCACTGGCCGCGGCCGGCTCGTCCGGCGCCTTCGCGCCCTGAGAGGGGGCCCCGCGCGTACGAGGGGGTCCTGCCTCAGGACTCCGGCGGGGTGAAGGTCGAGGTGCGCTGCAACCCGGCGGCGCGGCCCTTGCCGGCGATGACCAGCGCCATCTTGCGGCTGGCCTCGTCGATCATCTCGTCGCCGAGCATCGCCGAGCCCTTCTTGCCGCCGGCCTCCGAGGTCGCCCAGTCGTAGGCGTCGAGGATCAGCTCGGCGTGGTCGTAGTCCTCCTGGGACGGCGAGTAGATCTCGTTGGCCGCGTCGACCTGGCCCGGGTGCAGCACCCACTTGCCGTCGAACCCGAGGACGGCCGACCGCTTGGCGACCTCGCGGAACGCGTCCACGTCGCGCACCTGCAGGAACGGGCCGTCGATGGCCTGCACGCCGCGGGCGCGGGCGGCCATGAGGATCTGCATCAAGATGTAGTGGAACGGGTCGCCGGCGTAGTCCGGGTGCAGCGCGCCGACCACGAGTGACTTCATGTTGATGCTGGCCATGAAGTCGGCCGGGCCGAAGATGATCGTCTCGATCCGCGGGCTGGCGAACGCGATCTGGTTGACGTTGATGAGGCCCTGCGCGGTCTCGATCTGCGCCTCGATGCCGATCCGGCCGACCTCCAGGCCGTTGGCCTTCTCGAGCTGGGTCAGCAGCATGTCCAGCGCCTGCACCTGGGCGGCGTCGGCCACCTTCGGCAGCATGATGCAGTCGAGGTTCGCGCCGGCGCCGCCGACGACCTCGAGGACGTCGGTGAAGGTCCACTCCGTGGTCCAGTCGTTGACCCGGACGGTGCGGATCTTCTCCCCCCAGCCGCCCTCGTTGAGCGCCGCGACGATGTTCTTGCGGGCACCGGGCTTGGCCAGCGGCGCGCACGCGTCCTCCAGGTCGAGGAACACCTGGTCGGCGCCCAGCCCCTTGGCCTTCTCCAGGAACCGCGGGTTGCTGCCGGGGACGGCCAGGTTGGAACGACGGGATCGGAGCTCGGCCACGGTGCCTCCGCTGTGAGGGGTCGGTGTGCTACCGGAGAGTAGCGACGGGCTCGGGACGGCCTCAGGTGCCCGGCTCGGCCAGGCCCGCCGGACGGCTGGCCCGCACCACCAGGCCGACGCCGACGACGACCAGCGCCACCCCGGGCAGCGCGAGCAGCGGCGGCACCTGCTGCAGCAGCACCAGCGCGAACAGCAGCGCACCGGGCACCTCGATTAGGATCACCAGGCTGACCATCGTCGGGCCGACCGAGGACAGCAGCAGGTTGAACAGCGTGTGCCCGAGCAGCTGGGCGCAGACGGTGATGGCGGCGATGAGCACCCAGTCGCGGACGGCGAAGCCGACGAGCGGGTTGCCGACGGCGACCGCGGCCACCGCGATCGCCACCGCGCACACCGAGTAGCAGACCACCGCGTACGCCGAGGTCGACAGCCGCTGCCGCGCCCGCGCCCCGGCCAACACGTACCCGCCGGCGCAGAGCGCGCCGAGCAGCGCCAGCCCGTCACCGGCGAGGGCCTCCAGGCTCACCGTCACGTCCACGCCGGCGATCAGCGCGGCGCCGAGGACCGCGAGCACCAGGCCCGCCCACGTCGCCGCGGGCAGCCGCACCCCGCTGACCCGGGCGGCCAGCGCCGTCCAGACCGGGGTGGTGGTGACCAGCGCGGTGGAGGCGGCGACCGTCGTCATCGACAGGCTGGGCAGCCAGGCGGCGAAGTGCGCGGCGAGGAAGAGCCCGGCGACCACCGAGCTGGTCAGGTCTCTCGGCCGCAACCCGGCCAGCGCCGACCGCTCGCGCAGCAGCAGCACCGGCAGCAGGACCGCCGCGCCGCCGAGGTTGCGCCAGAAGGCCAGCGCCAGCATCGGCGCGGCCAGCAGCGTGGTCAGCGGCGCCGAGAGCGAGATGCCGATGACCGCGACCGCCATGATCCCGACGTCCCGCCCGCCGGGCCGGTGCAGCGCCCAGGCGCCGGCCCCGGCCCCGTCCAGAGGCTCGCGCCGAGCGGAGCGAGGCGTGAGGGGAACGGGGCCCTTCACCGTCAAGGGACCCGGATGCGGCCGCGGGCGACCGGCACCACCGCGCCGCGGACGGTCGCCGCGACCGCGCGGCCGGCGGAGGCGGTGACCGTGCAGGACAGCACCGAGGGCCGCCCCATCGCCTCACCCTGGTGCACGACGTAGGACGACGTCCCCTCGGGCGCGAGCAGGCCGGTGGCGACCAGCCAGACGCCGGCACCCAGGGCGGCCGAGCCGGTGGCCGGGTCCTCGCCCCAGGCCAGGTCGGCGGCGAAGACGCGGGCGCGGGCGGTGGCGGTCGCGCCGTCCCAGGAGAGCACCGAGACGCCCTCCCCCACGCCGTGCTCGCCGAGCAGTGCGGGGTCCGGCGCGGCGTCGTCCACCACCTCGGGGCGGACGGCGAGGAAGGCGAAGGGCAGGCCGCAGCCGGCGAGGTGCGCCGGCAGACCCACGGCGTCGGCGCCGGCCAACCCCAGGGCCTCGGCGAGCGCGGCCGGGTCGGGGCCGTCCTCGAGGGTGGGGCGGCCGCCGGACAGCGTCGCGCCGTCGTCGTCGACGACCACGTCGAGGACGCCGGCGCCGCACTCCTGGCGCAGCGTGCCGGCGGGCAGCCGACCCGCGCGGACCAGCGCGGACGCCGCCCCCACGCTCGGGTGCCCGGCGAAGGGCAGCTCGGCGTAGGGGGTGAAGATGCGCACCCGATAGCTGGCGCCCGGTTCGGTCGGCGCCGACAGGAACGACGTCTCGGACAGGTGGAACTCGTTGGCCAGGGCCTGGCACTGCTCGGTGGAGAGCCCGTCGGCGTCGAACACCACGGCCAGCGGGTTGCCGGCGAAGGCGCGCGGCGCGAAGACGTCGACGACCTCGTAGTCCAGCTCTCCGGGGGCGGCCACGGCTCGACGGTAGCCTCAGGACCCGTGACGACGGCGACCAGGGCGTACGTCTCCCGGCTCGCCGGGCTGCCCGTCTTCGACCCCAACGGCGACCGCGTCGGCAAGGTCCGGGACGTGGTCGTGGCGCTGCGCGTGGGGACGGCGGCGCCGCGCGTGCTGGGCCTGGTCGTGGAGGTGGTCGCCCGCCGCCGCATCTTCGTGCCGATGGGGCGGGTGACCGCGCTGGACCCCGGGGCGGTGGTGCTCTCGACCGGCACGCTGAACCTCAAGCGCTTCGAGCAGCGGCGCGGGGAGACCCTGGTGCTCGGCGAGCTGCTGGACCGCCGGGTGCAGATCGCGGAGTCCGGCCGGCCGGCCACCGTCGTCGACGCCGGCATCGAGCAGACCCGCACCGGTGACTGGGTGCTCTCCCGGCTCGCCGTCCAGGAGCCGGGCCGGCTGGGCCGGCGCGGGCAGCTGCACCAGCTGGCCTGGGACGAGGTGACCGGGCTGGCCCTGCCGCAGACCGGGCAGGGCGCCGAGACGCTGATCGCCACCTACCGCGAGCTCAACGCCGCCGACGTCGCCCACGCGCTGCAGGACCTGCCGATCAAGCGACGCCACGAGGTCGCCGAGGCCCTCGACGACGAGCGGCTGGCCGACGTGCTCGGCGAGCTGCCCGAGGCCGACCAGATCACCATCCTCGGCACGCTGGAGGAGAAGCGGGCGGCAGACGTCCTGGAGGTCATGGACCCCGACGACGCCGCGGACCTGCTGGCCGAGCTGTCCAACGTGGACCGCAACCGGCTGCTGGAGCTCATGGAGCCCGACGAGGCCGAGCCGGTGCGCCAGCTGCTGCAGTACTCCGAGGACACCGCCGGCGGGATCATGACCAGCGAGCCGGTGATCCTCACCCCGGACGCCACGATCGCCGAGGCGCTGGCGCGGGTACGCGAGCCCGAGCTGTCCCCGGCGCTGGCCAGCCAGGTGTACGTCTGCCGACCGCCGTCGGCCACCCCGACCGGCCGCTACCTGGGCCTGGCGCACATCCAGCGGCTGCTGCGCGAGCCGCCGTCCACCCTGGTCAGCGGGGTGCTCGACGACCTGGAGCCGCTGCGGCCCGAGGCGCCGCTGGCCGAGGTCACCCGCTACTTCGCCACCTACAACCTGGTCGCGGCGCCGGTCGTCGACGCCCAGGGCCGGCTGGTCGGCGCGGTGAGCGTGGACGACATCCTCGACCACCTGCTGCCCGAGGACTGGCGGGAGCGGGCGCGCCGTGGCTGACAGCCGGCGGCTCGACGTCCCTCGTGGCGCGGCCCGCGGCCTCGGGAGCTACCTGCGGCTGGACCCCGACGCGGTCGGCCGGTTCGCCGAGGCGATCGCGCGGTTCCTGGGCACCGGGCGCTTCCTCGCCGTCCAGACGGTCATCGTCATCGTCTGGATCGCCCTCAACGTCTTCGCCGTCCGGCTGCAGTGGGACCCCTATCCGTTCATCCTGCTCAACCTGGCCTTCTCCACCCAGGCCGCCTACGCCGCGCCGCTGATCCTGCTGGCCCAGAACCGGCAGGCCGACCGCGACCGGGTGCAGGCAGAGGAGGACCGCGCGCGGGCGGCGCAGACCCGCGCCGACACCGAGTACCTGGCCCGCGAGCTGGCCGCGCTGCGGGTCGCCATCGGCGAGCTGGCGACCCGCGACTTCATCCGCGGCGAGCTCAACCGGCTGACCGAGGAGAGCCCGGAGGACGCCGAGCGGCGGGAGCGGAAGGCCAGGAGGAAGCGGGAGGCCGCGGCCCGCGAGGCGACCGGCTGAAGCAGGACCACGGCCCCCTTGCAGGGTCCCGCCGCGAGCTCGCGAGCGGTGGGGGCGGAGGGTCCTCCCTCAGCCGGCGAGGCGCGCGGCGGCCCGGTCCAGCCGGCTGGTCACCTGGCGGGCGCCCGTGGCGGCGGCCAGCCCCTGCACCGGCAGGTCGACGTAGATGCTCTCGGCGCGGGCGACCTGGTAGGTCTCGTGCCAGACCCCGACCGCACCGGGGACGCGGCGGGCGCGCCGGTTGAAGGCGGTCCACGCGGGGCGGTGCCGGGCCTCGGGGGCCATGGCGTAGCGGTAGACGTCCTCGACGCTGCGCCAGTACTGGACCAGCACCGGCCCGCGCCAGCCCAGCGTCATGCGGTAGCCGAGGAAGCCCGAGTCGGGGTCCCGCGCGAGCTCGGCCAGCATCGGGCCCATGGCGGCCAGGGTGGGCAGCCAGGCGTCGGGGCGGTGCAACGCGTTGATGCGCATCCCGATCAGGAAGACGGTCAGGTCCCCCTCGTGGGTGTGGGTCCAGCGACCCCGGGCGATGCGTGCCATGACGTCCTCCTGGTTGGATAGTGTCGCTACCCAACACTAGGGAGTGTCACTATCCAGTGTCGAGGGGGATGCGTGCAGATCTCTGAACTGGCCCGCCGGGCCGGCGTCCCGGTCGCGACCGTGAAGTACTACCTGCGTGAGGGGCTCGTGCCGGCGGGCGAGCTGACCGGTGCGACCCGGGCGCGGTACGGCGAGGAGCACCTGGAGCGGCTGCGGCTGGTCCGCGCCCTGCTCGGGCCCGGTGGGCTGTCGATCGCCCGGGCCCGCGCGGTGCTGGCCGCCGTCGACAGCCCGGACACCTCGGTGCACGCGGCCCTGGGCGCCGCCCACCGGGCACTGCCCGGCGTGGGCCCCGAAGGGCCGGCCGACCCGGAGCAGGCCCGCGCCGTCCTGCGACGCCAGGGGTGGCGGGTGGCCGAGGACTCCCCCGCCCTCGGCGCGCTGGCCGCCGCTCTCGAGGCACTGCGCGCCGCCGGCGCCACCGCGGCCGACGAGCTGCTGGACCGCTACGCCGAGGCCGCCGGCCGGATCGGCGAGCGGGACGTCGCCGACGTGCCGACCGGCTCCGTGGCCGAGGCCGTCCGCTTCGTGGTGGTGAACACGGTGCTGCTCGAGCCGGTGCTGCTGGCGCTGCGTCGGCTGGCCCAGGAGGACGCCTCCCGCCGCCGCTTCCCGAACGACTGCTGAGCGGTCAGCCGAGCAGCGCGGCCAGGACGGCGAGACCACGGCCGGGCGGCCGGGCCGCCAGCCGCGCCGGGCGCCCGGCGAGGGCGTGCACGGCGCGCGGCTAGGGTTGTCGGTCCTCCTCTCTACGGTCTCCCCCCGAGGAGGACCTCACGTCCGGCGCCGACCCGTCGTCCACCGGGCATGGGGACGTGATGATGAGCAGGACGCACACCGTGGTGCCGTCGCCGATCGGTCCGCTGACCGTCGTCCGGGACGAGGACGGCGCGCTCGTGCGGCTGGCGATGTCGCCTCCGGGCGCGCTCGAGGCGGGAGCGATCGGCGAACGGGCCGACGCGGGGTTCGAGGACGTCGCGCGCCAGCTCGCCGAGTACTTCGCCGGCGAGCGGACCGCCTTCCACCTGCCCGTGCGGCCCGTCGGCAGCCCCTTCGAGCTGGCCGTGTGGGACCAGCTGACCCGCATCCCGTACGGCGAGACCCGCTCCTACGGGTACGTCGCCGAGGCGGTCGGCGAGCCGGGCGGCGCCCAGGCCGTCGGCGCGGCGAACGGGCGGAACCCGATCGCGGTCGTGGTGCCCTGCCACCGGGTGATCGGCGCCGACGGCAGGCTCGTCGGGTTCGGCGGGGGGCTCCCCCGCAAGCGCTTCCTGCTCGACCTGGAGCAGCGCGCGGACCGGCTGTTCTGACGTGGGGCGGCGCGTTAGCGGGTGAGCGATACCGGGCGATCGTGGCCGGCCCCCTGCAGGATCCCGCCGCGGGCCTGCGAGGAGCGGCGGTCAGGGAGGTCCTCCCTCAGCCGGCGAGGACGTGCACCAGCGCGCCGGTCGCCCCGGCCAGCACCAGGACGACGATGAACGGCGCCCGCAGCGCCAGTGCGAGCGCGGCGACGGCCAGCCCGGCCAGCCGCCCGTCGACCACCAGCGCCGGCCCGGACGTGGCCGCCTGGACGGCGACCAGCGCGGCCAGCAGCGCCGCGGGGACGAACTCCACGACGCGGGTCACCCACGGCCGCTCGACCCAGGCGGCCGGCACCGACAGCCCGGCCAGCTTGAGCAGGTAGCAGCCCGCGGCCGCGACGAGGACCACCGTCCACAGCGTCCCGCTGCTCACGAGTCCTCCTCGCCGGCGCTCGCCGGCCGCGTCCGCGGGGCCGCTCCGTCCCCGGGCGGGCTCGGGACCTCGCCCGCCTCCGGCCGCGGCCGCCCGGCCAGCGCCACCGCGACGACGGCGGCGACCACCTGCACCCCGGCCGGCACCACCGGCGTGAGCAGCAGCGCGACGACCGCGCCGCCGAGGGCGACGCGCCGCTGCACCGGGGCCTCGGGGGAACCGCGCCGCAGCCGCGGCCACAGCAGCGCCAGGAAGGCGGCGGGGACGACGGCGTCCAGCGCGGCCTGCGCCGTCCCCCCGAGCCCGGAGGCACCGAGCGCGCCGAGGACCGTCGTCAGGTTCCAGCCGAGGTAGATCGTCGCGCTGGTGGCCCAGAACGCCAGCCGGCCCAGCTCGCGGTCGGGCGCGGCGACGGCCATCGCTGTGGTCTCGTCGATCACCCAGTGCGCCGCGCCGACCCGGCGGAACACGCCCCTGGGGGCGAGCAGCGGGGCCAGCCGGACGCCGTAGACCGTGTTGCGGGTGCCCAGCAGCAGCGCGCTGCCGATCGCGGCGAGCCCGCTGCCCCCCGCACCGAGGACGCCGACCAGCGCGAACTGCGAGGCGCCGGTGAACATGAGCGCCGAGAGCACGAGCGCCTGCCAGACGTCGAGGCCGGCGGCGTCCGCGGCGGCGCCGAAGGCCACCCCGTACAGGCCCACCGCCAGGCCCAGCCCGACGGCGTCGCGGAGGGTGGCGGTGCGGGCGGCGGACACCCCAGCGAGGCTAGCCAGGCGGTCCGCGCCCTCCCGCATCCCCCGGACGGGAGACGGACGGCGTCCCGGGAGCACAGCCGCGGACCACGGGTCCCGATCAGGTCTCGTGCCCGCTCACCTTCCGTCCGACGTCCCGCCGCGGCGTCACCGGCCCGTCCTGGCCGACGACCGGCTGACCCGTGCGCGGCGGGAGTCGGCGCTGTGGGTGTCCGGGCTGGCGGTCGTCGTCGCTCCCGCCTGGTCCGGCTTCGACCTGCTGCTCGAGCCGCAGGCGCGCGGGCGTTCCTCGTCGTCCGGCTCGCCGGCGTCGTCCCCATGCTGGGGGCGCTCTGGGTGCTGTGGCGCCGCCCCCTGGGTCGCCGCCGGCCCGAGCTGCTGGCCTGCTCCGCGCTGGCCACCGTGCAGATCGAGGTCGCCTGGATGGTCCCGCGGGTCGAGCACGTGGAGTTCTACCTGCTCGGCTTCACCCTGGCGATCTACGCCAGCGGCTGCCTGTTGGTCACTCGGCCGCTGTGGACCGGCGTCCTGGTCGCCGTGTCCTGGTCGGCGCTCGGTGTCGCCGTCCTCACGACCCCACGTCGATGCGGGCAGAGGACCTGCTCGCGGCCGCCATCTACCTCGCCACCGCGTCGCTCATCGGGGTGGTCGCCCACGACCAGCGGCACCGGCTGACGACCCGGGAGTCCACCGTCCGCGTCCGGCTCGAGCAGGAACGGGAACGCACGCGGGCGCTGCTGGCCCGGCTCGAGCGGCTCAGCACGAGGACCCGCTCACCGGCCTGGCCAACCGCCGCCGGTGGGGACGCCGAGCTGGTGGCGGCCTGCGCCGCAGGCCGGGCGGCCGGGACGTCGGTGGCCGTCCTCCTCGTCGACGTCGACCGCTTCAAGGAGGTCAACGACCGGCACGGCCACGGCGGTGGGGACGAGGCACTGCGGCTGATCGCCGACGCGCTCACCTCCCGCGCACCGCCGCCCTCGCGCTGGACCCGTCCGGCGGGGGCCCGGGTTCGCTGACCCTGTCCCTGGGCGTCGCCGTCGCCTCGGGGCGGGACGCGGTGCCCGAGCGGCTCACCGTCGAGGCCGACGCGCACCTCTACCGCGCCAGGGCCACCCGCAACGCCGTCTGCGCAGGTCTGTGGACGTCGGCGCCCGTCGGGGCTGCGTAGCAGATCACCCTCCGGACGGCGGCCGGGCCGGATGACGGCCGTACAGTTGCAGCAGGCCCGTGAACGCAGGTCACCGCCGCTCCTCGGCGGACCGGACCGGATCCCCCGTCGAAGGAGACAGACGCACACCATGTCCGCCCCGCTGACCGGCGCGCCGGCGCTCGACGCCGTCAACGCCGCACTGGCCACCGTCCAGGACCCGGAGATCAACCGGCCGCTCCCCGAGCTCGGCATGGTCAAGGACGTCCGGATCGCCGAGGACGGCACCGTCCGGGTCGAGGTCTACCTGACCGTCGCCGGCTGCCCGATGCGCGAGACGATCACCAACCGGGTCACCCAGGCCGTCTCCGCCGTCCCCGGTGTCACCTCGGTGCAGGTGGGCCTGGACGTGATGAACGACGAGCAGCGCGCCGAGCTGCGCCGCACGGTGCGGGGCACCGACGCGGCCGACCCGGTGATCCCGTTCTCCCAGCCCGGTTCGCTGACCCGCGTCTACGCCGTCGCCTCGGGCAAGGGCGGCGTGGGCAAGTCGTCGGTCACGGTCAACCTGGCGGCGGCACTGGCCAGGCGTGGCCTGTCCGTGGGTGTGGTGGACGCCGACATCTACGGCCACTCGGTGCCGCGGATGCTCGGGGTCGACGACAAGCCCACCCAGGTCGACAACATGATCATGCCGCCGCAGGCCTACGGCGTGAAGGTCATCTCGATCGGCATGTTCACCCCGGGCAACACCCCGGTCGTGTGGCGCGGGCCGATGCTGCACCGCGCGCTGCAGCAGTTCCTCGCCGACGTGTGGTGGGGCGACCTCGACGTCCTGCTGCTGGACCTGCCGCCCGGCACCGGTGACGTGGCGATCTCCATCGCCCAGCTGCTGCCGAACGCCGAGATCCTCGTGGTCACCACGCCGCAGCTGGCCGCCGCCGAGGTCGCCGAGCGGGCCGGCGCGATCGCCACCCAGACCCACCAGCAGGTGGTCGGCGTCATCGAGAACATGTCGTGGCTGGAGCTGCCCGACGGCTCCCGCATGGAGGTCTTCGGCTCCGGCGGCGGCGAGGCGGTCTCCGACGCGCTCACCCGCACGCTCGGTGCGCGCGTGCCGCTGCTGGGCCAGATCCCGCTGGACACCCGGGTCCGCGAGGCCGGGGACGCCGGTGCGCCGGTCGTGCTCGCCGACCCCGACACCCCCGCCGCCCAGGCGCTGGGGAAGATCGCCGACGGCCTGGCCACCCGCCAGCGCGGCCTGTCGGGCATGTCGTTGGGGCTCACGCCCGTCCGCCACTGAGCCGACCTGCACGGAGGCCGGTGTCCCGTCGGGACACCGGCCTCCGTGCGTCTGTGGGACTAGGTCGCGTCGGGGTCGAACGGGGGCGGGGCGGAGTGGTCGCGGGTGCGGGCGGCAGCGGCCGCCACCGTGGTCGCGGCCGTGGCCCCGGAGGCACGCGGCGGCGCGTCGTCGTCGGCGAACAGCTGGTTCCGGATGAAGGTCCGCGGGTGGTACTGGCGCAGGTCGAGGTCGCGCAGCTTGGCGAGGTCGTCGCCCAGGGACTCGTCGACCTGGGCCCGCACGCCGGTGACCGCCTCACGCACCTTCTTCAGCCCGGCGGCGGCGTCCTTGGCCAGGTCCGGGAGCCGGTCGGGCCCGAAGATGAACAGCGCGGCGAGGGCGAGGACGACGATCTCGCCCCAGCCGATCGAGTCGAACACGCGCCGCTCCCCTCCTCGTGCGCCCGGTCCGGCCGTCGCGCGGGTCCAGCGTAGGCGGCGCGCCCGCCGCGGTCAGTGCCCCGATCTGAGGGGAACCGCCGGCAGCGCCCGACCCGGCCCCGTCCGGAGGCTCGCCGCGAGCTTGCGAGCGGTGAGGAGGACGGGGTCCTCCTCAGGCCTCGTCGAGCGTCGCCTGGACCGTCGTCGAGGAGCCGCCCCGCACCAGCTCGAGGCCGACCGTCTCCCCCGGGTCGTGGGCGTCGATGGCCACGACCAGCTCCTCGGAGCTGCCGACCGGCTCGCCGTCGACGGCGATGACGACGTCCTGCTCCCGGATGCCCGCCTCGGCCGCCGCGCTGCCCGGCTCGACGTTGACCACCAGCGCGCCGTCCCGCGTGCCGTCGGTGACCGAGCGGGCGTTCACGCCGAGGGAGGCGTGCACCGCCCGGCCCTGGGAGATGAGCTGCTCGGAGATGTCGCGCACGGTGTCGACCGGGATGGCGAAGCCGAGGCCGACGCTGCCGCCGCCGAGCGAGGCGATCGCGGTGTTGATGCCGATGACCTCGCCGGCGCCGTTGACCAGCGCGCCGCCGGAGTTGCCCGGGTTGATCGGGGCGTCGGTCTGCACCGCGCTGATCACGGCGTTGGTGTCGCTGCCCTCGCCGGCCAGCCGGACCGGCCGGTCCAGCGCGCTGACGATGCCGCTGGTCACCGTGCTGGCCAGGCCGAGCGGTGAGCCGATCGCGACGACCGGGTCGCCGACGACGACGCCGTCGGACCTGCCCAGCGCGGCGGTGAGCAGGCCGGGCTTCTCCACCTTGAGGACGGCGAGGTCGCTGGCCGGGTCGCGGCCGACGATGCGCGCCGCCGACCCGCTGCCGTCGGAGAAGACCGCGCGGATCTCGGCGCCCTCGACTCCGTCGGCACCGGAGATGACGTGGTTGTTGGTGACGATGTAGCCGTTCTCGCCCTCGATGACGACCCCGGAGCCGGTGGCACCGGCCTCGCCGATGCGGACCTCGACCGAGACGACGGCCGGGGTGACCCGCGAGGCGATGTCGGACACCGAGCCCGGCTCGCGGGCGATCCCCTCGTCGGTCTCGCTGAGCTGCGTGCCCGGCGCCAGCAACGGCGACTCGTCGGCGGTGCGGGTCAGCCAGTAGCCGGCGGCACCGCCGACCAGCCCGGTCAGCAGCACCGCGAGCAGGGCGAGGACCGTCAGCCGGATCGACACGTCGGCCAGCCGCAGCCGCCGGCGCCCCTTGGCGTCGACGACGACGGGGCCGGTCTGCTGCTCGGGCTCCTCGAACACGGCCGGGCCGGTGAGGCCGGCCGGGGCGTGCGGGTCGCGCCACGGGTCGGAGCGGGCGTCGGACTTCCACCACGGGCCGGTGGCGGTGCGCCGCCGTCCGGGCCGGCCGCCGGGCGGCTCCTGCAGGCCGCCCTGACCGGGCGCCGGGGCGAAGGCGCGCAGCACCGCCTCGGGCGGCGGGGGCGGCAGCGGGCGGGCCGGCGGGACCGGCCGGTCGCCGGCGAAGCCGCCCTGCACGGCGGCGGGCCGCCCGAAGGCGGCCTGCTGGGCGGGGGTGGGCGCAGGGGTCCGCGCCGGCGCGGGCTGCGGGCGGGACGGCGGGTCGAAGCCGCCGACGCCGTCCCGCGGCCGGGCGAAGGCCTCGTCGGGCGCGGTCGGCTCGGGGCGGCCGTCCCCGTCGGGCGTGCGGGGGACGTCGGGGCTCAGCGGGTCCTCCCCGGACGGGGTGCCGGCGCGGCTGGTCAGGGCGTCCCGCCCGGGGCCGTGGTGGGTGCGACGCCGCCGGTGCCGACGGTCGTGGCGCGGACAACCGGCGGGACGATCTCGGTGCGCTCCTCGAACGAGCCGCGGGCCACCGAGTCCGGTGGCGTGTGGGCACCGTCGGAGCTGTCGGTCGGCAGGTTCAGCGCGAGGGCGGTCACCCCGACGCCGAGGACGCCCAGCACGCCGACGAAGCCGCGGCGCAGCCAGCGGGCGTGCCCGGGCCGGTCGCTGGCGGCCGGGGCCGGGGCCAGCGGCACCGACCACGAGCCGGTGGCGCCGCTGACGGTGAGCTGGCCGGGGTCGGCGCTCATCGCGCCGAGCCCCCCACCGGTGCCCGGCACGTCGGCGGTGAAGGGGATGGCGCACAGCCGGGACAGCAGGTCGCCGGGGACGGCGACGTCGGACGAGGCGTGCAGCGCCTCCTTGGCCTCCCGCTGCGCCTGCACCGCCATCCGGCACTGGGCGCAGCCGGCCAGGTGGCGGGCCGCCCGGGCGGCCGGACCGCCGCCCAGCTCGCCGTCGACGAGAGCGGCGACGGCCTCCTGGGCCAGGTGGCTCTCCGGGATGTTCACCCCGCGCTCCCCTCCGCGACGGCGTCCTGGCTGCTCACCGGCCGGCGCGGGGCCAGGTGCGCGAGCGCCTCGCGCAGCTGGACGCGGCCGCGGTGGATGCGGCTGCGCACCGTGCCGAGCTTGATGCCCAGGGTCGCCGCGATCTCCTCGTAGGTCAGTCCCTCGATGTCGCAGAGGACGACGGCGACGCGGAACTCCGGGGAGAGCGCGTCGAGCGCCGCCTGCACCTGCGGGTCGAGGTGGGTGTCGGAGTAGACCTGCTCGGGGCTGGGCGCCGTCCCGGGCAGTCGCTCGGTGTCCTCGGGCAGGGCGTCGAACCGGATCCGCTGCCGGCGCCGCACCATGTCGAGGAAGAGGTTGGTGGTGATGCGGTGCAGCCAGCCCTCGAAGGTGCCCGGCGAGAAGTCGGCGAGCGAGCGGAAGACCCGGACGAAGGTCTCCTGGGTCAGGTCCTCGGCGTCCTGCGGGTTGCCCGAGAGCCGGTAGGCCAGCCGGTACACGCGGGCGGAGTGGTCGCGGACGACCTGCTCCCAGCTCGGTGCGACCCACACGTCGGTCGCGGCGGGGGCGGGGTCGGCAACGTCGGACACGGTCCCAGGATCGCAGACCGGAGCCGTCGTCGACCCCCCGACGTCGGTGGGTCGGGCGGGGGCGGCTCTCTCAGGGCGCACGACAGGTCCAACGGGCCGGGCTCCGGGCGGTGTTCCCGTTCACAGGGAGCTCACAGCTGCGCCGGCAGCGGGGCGGCGACCCCCTCGGCCACTACCCTCGGCCGGTGATGAGCGCTCCGAGGACGACGGGCGAGCGAGCATCGCAGCGAGCTGCCCGGAGGCCGGCGCACCGGCGACCGACGGCGTCGAGCGGGGAGCGGGACCAGCCCGGAGCCGAGCGGTGAGCACCGAGGCGCCCGGGCGGGACGGCGTGGCCTACGCCGACCGCTTCGCCGCCGAGACCCCCGCACTGGTGTCGGCCCGGACCCGCGCGGCGGGGCTGGCCGGCGCGCCGCCCGTGACGCCCGCGGTGGGCGCCACCCTCGCCGTCCTCGCCGCCGGGGCCGCGGCCCGCACCGTGGTGTCGATCGGCAGCGGCGGCGGCGTCGCCGGGCTGTGGCTGCTGGAGGGCATGCGGCCCGACGGCGTGCTGACCGTGCTCGACGGCGACGCCGAGTCGCTGCGCGCCACCCGCCGGGCGTTCGCCGACGCCGGCCACCCGCCCGGCCGCACCCGGATGATCTTCGGCACGACCGGGGAGGTCCTCCCCCGCCTCTCGCCGGGCGCCTACGACATGGTCGTCTGCACCGGGGCGCCCACCCAGTACGCCGCGCACCTGGGCGCGCTGGTCGAGCTGGTCCGGGTCGGCGGGACGGTGGTGTGCCACGGGCTCCTGGACGGCGACCGGATCGCGGACCCGCGCGCACGGGACGACCAGACGACGGCCTGGCGGGACGTCGCCCGCGCCGTCCGCGAGCACGACGACCTGACCTCCGCCGTCCTACCGATCGGGGCGGGCCTGCTCGCCGCCACCCGCCGCCGCTGACGGCCCCGTCCCGAGGCTCGCGCCGAGCCCAGGCGGCCCCGCGCTCAGAGGCTCGCCCCGAGCGTGCGAGGGGTGAGGAGAGCGGGGTCCTTCCCGAGGAGGACGGTGTCCTCTCTCAGCAGAACGGGTACTCCGCGACCGGCGCCCACGGCCCGCCGAGGTAGCGCCACAGGCCCAGGCCGCGCGCGCCGACCCGGTGGGGCACGAACTCCGCGGCCAGCCGGTCCCGCAGGGCGCGGGCGACCGCCGGCTCCACCTTGTTCTGCACCGTCACGTGCGGTGCGTGCCGCTGCCGGTCCTGCGGGGTGAGCCACGGGTCCCAGGCGGCCGCCAGCCCGGCGCGCAGCGCGGTCAGCTCCGGGGCCTCGAGCGTGTAGGCCACGCCGCGGCCGAGCAGCCGCAGACCGGTGACGGCGACGTCGAAGGCGGGCCGGCGCACCGCGTCGGCGAGGTCGGCCGACACCGCGTCGACCTGCTCGCCGGGCAGCGCGTGGAACAGCGTGACGTGCGCGGCGAGGTGGTTGCGCCCGGCGGGGAAGTGCGCCGCGCGGAGCCGGTCGAACCGCTCCTGCGCCGCCGGGGCCAGGAGCAGCGTGACGATCAGCGGAGGAAGGACCCCGTCCTCCTCACCCTCGCAGGCTCGGGGCGAGCCTCGGGACGGGGCCGTTCAGCGCTGGGCGCGGGCACCCTTGCCGAGGACCGTCACGCCGCCGGAGCTGACGTGGTAGCGCTCGCGGTCGGCGGCGAGGTCGACGCCGATGCGGGTCCAGTCCGGGACGACGACGTTCTTGTCGAGGATCGCCCGCCGCACGTAGGCGCCCTCTCCGACGTACACGCCGTCCATGAGCACGCTGTCCTCGACCCGCGCGCCCCGCTCGACGCGCACCCCGGGCGAGACCACGGAGTTGTGCACCGAGCCGCCGCCGATGATCGCACCGGCGCTGACCATCGACTCCTCGGCCCGTCCGCCGAGCACGAACTTCGCCGGCGGCTGCTGCGGCGGCAGGGTGAGGATCGGCCAGCGGTCGTTGTAGAGGTTGAAGACCGGGGTGACCGAGACCAGGTCCATGTGGGCGTCGAAGTAGGCGTCGATCGTCCCCACGTCGCGCCAGTAGCCGTGGTCGCGCTCGGTGGCGCCGGGGACGATGTTGGTGGAGAAGTCGTAGACCCAGGCGTCTCCGGCGTCGGAGAACATGGGCATGATCGAGCCGCCCATGTCGTGGACCGAGTGCTCGTCCTCGGCGTCCTTGCGGAGCGCCTCGAGCAGGGCATCGGTGGTGAACACGTAGTTGCCCATGGAGGCGAAGCTCTCCTCGGGCGAGTCCGGCAGCCCGGGCGGGTCGGCCGGCTTCTCCAGGAAGCCGCGCACCCGGCCCTCGCCGTCGGCGTCGATGACGCCGAACTCGGTGGCCTCGTGGCGGGGCACCCGCAGGCCGGCGATGGTGACGCCCGCACCGGTGCGCAGGTGCTGGTCGATCATCTGGCCCGGGTCCATCCGGTACACGTGGTCGGCACCGAAGACGACGACGATGTCCGGCCGCGCGTCGTAGATCAGGTTGAGGCTCTGGAAGATCGCGTCGGCGCTGCCGGTGTACCAGCGCGGGCCGAGGCGCTGCTGTGCCGGCACCGGGGTGATGTAGTTGCCCAGCATCTGCGAGAGCCGCCACGTCGTGGTGATGTGCCGGTCGAGGCTGTGGCTCTTGTACTGGGTGAGCACCGCGATCTGCCGGATCTCGGCGTTGACCAGGTTGGACAGGACGAAGTCGATGAGCCGGTAGTTACCGCCGAAGGGCACTGCCGGTTTGGCCCGGTCCTGCGTCAGGGGGGCCAACCGCTTGCCCTCACCGCCGGCCAGGACGATGCCGAGAACCCGAGGACCGCCACGCATGGGTCGCAACGTATCCGCTGTCAGCCGCGGGCGCTCCACCGCGGTGCGCGCCAATCACCCCTAGGGTGACCGGCGTGCGCATCGGCATGGTGACCCGGGAGTGGCCGCCGGACGTCTACGGCGGCGCAGGAGTACACGTGGAGCACCTCGCGGCGGCGCTCCGCGCGCTGCCCGACGGACCCGATCTCGACGTCCACTGCTTCGGCGGACCACGGGCGGACGCGACCGGCCACGAGGTCCCCACCGGCCTGCAGGGCGCCAACGGCGCACTTCAGGCGCTCGGGGTGGACGTGGAGATCGCCGGGGCGCTGGCCGGCGTCGACCTGGTGCACAGCCACACCTGGTACGCCAACGGCGCGGGTCTGTTCGCCTCGCTGGTGCACGGCACCCCGCACGTGGTGACGGCGCACTCGCTCGAGCCGCGCCGGCCGTGGAAGGCCGACCAGCTCGGCGGGGGCTACCGGCTCTCCTCCTGGGTGGAGCGCACGGCCTACCTCGCCGCCGACGGGGTCATCGCGGTCAGCAACGGCATGCGCGACGACGTGCTCGACGCCTACCCCGACCTCGACCCGGCCCGCGTGCACGTCGTGGGCAACGGGGTGGACGCCCAGGCCTACCGGCCGGTGCCCGACCCCGACGTCGTCCGCTCGCTCGGCGTGGACCCCGACCGCCCCTACGCGCTGTTCGTCGGCCGGATCACCCGCCAGAAGGGCGTCGTCCACCTGCTGCGGGCGGCCGAGCAGCTGCCCGACGACGCCGGGCTGGTGCTGTGCGCCGGCGCCGCCGACACGCCGGCCGAGCGGCAGCAGGTCGCCGACGCGGTGGCCGAGCTGCAGTCCCGACGGGACGGCGTGGTGTGGATCGAGGCGATGCTGCCGCGCGAGCAGCTGGTGCCGCTGATCACCGGCGCGACGGTGTTCGTCGTCCCCTCGGTGTACGAGCCGCTGGGCATCGTGAACCTGGAGGCGGCGGCGTGCGGCACCGCGGTCGTCGCCAGCGCCGTGGGCGGCATCCCCGAGGTGGTCGCCGACGGGGTGACCGGCCTGCTGGTCCCCTACGACCCCGACGACGTCCCCGCCTTCGAGGCGGGCCTCGCCGCGCGCGTCACCGAGCTGCTGCACGACCCGGAACGGGCCACCCGCATGGGCCAGGCCGGCCGGGAGAGGGTGCTGACCGAGTTCGGCTGGCCGGCGATCGCCAAGCAGACCGTGGACGTCTACAGCGCAGTGATCGCGGCCCGGAGGTGAGGAAGGACCCCCTGCCCCCGCCACTCGCAAGCTCGTGACGGGCCCCTGCAGGGGGCCACGGGCATCCCGGGCTGATCGGGCGCCGACGCGCCACGGGGGACGCGTCGGGAGGGGGAACCGTTGTCGCAGGCCGTCGCGCCCGTCGTCCAGGTCGGGCTGGTGGCCGCCCCCGGGGCCCCCGCCGAGCTGGCCGACTGGCTGGTCGAGGAGCTCGGCGGCGAGCTGGCCGCAGAGCACCCGCAGGTGCGCTGGGAGGTCCGGGCCGTCGAGGACGGGCTGGTGCAGCCCCCCGCCGACGACGACGAGATCGTCGCGGCCACCCGCCGGCGGCTGCTCGCCGAGGACTGGGACCTCGCCCTCGCGCTCACCGACGTCCCGTTGGAGGTCGACCGGCGGCCGGTGGTCGGCTCGGCCAGCCCGGTGCACGGCGTAGCGCTGCTCTCACTGCCGGCGCTGGGCGCGGTCGGGCTGCGCAGACGGGCACTGCAGACCGCGCTCGGGCTGGTGCGCACGCTGATGGGCACCAGCGAGGACGGCGACGCCGACGACCGCGCCGCGATGGGACGTCGGCTGCGCGAGCTGGCCACCGACCCGGCTGACGGCAGCGCCGGGGTGGCCTTCACCGCCCGCGTGCTCACCGGCAACCTGCGGCTGCTGCTCGGCATGGTGCGGGCCAACCGGCCGTGGCGGCTGGCCGTCCGGCTGTCCCGCGCGCTCACCGCGGCGATCGCGGCCGGCGTCTTCGCCCTCATCACCCGCGAAATCTGGGCGCTGGCCGACAACTCCGGCTGGCCGCGGCTGACGCTGATCGCCATCGGCTCGGTGGTCGCCGTCGTGGTCACCCTCGTCGTCGGGGCGGAGCTGTGGGAGCGACCACGCTCGCACCGGGTGCCCAAGCAGGTGCTGTTGTTCAACGTGGCGACCACCGCCACCGTCGTCATCGGCGTGCTGACCCTCTACGCCGTGCTGTTCGCGCTCGCCCTCGCCGGCGCGCTGCTGCTCGTGGTCGCTCCGCTGTTCGCCGAGGGCCTGGGACACCCCGTCCACTTGTCGGACTACCTGGAGCTGGCCTGGCTGACCTGCTCGCTGGCGACGGTGGGCGGCGCCCTCGGTGCGGGGCTGGAGTCCGACGACGCGGTGCGCGAGGCGGCCTACACCTACCGGTCGGAGCAGCCGGCGCACTGATCCGGTCCGGGACACACCCCAGCACCCCCCGTTGCCCCGGCGTGGCGGATGATCCTGTTCGTGTCATCGATCGCCGAGCGCTTCCGCGTCGCGCTGGAGGAGGTCCGCGAGCCCGATCTCGCCGTTCCCGAGCTGCTCCCGGTGCAGCTGTCGCGCGCCTGCGCCCGGACGCTCGGTGTGGACGCCGTGGGGCTGAGCGTGACCGCCGGCGAGGGGGGCCGGGCCCCCCTCGGGGCCAGCTCGCCGACCGCCGACCTCGCCGAGCGGCTGCAGTTCACCGCCGGCGACGGCCCCTGCGAGACCGCCCAGCAGCACCAGGAGCCGGTGTTCGCGGCGTTCGCCGACCTGCAGCGCCGCTGGCCGGCGTTCGCGCGGCTGCTGGCCCGGCACACGCCCTACCGGGCGGTGGTCGCCCTCCCGATCGGCGAGACACTGGCCGGTCCGGGCGCCATGGACCTGTTCTTCACCGACGAGAGCACCGTCCCCGAGCTCGACGTCTTCGAGGCCATGGCCGTGGGCGACCTGACCTGCGCGGCGCTCGGTGACGCCGCCGTCTGGGCACCGTGGTCACCGCGCGGGGGCCCGGCGTGGCTGCACGGTCCGGCGGCACGGGACCGCGGGCGGGTCTGGACCGCCATCGGCCGCGTCGCGATGGCCCGGCGGCTGAGCGCGCCGGCGGCCCTGGACGTGCTGCGCTCCACGGCCCGGGCCGCCGGCCGCACGGTCGACGACCTGGCCAGCGACGTCCTCGCCGGCCGGGTGGACCCCGCCGGCCTCGAGCAGCCGAACGGTCGTCCCCCGGCCTCCCACGACTGACCGGCGGGCTCACGCTGGGTCACGGCCCGGTTCCGGTCGGCCCCCTCGGTTGGGGGTCGGCTCCCCCCGGGGTCGGGCTGTCCCCGTCCGGTGACCGGTCGGCACACTGGCCCGGTGCCGCGGGGCGGCACCACGACGGCCGACCGGTCGCCAGGACACGACCGCGACGGCGCGGAGGGGGAGGCGACGCGTGATCACGGTGCTGCTCGCGGACGACCACGCGTTCGTCCGCGACTCCCTGGTCGAGCTGTTCAGCGCCAGCGGTGACCTCACCGTGGTCGCCGAGTGCGAGGACGGTGCGCAGGTGCTCGACGCCGCCCGGCGCACCCGGCCCGACGTCATCCTCCTGGACCTGGCCATGCCGCGGGTCACCGGCCTGCAGGCGGCCCGCGAGCTGCTCGACGAGCGCCCGGAGTCGCGGGTCGTCGTCCTCACCGGGTCGCTCACCCCGGCCCTGGTGCGGGAGGCCCGCGAGATCGGCGTCGTGGGTTACCTGCTCAAGGGCGAGGACCCCGGCGCGCTGCCCGGCCACGTGCGCACGGTCGCCGCCGGGGGCACCGTCTGGAGCGCCGCGGCCGCCGGCTACTGACCCTCCGCACCCGGGAGCAGTGCCCCCTCACCCGTCCGGGGGAACGGGCCCGTGAGGGAAAGCATCGGTACGATCACGCAGGGTGGTGACTCGCTGGTAGTGACCGGTCCCACTGGGGACCTCTCGCCCTTCAGGGGTGTAACGCCCCTGGTCAGGTGAGCAGATGTCGGGTCCCATGATCCTGCTCCCCCGCAGCGGCGGGCCGGGGCACGGGGACATCACGGGGGTTTCTGATGACGCTTGCCCATCTGGAGCGGTCGACCGACCTGGCGCGGGTCCTGGTGGTCGACGACCACCGCACCTTCGCCGAGCTCCTCTCGGGAGCCCTGGCCTCCGCCGGGATGGACGCGGTCGGCACCGCGCACTCGGCGGCGCAGGCGGTCGCCATGGCGCAGGAACTGCAGCCCGACATCGTGGTCATGGACATCGAGATGCCCCGCCAGGACGGGCTGGCCGCCACCCGCCGGATCCGCGAGGTCGCGCCGGACGCCGTCGTCGCCGTGGTGACCGCCCACCGCGACCCCGACTGGGTCGTCCGGGCCGCGCAGGCCGGCGCCTCGGCGTTCATCCCGAAGGACGGCTCGCTGGCCGAGATGATCGACGTCCTCTCCCGGGTGCAGCCAGGGCAGATGCTCGTCGCGCCGTCCACCTTCGCCGGTGGCGCGCCCCGCACCCCCTCGGCCGGGAGCCGGGGCATCGTGCCGCAGCTGACCCGGCGCGAGCAGGAGGTCCTCGACTGCCTCGGCCGCGGGATGCAGGTCAAGGCCATCGCCCGGGTCCTCGGCATCACGCTGGAGACCTGCCGCGGCTACGTGAAGTCGCTGCACGCCAAGCTCGGTGTCCGTTCCCAGCTGGAGGCGGTCGTCAAGGCCCAGCAGCTGGGGCTCCTCGGCGCCGCGGATGAGCGCTGAGCTCGGCTCCTCCCCCACTCCGGGACCCACTCCCGCCCGTCGCCGCACCGCCTGGGGCCGTGAGCTGGCCGCGTTCTGCGCGGTCGCGCTGTTCGTCCTGCTCGCCGTCTCGGCGGGCACGGTCTGGCTGAGCGAGCGGATCGCGCGGGACAACGCGCTCGAGGAGGCCGAGGGCATCGCCGAGCGGCTGGCCGAGCTGCTGGTGGCCCCCGTCCTCGCCGAGGCGCTGGCCGGGGTCCCCGGGCGGTGGGAGGAGCTCGACCGGGACGTGCGGAACCGGATGAGCGACGGGTCGGTGACCCGGATGGTCGTCTGGCGGGCGACCGGCGAGATCGTGTACTCCAGCGAGACCGGGCAGCAGGGCCGGGTCATCCCGCCCTCGGACGGCCTGCTGGCCGCGGTCGGGGGCGAGACCGTCGCCGAGGTGGACGAGGAGCCGGAGACCACGCCCGGCGACGGTCCGCAGACGCTGCTGGAGGTCTACACGCCGCTGACCGTCGCCGGTGAGCAGCTGGTCTTCGAGGCGTACTTCGCCTACGACGGCATCGACCGGCAGGCGGCGCGGCTGCGCGGTCAGATCATCCCGATGGCCATCGGCGCCCTCGTCGTCCTGCAGCTCGTGCAGGTGCCCATCGCGGCGTCGTTGGCCCGCCGCGTGCGGCGCCAGGAGGCCGAGCGCACCGCGCTGGTGCAGCGCAACGTCGAGGCCTCCGACCGCGAGCGGCGGGCCATCGCCGCCGACGTGCACGACGGGCCGGTGCAGGACCTCGCCGGGGTCAGCTACGCCCTCTCGGCCCTGCGCAACAGCGTCCCGGAGGAGCGGCAGCCCACCGTCGACAAGCTCGTGGGCGCGATCCGGCACGCCGTCCAGTCGCTGCGTCGGCTGATGGTCGACATCTACCCACCCGACCTCAGCGGGCCGGGTCTGGCCGTGGCGATCGCCGACGCCGCCGAGCCGCTGCGCGCCGCCGGCATCGAGGTGCTCATGGACGCCGCCCCGCTGCCGGAGACCGCGCCGGACGTGACCGCGGTGCTCTACCGCACGGCCAAGGAGGCGCTGGCCAACGTCGCCCACCACGCCCAGGCCAAGCGCACCTGGATCACCCTCGAGGAGACGGAGCTGCGCGGGGCACTCGCGGTGCGCCTGGAGATCGCCGACGACGGCGTCGGCTTCCCGGCGTCCACCGACAAGCGCGCCGAGGGCCACCTGGGGTTGACGCTGCTCCGGGACCGGGTGGTCGACCTCGATGGCATCGTCACGCTGGGTGACCGGCCCGGTGGCGGCGCGATGCTGACCGCTGTGGTGCCACTGCACCACGCACAGTGACGCCACGAGCCGCTGACCTGCGCAGACCCCCCAATTGCGGGAGCCCCCCGCCCCCCTCGATCCGGCTGTGACAGGGGCGGCGGACACGGGAGTGTTCCTCCAACGATCACCGCAGGTGAGTGAGGAGCACCCCCGATGGACACGCCCAGCCTGAATCGCCGCGACGTCCTCAAGGTGTCGCTGGCCGGGACCGCGGCCATGGCCCTGCCGTACCAGGCTGTGCTGTCGGCCAAGAGCGCCTCGGAGCTCGACGCCAAGAGGATGCCCCGGCCCTACGTCGCCGCCTTCACCGCCCCGCCGGTGCTGGCGCCGTACCGCTCCGACGACAAGCCCGGCAACAGCTACGGCGCCGTCCCGGGCACCGGCGCCCCGATCGTCGGCGCCGCCTACACCGGCACCGACTACTACAAGATCGAGCAGAAGCCGACCCAGGTCGAGTTCATCAAGGGCGTCAAGACGACGATGTGGGGCTACAACGGGCTGGTCCCGGGGCCCACCATCCGCGTCTACCAGGACAGCTACGTGAACACCGGCCAGAGCCGCCGGGTGGTCATGCAGCAGATCAACAACCTGCCGGCCAAGCACCCGACCATGGGCTACGTCCCCTGGACCTCCACCCACCTGCACGGCTCGCCGTCCAAGCCGCAGTTCGACGGCTACGCCGGCGACCTCACCGACCCGGGTGAGTGGAAGAACTACATGTACCCGAACAACTGCTCGCCGCGGACGCTCTGGTACCACGACCACGGCGTGCACCACACGGCCCAGAACGTGTACATGGGCCTGGCCGCCCAGTACCACCTGGTCGACGAGCAGCTCGAGCGCGACCTCGGCATCCCCCGGTACGACCGGGACAAGGCCCGGCTGGGCCGGCCGCAGTACGAGTTCCCGCTGATCATCAGCGACGTCATGTTCGCCGGCAACGGCCAGCTGATGTGGGACGACGACGGGGAGTCCGGCCTCTACGGGGACGTCATCCTGGTCAACGGGGTGCCGTGGCCGACGATGAAGGTCGAGCCGCGCAAGTACCGGTTCCGGGTGCTCAACGGCTCACTGGCCCGCGGCTACACGCTCAGGCTGAGCAACGGCAAGCCGTTCCAGGTCATCGCCACCGACGGCGGGTTCATGCACCGGCCGCAGACGGTCACCACGCTGACGATCGGCATGGCCGAGCGCTACGAGATCGTCATCGACTTCGCCGACCTGAAGGGCACGAGGGTCCAGCTGCTCAACGGCGGGGTCAAGAACGCCCGGGACTACGACCACACCGGCAAGGTGATGCAGTTCGAGGTCGGCACGACGGTCACGAGCACCGACGGCAACACCGTGCCGAGCACGCTCGGCACCCCGCACCCGGTGATGACGCTGGACCCGGCCTCGTCGAAGGCCACCCGCCGGATGCGGCTGGAGCGCAGCAACGGCCTGTGGGTGATCAACGGCGAGACCTGGGACGACGTGGTGAAGACGAAGTACGAGCACGTCTTCGCCAAGGTCGAGCCGCGCAGCACCGAGATCTGGGAGGTCGAGAACTCCTCCGGCGGCTGGTTCCACCCGCTGCACGTGCACCTGGTCGACTTCCAGGTCCTCAGCCGCAACGGCCGCCCGCCGCGGCCGGAGGAGCTGGGCCCCAAGGACGTCGTCTACGTCGGCGAGGGCGAGATCGTCCGCCTCCTCCTGCACTTCGAGCACGAGGAGGGGCGGTACATGATCCACTGCCACAACCTCTCGCACGAGGACCACGACATGATGACCCAGTACCAGGTGGGTCACCACGACATCGACTGCGACTCGATCAACACCTGCCCCCCGACCCGTGGCACGCCCGACGACTTCGAGTCCGCCGACCCGGACGAGGTCCTCAAGGCGTACGAGAAGGCCCTCGAGGAGCAGGCAAAGGCGGCGGAGGAGGCGGCGGAGGAGGCGGCCGAGCAGGCGGCCGAGACGACGCCGCCGGCCCCGGCGACCGACACCGGCACGACGGGCGGGACGACGCAGGTCGGCACCGTCACCACGACGGCGCCGGCCCCGGCCCCGGCCCCGGCCGCACCGACGACGTCCGCCCCGCCGGCAGCGCCCACGACGTCGGCTCCCGCCCGTCGTGGCGCCACCACCACGACCACGGCTCCGGCGCCGACCACGGCGACGGCCACCCCGACCCGCCGGCGGTCGCGGTGACCGCCGTCGCCCCGGCGCCGGCAGCCACCCGGGGGGTGCTGCGGTCCCGTCGCCGCACCGCCTGGTGGCAGCTGGCCGCGGCGCTCGGCCTGGCCACGGCCGGGGGGCTGCACGTGGCCGCCGCGGTCGACCACCTCTCGGCGGGCTCGTTGGCGGTCGGCTTCTTCCTGCTCACCGCGCTGGCCCAGGCGGGGTCGGCCGCCTGGCTGGTCCTCGGCGCGTGGGCCGGTACCGGCGCGGGCCGGCCGCTGGTGGCGACGGCGCTGCTCGGCACGGTCGGTCTGCTGGCCCTCTACGTCGTCGCGCACACGACCGGGCTGCTCGATGCCTTCGCGGTGCACGACACGTTCACCGGCGGGCACGAGCACGACGTCCCCGGCCGGGTGACCACGGCGGTCGACCCCGTGACCGGCGTCGAGTTCGCGCAGGGCATGCCGCTGGGCGCCTCCGGGCCGGTGGCGATGGACGGGCTCCCCGGGTCCACCGGCGGGCACGGCCCCGAGGCGGTCGGCACGGCCGTGGTCGCCGCCGAGCTGCTCACCGTGGCCGCGCTGGCCGCCCTGCTGCCGGCATCCTGGCGGGGCCGGGCGCTCAACGGGCTGCTGGTCCTGGGCGGGGCCGCATGGGCGCTGTGGCTCACCGGCGTCCTCGGGTGAGGACCGCCCCCCGAACTGCCGTCGCGGTCCCCGGTGACCCCCGCACCAGGGACCGCGGCGGCTCCCCCCGGCACCGGGCTCCCCGTGCCGGGGCGGCCCCCGGGCCGACCGCCGGAGCCGGCTCCGGCGGTCGGCCGTGGCGGCGGCTGCGCGGCGCCGTCCTCTGGCTCGCCGCCGGGGCGGCGCTGCTGCTCGTGGCCGCGACCTCCGGCCTGCTGCCGCTGCAGCCGATGCACGTCGACTCCGACAGCATGACGCCGACCGTCTCGCCCGGTGACCTGCTGCTCGTGCGGCACGGGCAGGGGCCGGTGCAGCGCGGCGACGTCGTCGCCGTGACCGACCCGCTCGGCGACGGGATGCTGGTCAAGCGGGCGGTCGCGCTGGGCGGTGACGAGGTGGCCATCGAGGACGGCGTGCTGGTCGTCGACGGGACGGTGGTCTGCGAGCCGGCGATCGACCCCGCCCGGCTCGACGGTGTCTGGTTCGGCCCGGTGACCGTGCCCGAGGGCGAGCTGTTCCTGCTCAGCGACAACCGCGACGGATCGGTGGACTCCCGCGCGTTCGGCCCGGTGCCGGTGTCCACCCTCGTCGGCACGGTGCCCGCACGGCTGTGGCCCGTCCCGGGCGCGCTCCCGTCGCCGTCCGACGGCTGCTGAGACCCGGCACGACGCGCCGACCAGCAGGAACACCCCGCAGGCACCCGGCGCTGTACCCGGCGTGGGAAGCCCCGCCACCTCCTCGTCCCCCGCCCACCCCGCCGCGTCGTCCCCCGCGTCCGCCCCCGCCTCTCCCGACCTGTCCCGCCTGCTGCAGGTGCGCCAGGTCTACGCCGAGCCCGCCGCCCTGGCCGCGCCCCGCGGACAGCAGGTCCTGGCCCGCTTCCCCGGTGCCGAGGTCGTCGAGGTCCCCTCGCACTGGAAGATCCCCGAGCTGCACGGCAACGAGGGCAACGTCGAGCGCTGGGTGCGCGTGAAGTCCGAGACGCTGGTGCTCGGCGTCAAGAAGTCGCTGACCGCCCGGCCCAACGGCCGCTCGGCGAACTGGATCGCCCCCTCGACGGCCAACGGCTGCGCCATGGCCTGCGCCTACTGCTACGTGCCGCGGCAGAAGGGCTACGCCAACCCGATCACCGTCTTCACCAACATCGAGCAGATCACCGGCTACCTGCGCCGGCACGTCGCCCGGCAGGGTCCCAAGACCGAGCCCGACCAGTGCGACCCGGAGGCCTGGGTCTACGACCTCGGCGAGAACAGCGACTGCTCGGTCGACGCGCTGGTCAGCGACAACGTCGCCGACCTGGTGGCGACCTTCGCCGAGCTGCCGACGGCGAAGGCCTCCTTCGCCACCAAGTACGTCAACCGGCAGCTGCTCGAGCTCGACCCGCGCGGCCGCACCCGCATCCGCTTCTCGGTGATGCCCGAGGACGACGCCAGGGTGCTCGACATCCGCACCAGCCGGGTCGCCGAGCGGATCGCCGCGGTGGACGACTTCGTCGAGGCCGGCTACGAGGTGCACCTCAACCTCTCCCCCGTGGTGCTCCGCGAGGGCTGGGAGGCCGACTGGGCGCAGCTGCTGCGCCGGCTGGACGACGAGCTCTCCACCGCGGCCAAGGCGCAGGCCGCCGCCGAGGTCATCCTGCTCACCCACAACCGGGACCTGCACCAGGTCAACCTCGGCTGGCACCCCAAGGCCGAGGAGCTGCTCTGGCGGCCGGACCTGCAGCAGCCCAAGCGCAGCCAGAACGGCAGCTGGAACGTGCGCTACCGCAACGACGTCAAGCGCGCCGGCGTGACCCGGGTGCAGGAGCTCGTCGCGGCGCACGCGCCGTGGCTGCGCATCCGTTACGCGTTCTAGCGCAACGGCTCGTGTCGATGTGTCGACACGCCGTGCTGGGTTGCTGACGCAACGTGTGCGACCCTGGGAGGCAACCCCGGGTTGGAGGTGAGGGGATGGCGCTCGACCACGAGGCCGCGGTGGCGGCGCCGTCCCTGCTGACCGCGCTGCCGGACACCGTGGTCGTCGCCGACGCCGCGGGCCGGATCACCTACGTCAACCCGCACGTCCGGGTGCTGCTGGGCTACGAGCCCAGCGCCGTCCTGGGCCGGCCGCTGGAGGTCCTCATGCCCCAGCGCTTCCGCCGCGGCCACGGCACCGACTACACCCGCTTCCTGGCCACCGGGCAGGGCGAGCTGGCCGGACGCACCACCCAGCTGCCGGCGATGCACGCCGACGGCCACGAGGTCACCGTCGACGTCACGCTCGCGATGGTGCCCCCGCCGGAGGGCGCCGGGCCGGAGGCGGCAGGGGTGGTCGCCGTCCTCCGCGACGCGAGCACCACGGTCCTGCTGGAGCGCCAGCTGATGGTCAGCCGCTACCTGGCGGCGACGCTGCGGGTCACCGCCGCGCTGACCGAGGCGCCCGACGCCGACGTCGCCTTCCGCGACCTGCTGCCGACCCTGTGCACCGAGCTGGACTGGGACGCCGCCACCCTGTGGGAGCCCGACGGCGCCAGCCGGTCGCTGAGCCACGTCGGCACCTGGACCGCCCCCGGCTCGGAGGCACCGGCGCTGCACGCGGCCTCCCACGCCCACCGGATCGGCCGCGGCGAGGTGCTGCCCGGACTGGTCTGGACCCGTCGCGAGCCCGTCGTCGTCGAGGACCTGTGGGCCCAGCCCCGCCTCACCCGTCTCGCGGCCGCGCGCGCCGACGGGCTGCGCACCGGCGTCGCCTTCCCCGTGGTGCGCGGCGAGGAGCTGCTCGCGGTGTGCGAGCTGTTCTCCCGCGAGCTGCGGCCGGTGCCGGCCGAGCTGCTCGACGTGCTGGCCCACGCCGGTCGCCAGATCGGCCAGTTCCTCGGCCGGCTGCGCGCCGAGTCCGAGGTCCGGCAGCTGGCCGACACGCTGCAGCGCAGCCTGCTGCCCTCGCACCTGCCGGCCATCCGCGGCGTCGACCTGGCCGCGCGCTACCGGCCGGGCGGCGGCGCCGGGCTGGTCGGCGGGGACACCTACGACGTCACGCCGCTGCCGGACGGCCGCTGGATGGTGCTCATCGCCGACGTCTGCGGCACCGGCGCCGAGGCCGCGGCGGTCACCGCGCTGACGCGGCACACCGCCCGGGCGGCGGCCAGCCCGGCGGCCGAGACGACCGCCGGCCCGGCCGAGGTGCTGCGCGCGGTGAACGCGGCGCTGCTGCGCGCCCGGACCGACGGCCCGCTGCGCTTCGTCACCGCCTGCTGCCTGGTGCTCTCCCCCGGCCCGGACGGCGTGTGCGCGACCGTCGGCGTGGCCGGGCACCCGCTGCCGGTGCTCGCCTGCCCCGACGGCCCGCGGGAGATCGGCGTGCCCGGCCGGCCGCTGGGCATCACCCCGGACCTCGACGTCCCGGTGGTCGAGGTGGAGCTGCCGCCGGGGTCGACGCTGGTGCTCTACACCGACGGGGTCACCGAGGCCCGTGACGACACCGGCGCCCAGTTCGGCGAGGACGGGCTGCGCCGGGTGCTGGCCGCGGGCTGCGGGGACGCGGAGGCGACCGTCGAGGCGATCACGGCCGCGGTCGAGGAGCGGCTGCGCCACTCCCGCTACGAGGCCGACGACCTCGCCGTCCTCGCCCTCGCCGTCCCGCACCGCTGATGCCCACGAGCGTGCAGACCTCGCGGCGCAGGGAGGTCCTCACCCGGTCTGGCCGGTGTCGGCGTGCGCGGCGCCCACCGGCTTGGACTCCGGTGAGCCACGCTGGCGCAGGTAGACGGCGAAGATCGCCATCGAGCCGACGGCCAGCATCTCGGACTGCCAGTTCTGGAAGGACCGGTTCCAGAAGTCGGCCTCGCCGAGGTAGCCGGCCCAGCTGACCGGGTCCTGCCGCTGGCCCAGCTGCTCGGAGTTGTAGGCGGCCCAGCCGGCCACCGAGCTCGCTGCCCAGGTGAGCAGGAACAGCACGGCCATGAGCAGGCCGAGCGAGCGGGAGAAGACCGCCGTCCGCCACCCGCCGGTGCGCGCCCACGCGGGAGAGCTCTCGTCGGCGTGCGGCCCGACCTGCTGCTCGCGGTCGGACTCCGTGCCCTCCTGGCCCGGCTCCTTGGACTCCGAGGAGCCCCGCTGGACCAGCCAGACGGTGGCGAAGACGTAGAGGAAGAACTGCAGGTACTCCGACTGCCAGTTCTCCATGACGTCGACGCCGAAGGATGACGAGGTGACGTAGTCGAGGAAGGACACGGTGGGCAGGCCGTTGGCCAGCTGCCGTGCGTTGTGGTCGGCCGTCCCGGCGATCGCCTGGCCGACGAGGGTGACGAGGAAGAGCCCGCCGAACGCCAGGGTCAGCGCGTTGGCGCGGAGGAAGCGGTGGCGGGGAGCGGTCATCGGCCCATCAGCCCCAGCGCCACGACGTAGGCGATCCCGAGCAGGATGACCGCCAGATAGCCGAGGAAGACCCCGCGGACGCCCTTCACGGCCCGTCCACCTCGCAGTCGTAGGGCAGCTCGCCGCGCGGCTGGCAGGCCGCGGCGGTCACCCGCCAGCCGGCCGGGGTGTCGGTCAGGAACACCGTGTCGCCGCTGAGCCGGACCTGCGCGTCGCTGCCCCAGACCTCCACGGCCTCGACCGCGCCACCGGGCAGCGGGAGCTGGCCGATGACGTCGGCGCACGGGGCCGACTCGTCGGACTCGAGGGTCTCCAGCGTCGACGGCGCGAGCAGCGCGCACCGGTCAGCGGGGGCTGCGCCCGGGTCCTCGAAGGCGCCGGCCACCCGGGCGACGTCGTCCTCCTCGAGACCGGCGCAGCCACTGAGGACTGCCGTCGCCAGGACCACTGCGGCGAGCCTGAGTGTCGTCGGGGTACCCACCCGCGCCCTCCCGTCCTCCCCCTCCGCCTCCGGTGGCGCTGACCGGGACGGCGGCCGCCTACCCCGGCCCGCTTCTGCGGCAAACGGCCGTCCCCCGAGCGGGGGAACGGGGGTTGCCCCCGGGCCGGCGGCCGGCCCGCCGTACCGTGGCGGCGTGGCGCGGGTGGCGGTGGTGGGCGCCGGCCTCGGCGCCCTGGCGGCCGCGGCCCGGCTGGCCGCCCTCGGCCACGCGGTGACGGTGCTGGAGCAGGCCCCGCAGGTCGGCGGCAAGCTCGGCTGGTACGCCCGCGACGGGCACGGCTTCGACACCGGGCCGAGCCTGGTGACCCTCCCCCGGCTCTACCGCGACCTGTTCGCGGCCACCGGCGGCCCGCTCGAGGACGCCGTCGACCTGGTGCGCCTGGACCCCGCCGTCGCCTACCGCTTCGCCGACGGGACACCGCTGTCCGTGCCGGGCGACGCCGCGACGATCCCCGGCGCGCTGGACGCCGCGCTGGGGACCGGGGCCGGGGCCCAGTGGTCGGCGCTGATGGCCCGGGCCGGCCGGATGTGGCGGGTCACCGAGCAGCCGTTCCTGCGCTCCCCGCTGGCCGGGGCGGCCACGCTGGCCCGCCTGGCCCGCAGCGGCTCCGACGTCGCGACGGTCGCACCGTGGCGCACGCTGCGCGGCCTGGGGACGGCGTACCTGCGCGATCCGCGGCTGCGCACGCTGCTCGACCGCTACGCCACCTACTCCGGCTCCGACCCGCGGCGCGCGCCGGCCGTGCTGGCGACCGTGCCGTACGTCGAGCAGCAGTTCGGGTCCTGGTACGTGCGCGGCGGGCTGCGCCGGCTGGCCGAGGCGGTGGCGGCGCGGGCGGTCGAGCGGGGCGCCGTCGTGCGCACCGGGACCGCCGTCGAGCGGGTGCTGGTCGAGGGCGGCCGCGCAGCCGGTGTGCGACTGGCCGGCGGTGAGGTGCTGCGGGCCGACGTCGTGGTCTCCGGTGCGGACGCCGCGGCGCTGTACGCCGACCTGCTGCCCGTCTCCCGCCCGACCCGGCGGGTGCGCCGCGACCTGGCCCGCAGCACGCCGTCCCTCTCGGGGTTCGTGCTGCTGCTGGCGCTGCGCGGGCGGACGCCGGGGCTGGCGCACCACACCGTGCTGTTCCCCGACGACTACGACGCCGAGTTCGACGCGGTCTTCGGCGTCGGGCGGCACCGCGGCGCCCCGCAGCCGGTCGCCGACCCGACCGTGTACGTGAGCGCGCCCGAAGACCCGGCGACCCGCCCCGACGACGACAGCGAGTCGTGGTTCGTGCTGGTCAACGCGCCGCGGCACGACCCGGTCGGCGGAGTGGACTGGGACGCCCCGGGGCTCGCCGACCGGTACGCGCAGCAGGTGCTCGAGGTGATGGCCCGCCGCGGGCTCGACGTCCGCGACCGGGTGCGCTGGTGCGTCATCCGGACGCCGGCCGACCTCGAGCGCGACACCCGCAGCGTCGGCGGCTCGATCTACGGGACGTCGAGCAACGGCGCCCGCGCGGCGTTCCTGCGCCCCGGCAACGCCTCGCCCGTGCCGGGGCTGTTCCTCGTCGGCGGCTCGGCGCACCCCGGCGGCGGCCTCCCGCTGGTCGCCCTGTCGGCGGAGATCGTCGCGGGGTTGGTCGGTCCCGCCTGACCCCGTCCCTGCTCAGCGGACCGGTCGGCCCAGGCACGTCCTGCCCCCTCTGCAACGGGACGCTCACCGGTCAGCTGATCTTGCCGATCGCGCAACGCTCTGCCAGGATTGTTCTACTTGAACTAGAACAATCTCGGAGGTCAGCGTGCGCCGCATCGTCCCTTTCACCGTCGGGTCGCCTCTACTGGCGACGGGGGCGGTGGCTCTCGCTGCGCTGGCCTGGCGCGACCGGCTGCCTGCTGGGATGGCCTCGCACGTGGGCCCGAGTGGCCTGGTCGACGACGTCACTGCGGCCGGGACGTTCGCCGCGACAGCGCTCGCGATCGGCACCGCCCTGGCCCTGCTGTGGGGCCTGCTGGCACGCAACGTGCGACGGAACCCGGCCGGGCTGCGGGTGCTGGCGGCCGCCTCCGTGGGGTCAGCCGCCGTGCTCGCCGCCGGCCCGGCGGTCCTGCTCGTCGCCAGCCTCGACCGCGGCAGCGTCCTGGGAGAGCCGGCACCCGGGTGGCTGCTCCCGGTGGTGGCCCTGGCACTGGGTGGGGGGAGCCTCCTGGGATGGGCGCTGGCACGGGTGCCGGCTCCGACCGAGGCGCAGGGGCCGCCACCGCCGGACGCGCCCCGGATCGAGCTGCCGGCAGGCGGCCGCGCCGTGTGGACCCGCGTGGTGGTGGCCCGCCCGATGCTGGTCGGCGCCGTGGCGCTCGCCGGTGTGGGCGTGGTGCTGTCCGCCACCGTCACCCCCGGCGCCGGCGTCCCGGCCCTGGTGGTCGCCGTCCTGCTGGCCCCGACGACCTCCGTCCGCGTCACCGTCGACCACACCGGCGTGGGCGTCCGCCCGACCGTCGTCCCGCGTCCCCGCGTGCACGTTCCGCTGGCCCGCGTGGTCCGCGCCGGGCGGTCCGACGTCCGGGCTCGGGAGATGGGCGGCTGGGGGCTGCGGATGCGCGGCGAGCGGACGGCGGTCGTCCTCCGGGGCGGCGAGGCGCTCGACCTGGGGCTCGCCGACGGTTCCCGCTTCCTCGTCACCGTCGACGACGCCGCGATCGCCGCCGCCCTGGTCAACACCCTCGCCGAGCGGAGCCGGGTGTGCTGATCGGGATCGACCCGGCCTCTCAGGTCCCGCTGGGCGACCAGGTGGCTGCGGCGGTCCGCCGGAACATCGCCACGGGGGCGATCGGCCCCGGCGACCGGCTGCCGGCGGCCCGCGACCTCGCCGCCTCGCTCGACGTCAACGTGCACACGGTGCTGCGCGGGTACCAGCTGCTGCGGGACGAGGGACTGATCGAGCTGCGCCGCGGACGCGGGGCGGTCGTCAGTGCGGCGGCGACGGCGGACGGAGCGGAGCTGGCCGAGGCCACCGGCCGGCTGGTCGCCGCGGCACGCCGGCTCGGCCTGGCGGAGGCGGACGTCCTGGAGACCGTGCAGCAGGCGCTGCGCCGGCCCACGACCACCCCCCACGGCTGACAGAGGCCCCTGCCCCTGCCCCCACCGCGGCCCCGTCCGGAGGCTCAGCTGCGGGCGGCGCCGTGGCCGAGCAGGGCGGCCAGGCCGAGCGCGCTGCGTGGGGCGTAGGCCGACCGCCACAGCCCGCCGTGCACCGCGGCGTACGCCTCGTCCTGCCACGGGTACGCGTGTGCCGGGCCACCGCCGGTGTGCAGGTCGTGCACCAGCAGCGCGGCCATGAGCACGTTGGACGTCGCGGGCTCGAACACCTCGACGCCGAACCGGTGCGCCCCCGCGTAGGCCGCCGCGAGGGCGCGGTTCTTCACCACCGAGCGGGTGCGGGTGGGCGGGGCGACGTTCATCGACACCGTCGTCCCGGCGGCCCGGGCCACCGTCGCCCGCCACCGCTGCAGCCGCTTGGCCAGCGCGTAGTTCGGACCCTGCTGCGCCACCAGGCTGTCGACCACGCCGGGGTCGCTGCCCGGCAGGTACGCCCGCTGCAGCAGCCGCCCGGCCGACAGGGTCCGCAGCGGCCGGCCCAGCAGCTTCGCCGTCCGCGATCGCCCGGCGTAGGCGCGCACCGACTGCGCCACCGCGTCCGGCGGGACGGCGAAGACGTCGGTCGGCGTGGCGAGGAAGGCCAGGGCGACGTAGTCGCGGGCCGCGGCCAGCCGGACGGTGAGCGCGTCGACCGCCGTCGACACCCGGACGTTGGTGGCGCCGTCGGCGTAGACGTAGTCGCCGAGCACCGGGCGCCCCGGCAGACCGGCCACCCAGTCGGCGACGGCGGGCACCTCGGTGATCAGGTCCGCCCCGCCATCGGGGTACAGCAGCGTGCCGGCGCCACGGTGGGCGGTGTCGAGCACCCGCTCCCACAGCGCCGGGCGGGGCAGGTCGACCCCGGCCACCCGGGCGCCCCAGCGCAGCAGCGCGGTCAGCGGCCCCATCTCGGCACCGGCACCGAGCACGACGACGGTGGTGTCCGGCAGCGCGAGCCACTCCGGGTGCGCGACGACGGTGCGCACCGCCTCGGCGGCCGAGGGCTCGAGGACGCCGCACTCGACCCAGGTGTCCAGCCGGCGCAGCAGCGCGTCGCCGCGCAGCCGCTCGCCGCGGAAGGGCAGCGACAGCTCCCCCTCCGGCTCGGCGGTGCCGGCGACCTCCGCGGTGGCGAGGGCGCGGCCGGCGGGCGCGCCGGCCAGGTCGCCCAGGCCGGTCTCCTCGCCGTCCGGGCCGGCCACCCGCATCCGCCGGTGCAGCGAGGCCAGGCCCGCGTCGGCGATCGCCAGTGCCGCCTCCCGTGAGACCAGCCCGGCCTCCACCAGCCGGCGGAAGTGCGGCAGGTACCCGGCTCGCCAGTTGGTCTCCCGTTCGGCCGCGCCGGCGCCGGCCGGGTCGACCGGGCGCAGCGCGTCGGCGACCACGGCCCGGCCGAGCGCCCCGGTGCTGCGCCGCCCGTCCGGCCCGGCCGGGAAGACGACGCCCTCCTCGGCCATCAGTCGACCACCACGGGCGCGTCCACCGGGGCGCCGGCCTCCAGCCAGCGCAGCAGGGTGCGGGCGCCGAAACCGGTGCCGCCCTTGACCACCTCGGCGTCGTCGGACCCGGCGCGGGCCGGCCCCGCGACGTCCAGGTGCGCCCACGGCAGGTCCCCGGCGAAGGGGCGCAGGAACAGCGCGGCGGTGGTGCCGCCCGGGTTGCCCGGTGCGTTGTTCGCGTCGGCGACGGTGCTCTCCAGCAGGTCGGCGTGCTCCTCGGCCAGCGGCATCCGCCACACCGCCTCGCCGGCGTGCCCGGCGGCGGTGCGCAGCGCGTCGGCCAGCCCGTCGGTGGTCGCGTACAACCCCGCGGTCCGGGTGCCGAGCGCGACCTTCATCGCCCCGGTCAGCGTGGCGACGTCGACCAGCACGGTGGCGCCGAGCTCCAGCCGCGCCCACGCCAGGCCGTCGGCGAGCACCATGCGGCCCTCGGCGTCGGTGTTGAGCACTTCCGTCGTCCGGCCGCCGACGTGCCGGACGACGTCGGCCGGGCGGTAGGACGAGCCGGAGACGGCGTTCTCCGCGGCCGGGACGACGGCGGTGACGGCGACCGGCAGCCCGAGGCGGGCGGCGGCGTCGACCGCGGCGAGGACGGCGGCGCCCCCGGCCATGTCGGTCTTCATCTCGCGCATGCCGGCGTTGGGCTTGATCGAGATGCCGCCGGTGTCGAAGGTGATGCCCTTGCCCACCAGCACGGGGTGGCCGGGCGTGGCACCCGGCGGCCGGTAGGACGCCACGATGACCCGCGGCGGGGACGCCGAGCCGCCGCCGACGGCGAGCACGCCGCCGAAGCCCCCGGCCCGCAGGTCGTCGGGATCGAGCACGTGCACGGAGACGTGGTCGAGGCCGGCGAGCCGCTCCCCCGCCTCGGCGGCGAGCCACGCCGGGTCCTTCGTGTTGCTGGGCGTGTTGACCAGGTCCCGGGCCCAGGCGACCGCGTGCCCGGTGACCTCGCCGGCCCGCGCGGCGGCGGTCACCGCGGGGTCGGCGCCGTCGGCGGCGACGACCGTGACCGTCTCCAGCCGCGGCGGGTGCGGCGTGGAGGTCTCCCGGAAGCGGTAACCGGCCAGCAGCGCGGCCTCGACGGCGGCGCGGACCTCCTCGGCGCCCGCGGGGGCCGCCGCGTCGTCCAGCGCCAGCACCAGCCGGCGCGCGCCGTGCTCGGCGAGGGTCTGCGCTCGCCGGACGGCGGTGGCCACGTAGCCGCGCAGGTCCGGCAGCGTCGCGTCGCCGACCCCGACGGCGACCACGCTGCGCGGGCGGCGACCGGGCACCGG
Organism: Geodermatophilus sp. URMC 65; assembly: GCF_053502545.1. Classification (NCBI taxonomy): domain Bacteria; kingdom Bacillati; phylum Actinomycetota; class Actinomycetes; order Geodermatophilales; family Geodermatophilaceae; genus Geodermatophilus; species Geodermatophilus sp. URMC 65. The sequence goes on from NZ_CP199954.1 coordinate 1,590,729, forward strand.
CAGGTTGGTGATGTCGCCCGGGCGGCCGGTGTTGCCGGTGTCGGCCATCGCGCCGGCGAGGAGCCCCGCGTCGACCGGCGCGTCCGGCCCGGTCAGCCAGCCGGGCAGGGCGGTGCCGCTGCCGACCGGCACGGCGAGGACGTCGTCCTCACCCAGCGCCGGGAGGGTGGACAGGACCTCGACCCGCGGCAACGGTGCGGCCCCGGTCGCCGGCGTGCTGCCGGCGGCCGGGGCCGTGTCGCGCTGCGCGGGGCTGCCCGGGGGCAGGTGCGCTGCGGTGTTCAGCTGGTCGCGCCCTTCAGTGCCTCGGAGAGGGCCGCGGCCTCGTCGGGCGACAACTCGACGACGAGACGGCCGCCGCCTTCGAGCGGAACGCGCATGACCAGGCCGCGCCCTTCCTTGGTGACCTCGAGGGGACCTTCACCCGTGCGCGGCTTCATGGCCGCCATGCGTGCCTCCTTCGTCGGCCGTGCGCAGCCCGTGGGCTGCGCACGGCGTCGTCGATGCTGTGAGCGCCGCTCACATGATCCCGTATCCCCGGCGCAGGTCCAACCCGAGGGGAGAAGGACCACCCTTCCCCCCACGCCTCGCACGCTCGGCGCGGGCCCCTGGAGGGTGGCCGTTCCAGCACGTCACCAGGTTCGGGGCGGGACCCTGCAGGAGGGCCGTTCCAGCAGGTCACCGCGCGCGGAAGCAGGACGCCACGTGGTCGTCGACCATCCCGGTGGCCTGCATGAGGGCGTAGGCCGTCGTCGGGCCGACGAAGACGAAGCCGCGGCGCTTGAGCTCGCGGGCCATCGCGGTCGACTCCGGACTGGTCGCCGGGACGTCGGCCAGGGTCGTCGGGCGGGGCCGCGGGACCGTCGGCGCGAAGGACCACAGCAGCGCCGAGAGCCCCTCCGGGACCCGCTGCGCGGCGCGGGCGTTGGAGATGGCGGCAGCGATCTTGGCGCGGTTGCGGACGATGCCGGCGTCGGCGAGCAGCCGCGCCTCGTCGTCCGGGCCGAACGCCGCCACCGCGTCGACCGAGAAGCCGGCGAAGGCGGCGCGGAACGCCGGGCGCTTGCGCAGGATGGTGATCCAGGACAGCCCGGACTGGAACGCCTCGAGGCAGAGCCGCTCGAAGAGGGCGTCGTCGCCGTGCAACGGCGTCCCCCACTCCTCGTCGTGGTAGGTCACGTACTCCGGCGCGCTGTTCGCCCAGTCACAGCGGATGCGCTCGTCCACGCCAGGCACGCTAGCCACCACCACCGACGACGGCGCTCAGCCCAGGCCCACGCCCACGGCGCCGGTCCGCAGGTCCTTGGTGTAGAGGTCGCGCAGCCGGTTGACGTCGGCCGCGGTCAGCGGCTGCGACGTCGTCACCAGCACCCGGTCGCCGGTGACCGCCACCAGCCGCCCGTACTCGGCCGGAGTGATCGCGCCGGTGGGGCCGGTGGTGGGGCGCCCGGAGGCGTCGGCGGTCACCAGCACGAGCGGCCCCGGGATGCCGCCGTCGAGGTCGCGCCGGTAGTGGTCGGTGTGCCCGTTGGTGTCGGCCGGCAGCGCCGCCGCAGTCGTGGCGTAGAGGGCGTAGCGGCCGGTCGGGTCGCGAGCTCGACCTGGTGCTCCCACACCGTCGTCTGCCCCGTCCCAGGCGGACGACGGCGCCGGTGACGGTGTCCACCCCCGTCACGCCGGTCGGGGCGGGCGGCGGGGTGAGGTCGGTGGGCGTGGCGCTCGCCGTGGCGGAGCCGGAGCGCTTGCCGTGGGCGTCCACCGCGACCAGCGCGTAGGCGTACGTCGAGTCGTTGGCCAGCCCGGGATCGGTGTACGTCGACCCGGCCGGTGTCGCGATCTCCACACCGTCGCGCAGCAGCACGTGACCGGCCAGGTCGGGCTCGGGACCCGCCGTCCAGGAGAGGGAGACCTGCCCGTCGCCGCGGACGGCGGTGAACCCGGCCGGCACGGCCGGAGGCGTCAGGTCGGGGGGCCGCGCCGCCGCGGCCCCGGACGGCCCCGAGGCGTTGCCCGAGGTGTCGACGGCGACCAGCGCGTAGCCGTACGTCGTGTCGTTGACGACGGCGGTGTCGGTGTAGGCCGTCCCGGTCACCGTGGTGAGGACGGCGCCGTCGCGCAGCACGCGGTAGCCGGCGACGTCGGGCTCGCCGTTCGCCGTCCAGGTGAGGTCGACCCGCCCGTCGCCGCGCGCAGCCATCACGCCGGTGGGGGCGGCCGGTGCGACGGTGTCCCGCGGCGTGCCGCGGACGGGGGTGCTGGCCTGGCCCACGTACGTGGTGGGGAAGAGGAACACGACCTCGCTGGTCACGGTGCGGACGGTGACCGTGTACTCCCGGCCGTTGACCAGCCCGGTCAGGGTCGCGGTCCGGGTGGCGGCGTTCGTCGTGACCCGGGGCGTCGTCTCGGCGTCCACGAACACCTGGTAGCCGCTCGTGGCGGTCTCGGCCGACGCGGTCCAGGTGACGGCCAGGGCCCGGTCGGTACCGGTCACCACGACGCTCGCCGGTGGCGCCGGGTCCTGGGTGCTCACCGTCTCCAGCCGCGGTGCGGGCACGGGCTGCCCGCCCAGCGCCACGGCGAGCACGGCGAGGACGACGGCCAGCAGCCGCAGCAGGCGGCTCCGGGAGCGCCCGGCTGCGCGCTGAGCAGCCCCGGCGTCGCGCATCTGTCGCGTCCCTCCTGCCGGAGGCGCCCGCGGACCGGCGGGTGCCGGAGTCGTCCTCGACACGCACCGGGACGTTGCTTGAGGCGAGCCCGACGGCCCCACCCGGACGGGGGACTCAGGGGACGGCGGCGTCCACGTCCCCCAGCTCGGTGCGGTCGCGGCGCACCGGGCTGCGGCGGGTGGCCAGCACGCAGCCGAGCACGACGACCGGCAGGCCGACCGCGAGGCCGAGGGTGAACGGCTCGTCGAGCAGCAGCACGCCGAGCAGCACCGCCACGGCCGGGTTGAGGAAGGTGATGACCAGCGCGCGCTGAGGGCCGACCTCGCGGATCAGCGCGAAGAACAGCGCCAGCGCCACGGCGGTGCACACGACCCCGAGGACGAGCACGGCCATCAGCGCGTCGGCGGGCGCCCGCGCGGCCGCGCCCAGCCGGGGGACGGCGAACGGTGCGTAGACCAGCGCGGTGACGGTGAGCGCCACCGCGCTGGCGGCCACGCCCGGCACGTCGGGGAGCGCGCGGCTGACGATGAGCGGCGCGGTGGCGTACCCGACGACGACCAGCGCGACCGCGAGCAGCGGCAGCGGCGCGATGCCCTCCACGTCCAGGCCGAGCAGCACGGCGATGCCGGCCACGCCCAGACCCATGCCGAGCAACCGGACGCGGCCGAGCCGCTCCTCCTCGCCGGTCAGCCGGCCGGCCAGCGCGGCCACGAACGGCACCCCGGCGACGAGCAGGCCGGTGAGCGAGCTCGACAGCGTCTGCTCGGCGTAGGCCAGCAGCAGCCACGGGCCGGTCATCTCCAGCACGGTGAAGGCCAGCAGCGGCCGCCAGCGCCGCAGCGCCGGGCGCAGCTGGCCGCGGGCGACCGTCCAGGGCAGCAGCAGCGCCGCGCCGAGCACGCACCGGCCGAAGACGACGACCACGGGCGGCAGCTCCTCGACGGCCACCTTGATCAGCAGGTACGGCACGCCCCAGATCAGCGACATCGCCAGGAACAGCGCCCAGCCCCGCCGGCTCACCGCTGCCCCCGCGCCTCGCCGCACTCCCGCACCCCGCCATCCTGCCCGGGCGTTTCCCGTCCCTCGCACCGGGCACCGCCCGACGGTGCGCGCTCCTCCCCCGTCCGGACGGCGGCTGACGGCCTCGGGGCTGCTGTTCGGCGCCGGCCTCATGGGCTCGGTCGACGAGATCGTCTTCCACCAGCTGCTGGCCTGGCACTCCTTCTACGACCGCGCCGGGGGCACGGCGGGCCTGGTCTCCGACGGGCTGCTGCACGCGGCCTCGCTCTCGGCCGTCGTCGCCGGGCTGGCCCTGCTGGCCGACCTCCGCCGCCGCGGTGCCCTCGACGTCAGCCGGTGGTGGGCACTGGTACTGCTGGGTGCCGGCGCCTTCCAGCTGTGGGACGGCGTGGTCGACCACAAGCTGCTGCGGGTGCACCAGGTCCGCTACGGCGTCGACCTCACCGGCTACGACCTGGCCTGGAACGCCTCGGCCGTCGTCCTCCTCGCCGCCGGCGCGGCGCTGCTGCTGCGCGCCCGCCGCCGTGCGGCCCGGTGACCGGGCTGGCCGTCCTGGCGCTGCTGGCCGCCGGCGCGCTGTACGTGGCGGCCGGCTGGCGCACGCCCTGGCCCCTGCGGCGGACGACGTCCTGGCTGACCGGCCTGGCCGCGGCCGGGGTCGGGGTCGTGCTCTCGACCGCCCACGGCGACCTGCGCACCCACATGGCCGGACACCTGCTGCTGGGCATGGTCGCGCCGCTGCTGCTGGTGCTGGCCGCCCCGGTCACCCTGGCGCTGCGGACGCTGCCGGTCGACGCGGCCCGGCGGCTGGCCCGCCTGCTGCGGACCCCGCCGCTGCGCTGGGCGGGCGACCCGCTGGTCGCCGTCCCGGCCAACGCCGCCGGGCTCTGGCTGCTGTACGGCACCGGGCTGCACGCCGCCGTCGTCCACCAGCCGGCCCTGGGCGCGCTCGTGGCGCTGCACGTGCTGGTCAGCGGGTACCTCGCCACCGCCGCGGTGCTGGCCGTCGACCCGGCGCCGCACCGTCGCGGGGTCGGCGTGCGCGCCGCCGCGCTGGCCGCCGGCGCGGCCGCCCACGACGTCCTGGCGAAGTGGCTCTACGCCGCGCCCCTGCCCGGGGTGGCGCACGCCGCGGAGGGCGCGCGGCTCATGTGGGACGGCGGCACCCTCGTCACCCTGGTGGTCGCCGCGGTGCTGTGGCGGCGCTGGTACACCAGCCGCGCCGCCGTCCGGGCCGCGGGAGCACCCGCGGCGGCGGCCGTCGGGGCAGCATGAGCGGGTGGACGCCGCCGACCGCCTCGCCGCCCTCGTCGACACCCTCGCCGGCGAGCCGGACGTGACGCTCCCCGACCCCACCGTTCCGCGCCGGTTCGGGTCCCGGGCCCTGAAGGTCGACGGCGCGGCGTTCGCGATGGTGGTGCGCGGCGCGCTGGTGCTCAAGCTGCCCGAGGACCGCGTGGCCGCACTGTGCGCCGACGGGCGCGGCGGGCCGTTCGGCGGCCGGGGCCGGCCCTACCGCGAGTGGGTCGCGCTGGCCGACGGCGAGCCGGCCACCGACCTGCCGCTGGCGCGCGAGGCGCTGGCCTTCGCCCGCACCCGGCGAGACGCCCTCAGCTGACCGGCCAGGTCACCTCGAGGTGCGGCTCGTCGGGGACGACGTCCCGGCCGCCGAGGTACACCTCGACGGGGCTGCCGGTGCGCTCCAGCCCGGCGGCGTCGCACCAGCGGGCGACGGCGTCGTAGGCGTCGAGGATGCGCGGGAACTCCGCCTCGGCGCGGGTCAGCACGGTGACCGCCTCGCGACCGGCCGGCTGCCGCCGCACCCGCAGCTCCCCCGCCGGCCGCACCGTGCCCGCGAACGGGACGGCGACCTCCACCGGGCCGTCGCTGTCGGCGGTGACCATGCCGTGGTAGACGACCCGCAGCGCGCCGGCGCGGGTCGCACCCGACGCCGCGAGGTGCTCCTCGAGGGCGCGGGCGGCGTCGCCGATGAAGGTGCCGAGCTCCTCGACGGTCAGCCGCCGCTGCGTGGTCAGCAGCGTGGCCTCGTCGGTGGTGCGCAGGGCGACGTCGTGCACGGGGGCCTCCGGGGGGTCGTCGTCGCCGGCGAGTCGCCGGTGCAGGGAGCGGACGAGCGCCCGCCGGAGGGCGACGTCGTCCTCGACGCCGGCCCACCAGTGGTCGACCGCGGCCAGCCGGTCGGCCGGCTCGAGGTCGACCACCTCCCGCACCCGCGCGAGCGGCATGCCGGCCTGGCGCAGCAGCCCGACCAGCCGGGCGCGGGCCACCTGCGACGGGGCGTACCAGCGGTGACCGGAGTGCCCGTCGACGCGCGCGGGCACGAGCAGCCCGCGGGCGCCGTAGAGCCGCAGCGCCTTGGGCGACAGCCGGGTGCGGCGCAGGAACTCCCCGACCCGCAGCAGGTGCTCGTCCACGCCGCTCACCCTCGGACCGGCCCCAGGGGCCGGGTCAAGCGCGGCCGGTGTAGCGCCGGGCGAAGTCGGCGAAGCGCTTCAGCGAGAGGCGGACGCCGGCCACCGCGGCCGGCTTGACCAGCGGCCAGCCGGCCTGCCCGAGCAGCCCGAAGGGCAGCCACAGCTGCTCGGTCCACGTCACCAGCGAGCCCGCGCCCTGCGGCGTGACCTCGAAGGTGCCCGGCCCGCGGATGATCCGACCGGTGTGCTGGACGACGGCGCGCCGCGGCGGGTCCCACTCGGTGACGACCATCGTGTCCAGCACGCCCAGGCGCCGTCCCCGCACGGGCAGGCCGGTGCGCGCCGCCAGCCGGCCGCCGACCGCGTGCGGGTCCCCGCCGGTGACCTCGACGTCGGTCAGCAGCATCCACTCGCCCTGGCGGGTCCAGTCGGTGAGCGCCGCCCACACCTGCTGCGGCGGGGCGTCCACGACCACCCGCTCCACCAGTTCACGCATCGGTCCGCGCTCCGTTCCCGCCCGCCGGGGCGTCGTCCGAGCCGGGCGCACGCCCGGCCTCCTCCAGCCGGGCGCGCAGCGCCGCGACCTCCGCGTCGCGCTCCTCGAGCGCCTGCGCCAGCTCCTCGAGCAGCCAGTCGACCTCGGTCATCCGGTAGCCCCGGACGGTCACCGACATGCGCACCCCGCGGACGTCGTCCGCGGTGACCGGCCGGTCCTCGGGCAGCTCCAGCGGCGAGCGGTCCGGATCGGCCGGCGGCTGGGTCTCCCCCCGGCCGAGCAGCACCGAGCCGCCGAGGAACAGCAGCCCGCCGACCACCGCGACGGTGAGGACGAAGACGACCGCCTCGAGCACCGCGACCTCAGGCCCTTCCCTCGGGTGTCATCACGCGTCGCTGGGGCTGTCGTCGACCGGGAAGGCCCGCATCCCGCCGCCGTTGTCGCCGGCCTGCCGCGCCTTCTCGGCCTCCTGGACGATCCGCACGACCTCGTCGACGTCGTCGGTCACCGTGAACAGGTCCAGGTCGGTGTCCTTGATGGTGGCCGCGGGCACCATCGTCGTCCGGAGCCAGTCGACCAGCCCCGACCAGTACTCCGACCCGAACAGCACCACCGGGAAGCGGGTCACCTTGCGGGTCTGCACCAGGGTGAGCGCCTCGAACAGCTCGTCGAGGGTGCCGAAGCCGCCGGGCAGGATGACGAAGGCCTGCGCGTACTTCACGAACATCGTCTTGCGGACGAAGAAGTAGCGGAACGCGATGCCGACGTCGACCCACTCGTTGAGCTCCTGCTCGAACGGCAGCTCGATGCCCAGACCGACCGAGAGCCCGCCGGCCTCCGACGCGCCGCGGTTGGCCGCCTCCATCGCGCCCGGACCGCCGCCGGTGATGACCGCGTAGCCGGCCTCGGCCAGCGCCGCGCCGATCGCCACGCCCGAGGCGTAGTGCGGCGAGTCCTGGGGGGTGCGGGCGCTGCCGAAGACGCTCACCGCGCGCGGCAGCTCGGCCAGCAGCCCGAAGCCCTCGACGAACTCGCTCTGGATGCGCAGGACGCGCCACGGGTCGGTGTGCACCCAGTCGGTCGGACCGCGGCGGTCGAGCAGCCGCGCGTCGGTCGTCGTCCCCTGCAGGCGGGGGTCCGGCTCGCCACCGCGCAGCATCACCGGGCCGCGGTGGCGGGTGGGCCGGGGCTTGCGGGCGTTGGCGGGCTCGGGCGTGGTGGTCATGCGCGCTCCTGGTCCGTGGGCGTCGACAGGTAGGCGACGAGCGCGTCCTCGGCCGGCTGCAGCCGGTCGACGAGGACGTGCTCCTCGCGGGTGTGGGCCAGCTGCGGGTCCCCGGGGCCGTAGTTGAGGGCCGGGATGCCGAACGCGGCGAAGCGGGCGACGTCGGTCCAGCCGAGCTTGGCGCGGGCCGGGCGCCCGACGGCGGCCACGAAGGCCGCGGCCGCGGGGTCGGCCAGCCCCGGCAGGGCCCCGCCGGCGTTGTCGACGACGGTCAGCGTCACCCCGGCGGCGAGCGCGTCGGCGAAGACCTCGCGGACGTGCGCCTCGGCGGCGTCCTCGTCGCGGTCGGGCGCGTAGCGGAAGTTCACCGTCACCGTGCAGGCGTCCGGGACGACGTTGCCGGCCACGCCGCCCTCGATGCGGACGGCGTTGAGCCCCTCGCGGTAGACGCAGCCGTCGATGTCGACCTCCCGCGCCTCGTAGGCCGCGAGGGTGGCGAGGATGCCGGCCGCGCCGTGGATCGCGTTGACCCCGAGCCAGCTGCGGGCGCTGTGGGCGCGCCGGCCGGGGACCTCCAGCACCGCCCGCAGGGTGCCCTGGCAGCCACCCTCGATCTCGCCGTCGGTGGGCTCGAGCAGGATCGCCAGGTCGCCGTAGAGCCAGCCGCGGCGCTCCCGCACCACCCGGCCGAGGCCGTTCTTCACGGCCTCGACCTCCTCGTTGTCGTAGAAGACGAACGTCAGGTCGTGGGCGGGCTCGGCGCCGGGGACACCGAAGCGCCCGGCCAGCCGCAGCATCACCGCGTCGCCGGCCTTCATGTCGCTGGTGCCGCAGCCGTAGAGCCGGCCGGTGGCCTCGTCGAGGCGGCTGGGGACGTTGTCGGCGATCGGCACGGTGTCCAGGTGACCGGCGAGGACCACCCGGGTGGGCCGGCCGAGGTCGGTCCGCGCGAGGACCGCGTCGCCGACCCGCTCGACCTCCAGACCGCCGAGCGCCCGCAGCGCCGCCTCGACGGCGTCGGCGAGGGGGCCCTCGCCGCCCGACACCGACGGCGCGTCGACCAGCGCGCGGGTGAGCGTCAGGACGTCGGCCGCGGGGTCCAGCGGGGGCAGGTCGGTCACGACTCCCGAGCCTACGGTGGCGCCGTGACCGAGCCGCCACAGCGCGCCAGCGGCACCGGCCCGTCGCCCACCGTTCACCCAAGCGCGCCGACGCGTCGGGTCCCGCCGTCCTGGCTCACCGCTCCGGGTCCGGGCTCACGACTGGTGCCGAGCCCGGACCTCGAACGACCAGCTGACCTGATCATCGCCGGCTGTCGGGCCGTGGGACCCCGGCCCCCGACCGAGTCGGCAGCGCGGGACCGGCGCTCGGTAGCGTCGTCCCCGTGACCGACTCCGCCCCGCTCTCCGCCGTCGCCGCCGGTCTGGCCACCGTCACCCCCACCGGGACGGTGCTCGACACCTGGTACCCCGAGCCGCGGCTCGGCGCGTCCGAGGGCGCGCGCCCCGGCACCACCCGGCTGGGTGCGCTCGAGATCTCCGGCGAGCTCGGCCCCGACTACGGCGGCCTGGTCCGCAGCGACGAGTCACGCGGCGTCGAGGTGATCGCCGTCCGGACGGTCATCCCGGACCTCGCCGCGCCGCCCACCGACACCCACGACGTCTGGCTGCGGCTGCACCTGCTCTCCCACCGGCTGGTGACCCCGCGCAGCATCAACATGGACGGCGTCTTCGGCCTGCTGACCAACGTGGCCTGGACCAGCGCCGGCCCGGTCGAGGCGGCGACGTTCAACGTCCACCGGCTGCGCGCGGCGCTGGGCCACGTGACGGTGTTCGGCGTCGACAAGTTCCCGCGGATGGTGGACTACGTCATCCCCTCCGGCGTCCGCGTCGCCGACGGCGACCGCGTGCGGCTGGGCGCCCACCTGGCCGAGGGGACGACGGTCATGCACGAGGGCTTCGTCAACTACAACGCCGGCACCCTCGGGCCGTCGATGGTCGAGGGCCGGATCAGCGCGGGCGTCGTCGTCGGCGCCGACAGCGACATCGGCGGCGGCGCCTCGATCATGGGCACCCTCTCCGGCGGCGGGAAGGAGGTCGTCTCGATCGGCTCGGGCTGCCTGCTGGGCGCCAACGCGGGCATCGGCATCTCCCTCGGCGACAACTGCGTCGTGGAGGCCGGCTGCTACGTGACCGCCGGCTCGCGGGTGACCCTGCCCGACGGCTCGGTGGTGAAGGCCGCCGAGCTCTCCGGGCGCGACGGGCTGCTGTTCCGGCGCAACTCGGTCTCCGGTGCGCTGGAGGCCCTGCCGCGGACCGGCACCTGGGGCGAGCTGAACGCGGCGCTGCACAGCAATTGAAGGACCACCCTTCCCCCCACGCCTCGCGAGCTCGGCGCGGGACCCTGGAGGGTGGCCGTTCCAGCACGTCACCAGGCTCGCGGCGAGCCTCTGGACGGGGCCGGCGGGACCCTGCGGGTACGACACCACTGCCGCGAGTCCAGGATCCGTCCAGGATCCGCCCCTACAGTCGCGGACGATGAGCAGCACACGCAGCGCGACGGCACGGCGGACGACGTCCGCGCGCCGGCCGCCGGCGCGCCGCCCGGCTGCCCGGCGCCGCCCGTCCGGACGGCCCGCCCCGGTCCGCCGTGGGCCCACGCGGACCGCGGCGTCCTGGGGGTGGCTCGCGGCAGTGCTCGCCGTGGTCGCGCTCGTGGCGCTCTCGGTCCACGCCGACGGGGAGGACGTCCCGATGGCGACCGCGGAGTGCACGCTGCCGGCGACCGGCATCCGGCTCACCGGCGAGCAGATCGGCAACGCCCGGACCATCGCGCAGGTCGGTCACGAACGCGGCCTGCCGGAGCGGGCCGTCGTCATCGCCCTGGCCACGGCGATGCAGGAGTCCCGGCTGCGCAACCTCGACTACGGCGACCGGGACTCCCTCGGCCTGTTCCAGCAGCGCCCCTCGCAGGGCTGGGGGACGCCCGCGCAGGTGCAGGACCCCGTCTACGCCGCCGGGAAGTTCTACGACGGCCTGGTGCAGGTCCCCGGGTGGGACACCCGCCGGCTGACCGAGGCAGCCGATGCCGTGCAGCGCTCGGCGTTCCCGGAGGCCTACCAGAAGCACGAGGGCGTGGCCGTCGAGCTGGTGGCCGCGCTCGACCTCGACACCGTGCTCTGCGGCTGAGCCGGGCCGGTGGTGCCCCCGCTCAGCCGGCGAGGCGCTCCACGGCGGCGTCGATCCGCTCGTCGGTGGCGGTGAGCGCCATGCGCACGTGCCGCCCACCCGCCGGGCCGTAGAAGGAGCCCGGGGCGGCCACGATGCCCAGACCCGCGAGCCAGTCGATCGTCGTCCAGCAGTCCTCGTCGCGGGTGACCCACAGGTACAGCCCGGCCTCGGAGTGGTCGATGCGCGCGCCGGCGGCCCGGACGGCGGCGGCCAACCGGTCGCGGCGGGCGCGGTAGCGCTCCCGCTGCTCGTCGACGTGGGCGTCGTCGGCCAGCCCGGCGGTCATCGCGGCCTGCACCGGCGTGGGCACCAGCAGCCCGAGGTGCCGGCGCACCTCCCACACCTGGCGGACCAGCGCCGGGTCGCCCGAGAGCAGCCCTGCGCGGTACCCCGCGGCGGTCGACTGCTTGGACAGCGAGTGCACCGCGAGCAGCCCGGTGTGGTCGTCCCCCGCGACCGACGGGTGCAGGACCGAGCGCGGCTCGACGTCCCACCCCAGGGTGACGTAGCACTCGTCGGCGACCACCGGCACGCCGTGCGCGCGGCCCCACGCCACCCAGGCGCGCAGCTCCTCGTCGGTCAGCACCCGGCCGTGCGGGTTGCCCGGCGAGTTCAGCCACACCAGGACCACGCCGGCGGCGTCGTCCGGTGGGGTGTCGGTCCGCCGCACGGTGAGCCCGGCCAGCACCGCACCGACCTCGTACGTCGGGTAGGCGACCTCGGGGATCAGCACCGAGCCGGCGCCGCGCAGCCCGAGCAGGGTCGGCAGCAGCGCGACCAGCTCCTTGGACCCGACGGTGGGGATCACGGAGGGGACGGCGCCGAGCGGGTCGGCCAGCCGCACGCCCAGCCGGCGCTGCAGCCAGCCGGCCGCCGCGGTACGCAGCGCGGCGGCGCCGAGCGCGGTCGGGTACCCCGGCGCGTTGCCCGCACCGGCCAGGGCGGTGGCCAGCAGGTCAGGCGTGTCGTCGACCGGCGTCCCGATGGAGAGGTCGACGACGCCGCCGGGGTGCCCGGCCGCCTCGGCCCGCGCTGCTCTCAGCGAGTCCCAGGGGAAGTCGGGCAGCCGACCGGCCGCCGTCCCCGGGGTGGTGGTCGTCAGTGACCCTCACCCTGCGGCGGCAGCGCGGCCACGAGCGGGTGGTCCTTGCCGATCTTGCCGGTCTTGGCGGCACCACCGGGGCTGCCCAGGTCGGAGAAGAACTCCACGTTGGCGTTGTAGAAGTCCTTCCACTTGTCCGGGACGTCGTCCTCGTAGTAGATGGCCTCCACCGGGCACACCGGCTCGCAGGCGCCGCAGTCGACGCACTCGTCGGGGTGGATGTAGAGCATCCGGTCGCCCTCGTAGATGCAGTCCACCGGGCACTCGTCGATGCACGCCTTGTCGAGGACGTCGACGCAGGCCTGGGTGATGACGTAGGTCACGGGTGTTCCCTCCCGGGGACGTGCGGGGCTGCTCCGCCGGCGCGACGGCCGGTCGTCTCTGGCCTCAAGTATGGCCCGTGGCGCTCTCGTGAAACGGAACGGGTGGCCCGGTCGACCCCGGCCGGGTGAGACCCCGTCGGATGGCCCCCGTGCCGACGGCGCAGGATCGGACCGTGGGACAGAGCCGGTCACCCCTCGACGTCGCAGGCCTCGAGCGCCTGGCCACCCGCGGCTGGCGCGGCGCGGAGGAGGCCCCGCTCGGCGAGTGGCTGCTGCGCGCGGGTGGCGGCTTCACCGGCCGGGCCAACTCCGCGCTGGTCGTCGGCGACCCCGGCATGCCGCTGCCCGACGCGGTGGACGCCGTCACGCGCTGGTACACCGACCGCGGGCTGCGGCCGTGCGCGATGCTGCCGGGCCGCCAGTCCCGCGCCGCCGACGACGCCTTCGCCGTGGCCGGGTGGGAGCGCGACGAGGACGTGCTGGTGCTGACCGGGCCGCTCACGCCGGTGCCGGCCGACGGCGTCCCGGTCGACCTCTCCCCCGAGCCGGACGACGCCTGGCTGGCCGGCTACCGGCACCGCGGCCGGCCGCTGCCGCCCACCGCCCGCGGCGTGCTCGTCAACGCCGAGGACGTCGTCTTCGCCTCGGTGCGCCTCGACCCGCCGCCGGCCCCGCTGGCCGCCGTCGCCCGCGGGGTGGTCACCGACGGCTGGCTCGGCGTCGCCGCGGTCACCGTCGAAGAGCGGTACCGCCGGCAGGGGCTGGCGACCGCCGTCATGGCCGCGCTGCAGCGCTGGGGTGCTCGGCGCGGCGCCCAGTGGCTGTACCTGCAGGTGTCGGCGTCCAACACCCCCGCGCGGGCGCTCTACCGGCAGGCGGGCCTCATCGAGCACCACCGCTACCACTACCGGTACGCACCGGCCTGACGCCGACCCGCGGCGTGGTCACCCGCTGGGGGCAGAGCGGGTCGGCCGGCTCAACACCCGTGCGACGACGGCCGACACCGGAGACGTGTCCGTTGCCAGGCTCCTCACTGCCAAAGCGTCGGCCCCGTACGACGCAGAGACCGCGGTCGAACGGCTCCTGACCCGCGTGCGGCAGCAGGTCCGCGCGGCCCGGGTCGTCGTGTGGGTGTACGAGGCCACGACCGAGACGGTCGTGGCCTACCGGCAGTCGGTGTCGGCCCAGACGACGCCGGGCTCGGGGCCCCTCGTGCTGCACCACGCGGTGCCGGTGGCCGGCTCCCCCCTGATGTCGGCCGTGGTGCACGACCGCCGGCCGGTGCGGGTGGAGGACGGGGACCCCGATGCCATCGCGCCCGGGATCGCCGCGCGGCTCGGCGTCCGATCGGTCCACGGCGAGCCGCTGCTGTTCGGCGACCGGGTCGTCGGGGTGCTCACCGTCGAGCCGGCCGCGGCGGCCGGGGAGCGTGTCGAGCAGGCCGCGCCGGCCATCGCCCGTGCGCTGTCAGCGGCATGGACGCGCCGGTCGGAGACCCGGCGGCTGGCGCAGGCAGAGGTGCTGCTCGGACTGATCGAGACCGCCGCCCGGGCCGAGTCGACCGAGCACCTGCTCGCGGCGGCCTGCGAGCTGCTGGCCGAACTCGGCGAGGCGGAGCGCGCGTGCGTGTTCCTGCTCGAGGACGACCGCCTGGTCCCGCGCATGGCCAGCTACGCCGACGGGCGTCGCGACGCCGAGACCTGGCGGCTGTTCCGCAACGCCCCGGTCCCGCTCGAGCTGGCCGAGGTGGTGCTCCGCACCGGTCAGCCGCTGGCCGCCGACCGGGACTCCGAACTGCTGGCGGGCTGGTGGGCGGACGAGTTCTCCATCGCCTCGGCCTTCGCCGTCCCGCTGGGCCGCCGGCCGCACGTCTCGGGCGTCCTCACGCTCGACAGCACCCGGCTGCGCCCCTTCTCCGAGGACGTCCGTCGGCTCGCTGCCGCCGCCGGCGCCCACCTTGGCAGCGTGATCGAGCAGGCCCGGACCAATGAGGCCCGCGCGGCCTCGCTGCGCACGGCCCGCGCCGTCCGGCAGATGCTGGTCGACGGCTCCGGGGCCATCGGGGCGGACGAGGCGGCGGAGGTCCTGGCCCGCGCCGTGCAGGACCTGACCGGCACCGAGCGCAGCGCCGCCTACCTCGTCGACGACGACGGCATCGTGCAGTCGGTCCAGCACCTGGACTGGTCGGACGAGCACCGGCAGGTGATCACCGAGCGCGTCGTGGGCAGCGCGGCGGACGACGTCCCCCTGTGGCGGGTGACCGTGCGCGACCGCCGTCCGGTCTTCGTCGAGGACGCCGAGGCCAGCGACCTGCTCGACCCCCGGCTGGTCGCCGCGCTGCGGCTGCGCTCCTACGTCAGCGTGCCCCTGCTGTCCGGCGACCGGCTGCTCGGCCTGGTCGTGTCCGGCGCGATCGAGTCGCCCCTGCAGTGGTCCCCGGCGATGCAGGAGGGCGTCCGGCAGGTCGCCCTGGAGGGCTCCCTGGTGGTGGAGGCCGCCAAGCTGCGCGAGGTCGAGCAGCTGCGTCTGCAGCAGCTGGCCCGGGACGCCCACCACGACCCGCTCACGGGCCTGGCCAACCGGCGCCGGTTCACCGAGGAGCTGGAGCGCACCGTCTACGGCACCGGCGACCGCCGGTGCGCGGTCGTGATGATCGACCTGGACCGGTTCAAGGAGGTCAACGACAGCTTCGGTCACACCGTCGGCGACGACCTGCTGTCCCTCGTCGGTCCGCGTCTGGAGCAGGCCCTGGGGCCGGGCGACCTCCTGGCCCGGATGGGCGGCGACGAGTTCGCCGTCCTGCTGCCGGATGCCGACGAGGCCCGCGCCCGGGAGGTGGCCGTCCGGATCGGGGACGTGCTGCACGAGGCGTTCGTCCTCGACGGGATGTCGCTGACCGTCGACGCGAGCATCGGCATCTCGCTGTGCCCGGACCACGGCCGTGACCGCTCCCTCCTGCTGGCCCGGGCCGACACCGCCATGTACGGAGCCAAGCGGGGCCGGCACGGTTTCGAGGTGTGGGGACCCGACGCGGACACCGGCTCGCGCACCCGTCTGCAGACCCTGGAAGACCTGCGCGTGGCGCTGGAAGCCGAGGAGCTGGACAACCACTACCAGCCGAAACTGGACCTGCGCACCGGCCGGGTCACCGGCGTCGAGGCGCTCGTCCGCTGGCAGCACCCCGAGCGGGGGCTGCTCGCCCCCGGTGCGTTCCTACCGCTGGCCGAGCAGGCAGGGCTCATGCGGCGGCTGGCGCTGCAGGTGCTGGAGCGGGCCATCAGGGACCTGCGCGACTGGCGCGCGGCTGGGCACTCGCTGTCCATGGCGGTCAACCTGTCGGTCTCCAACCTGCAGGACGTCGAGCTGCCGGAACAGGTGCAGCTCCTGCTGGACACGTACGGCGTCCCCGCGGACGCGCTCGTCCTCGAGATCACCGAGGACGTCCTCATGGCCGACGCGGCGCGCAGTCAGCAGGTGATGGCGGCGCTGCGCCGGCTCGGCGTCCGGCTGTCGATCGACGACTACGGCACCGGCTACTCGTCGCTGGCCTACCTGCGCGCGCTGCCCGTCGACGAGCTCAAGCTCGACCGCAGCTTCGTCTCCTCCCTCACCACGGACGCGAAGGCGGCCGCGATCGTGCGCAGCACCCTGCAGCTGAGCCGGGACCTCGGGATGACCATGGTGGTCGAGGGCGTGGAGGACGAGGCTGCACTCGACGCCCTGCGTCGGTGGAACTGCGACGTGGCGCAGGGTTACCACATCGCCCGCCCCATGCCGGCCGACCGGTTGGTGTCCTGGCTGGCCGGCCGGCCGGTCGACGCGGTGGTGTCCTGACCGGGTCCGACGTCAGGACGGCCGGTCCGCGCCCGCCCGCGGCGCGGCGAGCACCTTGCCGACGGCGAAGGCCGCGGCCACGACCCCGGCCAGCAGGAAGGCCAGCGAGAGGAACCCGAGGACGCCGCCGCCGGTGAGCAGCAGGTCGCCCTCGGGACGGCGCAGGCTGGCGCCCACCGCGACGACCAGCCACACCACGGCGGGCAGCACCGCGCCGAGACGGGAGCCGGTCAGCCGCGCGGCCAGGCCGACCAGCAGCAGGTTGCCGACGACCGCGGCCACCACGGACACGGGCACGGGGACGCCGAACACCCGCAGCGGCAGCCAGAAGACCTCGACCAGCGCCAGCCACGCCGCCAGCACGGTGACCAGCAGGGCCGCCCCGAGCCTCCGGATCACGCGTCCAGACCGGCGAACAGGTCGTCCTCCCAGCCCTCCCGCGTCACCGCCGGACCCCGCTGGCCGCGCACCAGCCGGTAGTACTCGGTGCCGAGGACCTCCTGGCCCAGGTTGTTCGACAGCGCGAAGAACGGGCCGTCGACGGTGATCTGGGTGGCGTGCGCGCGCATCGCGGCGTCCTTGCGCCCGGCGTGCGCCCGCCCGTCGACCGCCGCGGCGACCAGCTCGTCGGGGACGGCGAAGGGCACGTCGTCGAGCTCGCCCAGGGACTCGAACGGCGAGGCCTCCCCCAGCGCGGCCATCGCCTCGATGCCCTGCCGCATCACCGAGCGCGGCACGCAGCACCAGTAGACCTTCGCGACCTCCCACGCCGCGCCGAGGTCGGGGCGGTAGGCGGGGTCGGCGGCGGCGTCCACGGCACGCATGGCGACGCGGTGGGCCTGGATGTGGTCGGGGTGGCCGTAGCCGCCGTTCTCGTCGTAGGTGACGACGACCTGCGGCCGCACCTCGCGGACGACGGCGACGGCGTGCGCGACCGCCTCGTCGAGGTCGGCCTGCCAGAAGGCGCGGGGCTTGTCGTTGGCCGGCGTCCCCATCATCCCGGAGTCGCGGTAGCGCCCCGGGCCGCCGAGGAAGCGCCAGTCGGCGACCCCGAGGGCCGCCATGGCCGCGCTCAGCTCGCTGATCCGGTACCCGCCGAGCTGGTCGGCGTGGTCGGCGGCCAGCAGCTCCAGCTCGGGGACGAGCACCTCGCCCTCCTCACCCAGGGTGCAGGTGAGCAGGGTGACCGAGGCGCCCTCGGCGACGTAGCGGGCCATGGTGGCGCCGTTGTTGATCGTCTCGTCGTCGGGGTGGGCGTGCACCAGGAGCATGCGGCGGGAGGGCGTCACGCGCTCCATCCTGCAACGCCCGCGATCGCGGAGGACGACGCCGTCACGCCCGCCCCCTCCACCAGTCGATCATGGGGTTGGAGCGAGCGACACGGCCGGACACGCCGTGGCCACCGGCACCAACCCCATGATCGACTGCGGGACGTCCGTCGTCCGGGAGGACGGTGTCATCCCCTCACTCGGCGTCGACGGGGACGACCGTGCGGGCCTCGGCGAAGTGGCAGGCCGAGGGGTGGCCCTGGCCGCGGTCGACGAGCGCCGGCGCCTCCTGGGCGCAGATGTCCTGGGCCTTCCAGCAGCGGGTGCGGAACCGGCAGCCCGACGGCGGGTTCGCGGGGCTGGGCACGTCGCCCTGGAGCAGGATCCGGTCCTTCTGCCCGCGCAGGTGCGGCTCGTGCAGCGGCACCGAGGACAGCAGCGCCTGCGTGTAGGGGTGCGACGGCGAGCCGTAGACCTGCGCGTCGGTGCCCTCCTCCACCACGCTGCCGAGGTACATGACCGCGACCCGGTCGGAGATGTGCCGGACCACCGACAGGTCGTGCGCGATGAACAGGTAGGACAGGCCGAACTCGTCCTGCAGGTCCTCCAGGAGGTTCACGACCTGCGCCTGCACCGAGACGTCGAGGGCCGACACCGGCTCGTCGCAGACGATCACCTCGGGCCGCAGCGCCAGCGCCCGGGCGATGCCGATGCGCTGCCGCTGCCCGCCGGAGAACTGGTGCGGGTAGCGGTTGACGTAGTCGGGGTTGAGTCCGACGCGGTCGAGCAGCTCCTGGGTGCGCTGCAGCCGGCCCTTCCTCGGGGCGACGTCGGCGTGCACCGACCACCCCTCGGCGACGATGTCGCCGACGGTCATCCGCGGGTTCAGCGAGGCGTACGGGTCCTGGAAGATGATCTGGACCTCGCGCCGGTAGGCCTTCAGTGCGCGGCCGTTCATCTTCGCGACGTCGCGGCCCTTGTAGAGGATCTGCCCGTCGGTCGGCTTCTCCAGCGCCACCAGGAGCTTCGACACCGTCGACTTGCCGCAGCCGGACTCGCCGACCAGGCCCACGGTCTCACCGCGGTGCATGGTCAGGTCGACGCCGTCCACGGCTCGGACGTGACCGATGGTCCGCTTGAAGACGATCCCCTGGGTCAGCGGGAAGTACTTCTTCAGGCCCCGGATCTCCAGCAGCTTCTCGCCGGGGGTGGATGCGGCGGTCGCGCCGGTCGTGGCTTCAGACACCGAGGACCTCCTCGCTGTAGTGGCAGGCCGCCTCGCGGCCCGGGACGACCAGGCGCAGCGGCGGGATGTCGGTGGCGCACTCGCGGCCGGGTGCTGCCGCGGCCCCCAGCCGGCGGCGCGAGCACCGCGGGTGGAACGGGCAGCCGCTGGGGATCGCCGCCAGGTTCGGCGGCTGCCCGACGATCGGCTGCAGCCGGCCGCCCTTGGCCTCCACCTGCGGGACCGAGCTCATGAGGCCGTCGGTGTACGGGTGCGCCGGGTTGCCGAAGACGTCGTCGACGGTGCCGCGCTCGACGATCCGGCCGGCGTACATGACCGCCACGTTGTCGGCGACCTCGTTGACCACGCCCAGGTCGTGGGTGATGAGGATCAGGCCCATCCCGGTGTCGCGCTGCAGGTCCTTGAGCAGGTCCATGACCTGCGCCTGCACCGTGACGTCGAGGGCGGTGGTGGGCTCGTCGGCGATGAGCACCCGCGGGTCGAGGGCGATCGCCATCGCGATCATGACCCGCTGGCGCATGCCGCCGGAGAACTGGTGCGGGTAGTCGTCCACCCGGGACGCGGCCGCGGGGATGCGGACCCGGTCCATCAGCTCGATCGCGCGCTTCTTCGCGTCCCGCTTCGACATCCCGCGGTGCGCGCGGAACATCTCGCCGATCTGGTATCCGACGCTGTAGACGGGGTTCAGCGAGGACAGCGCGTCCTGGAAGATCATCGCGATCCCCGGACCGCGGACCTTCCGCTGCTCCTCGGGCGGGAGCTGGAGCAGGTCGTCGCCCTGGAAGTGGATCCCCCCGCCGGTGATGACCGCTGGCGGGCTGTCGAGGATCCCCATGATCGCCTGAGCCGAGACCGACTTGCCGGAGCCGGACTCGCCGAGGATGGCCAGGGTCTCCCCCTCGGCGAGGCTGTAGCTGATGCCGTTGACGGCGTTCACCACACCGGAGCGGGTGCGGAACTCCACGTGCAGGTCGTCGACCTCGAGCACGGGCGTGCCCACGCCGGCGCCGGGCACGGGCGAGGCGGACAGGTCGGGTCGGGTCATGCGCGCTGCCTCGGGTCGAGGGCGTCGCGCAGGGCGTCACCCATCATCACGAACGCCATCACGGTCAGGGTCAGGATGATGCTGGGGAACAGCACCAGGTGCGGGGCGCTGCGGATCGAGTCACGCCCGGCCGCGAGCTGCAGTCCCCAGGAGATCGCCGGCCGCTGCAGCCCGACGCCGAGGAACGTCAGCGTCGCCTCCGCGGCGATGAGCACGCCGATCGTGATGGTCGTGTAGACGAGCACCGGCGCCACCGCGTTCGGCAGGATGTGCCGGACCAGGATCCGCCTGTGCGACGCCCCCATGGCCCGGGCCGCCGCCACGTAGTCGGAGCTCTTCACCGCGATGACCTGTGACCGCACCAGCCGCATCGCTGTCATCCAGCCGAACAGCGCAAGGGCCAGGGCGACCGCCCCTGGTCCCCGGCTGTTGATGATCGGGATGTCGGTGGCCGGCCCCACTCGCAGGAGCACCAGGGCGCCGAGGATCAGGGGCAGCGCGTAGAAGATGTCGGCGATCCGGGACAGCACCCCGTCCGTCAGCCCGCCGAAGTAACCGGCGATGGCGCCCACGACGACGCCCAGGACGAGGACGACCACGACGGCGAAGACACCGATGATCAGCGAGTTGCGCGCGCCGTAGACGACGTTGGCCAGGTAGTCGCAGCCCTGCACGTCGTAGCCGAACCAGTGGTCGGCCGAGGGCAGGGCCTTGGAGTTGGCCAGGTCGCAGGCCCGCGGGTCGGCGCCCCGGGCGAACAGCTGGGGCACGATCGCCATGAGGACGAACAGGAGGCACAGCACGGCGCCGATCCAGAACAGCGGGTTGCGCCTGAGCTCGCCCCAGGCGTCGCTCCACAAGCTGTTCTGCCGGGACTCGGTGACGTCGACCGACGGGCTGGCCAGCCCGGTGGTGGTGCCGGCCTCGACCTCGTCGTGCCGCAGGTCCAGGTGCTGCTGATCAGTCATAGCGGATCCTCGGGTCGAGGACGGCGTAGAGCACGTCGACCACCAGGTTGAAGAAGATGAAGAAGGCGACCATCAGCGTCACGATGCCGACGACGACCGCACCCTCCTGAGCACGCACGGAGTCGAAGACCTCCCGTCCGATGCCGGGCAGGTTGAACACCGTTTCGGTGACGATGGCGCCGCCGAGCAGCGTGCCGATGTCGGCTCCGATGAACGTGACGACCGGGATCAGGCTGTTGCGCAGGGTGTGCCGGACGATCACCGTCCGGTTGGGCAGCCCCTTGGCCCGAGCCGTCCGGACGTAGTCGGCGCGCAGGTTCTCCGCGACGCTGGTGCGCGTCAGCCGGGCCACGTAGGCCAGGGAGCCCGACGCCAGCACCAGGCCCGGGAGCAGGTAGCCGTAGAGCCCCTCGCGCGTCCCGGCGATGGGGAACCAGCCGAGCTTGAGGCCGAACAGCAACTGGGCGACGAAGGCCAGCACGAGGATCGGGATCGAGACGATCAGCGTGGTCGAGACCAGCACGAGGTTGTCGAAGACGCTGTTGCGCCGGATGCCGGCGAGCACACCGGCGACCAGACCGATGACGGCCTCGAAGACGATGGCCACCAGGGCCAGCTTGACGGTGACCGGCAGGGTCCGCTCGATCGTGTCGAGGACCGGCCGGCCGCGGAAGTCGGTGCCCAGGTCCCCCCGGAACAGGCCCTTGAGGTACTCCCAGTACTGCACCCACAGCGGGTCGTTCAGGTGGAAGCGCTCGCGCAGGACCTCGACGACCGCCGGCGAGACGGGGCGGTCCCCGGCGAGTGCCCGGATGGGGTCACCGGGGAGGGCGTACACCATCCCGAAGATCAGGAAGGACGCGCCGAGCAGCACGGGGATGGTGAGCAAGAGGCGGCGCGCGACGTAGCGGCCCATGTTCCCCCTCGGGTCGTCGTGCCGCCGGGCTCCGCCGGTGACACGGGGTTCATCGTGCCCGCTGGGCGGCACACGCGCGCCGCCGGGGGCGACCGTCCTGCTCGGACGGGCGCCCCCGGCGGGTGGTGCGGTCCTGCTCGGCCGTCAGCCGGTGACGGTGACCTCGGACCAGACCGGACGCTGGAACAGGTCGATCCGGACGTTGTCCACGCGGTCGGTGTGCACGCTCTGGATCTTGGTGAAGAACAGCGGGGCCATCGGCATGTCCTGGGCGATGATGTCCTCCGCCTGCTGGTAGTCGGCGATGGCCTCGTCCTCGCTGGCCGCCTGGTCGCCCTGGGCGATCAGGTCCACCACCTGCTGGTTGGAGTAGAAGCTGTAGTTCGAGCCGATCGGCGGGAACGACGACGGCGTGAACAGCGGGGTCAGGTAGCTCTCCGCGGCCGGGTAGTCGAAGCTCCAGCCATAGCGGTACGGGCCGGTCCAGCCCTTCTGCTCACCGAGCGGCAGGTACTGGGAGAAGTCCAGGTTGCCCTGCAGCGAGAAGTCCACGCCGAGGTTCTGCCGCAGCTGGTTGCCCACGGCCTCCATCCAGGCGTCGTGACCGCCGCCGGCGTTGAACCACAGGTTCAGCGGCTGGCTGCGGTCGAAGCCGGCCTCGTCGAGCAGCTGGTTGGCCCGGTCGGGGTCGAACGTGCAGAACTCGCAGGAACCCTCGCGGTAGCCGTCGACGACCGGCGAGATGAACGAGTCGGCCGGGGTGCGGGTACCGGAGAAGATGGCGTCGGAGATGGCCTGCCGGTCGACGGCCATCGAGATGGCCTGGCGCACCCGCGGGTCGGCGAAGCGCGGGTCGTAGGTCGGGAAGCCGAGGTAGGTGATCTGCGAGACCTCGGTCTCGATGAAGCCGTCCCCGAACGCGTCTCGGGCCGACTCGATGACGTCGGGCGGGATGACGTCGACGATGTCGACGTTGCCGTCCTGGGCGTCGGTGTAGGCGGTGGCCTGGTCCGCGTACACGATGAACTCCATGCCGTCGGCCTGGGCCGCGTCCTCGCCGGCGTAGTCCTGGTACCTGGTCAGGGTGATGCCCTGGCCGGGGACGTAGTCGCTGTCGGCCTGGAACGGGCCGTTGCCGATCGGGCGGGTGCCGAAGCCCTCGGGGTCCTGGAAGAAGGCGTCGGGCAGCGGGTCGAACGAGTTGTAGCCGACGACCGCCGGGAACAGCCGGAACGGGGCACTCAGCTGCACCGTGAAGGTGCGGTCGTCGACCACCTGCAGCCCGCTCAGCGTCTGGGCGGCGCCGTCCTGCAGCTCCTGGAAGCCTGCGATGCGGGACAGGTAGGAACCGCCGTCCTGCGCGTTGGCCGGGTTGGCGGTGTAGTTCCAGGCGTCGACGTAGGACTGCGCGTCGACCGGCGTCCCGTCGTGGAAGGTCCAGCCGTCCTTGAGCGTGATCGTCCAGTTCTGGTTGTCGGTGGAGTCGATCGACTCCGCGACACCGGTGTACTCCACCTGACCGTCCTGGGAGTAGCCCACGAGACCGGTCCAGAGGGCGGCGATGACCTTGGCGCCCTCGCTCTCGGTGGTGTTGCCGGGGACGAGCGGGCTCTTCGGCTCGTTGATGTAGGCGGTGAAGGTGCCCCCGCCCTCGCCGCCACCGCCACCGCCGGAGCCGCCGTCGTCACTGCCACCACCACAGGCGGACAGGACCATCGCGCCGGACAGGCCGGTCGCGATGAGCGCAGCGAAGCGCTTGCTCAACCTCACGTGCAATGCCTCCCTCGTCCCGCTTCGCGGGGGGAACGGACTGGTTCGCCGGCAGCCGGGCGTCCGCGGACGGGCGGCCGGGGTCGTGCGGGCACACCGAGTCAACCCGGTACGAGCGGGGACCCTAGGCGCGCTCCGCGAAGGGCGTCCACGACCGTCACCGACTTGTGACCTCGAGTCAGCATCCCACAGGGTGGAATCGCACTTGCCACCGCCCAGGTCGCCCCGTTCTTGAGGACTTCCGCCCGGATGCGGGTCCCGCCGGACGTCTTCCGCCCTCACCGCCCCGGCGTGTCAGGTGCCTCGTGCGCGGGTACCCCGATGGGACCGAGGAGAGGAGTTCACATGAGCGGCGTCGACAAGATGAAGAACAAGGCCGAGGAGCTCTCGGGCAAGGGCAAGGAGAGCGTCGGCGAGGCGACCGGCGACCGCGACCTGCAGGCCGAGGGCAAGGCCGACAAGGCCTCGGGCAACCTCAAGCAGGCCGGCGAGAAGGTCAAGGACGTCTTCAAGTGAGCCGTGGGTCCCGTCCGGGCACCCGCCCGGACGGGACCCGCTCCCCCGGTCACCAGCTCTCGGCGACCAGCTCCACCTCGAACCCGGCGGCGTTTTCCAGGTAGGCCGCGTAGTGCTCCGGGCCGCCCGCGTGCGGGTGCCGGTCGGCGAACAGCAGCGACCAGCCCCGCCGTCCGGCCGCGGCGACGAGCGCGTCCACCTCGGCGCCGGTCGGCACGCTGAAGGCCAGGTGGTTGAGCCCCGGCCGACGGCGCTCGTGGACCCCCTCGACGACGTCGGGCCCGCTCTCCAGGACGACGTAGGTCTCCCCCAGCCGCCACGACCGCCCCCACGGCCACGACCGCTCCGGCGCCCACCCCAGCTCCGCGAGCAGCCAGCCCAGCGACGCCTCCGCGGCGGCGAGGTCGGCGACCCACAGCTCGACGTGGTGCAGCGTCCCGCGACCGGCCACGGTCAGTCCGGCCCCGGCCGGGCCAGCAGCGCGCGGACGGCGGGCAGCAGCGGCCGGTCGGCGGGGATCCAGTCCAGCGACTCGAGCTCGTCGGCGCCCAGCCAGCGCAGCTCGCTGTGCTCGTGCGCGGTCACCTCGCTGCCGGGCTGCACCCGGCCCCACCACACCCGCAGCGTCGACGCGCCGGGCAGCCCGCCGGCGACCACGCCGTCGAGCACCACCTCGCCCAGGAACGCCCGGGGGACGACGGCCACGCCGAGCTCCTCGCCGATCTCGCGGACCAGCGCGGCGAGCTCCTGCTCCCCCGGTTCGACCTTGCCGCCGGGGAACTCCCAGCAGCCGTCGTAGGGCCCGCCCGACCGCTGGGCCACGAGCACCCGGTCGCCGTCCACCAGCGCGGCGCCGACCACCTGGACGACGTCGAGTGCGCGCCGGGCCGCCGCGGCCGCGTAGCCGTCGAGGTGGGCCCGCATCGCGCGGAGCACCGGCCGCCGCAGCAGCGGGTCCACCACCCGCCCGAGCGGGCGCGGCAGCGCGGTGGCCCAGTCGACCTGCTCCTCGACGAGCGTGCCGGCGCCGGTGGCGGTGAACCGGCGGGAGTGGGTGAGCCAACGCCAGCCGCGGCCGGGTCCCACGGCGTACACGTCGCGGGTCGGACGGACCGACACGACCTCCTCCAGCGGCACCGGCCAGGGGCGGCCGAGGGCGCGGGCGACGTCGAAGGCCACGGTCAGCGGCGCCTCCACCAAGGTGGTGAAACGCAGCTGAGACACGGTGTCACCCTCCCAGACAGGGCAGACTGGCGGCCGTGCGCATCACCGCCCGGGTCGACTACGCCGTCCGGGCCGCCGTGGAGTTGGCCGCGGCGGCACCCGGAGCCCTGACCTGCGACCGCATCGCCGCGGCCCAGGGCATCCCCTCCCGGTTCCTCCAGTCGATCCTCGGCGACCTCCAGCACGCCCGGCTGGTCACCAGCCAGCGCGGCCGCGAGGGCGGTTACCGCCTGGCCCTGCCGCCCTCCGAGGTCTCCATCGCCCGCGTGATGCGCGTCGAGCAGGGCTTTCTCGCCGAGGTGCACGGCCAGCGTCCGGAGGACGTCGAGTACTCGGGCACCGCCGTCCCGCTGGCCTCGGTGTGGGTGGCCGCGCGGGAGGCCTACCGGCGGGTGCTCGAGGAGGTCACCCTCGCCGACGTCGTCGCCGGCAAGCTGCCGTCGCCGGTCGCCGAGCTGGCCGCGCTCGAGGAGGCGTGGCGCTCCTTCAGCGACGGGTCGACAGGCGACTGAGGGGGGC
The DNA here is from genome assembly GCF_053502545.1 of Geodermatophilus sp. URMC 65. NCBI lineage: Bacteria > Bacillati > Actinomycetota > Actinomycetes > Geodermatophilales > Geodermatophilaceae > Geodermatophilus > Geodermatophilus sp. URMC 65. The sequence goes on from NZ_CP199954.1 coordinate 1,616,532, forward strand.
CGTGGCGCGCCACAGACCCGGCGTGGCCACTGCAGACCGACCGCCACGAGGGTGACCAGCCCGTGGCCCACCCGTCCGGCCGTGAGCCCGTCCGTCGGGTCCACCGCGTGGTTGGCCCACCCGTTGGCCACGGCGTCCGACACCAGCACCGCGACCGCCAGGACGACGCCGCTGCGCCGGCGCCCCGCCAGCAGGAGGGCGGCGAGCGGGTCGAGCACGGTCAGCGACAGGAAGTAGGTCCGCAGCCAGCCGGGCAGGTCCGGGTACGGGTCTCCGCCGGCGACGGCGAGCCGGGGGCGGGGCGGCGGGGCCGCGAGGCGCTGGGCGAGACTGGCGGCATGCCAGCTGAGCCGCGCCCGGGCGTCACCGTGTTCCTCACCGGCCTCTCCGGGGCCGGCAAGTCCACGATCGCCGACGCGCTGGTCGCCGACCTGGAGGCCGAGGGCCGGCCGGTGACGGTGCTCGACGGCGACGTCGTCCGCACCCACCTGTCCAGCGAGCTCTCCTTCTCCCGCGAGGACCGCGACCTCAACATCCGCCGGATCGGCTTCGTCGCCGGCGAGGTCGTCAAGCACGGCGGCACCGTGGTCGTGGCGGCGATCGCGCCCTACGAGGCCGCACGCGAGGCGGCCCGGGCGCTGGTCGAGCGGCACGGCCGGTTCGTGCTCGTGCACCTGTCCACGCCGCTGGAGGTCTGCGAGGGCCGCGACGTCAAGGGCCTGTACGCGCGGGCGCGCTCCGGGCAGATCACCGGGTTCACCGGCATCGACGACCCGTACGAGCCGCCGGCACGCGCGGAGGTCGTCATCGACACCTCGGTCACCCCGCTGCCCGAGTCGGTCGCCCGCATCCGGGAGGCGATGGACGGGGCCGTCGCGCCTGTCTCCTGAGTCACACTCCTCCGGCCCCGCCGCGTGTGGGACCATGGGGGCGTGACCGGTCGCGCCCTCCTCCTCGTCGCGCGCCGTCACATCGACCTCGCGCTGGTCAGCAGCGCGGTCTGTCGCCCCGCGCGCTGACCCCGGTCCCCCGCAGCACCCGCTGCGCCTCCCGATCCGGCAGCGCCCATCCCGTCCGGTCCGGCGCCGCGACGGCCGGCGCAGAAGGAAGTGCCACCGTGACCACTCCCCGCACGAGCAACAGGCCCCAGCGTGGCCAGGGCCAGTGGGCGCTGGGCTACCGGGAGCCGCTCAACCCCAACGAGCGGATGAAGAAGGACTCCGACGGGCTCGAGGTCCGCCAGCGCATCCTCGACATCTACGCGCACACCGGCTTCGGGGGCATCGACCCGAGCGACCTGCGCGGCCGCATGCGGTGGATGGGGCTCTACACCCAGCGGGCCCAGGGCATCCCCGGCGGGAAGACCGCCGTGCTGGAGCCCGAGGAGCTCGAGGACTCCTACTTCATGATGCGGGTGCGGACCGACGGCGGGGCGCTGACCAGCGCGCAGCTGCGGACCATCGGCGGCATCAGCACCGAGTTCGGTCGCGACGTCGCCGACGTCACCGACCGGCAGAACATCCAGTACCACTGGATCGGCATCGAGGACGTCCCCGAGATCTGGCGCCGGCTCGAGGAGGTCGGCCTCACCACGACCGAGGCCTGCGGCGACACCCCCCGCGGCATGCTGAACTGCCCGCTGGCCGGCGTCCTGGAGGACGAGGTCCTCGACGCCTCCGACGTCATGGCGGAGACCGTGGCCAAGTACGTCGGCAGCCCCGAGTTCAGCAACCTGCCGCGCAAGTGGAAGACGTCGATGTCCGGCTGCGTCGACCACTGCACCGAGCCGGAGATCGACGACGTCTCCTTCGTCGGCGTGCGCAACGCCGACGGCGAGGCCGGCTACGACCTGTGGGTCGGCGGCGGGCTGTCGACCAACCCGATGTTCGCCCAGCGGGTCGGCGTCTTCGTGCGGCCCGACCAGGTGACCGACGTCTGGGCGGCCTGCACCTCGATCTTCCGCGACTACGGCTACCGCCGGCAGCGCAACCGCGCTCGCATCAAGTTCCTCATGGCCGACTGGGGCCCGGAGAAGTTCCGCCAGGTGCTGGAGGACGAGTACCTGCACGAGGCGCTCCCCGACGGGCCGGCTGCGGCTCCGCCGAAGCACGAGTCCCGCGACCACGTCGGCGTCGCCCGGCAGAAGGACGGCGCCAACGCCGTCGGCTTCGCGCTGCGCACCGGCCGGATCACCGGCAGCCTGCTCACCCGGATCGCCGACCTCGCCGACGAGTACGGGCAGGGCCGCACCCGGACGACGACGCAGCAGAAGATGGTCATCCTGGACGTGCCGGACGAGCGGGTCGAGGACCTCGTCGCCGCGCTCGCCGAGCACGACCTGCTGGTCCGCCCGAGCGCCTTCCGCCGCGGCACGATGGCCTGCACGGGCCTGGAGTTCTGCAAGCTCGCGATCGTCGAGACCAAGCAGCACGCCCAGGACCTCTACGCCGAGCTGGAGAAGCGGCTGCCGGACTTCGACGAGCCGATCGGCATCAACGTCAACGGCTGCCCGAACAGCTGCGCCCGGTTCCAGACCGCCGACATCGGCTTCAAGGGCTCGATGGTGCGCGACGACAGCGGCGAGATGGTCGAGGGCTTCCAGGTGCACCTGGGCGGCCACCTCGGCACCGAGGCCGCCTTCGGCCGCAAGTTCCGCGGCCACAAGGTGACCAAGGCCGAGACCGCCGACTACTGCGAGCGGGTGCTGCGCGGCTACCTCGAGCGCCGCGAGCCCGGCGAGCGGTTCGCCGCCTACGTGGCGCGGGCGGAGGAGTCCTGGTTGCTGTGACGGAGGAGTCCGCAGGTGCCGGCGGAAGGGCACGGCAGCTGCCCGTGTTCTTCTGCCCGTACTGCGGGGACGAGGAGCTGACCCCGCACGGGGACGGGAGCGAGTGGCACTGCGCCGCTTGCCTGCGGACCTTCACCGTCCGGCTCACCGGGACAGGAGTGCACCGACCATGACGACCGCCGTCCGGCCCACGCCGGAGCTCGCCGCAGCGGCTGATGCCCGCTTCGAGGGGATCGCCGACCCCGTCGAGCAGGCGCTGGCCGTCCTGCGCTGGGCCGGGGAGACCTTCGGAGACGACTTCGCGGTCACCTCCTCCATGGCCGACGGGCTGCTCTCCCACCTGGCGTCGCGGGCGGTCCCAGGCGTCAACGTGGTCTTCCTCGACACCGGCTACCACTTCGCCGAGACCATCGGCACCCGCGACTGGGTCAGCGGGGTCATGCCGATCACGCTGGTCAACGTGCTGCCCGAGCAGACCGTCGCCGAGCAGGACGCCGAGTACGGCGCGCAGCTGCACGACCGCGACCCCGACCTGTGCTGCTCGCTGCGCAAGGTGCAGCCGCTGGCCAAGGCCCTCGCCGGGTACGCGGCGTGGGGCTCGGGCGTCCGCCGGGACGAGTCGCCCACCCGGGCGGGCACGAAGGTCGTCGACTGGGACGCCAAGCGCGGCATGGTGAAGGTCAACCCGCTGGCCGCCTGGACGCAGGACGACGTCGACGCCTACGTCGCCGAGCACCAGGTCCCGGTCAACCCGCTGCAGGAGATCGGCTACGCCTCGATCGGCTGCGCCCCGTGTACCCGCCCGGTGGCCCCGGGCGAGGACGCGCGCGCCGGTCGGTGGGCCGGCCGTGGCAAGACGGAGTGCGGGCTGCACCTCTGAAGGACCTCGTCCCACCCCACGCTGCAAGGACCCCGTCCTCCTCACCCCTCGCGAGCGCAGGGCGAGCCTCGGGACGGGGCCGTACGCCGTGGGCCCCTGGAACGAGGCCGTGCCAGGGCGGCAGGATGGGCCCGTGCCCCGACCGCCCCGCCTCTCCCCCGACGAGCTGACCGCCGCCCTCTCCGGCCTGCCGCTGTGGTCGGGGGACGGCGCGGGCATCCGCCGCAGCGTCGAGCTGCCCGGCTTCCCGGACGCCGTCGCCGCGCTCGTGCGCATCGCGTTCGTGGCCGAGCAGGTGGACCACCACCCCGACGTCGACCTGCGCTGGCGCACCCTGCACCTGACGCTGGTGACCCACTCCGCGGGCGGGGTCACCGAGCTCGACCTCCAGCTGGCCCGCCGGGTCGACGAGCTCTTCCCCGGCTGAAGACCCCCTGCCCGCCACGTCCGCACGCTCGGCGCGGACCCTGCAGCGGGGCCGCTTCAGCTGCCGACGCGGCCGCCGTCCTCGCGGGCGACCACCACCACGCTGGGCCGCGGGAACGGCCGCTCGTCCAGCCGGTCGGGCCAGGTGCTCGTGGGGGTGTCCCGCGTCGAGCCGGTGGTCTCGCCCGGGTGCTGGACGGACACGAACACCGACCGTCCGTCCCGGGGGATCATCGGGCCGCTGCACTCGGCACCGATCGGCACGGTGAGGAAGGCCTTGAGGTGCCCGCGCTCCGCGCCCTCGGTCGGGACGGCGAAGAGCCCGTCGTTCGTGCCCCCGATGGTGCCCGCCTCCTGGTTGCGGGTCGACAGCACGGTGCCGTCGGTGGAGATCCACAGGTTGCCGGCCGGGTCGAACTCCAGGTTGTCCGGACAGGACATGGCACTGACCTGGGACTTGTCGTAGCCGGCGAAGTAGGTCCCGGGGTCCTCCGGGTTGCCGGCCAGGATGAAGACCCGCCAGGAGAAGGTGTCCCCGGCGATCGAGCCGGTCTCCTCCCACTCGATGACGTGGCCGTTGCGGTTGCCGGGACGCTCCTCGTACCGGCCGTCCTCGGCGTCGAAGGCGAACGACCGGCTCACCGGGTTGGCCTCGTCCGCCCCGGGCCGCCCGTCCTGACCGGTCCGGTTCGAGTTGTTCGTCAGGGCGGCGTACACCCGCTGGTTGACGGGGTTGACCTGGATGTCCTCCGGCCGGTCCATCTTCGTGGGGACCTGCCCCGGGTCGACCACCACCGGGTTGGCCGGGTCGGGGAAGTCCCCGTTGGCGTCGAGCTGCTTGCCCAGGCGGTCGGCGGCCAGCCGGGTGAAGGTCAGCACCCAGGCGACGTCCTTGCCCGGGATCATCGAGCGGCCGTCCTGCACCAGCGGGACCCACCGGCCGGTGCCGTCGAACTCGCCGTCGGCGGGCAGGGTGCCGCTGCCGTCGATCTCCGCGGCCGGCGAGTCGCCGCCGAAGTGGGCGACGTAGAGGTCGCCCTCCTCGAGCAGCGTCATGTTGTGCGCCCGCGTCGCGCGGTCGTCGCCCTCGCAGTACTTCTTCTTCGACACGAACTTGTAGATGTAGTCGAAGCGCTCGTCGTCCCCGGAGTAGGCGACGACCCGGCCGTCCTCGGCGATGCGGACGTTGGCGGTCTCGTGCTTGAAGCGCCCCAGGGAGGTGTGCTTCCGCGGGGTCGAGGTGGGGTCGTGGGGGTCGACCTCGACGACCCAGCCGAAGCGGTTGACCTCGTTGGGCTCCTGCGCCAGGTCGAACCGCGGGTCGACGGCCTCCCACCGTCGACCGGCCGAGTCCTCGGCGCTGACGCTGTACCGGCCCAGGCGGGGCTCCCGCGGGTCCTCGGTGATCGGCGCGGACGTCCCGAAGTACTGGTTGAAGTTCTCCTCCCCGTGCAGCGTCGTGCCCCAGGGGGTGATGCCGCCGGCGCAGTTGTTGAGCGTGCCCAGGACGGTGCGGCCCTCGGGGTCGGCCGTCGTCCGCAGGTACTCCGACCCCGCGGCGGGCCCGGTGACCCGGAAGGGAGTCGAGGCGGTGATCCGCCGGTTGCGGTCGCGCTCGGGGGTCGGCAGCCACACACCCGAGTCGCCCTGCCGCTGGACCTGCACCACGGAGATGCCGTGGGCCATCATCGCGACGCGCTTCTGCTCGTCGGTTGTGGGCGCCTCCTCCTCGGCGACCCCCGAGAACATGAGCTGCTCATTGGTGTACTCGTGGTTGACGACGAGCAGCGCTCGCCCGCGCCCGAGCGGCAGGAACCCGATGAAGTCGCAGTTGTAGCCGAACTGCTTGGCCTGCGCCTCGGCGGTCTGGGCGTCGACGTCGAACTCCGGCGCCCCCTCCTCGACCGGGTCCCCCCAGCGCATCACGACGGCGGAGGCGTAACCGGCCGGGACGACGAGCTCGTCGAGGAAGTTCTGCTCGACCGGCTCGAAGGTGAGGGCACCGTCCCCGGCCGCGCCACCGCGTCCCGGCGCGGCCGCCGCCGACTCCGGGAACAGCGGGCCCGCGGCCACCACGAGGGCCCCGGCGCCGGCCGCCTTGAGCAGGGCGCGCCGGCTGAGGGCCGTCTGGACGACGGACTCGAACGTGGGGTTGTCCGTCCGGTTCGGCACGGCCGCGTCGCACGCGTTGCCGCACTTGTAGTAGCAGGTCGTGTGGCTGCGAGTGCCGTGACGGACCGAGTTGAGCAGGGGCAGGAAGAGGCGGCGGCGGGAGTTGGAGATGTCCGTCATCGGGTCCTCGGCTCTGGGAGACGTCGGTGCCCGGACGCTAACGGGGCGCACCGACGCCCGCATGACGCGCGGGCATGGGTCTCGTGAAGCCGCTCGTCACCTGCCGTTCACCCGGACCGGGGTACGGATGGTCAGGACCTGGTTACGGGCAGGACCAGCAGGTCCAGCAGCCGGTCGGCCTCGGCGTCCGGGTCGTCGGTCAGCCCGGTGTGCACCGGCCCGGCCTGGACGACGGTGCTGCGCGGTGCGGTGAGCCAGCGGAACCGCGAGCCCAGCGCCTCCCGCCCGGCGGCGCCCGAGGCGGGGTCGGCGGCGCAGACGTCGGCGGCGGCCTGCAGCGCGCGGCGGATCGCCTCGGCGTCGGCGGTGGGGTCCAGGGCGCGCAGCCGGTCGGTGTCCAGGTGCACCCGGGAGCCGAGGTAGTCCCGCTGCCGGCAGTACACGAGGACGCCGGCGTTCAGCGACTCCCCGCGCTCCACCCGCGGCACCACCCGCAGGACGGCGTACTCGAAGGTCTCGCGGCTCACCGCTGGCTCATCCCTGCCGGCGGTGGCGGGCCCAGCCACGACGGCCGGTTCTCCCCCCGCGGTGCCCTGCGGCGCGACCCGCCCGCGGCCGCGGTGGTCACCAGCGGCGGCAGCCAGGCGTCGCGGGCGGCCAGCCGGGCCAGCACCTGGTCGACGTAGCGGGTGCGCACCGCGTCCGGGGCGTCGTCCGGGGACGGGCCCTCCAGCCAGTCGTCCGGTACCTGCGCCAGCACCGCCTCCAGCAGCGGCCGGGTGACCCGCGCGCCCAGCGCCGCGTCGGCGGCGCGGACGTCGGGCGAGCACTCGACCAGCGCGTGCTGCGCGGCGTCGTACGGGCGGGCCACCGCGGCGGCCGCACCGGACCAGTTGTGGTGGAAGGTCAGCGCGGCCCCGTGGTCGATCAGCTGGAGCCGGCCGTGCCAGAAGAGCATGTTGGGGTTGCGCCAGGAGCGGTCGACGTTGCCGACCAGCGCGTCGAACCAGAGGACCCGGCCGGCCAGCTCCGGGTCGACGCCGTCGGCACCGGCCTCGAAGTCCAGCGCCCCGGGCAGGTAGTCCAGCCCCAGGTTGACCCCGGCCGAGCGCTGCAGCAGCTCCTGCACCTCGACGTCGGGCTCCCCCACCGCCAGCTCGGGCGCCACGTCGACGGTCACCAGCGCCGGCACCGGCAGCGACAGCGCCCGGGCCAGCTCGCCGCAGACCACCTCGGCGACGAGCACCTTCACGCCCTGCCCGGCGGCCCGCCACTTGACGACGTAGGTGCCCAGGTCGTCGGCCTCCATGAGCCCCGGCAGCGAGCCACCCTCGCGCAGCGGGGTGACGTAGCGGGTGGCGGTGACGGCGGGCAGCACAGTGGCCGCGACCCTACCGGCGGGCAGACCGCCGGTCCGCGGTGTCGCCGGGGACACTGCGGACGTGGGCCTCCTCCGTGCGACCGACCCTGCCGACCTGACCGACGTCCCGTTCACCTACCCGGAGGTGGGCGGGACGCGGGAGCCGGCGCTGCCGGCCGGCTACGGCACCGTCGAGCGCGCGGTGGTCGTCGGCTCGGGGACGGCGACCTTCGAGCGGGCCGCGGCGGCGGTGTTCGACTGGCGGATGCAGCGCGGCGTCGGCCTGCGGGTGCGAGCCACCGGGCCGGCGGGCGAGCCGGGCACCGTCGTCGTCCTCACGGCGGGGCTGCCACGGCTGGGCTACGACATCCCCTGCCGCGTGGTGTGGGCGCAGACGACCGGCGACGAGCGCGGCTTCGCCTACGGCACGCTGCCCGGCCACCCGGAGAGCGGCGAGGAGGCGTTCCTCGTGCGGCTCGAGCCCGGCGGGGACGTCGTCTTCACGCTGCGCGTGTTCGCCCGGCTGGCCTCGCCGCTGGCCCGCCTCGGCGGGCCGGTCAGCACGCTGGTCCAGCGGCTGGCCACCGAGCGGTACCTGACCGCGGTCCGCCGGGCGGCCGCCGGGCGATGAGTCCGCGGCCGGTCCCCGGTCGAACGACCAGGGACCGGGACCGGGGAGGCGACGTGGGGCTGGCAGAGGACGCCGAGGCAGCGGTGGCCGGTGCGGTGGCCGCCGGGGAGGTGCCGGGCGCGGCCTGGTGGGTGGCCCGCGGGGGCAAGGTCGCCCGCGGTGCGGCGGGGACGCACACGCCGGGCGCGGACGACCCGGTCCGGCCGGACACCGTCTTCCGGATCGCCTCGACCACCAAGCCCGTGGTGGCCGCTGCTGCACTGTCCCTGGTCGACGACGGCACGCTGGCGCTCGACGAGCCGGTGGACGCCCACCTGCCCGAGCTGGCCGACCGGGTGGTGCTCGCCGATCCGGCCGACGCCCTCGCGGGGACGGTGCCGGCCCGCCGGGCGATCACCGCGCGCGACGTCCTGACGTCCCGGCTGGGCCTCGGCCTGGACTTCACCGTCCCCTGGCCGTCGCCGGCGGTGGCCGCGCTGGCCGACGCCGGCCTGCCGGCCGGCCCACCGGCCCCGCAGGCCGCGCCGGGTCCGGACGAGTGGCTGCGCCGGCTGGCCACCGTCCCGCTGGCGTACCAGCCTGGTGAGCGGTGGCTGCACCACGTCGGGGCGAGCGTCCTGGGCGTCCTCGCGGCGCGGGCCGCCGGCCGACCGCTGCCCGAGGTGCTGCGCGAGCGCGTGCTGGACCCCCTCGGCATGCCCGACACCGGTTTCGCCGTGCCCGAGCACGCCCGCGACCGGTTCGGGCCGCACTGGACCCCACCCGTCGAGGACGGCAGCCGGGAGGTCTACGACCCGCCGGACGGTCAGTGGGCGCGTCCCCCTGCCTTCGCCGACGGAGGCGACGGGCTGGTCTCCACCGTCGACGACCTGGCCGCGTTCGCCGGGATGCTGGCCGCCGGAGGCCGCACGCCGACCGGCGGACGGGTGCTCGACGAGGAGACGGTGCGGGCGATGACGACCGACCAGGTCGGCCCGGTGGACGACGAGGGCGGCGGCTGGGGGCTGGGGATCGGCGTCCGCCGCACCGCAGAAGGACCCCCTGCTCCCCACCGCTCGCTCGCGGCGGGACCCTGCAGGGGGCCGAACCGGGCGGCCGCTCCGCTGGCTCGTACGGCTGGGACGGCGGCCTGGGCAGCTCCTGGTGGACCGATCCGGCGACCGGGACCAGCGCGGTCCTGCTCACCAACCAGATGTGGTCCTCACCGGAGCCGCCGGGGGTGTTCCGCGCCTTCCACGCGGCCGCCTTCGCGACCTAGACGTCGCGGCGCTCGACCAGCGCGACGCCGAGGCCGACCGCGCCGGCCGTCGAGCTCGATCACGCCGGAGAGCGTGGCGAGCACCGTGCGTCCCGCGGGAGGCTCGGCGGGACGGCGTCCTCAGCGGCCGGCGGCGGACCGCTCGCGCTGGATGAGCTCCTTGCTGCGCACCAGCCGCAGGAACGTGACGACGACCAGCCCGCCGACGACGTTGAGCAGCGTCGTGTACCAGAACCAGGCCAGCCAGTCGCCGTAGCCGTACGGGGCGCCGTGGTGGATGGCCCCGAAGACGATCAGCGAGTCCAGGATCGAGTGGAACAGCACCAGGCCGGCGAGCAGGAACGCCCCGGCCACCGCCGCGGCGAGCTTGCCGGCCTCGGAGTCGGCGCCGTGCTGCATGCGGGTCATCAGCGTGATGAAGGCGCCGGCGAGCAGTGCCAGCGAGACCGCCTCGAGGTCCAGCGGCGCCTCGACGAAGGTCCGGCCCGACTCGACCGCGGTCGCACCGAGCTCCGGGAGGCCGTGTACGACCAGCCACATGACCAGCCAGCCACCGACGAGGTTCGCGACCAGCGTCCCGGCCCACAGCTTGAGCAGCTGCCCGGTGCTCGCCCGGCCGGCCACGACGGCGGTCACCGGCACGAGGAAGCCCTCGGTGAACAGCTCGCTCTTGGCCAGCATCAGCGCGATGAAGCCGATGCTGAACGCCAGCCCGGCCAGCAGGTGACTGCCGGTCGCGGCGTAGACGGCCAGCAGCGCGACCACTCCGGTGGCCACCTCGAGCCCGCCGGCCAGACCGGTCGTGAGCACCTCCCGCCAGCTGCGGTGCAGCCGCTGCGCGCCCTCGTCGACGATCCGGTCGAAGGCCTGGACCACCTCGTCCTCGACCGGGGCGTCGGTCTCGCCCAGCTCCTCGCGTGCGGTCTGCGCCACGGCAGGCCTCCTCTCGGGCGGTCCGCCGGCTCCCGGGTCCGGGGCGGAGGCGGGACCGGACGAGGGCTACCCGAGTTCCCCGCGGCCGCACACGTCGGCGTCGCTCAGCCCGGCCGGGCCACGGCGGGCGCGTCGTCCACGAACGGGATCTTGGTGACGTACTGCTGGTAGAGCTTCACCCCGTCATCGACGGAGAGGGTGCCGAACTCCAGCAGCGTGGCGAGCCCCTCGAGTTCGGCGTCGGCTGCCTCGACCGCGCTGAGTTCCGCGACGGGGTCGCGCGCCCTGGTGATGTTGGTCAGGACCGTGGCGCCGACCGAGACCAGCAGCGCCAGCAAGCAGAGCGTCTTCCACACCGTCGAGGTGCTCCCGAGGCCCAGCAGGTTCTGGACCGCCTGGGCGAACGACACCCCGCCGAGCGCGGGCCCGGCGGTGAAGACCGCCGACAGGGAGGTGAGCACGAGCGTCACCGTGGCCCACCGCCGGACGCGGGGTCGGCGCCGGCGCAGGTATGCCTCGACCCCCGCCCGGCGCGCGTTGATCCGCAGCAGCAGGTCCTGCCGGCGATCGGTCTGGTCGGCCATGCCAGTCTCCCCGTTCCGCAGCACAGGAAGCACGCAGGGTAGCGGCGGTCCCGGCTCGACAGGGTCCTCGACGACGGCCCCGACGCGGCGCGAGCCGTCCGTGACGGGGAGGATCGGACCCGTGACCACGCGACGACTGGCGACCCTGCACGTGTGGGGCGTGCCGGGCCGGTCGGTGCCGACCGCGCTGCTGCGGATGGCGACCGACCGGCGTCCGCTGCGCCGCAGCCCCGGCCTGCGGTTCGCGAAGCTGCTGGGCACCGGCACCGGCCGGACCTTCACCGTGCGCGACGCCGACCCCCGCCGCTGGGCCCTGCTCGCGGTGTGGGACGACGAGCGCGCGGCCGCCGCCTTCGAGACCGGCGACGTCGTCGCCCGGTGGCAGCGGATCGCCGACGAGCAGTGGAGCGCCCGGATGCGGCCGCTGGCCGCCCGCGGCCGCTGGTCGCGGCAAGAGCCCTTCGGGAAGCCCTGGCCGCAGCGCTGGGACGGCCCGGTCGCCGCGGTCACCCGCGCCCGGCTCACCCCGCGCAAGGCGCTCACGTTCTGGCGCGCCGTCCCGCCGGTCTCGGCCGACCTGCACGAGAGCCCGGGGCTGCGCATGGCCCTGGGCATCGGGGAGGCTCCGCTCGGGCTGCAGGGCACCTTCAGCGTCTGGGACTCCGCCTCGGCGCTGAACTCCTTCGCCTACGACCGCGCCCCGCACGCCGCCGTCGTCACCCGCACCGCGCAGGAGGGCTGGTACGCCGAGGAGCTGTTCGCCCGGCTCGCGCTGCTCTCGGCGGAGGGGACGCTGGGCGGCCGCGACCCGCTGGCCTGACGCCAGTCCCGGTGGTGCGCTGAACCCCCGAACCTCGACCGCTGCCACTCCTGTGGGCAGCGGTCGAGCCTCCGCGACGACCGGTGGGCGGGGATCGGTCCGCGGTGGGTGCACCCCCCTCGGACCTCCACCCCTGCTTCCTCGTGTGAGCAGGGGTCGGAGCGGGGAGCGGACCGGGGCGGGGGTCAGGCCGACGGACACCGCGTCATCACAGCCGGCAGGTGAGGTGCAGCTCGTCGCGGTCGTCGCCGGGCGCCACGCGGATCGCCCCCGGCATCCGGCCGAACTCCCGATAACCGAGCTCCTGGTAGAACGCCTCCAGGCCGGTGCCGCCGCGCGCGGTGAGGTGGAGGAACTCCAGCCCCCGCTCCCGGGCGATGTCGTGCACCCCGGCCATCAGCACCCGCCCGAGGCCCTTGCCCTGCAGCTCCGGGCGCACCTGGACGCGCAGCACCGTGGCCCAGTGCCGCCGCAGCGGGCTGACCGGCAAAGACAGGACGGCGAACCCGGCGGCCTCCCCGTCGACACGCAGCAGCGCGATCAGCTCGCGCCCCTGGTGCACCCGCTCGATGACCGCGTCGAGGTAGGGCGCGAGGTCGGCCTCCGTCACCGGGGGGACGAAGCCGACCGACCCGCCGGCGTTGGTCACGTCGGTCCAGCAGGTGAGCAGCTGCGCCCGGAGCTCGTCGTCGACGGCCTCGACCGGGCAGACCTCGGTGTGCACGTCGCCATCCTCCCCGGGGAACCCGCGGGCGGGAGCCTCAGGAGGGCAGGTTCACCCGCTCGCGCCGAACCGCTCGACCCGGATGTCGGGGGCGGGGACGCCGAGGTCGACGAGCAGCTGACTGGCCGCCTCGGCGAACCCGGCCGACCCGCACACGTACGCGGTCTGGCCCGGTCCGCACAACGGCAGCAGGTCCGCCGCGGTCAGCCGCCCGGCCGGGCGCAGACCGCGCGGCTCCCGGGTGGTGACGACGAGCGCGCCGGCCTCGAGCAGCTCGTCGGCGTAGGGCAGTTCGGCGAGGGTGCGCGTGGAGACGACGATGCGCAGCAGGTCGGTGCGGCCGAGCTCGCGGGCGGTCCGCAGCATGGCCACCAGCGGGACGACGCCGGTGCCGCCGCCGACCAGCAGCGCCGGCCGCTCGCCGTCCCACACGAACCAGCCGCCGATCGGGCCGCGCACCTCCAACCGGTCGCCGGGCTCGACGACGTCGGCCAGGTAGGTGGAGACCTCCCCGTCGTCCAGGCGCTCGACGAACAGCTCCACCTGGGGCTCGCCGGGCGCGGAGGCCACCGAGTAGGACCGCTGCGCCGTGTAGCCGTCCTCGGCGGTCAGCCGGACGACGTAGTGCTGGCCGGCCAGGTGCTGCACCCGGTCGGGGACGTCGAGGCGCAGCTCCACGGCCCCGGGCACCGGCCGCCGGACACCTGCGACCGTGGCCGTGCGCCAGCCCCGTCCGGCCCCGTCCCGAGGCTCGCCCCGAGCCTGCGAGGGGTCCGACGGCCTCGGTGCAGGGTCCCGCCGCGAGCTCGCGAGCGGTGGGGGGCAGCGAGGTCCTTCCGGGGGGCCTTCGTCAGTCACCCTGGTAGCGCTGCTCGCGCCAGGGGTCGCCGCGGTCGTGGTAGCCGTTCTGCTCCCAGAAGCCGGGCTGGTCGCGCTGCAGCAGCGTCAGCCGGGTGACCCACTTGACGCTCTTCCAGAAGTACAGGTGCGGGACCAGCAGCCGCACCGGGCCGCCGTGCTCGACGGGCAGCGGGCCGCCGTCGTACTCCCACACCACCCACGCCCTGCCGCCGGTGACGTCCTCGAGCGGGAGGTTGGTGGTGTAGCCGGTCTTGGACGTCGCGACGACGAAGTGCGCGTCGGCTGTGGGGCGGGCCGCCTCGAGCAGGGTGTCCACGCTGACGCCGGCGAACCAGGTGTCGAACTTCGACCAGGTCGTGACGCAGTGGATGTCGCCGCGGTACTCCGAGCGCGGCAGCCGGTGCGCCTCGTCCCACGTCCACGTCGTCGGGTGCTCCACCCGGCCGTCGACGGTGATGCTCCAGGTCTCGGGCGAGACGCGCGGCGTGGGCTCGGCGGTCAGCACCGGCCAGTCGCGGCCGACGTCGTACTGCCCGGGCGGCAGCCTGGGATCGCGCTCACGACGGCGACCGAGGAATCCTCGCGTGGGTCCAGCCATGCCCTGCTCCTCCCCCACCGGGACGTCCGCCAACCCCGCGAGAGGTGTCGCTCGGGACACGCGGGCCGCGCACCATAATCGCCGGAGCCGGTAAGGGCACCCTTACGAGAGCTGTGTCACCACGTGTTCACGTGGTCGTGGGCCTGGTAGAGGCATACCTTCGGTGGCTGTGGTGACGGTGACACAGCCCGGCCAGCGCAGAGCGCCCAAGGCCGCGAAGACGAGCTCGGTCTTCAAGAAGGTCGTGATGGCGGTCAGCGGCATCATCCTGGTGCTGTACCTGATCGCGCACATGATCGGGAACCTCAAGGTCTTCGCGGGCCGCGAGTCGTTCAACGGGTACTCCGAGTGGATCCGCACGATCGGTGAGCCGGCCGTGCCCGCGCAGACGACCCTCACGATCATCCGCATCGTGCTGCTGGCCGCCGTGATCGCCCACATCTGGGCGGCGATCGCGCTGTGGCGGCAGGCCAAGCGCGCGCGGCCGAACGGCTACGTCACCAAGAAGGCGGTGGCGCAGAGCTACGCCTCGCGGACCATGCGCTGGGGCGGCGTGATCGTCGGCCTGTTCGTCATCTACCACATCCTCGACCTCACGATGGGCGTGGCGAACCCGGAGGGGCCCGGCACCACGCCCTACGACCGCCTGGTCGCCGGGTTCTCCAACCCGCTCATCACCGCGGTCTACGTGATCGCCCTGATCCTGCTCGGCATGCACCTGCGGCACGGCATCTGGAGTGCCACGCAGACGCTCGGGCAGAGCAACAAGCGCCGGGAGAAGACGGTCAACCTCTTCGCCCTGGTCTTCTCCGTGGTGCTGATCGGCGGCTTCCTGCTCGTCCCGTTCAGCGTCCTCTTCGGGCTCGTCGGCTAAGGAGCTCAACGCGATGCCTCTCGACCTCTTCACCGTCGGTGACCCGATCGCCGACACCAAGGCGCCGATGGACGTGCCGATCGGCGAGCGGTGGAGCACCCGCCGGTTCCGCGCCCGGCTGGTCAACCCGGCCAACCGCCGCAAGCTGACCGTCATCGTCGTCGGCACCGGCCTGGCCGGTGGCTCGGCCGCCGCCACGCTCGGCGAGGCCGGCTACAAGGTCAAGAACTTCTGGTTCCACGACAGCCCGCGCCGGGCGCACAGCGTCGCCGCGCAGGGCGGCATCAACGCCGCGAAGAACTACCGCAACGACGGCGACAGCGTGCACCGGCTGTTCTACGACACGGTCAAGGGCGGCGACTTCCGCTCCCGCGAGAACAACGTGCACCGCCTGGCCGAGGTCAGCGTCAACATCATCGACCAGTGCGTCGCCCAGGGCGTGCCGTTCGCCCGCGAGTACGGCGGCCTGCTCGACAACCGCTCCTTCGGTGGCGCGCAGGTGTCGCGCACCTTCTACGCCCGCGGCCAGACGGGCCAGCAGCTGCTCTACGGCGCCTACCAGGCGCTGGAGCGGCAGATGGCGGCCGGCACCGTCGAGCAGTTCGCGCGGCACGAGATGCTCGACCTGATCGTCGTCGACGGCCGAGCCCGCGGCATCGTCGCGCGCAACCTCATCACCGGCGAGGTCAGCACCCACTTCGCCGACGCCGTCGTCCTGGCCACCGGCGGGTACAGCAACGTCTTCTACCTGTCCACGAACGCCAAGGGCTCCAACGCCACGGCGATCTGGCGGGCCCACAAGCGGGGCGCGTACTTCGCCAACCCCTGCTACACGCAGATCCACCCGACCTGCATCCCGGTCAAGGGCGACTACCAGTCCAAGCTCACGCTGATGAGCGAGTCGCTGCGCAACGACGGCCGCGTGTGGGTGCCCAAGGAGCGCGGGGACACCCGTGACCCGCGGGACATCCCCGAGGACGAGCGCGACTACTACCTCGAGCGGATCTACCCCGCGTTCGGCAACCTGGTGCCCCGCGACATCGCCTCGCGCCAGGCCAAGAACGTCTGCGACGAGGGCCGCGGCGTGGGCCCGGGTGGGCTGGGCGTCTACCTGGACTTCGGCGACGCGATGAAGCGGTTGGGCCGGCCGGCCATCGAGGCCAAGTACGGCAACCTCTTCGACATGTACGCCCAGATCACGGGCGAGGACCCCTACGAGACGCCGATGCGGATCTACCCGGCGGTCCACTACACCATGGGCGGGCTGTGGGTCGACTACGACCTGCAGTCGACCATCCCCGGCATGTTCGTGATCGGCGAGGCCAACTTCTCCGACCACGGCGCGAACCGCCTGGGCGCCAGCGCGCTGATGCAGGGCCTGGCCGACGGCTACTTCGTCCTGCCGAACACCATCAACGACTACCTCGCCGACGGCCCGTTCGAGAAGGTCGACGACGGCCACCCGGCCGTCGTCGAGGCGCTGCAGGAGGTGCAGGGCCGGGTGGAGAAGCTGCTGTCGATCAACGGCAACCGCACCCCGGCCTCGTTCCACCGCGAGCTCGGCCGCCTGATGTGGGACCTGTGCGGCATGGAGCGCTCGGAGGAGAGCCTGCGCAAGGCGCTGGACCGGATCCCCGAGATCCGCCAGGAGTTCTGGACCAACCTCAAGGTCTCCGGCGACGAGAACA
Organism: Geodermatophilus sp. URMC 65; assembly: GCF_053502545.1. NCBI lineage: Bacteria > Bacillati > Actinomycetota > Actinomycetes > Geodermatophilales > Geodermatophilaceae > Geodermatophilus > Geodermatophilus sp. URMC 65. Next base: position 1,633,249 of record NZ_CP199954.1, read on the forward strand.
CGATCAACCCGACCCTGGAGCACGCCGGCCGCGTCGCCGACTTCATCGAGCTCGCCGAGCTCATGTGCGTCGACGCCCTCCACCGCGCCGAGAGCTGCGGTGGGCACTTCCGGGCCGAGAGCCAGACCCCCGAGGGCGAGGCACTGCGCGACGACGAGAACTTCGCCTACGTCGCCGCGTGGGAGTGGACGCCGGAGAGCGCTCCCCCCGTCCTGCACCGCGAAGCCCTCGAGTACGAGTACGTCCACCTCGCCCAGCGGAGCTACAAGTGACTGCGACACGTGAGGGCGCGAGCTTCGCGTCCGGCACGGCGACCGACCCGGCCATGGCACCTCACGGCATGACCCTGACGCTGCGCATCTGGCGGCAGAGGAGCTCGGCCGACAAGGGCCGCATGGTGACCTACCAGGTCGAGGACATCTCCCCGGACATGTCGTTCCTGGAGATGCTCGACGTCCTGAACGAGAAGCTGATCCTCGCCGGCGACGACCCGGTCGTCTTCGACCACGACTGCCGCGAGGGCATCTGCGGCAGCTGCGGCCTGATGATCAACGGGACGGCGCACGGCCGCGGCACGTCGGGTGGTCCCACGACCACCTGCCAGCTGCACATGCGCAAGTTCAAGGACGGCGACACGATCGACATCGAGCCGTGGCGCGCGACGGCGTTCCCGGTGATCAAGGACCTGTCCGTCGACCGGAGCGCCCTGGACCGGATCATCCAGTCCGGCGGCTACATCAGCGCCCCCACCGGCACCGCGCCCGAGGCCCACTCGATCCTTGTCCCCAAGAAGGACTCCGACGCGGCCTTCGACGCGGCCACCTGCATCGGCTGCGGCGCCTGCGTGGCGGCCTGCCCGAACGCCTCCTCGATGCTGTTCACCGCGGCCAAGGTCAGCCACCTGGGCCTCATGCCGCAGGGCCAGCCCGAGCGCAACGAGCGGGTGGTCAACATGGTCGCCCAGCAGGACCGCGAGGGCTTCGGCGGCTGCACCAACATCGGCGAGTGCTCGGCGGCCTGCCCCAAGGGCATCTCGATGGAGAACATCTCCCGGCTCAACCACGACCTGCTCGGCGCCCTGCGCGCGGGGGCGCGGCCGAAGAGCTGAAGGAGGACCCCTCTGCCCCCCACCGTGGAAGGACCCCGTCCTGCTCGCCCCTCGCGAGCTCGGGGCGGTGCCCTGGACGGGCGGCCGGCGGCGGGCCCCTGCAGAAGGGCCACGGAGGGCGGGGACCCGAGCACCGGGTCCCCGCCCTCCGGCGCACCGGGGTCAGTCGCCGGCGGCGTCGACGTCCTGCCGGCCCAGCGCGCCCGCCTCGACCAGGACGTCGAGCGCGGGCTCGAGCCCCTGCAGCGCCCGGGCGAGGTCCTCGGGCCGGGCGATCGTCCAGGCCTGGCTCTCCACGTAGCAGCGCACCGCCGCGTCGAACGCCTGCTCGCCGGCCGCCTCGCGGGCGACCGCCAGCGCCGCGGCGCCCTTGCCGTACACCAGCGCCTCGTACTCGTCCTGGTCGTCGAAGTCGGCCATGGAGCCGCCGACGGCACCCGGCCGGTCCAGGTCGTCGGTGTCGACGTGCCCCTGGGCGTACGTCGCGAAGGCCTCGTCCAACCAGGGGTCGCGGAACTGCGAGTTGCCGACCATGCCGTAGAACCACATGTGCGCCACCTCGTGGACGAGGAGGTCCTCGTCGGCGTCCCCCATGAGGATCGCCGAGGAGTACTCCTCCCCACCGCTGTCGTCGGAGACGAGCGGCACGGTCAGGGTCGGGTACGGGAACGGGCCGAAGCGGCCCTCCAGCTCCTGGACCGCCTCGGCGGTGCTCTCGGCGAGCTCCTCGGCGGAGGTGTCGGCGTCGGCCAGCACCCCGGCGGTGACCCTGGTGCCGCCGACGTCGACGGTTGCGGTGTCGAACTCGCCCACCGCGACGAGCACGTCCCGGGCGACCGGGTCGTGCGACTCCCAGACCCGGCGGCCGCCCGGCTCCTCCCGCGGCGGCGCCTGGTCCCCCGACATGAGGACGACGAGGTCTCCGGGTGCCGAGACGCGCAGCGTGGTGTCGGCGGCGGGCGCGGCGGTCGTCTCACCGCTGACCTCGACCATCGGGTCCCTCGCCCAGCCGTGACCCGGCTCCCAGGTCAGCAGCGGGATCCCGCTCCCCCACCACGTCACGTCGTCCTCGACGCCGAGGCGGTCGAAGCCGGCCGGCGTCCGCTCGTCGGTGAGCCGCAGCCGCAGGTCCAGCTCCACCGCGACGGTCCCGCCCGCCGGCACGGGCTCGCGCAGGTCCACCCGGTACAGGCCGCCCGGCGTCCCCGGGGCGGCGCCGTCGTCGACGTACCCGCCGCCGGCCACCAGGTCCCCGCGCACCGCCTCGACGGTGAGCCGGTGCCCGGCCGACTACGGCGCGTTCGGGACCAGCCGGAACCACAGTTCCTCCACCGGGAGGTCCGGGGTGAGGGCGACGGTCTCGGTGCCGGTCACCGTGCGCCGGTCGTCGGCGAGCCGCAGGTCGAGGCCGACGACCGGCCGGTCCGGGTCGGGAGCGGCCCGTTCGGTCACCGGGCAGTCGGCGCCGGGCTCGGGCGCCGCCACCGGCCCGTCGGCGGACGTGCACCCGGCGAGCAGGACGAGCGCGCCGCAGACCGAGGCCGCGCGGACCGTCGCAGCGCGCATCGGCCACCCCCGCCCCGGCAGGTCGGCCCGGACCGCGTCCCACGAGTCCCGTACCCGCCGCCCCGCTCGTGGCGACCCTAGGGATGCGGGGTCGTTCCGCAACAGGCCCCGGCGTGCGGCGTCAGCCGACGGGGGTGGTGCTCCGGGCCTCGAGCCACGCCTCCAGCTGCTCGGGCGGCAGCGGCCGGCTGAGGTGGTAGCCCTGGACGACGTCGCAGCCCAGGGCGGCCAGCGCGTCGACGGTCGCCTGGTTCTCGGCGCCCTCGGCGACGAAGACCAGGCCGAGGGCGTGCGCGAGCTGGAGGGTCGAGGTGACGATCGACGCCGACCGGTCGCTGCCGGTCATCGCGCCGACGAAGGCGCGGTCGAGCTTGAGCTCCGTCACCGGCAGGGTGGCGAGGTAGGCGAGGCTGGACCAGCCGGTGCCGTAGTCGTCGATGGCGACGCCGACGCCGGCCTCGCGCAGGGCGGCGAGGACGCGGACGGCGCGCTCCCGGTCCTCCATGAGCAGGCTCTCGGTCACCTCGAGGACGAGTGCGGTCGCGGGGACGCCGTGCCGTGCCAGCATCCCGGCCACCTCGTCGGGGAAGCCCTCGTCGACCAGGTTGGAGGGGCTGACGTTGACCGCGACGGTCAGCTCGCGCCCGCGGTCGGACCACGCCCGCCGCTGCGCCAGGGCGGTGTCCAGCACCCGGCTGGTCAACGCGGCCATGAGGCCGGCGGACTCGGCCAGCTCGATGAAGGCGTCGGGGAACAGCAGCCCGCGCTCGGGGTGCTGCCAGCGCACCAGCGCCTCCACGCCGCCGACCCGGCCGGTCTCCAGGCTCAGCTTCGGCTGGTAGTGCAGCACCAGCTGGCCCTCGTCCACGGCTCCCCGCAGCTGGGCGACGGCCTCGAGGCGGTGCCGCCCGGAGCCGTGGCGCTCCTCGTCGTAGACGACCGGGCCGCTGCGGCTGGCCTTGGCCGCGTACATGGCCAGGTCCGCCATCTGCAGCAGCTCCTGGGCGTACCGGGAGTGCCGCGGGCCCAGGGCGATGCCCACGCTGGCCTCCACGCTCAGCGCCATGCCGGCGAGCTGGAACGGCCGCTCGAGCGTCGTGCAGAGCCGCCGGGCCAGCGCCAGGGCGCCGTCCTCCCCCAGCCCGTCCGCCAGGACGACGAACTCGTCACCGCCCAGGCGGGCCAGCAGGTCACCGGAGCGCAGGTGCCCGGCCAGCCGCGGGCCGACCTCGCGCAGCAGCGCGTCGCCGACGCCGTGACCGAGGGAGTCGTTGATCTCCTTGAACCGGTCGAGGTCCAGGACGAGGACGGCGGTGCCCCCGCCGGCCGCCATCCGCGCGTCGGCGGCGGAGAGGGTCTCGAACACCTGGCGGCGGTTGGGCAGGCCGGTGAGCTCGTCGGTGCGCGCCTGGTGCCGGCTGTCGGCCAGCGCCCGGACCTCGCGGAAGGTCAGCGCGGTGCGGGCGAGGGCGGCCACCACGGCGCCGAAGGCCAGCCCGCCGGCCAGCGGGTCGCCGTCCTCCAGGTAGCCCCGCAGCAGCAGGACCAGCGCGCCGACCGCGCACAGCCCGGGGACGACGAGCGCCCGGACGCCCCGCAACGAGTCGGAGGTGCGCGGCCGGGGCACCTGGCAGGCGGCCAGGCCGTAGCAGACGAACGCCACGCCCCAACCCACGTCGAGCGGGCCGCCCACGACGTAGTCCCCGTGCGCCACCTGGTAGGCGTAGACGGTGTCGGTGACCACGAACAGCGCCGTCCCGGCGGTGAGCCACCACCAGCCGGCACCGGCGCCGCGGCCGATGACGACGAGGGCCCCGGCGATGAGCACCAGCAGCAGCAGGTCGGCGATCGGGTACGCGGCGACGAGCACGGCGCCGTGCAGGGCGAGGTCGAGGTAGGCGCCGAAGGCGAACGCCACCGCGAACGCCGCGGCGGTCAACCCGGTGACGACGGCGTCGAGCCACATGCTCGACGTCAGCCGCGGCGCCCGTGTCCGGAGCAGCCGGAACAGCGCGGCGCAGGCCAGCGGGTGGAAGCCGACGAAGGCGACGTCGAACCAGTCGGGGCGGACGACCGGCCCCGGCGCGGCGTCGGCGATGGCGTAGCCCAGCGAACCGACCGTGTAGGAGCCCACGGCGGCGGCGAACAGCAACCAGGCGCCGCGGTCCTCCCGCACGGTGACCGCCCGCAGCACCAGCAGTGCGGTCAGCCCGACGAGGAACACCCACTTCCCGCCGACGGCAAGGGCGCCCAGCAGTCCGCTGCCCCCGAGCCCGTGGGCCGCCAGCGAGAGCACGTAGGCCGACGCCAGGACGGCGGCGCAGACGCGGACGACCCGCAGCGGCCGGTCGACCGGGTTCCGGGTTCGGCCGCGCCGGGCGCGCGGGGGGACCTGGACCACGGGGACAGCATCGGCCACCCGACGGCGGCCCTTCACCCCACGGCCGGTAACACCGGGCCTGCCTCACCCCGCGGAGGGGCACGCTCACCGGGCGTCCTGACTGCCACACTGCGCACGTGCCGGCCCGCCCGCCCCTCGTCCTGGCCGGGGGCCTGGGGGTCTGCGCCGCGCTGCTCGGGACCCCGCCGCTGGTGGCGTCCCTGTTCGGCGGCCCGGTGGCGCTGCCGCAGCCCCGACGGTCGCGTGCGTCCGCTGCTCCACGGCGGCCCCCGTCGCCCCGTACACCCGGTGACCCGCGCAGGTTCGGAGGGTTCCCGGGCCGCCCCGGTGCGGCGTGCCCGGCTGGCTATGCTCGTCGGCAGTCCAGTCAGGCGTCGAGCACCCGGCACCAGGCCGACGAGCGACGACTGGCATCGGGGGATCGATGACGACCGGCACGCCTGGGCCGGGACAGCAGGGGTCCGGAGCACCTGAGCCGCGGGACACGGCGACCCGGCACGACGACGCGACGCGTTCCCTCCTCACCGCCGAGGTCGACCGGTTGCGGAACGACCTGGACAGCGTCAGCCGGCAGTCGGAGAACCTGCAGGCGGCACTGGAGAGCAACCGCCGCATCGGCATGGCCATCGGCATCCTCATGGCCACCCGGCAGCTCACCGAGGCTGCCGCGTTCGACTGCCTGCGTCAGGTGAGCAACCAGCGCAACGTGAAGCTGCGCCTGGTGGCCGAGGAGGTGATCTACGAGGGCGCGCTGGACTAGCGGCTCTGCAGCGCGTCGAGCGCGACGGCCATGGACGCCGCGACGCGGAAGTCCAGCCGCGGGTCGGGCACGGTGACGGTGTAGCGGTCGCGGATGGCCTTCTGCCGCTCGCTGGTCATCACCGGGGCGCCGGTCGCGGTGTCGACGAAGTCGAAGTGGAAGACGAAGGGCACCCAGACGTCACCGAGGTAGGGGATGAAGTCCCAGACCCGGCGCAGGATGGCGATCGACTGCCGGCGCTCGCGACCCACGGCGTTGAGCGTCGGGGTCGACAGGGTCCAGGTGGAGCGCAGCAGGCTGGCGCCGAACTCCTTGCGGAAGTACCCGAGCGGGTTGCCGTACTCGTCGAAGACGTCGTGCTCGGCCGCGACGTCGAGCCGCTGCCGCGCCTTGAACCGGAAGACCGGGCGGCTCTTCGAGGTGTCGGCGTAGAAGACGACCTCCTCCTTGAGCTTCATGCGCTTCTGCTCCGCGAACGCGAGCAGCGGCCCCTCGGAGCCGTCGGGGTTCATCCCGACGACCTCGTAGCGGTTGACCATCAGCGTGATCCGCTGCCGCACGAAGAAGGCCGGCACGACCATCGGGGCGGGCGGCTGCTGCGGTCCGGGCGGAACGGTCACGTCGGGTCTCCCGTACGGGTCGAGGGTCGGTGGTCGGAGGTCATCGTGTCCCATCGGAGGCCGTCTGCGCTGGTCGAGGGTGTGGACCTCAGGCGTGGTCGGTCGGCGCGGGGCCGGACCGGGTGCCGACGAGGGAGGTGTGCAGCCGCTCGACGAGCCCGTCGAGCACCGAGGGACGGCGGTCGGGAGGCAGCGGCGCCGACGGCAGCAACACCCACAGCAGCAGGTAGACGACGACGCCGGCACCACCGGCCACGGTGAGGCCCACCATGCCGACCCGCCACAGGACGGCGTCGATGCCGCTGTACTCGGCCAGGCCGCCGCAGACGCCGCCGAGCATCCGGTCGGTGCCGCTGCGGCGCAGTTCGGGTCGGGAGGGGGCGGGGAGCGGGGAGGGAGTGGTCATGGCACGAGCCTGGCCCCGCCCGGACGGCGCGGGAACCCGGGAACGCCCGGATCGCTCCCGGGTTCCGGCGGTCGGGGTGTCCCCGGTGCGGGCTCCGGGTGTCGGCGCCGCGGCCCGGGGCTGCGGCGCCCGACGAGCTGGCGCGGGACCGTGTGGTCGCCGAGCTCGGCGCGCGGGCCGTCACGTCAGGAGCCGGCGGGCGTGCGGCTGCGCTGCTCGGCGCCGACGTCCCCGTACGGGTAGTCGGCGCGGCCGGGGTCGCTGGCCGCGTCCAGCCGCACGACGTCGTCCGGGTCCAGGTGTCCTCGAACCAGCCGACGCCCAGGCGGCGCCCACGGTCCCCCGGGGGCACCCTGCACGTCGGCTGGTTCGAGGACACCCTGCCCGGCTTCGCCACGCACCCCGGGCCGATCGCGTTCGCGCACATCGGCGCGGATCTCTACAGCTCGACGGTGACCATCTTCCGTGAGGCCGAGGACCGTCTCGTCGAGGGCTCGGTGCTGCTCTTCGACGAGTACTCCAACTCCCCCGGCTGGGAGCAGCACGAGCACAAGGCGTTCACGGAGTTCATCGAGCGGACCGGTCACGGCTTCGAGTACCTGGCCTACAACTCCCTGCACGAGCAGGTGCTGGTCCGGCTGACCAGCTGACCCGCCGGCTCCCGCGGTCGCCCGAGCCGGCCGGTGTCGTCAGCGGCTCCGCGGGTCGGCTGCCGCCCTGAGGAGGCCGGCGACCTCCGGTGTGGCGGCGTACGCACCGGAGGCCAGGAAGGACTGCTGGATCACCCCGCCCAGGTCGTGCCGCGACATCATGTCGTTGCCCATGGCGCGCTGCTCGGCCACACCGGGAGCGAAGACCACCGTCCGGGTCCCCGCCCGCTGCAGTGCCCTGACCTCGTGCTTCAGCAGGCGGGCGGCGTGCCGGCGCGAGGCCGCGTAGACGTCGGGGAGCCAGCCCGCGGGGCCGCTCATCGGCGAGATGACGATGACGAGGTCCAGCCCCCGACCGCGGAGGACCGCGGCGTTGGTGGGCGAGTGCACGCCCCCGTCGACGTACTGGGACCCGCCGATCTCGACCGGAGCGAAGTACCCGGGCACGGCACAGGACGCCGCGACCGCCAGGTGGACCGGCACCTCGGGCGTACCCGGGCGACCGAACACGACCCGGCGCCCGTCGCGCCGGCGGACGGCACAGATCCACAGGTCGGGTTCCGGCCACCCCGGTCCCTCCAGCTCGCGGAGGGCGGCCAGCTGTTCGGCGATGTCGTGCCGTCCGGGGGCGATGAGGGCCATGCCGGCCGCCAGCGGCCGGAACCGCCACGGCCGGGTCAGCGCCCGCTGCACCATGTGCCGCCCCGGCAGCCGCAGGGGCCGGCGCAGGACGTGAAGCGGGTTGAAGGGCGCGAGCTCGGGGACGGGAGTGCCGGCCACGTGACGGAGGACCTCGTCCTCGTCCGACAGCGGGGCCTTCACCGTCCAGGCGGCGAGGTCCTCGGCCGAGACGCCCAGCCGCAGCAGCGTGCCGGTGATGGAGCCGGCCGACGTCCCGACGATCACGTCGACCGTGCGCGCGTCGAAGCCGAAGTCGTGCTCGAGCACCGCCAGCACGCCCGAGTGGTACGCCTGGCCCACGACGCCGCCACCGCCCAGCACCACGCCGACGCGCATCACGCAGCGAGCGTGCCAGGCCCCCTGTCCGGTGCGCGACCACGTCCGCGGTGCGGGCCGACCACCGTGCCGGTCGGTGGAGGCGGTGCAGCTCCCGCCTCCACCGACCGCTGCGGCTCAGGTGCGGCTGCCGCCACCGATCATGGGGTCGTCGCCGCCGTCCCGCACGCCCGTCTCGACGCCCTCGGTGGAGGACGGCGCGGTGTAGCCCGCCGGGTTCGACTCCGTGGTCAGCGCGTCGTCCCGCACCACGTCCGGGGGTGGCTGCTCGACGACGGTGACCTCCTGGGGCTGGCGCACGCCCTCCTGCGGCTGCTGCTCCTGCTCGCTCCGCTGCGACGCGACCGCGGCGGCACCTGCCGCCGCAACGCCGGCCACGGCCGCGACGCCGGCGGCGACGGCCTTGCCCGACACCCCGGCCTTGCCGCTGTCACCGTGCGACCCGACGGCGTCCCCGACGCCGGGCGTGCCGACGTCGAGGTCCTCGTTGATCGAGCCGCGCCAGGCACCGGTGGCGTAGCCCTCGTCCTCGATGAGCGCCTTGAACCTCTCGAGGTCGGAGTTGACCTGCCGCCCGACGATCCCGAGCTTGTCACCGACCTGCTCGACCACACCCTCGGGCTCGTACTCCAGGGTCAGGTAGACGATCGTCGAGCTCGGGCCGGCGGCCTCGAACCGGACCGCGCCGGCGTTCGTCGCCCCACTGGTGGCGGCCCAGGCGACCTTGCGGTCCGGCTCCTGCTCGAGGACGGAGGCGTCCCACTCCCGCCGCACACCCGCGATCTCGGCGACCCAGTGCAGGCGCCGGTCGTCGAGCTGGCGGACCTCCTTGACCCCGCCCATGAAGTACGGGAAGTCCTCGAACTGGGTCCACTGGTTGTAGGCCTGGTTCACCGGTACGTCGACCTGGATCGACCTCTCGACCTTGGTCGTCATGGCTGGTCCTCCCTCGTCACGGGCAACGGACCACCCCCGCTACCCCCGGACGCGACAGGTGATGCACGCCACCCCTGAGCGCGCTGCGCTACGTGAGGCCCGTGTGACGCCCGGGTGCGCGCCGTGGGCGTCGGCCGCCGATGAGGCGGGCATGCGCGCCAGCCACGTCGCCACCGCCCTCGCCGCCTTCCTGGCCGGTTCGACCGCCGCCACGGTCCTGCACCGCCGGGCCGCCCGCCCGACCCCCGCCACCACTCCCCTCCCGGCCGCTCCGGCCGAGGAGCACGACGCCGTCGTCCTGGCCTTCCCCCGCCCCGTGGCCGAGCAGCCGGCGGCGCCGGCCGTGGCCGCTCCGGCCCGCTGCGGTGACAGCGGCGGGCGCACCAGGGCCGGGGCGCCGTGCGGCGCCCGCGCCACCGCCGGTGGCCGCTGCCACCACCACCCGCTGGCCGCCTGAGCCGATCCACGTTCCCGCGGGGACCTCTCGCCGGCGGACGCGGGCTCGAGAGCACCGCCGGACCCGGATCCACCCTGACTCGCTGACGGCTCGGCAGCGGTGTGCGCGGATGCGCAGTTCCTGGACGGCGAACTGCGCATCCATTGCACACCGTCGAGCCGTGTCGGCCCCACCGCGGGAGCGGAGCGCCACCGGGTGGGTCGATCGGCGTCGGCCATCGCCGAGTGGGGCGCGCGACGCCGCTCCTGGGCCCCCTGGCGGCCCGACCGGCCGGGCCGGTGCCCGGGTCCGACCGACAGGACGGGTTGCCGCGCCACCTGCTGGGTAGCTGCGGGCGACGGCCGTCGACGTGGCGGCCCGGTCGCTCACGACAGGGGGCAACCATGACACTGCCGGATCGGGACGCGGCGAGGGACTGGATCGGCCGGACGGTGGTCGACCGCGACGGCGCCGAGATCGGGGTGTGCGCCGCCCTGTTGGCTGACGAGGCGACCGGACTGCCGGAGTGGATGTACGCCGAACGCGACGAGGTGACCGTCGTGGTCCCGCTCCTCGACGCGACCGGCAGCGGGAACCGGGTGCAGGTCACGGTCACCGCTGCCGACGCCGACGGCGCGCCACGGTTCGGTCCCGCACGTGAGCTGTCCCGGGACCAGGAGGCGGAGCTCTACCGCCACTACGGGATCGACTACTCGACGGCCACCTCGGACAGCGTCCTGCCGGCCGAGGCCGAGGCGACCGGGGTCGAGGCGACGGAGGTGCAGGCCCCCGCGTCCGAGTCGGCCCGGTCCGAGCCGACCGAGGTCGAGGCCCCCGTGTCCCAGCCGACGGACGCCGAGCCGACCAGGGCCGCACCCGACGCGGCCGTCGGTCAGCACGCCGCGAGCGGCGCCGGGCGGCGCGGTCGCGCAGTGGCATCCGCAGTGGCCCTGCTCGCGGGCCTGGCAGCAGCCGTCGTCGCGGCGGCACGCCTGCGCCGCGGGTCGTCCCTCGGGTCGGTGCGCCTGCCGTGGCGCCGGACTCCCCCGCCGAGGTCGGTCGTGCAGCGTGCCCTCGCCCGCACATCCGCCGTCCGCGCTCGGGCCGTGCAGGTCGCAGCGGCGGCCGGACCGGCACTGGAGGCCTCGAGCCGCCTGGCGCAGGGAGGCGCCTCCGCCGGTGCTCAGGTGGTCGGCCGCGCTGCCATCGGTGCCGCGCAGCGCGCCCGCGAGGCGTCGACGGCGGCCAGGACCTACACCGACGCCGCTGTGACGCGGCTCGCGCCGCTGCTGACCACGACCGGACAGGCGGCCTGGCGAGCTGCCCGCGCGAGGACGGACTCGGCCCTGCGGGCGACCGATGCGGCCACCTTGGCGGTCGCGGCAGCCGTGCCGAGGGTGGCCACCGGCGCCGGTCGTGCCGGGTCGACGGTCCTGCACGCCGTGCTCACGGTGGGCGCGGCAGTCGAGGCGGTACCCGAGGCGATCGCCGCGACCGAGGAACGACTGGAGAAGGGCTGGAGGAGAGTCATGGGCAGGTTGTCGTTGGGGCTCGGTTTCGGTGTCGGCTACGTGCTCGGCGCGCGCGCCGGGCGAGCCCGGTACGAGCAGATCAAGCAGGCCGCGGCCGGCGTCATGGAGCGGCCGGAGGTCCAGCAGGCCGTGGAGCAGGTCAGGGCCGCCGCGCCGGCTCCCCTGCAGGGCAGCATCGACAAGCTGTCCGGGCGCGGGTCCGACCGGCAGGGCACCGGCGCCGGCACTGGCACTGGCACTGGCACCGTCGACGTCGAGACGGTCGCCGTCGCCGAGACCGACGTCGTGGTCACGCCACCCCCGCCGGTGTCCGGCACGGGCGGCCCCCGTGGAGCGGACACTCCCGTGCCCGACCCGCTGGTCCCGCCGGCCAAGTCGGACGACGGTCCCGCCGGACGGGCCTGACCACGGCACAGCCGTACCGGCCACTGCGAGTGCCGACCGCTGCGTCGGATCGGCCGGGGCGGGCGGCTGTCCTCCAGCCGCCCGCCCCTGTGACAGCCGGGCTCAGCGGTAGACGAGCGTCCCGTCCTCGAGGTCGGCCTTGGGCAGCAGCTCCGCCTCCTCCGCGTGTTCCAGCATGTGGGTCCACGGCTCCCGGTCGCCCTGCTTGAACAGGACGTGCTGCGAGCGCATCACGTACCCGGCGTTGAAGTTCTCCGGGTCCGACCACGGCCGGATCTGCATGTCGGCGTCCTCCGGCCGCAGCGTCGGGACGACCATGGTGGCGCCCTTCGTCTCCATGGTCTCGAACAAGCGGCAGACCAGGTCGCTGACGAGGTCTGCGCGCAGCGTCCAGCTGTGCCGGAAGTAGCCGAACACGTAGGCCATGTTCGGCACTCCGGTGATCATGATGCCGCGCCAGGTGACCCGTTCGGGGAACTCGACCGGCTCGCCGTCCACGGTGAAGGCGACGTCGCCGAAGGCGGACAGGTTGAACCCGGTGGCGCTGACGACGACGTCGGCCTCGAGCTCCTCGCCGGAGCCGACCCGGATCCCCTTCTCGGTGAACGTGTCGATGGTGTCGGTGACGATCGAGGCCTTCCCCTCGCGCGGTGCCGCGAACAGGTCGCCCTCCGGGACGATCGCGATGCGTTGCTGCCACGGGCGGTAGCGAGGCGTGAAGTGCTTCTCGATGTCGAAGCCCTCGGGCAGCAGCGGTCTCAGGGAGTCCATGAGGAACGTGTGCAGCTCGTCGGGTGCCTCGAGCGACATCCGCGCCAGCTCGTTGAACCGGGCGGCGTAGGCACGGCGGAGGATCTCGTGCGTCCAGTCCTCGGGGATGTCCAGCTGGCGCAGCGTCACGGCCAGCTCGTGCGTCAGGGGCGGGGCGAGGAAGTAGGAGGGCGAGCGCTGCAGCATCGTCACGTGCTCGGCCTCCTGCGCGATCGCCGGGATCAGCGTGGCGGCCGTGGACCCGGAGCCGATGACGACGACGCGCTTGCCGGCGAGGTCGAGGTCCTGGGGCCACTGCTGCGGGTGGATGACCAGCCCCTGGAACCGGTCCAGGCCCTCCCACTGCGGCTGGTAGGGCTTCTCGTGGTTGTAGTAGCCCTGGCACATCCACAGGAAGTCGGTGGTGAACTACAGCTGTTCGCCGGTGTCGCCGCGGGTGACCTCGACGGTCCACCGGCGGTCCTCGGTCGACCAGCTGGCCGCGGTGACGCGGTGACGCGGTGGTGGTAGCTGATGTGCCGGCCGAGGTCGTCCTCCTCGATGACCTCGTCGAGGTAGTCGAGCATCTCCTCCCCCGCGGCGATCGACGGTCCGCGCCAGGGCTTGAACCGGTAGCCGTAGGTGAACAGGTCGCTGTCGGAGCGCACGCCCGGGTACCGGTGGGTCCACCAGGTGCCACCGTGGTTGTCCTGGGCGTCCAGGATGACGACGACCGGTCGGGGAACTGTTCCTGGAGGTGGTGCGCGGCGCCGATCCCGGAGACCCCTGCCCCGACGATGAGGACGTCGACGTGCTGGGGCTCGGAACTGTCGCTGCGCGGCTCCTGGACGGGTGCCGCTTCGGTGGTCGTCGTCATGGGGGGGACCTCCAGTGTCCGGGAAGTGACTTAAGTCACATTGCCGTCCGACTGGGGTGCCCCAGGAGCGGTTGCGGAACCGCAGCGACCCGTGGGGCGGCTCTCTGGGCGTGGACGGGTCGCGTCCTCGCGACGCCCCTCGACGGGGTCGCCGAGGCGCGCTGGACGGATGGTCCAGGCGTCGGTCAGGAGAGCCGGTGCTCGGCGAGGAAGTCCTGCACCAGGGGCAGGAACTCCTCGGCGCGCTCGACGCCGAGGGCGTGGCTGGAGCCCGGGCCGGTGAACACGTGCAGCTTCGCCCCGGGGATCGACTCGGCCACCTGCCGGCCGTGCCACGGCGGGGTGAGCAGGTCCTGCTCGCCGGCGATGACGAGGGTGGGCGCGGTGATGCCACCGAGCCGGTCGAGCGTGTCGTGGGCCAGGTCGGCGTCCCACTGCTCCACGGTGGTCCGGACCTGCTGCTCGGTGTTCGGGAACAGCGGCAGCAGCTGCTGGATGAGCTCGCCGAAGTCGGGGCTGTCGAGCAGCTGCGGTGAGAAGGCGATGCCGAGGGCCGTGAGCGCGGCCTCGATGTCACCGGTGCGCCACGGGTGCGCGAGCCCCGTGATGACCGCGCGCCGGAAGCCGTCGGTGCGGGCCCAGGTGCAGTAGAGGACGAGGGAGGCCACCCGCTCCGGAGCGGCCAGCGCGAGTTCCTGCGCGATGGCGCTGCCCAGGGAGTAACCCAGGACCTGTGCCCGCTCGATGTCCAGCGCCTCGAGCAGCCCCCGGGCGTCCGCCGCCAGCGAGGCGACGCTGATCTCCCCCGACCCTCGCGCCGACCCGCCCATGCCGCGCAGGTCGTAGGTGACCACGCGGTGGCGGCCGGCCAGGACCGGCGCGCTCTCGGCCCAGAAACCCAGGGACTGGGTCGTCCCGTTGATGATCAGCAGCGGTTCGCCCTCGCCGTACTCCTGGACCGCGACGGAGATGTCGCCGACCTGGACGGTTCGCTGGGGGTGCGTGGTGGGTGCGGTCACGCCGTCTCCGTCGCTGATCCGTGGCGGGAGAGGAAGGGGGTGAGCAGACCACAGGGGCGAGACGGTCCGGAGGGGCGCACGTGGTGGCGGGCCGGCGCAGCGGGCCGCACGGCGCCGACGACCCGGTCCCGCCGGACCACTCAGGACGACCTAGAACCCCAGGGCCCGCCAGGTCGCAGGCCCGACGATGCCATCGGCCACCAACCCGGAGCGCCCTTGGAAGTACCGCACCCGAGCGTCCGTCCTCGGACCGAAGTCGCCGTCGACCACGAGTGGCGGGAGGCTCGGATACCAGCGGTTGAGCGTCTCCTGGAGTCTTCGCACCGCGTCCCCCTGGCTCCCCAGCCGCAGCACCGGCATGGGCGGCGGGGGTGGAGGCGGCGGTGTGCCGCCCGCCATGACCTGGTTGAGCCGATCCACGGTCAGCCCGCCGTTGGCAGCCCACCACATCACCTCGACGTGCCCGTGGTCGAGGTGCGGCGAGGACCCGGAGTACGGGCGCCAGTCCGGCGCCATCGACGACCAGATGCTCCGGTTGTGGATGACGCACTGGAGACCGAGTTCGTACGAGTTGAGGCGGAGGGTGTCCATCACCCCCCAGGACCAGTTGTTCCCGACCGGGGTCCCCAGGTCGGCGGCCCGCCCCTCGGCATGGACGCTCAGTACGGATCCGCCACCCACCGGACGGCAGTTGTAGATGCCGAGGTTCGTCGCGCCCCGGTTCCCGTAGGCACCGAGCCACCACGACATCAGGTTGCGCGCGCCCTGCGTCGGGCCCCCGGTGCAGCTCCGCGCCCCCTGGTAGCCCCCGATCTGGATGGTCACCGGCCGGCGTCCTCCGGTGCGGGCACCGCATGCGACGCCGGCTCGACGTAGTCCGGGTGCTCCGGGTCCACGATCGGCTCGGGCAGGCGCTCGGGGCCGCCCACGCCGGGTCCGAGTGCCACCTCCGGGTCGACGTCGAGCTCGTTCCGGGAGCCGGGGCCAGGGTCCGACATCGAGTACCTCCTCCCCCGTCGGGGCGGGTCCGTGGCGGGGTCCTCCCGGCGGCGTCGCTCACCGAGGACGAGCCGTTCCGCATCCGCGAGGCGCACTCTGCCCGCGTCGCCCGGACGTCGACCAGGGTCGGTCCCCGACACGCAGGGCCCGACAGGCCGACGGACGGCGCGGCGGACACGCGCAGTCCGCATCGCGCTCCCCGCCACAGCGGCGTCCCGGCTCGTCGCTCCAGCCCTCGAACGGAGGACGACGGACGAAGGCCCTGCACGTGTCGCAGCCCACGAGCGCGGGCGAGGCGCTCCGCGACGGCCTCGGGCATGCCAGCGGCCGGCGAGCACGGCCGGCACGAGGGTCGTGGGGCCAGATCGAGCGGAACGCCGGCCGCGCGCGGTGGATGCCCGGGCCCGTCGTCGACCGCGGCGCCCGGTGTGGCCAGGGCCGTGCAGAACGGCGCCCGCACGGCCGCCGGCAGGAGCGCAGCGGTCTCGGCCGCCAGGTCCTGCTCAGCCGTGGAGGACGCCGGTCGCCACAGCACCCACAGCGGACGGGGTCACAGCTTGTACAGCGGCGGATTGGGCAGCACCGTGCGTCCGAAGGTGGACGCACTGACCCCCGCGAGGCACGCGTACCAGGCGACGGCGGCGGTGAGGAGGCCCAGATAGCCGCCGACCCTCACCACGCTCTCGTTCTGCGCCACGTCTCCGAACCCGAGGAGGAAGAAGGTCGCGGCGAGGAGCGTGAAGAGCACGGCCAGCACCGCGGTGGTGCGCAGGGAGGCGACCCACATGATCACCGTGAAGATGCCCCAGCCGATGAGGTACCAGCCGACCGCGGTCGACCGGTCACCGGCATCCGGGATGTCGGCCGCGTAGAAGGTGACGAACGCCCAGAACGACAGCCAGAAGGCGCCGTAGGAGGTGAAAGCGGTCGCGCCGAAGACGTTGCCCTTCCGGAACTCCCACATGCCGGCGAGCACCTGGATCGCACCCCCGTACGCGAGTGCGACACCGAAGACGATCGGCTCGCCCGCCGCCGGCAGCAGACCTGCGTTGAACAGGCTCAGCAGGAACGTCGTCAGCGCGAAGCAGCCGAGACCCAGGGGCGCGGGGTCGGCGATCATCCGCACGTTCTCCGAGGCGAGCTCCCTCGCCATGGCCACCCGGCCGGCGGTCGGGTCGCTCAGGTCGGCGAGGAACTCCCTACCGACGACTACGGTCTGCGTACCTGCGTCGGGTGTTGCGTTGACTGCCACTGCGAGGCTCCTCCTGGTTCGACGCGGGGAGCGGCACGGCCCGGACGTGGCCGCGAGCAGCTCCTGCACAACGGGACACGACGTCTCTGGTCTGCGGATCCACGAACCTCCATGGCCACCATCGAGGTCGAGGTCGCCCTGTTTGCGCCCGCCGATCAGACGCGGAGGCCACTCTCATGCCGCCGGCGGCGGGTCGGTCCTGGCCGTCTGGCAGCGCTGGTCGGTCTGCCCGGCTGTGGGTGTCACTCGGGGTCGGCTACGCCCTGCCACAAGACGGTGAGGGAGACACATCGGGGCGTCAATACGGTCCTGCACCTCACTGCCCGGCCGGGACGTCGGACCAGTCCCTCGTCGTGCTCAGGGTGTCGACTGCCTCGCTCGACGGTGGAGGCAGCCGTCGTCCCCCCACCGGCGCGCTGCCCGTCGAGCGGACGTCCCCAGCGTGCGCGGTCGTCGTTGGACGCCGATCGGGATGGCCGCTGAGCAGCACTGTCATCGATGGGCAGCGTAGGCCGTCAGTGGTATGGGACGGGAGTCTCGTCGACTGCTTGTCCCCTGACGTCGACGCGCTCAGGCGTGGCGTCAGCTCCGATGCCCAGCGCCGCAGCGAGTGGCAACCCGGCTGTCCAGCATGGCCTTCAGGACGGCCGGTGGCTGGAGGAGCCCCGAAGGTGCTCTGCGGAGCGGCCAGGACCCCGAGGCCGGACCCGGATTCCTCGCCGTCGGCTGTATCTCCCGGGGCTGGGACGCGCTCTGTCTCAGTACAGGACACATCCTGGGAGGTGTGACCGATGGACCTCCTCCCCTACGCCCTCCTCGCGTTCGCGCCTGCAGGATCCCCCATCGCCTTCGCCGCGGCGCTCGAGTGGTGGACTCGAGGAAATGACGGGACCCGATCAGGCGCCGAAGTGCCGGGCCCGGAGATCGAACGGCTCGTGGCCGATCTGCGTCAGCTCGAGTGCGACTACTGCCGGATCGAGCGCTCTGATCTGTTCGACGGGATCCAGCGTCCGGAGATGGAGACGTCCCTGGCGCAGTGTGGCGTCACCTGGTGACCGTCACGCTGCAGAGGGACTCGAGGAAAACCGTCCAAGCCTGCTCGTGAACAACAGGAGGAACTCATGGCCACGATCCTCATGGAGTCCGACGACGGCGAACTCCCATCGGCATCGGCCGTGCTGCAGGTGAGAGCGACGAACGCGGAGTACAACCAACCGGCGCTGCGGATCGATCAAGCAAGCGATTCAGGTGGCGCTGCTTCCATGAAGATCTTCGATCCGAATCCCGACATCGAGTTCGTCGAGTTGGGCGCAGCCGATGCCGCTCACCCCGCGAGGGGGAAGTACGAGATCGCAGTACAGTCCGACGAGTTGCAGATCAACGGCCGCAAGGAAGACAACTCCGACTTCGATCCCATCATGGTGTTCCAGAGGCTGGGGGCAGGCGGGGCAGGCGGGAACGTCGGCTTCCGGACGGGAGACCAGTTCGGCGGCGGCCGGGGTGTCATCGCGATCGCGAATGCCATCGCCGCCCCATCGGCCAATCCTGGTGGCGGCGGCGTCCTCTATGTCGAGGGTGGGGCGCTCAAGTACCGCGGTTCCAAGGGCACGGTGACGACGATCGCGCCAGCCTGACCCTGGTCCCTCGTGAGGGCGGCGGCGTGTCGAGCACGGGCTGACCAGGAGCGCCTCCCCACTGAAGGGAGTTGGCCCTCCTGGTCCGCCCGCCCACGGCCATCTCGACATCGGGCTCGAAGAGCGTCAGGACGGCCAGGTGACGGCTGGCTTCAGTCGTCGCGCCCGACACCGCGATCGGGTGCGCTCATGTCCCCCGTCGCGGGCGTGCCACCGGCGAGCCCGTAGCGCAGGTACACGGTGCCCTTCGGAGTGGCCACCGGCGGTTCGAGGAGTGCGACGTTCGTGGGTACCGCGCCATCGTCGAACACCTTCTTGCCGACGCCGAGCACGATCGGGTGCACCCACAGGTCGAGACGGTCGAAGAGCTTCTCGCGCAGGAGGGTCTGCACCAGGTCCAGGCTCCCGACGACCTTGACGTGTTCGTGCCGGTCCCGGATCTCGCGCACCGCGCCGGCCAGGTCCGGGCCGAGCTGCGTGGACCGGGCCCACGAGAGGTCGGGCCTGCCGCGGGAGGCCACGTACTTCGGGACGCTGTTGAAGAGCCTGGCGATCTCGTCGTCCTCACCGCCCTCCTGGTGCGGCCAGTGGGCGGCGAAGATGTCGTACGTCCGCCGGCCGAGCAGGAGGGCGTCCGTGCCCTCATACGCGGCCATGACCTGCGCCCCGGCGACCTCGTCCACCAGGGGCGCCTGCCAGCCGCCGAACGGGAACCCCTCCGGGTCCTCCTCGGGGCCGCCGGGCGCCTGCCCGACGAGGTCGAGAGTCGCGAACATCTCGATGTGGATGAGGCCCATGACTGCTCCCGATGAGTCGGTCGTCCCGGTCAGGAGGTAGACCGGTGGGCGCCGGCAGACTCAGCGCTGCGACCGCACCCGTCTCCCCACTCGTCGACCGCCTCACCCGGTGCACCGACCACCCCGCCCTGCGGTCGGCGTCCTCGCCGTGCGCCTCGATCCAGGCCCGCACGTCCGGCTTCCTCGAACAGCGCATGTCGGTGTCGTGGGCGGGCAGCCGCTCGGTCGAGTCGACGAAGGCGACGTGCGCGTCGGCGGCCTCGATCTGGGCGTAGGCGCCGAGGTGGGTGGACCAGGCCTCGTGGAGCTGCCGGCTCGCTGGTGGATGCCGGGCACGCCTCGGCAACCACCACTCTGTCGACCTACTCGCCACCTCTGGCCGAGCACCGAGGACCGCACGCGGTCAGCAGCGCAGGCCTTGCTCGCAGGATCCTGTGGACTGGATGTTGGCTGAAGCACCAGCGCAGGCCTCCCGACCGCCCCGCTAGCGGCCCGGGGAGCTGTTCGTCGATCGCAGCGACGACCATGTTCCTACTGGCGGCTGCTGCGCGCCCGCGGGTCACGCCGCCGCGGGATCCTCCACGGCTCCGGCCGGGGACCGGGGCCACCAGCGCTGGGGTGGTGACCGATGCTGCCTGGCTGCACGATCTCGCCGCGACGCTCCGGCCCGGGGCACAGCGTTCGGCGCCGCAGCCGGTAGTGGCGTCGCCGTCGACTCCTCGGGCCGGACTCCCGCGATGCGCCGAGGACTTCGACGGCACCAACGACGGCATCGCCTGCAAGCAACGCCCACACGGTCGGTGGATACGCCGCTGCCGGTCGCCGCGCGAAGCCAAGGTCTGTGGGGCCCTGCGCGCCGCCGACCTCCGAGCATCGACGCCGGCTGACCCGGGACAGCTTCCGCGCGAGTGTCCTGCCCGAGGAGGACAAGGCGCGGCACCTGGCCGCGGTGGCAGCGAGCCAGCCCTGACGGCGTCGAACTGGTGGTGCACCTGAAGGACCCGCCGCCCTCCCCTGCTGCTGTGGTGGGTCAGAAGCCGGGCCGTGAACTCTCCTCGATCCGTTCTGCCCGACACACGCCCGCTCGCACTCCCGCGCGAGCCTTCACCGCTGTCGGCTGCGGTACCGGCCCGGCGTGACGCCGATCCGCTTCTTGAACTCGCGGGTCAGGTGGGGCTGATCGGCGAAGCCGCAGTTCGCCGCGATGTCGGGGAGGGAGGTGCCGGTGCGCTCCAGCAGCGTGCGGGCGCGTTCCACACGCTGCTGCAGCACGAATGCGTGAGGCGTCGTGCCGATCGTCGTGCGGAACTTGCGGGTGAAGTGGAAGCGGCTCAGTCCGGCGACGGCGGCGAGGTCGTCCAGGGAGATGGTCTCGGCGAGGTGGTCCTGGATGTAGTCGCGGACCGTACGGTCCTGCGCGAAGGTGAGCCCGTCAGGGCCGCCGGATCCCCGCAAGAGGACATGCGCGTGCTTCCGCAGGAGCTGCACGGCGAGCTGGCAGGACAGTGAGTCGACCATCAGCTTGCTACCGGCGGCGCCCTGGGCGGCTTCCTGAGCGATCTGCATGACGGTGCGGTGGATCGCCGGGTCGTCGGCCTTGACCGTGTCGTGCAGCTCGACCTCGTCCACGTCCCTCTCGTACATCTGGCGACACGTCGCGGCGAGCTCGTCCTGCGTCAGGTAGACGTGCACGACCTCGATGTCCTGGGGCCACACCCAGTGGGATTCGGCGGCGCGGGTGAGCAGCGAGACATCGCCCGGGCGCAGGTCCTCGGCCGTCCAGGTCGCGTGGACGCACCGGCGCATCGGGGTGGCGCCCCGCCGGTAAGCGATGACCGTGTAGTCGCGCAGTGGTGGCACGACGACGTCCGACGGCCCGTAGCGGTACCCGCGGACCGACAGCCCGTCCCAGCCGACGTCGGGGTTGTGGACGGTCAGCCGTCCGGGCACCCAGGCCGGCAGCTGGTCGGGGGCTATCAACTGCTGCGCCATGGTGGGCCTCCGGGTCCGCCCCGGCGTCGACGCCGACGACCTCTCAGAGAGTAGGTCCGGTGGCGCGGGTCACGACAGCCGCCGATCCGCTACTCCGTCGGACAGCCGACGTGCAGGCCGCTCCCCCGCACGTTCCTTCAAACCCGGCCACCCGGGGCTTCAAGCCCTGGCCGGGGATCGAGGGGCATGGTCACGGCATGCCACTCACCCACGTCCGTACCGGTGTCGGCCTGCACTACGAGATCACCGGGGAGGGAGAGCCGCTCCTGCTGGTCATGGGGACCTCAGGGGCGATCGGACTGTGGGCGGAGAAGGTCCGGCGGCTCGCCCAGCGGTACCGGGTCATCGCCTTCGACAACCGAGGACTCGGCGGCAGCGAACGCGGCGAGGGACTCATCACCGCGGCGTCCATGGCCGAGGACGCGTCGGCCCTGCTGGAGGCCCTGGAGATCCCGAAGGCGCACGTCATCGGCTGGTCGCTCGGCTCGGCGGTGGCCCAGGAGATGGCGCTCGCGCGCCCGCAGCAGGTCGCCACAGCCGTCCTGTACGCCACGTGGGGCCGCTGCGACGGCTTCCAGCGCAGCATCTTCACCGCGCTGCGGCACCCCTACGCGACCCGCGACATGGAGGCAGCGCTGGCGGTCGCCGGACTCGCCTTCTCACCGCAGATCCTCGACCACCCCGACTTCCTGCAGCTCCTGGAACCGATGGCGCCCTTCTTCCCGCAGAACGAGGAGCAGATGGCGGTCACCACGGAGCAGTGGGACGCGGACCTGGCACACGACACGCTCGACCGGCTCGGCGGCATCACCGCCCCCACCCTGGTCGTCGTGGGCGAGCAGGACCTGCTCACCCCACCGTGGCAGTCCAAGGCGGTGGCCGACCGGATCCCCGGCGCCCGTTACGAACTGCTCACCGGGCCCGGCTCGAGCCACTGCCTGCACTTGGAACGGCCGGAGGACCTGGTGGGCGTCGTCACCGACTTCCTCTCCGAGCACCCCGTCAAGGACTGACAGCCGCCCCGTCCGGCGGTGCCGACGCCGACCGCCGAGATCGAGAGCACCCGTCCAGCAGTGAACCCACTCCGCACGAGCGCGACACAGAAGGAGGAACCCATGGACACCGAGGTCTACGAGGTCGCCATCCTGGGAGCCGGCCTGGCCGGGCTGGGCATGGGCATGAAGCTGAAGATGGCCGGCGAGGAGTCCTTCGTCATCCTGGAGAAGGAGGACCGCGTCGGCGGCACCTGGCGGGACAACAGCTATCCCGGCGCCAGCTGCGACGTGCAGTCACACCTGTACTGGTTCTCCTTCGACGAGCAGCCCGACTGGAGCCGGGTCTTCGCCCTGCAGCCGGAGATCCAGGCCAACATCGAGCGGCTGGTCGCCCGACGCGGCCTCAACCACCACATCCGGTTGAACGCCGAGGTGACCGAGGCGGTGTGGCTGGAAGACAGCGGACACTGGCTCGTCACCACCCTCACCGGAGAGCAGGTGCGGGCCCGGGCGTTCGTGGCGGCGTGGGGACAGCTCAACCGGCCCAGCTTCAAGGGCATCGAGGGCCGGGAGCACTTCGACGGGGTCTCGTGGCACTCGGCGAGATGGCGGCACGACGTCGACCTGACCGGCAAGCGGGTCGCCAGCATCGGCAACGGGGCCAGCGCCGTCCAGTTCATCCCCGAGGTCGCCGAGGTGGCCGGGCACCTGTCGGTGTTCCAGCGGACGCCGAACTACTGCGTCCCCCGGCTGGATCGCCCCTACACCGAAGAGGAGCGGCGGCTGTTCCTGGACGACCCGGCCCGGCTGAAGGAGAGCCGGGACGGGTTCTACTGGGAGCACGAGGGCTGGATCGGGGCGATGAAGCTGGAGGACAACCCCGTCGCACAGGAATTCACCCGGCTCGCCCGACAACACCTGGAATCCCAGGTCCCCGACCCCGAGCTGCGGGAGAAGCTCTGGCCGAAGTACCCGATCGGCTGCAAGCGGCTGCTGATCGCCGACACGTTCTACCCGGCGCTCATGCGCGACAACGTCGAACTGGTCACCGAGCGGATCGACCGCATCGAGGCCGCCGGGGTCCGGACGGCCGACGGCCGGCTGCACGAGATGGACGTGATCGTCTACGCCACGGGCTTCGAGACGCTGTCGTTCATCGGCCACGTCGAGATCATCGGCCGGTCCCCGAAGAGCTGGCCGCCCCGGCGCGGCGAGGGCGTCTCCCTGCGAGACGCATGGCGGGAGGCTCCAGAGGCCTACCTCGGGATGACCGTGTCGGGGTTCCCCAACCTCTTCATCCTGTACGGCCCGAACACCAACCTCGGCCACAACTCGATCATCGCGATGCTCGAGTGCCAGTTCGACTACGTGCTCAAGGCCGTGCAGGCCGCCCGGCAGAAGGGTGCCGCACTGGACCTGAAGCCCGGGGTGCTCGAGCACTACAACGCGCAGTTGCAGGAGGAGCTCCGGAACAGCTCCTTCGCCGGGAACTGCAACAGCTGGTACAAGACGCCGGACGGCCGCATCACCAACAACTGGTCCGGCAGCGTCGAGGACTACCGGGAGCGCACCGCCGAACTCGATCTCGCCGACTACGAGCTGGTGCCCGCAACCGTCTGACCGTGAGCCGGCGCATCGGTGCCGGGCCGCTGCCGGGACCGAGCGGCACGGCCCGACGGAGACGGACGGCGTTCGGGGTCCCGCGACGGGCACTGGTCAGCGGCTCGTCCGCCAGGACCCTGACCGGGTTCGTGGTCGGTACAGGTCCGGTCGTGGCACTCGCGACGGGGCGGTCAGGAGTCGTCGATGAGGTGACCGTGCTCGGGGCCGGCTCGTGGGAAACGACGGTCAGCGCGTTGCTGTGCCGCCGTGCACAGTCCGTTCGAACAGCGACCGCGCTGCGGCGATGACGTGCGCCGTCACATCACCCGAGGGGTATCGATGGAGGTATCGGAAAGCCTGCGCACCACGCTGCGGGCGGTGCTCGTCGCCGCCCTGTCCGCGCTCCTCTTCGCCGTCCTCGTCGGCACGGCGAGCGCCGCTCCGTCCACCGAGGCGCCGGGCTCCTCCGCTTGCGCCGGCCGCAGCATCCCGGCGAGCAAGGTCTCCATCCAGCTGTGGACCTTCGCCGAGTACATCGGCTTCGGCTCCGACGCCGCCATCCAGGCGCGCCACGAGGAGGTCCTGCGCCGGCTCTCCGAGATGGGCTACCGCACCGTCGAGCCGTTCACCCTGAGCGGATCCACCGCCGAGCAGTACGCGGCACTGCTGCGGGGGTACGGCCTGAAGGCCTCCGGACGACACGTGGACGTCGGGGCGCCCGAGTCCCCGGTGAACATCACGCAGATCCTGGAGGAGAACCGGGTCCTCGGCACCACGTACTTCGGCTCGGGCAGCACCCCGCGGGACCACACCACCGAGGCGCAGTGGACGGCATACGCCCAGTACCTCGACACCGTCGGCGAGCAGGCCCGCACGGCTGGCCAGACGCTGATGATCCACAACCACGACTGGGAGCTCGCCACACTCGGCGACGGCCGCACCGGCTTCGACATCCTGATGCAGCACACCGAGCCGAAGAACGTCGTCTTCCAGCTCGACCTGTACTGGGCGACCTTCGCCGGCGCGGACCCGGTCCAGCTGATCGAGGAGTACGGCAACCGGATCCAGCTGTTCCACGTCAAGGACCTCAATCCCACGCTGAACAACCGGATCGAGATCGTCGGCCGAGGCAACATCGACTTCCCGTCCATCTTCGCGGCAGCCGGCGGCAGCACCCGGTACTTCGTCGTCGAGCACGACCCGCGCTTCGGCGACCCCACGTTCAACCCCTTCGAGGCCGCGCAGGAGGGCTTCGCCTACCTCACCTGCACGTCCTACTGACGCACAGCACGACCGCACCTCCACCGAGGACGGCCCCACGTCCTACGCCACGCGTTCGCTGCCGGACCGGATTGCGACCATTCCGGCATCATAGTTCTCGTCCCAAGAGATCTCCTTCTTTTTTCTATCAGTCTTGCCCCTGTCCAGCAATCGCCCGAAAGCGGAGCCCAGCGCGGCTGCGATCACCAACAGGACCTCGGTGGCGAGATCCTGCGTGAACACTTCGTCGCCCCCGTCGGGGGCTCATCGGTCCCGCTGCTGCAGGCAGTCGCCACGCACTTCTCAGCCCAAGCACAGGGCTAACTATCCATCCGACTGCCAATGGGTTCGATTCGGCAGCGTGTAGGCTTGCCCCGCACATCGACGCGTAGTGGAGTTCCACCGTCATCGTTCAGCGTCGCAGATGCAACTCACACGTTGAAGCGGAACATTGGCCCAGGGGCGGCTGACCAGCGCAGCCGCCCCCAACTTTCGCCCTGACCTCGAAAGACGTCGCCCGACCGCTCCCGTCGGTTCCCTGCATTTCTCATCCCCCTGTGCCCCAGATGTGCCCCGGGCGGAAAGGGTGGGCTTGACCTTGAGGCACTCTCCCGGCGAGGTCGGCCAGCGTCGAGGCGACCCGAAGCACACCGCCCAGCGGAAGTGACTGCTGGATCAGCCACTTCCGCCTACCGGGCGGGCCGTGCCCGTCCTCACTCGCAGATTTCCTCGCCCAGTTCTGCCTCATAGCAGAAGGGCTCGTAGTCGGGGTCACCCGGCTGGACCGGGGCGACCGGGTCGACGGGGTCAACGGTCGAGGTGTCCTCGCCCAGGTTGCCTACCGTGGTGGCCACCCCGTTGGCCGCGTAGAGCCCGAAGATCCCGACCACGATAACGGCGAGCATGATCACGATGCCGAGGGCGAGGGCGATGGTCGCCAGGGTGCGGTTGATCTTTTGATGCATGTCGATCCTTCGGTTGATCGTGGCAACGGCTTTGAGCATGGCCTGATCCCGGAAGCCGCGGCCGCGATGTCGCCGAACAAGGAGCCGGGCCAACGAAGGCACCATCGGCAGTCCGATGGGAAGCCTGAAGCAGAAGCGCGGCCCTGCATGCCACGGGAGGGGCAATGGCTTGGCCGAACTGTTCGGGGCAGCGTCATGTCAGGGGCACGCCTGACCTCGTCACGCCGGGCGGCGTGATCTACAGGAATGTTGGGCTTGATTATCCTCAGTCAGCTCCAGCTCGTGGCCAGCCGGATACGGACCAGGGCGGCCGGGTGAGGGAAGCCGAAGCCGACTCGGCAGGTGGCCCGGACGGCGACGCGGTCGCCGGTGAAGAACCCGACCGGTCGGCCTTGACCTCGGCGTCGTCCCGGACGGCGGTGACCACTCGCTCAGCCGGGAGGCCCCACACCGTGCCGACCGGGGCGTGTTGGCGCTGCGAGTCACATTCCAGGACCCGGGGGTGTACCGGCTCGCATTGCTCCGGGGCGCGGCGGCCCGCTCTCGGTTGGTCGACGGGTCCAGCGATGTGGAGCCGGACCCACGGGGATGGACGGGCACGCGTCACTCGAACGGGTGGACTTACCCGCAATATTGCGGATCCCGGGTGACCGTGGAGGCTCCGTACCTTGTCCGGGCGGCCCTCGGCCCACGCCCGCGCATCCCAGGCGCGCCACAGCGCCGGCCCGGGCGTCTGACCGGGGTGTGCGGTCGTCCACTGGTGTTCGTAGCGGTCTCGGTGGCGTCCGATCTGCGCCGCCCGGGCGCTGAAGGGACCGATGTAGTCAGCGAGCTCCAGTACTTCTCCAGTCGCTCAAGGTGTAGCCGTGGCTGGCTAGTGCGGCTCGGAACTGCGGGTCGGTGGCGACCGCGGCGTGTCCGATCCCGTTGACCGCGGCGAGGAAGTCCCGCACGCCCACGGTGTGCAATCCCCGCCATCGCCCGGCGGCGAACACCCGGGCGTTTGACCTGCAGGTGCAGATGCCGGTGTGGATCCCCGGCCCGGGAGGTGTGGTGGCGCACCGTCACCGCCTCCAGCACCTTCACCGGCACCTGCACCTGCCCACCGCGCGGCCCCACCCGGGTGGTCGCGTGCTGCGAGAGCCAGCCGAGGATCTGGGTCGCGGCGCGGTCCTGCGCGGCGTCGTAGGCGGCGGCGATGTCCGGGTGCAGGGCAGCGGCCAGCGACCACGACTTCGGCCCGTTGACCACCACCTCGACGAACCGCACCGCCCGCTCGTCGGTGCGCAGCCGACCCCGGGCCGTCCCGGTGTCGGGGTCCAGGCCGGCCACCCACGCCTCATAGGCATCCCCAGCCAAGGGCGCCAACTCCTGCACCCGGCCGCCGCCGGCGGAGTAGCGGCGCGCGATCCCGGTCCCCGCGGTCAGGTAATAGTCATCGGCCCGGCCCCGGCCGGCCTCCACATAGTGCCGAGTCGCCGACGGGGCACCGGCGTAGACCTTCATCCCGCCGTGCAATTGTCAACGCCACCCAACAATGACCAACACGTCACCCCCAGGAACGGCAGTGGGCCCCGCGAAGGGGGGCCCGGATTACCGCTATGGGTAGCATGCGTGCCGCTCTACAGTAAATGCTTGGGCGGTGACGGTAGGCATTGGTAGCTGTTAACCCATTCATCAAGGGCGGCCGAGATGCTGGGTTAGCAGTGACTCTCGATGGCTATCGAACCGCCTGGCCATCGATCTAGCGGCAGCTAGATGTACCGGCCATCAGGTTGGCGCCAGGCGGCTAATCGGCGGTAGCCCGCCGAGTGCGCTGCGGCGGCGTTTGGTGTTGTAGTGCTCGGTCCAGGGAGCAAGCGCGGCGGTGCGCTCGGCGTTGCTGGTGCAGACCTGCCGGTAGGCCCACTCGGTGACCAGGCCGCGGTTGAGGCGCTCGACCTTGCCGTGCGGCCAGGGGCAGTGCGGGCGGATGAACTTCTGCCGCGCCCCGAGCGAGGCGCACACGCCGCGCAAGGAGTACCGGTAGGCCCAGGCGTTGTCGGTCATCACCCGCTCGATGCGGTCGAAGCCGTAGGCGGCGAAGTAGGCCGCCGCGCGGGTGAGAATCCCGCGCAGGTGGCGCCCTTCTCATTGGGCAGCACCTCGGAGTAGGCCGGCCGCGAGTAGTCGTCGACCAGGGAGTGGACGTAGTCGTAGCCGATGCGGGTGGCCCGGTCGCGGCTGGTGCTGTCGGCGGCGCGGCCGTGCGCGCGCCAGCGCCCGCCGCCTCCGGAGGCGGCCCAGCTTCTTGACGTTCATGTGCACCAGCTCGCCGGGACGGGACCGCTTGTAGCGAGTCGCGCTGGCCTTGGAGGACCGGATCACCTTTCCGGTCATCGAGTTCAGCTCGCACAGCCGGGGCTGCCCGCGGCGGCCAGTTCCGCTCTAGCGCGTTCGTCTGGACGCTGAAGAACAACGGCTTGGTCGGCTCGACGGGAGATCGGCGCCCTTGGGACTTTGGGGTTTTGCAGCTCCCGTCACCCCGTACCGCAGTCGCTCGCTTGCTCGGCAACGACACCTTCATCCAGCCAATAGTCGCCTTCGATGCCAACCTGCTTATCCTCTGGCGATAGAGTCGTCGGCGGTTCACCCAGGTTCACGCGCCAGTCTACGTGGACATCCGCAAATTCCAGGTGGTCCCACGTGGCGTCCGTTATTTCGTCAACCTCCGAATCGCCCTCACCTTCGCGGACAAGGAAGGATCCAACCTCCGAGAGATCAACCGTGAAAATGGTGCACGGGGGAATCGTCCCCACAGTGATCACTGGCGGTCCGTGGACTTCCACATCGTCCTAGAGAGTTTCGGGGCCTTCCTGCGGTGGTGAGCTCTCGTACATCGCCTTGTATCGAACGACTACGTCAGTGATTGGCACGGGCGACCTATTCTGGAGTCGCAGAATATCGGCACCGCCTTATCGCCACCACGATACTCGCATTGCGTACTCAGTCCGCTTTTCGGCGCGCAGTTCATCGTTAACTCGGAGCTGCTCTCGTGTTGCGAAGATCTGGAGGATGAGGGCAGCCGACGACACAAACAAAGCAAGTAGAGCAAAAATGACGGTCCAGATGGAGGCCCGCGCCTGCGCGACTTCTGCGACGTTCGGAATTGGCGCTCCGTGTCCTGACCCAGTCGCCATGGCGCCGTCCCCCGTGTCCGACTGGCACGTCGCGTCATTCCTCGTGGCCTGACGTGTCAGTCACTAGGGTACGACCGGCACTCCGTGTATGGAGGTCGCAAGCTCACGCGACCGATGCGCCGAGGTCTACGGGGCGGCCGGACCGAACGAAGCACGATCGCTACGGGCGCACTTCCCGCACATCGGGCTGGCTCGCGTTCCTCCTGTGCATTGTCCTTGTCTTTGGGCGTTCGAAGACCTCCTCGCAGGTGATCACCCACTCCCGGGCCGGGACTGCCGCGCACAGGCATGCGAGCAGCGACATCTGTGCGGCTAGGCATAGGTAACTGCGCGTGGACCCCGGTTTCGGACCCGTGGGACCGCTCGCAAGGCGTCAATAGGGTTGGGCGTAGCCCGGCGGTTCTCCGTTTCATGTGCGCTGGCGACGGCGTAGCTCAGCTCTGTGGCTCGGTCGGTCCCCTAGGACAGGGCGCGCTCGACCTCGATCAGCTCGTTCAAGGACTGCGGGGGCTGTACGTCGATGCTCCGGCAGCGCTGTCCCACCGCGGTGGGACGGAACTCACTGAACGGTCCCGCACCCTTACCAGCCTCATCCACCTCGGCGAGCTGACCCTGCTCGGCCCCGCAGGATCTTTATGGCACGAGGCTCCAGGTCCCCGATGGGGGAAGAGACGTTCACAGCGGCCGACTCGGGTCGTCCGCGGTGACATCGCCACCCAGCGTGGGGCGACCGCTGCTGCCGGCCTGGGTCACGTACAGCGTGATCGGGTGATCGGGGCCTAGCACCCGGAGGCAGCGCCGCAGCGTGTCCTGACCCAGGGCGCGAGCCGGTCCCTCCTCGCCCATTGCGGTTAGGGCGCCGGTCAGGGCGCTCGCCGCTATCAAGGTGGTTGGGCGGTCCGGGCCGAGCACCCGGCGGCAGCGCTGCAGCGTGTCCTCGCCCAGAGCGCGGGCCTGCACCGCCTCACCGAGCTGAACCAGGGCAGAGGTGAGGGCGGCCGCCGCCCACAGGGTGGTGGCATGGTCCGGGCCGAACACCCGACGGCTGCGCCGCAGGGTGTCCTCACCCAGAGCGCGAGCTGGCTCCGCCTCGCCCAACTGGGCCAGGGCGAGGGCCAAGCCGGTCGCCGCTCCCAGGGTGAACCAGTGGTCCGGGCCCAGCACCCGGCGGCTGCGCTGCAGGGTGTCCTCGCCCAGAGCGCGAGCTGGCTCCGCCTCGCCCAACTGGGCCAGGGCCAGGGCCAGGGCGCCCGCCGCCCCCAGGGTGAGGAAGTAATTAGGGCCGAACACCCGGCGGCAGCGCTGCAGGGTGTCCTCGCCCAGGGCGCGAGCCGGCTCCGCCTCCCCCAGCCCGACCAGGGCGAGAGTCAGCGCAGCCGCGGCCGACAGCGTGGTGGCGTGGTCGGGGCCGAACACCCGGCGGCTCCGCTGCAGGGTGTCCTGACCCAGGGCGCGGACCGCCTCCGCAGCCCCCCCTCGAACCAGAGCGGCGGTGAGGGCAGCCGCCGCCCACAGTGTGGTGGCGTGGTCGGGGCCGAACACCCGGCGGCTCCGCTGCAGGGTGTCCTGACCCAGGGCGCGGGCCGCCTCCGCCTCCCCCTGGACTAGGGCCAGGGTCAGCCCGGCCGCCGCCAGCAGGGTGGTCGGATGGTCCGGACCCAGCATCCGGCGGCAGCGCTGCAGGGTGTCTCGGCCCAGGGCGCGAGCCGGCTCCGTCTCGCCCGCAAAAACCAGCGCAAAGGTGAGCCCGCTCCCGACGGTCAGGGTGTCGGGATGGTCAGGGCCGAGGACCTCGCGCCAGCGGTCGAGCAACTCCTCGCCGACGGCCCGGCCGCCGGAGCTGTCGCCGTGAACCTGCAGATAGCGGAGGGTGTCCAGGACCAGGTGCCGGCCGGCGGAAGACTGATCACCCAGGGGGGCTGTGGCCAACACGTGCGCAGCGAGCTGGGCGTAGCCAGCCCAGCTGACCGGGTCCTCCGGATCGCCGGCGGCTGCGGTGGCCAGCAGCGCCACCACCTGCTCGGCGGTGGCCTGCTGCCGGTCGGGGGACAGCTGGGTGCGGATCACCGCCTGCACCAGCCGGTGCAGCTGGAAGCCGCCGGCGGAGCGGCGGGCCAAGGAATAGCCGACCAGCGCGCCGACGGTGTCGGCGAGGGCGTCGGGATCGGCGGCGACGGTGCGCAGCGGCTCAGCCAACAGCTCAGCCTGCTCGCTGACTAGGGACAGCGGAATGGGCTCCGGCGCCAGGAAAGCGGCCAGCTCCAGCAGCTGCACCGCGGCCGGATCCTCACAACGCAGCCGCTCCAGCGACAGCGCCCAGGCGGTGTCGACCCGCCCGGAGTAGCCCACCACCTCACCGCGGGTGAGCAGGGTCGCCCGGTGGGCGCGGAAGCGGCGCAGGTAGTCCACGGGTGGCAGGTCGGTCTGCTCCAGGTAGCCGGCGGCCTGCGCGGCGGCCAGCGGCAGGTCACCGAGCTCGGCGGCGAGCTGGTCGGCCAGCTCCTCATCCAGGGCCGGAATGCGGGCGCGCAGCAGCGCCACCGTCTCGACCCGGGCCAGCACGTCCACCTCCAGCCGGCCGCCCAGTGCCCCCCAGCCGGGAGAGCGGGAAGTGATGAGCACGTGCCCGGCCCCGCCGGGCCGGTAGTCGGCGATGTCGGCCGGCCGTTCGGCGTTGTCGAAGACCAGCAGCCACCGGTCCCGGCCGCGCAACTCGGCGAGCAGCCGATCGACGGTGGCGGCCACCGTCGGGCCGGATGGCAGGTCGAGCCGGGCGGCGAGGGAGGCGAGCTGCTCGGGGATGAGCACCGGCTGTTCGGCGTCGATCCACCACACCAGGTCGTAGTCGGCGGCGAAGCGGTGCGCGTACTCGGTCGCCAGCTGGGTCTTGCCCACCCCGCCCAGCCCGTACAGGGCCTGCACCACCAGCGTGCCCTCCCCGGCGTGCAGCCGCCGGCGTAGTTCGGCGAGCAGGCCATCCCGGCCGGTGAACCGCGGATTGCGGGGCGGCACCCGCCACACCGCCGGCAGCGCGCCGGCGAACCCCGGCTTGCCCGTCGGCGCCGGTCCCGCACGGGGGAATGGCGGTGCGCTCGTCGGCCGGCCGCCAGCCAGCCGGGCCCGCAGCCGGGCCGCCGCCGCGGCCTCGTCCAGGCCGGTCAGGTCCAGGTGGATCAGCGGCGCGTACAACGGCGGCAAGCGCACCGGCTCGACCAGGACCGGCACGATCCGCCCCGCGGCCGCCGCGGACCCGGCGAACGCCGCCCGCAGCTCCGCACCGCCGAACGCAGACGAGAAGTAGGCCTCGGTGCACACCGTCAGCAGCCGGTCCGCGGACTCCAGCGCCGCGGACATCCGGGCCACGAAATCCTCACCCGGCGTCCAGTCCCATACGTCCAACTCAACGGTGTAGCCGGCCTGCTGCAGCTGCCAGGCCAGCCACTCCGCCCACCCGGTGTCCCGCCCGGCGTGACTGATGAAGAAATCGGTCCCCCGACCGCTCACGCACCAGGCGTACACCCATCACGGGCCGTAGGCGATACCCGGTGCCGTCGGCCACAAGAGCAGTCCATCCGGCCACAGACCCTCACCTCGCCCGCGTCAGGTGGAACCTCGTTGTCTCCGGGAGCAACTCATTGATCATCACCCGTGCCCTGCATCCGGGACCAGAAGGACTCGATCATCGAGTTGTCGTAGCAGTCGCCGATGCTGCCCATCGAGGGCACCAGCCCGCTTGCCTTGGCGCGGTCGGTGAACGCCCAGGAGCCGAACTGCACCCCGCGGTCGGAGTGGATGATCGCTCCTGCCGGTGGCTTACGGAACTCGATCGCCATGCCGGGGCGTTGGTCACCAGCGCCGCGGTCGGTGAGGAGTCGATCGACCAGCCCACCACTCGCCGCGAGTGAGCGTCGAGCACGACGGCGCAGTAGACCTTGCCCTCGACGGTGCGGTGCTCGGTGATGTCGGTGACCCACAGCTGATTGGGCGCCGCGCGAGCAAAGCGCCGGTCGACCGGATCCATGGCGACCACGTCGGGGCGGGCGCGCACCCACCTCGGCCGGCCGGTGACGCCCTGGAGCTCCGCCCGGGCCATCAGCAGCTCGACGGTTCCGTGCGCGACGACCAGGCCGCGACCGAGAGTGAGCTCGGCGTGCACTCGCCGGAAGCCGTAGGTGCCTCGAGAGACGGTGTGGACCTCACGGATGGCGTCGGTCAGCAGCGCGTAGCGGATGCTGCGGGCCGAGGGCGCGCGAGTCTTCCACTCGTAGTAGCCCGACGCCGAGACCTGCAGTACGCGGGCGGCCAGCTGGACCGAGAGTCCTTCGCCCGCCATCACGGCGATGGCCTCGAACCGCCTTGTGGGGGCACCACCTTCCCCAGCAGCTCCGAGGCCCGCCGGTGCACGGCCAGCTCGGCCTCCAGGGCGGCGACCCGCTGCTTGGCGGCCGCCAGCTCGGACTTCTCTGCGGAGGTCAGCCCCGGTTCCCGGCCCTTATCGAGGCGGTCTTGCCGGCGCCAGATGTAGATCGTCTGGTCACTGATGCCCAGCTCCTTGGCCACGTCGGCGACCGGACGACCGGACTCCACCAGATCCAGCACCTTGCGGCGGAACTCCGCCGGATATCCACGCCGCCCCATGCGGCCCTCCCCGGAACTCGGGAGGCCTCAGAATCCAGTACCCCGGCTCCGGGAAACAGGGGGCACACCAGAGCCTCCGGACTCGCCGGGGCGGTTCACGACCGCTGGACGCCGCGGTCCTGCGTGTGACGCTGCCAGACGGCCGCCGGAGGCCTCGCTGCCCCAAACCGGATCCCCCGTTGCTTGAGACAGAGATGCTGATGCGCTCTACGTGATGGTTGGGACCAAAGTCAAGTCAGCAGCCTCGCAGTGCCAATAGTGTCGTAGAAGTTCAGCAATTCACTTCCACATTGACGCAGCACCGAGTCCCCAGGATTGCGGTCATGTCTGCTCGACGTGTCCGTGCGGGGCTCATCGCCACGTTGATCATCGCTCCTGGTCTAGTCCAGGTCCCGCTAAGTGGGCTGTCGGTCGCGCACGCGGCGAGTGATCCGGATACCGCGCCGCCTGAGTTGGTGGCGTTCGACTTCACCCCGCAGACCGTCGACATCAGCAACGGGCCTGCCTCGATCACCGTCACCGCACGAATCACCGACGCCACCGGAGCCGAGGCGCCCACGATCTCGTTCGGCAGCGACAGCACCAGCCAGTCCGCCGGTTTCGGCGTCATGACCCGGACCTCTGGTACCGCCCAGGACGGCACCTACACCCGCACCATCACCATCCCCCAGGGTGCAGCACCCGGCACGTGGTCCGCCTCGCTCTTCCCGTTGAGCGACACCGCCGGCAACCACGGCAGCTTCGGGCCGCCTGCCGGCTTCCCCAAGACCCTCACCGTCAACGCCGGCAGCTCCGCGACGACCCCGGCGGCGCCGGCGATCTGGACCCCGTGGCGCGGCGACGCCTCGGCCACCGTCCGCTGGGCCGCCCCCACCAATACCGGCGGCTCGACCATCACCGGCTACACGATCCGCACCTACCGCGGCACCACCCTGGTCAAGACCACCACCGCCAGCGCCACGGCGCGGAGCCTGACGGTGACCGGGCTGACCAACGGCACCGCCTACACCTTCACCGTGGCCGCGACCAACGCCGTGGGCACCGGTGCCGCCTCGGCCCGCAGCACAGCAGTCACCCCCGCCACCCGTCCCGGGGCGCCGGCGATCTGGACTCCGTGGCGCGGCGACGCCTCGGCCACCGTCCGCTGGGCCGCCCCCACCAATACCGGCGGCTCGACCATCACCGGCTACACGATCCGCACCTACCGCGGCACCACCCTGGTCAAGACCACCACCGCCAGCGCCACGGCGCGGAGCCTGACGGTGACCGGGCTGACCAACGGCACCGCCTACACCTTCACCGTGGCCGCGACCAACGCCGTGGGCACCGGTGCCGCCTCGGCCCGCAGCACAGCAGTCACCCCCGCCACCCGTCCCGGGGCGCCGGCGATCTGGACTCCGTGGCGCGGCGACGCCTCGGCCACCGTCCGCTGGGCCGCCCCCACCAATACCGGCGGCTCGACCATCACCGGCTACGTCATCCGCACCTACAAGGGCACCACGCTGATCAAGACCACCACCGCCAGCGCCACGGCGCGGAGCCTGACGGTGACCGGGCTGACCAACGGCACCGCCTACACCTTCACCGTGGCCGCCAAGAACGCGGTCGGCACCGGTAGCGCCTCCGCCCGGAGCACTGCAGTCACCCCCGTTGCTCCCCCGCCCCCGGCCCCGCCCGCGCCGTACTACGACAACTGCGACGCCGTCCGCGCTGCAGGAGCGGCTCCGCTCCATCGAGGACAGCCCGGCTTCCGCTCGGGTCTTGACCGCGACGGTGACGGGGTTGCCTGCGAGGTGTGACTGAGAAGCTCGCGTCTCGCTGATAGCCACGCCCAGCGACCCCCTCAGAAGCCGCCTACAGCTTCGAGGGAGTCGCTGCCTGTCAGCTTTGGGCGCACCCAGCCGTTGCTTCGATCAGCGTGGTCTTGCCGGCCTGGGTGCCGCCGCGTGATGTCCGGGATGACGTAACGATGTCGCTCAAGCCGCCGAGTCTGGTGGGCGGCATCAGCGCGGGTGTGGTGCGGTGAGGTGGGGCAAGTGCGTCTCATAAGGCGGCTGATCCGAAAATCTCCCGGGATGTGGATCAGGCTGCGGGGTTGAGGGTGACCGAGTAGCCGAGGGCCTGCAGTTCGCGGATGTGATGACGGGCCTTGCGCTCGGGGTTGTTGCGCGCGGCGTAGTAGTCCGGACCAAGGTCGGTGAACTGGGCCTGCTCGTCGGAGAGCAGCGCCCAGATGATGACCAGGATCGAGCGGCCGATCGCGACGATGGCCCGCTTCTTGCCGCGACGTCGGGCGATCCGCCGATAGCGCTCGCCGAGGAAGGTGTCGGTGCGGGCGGCGCTGACGGCGGCCTCGCCGAGCACCCGGGCCAGGTAGCGGTTGCCCTTGCCGCTGCCTGCTTTGCCCGTGGGGCGGCCGGCGGATTCGTTGACTCCTGGCGCGAATCGAGCCCACGAGGCCAGGTGCGCCGGGGTCGGGAAGCGGGTCATGTCCGTACCGATCTCGGCCAGGATCATCTGCGCGGCGACCGGCCCCACGCCGGGAATCGCATCCAGCTTGGCGACCGCGGATGCCAACTCGCCGACCTGGGCCTCGATGCGGGCCTGCACCGTGGCGATGTCGGCGGTGACCGCATCGACCCGGTGCAGCATCTGGGCCAGCAGGAAGGCGTGGTGGTCGGTGAACCGCCCGGTCAGCGCCTCGGTCAGGCGAGCGGTCTTGGACCGCAGGCTGCCGCGGGCCAGGTTCGCCAGCACCACCGGATCCCGCTCGCCGGCGATGAGCGCGGCCATGATCGCCCGCCCGGAGGCCCCGAACGGATCGCTCACCACGGCCGTCAGCTTGATCAGCGCGTCCTCGAGCAGCTTGTCCACCCGCTGCTTCTCCGCGGTGCGCACGGCCAGCAGATCGACCCGGTAGCGGGTCAGATCGCGCAGGGCCCGGATCTGCGGCGGCGGCACGAAGCTCGGCCGCAGCATCTGCCGCTCGGCGACCTTGCACAGCCAGACCGCATCCAGCCGGTCGGTCTTCGGCCGGCCCGGCAGGTGCTTGACGTCGTGCGCGTTGACCAGCCAGGTCTCGAAGCGGTCCTCCAGCAGGTAGAACGGCGCCCGCCAGTAGTCGCTGGTCGCCTCCATCACCACTCGGCTCACCCCGAGCTCGGCCAGCCAGTCGCCCAGCCCCAGCAGTGCGGCGGTCATCGTGGAGACGGTGCGGACCTCCTGCATCCGCTGCCGGCCCGGGCCGGGCACCCGGGCGCAGCACACCACCTCGGCCTTGGCCACGTCGAGAGCGGCGACCCGCTCGATGATCTCGGGCTCGTCGGTGTCGACCCGCATCGCCCTCGCCCCCTTGACCCTGATCCGGAGGCGGCCACCCGTGGGAGCTGCAGGGAAGGGCGAATCTGATCCTCGTGCTCGAAGCACACGCAACGGCCCACAGCGCAGCTCCCGGCGCCCGACTTCAGACCGGCCTCGAACGACCAAGCCACCACGACGTCGACGGGCGGCCGCGCACCATTTTCAGCCCGGAACGGCACTCCCCGACAGGGGACACCCAGGACTTCAGGGACGTCTGAGTTCGCCAGCCAGGTGTGGCTTGGGGGAAGGGGCGTCCCCTGTCACACTCCGCGACGACCGACGGCCGGAGGCCGGACGAGATGCCTGCCGGCCCTGACCGACGGAGGGGATTTGATGACCCCCACACTGGTCCTCGTCCACGGCGCCTGGCACGGCTCCTGGTGCTGGGAGCCGCTCGCTGACGCGCTCGGCGACGTGCCGGTTCAGACCATCGACCTGCCCAGTGCGGGGAACAACCCGGCCGCACTGGGCGACCTGTACGCCGACGCGGCGGCGGTCCGGTCGGTGCTGTCCAGCATCGGCGGGCCGACCGTCGTCCTGGGCCACTCCTATGGCGGAGTGGTGATCACCGAGGCAGTCACCGCCGACAGCGGCGTCGCGCACCTGATTTATCTCTGCGCCTTCCTCCTGGACGAGGGCGAGTCGCTGGCGGGCGCGGTCGGCGGCACCGTACCTCCGTGGCAGGACGTGCGTGGCGACCACGTACTGGTGAAGACGCCGGCGGAAATCTTCTACAACGGCGTCTCCCCTGAGCTGACCGCGCGGTCGGTGGTCCGCGTCTCGGCGCACTCGCTGGCCGCCTTCCAGCAGCCGCTGACGAACGCCGGGTGGAAGGCGGTGCCCAGCACGTACGTGATCTGCGAGCAGGACCAGGCGATTCCCCCGTTCGCGCAGGAAGCGATGGCCCAGCGGGCCGGCGAGGTGCTTCGGATGGACACCGGGCACTCGCCGTTCCTGTCGCAGCCCGAGGCGCTCGCCGGGCTGCTGCGGCCGATCCTCGACCGGGCGGGGTGACCGCCGGCTAGCCGGGCACTCAGTGAGCGCCCGCACCGCCTGCACGGCAGGCGCGACCGCAGCATGTCCCAGAGTGGGCCGCTTTGGGACGCCCGGTTCAACCTCTTGGCCGCGACCGCCCCACAAGGGCTCGATGACGAGCAGCACCATTGGCGCCCGGGAACGAAACGGGAACGGTGCGCCTCTCCATGCTGTCCCGCGTGACACCGAGGACGCGGCCTCGCCCCGCTCAGCCGGACGTTGCACCGGCCGTCGATGCCGAGCCGCTCATGAGCGGACTGTCCTGTCCGAGTCGGCATTCCTGTCCGATCTCCACAACCGGCCCTGATCCGGCTGCAGCGGGTCGGGGGAAGGGTGGGCCGAAGGCCCATCCCGCAGGGACGCGCAGCGCGTTTTCGACGACCTCCTGCAGCCGGCACGCTGCTGCCGGGCGGGGAGCGGCGGTCCGAGTTCAACCCTTCCAGCGGCAACCGACACGGACGAGACCCGGGTTACCGCTACTGGGGAACAACTGGAGAAGCGGCGGGACGCTCCGGTGCAGCTGAGCGCCGCAGCGATCACGCCGATCCCCGGCGTCCACATGGCAGTGGTTCGCCATAGGTTCTCGCCCCAGCCCCCCAGCAGGCCTGTGAGCGCTACACCGGGACCTCGGGCGGGCGCCGGATCGACCGACGACGAGAGGCAGCAGCATGGCCAGCATCTCGTGGTTGCCGAACGGCAAGTACCGGCCGCGGTACCGGGACGAGCACGGCAAGGAGCACGCCCGCCGCTTCGACCGCAAGGTCGACGCCCAGCGCTGGCTCGACGAGGTCACGGCTGCCGTGGTCACCGGCACCTACGTCGACCCGGGCGCAGGCCGGCAGACCTTCGCCGAGTACTACGCCGAGTGGTCGGCCCGCCAGGTGTGGGCACCCGGCACCGAGACGGCGATGAGTCTGGCCGCCCGGTCCACGACCTTCGCCGACGTCCGGATGCGGTCGCTGCGCCGCTCGCACATCGAGCACTGGGTCAAGAGCATGGCCACCCGCGGCCTGGCGCCGGCACCGTGCACACCCGGACCAACAACGTCCGCGCCGTCCTGCGCGGCGCCGTCGCCGACCGGGTGATCCCGCGCGACCCGAGTGAGGGCGTCGCCCTCCCCCGCCGGCGCCGAGCAGCCGCCGCCATGACGCTGCCGACGCCCGCCCAGGTCGGGGCGATCCTCGAGGCCGCCGACGGGCCCTTCCGCGCCTTCGTCGGGCTGTGCGGCTTCGCCGGCCTGCGGCTCGGCGAGGCGGCCGCCGTCCGCGTCGGCGACGTCGACTTCCTCCGCCGCACCCTCACCGTCGCCGGCCAGGTGCGGCGCGCCCCCGGCGGCGCGATCGAGCTGCGCGCACCTAAGAACTCATTTCAGAACGACGGTCAGCTGCCGGTAGCAGATGAGGGCGCAGGCGAGCTGGAGCAGGCCGAGGTGGATGTCGCCGCGGTGCTCGTAGCGGGTGCGCAGCCGCTTGAAGGCGTGCAGCCAGGCGAAACTGCGCTCGACCACCCACCGCTGACGGCCCAGGCCGGAGCCATGGGCGACGCCGCGGCGGGCGATGCGCGGAGTGATCCCGCGGGCGCGCAGCTGTCGGCGGTAGACGTCGTGGTCGTAGCCGCGATCGGCGAACAGCTCCCGCGGTCGCCGGCGGGGCCGCCCGCGCCGGCCGCGGATCGGCGGAACGGCATCGACCAGCGGGATGAGCTGGGTGACGTCGTTGCGGTCGCCGCCGGTCAGGCTGACCGCGAGCGGAATGCCGCCGGCGTCGCAGATCAGGTGGTGCTTGGAGCCGGGCCGGCCGCGGTCGACCGGGGACGGGCCGACGTGGTCCCCCCTTTGAGCGCCCGGATGTGGGAGCCGTCGACCGCGCAGCGGTCCAGGTCCAGCTCGCCAAGAGCGCGCAGCTGGTCCAGCAGTTGTCCGTGCAGGGCCGGCCACACGCCGGCCTCGGTCCAATCGCGTAGCCGCCGCCAGCAGGTCACCCCGGAGCAGCCGACCAGGGACGTGGGCAGCTGGTTCCAGGTGATGCCGGTCTTGAGCACGAACACGATCCCGGCCAGCGCGGCACGGTCATCGATCGGCCGACGCCCCGGATAGCGGTGTCGGCGTGGCTTCCGCGGCGGCAGCAGTGGGGCGATCCGCTCCCACAGCCCGTCCGGCACGAGTTCCTCGATCACCCACCACAGCCTCGGCAGGCCGACCTGACGCCCGCGGAAGGCGCGCCGAGCTCATCTTGAAACGATCTCTAAGTACGGCAGCGAGCGGCAGGTGTACCTCGCGCCGTCACTGGTCGACCTGCTCGCCGGTCACGTCGCCGCCCACTGCCGGGAGGGCACCTGGCTCTTCACCGGCGACGCCGGCCAGCCGCCGCACCAGAACACCGTCGGCCACCGCTGGCGGACGACGCTCGCCGCGG
Organism: Geodermatophilus sp. URMC 65; assembly: GCF_053502545.1. Classification (NCBI taxonomy): domain Bacteria; kingdom Bacillati; phylum Actinomycetota; class Actinomycetes; order Geodermatophilales; family Geodermatophilaceae; genus Geodermatophilus; species Geodermatophilus sp. URMC 65. The sequence goes on from NZ_CP199954.1 coordinate 1,673,854, forward strand.
CCGGCCTCAGCGGCGTGAAGCTGCACGACCTCCGGCACTTCTACGCCTCCGGGCTCATCGCCTCCGGCTGCGACGTCGTCACCGTCCAGCGGGCCCTCGGGCACGCCAGCGCCACCACGACGCTGAACACCTACAGCCACCTCTGGCCCACCGCGGAGGACCGCACGAGGCGGGCCGCCGAAGAACTCTTCGCGGACAGTTGCGGACTGGGTGCGGACTCGGCCACCTCGACAAGCCGCTGAACTGCGGAAACACCGCCACCTACACGTTGAAGCGGAACTCCACGACGTCGCCGTCCTGCATGACGTAGTCCTTGCCCTCCATGCGCACCCAGCCGCGGGCCTTGGCCTCGGCCATCGAGCCGGCCTCGACCAGCTGGTCGTAGGAGACGATCTCGGCCTTGATGAAGCCGCGCTGGAAGTCGGTGTGGATGACGCCGGCGGCCTGCGGGGCGGTCGCGCCGACCGGGATGGTCCAGGCGCGGGCCTCCTTGGGACCGGCGGTCAGGTAGGTCTGCAGGCCGAGGGTGGTGAAGCCGATGCGGGCCAGCTGGTGCAGGCCGGGCTCCTCCTGGCCGATGCCGGCGAGCAGCTCGGCGGCCTCCTCCTCGGGCAGCTCGGCGAGCTCGGCCTCGATCTTGGCGTCCATCAGGATCGCCTCGGCCGGGGCGACGAGCCCGCGCAGCTCGGAGATGAGCTCCTCGTTGGCCAGCTCCTCCTCGTCGACGTTGAAGACGTAGAGGAACGGCTTGATGGTCAGCAGGGTCAGCTCGCGCAGCGGCTCGGGGTCGACGCCGGCGGAGAAGAGGGTCTTGCCCTCGTCGAGCACGGTCTGCGCGGCTCGGGCGGCGTCGAGCAGGGCGGCCCGCTCCTTGTCCTTGCGGGCCTCCTTCTCCAGTCGCGGGATCGCCTTCTCCAGCGTCTGCATGTCGGCGAGGACGAGCTCGGTGTTGATCGTCTCGATGTCGTCGGCCGGGCTGACCTTGCCCTCGACGTGCACGACGTCGGGGTCGGTGAAGACCCGGATCACCTGGCAGATGGCGTCGCTCTCGCGGATGTTGGCCAGGAACTTGTTGCCCAGCCCCTGCCCCTCGCTGGCGCCGCGCACGATGCCGGCGATGTCGACGAAGGACACCGTCGCCGGGATCGTCTTCTGCGACGAGAACAGCTCGGCCAGCGTGTCGAGGCGCGGGTCCGGCACCCCGACCACGCCCACGTTCGGCTCGATCGTGGCGAACGGGTAGTTCGCCGCCAGGACGTCGTTCTTGGTCAACGCGTTGAACAGCGTCGACTTGCCGACGTTGGGCAGCCCGACGATGCCGATGGTGAGACTCACGCGCACTTCCTCGCTTCGCTCGTCGTCCGCGTTCGTCGGACTGCTGTGCTCGTCGCCGAGCTCGCACGCTCGCTCGGGCAGCGTCCAGCCTACGGGGCGCCTGCCGGCCCGGCCGCCGCCTCACGCCGTGGCCGGCCCAGCCTGCACGCTCACCCTGCAGATGCGCCGACGCCGACGAGCTGCGCGCCGCCCGCCGCACCGCCTGCCCGGTCGTCGGGCGCCGTCCTGCGCGTGATCGGCGCCGGTTGTGTCGTGGTCGTGCCCCGACGCTCCTCGCGGCGGCGCCTCGGCGGGACAGCCGGTGGGCCGGGCCGCCGTCCACCGGTCGGCGAACCTGCGATCGACTACACGACTGGATTGACTCCACGTTCGAGCTGCGGTTCCTGGTGACCCGTGTCACGGTAGGTGGCACGTCATGATGTCGAGTACGAGGGGGATCCGGTGTCCGCTGGACCACGTCGGGTCGGGATGGCCGTCGTCGGCCTCGGAGGAGCGGTCGCCACGACTGCCGTGGCGGGGCTGGAACTGCTCCGCACCGGTGCGGGCGACACGACCGGGCTGCCACTGGCAGGTCTGGAGGTCGACGGCCGCTCCCTCGAGGAAGTGACCGGCATCGCCGGCTACGCCGACCTGGTCGTCGGGGGCTGGGACCTCGACGGCACCGATCTGCGCAAGGCCGCCGAGCTGCACGGCGTCCTGGACCCCCACCAGCTGGAGCAGGCCGGGCCGCACCTGTCCTCCGTGACCCCGTGGCCGGCTGCCGGCGACGCCGACTTCTGCCGCAACGTGACCGGCGGCAACGTGGTGCTGGCCGAGACCCGCCGCGCGCAGGTCGACGCCGTCCGGGCCGACCTGCGCCGGTTCCGGGAGGAGCACGACCTCGACGGGCTCGTGCTGGTCAACCTGGCCTCCACGGAGCGCTGGCCCGACCCGGCGGCGCCCGCCCTGCAGACGGTCGAGGCCTTCGAGGCCGGGCTGGACGCCGACGACCGGGCCATCACCCCTGCGATGGTCTACGCCTACGCTGCGATCGCCGAGGGCGTGGGCTACGTCAACTTCACGCCGTCACTGGCCGCCGACGTCCCCGCGCTGGTGGCCTTCGCCGAGAGCCGCGGCGTCCCGGTCGCCGGCAAGGACGGCAAGACCGGCCAGACGATGCTCAAGACGGTGCTCGCGCCGGCCTTCCGCAGCCGCTCGCTCACCGTCGAGGGCTGGTACTCCACCAACATCCTGGGCAATCGCGACGGCCAGGCCCTCGAGGACCCGGACTCGCTGTCGAGCAAGCTGCAGACCAAGGGCAGAGTGCTGGACTCGATCCTCGGCTACCCGGTCGAGGACCACGTCGTGCGGATCGACTACTACCGCCCGCGTGGTGACCAGAAGGAGGCCTGGGACGCCATCGACCTGGTCGGCTTCCTCGGCCAGCGCATGCAGATCAAGGTCGACTTCCAGTGCCGCGACTCGATCCTGGCCGCGCCGCTGGCCATCGAGCTGGCCCGGCTGACCGACCTGGCCCAGCAGCGCGGTCAGGCCGGCGTGCAGACCCAGTTCGGCTGGTTCTTCAAGGCCCCGATGTCCCCGGACGGCAGCACCCCCGAGCACGCCCTGCACCGGCAGGAGCGGGTGCTGCTCGACTGGGTCGCCGGCGCTCCGGCCGGCCGGTGACGGGCGGCTCCCCCGCCCTCGCCGAGCTCCGCCCGCTGCTGACCGAGGTCGGCGACGCCAAGCGGATCCGCGTCGCCGACGCCCCCGGGTCGCTGGCCGAACGGGCCTTCGCCCGCGCCTGGGGGCGGCTGGTCGCGGGTGAGGACGCGGCCGCGGTCGCGCTGTCGGAGACGGCGGCGGCCGTGGCCCGCGCCCGGCTGGCCGGCATCGACGGTGCGGTGCTCCGGACTGCGGGCCTGACCGACGACGACGCCCGCGACGTGCTGTGCCGCGGGTTCGACGAGGTCGCCGGTCCGCTGGACGCCGACCTGCGGGTCCGGCTGCGCGCGGCCCTGCCGCTCGCCGTCCCGACGCCGCAGCCGCCCGCGCTCGCCGAGCGGCTCAACCGCCAGCCGCGCGCCGGGGCCACCGCCCCGGGCAAGCCGCGGGTGGTCGTCGAGCCGCCGGAGAGCCACGGCGACCACTGCCTGACCGTCGCCGTCTACGGCGTGCTCGTCGCCCCGGTGTTCGGTGCCGATCCGGTGGCGCCGTTCCTCGTCGGGCTGGCCCACCACCTGCACAACGTCGTGCTGCCCGACGCCGGGTTCGCCGGCGAGGTGCTGCTCGGCTCGGCGCTCGACCAGGTCGTCACGACGCTGGAGGAGCGCGAGCTGGCCGCCCTGCCCGGCTCCCTGGCCGAGCGGCTGCGCACGGTGCTGCAGCTGCGGGCGGACGCCGGTGCGCCGGAGTCGCAGGCCTTCCACGCCGCCGACGTCCTCGACCGGGTGCTGCAGGTGCACCACCACGCGCGCGCGGCGGCGTTCACCGCGTCGCAGGCGCTCGACGACCTCGAGCTCGTGCACGCGGGGCCGGTGCAGGCCTTCCACCTCGACGTCCTGGCGGCGGCGGGGCTGTGAGGACGGCCGCCCCCGCCGTCCCGGTGGTCGACGGCATCCCGTACGCCCGGGCCGGGCGCGACGAGCTGCGTGCGGAGGTGGCCGGCCTGCTGTCCCACGGCGAGGTCGACCGCGCCCGCGCCGCGCTGCTGGCCGACGCCGACGACTGGTGGACCGAGCCGCCCCCGCCGCCCGAGCAGCTGGCCCGCGTGCCGGCCGCGCGCACCCTGCGCGAGGCGATGGACCTCCTCGGCATGGGCCGGGTCGCCGACTACTTCGCCCACCGCTGGTCCGACCCCACCCACCTGGCCGGGCTGGCGCTGCTGCAGCAGCACTGGCCGGGCAGCAGGCCGGTGGTGGACGTCGCCTGCGGCACCGGCACCCACCTGCGCGAGCTGGCCCGCCGCGGCTGCACCGACCTGGTCGGCGTCGACGTCGTCTGGGCCAAGCTGTGGCTGGCCCGGCGCTTCGTCTGCCCCTCGGCGCGCTACGTCTGCGCCGACGTGGTCGGCGTCCCCGACCTGGGCGTGCCGACGCCGGCCTACGTGCTGTGCCACGACGCCTTCTACTTCCTGCGGGACAAGCCGGCGGCCGCTGCGGCGATGCGCGAGCTCGCGGGGGACGGCGGCACCGTCGTCGTCGGGCACGCGCACGTCGCCGACCCGCACGGGGAGCCGCTGACTCCGGAGGGCTACGCCGCGGTGCTCGGCACCGACCTGCTCTACGACGACGCCGAGCTGACCGACGCGCTGCTCGCGGGCCGGCGGCCGCGCCCCGCCCCGGCCACCGCGCTGCACGCCAGCGAGGCGGTGGCGCTGGTGGCCGGCGACCCGCTGTCGCCCGCGCCCGTCGACCTCGGCGAGCCGCTGCCGCCGCTGCGGCCCAACCCGCTGTACGCCGACGGGGAGCTGCGCTGGCCGAGCGAGCGCTACGCCGGCGAGTACGGCCCGCGCTCGGCGTACCTGCCGGCCCGCTGGCCCGACCCGCTGCCCGCCGACGCCGCCCGCCGCCGGCTGCTCGTCGACCTGCCGGAGTCCTGGTGAGCGCCGCCCCGCCTTCGTCGAGATCACGCGATCTCGCACGGATCTGCCCCCGCATACGTGCGAGATCGCGCGATCTCGACGGAGAGGGGTGGGGCCGGTGAGCGGCGTCGGGTGGGGCGTCGCCGGCTGCGGCTGGGTGGCCCGCGACCACGCGCTGCCCGCCCTCGCCGCGACGCCGGGCGCCCGGGTCGTCGCGCTGCACGACCGCGACCCCGGCGCGCTGGCCCGCACGCCCGTCGACGCCCCCGCGCACGCCGACCTCGGCGCCTTCCTCGCCACACCCGGGCTGGACGCGGTCTACGTCGCCGTCCCGAACGCCGCGCACCGCGAAGTGGTCGAGGCGGTGGCCGCGGCGGGCAAGGCGGTGCTCTGCGAGAAGCCGCTGGCCGCCGACGTCGCCGACGCGCGGGCGATGGTGAGCGCCGCCCGCGAGGCCGGCGTCCTCCTCGGGACGGCGTACGACCAGCGCTGGCACCCTGCCCACGTGCGGCTGCGCGAGCTGGTGCCCGAGCTGGGCACGGTGACCGCGGTGCGGATCGTCTACTGCTGCTGGTTGCCCGCCGACTGGTCGCCGGACGGCCGGCCGCACGACAACTGGCGGGTCGACCGGGCGCGGGCCGGCGGCGGCGCGGCGATCGACCTGGCCCCGCACGGCCTCGACCTGGCCGGCGTGCTGCTCGGGGAGGACGTCGTCGAGCTGCGCGCGCTGCTGCAGCGCCGGGTGCAGGACTACCCGGTGGACGACGGCGCGCTGCTGTCCGGGCGCACCGCGACCGGTGTGCTGGTCGACCTGCACGTCGCCTTCAACACCCCCGACGCCCTCCCCCGCCGCCGGCTCGAGGTCGTCGGCACCCGCGGGATGGCCGTCGCCGTCGACACGATGGGCCAGGCGGCGGGCGGCTCGCTCACGCTGCACCGGCCCGACCCGGTCGACGTCCCCTTCGCCGACCACTCCCCCTTCGCCGCGCAGTTCGCCGCCTTCACCGCCGCGGTCGCCGGGCACGCGCCCTGGCCGTACGACGCCGCGCGCGACCTGGCGCTGCACCGCCTCCTCCTCACCGCCCTGGGAGACGCGAGATGACCAATCCCTACCGCGGGATGCTGCCCGACCTGCCCGCCTACGCCTGCACCAACTGCGGGCACTGGCAGCGCTGGCCGGCGCCCGGGCCGCTGGTCTGCCCGGTCTGCGCCGACGTCCGCAACGCGCTGCCCGCGAACGGCTTCGAGTTCGTGACGCCGGCGCAGGTCGAGGAGCTGGTCGAGGGCTTCTGCCGGCCGACCGCCGTCGAGGGCGTCACCGAGTTCGGGACGCACCCGCGCTTCGGCCTGGACAGCCGCGGGTGGGTGATCGAGAGCGACTCCGGTCTGGTCGGCTTCGAGTGCGCCTCCTGGTACACCGCCGACATGCTCGCCCAGCTGCGGCGGATGGCCGCGACCAAGGGCGGGTTCGACGTCCTGGCCTCCAGCCACGTGCACGGGTACGGCGCGCTGTGGCAGCTGCAGCAGGAGCTCGAGCCGCGGGTGGTGTGCGTCGGCGTCCGGGACCTGGAGTGGACCAAGGCCTTCCGGGTCACCTGGCCGGCGGACGACGAGCTGGAGCTGGCCCCCGACCTCACCCTGCACCGCACCGGCGGCCACTTCCCCGGCCACTCGGTGCTGCACGACCGCCGCCGCGGCGTCCTCTTCTGCGGCGACTCGCTCAAGGTCGACCTCGACGAGGCCGGCGCCCCGGTCGCGCTGAGCGCGCACAAGGCCTTCCACGCGCAGATCCCGCTGTCCCATGGCGAGCTGCGCGAGTACCTGACCGTGGTCGGCGCGCTGGACTTCGAGGCCGTCGCCACGCCGTTCGAGCTGGTCCGCGGGGTGACCACCGACCACGTCGTCCACCTGGTGCAGCGGCTTCTCTCCGGTCCGCCGGACGCCGCCCCCGTCGCCCTGGAGGAACTGTGACGTCGACCCTCACCGCGTCGCAGCGGTACCTGCACTCCTTCCCCACCCCGGTCGAGGAGTTCGCCATCGAGGGCCTCGACGTCCTCGACGTGCCGCTGCACAGCGCCGTCCTGCCGCCCAGCGCGGAGCACCCGGGCGGCAGCGGCCTGGGCTACGGCGCCACCCGTGAGGAGGCGCGCACCGGGGCGCTGGGCGAGATGGCCGAGATGGCGCTGTCGCTGCGCGCGCACCAGGGCGTCGAGCGGGAGGAGGGCTCCTACGCGGAGATGACCCGGCGGCACGGCCGCGACCGGGTGGCCGACCCGCGCACCCTCTGCCTGGAGGCCGGCAGCGCCTACGACGACGACCGGCCGCTGCAGTGGCTGCCGATGACCCGGCAGCGGGACGGCGAGACGGTGCTGGTCCCCGCCGAGCTGGTCGCCTCCGCGCCCGACGACCTGCCCGGCGCCCCGCCCCCCGGTGGCTGGCTGACCACGGTGATCACCAACGGGCAGGGCGCGGCGTTCGACGCCGACCGGGCGGTCGCGCACGCGCTGCTCGAGGTGCTGCAGCGCGACGGCAACGCCACCTCCTTCCGCGCGATGGACGCAGGCGTCGTGGTGGACCTCGCCGGTCTCCGCGACCCCGACGCGCTGGCGCTGCTCGACCGGCTCGACGCCGCGGGCATCGACGTCATGGTGAAGCTTGCGACGACGGAGTTCGGCGTGGTCGACCTCTACGCGGTCGGCTGCTCGCGCGACCTGTCCGAGCCGGTGCCGGTCATGGCGACGGCGTGCGGGGAGGCGGCGCACCCCGACCGCGACACCGCCGTCCGCAAGGCGCTGCACGAGTTCGCGTCGGCGCGCAGCCGCAAGGCGTTCATGCACGGGCCGTTCGACGTCGTCCTGCCGGCCACGCCGCCGAGCTACCTCGACTCCTGGCGCGGCGGGCACCCGCCGGAGCGGCTGGTCGAGGAGGACCGCGCGCTCGCGGCGATGCTCGCCTGGACCCGGATGGGCACCGGCGCGCTGGTCGACCTGCTGCAGGACTCGGTCCTGTCGCGCCGGGGGACCGTCGCGCTGGCCGACCTGCCGACCTGGTCCGGCGACGACCTGCACGCGACCGTCACCGGGGCCCTGCACGCCGCCGGGCACGACGTGCTGGTGGAGCTGCAGCCCTCGGTCGGCGACGCGGTCGCGGCCAAGGTCCTGGTACCGGGCCTGGAGGTCGAGACGATGTCCTACGGGCGGATCGGCGAGCGCGGGGTGCGGCGGCTGCTCGACCGCGGTGAGCCGCTGGTGGCCGTCGGGGCCGACCCCGGCGGCTGGGCGCGGGTGCACCTGACCGCCGACGCGGAGGATCGCCTCGGCGGTCCTGCCTGGTTCGACCGGGCGGGTGCCGACCGGCGGGTGGGCGCGCTCTACGCCCTCTACCGCGAGCCGGGTCGGCACACGGTCGCGGAGGTGCTGGCCCGGTGAGCGCGCTGCGGTACGCGTACAACACCAACGGGCTGACCTCGCACCGGCTGTCCGACGCGCTGCCCTTCCTCGCCGACACCGGCTACGCGGGGGTCGCGCTCACGCTCGACGTCGTCCACCTCGACCCGTTCGCGCCGGACGCCTTCGCGCAGGCCGAGAAGACGCGGGCGCGCTGCGACGAGCTGGGTCTGGGCGTCGTCGTCGAGACCGGCGCCCGCTACCTGCTCGACCCGCGGGTGAAGCACGAGCCGACGCTGGTCACCCCGGACGCCGAGGGCCGGGCGCGGCGGCTGGCCTACCTGCGGCTGGCCTGCGACCTGGCCGAGGTGCTGGGCGCCGAGGCGGTCAGCTTCTGGGCCGGCGTGCCGCGGCCGGGGGTGGACCGCGACGAGGCGTGGGGCTGGCTGGTCGACGGCGTGCGCGCGCTGGTCGACAGCTCCGGCGGGCGGGGCTTCGCCCTGGCCGTCGAGCCCGAGCCCGGGATGCTGGTCGAGGACTGCGACGGCTGGGCGCGGCTGGCCGAGGCGGCGCCGGGGATCACGCTGGCGCTCGACACCGGCCACTGCGTCGTCGCCGGGGCGTACGAGCCGCAGGAGGCGGTCGCCGCGTTCGCCCCGCACCTGGGCACCGTCGCCGTCGAGGGCATGCGCCGCGGCGTGCACGACCACCTGCCCCTCGACGAGGGGGACGTCGACCTGCCCGCCGTGCTGCGGGCGCTGCGGGAGGTGGGCCACGAGCGGCTGGTCACCCTCGAGCTCTCCCGCGACGGACACCGCGCGCACCAGATGGTGCCGCGCGCGATCGCGACACTGAGGGAGGCCGAGCAGGCGTGAGGATCTGCTTCGTCAGCCGCCGCTACTGGCCGGCGGTCAGCGGGATGAGCGTCTACGCGGAGAACCTGCTGCGCGAGCTGGTGGCCCTGGGCCACGAGGTCACGCTGGTCAGCCAGTACCGCGACGACGAGGCGGGCACCCGCGTCTACGGCGGCGGCCCCCCTCCGCCCGACCGGGTCCCGGCCGGCGTCGAGGTGGTCGCGCTGCCCAGCCGGGGCGAGACCGTCGTCCCCGCCGACTGGGAGGGCGACATCGACGAGATCGTGCGCACCGTCGTCGGCCTGCACGCCGAGCGGCCCTTCGACGTCCTGCACGCCCAGTACGGCTACCCGCCGGGTCTGGCGGTGCTGGCTGCCGCCCGCGAGACCGGGCTGCCGGCCGTGGTGAGCATCCAGGGCGGCGACGGCCACTGGGTGGGCACCTGCTGCACCACCCACGCCGAGGCGATGCGCACGGTGGTGGACGCCTCGAGCGCGGTGCTGATCGGCAGTGCCAGCTTCCGTGACGAGGTGGTGGGCAACCTCGGCAGCGACCCGGCGCGGTTCACGATCGTCCCCGGGGCGACCGACACCCGGCGGTTCACCCCGGCGGAGCGGCCGCTGGGCGCGCTGCGGGAGCCGCCGGTGCTGCTGTTCCACGGCCGGGTGGACCGGCGCAAGGGCGTCCTCGACCTGCTCGAGGGGCTGCCCGACGGCGTCCGCCTGGTGGTCTCCGGCATCGGCCCGGACCTCGACGAGGCGAGGGCCCGCGCCGACGAGCGGACGACGTTCCTGGGCTACGTCCCGCCCGACGAGGCGCCGGAGGTCTACCGCTCGGCGGACGTGTTCGTCAGCCCCACCTACAGCGAGGGGTTCAGCAACACGCTGCTCGAGGCGATGGCCAGCGGGCTGCCGACGGTGAGCACCGACAGCGTCGGCGTCGTCGACTGCCTGCGGCACGAGGAGAACGGGCTGCTGCACACCCCCGGGGACGTCGCGGGACTGCGGGCCGCGCTGACCCGCCTGCTGGACGACGGCGCGCTGCGCACCCGGCTGGCGACGACGGCGCTCGAGGAGGTGCGGCGGCTCTACTCCTGGCCGGTGCTGGCGGCCTCGATCGACACCGTCTACTCGGCGGTCGCCGGGACGACGCCGTCCGCCGGCTGGTCGATGCCCTCGGGCGTCGACCTGTCCTGCCGGTTCCGCTCCGCGGCGCACCTGCTGTGAGGACGACGCGCGAGGGAGCATCGCAGGGAGCACTGGCGACCGAGGAGCGGACCGAGTGCGGAGTCGAACGGGGGACGCTGTGAGGGTGCTCGCGGTCAGCCCGCACCTCGACGACGCCGCCTTCTCCGTCGGCGGCACGCTGGCGGCGCTCGCCGCGGCCGGCCACGAGGTCACCGTGGTCACCTGCTTCACCGCGAGCGTGCCCGACCCGGGCGGCTTCGCGCTGGCCTGCCAGCTGGACAAGGGGTTGCCCGCCGACGTGGACTACCTGGCGCTGCGCCGCGAGGAGGACGCCGCGGCGATGGCCGTGCTGGGCGCCACGCCGGTTTACCTGGGCCTGCCGGAGGCGCCGCACCGCGGGTACACCAGCGCCGCCGACCTGTTCGCCGGCGTGCACGAGGACGACCAGGTGTGGCGGTCGCTCGGCGCGGCGCTGGAGGGGCACGACGCCGACCTCTGGCTGGCGCCGCAGGCCCTCGGTGGGCACGTCGACCACCTGCAGGTGCTGCGGGCGGTCGCGGCGCTGGACCGGCCGGTGCTGTGGTGGCGCGACAGCCCCTACGTGCTGCGCGACCCCGCCGCCGTCCCCGGCCCGGAACTGCCCGGTGGGCTGGCCGCGGTGCACCTGCCCCAGGACCTCGACCGGCGCGCCGACGCCTGCGCCTGCTACCCCACCCAGCTGGGCTTCCAGTTCGGCGGGGTCGAGCGGATGCGCACCGCGCTGGCCGCCCTGCCCGAGGTGCTGCTGGCCGGCGACCGGGCGCGGGAGGTGCTCGCGACCGCCGCCGTCCCGGCCGGCTGAGCCGCCGGCGTCCGGCCGGACCCGGCGCCGTCCACACCCGCCGCGAGCTCGACCGGCCGGCAAGCCCCCGGGGACTGCCAGGCTGCCGCGCATGCAGCAGGCCTTCGGCATGACCGTCCCCGAGACGGTGCGCGAGATGTGCCGTCCGACGACGTCGGCGGTGCTCGTCTACGACGCGCAGGTGGGCATCCTGGCCCACGTCCAGGACCGGGACCGGCTGGTCGAGCGGATCGGCACGGTCCTGCAGGCGGCCCGGGCCTCGGGTGTCCCGGTGCTCTACGTCCGCCACGTGTCGCTCCCGCCGACCCACATGGGCGTCACGGCGCTGCGCACCGCCATGGCGTGGCAGCGGGTTCGCGAGGCGGCCGCGGTGACCGCGGCCTTCCCGCCGGACGCGCCGCACACCCAGGTCGCCGACGAGCTGGCGCCGGCAGACGGCGAACCGGTGCTCGACAAGCTCGGCATGTCGGCGTTCGTCGGCACCCCGGTCGAGCAGGTGCTGCGCGACCGGGGCGTGACCACGCTGCTCCTGGTCGGCGCCGTCCTCGAGATCGGGATCGAGCCGACCGCCCGGCACGCCGCCGACCTCGGCCTCCTGCCCGTGGTGGTCGAGGACGCCTGCGGGGTGGTCGACGCGGAGGCGGCGCAGCGCTCGCTGGCGAGCCTCGACTACAGCCTGCTCGCCCACCGCTGCAGCAGCCAGGAGGTCGTGGACGCCTTCGGGACGGCGGGCCTGCCCTCCGAGGCCGCGTCGACCTAGCCTCACCAGGTGGCCGACGACGACCTGCAGCAGCTGGTGCAGCGGCGCCTGCTGGAGCTGTCCTCGAGCGCCCAGGCAGCATCGCGGAGGGCCCAGTGGGCGATCGCGCCCGAGACCATCACGCGCATCGCGGCCGGCCGGCACTCGGGGATGGTGAGCGAGCGCCTGGCGGCGGCGCTGGCCCGCGCCCTCGACGTCCCGGAGAACCGGGTCCGCCGCGTGGTCGGCCTGCCGCTCGTCGAGGACCCCCGCGCCGACATCTGCACCGGCCCGCACCTGCGCGTCGTCCGCGACGACGGCCGGCTCGCCTAGCCCGGCCTCCCGGGGCCCGTGATCGCGCAGTGCGCCGGTCCCGGCCGGGCCCACGGCCGCGTCCGGAAACCGCCAGTCCCCCGGTCGCGGCGGTGCCATGCTCGTCGCGTGACACCGCCACTGGACGCCGAACGCTGCTACCGCGCGGTCGCCAGCCGGGACGCCCGGTTCGACGGCTGGTTCTTCACCGCGGTCGCCACCACCGGCATCTACTGCCGCCCGTCCTGCCCGGCCCGCACGCCGCTGCCGCACAACGTCGCCTTCTTCTCCACCGCGGCCGCCGCCCAGGGCGCCGGCTACCGGGCCTGCCGCCGCTGCCGCCCCGACGCCGTCCCCGGATCGCCGGAGTGGGACACCCGCGCCGACGTCGTCGCCCGCGCCGTCCGGCTCATCGGCGACGGCGAGGTCGAGCGCTCCGGCGTCCCCGGCCTGGCCGCCCGGCTGGGCTACTCCGAGCGCCAGCTGCACCGGCTGCTCGTCGGCGAGCTGGGCGTCGGCCCGCTGGCGCTGGCCCGGGCGCAGCGCGCGCAGACCGCGCGACTGCTCATCGAGACCACCGACCTGCCCATGGCCGACATCGCCTTCGCCGCGGGGTTCGCCAGCATCCGGCAGTTCAACGACACCGTCCGCGAGGTCTTCGCCGCCACCCCCACCGAGCTGCGCCGCACCACGCCGGCCGGCCCGCCCGGCACCCCCGGCCGGCTGACGCTGCGGCTGGCCGCGCGCGCCCCGTACGAGGCCGCCGAGGTGCTGCTGTTCCTGGGCGTGCACGCCGTCCCCGGCCTGGAGGAGTGGGACGGGACGACGTTCTCCCGCGTGCTCGACCTGCCGCACGGGCCCGGGGTCGTGCACCTCTCCCCCGCCCCGGACGGCGGCCCCGCGGTGACCGCCCGGCTGGAGCTGCCCGCGCTGCGCGACCTGGGGACGGCGGTGGCCCGCTGCCGCCGCATGCTCGACCTCGACGCCGACCCGGCCGCGGTCGACGGCGTCCTCGGCTCCGACCCGGCGCTGGCCGGGCTCGTCGCCGCCGCGCCCGGCCGCCGGGTGCCCGCCTCCCCCGACGCCGACGAGCTGGCCGTGCGCGCCGTCCTCGGCCAGCAGGTCTCCCTCGCCGGCGCCCGCACGCTCACCGCCCGGGTGCTGCGGGCCGCGGGCACGCCGCTGCCCGAGCCGGTGGGCACGCTGACCCACGCCTTCCCGCGCCCGGCCGCCCTGGCCGACGCCGACCTCACCGCCGTCGGCCTGACCGGCGCGCGCCGGCGCACCGTGCACGCGCTCGCCGCCGCACTGGCGGCCGGGGCGGTGACGCTCGACCCCGGCGCCGACCGCGAGGAGGCCGGCCGCGCCCTGCGCGCCGTCCCCGGGGTCGGCCCGTGGACCGCCGCGCTGGTCGCGCTGCGCGGCCTGGGCGACCCCGACGTGTGGCTGCCCGGCGACCTGGCGTTGCGGCGCTCGCTCGCGACCCTCGGCAGCTCCGACGCCGACGCCGCCACCCGCTGGCGGCCGTGGCGGTCCTACGCCGTGATGCACCTGTGGGCGCTCGCCGTACCCGCGCTCTCGACCCGACCACTCCCCCTCGAACGGAGCGCCTCATGACCCCGCTTCCCGCCCGCTCCGCCACCGTCGAGACCCCGCCCGGGCCGTTCACCGTGGTCGTGGCCCGCGACGGCGCCGTCCTCGCCAGCGGCTGGACCGCCGACGTCTCCGACCTCCTCCCCGTCGTGCACCGCGCGCTGCGGCCGGCCTGGGTCGAGCCCGTCGAGCACCTGCCGGTGCTCGACGCGGTCGAGGCCTTCGTCGCCGGCGACGTCACCGCCATCGACGAGGTCCCGGTGCGCCAGCGCTCCGGCCCCTTCCTCGAGGACGCCTGGGAGGTGCTGCGCACCGTCCCGCCCGGGGAGCCGGACACCTACGCCGCCTTCGCGGCGCGCTGCGGGCGCCCCGCGGCGGTCCGCGCGGCGGCCAACGCCTGCGCCCGCAACGCCGCGGCGCTGTTCATCCCCTGCCACCGGGTGCTCGGCTCGGACGGCGGGCTGGGCGGCTTCCGCTGGGGGACGCCGGTCAAGCGCTGGCTGCTCGACCACGAGGCGGCCCACGCCCCCGTCCCCGCCTGAAAGAGGACCCCGTCGTCCTACCCCTCGCAGGCTCGGGGCGGTGCCCTGGAGGGGGCCACCCCTGCCCCCGTCCCTCCCGAGCTCGTGTCTGCCGGGAAGTGTCGGTTCCGTCCGGCACCCTCTGGGTGTGGACGCCGCCTCGCTGCTCACCGGTCTGTTCGTCGGCGCGCTGCTGGCCACCGCGGTCACCCTCGGCGCCGTCGCGCTGGTGTCCCGGCGCCGCCCGGCCGATGACGGCCTGGAGCCGGTGCACGAGTCGCTCGACCACCTGCACCGGCTGCTGGCCGGCATCGAGCGCGACCGCGCCACCGCGCACGGCGAGCTGCGCGAGCAGATGGGCACCGTCGGGCAGACCTCGGCGCTGCTCCGGCAGGAGACCGCCGCGCTGGTGACCGCGCTGCGCACCCCCCACGTGCGCGGCCGGTGGGGCGAGGTGCAGCTGCGCCGGGTGGTCGAGGTCGCCGGCCTGATCGAGCACTGCGACTTCGTCGAGCAGCCCTCCGCCACCAACGACGTCGGCGCGGGCGTGCGTCCCGACCTCGTGGTCACCCTCTCCGACGGCCGGCAGGTGGTGGTCGACGCCAAGGTGCCGTTCACCGGCTACATCGAGGCGGTGCAGGCCGAGGACGTCGCGGTGCGCGCCGAGCGGATCGCCGCGCACGCCCGGCAGCTGCGGGCCCACGTCGACGCCCTCGCCGCCCGCCGCTACCCCACGGCGTTCCGGCCGGCCGCCCCGTTCACCGTCCTCTTCGTGCCCTCCGACGGGTTCCTCACCACCGCCCTCGAGGCCGAGCCCGGGCTGCTGGAGTACGGCTTCGCCCGCGACGTCGTACTGGCCACCCCGAGCACGCTGCTGGCGCTGCTGCGCACCGTCGCCTACTCGTGGCGGCAGGAGCGGCTGGCCCGTGACGCCGACCAGGTGCTCGAGGTCGGCCGCCGGCTGCACGCCCGCCTGTCCACCCTCTCCGGCCACCTCACCCGGCTGGGCTCGGCGCTGTCCTCGACGCTGACCCGCTACAACGAGACGGTCGGCTCCTACGAGGGGTCGGTGCTCGTGGCCGCCCGCCGCTTCGACGACCTGGGGGTCGCCGAGTCGCCGGTGCCCACGCCGCCGCCGGTCGAGGCCACGGTCCGCACGCTGCGGCCGAACGAGCTGCCGCTGCCCGGGGAGCTGCCCCGGCCGACGGAGCTGTCGCCGCGGGACGACGGGGCCCGTCCCGTGGCGCGCGACGGCACGACCGGCTGAACCCCGGGCACGACCCGGGATGCCACCGTCGTCACGTCCGCACCGCTGCGTCACAGGGACCCCGCGGTCCTCACCGGATGTGCATCCGGGCCTGCGGTTTTGGCAGTTGTGCACAGCGCGCATCGGTGCCGTCCTCCGTCGCGACCGCCTCGGCCGTCGTTACCGTTGCCCGTGACAGGGACCCCCGTACGGAGGTCCGCCACGAGGGGACGGGAGGTCCGCCATGGCCTCGGTGAGAACCGCCGACACCTGGCGTGAGTCCGGGGGGCGTGCCGACCGGCGCGTCGCCGCCCGTCCCGAGGGCGCGGACTACGTCTCGCGCATCGGCCGCCCGCCGGTCCCGCCGCCGCCCCCGCGGATGCGGTCGACCGACCTGCCGCCGTTCCCCGAGGACATGGCGCGCGCCGGGCGCCGCCGCGACGACCGTCCCGCTTCGCTGCCGCCCCGCCCGTCCGCCGACCGCAGCGCGCGTCCCGCTGCTCCCCGCGACGCCGAGCGCAGCCGTCCCGCTCCCCGCGACGCCGACCGGCCGCGGAGCCGTGAGGACCGCTCGCGCGACCTGCCGCACCTCGACGCCGACGACCGTCGCCGCGACCGCTCGCCCGAGCCCCGGCCCGCAGGCCGCCGTCCGAGCGGTCGCGGCGCGACGGCGCAGGCGCCCGAGGGCGGCGGCCGGGTGCGCGGTGCGTTCGCCGTCCTCGCCGTCTTCCTGGTCACCCTGGCCGCTGCGGCCCTCGAGTCCTGGATCGGCACCGGTCTGGGCCTGGCCACGCTCGTCACCCTGACCGCGGCCGGCGTCGTGGCCGCCGTGGTGGTCCGCCGCAGCGACCTGCTCACCACGGTGATCGCCCCGCCGCTGGTCTACGTGGCCGTGGCCGCGCTGAACACCGCGCTGGCGCCGTCGGCCTCGCTGAACGTCGCGTCGGTGGCCACCCTGCTCATCCGCGGCTTCCCGGCGATGGCGGTCGCCACCGCCGCCGCGGCGGTCGTCGGGCTGATCCGCTGGGCCGCCCGCCGCTGAGAGAGGACCCCGTCCTGCCCACCCCTCGCACGCTCAGGGCGGGCCCCGGGACGGGGCCGGAGACGCCGGTGGCCCCCTCCCGGGTTCGGGAGGGGGCCACCGTCGTCTGCGGGGTGTCCGGGCTCAGGCCGGGTCGGAGGCGGGCCTCCCTGCGCGCTTCGGGCGCAGCTCGTGCGGCAGCGCGAACACCAGGCGCTCCTCGGCGGCCTTCACCGTCTCGACGTCGGGGTAGCCGCGCTCGGCCAGCCAGTCGAGCACCTCGCTGACCAGCACCTCGGGCACCGAGGCGCCGCTGGTCACACCGACGGTGCCGACGCCCTCGAGCCAGGCCGGGTCGATCTCGGAGGCGAAGTCCACCAGGTGCGCGGCCCGGGCGCCGGCCTCCAGCGCCACCTCGACCAGCCGGACGGAGTTCGACGAGTTGGTCGACCCGACGACGACGACCAGGTCGCACTCGCCGGCCATCTGCTTGACGGCCTGCTGCCGGTTCTGCGTGGCGTAGCAGATGTCGTCGCTGGGCGGCGACTGCAGGCCGGGGAACCGGGTCTTGAGCTGGTCGACCGTCGTCAGCGTCTCGTCGACCGACAACGTGGTCTGCGACAGCCAGACGACCTTCTCCGGGTCGCGCACCTGGACGTTGGCCACGTCCTCGGCGCCGTCCACGAGCTGGATGTGCCCGGGCGCCTCGCCGGAGGTGCCCTCGACCTCTTCGTGCCCGCGGTGGCCGATCAGCAGGATGTCGTAGTCGTCGCGGGCGAACCGCTTGGCCTCCTGGTGCACCTTGGTCACCAGCGGGCAGGTCGCGTCGATCGTCCTCAGCTGCCGGGCCGCGGCCTCCTGGTGCACCGCCGGGGAGACGCCGTGCGCGCTGAAGACGACGACCGAGCCCTCGGGCACCTCGTCGGTCTCGTCGACGAAGACCGCCCCGCGCCGCTCGAGCGTCGCCACCACGTGCTTGTTGTGGACGATCTGCTTGCGGACGTAGACCGGGGCGCCGTGGATCTCCAGGGCGCGCTCGACGGCGACCACCGCCCGGTCCACGCCGGCGCAGTAGCCCCGGGGATCGGCCAGCAGGACGCGTCCGCGCTGATCAGCCATGGCCCCATGGTAGAGAAAGGACCACCTGCCCCCCGGTGTTCGCAGGCTCACACCGAGCCCCTGCAGGGGGCCGCCTGCCCCCGCCACTCGCGAGTTCGCAGCGGGACCCTGCAGGGAGGCCGCCCTCGGGTGTCAGCGAACTCACACCATGACCGTGGGGGGTCGTCGCCCGGGGACGAGACGCGTAACACCATCGGTGTGGTCCGCACCGGAGCGGGGTGTCGGGCGCGGCGATTCGGGGCAGGGTGGGGCCATGTCGCGTGAGATCCCACAGGTCGTCCGTGCGGTGATCGGCCTGGCCGCCACCGTCCTCGACGACACCCGCCAGCTGCCGCGGACGCTGCCGAGCCTGCCGGTCCGCGTGATCGGCCTGGCCATGCAGGCCACGATGAAGCTGCAGCAGCACTACTCCGGCCTGGTCGCCCGCGGGGACGAGGTGTTCACCGGGCTGCGCGGCGAGTCCGAGCCCGGCCTGGCGACCTTCGACGAGGACCTCGCCGAGCAGACCCCCGGGCGCACCTCGGCCTTCGACCGCGCGCCCGGGTTCGACGAGCCGACGTCCTTCGACCGCGCCTCGGCGCCGGTGGACGACGAGGAGATCGCCGAGGAGGTCGCCGCGCTGATCGACGACGAGGTCTCCGGGCTGCCCGCCGAGCCGGCGCCCGAGGAGGTCGTCGAGGCCCTGGCCGACATCACCGACGAGGTGGCCGCCGCCGGCCTCGACGTCGACCGCGCCGAGCCCGGCCTCACGACCGAGGACGCGCTGGAGACAGCGCTGCTGGAGGCCGACGGCGCACCCGACAGCGCGCTGGTCGACGGCGGCTCAGGGGACACCGGGACCGTCGACACCGACGAGATCGCCGAGAGCCCCACGCCCCCGCCGGCGTCCCTGCTGGACGCCGAGGCCACCGAGTTCGACGTCCACCCGTCGGCACCCACCGAGGCCCCGGCGCCGAGCGACCCGGGCGGCTCGCCCGTCGGCGAGCTAGCCGGCGCCCCCGACGTCACCACCGAGGTCGACGTCCTCACCCCGGACGGCGGTGTGGCGACCGTGGAGGGCACGGTCACCGACGAGGGCGTGGCCGCGCCCGAGGCGCCCACCGAGGACGCCGCCGCGCCGGAGACGCCCACCGACGAGACGCCCGCTGCGACCGAGGCACCGGCCGACGACACCCCCGGCGCCCCGGCCCAGGTCGACCGGCAGGACACCGGCGTCGACGAGGCGCTCGGCAGCGAGGCCAGTGACGCCGACACCCGCCCCTCCACCGAGGGCGCCCCCGCCGGTGCCGACCACGAGGCGACCGGCCGCGGCGACGAGGTCGTCACCGCCGCTGGCGCGCAGGTCGACGACGAGCTCGGCGGGGGTGAGGACACCAGCGCCTCTGCCGTGACCGACGAGACCACCACCGACCAGGCCACCACCGGCGAGGCCGGCACCGACCAGGCCACCATCGGGGAGGCCGGCACCGACGAGGTGGTCGCCACCGACGAGGGCGGCGGCGACGTGGCGGCAGCGACCGGCGTCCGCACCGACGTCGACGAGTCGGGGACTCCCGACGAGGCCGAGGACACCACCGGCGCCGTGGCCGCCGGCACCGCCCCGGTCGAGGGCTACGACGGCTTCACCATCGCCCAGCTGCGCGGCCGGCTGCGCAGCTACCAGCTGTCCACCGTGGCGGACCTGGTCCAGTACGAGGAGGCCACCCGGGCCCGCGAGCCCTACCTGCGGATGCTGCGCAACCGGCTGGAGAAGCTGGAGCGTCAGGCCGTCGAGGACAGCCCGCTGGCCCCCCGCGGGGCCTGAGGGAGGACCCCCACGCCCCCGCCGCTCGCGGCGGGGGCGTGGGGGTCGCCAGGCGGGACCGACGCCGACGCGACGACCGCGTCCACCACCCGGTGGGCCGGCATGATCGACTCCCGCTCCGCTGCGGCGTCGCCCCGGCCCTCCAGCAGGTCCACGAACCGGTCGAGCTGCACGGCGAGCGGCTCCCCGAGCGGGACCAGGGCGGGGATCTCGATGACCGTCTGCTGCCGGTAGCCCAGTCCGTCCTCGGTGGCGATCTCGGCGTCGACGTGCCGGTAGATCGTCACGCTCTGGCGCAGCAGGTCGACCTCGATCGCGCGGTCCACCTCGGTGATGCGCAGGCTCCGGATCTTCTGCTGGCCGATCCGGGACGCCGAGACCGACGCCAGCCGCCCTCCGGGGAAGGACATCAGGGCCTCGGCCATGTCCTCGGCGCCAACGGCCGACCCGGGGTGGAAGTACCCGAGCTTGGCGGTGGTGGCCGAGGGCTCGTCCTGCATCAGCCGCAGCGCGATGTCCACGTCGTGCACCAGGAGGTCCCAGGCCACGCCGGTCCTGATCCGCGGGGCGTACGGGGAGTGCCGGACCGCGCTGACGTGAACCGGGTCACGGGCCAGCCGGGCGGCGGTGACGACGGCACTGTTGTAGCGCTCGAGCAAGCCGCACATCAGCGGCACGTCCGCCTTGGCGGCGGCGTCCACGATCTCCTGGCAGCGGGTCAGGTCGTCGGCGAGCGGCTTCTCCACCAGCAGGGGGAGACCGGCGTCGATGGCCTGCAGGGCCAGGCCGTGGTGCGCGGGGGTCGCGGCCGCGATGACCACGGCGTCGACCGCCGGGAGGTCGTCGAGGGAGGGGACCCAGGCGGCGCCGTGGCGGCCGGCGACGGCCCGGCCGACGTGTTCCTGCGACTCCACCACGACGGCGAGGTCGGCACGCGCGCTGTCGTGCAGGACGCGGGCGTGCAGCGACCCCATCGACCCGGTGCCCACGATGGCGATGGACGGACGGGCCACGTCAGCCTCCCAGCGCGCGTCGCAGGGACGCCACGATCGTGTCGAGCTGCTCGTCGGTCAGGTGCTGGTGCACCGGCAGGGACAGGCAGCGGCGGACCACCGACTCGGCCACCGGCACCTCCTCGACGACCACCCGGGGGTGGTCCCGGTAGCAGTCGTGGTCGAACACGGTGCGCGGGTAGTACACGCCGGCGCCGACGCCGGCCTCGGCCAGGTCGGCGACCACGCGGTCGCGGTCCACCGTCTCGTCGAGCAGCACGGTGTACTGGTGCCAGACGTGGGACCGGCCGGGCAGCTCCCGCGGGACCGTCAGGCCGGGGACGTCGCCGAGCCCCTCCGACAGCCGCCGGGCGTTCTCCTTGCGCCGCCCGACGATCTCACCCAGGCGAGCGACCTGCGGCAGCCCGACCGCGGCCTGCAGGTCGGTCATGCGGTAGTTGTGGCCGGGCACCTCGTACTGGTAACGCTGCCGCATGCCCTGGTTGCGCAGGACCCGCAGCCGGTCGGCGAGCCCGTCGTCGTCCGTGGTCACCATCCCACCCTCGCCGGTGGTCAGGTTCTTCGTGGCGTAGAAGGAGAAGCAGCCGAGACCGAACGAGCCGGCCGCCCTGCCGTCGTAGGTGGCCCCGTGCGCCTGCGCGGCGTCCTCCACCAGGTGCAGGCCGCGCTCCCGGGCGAGGGCCGAGAGCGGCCCCATGTCGGCGGTCTGCCCGTAGAGGTGGACGGGCAACAGGGCGCGCGTGCGCGCACCGACCCGCGCGGCGACCAGGTCGGGGTCGATGGCGAAGTCGTCCTCGCGGATGTCGGCGAAGCGCACCGTGGCACCCGCCTCGAGGGCCGCGTTGAGGGTGGCGGCGAAGGTGAACGGTGAGGTCACCACCTCGTCGCCGGGCCGGAGGTCCAGCACCTGCAACGCCGCCACGAGCGCCGTCGTCCCGTTGCTGACGGCCACGGCGTGGCGGACGCCCACGACGGCCGCGAACGACTCCTCGAGGCGCTGCACCATCGGGCCCTGGGCGAGGACGCCGGATCGGATGACTTCGAGTACGAGGGGTTCGGCGTCGCGGACGTCGACCACACTGATGGGGATCACGAGGACCTGTAGCTCCCGTTCGTTGTGCAGGACCCAGGGGATCCGCCGGCCTGGCAGGGCTCGCACGCGCTGTGCACCGGGCGAGGAGATGCCGGATCGGGGTCCCCTCGTCGGCAACCCGCACGACAGCCAGGGCACCCTCGCTCACGGAGTGTCGCAGAGGGCAGGAGGGCCCCCGACGAGGACACGCGGGCAGGTCCGCCGGGCCGCGTGGGCCGCGTGGGCCGCGTGGGCCGCGTGGGCCGCGTCTACGGTTCCCGGACGGCGCCGTCCGGCACGACGGCCGCCTCCCGTCGCCCAGGAGCTGCCGCATGCCCAACCGCATCCACCCCACCGCCGTCCTGGGTCCCGGTGTGGAGCTGGGCAGTGGGAACGTGGTGGGCCTCTACGCGGTCGTGCTGGGCCCGTGCCGGATCGGGGACGACGACTGGATCGGCCCGCACGTCGTCCCGGGAACCCGCCGGAGATCCGCGGGCACGACCACGGGGCCGCCTGGGACGGCGACCTGGTCGGCCGTGGCGCGGAGATCGGGGACCACACGACGCTGCGCGAGTACGCGACCGTCCACTCGGGCTCGGCGCAGGTGACCCGGATCGGGTCGGACTCCCTGCTCATGGACAAGATCTACGTGGGCCACGACGGCGACCTCGGGGACGGCGTCACCCTGGCCGCCGGCGGCCACGCTGGCCCCGCCCTCGCGTGGTGGCGGAGGCACGCGACCGCCCGGTGAGCCGACAGGCGCCCACGACCGCCCGGGGCTCCGCTGGACCGTCGGCCCCGTCCGGCAGGCTGGAGCCCATGACCGCCCCCTCCACGCCGGAAGCCCCCTGGCCGGTCCGCACGGTGGCCCGCAAGGTCGCCGAGTGGATCGGCCGGCTGGGTGAGGTCTGGGTCGAGGGGCAGATCGCCCAGCTGTCCCGGCGTGGCGCGGCGACGGTGTTCCTCACCCTGCGCGACCCGGCCGCCGACCTGTCGGTGCCGGTCACCTGCAGCCGGGACGTCGCCGACCGCCCCGGCCTCGAGCTGACCGAGGGCGCCCGCGTCATCGTGCGGGCGCGGCCGGACTACTACATCGCCCGCGGGTCCTTCTCGCTGCGCGCCACCGAGATCCGCGCCGTCGGCCTCGGCGAGCTGCTGGCCCGCATCGAGCGGATCCGCCGGCTGCTGGCCGCAGAGGGGCTCTTCGACACCGCCCGCAAGCGCCCGCTGCCCTTCGCCCCCGCCGTCGTCGGGGTGGTCACCGGGCGGGACAGCGCCGCCGAGCGCGACGTCCTGGTCACCGCGCGCCGGCGCTGGCCCGCCATCCGGTTCGCCGTCCACCACAGCCTGGTGCAGGGCCCGTCGGCCGCCGCGTCGGTCATCGAGGGGCTGCAGCGGCTCGACCGGGACCCCGAGGTCGAGGTCATCGTCGTCGCCCGCGGCGGCGGCTCGGTCGAGGATCTGCTGCCCTTCTCCGACGAGGGCCTGGTCCGCGCCATCGCCGCCTGCCGGACGCCGGTGGTGACCGCCGTCGGCCACGAGACGGACACGACGCTGGTCGACCACGCCGCTGACGTCCGGGCCGCCACGCCCACCGACGCCGCGCACCGCGTGGTACCCGAGATCGGCGAGCAGCGCCGGCTGGTCGACGGGCTGCGCGCCCGGGCCCGGCACCTGGTCGGCACCCGGCTGGAGCAGCAGGAGCGGTGGCTGGAGAGCGTCCGCAGCCGCCCGGTGCTGGCCGACCCGCAGCGGCTGCTGCACGGCCGGGCCGACGACGTCGAGCAGCTGCGCACCCGCGCCCGCCGGACCCTCGTGCACCGGCTGGAGGGCGCCGAGCGCGACCTCGAGCACGCCCGCGCCCGGGTCGCCGCCCTCTCCCCCGCCGCGACGCTGCAGCGCGGCTACGCCGTCGTCCAGCGGGCCGACGGCTCCCTGGTCCGGGAACCGGGCGAGGTGGCCGACGACGAGCGGCTGTCGGTACGGGTGGCGGGCGGCCGGCTGCCGGTGCGGGTCGCCAGGGAGGATGGGCAGCCGTGAGCGGACAGGAACGTGGGCATCGCAGCGAGGAGCAGAGCGTTCCGCGGGAGCGGACCGAGGACAGCGTGAGCGCGACGCCGGACGAGCAGCCCACGACCACCTACGAGCAGGCCCGGGAGGAGCTCGCCGACGTCGTCCGTCGGCTGGAGGCCGGCGGGCTGACCCTCGAGGAGTCACTCGCCCTGTGGGAGCGCGGCGAGCAGCTGGCCGAGCTGTGCCGGCACTGGCTGGACCGGGCCCGCGAGCGCCTCGCCGCCGCGACCCCCGGCGATCAGCCCGAGTAGGGCCGCACCGCCCCCGCGACGGCCTCCAGCTCCTCGTCGGGAGCCGACCCGGTGACCAGCACGGTGACGTCGCCGTCGGTGCGGGAGAGCACCGTCTCGCCGCGCTCGGTCGTCCCCCGGGTCCAGGCCTGGCCGCCGAGGTCGACGGCGCCGTGCTCCTGCGCGCCGTCCAGGACGTCGTCCACCGCGCTGGCCCGCGCGTCGTCGCTGACCACGAAGCCGGCGTACTCCGACGAGGGCGTCAGGTAGCCGATCTCCAGGGTGACCGGATCCCCGGCGTCCGCGTCTCCGGCGTCGGTGCGGGCGCTGGTCGTGCGGTAGCCGTCGGGCAGGCCGTCCGGGGCGACCACCGGGTAGCCGGCGCGGGCGGCGGCCAGCTGCACGGTGCTGGTCGGGTCGACCTCGCGGACGGTGTCGACCTCGGACTGCTTGAACGTCATCCAGCCCACCAGCGCCAGGCAGATCAGCACCAACGGGCCCAGCGAGCGCAGCATGTTGGCCGCGCTCATGCGGTTGGCCCGCTCGATCGTCGGCGAGGGCGTCTGCGCGGGCGGCTGACTGGTCGGGCCGGCTGAGCTCACCCCCCTAGGATGACAGGACTCATCGCCCCACCCCGCCGCCTGCCCAACGTCCGCGGCCCCCTCCAGGGCACCGCCCCGAGCTCGCGAGGGGTGGGGAGGAGGGGGTCCTTCCACAGGAGGTCCGCGTGTCCCTGCCCCTGCCCGACGGCTCCGCGACCCACAGCGGAGGCAGCTTCCGCTCCGACCGTCCGGCCCCCGACCGCAACCTCGCCCTGGAGCTGGTGCGGGTCACCGAGGCCGGTGCGATGGCCGCCGGCCGGTGGGTGGGCCGCGGGGACAAGAACGGCGGGGACGGCGCCGCGGTCGACGCGATGCGGGCCCTCATCGGCACGGTGAGCATGAAGGGCGTCGTCGTCATCGGGGAGGGCGAGAAGGACCAGGCCCCGATGCTCTTCAACGGCGAGCAGGTCGGCGACGGCAACGGCCCCGAGTGCGACGTCGCGGTCGACCCCGTCGACGGCACCACCCTCATGGCCAAGGGCATGCCCAACGCCATCGCGGTCATGGCGGTCGCCGACCGCGGCGCGATGTACGACCCGTCGGCGGTCTTCTACATGGAGAAGATCGCGGTCGGCCCGGCCGCGGCCGACGTCGTCGACATCACCGCGCCGGTCGCCGAGAACATCCGCCGGGTGGCCAAGGCCAAGCACAGCTCCGTCGGCGACGTCACGGTCTGCATCCTCGACCGCCCCCGCCACGACCAGCTGGTCCACGAGGTGCGGGAGGCCGGCGCGCGGATCAAGTTCATCACCGACGGCGACGTCGCCGGCGCGATCGCCGCCGCACGCGAGGGCACCGGCGTCGACCTGCTCATGGGCATCGGCGGCACGCCGGAGGGCATCATCGCCGCCTGCGCCCTGAAGTGCATGGGTGGTGCGCTGCAGGGCAGGTTGTGGCCCAAGGACGACGAGGAGCGCCAGAAGGCCCTCGACGCCGGCCACGACCTCGACCGGGTGCTGCAGATCGACGACCTGGTGCGCGGCGACGTCTTCTTCGTGGCCACCGGCATCACCGACGGCGAGCTGCTGCGCGGCGTCCAGTACCGGTCCGGCGGGTGCACGACGCAGTCGCTGGTCATGCGCTCGAAGTCCGGCACGATCCGGCTGATCGACAGCTTGCACTCGCTGGAGAAGCTGCGCGCCTACTCCGCGGTGCCCTTCGACCGCTCCGAGGGCTGAGTCTCCGCGGTCCTCCGGGCCGCACCGCAGTGTCACCGCGGTCCTCCGTCGAGCGGAGCCGCTGCGTCGCTCCGTCGCGGGGACCCTCCGGGCCCCTCCTCAGGACCGGCGGGTCCTCATCTGGAGGGCGGTGGCGGCAGGGGCGGGACCGGCGGCGGTGGAGGGATCGGCGGCAGGGGCGGGACCGGTGGGGGCGGCGGTGGTGGCGGCGGCGTGAGGTGGCGGGCGGCGAGGCGGTCGACCATGGCCCGCCAGCGGCTCGCCGACTCCCCCGGCGCCAGGCTGCGCAGCCGCAGGTCGCCGAACACGCTGCGCGCGTGGACCACGATCCGCGGCGTGCCGGCCAGCCGCGGCACCGGGGCCAGCTGCGTCTTGCGGTTGCCGAAGATCGTGCGGCCCTGCAGCTCGGCGTCCACCCCCTCGGCGACGACCACGTCGACGTCGCCGAACACCGTGCCCAGACTGATCTCGATGCGGTCGACGTCGGTGCGCAGGCCGCGCAGGTCCAGCCGGACGTCACCGAAGACGGTGCTCACCCGCCGAGGCGGGTTCGAGCCGGCGAGCTTCACGTCACCGAAGACGTTGTCGAGCTCCTCGGGGACGCGCGTGCCGACGATCTCGACCCGGGGTGGCGCGTCCGGCGGCAGGTCGGCGACGAGTGCAGCGAGGTCGTCGTGCGTGGCCGCCGCATAGGCGGCCTCGACCCGCTCGCCGAACTCGGTCAGGTCGATCCGCCCCTCGGCGACCGCCTGCTGCAGGCGCGTCACGGTGGTCTCGCGGTCGGCGTCCGAGGCGCGGACGACGGGCCGGGCGGGGACGGCGTCGGGCTCCACGCGGCCGACCGTATCTGAGCCGCCGCCCGCCGGCCCCGCCCTGAGGATGTGGAGGGCCGGACCCTGCCGGAGATCCTCTTTCACTCCAGCTCGGTGCAGGAGGCGACGGTGAGCGGTTCGACCCGGCCTCCGCAGGTGCTGCCGTACCGCTCGTACTCGGAGAACGGAACGGACTGCAGGTGGAGCTGGTCGCAAGCATCGTGGTCCCCGGCGAAGCACGCCTGCCCCCGGGGCTGGGCGGCCCGCGTGGGCCAGGCCGGCGTCGGCGCCCCTGCCCCGAGCGGGACGGCGTCGGACGGCTGCGGCTCGGCTGCGGCTGCGGCTGCGACAGGCGCTCCCCTCCGTCCAGGACGGACGTCCCATGCCGGGTCGCCCCTGCCGTCCGGGCCGCTGCCACGTCGGAGCGGTCCGGACCGTGACCTCGCGGGCATCTAGGGTCCTGGGTCGGAGCACTGTCACCGACGAACACCGGGAGCCGCAGCAATGCCCGCTGAGACCCAGGCCGCCGCGCAGGACGGCGCCGACTACCGCATCGAGCACGACTCCATGGGCGAGGTCCGGGTCCCCGCGTGGGCGAAGTGGCGGGCGCAGACGCAGCGCGCCGTCGAGAACTTCCCGATCTCCGGCACGCCCATCGAGCGGGAACTGATCGCCGCGCTGGCCGCCATCAAGGGCGCGGCCGCCGCCGTCAACGCCTCCCTCGGCGTCCTGCCGCAGGAGGCCGCCGACGCCATCGGCACCGCCGCCGCCTCCGTCGCCCGCGGCGAGTGGGACGAGCACTTCCCCATCGACGTCTTCCAGACCGGCTCGGGGACGTCGAGCAACATGAACACCAACGAGGTCGTCGCGACCCTCGCCACCGAGGCGCTCGGCTCGCCGGTGCACCCCAACGACCACGTCAACGCCTCGCAGTCGTCCAACGACGTCTTCCCGTCGGCGATCCACGTCGCGGCGACGAAGGCCATCGTCCGCGACCTCGTCCCCGCACTCGAGCACCTGGCAGGCTCGCTGGAGCGCAAGGCCGAGGAGTTCGCCGAGGTGGTGAAGAGCGGGCGCACCCACCTGATGGACGCCACCCCGGTCACCCTCGGTCAGGAGTTCGGTGGGTACGCCGCGGCGGTGCGCTACGGCATCGAGCGGCTGCAGGCCTCGCTGCCGCGGATCGGGGAGCTGCCGCTGGGCGGCACCGCCGTCGGCACGGGCATCAACACCCCGCCCGGCTTCGCCGCCGCCATCATCGAGCGGCTCGCCGGCGAACTGGACCTGCCGCTGACCGAGGCGCGCAACCACTTCGAGGCGCAGAGCTCGCGGGATGCGCTGGTCGAGGGCTCCGGGCAGCTCAAGACCATCGCCGTCGGCCTGGTGAAGATCGCCAACGACCTGCGGTGGATGGGCTCCGGCCCGCGCACCGGCCTCGGTGAGATCCAGCTGCCGGACCTGCAGCCGGGCAGCTCGATCATGCCGGGCAAGGTGAACCCGGTGATCCCGGAGGCGGTCATCCAGGTGGCCGCCCAGGTGATCGGCAACGACGCCGCCGTCACCTTCGCCGGCACCACCGGCGTCTTCGAGCTCAACGTCACGCTGCCGCTGATGGCGCGCAACGTGCTGGAGTCGATCCGGCTCCTGACCAACGTGAGCCGGATCCTGGCCGACCGCTGCGTCGACGGGATCGTCGCCAACGTCGACCGGTGCCGGGAGTACGCGGAGTCCTCGCCGTCGATTGTGACACCGCTGAACAAGTACATCGGCTACGAGGAGGCGGCGAAGGTCGCCAAGCAGTCGCTGGCCGAGCAGAAGACGATCCGCCAGGTCGTGGTGGAGCGCGGCTACGTCGAGCAGGGCAAGCTCACCGAGCAGCAGCTCGACGAGGCCCTCGACGTCCTCTCGATGACCCATCCGTGACCCGCCGGCCGGTTCGGGCCGGGGTCACGGACCCGTCAGGGACTGCCGATGACCCCGTCGTGGACGGGGATGGTCCCGGCCCGAACCGCTGGAGGTCCTGCCGTGCACCGCCCTCTGCCCCACGCCCCGGGACTCCTCGCCGAGAACCGGCGGCACTACGAGCTCCTGGTCGAGATGGCCGGGCACTACGCCCACCGGGGCGACGCCGAGCGGCTGCTCAGGACAGCGGTGCTGGCGGCCAACTACGCCTTCCTCGCCCCGGTCGGCCTCCTGAGCGACCTCCGTCTCGAGCGCATGGTCGTCTCCGCCGTCCGGGGCTCCGGGGTGGTCACCGTCGACGGCGACCGCCGCACGGGGCGGGTCGTGCACGTCCTCTCCGAGGCCTATGCCATCGGTGGTCACACCCGGCTGGCGTGGCGGTGGATGAGCCGGGACGAGCGCACCAGCGACGTCGTCCTGACCAACCAGCACAGCCCGGTGCCCGACCGCCTGGCCGAGTCCGTCCGCGCCTCGGGCGGTGAGCTCCACGACCTGCGGTCGGCGGCACCCAACCTCCTGGACCGGGCGCGTGCCCTCCGCGCCCACATGGACCGGGCCGACCTGGTCGTCCTGCACGTGCACCCCTACGACGCCGTCGCGCTCGCCGCCGTGAACCTGCCCGGTCGGCGTCCCCCGGTCCTCTTCCAGAACCACGCGGACCTCTCGTTCTGGCTCGGCGTCGCCGGCGCGGACCTGCTGTGCGACTGGCGCGCCCACGCTCGAGCCCTCGACGTCGGACTTCGCGGCGTACCCGGCGAGCGGATCGGCGTGCTGCCCATGCCGGTGGACGCGATGCACTCGCCCTCCGCGGACGCGGTCCGCCGCCAGCTCCGGGTCCCGGCGGACGCCGTCGTGGCCGTGACCGTCGCCGACGACTGGAAGGTGGTCGCGTCCTGGGGGCGCGGGATGCACCAGCTCGTCGACCGGGCGCTGCACTGGGCACCCCAGCTGGTGTTCGTCCTCGTCGGGGTCACGCCGAACCAGGACTGGGAGCGCCTGGAGAAGCGCTACCCCGGACGGGTCCACACGGTCGGGCGGGTCCCCGACCCGGCTCCGTACCTCGCCCTCGCCGACGTCTACCTGGAGTCCTATCCGACCCGGGCGGGGACCACGCCCCTCGAGGCGGCCATGGTCGGCCTCCCCGTCGTCACGCTGGTCGATGTGCCCGAGGACCACCCGGCGCGCGTCTTCCAGACCGGTTCGCCCGGACTCGACGGGCGACCGGTCGCCACGTCCGCCGAGCAGTTCGCGGTGGCCGTGCGGCGTCTCGCCGTCGACGCCGACCTCCGGCGCAGGGAGGGGGTCGACGTCCAGACCGCGGTGCAGGCACTGCACGACGGTGCGGGATGGCGCGCCCAGCTCGAGTCCCTCTACGAGCGGGCCCGCTCGTTGCCGGCCGCTGACGTCGACGCGCTCAGGGAATCCACGACCGACGACCGGTTCGGCGCCGTGCTGCTCAGCGCCTTCGCCCGGGACACGGCCAGCCCCGACCCGCAGGCCGGGGCCGGGCCGCTGGGCGACCTGTTCGACGACCAGATGCGGATCGACCTGCTGGCGGCGTCCTCCCGCGGTGCGGGGTCGCCGTTCCGGGTGCGCGTGGCACCGGGCTGGGAAGACCACGAGGAGTGGACCAGCCGCCTGCTCGACCTGTGCAGCACCCACCCCCGGCTCTCGGTCAGCCTGCCCTTCCTCCGCGGTGACGACTTCGACGGCACCCGGACCCAGACCACCCTCATCGCGCTGCTCGCGGGGATCGGGCGCACCGCGGACGACTGCGGGGACATCAGCGTCGAGGTCTCCCGTCCGCACCAGTCCGGACCGGGGCTGTCCGGTGACGCGCCGTTCACCAACGAGGTGCTCGACCAGCTCGAGTCGCTGATGACCTCGGCGCTGTGGTCCGCGCCGGCCGGCGCAGGACGCGGCCGGCCGACGCACACGTCCCGAGCCGTTCCCGTCCCCGCATGAGGGACGACGGACCCGCATGAGTGCTACCGACCAGTAGCTGAGTAGCGTCCGGAGGGATGAGCGAGACAGCGAGCGCACCTGCGGCCGGCAACCCCGACGTATCCCTGCGCTACCCCGGTGGAGAACTGCCCCTGCGCGTGGTCCCGGCCACGGAGGGCGCGGACGGACTGGACACAGGCAAGCTGTTGGCGACGACCGGGCAGGTCGCGTTGGACATCGGCTTCGTCAACACCGCGGCGTGCACCTCGGCGATCACCTACATCGACGGTGACGCCGGGATCCTGCGCTACCGCGGCTACCCGATCGACCAGCTCGCCGAGAACGCCAGCTTCGTCGAGGTCAGCTACCTGCTGATCTACGGCGAGCTGCCGACGACCGAGCAGCTGGCCGACTTCGACTCCCGGCTGCGGCGGCACACGCTGCTGCACGAGGACCTCAAGCAGTTCTTCAAGGGCTTCCCGCGGGATGCGCACCCGATGCCGGTGCTCTCCTCCGCGGTCAGCGCCCTGTCGACCTTCTACCAGGACTCCCTGGACCCATTCGACCCGCAGCAGGTCGAGATCTCCACGCTGCGGCTGCTGGCCAAACTGCCCACGATCGCGGCCTACGCCTACAAGAAGTCGGTCGGCCAGCCGTTCCTCTACCCGGACAACTCCCTGGGGCTGGTGGAGAACTTCCTGCGGATGACCTTCGGCTTCCCCGCCGAGCCCTACGAGGTCGACCAGGAGCTCGCCGCGGCGCTGGACATGCTGTTCGTGCTGCACGCCGACCACGAGCAGAACTGCTCGACGTCGACCGTACGGCTGGTCGGCTCCTCGCAGGCCAACCTGTTCGCCTCGGTGTCGGCCGGGATCAACGCCCTGTTCGGCCCGCTGCACGGTGGGGCCAACCAGTCGGTGCTGGAGATGCTCGAGTCGATCCAGCGCGAGGGTGGGGACATCCCGGCGTTCGTCGAGCGGGTGAAGAAGAGGGAGCCCGGCGTCAAGCTGATGGGCTTCGGGCACCGCGTCTACAAGAACTACGACCCGCGGGCCGCGATCGTGAAGAAGACCGCGGACCAGGTGCTCTCCAAGCTCGGCGGCAACAACGAGCTGCTGGACCTGGCGCGGCAGCTCGAGGAGATCGCCCTCTCCGACGACTACTTCGTCGAGCGCAAGCTCTACCCGAACGTCGACTTCTACACCGGCCTGATCTACCGGGCGATGGGCTTCCCGACCCGGATGTTCACCGTGCTCTTCGCCCTCGGCCGGCTGCCCGGCTGGATCGCCCAGTGGCGGGAGATGATCAACGACCCGGCCACCAAGATCGGCCGTCCCCGGCAGGTCTACACCGGGGCCACCGAGCGCGCGTTCGTGCCGATCGACCAGCGCTGAACGAGGATCCCCTTCCAGCACCTCACCACCCCGCCGAGGTCCCGTCGTCCGCCCCCGGACGACGGGATCTCGGCGTCTCCGGCAGCATGGGGCCCGCCACGTCCGTCCGCACGACCGTCCCGGGAGGGAGTCCCATGGCCGAGTCCCCACCCGAGGACGACCTGGTGCTGCCCCCCGTGCCGCTGGTGACGGGTGGAGCGGTGCAGGTCGGCGGCACCGGCCGCCGGGTGAGCCGGGTGGAGCTGGTCGTCTCCACCGAGGACGGCGAGGAACTGCGCATCCCGCTCGAGCACCACCACGGCGCCTGGTGGCCGCCGGCCGAGCGCACCGCACCCCCGGCGGGCGTGTACACCGATGGGGTGCCACCTGCGGATCATCCTCACCCGGAGGGGTGAGACCGCCTCCCCCTGCCTCCGGCGACTCCCCCGCCCCGTCGATACGAGGTCTGAGCGCACCGCGGGATCCCGCGGAGCCGGCCACGTAGGACGAGACAGCCCGGGGGACCCGCAGTGCCCGCACCACGCACGTCGGCCCCTCGCACCACCGCCCGTCCCACCGCCGGCCGGAGCGCCGCCCCCCGTACCGGCACCCGTCCCACCGGCAGCCGGACCGCCGCCACCCGCAGCACCACCGCCCGCCCGCCGCTGACCCCGCAGGAGGCGCAGGCGCTGCGCGCCGTGCTCGCCGCCCGCGCCGTCGCGGCTCCGGACGGCGCTGCGCCGGCCCGCCGCACCCCCTCCTCCGGCCGCTCCGCCGCTCGCCGTCCGGCCGCCGGCACCCGGGGCCGATCGAGCCGGGAGCGGCGGCGGAAGCCCTCGGCCCGCCGGGCGCCCGCCCGGCGGCGGCTCCCCGCAGCCGACGGGCGCCGCTGGCGGCTGCGCCTGTCGCTGGCCGCCCTCGGCCTCGTGCTGCCGGTGCTCGCCGGCCTGGTGGCCCCGGGCGCCCAGGTGCCCGGCACCGCCGCCGAGCCGACCGACGCCACGGGCCTGGCCCTCGCCGCGCAGAGCACGATGCTCGACGCCGCGACCCGCTACCGCGGCCTGGAGCAGTCCCTCGCCGCCCGGCAGGCCGAGCTGGCGGCGGCCCGCGCCGCCGAGCAGTCCGCGCAGCAGCAGGTGACCGCCACGCGCGCGACGGTGGGCACGGGCGCCGCCGCGCTCTACCGGTCGCCGGTCGAGGCGCGCACCCCGCTCGTGGCGCTCGACGTGCGGGCGGCCGACACCGCCCCCGACGTCCTCCACCTGACCGCGATCGCCGAGCGCGCCGCGCAGGGCCTCGAGGCCGACGTCGTCCGGGCCGAGCGCGCCGCGGTCGACCTGACGCTGGCCGGCCGTCGCGTCGCGGTGGCCGAGGCCGCCCTGGCGACCGTGCAGGCGCAGGCCGCCGCCGTCCTCGACGAGGTGCGCGCGGAGGTCGGCGGCCTGCGGACCGACGTGGCCGCCCAGCTCGCCGCGCTGGGCACCGGCCGCGCCGCGGCCGCCCAGCAGGAGGTCAACCAGCGGGCGCTGCGCCGCTGGCAGGACCACCTCACCCAGCTGGCGCTGGCCGGCATCGTGCCGCCGCCCGCGGCCGCCCTCACCGACCCGACGGCGCTGCCGGGCGGCCTGTCCCCCGCGCTCGACGGCGCCGGGCAGCCCGTCCCGGGCGTCGCCCGGGGCGTGGCCGGCAACCGCCCGGTCACCGTGCTGCCGGCCGAGACGGTGGCCGCGGTCAGCTCCGCACTGGCCCAGCTGGGCAAGCCCTACGTGCCCGGGGGCACCGGGCCGGACGCCTACGACTGCGGTGGCCTGGCGGCCACCTCCTGGCTGCTCGCCGGGTACGCCGTCCCGACCGCCTCGGGTGACCAGTGGGCGCACGGCGCCGCCGTCCCGCTCGCGCAGCTGCAGGTCGGCGACCTCGTCTTCGCCGACGGCGGCAGCGACGTGGGCATCTACCTCGGCGAGGGCCAGGTCGTGGCCGCGTCGGCCGCCGGCTACCAGGTCGGCGTCCGCCCGGTCGCCGACGGCGTCGCCGCGGTGCGGGTCACCCTGCCCGCCCCGGCGCAGCCGAACGCCGCGCTGCCGGCCGGCACCGCCGGACGCGGTGCGTGCGGTGCCCCGCCCGCGCCGGTCGGCCCGGTGAGCCCCGCCTGGGGTGGCTGGGCGAACGGCCGGATCCCGACCACCGCCCTGTGCCCGATCGCCCGCGGCCACGCGCTGCGCTGCGACGCCGCAGCAGGCTACGCGGCCCTGGCCGACGCCTACCGTGCGACCTTCGGCAGCCCGCTGTGCATCACCGACTCGTACCGGTCGCTGGGCGCGCAGGTCACCGCCTTCCGCGCCAAGCCGGGGCTCGCCGCGGTGCCCGGGACGTCGAACCACGGCTGGGCGCTGGCCGTGGACCTCTGCGGCGGCATCAACGCCGCCGGCACCGCGCAGTCGGCCTGGATGGCGGCCAACGCCCGCCGGTTCGGGTTCGTGCAACCGGACTGGGCGCGGCAGGGCGGCGAGAAGCCGGAGCCGTGGCACTGGGAGTTCGGCCACCTGGCCTGACAGACGGCCCCGTTCTCCCCCTGGCCTGACAGACGGCTCCGTCCTCCCCACTCCCAGAGCAGGACCTCGCCCTCCCCACCCTCGCAGGCTGGAGGTGGTGCATGGAACGGGGCCGCGGCGGGACCCCGCGCCCGGACGGAGCACCGATGAGGTGTTCCCTCCGCGACCTCAGGCGCTGCTTCCAGGAGTGAGCAGCGCCTGAGGTCGCGGGACGAGACCTGGTGGCTTGCCGCGGGTGCGTCCGGCGGCCAGCAGGTGCGGAGCCGGACGGGTCAGATCCAGCGCAGACGTGCGACCTGTCGCCAGGGCAGGCGCTGGCAGGCCTCGCCGGTCTCCCCCGCGAGGCGTGCGGCGACGGGGGCACCGGCACAGGCCAGCGGCGAGTGCGGCGTGACGACGACGTGCGGGTCGTGCAGGTCCAGGCCGGCCTCGGCGATCCGGTCGAGGAGCAGCTGCGGCGCGGCCAGCACGGCGGAGGCGAGCGTCGGCACCTCGGGGTGCGACCACAGGGCCACCGGGCCCTCCACCCGCAGCTGCCCGCCGACGGTGGCGGCGCGCTCCCCGGCGCCGATGCGCACCCGCTCGACGGCGCGCCGGTCCAGGCCGGACGACGGCGTCCACGGCAGCGCGCGGTCCCCCCGGCGGACGACGACCCGCCAGCCGACGGCGGTCTCGGTGCGGTCGGTCCAGTCGAGCACCGCGACGCCGGTCTCGGCGGCCACCGCGTCGGGGACCGGCCGGTCGTGCACCCACGCCGTCAGCGCGGCGGCGAGCTCCTCGGGCGTCGAGCCGACGCGGGCGTCGGTCATGTCCTCGGCCAGGTCGCGCAGCGGCGTGCGCACCCGGCGCTCGTCCTCCTCCAGCACCACGACCGGGCCGTCGACGCGGTCGTCGGTGAGCGCGATGCGCAGCCGGCCGGTGGCCAGCGCGGGCAGCACCTCGTCGGCGGTCCGCCGCAGGTCGGCGACCGCCACCGGGACCGAGCGCAGCCGCTGCAGGAGCCCGGAGCCGGCGAACAGGCCCCCGCTCACGGGCGGTCCTGGCACAGCGCGGTGCGCAGCGCCGGCACGAGCGCGGGAAGGGTCAGCACGCTGGAGAGCTCCCGGGAGGACAGCCGCACGGGCAGGACGTCGGCGCCCCAGCCGGTCACGCGGCGCACGCGGGCCGCGGACGCGGGCCACACGGCGTCGCGCGCCGCGGCCACGTGCAACTCGGTCAGCACGTCGGTGAGGTGGATGGCGGCCACCGGGTGCAGCGCCTCGTCCGCGAGGGCGGCGCGCACGACGGCGGCCAACTGCTCGCGCTGGGCGGCGGTCAGCCAGTGCGGGACCAGGACGTCGGGCGCGGGGCCGCCCGCGGCGAGGGCGCTCACCGCGGACCCGCCGCGGCCCGGGCGAGCCCTGCACCGCGGTGGCGGTGGGCTCCCCTGCGCTCTCTCACACCGGAGATATCGGCAGGCCGGCGCGGCGTTGGACCCGGATCCGCCCGATTTCCGGCGAATGGGCGGATCAGTCCGCGAGCTCGGCCAGGTGCGCCCTGAGCGCCCGCTCGACGCGGTCGGCGTGCACGTTCATGTTGCGCACCGAGGTCCCCAGGTCGGCCGACAGCTGCGTCTTCGTCCGACCGCCCCAGGTGGTCAGGTACCACGTCGCCCAGCCCAGGACGTTGGGCTGGCCGGCCCGCTGGTCCGGTCGCGCGTCGGGATCCGGCGCGCACGCCGCGGTCAGCGCGTGCGACAGCAGGGTCTGCTCGGCCTCGTCCATGATCTCGTCCGGCGCCTCGTGCGCGTCCGGCAGCATGATCTCGGTGCCGTCCGGGCCGACGCCGTCCAGGGACTGCAGGTTGCGCAGCCCGTTGAGGGTCGCCACCGTCTGCGAGTTGCGGCGCAGCGTCGCCACGCTCTGCCCCATGTACGCGGCCAGCTCCTTCTCGCTGGGCCGCCGCTGGTGGTCGGCGAGGAAGGCGGCGACCGCCTTCTGCTGCTTGTTCTCGGTGTCGGCTGCGGTGCGGCCGTGGGCGTTGCGGCCCAGGTCGTGCACCCACTTCGACAGCTGGGTGGCGAGGAAGGCGCCGAAGGGCACGCCCTTGCCCTCGTCGAACTGGCCGACCGCCTTGAGGATCCACTCGCTCACCTGCTGGGTGAGGTCGTCGGGGTCGGGCACGTGCAGCCGCAGGGTGCTGGAGTTGCGCTGCAGCCGCTTGAGGCTGACCGGGAGGTAGTGCCGGCACAGCTCGTCGAGGAAGGCCGGGGGCAGGTCGCGCGGCGCGCGACGGCGGACGTCGGTCTCCGCGCGCAGCCCCACGGTCGCCGTCCCGCGCCCGGCGCACCAGGCCCGGACCCACTCGGCGAGCACGGTGGCGGTGCCGCAGGCGCCGTCGACGCGGTACAGGCCCTCGCCCTGGTCGTAGCTGACCGTCACCCCATCGGGCAGCTCGCGGCGGAACTCCTCGAGGGACAGTTCGCGGTCGGTCCGGAAGTGCACCCGGTCGCGGGCCGTGATGGGCGCGAGGGCCCAGCCCTCGGCCTCGGGGATGCCACCGAAGACCAGCGGCTCGCGCGGGCGGGCGGGGGCGGTGTCGACGGCGGCGGTGGCAGGGAGGTGGTTCACCGGGACTCCTCGGCGCTGTGGGGAAGACGGCGCTGTGCGGACGACATGGCCGCGACGGATGGGAGCGGCCCCGCTCAGAGGCTCGCCGCGAGCGTGCGAGCGGTGAGGAGAACGGGGTCCTCCCCCTGCTCGACCGCGGCGGGCCGACGGGGCGCGGGGACGGCGGCCTCGGCCGCCGGGCCGGCCGCGAGACGGGCCATGAGGTCGGCGGCAGCGGCGCGCTCGGCCTCGCCCGGCTCCACGGTGTAGACCGGCATGTGGTCGTACAGCATGGTGAACACCGAGCTGACGAACGCGTAGGCGGCCTGCGCCTGCGGCGAGAAGCGCGCGACAGCGGCCCGCGGGCCGAGCTCGACGCCGACGGTCACGCGCACGACGCGGTCGTCCTTGCTCAGACCGGTCAGCGTGAAGGACACCCCGGGGTGCGCGCCGGCCAGCTCGGCCAGCGCCGCGAGGCACCGACGAGCGGACCCGCGGCGCGGCCGCAACTGCACGTGCACGACGACGGTGTCGGACTCCGTGCCGGAGCCGACGACCGCGGCGACCTGGTCGCCGGACTCAGTGATAACGCTGTGCTGCATCGTGATTGCCCCCTGTAACGTGCTTGAGGCAACTCTGGCGCATCAACGTGCCGGCGACGGGCACAACTCTCGCTGTGCCATACGCAATGTCCGGGCATCTCTTCAGCAGGTCTTGCCCGTGTCGATCGACCGTCCGACCTCACCGACGCAGTGATCAGCAGGAGTCCACAAACACGCGGGGCGATGCCTCAGCCAGTTCTGTCAGCCGGCGGAGCCCTCCGTGACCTGCCCGTGACCGGCCGGGGCGGCCACGGCGGGCGGGGCCGTCGACTCGGTGCCGGAACCGTCCTGGGCGACCGGCTCCGCCGTGTCGGCGTCAGCCTCCGCGGGGGCGAACGCGGCCAGCGCGCCGAGGGTGTCGGCGGTGACCTGCGCCGCGAGCAGGTTGGCCTCGGCGATCTGCCGGTAGACCTCCTCGCGGTGGATGGTCACCTCTCGCGGTGCCTTGAAGCCGAGGCGGACGGTGCCGCCGCGGACCTCCACGACGTGGACCTCGATGTCGTCGCCGATGCGGATGGTCTCGCCGACGCTGCGGGTGAGAGTGAGCACGAGCAACCCCTCCATGGGTGTGTGGTGGCCGTCCGTGGCGAGCCCGCGAAGCGGGCCGTGGCTGCAGAGCGGGAGCGGACCCTGATCGGGGCCGCCGTCGTGAGTTATCGGCGCAGGGGACGCCGGATGGGATGCGAACCGTCGAGCAGCACGACCTGCGCGGAGCGCCAGTTGGCCGCGTTGACCACCAGCGGGGCCCGCAGGTTGGCCGTGGCCGCGGCCGGACCCTCGGCCGGCACCGTCACCAGGCAGTACAGCCGCGCCTGCTCCGGGTCGTCGAGCGCCAGGTCTGCGCACACGGCCGGGGGCAGGGCCGGGGCGTAGTCCGGGAAGTACCTGCCCGGGTCGACGGCGAGGAAACGCGGACCCTCCGGCGCCATCGACTGCAGCCAGAACAGCCGGCCGTCGCCGTCGGCGGTCACCAGCACGTAGTCGCGGTGACCCGGGAACCCCGGCAGCGCCTCGGTCATCGAGAGCAGGGGCAGGGTCGCGACAGCCGAGAGCGTCATGCCAGGAAGTCCACGAGCGTCGGCTGGATCACCTGGGCGGTGGCCTGCAGGGCCGCCTTGTACCCGACCTCGGTCTGGTTGAGCTCCATGATCGTCTTGGCCAGGTCGATGTCCTCGACGTCCACGAGCTGCGAGGCCAGCGTCAGCTGCAGGTCGGTGTTGACCTGGCCGGCGGCCTCCATCCGGGCCGAGCGGGCGCCGACGGAGGCGGCGGCCCCGAGCAGCCGCTTGAGCGCCACGTCGAGTTGCTCGAGGTCGGCCGCCAGCGCGTCGGGGGCGCTCTCGACGTCGGTGGCGATCTTCCCGACGAGACCGAAGAGGTCGGGCTCCCCGGCGCTCGGCACGCCGAAGGCCTCGTGCCCGGTGACGTCGATGCGGATCCGGTCGGTGTTCGACACCCGCCGGGTGATCCCCTCCCCCACGGGCGGCGCGCCGACGTAGGTGCCGTCGCCGGCGTACGCCGTCGAGCCCTGGGTGACGCCACCGAAGAGGGCGCGGTCGTTGATGCTGGAGTTGGCCACGCCGAGGAGGCTCTCGCGGAGGGCCGCGACCTCGACGGCGATCGCCTTCTGCGAGCTGGTCGACGTCGCGCCCTCGTTCATGGCCTTGACGGTCAGCGCACGGACCCGCTGCACCTGGTTGATGGCCGTGTTCAGCGCGGTGTCGGTCGCGTCGAGCCAGCTCTGCCCGTCGGAGACGTTCGCGGCGAACTGCTGCACGGCGCTCTGGTCCTGACGGATCTGCAGCGCCTTGTTGGTGCCGGTCGGCGTGTCCGACGGGGCGCTGATCAGCTTCCCGGAGGTCAGCTGCTGCTGCAGCTTCGCCACCGACGCGAGGTTGTTGCCCAGGCCGAGGAGCGCGGTCAGGGTGACGGCCCGGTGGGTGATCCGCATCAGGTCACCGCCCCACGAGGCCGGTGCGGTTGATGAGGACGTCCAGCGCCTCGTCGATCGCGGTCACCATGCGGGCGGCGGCGCTGTAGGCGTGCTGGAAGGACAGCATGTTGGTCATCTCCTCGTCGAGGTTGACGCCGGACACGGACTCGCGGGCGGCGTCCACCTGGGTGGAGACCACCTTCTGCACCGTCAGGTCCCGGCTGGCGACCGAGGCCTCGACGCCGAGGGTGACGACGAGCGCCCGGTAGGTGGCGTCCACGCCGCCGGCCTCGAGGCTCAGGTCGAAGAACGCATCGGCGTTCCCGCCGTCCGCCGAGGGCTGCCCGAGGGCGCCGGGAGGGGTCTTCGCCGCGGCGATGAGCTCGGGCCTGGTG
This sequence comes from Geodermatophilus sp. URMC 65, assembly GCF_053502545.1. NCBI lineage: Bacteria > Bacillati > Actinomycetota > Actinomycetes > Geodermatophilales > Geodermatophilaceae > Geodermatophilus > Geodermatophilus sp. URMC 65. The sequence continues at coordinate 1,713,703 of NZ_CP199954.1, forward strand.
ACGCGGAGGCTGAGGGTGCCGGCGTTGACGTTGGTCAGGTCGACGACGGGGGTGCCCGAGCCGTCGTCCATCAGCGGCTCGGCCGCCCCGGACGCGCCGGAGACGTCGTAGCCCTGGGCCTGGACGGCGTTGATCTTGCCCACCAGGTCGCGGGCCAGGTCGTCGAGCGCCCGGCGGTAGTTCGGGAGGGTCGTCGTCAGCACGGTCAGCTGACCGCCGGCGGTGCCGCCGACCGCCAACGTCGTGCCACCCGGGGCCGTGACCAGCCGCGGGTCGTCCCCGGTGCCGACCGTGCCGGGGTCGTCCACCCCGGCCACGCGCAGGGCGAGGGCCGACGAGCCCGCGACCAGCGTCGTGCCCCCCACGAGGACGTCGACCATGCCGTCGTCCGCGGCCACCGAGGTGGCACCGACCTTCTCGGCCAGCTGCGTGACGAGCAGGTCGCGGCGGTCGGAGAGCTCGTTGGTGGGCAGCCCCGACCGGGTGGCCTGGCGGATCTGGTCGTTGAGGCCGGCGATGGACGACACCGTCGTGTTCACCTCGGTGGCGAGAGCCACGACGTTGTCGCGGGTCTGCTGCCACTGCTCGTCGAGGGCGGCGCGCGTGGTGCGCATCCCCGAGGCCAGGACGTCCAGCGACTCGAGCACCTGGCTGCGGGCGGCCGGCTCGGTGGGGTCCGTGGAGTTGGCCAGCGCGCTGAAGCTCTTCCAGACGTCGTCGAGCATGCTGCGGATGCCGGTGTCGCCCGGCTCCCGGAACGCCGCCTCGACCTGGGTCAGCGACTCGGTGGCGACGGTCAGCTGCGCGGTGCGCGCCGTCTCGACCTGACCGCGCCGTTCCAGGAACACGTCGCGGATGCGGTCGACCTGGCTGGCGTCCACGCCGTTGCCGACCGGGCTGCTCACCGAGTGGATCGCCGGGACGGCGGTGCCACCCATGGCGCGCAGCTCGACGCGCTGCCGCGAGTAGCCGTCGGTGTTGACGTTGGCGATGTTCTGGCCGGTGACGTCGAGCCCGCGCTGCGAGGCCCACAGCGCCGTCCGGGCCGTGTTCAGCCCGCCGAAGGTGGAACTCACAGGGCACCGTCCAGGGTGACCGCGCGGTGCGCGCGCTCGTCGCTGCGGCCGGTCGAGCCGTAGGTGCCGGCCGACGGCGCCTTGACCGACAGCAGGGCGTCGCCGATCGCGGACAGGCCGCCCTCGATCAGCTCGCGGTTGGTGTCGGCCAGGCCGCGCAGTTCCGTCACGAGCACCAACAGCGTCTCGTGGTGCTTGGCGTACAGGTCGTTCCACGGGGCCGGCGCGGCATCGGCGAGCTTGCGCAGCGAGGGGTTGACGCCCACGCCCAGCCGCTCGGCCATCACCTCGGTGGCCGCCGCCCGCTCGACCTCCAGGGTGCGCAGCTGGTCGAGGACGACCTCGATCTCGTGCGCGATCCGCGACAGCCAGCGGGTCTTGCCCGTGACGATCAGGTACTGCTTCTCCTCCGCCTTGAACAGCAGCAGGTCCAGCAGCTCCTGCTCGCGCCACAGCAACGTCGACAGGTGCTGGTAGTCCACGCCCCCACCGTCCTTCCGCTCTCCCCGCGGCAGGCGTCGGTGCTGCCGGCGGGCTCTCAGGAGCACATTCGGCATCCCCCTGGGCGCCTTGAGCCGAGGCACTCAAGTCCGGACGGGTCCGTGCCGATGCGAGGGTGCCGACCGGGCCCGGCCCTGCCGAGAAGGGGGACGTGAGCCCATCGCGTGCCCAGGCGACCGTGCGGTCCCGTACCTCTGCCTCGCGCCACCCCGTCGCCCCGGTTGCCGGCGTCCCCGCCCGGCCGGTGGCGACGCGGGACACCACCCCGGGTGCCGTCCTCCCGAGGGACGTCGACGCCCTGGTGACCGAGCACCTGCCGCTGGCCGCCTTCGCGGTCAACGCGGTCGCCTCGCGCATCTCGCTGCCCGCGCACGTCAGCCGCGAGGACCTGCTGTCCTGTGCGCGGGTGGCGCTGGTCGAGGTGGCGCGGCGGTTCGACCCGTCGGCGGGCGCCTCGTTCGCGACCTACGCGCTGGCCCGGCTGCAGGGCGCCGTCCTGGACGAGCTGCGCTCCGGCGACTGGGCCAGCCGCTCGGTGCGGGCCGCCGCCCGGCGCACCGACGCCGCGGCCGACGCGCTGGCCACCCAGCTGGGCCGCCCGCCGACGCGCGTGGAGCTCGCCGCCAGCCTCGGCATGGCCACCAGCGACCTGGACTCGCTGCAGGTCGACGTCCACCGCGCCGTCATGGTGAGCATCGACGCGGAGACCGGCCCGGACGGCACCTCCCTCGACCTCCCCGACACCGGGGAGTCGCCGGAGCGGGCACTGCTGCGCAGCGAGCGGTCCCGGTACCTGCACGAGGCCATCCGCCAGCTGCCCGACCGGCTCGACGAGGTCGTGGAACGCAACTTCTTCGGGGGCGAGTCGCTCACCGACATCGCCGCCGACCTGGGCGTCACGCTCTCGCGCGTCTCGCAGATGCGGGCTCGCGCGCTGACCCTGCTGCACGCGGCGATGAGCGAGGTGTGGGAGGGGAAGAGCGTGCCGGCCGACGGCGGGGTGCGCGCCCGCAACCAGCAGCGCTCCTACGTCGACCGGGTCGCCGGCCGCAACGCCCCGCCGGCCGCGGCCCCTCCGCTGCCCACCTCCCGCCCCGCGGCCGTCCCGCCGCGCCGCAACCCCTGGGTGACCGCGACCGGCTGGAGCGCCTGACCCCACGCCACACAGCACAGCGCCCCGGGTCCTCGCCGAGGACCCGGGGCGCTGTGCTGTCCGGCGTGCCCTGCAGGGTCCCGCCGCGAGCCTGCGAGTGGCGGGGAGCAGGGGGGTGGTGGGCCTCTCAGGCCCCGATGCGATCCGCGCGCGAGCGCTTCTCCCGCGCAGTGCGCCAGGCGGTGGCCCACAGCTCCGCGGTGTGCTCGGTGAGGTGCCGGGCCAGCACCTGCTCGCGGTTGGCCGCGGCCTGCTCGCGACGCCAGTCGGCGTCCTCGACGGCGCGGGTGAGCGCCGCGGCCCAGTCCCGGGGGCGCTTGGCGCGGTAGCCGAGGCCCAGCCGCTCGTACTCCGCACTCGGCGAACGGACGGCGAAGACCCCGCGCGCGGAGTACTCGAGCACCTTGAGCCAGCTCTTGCAGTTGTTGAAGGCGTCGATGCGCAGGGGTGCGACGCCGATGTCGAAGCGCTCACCGATCGCGGCGGCGTAACCGTCGACGTCCATGATCCAGGGGATCTCGACCGGGTCCTCGGCCAGCCGCAGCATCTCGCGCGCGTTCTCGCCCTGCCCGAGGATCACGAACCGGCTCCGGCCGCGGGTGCGGTCCAGCGCCTGCGGCAGCCCGCTCCCCATCTCCTGCAGGTCGTAGGGGTGGGTGCCGACCGTCCCGGTCCAGCCGATGGTGAGCACCTCGGGCTCGCGCTCGTAGGCCGGCGGGAGCTCTGCGATCCGGCGGGGGATCGCGTTGGGCACCATCATCCCGTGCCCGCGGGCTCCGTACAGGGCCAGCAGGTTCGGGGTGGACACCGTCACGAAGTCGGCCTCCCGGACACACTGTTCGGCGAGCCGCCCGATGCCCTTCCGGATCAGGGCGTCGTGCCCCTGGTGGCCGGGCGGGAGCGCGGTCAGGTGGTCGTCGACCTCGACGACCACGGCGACGCCCTGGGCCTGCAGCAGCCGCAGGCAGTCGAGCATCTCCCGGGTCTTGGGCAGCTGCAGGACGACGACGTCGGCGCCCTGGGCGTCGACCTCGCGGACCCGGAGCGGGGCCGCCGGGTCCTCCGGGTCGGGGGCCATGACCGTCTTGAGGCCGTGCTGGACGGTCACCTCCACCCCGAGGTCTGCCTCGGCGACCGCCCGCGCCGGCTCGGCGATCCGGTGGAACAGCGACCCGGTGAACATCGTGTGGGACAACAGCACGTTCATGGCAGCAGACGTCCTCACGGCGCTCGGGCGTCGAGCGCCAGCTACATCGCCCGGGCCGCAGGCGCCGGACGGGGGATCTGGTCGAGCGAGGACGTCGCAGGAGGCGACTCCTCAGCCGGGTCACCCTGACCGCCGGCGCCGGGCCGACCAGCGATGACACGCCGAGCCGGCCACCCGGACGCCACACCCGTCCATCCCGCCCCGCGGACCGCAGGGCGGGCCGCAGAAAAAATCTCGGTTCGCCTCAAGATCCCCCGCCGCTGCGCCGAAACCACTCGTGCAAGGCCGCAGCACGGATGCAGCGGTTTCCGGATTCGACCCGATTCCAAGGAGGAACACGATGGGTCTGCGCGTCAACAACAACATCGCCGCGTTCAACGCCTACCGCAACCTGAACGTGACCGATGGTGCGATGGGCAAGTCGCTGGAGAAGCTGTCCAGCGGTCTGCGCATCAACCGGGCCGCCGACGACGCCGCCGGCCTGGCCATCTCGGAGGGCCTGCGCTCGCAGATCGGTGGCCTCAAGGTCGCCGTCCGCAACGCGCAGGACGGCATCTCCGTCGTGCAGACGGCGGAAGGTGCGCTCACCGAGACGCACTCCATCCTGCAGCGCATGCGGGACCTCGCGGTGCAGGCGTCCAACGACGGTGCCCTCACGAACACCGACAAGGCCAAGGCGGACGAGGAGTACCAGGCTCTCGCCAAGGAGCTGGACGACATCGCCAGCAAGACCACGTTCAACGGCACCAACCTGCTCAGCGGCGGCTACACGTCGAAGCAGTTCCAGGTCGGGGCGAACGCCGGTGAGACGCTGACGGTGTCGATCGGCAACATGGCCGCCAGCGGCACGGGCTCGCTGTTCGGTGCCACCGGTGCCGGCAACATCTCGTCCGCCGCCACCGCCAGCGCCGCGATCACCGCGGTCGCCAGCGCCATCGGGACGGTGTCCACCGAGCGCGCCAAGCTGGGTGCGGTCCAGAACCGGCTCGAGCACAAGATCAACAACCTGAACGCCACCGTCGAGAACCTCACCGCGTCGGAGAGCCGCATCCGCGACACCGACATGGCCGAGGAGATGGTCGCCTTCACCCGGTCGCAGATCCTGTCGCAGGCCGGTACGGCGATGTTGGCCCAGGCGAACCAGAGCTCGCAGGGCGTCCTGCAGCTCCTCCGGTGACCTCGGTCCCCGAGCGCCTGGACGACTAGCACCACCCGGTGAGGGGGGAGGCCCAGCCTCCCCCCTCACTGGCGTACCCACCCCTGACCCCGCCTGGAGGAACCCATGGTCAGCCTGAGCGTCGACGGCCTGATCTCCGGCCTGGACACCACCACCCTCGTCTCCCAGCTCGTCGCCGCCGAGGCGCTGCCGCAGACCCGGCTGAAGAACCAGATGAGCGCGGCGCAGGAGGCGGCCGACGCCTATCGCGAGGTCAACACCAAGGTCGACGCCGTGCGCACCGCCGCCGCGGCCCTCAGCGCCCAGGGCCTCGCTGCCGCCCGGACGGCGACCAGCAGCAACACGTCGGTGACCGCGAGCGCCACGACGACCGCCGTGCCCGGCAGCCGGATGAGCTTCACGGTCACGTCCCTGGCCTCGACGGCCGGCTACCTCAGCGGCACCAGCTGGGCCTCCACGAGCACCGACGTCCGCACGCCCACCGGCGCCAACGCCGCCACCCCCGCGCCGTCGCCGTGGCCGCTGACGATCAGCCGGCCGGACGGCACCGAGACGGACCTGACCCCGCCCACCGGCGCGACACTGGCGCAGACGGTCGCGTACATCAACGGCCTGGAGGACGCCGGCGTCCGTGCCGCCACGGTGAAGGGCAGTGACGGCTACCACCTGCAGCTGACCAGCAGCGCCTCGGGTGCCCGTGGCCACTTCACCGTCACGGCGGCGGCGGGCACGGCCTTCAAGCAGGTCTCCGCGGGCACCGACGCGAAACTGACCCTCGACGGCGGCATCACGGCCACGTCATCGACCAACACCTTCGCCGACGTGATGACCGGCGTCTCGGTCACCGTCACCGAGAAGGACGCCGCTGCCGTCGTCGAGGTGACCGAGGACGCCAAGTCCGTCGCCGCCAAGGTCAAGACGCTGGTCGATGCGGTGAACTCCGCGCTCGACCTGATCAAGAAGCACGGCAACTCCGAGAAGGGCAGCACCGCCGCCCTCAAGGGCGACTCCGAGCTGCGCACCCTCACCAGCCGGCTGCTGCAGACGATGTCCGACGCCGTGAGCGGCGCGGGCTCCCCCGGCCGCATCGGCATCGACCTGACCCGTGACGGCACGGTCAAGTTCACCGAGGCGACGTTCCTCGCCACGCTGGCCTCGGACCCCGAGACCGTGCAACGGATGCTCGCCGGCGCGCCGGCGGTCGACGCACAGCCAGCCACCGCCACCACGCCGGCCGTCGCCGCCCAGGAGGCCGTCGACGGTCTCAGTCAGCGCCTGGAGCTGCTCACCAAGCGGACGACCAACGCGACCACGGGCACGCTGACCCTGCTCGCGCAGGGCCGGGAGACCCTGGTCAACGATTTCAAGTCGCGGATCGCGGACTGGGACCTGCGCCTGGCCGCCCGCAAGGAGACGCTGACCCGCCAGTTCACCGCCATGGAGACGGCGCTGAGCTCGCTGAAGAACCAGTCCACCTGGCTGGCCGGCCAGCTCGGGTCGCTCGGCTGAAGACGAGGCCAGCCCGGCCGATCCTCCTAGTACTCCCCCGCTTCCCCAGGAGACCGCCTGATGAGCACCGCCTCCCTCCGTTCCCGCTACCTCGGCGACTCGGTCGCGACGGCGTCCCCCCAGCGGATCCTCGTGATGCTCTACGACCGGCTCGTGCTCGACCTCGAGCGCGCCGAGATGGCCCTCGACACCGGGGACCGCACCGAGGCCGCCGCCCAGATCCAGCACGCGCAGGACATCGTCTTCGAGCTCCGCGAGAGCCTGCGGGTCGACGCCTGGGAGGGCGGACCGCGGCTGGCCGCGCTCTACAGCTGGATGATCACCGAGCTGGTGCAGGCCGGCGTCAAGCGCGACCGCAACCGCGTCACCGCCTGCCGGCAGATCGCCGAGCCGCTCCGCGACGCGTGGCGGCAGGCCGCCGCCACCCTCGCCACCTCCGGCGCATGACCCCCGGTCGCCCCGCGGCGGCCGGCGGCGGGGACGCGTCCCGCGACTGGGCCACCGTCCTCGACGAGCTCGAGGGCGAGGTGCTGGCCGCCGAGTCCACCCTCCGGTCCGACCGCGAGGACGAGATCGCCGCCTGGGGACGCCGCGCCGCGGACTGGGTCCCGCCCTCGTCGTCCCTGGGCCCGGTGCCCGAGGACCTCCGCGAGCGTGCCGCGCGGCTGCTGCAGCACCAGCTGGCCGTCGCCGAGGAGCTGGTCGAGCGGATCATCCAGTCCCGACGGCAGCGCGACGTCGCCGCCCGGATGTCCTACGGCCCGCCCCGCCCGGTCCCCTCCTACATCGACAGAGCCCTCTAGCGCCCCACACGACGCACTTCCCCGCCCCCGTGGCGCCGGCACCCGGCGCTCCGGGGGGCGTCGTCGTCCCTGGGCCGGGACGGCGTCGTCGTGACCCGCCCGCCCCGTGACGCACCGCGAGTCACAGACGGCACGTCCACCCCACCGGCGAACTCGCACCACTCCCGTGGGACCCGGTCGGTCAGGGGCCCGCAGGGCCGTGCCGATGAGTGCAGAGCACGGAAAGCGCACCTCTCGCCACGGATCGGCGAACCACTCACTCGCTCGCGAGTGTCTCCTGCGTACCCGGAGGCCGATCGTGTCCTGCTGCCCTGCCCGAGGAACCGCCCGGTGATCGGCGACGTCACCTCGACGGCCCTGCACTCCGCCCTGCGCGGGCTCGCCCAGCGGCAGCGGGTCACCGCCGACAACATCGCGAACCTGCAGACCCCCGGCTTCCTGGCCGGCCGCGTCGACTTCGAGACCGGCCTGCGCGGCGCCCTGGCCAGCGGTCAGACGCCGACCGCCACGACCAGCACGGTCCGCCGCTCCCTGGAGCCGACCCGGATGGACGGGAACAACGTGAACCTCGACGCCGAGACCGTCATCGCCACCGAGACGGGGCTGCGCTACCAGCTGGCGCTCAACGCCCTCGACGGCAAGTACACGGTCCTGCGCACCGCCCTGAGGACGACCGGCTGATGAGCACCTTCGACTCCCTCGGCATCTCCGGCTCCGGGCTGCTCGTCCACCGCAAGTGGCTGGACGCGGTCTCGGACAACATCGCCAACATCAACAACGTCACCTCGACCGACCAGGACGCGTTCCAGGAGCGGCTGATCGTGGCGCAGGCCGTCGACTACGGCTCCGGCGAGGGCGGCGTCCGCGTGGCCCGGGCCGAGTACGGCAGCGCGGAGGGCCGGATGGTCTACGAGCCGGACCACCCGCTCGCCGACGCCAACGGCTACGTGAGGTACCCGGACATCGACCTGGGCGACCAGATGACCCAACTGATCATGGCGCAGCGCGGCTACCAGGCGAACCTCGCCGTCGTCGAGCGGGCCACCACCGCCTACCAGGCCGCACTCCAGCTCGGGAAGGGCTGACGACCATGACCTCGCCCATCGGCGGCATCTCGTTCCCCACGGCGATCACCGGCCTGTCCGGGGTCACCGGGGCGGCGGCCACGCCGGACGTCACGCAGACCACCGCGGCCGGCGGCGAGGGCTTCGCCTCGGCCCTGGTGTCCTCGCTGGAGGAGCTGCAGGCCACGCAGTCGACCTCCGACGGCCTCGCCGTCCAGGCCGCCACCGGCGACCTGCGTGACGTGCACGACTACATGATCGCGGCCAACGAGGCCAAGCTCGCCACCGACATGGTCGTGACCATCAAGAACAAGGCCGTCGAGGCCTTCACCGAGATCATGAGGATGCCGGTCTGATGCCTGCTGCCCTCGCCGGGCCGCTGGAGCGGATCCGCTCCGCGCTCTCCACGATCAGCCTCGGCCAGAAGGTCGTCATCGGCCTGCTCGGCCTCGGGCTGGTCCTCGGCGGGTTCTTCTTCTACCGGTGGATCACGGCCCCCACCTACGCCCCGCTGTTCTCGAACCTGGCCTCGACCGATGCGTCGGCGATCGTCGACGAGCTCAACGCGGCCGGCGTCTCCTACGAGCTCGCCGACGGCGGCGGGACGATCATGGTCCCGAACGAGCAGGTCTACGACCTGCGGCTGTCGATGAGCGGCAAGGGCCTGCCCGCGGGCAACGAGACCGGTTACGCGCTGCTCGACGAGCAGGGCATCACCACCAGCGAGTTCCAGCAGCAGGTCACCTACCAGCGGGCCCTGCAGGACGAGCTGTCGGCGACCCTGGAGTCGCTGGAGGGCGTGCGCACCGCCGTCGTCCACGTGGCCCTGCCCGAGGAGGAGGTGTTCGCCTCCGACGAGGCCGAGCCGACCGCCTCGGTGCTGCTTGACCTGGCGCCGGGCACCACGCTGGACAGCGGCCAGGTGCAGGCGGTGACCAACCTGGTCTCCTCGAGCATCGAGGGCATGGACCCCGAGCAGGTCACCGTCGCCGACGCCACCGGTGCGGTGCTCTCGGCGCCCGGCCAGGGTGTGACCACCGCGGCCGGCGACGCCCGCTCGCAGCTGGAGCAGGACTACGAGGACCGGCTGGCCGCCAACGCGCAGGCCGTCCTCGACCCCATCCTCGGCCCCGGCCGCGCCAAGGTGTCGGTCCGGGCCGACGTGGACCTCGACCAGCGCAGCACCACCTCGGAGACGCACACCTACGAGCAGGGCACCCCGCCCATCTCGGAGAGCACGACGACCGAGGAGTACACCGGCAACGGCGCCGCCGTCGGCGGCATCCTCGGCCCGGAGAACCAGGCCGACGCCGGGGCCGGCACCGGGGACTCCACGTACAACAAGGAGTCGACGACCGCGAACAACGCCGTCGGTACGACCGTCGAGACCGTCGAGGGCGCGCCCGGGCGGATCAACCGGCTCACCGTCTCCGTCGTCATGGACGAGGCCGTCGCCGGCAACCTCAACCAGGCGCAGGTCCAGCAGCTCGTCGGCAACGCCGTCGGCCTCGACGTCGCGCGCGGCGACGACATCACCGTCGCCGCCATGGCCTTCGACACGACTGCCGCCGACGCCGCGGCCGCCGAGCTCGAGGCCGCCCAGGAGGCCGAGAAGCAGGCCCAGATGTGGTCGCTGATCCGCACCGGCGGCATCGCCCTGGGCATCGCCCTGCTCGTCCTCGTCGTCTGGCTGCGCTCGCGGCGCAGGCAGGACGACGACGAGGAGGAGGACTACGAAGCGCTGGAGCTCGCCGACGACGTGATGGCCGAGCTCGACCGGATCCGCATCGAGAGCACGCGGGCCGTGCCCGTCGACGACGCCACCCGGGAGCTGGAGGCCGCCGAGCGGGCCCGGGTCCGGGGCGAGATCTCCGCGATGGTCAGTGAGAAGCCGGACGAGGTGGCCGCCATGCTGCGCGGCTGGCTGAGCGAGAGCGGTGTGAAGTGACCGAGCTCGCGAGGTCGACAGACGACAGAGCACCCGGGGCACAGCTCCGACGAGCGCTAGCGAGGAGGAGTCCATGACCGAGCTCGCGAGGTCATGCAATGGCGGGGCACTCCTGGGCATCGGAACACCGAGCGCCAGCGAGGTGTCCCGATGACCCTGGCGTCCGTCGAGCAGATGGTCGGCATGGCCCCCGCGGCCGCGCAGACCGCCGTCCTCCCCGCGGTGCGGGAGCGCAAGGAGCTGCCGGGCCTGCGCAAGGCCGCGGTCTTCATCGCCCAGCTGTCCAAGGAGGAGGCCGGCGCGCTGCTGGCCAAGATGCGCCCGCGCGAGGTCGAGATGCTGACCCGCGAGCTGATGAAGCTCGGCTCGGTCGAGCCGGACGACGTCGACGGCGTCCTCGAGGAGTTCCACGACCTCATGACCGCCCAGCGGTTCGTGGGGCGTGGCGGCGTCGAGTTCGCCCGCGAGATCCTCGCGGCCGGCCTCGGCGAGGACAAGGCCGACGGCATCCTGTCCCGGCTCAACGTCGTCTACACCGAGGTGCCCTTCGCCTCGCTGCGCAACGCCGACGTCCGCCAGCTGGTCACCTTCCTCAAGGACGAGCACCCGCAGGTCATCGCGCTGGTGCTCGCCCACCTGACCGCCGCGCAGTCGGCCGAGGTCCTCTCCGGGTTCGCCCCGGAGCAGCAGGCCGCCGTCGCGCACCGGATCGCGACCATGGACCGCACCTCCCCGGAGATGGTCCGCCTGGTCGAGGAGGAGCTCGGCCGCCGGATGGGGTCGCTGCTCGCCCACCAGGACATGAGCACCGTCGGCGGCGTCGAGACCCTCGTCGAGATCATCAACCGCTCGCCGCGGCCGACCGAGCGCTCCATCCTCGAGTGGCTCGACAGCACCGACCCGGAGCTGGCCGAGCAGGTCCGCGCGCAGATGTTCGTGTTCGAGGACATCGTCACCATCGACGACCGCTCGCTGCAGCTGGTGCTGCGCGAGGTGGAGGCCAACGACCTGGCCACCGCGCTCAAGGGCGTGCGCCCCGACGTCCGCGACAAGGTCGTCCGGAACCTCTCCGAGCGTGCCGCCGAGAACCTCGCCGAGGAGATCGAGCTGCTCGGCCCGGTGCGCACCCGCACGGTCGAGGAGGCGCAGGCCAAGGTCGTCGGTGTCATCCGCACCCTCGAGGAGCAGGGCGTGCTGACCATCTCGCGGGGCGGTGAGGACGATTTCGTCGCGTGAGCCGGCGCGGGAGTCCGCGCTGCTGCGCGGCGGCACCGCCGCACAGGCCGCACCCCGTGCGCCGTACACCCGCGCGGTGCCGGTCCCGCCGCAGCCGACCGCCGAGCGGCGTACCACCGACCGGCGCAGCTCGGTGCGCCGCGCCGCGGACGTGCCCGCCGCCTCCGACCGGACGTCGTTCCGGCTCGGCGACGTCTACGCCGAGGAGCTGGCCCGGCTGCGCGAGCACGCCCGCCAGGAGGGGTACGCCGCCGGCCACGCCGAGGGCTGCACGGCCGCCGAGGCCGTGGTCGCCGAGGCCGAGCGGGCCGCCGAGGCGCGGCTGGCCGAGGTCCAGGCCCGCTGGGAGCGGCGGATGGTCTCGGCCACCGCGGCGCTCGGCGCGGCGGTCACCCAGCTGGAGCAGGCCGCCCTGCCGGTCGCCGAGGACGTGCGCGACTCGGTGATCACCATCGTGCTGACCCTGGTCGAGGACGTGCTGTGCCGCGAGCTCGCGCTCGCCGGGTCCCCCGTGGTGGACGCCGTCCGCCGGGCGCTGACGCTGTGCCCGGCCGACGCGCCCACCGTCGTCCGGCTGCACCCCGACGACCTCGCCGAGCTGCCCGCCGAGGCGCTGGCCGAGCTGCCGGACACGGTGCGGGTGGTCGGCGACCTCTCCGTCGAGCGGGCGGGCGCCGTGGCCGAGACCGGTCCCACCCGCGTCGACGCCCAGCTGGGCGCCGCGCTCGAGCGGGTGCGGGCGGTGCTGGCGCCGTGAGCGAGCTCGCGAGCTCACGCGGAGGCTCAGCACCCTGGGTCGTGCGGCCGACGAGCGCCGGCGAGGAGGACGCGTGACCCTCGGCCTGCTCGACCGCGCCCGTGCGGCGGCCCGCCCGCAGGTGACGGGCTCGGTTGTCGGCGCGATGGGCCTGACCCTCTCCGTCGAGGGCGTGGTCGCCGCCGTCGGCGACCTGGTGGAGATCAACCCGTCGCCGCGTGGCGGCCTGCTCGCCGAGGTGGTCGCCGTCTCCCGCGAGCGGCTGACCTGCATGCCGCTGGGCGAGCTCTCCGGCGTGCACGCCGGCGCGCGGGTGCGTGCCACGGGCATGCCGCTGCAGGTGCCGGTCGGCGAGGCGCTGCTGGGCCGGGTGCTCGACGGCCTCGGCCGGCCGGTGGACGGCGGCCCGCCGCTGGACCAGTCCCTGGAGTGGGTCGACCTGGCCAGCGAGACCCCGCACGCGCTGGCGCGCACCCGCGTCGAGGAGCCGCTGACCTCCGGCGTCCGGGTGCTGGACACGATGGTGCCCCTGGGCAAGGGCCAGCGGCTGGGCATCTTCGCCGGCTCCGGCGTGGGCAAGTCGACGCTGCTGGCCCAGATCACCCGCGGCACCGACGCCGACGTCCGGGTCATCGGCCTGATCGGCGAGCGTGGCCGCGAGGTGCGCGAGTTCCTCGAGGAGAACCTCGGCGAGGAGGGCATGGCGCGCACCGTCGTCGTCGTCGCGACCTCCGATGAGCCCCCGCTGGTGCGGCTGAAGGCGGCGTTCGTCGCCACCCGCATCGCCGAGGGCTTCCGCGACCAGGGCCGCGACGTGCTGCTGATGATGGACTCGATCACCCGCACCGCGATGGCCCAGCGCGAGGTCGGTCTGTCGGCGGGCGAGCCCCCGGCGACCCGCGGCTACCCGCCGAGCGTCTTCGCGATGATGCCCAAGCTGCTGGAGAAGGCCGGGACGGCGTCGGTCGGCTCGATCACCGGTCTCTACACCGTGCTGGTGGACGGCGACGACCACAACGAGCCGATCGCCGACACCGCCCGCTCCATCCTCGACGGGCACGTGGTGCTCACCCGCAAGCTCGCGACCGCCGGCCACTTCCCGGCGATCGACGTGCTCGAGTCGATCTCCCGCGTGGCCACCGCCGTCGTCCCGCCGGCGCAGATGGCCGACGCGCGCGAGGTGCGCCGGCTCATGGGCGCGCTGCGCGACGTCAAGGAGCTCATCGAGATCGGCGCCTACCAGGCCGGCACCGACCCGCTGGTCGACCGCGCCCGCCAGCTGGCGCCGCAGATCGAGGCGTTCCTGCAGCAGCCGACCGGCGAGCTCACGCCGGCCGGCGACTCGTGGGTGTGGCTCAACCGCATCGTGCGCGCCGCGTGAAGCGGGCCGCCTTCCGGCTGCAGCCGGTCCTCGAGCTGCGCCGCACCGAGGAGCGGGCGGCCGCGCTGGCCGCGGCCGAGGCCGCGCGTGCCGCCGCCGACGCCGACCGCCGCGCCACCGAGGCCGAGGCCGCGGTCGCCGCGGTGCTGCCCACGGGGCCGGTCTCCCCCGGCGCCTTCGCCGCCGCGATGGTGCTCGGCCGGCTGGCCGCCGAGGACGCCGCCGCGGCCCGGGCGCTCGCGACCGCCTCGGCCGAGCAGGCCGAGCTGGTCCGCGCGTCCTGGACGGCGGCCGCCCAGCGCACCAAGGGCCTCGAACGGCTGCGAGAACGACACCTCCAGGCGGTGCGACTGGCCGAGCAGGCTGCCGAGGAGAGGACCGTGGACGACCTCGTCACCGGCCGCTCCGGCCGCCCGACCTCGACCGGCCCGGCGACGGGGTGGCCTGGCGCTGGTCTCGGAAGTCACGTCGCGAACTCGGCCGGGGGGACCCGAGGGGAGGTGGCGTGGACGGACTGACCGCGGTGCAGTCCCGGATCAGCGAGATCCAGGCCCGCTTCCTCGTCGTGCCCCGTCCGGCGGCCTCCGCCGACTGGACCGCGGCCGCCACCGCCGCCGGGCTCACCGGCACGAGCGCGACCTCCGCGGCGACCGGCACCGCCACCACCGGCAGCGCCTCGGGAAGCGCCGTCGTCGCCGAGGCGCGCAAGTACCTCGGCGTCCCCTACCTGTGGGGCGGCACCGACCCGGCCAAGGGCCTGGACTGCTCCGGCTTCACCAAGCTCGTGTACGGCAACCTCGGCATCGACCTGCCGCGCACCTCCTCGCAGCAGGCCACCGCCGGCACCGCGGTCGCCTCGCTGGCCGACGCCCACCCCGGCGACCTGGTCTTCTTCGACCACTCCCCCGGCCGGCCGGGGATCGACCACGTCGGCATCTACGTCGGCGACGGCAAGATGATCGCCGCCCCGCAGGAGGGCGAGGTCGTCAAGGTGCAGGACGTCGGCAACCCGTCCGTGATCCGCCGCGTGCTGCCGGCCGAGTCGGCCTCCGCGGGATCCGGGGCGGCGGCCGGCGCGTCGCTGTGCGGCGTCCCGTACGCCGACCTGTTCACCCGGGCCGGCAGCCGGTACGGCGTCGACCCGGCCCTGCTCGCCGCGGTGGCGCAGCAGGAGTCCGGCTTCGACGTCTCCGCCGTCTCCCCCGCCGGCGCCCAGGGCCTCATGCAGTTCATGCCCGGGACCGCCCGGGGTCTGGGCGTCGACCCGTTCGACCCGGCCTCGGCCGTCGACGGCGCGGCCCGCTACCTCGCCGACCTGACGCGGCAGTTCGGCTCCACCGAGCTGGGCCTGGCCGCCTACAACGCCGGGCCCGGCACCGTCCGCCGCTACGGCGGCATCCCGCCCTACCCCGAGACCCAGGACTACGTGCGCAGCGTGATGAGCAAGGCAGAGGCCCTCCGATGACGACGCCCCTGGTGACGGCCGCACCGGCGCCCGCGCCGGCCGCTCCGTCCTCCTCCACCCACCCCACGGCCGCGACCGACGCACCCGGCGGCGCCGAGCGCTTCGCCTCCGCCCTCGACGACGCCCGGGACGACGCAGTGTCGCGCGGGCAGGACGGCCCCCGCGGCCGCGAGCGCACCGCGGAGACCGACGGCGCCCCCGCCGAGCCGGCCGCCGAGGCCACGGACGGCGAGCAGCCCGCCACCGAGCAGCCCGTCGCCGGACAGCCCGCCGCCGGACAGCCCGCCGTCTCCGGCGCCGGCATGCCCCCCAGCCTGTGGGCGCTGCTGACCGGCATCGGTCCGGGCGCGCCCGGACCGGCGAACGCCGTCGACCACGCGGCCGCCGGCTCCGCGGTCGTCCCGGCGGCCGACGCCGTCGCGGCCGGCACGGTGGTCGCGCCGCCCGTCGTCCCCGAGGGCGTCCCGGACGGCGTCCCCGCGGCGGTACCGCCCATCGACGTCCCCGCGCCCGCCCTGACCGACCTCCCGGCCGGTGCGGTCCCCGTCCCGGACGCGCCGGCAGCCGACGCCGTCCGGCCCGCCACTCCGGGGCCGACCCCGGCGACCGCCACGGCCGACCCGCTCCCCGGGCTCACCGTCGTGCTCCCGGCTGCGGACGCGCCCGGGATCCCGACGGCGCCGGAGCTCGTGGCCCCGGAGACCGTCGTCCCCCTCCCCCAGCCGGCCGCCGCCCCGGCGCCGGCCGAGGGCGCGGGCACCGATCCCGGCGCGACCTCCGACCAGGACGCCCCGGCGCCCGCCCCGGCGCCTCCCGCTGCGCCGACCGCCGCGGTGGCCGCGCCCGCCGTCCCGGCGGCGACGCCGGTCGCCACCGCCGAGCCGGCCGCCCCTGCGGCACCGCCGGTCGCCGGTCAGGTCGCGCAGCACGTCGCCGTCCTGCGCTCCGCCCCGGACGGCACGCACACCATGACCCTGGTGCTCACCCCCGAGACCCTCGGGCCGGTCGAGGTCCAGGTGACCCTGAACCAGGGCTCGGTCGACCTCGCACTGAAGAGCGCCACCGAGGCCGGCCGCGCCGCGCTGCTCGACGCCCTGCCCGACCTGCGCCGCGACCTGGCCAGCGCTGGCCTGACCTGCACCAACGCCTCGGTCGACCGGGACGCCGGAGCGTCGTGGGCCTCGGCTCAGCAGCACGCCGCCGGTGACCGGGCCGGCCAGCAGGGGCAGCCCGACGGCCGCGGTCGGCCGTGGCTGCGCGGCGCCGAGGCCGACCCGGGCCGCCCCGCCCCCGGGACCACCGCCATCCCGTCGTCCGGCCTGGACGTCCGGGTCTGAGAGGAGCGACCGACCGATGACCAGTCCCGTTGCCGGGGTGGGCGGCGCCGCCACCACCCCGGCCACCAGCACGGTGACCCGCACCGACCAGATGGGCAAGGACGTGTTCCTGCAGCTGCTGGTCGCCCAGATGCGCTACCAGGACCCGAACAGCCCGGCGAGCACCACCGAGTTCATGTCGCAGACCGCGACGTTCACCCAGGTGGAGAAGCTCGAGGAGATCGCCGCGCAGAACGCCTCCCTCGTGGCGCTGCAGCGCTCGCTCTCCGCCGGCGCCCTCGTCGGCCACACGGTGAGCTACACCGGCGAGGACGGCGCCACCAAGACCGGAACCGTCGGCTCGGTGAAGATCACCGGCGATGAGCCCAGCGCGGTCGTCGACGGCGTCGACGTCCCGATGGGCCGGCTCACCGAGGTCTCGCTGCCCAGCACGCGCTGACGCGCCCCCGACCCCTCCCCCAGGCCGGACCCCGGCCACCCACCCCACCCGAGGAGCATCCCCGTGCTGCGTTCCATGAACTCCGCGATCTCCGGTCTGCGCGCCCACCAGACCAAGCTCGACGTCACCGGCAACAACATCGCCAACGTCAACACCGTCGGCTACAAGGCCTCCCAGACCGTCTTCGAGGACACGCTGTCCCAGGTCATGCGCAACGGCTCGGCGCCCACGGCGCAGGCCGGTGGCACCAACCCGGCGCAGGTCGGCCTCGGCGTGAAGGTCGCCGGCATCACCACGAACTTCGAGCAGGGCTCGGCCCAGAACACCGGTCGCTCGACCGACTTCATGATCAGCGGCGACGGCTTCTTCGTCACCCAGGCCGGCAACGAGCAGCTCTACACCCGCGCCGGGTCGTTCAACTACGACACGTTCGGCAACCTCGTGACCCCGGACGGCGCGCTGCTGCAGGGCTGGATGGCGACCGACGGCGTCGTCGACACCAACCGGCCGATCGGCACCCTGGCCGTTCCCTTCGGTGAGGTCATGCAGCCGACGCGGACCCAGAACGGGCAGGTGGTGGGCAACCTGTCCAGCGGCGCGGCCGTCGGTGCCGGCTCGGCGGTCCAGACCCAGTTCACGGTGTACGACGCCCTGGGGACCGCGCAGCAGATCAACGTCACGTTCACCAAGACCGGCGCCAACCAGTGGGACGTCCTCACCCGCGACGGCAACGGCGCCACCCAGACCACCGGGCTGACCTTCAGCACGGCCCCCGGCAACGAGGGCCAGCCCACGGCGGGCGGGACCGTCACCTTCACCCCGTCGACCGGTACCTGGCCCGGGCCGATCACGATCGACCTCACGGCGATGCGCCAGTTCGGCGGGGCCTCCGCGCCCGTGCCGGGTGACGTCGACGGCAACGCGATGGGCACCCTGCAGTCCATCTCGCTCAGCGGCGACGGCACGATCATGGGCGTCTACTCCAACAACCTGAAGGAGCCGATCGGCAAGCTGGCCCTGGCCACGTTCGCCAACCCCGGCGGCCTGGCGAAAGCCGGCAACAGCTCCTTCCGGGTCGGTGACAACTCCGGGCAGCCGGCCATCGGCGAGGCAGGCACCGGCGGGCGGGGCTCCCTCGTCGCCGGCGCGCTGGAGATGTCCAACGTCGACCTGGCCGAGGAGTTCACCGGCCTGATCGTCGCCCAGCGCGGGTTCCAGGCGAACAGCCGCGTCATCACCAGCTCCGACGAGGTGCTGCAGGACCTCGTCAACCTGAAGCGCTGATCGAGGACCCTCCTGCCCCCACCGCTCGCAGGCTCGCGGCGGGCCCCTGCAGGAGGGCCGTCCGCCAGGGCGCCCATGCGGCCCGGTCCCTCCTCCGCGAGGGGCCGGGCCGCCGTCGTCCGTGCCTCCCGGGATCACCGCAGGTCACCCGCCTCACCCGCGGGGGTGAGGCGCCCTGTTCGGCTCAAGGGGCGCCCGCGCCGGGCCGAAGACAACTGCAGACCGGCAGCCTGCGCGAGCGGTCGCCGTCTCCCCCTCCCCGATCGAGCAAGAGGACCTCCCGTGATCCGTGTGACGCGCCTGAACGGAGAGCGGTTCGCGCTCAACCCCGACCTCGTCGAACGGGTCGAGGGCCACCCCGACACCGTCGTGTTCCTCGTCGACGGCACCAAGTACGTCGTCTCGGAGAGCGTGGAGGAGGTCCTCGTGGAGATCCGCGAGTACCGCGCCAGCATCCTGGCCACCGCCTACGAGATGGACCGCGGCACCTACCGCTCGCCGTCCCGTGCGGAGGCGGCCGACGCGAGCGCCGCCGTCGTCCCCTTCCCGGCCCGCGAGGAGCGCTGAGCCCCGTGGACCCCGCCACCCTGATCGGGTTCGTCATCTCGCTCGCCGCCCTGCTCATCTTCATGATCATGGAGGGCGCCGACCCGATGTCGCTGCTGTTCCTCCCGGCCATCGTCCTGGTCATCGTCGCCACCTTCGGCGCGGCGATGTCCGGCCAGACGATGGACGACCTCAAGAAGATGCCCGGCTGGTTCAAGCTGGCCCTCACGCCGGCCAAGGTGCCGCCGGCCACCGAGCAGATCCAGACGCTGGTCAGCCTCGCGGAGAAGGCCCGCAAGGAGGGCCTGCTCGCCCTCGAGGCGCAGGTCAAGGCCATCGAGGACCCGTTCCTCAAGCGCGGCCTGCAGATGGGCATCGACGGCACCGACCCGGAGGAGCTGCGCGCCGTCCTGGAGAGCGAGATCGCCGCCAAGAAGGCCGAGGACAAGGTCGCCGCCAAGTTCATGACGACGATGGGCGGCTACGCGCCGACCATCGGCATCGTGGGCTGCATCGTCGGCCTGATGAACGTGATGGGGAACCTCAGCAACCCCGAGTCGCTGGGTCCCATGATCGCCGCGGCGTTCGTCGCAACGCTGTGGGGCGTCATGGCCGCCAACTTCTGGTTCCTGCCGATGGGCGCCAAGATCCTGCGGGTCAGCGAGCTGCAGGCCGCGCAGATGGAGCTGCTCGTCGAGGGCATCACCGAGATCCAGGCCGGCACCAGCCCGCGCGCCGTCCGGCTCAAGCTGAACTCCCTCATCCCGCCGAGTGAGCTGGCCAAGGAGGCCGCGTGAGTTCCGGCGGCCACGGCGGCCGCCGGCGCGGCAAGAAGCACGAGGAGGAGGAGCACGAGAACCACGAGCGGTGGCTGGTGTCCTACGCGGACATGATGACGCTGCTCCTCGTGCTCTTCGTGGTCCTCTTCGCGATGAGCCAGGTGGACAAGACCAAGTTCGCCGCCCTGGCCAAGGGCCTGTCCGCGAGCTTCGGCGGCCCCGTGACCGTGCAGCCCGGCCCCACGCCGGAGGGCTCGGTGCTCGACGGCCTGCCCGGTGCCATCGACATCGCCTCGGCCATCGCCCCCGACCAGACCGTCCAGCAGGCGGAGGTCGACGCCGCCGCGGCACAGGCCGCGCTCGCCGAGGCCCAGCAGGTCGCGGCCGAGGCGCAGGCCGAGTACCAGGACCTGTCCGAGGTGCGGGAGCGGATCGAGGCCGCGCTGGCCGCCGCCGGCCACGCCGGTGCGGCCCGCTTCGAGATCGACGAGCGGGGGCTGGTCGTGCACATCGTGGCCGACCAGGTCCTGTTCGACGCCGAGCAGGCGGTGCTGCGGCCCGAGGGCCGGCAGCTGCTCGACGCGCTCGCCCCCACCCTGCGTGACCTGCCCAACTCACTCGGCGTCGAGGGCCACGCCAACCACCTGCCGGTCACCCCGGGCGGGCCGTGGCCGTCGAACTGGGAGCTGTCGGCCTACCGCGCGACCACCGTCGTCCGGTACCTGACGACCGACGGCGTCCCGGGCGCCCGGATGGTCGCCAACGGCTACTCCGACACCCGGCCCCTCATCCCGCCGACGGACCCGAACTCCATCTCCGTGAACCGCCGCGTCGACGTGGTGGTCCTGTCCGACGCCTCGGCCGAGGCCAAGGAACTGCTCCCCGGTCTCGACGCCGGGACCACTGACGCCGGCACCCCCCAGGAGGACACCCATGGCTGACAAGAAGAGCAAGAAGGACGAGACCCCCGAGGACGACGAGGCCAACGGCGGCGGCAAGAAGAAGCTGCTGATCATCGGCCTGGTCGCGGTGCTCGCGATCGCCGGCGCCGCGTACTTCTTCCTGTTCGCCGGCAGCGGCGAGGCCGAGGCGGCCGCGGAGCCCGAGCACGGCGGCTACACCGCGCTGGAGCCGGTCGCGGTGAACCTCGCCGGCGGCGGCTACCTCAAGATCGGCATCACCCTGGAGTACACCGCGGCCGCCGCCGCCGGTGGCCACGGTGGCGGCGGCGTCGACGGGTCCAAGGCCCTCGACCTGCTGATCGCGACCTACTCGCAGGCCCAGCCCGCCGACGTCGTGGGCGCACGCGACGCGCTCAAGGAGGCCCTGGAGCACAAGATCATCGAGGCCTACACCGAGGACGGCGTCCCGATGGTCATGCACGTCTACCTCACGGAGTACGTCACCCAGTGACCACCGGGGCGCCCCTCGGGAAGCCCCGCTCGCACCACCCGTCACACCCGTCCGCCCTGACCGGCAACGCCTCGCGCCGCCGGTCAGGGCGGACTCGTCCCCCGCCGATGAACCTGGCGTGACCCGCCCCGAGAACGGAACCGCCCCCACCGGGCGCAGCCGCCGCGGCGAACCCCGCACCTACGACTTCCGCCGCCCCACCAAGCTCTCCCGCGAGCACGTGCGGGTGCTGCAGATCGCCCAGGAGGCGTTCGCCCGGCAGACGACGACGGTCCTCACCACGATGCTGCGGGCCGGCGCGCGACTGGAGCTGCTCGGCATCGAGCAGCACTCCTACGACGACTACGTCGCCTCGCTGCCCGACCCGTGCTTCATCGCGACCTTCACGATCGAGCCGCTGGCCGGCAAGGGCGTGCTCGCCTACCCGCTCGACATCGCGATGGCCGCCGTCGACCACATGCTCGGCGGCTCGGGTGCCGCCGACCAGCCGGACCGGCCGATGACGGTCATGGAGACGGCGATCACCAACCACCTGCTCACCCGGCTGCTGCAGGAGTTCGGCGGGGCTTTCGCGCACATCGTCGAGCTGCAGCCCGAGCTCAGCGAGGTCGAGTACAACCCGCAGCTGGCCCAGGCCGCGTCCGGCTCGGACACCGTCATGGTGGCCTCGTTCACCATCGGGATCGGCAGCCGCACCGGCGAGGCCACGCTGGTGCTGCCGTTCTCCTCCTTCCAGGTGCCGCTGAACAACGCCGCCTCCCCGCAGCTGTCGGAGTCGGCCCAGGCCAAGCGGCGGCGCGCCTTCGAGGCCCTCAACGAGCGGCTCACCCACGTACCGGTGGACGTCGGCGTGCGGTTCGCCCCGCTCGAGGTCTCCTCCGAGGACCTGCTCTCCCTCGCGGTCGGTGACGTGCTGCTGCTGCGCCACCCGCAGGACGCCCCGCTCGAGGTCACCACCAACGACGTGACCTTCGCCTACGCGATCGCCAGCAACCACCGCCGCCGGCTGGCCGCCGCCATCGTCCCGACCCCGGCCACCTCCCAGCACCCAGCCCAGAAGGACACCGCATGACCGCCACCGTGGACCACTCGCAGGCATCCGAGACCGTGATCGCCGTCGTGGCCTCCGCCGCCCGGGCCGCGGCCGCGCTGGTGCCGGCTGCGACCGAGCTCGTCCCCGACGCGCCGGTCAGCGACCCCGACGCCGTCCTCGCGCCGGCGACGGCCGCCGCCGCGGTCGCCGCACGGCTCTCCGGGGAGGTCAGCGGGGACGTCGTCCTCGTCCTCTCCGCCGAGGTCGTCGACGCCCTCGCCAACTCCCCCGTCGGTCCGATGGACGTCGCCACCGCGCTGCGCCCGGCCCTCGAGGCCGCGGCGGCCACGCTGGGCCGGGTGCGCGTCGACGCCGAGCGCACCGAGGACCCGGACACCGCGATGGACGGGCTGCGGGACAAGGGCATGTTCGTCGCCGTCCCGCTGATGGGCGCCGGCGGCACGGTCGAGGCGGTGTTCGCGCTGCAGGTGACGCTGCCCCAGGCGCGCACCCAGCGCGGGAGCCTGGACCTGCTGCGGCACGTGGCCATGGAGGTCACCGTCGAGATCGGCCGCACCCGGATGACCGTCGGCGAGCTGCTCTCGCTGCACCCCGGCGAGGTGGTCGAGCTCGACCGCGCCGCCAGCGCCCCGGCGGACCTGCTGGTCAACGGCACGCTGATCGCCCGCGGCGAGGTGGTCGTCGTCGACGAGGACTTCGGCCTGCGGATCAGCGAGATCATCACCGACGCCGCCGCCTCCGAGATCGGGGGGCACCAGCCGTGACGTGGATGGTCATCCGGCTGGTGCTCTCGCTGGCCTTCATCGCCGCCGTCCTCTGGTTCGCCGCGCGGTTCGCGCAGAAGCGCGGCCTGGGCCAGGGCAACGGCCTCATCGAGGTCGTCGCCCGGCAGCGCATGGGCCGGGCCAGCAGCGTCAGCGTCGTCCGCATCGCCGACCGCGTGCTGGTCGTCGGCTCCACCGAGGAGCAGGTCACCCTGCTCGCCGAGGTGGACGGCGACGTCATCGAGGAGGCCATCGCCGAGCGGCGGCCGGCCTCCGCGCAGCCGGCCGTGGCCGGCACCCCCGGCGCCCTCGCCGGCTCGGTGTTCGACCGCAACGGGTGGACGTCGATCGTCTCCCAGCTGCGGGAGCGGACGGTCCGCCGCTGATGACCTCCTCCCCCGCTCCCGTCCGGGGCGTCCCGGTCGCCCGGCGCGTGGGGCTGGTCCTGCTGCTCGCGGCGCTGCTCGGCGTCGTGCTCGCGCTGCTGGCCGGCCCGGCGTCCGCCGCCCCCACCGCGCCGGTCGAGCCGACGGCGCCGACCGCCCCCGTGGTCCCCACCGTCGACGGCGGCGTGGACATCTCGATCGGCGGCGGCAACCCCAGCACCTCGATCACGCTGATCCTCGCGATCACCGTGCTCTCGGTGGCGCCGGCGGTGCTGCTGCTGGCCACGTCGTTCACCAAGATCATCGTGGTGCTGTCGCTGACCCGGAACGCGCTGGGGATGCAGATGTCGCCGCCGAACACGGTGCTCACCGGCATCGCGCTGTTCCTGACGCTGTTCGTCATGGGCCCGGTGTTCTCCGAGATCAACGAGACCGCCGTCCAGCCGTACCTGAGCGGCGCCGTGACCATGACGCAGGCCTACGACGTCGGCGTCGTCCCGTTGCGGGACTTCCTGCTGGACAACACCCGCGAGGACGAGCTGTCGCTGATGGTCGGGCTCTCCGGCGAGGAGGCGCCAGCCGACGCCGCGGCAGTGAGCATGACGACGCTGGTGCCGGCGTTCGTGCTCTCCGAGCTCAAGAGCGCGTTCATCATCGGCCTGGTCGTCTTCATCCCGTTCCTGGTGCTGGACATGCTGGTCAGCGCCGCGCTCATGTCGATGGGCATGATGATGGTGCCGCCGGTGATCGTCTCCCTGCCGTTCAAGCTGCTGCTCTTCGTGGTGGTCGACGGCTGGGCGCTGATCACGACGGCGCTGGTGGGGAGCTACGGATGAGCGAGCTCGCGAGCTCATCGATGAGCACAGCAGCGCCGCGAACGGCCACGACGATCGCCAGCGAGGAGCTGTCGTGAGCGACGCGGACGTCACCGAGATCGCCGTCCAGACGATGCTGGTCGCCGCCAAGGTCGCCGCCCCCGTGCTGCTGACCGCCCTGCTGGTGGGCTTCCTCATCTCGCTGTTCCAGGCGGCGACGCAGATCCAGGAACCGACCCTGTCCTTCGTGCCGAAGGTCATCGCGGTCGCGATCGCGCTGCTGGTCACGGGCAACTGGGTGCTCTCCGAGCTGGTCAGCTTCACCCAGTCCCTGTTCGACTCGCTGCCCCGCCTGCTCGACCGGACGTAGCGGCCGTGGACCTCGAGGTCCCGGCGGGCACCCTGGCCGCGCTGCTGCTCGGCACCGCGCGCGCCACCGGCTTCGTGCTGCTGTCCCCGCCGTTCAACTCCAAGAGCATCCCGGCCCCGGTGAAGGGAGCGCTGGCGCTGGCCCTGTCGGTCGCGCTGATGACCCGCATCGCGCCGGGGCTGCCCGAGCCGACCACCGGTTTCCTCGTGGTCGGCGCCATCACCGAGGTCGCCATCGGCGCGGCGCTGGGCTTCGTCGTCCACGTGCTGTTCGCCGCCGTCCAGTACGCCGGCGACCTCATCGACCTCACCGGCGGCTTCTCGCTGCAGCCGGCCTACGACCCGCTGTCGATGACGACCAGCTCCTCGGTCGGCCGGCTGCACTACCTGCTGGCGACGACGCTGCTGTTCACCAGCGGCGGCCACCTGCTGATCGTGCGCGGCTTCGCCACCTCCTACGAGGGGATGCCGGTCGGCGGGTCGGTGCCCACCGAGCAGCTGGCCCAGGTGCTCATCACCGCGCTGTCGCTGATGTTCCTGGCCGCGCTGCAGATCGCCGGGCCGATGGTGGCGGTGCTGCTGCTCGCCGACGTCGCACTCGCGCTGCTGTCGCGCGCCGCGCCCGCGCTGAACATCTTCTCCTTCGGCTTCCCGGTGAAGATCCTGCTGACGATGGCCCTGCTGGGCCTGACCTTCCCGTTGCTGCCCCCGGCCCTGGACGCGCTGCTCGAGCACGCGGCCCGGGCGATGGTCTCCCTCCGGAGCGGGTGATGCGGCGCGGACAGCGGGCGGCGCCGTCCCCGGCGAGCGAGAGCGCCGGTCCCACCGGTCCCGGGAGGAGGTGAGCCGTGGCCAAGGACGGACCGGGTGGGGAACGGACAGAGGACCCCACTCCGCAGCGCCTCAAGAAGGCGCGCAAGGACGGTCAGATCCCGCGGACCCAGGAGCTGGGGACGTGGGCCGGCGCCGCGGCGGCCAGCTTCCTGCTGCCGATGCTGGTGGGCAACGCCTTCGACGAGGTCGGCCGGATGTTCGTGCAGGTCGGCGTGGTGGTCGACGACCCGGAGGTCGAGAAGGTCACGGCTCTGCTCGGCCAGGCCCTGGAGACCTTCGTCACCGTGGCGCTGCCGATGGCGGTGGCCCTGATGGTGGTCGGCGTCGCCGCCTCGGCCGCCCAGGGCGGGGTCACCGTGAGCAGCAAGCCGGTGAAGCCGACGCTGAAGAAGCTCAACCCCCTGCCGGGGATCAAGCGGATGTTCGGTGGGCACGGCCTGTGGGAGGCGACCAAGGCGGTCATCAAGACCGCGGCGCTGGGCACCGTCGTCGTGGTCACCAGTGACAAGGCCCAGGCGCTGGTGTCGGCGTCCGGGGCACTGCCGCTGTCGGCGGTCACCGCCACCTTCACCGACTCCGCGGTCCTGATGATCCGGGTGGTCGCGGTCACCGGCCTGGTGATCGCGGTCGCCGACTACGTCGTCGTCCGCCGGCAGACGATGAAGCAGCTGAAGATGACGAAGTACGAGATCCAGCAGGAGCACAAGAACTCCGAGGGCGACCCGCACGTGAAGGCGCAGCGCCGGGCCACCCAGATGGCGATGTCGCGCAACCGGATGATGGCCGAGGTCGCCGCCGCCGACGTCCTGCTGGTCAACCCCACCCACGTCGCGGTCGCGCTGAAGTACGAGGCCGACCGCGGCGCCCCCCGGGTGGTGGCCAAGGGCGCCGACGAGGTCGCCGCGAAGCTGCGCGAGCGGGCCGCGGAGGCGCGGGTGCCGCTGGTGCAGGACGTCCCGCTGGCCCGCGCGCTGCACGCCTCCTGCGAGATCGGCCAGGAGGTGCCCGCGCAGCTGTTCACCGCGGTCGCGCGGGTGCTGGCGTTCGTCATGCAGCTGTCGGCGCGCGGCGTGCGCGGCGGTTTCCACCGGCCCGGCTTCGCCGCGCCGGACGTCGAGGGGCTCCCCCGGGCAGGGCGCCGCCGCTGACGGTGCACCCCTCTCCTGTCGAGATCCCGGATCTCGCACCGCCCGAAGCCCTGCCTCGTACGAGATCGCGCGATCTCGGCAAGAAGTGGCCGCTGGGACGGGCGTGACGGCTGGGGCGGACGGCGGTGCCCCGGGGTGGGCGCTCTGCCGATGAGGGGTCCGTGCAGAAGCTGACGAAGGCCGCCGTCCCCATCGGCGTGGTGGCCATCGTCCTCATGCTGGTCGTGCCGCTGCCCGCCGCGGTGCTGGACCTGCTGCTGGGACTGAACGTCACCGCCTCGCTGCTGATCCTGCTGGTCGCCATGCAGATCAGGCGGCCGCTGGACTTCGCCGTCTTCCCGTCGCTGATCCTCATCGCGACGCTGTTCCGGCTCGCGCTCAACGTCTCCTCGACGCGCCTGGTGCTGACCGACGGCTACGCCGGCAAGGTCATCGAGGCCTTCGGGCACTTCGTGATCGGCGGCTCGCTGATCGTCGGCCTGGTGATCTTCGTGATCCTCACGATCATCCAGTTCGTCGTGATCACGAACGGCGCCGGCCGCGTCGCCGAGGTCGGCGCCCGCTTCACCCTCGACGCGATGCCCGGCAAGCAGATGGCGATCGACGCCGACCTCAACGCCGGGTTGATCAACGAGAAGCAGGCGCGCAAGCGGCGCACCGAGGTCACCGCCGAGGCCGACTTCTACGGCTCGATGGACGGTGCCTCGAAGTTCGTCAAGGGCGACGCCATCGCCGCCATCATCATCACGCTGATCAACCTCATCGGCGGGATGGCCATCGGCGTCATGCAGCTGGGCATGGCCCCGGCGGACGCCGTCTCCACCTACTCGCTGCTCACCGTCGGCGACGGCCTGGTTTCCCAGATCCCCGCGCTGCTGCTGTCCACCGCGACCGGCATCATCGTCACCCGCTCGGCCTCCGACGGGGACATGGGCTCGGACCTGATCTCCCAGCTCGGCCGCTTCAAGCAGCCGGTGCGCATCGCCGGCGGTGCCGCCCTGGCGCTGTGCCTGATCCCCGGCCTGCCCAAGCTGCCGTTCCTCCTCATCGGTGGGCTCTTCCTGCTCATGGCCTCGCGCATGCAGGAGACCCCGGAGGTCGACGAGGACGCCGACCCGCAGGCCGCCGTGGACGACGAGCCCCGCCCGGACTCCCCCGAGGCGATCGCCGAGAAGATGCGGGTCGACCCGCTGGAGCTCGAGGTGGCCTTCGACCTGGTCGACCTGGTGGACGCCTCCCGCGGCGGCGACCTGCTCGACCGCGTCAAGGCGCTGCGCCGGAAGGTCGCCATGGAGACCGGCCTGGTCATCCCGCTGGTGCGCACCCGCGACAACCTCGACCTGCCGGCCTCGCAGTACGTCATCTGGCTCAACGGCGTCCCCGCGGCCAAGGGCACCTCGCCCGCCGGCACGGTCCTGGCGATCGGCGACATGCTCGACGGGCTGCCCGGCCGGGCCACCCGCGAGCCGGTGTTCGGGCTGCCGGCGAAGTGGGTGCCGGTCGAGCTGCAGCGGCAGGCCGAGATGGCCGGCGCCACCGTCGTCGACCGCTCCTCGGTCATCACCACGCACCTGGCCGAGGTCGTCCGGCAGAACGCCGCCGACCTGCTCGGCCGGGAGGACGTGCGGCTGCTGGTCGAGATGGTCAAGCGGACCCACCCGATCGTCGTCGAGGAGCTCACCCCGACGCTGCTCACGCTGGGCGAGATCCAGCGGGTGCTGCACGGGCTGCTCGAGGAGAACGTCTCCATCCGCGACCTGGTGCGCATCTTCGAGGCGCTCTCGGTCCGGGCGAAGGTCTCCACCGACGTCGACGGCCTGGTCGAGGCCGCCCGCTCCGCGCTCGGGTCGGCGATCAGCCACCCCTATGTCGCGCCCGACGAGCGGCTGCACGTCATGACCCTCGACCCGGCGTTCGAGCAGCGCCTGCTCGAGGCCGTGCGGCAGAGCGAGGCCGGCCAGGTCCTCGCCCTGGACGCCGGCACGGTCGACGCGCTGGTCAACGGGTGCAGCGGACTGCTGACCGACGCCGAGCGGCTGGGCCTGTCCCCCGTGCTCGTGTGCTCGCCCCAGGTCCGGGCCGCGCTGTCCCGCCTCATGCGTCAGGTCCTCCCCCGCCTGCCGGTGATCTCCTACACGGAGGTCTCCCGCACGGCCCAGATCGAGTCACTGGGAGTGGTGAACGGTGCCGTTGCCGTCCGTTGAGGCCGCCTCCCGCGAAGGCGCCATCGCCGCAGCGCGGGAGAAGTACGGCTCGTCCGTCCGGATCGTCGGCATCCGCCGCATCCGCACCGGTGGGGTGATGGGCTTCTTCACCACCGAGCGCTTCGTCGCCGAGGTGGAGGAGGTCGCCCCGCCGCCCGTCGTCGAGCGCCGGCCCGCGTCGAAGGCCGAGTCGATGGCCCGCATCGAGGCCGCGCTGCGCCGCGACCCGGTGCTGCCCGACCCGGTCGACGAGGTCGCCGACCTGCTCGGCGGTGGCGGCGGTGGCCAGCCCTCCGTGGGGCTGTACTCGCGGACCTCCGCGCCGCGCGCCGCCCGTCCGGCTGCGGCGAGGGGCTTCCGCAAGGCCCCGGCTGCAGCTCCCGCTGCTCCTCCGGCGACGGCACCGTCCCCGGCCCCGGCTGCGCCCGTGGTGGACGACGCCGCACTGCCGCCGTCGCCGTTCACCGCCGCGCTGGCGCAGATGGTGGCCCGGGACGTCGACGTGCGCGAGGCCGTGGACGAGGCAGTCGCCGCCGCCGCGCCCACCCCGGCGCGCACTGCTGCCCGGGCGCCCGCGGCTCCTCCCGCTGCTCCGGCGCCTCCTCCCGCTGCTCCGGAGGCTCCTCCCGCTCGCGCGGCTGCAGCGCCGGTGCCCGCCCCGGCTCCGGCGCCCGTCGTCGCCCCCGCTGCGGCGGTCGACCTCGACGACCAGGACGACGACCTGGACGCGGGGCTCGACATCCTCTGGGGCTCGGCTCCCACGCCCGCCCCTGCTCCGCGACCGGCCGCCGCCGTCGTCCCCCCGGCCCCCGCACCCGCTCCTGCTCCGGAGCCGGCCGCCGTCCTCCCGCCGGTGCCGGCCCCGGCACCGCAGCCCGAGCCGGTCTCCGTGCCCGAGTGGGTGCACGAGCCGGACTTCAGCACCGGGCCGATCACCTCCCGCGAGGAGGCGATCGCCGAGGTGCTGCGGGCCGCCCTGGCGCACGACACGTCCGACGTGGCGCTGACCCAGCTGCTGCGCGGCGTGCTCGCCGGCTCCCCACCGGCCGAGCACGACGCCGCCGCGGCCGACGACGCGTGGGCCGAGGCCGACGCCTGCGCGCACACCGCCGAGATCCCGGTGTGGGTCGAGGCGACCGCCGAGGCCGACGAGTGGGAGGTGGAGGCCGAGGTCCTGGCCCCGACCGCCAGCGACCCGGCTCCGCTGCCGCTGCCCGCCGACGCCACCACGATCCTGCCGCCGCTGTCGCTGCTGCCGCCGCCGGCACCCGGCACCGCGCGCGCCGTCCCGCCGCTGCTGGGCCGCCCGCCCGTGCCGCCGGCGATCGGCCGCGCCCCGGGGCAGTCGGTCGCCCGGGTGGCGGCGCCGTCCGCGGAGGCCCGCCTGGCCACCGTGACCCGGCTGCCGGTGGACAAGCGCGCCGCCGCCTGGCGTCGGTCCGCGCCGATGGTCGTGCCCTCGGTCCGCGGTCGGTCGACGTCGGGCGGGGCCGGCGCCCCGCGGCCCGGCGCGGCCGAGGACGCCCTCATCTGCCGGCTGCTGGAGCTTGGCGTGCCCGAGCGGCTGCTCGGCGAGGACTTCGCCGTGGGGGTCGCCCGGCTCGGCGCCTACGCCGCGCTGACCCGCGCGCTGGCCGCCGGCCTGCCGGCCGCTCCCGCGCTGCCCTCCGGTGCCGGCGAGGTGCTGCTGGTCGTCGGCCCGGGCGTGGAGACCCTCGCCGCCGCCCGCTCCCTGGCCGCCTCGATGCGGCTGGACGGCGAGCAGCTGCAGTGGGCCTCCCGCGGTGACCTGGCCGCGCTGGCCCCGCGCAGCAACCGGATCACCAGCATCGACACGGCTCTCGAGCGCAAGCAGGAGGCCGACCGGTCGAGCGCGCTGACGATCGTCGCCGTCGACGTCCCGCTGCGCGCCGGTGGCGGCGCCTGGCTGGAGCAGATGGTCGCGGTCTTCGCGCCGGTCGGGGTGTGGGCGGTCGTCGAGGCCACCCGCAAGCCCGAGGACGTCGGCCCGTGGCTGGACGCGCTGACCCGAGTGGACGCGCTCATGGTCCAGGACACCGACCTGACCGCCGACCCGGCCGCGGTGCTCAGCCGCACCTCCACCCCCGTGGCCCTCCTCGACGGTGCGCGGGCGACCGCCCACCGCTGGGCCTCGCTGCTCTGCGAGCGGCTGGAGAGCTCGGGGGCATGAGCCCGCTGCGCTGTGACGTGCTGGCGGTGTCCTTCCTCCTGGCCCTGCCGGTGCTCGCCCTGGGTCTGCGCGGCGACCTGGGCGTGCACGACGTCGTCACGCGGCTGCCGTGGTGCCTGGCGGCGGGCTGGGGTGTGGTGGCGCTGCTGCGCTGGGCCGCCACCCCCCGCCCGTCGGCTCCCTCCTCCCCCGCCGACGAGGACGCCGACCCCGCGGCGCCCTGACCCCTCGGCGCCTCGCCCCCGCGCCGTTGGCCACTCTCGCGCGGTTCCCGCAGCGCACGCGCTGGTGCACCAGCGCCATCGCAGGTGGAACGGTGCGGGAGCGGCCGTCGTCCACAGATCCGCTGGATCGCTCCCGCGGCTCCGGTGTCGCCGCCAGGCTGGGTGCGGGACGGTCCCGGATCCCGACCCACCGCTCCCGCTGCGCCGCGCCGACGCGCTGGCCGGAGGCTTCGACGACGCGGAGCTCGCCCGGATGGTGCGCCGCGGTGAGCTGCGCCGGCTGCAGCGGGGCACGTACGCACACGCGCCCGCGGAACTGCCCAGCGATGCCGTCGCGCGCCACCGCCTCGCCGTGCTGGCCACCATCCCGGGACTCCGCTCACCGGCGGTGGTGAGCCACCTCTCGGCCGCGGTCCTGCACGGCCTGCCCGTGTGGGGCGTGCCCCTCGACCGGGTCCACGTCACCCGTCACCCGCCGGCGAGCGGCTCCGGCAGCAGGCGCCTGCACCAGCACGTCGGTCGGGTGCCCGACGAGCACCTCACCCTGGTCGACGGCCTCACCGCCACCAGTTTTCCCCGGACCGTGGTGGACGTCGCCCGCTCGGCGCCCTTCGAGTCCGCCGTCGTGGTCGCCGACCGGGCGCTCCGGACGGGCGGCACCACCCGGGAGGACCTGGTGGGCTGCATCGCGGACATGGGACGGGTCCCCGGGATCCGTGCCGCCGCTCGCGTCGTCGACTTCGCCGACCCCTTGAGCGAGAGCGTGGGCGAGAGCCGCAGCAGGGTGCTCATCCACCGGCTCGGGCTCACCGCACCGGACCTGCAGGTACGGGTCCGCCGCCGCGACGGCAGCGTCATGGCGCGGTGCGACTTCGGCTGGGAGGAGCACCGCACGGTCGGCGAGTTCGACGGCCGGGCCGAGTACGGCCGTCTGCTCCGGCCGGGGCAGGAGCCGGGTGAGGTCGTCTTCCGGGAGGACGAGCTGCGCGACCACCGCTGGCAGGTCGCCCGCTGGACGTGGGACGACCTGGACCGCCCCCGCGTCGTGGGCGATCGGCTCCTGCGGGCCTTCGCCCGGGGAGACCGCTGACTCTCGCGCGGTTGGCCTCCCTGCCGCGCCGATGCACCGGCGCGACGACGCGACGGCGCGAGGAACCGCGCGAGAGTGCGGTCGGACGTGAAGCCCAGCGTCCAGCTGGGTCAGCGCGGGAGGTCCTCCAGCATCTCGGTGACCAGCGCGGCGATCGGCGAGCGCTCGGAGCGGGTCAGCGTCACGTGCGCGAACAGCGGGTGGCCCTTGAGCTGCTCGACCACCGCGGCGATGCCGTCGTGCCGGCCGACCCGCAGGTTGTCACGCTGGGCGACGTCGTGGGTGAGCACCACCCGCGAGCCCGACCCCAGCCGGGACAGCACGGTGAGCAGCACCCCGCGCTCGAGGGACTGCGCCTCGTCGACGATCACGAACGAGTCGTGCAGCGACCGCCCGCGGATGTGGGTCAGCGGCAGCACCTCGATGAGGTCGCGCGAGGCGATCTCGTCGAGCACGTCCTTGGACACCAGCGCGCCGAGGGTGTCGTAGACCGCCTGCGCCCAGGGCGACATCTTGTCGCCCTCGCTGCCCGGAAGGTACCCGAGCTCCTGCCCGCCGACGGCGTAGAGCGGCCGGAAGACGACGACCTTCGCGTGCGCCCGCCGCTCCATCACCGACTCCAGGCCCGCGCACAGCGCCAGCGCCGACTTGCCGGTGCCGGCCCGCCCGCCGAGCGAGACGATGCCGATCTCCGGGTCGAGCAGCAGGTCCAGCGCGATCCGCTGCTCCGCGGAGCGGCCGTGCAGCCCGAAGGCCTCGCGGTCGCCGCGCACCAGCCGCACGTGCTTGTCCGGCACCACCCGCCCGAGCGCCGACCCGCGGGAGGACAGCAGCACCAGCCCGGTGTGCGCGGGGAGCTCGGCGGCGGCAGGCGCGTACACCTCGCCCTCGTCGTACAGGGCGGCCAGCTCGGCGTCGTCGAGGGAGACCTCGGCCATCCCGGTCCAGCCGGCGTCGACGGCGTCCAGCGCCCGGTACTCGTCGGTGTCCAGGCCGACGGCCGCGGCCTTGACCCGCAGCGGCACGTCCTTGGTGATGAGGCAGACGTCCTGACCCTCGGCGCGCAGGTTCAGCGCCACCACCATGATCCGGCTGTCGTTGCTGTCGTTGCGGAAGCCGGCCGGCAGCACCGACGGGTCGCTGTGGTTGAGCTCGACGTGCAGCGTGCCGCCGTCCTCGCCGACGGGGACCGGGGCGTCGAGCCGGCCGTGCCGGACCCGCAGGTCGTCGAGCATCCGCAGCGCCTGCCGGGCGAACCAGCCCAGCTCCGGGTGGTTGCGCTTGTCCTCGAGCTCCCCGATCACGACGAGCGGGAGGACCACGTCGTGGGCGCCCATGCGCAGCAGCGCACCGGGGTCGGAGAGCAGGACGGAGGTGTCGAGGACGTACGTGCGGCGGCGAGTGGTCACGGTCGACTCCCGTTGGGGCGCAGCACGCGCCCCGGCTCGAAGGTGGCCGGGCCCCGGCCGAGGAGCCGGGTGCCGGCCCCCCTGGTCGACGAGTTCGTCAGCACCAACCGGGCCTCCCGTGGACGGCGAGGTGAGCTCGCCCTCCACCGCGGACGTTAGGCCCGTGAGGTGACAGGAACATGTCGGAGAGGGGGCGTGTCCCCCCTTCGGGGCACCAGCGGCACCAGCCGCCTCAACGACGACGCGGCCGGACGGCGACCAGCACCCACACGAGCGGCACCAGCAGGACCGGCCACTGGAGCCTCAGGTCGCCCAGCCACCACAGTCCGCCGACCAGCAGCACGGCCAGCCAGCCCGCCGTCCACAGGCCCAGGTCCCGGGCCTCCTCCGGGCTGTGCCGCGCCATGTCACCCCCCGCCACGTCATCCCCACCCGCCTGCTCAGCCGGCCCGCAGCTCGCCGGCGACCGCGGCCGGGGTGAGGGGCTCGTCGAGCAGGCGGACGAAGCGGTCGGCCACCGGCTGGTCGGCCGGGCGGGCGTGCAGCCACCGCGAGAGCAGGTCGAAGCCCTCGACGTAGGTGGTGGTGTAGGCCCGCCACAGCGGGTGGGTGAGGAAGCGCAGCTGCTGGCGGGCCCGGTCAGCGCTGACCAGCGACCAGCGCTGGATGAAGGCGGCCACCTCGTCGGTCGAGGCGCCGCGGTCGTGCAGCAGGACGGCGGCGTCCTGGCGCACCCGGTTCAGCGGCGCGGCCGCCGCGGAGACCCGCTCGGCGAGGTGCCCGTCGAAGTGCAGCCCGAGGTCGCCGAGCACCTCGGCCGCCCAGGGCCCCCAGCCGTCGCCGATCGCGGCCTGCACGCCGAGGTCGGCCAGCCCCTCGGCCATGAGGCACTCGGGGGTGTTGACCAGGAAGACGGTGTGCTCGAGCCGCGAGCCGCGCTCGACCAGGCCCAGCTCCTTGCGGCAGTGCTCGGTGTGGTGCCCCGGATAGGCCTCGTGGGCCACCAGGTGCGGCAGCTGGCCCAGCCGGTGCGGCAGGTCGGCGTTGATCGCGACGCGGGAGCGGTAGTCGCCCTCGTAGTAGTTGAAGCCCGACCACGGCTGGTCGGTGACCACCTCGTAGCGGACCGTCTCCACCTCGGGCAGCCCGTAGTCGGCGCGCACCCGGTCGCGAAGCGCGCTGGACAGGGCGTGCACCGCCTCGGCCAGCCGCTCGGGCGGGCACTCCTCGCGGCGCCGGTGGGCGGCGTAGCGGTCGGCCAGCGGGCCGCTGCCGGGCAGCAGGACGTCGAGCTCGGCGTGCGCGGCGGCATAGGCGGCCGGGTCCCCGAGGGTGAGGTCGACCTGGAAGTAGCTGCGCACCTCGTCGAGGAAGGGCACCGGCTCGCCGGCCATCTTCCGGGCGCTGCACTCCAGGCCGGTGAGCTGCCCGCGGAGGAACCCGGCGCGGTCGGCCGGCAGGTCGGCCGACGTCAGCTCGGCCAGCAGCCCGCGGGCCTGGTCGCGCAGCCCCTGCGGGGCGGGCGCCGGCTCGTCCTCCACCGCGGCGCGGACCCGTTTGTCACCGGTGTACGCGTCGACGAAGCCGGGCTCGAGCCGGTCGAAGCGCAGCCCGAGCCGCACGTACTCCAGGGGGACGTCGAGGACAGAGGCCATGACCAGCAGTTTCTCAGCCCCCGAAGCGCCGGTGGCGGGCGGCGTAGGCCCGCAGCGCCCGCAGGAAGTCGACGCGGCGGAAGTCGGGCCAGTAGACGTCGGTGAAGTGGAACTCCGAGTGCGCGGTCTGCCAGAGCAGGAAGCCCGAGAGGCGCTGCTCCCCGCTGGTGCGGATGACCAGGTCGGGATCGGGCTGGCCGCGGGTGTAGAGGTGCTCGGCGATGTGCTCGACGTCGAGCACGCTCACCAGCTCGTCCAGCGTCGTCCCCCGCTCGGCGTGCTCGGCCAGCAGCGAGCGGACGGCGTCGGCGATCTCCCGCCGTCCGCCGTAGCCGACGGCGAGGTTGACCGTCGCGCCCGGCCGGTCGCAGGTGTCCTCGGCGGCCTGCTTGAGGACGGCGACGGTCTCGGCGGGCAGCAGCTCCAGGGCGCCCACCGGGCGCAGCTGCCAGCGCCGGTCGGGGGCGGCGAGGTCCTCGGCGACGCCCTCGATGATCCGCAGCAGCGGCACCAGCTCGGGCTCGGGGCGGGACAGGTTGTCGGTGGAGAGCAGGAAGAGGGTGACCACCTCGACGCCGGCCTCGTCGCACCAGCCGAGGAAGTCGGCGATCTTGTCCGCGCCGCGGCGATGGCCGGCGTTGGGGTCCTCCAGGCCGATGGCCCGCGCCCACCGCCGGTTCCCGTCGACGATCACCCCGACGTGCCGCGGGATCGCCGCGCCCTCGAGCGCCCGGGCCAGCCGGCGTTCGTACACCTGGGTGAGGACGTCGCGTGCCCACTGCCGCATCCCCACGGTGGGTCACACTAGGCCCACTCCGCGAGGTCGCGCGCACCCGTTCCCCACCTGCACGAAGGTCCGCGGGACTGCCAGGGACCTCACACCCCGGCCGCGTCGCCGCCCTCCCTACGCGTGCGTAACCTCGGCTCATGAGCGTCCCCAACAGCGAGGGCGAGGCCGTCCGCGTCGAGGCCGACGGCGCCCGGATCGAAGCGCCTCCCGGCCCGGCGGTGGCCACCGTCCTCCGGGAGGGCGAGCAGGTCGAACGGACCTGGACCGCCGAGGACTTCGGCGACAGCGACTGGGACCACCCCGACACCCGGCCGCGGATGCGCGGCTGGCTGCACCTGTTCTCCTTCTTCGGCGCGATCGTCGCCGGGGCGGTGCTCGTCCCGTTGGGCTTCGTGCTCGGTGCCCGCGCCGGCGTCTCGGTGACCGTCTACTGCGTGACCATCTGCGGGCTGTTCGGCACCAGCGCGCTCTACCACCGCCGCCGCTGGTCACCGCGCGGCTGGAAGACCATGAAGCGGCTCGACCACTCGATGATCTTCCTGTTCATCGCGGGCACGTACACGCCGTTCTCGCTGCTGGCGGTCGACCAGCCCACCGGCTACTGGGTGCTCGTCGGCGTCTGGGCCGGGGCGCTGGCCGGCGTCTCGCTCAAGCTCACCTGGCCGACCGCGCCGCGCTGGGTGGGTGTGCCCCTCTACATCGGCCTGGGCTGGGTCGCCGTCTTCATCCTCACCGACATCCTGCACATCGCCGGCGTGACGTCGCTGGTGCTGCTGGCCGTCGGCGGCGTGCTGTACACGCTCGGCGGGGTGGCCTACGCGGTCAAGAAGCCCAACCCCTGGCCCGGCGTCTTCGGCTACCACGAGGTCTTCCACGCGATGACCGTCGTGGCCGCCATCTGCCACTACATCGCCGTCTACTTCGCGATGTACTCGAGCCCGTTCATCTGACCTCCGGTCAGACACCGCGGCCAGGTGCCGTGCTCTGACATCGCCGTCCTACCGGACGGCACCGCGGCCACGTGCCGTCCCCCCGACCGATGAGCCGCTTCGTCCCGCCTGCGCGGAGCCCTCCGGGCCCCACTCGGCGCGACCCGGCGCCGGGTCGGCTCAGCTGAACGGCTCACGATCGTCGAGCCGGGTCGACAACCGGCCGGCGGTGCGCCAGGCTCGGGCGACGAGGTCGCGGTCGGCGTCGGTGACCAGGTTGCCCATGACCCGCAGCGCGACGGTCATCAGCGCCTGCGAGCGCATGCCGACCGGGCCGGCGGCCGGCAGGAAGCGCGGAACGGTGAGCAGGCCGGCCAGGCGCCGGGCGATGGAGAACGCCTCGCCGTAGTGCCGCCGCAGCTCCGCCGGCCAGGCGGTGGTCCAGTCCTCCTCCGCGAAGAGGTCGACCACGCTGCGACCGGTCTCCAGGCCGTAGTCGATGCCCTCGCCGTTGAGCGGGTTGACGCACCCGGCCGCGTCGCCGACCAGCGCCCAGTTGCGCCCGGCCACCCCGGAGACCGCGCCACCCATCGGCAGCAGCGCCGACGCCGGCGCCTCCACCGGCCCGTCGAGCCGCCAGTCCTCCCGGCGGGCGTCGGCGTAGACCTCCATCAGCGCCTTGAGCTGCACCCCGGCGGGACGGCGGGCGGTGGCCAGCGTGCCGACGCCGATGTTGACCTGCCCGGCCCCCGCGCCCAGCGGGAACACCCACCCGTAGCCGGAGAGCAGCTCCCCCTCGGCGCCGCGCAGCTCCAGGTGCGAGGAGATCCACTCGTCGTCCGCACGGCCGGAGCGCACGTAGCCGCGGGCGGCCACGCCGTAGGCGGTGTCGCGGTGCCACTCGCGGCCGAGCACCCGGCCCAGCGGCGAGCGGACGCCGTCGGCCACGACCAGCCGCCGGCAGCCGACGGTCACCGTCTCGTCGTCGGCGAGCTCGAACACCACCCCGGTCACCCGGTCGCCGTCCCGCTCGACGTCGACGGCGCGCGCCCCCTGCAGCGGGACGGCGCCGTCGGCCAGCGCCACCTCGCGGATGCGGGCGTCGAGCTCCGTGCGCGGCACCGCGCTGCCGTGGTCGGGGAACGCGCCGCCGGGCCAGGGCAGCTCCCACGTCCGGCCGAAGCCGGCGGCACGCAGGCCGCGGTTGCGCGCCCGCGAGCGGGCCCAGTCGCCCAGGCGCAGGAAGTCGAGCTCGGCGATCGCCCGCGGGGTCAGCCCGTCGCCGCAGGGCTTGTCGCGGGGGAAGACGGCCGCGTCGGCGAGGACGACGTCGTGCCCGGCCCGCGCGGCCCAGGCGGCGGCCGCCGCACCCGCCGGACCGGCACCCACCACGAGGACGTCGGTGTCGATGGGGACGGCGGCGCTGGCTGGCACGCCTCCAGTGTCCCTGGCTGCGCGGAACGGGGGGCGCCCCTCAACCGAACAAGGGCAAGCGCTCCGCCGACGGCCCCAGGACAGCGCGGTCGGCGTCGTCCAGCGGCTCCCGGCCGGTGCCGCGCCGAGCCGCCGTCGCGTCGTCCCACCCGGCCGGCAGCGGGCCGCCGAGCAGGCCCTCGAGCACCCGGCGGACCTCGGCGAGCGCCTCCGGTGCCGGGCCAGGACGGTCGAGGCAGGCCACCAGGTCCAGGTGGTGCACCGCAGCCTCCACGGCCAGCGTGGACAGCAGGTCGTCGGTGCGCAGCACGTGCCCCTGGGTGCCGACCAGGTCGTCGGGCCGGGACCGGCCTGCGGCCACACCGACTGCCGCCACGAGCTCGGCGTACACCCCGGACAGCTCTGCCGGGCCGCCGGCCACGCTGGCGCGGACGCGAGTGCGCCAGGCGACGTCCTCGTCCTGCGCCGCGGTCGGCTGCCAGGCCCGCCAGTAGGTGACGGCGTCGCCCGTGGCGGGCGGTGCCGCCGGTGTGGCCAGTGCGACCAGGCCCCGGCGGGCGTCGTCGACCAGGTGCAGCGTCAGGTCCAGGACCGCCCACCCGGTGCACCCGGTCGGCTGCCACGCCTCCTCCGGCCGCAGGTCCGTGACCAGCGTGGACAGGGCGCGGTAGGTGGCCTGGAGCAGCTCGGTGGACGACGGCACCCCGGCAGCCTGGCAGAGGCGGCCCTCGTGCAGGGTCCCGCCCCGAGCGGGCGAGGGGTGGGGCCAGGCGGGGCTCAGTCGACCTGCGGGCCGCGGGCCCGGACCTCCTCGACCGAGGCCATCGCCGCACGCAGCTCACCGAGCCACTCGTCGGTGTGCTGGGCGACGAGCCGGACCGCCCAGGCCAGCGCCTCGGACCGGGACCGGGCGACCCCCGCGTCCACGAGCGTGTCGAGGACCAGCCGCTCGGGCTGCCGCAGCCGGGTCATCACCGGCACCGAGAGGTTGGTGAACACCTCGCGGACGTCGCCGCAGACCGCGCCCCACGCCACCGACCGGCCGTAGCGGGCCTGCGCGGCGTCGGCGACGGCCATGCGCTGCTCGCGGGTCTCCTCGCGGAAGCGGGCGATCCGCCCGGCCCGCGCCGCGGTGGCGTCGCCCCCGCCGGCCTCCGGTTCGGCCAGGGTGCCGACGACGGTGATCTCGTCGCGGTCGACGGTGAGCTCGACGGGCCCGGTGAACCAGTCGTCGGGCAGCCGCCCGGCGAACCAGCCGGCGACCTCGGCCCGCTCGACCGGGGGTGGAGCGTCCGGACCCCGGCCACGACCGCCGGGACCGCGGCCGCGGAACCCGCCGCGCATGCCGGCGAAGGGGTTGTCAGCGAAACGGTGGTGCTGTCCGTGCACGACGGCCTCCCGAGTGAGGTGATTACACACTTACACGGTAAGCCGCTGCAGCGCGGTCAGGAAGGGGCCATCGCTGCGCCGAGAGCGGACACGTCGGTGACCGGCGCGGAGCAGACGAAGCCGCGGCACACGTAGGCGGCCGCCCGGCCGCCCACCAGGGGGCGGCCGGCCAGCAGGGGGACGCCGGGCGCGTCCGGCTCGCCGACCACCACCACCGCGCCCGGGCTGGTCGAGGCGCGGGCAGCGGCCGCGAGAGCGTCCCGCTCGGGCCCGGTCGGCCCGCTGACCGCGACCTCGAGCGGGCCGGCCAGCAGCGCCTCCCCGACCGCGAGCGCCCAGCCGACGGCCCGCGGGGCCCGCTCGGCCAGCTTCGCCAACTGCCCCACGGCCGCCTCCCCCAGCTCCCGGTGCCGGGGCGCGCCGGCCAGCGCGGCGTACGACACGGCGGCACCCGCGACGGCGGCGATGCCGGACGGCGTCGGGCCGTCGGCCGGGTCGAAGGGCCGGTGCACGAGCGCCTCGGCATCGGCGGCGGTGTCGTGCCAGCCGTCGGCGTCGACGAATTGCTCGGCGACGACGTCCAGCAGGTCCCCGGCCAGCTCCAGCCAGCGCCCCTCGCCGGTGGCCTGGTGCAGCGCGAGCAGTCCCTCGGCCGCGTCGCCGTAGTCCTCGAGCACCCCGGCCGGGGCACCGGCGACGCCGTCCCGCGAGGCCCGGCGCAGCCGCCCGCCGACCCAGTGCACGTCGGCGAGCAGCACCGCCGCCCGCCGCGCCGCCTCGACCGAGGACGGCGACCCGGTGAGGACCCCGTGCTCGGCCAGCGCGGCGATCGCCAGCCCGTTCCAGGCGGTCACGACCTTGTCGTCGCGCGCCGGCTGCGGGCGCTGCGCCCGCGCCGCGGTCAGCCGCTCGCGCACCGAGGCCAGCCGGGCGGGGTCGTCGGGGTCGCGCAGCAGCTGCAGTGTCGAGGTGCCGTGCTCGAAGGTCCCGGCGTCGGTCACCTCGAACACCGCGGCCGCCCACCGGCCGTCGTCCTCCCCGAGCACCTCGACCAGCTGCGCGGGGGTCCAGACGTAGGTCAGCCCCTCGACGCCGTCGGTGTCGGCGTCCAGCGCGGAGGCGGAGCCGCCCTCCGGGGTGCCGAGGTCGCGGATGAGGAAGGCGGCGGTGGCGTCGGCGACCCCGCGGGCCCACTCCTCACCGGTCGCCCGCCACAGGTGCAGGTATGTCCGCAGCAGCAGCGCGTTGTCGTAGAGCATCTTCTCGAAGTGCGGCACGACCCACCGCGCGTCGACGGAGTAGCGGGCGAAGCCGCCGGCGAGCTGGTCATGGATGCCGCCGCGGGCCATCGCCTCGAGCGTGCGGCGCGCCATGGCCAGCGCCCGGTCGTCCCCGGTGCGGGCGGCGTGGCGGAGCAGGAACTCCAGCAGCATGGACGGCGGGAACTTCGGGGCGCCGCCGAAGCCGCCCCAGCGCTCGTCGAGGTCGGCGGCCAGCGCGGCGACGGCGCGGTCGAGCACCTCGGGCGTCAGCGGGGCCGGCGTCCCGAGGTCCAGCCGGGCGGAGATCCCCTCGGCGATGCGCGTGCCGGCCGTCTCCAGCTCCTCGCGCCGCGTCCGCCACGCGTCGGTGACCGCGGCGAGCAGCTGGCGGAACGACGGCATGCCGTGCGCGGGCCGGGGCGGGAAGTAGGTGCCGCAGTAGAACGGCCGGCCGTCGGGTGTGGTGAAGACCGTCATCGGCCAGCCGCCCTGCCCGGTCAGCGCCTGGGTGGCGGCCATGTAGACGCTGTCGACGTCCGGCCGCTCCTCGCGGTCGACCTTCACGCAGACGAAGTCGGCGTTCATCTGCGCCGCCGTCGCCTCGTCCTCGAAGGACTCGTGCGCCATGACGTGGCACCAGTGGCAGGCGGCGTAGCCGACGCTGAGCAGGATCGGCACGTCCCGGCGGCGGGCCTCGGCGAAGGCCTCCTCCCCCCACTCCCACCAGTCGACCGGGTTGTCCGCGTGTTGCAGCAGGTACGGGCTCGTCGCGCCGGCGAGACGGTTCGGCATGCACCTTCCCTTCCCCCACTGGTCCGCGTGCGAACGGATGCCGGGGACCGGCTCGAGGACGGCTCCACAGCATCCGGACCGCGGCGGGGCGGACAGCCGGACTCGCCTGCCGCGGTGACGGTCAGCCGCCGAGCTGGGTGAGCAGTTGCTGCGTCTCGGTGATCTCGGCGTTCCGCGAGTCCTGACGGCCTCGGCGAGGGGCGATCGCGTCGGCGTTCTGCCCGCGGGCGACCTCCTCCTCGGCCCGTGCACGGACAGGACCGCGAACAGCGGCAGCACCGCCGCCCCGCCCCGCCCCGCCATGCCACCCCCTCCTCGAGGCCACGAGCCCTCCCCGGCGGGCCGCCGGGGAGGGCTCGGTGCCGGGCTCAGCGGGACACCGGCTCCGGCTCGGGCGCCGCGGCGGTGGTCGCCGAGGGCGCCTCCGGGGCGGGCAGCCGCAGCCGCTTGAGCAGCAACGCGTTGACCGCGACCAGGAACGACGACCCCGACATCGACAGGGCGGCGATCTCCGGGCGCAGCACCAGGCCGAACGCCGGCTCGAACACGCCGGCTGCGATCGGCAGCGCGATGGCGTTGTACCCGATCGCCCAGGCCAGGTTCTGCCGCATCTTGCGCAGCGTGCCCCGGCCGATGGTCAGCGCGATGGGCACGTCGAGCGGGTCCGAGCGCATGAGCACGACGTCGGCGGTCTCGATGGCGACGTCGGTGCCCGCCCCGATGGCGATGCCGAGGTCGGCCTGCGCCAGCGCCGGGGCGTCGTTCACCCCGTCGCCGACCATCGCCACCCGCTTGCCCGCCCGCTGCAGCTCGGTGATCCTCGCGGCCTTGTCACCGGGCAGGACCTCGGCGATCACGGTGTCGATGCCCAGCTGGCCGGCGATGCGCCGGGCGGTGGCCGCGTTGTCCCCGCTGAGCATGACCACCTCGACGCCGGCCTCGTGCAGCGCGGCCACCGCGGCGGCCGCGGTCTCCCGCGGGGCGTCGGCCAGGGCGATCACGCCGGCGGCTCGGCCGTCGATGGCGACCAGGACGGCGGTGCGGCCGCTGCCGGCGAGCTCGTCCCGGCGCGCGCCGAGCGTCCCGAGGTCGACGCCCTCGTCGGCCATCAGCTTGGCGTTGCCGACCAGCACCCGGCGTCCGGCGACCTCGGCGGACGCTCCGTGACCGGGGACGTTGCGGAACCGGGTGGCGGTCAACGCGGGCACGCCGACGTCGTCGGCGTGCCCGGCGACGGCGGCGGCCAGCGGGTGCTCGGACTCCCGCTCGACGGCCGCGGCCAGTGCCAGGACGTCGTCCGGCTCCATCCCGTCGACGACGACGTCGGTGACCTCCGGCTCGCCCTTCGTCAGGGTGCCGGTCTTGTCCATCACCACGGTGTCGATCCGGGCCGAGGTCTCCAGCGCGGTGGCATTCTTGAACAGCACGCCGCGCCGTGCACCCAGCCCGGTGCCGACCATGATCGCGGTCGGGGTCGCCAGGCCGAGCGCGTCCGGGCAGGTGATGACGACGACGGTGATCGCGAACAGCATGGCCATCGCGAACGTCGCCCCGGCCAGCAGCCACACGGCCAGGGTCAGGCCGCCGCCGATCAGCGCGACGAGCACCAGCCAGAACGCGGCCCGGTCGGCCAGCCGCTGCCCCGGGGCCTTGGAGTTCTGCGCCAGCTGCACCATCTGCACGATCTGCGCCAGCGCGGTGTCCGAGCCGACCTTCGTCGCCCGCACCCGCAGGGTGCCGGTGGTGTTCACCGAGGCGCCGATCACCTCGGCGCCGACCGCCTTGTGCACCGGCAGGCTCTCCCCGGTGACCATCGACTCGTCGACCTCGGAGTCGCCGTCCTCGACCGTGCCGTCGACGGGGATCTTCGCGCCCGGGCGGACCAGCAGCAGGTCGCCGGCGACGACCTCGGCCGTGGGCACCTCCACCGGCTGCCCGTCGCGCAGCACCACCGCACGTGGCGGCGCGAGCTCCAGCAGCGTGCGGATGGCGTCGTTGGCCCCGCCGCGAGCGCGCATCTCGAACCAGTGCCCGAGCAGCACGAAGGCGGTCAGCACCGTGGCGGCCTCGTAGAAGACCTCGCCGCCGCCGCTCAGCGTGATGACCAGGCTGTAGGTCCAGCCGGCGCCGACCGCGACGGCGACCAGGACCATCATGTCCAGCGTCCGGGCGCGCAGTGCCCGCCAGGCGCCGTCGAAGAAGATCCAGGCCGACCAGAAGACCACCGGCAGCGACAGGATCAGCGAGAAGACGTCGTCCCGGAGCCCGAACGGCGCCGGCGCGGTGAAGCCGAGCACCTCCCGCCCGATCGGTGACCACAGCAGGATCGGGATCGACAGCACCGCGGCGACCAGGAACCGGTTGCGCATGTCCCTGGCCATCTCGTCCATCGACATGCCGGCGTGGTGGCCGCCGTGACCCATCGCCTCCTGCGGGGTCGTCCCGCCGTGCCCGGCCTCGTGGCCGCCGTCGTGCCCCGCCTGGCCGCCGCCGTGTCCCGGGTGGTCGGGCGGGTGTCCGCTCCCGCGGTGCAGACGCCCGTCCTCCGCCACGGCGTGAGCCGCAGGTTCGGCCGCCGGGTCGCAGACGTGGGCAGGGACCGACTGGCCGGCACAGTGCCAGCCGCACTCGCGCACCCAGGCCGCGAGCGCGGCCACGGACGTCTGCGCCGGGTCGTAGGTGACCACCGCGGTCTGCGCGATCGGGTTGGCCGCCACGGCGAGCACGCCTGGCCGCCGCCCGAGCACCTTCTCGGTGACCGCCTTCTCCGTGGCCCAGTGCACACCGGCGACCTCGAGCACCGCCGTCGTCTGCCGAGTCGACATCACCCAGACCTCCTCCACTCCGGTTCTGCGCCCGCTCCAACCATATACCCCATGGGGGTATTTCGGGCGAGCCGCGTAGCAGGCGCGCCGTCTCGGTGGGGCGGCTCAGATCGGTTGCGCCCGTCGGGTGGCCCG
Organism: Geodermatophilus sp. URMC 65; assembly: GCF_053502545.1. Lineage (NCBI taxonomy): Bacteria > Bacillati > Actinomycetota > Actinomycetes > Geodermatophilales > Geodermatophilaceae > Geodermatophilus > Geodermatophilus sp. URMC 65. The sequence goes on from NZ_CP199954.1 coordinate 1,758,477, forward strand.
GCGGACGGCGGCAAGGGTGAGCGCGACGACTGCTGGGCGCGGCCGCCGAGTGGCGCCGGCGGCGGCACCGGCCCGCATCCCGGCTCGAGCGGGCCGACGCCGAACGGGCCGAGTGCCGCGCACACGGTGCTGGGCGGGACGACTCCGGTGCGGAGCGTCAGGCCGGTGCCACCCGACCCGATGCAGTCGCCGGTGAGCTGGAGGCATCGTCGCTCAGCGCCGACCGCAGCGTCGAGCGAGGAGGTCGACAGCATCTGGGCACCGCGACTCGCCCGCTGCAGACGCGGCCGTCCCGGGGTCCAGGACCGGCTGCTGCGACCCCGCACGACGTCGCGGGCGGACCCACCGGCCACCGGTCCGAGGTCATGGCCCACCGCGATCCAGCTCCGGGTGCCGCCTCCCTCTGACCCTCCGGCATGACTGACAGGAGTGGCGGCGTGACCCGGGATGCAGATAGCACGAGGTGACATCGCGCCCGCGAAGGTGCGCCCGTCCCGTTCGTCATCTCCTGCTGGAGGACCGGCGGAGGGTTCGTCGAGTCGACATGTCGACGCCCATGGCGTCGGCGGATGAACAGGGCAGATCCTGCCGTCGGCACCGAATCCCCGAGGAGGTCCGCCATGAACCGATCCCGGTTCTTCGTCCTCGCCGTCTCCGTCCTCGCCACGCTGGGGGTGGTCGCGCCCGCTCCGGCGAGTGCGAGTCCCTACTGCGGGATCACCTGGGGGTCACAGACCAAGACCGCGGACGCCGGCGACCGGGAGCGGCTGTACGACATCCGTGCGGGAAGGCACGCCTGCTTCGACCGGCTCGTCGTCGACGTGGGCGGGGAGGACACGACGTTCGGCTCGTACTCGGTCCAGTACGTGCCGGTCGTACGGCAGGACGGCTCGGGCGAGCCAGTACCCGTCCGCGGCGCCGCGGACCTCGAGATCGTCGTGCGGGCACCGGCGTACGACGATCAGGGGCGGCCGACGTTCCTGCCGGCCGACCCGCGTGAGGTCGTGGACGTCGGCGGGTACACCACCTTCCGGCAGGTGGCCTGGGCCGGCTCCTTCGAGGGCTCGAGCACCCTGGCCCTCGGTGTGCGTGCCCGGCTGCCGTTCCGCGTCTTCAGCGTCGCCGGCACGCCGAACTCCGACGACACCCCACGACTGGTGATCGACGTGGCGCACCGCTGGTAGCCCGGACCGGCGGCGGCCGGCCGGTCAGCCCTCCGTGGCGTCCGGCCGGCCGTCGTCCCGGCGCGGGCCCTCGATCGCCCGCGGTGCCCGCCGCAGCGTGTCGAGCAGGTCCTGCCCCGGCTCGGAACGCGGGTCCACCAGTTCGGCCGGGGTGTCGGGGACGACGACCCGCGGGCCGTCGTCCCCGTGGTCGAAGCTGCGCGGCACCCGCTTGAGGTGGGTGGTCATCGACTTCACCAGCAGCAGGATGGCGATGAAGAGCAGCACGGTCAGCAGCGCACCGATGGGGCCGGCCTTGCCGACGTCCTCGGGCAGCTGCTGGTCGGCGGCCAGGAGCACGAGGTCGGTCATCGGACGACCACCTCACTGCGGACCCCGGCGAAGAGGTCGTCCTCGGGCACCGGCGAGTCGACGACCGACCGGGCCAGCTCGTAGTCCTCGGTCGGCCAGACCCGCTGCTGGACCTCCAGCGGGCAGGCGAACCAGCGGCCGTTCGGGTCGATCTGGGTGGCGTGCGCGATCAGCGCGGCGTCCCGGACGGCGAAGTGCTCCGCACACGGCACCTTGGTGGTGACCCGGTGCGACATGTCCCGCTCGGGGTCCCAGTTCGCCAGCCACTCGGCGTAGGGCGACTCCTGGCCCGAGGCGAGGATCGCCTCGTGCAGCGCCCGCGTCCGGGGCAGCGTGAAGCCCATGTGGTAGTAGAGCTTGAGCGGCTGCCACGGCTCCCCGAGCCCGGGGTAGCGGTCGGGGTCGCCGGCGGCGTCGAAGGCGTGCACCGAGACCTCGTGGGTCTTGATGTGGTCCGGGTGCGGGTAGCCGCCGCGCTCGTCGTACGTGGTGATCACGTGCGGCTTGAACCGGCGGATCAGCTCGACCAGCGGCGCGGCCGCCTCCTCGGTGGGCACCAGCGCGAAACAGCCCTCGGGCAGCGGCGGCAGCGGGTCGCCCTCGGGCAGGCCGGAGTCCACGAACCCGAGGAACTCCTGCTCGACGCCGAGGATCTCCCGTGCCCGGGCCATCTCCTCGCGGCGGATCTCCGGCAGGTGCTCCCAGACGTCGGGCCGGTCCAGCGCCGGGTTGAGCACCGAACCGCGCTCACCCCCGGTGCAGGTCGCCACCATGACGCGGACACCCTCCGCGACGTACTTGGCCATGGTCGCGGCGCCCTTGCTCGACTCGTCGTCGGGGTGGGCGTGCACGGCGAGCAGGCGCAACGGGTCTGCTTCGGTCACCGGCCCATCATCCACCGGTGACGCGGGGTGCCGCCGCCGCCAGGGCCCTCGATCGGGCGATCGTGGCGCTCGTCACCTCCCGGTACGCTGGCGTTCCGCATCCCGGAGGCCGGGGTGCGGGTGGAACACCGACCCCGGCCGACGGTGTTACGTTGGCCGTTCTGAACGCGGCCGTTCCCCGGACGGGGGGCGGCCACCGACATTTCAGGAGCACCGCCGTGTCCACCCCCACTGACGAGCAGGACCAGGGCGTCTGGCTGACCCAGGAGGCCCACGACCGGCTGAAGGCCGAGCTCGACCAGCTGGTGGCGGGCCGTCCGGCCATGGCCGCCGAGATCAACGCCCGCCGCGAGGAGGGCGACCTGCGCGAGAACGGCGGCTACCACGCCGCCAAGGACGAGCAGGGCAAGCAGGAGGCCCGCATCCGCCAGCTGGAGGACCTGCTGCGCAAGGCCCGCGTCGGCAACGCGCCCACGACGGCGACGCACGCCGCCACCGGCACCGTGATCACCATCCGCTTCCAGGGTGACGACGAGAGCGAGAAGTTCCTCCTCGGCTCGCGTGAGATCGCCGGGACGACGGGACTGCAGGTCTACTCCCCCGAGTCGGCGCTCGGCTCGGCCATCCTCGGCGCGGAGCCCGGGACGACGGTGACCTACCAGGCGCCCAACGGCCGCGACATCACCGTCGACGTCGTCGCCATCGAGCCCTTCGTCCCCTGACCGGGTCCCGGCCGTGAGCCCCGTCCGCTCCCGGCGGGTGGAGAACACCGGGTTCGCTTGCGTGCACTGCGGGTCGGCGGTGCCGGCCAACAGCGACGGGCACTACCGCAACCACTGCCCGGTGTGCCTGTGGTCGCTGCACGTCGACGACCTCCCCGGCGACCGGGCGAGTACGTGCCGGGCGCCGATGGAGCCGATCGGCCTGGTGGAGAAGTCGGGCAAGGGCTGGCAGGTGGTCCACCGCTGCACGGCCTGCGGCCACCGCCAGCCCAACCGGCTGGTCCGGGAGGGCGAGGGACAGGACGACCTCGACGTCGTCCTGTCCCTGCCCTGGCTGTAACACTGCGGTCCTACCGGACCGCACCGCGGCCAGGTGCCGTCCCCCTGCCGCGCTGAGCCGCTGCGTCGCTCCTCGCGGGGACCCTCCGGGCCCCCACTCGTCACGACCGGATGGGTCGGCTCTGCGGCCAGGTGCCGTCCCTCTTCAGCGCTGAGCCGCTGCGTCGCTCCCCGGCTCTCAGGCCGGCAGCAACCCGCGGCGGCGCAGCAGCGGGGTGGGGTCGGCGTCCCGGCCGCGGACGGCGCGGAAGGCCTCCAGCGGGTCCACCGCTCCGCCGACGGACAGCAGCCGCGACCGGAAGACCTCGCCGTTCTCCCGGCGCAGCCCGCCGTTCTCCTTGAACCACTCCACCGTGTCGGCGTCGAGCACCTCCGACCAGATGTAGGAGTAGTACCCGGCCGCGTAGCCCCCGGCGAAGACGTGCTGGAAGTACGTCGTCCGGTAGCGCGGCGGCACCAGGTCGTAGGCGACACCCGCCGCCTCGAGCGCGGCCCGCTCGAACTCCCGCGGGTCGCCGACCTCGGTCTCCGGCGTGATCCGGTGCCAGGCCTGGTCGAGCAGCGTGGCCGCCAGGTACTCCAGCGTCGCGAAGCCCTCACCCCACAGCTGGGCGGCCTCGATCGCCTCGACGACGCTGGCCGGCAGCGGCTCACCGGTCTCGACGTGCCGGGCGTAGCCGGCCAGGACCTCCGGCCACAGCGCCCACATCTCGTTGACCTGGCTCGGGAACTCGACGAAGTCCCGCGGCACGCTGGTGCCGGAGAAGCGCGGGTAGGTGACGGCGGAGCTCAAGCCGTGCAGCGTGTGGCCGAACTCGTGGAACAGCGTGTTGACCTCGTCGAGGGTCAGCAGGGTGGGCTGCCCGTCGGCGCCACGGGTGACGTTGAGGTTGTTCACGACGACCGGCTGGGTGCCCAGCAGCCGTGACTGGGTGACGAACGAGCTCATCCAGGCCCCACCGCGCTTGCCCTCGCGGGCGTAGAAGTCGCCGAGGTAGAGGCCGATCCTCCGTCCGTCCGCGTCGGTGACCTCCCAGACCCGGACGTCGGGGTGGTAGCCGGCGAGGTCGGGCCGCGGCGTGAACCGGTAGCCGTAGAGCCGCTCGGCGGCGGCGAAGACGCCGTCGACGAGCACCCGGTCCAGCTCGAACCACGGTCGCAGTGCCGCGGTGTCGACCGAGTACCGCTCGGCGCGCACCCGCTCGCTGTAGAAGGCCCAGTCCCAGGGCGCCAGGTCGGTCACGCCGTCCCGCGTGGCGACCTCGCCCAGCGCGGCCGCCTCCGCCTGCGCGTTGGCCAGCGACGGGCCCACCATCCGGCCGAGCATCGCGTCGACCGCCGCGGTGCTGCGCGCGGTCTGGTCGGCGAGCACCAGGTCGGCGTGGGTGGCGAAGCCGAGCAGCCGGGCGCGCTCGGCGCGCACCCCGGCGATCCGGACGGCGACCGGCCCGTTGTCGTGCTCGCCGCCCGACGCCCGACCCACCGAGGCCTCGAACACCCGGCGGCGCAGCTCCCGGTTGCGCAGCTTGGTCAGCACTGGCTGACCGGTGGGCAGCAGCAGCGGGATGAGGAAGCCGGTCGCCCCTCGATCGGCGGCGGCGCGGGCTGCCGCGGCGACCTCCTCCGGGCCCAGCCCGTCGAGCTCGGCGGCGTCGCGCACCACGACCGCGGCGGCCTCGGTGGCCAGCTGCAAGTTCTGCCCGAACGTCGTCGACAGCTCCGAGAGCGCGCGGTTCAGCTCGGTCAGCCGGGCCCGGCCGGCCTCGTCGAGCCGCGCGCCGGCGAGCACGAAGTCCAGGTGGTAGCGCTCCACCAGCCGGACCGCCTCGGCGTCCAAGTCCGAGTCGTGCCGCTGCGCGTGGACGGCGTCGATGCGGGCGAACAGGGCGGGGTCCAGCCGCAGGGCGTCGCCGTGCGCGGACTCCAGCGGCGCCAGCTCCCGCTCGATCTCACGCAGCCGGTCGGTCGCGACCGACGAGGCGAGGTTGTGGAACACCGCACCGGCCCGGCGGTACAGCCGCCCGGACCGCTCCAGCGCGACGACGGTGTTCTCGAAGGTCGGCGGCTCGGGCGACCCGACGATGGCAGCGACCTCGGCACGCTGCTCGGCCATCCCGGCCAGCACCGCCTCGCGGCAGTGCTCGAGGGTGATCTGCGCGAACGGCGGCAGCTGCAGGGGGAGGGCCGAGGGTTCGAGCAGCGGGTTGTCGACGGACGGGACGGCGGGAACAGGCATGGCACTCATCGCCGCCCATTGTCACGACAGAGCGCCGGACGCGGGTGGCCCACAACCGATCCGGTCCCGGGCCACCCGCGTCCGGGGGATCACCTCGTCGCGGTGCGCTGGTAGAGCCGCACCGAGAGCGGCACGAAGACGGCCAGGATGACCGCCGTCCAGATCAGCGTGTAGAGGACCGGGTTCTGCAACGACCAGGCGTCGGGCACCGGGGTGCCAGGAGGCACGTTGCCGAACAGCTCCCGCGACGCCAGGGTGACCGTCGAGACGGGGTTCCACTCGGCGAAGACCCTGAGCACGGAGGGGAAGGTCTCCAGCGGCACGAAGGTGTTGGCGATGAACGTCAGCGGGAAGATGACGATGAAGCTGGCGTTGTTCACCACCTCCGGCGTACGGACCAGCAGCCCGACCACCGCCATCAACCACGAGATCGCGTAGGCGAAGACCAGCAGCACGAGGAAACCGGCGAGCGCCTCCCCGAGCGAGGAGTTGATCCGCCAGCCCACGACCAGGCCGGTCAGGGCCATGACGGCGATCGAGATGACGTTGAGCCCGGCATCGGCGACCGTCCGCCCGACGAGCACGGCCGAGCGGGACATGGGCAGGGAGCGGAACCGGTCGATCAGTCCCTTCTGCAGGTCGTCCGCGATGCTGGCGCCGGTGATGGTGCTCCCGAAGACCACCGTCTGGGCGAAGATCCCCGGGAGCAGGAACTCGGCGTAGCTGATGCCCGGCGGCAACCCGCCGATCGCGCCGCCGAACACGTAGCGGAACAGCACCACGAACATGATCGGTGAGAGCGTCGCCAAGACGATCAGGTCCGGCACCCGCTTGACCTTGATCAGGTTGCGCTTGGTGATGACCACGCTGTCCGACAGCGTCGTCGCGAGACTGCTCATGCCATCCCCCCGGTCGCGGCCGGCTCCGCCTGTTGGTCGTCGGTGGCGGTCTCCTCCGCCGCGTGCCCGGTGAGGGCGAGGAAGACGTCGTCGAGGTCGGGACGGCGCAGACCGACGTCGAAGATCTCCGCGGTGTGGCCGTCGAGCCGCTGCAGGGCCTCGGCCAGCACCTCCGCACCGCCGGACACCGGCAGGCTGAGCCGGCGCGCCTGCTCGTCGACGTGCGGCTCGTCGACGGCCAGCCCGCGCAGCCGCGCCACGATGTCGGGCAGGACGGCGGCCGTCGTCACGGTGAACTCCAGCCGCTGGCCACCCACCTGCGCCTTCAGCTCGTCGGCGGTGCCGCGGGCGATCACCCGGCCGCGGTCGATGACCACCATCCGGTCGGCCAGCCGGTCGGCCTCCTCCAGGTACTGGGTGGTCAGCAGGATCGTCGTCCCGCCGTCGGCGAGGTCGGCGATGAACTCCCACATGCCCAGCCGGCTGCGCGGGTCCAGCCCGGTGGTCGGCTCGTCGAGGAAGAGCACCCGCGGCCGGGCGATCAGCGAGGCCGCGATGTCCAGCCGGCGGCGCATGCCCCCGGAGTAGGTCTTGGCCGGCCGGTCGGCGGCCCCGGTGAGGTCGAAGCGCTCGAGCAGCTCGCCCGCCCGAGCCCGCGCCTCACGCTTCCCCAGCCGGTACAGCCGCCCGACCATCTCCAGGTTCTCCAGGCCGGTGAGGTACTCGTCGACGGCGGCGTACTGACCGGTCAGCCCGATGGAGGCGCGCACCGCGTCGGCATCGCGCACGACGTCGAGCCCCACCACCTCGGCCCGCCCCGCGTCCGCGCGCAGCAGCGTGGTGAGGATCCGCACCACCGTCGTCTTGCCCGCGCCGTTGGGGCCCAGCAGCCCGAGGACCGAGCCCTCGACCACGGTCAGGTCCACCCCGTCGAGGGCCGTGGTGGCGCCGAAGCGCTTGACCAGCCCCTCGACGACTATCGCGTCGTCCATGACCGGGAAACTATGTGACGAGGCGGACACTTCCCGACCGCTTTTCCCGGCGTCCCCCCGCAGAGGGGACCTCTCTCACCCGGTGGTGACCGTGTAGCCGGCCCGGTGCAGCCGGGCCAGCACCTCGTCGGCGTGCTCGGGCCCGCGGGTCTCCAGGACGACGAACACCTCCACCTCGCCCAGCCCGAGCCGGGTCGCCGTCCGCTCGTGCTCGACCTCCAGCACGTTGGCGCCGACCTGCGCCAGTTCGCCGAGCACCGCGGCCAGGGACCCCGGCCGGTCGGGCACCCGCAGCCGCAGCGACAGGTAGCGGCCGGCCGCGGCCATGCCGTGCTGCACGACCTTGAGCAGCAGCACCGGGTCGATGTTGCCGCCGGAGACGACCGCGACCACGGGCGGCGGGAAGGCCGCGGGCTCGGCGAGCACGGCCGCGACCGCGGCGACGCCGGCCGGCTCGACCACGAGCTTGGCCCGCTCCAGGCAGAACAGCAGCGCCTGCGACAGGTCCTCCTCGCTGACCGTGCGCACCTCGTCGACCAGCTCGCGGACGTGCGCGAAGGTCAGCTCCCCCGGCGCGCCGACGGCGATGCCGTCGGCCATCGTCGTCATCGCCGACAGCGCCACCGGCCGGCCGGCGGCGAGCGACCCGGGGAAGGCGGCAGCCGCGGCGGCCTGCACGCCGACCACCCGGACGTCGGGACGGCGGGAGCGGACCGCGGCCGCGATGCCGGAGACCAGACCCCCGCCCCCCGTGCAGACGACGACGGTGGCGACGTCGGGGCACTGGTCGAGGACCTCCAGACCGACCGTCCCCTGCCCGGCGATCACGTCGGGGTGGTCGAACGGGTGGATGAACACCGCGCCGGTGCGCTGCGCGTGGTCGGCGGCCGCGGCCAGGGCCTCGGTCAGCGAGGCGCCGCCCAGGCGGGCCTCGGCGCCGTAGCCGCGGGTGGCCGCCACCTTGGGCAGCGGCGCGCTCTCGGGCATGAACACCGTGGCCCGGATGCCGAGCAGCTGCGCGGCCAGGGCGACCCCCTGCGCGTGGTTGCCCGCGCTGGCCGCGACGACGCCGCGCGCCCGCTCCTCCGGTGTGAGCCGGGCCAGCCGGGTGTAGGCGCCGCGGATCTTGAACGAGCCGGTGCGCTGCAGGTTCTCGCACTTGAGCCAGACCGGGCCGCCGACCCGCTCGGCCAGCGCGCGCGAGTGCTCCAGCGGCGTGCGCCGGACGACCTCCTCCAGCAGCGCCGCCGCGGCGTCGACGTCCGCCCCGCCGACCAGCAGTCCGGTCCCGCCCTCCTCCTCCGCAGCCGCCATGCCGCGATCCTCGCAGGGACTGCGCCCAGGTGGCAGCGGCCGAACGGGTGACCAGCGAGGCGCCTGCGTCGTACCGTGGCGGGGGTGACGGACCCTGGCACCCCCGCCTCCGCTCCCCCCGCCCCCACGACACTGGGCGAGCTCCGCGACAGCGGGGCCACCTTCCGGCCGGTCAAGGCCGAGATCCGCGCCAACCTGCTCGCCCGTCTGGCGGCCGGCGAGCCCTCCCTGCCGGGTATCGTCGGCTTCGAGGACACCGTCGTCCCCGAGGTCGAGCGCGCCCTCATCGCCGGCCACGACCTGGTCCTGCTGGGCGAGCGCGGGCAGGGCAAGACCCGCCTGATCCGCACGCTGGTCGGCCTGCTCGACGAGTGGACGCCGGTGCTCACCGGCAGCGAGCTCAACGAGCACCCGCTGGCCCCGATCAGCGTGTGGGCGCACCGCCAGATCGCCGAGCACGGCGACGCCACCCCCGTCGGCTGGCTGCACCGCAGCGACCGCTTCGGCGAGAAGCTGGCCACCCCGGACACCAGCGTCGGTGACCTCATCGGCGACGTCGACCCGATCAAGGTGGCCGAGGGCCGCACGCTGGGCGACCCCGAGACGGTGCACTACGGCCTGGTGCCGCGCACCAACCGCGGCATCTTCAGCGTCAACGAGCTGCCCGACCTCGCCGAGCGCATCCAGGTCGCGCTGCTCAACGTGCTGGAGGAGCGCGACATCCAGATCCGCGGCTACCGGGTGCGGCTGCCGCTGGACCTGCTGCTGGTGGCCAGCGCCAACCCCGAGGACTACACCAACCGCGGCCGGATCATCACCCCGCTCAAGGACCGCTTCGGGGCCGAGGTGCGCACCCACTACCCGATCGAGCTGACCGACGAGGTGCGCCTGCTGCACCAGGAGGCGCACACCAGCTGGGTCGGAGCCGACGGCACCGCACGGGCGGGGGACGCCGGGCTCGCCACACCCGTCATCCCCGAGCACCTGGCGGAGATCGTCGCGCGCTTCACCCGGCTGGTCCGCGACTCCAACCACGTCGACCAGCGCTCCGGCGTCAGCGCCCGCTTCGCCATCGCCGGGCTGGAGACGGTCGCCGCCTCCGCCGTCCGCCGGGCTGCCGTCGCCGGGGAGACCCGGCCGGTCGCCCGCGTCGTGGACCTGCCGGCCATCGTCCCGGCCAGCCGCGGCAAGGTGGAGTTCGCCGATTCCGGCTCCGACCCGGACGACGAGCGGGAGCTGGAGGTGCTCGAGCACCTGCTGCGCCAGGCGACCGCGCAGACCTTCCGGGCCCGCTGCGCCGGGCTGGACCTCACCGGCCTGCAGGAGCACTTCACCGGCGGGGAGACCGTCGAGTCCGGCGAGCTGGTGCCGGCCGCGGCCCTGCTCGGTCAGCTCGGCACGATCCCGAAGCTCGCCGAGCTGCTCGGCCGCCTCGGCGTGCCGGAGGGCGAGCAGTCGGCCGAGCAGGCCGCCGCCGCGGTGGAGTTCGCCCTCGAGGGCCTCTACCTGACCCGCCGGCTGGCCAAGGACACCGACGGCCCGCGCACGGTCTACGGAGCCTGAGGTGGTGAGGAGGCCCGGCAAGGGCTACCGGTACGGGCGCTGGCGCGGCGGGCCCGACCCGCTCGCCCCGCCCTACGACCTGGGCGGTGCGGTCGACGAGATCGGCGACTCGGTGCTCGGCGGCAGCGGCGTCCGCGAGGCGCTGCGCGAGCTGCTGCGCCGCGGGATGGACGGCCGGCGCGGGCTGGACGAGCTGCGCCGGTCGGTCCGCGAGCGGCTGCGGCAGGCGCGCAACGCGGGACGGATGGACGGCACCCTGCAGGAGGTCCGCGAGCTGCTCGACCACGCCGTGGAGGCCGAGCGGCGCGAGCTGTTCCCCGACCCGGACGACATGGCCCGGCTCAAGGAGGCCGAGCTCGACGCGCTGCCCGAGGACACCGCGGGCGCCGTCCGGGCGCTCAAGGAGTACGACTGGCGCTCGGCCGAGGCCCGCCAGGCGTACGAGCAGATCCAGGACCTGCTGCGCCGCGAGGTGCTCGACAGCTCCTTCGCCTCGATGAAGCAGGCGCTGGAGAACGCCTCCGCGGGCGACATGCAGGCGGTCAAGGACATGGTCGCCGACCTCTCGCAGCTCATCGACGCGCACAACCGCGGCGAGGACACCGACGAGCGGTTCCAGCAGTTCATGGACAAGCACGGGCAGTTCTTCCCCGAGGACCCGCAGTCGGTCGAGGAGCTGATCGACCAGCTGGCCCGCCGGGCGGCCGCCCAGGAGCGGATGATGGCCGGCCTCTCGCCCGAGCAGCGGGCCGAGCTGGCCGACCTGATGGCCCAGACGATGCAGGACATGGGGCTGGCCAGCGAGATGGCGCACCTGCAGGACGCGCTCCGCCAGGCCCGGCCCGACCTGCCGTGGGGGCAGCGCGGGCAGGTGCCCGACGGCGAGCAGTCCCTCGGCATGGGCGACGCCACGAGCGCCGTCGCCGAGCTGGCCGACCTGGAGGCGCTGTCCAACCAGCTCTCCCAGGGCTACGCGGGCGCCTCGCTGGCAGACGTGGACGAGGAGCTACTCGAGCGGGCGCTGGGCCGGCCCGCCGTCGACGACCTCGGTGCGCTGCGCCAGCTGGAGCGGGAACTGGAGCGGCAGGGCTACCTCAACCGCTCCGACGGGAAGCTCGAGCTCTCCCCCAAGGCCGTCCGCCGGCTGGGCGCGACCGCGCTGCGCCGGGTGTTCGCCAAGCTCGACGCCACCGGGCGCGGTGAGCACGACGTCGCCGACGCGGGCGCGGCCGGCGAGCTGACCGGTGGCTCGCGGGAGTGGCGGTTCGGCGATGAGCAGCCGCTGGACGTCGTCCGCACGGTGCGCAACGCCGTCCTGCGCACCGCCCACGAGCCACGTCGTCGGGCCCACCCCACCACCCCCGGCGCGACCGCCGACCGCGCGGTGCACATCGCTGTCGAGGACTTCGAGGTCGTCGAGACCGAGCGGCGCACCGGGGCCGCGGTCGCGCTGCTGGTCGACCTCTCCTACTCGATGGCGCTGCGCGGCACGTGGGGCGCGGCGAAGTCGACGGCGATGGCCCTGCACTCGCTGGTGACCACCCGCTTCCCGCAGGACGCCATCCAGATCATCGGTTTCTCCTCCACCGCCCAGGTGCTGCGGCCGGAGACCCTCGCCGAGCTGAGCGTGGACACGCTGCAGGGCACCAACCTGCAGCACGGGCTGATCCTGGCCCGGCGGTTCCTGGCCCGGCACCGGGACGCCGAGCCGGTGGTGCTGGTGGTCACCGACGGGGAGCCGACGGCCCACCTGGAGGACGACGGGACGCCGTTCTTCTGCTGGCCGCCGATGCCGGAGACGATCGCCCGCACCGTCGCCGAGGTGGAGCGGGTGGCCCGGTCCGGAGCGGTGATGAACGTCTTCGCCCTCGATCCGGAGCCCGGGCTGGTGCACTTCGTCCACGACATCACCCAGCGGGCCGGCGGTCGGGTGTTCACCCCCGACAGCGAGCGGCTCGGCGAGTACGTCGTCGCCGACTACCTGCGCACGAGACGGGGCCGCCGGGCCCGCTGACGCGGCCCTCCTGCAGGGGCCCGCCCCGAGCCTGCGAGGGGTGGGGGTCAGGGGGGTCCTTCAACCGCTCGAGCTGATCCCCGGGATCCGCCCCGCGCGGAACGCGTCGACGAACAGCCGGTGGTCCTCCTGCGTGCGGCGGGCGTAGGAGTGCGCGAAGTCGACCAGGTCGGCGACGAACTCCTCCCGCCGGCCGCCGACCATCTCGGTGATCGCCTCCTCGGTCTGGAACGGCACCAGGGTGTGGTCGCTGTCGGCGTCCCCGACGCAGTGCACCTTCGCCGTGGCCCGGCCCAGCTGCGCGAGCACCGGGGCGATCTCCTCGGGCTCGGTGAGGTCCTCCCAGTCCAGGTCCAGCTCGTAGGGCGAGAGCTCCTGCACGACGAACCCGACCCCGTTGATCTCGGTGTAGCCGAGGAACTGCGAGGCGTTGGCCTGCAGCGCCCGCTGGGACACCGCCGTGCGGTGCCCCTCGTGCTCGAAGGAGGCCCGGATGCCCGGGTCGCGGACGACCCGGCTCGGCGCCGGGACGTTGCCCTGCTTCAGCGAGAGGACGACGTCGTTCTCCAGCGCCTGGTCGTAGCCCTCGAGCAGGACGTTGTAGGCGGGCAGCCCGGCACTGCCGATGCCGAAGCCGCCGGTGGCGACGACGTCCTTCACGTCGTAGGCGACGTCTCGGCGCCGCCGGGGCGGGAAGACGGTCCCCCGGTAGCGGTCGAGGGCGGCGAGCACGCGGTCGCGCTCGGCGTCCTGGAGCCGGCGGGTGCGCGGCCCGTCGGCGAAGCGGCGCTGGAAGTCCTCGACGACGGTCATCCGGTCCAGCAGCGCCGAGCGGCTGCGGGCGCTGGTCTCCAGGATGACCTCGTGCACCGCTCCCTCGGTGTTCTCCTTGACCAGGGCGAAGGACTTGTCGTCGTCGAGGCGGGTGAACGCCCGGACCTGGTCGAGGTAGGCCCCGAGGTAGCCGTGCAGCAGGTCGGAGATGACCTCGTCGCCGAAGGCCTTGCGCCAGGCGAGCAGCGCGAAGCTGGCACAGAAGCGGCGCAGGTCCCAGCTGACGTGACCGACGTAGGCCTCGTCGAAGTCGTTGACGTCGAAGACGATCCGCCCGGCGCCGTCCATGTAGGTGCCGAAGTTCTCCGCGTGCAGGTCCCCCTGGATCCACACGCGGCTGGTGCGCTCGTCGCACCAGGAGTCCTCCAGCTGCGCCATGTCGGCGTAGAACAGGCAGGCAGTGCCCCGGTAGAAGGCGAACGGGTCGGCCGCCATCTTGCGGAACTTGGTGCGGAAGGCGTCGGCGTCGGCGGTCATCAGCTCGGAGAAGGCGTCGACCAGCACGTCGACGATCTGCTGAGCGCGGTCACCCTGGGTGACCCCTACGGGGGATTCGGCCACGGGGGGACCGTAGGGGGCGGTTAACCTGCTGGGACAGGTGTGTTCTCCATCCGAGGGACGGGGTGGCGGTGACTCGAGCGACCACGGCATGGCGGCTGGCCACGGGTGCCGCCTACGGCGGCGGGGGGCTGGGCCTGGCCGGCGCCGGGATGCTGGCCGTGCTGCGGCAGCAGGCCCGGTCCGCGAGGCGGCGGGTCGAGTCGAACAACCTGCGCGGGGACCCGCCCTCGGGCGAGGGCGTCTACGGGCGCGGCCGCGGCCGGCCGATCGTGCTCGCCGTCCTCGGTGACTCCAGCGCCGTCGGGCTGGGCGTGCACCGCGCCGCCCAGACCCCCGGCGTGCTGCTCGCCGCGGCGCTGGCCGAGCTGGCCGAGCGCCCGGTCCGGCTGGTGCGGCTGGCCGTCTCCGGCGCGAAGTCCTGGCAGCTCGACGAACAGGTCGACAAGGCCCTCCTCGAGCAGCCCGACGTCGCCCTCGTGATGATCGGCGCGAACGACGTCACCAGCCGCACCGCACCCCAGGTCTCGGTCCGGCACCTGCGCGACGCCGTCGGCCGGCTCACCGAGGCCGGTACGCAGGTCGTCGTCGGCACCTGCCCGGACCTGGGCACCGTGCGCCCGATCGCCCAGCCGCTGCGCTGGCTGGCCCGCCGGTGGAGCCGGCAGCTGGCCGCCGCGCAGACCATCGCCGTCGTCGAGGCCGGTGGGCGCACCGTGTCGCTGGGCTCGGTGCTCGGGCCGTCCTTCGCCGAGGACCGGGACCTGTTCAGCATCGACGAGTTCCACCCCAGCGCGGCCGGCTACGCCGCGGCGGCCGCCGTCCTGCTGCCCTCGATCGCCGACGCCCTCGGCGTCTGGCCGGCCGCGGCCGACCGGGGGCTGCGCAACCTGCGCCGCGACACCGTCCGCCCGGTCGCCCGGGCCGCCGCCCGGGCCGCCGGCCGCACCGGCACCGAGGTCCAGGCGACCGCCGTCCGCGGTCAGGACACCGGGCCGCGGGGTCCGTGGGCCCGGCTGCGCCGGCGCCGGCCGCCGGACCTCCCGACGCCGGAGCAGGCCGAGCGCGCCGCGGAGACGACACCCCTCGGCTGACGGTGGACCGACCCCTACCGGGGAGTAGGTTCGGGGGTGACCCGACGTCCGGCGACCCGTCGTCGGAGCCCCTCATCGTGGAGGACCCATGCCCGAAGCCGTCATCGTCGCGACCGCGCGCTCGCCCATCGGCCGCGCGTTCAAGGGCTCGCTCAAGGACCTGCGGCCCGACGACCTCACCGCCACCATCGTGCGCGCGGCGCTCGACAAGCTGCCGGCGCTCGACCCGACCGACATCGACGACCTGATCCTCGGCTGCGGCCTCCCCGGTGGCGAGCAGGGCCACAACATGGGTCGTGTCGTCAGCATCCTGCTCGGCATGGACCACCTGCCGGGGACGACGATCACCCGCTACTGCTCCTCCTCGCTGCAGAGCACCCGCATGGCCATGCACGCGATCAAGGCCGGCGAGGGCGACGTCTTCATCTCCGCCGGCGTCGAGATGGTCTCCCGCTTCGTGAAGGGCAACAGCGACTCGCTGCCCGACACCCAGAACCCGGCGTTCGCCGACGCGCAGGCCCGCGTGGCCAAGACCGCCGAGAGCGGCGCGGACTCCTGGACCGACCCGCGGGAGGTGGGCGAGGTCCCCGACATCTACATCGCGATGGGGCAGACCGCCGAGAACCTGGCGCTGCTCAAGGACGTCTCCCGCCAGGAGATGGACGAGTTCGCCGTCCGCAGCCAGAACCTGGCCGAGCAGGCCATCGCCGACGGCTTCTGGGAGCGCGAGATCACCCCGGTCACCACGCCGGACGGCACGGTGGTCAGCAAGGACGACAGCCCGCGGCCGGGCACCACGCTGGAGGGCATCTCCGGCCTCAAGCCGGTCTTCCGCCCTGACGGCCGGGTCACCGCGGGCAACGCCTGCCCGCTCAACGACGGCGCCGCCGCGGTCGTGGTCATGAGCGACACCAAGGCCCGCGACCTGGGGCTGACCCCGCTGGCCCGCATCGTCTCCACCGCGGTCACCGGCCTCTCGCCGGAGATCATGGGCTACGGCCCGGTGGACGCCTCCAAGCTCGCGCTGCAGCGCGCCGGGATGAGCATCGGCGACATCGACCTGGTCGAGATCAACGAGGCCTTCGCCGCGCAGGTCATCCCGAGCTACCGCGACCTGGGCATCGACATCGACAAGCTGAACGTGCACGGCGGGGCGATCGCCGTCGGCCACCCCTTCGGCATGACCGGCGCCCGCATCACCGGCACGCTGATCAACGGCCTGCAGACCAAGGACAAGACCTTCGGTCTGGAGACGATGTGTGTCGGTGGCGGCATGGGCATGGCGATGGTCCTGGAGCGCCTCTCCTGATGAAGGACGCACCGGCGATCTTGGCGCCATGACCACCGACCGGGTCCCCCGCGTGGTCACGGCGCCATGATCCCGGGGTACTCCCCACCAACGGCCAGTGGCCCGGCCCCCTCGCGGGGACCGGGCCACTGGTGTGTGCTACGGCCCCGTCCCGGGTCCCGCCCTGAGCTCGCGAAGGGTGGGGAGGACGGGGTCCTTCACCAGATCACTCGCTGCTCTGCAGGTAGGACAGCAGCCGCAGGATCTCCAGGTACAGCCAGACGACCGTGATGAGCAGGCCGAAGGCGATGTACCAGGCGAACTTCGCCGGGGCGCCGCGGCGGATCGCCTCGTCGGCCATGTCGAAGTCGAGCAGCAGCGAGAACGCCGCGACGCCGATCACGACCAGGCTGAAGATGATCGACAGCGTGCCGCCGTCACGCAGGCCCAGGCCGCCGGGGACGAAGAACCCGACCACCAGGTTGACCAGGACCAGCGCCAGGACACCGAACATCGCGCCGACGATCCAGCGGGTCAGCTTGGGGGTGACCCGGATGGCGCCGGTCTTGTAGACGACCAGCATGCCGGCGAAGACACCGAAGGTGCCAACCAGCGCCTGCATCACGATGCCGGGCCACAGCTGGTTGAAGGCTTCGCTGATGGCACCGAGCGCGATGCCGTACAGGGCGCCGTAGGACAGAGTGGCGACCGGGTTGGCGATCTGCTTGAACGAGATCACCAGGCCGAGCACGAGGGCCACGAGGACCGCGGGCAGGGCCAGCCCGAACGCCAGCTCCTGCGGGAGCAGCGCCCAGGTGACGGCGGCCGAGAGGACGGTGACCAGGAAGGACAGGCCCGTCTTCTGGACGACGTCGTCCATCGTCATGTAGCGGGTGGTGGGCGGGGCGTACGGCGACTGCGCGTACGGCGAGGGCGCGGCGTACGGGTCCTGCGTCCCGGAGCCGTACTGCGGAGCGCCGTACTGGGGCGCGCCGCCCCACGGGGACTGCTGGCCGTAGCCGGGGCCCGTGTTCTGGAGTCCCCGGCCGAAGACCGGGTTGGAGCTGGGCATCGTCATCTCCTCGAGGTGACCTGGCTGTCGTGGGGCCCACGGTCCTGCACCCCACTCGTCCAGGTCAACGCCTGAAGGGCCCTGCACGTTCCTGGATGTCCCCTGGACACCCGGACGGGGGGGTGCGCAGACGCCGCGGGGCGGCCCCCCTGCAGGGTCCCGCCACGAGCTCGCGAGTGGCGGGGCAGGGGCCTCGCTCAGGCGGTGTCACCCCCGTGGTCGTGGTCGTGCCCACCACCGCCTGCCTGGGGCGCCTCCCCGGGCGGCGTGAGCCGGTACTGCCGCGCCTGCGGGTCGCCCTGGTAGGTGCCACCGGGGACCGGCTGGCCGGCCACGCCGTTGACCCGCTGGGTGTCGTACGCCAGCGTCAGGACGGCGTAGGCGATGGCGTCGGAATTCTGGTCGAGCGCCTCGGGCTCGAGGTTGGCGATGTCGTCACCGACCTGGTGGTAGTTCGGGTCGTAGGCGACGCCCGCCGCACCGCCGTAGGCCGCGACCTGGTACTCCTGCTTGAGCTGCTCGGCGCCGGTGAAGAGACCCCCGGCGGGGATGCCTGCGATCGCGAACGCCTGGTAGTCACTGCGGCCGCTGAACTCCGTGCCCTCGTAGAAGAGCCCACGCTCCTCGTAGAAGTCCTCGAACACGTACTCGATCTGCGCCGAGCCCTCGGGGACGAAGAAGGGGTTCTGCTCGGTCGGCGGCGGGACGGTGAAGGTCGACTGGTCGCCGTCGTAGATGAACCGGGCGAAGTTCGGCGAGCCGACCATGTCGAAGTTCAGGTACAGGCCGATGTCCTCGCGCTGCTCGGGGGTCAGCGACGCCACGTAGTGGTTGGACCCGAGGAGGCGGAGCTCCTCGGCACCCCACCAGGCGAGGCGGACCGTGTTGGGCAGCTCCGTCCGGGACAGGTTCTCGGCGATCTCGATCAGCGCCGCACTGCCCGAGCCGTTGTCGTTGATGCCCGGACCGGCGAGCACCGAGTCCAGGTGGGCACCGGCCATCACCACGTTGTCCGAGGTGGCACCGGGCAGCTCGGCGATCACGTTCTCCGTCGTGCGCACCTCGCTGGTCGAGTCGACCGCGACCCGCACCTGGTCACCGGCGAGGTCGGTGCCCGCCGCGGCGGCCACCCCGATCACCGGGACGGTCACCCCAGGGCTGCCCAGGGTGCCCTGCACCACGCCGGTGCGGTCCTCGCCCCCGCCGTCGTTGAAGACGATGACCGCGGTCGCGCCGGCGGCCTGGGCGTTCTGCGCCTTGACGCCGAAGGTGCAGGTGCCGCGCTCGACGAGGGCGACCTGCCCGACGACCGCCGCCGGGAAGTCCTCGGCCTCGCAGCCGCTGGAACCCGAGTCGACGTCGACCGGCACGGCGGTGCCCGTGACGTCCCCGCTGCCCGAGTAGGTCATGACCGCGTAGTCGGTGCCCTCGGCGAAGATGGCGGGGTCGGGCGACACCCGCTCGAAGGAGCTCCCGTTCAGCTGGAAGAACGGGAACTCGAACGCCTGCCGCGAGACCTCCCAGCCGGCCTTCTCCAGCCGCTGCTCCACGTAGCGGACCGAGTCGGCGTAGCCCTCGGTGCCGGAGGCGCGGTTGCCGCCGTTGCGGTCGGCGATCTCCTGCAGCGCCTCGAGGTGCTGCACGACCCCGTCGAGGGTGACACAGTCGGTGAGCTCGGCGACGGTGTCGTTGACCTGCTTCTCGCACGCCCTGCCGTGCGGCGTCGCGCCGGCCGGGCCGGCGAGGGCGGCGGTGCCGGCCAGCGTGAGCGCGCCGGCGGCGCCGAGCGCCACCACCCGTGCCCAGGGGGAGTCGGTCCGGGTCATGCAGGGTCCCGTCTGCTCGGGGGTGTCTCGACGTTGAGACACCGTGTGTGACTGCTGTCACTCTCTGTCGGGTGACAGCGCACCGTCAAGCCTTGACGCGGGCGCACCGGCCCACGAGTGCCCCCGGTCGGGTTCGAACCGACACTGGGACCCTTTTAAGGGGCCTGCCTCTGCCAGTTGGGCTACGGGGGCCGCCGAGGACGCCAGCCCGGCGGTCAGCCTGCCCGCAGGGAGCCGGACTGGGCCTTGTCCTCCGCCGAGGGCGGCGGCAGCGAGCCGGTCCGCCCGGTGTTCGCGGCCTGGACGAACTCGCGGCGCGGGTCCTGCAGCTGGCCCAGCGAGATGATCTCCCGGCGGAAGAGCGCGGCCATGGTCCAGTCGGCCACGACCCGGGCCTTGCGGTTGAAGGTGGGCACCCGGCTGACGTGGTAGGTGCGGTGCATGAACCAGGCCGGCCAGCCCTTGAGCTTCACGCCGTAGACCTGCGCGACGCCCTTGTGCAGGCCCAGGCTCGCCACCGAGCCGGCGTAGGCGTGCCGGTAGGGCTCGGGCTCGCGGCCCTCGAGCGTCGCGACGATGTTGTCGGCCAGCTGCTTGGCCTGCCGGACGGCGTGCTGCGCGTTGGGCGCGGTGGTCGCGCCGGGGCTCTCCTTGGTGAGGTCCGGGACGGCGGCGAGGTCACCGGCCGACCACGCGTCGGGCAGCCCGCGCACCTGCAGCGTGGGCTCGCAGACCACCCGCCCGCGCTCGTCCACGGGCAGGTCGGTCTGGGTGAGCATCGGGTTGGGCTTGGTGCCCGCCGTCCACACCAGGGTGTCGCTGTCGAACTCGTCCCCGTCACTGAGCCGGACGTGGCAGTCGGACACCGATTCCAGCCGGGTGTTGAGCCGGACGTCCATCCCACGCGCCGTCAGCTGCTTGACCGTCCAGGCGGCCATGTCCAGGTCGACCTCGGGCAGGATCCGGCCCATCGCCTCGACCAGCACCCAGCGCATGTCCGCCGGGGACAGCCGCGGGTAGTAGTGCGTGATGGCGTAGTGCGCCATGTCCTCGAGCTCGGCGAAGGCCTCCACGCCCGCGTACCCGCCGCCGACGAAGGTGAAGGTCAGCGCGCGGCGGCGGACCTCCGGGTCGTCGGTCGAGCTGGCGGCGTCCAGCCGGGCCAGCACGTGGTTGCGCAGGTAGATCGCCTCGCCGACGTTCTTGAAGCCGATGCCGTGCTCGGCCAGCCCCGGGATGGGCAGCGTACGGGCGACGGAGCCCGCGGCCATCACCAGCACGTCGTAGCGGAGCTCGTAGGGCTCACCCACGAGGGGGGCGATCCGGGCCCGCTTGTCGGCGTGGTCCAGCCCGGTCACCGCACCGGTGACCACCCGGCACCGCGGCAGCGTCCGGCGCAGCGGCACCACGACGTGACGCGGCTCCACGGAGCCGGCCGCGGCCTCGGGGAGGAACGGCTGGTAGGTCATGTGCGGCTGGGGGTCGACGACGATGACCTCCGCCCGCCCGTGCGAGAGGCGCTTCTGCAGCCGCAGGGCGGTGTAGAGCCCGACGTAGCCGCCGCCGACGATGAGGACCACGGGTCGGTCTGCCATGCGCCCGAGCCTAGGGCCGGGACGGCACCTCGGGCAGGTCGGCGAGCTCGGTGGCCCGGGTCAGGACGGCGTCCAGCATCGGTTCGGTGAGTTTCCCGGTGAAGGTGTTCTGCTGGCTGACGTGGTAGCTGCCCAGCAGGGTCAGCGGCCCGCGCGGCCCCTCCAGGGACACCTCGACGCCGTGCCCGAACGGCGGCCGCGGCCGCGGCAGCGCGTAGCCGGCCTCGGCCAGCACCGGCCACAGCGCCGTCCAGCCGAACCCACCGAGGACGACGGCGACCCGCAGCCGCGGCAGCAGCGCCAGCTCCCGCGCCAGCCACGGCGAGCAGGTGTCCCGCTCCTCGGGGGTCGGCGCGTTCGCCGGTGGCGCGCAGCGGACCGCGGCGGCGACGCGCACACCGGTGAGCTCCAGCCCGTCGCCGACGTGGGTGGACGTCGGCTGGTTGGCCAGGCCGGCCCGCCACAGCGCGGCGAAGATCCAGTCGCCGCTGCGGTCGCCGGTGAACACCCGGCCGGTGCGGTTGCCCCCGTGCGCGGCCGGCGCCAGCCCGACGACGGCGATCCGGGCGTCGGCCGGGCCCAGCCCAGGCACCGGCCGGCCCCAGTACTCCTCGTCGCGGAAGGAGGCCCGCTTCACGCGGGCGACCTCCTCCCGCCAGGCCACCAGGCGCGGGCAGGCGCGGCAACCGGAGACCCGGGCGTCGAGGACGGCGAGGTCGTGGGCGCCGCGCGCCGAGCGGACGACCCCGACCGGAGTGCGGGTGACCGGGAAGCCGGCTGCGTCGCCATGGCGGCCCCGCTGCAGGGGCCCACCGCGAGCCTCGATCGGCCCCCCTGCAGGGTCCCGCCGCGAGCCTGCGAGTGGCGGGGGGCAGGGGCGTCCTTCACGGGGGGCAGCGGGGTCCTTCATAGGCTCCAGCAGACCACCCGGGCGAGCGCGGGGGCCCCGCGGGGCGGCATGATCGCCGGGTGGCCCGGAAGAAGAAGCAGAAGGCACCGCTGACCTGGAAGCTCCTGGGCACCGGCACGGCGGTCCCCGCGGGGATCGCCGTCCGGAAGCTCAGTGACGCCGCCTGGTACGCCGTGCGCGGCACTCCCCCGCCCAAGAACCCGGCCGCGCCGGGCGTCGGCTGGGGCGAGGCCCTGGCGTGGGCGGCGGTGTCGGGGGTCGCCGTGGCGGCCGGCCGGCTGGTCGCCGCCCGAGGCGCGGCGGCGGCCTACCAGTCGCTGACCGGCAAGCTGCCGCCCGGGGTCAACGAGGGCTCCCCCTGACCGGTCCACGGGCCAGCTGCAGCGCGATGCCGTCGAGGATGTCGTGCTCGCTGACCACGACGTCGTCGAGCGCGAAGGCGTCCATGAGCACTCGCAGGATGAGCGAGCCGGCGCCGATGACGTCGACCCGGCCCGGGTGCATGACCGGGTACGCGGCGCGCCGCTCCCGCGTGGCGGTGAGCAGCCCGGCGGTCACCGCGCGGACGGCGGACACCGGGATCCGCGAGCCGTGGATGGCCGCCGGGTCGTAGGCCGGCAGGCGCAGGGCGAGCGCCGCGACGGTGGTGACCGAGCCGGCGAGGCCCACGAGGGTGGCGGCCTCCCCCACGGGGACGACGGCGGCGACGTCGGCCAGCGCGGCGCGGATGTCGGCCTCGGCGCGCTGGACCTCGTCGGCCGAGGGCGGGTCGCCGTGCAGGTGCCGCTCGGTCAGCCGGACGCAGCCGACGTCGACCGAGCGGGCCGCGCGCATCCCGGCCGCGTCGCCGAGCACGAACTCGGTGGAGCCGCCGCCGATGTCGACGACCAGGTACGGCGGGCGGGGGCGGGCCTGGCCGTGCGCGGCGACCGCGGCGTCCAGCGAGGCGGTGGCGCCGAGGAAGGACAGCTGCGCCTCCTCGTCGCCGGGGACGACGTCGGGCAGCTGGCCGAGGGTGGCCAGCACCATCGCCTCGAAGTCGGCGCGGTTGGCGGCGTCCCGGCTGGCGCTGGTGGCGACCATGCGGACCGCCGTCGCGCCGAGCTCGCGAGCCTGGGCAGCGTACTGCGCCAGGACGACGCGGGTGCGCTCGATGGCCTCCACGGCGAGCCGGCCGGTGGCGTCGACGCCCTGGCCGAGCCGGACGACCTCCATCCGGCGCAGCAGGTCGGTGTGCGGACCCTCCGGCGGGACGTCGGCCACCAGCAGGCGGATGGAGTTGGTGCCGCAGTCGATGGCCGCGACGCGGGTCATCGCCCCTCCTCGTCCGTGGCTCGACTCCGGCCTCGTTCCGCTCCTCGGTCGCCGGCGCTCCCTGCGATGCTCGTCCGGCCGTCGTCTTCGGCGGTCCGGGCGCACGGCCCGTTCGCCCACCACTCCCCCATCTCGGCCACCGCCCGGTCGCCGACCGGGTTGACCCCCGGGCCGGCGGCGAGCGCGTGCGCGGCCAGGGCGTGCAGGCACTTGACCCGGTCCGGCATGCCGCCGGCGGTGTTGCGGGTGGGCAGCTCGCCGAGGGCGTCGCGCTCGGCCAGGTAGGCCCCGTGGGCGGCGCGGTAGCCCGCGGCCAGCTCCGGGTCGGTGCCCAGGTCGGCCTGCCACTCCCGCATCCGGCCGGTGGACTCCAGCCGGCTGGCCGCGGCGCTCGCCCGCGGGCAGGTCAGGTAGTACAGCGTCGGGAACGGGGTGCCGTCCTCGAGCCGCGGGGACGTCTGCACGACGTCGGGCTGGCCGCACGGGCAACGGTGCGCGACCGCCCGCAGGGCACGCGGCGGCCGGCCGAGCTGGCGGGCCACGACCTCCCGCTCCTCCGGCGTGATCGGTCCGCTCACTCGCTGGGCTCCTCGCCGGCGCTCGTCGGCCGCGTTCGCGTCACTGCCGTACACATCGGTGAGCTCACGAGCTCGCTCACTTGCCGGGCTCCTCGTCGCCGTCGGCCACCGCGACCGACTGCAGCAGCGCCTCGTACCAGGGCAGGTCGCCGTCCTCGGGCTCCGGCACCGTGCCGGCGTCCCCCTCGACGGCCTCGCCGTCCACCACGACCACCAGCCGGTCACCCGGCAGGACGTACGCCAGCCGCTCGCGGGCCTGCCGGGCCTGGTAGTCCGGGTCGGTCTGCCGCTCCAGCTGTTCCTGGAGCTGCTCGGCCCGCTGGTCGAGGGCGGTGCCCTCCGCGGCCAGCCGGGTCAGCTCGGCACGACCGGCCAGGAACTGGCGCACCGGGCCGGCCAGGGTGAGCAGCAGCACCAGCACCAGGCCGGCCAGCAGCACCGCGCGGCCGGTGACCAGGGGACGCCGGGGCGCACCGCCGGCCGGCGCCGGCCGCGCCGTGCGGCGGACGGCCCGCTTCGGCTCCGGCCGGCTGCCCGCACCCGAGCGGGAGCCGGCCGGCACCGGACGGGACGGCGCACCCGACAGCGGGCGTCCGGTGGCGCGCCGTCGTCCGGAGGGCGCCGCGCCCGACCCGCCGCGGCGGCCGCGCGCCGCGCTCATGGGCGGGCGCGACCGGTCACTCGCCGGCCGCCGCGCCCAACCGCGGGAAGGCGGCCGCACCGGCGTACCGGGCGGCGTCGTCCAGCTCCTCCTCGATGCGCAGCAGCTGGTTGTACTTGGCGACGCGCTCGCTGCGGGCCGGCGCACCGGTCTTGATCTGCCCGCAGTCGGTGGCGACGGCGAGGTCGGCGATCGTGGTGTCCTCGGTCTCCCCGGAACGGTGGCTCATCATGCAGCGGTAGCCGTTGCGGTGCGCCAGGTTGACCGCGTCCAGCGTCTCGGTGAGCGTGCCGATCTGGTTGACCTTCACCAGCAGCGCGTTGGCCGCGTTCCGGGCGATGCCGTCGGCCAGCCGCGCCGGGTTGGTGACGAACAGGTCGTCGCCGACGATCTGCACCCGGTCGCCGAGGGCGGCGGTCAGCGCGATCCAGCCGTCCCAGTCCTCCTCGGACAGCGGGTCCTCGATGGAGACGATCGGGTAGGCGTCGACCAGGCCGCGGTAGTAGTCGATGAGGTACTCCGCCGAGCGGGTCTGCCCCTCGAAGTCGTAGCCGCCGTCGGCGTGGAACTCGGTGGCGGCGACGTCGAGGGCGAACGCGATGTCCCGGCCGAGGGTGTAGCCGCTCTTCTCGACGGCCTCGGCGATGAGGTCGAGCGCGTCGCGGTTGCTCGGCAGCGAGGGCGCGAAGCCGCCCTCATCGCCCAGGCCGGTGGCCAGCCCGCGGCCCTTCAGCACCGACTTCAGGGCGTGGTAGGTCTCGGTGCCCATGGCCAGCGCCTCGACGAAGGTCGGCGCGCCGATCGGGGCGATCATGAACTCCTGCACGTCGACGTTGCTGTCGGCGTGGGCGCCGCCGTTGAGGATGTTCATCATCGGCACCGGCAACAGGTGGGCCGAGGGCCCGCCGACGTAGCGGAACAGCGGCAGCCCGGCGGACTCGGCGGCGGCCTTGGCCACCGCGAGGCTCACGCCGAGGATCGCGTTGGCGCCCAGGCGCTCCTTGTTCGGCGTCCCGTCGAGGTCGAGCAGCCGCTGGTCGACCAGGCGCTGCTCGCTGGCGTCGTAGCCGACCAGCTCGGGGCCGATGACGTCGAGCACGTTGTCGACGGCCTTGGTCACGCCCTTGCCGGCGTAGCGCTCACCCCCGTCCCGCAGCTCCACCGCCTCGAAGGCGCCGGTGGAGGCGCCGCTGGGCACGGCGGCCCGCGTGATCGTCCCGTCGTCGAGGGCGACCTCGACCTCCACGGTGGGGTTTCCGCGCGAGTCGAGGATCTCCCGCGCGCCTACGGCGTCGATGCTGGGCACGGGGAGCAGCCTAGCCAGCCCACCGCGGGCCGGGGGCGCGCCCCGCGGGCCCCGTTCCCCCCTGTAGGAGTGAGGCCCGCCGGCGCACCGTTGCCCGCTCCCGCCCCGCACGGGTGGACTGCTCCGCGACCGGTGAGCTGCTCTTGGCCCCGGGGGGAGGGAGCAGATGACCACGCAGGGGTCCCATTCGCCGTCGGTGCTCGCCCGCACCGGCTCACTGCTGTGGGTGCGGCTGCTCGTCCCGCTGCTGTTCGTCGACCTGGCCTTCGTGGTGGCGTCGGTCGTCCACGAGGCCCGGTTCGGGATCGACGTCCAGGACCCGTCGCCCTGGCTGCTCGAGGCCGACGGCGGCTGGTCGGAGGTGTGGGGCTACTGCCTGCAGGCCACCCTCGTCCTCTCCCTGCTGGTGCTCGCGGTGCGCACCCGGCACGCCGTGTGGGCCGCCTGGGCCCTGCTCTACGCGGCCGCGCTGGCCGACGACGGGATGCGCCTGCACGAGAACAAGGGCGCCTGGCTGGCCGAGATGCTGGGCAAGAAGCTCTGGTTCCCGCCCGACGGGTTCCTGGGGCTGCGCGCGAACGACCTCGGCGAGGTGCTCGTCTGGGGCCTGCTCGCCGTCGTGCCGCTCGGCCTGGTCGTCCTGCTCCACCGGCGCAGCGACCGGTGGAACCGCCGCGGGAGCATCGCGGTGGCCGTCCTGGTCGCCGCGTACGTCTTCTTCGGTGGCGTCGTCGACCAGCTGCACGTCCTCGTCCTGGACACCCCGCTCGAGGGGGTCATGGGAACGGTGGAGGACGGTGGGGAGCTGGTCGTCCTCAGCGTCACGGTGGCCTTCGTCGCCGGCCTGCTCGGTCGGGCCCGTCAGGTGCGGTCGTCGGCCTCGCCCGGGCCTGAGGTGCTGGCCGCCGCGGCGTCGAGCTCCCCGGCGTAGCGGCGGACCGCCTCGCGCAGGGCGTCCTCGACGTCCCAGCCGCGCCGCTCGGCGGCAGCGACGACGGCCAGCAGCCGCTCCCCCAGCTCCTCGGGGCTGGCCGAGCCGAGTTCTGCGGGCTCGGGCGTGGTCAGGCCGGCGCGGGCCGCACGGCGCACCAGCGCCGCCCCCCACGAGGCCGCGGGCTGCGACCGCGAGACGCCCTCGGTCGGCGAGCGCCGCTGCTTCTCGGCCTTCTTGATCTCCTCCCAGCCCACCTCGACCTGCGCCACGTCCCGCGGGCCGGCGTCGCCGAACACGTGCGGGTGCCGCCGGACGAGCTTGTCGACGAGGTCGCCGGCGACGTCGTCCACGTCGAAGCGCCGTCCGGGTGGCGCCTCCGCGGCGACCCGCGCGTGGAAGACCACCTGCAGCAGCACGTCGCCGAGCTCCTCGCGCATGCCGGCCGGGTCGTCGTCGACGATCGCGTCGTAGGCCTCGTGCGCCTCCTCGAGCAGGTAGCCGCGCAGCGAGGCGTGCGTCTGCTCGGCGTCCCACGGGCAGCCGCCGGGCGAGCGCAGCACGTCCATCACCCGGACGACGTCGAGCAGCCGGCTGCCGCGCAGCGGCGGGGCGTCGACGACCTCCCCGGCGTCCACCTCGACCCCGGCCGGGACGAGCGCGACGACGCTGTCCGGGCGGGCGGCGGCGGCCGCGGCGTCGGGGACGTCGTCCACCGCCCAGCCCTCGGCGCGCAGCGCGTCGGCGCTCGCGGCGGCGCCGGGCAGCGCGACGACCGGTCGGCCGCTGGCGACCGCCCGCCAGGCCGCGGGGGCCAGCAGGCCGGGGAAGGCGGGGTGGACGACGACGGCGAGCGCGACGGACACCCGGTCAGTCTCCGGCAGCCGCCGGCGCGGTGCCGCCCGCCTCCTCCAGGAGGTCGACGACCCCGTCGTCGGACGGGACGACCGCGCCGTCCTCGATGGCGCCGTAGCGCGGGTTCACGGTGACGTCGATGTCGGCGCGGACGTCGGTGACCAGCTCCTGGGCGGCGGCGTCGGCATCGGCCCGGGCGGCCTCCTCGAGGTCGGGGCGGACCTCCTCGAAGCTCGGCACGGCCGGCTCGCCGACGAAGACCACCAGGACGCCGGGCAGGTCGGGCACGGTGAGCGAGGTGGCCGAGTTGGGCGCGGCACCGCCCACCACGTCGGCGAGCGGCGCCGGCACGTCCCCGGGCGCGCGCGCCGTCACCTCGGGCAGCGTTGCCTGGCCGGGGTACTGCGCGGCGATCGCCGGGTAGGCGCCCGGGTTCGCGTTCAACGTGGCGACCGCCGCGTCGGCGGCGGCCTGGTCGGGGACGTTGACGTAGCCCAACCGGACCTGCGCGAGCGACGGCACCTGCTGCTCGTACGCCGCGCGAAGCTCCTCCTCGCTCGGTTCGCCGGCCAGCCCCTGGGACTCCGCGACCCGCTGGCGCAGCAGCTGCTGGCGGACGGTCTCGAAGACGTCGGCCCGCGCGACGCCCTGGGCGGCGGCCTGCGCGTAGACGGCCTCCGGGTCCTCGCCGGCGAGCAGCTCGTCGAGGCGCGCCTGCACGTCGGCGTCGTCCACCGTGACGCCGTAGCGCTGCGCGACCCGGTCGTAGACCTCGGCGGTGACCAGCCGGGTGAGGACCAGCCGGGTGAACTCGTCCTCCCGGCCCGTGGCGGCCTGGGCCAGGGCCGGGTCCTCCAGGCGGGTGTCGACCGCCGTCTGCAACTCGTCGACGGTCACCTGCTCGTCGCCGACGTAGGCGGCCACGCTCGGGTCGCTGCGGCAACCGGCCACCCCGGCCAGCGCGACCAGGCCCACGGCCAGCGATGCGGTCAGGCGACGCTTCTGCACCGACCGAGCGTGCCACACCGGGTGGCCTCGTCCGGGGAACCGCCCTGAGCTGGCGAAGGGCGGAGAGGACGAGGTCCTCCTGCCACGGCGCAGGAGCCGATAGCCCAGGAGGGTGTCCGCACCGGCCCCTCCCCCCGACGAGGGATCCGCCCGGAGCACCCGGCTGCCAGCATCGCGGCATGCCGCCGTCCGCTCCCTCGTCGTCCTGCGAGCCGCGGGCGGACGTCGTCGTCCGGCTCGTCGACCTGGCCGCGGCAGACGACGAGCTGGCCCTCGCCCTGGCGGTGCTGAGCCCCGCCGAGCTGGCCTGCGCGCGGCGCGGCACCCCCGCGGTCCACCGGCGCCGGGTGCTGCTGCGCGCCGCCCTGCGCACCGCCCTCGCCGCCGAGCTGGGCACCGGCCCCGCCGGTGTGCCCCTCACCGCCACCGCCACGGGCCGCCCGCAGCTGCCGGCGGCCACCGCCGTGGACGCCAGCTGCTCGGCCAGTGGCCCGCTCGGGATCGTCGCCGTCGGCCGTGGCTGCCGGGTGGGTGTGGATCTGGAGCGTCTGGCCCCGTGGACGCCCGACGTCCTCGACGAGGGCTGGCTGGACCGCACCGAGCAGCAGGCGCTCACCGCCCTCCCGGAGCCCGCCCGACCGCTCGCGGTGACCCGCGCCTGGACCCAGAAGGAGGCCGTCCTCAAGGCCCGCGGCACCGGCCTGCGCGACGACCCGGCGGCCACGGTCACCGTCATCGGGCGCGCTGAGGGCACGGTGGCCGGCTGGACGGTCCGGGACGTGCCCGTGCCTGACGGATGGGTGGCCAGCCTCGCCACCGCCCCCGACGAGGAGACCCGTAGATGACGCTCGCCCCCACCGTCCCGCAGCTCGCGCTGTTCCGGGCCCGCTGCGAGGACGCGGCCGGCGCCGCGCTGGACGCGCCCGGCGCCCTGCACGCCTTCTCCGTGGACCGGCCGGAGGTCTTCTGGCGCACGCTGCTGGAGTGGACGGAGCTGCCGTGGTCCGGCTCGGCCGACGTCGTCCGCACCGACGGGGACGTCGAGAGCGCGCGGTTCTTCCCCGACGTCCGGCTGAACTACGCCGAGGCGCTGCTGCGGACCCTGCCCGGCGTCACGGACGACGCCCCCGCGGTCACCGCCATGCACGCCGGACGGCCCGCCGACACCCTCACCCGCGGGCAACTGCGCGAGCAGGTCCGGGCCACGGCGGCCGCGCTGGCAGCGGCGGGGCTGCGGTCCGGGGACCGGCTGGTGCTGGTGGCCCCGCACGACGCCCGGACGATCGTGGTGGCGCTGGCCGCCGCGGCCCTGGGCGCCGCGGTCTCCACCGCCGCCCCGGACATGGGCGCCGCGGCCCTGCTCGGGCGCTTCGAGCAGGTGGAGCCGGCGCTGCTCGTCCTCGACCGCGCCGCCATGGGCGGGGCGACGGCGGACGCCCTGGTCGCCGGCCTGCCCACCGCGCGGGGGCTCGTCGTCCTCGACGACCTGCCGCTGCCCGGGGGGACGCTGCCCGCGGACCGGCTGGCCGACCTCGTCGACGGGGCCGGCCCGGCACCGGCGTGGGAGCGGCGGCCCTTCGACCAACCGCTGTTCGTGATGTTCTCCTCGGGGACCACCGGCCCGCCGAAGGCGATGGTGCACGGCGCGGGCGGCACGCTCCTCGAGCACGTCAAGGAACACCGGTTGCACGGCGACCTGACGCCGGCGGACACGCTGTACTTCCACACCACCACCGCCTGGATGATGTGGAACTGGCAGCTGTCGGCGCTGGCGGTGGGCGCGCACGTGGTCACCTACGACGGCCCGGTCACCGGTCCGGAGACGCTGTGGGAGCTGGTCGCCGCGCACGGGGTGACCGTCTTCGGCACCAGCCCGGCCTACCTGCAGCTGTGCCAGGACGCCGGCTACCGACCGGCCGCCCAGGTCGACCTGTCCCGCGTGCGCGCGGTGCTGTCGACCGGCGCGGTCCTGCACGACTGGCAGTTCGACTGGGTCGCCGAGCACGTCGGCCCGGTGCCGCTGCAGTCGATCTCCGGCGGCACCGACATCATCGGCTGCTTCGTGCTGGGCAGCCCGGAGGCGCCGGTGCGCCGCGGCCGCAGCCAGGTCCGCAGCCTCGGGCTGGACGTGGCCGCGGTCGACGAGGACGGGACCGAGGTCGTCGGCGCCGTCGGCGAGCTGGTCTGCCGCAACGCCTTCCCCTCCCGCCCGGTCGGGTTCCTCCGCGACCCGGACGGCGCCCGCTTCCACGCCTCCTACTTCGCCGAGCACCCGGGGATGTGGACCCACGGCGACCTGATCGAGTTCGACGCCGATGGCTCGGCCCGGCTGCACGGGCGCTCCGACGGCGTCCTCAACATCGACGGCGTCCGCATCGGGCCGAGCGAGATCTACACCGTGCTGCGGGGGCTGCCCGAGGTCGCCGATGCCATGGCCGTCGAGCAGCGCGACCCCGACCGGCCCGGGGCGACGCGGATGGTGCTGCTCGTCGTGCTGCGCGGGGGGGCGGTGCTCTCCGGCGGACTGGACCGGACGATCCGCCGCCGGCTGCGGGAGCAGGCCTCGTCCGCGCACGTGCCGGCGCTGGTGGTCGCCGTCCCGGAGCTGCCGGTGACCCACAACGGCAAGCGCTCCGAGCGGGCCGCCCGCGACGCGGTGAACGGCGACCCGGTGGCCAACGCCGACGCGCTGCGCTCCCCCGGCTGCCTCGAGGCGATCCGGGTGGCCGTGGCCGCCGCCGGTGCCGCCGTGGGCACCTCCGCGGCGGACGACGGCGACCCGCTGCTGCAGGCGGTCACCGCGCTGTGGGGCGAGGTGCTGCAGACCGGGGGCATCGGTCCCGACGACGACTTCGGCGACCTGGGCGGGACCTCCCGGCAGGTGCTGAGCCTGCTGCGGCGGGTCCGGCTGGACCTGGGCGCCGACGTGCCGCTGCAGGTGTTCGCCGACGAGCCCACGCCGCGGGGCCTGGCCCGGGCCGTGGCCGCCGCGACCCCCTACGAGGACGGCGGCGTGGCGGTGCTGCGCGCCGGGACGGGTCGGCCGGTCGTCCTGGTCGCCGACGCCTGGGGCCAGCTGAACCTCTACGCCGGGCTGGTGCGCCGGCTGGCGACCGACCGGCCGGTGCTGGGCCTGCAGCCGCGGCTGACCGGTCCGGACGGGGGGCACTGGGCGATCGAGGAGGTCGCCGCCCGCGCGCTGACCCAGCTGCGCGAGGTGCAGCCGGAGGGGCCCTACAGCCTGGTCGGCTACTCCTTCGGCGGTCTGGTCGCGGCCGCGATGGCGACGTCCCTGGAGGCGGACGGCGAGCCGGTCGCCTGGCTGGGGCTGCTCGACGTCCGCCCGCCCCGGGCGGCGCTGGGCCGCCGCGAGCTCGCCGCCCAGCGCTGGCTCGGGCGGCTGCGCACCCTGCTGTCCGGCCGCGCGGCAGCGGCACTGCGGAACCGGCTGCGCCCCTCGCCCCCCACCGGTCCGGCCCCCTCGGCGGCCGCGGTCGCGGACCCGGAGCTGGCGTTCTTCGCCCGGTCCGAGGCGGTCGGCGAGGCCTTCCGGCCCGGGCCGGTCAGCGCCCCGGTGACCTTCTTCCTCGCCGAGGGTTCACGGCCCACCGTCCGCGGGACCCTGTCCGCCTGGCGGCGGGTCGCCCGGGACCTCGCCGTGGTCGTCGTGCCCGGCCACCACGGCGACGTCGACGACGACCGGGTGGGCATGCTCAGCGAGCAGCACGTGGGCACGCTCGCCGCCCGGGTCTCCGCCGCGCTGCGTTGACCGGAGTCGGCCCCGTCCCGGGTCCCGCCCCGAGCTGGCGAGGGGTGGGGACGGGGCCCTCCCTCAGGCGGCCACCGGCTGCTCGAGCAGCGCGGCGAGCAGCGAGTGCAGGTGGTCCAGCAGGGCGACGTCGCGCAGCGGCGTGCGCCGGTCCGGGCCGACCGGCACCTTGAGCGAGATGGTGTCGACGGCGGACTTGTAGGTCGCGCCGTCGGCCAGCCGGGCCAGCCGCATCTGCCTGGACTCCGGCAGCCGGACCGGTGAGATCCGGATCGCCCGGCCCTGCATGGACACCTCGGTGATCCCCCACTGCCGGACGGCAGCCCGGAAGCGCGCCACGGCGAGCAGGTTGAGCACCGGCGCCGGCGGGGTGCCGTAGCGGTCGGTGAGCTCGTCGAGCACGGCCTGCGCCTGCTCGTCGGACTGCACCGAGGCCACCTTGCGGTAGGCCTCCATCCGCAGCCGCTCACCGGGCACGTAGTCGTGCGGCAGGTGCGCGTCGACCGGCAGGTCCACCCGGACGTCGGCCGGCTCGGCCGGCGGCTCCTCCCCGTTGAGCTGCGCCCGGTAGTCGGTGACCGCCTCGCCGACCAGCCGCACGTACAGGTCGAACCCGACGCCGGCGATGTGCCCGGACTGCTCGCCGCCGAGCAGGTTGCCCGACCCGCGGATCTCCAGGTCCTTCATGGCCACCGCCATGCCGGCGCCGAGGTCGGTGTTGTGCGCGATGGTGGTCAGCCGGTCGACCGAGGTCTCGGTCAGCGGCCGCGTGGGGTCGTAGGTGAAGTAGGCGTACGCCCGCTCCCGGCCGCGGCCGACCCGCCCTCGGATCTGGTGCAGCTGGGAGAGGCCGAAGGTGTCGGCCCGGTCGACGATCAGGGTGTTGGCGTTCGGGATGTCCAGGCCGGACTCGACGATCGTCGTCGCGACCAGGACGTCGTACTCCTTCTCCCAGAAGCCGACCATGATCCGCTCGAGCTCGTGCTCCTTCATCTGCCCGTGGCCGACCGCGACCCGGGCCTCGGGCACCAGGTTGCGGATCTTCGCCGCGGCCTTGTCGATCGACTGCACCCGGTTGTGGATCACGAAGACCTGGCCGTCGCGCAGCAGCTCGCGGCGGATCGCGGCGGCCATCTGCTTGTCGTCCCAGGCGCCCACGTAGGTCAGCACCGGGTGCCGCTCCTCGGGCGGGGTGAGGATCGTCGACATCTCGCGGATGCCGGTCAGCGACATCTCCAGCGTGCGCGGGATCGGGGTCGCCGACATCGACAGGACGTCGACCGCCGTCCGCATGGTCTTCAGGTACTCCTTGTGCTCGACGCCGAAGCGCTGCTCCTCGTCGACGATGACCAGGCCCAGGTCCTTCCACCGGGTGGTGGGCTGCAGCAGCCGGTGGGTGCCGACGAGCACGTCGATCGTGCCGTCGGCGAGCTGCGCCAGGAGCTGCCGCGTCTCGGCGTCGGACTGGAAGCGGGACAGCACCTTCACCGTCACGGGGAACTG
Organism: Geodermatophilus sp. URMC 65; assembly: GCF_053502545.1. NCBI lineage: Bacteria > Bacillati > Actinomycetota > Actinomycetes > Geodermatophilales > Geodermatophilaceae > Geodermatophilus > Geodermatophilus sp. URMC 65. Next base: position 1,792,077 of record NZ_CP199954.1, read on the forward strand.
CGCGAAACGCTCGGAGAAGGTCTTGAAGTGCTGGTTGGCCAGCAGCGTCGTCGGCACCAGGACGGCGACCTGCTTGCCGTCCTGCACCGCCTTGAAGGCCGCCCGCACCGCGATCTCGGTCTTCCCGTAGCCGACGTCGCCGCAGATGATCCGGTCCATCGGGACCGGGTTCATCATGTCGACCTTGACCTCGTCGATCGCGGCGAGCTGGTCGGGGGTCTCGTGGAACGGGAAGGCGTCCTCGAGCTCGCGCTGCCAGACGGTGTCCGGGCCGAACGCGTGGCCCCTGGTCGCCATCCGCGCCGAGTACAGCCGGATCAGCTCGGCGGCGATCTGCTTGACCGCCTTGCGCGCCTGGCCCTTGGTCTTCTGCCAGTCCGCGCCGCCGAGCTTGGACAGCGCCGGGGCCTCGCCGCCGACGTAGCGGGTCAGCTGGTCGAGGGCGTCGGTGGGCACGAACAACCGGTCCGGCGGCTGGTTCCGCTTGCTGGGCGCGTACTCGACGATGAGGTAGTCGCGCTGCCCGCCGTTGACGGTGCGGCTGACCATCTCGATGTAGCGGCCGATGCCGTGGTGCTCGTGGACGACGAGGTCCCCGGGCTGCAGCTGGACCAGGTCGACGGCGTTGCGCCGGCGCGCGGGCATCTTCACCGAGTCGCGCATCGAGGTGCCGCGCTGCCCGGTGAGGTCGTGCTCGGTGAGCAGCGCCAGGCCGACGCCGGGGAAGGCGAAGCCGGCGTCCAGGCTGCCCTGTGTGACGTGGGTCAGCCGCGGCTCGGGTGCCGTCGCGATGTCCGGGACCAGCCGCGCGCCGAGGTCGGCCTCGGTGAACTGGTCGGTGGCGCGCTGCGCGGGGCCGGGACCGGCGAAGGTCACCACCACCCGCCAGCCGTCGCGGGACCAGGTGCGCAGCTGCTCGATCGCGCGCGGGACGTCGCCGGCGAAGCGGTCGACCGTCGTCGCGTCCAGGGTGACGTGGGTGTCGTCGTCCTCGCTCTGCAGCGTGAAGGCGCCGGTGCCCCACCACGGCAGGCCGCGGCCGCGCGCGGCGGTCTCGACGTCCTCCAGGGACCGGAACGACGAGGCGCCCAGGTCCAGCGGGGCCTCGCCCGCCTCGGCGGCGGTCGCCCACGACGCGGCGAGGAACTCCTCGGCGGTGCGCACCAGGTCCGCGGCGCGGCTGCGCACCCGCTCGGGGTCGCACACCAGCACGTGGGTGCCGGCGGGCACCAGGTCGGTGAGGAGCTGGAGGTCGCCTTCGATCAGGGCCGGGGTCAGCGACTCCATGCCCTCGACGGCGATGCCCTCGGCGAGCTTGCCGAGGACGTCGAGCAGGCCCGGGTGCAGGTGCGCCAGCTCGGCCGCGCGGGCCCGCACCTCGTCGGTGAGCAGCAGCTCGCGGCACGGCGGGGCCCACAGCCGCTCCGGGCGCTCGTCGAGGGAGCGCTGGTCGGCCGCGGAGAAGTAGCGCAGCTCGTCGACCTCGTCGCCCCAGAACTCCACCCGGACCGGGTGCGGTTCGGTGGGCGGGAAGACGTCGAGCAGGCCACCGCGGACGGCGAACTCGCCGCGCTTCTCCACCAGCTCCACGCGGGTGTAGGCGGCGTCGGCCAGGGCGCGCGCGACGTCGTCCAGCTCGGCGGTGTCCCCGGGTCGCAGCTCGACCGGCACGAGGTCGCCCAGCCCGGGGGCGAGCGGCTGCAGCACGCTGCGCACCGGCGCGACGAGCACGTCGACCACCCCGTTGACCCCCGGATGTGTCAGGTCGCGCAGCACCGCGAGCCGGCGGCCCACGGTGTCCGCCCGGGGGGAGAGCCGCTCGTGCGGCAGCGTCTCCCAGGCCGGGAAGACCTCGGTGCGCCGGTCGGGCAGGAAGCAGCGCAGCTGGTCGGCGACGGCGTCGGCGTCCCGCTCCCCCGCCGTGACGACGAGGACGGGCACCCCTGCCCCACCCCGCTTCGCGGCGAGCGCCGCGACGACCAGCGGCTGCACGGACGGCGGCGCGGTGACCGCCAGCTCGGCGTTCCCTGCGGCGGCCACGACACGGGCCATGCCGGGGTCGGTGAGGACGACGTCGAGCACGCCGCGGAGGGTCACGAGAGGTCGCTCCTGGAGTCCGGTGGCCGCACACGTCGCGCCGGGTGCGCGGGGGGCCGTTCCTCCAGGTTAGTCCGACCCGTGCCACCCGGCGCGGCCGTCGGGCAGCTCAGACCGCGGAGGGGACGCCGCGCATGCGCAGCGAGTGCCGGGCGAGTCTGGCCAGCAGGTGCGGTGCGCCGTCGCCCGGGGCGACGTAGGAGCGCGGCAGGGTGAAGCGGTCCCCGGGCAGGAAGTCGCCGGTCACGCAGGCGTGGTCGTACCCCGCTGCGCGGACCGCGTCGGCGGCGGCCGCGTCGAAGTAGCCCCACGGGTAGCAGAAGCCGGGCACCTCGGCCTGGAGCACGTCCTCGAGCACCCGGCGGCTGCCGGCGACCTCGCGCTCGAGGGCGGCCGCGTCCGCACCCCGCAGGTCGGCGTGGGTGAGGGTGTGGCTGCCGACCTCGTGGCCGGCCGCGGCCACGGCCCGCACGCCGTCGGCATCGAGCAGGTGCAGCCGCGGACCGTCGTCCCACGCGTTCTGCCCGCCGAGGAGCCCGGCCACCACGTAGAGGGTGGCGGTCATCCCGTGCCGGGCGAGGACGGGGACCGCGTGCTCGACGAAGTCGGCGTACCCGTCGTCGAACGTGAGCCCGACCAGCCCCGCCCCGGCACCCCGCTGCTGGGCGTCGAGCAGCTCGGCGAGCGAGACGCCCCGCAAGCCGAGCCGGCGCAGCAGCCGCAGGTGCCGGTCGAGCCGGTCCGGGGTGACCCGGACCCGGTGCGGGTCGGGCCGGCCGGCCGGGCGGATCGAGTGGTACATCAGCACCGGCGGGATGCGCAGGCGCCGCCGGTCAGCGGCCAGCTGCTCGGCCGGGACGGTCACCGGCGGCCGTCCCCGGCCAGCACGGTGCCCCGGGTCCCGCGGGACTCCCGACCCGCCGTGCCGCCCTCGAGCGCGACGAGCGCCCGGCGCAGCGCCGTGCTCGAGGTGTGCACGGTGTAGGGGAAGTAGCGGACCTCGACGCCGACGGCGGCGAAGTCCCGCTCCAGCCGGTCGCCCTTCCCCGTGCCGCGCCAGTCGTCGCCCTTGAAGATGACGTCGAAGCCGACCTCGCGCCAGGTGTCGATCTTGTCGGGGACGACCTCGGCATGGACCTGGTCGACCATGCGCAGGCTGCGCACGATCTCCATCCGCTCGGCCAGCGGGATCACCGGCGCCCGCCCCTTGGTCAGGACGAGCATCTCGTCGGAGACGACGCCGGCGATGAGGTGGTCGCACTGCTGGGCGGCGTGCCGGAGCAGGTTGAGGTGGCCGATGTGGAACAGGTCGTACGCGCCCGGCGCGTACCCGATCACTCGAGACATGTGCGTTTCTCCCCCGTGGCAGCACGTGCTGCGTCATCCCGTCCAGTGCACCAGGAGCGACTACGGACGGTCATCGCCCTGAGGGGTCATCCACCCGAACGTGCGTAGTCCGCCCGGGGAGGGATCCCGCCGTCCGGTGACGTACCGTCACCGGAGTGGATCGCGAGGACGTCGAGGAGCACCTTGACCGCGGCCTCGATCCGGGTGAGGGCGCGGACGAAGACGTCGTCGGGCCGCCCGTAGGGGTCCTCGACGTCGTCGTCCCGGGCACCGGTGCGCAGCGCACGCAGCCGAGGCGCCCCGGCGACCAGGGCGGCGAGCCGGCCGGCGGGGTGCTGCTCCTCCGGCAGGTCGCCGGCCAGCCGGGCGAGCTCGGCGAACTCCTGCAGGGTGAAGGCCCGCCGGACGGTCGCCGGGGCACGGGTCACCACCGCCGACCGCTGAGCGGCCGTCATGGTCAGCACCAGCCCGGTCGAGCGCAGCTCCGGGGGCTGCAGCTGGCGGGCGACGAAGCCGCCCGGGTCGACGCCCCGGGCGGCCAGCAGCCGGGCCATGGCCGGGGCGACGGGTTCGCCGGCGCGCGCCGCGAGCCCCGCACTGGACACGGCGACCCCCGCGTCCTCGCCCAGCCCCGCACGGAGCAGCAGCTCCGCAGCCGGGGAGCGGCAGATGTTGCCGGTGCACACCACCAGCAGCGGGAAGGGCGGCCGGACCACCGTGGCGGCCACGCTCAGCCGACGGGCTGCTTGCCGGCCCGAGTGGCGCGCGCGTCCGGCACCCGGGCAGCCGGCGCGGCGGCGCCCTCGTTGCGCCCGTAGGAGTACGACTCCTCGTCCCGGCGGACCTGGTTGAGGACGACGCCCAGGACGCGGGCCGAGACCTGGTCCAGGTCGCCCAGCCCCTGGACCAGCTGACGACGCCGGACCCGACGGGCGTTGGCCACCACGACCACACCGTCGACGACCCGGGACAGCACGCTGGCGTCGGCCACCGGGAGCACGGGCGTGGTGTCCACGACCACGTGGTCGTACCGCACACGCAGGTCCGCGAGCAGGCGTCGCATCGCCGGCGAGCCCAGCAGCTCCGCCGGGTTCGGCGGCACCGCCCCCGACGGCAGCACGCGCAGGCCTGCCGAGCCCCAGTCCTGGACGACGTCGTCCACCTCGGCCAGCCCGGCCAGCACCGTGGTCAGCCCGACGCCGCCCTCGATGCCGAGGACGTCGGCGACCGCCGGGCGGCGCAGGTCGGCGTCCACCAGGAGGACCCGGGCGCCGGTCTCCGCGAGGGTCACGGCCAGGTTCGCCGCGACGGTGGACTTGCCCTCGGCCGACAGCGACGAGGTGACGGCCACGACGTGGCCGCCCACCCCCACTGCGGCAGAGCCGTCGTCGGCGACGCGCAGGAACTGCAGGTTGGTCCGCAGCTGGCGGAAGCTCTCCGCCGGCGGGCTGTGCGGCGCTGCGGCGACCACGACCCGGCCGGTGCCCGCCGACCAGGCCGGCACGCTGCCGACGACCGGGAGGTCGGTCAGCTCGGACACCACCTCCGCGTCGCGGACCCGGGTGTCCAGGGCCTCCCGCAGCCAGGCCAGCCCCAGACCGGCCAGCAGGCCGACGACGAGCCCGGCGGCCAGGGCCAGCGGCACGTTGGGCGAGGCCGGCTCGGCCGGCACCTCGGCAGGGGCCACCGTCGTGGCGACGACGGTGGCGTTGCCCGCGGCGTCCTTGGGCGCGATGCGTTCCACGACGTCGGAGAGGGAGGAGATCACCGCGTTGGCGAGCGTGGCGCTGCGCTCGGGCGAGCCGTCGGTCACGGTGACCTCGACGATCACCGTGCTCGTCGGCACGGTGGCCTGCACCCGGTCGGCCAGGTCGGCCGGGGTCATGGTGAGGCGGAGGGAGTCGATGACCGGCTGGAGGACCTCCGGCGTCGTCGCGAGCTGGGCGAAGGACTCCACCTGGTTCTGCGCGTAGGTCGAGCCCTGCACCAGGTCGGAGGCGGAGCTGCCGGAGACCAGGGAGAAGAAGGCGCCCGCCTTCGCCTGGTAGGTGACCGGCGCGCTCCAGGCGTACCCCAGGCCGCCGAGCAGCCCGACGACGGTCACGACGAGGATCGAGATCCACCGCCGACGGAGCACGTGCAACGGCCCTCTGGTGTTCACGCCTGACTCTCCTCCATCTGTGCACGCGAGCGGGAGCGGGTGCCCGCCGCCCGCCGGACCGGCCCCCACCCGGTCGTCCGGCGGTCGGGGCCTCACTGGCAGTGAGTGTGCTGCTGCGGACGGCTGACGGACGGCGCCCCGGCCCGGAAGCCACCCGATGGGGTCATGCGCGGGCTCGGATCCGGTCCGGACCGGCGGAACGGCCCGGAACGCGGGCCAAGATGTCCGCCGGACGTCAGGAAGGGGGCTGACCATGGAGTTGAGGGACTACGCACGGGCGATCGCCGGCCGGTGGGTCTGGGTGGTGGCGGCCGGTGCTGTCGGCGTGCTCCTCGCCGTCACCGTCGGCCTGCTGTCCCCGGCCGCCTACCAGGCCGACGTCACGCTGTACGTGGACGCCGCCCTCGTGGAGGAGGAGCAGGACCCGTCCTCCGCCGCCGAGGTCCGGACGACGGTGCTGCCGTCGGTCGCCGAGCTGGCGACCTCGGCGTCGGTGCTCGGCGAGGTGGCCGACACCCTCGGGCTGCCCGACTCCCCGGCCGCGCTGGCGGGCGACCTCGACGTGGCGACCGACGACGACGTGGCCGTCCTGCACGTCGCGGTGACCCGGGCGACCCCCACCGAGGCCGCCGCCGTGGCGGAGGCCGTCGGGGCCGAGGTCCGGCGGCGCGCCGGCCTGCTCTTCTCCGGGACCGACGGGCCGATGCTGTCCGTGACCCTCGTGCGGGACGCCGCGGGAGCCGTCCCCGCGTCCCGGTCGGTGACCGTCCTGGCCGTGCTCGGTGCGGTCGCGGGCGCCGGCGTGGCCGGACTCGTCGCCGGCCTGGCCGAGCTGGCCCGCCCGCGCGTCCGCGGACGCGGCGACGTGGCCCGGCTGACGACGGCACCGGTGCTCGGCGTGCTGCCCGCGGACGGCCCGCCCCCGGGACGCCGTCCGGCGAGGGCGCGGCGCAGGACCGGTGACGCCCCGCAGCGCGCGGAGGAGGTGGCGCGGCTGCGGTGGGCCCTGCGGTCCGCCACCGGCGACGAGGAGGGACGGCGGATCGCGGTTGTCGGCGCGGCTGCTGGCGCAGCACCGCTCGCCGGGGAGCTCACCGCCCCGGGGCTGGACGTGGTCGCGGTCGATGACCCGCGGTCGCTGCCGTCGGCCGGCCGGTGCGACGGCGTACTGGTGGCCGCCGACGGCCGGACCACCACGGCCCGCCGGCTCGAGGCGACGCTGGGCGCGGTCCGCGCGTCCGGGGTGCCGCTCGCCGGTGTCGTCGTGGACGGCCTGCTGCGACCCGGAGCCGGGTGGCGGGCCCGGCTGCGCGCCGGCACCCGCGGGAACGCGACATGGCGGCTCGACGGCCGTCCGGCGGCCGGCGGGGGTCGTGCGGCCACGGTGGCCACCCGGGTGACCGCGGTGCTGGCCGTCGCCGCGGTCGGGTTCACGCAGCCCCTCCCGATGGGTCTGTCGGCCGGGCTGCTCGCGGCGGTCGCCCTGCTGCCGCTCTGGCTCCCCGTCGTCCGGCGCTACCACGGCATGACGCTGCTGGTCGTCCTGGCCGGCGTGGGCCTGCTGTGCGGGGCCCTGCTGGCCTGGTCGTACGCCGCCGACCACGCGTTCGCCCCGCACGAGGCCGTGGTGCGCGCCGCCATGGTCCTGGGCACGGTCGGCGGGGTCGGTGTGCTGCTCTGGGCGCGCGGCCTGCTGCCGATCCCGGTGCTGGGCACCGCCTTCGGCCTGGCCATGCTGGGCACCGAGCTCGCGGAGATGTCCGGGTCGGAGAACATCTGGAAGTTCCAGCTGTCCTCCCCGCTGATGGTCGTCGGGATGGCGCTCGCCGCCCGTTGGGGGAAGCCCCTGGTCACCGTCGCGGTCCTCGGCGTCCTCGGTCTGCTCGACATCACCCACGACGCCCGCAGCGCGTTCGGGTTCTGCGCGGTGGCGGCCGCCCTGGTCCTCTGGCAGCAGCGCCCCGGGCGGGACCGCGTCGTCCCCCGGCGACGGCAGCTGCTGGCGCTCCCGGTGATCGGTGTGCTGGGCACCGCCGGGTACTGGCTGCTCAGGGAGCTCATGCTCGCCGGGGCGCTCGGTGCCGAGATCCAGGCGCGGACGGCCACCCAGATCGCGCAGTCCGGCTCCCTGATCCTCGGGGGCCGGCCGGAGTGGACCGCCACCTGGGCGCTGATGCAGGTCCACCCGTTCGGCTTCGGCCTCGGCACCGTCCCCAACAGCGTGGACGTGGCCGTCGGCGAGGCCGGGATCGCGGTCACCAACATCCCGACGGCCGACTCCTACCTCCGCAACTACATGCTCGACGGCGGCGTGCAGCTGCACTCGATCGTCGCGGACCTGTGGGCGGGGCTGGGGCCGGCCGGTGTGCTGCTGGGGCTCGCCACGGGCGCCCTGGTGGTCATCGGGCTCGCCGACCGGCTGCGGCGCCGACAGGCCTCCGGGCTGGTGTGCCTGGCCGTCCCGATGGCGCTCTGGGGCCTGCCCTTCGGTCCGATGGCGAGCAACGTGGACACCCTCACCCTGGCGCTCGGCCTCCTCCTCCTGGCCCGTGGCCCCCAGACGGGGGACGGTGCGCCCGACCCGGCGGCCGACGCCGAGCCGGCGGGGCCGCCGCCGCGGCCGCTGGTCGCCGCGTGACCGCGCGCCGGCGCCACGCGGCGGAGGCCGGGGTCCCGGCCGGCGCGGTGGGTGGGACACGGAACGGCGGACCGGGCGGAGCGCCGGTCCCGACGGGAAACGGGGAAGACGTGTCAGGAGACGGCATCCCGGGGGGCACGGTCGTCGCCGTGCTCACCTACCGGCGGACGCACCTGCTGCCCCCGCTGCTGGCCGAGCTGGTCGCCCAGGCCGGGACCGTCGAGCCCCGGGCGGAGGTCGTCGTCGTGGACAACGACCCCGGGGGCAGCGCCGCGGACGTCGTCCTCGGCTGGGCCGGACGGGGCGTCCGGTACGTGCACGAGCCCCGGCCGGGCATCTCCGCGGGCCGCAACCGGGCGCTGGCCGAGGCCGGGGACGCCGAGGTGCTGGTCTTCTTCGACGACGACGAGCACCCCTGCCCGGACTGGCTGGCCACCATCGTCGGTGCCTGGCGCGACTGGGGCTGCGCCGCGGTGGCCGGGCCGGTGGGCGCCCAGCTCGCCGTCCCGGCCGAGCCCTGGGTGCTGGGCACCGGGGTGTTCGACCGCCCGACCCGGCCGACCGGCACGTCGGTGCGCGGCGCCGGCGCCGGCAACCTGCTGCTGGACCTGCACCGGGTCAGCGCGCTCGGGCTGCGCTTCGACGAGCGGCTGGGCCTGGTCGGGGGCGAGGACACCTTCTTCACCCACGCCCTGGTGCACGCCGGCGAGGAGATCCGCTGGTGTGACGAGGCGGAGGCGGTCGAGTTCGTCCCCGCCGAGCGGCTGACCCGGCGCTGGGTGCTGCGGCGCTGCTTCCGGTCGGCCGGATCGTGGAGCCGCGCGGAGGTCCTGCTGGCCCCCGGCCGGGCCGGTCGGTGGCAGGTCCGGGGCAGCGTCGTCGCCAAGGCGGCGGTGCGCGTGGTGCAGGCGCTGCTCGCGCTGACCGCTGCGACGGTGACCGGCCGGGCCGGCGCCCGCGGCCGCGCGGCCAGCACCCTGGCGAGCTACGCCGGCCTGGTCGTCGGGGCCTTCGGTTACACCGTCGGCGAGTACGCCCGGCCGGCCGCCGCGCCCCGCTCCCCGGCCGTCGGGCCGGTGCCCGCCGCCGCCCCGGCCCCGGCCCCGGCCGGAGCGCAGGAGCGGGACCGTGTCGTCGTCCGCTGACGACGGCGGCGCGCGGGCCGTCGTCCTGCCGTCCCCCGACGCGGGTCCGCCCCCCGGTCCGACCGGCACCGGGGACGGCCTCGGCCGCGTCGCCGCCCGCGGCGCCGGGGTGACCCTGGCCGGCCAGGGCGCGCGCATCCTGCTGCAGCTGGCCTCGGTCACCGTGCTCGCCCGCCTGCTGGACCCTCGCGACTACGGCCTGTTCGCCATCGGCCTGGTCGTCGTGGGCATCGGCGAGGTCGTCCGCGACCTCGGTCTGTCCACCGCGGCCATCCGCGCTCCCTCGCTCAGCCGGCTCCAGCGGGACGGGTTGTTCTGGCTCAACACCGCTGCCGGCGTCGTCCTGGCACTGGCGGCCGTCCTCGCCGCCGAGCCGGTGGCCGCCACCTTCGGCGAGCCGCAGCTGGTACCGGTGATCCGCCTCCTGGCGGTCACGTTCCTGCTCAACGGGCTGGTGGCGCAGTACCGGGCCGGGCTCACGCGCGACCTGCGCTTCGGCGCGCTGGCCAGTACCGACGTACTGGCCCAGGTGCTCGCGCTCACCACCGCGGTCGTCACCGCGACCCTCGGTGCCGGGTACTGGGCCCTGGTCGCCCAGCAGCTCACCCAGGGCGCCGTCGTCCTGGTCACGGCCGTCGCGCTGGCCCGCTGGCTGCCCGGCCGGCCGCAGCGCGGCGCCGGCCTGCGCCCGTTCCTGCGCTTCGGCGGCGGGGTCACCGGTACCCAGCTCGTCTACTACCTCGGCAACAACCTGGACAACATCGCCCTCGGGCTGTGGGCCGGGCCGGCCGCGCTGGGGGTCTACAACCGCGGCTACCAGCTGCTGATGAACCCGCTCAACCAGGTCCGCGCCCCCGCGAGCAACGTGGCGATCCCGGTGCTGGCGCGGCTGCAGGAGGACCCGGCGCGCTCCGGCGAGTACCTGCGCCGCGGTCAGCTGGCCCTCGGTTACACGCTGGTGGCCGGCATGGCGCTGGGCGCGGGCGCGGCGGTCCCGCTGGTCGACCTCGTGCTGGGCGACCGCTGGGCCGCGGTGGCTCCGGTCCTGGCGCTCCTGGCGGTGGCCGGCAGCGCGCAGACCCTCGCCTACGTCGGCAACTGGGTCTACCTGTCGCGCGGCCTGTCCGGGGCCCTGCTGCGCTACACGGTGGCGACGCTGGTGCTCAGCGCCGCCTGCATCGGCATCGGCAGCCGCTGGGGGGTCGTGGGCGTGGCCGCCGGGTACGCCGCAGCGGCCGTGCTCGAGTGGCCGCTGTCGCTGTGGTGGCTCTCCCGGGTCACCGTGATCCCGGTGCGGCCGCTGCTCCTCGGCGCCCTGCGGGTCAGCGCGTGCGCCGTGGCGGCCGGCGGAGCGTCCTTCCTGGGCACCGAGCTGGTCGCCGGAGCGCACCCGGTGCTGCGGATCGCAGCCGGTGTCATGGGCGGGCTGGCGGTCTACGGGGCAGCCGCTGCGCTGCCGGTGGTCCGCGCCGACCTGCGCGGCGTGGCCGCGTGGGCCCGGTCGATGGCCGGCCGCGGCCGCTGACCCCCGGAGACGCCCACGACGCACGAGTCCCCGGCCGGGCAGCAGCCCGACCGGGGACCGGTGCGCTGGAGGTCAGCCGGGGAACCACGTCTCCCGGACCAGTCCCCCGTCGCCGAGGGCCTGTCCCAGGGAGCGGGCCCGCAGGCCCCGGACGGCGTAGCCGTCGAGGACGGCCGCGATCAGCTCGCCGCGGTCGAACGTCGGCGGTGGCCCGTCGCACGCGCCGTCCTCGGGGCCGGCGAAGCCGTCGTGCGCCAGCACGATCGACCCGCGGGCGACCCCCTGCAGCGACTTGTCCAGGCGCTCGGCGTCGGACACGTCGCTCTTCCAGTCCCACGTCGTGGGGCCCCACAGCACCGGGAGCATCCCGGCGGAGGTCACCGCCCGCCAGTTGCGCACTGTCTGCCGGCCGTAGGGCGGCCGGTACCACCGGACCGCCTGCCCGACGGCGTCCTCGAGCTCGGCCCTGCCGTCACGCACCAGCCGTCCCACCTCCTCCGGAGGGAGGGTCGGCAGCGCCCGGTGGTCGACACCGTGCAGGGCCACCTCGTGCCCCGCAGCCACGACCTCGTCGAGCAGGCTCCGGTACCTGCGCACCCGGGTGAGCAGCACGAAGAACGTCGCGCCGGCACCCGCGTCGGCCAGTGCCGACAGCACCCGGTCGGTGCCGCCGGGCTCCGGGCCGTCGTCGAAGGTCAGGACGACGTCGGGTGCGTCCGTGCGCACCTCGACCGCCGAGCCGAGCAGGACCCCGGCACCCCGCCGGACCGTGCGTCGGGCCGCTCTGACCGTGTTCCGGGCGGTCGTCGCCGCACTCATCGGGCTCCTCTCCACGACAGCCGCCACCGGCGGCCGCTCCGCGCGTACTCCTCGAAGACCACGCCGCAGGCGGCGCCGACCATCCCGGCGCCGCGGCACAGCGCCCGCAGGCCCCGCGCCCGGTGCCGGTCGGAGCGCACGAGCGCGCCCCACACCCACCGGCCCGCGCCCCCGGCCACCCGGAGCAGCCCCCGGGCCGTCCCGCGCAGCCGCACCGCCGGGCGGGCCCCCGGCCCGTCGACGAGTCGCAGCTCGGTGAGGACGGCGGCGTTGCCGTGGCTCCACGCCCGGGTGAGCACCCAGGACCGGGTCATCCGCGACAGCGGCACGCGGTCGACGGCGACGGACTCGTCGCACCAGACCATGCGCCCGCCCGCGCGGGCCAGCGTGCGGCTGAACAGCGTGTCCTCGCCGCCGCCGAGCCCCAGCGCCGAGGAGAAGCGGACGCCGAACCGCCGGATCTGCTCCAGGTCGAGCAGCAGGTTCCCGGTCGCGGCGACGTCGATCCCGGTACCGGTGGGCAGGCTGCGGCGGACGAAGAAGTCCCCGGCCCGGATCCACGGGTCCAGCTCGCCGGCGTACTCGGCCAGGATGCGGCCGGACACCGCCGCGGCGCCGGTGGCCGCCCAGGTCGTGACGAGGGCGTCCAGCCAGCCGGCCAGCGGCCGCTCGTCGTCGTCGATGAATGCCAGGAGGCGGCTGCCCGCGGCCTCGTCGATGGCGCGGTTGCGGACGGCGGCGATGCCCGGCGTCGGCTCGGCGACGTACCGCAGCTCGGGTGCGGCGAGCTCGGCCACGACCGCCGCGCCGCTGCGCTCGGGGTCGTTGTCCACCACGAGGACGTCGGCGACGTACCGGTCGGCGATCCCGCGTGCCTGCTCCAGCAGCAGCGGCAGCGCCGCGCGCAGGTCGTCGGGGCGTCGGTAGGTCGGCACGGCGACGGTGATGCGCACCGTCTCGGTGGCGGTCCCCGGGAGCGCCCCGGCGAGGCTCACGCTCGTCCGCCGCGGGTCACCGGGGGACCGGCCGGTCGGGCGAGCCCGACCGCGTCGGCCAGCCGTGCGGCGAACCGCCCGACGGCATGCCGCTCCCGCGCCTCGGCGGCGTCCCGGGTGGCTGCCTTCCGCACCCGCGGCCAGTCGCCGACCAGCGCCTGCACCGCGTCGGCCCACTCCGCGGCCCGGCCCGGGGCGGCCACCCGGACGCCCTCGTAGCCGGCGGTGGCCTCGCGCAGCCCGCGCAGGTCGCTCACGACGACCGGCCGGCCGGCCATCACGGCCTCGACCGCGGTGTTGCCGAAGGACTCGTCGAGCACCGAGGGCACCAGCACGACGTCGGCCTGCTGCAGGACCGGCCACACGTCGGGCACGAACCCGGTGAACTCCACCCGGCTGCTGAGCCCCGCGCGGCGCACCGCGTCGCGCAGCCGCACCTCGAACCACTCGTAGCCGCCGAACACCGAGCCGGCCAGGGTGAGCCGGGCGTCGACGCCACGGTTCAGCAGCTCGTGCAGGACCTCGACGGCGACGTCGGCGCCCTTGCGGGGCGAGAGCCGGCCGACGAAGAGCAGCCGCACCGGACCCTCCAGCCGCTCGCGGGCGGGGTCGGGGGCGGCCAGGCCGGGCACGGGGTTGGGCACGACGGTCGTCCGCCCGGCGAGCGCCGGGACGAGCCCGGTGACCACCTCGGCGGTGAACCGGCTGTTGGCCACCACGGTGTCGGCCGCGAGCAGCGGCGCCAGCAGCAGCCGTTGCAGCACGGCCGGGCCCGGCCACTCCGCCTCGTGCACGTGGCAGACGATGCGGCGGCGGGCCAGCCGGCCGAGCAGCAGCCACCAGGGCAGGACCGTTGTGTTCACGTGGACGACGTCGGCGCGGTGCAGCAGGACCAGCGCGGGGAGCACCCCCCGCACGGCGTCGCCCAGCAGCCGCAGGGCGCCGGCCGGCCGGAACACCGCCTTGCGCAGGACCGGCATCGGACACGGCACGACGCGGGCGCCGCGGGCCTCGAGCTCGGCGACCAGCGGGCCGGGTCCGGGCAACGCCACCGTCACGGCGTGCTCGCGCAGCAGCGCGCCGACCGACTCGAGCAGCACCCGGTCCGAGCCGTACAGCTCGGCGCCGGGGTGGACCACCAGCACGGATGGGCGCGCCGGGGTCCGCCGCGGGCCGCGGAGGAGCGCGGGCAGGACCCGGACCAGGCCCGCGAGCGCGCCGCGCGCCGCCGCCCAGAGCAGCGACGGCGTCTGCAGCAGCTGCCGCCGTCCGCCCCGGAGCAGGATCTCCCAGCTGACCGCCGGGGTGGTGAGGACCCAGCGCAGCAGTGCCCGCCGGTCGAGGTTGCGGGCGGCGAAGACCAGCCGGTTGCGGCAGTTGTAGCGGTAGTAGAGGGCGGACTTGGCGCGGCCCCGGCGCGGGCCGTGGGTGCCGCCCTCGTCGTGCACGGCCACCAGGTCCTCGCGCAGCACCACGGTGGCGCCGGCCGCGACCGCCCGGTAGCCGAGGTCGACGTCCTCCCAGTACAGGAAGTAGTCCTCGTCGTAGCCGCCGATCCGGGTGAACAGCTCGTCGTGAACGACCACGCAGGCGCCGCAGAGCCAGTCACCGGGGTCGTCGGTGCGCGGTCCGTCGGTGCCGGGTCGGCGCCGGACCCGGCCGTCGCGCAGGTCGGTGCGCGCTGCGAGGAACACGACCTCGCCGTCCGAGGAGAGCAGCCGCGGGCTGATGATCGACAGCGGCTCGCGCAGGCTCTGCGCCCGCAGCTCGGCCACGACGGCGGGCGTGATCACCGCATCGGGGTTGAGGAAGAGGAAGGTGCGGCAGCCCAGCTCCCGGGCGGCCGCCACGCCCGCGTTGCAGGCCGCGCCGAAGCCGCGGTTGTCGGGCATGCCGACGACGTGCCAGCCGGAGGCGGCGCCGAGCTCGAGGACGGCGCGCCGGTTGGCCTCCGAGGAGAAGTTGTCCACGACGACGACGCGCACGTCGCCGCTCGGCAGGCCGGCCGGTGCGAGGTTGCGCCGGAGCAGCTCCACGCTGCCGTACGAGACGACGACGACGCCGAGCGGCGCTCCGTCGTCCGGTCCGGCGTCCGGTCCGCTGGGCGCGAGTGCGGTCACCGTCACGGGAGCTGCCTCCCGCCGGCCTCGTCCGTCCTGCCCTGATGGCCGGTCAACACAGTGGTGCCCCCTCCCCCGTTCCGGGCTCGGAGCCGTGTCCGGCCGACCCGGTGTGCTCATCCTCCGGTCGGCCGAATGCCCCGTCTTCCCTCGGAGGGGTGACTCAGACCTGCTGGTCCGCCCTCCCGAACGCCGACGAGCGGACCGGCCCGCAGGCCGGTCCGCTCGTCCGATCCGTAGGCCGGGGGCGGGGGAGCGATCCCCCCGCCCCCGAGCCGTCACGGCGTGGTGCCCGGAGCCCCCACCCACACGTCGTCCACGCGCAGGGTCTGGGCGCGGCCTGAGGTCGAGGACTCGTACAGCTGGACTCGCAGGTCACCGGCCCGCTGCAGCGCCGCCGTGGTGTCGGTGGCGGTCACCTGCCAGGTCGCCGGCTCGGCCGACCCCGCCAGCCAGGCCTTGGCCCGCAGCGCCGTCGACCCGTTGCCGACCGTCTCCAGCCGCACCGTCACCACGGTCCCCGCGGTGTAGGTGCCCGCCAGCCGGTAGGACCCCATCGTGGTCTCCGCCCCGTTGACCGCCGAGACCAGGCTCAGCGTCATCGAGCCGGTCGCGCTGAACCGGATCTGCGCGTCGTACCGGGTGGTCCCGACGGTGCGGGACGCCAGGGACACGTAGCTGCCGCCACCGGCCGGGGCCTGCGCCAGCGCGACGTCGGCCTGCAGGACGACGTCCCGGCCGGCGATCGCCAGCTGCCCGCCCCGGGTCGACCCTGCGTTCGCGCTGAGCCGGGCGACCCCGTCGGCCACCGTGGGGTTGGCCGAGGTGCCGGTGATGGTCCAGTCGCCACCGCGCTCGGCGGTGCCCCAGCCGTCGGCCACGGTGCGGCCGAAGGTGTCGCGGGCGATCGCGGTGTCCGCCGGGGGCTCGACCACGACCGGCGCCTGCACCGTGACGGCCCTGCTCACCGTGCCGGTCGCACCGGCGGCGTCGGTCACCGTCAGCTTCACCGTGTAGGTGCCGCCGGCCGCGTAGGTGTGCGACGCCGTCGCCCCGGTCCCGGTGGAGCCGTCACCGAAGTCCCACGCGTGGGAGGCCACCGGCCCCTCGGCGTCCCGGGACCCCGAGCCGTCCACCGACACCGCCAGCCCGCTCACCGCGGAGGTGAACGCCGCCGTCGGAGCCGTGTTCGCCGGCTGCTCGGGTGCCGTCGGCGCGCTCACCGTGACGGCCCTGCTCACCGTGCCGGTCGCCCCGGCCGCATCGGTCACCGTCAGCTTCACGGTGTACGTGCCGGCCGCCGCGTAGGTGTGCGACGCCGTCGCCCCGGTCCCGGTGGAGCCGTCACCGAAGTCCCACGCGTGGGAGGCCACCGGCCCCTCGGCGTCCCGGGACCCCGAGCCGTCCACCGACACCGCCAGCCCGCTCACCGCGGAGGTGAACGCCGCCGTCGGAGCCGTGTTCGCCGGCGGAGCGGCCACGCCCAGCTGCGCGACTTGCAGGTTGTCCATCCGCAGGGTCTGGGCGCTGGTGGCCGTCGTGGAGTGGTAGAGGTCCGCCCGCACGGTGCCGGCCTGCTGCAGGCCCGCGGTCGTGTCGGTGGCGCTGACCTGCCAGCCCGCCGGCTCGGCGGAGGCGGAGTCCCAGGCCTTGGCGCGCAGCGCCGTCGACCCGTCGCCGACCGCCTCGAAGCGGACCCGCAGCACGCTGCCCGGCGCGTAGGTGGCGGGCAGCCGGTAGGACCCGAGCACGGTCTCCGTGCCGTTGACCACGCTGGTCAGGCTGACGGTCACGGAACCGGACGCACTGAACCGGAGCTGCGTGGTGTACCGGGTGGTGCCGACGATGCGGCTGCCCAGCGACACGTAGCTGCCGCCGCCGGTGGGGGCCCGCTCCAACAGCACGTCGGCCTGCACGGCCACGTCCAGCACCGAGACCGGCAGCGTTGCCGCACTGGTGCCCCCCACGGCCGCGGACAGCCGCCCGGACCCGCCGGTCACCGTGGCGTTGGCCGAGGTCCCGGTGACCGTCCAGGCGCCGCCGAGGTCGGCGGTCCCCCAGCCTCCGGTGACGTCCCGCCCGAAGGCGTCCGACGCCACGACCGTGCCCGCCGGCGGCGTCGGCGCGCTCACCGTGACGGCCCTGCTCACCGTGCCGGTCGCCCCGGCCGCATCGGTCACCGTCAGCTTCACGGTGTAGGTGCCGCCGGCCGCGTAGGTGTGCGACGCCGTCGCCCCGGTCCCGGTGGAGCCGTCACCGAAGTCCCACGCGTGGGAGGCCACCGGCCCCTCGGCGTCCCGGGACCCCGAGCCGTCCACCGACACCGCCAGCCCGCTCACCGCGGAGGTGAACGCCGCCGTCGGAGCCGTGTTGGGCGCCTGCCCGGTCGTCCCGGCCCGGTGGTGGTCGGCCATCTCCGCGGCGGAGAGGGCACGGGAGTAGACGGCGACCTCGTCGATCTGCCCGGCGAACCAGTCCAGACCCGTGGCCCAGCTGGTGTCGCCGCCGACCCGCCAGTAACCCGTGATGGGGTTGGCGGTCGTCACGTCCGTGCGGCTGCTGACCAGCGCGCCGTCGACGTAGAGCGCCAGGCCGCTGGGGCTGAGGGTGCCGGCGACGTGGTGCCAGCGACCGTCGTTGAACGCGGCGGTGCTCTGCACGGTGCGCTTGGCCCCGTTGTACACGCCGAAGTACACCCGGCCCTGCGCGTCCATGTAGACGTGCCGGTCGTAGGACGTGCTCAGACCGGTGCGCGCGTTGCCGAAGCCGACGATCTTCCCGCCGCCGGTGGTCGTGGTCTGGAACCACGCCTCCACGGTGAAGACCTGCGGGCTGGCCTGGGCGGTCTGGGTGGCGGCGGAACCGGCGGAGGTCCCGTTGAACCGGTACGCCTTGTCCCCGTCGCCGGCGATCGCGCCGGTGACGTTGCGGGTCACGCCGGAGCCGACGGTCATGTTGTTCGGACCGGCGTAGTCGTAGGCCGTCGTGCCGGACGTCTCGCCCAGGCGCCAGTGGTCGACCGCGCCGTCGCCGTCCACCATCGTGTCGTAGGGACGGCTGGCGCTGCCGGCGCTGCCGGACGGGACGGTCGCCGTGATCGTGCTGGAGGTCAGGCTGTTGCCGAACGCGTCGACGGCGACGACCCGATAGGTGTGCGAGCCCGCGGTGGCACCGGTGTCCGAGCAGCTGTACGTCGGCAGCTTCCACCACCGCGACGGCTGCACGACCTCGCAGGCCGGCGTCCCGGTCGTGCCGTCGCGGTGGACGCGGTAGGTGAGGTACTCGTTGTCCTGGTCCCAGACGGCCGGCCAGGAGACCCGCACCGCGCCCGGGTTCATCGTGGCCGTGGGGGCGAACGTCCCCGACGTCCGCGGCTTGACCTTGTTCGGCGCCGCGGTCGGCAGGGCGAAACGCACCAGGCCCTGCTGGGCGACGTCGTTCACGAACGGGAACTCACCGCCGTAGACGACGTACTGCGAGTTGGCCGAGACCGTCCAGCCGGCCTGGAACTGACCGGTGAAGCTGCCGGCGTCGAACAGCGGGTGCCACGCCAGGTGCGCGGGGGCGGGCTGGCCGGCGAGCCGGCCGCCGTTCCAGTTGTTGGCGGTGGTGTTGACGCCCGCCGCCGCGATGCTGAAGGCGTTGGCGTGCCAGAAGCTCCTCGGGTCCGTGTCGGCGAAGCTGCCGATGTTGCGGCAGTCGTGCGCGTGCGACGCCGTGTAGACGGCCCCCTTCATCGGGAAGGAGGAGTAGGTGTCCCCGCGGCAGTCGGCGAACCAGCGGACCGTGCCGCCGTTGGCGCTGGCGGCGAAGGTGCCCTCGAGGTCACCCGGGCCGAAGTAGTCGTAGGCGGTGCCGTACACGTTGGTGCCGTCGGTGCTGAGGCTGTAGACGGCGGAGTTGATGCCCTGGTTGGTCAGGTGGCCGTTCAGCGCGAACGTCTTGGTGGCACCGGTCGTGGCGTCGAGCGCCCCCACGCCGGTGGCCTTGGTGCCGTTCAGCGAGTCGAACCGCCCGCCGACGACGACCTGGTTGGTGCCGGCCAGGACCATGGCCATGACGTCCCGGCTGGTCGTGGTGTTGCCGTCCCGGTTGCCGGCCGTCGAGCCGACCCCTGGCTGCGGCGCCCACGCCAGCAGCGCGCCGTCACTGGCCCGCGCGGCCGCGAGCCGGTTGCGCGCGGAACTCCCGACCGCGGAGAACTGACCCCCGAAGTAGACGGTCGTGTTGGTGGCCGCGATCGCCCGCACCTGGCTGTTGGCGGACGGGCGGAACGAGCTGACCAGCTGCCCCGTCGCCGTGTCGTACGCCGCGATCCGGTTGCGGACCTGACCGTTGGCCTGGGTGAAATCGCCGCCGACGTAGAGGCGGGAGCCGTCCGGCGAGACCGCCAGCGCCACGGCCTGCGCGTTGAGGCTGGGCGCGAAGGAGGTGATCAGCTCGCCGGTGCGGATGTCGTAGGCGAGCAGGTTGTTGCGCGGCGTTTCTGACGTGCCCGCGCGGGCTCCGGCCGGGCGCGCGCTGGTGAACCTGCCGGCGACGTAGACCGTGTTGCCGACGACCGTCTGCGCCCACGCGACGCCGTTGATCTGGACCGTGGGCAGCGGGTCGGCGCTCACCGTGGTGGGCGTCGTCGGGGCCGCCGCGTCCAGCGGCGCGGTGTCGGCCAGGGCGGATGCCGGCAGTGCCGCCGTCCCGACCCCCACCAAGAGGCTGAGGAGGCCGGCCAGGAGGGGCTTCCCCCAGGCGGCCGACAGTGAAGACATGTGATTCCCCCGCTCGTGCAGCACGACTCGCCGGTCTCCACGGACCAGCAGACGGACACTAAGCGTCACCGCCGGGGCCCCGGCATCCCCCGATGCGGTGACGAGTCCCAGGTCAACGCTGACCACGCTCCGTGGCTCATCACTGTGGGTGACATCCGGGCCTGTCGGCGATGCGCGCAGGGCCCCGGCGAAACCGCCGGGGCCCTGCAGGGGTGGAGCTGGTGGGGAGGCGTCAGCCGACCGCGCCGGCGAAGACCAGGAACGGGACGCCGGCTCCGTAGCCGACGGTCAGGGTGACGACCTCGCGGTCGTCCTCGGGCACGGTGAAGACGTAGACGCCCTCGGTGGACCCCCCGGGGTCCAGCGTCCCCGCGAACGGGGCCCGCGAGGGGTCGTCCAGCGGCGAGGCCGGCGTGTGGGCCGGCCCGTGGGTGAGGGTGATGCTCACCATGCCGAGGTCGACGGGGTCCGCCGTCCCGTTGGTCAGGCGCACGGTGGCGCGCAGGGCCGGCCCGGCGACGTTGCCCACGCCCTCCGCGGTCCCGTCGATCCCCTCGAGGGAGACGACCTGGCCGCGGACGCCGTCCTCACCCGCGGCCTCCTCGTCGAACGCGACCGCAGGCAGGCTGCGGGGCAGCTCGGCGGCGTCACCCGGGGCCGCCTCGTCGGCGGTCGCCGGCGCCGCCTCCTCCGGAGGCGTCGTCGGAGCGGCCCCGGCAGCGCTGCTGGGAGCAGCGGGGGACGACGTCGCCGTCCCGGCCGCCGCGACGTCGCCGTCGTTCCCACCGCGGACCAGGAGGCCGAGGAGGACGATCGCCAGCACGACCAGCGCCGCGACCGCGCCACCGATCGCCTCACGTCGGAGCGAGGGCGCCGGCCGGTTCTCGGGGACACTCATCGCGGCAACCTGCCCATCTCGCGGAACCACTTGACCGAGGCGAGGGCGAGGAAGCCGGCCGCCGCCAGGAAGAGGACGGTGTAGGTCGGGACGAACAGCGGGGGCGCCCCGAAGAGGACGAAGACGCAGGCCAGCAGGCCGTAGTCGGTCGGCAGCGTCAGCAGCGAGCGGCCCACGCCGACCCGCTGGGCGGTGCGCTGCGCCCGGGTGGCGACCCCGTGCTGGGCGCGCAGCGCCTCGTTGAGCATCGTGCCGAAGTAGGTGACGGCGTCGACCACGCAGTAGCCCAGCGGCACCAGCAGCCAGATCTCGTCGACGACGTCGGCGCGGTACCAGCCGATCAGCACGGCCAGGTGCAGGCTGGAGGCCTTGGCGGCGTCGACCATGTGGTCGAGCCACTCCCCCGCCGGTGAGCCGCCGCCGCGCAGCCGGGCCAGCTGCCCGTCGGCGGCGTCGAGCGCGTACCCGAGCACCAGGCAGGCGGCGACCGACAGACCCATGGGCACCGAGGGCGGCGCCAGGGCGAGCAGCGCGACGCCGGTGGCGGTGAACGCGGCGCTGACCGCGGTGACCGCGTTCGGCGTGAGCCCGGCGTGGAAGGCCAGCGCGGCGAACAGGCGGCCGAGCGGGCGGTTGACGAAGCGCGAGTAGGCCGGGGCTCCGGTGGCGCCCTTCTGCGCGGCGGCCAGCCGGCGGACCGTCGTCCGCAGGTCGTCGGCCGGGCGGGCCCCGACGGCTGCGGTCACGGCCGCACCACCGGGAGGTCCTCGACCGCCGGGGCGGGCGCGGGCAGCGGGACGACGTCGGCCGGCCGCTGCGCCGGGCGCGGGGCCGGCGGCGCGTCCGCCGCGGTCGGCCGGCGGCGCCCCGAGGGACGGCGGGCCGGGAAGCGCCGCTCGGCCAGCGCGCGGGCGAGCTCCCCGTAGCCGGCGGCGACGGAGTCCCAGTCGTAGCCGCCGGCCAGCTCGCGGGCGCGCTGCCCGGAGCGGGTGACCCGCTCCGGATCGGCCTCGACCGCGACGACCTCGCGGGCGACGTCGGCCGGGGTGCGGAAGTACCGCCCCGCGTCGGCGACCACCTCGCGGTTGAAGTCGACGTCGAAGGCGGTGACCGCGGCGCCGGCGCCGATCGCGCGCAGCAGCGAGGGGTTGGTGCCGCCCACGGAGTGCCCGTGCAGGTAGGTGGCGCAGTTTGCGTACAGCTGGTCGAGCAGCTCCTGGTCCCAGACGCCGCCGAGGAAGCGCACCCGGTCGTCGGCGAGGCCGTGCACGCGGGCGGTGTACGCGTCGGCGTAGGGCGCCGAGCCGACGACGACCAGCGGCTTGGTGGCCGTGCTGGCTGCGTAGCCCTCGACGATGACGTCGACGTGGTTCTCCGGCTCGAACCGGGCGACCACCAGGTGGTAGCCGCGCGGCTCGAGGCCGAGCTCGGCCAGCCGATGCGCGCCGGGCTCGATGAGCGGCGCGCCGTAGGTCAGCAGCGTGGTGGGGGCGGCGAAGGCGTCGCGGTAGTAGTCCGCGATGCCCTGCGCGTCGGCGATGAGCGCGTCGGACCAGCGGACGGCGAGCGCCTCCGCGGCCCGGTAGTAGCGCCGTCCCGTGCCGCCCCACTTGGCCCGCTTCCACTCCAGGCCGTCGACGTGCGTGGCGACCGGGATGCGGGCGGCGCGCAGCGCCGGCAGCAGCGGCGAGTTCGCCGCGTTGAACAGGATGGCTGCGTCGGTGCGGTGGGCCAGCAGGTGGCGGACCGACAGGGCCGTGTGGCTGAGGGTCTCGAGCGACCGGCGGCGGGCGGCCGGCAGGTGCACCAGCTCCATGCCCAGGTGCTCGGCCGGCGGCGGCTCCTGCGCCCCGGGGACCGTGCGGCAGTACACGACCACCCGGTGCCCGGCGTCGGCCAGCCGGCGGCCGATCTCCTCCACGGCCGTCTCGAAGCCGCCGTACCGGGCCGGCACGCCGCGCGTGCCGACCATGGCGATGCTCACGTGGTCCACCGGGGGCCTCCGTCTCGCGTCCGAGCAGGTCGGACGCCGTCTGCGTGCGGGACGCGCGGTTCCGTCGCCCTGGGTGAGCATCGACGGACACCGCGCTCGTGGGGAGGTGTGCGGGGGGTGCCCTCACCCGCACGGGGCACGGCCGTGCAGGGCGCCTCGTTGCCGCGGTCGGGGGCAGGGAGGCCGCCCCTCAGGGCCCGCGCCGAGCCCGGTGTGGTGCTGGAACGGCCACCCTTCAGAGGCCCGCGCCGAGCCCGGTGTGGTGCTGGAACGGCCACCCTTCGGAGGCCCACGCCGAGCCTGGTGAGGTGCTGGAACGGCCACCCTTCAGGGGCCCGCGCCGAGCCTGCGAGTGGCGGGGGGCGAGGGGGTCCTTCAAGGGGGGGGAGGGTGGTCCTTTCAGTAGGCCCCGGAGCTGCTGACGACGGCGCGCACGGTCTTGACGAGGATCAGCAGGTCCATCGCCAGCGACCAGTTCTCGACGTAGCGCAGGTCCAGCCGCACGGACTCCTCCCACGGCAGGTCTGAGCGCCCGGAGATCTGCCACAGCCCGGTGAGCCCGGGCTTGACCAGCAGCCGGCGGCTGACCGACGTGTCGTAGCGGGCGACCTCACCGGGCAGCGGCGGGCGTGGGCCGACCAGCGACATGGAGCCGCCGAGGACGTTGAACAGCTGCGGCAGCTCGTCCAGTGACAGCCGGCGCAGCACCCGGCCGACCGGGGTGACCCGCGGGTCCACGCGCATCTTGAACAGCAGGCCGTCGGAGATGTTCTGCGCCTGCAGCGCGTCGACCTGGCGGTCGGCGTCGACGACCATGCTGCGGAACTTCAGCATCGTGAAGGCCTGCCCGTTCACGCCGACCCGCTCCTGGCGGTAGAGCACCGGGCCGGGGCTGGTCACCTTGACGGCGAGGGCGATCGCGAGCAGGACCGGGGCGAGGAGCACCAGCGCCAGGGCGGCGACGGCGCGGTCCATGCCGCCCTTGATCACCCGCTGCCAGCCCTCGAAGCGCGGCTGCTCCACCGACAGCAGCGGCAGCCCCTCGAACGGGCGGATGTGCAGCCGCGGGCCGGCGACCTCGACGAGGCCGGGCGCGACGAGCAGCTCGATGCCGGTGCCCTCCAGCTGCCAGGACAGCGAGCGCAGGTACTGCGAGGCGGTCTCGCTGGCGGAGGTGACGGCGATGGTGTCCGCACCGAGGTGGCCGGCCAGCGTCAGGACGTCGTCCAGACCGGCGACGGGGACGCCGGCGACGCGGGACACCCGATCGCGGTCGTCGGGGGTGACGCAGGCGGCGACGACCTCCAGCCCGGCGAACCGCTCGCGGCGCAGCCGGTCGACCAGCTCGAGGGCGGCGGTGCCGCGCCCCACGACGACGACCCGCTTGGTGCAGCGGCCCTGCGCGCGCAGGCCGCGCAGCGTGCAGCGGGCGGCGAACCGGCCGAGCAGGGTGCCCAGGGTCAGCGCGGGGACGGCGCCGACGACCAGAGCCCGGCTGAGGTCGAGGTCGGCGGCGTAGGAAGCGAAGCCGGCGACAGCCAGCAGGACGAAGCCGGCCTTCCCGACGGCGCGGTACTCGTCGCTGCCGGTGCCGAAGACCCGCTCGGCGTGGGCGCCGGTGGCGTGCAGCAGCACCGGCCAGACGACGACGAGGCCGAGGCTGGCCCAGAACAGCGAGGTCGTCGGTGAGGCGTCCGGGTGGGCGCCGAGGACGGTCCAGGCGGCGACCGCGGCGGCCACGACCTCGAAGCCGGTGAGGGCGCGCGAGTAGCGGCCGGCCCAGGCGGCGCCGCCACGCCACAGCCGAGGACGGCGCAGGGCGGACGGCGGCTCCGCGAGCGCACGGGACGCCGTCCCTAGTCGAATGGTGGACTGGTCGAGCAGCACGGTCCCCCCCCGGACACACGTGACAACGTGTAGTCGGCATCACTCGTACGTGGGCGACCACTCGTCCATGAGCAGCGAATCCGCCCGGGCACGGCGCCCGACGTCGGATCGACCATCACAGCGCGTCACGGGTGGGTCAATGCGGGGGGGGACTCGTTCACCCGTTGGGGACGGTGGGTCACCCACCCGGGGCGCCCGGTCAGGTGCGGGGGTGGACGACGTTCTGCGCCGCCTCGAGGCCCTGCGCGAGGAGCTCCTCGGTCGCGTCGGCGGCCTCGGCGACCAGGAGGCCGAGCTCCTTGCGCTCGGTCGCGGAGAAGTCCTTGAGCACGAAGTCGGCGGGGTCCTGGCGGCCGGGCGGGCGGCCGATGCCGACGCGTACCCGGAGGTAGTCCTTCGTGCCGGTGGAGCGGGTGATCGACCGCAGGCCGTTGTGGCCGCCCTCGCCGCCGCCGCGCTTGAGCCGCACGCTGGCGAAGGGGATGTCGAGCTCGTCGTGCAGCACGACGAGGTCGGTGGGCGGGATGGAGTGGTAGTCGAGCAGGCCGCGGACCGGGCCGCCGGACTCGTTCATGTAGGACGTGGGCCGGGCCAGCACGACGCGGCGGCCGGCCAGCCGTCCCTCGCCGATCAGCGTCCGCGCCCGCTTCCCCTTGCCGGGGGACAGCTTCATCCCGGCGCGGGCGGCGAGCTCGTCGAGCACCATCGCGCCGACGTTGTGCCGGTTGCCGGCGTAGGAGGAGCCGGGGTTGCCCAGCCCCACGACGAGGAAGGGCCCCTCGGACACAGCCGCAGGGGCGCCGGCGTCGCCGGCGCCCCTGCGGGTCGTGTTCTCGCTCAGGGTCGACCTCAGCCCTTCTCGGCCGACTCCATCGACTCCCCGCTGCCCTGCTCCTGCGGCTCGGGGACGACGTCGCCCTGGCCGACGCCCTCGGCGGGCTCGGCGGACTCCTCGCGCTCGATGCCGGCCTCGGCCTCGGCCTCGGCGAGCTCGGCCTCGAGGGCCTCGGCGGTCGGGGCGCCCAGGAAGCCGATGACGAGCGCCTCGGGGTCGGTGACCAGCGTCGCGCCGGCGGGCAGCCCCAGGTCGGCCGCGATGATGTTCTGCCCCGCGGTGTGACCGGTGACGTCGACCTCGATCGTCTCGGGCAGGTTCGTGGCGTCCGCCTCGATCGAGACGGTGTTCAGCTGGTGGTTCGCGATCGCGTCGACGCCGGGCTCACCGACGATGACGATCGGCACGTCGACGGTGGTCCGCTCGCCGCGGCGGACCAGGAGCAGGTCGACGTGCTCGTGGACGCGGGTCAGCGGGTCGCGCTGCACCGACTTGGTGAGCGCCAGCTCCTCCCGGCCGTCGAGGACGACGGTCAGCAGGACGTTGGAGCCGCCGTTGCGCAGCGCCGCGGCGAACTCGCGGGCCGGCAGCGACAGGTGCACGACGTCCTGGCCGTGCCCGTAGAGGACGGCGGGGATGCGGCCGGCCCGGCGGGTGCGGCGGGCGCTGCCCTTGCCGAACTCGGTGCGGGCCTCGGCGACGAGGCGGAAGTCAGCCACGGTGGTGTGCTCCTCGGGAGGTGGATCCGGGTCGGTGGCCGGCACACGGCGCGGCACGCCCCTGGAGGCACACGCACGTCGATCACGGAGTACGGCGGACCGTCTCCCTCGCCGGGCAACTCCTCCACGGTACCTGACGCCGCAGGACCGCCGTGCGGGTAGGCAAGAGGCCGGCACTCGAGCCGGGACGGCAGGTGGCCGGAGTGAACCGGTCGCGGGGGCCCGGAGGGCCTCCCGACCGGGGCACGGGGAGGGCTCAGCTCAGCAGGGGCACGGCACCTGGCCGCGGTGCGGTCCGGAGGACCGCGGTGTCATGGCCGCGGTGTCCGCCGGTAGGCCGACAGTTAGCTCGCGCCGCCGAAGAGGCTCGTCACGGAGCCGTCCTCGAAGACCTCCTTGATCGCCCGCGCCAGCAGCGGGGCGATGGACAGGACGGTGAGCTTGTCGAACTGGCGGGCCGGCTCGATGGGCAGCGTGTTGGTCACGATGACCTCGCTGATCCGGCTGTTCTTCAACCGGTCGACCGCCGGGCCGGAGAGCACGCCGTGCGTGGCACAGACGATGACGTCGGCGGCGCCCGCGTCGAACAGCGTCTCGGCGGCCTTCACGATCGTGCCGCCGGTGTCGATCATGTCGTCGACCAGGATGCAGACCCGGCCCTCGACCTCACCGACGACGCGGTTGGCGACGACCTCGTTGGGCTTCATCGGGTCGCGGGTCTTGTGGATGAAGGCCAGCGGGACGCCGCCGAGCTTGTCGCTCCACCGCTCGGAGACGCGCACCCGCCCGGAGTCCGGTGAGACCACGGTGATGTCGCGGTCGCCCCAGCGCTCGCAGACGTGCCCGACGAGCAGGTCGAGGGCGAAGAGGTGGTCGACCGGGCCGTCGAAGAAGCCCTGGATCTGCGCGGTGTGCAGGTCGACGGTCATCAGCCGGTCGGCACCGGCGGTCTTGAACATGTCGGCGACGAGGCGGGCGGAGATGGGCTCGCGGCCGCGGTGCTTCTTGTCCTGCCGGGCGTAGGGGAAGAACGGCACGACCACCGTGATCCGCTTGGCCGACGCGCGCTTGGCAGCGTCCACCATGAGCAGCTGCTCCATGAGCCAGGTGTTGATCGGCGCGGTGTGGCTCTGGACGATGAAGGCGTCGGAGCCGCGGACGGACTCCTCGAAGCGGACGAAGAGCTCGCCGTTGGCGAACTCGTAGGACGCGGTGGGGGTCGGCGTCACGCCGAGGTGCCCGGCGATCTCGTCGGTCAGCTCGGGGAAGGCCCGGCCGGAGAAGAGCATCAGGCTCTTGCTGGTCGCCTGCCGGATCGCGCTCATCGGCTCGTCCACCCCTGCTCGTCCGTCGGTCGGGCGACCGGCGGGCCCTACTCGGACGCCTCCGCGCGAGTGTCGGCCGCCGCCTCGGCCCCTGCATCCCCAGCCGCCTCGGCGGCCTGCGCGGCAGCCGTCCCGGGACGACGCCGACGTACCCAGCCTGCCACATTGCGCTGGCGCGCCCGCGCGACGCCCATCGCCCCCGGGGGGACGTCGTTGGTGATCACCGAGCCGGCCGCGGTGTAGGCGCCGTCCCCCACGGTGACCGGCGCCACGAGCATGGTGTCCGAGCCGATGCGCACGTGGTCGCCGACCCGCGTGTGGTGCTTCTCGACGCCGTCGTAGTTCACGAAGACCGTCGCCGCGCCGACGTTCGAGCCCCGCCCGATCGTGGCGTCGCCGACGTAGGAGAGGTGCGGCACCTTGGAGTCCTCGCCGACCTGCACGTTCTTGGTCTCGACGAAGGCGCCGACCTTCGAGCCGGCGGCCAGCCGGGTGCCCGGCCGCAGGTAGCTGAACGGGCCGACGGTGGCGCGGGGGCCGACGACCGCGCCGAGGACGTGCGAGCGGACCACGCTCGCGCCCTCCTCGACGGTGGTGTCGACGAGGGTGGTGTCCGGTCCGACGACGGCGCCGGTCGCGACCGACGTCGTCCCCCGGAGCTGGACGCCGGGCTCGAGCATCGCGTCCGCCGCGACGGTGACGGTGACGTCGACCCAGGTGGTGGCCGGGTCCACGACGGTGACGCCGGCGCGCATCAGGTCGTCGAGCACGCGGTCGTTGAGGGTCCGCCGGCGGGCGGCGAGCTCACGGTGGTCGTTGCAGCCGAGCACGTCGACCGGGTCCTCGGCGGGGGCACCGCCGACCGGGGCGCCCTCGGCGACGAGCAGGCCGAGGACGTCGGTGAGGTACTGCTCGCCCTGGTCGTTGTCCTCGCCCAGGGAAGCCAGCGTCCGGCGCAGCGCAGCGGCCTCGCCGACGTAGACGCCGGCGTTGACCTCGCGGATGGCGCGCTGCTCGGGGGTGGCGTCGCGCTGCTCCACGATGGCCCGCACCGCGCCGTCGGCGTCCCGCACGATCCGGCCCAGGCCGGTGGGGTCGTCGACCTCGGCGGTCAGCACGGTGAGCACGTTGCCGGCGGCGCGGTGCGCGTCGACCACCGCCGTCACCGTCTCGGGGCGCAGCAGCGGGGCGTCGCCGTTGACCAGCAGCACAGGGCCCTGGAGGTCGGGGACGGCGGCCAGCGCCACCGCCGCGGCGTGCCCGGACCCGCGCTGCTCCTCCTGCACGACCGGCCGGGCCTGGGGGGCGACCTGCGCCAGGTGCTCCCCCACGGCCTCCCGGCCGGCGCCGACCACCACGAGCGTGTGCCGAGGGGCGAGCGGCGCGGTCGCGGCCAGGACGTGGCCGAGCATGCTGCGTCCACCGAGGGCGTGCAGCACCTTGGGCGTCGACGACCTCATCCGGGTGCCCTGCCCGGCGGCGAGGACGACGACGGCGGCGATCCCGCCCTCGGGAGCGGCACCGGGCGGCAGCGGTTCGGACACGGATCTCCTCGGCCTCGGGCGTCTGTCGTTGCTGGGGGACTCGGACTCGAACCGAGACTTCCCGGCTCCAAAGGCCGGCGGGCTGCCGATTACCCCATCCCCCATCGCGGGCGGCACGGACACCGGACCGGCGCCCTCCGAGAGCCTAGGCGTCCGCCCCGCCGGGCTCCGACCCCCGCGCCCGGCGGGCGGGGTTCCCTACGGTGACGTAGCTTACGGTTCCGTACCGGTACGGCGGCCTCGCCGGACCGCACGACGCGACCTGGAGGCCGCTTGTCCGCTCCTGCCCGCACCCGGCCCACGGCCCCGGTCCTCCGGCCGGCCGCCCCCGACGCCGGTCTCCCGGCGAACGCCCTCGGCAAGGAGAAGGGGGCGTTGGAGCAGGTCACCCTCTACGTCTTCGTCGTCGTACCGTTCCTCGCCCTCGCCGCCGTCGTCCCCGCCGTGTGGGGCTGGGGCCTGTCCTGGCTCGACGTGGGTCTGGCCGTCGGCTTCTACTCCCTCACGCTGCTGGGCATCACCGTCGGATACCACCGGCACTTCACCCACGGCTCGTTCAAGGCCGCGCGGCCGCTGCGGATCGCGCTGGCCGTCGTCGGCTGCATGGCGATCCAGGGCCCGGTCGTGCAGTGGGTGGCCGACCACCGCCGGCACCACGCCTTCTCCGACCGCGAGGGCGACCCGCACTCGCCGTGGCGTTACGGCACCGACGCCCGCGCGCTGCTCAAGGGCATGTGGCACGCCCACCTGGGCTGGCTGTTCGACCGCCGGCAGACCAGCGCCGAGCGCTACGCCCCCGACCTGCTCAAGGACACCGGCCTGCGCCGCACCAGCCGGCTGTTCGTCGTGTGGGCGTTCCTCAGCCTCGCGCTGCCGGCCGTCATCGGCGGCCTGGCAACGGCGAGCTGGACCGGCGCGTGGACGGCGTTCTTCTGGGCCGGGCTGGTGCGGGTCGCGCTGCTGCACCACGTGACCTGGTCGATCAACTCCGTCTGCCACGTGGTGGGTGACCGGCCGTTCGTCTCGCGGGACCGCGCCACGAACTTCTGGCCGCTGGCGATCCTCAGCGCCGGGGAGTCGTGGCACAACCTGCACCACGCCGACCCGACCTGCGCCAGGCACGGCGTGCTGCGGGGGCAGGTCGACATCAGCGCCCGGGTCATCTGGGTGTTCGAGAAGCTGGGCTGGGCGCACGGCGTCAAGTGGCCCGACCCGGTCCGGCTGGCGGCCAAGCGCCGCCAGCCGGTGACGGCCGCGTCCTGAGAAGCACCCCGTCCCCCTCACCCTTCGCAGGCTCAGGGCGAGCCTCTGGACGGGGCCGGGGGACGACGGGCAGCGCGGCGCGGCCCCGGGTGCGGATGACCGGCGCCCAGCGGCGCCAGCAGCTGCTCGACGTCGGCCGGGAGGTCTTCGCCCAGCGCGGCTACGACGGCACCTCCATCGAGGAGCTCGCCGCGCGCGCCGACGTCAGCAAGCCCGTGGTGTACGAGCACTTCGGCGGCAAGGAGGGGCTCTACACCGTCGTCGTCGACCGGGAGATGCAACGGCTGCTGGACCGCTTCACCTCCGCCCTGGCCGCCGGCGGCTCCCCGCGCGAGCTGCTGGAGCGCGCCGCGCTCGTCCTGTTCGACTACATCGAGGAGGACACCGACGGCTTCCGGGTGCTCTCCCGCGACTCCCCCGTCACCGACCCGCCCGACGGCTACGCGTCCCTGCTCGGGGAGGTCGCGCACCGGGTGGAGCACGTCCTCGGCGCGCAATTCAGCGCCCGCGGCCACGACCCGGCGCTGGCCGAGCTCTACAGCCAGGCGCTGGTCGGGATGGTCGCCCTGGTCGGGCAGTGGTGGCTGGAGCGCCGCTCGCCGAGCAAGGAGGAGGTCGCCGCGCACCTGGTCGACCTCGCCTACAACGGCCTGGCGCACCTGCAGCCCTCGACCGGTCGCCGTCCCGACGGGTCACGCCGCGAGCCTGCGAGCGGTGGGGGGTGAGGGGCGGCCCCGTCCAGGGCACCGCCCTGAGCCTGCGAAGGGCGGGTGGGACGGGGTCCTTCTTCAGCCGACCAGCCGCGCGCCGGGCACCGGTCCGTGCACCGCCCGGACGGTGCGGTAGACGCCCTCCCCGGCCAGCGCCGCGGTCAGCCGGACGGCGGAGTCCTCGTCCTCGGCGAGCGCCGCGACCGTCGGGCCCGACCCGCTGACCAGCGCGCCGGCGGCCCCGGCCGAGGTCGCCGCGCGCAGCGCCCGCCGCAGGTCCGGCCGCAGCGAGAGCGCCGGGGGCTGCAGGTCGTTGCCGAGCGCGGCGGCCAGCGCCGGGACCGGCCCGCTGCGCAGCGCCGCGATCACCGGGTCGGGCGCGCAGAGCTCCTCCCCGTCGGGCACCCGGCCCGCGGCCCGCAGCCGGTCCAGCTCGGCGTAGACCGCCGGCGTGGACAGCCCCTCCCCGGCGATGCCGAGCACCCAGTCCCAGCGGCGGCGGGCCAGCACCGGCGACAGCTGCTCCCCGCGCCCGGAGCCCAGGGCCACCCCGCCGAGCAGGCTGAACGGGACGTCGCTGCCGAGGCGCGCGGCCAGCGCCGTCAGCTCGCCGCGGGTGGCGTGGGTGCCCCACAGCGCGTCGAGGGCGACCAGCGCCGCGGCGGCGTCCGCGCTGCCCCCGGCCAGCCCCGCTGCGGCCGGGATCGACTTGTCGATGGTGATGGCGGCGTCGGCGGGCACCCCGGCCTGCTCGGCCAGCAGCTCGGCGGCCCGCCAGACGAGGTTGCGGCGGTCGGTCGGGACGGCGTCGCCACCGCTGCCCGTCGTCCCCTCGCCGGTGACGGCGAGGGAGAGCCCGTCGCCGGGCCGCACGGTCACCGTGTCGAACAGCGAGACGGCCAGGTAGACGGTGCGCAGCTCGTGGAAGCCGTCGGAGCGCAGCGGCCCGACCGCGAGGTGCACGTTGACCTTGGCGGGAGCACGGGCGACGACGGCGCCGTCCCCGGCCAGCCGGCCGGGACCGCCGGGTGAGGACCAGCTCATGCCGGGACCTCCGTCGCGGCCAGTCGGGCGAAGTCCTCGACCGACAGCTGCTCGCCGCGGGTGGTCGGGTCGATGCCGGCGGCGCGCAGCCGGGCCTCGGCGGCCACCGGGCTGCCCGCCCAGCGGGCCAGCGCCGCGCGCAGTCCCTTGCGGCGGGTGGCGAAGGCGGCGTCGACGACGGCGAAGGTGGCCGCCCGGTCCCCCGGTGGCGGTGGACGGCGGTCCAGGGCGACCAGGCCGGAGTCGACGTTGGGCTCGGGCCAGAAGACCCGCCGTCCGACGTTGCCGGCCCGCCGCACGTCGCCGTACCAGGCGGCCTTCACCGATGGCACGCCGTAGGCCGGCGAGCCGGGGGCCGCGGCGAGCCGCTCGGCGACCTCGGCCTGGACGAGGACGAGCGCGCGCCGCAGTGTCGGCAGCAGCTCCAGCAGGTGCAGCAGGACGGGCACCGCCACGTTGTACGGCAGGTTGGCCACCAGCGCCGTCGGAGCGGGCCCCGGGACCTCGCGGATGCGCAGCGCATCGGCCTCGACGACGGTGAGCCGGTCGGCCATCTCGGGAGCGCGCTCGGCCACGGTGCGCGGCAGCAGCGCGGCCAGCCGGGGGTCGATCTCGACGGCGGTGACGTGCGCGCCGGCGGGCAGCAGACCGAGGGTCAGCGAGCCCAGCCCCGGGCCGACCTCGAGGACGACGTCCTCCGGGGTGAGCTCGGCGGTGCGCACGATCCGCCGGATGGTGTTGGCGTCGTGCAGGAAGTTCTGCCCGAGGGTCTTGGTCGGACGCAGGTCGAGCTGCTGGGCCAGGTCGCGGATGGCGGCCGGGCCCAGCAGCCCGTCGGCCTGCTCGGGTGGGGTGCTCAGCTCAGCAGGGTCCGATCAGTTGAAGAGGCGCGAACCGCAGTGCGGCCACTGGCCGGCGCCGGAGCGCTGGTAGAGCAGCTGCGCACGGTAGGTCTGCTCGTCGGCCGAGGCGGCGGCCGGGTCGCCGCTGCCGCCGACAGCGTTCCACGTGCTCTGGGAGAACTGGTACATGCCCCGGTACTTGCCGCTGCCGCTGACCGCGTGGGGGCGGCCGCCGGACTCGCACGCCGCCAGGGCGGCCCAGTTCAGGCCGTCGGCGCTGGGCTTGTTGCCGGCGGAGACCGGGCGCTCCTTGGTGCCGACGGTGACCAGCTCGTCGACCGGCTCGCGGGTGACCGTGGTGGCCAGCTGCTCGCGGCCGGTCTCGACGCCGTCGGTGACGGTGACCCGGTAGGTGGTCACCTGCTCGCCCTCGACGCCCTCCTGCGTGACCGTCTCGTCGCCCTCGAGAGCGTTGGGGTCCTCGGTCTCGACGGTCCGGTAGTCGATCGGCGTGGGGACGGCGACCTCGCTGACCTGCACGCGGAAGACCTGCAGCCGCATGTGGGCCAGCAGCGCCTGGTCCGGGTACATGCTGGTGCGGTCGGTCGCGCCGAGCGCGATCCCCTGCTCGACGAGCAGGTCACCGGCGGTGGCCGCGGTGGTGGTGACGACGCGCTCCTGGCCGTCGACGACGAGCGTCACGGGCTTGGGCGTGGTGATCGACAACTCCATGCCGTCGAGCGGGAGGCGCTCGCTGCGGCTGGCGGAGACGACCAGGTCCTCGGCGCGGTAGCCGAGCTGGGCCAGCGCCTCGTCGACCGACAGCGCGGTCACGTAGACCTCGCTCTGCACGCCGTCCACGGTGAGGGTGAGCGGGCGGGCGCGGTTGACCACCACGGTGTCACCATCGGCGACGGGAGCGGCGGCGTCCGGCAGGACGACGTCGTGCGACTGCGTCTGCAGCCCCTCCTCCTCGAGCACGTCACCGACGGTGCCGGCGTAGGTGCGGACCTCGCGCGCCTGCCCGTCGACGGTCAGCGTCACGGACTTCTGCGCGGCGACGTAGGCCGCGGAGCCGCCCACGAGTCCCAGCAGGACCAGGGCGAAGAGGACGGACTTCAGCGATCGGGGCACGACTCTTCCAGGGCTCAGGAGACCCGGGTAGAGGCGCGCACGGGCACCACGCCGGCTGGCGGGTACCGAGCACGTCCCGGCCCGGACGGCAGACGACCGGGAGACGGAGCTCCCGGTCGTGGTGCCCTCCGGGACGGTCCCCACCCCGGCTGGTCACGACACGATAACGGACACGATCTGTCTGGCGACGGTGCGCGACGAGTGAACCAGCGAGGCGATGTGTCGACTCGGGGACGCGCCGACACGGTCCGTGACGGCCGCGCCGCGTGGGACGCGTGTGACGAGTGCGCAGCGTGAGGCCGGAGGGGTGAGCAAGCCCACGCCGGGTGAGCCCGCGATCGAGCGCCGGGCGCGGCTCAGCGCAGACCGGGGACGGCGCCCGGCCGCGGTGTCAAGGGGAGTCGCCCCCGCGAGGGTCGGCCCGCGGCGCGGGGGCCGGAGGCTCCCCGACGCGGGGCGACGGATCAGCTCAGCGCAGGCCGGGGACGGCCATGGGTCGCGGTGTCGGCCGGAGGCCGACAGATCACACAGGTCACACGGTCAGCGCGCGGTCGTCGACCCGGATCGGCTTGAGCCAGGTGACCAGGAAGACGGCGAGGGCGAGGCCGGCGGCCAGCCCGGCGAAGCCCCCGGCGACGAGCGCCACGGGCACCAGGTCGAAGCCCGCCGTCACGCGGTCGCCGAGGTCGATGCCCGCGGTCAGCAGCAGGGCCCCCAGAGGCAGCAGCGCCAGCACGCTGACCGCCGCGGCGACCAGGTGCGCCGTCCAGGTGCGCAGCGCCTCGTCGACCGGCACGTCGGCGCCCTCGGCGGGCAGCGGGCGCACCTGCGCACGCAGCAGCGCCACCTCGGCGAGCACCCAGGCGACCAGTGGGACGACGACGGCGACCCCACCGACGCTGTCCGGCAGCTCGCCGCGCTGCCACATGAGGACGGCGGCGGTCAGCTCGGCGACGATGACCAGGCGCATCGACCAGAGCAGCCCCATCGAGATCAGCTCGGACTGGCGCGGACGGCGGGGCGGGGAGCCGGTCCGCCAGCGCGGCCGGGGGCGGGTCGCCTCGGCGAGGACGACGCCCAGCAGCAGCCCGAGGACGAGAGCCGGGAGCCACAGGAAGACCGACGCCTCGCCGAACAGCGCGATGCTGACGCCGATCCCGGCCAGCCCGAGCAGGAAGCCGAGCCGGCGCACCCGGCGTCCGTGCTGGGCCTGACGGGTCAGGGTGGCGAGCCCCTCCGGCGTGGGCGTGGTGAACCCGACCGCCGCTGCGGCGACGGCACGGCGTCCGGCGGCCAGGGCCCAGGCGCGGGCGAGCAGGACACCGGGCACCAGCACGGCGATGAAGAGCACGACGGCGATGAGGCGGCCCACGCAGACCAGTGTGCCCCTCCGATGCCACCGTCGGCCCCGCCGCAGGGTCCCGCGCCGAGCGCCGGCGAGGGTGGGGGCAGCCGGCCCCCGCTGCAGGGGCCCGCGCCGAGGGGAAGCGGGGTCCTTCACCAGCTGCCGAAGACGCGCTCGGCGGTGGCGGTGAGGTGGACGCAGAGCTCCTCGAGCTCGACGCCGGTGACCTCGGCGAGCGCGCGCACGGTGTGCGGGACCAGCCGGGAGGCGTTGGGCCGGCCGCGGAACGGCACCGGGGTGAGGAACGGCGAGTCGGTCTCCACCAGCAGCTGCTCGACCGGCGTCAGCGCGGCGGCCTCCCGCAGGTAGGCGGCGTTGGCGAACGTCAGCGTGCCCGCGAACGACAGCACGAAGCCCCGCTCGACGCACGCCGTGGCGAACGCGGCGTCGCCGGAGAAGCAGTGCATCACGACGTGCTCGGGGGCGCCCTCGTCGTCGACCACCCGCAGGATCTCGTCGTGCGCGTCGCGGTCGTGGACGACCAGCGCCACGCCGCGCTCCTTGGCGATCCGGATGTGCGCCCGGAAGGAGGCCTCCTGAGCCGCCCAGCCGTCGGGCCCGGTGCGGTAGCGGTCCAGGCCGGTCTCCCCCAGCGCCCGCACCCGCGGCAGCGCCGCCAGCCGGTGGATCTCGGCCAGCGCGTCGTCGGTCGCCGCGCCCGCGCCCGCCTCGTTGGGGTGCAGCGCGACGGCGGCCAGCACGTTCGGGTGCCGGGCGGCGAGCTCGGCCGACCAGCGGGAGGAGTCGACGTCCACCCCCACCTGCACCAGCCGCGGGACGCCGACGGCCGCGGCCTCCGCGATCTCGGCGTCGACGTCCTCGGGGGCCGGCGGCTGCCCGTCCTCGGGACGGAAGCCGCTGAGCACGATGTCGAGGTGGGTGTGGCTGTCGACCGCCGGCGCCGGCAGCGGCTCGGGGGACGGCGGCTTCTCCCCCCTCCGGTTGGCCCGCGACCCCGCCGACCGGCTCACTCGCCGCCCTCGAGCCGGGCCAGCTCCTCCTCGACGATCGACTCGTCCAGCTTCCGGAAGACCGGGGTGGGCGGCGACAGCGGCGTCCCCGGTGGCAGCGGCCGGGAGGCCCAGACCGCCTGGCCCTCGTCGTAGTCGCCGGTGATGATCGGGTACGGCGAGCCGTCGTCGAGGTCGGTGGCCTCCTCGACGCGCGGCTCCGGCGACCACACGCCGGTGCCGCCGAGCAGCTCGTGCACCTTCTGCGCCGAGTGCGGGAGGAACGGGGTGAGCAGCGCGTTGCAGTCGCTCACCGCCTGCAGCGCCGTGTGCAGCACGGTGTCCCGGCGGGCCGGGACCTCCTTGAGCTTCCACGGCGCCTGGTCCGACAGGTACTTGTTCGCCTCGCCGACCACCCGCATCGCCTCCGCGGCCGCGGCCTTCTGCCGGTTGCGCGAGAGCAGCTCCCCGACCGGGCCGAAGGCGCCCTGCGTGCTCCCGAGCAGCGCGCGGTCGGCGTCGGTCAGCTCGCCCGGCGTCGGGACGGCGCCGACGTTCTTCGCCGCCATCGACACCGTGCGGTTGACCAGGTTGCCCCAGCCGGCGACCAGCTCGTCGTTGTTGCGCCGCAGGAACTCCGCCCAGGTGAAGTCGGTGTCCTGGCTCTCCGGCCCGGCCGCGGCGATGAAGTAGCGCAGCGCGTCGGCGTCGTAGCGGGCCAGGAAGTCGCGGACGTAGATGACCACCTGGCGGGAGGAGGAGAACTTGCGCCCCTCCATCGTCAGGAACTCGCTGGAGACCACCTCGGTCGGCAGGTTGAGCCGGCCCAGCGACCCCGGCGTCCCGCCCTTGTCGCCCTCGCCGTCGTAGCCGAGCAGCTGGGCGGGCCAGATCTCGGCGTGGAAGACGATGTTGTCCTTGCCCATGAAGTAGTAGGCGTCGGAGTCCGGCGTCTGCCACCACTGGCGCCACGCGTCGTCGTCCCCGGAGCGGCGGGCCCACTCGATGGAGGCCGACAGGTAGCCGACGACGGCGTCGAACCACACGTAGATGCGCTTGTCGGGGCGGTCGCGCCAGCCGTCGAGCGGCACCGGGACACCCCAGTCGATGTCGCGGGTGTAGCTGCGCGGCTTGAGGTCGGTGAGCAGGTTCTTCGCGAAGTTCAGGACGTTGGGCCGCCAGCCGCGCCGCGAGTCCAGCCAGTCGCCGAGGGAGCGGGTGAAGGCCGGCAGGTCGAGGAAGTAGTGCTCCTCCTCGACGAACTTCGGCGTCTCGCCGTTGATCCGGCTCTTCGGGTTGATCAGGTCGACCGGGTCCAGCTGGTTGCCGCAGTTGTCGCACTGGTCGCCGCGGGCGCCGTCGTAGCCGCAGATCGGGCAGGTGCCCTCGATGTAGCGGTCGGGCAGGGTGCGCCCCGTCGACGGGCTGATCGCGCCGAGCGTCGTCTTCGGGAAGACGTACCCGTTCTTCAGCAGCCCGAGGAAGATCTCCTGCGCGATCCGCGCGTGGTTGACCGTCGTCGTCCGCGTGAACAGGTCGTAGGACAGCCCGAGCGACTGCAGGTCGCCGACGATGATCCGGTTGTTGCGGTCGGCGATCTCCCGCGGGGTCACGCCCTCGGCGTCGGCGGCGACGGTGATCGGCGTCCCGTGCTCGTCGGTGCCGCTGACCATCAGCACCCGGTCGCCCACCATGCGGTGGTAGCGGCTGAAGACGTCCGAGGGGACGCCGAAGCCGGAGACGTGGCCGATGTGCCGCGGGCCGTTGGCGTAGGGCCAGGCCACGGCGGTCAGGATGTGCCGATCACTCACGGCACGAGCCTAGGCGGCGGCGTCCACCCGGTTCAGCGCTGGCTGGTGCCCGCGGTCGCCGGGGCGTCGGGAGCGGCGGTGGGCGCCGGGGTGGTGAGCGCGACGGCGACCAGGGCCAGGCCGATGACGGCGAGGGTGGCCACCCGCGTCCGCGGGCCGGCGGCGGCCGGCTCGGGACGGCGGGCGGGGGTGCGCGGGCCCTCCGCGACCCACGCCACGACCGAGGGGGCGCCGGCGAGCAGCAGCTTGCCGACCGGCAGGCCCAGGGACAGCAGCGCCAGCGCCGGCAGCGGCAGGGCCACCGGCAGCGTGTCGAACAGCGGGGTCGTCAGGGCCAGCGCCGTGAACGCCCCGACGAGCGCGATCTCGGCGGTGGCGACGGCGGTGTGGACCCGCCGTCCGGACCCGTCGAGCAGCAGCACGCCCCCGCCGGCGCACAGCACCACCCAGCCGGCGAGGAGCAGCAGCACGACCGCCACCACCGGGCCCGCCGGCCGCAGCGGGGACAGCAGCAGGCCGTCCAGCCCGGTCAGCCCGCCCGCCAGCAGCGCGACCGCTTCCGCCACGCCGAGGGCGGCGACCGCCAGCACGGCGGCCGGCGGCCGGCGGCGGTCGGGGGACGACGGCGCGCGCGGGGTCTCGGCAGTGTCGAGGACGGTGCTCGCCACGGGTGTGCCCTCCCTGGCCGGGGACGTCGGTCACCGGTCGGGTCGGCGTGCGCGGCGGGCCGCTGGAGGTGTGCAGCGGGCGGCCTCACCCCTCCGAGGGGGTCATCGACGGGCGATGTTCTCGGCAGCCGACATGCGCTCCCCGGTGGCCATCCGGCTCCGGCGGCGGCCGTAGACGAAGTACATCCCGACGCCGAGCGCCATCCAGATGAGGAAGCGCAGCCAGGTGTCCGTGGGCAGGTTGGTCATGAGCCACAGGGAGGCCAGCGCCGAGACGATCGGCAGGACCGGCACCCACGGCACCCGGAAGCTGCGGTGCAGGTCCGGGCGGGTGCGCCGCAGCACCCAGACGCCGATCGACACGAGGAAGAAGGCGAACAGCGTCCCGATGTTCACCAGCTCGGCGAGCGCGGTGAGCGGGACGAACCCGGCCAGCAGCGCGACCACGACGCCGGTGGCGATGGTGATGCGGTAGGGAGTGCCGTACTTGGGGTGCACCTTCGCCAGGGCCGGTGGCAGCAGGTGGTCGCGGCTCATCGCGAACAGCACCCGGGACTGACCGAGCATCAGGATCATCACGACCGAGGTGAGCCCGGCCAGCGCGCCCAGCGAGATGATGCTCGAGAAGACCGGCATCCCGTTGGCCGAGAACGCCCCCGCGAGCGGCGCGGTCGCGCTCAGCTCGGTGTAGTTCTGCATCCCCACGACCACCAGCGAGACCGCCACGTACAGCGCGGTGCAGATCGCCAGCGAGCCGAGGATCCCGCGCGGCATGTCCCGCTTGGGGTTGCGGGTCTCCTCCGCGGCGGTGGCCACGATGTCGAAGCCGATGAAGGCGAAGAACACGATCGCGGCGCCGGCGAGCACGCCGCCCCAGCCGTACGTGCCGGGGCTGAACCCGGTGAGCAGCGAGATCAGCGGCGTGTGCAGCCAGCCCTCCTCCCCCGCGGCCGCGGGCTCAGCCGGGGGGACGAAGGGCGTGTAGTTCTCGGCCTTGGTGTAGAAGAACCCGACCACGATCACCAGCAGGACGACGACCAGCTTGATCCCCACGATGATGGCGGTGACGCGCGACGAGAGCTTGATCCCGAGGATCAGGACGCCGGTCATCACCAGGGCGATGAGGATCGCCGGGATGTTGACCGTCGCCGTCTCGCCCGCGATCGACGTCGGCAGCGGCGTGCCGATGTCGTCGAGCAGCTGGTTGAGGTAGCCCGACCAGCCGACGGCCACCGTGGCCGCGCCCAGGGCCAGCTCGAGGACGAGGTCCCAGCCGATGATCCAGGCGATGAACTCGCCGAAGGTGGCGTAGGAGAACGTGTACGCCGACCCGGCCACCGGCACCGTCGAGGCGAACTCGGCGTAGCAGATCGCCGCCAGGCCGCAGACCACGCCCGCGATGACGAAGGAGATCGCCACCGCCGGGCCGGCCTGGTCGCGGGCGACGATGCCCGTGAGCACGAAGATGCCGGTGCCGATGATCACGCCGACGCCGAAGACCGTGAGGTCCAGGCCCGACAGGTTCTTCTTGAGCCGGTGCTCCGGCTCGTCGGTGTCCCGGATGGACTCCTCGACGGACTTCACCCGACGGGTGTTGACGGCCACGACGCCCCCTACCTCTCGGCAGACTCCGACCCCGCGAGCGTGGCACGGGCAGCGCCCGACCGCATGCCTACGCTGTGCCGTCGACCCGCTCGGAGAGGAGTGCGGATGCCCGGCACGGAGGTCCCCCGGGGCGTGCGTCGCGAGCCGGCGACGGAGCCGCCGTCGACCCGGCCGCGGCCCGAGGGCCGGCCGCGCACGACGCCGTCCCGGCCGGACGGCATCGGCCCGGTCGTCGACTGCGCCGTCTACGTCGACGGACGCCGGGAGCCCCCCGTCGAGCCGCACGACGCGCTGCGGACGGCCGTGGACAAGGGGGGCTTCGTCTGGCTCGGCCTCTACGCGCCGACCGAGGGGGAGCTGGGCGAGATCGCCCAGCACTACGGGCTGCACCCGCTGGCCGTGGAGGACGCCGTCTACGCCCACCAGCGGCCCAAGCTGGAGCACTACGACGACGTGCTGTTCATGGTGCTGACCACCGCCCGGTACGTGGAGCACGACCAGCTGACCGCGACCAGCGAGGTCGTGGAGACCGGCGAGGTGATGGTCTTCGTCGGGCCGCACTACGTGATCACTGTGCGGCACGGCGAGCACGGTGCCCTGTCCGACCTGCGCCGCGGTCTCGAGGAGCAGCCCGACCTGCTCTGCCACGGCCCCGCGTCGGTGCTGTACGCGGTCGCCGACAGCGTGGTCGACGCCTTCGTCGACGTCGCCACCGCGGTCGAGGAGGACGTCGACGAGCTCGAGGCCTCGGTGTTCAGCCCGGAGCGCACCGACGACATCGGCCGGCTCTACCAGCTCAAGCGGGAGCTGCTCGCGCTGCGCCGGGCGGTCTCGCCGCTGGAGGTGCCGCTGGAGAAGCTGGCCGAGAAGCAGATCCCCGTGGTCCCGGCGGCGATGCGCTCGTACTTCCGCGACGTCGAGGACCACGCCATCCGGGTGCGCGACCAGGTCGGCGCCCTCGACGAGCTGCTCACCTCGATCCTGCAGGCGTCGCTGGCCCGCACCTCGCAGGCCGACAACGAGGACATGCGCAAGATCAGCGCGTGGGCCGGGATCATCGCCGTCCCCACCGCGATCGCGGGCATCTACGGGATGAACTTCACGCACATGCCCGAGCTGCACTGGCGCTACGGCTATCCACTGGTCCTGCTGGTGATCATCGGCACCTGCCTGCTGCTCTACCGCGGCTTCAAGCGCAACGGCTGGCTGTAGCGCGGGCCGTCGTGCGCTGAGTGTGGTCTCGTCCCGGCCGGAGACCGCATTCAGCGCACAGGCGTCAGGGCCGCGGCGATGCGGGCCCCCACGTCGTCAGGTCGGTGCAGATCGACCGCCGTCACGAACACCACCCGCCAGCCGGCCGCCTGCAGCCGGTTCAGCCGCTGCCTGTCCTTCGCGAACTGCCCCGGCTCGGCGTGCCAGGCGCCGTCGTACTCGACGGCGAGGCAGTGCTCCGGCCAGGCGAGGTCGACCCGCGCCACGAAGCCGCGGGCGTCCCGGACGACGTACTGGGCCACCGGCGCCGGCAGTCCGGCCCGCATGACCAGGAGACGCAGCCGCGTCTCCTGCGGCGACTCGGCCAGCCGGCAGGCCTCGCGCGCGCGTGCCGAACCAGGACCGCGGCCGTCGCGGCGAGGCCACGCAGCGGCCCGAGGTCGACGACCCCCGATGCGACCAGCCGGTCCACCGCGACGACGGCGTCGTCCCCCGACAGAGCCGCAGCGATGCGGACCGCCGTCGCCTCCGGCGTCGTCACGGCCACGCCGCCACGACGGCACACCCATCCGTCAGGCAGCCGACTCCGGCGCACGCGCAGCCCTGCGACCCGCACCGGGTGGTGGCCGGGCGGGACGGTCAGCTCGACGTCGGCCACGGCGTCGACGAGGTCGACACCCCACAGCACCCCTGCGCTGCACCCCGTCACGACGGACCCGGGCACGAGGAGCGTCGCCGCGGTGCGAGCTCGGAGGGTGTGCGTGACCTCGACGTCGCGGTGCACGTAGAGGTCCGGCCACACCCTCTGCCAGGTCGGGCCTCTCAGTTGGTTGCGGGTGAGCAGGCCCCGCTCGATGA
This sequence comes from Geodermatophilus sp. URMC 65, assembly GCF_053502545.1. NCBI lineage: Bacteria > Bacillati > Actinomycetota > Actinomycetes > Geodermatophilales > Geodermatophilaceae > Geodermatophilus > Geodermatophilus sp. URMC 65. The sequence continues at coordinate 1,834,393 of NZ_CP199954.1, forward strand.
CCGCCGAGGCGCGGAAGACCCGGCCACGGAGGACGTCGGGCACGGTGGGCGGAACAGGCACCGGCGGACCGTGCCGCAACCGGCCCCTGAGCCCTGGGTCGTCGTCCACAGCTGCGCGGCTGTGCACCGATGGGGGTCTCCGGCTGGCGCGGGACCACCGGACGTGCACACCGGAGCGAGCTAGGAGGACTTGGCGGCGACGACGGCGTCGTACACGGTGCGGCGGGGCAGCCCGGTGCGGACGACGACGGCGCGGATGGCGTCCTTGCGGGTGGCGCCCGAGGCCTCCTCCGCGGCGACCTCCGCGGCCAGCTCGGACGGCGACAGCGCCACCGGAGCCACGGGTGCGCCACCGACGACCAGGGTGATCTCCCCGCGCACGCCGTCGGCCGCCCACGAGGCCAGCTCGGCCAGCGGCCCGCGGCGGACCTCCTCGTGGGTCTTGGTCAGCTCCCGGCAGACGGCGGCCGGGCGCCCCTCGCCCATCACCGCCGCGGCGTCGGTGAGCGCGTCGGCCAGCCGGTGCGGCGACTCGAAGAACACCATCGTGCGGCGCTCGTCGGCCAATCCGGCCAGCCGCGTCCGCCGCTCCCCCGCCTTGCGCGGCAGGAACCCCTCGAAGCAGAACCGGTCGACCGGCAGGCCCGACACCGCCAGCGCGGTCGTCACCGCCGAGGGCCCGGGCACCGAGGTCACCTCCACGCCGGCCTCGATCGCGGCGCGCACCAGCGTGTAGCCGGGGTCGGAGACCGACGGCATCCCGGCGTCGGTGAGCAGCAGGACGGTGCGCCCCTCGGCCAGCGCGTCCAGCAGCCCGGGCAGCCGGGAGCGCTCGACGGACTCGTGGAAGGAGACCACCCGACCCGACAGCTGCACCTCGAGGTCGGTGGCCAGACGGTGCAGGCGGCGGGTGTCCTCGACGGCGAGCACGTCCGCGGTCGCCATCGCGGTGCGCAGCCTCGGGCCGACGTCCCCGGGCTGTCCCAGCGGCGCTCCACCGAGCACGAGGCGTCCTCCCATGTCCCCGAGCCTGTCACGACGCCTGCCGTGGGCCCGCCTGCAGGGGCCCGCCGGCCCCGTCCAGGGCACCGCCCTGAGCCCGCGAAGGGTGGGGAGGACGGGGTCCTTCTACGAGCGCCGGAGGGCAGGCGGGTCCTTTCACTACCCTGGCCGCATGGCGGTGCTGGCTCCCGATCGCACGGACCGGGAGCCCGGCGAGCGCCGCCCGGCCCGGACGCGTCGCCGTCCGCTCCCCCGGCCGCGCCGCGACACGACCCCGCCGCTGCCGTCGGACCGCGTCCTCGCGTGGGTGCTCACCGCGCTGCTGGGCCTGTTCGCCCTCGGGATCCGGCTGTGGGACATCGGATACCCGGCCGACCTGCTCTTCGACGAGGCGTACTACCCGCCGGAGGCACGCGAGCTGCTCGAGTGGGGGCACGAGTACAACCGCGGCTACACGTTCATCGTCCACCCGCCGCTGGGCAAGTGGCTCATCGCCGGCGGCATCGGGCTGTTCGGCTACGACTCCTTCGGCTGGCGGTTCCCCTCCGCGCTCGCCGGCAGCATCGCCGTCGTCGTCCTCACCCGGCTGGCCCGGCGGCTGACCGGCTCGACGCTGCTCGGACTGGTCGCCGGCCTGCTGCTGGCGCTCGACGGCCTGGCCTTCACGCTGTCGCGGATCGGCCTGCTCGACGTCTTCCTGCAGGTCTTCGTGCTCTCCGCGGTGGCCTGCCTGGTCGTCGACCGGGACCGGGTGCGGGCCCGCACCAGAGCGGCCACGGCGACGGCGGCCGGCTTCGCGCTCGGCCCGCGGGGGTGGCGGCTGGCCGCCGGGTTCCTGTTCGGCTGCGCCTGCGCGGTCAAGTGGAGCGGGGTGTACTTCCTGGCCGCCTTCGCGGTGCTGAGCCTGTTCTGGGACCGCGCCGCCTGGCGCGAGGCCGGCGTCCTCTGCCCGACCCGCACCGCCGCGCGCCGCGGCCTGCCGGGGGCGCTGTGGGCGCTGGCCACCGTCCCGGTGCTGACCTACCTCGCGAGCTTCACCGGCTGGTTCCTCGGCGAGACCTCGCAGGGCAAGGCGTGGGCGCAGCAGCACCCGGAGACGGCGTTCCCGTGGGTCCCCGACGCGCTGCGCTCGCTGTGGCACCAGCACGCCGAGTGGCTGGCCTTCCACAACGGCCTGTCCACCCCGCACCCGTGGGAGTCCGGGCCGTGGAGCTGGCTGGTCAACGGCCGGCCGATCCTGCTGTGGAACCCGCAGGGCCTCACCGACGCGGCCGGCGACCCGGTCATCCGCTACATCCTCATGGTCGGGACGCCGACCCTCTGGTTCGCCTTCGCGCCGGCGCTGGTGTGGGTGGCCTGGCGCCTGGTCGCCCGCCGGGACCCCGCCGCGCTGACCGTCGCCGTCGCGGTCGCCGCGGGCTGGGGCACCTGGTTCCTCAACCCCGAGCGCACGATGTTCGCCTTCTACACGGCTCCCGTGCTGCCGTTCTTCGTCCTGGCCGTCGTCCTGGCGCTGCAGGACGTGCTGGGCCGCCCCGGCGCCTCGCGGCTGCGCCGGCAGATCGGCCTGGGCGTGGTCGCGCTCTACGTCGGCGTGGTGGCGGCGACCTTCGTCTTCTTCCTGCCCGTGCTGACCGGGGAGCCGCTGACGCGGGCGGAGTGGCTCGACCGGATGTGGTTCCCGTCATGGTTCTGACCCCCGGCCGGCCCGGGAGATGGTTGCGTATTACAACTGGATGACGTGAGTGCCTCCACCCGGGCGGCCACCCAGGCCGTCATGCTCGTCTCCCCGGTGGAGCGGCCGGTCGCGTCGGCGGCCTACGGCTTCGTGCGCTTCCTCGGCGGCGGCCTGGCCCCCTTCGCCGCCGGCGAGCTCGCCGAGCACTGGGACCTGCACGTGCCTTCCTCGTCGGCGCGGGAGCCGTCCTCGCCGCCGTCGCGGTGCTCGCCACCGGCCGGTCGATGCTGACCACGGCGGACGCCGGCCTGCACGGCGAGCCCGACGTCGCCGGGGAGTCGCCGACGAGTTCGGTGGTGCCCCTGACGCGGTCGACAGCGAGCTGCGCGCCCGCGCCTGACCCCTCGCTCCTCCGTACGGTGACGCCGGACACCCGGGGACTCCGAGGGGACGGCGATGGGCGACACACAGCGGGTGCGCACCGAGGTGGACGGCGACGTCTGGCGGGTCACCCTCGACTCCCCGGGCACCGGCAACGCCGTCGACCCGGCGATGGCCGCGGCGCTCGGCGAGGCGCTGCGCACCCGACCGCCGCAGACCCGGGCGGTGCTGGTGCTGGCCGAGGGCGAGCGCTTCTGCGTCGGCGGCGACGTCCGCGGCTTCGCGGCCGACGACCCGGGTGCCTCCGTGGGCCGGCTGGCCACCGACTGGCACGAGGTGGTGCGGGCGTTCCTGGCCACCCCCGTGCCGGTGGTCGCCGGCGTGCACGGCGCGGTCGCCGGGGCGGGGGTCGGGCTGATGGGCGCCTGCGACGTCGTCGTCTGCGCCCGCTCGACCCGGATCCGGCCCGCCTACGCCGCCATCGGCTTCTCCCCCGACGGCGGCACCTCCTGGACCCTGGCGCACGCCCTCGGCCCGGCCCGCGCCCTCGACCTCGTGCTGACCAACGGCACGCTCGACGCCGCGGAGGCCCACGCCTGCGGCCTGGTCGCCCGCGTGGTGGCGGACGACGAGCTGCGCGCGGTCGCCACCGAACTCGCGCACGCGCTGGCGGCCGGTCCGGTGCGGGCGATGGTGCGCACCCGCGCGCTCGTCCGCGGCGCCGCCGTCCGCACGCTCGACGCACACCTGGACGACGAGGCCCGGCTGATCGCGGAGTCGGCGGGCGACCCGGAAGGACGGGAGGGCGTGCGGGCCTTCGTCGAGAAGCGACGGCCGGACTTCCGCAGCGCGCGCTGAACGCGGGAGGCGGCCGGTCAGCAGGACGTGGTCAGCGAGGTGCTCACCACGTCCGACACCCACGCGCCGCGGTAGGCCCGGACCCGGTAGGTGTAGGTCGTGCCGTTGGCCAGACCCGTGTCGCTGGCGGTCGTCGTCCCGAACGGAACGGTGCTGGGGCCGTGGACCGTCCCACCGACGACCCGCTCGCCCTTGTAGCCGTCGGCCCAGGTGCTGGGGGTCGGGGCCCAGGACAGGGACGCGCCGACCTGCTGGAGGGCGGGACGCAGGACGACCGTCTGGGCGATCCAGGCGGTCGTGGAGCCGGACGTCGTCGAGGAGCGCTGCGGGACGGCACCGGACCCCGCGACGGGCTCGTCGAACGCGGTGATGCTCTCGCTGTCGGAGCTGCGCGTCCACAGTTCCCTGGAGCCCGTCGACGTCGCGGACTGCACCCCGCCCCTGGCCATCAGGTGGACGGCCACCGCACCGGTCGCCGTCGTCGTCACCGCCGGCGAGGTCGCGGTGTCGCCGGCGCCCGTGGCCCCACCGGAGGCGGCGACGGGAGCGGTCGCGCTGACCCCGCTGTACGCGACGATGCCTCCCACCATGTCGCCGCTCTCGGTGCTGGGACGGGCGAAGGACGCGGCCGGCTCGCCCGCTGCGGCGACCTTCCAGTAGACGGCGGAGGTCACGACGCCCCCGCTCGTGTCCGGCAGGACGACGCGGGTCCAGCCGCTGGGCGCCGTGAGGGGCGAGGTGCCGTAGTAGGCCACCTGCGCGACCAGCACGTCCCCCGCCTGGGTCCCGGCCGGGGGGCTGAGGGCCAGCGGTGACGTGCCCGTCGAGGCGAGGGCCCCCCGCAGGGCGATGGGGGCGTACGAGCACGTCTGCGTGACGGTGAGGCCGGACGGTGGCTGCAGCTGGTCGGCGGCCAGGGAGCTGGGCAGTGTGCCTCTCGTGGCCGAGAACGCCGTGTGGACCGAGGGCAGCGCCAGCACGGCGACGAGCAGCCCCAGCGCAGCGACCAGGCCGACCGCACCGGCTCCGGGAACCCGCCGGGCACGCCGGTCCGGCTCGTCCATCGTCGTCCCCTCCCGTCCGGTCCCGCGCCCTCGGGCGCGTGGTGCAGACATCGGCACGGGTCCGCCGGAGCTTGAGTGCTCCGCGCGCCGGTCCCGCCGCCCTGCCCCGAGGGAGGGACGCCGGGACCCGCGGTCAGCGGGCCGCGTGCTCCTCGACGGGTCGCGGCACCGGGATCGGCGGCACGAGGTCGGTGGCGCCGCCGGTGACCGGCCCCTCCACCCCCGCCAGGTGGGCCCGGTCCCGCCCGCCGGCCTTGGCGGCGTACAGGGCCGTGTCCGCGGTGGCGAGGAGTTCCGCGGCGGACAGGCCGGCCCCGTGCTGACAGGCGATCCCCAGGCTCGCCGTGATCGGCCTCGGCGCCTCCACCGCCCGCAGGACCGATCGCAGCCGGCGCGCGACCACGACGGCCTCGTCCGCCGTGGCGCCGGGCAGGACGAGCGCGAACTCCTCGCCGCCGTAGCGCGCGGCGACGTCGCCCGGCCGCACGCAGGACCGCAGCGCCGCGCCCACGCCCCGCAGCACGTCGTCGCCGGCCTGGTGGCCGTAGGTGTCGTTGAGCTTCTTGAAGTGGTCGAGGTCGATGATCAGGACCGACACCGGCGCACCGCTGCGGGCGGCGACCGACAGCTCCCGGTCGAACGCGGCGTCGAAGGCCCGGCGGTTGGCCACCCCGGTGAGTCCGTCGGTGAGCGCGCTGGCCTGCAGGTGCTCCAGCAGCGCGACGCGGGCGAACGCCGTCGCGGCGTGCGCCACCGCCTGTTCGGCGACACCCACCCGGCGTCGCTCGATGCGCGAGCCGCTGCGTGCGTCGTCCTGGAAGGTCAGGACACCGCTGCCGGATCCGTCCAGGCCGAACGGGACGGCGACGACCCGACGGGCGCCCTCCAGCACGTCGTCCACCCACTGGTCGGGGCCCTTCATGGCCGCCAGCAGCGTGCTGCCCCGGTCGACCGCTGCGGCGAGCAGCGACCCTGGTGGGGGTGCGCCGACCGCCCGCAGGGGCTCGGCGTCGTGGTCCCGGTGCTTGCGGACGGCCAGGTCGACCGCCGGCACGGCGCTGCCCTCGGGCACGTGGCAGTGCACCGCGGCAAGCGGGGAGTCGGCCGCGTCGACGGTGAAGTCGAGCAGCGCCTCGGCCACCTTCGCGCCGGTGTCCGCCTCGTGCAGGGCGCCCGCCAGCCGGCGCAGCGCCTCCTCGTCGTAACTGCGGCGACGCAGCTCGCGCTCGTTCACCGCGCCCAGGCCCGAGGTCATCATCGCGGTCACCCAGACGGCGACCAGGAAGACCCCGTAGGGCAGGGACTCGAAGCCCTGGACGACTCCGTGGGCGGGCAGCAGAGCCGTGTCGACCGCCTTGAGGACCGACATCACCACGAGCGAGTGCCACAGCGCGAGCTTCAGACCGGTGCGGAACGAGCCCAGCAGCGTCACGCAGATGACGTGCAGGACGATCACGTACACCACCGGCCCGGAGATGCCCCCGGCGACGTAGAGCGCCCACCCCAGGTGGACGGCGTCGAGGATCACCGGCGCCGTGATGGCCGCCACCGCCCAACGCCGGCCGAACGCCGAGAGCCTCTGCAGCACGAGCCCGACGGTCAGCAGCACGAGGCCGGGCACGACGAGCGCGTCCACCCCGGGTGTGTCGGCCGTCCGCGTGGCCACCCACGCCGCCACGGGCAGCAGGACGACGACGCCGATGCGGACGCCGAGCAGCCACCGCAGGCGGTCGGCCAGGGGCAGGTTGTCCAGGGAGCCCTGTGCTGCGGCAGGTGTCTGGCTCATGGGGATGCCGTCCTCGGCAACTCGGGGAAGTCTCGGAAGTCGTTCAGTTCCTGGTGCACCCGGGCCAGCGCCAGCTTCGGGTCGCTGCGGTCGAGCCGGCCCTGCACGGCGAGGAAGCCCGCGGCGACGGCGACCAGCGCGAGCGGGAACTGGCCGTCCTGGACGACGGCGATCGCCGTCTCACCGACCGCGGCGGCCACCTCGGCGACCGTCGTGGGGGGTCCCTGCAACGGCGGCGCCTGGACGACGTCGCTGCCGCCGCCGCGCGGCGGGTCCTCGGCCGGGTCGGTCGCCGGCGGTGCCGGGGTCGGGGTCGGGCTCGGGGTCTCGGACGGGAGGGCCGGCTCCGGCTGGGGCGTCGGGACGGCGCTCGGGGTCGGCGTCGCAGTCGGGGTGGGTTCGGGCTCCGGCGTCGGCTCGGGAGCCGACGCGGGCACCGGGGCCGGCTCGGGGGTCGGCTCCGGCGTCGGGGTCGGCTCCGGCTCGGGGGTCGGCTCCGGGGTCGGGGTCGGCTCCGGGGTCGGGGTCGGCTCCGGGACCGGCTCGAAGTCGAGCGCCCAGACGAAGGTGGCCGCGGCCCTCAGTCCCTGCGCCCGGGGGTCGTCGAGGACCGTGATGCTGACCCGGTAGGTCGTCGAGGTCGAGTCCCCGGGCCGCCAGCCCGTCGGGATCCCCGCGGCGGCCGTCCGCGGGAGCTGCGCCAGCGTCCCGCTCCACGCGGGGACGCCGGTGAACGACGCGCAGCGCGCCGGGTCGCCGAGCCTGCCCCGCTCGACGGTGAGGTGCAGGTAGGGCGCGAGGGCGTCCTCGGTGACCTCGGCGCTGAGCGTCACCTCACCGGTCGACCGGGCGGACCCGGTCGCCGCCAGCGCCACGCAGGCGGTCTCCGTGGCACCCGGGCGCAGCCCGGTCGAGGTGAACAGCGCCGAGCCACCGCGGTCGTCGACCAGGCTGACCGCACTGGTGCTCGCGGCGGCGGCGTCGACCGGCAGCTCGACCCACCCGGCCGTCAGGTGGGCGAGCAGGGCGGCGCCGACCAGCCAGGCGGCACCCCGGCTGCTGCCCAGCAGGCGCGGGGGCGTGGGAAGCGGTGACGGGCGCACACCCACCCCCTCCCTGGCGAGGCCGCGGTCCGGCCGTCGGACCGGTCTGGCTCGCTCATGTCTTCGGCTGCGCGGCGCGGATGTTGAGCAGGGACGACGGTCAGCGGAGCGGGCCACCGGCCGGCAGCGGCGTCCGGAGCCGCGCGCCGGCTCCCGGCCGAGCGGCCGGGGGCACGGGCGGCAGCCCGACGCGGCGGACGACGGGCTCGGCGGGGGTGGCCGCGAGCCGGTCGGCGCTGGTCCGGCCCCGGGGACCACTGCCCCGGCTGCGGGACCCGCTGGAGAGGGAGGAGATCGCTCCCCCGAGCAGGACGGTGAGCGCGGCCAGGTGGCCCCACTGACCGGTGGACCGCCAGTACGCGGGGAGCCCGACGTAGGGGACCCCGACCTCGGCCGCACCGATGACGCTCGAGGTCGGCACGTGCGTGCTGTCGTTGCTCTGGTTGGCGTCCCCCCGGGTGACGAGGTCCCCCCGCTCGTCGAAGGAGACGAGGCGGTGGAGCACCAGCCGGTCGGCCCCCTCGGGGTCGGGGAAGAGCAGCACCTGCCCCGGCTGCAGGTCCTGCGGCAGCACCGGACGGGTCAGCACCACGTCGCCGGGCGAGAGCCGCGGCTCCATCGAGCCGGAGACGACCACGTGCCCCTGGAAGCCGACCAGCCGGGGCGCCAGGGCGAGGAACACCAGGCCGGCCACGGCCACCAGCACGGCCGCGACGACCGCGCGGTACACGGCGGCCGGGCGGAGGCCCCGGCCCGGGACGGCGGAGTCGGGCCCGGCGGGGCGCGGGGGGCCGCTGATCACGGTGGGCGCGGTCACGGGGTGTTCCGCGCTTCCCACGTGAACGTGGCGCTGGACTGCTTGTTCTGCGCCCCGTTGTCGTCCTTGAGGGAGTAGGTGATCCGCAGGGTCATGTACGTGTTCGGCGCGGTGGCCGGGTTCACCGCGATGCCGGTGGTGTAGTCCGCGTGCTGGGCCCTGAGGTGGGCCAGCGTCCGCGAGGTCTCCACCGTGGGGGCGTCGGTGTGGGTCGCGCTGTCCAGGTAGGTCGGCGTGGCGGTGGGGGTGAACCCCGTGCTGCAGTCGGCCGCCACCGTGGTCGTCGAGGTGACGTCGATGCCTCGCTCCACGCTCATCACCAGGTAGGGGTCCAGCGCGGTGGCGCCACCCGATGGGGTGCCGACGTACATGCGGATGTCGGCCGGCAGGGTGCCGGTGTAGTCCAGGCGGATGCACCGCGAGCGGGGCGGCAGTCCGGGCTTGAGGGCGCCGTCACTGGCGCTGGTGAACAGGGCCGAGCCGCTGGCGCTGTGGTCCAGGACCACGCTGCCGGTCTGCCACGAGTTGCCGACGTTGCCGGTGCTCGCGTAGAAGGCCGCCTGGGTCGAGCCCCAGGTCAGCGCCAGGCTCGTCACGAGACCGATGGGCACCGCCACGGCGAGGGCGGTGCGACGGGCCCGGGGGGCGCGGTGGTGCACGGCGACTCCTCCGACGGTGGTGGGACGCAGCGACCTGCGTCCTCGACACCAGGGGCATCGGCGCCGCCGCCGGACCGCTGAGGGGTCCGGCGGAGTCCGTCACCCGATCGGGTGGGAGAGCCCGACCACGCCTGGCCTCGGCGAGGGGCGCCGGGCCCGTGCGCGGCGCGCTGGACCGGGTTGCGGCCGGGCCTCGCGGGCAGCCAGGCTGCGGGGAGCGCGACCGGCGGAGACACCGCCGCGGGTGATGACCGGCGCCGGCACGAGGAGGCGGCCATGGGCCTGCCAGCACGCGACGAGGCCAGGGAGTGGGTCGGCTGGACCGTGGTCGACCGCGAGGGGATCGAGCTCGGCTCCTGCACCGCGGTCCTCGCCGACGAGTCCACCGGCCGACCGGAGTGGGTGTACGTCGAGGTCGAGGGCGCGAGCGCCGTCGTCCCGGCGCTGGACGCCGACGGCTCGGGCGGCCGGGTGACGGTCGCGGTGACCCGCGCCCAGGTGACGACCGCGCCGTCGGTCGGCGACGCCCGGGAGCTGTCCACGGGCCAGGAGGCCGACCTCTACCGGCACTACGGCATCGAGTCGTCGAGCGAGGCCTCGGAGACCCTGCTGCCGGCTGCCGCCGCAGGGACCGGCGCCGGAGCCGACACCGCGGCCGACACCGCCCCGGCCGACACCGCCCCGGCCGACACCGCCCCGGCCGACACCTCCTCGGGAGCCGACACCGCGGTCGCAGCCGACACCACCTCGGGATCGACCGGTCGCGGGGCCGTGCTCGCTGCGGGCGCCCTCGCCGCGGTGGCCGGGCTCGGCGTGGTGCGGGCCCGCGCCCGTCGCGCAGCGGTCCGGCAGCCGTGGCCCCGGCGGCTGTGGGCCCGTCGCCCGTGGGCGCCATCCCCGCCGTCCCGCGCCGACGTGCTCGCCGGGCAGGTGCTCGCCGTGTCCGCGCGGACGGCGGAGGGCGCCCGCTCCCTCGGTCGGACGGCCGCGCCGCTCGCGGTGGCTGCCGCCGAGTCCGCCCGGCACCGGGCGGTGCGCGCCGGGGAGGAGGTCCGGCACCTCGGTCGGACGGCCGCGCCGCTCGTCGTCGCAGCGGCCGAGTCGGCGCGGCACCGGGCGGTGCTCGGCGCCGAGGAGGTGCGTCACCTGGGTGCGGTGGCCTCGCAGGCCGCGGTCGCCGCCGTGGCCCGGGCACGCAGCTGACCCGCACCCGGATGCCGGAGAGCCCCGCGCCGGGCGGACAGGGCGGGGCTCTCGGTGTCGGGGTGGAGCTGAGGGGATTCGAACCCCTGACCCCCTCGATGCGAACGAGGTGCGCTACCGGACTGCGCTACAGCCCCTGACGGAGACGAGCTTACCGTCCGCCTCCGCCCCCGCCACGACCGGGGTGGCCAGCCTTCAGGGGCCCGCGCCGAGCCTGCGAGGCGTGGGGGGAAGGGTGGTCCGTCATCCGTTGACGACCCGGCGCGGCTGGTAGACGTCGATGTCGGCGAAACCGATGTCGTCGTCGTCCAGGCCCACGACGGCGCTGTTCTGCCAGCCGGCCGGGGCAGCGGTGCGGGCGGCCACGACCCGGCCCGGGCGCAGCGGGTGCACCGGCGCCAGCGGCAGGCTCGGGTGCGGCAGGCCGACGGTGGAGTGCACCTCCGCGGCCGGCTCCTCCTCGACGGGGGCCGGCCGGGGCGCCGGCACCGGGCGCGCGGCAGGACGCGCGGCCGGCTGACGCACGGAACGCGCGGCGGCCCGGGCGGCGCGGCGGGCGGCCAGCCGCTCCCGGCGCGCGACGGCCCGCAGCACCATCAGGTAGGCGACGACCGCGACGTCGAGGACGCCCTGCGCGATCCACAGCCACGGGCTCCAGACCAGCGCGCCGACCAGCGCGAGCAGCGTGAGGGCGAGCAGGCCGGCGAGGGTGCGGCGGCGGACGGCGTGGACGTCGACCCGCAGCTCGCCGGAGGTCAGCAGCGCCGCGCGGTCGATGGAGACCCGCTCGGTCTCCGCGAACACCGCGGGGTCCACCGTCCGGCGCCGCTGCAGCGTGCGCCCGGCGTCGGCCCCCGTCGAGGGGACGGCCGAGGAGTCACCGCGGGTCACCACCATGGGCACCAGCACGACGAACCACAGCACGACCAGAGCGGCCAGCAGCACACCCGAACCCATCCTGAACACCACCCGTCACATGCGTCACCTGCCGGGCGAAGTTACGGCCTGCCCTCCTCCGTCGGAGGGAGGCGCGCGGCGTGTCCCGGAGTGTCGTGTGACTGGAGTGTGTTGCTGGGGTCCCGGATCGGCGTGTCGATCCGGCGGCACGCGCCGTCCGCCGGTCAGCGTGGTACGCGGGACCGCCACCGTTCGACCACGCCGCCGGGCAGGTCCTCGGCCAGCAGGGCGAACGTGTCGTGGTCGCGCCAGTCACCGTCGATGTCGAGGTACCGGCGCAGCAAGCCCTCGCGACGGAACCCCAGCCGGTGCACCAGCCCCCGGCTCGGCCCGTTCTCGGGACGGATGTCGGCCTGCAGCCGGTGCAGCCGCGCGGGCCCGAAGGCGTGGTCGCACACCAGGGCCACGGCCAACGAGGCCATCCCCCGGCCGGCCACGGCGCGGTCGACCCAGTAGCCGAGGTTGCCCGAGCGCAGCGCGCCCCGGACGACGTTGTCGATGGTCACCTGCCCGGCGAACCGGCCCTCCACCCGGATGACGAACGGCAGCGACAGGCCCATCGCGGCGCGGCGCAGCACGGCCCGCCGCATCACCCGGTAGGCCCCCGGGGTGTGCCGCGCGGCCCACGGTCCGGCCGCGGTCGGCTCCCACGGCGCCAGCCACGCCTCGTTGGCCAGCCGGACCCGGCTCCACTCCTCGGCGTCCCGCCGGCGCGGCGGGTGCAGCTCCACCGGGCCCCAGGCCAGGTGCGCCGGCCAGCCGGGGCGCAGGGAGGGGTCGACCACGGCGCCGCTCAGCCGCCCAGCAGCAGCGGCATGACGGTGACCAGCCCGCCGGCGGCCACCTCGGTGACGTCCTCGTCGATCACGATCAGGCAGTTCGCCCGCGCCATCCGGGCCAGCATCGCCTCGTCGCCGTCCCCCAGGGGCTCGACGACGTAGCCGCCGTCGGGGTGGCGCATGACCTGGCCGTGCAGGTACTGCCGGTAGCCCAGCGGCGAGAGCAGCCGCTCGGCGGCGATGGCCTGCACGGTGCGGCGGAACAGCTGGCGCTTGCCCAGCATCATGCGGATCGCCGGGCGCACGAAGACCTCGAAGGCGACCAGCGCCGCGACCGGCTCGCCGGGCACGCAGATGACCGGGACGGAGTCCGGGCCCAGCCGGCCGAAGGCCTGCACGGGTCCCGGGTGCATCGTCAGCTGCGAGAACTGCATGGGGCCGAGGGCGGCGAGCGCCTCCTGCACCGGGTCGCCCTCGCTGGCGAAGGTGCCGGCGACGAGCACCAGGTCGCTGCGCAGCAGCTGGCTCTCCAGCACCTCGGACAGCCGGCGCGGCTCGGCCGGGAGGATGCCCCACCGGTAGGCCTCGGCCCCGGCGTCGCGCGCCGCGGCGGCCAGGGCGTAGCTGTTGACGTCGACGACCTGGCCGGGGCCGGGCGGTGTGCTGATCTCGACGAGCTCGCTGCCCGCGGAGAGGACGGCGACCCGCGGCCGGGGGCGCACCTGCACCCGGTCGCGGCCCACGGCGGCCAGCAGGCTGATCTGTGCGGGGCCGATCGGGGTGCCGACCTGCACCGCGGTGGTGCCCGGCGCGACGTCGTCCCCCGCGCGGCGCACGTAGGTGCCGGCGAGCGGGCCGGCGTGCACGGCGACGGTGGCCATGCCGCCGTCGGTCCACACCACCGGGACGACGACGTCCGCGCCGGCCGGTAGCATCGCGCCGGCGGCCACCTTCTGCGCCATCCCGGGGCCGATGGAGGCCGGGCCGCTCGGGCCGGCGACGGTCTCCCCCACCACCGACAGGTGCGCCGGCTCCGCGGGTGTGGCGCCCTCGACGTCCAGCGCACGGGCGGCGTAGCCGTCGAGGGCGGCCTGGTCGAAGGCCGGCAGCGCGCGCTGGCTGACGACCTCCTCCGCGCAGAGCAGGCCCTGCCCGTCGAGCACGGCCAGCTCGATCGGGTCCGGCTGGGGCACCGCCGAGAGGATCTCGTCCAGGTGCTGCTCGACGCTGCGCAGCGGTACCGGCTCGGCCGTGGCGGGGGGCGGCGGCACGGCGCCGCGGTCGATGGCCGTCGTCTCGTGCACGGGGGCCCCGTCGCCGGCGGGCGACGGCGCCGGGACGTCCCGCACCGGGGTGCCGGAGCGCAGGTCCAGCGCCGTGGTGTCCCGGTACCCCGGGACCGTCCCGTCCGTGCCGTCCTCGGTCATGCCCACCACAGGGGTCGATGCTGCCCTCTGAGGGCCTCCGCTCAGGCCTCCGACGCGCCCGCAGGGGACAGGTCGGCCACGAACTCGGCCAGCCACGAGCGGAAGCCCGGGCCGAGGTCCTCCCGCTCGCTGGCCAGCTGGACGACGGCCTTGAGGTAGTCGAGCCGGTCGCCGGTGTCGTAGCGGCGACCGGAGAAGACCACGCCGTGGACCGGCTCCCCGCGCCCGACGAGGGTGGCCAGGGCGTCGGTCAGCTGGATCTCCCCGCCGCGGCCGGGCGCGGTCTCGCGCAGCACGTCGAAGACCTCGGGGGCCAGCACGTAGCGCCCGATGATCGCCAGGCTGGACGGCGCCTCGTCGGCCGGCGGCTTCTCGACGAGGCCGGTGATGGTGACGACGTCCGTGCCGCCGGGCTCGACGGCGACCGCGCCGTACTTGTCGATGTTCTCCCGGCCGACGTCGAGCAGCGCGACGACGGAGCCGCCGTGCTCGGCCTGCACCTGCAGCATCTGCTCGAGCAGGTGGTCGCGGGCGTCGATGATGTCGTCGCCGAGCAGGACGGCGAACGGCTCGTCCCCGACGAAGGCGGCGGCCTGCAGCACCGCGTGGCCGAGCCCGCGCGCCTCGCCCTGGCGGACGAAGTGGACCTGGGCGATCTCGGTGGAGGCGTGCACGGCCGCCAGCCGGGCGGCGTCCCCCTTCTTCTCCAGCGCGGTCTCGAGCTCGGGGACCCGGTCGAAGAAGTCCTCGATCGCGGCCTTGTTGCGGCCGGTGACCATGAGCACCTCGCCGAGCCCGGCGCGCGCGGCCTCCTCGACGATGTACTGCAGCGCGGGCCGGTCGACCACCGGCAGCAGCTCCTTGGGCACCGCCTTGGTGGCCGGCAGGAATCGGGTACCCATCCCGGCGACGGGGATGACGGCCTTCCGCGTCGGGCGGGTGCTCGGAGTCGGCATGCGCGCGAGCCTAGGGCTTGGCTGACGGACCCATGCCGACGGGAGGGCCGGCCAGGCGGATGCTCCGCGCGGTGCCGTCGGGACGCCGCCGGACGGGTGCGCGGGTCGTCGTCGGCGACACGCGCGCGGACACGCCGTCCACGCCACCCGTGCGGGAGCGGCCGGACCGGGACTCCCAGGCGGGCTGGCTAGCCTGCGGCCGTGACCCCCGCGGACGACGTGACCGAGGCCAAGGTCGCGCTCCGCGCCCGGATCAGGGCCCGCCGTGAGGCCTGCTCCCCCGAGGAGCGCGCCGCCGCCAGCGCGGCGCTCGCCACCGCCCTGCTGCGCGGCCTGGCCGGCGTTCGGACGCTGGCCGCCTTCGCACCCGACCCGACCGAGCCCGGGGCCGGCCGGCTGCCGGCGGCCTTCACCCAGCTCCGCTCACGGGTGCTCCTCCCGGTGATCCCTGCCGAGGGGCGCGAGCTGACCTGGGCGGTCGACACCGGCCGGCTGGCCCCGGGCCGCTTCGGGCTGCTCGAGCCGGTCGGGCCGCGGCTGGGACCGACCGCGATCGGCGCCGCCGAGGTCGTCGTCGTCCCCGCGCTCGCGGTCGACCGGACCGGGGTGCGCCTGGGCCGCGGCGGCGGCTACTACGACCGCGCGCTGCGGCACGTCCGCCCCGGCGCGCGGCTGGTGGCCCTGGTCTTCGACGACGAGCTGGTCGATGCGCTGCCGGTCGAGCCGCACGACCAGCGCGTCACCGCGGTGGTGACCCCCTCGGGCGGCTGGCTCGACCTGGCCTGAGCCGCTCACCCCAGGGTCGCGCGGCTGACGCCCGGCCGGGCGGCGAGATCACGCTCGGCGGGCAGCCGGTCCCCCGGGTCGAGGCCATCGGAGTCGGCCCAGGAGATCAGCTGCTGGACGACCTGCTCGTACAGCCGCGGGGAGCGGCGCAGCGGCCGCATGACGCCTGGGGGCTCACCGGGCGCGGGCACGGGCCCCTCCCTGGATGCTGAGACGTGGTGCGTGACACAGTGCCCCCGCCCTGGTGGCTGGGCCACTGGTCCACTGAGGCGAGGTGTCCCCGTCCTCCGACGCCGTAGGAGCCGCTCGTGTCACCGGAGATCGTCACCATCCTGGCGCTCGTCGTGATCTTCGCGATCGCGACGTTCCTGCCCATCAACATGGGGGCGCTGGCCTTCGTGGCCGCGTTCCTCGTGGGCACGCTGTCGGTCGGGCTGAGCACCGACGACATCCTGGCCGGGTTTCCGTCCGAGCTGGTGCTGACCCTGATCGGGGTCACCTACCTGTTCGCCATCGCCCAGAACAACGGGACCGTCGACCTGCTGGTCCGCGGTGCCGTGAAGCTCGTCGGCGGCCACGTCGCCGCCATCCCGTGGATCATGTTCTTCGTCACCGCGGTGCTCACGGCGATCGGCGCGCTCTCCCCCGCCGCCGTCGCGATCATCGCCCCGATCGCGCTCACCTTCGCCGCGCGGCACGGGATCAGCCCGCTGCTCATGGGCATGATGGTCATCCACGGCGCGCAGGGCGGCGGCTTCTCCCCCATCAGCGTCTACGGCGTCACGGTGAACGACATCGTCGAGGAGGCCGGCCTGCCGGGCAGCTCGATCCAGGTCTTCCTCGGCAGCCTGTTCTTCAACCTGGCGATCGCCCTGGTGCTGTTCGTCGTGCTGGGCGGTCGGAAGCTGCTGGGGCGGAAGGTGGCGGCCGTACCGTTGGAGCGCGTCGAGCACGCCCACGGCACCGAGGTCCGGGGCCACGGCGCCGCCCCGGGGCCGGCGGTCGGCGGCGACGACGACGAGCACATCCACCCCGACGTCGCCCAGCCGGTGCGGTTCGAGCAGATCCTCACGCTGATCGGTCTGGCGGTCGTCGCCGTCCTGGCGCTGGTCTTCGATCTCGACATCGGGTTCGTCTCGGTCTCCGTGGCCGTCGTCCTGGCGCTGTTCTCCGCGCAGCAGCACAAGGGCGCGGTCGCCCAGATCAGCTGGAGCACCATCCTGCTGATCGCCGGGGTGCTCACCTTCGTCTTCGTGCTGCAGGAGGCGGGCACCATCGACTACGTCGGCGAGGCGGTCACCGGGATCGGCGCGCCACTGCTCGTGGCCCTGCTGCTCTGCTACATCGGCGCGGTGGTGTCGGCGTTCGCGTCGTCCGTCGCGATCATCGCCGTGGCCATCGCGCTCGCCGTGCCCTTCCTGCAGGCCGGGGACATCGGGGCCGTGGGCGTGGTCGTCGCCCTGTCCGTGGCCTCGACCATCGTCGACGTGAGCCCGTTCTCGACGAACGGCGCGCTGGTCCTGGCCAATGCGCAGGACGTGGACAGAGACCGCTTCTACAAGCAGATCCTGGCGTACGCCGGGATCGTCGTGGTCGCAGGTCCGCTGCTGGCCTGGCTGACGTTCGTCGTCGTCCCGTCGTTCTTCTGATCGGAGCTGTGATCCGAACCATGTCCGGACCCCTGGACGGCGTGCTCGTCGTCGACCTCACGCGGGCCCTCGCCGGACCGCACGCCGGGATGATGCTCGGCGACCTCGGCGCCCGCGTCATCAAGGTGGAGAACCCCGGCAGCGGGGACGACACCCGCGGTTGGGGCCCGCCCTTCCTCCACCCGGAGGGCGCCGAGCGGGAGTCGACGTACTTCCTCTCGACCAACCGCAACAAGGAGTCGGTCACCCTCGACCTCAAGGACGACGGCGACAAGGAGCTGCTGCGCGAGCTGGTCCGCCGTGCCGACGTGCTCCTGGAGAACTTCCGTCCCGGCACCCTGGACCGCCTCGGCTTCGGCACCGACGTGCTCGAGCAGCTCAACCCGCGGCTGGTCACCCTCTCGATCAGCGGCTTCGGCCACGACGGGCCCGAGGGCGGGCGGGCCGGCTACGACCAGATCGCCCAGGGCGAGGGCGGGCTGATGTCGCTGACCGGTTCCGGCCCGGACGACCCGCAGCGGGTCGGCGTCCCGATCGCCGACCTGCTGGCCGGCATGTACGGCGCCTACGGGGTGCTCGCCGCGCTCATCGAGCGGCAGCGCACCGGCCGCGGTCAGGTGGTGCGCACCTCCCTGCTGGCGGCGATCGTCGGCGTGCACGCCTTCCAGGGCACCCGGTGGACGGTCGCCGGCGAGGTCGGGCGGGCGCAGGGCAACCACCACCCCTCGATCGCCCCCTACGGCCTGTTCCACTGCAAGGGGGGCAGCGTCCAGCTCTCCTGCGGGTCGGAGGGGCTGTGGCGGCGGCTGTGCACCGAGTTCGGCCTGGACGCCGAGGCGCCCGGTCTGGCCACCAACGGCGAGCGCGTCGACCACCGCGACCAGGTGATCGAGCTGCTGGAGCGGGCCTTCGCCGATCTCACCCCCGAGGAGCTGCTCGCCCGCCTCGCCGGTGCTGGCGTCCCGGCGGGCAAGGTGCGCACCCTCGACGAGGTCTACGGCTGGGACCAGACCCTGTCGCAGGGCCTGCTGGTCGACGTCGAGCACCAGACGCTCGGCCGGCTGCAGCTGCCCGGCCCACCGCTGCGCTTCTTCGCCTCCGGCCCGGACGGCGAGACCGAGACCACCCGGCGAGACCACGCCGCGCCGCCGGTGCTCGGCTCCTCGAACGAGGCGATCCGCGCCTGGCTCTCGCGGTGAGCGGGCTCGCGGGCCCACCCATGAGCAGCGCACGCTCCGGCGCACTTCCGACGAGCGCCGGCGAGGAGGCCGGGTGACGTCCCTGGACGCCCGGGCGCTGCGGGACCTCGTCCTCGACCCCGGCTCCTGGAAGAGCTGGGACTCCCCCGTTCCGGTGGGCGACGTCCCGGAGTCCTACGCCGCCGAGCTGGTCCGCGCGGTGGAGCGGACGCGGCAGGACGAGTCGATCACCACCGGCGAGGGCCAGCTGCGCGGACGGCGGGTCGCGGTGATCGCCGGCGAGTTCGGCTTCCTCGCCGGCTCCATCGGCGTGGCCGCTGCCGACCGGCTCATCGCCGCGGTCGAGCGGGCCACCGAGGAGGGGCTGCCGCTGCTGGCCGCGCCGGTCTCCGGCGGCACCCGGATGCAGGAGGGCACGGTCGCCTTCCTGCAGATGATCGGCATCACCGCGGCGATCGCCCGGCACAAGGAGGCCGGGCTGCCCTACCTGGTCTACCTGCGGCACCCCACGTTCGGCGGCGTCCTGGCCTCGTGGGGGTCGCTGGGCCACGTGACCATCGCCGAGCCCGGCGCCTCGATCGGCTTCCTCGGCCCGCGGGTGTACGAGGCGCTCTACGGCGAGCCGTTCCCCGAGGGCGTGCAGACCGCCGAGCACCTCGCCGAGCACGGGCTCATCGACGCCGTCGTCCCGTACGAGGAGATCGCCGAGGTCGCCGACCGGGCGCTGCGGGTGCTGGCCGCCCGGCAGACCTGGCACCGGGACGTCGCCGACGCCGAGCGGCCCAGACCCGAGGACGGCACCGAGGCCGACGACCCGGAGGACGGCCGCAGCGCCTGGGCGGTCGTCACCGCCTCCCGCCGCGAGGACCGGCCCGGCGTGCGGCGGCTGCTGCGGACGGCGGCCACCGACGTCGTCGGCCTGTCCGGCACCGGCGCCGGGGAGAAGGACCCCGGGCTGCTGCTGGCCCTGGCGCGCTTCGGCGGGGCGCCCTGCGTCGTCCTCGGTCAGGACCGGCGCGGGCAGTCGCTGTCGGCGCCGCTGGGGCCGGCCGCGCTCCGCGAGGCGCGGCGCGGGATGCGGCTGGCCGCCGAGCTGCGGCTGCCGCTGGTCACCCTCATCGACACCCCCGGCGCGGCGCTGTCCAAGGAGGCCGAGGAGGGCGGGCTGGCCGCCGAGATCGCCCGCTGCCTCGAGGACATGGTGGTGCTGCGGGCGCCGACGCTGGCGGTGCTGCTGGGCCAGGGCACCGGCGGCGGGGCGCTCGCGCTCGCACCGGCCGACCGGGTGCTGGCCGCGGCCAACGGCTGGCTGGGCCCGCTGCCGCCGGAGGGTGCCTCGGCGATCGTGCACCGGACCGTCGACCGCGCCGACGAGATGGCCGCCGCCCAGGGGGTGCGGGCCACCGACCTGTGGCGGGCCGGGATCGTCGACCGCGTCGTCCCGGAGCGGCCGGACGCCGCCGACGAGCCGGTCGAGTTCTGCCGGCGGCTGGGGCGGGTGCTCGGCGAGGAGCTGGCCGGCCTGCTCGGGCGGGACGACGGCGAGCGCTTCCGCACCCGGCTGCACCGCTACCGCCACCTCGGCCGCTGAACGGGCTCCCCGACGATCAGGTGAGCTGGTCGTCGCGGCTCCTGGCTCACGACCGGTGGTGAGCCAGGACCCGCGGTGGTGAGCCAGGACGTCGGCCGCCGGACGGCGACCGCCGGGTGAGGCCGGCGGTCAGCCGGCGTCCGCCACCTCCCGCAGGCGCAGGCTGTGGTCGGGGTCGAGCCGGTCGAGCACCGCCTGCAGCGCGTCGCCGAGGGCGCGGGTCTGCTCGTCGGTGAGCGGGTCGAACACCGCCGCGCGGACGGCCTCGACGTGACCGGGCGCGACCGAGCGGACGACGTCCCACCCGGCGTCGGTGAGGACGGCGACGTGCCCCCGGCCGTCCTCGGCGGAGCGCTCACGGCGCACCCAGCCGCGCTCCTCCAGCCGCGCGACGGTGTGCGAGAGCCGGCTCTGCGACTGGTTGGCGCGGCGGGCCAGGTCGCTCATCCGCCGGCTGCGCCCGGGCGCCTCCGAGAGCATGGCCAGGACGACGTAGGCGGCGTGGCTGAGGCCGGCGTCGCGCTGGAGCTGGGCGTCGAGGACCCGCGGGAGCAGCTCGGCGACGCTCAGCCACGTCCGCCAGGTCCGCTGCTGCTCCTCGTCGAGCCACCGCTGCGCCACATCCGGAACCGTACTGGTGCGCGACACGCCGAGACACGCCGGAGGTCAGCCCTCGACGCGGATGGCGAGGGCGGCGATGTCGTCCTCGCGGTCGTAGCGGACCGGTGCCAGCACGCGGTCGAGGATCGCGTCGACCGGCAGCTCCTCCAGCCCGCCGAGCGTGGCGGCGAGGGCGGCGATGCCGGCGTCGATGTCCTGGCCGGTGCTGCGGCGCTCGATCAGGCCGTCGGTGTAGAGCAGCAGCGTGCCGCCTCCGGGCAGGCCCGTCGCGTGGTCCCGGCGCGGCCGGGTGGGGTCGATGCCGACGAGCATGTCCGGCGGGGTGCGCAGCACGTCGACCGTGCCGTCGGGGCGCAGCAGCAGCGGCGGCGGGTGGCCAGCGTTGGTCCAGCGCAGCCGCCGCGACCCGTCGGGCTGCGCGGGCTCGATGCGGGCCAGGACGATCGAGGCGATGGCGCTCACCGGCAGCCGGGCCATCGCCCGGTCCAGGCGCTGCATCGTGTCGGAGGGGACCTCGCCGCGGTCGACGGCGTAGCCGCGCAGCAGCGTCCGCAGCTGGCTCATGTCCGCGGCGGCGGCGATGTCGTGGCCGACGGTGTCGCCGATCGCCAGCACCGTGACGTCGTCCGCGGTGCAGAAGCCGTCGAACCAGTCACCGCCCACCCGGTCGTTGCCGTGCGCGGGCAGGTAGCGGCCGGCCATCTGCAGCCCGCCGGGCTCCGGGAGCTGCGGCAGCATCGCCCGCTGCAACGTCTCCGCGACGCTGCTGCGCTCCTCCAGCAGCTGCTGGGTGGCCGCCACTCGCGGGCGGCGACGTCGGCGGCCTGCGCGGCGCGCGCGGTCATGATCCGCAGCTGCAGCTCCGAGGAGCAGGCGCCGGCCAGGTCGGTGAGCACCGCCAGGTCGGTGTCGGTCCAGTGCCGCGGCTGGGAGTCGATGGCGCACAGCGAGCCGATCACCCGGCCGTCGGCGTCCACCAGCGGCATCCCTGCGTAGGCGACGACGTGCAGGTCGGGGACGGCGAGGTTGTGCCGGACCAGGGGGTGGCGCCGCGCGTCCTCGACGACCAGCGGCTCGGACGAGGCGACCACGTGCTGGCAGAACGAGTGGCTCAGGGGGGTGCGCCGCTCGCTCTGGTATGGCTCGGGCAGCCCGGCGGCGCCGGGGAAGACCTGCTCCTCGGCGCTCACCAGTGTCACCAGCGCCACCGGCACCGACAGCTGGTGGCGGACCAGCCGCACGAACCGCTCGAACGCCTCGTCGGACGCCGCCGGCAGCAGCGTCCCGGCGGGCAGCGGGGACGACGCGGCGCGCGGACGCGACGACGGGAGGGCCACAGTGCCTCCCGCCTGTGCCTGCGCTCGGCCACGATCGGTGGGTCGCGACTCGGTTGCGCAACTCCACGGTAGCGGAGACGCCCCTCCCGCGCTGTGACGCACACCCCTCTGAGCAGGGGGGATGCCTGCTGCAGCGGCTCAGCGGAGGGGGATGTCGTATCCCGGGCCCCGTTTCGACGTCAGGGCGCGGGCCGTGCCACCGCCGGTCGGTCCCGGCGATGGGGACGTCGTTGGTGCTCGCCTCGCGACGGCACATGAGACCACGCTCGTCGGACTCCCAGAGCTCGTTGCCGTAGCTGCAGAACCACTGCCCTGCGGCGTCGTGCCACTCGTACTGGAACCGGACGGCGATGCGGTCGTCGGTGGAGCCCCACAGGCTCTTGCGCAGCACGTAGTCGAGCTCGCGCGCCCACTTGCGGGTCAGGAACTCGACGATCTCCGCCCGGCCGGTGAGGAACTCGTCGCGGTTCCGCCAGACGGAGTCCTCGGTGTAGGCCAGGCTCACGCGGTGCGGGTCGCGGGTGTTCCACGCATCCTCGGCGGCCTGCACCTTGGTCAGCGCGCCGTCGCGGTCGAACGGCGGGAACGGCGGTCGGGGCTCGGTCACGGCGGCGCTCTCCTCCCGGTCGAGGGCAGGACCCCGGATCCTGCCCCGCCGGGCGACGGGCACGTCCCTCCGTGCCCCGGTCAGCCGCCGGGCAGAGCGAGCCGCAGGCCGAGACCGAGCAGGGCGACACCGGTGACGCCCTCGACGGTCCGGCTGACCCCCGGGCGCTGCAGCCACCGGCGGGCGGCCACCGCACCGAGGACGAGGACGGCGAACCAGACGAGGCTCAGCGCCGCGTGGACGAGGGCCAGCAGCACGCCCATGCCGAGGGCCGGGGTCCCCGGCGGGAGGAACTGCGGCAGCACGGACACGTAGAAGGCGCCGACCTTCGGGTTGAGCAGGTTGGTCAGCAGACCGGTGCGGGCCGACCGCCAGGCTCCTCCCGGCGACCGGGACGAGCCGGCGGCCGCCTCGGCAGGGTGGCGGACCAGGCGCCACAGGATCCGCCCGCCGAGCCAGACCAGGTAGCCGGCGCCGACGAGCCGGAGGACGTCGTAGGCGATGGTGGACGCGGTCAGCAGGGCGGACACCCCGACCGCGGCGGCGGCGCCCCACGCCAGGACGCCGGCGACCACCCCGAGCGCCGTGGCCACCGCATCCCGTCGTCCCCGCGTGATGGCGGCGCGGAGGACCAGGGCGGTGTCGAGGCCCGGGGTGATGGTCAGCAGCAGGGCGACGAGGCCGAAGCCGAGCACGGCTCCCTGGACGCTCACGCCCCGATCCCCGCGGCGGTGGTCACGGTCCGAGCGTAGGGAGGCGGCGCCTCCCCACCGGCCGCCCCGACCGCGTGCGCACCGGACCCGGGTCCGGTGCGCACGACGCCGCGCTGGCCGGGAACGAGGCGGGCTGGACGACCTGGACCAGGAGCCGCTGTCCCTCGGTGTGGCAGGGTGCCGCCGTGGCGCCTGTGACGACCGTGCTGCGGTGAGGTTCCTCGACGCGGACGCCGTCGCCGCGCTCGGCCCGGCCGGCGCGGTCCGGGCGATCACCGACGCGCTGCGCGGCGGCCTGGACCCCGCGGCCGACCCACCCCGCACGGCGGTCGGCCTGTCGCACGGCCAGTTCCTGCTCATGCCCTCGGAGACGCCGGCCGCGGCGGGGATCAAGGTGGCCACCGTCGCGCCGGACAACCCGGCCCGCGGCCTGCCCCGCATCCAGGCCGCCTACCTGCTCTTCGACCGGGAGACCCTCGCGCTGCGCGCGGTGCTCGACGGCACGGCGCTGACCACGCTGCGCACCCCGGCCGTGTCGGTCGCCGCCGTCCTCCCGGCCCTGCCCGACCGGCCGCTGCGCGTGGCCGTGGTAGGGGCCGGACCCCAGGCCACCGGGCACGCCACCACGCTGGCCGCCGTCCGCCCGCTGGCCGGCGTCACCCACCTGGTCCGCGATCCGTCCCGGACTCCGGTGGAGGCGGTGCGGCTCGGCTCCGCGGACGCCGACGAGGCGCTGCGGGCCGCGGACGTCGTCGTCTGCGCGACCTCGGCCCGCGCGCCGTTGTTCGACTCGAGCCTGCTGCGCGACGACGCCGTGGTGGTCGCGGTCGGCTCGCACGAGCCCGACGCCCGCGAACTCGACGCGCCGCTCCTGGGCCGGGGCACCGTGGTGGTCGAGGACGTCGCGACCGCGCTGCGCGAGGCCGGGGACGTGGTGCTGGCCATCGCCGAGGGCGCGCTGACCGCCGCCGACCTCGTGCCCGTGCGCGACCTCGTGACCGGCGCGGCTCCCCCGCCGGCCGACCGGCCGCTGGTCTTCAAGAGCGTCGGGATGTCCTGGCAGGACCTGGTCGTCGCAGCAGCGGTGGTCGAGGCCGGCTGACCGTCCGTCTGCCGTGTCGGCCGTGGTTCCCTCCGACGACGGGCCGGTCAGGCAGGTCCCACCGCGCGTCGAGGCGATGGGAACGGAGCGCTCGTCGTGTCCGGGCGCTGGCGGCTCGGGACCGCGGCCCCCAGGCCGGCGAGGAGGACCCGCACGCCCACCCAGCGCAGGGCCGCCAGTCGTTCGTGCACTCGCACGGCGACCCGGCGGAGTGGCACGTGTCGGAACGTCCCCTGACCGGCAGCTGCCCGAAGATCCGCGGGCTCGGCTCGCCGCTGGGCCGCGTGTGCCGTTCTGCGTCTGCGATGAGTTCGCGGGCGTCCGGCAGTCTCTCCCGGCATGACACTGATCGCTGGCCTCACCCTGTCGCTCGACGGCTACTACGAGGACGCGAACGGGAGCGCCGGCGCGCTGTACACCGACCTGGAGGCCCTCCAGGACTCCGCCTACATGAAGGCGCTGCAGGCCGAGACCGGCGCGGTCCTGATGGGCCGCCGGACCTTCGACATGGGCGGCGATCCCGACCTCTGGGTCGACGGCTACGAGTTCCAGGTGCCGCTGTTCGTGCTCACCCACCAGGCACCGGAGCGGGAGCCCAAGCGCGACGAGGACCTGTACTTCACGTTCGTCACCGACGGCCTCGAGTCGGCGGTCGCCCAGGCCACCGCTGCCGCCGGCGACAGGGCCGTGACCGTCGTCGGTGGTGCTGACCTGAATCGGCAGCTGCTCGCCGCCGGGCTCGTCGACGAGCTGCGCATCGACGTCATGCCGGTGCTGCTCGGGAGCGGGCGGCGCCTCTTCGACGACGTTGCCGGGACGCGGCTGGAGAAGCTCGGCGTCGAGGAGGCCGGGGGCCGCACCAGCCTGAGCTTCCGGGTGGTCGGCCCGCTCAGCTGAGCGGAGGCCCGTCGGGGCCGCGCACGACCTCATCCCCGGTGACCAGCGGCGACCGGACCACCGCGCCGTCCACCACCCGGGCGTCGAGCAGCCCCGGGAGCCCGCACCAGCAGAGGACCTCCACCCGGACCGGCTGGACGTCGTCGGCGACCTCAGCGCACACGGGACCCTCGCCACCGCAAGGCGGCCCTCGTGGCCTGCCGCACGTGGACCCTCGCTCGACGCAGACCTCACACTCGCCGACAGCACGTGGACGGATGCCGGAGCGACGCGCATCATTGGCAGTCGCCGGGTGAGAGTGCCAACCCGGCCCGTCCGACGAGGAGTACCACCACCGTGCCCACGTACCAGTACGCCTGCACCAACCCCGACGGGAAGCACCAGTTCGAGGTGGTGCAGAGCTTCACCGACGCCCCGGTGAGCGAGTGCCCCGAGTGCGGCAGCCCGGTGCGCAAGGTCTACGGCTCGATCGGCGTGGTCTTCAAGGGCTCGGGCTTCTACCGCACCGACAGCCGGTCCAGCTCCTCGTCCGGCGAGTCGAGCCCGTCCTCCAACGGCAACGGCAACGGCAAGAAGGACGCCGCGCCCGCCGCGTCCACCCCGTCGTCCTCGGACTCCTCCTCGTCGAGCGGTTCCAGCTCTTCGAGCAGCGCCGCCGCCGGCTGACCCGCGGTCCACAGGTGGTCGCCGGTTCCACAACCCGGCGTCCGCCGTCCTCCAGCCGGTCGCGGGGGGTCAGCGTGGGCGCATGGTCCGCCTCCGCCGCCCGCGCCGGCCGCTGCACACCGCCCGCCAGGTCCTCGCTGCGCTCCTCGCCGCCACCGCTCTCGTCCTGGCCCTGCGCCCTGCTCCCGCACCGGCCGGCGCTCCGGCCGCCGTCCCGGTCGTCGTCGCCGCGGCCGACCTCGCGGCCGGCGCCGTCCTGACTGCTGGGGACGTCACCGTCGCGCACTATCCGCCCGAGCTGCGCCCCGCCGGCACGGTCGAGGAACCGGCCGCGGTCGAGGGCCAGGTGCTCGCCGGCGGCGTCCGGGCCGGCGAGCCGCTCACCGACGCCGCCCTGGTCGGGGCGGGCCTGACCGCCCAGCTCGGTCCCGGCCAGGTCGCCGCGCCGGTGCGCCCCGCCGACCTCGCGGTCAGCGCGCTGGTGCAGCCGGGTGACCGGGTCGACGTCCTGGCCACGCCGCCGGGCGCCGCCCGCGCCGAGGTGGTCGCCGCCGGGGCGCCGGTCCTGGCCACCCCCGGGCCGGAGGACGACGGCCTGCTGCTGCTCGCCGTCGACGCCGACACCGCGGCCCGGCTCGCCGCCGCGGCCACCACCGCGACGCTCACCCTCAGCCTCCCGCCACGCTCGACGCCGGGTGCTGGACCTGTTGCGCTCCGTGTGGGTGCGGGTGGATGACGCCCGTGCTCACGGGCTTCACGGACTTCCTGCTGCGCGGCAACGTCGTCGAGCTGCTGGCCGTCGACCGCGGAGGCGCCACCGAGCTGACCGCCGCCGCCCACCAGGTGGACCAGCGGGGTCAGGAACTCGGCGAACCGGTCGACGACCGCGTGCAGGGTCCCGCCGCGAGCCTGCGAGTGGCGGGGGCAGGAGGGTCCTTGCTCAGTCGCTGCCCCAGTGCGGCGGGCGGTCCTCGAGGTAGCGCCGGTCGGCGGCCGACAGCTCCTCGGGGCGCTCGCCCCAGCCGACGTCCCGGTCGTCGGGAGCCCGCTCGGCCGGAGCCGCCGCAGCCGGGCGCGGCGGCTCGGCGACCGGGTGGCCCAGCCCCTCGAGGACCTCCGCGGCGGGCAGCGCGGTCAGCGCGGCCCCGGACACCGCCAGCTTGCTGCCCCGGGTGCCCGACCCGACGACCACGAGGTCGGCGGCCGCGACGGCGGGGTCGACCAGCACCGGCCAGGACGGCGGCAGCCCCAGCGGGGTGATGCCCCCGTACTCCATGCCGCTCTCGGCGACGGCGACGTCCTGCGGCGCGAAGGAGACCTTGCGGGCGCCGAGGTGGCGGCGCACCAGGCCGTTGACGTCGGCACGGGTGGTCGCCGGGACCAGGCACGCGGCGAGCTCGGTCTGCCCGGCACGGCGGGCGGCGACGACCACGCAGTTCGCCGAGACCTCCAGCGGCACCCCGTAGGCCTCGGTGAAGGCGGCGGTGTCGGCGAGGTCGGGGTCGATCTCGGCGACCCAGGCGGGGGCCGCCAGCGCGCCCAGCGCCGCGGCCACCGGGGCGGCGAGCAGCTCGGGCCGCTCAGCGGCGGGGATCCAGGTCAGCGAGCCGAGCCGGGGGGCGGTCGAGGAGTCCACGGGGACGATCCTGCCCCGATGGCCCGATCGTCGCGGCGGGCGGCCGGATCACCGCTGGCCCGCCACTCCCCCGGCCCGCAGGATGGGCCCATGATCGGCCAGTTGCACTCCGTCGTCATCGACGCCCCGGACGCGTACGCCCTCGCGACGTTCTACGCCGACCTGCTGGGGATGGAGGTCAGCAAGGGCTCCCCGGGCGACGACTGGGTCGTCGTCACCGGTCAGGGGTACCGGCTGGCCTTCCAGCAGGCGCCGGACCTCACGCCCCCGGCCTGGCCCGACCCGCAGCGCCCGCAGCAGTTCCACCTCGACGTCCGGGTGGCCGACATCGAGGAGGCCGAGCCGAAGGCGCTCGCGCTCGGCGCGCGCTCGCTGCCCGGCGGCGGAGGCGACTTCCGCGTCTACGCCGACCCGGTGGGCCACCCGTTCTGCCTCGTGTGGGACGCCGCATGAGCGCCGACCTGCCCGCGGTCGACCTCGCCTCGGCCAGCCCGTTCGTCGCCGCCACCGCCTTCGAGGTCGGCGAGGTCAGCGGCACCCGCGTGACCGGCACGGTCCAGGTCGGGCCCGAGCAGCACACCCCGTGGGGTGTCGTCCACGGCGGGCTCTACTGCGCCGTCATCGAGTCCGCGGCCAGCATCGGCGCGAGCGTCGCGGTGGCCGACGACGGGCAGTTCGCCGTCGGCGTCAACAACAACACCGACTTCATCCGCTCGATGACCGAGGGGCGGCTGCAGGTCGTCGCCGAGCCGGTGCAGCAGGGCCGCACGCAGCAGCTCTGGCAGGTCCTGCTCACCCGGGCCGACGACGGCAAGCTGGTCGCCCGCGGCCAGGTGCGGCTGCAGAACGTGCGCCGGCCCGGCGCGTGATGGAGGACCCCCCTGCACCCGCCCCGGCCCCGTCCAGGGCACCGCCCTGAGCTGGCGAACGGCGGGGAGGACGGGGTCCTTCCGCCTGCAGGGGGCCGGGCGGCGCGGGCCCTGCGCGCCGCCCGAGCGGTGGCCGCCGAGCACGGGATCCGTCCGACCGAGCCGCGGGTCCTGCGGGACGGCGTCAACGTCGTCGTCCACCTGGCGCCGGCGCCGGTCGTGGCGCGCGTGGCGACCCTGACGCCGCTGCTGCGCACCAGCCCACTGCGCTCGTTCGCCCGGGACCTGGCGGTCGCCGGTGCGCTCGCGGCGGCGGGCGCGCCGGTGGTCCCGCCCAGCGATCTGCTGCCGCCGGGGCCGCACCGGTACGCGGGCCTCGAGCTCTCCTTCTGGCGGCTCGTCGAGGTGCTGCCGGTGGCGCCGTCCGCCGGGGAGACGGCCGCGGCGCTGGTCGAGCTGCACCGGCACCTGGCCGCGATGCCGGTGGACGGCGCGCCGCTGGACACCCCGCTCGACGACCTCGCCCGCTTCGTCTCGCTGGGGCGGGCGTGGGGCGCCGCTCCGGCGCAGCTGGACCGCCTGCGCGACCGGCTGGCCGAGCTCCGTCCGAGGCTGGTCGGCGAGGTGGTGCGGCTGCACGGCGACGCGCACCCGGGCAACCTGCTGGCCACCCCCGACGGCTGGCGGTGGACCGACTTCGAGGACACCTGCGCCGGGCCGCGCGCCTGGGACCTCGCCTGCCTGCGCAGCACCTCCCGGCTCGACGGCCGGGCCGCGCTGGACGCGGTCGGCGGCCCCTCCGACGCCGAGCTGGCGCCGTGGCTGGAGCTGCGCCGACTGCACGTCGCGGCGTGGACGCTGGTCGCCGCGACCGGGCACCGGCGGCCGGTGGCCGGCGAGCGGCTGACCGCGGCGCTCGACGCCGGCTACGCCAGCGGCAGGGCCGGCTCGCGGTAGGTGGTGCCGGCCAGCGCCGGTGGCAGCACGTCGGGGTCGATGACGACGGAGAACAGCGCGCGCGGGTCCTGGAGCGTGGCCGGCGGGCGGGCGGCGGCGCGCGGCACGACGCGGTCCCAGCGGGCGGGACGGCGGTGCGGCAGCAGCTCGCGCCCCTCGAACAGGTAGTCGCCGACCACCTCCCCCACGAGCAGCCCCGCGCCGTGCTCGATGGGCAGTGCGACCGGGTCGCCGGGGCGGACCTCGTCGAGGAAGGCCGAGAGCTGGCGCAGGTCCTTGGCCGGGCGGCGGCCGGAGATCTCCTTGGACAGCGCGCGCAGCTCGGCCGGGGACAGCCCGGTGGCGTCCACGTCGATGCCCGACTGGGTGCCCAGGCCGACCACCCCCGCGGCCAGGCAGGCGCCGAGCTCGTTGTGCGCCCGGGGGCGCACCACCCACACCCGCGTGCCCTCCGGCTCCGGCGCCGGCCGGAGGTCGTCGGGCTCGGGCCACACGTAGGGCAGGTCCTCGGGCTCGGCGCCGAAGAGCGGGCCGAACAGCGGCCGGTAGAAGTCCGGCTCCTTCGCCAGCAGGTTCGACCGGTGCGACAGGTGCAGTGCCTCGTCGCCCACCCAGGAGGGCAGCATCCCGGCCCGGGCCAGCTCCTCCTGCGGGACGCCGACCACGTCGGGGGCGAACTCGGCGATCAGCGTGTGCGTGGTGTCGGCGAACCCGCGTTCCCGCCACACCCGGACCATGGCCAGCCCGTACGCCACCAGCGCCGGCGTCCGCCCGCGCCACATCCGGACCACCGGGTGCGACGTCCAGCCGTAGTCGGGCAGCTCGAGGGCCCGCAGCACCTGGAGCGTCTCCACCCGCTGCTTGCCCAGGCGGGGCGAGTCCAGGAGCCGGGCGCTCTCCTCGAAGTCGGCGACGGGCAGGAAGGTCTGCATCGACGGCCTACCTGCCCGTCCCGGCGCGGCGTCAACCGCCGTGTGGCCTCCCTGCAGGCGGGAGGACCCCGTCCACCCCACCCTTCGCACGCTCAGGGCGATGCCCTGGACGGGGCCGTGGTGGGGGCAGGGAGGTCATTCGTCCAGGGCCGCGAGGGCGGACTCCCAGCGGGCCCGGCGCGCCCCGTCGTCCTGGTCCCACCAGGCGGGCCCGCGCTCCCCCAGCCCCGTCTTGGCCAGCTGCACCCGGGCCCGGGCCGCCGCCAGCGCGGCGTCGTCGCCGGCTCGACCGGCCGAGCGGACCGCCGAGCGCGCCACCCCGAGGTGGTGCAGCAGCCGGGCGCGGACGTCGTCGGGCAGCGCGGGGTCGGCCGCCCGCCAGCGCCGGCCGTCGACGACCAGCCAGCGGCCGTCCTCGGTACGGCCGACCTCGCGCGTCATGCAGCCACGCGGCGGACCAGGTCGGGCAGCACCGCCCCCAGCGAGGCGTCCACCCGGACGTCGGCCTTCGCGTCACCGCGGGTCGGGCCGAGGTTGACCAGCCCGACGGGGATGCCGAGCTTCTCGGCGCGCAGCACGAACCGGTAGCCGCTCATGACCGTCAGCGAGGAGCCCACCACCAGCAGGGAGCCGGCCTGCTCGACCATCGCGAAGCAGGCGTCCACCCGGTCGCGCGGCACCGTCTCGCCGAAGAAGACGACGTCGGGCTTGAGCGGACCGCGCCCGCAGGCCAGGCAGTCGACCATGACGAACCCGTCGAGCAGCTCGTCGAGCAGCTCGGCGTCGCCGTCGGGGTTGACCTCGTCGACGTGCGGCCCGAAGTGCGGGTTGACCGCGCGCAGCCGCTCGTGCAGCTCCCCGCGGTCGGCGACGTCCCCGCACGCCAGGCAGATGGTGCGGTCCAGCCCGCCGTGCAGCTCGACGACGTCCCGCGCGCCGGCTGCCTGGTGCAGCCCGTCGACGTTCTGCGTGATCACCCCGGCCACCAGGCCGGCCAGCTGCAGGTCGGCGACCGCGGCGTGCCCGGCGTTGGGCCGGGCCTCGCGGATCTGCGGCCAGCCCACGAAGCTGCGCGCCCAGTAGCGGTGCCGGCCGCGCGGGTCGCGCAGGAACGTCTGGTACGTCATCGGCGTGTGCCGCCGCAGCGACCCGGTCGCCCCGCGGTAGTCGGGGATGCCGGAGTCGGTGGACAGGCCGGCTCCCGACAGCACCACGACGTCGCCGTCGGCCACGAGCCCGGCGAGGGCCTCGAGCGGGCCGGGGTCTGCGGCGGCCGGGTCGAGGGCGGGCCGGTCGACGGCGACGGGGTCGGCGGTGGGGACGGCGGTCACGCCGCCATGGTCCCCCTGCCCGGCAACCCGTGCCGCGACCTCAGGAGGTGGCGACCTCGCGGTCGAGCCGGCCCAGCAGCTCCTCGTACACCCGGCGCAGCCCCTTGGGTGCGAAGGTGCGCTCGAAGAAGCCGCCGATGCCACCGGCGCCGTTCCAGGTGGTGCGGACCCGCACGGTGGTCAGCCCGGCGTCCGCCGGGTGCAGCGTCCAGGTGGTCACCATCGAGGAGCGGGTGTCGGTCTCGACCAGGGTGTCCGGGTCGGGCCGGCTGACCTCGACCAGTTGGTCGCGGACCCGCTTGGAGGTGGCGGCGAAGCGCCAGGCGACGCGGGTGCCCGCGCCCTGGCCGCCGGACTCGACCCGGTAGCCGCTGAACTGCTCGGGGAGCACCCGGGGACGCGTCCCCTCGTAGTCGGCGAGAGCGGACCGCACCCGGTCCACCGGCGCTCGGACGACCCGTTCCGCGGTGGCGACGACCTGACCCATGGCCCCCATCCTGCCGTCGTTCCCACCGGGGGCGTCGCCAGGGCTGCCAGATGGCGCACGGCTGCGACGAGCGGGGCCCGACCTCGGCGCACGGCGGCCGCTCCGCGGGCCAGGCCGGCTCGCCGTCGGCGTCGGGGACGAGCAGGTCCGCGCGCAGCCCCCACCCGTTGAGGAACACCTCGCAGTCGCAGAAGCCACCACGGGCCTCGAGGCGACGCTCCAGGCCGGTCGCGCGCAGCAGCCGCAGGTCGCGCCAGCGCCGCGCCCAGCGCAGCGTGCAGTCGCAGCCGAAGGCCGCCAGCATGCGCTCGACGTAGCACAGCACGCACTCGTCCGGTCCCGGTGCGGTGAGTGCCGTCGACAGGTCGGCGAGGTGCTGCTCGAGCTCGTCGGGTGTGCTGATCCCCACGGGGGCCTCCTCGTTCGGTGGGCGGCCAGGCTCGGCAGCGGGGACGACGGTCCGGGGAGCGCCGTCCACACCGGGCGCCGTCGTCCACAGCCCGCGGTCCGACCCGGCGCAGTCCGCCGCACCGGGGTACGCGCGAGCGGGTGGGCACGACGTCGGGTGCGGGAATCCGGGCCTGCCTGCACGATCACACCGCCGCCGTCCCGCGAGGAGGAGCCGTGACCACACCACCGCTGCCCACCGTCCCGACCGACCTGTCCCCCGAGGAGCGCGACCGGTTCTTCCTCGGCCTGGCCGTCGAACAGGCGCGCATCGGCTGGGAGGAGGGCGGGGTCCCGATCGGTGCGGCGCTGGTGGACGGCGACCGTGTGCTGGCCGTCGGCCGCAACCGCCGCGTGCAGATGGCCAGCGCCATCCGGCACGGGGAGACCGACTGCATCGAGCGGGCCGGCCGGCTGCCGGCGTCGGTGTACCGCCGCAGCGTCCTCTACACGACCCTCTCCCCCTGCCTCATGTGCGCGGGGACGGCGCTGCTCTACGACATCCCGCGCGTCGTCGTCGGTGAGAACCGCAGCTTCCAGGTCTCCGAGGAGCTGCTGCGGTCCCGCGGCGTGCAGGTCGACGTGCTGGACGACCCGGACTGCCTCGCCCTCATGGAGCGGATGCTCGCCGAGCGGCCGGAGCTGTGGCTCGAGGACATCGGGGAGGAGTCGTGACCGCGTCCGAGGCCCCGACGACGGAGGTCGTCGACCCGGACTACCCGGTCACGCCGGTCCCGGCGCACGCGCGGAAGTCGTTCTTCTCGATCGCGGTCGTGCTGCTCGGCTTCACCGTGTTCACCCCGACGATGCTGGCCGGCGCCACGCTGGGGCCGGCGTTCGCCTTCGACGACCTCGTGCTCGTCATCCTCACCGGCTCGCTCATCCTCGGTGCCTATGTGGCCGTGATGGGCTGGGTCGGAGCGCGAACCGGCCTCACCACCGTCGTCATGGCCCGCTACACGCTCGGCACCCGCGGCGCCAAGCTGGCCTCGATCCTGCTGGGCGGCACGCAGATCGGCTGGTACGGCGTCGTCGTCGGCACCATCGGCGACCTGACCGCCGAGGCGCTGGACTGGCGCTCGTACGGTGCCCGGGCCGCGGTCATGGTCCTCACCAGCGTGCTGATGTGCGCCACGGCCTACTGGGGCTACCGCGGCATGTACTGGGTGTCGCTGGTCTCCACCCCGCTGATCCTCGTGCTGGCGTTCTGGGTGGTCGGTCGGTCGCTGCAGGAGGTCGGCGGCCTCGACGGGCTGACGAGCATCCGGCCGACGGCGTCGATGGCCGTCGCGGTCGCCATCACCACCGTCGTCGGCACGTTCGTGTCCGCCGGCACCCAGGCGCCCAACTGGACCCGGTTCGCCCGGCGCGGCTCGCACGCGGTGTGGGCCTGCGTCATCGGCTTCCTCGTCGGCAACGGGCTCATGGTCTTCTTCGGCGCGATCGGGGCGCTGACCTTCGGCGAGGGCGACTTCGTCCTCGTCCTGTACCAGCTCGGGCTGGTCGGCTGGGGCCTGGTGCTGCTGTTCGGGAACCTCTGGAAGAGCAACGCCGACACCGCCTACGCCTTCGGGGTGGCCGGCGCCGAGCTGTTCGACCGTCCCAGCAAGGGCCCGTTCGTGATCGGCGGCGCGGTGATCGGCACCGTGCTCGCGCTCACCGGCGTGCAGAACCACCTCGTCGAGTACCTGGGGCTGCTCGGCACGTTCATCCCCCCGCTGGGTGGCGTGATCATCGGCGACTTCCTCGCCCGCTGGCGGCGGCGCGGCATCCCCACCGGGACCACCCCGCCCGCGGTGCGGTGGCCGAACCTGCTCGCCTACGCGGTGGCCGCCTCCCTCGCCTGGCTCAGCGGCGAGCTCGGCATCGGCATCCCGCCGGTCATCGGCATCGTGGTGGCCATCGCGCTGTCGACCGGGCTGGCCCGGGTCGGGTCCCCGGACACCGCGCCGGCCGGCGCGGGTCGCTGACCGCGTGAGGAGACTCACCTCCGGCCCGGGGTGGACGCCGGGTACCACGGAGGGGTGACCCGACCGCTGACCCTCACCCGTACCGGCTCCGGCGAACCACTCCTGCTGCTCCACGGGATGGGCAGCTCGCAGCGCGACTTCGCCGCCGTCATCGGGTCGCTGGCCGAGCGCTTCGACGTCCTGGACGTCGACCTCCCCGGGGTCGGCAGCTCACCGGCCCTCGACGAGCGGCCCACGGTCGCCGCGCTCACCGACGCGGTCGAGCGGACCCTCGACGAGCAGGGCGTCGGCCGGGTGCACGTGCTCGGCAACTCGCTGGGCGCCCGGGTCGCCCTCGAGCTGGCCGTCCGCGGCCGCGCGCGGTCCGTCGTCGCGATCGCGCCGTCCGGGCTCAACCTGCTGCTCGAGCGGGTCGCCCAGGGCAGCGGGATGGGGCTGGCACGGGTCGCCCTCCGCACGCTGGCACCGCTGGTCGACCCGCTGTCCCGTTCCGCGCCCGGCCGCGCGGCGCTGCTGGCACCGCTCAAGGCGCGCCCGTGGAGCACCTCACCCGCGGAGGCCGTCGGAGCGCGCGAGGGGTTCGCCGACTCCCGCGACTACTGGCGCACCCTGCTGTGGGGGCTGCTGCTCGACGTCCCGCGGGGTCTGGACCGCATCGACTGCCCGGTCACCCTCGTGCAGGGCGTGGCCGACTGGGTCGCCTCGGGGCAGACGGTGCGCTACCTGCCGCTTGTCCCCGGGTCCCGCTTCGTCCCGCTGCTGTGGGCCGGGCACGCACCCCAGTCGGACCGGCCGCGGACCATCGTGCGGCTCGTCGAGGAGGCCGCCGGCCGGGCCGGTCAGCCGGCGGACTCCTCCGCGTTCAGGAACGAGCACCGGAACCGGGCTCCCGACATCGCCTCGGTGAACCGTGACTCCCAGGCCGGGTCGGTCGCTGGGAAGGCCGTGTAGACGCGCTCCTCGAGCACGACCGGCAGCCCGTCGGGGCCGGGGTAGGACCGCCGCAGGAGCACCCGCGTCTCGCCGTCCACCTCGTCGTGCGCCGGCGCCCACCGGGCGCGGGCGACGGCGTCGGCGAGCCGGGCCTGCTCCCGTCCGGACAGGCGCTGCCGGCCGGCGGCCGGTGGGACTGCAGGACGCGCGGACCAGACGCCCAGCGCGTAGAGCAGCAGGCCGACGAGGGCCAGCAGCACCACCAGCTCGAGGACCAGGCCGATCACAGGGACGACGGTAGCCACGTAGGGGCGCCGCGGACGGGGCCGCCGCCCCGCCCGCTAACCTCGACGGGTACGCCCCGGTCGGCCCCGCGTCGACGAGCCCCCGTAGCTCAGGGGATAGAGCATCGGTTTCCTAAACCGTGTGTCGCAGGTTCGAATCCTGCCGGGGGCACTGGCGTACCTGCAGGTCAGCGAGCTGTTCGGCACCCCAGCCGAGGTGCTGGACGGACGCCGATCGGATGAACGCGGCTCGCGCGGGCCGGCTGCGGACCGGGAGCGGTCCGCGACGGCGTCCAGCTTGTCGCCAAGGGGTGGCCGTACCGGTCCAGCGTCATGGCGGCTGCTGAGGTGCGAGGTCCCGGTCCGCCGTCACCGCACAGCGGCGGTCCAGCGGGACGGCCAGGAGCCCACGAGCGCTGGCAGAGCGGTGGCTGTGCCAGGTCGCGCTCAGTACTCGTCGTGCAGTCGGAACCAGCCGGGTGTCTCGTTGCGGCCGAGTGGTGCGCGGTCGAGCCACTGGTACATCCCCCACAGCGCGTCGCCGCCGCGCGCGTAGGCCGAGTAGGTGTGGTGCACCGCGTCGTCCTGCAGGGCGAAGGCGCTAATGCCTGGCAGGTCGCGCGGTGCGGCATCCGGGTCGGGCACGGGCGGGAGCTTGCGGAAGTTGTACTCCGCGCCTTCGGTCAACTGCTCGTCGGTGAACGAGACTGCGAAGTCGTAGTTGAAGTCGCTGCCCTGCGACGACGCCCACTCGAAGGTCCAGCCCATGCGCTTCTTGTGGGCGACCAGCTCCTCGAGGGGAGCCCGGCACACCGCGGTGAAGGCGACGTCGTGGTTCTCCAGGTGGATGACGAAGCCGTTGAAGCCATCTGCCATGGCGGCACAGCTCGGGCAGGCCGGGGACATGTAGTGGTAGACGAGTAGCTGCGACCGCCCGCGGAAGAGGTCCTCCAGCGTCGCCGGGCCGTGTTCGGTGTCGAAGCGGTAGTCCTTCTCGACCCGAACCCACGGAAGCTCTTGGCGCCGCCGGGCCAGCTCGTCACTCCGCCGAGTCAGCTGCTTCTCCTCCGCGAGGAGTTCGAGCCGTTCCGCCCGCCACTCGTCGCGCGTTCCCACTCTGTGCGGCGCCACCGACGTCTCCTTCCGTGAGGCGCGGTTCACGTCCCCGTAGGCAGCGTGCCCGTGTCGGGGTAGACCCTCGCGACGCCGGGAAGTCATCGGTCTGAGGCGGCACGCGGCCCGTCGCCCGCGTCCCCGCCCATGACGTCTCACCGGCGCGGCCGGGGCGCCGCAGCACGGTGCCGCAGGGGACACCCATGCGGGACACCCGGGCCATCCCCCGGGTCCGCGACCATGGTGAGCCGCCCAGGATTCCGCTCGTGGACACGTGCGGTCGGGGTTCCCTGGCGGGACGTCGGTGCGGCTCCGCCCGGGGCGATGGGTTCCCGGGCTCGCCCTCGGTCACCACCGGCACAGGACGTCCGCAGGAGGAAGGACAGCCCGATGTCGAGCCTCATGGTCGACTTCATCACCTCACTCGACGGTTTCGGGGCCGCGGAGGGCTGGCCCGGCTACTGGGCATGGAGGGGCCTGAGTACCTCGCCTGGATCGAGCAGGATGCCGAACGCGAGCACACCGCCCTCTTGGGTGCGACGACGTACCGGCTGATGTCCGGGTTCGCCGCGGAGATGCCCGACGAGCCGGGCCTCGCAGCACTGACCGCGATGCCCAAGGTGGTGTTCTCCTCCACGCTGGAGGCGCCACTCTCCTGGGCCAACACCGAGTTGGTCGGTGGGGACCCCGTCGAGTGGGTGCAGCACGTGAAACGGCGCGACTCGCGCCCCCTGCGCACCGTCGGCAGCCTCCGCCTCTGCCGGTCCCTGCTCGAAGCCGGCGTGGTGGACCGCTTCCGGGTGGTGGTCTTCCCGGTCATCACCGGCGCCACCGGGAGGGACCGCATCTTCGACGGGTATCCCGACATCGCCCTCGACTTGGCCGACAGCCGCACGTTCGACGGTCGGCTCCAGTTGCTCGAGCACGTTCCGACGGTGCTCGGCGGGCCGCCTGACGTCGGTGACTAGACGTGCCCGTCGCCCGCGCGGACAGGGTCCTCCGGGATGGTGCGCTGTGTGCGGCTCGCGGCACCGGCGCGGGGTCGAGTGCCGGGCGAGGACGCGGGCCGGTACTCGACGATGCGGTGCGCGGTGCCTCCGAGCTGGCGGCACATCCGCTGCGCACGCAGAGGTGGATGACATCGCGGCGATGAGTGCCGCCTGCTGAGCCAGTCCAAGGATCCGACCACCACACCACCGTCTGTCCCGGAGGACCGCCGAGATGGCCGAGCCTGACCGCACTGAGCAGGCGAGCGGGCCCAGTGCCCCGAAGCCCCACCCGAAGCTGCGCGAGCTCGACGTGCTGAGAGGCACGTGGGCGGCTGGAGGGCCGCGATCTGGTTGGCGGCGCGCCCTTCACGGGCACGGTGAAGCGGCGCTGGCTACCGGGGGTCACTTCCTCGTGCAGGAGATGAGGATCGACGGCGACGAGCACGAGGGCTCCGAGTACATCGGCTACGACCACGCCCAGGAAACGCTGCGCTCCATGTTCTTCAGCAACGAGGGACCAGGTCCGTTCTGCTCGTTCGCGCTCGAGTACTTCTGGCAGATCGAGGGGGATGACCTCACGATCTGGCACGGGTCCAAGGACTCCCCGGCGCGCTTCAGGGGCAGGATCGACCGCATCGCCGGCACCACGGAGGGACGCTGGGAGTGGCCTGGCGGCGGGTACGAGGCCACCGAGACCCGCATCGACGAGCACGAGTGAACAGCGGATTCGACACGGACGAACTCCGTGACCGTGGACCCGTCGACCGCCACATCCGTCGGCGACCGGTTGCGCCTGATCACCCACGAGACGCACCCCTGGACCGTGTGTCGCAGGTTCGAGGTGCTGCCGGGGGCACCTCACCTCGGTTGCCCGGCTGCAGCATGGGTACTGACCGTCACGTCAGGGGAACTGCCGGTCGGCCGAGGCCACCGGTCCCCGGTCCCGGCCGTGAGAGTCCGTGGCCCGGAGGGGAGCGGCATGAGCACCGGTGAGCGCCTCACCTGGGAGACCTGCCCGACCTGTGGCCGGTGTGCGGCGGTGGGCTGGCGCGACGGGGTGCCCGTGGCGGTCGACTGTCCCGGCGGCTGCCGACCACCCCCCGCCGAGTTCGCCCAGCAGGCGCCGGGGACCGCCGTCCCCTCGTCCGCCGACCGCTGGACCGCCGCGGCACACACCTGGACCTGAGCACACCCGGCCGCCGCGGGTACCGGGACGTCCATGGCACTCCGCAACGCGGCGGTCGCGGCCGCCGGCCAGTGGGTCGACCCCGACGACGGCATCCGCTACCCCTCCGGTGAGGTCCACGCGTGGGAGCGCGGGCGCAACGAGACGGTCTGCGGCCTGTCACTGAGCAGGTCGCGCCTGGCCCGCTTCCCGCACGTCAGCTGGGCCGACGTCCAACCGGAGTCCGGTCGCCACGCCGAGGAGGTGCAGGACGTCTGCCGGCGCTGCCGGGCAGCACTCGGCGGACGGCGGGACGAGCGCGGCTGGACGCGGACGAACCCACGGCCCTGAGCGTCAGCGGCGCCGTGAGAACACGTACCGGAACGGTCCGGGCAGGCGTACCGACCAGCGGCGTCCGCGGGGGCTGTAGCCCACCGGGCCGACGTGCAGGCTGGGTGAGATCCCGCGGCGGCTGAGGTCCAGGCGGAGCGGTCCGAGGCGCTTGGTCAGGCGGAAGTGCAGGGGCATGCAGGCGCCCTACCCAGCCGCGGCGTGTCCCCCACGAGGGCGACACGTTCCCGGCGGGGCGGCACTCCCTGGGGTTCCGAGGCGTTACCGTCTCTGGACGCATGTCGAGTCCCGGCAACGGCGCCGGGGGCCAGCGGAGGGGGAGGCCCAGCATGGAGACGAGCGTGGTCGACGTCCCAGATCGGGGACGGTTCGAGGTCCGGCTCGGTGACCGTGTCGTCGGTCTGGCCAGCTATCACGTCGAGAACGGCACGATGACGCTGCCGCACACCGAGGTCGACCCCTCCGTCGGCGGCCGCGGCCTCGGCTCGGCGCTCGTCGCCGGCGTGCTCGCCGCCGCCCGCGAACGCGGGCTGACCGTGCTGCCCTACTGCTCGTTCGTGCGCCACTACATCCAGCAGCACCCCGAGGAGCTCGACCTGGTCGCCGAGGACGACCGGCCGCACTTCGGCCTGGAGACCGCCGACCGCTGACCTGCGGGTCCGCCCGGAGCTGCCTACGCTCGCCGGGGTGTCCACCGCGCTGCTCTGGTTCCGCCGCGACCTGCGGCTGGCCGACCACCCGGCCCTGCTCGACGCCCGCGAGGCGGCCGGGGCCGACGGCGCCGTGCTGCCGCTGTTCGTCTTCGACCCGCGGCTGTGGGGACCCTCCGGGCTGCAGCGGCGGCAGTTCCTCCTGGACTGCCTCGCCGACCTGGGCGAGCAGGTGGACGGCGCGCTGGTGCTGCGCTCCGGCGACCCGGCGCGGGTCGTGCCCGACCTGGCCCGCGAGGTGGGTGCGGTCAGCGTGCACGTCTCGGCCGACACCGGCGTCTACGGCCGGCAGCGCGACGCGGCGGTCGAGCGGGCCCTCGGCGACGTCCCGCTCGTGCGCACTGGCTCGCCGTACGCGGTGACGCCGGGCCGGGTCACCAAGTCCGACGGGACGCCGTTCCGCGTCTTCTCGCCCTTCTCCCGTGCCTGGCGCGAGCACGGCTGGCGGGCCCCGGCGCCGCGACCGGACACGGTGACGTGGACCAGCGGCATCCGCTCCGAGGACCCGCCCGAGGTGCCGGACCTGGACGGCGTCCGGCTGCCCCCGGCCGGTGAGGCCGCCGCCTCCGACGCCTGGCGGACCTTCCGCGCCGAGCGGCTGGAGGGTTACAGGACCACCCGCAACACCCCGGGCACCGACGGCACCAGCCGGCTGTCGGCCTACCTGAAGTACGGCTGCGTGCACCCGCGCACGCTGCTGGCCGACCTGGAGGACCTCGACACCGACTCCGCCGACAGCTTCCGCAACGAGCTGTGCTGGCGGGACTTCTACGCCGACGTCCTGTGGCACCGCCCGGAGTCCGCTCGCGAGCCGCTCGACGAGCGGATGCGCGCGATGACCTACGACACCGGCCCGGACGCCGACGCGCGGTTCGAGGCGTGGGCGCAGGGCCGCACCGGCTACCCGATCGTCGACGCCGGGATGCGCCAGCTCCTCGGCGAGGCCTACGTGCACAACCGCGTCCGGATGATCGTCGCGTCGTTCCTGGTCAAGGACCTGCACGTCGACTGGCGGCGCGGTGCCCGGCAC
Organism: Geodermatophilus sp. URMC 65; assembly: GCF_053502545.1. NCBI lineage: Bacteria > Bacillati > Actinomycetota > Actinomycetes > Geodermatophilales > Geodermatophilaceae > Geodermatophilus > Geodermatophilus sp. URMC 65. Next base: position 1,875,435 of record NZ_CP199954.1, read on the forward strand.
TTCATGCAGCACCTCGTCGACGGCGACCTGGCCAGCAACAACCACGGCTGGCAGTGGGTCGCCGGGACCGGCACCGACGCCTCGCCGTACTACCGGGTCTTCAACCCCACCCGGCAGGGCAAGGAGTTCGACCCGGACGGCGACTACGTGCGCCGCTGGGTGCCCGAGCTGCGCGAGGTCCCGGCGCGGTACGTGCACGAGCCCTGGTCGGCGCCGGACGGCGTCCCCGACGGCTACCCGCTGCCGCTCGTCGACCACGCCGAGGAGCGCCGGGTGGCGCTGGAGCGCTACGAGCGGGTGCGCGAGCGCTGATCAGCCGCGGGAGCGGATCCAGTCCGGCAGCAGGCCGGAGTCGAACAGCCGCTCGCGCAGCGGTGCCACCAGCTCGACCAGCCGCTGCGTGCCGTCGGCCCCCAGGTGCGCCCAGCCGGCCACCGCCAGCCGGTCGGTGGTCGCCTCGACGTCCGCGCGCAGGGAACGGCCCGCGTCGGTGAGGCCGCCGTCGTCGACCAGCCCGCGGTCGCGGCAGCGCCGCTCCCCCGCCGTCCACTCCGCGTCGCTCCAGCCCCGGGTGGTGCGCACGAAGTCGGTGCTGTCCGAGGCCAGACCGCCGGTGACCAGGGCCTCCACCGGGTCCAGCCCGGCGGCCATCAGCGCGGTGACGTGGCCGTCACCGCGGTGCTCGCGCACCAGCAGGCCGGCGTGCCACAGCTGCAGCAGCGGGTCCGCGGGCCAGTCGGCGCCGCTCCAGGCCGCGTAGACGGGCCGCCCGGCCGCACGCAGCCCCGCACACGCCTCGCGGGCCAGCTCCAGCGCCTCCGCGACGTCGGGCTCGCCGAGCACCCGGTGCAGCGCCGCGCCGACGGCGTCCCTGCGGGCGGTGGCCCACTCCTCCGGCGTCCCGGCCGCCCAGACGGCCGGCACCGCCCGGGCGACGAGGTCGGGCGAGAAGACGTAGAAGGTGGCGACCACGAGCGCCGGGTCGGCCGCGCCGAACGCCGACGACCGGGCGGCGAAGTAGCCGGCCCGGGTCGCCGGCACCCCGAAGCGGTCGTAGGCCTGCTGCACCTCGGGGGCGAAGAAGGCGACGACGTGGAGGGTCTCCAGCGACCCCCAGGCGCTGCGGGCCAGCTGCGGTGTCACCTGGGTCACCGCCCCATCGTGGCGGAGCTGCTGGTCAGGGGTGAAGCTGGGGTCATGACCTGCCGAGCCGCCCGTGCCTGAGGGACACACGCTGCACCGGCTGGCCCGGGACCAGACGCTGGCCTTCGCCGGCCGTCCGGTGCACGTGACCAGCCCTCAGGGCCGCTTCGCCGCCGGCGCGGCGCTGCTCGACGGCCGGGTGCTCGACGAGGTGACCTCCCACGGCAAGCACCTGTTCGCCTGCTTCGGCGCCGACACCCTGCACGTGCACCTGGGCCTGTACGGCACCTACACCTCCGGCGAGGGCACCCCGCCGCCCCCGCGCGGTGCCCTGCGGATGCGCTGGGAGGGCGAGGGTCCCGACGGCCTGGGCGTGTGGACCGACCTGCGCGGCGCCACCGCCTGCGAGGTGCTCACCGCGCCGCAGGTCGACCGCATCCTCGACCGCCTCGGCCCCGACCCGCTGCGGCCGCGCAGCGACGGCACCGTGGCCCACCGGCGGATCGCCGGCAGCCGCACCGCGATCGGCGCGCTGCTCATGGACCAGTCGGTGCTCGCCGGGGTCGGCAACGTCTACCGCGCCGAGATCCTCTTCCGGCACGGCGTCTCGCCCTTCCGCCCGGGCCAGGACGTCGACGCCGACACCTGGACGGCGATGTGGGCCGACCTGGTCGTGCTCATGCGTTCCGGCGTCCGGATGGGCCGGATCGTCACCACCCGGCCGGAGCACCGCGACCGCCGCGGCGGAGCGGTCCGACGGGAGGACGCGCACTACGTGTACCGGCGCACCGGGTTGCCCTGCCGGGTCTGCGGAACGCCAGTGCAAACCCAGGTGATGGTCGGCCGCAACCTCTACTGGTGCCCGGTCTGCCAGGCCGTCTGACCCGGTGACCGGAGGCTCCTCCCGACCTATCGTGGAGCATGGTCGGCGCGGGGCGTGCTCTCGGGGTGGCCGCGCTCGCCGCGGCGTGCCTGGCCCTCGGCGTGCCGGCCGCGGCGGCCGACCGGGGGGAGGACGCCGAGGTCGGCTACGACGTCTCCTTCCCGCAGTGCGGCGACCGGCTGCCCGACGACCCGGCGTTCGCCGTCGTCGGCGTGAACGGCGGGCTGGCGACCCGGCCCAATCCCTGCCTGGCCGAGCAGCTGGCGTGGGCGGCGGAGGAGACCACCGGCGCGGTGGCGGCTCAGCCGCGGCTGCAGCTCTACGTCAACACGGCCAACCCCGGCCAGGTCCGCGACCAGGTGACCACCTGGCCCTCACGCGGCCGCACCCCCTACGGCCGCTGCGAGGGGACCAACAGCCGGGCCTGCTCGTGGCGGTACGGGTGGGAGCGGGCCGCGGCCACGGTGGCGGAGTTCTTCGTCCCCGCGGCCGAGGCCGCCGGCGTCGACCCCGACCCGGGCGAGCACACCTGGTGGCTCGACGTCGAGACGACGAACACCTGGCAGACCGGCTCGGCACCTGCCCGCGCCCGCAACCGCGCGGCGCTCGAGGGGATGGTCGCCCGGCTCGCGGCCACCGGCGCGGAGGTCGGCCTGTACTCCACCGGCCGCCAGTGGCGGCGGATCGCCGGCGCGGTGCCCGAGGACAGCGCGCTGCACGACCTCGACAGCTGGCTGGCCGGCGCGAGGTCCCTCGCCGGTGCCCGCGTCGCGTGCCTGCGCGACCCGCTGGTCGACGGCGGGCACGTCGTCCTCACCCAGTACGTCACCGACGGGCTGGACCACGACCACAGCTGCCCTACAGAACGCCCTTGGCGTCGTCTCCTGTCGGGATGGGATTGAGCACCTGCAGCTCCGGGGCGCCGGCCAGCTTGCCCTCCAGCTGCCGCGACAGCTCGGTGAACGGCTCGCCCCTGCCGTGCGCGGCCAGCGCCTCGGGGCTCGCCCACTGCTCGATCATGACGAGGGAGCCGTCGCGCGCCTCGTGCAGCGCGTAGCGCTCGCACCCCCCCTCCGCGTGCACCTGCGGGACGGCGGCCAGCACGGCCTCCCGGACCGCCTCGGCGTGCTCGGGCTGCGGGGTGATGGTGGCGACGACGACGACGGACACGGGCGGCCTCCTGGACTCGGGGTTCTCGGAGCCTGGTGCTTGCCCACCCCGGCGGGACAGGATGCGTGATGTGTCGGCCGACGAAGACCCCGGTCCCCCGTCCCCTCCCCCGCGGCTGCGGGTGGCCGTCGTCGGCGCCGGTCCGGCGGGCATCTACGCCGCCGAGGCGCTCACCCGGCAGCAGGAGGTCCCGGTCGCCGTCGACCTGATCGACCGGCTGCCCACCCCGTTCGGCCTGGTGCGCCACGGCATCGCCCCCGACCACCCGAAGATGCGGGCGATCCGCGACACGCTGCACCGGGCCCTGGACCACCCGGCGGTGCGCTTCGTCGGCAACGTGGAGATCGGCCGCGACCTCTCCTGCTCCGAGCTGCACGCCGCGGTGGACGCCGTCGTCTACACCTACGGCGCCGCGCTGGACCGGCAGCTGGCCATCCCCGGCGAGGAGCTGCCCGGCAGCCTGGCCGCCACGGCGCTGGTCGCCTGGTACACCGGCCACCCCGACGCCGACCGGACGACGGTCGAGGCGGCACTGGCGGGCGCCCGATCGGTCGTCGTCGTGGGGGTCGGCAACGTCGCGCTCGACGTGGCCCGCGTGCTGGCCCGCACCCCGGCCGAGCTCGAGCCCACGGACATGCCGCAGCACGTGCTCGACGCCCTCGCCGCCGCCCCGGTCGAGCGGGTCACCGTGCTGGGCCGGCGCGGCCCGGCACAGGCCACCTTCACCACCCAGGAGCTGCGCGAGCTCGGCGAGCTGGCCGAGGCCGACGTGCTGGTCGACCCGGCCGATCTGGAGCTCGACCCGGCCGCCGAGGAGCGCGTGGCGGCCGACCGGGTGGCGTCGCGGAACCTGGCGGTGCTGCACGAGTGGGCGCAGCACACGGCGCAGCCGGGCCGGACGACGGTGACCCTGCGCTTCTTCTCCCGCCCGGTGCGCCTGCTCGGCGAGGACCGGGTGATCGGCGTCGAGGTCGAGCGCACCGTCGTCGACGCCGACGGCCGCGCCTCGGGCACCGGCGAGACGACCGTGCTGCCGGCCGACCTGGTGGTCCGCTCGGTCGGCTACCGCGGCGGGGAGCTGCCCGAGCTGCCCCTCGACGCGCGCCGCGGCACCGTCCCCAACGACCAGGGCCGGGTGCTGCGCGGTGGGGAGCCCTCCCCCGGCGAGTACGTCGCCGGCTGGATCAAGCGCGGGCCGACCGGGGTCGTGGGCACCAACAAGCACGACGCCCGCGAGACGGTGGCCGCGCTGCTGGCCGACGTCGCGGCCGGCGTCGTCCGCCCCAGCAGCAGCAGCGGGGACGACGACCTGGTGGCGACCCTGCGCGCCAACGGCGCCGACGCGGTGCTGCTCGAGGACTGGCGGGCCATCGACGCCGCCGAGGTCGCGCTCGGTGCCACCCGCGGCCGGGCCCGGACGACGCTGCACGAGTGGGAGTCGCTGCTGGCCGCCGTGAAGGAGGCGGCCGCCCGCACCCGCTGAGAGAGGACCCCCCTGCCCCCCACTGCTCGCACGCTCGCAGCGAGCCCCTGCAAGGGGGCCGTGGACGTCTGCTCGGACTCCTATGCCTCGGTGCAGGTCAGCTCGCGCAGCAGCTCCCGCGCCCGCTCCTCGGTGCCCGCGGCGACGAACCGGATGAGCGTCTCGGTGTCCGGCCGCAGCCGCAGTGGCACGCCGTCCGGGCCCAGGGCCACCCCGCCGGCGGCGGCGAGCAGCGCCAGCCCGCCGGCGACGTCGTGCACGTGGGTGCCGCTGCGGTCGAGGTTCTGCCACGCCCCGGCCGCGCCGTCGGCGACCAGGCAGACGTCGACCGCGGTGCAGCCGGTCACCCGCACCCGGCGGGCGCTGGCCGGCACGACGACGGCCGACCCCGACGGCGCGGTGGGCGCGACGACCGTCCCGGCGTCCCGCGGCCGGACCGGCACCCCGTCGCGCCGCGCACCCTCCCCGACCGCACCGGACCAGCGGCGGCCCGACGACAGGTCGGCGACCAGGCCCGCGACCGGGCGGCCGTCCTGCACCAGTGCGGCAGAGAAGGCCCACGGCGCCAGCCCGGCACGGAAGTTGCCCGTGCCGTCGAGGGGGTCGAGCACCACCCACGGCTCGTCGCCGGGGACCGGGCGGTCGGAGCGCTCCTCGCTGAGCACGGTCACCCCGAGCGGGCGCAGCGCGTGCGCGGCGGCCAGGTGCGCGGCCTCGTCGGCGCCCAGCGACGGGCTCCCGTCGGACTTGACGGTGTCCTGACCGGCGTCGCGGGCCAGCGCCACGGCGACCCCGACCCGGGTGGCGGCGAGCGCGGCGGCGTGCAGGAAGCGGGCGGTCAGCGGGGCGTCGTCCGGCGGGGTGGGGACGGCGACGACGTCGTCGGTGGCCGCGTCGCGCACCCGCTCGCAACCCCAGGCCGACGCGACGGCGAGGACGGCGGGCCGGGTGACCCGGGCGCCGCGCCGGCGGACCAGCACCGCCTCGGCGTGCCCGTCGTCGGCCCACGCGCGGCGCAGCAGGGCGACGCCGTCCCGGTGGTCGACGAGCAGGCGGAGGTCGGGGTCGGTGAGCGTGGTCGCCAGGGCGGCCGGCGCGACGCCGAGGGCCCGGGCCGCGGCCTGCACCTCGGCGGACCCGGTGGCCACCCGCAGGTCCAGCGGCTCGGCGTCGGCCAGCTCCTCCAGCTGCGGCTCAGCCACTGTTGCGCAGGGCCGTGGCGATGCCGTTGATGGTCAGCTGGATGTTGCGGCGGACCAGCTCGTCGTCGTCCCCACCCTGCCCCGCGTACCCGCGACGCCGGCGCAGCATCTCCACCTGCAGGTGGTGCAGCGGCTCCAGGTAGGGGAAGCGGTTGCGGATGGACCGCGCCAGCGAGGGGTTGTCGGCCAGCAGCCGGTCGTCGCCGGTGACCGCCAGCAGCATCCGGCAGCTGCGCTCGTGCTCGGCGGTGAGCTGGTCGAACACCCGGTGCCGCAGCTGCTCGTCGGGCACCAGCTCGGCGTAGCGGGCGGCCAGGTCGAGGTCGGTCTTGGCCAGCACCATGCCCATGTTGGACAGCATCGTGCGCAACCACGGCCAGCGCTCGTGCAGCTGCTGCAGCCGGGCGAGCCGGGCCGGGTCGCCGTCGACCCAGCTCTCCAGGGCCGACCCGGTGCCGTACCAGCCGGGCAGCATGATCCGCGCCTGCGACCAGCTGAACACCCACGGGATGGCGCGCAGGTCGGCGATCGAGTCGCCGGCCTTGCGCGACGGCGGCCGGCTGCCGATGTTCAGCTCGGCCAGCTCGCCGATCGGCGTGGCGGCCCGGAACCACTCGACGAAGCCCGGCGTCTCGTGCACCAGCGCGCGGTAGGCCTGCTGGGCGCGGGCGGCGAGGTCGTCGAGCAGCGCGTAGGCGGGCTCGGCGTCGTCCCCCAGGCCCTCGGTGTCGAGCAGGCTGGCCTCCAGCGTGGCCGCGACCATCGCCTCGAGGTTGCGCCGGGCACGGTCGGGCTCGGCGTACTTGGCGGCGATGACCTCGCCCTGCTCGGTGATCCGCAGCGCGCCGGCCACCGCGCCGGGCGGCTGGGCCCGGATCGCGTCATAACTGGGGCCGCCGCCGCGGCCGACCGTGCCGCCGCGGCCGTGGAACAGCCGCAGCCGCACGCCCTCGCGCCGGGCCACCTCCACCAGCGCCAGCTCGGCCCGGTACAGCGCCCAGTTGGCCGCGAGGTAGCCGCCGTCCTTGTTGCTGTCGGAGTACCCGAGCATCACCTCCTGCACGTCCCCGCGGTCGCGCAGCAGGGCCCGGTACAGCGGCTGGCCGAGGACGGCGGTCACGGTCTCCGCGGCGTGCTGCAGGTCGCCGATCGTCTCGAACAGCGGCGAGATGCCGACCGGGCAGCGCGGGCCTGGGTGGGCGGAGGACGAGTCGCCGGGGTCGAGCAGGCCGACCTCCTTGAGCAGGACGGCGACCTCGAGGACGTCGCTGACCGACTCGCACATGCTGATCACGTAGTTCGGGACCGCCTGCGGGCCGAGCGTGCGGACCTGGTCGGCCGCGGCCCGCAGGACGTCCAGCTCGCCGCGGGCCAGGTCGGAGAGCGCGGCGTCCGGGCGCACCAGGGGACGGCGCATCCGCAGCTCGCCGACCAGCAGCTCGACCCGCTGCTCCTCGTCGAGGGCGGCGTAGTCGGGGCACACCCCGGCCCAGGCCAGCAGCTCGGCCAGCACGTCGGCGTGGACGGCGGAGTTCTGCCGCATGTCCAGGCCGGCGAGGTGGAAGCCGAAGACCTCGACGCTCTCCCGCAGCCGGGCCAGCCGGTCGTCGGCCAGCGCACCGGCGCCGTGCGTGCGCAGCGAGGCGTCGATCGTGGCGAGGTCGGCCAGCAGCTCCTCGGGCGCCGCGTAGGGCTCGAGCACGGCGTGCGGCGGCGGGCCGGGCACCGACCCGAGCACCCGCTGCGCGGTCGCGGCCAGCCGGGCGTGCACGCCGTACAGGGCGCGGCGGTAGGGCTCGTCGGCGCGGAACGGCGAGTCGTCGCCGGAGGCGTCGGCCAGCCGCGCCAGCTCCGGGGTCGGCGTGATCAGTCGGTCGGACATCGACAGCTCGTCGTGCAGCGCCAGCAGCTCGGCGAGGTGGTGGCCCAGCGCCGTCTCGGCCTGCCGGGTGCCGGCCCGGCGGACGGCGTCGGCGGTGACGAACGGGTTGCCGTCGCGGTCGCCGCCGATCCACGAGCCGGGCAGCAGCACCGGACGGTCCAGCCCGGCCGACGGCCAGCGCTCGCGCAGCGCCCGGCGCAACTCGGCGTTGATCGCCGGCACGACCTCGAACAGCGACAGCTCGTAGTAGCGCAGCGCCTCGTCGATCTCGTCGGCCAGCCGCAGCCGCGAGAGCCGCAGCAGCGCCGTCTGCCAGAGCGTGAGCACCGCGCGCTGCAGCTCCGCCGACCACGCCGGGTCGTCGGCCTCGCCCGGCGCGGACCGGTCGCGCCGGCGGATCAGCTCGGTGATCTGCCGCTGCACCCGCGAGACGGTGCGACGGCGCACCTCCGTGGGGTGCGCGGTGACCACCGGGCTGACCAGGGCCCCGGCGAGCTCACGGGCGACGACGTCGGCATCGAGGTGCGCGGCGTCGAGCAGCTCGAAGGTGGCCGCCAGGCTGCCCTTCTGCGGTGGCGAGCCCTCGATGCGGTGGAACCGGCGGCGGCGCTCGTGGTGCAGGTCCTCGGCGAGGTTGGCCAGCAGCGAGAAGTGGCTGAACGCGCGGATGACGTGGTTGGCCGAGCGGACGTCGAGGGCGCCGAGCCGGGCGGCGACGTCGGCGCGGTCGACCTCCGAGCGGCGCAGCCGGAAGGTCTCCACGCGGGTGGACTCGACGAGGGCGAGGACGTCGTCCCCCGACTGCTCGCGGACGACCTCGCCGAGGACCCGGCCGAGCAGCCGGATGTCCTCGCGCAGCGGGGCGTCGGCGGCGTCGGTGCCGTCCTCCTCGAGCCCTCCGTGGTGGCGCAGGTCGGCGACGTCGACGGTGGCTTCGGACACCTGGCGAGTATCGACCGCCCGTGTGACGTGTGGGTGTCGCGGCGGGGCGCCGCAGCGTCCGTGGGCGGCCCCCATGCCCCACTCCCCCTGATGATCATGGGGTCGTTGCAGGAGGACGCGCCGGGCGACGGCGTGTCCGGCGGCGAGCGGCCCATGATCACCGCGGGACGGCGGCGCTCGGCGCGCACCGGGCCCGCCGCGCCGGGACGATGCAGGGGTGCAGCGACTCACCGCCTCGCCCGTCCCCGGCCTGTCCCCCGCCCAGCACGGCGAGGGCCCGACCTGGGACGCCGGCCGCGGCGAGCTGCTGTGGGTGGACATCCAGGGCGGGCTGGTGCGCCGGGCCGCGGTCGACGCCGAGGGCACGCTCACCGAGACCGGGGTGCACCGCGGCGGGGACACCGTCGGCGCCGTCGTCCCGGCGGACGGCGGCGGGTGGCTGCTCGCCGCGGACGGCGGCTTCACCCACCTCGCGGCCGACGGCACCGCCCGGGTGCTGCTCGCCCTGGCCGGCGAGGGCGGCACCGAGGCGGACGGCGGCACGCGCATGAACGACGCGGCCTGCGACCCGGCCGGCCGCTTCCTCGCCGGGACCATGGCCTTCGACCAGCGGCCCGGTGCGGGGACGCTGTACCGGCTGGACCTCGACGGCACGGTCACGACCGTGCTGGACGAGCTGACGGTGTCGAACGGCATCGACTGGTCACCGGACGGCCGCACCGTCTACCTCGCCGACTCCGGCCCGGGCCTGGTGCACGCCTTCGGGTACGACGTCGACACGGGCGCGTTCACCGACGGCCGGGTGCTCCTGGAGTTCGACCCCGACGACGGCGTCGCCGACGGGCTCACCGTCGACGACGAGGGCTGCCTCTGGACCGCGCTGTGGGGTGGCGGGCAGGTGCGCCGCTGGTCACCGGAGGGCGAGCTGCTCGCCGTCGTCGAGGTGCCCGGGGTGGCCCAGACGTCGAGCTGCGCGTTCGCCGGACCCGCGCGCGACCTGCTGGTGGTGAGCACCTCGGCCGAGGGGCTGGACGACGAGGCGCGGGCCGCCCAGCCCGACGCCGGCCGGCTGTTCACCGCGCGCCCGGGGGTGACCGGTCCGCCGGCGGGGGTCTACCGCGGCCCGCTGGAGGGGCTGCGCCAGCAGGGGTGAGACCGCCGTCCGCTGGGACGGGAGGGGCTGCTGGGGTGCGGCCGCGCGGCGCTCCTGGCCGGGGGCGCCGGTCGACCCAGCATCGGTCGCCGTGTCGAGGACCCGGGCGGACGCCCTGCGCACCGCGGCTCGCGGCACCGGGCAGCTGCTGTTGACGGTCGGCTACGTGCTGCTGCTGTTCGTCGTCCACGAGCTGTGGGTGACCGACCTGCAGAGCAACGCCCGGCAGGACGAGCTGATCGCGGAGCTGCGCGAGGAGTGGTCGGCTCCGACGGCCGCCGTCCCGGCCGAGCTGCAGGGCGGCGAGGCGTTCGCGATGCTGCACATCCCGCGGCTGGGCGCCGACTACGCCCGGGCGGTCGTCGAGGGCACCGGCACCGAGGAGCTCGAGCAGGGGCCGGGCCACCATCCCGGCACCGCGATGCCGGGGGAGCTGGGCAACTTCGCCGTCGCCGGGCACCGGGTGGGCCGCGGGTCGCCGTTCCTGGAGATCGACGCGCTGCGCGAGGGCGACCCGGTCGTCGTCGAGACCGCCGACAGCTGGTTCGTCTACCGGGTCCTCGGCCCGGCCGAGCAGGTGCCCGGCCAGCAGGTCGTCTCCCCCTCGGACGTGTCGGTCATCGCGCCGACCCCCGACGGCCCGCCGACGGGCGCCTACCTGACCCTGACCACCTGCCACCCGGAGTACTCCGCGCGCCAGCGCCTGGTCGTGCACGCCGTGCTCGACGGGCCCGCGCTGAGCCGTGCCGAGGCACCCGACGGCCCCCGGCCCTGCGAGGAGTGTGAGGAGCGACCGTGTACTCCTGGATCTGGCGGCACCCGCCCGGCGGGACGGCGGTGCGGGCACTGCTGGCCCTCGTGCTCGTGGCGGCGTTCAGCGCGTTGCTGCTGTTCGTCGTCTTCCCGTACGTGGAGCCGTACGTCCCGGTCGCCGACGTCACCGTCGGCGGCTGAGCTAGCCGCCGAGCTCGCGCAGCGCCTGCGCGGCGAGGTCGTCGCCGTCCGCGGCGCCGAGCCGGAAGTGCTCCACCGCGCCGTCGAGGTCGCCGCGGTCGGCGAGCAGCACGGCCAGGTTGTGGTGGCAGTAGCCGTCACCGGCGGCGATGCCCGCGCGGTAGGCCTCCTCGGCCGCCTCCACGTCGGCCAGGTCCTCGACGTAGAAGTTGCCCAGCGGCAGCCACGCCTGGACCTCGCCGAGCTTGGCACCGCGCTCGAGGGTGAAGCGGGCCTCCACCACCCGGCCGGTGACGCGCAGCAGTGCGGCCAGCGCCACCCGCGCGCCGGGGAAGCGGTCGGCCCCGCTGCGCAGGTCGACCTCCAGCGCGACATCGTGCGAGGCGGCCCACCGCCAGCAGGCGACCACCGCCGCGGCGACGTCGTCCCCCGTGGCGGCGAGCTCGGCCGCCACGGCGATGGCCTGCTCGTGCTCGCCCTGCTCGTGCAGCAGGAACGCCAGCTGCAGGCCGCCCTGGGTGTCCCCGGCGGCGCCGGCGCCCCGGTAGGCGCGCATCGCGCCGGCCAGGTCGCCGAGCTGCTCGAGCACCAGCCCGAGGTTCACCCAGGCATCGCGCTCGCCGCCGGCCAGCGCCTTCTCGTAGGCGTCGACGGCCTCCTCGACCCGGCCGCGCGCGGCCAGCGAGTTGCCCAGGTTGAACCAGCCGAGCGCGTCCCCCAGCTCGGCGGCCCGGCGGAAGCAGCGCTCGGCGTCCTGGGAACGCCCGGCGTCGGCCAGGTCGCAGCCCAGCTCGATGACGGCGTCGGCGTCCCGGCAGGCGCGCAGCCCCCGGAGGCGCCCGTCGAGGTCCTCCCGCATGCGGCGATCATGGCGAGGCCCGGGCGCCCCGTCCTCCCCCGCCCGGGCGCTCTCACCCGTCGGAGGCGGTGCAGGTCACCCGGGGGTAGTCAGCCGTCCGCCGGGCCCGCCTGTCCCGGCGGCCCTAGGCACGCTCGGCCCGGAGCGCCTCGCGCACCTTCGTCCGGCCGCTGGTGCGCAGCAGGGCGCCGGCGTAGACCCGCCCGCCGAGGCGGACGGCCAGGCCCACGGCGCCCAGCATGAGGACGACGGCCAGCGCCACCTCCCAGCCCGCCGCCTCCCCGGCCGCCTGGCGCACCGGCATGACCAGCGGGGAGAGGCCGGGTACGAAGGAGGTGACCGTGGCCAGCGTGCCGCCGGGGTCGCCGGCCGCCTGGACCGCCACGAAGAACCCGGCGACCAGCAGCATCGACGCCGGGGTGAGCACGCTGCCGAGGTCCTCCTGCCGGCTGACCAGCGACGCCGCCACGGCGAAGACGCAGGCGTAGAACGCGTAGCCGAGCACGAACCAGGCGACGACGGTGGCCACGGTCCCGATCAGCTGCCCCGGGACGTCGACCAGGTCGAACGCCAGCGCGCCGGCCACCCCCACCGCGCCGATGACGACGATCTGCCCCAGCCCGAGCAGGCCGAGCCCGAGGATCTTGCCGGCCAGCAGCTGCCACGGCCGCATGGTCGCGAGCAGCAGCTCCACCACCCGGCTGGCCTTCTCCTCCACCACACCCTGGGCGACGAACTGCGCGAACAGGATCAGCAGGCCGTAGAGGACGACGACGCCCATGATCGCCACGACCACCCGCTGGCCGTCGTCCTCCCCCTCGTCGCCGACCGGGGTCACCGCCACCTCCGGCAGGGACTGCAGGTCGACGCCGGCCTCGAGCAGCCGGTCGGAGACGGCCAGCCCGCTGACCGCGCCGCCGACGACCGCCTCCAGCGCGGGGTCCCGGTCGACGAGCAGCAGCTCGGGGGCCGGCCCGGTGCCGTCGACCAGGGCCGCGTCGACCTCCTCGGTCTCGACGGCGTCGCGCGCCGCGGCCTCGTCGGGGACGTCGACGACCTCGACGTCCACGCCGACCGCCTCGCCCTGCGCCTCGACCGCGGGCCCGATCCGGCCGTCGTCCGCGGCGACGGCGACGCGGCTGGTGTCCTCCCCGCTGCTGATCACCACCTGGAAGGCCATCGTGCCCAGCAGCAGCAGGAGGATGACCACCGAGCTGATGACGAAGTTCTTGTCGCGGATGCGGCTGGAGACCTCCCGCGCCGCGACCAGCCGGACCAGCGCGGCGCTGCCGGGTGTGCGGGGTGCGGACGACGTCACGCGGCGACCTCCCCGGCCGGCTCGGCGACCGCCTCGCGGAACAGCTCGACCAGGCTCGGCTCGCGCCAGGCGAAGTGCGCGACCCGGCCGGTGCGCAGCGCCGCGGCGAGCACCGCCTGGTCGTCGGTGCCGGGCGCGAGCGCCAGCAGGGTGTCGCCGGCCAACTCGGACTCCACCCGCACGCCGGGCAGCGCGGCCGCCCACCCCGGCGGCGCGTCCGGGACGACGACCCTCAGCAGCCGGCCGGACTCGCGGCGGCGCAGCTCGGGAACCGGCCCGGCGGCCACCATCGAGCCGCGGGCGAGGATGCCCACGGCGTCGCAGAGCCGCTCGACCAGGTCGAGCTGGTGGCTGGAGAAGACGACCGGGACGCCGCCGCGCACCTGCTCGAGCAGCGCCTCGGCCAGCGCGTCGACGCCCACCGGGTCCAGGCCGGAGAACGGCTCGTCGAGGATGAGCACCTCGGGCCGGCTGACCAGGGCCGCGGCCAGCTGCACCCGCTGCTGGTTGCCCAGCGACAGCTCCTCCACCCGCGAGCGGCGGCGCTCGGCGAGGCCCAGCCGGTCGCCCAGTGCTCCGCGGCGCGGGCGGCGGCCGCGCCGTCCAGCCCGTGCAGCCGGGCGAAGTAGGCCAGTTGCTCGCCGACCCGCATCTTCGGGTAGAGGCCGCGCTCCTCCGGCATGTAGCCGATCCGCCGGCGCAGGGCCTGGTCCAGCGGCCGGCCCTGCCAGCGCACCTCGCCGGCGTCGGCGCGGACCAGCCCCATCGCGATCCGCATCGTCGTCGTCTTGCCGGCGCCGTTGGAGCCGCAGAAGCCGAACATCGAGCCCGGGGCGACCGCGAAGGAGACCCCGTCGAGCACCCGGTTGGCCCCGTAGCTCTTGTGCAGACCGTCGAACTCCAGCACGCGCTCCCCCTGTCACCCTCCGTTGCCGAACCAACGTATCGGTCGGCTGCTCTCGCGCCGGGACGGCTGGTGGGGTGTCATCGGCCCATGAGCCAGGAGAACGTGCCGGCGCAGCCGCCGACCGGGGTCGGGCTGGAGGGGCTGCGCACGGCGGCCGCCGGGTGCAAGGCGTGCGAGCTGTGGGAGGGCACGACCCAGACCGTGTTCGGCGAGGGGCCGGAGACCGCCCGCATCGTCTTCGTGGGCGAGCAGCCCGGGGACCAGGAGGACCGCAAGGGCGAGCCGTTCGTCGGTCCGGCCGGCCGGCTGCTCGACCGGGCGCTGGGGGATGCCGGCATCGACCGCCGCGACGCCTACATCACCAACGCGGTCAAGCACTTCCGGTTCACGCAGAAGGGCAAGCGGCGGATCCACCAGACCCCCGGACCCGAGCACCTGCGGGCCTGCCGGCCGTGGCTGGAGGCGGAGTTCGCCGTCCTGCAGCCGGAGGTGGTCGTCTGCCTGGGTGCCACGGCGGCCAAGGCGCTGATCTCGCCGTCCTTCCGGATCACCAAGGACCGCGGCCAGCTGCTCCCGTGGACCCCGCCGGGCGTGGCCCGCGCGGAGGCCGGCGACGACCGCCCCGCGGACGACGACGAGGACGCGCCGCACCAGACCTGGATGCTGGCCACCACGCACCCCTCGGCGATCCTGCGCACGCCGGACGAGGCCCGCGAGGCCGCCTACGACGCCCTCGTCGCCGACCTGCGGGTGGTCGCGCACGCCCTCGCCTGAGGGCGCCCCCAGCGGGACGCGCGCCGCGCGAGGCGGTTCCTCGACGCGCATCCCCCGGGGGCACGCCGTCGGCCGAGTGAGCAGTTGCGGTCGGCGACGCGCGACGCCACGCCGGGCGCGGCAGCCGCACCTGCTCACTCGGTCCCTGCGCACGCCCTGCGGGCGCCCGTCAGCCGTGGGCGGAGGGCTGCGCCGAGCGGGAGGCGCGGAAGACCCAGAACGAGGGCACGACCAGCGCCACGACCGCCATCGCGACGACGACCACCACGCCGCCGGAGACCATCGCCGCGGTGACCCCCGCGGCGCTCGCGATCGCGCCGGCCCGCAGGTCCCCCAGCCGCGGCCCGCCGGCGACGACGACGAGGAACACGCCCTGCATGCGCCCGCGCATCCCCTCCGGCGCGGCCAGCTGCAGCATCGACGAGCGCAGCACCGCGCTGACCATGTCGCCGGCGCCCGCCACCGCGAGGCAGAGCACGGCCAGCCACAGCGTCGAGGCGAACCCGAAGCCGATGATCGCGATCCCCCACACGACGATCGCGACGAGGACGACCGCGCCCTGCCGGTCCACCCGCGACACCCACCCCGACGTCAGCCCCATGAGCAGCGCTCCGATGGAGATGCCGGCGAACAGCCAGCCCAGGCTGTTCGGCGAGTCGGCGTAGCGGCCCTCCGACAGCTCCGGGAAGACCGCCTGCGGCCAGGCGAAGAGCATCGCGACGACGTCGACGACGAAGGTCATCAGCAGCACCGGCTGGGTGCGCAGGAAGGCGAAGCCCTCGGCCACGCCCCGCACGGCGGCGCCCAGCCGCAGCGGCCCGGCGTCCCGCCCCGGGGGCAGCGGCGGCAGGCCGCGCAGCAGCAGGACGGCGACCAGGAAGCCGAGCGCGTCGACGGCGTAGGCGACCGGCAGGCTGCCGACGGCGATGAGCAGCCCGGCCAGCAGCGGGCCGGCGATGACCCCGACCTGGCGCACCGTCATCGCCAGCGCGTTCGCCGCCGGCACGCCCTCGGCGCCGACGAGCGCGGGGATGACGGCGCTGCGGGTGGGCTGGTTGACCGCGGTGAACCCGGAGACGCAGGCGGTGAGCACCCACAGCAGCGCCAGGTTCCCGCCGCCGGGCAGCAGCGCCTGCCCCGCCAGCAGCGCGCTGGTGACCGCCGAGCCGACGCCGGTGACCAGCATCAGCCGCCGGCGGTCCATCGAGTCGGCGATCGCGCCGCCGAGCAGGCCGAAGACGATCAACGGCACCAGCGCCACCACCGAGGTGACGCCGACCAGCAGGGAGGAGCCGGTGAGCGCGTAGACCTGGTACGGGACGGCGACCAGCGTCATCTGCTGGCCGAGCATCGTGGCCGCCACGCCCCAGAACAGCCGCCGGTAGTGCGGGTCCCGCAGCGGGGTGGTGTCGATCGCCCAGGCACGGCGCTGCCGGGGCGGCACCGGCACCGGCTCCTCGACCGGACCGCCGCCCTCGACGGGGTCGACCGGGTACGGCGCCTGGTCCGGCGGGTCCTCCGGACCGCTCACGGTGCCAGCCGCTGGACGACCCAGCCGCCGCCCTCCTCGTCGTCGCGGACGAAGCGCAGCCGGTCGTGCAGCCGGTCGGCCCCGCCCTGCCAGAACTCGACGGAGTCGGGCACCACCCGGTAGCCGCCCCAGACCTCGGGCCGCGGCAGCTTCTCGCCCCCGGTCTCGGCGTCCAGCCGGCGCAGCCGCTCGACCAGCTCCTCGCGGGAGTCGACCCTCGTCGACTGGATCGACGCGGCAGCGGCCAGCTGCGCGCCGCGGGGGCGGGGGTCCCACAGGTCGTCGCTGGCCGTCTCGCCCACCCGCTCGACCCGGCCGGTCACCCGCACCTGCCGCTGCAGCGCGTGCCAGGGGAAGACCAGGGCCGCGCGGGGGTTCACGGCCAGCTGGGCGCCCTTGGCCGAGGCGTAGCTGGTGACGAAGACGAAGCCGGCCTCGTCGTAGCCCTTCAGCAGCACGATGCGCGCGTCGGGGGCACCGTCGGCGTCGGCCGTGGCGACCACCACGGCGTTGGGCTCGGGCAGCTCCGCGGCGACGGCGTCGGTGAACCAGCGGTCGAACTGCTCGACCCAGGTGGGGGCGAGGTCGTCCTCGCGGAGGCCCCGGGTCTCGTAGTCCCTGCGCATGCGGGAGAGGTCGGGCACGACCTCCATCGTCGCAGCCGGGCACGGGCGCCGTGCTGTCACCCGCCTGTCCCGCGAGATCTGCACAGTGGTGGTGATCGGGCGCCCGACGACCGCCACTGTGCAGATCTCGCGGGAGGGCAGCACGGGACGCCCGCCCCGGGTGTCCCGGGGGCGTCGGCACGGCCTAGGGTCGCAACCGCAGTCGTGCGCCGCCCCGTGCGGGCACGAGTCCCGCGCGCAGAGGAGCATGCGAGATGGCCGACGACTTCGTACCCGGCCTGGAGGGCGTGATCGCCTTCGAGACGGAGATCGCCGAACCGGACAAGGACGGCGGCTCCCTCCGGTACCGGGGCGTCGACATCGAGGACCTGGTCGGCAAGGTCACCTTCGGCAACGTCTGGGCGCTGCTGGTCGACGGCAAGTTCGGCCCGGGCCTGCCGCCGGCCGAGCCCTTCCCCATCCCCGTGCACACCGGCGACGTCCGCGTCGACGTCCAGGCGGCGCTGGCCATGCTGACCCCGATCTGGGGCTACAAGCCGCTGCTGGACATCTCCGCCGAGGAGGCCCGCGAGGAGCTCGCCCGGGCCGCGGTCATGGCGCTGTCCTACGTGGCCCAGTCCGCCCGCGGCATCGGCATCCCGGCGGTGCCCCAGTCGCGCATCGACGAGGCCTCCACCATCGTCGAGCGGTTCATGGTGCGCTGGCGCGGCGAGCCCGACCCCCGCCACGTCGCCGCCGTCGACGCGTACTGGACGTCGGCCGCCGAGCACGGCATGAACGCCTCCACCTTCACCGCCCGCGTCATCGCCTCCACCGGCGCGGACGTCGCCGCCTCGCTGTCCGGCGCCATCGGCGCGATGTCCGGCCCGCTGCACGGCGGCGCCCCCTCCCGGGTGCTGCACATGCTGGACGGCGTCGAGCAGACCGGGGACGCCGAGAAGTACGTCAAGGACCTCCTCGACCGGCACGAGCGGCTCATGGGCTTCGGCCACCGGGTCTACCGCGCCGAGGACCCGCGCGCCCGCACGCTGCGCAAGGCCGCCAAGGAGCTCGGCGCCCCGCGCTTCGAGGCTGCGCTGGCCCTCGAGCAGGCCGCCCTCAAGGAACTGCGCGAGCGGCGTCCCGACCGGCCGATCGAGACCAACGTGGAGTTCTGGGCGGCGATCGTGCTGGACTTCGCCGAGGTGCCCAGCCACATGTTCACCTCGATGTTCACCTGCGCCCGCACCGCCGGCTGGTGCGCGCACATCCTCGAGCAGAAGAACACCGGCCGCCTCGTGCGCCCGTCGGCCCGCTACGTCGGCCCGGCCCCGCGCCAGCCCGAGGAGGTCGAGGGCTTCGACACCATCAAGGTCAAGTCCATCGACCAGCCGGTGTGAGGAAGGACCTCCCTGCCCCGGCCCGACCTCCACTCTGAGAGGCAGTCCTCCCGGATGAGCATCACCATCCCCGCCGACCTCCTGCCCTCCGACGGCCGCTTCGGCTGCGGTCCGTCGAAGGTGCGTCCCGAGGCCCTCGAGGCGCTGGCCGGCAGCGGCGCCACCCTCCTGGGGACCTCCCACCGGCAGGCGCCGGTCAAGGGCCTGGTCCGCCAGGTGCGCGAGGGGCTGACCGAGCTGTTCGACCTGCCCGACGGCTACGAGGTCGTCCTCGGCAACGGCGGGACGACGGCGTTCTGGGACGCCGCGATCATCGGGCTGATCCGCGAGCGCAGCGCCCACGGCACCTACGGCGAGTTCTCCGGCAAGTTCGCCTCCGGCGTGGCCGAGGCACCCTTCCTCGCCGACCCGGTCATCGCCAAGGCCGAGCCCGGCTCGCTGGCCCTGCCCACCGCCACCGACGGCGTCGACGTCTACGCGTGGGCGCACAACGAGACCTCGACCGGCGTCATGGCCCCGGTGCAGCGGCCGCACGGCACCGAGGACGCGCTCGTGCTCATCGACGCCACCAGCGGCGCCGGCGGGCTGCCGGTCGACGTCACGCAGACCGACGTCTACTACTTCGCCCCGCAGAAGAACTTCGGTGGGGACGGCGGGCTGTGGGTGGCACTCATGTCGCGCGACGCCCTCGACCGCATCGCCGAGATCAAGGCGTCGGGCCGCTGGGTCCCCGGCTTCCTGGACCTGTCCATCGCCGTCGACAACTCGGCCAAGGACCAGACCTACAACACCCCGGCCGTCGCCACGCTGTTCCTGCTGGCCGACCAGATCCGCTGGCTGCTGTCCCTGGGCGGCCTCTCCGGCGCCGTCTCGCGCACCCGGGACTCCTCGAGCCGGCTCTACGGCTGGGCCGAGCAGTCGCCGTTCGCGACGCCGTTCGTGGCCGACCGCGACCAGCGCTCCTGGGTCGTCGGCACCGTCGACTTCGACGAGTCGGTGGACGCCGCCGAGGTGGCGAGGGTGCTGCGCGCCAACGGCGTCGTGGACGTCGAGCCCTACCGCAAGCTGGGCCGCAACCAGCTGCGGGTGGGCATGTTCCCCTCCGTCGAGCCGGACGACGTCAGCGCGCTGACCGCCTGCATCGACTTCGTCGTCGGGAAGCTGTGAGCGGGGACCCCCTGCCCCCGCCTCCCGCGGGCTCTCGGCGGGACCCCGCAGGGGGCCGCTGTCCTCCGGGCGTGCCGACGGCGACACCGGGGTACCGCCCCGGCACCCATGTCGGAGCCGGGCGCGCGCCACGCCGGGCGAGCCTGCCGACACGCTCCCGCGTGCGCGGATAGCCTCGCAAGCGGACTCCCCCATCCCGGGGCCGGTCCGCCCGCCGTCCCGCCCCCGAGCACCCACCCAGGAGGCCGCCCATGCGTCAGCTGCGGCTGGTGGCGCTCTCCGACGACGGCAGGAGCCTCGTGCTCGCCCTCGACGGCGCCGAACCCGGCGAGGAGGGCGAGCGGTTCGAGCTGCCGATCGACGAGCGGGTCCGCGCCGCCGCCCGCGGGGACGCCCGCCGGCTCGGCCAGATCGACGTGGAGATCGGCGCGACGCTGCCGCCGCGGGTCATCCAGGCCCGCATCCGCGCGGGGGAGACCCCCGAGCAGGTGGCGCAGGCCTCCGGCATCCGGGTCGAGCGGATCATGCGCTTCGCCCACCCGGTGCTGCAGGAGCGCGAGCGGGTGGCCGAGCAGGCCCGCGAGGCCCGGGTGCGGCTGTCCGAGGGCACGCCGTCGGTCCCGCTGCAGCAGTACATGTCCGAGCGGCTGCGACTGCTCGGCGCCGACCTCGACGCCGTCCGCTGGGACGCCCACCGCGCCGGCGACGGCGTCTGGCAGGTCACCGCCGCCTGGCAGGCCGGCGCCAAGTCCGGCGTCACCCGGTGGGCCTACGACATCCCGGCCCGCACCGTCACCCCGGTCGACGCCGCCACCACCGACTTCGCCGAGGGCACCCGTCTGGTGCGCGTCGTCCCGCACGTGCCGACCGAGCGGCCCGCGCCGATGCGCAGCCGGCCGGTCGTCGTCGTCCCCGACGACGACGACGGCGTCGCCGCCCCCGCCTCCTCGCGGCTCGCCCGGGACGAGGACGACGACCCGGCCGCGGACGACGAGGTGCGGCCGGTGCTGCCGGCCGACGGCGCCCCCGCCGGAACCCCCCCCACCGACCCCCCCGCCGACGCGGACGACATCAGCGAGCACGACACCGTCGTCCTGGGCCGCCCCGTAGGGGACGACGACGACGAGGACCCGCGGGCCCGCATCCCGGCGTGGGAGGACATCGTCTTCGGGGTCCGTCGGCACCGCTGACCTGCGGTTACCTGCGCGGGTGGGCTCGGCGACGAGTGACGCCGGCCACTCCGGGGGAGGTGTCCGCGCGGAACTGCCGGGTACCACGAAGGACATGTCAGCCTCGGTGTCCATGCCCCTCGGCGGCGTGCAGGTCGGTTCCTTCGACACGTACGAGCAGGCCCAGGCCGCCGTCGACTACCTCTCCGACCAGAAGTTCCCCGTCGAGAACGTCACGATCATCGGCTCGGACCTGCGCCAGGTCGAGCGGGTCACCGGTCGGCTCACCTGGGGCCGGGTGCTCGCCGCCGGCGCGGCCGGCGGGGCCTGGTGGGGCCTGTTCGTCGGCCTGCTCCTCGGCATCTTCGCCGTGGACGGCTCCGCCTGGATCGGCTCGCTCCTGACCGGCCTGCTCATCGGTCTGCTCTTCGGCATGCTGTTCGCCGCGATCGGCTACTCCGCCAGCCGGGGACAGCGCGACTTCACCAGCACCAGCGCCGTGGTCGCCGGCCGCTACGACGTCATGTGCAACCCCGCCCGCGCCGAGGAGGCCCGGGCGCACCTGGCCCGCTTCTCGCTGCGCGGCTGAAGGAGGACCCCCTGCCCCACCGTAGAAGGACCCCTTCCTGCCCACCCTTCGCGAGCTCAGGGTGGTGCCCGGGACGGGGCCGCGGCGGGCCCCTGCAGGGGGGCCGTTCCAGTACGTCACCAAGTGTCGACTCAGCGCAGCGTCGCGAAGGCCACCGCGGCCGCTGCTGCGACGCCCAGTGAGTCGACGCCGGCCCGCATGGGGATGCGCGCCCGCACGCGAGCGGCCCGCTGCGCCTCGGGGGTCAGCCCCGGCCCCTCCGCCCCGAGCAGCACCGCCGTGCGCGGGTGCGCCCGCGGGTCCAGCTCGGCCAGGTCGACCGCGTCGTCGGCCGGGGTGAGCGCCACGGTCAGGTAGCCCGCCCGGTGCAGCCGGTCCAGCCCGCCGGGCCAGTCGGGCAGGACGGCGAACGGCAGCGCCAGCACGTGGCCCATCGAGACCCGCACCGACCGGCGGTACAGCGGGTCGGCGCAGCGCGGGTCCAGCAGCAGGCCGTCGACGCCGAGGGCCACCGCGGAGCGGGCGATCGAGCCCAGGTTCTCGGCGTCGTTGAGCGCCTCCAGCACGGCCAGCCGACGGGGCGCGGCCGGGTCCGGCCCGGCCAGCAGCGCGTCGAGGTCGGCCGGGGGACGGCGGTCGGCCGAGGCCAGAACACCGCGGGTCAGCCGGAAGCCGATGACCTCCGAGAGCACCCACTTGTCTGCCTCGTAGGCCGCGACCCCCTCGGGCAGGTCCAGCGCCGCCACCCTCCCGGGCACGCCCAGCACCGCGCGCACCCGGTAGGGCGAGGCCAGCAGCCGCTGCACCGCCGGGACGCCCTCCACGATGACCGGGCCGGTGCCGCGCTCGGTGCCCGGCCGGCGGTCCCCGGCCTTGAGGTCGCGGAAGTCGGCCACCCGCGGGTCGTCCGGGTCGGTGATCGTCGTGGGGGTGGGCGGCACGGCGCCGATCCTCCCAAGCCGCGCTCGGTGGGCGGTCGCGCCGTCCGGCCCGCAGGATCGTCGGCGTGCGCCCCTCCCCCGTGACCGTCGTCGGCGCCGGCATCGCCGGGATCGCCTGCGCCCGCGCCCTGGCCGCGGCCGGGGTGCCCGTCCGCGTGCTCGACCGCGGTCGCCGGCCGGGCGGGCGGATGGCCTCGCGGACGCTGTCGCAGCGGACCGTCGACCTCGGCGCCTCGTACCTGACCGCGCACGAGGGCTCGCCGTTCGCCGCGGTGGTCGACGACTGGGTCGCGCGCGGCCTGGCCCGCCCGTGGACCGACACCTTCGCCGTCGCCGGGCCCGACGGGCTGCGGTCCACCACCACCGGCCCGGTCCGGTACGCCGCGCCCGACGGGCTGCGCTCGCTCGTCGTCGACCTGGCCAGGGGGCTGGACGTCGAGAGCGGGCGCACGGTCGCCGCCGTCGGCCCCGGCCCGCGGGTGGACGGCGAGGACGTGCCGGCCGTCGTCCTGGCCATGCCGGACCCGCAGGCCCGCCGCCTGCTGGACGCGGACACGGCCGGGCGGCTGCTCGACGACCGGCCGTGGGAGCCGTCGCTGGCCGTCGTCCTCGGGTGGTCCGGGCGGCACTGGCCGGCCGACCTGCACGGTGCGTTCGTCCACGACGACCCGGCGGTCACCTGGGTGGCCGACGACGGCGACCGGCGCGGGGACGGCGCCCCGGTGCTGGTGGCCCACACCACCGCCGAGCTGGCGGCCGCGCACCTCGAGGACCCGGACGCCGCCGCCGGCCCGGTCGCCGCTGCGGTCGGCCGGGCGCTGGGGATCGACGTCCCGCCGGCCTGGACGGCGGTGCACCGCTGGACGTACGCGCGCCCGACCGAGCCGCGCTCGGAGCCCTTCGGGTTGGCCGACGGCATCGGCTTCTGCGGCGACGGGTGGTCGGCGCCGTCCCGGGTGGAGAGCGCCTGGACCTCGGGCACGGCGCTCGGCCGAGCCCTGCCCGCGGGGGCCTGAGCAGGCCCAGTGCGCCACCGGCGCCAGCCGACACGGCCGGACGCCACCGGGACACGAGCCGTCCTCCGCGCGGAATTGCCCGCATCGCCAGGCACCCATAGCCTCCCAGCAGGGTCAGTGGCGCGCCCTCCGCGATGGCGACAGGAACGGCGATGACGACCCCACGACAGGACACGCCCGCCCTCGACCGTCGGTCGCTGCGCAAGCTCATGGCCGCGGGGCTCATCGGGAGCTCGATCGAGTGGTACGACTTCTTCATCTACGCCACTGCGGCGGCGTTGGTGTTCGGTGAGCTGTTCTTCCCCAACGCCTCTCCGCTCGTCGGCACGTTGCTGGCCTTCAGCACCTTCTGGGCCGGCTTCATCGCCCGTCCCATCGGCGGCCTGGTCTTCGGTCACTTCGGGGACAAGGTCGGCCGCAAGCCGGCCCTCGTCACGTGCCTGGTCCTGATGGGGTCGGCGACATTCCTCATCGGCCTGCTGCCGACGGCCGACTCGATCGGCGTGCTCGCGCCGATCGTGCTCGTCGTGCTGCGCTTCCTGCAGGGCATCGCGGTCGGCGGACAGTGGGGCGGGGTCATCCTCCTGCTCACCGAGAACGCCGGGCGGGATCGCCAGGGGCGCGCGGGCACCTTCGGGCAGATGGGCGTCCCCATCGGCGTCATCCTGGGCAACGTCGTCTTCCTGGTGGTGAGCGCCACCGTGAGCCCCGAGGCCTTCGTCTCCTGGGGTTGGCGCATCCCGTTCCTCGCCAGCGCCGTGCTCCTGCCCGTGGTCATGTTCATCCAGCTGCGGGTCGAGGACACCCCGGTCTTCCGTCAGCTCCAGGAGCGCCACGAGCACGCTCCCGAGGCCCGGGTGGCCCAGGCACCGATCACCGAGGTCGTACGCAAGCACCGCCGGCCGGTGCTGCTCGGCGCGGGGCTGCTGTTCGGCACCAACGCGATCTTCTACGTCAGCATCGCCGGAGTCCTGGACTACGCCACCCGCGACCTCGGCGTCGACCGCGACGAGCTGCTCGCCGTCACGCTCGCCGCCTCGGCGATCTCCGTGTTCGTCATCTACTTCAGCGGAGTGGTGTCGGACCGGGTGGGACGCCGGCCCCCCATCCTGCTGGGCGCGGCGATCATCGCCCTGTGGGCGTTCCCGTTCTTCTGGCTCATCGACACCGCGTCCCTGCCACTGATCTTCCTGGCGCTCGTCGGCGGGCTGATCGGGTCCTCTCTCACCTACGGTCCCCTGGCCGCCTTCCTGGCCGAGCTGTTCGAGCCGCGGATCCGCTACTCGGGGGCCTCCTTGGCCTACCAGCTGGCTGCCATCCTGGTGAGCGGGGGCACGCCGTTCCTCATGACCGCGCTGCTGGCGGCCACGGGCACATCGGCCTCGGTGTCGGCCTACATCTTCCTCATGGGCGCGATCACGTTCGTCTCGGCGCTCGTCCTGCGCGAGACCCGCACCAGGGACGAGATCCGCGGCGGGCCGGGCCGCGGCGCCAGGAGGACGGAGCCGACGACCGGGATGGCCCCGGGCGACCGGCGGCCCAGCGGCTGACGGTCGCCGCCTGGCCGACCGTGATGGGGTGAACGGGTCTAGCGCGCCACCCGGGCCAGCTGGCGGGCCTGGGCGACCGGCCGGCCGGTGGCGTCCCAGATGCGGCACTCCTCGTCCGACCAGCCGCCGGTCACCTCGGTGGAGCGCGACTCGACCAGGCACCAGCCCGGGGTTGGCAGCGCGCGGATCAGCACCTGCAGCTGCACGGTGGGCGCCCAGCCCGTCCGGCCGACGGCGAAGGCGGTGGGCGGCAGGGCGTCGGCGAACAGCAGCAGCGCCAGCGGGTCGGGGTGGCGGCCGTCGGTCAGCCGGATCCAGGACCGCAGCACCCGCTGGTCGGAGAACCGGCCGACCGTCCAGCCCGCCGTCGCGGGGTCCAGCCGGGTGTCGATCTGGCGGACCAGGCCGACGGCCGGCCCGGCGCCGGTGGTCCGGGTGACGACGCAGTCCTCGGGGGCGGGCACCTGTGGCACGGGGTTCACGGTGTACTCGGCGGGCTCGGTGCCGAGCGTCGACGTCGTCACCTGGGCGGCGATCGACGGGCCGGCCTCGCCGGCGAGCAGCACCGTGGAGTGCGCCAGGGTGCGCCCGGCCGGGCCGGGCGTGACGGCGAGGTGGGCCGGCCCGGCGGCGGTGGCCCGCAGGTAGCTGGCCGACAGCGCGACCGGGTGCGGGTGCGGGCTGTCCAGGACCGCGGCGCGGGCCGCGACCGCCAGCAGGTAGCCACCGTTGAGCACGCCGCCGCCGACGTCCCATCCGGGGTCGAGGTCGGCGACCAGCCCTCCGCCCTCGGCGCGGCGCACCGCCGTGGCGGCGTCGAAGGCGGACGGGGTCCCATCGGTCTGCGGCACGCCCGGGAGCCTGCCAGGGTGGGAGTCCATGGAGTACACGCACCTGGGGCGCAGCGGCCTGTCGGTCTCCCGCCTCTGCCTGGGCACGATGAACTTCGGCTGGAAGACCGACGAGGCCGACGCCCACGCGATCATGGACCGGGCGCTGGTCGAGGGCGTCAACTTCTTCGACACCGCGAACGTCTACGGCTTCGACGCCGGCAAGGGCCGCACCGAGGAGGTGCTCGGCACCTGGTTCGCCCAGGGCGGCGAGCGCCGGGAGAAGACGGTGCTGGCCACCAAGGTGTACGGCGGCATGAGCGACTGGCCCAACGACACGTTCCTGTCGGCGCGCAACCTGGTGCGCTCCTGCGAGGCCTCGCTGCGCCGGATGCAGACCGAGTGGATCGACCTCTACCAGTTCGACCACGTCGACCCGGCCACGCCGTGGGAGGAGATCTGGCAGGCCTGCGAGACGCTGGTCGCGCAGGGCAAGGTGCTCTACGTCGGGTCGTCCAACCACGCCGCCTGGCAGATCGCCGCGGCGAACGAGGCGGCCGCGCGCCGGCACTTCACCGGCCTGGTCAGCGAGCAGTCGCACTACAACCTGCTCACCCGGCACGTGGAGCTCGAGGTGCTGCCGGCCGCGCAGCACTACGGCGTCGGTGTCATCCCGTGGAGCCCGCTGGCGCAGGGGCTGCTCGCCGGTGTGCTCGGCGACCAGGAGGGCGACCGCCGCCGCCTCGAACACAACCGGGAGCGCATCGAGCGGCACCGGCCGGCACTGCAGGCCTACGAGGACGCCTGCCGCGAGTGGGGCTCCGCGCCGGCGGACGTCGGGCTGGCCTGGCTCCTGCACCAGCCGGGGGTGACCGCCCCGATCGTCGGGCCGCGGACGATGGAGCAGTTCGAGGGGTCGCTGCGGGCCCTCGACGTGCGGCTCGACGGGGCCCAGCTGGCCCGGCTGGACGAGATCTTCCCCGGTTACCGAGCGGCACCGATGGAGTACGCCTGGTGATGTCCCTACGGCCGTAGCACCGCACCGTCACCGCGTCCTCACGAAGCGCGACGCGCCGTCCTCCGCACCCCCAGGACTGGGGGACGGCGTCCCCCTCTGCCGCGTGTGCCCGGCACCTCCCCCTGCCCCGGAGCCTCGGAGGCATCCAGAGCGGGCCGTGGGGGCGGGCTCTGCGACGCCGGGGGGCGGGTGCACGTGCACGGGTACGGGGACGAGACGGCCGGGGTGTGCCCGTTCAGCGGGGCGGGCGCCGGGACGACGCGCAGCGGGGTCTCACGACGCACCGTGCTCGCCGGGCTGGCGGGCCTGGCTGCGCTGCCGGTCATGGCCGGGACGGCGCACGCCGCGCCGGGCCGGACGCCGACCCCGCCGCCGCCACGGCCGCCGGCCCGCCGCCCGCGGGCCACGCGCGGCGCGCACGCCGTCGGCAACCCGCGCGGCAGCGACATCGCGGTGCGCGCCGGGCGGGACAAGGAGGCCCGCTTCGGCGTGATGTTCAAGAGTCTGCCGGCCTTCTCCCCGCCGGACGCACTGCTGACCGCGCTGGCGGTCTCGATGAACGACGGCAAGGCACCGCTGTCCGACGTCAAGGACTCCGACGTCGCCTTCGACAACCCGGGCATGCCGGCCGGCTACATCTACCTCGGCCAGTTCATCGACCACGACATGACGCTGGACAAGACCCCGCTCACCCAGCAGCAGCAGGACCCGCGGGGGATGACCAACTACGACACGCCCCGCTTCGACCTGGCCAGCGTCTACGGCAGGGGCCCGGCCGGCAGTCCCGAGCTCTACGACCCGGCACGGCCGGGCTACCTGCTGTGCAACGACCACGACGGGGTGCGCGACCTGCCCCGCGACGACGTCGGCGCGGCCTACCTCGGCGACCCGCGCAACGACGAGAACCTGATCGTCGCCCAGCTGCACGCGGTCTTCCTGCGCCTGCACAACAAGCTGCGCGACCAGGGCAGGAGCTTCGAGCAGGCCCAGCAGCAGGTGCGCTGGCACTACCAGTGGCTGATCGTGAACGACTACCTGCCGCGCATCGTCGGACGGGACGTCGTCGACCGGCTGGTGCGCCGCCGCCGCAACGGCCGGATCGAGTTCCTGGGCCGGTTCTACAAGCCGCGCGACCCGCGCCGGCCCTACATGCCGGTCGAGTACTCTGGCGCGGCCTACCGCTTCGGGCACAGCATGATCCGCGCCGAGTACGAGGTGCACGACCAGCACACCGTGCCGGTCTTCGCCAACGAGGGCTACCAGGACCTGCGGGGCAACCGGCCGGTGCCCGAGGACCTCTGGATCGACTGGAACTACTTCTTCGAGATCCCCGGCATGAGCACGCCCGACGACCGCAACATGGCCCGGCTGATCGACACCCAGCTGTCGCTGCCGCTGTCGAAGCTGCCACCGACCGTCGTGGCGCCCACCGCCGGGGCGATCACCTCGCTGGCCGAGCGCAACCTGCTCCGCGGCAAGCGGCTGGGCCTGCCGGCCGGTCAAGACGTCGCCGTCGCGATGGGCCTGAAGCCGCTGACCAACCAGCAGCTGGGGCTGACCGACCCCGGCTGGAAGGGCAAGGCGCCGCTCTGGTTCTACGTGCTCAAGGAGGCCGAGCTGCTCGGCGGGCACCGGCTGGGCCCGGTCGGCGGCACGATCGTCGCCGAGGTGGTCCTCGGCCTGATGGCCTGCGACACCGCCTCGTACTTCACCGCCAACCCCGGCTTCGACCCCGGCGCCGGGTACTCCATGGGGCACTTCCTGCTCTGGGCCGACGCCATCGACCCGCGGGCCTTCGAGGCGCCGGAGGAGGAAGAACCCGCGGACGGCGAGGTCGACGAGCTGCCCGAGGACGAGGCCCCGCACGAGGAGGAACCCGAGGTCGAGGAGCCGGAGGACGCCGAGGAGCCCGAGCCGCTCGAGCCCGGGGAGGCCCCCGATCCCGCGGCCACCTCCCCGGTGCCCGGCCCGGTCGCCTGAAGGACGACCACCCTTCCCCCCATGCCTGGCGAGCTCGGCGCGGGACCCTGGAGGGTGACCTCCCTCAGCGGAGGAGCGGCCAGGCGGCGACCCGGTCGTAGCGCGGCGCGGGTCCGAGGTGGCTCTCCAGCAGCTCCACCTCGGTCGCCGGCCAGCAGGGTCCGCGGTGGCCGGCCAGCCGCTCGGGCAGGTCGCCGTCCCCCGGCCGGCCGGGCCGCCAGCGACCGAGGGTGAGGTGGGCGCGGAAGGGCCGGTCCTCGACGGGCAGGCCGAGCCCGCGGGCGACGGCGGCCAGCCGGGCGGCGAGGGCGCCCAGCGCGGCGTCGTCCCCCGTGACGCCGGCCCAGAACACCTGCGGACGACGCCGCGTGCCGAACCGCCCGGCGCCGGCGAGCCGCAGGGTCATCGGCGGGGCGGTCGCCACGGGGGGGCCGGCGGCGGCGACCAGCTCCTCGACCTGCTCGGCCGGAACGGCGCCGAGGAAGAGCAGCGTCAGGTGCCAGCGCTCGGGCGGCGTCCAGCGGGGTGCGCCGGGCGCCTCGCGCAGCGGCGCCAGCGCACGGTCCAGGTCGGTCATCGCGCCGGCCGGCGGGGTCACCGCGAAGAACAGCCGCCGCGGGCGGGGCACGGTCAGTCGGGCACCGCCAGGCCGGCGTCCGCCAGCGCCGTCTGCAGGCGCAACCGCTCGACGTCGCGCGGCCGTCCCGACGGGACGGCGTCCAGGGCGTGCGGCACCTCCAGCAGCCGGGCCGCCTCGACGAGGACGTCGTCGTAGGCAGCCTGCAGCCCGCGGCGGCGGGCCATCGGCGCCCCGGCCGGCACGCGGGCGAGCTGGGCGCCGAGCCGGCGCAGGTCGGCGGCCACCAGCTCGAGCGGGCGGCCCGCCGGCGCGACCGGCTCACGTCTGAGGCGCAGCGGCGCCGGCAGGCGCGCCGACCCGAAGACCAGCCGGGCCACCCAGCCGGCCAGGGCGACCGAGCCCACCACGCCGGCGACGATGGCGCCCAGGTGCAGCAACGAGGTCCCCATGCCGCCTCCACGGACGACTCGAGAGTGGTGGCCGTCACGGTACGACGGTCCGGCGACGTCAGCTCGCCTGCGTGCCCGGCGCCTCCGCCGATGCCGTCTCCGCAGCGGCCCGGACCGTCGCCGGCGGGACCGCCCGCGGGGAGACGTGGAGCTGCAGCCGCGGTGGGACGACGCGTGCCTCCAGCCGGACCCGTCTGCCACGGGCCAGCCACGCAGCGGCGACCCCGC
This sequence comes from Geodermatophilus sp. URMC 65, assembly GCF_053502545.1. Lineage (NCBI taxonomy): Bacteria > Bacillati > Actinomycetota > Actinomycetes > Geodermatophilales > Geodermatophilaceae > Geodermatophilus > Geodermatophilus sp. URMC 65. The sequence goes on from NZ_CP199954.1 coordinate 1,905,158, forward strand.
CCGCGGCGACCGCGACCGCACCACCGAGGACGAACCCCCAGGGCGCCCCCCACCGCTCGGCCACCCAGCCGATCAGCGGCGAGCCGATCGGCGTCCCGCCCATGAAGCAGGTGAAGTACAGCGCCATCACCCGGCCGCGCAGCTGCGGGTCGACGCCCAGCTGCACGAAGCTGTTGTTGGCCACGCTGAACACCAGGCCCGCCGCGCCGGTCGGCACGAGCAGGGCGGCGAACGACCAGTACGTCGGCATGAGGCCGCAGACGATCGACGCCACCCCGAACGCCGTGGCCGCGAGCACGAGGAACCGCTGCTTCGGCCGGGTGGTGCGCCGGGTCGACAGCAGCGCTCCGGACAGCGACCCGGCCGCGAAGCAGGTCGTGAGCAGCCCGAACGCCTCGGCACCGACGCCGAAGACCTCGCGGGCCATCAGCGCGATGGTGATCTGGGAGTTGAAGGTGAAGGTGCCCAGCACGAGCGCCAGCCCCATCGCCAGCCTCAGGTCCGGGCGCGACCACGCGTAGGCCAGCCCCTCGCGCAGCTGGCCCCGGGCTCGCGCGACCGGTGGGCTGGAGTACAGCTCGCCCGGCCGCATGGACAGGAGCGCGCCGATGGTGAACGCGAAGCTGGCCGCGTTGGTGAAGAAGGCCGGCGCGGTGTCCCCCGAGGCCGCGCCGATGAGCAGCCCGGCGACCGCGGGGCCGACAAGCCGGGCGCCGTTGAAGATCGTCGAGTTGAGGCTGACCGCGTTGGGCAGCAGCTCCGGGCCGACCAGCTCCGCGACAAAGGCCTGCCGCACCGGTGCATCGACGGCGGAGACCGAGCCGAGGGCGCCGGCGAGGACGAAGACGTGCCACAGCGCGATGCCGTCGGTGGCCACCAGCAGCCCGAGCAGGAGGGCGAGCAGACCCATCAGCGTCTGGGTGGCCACGAGCATGCGGCGCTTGGGGTAGCGGTCGGCGAGCACCCCGCCGTACAGACCCAGCAGCAGCGTGGGGCCGAACTGCAGCGCGGTGATCAGCCCGAGGGCCACACCGTTGTCATCCGAGAGCTGCAGGACCAGCCAGTCCTGGCCGATGCGCTGCATCCAGGTGCCGGTGAGGCTGACCATGTTGGACGCGGCATACAGCCGGTAGTTGCGTACGCGCAGCGACCGGAACGCTCCTGTGTCCCCAGCTCCCCTGCTCACTCACTCGCCAGCTCGTCCATGATGACCGCGGCCTCGCGCAGCACCGTCCGCTCCTGGGCGCCGAGCTGTTCGAGCGTGTCGGTCAGCCAGGCCTCCCGGGCGCGGGCCTCGGCGGTGAGCAGTTCCTCCGCGGCCGGGGTCAGGTCGATGACCACCTGCCGCCCGTCGGTCGGGTTCGGGCTGCGGGTGACCAGGCCCATCCCCTCCAGCGCGACGACGACCCGGGTCATCGACGGCGGCTGGACCCGCTCGTGGCCGGCCAGCTCACCCGGGCTCATCGCGCCGTGCCGCCTCAGCGTGGACAGCGCCGCGAGGTGGGTGAGCGTGACCGAGTGGTCGGCCCGCTGGTTGCGCAGCCGGCGGGGGAGCCGCATGACCGCCAGCCGCAGGTCGTGAGCCAGCGCCGCGGTCTCCAGCGTCGTCGGGCTCACGGTTGCCCAGCCTAACCGCGGACCTCAGCCGGGCTCAGAACAGCTGCTGGAGCGGCTCCAGGGCGAAGTAGACGAGGAAGAGCGCGCCGATCAGCCACATGAGCAGGTGGATCTCGCGCCTGCGTCCGGCCGCGACGTGCAGCAGCACGTAGCTGACGACGCCGGCGCCGATGCCGTTGGTGATCGAGTACGTGAACGGCATGAGCGCGATGGTGAGGAAGGCCGGGATTACCACCGTCATGTCCCCCCACTCCAGGTGGCGGATCTGGTTGACCATCAGCGCGCCCACGATCACCAGCACCGGCGCCGCGGCCTCCGACGGCACGATCTCCACCAGCGGGCTGAAGAACATCGCCAGCAGGAAGAGGACGCCGGTGGCCACGCTGGCCAGGCCGGTCCGCGCGCCGTCGGCGACCCCGGCGGCGCTCTCGACGTAGGTCGTGTTCGACGAGACGCTCGCCGCACCGCCGGCCGCGGCGGCCACCGAGTCGACCAGCAGCACCGGCTGCGACCTGGGCAGGTTGCGCTCCTCGTCGAGCAGGTCGCCCTCGGCGCCGACCGCGGTGACCGAGCCGACGGTGTCGAAGAAGTCGGCGATCATGATCGAGAAGACGATGAGCAGCGCCGCGATCACGCCGATCCGCTCGAAGCCGCCGAACAGCGAGAACTGCCCCACCAGGGACAGGTCCGGGGCGCTGACCACCTCGTCCGGCAGGGTCGGGACCTGCAGCGCCCAGCCGCGCGGGTTGACCTCGCTGCCGTCGGCGCCGACGCGCGGGCCGATGCCCGCCACGGCCTCCACGACGATCGCGAACACGGTCGAGACGACGATGCCGATGAGCAGCGCGCCCCTGACCCGGCGGACGACGAGCACGCTGGTGAGCAGCAGCCCGACGACGAAGACGAGCAGCGGCCAGCCGGCCAGCTGGCCGTTGACCCCGAAGCTGATCAGGGGGCTCCCGGGCCGGATGACGCCGGCGTCGGCCAACCCGATGATCGTGAGGAAGAAGCCGATGCCGACCGCGATCGCCGTCTTCAGCTGCGCCGGGATCGCCTCGAAGACCGCGCGACGGAAGCCGGTGAGCACCAGCACGGTGATGAGCAGGCCCTCGAGGACGACCAGGCCCATGATCTCGGGCCAGGACAGCTGGGTGGCTGCGAAGACCGCGACGATGGCGTTGATGCCCAGGCCGGTCGCCACGGCGAAGGGGTACCGCCCGACGACCCCCATGAGGATCGTCATGACCCCGGCGACCAGCGCGGTGACCGCGGCGACCGAGGCGAAGGGCAGCGTAGCCCCGGTGATGTCCGCGCCCGACAGGATGATCGGGTTGAGCACCACGATGTAGGCCATCGTGAAGAAGGTCGTGAGACCGCCGCGCACCTCGCGGGTGACCGTCGAGCGGCGGGCGCTGATGCCGAAGTAGCGGTCCAGGCCGTTGCTCGGCCGGACGCGCGGGCCCTCGCTGCGGCGCGGGCGCTGTGCCCCGGCGGCGATGTCGGCGGGCGTGCCGCCGTCCGTGGTGCTGCCCGAGGACGGGCGGGACTTCTCTGCCATGGCGACTCTCCGGGCGCGCGGCCGGGCGAGCGGGCGGCGGGGGAAGCGCGCCGGCTGACCGGTGGGGACTGCGATGAGCGGCGACAGCGTGCCACACCGGTGTTCCGACCAGGTGACACGCGCCGGGGCCTGCGGGTTCTAGGGTCGACCCGTGCCCCGACCGGCCAAGCAGGCGCCTCCTCCACTGCATGTCGACACCGTGCGGGTGGTGCTGGCCGGGACGGCGCTGTGGGTCGTGGCCCTCGTCGTGCTGCTGCTGCTCGGCGACCGGGTGGACCGGGTGTGGACCTGGACCTGCGTCGCCGGCATCGCGCTGGCGTTCGTCGGGCTGGGCGTCATGCGCCTCCAGGGCCAGATCGGCCGCCGCGACTGAGACCTGGCTGGTCCCGATCGCCGTCCCCCGGCCCGCTGGACCGCTCCTCCCCCGACCTCACCCCCCGCCCACACCTGCGGGCAGGGGCTGACCTTCGCTCCCGAACCTCTTCCCTTGCTTACCCCTGTGAGCAGGGGCTGAGGTTCCCGGAGACGACTTCCCCCCGCCCGGACTGACACGTGGCGGAGGACAGCGGCTCGGACGGCGCCTGGCCGCGGTGCGGTCCGGACGACCGCCATGTCAGAGCACGTCGAACGAGCCGGTGTCGTAGCGCGCCGAGCGCACGACCTCCGCGGCGTCGTCGGCGACCAGCGTCGCCTGGCTGTGCGCGCCGCAGCCGTAGTCGATGGCGACCACGCGGCCGTCGGCCGGCGCGTAGACGTTGCCGCAGGCGCCGAAGCGCTGCCGCAGCGAGCCCGCCAGCGGAAGGAAGAACCCGCAGGTGCCGCACGGACCGGGCGCCTGGCGGGCCATCGCCGAGCGGGGACCGAACTCCCCGGCGTCCCAGCGGGCCGCGGCCTCCTCGCGCCCCTCCCTGGACATGACCCGCTCGCGGCCGAGGCCGATCGCGGAGGCCACCACGGACCCCTCGGGGTCGTCGGCCGAGTCGTCGTCGGTCGTGTAGCCGGGGACCAGCCGGGGGTCGTCCTCGGTGGAGGGCAGCACGTCGCCGACCGAGAGGTCACCGGGGCGCAGCCGCTCGTGCCACGGCACCCAGGCGGGGGCGAGCAGGGCCTGCTCGCCGGGCAGCAGCACGACCTCGTCGACGGTGACGTGCTCCTCGCCGGGCACCGCGGCGAGGGTCACCGCCCAGTACCAGCCGACGTAGCCGGGCAGCCGGCTGGCGAAGGAGTGGGTGATCACCTCGCCGAGCTCCGCGCCGCCCTGCTCCGCGGACGGCGTCTCGCGGGTGGCGCCGAGGTGCTCGCCGACCAGCTCGGGGGACCCGGCGGTGTCGACCGCCGCAGCCCACGCCTGATCGACCGCGGTGCTGAGCGCGTCACTCCCCGCGGCGGCGGGGTCGGGGAACTCGGGCACGGCGCCATTCTCCCTGACGCCCCGGGCAGCTCGGGTGCGCGGGGGCGCTGTCCGTGTCCTCCCAGGTCGGTGCGGCACCATGGGCTGCGTGTCGTCGTCCCGCCCACCCGGCGCCCGCCGCGCCCTGCGTCGGCGCCCGTCGCCGCCGGCGGCCCCGGGTGCGCAGACGGCACCGCTCGAGGTGTCGCGTCCGGCCACCCGGCCGCTCCCGACCGCGGGCCAGGTGCCCGAGCCGTGGGCCGGCGAGGGCGCCGACGCTCCCCCGCCGACGGCCGCGCTGCCCCCGGCCGCCCCGCCGCTCCCCCCGGTGCCGCGGAAGCTGACCGTCACCAGGGTCGCGGCGTCGCGCACCCGCGAGCTGACCGGGGCCGCTGTCCGCCGGGTGCAGACCGCCAGCCGGGCCGACGGCGCCGCGGAGAGCGGGCTGGCGCAGCTGCTGTGGGTCAACGCCCTGCACATGGCCGGCGACGCGATGATCGCCGTCTCGCTGGCCGGCACCCTCTTCTTCGCCGCCACGACCGACGCACAGCGCAGCAACGTGGCGCTCTACCTGCTGGTGACGATGGCGCCGTTCGCGGTCGTCGCCCCGGTGATCGGGCCGCTGCTCGACCGGCTGCAGCGCGGCCGCCGCTGGGCGCTGGCCGTCAGTCAGCTGGGCCGGGCCGCGCTGGCGCTGGTCATGGCCGCCCACTTCGACGACCTCTGGCTCTACCCCGCCGCGCTCGGTGTGCTGGTGCTGTCCAAGTCGCACAACGTGCTGCGGGCGGCGGTGGTCCCGCGGGTGCTGCCCGGCGCGATGTCGCTGACCTCGGCCAACGCCCGGACGTCGGTGTTCGGCCTGGTCACCGCCGGCGTCTTCGGCGGCATGGGCGCCGGCCTGGCCTGGGGGCTGGGTTTCGAATGGCTGCTCTGGGCCACCGCCGTGGTGTTCGCGGGCGGTGCGGTGCTCGCGTTGCGGCTGCCCCGGCACGTCGACGTCCCCACCGGTGAGCTGCCCGCCGACGTGTTCTCGACCGCGCCCCAGCCGGTGGCCACGGGGCGGCGCCGGTCGATCAGCCCGCGGGTGGTGGTCGCGCTACGGGCGAACGCGGCGCTGCGCGGACTGGGCGGCTTCCTGACGATCTTCTCCGCCTTCCTCGTGCAGGCCACGGTCGAGGGCGGCTGGCAGGGCACGCTGGCGCTCGGCGCGGTCGCCGGGGCGGCCGGCGTGGGCAGCGTGCTGGGCACCGCCGTCGGCTCCCGGCTGCACCGGGTCGACCCGGACCGGGTGGTGCTGTGGTCGGCGGGCACCGCGGCGGCGATCACCGTCGTCGCGGCGGTCTTCTACAGCCTCGCGACGGCCGCCGTCGTCGCCGGCGTGGCCGCCGTCGCCAACGCGCTGGGCAAGGTCGCTCTCGACGCGATCATCCAGCGCGAGGTGCCCGAGAGCCTGCGGGCCTCGGCGTTCGCCCGCTCGGAGACGATGCTCCAGCTGTCCTGGGTCGTCGGCGGCGCGCTGGGCATCGCCCTCCCGCCGACCGGCTGGCTGGGCTTCACCGTCGCCGCGGGCCTGCTCGTGCTCGCCGTCGGGCTGGTGCTCTGGGGTCCGCGCCGCCGCACCCCGCCCCCGACCGCGCCGGTGCCCGCCGCGGACGCCCTCACCGACCCGCTGGGGCGGCTGTCGTGAGGCGGGTGGCGCTCCCGGCCGTCGTCCTGCTGCTGGCCGGCTGCGGCTCCCAGCCGTCGGGCCCGCAGGACGTCGTCGTCGAGGCCGGACCGCAGCGCGTCGAGGCCGCCCCCACGCAGTACTGCGTCGACGGCGAGGGGCAGCGCTACGCCAGCTCCCCGCCGATCATCGAGGTCTCCCCCGACACCACCGTCCGGCTCACCGTCCCCGAGCCGGTGGCCGAGCGCGGCTGGAGCGTGCAGGTGTTCGACGAGCAGCTCGAGGGACTGCTCGGCGAGGTGCCGGTCGGCACCGGCGAGGCCGTGTTCGAGGTCAACACCAACGACGTCGTCCCGCCGGCCTTCTACCTCGTCGTCGTCGAGGACGCCGGCGGGGACTGCGAGGGCTTCAGCGGGGCCTGGCCGATCGGTTTCCTGCGCGCCGGCGGGGCCCAGGGCGGGCCGGCGACGGAGCCGACGACGCCCGCACCCCAGGGCTGAGGAAGGACCTCCCTGCCCCCCGCCACTCGCGAGCTCGCGGCGGGACCCTGCAGGCAGGCCGCGGTGGCCCCGTCCAGAGGCTCGCCGCTGGCCCCGTCCCGGGCCCACTCCGAGCTGGCGAGGGGTGGGGAGGACGGGGTCCTTCCCGGGTGAGGAGGACGGGGTCCTCTTCAGTGCTCCAGGTCGGTGGCGACCGCGCGCAGCACGGAGGCGACCTTGCGGGCCTCCGGCCGGTCGGGGTGCCGGCCGCGGCGCAGCCCGTTGGAGACGTCGTCGAGCAGCTTGATGAGGTCCTCGATGATCGGGACGAGCTCGTCGGGCTTCTTGCGGGACCGCTCCGCGTGCGCCGCGGTCACCGAGGGCAGCGGGTCGAGCACCCGGACCTGCAGGGCCTGGTCGCCACGGCGGCCGGCGACGATGCCGAACTCCACCCGCTGACCGGGCTTGAGCTCGCTGGTGCCGGACGGGAGGGCGTCCTTGTGCACGAAGACGTCCGGGCCGTCCTCACGCGAGAGGAAGCCGAACCCCTTCTCCGGGTTGAACCACTTGACTCTGCCGGTGGGCACGTTGATCCCTCAGTCGTCGATCGCGGGCGGCCCCGGCACCGGGCCGGGAGGACGGGCGGCACGGACGGCCGCTGATCCCAGGTTAGCCGCCGAGCGGCGTCGTCCCACCGGTATTGCGCCGCCCGCCTCCCCGGCCCGACCTAGCCTGGCCCGGTGCCGCCTGCCGACCACCCCGACTACCGGTTCACGCTGGCCAACGAGCGCACGCTGCTGGCCTGGCTGCGCACCGGGCTGGCGCTGGTCGCCGGCGGCGTCGCGGTCGCGGAGTTCGCACCCGACCTCGGCGTCCCGTGGGGCAGCGCCGCGGTGGCGGTCGCGCTGGTGCTGACCGGGCTGGGCGCGGCGGTGGGCGGGTACGTGCGCTGGCGGCGCAACGAGCGGGCGATCGCCGCCGACCGGCCGCTGCCGCCGGGGCGCGTGCTGCCGGCCCTGGTCACCGCGGTGGCCGCCGTCCTCGTCGTCGTGGCCGTCCTGGTCGGGGTCGAGGTGCTGCGCCCGTGAGCGGACAGGGGCGTGAGCATCGCAGCGAGGAACGAGCGAGGAGCGGAGCGCCCGCGGGAGCGAACCGATGACGCCGAGCGGACAGGGGCGTGAGCATCGCAGCGAGGAACGAGCGAGGAGCGGAGCGCCCCGCGGGAGCGAACCGACGACATGAGCGGACAGGAGACCCAGCCGGAACGCACCGTCCTCTCCTGGCAGCGCACCGGCCTCGGCGTGCTCGCCCTCGCCGGCCTGCTGGTCCGCGCGGCGGTGACCGACGGTGCACCTGTGCGGCTGGCCGTGGCCAGCGGGGTGGCGCTGCTGGGCCTCGGCGTGCTGGGCGGCCTGGCACCGGTGCGGGCCCGGGCGGTGGAGCGGGCGCTCGACCGCGGGACCGGGGTGGCCGTGCCGCGGCTGGCGCTGGTGGTCACCGCCGTCGTCGTCGCCGTGGCCGGCGCCGCCCTCGTCGCGGTGCTCAGCCCCCGCTGACCGGCTGCTCGACGATCCCGAGCCGGTCCAGCAGCACGAGGAAGACCGCGGCGAAGTCGTTGTCGGCCACCTCGCGCCGCACCCGCTCCCAGTCGACCTGCTCGCGCAGCGCCCGGACCACCGGCAGCAGCCGCCCGTAGTCGCAGTAGTGCTCCTCGAGCGCCATGAGCTTGGTGACGACGATGTCGGTGGCCTCGAGCACCGGCATGTGCACCGAGAGCACCGGCATGTCCTCGGCCCGGTCGATGAGGTCCTGCTCCACCGGGATGCCGCAGGTGCGCCACAGGACGTCGATGAACGAGTTGCCCTGGACGACCTTGGTCAGCCAGTCCTCGGCCGGGTCGACGACCTGCAGCCCCGCCTCGGCCAGCACCTTGGCCGCCCGCTCGGCCTCGGCCGCCGGCACCAGGAAGTCCGCGTCGTGGTCGGGCTCGGGCGCCCCGCGGACCCAGGCGGCGTAGCCGCCGCACAGCGCGAAGGGCACGTCGCCCTGTTTGAGCGCGACGGCGACGCGCTTGAGGAGGTCACGGATCTCTTCGCGGTCCGAGGGCTGCACGCACAGCCTGCTACCCGGGGCGCGCCCTCCGGAACACGGCGGTGTGGACGGCGGCGCGCGGGGCACAGGAGCCCTCGTGCGGATCGCGACCTTCAACATCCTCCACGGGCGGTCGCCGGTCGACGACCGGGTCGACGTCGAGCGCCTGGCCGCCGCCGTGAAGACCCTGGACGCCGACGTCCTGGGGCTGCAGGAGGTGGACCGGGACCAGCCGCGGTCGATGAACGCCGACCTCACCGCCGTCGCCGCCGAGGCGATGGGGGCGGTGGACTCCCAGTTCGTCGCGGCCCTCTCGGGCACCCCGGGCGGCACCTGGATGGCGGCCACTGGCGACGAGCAGCCGGGGTCGGCCAGCTACGGCATCGCGCTGCTGTCGCGCTACCCGGTCGTCTCGTGGCGGGTGGTGCGGCTACCGGCGCTGCGCAGCCGGGTGCCGGTCTGGTTCCGCGGCGCCCCGCGCCCGAAGCTGGTCGGCGACGAGCCACGGGTCGCCGTCGCCGCCGTCCTGGAGGGGCCCTCGGGGCAGTTCACCGCCTGCAACACGCACCTGTCGTTCGTGCCGGGGTGGGGCGCGCTGCAGCTGTCGAAGCTGGTCCGCTCGCTGACCGGCACCCGTGAGCCGCTGGTCCTCATGGGCGACCTCAACATGCAGGCCGGCCAGGCGGTGCGGGTCAGCGGGCTGCACCCTCTCGCGCCGGCCACGACGCCGACCTTCCCGCTGGACGAGCCGATCCGGCAGCTGGACCACGTGCTGGCCCGGGGGCCCATCGCCGCGAGCGGCCCGGCCGAGGCGCTGCGGCTGTCCCTGTCGGACCACCGGGCCCTCGTGGTGCCCTGCGCCCCCGCCTGAGCGGCCCCGTCCAGGGCACCACGGGCCCTGCAGGGGCCCGCCGCCGGCCCCGTCCAGAGGCTCGTCCCGAGCTCGCGAGGGATGAGGAGGACGGGGTCCTTCTGCCTTCAGGCGTTGCGGACGGCGTCGGCCGCCTCGAGACCGAGCTCCCGGACCGACACCTCGCGCATCTCGACCTTGCGCACCTTGCCGGTGACCGTCATGGGGAAGCCGTCGACGATCTTCACGTAGCGCGGGATCTTGTAGTGGGCGAGCTTGCCGGCGCAGAACTCGCGCAGCGCCTCGGGCGTGAGCGGCTCGGCGCCCTCGCGCAGCCGCACCCAGGCCATGAGCTCCTCGCCGAAGCGCTCGTCGGGCACCCCGATGACCTGGGCGTCGACGACGTCGGGGTGGGTGTAGAGGAACTCCTCGACCTCGCGCGGGTACACGTTCTCGCCGCCGCGGATGACCATGTCCTTCATCCGGCCGACGATGTTGAGGTAGCCCTCGGCGTCCATGACCGCGAGGTCGCCGGTGTGCATCCAACGGGCGGCGTCGATGACCTCGGCGGTCTTCTCCGGCTCGTCCCAGTAGCCCAGCATCACCGAGTAGCCGCGGGTGCAGAACTCCCCCGGCGTCCCGCGCGGCACCGTCAGCCCGGTCTCGGGGTCGATGACCTTGACCTCCAGGTGCGGGTGCACCCGCCCGACGGTCGAGGTGCGCCGGTCCAGGTCGTCGTCGGCGCCGGTCTGGGTGGAGACCGGTGAGGTCTCGGTCATCCCGTAGCAGATGGTCACCTCGGTCATCCCCATCTCCGAGACCACCCGCTTCATCACCTCCACCGGGCACGGCGAGCCGGCCATGATGCCGGTGCGCAGGCTGGAGAGGTCGTAGGAGGCGAAGTCGGGCAGGGCCAGCTCGGCGATGAACATCGTCGGGACGCCGTACAGCGAGGTGCAGCGCTCCTCCTGCACCGCGCGGAGCGTCGCGGCCGGGTCGAAGCCGGGGGCGGGGATCACCATCGTCGCGCCGTGCGAGGTGGCCGCGAGGTTGCCCATCCCCATGCCGAAGCAGTGGTAGTAGGGCACCGGGATGCAGATCCGGTCGGCCTCGGTGTAGCCGCAGCCCTCACCGACGAAGAACCCGTTGTTGAGCAGGTTGTGGTGGGTGAGGGTGGCGCCCTTGGGGAAGCCGGTCGTGCCCGAGGTGTACTGGATGTTGATCGGGTCGTCGGCCGACAGCTGGGTCTCCCGCTCGGCCAGCAGGCCGCGGTCGCCGGCCCGGCCGGTGGCCACGAGCTGCTCCCACGCCGGGGAGCCGAGGAAGACGACCTGGCGCAGGTCGGGGCAGCGGTCGCGGACCTCCTCGACCATCGCGCGGTAGTCGCTGGTCTTGAACGCAGGGGCGCTCACCAGCACCGAGATGCCGGCCTGCTCGAGCACGTAGGCCAGCTCGTGCGTGCGGTAGGCGGGGTTGATGTTGACCAGGATCGCGCCGAGCTTCGCCGTCGCGTACTGCACGAAGGCCCACTCGGCGCAGTTCGGCGCCCAGATGCCGACCCGGTCGCCCTTGACGACCCCCCGGGCGTCCAGCCCCAGGGCCACGGCGTCGACCTCGGCGACGAACTCCGGATAGGAGAAGCGGCGACCGGTGGCGCACTCGACGAGCGCCTCGTGGTCGCCCACCCGCGCCGCCGTCCGATCGAGGTCGGCCCCGATCGTGTCCCCGAGGAGGGGCACGGTCGAGGTGCCACTGCTGTAGGACGGCAGCGCGGGCGTCGTCATGGCTACTCGCCCGCCTGGACGCCGGCCCGGTTGGGCTTGTCGGTCGGGTGCGCGTACCGGAGGCGGCTGGGCGGCAGCGGGAAGTCGTGGTCCTCGCCGAAGGGCGACAGCGGGCCGGCCGACTCCGCGAGGAACTCCGTCACCGGCGCACCGCCCTCGTCGTTCTGCCCCCACGTGGGCTCCACCAGGTGCTCGTGCTTGGGGTTCCGCTTGGCCATGTGCCGTGCCCTCCGTCGTCCCGTGTCCCGCGGTGCACCGCTCGGTGCCCGCGTCCGTCGTGCATCTTGGCGGAAGCAGTACCCCGGACGCACGCGAGTCAGCCCCTGCGCCGGGTCAGTGGCGACGCACGGCCCGGGCGCCGTAGAGCGTGGGGAGGCCGTCCGCGGTGAGCACCCACTCGCGCGGCCCGACGGGGGCGGCGCGCACCACCGCGTCGTGCAGCTGCTGGACCGCGCGGGTGCGCCAGACCGCGGTGCTGGTCAGCCGCAGCCGCACCGGCTCGGCCAGGAGGTCGAGCTCGTCGTAGCCCTCGGGCTCGAAGGACAGCACCGCGGGCCCCGCGATGCGCAGCACGCCGGTCTGCCAGGGCACCGTCTGCAGCGCCCGCTGCCAGCGGTGGTGCCGGGCCAGCGCGCCGGCCCCGGCGGCGGCCGCCACCGAGCCCACCATGACCAGCGCGAGGACGACGAGGCCGGCCAGCGGCACCGGCTGCCCCCAGTCCCGGGCGATGGTGACCGCGGCGGCGCCGAGCAGCACCCCGAGGACGACGGCGATCAGCCCGCCGACCAGCCAGCGCAGCGCCCCGGCCTGGTAGCCGGTCAGCGCGGTGCGGGTCTGGGGGTCGTCGGCGGCCGGGATCACGCTCCCATGCTGGCAGGGGCGTCGACGGGGACGGCGACGTAACGTGGACCGGATGTCCTCGCCCGCCCCCGCGACGCTCGCCTCCTGGCTGCGCACCCGCAGTGACGAGCAGCTGGCCGCGCTGCTGGCCACCCGGCCCGACGTGGCCCGCCCCGCGCCGTCCGACGTCGTGGCCCTCGCCAGCCGGCTGGCCGTGCCCGTGTCGGTCGACCGCGCCCTCGACGAGCTGGACGCCGCCACGCTGCAGGTGCTCGACGTGGTGCTGCTCGCCGACACCGACGGGGTCGACGCCGCCGACCTGCCCGCCGCGCTGCCCGCGGTGCCCGACGACGTGCTCCAGGGTGCCGTCGACCGGCTCACCACGCGGGCACTGCTGTGGGGGGACGAGGTCCTGCACGCCCCCGAGCCGGTGCGCCGCGCCGTCCGGTACCCGGCCGGCCTGGGTCGGCGGGCGGGCGAGCTGCGGCTGACGCTGCCGGCCGACCTGCCGAAGGCGCTGGCCGAGCTGCCGGCCGAGGAGCGCGACGTGCTGGAGCGGCTGGCCGGCGACCGCCCGGTGGGCCACCTCCCCGACACCGACGGCGGCGCCACCTCCCCCGCCCGGCGGCTGCTGCAGCGCGGGATGCTGGCCCGCATCGACGCGCTCAACGTGGAACTGCCCCGGGAGATCGGGCTGCAGCTGCGCGGGAGCCTGCCCTACGGCCCGCCGCGGGCGCGCCCGGAGCCGGCCGTCGCCGACCGCGACCCGGCCGTCGTCGATCGGCAGGCCGCCGGTGCCGCGATGGAGGCGATCGGGCGGGTGGGCGAGCTGCTGACCCTGCTCGAGGAGGAGCCGGCCGGCCTGCTGCGCAGCGGGGGCGTCGGCGTCCGCGACCAGAAGCGGCTGGCCCGCGCCCTGCACGTGCCGGAGCCCGAGGCCGGCTGGCTGCTGGAGCTGGCGTACGCGGCCGGCCTGCTCGACGTCGGCGGCCCGCACCGCGACGAGTGGCTGCCGACCCGCGCCTTCGACCTGTGGCGGGAACAGGAGCTGCCCGACCGGTGGGCGGCGCTGGCCGCCGGCTGGCTGGCCGCCGTCCGGCTGCCCTCCCTCGCCGGGCAGCGCGACGTCTCGGGCAAGGCGGCCAACGCCCTCTCCCCCGACCTGGTGCGGCACACCGCCCCGGCGATCCGCCGCTCGGCGCTCGGCGCGCTGGCCGAGTACCCGCCCGGCCGGGGCGTGGCCGCCGACGACCTGGTGACGCTGCTGCGCTGGCGCACCCCGCGGCGGGCCGACCGGCTGGCCCCGGTGCCCGACCTGCTGACCGAGGCCGCGCGGCTGGGCGTCGTCGTCGGCGGGGTGCTGTCCAGCGGCGGGCGCGGGCTGCTGGCCACCGGTGAGGACGGCGCGGCGACGGGCATGCGCGGGCTGCTGCCCGACCCGGTCGACCACGTGCTGGCCCAGCCCGACCTGTCGCTGGTGGCGCCCGGCCCGCTGGTGGCCGAGCTCGCCGACACCCTGGCCGTCGTCGCCGACGTCGAGTCCTCGGGCGGGGCGACGGTGTTCCGGGTGTCGGAGGCCAGCGTGCGCCGCGCCCTCGACTCCGGCTGGTCGACCACCGACCTGCACGAGTTCTTCGCCCGCGCCTCCCGGACGCCGGTGCCGCAGGCCCTCGACTACCTGGTGGACGACGTCGCCCGCCAGCACGGCCGGCTGCGGGTGGGGGCGATCGAGAGCTACGTGCGCTCGGACGACCACGGGCTGCTCTCCCAGGTGCTCAACGACCGGCGCACGGCCACCGCGGAGCTGCGCCGCCTCGCGCCGGGGGTGCTGGTCAGCGGGCTGGGGGCCGACGAGGTGCTCACGGTGCTGCGCGGAGCGGGCTACGCCCCGGCCGGCGAGTCCCCCGGCGGCGCCGTCCTCACCCGCCCGCCGGCCCGGCCACGCGCCGCGGGCCGCCGTCCCGGGGGGGCCGCCCCGCAGGCGCCGCGCCCCCTCACCGGCGACGAGGTGGCCGCCACGGTGCGGGAGATCCGCGCCGGCGACGCCGCCCTGGCCGCCCGCCGCGGCGAGGCCGTGCGGCAGGTCCCCAGGGTCACCACGGCCAGCACGTTGGAGCTGCTCTCGCGGGCGGTCCGCGAGGGCGTGCCGGTGTGGCTGGGCTACGTCGACGCCCAGGGCAGCGGCAGCCAGCGGGTCGTCCAGCCGGTGTCGCTGGCCGGCGGCTTCCTGGAGGGCTACGACGAGCGCCGCGGGGAGAGCCGGACGTTCGCCGTCCACCGGATAACCTCGGTGGCGCTGCTGGAGGACGAGGAACGGGCCGCGTCGTCCTGACGTCTCGCACGCACGAACCGCTTGCCCTCCGCAACGGTCGACGCGACGCTCCTCCTGCATGGGGACCGAGGGGAGCACCGCCGAGCAGCTGGCCACTGCACTGGGGACGGTGCTGGGTGTCGACGACCTGCCCGTCCGGCTGCGGGCCTGGGACGGCTCCGTGGCCGGCCCGCCGGGCGCTCCGGTGGTCACCGTCCGCGACCGGCGGGCGCTGCGGCGCCTGGTCTGGTCGCCGGGCCAGGTGGGCCTGGGCCGCGCCTACGTCGTCGGTGAGCTGGACGTGGAGGACGACGTCGTCGCCACCCTGGCGGCCCTGATGACGGCCGGGTGGTCCGCCACCGCCGAGCGCCCGCAGGCCCCGACGGCGCGGCAGCGCGCCGGCCTCCTCGGCACCGCCGCCCGGCTCGGGGCCCTGGGGCCACCTCCTCCGCGGCCGCCGCAGGAGATGCGGCCGCGCCGGTCCGGGCGCCGGCACACCCGGGCCCGGGACGCCGCCGCGATCGCCCACCACTACGACGTGGGCAACGACTTCTACCGCCTCGTCCTCGGCCCGACGCTGGTCTACTCGTGCGCCGTCTGGGACTCCCCCGCCACCGGCCTGGACGCCGCTCAGGAGGCCAAGCTCGACCTGGTCTGCCGCAAGCTCGCCCTGCGCCCGGGCACCCGGCTGCTCGACGTCGGCTGCGGCTGGGGCAGCCTGGCGCTGCACGCCGCGCAGCAGTACGGGGCCGACGTCGTCGGGGTGACCATCTCCACCGCGCAGGCGGCGCTGGCCCGCGAGCGGGTCGCCGCCGCCGGGCTCGCCGACCGGGTGGGGATCCGGGTCCAGGACTACCGCGACGTCCCCGACGGCCCCTTCGACGCCATCAGCTCGATCGGCATGGCCGAGCACGTCGGCGCGGACGGGATGCCGGCGTACGTCGCCGCCCTGCGCGACCTGCTCCGCCCCGGCGGCCGGCTGCTCAACCACGCCATCGCCCAGAACGCCGGGGACCCCCGCTCCCGCCGCGGCACCTTCATCAACCGGTTCGTCTTCCCCGACGGCGAGCTGCTCCGGCTGGGCGACACCGTCGCCGCGCTGGAGGCCGGGGGCCTGGAGGTGCTCGACGTCGAGGCGCTGCGCCGGAACTACGCGCTCACCCTGCGGGCCTGGTTGGAGCGCCTGGAGAAGCACTGGGACGCCGCGGTGGCCGCCGGTGACGAGGGCCGGGCGCGGGTGTGGCGGCTGTACATGGCGGTCAGCGCCCTGGCGTTCGAGACCGGGCGGCTGGGGGTCAACCAGGTGCTGGCCCGGCGTCCCGGCGGTGAGGACCCGCCGCTGCGCCTGCGCGCCTGGCTCTGACACCTCCCGTCGAGATCGCGCGATCTCGTACCGTCCTCGCGGTCCTCGTGTGCGAGATCGCGCGATCTCGACCCCGGAGCGGGCCCGAGCGGGAAGGCCGTGTCGGTCCCCGTGGTTACCGTGTCGGAGGCCCTGCGTGGCCGCCGTCCCCTCCCGCCTGCCGAAAGGTCCTCGTGAGCGAGCTTGCGAGCTCAGCAATGAACACAGCACTGCCGTTCCTGCGGCCGACGAGCGCCAGTGAGGAGGGCGCATGAACGACGGACCCCTCATCGTCCAGTCGGACAAGACGCTGCTGCTCGAGGTCGACCACCCGGCCGCCCGCGAGTGCCGCGCGGCCATCGCGCCGTTCGCCGAGCTGGAGCGCTCCCCCGAGCACGTGCACACCTACCGGGTGACGCCGCTGGCGCTGTGGAACGCGCGCGCCGCCGGGCACGACGCCGAACAGGTCGTCGACGCGCTGGTCCGCTACTCGCGCTACCCCGTACCGCACGCGCTGCTGGTCGACGTCGCCGACACGATGGACCGCTTCGGCCGGCTGACCCTGCAGAACGACCCGGTGCACGGGCTGGTCCTCGCCAGCTCGGACCGGGCGGTGCTCGAGGAGGTCATCCGCAGCAAGAAGGTCGCCCCGATGCTGGGCGCGCGGATCGACGGCGACACGGTCGTCGTCCACCCCTCGGAGCGCGGCCGGCTCAAGCAGGCGCTGCTCAAGGTCGGCTGGCCGGCCGAGGACCTCGCCGGCTACGTCGACGGCCAGGCGCACCCGATCGAGCTGGCGCAGGACGGCTGGCACCTGCGCGACTACCAGCAGGAGGCCGTCGAGGGCTTCTGGTCGGGCGGCTCGGGCGTCGTCGTCCTGCCCTGTGGCGCGGGCAAGACGCTGGTCGGCGCCGCGGCGATGGCCGAGGCCAAGGCGACCACGCTGATCCTGGTGACCAACACCGTCTCCGGGCGGCAGTGGAAGCGCGAGCTGCTGGCCCGCACCTCGCTGAACGAGGACGAGATCGGCGAGTACTCCGGCGAGCGCAAGGAGATCCGCCCGGTCACCATCGCGACCTACCAGGTGATCACCACCCGCCGGAAGGGCGAGTACCGGCACCTGGACCTCTTCGACGCGCAGGACTGGGGCCTGATCGTCTACGACGAGGTGCACCTGCTGCCCGCGCCGATCTTCCGGCTCACCGCCGACCTGCAGTCCCGCCGCCGGCTGGGCCTGACCGCCACGCTGGTGCGCGAGGACGGCCGGGAGGACGACGTCTTCTCGCTGATCGGCCCGAAGCGCTACGACGCCCCGTGGAAGGACATCGAGTCCCAGGGCTACATCGCGCCGGCCGAGTGCATCGAGGTCCGGGTGTCGCTCGACGACGAGGAGCGGATGACCTACGCGGTCGCCGAGCCCGAGGAGCGCTACCGGATCGCGGCCACCGCGACCTCGAAGCTGCCGGTGATCCGCCGGGTGCTCGACCGGCACCCCGACGAGCAGAAGCTGGTCATCGGCGCGTACCTCGACCAGCTCGACGAGCTCGGCCGCGCGCTCGACGCCCCGGTCATCCAGGGCTCGACCACCAACCGGGAGCGGGAGAAGCTCTTCGACGCCTTCCGCGCCGGGGAGGTCACGACCCTGGTGGTGTCCAAGGTCGCCAACTTCTCCATCGACCTGCCGGAGGCCGCGGTGGCCGTCCAGGTGTCGGGGACCTTCGGGTCGCGGCAGGAGGAGGCCCAGCGGCTGGGCCGGGTGCTGCGCCCCAAGGCCGACGGCCGGCAGGCGCACTTCTACACCGTGGTCAGCCGCGACACCCTCGACGCGGAGTACGCCGCCCACCGGCAGCGCTTCCTGGCCGAGCAGGGCTACGCGTACACGATCGTCGACGCCGCCGACCTGGCCGGGCCGGGCGAGGTCAACGGCCCCGACTGGGTGGACGAGCCCGCGGACTGAAGGAGGACCACCCTTCCCCCACGCCTCGCCCGCTCGGCGCGGGACCCTGAAGGCTGGCCGTTCCAGCACGTCACCAGGGGCCGCCGCTGGACCCGAGGAGCCCAGGACCGCCGCGGTCCTGGGCTCCTCGCGCACGACAGCCGGGCCGGATCGGTCCTACCGGGACGGCACCGGGCCGCGGCGCTGCTGTGTCGCGGCCCACGCGGCGATCTGCGCGCGGGAGCGGAAGCCCAGCCGGGTGAGGATCTGCTCGACGTGCGACTCCGCCGTCCGCGGTGAGATGACCAGCCGCGCGGCGATCTCCCGGTCGGTGAGCCCCTGGGCCACCAGGTCGGCCACCTCCCGCTGGCGGCGGGTCAGCGGGCCGGACGGCGGGAGCGTCGGCGTCCCCACCGCCGGTCCCTCCCCCAGTGCCAGCGCGACCGCCGACGCCCGCTCCAGGGCGCTGCCCTCGGCGTGCCGGGCGCCCCACCGCTGCTGACCGAGGGCGCGGCGGGCCACCCCGGTCCAGTGGTCGTCCACCGCGGTCAGCGGCCCCGGTAGCCGCGCGGGCACCGACCGCCAGACCGCCTCCGCGGCACCGGCCAGCCGGGCGGCCGTCTCGGGATCCCCACGGGCGGCCGCGGTCCAGCCGAGGGCGGCCACGCACAGCGCGACGCCGCTGCGGTCGTCGACCTCCCGCATGAGTCGCAGCGCCTGCTCCTCGAGCCGGGTGGCCGCTGCCGGGTCGCCGGCGGCCAGCCGCACCAGGCCCTGCCCCCAGAGGGCGTGGGACCGGGTCCACGGGTCCGCGGCGCCGGCGAGGCTCGTGCCGAAGGCGGCGTCGGCGGACCCGAGGTCGCCGGCGAGCAGGGCCACCACCCCGACGTCCGCCCAGCAGAACGCGCCGGCCCCTGCTCCGGCCGCCTCGTGCCCAGCGGCCGCGGCGCGCAGCAGGCGGTCGGCCGCCGCCAGGTCCGCACGGAACAGTGCCGCCTGGCCGAGGTACTGCGTGGCCAGGGCGGCCACCGCCGGCAGGTCCAGCGCCCGCGCGTCCCGCAGCCCCTCCTCCAGCAGCGGGACGGCGGTCTCCGGATCCGTCGCGACCAGGGCGAGGTGACCGGCGACGACCAGCCCCCGCGCCCGCTCGGGACAGGGTGCCGGCACTGCGCGCAGCAGCAGGTCGAGCCAGCGCCGTCCCTCGCCGAGGTGGCCGCGGGCCGCCCAGTACAACCACGCGTCGGCGACGGTCGCGAGCCCGGCCGCCTCCTCCCCGGGCGTGTGCAGGCAGTGCTCCAGCGCCGGGGCGAGCTCGGCGTGCACCACGGACAGCCGGTCGAAGGCGGCGACCTGCCCGGGGCCGAGGAACTGCGCCGCCGCGTCCGCCACGAGCCGGGCACACCAGTCGCGGTGCCGTCGGCGCACCGGCTGCGCCTGCCCGGAGACCTCGAGCAGCTCCCGGCCGAAGGCCCGGACGGTCTCCAGCATCCCGAACCGGCTCCCGGTCCCGTCCCGGACGACGGTGAGCAGGGAGGCGTCGACCAGGCCGCCGATCGCGTCGAGCAGGTCGTCGGCCGGCAGCCCGTCGTCCGCGCACACCGCCTCGGCGGCCGCCAGGTCGACGTCCCCGGCGAAGACCGCCGCGCGGGACCACAGCAGCCGCTCCCGGTCGCCGAGCAGGTCGGCGCTCCACTCCATCGTCGCCCGCAGCGTGCGGTGCCGGTCCGGCCCGGCGGGCCCGGGTCGGCGCAGCAGCCCGAAGCGGTCGTCGAGCCGGTCCAGCAGCTCGGCGGGGGTGAGCGTCCGCAGCCGGACGGCGGCCAGCTCGATCGCCAGGGGGATGCCGTCCAGCCGGCGGCACAGCTCGGCGAGGGTGTCGTCGTCCGCCGGGGTCAGCACGAGGTCGGGCGCCGCCGCCCGGGCCCGCTGGCCGAGCAGCGCCACCGCCTCCGACCCGGCACCGAGCGGCAGCGGCGGCACCGCGAGCAGCGCCTCACCCGGCAGGTCCAGCGGCGTCCGGCTCGTGGCGAGGACCGACAGGCCGGGGCAGGCGGAGGTGAGCGCGTCGAGCAGCACGGCGCAGGCGTCGCGGAGGTGCTCGCAGTTGTCGAGCACGAGCAGCACCCGTCGCTCGCCGAGGACGTCGGCCAGCGACGCCGGGACCCAGCGGCCCGTGCTGTCCCGGACGTCGAAGGCGGCCGCGACCTGCGCGGCGGCGAGCGCGGGGTCGGGGACGGTGGTGAGGTCGGCCAGCGCGACCCCGTCCGGGAAGGACCGGCGCAGCTCGTCGGCCGCCCGCAGGGCCAGCCGGGTCTTGCCGACCCCGCCCGGCCCGACCAGCGTCACCAGCCGCGACTCCGCCAGCAGCCCGCGCACCCGGCCCAGCTCGGCCCGCCGGCCGACGAACGAGCTGCGCTCGGCCGGCAGCCGGGACCCCGTTGCGGGGGCTGCCGGCCGCACCATGGCCGGGGACCGTAGCGGCCGGGTACGGGTCCGCGGGAGGACCCGTACCGCCCTCCGGGGAACGCCCGCTGTGCGCACCACCCGCCGGCGCGACTGTGGCCGCATGGGCGAGCGGCGGCACGGGGAGACCGGGCTCTTCCTCGTGCAGTTCCGCAGCTGCCCGCCGTCGGTGGGTGACGCGGTGGAGATGCACCGCGCCCTCCGCCGGGCGGTCACCCGGCTCGGCGCGGCCGGGACGGCGATCCGCTGGTGCGCCGCCTGGCTGCTCCCCGACGAGTGCCGGTGCCTGTGCCTGGTGCAGGCGGCACGGGAGGCCGACGTCGTCCTCGCCCGCGACCTGGCCGCCCTGCCCACCGCGTCCGTCGCCCCGGCCCGAGCGCTGGGCGCTGATCCCTCCTCCCGAGTCGAAGGCAGGTCCTGACATGTCCGCCACCGACGCCCGCCGTCCCGCCCCCGCTCCGCCCGGCGGCCTGCGCGGCCGGGTCGCCCGGCACCCGCTGACCGCCTTCCTCGTCCTGGTCGCCGTCGTGGGCTGGCCGCTCATGGCGGTGCCGGCGCTCACCACCCACGGGGTGCTCCCCGGCGGGCCGCTCCCCCAGGAGCCGTTCGCCCTCGGGACGACGCTGCTCGTGATGCTGCCCGCCGCGCTCTGGGTCACCGCGGTCGCCGACGGGCGCCCCGCCGTCCGGGCCCTGCTCCGTCGCGCCGTCCAGTGGCGTTTCGGCGCCGGCTGGTGGGCCACCGTGCTGCTGGCCCTGCCGGTGCTCACCCTCGCCGTCGGGGTGGCCGCGGGGCAGGGGCTGCAGACCGGGGACCTGCTCGCCGTGCTCGCGTCCGGCGCCTTCTCGGTGGCCACCGCGGTGCTGCTCGTGCACCTGTGGGAGGAGACGGTGTGGGCAGGCTTCTTCCAGGGCCGTCTGGAGCAGCGGCACGGCTTCCTCCCGGCCGCCGCGCTGACCGCCGTCCCGTTCGCGGCGGTCCACCTGCCGCTGGCCTTCATCGGCGACCTGACGGCCGCCCGCGTCGGGCTCGCGGTCGGCGCGCTGTTCCTGCTCGGTGTGGTGATGCGCCTCCTGGTGGGCGCCACCGTGCGCGGCGCCGCGGGCAGCTTGCTTGCCGCCGGGATCGTGCACGCGTCGTTCAACGCCTCGAACAACGAGGGCAACCTGGTCGACGACCTGCTCGGCGGAGGGCAGCCGTCCCTGTACGCGATCGTCGCGGCGGTGCTGTTCACCGCCGCCGCCCTGCTCGCGGTGCGGGACCGGCGTTCGTAGCACATGGAGTGCTACGGTGCTCGCATGACACGCATCGGCGTACGCGAGCTGCGGCAGAACGCGAGCCGGTACCTGGCTCTGGTCAAGGCCGGCGAGACGGTCGAGGTGACCGAGCGCGGTGAACTGGTGGCCGTCCTGGCCCCACCGTCCCCCGCGGCGACGGCACGCGAGCGACTGATCGCCGAGGGCCGGCTGATCCCGGCCACCGGGCCACGCTTCATCCCGGAGCCCGTGGCAGCCGCGGCTGGAGCGCCGAGCGTCTCCGAGGCCCTGGCCGAACAGCGCGCCGAGCGACTGTGATCGCCTTCGACAGTTCCGCTCTCACGAAGCTCGTCGTCCGCGAACACGAGACCGCGCCCCTGCGCGCGTGGTTGGCAGCACGTGACGAGGCCGCCTGGTCGGCCAGTTCCCTGACCCGCGTGGAGGTCGTGCGCGCCGTGGCGCGGGCCCAGGCCGCCGCGGTGCCGACCGCTCGCAGACTCCTCGCGGGGATGGACCTCGTCCCCCTGGGGCCGGGCGTCCTCGAGGTGGCCGCCGACCTCGGACCGCCGTCCCTGCGCAGCCTGGACGCCCTCCACCTGGCGACGGCGCTGACCCTCGGGTCGGCTCTGGACGCCTTCGTGGTCTACGACGAGCGACTGGCGCAGGCGGCCGTCGACGCCGGGCTCCCGGTCGTCGCACCCTCCTGACCCGGCCGGGGTCGGGGCTCAGGCCCCCGCCAGCACCGCCCCCAGCCGGCGCACGCCCTCGGCGATCCGCTCCGGCGTGTTCGTGGTGAACGACAGCCGCAGCGTGGCCCGGTCCGGCGTGCCGGCGTAGAAGGCCGCGCCGGGCACGAAGGCGACGTCGTGCGCCAGCGCACGGTGCAGCAGGTCGGCGGTGTCGGGGGTCCCGGGCAGGCGGACCCACAGGAACATCCCGCCGTCGGGGTCGGTCCAGGTGCTGCCCTGCGGCAGCGCGTGCGGCAGGGCCTCGACGAGGGCGTCCCGGCGGGCGCCGTAGGCCGAGCACAGGGTCATGACGTGCGCCTCCACGTCGGCCGCGGCGAACCAGGCCGCCGCGGCGGCCTGGTCGATCGTGGAGGTGTGCAGGTCCGCCGCCTGCTTGGCGACGGTCAGCGCCGGCAGCAGCCGGGACGGCGCCCGCAGCCAGCCCAGCCGCAGCCCCGGTGCCGCGATCTTGGAGAAGCTGCCCACGTGCAGCACGTGGTCGTCGGCACCCGGCTGCGCGGCCAGCGGGAGCACCGGGGCGCCCCGGTAGCGGAGCTCGCCGTAGGGGTCGTCCTCGACGACCCAGACGCCGTGCCGGGCGGTGAGCTCGACGACCTCGGCCCGCCGCTCCGCCGGCATGGTGCGGCCGGTGGGGTTGGCGAAGGTGGGGACCAGGTAGAGCAGCGCCGGCCGCTCCTGCTCCAGGACGTCGGCGAGCGCGGCCGGGTCGATGCCCTGCTCGTCGGTGGGCACGGGCACCACCCGGGCGCCCGCGAGCTGGAAGCACTGCAGCGCCGCGAGGTAGGTCGGGTCCTCCACCAGCACGACCGCGCCCGGGTCGAGCAGCGCCGTCGCGACGAGGGTCAGCGCCTGCTGCGAGCCGGACGTGACCAGCAGGTCGTCGACGGTGGTGAGCAGGCCCCGGGCGGTCATCCGGGCGGCGACCCGCGCACGCAGCTCCCGGTCGCCCTCGGTGGGCGCGTACTGGAGGGCCCGGCGAGCGGAGGACCCCCAGAGCACGGCGTCGTAGGCGGCGCGGACGCCGTCGAGGTCGAACAGCTCGGGCGCGGGCAGGCCACCGGCGAAGGAGACCACCTCCGGCCGGTCGAGGAGGGCGAGCAGCTCGCGGACCGGGGAGCTGGCCACCCCGGCCAGTCGCTCGGCGAGGGCGGGGGCAGGACCGGAGAGGACGACGGCGGACACGGGTGCTCCAGGAGCGACTGTGCGGTGAGGGGGACGGCGCCGAGGAGCGGGTGGTGTGCCGCTGTCATCCGGGCCGGGAGGGCCGCCTGGTCGAGGAGCCGCACCCAGCGTACGACCGCTGCCGACGGGACGCCCGACGACGCCCGGGTGGGACGGCCGGGGCGCGGTGGGCAGCCGGGACTGCTGCAACGGACGACCGGTCCGTCAGGGCTGTGACGACGCCCACACCGGGCCGCTCGGGCGGGCATCGCCGCAGGTCAGCGGCGCGACGGCCGGCGCCATACGTCGTCGCGGGCGGCGCGCGCGGGAGGTGGCCGGTTCGGCGTGTTGCTCGTCGCCCAGGCAGGATGACTCCCGACATGGCGAGTGCAGCACGCGCGGAGGCGGTCGCCCCGCAGAGGACCAGCCGACCGCTCCGGGTCTGGCAGCAGGCCGCGTTGGAGAAGTACGAGCAGGCGTCCCCGAAGGACTTCCTCGTCACCGCGACCCCGGGCGCGGGCAAGACGACCTTCGCCCTCACCCTGGCCGCGCGGCTGCTGCAGCGGCGCGAGGTCGCCCGCGTGATCGTCGTCTGCCCGACCGACCACCTGCGCCTGCAGTGGGCCGACGCTGCCGACCGGATGGGCATCGTCCTGGACCCGGGGCTGACCAACGCCGTCGGCCCGGTGCGCGCCGGCACCCAGGGCTACGTGACCACCTACGCGCAGGTCGCGGGCAAGCCGATGCTGCACGCCGCCCGCGCCACCGCGGTGAAGACGCTGGTCATCCTCGACGAGGTGCACCACGCCGGTGACGGCCTCTCCTGGGGCGAGGCGGTCGAGGAGGCCTACGGCTTCGCCGCGCGCCGGCTGTGCCTGACCGGGACGCCCTTCCGCACCAAGCCCGACGAGCGCATCCCCTTCGTGCGGTACGAGGAGGACGGCTTCGAGGGCGACGACGGCGAGGGGGGCATGGGCCTGGTCAGCCGTGCCGACTACACCTACGGCTACAAGGAGGCGCTGGCCGACAGCGTCGTCCGCCCGGTCGTCTTCGCCGCCTACACCGGCACCTCGCGCTGGCGGAACTCCGCCGGCGAGGTCGTCGCCGCGTCGCTGTCCGAGGCCGGCACCCGGTCGGTGGAGATGCAGGCCTGGCGCACCGCGCTGGACCCCAAGGGCCAGTGGGTGCCGCACGTCATCGCGGCCATGGACGACCGGATCACCCACCTGCGCGAGGAGGGCGGCATGCCCGACGCCGCCGGGCTGATCCTCGCCAGCGACCAGGACGACGCCCGCGCCTACGCCAAGATCGTCCGCCGGGTCACCGGCAAGGCGCCCGAGCTGATCCTCTCCGACGACCCCAAGGCGTCGAAGAAGATCGAGCGCTTCGCCACCGGCTCGGCCCGGATCGCCGTCTGCGTGCGGATGATCTCCGAGGGCGTCGACGTCCCGCGGGCCGCCGTCCTGGCGTGGATGACCTCCTACCGGACGCCGCTGTTCTTCGCCCAGGCGGTCGGCCGCGTCGTCCGCGCCCGGGCCGCGCACGAGTCGGCGACGGTGTTCCTCCCCGCCGTGCGGCCGCTGCTCGGCCTGGCCGCCTCCATGGAGCAGGAACGCAACCACGTCATGCCGCCGCCGAAGGCGCAGGACCCGGAGGCGCTGGACCTCGACCCGCTGCCGGCCAAGGAGCGCGAGCCGGTCACCATGAAGCAGTTCGAGGCGCTGGAGGCCGATGCCCGCTTCGCCCACGTCCTGCACGGCGGCACCGCGCACACCGGAGAGGGCCGCCCGGCCGCCGAGCCGCTGGCCGCCGAGGAGGAGGACTTCCTCGGCATCCCCGGCCTGCTCACCGCCGAACAGACGGCGTCGCTGCTGGCCAGGCGGGACGACGAGCTGCGGCTGCGGATCGCCCAGCGAGCGCACCACGACGACACCGGCGAGCTGCCGATCGTCGAGGACCACCCCGACGAGGACGACGCCGGCCGCTCCTGGCGCGACGCCGCCGAGCTGCGCCGGGAGGTCAACCGGCTGGTCGCCCGGGTCGCGGCCAAGACCTCCAGGCCGCACGGGGTGGTGCACACCGAGCTGCGCAAGGCCGTTCCCGGGCCGCCGTCGGCCTCGGCCTCGGTCGACGTGCTCCGCGCCCGCCGGGAACGCCTCCGCACGATGTTGTGAGCGGGATCGCCGGGATCGCCGGCTCCCGTCGAGTGAGCAGTTGCGGTCGCCGGATCCGGCGTGCCGACGCGTGTCGACGACCGCGACTGCGCTCTCGGGCGCAGAGGGCCGCCGCCACCCTGCCCGAGCCGGCCGCCCGGGACAGCTCCCCGGCCGGGCAGGCCCGGGGGGGTCAGCCCGCAGCAGGGGTGAGCAACCCGCGGGCGGCGGCGAGGGCCACGGCCTCGGTGCGCCCGCCCGCGCCGAGCTTGGCCAGGATCCGGCTGACGTGCACGCTCGCGGTCTTCTCGCTCATGAACAGCTCCGCGCCGATCTGCCGGTTGGTGCGGCCCCGGGCCAGCAGCCGCAGCACCTCGGCCTCCCGCGGGGTGAGGACCGCCGCCGGGTCCGGCACCCGCCCGACCCCGGGCAGGTCGAGCCGCCCGCGCCGGGCCAGGGCCGTGACCGCCGAGCGCAGCGGCGCCGCGCCGAGCCGGGCGGCGACCTCCGCGGCGGCGCGCAGCTCCTCGGCCGCGGCGGCCCGGTCGTCGGCGGCCAGCAGCGCCTCGGCCAGCCGCCACCGCGACCGGGCCTGCTCGTAGACGTGCCCGTAGCCGAAGGCGTCGACCGCGGCCCGCCACAGCGCCGGCTCCGCCCGGCCGGCGAGCCGGGCCGCCTCGGCCTCGACCCGGGCCTGCCAGGCGAACGCCTCCACCCCGAACGGCCCGATGTCGCGCAGGTGGTCCTCGACCGCCGCGCGGGCCTCGGCGACCAGCTCCTCCCCCGCCTCGACCCAGCGCCCCGCCGCTGCCTCGTCGCCCTGCAGCCGGGCGGCCGCCGCGGCGTCCCCGACCGGGGCCAGCGCGGTCGCGACCAGCCGGAGCACGGCGAGCCGGTCGACGTCCCAGTGCGTCCGCACCTGCTCCACCGCTGCCCGCGCCCGCTGCACGGCGGTCCCCGCGTCGCCGGCCCAGGCGGCCAGGTCGATCTCCGCCCCGGCCGTCGCCAGCAGCAGCAGGACGTGCGCGTCCAGCCGCTCGGTCAGCCCGCGGGCCCAGACCACCCGCTCGGCGGCCGACGGGTCCCCCCGGCCGACCTGCACCAGCAGCCCGGCGGCGCGCACGTGCGCGGCCATCTCCGGCACGCGCCCCAGCCGGTCGGCCAGCGCCACGCTGCCGTCCCAGTCGCCGGACACGTAGCGGGCCGACACGCCCAGGTGGCGCAGCTCGGCGCCGTAGAACGACCACTCGACGCCGAGCTCGGCCGCGCGGTCCAGCGCCTCGTCGACCCAGCGCAGCGTGGCGGCGACGTCCCCGGCCTCGTAGGGGACGACGGCGAGGTTGAACAGCACCCGCAGCTCGACGTCGGTGTCACCCGACCGCCGGGCCCGCACGAGGGCCTCCTCCAGCCGGCCGGTGAGGTCGCTGCCGCCGCGCATGCGGGCCAGCGAGACCGCGGTGTCGGCCCACGCGCTGTCCAGGCCGAGGGCGTCGGCGGCGGCCAGCGCCTCGTCGGCCGCGGCCTCGGCCTCCGCCCGGCGGCCCAGGGACCAGCTGGTGCGCGCGTGGGTGGCCGCCGCCCAGGTGCGCACCGGGGACGGCGGGTCGGCGGGTGCCAGCGCCATGGCCCGGCTGCTCTCCCGGTGGGCCGCCGCCTGGTCCTCGATCCGGCCCAGCGCCTGGGCCAGCCGGTAGTGCACCCGCGCCCGCTCGACCGGGTCGCCGTCCGGGCCGAGCAGGTCCAGCGCGGCGCGGATCAGCGCCACCGCCCGCTGCGGCTCCCCCGCGGTCCGGGCCGCGGCCGCGCTGTCGAGCAGCAGGGTCGGCTGGTCGCGCCCGGCCCGGGCGGCGGCGTCGGGCACGGCCGGCCACAGCGCCAGCGCCGTCTCCAGGTGCTGCAGCTGCTCGGCGGGCGCACCCGCGTGGCACGCCTCGGCGGCCGCCTCCAGCGACGCGGACAGCGCGCCGGCGAGGTCGTTGCTGGCGCGGGCGTGGTGGGCCAGCTCCGCGGCGGTGCCGGCCCCCGGCGTGGCGGCGAGGTGGGCGGCGGTGGTGGCGTGCAGCCGGACCCGCTCGCCGGGCAGCAGGTCGGCCAGGACGGCCTCGCGCAGCAGGGCGTGCCGGAAGCGGTAGCGGCCGCCGTCGGAGACCACGAGCAGGTGGTGGTGCACCGCCTCGGCGAGGGCGGCCTCCAGGTCGGCCGGGGGCAGCCCGCTGACGGCGGCGACCAGGTCGTGGCGCACCTGCCGGCCGGCGACGGCGGCCACCCGCAGCACCTGCTGGGCCGCCTCGCCGAGCTGCTCCACCCGGGCCAGCAGCACGTCGGTCAGCCCGAGCGGCAGCGTCTCGCCGGCCAGCCCGGCGGCGAGCAGCTCCTCGGCGTAGAAGGCGTTGCCCTCGGCGCGGGCGACGACGTCCTCGACCGTGCGGTCGGGCACGCCGGCGGCAGGCCGCGCACCAGCTCGCCGACGGCGGCGTCCGGGAGCGGCGCGAGCTCCAGGCGCTCCACCACGGGCAGCCGCACCAGCTCGGCGAGCAGCGGGCGCAGCGGGTGGCGGCGGTGCAGGTCGTCGGAGCGGTAGGAGGCGACGAGCGCGATCGGCTCCTCGCCCAGCCGGGCGAGCAGGTAGCGCAGCAGGTCGCGGCTGGAGCGGTCGGCCCAGTGCAGGTCCTCGAGGACGACGAGCAGCGGCGTCTCCGCGGCCAGCTCGCCCAGCAGCGCCGCGACCGACTCGAACAGCTGCAGCCGCCCCCCGTCCGCGACGGGGCGGCGGACCAGCGGGCGGCCGAGGTCGGCGGCGTCCCCCGCCGGCAGCTCGGAGACTGCGGGGGCGCCCCGGCCCGACAGCAGCTCCGGCAGTCCGGGCTGCCCGGAACCCGCCGCCACCGGGCGCAGCAGGTCGACGAACGGCAGGTAGGGCAGCCCGACGTCGCCGAGGTCGACGCAGTGCCCGGTGAGCACCCGCAGGCCCCGCTCGGCAGCGCGCGCGGCGAGCTCGTCGAGCAGCCTGGTCTTGCCGACGCCGGCGTCCCCGGCGAGCAGCACCGCCCCGGCGCGGCCCTCCAGGGCGCGGTCGACCGTGGCCAGCAGGCGGGCGAGCTCCGCGTCCCGGCCCACCAGCGGTCGGTCGTCGTCCCACTGCGCCACGACGCCGATCGTGGCAGAGCCCGGCGACGGGACCGGCGTACCGGGCGAGGTGGCCCCCCTGCAGGGCCCGCCGCCGGCCCCGTCCAGGGCACCGCCCCGAGCCTGCGAGGGGTGGGGAGGACGGGGTCCTTCCATGGCGGGGGGCAGGGGGGTCCTCCCTCAGCGCGCCCGCCGGGACCAGCGGGTGGTCCAGGCGTTGCGCCGCGTCCGGGTGCCGCGGCCGATCTGCTGCAGCAGCTCTCGGCGGTAGGCCAGCTCGGCCTCGAGTCCGGGGTTGGGGTAGGTGGGCACGACCGTCTCCTGTCGTCGTCGGGATCGACGACGACGACGGTCGTGCTGAGGGGGAGCCCCCGGCATCGGTCGGTCGGGCAGACCTGCGGCCCCTCAGGCCGGCTGAGGCCCCTCAGCCGGGCCTCAGCGCAGCTCGGTGCCCTTGGTCTCCCGCAGGGTGAGGATGACGGCGAAAGCGACCGCGGCTCCCACCGCCACGTACCAGAAGAACCACAGCGGGTGCCCTGCCTCGGACAGCCAGGTGATCACCAGCGGTGCGGTGCCGCCGAAGGTGGCGACGGTGAGGTTGTACCAGGACCCGATCCCGATGGCCCGCAGCTCGGTGGGGAACAGCTCGCTCATGATCGCCGGGGCGATCGACGCCATGAGCGCGTAGAGCCCGAGGCCGGTGCAGAAGACGACGATCAGCGACAACAGGTCGTCCCGGACGAGGTACGACAGCGGCACGATCAGCACGGCCATCGCGCCCGACCAGATCAGCAGCTGTGGCTTGCGCCCGATGTGGTCCGAGAGCTTCCCGAACGGGTAGCACAGCGCGACGAACAGCGCGGTGCCGATCGACAGCGCGATGAAGACGTCGGTCTTGTCGGCGTCGCGGAAGGTGATCGCGAACGGCGTCAGCGCGCTGAAGAAGGTGTAGTACGACAGCGTCGACAGCAGCGTGAAGGCGCACAGCTGCACCACGGCCCTGGGGTGGTGCGTGATCGTCTGCAGCAGCGGGTGCTTCGTCGCGCGGGCCTTCTCCGCGTTCTCCTCGAACTGCTCGGTCTCGACCAGCGACCGGCGCAGCCACATGCCGACCAGGCCGAGCACGCCGCCGAGGAAGAACGCGATCCGCCAGCCGTAGGACTCCAGCTGGTCCTGGCTGAGCGTGCTGGTCAGGAGCACGCCGAGCAGGGACGCCGCCAGTAGCGCCGAGCCCGTGGAGATGTAGAAGAACGACGAGTAGCGGCCGCGGTGGGCGGGCGGAGCGATCTCGCCGAGGTACGCGGAGGCGTTGGACACCTCACCACCCAGGGACATGCCCTGGGCGATGCGAGCGAGCAGCAGCAGGATCGGGGCCAGCCAGCCGACCTGCTCGTACGTCGGCAGGATCGCGATGACCATCGAGCCGCCGGCCATCAGCAGGATGGTCAGCAGCATCCCCGCCTTGCGGCCGCGGAGGTCGGCGAACCGGCCCAGCAGGATGCCGCCCAGCGGCCGGAAGAAGAAGGCCAGCGCGTAGGTCGACGTCGCGCCGATCAGCGCGAGCGCCTGGTTCTCCGCCGGGAAGAACTGGCCGGCGAAGAAGACGACGAACGTGGCGTAGACCGTCCAGTCGAACCACTCGACCGCGTTGCCGATGCTCGCCGACACGAGCGTCTTCACCGGTAGCCGGTGCCGCTCGTCGGTCGTCGTCGTGCCCGGACCCTGGTGGACCGTGTCGGCCATGGGAACTCCCCACGTCGCCCGAGATGTGGACTCGGATCGACCGTAAGGGCGACACGCCAGGACGGCACGCCGAAGCGGCAGGAGGGTCCGGACCGGGCGACGGCCGCCTCGCGGCGAGAAGCACAACGCGGCTCCAGCCCCCGACCGAGGTCGGGGCGGTAGTCCGCGAAGGCGTAACCAAATTGGCACCCGGGGGCACGATGCACCCGGCCCGGACGCTCCCCACGCTACCCCCGGGGCCGCCCCCTCACACGGCCCGGGGCGAGTGACTTCGGCCCTCGGGACCGCGTGCCAGACTCCGCCCGTGGCCCACCTGACCGACGCCGAGGCGCGCGTGCTGTCCGCCGTCGACGAGGCCTGGGCGGTCTCCCGGCTGCGGGAGCTCGTGGCCGTCCCCTCGGTCGGCGGCACCCCGGCGGAGTGCGAGGTGCAGCACCTGGTTGGCGACTGGCTGGAGGAGCTCGGCTGTGCCGTCGACCGCTGGCCGATCGACCTCGCCGCGGCGGCGACCGCGCCGGACGCGCCCGGCCAGGAGGTCGAGCGCAGCGAGGCGTGGGGCGTGGTCGGCACCGCGCCGGCGGCCGAGGACGGGACACCGGCGCTGGTCTTCTCCGGCCACACCGACGTCGTCCCGCCCGGGGACCGCTCACTGTGGCCCGGCGACCCGTTCGACCCGCGCGTCGCCGACGGCGCGGTGCACGGCCGCGGCTCCTGCGACATGAAGGCCGGGGTGGTCGCCGCCCTCGCCGCGCTGGCCGCTGTCCGGACGGCGGGGGTGCGGCTGGCCCGACCGGTTTCGGTGCATGCCGTCGTCGGCGAGGAGGACGGCGGGCTCGGCGCCTGGGCGACCCTGCGGCGCGGGCACCGCGGCGAGGTGTGCGTCATCCCCGAGCCGACCGCCGGCGCCGTGGTGACCGCCAACGCCGGTGCGCTCACCTTCCGGCTCGAGGTCCCCGGGCACGCCGCGCACGCGGCCCACCGCGACCGCGGGGTGAGCGCGGTCGAGAAGTTCGCCGAGGTGCACGCCGGGCTGCGCGCGTTCGAGGCCGAGCGGCAGCAGGGCGCCGACCCGCGCTTCGGCGACGCCCCCTACCCGTACGGCATCAACATCGGGCGGGTGCGGGCCGGCGACTGGGCCAGCTCGGTGCCCGACCTGCTGGTCGCCGACGGCCGCTACGGCGTCCGGCTCGGCGAGGACGTCGCCGCGGCGCGGGCGGCCCTCGAGGTCCGGCTGGCCGAGCTGTGCGCCGCCGACCCCTGGCTGGCCGGGCACCCCGTGCGCCTGACCTGGACCGGTGGTGCCTTCGCCAGCGGCTCGCTGCCGCAGGGGCACCCGCTGCTGCCCGCCGTCCAGCGCGCGGTCGCCGACACCGGCGCCGGGGTGCCACCCGAGCGGGCCATCCCGGCCGGCAGCGACCTGCGGCTCTACGCCGCGGCCGGGGTGCCGACGCTGCACCACGGCCCCGGCGACCTGCACCTGGCGCACGGTCCGCTGGAGCGCGTGCCGGTCGACGAGCTGGTCACCGCGGCACGGGCGTTCGCGCTGCTGACCCTGCGCACCTGCGGGGTGGCATGACGCTCGTCGGGTTCGAGGCGTGGGCGCGGCTGGCCGGGGACTCCCCCACCT
The DNA here is from genome assembly GCF_053502545.1 of Geodermatophilus sp. URMC 65. NCBI lineage: Bacteria > Bacillati > Actinomycetota > Actinomycetes > Geodermatophilales > Geodermatophilaceae > Geodermatophilus > Geodermatophilus sp. URMC 65. Next base: position 1,937,300 of record NZ_CP199954.1, read on the forward strand.
CCCGCACCGAGTGGGCGGCCGTCGTCGCCGCGTGGGGCGAGCCGCACCGCCGCTACCACGACCTCCGGCACCTGGCGGCCGTCCTCGGGCTGGTGGGCGAGCTGGCCGGCGCCGCGACCGACCCCGACGCGGTGCGGCTGGCCGCCTGGTACCACGACGCGGTCTACGACCCCCGCCGCGGCGACAACGAGCAGGTCAGCGCCGAGCGGGCGCGCGCCGGCCTGCGCGGGCTGGTGCCGCCGGAGCGGGTCGAGGAGGTGGCCCGGCTGGTGCTGCTGACCGCCGGGCACGACCCGGCTCCGGACGACGCGAACGGCGCCGTGCTCTGCGACGCCGACCTCGCGGTGCTCGCCGGACCGCTCGAGGCCTACGCCGCCTACGCCTCCGCGGTGCGCGAGGAGTACGGGCACCTCTCCGACGCCGAGTTCACCGCCGGCCGCACCGCCGTCCTCGAGCACCTGCTGGCGCTGCCGGCGCTGTACCGGCTGCCGGCCGTCGCCGCCGAGTGGACGCCGCGGGCGCGGGCCAACCTCGCCGCCGAGCTCAGCCTGCTACGGCGCCGCGCCTCTTCTTGAGCCGCAGCCCCGCCCCCATCAGCCGGGCGAGCAGCTCCCGCCCGCCGACCGGCTCGGCACCGGCGGCCACCGCCACGTCGTAGAGCTCGTCGGGCACGTCGTAGTGGTCGCCCTGGAACGCCCGCCGCGGGATGCCGAGCTCCGTGGCGACGAAGGCGTGCAGCTCGTCGTAGGAGACGTCGCTGACCAGGTGCGACCAGCGCCGTCCGCGCCACGGCCACACCGGGGGGTCGATCAGCACCGCCACGGCGACAGTCTGCCCGCACCGTTACCGTCCTGCGGGTGAGCGAGGAGATCCGCTGGGGCGTCGTCGGGCCGGGCCGCATCGCCGAGAACGTGATGACGGACTTCGCGCACGTGCCGGGCGCCCGGCCGGTCGCGGTCGCCTCCCGGTCGGCACAGCGCGCGGCGGCGTTCGCCGAGCGGCACGGGCTCGAGCGGGCGCACGGCTCCTACGCCGACGTCCTGGCCGATCCGGACGTCGACGTGCTGTACGTGGCCACGCCGCACCCCCAGCACCACGCGGTCGCCCTCGCCGCGATCGACGCGGGCAAGGCGCTGCTGGTCGAGAAGACCTTCACGGCCACGACCGAGGGCGCGCGCGAGGTGGTCGAGCGGGCCCGGGAGCGCGGGGTCTTCGTCATGGAGGCGATGTGGACGCGGTTCCAGCCGGTCGTCGTCCGGCTGCGGGAGCTGGTGGCCGACGGCGCGATCGGCGAGGTCCGCTCGGTGCAGGCCGACCTCGGCGTCGCCCGCGAGTACGACCCCGCCGACCGGCTGTTCGCCCACGAGCTCGGCGGCGGCGCGCTGCTCGACGTCGGCGTCTACGTCGTCTCCTTCGCCCAGATGGTGCTCGGCGACCCGGACACGGTCACCGCGACCGGTTCGCTGTTCCCCACCGGCGTCGACGCCGAGGCCGCGCTGCTGCTGGGGTACGCCGACGGCCGGTCGGCCACGCTGACGGCCTCGCTGCGGTACCCGACGCCCGGGCAGGCGCGGGTGCTCGGCACCGCCGGCTGGATCGACGTCCTGCCCCGCTTCCACCACCCGCGCACCATCGTGCTGCACCGCGCCGGCGCCGATCCGGAGGAGATCACGCTGCCGCCGTCGGGCACCGGCTACAGCCACGAGCTCGCCGAGGTGACCGAGTGCCTGCGGGCCGGGCGGACCGAGAGCGCCGTGATGCCGCTGGCCGACACCCTCGCCGTCCAGTCGGTGCTCGGCCGGGCCGCCGACCAGCTCGGCGTGGCGTTCCGGGAGGACCCGCAGGTCCTCGGCTGAGCCACTCCGCGGGGTGCGAACCGCTACGCCGCGTCCCAGGCCCGGCCGGAGGCCTGGTCGGCGGTGGGCACGCGGGTCGGCGTCCGGCCCGTGCGGCGCACCGCCTCGGCGAAGACCACGGCGTCGGTGACGGCCGCACCCCCGGGGTCGTTGTTGAAGTACACGAGGACGTCGGAGTCGCCGTGGGTCTCCGACAGCCGCTCGGCCCACGCCTGCAGCGTCTCCGGGCGGTAGGCCCAGCCCTCGGCCCCGGTGTGCAGGCGCAGGTACCCCCAGTCGGCGGTGCGCCACAGCGGCGCGACCGGCCGCTCGGCCCGGTCGGCCCAGCACAGCGCCGCGCCGTAGCGCTCGAGCAGCGCGCGGACCTCGTCGGTCCACCACGACTCGTGCCGCGGCTCGACGGCGACGCGCACGCCGGCCGGGAACTGCGCGAGGCACTCGCGCAGCAGGTCGGCGTCGGCCTTCAGCGTGGGCGGCAGCTGCAGGAGGACGGCGTCGAGCCGGTCGCCGAGGCCGGCCATCCGGTCCACCAGCCGGGCGACCGGCTCCTCGGGGTCGCGCAACCGCTTGACGTGGGTGAGGAACCGGCTGGCCTTGACCGCCCACCGGTAGTCGGCGGGCGTCCGCTCCCGCCAGGCCTGGAAGGTGGTCCGCTCGGGCAGCCGGTAGAAGGCGTTGTTGCTCTCGACGGTGGCGAAGTGCTCCGCGTGGTGCTCCAGCCACAGCCGCTGTGGCAGCTTCGGCGGGTAGAAGCGGCCGCGCCAGTCGCGGTACTGCCAGCCCGACGTCCCGATGACCACCGCCACGGCAGCCGCCTACCCGCCCCGGCCGCCGCCGACGCGGGCCCACCGCGCCCCCGGATTGGGGGGCTCCGCTCCCCCTCCGCTCGGCTGCCGGGAGCGTCGCTGCACGACGACCGTGACCCCCACGAGACCGGCCCACGGTGGTGTGGGCGCGGCGCGACTGCGGAGTAGGCGATGACCAGGACACGACCGACCCAGCACGGCGGTCGCGGGGGTGGGCACGGAGCTGCGGTTCCCCCCGCGTCGCGAGCGTCCCGATCCCCCAAGCAGCGGCTGATCGCCGGCGGCCTGGCCGCCGTCACGGCCACCGGTGCGCTGGTGACCTTCGGGAGCCTGGCCCAGGCGGGCACTCCACCGACGGGGCCCGGCAACATCGAGATCTTCAACAAGCGCAGCATGGTCGCCCTCGAGGGCTACGTCGCCCAGGCCGGGCAGGAGGCCACGGTCGAGGTGCTCCGCGGGGGCCAGACGATCGGCATCGGCGTGGGGACGCTGGACGCCACCGGCTTCCTCGAGTTCAACCACCCCGGGGGCGAGTGCTGGATCGGGGTGACCCCCACCATCAAGCCCGGTGACGAGGTCAAGGTCTCCTTCAGCGGGGAGGCCTTCACGGACTCCGCGATCACGGCCTCCCCCACGGTCACCGAGGTCGTCGGCAGCGGCTTCACCGCGACCCAGAACCTCCCGACCGACCCGGAGAACCGGGTGCGCGGAACCGGGACGGTCACGATCAAGGGCACCTACGACCCCGCGGACCCGTGGTTCGACCCGACCCGGTTCAACATCGAGACGGTCAACCCGGAGAACGACGACGACAAGACCCCGCCCGGCGAGGACCCGGGCCTGTCCGACAACCGGGCGATGGGCATCAGCCTGGTCCCGGACGCCGAACACCCCAACGGCGAGCCCGGCCTGTGGGATGCCACCGCCACGGCCGACCCGGCGACCGGCACCATCGAGGGCACCTACACCCTCTTCACCAAGGCCGACTACGACCGCGTGCTCGAGGGTGACCACGTCTTCGCGGCCTGGATGGCGGGCGAGGAGCCGGCGCTCGGCCTGACCCAGAACGAGTTCGAGGAGATCCCCGGCCCGGGGATGGGCGGGTGCCCGCCGAGCCCCGACGGTCAGGCGCCGACGGCGCCGACGACGGCCCAGCTGTCGTCCGCCACGGGCTCGACCTCGGTGCAGGTCGCCTGGGAGACCCCGGCACAGCCCGCCGACGGCTCGCCGGTCAGCGGCTACCGGGTCGCCGCGATCGGTGGCGCCCACGCCGAGCAGGAGGTCGCCGAGCGGACCGGCGGGACCAGCGTCTCCCTCGACGGCCTGGAGGCCGGTGCCACCTACGAGATCAGGATCGAGGCCTACAACGGCCGCTGGTCGGCGGCGCAGTCGCTCGGCACGGTGGTCGTCGGCTCCGGCTCCGGGGGCACCACGCCGCCGGACGGCGGGACCGACCCGGGCACGGACCCGACGGCGACCCCGGTGGCCCCTGCCGGACTGACCGCCACGAGCGCATCGCTCGACAGCGCCGACGTGAGCTGGACCGCCACCGCCGGTGCGACCGGCTACACGGTGACCGCGACCTCGGCCGACGCGGCCGCCGCGGTGCCCGCCCCGGTCACGGTCGCGGCCCCGGGCACCACGGCCACGCTCACGGGTCTGACCTCCGGGGCGACATACACGGTGTCGGTGACCGCCGCGAACGCCAACGGTGAGGGCCCGGCCGCCACGGCCACGGTCTCGACCCTGAGGGCGGTGGCCCCCGCGGCGTTCAACCTGACCCGGGTCATCCCCGGTCACGAGAGCATCACCGCGGAGTGGACGGCGGCGGCGGCCGGCAACCCGGCCAGCCCGGTGTCCGGCTACGACCTGGTCGCGACCCCGGCCGATGGTCAGGCCGCGGTCACCCTCGCGGCGACCGGCACCGCCGGCACCGTGAGCGGGCTCCGGAACGGCGTGGAGTACGCGCTCACCGTCGTCGCCAGGAGCGGCGGCGAGGCCACCACGTCGACGGTGCCGGCGACCGTCGACAACACGGTCACGCCGACCGACGTCGTCACGGTCACCCGGGCGCAGTACCGAGCTGACCGGCGCGAGTACCGGATCTCGGGCACCGCGCAGGACACGACGGCGAACCGGGTGCACCTCCGGCTCGGCGACGTCACGGGCTCCGGTACGACCATCCAGCTCAACGTCCCGGTCGCGGCTGACGGCACCTGGACGGTCGACCTCCGCAACGGCCCCACCCTGCCGACCAACAACCGGTTCAACGTCACCTCCGATTCCGGCGCCAAGACGGTCGCCGTGATGACGCGGACGCGCTGAACCGGCGTCGGGAGCTCCCCGACACCCGCACGACCCGAGGGCCCGTCCCCGCACACGCGGGGGCGGGCCCTCGGTGTGCACGCGTGACCGCGCCACCGCGCGGGCACACCGACCCGCGTGACCGACCTCCCCCCGACCGTCTTCGTCCTCTTCGGCGCCACGGGCGACCTGTCCCGCCGGATGGTGCTGCCGGCCTTCTTCGAGCTCGCCCAGCGCGGCCTGCTGCCGGAGGACTGGCGGCTGGTCGGCAACGGCCGCGGCGACGTCTCGCACGTGGACTTCGCCGACCTGGTGCACGACGCGCTCACCGAGTTCGGCCCGAGCCCCGACCAGGGCCCGTGGGAGGAGTTCGCCGCGCGGCTGCGCTTCGCCGGCGGCGGCTTCGAGGAGTCCGACCCGGGCAGCCTGCTCGGCGTCCTCGGCGAGGCGCGCGAGGAGCTGGGCGGCGACCCGCAGCTGGTGCACTACCTCGCCGTCCCACCGTCGGCCTTCGAGAAGCTGACCCGGGCACTGGGGCAGCACGGGCTGACCGAGGGCGCACGGGTCGTCTACGAGAAGCCCTACGGCACCTCGCCGGAGAGCTTCCACGAACTCGACGACCTGGTGCACTCCGTGCTCGACGAGGACCAGGTCTTCCGGATCGACCACTTCCTGGGCAAGGAGGGCACCCAGGACCTGCACGTGCTGCGCTTCGCCAACGGCCTGTTCGAGCACGCCTGGCACCGCGATCACGTGGCGCAGGTGCAGGTCGACGTCCCCGAGGACCTCGACGTCGCCCAGCGCGCGGAGTTCTACGACGCCACCGGCGCCGCCCTCGACATGCTGGTAACCCACCTGTTCCAGGTCGCCGCCGAGGTCGCGATGGAGCCGCCGGCCAGCTTCGACCCCGCCGACCTGCAGCAGGCCCGCGAGAGCGTGCTCGCCGCCTTCCGGCCCCTGGACCCCGACGAGGTCGTGCTCGGCCAGTTCGACGGCTACACCGACATCGAGGGCGTCGCCGCCGACTCGCAGACCGACACCTACGTCGCCGCCCGGCTGTGGGTCGACACCGACCGGTGGCACGGCGTCCCCTTCGTGCTCCGGACCGGCAAGCGGATGGCCGTCAGCGAGCAGCGGGTGAGCCTGCTGCTGCGCCGTCCCGACGGGCCGGTCACCGACGTCCCCGGCCACGGCAACGTGCTGTCCCTGTCCCTGTCGGGGTCGGGTGCGGTGGACCTGCAGGTCGTCGCCAAGGAGCCCGGCCCCGATCTCTCCCTCGCCACCGCGACGGCCACGCTGGAGCTGGCCGACGTCCCCGGGGGGACGCCCCTGCCGCCCTACGTGTCCCTGCTGCACGACGTGCTCGTCGGCGACCGGTCGCTGTTCACCAGCAGCGAGGGCCTGGCCAACGCGTGGCGGGCGTTCGCCCCGCTGCAGCAGCGACCCCCGCGGGTGCACCGCTACGCGCCCGGCTCCTGGGGCCCCGCGGAGGCCGAGGCGCTGGCCGACCCCGCCGGCTGGCTGCTCGGCGACGGACGCCGGGACTGACGCCCGCGGCGGGGCTGTGCTGGGGTGGTCGCGTGCCCGATGCGCCCGCCCGCTTCAAGGACCTGTGCCTCGACGCCCGCGACCACCAGGCGATCGCGGACTGGTGGTGCGCCGCCCTCGGCTACGTCCGCCGTCCCTCGGCCGAGCCGCGGGACCCGGCGTGGCCGGTACCGATCGAGGACCCCGCCGGTGTGGGCCCGCTGATCTGGGTGAACCCCGTGTCCGAACCCAAGACGGTCAAGAATCGCGTGCACCTGGACGTCGTCGGGGACACCGCCGCCCTGCTGGTGGCCGGTGCGACGCTGCTGCGGGTGCGCGACGGCGAGATCGACTGGGACGTGCTCGCCGACCCCGAGGGCAACGAGTTCTGCTGCTTCGCACCGGAGGACTGACGGAGGACCCCGTCCCTCCCCCGCGAGCTCGGGACGGGGCCGACACGGGAACGCCGACAGGGGCGGCCCGCTCGCGAGCGGACCGCCCCTGCAGGTGACGGACTGGAACGGCCCCGTCCCGGGCCCCGCCCCGAGCTAGCGAGGGGTGGGGAGGACGGGGCCCTTCATCAGAAGTCCATGCCGCCCATGCCGCCGTCGCCGCCCGGCATGGCCGGGGCGGCCTTCTCCGGCTTGTCGGCGATGACGGCCTCGGTGGTGAGGAAGAGCGCCGCGATGGAGGCGGCGTTCTGCAGCGCCGAGCGGGTCACCTTGGCGGGGTCGATGATCCCGCTGGCGACCAGGTCCACGTACTCGCCGGAGGCGGCGTTGAGGCCCCAGCCGGTGTCGGAGTTGCGGACCTTCTCCGCCACGACGCCGCCCTCGAGGCCGGCGTTGACGGCGATCTGCTTCAGCGGCGCCTCGAGCGCGACGCGCACGATGTTGGCACCGGTCGCCTCGTCACCCTCGAGCTCGAGCTTGTCGAACGCGACAGCGGTGGCCTGCGCCAGGGCGACGCCACCACCGGCGACGATGCCCTCCTCGACGGCGGCCTTCGCGTTGCGGACGGCGTCCTCGATGCGGTGCTTGCGCTCCTTGAGCTCGACCTCGGTCGCGGCGCCGGCCTTGATGACGGCGACGCCACCGGCCAGCTTGGCCAGGCGCTCCTGCAGCTTCTCGCGGTCGTAGTCGGAGTCCGACTTCTCGATCTCGGCACGGATCTGGTTCACCCGGCCGGCGATCTGGTCGCTGTCACCGGCGCCCTCGACGATCGTCGTCTCGTCCTTGGTGACGACGACCTTGCGGGCGCGGCCCAGCAGGGAGACGTCGGCGGTGTCGAGCTTGAGGCCGACCTCCTCGCTGATGACCTGGCCACCGGTGAGGATGGCGATGTCGGCGAGCATGGCCTTGCGGCGGTCACCGAAGCCGGGGGCCTTGACGGCGACCGACTTGAAGGTGCCACGGATCTTGTTCACGACCAGGGTCGCCAGGGCCTCGCCCTCGACGTCCTCGGCGATGATGGCCAGCGGCTTGCCCGACTGCATGACCTTCTCCAGCAGCGGGAGCAGGTCCTTGACCGAGCTGATCTTGGAGTTGACGACGAGCACGTACGGGTCGTCGAGGACGGCCTCCATGCGCTCGGCGTCGGTGACGAAGTACGGCGAGATGTAGCCCTTGTCGAAGCGCATGCCCTCGGTGAGCTCGAGCTCGAGGCCGAAGGTGTTGCTCTCCTCGACGGTGATGACGCCTTCCTTGCCGACCTTGTCCATCGCCTCGGCGATGAGCTCACCGATGGCGGTGTCGGCGGCGGAGATCGACGCGGTGGCGGCGATCTGCTCCTTGGTCTCGACGTCCTTGGCGGTCGAGAGGAGGTACTCGGTGACCGACTCGACGGCCTTCTCGATGCCCTTCTTCAGGGCCATCGGGTTGGCGCCGGCGGCGACGTTGCGCAGACCCTCGCGGACGAGCGCCTGGGCGAGCACGGTGGCGGTGGTGGTGCCGTCACCCGCGACGTCATCGGTCTTCTTCGCGACCTCCTTGACGAGCTCGGCGCCGATCTTCTCCCACGGGTCCTCGAGCTCGATCTCCTTGGCGATGCTCACACCATCGTTGGTGATGGTGGGGGCGCCCCACTTCTTCTCGAGGACGACGTTGCGGCCCTTCGGGCCGAGGGTCACCTTGACGGCGTCGGCGAGGGTGTTCATGCCCCGCTCGAGGCCGCGGCGAGCCTCTTCCTCGAAGGCGATCATCTTGGCCATGTGGTGATGTCCTCCATGCATGGATCGCTGCACGGCCGGGACCGGCGCCCGCGACGGACGACACCGGCGGCACGGGCACTCCGTCGGCCCGCACACCAGTGCCTCACCGTTCCGACCTGATTGGCACTCGGCACTGTCGAGTGCCAATCGCGAGTCTGGCACTCGACCCTGCCGAGTGCAAGAACGGGGTCGCCGGGTCAGCTGTTCCCGGCCGTCAGCGGCCTCCGGACACCTCGGCGGTCGGCACGGGCCCCGGCTCGCTCACGGTCGTGGAGCCCCCGGGACCGCGGGCCGCCGCGGCTGCCCACACCCGGAGCACCAGTGACGGGGACAGCCGCATCAGCCGCCACATCACCCGTGCCTGACGCGGCGCGACGATGACCGCCCGGTTGCGGTCGACACCGCGGAGGACGTCGGCGGCCAGGGCGTCGGCGCTGTACAGCCGTCCACCGCTGAACCGGGTGATGAGGGCACGGGTGTCGACCCCCTCGAGGCTGGGGACCCGTGGCAGGTCGGCAGGCATCCCCTTGTCCAGGATCGGCGTGTCCACCCCGCCGGGGCAGACCACGCTCACCCGGATCCCCCGGGCGGCGCCCTCTGCCCGCAGGCTCAGCGACAGCCCGACGACCGCCCACTTCGTCGTCGCGTACGGAGCGGAGCCGGGCGACGGCAGGAGGCCGGCCAGCGACGCGGTGTTGACGATGTGGCCGTGTCCCTGCCGCACCATCAGGGGATAGGCGGCCTGCACCCCGTGGACGACCCCCCGCAGGTTGACGTCGACGGCCCGGTCCCAGTGCGCCGGGCTCAGCTCCTCCACCCGACCGCCGATCCCGATGCCGGCGTTGTTGAACAGCAGGTCGAGCCGGCCGTGCCGCTCCGCGGTGCCGGTGACGAGCGAGGCGACCGCGTCCGCCTCGCGTACGTCGACAGCGGCAGCCGTGGCCGCGCCGGGCCCGACGGCACACAGCCGTTCCGCGGCCTCTTCGGCCGCGGCACCGTCGACGTCGGCGAGGACCACCCGGTCCCCGCGGCGCACCAGCGCCGCGCCCAGGGCTCGTCCGATCCCGGACGCACCACCCGTGACGATCGCGACGCGTGACATGGCCACCCTCCCCGCCCCATCCGGTGCCCGACGGGCGGAGCCTCCCGCACCCCGGGGACCAGGACCACGACCTCCGGTCCGCGAGCCCGCCGGCACCTGTCCCGGCGGCGTGGCGGGTCGCGCCGTGTCACCGCACGCGGCGAGGCGTGACCGGGCCGGGACACGGCGGAGGCCCGGCCCCCGCGTGGGGACCGGGCCTCCGGCGAGCTCAGGTCAGGCGGTGCGCACGGCGTCGGCCTGCGGACCCTTCTCGCCCTGGACGACCTCGAAGGTGACCCGCTGGCCCTCGTCGAGGCTCTTGTAGCCGTCCATCTGGATGGCCGAGTAGTGGACGAAGACGTCCTGGCCGCCGTCGACGGCGATGAAGCCGAAGCCCTTCTCGGCGTTGAACCACTTCACGGTGCCCTGTGCCACGTGCGCTCCCACGTTTCGTGCCTGCGGACGGCCTCCCACCGACCAGGGAGGCCGGGTCGAGCTCTTCCGCCCGCAGAACACGAACGTGGAACCGAACCGCGGCAGAACGTACAGCACGAAACACGTGGTGAGAGCAGACTCACGCACACGGGACACCTGATCGGGGGGCACCGGGCTGCCGGAACCCGGGATCGCCCACCCTGACGAGTCAGCCGATGAGACCCGCCGTCCGGACCGAGGACAGGGACGGCGCGACCCGGTGGGTCGGCCCGACGACCGGCTCCAGCGGGTCGAGGGTCTTCAGCCCCTCGCCGGTGTTGAGGATGACCGTCTCCTTCGCCGGGTCCAGCCGGCCGTCCTCGACCAGCCGGCGCAGCACCGCGGTGGTGACGCCGCCGGCCGTCTCGGCGAAGACGCCGGTGGTGCGGGCCAGGTCGCGGATGCCCTGCACGATCTGGGCGTCGTCCACCCGGCCGACGGCGCCGCCGGTGCGCCGGATGGCGTCGAGGGCGTAGGGGCCGTCGGCGGGGTTGCCGATGTTCAGGGACTTGGCGATCCCGGTCGGCTTGACCGGCTTGACGACGTCCCAGCCGTTGTCGAAGGCGGTGGCGATGGGGTCGCAGCCGGCGGACTGGGCGCCGAAGACCGTCCACTCGGTGGCCTCGACGATGCCGGCCGCGGTCAGCTCGCGGAACGCCTTGTCCACCTTGGTGAGCAGCGAGCCCGACGCCATAGGGATGACGACCTGGGCCGGGATCCGCCAGCCGAGCTGCTCGGCGATCTCGTAGCCCATCGTCTTGGAGCCCTCGGCGTAGTACGGCCGCACGTTCTGGTTGACGAAGGCGGTGTCCTCGAACTCGTCGGTCTCGGCGAGCTCGCTGGTCAGCCGGTTGACGTCGTCGTAGGAGCCGTCGACGGCGACCAGCGTCTGCCCGTAGACCGCCGACTGCACGACCTTGCCCGGCTCGAGGTCCGACGGGATGAAGACGAAGGAGGGCAGGCCGACGCGGGCGGCGTGCGCGGCCACCGAGTTGGCCAGGTTGCCGGTCGAGGCGGCGGCGATCTTGCTGTAGCCCAGCCTCTTGGCGGCGGTGGCGGCCAGGCTGACCACGCGGTCCTTGAAGGAGTGGGTGGGGTTGGCCGAGTCGTCCTTGACCCACAGCCCGCCGGTGAGGCCCAGCTCGGCGGCCAGCCGGTCAGCGCGCACGAGGGGCGTCATGCCCGGGTCGAGGGTGACGCGGTCGGCCGGGTCCTGGCCCACCGGGAGCAGCGCGGCGTAGCGCCAGATGTTCTGCGGACCGGCCTCGATCTGCTCACGGGTGACCGCCCGCATCAGCTCGGGGTCGTAGTCGACCTCCAGCGGGCCGAAGCACTCGGCGCAGGCGTGCTCGGCGATCAGGTCGAAGGTGGCGCCGCAGTTGCGACAGACGAGCCCGCGGGCCGGGGACGGCGGGACGGGGCCACCCGCGCTGGAGTCGGCCTGCAGAGAACCGGGAGCGGTCAGGGTCATGCGACGACTACCTCCTCATCTTCCCCGCGTCGGGCCGTCGAGCCGCGCGGGACGGAATTGGCACCCTTCCGCTGCGCGGACGCGCGGTGCGGCGGTTGCCGGGGCTTCGTCGGGCCGTGTCCCTCTGCCCCTCTGGATGAGTGGAACGCCCTGGACTCTACCCACGTCGTGGGTGGCGCAGTGCGCCGGGCCAGGATGGGCAGGTGAGCACGCGCGTCGTCTACACCGACCTCGACGGCACGATGGTCGGCCCACGCGGCTCCTTCTGGCACACCGAGGGACGTGAGCTGACCGCCGAGCCGGCGGCCACCCTGCTGGAGCTGCACCGCGCCGGCGTGGCACTCGTGCTGGTCAGCGGCCGCACCTTCGAGCAGGTGGTGGAGGCGGCCCGGATCTTCGCCGCCGACGGCGCCATCGCGGAGCTGGGCGCCACGATCAGCTGGGACGCCGCCCGGCAGACCCACCGGCTGACCGGCGCGCTGCCCGAGGAGTACGCGGGGCGCGCGCCGATGGCGGTGATGGCCGAGCTCGGGGTGGTCGACGCCCTGGTCGCCCAGCACCCCGGGCAGGTCGAGTGGCATGCGCCGTGGCACGCCACCCACCAGACCGACGCCCTGCTGCGCGGCCGCCTCGACCCGACGGCGGTGGACGCCTGGCTCGCCGAGCGGGGGCTGGGCTGGCTGACCCTCAAGGACAACGGGGCGCTGCCGCGCACGGCCCGCACGACGCTGGCGCCCGCCGAGGCGCCGGCGCGGATCTACCACCTGATGCCGCGCGGGATCACGAAGGGGGCGGCGATCGCCTGGGACCTTGAGCGGCGCGGGCTGACCCCGGCCGAGGCGGTGGCCATCGGCGACAGCGTCAGCGACCTGGAGATGGCGCCCGCGGTCGGCCGGCTGTGGATCACCGCGAACGGGGCCACCGTCGACGGCATGGCCGACCTGCTGGCCGCCGTCCCCAACGTGTCGGTGACCGACGCCCCCATGGGGGAGGGCTGGGCCCAGGCGGTCCGCGCGTCGCTGTGAGAGGGATCGATGTCGCGCCGAGTGGGCCCCGGAGGGGTCCGCGCAGGCGTGACGCAGCGGCTCGACGCCACCGGGGAACGGCACCTGGCCGCGGTGTCGCCCGGTAGGGCGACGATCAGGACGTGACGTCGCGGCGGGAGAAGTGCCGGAAGCCCAGAGCCGTGAACACCGCCGCGTAGAGCAGCGACTGGACGACGCCGCGGAACAGGTCGCCGGAGTCGACGGGGGTCTGCAGCAGGTCGGTCCAGGCGAACTCCTCCGCGGTCGGGAAGAAGTCGCGGATGGACCCCAGCTGCTCGACCTGGTCGAGGATCGCGAAGACGAACATCGTGAACACCGCGCCGCCGACCGCGGCCAGCGGCGCGTCGGTCACGGTGGACAGCCAGAACGCCAGCGTGCCGACGACGAGCAGGTGGACGGCGAGGTAGCCGACCATCCCGGCCAGGCGCAGCAGCCCCTCGCCCTGGCCCAGCGTGACGCCGACCGGCGTCTGGACGGCGTCGAAGCCGAACGCGATGCCGCCGGCGAGCAGCGCGGTGAGCACGAGGGTGACCAGCGCGCCCACCGACAGCACGAGCGCGGCCAGCCACTTCTGCCGGAGCAGCCGCATCCGCGGCACCGGGGTGGCCAGGGTGTAGCGCAGCGACCCCCACTGGGCCTCGGCGGCCACGGTGTCGCCGAAGAACAGCGCGTAGACGACGACCAGGAAGAAGCTCGTCGTCGCGAACAGCACGAACAGCGTGAAGTTCAGCCCGCTGGCGGTGGCGACGTCGACGAGGTTGATCCGGCTGTTCTCCTCGGCCTCCTCGGTGCCGCCCAGTTGGAGGGCGGCGATGAGGATCAGCGGCAGCGCCACCATCAGCACCAGGACGCCGAGGGTGCGCCGGCGCTTGAACTGCCGGCGCAGCTCGACCGACAGCCGCAGCGTGCGCCCGGGCCGGTAGCCCGCGACCGCCCCGGTCGGCTGGACGTGAGCAGCGGTGCTCATGGCCCCTCCCCCACCAGTGCCAGGAACGCGTCCTCGAGCCGGCGGCGCGGCGTGAACGCGTCCACCGCGATGCCGGCCGCCACCAGCGCCTGCAGCGCCGGCGCGCGGCCGGTGCCGTCGAGGTCGGCGACCAGCCCCTCGTCGGTGCGCTCCACCGTCACCCCGGGCAGTCCGGTGAGGACCGCGGCCGCCCGCTCGGTGTCGGCGTCGTCGGCCAGGCCGACCAGCACCGACCCGCCGGCGCCGACGATCTCCTCGACCGTGCCCTGGGCGATCTTCTGCCCCTTGGCCATGACGACGACGTGGCTGCAGGTCTGCTCGATCTCGCTGAGCAGGTGGCTGGAGACGATCACCGTGCGGCCGGTCGCGGCGTAGGAGCGCAGCACCTCGCGCATGGCGTGGATCTGGGGCGGGTCCAGCCCGTTGGTCGGCTCGTCGAGCACCAGCAGGTCGGGCAGGCCCAGCATCGCCTGCGCGATCGCGACCCGCTGGCGCATGCCCTGGCTGTAGCGGCGCACCGGCCGGTCGATCGCGGCCCCGAGGCCGGCGACCTCGATGGCCTCCGCCATGTGCGCGTCCTCGGCGGGGCGGCCGGTGGCGGCCCAGTACAGCCGCAGGTTGTCGCGGCCGGACAGGTGCGGCATCAGCCCGGTGCCCTCGACGAACGACCCCAGCCGGGACAGCACCGGCGCGCCCGGGCGGATCTCGTGGCCGAAGACGGTGATCCGTCCCTCGGTCGGCCGGATCAGCCCCATGAGCATGCGCAGCGACGTCGTCTTGCCAGCGCCGTTGGGGCCGAGCAGGCCGAGGACCTGGCCGCGACGCACCTCGAAGGAGAGGTCGCGGACGGCGACGAAGCCGTCCTTGTAGGCCTTGGAGACGCCGGTGAGGCGCAGCGGTACCTCCTCGCCGTCGGGCTCGACCACGGAGACCCGCCGGCGGCGCCGTCGTCCCCACAGCAGCGCGGCCAGCCAGCCGAGCAGGCCCAGCGCCGCCACGACGCCGAGCAGCACCCACCAGCGGGAGGTGCCGTCGGCGGCCTCGGTGCGCCCGTCGACCTCCGGGACGGCGAGGGCGGCGGCGTCCCCGCCCCCGGCCAGCGCGACGGAGTAGACGGCCGCCTCGGCCGGCAGCGCGAAGGCCTGGTCGGTCGAGGAGACCACCACGCGCATCGTGTGCCCGGCCTCGAAGCGGTGCACGATCCCCGGCAGCGTCACGCCCACCCGCGTCGGCGCGGTCGGGTCCGCGGACAGGCCGGTGAGCGCCAGCGGCGCGACCAGGCCCGCCGGCAGCGTCGCCGTCCCGTCGGGGGCGACGTCGTAGAGCTTGGCGAACAGGGTCGCCGAGCCGCCCGGCGCGGCGACGTCGAGGTCGATCGTCGAGGCGCCGACGACCTCCACCGCCTCGTCCAGCGGCTCGCTCTCGAAGGCGGCGAACTGGCCGGGGATCTCGAACGACGTGCCGGACAGCGCCGAGGCCAGCGAGCCCAGCCCCGGGACGACGGTGATCGCGGCCGGCGTCCCCCCGGCGGGCGTGACGACCGGCTGCAGCGGCCCGTCGACCGCGATCGCCTCGCGCTGCGCGGGCTCGGTGCCGGCCAGGCCCGGGTACGCCGGTGCGGTCACGGTGCGGTTGCCGCCCTGCACGGTGCCGACGGTCGCGGTCACGCCGGTCGGCGCGGGGAACTCGAAGCCGGTGCCCGGGTCCTCGCCGCGGCCCCGCAGGTGCCAGTCGAACCAGCCGGCGACCTGCTCGCGCAGCTGCTCGGTGGTGCGCTCGGAGGCCTGGGCGTCGTGGCCGCCGGCGTACCAGACCACCTTCACCGGGGTGCCGTCGGCGGCGATCCCCCGGGCGTTGGCGTCGGCCTGGCCGAGGCCGAACAGCGAGTCCTGGGTGCCCTGCACCAGCAGGGTGGGGGCGTCGATCCGGTCGAGCACGGTGGCCGGGCTGCTGCGGTCGAGGACGGCGGCTATCTCGGGGGTGAGGGTGCCGGTGGAGGCCGCGGACTGGTAGGCCGCACACACCTCGGGCGTGAAGCGGCCGCAGGTCAGCAGCTGCTCGACCGCCTGCGGGTCCACCGACGCCGGGTCGATGCCACCGAGGTCGGCCGGCAGGTCCGCGGGCGGGCCACCTGCCGCGGCGGCCCCGTCGCCGTCGCCGTCCCCGCCGCCGAGCGCCCCCAGCAGTCCGCCGGTGGGCGCCGACCCGACGCCGAAGAACAGGCCCGACCACAGCCGCTTGTAGACGCCGGCGTCCCGGGCCTGCGGCGTGGCCGCGACGGTGCCGGGAGCCGGCTCGCCCACCTGCGAGGGGAAGAAGGCGGTGGTCAACGAGTTCCAGGTGATCTGCGGGGCGATCGCGTCGATCCGGTCGTCGTAGCCGGCGCCGAGCAGGGCCAGCGCGCCGCCGTAGGAGCCCCCGGCGACACCGACCCGGGGGTCGCCGTCCCCGTCGAGCAGGACGTCGTCGCGCGCGGCGAGCCGGTCGAGCAGCGCGGACAGGTCGGCCACCTCGGCGCGGGGGTCGTTGAGCCCGATCCGGCCGGTGCTCGCCCCGAAGCCGCGGGCCGAGTAGGTCTGGACGACGTAGCCGCGGCCGGCCAGGTCGCGGGCGTCGTCGGCGACCGACTCCTTGCTGCCGCCGAAGCCGTGGGCGAGCACGACTGCCGGCGCGGGGGCGTCGGCGGTCGCGGAGGCGGGCAGGTACAAGGTGGTGTCGAGCTCGGCGGCGTCCGCGTCCGCGCCCGCGCCGACGGGGACCCGTGCCTCCTCGGTGCCGACGTCCTCGGCTGCCGCGGCCGGGGCGGCCGGGAGCAGCCCGGTGACGGCCAGGGTGAGGAACAGGAGCAGGGCGGCGGACGTCGCGCGGGCGCCGGGGCGCGGGCGGGGACGGACGGGCCCGCGAACGGGACGCACGGAGCCGCCAACGGACGGCGACCCCTGCTGGTTCCGGGGACGGCGCGGCGCGCGGTGCCCTGCGGTCAGGGCAGCCACTCGCCGGTGGTCACGACCACGAGACCGGGCGCCTCGACGTCCGGGACCTCGAAGAAGCGCACCGCCGGGCCGCTGATCTCCGGGAACTGCTGGACGAGCTGGACGGCGGCGTCGTACTGGGCCTGGTCCCCGTCGGTGTAGTAGACGGTCGTCGTCGCGACGTCGGCGCCGTTGTACTCCCCGACGCCGTCGGACTCCCAGCCACCGGAGGTCAGCTCCGCGGCGATGTCGCCCGCCAGGCCGGAGACGCCCGTGGCGTTGAGCACCGTCACGGGCACGCGCACCGGCGCGACGGGGGCGGCGTCGGCCGGCGGCAGCGGCTGGACGTCCAGCGGCGGCAGGGCCGAGCTCGGTACGGCCGGGGCCGGTGCCGTCGGGCTGGGCCCGGTCGAGGTGTCGCGCGCGGCCTCCTGGGCCTCGGGCGAGGTGAAGGAGTAGACGCCGAGCACCACGAGGGCGACGACGGCGACGGCCAGCAGGCCCACCGCGGCGCGGCGCACCCCGGTGGTGCGCCGCTCCTCCTGGCGGGCGGCGCGGACGGCGCGCAGCCGCTCGGCCTCGGCGGCCTGGCGCTCCGCGCGGAACGCGGCGCGGCCCCCGACGACGCCGGTGGAGCTGCCGGTGTCCGGCCCGCGGGGGTCCTCGTGGTCGTCCGGCCGGTCCGCGTCGTCGTACCGGTCGTCGTCGTACCGGTCCGCGTCGTCGTACTCGTCGTCATCGTGGGCGGGCGTCCGGTCGGGGATGGCCTCGGTCGCGGGCGCGGCCGCGCGGGACGAGCCGGCGGGCGTGCGGTCGGGGATCGCCTCGGTGGCCGGCGGCGCGGGCGGGGCCTCGTCGCGGGTCCGGGAGGGGCTGGTCCAGTCCCGGTACCCGGGGGCGGCGCCCGGGGACGACGCGGCGCCCGGCGGCCGGCCGGAGGACCAGGCGGGCTCCTCGTCGGGCCCGGCCACGGCCGGGCGACCCGTCGTCGCCGCGCTGCCGGCCGACGCCGCGTCGGCCGCCTCCGGGCGGACCCGGTCCGCGGCACGGCGGCGGGGGGTCTCCGCGGGGGGGCCGGCCGGGGCCGGCGCCGGGTCGTCGGCCGGTTCGGGCGTGGGCACCGCCTGGAACGGGGCGACGGTGGTGCGGGGAGCAGCCGGCGCGGCCGGCGCCGGGGGCGCCGCGGCCGCGGACGGCGGCACCGGCAACCGCATGCGGGTCTGCGGCGCGGGCTCCGCGGGTGGCCGGTCCGCGGACGGGGTCGGCCGCGGGCGACCGGCGGACGGCGTGGGGTGGGCGGTGGAGGGCGCGGGGCGAGCGGCACCGGCGACCGGGACCGGCGCCGGCCGGGCGGGACCGGCGACCGGGACCGGCGCCGGCCGGGCGGGACCGGCGACCGGGACCGGCGCCGGCCGGGCGGGGACCGCAGCGGCACGGCTGGCTCCGGCGGTGCGGCTCCCCTGGGCTGCGGGCACAGCGGCACGCGGAGCACCGGCGGCCGCGCTGCCGTTCCGTGTAGCGGCGGTGGCGCCGCGCGACGCGGCCGGGACGGCAGGGCGGGCAGGTGCGGCGCCACGGGCCGGTGCGGCCGGCGGCACCGAGCGGCCCTGCGGGGGACGGCGGCGACCCGGGTCCTCCCCCGCCTCGAGCAGTCCGTCGCGCCGGCGGTCGGCGCGGCTGCGGTTGGGCGCCGTCGGGTGCTCGCCCAGCTCACCAGCGGCCGGAGGCGCGCTGGGCGGGCCGTCAGTGCGGCGTCGTCCGTGCGGGACAGGGGTGCTCCCCCGGTCCGTTCCGTCACCGCCTGGCGCGGCGTGCCTGCCCACGGTGACCAAATCTAGAGGGCGCGGCCTCCGTTGCCCAGGAACTGAGACGATCGACGCTGTCCGCGCGCGGCGCGCAGCCGACGCAGGCGCCGCACCAGCAGCGGGTCGGCCTCGAGTGCCGCCGGCCGGTCGACCAGGGCGTTGAGCACCTGGTAGTAGCGGGTCGGGGCCAGGCCGAAGCGGTCACGGATGGCCGTCTCCTTGGCGCCGGGCCGGCGCCACCACTGCCGCTCGAACGCGAGCATCTCGTGCTCGCGGCGGGTCAGGCCGCCGGGCTGGGCGGGCGGGTCGGGGACGGGAGCGGGGGTCGGGTCGGCCGCCGGGGGAAGAGGCACCTCGCCCCCCGGCGGGGAGACCGCGGGAGCTGGTTCGGCAGACACGGGAGTCCTCCTTCGGAACGCCTCCGACGGTAGTCCCGCCCCCCGACATCTCCGAGCCCCCGGCGGCCCCCTTGCAGGGTCCCGCCGCGAGCCTGCGAGTGGCGGGGGGCAAGGGGGTCCTTCTTCAGACCGGTGCGGGCGTGGCCTCCGCCGTCCGCCGGCGGGCTCCGGCGCGGGCGCTGCGCAGGCTGTCGACCGTGAAGACGGCCAGGGCGATCCAGACGATGACGAAGCCGGCCAGCCGGGCCGGTGGCATGGGCTCGTCGTGGACGAAGACGCCGATCGCCAGCTGCATCAGCGGCGTGACGTACTGCAGCAGCCCCACGGTGGACAGGGGGATGCGCCGCGTCGCGCCGGCGAACAGCAGCAGCGGGACGGCGGTCGCCACACCCGAGCTCAGGAGCAGCAGCAGGTGGCCGGTCCCGGCACTGCCCGCCGTCCCCTCTCCCCGGGCGTGCAGGACGGCGAGGACCACCACCGCGGGGACGACGACCAGCGCGGTCTCCACGAACAGCCCCGGCGCGGCCGCGACGCGCACCAGCTTCTTCATCAGCCCGTACAGGCCGAAGGTGACCGCCAGCGTCAGGGCGATCCACGGCGGGCGGCCGTAGTCGACGGTGAGCACGCCCACCGCGACCGCGGCGATGCCGACGGCGACCCACTGCAGTCGGCGCAGCCGCTCGGCGAACACCACCACGCCGAGCAGCACGCTGACCAGCGGGTTGATGAAATAGCCCAGCGAGGTCTCGACCACGTGCCCGGAGTTGACGCCGTAGACGAAGACCAGCCAGTTGGCGGCGATGAGCACCGCGGCGCCCGACAGCACCAGCAGCGCGCGGCGGTCGGCGACCGTCGCGCGCACCGCCGGCCAGGCGCGCACCGCGGTCAGCAGGACGGCGACGAAGAGCAACGACCAGATGACCCGGTGGGCCACGATCTCCAGCCCGCCGGCGGGCTCGAGCAGGGGGAAGTACAGCGGGAACAGCCCCCAGAGGCCGTACGCGGCCAGGCCGGAGGCGACCCCGGCGCGCCGCTCGTCCACCCACGGCACGCTACGCCTGGCCCCGTCCCGGCCTGCGGAGGTGGCGAGGACGGGGTCCTTCACCCGGTCTGGATGTAGTCGACCAGCTGGGCGCGCTCCTCCTCCAACTGGTCGAGCCGGGCCTTGACGACGTCGCCGATGGAGACGATGCCGACCAGCGCCCCGTGCTCGACGACGGGGACGTGCCGCACCCGGTGCTCGGTCATCGTGCGGGCCAGCTCCTCGACGCCCGCGTCAGGGACGCAGGTGTGCACCTGCTCGGTCATCACGCTGGCGACCGGGTCGGCGAGCAGCCCGGCGCCGCGCTCGTGCAGCGCCCGGACGACGTCCCGCTCCGAGACGATCCCGTCGACGCGGCGTCCGTCCTGGGAGACCACCAGGGCGCCGACCCCGTGCTCGGCGAGCAGGGCGAGGGCGGTGCGGACGCTGGTGGTCGCGTCCACGGTGGCGACCTCTGCCCCCTTGCGGCGGAGCAGCTGACGGATGTGCATGCCGGACCTCCTCGCCGTCGGGTCGCGCGGGCCGAGTGTGCTCCCGCTCCCAGGCCCCCGGCAACGCCCGGAGCGGCCTACCGTCGTCGGTGTGCGAACCCGTACCGAGACGCGTCGCCCCACGCCGCTGCAGTGGGTGCGCTACGCGCTGGGTGGCCGGCTGCCGCGGGAGCTCTCCCCGTGGGTCCTGGCCGACACGACGGAGCCCGGCTGGGTGCGCCGCCACCTGACGCGGGCGGTGGTGCAGCTGCTGCCGGTGCTCGTGCTCTGCGTCGCCGTCGTCCCCGTGCCGCTGGTCTATCGGCTCTCCGCCGCAGCCGGCGGGCTGCTCATGGGGCTGATCTTCTCGACGGCGTTCATGGTCGAGACCACCGAGCACCGGGTCGCCAAGGCCGGCTACCCGCCGGGCACGGCGGCGCGGCTGCGGGCCGAGCGCAGCGAGCGGGAACAGCTCGAGCGCCGCTCCCCCTACCGGCGGGACGGCGCCGGCAGCTTCGACTGAGAGGACCCCGCCGCCCCGGCCCCGTCCAGGGCACCGCCCCGAGCCTGCGAGGGGTGGGGAGGACGGGTCCTCCTGCTAGTCCTCGACGCGGAAGCCGATGGACAGCCGCACCTGGAAGTAGTTGACGTCGCCGTCGACCACCTGGCCGCGGATCTCCTTGGTCTCGAACCACTCGATGTGCCGCACCGTCTGCCCGGCCTTGCGGATCGCGGTGCGGATGGCCTCGTCGACGCTGGTCCGGCTGCTGCCGACGATCTCGCTCAACCGGTAGACGTGGTCGGACACGGCCGCCTCCAGGACTCGGCTCCCGGCGCCGTCGTCTCGCCGCCGGCCGAGCGCCACGCTAGTGGTGGGCCGCCCGGCCCACCACGGGACGTGCTTTTACCCACTCCTTACCCGGCGCTGGTCCTGCACGGGCAGCCGACCGCCTAGCGTGGGAGGAACCCTGTACGCCCCTCGGACACCCGCGGCAGGAACGACGATGACGGATCTGCACCTCGTGGTCGGTGGCCTGCTCACCCGCGACCCCGTGCTGGCGCCCCTGCTGCTGAACCACGCCGCCGCCCTGCAGTGGGCGCAGGCACCGGCGGCGTCCTCGATCATCCCGAGCTGGGCGGCCGACGAGCGCCCTGGCGCCCCGGACGGTGGTGAGCTGCTGACCGTCGAGGCGCACGTGTCCCGGGACACCCCGCACCCGCACCGCTGCCTCGACACGGTGCTCGACACGGTGCACGCGGTCCTGACCCGCGGGCCGATCGCCGTCGAGCGCCTGGCCGACGTCGACGTCTCGGACATCGGCGGGGGGACCGTCTCCCGCGCCGCCACCTGGGCGCTGAGCCTGGCCGCGTCGGACGTCCTCGGCCGGCCGGCCGCCGGCTACCGACCGTCGGGGGCCGCCAGCTCCAACCGGTAGCCGTGCCCGCGCACGGTGACGATCTGGGGGACCCGGCGACCGGGCGGCGTGACCTCCTGCAGCTTGCGCCGCAGCGCCGCGACGTG
This sequence comes from Geodermatophilus sp. URMC 65, assembly GCF_053502545.1. Lineage (NCBI taxonomy): Bacteria > Bacillati > Actinomycetota > Actinomycetes > Geodermatophilales > Geodermatophilaceae > Geodermatophilus > Geodermatophilus sp. URMC 65. The sequence continues at coordinate 1,959,250 of NZ_CP199954.1, forward strand.
GACGTCGAGGGTCTTCGTCGAGCCGAACCAGTTCTCGTCCCAGACGTCGGCCATCAGCTGCTCCCGGCTGTGCGCCACCTCGGGCTGGGCGGCCAGCCGCGCGAGCAGGTCGAACTCCTTGGGCCGCAGGTGCAGCTCGCCGCCGGCCACCGTGACCCGGTGCCGGGCGACGTCGACCACCAGATCGCCCACGGCGCGGACGGCGGGTCCCGTCGCCCCGCTGCCACCGCGGCGCAGGTGGGCCCGGAGGCGGGCGTGCAGCTCGGCCAGCCGGACCGGCTTGACCAGGTAGTCGTCGGCGCCCGCCTCCAGGCCGACGACGACGTCCATCTCCGCCGAGCGCGCCGTCAGCATCACCAGCACGCACCCCGGCTGGGTGGCCCGCAGCTGCCGGCACACCTCCACGCCGTCGAGGTCGGGCAGGCCGAGGTCGAGCAGGACGAGGTCGACCGGGGCGGCCGCAGCGTGGGCCAGGCCCGCGGCACCGGTGCGCTCCCAGGCCACGTCGTAGGCGTGGCTGCGCAGGCTCGACACCAGCGCCTCACCGATGGACGCGTCGTCCTCGACCAGCAGGACCCGACCGGCCATGCGGGCATGGTGGCACCGCCTCCCCGGCTGCGGGCCCCGTCCGACCGCGGCGGGATGCGGTGACAGCGCCCGCCGGGCGGAGCACGCTGACGGTCCCGGGCACCGTGACCGCCGACCGCCGGAGGGAGGTCCCGCCAGTGCGCACCCGGATCATCGCCCTCGCCGTCCTGACCTCCGTGCTCGCGACCTGCCTGTTCGCGGTCCCCCTGGCCGTGGCGGTGCTCGACTACGCCGTGCAGCACGAACGCACCCACCTCGTGCGCGCCGCGAGTTACGTGGCGATCGACGTCTCCGGGGAGGTCTACGACGAAGCCCCGATCGACCCCGAGGACCTCGAGGTGTACGACGACGAGGACGACTACGCCGTGGCCGTCTACGGCGAGGACGGCGACCGGCAGGCCGGCGTCGTCCCGGGCGAGCACTCCCGGCTGCTGTCCCGCGCCCTCGACGGCGAGGTGGGTTCGCGGACGGAGGGCGACCTGCTGGTGGCCGCCTTCCCCGTCACCCACTCCGACGACGTGGTCGGTGCCGTGCTCGTGACCACCCCGCGCGCCTCCGTGCTGTGGCACGTGAGCGTCCTCTGGGCGGCGATGGCGGGCCTGGCCGCTGCCGCGGTGGCGATCGCCTGGCTGGTCGGACGCCGGCAGGCCCGCCGGCTGGCCCGGCCGCTGGAGGACCTGGAGGAGAGCGCCCGGCGGCTGGGCGACGGCGACTTCAGCGTCCGCAGCCACCGGGGCGGGATCGAGGAGATCGACGCGGTGGGTGCCGCGCTCGACGCGACCGCGATGCGCCTGGACGAGCTGCTCGCCCGCGAGCGCGCCTTCTCCGCCGACGCCTCCCACCAGCTCCGGACCCCGCTGGCCGGGATGCGGCTGCGCCTGGAGGCCGCACTCGAGCGCTCCGACGCCGATCCGCGGCCGGCGATCGCCGCGACCCTGGCCGACGCCGACCGCCTCGAGGCGATCATCGACGAGCTGCTGACCCTGGCCCGGGTCGGGCAGCGCGCGCCGGACGCCCCGGTGGAGCCGCTGGACCTGGACACCCTGGTCGGGGAGCTGTCGCCGGAGTGGGGCGCGCGCCTGGCACTGCACGGCCGCGACCTCGCCGTGCGGGTCGACCCCCACGCCCCGCACGCGCGGGCGTCGGGCGCGGCGGTGCGTCAGGTGCTCGGGGTCCTGGTCGACAACGCCGTCACCCACGGCCGCGGAACGGTCACGGTCGCCGTCCGCGAGGCCCCCGGAGCCGTCGCGGTCGACGTCGCCGACGAGGGCCCGGGCGTCCACGACCCCGAGGACGCGCTCTTCGCCCGCCAGGCCGACCGCCGGGACGGGCACGGCATCGGCCTGGCCCTGGCCCGTCGCCTGGTGGAGGCCGAGCAGGGCCGGCTGACCCTGACGCGGGTGTCGCCGCCGGTGTTCACGCTGCTGCTGCCGACCGCGGTGCGCGAGGACGACGCCGTCCCGGCCCGGCAGCCCGGCGGCTGAGGTCTGCCCCGGACGCCGGGTGGTGCCGGTCCTCGGGCCTACTCCCTGCCCCTGCCGGCGTCGTGGTGGCGGTCGGCCTGCCGGCTCTGGTGCCAGTACACGCCTGCGGTGAGCGCGATCAGCACGATGATGACCGCCATGATGACCAGGTCCAGCGGTGACACCGGTACCTCCCATCCTTCCGTCGTCGTCCGGATGTGCGCGCACGAGTGCCTCCGTGCCGGCGCCGTGACTGGGCGTCGGCGGCAGGGTCCGGACGCCCATCTCGGGACATCCGGCTCCGGACTCGGGCGGGAGGGTGGCCGGAGTCCCGGCCACGACGTGCGTGCGGCAGATCCGATGCGGTATCGGTCCAGCCCCGGGAGGGGCTGACCTCTGTGGTCACGACCGGGGACGCTAGGCAGTACGGATGTGGTCCGGCGTCGGCCCGGACGACGCTTTACCGACTTCTTGCCGTTCGTTTGCCCTCTGCAACGACCACAGGCGCCGGACGACGTGAGCTGTGTGAGCCGACGGGGGGACTCGAACCCCCAACCGCCCGATTACAAGTCGGGTGCGCTACCAGTTGCGCCACGCCGGCGGGACACGGGACCAGGTCCCGGGACAAGCATAGGGAGACCGCACAGGACCACTGCGCAGCGCGGGGTCGGGTGCCCATGCGTGACCGAGACCGCAGCAACCTCGGTCGGCGCCTCCTGTCGGCTAGGGACGGGCCTCGAGCACCAGGTTGAAGGGGGTCTCGGTGGCGCGCCGGACGCGGCTGAACCCGGCTTCGTGGAGCAGGTCGGTGAGCCGGGCCTCCCCCGCCTGGGCACCGAGCGCCGTTCGGGGCTCCTCGGTCATCGAGTGCGCGACGCAGATCACCGTGGAGGCCGCGTAGTACAGCCGGCCCACCGGGTTGAGGTTGTCCTCGAGCCGGTCGTTGGCGTACGGCTCCACCAGCAGGAAGGTGCCGTCGTCGGCGAGGGTCTCGCGGACGTGCCGTGCCGCCGTCAGGGGGTCGGGCATGTCGTGCAGGGCGTCGAAGACCGCCACCAGGTCATAGCCCTCACCCGGGAAGCCTGCGGCGCTGGCCACCTCGAACGAGACCCGGTCGGCGAGCCCTGCGTCGACGGCGCGCTTGCGTGCCTGTTCGATCGACGGTTCGTGGTAGTCGAAGCCGACGACCTGGGAGGCGGGGTAGGACGCGGCCAGCAGCAGTGTCGAGGAGCCGTGGCCGCAGCCGACATCGGCCACCCGGGCGCCCGCGCGCAGTTTGTCCTCCACGCCGTCGAGCGCCGGGATCCACGAGGAGACGAGGTTGGCGACGTAGCCGGGCCGGAAGAACCGTTCGGTCCCCTCGAACAGCTTCGGGTCGTGAGCGTGCCAGGGGAAGCCCTCGCCGGTGCGGACGGCGTCGGCGATCCGGTCGATGTTCGTTCCCGCGCCGAGCGGGATGAGGAAGGCCGCGGCCGCCTGCATGCCGTTCGGGTCGGCGAGCACGAAGGCCTGCTCCTCGGTGAGGGAGAACCGCTCGGTCTCGGGGTCGTAGGTCACGTAGCCGCCGGCGGCCTGTGCAGCCAGCCACTCGCGCACGTACCGCTCTCCGACGCCGGCCTCCCGGGCGACGTCCTCGGGTGCGGCGGGCATCACGGCCAGGAGAGCCCGATAGAGCCCGAGCCGGTCCCCGAGGACCGCGCCCAGGGCCTGGAAGCTGGCTCCCACGTCGACGACGAACCGCCCGAGCAGGTCGTTGAGCCTGGCCTCGTCCACGGACATGGCGGACTCCCCTCGTGGAGTGTCCCCGTGGCGGCCCACTGTCCCGCCGGTCACCGGACGCTGCCAGGGACGCAGGTCCCGCCGGACGGACGAACCGGCCATCGAGCAGCCCATCAGCGGACCCCACCCCGATGCCTGCACGACGTCCCGACCGGCACCGCGGTGGCCGCGCTGCCCTTCGTCATCGCGGTCGCGGTCACGGTCGGCCTGCACCTGTGGCGGCGCACCGCCCTGGTCCGCAACGCCCTGGTCGGCAACGCGTGGTCGGCAAGGCCCTGGTCGGCATCCTCGCCGGCACCGTCGTCCACGTGGCCCTCGCCACCGCGCTCGTCGGCGTCGAACACCCACACCGGCGGACGACGGGTCAGAGCCGCGGGTCGACCGGCTCGGACTCCAGGGCCAGGACGGCGAAGACGCACTCGTGCACCCGCCAGAGCGGCTCACCCCGGGCCAGCCGCTCCAGCCCCTCCAGACCGAGCGCGTACTCCCGGAGAGCGAGTCCGCGCTTGCGGCCGAGCGAGCGCTCCCGCAGCCGCTCGAGGTGCTGCGGCTCGGTGTAGTCCGGGCCGTAGACCAGCCTCAGGTACTCACGTCCGCGGACCTTCAGCCCGGGCTGCACCACGCCGCGCCGCCCGCGGGTCAGGTTGGCCGCGGGCTTCACGACCATGCCCTCGCTGCCGACCGCGGTCAGCTCCTCCCACCACGCCGTCGCCGCGGCCTCGCTCGTCGGGTCGGTGACGTCGACGGGAAGGGAGCGGGTGCCGCGGACGATCTCGGGATCGGCCTCGGCGAGGCGGTCGGCGATGCACAGGTGCCAGGCGTGCGTCCGGTCGGCGAACGTCGTCCCCGCCGTGGCGAGCAGCTGGAACGGCGCCAGCGAGACGCCGCTCAGCCCGTCGGTCGGCCAGCAGTAGCGCCGGTAGACCCCGGTGAAGGCCTCGGCGTCGGCCGTCCGTCGCCGCTGGCGGTGGAGCAGGTCGGCCACCTCCAGGCCCCGCGCGACCGCCTGCTCCAGCGCCGAGACCGCCGCAGGCAGCGCCGTCCGTGCCGCAGCGCCGACCGCCGAGTACTGGGAGCGGACGAGGTCGCCCGCCTTGGCCGACCACGGCAGCAGCTCCGCGTCCAGCAGCACCCAGTCGGTGCCGAGCTCGTCGAACAGCCCGGCCTCGTCGACAGCGGCGCCGAGCCGGGCCAGGAACGCTGCGGTGAGCTCGGGGCCGAAGAAGGAGCGGCCGGTGCGCGTGTGCAGTACACCGCTGCGGTCGCGGCGGACCAGCGCCACCGCGCGGGAGCCCATGTGCTTCTCCTGGCAGACCACCTCGGCCACGCCCTCCTCGCGGAAGTACGCGAACGCCTCGGCCGGGTGCTCGAGCAGCCCCGGCCGGGTCGAGGTGGCCGAGGGGCTCATCGTCGGCGGGAGGTGCAGCAGCAGCTCCGGCTCGACGGCGAAGCGGCTCATCACCTCGATCGCCGCAGCCGCGTTCTCCTCGCGCACGGTCACCCGCCCGGCGAGCCGGGTCTCGACGACCCGCTTGCCGAGCACGTCGGCGACGTCCAGGACGCCGTCGGCACGTCCGGCCTCGACCGGCGGGGCGGCGTCCTCCGCGGGCCGGAAGGGGCGGGCCGGCTCGTAGTAGGTCTGCCGCGCCGCGACGCTGACCAGCTCGCGCCGGGGGTAGCGCAACGCGGTCAGCCGACCGCCGAACACGCAGCCCGTGTCCAGGCAGAGGGTGTTGTTGACCCACTCCGGTGTCGGGACCGGGGTGTGCCCGTAGAGCACCGTCGCGCGGCCGCGGTACTCCTGCGCCCAGGGGTGGCGCACCGGCAGGCTGAACTCGTCGGTCTCACCCGTCGTCTCGCCGTACAGCGCGAAGTCCCGCACCCGGGCGCTGGAGCGGCCCTGCAGCGACTCCTTGAGCCCGGCGTGCGCGACGACGAGAGCCCCGCCGTCGAGGACGTAGTGGCTGACCAGACCGGAGCAGAACTCCTCGACCTCGCGCCGGAACTCCTCGCCCTCGGCCTCGAGCTGGGCCAACGTGCGCTCGAGCCCGTGGGTGACCTGCACGTTGCGTCCCCGCAGGGCGCGCACCAGCTTGTTCTCGTGGTTGCCGGGGACGCACAGCGCGTGGCCGGCGGCGACCATGCCCATGACCAGGCGCAGCACGCCGGGTGAGTCCGGTCCACGGTCGACGAGGTCGCCGACGAAGACCGCCCGGCGCCCGTCCGGGTGCTCGGCGTCCACGGCACGGCCGCGCTCGTCCCGGCGCAGGTCGTAGCCCAGCGCGCCCAGCAGCTCCTCGAGCTCGGTGCGGCAGCCGTGCACGTCGCCGATGACGTCGAACGGGCCGGTGTCCTCGCGCCGGTCGTTGTACTGCTTCTCGTAGGTGACGACCGCCCGCTCGATCTCCTCGGTGCCGTTCAGCACGTGCACCCTGCGAAAGCCCTCGCGGCCCAGGCCGCGCAGGCCGCGCCGCAGGTCGGCCCGCTGCCGCCGGACGACGCCGGGTGCCAGGTCCCGGTCCGGGCGCAGCGCGTTGCGGGCCAGGCACTCGCCCTCCGGCACGTCGAGGACGATCGCCACCGGCAGCACGTCGTGCTCGCGCGCCAGCCGCACGAGGGACGCGCGGTCCTCGGCCTTGACGTTGGTGGCGTCCACGACCGTCAGCCGCCCACCGCGCAGCCGGACGCCGGCGATGTGGTGCAGCAGCGCGAAGGCGGCCGGGGTCGCCGACTGGTCGTTCTCGTCGTCGGCCACCAGGCCCCGGCAGGAGTCGCTGGAGAGCACCTGGGTGGGCGCGAAGTGCCGGCGCGCGAACGTGCTCTTGCCCGAACCGCTCACCCCGACCAGCACGACCAGGGACAGGTCCGGGACGACGACGGTGCGCGGTCCGGCGGTCATGCGGCCACCTCCACCGCACGACGGGTGAACACGGCCATCTGCGTGGGGGCGCCGACCTCCGGGTCGTCGTCCCCGACAGCGAGCAGCCGGACGGCGTAGCCGTAGCGCTCCGCGACGGCGTCCGCCCAGCCGGCGAACTCCTGACGCGTCCACTCGAACCGGTGGTCGCGGTGCCGGAACGCACCGGCGGCCAGCCCCTCGAATCGGACGTTGTACTCGGTGTTGGGCGTCGTCACGACGACGGTCGTGGGGCCGGCGGCGCCGAAGACGGCGTGCTCGAGCGCCGGCAGCCGGTCGGGGTCGAGGTGCTCGACGACCTCCATGAGCACGGCCGCGTCGTGACCGCGCAGCCGGGCGTCGGTGTAGGTCAGACCGCTCTGCAGCAGCCGGATCCGTGCGCGCTGCCGCTCGGGCAGCCGGTCCAGCCGCAGCCGCCGGGCGGCCACCTCCAGCGCCCGGGCGCTGACGTCGACCCCGACGACCTCGGTGAACGCCGCCTCGGCCAGGAGCGCCTGGAGGAACGCCCCGGCGCCGCAGCCGAGGTCGAGGACCCGCTGGGCGCCGGCCGTGCGCAGGGCGGCCAGCACCGCACCGTGTCGCTGCAGCGCCAGCGGCACCGGACGCTTCGTGTCCTCCTCGTGCTCGGCCGCGCGCGGGCCTCCCGCCGCCGGGACCGGCGGGGCGGTGGCGTCGTCCAGCGTCTCGACCGCGGTGTCGTCGACCTCGGCCAGCCGCTCGATCGCGCGGCGGGTGAGCGTGGTGCGGTGGCCGAGGTAGCGGCGGGTGATCAGGTCGCGGTCGGGGTGGGTCGCCAGCCAGCCCGAGCCGGCGCGCAGCAGCTTCTCGATCTCGTCGGTGCCGATCCAGTGGTGCCTGGCGTCGTCGAGTACCGGCAGGGCGACGTACAGCTGGTTGAGCGCATCGGCCAGCCGCAGCTCACCGGTCAGCCGCAGGTCGACGTACCGCGAGTCGCCCCACTCGGGGAACGCCTCGTCCAGCGGCACCGCCGTCGCCCCGACCCGCCAGCCAAGCGGGGCGAAGAAGCGGTGCGCCATCTCCACGCCACCCCGGCAGGACAGGGCCGGGACGTGGACCTCCAGCGGCAGCGCGACGTCGACCAGTCCGGGGCGCTCCCTGCTGACGCCACGGCGGGCGCTGGCGAAGGCCTTGCCCAGTGCGACGGCCAGGAGGCTGGACGCGGCGTAGGGCCGGTCGTTGACGTACTGGGCCAGTGCCGCACCCTCCGCGTTCCCGGACCGCGCCGACCGCACCAACCCGATCGGGTCGACCTCGAGCAGCAGGGCGACGGTGCAGCGGTGCTCGTCCGCCTGCGGGTAGAAGACGTGCGCCGTGCCCGTCGAGACCTCGACCTGCTGGGCCCGTGCGGGGTTCTTGTGCAGCAGGAAGCCCAGGTCGGTCGCGGGCACGTGGGTGGTGGACAGGGTGACGAGCACGCCGCAGTGTCACCGACCGCCCCCGTGCGGTCGACCGTTTTCGCCGAGCGCGGCGCGCCTCAGGCGGCGGCGTCGCCGTGCTTGAGGTCGCCGCTCGGGTCGCTGCCGGCCAGCGGGAGGCCGGAGAGCCACCGGGCGAAGCCGTCGGGGTCGCGCCGCTCGAGCTCGTCGAGGGTCTGCTGCCGCCGGACGACGATCGCCTCGCGGGTGCGGGCGTCGAGCGGGCCGGACAGAGCCGCCGTCGTCCGGACCCACTCCTGGCCGAGCGCCTCGGTGGGCAGCGAGGACACCGGTGGCAGCGGGGCCGCCGGCTGACGGTCCCTGGCGACGGCGGACGCCGGCGTCCTCGGGGAGCTGCGGACCAGCCAGACGACGGTCCACGTGCCCGCGGCGACCGCGGCGATCACCAGGGTGAGCACCGCCCCGCCGAGCACGGCGGTGCCGGACAGGACCAGCAGCACCGCGACGGTCGCCGCCCCCGCCTTCCAGGCCGCGTCGACGACGGCCTGCTGCCCGGGACGGGACTCGCGGGCCACCCCCGCCGCCAGGCAGGCGGACACCACCGCGGCGAGCCCCACCGCGACCAGGCCCGCCGGTCGCAGGGCCAGGCCGCCGACGACGGCCAGCCCGGCGCCGACGACGGCGCCGGTCCAGAACAGGAGGCGGGGAAGCGGACCGCGGGTGGACACGGGGCACCCTCCAGGGAGGACCGGACTCGAGAGGCCGGGCGATCACCGACGAGCGGCGGCCCGGGGTCCCGCCCTTACCCATCCGGACGCCTCTTGCACCCTCCGTGGCCGAACTGTCTTCCCACGCGGTCCCCGGGCGAGGAACCTCGACGGTACCCACGGGGGACGACCGTCATCCGGAGGTGCCCGTGTCCACGACGACCCCCACCCCAGCCGGGTCGCTGCCCGCGCCCGGCCCGGCGGACGACGACCCGCAGCCGCCGCCCGTGGTGGTCGGCGCCGACGGCAGCGAGTGCGGGCTCCGGGCGGTCCGCTGGGCCGCCGAGGAGGCCGTCCGCCGCGACGCGCCGCTCCGGATCGTGCACGCCACCCCGCACCTGGGACACCGGGGCGTGGCCGGCTCCCCCGCCGGCGACCTGCCCCGTGCGCGCGGGGCCACCGCGCAGGCGTACACCCTCGCCCGGCACACCGCGCCGTCGCTCGAGATCTCCACCGAGGTGGTGCCCGGCGAGCCGGTGCAGGCGCTGCTGCACGCCGCCGAGGACGCCCAGCTCGTCGTCCTCGGCATCACCACGACCGGTGCGGCCGACGAGATGGTGCTCGCCTCGGTCGCCCAGAAGGTCGCCGCCCGCTCGCCCCGCCCGGTGGTCGTCGTCCCGCGGTCCCGGCCGGGCGGCACCGGCTCCCGGCCGCACGTGGCGGTGCTCGGCCTCGGCGAGCGGGAGGACGACGAACCGGTGGCCGTCTTCGCCGCCGAGGAGGCGCTGCGGGCCGACCGGCCGCTGCTCGTGCTGCACACCCGGGCGGACGACGGCGGCGCGTGGGCCGCGGACTCCTCGCGGTGGGCCGAGCGCTGGCCGGACCTGCGCGCGACCCACACCGCGGTGCCCGGCCCGACCGGTGGCCGGGTGCTGGCCGCGGCCTGCCCGACCCCGCTGCTCTCGATGAGCGCGGGCCACGGTGGGCTGCTGCACCGGCCGATGGACGGGCTGCACCGCTGGCTGCTGCGGCACTGCACCTCGCCGATGGCCTTCTTGCCCCCGGTGCACCGGGTGACCGGCAAGGAGCCGCGCGAGGAGATCATCGCCGTCGGATGAAGGACCAGCCCCCCGCTCCGACGGCCTCGTCCAGGGGCTCGCCCCGAGCGTGCGAGGGGTGAGGAGGACGAGGTCCTTGTGCTGGAGGGTGGCCGTTCCAGTACCTCACCAGGCTCGCGGCGGGCCCCTGCAGGGACCGCCATCCTCCTGGGCCCGGCGGCGGAGGGGCGGCCGGGCATGATCACCGCCCGTGGGTTCCTCCGTCGTCGACCTCGGCCCCCGGCTCGCGGTGACGCTGGTCGCGCTGACCGGGCTCGCCGCGGTGGCCGGCCGGCTCTCCGGCCTCGACCAGGACCGCCCGGTCGTGGTCGCCGCGCTGCGCGCGACCGTGCAGCTGGCCGTGGTGTCGGCGGTGCTGCTCGTCGTCGTGCGCTCGCTGGCCCTCTCGACGCTGTTCGTGCTGGTCATGGTCGGCGTCGCGGCGGTCACCGCGGCCGGGCGGGCCACCGGGCTGGCCCTGCGCAGCGCCGGCGCCGCCCGCCGGGTGGGCACCGCCGGCGTCCCGGTGCTGGTCGGCGCCGTCCCGGTGGTGACCCTGGTGCTCGCCAGCGGCACCGTGCCGCTGCGCGGCGAGGCGGTCATCCCGATCGCCGGGATCCTCGTCGGCGGGGCGATGACCGCGACGTCCCTGGCCGGCCGCCGGCTGCGGGAGGAGCTGGCCGCCCGGCGGGGCGAGGTCGAGGCCGCGCTCGCGCTGGGCTTCCCGCAGCGCGACGCCGTCCGCGAGGTGCTGCGGCCGGCCGCGGCCACTGCGCTGGTGCCCCCGCTGGACCAGACCCGGACCGTCGGCCTCGTCACGCTGCCCGGCGCCTTCGTCGGGGTACTGCTCGGTGGCGGCAGCCCGCTGGCGGCCGGCGCGGCCCAGTTGCTGGTGCTCGTCGGCCTGCTGGCGACGCAGGTCGCTGCCGTGTGGACGGTGGTGGAGCTGGTGGCGAGGGGCCGGCTGCTCCCCGACGTCCCCCGCTGAGTCGTCCAGGCACCTCACAGGAGACCGCCAGCGACGGGTCAGCAGCACGGACCAGTGTGGTCGTCGCAGGGCGGTGAACCGGCCGCCCACGAGGAGGACGAGAGACGTGAACCCCTACGGCACCCCCCACCCGGCGCCGGGCCCCTGGGCGCCGCCGACCTGGCCCCAGCAGCCCGCCTCCGGGCAGGCAGCACCGGGTCAGCAGGCGACGGGGACGGCCGCCCCGGGGCACGACACCCTCCCCGGGCAGCAGCCGCCGTTCCAGCCGCCGGGCCAGCACGGGCAGCCGGGCCCGGTCGCACCCGCCCCCGAGCCGCCCCACCGGGCCGGCCGGTGGCGGATCGGCGTCGCCGGCCTGCTCGCCGGGGCCCTCATCGGCGGCGGCGCCGGCGCGGGTGTGGCCCTGCTCGCCGACGACTCGGACGGCAGCAGCGGCGGCGGCACGGCCGCCGCGCAGAACGTCACCATCACCAACCCCGAGACGGCGACCGCGGTGACCGCGGCCGCGGCCAAGGCGGCGCCCAGCGTGGTCACCGTCTACGTCACCGGCGCCTCCGGCTCGGGCAGCGGCTCCGGCGTCGTCCTCAGCGACGACGGCTACGTGCTGACCAACAACCACGTGGTCAGCCTGGACGGCGCGGGCTCGAGCGTCGTCTCGGTGCGCACCTCCGACGGCACCCTCTACGACGCGACCGTCGTCGGCACGCAGCCGGTCTACGACCTGGCCGTGCTCAAGCTGGAGGGCGCCTCCGGCCTGACCCCGGCGACCTTCGCCGACTCCGACCAGGTGCAGGTCGGTGACCTGGCCGTGGCGATCGGCGCCCCGCTGGGCCTGTCGGACACGGTGACCGACGGCATCATCAGCGCCAAGGGCCGGGCCGTGGCCACCGGATCCACCGAGGGCGACGCCACCGTCATCGACGCGCTGCAGACCGACGCGGCGATCAACCCGGGCAACTCCGGTGGCGCGCTGGTCGACGGCGCCGGCGAGGTCGTCGGCATCAACACCGCCATCGCCTCGGTCGCCTCCGGGGCGCCGGGCCAGTCGACCGAGAGCGGCAACATCGGTGTCGGTTTCGCCATCCCCGGCAACACCGCCAAGCGGATCGCCCAGGAGCTCATCGCCGACGGGAAGGCCGAGATCACCTACCTGGGCGTGAGCGCCCAGACCGCGGCGGACCCGCAGCAGTCCGAGATCGGCACCGGCGCGCAGCTGGTGCAGGTGCAGCCGGGCACCCCGGCCGCCGACGCGGGGCTGCAGGCCGGCGACGTCGTCACCGCGGTCGGCGACCGGGTCGTGACCACCTCGACCGAGCTGACCGCCGCCGTCCGCAGCGCCGCCCCCGGCGACCAGGTGACCCTCACCGTGCGCCGCGGGCAGGACACCGAGCAGATCCAGGTCACCCTGGGCGCCAGCGAGGGCTGAGGAAGGACCGCAACGGACTGGAACGGCCACCCTTCAGGGCCCCGCGCCGAGCGTGCGAGGCGTGGGGGAAGGGCGGTCCTTCTAGGCTGGGACGGGTGTCGTCGAGTCCCCCGAGCGCCCCGCTGGCCGTCTCACTCGACGACCCCGAGCGGGCCCGCGACCTGGCCCACATGAAGCGGCTGGCGACCGGCCTGTTCCTGGTCGCCGCCGCCGTCTTCCTGACCTGCGTGCTCCTCGGCGAGGAGACCGGCGCCTGGGTCGGGTACGTGCGGGCGACCGCGGAGGCCTCGATGGTCGGCGCGCTGGCCGACTGGTTCGCCGTCACGGCGCTGTTCCGGCACCCGCTGCGGCTGCCGATCCCGCACACGGCGATCATCCCGCGCAAGAAGGACCAGATCGGCGCGAGCCTGGGCGCCTTCGTCGAGCAGAACTTCCTGACCCGCGCCGTGGTCGAGGACAAGCTGACCACCATCGACGTGCCCGGCCGACTCGGCGCCTTCCTCGCGGCGCCCGGGCGCGCCGAGCGGCTCGCCGGGGACGCCGGAGCGCTGCTGCACTCGGTCGCCGGCCTGCTCCGGGACGACGACCTGCGGCCCGCCGTCGCCGGGCTCGTCGACCGCAAGCTGCACGCGACACCCGCCGCCCCCGTGGTGGCCCGGACCCTCGAGCTCGTGGTGGACGGCGACCGGCACCAGGAGGTGCTCTCGGCGGGGCTCCGCGGCCTGGCGCGCTTCCTGGAGGACAACCGCGTCGTCTTCCGCGCGCAGCTGGGCGACGCCTCCCCCGCCTGGGTGCCCGACTGGGTCGACGACCGGGTGTTCGACCGCGTGTTCGCCGGCGTGATGGCCTTCCTGGACGAGGTCGGCGAGGACCCCCGCCACGAGCTGCGGCGGGCCTACGACGCCCGGCTGCGCGCCTACGTGCACGCGCTGCGCACCGACCCGGCGACGGCCGCCCGGGTGGAGGACCTGAAGAAGGAGCTGCTCGAGCACCCCGCCGTCCGGACCTGGTCGGGATCGCTGTGGACCCATCTCAAGGACGCCGCCCTGGCTGCGGCCACCGACCCCGACTCGGCGCTGCGGGCGCGCGTGGCCGAGCTGATCCGCGAGGCCGCCCGGCTGCTGCAGACCGACCAGCGGGTGCGCGAGCTGGTGCAGCGGCACGCACACGGGATCGCCGGCTACCTGGTGGAGCGCTTCTCCGGGGACGTGGCGGACCTCGTGGGCAGCACGGTCGCCCGCTGGGACACCGAGGAGACCAGCCGCCGCATCGAGCTCCAGGTCGGCCGCGACCTGCAGTTCATCCGGATCAACGGCACCGTGGTCGGCGGCCTGGCCGGCCTGGTCATCTACACGGTCGCCCAACTGCTCGGCTGAAGAGGGACCCCGGCGAACGGGGCGGCTCCCTGCAGGCGCCGCCGCTGGCCCCGTCCCGGGCCCCCGCCCCGAGCCTGCGAGGGGTGGGGAGGACGGGGTCCTTCCACGGTGGGGAGGACGGGGTCCTTCCTCAGCGGCCGGCGCGCCGGTCCAGCACCGCGGCAGCCAGGGCGAGCGCTCCCCAGGCGGCGGCGGACGCCCGCAGCAGAGCCGCCCTCCCCCTGTCCGGCACGGCCGACGGGAGGACGGCGGCGTCGGCGCAGTCGCTGAGGACCCGCGCGGCAGCGGCCAGGTCGCGGACCCGGCCTCCCGGCGCGGCGAGCATCGCCAGGCCGCTCACGGCGTCCCGCGCACCGAGGGCGCGGACGAGGGCACGCGTCTGCGCCGTGTCGGGCATCCCGGTGGGCCCGATGAGCACCCGGGGCGCGACGACGAGCGCCGCCGAGAAGGTGGCCGTGGCGGCTCCGACCACAGAGGTCAACGAGGGCATGTCCCCAACCAACCAGCCCGAGCGGCCGGACGCTGTGCGCGCAGGCGCAGTTCCACGGTGGAGGCGTGCGCATCCGCGCACACCGTCGGCTGCACCTACCGTCGGGCACTCGCTGCGGCGTAGAGGGCGATGCCCGCGGCGACGCTGACGTTGAGCGACTCGGTGTCCCGCGCGATCGGGATGCGCACGACGACGTCGCAGCGCTCGCGCACCAGCCGGGACAGCCCCGCACCCTCGGCACCGACCACCAGCGCCAGCGGGTCGGCGAAGCCGTCGAAGTCGTGCACGTCGACGTCGCCGTCCCCGGCCAGGCCGACGGTCATCAGCCCGGCGTCCTGGTAGGAGCCCAGCGCGCGGGCCAGGTTCACCGCGCGGGCCACCGGGAGCCGCGCGGCGGCGCCGGCGCTGGTGCGCCAGGCCGATGCGGTCATGCCCACCGACCGCCGCTGCGGGACGACGACGCCGTGCGCGTCGAACGCCGCGGCCGAGCGGACGACGGCGCCGAGGTTGCGCGGGTCGGTGACGCCGTCCATCGCGACCACCAGCGGCGGGCGACCCGAGTCGCGGGCGAGGTCGAGCAGGTCGTCGGGGTGCGCGTACTGGTACGGCGGCACCTGCAGGCCGATGCCCTGGTGCAGCGCCCCGCCCGACATCCGGTCGAACTCGGCCCTGCCGACCTCCAGCAGCGGCAGCCCCCGGTCGTTGGCCAGGTGCAGCGCCTCGGTGATCCGCTCGTCGGTCGCCGACTTCGCACCCGCCCGTCCCGACCCCACGTCCCCGGTGACCACGTACAGCGCGGTCGCCGGGATCTGCGCGCGCAGCGCCTCGACCACCGGGTTGCGGCCGAGCAGCAGCTCGGGGGCCTCCTCGGCGCGCTGGCGGCTGCGGTCGCGCTCGGTCCGGCGCCGGGCGTCGGCGGCCGCGCGCCGCTGGGCCGGGTGCCCGGTGCGCATCTCGGCGGGCGGGGTGGCGCCGCGCCCGGCCAGCGACCGGCGGTTCTTGCCGCCGGTGCCCCCGGAGGCGCCCTTCTTGTGTGCGCCCGTGGTACGTCCACGGCGCTGGCTGTTGCCGGCCATCAGCGGCTCAGCTCCCATCGAGGTCCCTGCGGGGTGTCCTCGACCTGGACACCGAGTGCGGCGAGCTGCTCACGGATCGCGTCCGCTGCTGCGTAGTCCTTGCGGGCCCGGGCGGCCTGGCGCTGCTCGAGGGCGAGCGCGACGAGCCCGTCGGCCACCTCCGTCAGCCGGTCGTCCCCGCCGGCGGCGGACCAGTGCGGGTCGAGCGGGTCCAGCCCGAGGACGCCGAGCATCGCCCGCACCGAACCGAGCGCCGCGGCGGTGGCCTCGTCGTCCCCCTCCGCCAGCGCGGTGTTGCCCTGCCGCACCACCTCGTGGACGGCGGCCACCGCGGCGGGCGTGCCCAGGTCGTCGTCCAGGGCGGCGGTGAACTCCGGCGCCGGCTCGGCCTTGCCCGCGTCCCCCCCGACCCGCTCGGCGGCGCGCTTCACGAACGACTCCAGCCGCCGGTAGGCCGCGCCGGCCTCGCCGAGCGCGGCGTCGGTGAACTCGATGGTGGACCGGTAGTGCGGCGTGACCAGGTAGTAGCGCAGCTCGACCGGCCGGACCCGCTGCACCACTTCATCGACCAGCGCGGTGTTGCCCAGCGACTTGCTCATCTTCTCGCCGCCGAGGGTCACCCAGCCGTTGTGCAGCCAGTACTGCGCGAACCCGTCGCCGGCCGCACGCGACTGGGCCTGCTCGTTCTCGTGGTGCGGGAAGCGCAGGTCCAGCCCGCCCCCGTGGATGTCGAACTCCGGCCCCAGGTACCGCTCGGCCATCGCCGAGCACTCCAGGTGCCAGCCCGGCCGGCCCCGGCCCCACGGCGTGGCCCACGACGCGGTCTCCGGCTCCGCGGGCTTGTGCGCCTTCCACAGCGCGAAGTCGCGGGGGTCGCGCTTGCGCTCGTCGGTCTCGGTGTCGGCGGCCGGCTCCAGGTCCTCCACCCTCTGCCGGGTCAGCGCGCCGTACTCCGGGAAGGAGCGGACGTCGAAGTAGACGTCGCCGTCCACCGCGTAGGCGTGCCCGCGGTCGACCAGCCGCTGCATCAGCTCCACCATGTCCGGGACGTGCCCGGTGGCGCGCGGCTCGTAGGTCGGCGGCAGCACGCCGAGGACGCCGTAGGCGCGGGTGACCGCGAGCTCGTTGGTGTAGGCCCAGGCCCACCACGGCACGCCTGCGGCCTCCGCCTGCGCGAGGATCTTGTCGTCGATGTCGGTGACGTTGCGGACGTAGGTGACCTCGAGGCCGCGGTGCGCCAGCCAGCGGCGCAGCACGTCGAAGGCCAGGGCCGAGCGCACGTGCCCGACGTGCGGCGGCCCCTGCACGGTGAGCCCGCAGACGTAGACGGAGGCCTGCCCGGCACGCAGGGGCGTGAAGTCTCGGACCGCGCGGGCGGCCGTGTCGTACAGGCGGAGGCTCACCGCGCGGAGTCTACGGAGCGCGGCATCAGCGCGGCGCGGAGTCTACGGACGCCGTCACCCCGGACCTGGCCGTGTCAGGCTGGCCGGGTCGGGACGACGTGGGATCGCCGGGGCTGCACCCGCTGCTGGCCAGCCGGTGGAGCCCGACGGCGTTCGACCCGACGCACGAGGTCTCCGACCGGGACGTCGGGGCGCTGCTGGAGGCAGCCCGTTGGGCGCCGTCCGCGGGCAACTCCCAGCCGTGGGCGTTCATCGTCGGTCGTCGCAGCGACGAGACGCAGCGACGGCTCGTCCGCCACCTGGCCGGCAGCTCGGCCCGGTGGGCGCCGACTGCGAGCCTGCTGGTGGCGAACCTGTCCCATCGGCACGTCGAGGACACCGACTGGGACCACTCGGAGTTCTCGCTCCACGACCCGGGCCAGGCGGTTGCAACAGGACCCTGCAGGCACAGGCGCTGGGGCTCGCGGTGCGCCAGTTCCACGCCTTCGACCGCGAGGGTGTGGCAGCCGAGTTCGCCGTCCCGCGGCACTGGCAGGTCACCACCATGTCGGCCATCGGTCGTGCCGGCGACGAGGACCCAGGCCGGGACCGCCGGACCCTGCAGGAGCTCGTCTGGCCCGGCACCTGAGCCCGCGGGGTCAGGCCGGCCCTCCTCCCGCGGACGTCGTCCGGACCACCAGGGCCGTCGCCATCGCCGCCCGGCCCTCGCCCCGCCCGGTGAGCCCCAGGCCGTCGGTCGTGGTGGCCGTGACGCTCACCGGGCCGCCCAGCGCCTCGCCGAGCACCCGCTCGGCCTCCGCGCGGCGCGGGCCGACCTTCGGGGTGTTGCCGACCAGCTGGACCGCGGCGTTGCCGACCTGCCACCCGGCCGCCTCGAGGACCTCGCGCACGTGGGCGAGGACGGCGGCCCCCCGGGCGCCGGCCCAGCGCGGGTCGTCGGTGCCGAGCAGGCCGCCGATGTCGCCGAGCCCGGCGGCGGACAGGACCGCGTCGGTGAGGGCGTGCGCCACGACGTCGCCGTCGGAGTGCCCGGCGCAGCCGTCGACGCCCGGCCACTCCAGCCCGGCCAGCCAGCAGGTGCGGCCGGCCTCGACCGGGTGCACGTCGACCCCGACGCCCACCCGCGGCAGCTCGGCGGGTCTCACCGGCGGATCTGCATCTCGGCCAGCGCCAGGTCGTGGGGCACCGTCACCTTCGCGGCCCGCTCGTCGCCGGCCACCGTCGCGACCGGGACCCCGGCGGCGCGCACCACCGCGGCGTCGTCGGTGAGCTCGACGCCGTCGGGCAGCCGGTCGTAGGCGTCGACGAGGACGGCGCCGGGGAAGCCCTGCGGGGTCTGCACCCGGCGCAGCGTCTCTCGCGGCAGGGCGCCGGTCACGACACCGTCGCCGTCGACGCTCACGGTCGTGTCCACGACCGGCAGCACCGGTACGACCGCGCGCGCCCCGTCGGCCAGCGCGGCGAGCACGCGGGTCACCACCTCGGGCGGGGTCAGCGGGCGGGCGGCGTCGTGCACCAGGACGGCGTCGGGCGCGGGGCGGGCGGGATCGATCGCGGCGGCGAGGGCGGCCCGGACCGACGCCGTGCGCGTGGCGCCGCCGACGACCGGACGCGCCTCCGGCGGCAGGACGGCGGCGAAGGCGGCCAGCTCGTCGGCCGGCACGGCCACCACCACCTCGGCCACCCCGCTGCCGAGCAGGGTGTCCACCGACCAGGCGACCAGCGGCCGCCCGGCCAGCGGGACCAGCGCCTTGGGCCGATCCGCCCCCAGACGCAGACCACTCCCGGCCGCTGCGACGATGCCGACAGCGTGCACGGGAGTGGTCGGGGAGTGCGGGGAGAGCTCGGGGCTCGAGCTCAGCTGGCGAGGACCTCGTCGAGGAGCACCTCGGCCTTGTCCTCGTTGGTGCCCTCGGCGAGCGCGAGCTCGCTCACCAGGATCTGGCGCGCCTTGGAGAGCATGCGCTTCTCGCCGGCGGAGAGGCCACGGTCCTTGTCGCGGCGCCACAGGTCGCGCACGACCTCGGCGACCTTGTTGACGTCACCCGAGGCGAGCTTCTCGAGGTTGGCCTTGTAGCGACGCGACCAGTTGGTGGGCTCCTCGGTGTGCGGCGCGCGCAGCACCTCGAAGACCCGGTTCAGTCCGTCCTGACCGACGACGTCACGGACGCCCACGATCTCTGCGTTGTCGGCCGGCACCCGCACGGTCAGGTCGCCCTGAGCGACCTTCAGCACGAGGTAGGCCTTCTCTTCACCCTTGATGACCCGCGTCTCGATCGCCTCGATCAGCGCTGCCCCGTGGTGCGGGTAGACAACGGTCTCGCCGACAGTGAAGCCCATGTGTGTGTGACCCCTTTCGCTGTCCACAAGGTTACCACGGCAAACTGACGGAGGGGACCGCCCGAATTCGTAAACCCGCAGGTCAAGGGCGAGAGAGAGTGCTCGGGAGGGGTTGACAGGAGCATGGTCGGTGTGCCTGCGGGAGGGGCGGCACGGGGGGTCACCCCCCGTGCGCTGGCCCTCGCCACGCACCCCGGGCCGGCGGTCGCGGTCACCGTCGTGGCCGGCCTCCTCGCTCTGGCCGCCGGGGTGCCCGCGGGACGTGCGGCACTCGTGACGGTCGCCGTCCTCGCTGGTCAGGCGTCCGTCGGGTGGAGCAACGACTGGCTCGACGCCGACCGTGACCGGGCGGTCGCGCGGGCCGACAAGCCGGTCGTGCAGGGCGCCGTGGCACCCACGCTGCTGCGCACGCTGGCCGTCGGGTCGGCCGCCGCGGCCGTCGTCCTGTCCCTGTTGCTCGGCCTCGTCCCCGGGCTGCTGCTGCTCGTGCTGGTCGCCAGCGGCTGGGCGTACAACGCAGGGCTCAAGCGCACCGCCGTCTCGGTGCTGCCCTACGTCACCGGCTTCGGGGCACTGCCGGCCGGGGTGGTGGCGGCGGCGCCGGGCGCGCCGCCGGCGCCGTGGTGGCTGATCACCGCCGGGGCCGCGCTGGGCGCTGCCGCGCACCTGGCCAACGTCGCGCCGGACCTCGAGGACGACCTGGCCACCGGCGTCCGCGGCCTGCCGCACCGGATCGGTGCAGGCGGCTCCGCCGTCACCGGGGCGGTCCTGCTGGGGGTGGCCTCGCTGGTGCTGGTCCTCGGACCCGACGGCCCGCCGACCGCCGCCGGGTGGGCCGGGCTGGCACTGGCGGTGCCGGCCGTCGTCATCGCGGCGCTGGCGGGCACCCGGCGGTTCCGCCGGCTGGCGTTCCCCGCGGTCATGCTGCTGACGGTCCTCGACGTGGTGCTGCTGCTCGCCGGCGGGGCCGCGGTCACGTGATCCGCGGCCCCGCCCTGGCTCACTTCCCGCTCTTGCCGTTGCCCTTGCCGTTGCCCTGCTGCTCGTGCACCGGCTCGGCCGCGGCCGGCTCCTCGACCTGCTCCTCGACCTGGGCCGCGGGCTCGGCCCGGCGCTGGTCCCGGTTCTCGTGGGCCACGTCCCGCATCTGCTCGCGGTTGGCCACGCCGTCGCGGGCGGCCTCGCTGACCCGCTCGCCGTGGTTGCTGTACTCGGGCTCGTCCGGCGTGTCGCTGGGGTCCGTGGCAGGCGTCCCGGCGATGTCGTCGAGGCCACCCTCCTCGGGGCTGTCGTCGGCCGGGTCCGAGACCGCCGGCGGGACCGGCTCCGTGGACTCCGTCGGCGTCGTCGGCTCCGGGCCCGTCGGCAGCGCGGCCGGCTCGCCGACGGGGTCGCCGGTGGGCTCCGGGGACTCGGTCGGCTGCATGGTCGGCGAGGTCGACTCCTCGCTGGTCGTCGGGTCCTCGACGACGGGGGCCGGCGCCTGCGTGGTCGTCAGCGCGACCGTGGTCGCGGTGCCGGTCAGGGCGACGGCGACGACGCCGCCCGCTGCGGCCGCCTTGGCGACGGCACCGGCGGCGGCGAACTTGGCGACGAGGGTGGAGATCAGCACGTGGGGCCTCTTCCGTGAGGTCCGGGCGGGTCGCCCGGCCGTCCCGCGGGACGGTTCCTGGGTGGGGACGAGGAGACCGGTCGCCAGCAGCTCGGCCAGGGCCGCGTTCGGCCGCCCGGGCTCCGTGGCGCTCGCCCGGACCGCGTCGGTGAACGCGGCCAGGCCCTGCGCGCCCGCGGGCACGGGACGGCCGGCGAGGCAGGCCGCGAAGGCCTCCTCGTCGGTCCGGACGTCGGCTGGCGTGGTCATCTCGCTCCCGTCATCGCCGGGTGGGCCGACAGGGGTGCGCCCGCCGTCCCAGCCGTCTCACCCGTCCGGGGGACCCCCGCCGGCTCGAGCTCGGTGCGCAGCCGGCGCAGCCCGCGCCGCTGCAGTGCCTTGACCGAGCCCACCGAGCGGCCCGTCACCGCGGCCACCTGCTCGACGGTGAGGTCGGCGAGCACCCGTAGCAGCAGGACCGAGCGCTGGTCGGCCGGCAGGCCCGCGCACATCCGGTGCACGGTCTCGGTGCCCAGCCTGGTCAGGACGTCGTCCTCCACGTCGCCGCCGGGTGTCTCGGGCAGCAGGTCGTCGACGTCATCGGCGCGCTGGGGACGGCGGCTGCGCCGGCGCCAGTCGTCGACCAGGCGACGGTGCGCGATGGTGAAGACCCACGAGCGCAGGCCGTCCTCGTCCCCCGAGAAGCCGGCCTCCCCGCAGGGGCCCGGCGCGAGCCTGCGAGCGCTGGGGGGCGGGGAGGTCCTTCATCAGATGGCCTCGGTGCCCCGCAACCGCTCCTGCTCGACGACCTCCTCCAAGCCCTTGAGCCGGTCCAGGCCCTGCAGCGCGCGACGCATCCGCTGGTTGGGCGCCAGCCGCTCCCGGTTGCGCTCGAGGAAGGCCCAGTAACCGGCGGTGAAGGGGCAGGCGTCCTCGCCCAGCCGCTTGCGCGGGTCGTAGCGGCAGCCGCCGCAGTAGTCGCTCATCCGGTCGATGTAGGCGCCACCGGCGGCGTAGGGCTTGGTGGCCAGCAGCCCGCCGTCGGCGTGCTGGCTCATGCCGACGACGTTGGCGATCATCACCCAGTCGTAGCCGTCGACGAAGCTGCGGTGGAACCAGTCGGTCATCGCCAGCGGGTCGATGCCGCGCTGCAGCGCGTAGTTGCCGAGCACCATCAGCCGCGGGATGTGGTGCACCCAGCCGTCCCGGCGCAGGTCGCCGAGGACGTCGGACAGGCAGGCGGCCTCGACCGCGCCGTCGTCGAGGTCGGCCAGCCAGTCCGGCACCGCCTCGTGCGCGGCCAGCGCGTTGGCGTGCCGGAAGTCCCGGCCGAAGTACCAGTAGGTGTGCCAGATGTAGTCGCGCCACCCCATGACCTGGCGGACGAACCCCTCCACGCTGTTGAGCGGCAGCGGGTCGCCCTCGGCCACCGAGTCGCGGTAGCGCTGCTCGGCGGCGTGCACCTCCTCGAGCGGGTCCAGCAGGCCGAGGTTGAGGGCCGGGGAGAGCAGCGAGTGCGCCATCCAGCGGTCACCGGCGAGCATCGCGTCCTCGTGCGGGCCGAACGCGCCGAGCCGGGTGTCGAGGAAGTCCCGCAGCCGGAGCAGCGCCTCCTCGCGGGTCACGGGGAACAGCCGCGGACCGTCGTCCCCCACGAGGGCGACGTCGCCGTCGGCCTCCCAGCGGTCGAGGTCGGCGCGCACCCGCTCGTCGATCTCGTCCTCCTCCGGCCACCACGGCTCGGGGACGGCGAGCCGCCCGTCGGACGGCGGGGGCTCCCGGTTGTCGTGGTCGAGGTTCCAGCGCCCGCCCACCGGCTCGGCGCCGTCCATGAGGACGTCGTGACGGCGCCGGTTGTCCCGGTAGAAGTCCTCCATGAGCAGCCGGCGCCTCCCCCGGCCCTCCGCCCAGCCGGCGAACTCCTCCTGCGTGGCGACGAACCCGCGGGCGGCGAGGACGGCGAGGTCGGCACGGCGCAGGACGTAGTCGCGGCTGCTCCAGGTGGTGGGGGCGCACACGCTCAGCGGCTCGCGCACCCGGTCCAGCGCCTCGGCGTAGGTGTGCACCTGGTGGAACTCCGCCTGGTCGCCCAGCTCGGCGGCCCGGTGCCGCAGCGCCGACAGCACCAGGTGGGCCTTCTGGCGGTGGAACCGGCGGCGCGCGAACACCGCCTTCGACTCGATCAGCAGGACCGGCTGGTCCGGGCGGTCGAGGAAGTGCGGACCGAGCTGGTCGGCGAAGCACCACCGCCGGGTGTCCGGTGCGCGGGCGGGGAACGCGGCCAGCGCCGGGTCGCCCGCAGGCCGTCGCGGCATGCCGGTCACCACCGCCTCACCTCCCGGCGGCCATCGTGGGGTGGGCGTTAGGCTCGGCGCGACTCGGGCCATCGACCTGCGGTGGCCGGCACGTCCCTGGAGGTCGACGGCTGTGAACCGCGCACTGCGCGCCGCCACGATGGGTGTCCTGCTCCTCAGCCCGATCGCGCTGACCGCGTGCAGCGCCGGCCAGGTCCCCCAGACGGCCACCCAGAACCGGGACAAGGTCGGCCCCGAGGCGGCGGTCGGCGACATCACCCTGCGCGCCATCTCACTCGCGTACCCGCAGGACGGCCTGTACGCGGAGGGTGACGACGCCGAGCTGCAGATGGCGATCGTCAACAGCGACACCGAGGCCGACACCCTGGTCGGCATCGAGGGCGAGGCCTTCGACGGCGTGGTGGTGTCCGGGCAGGCCACGGCCTCCGCCGTCCCGAGCTCCCCGGCGGCGGCCACCACCCCGGCGACGCCGAGCACTCCCGGCGCCGCACCGTCGACGCCCACCACCCCGGGTGCCACGCCGTCGACGCCCACCACCCCCGGCGCCACGCCGTCCGCACCCACCACCCCGGGTGCCACGCCGGTCCCCGGCACGGTGCCGACGTCGAGTGCCCCCGCCGCGGCGAGCACGCAGGTCCAGATCCCGATCCCCGCGGGCTCCACGGTCTTCCTCGGCGGTGCCGGCGGCCCGACGGTCGAGCTGGCCGACCTCTCCGAGGAGCTGACCTCGGGTCAGCGCGTCGAGGTCACCCTCACCTTCCAGCGCGCCGGTGAGGTCACCGTCCCGGCCGTGGTCGCCACGCCCGATCGCGCACTGCCCCGCGGCGAGCCCTTCGACTTCCACCACGAGGAGGGCGGCTCCGAGAGCCGCGACCAGGAGCAGGACACCGAGACCGAGTAAGGGCCGCCCTTCCCCCACGCCTAGCACGCTCGGCGCGGGCCCCTGA
This sequence comes from Geodermatophilus sp. URMC 65, assembly GCF_053502545.1. NCBI lineage: Bacteria > Bacillati > Actinomycetota > Actinomycetes > Geodermatophilales > Geodermatophilaceae > Geodermatophilus > Geodermatophilus sp. URMC 65. The sequence continues at coordinate 1,983,150 of NZ_CP199954.1, forward strand.
AGGGTGGCCGTTCCAGTACGTCACCACGCTCGCGGTGGGACCCTGCAGGGGCCGCGCTGGGTCCTCGCTCGTGGCCGCGTCCTCGCCGGTCCTGTCGTACCCGGCGGTTAGCGTCGGTCCGTGCCACCTGCCGGAGTGAAGTCCCGCCCTGCCCACCGCTGCACCGAGTGCGGCTACGCCTCTGCCAAGTGGGTCGGCCGGTGCCCCGAGTGCCAGGCCTGGGGCACGATCCAGGAGGTCGGCACCCCGGCGTCCCCGCTGCGGGCCGTGGCGGCCGGCCCCGTGACCGCGCCGGCGGTGCCCATCGCCCAGGTGGAGCTCGCCGCCGCCCGCGCGGTGCCCACGGGCATCCAGGAGTTCGACCGCGTCCTCGGCGGCGGGCTCGTGCCCGGTGCGGTGCTGCTCGTGGCCGGCGAGCCCGGCGTGGGCAAGTCGACGCTGCTGCTCGAGGTCGCCCACCAGGTGGCCGCCACCAACGGTCCGGCCCTCGTCGTCTCCGGTGAGGAGTCCGCCGCCCAGGTCCGGCTGCGGGCCGAGCGCATCGGCGCGCTGCACGACCAGCTCTACCTCGCCGCGGAGACCGAGCTGTCGGCCGTCCTCGCCCACGTCGAGGACGTCGCCCCCTCCCTGCTGGTCCTCGACAGCGTGCAGACCGTGCGCTCCCCCGCGGTCGAGGGCACCGACGGCGGCGCCACGCAGGTGAGGGCCGTGGCCAGCGCGCTGACCGCCGTCGCCAAGAGCCGCGGGATGACCGCCATCCTGGTCGGCCACGTGACCAAGGACGGCGCCATCGCCGGGCCCCGCACCCTCGAGCACCTCGTCGACGTCGTCGTCTCCTTCGACGGCGAGCGCCACTCCACGCTGCGCCTGATCCGGGCGATGAAGAACCGCTTCGGCCCGGCCGACGAGATCGGCTGCTTCGAGATCGGCGACACCGGTGTGGTCGGCGTCCCCGACCCCTCCCACCTGTTCGTCTCACGACGCACCGCACCGGTGGCGGGCAGTTGCGTCACGGTCACCCTCGAGGGCAGCCGGCCGCTGCTGGCCGAGGTCCAGGCGCTGGTGGCCGCCAGCGGCGGAGGTGGTTCGCCCCGTCGGGCGGTCAGCGGGCTGGACTCGCAGCGGGTCGCCATGGTAAACGCGGTCGTCGAGCGGCGCGGCCGGGTCAAGCTCGCCGACGCCGACGTCTTCGCCGCCTCCGTCGGCGGCGTGCGCATCGCCGAGCCCGCGGCCGACCTCGCGCTGGCACTGGCGATCGCGTCGGCGGCCAAGGACGTCCCACTGCCCCGCGGGCTGGTCGCGGTCGGCGAGGTGGGACTGTCCGGGGAGATCCGGCGGGTCGGCGGCACCGGCCGGCGGCTGGCCGAGGCGGCCCGTCAGGGCTACAAGGTGGCGCTCGTCCCCGAGGACGCCGGCACCGCTCCCAAGGGCATGCGGCTGGTCGAGGTCCCCGACCTCGGCGCCGCCTTCGCCCGCCTCTTCTGAGGCCGGCGGGGCCCGTGGTGCCCCGGGCGCCGGTGAGCTGCCCCACCGGCGCCCGCCAGTACCGTGGTGGCCACGTAGAATCAGCCGCCACCACGTCGAACGTCAGGAGCGCTCGTGCCCCCCGCTGTGGACTCCGAGGTCGCGCTCCGCGAACTGCTCGGCCGCATCGCACCGGGCACGGCGCTCCGTGACGGCCTGGAGCGCATCCTCGCCGGCCGGACCGGCGCCCTGATCGTGCTCGGCTACGACCGCGTGGTCGAGTCCATCTGCACCGGCGGCTTCGCCCTCGACGTCGCCCTCTCCGCCACCCGGCTGCGCGAGCTGGCCAAGATGGACGGCGCGGTGATCGTCTCCTACGACGGCAGCCGCATCGTGCGGGCCGGCGTCCACCTGATGCCCGACCCGAGCGTCCCCACCGAGGAGTCGGGTACCCGACACCGCACCGCCGAGCGGGTCGCCATCCAGACCGGCTTCCCGGTGATCTCGGTGAGCCAGTCGATGCACATCATCAGCGTCTACGTCGCCGGACGGCGGTACACGCTGGAGCACCCGACCACGATCCTGGCCCGGGCCAACCAGGCGCTGGCCGCGCTCGAGCGCTACAAGCTGCGACTCGACGAGGTGGCCAGCACGCTGTCGGCGCTGGAGATCGAGGACCTCGTCACCGTCCGCGACGCGATGAGCGTCAGCCAGCGGCTGGAGATGGTGCGCCGGATCGCCGACGAGATCGAGGGCTTCGTCGTCGAGCTGGGCACCGACGGGCGGCTGCTCGCGCTGCAGCTCGACGAGATGCTCGCCGGGGTCGAGGAGGACCGCGCCCTGCTGGTGCGCGACTACCTGCCCTCCGGGCTGCGTCGTCCCCGGAGCATCGACGAGGTCCTGGCCGAGCTGCGCGCGCTGTCGGCCACCGAACTGCTCGACCTCTCCGCGGTGGCGCGCTGCTACGGCTTGCCGACCTCCGCCGACGCGCTCGACTCCCCCGTCAGCCCCCGCGGTTACCGCCTGCTGGCCCGGGTCCCGCGGCTGCCGGCCGGGATCATCGACCGCCTGGTCGACCACTTCGGCGGGCTGCAGAAGCTGCTCGCGGCCACCATCGAGGACCTGCTGGCCGTCGAGGGCGTCGGTGAGGCCCGCGCCCGGGGCATCCGCGAGGGGCTCTCCCGGCTGGCCGAGACCTCGATCCTCGACCGCTACAGCTGAGAGGACCCCGTCCTCCTCACCCCTCGGAGAAGGACCCCGTCCTCCCCACCCCTCGCAGGCTCGGGGCGGGACCCGGGACGGGGCCGGAGCCTCGGGACGGGGCCTTGGGGGCGGCACCGACCGGTCACGTGAGAGTGAAGGGCGCGTCGGCGCTGACCTCGGAGTCCAGCCGGCCGCGCAGCACGTACTGACCCGGCGTGGGCGTCGTCCGCTCGGCCGTGCAGGACGGCTCGCTGGTCAGCCCGCCCCAGGTGAGCACGAAGGCCACCGACTCACCGGGCGCCAGGGTGCGGGTGTCGCTGCTGGTCTCCGGGAAGCAGTCGTTGCTACCCCACACCCGGTTGCCGGCCGCGTCGAGCAGCAGGACCTCCTGCAGGCCGGCGTCGAGCACCCGCACGCACGGGACCGACGAGACGTTGGTGACCACGAGCTCGAAGGCGGGCTTGCCGCCGACCGGCGCGCTGCCGGGTGCGCGGACCTCCAGCCCGATCATGTCGTCGTTGCAGGGGCCGCCCGGCGTCGGGCTCGCCGACGCGGGCTCCGGCTCGGCGGCTGGTTCGGGCGCCGACGTCGGCGTCTGCACGCTGGCCAGCGAGGGCACCACCTGCTCCAGCGCGGGCGGCTCGTCGGCCGGATCGGCCGCGTCGGTAGTCGCGGCTGCCGCGGACGTCGCCGTCCCACCGTCGCCCCCGGTCAGCGCGGCGACGACCAGCCATCCCCCGCTGCCGAGCACCGCCAGCAGGAGGGCCAGGACCAGCAGCCGCCGCCGCCAGTAGACCGCCGTGGGCAGGGGGCCGACGGGGTGCAGCACGCCGAGAACGGTAGTGCGCCACGGCGTACCCACCTGCGGCGGCGCGCCGACCCCCGGGGGCGGCACACTGGGACCTCGTGGACAGCCCGGCCCGCGCTCTCCCCCCGTCGTCCGACCCGGTCGGCGACGTCCTCGTCGACTGGTTCGCCCGGGCTGCGCGTGACCTGCCGTGGCGCCGGCCGGACACTGACCCGTGGGCCGTGCTGGTCAGCGAGGTGATGCTGCAGCAGACGCCGGTCGCCCGCGTCGAGCCGGTGTGGCGGGAGTGGATGGCCCGCTGGCCGACCCCGGCGGCGCTGGCCGCGGCGTCGCCCGCCGAGGTGATCCGCGCCTGGGGCAAGCTCGGCTACCCGCGGCGGGCGCTGCGGCTGCGCGAGACCGCAGTCGCCCTCACCGAGCGGCACGGCGGCGTCGTCCCCGCCGACGTCGCGGCCCTCGAGGCCCTGCCGGGCATCGGGACGTACACCGCCCGCGCCGTCGCCTGCTTCGGGCACGGGCAGCCGCAGCCGGTGGTCGACACCAACGTGCGGCGGGTGGTGGCCCGGCTGGTGCACGGCCGGGCGGACGCGGCGCCGGCGCGGGCTGCCGACCTCACCGACGTCGCGGCGCTGGCCCCGGCCGACCCCGCGCGGGCGGTGCGCTTCTCGGTCGCGGTCATGGAGCTCGGGGCGCTGGTGTGCGTGGCCCGGACGCCGCGGTGCGCGGCCTGCCCGGTGCGCGGGGACTGCGCCTGGCGGCTGGCGGGCCACCCGGCGTCCGACGGTCCGCCCCGCAGGGTGCAGAAGTTCGCCGGCACGGACCGGCAGGTGCGCGGGCGGCTGCTGGACGTCCTGCGGGCCGCTGAGGGCCCCGTGGCGGCACCGCAGCTCGACGCCGCGTGGGACGACGCCGCCCAGCGCTCCCGCTGCCTGGACTCGCTGCTCGTCGACGGGCTGGTCGAGCAGACCCCCGACGGGCTCTTCCGCCTTCCTGCCTGACCGCCCCTGCCTCTCCGGTCACCGGCTCCCCGTGGGTCACCCTTCCTTCGCCGCTCACCCTCTCCCTGAGTTGATCATGGGGTTGTCGCACGCTGCTGCGGCGCGCCGCCGCGTGTCGCCTGGACCAACCCCATGATCAACGACCCGACGAGGGCGAGGAGGAGGAGGAGCCGGGACGGCACCCGGCCGCGACGTCGTCCGGCGGGACGACAGCTGGCACGGCACGACGAAGGGGCCGCCCCCACTCGCGATGAGCGGGGACGGCCCCTTCGTACGGACTACCCGAGGTTCTACTCGGCCTGGACGGCCGGGCCCTCCTCGTCGCCACCGGAGAGCGCGACCGGCGGGGTGTCGGGGAGGTCGATCGGCTTGGCCTCGCCGCGGAAGGTGAACCGCTGGTCCGCGCCCTCGCCCTCGACGTCCACCACGATGATCTGACCGGCGGTCAGCTCGCCGTAGAGGATCTTCTCCGACAGCGCGTCCTCGATCTCGCGCTGGATGGTCCGGCGCAGCGGCCGGGCACCCAGCACCGGGTCGAAGCCACGGTGCGCCAGCAGCTTCTTGGCCGCCGGGGTGATCTCCAGAGCCATGTCCTTGTTCGCCAGCTGGCCCTCGACCCGGGAGACCATGAGGTCGACGATCTCGATGATCTCGTCCTCGGTCAGCTGGTGGAACACGACGATGTCGTCGATGCGGTTGAGGAACTCCGGCCGGAAGTGCTGCTTGAGCTCCTCGTTGACCTTGTTCTTCATCCGCTCGTAGTTCGACTGGCTGTCGTTGCCGACCTGGAAGCCCAGCCCCACGGCCTTGGAGATGTCCCGCGTCCCGAGGTTGGTCGTGAGGATCAGGATCGTGTTCTTGAAGTCCACGATCCGGCCCTGACCGTCGGTGAGCCGGCCGTCCTCCAGCACCTGCAGGAGCGTGTTGAACACGTCCGCGTGCGCCTTCTCGATCTCGTCGAAGAGCACCACCGAGAACGGCTTGCGCCGCACCTTCTCGGTCAGCTGACCGCCCTCGTCGTAGCCGACGTAGCCGGGAGGGGCACCGACGAGCCGCGACACGGTGAAGCGGTCGTGGAACTCGCCCATGTCGATCTGGATGAGGGCGTCGTCCTCACCGAACAGGAACTGGGCCAGCGCCTTGGCCAGCTCGGTCTTACCGACACCCGAGGGGCCGGCGAAGATGAACGAGCCACCGGGACGGCGCGGGTCCTTGAGGCCCGCCCGCGTACGCCGGATCGCCTGGCTGACGCTCTTGATGGCCTCTTCCTGGCCGATGATCCGCTTGTGGAGCTCCTCCTCCATGCGCAGGAGGCGGGTGGTCTCCTCCTCGGTGAGCTTGAAGACGGGGATGCCGGTCCAGTTGGCCAGCACCTCGGCGATCTGCTCGTCGTCGACCTCGGCGACGACGTCCATGTCGCCGGCCTTCCACTGCTTCTCGCGCTCGGCCTTCTCGCCCAGGAGGGTCTTCTCCTTGTCGCGCAGCGACGCGGCCTTCTCGAAGTCCTGCGCGTCGATCGCCGACTCCTTCTCGCGGCGGATGGCCGCGATCCGGTCGTCGAACTCGCGCAGGTCCGGCGGGGCGGTCATCCGCTTGATCCGCATCCGGGCACCGGCCTCATCGATCAGGTCGATCGCCTTGTCCGGCAGGAAGCGGTCGGAGATGTACCGGTCGGCCAGCGTCGCGGCGGCGACGAGCGCGCCGTCGGTGATGCTGATCCGGTGGTGCGCCTCGTACCGGTCGCGCAGCCCCTTGAGGATCTCGATCGTGTGGGTGAGCGTCGGCTCACCCACCTGGATCGGCTGGAAGCGGCGCTCGAGGGCGGCGTCCTTCTCCAGGTGCTTGCGGTACTCGTCGAGCGTGGTGGCACCGATGGTCTGCAGCTCACCGCGGGCCAGCATCGGCTTGAGGATGCTGGCGGCGTCGATCGCGCCCTCCGCGGCACCGGCCCCGACGAGGGTGTGGATCTCGTCGATGAACAGGATGATGTCGCCGCGGGTGCGGATCTCCTTGAGGACCTTCTTCAGCCGCTCCTCGAAGTCACCGCGGTAGCGGGAACCGGCGACGAGCGCGCCGAGGTCCAACGTGTAGAGCTGCTTGTCCTTCAGCGTCTCGGGGACCTCGCCCTTGACGATCGCCTGGGCCAGGCCCTCCACGACGGCGGTCTTGCCGACGCCGGGCTCGCCGATGAGGACGGGGTTGTTCTTGGTCCGCCGCGACAGGACCTGCATGACCCGCTCGATCTCCTTAGCCCGCCCGATGACCGGGTCGAGCTTGGAGTCGCGCGCGGCCTGGGTCAGGTTGCGGCCGAACTGGTCGAGGACCAGCGAGGTCGACGGGGTGCCCTCGGCCGGGCCGCCGGCTGCGGCCGGCTCCTTGCCCTGGTAGCCCGAGAGCAGCTGGATGACCTGCTGGCGGACGCGGTTGAGGTCGGCGCCCAGCTTCACCAGGACCTGGGCGGCGACGCCCTCGCCCTCGCGGATCAGGCCGAGCAGGATGTGCTCGGTGCCGATGTAGTTGTGGCCGAGCTGCAGCGCCTCGCGCAGGGACAGCTCGAGCACCTTCTTGGCCCGCGGGGTGAAGGGGATGTGGCCGGACGGGGCCTGCTGACCCTGACCGATGATTTCCTCCACCTGCTGGCGGACACCCTCCAGCGAGATGCCCAGGGACTCGAGAGCCTTGGCGGCGACACCCTCACCCTCGTGGATCAGCCCCAGGAGGATGTGCTCGGTACCGATGTAGTTGTGGTTGAGCATCCGGGCCTCTTCCTGGGCCAGGACGACCACGCGGCGGGCTCGGTCGGTGAACCGTTCGAACATCTGCTGCTTCTCCTCTGACCGGCTGGTCCGGCGCTGCCCTCCCCTGGTGGGGAGGAGCACCCGACGTCCGTCGGCGCGCGGGGCACCGGTCTTTCCACTGTAGTCGCGGACTCCGACCCTCCGTCGGCACACGCGTGCGTCGGAGGAGAGGAGCTGCCCGGTCCAACCGATGGTGGCGGACCGGTGTTCCGGACCGGTTACGCCCAGAGCGGACGGTGCGTCGAGGAACGCCGGTGGCGGGAGAGGCGGGAGGGCCGCGAGGAGCCGGCGCTCAGCAGGTCAGCGCGAGGCAGACCCAGCAGAGCGGCCACTCCTCGTCGCCGTCGTCCGGCCACACCCACAGGGCCGGGTCGAGCAGGGTGACCGGAGCGAGGCAGAGGGCCCGGCCGGCGATCAGCCCGGCGTCCCCGACCGCGTGCAGCCGGCTGGGCGAGGTCTCTCCCCAGGGCGAGTGGGGGGCCGCCACGTCCACGCCGACGGTCCAGTGACCCTCGCCCGGGACGGCGTCGGGACGGCGTCCCGCGGCGGACCAGGGCCCCTCGACGGTGCTCACTCGACCACCAGCCGGACACCCTCGGCGGCCAGCGTGCCGGCGAGCCGGGCGAGCGCCTCGCGGGCGGCGTCGTCAGCGGTGGCCAGGGGCTCGAGGCGGACGGTGATCTGCCGGTGCCCCCTCCGCTGCAGGGCGACGATGCTGCCGCGGAGCAGGTCCGCGGCGAGGACGTCGAGGTGTCCGCGGGCCCGGACGACGCCGTGGCGCTGGTCGAGGCTGGCGGTGAAGCTCGGGGCCTGGGGAGAGGGGTCCACCGGCCTGCGGTCGGTGAGGGCCCCCGGGTCGCGCGGAACGGTGGACTCGGCCGCGTCCTGGCTCATGCACCAACCGTCACGAAACAGTCCGGAACACCCCAGGGTCGAAAGTCCCTACCGCGGACCGCCGGTGACGCTGGGTGAGCGACCGACCGCGGCACGGACGGCGACGGCCCGGCACCCTCCTCGAGGGTGCCGGGCCGCCGGCCGGCTGTGCATCGACCCCGTCCAGAGGCTCACCCTGAGCCTGCGAAGGGTGAGGAGGACGGGTGGCCCCCTTGCAGGGTCCCGCCGCGAGCTCGCGAGCGGTGGGGGGCAAGGGGGTCCTTACGTCAGTGCGCGGCCTCGTAGGCCTCGACGACGCTGGCCGGGATGCGCCCGCGGTCGCTGACCGCGTGGCCGTTCTTGCGAGCCCAGTCGCGGATGGCGCCGGCCTGCTCGCGGTCCATGCGACCGCCGCCGCCACCACCGGTGGCGCGCGACCGGCCGCCCCCGGAGGCCCGGCCGCTGCCGCGCCCCACCTTGCGCGCCGCCTGCACGTAACGGGAGAACGCGTTCCGCAACTCCTCCGCGTTCTTCTCCGACAGGTCGATCTCGTAGTTCGTGCCGTCCAGCGAGAAACTCACCGTCTCGTCCGCGGCGACGTTCTCATCGAGGTCGTCACTGAGGATGACCTGGACCTTGCGCGCCATTCGCCTGCTCCACTCCCGCGTCGCTCCGTGCAACGGGGACTTCCGGCCCCGAGCCCGCAGCCCTTTTCTCTGTCGGAGAGCACCATAGACCATTCACGGCGCGGGGAAACACACCCTGCACAATGGAGTGAGGAAGTGCACTGCCCGGTTCAGGGGGAGAGCGGCCGCACCAACGGGAAGAGGATGGTCTCCCGGATGCCCAATCCGGTGAGCGTCATCATCAGTCGGTCCATGCCCATCCCCATGCCACCGGTCGGCGGCATCCCGTACTCGAGTGCCTCCAGGAAGTCCTCGTCGAAGGCCATCGCCTCGGGGTCCCCCTCGGCGGCGAGGCGGGACTGGGTGACCAGGCGCTCGCGCTGCGCCACCGGGTCGACCAGCTCGGAGTAGGCCGTCGCCCGCTCGACGCCGGCGATGTAGAGGTCCCACTTCTCGGCGAGGCCCGGCCGGGATCGGTGCGCGCGGGTCAGCGGCGAGGTGTCCACCGGGTAGTCCATGACGAAGGTGGGTTCCTGCAGCGTGTCCTGCACCAGGGCCTCGAACAGCTCCTCGACGACCTTGCCGGGCAGCCACGCCGGGTCCACGCCGACGTCGTGCCGCTCGGCGAGGGCGCGCAGGGTCTCCAGCGGCGTCTCGGGTGCGACCTCCTCGCCGACGGCCTCGGAGACCAGCGTGTGGAGGGGCACCTGCCGCCACTCCCCCGACAGATCGATCTCGGTGCCGTCGTTGTGTCGCGCAACGTGGTCGCCGAACAGCGCTTCGCAACATTCCTGTGTCAGTTCACGGGTGAGCGTGGCCATCACCTGGTAGTCGGCATAGGCCTGGTACGCCTCGAGCATCGCGAACTCCGGCGAGTGCGTGCTGTCGGCACCCTCGTTGCGGAAGTTGCGGTTGATCTCGAAGACGCGCTCCAGCCCCCCGACGATGCACCGCTTGAGGAACAGCTCCGGCGCGATCCGCAGGTACAGGTCGAGGTCGAATGCGTTCATGTGCGTGCGGAACGGCCGTGCCGCAGCACCCCCGTGCACCGTCTGCAACATCGGCGTCTCGACCTCGAGATAACCGCGTGCGGTCAATTCCCGACGCAACGTCGACATCACCGTGGAGCGCTGCCGGACGGTGCGGCGGGCCTCGTCGCGGACGATGAGGTCGACGTACCGGCGGCGGACCCGCAGTTCCTCGCTCATCGGCTTGTGCGCCACCGGCAGCGGCCGCAGCGCCTTGGCGGTCAGCTGCCAGGAGTCGGCGAACACCGAGAGCTCGCCGCGCCGCGACGTCCCGACCTCGCCCTCGACGAACACGTGGTCGCCGAGGTCGACGTCGGCCTTCCACGCGGCCAGCGACTCCTCACCGACCCGGTCGAGGGAGAGCATCGCCTGCAGTTCGGCGTCGCCCTCGCGCAGCGTCGCGAAGCACAGCTTGCCGGTGTTGCGGACGAAGATCACCCGCCCGGTGACACCGACCCGCTCGCCGGTCATCGTGTCCGGCTCGAGGTCGGGGTGCTTCGCCCGGACCTCCGCCAGGGTGGCCGTGCGGGCGACGGCGACCGGGTAGGGGTCGAGGCCGGCCTCGCGCATCCGGTCCAGCTTCGCCCGGCGCACCCGGAGCTGTTCAGGGAGTTCGTCGTCGGGCGGCGGTACCTCGGTCACGGGTCGCCACCCTACGGGGCGGCCGATCTCCGGCTCGGCGGGTGACGGAGACCGGCCTCGTGCCGCTCGAAGGCCAGCCGCAGCCCGTGCACGGTGAGGTCGGGCTCCCGCTCGCCGATCGAGCGGCAGCTGCCGGCCACCAACGGCGCCAGCCCACCGGTGGCGACGACGACCGGCGCGGCGCTGAACTGCGCGACCAGCTCGGCGGCGATCCGCGCGACCAGTCCGTCGACCAGACCGGCGAAGCCCAGCACCAGGCCCGACTGCAGCGCCGCGACGGTGTTCTTGCCGATCGCCTGCGGCGGCACGGTCAGCTCCACCGAGCGCAGCTGCGCCGCGCGGGAGGCCAACGCCTCGAGGCTGACCTCGACGCCGGGGGCCAGCGCGCCGCCGAGGAACTGCCCGTCGGGGCCCACGGCGTCGACGTTGGTGGAGGTGCCGAAGTCGACGACGACGACCGGGCGCCCGCCGCCGTCGGGACGGCGTCCGTACAGCTCGTGCGCGGCCAGCGCGGTGACCACCCGGTCGGCGCCGACCTCGCGCGGGTTGTCCACGTGCAGCGGGACGCCGGTCCGCACGCCGGGCCCGATGAGGACGACGGGCACGTCGAGGGAGTCGAGCAGGGTGCGCAGCGCCGGGAGCAGCGCGGGCACCGTCGAGCAGGCCGACACCCCGGTGACCTCGGTGTCGTGCAGCAGCCCGCGCCAGAGCATCCGCAGCTCGTCGCTGGTGGCCCGCGGCGCCGTCGTCACCCGCCAGCACCCGACCCGGCGCGGCCCGTCGAAGGTGGCCAGGACGGTCTGGCTGTTGCCGACGTCGACGGTGAGCAGCACCGGTCAGCCCGCCCGCAGGTCGAGCGCGAGGTCGAGGATCGGCGCGGAGTGGGTGAGCCCGCCGACCGACAGGAAGTCGACGCCGGTCTCGGCGACCGCGCGGGCCACCTCGAGGGTCAGCCCGCCGGTGGCCTCCAGCTCGGCCCGCCCGCCGACCAGGGCGACGACCTCGCGCAGGACCTCGGGCGGCATGTTGTCGCAGAGCAGGAAGTCCGCGCCGGCCTCGACCGCCTCGACCGCCTGCGCGGGCACGTCGACCTCGACCTGCACCGCGACCCGCGGCGCCCGCTCGCGCACCGCGGCGACGGCCGCGGCCACCGAGCCCGCCGCGGCGACGTGGTTGTCCTTGACCATGGCGACGTCGTAGAGCCCCATGCGCTTGTTCGACCCGCCGCCGCAGCGGACGGCGTACTTCTCCAGCGGTCGCAGCCCGGGCGTGGTCTTGCGGGTGTCGAGGACGACGGCGCCGGTGCCCTCGACCGCGTCGACCCACCGGCGGGTGAGGGTGGCGATGCCGCTGGCCCGGCTGGCGATGTTCAGCGCGCTGCGCTCGGCGGCCAACAGGGCGCGCACCGGCCCGCGCACGGTCAGCAGCACGTCCCCCCGGGCCACCCGGTCGCCGTCGGTGGCGCCCGCGGTGAGCGTGGCGCCGGGGGCGAGCCGGGTGAAGACGCGGGCGGCGACCGGCAGGCCGGCGACGACGCCGTCGGCGCGGGCGACCAGGTCCGCGGTGCCGAGCTGCGCGGCCGGCACGGTCGCGGCGCTGGTGACGTCGTGCGCGACCGCCAGGTCGGGGGCGCTCGGCAGCGGCGCACCGCCGGTGAGGTCCTCGGCGAGGGTGCGCTCGACCAGCTCGGTCACCCACGCCTCGTCCAGTCCGCTCCCCTCCAGCGAGCGGGGGTCGGCGCTCACTGCGGCTGCCCCCGTCCCACCCAGCGGTGGGCTCGCACGCTCGCTCACCACTCCCACCCCCGCCCGCCCAGCAGGTGAGCTCGCACGCTCGCTCACCAGCCCCTCACCAACGGCACCCCCACCGGGCGGCGGGTCACCTGCAGTGCGCCGTCCCCGTCCAGCCGCACGTCCAGGTGCACCCGCCAGTCCTCCTCGGTCCCGGGGTGGTCCTCGCGCCAGTGGCAGCCGCGGGTCTCCTCGCGGACCGCGGCCACGGTCGCCAGCGCGCCGGCCACGGTGAGCAGGTCGGTGGCCTCCCAGCCGGCCACGCCGGGCGCGACGTCCGGGCCGAGCCCCGCGGCCAGGGCGGCCAGCCGGCCGGTCGCCTCGGCCAGCCCCGCGCCGCTGCGCAGCGCGCCGACCCGCGCCGACATCGTCTCGGGGACGTCCCGCCGGCCGTCGGGGTCGAGCAGCCCGGACGGCGCGTCGTCCACCGCAGCGACGGGGGACGACGGCGGCAGCCCCGCGGCGAGCTGCGCGCCGATGCGGGCGGCGAAGACCAGCCCCTCGAGCAGCGAGTTCGAGGCCAGCCGGTTGGCCCCGTGCACGCCGGTGCAGGCCACCTCACCGCAGGCGTACAGCCCGGGCACCGTCGTCCGGCCGGCCAGGTCGGTGATTAGACCGCCCGAGGCGTAGTGCGCCGCCGGGGTGACCGGCACCAGGTCGGTGACCGGGTCGACGCCGGCCGCGCGGCAGCTGGCCACGATCGTCGGGAAGCGCCCCGCGAGGTCCGGCACCGCGCGGGCGTCGAGCCAGACGTGGTCGACGCCGTCGCGCAGCTGCACCCGGGTGATCCCCTTGGCCACGACGTCGCGGGGTGCAAGCTCGGCCAGCGGGTGGACACCGACCATGAACCGCTCCCCGGCCCCGTCGCGCAGCACCGCGCCCTCGCCGCGCAGCGCCTCGCTGACCAGCGGCTGCTGGCCGCGCGCGTCCGGGCCCAGGTACAGGGCGGTGGGGTGGAACTGGACGAACTCCAGGTCCGTGGCGACCGCGCCGGCGCGCAGGCCGAGGGCGACGCCGTCCCCCGTGGAGACCGGCGGGTTGGTGGTGGCGGCGTAGACCTGCCCCATGCCACCGGTGGCGAGCACGACCGCGCGGGCGCGCACCGCGCCGACGCCGTCGGCGCTGCCCTCGCCCAGCACGTGCAGGGTGACGCCCGCGGCGCGGCCGGTGGCGTCGGTGAGCAGGTCGAGCACCATCGCGTGCTCGACGAGGGTGACGCCGGGGTCGGCCCGGACGGCGTCCTGCAGCGCGCGCTGCACCTCCGAGCCGGTGGCGTCGCCGCCGGCGTGCACGATCCGGTCCGCGGAGTGCCCGCCCTCGCGGGTGAGCAGCAGCCGCCCGTCGGGGTCGCGGTCGAAGGCCGCGCCCCAGTCGATCAGCTGGCGCAGCCGCTCGGGGCCCTCGTGCACCAGCACGGAGACCGCGTCGGGCTCGCACAGCCCCACCCCGGCGACCTCGGTGTCGCGGGCGTGCGCCTCGGCGGTGTCGGCGGGGTCGAGCACGGCGGCGATGCCGCCCTGCGCCCAGCGGGTCGACCCGTCGTCCACCCGGACCTTGGTGACGACGGCGACCGAGAGCCCGGCCGCCCGGGCGTGCAGCGCCACGCACAGCCCGGCGATGCCGGAGCCGACGACGCAGACGTCGGCGGCCAGCTCCCAGCCGGGCGCCGGCGCGGCGAGGCGCCGCGGGAGCCCGGTCACGCGCCCGGCCGCCAGGGTGGTCACCGGACGGGGACGCCCAGGTCGCTGCGCGCTCCCGACCCCCTCCCGGGTCCCGCCCCGGGCATGCGAGGGGCGGTGAGGAGGGGGTCCTCCTGCTCGTCGTCCCCTCCGCTCGCACGCTCGCGGGGGAACCCGGGACGAGGCCGTGACGCGAGCGGGCTCCGCTCGTGGTCGGAGGCGCCGGGGACCGGGGCAGAGGGGTCGCCACCGAGCTCGACGACGCGGTTGGCGGCGTCGACGTGCACGACCTTCGGGGTGTACGACGTGGCCTCGGTCTCGTCCATCAGGCCGTAGCTGATCAGGATCACCAGGTCGCCGGGGTGCACCAGGTGCGCGGCGGCGCCGTTGATGCCGATGACGCCGCTGCCCCGCTCGCCGGGGATGACGTAGGTCTCCAGCCGGGCGCCGTTGGTGACATCGACGATGGCGACCTGCTCGCCGGGGACCAGGTCGGCGGCGTCGAGGAGGTCCTCGTCGATCGTCACCGAGCCCACGTAGTGCAGGTCGGCCTGGGTGACCGTCGCGCGGTGGATCTTGGACTTGAGCATCGTGCGCATCATCGCGCGTCTCCCAGCGTCAGAGCGGTGTTGTCGATGAGTCGGGTGCTGCCGGCGCGGGCGGCGACGAGCAGCCGGGCCGGGCCGGCGGGCGGCGGGGGCCCGAGGTCGGGATCGGTCAGCTCCAGGTAGTCCTGCAGCAGGCCGGGCGCCTCGGCGAGGACGGAGCGCGCGGCGCCCAGGACAGCCCCGGCGCCCTGCGGACCGGCCGCGGCCCCCGCGTGCAGCGCCCGCGAGATCGTGGTGGCGGTGGCCCGCTGCTCCGGGGAGAGGTAGCGGTTCCGGGAGGACAGCGCCATCCCGTCGTCCTCCCGGACGGTGGGCACGCCCACGACCTCGACGCCCAGCGCCAGCTCGCGGGCCATCGCCCGGACGAGCGTGAGCTGCTGGTAGTCCTTCTCGCCGAAGACGGCGAGGTCGGGCCGGACCAGCCCGAACAGCTTGGCGACGACGGTCAGCACGCCGGTGAAGTGGCCGGGGCGGACGGCCCCCTCGAGGACGTCGCCCAGCGGGCCGGGGTGGACGGCCACGCCCACCGCGCCCGGCGGGTAGACCTCGTCGACCGGCGGGTGGAAGACGGCGTCGGCGCCCTCCTCGGCCAGCGCGGCCAGGTCGGCGTCCCAGGTGCGCGGGTAGCGGTCGAAGTCCTCGCCCGGACCGAACTGGGTGGGGTTGACGAACACCGAGACGACGACGCTGCCGGCCCGCTCCCGGGCGGCGCGCACCAGGGCGCGGTGGCCCTCGTGCAGGGCGCCCATCGTGGGCACCAGCGCGACCGGGCCGGGCAGCCCGGCGACGAGCCCGCGCAGCTCGGCGACGGTCTCGGCGACGGCCGGGGAGGTGGTCACCGGGAGCCCGCCGGTAGGAGGACCACGTTCACCCCTCCGCTCGCTCGCTCGCGAGGGAACCCGGAACGTGGCCGTCGAGCAGGTCGGCCAGCGGGGCGCCCTCGTGCCGCTTGAGCCGGCCGGTCGCCAGCGCGCGCTCGGTGGTGCGCCGGGCCAGCGCGACGTACGCCGCCACCGAGTCCGGCGCCCGCTCGGTGAGGGTGTCCAGGTGCCGGCGCACGGTGCCGACGTCCCCGCGGCTGACCGGGCCGGTGAGCCCGCGGTCGCCGCGGCGCAGGCCGTTGTCGAGCGCGGCGGTGAGCAGCGGGGTGAGCACCCGGCCGGGCTCGGCGACGCCCGCGGTGCGCAGCAGGTCCGCGGCCTCGGCGACCAGCGTGACCAGGTGGTTGGCGCCGGTGACCAGCGCGGCGTGGTACAGCCCGCGGTCGGCCTCGGCGACGAGGAACGGCTCGCCGCCCATCTCCAGGACCAGCGTCTCGGCCACCGGTCGGTGCTCCGGGGCGCTGGTGACGCCGAAGGGGGCGCCGGTCAGGCGGTCGGCGTCCTCGGGGGCCCCGGTGAAGGTCATGGCCGGGTGCAGCGCCAGCGGCAGGACGCCGGCCCGTGCGGCCGGGGCGAGGACGGCCAGGCCGTGGGCGCCGGAGGTGTGGAAGGCCAGCTGGCCGGCCCGCCAGACGCCGGTCCCGGCCAGGCCGGAGACGAGACCGGCCAGGCTGTCGTCGGGGACGGCGAGCACCACGAGGTCGGCGGCGGCCACGACCTCGTCGGCGGGCAGCAGCGGCACGCCGGGCAGCAGCCGGGCGGCGCGCTCGGCGGAGGCGGTGGAGAGGCCGGCGGCGGCGACCACGTCGTGGCCGGCGGCGGTCAGGGCGGCGCCCAGGACGGCGCCGACGCGCCCGGCGCCGACGATGCCGACGCGGAGACGGGCGGGGGCGGTGTCCGCCGGGCTCAGGCCGGCAGCGCGGAGCGTCCTGCGGGCAGCAGGCATCGGTGCACCTCTCGTTCCAGTCCCTCGCGGGTACCGGACTCGGTGGTCGCGGGCTCCCCCGTCGGAGCCCGTCGCGTGTTGCGGTCCTGCGGTGGTGCCGGCGCTCGAGTCCGCTGCGACCGGAGGTGTCACGCGGGTGTCACGCCGAAGGCGAGTGTGTGACCGGTCCGGGGCGGGTGCAACGCCTCGCTCCTGTGGGGTGGGTCACTGCACGGCCTCGCCGGCGCTCGGCCGTTCCGTGCCCCCGGGTGCCGTGCCCACCGGTGGGCACGGCACCTACGGTGTCCGGCGGCAACGCAGACGCACGGCGGGAGGATCCGGGTGGGCACCCTCGAGGGACGAACGGCGCTGGTCACCGGCGGGAGCCGGGGCATCGGCCTGGCGATCGCGCAGAGCCTGGTGGCGCGCGGGGCGCGGGTCGTCGTGACCGGTCGCAAGCCCGACGCGCTGGCCGAGGCGGTGTCCGCACTGGGCGGCCAGGAGGTGGCGGTGGGCGTCGCCGGCAACGCGGGGGACGCCGGGCACCGGGCCGAGGCCGTGCGCACCGCCGTCGACACCTTCGGCAGCCTGGAGATGCTGGTCGGCAACGTCGGCATCAACCCGGTCTACGGCCCGCTGGTGGACCTCTCGCTGGACGGCTTCCGCAAGATCCTCGACACCAACGTCGTCGGCACCCTCGGCCTGGTCCAGGAGGCGTGGCGAGCCTGGATGGCCGAGCACGGCGGCTCGGTGCTGGTCGTCGCCTCGGTGGCCGGGCTCAAGGCCTCCCCCATGATCGGCGGCTACGGCGTCAGCAAAGCGGCGCTGGTCAACCTCGTCACCCAGCTCGCCGTCGAGCTCGGCCCGACGGTGCGGGTCAACGCGGTCGCACCGGCGGTGGTCAAGACCCGCTTCGCCGGGGCGCTCTACGAGGGCCGGGAGGCCGAGGTCGCCGCGCAGTACCCCGTGGGCCGGCTGGGCGTGCCCGAGGACGTCGGCGAGGCGGCGGCCTACCTGCTCGGCGACGGCGCGAGCTGGGTCACCGGCCAGACGTTGGTGCTCGACGGCGGCGCCCTGTCCCGCGGTCCCGCCTGAGCAAGGACCCCCTTGCCCCCCACCGCTCGCAGGCTCGCGGCGGGACCCTGCAAGGGGGCCGCTTCAGCGGCCGAGCACCCGGGCCAGGACGTCGTCGCCCTCGCCGTCCTCCCGGTAGCGGCGCCGGCGGCGGCCGCCGGACGGCGGGGTGAGGCCGCTCTCGGCGACCAGGTCGGCGAGCCGTCGAGCGGGGTCCTCGTCCGCCGGGGCGGGTGCCTCGGCCGTCGGTACGGCCGCTCCGGGGACGGGCGGGCGCTCCCGCTGGGCGACCGGGCGCTCGGTGGTCAGCGTCGCGTCCGGCAGCAGCGCAGCCGTGGGAGCCGGGGCGTCGGTGCGGCGCCGGTGCGGTTCGGCCTCGGGCCGGGGCGTGGCCGGCGGGGTCAGCGGCGACCGGCCGGCCGGCCGGTCCAGCGGCGGCGGGGGTGGCGTCGCGGACGCCCGGCGCGGTTCGGCGCGGACCTGGTCCGGCTGGCAGGTGCCCGCAGGCGGCTCGTCGGCCCCCACGGCCGGCCGGGCGGCGGTCGGATCCGGCGCCGGGGAGGTCCAGCTGTCGGCCTCCAGCGTCCGCGGCGCGGCGGGCTCGGGTGCGGACCGGGCGGACGGGGTGGGCAGCATGACGCGCTCGACGAGCATCCCGCCGGAGAGCTGCTCGCGGAGCTCGGTGCGCAGGCGACCGACGTCGGTGCGCAGCTCGGCCAGGGCGGTGAGGTCGAGGCCGGCCAGGGCGGTGCGCAGCTCGGCGAGCCCGGCCAGGTCCCGGCGCAGCCCGGCGACCTCGGCCACCTCGCGGCGCAGCTCGCCGACCGAGGCCAGCTCCGCGCGCAGCGCCGCCAGCTCGGCGCGCACCGACTGCTCGACGGTGCGCCGCAGGTCGTTCTCCACCCGCAGCTCGTGCTCCCGGCGGGCGGCGACCCCGTGCTCCGGTTCGCGCTCGTGGGCCAGTCGCAGCTCGGCCTCCCGCTCGGCCGCCGCCCGCTCGAGGTCGGCGCGCTCGGCGGCAGCCAGCTGTCCCTGGGCCGGCGAGGACACGTCAGCGGCAGGCCGGGACCTGACCAGCGCGGCGAGGACGAACGCCCAGGCCGCACCGACGACGGCGAGCCGCAGGACCTGCGGATCGTCGGTCAGGAAGACGACGACGGTGGCCGCGACCGCGAGGCAGGTGCCCGCGGCCAGGCCCGCCGTCCGCAGTGCCGGGGACGGCGGATCAGCGGGCCGGCGGCGGTGGCCGTAGCGGCGCGCCGGCGCGTCGTCCCGGTCCCCCCGCATGGCGATCAGGGTAACGATGCGCAGGATCTCGACCACGGAACGCATCGACGAGACGCCGGGCGGGCGACGACGCTGCGGGAGCGCCGGCTCACCCCTGCTGCGCGAGCGCGCCGTCGGAGCTGAAGACCAGGCCGATGGAGATCTCACCCCGCTGCAGCGCCGCCTTGGTCAGCGGGCCGCCGGCGTCCAGCTCGCGGAAGTCGGCGAACTGCAGGCCGTAGGTCTCCTCCAGGCCGGGCTGGCAGAACGGTCGCTCCGGGCACTCCGTGGGACCACCCAGGACCAGCGACCCGTCGGCGCACGCGTCGGCCAGCTCGGACAGGGTGGAGACGCCCAGCCCTTCTGCGAAGGCCTGGGTCACGGCGAAGGCGTTCTGGTCGGCGGCCTCCGACGGCTCGCCGAAGACCAGGCCGGCCTGCTCGGCGAGCGGCTGCAGCGCGCTCACCGTCTCCTGCACGTCACCGCTGGCGACCGGCTCGGCGCTCGGGCTGTTGGCCTGCCGGTTGAGGAACTCGGTCACCGTCGACAGGTACTCCGGGAAGACCTGGATGTCCGAGCCGGACATGAGCGCCGGCAGGTAGAGCTCGCGGTTGCCGACCTCGCGCACCGAGGCGTCGAAGCCGGCGGCGTCGAGGACGTCGGCGTAGACGTTCGCCAGGATCGTCGACTCGGTGAAGGTGGAGCCGCCGACCGCGATCGGGCCGCTGCCCTGCTCGAGGGCTGCGGTGTCGATGTTCTCCTCGACCCAGGCGGCCGCGACCTCCTCGGCGCTCTGCCGCTCGAGGTCGACGGCGGCGTTGAGCCCGATGAGCTCCTCGGTGGTCAGCGCGGCCGACACCGCGTCGAGCGCGGGCAGCAGCGCCGGGTTGGCCTGCGCGGCGGCCATGTTGACCGCCGGGACGACGTTGTCGGCGTTCTGCAGCTGCTTGTCGTCCTCGAGCACGACCAGCTGCTCGCCGGCCACGGGGGCGCAGGCGTCACCGGAGGCGCCGCCGCTGGCCTCGGCGCCGCCGGTGCCGGAGGAGCCGGACTCGCCGCAGGCGGTGAGCAGCAGCCCGGTGAGGGCCAGGGGGACGAGGATCCGTGCACGGCTGCGCATGTGGCCCGCCTTCTGTGTCCCGCGCGGCCACGGGACCGCGGCGCGTGTCTGGCGGGGGGGGAGCCCCGCGCAGGCCATGCAACTCCTGACCACCCCCGCGCGGCCACGCGCACCGGCCAGGTGTTGTCCGGTTGTTACGAAGACACGCCCCTCACAGCGGCACGCCCGACGACGTCGGCTCCGGCTCGCCGGCTCGCGGCGCTCGCACCGGCCGCAGCGGCCACCGGCGCGGGCCGGGCGTCACCGCGGTCGAGAGCAGCACGAGCAGGAGCTCGGTGAGCAGCGCCAGGGCGGCCACCAGCACGGCGCCGGCCAGGATCACGCCGTGGTCCTGCTGGCCGAAGCCGAGGTTGATGATCCGCCCGAGCCCTCCCCCGCCGACCAGCGCGGCCAGGGTCGCGGTGGCCACGACCTGCACCGCCGCCGTCCGCACGCCGGTCGCGACCAGCGGCAGGGCGAGCGGGAACTCCACCCGGGTCAGCATCTGGCCGCGGCTCATGCCCATCGCCCGAGCGGCCTCGCGCACGTCGTGGTCGACCTCGCGGAAGCCCACGTAGGTGTTGGTGAGCATCGGGGGGACGGCGAAGGCGGCCAGCGCCAGGACGGTGCCGGTCTCGCTGAACCCGAGCGGGGTCACCGCCAGGACGGTGAGCAGGGCGAGGGTGGGCACGGCCCGGCTCACGTTCGAGACGACGACGACCGCTCCGGCGCCCCGGCCGGTGCGACCCAGCAGCACCCCGGTGGGGACGGCGAGGACGGCGGCGAGCAGCACGGCCAGCGCGCAGATCCGAAGGTGCTGGACCAGCAGGTCGAGGATGCCGCCGGTCCGGGTCCAGTTGAACGGGTCGTTGAGGTAGACGAGCGCCTCGCCGAAGGCGCTCACCGCAGGGCCCTCGTCCACGGGGTGAGCAGCCGTTCCAGCCCGGCCATCAGCACGTCGGCGACCAGCGCGAGCAGTACGCAGCCGACGGCGCCGGTGACGATCTCGGCCCGGTAGAAGTTGGAGTTGAGGCCGCCGATGATCAGCTGTCCCAGCCCGCCGTTGCCGGTGATGACCCCGACGGTGACCAGGGCGACGGTGGAGACCGTGGCGATCCGCAGGCCGGCCATGAAGGCCGGCAGGGCCAGCGGCAGGTCGACCCGGAGGAACAGCCGCGTGGAGCCGTAGCCCATGCCGCGGGCGGCCTCGCGCACGTCGGCGGGCACGCCCTGCAGCCCCGCGAGGAAGTTCCGCACCAGGATCACCAGCGTGTAGAGCGTCAGCCCGATCAGCACCGTGGTGGCCGACAGCGGACCGGTGAACGGCGCGAGGAAGGCGAACATCGCCAGCGACGGGATGGTGTAGACGACCGAGCTCAGGCCGAGGACCGGGCCGGCCAGGAACCGGGTGCGCCGGGCGAGCAGCGCGAGCGGCAGCGCGATCAGCGCGCCGAGCAGCACGGCACCGACGGTGAGCCTGACGTGCTGGCCGAGGTACCCCACAATGGTGTCCCAGTTGTCGGTCACGTAGGACGGGTCGAACCAGGGGTTCGGCGCCTCGTCCGCGGCGAGCACCGGGGCCGCCGGGTCGCTCGTCGCGCTCAGCGCACCCAGGGAGGCCACGTCGTGGACGCTACTGCCGCCGCTCGGGCGCTGCGCGGGGCGGAACCCGCGGCCGGCGGCGCCCCCGAGATCCGGCTCGAGGGGGTCAGCAAGGTCTACCCCGACGGCACCGTGGGCGTGGCCGAGCTCGACCTCACGTTCGCGGCCGGAGAGCTGTCGGTGCTGGTGGGCCCGTCGGGCTGCGGCAAGACGACGACGATGAAGATGGTCAACCGGGTCATCGAGCCGACGACCGGCCGCATCCTGCTCGGCGGCGAGGACGTCACCCGGGTCGACGCCGACCGGCTGCGCCGCCGCATCGGCTACGTCATCCAGAGCGTCGGGCTCTTCCCCCACCAGACCGTGCGGGCCAACGTCGCGACCGTCCCCCGGCTGCTGGGCTGGGACCGCCGCGAGATCCGCGACCGGGTCGAGGAGCTGCTCACCCTGGTCGGCCTCGACCCCGCCGTCCACGGCGACCGCTACCCCGCCCAGCTCTCCGGCGGGCAGCGGCAGCGGGCCGGCGTGGCCCGGGCGCTGGCTGCCGACCCCGGCGTCCTGCTGATGGACGAGCCGTTCTCCGCCGTCGACCCGGTGGTGCGCGAGCGGCTGCAGTCGGAGTTCCTCCGGCTGCAGGAGACGGTGCGCAAGACGATCGTCTTCGTCACCCACGACATCGAGGAGGCGGTGCGGCTCGGCGACCGCATCGCGGTGATGAGCGGCGGCGGGCACGTCGAGCAGTTCGCCCCACCCGCCGAGCTGCTGGGCCGGCCGGCCAACCGGACGGTGGCCGACTTCGTCGGCGCCGACCGCGGGCTCAAGCGGCTCGCCGTGACCCCGATCGAGCCCGCCGACCTCGAGCAGCCGCCGGTCGTGGGGCTGCTCGACGGGCTCGCGGAGGCCGGGGCGGCGCTCGACCGCACCGGTGCCGGCTGGGCGGTCGTGCTCGACGACGGCGGCCGCCCGGCCGGGTGGCTGCCGGCCGACCGCGCCGCGGGCGCGGGGACGGTCGCCTCGGCCGTCGTCCGCTCGGACGGCGCGGTGCCGGTGCAGGCCTCGCTGCGGACGGCGCTGGCCACGATCCTGCAGACCGACGCCGGGTGGGTGCCGGTGCTCGACGGCGACCGCTACCTCGGCGTGCTCACCCCGTCCTCGGTGCACGCGACGCTGCGGAGGTCGATCACGTCGTCGGCCTCCCGGCCGACACCGCGGCCAGGTGCCGCCCCCGAGCGCCGCTGAGCCGCTGCCGTGTCCCGGTCGGGGACCCCTCCGGGCCCCCGCGACCGGTCCACCTGACGATGATCAGCCGCGCACCGCTCCCGGCGGCTGCTCGTCGTCGGGGCCCGGCGGGATGCGGCAGACCGACTCCAGCCACAGCGCCGCAGCGACCAGCGCCGCGGCGCAGACCACCCCGACGACCCCGGTGACGGTGTCGGACCCGGCGGTCTGCAGCCGCGGGACCGCCGGCCCCACGTAGAGCAGCACGCCCACCCAGATGCCGACGAACGCCGCGCCGACGTAGGCGCTGGCCTGGGCCAGGACCGCGAGCCGGGCCACGAGCATGGGCTCGACCGGCCGGACCGGCGCGCTGCCCCGCTCGGCCGGGGGACGGCGGTCCCGCTGGGCGGCCAGCCGGGCGCGCAGGGTGCGGGCGCCGAGGGCCTCGGCCAGGGCCAGCACGCCGAGCGGCACCGGCAGCCACCAGCGCAGCGCGGGGAGCGCGCCGTAGCTCGCCCGCACCACCAGCCAGGCGGCGACGGCCAGACCGGCACCGAGGACCAGCAGGTCCCGCCGGCTCACGGGTCTCAATGCAGGTGCTCCCAGCGGACGACGGCCGCGACGTCCTCCGGCGGCAACGCGGCCAGCAGCTCGCGCACCCGGCCGCGGCCCGGCAGCACCGCGGTGGGGTCGAGGCTGGCCCACGGCACGAGCACGAAGGCCCGCTCGTGCGCCCGGGGGTGCGGCAGCGTGAGCGCGGGGTCGTCGGAGAGGACCGGCCGGCCGTCGTCCCCGGTGACCGTGACGACGTCGACGTCGAGGGTGCGCGGGCCCCAGCGCACGTCGCGGGTGCGCCCGGCGGCCTGCTCCAGCTCGTGCGCGCGGGCCAGCCAGCCGACGGCGTCCCGGTCGCCACGGACGACGACCACCGCGTTGAGGTACGGCGGCTGCTCGACCGGCCCCCACGGCGGGGTCTCGAACAACGTCGAGCGGGCCACCAGCACGCCGTCGTCCTTGAGCGCGGTGATCGCGGCGCGCAGCGCGGCGGCGCGGTCCCCCAGGTTCGCCCCCAGCGACAGGACCGCCCGTGTCACGTCCGCTCCCGCCGGATGCCGACCGTGACGTCGTCGAAGGGAACGCCGAGGTCGGCCTCCGGCTTGTGCACGGTGATCTCGACTGCGTCGACCAGCGGGTCGTCCAGGCAGACGTCGGCCAGCCGCTGGGCGAGGGTCTCCAGCAGGTCGACCGGCTCCCCCGTCAGCACGCTGTGCAGCGCGAGGGCCAGCTCGGCGTAGTTGACCGTGCGCTCGAGGTCGTCGTCGGCGGCGGCCGGCGCGGTGTCGAGCTCCAGGACGGCGTCGACGCGGAAGGTCTGCCCCAGCCGGCGCTCGGCCTCGTACACGCCGTGGAAGGCGTGCGCGGTCAGGCCGCGGACGGCGATGCGGTCGGGGCGGCGAGGTGGGTGGGGGTCAGCCACGGCGCTCTCCCTCGCGACGCGCCGCCTGGACGGCGGCGACGGTGCGGACGGCGTCGACCGAGGCCGCGGCGTCGTGCACCCGCACCCCCCAGGCGCCGGCCTCCGCGGCCAGCACCGTGGTGGCCAGCGTGGCGGCGTCCCGCTGCTCGGCCGCCCGCAGCGTGCCGTCGGCGTCGGCGAGCAGCCGGCCGAGGAAGGACTTGCGCGAGGCGCCGACGAGGACCGGCAGGCCCAGGCCGACGACGCGGTCCAGCCCGGCCAGCAGCCGCCAGTTGTGCTCGGCGCGCTTGGCGAAGCCCAGGCCGGGGTCGAGCACGAGCTGCTCGGGCGCGACGCCCGCGGCGACGACGTCCTCGACCCGGGCGGTGAGCTCGGCGCAGACCTCGGTGACGACGTCCCCGTACCGGGCGGCGGCGTACATCTCGCGGCTGTGGCCGCGCCAGTGCATGAGCACCCAGGGGACGCCGGCCTCGGCGACCAGCTCGGCCATGTTCTTGTCGGCCAGGCCGCCGCTCACGTCGTTGACGAGCACCGCGCCCGCCTCGAGGGCCGCCTCGGCCACCTCGGCGCGGGTGGTGTCGACGCTGGCGCGCACCCCGGCGGCGGACAGCTCACGGATCACGGGGACGACCCGGCGGCACTCCTCCTCGGCGTCCACCCGGTCGGCGCCGGGCCGGGTGGACTCCCCGCCGACGTCGACGTAGTCGGCGCCGGCGGCGTGCATCGCCAGGCCGTGGGCGACCGCCGTGCCGGCGTCGGCGAAGCAGCCGCCGTCGGAGAAGGAGTCGGGCGTGACGTTGAGGACCCCCATGACCACGCAGTGGTCGGGGCGCGGGAGAGGGAGGAGGGTCACCGGCCGCGGACGAGGCTCATCGCCTCGCTGCGGGTCGCCGCGTTCTCCCGGAAGATGCCGCGCACCGCCGAGGTGACCGTGGACGAGCCGGGCTTGCGGATGCCGCGCATGGCCATGCACAGGTGCTCGGCCTCGATCACCACGAGCACGCCACGCGGCTTGAGGACGTCGGCCAGCGCGTCGGCGATCTGGCTGGTCATCCGCTCCTGCACCTGCGGGCGCCGGGCGTAGACCTCCACCAGCCGGGCCAGCTTGGACAGGCCGGTGACCCGCCCGTCCTCACCCGGGATGTAGCCGACGTGCGCGA
The DNA here is from genome assembly GCF_053502545.1 of Geodermatophilus sp. URMC 65. Classification (NCBI taxonomy): domain Bacteria; kingdom Bacillati; phylum Actinomycetota; class Actinomycetes; order Geodermatophilales; family Geodermatophilaceae; genus Geodermatophilus; species Geodermatophilus sp. URMC 65. Next base: position 2,008,369 of record NZ_CP199954.1, read on the forward strand.
CCCCGTGGAAGGGCACCAGGTGGTGCTCGCAGGTCGAGTACATCGGGATGTCCTTGACCAGGACCATCTCGTCGTGGTCCTCGTCGAAGGTCGTCGCCAGGACCTCGGCCGGGTCCTGCCACAGACCCGCGAAGGTCTCCGCGTACGCGCGGGCGACCCGGTCGGGGGTGTCCTGCAGGCCGGGACGGTCGGGGTCCTCGCCGACGGCAAGCAGCAGCTCGCGCACTGCGGCCGCGGCACGGGCGTGGTCGACGCCCGTTCGCGGCCGCTCCAGCAGCGAGTCCTCCCGTTCGGCCGGGACCTCGCTCATCTCTGCGCCGGGGCGCCCACGTCCCCCACGGCGGTGCTGCCGTGGCCGACGTGGCCGTTGCCGTTCTGCGCGGCCCGCTCGGCCGGGGTCAGCACCGGCGGCTGGTCCGACGGCGTGCGCTTGCCGAAGCCGTTGTACGGGGCCAGCGACGGACGCTTGGTGACCGGCGCGCAGATGCGGGCCATGTCCTCCTTGGAGAGGGTCTCCCTCTCCATCAGCTCGAGCACCAGCTGGTCGAGGACGCCCCGGTACTCGACCAGGATCTCCCACGCCTCGTCGTGCGCCGCCTCGATCAGGGCGCGGATCTCCGCGTCGATGTCGGCGGCGACGGCCTCGGAGTAGTCCGGCCGGGTGCCCATGTCGCGGCCGAGGAACGGCTCGGACTCGTTGCTGCCGTACTTCACCGCGCCGAGCTTGGCGCTCATGCCGTACTGGGTGACCATCGCCCGCGCCATGGCGGTCGCCTTCTCGATGTCGTTGCCGGCGCCGGTGGTGGGCTCGTGGAAGACGAGCTCCTCGGCCGCCCGGCCACCCAGGGCGTAGGCGAGGGTGTCGATCATCTCCGACCGGGTCTGGGTGTACTTGTCCTCGGTCGGCAGCACGAGGGTGTGCCCCAGCGACCGGCCGCGCGGCAGGATCGTCACCTTGTGCACCGGGTCCAGGTTGGGCAGTGCGTGCGCCACCAGGGCGTGGCCGCCCTCGTGGTAGGCGGTGACCTTCTTCTCCTTCTCGCTCATCGCCCGCGTCTTGCGCTCGGGGCCGGCGATGACTCGGTCGATGGCCTCCTCGAGCTGGGCGTCGGTGATCATCGAGCCACCGGTGCGCGCGGTGAGCAGCGCCGCCTCGTTGAGGACGTTGGCCAGGTCGGCGCCGGTGAAGCCCGGCGTGCGGCGGGCCACGACCTCGAGGTCGACGTCCGGGGCGAGCGGCTTGCCCTTGGCGTGCACCTCGAGGATCTGCTTGCGGCCCTGCAGGTCGGGCCGGTCGACGGCGATCTGCCGGTCGAAGCGGCCCGGGCGAAGCAGCGCCGGGTCGAGGATGTCCGGCCGGTTGGTGGCGGCGATCATGATGACGCCGCCCTTGACGTCGAAGCCGTCCATCTCGACGAGCATCTGGTTGAGCGTCTGCTCGCGCTCGTCGTGCCCGCCGCCCATGCCGGCGCCGCGGTGCCGGCCGACGGCGTCGATCTCGTCGACGAAGATGATCGCCGGCGCGTTCTGCTTGGCCTGCTCGAACAGGTCGCGGACGCGGCTGGCGCCCACGCCGACGAACATCTCGACGAAGTCGGACCCGGAGATGGAGAAGAACGGCACCCCGGCCTCGCCCGCGACAGCGCGGGCCAGCAGCGTCTTGCCGGTCCCGGGCGGGCCGAACAGCAGCACGCCCTTGGGGATCTTCGCGCCGACGGCCTGGAACTTCACCGGGTTGGCCAGGAAGTCCTTGATCTCCTGGAGCTCCTCGATGGCCTCGTCGGCGCCGGCGACGTCGGCGAACGTCGTCTTCGGGCTGTCCTTGGTGATCTGCTTGGCCTTGGACTTGCCGAAGGCCATGACCCCGCGGCCACCGCCCTGCATGGAGTTGAACAGCCAGAACAGCAGGAGCAGGAGGATCACGAACGGCAGGAAGCTGATCAGCAGGCTGACCAGGACGCTGTCCTGCGTGACGTTGGTGTCGAAGTCGACGGGGGCGCCGTCGTCCCCGAGGCCGGAGACCAGGTCGAAGACGTCGTCAGCGGCACCGACCGGGTAGGACGCGGTGATCTGGTCGCTGCCCTCGACCGGGTTGGTCAGCTCGAGGTCGAGCGTCTGTTCCTTGTCGTTGATCGTGACCTGGCGGGCGTTGCCGTTCTCGATCTGCTCGAGCGCGGTCGCGGTGCTGACCTCCTGGAAGCTGCCGTTGCCGCGGAACAGCGAGGAGAACGCCAACGCCAGGAGGACGACGAGGACGACCCAGAACCACACGGAGCGGAAGATCTTCTTGCGTTCCATACACCGATGCCGGGCGGCCGGGTGCTCCGGCCTGTCCCGTCCACCCTCCTGATCGTCCGGGGGACGCTCCCTGCGGCCCGGGCGGGCACCCTGGCGCTACGGCGCAGCGTCGTTGGATCGACGGTACACCGGCGGGCCTGTGCCTCCGGTGTGCGACGGCGGGGTCCTCGCTGACGACCCCCTGGCGGGTGGGCACGCCATCACACCTGGCCGCGACCTCCTCCTGAGCCGCTCCGCCACCGTCCCCGTCGTCGATGATCAGCTGAGCTCACGTCTGCGGGTCCTGGCTCAGGACCGATGGTGAGCCAGGACCCGCGATGACCACGTCAGCTGGTCATCGCGGACCGGGTGCCGGGCGATCAGCTCGAGTACACCTCGGGCTTGAGCGTGGCGATGTAGGGCAGGTCGCGGTAGCGCTCGGCGTAGTCCAGTCCGTAGCCGACGACGAACTCGTTGGGGATGTCGAAGCCGACGTAGCGCACGGGGACGTCGACCTTCACCGCGTCGGGCTTGCGCAGCAGGGCGCAGACCTCGAGCGAGGCCGGGCGCCGTCCGCCGAGGTTCTTCAGCAGCCAGGACAGGGTCAGCCCGGAGTCGATGATGTCCTCGATCACCAGCACGTGCTTGTCGCTGATGTCGCGGTCGAGGTCCTTGAGGATGCGCACGACGCCGGAGGAGCTGGTGGCCGAGCCGTAGGAGGAGACCGCCATGAACTCCATCTGGGTGGGCAGCTGCAGCGCCCGGGCGAAGTCGCTCATGAACAGCACCGCGCCCTTGAGGACGCCGACGAGCAGCACCTCGCGCCCGGCGTAGTCGCTGGCGACCTGGTCGGACAGCTCGGCGATCTTGGCCTGGATCTGCTCCTCGCTGAGCAGCACGTGGTCGATGTCCGGGCCGTAGCCGTGGTCGTTGCTGAGCTCTGCTGGAGCGGTGGCGGGCTCGCTCACGGGCGGGACTCCTCGCGGGTGTGGGGTGCGTCCTCGGGACGGGGGCCCCGCACGACGGGGCGGCGACAGCACCAGCCTGCCAGACGTCCGGAGGGCCCCTGCACCACCGGGTAGGTCCACGCGGCCCTGTCCCCGCCAGTGCGTGACGAGCGCCTCCACCGCACGCAGGTGGACCGCCTGGACGTCGGGGACACCGGCGCCACGCAGCCACCCACGGAGCACCCGCCGCCGCAGCGCCGCGGGCAGCGCGACGAGCTCGCGGGCGGGCAGGCCGCTGTCGACCGCCTCCCCGGCGAGCCGGACCAGCTGCGCGGCGGCCAGCTCGTCGAGGGCGTCGAGGTCCTCCCGGAGCAGGTCGGCGGTGCGGGCCAAGGCGGGGGCGACGCCGCCGCCGAGCACCTCCTCCATCAGCGGCAGCACCTCGCCGCGCAGCCGGGCGCGGGTGTAGGCGGGGTCGGCGTTCCAGGGGTCGTCCCACACCGGCAGGCCCTGGTCCGCACACGCCTCCCGGGTGGTGGCGCGGCGGACGCCGAGCAGCGGGCGCCACCAGAGGACGCCGCCGGTCGTCCGTTCGGCGACCATGCCGGCCACCGAGCGCGGGCCCGAGCCGCGGCCCAGCCCGAGCAGCACGGTCTCCGCCTGGTCATCGAGGGTGTGCCCCAGCGCGACGCGGGCGCCGAGGTCGGTGGCCGCAGCCGCGAGCGCCGCGTACCGCGCCGTGCGGGCGCCCCCCTCGGGCCCGCCGTCCGCGCCGACCGCCACGCGGCGGACGAGCACCGGGTCCAGGCCGAGCCCGCGGAGCAGCTCCGCCGTCCGCTCGGCCCGCCCCGCGGAGCCGGGTTGCAGGCCGTGGTCGACGGTCACCGCGCCGACGCGGACGCCGGCGGACCGGGCCTCGAAGGCCAGGGCCGCGGCCAGGGCGAGGGAGTCCGCTCCCCCGCTGACCGCGGCGAGCACGGGCTGCCCGCTCCCCCGCAGACCCGGCCGTACGGCGGTCCGGAGGACCGCGACGGCCCTCGGCGGGCCGGACACCGCCCTCAGGCGGGGATGGCGGGGCGGCCGTGCACCCGCTCGACCCAGCGCGCGGGGTCGGTGAGCTCCTCGATGCGGGGCAGGTTCTCCGGCCCCTCCCACACCCGGTTGAAGCCCTCCATGCCGACGAGGTCGACGACCCCGCCGACGAACACGCGGCCCTCGGCGTACTGCCGCATCTTCTGCTCGAGGCCGAGCAGCCGGCGCAGCACGCGGTCGATCGGGCCGCGGCCCTTGCGGCGCTGGGCGAACCGCTTGCGCAGGGTCCGGACCGACGGGACGACGTCCGGACCGACGCCGTCCATCACGAACTCGGCGTGCCCCTCCACCAGGCTCATCACGGCGGTGACCCGGTCGAGGACGGCGCGCTGTGCGGGGTCCTGCACCAGCGCCATCAGCCCGGCGTCGTCCCCGCCCTCGCCGCGGGCGGCGTCGAGGACGCTGCGCAGCACGTCGCGCACCCGGTCGCGCAGCACGTCGGGGTCCAGGTCGGTGGCCTCGATGAACTCGGCCATCTGCGCCTCGAGGTGGTCCTTGAGCCACGGGACGGCGGTGAACTGCAGCTGGTGGGTCACCTCGTGCAGGCACACCCACAGCCGGAAGTCGCTGGGGTCGACGCCCAGCCGGCGCTCGGCGTCGACGATGTTCGGGGCGACCAGCAGCAGCCGGCCACCGGTGCCGAAGACCTCGTACTGGCCGAGCACTCGGGAGGAGAGGAAGGCGAGCACGCCGCCGGCCTGCACCCCGGTGGCGCGGGAGCCGATGGCGGTGGCCAGCGGGCCGGGCCGGGACTCCTGCCGGGCGGCGAGCGCGTCGACCAGCGGGTCGAGCAGCGCGGACATCCCCTGGGTGTTGGCGTCCACCCAGCCGGGCCGGTCGACCACGGCGACCTCGGGTACCGGACCGTCGGGGACGGCGCGGAGACCGGTGAGGCCCTCGACGTGCGCGACGGCGGTGGCGGCGGCCTCGTGCAGCTCTCGGACGACCGCGGCGGCCTCTTCCCGCGTCGTCTGCGGGCCGGGGCCCACCAGGCGGCGGGCGGTGCGTCCGGCGAGGTCCCAGTCCACCATCCGTGCGGGGCTGCTCATCGGCCTCACGTTACGCGGAGGAAGGCTCCCCTGCGCCCCACTCGGCCCCGTCCAGAGGCTCGCCGTGCGGCTCCGTCCCGGGTCCCGCCCCGAGCGCGAGGGTGGGGAGGACGGGGTCCTTCACCGGTGAGGAGGACGGGGTGCTCCCACCTGCAGGGGGCCGTTCCAGGATGTCGCCCGGCTAGCGGCAGCCGCAGGCGGCCAGCGCCGAGGCGACGTCGTCCAGCGCGGCCTCGGCGGCCAGCCCGTTGGCCGGGGCGCCGTCGGCGAGGACGGCGAAGACCAGCAGCCGGCCCTCCGCGGTGACCACCGTGCCGGCCAGGCCGTGCACGCCCAGCAGCGTGCCGGTCTTCGCGCGCACCGAGCCCGGCGCGGTCGCCGGGTCCTCGTCGCCGCGCTCGGCGAGGGTGCCGTCGTAGCCGGCGACGGGCAGCCCGGAGAGGACGGCGGAGGCGTCGGCCAGCGTGCCGTCGGCGGCACCGGTCAGCAGGTCGGCGAGCAGCGCGACCGGGACCCGGTCGGTGGTGGACAGGCCGCTGCCGTCGGCCAGCGAGAGGCCCGTGACGTCGAGGCCGATGCCGGACACGGCGTCGGTGACCGCCTCGGCGGCCCCGTCGAAGGTGGCCGGCTGGCCACCGGCGAGGGCGACGTGCCGGGCCAGCGACTCGGTCAGCAGGTTGTCCGACTGGGACAGCGCCTGCTCGACCAGCCGGGCCACCGGCGCCGACCGCACGGTGCCGAGGGTCTGCGCGCCCTGCGGGGCGTCGCCCAGGACGACGGTCGCGTCGGGCGCGCCGAGCGCGACGGCCAGCGCGGTGCCGGCGTCGGTGCCCGGGGCGGCGCTGCGCTGCAGCTCGCTGGGCTCCACCCGGGCGCCGTCGACGGCGGTCGCGGTGACCGGGGCGGCGTAGGTGGACGGCGCGTCGCCGGGACCCCAGCCGCTGGCGGTGAGCGGGCCCTCGAACAGCGAGTTGTCGACGACGACGCGGGTGACCTGGGCGTCCGCGGGCAGGCTGTTGCGGACCTGGGCGGCGAGGTCGGCGACGGTGGGCGCCCCGGGGTAGGTCAGCGAGGGGACGGTCCGCGACAGCGTCGGGTCGCCGCCGCCGACGAGGACCACCTCGCCGGGCGTGGAGCCCGCGACCACGGTGGTCTGCAGGGTGGCGTCGGGGCCGAGGGTGGTCAGCGCCGCCACGGCCGTGAGCAGCTTCGCGGTCGAGGCCGGCGTGGACGGGGCGTTCCCGTTCTGGTCGAACAGCACCTCCCCCGAGGCGACGTCGACGACCTGCGCCTCGACGCCGGCGCCCAGGGCGGGCGCGGCGAGCAGCGACGCGAGCTCGCCGGCGAGCACCGTGGCGTCCGGGGCGGGTGCCTGCGACGACAGGGCCGCGAGCACCGGGGCGGCCGGCTCCACGTCGGGCAGCCGTGCCTCGGCGGCGGCGACCTCGGTGGCGGCGCCGTCCCCCCGCGGGGCGAGCACGAGCCAGATGCCGGCGGCCACGGCGAGGACCAGCACGAGAGCCCCCAGCAGGAGGCGGCGACGGAGCCGGGAGTACTTCGGCGTGACGGTCGCCGACCCGCTGGACGCGATGGTGCCCACCCCCCGAGACCGACCTCCGGCGGTCCTCCGGGGTCCGATCCGCCACACTACGTCCCGTGCAGTTCGACGTGACGATCGAGATCCCGAAGGGCCAGCGGAACAAGTACGAGCTGGACCACACCACCGGACGCATCCGCCTGGACCGGATGCTCTTCACCTCCACCCGCTACCCGGCCGACTACGGGTACATCGAGAACACCCTCGGCCAGGACGACGACCCGCTCGACGCCCTGGTCCTCCTGGAGGAGCCGACCTTCCCCGGCTGCCTCATCACCTGCCGCGCCATCGGCATGTTCCGGATGACCGACGAGAAGGGCGGTGACGACAAGGTCCTGTGCGTGCCGGCCACCGACCCGCGGATGGCCCACCTGACCGACATCGGCGACGTCTCGGAGTTCGACCGGCTGGAGATCCAGCACTTCTTCGAGACCTACAAGGACCTCGAGCCGGGCAAGTCGGTCGAGGGCGCCGAGTGGACCGGCCGCGAGGAGGCCGAGGCGGAGATCAACGCCTCCCTCCAGCGGGCCGAGGAAGCGGAACCGCACCACTGAACCCGGTCCCTGGCCCCTCACCGAGCGGCCGCCGAGCGCACGACGGACGCCGACGGCGGCGCACCTCCCCGGGTGCGCCGCCGTCGGCGTGTCCGGGCTCGCCCGACCGGCCGCCCTGCAACCTCCCGCAACCGTTGTGGGCCGCCTCTGGCGTTGGTTGCGTCCACCTCCTCCGGGCCGCAGCCGGGCCGGACCGAGGAGGGAGTCAGCCATGACAGCGGAGGAGCACCCACGGTCGGCGGGCCGGACGGCGGTCGAGTGGTGAGCGCCGCGCTCGTCACCGGTGCCGGGCGCGGCATCGGTCGCGCGATCGCGCTCCGCCTGGCCCGGGACGGCCATGCGGTGGCGGTGAACGACGTTGACGGCGGAGGCGCCGAGGCGGTCGCCGAGGAGATCGGTGCAGCCGGCGGGCGGTCGGTCGCGGTGCCCGCGGACGTGACCGACCGGGACGCGGTGTTCGGGATGGTGGACCGGGCGGCCGACGCCCTGGGCAGTGTCGACGTGATGGTGGCCAACGCCGGGGTGGCGCAGGTCAAGACGCTGCTGGAGGTCACCCCGGAGGACCTGCGCCGGGTGTTCGACGTCAACGTGTTCGGGGTCCTCTACTGCATCCAGGCCGCCGCGGAGCGGATGATCGCGCAGGGCGGCGGCGGGAAGATCATCAGTGCGTCGTCCATCGCGGGGCACTCCGGCTTCGACCGCCTGGGCCACTACAGCGCCACCAAGTTCGCCGTGCGGGGGCTCACCCAGGCCGCCGCGAAGGAGCTCGCCCCGCATGGGATCACCGTGAACGCCTACTGCCCCGGGATCGTCGACACCGCCATGTGGGAGCTGATCGACGAGCGGCTCGGCGAGGCGCTCGACCTGGGGAAGGGCGAGGCCATGGCGAAGTACTCCGAGCTCATCGCCCTGGGCCGGGTGCAGACGCCGGAGGACGTCGCCGGGTTCGTCTCCTACCTCGCCGGGCCGGACGCGGACTACATGACCGGGCAGTCGGTGATGATCGACGGCGGGATCGTCATGGTCTGACCGGCCGGAACGCGACAGCGGCCCCGTCTGGGTGGACGGGGCCGCTGTGGTGGAGCCGCCTGTCGGAATCGAACCGACGACCTTCTCATTACGAGTGAGATGCTCTACCGACTGAGCTAAGGCGGCGGACGTGCGCAGCCAGCTTACGTGACGGCTCCGTCGGCCCCGCGCAGCCCCCGGCGGGTCACGACGGGAGTCGCAGCGCCACGGTCAGCGCCTCGACGGCGACCTGCGGCTTCACGTTCTGCTCCAGCGCCGTGCGGCAGTCCAGGACGGCGTCGATGCGGCGCAGTGCACCCTCCGGGCCGATCCGCCGGGCCAGCTCCTCGGCGTCGACGCGGCGGTCGGGATGGGCCAGGTGCGGCGCGTCGCCCCCCGTCGTGGCCAGCACCAGCGCGTCGCGGTACAGCGCGGCGAGGTCGACCAGTGCCCGGTCCAGCGAGTCGCGGCCCAGCCGGGTGGCCCGCGACTTCTGCCGCTTCTCCAGCTCCTTGAGCTGCCCGGCCCCGCGGCTGGCGGCGGCCACGCCGGGACCGCGGGCGCCGAACCCGAGGCTCTGCTTGACCGCCTCGGTCTCGGGGCCGTCGAGCTCGGCCGTCGCCAGGTCGGACTCCTCCTTGGCAGCGCTGACCAGGTCGTCGGCGGCGTTGAGGCAGGCGGCGAGCGAGACCAGCGACAGGGGCACGTCGAGGACCGCCTTGCGGGCCAGCCGGGCGCTCTCGTCACGGGCCAGGTGCCGCGCGCGCCCGACGTGCCCGCCGGCAGCCGCGGCCGACCAGGCGGCCAGCGCCGGGTCGACGCCGTCCCTGCGGACCAGGACGTCGGCGACCGCGTCGACCGGCGGGGTCCGCAGGCCGACCACCCGGCACCGGGAGCGGATGGTCACCGGCACGTCCTCGGGGTGCAGGCTCGGCGCGCAGAGCAGGAAGACCGTCCGCCTCGGCGGCTCCTCGAGCATCTTCAGCACCGTGTTGGAGGCCTGCTCGGTCATCCGGTCGGCGTCCTCGACGAGCACCACCTGCCAGCGCCCCTGCGACGGCGCCCGTCCGGCGATGCGGACCAGCTCGCGCACCTCGGCCACGCCGATGGACAGCCCCTCCGGGACGACGGTCTGCACGTCGGCGTGGGTGCCGGCGAGCACCGTGCGGCAGGCGTGGCAGGTGCCGTCGCCGCCGTCGGGGCACTGCAGCGCGGCGGCGAAGGCGCGGGCGGCGACCGACCGCCCCGACCCCGGCGGGCCGGTGAACAGCCAGGCGTGGGTCATCGCGGTCGGGTCGGCCACCGCGGCCTGCAGCTCGGCGACGACCGCGGCCTGGCCGATGACCTGCTCCCAGACCCCGGTCACGCGTGCACCTCCAGCAGCGCGCCGACCCGCTCGCGGACGTCGGCGGCGAGCTCCTCGACACCGCGCGTGGCGTCGAGCACCAGGTAGCGCCCCGGCTCGGCCGCGGCGAGGGCGCGGAAGGTGTCGCGGACCCGGTGGTGGAAGTCCAGCGACTCCGACTCGAGCCGGTCGGCGACCGCCCGGCCGCGGGCGCGGGCGAGCCCGGTCTCCGGCGGCAGGTCGAGCAGCACGGTGAGGTCCGGACGCAGCCCCTGGGTGGCCCAGCGGGAGATCGCCGCGACGTCGTCCAGGCCGATGGTGCGCCCGGCGCCCTGGTAGGCCAGCGAGCTGTCGACGTACCGGTCGGTGACGACCACCTCACCGGCCGCCAGCGCGGGGCGCAGGACGGCGTGCGCGTGCTGGGCGCGGTCGGCGGCGTACAGCAGCGCCTCGGCGCGCGGGGACAGGCCGGTGTGCGCGCGGTCGAGCACGATCGCCCGGACAGCGGCGCCGGCGGGGGTGCCGCCGGGCTCGAAGGTGGCCCGCGCCGTCCGCCCCTGCGCGGTCAGCCAGTCGCAGAGCAGCCGGACCTGGGTCGACTTGCCCGCGCCCTCGCCGCCCTCGAACGCGATGAACAGCCCGCCGGGTCGGCCGGCGGCCTCGACACGGAGGGCGGGCGGACCGTCGTCGGACACGGGGCTCCCGGGTTTGTGGATGGCTGGCGGCACGGCGGCAGTCACGGTACCGGCCGGGACCGACGATCCCCGGCTCCCGGCCCTAGGGTCGGGACGTGACGAGCACCGCCGCCTGGGACCCCGCCGGCTACCTGCGCTTCGGCGACGAGCGGGCGCGGCCGTTCACCGACCTGCTGGCCCGCGTCGCCGCCCGGGAGCCGCGGACCGTCGTCGACCTGGGCTGCGGCGAGGGTGCGCTGACCGCGTCGCTGGCGCAGCGGTGGCCGGGCGCGCGGGTCACCGGCGTGGACTCCTCACCGGAGATGCTGGCCGCGGCCGCCGCGCACGCCGTCCCCGGCCGGGTGACCTTCGCCCACGGCGACGCGCAGGGGTGGCAGCCCGACGAGCCGGTCGACGTCCTGGTCACCAACGCCGTCCTGCACTGGGTGCCCGGACACGCCGACCTGCTGCGCCGGTGGGCCGGGCAGCTGGCGCCCGGCGGCTGGCTGGCGCTGCAGGTGCCCGGCAACTGGCGGGCGCCGACGCACGCGCTGCTGGCCGGTCTCTGCCGCTCGCCGCGCTGGGCCGGGCTCGTGGGCGACGCGGCACCGGCGGAGGACGCGGTGCTCGACCCGGCCGGCTACCTGGAGGTGCTCAGCGGCGCGGGGCTGAGCACCGACGCGTGGGAGACGACCTACCTGCACGTGCTGCGTGGGGACGACCCGGTACTCGGCTGGGTGCGCTCGACCGTGCTGCGCCCGGTGCTCGCCCGGCTCGGCGAGGACGACGCCGCGGAGCTGACCGCGGAGTACGCCGCGGCGCTGCGCGCCGCGTACCCGCGCCGTCCGGACGGGACGACGCTGCTGCCCTTCCGGCGGGTCTTCGCCGTCGGGCACGCCGGGTGAGCCGTCAGACGACGACGTTCGGGAGGCAGGAGCGGACGCCGCCGTCGGCGCCCCGCTCGAAGGCGGCGGTGCGCTCCTGGGCGGTGCCGTGGGTCTCGGTCTGCTGCTGCCCGTTCTCGTCGATGTAGACCGTGCCCCACGCGTTCTCGCTGGCGACGGCGGTCAGCGCACCGATGAACTCCTGCGGGTCACCTTCCTCCAGGCGCAGCAGCCCGTCGTCGACGGCGCCCTGCAGCGTGGCCCCGGCCAGGCAGTCGGCCTGCAGCTCGGAGGCCTCGTCCCCCAGCGCGGGGTCGAGGTGGGACACCATCGAGTGCGCCCACTCGTGCGCGACGACGAGGTAGACGAAGCCGTCGCCCAGCTCCTGCGAGAGCAGCATCAGGTCGACCTCGAAGGCGAGGAAGTCCCCGATCGGGCAGTGGTAGGCGTTGCCCTCGGGGAGCAGCAGGTCGCCGCAGTACACCTGCTCGGCCGGGGCGTCGTAGAGGCCGGGGGCACGGGCGGCCGGGGCGAGCCCCGGCGCGGTGTAGCTGCCGGCGAAGTAGTCGTCCCAGTGGGTGCGCCACCAGTCGTCCACGGCGTCCAGCGCCGTGGCGTAGTCGGTGTCGAGGTCGTCGGTGGCGGCGGCGCCGGTCCCGGTGACCGGGCTCGGCTGCGATGCGTAGCTCGCCGGCTCCGGGCTGTCGGCCGCGGCCGGGGTGGCCGTGCCGAGCAGCACGGCGGTCACGAGTGCGGTCATCAGTCGGCCGGCGCGCGTCGCCATGGTGTGGATCCCTCCGTCGCGGACGCCGCGGAGGCTAGGGGTGGGCCGGGTGGGTGCCGCAAGGTGCGCCGGGACGCCGTCGGCCCGCCGTGGCTCGCCGTGGGTGCGTTCGTGACCCGGGGTGGCCGCAACCGGCCGGTGCGTCGTCACCGGACCCGCCGGGATCAGGCAGGCGTCAGCCGGTAGGCATCGGTCCGGTAGGGCAGGTCGACGAGGTCGCGGCCGCGGGTGCCGGGATGGGTGTCGAGCACCGCCCGCACCTCGCCCAGGAACTGCGCCCGCCGGGCGTCGTCCATCGTGGCGACGTAGCTGCGGGTGGCGATGCCGGCGACCACCTGCTCCGGGCTGAGCCGCTGCACGGTGCCGGAGCGGTGGTGCTCGACCCGCGCGCCGAGCGCACGGGCGAAGGCGTCGACGACGGCCTGGTCGGCCTCGTGGCCCGCGCGCCTCGGCGGCCAGTGCCCGGCCGAGCGCGGCCACCCACGGGACCTCCTCGTCGCGGGTGTTCCACACCAGGCCGACCACGCCGCCGGGACGCAGCACCCGCCGCAGCTGCAGTGCCGCGGGTTCCGGGTCGAACCAGTGCGCGGCCGCCCGGCGACCACGGCGTCGACGCTGCCGTCGGGCAACGGCACCGCCTCCGCGTCACCGACGTGCGTGGCCACCTGCGGGTACCTCGCACGCAGCTCGGCCAGCATCGGCTCGGCCGGGTCGACGGCCACCACCTCGTGCCCGGCCGCGAGCAGGACACCGGTGAGCAGGCCGGTGCCGGCGCCCAGGTCGAGCACGTGCCGCGGGCGCTCCCCCACCAGGAAGGTCACCGCGTCGGTCGGGTAGTCCGGCCGGTGGGCGGCGTAGCCGGCGGCGACGGACCCGAAGGAGGTCCGCCGCTGCCGCCAGGTCTCGGCGTCGGGTCCGCCGTCCGGCACGGGGACGGTCAGCTCGCGGGGACCGCGTCGCTGTCCGCCGTCGGCTTCTTCGTCGCCTTCTTGGCGGTCGTCTTCTTCGCGGCCGTGGTCCTCGCCGTCGTCTTCTTGGCGGCGGCCTTCTTCTTGGTGGCCTTCTTCCGGGTGCTCGGGTTGGCGCGCCGGTCGGCCAGCAGCTCGGCGGCGCGCGCGAGGGTGATGCTCTCGACGTCGTCGCCCTTGCGCAGGCTGGCGTTGGTCTCGCCGTCGGTCACGTACGGCCCGAACCGGCCCTCGCGGACGGTGATCGCGCCCTGGGTGACCGGGTCGGCGCCCAGCTCCTTCAGCGGCGCCGCCGCGGCCCGGCGCCCCCGCTGCTTGGGCTGGGCGAAGATCGCGAGCGCCTCGTCGAGGGTGACGGTGAACAGCCGGTCCTCGGACTCCAGCGAGCGCGAGTCGGTGCCCTTCTTCAGGTAGGGCCCGTAGCGGCCGTTGAGCGCCTGGATCTCCTCGCCGTCCGGCGCGGTGCCGACCGTGCGCGGCAGGGTCAGCAGCTTGAGGGCGTCGTCGAGGGTCACCGTCTCCGGGGACATCGAGGACAACAGGCTGGCCGTCCGCGGGCCCTCCTTGCTGCCCTCGGGCACGACGGTGGTGACGTAGGGGCCGTACCGGCCGGCCTTGACCACGACCGGCAGCCCGGACTCCGGGTCGGTGCCGAGCTCGCGGTCGCCGGACGGCGCGGCGAGCAGCTCCTCGACCTTCTCCTGGGTGAGCTCGTCGGGGGGGAGCTCCTCCGGGAGGCTGACCCGGGGACCGTCCTCGCCGCCGACCTGCAGGTAGGGCCCGTAGCGCCCGACCCGGACGACGACCGGCTCGCCGTTCGGCCCGGTGGCGCGCAGCGGGATCGAGTTCACCCCGCGGGCGTCGATCTCCTCCAGCTGCTGGCCGATGACCGACTTGAGGCCGCCGGAGGCGGCGATCCCGCCGGCGTGGCGGCCCTCGCCGCCGAAGTAGAACTCCGTCAGCCAGTCCACCCGGCGCAGGTCCCCGGCGGCGATCTCGTCGAGCTCGTTCTCCAGCGAGGCGGTGAAGTCGTAGTCGACGAGCTGGGCGAAGTGCTGCTCCAGCAGGTTGACCACGGCGAAGGCCACGAAGGTGGGCACCAGCGCGGAGCCCTTCTTCCAGACGTACCCGCGGTCCTGGATGGTCTGCATGATCGACGCGTAGGTGGAGGGGCGACCGATGCCCAGCTCCTCCAGGCGCGCGACCAGGCTGGGCTCGGTGTAGCGGGACGGCGGGGTTGTCGTGTGGCCCTTGGCCTCGAGCTCCCGGGTGTCGAGATGCTGGCCGCGCTCGACCCGCGGCAGCCGGCGCTCGGCGTCGTCGCTGCTGTGGTCGTCGTCCCCGGCGGCTCCCTCGTCGCGCGACTCGACGTAGGCGCGGAGGAAGCCGGGGAAGGTGATGGTGCGGCCGCTGGCGGTGAACTCGACCGCCTCGTCGGTGCTGCTGCGCCCGGCCAGCCGGATGCTCACGCTCTGGCCCACGGCGTCGGCCATCTGCGAGGCGATCGTGCGCTGCCAGATCAGCTCGTAGAGCCGGAACTCGTCGCGGGCCAGCTGGCCGGCGAGCTGACCGGGGGTGCGGAAGCTGTCCCCGGCGGGCCGGATCGCCTCGTGCGCCTCCTGCGCGCCCTTGGCCTTCTTCGCGTAGCGGCGGGCCTCGGCCGGGACGTAGGCGTCGCCGTAGAGCTGGCGCGCCTGGGTGCGGGCGGCGTTGATCGCCTCGTTGGAGAGGTTGGTCGAGTCGGTCCGCATGTAGGTGATGTGGCCGTTCTCGTACAGCCGCTGCGCCACCCGCATGACCTGGGCCGAGGACCAGCCGAGCTTGCGGCCGGCCTCCATCTGCAGCGTCGAGGTGGTGAACGGCGCGTACGGACGCCGTCGGTAGGGCTTCTCGTCGACCCGGCTGACGGTGACCTGCCGGCCCTCGAGCCGGGCGGCCAGACCCCGGGCACCGGCCTCGTCGAGGTGCACGACCTCGCCGGTGACCCGGCCGGTGGCGGGGTCGAAGTCGCGACCGGTCGCGACCCGGCTGTCGTCGACGCTGACCAGGCGGGCACGCAGGGTCGTCGGCTCGCCCTCGTCGGCGCCGCTGCGCTGGCCGGTGACGGCGAAGGTGCCCTCCAGCGACCAGTAGTCGGCCGCGCGGAAGGCCATCCGCTCCCGCTCGCGCTCGACGACGATCCGGGTGGCCACCGACTGCACGCGGCCGGCGGAGAGCTTGGGGAGAACCTTCTTCCACAGCACGGGGCTGACCTCGTAGCCGTAGAGCCGGTCGAGGATGCGGCGGGTCTCCTGCGCGTCGACCAGCGCGGTGTCCAGCTCCCGCGGGTTGGCCACGGCACGGGCGATCGCCTCGGGGGTGATCTCGTGGAAGACCATGCGGCGCACCGGTACACGCGGCTTGAGCGTGTCGACCAGGTGCCAGGCGATGGCCTCGCCCTCGCGGTCCTCATCGGTGGCGAGGTAGACCTCGCTGGCGTCCTTCACCAGCTGCTTGAGCCGGCTGACCTGCTGCCTGCGGTCGGGGCTGACCACGTAGAGCGGCTCGAAGGCGTTGTCGACGTCGACGCCCAGCCGCGCCCAGGACGCGCCCTTGTGCTCGGCCGGCACGTCGGCGGCGTTGCGCGGCAGGTCCCGGATGTGCCCGACACTGGCCTCGACGACGTAGCCGTTGCCCAGGTACCCGGCGATCTTCCCGGCCTTGGTCGGGGACTCCACGATGACCAGCGGCCGCCCACCGCCGGCGGCGGTCCGGCGGCGGGCAGGCGTGCTCGGGCCCCCGGAGGTCGCCGCGGCGGCCCGGGTGCCGGTGTTCGTGGTCTTCGTGGGTGCCACGGTGCTCCTGTCGGTGGTGCTCGGCGCGGGCGCCGGTGGTCCGGCGCCGGACGACGCGGTCGCTGTCCGCGTGCCCTCGGCGACGCCACGGTAGGCCACGGGGCCGACCGGGAGCCCGGTGGCGACCGACCGTGGGCGTGCCGTCACCCGATCCAATGGCCGGGGGTCGTGCCGTGTTCCCGGAGCCCGGCGGGTCATGCCGGCTCCCGGACCCCGGCCACCACCTCGCCGATCGCCGCCCGCGTCGGGAACCACTCGTCGTAGTACTCCCCGTGCATCATCACCGGGCCGGTCGGCAGCTCGACGGCTCCGAAGTCGTCATCCCAGGTCGCGTACTCCCCGTGCGCGTCCCACCAGGTGATCGGGTCGGCGGGCGACGAGGCCTCGTACACCTCCGCGACCTCCAGACTCCGGGCGTCACCGTCCATGCCTGGGCTCCCGTTGAGGATCACCACGTCGGCGGCCATCGGGTCAGGTGCCGCGGCGGCGGCACCGACCACCCGGGTCCCGTAGCTGTGAGCAGTGACGACGACCCGGGCCGGATCGGCAGCTCGAGCGGCGGCGAAGCCGTCCAGCGCGTTGTCCAGGGCAGGGCCGCCCTCACGACCGGTCGACGTGCCGAGTGCACCGATGCCCATGGGAGGTCGGTAGCCGAACCAGGCCACCGCGGCCACCGCCAGTCCCGGATCGGCGGCGCGACCGGCATCGGCGACCGTGTCGGCGGTGGCCACCACGTCGTCGACGGTGCGCTCGGGGGAGTTCAGCATCCCGGGGACGACGAAGGCCACGGACTCGGCGGTGTCGAGGTCGCCGAGGCCGAGGGCGGTCAGCCCTGCGCCCGGGTCGAACTGGAGGAGCTGGACCTTCTCACCCGATGCCTCCCGACGGGCGATCTCCGCCGCCACGGACACGGCCATCGCCTGTCCCGGCACGGGAGGATCACCGGTCCTGCGGGGGGTCACGAGGGTCCGGTCCAGCACCAGCCGGTTCGCGCGGTCCCGGGCCCAGGCCGGGAGGCCCTCGAGGTCCCCGATCCGCCCCGGGCGCCCGTGGATGGCGCTCACCCGCGCAGCCGTTGACAGACCCGCCCACCACGCGGCGACCGCGGTGGGGTCGTTCCCGCTGGGAGGCGGAGGCGCTGGAGTCGATGCGTCCTCGACGGCCACCAACCAGGACAGGTCCCCGAAGGCAGCCGGAGCGAGGGTCCCACCGATCCCGAGGCCCATCAGCGCGGCAACTGCCTCGTCGGCCACCAGGCCGGCCCGTCCAGCAGCGGCCAGGGCGTCGGCCGCCAGCGCCTCGACGCGCACCACAGCAGCCGTCTGCGCCGCGTCGGGCTCCCCCGTGGGGTCCACCGGCAGCGGGCCGACCAGCCGCCCGGCGCCATCGAGCACGACGGGGACCGACGCGGCGGCGGCGAGCGCCTGCTCGGCGAGCTCCTGCGCGGTCTCGGCCTCGGCCAGCAGGCGCTGCGCGTGCCCGAGGGACTCGCCGAGGGCCGCGGTGACCGCGGCGGCGACCGTCGAGACCTCCACGAGCGCGGCGGCCGCGGACTGCGCGGCCGGCCCGTACCAGCAGGAGGCGTCCGCCAGCGAACGGCCGACGGCCTCCACCCGGGCCCGCCAGGCCGGCAGCCCACCGGCGACCGAGTCGAGGGTCCCGACCGCCCCGCGCAGCAGCGGGACCTCCCACCCGGCGACCTCGGCGAGGGTGGGGGCGCTCACCGGGCGGCCGGGGTGTGGCGCCGGGCGAGCACCCGGTCGGCCAGCGCTGCGTCGGCTGCCCGGTAGGAGTCGACGGCCGCGGACAGGGTCGCGGCGAGCGCCCCGGTCTGCTGGCCGAGGAGCTCCAGGGCGGTGCCCCAGCCCGCGCCCGCGGCGCCGGCGCTCTCCCCGGCTCCCCCGCTGACCGCCGTCCCCAAGGAGACCGCGGTGGACCGGCACAGCCGGGCCTCCTCGGCGAGCTCGGCGGCGAGGCCGGCCAGCTCGGCCGCCAGCGCGTCGATGGCGTCGAACTCCGCGGCGATCGTTGCGGACACGTCAGGCCCTCCCGGCGTCTGTCCGGGCCCACGGCGGGTCCGGTGCGGCGGGACGCTAGGCCGGCCGGGT
Organism: Geodermatophilus sp. URMC 65; assembly: GCF_053502545.1. Classification (NCBI taxonomy): domain Bacteria; kingdom Bacillati; phylum Actinomycetota; class Actinomycetes; order Geodermatophilales; family Geodermatophilaceae; genus Geodermatophilus; species Geodermatophilus sp. URMC 65. The sequence continues at coordinate 2,026,490 of NZ_CP199954.1, forward strand.
GCCGCCCCTCGGGTGTCCGTCCACAGCGTGGGTCACCGTCCACAGACCGGGCACGGGCGCGCCGATCGGCGCGCCCGTGCCGCAGTGTCCGGTGCGTGCGGTCAGGGGACGCTGGTGGTCAGCGAGGTCGGGGCGTCGGTGGGGGCACCGCCGACCACGACCGACCGGCGCTTGGACACCACCACCGCGGCCACGATGACCAGGGTCGCGACCACCGCGATCGCGATGCGGGCAGCGGTGTTCTGGTCCTCGCCCACCGACATGCCGACCACGGCGGGCGCGATGAGCAGCGCCACCAGGTTCATCACCTTGATCAGCGGGTTGATCGCCGGGCCCGCGGTGTCCTTGAACGGGTCGCCGACGGTGTCGCCGATGACCGTGGCCGCGTGCGCCTCGCTGCCCTTCCCGCCGTAGGCGCCGTCCTCGACCATCTTCTTGGCGTTGTCCCACGCGCCGCCGGAGTTGGCGAGGAAGACGGCCATGAGCGTGCCGGCCGCGATCGCCCCGACCAGGTAGGCGGCCAGCGGTCCGAAGCCGAGCCCGAAGCCGACCGCCACGGGGGCGAGGACGGCGAGCAGACCGGGGGTGGCCAGCTCGCGCAGCGAGTCCTTGGTGCAGATGTCGACGACGCGGCTGTAGTCCGGGCGCTCGGTGCGGTCCATGATCCCGGGGTGGGTGCGGAACTGCTCCCGCACCTCGAACACCACCCGTCCGGCCGCGCGGGAGACGGCACTGATCGCCAGCCCGGAGAAGAAGAAGACCACCGCGGCACCCAGGACCGCCCCGACGACGTTGTTCGGGTTCACCAGGCTGAAGGCGTTCCCCAGGGTGTCGCCCGCCTCGTCGAGGGCGACCCCGATCTGGGCGTTGTAGGAGCCGAAGAGGGCGGTGGCGGCGAGGACGGCGGTCGCGATCGCGATGCCCTTGGTGATGGCCTTCGTGGTGTTGCCGACGGCGTCGAGGTCGGTGAGCACCCGGGCGCCCTCCTCGTCGATGTCGCCGGACATCTCCGCGATGCCCTGGGCGTTGTCGCTGACCGGTCCGAAGGTGTCCATCGCGACGATGACGCCGGCCGTCGTGAGCAGGCCGCAGCCGGCGAGCGCGACGGCATAGAGGGCCGCCCCGCCGCCGATGAGGAACGCCCCGTAGACCGCGCCGCCGATGAGCAGAGCGGCGTAGACCGCGGACTCGAGTCCGAGCGAGATGCCGGACAGGATCACCGTGGCCGGGCCGGTCAGCGAGCTCCGGCCGACGTCCTGGACCGGCTTGCGGCTGGTCTCGGTGAAGTAGCCGGTGAGCTGCTGGATCGTCGCGGCGAGGACGACGCCGATGAGCACCGAGACGAACCCGAGCACCTGCGGGCTGACCGCCAGGTCGGGGCCGTCGGAGACGCTCGGCAGGTAGGTGAACGCAGCCGCGGCGACGAGCACGAGGGAGACCGCGGCGGATGTGAAGAACCCGCGGTTGATCGGCGCCATCCCGCTGGAGTCGGTCTTGCCCGGCCTGGTGGAGAGGACCCCGACCACCGAAGCGATGATGCCGATGCCGGCGATCAGCAGCGGGAACACCATGCCGACATTGCCGAAGAAGACCTGGCCCAGGATCAGCGCGGCGACGAGGGTGACCGCGTAGGACTCGAAGAGGTCGGCCGCCATGCCGGCGCAGTCGCCGACGTTGTCGCCCACGTTGTCCGCGATCGTCGCGGCGTTGCGTGGGTCGTCCTCGGGGATGCCGGCCTCGACCTTGCCCACCAGGTCCGCGCCGACGTCGGCGGCCTTGGTGAAGATGCCGCCGCCGACGCGCATGAACATGGCGAGCAGCGCGCCACCGAAGCCGAAGCCCTCCAGGACGATCGGAGCGGTCTGGTCGAAGAGCAGCAGCGCCAGCGCGGCGCCGAACAGCCCCAGACCGACGGTGATCATCCCGACGACACCACCGGTGCGGTAGGCGATGCGGAAGGACGGCTGGTAGCCGCCTGCGTTGGCCGCCGCGGCGACGCGGACGTTGCCCCGCGTCGCCAGGGTCATCCCGATGAACCCGACCGAGGCGGAGAACAGCGCGCCGACGAGGAAGAAGACCGCCCGTCCCACGCGGGTCTCCCAGCCGCCGTCGGCGACGGGGAGCACCAGCAGCAGCAGGAACACGATCACGGCGAAGACGCCGAGCGTGCGGAACTGTCTGCGCAGGTACGCCGCGGCACCCTCCTGCACTGCCTGCGCGATCTCGCGCATCGTCGGAGTGCCCTGGTCAGCGGCCATGACCGCGCGGATCAGGTAGGCGGCGAAGGCGAGAGCGGCGAGCGAGATGGCGAGGACGATCGTCACCAGGACGATGTCCCCGCCGGAGAGTGCACTGTCCGGCATGTGTTCCTCCGAGCGGCTGCCGCCACCGGGGCGCGTCCGCTCCGGTCGGCGAGGTGCGTGTCCAGCTCGCACGGGCCTGCACGGCTGGTGCCGCCGGAGTGTAAGGGAGGTCACACCGGGTCCCGGTAGTCCCGGAGCCGGTCGAGTTCGTGGGCCGGGAGCCAGCGCGACGTCACCCGCAGGTGTGACAGTTGAGGGGTGACCGCGCTACACCCGGTCCGGTCGGCTCCCCCTCCCGGCACGGACCCTCTTCCCCAGGGTGGGTCGCCCTCCCCCGCCGGCGCGCCGCTGCCGGGTGCCGACCTGCTGCACGCCGTCCTCTCCGGGACACCCGAGGAGGAGCAGCCGCTCACCCACGTGCACCGGATGCCGGTGCGGGACAGCCGCACCCTGCCGTGGCCCGCGTGGGTGAGCCCGGAGCTGGTCGCGCGGCTCGAGGCCCAGGGCGTGTCGGCACCGTGGCGGCACCAGGTCGAGGCCGCGCAGCTGGCCCGCGACGGCTCCCACGTGGTCGTGGCCACGGGGACGGCGTCGGGCAAGTCGCTGGCCTACCAGGTGCCGGCGCTGACCCGGCTCGCCGAGGACCCCCGCGCCTGCGTCCTCTACCTCGCGCCGACCAAGGCCCTCGCCCGCGACCAGCTGACGTCGGTGGCCGAGCTGGCCGACCCGTCGGTGCGCCCCGCGGCCTACGACGGCGACACCCCGATGGAGGAGCGGGAGTGGGTCCGGCGGCACTCGCGCTGGGTCGTCACCAACCCCGACATGCTCCACCGCGGCGTGCTGCCCGCCCACCAGAAGTGGTCGAGCACCCTGCGCCGGCTGGCCTACGTCGTCGTCGACGAGTGCCACGCCTACCGCGGCGTCTTCGGCTCGCACGTCGGTCACGTGCTGCGCCGGCTGCGGCGGATCTGCCGCCGCTACGGCGCCGAGCCGGTGTTCCTGCTGGCCTCCGCGACGGTGGCCGAACCGGGCGCCGCGGCCACCCGCCTGGTCGGCGCCCCGGTCGTCGCCGTGACCGAGGACGGCTCGCCGCGGCCCGGTGCGACCTTCGCGCTGTGGGAGCCGCCGCTGACCGAGCGCACCGGCGAGCACGGCGCCCCGCTGCGCCGCTCGGCGGCCGCCGACGCCGCCACCCTGCTGGCCGACCTGGTCGAGCGTGGCGCCCGCACGCTGGCGTTCGTCCGGTCGCGGCGCAGCGCGGAGTCGGTCGCCGAGCAGGCCCGGCACGCGCTGCGCGACCGCGGCCGCGCGGACCTCGCCCGCCGGGTCGACTCCTACCGCGGCGGTTACCTGCCCGAGGAACGGCGGGAGCTGGAGCGGGCGCTGTCGGCCGGCGAACTGCTCGGCGTGGCCACCACCAACGCCCTCGAGCTGGGCATCGACATCGCCGGCCTGGACGCGGTCGTGCTCGCCGGCTACCCAGGGACGCTGGCCTCGCTGTGGCAGCAGGCCGGCCGGGCGGGGCGGGCCCAGCGGGAGTCGCTGGTGGTCTTCGTGGCCCGCGACGACCCGCTGGACCACTACCTGGCCCACCACCCGAGCGCCGTGTTCGGCCGGCCGGTGGAGGCCACGGTCACCGACCCCTCCAACCCCTACGTGCTGGGGCCGCAGTTGTGCTGCGCGGCCGCCGAGCTGCCACTGGTCCCCGAGGACCTCGCCGACTTCGGGGGCGCGGCGGCCGAGGCGCGGGTCGAGGAGCTCGTCGCCGACGGCGCGCTGCGCCGTCGTCCCACCGGCTGGTACTGGGCCGGGCGGGGCCGGCCGGACGTCGACATCCGCGGCAGCGGTCTGGCGCCGGTGACGATCATCGAGGGCGACACCGGCCGGCTGCTCGGCACCGTGGACGGCGACGCCGCGCACGCGACCGTGCACACCGGCGCGGTCTACGTGCACCGCGGCGAGACCTACGTCGTCGACGAGTTCGACGTGGACGAGGCCGTCGCGGTCGTGCACCCGGAGAGCCCCGAGTGGACGACGGTGGCGCGCGACGTCACCGACCTCGCGATCGTGGCCATCGACCGGTCGCGGTCGCTGGGCACGGTCACCGCGCACACCGGCGTCGTCGACGTGACCAACCAGGTGGTGGCCTACCAGCGCCGCCGGCTGGGGACCGGCGAGGTGCTCGCCGAGTTCCCCCTGGACCTGCCGGCCCGCCAGCTGCGCACCCGCGCGGTGTGGCTGACCCTCGACGAGCGGGCCGTCGGCCGGGCCGAGGTGGACGACGCCGAGCTCCCCGGCTCGCTGCACGCTGCCGAGCACGCCGCCATCGGCATCCTGCCGCTGCTGGCCACCTGCGACCGGTGGGACCTCGGCGGGGTCTCGACCGCCCTGCACCCGGACACCGGCGCGGCCACGATCGTCGTCTACGACGGGCACCCCGGCGGCGCGGGCTTCGCCGAGCGCGGGTTCGCCGTGCTGCGGCGCTGGCTGCAGGCGACCCGCGCGACGGTGGCCAGCTGCGAGTGCGAGAGCGGCTGCCCCTCCTGCGTGCAGTCGCCCAAGTGCGGCAACGGCAACGAGCCGCTGGACAAGACCGGGGCGGTGCGGGTGCTCGACGTCGTCCTCGACGAGCTGGCCACCGCCGAGGGCGCCCCCGACGAGGACCCTGCCGACGAGGACAGGGCCGGCGAGGACCCTGCCGACCGGACCGGCACCGACGACACCGCGCAGGAGGAGTCCGGACCGGTCCAGGACGACCTCGTCTTCTGACCCGGCCGACCAGGGTGCACCGGCGCGGCTGACAGACTGGGCCGCCGACCGCTCGACCGACGGTCGACGGGTGCGTGCGGGAGGTGGCGTGGCCGAGGACTCCGAGCAACGGCGTGTCGCCGTCGTGACCGGCGCCGCCAGCGGCCTCGGAGCGGCCGTCGCCCGCGCCCTGACCGCCGCCGGCTGGCAGGTCGCCGGCCTCGACCTGCGGCCCAGCCCGCAGACCGCACTCGGCGTCGAGGTCGACGTGACCGACGCGGAGGCGGTCGGGTCGGCCGTCGACCGGGTCGAGCGGGAGCTGGGCCCCGTGGCCGCACTGGTCACCGCGGCGGGCGTCTACGAGATGCTCCCCGTCGAGGACGTCGACGACGCGCGCTGGCACCGGATGATGGCGGTCAACCTCTCCGGGACCGCGACCACCTGCGCCGCCGTCGTCCCGCGGATGGTGGCCCGGGGTCGGGGCTCCGTCGTGACGATCTCCTCGGACCTGGGGGTCGGTGGCAGCCAGGGCGACGTCCACTACGCGGCGAGCAAGGGCGCGATCGTCGGCTTCACCCGGGCGCTGGCCACCGAGGTGGAGGACACCGGCGTCGCCGTCAACACGGTCGCGCCCGGCGCGGCGGACACGCCCATGCTGGAGACCGACTCCCCGTGGCGGTCCGGCGACTTCCTGGCCACCCTGCCGGTGCAGCGGCTGGTCCGCCCGGAGGAGATCGCCGCGGCCGCGCTGTTCCTGCTCGAGACGGGCACGGCGGTCTCCGGGCAGGTGCTCTCCCCCAACGCGGGAGCGACGATCTGATGGCCGACCGCAACGCCCTCGTCCGCTGTGACGACGCCGGGATCGCCGGGGCCGTCGCCGGCCGGCTGACCGCGGACGGCGTGCGCGTCACCGTCGTCCCCGGCACGGCCTCTCCGGACGGCGCGGTCGCGGAGGCCGTCCGGGACTCCGGCGTGCTCGACGTCCTGGTGTGCGCCGTCGGGCAGCCGGACCCGGCGCCGTTCGTCGGCGCCGACCCGGCGCGGTGGTACGCCGACGTGATGGCCCACCTCACCCCCGCCTTCGCGCTCGCCCGCGCCGCCGCACCGGCCCTGCGCCGGTCGGGAGCCGGGCGGCTGGTGTTCCTGGGCAGCGGCTGGACGGCGGCCGACCGCCCGGGCTCGACGGCCGCCGCCGCGGTGCAGGGGGCGCTCGTCGCGCTGACCAAGACCCTCGCCCGCGACCTGGGGCCGGACGCCGTCACGGTCAACGAGCTGGTCGCCGATCCCGCGTCCCCGCCGTCCCCCGAGGTGCTCGCCGCCGCGGTGTCCTACCTGTGCAGCGACCCGGCCGGCGCCGTCGTCGGGCAGCTGCTCACCCTGGGCCGGGGCGGGCCGCTGCGGCCCTGAGCCTCAGCGGCCGAGACCGAACGCCACCGCGCGCACGGGGGCGCCATCGGCACCGGTCAGCCGCAGCGGCAGGACGCTGACCACCGGGTCGACCTGGGGAACGGCACCCAGGTTGCGCAGGTTCTCCACGATCACGCCGCCCGCGCCGAGCACCTCGAGGTGGGCGGCGAACCCGTCCGCGGGCGTGCCGCCGACGACGGTCTCGTCGAGGCTCAGCGCGTCGAGCCCGACCGTGCGGACCCCCGCGGCCACCACCCGCGCAGCGGCGTCCCCGGTCAGGTACGGGTGGTCGAAGTAGGCGTCGGTCCCCCAGTGCTCGTCCCAGCCGGTCCGGAGCAGCAGGATCCGGCCCGGGGCGAGCAGGTGCGCGCACGGCTGCAGGTCCGCGCACTCGATCCGCCCGTGGGGCGGCTTGCCGCGGACGTCGGCGACGACGGCCGGCCCGAGGAAGTACTCGAGCGGCAGCTCGTCGATGCGCGGGCCGTCGTCGAGGAAGTGGTACGGGGCGTCGACGTGGGTGCCGGTCTGGGAGCCCATCCGCACGTGCAGGACGTTGTAGCCGTCGGCCGCGACCGTGGCGGCCGGCGTGAACCGGGCGACCGGGTCGCCCGGGTACACCGGGGTGTCGTCGTCCAGCGGGTGCGAGAGGTCGACCACCTCGCGGACGGGTCGGGCTGCGGAGCCGGTCACCTGGCCTCCTCGTCGGTCACGGTGCGGGGGTGAGCGCCCACAGGACCTCACAGGTCTCGGTCGTCGAGGGGTTGGCCCAGGTGTGCGGCGTGGTACCGGGCATCGTGAACGCGTCGCCCGCGTGCAGGACGACCGACTCCCCCGGGAGCCGGAGCTGCAGCCGCCCGTGGAGCACGTGCACGAACTCGACCTCGCACGCGAGCGCGTAGAGCTCCTCCCCACCGCCACCGCCGGGCTCCACCACGGACCGGATGACCTGCAGGTTCCGCTGCGTCCCGGCGGTGAGCAGCACCTCCCGCAGGCCGCGGCCACCGAAGTGGATCGGCGGCGCGTCCGCCGCCCGCACCAGCGAGGTGGCCGGCGGCTCGAACAGCTGCCCCACGCCGATGCCGAGGACGCCGCACACCGAGACCAGCGACGCGACGGACGGCGAGACCTCGTCGCGCTCCAGCCGGCTGAGGAACCCCTTGGTCAGGCCCGCCTGCTCCGCGACCACGGCCAGGGTGAGACCGGCGGCCTGCCGGGCGGCCCGCAACCGGGCTCCCACCAGCGCCTCCGCCGGGTCGTGCGGCCGCGTGAGCCGCCGGACCTCCCCCGCCACACCGCGCCCCCTCGTCGTCGGCTCGCTGCCGCCATCCCACCATGCCGGGGGTGGCTCTGGGCAACAGACGTTGTCTCCCAGACAACTCAGCTCTAGCCTCTGCGCACCGCGGTGGTGTGTCCACCGCTTCACCAGGAGGGTGTACATGAGCGGAGCGGAGGTCGCCGGGCTGGCGGCCCAGCAGCGACGGCCGCGGGCCACCGAGGTCGAGCAGCACGGCATCGACACGATCCCCGACGCCGAGCGCACGTCACGGCCGTTCGACCTGTTCCGCATCCAGTTCGGCGGGGCGAACACCTTCGCCACCGTCATCCTCGGCACCTTCCCGGTGCTGCTGGGCCTCGACCTCGTGGAGGCCGTGGCCGCCACCGTCGTCGGCGTGGTCGTCGGCGCGCTGATCCTCATGCCGATGGGCCTGTTCGGCCCGCGGACCGGTACCAACAACGCTGTCTCCTCCGGCGCCCACTTCGGCGTCCGCGGTCGCGTGCTCGGCTCGTTCCTGTCGCTGCTGACCGCGCTCTCGTTCTACTCGATCTCGGTGTGGGTCAGCGGGGACGCACTCGTCGGCGCGGCCACCCGGTTGTTCGGCACGGGGGACTCCGACCTGCTCCGCGGGATCGTCTACGCGGTACTCGGCGCCCTGGTGATCGTGGTCGTCATCTACGGCTACCAGCTGATGCTGCTGGTCAACAAGGTCGTGGTGCTGGCCAACACGACGCTGATGCTGCTCGGCCTGGTGGCCTACGCGACGCTCTTCGACCCCTCCTACGACCCGGGCCCCGACGCCTACGCGCTGGGCGGCTTCTGGCCGACCTTCGTGCTCTCCGCCCTGATCGTCATGGGCAACCCGGTCAGCTTCGGTGCCTTCCTCGGCGACTGGTCCCGCTACATCCCCGCCGACACCCGCCCGTCGCGGCTGCTGACCGCCACGTTCCTGGGTCAGCTGGCCACCCTCGTGCCGTTCCTGTTCGGCGTGGGGACGGCGACGCTGGTGGCCGGCGAGGTCGACTACGTCTTCGCACTGATCCAGGTCTCGCCGCTCTGGTACGCCGTCCTGCTCATGGTGGTGGCCTTCCTCGGCGGGATGTCGACCGGCGTCACCTCGCTGTACGGCACCGGACTGGACTTCTCCTCGGTCTTCCCCCGGCTCAACCGGGTGCAGGCGTCGCTGTTCATCGGCGCGCTGTCGTTCGTCTTCATCCTGGTCGGGCGGCTGGTCTTCGACCTGCTGTCCAGCGTCAACGCCTTCATCGGCGCCATCGTCATCTGCACCACGCCGTGGATGGTGATCATGATGATCGGCTACTGGGTGCGCCGCGGGCACTACGCGCCCGCGGACGTCCAGGTCTTCAACCAGGGCCGGCTGGGTGGCCGCTACTGGTTCGCCGGCGGCGTGAACTGGCGCGGGATGGTGGCCTGGATCCCGGCTGCCATCATCGGCCTGCTGTTCGCCAACTACCCGCCTCTGATCGAGGGCCCGCTGCGCAACGCGGCCGGCGGGGTGGACGTCAGCCTGCCGGTGTCCCTCGGCATCGCCGCGGTGGTCTACCTGGCGCTGCTGTTCGCCTTCCCCGAGCCCCGGTACGCCTTCGGTGCGGCGGGTCCCCGGCTGGTGCCGGCCAAGGACGCCGAGGCGCCGCCGGTGACCGACGACCCCCGTGCGTCGGTGCACCGCGCCGGCCGCCGCTCCCCCGTCCCGGCCGCCGCGGAGCCGGCCGACCGGTGAGCGAGCCCGCCGACGAGGTACGCCAGGCGGCCGCCGCCCTCGTGGCCGCCTTCGGGAGCAGCGACCTGGACCGGTACCTCGCGTGCTTCCGCGAGGACGCCACCTTCCTGTTCCACACCACCGGCCGGCTCCTGGCCTCCCGCGAGGAGTACCGGCGGGAGTGGACCTCGTGGGTCCGGGAGGACGGCTTCCGGGTGCTCGGCTGCGAGACCTCCGGCACGGTCGTCCAGGTCCTCGGGGACACCGCCGTCCTGACCCACGCCGTGCACACCACGGTGTCGACCCGGGCCGGGCGGGAGGAACTCCGCGAGCGGGAGACGATCGTCTTCCACCGGGAGCCCTCCGGGCAGTGGCTGGCCGTGCACGAGCACCTGTCGCCGGCTCCCCCGGTGGCCGGGTAGTCGCAGCTCAGGGCGCCACCGGGCCGGCCCGCGCGCCGGCGCCGGCCCGGCTGACGCCCAGCGGGCCGAGCCGGACCGGCACCGCCACGGCGACCTCGACCACCGCTCCGTCGCCGACCGTGCAGGCGGTCAGCCGGGCGCCGTTGGCTCCGGCCACCTCCCCGGCCGCGGCACAGGCTCCGGGGTCGCCGCGGACGGCGTGCTGGGCAGCGGCGAGGGCCGCGAGGTCCGCGGCGGTGGTGGCCCGGTGCCGGCCCACCACCGCCGCCCCGACGAGCACCGCCGCCACCCCGATGGCGGCGAGGACGCCGGCGAGGGCGACCACCCACACCGTGGCCGAGCCCCGCTCCCCCCACACCCAGGACCGGAGGCTCACCCCGCCTCCTCCGCGGTGCCCGGCTCGCGCTGGCTCACCGCGGAGGCCGAGACCGGGACCCGCAGGGGGACCGGGCCCAGCGGCGCCACCTCCGCCGTCACCGTGACGGTGACGGCGGACCCGCCGACGGCCACCGTGGTCCTCGCCCCGTCGGGGGCGGCCTGCCCGGCGAGCGCGGTCACCAGCGCGGTGTCCTCGCCCCGGGCGGCCGCCCTCGCCCCCTCGCGGGCCGCGTCGACGCAGCGCAGCTGTGCCCCGACGACGGTCACCGCGGCGACGGCGCCGGCCAGCACCAGCAGCAGCACCGGCAGCACCACCGCCGTCTCCGCCGTCACCATGCCCGCCTCACCGCGGACGGGGCCGCCGCGCCGCCGGACCATCAGGACAGGGTGGCCAGCGCGTCGGCCACGAGGGCGCTGAGCCCGTCGACGACCGAGCCACCGGTGACCACGCGGTACAGCACGGCGGCGAAGGCGCAGGCCGCGACGGTGCCGACGGCGTACTCGGCGGTGCTCATCCCGGCCTCGCCGGCGGCCTGGAGCCGGGCCCAGCGCGCCCGCAGGCCGCGGGGTGCCGCCTCCTCGGTCGGCGCCCCGCCCGCGTCGGGCAGTTCCTCGTCGGATCGGGTCTCGCAGGGTGTGGTCACGGTGCCTCCTCGGGATCGCAGCCCGCCTCCCGGGCCGTCGCCCTCGACCCTCGCGACGTCCGCGGGTCGGGCCCAGGTCCGCGGCGGATCTGTGGACGCCGCCGCACGCTGTGGACGCCGGCCACGGGCCCCAGCCTCAGCCGAAGACGTCGGCGGCGATGCCGAGCACCAGCGGCACCACGCCCAGGCAGAGGAAGGCCGGCAGGAAGCAGGCGCCGAGCGGCGCCAGCACCCACACCCCGGCCCGGCGGGCCGCTGCGTCGGCGCGGCTGCGCTCACCGGCGCGGGCGTCGGCGGCCAGCGACCGCAGCGCCGGGACGACGGTCGACCCCGACTCACCGGCGCGCACCAGCACCCGGCCGAGGACGGCCAGCCCCGCAGGAACGTCGGCCCACGCCCGTCGCGGGGCCGCGCCCAGCCGGTACAGGCCGGCGACCGTGGCCAGCTCGGGGCCGAGCGGACCGGGCAGGGCAGTCGCCACGGCGGCCAGGGCGCCGCCCACGGGCAGCCCCGCCTCCAGGCAGACCGCGAGCAGGTCGCAGGCCACCGGCAGGTCCGCCTCGGGAGCCGGGCCGGCCCGCGACCCCTCCTGCCCGCCACGGCGCAGCAGCCGCTCTCCACCGACCGCGACCAGCCCGGCCACCACGGCTCCCGCTGCGCCGCCGACCAGCAGCCCGGCGGCCAGGCCCGCGGCACCGGCCAGCAGCCACCGCCGCCGGGCGTCGGCGGGACCGGGCTCGGGCGCGCTGGCCCCGTCCCGGCCGGCCAGCCACCGGGCGCGGACGGCGACGGGCGGGGGGACCGGCCAGCAGAGCAGCGCGGCCGCTCCCAGCAGCGCCACCGCGGCGGTGCTCACCGCGCGGCCCGCGACACCAGCCGTGCCGACCAGGCCAGCCCGGCGACCTCCAGCCCCACCCCGGCCACCAGCAGCAGCTGGCCGGGGAGCGTCGTGGTCAGCACCCGCCACGGGTCGGCGCCCACGCCACCGCCCATGACCAGCCCCAGCACCGGGAGTCCGGCCAGCAGCGCCGCGCTGGCCCGCGACCCGGCGGTGGCCGAGCGCAGCTCCAGCCGCTGCCGCGACCGGGCACGCAGGTCGTCCTCGACCGCGCCGACGACCGCGGCCAGCGAGCAGCCGGTGCGTGCGCTCAGCCGGGCGGCCGCCGCCACCCGGTCCAGTGCCCGCCCGAGTCCACCGCCGGTCTGCCCGCCGCCTTCCTCGGGGGATCGGACCGCCCGGGCCAGCGCCCGACCGCTGTCCTCGTCGGCGCAGGCGGCGACGGCGGCGCGGGTGGCCTCGTCCAGCGAGCGGCCACCGCGCAGCTCCGCACCCAGGGCGGTCAGCGCCTCGACCAGCGCGGCCAGCCGCGCCTCCTTCTGCACATCCGCCCGGCGGCGCAGTTCGGCCCGGGCCGCGAGCGCCGCGCAGCCGCCGGCCAGGGCCGCCACCAGCGGGGTGCTCAGCAGCGCCGCGACCGCGCCGACGGCGACCGCGGCGACGGCCGGCAGCGGGACCCCGGCGGTCGGGCGCGGGGCGGCGTCCGCCCGGCGGGTCAGCGACCGCCGGCGCTCCCGGCGCAGCGCCGCACGGCCCGGCCACAGCGCCAGGGCGGCGGCGAGCAGCAGCAGTCCGCCGGTCACCCGCACCCCGCCGACAGCAGCTCCGACAGCCGCGGCGCGCCCGGGCAGGGGCCGCCGTCGGCGCGCCAGGCGGACTCCACGACGACGAGGTCCCCGGCGCGGCGGACGACGCCGACCTCCTCGACCCGCCGTCCGCCCGGCGTCCGGCGCAGGTGCACCACCGCGGACAGGGCCGCGGCGGCCTGGCTGTGCACGGCCAGCCGGTCCAGGCCCGCAGCCACCCCCAGCGCCTCCAGCCGCGCGGGGACCTCGGCCGGCCGGTTGGCGTGCAGGGTGCCGCAGCCGCCGTCGTGCCCGGTGTTGAGCGCGGTGAGCAGGTCGGTGACCTCCGCGCCGCGGACCTCGCCCACCACCAGCCGGTCGGGCCGCATCCGCAGCGCCTGGCGGACCAGGTCGCGCAGCGTCACCTCACCGACGCCTTCGACGTTGGGCGGCCGGGTGGCCAGCCGGACGACGTGCGGGTGCGCCGGCACCAGCTCCGGGGCGTCCTCGCAGAGCACCAGCCGCTCGCCGCCGGGGACGAGGCCGAGGAGCGCCGACAGCAACGTCGTCTTGCCCGAGCCGGTGCCGCCGGTGACCAGGAAGGCCAGCCGCCCGGCGACCAGCGCCCGCAGCAGCTCCCCGGACGCCCCGGGGAAGGCGCCGCGCGCAGCCAGGTCGGCGAAGGACAGCGAGGCCCGGCGTAGCACGCGCAGCGACAGGCAGGTGCCGCTGCCCGACACCGGTGGCAGCACCGCGTGCAGCCGGGTGCCGTCGGGCAGGCCGGCGTCCACCCAGGGCGCGGCGTCGTCGAGCCGCCGCCCGGCCGCGGCGGCGAGGCGGACGGCGAGACGGCGCACCCCGTCCTCGTCCGGGAAGCACACCAGCGTGCGTTCCAGCCCGCTGCCGCGGTCGACCCAGACCTGGTCCGGGCCGTTGACCAGCACGTCGCTCACACCGGGTTCGCGCAGCAGCGGCTCCAGCGGACCCGCCCCGGCCAGCTCGTCGACCGCGTCACGGACCGCCTGCAGCACGTCGTCGTCGCCGAGCAGGCCGCCGGACTCCTCCCGCACCAGCGCGGCGACGGCGGCCCGCGTCGGGACCCCGGGCTCGAGGACCAGCCGGGCACGGACCCGGTCGACCAGCGCGCCGGTCACGCCGCGACCCCGTCCACCGTGGCCAGCTCGGTCAGCAGCCGGCGGGAGAGCGCCCCCAACGGCGAGCGCGCCCCCACCTGCGGCGGCCAGCCCTGCTCCCCGCGGGACAGCGCGCTGCGGTCGGTGCCCAGCTCGCCCAGCACCGGGCGGCCGACCACGTCGGCGACCTCGTCGGCGGACAGCCCGCCGGGCACCGGCCGGACCACCAGCTGCGCCGCGGACCACGCCGCCGGCCGGCCGTCCCCGCCGGGCTCGACGAGCAGCCGGGCCGCCGACGCCGCCCGGAGCCGGGCCGGGACGACGAGCACCGCGAGGTCGGCCTCGGCCAGCACGGCGGCGGCGACCTCGGGTCCGGCGGTGCGGGGCAGGTCGACGACCACCGGCCAGCCACCCGCACGCGCCGCCTCCACCACTGCGATCAGTGCCTCGGCCGGGACCTCGCCGGGTGCCGAGCGTGAGGTCGCGAGCACCGACACGCCCCCGACCTCTGGCAGCGCCGCCATGAGCGCGTCGCCGGCCACCCGGCCGCGCAGCCCCGCGAGGTCCGGCCAGCGCAGGCCCTCGTCGCGCTCGGCCCCGAGCAGCAGGTCCAGGCCGCCGCCCCAGCCGTCGGTGTCGACCAGCAGGACGCCGTCGCTCCCCGGCGCGGCGGTGAGGGCCAGCGCCGCCGCCAACGTGCTCACCCCCGCCCCGCCGCAGCTCCCGCCCACCACGACCAGCCGGCCACGGTCGACGGGACGGCGTAGCGCGGAGGCCACCCGGGAGACCAGCCAGCCCTCGTCGACCGGCAGCACCGCCACCCGCTCGGCGCCCTGCTCGACCGCGGCCGCCCAGACCGGCGCCGGGGGCTCCTGCGCCGCGACGACGACCACGCCGGGACGGCGGGGCAGCCCCCGCACCGGCGCGGACGCCAGGACGTCGGCGCCGAGCAGCACCAGGGGCGCCTCCCGGTGGGCGCGGCGCAGTGCCGGGCCGCCCGTGGCGACCTCCGGCTCGGCGCCGGCCGCGGCGAGCAGCCGCAGCAGGTCGTCGAGCAGGTCCTCGTCGGCACTGGCGACGAGCGGGCGGGGTGGCGGGGACCGGAACGCGGACACGCCGGCCAGCCCAGCGCCGGGGACGGGCGTGCCGCGAGGGGCGGCCGGGATCTGTGGATGACCCGTCCGGGTGTGGACGGCGCAGTGCGCCGCGTCACAACCGTGTCGCCCACTTACAGTCGTGAACCGTGACCCGCGCAGCGGCGTTCTTCGACCTGGACAAGACGGTCATCGCGAAGTCCAGCACCCTGGCCTTCGGCCGCCCGTTCTTCCAGGGTGGGCTGATCAACCGGCGCGCGGTCCTCAAGGGCGCCTACGCGCAGTTGGTCTTCTCCCTCTCCGGCGCCGACGCGCAGCAGATGGAGCGCATGCGGGCGCAGATCACCGAGATGTGCACCGGGTGGGACGTCGCCACCGTGCACGAGATCGTGCGCGAGACGCTGCACGACATCGTCGAGCCGATGGTCTACGCCGAGGCCGCGGACCTCATCGAGGAGCACCGGGCGGCCGGCCGGGAGATCGTCATCGTCTCCAGCAGCGGCGCGGAGATGGTCGAGCCGATCGGCGAGATGCTCGGCGTCGACCGCGTGGTGGCCACCCGCATGGTGACCGTCGACGGCCGCTACACCGGCGAGATCGACTTCTACGCCTACGGGGAGAACAAGGCCGTCGCCCTCCGGCAGGTGGCCGCCGAGAGCGGCTACGACCTGGCCGACTGCTATGCCTACAGCGACTCGATCACCGACCTGCCGATGCTCTCGGCGGTCGGGCACCCGACCGCGGTCAACCCCGACCGGGCGCTGCGGAAGGCGGCAACCGAGCACGGCTGGCCGGTGCTGGAGTTCACCTGGCCGGTGACCATGCGCTCGCGCTTCCCGGTCCCGTCGGCCCCGGTGGTCACCGGGGCGGCGATGAGCGTGGGCGCCGCCGTGGCGGGCCTGGCCTGGTACGCCCGCAGGCGGGCCCTCCGGGTGGTCGCCGAGACGCCGCCGGCGCCCGGCCGTTGGTGGCGCCGCGGCGCCTGAAGGAGGACCCCGCTGCCCCCCACGCCTCGCAAGCTCGGCGCGGGCCCCTGCAGCGGGGCCGTTCCAGCACCTCAGAGCGGCAGGCTCTCGCGCACCCGCTCCACGAGCGTGCGCACTGCGGACACCGGCCGGAACGCCCGCGCCGCCGCGGTCAGCGCGGCCTGCTCGTCGGGCCGCAGGTCGATGTCGGCCGCCGCCGCGTTGGCCTCGACCTGGGCGACGCTGGAGGCCCCGGGGATCACGACCACCCGTGGCAGGGAGACCAGCCACGCCAGCGCGATCTGCGCGGGCGCGACGTCGTGGGCCGCGGCGACCTCGCGGAGGACGTCGAGCAGCGGCTCGGCGCGGCGCAGGTTCTCGGTCCCGAAGAGCGGGTTGGCCGCGCGGACCCCACCGGGCCGGTTGTCCACGCCGTAGCGCCCGCCGAGCAGGCCCTGGGCCAGCGGGCTGTAGGCCATGACCATCCGGCCCTCGCGCTCGGCGAAGGGCACCAGGTCGTCGAGGGCCGACGGCGCGGCCAGCGAGAAGTGCACCTGGTTGCTGACCACCGGCCGGCCGAGGGCAGCGTCGGCCGCGCGCCAGCGCTCCAGCGAGTAGTTGGAGACGCCGACTGCCCCGATGCGGCCCGCGTCGAGCAGCTCGCGCATCCCGGTCATGGTCACCGAGTCGGGCACCACCGGGTTGGGCTGGTGCACCTGGTAGAGCGGCACGCGGTCCAGCCCGAGGCGGCGCGCGCTGCCGGCCAGCCGGCTGCGCACGACGGGCGGGAACGGGGCCACCGGGAAGAGCTTGCTGGCGACGACGACGTCCGCCCGTTCCTCGCCCAGCGCCTCCCCGAGGATCCGCTCGCTGCGGCCGAAGCCGTAGACCTCGGCGGTGTCGAACAGGGTGACGCCCAGCTCGCGGGCCCGCCGGACGATCGCCTCGGCCTCCCCGGAGGCGTAGGCATCGCCGTAGCCCCACTCGCGGGAGCCGAACTGCCAGGTGCCCAGGCCCACGCGGCTGACCGCACCGAGCCCGTCGACGTCGAGGTGCCGCACGGGCGTCAGTCTGCCCGCTCGTCAGCCGCGGAGCAGGGCCTCGGCGATCGCCAGCCCCTCCAGGGCCCCGTGCTCGGTGGCGCGGCAGCAGTGCACCAGCCACCCCGCCACACCATCGGGCCGCCCCGAGGCGTAGCCGGCCAGCGCGCGGGCGTACTCCTCGCGGCCGAACTCGGCGAAGCCGACCTCGGGCACCGACACCGCCTTCGGGTCCAGGCCGCGGGTGATGCCGGTCAGCCGCGCCGCGGCGCGTGCGACCACGCCGTCGGCGGTGCCGAACGGGGCGATCGCGGCCAGCTCACCGTGCACGACCGCGGCCAGGACGACGGCCGGAACCGAGCCCTCCGCCGTGACCAGGGAGAACAACCCGCCGAGCCGCGGTCCGGCGTGCGCGCCCGGGCGACCGAGATCGGCACGGTCGGCGAGGTCCGCCGCGGCCAGCACGTGCAGCCGGGCGAGCACCTGGCCCGGCGCCCGGGTCCACGTCTCCTGCATCGAGCCGAGCGCGACCGAGGCGCGCAGCGCACCCTGCACGACGGGGTCGTCGACCTGCCCCGCCCGCAGGTCGGCGAGCGGGACGTCGACCCCCTCCAGGGCGGCGGAGGCCCGGGCGCTGCGCAGCGCCGACTCGGTGCTGACCTCGGCCGACCGGTTGCGCATCAGCCGGTGCCGCAGCAGGCGGTCGATCCCGCTGCGGGCGGCCTCGGCGGCGTCCCGCACGCCTGGCAGGTCGAGCAGCGGGGCCAGCGGGTCGGCAGCGGCGGGGCGGGCCGCCGGGCCGGCGCCGGGACGCACGGGGATCGTCACGCACCGACGGTACGAGGCGGGTCGCGGTGACCGGCGGCACCCCGACCCCGGCCCTGACTAGGCTGCCTGCCACCATGGCCCGACCCCTGACCCTCCTGCTCGTCCGCCACGGGCAGAGCGAGTGGAACGCCGCGGGGCTCATGCAGGGCCAGACCGCGCACGTGCCGCTGACCGAGCTCGGGCACGCGCAGGCGGCCGCGGCGGCACGGGAGCTGGTGGCGCTGCGTCCGGGGACGCTCGTCTCCAGCGACCTGCGCCGCGCGGTGCAGACCGCAGAGCACTGCGCCCGCGCCACGGGTCTGCCGCTGACCACCACGCCGGCGCTGCGCGAGCAGGGCTACGGCGTGCTCGAGGGCCGGCCCTCGCGGGAGCTGTGGGACGTCGTCGACTGGACCGACCCGCACTGGGCGGCGCCGGGCGGGGAGAGCCTGGCCGAGCTGCACGCCCGCGTCGGCGCGTACCTGAAGGCCCTCTGCGCCGACCCGCCGGCCGAGGTGGTGGCGCTGGTGACCCACGGCGACACGATCCGGGCCGCGCAGGCGGTCGCCGCCGGGCTGGGGCCGGACGCGATGCCCGCAGTGACCCCGCACAACGGCACGGTGACCGCCCTGGAGCTCGTCCTGTGAGTGCCGGGAAGGCGCCGGGCGAGCGATGAGCAGGGTCCTCGTGCTGGGCGGGTCGCGGTCGGGCAAGTCCGCACACGCGGAGTCGCTGGTGGCCGACGTCGGCGACGTCACCTACCTGGCGACGTCCCCTCCGGTCCCGGGGGACGCCGAGTGGGCGGAGCGGGTCGCCGCGCACCGGGCCCGCCGTCCCGCGGGCTGGACGACGCTGGAGACGACCGCGCCCAGCGACCTGCTGCGCCGCGGCACCGTGCTGGTCGACAGCGTCACCACCTGGGTGGCCGCGCTGATGGACCAGACCGGCGTCTGGACCGACGAGCCCGGCGCGTCGGACCGCCTGGCCCGCCGCTGCGACGCGCTGGTCGAGGCCTGGACGATGACGCCCGCGCACGTGGTGGCGGTGTCGGACGAGGTGGGGCTCGGAGTGGTCCCCGAGACCCGCGCCGGGCGGCTGTTCCGCGACACCCTCGGCTCGGTCAACCAGCGGTTGGCCGGCACCGCCGACGAGGTGTGGTTCGTGGTGGCCGGGCTGCCGCAGCGGCTCCGGTGAGCCGGCGCGTGCGCGGGTGTCGCAGCGAGCGCCGGCGAGGGAGGCGCGCAGCCGAGCGCGGGGGTGCGTCGTGAGGTGGACCGGCCCGTTGGAGTCCGCGGCGCTGCTGACCGTCCTGCGGGTGCCGGCGCGGGCGGCGGCGTCGACCCGCGGCGTGCTGCCGTGGGCGCCGCTGGTCGGGCTCGTGCTCGGTGCCCTCGCGGCCGGGGTCGGCGTGGCCGGCGAGCGCCTGGTCTCGCCGCTCACCGGCGCGGTGCTGGCCGTGGCGGCGCTCGCGGCGCTGACCCGCGGCCTGCACCTGGACGGCCTGGCCGACACCGCCGACGGGCTGGGCCCGCTGCGCGGTCGCGAGCGGGCACTCGAGGTGATGCGGCAGGGGGACGTCGGCCCGTTCGGCGTGGTGACGGTGCTGCTCACCGTGCTGCTGCAGGTCGCCGCCGCGGCCACCCTGCTCGAGGCCGAGCGGGGCTGGACCGCGCTCGCGGCAGCACCGCTGGTCGCCCGGCTCGCGATGGCGCGCACCGGGCTGGCCGGCGTCCCGATGGCCGCGGGCTCCGCGCTCGGGCAGTCGGTCGCCGGCACGGTCTCGGCGCGCTGGCTGGCCGGCTGGGTGTTCGTCACCGCCGCGCTGCTCACCGTTGCCGACCAGGCGCTGGCGGCCAGTGCCGCGGCCGGCCTGCTCGCGGCCGAACTGCTCCTGCGCCGGGCGCGCGCCCGGCTGGGTGGCGTCACCGGCGACGTGATGGGGGCGATGGGCGAGACAGCGGCCGCGGTCACCCTGCTGGTGGCCGCGGCCGCCCTGCGGTGAGGTGCTGGAACGGCTCCGTCCAGAGGCTTGCCGCGAGCCTGCGAGCGGTGAGGAGGACGGGGTCCTTGCTCAGCGGCGGCGCAGGAGGCCGCCGAGCAGTCCGCCGAGGCCGGAGGACGCTGGGGTCGCCCGTCCCCGGCCCGCGCGCCCGGCACTCCCCCGGCCGGTCCCGCCGCGGCCGGCGGTGCCCAGGCCGCCCATCCCGCGGCCGGTCCGGCGGCCGCCCGTCACACCCGCCGTCCCCCGTGCGGTGGTCCGACCCCCGCGGGACGCGGTGCGCGCAGTGTTCTCTGCCGTGCCCATCAGTCGTCCGAGGATGCTCATGGCAGTGACGTACCCCCACGTCGCGGCGGCGAAGCACGATCGTCAGGACCGGGTCGACGCCGGGGTCTCCCCGCCCTCCAGGTCGCCCTCGGTGTCGAGGTAGGCCTGCTGCAGCTCGGCCAGCACCGCCGGGTCCGGCTCGGCCCACATCTGCCGGTCGACGGCCTCCAGCAGCCGCTCGGCGATGCCGTGCAGCGCCCACGGGTTGGACTGCTCGAGGAAGGCGCGGTTCTCCGGGTCGAGCACGTAGGTCTGCGCGAGCTTCTCGTACATCCAGTCGGCGACCACGCCGGTGGTGGCGTCGTAGCCGAACAGGTAGTCGACCGTCGCGGCCAGCTCGAAGGCGCCCTTGTAGCCGTGCCGCCGCATCGCCTGCAGCCACTTCGGGTTGACCACGCGGGCGCGGAACACCCGGGCGGTCTCCTCGGTCAGCGACCGGGTGCGCACCGACTCGGGCCGGGTCGAGTCGCCGATGTAGGCGGCCGGCGCGCGCCCGGTCAGCGCGCGGACCGTCGCCACCATCCCGCCGTGGTACTGGAAGTAGTCGTCGGAGTCGGCGATGTCGTGCTCGCGGGTGTCGACGTTCTTCGCCGCCACCGCGATCCGCCGGTAGGCCGCCTCCATGTCCGGGCGGGCCTGCACGCCGTCCAGCCCGCGGCCGTAGGCGTAGCCGCCCCAGACGGCGTAGACCTCGGCCAGGTCGGCGTCCCCCCGCCAGTTCCGGGAGTCGATGAGCGGCAGCAGCCCGGCCCCGTAGGCGCCGGGCTTGGAGCCGAACACGCGGGTGGTGGCCCGCCGGCGGTCACCGTGGCCGGCGACGTCGGCGTCCACGTGGGCCTTCACGAAGTTGTCCGAGGTGGGCTCGTCCAGCGAGGCCACGAGCGTCACCGCGTCGTCCAGCATCGTCACCACGTGCGGGAAGGCGTCCCGGAAGAAGCCGGAGATCCGCACGGTGACGTCGATCCGCGGGCGCCCGAGCTCGTCGAGCGGGATCGGCTCCAGGCCGGTCACCCGCCGGGAGGCGTCGTCCCACACCGGGCGGACGCCGAGCAGCGCGAGCACCTCGCCGACGTCGTCCCCCGAGGTGCGCATCGCCGAGGTGCCCCACACCGACAGCCCCACCGAGGCCGGGTACTCCCCGGTGTCGGCGAGGTAGCGCTCGACGAGGGAGTCGGCCATCGCCTGCCCGGTCTCCCAGGCCAGCCGTGACGGGATCGCGCGGGGGTCGACCGAGTAGAAGTTGCGGCCGGTCGGCAGCACGTTGACCAGCCCGCGCAGCGGCGAGCCCGACGGCCCGGCCGGCACGTAACCGCCCTCCAGGGCGTGCAGCGTCGCGTCCATCTCGTCGGTGGTGCGCTCCAGCCGGGGCACCACCTCGTCGACGGCGAAGCGCAGCACCGCCTCGACGCCCTCGTCGGGACGCCCCAGGACCTCGGCGACCACCGACGGCACGGCGTCGGGCACCCAGCCGCGGGCCTCCATGGCCGCCACCAGGGCGGCAGCGGAGGCCTCGACCGCGTCGGTCTCGACCCGTCCGGCCGACCCGTCCTCCGCCAGGCCCAGCGCCTCGCGCAGACCGGGCAGCGCCACCGTGCCGCCCCAGATCTGCCGCGCGCGCAGCACCGCCAGCACCAGGTCGACGCGGTCCTGGCCGGACGGCGGCGTGCCCAGCACGTGCAGCCCGTCGCGGATCTGCGAGTCCTTGATCTCGCAGAGCCAGCCGTCGACGTGCAGGACCAGCTCGTCGAAGTGGTCGTCCTCCGGCCGCTCGGCCAGCCCCAGGTCGTGGTCGAGCTTGGCCGCCTGAAGCAGCGTCCAGATCTGCGCCCGGACGGCGGGCAGCTTGGCCGGATCCATCGCCGCGACGTTGGCGTGCTCGTCGAGCAGCTGCTCGAGCCGGGCGATGTCGCCGTAGGAGTCGGCGCGGGCCATCGGCGGCACCATGTGGTCGACCAGCGTGGCGTGCGCGCGGCGCTTGGCCTGCGAGCCCTCACCCGGGTCGTTGACCAGGAACGGGTAGACCAGCGGCAGGTCGCCGAGGGCGGCGTCCGGGGCGCACGACGCCGACAGGCCCACCGTCTTGCCGGGCAGCCACTCCAGGTTGCCGTGCTTGCCGACGTGCACCAGCGCGTGCGCGCCGAACACCGACCGCAGCCACCAGTAGGCGGCCAGGTAGTGGTGGGACGGCGGCAGGTCCGGGTCGTGGTAGATCGCGATCGGGTTCTCCCCGAAACCGCGCGGCGGCTGGACCATCACCACGACGTTGCCCGCCCGCAGCGCGGCGAAGACGATGTCGTCCCCGTCCACGAACAGCGAGCCCGGCGGCTGCCCCCAGTGCTCGACCATCGCCCCGCGCAGGTCGCCCGGCAGGGTGTCGAAGAAGGCGCGGTACTGCGCCGCCGGGATGCGCACCGGGTTGCCCGACAGCTGCTCCTCGCTGAGCCAGTCGACGTCCTGCCCACCCGCGGCGATGAGCGCGTGCACCAGCGCGTCGCCGTCCAGGTCGGCCACGCCGGGCAGCGCGTCGGGCCCGTCGAACGGCCCGACGTCGTACCCGGCGCCGTGCATGGCGGCCAGCAGCCGGACGACGGACGCCGGGGTGTCCAGGCCGACCGCGTTGCCGATGCGGGCGTGCTTGGTCGGGTAGGCGCTGAGCATCACGACGACGCGGCGCTCCGCGGGCGCAGTGTGCCGCAGCCGGGCGTGCGCGACGGCGGTGCCGGCCACGCGGGCGGCGCGCTCGGGGTCGGCGACGTAGCTGGTCAGCCCGTCGGCGTCGGTCTCCTTGAAGGAGAACGGCACGCTGATCAGCCGGCCGTCGAACTCCGGGATCGCGACCTGGTTGCCGACGTCCAGCGGGGAGAGCCCGTCGTCGTCGGCCAGCCACTCCCCGCGCGGGCGGGTCAGGCACAGCCCCTGGACGACCGGCACGTCGAGCGCGGCCAGCTGGCCGACGTCCCACGCGCCGTCGTCCCCGCCGGCCTGTGCGGTGGCCGGCCGCGAGCCGCCGGCGGCGAGCACGGTGACCACCAGGGCGTCGGCGGTGCGCAGGACGTCGAGCAGCTCGTCGGAGACGCTGCGCAGCGAGGAGGTGAAGACCGGCAGCGCGGAGCCCCCGGCGCCCTCGATCGCGCCGCACAGCGCCTCGACGAAGGCGGTGTTCCCGGCCAGGTGGTGCGCCCGGTAGTAGAGGACGGCGACGGTGGGACCGCTGCCCGTGGACGGCCGCTCCAGCACGCCCCAGTCGGGCGCGACGACCGGCGGCTCGAAGCCCTCGCCGGTGAGCAGCACGGTGTCGGACAGGAAGCGGTGCAGCTGCACCAGGTTGTCCGGGCCGCCCTGCGCCAGGTAGCCGTGCGCCTCGGTCGCCACCCCCATCGGGACGGTGGACAGCTCCATCAGCTCGGCGTCGGGCAGCGCCTCCCCGCCGAGGACGACGACCGGCGCGGGCCCGGCCAGCAGCGGCGCGAGCAGCTCCTCGTACTGCCGCCGCACCCCGAGGATGCGGACGACGACGAGGTCCGCGCCGGCGGTGAGCGCGGCGATGCCCGCGTCGTCCAGGCGGGCGGGGTTGCCCAGCCGCCAGTCGGCGCCGCTGGCGCGAGCGGAGAGGAGGTCGGTGTCGCTGGTCGACAGCAGCGTGAACACCGACGGCACGCTACCGGGAACGACGGGCACCTCGCGGCCAGGACCCGGCCGCCTCCGGCCGGTGGCGACGCCCCGCGCCACCGGGTCCGCGCGCCCGACGGCCCCGGGCGGCCCGGGTCGCGGCCCTAGCGTCCGGCCATGGCCCCTCCCCCGGTGCCGCCGTTCCCCGACGGCGCCTTCTCCCGGGTGCTCTGCGTCGTCGCCCACCCCGACGACGTCGAGTACGGCACCTCCTCCGCCGTCGCCGCCTGGACCGCTCGCGGCATCGACGTCGCCTACCTGCTGCTCACCCGCGGCGAGGCCGGCATGGACGCGCTCCGCCCCGAGGAGACCGCCCGGCTGCGGACGGCGGAGCAGCTGGCCGCCGGCGAGGCGGTCGGGGTGAGCGGGATCCGCTTCCTCGAGCACCGGGACGGGGTCCTCGAGTACGGCCTGGGACTGCGCCGCGACATCGCGCGGGTCATCCGCGAGCACCGCCCCGACGCCCTTCTCGTCGGGTCCTGGGACGTCGAGTTCGTCGCGGGGCTGAACCAGGCCGACCACCGGGTCGCCGGCCTGGCCGCGGTCGACGCGCTGCGCGACGCCGGCAACCGCTGGGTGTTCCCCGAGCTGCTCGACGAGGGGCTGGAGCCCTGGACGGTGCGCTGGCTGCTGGTCGGCGGCGACCCCCGGCCGACCCACGGCGTGGACGTGACCGGGGAGCCGCTGGAACGGGGCATCGCCTCGCTGGAGGCGCACGGGCAGTACCTGGCCGGCATCCCCGGGCACCCGCCCCCGCGGGCCATGATCACCGGGATCACGGCACTGCAGGGGCGGGCGATGGGTGTTCCGCACGCCGTGCTGTTCCGCACCTTCCACTTCGCGGCCCCGCCACCGATCGCGCAGGAGGCGATGCGGGCCGCGGCGGAGTCGGTGGGCTGAGGCGGGTCAGCAGCCCCCGCCGCCGTCGCCACCACCACCGCAGTCGCCGCCGAAGCCCCCGCCCCAGCCGCCACCGATCCAGCCCGCCCCGGCGCCGTGGGCGTACACCCCGGAGTGGCTGCGGCGGACCTCGCGCACGCTCGGGCCCGTGGCCGTCGGCACGTAGGGCCGGGGCGGGGCGAAGACGGCTGCCCGGCGCTCGGCGTCCGCCCACGCCCCGGGACCGCCGAGCGCCACGGCGAGGGCCTCGGAGGTCCCGACGACCGCCGGGTCGGACCGCAGCCGGCGCAGCTCACGCCGTCCCGCGCGGGTCAGCCCGACCGCCGTCCACGTCCGCTCGGCCGTGGCGTGCACGCCGCCGCGCCGGGACACCAGACCGGCCTGCTGCAGCCCGTCGGCGAGTGCGGTCAGCCGGGCGTCGGTACGCACCCGCCAGGCGATCCCGTCGATCGACCGGCGGGCGCGCGGACCCGCGGCGTCGAGCACGGCGGCCTCGACGGGGTGCCGGCGGCGGGGGTCGACCACGTGCAGCTCGGCGGTGGCGGGGGTGACCCGCAGGCGGCCGTCCTCGATCAGGGCCACCACCGCGGCCTCGACGGCCCGGCGCGGCCCGCCGGCCAGGTAGGCGACCCCGTACAGGTCGGAGCCGAGGAGGGGGACGTGCACTCCGGTCATGTCCGTCGTCCTTCGCGTCGAGGATCGAGAGGGGCTGCGGCCGCACGCCGACGGTCGCACGTCCCACCCGCCGTCCGCGAGCGTGCTTGCACGATTGCACGGGGTGGCTATCGTCCGGCCGTGCTCGACCGGGACACCCCATCGGTGCGGGAGCGGCGGCTGGCGCGCGAGCTGCGCCAGCTGCGCACGGACACCCAGCTGCACGCCAAGGACGTCGCCGCGCGCCTCGGGTGGTCACCGTCGAAGGTGTCGCGGATCGAGACGGCGCGGATCGGCATCGCCGCCGACGACCTCGACCGGCTGCTCGAGCTCTACCGGGTCCCCGACGGGCAGGCCGACCTGCTGCGCCGGCTGGCACCGTCGGCTCGGCCGCGCGGCTGGTGGGACGCCTACGCCGACACCCTGTCCCCCGGGTACGCCAACCTCATCCGGCTGGAGGCGGGGTCCCGGGCGCTGCGCTGCTTCGGCGCGCTCGTGCCGCACGCACTGCTGCAGACGCCGGACTACGTGCGCCAGGTCGTGCTCTCCACCTGGGAGCGGCCCGCACCACCCGAGGTCGAGCGCCGGGTGCAGGTCTGCCGGCGGCGGCAAGAGGTCCTCGACGCGGCCGACCCGATGCAGCTGTGGGCGGTGCTCGACGAGTCGGTGCTCCACCGCACCGCGGGCGCACCCGGGACGTCCGACGGTGCGGCGGTGCTGCGCGGTCAGCTCGGGTGGCTGGCCGAGGTGGCCGGCCGGCCGAACGTCACCCTGCAGGTGCTGCCCTTCGACGCCGGGCTGCCGCCGGTGACCGCGGGCTCGTTCTCCGCCCTCGAGTCCCGCGCCACCGGGACGCCGGACGTCGTCTACCTGGAGAACAAGACGCGGATCGCCTTCGTCGACGGCGAGGCGGAGGTGCACCGGTACGGCCGCGCGTTCCAGCTGCTCACCGAGATGGCGCTGGACCCCGACGCGTCGGTCCGGCTGATCCGGCGGCTGGCCGCCGGCCGGTAGCCGGCCGGGCCGGGTCTGCGGCGGGCGGGGCCGGGGCGGGGTCCTCGCTCAGGCGGCGCCGAGGGCGTCGGCCACCCGGTGGTGGGCCACCGCCTCGCCGGCCCGGCTCTGCCGCTCCAGCGTGCGGGCCAGTGCCCGACGCGCCCAGCCGTTGGCCGGCGCCGTCTCCACCAGCCGGGTCAGCGCGTCCTCCGCCCTCGTCAGCTGGGCGGAGCCGAAGTAGGCGCGGGCCAGGAGCTCGAGGGCGGCCTCGTTGGCCGGCTCGGCCTCGACGAGCGGCTCGAGCAGGCGCGCCGCCTCGATCGGCTGCCCCATCGCGAGGAAGAGGTCCGCGCGGAGGAACTCCGAGTGCAGGTCGCGCTGGGTCATGCCAGGACAACCCGCAGCCCGCGCCACGGCTTCCCGCAGAAATACGTCGAACCCGCATCGCTGTAGTGCATCCACCGAGGGGTGGAGGGGGAAGAATGGGCACCGTCCCCCTCCCCCCGGGAGAACTCATGGCACTGCGACCGCACCGCACGGCCGACACCACCGAGGAGCGCCCAGGACCCGGCGCCCGCGTGTACGCCGTCCAACGCACCGGCGCCGTCCTGGTGGCGCTCGTACTCCTGGTCTTCGGCCTCCTCGGCTTCGCCGGCGGCCTGGACTACTTCTCCACCGAGGGCGAGCGCATCCTCGGCCTGTCGTCCAACGGCCTGCTGTCGACCATCTCGGTGGTCATGGCGGTCGTCCTGCTGGTCGCCGCTGCGCGCAGCCCGCGCGTCACCTCGACGATCATGATCGTCGCAGGCTCGCTGTTCCTCCTCTCCGCCCTGGTCAACCTGGCGGTGCTGCGGACCTCCTTCAACATCCTCGCGTTCGAGTTCGAGAACGTCGTCTTCTCCGTCGTCGTCGGCCTGCTCCTGCTGACGCTCGGCGCCTACGGCCGGATCGGCGGCCACCTGCCCGAGGACAGCCCGTACGCCCACCCGCACGCACTGGCCGAGGAAGAGGACGACGACCTGCCGACGACGCCGGAGGAGGTCGCCGCGGAGCACGCGATGCGCGACGCCGAGGTCGCCGTCGTCCAGCACGTCGCCACCAACGACCAGCGCCGCCGGGTGGCGGCCATGGCGCAGGTGCACAGCCGCGGCGACCGCCGCCGGGTGTGGATGTCCTTCGACCAGGCGCGCCGGCTCGGCTGACCGGGCCGCCGCCGGCCACCGGGCGGGGCGGTGGGACGTACCCTCGCCACCGCCATGACCGCCCGCACCCCCACCGCTGCCCGCCTGCGGGCCGACGCGTGCCCCGGAGCGCTGCAGACCCACGCCGCCGCCGACGGCGCGCTGGCCCGGGTGCGGGTCCCCGGCGGCCTGCTGACCGGCGGCCAGCTGCGGGCGCTCGCGGCTGCCGCGCGCGGCCTCGGCGACGGGGCACTGGAGCTCACCAGCCGGGGCAACGTGCAGCTGCGCGGCCTGGCCGACGGCACGGAGGCCGAGCTCGGCCACCGGCTCGCCACCGTCGGCCTGCTGCCGAGCGCGTCGCACGAGCGGGTGCGCAACGTGCTGGCCAGCGCGCTGACCGGCCGGGCCGGCGGGCACGTCGACGTCCGGCCGTGGGTGCGTGCGCTGGACGCCGGGATCTGTGCCGACCCCGCGCTCGCCGCGCTGCCCGGCCGGTACCTCGCCACGCTCGACGACGGCCGCGGCGACGTCACCGGCCTCGGAGGGGACGTCGGCCTGCTCGCCCTCTCCCCCGCCGAGGTCGCCCTGACCCTGGCCGGCACCGACTCCGGGCTGCGCGCCCACCCGGACGACGCGGTCGCGCTCGCCCTCGCCGCCACGCGGGCCTTCCTCGACGAGCGCGCCGCCCAGGGCGGCACCGCGTGGCGACTGGCGGAACTGGACGACGGTGTCGCAGCTGTGACGGCCCGGCTGAGCGGCCGCCGGGGCGGAACCCTGGACCTCCCTCCGGCGCCGACGCCGGGGCCGGTCGGTGCAGCGGCGCAACACGACGGGCGGACCGCCCTCGTCGCCGTCGTGCCGCTCGGCCGGCTCACCGCGGGCCAGGCGGAGCTGCTGGCCCGGCTCGCCGACGAGGTGCAGCTGACGCCGTGGCGCAGCGTCGTCGTCCCCGACCTGGCCGAGGACGCCGTCGACGACGCGGCCGTCGCCCTGCACCGGACCGGCATGGTGTTCGACGCGGACAGCGCCTGGACCAGGGTGACCGCCTGCGCGGGCCGGCCGGGGTGCGCGAAGTCGCTCGCCGACGTCCGCGCCGACGCCGCCCGGGCCGTGGCGGACGGCACACTGCCGGCGGGCGGTGCCCGCCAGCACTGGGCCGGGTGCGAGCGTCGCTGTGGCCGTCCCCGCGGCGAGGTCGTCGACGTGGTGGCGACCGGGACCGGATACCGAGTCGGGTGGAGCTGATGTACGAGTACGAGAAGGACGGCGCGGAGATCTACCGGCGCTCGTTCGCCACGATCCGCGCCGAGACCGACCTGGCCGGCCTGCCCGAGGACGTCGCCCGCGTCGCGGTGCGGATGGTGCACGCCTGCGGGCAGGTCGACCTGGTCGAGGACCTCGCCTTCTCCCCCGACGTCGTGGTCCGGGCCCGCGAGGCGCTGGACGCCGGCGCCCCGGTGCTGTGCGACGCGGAGATGGTCGCCTCGGGCGTCACCCGGCGGCGGCTGCCCAAGGACAACGACGTCGTCTGCACGCTCAACGACCCGCGCACCCCCTGCCTGGCCGCCGACCTCGGCACCACCCGCACCGCCGCGGCGCTCGAGCTGTGGCGCGACCGGCTGGACGGCGCGGTGGTCGCCATCGGCAACGCGCCGACCGCGCTGTTCCACCTGCTGGAGATGGTCGCCGCCGGGGCGCCGCGCCCCGCCGCCGTCCTCGGCATCCCGGTCGGCTTCATCGGCGCGGTGGAGTCCAAGGACGCCCTGGCCGCCTCCGACCTCGAGCACCTGGTGGTCCGTGGCCGGCGCGGCGGGAGCGCCATCACGGCGGCTGCGGTCAACGCGATCGCGAGCGACGTCGAGTGAGCGGCTCCCGCACCGGCCGCCTGTACGGCGTCGGCCTCGGCCCCGGCGACCCCGAGCTGGTGACCGTGAAGGCCGCCCGGCTCATCGCCGCCGCCGACGTCGTCGCCTTCCACGCCGCCCGGCACGGCCGCTCGGTCGCCCGCGCGGTGGCCGCGCCCTACCTGCGCGAGGAGCAGGTCGAGGAGCTGCTGGTCTACCCGGTGACCACCGAGACGACCGACCACCCCGGCGGCTACCAGGGCGCGATCGACGAGTTCTACGAGGCGGCCGCGGCCCGGCTGGCCGCGCACCTGGACGCCGGCCGCGACGTCGTCGTCCTCGCCGAGGGCGACCCGTTCTTCTACGGCTCCTACATGCACATGCACAAGCGGCTGGCCCACCGGTACCCGACCGAGGTGGTGCCCGGCGTGACCAGCGTCAGCGGCGCCGCCGCGGCCGTCGGCCGGCCGCTGGTCGAGCGCGACGAGGTGCTCACCGTGCTGCCCGGCACGCTGCCCCCCGAGGAGCTCGCCGAGTGGCTGGCCACCACGGACGCCGCTGCCGTGCTGAAGCTGGGCCGCACGTTCGGCAACGTGCGGGAGGCGTTGGACGCCGCCGGGGTGCTCGACCGAGCCCTCTACGTCGAGCGGGCCAGCACCGACCGCCAGCGCACGGTGCCGCTGGCCGACGTCGACCCGGCGACCGTCCCCTACTTCTCCCTCGCCCTGCTGCCCAGCCCGCTGACCGACCCGACCCCCGGACCCGAGCGGTCCGAGGACGCCGCGCCCCGCACCGGCGAGGTCGTCGTCGTCGGCCTCGGTCCGGGGGCCCGCTGCTGGACCACCCCGGAGGCCGCCGAGGCGCTGGCCGCCGCCGACGACCTGGTCGGCTACGGCCCCTACCTCGACCGGGTGCCGGCCAACCCGCGGCAGACCCGCCACCCCAGCGACAACCGGGTCGAGGCCGAGCGCGCCGCGCACGCCCTCGACCTGGCCCGGTCCGGACGGCGGGTCGCGGTCGTCTCCAGCGGCGACCCCGGCGTGTTCGCGATGGCCGCCGCGGTGCTCGAGGTCGCCGAGCGGCCGGGGTACGCCGACGTCCCGGTGCGGGTGCTGCCCGGCCTGACCGCCGCGCAGGCCGTCGCGGCCCGGGTCGGCGCGCCGCTGGGCCACGACTTCTGCGTGGTCAGCCTCTCCGACGTCCGCAAGCCGTGGGACGTCGTCGTCGAGCGGCTGCGGCACGCCTCGGCCGCCGACCTGGTGCTCGCGCTCTACAACCCGCGGTCCAGGGCCCGGCCGCACCAGCTCGCCGAGGCCCAGCAGGTGCTGCTGGAGGGCCGCAAGCCCGACACGGTGGTCGTCGTCGGCCGGGACGTCGGGGGACCCGAGGAGAGCATCCGGGTCACCACCCTCGGCGAGCTCGACCCGGGGACCGTCGACATGCGCTGCTGCGTGATCGTCGGCTCGTCGCAGACCCGGGTCAGCGCCACCGGCGCGGTCTACAGCCCCCGCACGCACTCGGACGCACACCCCTCCTGACGGGCCCCGACGGGGTCGTGACACTCAGTGCCACGCCTGGCACGATGACGCGCGACGTGGCGCACGTCACCGTGGGCGGGACGGCGCTGATGACCGGGCGATCGCGGGAGGGCTCCCATGGCCAGCACCAAGGACTGGTTCGAGACCGTCGAGGAGGCCCAGCACCGCGCGAGGAAGCGGCTGCCGAGGTCGGTCTACCTGGCGCTGGTCGCCGGGACCGAGAAGGGGCTGACGGCGAACGACAACGTCGCCGCCTTCGACGAGATCACCTGGCGCCCGCACGTCGCCGACCTGCCCGCCAAGCGGGACACGGCGACCACGGTGATGGGCCAGGAGGTCAGCATGCCGGTGCTGGTCTCCCCTACCGGCGTGCAGGCGGTGCACCCCGACGGCGAGGTGGCGGTGGCCCGCGCGGCCGCGGCCCAGGACGTCGCGATGGGGCTGTCCTCCTTCGCCAGCAAGTCGGTCGAGGAGGTCGGCGCGGCCCAGCAGAAGCTGTTCTTCCAGATGTACTGGGTCGGCTCGCGCGAGACGATCCTCGCCCGCGCCGAGCGGGCACGGGCCGCCGGCGCCAAGGGCCTGATCATGACGCTGGACTGGTCGTTCGCCTCGCGCCGCGACTGGGGCAGCCCGCCCATCCCCGAGAAGATCGACGTCAGGAACGCGCTGAAGTTCGCCCCCGAGGTGGTGCGCAAGCCGCGCTGGCTGGCGACCTACCTGCGTTCGGGCGCCATCCCCGAGCTCACCGTCCCGAACCTGGCGCTCGGCGGCGACGAGCCGCCGAACTTCTTCGGCGCCTACGGCCAGTGGATGGGCACCCCGCTGCCCACCTGGGAGGACGTCGCCTGGCTGCGCGAGCAGTGGGGCGGGCCGTTCATGCTCAAGGGGATCACCCGCCCCGACGACGCCCGCCGCGCGGTGGACGCCGGCGTCACCGCCATCTCCGTCTCCACCCACGGCGGCAACAACCTCGACAGCACCCCGGGGGCGATCCGCTCGCTGCCCGGGGTGGTCGACGCGGTCGGCGACCAGGTCGAGGTGCTGATGGACGGCGGGGTGCGCCGCGGCGCCGACGTCGTCAAGGCGATGGCCCTGGGCGCCAGGGCGGTGATGATCGGCCGCGCCTACCTGTGGGGCATGGCCGCGAACGGCGAGCGCGGCGTCCAGAACGTCCTCGCGATCATCCGGCAGGGCATCGACGAGGCGCTGCTGGGGCTGGGCAAGGCGTCGGTGCACGACCTGA
This sequence comes from Geodermatophilus sp. URMC 65, assembly GCF_053502545.1. Taxonomy (NCBI): domain Bacteria; kingdom Bacillati; phylum Actinomycetota; class Actinomycetes; order Geodermatophilales; family Geodermatophilaceae; genus Geodermatophilus; species Geodermatophilus sp. URMC 65. The sequence continues at coordinate 2,058,401 of NZ_CP199954.1, forward strand.
CCCGCGAGGACGTCGTCCTGCCGCCGCACTTCACCCGCGACTGAGCGGACCGCGCGCCCACCGACGGGAATGCGGACGCGGCGGGCGGGCTTGCGCTGTTGCGTGCCCGCCCGCCGCCCGTCCCGCGCCGTCCCGTTCTGGACGGCGGCCGCGCTGCTCGTCCTGGTCCTCGCCGCGTCCGGCGTCCCGTCGCCGCTCTACCGCGTCTACCAGGAGCGCTTCGGCTTCTCCGCCGGCGTGCTGACGACGGTCTTCGGCATCTACGCCCTCGCGCTGCTCGCCACGCTGCTGGTGGTCGGCGCCCTGTCGGACCACGTGGGACGCCGGCCGGTCATCGTCGCCGGGATGCTGCTGCAGGTCGTCGCCATGGCGCTGTTCTGGGCCGCCGACTCGGTGGGCTGGCTGCTGGCCGCGCGGGTGGTGCAGGGCCTGTCGGTCGGCAGCCTGACCGGCGCCCTGGGCGCGACGCTGCTGGACCACCAGCGCAGCGACCGCCCCCTCGGCGCCCTGGTCAACAGCGCCTCCCCCGGGTTCGCCCTCGCCCTCGGCGCCGTCAGCGCCGGGTTGGCGGTCGACTTCGTCCCCGCCCCCACCGACTGGGTCTTCGGCGCGCTGACCGGGCTGTTCGCCGTCGCCGCCGGGGTGGCCCTGGTGCTGCCGGAGTCCTCGCCGCGGATCCCGGGCGCACTGGCCTCGCTGTGGCCGCGTGTGCACGTGCCCTCGTCGCAGCGGGCGGCCTTCCTCGTCGCGGCGCCGTGCTTGGTGGCGATGTGGGCGCTGGGCGGCCTCTACCTCTCGCTGGGGCCGTCCGTGGCTGCCGGCGTCTTCGGCCTCGAGGACCACCTCGTCGGCAGCCTGGTGATCGTGGCCATGCAGGGCATGGGCGCCGTCGGCAGCGTCACCATGCGGAACGCGGCCCCGCACACCGCCATGACCGCCGGCTGCCTGGTCTTCGCCGCGGGCGTCAGCGGCACGATCGTCTCGCTGACCACCGGGAGCGTCGCGCTGTTCTTCGCCGCCGCCACGGTGTCCGGGTTCGGCTTCGGCGCGGCCTTCCTCGGCGCGGTGGCCACCGTGACCGCCGGCGTCGCGCCTGGCGAGCGCGGTGGGCTGCTCTCCAGCGTCTTCGTCGTCGGCTACCTGGCCTTCAGCATCCCGGCCGTCGCCGCCGGGCTGGCCGCGGGCGCGGTGGGGCTGCGGCCGACCGCCGCGGTGTACGGGGTGGCCGTGATCGTCCTGGCCCTGGCCGCGGTGGCCGGGCTGCGGCACCGGCGCGCGGCCGAGCGCCGTCCGGAGCCCCGGAAGGACCCCGTTGCCCCCCACCACTCGGAGAAGGACCCCGTCCTCCCCGGCCCTCGCCAGCTCGGGCCGGGACCCGGGACGGGGCCGGGGACCCTGCAAGGGGGCCGCGCTCAGCTGTAGGGGCCGAGGTCGTCCGGCCCCTGGACGGGGCCGGCGGCGGTCAGCGCAGGACGGCGTCCAGGAACCCGTGCACCCGCTGCTCGAGCTCGGCGGTCCGCTCGGCGGCGACCTCCTCCGGGTCGCGCTCCCGCAGCCACGGCGGGATCTCGCTGCGCGCACGGAGGGCACAGGCCAGGTCGGCGCAGACGTAGGTGCCGACCGTGTTGCCGTTGCGGCCGGCCTCGCCCGCCCGGCGCGCGGTGAACAGCGAGACGTCGCTGCCCGACTGCGCCGTCTGGCACAGCAGGCACATCGCCGGCGTGGCCGAGGACATCCGGGTGTCGGCGGCGCGGACGGCGACGCCGACCGGCCCGCCGTCCCGCTCGACGACCAGGTAGCCGCGCAACGGTGCCCTGGGGTCGCGCCAGCCGAGGACGACGAGGTCCTCCCACGGCGTCTCGGCGAAGGTGCGGGGCAGCGTCATGGCCTCGGCCTCGCCGCGGGAGCAGTTCACGAAGGACCGCCGCACCTGCTTCTCCGTCAGCGCGCGCACCGTGCCGTTCCTCCTCGTGGTCGTCGGATCACCGGCGGACATCATGCGCCACGGCACCCGAGGCGGTCAGCCCATTTCCCGGAGCGCCGCCGGAACCTCCGCGGGCGTCGCGACCACCACCGCGGCGCCGGCGTCCGCCAGCTCGCCCGGCGGCGCGGGGCCCCACCCGGCGCCGATGCAGGGCAGCCCGTGCGCGGCCGCGCCCAGCACGTCGTGTGCCCGGTCGCCGACGAGCACCGGCCGCTCCCCGTCGGGGTGCGCGGCCAGCGCCGCGGCCACCACCTGGTCCTTGTGCCGCACGGTGCCGTCGAAGGTCGCGCCGTGCACGGAGGCGAAGGCCGGCAGCAGCCCGGCGTGCGCCAGCAGCCGGACGGCGAAGGCCTCCGGCTTGCTGGTCGCGACGGCGAGGGTGGCGCCGGCGTCAACCAGGTCGGCGAGCAGCTCCGGGACGCCGGGGTACACGGTCGCGTCGAGCAGCGCCCCCGCGGCGTGGTGCGCGCGGTAGGCGGCGACCGCCCGCGGGACCTCGTCGGCCGGGACGCCGAGGACGAGGGCGAACCCGTCCTGCAGCGGCGGGCCGACCATCCCGCGCAGCTGCTCCGGCGTCGGCTCGGGCAGGCCCAGCGCGGCGGCCGCGGCCCGCACCGAGGACCGGATCCCGGGCGTGGAGTCCACCAGCGTGCCGTCGAGGTCGAACAGGACCAGGCGGCAGGCGAGCCCCTGGCGCGGACCGCCGTCAGCTGCTTCGATCTTCAAGCACCTCTTCCCGCCGTCCGCCCTCGGAGGCCCGCATGACCCGGACCCGCGACACCACCGTGGCAGCCCCCCTCTCGACGCTCCGGCCGGTGCAGGCAGCCGCGGTGCTGTCGGTGCTGGTGCTGTTCTGGCAGTTCCTCTCCGCCGGCCGGCTCCTCGTCGGCGAGGACGCCACCGGGGGCCACGGCGCCGGGGCGATCGCCCTGCACGTGACCACCGGGCTGCTGCTGGCGGCCACGGTGCTGCACGGTCGTCGCACGCGGGTCTGGTGGCCGGCCGCGCTGGCCGCGGTGGTCTTCGTGCTCACCTTCGTCCAGGCGGCGCTGGGCAGCTCGGGCTCGATCGGGACGCACGTGCCGCTGGCCCTGGTGGTCACCGTGGGCGTGGTGTGGCTGACGGCCTGGTCGTTCCGCTCGCCGGCCGCCTGACGACAGCCGCGGGAGCATCGCAGCGCGGAACGAGCGAGGAGCGGACCGCGGCGCGGAGTCAGGCCCGTGGACACCGCCCCCTGAGCACCCAGGCCGCGGCCTCCTCGACGGTCGCGGCCACCGGCACACCCTCGGGCAGCGGTGGCCGGCGGACCAGCACCACCGGGACGCCGAGTTCCCGGGCCGCGGTGAGCTTGGCCGCGGTCATCGACCCGCCGCTGTCCTTGGTGACGACGACGTCGACGCCGTGCGCGGTCATCAGCGCCCGCTCGTCCTCGACGGTGAACGGGCCGCGGGCGAGGACCACCGTCGCCCGGGCCGGCAGCGGCGGCTCCGGCGGGTCCACCGAGCGGACGACGCAGTGCGCGCGCAGCCCGGCGAACGCGGCGAGGCCCTGACGGCCGGTCGTCAGCAGCACCACGCGTGAGCCGGCCACCGCCGTCGCCGCGTCGGCCAGCGAGTCCACCCAGCGCCAGTCGTCGCCGGGCTGCGCCGTCCAGCCGGGGCGCTGCAGCCGCAGCAGCGGGGTGCCGGTCGCCGCGGCCGCGGCCGCCGCGTGCGCGGTCATGGTGGCGGCGAACGGGTGGGTGGCGTCGACCAGCGCGGCCACGCCGTCGAGCGCGGCCGCCAGGCCCGCCGTCCCGCCGAAGCCGCCGACCCGCACCTCCCCGGGCGGCAGCACCGGGGCGGCGACGCGGCCGGCCAGGGAGCTGAGCACGTCGACGCCCTCGGCCACGAGCCGCTCCGCGAGCCGCCGGGCCTCCGACGTCCCGCCCAGGACCAGCACCCGGCCGGTCACGCAGCCGCCCCGTGCATGCTGGTCAGGTGACCGAGGCGGGGCGCGAGGGCAGCACGGGGCTGCGCTACGGCTGGACGACGGGTGCCTGCGCGACCGCGGCCACCACCGCCGCCTACACCGCGCTGCTGACCGGTGAGTTCCCCGACCCGGTGCAGATCGACCTGCCGCGCGGCCTGCACCCGTCGTTCGCGCTGGCCACCGAACGGCTCGAGGACGGCACCGCGACCGTGGGCGTGGTCAAGGACGCCGGCGACGACCCCGACGTCACCCACGGCGCGCTGGTCTCGGCGCGGGTCGGCCACGGCGAGCCGGGCAGTGGGGTCGTCTTCCGGGCCGGCGAGGGCGTCGGGACGGTGACCAAGCCCGGGCTGCCGCTCCCGGTGGGCGAGCCGGCGATCAACCCGATGCCCCGGCAGTTCATCCGCGCGCACGTGGCCGCGGTCGCCGCGCGGCACGGCGGCACCGGCGACGTCGTCGTCGAGGTCTCGGTGGAGAACGGGGCGGAGATGGCGCGCAGGACGTGGAACCCGCGGCTGGGCATCCTCGGCGGGCTGTCGATCCTGGGGACGACGGGCGTCGTCGTCCCCTACTCGTGCTCGTCGTGGATCGACTCGATCCGCCGCGGCATCGACGTCGCGCGGGCTGCGGGTCACCAGCACGTCGCCGGGTGCACCGGCTCGACCAGCGAGCGGGTGGTCACCGAGCTGTACGGGCTGCCGGAGGACGCGCTGCTCGACATGGGGGACTTCGCCGGCGCGGTGCTGAAGTACCTGCGCCGCCACCCGGTGCCGCGGCTGACGGTGGCCGGCGGGATCGGCAAGCTGGCCAAGCTCGCCGACGGCCACCTCGACCTGCACTCCGGCCGCTCGCAGGTGTCGACGGAGTCGCTGGCCGCGATGGTGCGCGACGCCGGCGGGGCGCCCGGGCTGGTCGAGGGCGTGCGCGGCGCGAACACCGCGCTCGACGCGCTGCAGCGGTGCCAGGCGGCCGGGCTGCCGCTCGGCGACCTGGTGGCCGCCGGTGCCCGCAGGACGGCGCTCGGCGTGCTCCGCGGGGCGCCGGTCGAGGTCGACGTCGTGGTGATCGACCGCGCCGGGACCGTGGTGGGACGGGCCTAACCGCGGCATCGCGTCGTCGAGTACAGGTGGCTGTCGGGGAACTGCTCCGCGGCGAGCACCGGCCCCACGACCACCACCGCCGTCCGCCGCACGCCCGCCGCCTCGACCTGCCCGGCGATGTCGGCCAGCGTGCCGCGCAGCACCAGCTCGTCGTCCCGGCTGGCGCGGGCCACCACCGCGACCGGACCGTCGTCCCCGTAGTGCTCGGCCAGCTCGGGGGCGAGCTCGGCGATCCGCTGCACGGCGAGGTGCAGCACCAGCGTCGCACCGGTGGCCGCGTAGGCGGCGAGCTGCTCGCCGGGCGGCATCGGGGTGGAGCGGGCGCTGGTGCGGGTGAGGACGACGGTCTGCCCGACCCCCGGCACGGTCAGCTCCCGCTTGAGCGACGCGGCCGCCGCAGCGAACGCCGGGACGCCGGGCACGACCTCGTAGGGCACCCCGGCGGCGTCGAGCCGGCGCATCTGCTCGGCCACGGCGCTGTAGATCGACGGGTCACCGGAGTGCAGCCGGGCCACGTCGAGGCCGGTCTCGTGGGCGGCCACCAGCTCGGCGGTGATCTGGTCGAGGTCGAGGTCGGCGGTGTCGACCAGCCGGGCGCCGGCCGGGGCGGTGTCGAGCAGCTCGCGCGGCACCAGCGCACCGGCGTACAGGCAGACCGGCGCCGACGCGATGATCCGCGCCGCCCGCAGCGTCACCAGGTCCGCCGCTCCCGGCCCCGCCCCGATGAAGTGGACCGTCATGGTCTGACCACACTCCAGATCGTGACGGGCATGGCGGGCCTCCAGCCGGTGTAGCCGCCGACCGGTGCCGCGTGCGCGACCGACAGCCGGGTCAGCTCACCGCCGACCCGCGACCGCCACGCGGCGAGCACCGCCTCGCCCTCGACGGTCACCGCGTTCGCCACCAGCCGGCCGCCCGGGCGCAACGCGGCCCAGCAGGTCTCCAGCAGCCCCTCGCCGGTGAGCCCGCCGCCGACGAACACCGCGTCCGGCTCGGGCAGCCCGGCGAGCGCGGCCGGCGCACGGCCCTCGACCACCTGCAGCCCGGGGACGCCGAGCCGTGCGGCGTTCTCCGCGACCCGCCGGGCGCGCGCGACGTCGGACTCCACCGCGACCGCTCGGCAGGAGGGGTGCACGCGCATCCACTCGATGCCGATGGAGCCCGCGCCGGCGCCGACGTCCCACAGCAGCCGGCCGGGCAGCGGCGCGAGCCGGGCGAGGGTGACCGCGCGGACGTCGCGCTTGGTCAGCTGGCCGTCGTGCGCGTACGCGTCGTCGGGGAGGCCCGGCACGGGGGGCAGCGGCACGGTGCCGGGGTCGGCGACCACCTCGACGGCGGTGACGACGAGCGGGTCGGTCTCCGGGTACGGCCACTGCGCGGCGGTGCCGGTGGACCGCCGCTCGGCCGGCCCGCCCAGCTGCGCCAGCGCGACCAGCCGGCTGGCGCCGTAGCCGTGCCCGGTCAGCAGCCGGGCGACTTCCGCGGGGGTGCCGCCGTCCGAGCCGAGGACCAGCAGCCGCCGGCCGGGCGTTGCGTGCGGCACGACCAGCTCGACCGGCCGGCCGACCACGGTCACGACCTGCGTCTCCTCGACCGCCCAGCCCAGCCGGGCGCAGGCCAGCGTCACCGACGACGGGTGCGGCAGCACCTCGACCGCGCCCGCGCCGTGCAGCCGGACCAGCGAGGCACCGACGCCGGAGAGCATCGGGTCGCCGCTGGCCAGCACCGCGACCCGGCGGCCCGGGTGGGCGTCGAGCAGCCCGGCCAGGGCCGGGGCCATCGGCGAGGGCCAGGGCACCCGCTCGGCGGGGACGTCGTCCGGCACGAGGGCCAGCTGGCGGGCGCTGCCGCGCAGGACGTCGGCGTCCTCGACCGCCCGGCGGGCCCGCGGCGAGAGGCCGTCCCAGCCGTCCGCGCCGATCCCGACCACCACGATCGGCGTGCTCACGCGGGCAACTGCCCGCTCGGCCCTGACGCCTCGGCCAGCAGCCGCTCCCGCAGGTCCTCCGGCAGCCGGTCGACGTAGACCACCCCGTCCAGGTGGTCGACCTCGTGCTGCAGGCAGCGGGCGGCCATCCCGGTCGCCTCGATCGAGACCGGCACGCCGTCGGCGTCGACGCCGTCCACCCGGGCCCGGAAGGCTCGCGGCAGCTCGGCGTAGGGGCCGGGCACCGACAGGCAGCCCTCCTCGGTGACCTCCTCGGCCGGCTCCCCCTCGTGCGGCTCCAGTACGGTCAGCTGCGGGTTCACCACGTAGCCGACGACGTCCTCGCCGCCGGCGTCCGGGCAGTCGATGACGAAGACGCGCGCGTCGACGCCGATCTGGTTGGCCGCCAGGCCCACGCCGTCGGCGGCCTCCATCGACGCGAACATGTCGAGGACCAGCCGGCGGACCTCCTTGCCGAACCCGGTCACCGGCGCGCACGGCCGGTGCAGGACCGGGTTGCTGCCGTAGGTGACGATCGGCCGGGCGACGCCGCTGTAACGGCCGGGCAGGCGCATGACCGTCGATCCTAGGGACGGCGCCGGTTGGCACGATGTGCCGCGTGCTGCTCCCGCGCGACCTGCCCACCGCCGCGGGGCTGGCCCTCGGCGCCGCCGCCGACCTGCTGCTGGCCGATCCGCGCCGGTGGCACCCGGTGGCCGGCTTCGGCCGGGCCGCCACGGCCCTGGAGCGCGCGCTCTGGCGGGACTCCCGCGCGGCCGGGGCGGCGTATGCCGGGCTGCTGACCGGCGCCGCGACCGGTCTGGGCGTCCTCCTCGACCGGGCCACCCGCGGCCGGCCCGCCGTCCGCACGCTGGTCACCGCGGCCGCCACCTGGGCGGTGCTGGGCGGCACCTCCCTGGGCCGGGCCGGGACGGCGATGGCGCGCACGCTCGACGCCGGGGACCTGCCCGCCGCCCGCGCCCTGCTGCCCACCCTGGCCGGCCGCGACCCCTCCACGCTCGACGTCCCGGAGCTGGCCCGCGCCACGGTCGAGTCGGTCGCCGAGAACACCTCCGACGCCGCCGTGGCCCCGCTGGTGTGGGGCGCGCTCGCCGGGCTGCCCGGCCTGCTGGGGTACCGCGCGGTCAACACCCTCGACGCGATGGTGGGGCACCGATCGCCGCAGTACGCCCGCTTCGGCTGGGCGGCCGCGCGCACCGACGACGTCGCCAACTGGCCCCCCGCCCGGCTGACCGCCGCGCTCACCGTGGCGACCGCGCCGGTGGCCGGCGGCTCGTCGCGCCGCGCGTGGACGGTGTGGCGGCGCGACGGTGCGGCCCACCCCTCGCCCAACGCCGGTCGGTGCGAGGCGGCGCTGGCCGGTGCTCTGGGCCTGCGGCTGGGGGGGCGCAACGTCTACGGCAGCCGGGTGGAGGACCGTCCGGCGCTCGGCGACGGCCGGACGCCCGCGGCCGCTGACGTCCCGCGCGCCGTGCGGCTCTCCCGCGCGGTGTGGACCACGGCCGCTGCGCTCGCTGCCGCAGCCCGGGCGCGACCCCGCCGCTGACGGAGCGGCGCTGGCCGACCGCGCTCCGCAACCTCCACGCAGGGCGCACGAGGACACGCGGGGCGGCGCAGCGGACCGGCACCGACGGGCGTGCGTGTCGCTCCCGGAGGTCGTACGGTCCCAGAACACGGAGCGGTCGGTGACCCCACGTCACCGGCATACCGCGTAGGTCGAACCCACGGCCGGCGGCGCCCCGGCCGGGCCTGGACCCGGTGGCACTCCCGTGGAGCCGAGATGACAGCGACCCCTTCTCCCATCCTGGCCCTCAGCACCGCGTCCCCCGCCCGTCCGGCAGCGCCGCCGGCACGCACCCTCTCCGCCCCACGGCGGCTGGCCGGCCGGTACCGCTACGACCGGCGCGCCGGCACGTGGACCTGGTCCCCGGAGATGGCCGCGCTGCTCAACCTCGCCCGCAACGCCGCGCACCCGTGCACCGAGCTGCTGGCCCACTCGCTGCACCCCGGCGACCGGCCCCGGGCCCTCGACGCCATCGCCGCCGCCTGCACCACCGGCACGCCCTTCGCCCTGCGGGTGCGGCTGGGCAGCCGGGGCGGGGTGGAGCGCCCCGCCCTCCTCGTCGGTGAACCGGTCGTCGACCCGGCCGGGGCGGTCGACGCGCTCGAGGGCGTGCTCGTCGAGGTCCCCCCGGAGCCGCGCCCGCCGGCGTCCCGGCCGGGGGCGGCCGGGACCGAGGACGACCGGGTGCAGGCCCTGGAGACCGAGGTCGCCCAGCTGCGCACCGCGATGAGCAGCCGGGCGGCGATCGAGCAGGCCAAGGGCATCCTCATGCTGCTCACCAGCTGCGGCGAGCAGGTGGCCTTCGACCTGCTCGCCCACATCTCGAGCAACTCCCACCGCAAGGTGCGCGACGTGGCGGTGGCCATCGTCGAGTCCGCCGCCGGACACGCCGGGCTGCCCGAGGACATCCAGGCCCTCATCCGGGACGTCTGCCCGCCCCGCCCGCACCACTAGAGCGCCCCTGTGCGCCCCGGGAGCCCACCCTCCCCGGGGCGCACGGGATGATGCCGCTGACGCCGGTGCTCGCCGGCGCTCCCCGAGCCGAGAGGGGAACGCGGCGTGCTCTACCTGGTCGTCCGGTTCCTGCTGCGCCCGTTGTTCCACGTGGTGCTGCGCATGCACGTGACGGGGCGGGAGAACGTGCCGGCCACCGGCCCGGTGATCCTGGCCAGCAACCACCTGTCCTTCATCGACAGCATGGTGATCCCCCTGTCGGCGCCGCGCCGCGTGCACTACCTGGCCAAGGCGGAGTACTTCACCGGCACGGGCGTCGGCGGGTGGCTGACCCGGACGCTGTTCACCGCGCTCGGCGCCATGCCGGTGCAGCGGCAGACGTCCCGGGCCGCCCAGGAGGCGCTGGACACCGCGCTGGGCGTGCTGCGCCGCGGTGAGGGCTTCGGCATCTACCCGGAGGGCACCCGCTCGCGCGACGGCCGGCTGGCCCGCGGCAAGACCGGCGTCGCCTGGCTGGCGCTGACCGCCGACTGCCCCGTCGTCCCCGTGGCCGTGCACGGCACGGACCGGGTGCAGCCGGTCGACTCCCGCTGGCCGCGGCCGCACAAGGTGTCGGTCACCTTCGGCGAGCCGCTGACGTTCCCCGAGCAGCGCGGGATGGCCCGCAACGGCCGGGCCCGCCGGGTGGTGACCGACCGGATCATGGAGGCCATCGCCGAGCTCTCCAGCCAGGAGAAGGCCGACTGGGGGCAGCCGCGGGCATGAGCGGCACCGTTCCCCGGCGCCCGGCCTCCGGCGGCGCCCTGCTCGTCGCCGGGACGACGTCCGACGCCGGCAAGTCGGTGGTGACCGCCGGTATCTGCCGCTGGCTGGTGCGCCAGGGGGTGTCGGTCGCCCCGTTCAAGGCCCAGAACATGAGCAACAACTCGATGGTCACCCTCGACGGCGCGGAGATCGGCCGGGCCCAGGTGATGCAGGCCGCCGCGGCCCGCGTCGAGCCCGAGGCGGCGATGAACCCGGTGCTGCTCAAGCCCGGGGGCGAGGACTCCAGCCAGGTCGTCGTCCTCGGCCGGGCCGTGGCCGACGTGACCGCGCTGTCCTACCGGCCGATGAAGGCCGCGCTGCTGGAGCAGGTGCTGGCCAGCCTCGAGGACCTGCGCGCGCGGTTCGACGTCGTCGTCTGCGAGGGCGCGGGCTCCCCCACCGAGATCAACCTGCGCGCCGACGACATCGCGAACATGGGGCTGGCCACTGCCGCCGGGCTGCCCGTGGTCGTCGTCGGCGACATCGACCGGGGCGGGGTCTTCCCGGCGCTCTACGGCACGGTCGCGCTCATGCCGCCGGCCGACCAGCGGCTGGTCGCCGGCTTCCTGGTGAACAAGTTCCGCGGCGACGTCCGCCTGCTCGCGCCCGGGCTGGACCAGCTCACCGCGCTCACCGGCCGCCCGACCCTCGGCGTGCTGCCCTGGCTGGCCGGCGCGGCGGTGGACGTGGAGGACTCCCTCGGCGTCCCGACCGGTGTCTCGTCCGCCGGCCCGCCGCACGGGGACGAGGTGCTGCGGGTCGCCGTCGCCCGGCTGCCGCGGCTGTCCAACTTCACCGACCTCGACGCGCTGGCCGCCGAGCCGGGGGTGCTGGTCCGCTACGCGACCACCCCCGAGGAACTGGCCGACGCCGACCTGGTCGTGCTGCCCGGCACCCGCGCCACGGTCGCCGACCTGGGCTGGCTGCGCGCCACCGGCCTGGCCGACGCCGTCGTCCGGCACGCCGCCGCCGGCCGGGCGGTGCTCGGCGTCTGCGGCGGCCACCAGATGCTGGCCCGGACGATCACCGACGACGTCGAGTCCCGGGCCGGCACGGTCCCCGGGCTCGGGCTGCTGCCGGCCGACGTCCGCTTCGCGCCGGAGAAGACCCTCGGCCGGCCGGCCGGGACGGCGCTGGGGCAGCCGGTGCGCGGCTACGAGATCCACCACGGGGTGGTCACCGTGGACCGGCCCTCCCACGACCTGCCTGCCGAGCCCTTCCTCGACGGCGCCCGCGCCGGGTCGGTCTTCGGCACCACCTGGCACGGGGCGCTGGAGGTCGACGGCTTCCGGCGCGCGTTCCTCGCCGAGGTCGCCCGGGTGGCCGGACGGCGGTTCGTGGCGGCGCCGGACACCGACTTCGCCGCGGTCCGCGAGCGGCGGCTGGACGCCCTCGGCGACCTGGTCGCCGAGCACGCCGACACCGACGCGTTGTGGCGGCTGCTCGAGGACGGCGTCCCCGACGGCCTGCCGGTGCTCCCGCCGGGGGACGCGCTCGGCCCGCGGTGAGGCCGGCCGACGGGGGTGCCGGAGGCGGTTGACCCGTCTCTCCGGCCGGATGGAGACTTGCTGCCTCGTGGAGGGAGCCCGGCGATGTCGTGGAACCTCAAGGGCAGCTACGCGGAGACCTGCTCCTGCGAGCTCATGTGCCCCTGCAACCTCTCGTTGGACCACGGCGCCACGTACGACTACTGCCGGGCCACCCTGGCCTTCAACATCCGCGAGGGCGAGGTGGACGGCACCGACGTCCGGGGCCGTCGGGTCGTGACGATCATTGACACCCCGAAGGTCATGACCGACGGCAACTGGCGGCTCGGGATGTTCGTCGACGACCAGGCCACCGACGAGCAGTTCGACAAGCTGGTCAAGGTCTTCGGCGGGCAGCTCGGCGGCCCGATGGCGGCACTGGGTCCGCTCGTGGGCGAGGTCGTCGGCGTCGAGCGGGCGGCGATCGAGATGCGCGACGACGGTCTGCTGCACAGCGTGCGCGTCGGGGACGTGATCGACTTCGAGGTCGAGGACATCGTGCCGTTCGGGTCGGAGACCGGTCGGCCCGTCCGGTTCGACGGCGCGTTCCACCCGGTCGCGCCCGACCTGACGATGGCCGAGGCACGGCGCTCGCGGATCAACGCCTTCGGCATCGAGTACGAGGGCAAGACCGGTGTCTCGACCGCCGAGTTCTCCTGGGCAGCCTGACGCGCTGCGCGCCCCGGCGCAGGGACGCGCTCGTGCCGGAGACCTCGGGCCCGCCTTCGCCGCGGTGCGGGTCCGGCTGGGGCTGGTCCTCGTCCTGTTCGCCCTCGCCGCCGTCGGGTGGTGGTGGAGCGCCGACCGGATGCGCGGCATGGACGACGGGCCGTGGAGCAGCCTCGGCGCGCTGGGCTGGTTCCTCGGCGTCTGGGTCGTGATGATGGCCGCGATGATGTTCCCGTCGGTCGCGCCGACGGTCGCCCTGTACGCCCGCATGACCAGGAAGCGCGCTCCGCTCCTGCCGCTGCTGTTCACGGCGGGCTACCTGCTCGTGTGGATCGGCGCGGGCGTGGTCGCGTTCCTGATCGGGGCCGCCGTGGCCCGGGTCTCCGGGGACGTGTTCGCCTGGGACCGGGCAGGCCGGTGGGTGGCGGGCGCGACGCTCCTGGTCGCGGCCGTCTACGAGCTGACCCCGCTCAAGGACGTCTGCCTCGGCAAGTGCCGCAGCCCGCTGGGCTTCCTGCTCGGATCCTGGCGGGACGGCCCGTCGGGGGCGGTGCGGATGGGCGCGCGGCACGGTGCCTGGTGCGTCGGCTGCTGCTGGGCGCTGATGGCGTCGCTGTTCGCGCTGGGCGTCATGAGCGTCGCCTGGATGGCCTTCGTCGCCGCTCTGATCGCCGTCGAGAAGACCGTCCCGTGGCGCCGGGTGGCCACCTACGGGACGGCGGCACTGCTGCTCGCCCTCGGCGTGCTCCTGCTCGCCGCGCCCGGCGCCGTCCCCGGCCTCAGCATCCCGGACAGCGGTCCGATGGACAGGATGGAGCCGATGGGCTCCTGACCCGTCCCCTGCTCGGCCGCGCTCAGCCCTCGGTGAGCCGGGCGCGCACGTCGTCCGGCCAGGGGGCGGCCACGCCGCCCGAGGCGCACACGTAGGTGGTGCGGACGACGCAGCAGACCTGCTCGCCGACGCGGACGGTGAACCGGACCGTCACGCTGGTGCGGCCGACCCGCTCGGTCTCGGCGTCCACCGTGACGGTGTCGCCCCACCGCGCCGACGACGTCCACTCCAGGGAGCTGGCCTTGACCAGCGGGTCGATGCCGCGGGCGACCAGGTCCTCCCAGGGCAGGCCGTGCGCCGTCCACCAGTCGTAGGAGGCCTCGTCGGTCCAGGTCAGGTAGTGGGCGTTGAAGACGACGCCCTGCTGGTCGCACTCGACGTACCGGACCGGGGAGCTCCACTGTGCGGGCACGGGGTCGCACGCTAGCCGGGTTACCGTGCACCCGTGGACACCGCTCCCGACGTCCTGGCGGCGTACCGACCGCCCTCCCGGCTGGTGCAGGACAAGGTCGTCGACCACCTGGACCGGCACTGCCGGGCCTTCATCGCCCTCTCGCCGTTCGCCACGCTGGCCACGGCCGCTCCCGACGGCTGGCCGGACGTCTCCCCGCGGGGCGGCGACCCGGGGTTCGCGAGGGTCCTCGACGAGCGGACCCTCGCCCTCCCGGACCGGCAGGGCAACAACCGGGTGGACAGCCTCCGCAACACGGTGGGCAACCCGCGCGCCGCCCTGCTGTTCTTCGTGCCGGGTTTCGAGGAGACCCTCAAGGTCTTCGGGACGACGACCCTCGTCGGCCCGGACGACCTCGGCGTGGACCTGACCGAGTTCGGCCGCCTGCCGCGGTCGGTGCTGGTGCTGACCGTCGAGCGGGCGTACTTCCAGTGCGGCAAGGCGGTCATGCGCTCGGGGCTGTGGGACGCCGACCGGCAGGTCGAGCGCTCGACCTTCCCGTCGCTGGGCGAGGTGCTGCGCGACCACTGCGGGCTGAGCACGCCCCTGCCCGGACAGGAGGAGATGCGCGCCGAGCTGGCGCAGGAGCTCTGAGGGAGGACCTCCCTGCCCCCACCCTCCGCAGTGGGAGGACCCCGTCCTCCCCGACCCTCGCGAGCTCGGGCGGGACCCGGGACGGGGCCGGGGCCCTGCAGGAAGCCGGGACCCGTCGGTGCCCGGGCCTATCGTCCGCCCATGGCCACCGACGTCCAGATCGTGATCGACTGCGCCGACCCGCACGGGTTGGCCGACTGGTGGGCCGAGGTCCTCGGGTGGCAGGTCGAACCGCAGGACGAGGCGTTCATCCGCCGCATGGTCGCGTCGGGCGCGGCGACCGAGGCGGACACCACCACGCACCGCGGCGCGCTGGTCTGGCGCTCGGGCGCGGCGCTGAACTCGCCCGACCCCGGCCGGCCGCGGGTGCTCTTCCAGCAGGTCCCCGAGGCCAAGACGGTCAAGAACCGTGTGCACCTGGACGTGCACGTGGGCGCGGATCGGCGGGAGGACGAGGTCGCCCGCCTGCTGGCGCTCGGTGCGACCGAGCTGTACCGGGCCTCGCAGGGCCCGTTCGAGTGGGTCACCCTGGCCGACCCCGAGGGCAACGAGTTCTGCGTCGCCTGATGCGGCGACCGGCGACGTCCGCCCTGAGCAGCTCGTCCAGCGGCAGCTCGACCGGCGGCGCGCACCGGCCCGCGGCATCGCCTGGTCGCGCCACTGAGCGGCACAGCCCCATGGCGCAGGTGGCTGCACCGCTGCGCCGGGAACCGCTACTTGACCGCGACGACCATCGAGGTGGGGCCGCTCAGGTGCTCGGCGCGTGTACTGCGGAAGCCTGCGTCCCGCATCCACCCCATGCACTCGGCGGGGGTGAAGTCGAAACCGCCGGGCGTCCCGAGCAGCATGGTGAGGCTCATGAGCAGGCCGAGGGCGTTCGAGGACCGGTCGTCGTCGATCATCGCCTCGTACACGATGAGCGAGCCGCCGTCCGGTAGGGCGTCGTAGGCCTTCGCCAGCAGTGACCGTTTCTCCTCCAGGTTCCAGTCGTGGAGGATGTGCCCCATCACCAGCACGTCCACGGTCGGCAGGGCGTCGGTGAAGAAGTCGCCGGGCACGAAGGTCAGCCGCTCACCCACCTGGTTCCGGTGGGCGTGGTCCTCGAAGACGGGCGCGAGGGCGGGCAGGTCGAAGCCGTATCCGGTGAGGTGCGGATGAGCCAGGGCGATCTGGACGGCGGTGTCGCCCTGCGCGGTGCCGATGTCGGCGAACGTCGCCACGTCGGCCCAGGGGAACCGCTTGGCGAGCTCCAGGTTGGCCCCGCGGCTGGTCCCGGTCATCCCGGCGGCGAACAGCTCCAGGCGTTCGGGGTCGGCACACAGTTGCTCGAAGAGCGTTCCGCCGCCGTGCTTGGTCTCGTTCTGCGGCTCGCCGGTGCGCAGCGCCTCGGTCAGGTGGCCCCAGAGGCCATACTGCCGCGCGTTGGCCAGCTCCAGGATGCCGCCGATGTAGGACGGCTTGTGCTTGTCGAGGAACGCATCGGTGGCGCCTGTGTTGCGGTAGACCCCGTCGGTGCGGTGCAGGAAGCCGAGGGCCACCAGGGCGTCCAGGAAGTCGCGGGCCGACCGCGGGTGCAGTCCGAGCCGCGCACGCAGTGTCTCCAGATCCTGCGGATGGCCTGCGAGGTGGGTGAACAGTTCCAACTCCACCGCGCTCAGCAGGGTCTTCGACGCACAGAACCCGATCCCGACCTGCAGGATCGATTCGGGCGAGACCTCGGTGACGTCGGCCGGGGTGGGCTGTGCACCCGCCGCCGTCGAGGTCGTCGTCCCGCTCATGAGTACCCCTCCGTCCTCGATGGGTCATCGTCGACCCGGTAGCGGTCGACACCGCCCCGAGCGGCCAGGGACGTCGACGACCGCCGGTGACCGGTCCCGCTCGGAGCCGATCGGCTCGCGTCAGCGAGTTCCTGCGCGTCCATGCCCCCAGCCTCCGACGAGGTGCGGCGACGCTTGCTGACGGCGGCACTCTCACAGCCCGGCGTCACCCGATCGTCACCGCTGCGTTGCTGGCCCGTCGGGCGACCGAGCTGCGGCAGGTGTCTCGGGGCGGACGTCGCCCGACCGCCGGTCGATCGAGGTCCCCCGCACGGGAGGACCTCCACGGGCGGCTACCGGCCCGAGGCCTGCTGCTCCGAGTCCGCCGTCGTCGCGGCGTCGCCCGGGGGGAAGATCCGCACGGTGCCGAACTGGCCGTCGTAGCCCGGCTCGACGTCCACCTCGCCGGCGCGCACCCGGCCGATCCCCTCGGCCACGCGCGCCCCGGCGGAGGCCTCGACGTCGGCGAGGGGTGCCTCGGTGAGCACCGACAGCTCGTCGCCGAAGGCCTCGAGCAGCCGGGCGCGCGCCGCACTCACCCGCTTGGCGGCCGGCCGGACGCCCAGCGCCGCGGCCAGCACCTCGTCCAGCGGCACCAGCGACCGGAACCCCGGCGCCCCGTCCGGCCGCGCACCGACCGGGCGGTCGGCGAGCTCCTCGACGCGCGACAGGACCCCGACGGTGACCGGCTTGCCGCACACGGGACACCGCCCACCGGCGGCTGCCCGCTGCGCCGGTGTCATCCGGACGCCGTGCTCGCGGTGGCCGTCGAGGTGGTACTTGCCCTCGGCCGGGTAGAACTCGACGGTGTCGGCCAGCCGGGTCACCGCGGCCGCGCGTTGCCCGACGCGGTCGGGGGCGCCGGTGCGGAAGGCCTCACGGATGCCGGGGTAGGACAGCTCGCCCTCCAGGCGAGTGGCCTCGCGGGCGATCGTGCGTGGCCCGTGGGCGTCGGAGCTGGACAGCAGCGCCACGGCGTCCAGGGAGCTCACCCGCCAGCACATCGCCGGATCGGCGGACAGGCCCGTCTCGGCCGCGAGGACCTGCGGGGTCAGGTCCCCGAAGCACTCGGCGAGGGAGTCGAAGCCGGATCTCGACCCCAGCGCCCCGAACCACGGCGTCCAGACGTGGGCGGGCACGACGAGCGCGGTCGGCTCCACCGCGAGGACCAGCTCGGCGACGGCCTTCGCGCTCAGCTGCAGCGTCGGGCGCCCGTCGACGGTGAGGTCGGCACCCCGCTGCGCCAGGGCGCCGTTGAGAGCCGCCGCGGCCTGCATGGTCGGCAGCATCACGAGGACGTGGATCCGTCGCGCCCGACCCGCCTGGCGGTACACGCAGGAGACCTCGACGCTCAGGAGGAACCGGGTGGCGTCGTCCCCGGCGGCCTCGTGGCGGACGTACAGGCCCTCCTCCGCGGCCGGCACGAGCTGGGTGCTCAGCTCCTCGAACCACGCCGGGTGGGTGAAGTCGCCGGTGCCCACGACGCGCACGCCCTTCGCCCGCGCGGTCGTGTCGAGAACCGGCAGCGTGAGGTTCCGGGACGTCGCGTAGGCGAAGCGGGAGTGCATGTGCAGGTCGGCGTAGTACACCGGCGCGAACGACGGGGCCACGCAGCCCACCTACCCCGTCGGGCCACGGGGTCCTCGCTCAGCCGACGCGCAGGTCGCGGGCGAGTCTCCGGTAGGCGACGGCGCGTTCGGCGAGCGCCCGCCGGCGCCCGTGCCGGCTGCGCCGGTCGGTACCCAGGTAGCGGGCGTCCTCCACGAGTTGGAAGGCGGCGAGCACGCTCGCCTTCACCTCGCGCCCCCGCGGCTGGGCGGGGGGAATCGGCTCGGCCGAGGTCATGGCGACCCCCTCTCCCGGGGACGCCTCTGCACAACCCCCGTGCGGACATGGTGCCCTGACCTCGGCGGTTCCAACCGTGCTCGTGTCCGATCGACACCTGTGTGTCACACGGAACACCCCGCACGCACCACCCACCCCACCCGTGTCACCCGTACCGTGCCCGGCATGGCCGGACCCTCCCTGCCCCGGGTGCTCACGTCGCTGCTCCGCACGGTGCTGCGGCCCGCCCCACCCTCGTCGGCGGGCCCCCGACGGGAGGCACCGGCCGGGGGTGGCGTGCGCGACCTCCGCGGCGGGCTCGACGGCGTCGACCTCGTCCACCGCCCGGAGGACGACGGTGAGCCGGACCCCGGTGAGGTCGTCTGGGCGTGGGTGCCCTACGACGAGGGCGACGGCCGCGGCAAGGACCGTCCGGTGCTCGTCGTCGGCCGCCGCGGCACGGACCTGGTCGGCCTGATGCTCTCCAGCCAGGACCACGACCGGGACGCCGCCGACGAGGCCCGGCACGGCCGCACGTGGATGGACGTCGGTCACGGCGGCTGGGACCCGCGCGGGCGGCCCAGCGAGGTGCGCCTGGACCGCCTGCTGCTCCTGCCGCCCGGCTCGGCCCGCCGGGAGGGCGCGGCGATCGGGCGGGCGGTCTTCGACCGGGTGGTCGCCGAGCTGCGCCGCGTGCAGCGCGGGTGACGCCGGTCAGGTCGCGCCGGTCCTCCCGACGGGACGGTCCTCAGAACGGGACCTGCTGGGCCAGCAGCCCCTCACCGGTGCCGCGGCCCGAGATGATGCGGCAGAACTCCACCGCGTCCACCTCCAGCTCGGGACCGCCCCTGCCCGTCGTCCACGTGCCGCCGGCCGGCCCGGTGAGCCGCAGCCGGTGCGGCGACCCGTGCCGCTCCGCCCACTCGGCCACGACGTCGGCGACCAGGACGCCGTCGTGCTCTGGTGTGAGCAGCAGGTCGCGGCCGGTGGCGCGGGCGATGTCGATCCGGTGCATCCAGGTGTCCCGGGTCAGGACCACGTCGAAGAGGTAGGCGAAGGACCAGCGCTCGGTCCGGTCGCCGACGACCTCCTCCTCGGGCATCGTCACCCGTCCGATCGCGCGGGACAGGCGGCGCCGCCCGCGCACCGCCCGGGGAGCGATGGAGGCGACTCGGTCCACGAGCTCCTGCGGGGACAACCGCGCCTCCCGGCGCACCTGGTGCGCGGTCAGGGCGTCGACGCCGCCGCCGGCCCGCGCGGCGGCGGCGTTCTGTGCGACGAACTGGCGCGCCGTGGCGACCATCTCGGCCATGCCGAGCACGTGGCCGGCCATGGCGCGGACGTCCCAGGCGGGGCAGTCGGTCGGCCGGCTCCACTCCTCGGGCCCGAGGGCACGCAGCTGCACGGCGAAGCGGTCGTACTCGGTGGCGGCCAGCCGCAGCGCGGTGTCGCGGTCGAGGCGGGGCCGGCGGGCGGCGGTGCGGGCGGTGCTGCGGTCGGAGGTCGGTGCGGTCATGACGGTGCCTCTCGGCAGGGTGGGTGGGATCAACCGGGCGGGGCCGCCCGGAGGTGGGGGGCAGCCGGATCGCCGTGGTGGGCGAGCCACATCGCCACCACGTCGGTCAGGGTCGAGGTGAACGTGCCGGTCTCGAACGGCTCACCGGGGGCGTTGGCCAGCTGCTGCGTGATCACGCCGTTCACGACCACCGTGAGGGTCCGGAACGCGCGGTCGAGGTCGATGTCGGGCCGGAGGAGCCCGCGGTCGCGCAGCTGCCCCAGGAACGCGCGGCTGAACTCCGCCAGTTCGACGGCCGGGGAGTACGCCCGCGCCGTCGGCACGAAGCCCGGCACGGGGCGCCAGAACATCAGCGGGGCACAGGCCGGGTGCTCGACGGCCCACCGCACGAAGACCTCCTGGTGGGCGAGCAGGTCGGTGGCCGGGCTCGGGTGGGGTCCCTCGGCGTGGACGGACCGCACGGTGGCCAGCAGCTCGCGCCACCCCCGCTCGAAGAGCGCGTCGTACAGGGCGTTCTTGCCGTCGAAGTAGACGTAGAGCGACGGAGGCCGGATGCCCATGCGCCGGGCCACCTCGCCGAGCGTCAACCCGACGACGCCCTGCTCGGCCATGACCTCGACGGCGACGTCGAGCACCTGCTCGATCGTCTCCTGGCGGCGCCGCTGCCGACGGTCCGGACGTGTTGTCCCGGTCACGCCCGGAGTGTCCGCCTAATGCTCTTAGGAGGTCAACGCGCCCATAGGCTGGACAGGCCCTCCCCGTCGGCCGGTCAGGCTCCGACCGGCGCTGCGCCCCCCGCGCCGTGCAGCCGGCGCTTGGCGACGGCGATGGGCACCTGACCGACCAGCGCCGGCAGCACCCACCACACCGGGTTCCCCGTGGAGGCCACCAGGAGCCCGGTCACCAGCGCGATGTAGGAGCCGCCCAGCAGGTGCGGCTGCAGGCTGCGCCAGCGGCGCCAGTCCCGCCGCCGGGCCAGCGCACCGGCGATCGCGAGCGCCTGCGTGGCCACGGCCACCGGGAGCAGCCAGCCCGGTCCGGGCGCCGACACCGCCAGGACCGCGCCGCTGCCCGCGACACCGGCGACCGCCGCCTGGTAGGCGCCGGCCGGGCCCCGCGCCCGCGCCCCCGCCAGGCGGGCGACGAGCCACACCGGTCCGAGCAGCAGACCCGCCGTCCCGGCGGTCACGTGGAGCAGGAGCAGCGGGTCCCCGGCCATGTCCCGACGGTGCCAGCGGCCCGGCCGGCCGGGCAGTGCCGTCCGTCAGGAGCCCGGTGTGACAGGGGTGAGGCAGGGGGTCCTTCGTCACTCGGCGACGGACTGGTCGCGGACCGCCTGCCGCGGGCGCAGGTGGTAGACCCCGGCCCGCGGGCCCAGCGGGGTCAGGTCGTAGCGGTGCACGACCTTGGGGCCGCCGTGCAGGTGCACGTGCGTGACGGTCGGCAGGGGCTCCCCGTGCCGCGCCTCGCGGATCTCCACCCGACCGTCGAGCGGGCCACCGACGAACAGCAGCACCGCGTCCTGCGTGCCGGCGTCCGCGCCGGTCTGGTCCTCGGACAGCTCCCTCACCTCCTCCGACACCCGGTCGAGGGTAGGCGCGCCCGGCGCTCGCGGCACCGGACCGGCGGCCTCGGTCACTCCCCGGTGCGTCGCAGCCAGCGCGCCAGCAGCGGCGCCGAGAGCAGCATCACGAACAGCCGCAGCACCTGGACGGCGAGCACGAAGGTGGCGTCGGCGCCGCCGTCCTGGGCGGTGGCCAGCACCGCGTAGAGCCCGCCGGGCGTGGTGGCGAGGTAGGCGTCCAGCGCGCTGGCCCCGGTGGTGGCGGCGAGCACCGCGCCCAGCCCGGCGCAGGCGACCACCAGGCCGAGGATCACGGCGAGCGCGAGCGGCAGCGCCCGGCCGACGGTGCGCAGGCTGTCCCGGTCGAAGTTCAGCCCGACCACCAGCCCGATGACCAGGAAGGCCGCGGTCTCCAGCGGCGCCGGGACGTCCGCCCCGCCCGAGAGCCCGCCGAGGTCGAGCCCGGCGGCGACCAGCATCGGCCCGAGCAACGTCGGCACGGGGATCCGCAGCAGCCGGGCCAGCGGCGCACCGGCCCCCAGGCAGACCGCGGCGAACAGCAGACCGGCCGGCCACCCGGGCCCGGTGTCGGCCACCGTCGGTCCCCCGGAGCCGGGCTCGGCGCCGAACAGGGCAGCGGCCGAGACCGGCATGAGGACGACGATGAGCAGCACCCGCAGGTACTGCAGGACGGCGACCATCCGGTCGTCGGCGCCCAGCTCGCGGGCCATCGCCGTGATGCCCGAGGCGCCCCCGGCGACCATGGCGAACGCCCCGGTCACCGGGCTGACGCCGGGCTGCAGGCGCATGAGCAGCCCGGCCAGCACGCTGAGCAGCAGGGTGCCGACGGTGACCAGCAGGACCGGCAGCCAGTCGCGGCCGACGGCCTCGAGGGTGCCCAGGTCGACCAGCGCGCCGATCGAGACGCCGATCAGTCCCTGGGCCGCCGTCGTGGCCGGCCGCGGGACGGTGAGCCGGCGGCGTCCGGCCAGGCCGCGTACGAGCCCGGCCACCAGGCCGCCGAACAGCGACGGCGAGGGGAGGTCGAGGACGTCGAGGGCCAGCGTGACGGCGAGGGCGGCGGCGACCACGAGCGCCAGGTCCACCGCCTGCGCCCTCCACCCCCGCTCTGCCACGGCGCCAGTCTCCCGGCCCCCCTGCAGCCCCCGCCGCGAGCCTGCGAGCGGTCGGACGGCCCCGTCCAGGGCACCGCCCTGAGCTTGCGACCGGTGGGGGCGGGGTCCTCCCTCAGCCGCCGGTGATGCGGCGCAGCTCGGCGACGTGCGCGTCGAACGCGGCCCGGCCCTCCTTCGTCAACGCCAGGCTGGTGCGCAGCCGGGAGGCGCGGGTGGCCTTGTGCACCCGCACGTAGCCGGCCTCCTCGAGCTGCTTGACGTGCTTGGACAGCACCGAGTCGCTGACCCCCACGGTGTCGCGGACCGCGGCGAAGTCCATCGTGTCGACGGCGGCGAGCAGGCCGCAGACCTGCAGCCGGGGCGGTGGGTGGATGACCGCGTCGAAGCGCGGCGCGACCGCGGTCACAGCCCCTCCCGCAGCTCGGCGACGTAGGCCCGGCCCCACCGGCGGCTGAGCACGGCGACCGCGACGCCGAGGACGGCTCCGGCGACCACCATCGTCCAGTGCTGGTCGAAGCCCTCGGACAGCACGAGGGCCGGCACGAGGACGAGCACCACCAGGCCGCCCCACACCCACATCACCCGGCCCCTCGCGCTGACCCAGACGCCGGTCAGCCGCCGGTAGACGCTGACCAGCGCACCGAGTCCCGCGCCGAACAGGACGAGCGCCGGGAAGGTCACCCAGAGGGAGTCGAAGGCGTAGGACGCCAGGAAGCCGAAGAGGAGCAGCCCCAGCAGGACGTCGTACCACCACGGCTGCAGGACCCGGTCGGCCAGCGCCTCCCGGTCGGCCTGCAGCGCCGCGAGCTGCGCGGCGGCGGCGTCCCGGTCGGTCAGGGATTCGTCCCGCTCGTTCACCGCCGGCCCCGCAGCTCGGCGACGTAGATGCGCGCCCACCACTGGTTCACCAGGACCAGGCCGATCCCGAGCACCGCGCCGGCGACCACCATCGCACCGCGCCAGTGGGACTCGACGACGAAGCCGACCCCCATGACCACCAGGACGACGACGACCCACACCACGACAGCCCGTCGCGTCGGCCCCCGCCGGAACCCGTCCACCCAGAACCCGGTGAGCCGGCGGTAGAGCGCCATCATCCCGCGCAGGCACAGGAGGAAGACGACCAGCGCGGCGAGCGTGATCCAGGTGTCGTGCAGCGAGTAGGAGCTGATGAAGGCGAACAGGAGCAGGCCGAGCAGCGCGTCGTACCACCACGGTTGCACCGCACGCGCGGCCAGTGCCTCGCGGTCGGCCTGCAGGGCGGCCAGTTCCGCCGCGGCGGCGTCCCGGTCGAGATCGTCGGTTTCCATGTCGGAAAGACTGCCGGGTCGCTTTCCACTTCGTCAAGAGACGGACCGGGGTGTCACTCACCAGGGGGGTCGTGGTCTGATGACGCGGCCACAGCGACGGCAGTGGAGGAAGCCCGGTGCGACTCCGGCGCGGTCCCGCCACTGTGTGCCGGCCTCGTGCCGGGAAGTCAGGAACTCCCGCCGTCGCCTCCTGCCACCTCCGGGCGTGGACACCCGGGGAGAGGACGCGTGCCGTGCGCGGTCGACCCGCATGACCTATCCCTTCGGTGCCGTCGTCGGCATGGACGACATGCGCCTGGCACTGCTGCTCAACGCCGTCTCCCCCGCCGTCGGCGGCGTGCTCGTGCGCGGTGAGAAGGGGACGGCGAAGTCGACGACGGTGCGCGCGCTGGCCGCCGTCCTGCCCCCGGTGGACGTCGTCACCGGGTGCCGCTTCGCCTGCGGTCCCGCCGCCCCGGACCCGGCCTGCCCCGACGGCCCGCACGATCCCGGCGCGCCGGGGCTGACCAGGCCGGCGCGGCTGGTCGAGCTGCCGGTGGGCGCCTCGGAGGACCGCGTCGTCGGCTCGCTGGACCTCGAGCGGGCGCTCACCGAGGGCGTCAAGGCCTTCGAGCCCGGGCTGCTGGCCGCCGCGCACCGCGGCGTGCTCTACGTCGACGAGGTCAACCTGCTGCACGACCACCTGGTCGACCTGCTGCTGGACGCCGCCGCGCTGGGCACCGCCTACGTCGAGCGCGAGGGCGTCTCGGTGCGGCACGCGGCACGGTTCCTGCTGGTCGGGACGATGAACCCCGAGGAGGGCGAGCTGCGCCCCCAGCTGCTCGACCGGTTCGGGCTCACCGTCGAGGTCGCCGCGCCCCGCGACCCGGCCGAGCGCGCCGAGGTCGTGCGCCGCCGCTTCGCGTACGACGCCGACCCGGCCGGGTTCACGGCGTCCTGGGCCGACGAGGAGGCCGGGCTGGCGCGCCGCATCGCCGACGCCCGGACCCGGCTGCCGCACGTCGTCCTCTCCGACGACGCGCTGCGCCAGGTGACCGCCGTCTGCGCCGCCTTCGACGTCGACGGGCTGCGTGCGGACCTGGTCACCGCCCGCGCCGCGATCGCGCACGCCGCCTGGTGCGGCCGCGACGAGGTCACCGAGGGCGACGTCCGCGTCGCCGCCCGGCTGGCCCTGCCGCACCGCCGGCGGCGCAACCCGTTCGACGCGCCCGGCCTGGACGACGAGACGCTCGAGCAGGCGCTGGAGGAGTCCCGCCCCGACGAGGACCCGCCCGAGGGCCCCGGCGACGGCGGCGCCCCGCCTCCCCCGCCGCCCGGCCCCTCCGGGGACGGCGGTGCGCAGGAGGCCCCGGGTGCCGACGGCGACACCGGGTCGTCCCCTCCGTCGACGGCGCCCCGCGGCGAGGGCGGCGGCTCCACCGGGGCCGCCCCGGCCCCCGACCGGGCCGCGGTCGCACCCGCCGACCCGTTCCGCACCCGCCGCCTCGAGGTGCCCGGCGTCGGCGCGGGCGCGTCCGGCCGGCGCTCGCGGGCGCGCGGCGACCGGGGCCGCGTCGTCGGCGCGACCCGCCCGAGCGGCCCGGTCACCCGGCTGCACCTCACCGGCACCGTGCTCGCCGCCGCACCCCACCAGGTCGCCCGCGGACGCACCGGCCCGGGCCTGCGGATCGCCCGCGAGGACCTCCGCCAGGCCGTGCTCGAGGGCCGGGAGGGCAACCTCGTGCTCTTCGTCGTCGACGCCAGCGGCTCGATGGGGGCCCGCTCGCGGATGGCCGCGGTGAAGGGCGCCGTCCTCTCGCTGCTGCTCGACGCCTACCAGCGGCGGGACAAGGTCGGCCTGGTCACCTTCCGCGGTGCCGAGGCCGAGCTGGCGCTGCCGCCGACCTGGTCGGTGGAGGCCGCCGCGGCCCGGCTCACCGCGCTGCCGACCGGCGGGCGCACCCCGCTGGCCGCCGGGCTGCTGCGGGCGCACGAGACGCTGCGGGTGGAGCGGGTCCGCGACCCCCGGCGCCGTCCGCTGCTGGTGGTCGTCACCGACGGGCGGGCCACCGGTGCGCGCGGGTCCACCGCGGTCGCCGACGCGCACGCCGCGGCCGGCCTGCTGGCGGCGGAGGGGACGGCGGCCGTCGTCGTCGACTGCGAGTCCGGCCCGGTGCGCCTCGGCCTGGCCGGCGCGCTGGGGACGGCGCTCGGCGCGCAGACCCTCCGCCTGGAGGAGCTGGCCGCCGAGTCGCTGGCGCAGACCGTGCGCAGCGTGCGGGAGGCGGCCTAGTGAGCGAGCGTGCGAGCTCACCGATGAGCGCAGCGCCCCGAGGCACTCGGCCGACGAGCGCCAGCGAGGAGGACTAGTGCCCCAGGGGAAGGTGGCCGTCGTCCCACAGGACGGGCTGACCACGAAGGCCCGGCGCAACCGGCCGCTGCTCGCCGTCCACACCGGTGAGATGAAGGGCAAGTCCACCGCCGCGTTCGGCATGGCGATGCGCGCGTGGAACCAGGGCTGGTCGATCGCGGTCTACCAGTTCGTCAAGAGCGCCAAGTGGCGGGTCGGCGAGGAGAACGCCCTGACGGCGCTGGGCCGGCTGCACGAGCAGACCGGCGAGGGCGGGCCGGTGATCTGGCACAAGATGGGCTCGGGCTGGAGCTGGTCGCGCCGGCAGGGCACCGAGGTCGACCACGCCGCCGACGCCGCCGAGGGCTGGGCGCAGATCAAGCGCGACCTGGCCGCCGAGGCGCACCGCTTCTACGTGCTCGACGAGTTCACCTACCCGCTGAAGTGGGGCTGGGTCGACGTCGACGACGTGGTCGAGACGCTGACGCACCGGCCGGGCACCCAACACGTCGTCGTCACCGGCCGGGACGCCCCGCCGGCGCTGGTCGCGGCCGCCGACCTGGTCGTGGAGATGACCAAGGTCAAGCACCCGATGGACGCCGGCCAGAAGGGCCAGCGGGGGATCGAGTGGTGAGCGGCGGGGTGGGGCGGGTGACCAGCACAGTCCCGCGCGTCGTCGTCGCCGCGCCGTCGAGCAACGCGGGGAAGACGTCGGTCGCCACCGGGCTGGTCGCCGCCCTGGCCGCCCGCGGGCTGGCCGTGTCGCCGCACAAGGTCGGCCCCGACTACATCGACCCGGGCTACACCGGCCTGGCCGCCGGGCGCCCGGGGCGCAACCTCGACCCGGTGCTGGTCGGCGAGGAGCGCGTCGTCCCGCTGTTCCTGCACGGGGCCCGCGGCGCGGACGTCGCCGTCGTCGAGGGGGTCATGGGCCTGTTCGACGGCGCCACCCGGCCGGGCCTGGAGCCGGGGTTCGCCTCCACCGCGCACGTGGCCCGGCTGCTGCGCGCGCCGGTGGTACTGGTCGTCGACGCGAGCGCGCAGGCGCAGAGCGTCGCCGCGCTCGTGCACGGCTTCGCCACCTACGACCCGGCCGTGCGGCTCGGCGGCGTGGTGCTCAACCGGGTCGGCAGCGACCGGCACGAGGAGATCCTCCGCGACGCGCTGGGCGGGTCCGGGGTGCCCGTGCTCGGCGCGGTCCGGCGGCTCGCCGAGCTGGGCACGCCGTCCCGCCACCTCGGGCTGGTGCCCGCCGCCGAGCGGTCGGCCGAGGCGCTGGCGACCGTCGGCCGGCTCGGCGAGGTGGTGGCCGGCGCGGTCGACCTGGGCGCCGTCCTGCGGCTGGCCCGCACCGCCCCGGCCCTGGGCGCCGTCCCGTGGGACCCCGCCGCCGAGGTCTCCCCGGTGGAGGGCCGGCCGCGGATCGCCGTCGCCGGCGGTGCGGCCTTCACCTTCGGCTACGCGGAGAACACCGAGCTGCTCGAGGCCGCCGGCGCCGAGGTGGTGACCGTCGACCCGCTGCGCGACGAGGCGCTGCCCGGGGGCACCGCCGGTCTGGTGGTCGGCGGCGGGTTCCCCGAGGTGCACGCCGCGAACCTCTCGGCGAACGAGACGCTGCGGGCGGACATCGCCGAGCTCGCCGCCCGGGGCGGCCCGGTCGCCGCCGAGTGCGCCGGCCTGCTGTACCTGGCCCGCAGCCTGGACGGCGTCCCGATGTGCGGGGTGCTGCCCACCGACGCGGTCATGTCGCCGAGGCTGACCCTCGGCTACCGCGAGGCCGTCGCGCTCAGCGACTCGGTGCTCGCGCCGGCCGGCACGCGGGTGCGCGGCCACGAGTTCCACCGCACGGTCGCCACCCCGGCCGCCGGGTCCGCACCGGCCTGGCGGTGGGCGGACGGCGGGCCGGAGGGCTTCGTCTCGGGCGGCGTGCACGCCTCCTACCTGCACCTGAACTGGGCCGGTTCGCCGGCCCTGGCCGAGCGGTTCGTGTCCGCCTGCGCGGCGGCGGCCCTCCCGGGAGGGGTACGGCATGCACATCGCTGAGGGGTTCCTGCCCGCGACGCACGCGGTCGGCTGGACGCTGGCCGCAGCACCCTTCGTCGTCCACGGAGCCCGCCAGGTGGTCACCGAGGTGCGCGAGCGCCCGGAGAACACGCTGCTGCTCGGCGCGGCCGGCGCGTTCACCTTCGTCCTCAGCGCGGTGAAGCTGCCGTCGTTCACCGGCAGCTCCAGCCACCCGACGGGCACCGGGGCCGGCGCGGTGCTGTTCCGGCCGCCGGTGATGGCGCTGCTCGGCACGATCGTGCTGCTGTTCCAGGCGCTGCTGCTGGCGCACGGCGGGCTGACCACGCTGGGCGCCAACGCCTTCGCCATGGCGGTGGTCGGGCCGTGGGCCGGCTACGGCGCCTACCGGCTCACCCGGCGCCTGGGTGGCGGGCTGCTGCCGGGGGTGTTCGCCGCGATGGCCGTCGCCGACCTGGCCACCTACGTCACGACGGCCGGCCAGCTGGCCCTGGCGCTGCCCGACGCCGAGACCGGCATCCCCGGCGCGTTCGCCAAGTTCCTCTCCGTCTTCGCCCTCACGCAGGTGCCGCTGGCGGTCGGCGAGGGGCTGCTCGGGGTGCTGCTGTTCCGGGTGCTCACCGTCAACGCCCGCCCCGAGCTCGAGCGCCTCGGCCTGCTGGCACCTGCGCCGGGGGCGACCCGGTGACCCGCTCGCGGCTGGTGACCGCGCTGCTGGTCCTCGGCGTCGTCGCGCTGGTCGCGCTGCCGCTCGTGCTGGACGGTGGGACGTCGGAGTTCGCCGGCTCGGACTCGCAGGCCACCGAGCTGCTCGAGGCGGAGGGTCGCGAGCCCTGGTTCGAGTCGGTGTTCTCGCCGTCGTCGGCCGAGGTGGAGTCCGGGCTGTTCGCGCTGCAGGCAGCGCTCGGCGGCGGGCTGCTCGGCTACGTGCTCGGCCGGCTGCGCGGTCGTCGGCCGGCCGAGCGACCGGAGTCCGAGCGGCCCCGGGAGGACGGCGGCTCGTGACTGGGCTGGCCGTCGACGACGCCGCCTGGGCCAGCGCCTGGCGCCGCCGCTCCCCCGCCGACAAGCTGCTGCTGTGCGGCGGCCTGGTCGTGTGCGCGCTGGCGCTGCCGGCCTGGCCGGGCAGCCTGCTGGTCGGTCTCACCGCCGTCGTCCTCGCCCTCGGCCCGGCCCGGGTACCCGCCCGGACCTTCGGCCGGGCCGTGCGCTGGCCGATGGCGTTCATCGCCGTCGGCGCGCTGACCTCGGTGGTCACCGTCGGCACCGACGGCCTGGGCTGGGCGCCGGACGCCGCCGCCCGCGCCGGCTCGCTGACCGGGCACGCGCTCGCCGGCAGCGCCGCGGTGCTGCTGCTGGCCACCACCACGCCGGTGTCGGACCTGCTGCCGGCGCTGCGCGGCCTGCGGGTGCCCGCGGCGGTGGTCGAGGTCGCCGCGGTCACCTACCGGCTGCTGTTCGTGCTGCTCGCGAGCCTGCACACCATCCGCGAGGCGCAGACGGCGCGGATGGGCTACTCGAGCATCGGTCGCGGCTACCGCTCGTCGGGCGCGCTGGCCGCGGCGGTGCTCACCCGCTCCTGGGACCGCGCCCGCCGGATGCAGGAGGGGCTGGCCGGCCGCGGCATGGAGACCGGCCTGCGGGTGCTGCCCGAGGTGCTGCCGTCGTCCCGCGC
Organism: Geodermatophilus sp. URMC 65; assembly: GCF_053502545.1. Taxonomy (NCBI): domain Bacteria; kingdom Bacillati; phylum Actinomycetota; class Actinomycetes; order Geodermatophilales; family Geodermatophilaceae; genus Geodermatophilus; species Geodermatophilus sp. URMC 65. The sequence continues at coordinate 2,087,991 of NZ_CP199954.1, forward strand.
GTTCCTCGCCGCGAGCGCCGCCGGCCTGGCGGCGATCGTGGCCGTCGGGGTGGTCGCTGCATGAGTCACCGGACGCTCACCGCCGAGGCGCTGGTTGCCGGCTACGAGCGCGGCCGCCGGGTGCTCGACGGCGCCTCGCTCACCGTGCCGGCCGGGCGGCGGCTGGCGCTGCTCGGGGCCAACGGCTCGGGCAAGACGACCCTGCTGCGCTGCCTGTCCGGGGCGCTGGAGCCGGCGGCGGGCACGGTCGCCGTCGACGGGAAGCGGCTGCAGCACACCCGCCGCGGCCTGCGCGCGCACCGGCAGGAGGTCCAGCTGGTGCTGCAGGACCCCGACGACCAGCTGTTCAGCGCCTCGGTCGCGCAGGACGTCTCCTTCGGCCCGCTCAACCTGGGCCTGCCCGAGGACGCCGTCCGCGAGCGCGTCGCCGAGGCCCTCGACCTGCTCGGCGTGGCGCCCCTGGCCGGCCGGCCCACCCACCAGCTCTCCTACGGCGAGCGGAAGCGGGTCGCCATCGCCGGGGCGGTGGCGATGCGCCCGTGCGTGCTGCTGCTCGACGAGCCCACCGCCGGGCTCGACCCGTCGGCGGTGGCCGAGGCGCTGGCCGCGCTGGAGCGGCTGCGGACCTCGGGGTCGACCGTCGTCATGAGCACCCACGACGTCGACCTGGCGCTGCGCTGGGCAGACGACGTCGCCGTCGTCGTCGACCGGACGGTGGTGCAGGGCGCCCCGGCCGACCTGCTGGCCGACGACGCGCTGCTCGTCCGGGCCCGCCTCGACCGGCCGTGGGCGCTGACCGTCGGCGCCCGGCTGCGCGCGCTCGGTCTGCTGCCCGACGGCGCACTCCCCCGCGACGCGGAGTCGCTGCTCGCCGCTCTGCCCGAGGGGGTGACCCCGTGACCGAGCTCGCGAGCTCACGCATGGGCACAGCATCGCCGAGCACGGAGCTGACGAGCGCCAGCGAGGAGGCGACGTGATCGTCGGCGTCGGCGCGCGACCGGGGGTGAGCGCCGCGGAGGTGCTGGCCGCGGTGGACGCCGTCCTGCCCGCCGGCGCGGACGGCGTGCGGCTGGCCACCCTCGAGGCCCGCGCCGCCGAGCCCGGCCTGGTCGAGGCGGCGGCCGCCCGGGGCTGGCCGCTGACCGGGCACCCCGCCGCCGCGCTGGCCGCCGTCCCGGTGCCGTCGCCGTCGGCGCGGGTGGCCGCCGCCGTGGCGACGCCGTCGGTCGCCGAGGCCGCGGCGCTGCTGGACGGCGGGACGCTGCTGGTGGGCCGCACGGTGGTGGGCCGGGTCACGGTGGCGGTGGCGGCGTGACCGACCTGCATCGCCACGGGGACGCCGCCGCCGTGGCTGCGCGCCGTCCTGCACGAGGCGCTCGACCGGGTGCCCGACGGCGCGCGGGGGCGGGCGGCGCTGCGGGACCGCGGCTGGGTGGTGCGCCGCGGCGACACCTTCGCCGGGCTCTCCCCCGACCACCTGTGGGTCGCCGTCCGTGGTCCCGCGACCTCGGTGGCCCTCGCCGCCGACCTCGCTGCCATCCTGGACCCCGGGACACCGGCGTTCCGGGACCTGTCCCGCCTCCCCGAGGAGATCCGCTGAGCCGCCCCACCGCCCCCGCCACCTTCCCCGGCACCCTGCTGGGCGAGACGATCGCCGCGGTCGCGCCGAGGGACGCCGCCGTCGAGCGCGCCGCCCGCGACCGCCTGGACCGGATGACCAAGCCACCGGGCTCGCTGGGCGTGCTCGAGGACGTCGCCGCGCAGCTGGCCGGCACCACGGGCACCTGCCCGCCGCCGCTGCCCACGCCGGCCGCGGTCGCGGTCTTCGCCGGCGACCACGGGGTCCACGCGCAGGGCGTCACCCCCTGGCCGCAGGAGGTCACCGCGCAGATGGTGGCCAACTTCGCCCGCGGCGGTGCGGTCGTCAACGCGTTCGCCGCCCAGCTCGGGGCCGACGTCGTCGTGGTGGACGTCGGGGTCGCGACGCCGTACGCGGTCGAGGTCAGCCCCGCGCTGCTGTCCCGCAAGGTCCGGTCCGGCACCGCCGACCTGGCCGTCGGCCCGGCCATGACGCTCGACGAGGCGCGGCGGGCGGTCGAGGTCGGCATCGAGGTGGCCACCGAGCTGGCCGCGGACCACGGCTGCCTGGTCACCGGCGACATGGGCATCACCAACACCACGGCGTCGGCGGCGCTGGTCTGCGCGTTCACCGGCGCGACGCCGGCCGCGGCGACCGGGCGCGGCACGGGGGTCGACGACCCGACGCTGGCCCGCAAGGTCGAGGTGGTCGGCCGTGCGGTGGCCCGCGTGCCCGAGCGGCCGTCGACACCGGAGGCCGCGCTGGCCGCGCTGGCGGAGCTCGGCGGCCTGGAGCACGCCGCGCTCGCCGGGTTCGTGCTGGGTGCCGCCGCCGCGCGGGTGCCGGTGCTGCTGGACGGCGTGATCGCGGGGTCCGCGGCGCTGGTCGCGGCCGCGCTGTGCCCGGTGGCGCTGGAGCACGCGCTGGCCGGCCACACCTCGGCCGAGCCGGGGCACGCCCTGGCGCTGCGGGCACTGGGCATGCGCCCGCTGCTCGGCCTGGACCTGCGCCTCGGTGAGGGCACGGGCGCCCTGCTGGCGCTGCCGCTGGTGGCCAGCGCGGCGCGCGCGCTGCGCGAGGTGGCGACGTTCGACTCGGCCGGTGTGACGGAGAAGGCGTGAGTGCCACCCCGGTCGACCCCGCGAGCGGGGTGGTGTACCCGGTCGGGCTGCGGCTGCTGGACCGGAAGGTGGTCGTCGTGGGCGGCGGGCAGGTGGCGCACCGCCGCGTCGCCGGGCTGCTGGAGGCCCGCGCGCGGGTCACGGTGGTCAGCCCCGAGGTGACGCCGGCGCTGGAGGCGCTGGTCGGCCCGGGCGCGGTCACCTGGCTGCGCCGCCGCTACGAGCCGGGCGACCTGGAGGGCGCCTGGTACGCGGTGGCCGCGACCGACGACCCGGCGGTCAACGAGGCGGTCACCGAGGAGGCCGAGCAGGCGCGGGTGTTCTGCGCCCGCGCCGACGACCGGTCGGCGTCCAGCGTGTGGACCCCGGCGGTCGGCCGGCAGGGCGACCTCGTCGTGGGCGTGCACGGCGGCGGCGACCCGCAGCGCGCGGTGGGGGTGCGGGACGCCGTCCTGGCCGGGCTGACCGACGGCTCGATCCGCGACCGGGCGGCGCGCGAGGTCCCGGGCGGGCGGCCCGGCTCGGTCGTGCTCGTCGGCGGCGGCCCGGGCGACCCCGGGCTGATCACCGTGCGCGGCCAGCAGGCGGTGTCACAGGCCGACGTCGTCGTCGCCGACCACCTCGCGCCGCAGTCGCTGCTGGCGTCGCTGCCCGCGGAGGTGGAGGTCATCGACGCCTCGAAGCTGCCGCGCGGCCGGTACATGGCGCAGGAGCAGATCAACACGCTGCTGGTCGAGCACGCCCGGGCGGGCAGGCGGGTGGTGCGGCTCAAGGGCGGCGACCCCTTCGTCTTCGGCCGCGGCATGGAGGAGCTCGAGGCCTGCGTCGCCGCCGGGGTGCCGGTCGAGGTGGTGCCCGGGGTGACCTCGGCGATCGGCGTCCCCGGACTGGCCGGCATCCCGGTCACCCACCGCGGGCTGACCCACGAGTTCGTCGTCGTCTCCGGGCACGTGCCGCCTGGGCACCCGCAGTCGCTGGTCGACTGGGAGGCGCTCGGTCGGCTGCGCGGCACGGTCGTCGTCCTCATGGGCGTGGACACCGCCCCGGCGATCGCGGCGGCGCTGGTCGAGCACGGCCGGGCGCCGGAGACGCCGGTGGCCGTCGTCGCCGACGGGTCGACGCCGACCCAGCGCACGGTGCGCACCACCCTGGCCGGACTGGCACAGACCCTGGCCGACCAGGACATCCGCCCGCCGGCCGTGTGGGTGGTCGGCGAGGTCGTGCGGCTCTCCGCGGACCTCGTCCAACGGCGCTGACGACCGGTCCCGCCGGCGGTCCCGCGCCGAACGTCTCGTCGACCGGCTGCGAGCCGCGGCGTCAGGGGCCAGGGGCCGGCTCCACCACCGCTCCCTCGCCCGGCACCCCCCGTTCCCTGAGTCGGGGGTGCCGGGTGCGGGGCGGCCACTCGTGGAAGTGCCGGAAGGTCACGGGCACGCCGCGGGCGACGACCGGGTCCGCGCTGTCCATGACCTGCAGGTGCACGTGCGGCTGGGTCGAGTTGCCGGAGTTGCCGCACCGCGCGATCTCCTGCCCGGCGACGACCTCCTGGCCGGGCGAGACGCGCACCGAGCCCCGCTGCAGGTGCGCCAGGAGGACGAAGGGACCGCTCCCGAGCAGGTGGACGACCACGTGGTTCCCCGCGACGGCGCCCGCGCCCCGGCGGAGCCGGCCGGCCTGGCCCAGCGCGTACGGGATCAGCGCCAGCTGCGAACGCCGCGCCTCGTGATCGGGCTCGGCGTCGTGCACGTGGACGACGGTGCCGTCGCCCGGGGCCAGGACGGGCCGGCCGAAGGCGACGAAACGCTCCGGCGGCTCGGTGGCGGCGAAGGTCCGCCAGGTCCGGGTGCCGGCCGTCCGGTGGCGGTCGTCCACGCCGACGAAGTCGATGGCGTAGCGCTCGCCGAACAGGTCGGTCCCGTGGCTCGGGACCCGCCGCGCCGGGCTGTTCTGGACCAGCCACCGCTCCGTGAACGGCAGCGAGATCTCGACCTCCTGGGCCCCTCGATCCCGCGCGGGCAGCTCCCCGGCCACGTCGGGGAACCTAGCGGGCACGGAGCCCGGGACGGGCCCTCTCGACCGCTGGGCGTTCCCTGGTCGCGGGCGTTCCCGCGGGAACGCCGGAGCCCCCGCCGGCCGGCGGCGCGGTCCCGTGTCCGGCGTTCCCGCAGGAACGTCCCGACGAGCGGCGCGGTCCCGCGCTCGACGTCCCCGCGGGAACGTCAGCGAGCGGCCGGGACGGCGCGGTCGCGGAGCAGCCGGACCACCGCCTGCGGGTCGTCGACCCAGAACGCGACGCGGGCCACCGGCTCGCCCTGCCCCGCCACGTGCACCGGCGGGTCGAAACGCAGCTCGACGTCCGTGTCCCCCATGACCGACAGCACGAGCCGGTCGCCGTCGCGGACCAGGACCTTCTTGTGCTCGGACTCCACACTGCGCCGGACCGCCACCAGGCCGGCCAGCGGGACGACGACCGAGCGCAGGTGCCCGAACCGCAGCACGAGCTCGTCGTCCCGCAGCAGGTGCGGGTGCTGGAACAGCGACAGGCCGGAGCCGAGCACCCAGACCAGCGCGTACAGCGACACCGCGAGCAGCACCCACCGCGCGGTCTCCCACGGCAGCAGCACGTGGACGACGACGGTCTCGAGCGCGCCGAGGACGGTCAGCGCGCCGAGCACCAGGCGGAAGCGGCCGGCGTAGGGCAGCGGCACGTCGCCGGGTCCCACACCCGAGCGGCGCCGCACCGCCCACCACAGCGCACCGACGACGCCGGCCTCGGCGCGGGCCAGGCGGAGCACCACCGGCGGCCAGACGGCCTCCGCTCCCACCACCAGTCCCGCACGACGCCTGCCGCCGTCCCGCCGCGCGACCCGGTACGCCCGGCGGAAGGCGGCCACCTCGACGACCAGGACGACGGCGAGCAGCACCTCCAGGACCAGCGCCACGATGATGCCGGTCCGCAGGGACAGCACCCCGGTGAGCACCAGCGCGACGTCGACCAACGGGATCACCAGCGCCAGCCAGCGGGCGGCCGAGAGGGCGGTGCGGGCAGCCGGCACGTCGCCCTCCTCGTCCGGGTCGCGGTGACGGCGGGTGACGTTAGGGCCCGGCCACGCCGCGTGTCGACCCGCCACGCGCCGCACACGCGGAGCGGGACGTCGGACAGGTGAGCAGGCCGTCTACGGCCTGGACCCGGCGGCTCCGTCATCGTCCGGTAGCGGCGTCAGGCCGACGGTGTAGGAGGCCATCGACAGCGAGCCGTCGGTGAACCCGTCGACCAGCAGCTCGGCCGTCGTGCCGGTCGCCCCCGCCATCCCGGCGACGTAGAGCAGCGGCAGGAAGTGGTCGGGCGTGGGGACGGCGAGGCCGGCGTCCGGGTGCCCGTCGAGGGCGGCGACCTCGGTCGGCCGCTCGAGCACCACCTCGCGGACCGCCTCGTCGAAGCGCTGCGCCCAGTCGTACCCGGACTCGGGCATCGCGCGGCTGACCGCGCTCAGGTTGTGGACGACGTTGCCGCTGCCGATCACCAGCACGCCGTCCTCCCGCAGCGGGGCGAGCGCGGCGCCCAGGCGCAGGTGGTGCTCGGCCGGCTCGAGCGCGTTGACCGACAGCTGGACCACCGGCACGTCCGCGTCGGGGAGGACGTGCCGCAGCACCGACCAGGCGCCGTGGTCGAAGCCCCAGCTGTCGAGGTCGGCACCCACCCAGGTCGGGTGGACCAGGTCGGCGACCTCCTCGTACAGCGAGGGCAGCCCGGGTGCGTCGTAGCGGACCTCGTAGAGCGCGCGCGGGAAACCGAAGAAGTCGTGGATGGTGCGCGGCCGCGGCATCGCGGTCAGCGCGGTCGCGTGCACGTACCAGTGCGCCGAGACCACCAGGACCGCGCGCGGACGGGGAACGGCCTGCCCGAACGCGCGCCAGGCCCGGGTGTAGCGGTTGTCCTCGAGCGCGTTCACCGGGTTGCCGTGGCCGAGGAACGCAGCCGGCATCAGCCCCACGCGGCGATCTTCTCCCTCACCCGGCCGCCGTGCGACACGGGGACGCGACCCTGCGCCCGTCGCAGTGGTCCCCGCGATGGCCCCGGTGGTCACCCCGGGTCCGTCGGCGTGGTCACCCTGCGTTGGAGGTCGGCGGCACCCGCCGCAGCGCCGGGGACAGCAGCCGCGCCCCCGGCCCCTCGGCGCCGCGGGCGTCGCCGGGGTTGTACAGCGCGCACCGGGTCAGCGACAGGCAGCCGCAGCCGATGCACGACGACAACCCGTCGCGCAGCTGTTCCAGCGCCCGGATCCGCTCGTCGAGCCGGTCCCGCCACGACGCCGAGAGCCGGGCCCAGTCGCGGGCCGACGGCGTGCGCCCGTCGGGCAGCGTGGCCAGCGCCTCGCGGATCTCCGGCAGCGTCAGCCCGACGTTCTGCGCGGCGCGGACGAACGCCAGCCGGCGCAGCACGCTGCGCGGGAAGCGCCGCGCGCCGCCGGGCGTCCGGGTGGCCGTGACCAGCCCCTGCGCCTCGTAGTAGCGCAGCGCGGAGACCGCCATCCCCGACCGCTCGGCCACCTGCCCGATGGTCAGCAGCCCGTCCACCGCGCCTCCCTTGACCTCAAGTGCACTTCAGGTCCGACGGTAGCGCCATGACACCTCCCACCGCACTCCTCACCGGGGCCTCCCGCGGCCTGGGCGCCGCCCTCGCCGAGGCCCTGAGCCGCCGCGGCTGGCGGCTCGTCGTCGACGGCCGCACCCCCGACCGGCTGGCCGCCACCGTCGCCGCGCTGCCCCGCCCGGACCTGGTCACCGCCGTCCCCGGCGACGTCGCCGACCCCGCCCACCGTGCCGCGCTCTCCGCCGCCGTCGGCGACCGGCTCGACCTGCTGGTCAACAACGCCAGCGAGCTCGGCCCCACCCCGCTCCCCCGGCTGGCCGACCTGCCGCCCGCGGCCCTCGAGCGGGTGCTGGCGGTGAACACCGTCGCCCCGCTCGCCCTGGTCCAGGCAGTGCTGCCGGCGCTCGAGCGGGCCGGCGGCGTCGTGCTCGACATCAGCAGCGACGCCGCGGTCGAGGCCTACGAGGGCTGGGGCGGGTACGGCGCGAGCAAGGCCGCGCTGGACCAGCTGACCGCCGTCCTCGCCGCCGAGCACCCGGCGCTGCGGGTGTACGCCGTCGACCCCGGCGACATGGCCACCGACATGCACCGCGCGGCCGACCCCGACGCCACCGGGCTGCCGGAGCCGGCGGCCGTCGTCCCCGCCCTGCTGCGGCTGGTGGACGAGGCTCCTCCCAGCGGCCGCTACCGCGCCGCGGACCTGGCCGTCGCGGCGGGGGCCGGCCGGTGACCGCGCGCACCATGGGAGCCGGGGCGGCCGCGCCGCCGGAGCGCCGGGGCCTGGCCCGCGACGGCGTCCGGCTGATGTCGGTCCGGCCCGACGGGCTCACCGAGACGACCTTCCGCGACCTGCCCGAGCTGCTCGAGCCCGGCGACCTCGTCGTCGTCAACACCTCGGCGACGCTGCCCGCACGCCTCGACGTCCGGCGGGCCGACGGCATCCGCGCCCCGCTGCACGTCGCCACGACGCTGGACGACGGCGACTGGGTCGTGGAGCTGCGCCGTCCGGACAACGACGGTCCCGACCGCGGCGTGGAGCCCGGAACGGCGCTCGACCTGCCCGGCGGCGTCCGGCTGCGGCTGGTCGAGGGCTTCCCGACACCGGCGCGGGCGTCGCGGCTGTGGCGGGCCCGCCCCGACCCGGCCGTCCCCGCCGCCGAGCACCTGCAGCGGCACGGCGCGCCCATCCGCTACGGCTACCTCGGCGCCGCCGTCCCGCTGGCCGACACGCAGAACGTCTACGCCACCGAACCCGGCAGCGCGGAGAACGCCAGCGCCGGGCGCCCGTTCACCGACCGGGTCCTGGTGCGGCTGATGGCCCGCGGCGTCCCCGTCGTCCCGGTGGTGCTGCACGCCGGTGTCTCCAGTCCCGAGCTGCACGAGCCGCCGGCGCCGGAGCGCTACCGGGTGCCCGAGGTCACCGCCCGGCTGGTCAACGCCACGCGGGCAGCCGGGAGCCGGGTCGTCGCCGTCGGGACCACGGTCACCCGCGCGTTGGAGACCGCGACCGGCGAGGACGGCGTCACCCGTGCGGCCGCCGGGTGGACCGACCTGGTGCTCGGCCCCGACCGCCCCGCCCGCGTCGTCACCGGCCTGCTCACCGGGCTGCACGCGCCCGACGCCAGCCACCTGCTGCTGCTCGAGGCGGTGGCGGGCCGCGAGCTGGTCGACCGGGCCTACGCGCGGGCCGCCGCCGGCGGCTACCTGTGGCACGAGTTCGGCGACACGATGCTGTTCCTGCCGTGAGGGGGGTGGGCCGGTGCTCGAGACCCTGGGCCGGGCGGAGGGGCCGCGTGGCGAGGTGACCCTCCGCCGGCGCACCACCGACGACGGCGGCACGCACCTCGAGCTGGTCGTCGACGGCGTCTTCGCGATGGACGACGTCGACACCACGACCGAGCGCGCCCTCGCCACCGAGGCGCTGCGCCGCCTCCCCGGCCGCGACCTGCGGGTGCTCGTCGGTGGGCTCGGCCTGGGGTGGACGGCGGCCACCGCGCTCGCCGAGCCGCGGGTCGGCACCGTCGAGGTGGCCGAGCTGCACGCGCCGTTGGTGCGGTGGGCCGAGGAGGGCAGGCTCCCGGCGCTCCCACCCGGCGACCCCCGGCTGCGGGTGCACATGGGGGACGTCGCCGACGTGCTGGCCGGGAACGACGGCCGGTGGGACGCCGTCCTGCTCGACGTCGACAACGGGCCGGGCTTCCTCGTGCACCGGTCGAACGACGCGCTCTACCGCCCGGCCGGGCTGGCCGGCGCGGTGGCGGCGCTGCGCCCCCACGGCGTCCTGGCGATCTGGTCCAGCTCCCCGGCCCCGCGGCTGCGGGAGGCGCTCGACCGGCTGCCCACGACGGCGGACGCCGAGCAGCTGCTGCTGCCGGTGGTCCGCGACGGGCGGGAGTTCACCTACGCGGTCGTGCTCGCCCGCCGCTCGGCGGCCGGGTGAGCCGGAGGGAGCGGTCCGGTCCGGCCCCGTTCCCAGGTGGCGGCCCACCACCCGGGGAACGAGGCTGGGGACGCCGGAGCAGACGGCGTCCCGCGGGGTCGGGAGGGTGACGTGCCAGGGACGTGGCTGCTGAGCAGCGAGGTGACCCCCGCCGGGGACGGCGACGGCGGGCCGGACGGCGCCCGCGCGGTGCTGCTGGGGCTGCGGGACGGCGACGCCGGCGCGGCCGACCCGCTCGACGAGCTGGAGCGGCTGGCCGAGACCGACGGGGTCGCCGTCGTCGGCCGGCTGGTGCAACCGCGCGACCGGCCCGACCCGGCGACCTACCTGGGCTCGGGCAAGGTGGCCGAGCTCGCCGACCTGGTGCGCGACCGCGACGCCGGCCTGGTCATCGCCGACGGTGAGCTCTCCCCCGCGCAGGTGCGCAACCTCGAGGACCGGCTCGGCGCGCGGGTGGTCGACCGCACCGCGCTGATCCTCGACATCTTCGCCCAGCACGCGCGCAGCTCCGAGGGCAAGGCGCAGGTGGAGCTGGCCCAGCTGGCCTACCAATTGCCGCGGCTGACCGGGCACGGCGTGGAGCTGTCGCGGGTCGGCGGCGGACGCAGCGCGGGGGCCGCGGGCACCGGCGTCCGCGGCCCCGGTGAGCAGCAGCTGGAGACCCGGCGCCGGCACCTGCGGCGGCGGATGACGGCGCTGCGCCGGCAGGTGCAGGAGACCGCGCGGCGGCGGGAGCGCACCCGCTCCCGGCGGCGGCGCAACCGGGTGCCGTCGGTGGCGCTCACCGGCTACACCAACGCGGGGAAGTCGGCGCTGATGAACCGGCTGGCCGGCGCCGACGTCCTGGTGCAGGACGCGCTGTTCGCCACGCTCGACCCGACGGTCCGCCGCACGCAGACCCCCGACGGCCGGCCGTACACGCTCACCGACACCGTCGGGTTCGTCCGCCACCTGCCGCACCAGCTGGTCGACGCCTTCCGCTCCACGCTCGAGGAGGTCGTCGAGGCCGACCTCGTGCTGCACGTCGTCGACGCCTCGGCGCCCGACGCGATGGACCAGGTGACCGCCGTGCGCGGGGTCCTCTACGAGATCGGCGCCCGCGACCACCCCGAGCTGCTGGCGCTGAACAAGGTGGACGTCGCGCCGCCGGGCTGGCTGGCGGCGCTGCGCACGGCCTACCCCGATGCCGTCCCGGTGTCCGCGCTGACCGGCGAGGGGGTCGATGAGCTGCGGCGGGCGATCTCCGAGCGGCTGGACGGCTAGCGCATCCGCTCGGCGGTGTCCTCCAGCAGCACCTCGCGCTCGGCGGCGGGCCGGCGCGGGCAGGAGGTGCACAGCGGCTCGGGCGGCAGCCGGTAGAGCAGGCAGCACGACACCCGCCGGGTGAAGCGCATCCCGGCGACGTCGACGTAGCGGGGCGCCGGCAGCGGCGGACCGACGGCGGCCGCCAGCGGGGCGGCCAGTGCGGTGACCCGCCGCTCGTCCCCGAGCGCCCGCCCCAGGGCGAGCAGCCGGTTGGCCAGCGAGTCGGTGGCGATGGCCCACAGCGGCCGGGCCCGCATCCGGCCGGCCGCGGCCACGGCGTCGACCACCGCGGAGAGGCTCTCCCGCAGCTCCGCGGCGGTGTCCGTGCCCGGTGCAGAGGACGTGGCGGCGATCGGCGTCCCGCCCTCGAGGAAGGCCACCGAGGTGTCGGCCAGCCGCGCAGACAGCGGCAGCCCGGTGGCCAGCCCGGCCAGCGCCGGTGTGAGCAGCACGGAGGACGCCGAGTACCACCACACGGTGGCCAGCACCCGCCGGTCGTCGGAGGCGTACCGCGCCCCGAGCGTGGTCAGCCGGTCGGCGGTCCAGCCGGCGTCGGCGAGGAGCGCAGCGGGGACGGCAGGCGCAGACGGCGGCGCGAGCAGCCCGAGCGCCGCCGCACCCGGCACCCGCGCCGCCACCGCCGCCTGTCCTCCTGCCGTCACGCGGCCAGTCTGGCCGCCGCGCGCGCACCGGACCACGCGCCGCGGTGCGCCGAGGTCGCGCCAGGCAGACGGGAGGCGTCCTGGGTCATACGGTGTGGCACAGAGCACTCCGCGTCGCGCTGCTGCCGGGACGCCGGGTGCCGACCGCGACGACCGGACACAGGACAGGCGTCGACGACGACGCCACGGAGCAGGAGGAGTCGCATGAGCGAGTCGACCGAGCTGGAGGGCCGCCGGTTCCCGGTGCCGGAGCAGCTGGCGGCCCAGGCCAACGTGGGTCCCGACGTCTACGAGCGGGCGGCGCAGGACCGGCTGGGCTTCTGGGCCGAGGCGGCCGACCGGCTGACCTGGACGCAGAAGTGGGACGAGGTCCTGGACTGGAGCAACCCGCCCTTCGCCAAGTGGTTCGTCGGCGGCAAGCTCAACGTCGCCTACAACTGCGTCGACCGGCACGTCGAGGCCGGTCACGGGGAGCAGGTCGCCTACCACTGGGAGGGCGAGCCGGGCGACACCCGCACGATCACCTACGCCCAGCTCAAGGACGAGGTCTGCAAGGCCGCGAACGCGCTGGTGGAGCTGGGCGTGCAGACCGGCGACCGGGTGGCCATCTACATGCCGATGATCCCGGAGGCGGTCGTCGCGATGCTGGCCTGCGCCCGCATCGGCGCGGTCCACATGGTGGTCTTCGGCGGGTTCTCCTCCGACGCGCTGGCCAGCCGGATCACCGACTCCGGCGCCGTCCTGGTGATCACCTCCGACGGCGGCTACCGGCGTGGCGCCCCGAGCGCGCTCAAGCCGGCGGTGGACGAGGCGGTCGGCCGCACCGACAGCGTCCGCAACGTGCTCGTCGTCAGGCGGACCGAGCAGGACGTCGAGTGGACCGAGGGTCGGGACCTGTGGTGGCACGACGTCGTGGACCGGCAGTCGACCGAGCACACGGCCGAGGCGTTCGACGCCGAGCACCCGCTCTACATCATGTACACGTCCGGGACGACGGCGTCGCCGAAGGGCATCCTGCACACCTCCGGCGGCTACCTCACCCAGGTCGCCTACTCGCACTGGGCGACCTTCGACCTCAAGCCCGACACCGACGTCTTCTGGACCTCGGCCGACATCGGCTGGGTCACCGGCCACAGCTACATCGTCTACGGGCCGCTGGCCAACCGGGCCACCTCGATCATGTACGAGGGGACGCCGGAGACCCCGCACCGCGGCCGCTGGTTCGAGTTGATCGAGAAGTACAGGGTCACGATCCTCTACACCGCGCCCACGGTGATCCGGACCTTCATGAAGTGGGGCGAGGACATCCCGGCCAAGTTCGACCTGTCCTCGCTGCGGGTCCTCGGCTCGGTCGGTGAGCCGATCAACCCCGAGGCCTGGCTCTGGTACCACGAGCACATCGGCGGCGGCCGCTGCCCGATCATGGACACCTGGTGGCAGACCGAGACCGGCGCGCACATGATCAACCCGCTGCCCGGCGTCACCAGCCTCAAGCCCGGGTCGGCGCAGACGCCGTTCCCCGGCATCTCCGCGAAGGTCGTCGACGACGAGGGCAACGAGCTCGGCGACGACACCACCGGGCTGCTGGTGCTCACCGAGCCGTGGCCGTCGATGCTGCGCACCATCTGGGGCGACGACGACCGCTACGTCGACACCTACTGGTCGCGGTTCGGCAAGAACGTCTACTTCGCCGGGGACGGCGCCAAGAAGGACGCCGACGGTGACATCTGGCTGCTCGGCCGGGTGGACGACGTCATGAACGTGTCGGGGCACCGCATCTCCACCACCGAGGTCGAGTCCTCGCTGGTCGCGCACCCCACCGTCGCCGAGGCGGCGGTCGTCGGCGCCAGCGACCCGACCACCGGCCAGGGCATCGTCGCCTTCGTCATCCTCCGCGGGAACGCCGAGGACTCCGGCGACGAGCTGGTCCAGCAGCTGCGCACCCACGTGGCCAAGGACATCGGCCCGATCGCCAAGCCGCGCCAGATCATGGTCGTGCAGGAGCTGCCCAAGACCCGCTCGGGCAAGATCATGCGCCGGCTGCTGAGGGACATCGCCGAGAACCGCGACCTCGGCGACGTCACGACGCTCACCGACTCGTCGGTGATGAACCTGATCAAGGACAAGCTGCCGGCCAGCTCGTCGTCCGACGACTGAAAGAGGACCCCCCTGCCCCCGCCACTCGCGAGCTCGCGGCGGGACCCTGCAGGGGGCCACCCCTGCCGCGCTCCGAGGCTCGGCGCGGGCCCCTGAGGGGTGGCCGTTCCAGTACGTCACCGGGGCCGCCGTCCCGGCCTCCCGCGCCTCGGTGCGGGAGGCCGGGGCGCGCGACCGGTGATCATGGGGCACCATTCCCCACGGTGGGCCGCTCGCGTCGGGCGGCCCGGAAGCCGCCCGTCGTCCCCAGGAGGTGCCCCTCGTGGCCCACAGCGCACCCTCGAGCCCGTCCGGGGCACGGAGCACCACCCGCGCGGAGGAGCCCTCCGTCGGCGCTCTGGTGCAGAGCGCCATGGCGGACGTCTCGACGCTGATCCGCAGCGAGATCGAGCTGGCCAAGGCCGAGGTCGGCAGGTCGGCGAAGAAGGCCGGCATCGGCGCCGGCGCCTTGGGTGCCGCGGGCGCCCTGCTCTTCTTCTCCGGGATCTTCCTGTTCGTCACCATCGCCGAGTTCCTCACCTGGCTCGGCCTGATCCGGTGGATCTCCTACCTGCTGGTCTGGCTGCTGCTGGTGGTCCTCGCCGGCATCGCCGCGCTGGTGGGCCGGCGGATGATCAAGAAGGTCGAGAAGCCCGAGCGCACCATCGAGACCCTGCGCGACCTGCCCGAGGTCATGCACCGCGAGGCCCCCGGCCAGCGTCACCGTGAGGTGCCGACCGTCTCCAACGGCCGCGTCCAGCTGCGCGGCAACGAGAACTACACCGTCTGAGCGGGCGCGCCCCCGCGCCCGCACCGGTGAGCACTCCCGACGAGGAGCGGCCGGACGCCACCAGCGTCCTGCTGCCCGGTCCGTGGACCCACCGCGACCTGTCGGCCAACGGCGTCCGGCTGCACGTCGCCGAGGCCGGTGAGGGCCCGCTGGTGCTGCTGCTGCACGGCTTCCCCGAGTTCTGGTGGGCCTGGCGCTCGCAGCTGCCGGCACTCGCCGCGGCCGGCTTCCGCGCCGTCGCACCCGACCTGCGCGGCTACGGCGGCAGCGACAAGCCCCCGCGCGGCTACGACCTGCCGACCGCCGCCGCCGACGTCGCCGCGCTGGTCCGCGCGCTGGGTGAGCAGGACGCCGTCGTCGTCGGCCACGACTGGGGTGGGCTGGTGGCCTGGACGATGGCCGCGCTGCACCCGCGCAGCGTCCGCCGGCTGGCGGTGCTGTCCATGGCGCACCCGCGGCAGCTGCGGGCGGCGCTGAAGGACGGCGCCCAGCGGCGGGCGCTGCGCCACGTCCTGGGCTTCCAGCTGCCGCGGCTGCCCGAGCGCCGGCTGACCCGCGCCGACGACGACCCGGTCGCCGAGCTCATGCGCCGCTGGGCCGGCCCCGGCTGGACCGCGACCGCCGGGTTCGCCGAGGCGGTGTCCCGCTACCGCTCGGCCGCCCGCATCCCGCAGGCCGCCTACGGCTCGATGGAGTACTTCCGCTGGGCCGGCCGCTCCCAGCTGCGCCCCGACGGGCTGCGCTACGCCCGCCGGATGGCCGCGCCGGTCACCGCGCCGACCCTGCAGCTGCACGGCGTCCTCGACCCCTGCGTGCTGCCGTCGTCGGCCCGCGGGTCGGGCCGCTACGTCGCCGGGGCCTACGAGTGGCGGGAGCTGCCGGGGGTCGGGCACTTCCCGCACGAGGAGGTGCCCGAGGAGGTCAACGCGGCGCTGACCACCTGGGTTACCGGCTGACGTTCCGCACCGCTCGCAAGCTCGCGGCGAGCCTCTGGACGGGGCCCGGCGCGAGCCTGCGAGGCGCGGGGGAAGGGTGGTCCTCCTACTCGCAGGCGCCCGTGGCGACCGGGGTGGACGAGGCCTGGCCGGTCACGGCGGCGCCCTCGACCTGCTCGTTCGTGAGCGCGTAACCGGTGAGCGGGTCGTCGATGGCCGAGGCGAAGACGACGCCGAGCACCTGGCCCTGCGGGTCGAACAGCGGGCCGCCGGAGTTGCCGGCGCGCACCTCGCCGTAGAGCGCGTAGACGTCGCGGACCACGGTCTGCTCGTTGCGGAAGTCCGGCCCGCTGATGCCGGTGTGGTCGCGCACCCGGGCCGGCCCGACGAACAACCCGCCACCGCCGGGGTAGCCCATGATGATCGCGCTGTCGCCGGTGTCGGCCGGCTCCGGCGAGAAGGCCAGCGGGATCTGCGGCAGCCCGGGGACGGCGAGCACCGCGACGTCGGTCTCCTCGTCGACGTACACCGGGACGGCGTCGTACTCCTCGCCCTCCGCGGTGACGACCGGGTCGGTGACACCGGCGAGCACGTGCGCGTTGGTCATCACGCGCTCCCGCGCGTACACGAAGCCGGAGCCGTCGATCTGCCGGGAGCACGACGGCGCGACCCCGCTGATCTGCACGACCGAGCCCGACACCGAGGTGACGACCGGGCTGGAGAGCAGGGCCTGGTCCGGCGCCGCGACGTCGGGCACCTCCGTGGGGGTCAGCGGGTCCAGGACGTCGGGCAGCCCGTTGCGGTCGATCGCCTCCCGCAGCGAGTCGTAGACCCCTCGTACGCCGTCGGGGACGGTGCGGTCGACCGCCTGCACCAGCGCCGAGTTCTTCACCTGGCTGGAGACCTGGGGGAACGGCGCGTTGGCCAGCGGGGTGGCCACCATCCAGGCGACCAGCAGCACCGCGACCGCCGACAGCACCGCGCCGGCCACCGAGTCGACGATCTCGGCCGGCTGCCACGTCACGCGGCGGCGCACCGCCCGGCCGATCGCACCGGCGAGCACCTGGCCCAGCAGCGCCGCGGCGAGGACGACGACCAGCGCCGCGAACACCCGCGTGGTCGCCGTCCCGTCGAGCCGGTCGGCCACGGGCCGGGACAGCTGCGCGCCGAGGACCGCGCCGCCGAAGAAGCCGAAGAACGAGGTGGCCGAGACGATCACACCCTGCCGGAAGCCGGAGAAGGCGAAGACCAGCGCCAGGCCGATGAGGACGAGGTCGACGATCGACATGGCGCCGCTCAGCCGCTGACCGTCATGGTGCCGAACTGCCCCAGCTGGGTGTGGAAGCTGCACTCGAAGCCGTAGTCGCCGGGCGCGGTCACGGCGAACTCGATGGTCTTGCTCTCCCCCGGCGCCAGCAGCGGGATCTCCGGCTGGATCGGCGCGGGCCCGTCGCCCGGGGTGAAGCGGAAGTTGTGGGTCGTCTGCTCGGCGTCGTTCACCACGGTCAACCGCACCTCACCCGGCGCGACGGTGAAGGAGTCGGGGGTGAAGACGTAGTCGTCCTGCGTATGCAGGGTGACCTCCTGGACGCCGTCGGGCGCGGTCGTCACGGTGCCCGGTACCGGGCCGGACGACGGAGCCGCCTGCTGCTCCGCCGTCCCCCCGCCACAGCCGGTGAGGACCGTGGCGACCAGGACTCCCCCGGCGAGCAGCGCCCGGCCGCGTCGCGACATCCCCAGCCCCCTCATCGCGGGGGAACGGTACTTGCCGGAGGGCCGTCGGGTGCGGGGTCGGCCACCGTCGGCGCGGCGGCGTCCTCGTCGTCCACCGGGTCGAGGGTGCCGGGCAGCTGCGGGCGGCGGGCACCGATCGGCGGCAGCTGCCGCACGTCGCCGGTGTCCCAGGGCCGGGCCAGCCCGGCGGCCTCGAGGATCGCGTCGAGCAGGCCGCCGGTGAAGCCCCAGACGACCATGCCGGCCACGCCGAACGCGGGGCCGACGTAGCCCGACGGGTGGGCGACGCGGAAGCGGTTGGCCGGGTCGGCGAGGTCGGCCAGCGGCACCCGGGCCACCCGGGCCACCTCGCGGGGGTCGCCCACCGTGACGTCGCGCGGGTCGTCCCACCAGGCCACGACCGGCACCACGAGGTTGTCCGAGGGCCCGAGGAACAGCTCCGGCAGCGTGGCGAGCACGCGGACGCCGTCGGGGTCGATGCCGGCCTCCTCCTCGGCCTCCCGCAGCGCCGTGCCCACCGGGTAGTCGTCGCCGGGGTCGGCGCCGCCGCCGGGGAAGGCGGGCTGCCCGGCGTGGGTGCGCAGGTGGGCGGACTTCTCGATCAGCAGGACGTCGGCCCCGCGCGGGCCCTCGCCGAACAGGATGAGCACCGCCGAGCGCCGGGCGGTCGCCGTGGGCCGGGGCATCCGGTGGCGCAGCGGCAGGTCGCCCGCGGCGAGCAGCCGGCGCAGGTACTCCGGCAGGGCGGCCTCGGCGGTGGGCGCGTCGGTCACAGCGTCACCCCCAGGTGCTCGGCGACCAGGCCCTCCAGCTCGGCGAGGTCGGCGACCGGCCCCACCTGGACGTGGGCGATCCCGCCGTCGGCGTCGAGGAGGTAGGTGTAGGGCAGCGCCCCCAGGCCCAGCTCGGCCATCAGGTCGCCGTCCCCGTCGAAGGCGCTGGGGAAGGTGGCGCCGGCGTCCGCGGCGAAGGACCCGGCCTGCGGGGCGCCGTCCCTGCTGATGACGCCGACCACCGACAGCCGGTCGCCGCCGGCGTCGGCCAGCTGCTGGACCAGCGGCAGCTCCTCGCGGCAGGGGCCGCACCAGCTGGCCCAGAGGTTCACCACCGTGGGGACGCCGGGGGCGCGGCCGAGGTCCAGCGAGCCGCCGCCCGGGCAGGGCAGGTCGAGCGCCGGCAGTGTCTCGGTGCCCTCGGCCGGACGGTCGGGCCGCTCCGGGCAGGGCGCCAGTGCCGCGAGCGGGTCGGGCGTCGGGGAGGCCGCCGTGCCGCCCGGCTCGTCCGCGGCGCCCGAGGCGCACCCGGCGAGGGCGAGCCCGAGCGCGAGCACGCCGGCCGCCGTCCTGGTGCTGCGGGCGCTCATTCGGTGTCGGAGGCGGCCGGCGTCTTGACCAGCTTCGTGGCGACCTCCGGGTCGGTCGGTCCGATGCCGTACGAGGGGCACCACCGGGCCAGGCCGCACGCGCCGCAGGCCGCCTTCTTGGCGTGGCAGACCCGGCGACCGTGGAAGATCACCCGGTGGCTGAACATCGTCCAGTCACGCTTGGGGATCAGCTCGGCGACCTCGGCCTCGACCTTGACCGGGTCCTCCTCAGCGGTCCAGCCGAACCGGCGGACCAGCCGGCCGAAGTGCGTGTCCACGGTCAACCCGGGGACGTCGAAGGCGTTGCCCAGGACGACGTTGGCGGTCTTGCGGCCCACACCGGGCAGGGTGACCAGGTCCTCCATCCGGCCGGGGACCTCGCCGTCGAACCGCTCCAGCAGCGCCTGTGCCAGGCCGAGCACCGAGTTGGCCTTGGCCCGGAAGAAGCCGGTGGGCTTGAGGATCTCCTCGAGGTCCGCCCGGTCGGCACCGGCCAGCGCCTGGGCGTCGGGGTACTTCGCGAACAGCGCCGGGGTGACCCGGTTGACCATCTTGTCGGTCGTCTGGGCGGAGAGCACCGTGGCCACCAGCAGCTCGAAGGCGTTGGTGAAGTCGAGCTCGCAGTGCGCGTCGGGGTGGATCAGTGCCAGCTCGCGGGCCATCCGCCGGGCCCGCCGGGTGCGCGCCAGCGGCGTCTCCTGCGGGTCGAACGGGGAGCCGCCCCGGGCAGCGGCACGGCGGGCGCGCGGTGGGACGGGCCGGGCGTAGGCGGGCGAGGACACGCGGTCGAGGGTAGGCGGATCGGCTGACAGGGCCCGTGCCATCATCGCGACCGCCGTCGCCGGGCTTCCCCCGCGACGCCCCTGGGTACACAGGAGTGCTGGCGCGAGCCGGCCCGTCCGGTCCGCGTCCTGCGACGAGGAGAGAGAGGAGGAGCCGGTGGTCGCCCTCAGCGTCATCCTGTTCCCGCCCCTGGTCATCGCCTTCCTGCTGGTGATGGAACGCGTCGAGGAGCCGCTGCGTCGGCCGGCCGGCCCCCGCGAGGTGGCCGAGTTCCTCTCCACCGCGAGCGCCGGCGAGGTCGACACGCTGGCCAACTCGGGCATCCGCCGCGCCATGGCCCGTTGGCGGCGTCGCCGGAGGTCGCGGGTGCGCCGCGAGGCCGAACCGCCCGTCGTCTGAGGAAGGACCCCCTGCTCCCCACCGCTCGCTCGCGGCGGGGCCCTGCAGGGGGCCGTTCCAGACCCTCACCAGGCTCGCGGCGGGGCCCTGCAGGGGGCCGAACTCACCCCTCGGGGTGGCGGCGTGGGCGTCCGATCGGGTGACGATCCGCACAGGCCCCTAGACTCTCCCCGGACGGCGCCGCGACGAAGCGGCTCGCTGACCGGGCCGGCCGCGTGCCGGTGTCCCCAGGTGTGTGTGCGAGAGGACGCGTAGTGGACGAGGTGCTGGCCCAGTCGGGGCTCTTCCAGGGGCTGCCGGGAGACGCGGTGGACCCGGTCGCCAGCCGCCTGGAGACCGTGACGCTCCCCCGCGGCCGCGTGGTCTTCAACGAGGGCGAGCCGGGCGACAGCCTCTACATCGTCATCTCCGGCAAGATCAAGCTCTCCCGTCGGTCGCCCGACGGCCGCGAGAACGTGCTGGCCGTGATGGGCCCCTCCGACCAGTTCGGGGAGCTGTCGGTCTTCGACCCCGGCCCGCGCACCGCCACCGCCACCGCGGTCACCGACGTCAAGCTGGCCCGCATGCCGCAGGCGGTGCTGCGTCCGTGGATCGAGGCGCACCCCGAGGTCGGCGAGCGGCTGCTGCACGTGCTGGCCCGCCGGCTGCGCCGCACCAACGACTCGGTGGCCGACCTGATCTTCACCGACGTCCCCGGCCGGGTCGCCAAGGCGCTGCTGCAGATGGCCGACCGGTTCGGCAGCCGGGAGGGCGAGGGCCTGCGCGTCAAGCACGACCTGACGCAGGAGGAGCTGGCCCAGCTGGTCGGCGCGTCCCGCGAGACCGTGAACAAGGCGCTGGCCGACTTCGTGCACCGCGGCTGGATCCAGCTGCAGGGCAAGTCGGTCGTCGTCCTCGACGAGGAGCGCCTGCGCCGCCGCGCGCGGTGACACCGCACTGAACGCCAGAGGCCCGGAACCGGCTCGGTTCCGGGCCTCTGGCGTTCGATGACACCGTCGGCCTGCCGGCCGACACCGGGGCCGGGAGCCGAGCCCTCCGGGCCCACTCGGCGCGATCAGGACGGCAGCGGCACCACCATGCGGATGCGGGTGCCGTCGGGCAGCACGGCCCAGCGGCCGTCGGGCTCGTCGTCGAACGACGGGCAGATCGGGTGCAGCGGCTCCGGTGGCGACCCGGCCAGGGCGGCGGCCACGTCGGCGAAGGGCTCGAGCTGCCCGAGGGTGTGGATCGTCGGCGGCAGCATGGGCCGCGTGCCGGCGCTCATCTCGGCCAGCGCTGCGGACGGCGTCAGCCAGGTCACCTCGTCGGCCTCACCGGTGACGTGCCGGGCCTCCTGGCCGACCGGCAGCGCCGCGGCGAAGAACTTGGTGTCGTAGCGCCTCGGCTCGGCCGGCGGGGTGATCCAGTGCGCGAAGGGCCGCAGCAGGTCCGACCGGAGCGCCAGCCCGCGGTGGGCGAGCAGCTCGGCCAGCGACAGCTCCCGGGCCAGCAGGGCCTGACGCTGCGCCTCCCAGACCTCGCCCGACACCGATGGCACCACCCCGCCCACCTCGTTCCCGGCGTCAGGCGCGCCCGCGAGCAGGACGCCGGCCTCCTCGAACGTCTCGCGGACCGCCGCGCAGACCAGCTCGCGCGCGGTCCGCTCGTCGCAGCCGAAGGCGTGCGCCCACTCGGCGGGCGACGGTCCGGCCCACGCGGTCTCGACGTCGCCGTCCCGCGGGTCGACGCCGCCGCCCGGGTAGGCGGTCATCCCGCCGGCGAAGGGCATGCCGCGGGTGCGCCGGAGCAGGTAGACCTCCAGGCCCGGGGTGCCGTCCCGCAACAGCAGCACGGTCGCCGCCTGCTTCGGTTCCGCGGTCACCTCAACTCGACCGTGAGCTCGACCTCGACGGGGGCGCCCAGCGGGAGCTCGGCCACACCGATGGCGCTGCGGGCGTGCCGGCCGGCCTCGCCGAAGATCCGGCCGAGCAGCTCGCTGGCGCCGTTGACCACCCGCGGCTGGCCGGTGAAGCCCTCGGCGCTGGCCACGTAGCCGACGACCCGGACGACGCGGGCCACCGCGTCCAGCCCCACCAATTCGTCGACCGCGGCGAGGGCGTTGAGGGCGCACAGCTTGGCGTCGTGCGCGGCGTCCTCGGGGTCCACCGAGCCACCGACCTTGCCGGTGCGCCGCAGCCCGCCGTCGACGAACGGCAGCTGCCCGGAGGTGAACACCAGCTGGCCGCTGCGCACCGCCGGGACGTAGGCGGCGACCGGTGCGGCGACCGAGGGCAGCCGGATGCCGAGTTCGGCCAGCCGGGCGTGCCAGCTGGAGGTCTGCGGGCCGGTCATGACCGGGTCAGCCGGCGGGGCGCTTGAGGTAGGCCACGGGCTGGTCGGCCCCGCCCGGGCCGGGGAGCACGGTGACCAGCTCCCACCCGTCGACGCCCCACGAGTCGAGGATCGCCTTGGTGTTGTGGATCAGCAGCGGGATGGTGGCGTACTCCCACTTCACGCGGGCCGGTTCGCTCATGGGCGCGACGCTAGCGCAGCCCATCGGCCTCGTCCGGCCCCGTCCCGACCCCCGGCCCCGTCCAGAGGCTCGCCGCGAGCCTGGGAGCGGTGAGGGGGACGGGGTCCTTCTCCGAACGGTGGGGGGCAGGAGGGTCCTTCGACTCTTAGGCTCGTGTCCGTGAACCCGGTCCCCTCCTCCGTGCGCTGCCACGTCGTCACCGGGAAGGGCGGGACCGGGAAGACCACGGTCGCGGCGGCCCTCGCGCTGGCCCTGGCGGCTGACGGCCGCCAGGTGCTGCTCGTCGAGACCGAGGGGCGCCAGGGCATCGCGCAGCTGTTCGACACCCCGCCGCTGCCCTACGAGGAGCGGCGGGTCGCGGTCGCCCGCGGCGGCGGCGAGGTCAGGGCGCTGGCGATCGACGTCGAGGAGGCCCTCCTCGAGTACCTCGAGATGTTCTACAACCTCCGCCGGGCGGGCCGGGCGCTGCGCCGGGTGGGTGCCGTCGACTTCGCCACGACGATCGCCCCGGGCTTGCGCGACGTCCTGCTCACCGGCAAGGTCAAGGAGGCGGTGACCCGCCGCCACGACGGCCGCCCGGTCTACGACGCCGTCGTCGTCGACGCACCACCGACCGGCCGCATCACCCGCTTCCTCAACGTCACCGGCGAGATGGCCGGGCTGACCCGCTCGGGGCCGATCAAGACGCAGAGCGACGGTGTGATGGCCGTGCTCAAGTCGCCGCAGACAGCGGTGCACCTGGTGACGCTGCTCGAGGACATGCCGGTCCAGGAGACCGCCGACGCCATCGCCGAGCTCACCGCCGTCGGGCTGCCCGTGGGCTCGGTCGTGGTCAACATGGCCGCCGAGCCGGCGCTGCCGGAGCCGGCGCTCGCCCGCGCCGCCGAGAGTGGCCTGACCGCCGCCGACCTGACGCCGGGGCTGGCCGCGGCGGGGCTGCAGGACGTCGCGGGGCTGGCCGACGCGCTGGCCGCCGAGGCCACCGAGCACGCCCGGCGCTGGGCCGCCCAGGACGAGCTGCGCGACCAGGTCGAGGCACTCGGCCGCCCGACCGTCGAGCTGCCGCTGCTGCCTGGCCCCATCGACCTCGGTGCGCTGTTCGAGCTCGCCGGCCGACTCGAGCAGCACCTGCGGACCGAGGTGGGGCGAGCGGACGGGGGCGGAAGCCCGGCAGCGAGGAACGGGCGAGGAGCGGAGCGCCCCGCGGGAGCGAGCGGAGGCACGGCATGACGCAGACGACCGAGCGCACCCGCCGGCACCCGCGCCCCCCTGCGCCGGCCGCGCCGGAGGCCCTGCCGCTCGAGCTCGCCGAGCTGATCACCGACCCCGACACCCGGATCGTGGTCTGCTGCGGCGCCGGCGGCGTGGGCAAGACGACGACGTCGGCGGCGCTGGCGCTGGCCGCGGCGGAGGCCGGCCGCACCGTCGTCGTCCTCACCATCGACCCGGCGCGCCGGCTGGCCCAGTCGCTGGGCCTGGTGGAGCTGGACAACGAGCCGCGGCGGGTCGACGTCCCGGGAGCCCGGGGCGAGCTGCACGCGATGATGCTGGACATGAAGCGCACGTTCGACGACATCGTCGTGGCGCACTCGACGCCCGAGCGGGCGCAGCAGATCTTCGAGAACCCCTTCTACCAG
Source organism: Geodermatophilus sp. URMC 65 (assembly GCF_053502545.1). NCBI lineage: Bacteria > Bacillati > Actinomycetota > Actinomycetes > Geodermatophilales > Geodermatophilaceae > Geodermatophilus > Geodermatophilus sp. URMC 65. The sequence goes on from NZ_CP199954.1 coordinate 2,111,981, forward strand.
ACGCTGTCCTCGTCCTTCGCCGGGACGCAGGAGTACATGGCGATGGAGAAGCTGGGCCAGTTGCGGGCCGGCGACCGCTGGGACCTCATCATCGTCGACACCCCGCCGTCGCGGTCGGCGCTGGACTTCCTCGACGCCCCGAACCGGATGAGCCGCTTCCTCGACGGCACGATGATCCGGCTGCTGACCGCCCCGAGCCGGACCGGCTTCAAGATCGCCAGCGCCAGCTTCATGTTCTTCAGCCGGATCATCTCCAAGATCCTCGGCGGCCAGTTGCTGCGCGACATCTCCTCCTTCGTCGCGGCGCTGGACACCATGTTCGGCGGCTTCCGCGAGCGGGCGACCGCCACCTACGAGCTGCTGCGCCGGCCCGGCACCTGGTTCCTCGTCGTCGCGACGCCGGAGCCCGACGCGCTGCGGGAGGCCTCCTACTTCGTCGACCGGCTCTCGGCCGAGCAGATGCCGCTGGCCGGGCTGGTGCTCAACCGCACCCACCCGCCGACGACGACGGCGCTGTCGGCCACGCGCGCCGAGGGGGCCGCCGAGGAGGTCCTCGAGGCCGGCGGTGCGGACGCCGAGCTGGCCGCCGGGGCCCTGCGGGTGCACGCCGAGCGGATGGCGCAGGCCACCCGAGAACAGCACCTGGCTGACCGCTTCACCAGCGCCCACCCGGAGGTCGCCGTCCGCACCGTGCCGGCCGCCGCTGGCGACGTGCACGACCTCGACGGGCTTCACGGCATGGCCGACGCGCTGACCGGCTCGGACGGCGACACGCCGACGGGCGTGCCGCGGCGACGGATCCTGCCCGCGCGCCGTCGCTGAGCGCGGACGCTCGGCAGCCCATCGCCACGTACATTGGCGCCCGATGTCTGCCGACGCCCCTGATCGCGCCCGGGTCCTGGCGAAGCTCGCCGCGACGATCGTCCTCGCCGGTGCCCTGGTCGCCGGGATGCTGCTGCCGTTCGTGGGCGGCACCGGCCTCGCCGCACGCAACTCCGCCTCGCTGCTCGACGCCCTGCCGGTCGAGCTGACCGACGAGACGCCGGCGGGCAACACCCGCGTGCTGGCGGCCGACGGGTCGCTGATCACGATGTTCTACCGGAACGACCGGGTGCCGGTGACCTCCGACCGGATCGCCCCGGTGATGAAGCAGGCGCTGGTCGCGATCGAGGACTCCCGCTTCGAGGAGCACAACGGCCTCGACGTGCAGGGCACGTTGCGGGCACTGGCGACCAACGTGGCGGCCGGCTCGGTGCAGGAGGGCGGCTCGACGCTCACCCAGCAGCTGGTCAAGCAGACCCTCGCGCAGACCGCCGACACCGCCGAGGAGCGGCAGGCGGCCACCGAGGAGAGCGTGGGCCGCAAGCTGCGGGAGGCGCGGATGGCCCTCGCCCTGGAGGAGGAGTACTCCAAGGACGAGATCCTCACCCGCTACCTCAACCTCGTGTACTTCGGCCAGGGCGCCTACGGCGTGCAGGCCGCGGCGCAGCGCTACTTCAGCGTCGACGCCGCCGACCTGACCCTGCCGCAGGCGGCCATGCTCGCCGGCCTGGTGCAGAGCCCGTCCAACGACGACCCGGTCACCAACCCGGAGAACGCGTTCGACCGCCGCAACCAGGTGCTGCAGCGGATGCTGGACCTCGGCCTGATCGACCAGGCCCAGTTCGCCGAGGTCTCGGCCCAGCCGGTGCAGGTGGCCCAGGGCGCCGCCGCGCCCAACGGCTGCATCGACGCCACCGTCGGCGGTTTCTTCTGCGCCTACGTGGCCGACTACCTCACCGGCACGCTGGGCCTGAGCCAGGAGCTCATCGACAACGGTGGCCTGACGATCCAGACGACGCTGCGGCCGGACCTGCAGCGTTCCGGTGACCAGGCGGTCCTGGGCGAGCTGGCCATGGGCGACTCACTGGCGGGCACGTTCACCGCCGTCGAGCCGGGCACCGGGCACGTGCTGGCGATGAGCGCCAACCGCCGCTTCGGCTGCGACGGCCCCGAGTGCGAGTCGGTGAACCTCAACGTCGTCCCCGGGCAGGGCTCCGGCTCCACCTACAAGGTCTTCACCGCGGCCGCCGCGCTCGAGCAGGGCTTCCCGGTCTCGCACGTCATCACGGCGAGCGAGCCCTACGTCTCGCGCGTGTACAAGGACGGCGCCGGGCGCTACGACGTCGAGAACGTCGGCAACAACTACCCGCGGACGCTGTCGATGTCCGAGGCCCTGGTGCGCTCGTCGAACACGTACTTCCTGGCGCTGGAGGACCAGCTGGGCAGCGTGGAGGGCCCGGTGCGCATGGCCGAGCGGATGGGCCTGTTCAAGTTCAGCGACCCCGGCCTGCCGCAGCAGATCATCGACGAGAACCGCGGGTCGTTCACCTTCGGGCCCGAGTCGACCAGCCCCCTGGCCCTGGCCAGTGCCTACTCCACGCTGGCGGCCAACGGCACCCGGTGCGAGCCGACGCCGGTGACCGCCGTGCTCGACCGCAACGGCGAGCCGCTCGCCGGCGAGGACGGCCGGCCGGTCGTCGACGGCGACCGCTGCACCCCCGACGCGGTCCCGGCCGAGGTCGCGGCGACCCTCAACCAGGTCCTCGTCGGGGACACCGAGTCGCCGTTCGGCACCGGCCGCAATGCCGCCATCCCCGGGCACCGGGTCGCCGGCAAGACCGGGACCAGCCAGGACAACCTCTCGGTGGCGTTCGTGGGCTACACCCCGCAGTACACGGCGAGCGTGATGGTCTACAACCCCAAGGAGCGCGAGCAGGTCCGCGGCTTCGGCGGTGGGATGCCGGCGACGATCTTCTACCACGCGATGTCCCCGATCCTCGCCGGGCAGCCCGCGGTGCCGTTCACCGCACCGGCGCCGGCGCCCGCGCCCGCGGCTCCGGCGGCGGCCGAGACGGCGCCGGACGCCGCAGCCACACCGTCCCCCGCCGCGGACCCCGCCGCCGTCGAGCCGGTGCCGGCCGACCCGGCCGCGCAACCGGCGGCCGCGCAGCCCCCCGCGGCTCCGGTCGACGCGACGGCCGGTGCCGGGAACGGGACCGGGGGCAGCGACACCGGCGCGGACGGCTGAGCCGCTCCGGCGGTGACCGGCGGAGCAGGCCGGGGCGGGCGGTGTCACCGGCCACGCGCGCTCCCCCCGGGTCTCGGGGGACGGCGCGGGACGACGGTGGCGCCCTGCTGGAGGAGATCGGCCAGGACGCGTTCCGCCGTCCGCCGGCGGGCGTCGGCGCGGTCCCGCAGCACCGCGGCGAGGTGGGGGCTGGCGCACCGCCCGGCGCGCTCGTCGAGCACGTCGGTGGTCTCCACGTAGAGGGCGTACCGGCGCAGCAGGTCGAGCAACTCCCGACGGGACTCGAACGGCGGCCGGAGCGGCACCGACCCCCCACCGGGTGCTCCGGGGAGCCGGGACGGACTGCTGCCGACGGCGCCGCGCACGGTCACGGTCGCCACCTCCTCGCGATCGGCTATGGCCTGTCACAGGAGGAGACGCGCCCGGGGCGCGGGCATGACGCGGGCCGTGTCGTTCAGGAGCCGGGGCCGCGCCGCGCCATGTCGTAGCTGGCCAGGACCTCGACGAGGAAGTCCGACGCCGACCGGGCGATGAGCGGCGCCTCGGCGGCCGGGCTGCCCCGGAGCACCTCCGCGAGGACGTCGTGGTGGACCTGGACGACCTCGAGCATGCTCCGGCCGTCGGCCAGAGCACCGCGCCCCAGCTGGTAGCCGCTGTGCAGCGCGGACTCCTCGTGCCACGACAGGTACCGCAGGAACGCGGCCCGGTAGTCCCGGAGCAGGGTCTCGCGGGCCGTCATCTCCGCGGCGCCGGCGGTGCCGTGACGTAGCCGTCCAGCTCGGCCAGGCCCTCCTCCAGGTCCAGTGCGGTGACCACCCGGCCGGTGTCCATGCCGAGCTCCACCATGGCGAACGCGACGTCCGGCTGGATCCCGACGATCACGGTCACCGCTCCGCGCAGCCGGGCCATCTCGCCGATGTCGCGCAGCGTCCGGGACGCGAAGGAGTCCAGGACGTCGAGTGCGGCCACGTCGATGACGACCCCTCGCGCACGGTCGGAGCCGATCCGTTCCACCAGGTCCTGCTGGAACCGCACCAGCTGCGAGTCGTCCAGGGCGGTGTGGATCGACGCGATCAGGTACGGGCCCTGCCGCAGGATCGAGAAGAGCCGCGGGCCACCGTTCACGGCCCACCGTTCCCGTCCTCGCGGGACACCGCGTACCCCAGGAGCCGCTCGGCCTCCTCGAGGCCGCCCTGCAGGTCGCCGATGGTGTTCATCTTCGACAGGTCGACGCCGATGGTGACCAGCGTCTGGGCGATCTCCGGGGACAGCCCCGTGATGATCACGCTGGCTCCCATCAGCCGCGAGGCGTCGACCGTCCGCACCAGGTGGTTGGCGACGGACTCGTCGACGTCCGGGACGCCGGTGATGTCGACGACGACGACCTTCGCCCGGTGCGTGCGGATGCCACCGAGCAGCTGCACGGTCAGCTGTCGCGCGCGCTCCCGGTCCAGCACCCCGATGATCGGCAGGATCAGCAGCCGCTCGCGGACCGGCAGCACCGGGGTCGAGAGCTCGCGGATGGAGTCCTGCTGCTGTCGGATGACCCGCTCGCGCTCCTCGACGAAGCTGACGGCGACGGTGTTGGCGATGCGGTTGGCGGCCGGCTCGTAGGCGTCGAGCACGCGGTTGAGCAACGCGAAGTCGCGCTGGTACTTCTCGAACAGCGACCGGGCCAGGACGTCGCGCAGCAGGAGCACGATGCCGACGACCTCGTGGGTCTCCACGCCGCGCGGGATGATCCGCTCGGACAGGTCGCGGGCGTAGTGCTGCAGTGCCTCCACGCTGCCGGTCTCCAGGACCTCGACGTAGTTGTCGTAGACCAGCGTGGTCTCGGCGGACATCTCCTGGGCGGTCATCGCCTGCAGGAGGTGGGCCTCCTGGATGCGGCCGACCCACTCCTGACGGAGCCGGGTGCGGTGCTCGCGCAGGTGCGCCACCAGTTGCGGGAGGAGGGTGTCCCCGTCGAGGTCGTCTGTGGCGCCCGTCGGAGCCACGGTCACGCTCGGGTCCTCGTACCTGGTCATGCCTCTCCCCGCCACTTCGTCATCGTCACCGTCGTACCGCGGCCGGTCTCGGAGACCACCGCGAACTCGTCCATCAGCCGTCGGGCGCCCGGCAGCCCCAGCCCGAGCCCCCGGTAGGTGCTGTAGCCGTCCTTCAGCGCCTGGTCGATGTCGGGGATCCCCGGGCCGACGTCGCGGGCGACGATGGAGATCCCCGTCCGGGGCTCGTGCAGCTCCGTCACGACGACCTCGCCGGAGTCCGCGAACCGCACGATGTTGCGGGCGATCTCCGACACCGCCGTCGCGATCAGCGTGATGTCGGTGGTGGAGAACTCCAGCCGGGTGGCGACCTCACGAGCGGTCTGCCGGGCGGCGACGACGTCGGCGTCGGTGCGCACGGCGACCCGCACGGCGTCGTCCCGGGACCGTCCTCGTCCCACCAGCGGTCCGGAGAGCCGCGCGCACAGGTCGCACTCCAGCAGGTGGCGAGCGGCGTCGACCTCGCGCTGGCGACGACGGTCGCCGCTGGAGATGGCCAGCAGCACGGGACGGCAGCGCTCCGTCGGCGGCTCGACCCGCTCGGAGACGAGCAGGTACTCCACCCGCAACCGGGCGCGGGTGCGGTTGAGCTGCGCGGCCACCGCGCCGGCGGTGGACCCCAGCTCAGCGGCGAGCGACCGGGTGTCCTGGCCGGAGACCTCGTGGGCCAGCAGCGTCGCCCGCTCGCGGTCGGACAGCCGGGTCAGGGCCTCCGCGACAGCGGCGCGGTCCTCGCGGGCGAGGACGTCCTCGTCAGGCGCCTCGGGCGGTCGCAGGTCGACGACGCGGTGCTGGTGCCGCCGCTGCCGGTCCTGGTCCCGCCACATGGAGGTGACGACGTTGCGCGCCGTCACGATCGCGTAGGGCTCGAGCATCCCCGGCTCCACCCGGCCGGCGGCGGCGAGGACCCGGGTCAGGGTCTCCTGGACCAGGTCGTCGGCGGTCGCCGGGTCGGGGACGCGGGACGCCACGATCCGGCGGACGAGCGGGATGAGCGCTGCGACGTCCGCGGACCCGCAGTCACCTCCCGGGCTCCCCACCGGCTCGACCGCCGCCACCCGCGAGACGGTACGCCCGGGGGTCCCCCGTCGGCGCGCCGAACGGATCGCCGGTGGACGCCTTCCCCACCCGTGCATGACGCGGTGCTCCAAGTCGCCTCGACAGGTCCGGACGACGCGCCGAGACGCAGGGAACCGCATCTGAGCAGCGGTGACACCAGGACAGGAACCGGGAGGAGCGGCCCGCCAGCCCTCGTCACCCGCCCCGGCGAGCGGCGTCTTCACCCGTGCATGGCCGTACTCCATCCGGCACGAGGCGCCGGGACGGCTCACGAGCAAGGAGGCTCCACATGGTCAGCACATGGGCACGCAAGGCCGTCGTCCCGGTCTTCGCTGGAGCGGCGATAGTCGCTGCTGCGACGCCTGCTGCGGCGCAGCCGAACCAAGACGGACTGATCAACGTCGCCGTCGGCGACGTGACGATCCTCGAGGACGTGAACATCGGGGTGGCGGCTCAGGTCGCGGCCAACCTCTGCGGCCTCAAGGTCGGGCCGGTCGCCGTCCTGGGCACGGCCGTGGACCGCAGCGGTGAGACCGAGACGGTCTGCACGACCGACCAGGGACCGGTCACCCTCGAGCAGAACTGACGAGCACCGGCCGGCGGGCCCCTGACCCCGGTCCGCCGGCCGGCCCGGTCCCGCTCCCCCGGCCCCGTCCCGAGGCTCGCCCCGAGCTCGCGAGGGGTGAGGAGGACGGGGTCCTTCTTCAGCCCAGCTGGCGGCGCACCTCGGCGGCCACCCGGCCGCCGTCGGCCCGGCCGGCGACCTCCTTCTGCACCGCGCCCATGACCCGGCCCATGTCCTTCATGCCGCTGGCGCCGGTGCGGGTGACGACGTCGGCGACCAGCGCGGCGAGGTCGGCATCCTCCAGCTGCGCGGGCAGGTAGGCGGCGACCACGTCGCCCTCCGCCCGCTCCCGGTCGGCCTGCTCGGTGCGGCCGGCGGTGGCGAAGGCGTCGGCGGCCTCCCGGCGCTTCTTGGCCTCGCGGCGCAGCACCGCCTGCACCTCGTCGTCGCTGAGCTCGCGGGCCTCCTTGCCCGCCACCTCCTCCGCGCTGACCGCGGCGAGCACCATCCGCAGCGTGGCGGTGCGCAGCTCGTCGCGGGACTTCATGGCGGTGGTCAGGTCGGCGCGCAGCTGCTCCTTGAGATCGGACACGGGCTCCAGCCTCGCACGGCGCTCCGGGACGACGCGCTGCGTAACCTGGGCTGCCGTGCGCGCGACCACAGCCCTGCCCGCCGCCGTCCTCGGGTCCGCGACCGCGGGGATCGCCTACGCCTCCCTCTACGAGCGCAACCGCTGGACGCTGCGCCGCTTCGAGGTCCCGGTCCTGGCGCCCGGCTCGGCGCCGCTGCGGGTGCTGCACCTGTCCGACCTGCACATGACCGCCGGGCAGCGGTCCAAGCAGGAGTGGGTGGCCTCGCTGGCGGAGCTGCAGCCGGACCTGGTGGTCGACACCGGGGACAACCTGGCCGGGCACGACGCGGTGCCCGGGACGCTGCGCGCGCTCGAGCCGCTGCTGGACCTGCCCGGCGCCTTCGTCATGGCGAGCAACGACTACTACGCGCCGCGGCCGAAGAACCCGCTGAAGTACTTCAAGCGGGACCACGTGCGCGTGCACGGCGACGAGCTGCCCTGGCGGGACCTGCGGGACGCGCTCGCCACCCGGGGCTGGATCGACCTCACCAACGCGCGCGGCGAGCTCACGGTCGCCGGACGGCGGATCGCCTTCGCCGGCGTCGACGACTCGCACCTCCGGTTGGACCGCTACGACCTCGTCGCCGGCCCCGCCGACCCGACCGCGGACCTGCGCATCGGGCTGGCGCACTCCCCCGAGCCGCGCGTGCTCGACCGCTTCGCCGCCGACGGCTCCGACCTGCTGCTGTGCGGCCACACCCACGGCGGCCAGTTGCGGGTGCCCTTCTACGGCGCGCTGGTGACCAACTGCGGCATCGACCGCGCCCGGGTCCGCTGGGTGCACCGCTGGGCCGAGCCGTCGGCGAGCAACCCGCACGGCACCTGGCTGCACGTCTCCGCGGGCCTGGGCACCAGCCCCTACGCGCCGTACCGCTTCGCCTGCCCGCCGGAGGCGACGCTGCTCACCCTCACCGCCCGCCAGGGCTGAGGCCCGGCGGTCCCCCGAACCGCCCGTCAAGCCTGATCCGGGCGTCGGCTAGACTCGTCGACGTACTTCGGGGTGTGGCGCAGCTTGGTAGCGCGCGTCGTTCGGGACGACGAGGTCGCAGGTTCAAATCCTGTCACCCCGACACTGCTCAGGGGCCGCCGCGAGGCGGCCCCTGAGTCGTTCCGGGGCTCGGCACGCCACGGCCCTGTGGGTTGACCCGACTCGCATCCGGGCACCGGGCCACCCGATGACCGAGTGGTTGCTCCTCCTCGCCGCCGTGCTGCTCACGGCACTGACCGGTTTCTTCGTGGCCGCCGAGTTCTCCCTGACCACGGTCGACCGCGGGCGGGTGGAGCAGGCCGCGGCGTCCGGGGACCGCCGGGCCGGCGGTGTGGTCGCGGCACTGCGCACCCTGTCCACCCAGCTCTCCGCCGCCCAGCTGGGCATCACGATCACCACGCTGGTCGTGGGCTACCTCGCCGAGCCCGCGCTGGGCCAGCTGCTGCGCGGGCCGCTGGAGGCGGCCGGCCTGCCCTCCGGGTGGGCCACCGGCGTCTCCTACGGCCTGGCGCTGGCCCTGGCCACCGCGCTGCAGATGCTGCTCGGCGAGCTGGGGCCGAAGAACCTGGCCATCGCCCGCCCGCTGCCGGTCGCCGCCGCGGTGGCCCCCGGGATGCGCGCCTTCACCCGGGTCACCGGCGTCGTCGTGCACGCGCTCCAGACCCTGGCCAACGCCATCGTCCGGAGGCTGGGCTTCGAGCCGCGCGAGGAGCTGGAGTCCGCGCGCGGCGCCGACGAACTGGCCGCGGTGGCCCGCCGGTCGGCCGAGGAGGGCGACCTCTCCCCGCGGGCGGCCCGGCTGCTGGAGCGCTCGCTGGCGCTGCGCGACAAGGTCGCCGCCGACGTGATGACCCCGCGCACGCAGATGTGGGCGCTGCACGCCGACGCCACCGCGGCCGACGTCATCGCCGCCGCGGTCGCCTCGGGCAGCTCCCGCTTCCCGCTCTACGGCGCCGGCCTCGACGAGGTCACCGGGCTGGTGCACGTCAAGCACGCCGTCGCCGTCCCCGAGGACCGCCGGGACGCCGTCCCGGCCGAGGAGCTGGCCGCGCCGATCCTCACCGTCCCCTCGCTGCTGCGGGTCGAGCGGCTGCTGGACCTGCTGCGCGAGGAAGGCCTGCAGATGGCCCTGGTCGTCGACGAGTGGGGCGCCACGCACGGCGTCGTGACGCTGGAGGACATCGTGGAGGAGGTCGTCGGCGAGATCGCCGACGAGACCGACCGCCCGCTGCGGCTGCTGCGCCGGGTCGACGAGCGGACCTGGCTGCTGTCGGGCCTGCTGCGCCCCGACGAGGTCCGCGAGCGCACCGGCGTCCCGGTGCCCGAGGGCCGCTACGAGACGCTGGGCGGCTACCTCGCCGAGCAGCTGCAGCGGCTGCCCGAGGTCGGGGACACGGTGCCCGTCGAGAGCGGGGAGCTGACCGTGGAGACCCTCGAGGGACGGCGGGTGGCCCGGGTGCGGGCCCGCATGCGCGAGGGGTACGCGTCAGGGGCGACCGCCGTCCGGCTCGTCGAGATCGAGAAGGAGCCCGCGGCGTGACCGACGTCCTCAGCCTGCTGGTGCTCGTCGCGCTGCTGCTGGGCAACGCCTTCTTCGTGGCCGCGGAATTCGCGCTGGTCACCGCCCGGCCCGACCAGCTGGAGCCGAAGGCGGCCGCCGGCTCGACGCGGGCCCGGAAGACCATCCGTGCCATGCGCAACGTGTCGTCGATGATGGCCGGCGCCCAGCTGGGCATCACGCTGTGCTCGCTGGGCCTCGGCGCGGTCGGCGAACCCGCGGTGGCGCACCTGATCGAGGCGCCGATGGCCGCGCTCGGCGTCCCCGAGGGGCTGCTGCACCCGATCGCCCTGGTCATCGCGCTCTCGCTGGTGACCGTGCTGCACATGGTGCTCGGCGAGATGGTGCCCAAGAACATCACCATCGCCGGGCCCGACCGCGCTGCGCTCCTGCTCGGCCCGCCGCTGGCGACGTTCGTCCGGCTGCTGGGGCCGGTGATCCGGCTGTTCAACGCCGCGGCGAACGGGCTGGTCCGGCTCGCGGGCGTGCAGCCCACCGACGAGGTGGCGGCCAGCTTCGACGAGGCCGAGATCCGCTCGATGATCAACCAGTCGCGGCGGGAGGGCCGGCTGGGCAGCGAGGTCGGCGAGCTGGCCGCCGGGGCGCTCACCTTCGACCGCGACGAGCTGGACTCGGTGCTGCTCCCCCTCGAGCGGCTGGTCACCGTGCCGCGTTCGACGACGCCCCGGCAGCTGGAGGCGGTCGTCGCCGAGCACGGCTTCAGCCGCTACCCGGTCCGGGACGACGACGGCGCGCTGCTCGGCTACGTGCACGTCAAGGACGTGCTGGGGGTGGACGCCGCGGCCCGCGACCTGCCGATCGCCGACGAGCACGTCATCGGCTTCATCCCGCTGCAGCCCGGCGCGGCCCTGCCCGACGTGCTGGCGGCGATGCGGGACTCCGGCGCACACCTGGGCCGGGTGGTGGAGGCTGAGCGCACCCTCGGCCTGGTCGCGCTGGAGGACGTGCTGGAGCGGCTGATCGGCGACATCCGCGACGCCGCCGCGGAAACCTCCCGCCGGCTCGAGGACCCCGCCCGGAGCGGGGCCGGGGCCGGGGCCGGGGGAGGATGAGCCGGTGAGCTCCGAGCCGACCGCCCTCTCCCCCGAGGTCACCGCCCGCTGGCAGGCCCGCTTCCGCGCGCCCCGGGTGAGCCTGCCCGACTGGGCGCTGGAGGCCCCGCACCGCAACCTGTACGCCTCCGACGTCAGCGGCGTCGTCGAGCAGTACGCGTGGGACCGCACCACCGACGCCCACCGGCAGGCGACCGACCGGGCCAACGGCACGCTGATCGGCACGCTGAGCCCGGACGGCGAGACGATCTGGTGGTTCGCCGACACCGACGGCGACGAGTTCGGCGTCTGGATGACCCAGCCCTTCGCCGGTGGGGAGGACCGCGTCGCCGTCCCCGAGGTGGGGCCGGCCTACCCGGCGGGCCTGGAGGTCGGCCGCCGGGTGGTGGCGATCGGCCGCTCGACGGACGATGGCTCGGAGCTGTGGCTGGTGCCGTCCGGGGGCTCGCCGCGGGTGGTCTACCGGCACGAGGACCCGGCGTCGGTGGACGCGCTCACCCACGACGAGGACCTGCTGGTCATCTCGCACTCCGAGCACGGCGACCCGCGCTACCCGGCGCTGCGGGTGCTGCGCACCGACACCTCCACCGAGGACGCGCCCTCGGTCGTCGCCGAGAAGTGGGACGGCGAGGGCCGCGGCCTCCACGCGCTGGAGTTCGCCCCGCTGCCCGGCGACCGGCGGCTGCTGGTCGGCCACGAGCGGCGCGGCCGCGAGGAGCTGCTGGTCTGGGACGTCGCCACCGACACCGAGACCGAGGTCGTGCTCGACCTGCCCGGCGACGTGACCGCCGGCTGGTACCCCGACGGCTCGGCGCTGCTGGTCGGCCACGACCACGCCGCGCGCAGCGAGCTGTACCGCTACGACCTGGCCAGCGGCGCGCTGGAGCGGCTGGACACGCCGCGCGGCGTCGTCCGCGGGGCCACCGCCCGCCCGGACGGCGCGGTGGAGCTGGCCTGGTCGAACTCCGAGCGTCCGCCGGTGGTCCGGCGGGCCGACGGGCCGGTCGTGCTGGCCGCTCCCGGGGAGGAGCCGCCGGCGGCCTACCCGGTGGAGGACCGCTGGGTGCCCGGCCCGGGCGGCGACATCCACGCCCTGGTGGTGCGCCCGGCGGGCCCGGCTCCGTACGCGGCGGCGTTCCTGGTGCACGGCGGGCCGGAGTCGGCCGACGACGACTCCTACCGCGCCCGCCGCGCGGCCTACGTGGACGCGGGGTACGCCGTGGTGCACGTGAACTACCGCGGGTCTACCGGCTACGGCAGCGCGTGGCGCGACGCGCTCACCGGCCGGCCGGGGCTCACCGAGCTCGAGGACGTCGCCGCCGTCTACGACGCGCTGGTCGAGGAGGGGTTCCTCGACCCGTCGCGGGCGTTCATCTCGGGCGGGTCGTGGGGCGGGTTCCTCACCCTGCTCGGCCTGGGGACGCAGCCGGAGCGCTGGGCCGCCGGGATCGCCGAGGTGCCGGTGGCCGACTACCTGGCCGCCTACGAGGACGAGATGGAGGGCCTGCGGGCCTACGACCGGGCGCTGTTCGGCGGCTCACCGGACGAGGTGCACGACGTCTACGTGCGCTCCTCGCCGATCACGTATGCCGAGCAGGTGGCCGCACCGGTGCTCGTCGTCGCCGGCGCCAACGACCCGCGCTGCCCGATCCGGCAGATCGACAACTACCTGGCGCGCCTGGAGGAGCTCGGCAAGCCGCACGAGGTGTACCGCTTCGACGCCGGCCACGGCTCGCTGGTCATCGAGGAGACCATCCGCCAGGTCGAGGTGGCGCTGGACTTCGCCCTGCGTCACGTCAAGCCGTGACACCGTGACACTGTCGGCCTACCGGCCGACACCGCGGCCACGTGGCGTCCCCGACCTGCGCTGAGCCGGGAGCCGTCCGCCCTCGGGGGACCCTCCGGGCCCCCGCTCGGCCGGACCCGGCTGCGCCGGTCCGTCCCCGTGGGTGGTCGACTCTCAAGCCTTCCGGTTCGCCAGGATCAACTCGGCGATCTGGACGGTGTTGAGCGCCGCGCCCTTGCGCAGGTTGTCGTTGCTGACGAATAGCGCCAACCCGCGGTCGCCGTCGACCCCCGGGTCCTGCCGGATGCGGCCGACGTAGCTCGGGTCGCGGCCGGCCGCCTGCAGCGGCGTGGGGACGGCCGTGAGCTCCACACCGGGCGCGGTGGACAGCAGCTCGGTGGCCCGGTCGACGGTCAGCGCCCGGGCGAACTCGACGTTGAGCGACAGCGAGTGCCCGGTGAAGACCGGCACGCGCACGCAGGTGCCCGACACCCGGAGGTCGGCGATGTCGAGGATCTTGCGGCTCTCGTTGCGGAGCTTCTGTTCCTCGTCGGTCTCGAACGTCCCGTCGTCGACCAGTGACCCGGCCAGCGGCAGCACGTTGAAGGCGATCGGCTTCACGTACTTCGCCGGCTCGGGGAAGGAGACCGCCGAGCCGTCGTGGGTGAGCTCCGCGGCCTTGTCGACGACCGCCTTGACCTGGGTGTCGAGTTCCTCCACGCCGGCCAGGCCGCTGCCGGAGACCGCCTGGTAGGTGCTGGCCACGACGCGCACCAGCTGCGCCTCGTCGTGCAGCGGCTTGAGCACCGGCATCGCGGCCATCGTGGTGCAGTTCGGGTTGGCGATGATCCCCTTCGGGATCGACGCCAGGGCGTGCGGGTTGACCTCGCTGACGACCAGCGGGACGTCGGGGTCGCGGCGCCAGGCCGAGCTGTTGTCGATGACGGTCACACCGGCCTCGGCGAACCGGGGCGCCTGCACCCGCGAGGTCGAGGCGCCGGCCGAGAAGATCGCGATGTCCAGGCCGGTGGGGTCGGCGGTCGCGGCGTCCTCGACGGTGATCTCGCCGTCCCCCCACGGCAGGGTGCTGCCCGCGGAACGGGCGGAGGCGAAGAAACGCAGCTCGGTGAGGGGGAAGCCGCGCTCGGCGAGGAGCTGTCGCACCACGCCGCCGACCTGGCCGGTGGCGCCGACGACGCCGACCCGCAACCCGTCGCTGCTGAAGAGGCTCATCGTCCCGTCCCTCCGTAGACGACCGCCTGCGCCTCGTCGGTGCCGAGGTCGAAGGCGTCGTGCACCGCGCGGACGGCGAGGTCCACGTCGGTGTCCCGGCACACCACGGAGATGCGGATCTCCGAGGTGCTGATCAGCTCCAGGTTGACACCGGCGTCGGCCAGCGCACCGAAGAAGCGCGCGGACACGCCTGGGTGGGAGCGCATGCCCGCCCCGACCAGCGACACCTTGCCGATGTGCTGGTCGAAGGTGACGTCGGCGTAGCCGATGGTGTTCTTGACCTTCTCCAGCGCGGCGAGGGCCGCCGGCCCGTCGCTCTTGGGCAGCGTGAAGGAGATGTCGGCGAGCTTGCTGGCCGCGGCCGACACGTTCTGCACGATCATGTCGACGTTGACCTCGGCTTCGGCGAGCACGCGGAACAGCTGCGCGGCCTCGCCCGGGCGGTCGGGCACCCCGAAGACGGTGATCTTGCCCTCGGAGCGGTCGTGCGCGACGCCGGTGATGATGGCCTGTTCCACCGTGAGGTCCTCCATCGAGCCGGTCACCGTGGTGCCGGGGAGCTGGGAGTAGGAGCTGCGGACGTGCACCGGGATGCCGTAGCGGCGGGCGTACTCGACGCAGCGGAGCATGAGCACCTTCGCGCCGGAGGCGGCGAGCTCGAGCATCTCCTCGTACGTCACCGTGTCCAACCGCCGGGCGTTGGGCACGATCCGCGGGTCGGCGGTGAAGACGCCGTCGACGTCGGTGTAGATCTCGCAGACGTCGGCCTGCAACGCCGCGGCGACGGCCACGGCGGTGGTGTCGGAGCCGCCCCGGCCCAGCGTGGTGACGTCCTTGGTGTCCTGGCTGACGCCCTGGAAGCCGGCGACGATGACGATCGAGCCCTCGTCGAGGGCGTTCCGCAGCCGGCCGGGCGTGACGTCGATGATCCGCGCCTTGCCGTGGCTGGAGGTGGTGATCACCCCGGCCTGCGAGCCGGTGAACGACCGGGCCTCGTAGCCGTGGGTGTTGATCGCGATCGCCAGCAGCGCCATGGAGATGCGCTCGCCCGCGGTGAGCAGCATGTCCAGCTCGCGACCGGCCGGGGCGTCGGTGATCTGCGCGGCCTGGTCGAGCAGCTCGTCGGTGGTGTCGCCCATCGCGGAGACCACGACGACGACGTCGTTGCCCGCTTCCTTGGCCGCCACGATCCGCTCGGCGACGCGCTTGATGTGCGCTGCGGAGGCGACGGACGAGCCGCCGTACTTCTGGACGACGAGGGCCACGGGTCCACAGGCTACCGACGTCCGCGGGGACGGCCGTGCTTGCGTCCCCCTGGGCGGAGCGCTGTGATCACCGGGTGGACGACGTCGAGCGCTGGTTGCTGACCGCCGAGGAGCGCGGCAACCCGTCGACCTCGCTGCCCGCGTACACCGAGGGCAACCTCGTCGAGCCGCTCGTGCACGGCGTCACCTACTTCGACCGGCTGGTGGAGTGCGTCGAGCGGCTGGACGCCGGTGACCACCTGTTCTTCACCGACTGGCGGGGCGACCCCGACGAGCAGCTGCGCCCGGGCGGGCCGACCGTCGCCCGGCTGTTCACCGACGCGGTGCGCCGCGGCGTCTGCGTGCGCGGGCTGGTGTGGCGTTCGCACATGGACTGGATGTCGTTCAGCGCGGAGGAGAACCGGGCGCTGGACGACGAGGTCGAGCACGGCGGCGGCGAGGTGATCCTCGACCAGCGGGTGCGCCGCGGCGGCAGCCACCACCAGAAGCTCGTCGTCCTGCGGCACGACCAGGACGCGACCCAGGACGTCGCCTTCGTCGGCGGGATCGACCTGTGCCACGGCCGCCGGGACGACGCCGACCACGGCGGCGACCCGCAGTCGCTGGCGATGGCGGCGGCGTACGGGGAGTCGCCGCCGTGGCACGACGTCCAGCTGATGCTGCGCGGGCCGACGGTCGGCGTCCTGGACACCGTGTTCCGCGAGCGCTGGGACGACCCGACCAACGCCGACTCGGGCAACCCGATCGCGTGGGTGCTCGACCGGTTGCGGGGCGCCCGGCTCGATCCGGACCCGCTGCCACCGCAGCTGCCGCCCCCACCGCCCTGTGGGCCGCACGTGGTGCAGAACCTGCGCACGTACCCGGCGATCCGGCCGCCGTACGACTTCGCGCCGCGCGGCGAGCGGTCGGTGGCCCGCGGGTACTCCAAGGCGATCAAGCGAGCTCGCCGGCTGGTGTACCTGGAGGACCAGTACATGTGGTCGGCCGACGTCGCCCGGCTGTTCGCCGAGGCGCTGGCCGAGAACCCGGACCTGCACCTGGTCGTCGTGGTGCCGCGGGTGCCGGACCAGGACGGCGCCGTCGCGGAGCGGTCGCAGTACGTCGGCCGGTGGCAGGCGCTGGAGATGTGCCAGCGGGCGGGGCGCGGCCGGGTGCACGTGTTCGACGTGGAGAACCACGAGGGGATGCCGGTCTACGTGCACGCCAAGGTGTGCGTGGTGGACGACGTCTGGGCCAGCGTCGGCAGCGACAACTTCAACCGGCGCTCCTGGACCCACGACAGCGAGCTCTCCTCCGCCGTCCTGGACACGACCCGGGACCCGCGCGAGCCCCGCGACCCGGCCGGCACCGGCGACGGCGCCCGCACCTTCGCCCGCGACCTGCGCCTGGAGCTGGCCCGCGAGCACCTCGACCGGGCCGCTGACGGCAGGGAGGACGACGACCTGCTCGACCCGGAGGCGTTCGTGCGGACGCTGGAGACCTCGGCGGCCGAGCTCGACGCCTGGCACGCCGGCGGCCGCCGCGGCCCGCGCCCGCGCGGTCGGTTGCGCGAGCACCACCCCCGGCGGCTGTCGCTGCCGACGCGGCTGTGGGCGACGCCGGTCTACCGCCTGGTCGACGACCCCGACGGCCGCCCGCTGAGCATGCGGCTGCGCAAGACGTTCTGACCCGCAGCACCCGATCGGCGGCGCGGGGACGGCTCGCCCACACCTCGTCCTCCCGCAACCTCGACCCCTGCTTCGTTCTGTGAGCAGGGGTTGATGGTCTCCACCCCTGCTCACCTGTGCAAGCAACGCCCGAGGTCGGCGGAGGACACCTCGCGTCCGGCTCGAGGCGATCGGAACTCGTCCACAGGTGCGGCCGGCCGGACCCGCAGACGCGTGTCCCACCGCACCATGGCCCGGTGGCGACCGGCTTCGACCTGTGCGGGGTGCTGCGGCGCATCCGGCGCACCGCCGACCTGTCACAACGCGAACTGGCCTCGGCGGCCGGGCTCAGCGTGTCGGCCGTGGCCCATGCCGAGGCGGGAACCCGGGACCTGCCGTCGCGCGCCTTGGCGCGGGCGGCCGAGCTGGCCGGGTTGCGTCTGGCCCTGCTCGACGCCGACGGCCGGGAGGTGGCCGGCATGCACCCCGACGGTCCACGGGACGCGACCCAGCGCCGGTTGCCCGCCCACCTGGACACCCTGCACACCGACGAGGTCGCCGACAGGTGGGCGCACCGCCCCGACCGGCAGCAGCCGTGGTTCACCTTCGGCCTCGATCGAGCCGCGCGGGACCGCCAGCGAGCACGGGCCGGGATGCCGGAGGACCACGACGTCCCCGTGCCGGGTGACTCGCCGGCCGAGCGGCGCGCCCAGCGGCAGGAGGCGGCGCGCCGACGTGCCGCCGAGGAACGGGAGCGCCGGCGCGCGACCGTCGGATGGCCCACCGACGAGGGTCTGACCTGCACGTGTTCCCCGCAGTGCGACGAGGTCGACGACGGCTCGGGCCCGCCGGTGCACGCCGCGGCCTGCGCCTGTCGCTGCGACCTCGGCTGACGCGCTGCTACGGTGGCCCTGTGCGCGGCAGCCTCCTGCTTACCCGCCGCGGCGAGGCCCTCTCCTAGGTCGGCCCCCTCGCCGCGGAGACCCTGCCGTGACCGAGTGCGTCCCCGGCGCCCGCTGACCGCCCCACCGGAGCTGCGTCCAGCCCGCGCCCAGAGGAGCGAGAACCCGTGAGCAGGAACCTGAGCGAGAACCACCCGCACGTCCGCCACCCCCAGCAGCCGTCGGGGATGCCGATCTCCCGCTACGCCCCCTTCACGCCCATCGTGCTGCCCGACCGCACGTGGCCGGAGAAGGTCACCACCGAGGCCCCGCGCTGGTGCGCCGTCGACCTGCGCGACGGCAACCAGGCACTGATCGACCCGATGACGCCCGACCGCAAGCGGCGGATGTTCGAGCTGCTGGTCCGGATGGGCTACAAGGAGATCGAGGTCGGGTTCCCGGCCGCCAGCCAGACCGACTTCGACTTCGTCCGCCAGCTCATCGAGGACGACCTGGTACCCGACGACGTCACCATCCAGGTGCTGACCCAGGCCCGCGACGAGCTGATCGAGCGCACCTTCGAGTCCCTGCGCGGGGCGAAGCAGGCGATCGTCCACCTGTACAACTCGACCTCCACGCTGCAGCGGCGGGTGGTGTTCGGCTCCGACCGCGCCGGCATCGTCGACATCGCCGTCCACGGCGCGCAGGTGGTGCGCAAGCTGGCCGAGCAGATGACCGGGACCGACGTCCGGTTCGAGTACTCCCCCGAGTCCTTCACCGGCACCGAGCTCGACTTCGCCGTCGAGGTCTGCAACGCGGTCACCGACGTGTGGGAGCCCACCCCCGACCGGCCGACGATCATCAACCTGCCGGCGACGGTCGAGATGGCCGAGCCGACCGTCTACGCCGACCAGATCGAGTGGATGCACCGCAACCTGGGCCGGCGTGACGCCGTGGTCCTGTCGCTGCACCCGCACAACGACCGCGGCACCGCCGTCGCCGCCGCCGAGCTGGGCTACCGCGCCGGCGCCGACCGCATCGAGGGCTGCCTGTTCGGCAACGGCGAGCGCACCGGCAACGTCGACCTGGTCACCCTGGGGCTGAACCTGTTCAGCCAGGGCATCGACCCGCAGATCGACTTCTCCGACATCGACGAGATCCGCCGCACCGTCGAGTACTGCAACCAGCTGGGCGTGCACGAGCGGCACCCCTACGGCGGCGACCTGGTCTACACCGCTTTCTCCGGCTCCCACCAGGACGCGATCAACAAGGGCCTCAAGGCGCTCGAGGTCGACGCGGAGGCCGCCGGCAAGCCGGTCTCGCAGATGCCGTGGGCGGTGCCGTACCTGCCCATCGACCCCAAGGACGTCGGCCGCACCTACGAGGCCGTCATCCGGGTGAACAGCCAGTCCGGCAAGGGCGGCGTCGCCTACATCATGAAGACCGAGAACCAGCTGGACCTGCCGCGCCGGCTGCAGATCGAGTTCAGCGCGGTCGTCCAGCGGCACACCGACGACGAGGGCGGCGAGGTGACCGCGCAGCAGATGTGGACGGCCTTCACCAACGAGTACCTGCCCGACCCCGACGCCCCGTGGGGCCGCTTCTCCCTGACCGGTCACCGGCACCGTGCCCACGGCGACCAGCTCGACGAGATGGTGGTCGAGCTCGTCGACGACGGCGTCCCCACGACGGTCGAGGGCCGGGGCAACGGGCCGATCGCGGCGTTCGTCGAGGCGCTGCGGTCGGTGGACGTCGACGTCCGGGTGCTCGACTACGCCGAGCACGCCATGTCCGCCGGCGGTGACGCCCGCGCCGCGGCGTACGTCGAGTGCGCCGTCGGCGACCGCGTGTTGTGGGGCGTGGGCATCGACCCGAACATCGTCACCGCGTCGCTGCGCGCGGTCGTCTCGGCGGTGAACCGGGCTCAGCGGTAGCAGAAGGACCGCCGGAGGTCCCGCGATGCCGCGGCTCACCCCCTACCTCACCGTGCGGGACGCCCGGTCGGCGACGGCCTGGTACGCCGAGGCGCTGGGCGCCCACGTCGTCGGCGAGCCGTACGTGGTGGACGACGACCGCATCGGTCATGCCGAGCTCGACCTCGGCGGGGCGCGGCTGTACCTCGCCGACGAGTACCCCGAGCTGGGGCTGGCCGCGCCGGACCCCGGCCGGGTCAGCGTGACGCTGCACCTCGCGGTGCCCGACGCCGACGCGGCGGTCGACCGGGCCGCCGCGGCCGGTGCCACCGTGGAGCGGCCGGCGGCCGATGGGCCGGGTGGGCGCACCGGCGTCGTCGTCGACCCCTTCGGCCACCGCTGGATGCTGCAGACCCCGGCGTCGGCCGACCCGGAGCCGCGCCCGCCGGTGCGCCCCGGTGACGCGGTGTACCTGACGCTGCGGGTGCCCGACGGCGCCCGCGCCCGCGACTTCTACGAGTCGGTGCTCGGGTGGACGTCGGTGCCCGGGCGGGTCCCCGATGGCTGGCAGGTGGACGGCACCGTGCCGATGGTCGGCATCAGCGGTGGGGACGGCGACGTCGGCACCGTGCCGGTGTACGCGGTCGACGACATCGAGGTCGCCGTGGCCGCGGTCCGGACGGCGGGTGGGCAGGCCGGCGAGGTCACCGACCAGGCGTACGGCCGGACGGCGGAGTGCCGGGACGACCAGGGACTGCCCTTCTGGCTGGCTCAGGTGGGCTGAGGCGCCGCCTCCTCGGGCGGGGCGTCGCCGGGCTCGTCCCCGTGGTACCGCGCGTCCTGCCGGCCGGGCCCGCCGTACTCGTCGACCAGCAGCAGGTCGCGGCGCACGTGCCGGCGGCGGTAGGCCACCCGGCTGATCATGTGGGCGCTGACCGGGGCGGTGAGCAGCTGGAAGGCCGCCACGAGCAGCAGCATCCAGACGTTGGCCCAGCCGTCGAGCCGGATGGCGCCACCGACCATGACCAGCAGCACCCCGAGCACCTGGGGCTTGGTGCCGGCGTGCATCCGGGACAGCACGTCGGGGAAGCGCACCAGCCCCAGCCCGGCGGTCAGGCACAGGGCGGCGCCGGCCAGCAGGCAGGCGAAGGCGACGACGTCGGACACCGTGCTCACGACCCGGCCTCCCGCTCCTCGGCGGCGACCGGCAGGCCGAGGTCCCGGCCGTCGCCGGTGCTCGAGCGCAGCAGCATCCCGCCGACGTAGCGGGCCACCGACACCGAGCCGACGAAGGCCAGCAGCGCCACGACGACGAGCACCGGCACCACCGTCGGGTCCTGCGCGAGCGCGGCGTGCACCGCCAGGCCGGCCGCGATGATCACCAGCAGCGTGTCGGTCGCGACCACCCGGTCCAGCAGCGAGGGTCCGCGGGCCAGGCGGACGAGGGCCAGCAGCGCTCCTCCGCCGACCATCGCGTACAGCGCGATCTGCACGAACGTCATGACGTCGGCACCTCGTCCCTCCGGTGCCCCTCGAGGGCCGCGACGTCAGCGGTCGAGCCGAACGCCCGCACCAGGCGCCGCTCCACCACCAGGACGTGCGCCTTCTTCCGCTCCACGTCCTCGAGGTCGCGCACGGGCAGCAGGTGGAGGGTCATCACCCGCTGCTCGCGGTCCAGGTCGAGCACCAGGGAGCCGGGCACGAGCGAGGTCGCCTCGGCGACCATCGTCAGGAGCAGGTCGGAGTCGGCGCGCAGCTGCACCTGCACGATCGCCGTCCGGTGCACACCGCCCGGACGCACGGCCTGCCAGGCGACCTCGGCTCCGGAGGAGAACAGGTCGAGGACGAAGTGGCCGAGGAAGGCCAGCAGCGGCACCGGCCGCACCCGGGTGCCGCCAGCCACGTGCGGGAGCGGCAGCAGCGTCAGCACGGCCAGCGCGACGAGCAGGCCGGAGAGCAGGTTCGCCCAGGACCAGGTGCCCCACAGCAGCATCCAGACCAGCACCAGCCAGACGACCAGCGGGCCCTGGTGGCGCAGCCGGGTGGCCGCGGGCTCGACGCTCACGGGACCTCACCCTCCCCGAACACCGACGCGACGTAGGGCGTGCGCTCGATCAGGTCCGTGGACGCCCGGTCGGCCAGGCCGTAGAGCGGTCCGGCCAGCCCGGTGAGGGCCACGGTGAGCGTGACCAGCGCCGCCGTGGCGCCCACCATCGTGCGCGGCAGCGGGCGCAGCGCCCGGACCGCCCCCGCGGGGGGCGGCAGGCCCGGCTCGGCCGCCGTCGCGACCGCCGTGTGCCGCCGCCACGCGTCCTGCAGCGCGGTCCGCGCCGGGCCGTCGGGGGACGCCTCCCCGTCCGGCGACCCCGCACCGTCGGCGGACGCCGGCCGGTGGCGCTGCACGGAGGCGGCGGCCGCGGCCGCGGCGGTGTCCTCGGCCGGCGACTGGTTCGGGGACCGCCAGAACGCGCGGGTCCAGACGCGGGCGACCGCGAGCAGGGTGAGCAGGCTGGTGACCACCCCGCCGGCGACCAGCGTCAACGCCCCGGCGCTACCGTCGGCGACCCCGGCCTGCAGCAGGCCGAGCTTGCCGATGAACCCCGACAGCGGCGGGATCCCGGCCAGGTTCATCGCGGGCACGAAGAACAGCACGGCCAGCAGCGGTGAGCGCCGGGCCAGGCCGCCGAGCTTGTCGATCGAGGTGGTGCCGCCCTGGCGCTCGACCAGCCCCGCGACCAGGAACAGCGTCGTCTGGATGGCGATGTGGTGGGCCACGTAGAAGACCGCGCCCGCCAGCCCGGCCGCCGTCCCCAGGGCGATGCCGAACACCATGTAGCCGATGTGGCTGACCAGGGTGAACGACAGCATCCGGCGCAGGTCGCTCTGGGCGACCGCGCCGAGGATGCCCACCAGCATGGTGGCCAGCGCCGCCCACAGCAGCAGGTCGTCGAGCGCGCCTCCGGGGAACAGCAGCGTCTGGGTGCGGATGATCGCGTAGACGCCGACCTTGGTGAGCAGGCCGGCGAAGACCGCGGTGACCGGCGCGGGCGCGGTCGGGTAGCTGTCGGGCAGCCACGCCGAGAGCGGGAAGACGGCGGCCTTGATGCCGAACGCGATGAGCAGCATCGACTGCAGCAGCACCTGGGTGCCCGCGGGCAGCTCGCCGAGCCGCACCGCCAGCTGGGCCATGTTCACCGTGCCGGTCGCGGCGTAGACCAGCCCGATCGCGGCGAGGAACACCAGCGAGCTGGTCAGGCTCACGATGATGTAGGTGATGCCGCCGCGGATGCGTGCCGCCGTCCCGCCGAGGGTGAGCAGCACGTACGAGGCCATCAGCAGGATCTCGAAGCCGACGTAGAGGTTGAACAGGTCGCCGGCGAGGAAGGCGTTGCCCACGCCCGCCACCAGCACCAGGAACGTCGGGTGGAAGATCGACAGCGGCGTCTCCTCCGACCCGTCGGCCGCGCCCTGGCCGACGGCGAACACGAGGACGCCGAGCGCCACGGTCGAGGCGACCACCAGCATCAGCGCCGACAGCCGGTCGACGACCAGCACGATGCCCAGCGGCACCGGCCAGTCGCCGACGGAGACCGAGCTGGCGCCCTCGGCGTCGGCCACGAACAGCAGCACCACCGAGACGGCGAGCACCGCGCTGAGCACGGTCGTGCTGACGGTGCGCTGGAACGACGGGTGCCCGGAGACCAGCAGCGCGCCGGCCGCCCCGAGCAACGGGAGCAGCACCGGCAGCGGGGCGAGGACCTCGATCACCGGGTGCCGCTCCCCGTGGGCAGGTTCACGTCGTCCGCCAGCTCCTCGAGGTCCTCGTGGAGGCTGTCGGCGTGGCCGGCGGCGCGGTCGTCGGGAGCCAGCTCGTCGGGGTCGAGCTCGTCGGCGTCGAGCGCCCTCCGGGCGGCGACCCGGCGGTCCTCCTCGTCGGTGCCGACCGCCTCGTTGCGGGCCAGCCGCCAGGAGCGGTGGATCATCGCCAGCAGGAACGCCGAGACGCCGAAGGTGATCACGATCGCGGTGAGGATGAGCGCCTGCGGCAGCGGGTCGTTGATCGCCGCCGGGTCGGAGTAGCCGAGGATCGGCGCCAGTCCCGAGGGTCCGCCGGCCGACAGCACCAGCAGGTTGGTGGCGTTGCCCAGCAGCACGAAGCCCAGCAGCACGCGGGTGAGGCTGCGGTCCAGCAGCAGGTACACCCCCGCCGCGTAGAGGCCGCCGATCATCACCGGCAGCACGATCGTGGGGGTCATCGCAGCACCACCTCCCCGGGCGTCAGTTCGATCGGGTCCTCCTCGTCCTCCTGGCGGTCGAGCTCCGCGCCCAGGCTGCGCAGCACGTCGAGGACCAGCCCGACGACGATCAGGTAGACGCCGCAGTCGAAGAACAGCGAGGTCACGAGCTTGACGTCGCCGAGCACCGGCAGCGTGGTCTGCAGGATGGCGGTCTGCAGCACCCCGGCGCCCAGCAGCAGGCCGGCCACGCCGGTGCCGCCGGCGAACAGCAGCCCGCCGCCGAGCAGCACGCCCGGCGCGACGGGTGCGGCCTCGCCCAGCTCGTAGCGCCCGCCGGCCAGGTAGCGCAGCACCAGGGCCAGGCCGGCGACCAGGCCGCCGGCGAACCCGCCGCCGGGCTCGTTGTGCCCGGAGAACAGCAGGTACAGCGAGAAGACCACGATCGTGTGGAAGAGGATCCGGGTGACCACCTCGAGCACGACCGAGCGCCGCGCCGGGTCGAGCGTCGCGGTCGCGGCCAGCCAGCGGTCCCGCGGCGCCCGCCGGCTGGGCTCGCGCCGCTGCGCCAGATCCGCCCGGGTCACCCGGTCGACACCGCCGGTGCGCCCTCGGAGGAAGACCAGGCTGGCCACGCCGGTGGCGGCGACGACCAGCAGCGAGATCTCGCCGAGGGTGTCCCAGGCGCGGATGTCGACGAGGGTCACGTTGACGACGTTCTTGCCGCCACCGAAGTCGTACGCCGGCCCGGGCCAGGCCTCCGACACCGGCGTCGCGGTGCGGGCCGACAGCGCCACCGCACCCACGGCAGCCATGAAGGCGCCCACGCCGACGGCGATCACGCCGCGGACGGCGCGCTCGCGCGGCCGGTGCCGCTCGGAGATGTCCTTGGGCAGCTTGCGCAGCACCAGCACGAAGACGACGAGGGTGAGCGTCTCGACGAGGAACTGGGTGAGCGCGAGGTCGGGGGCGCCCTGCAGCGCGAAGACGACGGCGATGCCGTAGCCGGTGACGCCGACGACGAGCACGGCCGAGAGCCGCTGGCGGATCCGCAGGGTCAGCGCGGCGGCGGTCACGACCACGACGCCGACCACCGCCTGCACCGGGGTGTCCCAGGCCCGCCACTCGCCCGGCCACGGGGCGCGGGTGAGCAGCAGGGTCCCGGGCAGGGCCAGCACCACGACCAGGATGGTGCCGAGGTAGGCCGGCAGGGAGCCGCGCTGGGTGGTGCCGGTGACGAGCACAGAGAGCCGGTCGACGGCCTGGACGACGTTCCAGTAGCCCTCGTCGGCCGAGGCGCCGACGGCCACCCGCCGCTGCAGGCGGGTGACCCGCCCGCGGACGACGAACAGCGCGGCACCGCCGGCGATCGACAGCGCCGACAGCGCCAGCGCCGGCTGCCAGCCGTGCCACAGGCCCAGGTGCTCGGGCTCGGGGGCCAGCAGCGGCAGCGTGTCGGCGTAGCCGGCGACCAGCGGCTCCAGCAGCGGGCTGGCCGGCCCGAGGACCAGCCCGGTCAGCGCCAGGACGGCGGGGGCGGCGAGGAACAGCGGCTCCGGCGGGTGCTCGACCGCGGTGTCCTCGGTGCCGGGCTTGCGGGCGAAGGCGCCCCACACGAAGCGCGCGGTGTAGGCGGCGGTGAGCACCGAGCCCGCCACCAGCCCGGTCAGGACGACGGCCGCGGCGGTCCGGTCGGGCAGGCCGGCGTCCCACAGCGCGGCGAAGGCCGCCTCCTTGCCGACGAAGCCGAGCAGCGGCGGCAGCCCGGCCATGGACGCCGCCGCGGCGGTGCCGATGACGGCGAGCAGCGGCAGCCGCCGGCCGAGCCCGGACAGCCGGCGCAGGTCGCGGGTGCCGGTGGCGTGGTCGATGACGCCGACGGTGAGGAACAGCGTGGACTTGAACAGTGCGTGCGCCAGGGTCATCACCAGCCCGGCGGCGGCCAGCTCGCGGCTGCCCCCGCCGACCAGCGTCACGAGGAACCCGAGCTGGCTGACGGTGCCGAAGGCCAGCAGCAGCTTGAGGTCCTTCTGGCGCAGCGCGCGGTAGCCGCCGAGGAGCATCGTGGCCACGCCCAGGCCGAGCACGAGCGGCCGCCAGCCGGGGACGTCGGCCAGCCCGGGAGCCAGCCGGGCGACCAGGTAGACGCCGGCCTTCACCATCGCCGCGGCGTGCAGGTAGGCGCTGACCGGCGTCGGCGCCTCCATGGCCGCGGGCAGCCAGAAGTGGAACGGCACCAGGGCGGACTTGGTGACCGCCCCGACCAGCACCAGCGCCGCGCCGGCGGTCATGGCCGGGCCGCTGCCGGGGTCGGCGACCACCTCCGACAGCAGAAACGAGCCGCTGGCCTGGCCGATGAGGATGAGCCCGACCAGCATCGCCAGCCCGCCGGCGGTGGTCAGGATGAGCGCCTGCGACGCCGCCCGCCGCGCGGCCAGCCGCCGTCCCGAGCCCCCGATCAGGAGGAAGGAGAAGACGGTGGTGAGCTCCCAGAACACGTAGAGCAGGAAGAGGTCGTCGGCGACGACGAGGCCGAGCATGGAGCCGGCGAAGGCGGTGAGGCAGCCGGCGAAGCGGCCGGTGCCCTCCTCGCCCGGGCCGAAGTAGCGGGCGCAGTAGACGAGCACCAGCGCCCCCACGCCGGTGACCAGCGCGGCGAAGGCGAGCGCCAGGGCGTCCAGCCGCAGGGCGACGTCCAGCTGCAGGGCGGGGATCCACGGCACCGTCTCGCGCAGCTCCTCGCCGGCGAGCACCGGGCCCAGGCGCGACAGGACCCACACGAAGCCGGCGGCGGGCACGAGCGCCAGGGCGAGGAAGGCCTGCCGCCCCCACCACCGCACGAGGACGGGCGCCAGCACGCCGGCGAGCAGGTGGAGGAGCAGCAGTACGAGCACGTGTCTCCTGGAGTCGTCGGGCGGCTCGGGGACACCAGGAACGTCGGTCGACGACGGCCGGCGGTGACCCCAGCCTACCGGGCGCGCCGATCGAGCCGCCTCGGCGGCGGACGGGCCGGGCTGCCCGGTGCTCCTCTACCCGCGGGGACGGGCCCCGACCCGCGGGTGGACGACACCTGCTCCCGAGGAGGACGGGCGGCCCCCTGCAGGGTCCCGTCGCCGGCCCCGTCCCGGGTCCCGCCCTGAGCTCGCGCAGGGCACGGAGGACGGGGTCCTCCAGCGGGGGGCAGGAGGTCCTCCCTCAGCCCTCCGCGACCTCGGCGGCCTCCAGCCAGTCGGTCTCGACCTGCTCCTTCTCGGCGAGGACGGCGCGCAGCCGCTCGTCGAGCTCGAGCACCCGCGCGTGGTCGGTCGCCGCCGCGGCGAGCTCGCCGTGCAGCCGCTCCTCCTCGGCGGTGAGCTTCTCCAGCCGCCGCTCCAGCCGCGCGGCTTCCTTGCGGGCGGCCCGCACCTCCCCGGCCGGCCGGGCCGCGGCCGCAGCGGCCCCCGGCCCGGGAGCGGCCGCGGCGGCCGAGGGCAGCGCCGCCTCCCCCGCCGCCCTGCGCTGCAGGTACTCCTCGACCCCGCCGGGCAGCGCGGCCAGCGAGCCGTCGCCCATGAGCGCGACCACCGAGTCGCAGACCCGGTCGACGAAGTACCGGTCGTGGCTGACCACCAGCACGGTGCCGGGGAAGCCGTCGAGCAGGTCCTCCAGCGCGGTGAGCGTGTCGATGTCGAGGTCGTTGGTGGGTTCGTCGAGCAGCAGCACGTTCGGCTCGCTCATGAGCAGCCGCAGCAGCTGCAGGCGGCGCCGCTCGCCGCCGGAGAGGTCACCGACCGGCGTCCACTGGCGGGAGGCCGGGAAGCCGAACCGCTCGGCCAGCGACGAGGCGGAGATCTCCTGGTTGCCGATCCGGGCGATCCGGGCGATCTCCTGCACCGCCTCGAGCACCCGCAGGCGGGCGGGCAGCTCGGTGACGTGCTGGGACAGGTAGGCGGGGGCGACCGTCTGCCCGCGCACCACCCGGCCGCGGTCGGGCTCGGTCTCCCCGACCAGCAGGCGCAGCAGCGTCGTCTTGCCCGCGCCGTTGACGCCCACGACGCCGATCCGGTCGCCGGGGCCGACGTGCCAGGTGACGTCGTCGAGGAGGGTGCGCGGGGGCGCGCCGGTCGCCGGGTCCCCCGGGACGGCGTAGTCGACGTCCTCCACGTCGTAGACGGTCCTGCCGAGCCGCCGGCTGGCGAAGCCCCTGAGCGCCATCGTGTCGCGCGGCGGCGGCTCGTCCTCGATCAGCGCCTGGGCCGCCTCGATGCGGAACCGCGGCTTGCTGGTGCGCGCGGGCGGCCCGCGGCGCAGCCAGGCCAGCTCCTTGCGGACCAGGTTCAGTCGCCGTTCCTCGGTGGCCGCCGCGATGCGAGCGCGCTCGGCCCGGGCGAGGGTGTAGGCGGCGTAGCCGCCCTCGTAGGCGTGCACCCGGCCGTCGGCGACCTCCCAGGTCTGGCTGCAGACCTCGTCGAGGAACCACCGGTCGTGGGTGACGACCACCAGGGCTCCGACCCGGTCCTTGACGTAGCCGGCCAGCCAGGCCACGCCTTCGACGTCGAGGTGGTTGGTCGGCTCGTCCAGCACCAGCAGGTCCAGCGGGCGGACCAGCTGCGCGGCCAGCGCCACCCGCCGCCGCTCGCCGCCGGACATCGGCGCGACCGGGGAGTCCAACCCCAGCCGGTCGAGCTCCAGGCCGGTGAGCACGCTGCGCACCGCCGGGTCGGCGGCCCACTCGTGCTCGGCGGCGAAGAGGCTCTCGGGCAGGACGACGTCGCGGACGGTCGCGCCGGGCGGCAGCGTGCCGGACTGGTCGAGGACGCCGACGGCGAGGTCGCCGCGGCGGGTCACCCGGCCGGAGTCGGGCTCCTCGCGCCCGGTGAGGACGCCGAGCAGTGTGGACTTGCCGCTGCCGTTGCGCCCGACCACGCCGATCCGCTCACCGGAGGCGATGCCCAGCGAGACGTCGTCGAGCAGGACGGTGGTGCCGTGTGCCTTGTGCACCCGCTCGAGGTTGACCAGGTTGAGGGGCGCGCTCATCGCCCTCCAGTATCCGCGGAGGTGTTCTCCGCGGAGGAGGCGACCACCGCGCGGACGAACGCCGCCGGGTCGTCCTGCCAGGGGAAGTGCCCGGCCCCGAGCTGCACGACCAGCTCGGCCGAGGGGAACAGGGCGGCGTACTCGGCGGCGCGGGACGGCGGGAGGGCGACGTCGTACTCGCCGGCGACCAGGAGCACCGGCACGCGCAGCTCCGCGAGGGCGGCCCGCACGTCCGCGGGTCCGGGCGCCCGTCGCCGTAGTACCGGGCCGCTGCGCCGGCGTCGCGCTGGGCGTCCGCCCGGGCGGCCGGGGCCCGCGCGGCGTCGTCCCACCGGCCGTGCGTGGAGGGCGTGATCGCCGTCCGGTCGGCGTCCGTGGCCGCACCCGACCAGATCCGCTCGAGGGCGGCGAAGGCCGCCGCGAACCACGGCTCCCCTCGACGCAGCTCGGCGACCTCCCGGCGGTCGGCGTCGGTCACCTCGAGGCCGACCACCCGAGGGCTCGGGGTGACCAACGTGAGGCTCGCGAGGCGGTCGGGGTGCCGGGCGGCGTGCAGCAGCGCCAGCGCGGCCCCGGCCGAGTGCGCCAGCAGGTCGAGCCGCTCCGATCCGCGGTGCGCACGCAGCGCCTCGACGTCGGGGACCTGACGGTCGCAGCGCTGGCTCGCCGGGTCCGCCGGGACGGCGGAGTGCCCGGTGCCCCGGAGGTCCAGCAGCACCAGGGACCGGTGGGCGTCCAGGCCGCCGAGGTCGCCCAGGTACTCCGCCGGCAGCATCGGCCCGCCGGGGAGGCAGACCAGCGGGGGTCCCTCGCCCGCCGACGAGTACACGAGCCGGGTGCCGTCGGGGCCGAGGAGGGGAGTCATGGCGGGCAGCCTCGCACCCGCGCCCGGGTCGGCCAGGGCGGCCGACCCGGTTCCGGCGGGTGTCCTGCACATCTCGCGACGTCAGCGACGCGCCGGGTCGGTGGAGTGCCTACACCGTCGACCTGCCGGTCCACGGGAACGCACCTACCGTCGGGCCGGTGCGTCTCCCCCCGGTCCCCTGGTCGGAGGTCGAGCGCCGGGCCCGGTCCGTCCCCGGCGGGCCGGTCACGCGAGCCGGCGGCGCCGACGACCTGACCGTGCGCGGCCTGGTCACCGACTCGCGGCGCGTCGTCCCCGGGTCGCTGTTCGCCTGCGTCCGGGGCGCGACCAGCGACGGCCACCGCCACGCCCCCGCAGCGGAGGCCGCCGGGGCCGCGGCCCTGCTCGTCGACCGGCCGGTCGACAGCCGCCTCCCCCAGCTGCGCGTGCCCTCGGTCCGGGCGCAGCTGGGGCCGCTCGGCGCGCTGCTGGCCGGTGACCCGGCGCGGGCGCTGCGGCTGGTCGGGGTGACCGGCAGCAACGGCAAGACGACGACCAGCGCGCTCGTGCGCGGCGTCCTCGAGGCCGGCGGCGACTGCACCGGCGTCGTCGGCACCCTCGGGGCGCAGGTCGCCGGTGTCTCGTGGGACACGGCGCTGACCACGCCGGAGGCGCCCGAGCTGCACGAGCTGCTGGGCGCGATGGTCGGGTCGGGGGCGCAGCGGGTGGTCGTGGAGGCCTCCTCCATCGCGCTGGACATGGGCCGCATGGACGGTCTGGAGTTCCAGGTCTCGGTCTTCACCGGCTTCGAGGAGGACCACCTCGACCACCACGGCACCCTCGAGCAGTACTGGGCCAGCAAGGCGCGGCTGTTCGAGGCCGGCCGGACCGCCGCGGGCGTCGTCGTCATCGACGACCCGTGGGGACGGCGGCTGGCCGACCAGGCCGCGGTGCCGGTGACCCGGGTCGGGTTCGACGGGGACGCCGACGTCCGGGTGCTCGGCTGGCGGACCGGCAGCGATGGCACCGAGGTGCTGCTGGCGGACGACGCCGGCGGGCACCGGGTGCACAGTCCGCTGGTCGGCCGGGTGCACGTGACCAACCTGGCCGCGGCCTGGGCCACCGGCCGGGTGCTCGGCGTGCCGCCGGACCGGATCGCCGCCGGGCTGGCCGCGGTGGCCCCGCCGCGGGGACGCAACACCGTCCTCGGCGGGTCGGGCCGGCCGCTCGTCGTCGTCGACTACGCGCACACGCCGCGCGCGCTGGGCGCTGCTGTGGACACCGCCCGCGGCCTCACCGCCCCCGGCGGGCGGGTGCACCTGGTGCTCGGCGCCCGTGGTCGGCGGGACCGCCACAAGCGCCAGGGGCTGGGTCAGTCGGCCCGCGCCGCCGACTGCGTGTGGTTGACCAACGAGGGCAGCCACGGCGAGGACCCGGCCGCGATCCGCGCCGAGCTGCGGGTCGGCCTGCTCGGCTCGACGGCGCTGGTACGCACGGAGCCCGACCGACGGGAGGCGATCACCGCCGCGGTGGGCGCCGCCGGGCCGGCCGACGTCGTCCTCGTCGTGGGCCGCGGCCACGAGACGCGGATGCTGGACACCCCCGACCCGCGTGACGCGGTCCACCTGGACGACGCCGAGGTCGCCGCCACGGCGCTGGCGACCCGGCACGCCGGCGAGGAGGACCTGCGCGGACGCGCGTCCTGAGCACGCTCCCGGCCGGTCGGGCCGTCAGCGGGCCTCGGCGACCGCGAGCCACGGCCGCAGCGCGCCGTCGGCGAGCAGCCGGCCCACCCGGCGGGACTGCTCCTGCGCCTCCTGGAAGCGCGGGTCGTCGCCGTGCTGGCGGGCGACCTCGGCGTCGACCGCGTCGGCGCGCTCGCTCCACCCCGGCGGACTGTCCCCGAGGTCCGCGGTCGCGGTCTCCCCCCCAGTCGGAGACCCGCCGCGTCGAGCAGCCCCCGCAGCTCCTCCTCGGTCGGGAAGTCGTTGCCCTCGGGCAGGGGCGGGGGCAACGGGCGGTCGGCCACGAAGACCAGCACCCCGAGCCGGCCGCCGTCCGCGAGCACCCGTCGCAGCTCCGTCAGCGCACCCTCCTTGTCGGGGGTGGTGCAGAGGACGCCGAGGCACCAGGCGGCGTCGAAGGCGGCGTCGGCGAACGGCAGCCGTTGCGCCAGCGCGGTCACCGACGGCAGCCCGAACAGCCGGTGCGCGGCGCGCGCCGCCTCGTGCATCGGCTCGGCACAGATGGCGCGCACACCACGCTCGGCGGCCAGCCACCCGGCCGGCCCGCCGACGCCGGCGCCGTCGTCGAGCACCCGGCTGCCGGCCGTCAGCTCCAGCCGGTCGGCCAGCCAGCGCAGCGCTCCAGCGCTGCCGCTCCCCCGGCACCCGGCCGGGACGGCGTACTCAGGGCCCAGTGCCTGCACCGCCTCCTCGGTCCACCCGGCGACCGTGCCGAACTCGGCCTCCATCGCCTCGCTCTCCAGCTCGCTCATGTCGCCTCCTCGCTCGCGCTCGTCGGCGCCACGAGCGATCGCTGCTCCGTCCATGGTGGGCTCGCGAGCTCGCCCACTGCCTCCCTGATCGCGGCCGCGACCTCGGCCTTGACCCGGGCGCCGTCGTCCTCCCCGAGGCCCGAGGCCAGACCGGACAGGTTGACCCCCACGACCCCGGGGACGCTCAGCAGCGCGCGGGCCTCGGCCACGGCGGCCGCGATGCCGGCCGACCGCGGGTCCGGCGCGGCCAGCACCCCCTCGACCGTGGCGTCGTCCACGTGCAGGCCGGGGAAGCGCTGGAGCACCCGGGCGGAGCGCTCGTCGGTGTAGACGGCGACTGCGGCGACGAACGGCAACGTCGCCCCGGCGCTCCGCGCGGCGGCGACGAAGGCGAACACCTCGGCCGGGGTGCGGACGTGGTTGAGGACGCACACCTGCGCCCCGGCCCGCTGCTTGCCCGCGACCCGGGCCGGCCGGCGGTCGACCGGCGGGGCCGCGGGCGACTCGGGGACGGCGACCGGCAGCCCTGCCGCTCCGGCGAGCGCGGCCAGCCGGGTGCCGTCGAGGTCGAACACCTGGGTGACGCCGGGCCGGACACCGGGGCCGCGGGCATCGCCGGTCACGCACAGCACGCCGTCGACGCCCACCGCGGCCAGGCCCGCCAGCTCCTGCTCGAGGACGACGCGGTTGCGGTCACGGCAGGCCAGCGTCGTCCACGGCCGGCCGCCGGCGTCCCGGACCTCGGCGGCGAACAGCGTGGGCGGGAGGTCGGGGCGGTTGGCGTGCTCGCCGACCAACAGCCCGTCGGACACCGGGGCCAGCACGCCCACGACCCGGCGCAGCGAGGCCGGGTCGAACGGCGCCACGGTGAGGTCGGTGAGCACCACCGGCCCCGTGCGGGCGCGGTCGAGCAGGCTGCCCAGTGGCGGCGCGACCGGGGGCGCCGCCGGCGCGTCCCAGGCGGGGGCGGGGTCGTCGAGGAAGACGCAGCGGTGCTCGGCCACCTCGCAGCGGCCGTCGTCCCGGACGCCACCGCACGGGCCGAACACCATCCGCTTGGGGCAGCCCGGCCGCCGACGGTCGTCGTCCACGGCCGGAGCCTGACCCGTGCGAACGGACCCCAAACCGGCGAGATCCCATGATCTCGCACGGTCCGGGGGCGCATCCGTGCGAGATCACGCGATCTCGCCACTCCGGGTGGCGGCTACCGCCCGGCCGCCGGGATCGTCATGCTGGCCGCGATCGGTCCCGCGACGCCAGGAGCCGCCCGTGTCCGTCTTCCCGCCTCTGCCGCTGGCCGAGTGGGCAAGGAGACCCTGCACCGGTTCCTGCAGGTCGTCGGCAAGCTGCGGCTGGCCAACGCCCCGCGGCGCAACCACTGGTGGCACATCCCCTTCCACCTCACCGGCCGGGGGCTGACCACCCGCCCGATGGGCTTCGACCCGGTCTTCGCCGTGGACCTCGACCTGGTCGACCACCGGCTGGAGGTGGCCGTCGCCGACGGACGGCGGGCGTCGTTCGCGCTGCCCGGGCTGAGCGTGGCGGCGTTCTACCGGCAGCTGCTCGACACCCTCGCGACGCTCGGCCTGCCCGCGACCGTGGAGATCCCGGTCCCGTTCGACCTGGCCGACCGCACCCCGTTCGCCGAGGACGAGCACCACGCCTCCTACGACCGGGACCGGGTGACCCGCTACTGGGTGGTGCTGGGCCAGGTGGCGCAGGTACTCGAGGAGTTCGCCGGGCGCAGCTACGCCAAGACCAGCCCGGTGCACCACTTCTGGCACACCTTCGACCTCGCCGTCACCCGCTTCTCCGACCGCCGGGTGGAGCAGCCGGACACCGTCGACCCGGTCACCCGCGAGGCCTACTCGCACGAGGTCATCAGCGCGGGCTTCTGGTTCGGCGACGAGCAGGTGCCCGAGCCCGCCTTCTACTCCTACACCGCCCCCGAGCCGCCGGGCCTGGTCGAGGAACCGCTGCGGCCGGCCGCGGCACGCTGGATCGACAGCCGCGGCGCGCACCTGGCGCTGCTGCCCTACGAGGACGTGCGCACCGCGGCCGACCCGCGCGCCGTCGTCCTGGACTTCCTGGAGAGCGCCTACGTGGCCGGCGCCCGGCGCGCCGGCTGGGACCTCGCGGCGCTGCGCTGCCCGACCGCCCCCGAGCCCCGATGACCCCGACCCTCCGGAGGTGCACGCCATGAGCAACCTCGACCGCCGCCCGCCCTCCCGCGAGCTCGGCGGGCTGGAGGACACCGCCGCCGGCCCGGTGCTGGACCTGCTGCCGGGCAAGGAGGTGGTGCTCGGCGAGAGCACCCGGGTGCGCCGGCTGCTGCCCACCCTGGGCCGCCGGCTGGTCGGGGCGTGGGCGTTCGTCGACCACTACGGCCCCGACGACATCACCTCCACACCCGGCATGCAGGTGCCGCCGCACCCGCACACCGGCCTGCAGACGGTGTCCTGGCTGCTCGACGGCGAGGTGCACCACCGCGACTCGCTCGGCAGCGACGCACGCATCCGCCCCGGCGAGCTGGCCCTGATGACCGCCGGGCACGGCATCGCGCACTCCGAGCAGTCCCCGGCGGTGCACCCGCGGTACCTGCACGGCGCCCAGCTGTGGGTGGCGCTGCCCGAGGCCGCCCGCGACACCGCGCCGGCCTTCGCCCACCACACGTCGCTGCCCGGCTTCGCCTCCGACGGGCTGACCGCCACCGTGCTCATGGGCAGCCTCGGCGGGGCCACCTCGCCGGGCACCGCGTACACCCCGCTGGTCGGCGCCGACCTGGAGCTGGCCGCCGGCGCGGACGTCGAGCTGCCGCTGGAGCCGGACTTCGAGTACGCCCTGCTGGCCTCGTCCGGGTCGGCCGAGGTGGAGGAGACGCCGCTGGAGGTCGGCGCGATGCTCTACCTCGGCACCGGGCGGCGCGCGGTGCGGGTGCGCGCCGCCGGGCCGACCCGGCTGCTGCTGCTGGGCGGCGAGCCGTTCGAGGAGCGGATCGTCATGTGGTGGAACTTCGTCGGCCGCTCCGGCGAGGAGATCGCCGAGTACGCCGAGCGGTGGAACGCCGAGGACGAGCGCTTCGGCGCCGTAGTCGGCTACGACGGCGACCGGCTGGAGGCCCCGCCGCTGCCGCCGGTACCGCTCAAGGCCCGGGGCCGGGAACGCTGAGGACCACGGCCGGCCGCGACGGGACGGACCTCCCTCCGAGGGGGTAGAGGAACGGCCGGGTCTCTGTGGGAGCCCGGCGGCCGGTGCGATGACAGGAGCATGAGAGCGCTGGCCCAGGACGAGGAGCGGGTCGCCTTCTGGCGGCGGCACACCCTCAGCGGGATCGTGCTGTGCGAGGTCCTCCCGGCGATCATCGCCGCGCGGACCCTGACCACCGACCCGCCTCGATCCGGACTCCTCCTCGCCCTGACGGCGGCCGTGGCGGGGTCGGCTCCGCTGCTGGCGCTCGCCCCGGTCGATCGGCTGGCCCGCCACCCGCGGGGCCGGCTGTTCTTCGACGCCTGGGAAGCCCTGGGCATCGCCCTGGTGATCACGGTCTGCGTGCTCGACGAGGGAGTCGACAGCCCCTACGTCCTGTTCCTCTTCGTCCTGCTGGCGCACGCGGCGCTGGCGTACCCACCGGCCGGTGTCGCGCTGGCCGGCACGAGCATCCTCGTCGGGTACCTCGGCATGGGCCTCGGGCTCGGGGGTGTGCCGGCCGACGACGTCCTGGTCGGTGCGCTCGCCCTCGCGGTCGCCACGGCCACCTGCGCGTTCGCGTCGGCCAACCACCAGCGGGCCTACCAGCGCACCGCCGCCTACGCCCAGCAGGTCGCCCTCCTCGCCGAGCGCGACGGGTTGACCGGCGCGCTGAACCACCGCACCTTCCACGAGCGGCTGCGCACCGAGGCGGCCCGCACCACGGCCGACCGACCGCTCGGCCTGCTGCTCGTGGACGTCGACGAGTTCAAGACCGTCAACGACACCCTGGGTCACCTGGCCGGGGACGCGGTGCTCCGCCTGGTCGCCGGGTCGCTGCAGGACCTGACCCGCAGCGAGGACGTCGTCGGGCGCCTGGGCGGTGACGAGTTCGCCCTCCTCCTGCCAGGTACCGACCTGCCGGAGGCCACCGGGATCGCCGAACGGCTCGTCACCCACGTGCGCACCGCCGGCGCTCCCTACGCGGTCACCGTGAGCGTCGGCGCTGCGGCGGTCACGTGGAGCGACCCGGTCGGGCTGCAGGCCACGGCGGATGCCGCCGTGTACCGCGCGAAGCGCAGCGGTCGCGACCGGGTCTGCGTGCCCCCACCGGCGTCGGACGGCTCCCGGACCGCGCCGCTCGCGCCGTCGGGACGCTGACCCCCGGCCCCGGCGACGGGCGGCGGGGCACAGGACGGAGCGGAACGGCGTTGCTGCCGGCATGACCGTCGACCCGCGCATGCTCGCCTTCGTCGCCTCCCAGCACGCCGGCGTGCTCGGCACCCTCAAGCGCGACGGGCGGCCGCAGCTGTCGAACCTCTTCTACGCGTGGGACGACGAGCAGCAGCTGGCCCGCATCTCGGTGACCGCCGACCGCGCCAAGACCCGCAACCTGCAGGCCGACCCGCGGGCGACCCTGCACGTGACCTCGGCGGACTTCTGGACGTGGGTCGCCGTCGAGAGCACCGCCGAGCTCAGCCCGGTCGCGGCCGACCCGCACGACGCCACCGTCGAGGAACTCGTCGGCTACTACCGCGCGCTCAATGGCGAGCACGAGGACTGGGACGCCTACCGCGCGGCCATGGTCGCCGACCGCCGGCTCGTCGTCCGGCTGCGCCCCGGGCACACCTACGGGCAGCTCCGCGGCTGACCTCGCGCCCCGGCCACTCGGTCAGCGCGCGGTGGTGTCCTCGCCCCGGCTGGCCGCGATGTGCTTGGCCGTGTCGAGGTAGTGCCGCAGACGGACCACCCGGCCGGACTCGTCGAAGGTCCACAGGTGGATCTCCTCGTCCGCGAACCGCCCGCCGCTCGGCATGGAGAACTCCGCCCGCACCTCCGCGACGACCTGGCGCCCGTCGCCGATGACGTCGAGCACGGTGAAGTCGTGCAGCGTCCACGTGCCGACGACGGCGAAGAAGTCCGCCACCTCGGCCGGTCCGGTGCGCCGGGCCATGGTCGGCACGCCCGCCCGCTGGGCCCAGTTGTCCCGCCAGTCCTCCCACGCAACGTCCTCGGCGAGACGGGCGAGGAAGCCGGGGACGTCGCCTCGGCCGAACGCCTCGTACAGACCGATGACGGTGGCTGCGTTGCCGGTCGCCGTGCCCGCGTGTCCGGTGCTGGCGGTCATGGCTGGTCCTCCTGGTCCCTGCGCTGGTGGGCAGCCCCGTGTGGTGGGCAACAGGGTGGTCGCCGTGGGACAGGGAGCGCAGCAGTCCTTGGGCCCTCCCAGCCGTGGCACGTGCTCCACGGCGACCCGGCCCCGCGGGCCGGCGGTGGACGGGTCCGACCACAGCACCGACCCGCGATCGCGCCGGTCAGCTCCCCGGGACCTGCATCGCCGCAGGGGGCTGCATCACCGACATCGGGGCACCCCACGGGTCCTCCACCACGGCGAAGCGGCCGTACTCGGTGTCCATCGGCGCCATCGTCACCTTGCCGCCGCCGGACTCGACGGTGGCGACGGCCTCGTCGGTGGAGTCGACCGCGAAGCACGCGGTCCAGCCCTTCGGGGAGCCCGGCTGGTGGCCGCCGAGGCCCCCGAGCATGCGGTCCCCGATCGCGAAGGTCTGGTAGCCCTCCGCGCCGGGCACCTCGGCCCAGGTGAAGCCGAACACCGCCGTGTAGAACTCCCGGGCCGCCGCCGGGTCGTCGACCGCGGCCTCGCTCCACACCAGCGATCCGTGCTCGTTGAAGACGCGGTACCCGGTGTGCTGGCCGGACTGCCACAGCCCGAACGCGTTGCCCTGCGGGTCGGTGGCGATGACCATCGTGCCCATCGGCTCGATCTCCATGGGCTCCACGACGACGGCGCCGCCGGCCTCCCGGATGCGGGCGGCCGTGGCCGCGGCGTCGTCGGTCGCGAAGTACGTCGTCCAGCCCGGGGAGTCGCCCGGGTTCATCAGCGGGCCGAGGCCGGCGGCCGGCTCGCCGTTGCGCGTGGCGTTGAGGTAGCCGCCGTAGTCGGGGTCACCGCCCGTGAACTCCCAGCCGAACAGGCGGCCGTAGAAGTCCTTGGCGACGTCGATCTCCGAGGCGCCGTAGTCGATCCAGCAAGGGGTGCCGGCCGGCCACGGGGTGTTCCGAGTGGGCATCGCTCCTCCTCGTCGGGTGGGGGAGGACACCGTGGCACCGGGCACCGACAGTTCCCAGGGGCTCGGGGACGCCGGTCAGAACCGCCCGCCGCCGGAGCGGCCGCGGCTGCGCGAGCCGCCGAAGCTGCCCGGACGGCGCCCGCCGCCGCGGGACCCGCCCCCGCCGAAGGAGCCCCCACCGACGCCGCCGCCGTAGGGGCCGCCGTAGCCGCCTGCTCCGCGACCGCCGCCGAAGATGATCCCGCCGAGCACCAGGCTGCCGAGGTCCACGCCGCCGCGGCCCCCGCCGTACCCGCCGCCGAACCCGCCCGGCCCGTACCCACCGCCGAAGCCGCCGGGCCCGTACCCGCCACCGCCCCAGCCGGCCACGTCGGACTGCGCCCGCTGCAGCGCCTCTTGGGCCAGCGCGTCGGCCAGCTGGGCCTCGCGCAGCCCCCCGACCGGGTCGGAGCGCCCCTGCGCGACCGCGAGGTCCAGGTGCCGCTGCGCCTCGGCCAGCCGGGTGCGGGCCTCGGGGCCGACGGCACCGCGGCGGGTGCTGATGAAGTCGCCGGCCGCGGCGATGGTGGAGCGGGCCGTGAGCAGCGCCTGGTCCAGCGACGCCGCGGCCCGCCGCGCCCGCTGCTCGGCGTCCCGCGCCACGGCGAGCGCCTGCTCCAGCGCGATGTCGGCCTCCTCCAGCTGGCGGAGGGCCGCCATCGGGTCGGACAGTCCGCCGTCGGCCGGGCGCAGCGCGGCGTCGGCCGCGGTCAGGGCCGCCTCGGCGCGGGCCACCTGCGGCCGCAGTCCGCCACCGGTGCCCCCGGCGACCAGTGCGCGGGCCTCGGCGAGGTCCTCCTCGGTCTCGGCCCGCACCTGCGCCGCCCGGGCCTCGGCGGCCGGCAGGTCGCTGCCCAGGCGGGCGACGGCGTCCAGCAGCGTGCCGGTCTGGGCGAGGGCGTCCTCGGCGACCCGGATGTCCCCGACCGCGGCGCCCGAGCGCCCGGCCGCGATCTCGTCGCGTGCCTCGGTGATCTCCTGCTCGGCGGCGTCGAGCCGCGCCCGGGCCTGCGCCAGGTTGTCGGCGACCGGCGCCAGCGCGGCGGCGGCGTAGCGGCGCTGCAGCGCGGCGAACCGTTCCCCCTCGGCGGGCAGCCGGCCGCGCAGCGCCGTGGCGCGGGAGGCCAGCGCGTCGAGGGCCTGCGGCGCGGTGCGCTCGAGGTCGCGCAGACGGTCGAAGGCCTCCGCCTGCTCGTCGAGGCGGGCGTCGGCCGCGGCGGTCAGCTGGAGCATCTCGGTGACCATGCGCCGCTTCGTCGGCTCGTCCTCGGGGTGCTCGTCGTCCAGCTGCTGGCGCAGCGAGAAGGCCCGGACCAGGTCCTGCTCCGAGGCGGCCAGCGCCTCGGCGAAGCCGGCGACCGCCTCCTGGCCGTACTGCAGCCGGGCGTAGTCGAGGTCGAGCCGGGAGGTCTTGACCGCCTCGTCCAGCTCCAGCAGCGCCGTGCTGGCCTGCCCCTCCAGCTGCTCGGTGGGCACGCCGGCGTGCGGGTCGGGCCGCTCCAGCCGCTGGGTGGGCGGCGGTCCCTGCCGGCGCCGGCGGGACCGCGAGACCAGGTAGGCCCCGCCCGCGACCGCCGCGATGCCGCCGACCACCGCGACCGTGCCCAGCCCGCTGCCCGAGCCGCCGTCCCCGGAGCCGCCGGGGTCCCCGGCGAGCCCGTCGGCGAGCGCGACCGCCGCGCCGTCCCAGTCGCCTTGGGACAGCAGCGGGTCGACGTCGGAGACCAGCAGCTGCTCGATCTCGGCGTCGGTCAGGGGGGAGTCGTCGGGCACCCAGTAGCCGTAGCGCCGGTCGTCGACCGCGACGGCGAACAGCGCGTCACCGGTGCCCAGGCCCGACGCCTCCGCTGTCGCCTGCGCCCACTGGCCCTGCGGCACGCCGTCGAACGACGACACGTAGACGACGAACAGCTGCGTGCCGTCGGCGGAACGCAGCTGGCCGAGGGAGTCCTCGACCTGCGACTCCTCGGACGGGTCGAGGACGCCGGCGTCGTCGGTGAGCTGCGCCGGGACGTCGAACGGCGGCTCGGCCAGCGCCGGGCCTCCGCCGAGGAGGACGAGGGTGGCCAGCGGGACGAGGACGGCGGGCAGCCGGCGCACGGGAGGACCTCCGGGTTCGGGTGCGGCGACCCTACCCGCGCCGGGCGGTCTGAGCCGTCGCTCCCGCGGGTAGGGCCCAGGGCCCGAGACCGCTGGAGGACGCATGACCGAGCCCGACCGGATCCCCGCCGCCGACCTGCCGCCGGGAGCGGTCCGCCGCGTCGGCGACTGGGCCGTCGGCAACCGGGACGGCCGGTACTTCGCCGTCTCCCGACGCTGCCGCCACCAGCTCGCCGACCTCTCCGAGGGCAGCATCGACGCCGAGGGCTGCCTGGTCTGCCCGTGGCACCAGAGCCGCTACGACGTCCGGACCGGCGAGATGGTCGAGGGCCCGCACGGCTTCCTCGGCTACCACGGTCCGACGCCCGGCTACACGCAGTTCGTCCGCGCCTACGCCCGGGTCCTGCGGCTGCGGGTCCGCCGGGCGCTGCGCCGAGGGGACGACGTCGTCCTCGATTGACGGACCCCGTCCTCCCGGACCGGCCACGCCTGGCTCAGGCGTCGCGGAGCTGCTGCCAGGTCTCCCGGCGGCGGGCCTGCTCCTCGGGATCGGGAACCGGCAGCGAGGCCAGCAGCCGCTGCGTGTAGGGGTGCCGGGGCGCGCCGAGCACCTCGGCACCGGTCCCCTCCTCGACGAGCCGGCCGCGGTAGAGCACCGCGATCCGGTCGGCGAGCAGGTCGACGACGGCGAGGTCGTGGCTGATGAACAGGCAGGCGAACCCGAGCTCGCGCTGCAACTCGGCGAAGAGCTCGAGCACCCGCGCCTGCACCGACACGTCGAGGGCCGACGTCGGCTCGTCGGCGATGAGCAGCTCGGGGTCCAGCGCCAGCGACCGGGCGAGGCTGGCCCGCTGCCGCTGCCCGCCGGAGAGCTCGTGCGGGAAGCGGTCGCCGAAGCTCTTCGGCAGCTGGACGGCCTCGAGCAGTTCGTCGACCCGCCCGCGCGCGGCGCGCGGGTCGTCGGCCCGGCCGTTGACCACCAGCGGCTCGGCGACCGCCTCGGCGATGGTGAGCAGCGGGTTGAAGCTCGACGCCGGGTCCTGGAAGACGAAGCCGATCCGCCGGCGCACCGGCCGGAACGCCTTCTCCCTGACCCCGTTCATCTCGGTGCCCAGGACCTGCAGCGAACCACCGGTGACCTTCGTCAGACCGGCGATGGCGCGCCCGATCGTGGTCTTGCCGCTGCCGCTCTCCCCGACCAGCCCGAGGACCTCCCCCGGCCGGATCGCGAAGCTGACGCCGTCGACGGCGACGAAGTCCGGACGCCGCAGCCGCCCCGGGTAGACGATCCGCAGGTCGCGGGCTTCGACGACCGGCGCCGCGTCGGCCCAGCCGGCCGGCCGCCGGGCCGCCCGCTCCTCGGCGCGGGCCCGGCCCTCCCCGAGGCGCGGCACCGAGGCCAGCAACTGCCGGGTGTAGGGCTCCTGCGGCGCCGAGAACAGCGTCCGGACGTCGGCCTGCTCGACGACCCGCCCCTGGTACATGACCGCGACCCGGTCGGCCAGGTCGGCCACCACACCCATGTTGTGGGTGATCAGCACGATCGCGGCGCCGAACTCGTCGCGGCAGCGGCGCAGCAGGTCGAGGATCTCGGCCTGCACGGTGACGTCGAGGGCGGTGGTCGGCTCGTCGGCGATGATCACACCGGGGTCGAGCACGAGCGCCTGGGCGATGACGATGCGCTGCTTCTGCCCGCCGGAGAACTGGTGCGGGTAGTGGTCGACCCGCTCCTCGGGGTCGGGGATGCCCACCCGCCGCAGGACGTCGATCGCCTCGGCGCGGGCCTCCTTGCGCGAGTACCTCCCGTGCGCGCGCAGCCCCTCGGCGATCTGCCAGCCCACCGGGTACACCGGGTTCAGCGCGGTGGAGGGCTCCTGGAACACCATCGCGGCGTCCCGGCCCCGCACCTCGCCCAGTTGGCGGCGCGAGAGCGTCACGACGTCGTGCTCCTCGGCGCC
This sequence comes from Geodermatophilus sp. URMC 65, assembly GCF_053502545.1. Taxonomy (NCBI): domain Bacteria; kingdom Bacillati; phylum Actinomycetota; class Actinomycetes; order Geodermatophilales; family Geodermatophilaceae; genus Geodermatophilus; species Geodermatophilus sp. URMC 65. The sequence continues at coordinate 2,154,661 of NZ_CP199954.1, forward strand.
GTCCCTGCTGCGCAGCAGCACGGCCCCGCGGGTGGTCGCGGTCTCGGGCAGCAGGCCGAGGATGCTGCGCGCGGTCACCGTCTTGCCGCTGCCGCTCTCCCCCACGACGGCGAGCACCTCGCCGGCGGCGACCGACAGGCTCACCCCCTGGACGGCGGCGATGCTGCCGGCGTCGGTGGCGAACGAGACCGACAGGTCGTCGATGGCGACGACGTCCTCGCGTGCGGTGGTCATCGGTGGGTCTCCTCGATCCCGTCCAGGCCGCCCGGCCCCGCGTCCAGCGCCCCGCCGGGCACGACCGGGGTCTCGGCGGCCTCCCCGGCGGTCACCGCGCGGCGGCTGCGCAGCCGCGGGTCGGCCAGGTCGTTGAGGCTCTCCCCGACCAGGGTCAGCCCGAGCACGACCAGCACGATCGCCAGGCCGGGGAAGATCGACGTCCACCAGATGCCGCTGGTGACGTCGGACAGGGCGGCGTTGAGGTCGTAGCCCCACTCCGCGGCTGCGGTCGGCTCGATGCCGAAGCCGAGGAAGCCCAGGCCGGCGAGGGTGAGGATCGCCTCGGAGGCGTTGAGCGTGAGGATCAGTGGCAGCGTGCGGGTGGCGTTGCGCAGCACGTGCCGGGTCATGATCCGCCAGTGCCCGGCCCCGACGACGCGGGCGGACTCGACGTAGGCCTCGTTCTTGATCCGCACCGTCTCGGCACGGACGACGCGGAAGTACTGCGGGATGAACACCACGGTGATCGAGATCGCCGCGGCCAGGATGCCCCCGAACAGGCTGGACTGCCCGCCGCTGATGACGATCGCCATGACGATGGCCAGCAGCAGCGACGGGAAGGCGTAGACCGCGTCGCAGACCACGACGAGCACGCGGTCCAGCCAGCCGCCGAAGTAGCCCGACACCAGGCCGAGCAGCACGCCGGCGAACAGCGAGAGCACGATCGCGACGACGATCACCAGGATCGCGGTGCGCGAGCCGTGGACCACCCGGGAGAACACGTCGTAGCCGCCGACGGTGGTGCCGAGCCAGTGCTCGGCCGACGGCGGCTGCTGGGCACCGAACGGTCCGTCGGCGTCGCGCAGCTGGGCGTGCCCGTAGGGCGCCAGCAGCGGGGCGAACAGCGCGGTCAGCAGGAACAGGGCGGTGAGCAGCAGGCCGGCGACGAGCATGCCGCGCTGCAGCCCGACGCTCTGCCGCAGCTGGTGGACGACGGGCAGCCGGCGCCACCCCCGACGCGACGGGTGGGTGCCAGGCGCGTCCTCGGGCGGAGCGGTCACGGAGGTGGCCATCAGTACCTCACCCGGGGGTCGATGAAGGCGGCGATGACGTCGACGACGAAGTTGGTGACCGCGACGATGACCGCGAGCAGCGCGACGATGCCCTGCACGGCCACGAAGTCGCGGGCCTGCAGGTACTGCGCCAGCTGGAACCCCAGCCCCTTCCACTCGAAGGTCGTCTCGGTGAGCACCGCGCCGCCCATGAGCAGCGCGACCTGCAGGCCGATCACCGTGATGATCGGGATGAGCGCGGGGCGGTAGGCGTGCTTGCGCAGCAGGCGGCGCTCGGCGACCCCGCGGGAGCGGGCGGCCTCGACGTAGCCCGTGCCGAGCGTGCCGATGACGTTGGTGCGCACCAGCCGCAGGAACACCCCGGCGGTGAGCAGGCCGAGCGCGACGGCCGGCAGCACCGCGTGCTCCAGGACGTCGCGCACGACCTCGCCGTCGCCGAGGCGCAGGGCGTCGACGAGGTAGATGCCGGTGGGGTCGTCGAGGAACTGCAGTTCGATCTCGGCGCGGGTCGAGGCCCGGCCGGCGACCGGCAGCCAGCCCAGCCCACTGGCGAAGACGAGCTTGAGCACCAGACCGGCGAAGAAGACCGGGGTGGCGTAGCAGAGGATCGCGAAGACCCGCAGGACGGCGTCGGGCCACCGGTCGCGGGCGTAGGCGGCCAGCCGGCCGAGCGGGATGCCGACGACGAAGGCCACGATCAGCGCGTAGACGGCCAGCTCGAGGGTCGCCGTCCCGAAGGTGGTGAGCACCTGGGTGACCGGGCGCCGGTCGGACAGCGTCGTCCCGAAGTCGCCGGTGAACACGTTCCCGAGGTACTCGAGGTACTGCACGAACAGCGGCCGGTCGTAACCGGCCTCGCTCACCCGCTGGGCGAGCTCCTCGGCGGTCAGCCGCCCGCCCAGCGCCGCGGTGATCGGGTCGCCGGTCGAGCGCATCAGGAAGAAGACCGTGGTCACAAGGATGAACACGGTGGGGATGATCAGCAGGAAGCGGACGAGGACGTAGCTCCCCAGTCCCCCGCTGCCGCGGCGGCTGCGGGCCGCCGGTACGTCCACCTGGGCCGGGTCGCCGGCCGCGAGCTCGGTCGCTGCTGTGGTCATGCCATCACTTCCGCGCATGGAGGCCCCGGGTGGCCCCGCCGTGGCGGCGGGGTCACCCGGGGCCGGTGTCGCTACCTTCTCAGGCCGGTCCGGTCAGCCCTGGCTCAGGGCCCCGTAGCGGAACTTGAAGGACGGGTCCAGCGTGTCCGCCGCACCCTCCACCCCGGTCCGGACGACGGCGACCTGGGCACCCTGCAGGTAGGGCAGCGTGGACAGGTCCTGCGCCTCGAGCTGCTGGATCTGCTCGATGAGGGCCTGGCGCGCGGCCGGGTCCGGCGTCGTCGCCTGCTGCAGGATCAGGTCGTTGACCTGCTGGTTGCTGTAGTGGTTGCTCAGGAAGTTCTCCGTCAGGAAGAACGGCGTCAGGTAGTTGTCGGCGTCGGAGTAGTCCGGGAACCAGCCGAGCTGGTAGGCCGGGTAGACGTCGGCGACGCGGTCCTCGGAGTACTGCACCCACTCGGTGGTCTGCAGGTCGACCGTGAACAGGCCGCTGGACTCCAGCTGGTCCTTGATCAGGGCGTACTCGTCACCGGAGGACGGCCCGTAGTGGTCGTTGGAGTACTGCAGGGACAGCTGCACCGGGGTCTGCACGCCCGCGGCCTGCAGCACCTGGGTGGCCTTGTCCGCGTCCGGGCCACCGTTGCCGTCGCCGTAGAGGTCCTGCAGCGGCGTGATCGCGCCGGTGAGGCCGTCGGGCACGTGCGAGTACAGCGGGGTGTAGGTGCCCCGGTAGACCTGGTCGGCGATCTCCTGGCGGTCGATCAGGTGCGCCATCGCCTGGCGGACCGCCTGCGCCTTGGCCGGGTCGGCCTCAGGCGTGGTGGCGCCGAAGGGCTGGGTGTTGAAGTTGAAGACGATGTAGCGGATCTCGCCGCCGGGGCCGTCCACCACCTCGACCTGGTCGTTGCCGCGCAGGTCGTCGATGTCGGTCGCCGACAGGCTGCGGAAGGCGACGTCGATGTTGCCCTCCTCGATGTCGAGCTTCAGGTTCGAGGAGTCGGCGTAGTAGCGGACGTTGACCTGCGCGGTCTTCGGCGCCCCCAGCAGCCCCTGGTACTCGGGGTTGGCCTCGTACGAGATCAGGTTGTTCTGGTCGTAGTTGGTGATCGTGTACGGCCCGGCGAAGGCGTTGCCGTCGACGATCTCCTGGTCCGGGGTCAGCTCGGTCGCCGAGAAGACCTCCTCGTCGACGATCGGGCCGGCCGGGCTGGACAGGATCTGCGGGAACGTCTGGTCGTTGCCGCTGACCAGGTTGAACACGACCGTGGTGTCGTCCGGGGCGTCGACACCGGCGAGGTTGGCCAGCAGCGCGGCGGGACCGTTCGGGTCGTTGATGGCGACCATCCGGTCGAACGTGAACTTCACGTCCGACGAGGTCAGCTCGTTGCCGTTGGCGAAGGTCAGGCCCGGCTTCAGGGTGACCGTGTACTGGGTCGGCGAGGTGAACTCGGCCGACTGGGCGATGTCCGGCTCGACGTCCGGGCTGCCGTAGTTGGTGTTCATCAGGAACGGGAACACCTGGTTCATCACGGCGAACGAGCCGTTGTCGTACGAACCCGCGGGGTCGATGGTGGTGATCTTGTCGCTGGTGCCGATCGTCAGCGCGTCCCCGCCACCGCCGCCGCCGGAACCGCCGCCCTCGTCGCCACCGCCGCCGCACGCGGCCAGGGCCAGCGCGGTCACCGCGAGGCCCGCCGTGGCGACGCGCGCGCGTCGCCCACCCGTCGAAACGGAAGTCATCCGCCTACCTTCACTTCTTCCTGAGGACCCGCCTGCACGCCGAACAGAACGGGCGTCACACCGGGCCGTGGGTGTCGATCACCCATGGGTAGCACGGGCGCTGCGCGTTCCCGAAGGGTCAGCGGCGACCGTTACCCGCTCGTGACTGCCGCACCGGAGCTCGGGGAGGGCGGCCCCCTGCAGGGCCCTGCTGTGGCCCCGTCCCGGGTCCCGCCCCTGAGCCTGCCAAGGGTGGTGAGGACGGGGTCCCTCAGGCGTCGATGCGGCGGCGACCCTCGAACGCCCGGCCCAGCGTGACCTCGTCGGCGTACTCGAGGTCGCCGCCCACGGGCAGGCCACTGGCCAGCCGGGAGACCGCCAGCCCCAGCGGGCCGACCAGGCGGGCCAGGTAGGCGGCGGTCGCCTCGCCCTCGAGGTTGGGGTCGGTGGCGATGATCAGCTCGGTCACCGTGCCGCTCATCAGCCGGGTCATGAGCTCCTTGACCCGCAGGTCGTCGGGGCCGACGCCCTCGATCGGGCTGATCGCGCCACCGAGCACGTGGTAGCGGCCGCGGAACTCGCGGGTGCGCTCGATCGCGACGACGTCCTTGGGCTCCTCGACGACGCAGATGACGTCGTCGACCCGCCGCGGGTCGCGGCAGATGCGGCACTGCTCGCCCTCGGCGACGTTGTAGCAGGTGCTGCAGAACCGGACCTCGGCCTGCACCCGCTGCAGCGCCGCGACCAGCCGGTCGACGTCGGCCGACTCGGCCGCCAGCAGGTGGAACGCGATGCGCTGGGCGCTCTTCGGCCCGACGCCGGGCAGCCGGCCGAGCTCGTCGATGAGGTCCTGGACGGCCCCCTCGTACACGGTGTCCCTCTCGTCAGGGGGGTCCGCCGCGGCTCAGAGGCCGGGCAACCCCAGGCCGCCACCGAGGCCGCCGGCGAGCGGCCCCATGCGACTGGCGGTGAGTTCGTTGACGGCGCGGGAGGCGTCGCGGAAGGCCGCGACGACGAGGTCCTGCAGGCTCTCCACGTCGTCGGGGTCGACGGCGGCGGGCGCGATCGTCACCGCGGTGACCTCGCCCTGGCCGGTCATCGTGACGCTGACCAGGCCGCCACCGGCCGTGCCGGTGACCTCCTCCTGCGCCAGCTGCTCCTGCGCGGCAGCCAGCTGCTGCTGCATCTGCTGCGCCTGCTCGAGCAGGCGTGCCATGTCGGGCTGGCCTCCGGGGAACATGACCCGAGAGTAGGCCGAGGGACCGACACGTGCGGGGACGTCGGCGTCCTCAACCGGCTGGTTGACAACGCCGCCGGACGGGTCCACGCTCGTCCTCAACCGGACGGTTGCGGAAGGGAGGACACCCGATGGCCGCCGATCCGCTCTCCCGGGTCTTCGCGGCCCTGGCCGACCCCACCCGGCGCGACATGGTCGCCCGGCTGGCGGTGGCCGACGCCACCGTCGGCGAGCTCGCCGAGCCCTACGACGTGAGCGTCCAGGCCGTCTCCAAGCACCTGCGGGTGCTCGAGGACGCCGGCCTGGTCAGCCGCAGCCGCGACGCCCAGCGGCGTCCGGTGCACCTCGAGGCCGAGGTCCTCGACCTCATGACGACGTGGATCGAGCGCTACCGGCAGCAGGCCGAGGAGCGCTACCGCCGTCTCGACGACGTCCTGGCCTCCATGCCGGACGACGTCTCCCCCGCAGATCCGACCCAGGAGAGGAACCCGTCATGACCGCCAACACCCACGAGACGCAGATCGCCGCGGACCCTGACGTCCCGCTCATCCGCATCACCCGCGAGTTCGACGCCCCGACGAGCAAGGTGTTCCGGGCCCACACCGACCCCGAGCTGGTGGTCCGTTGGATGGGGCCGCGCGGCCTGGAGATGTCGATCGACCACTACGACTGCCGCACCGGCGGCTCCTACCGCTACGTGCACCGGCAGGACGGCGAGGAGTACGGCTTCCACGGCTGTTTCCACGAGGTCCGGCCGGACGAGCTGATCGTGCAGACCTTCACCTTCGAGGGCATGCCCGACGGCGTCGCGCTGGAGAAGGTGGTGCTCGAGGACCTCGGCGACGGCCGCACCCGGCTCACCTCGACCTCGCTGTGCGACTCCTTCGCCGACCGCGACGCGATGATCGCCAGCGGCATGGAGGTCGGCGTCCGGGAGGGCTACGAGCGCCTCGACGAGGTCCTGGCCCGCGGCTGAGGCAGCGCCCTCAGCCGTCGATCGGGCGCGCGCCGAGGTGGGTGCGCAGCAGCAACAGCGCCGCCTGCTCGGGGTCGACCGCCGGTTCCGGTTCCCCGTCGCCCCCGGCACCCTCGGCGGCCCGCTCGGCCATGAGCTCGCTCGCCTCGGCCGCCTCCGCGGCCCGCGCCGCCTCGCGGGCGGCCTCCGGGGACGCGGTGCGGCCGGACGCGGGCTGGCCGGCGCCCGCGACCACCACCTGCACCTTCCAGCGCACGCCGAGCAGCTCCTGCAGCGCCTGCCGGACGATGTCCCTGTTCAGGTCGTCGCCGAGCATCTTGGCCAGCGCCGGCGACGTGGCCGCGAGGGTGAGCACCCCGTTGGTGAGGTCCTGCACCTGGGCGCTCCTGAGCAGTGCCTCGGTCGTGCGCTTCTGACCCCGCACGGTCTTCAGCAGCTCCGGCCACACCCGGCGGACGTCACCGGCGTCCAGCTCGCCGTCACCGGCCGCCTCGGGCGGGTTGGCCGTGACCACCGGCATCGGCTCGCTGCCGCGGGGCGCCGGCGAGGACTCCGCGGCGGCCCGCGGCGTCGACGTCGCGGCCGGGCGGGGCTGCCCGACCCGCGCCGCCGCGGCCGCGGCGGCGGCCGGCTGGGCCGGGTGCGGCCAGTCCTCGTCGTCGGTCGGCTCCGGCGGCAGCGGGATGTCCGGCTCCCCGCCGGCGACCCGGGGCGGCCGCTCCTCGGCCGCGGTCGGCGCGGGGGCCGGAGCGCCCGGTTGGGACGGCGCGCCCGAGCCGGGCGGGGTGGTCTGCGGCCAGCCGTCCTCGGCCGGGACGGCCGGACGCGCGGGGGCGCCCGATCCCGGCTTGGTGGTCTCCGGCCAGCCGTCGTCGGCCGGCGGGCGAGCCGCGACCGGCTCGGGCGGAGCGGGCTCGGTGCGCGCCTGCCCGGTCGGCTCCGGCTGGGCGCCGGAGAGCTCGGCGTGGGTGGGCTCCGGGCGGGCGGGCTCGGCGCGGGTGGGCTCGGGAGCGGGGCGCGGCGCCGGCTGTGCGGGCGCGCTCGGCGCCGGGGCGGCGACCTGCGATCTGCGCACGAACTCGCGGACCGGGCGGGCGGGCTGCTCGGGTGCGGTGTCGGCGGGCTCCGGCCGCGCCTCGCGGACCGGCGCGGCGGGACCGGTGGGCTCGGCCCCCGGCCGGCCGGCGTGCTCGCCGGCGATGGACATCCGCCGCTCGAGGCGCTCCAGCCGCTGCAGGGTGGCCGCACCCGAGTCGTCGGTGGCCGGCAGCAGCATCCGGGCGCACACCAGCTCGAGCAGCAGGCGCGGGGCCGTCGTCCCCCGCATCTCGGTCAGGCCGGCGTGCACGGTGTCGGCCATCCGCGACAGCGTGGCCGAGCCCAGCGCCCGGGCCTGCGAGCTCATCAGGTCCAGCCGGTCGGGCGGGCAGTCGAGCAGGCCGTTGCCCCCGGCGTCCGGGACGGCGTCGAGCACGATCAGGTCGCGCAGCCGGTCGAGCAGGTCGGTGGCGAAGCGGCGCGGGTCGTGCCCGGCCTCCACGACCCGGTCGACCGCGCGGAAGACACCCGGCGCGTCGTGCGCGGCGAGGGCGTCGATCGTCTCGTCGAGCAGCGCGTCGTCGGTGACGCCGAGCAGGCCGACGGCCTCCTTGTAGGTGACGCCGTCGGAGCCGGCACCCGCGAGCAACTGGTCGAGGATGGACAGCGAGTCGCGGACCGAGCCGCCGCCGGCGCGCACCACCAGCGGGAAGACGGTCGGCTCGACCTGCACGCCCTCGGCGGCGCAGGTCTTCTCCAGCAGGCCGCGCAGCGTCGTCGGCGGCACCAGGCGGAACGGGTAGTGGTGCGTGCGCGAGCGGATGGTGGGCAGCACCTTGTCCGGCTCGGTGGTCGCGAAGACGAAGACGAGGAACTCCGGCGGCTCCTCCACCACCTTGAGCAGGGCGTTGAAGCCCTGCGTGGTGACCATGTGCGCCTCGTCGACGATGTAGACCTTGTAGCGGCTGTTCACCGGCGCGAAGAAGGCCCGCTCGCGCAGGTCGCGGGCGTCGTCGACACCGCCGTGGCTGGCCGCGTCGATCTCGATGACGTCGATCGAGCCGGGGCCGTCGGGTGCCAGCGACACGCAGGACGTGCACACGCCGCAGGGGGTGGACGTCGGCCCCTGCTCGCAGTTCAGCGACCGGGCGAGGATGCGCGCCGAGGAGGTCTTGCCGCACCCGCGCGGGCCGCTGAACAGGTAGGCGTGGTTGATCCGCCCACCGTCGACGGCGTTGACCAGCGGGGCGGTCACGTGCTCCTGCCCGACCACCTCGGCGAAGGTCGCCGGGCGGTACTTCCGGTAGAGCGCCAGAGCCACGGCAGCAGGTTACGTGGAGGAGGCGACGGATCGGCGAACGCCGTTGTGGACCGGTCGCAGGGGCCCGGAGGGTCTCCCGACAGGGACACGGGCAGCGGCACCACCCAGGCGGGACGGCACCCGGCCGCGGTGTCGGCCGGTGGGCCGACAGAAAGAAAGGGACCCCCCGCGCACCCGCCAGAGCCCGCTTATCCTTGCTGCCTTCCGGCCCTGGGGAGGTTCACAGGGTGACGCCACACGAGGGGTCTGCACCCACTGTAGAGGAAACCGCGTGAGAGCCGGGCGCCCCCTCGCTACCCTCACTGCCATGACGCCCCGGCACGCCCTCGTGCTGCCCCCGCCGCGCTCCTGACCCGGAGCACCGCGGGCTGACCTGATCCCGGCACCAGCTGCCGGGCCTCTGCGCCGTGCTCCGGACCGCCTCTCCCCGATCCGGACCCGCCCAGGAGCGTCATGCCCACCCCCTCGACCACCTCTGCCGTGTCGCGCGGCTTCCCGCTCGTCGTCCTCGCTGCCCTCTGCTGGGGCACCTCGGGCGTCAGCGCCCGCATCGTGACCGACCGCACCGACCTCGGCCCGCTCGACATCGCCTGGCACCGCATGGCCGTCGGCGCCGCCGTCCTGCTCGCCGGGTACCTGCTCACCCGGCACCGGCGGCCGTCGTCCGCCGTCCCGCTGACCCGACCGCTCGCCGTCCGGCTCGGCCTGGTCGGCGCCGGGCTGGCCGCCTACCAGCTGGCCTTCTTCGCCGCCGTCGAGGAGGCCGGGGTGAGCGTCTCGACCCTGGTCGCACTCGGCCTGGCCCCGTTGCTCATCGCGCTCGGCGCGGCGGCGCTCGGGCACGGCCGGCCGGACCGCGCCACGCTCGTGACCCTCGCCGTCGCGCTCGTCGGCCTGGGGCTGCTGGTCGGGCTCACCGCCGGGGCCTCGGCCGGGACGGCGGTGCTGCTGGGCGCGTTGCTGGCCAGCGGCTCGGCCCTCGGGTACGCCGTCGTCACGCTGGCCGGTGGCGGCGTCCCCGCCGGCGTCCCGGTGACGCTGACCGGCTTCGTGGGTGGCGCACTGCTGCTGACGCCGGTGGCCCTGGCCGCCGGCCTGCGCCTGACCACCGAGCCGGTCGCGCTGGCGACGCTGCTCTACCTGGGTGTGGTGCCGAGCGCCGCGGCCTACGCGCTGTTCTTCCGCGGACTGCAGACGGTGCCCGGCGCGGTCGCCGGCATCGTCACGCTGCTGGAGCCGGTGACGGCGACGGCGCTGGCCACGGTCGTCCTCGGCGAGCGGCTGCCGCTCGGGGCGCTGGCCGGCGGGGTGCTGGTGCTGGCCGCAGTGGCCGGGCTCTACCTGCGGCGTCCGGCCGTGGCCGAGCACGAGGCCCTGGCAGAGCACGAGGCCCCGGCAGAGCACGAGGCCGTGGCGGAGCCGCACGGCTGAACCGCCCGGAGACGACGGAGGCCGGACCCCGAGGGCCCGGCCTCCCCGGCGGGGTGCTCACCGTTGCTCCGACCGCGGCGCAGCGGTCTCCCCAGCAGAGTCCTGACACGTCCAGGACCGGGTTCTGGCACCCCCGCGCGACGCGGGCTGGTGGCGGCCCGTGCCGCACGGACGGGCGCCTCGATCCCGCCGGGCGAAACGGCCCGTCGCCGTGCCGGCTCTCGTGGTCGCCAGACGCGGCTGCGGCAGGGCGGGGACGGGGCCGGCGCAGGGGTCGGCGGCGGATACTGTCCCCGCCGCATCCGGGATCCGGATCGCGGATCCGGGCGGCGCCGACCCGGGAGGTCGACATGACCGAGGTTCCGCAGTGGCGCCTGGTGGGCGACTGGTTCGACGTCTGCAGCTGCACCGTTCCCTGCCCCTGCACCTTCGCTCAGCCGCCCACGAACAACCACTGCCAGGGGGTGCTGGCCTGGCACATCCGCGATGGCCGCTTCGGTGACGTGCGGCTGGACGGGCTCAACGTGCTCGGCGTCGTGGAGTTCGAGGGCAACGTCTGGGTCGAGGCGGACGTGGCGATGGGCATGTTCGTCGACGACCGCGCCGACGAGGCCCAGCAGCGTGCGCTGCAGGCCGTCTTCGGTGGCGAGGCAGGCGGCTGGCCGGCGACGTTCGCGCAGCTGGTCGACGACGTCCGGGGCGTGACGCTGGCGCCGATCACCGTCGAGGTGGCCGGGGACCTGGGCACCTTCCGCGCCGAGGTGCCCGGGCGCGTGCTGGCCGCGGCCGAGGCGCTCACCGGCCCGACCACCCCACCGAGGGCGCGCGTGCAGCTGCACAACGCGCCCGGCGCCGAGGTCGGCCCCGGGCAGGTCGCCACCTGGGCGGTCGGGACGAGCGAACGGGTGGCCGTCCCCGACTTCGGGTTCACCTGGGAGTGGGGAGGCCGGTCGTCGAAGCACTTCCCGTTCGACTGGCACGGACCGGACGAGTGACCGTCCGCGCCGGGGTCATCGCCATGGCCGTCGACATGCGGCTGACGTAGACCTCCACCGCCCGGTCCGCGGCCGCAGACACCTCCGGACACGCGAGAGGCCCCGCCGACACCCTCGATGGGAGCGGCCGGGGCCTCTCGTGCTGCAGCCGGTCACCAACGGTCAGCACCGGCCGGCGGAGGATGGGAGATTCGAACTCCCGAGGGGTTGCCCCCAACCCGCTTTCCAAGCGAGCGCCATAGGCCACTAGGCGAATCCTCCAACTGCGCCCGCCAGGATACCGGTCCCCGCACGGCCGGTCGCCCGCGGCACCCGGCGTGGCGCGCCCACCGGGCGGGACCAGGGTGGTTATGCCTGCGCCAGGTGGGGCACGCTGCACCGGACGTCGAACCACCGGCGCGCGACGACAGGAGCAGCCCCCATGGACGAGACCGACCGGCTCCGGCCCGACGTCGTGGAGGCGATCGTCGCGGTCCTCAAGGGAGCCGACCCCTCCGAGCTGCCGGCCTCGGCGACCAAGGAGGAGAAGGACGCCGCCAAGGACCGGTACCTCTCGGAGTTCGTCGCCGAGCGCAGCAAACGCGACCGGCAGACGCGCGCCTGGGAGTTGCTGCTGACCCGCAGCTACGACGAGCCGCCGACCTGGCAGCGCCTCTTCGACGACCTGTCCGCCGACGTGGTCGAGGAGCTCGGCGAGCTCTACGACGTCCTGCCCGCGGGTGCCCAGGAGGAGTACGCCCGCCGGTACGGCGTCCCGACCGGCGTCTGACCGCGGCTCCGGTGCCGGCGGCGGACGAGGGGGACACACCGTGAGCAGACCCGGCCACCTGGTGGCCGGGCGATACCGCCTGCTCGAACGCATCGGCGGGGGCGGCATGGGGGCCGTCTGGCTGGCCTCCGACGAGCTGCTCGGGCGCCAGGTCGCGGTCAAGCAGGTGCTCCCGCCCCCGACCGCCGACGAGACCGCCGTCGCCCAGCAGCGCCAGCGGGCGCTGCGCGAGGGCCGGATCGCCGCACGGCTGTCCCACCCGCACGCCGTCGCCGTCTACGACGTCGCCCTCGAGGACGGCGCGCCGTGGTTGGTGATGGAGTACCTGCCCTCCCGCAGCCTGGCCGAGGTGCTGCACGAGGACGGCGTCCTGCCGGTCGACCAGGTGGCGCAGGTCGGCGCCCAGTTGGCCGACGCGCTGGCCGCCACGCACGCCGCCGGCATCGTGCACCGCGACGTGAAGCCGGCCAACGTGCTCATCGGGCGCGGACCGCGGGTCGAGGGCCTGGTCAAGATCACCGACTTCGGCATCTCGCACGCCAGCGACGACGTGACCCTCACCCAGACCGGCCAGATCACCGGCACGCCCGCCTTCCTCGCCCCCGAGGTCGCGCGCGGCGGCGAGGTGACGCCGGAGAGCGACGTCTTCTCGCTCGGTGCGACGCTCTACACCTGCCTGGAGGGCCACCCGCCGTTCGGGATGGACGACAACGCCCTGCGGCTGCTGCACCGCGTCGCCGGCGGCGAGGTGATCCCGCCGCGCCGCGCCGGCTCGATGAGCGGCACGCTCACCCGGATGCTGGCCGCCGACCCGGCCGACCGGCCGACGACGACGGAGGTCCGCGACGAGCTCGCCCGCCTCGCGGTCGGCCGGGACGGCGACCCCACCACGGTCCTGCTGGCGCGCACGAAGCTGCGGTCCTCGACCAACCGGTCGCGGACGGAGGAGCTGGGCACCGGGGCGCTGCCGGCCGCCGGTGCGGGCGCTGCCGCCGCGGCCGTCGTCGGCGACCCCGGTACCGCCGTCCAGGACGTGCCCGCGGGGCCGCCCACCCCGTCCCCGCCGGCGGCGCCAGCAGACGCGGAGCGCCCACGACAGCCGGAGCGGCGGCGCGGGCCGGTGCTGGCCGCGCTCCTGCTGCTCGCCGTCCTGCTGGCCGGCGGCGGCGCGCTCTGGCTGACCAGCCGCGGCGACACCGGGACCAGCGCCGACGCCGGGACCGTGACCGACGCCCCCGCCCCGTCGTCCGCGCCCGCCGACGACAGCAGCCCCCCGGCGGAGGAACCCTCGCCCACGCCGGAGCCCTCCGCGGCGGAACCGACGCCGTCGGCCACCGAGGAGGGCCCGACGAGCCAGCCGTCGTCCGACGACCCGGAACAGGTCGTCGAGCAGACCCTGGACCGGTACTACGGCCTGCTCCCCGACGACCCCGACGCCGCCTACGACCTGACCGGCCCGTTCCTGCGGTCCCAGGCGGGCCCCGGCTACTACCGCGACTTCTGGGAGCCCTGGGCAGAGGTGGAGCTGCGCGACGTGAGCGGGGTGCGGCAGGACGAGGCCGGCGTGATCACCGCGACCACCGAGGTCCGGTTCACCGGGGACGACGGCCGCGAGCAGACCGAGCGGCACCAGGTCCGCCTCGTGCAGGACGACGGCGACTGGCTGGTCGACCTGGACCTGCTCGCCTGATGGAGGACCCCGTCCCCCCGCCCCTCGCAGGCTCGGGGCGGCGCCCTGGACGGAGCCAGAACCACGACGGCGGCGCCCCGGAATCGGGGCGCCGCCGTCGATCTGCGGTGGCGGTGGGATTTGAACCCACGGAGGCTTGCACCTCACACGCTTTCGAGGCGTGCTCCTTCGGCCGCTCGGACACGCCACCGTCGAACAGACTACAGGCCCCGCTGACGACGGAAGAACGCGCGTAGCAGCGTGGCGGACTCCTCGGCCCGGAGCCCGCCGGTGACCTGCGGTCGGTGGTTGAGCCGGCGGTCGCGGACGACGTCCCACAGCGACCCGGCCGCGCCCGCCTTGGGGTCGTCCGCGCCGTACACGATGCGCTCGACCCGGGCCAGCACGCTGGCGCCGGCGCACATGGTGCAGGGCTCGAGGGTGACCACGAGCGTCGTCCCCGTCAGCCGCCAGCCGTCGCCGTGCACCCGCGCGGCGGCGCGCAGTGCGAGGACCTCGGCGTGGGCGGTCGGGTCGCCCCGCTTCTCCCGCTCGTTGGCAGCCTCGGCGAGCACGGTGCCGTCCGGCCCGAGGACGACGGCGCCGATCGGCGTGTCGCCCCACTCGACGGCGGCCGCTGCCAGCCCGAGCGCGCGGCCCATCGCGGCGTCGAGGTCTCCGCTCACCGGACTCTCCCTGGAGGGACGGCCACCGACGTGGTCCCGGGAGAGTCAGGCCCTGCTTCCCCCTGTAAGCAGCGCCCGACTCTCCGGGGAGGGACCTGTACCGGGGACTGGGTCACGAGGCGGTGCCGTCCCGCAGCTCGATGCCGACCAGCGCCGACAGCTCGTCGAGCGCGACGGTCGGGTCGACGACCTTGATCGTGTGCATGCCCATCGCCCGGGCGGGCTTGAGGTTGATGCCGAGATCGTCGAGGTAGGCGCAGTCCGGGGGGGCGAGGTCCCGGCCGACCGCCTCCGACAGCCGGGCCAGAGCACGGCGGTAGATCTCCGGCTCGGGCTTGCGCACGCCCTCCACCGAGGACTCCACCACCGCGTCGAACAGCTCCAGCAGCTCCCCCAGCCGGCCGGTGCGCTCCATCGGGGCCACGTTGTTCGACAGCAGCGCCAGCGGCACACCCGCCGCCCGCAGCCGCCGCACCGCCTCGACCATCTGCGGGCGCAGCTCGCCGGCCAGCGCGGCCAGCACGCGCCGGGCGTCGAGCCGGTGTCCCGCGGCCAGCGCCTCGGCCTCGAAGGCGTCGGTGAAGCCGGCGGCGTCGAGCTCGTTGCGCTCGAAGCGGGCCCAGGCGTTGGTGTCGGGGTCGGTGCTGTTGAGCCGCACGATCAGGCCCTCGGGCAGCCCGGCCTCGGCCTCGTAGGCGGTGAAGGCGGTCATCGGGCTCTCGGTGATCACCCCGCCGAGGTCGAAGACCACCGCGGTCGCCGTGGCGGTCACGGGCGCACCGCCGCGGCCAGCTCGTCGGCGAAGCCCAGCCGGCCGGCGATCGCGGCGACCATCTCGTCGGCCCACAGGTCGTCGGCGGTGACGATCGGCCGCAGCTCGTCGGCCGGCAGCCCGTCGTCGGCGAAGACGTCGAGGTCCCCGCCGGGCCAGCCGGTCTCGTCGTCGTCGAAGGCGCCCTCGGCGTCGACCCCGATGCCGTAGCGCTCCACCACCTCGGCGGCGAGCAGCCACTCCTGCATGGTGGCGTCGGAGATCAGCGCCCGCACCAGCCCGCCGGGGCCGTGCCGGAGGACGACGAAGTACAGCCGCGAGTCGACGACCACGACGAACGGCCCGGGCCAGTCCTCGGCACCCGGGTCGCCCAGCGCCCGCTCCAGCGCCGGCAGCTCGTCCGCGGCGTCCGCGGCGAGCAGCTCCACCCGCCAGCCCCCGCCGGGACGGCTCACCCGCACCGCCCAGCTGGCCGGCGTCCCCGGTGCGCTCATCGGCGCCGCAGCATCGTCAGGCCGTCGGACAGCGGCAGCAGCACGGTCTCCCACCGGGGGTCGGCGGCCAGCGCGGCGTTGAGCTCGACGAGCGCCCGGTCGTCGTCGTCCTGCGGGTCGAGCACGCGGCCGTTGCGCAGCGTGTTGTCCAGCAGCACGACGCCGTTGTCGGTCATGCGCGGGTGCAGCTGGTCGACGTAGTCGGCGTAGCCGGCCTTGTCCGCGTCGACGAAGGCCAGGCCGAAGGTCTCGGCGGCCGGTAGCGCCCGCAGCGACTCGTGCGCGTCACCCAGCCGCAGCTCGATCCGGTCGGCCAGCCCCGCGCGGGTCCAGTACCGCCGGGCCACCGCCGTCCACTCCTCGCTGGTGTCCAGGCACAGCAGCGAGCCGTCGTCGGAGAGCCCACGGGCCACGCAGAGCGCGGAGTAGCCGGTGAAGGTGCCGATCTCGATCGCCCGGCGGACGCCGAGGGCCCGGGTGAGCAGCTGCATGAAGGTGCCCTGCTCGGGCGCGATCTGGAAGGTCGGTGGCACCTCGCCGCGGTCGGCCATCGCGGCGGTCTCGGCGAGCAGGTCGGCGGCGACGTCGTCCGGCCGCTCGGAGTTGGCCCGGACGTAGTCGGCGAGTTCGGGCGTGAGGAGGAACGACCGCGGCGTCATGGCGTGGAGCCGCTGGTCGACGAGGGGGCCGTCATAGCCTCCGATCATGGCCGATCCCGCTCCGGACGACGGAGCCGACGTCGCCCCCGCGCTGTTCACCCGGCTGGCCGCCGACCCGTTGGCCGAGCTGCTGGGGATCCGGCTGGAGCAGGTGCGGCCCGGCTACGCCCGCGCGGCGATGACGGTGGGCCCGCAGCTGCTCAACGCGGTCGGCACCGCGCACGGCGGCGCCACGATGGCCCTGCTCGACGTCGTCCACGCGGCGGTCAGCAACAGCCACGGCACGGTCGCGGTGGCCCAGGACGTACACACCGAGTTCCTCGCTCCCGGCCGGCCGGGCGACCGGTTGGTCGCCGAGGGCACCGAGGTGCACCGCAGCCGCC
Source organism: Geodermatophilus sp. URMC 65 (assembly GCF_053502545.1). Lineage (NCBI taxonomy): Bacteria > Bacillati > Actinomycetota > Actinomycetes > Geodermatophilales > Geodermatophilaceae > Geodermatophilus > Geodermatophilus sp. URMC 65. The sequence continues at coordinate 2,171,199 of NZ_CP199954.1, forward strand.
GCACCGCCGTCTACCGCATCGAGGCCCGCGCCCAGGACGGCCGGCTGGTGGCCACCGCGCTGGCCCGGGTGTTCCGGACCGAGACCGCCTGGGAGGACCGGTGACCTCCTTCCCGGTGCCGACGATGCCCGCTCCCCCGGTCGGCGTCGTCGGGCTGGGCCAGCTGGGCGGGTCGCTGGCCGCCGCCCTCGCCACGGCCGGCCGGGAGGTGACCGGCTGGGACGTCGACCCCGCCGCCCGAGAGGCCGCCGCCGCGCGCGGGGTGCGGATCGCCCGCGAGCTGCGTGGCGTCGTCGTCCTGGCCGTCCCGCTGCGGTCGATGGCCGCGGCGCTGGACGGCCTCGACGTCGCCCTGGACGCCACCGTCACCGACCTCGGGTCGGTCAAGGCACCGGTGCTCGCCGAGCTGGGGCCGACGCTGGGCGGGCGCTACGTCGGCGGGCACCCGATGTGCGGGACCGAGCGCTCCGGGCACGAGGCGACCGACCCGGGCCTGTTCACCGGTGCCCGCTGGGCGCTGTGCCTGGAGCCGGGGACCGAGCTGCCGCGCTGGCTGCGGGTGGCCGAGGTGGCGCTGGCCGTCGGCGCCGAGGTGGTGCCGGCGACGGCGGCCGAGCACGACGACGCCGTCGCCGCGGTCAGCCACGTGCCGCACCTGCTGGCGGCGGCCCTGGCCGCCGCCGCCGGGGAGGCCGGCCCGCTGGCGCTGGCGCTGGCCGCCGGCAGCTTCCGGGACGGCACCCGGGTGATCGGCAGCGACCCGGACTTCGTCACCGCGATGGTGCAGGGCAACACCGGCCCGACGGCGGCCGCGCTGGCCCGGGTGCTGGAGCAGCTGGGGCGCCCGTGGCCGGAGCTCGTGGCCGCGGGGCACGCCGTGCGCGCGGGTGGTCCGACGGGACGGCGTCCGGTGCGGGTGCCGCTGGAGCGGGCTGCACTGCTGTCGCTGGGGCGGGCCGGCGGCGCCGTCACCCGGCGGCTGGCGGCATTCGTGGAGGGCTACGTCCCGGAACGCTGACCGTTTCGCCCGCGCGGCGGCGGGCAGGGAGCGTCCATGGACGACAGCGAGATCCGCAGCCGCATCGAGGAGCTGGTCGAGGAGGAGCGCCGACTGCGGGACAGCGGCGAGCACACCGACGAGCAGCGCGCCCGCCTCCGGCAAATCGAGGAGGACCGCGACCAGCTCTGGGACCTGCTGCGCCAGCGGGACGCCAAGCGTCAGTACGGCGAGGACCCCGACGAGGCCAAGCCCCGGTCCGAGCAGCAGGTCGAGGGCTACCTGCAGTAGCGAACCCCCTTGCCCCCACCGCTCGTAGAAGGACCCGGGACCGTGTAGGGACACCATGCGTAGCGCCTCAGATACTTAGACGCCGAAGTGTGCGGCGGTGATCTTCGGGTAGGAGCCGCCGCGGCGCGCACGATCGCGCGTCCGGTGCGGAGGGAGCAGGCATGGTGCGTGCGGCGCGGACGATCCGACGGGCGGTGGTGACCGGGGGTGCCGGTTTCCTCGGCTCCCACCTGTGCGAGCACCTGCTCGATCGCGGCGTCGAGGTCGTCTGCCTCGACAACTTCCTCACCGGCTCGCCGCAGAACGTCGTCCACCTGATGGAGCACCCGGGCTTCCGGCTGGTCCGCTGCGACGTCACCGACTTCGTGCACGTGCCCGGCGAGGTCGACCTGGTCCTGCACTTCGCCTCGCCGGCCAGCCCGCTGGACTACCTGAGGATGCCGATCGAGACGCTCAAGGTCGGCAGCCTGGGCACGCTGCACACCCTGGGCCTGGCGCACGAGAAGGGCGCCCGGTACGTGCTGGCCTCCACCTCCGAGGTCTACGGCGACCCGCTGGTGCACCCGCAGAGCGAGGAGTACTGGGGCAACGTCAACCCGGTCGGCCCGCGCGGCGTGTACGACGAGGCCAAGCGCTTCAGCGAGGCGATGACGACGGCCTACCGGACGTCGAAGGGCACCGACACCGGCATCGTCCGGATCTTCAACACCTACGGGCCGCGGATGCGCCCGGACGACGGCCGCGCCATCCCGGCCTTCGTCGGGCAGGCGCTCTCCGGCCGGCCGCTGACCGTCGCCGGCGACGGCTCGCAGACCCGGTCCATCTGCTACGTCGACGACACCGTGCGCGGCATCCTCGCGATGGCCTTCTCGCACCACACCGGCCCGGTCAACATCGGCAACCCCGACGAGCTGTCGATGCTGCGGCTGGCCGAGTGGATCGTCGAGCTGACCGGCTCGTCGTCGGAGATCTCCTTCATCGACCTCCCGGTGGACGACCCCAAGGTCCGCCGTCCCGACACCACCCGCGCCGAGCAGCTGCTGGGCTGGCGGCCGACGGTGCCCTCGGAGGAGGGGCTGCGGCGCACGATGGCCTGGTTCGCCGAGCAGCTGCAAGCCGCCGACGTCCGCGTCGGGTGATCCACAGCGGGTCAGCGATCGCATCTACTGTGTAGTGGGCGGTCGCGGGGGTCGCCGGGGACGCTGACCACCTGGACGGGGGAGCTGCACGATGGGCCGCCACGCCGCCACCTCAGCCGCGCGCCGGTCGGCGCCGCTCACGCCGCAGGTCCTGATCGCCGTGGCCGTGGCCGCGGTGGTGCTGCTCGCCGGCGGCCTCACGTGGTGGGCCGTCGGCGCCGCGAGCGGCGACTGCGAGGACCCCGCGGTGGTGCGGGTCGCGGTCGCCCCCGAGCTCGCCCCCGTCGCCGAGCAGCTGCTGGACGACGCCGAGGGACTGCGGCCCGAGGACTGCGCGTCCGCCGAGGTGACCGCCCAGCAGCCGGTGCAGACCGTCGGCGACCTCGGCGCACTGGACGCCGGGGACCTCCCGCACCTGTGGGTGCCCGACTCCTCGCTGTGGGCGGCCCGCGCAGGGGACGCCACCCTGGAGACCGTCGGGTCGGTCGCCTCCTCCCCCGTGGTGCTGGCCACCAGCCGGGCCGCGGTCGACGCGCTGGGCTGGGCCGACGGGGCGCCGGCCTGGGCCACGGCGCTGGCCAGCGAGCAGGGCATCGCCGTCCCGGACCTCGCGACCAGCGCCGAGGCCCTGGCCGCGCTGAGCGCCGTCCGGACCGCGCTGGGCGGCGGCGAGGACGCCGACAACGCCGTGGTGCAGACCGTGCTCGCCGCCGAGCGCGGCCCGTCGGTCTCGCCGGCCGACGCGCTGACCGCCGGCGCTGAGGGTGCGCCCGACGCGCCGCTGGTGCCGGTCAGCGAGCAGGAGGTGTGGGCGGCCAACGCCGACGCCGAGGACCCGCAGCTGGTCGCCGTCTACCCGGAGGAGGGCTCGCCGGGGCTGGACTACCCGCTGGTCCGGGTCGGCACCGCCTCGACTCCGGACGCTGCCGCGGTGGACGCCGTCGTGAGGGCGCTGACCTCGGACGCCGCCCGCACGGCCGCGCTGGCGGCCGGCTTCCGCGGCACGGACGGCACCCCGCCGGCCGGCGCCGGGGCAGCGGGCATCCAGGAGGCGGCCCCGCGGGCGCTGCAGCTCGACCCCGGCCAGGTGCAGGCGCTGCTCGCCCAGCTGTCGGAGCTGGCTGCGCCGTCCCGGATCCTCACCGTCTTCGACATCTCCACCTCCATGGAGGCCCCGGCCGGCGACGGCACCCGCGCCACGCTCGCCCGCGACGCCGCCAAGAGCACGCTGACGCTGGTGCCGGGCAACTTCGCGCTCGGCCTGTGGTTCTTCGCCGCCGAGCTGGAGGGGGACCGGGACTGGACCGAGGCGGTGCCGACCCGGGCGCTCGAGACGGAGGTCGAGGGCACCGTCCAGCGGGAGCTGCTAGACGAGGAGCTCGACACCATCCCCGACCGGCTGAGCCCCGGCGGCACCGGCCTGTACGACACCACCCTGGACGCGGTCCGGGCGGCGCGCTCGGACTTCGACCCCACCGCCGTGAACAGCGTGCTGGTGGTCACCGACGGGACCAACGAGGACTCCCAGGGCGTCGAGCTCGACGAGCTGCTGGACACGCTGCGCAGCGAGGCCGACCCCGTGCGGCCGATCAAGGTCATCGGTGTCGCGCTCGGCCCGGACGCCGACCTGGGCGCGCTCGAGCAGATCGCCGACGCGACCGGCGGCGCGGCCTACTCCGCGGTCGACCCGACCGACCTGCAGACCGTCCTGTTCGACGCGCTGCGGCAGCGGTGACACCGCGGTCCCCGGACCGCACCCGTCCCCGACTGCCGCTGCCCCCTGCCGTGACCCCACGACCTGCACTCGCCAACCTCTTCCCCTGCTCCGCTCTGTAAGCAGCGGGGGAGGTGCGGCAGGGACAGCTCAGGTGCGAGCGTGGGGCAGGTCAGGTGCGGGCCAGCAGGTCGTCGAGCGCCGCGGTGACCTCCTCGACGGTCACCTCCCCCAGCGCCGGGTCGAGCTCGGTGCCCCACGGGTCGCCGGTGCCGTCGCCGTGCCAGAGGACGACGTGCAGTGCCCCCTGCTTCGCGGCCCTGGCCGGTGGCCCCCACAGCGCCGGCGACACCGGCCCGAACAGCACCACCGAGGGACGGCGGTAGGCGGTCGCCAGGTGCGCCATGCCCGTGTCGCCGCTGACCACGACCCGCGCGCCGGCGACGACCGCGGCCAGCTCGAGCGTCGTCGTCCGCCCGGCGAGCACGGCGCCCTCCCCCAGCCCGGCACCCTCGGCGACCTCCCGGGCGAGGGGCACCTCGTCCGGGCCACCGGTGACCCGGACGTCGAGCCCCGCGGCGGCCAGGTGCCGGGCGACGGCGGCGAACCGGTCGGCCGGCCAGCGCCGGCCGGGGAACGCCGCGCCCGGGTGCACCAGCGCGACGCCCGCCGGCGCCGGGGAGGGCACCGGGGGGACGGCGAGGTCGAGCGCGTCGGGGTCGGCGTCCACCCCCAGGCCCTCCGCCACGAGCCGGCACCAGCGCCGCACCTCGTGCTCGTCGGGGTACCAGGTCGGCCCGGGGTAGCCGGGGCTGTCGAACGTGAGCAGCCGGTCCGGGCGCAGGTCGGCGACCACGACGTGCGAGGCCGGCCCCTTGCCGTGCAGGTCGGCGGCGAGCTCCGGCGGCGGACCGGACCAGTCCAGCGGCTCCAGCTCGCGGGCGGGCAGCACCTCGTCGACCGCGTCGATCAACGAGGCCAGCGGTTGGAGCGCCGTGGTCGTGGCCAGCACCAGCCGGTGGCCGGGCACCGCGGCGCGCACCGCCCTGATCGCGGGCACGCCGGTCAGCAGGTCCCCCAGCCCGAGCGGCCGCAACACCACCGCAGCGGGTCGCTGACCCGGACCGCTCAAGGCCCCGTTCCGGGTCCCGCGCTGAGCTCGCGAAGCGTGGGGAGAACGGGGTCCTTCTGCCGGGAGCGCTCGACCAGGGCCGTCGTGGAATGCCCGTCGAGGTAGGGCAGCACGACCGCCTGGCCGCCCCAGCGCCGCAGCACCGCGGCCTCGGGCAGGTCGGCGCCGGCGTAGTCCCCGCCCTTGGCCCAGACGTCCGGCCGCAGCCGGCCGATCACCTCGGCCGGGGTGTCCTCGTCGAACACGACGACCGCGTCGACGAACTCCAGCGCCTCCAGTACGCGTGCTCGGTCGGCGGCGGTCACCAGCGGCCGGGACGGGCCCTTGAGCCGGCGCACCGAGTCGTCGGAGTTGATGCACACCAGCAGGCAGTCGCCCAGCCCGCGGGCGGCCCGCAGCGTCGCGACGTGACCGGGGTGCAGCAGGTCGAAGCAGCCGCCGGTGGCGACCACCGTCCCGCCCGCCGCCCGGACCCGGGCGATGACGCCGTCGGCCCCGGGCTCGGCGACGACGTCCGGCTCGGCAGCCGCCTCGACGTCCCAGGCCGACGCACCGCCGCGGGCCACGAACGCCCCGGCGGAGGCGACCGCCGCCGCCACCGCCTCGCCGGTCACCGCCCCGTCGGCCAGCGCGAGCGCGGCGGCGGCGGCGAACGAGTCGCCGGCGCCGCACGGGTCGCCGCCGGTCACCGGCGTCGCGGGCACGACCATCGGCGCACCCTCGCCGTAGGAGAGCAGCGCGCCGCGGGCACCGAGGGTCACGGCCACCGCGCCGACGCCCCAGTGCCGGATCAGCGCTTCGGCCCGCGCCCCGACCGCGGCCAGCCCGTCGCCCTCGGCGGCCACCCCGGCCAACGAGGCCACGCGGGCGGCCTCGACGCCGTTGGGCGTGACCAGCCGGGTGTGCGGGACGGGGTCCGCGCCGCGCGGGTGCGGGTCCCAGACGATCGGTCCGCCGGCCTCGGCGAGTACCGCCCGGACGGCGGGGTCGGCCGTCGTCCCCCGGCCGTAGTCGGCGACCAGCACCGCGGCGGCCTGCCGCACGACCCGGACCGCCTCCGCGGGCAGCTCGCCCAGCCCGGCCACCGGGGCGCCGCTGTCGATGCGCGCCACCGAGTGGTCGCCCACCCGCACGCGGCGCTTCACCGCCGTGCCGCCGGTCGCCGGGATCTCGACGAGCCGCACCCGGCCGGCCAGCAGCGCGCGCAGCCGGTCGGCGTCCTCGTCGTCGGCCATGGGGGTGACCAGCACGACCTCCCGGTGGGTGCCCTGGGCCGCGACCACCGCGGCCAGGGCCGCACCACCCGGGCGCTCGCGGGTCTCGACGTCCTCGACGACCGGCACCGGCGCGTCGGGGGTGAGCCGCGAGGCCGTCCCGACCAGGTCGACGTCGAGCAGCGCGTCGCCGACGACGACGAGCGGCTTCACTGCGCGACCCCGAGCCGGGTCTCCGGCACGCGGGCGGGCTCGGCGAGCACCGCCGCGTCGAAGGCGGCGCACACCAGGTGCAGTGCGACCAGGTGGCACTCCTGGACGGTCGCCGTCCACGGGGAGTCGATGCAGACCGCGTCGTCGCACGCCGCGGCCAGCGGGTTGGGCGCCGGTCCGGTCATCGCCAGCACGGTGATGCCGCACTCCCGGGCCCGGCGGGCGGCGGCGACGGCGTTGGGGCTGCGGCCGGAGGTCGACAGCAGCACCAGCACGTCCCCGGCCCGCCCGTGCGCCTCGACCTGCCGGGCGAACAGCTCGTCGGCCGGGTAGTCGTTGGCGATCGCGGTGAGCGACGAGGTCTCCGCGGTCAGGCAGATCGCCGAGAACGGCGGCCGGTCGGCCCGGTAGCGGCCGACCAGCTCCGCGGTCAGGTGCTGCGCCTGCGCGGCGCTGCCGCCGTTGCCCGCCGCGAGCAGTCGGCCGCGGTGCTCGCCGCACAGCACGTCGGCGAGCAGCCGCCCCCAGCGGTCCAGGGTGTCGAGCTGGCCGTCCAGCGACCGCAGCGCGGTGGTCAGCGAGGCGACGTGGTCGGCGCCGGTCAGGTGGGTGCAGGTGTCCGGCGAGACGACCTCGCTGGCGGAGTGCGGGGCCTCGGACAGCGGGTTCATCGGGCGACCTCCACGGGGCTGTTGTCGCTGCCATCGGTGCGTACGGGGCCGTCCAGGACCTGCCGGTAGACGGTGTCGGTGTCGGCGACCACGCGGGCCCACCGGTAGCGGTTGCGGGCGCGCCGCACCCCGGCCGCGCCGTAGGCGGCACGCCGGGCGTCGTCGGCCAGCAGCGCGGCGAGCACCGCGCCGAGCCGGGCCGGGTCCCTGGCCGGGACCAGGTCGCCGGTGACCCCGTCGGCGACGGAGTCCTGCAGCCCGCCGACCGCGGTGGCGACCACCGGGCGGCCACAGGCCATGGCCTCCAGCGGGGTGATGCCGAAGGGCTCGTACCAGGGCACGGCCAGCACGACGTCGGCCGAGCGGATCCACGCCGGGACGTCGGCGCGCGCCACGGCGCCGGTGAACACCAGCCGGTCGGCGACGCCCAGCGAGGCCGCGACCGCGCGGAGCCGGCGCACCTCCGAGTCGCCGTCCAGCTCCGCGGCCGGCGGCCCGCCGACGACGACGAGCTCGGCGTCCGGGACGGCGGCGAGGGCCCGGACGGCGTCCTCCTGCCCCTTGCGCTCGACCAGGCGCCCCAGGACCAGCAGCCGCTTCCGCTCACCGCGGGCGGCGGCCGGGTCGTGGGGAGAGGAGGGCGTGCGCGGAGCAACCGGGCCGCGCGGGGTGAAGACGCTCGTGTCCACCCCGCAGGGCACGACCGAGACCCGGTCGCTGTCGAGGCCCAGCCGGCGCAGCTCGAAGACCTCGTCGGAGCAGGTGGCGACGACGTGGCTGACGTTCCGGCACAGCGAGCGCTCCAGCTCGATGCGCTGCGGCGGCGAGGTGTCGGCCGCACCCTGGTGGCGGCGCTTGACCGAGCCGAGGGCGTGGAAGGTCTGCACGACCGGCACGGCGCCCGCGGCGGCGACCGAGGCCAGCCCGCTCATCCAGAAGTGCGCGTGCACCAGGTCCGGCGGCCGCTGCGCCCACTCCCGGCGCAGCCCCGCGGCGAACTCGGGCATGTGCCGCAGCAGGTCGTCCTTGGGCAGCACCGCGGCCGGCCCGGCGGTCACGTGCGCCACGTCGTAGCCGTCGGCCGTGGTGACGCGGTCGGGCTGGTCGGGGTCCTCCCGCCGGGTGTGCACGGTCACCGCGTGCCCGCGGCGGGCCAGGCCCGCGGCGAGCGCCGCGACGTGCACGTTCTGCCCGCCGGCGTCCACGCCGCCGATCGCGGCGAGCGGGCTGGCGTGTTCGCTGACCAGGTCGATCCTCACCGGGTCACCTCCTCGAGTAGGGCATCCCAATCGGAGAGGAACCGGGGAAGGCCGTACCGCTCCAGCGCGGCGGCGCGTGCCGCCTTGCCGGCCAGTCGGGCGGCGTCCTCATCGTGCAGGTAGGTGCGGACGGCGTCCCACAGGACGTCGGGACGGGTGGAGAGCACGCCGGCCTCGGCCGGCACCGCCTCCACCACCTCGGTGGTGGCCAGGGCGACCACCGGCAGGCCCAGGTGCATCGCCTCGAGCAGCGAGAGCCCGAGGGAGGTCCACCGGACCGGGTGCACGTAGACCCGGCGGCGGGCCAGCTCGGCGTGCATCGCGGCCTGCGGCGGGTCGTCGTACAGCGCGACGCGGTCGGGGTCGAGGCCGTAGCGCTGGTGCAGGCCCGTGAGCCCCATGCCGAAGACGTCGACCGGGGCGACCGCGGCCAGCCCGGGCAGCAGGTCGGCGCCCACGGTCCGGCCGCGGCGCACCGGCTCGTTGGTGACGACGGCGGCCCGCGCCAGCTCGCCGGTCCAGCGCTCGCCGGGGTCGACGATGCCGTGCTCGATGACCGTCGTCGGCGCCCGGCCGTTGTCGTAGAAGAGCTGGTTGAAGTGCGTGACGTGCGCGATCGGGATGTCGCCGCGGTCGGCCAGCGGGTGCCTGGTGTGCGGGACCGGCCCGTCCCCCGGCTCCAGGCCCGGCGCGTTGTGCTCGAGGAAGACCGCGGGCAGGTCGCGGCCCGGCTCGCGGCCCAGCCAGTCCCGGACCAGCTCCAGGTCGCGGGTGCGCTGCAGCACGACGACGTCGACGTCCTCCTCGCGCAGCCGCTCCGGGGTCACCTCGCGGGCCGACGCCGGCCACTCCCAGGTGCGCGCCCGGCCGAGGCCGTCCGGGCCGCGGTCCGGGGTGACGGGGAGCAGGTACTCGTGGCGGCCCTGGACGAACGCCGTCGTCCACGAACCGTGCACGTGCCAGAGCAGGACCCTCACGAGCTCACCAACTTCTCCACAGCCGCGACGACGTCGTCCGCGGTCACCGACGCGAGGCAGGGGTGGCCGGGCACCGGGCACTCGCGGGCCCGGGTCAGCCGGCAGGGGGCGTCCTGGTCGCCGAGCAGCACGGTGGGGACGCCGTAGGGCGCCCAGCGCGCGGCGGGCACGACCGGGGAGAACAGCGAGACCACCGGGGTCCCGGCGGCGGCGGCCAGGTGCGCCGGGCCGGTGTTGCCGACGACGACCGCGGCGGCGCCGTCGAGCAGCGCCGCCAGCTCGGCCAGGCTCAGCGCACCGCCCAGGTCGACGCCGCGGGTACCGGCGACGGCCGCGGTGAGCGCCCGCTCGCCCGGCCCGCCGGTGACCAGCACCCGGTGGCCGGCGTCGGCGAGCGCCGCCACCGCCTCGGCGCAGCGCTGGGCCGGCCAGACGCGCGCGGGGACGCTCGCCCCGGGGTGGACGACGACGTAGCCGGGCTCGTGCGCCACCGGGGGCAGGGGCCGGCGCAGGGCGAGCCGGCCGCCGTCGCCGGCCGGCAGGTCGAAGCCCGCGGCGCGGGCCAGGGACAGGGCCCGCTCGGGCTCGGGCAGGTCGTCGTCGACCCGGTGACGGACGTCGAGCAGCGACCCGGGGTAGTCGACGCTGATCGCCGAGATCCGCGGCACGCCGGCGGTGCGCAGCACCAGCGCCAGCGGCAGGGGCGACTGGTGGAAGGACGTCGAGACCAGCGCCTCGTCCGGGGCCAGGGCCCGGACCCGGTCGGTGAGCGCACCGAGGTCGTCCGCGTCGACCGGCGGCGGGTCGCCGAGGATCCAGGGGCAGGCCCAGGTCCAGACCTCGTCGACGCCGGGCAGCAGCCGGGCCGCCTCGGCACCGGCGGGGCCGGCGAGGAACACGACGCGGTCGGCGCCGGCGGCCACGGCCCGCACCAGCGGCCCCTGGACCAGGACGTCGCCGACCGAGTCCAGCCGCGCGACCAGGACCGTGCGGGTCACGCGTCCTCCTCGCTGGCGCTCGTCGGCCGCGTTCCCCGGGGTGCTGTGCTCATGGGTGAGCTCGCCAGCTCGCTCACCACTCACCCGCCAGGACCTGCGCGACCGCCTCGGGGATCGTGGCGGCGCGACGAGGGGCCGCCTCGACCTCGGCCCGCCGCGTCACCGGCGTGGGGACGAGCATCCCGGAGGCCCCGGCGGCGGCCGCGGCCTCGACGTCGGCCCCGATGTCGCCGACGACGACGCATCGGGCCGGGTCGACGTCGAGCTCGGCGCAGGCGGCCTTGACCATCCCGGGCGCGGGCTTGCGGCAGGTGCACCCGTCGTCCGGCCCGTGCGGGCAGACCTGGACGGTGTCGAACGGGCCGAGCAGCTCGTCGAGCCGGGCCATGCAGGCGTCGACCTGCGCGCGGGTGATCAGCCCGCGGGCCACACCGGACTGGTTGCTCACCACGCCGACCCGGACCCCGCGGGCGCGCAGCGCGTCGACGGCCTCCCGCGCGCCGGGCACGGGCGTCACCAGCGCCGGGTCGCCGTTGTACGGGTAGTCGCGCACGAGGGTGCCGTCGCGGTCGAACAGCACCAGGTCGGGCAGGCCGCGCCACGGCCGCACCCGGCGGTGCTGCACGGCGCCGCGCAGGAAGTGCCAGGTGGCCAGCGGCGGGATCAGGGCGCTGGTGGCGAGCATGGTGCCGACCTCGGCGCGGTCGCGCGGGCCGGGGGCGATCCGCGCCCAGGCGAACTCACCCGTGCCGACGGCCCAGGCCGCGGCGGCGACGAGCGCGGCGCGCGGCCGGCGGGCGGCGGCCAGCCCGACGGCGGCCAGCCCGGCGGCGGTGACGGCCAGGTGCCGCGGCCGGCGGCCCAGCGGCGCGTCGGCGCGCTCGCGCCAGTCGGGGCCGTGCAGCCGCCGCATGAGGACGTCGTCGGCGTTGCCGGCCTGCACGCGGACGCTCACCCAGCGGTCGACCGGGCGCACCGGGTGGGTGATCCAGCGCCGCCCGCGGACCAGCCGGGCGCCGGTGTCCACCACTCGCAGCGCCAGGTCGGAGTCCTCGCGGAAGGCGCGCGGGAAGCGCTCGTCGAAGCCGCCGACGGCGGCCAGGGCGGCGCGGCGGTAGGCGAGGTCTGCGGTGATCCAGGAGCTGGTGGCCAGGCCGGCGGTGCCGCGCTCCCAGTCGGTGGGCCGGCGGTCCTCCGGCAGCGGCACCCGCACCCGGCCCTGGCTGCCGGCCACGTCGGCCGACAGGTCGGAGAGGTCCTCGGCGAGCCGCTGGTACCAGTCGGGGTCGGGGACGACGTCGTCGTCGAGGAAGGCCACCCACTCGGTGCGCACGCTGCGCCAGCCGAGGTTGCGGGCGCGGGCCGGGCCACCGCCCCCGGTGCGCACCACCCGCACGGGCGGCAGGCCGGGCCGCTCGGGGCGCAGCGGCTCGCCGGTGGGCCGGTCGTCGACCAGCACCAGCTCGGCCGGGCGCGGTCCCGGGGCCTGCGCGAGGGCGTCGAGGAGCACGTCCAGCGACGGCCGGCCGACGGTCGGCACGACCACGGAGCACTGCTCGATCCCCACCTGCATGATCGCGTCCTGCCCGCACTCGGCGGAACGGAAACACTACGGGCTTGAAGTGTCCCCGGACGGTGGAAGGACCCCGTCCTCCCCACCCCTCGCGAGCTCGGGGCGGTGCCCTGGACGGGGCCGGGTGGCCGTGTCCTTCAGCGGCGGGTCCGGGCCGCCGCGGAGACGCGGGCGAGGGCGTCGGTGACGACGGCGGCGTCGTCCCCCAGGAGGGTGAGCAGGTGCGCCACCAGGTCGTCGTGCGTCGGGCGGGCCTCCTCGACCTTGGCCCGCCCGGCGGAGGTGAGCCGGGCGTGCAGCAGCCGCTTGTCACCCGACGAGCGCTCCCGGACGACGAGCCCCTCGGTGACCAGGCGGGTGACGGTGCTGGTCACCCCGGCACGGGAGATGCCGAGCGCCTCGGCGAGCTCTCCCATCGAGGCCCGCTCGCCGGGGGCCTCGGCGATCCGGCGCAGCGCCTCGTACCCGGTGAGCGAGAGGTCGTGCCGGCGGTGCAGGGCGGAGTCGACGCGGCGGGTGATGCGGTCGTGCACCTGCACGATGCGCAGCCAGGTCTCGGCCGGCCGGGGTGCCGCACCCGGGACATCGGCCACGTCCCCGGGTACGTGCTCGGCGGGGAGGTCCGGAGCCAGGGCGTCCTCGGGGCGGGCCACCTGTCCATCGTCGCCGACGGAGCGCTCAGGCGCTCCCGGTGGACGACGGCGTCCGGCGCCCCGCCTCGGGCCGCCGGCTCCCGGCGACGAGGGTGACTCCGGCGCCTGCGGCGACCAGCGACCCGCCGGCGGCCAGCAGCGGCCACGGGACGCCGCCGGTGACCGCGGCCGCCTCCGCTGCTGCGACCGCGACGGCCGGTGCGCCGTCGGCGATGCCCGCGGAGGTCACGGTGCTCGGGTCGGGCAGTCCCGGGACCGGCACCGGCTTCCCGGACTGCGGGACCACCGCCGCTCCGCCGGGCGGGCTGATGGCGGCGCAGTCCTCGGCGGCCGGCCGGGTGAAGCGGTAGCCGGTCAGGTCGTCGACCCAGGCGTCGCCCGAGCCGTCGAGGGCCGTGTACTCGAGGAACGGGTCGATGGTCTCGCCCCAGTCGACCTCGCCGGTGCTGAGCACGACGACGGCGCCGGGCGCGACGTCGGCGGCGTCCTCCCCCGCGGGACGGCGTCCGGTGCCCAGCGTGACCGCGTAGCCGACGGTGCCGCCGGTGACCTCGACGACCACGCCGCCGGGGCGGCAGCTGGGACCGTGGGTGACGCGGGCGTCCGGACGGGCGACGTCGTCGACGGCGGTCGCGGGCCCGGCGAGGGCGATCCCGGCACAGAGCAGGGCGAGCGCCATCACGACGACGGACGCCGGCCCGACGACAGCCGTGGGGGCATCGCAGCGAGGCGGGCGCCGACAGGGAGTGGGCATCGCAGCGAGCGCCGGCGAGCGAGGAGCGGAGCGACCGCGGAGGCGCCCTGGACCGACGAGCGAGGAACGGCCCGGGGCGCGGAGTCGGGCCCAACGACGAGGCCGGGTGGCCACCTGCACGTGCTGTTCCCCCTGGTTCTGCGCCGGCGCACCTGCGGCGCCCCGGTGCCGACCATGATGCCGGGCGGGACCGGCCGCGGACCCCGGGTCACCGACGGGTCGCGCGTGTCGCTACGGCGTGTCCGCAGAAAGTGCGACCGGGACCGCGCGACGGGACGTGCCCGGGCTCGCGAGGTCACGCAGGGACGCAGCACGCAGCGGCACGTGGTGGACGAGCACCGGCGAGGACAGCACGTGACGTACCGCTCACTACGGTGTCCGCCGTGGACTCAGCAGCGGGCACCGGTCGCCGCCGACAGGACGAGGTCTACCGGGCGGGGGTGTACGGCCACCGGCCGCGGGTGCCCACCGCGGCCCGGGCGCTGCAGCGCCGCGCGCGCGAGCGGCTGGGCGCCCGCGCCTACTCCTACGTCGCGGGCGGCGCCGGGGACGAGGGGACGCAGCGGGCCAACCGCGCGGCGTTCGACCGGTGGGCCGTCGTCCCCCGGGTGCTGCGGGACGTGAGCGTGCGCGACACCTCGGTGGAGCTGTTCGGGCGGCGGCTGCCCGCGCCCCTGCTGCTCGGCCCGGTCGGCGCGCTCGAGCTGGTGCACCCCGCGGCCGACCTCGCCGTGGCCCGCGCCGCGGCGTCCCTCGGCGTGCCGATGGTCTTCTCCAACCAGGCCTCGGTGTCGATGGAGGAGTGCGCTGCCGTCATGGATTCCGGCCCCCACCCAGCCCCGCGGTGGTCCCAGCTGTACTGGTCGACGTCCGACGAGCTCGTCGAGAGCCTCGTCGGCCGGACCGAGGCCGCCGGCTGCGACGCGCTGGTGGTCACCCTCGACACCACGATGCTCGGCTGGCGCCCGCGCGACCTGGACCTGGGCCACCTGCCGTTCGCGCTGGGCAAGGGCATCGCGCAGTACACCTCCGACCCGGTGTTCCGCCGGCTGGTCGAGGAGCGGGCGGGCGCCGCTCCCGCTCCGGCACGGGCGGGGGCCGCCGCGAGCCGGGACCGGCAGCCGCGGCCGACGCTGTCCGCCGTCCGGGCCCTGGTCGGCATGGCGCGGGCCTGGCCCGGGCCGCTGCTGGACAACCTGCGCTCTCCGCTGCCGCGGGCCGCCGTCGAGACGTTCCTCGCCATCTACTCCCGGCCCTCGATCACCTGGGCCGACCTCGCCTGGCTGCGGGCGCGCACCCGCCTGCCGATCGTGCTCAAGGGCGTGCTGCACCCCGACGACGCCCGCCGGGCGCTCGACGAGGGCGTGGACGGCCTGGTGGTCAGCACCCACGGCGGCCGGCAGGTGGACCGCTCCATCTCCGCGCTCGACGCCCTGCCCGACGTGGTGGCCGCGGTGGCCGACCGGGCGCCGGTGCTGCTCGACAGCGGGGTGCGCAGCGGCGCCGACGTCCTCGTCGCGGTGGCGCTCGGCGCGCGGGCGGTGCTGCTCGGCCGGCCGTTCGCCTGGGGGCTGGCCCTCGCCGGCGAGGAGGGCGTGCGGCAGGTGGTGTCCGACGTGCTCGGCGAGTTCGACCTGACGCTGGGCCTGAGCGGTCACACGTCGGTCGACCAGCTCTCCCCGGAGGTGCTGCGCCGGGTCGGGTGAAGGACCCCCGTCCCCGGCCCCCCCTTCAGGGGCCCGCTGCGAGCCTGCGAGCTGTGGGGGGCAGGGGGGTCCATCTGCTGACGAGGGCCGTTCCAGTACGTCGCCAGCACCCGTCAGGGACTGAAGGCCCTTCGCGCTCCCCGCGGGTCGTGGGACGGTTCGGCAGGTCGCGCCTCGCGTCGGTCACCCGGTCAGGCCGACGGACGGCCATCGACGTCCGAGCGGGACAGGACGGTGACGTGGCGATGAGCGCTCGAGGTCCGTTGCTCACCCTGGCTTCCGTCGTGGTGCTGGCCGGCGTTCTCCTGTGGGTGAACGAGCTGGTCGGGGCGCCGACGGCGGCGACGAGCTCGTCGAGCTACAGCGCCCCGGACTACAGCGCACCGACGTCGGCCGCGCCGCCGCCGTCCCCGTCGCCGGCCGAGGCCGCACCGTCCCCGACCGCCGAGCCGGCGGCTGCGCAGGCCGTGTACGCCGGCCGGACCGGCGGGCGCGAGGCGACGGTGGCGGTCGCCGTCAACGGTGACCGGGCGGCGGCGTACCTGTGCGACGGGAGCAGCGTCGAGTCCTGGCTGCAGGGTTCGGTGACCGGCGACCAGGTCGTGCTGACCGGACGCGACACCGCCGCGCTCATCGGGACGGTCTCCGGTGCGACCCTGTCCGGCACCGTCGTGACGAGCACCGGGCAGGCGTGGCTGTTCTCCGCGGACGAGGCCCGTCCTCCGGCCGGGATCTACGAGGCCCGGACGACGATCGACGGCCTGGCGACCCGGATCGGCTGGGTGGTGCTCCCGGACGGCACGCAGGTCGGGATCCAGAACGTCGACGGGGACCGGAGCCCGGCGCCGGCACTGGACCTGGAGAACACCACCGTCACGCTCGGAGGGGCCGACCACGAGGTCACCCCCATCGACGGGGTGGACACCGTGGTCGGCCAGTGAGGTGGGCCCGGCCCCCGCAGCTGACACCCCCGTGCGCGAGGAGCAGCCGTCGTCATGACCGCCACCACCGAACTGGCCCGTGCGACCCGTGACCGGTACCGGCTGCCACTGCTCACCTTCGTCCTGGTCGGCTCGGCCGTGGCCGTGGCGCTCGGGGTGTACGGCCGGGAACACGAGCCGGCGGGGTACGCCCTCAACGTCGTCGGGTTCTCCGGGCCGCTGTACGTGAAGACGTGGCTCACCACGCTCGCGGCCGTCCTCGCCGTGGTCCAGCTGCTGACGGCCGGTCGCATGTACGACGCCGCGGCGAGCGGCCGGGCCCACGCGGTCCACCGCTGGTCGGGACGGATCGCGGTCCTGGCCACCGTGCCGGTGGCCGTCCACTGCCTCTACGCCCTGGGCTTCCAGGGGGGCTCCCCCCGGGTCCTGGTGCACTCCCTGCTGGGCTGCTTCCTCTACGGCGCCTTCGTGGTCAAGATGCTCGTCCTCAGCCGCCGCGACCGGCCTCGTTGGGTCGTGCCCGTTGCCGGGGGCGCGCTGTTCACCGGCGTGGTCGGGCTGTGGCTCACCTCCTCGCTGTGGGTGTTCACCACCACGGGACTGCACTTCTGAAGGACCCGGGTCACGCTCGGGTCGGGTGGGAAGGAACCAGATGGCCGGCTTCCCCGTCATCGAGATCAGGGAACGCGGGCAGGAGCCCCGGCGCGTGGTGCTGACCCGCGCGCTCGAGGTGGGCCGGGAGTCCGGGGGTCTGGACCTGTCCGACCAGAGCGTGTCCCGCCGCCACCTGAGGTTGGTGCCGAGCCCGGTCGCCCTGTCGCTCGTCGACCTCGACAGCCGCAACGGGACGTTCGTCAACGGGACGCGCGTCGACGGCCGCGTGGTCCTCGAGCCGGGGGACGTCGTCCGCCTGGGATCCACCGAGATCCTGGTGATCGGCGCGCGCGAGCGCGCCCCGGTCCCCGCGGCCATGGCGACCGTGCTCGCCGGCGGGGGGGACGCCGTCCCACCGCCACCCGCCGCCCCGACCGCTCCCTCGCGGCTGGCGGTGGCGTGGGACCGGGCGCTGGGCAGGACGCCGCGCACGGGCGAGGCGCTGTTCCCCGTCTACACCGAGATGCGCACGCGGGTCCCGCTCGGCGTGTGGCGCGCGGTCCGGGTCGTCAGCGTCCTCGCCTACGTCGCGGTGGTCGTCGCGCTGGTCGTCAGGCCGGCGGGTGGGCTGTTCGTCTTCTTCGGCGTGATCGTCCCGCTGCTGCCGATCCTGTTCTTCGTGGCGCCGGGGCTGTGGCGCAACATCTGCCCGCTGGCCGCTGCCAACCAGGCGCCCCGCGTCCTCGGGTTCACCCGCGGGTTCACGGTCCCGGAGTGGTGGCAACGACGGGCCTTCATCGTGGCGATGGTGCTGTTCTTCGGCATCGCCGGTGCCCGTCTGGCGGTCTTCAACGGCAGCGGGCCGGCCACCGGCGTGCTCCTCTCGGTGGTCATCTCCGCAGCCTTCCTCGGCGGCTTCCTGTTCAAGGGCAAGAGCGGCTGGTGCAGCCAGATCTGCCCGCTCCTGCCTTTGCAGCGCGTCTACGGCCAGACGCCGTACGTCCGGGTCCCCAACAGCCACTGCCGGCCCTGCGTCGCCTGCACGAAGAACTGCTACGACTTCCAGCCGATCAGCGCCTACCAGGCCGACCTGCACGAGGACGACCCGGCGTGGACCGCGCCGCGGAAGCTGTTCGTCGCGGCGCTGCCCGGGTTCGTGCTGGGCTTCTTCTCCACCCTCGCCGCGGCCGGCGACCGGCCGTGGACCGCCACCTACGGGGAACTGGCCCTCTACTTCCTCGGCAGCGTCGGGCTGTTCTACGCGGCGGAGGCGCTCCTGCCGCTCCGGACGGCGGTCACGATCGCGGTGTGGGCCGCGGCGGCCATCAACCTCTTCTACTGGTTCGCCGGCGTCGTCCTGGCGGACTCGTTCGCCACGATCACCGGCATCCAGGCCCCCTGGTTGCGCTGGCCGATCCAGGCCCTGGTGCTGGTCCTGTCCGTCCTGTGGGTCGCCCGCACCGCGGTGGTGGCGCGCCAGTACGACGAGGAGGCCGCCGCCGACCAGCGTGCCCAGCTCCCCGTCATCCCCGTCAGCCGGCCGTCGCCGGAGGCTGCTCGGGACGACGCGCACCCGGACGGCGGCGAGGTGCGGTTCGCCGAGGGCGACGGCCCGGTGAGCGCTGAGGTCGGGACGAGCCTGCTCGAGGTCGCCGAGCGTGCGGGCCTGCCGCTGGAGGCGGGCTGCCGGATGGGGGTGTGCGGCGCCGACCCGGTCGCGGTCCTCGACGGCACGTCCTGCCTGTCGGCGCCCGAGGAGGAGGAGCTCGACACGCTGCGCCGGCTCGGGTATGCGAAGAACACGCGGATGGCCTGCTCCGCGCGGATCGAGGGCGGACCGGTCACGGTCTCCCTGACCCCCCAGCCCGGGACACCCGATGACGGTGCCCTGCCACGGGAGTTCGACCGGTCGATCGTCAGCGTGGTCGTCCTCGGCAACGGCATCGCGGGAGTCACCGCCGCCGACTTCGTCCGGCGCGGACACCCCGAGTGCGAGATCCACATCGTCGGCCAGGAGCCGCACGTGCTCTACAACCGGATGGGGATCTCGCGGCTGGTCCACGGCCGGTCGGCGATGCAGGGACTCTTCCTGCTGCCCGAGCAGTGGTACGACGAGCACCAGATCACCGCGTGGCTCAACACCGTCGCCACCGAGATCGACCTCGACTCCCACCGGGTGTTCCTCGGTACGGGCGAGGTGCTCCCCTACGACCGGCTGATCCTGGCCACGGGCAGCAGCGGCGTCGAGCCCCCGGTCACCGGGTTCGGCCGCCCCGGCAGCTTCGTCCTGCGCTCGGCGTGGGACGCCCAGCAGGTCCGGGCCTACGCCCAGCAGCATGCGTGCCGGGACGCCATGGTCTCCGGCGGCGGCCTGCTGGGGCTGGAGGCCGCACACTCCCTGCTCGAACTGGGACTGCGGGTCACGGTGCTCGAACGGGGCGCGAGGTTGCTGTCCCGCCAGATCGACGCGCGCTGCAGTGAACTGGTCCTCAGGTACCTCCAGGGCATCGGGATGCAGGTCCTCCACGGCGCCGAGGCGGTCGCGCTGGCCGGCGAGGAACGGGTCACCGGGGTCACGCTCCGGGACCGGCGGTCGCTGCGGTGCGACCTGTTCCTGGCCGCGGTCGGGATCCGGCCCAACGTCGACCTGGCGGAGCGTGCGGGCATCCCGGTCGGCAAGGGCGTTCTCGTCGACGACCGGATGCAGACGGGGATCCCCGGCGTGTACGCCGCCGGCGACGTCGCCGAGCACGACGGCAGGGTGCTGGGCCTGTGGCCGATCGCGGCCAAGCAGGGCGAGGTCGCGGCGGTGAACGCCCTGGGCGGGCACGAGGTGCTCACCGCCGAGGTGCCGGCCACCGTCCTCAAGGGGGTCGGGCTGGACCTGTTCTCGATCGGCCGGGTGCAGCCGGAGCCGGAGGACGAGGTGGTCGTCGCCGAGGATGCGTCGCTCCCCTCGTACCGACGGCTGGTCGTCTCGCAGCACCGGGTCGTCGGCGGGATCGTGCTCGGGCACCACCCGGAGGACGTCGTGGCGGTGACCTCGGCGGTCAAGAGGCAGGTGCAGCTCGACGACGCCGTCCTCACCGCTCTGCGGAGCGGGGACTGGCAGGTGCTCAGGGACGTCGGCCGGCGGGGTCGGGTCTCCCAGCCCGTGCGCGCCTGAGAGGAGTCGACGTCCGGCCACGCAGGCAGCTGGGAGGGAGGACGGCGGTCCCGCTCACCCGTGACGAGCGGCTCCGGTGGGCTTGAAGACGAACACCCGCGTGCCGACCCGCAGGCTCCACTCCGGCGGGAGCCGGGTCGGTTCCGTGCCGACGCGGGTCCAGCCCTCCGCTCCGGGGGCCGCGACGTAGGTGCCACTGACCGACGGGGCGTCACGCACGAACACGGAGCCGTCGCCGACCGAGACGTACGCGTGCACCCGGGAGATGAGGTTGTCGGGGTCGCGCAGGACGACCGGAGACGCCGACGCGTCCTGCACGGACGGGTCGTTGTGCGGCTCCCGGCCCAGGACGTAGTCCCGGTCCAGCAGGATGGTGGGTCCGCCCTCGGCGGCCAACGCGCCCACGGGCGGCGCCGCCAGCACGGTCATCCCGACGTCCACCGGCTGCTCCTCGGGCGGTGCGCCGATCCTCGCGGTGTCCGGCCGCCCGGGTTCCTCGGGCTCGGCCCGGGGATCCGACGGTGCCGGGAGGGTGTCCTGGTCGGCGCTGGACGCGGAGGACGGATGGGGCGTCAGCGTCTCGGTCGTGGCGGGCCGGCCCCGCCGGTCCGCCACCGGCTCGGGTCCGGGCTCTGCCGTCGCCGCAGGGCCGACCGGTGCGGTCGGCGCCGCGGCTGCGGCAGAGCCCACCGGTTCGGCCGCTGCCGCCGGGCTCCCGCCGGAGGGGGTGAGGACGAACCCGCGCGCGGGCACCACGCCGGAGCGCAGCTCGGACCGGGGGTGCACACGCACCGGTCCCTCCCCCTCACTGCCGATCGTCACCTGCTCGAAGGGCAGCGGGACGACCTGGTCGACCCAGGTCAGCGCCTGGCGTCCGGAGAGCCGCCTCGTCGTCCCGGAGCCGACGACCTCAGCCCACACCGCGCCGCGCAGGAAGACGACGACGCCGTCCTCGACCGGGGCGACCAGCCCGAACGCGGACTCGTCCACCGGTGTGCGGCCGCCGACCCAGCCGGCCAGCCGCGCGGCGATCGCAGCCCCCGGGCGTCCGGTCTCGGACGCGGCGGCCTCGACCAGGTCCAGGAGCTGTCCGGTCGGGACGTCGTCGGCTGCCGTCTCCGGCGCGACGAGGACCACGGCCTCCCCGAACCGTCCGACCAGACCTGCCCCGGCCTCGACGCCGATCCGGGCCGTTCCGTCGCCCATCTGCGCTCCTCTGCGGCCGGTCGGGCCGGGCCACACCCCGGCCTCGCGCACCCGGATCGGAGAGGCACAGGCTACGACCCAGCGCCCCGGCCGACCAGGACCGCCCGAGACGGTGGTCGGCCCGAGCCCTGCCGGGGTGAGCCGGCACCCACTCCCCGCACGAAGGCGATCGAGGACCGGAGGGCCGGGAGTACGCTCGCCGACGCCGATCGTGAACTCGTTGGCGCTGTTGACCAGAGGGCGACAGTGAGGAGTCGACGTGGCACCTCCGCAGGCCTCGCGCGCACTGGCCCCGGACGCCGGCTCGGACCCCGCGTCCCCACCCCGACCTGACTGATGGCGATCGAGCGGCACCTCATCGCCGATGCGCTCCCGGCGTACGACATCGGGGACGTGATCGGCCAGGGTGGCTTCGGAGTGGTCGTCGCCGGCCGCCACCGCCAGCTCCACCGCCGGGTCGCGATCAAGCAGCTGCCCAGGGCGGTCGCGGCCGACGTGGCGGTACGCCGGCGCTTCACGGCCGAGGCGCGCGTCCTGGCCTCGCTCGACCACCCGCACGTCGTCCCCGTCTACGACTTCGTCGAGCGCGAGGACCTCTGTCTGCTGGTGATGGAGCTGCTGCCCGGCGGCACGTTGCGGGACCGGTTCTCGACCACCGGGTTCACCGCCCCGCACGCCGTCGCGATCGCCCTCGCGTGTGCCGCCGGGCTCAGCGCGGCACACGAGCGCGGGGTGCTGCACCGCGACGTCAAGCCGGAGAACATGCTCTTCGCCACGAGCGGTGCCATCAAGGTCACCGATTTCGGGATCGCCAAGGTGGTCGGCGGCACCGAGACGCTCCTGACCCGCGCCGGAGAGGTGATCGGCACCCCGGCCTACATGGCGCCGGAGCAGGTGCGCGGAGGGGAACTGTCGCCGGCGACCGACGTCTACGCGCTGGCCACGATGCTCTACGAGCTGCTCTCCGGCGTCCTGCCGTTCAGCTCCGACGGCAACGCCATGTCCCTGCTGTTCAAGCACGCGTACGAGAAGCCGACCCCGCTCTCGGAGGTGGCCGCCGGCGTGCCGGCTCCCGTGGCAGCGGTCGTGATGAGCGCGTTGGCCACCGACCCCGAGGAGCGCTCCGCCACCGCGGCGTCGTTCGGGGCCGCGCTCGCCGAGGCGGGCACCCGGGCGTGGGGTCCCGGCTGGCTCTCCGCCGACGGGATGCCGGTGGTGTCGGGCGCTGAGCGGATCATCGCCCCCACCAGGGGCACGAGCGCCCGGCCCGACCGGCCGGTGGCCGGGGACGCCTTCGGCGGCGGTCCTCGGCCACCGGCCGGCAGCGGTCCGGCCCCGCCACGAGGAGCCGCGGATGCACCCGACCGCGACGTGTCGGTGGACGTCGCCGCCGTGACCAGGACGTCCGCGCCGGTGTCGCCGTCCGTCCCCGGTCCCGCGGAGGGGGAGACGCCCCTGGCGGACGGGGACGTCGAGCCGGCCGGGGCCACCGAACGCCGCCGGCCGCGCAGGAGCCCGTGGGCCACTGCGGCCATCGTCCTCGTGGTGGTCCTGCTCCTCGTCGCTGCGATCCTGCTGCTCCCGACGTTGTTCAGGGCCTACGTCGTCCCGGTGGAGGGCATGGTCCTGCCCGTGTCCGGTGCACTGCTGTGGAGCAGAGCACGACGGGGCGGTCGGACGACACGCCGGAGCGGGGTTGACCCTGCCGTGTGAGCGGAGTCACAGTGGAGGCCGGGCGGGGGCAGCCGGCAACGAGTGGCCCCCCACTGCTGGGAGGACCGACCAACGCGGCCAGACCGTCAGGACCGGCCCCCCGCCCCTCATCTCGAGCGACTCCCCGTCAGCCGGTGACGTCGCGGCGCATCCGCTCCGGCGTTCCCGGCCTTCGCGTCCGGCACCGCGCCGGTGGTCGCCTCGGTCCTCGCCGTCCGGAAGCCGTGGGGGCCGACCCGCCGGCCGTGATCGCCGACACCGGCCACGACGGGCCACCTGCGTCCTGCGCGACCGCTCCCGCTGCCCCGCACCGTGGGCAGCGGGAGAGGTCCGCAACCCGGGTCGGGCCGCGGGGTGACGCCCGCCGACGACGGGGACGGCCGGCGCGGTACGCGGGAAGAGAACAGCGGCCCCGTCCCGAGGGACGGAGCCGCTGTGCTGTCTCAACCAGACGTGCACCCGAAGGGATTCGAACCCCTAACCTTCTGATCCGTAGTCAGATGCTCTATCCGTTGAGCTACGGGTGCCTGTGTTCAGTTGTACCGCGCGGAGGCTCCGGGATTTGAACCCGGGATGGGGATTAACCCAAACCGCATTAGCAGTGCGGCGCCATAGACCGGACTAGGCGAAGCCTCCCGGGGTCCGAGTCCCCTCGGAACCACCGAGGAGAGAGACTACCAGCGCCCCGGGAGGCCGTCCGCCGGGGGTCCCCGCCGCCGGCGGAGAGCCTCAGGCGGCGAGGGGCTCGGACACCCGCTCCCCGGCCGGACGACGGCCGGGCACGAGCGTCACCAGCACCGCGAGGGCGGCCCCCGCGACGGCGAGCAGCAGGCTGCCGCTGACCCCGGTCCGGCTCTCGATCAGCGCACCGCCGAGCGCGGCCCCGACCGCCGAGGCGCCGGTGGCCATCGTCGACAGCCAGGTGAAGGCCTCGGTGGTGGCGTGCGCCGGGGCGATCGCGCCCACCAGCGAGTTCTGCACCGTCAGCGTCGGGGCGATCGCCGTCCCGCCGAGGAACAGCAGCGCGCCGAGCACCCACGGGTCGGACGCCGCGGCGAGCGGGGCCAGGCCGATCGTCACGCCGAGCAGCAGCCAGCGGTACTGCCGCGGCAGCGAGACGCTGACCACCCGGGCGCCGAACCACAGCCCGCCGGCCACCGAGCCCAGGGACCACAGGGCTAGCAGGACGCCGGACAGGCCGGGCGACCCGGCGGCGTCGGCGAAGGCGGGGATCGCGACCTCCAGGGCGCCGAAGCCGAGCATCAGCGCCGCGCCGCTGACCAGGACCCGGGGCATGCCGGGCGCGAGGACCGTGGCGAACGGGCTGGCCCGGTGCGCCACCGGCACCGGGACCCAGCCGCGCATCGCACCCGAGGTCGCGATGCCGAGCGCACCGGCCACGGCCAGCGCCCCGGCCACGGCCAGCGCCCACGCCGGCGTGGCCAGCACCGCCAGCGCGGCGACGAGCGTGGGGCCGGCCACGAAGACCAGCTCGGTGGCGGTGGCGTCGAGGGCGTACGCGGTGCCGCGCACCCCTGGGTCGACCCGGGACCACAGCGCGCGCACCGCGCCGGACACCAGCGGCGTCCCGGCGCCGGCGGCGGCCGAGGCGGCGACGATCGCCGCCGTCGGGGCACCCCGGAGGACGACGGCCACGAGCAGGGTCAGCAACAGCGGGTACGTCGCGGCCTGGGCCAGGAGCACCGGGCGCGGGGTGCGGCGGTCGGCCAGCCGGCCGAGCACCGGCGCCATCCCGGCCATCGCCAGGCCGTAGGTGGCCGCCGCGAGACCGGCGACGGCGTAGGAACCGGTCTGCTGCTGCACCATGAGCAGCAGCGCGAGCGGGACCATGGCCGACGGGAGACGGCCGGCGAAACCGGCGACCAGCAGCACCGGAGCGGACGGCAGACGCCAGACGGACAGGTACGAACGCACAGCGGACTCACTTCGGATAGCACGCGGAACGGGAAGAGTAGGGGGTCAAACGCTGTTGACTCCCTACACGCTACGGACGGCGTCGTAGGCGGTCAAGTTCGTTACGCCACCTACGGCGTGTCGACGGCACCTCAGCGGTAGGGGATTCCATGGACTACGACACCTACGGGTCCACAGCGGTCGAGCTGGCCATCGACCTGGCCAACGCCGACCGGGACGCCGGGCCGGACTGGGCCACGGCGTTCCTGCGCGCCCACGACGAGTGGTTCTCGCCCGGCAGCGTCCTCGACCTCTCCCCCGACGAGACCGGCCAGGCGGCCACGACCGCCGACCTCGTCCGCGCCGTCGCCGTCGCCCGGTCGGAGGGCGAGGTGATGGACCGGCTCAACGCGCTGCTCGCGGTCGCCCACCCGAAGCCCTACGCCACCGACCACGACGGCGCGTTGCACCTGCACTACGCGCGCCCCGACGCGCCACTGCTCGAGCAGCTGACGACGACGGTGGCGATGGGCCTGTCCCAGGTCGTCGTCCAGCACGGCTGGCAGCGGATCGGCGTCTGCTCGGCCGAGGGCTGCGACGACGTCTACGTCGACACCTCGCGCAACGCCAGCCGCCGGTACTGCTCCAACACCTGCGCCAGCCGCTCGACGGTCGCCGCCTACCGGGCCCGCCGCAAGACCTGAGACCTAGTCGTCGGACGGCGCTGCCCCGGGACGGAGGCGGCCGGTGACGTCGAGGGCGACCCGCTCGGCCCGGTACCGCAGCGCGGACGCCGGGCCGGTCACGGCGCTCACCGGCAGACGCTCGAACCGGTAGCCGGCGAACTCCCTCGGCGTGGCGCCGAAACGGGTCTTGAACCGCATCAGCGACTCGACCCCGCCGGACTCCCCCATGTCGTAGTACCGGCAGCCGCCGAGGGTCGCGTACTCGATCGCGTGCCGGTGCAGCAGGTCGTTGGCGCGGACCGGTCCGGCCACGCCCCGGTCGCTCGCTGCCCGCCAGGCGAGCGCGACCTCGCCCTGCACCAGCGTGATCATGGCCGCGACCACCACGCCGTCGAGCCGGGCGAGCCACACGGTGAACGCCTTCCCCAGCGACTCGGACAGGGTGAGGAGCCGGGCCAGCGGCTCGTTCGCGCGCCCCCTGCGTCGGGCGACCGGCAGCGGGATGCCGCGCTCCCGGGCCCGGCGTTCGATCCACCCCTCGTAGAGGCGGTAGAACTCCAGGACCGCCGCCTTCCCGTGGCACGGCTCGACCGTCACACCCTCCTTCTCCGCCTTGCGGATCGCCTTGCGCGCCATCTTGGAGAAGCGCGCCCACAGGCGGTCCCAGTCCCGGTCGAGGTCGAGCACGTGGTGCACCTCGGGGAGCTCGTGGGCCCCCGCCGCACGGGCCGCGGCCGCCCACAGCGGCGCCTGCTCGAAGTCCGGACGCACGGTCGTCCGCAGCGTACGGCTGCTCCGCAGGTCGGCGACGACTAGCGCCACGTCCTCGGCGCGCACGGGGGCCACCGAGAGCAGCCCGCCGGCGCCCCAGGTGGACGGCATGGAGAACTCGCTGGTGAGGCCTCGGGGTAGCCGGGTTCGACGGACCAGCGGCAGGACGAGGGGTGCGCCCTCGCGGGTCTCGTAGAGCCGCGAGGCGTCCTCCCACGGCCCGTGCGCGCAGACCGCGTCCAGCCACGCCGGCGTCTGGCTCGGCAGGACCGACCCGCTCGCGTCGACGAGGGCTTCCCACGTCGCGCGCGGTGCCGGCGTCGCTGTGCAGAGCCCTGCCATGTGCCCGTCCCCCCTCGCCACGAGTGGCGCGTCGCGCCCTCCGGACGCCGACAGCTGTACCAAGCAACGGACGCCCGTGGACCGGTGCGCGCCACCCGCTGGAGGAAGGACCCCCTGCCCCCACCGTAGGGGGCCCCGTCCTCCCCCTCTCCGCAGAGAGCCCGCGGCGGGGCCCTGCAGGCGGCAGGGGTGTACGGCTAGCGTCGGTGCATGCGGGGCGCCCGGCACTGGGACGCGCGCCTGCACTCCCTGGTCGGCGGACTGCCGGACACCCCTGCCGACGTCTGGCTGCGCCGGCTCACCACCGCCGCCGACCACGGCCGCCTGTGGATGGCCGTCGGCACCCTGCTGGCCCTCCGCCGCGGGGCGCTGCGCCGCGGCGCGGTCCGCGGGCTGGCCTCGATGGCGGTCTCCAGCGCGGTGGTCAACTCCGCGCTCAAGCCGGTGTTCGGCCGCCGTCGTCCCGACCTCGGGGCGCACCCGGTGCACCGCCTGCTGCACGAGGCGCTGACCACGCACTCCTTCCCCAGCGGGCACTCCTCGTCGGCCGGGGCGTTCGTCACCGGCGTCGCGCTGGAGTGCCCCGCGGCCGGGGCCGTGCTCGCGCCGCTGGCGCTCGCCGTCGGCTACTCGCGGGTGCACGTCGGCGTGCACTACCCGGGGGACGTCGTCGTCGGCCTGGCCGTCGGCGCGGCGGTCGCCGTGGGCGGCCGGCACTGGTGGCCGGTGCGGCCGGCGGCCCCCGCCCGGGTGCGCACGGCACGCTCCGCCCCTGCGCTGCCCGGCGGAGAGGATCTGGTCGTCGCGGTGAACCCGCGGTCGGGCCCCGCGGACTACCACCCGGCCGGGGAGGTCCGCCGGCTGCTGCCGCGTGCCGAGGTCCGCGAGCAGACCGCGGGGACGACGATCGCCGGCCTGCTGGAGGTGGCGGCCCGCTCCGGCCGGGCACGGGCGCTCGGGGTGGCCGGCGGCGACGGCAGCGTCGCGGCGGCCGCGGCCGTGGCGGTCGCCCACGGCCTGCCGCTGGCGGTGCTGCCCGCCGGCACGCTCAACCACTTCGCCCGGGACGTCGGCGTGCGCACCCTCGAGGCCGCGGCCGATGCCGTCGTCTCCGGCCAGGCGGTCGAGGTCGACGTCGCCGAGGTCAACGGGACGCCGTTCCTCAACACCGCCAGCATCGGCAGCTACCCGGAGATGGTCCGCCGTCGCGACGCGCTGGCCGGGCGGCTGGGCCGGTGGACGGCGATGACGGTGGCCGTGGCGCAGACGCTCCGCCGGGGGACGCCGGTGTCGCTGCTGCTCGACGGGCGGCCGGTGTCGGTGTGGGTGCTCTTCGTCGGCAACGGCCGCTACACCCCGCGCGGGCTGGCCCCCGCGTGGCGGCCGCGGCTGGACGACGGGCTGCTCGACGTCCAGTACCTGCGCGCCGACGTCCCCCTCAGCCGCACCCGCGCGGTCCTCGGCTCGCTGCTGGGGGTGAGCTCGCACGTCTCCGGCTACGCCGAGACCCAGGCCCGGCGGGTGCGGGTGGTGTCCCGGTCGGGACCGCAGGTGGTCGCCTACGACGGGGAGACCGCGGCGCCGGCCACCGCGTTCGACTTCGCCAAGCACGGGACGCTGACCGTCTACTGCCACCGCACCGCTTGACCCAGCGGAGTGGCCGCGATCTCACTACGGTCCGGTCAGGGGTGTCCCGGCGACGACCGGGGCACTGAGCCGACCAGAGTCCCCGATCGGAAACGAGGTCACCCATGTTGGTCCGCCGGATCGCCCGGCCGCTGCTCGCGTCGTCGTTCGTCTACGGCGGCATCGACACCCTCCGCAACCCGCAGAGCCGGGTGCCGGGTGCCGCGCCGGTCGTCGACCAGATCGCCACGACGGCCGACCAGCAGCTGCCGGTGCAGGTGCCCCGCGACGTCGAGCAGTACGTGAAGGTCAACGCCGGCGCGCAGGTCGCGGCCGGATCCCTGCTGGCCCTCGGCCGGCTGCCCCGGCTGTCGGCGCTGGTCCTCTCGGCGAGTCTGGTGCCGACGACCCTGGCCGGGCACCGCTT
Organism: Geodermatophilus sp. URMC 65; assembly: GCF_053502545.1. NCBI lineage: Bacteria > Bacillati > Actinomycetota > Actinomycetes > Geodermatophilales > Geodermatophilaceae > Geodermatophilus > Geodermatophilus sp. URMC 65. The sequence continues at coordinate 2,199,876 of NZ_CP199954.1, forward strand.
CTGGGAGCACGACGACCCCAAGGAGCGCTTCGGTCAGACCGCGCACTTCCTCAAGAACCTGAGCATGCTCGGCGGTCTGCTGATCGCCGCCGTCGACACCGAGGGCAGGCCGTCGGTCGGCTACCGCGCGCGCCGGGCCGCCTCGAGGGCCGCCGACAGCACCGAGAAGAGCCTGGAGAGGGCGCAGAAGCGCGCCGCCAGGGCCCAGCGGAAGGCCGAGAAGCAGTACAAGAAGGCCTCCCGCTGAGCGACCCGCTCCCGCCCGCGGCCGCGCTCCGGAGGATCGCCTTCCTCCTGGAGCGCGCCCGCGAGCCCACGCACCGCGTCGCGGCCTTCCGCACCGCCGCGGCCGTGGTCGACACGCTCGGGCCCGAGGAGCTCGACCGCCGGATCCGCACGAGGACGCTCACCGACCTGCGCGGCATCGGGCCCAAGACCGGCGCGGCGATCGTGCAGGCGCACGCCGGCGAGGTGCCCGAGTACCTGGCCCGCCTCGAGGAGACCCACGGCGAGCTGGTGCCGCTGGCCGACGACGTCGCGGAGTTCCGCTCGCTGCTGCGTGGTGACCTGCACGTGCACTCGGACTGGTCCGACGGCGGCAGCCCGATCCGCGAGATGGCCGAGGCCGCGATCGGCCTGGGCCACGAGTACGTGGCGCTGACCGACCACTCACCGCGGCTGACCGTCGCCAACGGGCTGTCCCCCGAGCGGCTGGAGCGCCAGCTCGACGTCGTCGCCGCGCTCAACGAGGAGCTCGTCCCCTTCCGGATCCTCACCGGCATCGAGTGCGACATCGACGTCGACGGCAGCCTCGACCAGACCGACGAGCTGCTCGGGCGGCTGGACGTCGTCGTCGCCAGCGTGCACTCCGACCTGCGCGCGGACTCCGCGGTGATGACCGAGCGGATGCTGGCCGCGGTCGCGAACCCGCACACCGACGTCCTCGGGCACTGCACCGGCCGGCTGCTGGTCCCCCGCGAGCAGCGGGAGGGACGACGCCAGCGGCCGCGGCCGGAGAGCACCTTCGACGCCGAGGCGGTGTTCTCCGCCTGCGTCGAGCACGGCACCGCGGTGGAGATCAACTCCCGGCCCGAGCGGCTGGACCCGCCGCTGCGGCTGCTCACCCTCGCCGTCGACGTGGGCTGCGAGTTCGCCGTCGACACCGACGCGCACGCCCCCGGCCAGCTCGACTGGCAGGGCAACGGCTGCGAGCGGGCGGTCGAGTGCGGCGTCCCGCCCGAGCGGGTGGTGAACACCCGCACCGCCGAGGACCTGCTGGCCTGGACCCGGGGCTAGCCGGTCAGCGCCGCCTGCGCGCGCCAACCCGCCCACGCCGAGGCCACCATCTCCTCGATCCCGTGGGTCGCCGTCCAGCCCAGCTGCCGGCGGATCAGCTCGGCCGAGGCCACCACCCGCGCCGGGTCGCCGGCGCGGCGCGGGGCGACCACGGGCTCGGACCACGGCTGGTCCGCGGTGCCGGTGACCCGCCGGATGGTCTCGACCATCTCCCGCACCGAGACCCCCGTGCCGCGGCCGATGTTCGCCGTCAGCGCCTCGATGCGTCCCTCGGTCAGCGCGGCCGCGGCCGCGACGTGCGCCGAGGCGACGTCGGCGACGTGCACGAAGTCGCGGATGCAGGTGCCGTCGGGGGTGTCGTGGTCGTCGCCGAACACCTGCGGCGGCCGCCGGGCGCTCAGCTGCCGGAACACCAGCGGCACGAGGTTGGCCGCGCCGCGGTCGGCCAGCGCCGGGTCGGCGGCGCCGGCGACGTTGAAGTAGCGCAGCGCGGCGTAGCGCAGCCCGGTGGCCGGGGCGACGTCGGCCAGCATCTGCTCGCCGATCAGCTTGGTCCGCCCGTAGGGGTTCACCGGCAGGCACGCGGTGCCCTCGTCGACCAGGTCGACGTCCGGGGCGCCGTAGACGGCAGCGCTGGAGGAGAAGACGAACTGCGTCACGCCCGCGGCCGTGACCGCCTCGAGCAGGGCGCGCAGCCCCTCGACGTTCTCCCGGTAGTACCGCAGCGGCTGCCGGACCGACTCCTCGACCTGCTTCCTCGCCGCGAGGTGCACCACGCCGCGCACCCCGTGCTCGCGCACCGTCCGGGCCACGGTCGCGCCGTCGGCGACGTCGGCCGGCACGAGGGGGACGTCGCCGACGCGATCCGGGACACCCGAGGAGAGGTCGTCGAGCACGACGACGTCCTCCCCCGCGGCGCGCATGGCCGCGACGACGTGCGACCCGATGTAGCCGGCTCCGCCGGTGACCAGCCACGTCACGAGCGGCTCCGGCCGCTCGACCGGCCGTCCGCGATCCGCGGCCCGCTCACGATCACGATCACGATCCCCCGTCCGGCCCCGTGCTCCGGGACGACGACGCCGTCCCGCTCTCGGGGCGGGCCCAGCTTGGGGGGGTCCTCCCCGCAGGTCAACGGCTCGTCCCCTGATGGGTGGCCCCGCGCGCGAGAGCACCGATTCCCGGAACCGGACGTGGTAGTACAGGAAGGCACCACGGGATGCCGACAGCACACCACCGTGCGACGCACCACCGGTCTCGTCGCCGGTGCAGCGGGCGGCCTGACCGACACCACTCGACGGGAGGGCCCCACGGGAGTCATCAACGGACACCGAGCGACGGGCGCAGCGCGCCCCGAGGCCGTCGCCGTCGCCCGGGCCGACCCGCGACCTCGGACGTTCTCCGTGGTCCTGTGCGCCTACACGATGGACCGCTGGGCCGACATCGAGCGGGCGGTCGACAGCCTGCGCCAGCAGAGCCGCCGGCCCGACGAGGTCCTCCTCGTCAGTGACCACAACCCCGACCTGCTGGCCCGCGCCACCGCTGCCTTCCCGGACGTGCGCTGCGTCGCCAACGACGGCGCGCAGGGGCTCTCCGACGCCCGCAACACCGGGATCCGCTGCACCACCGGTGACGTCGTCGCCTTCCTGGACGACGACGCCGCCGCCGCGCCCGACTGGGCCGAGCGGCTGCTGGAGGCCTACACCGACGGGAACGTGATCGGCGTCGGGGGCTGGGTGCGGCCGGCCTGGCGAGCGCCGCGGCCGGCCTGGCTGCCCGAGGAGTTCCTCTGGGTCCTGGGGTGCAGCTACACCGGTCTGCCCCGCTCGCGCGCGTCGGTGCGCAACCCGATCGGCGCGAGCATGAGCTTCCGGCGCACGGTGTTCGACGCGGTGGGCGGGTTCGACACGGGCACCGGCCGGATCGGCCAGGACGCCGCCGGCTGCGAGGAGACCGAGTTCTCCATCCGGGCCACCCAGGTCACCCCGGGCGCACGGATCGTGCTCGAGCCCTCGGCCGTCTGCTGGCACGCGGTGCCGCCGGAGCGGCTGACCCGGCGCTACTTCCGCCGGCGGTGCGCCGCGGAGGGCCGCTCCAAGGCCGTCGTGAGCACGTTGACCGGCGCGGATGCGGCCCTGTCCAGCGAGCAGGCCTACGTCCGCCGGACCCTCCCGGCCGGCGTGCTCCGGGGCCTGCGCGACGCAGCCACCGGGGACCCCACCGGGATCGCCCGCGCCTGGGCCATCGTCGAGGGGACGGCGGTGACCGCGGTCAGCTACCTGCGCGCGCGCCGGCGGCTGCGTCGTCGACCCGACCGGTCCTCGCCGCCCGGCACCGTCGCGGCCCCGGCCGGGCCGGGGTCGGGGACAGGACGCTGAGGTGACCGGAGGTGCCGCGGCGGTCGGGGGCGTCCCCGTCCGCCGGGTGGCCGAGCTGACCGCCATCGCCCGGAACGCCGCCCGGTTGCTGGCCGGCGCCCGGATGACGGACGCGCCGGCCGTCGGGTCCCTGTCCCGCGAGGCGGAGGCGAGCCTGCGCGACGCCGGCTCCGCGCTCCCCTGGCACTGGACCCTCGGGGACCGGCTGACCACCGTCGCCGACGTGGCCGTGGTCGAGGTGCGCGACGGCGGCGAGCTGGCCGCGGTGCTGAAGCTCGCGCGTACGGCGGCGGGGGACGCGAGCTTGGAGGAACAACTCGGGGTCCTGGCGCGCCTGGTCACCGATCCGAGGCTCGGGTCGTGGCGCCGGCTGCTGCCCGAGGTGCTGGCCTCCGGGGTCACCGGCGGGCGCCGGTGGTCCGTCGAGCGGGCCGTCCCCGGGGCCGTGGGGACGGCGCTGCCCGACTCGGTGAGCCCGCCTGCGGCCGCCCGGAACGCCGTCCACGCCGTCGCCGAGCTGCACCGCAGCACGGGCCGGGCCGTGGTCGCGTCCGCGGAGCTGGTCGACGGCCGGCTGGACCCGGTCCTGGCCCTGGTCGACGGAGTCCCGATGCTGCTGGGCTCCGCGCGCCGGCGGGCGCTGGTCGACCGGCTCCGGGAGCGGGTGCGGTCGCGGCTGGTCGGCCGCACCGTGTGGGTCGGCCGGACCCACGGCGACTACTTCCCCGGCAACGTGTTCTTCGGCCGGTCCGCCGACGTCCTCGGGGTCATCGACTGGGGCCAGTCGCGCGAGGACGACCTCGTCCTGGTCGACCCCGGCACGCTCCTGCTGACGGCACGGGCCGCCGCGCAGGGCACCGGTCTGGGTCGCGTGGTCGGCGACCTGTGCCGCGGGGCTCCGCTCACCGACGCCGAGGCCGCCCTGCTGGAGCTGCACCGGGCCGCCTGCCCGGCCGACCCGCTCGGGGCCGACGTCCTGGCGCTGCTGACCTGGCTGCGCCACGTGGAGAACAACCTGCTCAAGTCGCCGCGCTACCGGTCGAACCCGGCGTGGGTCCACGCCACCCTGGAGACGGTGCTCCGGGCGGCCGGCTGAGCCGGCCGGCTATCCCCCGGCCGTCGTCAGCAGCCGGCGCGCCCGGCGCCGACTGCGCCGGTAGGCCACCGGGCCGCAGAGCAGACCCAGGCGCTCCAGCCGGGTGAGCACCGGCGGGAACGTGGCCGACTTGTTCTGGTTCTTCCGGGACCTCGGGCTGAGGACGTGCCGCGCACCGGCCGGCAGCCGGCGGACGACGTCGGCCGCGACCGCGCGGTCCTCGGACAGCCACTTCGCGACCGTGGCCGAGAGGCCGACGCCGTAGCGGAACATCTGCCGCCGCAACGCCTCCATCGAGCGCCGGTGGCGGTGCCACATCAGCGCGGCGGGCTCGTACACGACGGCGTGCCCGGCCGTGACCACCCGCCGGAGGACGTCGATGTCCTCACCACCGTGCGCCGGGGTGCCCGCTCCCAGGTCGACGGCGAACCCGCCCATCGCGCGCAGGACGTCGGCGCGGAAGGCCATGTTGGCCCCGGAGCCGAACTGCCCGGCGTCGTAGGGGTAGAGCGGGGTCTCCCGGCGGTGCGTGGTGAGGTCGAAGACCTGCCGCCGGAAGCCCTTGTGGAACCCCCCGTACTCCTCCAGCCACAGCTGCGCCTGGGTCTCCTGCTCCGCGGGCAGGATGGCTCCGGTCACGCAGGCGGCCTCCGGGACGGCGTCGAAGGCCTCCACCAGGCGCGCGACCCAGTGCTCGTCGACCAGCACGTCGTCGTCGGTGAAGACGACGTAGGCGCCCCGGGCCGCGGCGAGCCCGGCGTTGCGGGCGAAGGAGAGGCCCTGACGGGGCTCGTGCACCCAGCGCACCCGCGGGTCCCCTCCGAACGTCGCGGTGAACGCGGCGTCCAGCGGGCCGCCGTCGGCGTCGTTGTCCACGACGACGACCTCGAGCGGGCTCCACGAGCCGGCCAGCACCCGCCGGGTGGTGGCGATGGTGGAGTCGGTGCTGCGGAAGCTGGCGATCGTCACCGTCACCAGCGGCCGCGGCTCCGGCGGCAGCGCCGGGCGCGCGGACGCACCGGCCGTCGTCAGGTCCTCCGGCGCGGCCGGCGCCGGGAGCCCGCGGGCCTCGGCCACGGCCGCCAGCTCGGTGCGGAGCCGCTCCCACGCCTCCTCGGTCGCGGCCTTGACGACGGCACGGTCGTCGCCCTCGACGTCGACCATCCCGACCGGCTGTCCGAGCCAGCGGACGAGGACGCGGGCCGGCGGGTGCTCGGCCGGCCGGTCGGGGTCCGGGTACTCGACCCGCCCGGTGTCCAGGTCGAGCGCCAGCACGCGCCGGGGCCGGAAGACGGCGTCCTCGGGCACGCTCACCGGTAGTCCGATCCCGGAGCCCGGCGCAGCACCGCGCGTCCCCGCCGGTAGGCCCGCCAGCCCCGCGTGCGCAGGTGCTCGCGCGGCCGGGCGACCGGCACCCCGTCGCCCTCGAGCCACCGGGCGACGTCCCGAGTCGTCGTCGTCCGCGTCACGGTCAGCCGGGCGACCGCGAAGGGGTCCTCGCCCGGCGGGTGCAGCGCGTTGCGCACCGCGGCCGCGGCGCGGTACCCGGCGGCCCGTGCCGCCCGGCGCACCCGCGGGCCGTTGTAGCCGTGCGGATAGGCGAGGAGGTCCACCGGCCGGCCGAGCGCGTCCTCCAGCTGCTCCCGGGGCCGCTCCAGCTCGTCGCGCAGCGCCGCCCCCGTCAGGGTGTCCATCTGCGGGTGGCTGTGGCTGTGCGCGCCCAGCTCGACGCCGGACTCCCGCAGCTCCGCCAGCTGCGACCAGGACAGCATCGGGTCGGTCGGCCCCGGCTCGCGGCTCCTGCCGCCCGCCAGCCACCCGGTGGTCACGAACAGCGTGGAGGGCAGGGACCGCGCGGTGAGGGCCGGCAGCGCGTGCTCGGCGAAGTCGGCGTAGCCGTCGTCGAAGGTGACCACCACGGGCCGGGCCGGGGGCGTGCCCGACCGTTCACCGGCCACCAGCTCACCGAAGGTCACCGGCGTGCGCCCGGCCTCGAGCACGGCGTCCAGCTGCCGCTCGAACTCCGCCGGTGAGACGGTGAACGGGGCGATGTGCGCGCCCGGCGTGGTCGTGACGGCGTGGTACAGCAGCACGGGGACGACGGCGGTCGCCGCGTCGTCCGCGGCTACCGGCCGCTCACTGCGAACGTGCACCAGCGCCTCCCTCGGCGTCGCTCCGAGGGCGCGCCTGTCGATCCGGTCGGTGTGGGGACCCGCGGAACCGTAGCGGCGGACCGGGCGTGGCGGACCGGTTCTGCTCGCGGTCGGTCACGGGGAGGCGTCAGTCGCGGGTCCAGGCCCGCACGTGGTCGACCAGGAGCGTGCGCGGCGTCTGCACGGTCCCCGACGACGTGATGCCGACCATGAGGTACCGCTCGGCGTCCGGCACCTCCCCGTCGTACCCGCCGACCGCCACGCCGTCGTAGTAGAAGGTGACCCCGTCGGGGCGGATGTCGGCCGCGTAGGTGTGCATGCCGGTGGTCGCCCCCTCCACGGTGTGCACCCGCTCGGGTCCGTTCAGGTTGATGGGGTCCTCGCGCGTCCCGTGATGAATGTTGATCTTGTTGCCCTGGTCGGTGCCGTCGCCCTCGACGACGTCGATCTCCATGTCGTCGGGCCAGGTGTGCCCGGTCAGCCAGAAGCTCGGCCACACCTCCTCGTCGGGGTCGCCGGCGGGCAGCTGCATGCGTGCCTCGACGTAGCCGTAGGTGAAGGCGAACCCCTCCGAGGTCTGCGACCAGTCGGTGTTGATCGCCGTCCCGAGGTTGGGGTACGTCGTCCCGTCCCGGAGCGCCAGGCCGTCGGTGTTCGGGGTGAGGTCCATCCGGGCCACGCCGTCGGCGATCGACAGGTTGTCCGTGCTCATCAGGGCCGTTTCCAGGTCGTTGACCGGGAGGGTGAGCTGCCCGTCGCCGAACCAGCCGGTGTGCCAGGTGCCGGAGTCCTGCAGCGTCGCGAGGTCGCCGGAGAAGTCCTCGTCGAGCTCCAGCTGCCAGGAGACCCCCTCCGGGCCGCCCGCGGGGACGGGGTCGGGCACCCCGTCGCCGCCAGGGGTGTCCCCGCTCCGGCTGGTCAGCAGGGCCACCAGCAGCGCGAGGCAGACGAGCAGCACCCCACCGGCGAGGAGGAGGCGTGGCGTGCGGCGCCGCGCACGGGAACTCCCGGCAGCAGGCGGCGTGCTCCCGCCGGACGGTCCCCTGGACTCGGTCGAGCGGGTCGGTGCGGCCGTGAGGACCTCTTCTCTCCGTGCAGGGGGCATCGCCTCCGCGGGGACGGCGGTGGGTCTTTCCTACCACCGGCCGGGGGGACGGCGTAAGGCTCGCCGCCACGAGATGCGCATCGATTTGATCTTCCCAGGTCCGCACCCTGTCCATCCGGCGGTGACCTGTGATCTCATCCGGCCGCATGAGCGACCCCACGTCCCTCCGACCCCGGTGCGGCACCGCACCGGCCCTCCCGTGAGCACCGCGCTGCCCGCCCGGGAGGCCGTGGCAGCACCCGCGCAGCGCACCGTCGCGGTCGACGGCCCCCTCGTGCTGGGGGCCCTGGTCACCAGCGCGGCCGCGCTCGCCGTCCTCGCGGGGACGCCGTCGGCCGACACCGCGGCCGGGGACGCCGTCCGGGCGCTCGTCCTGCTCGCGTTCTGGCTGGTCGCCCCAGGTGCGGTGGTCGTGACCCGGCTGCGCCTGCCGGGCCTCACGAGGATCGCGACGACTCCGCTGGTCGGTCTGGCCCTGCTGACCCTCACGGCCACGGTGGGCACCTGGACGGGTCTGTGGGTGCCGCGGGCCAGCGCCGCGCTCGTGGCCGTCGCGACGCTGGCCGCTGCGGCCGTCTCCCTGTGGCGGGGCCACGTCCGGCTCCCGGTCGGCGCGCTGCCCCGCCCGCGGCCGGCCGCCGGGGTGCTCGTGCTGGCCTTGCTCCTGGGCGTCGGGCTGTGGGTGGCCTCCCTGCCGGCCGTCCGTGCGGCCCGGCCGTCGGTGTACGGGCTCCTGGTGGCCGGGCCGTGGACCCTCCCGGCCGCCTTCCTGGTCGTGGCCGGCGTGCTGCTCGTGGCGCTGCGTGGTCGCCACCCTCACGTCGCGGCGGCGGCCGTGCTCGGCCTCGTGCTGGTGCTGCGGACCACGGCGTCCGCGGGCTCCCCGGTGCCGATCGCGTCCTGGACGTACAAGCACCTGGGCGTGGTGCGGGCGCTGCAGGACACCCACCAGGTGACCGGCGGCACGGACATCTACATGAACTGGCCGGGGATGTTCGCGGCCGGCGCCTGGTTCAGCGACGCCAGCGGGGTCGAGGTCGTGGACCTCGCCCGGTGGACGGCGCCGGTCGTGCACCTCCTCCTCGCCCTGGGGACGGCCGCGCTGGCCCGGGCCCTGGGCGCCCGGGCCGCGGGCTGCACGGCGGCCGCCGGCCTCGTCGTCGTCGTCAACTGGGTGGGCCAGGACTACTTCGCCCCCCAGGCGCTGGCCATGTGCCTGGCGACCGGGGTCGTGGTCCTGCTCGTCGGGTCCTCGGCGAGCCGCGCGTCCGCCGTCCTGGCGCTCGCGCTGTTCCCGGCGATCGTCGTGACCCACCAGCTGACCCCCTTCTGGTTGCTCGCGCTGGCCGTCCTCCTGGTGGCCCTCCGGCGGGCTCCGTGGTGGCTGGCGGCCGGGATGGCCCTCGTGGTCGGGGCCTACCTGCTCACCCGCCTGGACCTCGCCACGGCCTACGGCCTGTTCGACGGCTTCGACCCCCTCGCCAACGCCCAGAGCGGCGCCGGCACGCTGCCCGCCCCGGGACAGCAGGTGGGCGGGGTCTTCGCCAAGGCGGGCTCGCTGCTGCTGTGGGGCTCCACCCTGGCGGTCCTGGCCCGCCGGGCCGGTCGGCTGGGGTGGAGGCGGGGATGGCGCAGCCCCGACGTCCTGGTGCCGGGCGTCGTCGCCTTCTCCCCGTTCCTGCTGCTCGCCGGCCAGAGCTACGGCGGGGAGGCCAACCTGCGGGTCACGCTGTACTCGGCCATCGGCTGCTGCGCGGTGCTCGGCCCGGCGCTCGTCGCGGCGCTGCGGCGCAGCCCGGTGTCCGCCGTGGCCGCCGCGGCGTGGACCGCCCTCGTGCTGGTGGTCACCGCCCAGGCCTCGTTCCAGATGTGGTCGCTGACCCTGATCCGCCCGGAGGACGTCGCCGCGGCGCAGGAGCTCGTGGAGGAGCACCCGGAGGCGTCGGTCGTCCCCCTGATCAACGTCTGGCCCGGACGCACCTCCGTGGACTACGAGCGCTACATCCGGCCGTTCACCAAGCTCGAGCCCGGCCTGGACGAGATCCTGCGCGACGACGGCGCGGTCGACCCCGCCGCGTCCATCCCGCTCGACCCGGCCGACGTCGCACGGGTGGCGCAGGACCTCCCGGGCGAGGCGACGTACGTGGTCGCCACCGGGAGCATGCGCGGCTACGACGCCTACTACGCGACCTACGCCCCCGGCACCTACCAGGCGACCCTCGAGCAGCTCACCCGGAGCACGGAGTGGGAGGTCGTACGGCACTCCGGCGACCTGTGGGTCCTCCGGTACCTCGGCCCCGCCGCGCCCGCCGCATGAGCCGGCACCGCGCCCGGCGTCCCCTGCCGCAGCCCGTTCCACGCCCGACGGAGGAGAAGAGTTGCTGACCACGCACCCGGTGGAGTCCGTGTCCTCCACGGACGACGGGTACCGGGCGGCGGTGCCCGCGCTGCGCTCCGAGTGGCGTGCGGCGTTCCTGGCCGACCCGCACGCCCAGGCCTTCCACTCCCCCGAGTGGGTGGACGCCGTGTGCACCACCGGGGGGTTCGAGGACGCCTCCCGGTTGTACGAGACCCGCGACGGGCGGCTGCTCGTGCTGCCCATGGTCCGCCGCAGGCACCTGGGCGGCGCGCTCTCCTCCCAGGCGTCGATGCCGCCCGACTGGGGGATCGGCGGCGTCCTCTCGTGCGATCCGGTCCGCCCGGAGGACCTCTCGGCGATCTGCGCGGACCTGTCGCGGCAGCGCGGCGTCCTGCGGACCTTCATCCGGCCGAGCGCCCGCACCGGCCCGCTGTGGGAGCAGGTGGAGGTCCCCGGTCTCAAGGCGACCCCGCGGCTCTGCCACGTCCTCGACCTCGAGGGCGGCTTCGAGACCGTCTGGGGGCAGCGGTACTCGAAGACGGCGCGCCGGTACGTGCGCAAGGCGGAGAAGGCGGGGGTCGTCGTCGAGCGGGACGACACCGGTGCCCGCCTGCCCGAGTACTTCCGGCTGGTGGAGGACTCGGTCGAGCGGTGGGCCGGCCAGCAGCACGAGCCGCTGCTGCTGTCCCGCTGGCGGGCCCGGCGCCGTCAGACCGTCGAGAAGATGCAGGCCCTCGCCGCCGCGGTCCCGGGCCGGTTCCGCCTCTACCTGGCGATCTGGGAGGGGCAGCCCGTGGCGGGCAGCGTCGTCTACCGGGCGACCGGCACCCGGGCCACGAGCGGCGCCATGATCAAGGACCTGGCCGGTCCCGTGGCGGCCAACTACCTGCTGGAGAGCACGGCCATCGAGGACGCGTGCGCCGCGGGCAGCACCCACTACGACCTCGGCGAGTCCGGCTCCTCGGGGGGACTGGCCATGTACAAGACCCGCTTCGGGGCGCGGCCCGAGCCGTACCGGTCCTTGGTGATCGAGCGGCTCCCCCTCACCGAGGCCGACCGTGCCCTGCGCACCGCCGTGAAGCGGGTGATCGGCTTCCGGGACGCCGCCCCCGATCCGTCGACCTCGGCGGACGGGTGAGGGCAGTGCGCGCCGCCGCCCGCCTCCACCCGTCCGGGGCCGGGAGCCGCGGCGCTGCGGACGGGCCGGAGCAGCTCCGTGCGCTGCTAGCTTCCGTCGCCATCCCCGCCCGACGCCGTGGCGGACCCCACGATCCGACCCCGAGAGGACGACGACGCATGGTCGCGCAGCACCCGGAGACCCCCACGGCGGACGTGGTCATCTGCACCTACACCGACGCCCGCTGGGACCTCCTGGAACGCGCGGTCGCCTCGGTGCAGGTCCAGTCGGTGACACCCCGGCAGATCCTGATCTGCGTCGACCACAACGACGCGCTGCTCGAGCGCTGCCTGGCCACCTGGGGGCCGGACGCCGCGCCGGGGAGCCCGCCGGTCCAGGTGTTCGCCAACCGGTTCGCCGGCCGCCTCGGCTCGGCCCGCAACACGGCGGTCGAACGCGTCACCGCCGACGTGGTGGCCTTCCTCGACGACGACGCGGAGGCCGACCCGACCTGGCTCGAGACGCTGCTGCAGGTCTACGTCGAGGACGGCGCGGTCGCGGTGGGCGGGGCTCCGCAGCCCAACCAGGAGGTCCCCCGTCCCGGCTGGTTCCCGCCCGAGTTCGACTGGGTGTTCGGCTGCCACTACGCCGGGCTGCCCGAGGTCCGCCGGCCCGTGCGGCACCTGATCGGCGCCAGCATGTCGGTGCGGGCCGACGCGCTCCGGGCGGTCGGGGGCTTCCACTCCGACAAGCACGACGACATGGACCTCTCCCACCGCATCGCCGCCGCCCACGGGGCCGCGGCCGTCGTCTACGAGCCCAAGGCGCGCATCTACCACTACGTCCACCCCGAGCGGCTGACCTGGGACTACTTCTGGCGGCGCTGCTACTGGATCAACCGCGGCAAGGTCCGCGCCTTCTCCGACATGGGGGACGCCGGCAACATCCGCGCCGAGCTCGAGTTCGCCGGGCGCATGGTCGGCAGCGTCGTCCGGAAGCTGCTCCGCGGGCTGCGCGGGGACCGCGACGCGGTCGCCCAGGCGGCGGCGATCGTGGCGGGGCTGGCCTGCGCCGCCGCCGGGCACCTCCGGGGCCGGTACGAGCTGCGCACGGGACGCCTCCCGCAGTCCCTCACCGTCGGGCTCGACCCCGCGTGAGCGTGGTCCAACTCAGCGCAGCGGCCACGACCGCGCGACCGACGAGCGCCGGCGGGGAGGGCGGATGAGCGGGACCCACCTCGTCGTCGGCTCGGGTGCCGCTGCCGCGATGGTGGCGCTGACCCTGGCGAGCCGCCCGGACCAGCACGTCACCGTGCTCGACCTCGGCGGCCGGCTCGAGACCGAGCGGCGCGCGGCGCTGCAGCAGCTCGCCGGCCGCGACGAGGCGTCCTGGGACCCGGTCGCCCTCGGCGCCGTCACGGCCGCCCCGGCAGCCCGCGGGACCCGCGGGGTGCCGCAGAAGCGGACCTACGGCTCGGACTACCCGTTCCGCGACCTCGGCCAGACCACGGGCGTGCGCTCCGGGCAGCCCGGCACGAACCTCGACGTGGTGTCCTCCGCCTACGGCGGCTTCACGAACGTCTGGGGCGCACAGGCGATGCCCTTCTCGCGCAGCACGTTCGACGGCTGGCCGATCGCCTGGCAGGAGATGGAGCGGCACTACCGGGCCACGCTCGACGAGGTGTCCCTGGCCGCGGAGGACGACGACCTCGCGGGCACGTTCCCGTTGCTCAACCCGCGCAGCCGGCTGCCCCCGCTGAGCCCGCGGGCCGAGGCGGTGCTGCAGCGCTACGACGCCCGTCGGGAGCGCGTCCGGGGGCTCGGGCTGACCGTCGGCCGGGCCCGGCTGGCGCTGCGCGCGGACGCCTGCACCCGGTGCGGGCTGTGCATGACCGGCTGCCCCCACGAGCTCATCTACAGCGCCGCGCAGACCATGGACCGCGTCCGCCGCCTGCCGAACGTCACCTACCGGGACCGGTTGCTCGTCGAGCGGATCGGCCAGGTCGGCGACCAGGCCGTCGCCCGGTGCCGGGACCTCGCCACCGGGCAGCGCGCCGAGTTCCGCGCCGACCGGCTCTTCGTCGGCGCCGGCGCGGTCGGCACGACGCAGCTGGTCCTGGGCTCGTCCGCGGCACCGCCGTCCCGGGTGGAGATGGCCGAGTCCCGGCAGTTCGTCGTGCCGTTCGTGTCCGCCCGGGCGGTCGAGGACCCCCGGCGGCCCGGCGCGCGGGACTTCACCCTCAACCAGTTCAACGTGCTGGTCTCCTTCGACGAGGAGGACCGCGACACCTCGCACGTGCACTGCTACCCGTACAACCCGGCCTACCTCGGCGCCCTCCCCGCGCCGCTCCGGCACCCGGCCGCCTCCCGGGCGGCGACGTCGGTGCTGCGCCGGCTCACGGTCGGCTTCGGCTACCTCCCGTCGTGGGCCTCGCCCCGGATCACGGTCACCGCGCGACGGGGACGGTCCGGCGGTCTCCCGGAGCTCGACCTGTCGGCGCCGGACACCCACCGGCCGCCCATGCTCGGCGCGACGCTCCGGCGGCTGACCCGGGCGGCACCGGCACTGGACCTGTGGCCGCTGCCCACCCACGTCCTGCTCAGCGGCGCCGGCAAGAGCTACCACTTCGGCGGCACGTTCCCCCACCGCCGGGAGGGCGCCGCCGCCGACGGGACGAGCACCGACCGGTGGGGACGGCTGCCCGAGTGGGACCGGGTCCACCTCGTCGACGGGTCGGTGCTGCCCACCATCGCCTCCACCACCTTCACGCTGACCGTGATGGCGAACGCGCACCGCATCGCGACCGAGGTGCTCGCCGGGGCCGGGACCGGTCCGGTGCGCCCCGTGGTGGAGCTGACCGCCGAGTGCTCGGGTTGAGAGGAGATCCGCAGATGGGGACGTCCCGCGCAACGGCGCTCGGGGTGACGACGCCGGCGCCACGAGGGGTGTGGCAGGACCTCGTGCCGGCCGCCGCGTCGGCAGTGCCGAGCCAGACCCCGGCGTGGCTGGACGCCGTCTGCGCGCACGGACCGTGGGAGGACGCCTCGCGGCTGTACGAGACCCGCGACGGGCGCGCCCTCGTCCTGCCGATGGTCCGCCGCAGGGGGCTGCTCCGCCCCTTGGCCGGCGAGCACTCGATGCCCCCGACCTGGGGCACCGGCGGGCTGCTCTCGGCCGCTCCCCTGCGCCCCGAGGACGTGGCCGCGGTCGTCGCCGACCTGCGCACCGGCCGGGCGCTGCGGACCACGGTCCGCCCGGACTTCGAGCAGACGCCCCTGTGGACGGCGGCGGCCCGCGACGCGGGCGCCGAGGAGCTCCCGGTCGTCCACCACGTGCTCGACCTCGACGGCGACTTCGACCGGGTCTGGGCGCGCTCCGCCAGCTCGGCGCGCCGGGCGGTGCGCAAGGCGGAGAAGGAGGGCGTCACCGTCGAGCCGCACCACGACCGGGCCGCGGTGCTGGACTTCTACCGGCTCTACGAGGGGTGGGTCGAGCACCGGGCGCGCACGCGGGGCGTCCCGCTGCCGGTCGCCCGCAGGATGGGGCGCGCCGAGGAGCCGCTGCCCCGGCTGCTGACGCTCTCCGAGTCGCTCGGGAAGGGGTTCACCGTGTGGACCGCCCGGCTCGACGGGACGGTCGTGGCCGCCATGATCACCCTGGTGCAGGGCGAGGTCGCGCTCTCGTGGCGGATCACGAGCAACCGCGAGGTGGCCGACCGGGTGCGCGCCGTGGACCTGCTGCACCGGCACGCGATCGAGTCCGCGACCCTCAGCGGCTGCCGCTACTACAACATGGGCGACTCCGGCGGGGTCGAGTCGCTCATGCGCTACAAGGCCCGCTTCGGCGCCACGCCGAGGGAGTTCGCCGGCTTCCGGTTCGAGCGGCTGCCGGTGAGCGCCGTGACCGGTCCGGCCGCGGCCCTGCGGCACCGGACGGAGGCGGCCGCGCTCGGGGTGGTGGCCCGGCTCCGTCCGGGGCGGGCCGCCTCCGACGCGTAGGGCGGATCCGACGGACCCGTGCCGGGCCGGCGGTCCGTCGGACCCGCCCCGGGGCCGGCCGTCCTCCGCGGCTGCTCAGGAGGCCGGCCGGGCGCCCTCGGAGGTCAGGGTGTGGCCGCCCCGCGGCGCTCCGCCGTCCTCCGCGGGCCCGCGGGGTGCCGGGGGCTCCGGCGCGGTGTGCGCCCGGCGTCCCCGCAGGTAGGTCAGGACCAGCCACCCGCCGCACAAGACGGCCAGCACGGTCCGGATCGCGATCCAGGTCGGCGACTGGTCGACGAAGGCGAAGACGGCCGACACGGCAGTGGTGCCCAGGAGCAGGGCCACGACGCGCGGGGGCGTCCGCGGCCAGGCCCGGTAGGGGCGGAACGCGGCGCGCAGGATGACGGCCTCGATCGTGAACGCCACCGCGGTCGCCGCTGCGGCGCCCTCGAGCCCCCAGACGGGCACCAGGAGGAGGTTGAGCCCGAGGTTGGCGCCGGCCCCCACCCCGGCGGCCACCGCGATCGGCCTGGTCCGGCGCTGGACGATGAGCGCCCTGGTACTGGCGAGCCCGGCGATGTTCGGGACGCCCGAGAGGCTCACCAGGAGGACGACGACCAGCAGGCCCTCCGGGCGGAAGCTCTCGGGCGCCAGGATCCGCAGCGCCAGCGGCGCACCGAGGTTCACCGCGAGCAGGGTCGGCGCGAGCAGCTCGTAGAGGTGGTCGCGCGACTGCCCGAGCAGCCGCCACCGCCGTGCGTCGTCCCGGACCTCCGCGAACCGCGACGCCCAGGCCTTGGCGGTGTAGGCGAAGACGGTGATCGCCTCGAATCCGATCGTGTACGCGATCTGGTACCGGCCGGTCTCCGCCGGGCCGAGCAGGCTCTGGATGACCAGGCGGTCACCGGAGTTCATGACGAACATCGACAGCGCGCCCAGCGCGATCGGGAGCCCGAGGGCGAAGCTGCTGCGGATCGTGGCCCAGTCGCCGCGGTGGAACCACGCCGGCACCACCAGGAGCAGGCACGCGGCCATCGCCAGCACCCGCCCGGCGGTCGCGCCCCACGAGAACACCGCCCCGGTCCGGTCCCCGAGCACCAGCAGGAGGGCCAGGCCGGCCACCTGGCTCCCCACGCTGAGCAGGACCGAGACCACGGCGTACGCGCGCAGCCGGTCCCGCGCCAGGAGGAGGGCGAGGGCGAGCTGCAGGAACGTCGTCGGGACGGTCCAGCAGACCGTGGCCAGGGCCAGCGACCGCGCCGACCCGAACCCGAGCAGGTCGCTCCACAGCCCGACGGTCGAGCCCACCACGACCGTGAGGGCGAGGGCGAGCACCGTGCCGGCCGTGATCAGCATGCGCGGCGCCCGGTCCCCACCGGTCTCGGCGCGGACCAGGATGAGCGCCTGGTCGACCCCGAACAGCGCCACCGCCATGAGGACCTGGTGCAGGGCGATGGCGGAGGCGAGCAGGCCGAACTGCTCCGGGCCGAGCAGGTGCGCCAGCACCGGCGAGATGACGACGGCGGTGACCAGCGGCAGCGCGGTCACCGCGACGTACAGCAGCCCGCGGCCGAAGAGCCCGGCCAGGAACGGCGCCGAGTCGTCCTCGGTCGGCGCGGGGGCCGGCTCGCCGGGCCGGACGGGAGCGGGACCCTCGCGCACTACCGGACACCCCCGGCAGTCGCGCCGACCGCGGCGGTCAGCTCCGGCGCAGCCCCAGCCGCAGCCGACGCGGCCGGCGGAAGCGCCCGCAGCCGCACAACGCGCAGTCCGAGCCCCGGCGGTAGTGCTGGTGGGCCTGCCGGGGGTGTCCGCAGGAGCAGGTCGGTCCGGCGTCCGCAGGCGGGACCGGTGCCGCGGGTACCGGCTGCCCGGTGGACGGCGGGGGCGCTGGGGTGGGTCGCCCGTCGGGGTGTGACCCCCGCTGCTGAGACTGCATGCCGACCTCCGGTGCGCCGTCGCCCCGGGAGCCGGTGTCCCTGGGCCTGCACCCCCGACGACGGACGTGCACAGTGTCCTCCGACGTGCCTGTACGCCGGACGGTTCCCGGAGCGCACGTCGCCGGCGGACCGAGGAGGGTGCCCGTGCCGAGCGACCGCCTCCCGGTCCGCGCCCTCGTCGTCCGGACGACGTCCTGGCTGGCCGACCGCCCGGTCGTCGCCGCGGTCCTGTGCGTCGCGGGGACGCTGCTGATCGGCCTGCTCGACGTGGGCCTGGCCGGGCGGGAGCCCCTGCTGGTCACCGCCGTCCTCGACGAGCCCGCTCACCTGCTGACCGCCGGGCTGCTGCTGGCCGCGGTGCTGCCCTGGCGGGCGCGCGCCGTCGCCCCCTGGGCGCTCGCCGGTGCGGTGCTGATCGACCTCGACCACCTCCCCTTCTACCTGTGGGGCGCCCTCACCTCGGAGGACGCCGGCCGTCCGGTGACCCACTCGCTGGCGGCCGCAGCAGCGCTCGCCGCCGCCGCGGCCGTGGCACCGGGCCGCCTGCGGGCCGCCCTGTCCGGGCTCGCCCTCGGCGTCGGCCTGCACCTCGTCCGCGACCTGGCCACCGGTCCCGGCGTGCCGCTGTGGTGGCCCGTCGAGGACGACGGGGTCCTCGTCCCGTACGCCTGGTACGTCCTCGTGCTGGGCGTCGCGACCGCCGTCGCCGTCGGCCGCCAGCTGTCCCGCTCCCGGGCGCGCGCCCGGCCGTCGTCGCGGTCCGCATAGGGACCGCGCTGTCCCGGCCGCGCGCCACCCGCCCCCGTGCTCCCGCACGCGCTCAGGCGGACAGCGGGCGCCCGCCCTCGCCGGGCAGGACGGCGTCCGGCACGGACGCCGACCGCGGCGAGGGGACCGGCCGCCGGCGTGCCGGCCGGCCGACGGGGGCGAACCGCTCGACGACCAGCGCGCGCAGCACCCGGGCGCCGTCCCGCCAGGTGTTGAGGTTGCTCTCCCCGTACACCCGGCGGTGCTCGAAGCTCGGGACCTCGACGATCTTCAGCCGGGCCTTGGCGACCCGCGTGTTGATGATCGTCTCGATCTCGAAGCCGTCACCCCACTGCTTGCCGTGGGTGTCCGACGGGCGCGGGTCGAGGTCCAGGTGGGTGAGGCAGTCGGCCCAGAAGGCGTTGTAGCCGTAGCACAGGTCGGTGTAGTGCGTGCCGAACAGCACGTTCACCGTCCGGTTCAGCCACCGGTTGCCCCACGAGCGCACCGCGGTGATGTCGCTGCTGCCGCCGCCGGCGGCGAACCGGGTGCCCTTGGCGAAGTCCGCGCCGGCGACCAGGGCGGCGACGAACCGCTCGATCTCCCCCGGGTCGGCCGACCCGTCGGCGTCCAGCATGACGACGACGTCGCCGGTGACCGCGGCGAACCCGCAGGCCATGGCGTTGCCCTTGCCGACCCGGTTCTGCAGGACGATCTTGACGTCCGGGCGCAGCGCCCGGGCCACCTCGATGGTGCCGTCGACGCTGCGGCCGTCGACCACGATGACCTCGTGCAGGTCGGCAGGCAGCCGGCCCATCACGTGCGGCAGGTTCCTCGCCTCGTTGTAGGTGGGGATGACCACGCTGACCCGCGGCGTGCGCGTCGTCCCGCGGCGGAACGGCACGACGGCGTCCGGGTCCCGCGAGTCCGACCCCGGCGGGGGGACCTCGAGGGCCACGTTGGGCAGCCGCAGGGGGCGCTCGTCGGCGTCCGGGGTGTCGGGGACGGCGGGGATGACGGCGGAGGACAGGGCTCTCCGCGGGAACCAGTGCGGCCGTCGGGGGCTGGGCGCAGCGGAGCCGCGCAGACCGGCCGAGGCCAGGTCCCAGGGTGCGAGCGACATGGTGGTGCCTCTCTCTCGACCTCTCGGGCTGGGAGCGTGCCGCCGGCTCGCGGTGGCACGGTCGTGCTGGGGGCGCGGGGCCCCCGGGGAGCCGGGCGGGCGTGGCGGGACCGGTCCGGTCCGCGGGCGCGCCTCCGGGGCGGGAGGGTCGGGGAACCGACCGCTCCGGACGGGGCAGGCAGGGGGTGTCGCGACGGCTCAGCCGGGGCGCGATCCCGGGTCGTCCGCGCCGCCCCGGACCTCGCCGTGCGCGCCGCTGCGGACGAGGACGCCGCTGCCGGCCGGCCAGGTGGCGACCTCACCGGTCAGCACCGCAGCGGGCAGCCCGGACGCGCCCAGTGGACCGCCCGAGGACGACGCCGCCGTGGCTCCGGAGGCCGTGGTGGCGGGACTCACAGGTGCCGGCGCCGCCGGAGGCGGCTCGGGGACCGGGTTGACCGGGACGAGCGGGGGCGTCACCGCCGGGTCTTCCGCCGGCGCTGCGGCGCCGACGGTCGCGGACCCGACGATCGGCACCGATCCGTGGGAGGCGGCGGCGACGTCGGCGAGGGTCCCCTCCGCCGTCGCGCGGAACTGCCCGGCGGGTGGCGCCCCGGACGCCTGGTTCGCGGGCGGCGGGGTGCCGCCCGGCAGATCCCCGACCGGGGCCGGGGACGTCGGCACGGGGCGCTCCGCCGGGGTCTCGCCCGGCGTCTCGGCCGGGTCGGGCTGCGGGTCGCCGGGGGTGCTGGGCGTGCCGGTACCGGGCTCGTCGGACACCGGGGTCCCGGGCTCGGCCGGCGTGCCGGTGCCGGGCTCGGCGGGCGCCGGGGTCCCGGGCTCGGCCGGCGTGCCGGTGCCGGGCTCGGCCGGCGCGGGGGTCCCGGGCTCGGCCGGGGCGGGGGTCCCGGGCTCGGCCGGGGCGGGGGTACCGGGCTCGGCCGGGGCGGGGGTACCGGGCTCGGCCGGGGCGGGGGTACCGGGCTCGGCCGGGGTCTGCGGGTCGGCGGGCTGCCCGCCCGGACCCGGGGAGCCCGGGGCCGGGCCGTCGGGCTGCGTCGTCCCGTCGTCGGCGGGCTGCTCGTCGTCCGGGGGCGTGGGCGTGCCGGACGGCGGGGTGCCCGGGGTCGCCGTCCCGCCACCGGACGAGCCGCCATGCTCGGCACCCGCGGAGCCGGAGCCGCCGTGGTGCCCCGAGTGCCCGGAGCCTGCCGACCCCGGGACCATCGGCGAGGGCGTCTGCGGCCGCGGGGATGCCGGCGCGGAGGGCTGCGGGGCCGTCGGCTCGGGCTCCGGCGTCGGGTGGTGCGGAGCCGCCGGCTCCGGCTCCGGGGTCACCGGGGTGGCCGGCTCGGGCTCGGGGGTCACCGGGGTGGCCGGCTCGGGCGGGGTCACCACCGGCTCGGCGGGGGTCGTCGTCCCGGTCGAGCCGCCGGCCGACGCGGGGTCGGAACTCCCACCGGAGACCGGGGTCGGGGCGGTCGCGACGACGGACGTGGGCGCCGCCGGGACAGCGGGTGCCGGGGTCGTCGTCCCACCCGCGGGAGCCGCCTCGGTGTCACTCTCGGTGACAGCGGGCGTGGTCGGCGCCGCCTCGGTCACTGCGGCGACCGGGTCGAGTTCCGGCGCGACCGGGGAGTCCGCGTGCGCGGGCGGGGACAGGACGGTCAGCAGGAGCCACAGGCCGGACAGCAGCAGGGCGGCCAGCAGGGCGCGGTGGGGCCAGGTGGCCGGGCGGTCCGCGTGCGGACGCACACCGGCGGCACCGGTCAGCCCCCCGCGCCCCCCGTTGACCAGCACGACCAGCCCCTCGGCCACACCCGCGCGGTCGGCGGTGTGACAGGGCACGGGCATGGGACCCGTGCACGAGGGTGCACTGTTCGACGGAACGTGTGCACAGGTCAACCGGTTGCCGAACAGCAGATGATCGACTCGGCGGGGTCTCACTCTGTGTCACAGCCCACAAGAGCACCGCAGCGAAACCCGCGCGGATCGATATACCAGGTCGGGCCCGTTGTCCAGAGGCCTTGGTCCCCCGCCGTTCCTCCGGTGCCGTTCGAGCCCGTCGGGACCACCCGAAGGGTCAGCGGCTACCGAGCGCGGGGTCCTGGGACCACGTCCGACCCGCCGAACGGGCTCGTGCACCGTGGCGACAACGCTGTCCGCCACTGCAACCGGCCACACCGGCTGGGCACGCCAGCGGGCCGCACCCGGGCGCTGTCTCGGACCGGGAGTGAGCTCAGGAGGAGGTCTCCAGCGCGGCGTCGAGGGCGGCCGGCAGGGCGGTGAGGAAGGCGTCGACCTGGGCGTCGGTGAGCACCAGGGACGGCGCCAGCCGTAGCACGCCGGGGGCGACGGCGTTGGCCAGGAACCCGGCCTGCCGCAGCGCGGTCTCCAGCGCGGCGGCGACCGGCGCGGTGAGCACCACGCCCAGCAGCGCGCCCCGCCCGCGCACCCCGGCCACGGCGGTGTGGGCCAGGCCCTCGATGCCGGCGGTGAACCGCTGCTCCAGCGCCTTGGCCCGCTCCAGCAGCCCCTCCTCGCGGATGGTGTCCAGCACGGCGAGCGCGGCGGCCGCGGCGATCGGGTTGCCGCCGAAGGTGGACCCGTGCGAGCCGGCGCCCAGCAGCTCGGCGGCGTCGCCGAAGGCGAGCGTGGCGCCGAGCGGCAGCCCGCCGCCGATCGCCTTGGCCAGGGTGATCACGTCGGGGGCCACGCCGTCGGCCTGGGAGGCGAACCAGTGGCCGGTGCGGCCGGTGCCGGTCTGCACCTCGTCGACGGCGAACAGCGCCCCGGCCGCGTGCGCGGTGTCCGCGGCGGCGGCCAGGTAGCCCGGCGGGGCCGGCAGCACGCCGCCCTCCCCCAGCATCGGCTCCAGCAGCACCATCGCCGTCGCCCCGGTCACGGTGGCGGCCAGCGCGTCGGGGTCGCCGTAGGGGACGTACCGGACGCCGCCGGGCAGCGGGGCGAAGGCGTCGGCCTTGCTCGGCTGGCCGGTCAGCGCGAGTGCGCCCATGGTGCGGCCGTGGAAGGCGCCCTCGGCGGTGACCACCTGGGTGCGCCCGGTCAGCCGGCTGATCTTGAAGGCGGCCTCGTTGGCCTCGGCGCCGGAGTTGCAGAAGAACACCCGCCCGGGCCGGCCGGCCAGCTCGATCAGCCGCTCGGCCAGGGTGACGCCCGGCTCGTGCATGGCCAGGTTGGACACGTGCCCCAGGGTGGCCGCCTGCCGGGTGATGGCCTCGACGACCCGGGGGTGGGCGTGGCCGAGGATGGTGGTGGCGATGCCGCCGAGCAGGTCGGTGTAGGCGCGGCCGTCGACGTCCCACACCGTGGCCCCGGCGCCGCGGGCCAGCGCCACCGGCGGGGTGCGGTAGTTGTGCATCATCACCGCCGACCAACGGGCGGCCAGCTCGGCGGTCCGTTCCCCGCCCGGCGCGGTCACGGCGTGGGCTCCTCGTTGCCGACCGGTGCGGGGCTGTCGGGGTCCACGGCGGGCAGGACCATCGTGCCGGTGCCCTCGGTCGTGAACATCTCCAGCAGCAGGGCGTGCGGGGTGCGCCCGTCGACGACGGTGGCCCGCTTCACCCCGCCCTCGACCGCCCGCAGGCAGGCGGCCATCTTCGGGAGCATCCCCGAGTCCAGGGTCGGCAGGATCTCGGCCAGCTCACGCGTGTCGATCTTCTGCACGAGGGACTCCCGGTCGGGCCAGTCCGCGTAGAGGCCCTCGACGTCGGTCAGGACCACGAGCTTCACCGCGCCCAGCGCCACGGCCAGCGCAGCGGCCGCCGTGTCGGCGTTGAGGTTGTGCACCTGGCCGCTGGGGTCCGGCGCGACGGTGGACACCACGGGGATGCGGCCGGCGTCGATGATCGCGCCGACGGTCGTGGGGTCCACGTCGGCCACCTCGCCGACCAGTCCGACGTCGACCTCCTCGCCGTCGACGACCGCGGTGGTGCGCTGGGCGGTGAACAGCCCGCCGTCCTCACCGGAGAGCCCGACCGCGAAGTGCCCGTGCTGGTTGATGAGGTTGACCACCTCGGGCCCCACCTGACCGGTGAGGACCATGCGGACGACCTCGACGCTCTCCTCGGTGGTCACCCGCAGTCCGCCGCGGAACTCGCTCTGGATGCCCAGCCGGCGGAGCATGCTGGTGATCTGCGGTCCGCCACCGTGGACCACCACGGGGAGGATGCCGCAGGTCCGCAGGAAGACCATGTCCTCGGCGAAGGCCCGGCGGCACTCCT
The DNA here is from genome assembly GCF_053502545.1 of Geodermatophilus sp. URMC 65. NCBI lineage: Bacteria > Bacillati > Actinomycetota > Actinomycetes > Geodermatophilales > Geodermatophilaceae > Geodermatophilus > Geodermatophilus sp. URMC 65. The sequence goes on from NZ_CP199954.1 coordinate 2,223,387, forward strand.
CGTCGACCATCGCGTGGCCGCCGTACTTGACCACCACCACGTTGCCGTGGAACTCCTTGAGCCACGGCAGCGCCCCGGTCAGCACGGCGACCTTGAGCGCATCGCCCTCCGGGTCGTAGGTCCGCATGACCCGGCTGCTGCCGATCCGGCGCCGCGGCCGTCGGGACGGCGCCTCGTCGAGGCCGACACCGGACGTCGGTCCGTCCGGCCAGGAGCCGGACGGCGCCGGAGGCGCCGGGACCCCGGATGGCGCCTCGTCGACGCGGACGTCGGGTGGAGTGGGGTCCTGCACGGTGCTGGTGCGGGTCAGGTCCTGCGCGTGATCGATGCTCATGTGGAGTAGGCCGAGTTCTCGTGGACGTAGGCGATGGACAGGTCGTTGGTCCAGATGGTGGCCTGCTCGCCACCGGCGTTCAGGTCGACGTCGATGGCGATCGCCCGGCCGGTGAGGTCCACGCCCTCCCGCGGGTCGCCGATCGCCCCGCCCCGGCAGACGGTGACGCCGTTGATCGTCACGTCCACCCGGTCGGGCTCGAAGGCGGCATCGGTGGTGCCGATCGCGGCCAGCACCCGCCCCCAGTTGGGGTCGTTGCCGAACAGCGCGGTCTTGAGCAGGTTGTTGCGCGCACACGCCCGGCCCGCGGTCAGCGCGTCGGTGACGCTGGCCGCGCCCCGCACGGTGATCGCGATGTCCTTGGTGGAGCCCTCGGCGTCGGCCAGCAGCTGCATCGCCAGGTCGGTCGCCGCGGCGGTCAGCGCCTCGGTGACCTCCTCCGCCGACGGGGTGATGCCGCTGGCGCCGTTGGCCAGCACGATCACCGTGTCGTTGGTGGACAGGCAGCCATCGGAGTCCACCCGCTCCACGCTCACGCTGGTCGCCCGCTTCAGCGCCGTCTGCAGGACGCCGGCGTCGACCACCGCGTCGGTGGTCAGCACGACCAGCATCGTGGCCAGGCTGGGCGCCAGCATCCCGGCGCCCTTGGCCATCCCGCCGACGGTCCAGCCGTCGCGGGCCTGCACCGTGGTCTTGGGGACGCTGTCGGTGGTCATGATCGCCCGGGCGGCGTCCGGCCCGCCGTCCTCCGACAGCGCCTTGACCGCGGCGGTGACCCCGGCGGTGAGCCGGTCCATCGGCAGCCGGACGCCGATCAGCCCGGTGCTGCAGACCGCCACGTCGATCGCCCCGAGGCCCAGCTCGGCGGCGGCGTGCTCGGCGGTGGCGTGGGTGTCACCGAAACCCTCGGGCCCGGTGCAGGCGTTGGCCCCGCCGGAGTTGAGCACCACCGCGCGCGCCCGCTCGCCGGCCAGCACCTGCCGGCTCCACAGCACCGGCGCCGCCGGGAAGCGGTTGGTGGTGAACACCGCCGCGGCCGCGTCATCGGGGCCGTCGTTGACCACCAGGGCGACGTCGTTCGCTCCGGTGGACTTCAGACCGGCGGCCACCCCGGCCGCCCGGAAACCCCTCGGTGCGGTCGTGCTCACGGCGCCACCCCCACCACGGGGAGGCCGGTGGTCTCGGGCAGGCCCAGGGCCAGGTTGGCGCACTGGATCGCCGCACCCCCGGTGCCCTTGGTCAGGTTGTCCACCGCCGCCACCACCACCAGCCGCCCGGCGTCGGGGTCCACGGCCAGCTGCAGCGCCACGGTGTTCGCCCCCAGCACCTGCGCCGTGGTCGGCCACTGCCCCTCGGGCAGCAGGTGCACGAACGGCTCGTCGCCGTAGGCCTTCTCATACCCCGCCCGCACCGCCGCCTCGTCCACCCCGGCGGCCAGCGGCGCCGAGCAGGTCGCCAGGATGCCCCGGCTCATCGGCACCAGCGTCGGCGTGAAACTCACCCGCACCGGCGCGCCGGCGACCTGGGTGAGGTTCTGCACCATCTCCGGGGTGTGCCGGTGCACCCCACCCACCCCGTAGGCGCTCACCGAGCCCAGCACCTCGCTGCCCAGCAGATGCGGCTTGACCGACTTCCCCGCCCCCGACGTGCCGCTCGCGGCGACCACCACCACCTCGGGCTGCACCAGCCCGGCGGCCAGCGCCGGCGCCAGCGCCAGGGTGACCGAGGTCGGATAGCAGCCGGGCACCGCGATCCGCCGCGCGCCGGCCAGCCGCGCGCGCTGCCCGGGCAGCTCGGGCAGCCCGTAGGGCCAGGTACCGGCGTGCGCCGAGCCGTACCACCGCGCCCACGCGGCCGGGTCGTTCAGCCGGTGGTCGGCGCCGCAGTCGATGACCAGGGTGCCCTCGGGCAGCCGCGCGGCGATCGTCGCGGACTCCCCGTGCGGCAGGGCGAGGACCACCACGTCGTAGCCGGTGAGGTCCTCCGCGCCGCTGGGCCGCACCTCCAGCTCGGCGAAGGGCAGCAGGTGCGGCTGCAGCTCACCCAGACGCCGCCCGGCGCTCGAGTTGGCGTGCACCCCGGCCAGCCGCAGGGACGGGTGCCCGGCCAGCAGCCGGCACACCTCACCCCCGGCATACCCGGTGGCGCCGGTGACCCCGACCGTCCACGTCCGCCGCACACTCACGGTGAGTGACAGTACCTGGGGGTGCGGGACCCTCGCCGTCACGCGACCGGGTGATCCCCCTCACCGGCCTCCCCGGCGGAGGCGGGCGGCGCCCCCTGACCCCTCGATCATCCGCGCTGGTCAACGGCTCATCGCGTCGCATGCGTTCACCCGATCCGGCGACGTAGGACCGGACCGACGTGAGCCGACCCGACGACGCGCCCGTTACGCTGAGTGACGTCGCGCTCTCTGCCAGCCTCCGAAGTCCGGGGCGCCACCCCCTCCTCGCCACTGGCGAGGGACGCGTCCCCCAGGGGTTCCACCCGTCTCCGCCGACCACGTCGGGCCCGCGCGGTCAGGACAGGGCGCCGACCTCGCGCAGCACCTCGAGGACCTCCGGCACGTCGGAGAACGCCTCTCGGACGTCGTCCGGGGTGGCGATGGAATGGGCGTTCGCCGCCACGTAGTCGGCCAGGGCGGCGTCGAAGGCCTCCTCGCCGGCCTGCTCCCGGGCCTCGACCAGGGCGGCGCCGCCGAGGGTGTAGACGGTGTCGTAGTAGGTGCTGTTGGGCCGCCGGACCTCCGACGCCCAGTACGTCATGGAGCCACCCACCGGCGGGGAGTCCTCCGCGGCGAGGTGGGCGAAGGGCTGCTCGTCGCCGTCGGCCACCGACTGGGCGAACGTCGAGAACGACTCGTCCAGCCACGGGTGCTCGCCCTGGTCGTTGCCCACCAGGCCGTAGAACCACATGTGCGCGAGCTCGTGCGTCACCAGAGCCCGCCGGTCGTCCGGGTCCACGTCGCCGAACTGGATGGCCCCGGGGAACTCGATGCCGCTCGTCTGAGCGGACAGCACCACCACCCACAGGTCGTCGTAGGGGAAGGGCCCGAGCAGGTCGACGAGCCCGCTGTTGGACTCCTCGATCTGGTCCAGCCAGGCCTCGCCGTCGGCCTCGCTCACCCTCCGGTCCAGCCCCACGCGCACGCGGACGCCGTCGATCGTCCGCTCAGCCACGTCCAGCTCCCCCACCGCGACGGCCACGTCCCGCACTGCCGGGGCGGTGAAGCGGTGCACGGTCGTCCCGTCCTGCTGGTCCTGCGTGCCGTCCGCCGCCCCGGTGCCGAGGACCTCGTAGCCGGACGGCGCGACGACCTCCATCGAGTCCAGCAGGAAGTCCTCGCTCACGGCGGTCTCCCCGTTGACCGGGACGGCGGGACCGCGCTCCCAGCCGCGACCGCGCTCCCACGCCAGGAGGGGGAACGCCGTGGCGAACCAGGCGACCTCCGCGTCGGAGGAGGTCCCGACCCGCTCGTCGACCTCCTCGCCGAGGACCAGGTCGAACGTCAGCTCGGCGGTGACGGTCTCCCCCGCCGACACGCAGCCGGCCAGCGGGACCTCGACCAGAGTGCCGGCCGGTGCGTCCTCCGGTGCGCCGGCGGCGATGTCGACGAAGGCGGCGTCCCGGCCGTCGACCTGCACCTCCAACACCGTCAACGAGCTCCCCGCCCGCGAGGTGGCCGGCTTGTTCGGCCAGGACCGGAAGACCAGTTCGCAGGTGTCCAGGTCCGGGGTGAACTCGACGACCTCGCGCCCGGCCACCGTCGCGAGGTCGGGCGCGACCTCGAAGCGCAGGTCGACCACGGGCCGGTCGGGCCACGGCTCGGCATCCTCGCGCCCCGGGGCGGCGTCGCCCAGCCCCGCCGAGGTGCAGCCGCTGAGCACCAGGGCCGAACACGCCAGGGCAGCCGTGCACCACCGTCGACCTGCGCGCATCCCCGTCCTCGACGCCTGGGCGACCGGGCGGTCCCGGCCGGCACTCCCATTCTGACGTGCAGGCAGCCCTCTGCGTTCCGCTCGCGACGACGAGTGAGCCATCTGTCATCGGCAGGCGGACCGGTGTCCCTGAGGCGGGTGAGTCGGGTGTGACAACCGTGACTGGTTGTTATCTAGCGGATGCGCACTGCATATGTCAGCCTCAAGCGGTCACCACGCAGTCACTGTCCGTCGCCACCGGTGAGCGGATGTCCGGAGGACCACTCGTGCGCAGTTCCCTCTCTACGACCGGCCGTCGCGCCAGCGTCCTCACGGCCGCGGCTCTCGTCTCCCTGGCCACCGCCGCGTGCGGTCCCGCCGACCTCCAGGTCGGCGCTGCCGGCACGACCGGTCGGACCGACGTGAGCAGCCAGGCGGCGATCGACCAGCCGCTCTCGCTCGGCGACGCCCCCACCGCTCCCAGCAGCGCCGTCCCGACCCCGGTCCCGACCCCCGCGGCTCCGGCCCCCACGACCCCGGCCCAGCCGCAGCAGCAGGTCCCCGTCGCCGGGTCCACCGGGTCGGAGGTCGAGGACGTGGCCGGGTCCGCAGCGGCAGCCGTCCCGGCCGAGGCCGTCCCCGGAGCCCCGCAGGCGGCCGCGACCGCAGACCCGGGACGCCGGAAGCGCGACTCCTCGTCGGGCCGGTCGACGAGCGCCCCCGCCCCCACCGCCGCTCCTGCTCCCGTCGCCGCGGCTGCCGCACCCGCCGCTACCGGTGCCTCCACCAGCGGGTCAGGGGGGACGTTCACCGACCAGGCGCGCCGGTCCTTCACCGCGGGCAACGGTCAGACCGGCAACTACCTGCTCTACGCCGGCGGCATCGACCCCGCGAAGCCGGTCGGGCTGGTCGTCTACGTCGACGGCACCGGCGAGTTCGGCGTGGACAACCCGACCTCGTCCTACGCGCTCGGTGGCTCGTCGGGGCTGGTGGCCAGCAGCAGGGCGCGCAACATGATGACCCTCGCCGTGGAGAGCCCCAACCAGTCCTGCGAGTGCTGGCACACCGGTGACACGAGCGGCTACGCGGACTTCCTCGCCGGGCTCATCGAGAGCCAGCTGAGCAAGTACCCCGTCAGCGAGGTGTGGCTGAGCGGCTTCTCCTCCGGCGCGCAGGAGATCACCCGTTTCCTCGTGCCGCGGCACCCGGAGCTGATGCGCCTCGGCGGCGGCTGGGTGGTGTTCGGCGGCGGTGGCCCGCCGGCCGACGGCGGCTCCGCCGTGACCGCGACCCGCATGGCCGGGGTCCGCGGCCACTGGTTCACCGGTACCGCCGACACCTCCGTCCCGCTGACCGCCTCCTTCGGTGCGCAGGCCGGGGAGCGGTTCTACGCCGGTCGCGGCGTCGTCACGTCCAGCGAGTACCCGGCCGGCGTCGGCCACGCACTCGACGGCCGGCTGGGCCGCACGGTCGGGCAGCTGATCGACGCCTCGTGACGACCACGGTGGGCGCTCTCCCTCGGGGAGCGCCCACCGTGGCGTCCGGCTTCAGCCGAGGCGGTGCGCCGGCCGGCCGGCCGTCATGACGCGGTCGACCAGGTCCTGGGTGAGGTCGGCCCGGAGGTCGTCGGGCACCGGGAGCCCGCTGTCGGTGTACCAGTCGGGCGAGGCCTCGGGGTGCGGCCCCACGACGCCCACCGCGCCTCGGCCGAAGGGTGCGACGACCGCGGCCGGCAGCCCGTTGTCGTAGGTGGCCAGCACCTCCGCCGGTCCCCGGGCCGGGTCCAGGTCGAACCACGCGCCGTCCTGGAAGTAGACCTGGCGACGGCGTCCCGCCCAGGTGATCGTGACGAGGCTGTCGCCGTCGTGGTCCGGCCGGGCGCCGGGCGAGGAGATGAACCGGTCGGTGTCCCCGGGCAACAGGCCGAAGCCGGGGGTCTCGCCGGCGAGGTAGCCGCCCAGGCAGAACCCGAGGTATCCCCCGCCGGACCCGACGAACTCCCGGATGGCCTCGCGGGAGCGCCTCATCTTCCGGTACGCCCGCCGCAGACCACCCCCACCGGGCTGGGCGTAGAGCCGGGCGCCGGCGAGCACGCCCGGCTCCAGCGGGAGCTCCTCGCGCGGCCCGACGAAGCGGACGTCGAGGTCCCACCGGCTCCGGCGCAGCGCGGCCGCCACCGCCTCCGGGCACCCGGGGGTGGACGCCGGCCCGCGGTAGACCAGCGCCACGTCCGAGCCGCGGGAGCTCGGGCCGGGGAGGTCAGGGCGCACGGACCCGGCCGTCTGCGTCCACGACCAGCGCCTCCCGCCGCGGTTCCGTCACCGACTGCACCCTGCGGCGCACCGCACCGGTCGCCTGGGCCACGAGCTCCTCCAGCGGGCCGCGCGCGTGGTGGCGGCTCCACACCAGCGCGAACGCCACGACGAGCACGGTCTGGATGAGCAGCCCCGTTCCATCCCCGGGCATCACCGACCAGCTGAGCAGCAGCAGGTGCAGGGAGTACAGCGTCAGGGTCATGCTCCCCGCGGCGGCCAGCGGCCGCAGGAGCGCGGTGGTGGTGCGGCCGACGAGGATGCACAGACCGAGGACGACGAGACCGAGACCGATGGTGAAGGCCAGGTCCAGCGGCGTCGTGGAGTGCGGCACCAGGGTCGCCAGCCACCAGCCGGTGTCCGTCGGCGTCGTCCCCGTCCACCCGACCCCCATGACCTCGGCCAGCTCACCGGAGGTCATGGACCGGCTCGCGACCGCCTCGAGGTCGGCCCGGCCGCCGAGGACGTCGAGCAGGAACCACGAGATCGTCTGAGCGGCCACGACCAGCGCGGCCCCGGTCAGGGTGATGCGCGCGACGGTGCGCCGCGACGTCAGCAGCGCGCGCCCGACCGCCATGCCGGCGCAGAGGTACGCCATCCAGGAGAGGGCCGGGAACACGCCGGTCAGCGCGAGCTCCCGCAGCACCTGGCCCGGATCGCCGAACAGGGCGCCGAACGTCAGGTTCGGCACCGTGTCCCGCACCTCGGTACCGGACCGCAGCCAGTGGCTGAGGACCGGCATGACCACGGCGATCGTCGCGGCCAGGGCGATGAGCGCGCGGCTGGACAGGGTGAGCAGCGGGATCGCGAACACGAACAGCAGCGCGTAGTAGGGCAGGATCACCGCGGCGTCGTCGGCGGGCACCACGGCACCCAGGAGCAGCCCGACGCCGCCGATGATGAGCGCCCGGACCAGCAGCGCGGCCGCGTACCCGGGCCAGGTCCGCGCGGTCGGCCGCTGCCGGCGTCCCGTGGCGAACGCGACACCGACGCCGGCCAGCAGAGCGAACAGCGCCGCCGACTTGCCCGCGGCCAGCGTCCACGCCAGCGACACCTCCCCGTCGTCGTCGACGGCGGTGATGTTGTGGACGGCCATCATGCCGAACAGCGCGATCCCGCGGGCGGCGTCGATGCCGACCAGGCGGGCGCTCGACCGCAGAGCGAGCGCGGTGCTCGACTGGGTGCCCGAGACGTCGCCGGACGGGGCCGGCTCGCAGGCGTGGGGCAGCGACGACTGCCTGCTCGCGGTCATCGCCGGACCGCCGTCGCACCGGCGAACGCCCGGCGCCGGTCGCGCGCCGGCGTCGCCGTCGGAGCCCGGCCGACCTTCTGGGCCGGGATGCCGCACCAGGTGGTCTCCCTCGGCAGCACCTCGCCCTTCATCGCCAGCGACATCGCGGACAGGGTGGCGTCCTCCTCCACGATCGAGCCGTAGAGGACGACGGCCTTGTCACCGATCGTCGCGCGGTCCCGCAGGACGACGTGGTCCATCTTCATGACGCGGTCCTCGAACAGGTGGGTCTGCAGCGATGCGTTCGCGCCCACCGAGACGTCGTCCCCGATCGTCACGAGGTCGAACTCGGTGAGGTAGGTCGTGTCGATCAGCGTCCGCCGGCCGATCCGGGCGCCGAACAGCCGCAGCGCGGGTCCGAGCAGGGGCGTGCCGGTGAGGAAGGTGAGCAGGGCCGGCACCGCCGCCGCCTCGTAGATGCCGGTCACGAACTCCGTCCGCCGGACGAAGCCGCTCCACAGCGGTCGCACGCGCGGCCGGTAGCGGCCGACGACGACCCACTTCAGAGCGGCCACCAGGACCACGACCAGGACGCTGGAGGTGAGGGCGACCAGCGGCGCGAGCAGCACGGTGGCCACCGTGTTCCAGGAGAGCGCCAGCGCGGAGAGCCCGTACAGGGTCGCGAACGTCGCGACGGCCAGCAGGGAGCTCGGCAGCACGATCCGGAGGGCCTCGATCGCGTAGCGGGCACGGACCTGCTGCCGCGACGGGGCGTAGGTGTCGGCCTCGGTGAACTCCTCGAACACCTCGCGGCGGGGGAGGAAGAACGGCGGTGAGCCGAGCCACGAGGTGCCGGGCTCGGTCCCGGCGGTCGGCGGGACCGTGCGGACGCCGATGAGCGACCCGTCGCCGAGGTGCGAACCCGACGGGACGAAGGCGGCGTTCCCGACGAAGGCACGGGAGCCGATCTCGGTCCGCCGGAAGGCGACGTGGCCGTTGGCGTAGGTGGCGCTGCCCACGCTGGCCATGTCCGCCACGAAGCTGCCCTCACCCACCGTGAGCAGGTCGGGGTCGATGTTGGCGATGGTGGACACCTCGGCGCCCTTGCCGACCTTGGTCCCGAGCGCCCGCAGCCACATCGGCGTGTAGAGCGTCGAGTACATGGTGTTGTTGAACAGCAGGCTCTGCTCGAGCAGCTTGTCCCCCAGCCACTTCTCCAGGCCCAGCTGCGACCGCAGGTGGTGCACGCCCTCCGGGGTCTCGGCCAGGACCAGGCGACGAGCACCCAGGATGAGTCCGCACGAGGCCGCCACGAACAGCGGGCCGGACAGCGCCGTGGCCAGCAGGCCGGCCGCCGTCCCGAAGCTGAGCAGGACCCACCAGACGACCGCCACCACCGGCAGCAGGATCACGAAGGGCAGCAGCTCGAGCAGCAGGACACCACCGGCGAAGCCGGCCAGGAGGTGGCTGGACCAGGTGCGCGGCGCCTCGTCGCAGGCCGCCATGAGCTCGACGACCGGGTCCATCGAGTCGGGCGCCGGGCGGGCCGGGGACCCGGCCCAGGTCTCACCCGCGGGGACGATCCGGCGGGACGGCAGCAGCGACTGGTTGCTGAGGATGGCGTTCTCGCCGACCTCCGAGTCGCACTCCAGCACGCTCTCTGACCCGACGACCGCACCGGCACCGACGGTGACCGGGCCGATGGTCAGGATGCCCTCGGCGACGCGGTGGGCGTGCAGCTGCGTGCCGTAGCCGATCGTCGCGCCGCGGCCCACCCGCAGCATCGACGGCAGCGAGACGTTCGCCGTCCCGATGTGGGCCTCGTCGTCGATGCGCGCACCGGCCAACCGCAGGTACGTCACCGCCCACGGCGACCCGCTGAGGACGGTGAGCGGGGAGATCGACATCAGCTTCTGCACGGTCCACACCCGCAGGTGCATGCCGCCCCAGAGCGGGTGGTCACCGGCGCGCAGCCCCGGGGAGAGCAGTCGCGAGCCGACGACCGGGAGGACCCAGCGGGCCAGCAGGTAGACGGCCGGCAGCGCGATCGCCAGCTGGAGGACCAGGGCGAGCGAGGGCTGACCGTCGTTGAGCCCGTACAGGACGCCGACGGGGAACAGGAACAGCAGGATGATCGCGTAGAGGACCGAGACCTGCGCCGTCCCGAAGCCGAGGACCCGCTCCCGGGACGGCGGTTCCGGCCGGGGCTCGCGCGGCTCGAGCGTCACGGGCTCGTCCGACGGGCCGGCGGTGCCGTCCTCGAGGAACGTCGCGAGGTCCCGGACGGTGGGGTGCTTGTAGAAGTCCAGGATGGACAGCCCCGAGCCGAGCTCGCTCTCCCGCATCGCGGACACGACGTTCGCCGCGACGAGCGAGTGCCCGCCCAGCGCCTCGAAGAAGTTCGCCTCCACCGAGACCGCGCCGGCCGGCAGGTTGAGCATCTGCTCCCACAGGCCGGCGATCCAGGCCTCCGCGGGGGTCGCCGGCGGCTCGTGCTCGCGGTCGGTGCGGATCAGCCGGGGACGGGTGGGCGCGGGCAGCCGGCCGCGGTCGGCCTTGCCGCTGGGCAGCATCGGGATCGAGGTGACCGCGTCGAGGTACGACGGCACCATGTAGGGCGGCATCTGCGCCACCAGCTGCTCGTGCAGCTCGGGGATGACGGCGTCGGCCGCCCCGGCGTCCCGCAGGATGACGTAGCCCGCGAGGTCGCCGCCGGTGTCCGGCGAGGCCAGCAGGGTGACGACGGCGCCGGTCACCTGGGGGTGCTCGAGGAGGACGCTCTCGATCTCCTGCAGGTCCACCCGGTGGCCCCGGACCTTGACCTCGCTGTCCGCGCGGCCCAGGTACTCCAGCTCGCCATCGGGCAGGAAGCGGCCCAGGTCGCCGGTGCGGTAGATGCGCTCGCCCGGGATGCCGCGGGGGTCGGGGATGAAGCGGTCGGCGGTGAGGTCGGGACGGTTCACGTAGCCGCGCGCCACGCCGGGACCGCCGACGCAGATCTCGCCGACCTGCCCCGCGGGGACCGGCTTGCGGTCGTCGTCGAGCAGGGTGACCCGGTAGGTCGGCAGGGGACGGCCGATGGTGACCTGCTTGCCCGGCCGGAGCTCGGCCATCGTGCAGGTCACGGTCGTCTCGGTGGGCCCGTAGGTGTTCAGGATGCGGCGGCCGGGTCCCCATCGGTCGACCAGCTCGCGGGGGCAGGCCTCGCCGCCGACGTTGACCGTGCGGATCAGCGGCAGGATGCGGTCGAGGGTCGCGAGCACGGTGGGGACGCAGTAGATCATCGTGATCTCGTTGTCCTCGAGGAAGTCGGCCAGCCCCGACCCGACCCGGCGGCCGTCGGTGGGGCCGGCGACGAGCGTCGCCCCGACCGCCCAGGTCGGCCAGATCTCCTCGATGGAGAAGTCGAAGGCGATCGTCATGCCCTGGTAGACGCGGTCGGTGGGCTCGACCCCGTACAGGGACGGCACGATGCCGATGAAGTTGCAGATGCTCGACTGGTTGATCTCGACGCCCTTGGGGCGACCGCTCGAGCCCGACGTGTAGATGATGTAGCAGACCGGGTCGCCGACGGACTCGACGGCCGGCCGGGAGCTCGACTGGACCGCGAGCTCGGGCCCCAGCTCGTCGAGGTACAGGCCCTCGCAGGGCAGCGCGACGCAGGACGCGGCGAACGACGTGTGCGTCACCAGCAGGCTCAGCGAGGAGTCCTCGGCGATGTACTGCAGCCGGTCGGCGGGCGCCTCGGGGTCGATCGGGACGAACGTCGCCTCGGTCTTCGTGACGGCCAGCAGCGCGACGTAGGTGTCCACCGAGCGGTGCAGGAGGATCCCCACGCGGACGCCGGCGCGCGCGCCCCGGGCCATCAGCAGGTTCGCCAGCCGGTTGGCGCGCTGGTCGAGGTCCGCGTACGAGACCCGCTCGCCCTCGCACTCGAGCGCGGTGGCCGAGGGCCGCTCGTCGCAGGTGCGCTCGAAGAACCGGCTCAGCCGGGTGACCAGCGAGCGCTGACCGGAGATCTCGGCCACGAAGTTGTCGTGCAGCCGGTACGACGTGGCGGTGTTGTCCCGCATGTCGTATGCCGGAGCGGCGGTCGGGGACTCCCGCTCGACATCTCCCGCGAATGTCGAGAAGAAGTCCCAGTCATCGCTGTGCGTCGTCATATATTCACTCTCTGCAGCCCTACGGCGAACGAACTCCACGAGGCTAGGTGGAGGTTTCTGAACGGCGCAAAGCCCCGTGGCAAGAGTCGAAAGACACACCTGCTGCCCTCTTGACCTGGCTAAACGGGCGTTGCGGTCACGCAGTATGACGGGATTGTCTCGTGCTGTGACACTGGCGTGCCGAAATGGACCGATGACCTACATTGCGCTGTCGGGCATTCACGCAGCGCAGATGGACGACGTCCCACTCGGTCGTCGACACGCCCAGGCCCGGTGACGGAGGTGGATCGTCAATGGGAGAAGAGTCACCCGATCGTGGGCCGCTCGTCCTCCTCGCCCGCCCCGAGGACGTGCTGCGCGTCGGAGGCGACCACCTCCTGACCCCCCGCGAGCGACAGCGCGCCGGCGCGCTGCGCCACCGGGCCGACCGCGACGCCCACGTCGCAGCGCACCTGCTCGTCCGGCACTGCGCCGCGGCGCTGACCGGTCGGCCGGTGGCGGCGCTGGAGCTGGTGCAGGAGTGTGCGGAGTGCGGCTCGACCGAGCACGGCAGGCCCTCGATCGCCGGCCTCCCGGAGCTGCACGTCAGCCTGGCGCACACCCGCGGGGCCGTGGTGGCGGGCGCGGACCGACGGCCGATCGGCGTCGACGTCGAGGGAGCGCGGACGAGGGACCTCGACCCCGCCGTCCTGGCCCACACCCTCACCGCCGCCGAGACGGCCCGGGTCCGATCGGCGAGTGACCCGCCGTTCGCCTTCCTCCGCCACTGGGTGCGCAAGGAGTGCCTGGTGAAGCTGGGCGTGGTCACGCTCGACGAGCTGTCCCGCGTCGAGCTCGACCCCACCACCGAGCAGGCCGCCGAGGGGGGTCGCACGCGCAGCCGGTTCGGGCCCCTGCACCTGCTGGACTGGTTCGACCCGACCCTGGACGTCGCTGTCGCGGCGGCCGCCCACGGGCCCCCGGTGGTCGGCGCCGCCCGCACCTGGGCACCTCGCCCCCCGGCGTGACGGCGGCCCGGCGGACGGCCGGCACGGGCGCCGACCAGGGTGGACGAGGGTCCCGGCCGGTCTCCCCGACCCGCTCGGGTCGTCCCCCCGATGGGGCATCGGATCCCCGTGATCTGCGCATCCGTGCGTAGAGTCCGCCTCCGGCTGAGCCCGTCCCCATCCCCCGGAGGTTCCCTTGCGCAGGCCTGTGACCGTCCTCGGTGCCCTGGCACTCGTGTTGGCGGGTGCCGGGACGGCGTCCGCCGAGCCCCCGCTGGAGGTGAGCGACCGGATCACCGACGCGACCGGGCTCCTCGGCACCGGGGCGCCGGCGGCCGAGCAGGCCGTGGCGGACCTGGCGGCGGAGGACGGCCTGGACCTCTACGCCGTCCTCGTGCCCTCGTTCGACAACGCCGACCCCGGGGACTGGGCGCAGGACACCGCACAGCTGTCCGCACTGGACGACAACGACGTGCTGCTGGCCGTGGCCGCGGGGAACACGGCCTACGAGTACGGCTACTGGGTCGCCGACGACTTCCCGCTGTCCGAGGTGGACCTCGAGCGCGCGATGACCGACGAGGTCGAGCCCCGGCTCGCGGCAGGCGACCGGTCCGGCGCGGTGGTGGGCCTGGCCTCCCGGCTCCAGGACGTGGCGGCGGCCGAGGAAGAGGCGGCGGAGCAGGCGGCCCCGTGGCCTGCCTCCACGATTATCCTCATCAGCGGCGGCGTCGCGCTCGTCCTCCTCGCCGCCCACCTGCTCTCCCGTCGGAGGTCCTCGACCCGGTCCTGAGGGTCCGGGCCACGGCTGTCGGCACGTGCCGGCACCCGTGATCCGGAGCACACAGGAGCTGCACAGGTCGATCACCGCGAGACGGCAGGCGTCCCGTCCACGCTCTCCGACATGACCTCCCCGACGGTGATCCCCAGTGAGTCGACGCCCGTCACCGCAGCAGCCCCGCGGTCCTCGTTCCCCGGCGTCGGCGACCGACCCTCCGCCGTCCCCAGCCCCGCTCCCCGAGAGCCCGCGGGAGGCACTGGGGCCATGAGCCTCACCGCGCCGCACGACCCGGCGCTCTGCGCGGGGCGGGGGTGCTCCCGACACCACCCGAGCGACCACCACATGCGCACCTGGCCGAAGATCTGGCGGGAGTTCTACGGCTACTCCGACCGGATGTGCTCGCACGGCGTCGGGCACCCCGACCCGGACGACGTCGTCCACCTCCAGGCGCTCGGTGAGGTCCGCACCGAGCACGCGTGCGACGGGTGCTGCATCGCGCCCCTGTCCACCCGCGCCTGACGGCCGCCGACGTCCCCGGAGAGCGGGGTCCTCTCTCAGCCGGAGAGGCGGTCGCGCAGTGCGCCGGGGACGGCGAGGATCTCGGCGTCCTCCTCGCGACGGAGCACCCAGGAGGCGGGCAGCACCAGGCGCGGCGCCACACCGACGAGGACGGCGACCAGCACGGCGACGCCGGCCAGCGCCTCCCCGGACTCCTCCAGGTAGGTGGCGGTCACCGCCCACTGCCCGACCGCCACGGCGGAGACCGCGGAGAGACCGACCGACGCCACCGCGTAGCCGGCCAGGCAGGCGAGCACCCGGCGGCGGTCGCGGCGTTCGTCGCGGCTGACCAGGGCCAGGACGGCGAGCACGGCGGCGACGAGCGCGACGCTGCCGACGACGGCGCCGGCCTCGCCGGTGGCGGACGCGAGCGCGCTCATGGCCTCGACGTGCACGGTGCCGCGGGCCTTGACGACGGCGATGCCACCGCAGACCAGCCCGACGGCGATCCACCAGGCGCGGCGGTCGGGCACGCGGGCGGCGCCGGCGACCGCGGCCACGGCGGCGACGGCGAACAGCGCCGCGACGAAGGTGCGGGGCGCGGAGAACGGGGCGTCCATGGACAGCGCACGGGCCACGGGGCCGGTGGCGCCGGTCAGCCGGCCGACGTAGCCGACGGTCTCGAGCAGCACCGCGGTCGCGGCCAGGCCGATCCCGACCGGCGGCAGCGGGACGCGGCGACGCGGCGTGCGCAGCCGCAGGTCGGCGAACGGCTCCGGCGCGGTCAGCGGGTCGGCGGACCGGGCGTCCGCGAGCCGGATGCCACGACCGACGACGACGGCCACCGCGAACGCGAGCAGCACCCAGAGGCCCAGTCCCCCGACGACCCAGATCCACACGTCCCGGTCATCGGCAGGTCAGGAGCCGATCGGAACCCCTCGGCCGGCGGGTCACCCGAACGGGTGGGTCAGCGGCGCGCGCTGCCCACGCCGGGCCGGAACGCGGCGGGGAGGTCGGCGGTGGTGAACGGCCGCTCCGCGCGGGCCCGGGAGTCGGCCAGGCGGATGCCCCGGCCCAGGACGACGGCGACCCCGAGGGCCACCAGTGCCCACACCACCAGCACGCCGATCATCAACGCCTCCATGCGTCCGACATCGGCTGCCTCCATGCCCATGGTGACCGTGCGTCGAAACACCAGCACCAGAGGTCACTCGGATCACCCCGCGGAGCGCAGCCGGTATCAGCGGGGTACCCGCGTGCGTCCCCCCTTCAAGGACGGTGGTGGATCATGCGGGCGGAGGGCAGCGGTGGAACTGCGAGGGGCTGTCAACGGATCGCCACGGCAGCTGGGGAACGGGAACGGGGCCTGGCCGCTGCCCGACGGGGGCGACCAGGATCTCCATTGCGATCAGGGCGCCCCCTGCCTCGACGACCTCATCCAGGCCCACCCCCACTCCAGGACCAGAGGCTCCAGGGAGGACTTCGCGAGGCTGCTCGCGCAGTACCGGGGAACCAACCACGAGATCGTCGACCACTACTTCGCGAAGCACATCCAGGCCGGAGCGCTGCACATGTGCCGGAGAACTCGGTTCCGCAGGCGGAGGGACTTCGAGATCCGCATGAGGTACCCCGGCGACATCGTCGCCGCCGTGCAGCCCGAGTTCGAGGCCGCGCTCTGGCGGGCACGCGCGATGGAGCAGCAGACCGCGCTCCTGGTGGCGGGGCGCCCCCGCCGCGTGCTCCTCGAGATGCTCTTCTCGGTGATCGTGTACCTGCTCGGGGTCCTGGACTCCGTCGAGTGCCTCGCAGCCACAGGACAAGGAGCGCGGAAGACCGAGGAGTGCAGTCGTCTGCACCGCATCGAGAAGGCCCTGGAGATCGCGCAGAGCGAACTGACGCGCCTGCAGGAGTTCGCCGATCAAGCGGCGGTCAGGGCCGCCCTCAAGCACTACGTACTGGGTCTCTTCATCGGCGGGATCGCTGTCATCGCGTCAGCATGGACGGCCAGCCAGGTGCAGATGTTCGAGCAGGCACCGACGCTGGACCTGGTGCATGCGATCGCAGCCGGTGGACTGGGTGCCATCATCAGCGTGCTGATCCGGATCAGCCGTGGTCAGCGGCTCGACGTGGACACCACGCAGGAACCGTTCCTGACCTGCTTGGTGGGTAGCTCCCGCACCGTCATCGGCGGCGCGCTCGGTGTGGCGCTGTACGTACTGCTGAAGGCGGAGTTCATCCCGCTCGACATCCCAGCGCCGTCCGACGCCACGGCGCCCTACTTCTTCACGGCCATCGCGTTCCTGGCAGGCTTCAGCGAGCGTTGGGCCCAGGACACCATCGTCCGGAGCACGCCGCTGGCGACGTCAGCGAGTGGTTCTCCCATCCCGTCGACGAGCACACCGTGCTCCTCTGTGCCGACCGAGACAGCAGGTGGCGTGACGGGAACAGGCCTCATGCGGACGACGAACCTGCCGGCGATCGCGCCAACCACGCCCGACGAGGCCGACCTGACTCGGCGACCTCCCGAGTGATCGCGCGGGTACGCGGATCGGCGTGGCCGGCTGCCTCGGCACGTCCATCCGACTCAGCACACCGACCTGGGCGCGTGGAGGCGTGCAGCCAGGCGAAGCCGACCCAGCGCTGAGGAACGATCTCCCGGTCGCACGGTCCGGTCCTGCCGGGCGCGCTCACCGGATCAGCTACAGCCTGGTCCGGCGGTACAGTTCCACGCGTACGGACCCGCTACGTCCGGCAGTCCCAGCCTCTGCCCCCTGGGCGGTGCGACATGGACGAGGATCAGTACGACGTCATCGTCGTCGGCGCGCGGTGTGCCGGGTCGTCCACCGCGATGCTGCTGGCCCGGTACGGCTACCGGGTCCTGGTCGTGGACCGCGCGACCTTCCCCAGCGACACGATCTCCACGCACGTCATCCATCCCCCGGGGGTGGCGGCGCTGCAGCGCTGGGGCCTCCTCGACCGTGTCATCGCCACGGGATGTCCGCCGATCGACACGTACGCGTTCGACTTCGGGCCCTTCACCATCTCCGGGTCACCGGGGACCCCCGACTCCCCCGTCGCGTACGCCCCGCGGCGGACGGTGCTGGACCAACAGCTGGTCGAGGCGGCGGCCGAGTCGGGCGCCGTGATCCGGGAGGGCTTCACGGTCAACGAACTGGTCACCGAGGACGGCGCGGTCGTCGGGGTCCGCGGTCACGGCAAGGACGAACGCCGGACCGTCACCGAGCGCGCCCGGGTGGTCGTCGGCGCGGACGGCCTGCACTCGTTCGTGGCCCGGGTCGTGCGACCGGAGCAGTACCGCGAGCAGCCGCCGCGCCTGTGCGGCTACTACACCTACTGGAGCGGCTTGCCGGTGGACGGCCGGTGGGAGACATACCTCCGCCCGCACCGTGGGTTCGCCGCGTTGCCGACCAACGACGACCTGACGCTGGTCATCGTCGGGTGGCCGTTCGCAGAGTTCGAGGCCAACAAGAAGGATCTCGAGGGCAACTACCTGCAGACGCTCGAGCTGGCTCCCCAGCTCGCCGACCGGCTCCGCACGGCCAGCCGCGAGGCACGCCTGGTCGGCGCCGCGGTGCCCAACTTCTTCCGCAAGCCCTACGGGCCCGGCTGGGCGCTGGTCGGGGACGCCGGTTACAACAAGGACCCCATCACCGCCCAGGGCATCCAGGACGCCTTCCGGGACGCCGAGCTCTGCGCCGCGGCACTGCACGAGGTCTTCTCCGGCGTGCGGCCGTTCGAGGCCGCCATGAGCGAGTACCAGTCGAGACGGGACGAGCGGGTCGTGGCGATGTACGAGTTCACCCTCGAGCTCGCCGCACTCGAGCCCCCGCCGCCGGATCTCCAGCGCCTGCTCGCCGCCGTCCACGGCAACCAGGAGGCGATGGACGAGTTCGCGCGGCTCAACGCCGGGGTCGAGTCACCGGCTGACTTCTTCGCACCGGAGAACGTCGAACGCATCCTGGCCGCAGCGGAGCAGCCTCCGGCCCGCGAGTGACGGGAGGGGAGTCGAGCGCCGCTCGGCCGAGCGGAGCTGCTGGACCATCCCTGAGCTACCGCCCGCTCGCCCCGTCCTGAGTTGAGTCCTCGGGGGCATCCTCGATGAGCCGACGCCCGGCACAGCCGGTCGCGCTAGCGAGGGGTCAGCACGCAGAACTCGTTGCCATCGGGGTCGGCCATCACGACCCAGCCGACCTCGCCCTGGCCGATGTCGATCCGAGTCGCCCCGAGGGAGACGAGACGCTCGACCTCCGCTCGCTGGTCGCCGGAGACAGGTGGGGCGAGGTCGAGGTGCAGCCGGTTCTTCCCGGTCTTCGGCATCAGCGGCGGACCGCCCCAGGTGATCTTCGGACCGCCCTGCGGCGAGCGGATCGCGGTCTCCTGGTCCTGGTCCCAGACCAACGGCCAGCCCAGCGCGTCGCGCCAGAAGTACCCGACCTCCTGCGAGCCGTCACACGCGAGCGCCCCGACGAACCCGCAGTCGGCGAGGAAGGCGTTGCCCGGCCCGATGACGCAGAACTCGTTGCCCTCGGGGTCGGCCAGCACCACATGACCCTCCTCCGGGCGCTGACCGACGTCGATGTGCCGGGCGCCCAGTTCCAGCGACCGCGCCACCGTCTGCTGCTGGTCCTCGAGGGACGTGCTCGTCAGATCGAAGTGCATCCGGTTCTGGCCGGCCTTCGGCTCCTGCGTCGGGAGGAAGCGGATCCGGAACCCGGTGTCATCGCTCGGCAGGAGCGCGATGCCGTCGTGGGACTCGTCGGCCATCTCCCAGCCCAGGAGGCCGGCCCAGAAGCGCGCGAGACGGAGCGGGTCGTTCGCGTCGAAGCTGAGCGCGACGAGGCGGCAGGACATCCCGCTCCGCACCTCCGATCCGCTGAGTCACAGGCACAGACGGGGCACGTCCTCCCGCCCACGAGGGGAGCGACGCTAGGGCGTTCGGAGTCGGCGACGCAACGCGGTTCGGTCAGCGGACGACGGCTGTCCCGGGAGACGGCCTACTCCATGGACGGCGGGAGAGGCGCCGGAGTTGCGGGCCCGCTGGGCGGCCTCCCCGTGACCCGGCATCGGCCGTCTCCGGTGGGACGCTGACGTCGTGCCCCCGTTCTGGCGTCGCCGCAGCAGTGGGCGCTGGCCGACGTCGCCGCCGCCCACCGTGCCGCCCGACGCCCCGCCCCGGTTCCGCTGCCCTGGCTTTGGTGCACACCTCGCGGCAGAGGGACCGTGCGACGTGTGCGGCGCCGATCCTGGCGAGGTCGACAGCCGCTACGAACCCCGCGGGCGCCCGTAGTCGCTGGGCGGACGTTCCCGCGGGAACGCCGTCGAGCCGGCACCTCGATGCGTTTCCGCGGGAACGCGACACGCCCCCGTCGGTCGCCGTCAGCCGGCGCGGCGGCCCAGGGCGCGGTAGGTCCAGCCGGCGGCGGTCCAGGCCTCGCGGTCGACGGCGTTGCGCCCGTCGAGCACCCGCTTCTGCGCTACGACCTCGCCGAAGGCGACCGGGTCGAGCTCGCGGTACTGCCGCCACTCGGTGAGCACCAGGACGGCGTCGGCGCGCTCGGCCGCCTCCTCCGGCGTGGCGGCGTAGTCGAGCTGCGGCCACTGCCGACGGGAGTTCTCGATCGCGGCGGGGTCGGTGACGGTCACGACGGCGCCCTGCAGCTGCAGCTGGGCCGCGACGTTGAGGGCCGGGCTGTCGCGGATGTCGTCGCTGTCGGGCTTGAAGGCGGCCCCGAGCACGGCGATGTGCTTGCCGAGCAGCGAGCCGTCGCAGACCTCGCGGGCCAGCTCCACCATGCGGATGCGGCGGCGCATGTTGATGTTGTCGACCTCGCGCAGGAAGGTCAGTGCCTGGTCGGCTCCCAGCTCACCGGCGCGGGCCATGAACGCGCGGATGTCCTTGGGCAGGCAGCCGCCGCCGAAGCCCAGGCCGGCGTTGAGGAACTTGCGGCCGATCCGGTCGTCGTAGCCGATGGCGTCCGCGAGCTGCTTGACGTCGGCGCCGGTGGCCTCGCACAGCTCGGCCATCGCGTTGATGAAGCTGATCTTCGTAGCGAGGAACGAGTTGGCCGCGGTCTTCACCATCTCCGCCGTGGCGTAGTCGGTGACGACCTTGGGGGTCTGACGGGCGACGATGTCGGCGTAGACCTCGTCGAGCATCCGCTCGGCGATCTCGCGGTCCTGGCCGGCAGGCAGGCCGTAGACGAGCCGGTCGGGGTGCAGGGTGTCCTGGACGGCGAAACCCTCGCGCAGGAACTCCGGGTTCCACGCCAGCATCGCGCCGGGCACCTTGTCCGAGACCAGCTCGGCCAGCCGGCCCGCCGTCCCGACCGGCACGGTGGACTTGCCGGCCACCAGCTCACCCGGCGCGATCACCTGCAGCAGCGACTCCACGGCCGCCTCGACGTAGCGCATGTCGGCGGCGTACTCGCCCCGCTTCTGCGGCGTCCCCACGCAGACGAAGTGCACCTGCGACCCGGCGGCCTCGGAGATGTCGGTGCCGAAACGGAGCCGGCCGGTGGCCAGCGTGCGAGCCAGCAGCTCCTCGAAGCCGGGCTCGTAGAACGGTGCGCGCGCTTGGTTCAGCGTCGCGATCTTCGGCTCGTCGACGTCGATGCCGACGACCTCGTGACCCAGCTCCGCCATCGACGCCGCGTGCACCGCGCCGAGGTAGCCACAGCCGATGACCGAGACCTTCATCAACGCTCACCCCGTACTAGAGAACTGCTACCGCGGCCCACTGCCACCGCTGCCGGATCGAACCTACGGGGCCGCCGTGTTCCCGGGCCATCCGAGCCGGGGACCTCACCTACCGGAGTCAGGTCAGGGTGCCGGACGGACGACGCCGCAGCGGCAGGCGTAGAGGCTCGAGCCGCTGAAGGCGTCGTCGCCGGCCCAGCGGAAGCGGTGCCAGTGGCTGCGTCCACCGGAGGACGTCGTCGCCTCCCCGTCACCCGATCGAGCACGACGGACCACCGGGAGCGTGAACACGAACAGCAGTCTGCCCGATCCGCTCACCCATTGGTAGCAGGAGGTACCGGTCCGTCACGGACACCACAGCGGCCACCATCCCCGCGCTCCGGGGGTCCCACACGTCCGCCCACCTGCGCTCTACTCCGCACAGGGTTGCGCACGGACGAGGAGTCGCAGGTGGGCTGGGTGTGGACCGCCGTGGTGGTCTGGGTGCTGCTCGCCGTCCCCGCCGCCGTCCTGCTGGGGCGGGCGATCAACCGCGCCGAGCGCCGGGAGATCGGGACGCCGGGCCCCGACACGCTCGTCGCCCCCGCACTGCCGCGTTCGTCGGCCGGGGCGTGACCCCACCCCCAGGAGTAGCAGCCGCCTGACGGGCCCCGTCGCCATCCGTACATTCGGTCGGGTCGTCTGGTGGACGGGGGCCCACGTGAGCAGTGTCGAGACCGCCGCACCGGAGGCAGACACCGAGACGGCGCCGCGGCGCCGTCGGCTGCGCCGGGTGCTGATCAGCATCGCCGCGCTGGGCCTGGTGCTCGCGCTGTTGGTCGGCGGGGCCTTCTGGTTCTTCACCGACCGCTACGCCGGCAACATCGACCGCGTCTCCGACGTCTTCGCGAGCCTCGATGAGGGGGCCCGCCCCGCGCCGGCGACGCCGGCGCAGCAGGCCGGTGAGGAGCCGGTGACCTTCCTGCTGGTCGGGTCGGACACCCGCGCCACCGCCGAGGAGGGCACCGCCGCCGGCGGCCGCTCCGACGCCATCATGATCGCCCGGTTCTCGGCCGACCGGCAGCACGCGCAGCTGATCTCCGTCCCGCGCGACTCGTGGGTCGACATCCCCGGTCACGGCATGGACAAGGTCAACGCGGCCTACGCCTACGGCGGCCCCACGCTGCTCATCCAGACCGTCGAGCAGTTGACCGACGTCCGGATCGACCACTACGTCGCCATCGACTTCGAGGGGCTCATCCAGGTCACCGACGGCCTGGGCGGGGTGGACGTCGTCGTCGCGGAGACCACCAGCAACGGGCCGTACACCTTCCCCGCCGGCGTCAACCACCTCGACGGCGACCAGGCGCGCTGGTACCTCGGGCAGCGCTACGGCCTGCCCGGCGGCGACTTCGACCGGGTGCGCCGGCAGCAGCAGTACCTGCAGGCGATGTTCGGCAAGCTCTTCAGCACCGACACCTTCACCGACCCCGGCCGGCTCGACGCCGCGCTGCTGGCGGTGACCAGCGCCGTCTCGGTCGACGAGCAGCTCGGCAACACCGACATGCTCACGCTGGCCTACTCGCTGCGCGGCCTGACGCCGGACACCGTCGACTTCTTCACCGCACCGGTGCTGGGCACCGGCACCGAGGGGGCGGCGAGCGTCGTCTACCTCGACGACGTCGCCGGCGAGCGCATGTGGGGCTACCTGCAGACCGACTCGCTGTCGCCGAACGCCGAGGAGTTCAGCTCCCAGGCGCTGCCCGACGTCCCTCGCTGACGATCCGGGGCTTGCCAATGGACGCCGCTGACTCGGCGCCGGGGAGGCAAGCCGAGGCCGCGGCGCCTCGGTGACCCCGTAGCACGCGTAGGCGACGCGCTCGTGCGTGTTGGATTCAGCTGCCGCGGGCGACGCTCGACAGATCCAGCTCCACGTCCTTGCCGCCCTCGAAGTGGATGACGAGCGTGGCGTGCCCGCCGATCGCTTCGAGGTAGCTGTTCAGCGTTGAGAGCAGCATGTCCTGGTTCTGTTCGATCTGGCTGACCCGGGCCTGCGAGACCCCGAGCTTCTGCGCTATCTCGACCTGGGTTCTCTCAGCTGCCTTGCGCATGGCCGCAAGCCCCACCGCGTGAGCACGATCGGCTTCTGCCATCTCTCGCCGCGTCCGGGCAACACCTTCCGCGAGGTCAGGACGAGCTGCGAGTCGCGCGATGCGCTCGTTGCCCCGCACGAATTGGTCCTCGTCGCTCACTGCATGCCTCCTTGGTGCTGGCGGATCCACTGGTCGACGAGCGCCTCGCCACGAGCTGCCGCACTCGTGTAGAAGACGTCGCCGATCGACTTCTTGTCGAAGCCCACGAGAGCCACGACCACGGTTTCATCCGACGGGAACCAGCAGATGATCCGCACAGCAGCCTCCGGGTCGTAGGGATGCGCTACTCGCCACAGCTCGTGGCGCTTGGCTTGCCACACCCTCTTGAAGGTGGCCGATTCCTCCGGCTTCTGTTGGAGCTCCATCAACGCCTGGAGAAGCGCTGTGGCGATCTCGAGAACCCGCCCTCCCTGCGCTTCCACGTGCCCCAACCACTGGTCGAACTCAGGCGACCAGTCGACGAGCACGAGCGGAGCTTAAGCCTGACCTTGTATTAGGTCAAGCTTGTATTGGCACGTCCAGAGGGTCTTCAGCGGTCAAGCAGTGGACCACCTCCCCAGCTCGGGTGACGGGGTCTGGGGAGAAGCGACCTGGCCGGGATCGCCCCAGCGCCGAGCCGTGAGCATCCTTCTCGTCTGCACCGGCAACGTGTGCCGCTCGCCGGTCGCCGAACGGCTCGGCATGACATGAGTACGGGAGAAGCAGGCAACACAGCCCCGAGGCCGACATCATCCAAACGGGAGGGCTCGCCTGAGCGCGGCCGCAGGCCGGCCGGCACCGAGGGCGCGGCGAGCGTCGTCTACCTCGACGACGTCGCCGGCGAGCGCATGTGGGGCTACCTGCAGACCGACTCGCTGTCGCAGAACGCCGAGGAGTTCAGCTCCCAGGCGCTGCCCGACGTCCCCCGCTGAGCCGGGCGATCCTCCGGCTGCCGGGCCGGGCACGCCGTGTGCTGCACCGCCCCGGCGGGTATGCCGGGTCCTGAGACGACGGCGAGGCCGGAGGCCACCATGACGACTCAACCCAGCGCCGGAAGCGTCCCGCCCGACAACGAGACGAGCAGCAGCTCGACCGACGGCGGCATGCCGGTCGGCGCCGCCGACGCGGAAGCAGACGCCCGGCGCAGCGGAGCCGATGACGACGAGCGGCCCAGCAACGTCGGGGAGGGGTTCCAGCTGGACGTCGATCCCGGCCGGGAGACCGACGGCGGCGTCCCGGTGGGCCGAGCCGACGCGGAGGCCGACCGGAGGGGTTCGGTCGAAGGCGACGACCGCACGTAAACAGCCCGGTCGGGAGGATCCCCGTGCGCAGGGCACGACACGTGCTGTTCGTGGCGCTCGCCGGGCACGGGCACGTCACCCCCACGCTCCCGCTGGTCGAGGAGCTCGTCCAGCGAGGCCATCGGGTCGCCTACGCCACGGCCGCCGACTTCGCCGACGTCGTGACCGGCGCCGGTGCGCAGTGGGTGCAGCTGCCGCCGATGGCGCCGTTCCGCCCGCCCGCGCAGGTCGGCCCGGATCTGATCGCCTCCTGGTTCCGGCACTACTTCGCCGCGATGCGCGCGACCTATCCGGTGCTCCTCGAGTACTGCCGCACCGCTCGGCCGGACGCGGTCTGCTACGACGTGACCAACTGGCCGGCCCGGCTGGCGGCCCACCACCTAGACATCCCCGCCGTCCGGCTGATCCCCAACCTGGCGGAGAACGACGCGTACTCGCTCGACGACCGGCTCACCGAGGGGCTCGACCCGGACCACCCCCAGATGGCGGCCCTGGCCGAGGACTGCGCACGCTTCTCCACCGAGCACGGGGTCGACATCGACGTCGCCGGGACGATGAACGTCACCGAAGCGGTGAACCTGGTCTTCATCCCCCGCGAGTTCCAGCCCGCCGGCGACTCGTTCGACGACCGCTTCCACTTCCTGGGCCCGTTGCCCGGTCGCCGTGAGCAGCGGGAACCATGGTCACCGCCGGCCCCGCACGCCCCCGTGCTGTACATCTCGCTGGGCACGATCTTCACCGACAACCCCGCGTTCTACCGCACCTGCATCGAGGCCTTCGGTGACGGCGCCTGGCAGGTGGCGATGACCATCGGGGACCTGGACCGAACCGCGGTCGCGCCAGTCCCACCCCGAGTCGACGTCCGGCCGCGCTTCCCGCAACCCGCGGTGCTGCGCCACGCGCGGGCATTCATCTCGCATGCCGGGATGAACTCCACGATGGAGGCCCTCTACTACGGCGTCCCCCTCGTCTGCCTCCCGCAGATGCCCGAACAGGCCGCCAACGCCGACCGCATCGTGGAGCTGGGTCTCGGGGAACGCCTCGCCAGCGACACGCTGACCCCGGACACCCTGCGGCAAGCCGTCTCCCGGGTCACCACGGATGAGCAGGTCCGGGCCAACCTCGAGCGCATGCGGCGGGCCATCCGCGACGCCGGCGGAGCGGAGCGCGGCGCGGCGCTCATCGAAGACCACCTGGCCTGAGATCACCCCGGGCGGCCATCGGCTCCAGACAACGTCCGAACCTGACCGTGCCGACGTGGCTGGGTGTCCCTGCGGGCGGCTTCAGACACGTGTAGGTCAGGGGACTGTCAAGGTGCGAAGAACCGGACCGATACGTCCTGACCCACAGACTCCAGAAGAGGTTGCAAGTTCTCGGTGATGGTTTCGCCGGCTCCGCTGGGCAAGGCGGGATGCCGGGACGGCGCTTGGGTTTCGACCTGCCCTGCCGATTACTCCAGGTGAAGGCAGCAGCGCAGGCCGGTCTGTACCCGGCTGCGCAGTTCGGCGCCGATCGTCGGGTCGGTCGCTTCCAGGCGATCGAGGGCGCGGTGGATCGCCTTGGTCACGGCGATCCGGGCGCGTTCGGCGTCGTGGGTGAAATGCCGCACTCGTCCGGACAATCCGGCAGCGGCCTGGAGTTCGGTGATGAGCCAGTCTCGTTCCGTGCGGGCTTTCGCCGCGTGTGCCAGGTCGTTCATGGCGTCGTACTCGTCGATCTGCGCGCGTAGTTGCGCCACGCGGCGGCGGTAGTTCCGCATGGCCACCTCGTCCAGCTGCGGCTGCCTTGATGCAGCCGCTCGCGCCGGGTGCGGCGTGTCGGCCGGCGGCGCACCCTGGGCAAGATCGAGGGCGGAGATCTCCCGCCCGGCGTGGCCGATCAGCGTGTTCAGGTGTTTCATCCCCACACTGTCGCCGACGACCGCGGTCCGGTGTCCGAGCTGGACTTCCCACTTGCGACCCCGGCGCCGGCACAGAAGTGAGTCGGTGCTGGGAGCCCTCGGCGGTGTGCCGACGCGGGAACGGGCCGTTGCGACCGCGTCGACGCGCGAGAGGGCCATGCCGAGAGTGGCGGCCTCGGCGGCCGCGGCGGTCAGTTCGGCGGCCGCCAACGGGCCGTCGCCCGGCCGCGCCCGGCGACTGCGCGCCTCGCCCAGGCGGTGTCGGGACAGGACAGCGGCCGGCCAATGCCCGAGCGCCTCGTTGGCCCGGACCGCGGCCTGTAGGTGCGCGACCGCACGATCGGGCTCCCCGACGGTCATGGAGGCCACACCCAGCGCGTGATGCGTGGACCCGAAGCAGGCCACGGCGAGGCTGCCCATCATGGGCAGCTCGGCGAAGGGCAGCACCAGGGCGTACGCCTGAGCGGCTATCGGCACGTCATCCAGCAGATGGGCGGCCTCCACCACGCCGTACATGGCCACCAACCAGCTGCTCGAACGCACCAGGTTGGACAGACCGCGACCGGACAGCCGGCCCAGCGCGCACGTCGCCTGCCGCCGATCGCCGACGGTCGCGGCGGCCACCGCAAGTGCGGCGAAGACGGCGTTGTCGGCCGCACTCAGGGTCGGGGAGTGCACCAGCTCGGCGAGCGTCGGCACCAGCTCTCCACTGCGTCCCTGAAACCAGCGGATCGCGATCAGCTGAGCGCCGTACCAGCCCTGGGCGTCGGCGTCCCCCGCCGCGGCCCCCAGCCCGGCGCAGTCAGCCGCAAGGGCTTCCGCCTCGTCGAAGCGGCCGTCGCGGATGCGCAGCATCACGTGGCAGGCGGCGGCGATGAACCCAATGGCCAGGTGATCCTGCTCAGCCAGGGCGGCATCGAGCTCGGCGAGCGACCGCTCGGCCTGCGGGTCAGCGGCCAGGAACAGGTCGATGGTGCGCCAGAGCAAGCCCATGAACACGTCGCCGCGCCGACCGGTTCGGGAGCCCACGCGCAGCAGCTCATCGGCCAGGTCGAGCCGCTGCCTGGCGTGCTCGGGCCCGAGCAGGCAGTGGTGCGCGATGCTGAGCGCCTCGGCCAGGGCGAGCGGGTCATCCGCCGAGCGGGCCTCGTCCACCGCGGCCAGCACCGCGGAGTGCCCGCCACCGCGGTAGTCCGCCTCACCGGCAAGCCTGGCGCGCAGTCGCAGAGCCACCGGGGATCGCGGATGGAGCCCGCGCAGGGCATGACGTTGGCGCATCTCCACCTCGGCGGCGTCCGCCGCGGCTCGGCGTTCGTGCACCCAGAGGCCACCGAGCCCCAGCGCCGCCACGGCCATCTCCTCGGGCCGCTCCTGGACCCGCGCCGCGCGATACGCCGCGTCGAACCATCGCCGACCGGCCCGCAGGGAACCCTCAACATGGAGCGCCCGGTCACCGAGGCGCAGCAGGGCCCGGACGTCCTCGCCGGGTTGACCGGACAGCTGAGCCGCCTCCGAATGACCAACCCGCGTCTCGCCTGCGGCTGTGCTCACCCAGCGCCCTCGGTTCTCCCCGTGACGACCGTCCCTGATGGTCAGAGGACACCGCCCTGCTCGTTGATACCGCGGCGCAGGGGTGCTCGCCCGTCTCGGTGGAACGGCATGGAACGGCATGGAACGGCTCGTCACGCCGTAACGGGTGGAACCCCCGTTCCGGCCGGCCATACGTGCTCGGCGCAGTTGATCAGCGAGAAGGGAACTGTCCGATGACGAGCTCCAGAAACCGAGCCCCCACCGGCGCCGTGCGGGCACCCGCCGCTGCCGGGATGGGTCGTCTGCTTGGGCCTGCGCGCCGGCCCGAGCATGGGAAAGGGAAAGCCGTCAGCGGCAGGATCACCCGCCGCTGGGTCGGCGCCGTGGCCATCGGCGTCTTTGTTGGGTTACAGGTCGTCGCTCAAGGCTCGGCGTCGGCCTCGACCGTGCCGAACGCCACCATCGAGAGCGAGCTGTCGGTCTCCGACTCGAAGCGCGACAAGACGATCGCCGCCGAGTGCCCCACGGGCAAGAGGGTCATTGGCGGCGGCGCCCGGGTCAACGGCGCGCAGCACGTGGTGATCACCCAGCAGGAGCCGATCTCGGACAGCTCGGGTGAGCTCTTCCACGCCTCGGCCTCCGAGGACCAGGTCGGCTTCAACGGCAACTGGTCGGTGCAGGCGTTCGCCATCTGCTCCGACCCGCTGCCCGGCCTGGAGATCGTCAGCGAGGCCGGCACACCCGGCTCCGACCCCTTCCAGGGGATCAGCGCGAGGTGCCTTGCCGGCAAGCAGGCCCTCGGCGCGGGCGGTCGCATTGACGGCGGCCAAGGCCAGGTCCAGCTCGGCACGAGCGTCGAGGGCGGCCCCTTGTTCTCGAACCGCTCCACCGCGACCGGCACCGAGGACCTTGACGGTTTCGACGGGGAGTGGAACGTGACCGCATTCACGGTCTGTGTCATACCCAACGCCTTCGGAGATCTCCGACTCGCGCAGGAGCAGTTCAACTCGGGCCCCACCAACCGCATTATCGGCACGGTCTCGTGCCCCAGCGGTACGCGCGTCACCGGTGCGGCCGCCTTCACCAGCCTGCCGGGCAAGGTCGAGGTCGCCGTGCCAACCGCCTTCAGACTCGGCGTCCAGGCAATCGGACGTTCGGACACTCCCGGCGCAGGACCCTGGCACATGACGGTCTACGCCTTGTGCGCGAAGTGACGCCCTAGCCCGGGGCTTTCACCGCGCATGATCGATCAGCTTTCTCCGGCGATGTGAAAGGTGCTCCTGACCCGCAAGGATCGCGTTCATCTAGAACCTGATCTGCGAGGGCGGGAGCACCTTTCTGATGTGGGGTCGATCAGCCCACTGACAGGGGGCCGCTCAAGGCTGCGTCAGACGATGCGCGTGCGCCTCCCCAGCGCGGGTGAGGTCGCTCAGCCAATGCGCCTGTCGCGACTTCATGCGCCCTAGCGTCGAGCCGTGCGCATCCTCTTCGTCTGCACCGGCAACGTGTGTCGCTCACCGGTCGCCGAGCGGCTCGCCACGGCCTGGGCACGGGAGAAGCTGGCTCACAGCCCCGAGGCCGACATGGTCCAGATCGAGAGTGTCGGTCTCAGTGCGGTCGCGGACCGGCCGATCGACCCGCACACCGCCGCCGCGCTCGTCGAGCTGGGCGGCGATCCGGCCGGCTTCCGGTCACGCGAGTTCACCCCGGAGTTGGCAGCGGACGCCGACCTGGTGCTCACCATGACCCGCGACCAGCGCCGCACCGTGCTCGAGGCCAGTCCTCGGGGCCTGCGTCGCACGTTCACGCTGTCCGAGGCCGCGGGCCTGCTGCAGCGGGCGGACCTGACCGGTCTGTCCCTGCTCCCACTCACCGCACGTGCCCGTGAACTGGGCCGCCGGCTGGACGCCGCCCGCGCCGGCCGGCCGACCGCGGACAGCGACGACACCACCGACCCGATCGGGCAGCCCGCGGTGGTTCACCACGAGGTCGCCGGCCTGGTCGTCGCAGCGCTCCGCCCGCTGGCCGAGGTCCTGTTCACCAGCGTGCGGGTGCAGCTGCCCGCTCCCGTTGCCGTCTGAGCGGCACGGGCTCAGGCCGGGACGTCCGCCCGGCGCAGGGCGGCGATCCGCGACAGGACGGGGATGAGCGCTCCCGCCACCGCGTCGCCGACCTCCTGGTGCACCTCGGGCGGCAGGCCGACGGGGTCCCGGATGTCGTCGCCCTTGCCGCTCTGCCGGCGGGAGCGCGCGGCGGCGAGTTCCTTGACGAGGTTGCGGGCCCGGTCGGCGAGGCCGTCGCCGGGGACCTCGACGTCCTCCCCCACGATGTCCAGCAGGCCGGCCGCCTCGCGGAGGGTGAAGGTGCGGGCGAGCGCACGCGGCGCCATGCGCAGGACGTCGCGGCGGTGCTGGCGCGTCATGGTGAGCGTCAGGTCGGCGTCGATGGCCATGTCGTCGACGAGCTGACGGGCCACGAAGCCGTCCGGGCTGCCGCCGAGGCCTTGGAGCACCAGGGCGCTGTCGGGGTGCATGGCCGAGCCGACGACGGCCTGGACGCCGGCGCTCACCAGCTGGACCGCGCCGGCGTCCTCGCCCAGGACGTCCGCCAGGTACGCCCGCCCCAGGCGCTCGCCGAGCGCCGACCGGCAGATGTTGCCGGTGCAGACCAGGAGCACGGTGAACACCGGCTCGGGCGACCAGTGGCGGGGCACTCCCCCAGTGTGGCCGCTCAGTAGGCCCCGGACCCGCGGAGCACCGCACCCGCGGTCTTCCAGAGGATCATGAAGTCGAAGGTGAGCGACCAGTTCTCGACGTAGCGGACGTCGATGCGCACCGAGTCGTCCCAGGACAGGTCGGAGCGGCCGCTGACCTGCCACAGGCCCGTCAGGCCGGGCTTGACCAGGAAGCGGCGGTGCATGTCGTAGCCGTAGCGCTCGACCTCGCTCTGCAGCGGCGGCCGCGGGCCCACGAGGGACATGTCCCCGCGGACGACGTTGATGAGCTGCGGGAGCTCGTCGAGCGAGTAGCGGCGCAGGACCTTGCCGACGGTGGTGACCCGAGGGTCGACCTTCTTCTTGAAGAGGACGCCGTTCCCGTCGCTCTCGTCGGCCAGGTCGTCGACCATCCGGTCGGCGCCGACGACCATGCTGCGGAACTTCAGCATCGAGAAGGTCCGGCCGTCGCGGCCGATCCGCTCCTGCTGGAAGAACACCGGCCCGTGGCTGGTGACCTTCACGGCCAGGGCAAGGCCCAGCAACACCGGAGCGAGGAAGAGGATGCCCAGTGCCGCACTGGTGCGGTCGAACGCCTCTTTGGTCAGCCGGCGGACGCCGGTCAGCTCGGGCCGCTCCATGTGCAGCAGCGGCAGCCCGGCGACCGGTCGAATGCGCACCCGGGGGCCGGCGACCTCGGTGACCGCGGGGGCCAGCAGGAGCTCGGCGCGGGTGTCCTCGAGGTCCCAGCCGAGCCGGCGCAGCGCCGGCCCGTCGAGCTCGGGCGACGGCAGGACGGCGACCGTGTCGACCTCGAACCCCCGGACGATGTCGACGACCTCGTCGAGGTCCCCCAGCACCGGCAGGCCGTCGAACTGGGCGGCGACGTCGCGGCCACCCGGAAGGGCGCACCCGACGACGCGGTAGCCGTGGTAGACCTCGCGCTCCAACTGCTGGTGCAGCGCCTCCACGCCGGCCCGGTGGCCGACGAGCAGCGTGGTCTGCTGGAAGCGACCGTGCCGGCGCCTGCGGTGGAGCCACTGCCGGTGTGCGTAGCGCTGGGCCAGGGTCAGCAGGGTGGCGAGCGGCAGCGCGAGGACGACGAAGCCGCGGGCGACCTCCAGCTTGAAGGCCCACGAGACGGTGCCGACCGTGGCCAGCAGCAGTGCGGCCGCGAAGAACACCCGGCGGAACTCGTCGGCGCCCACCCAGAGGAACCGCTCCTCGTAGGAGCGGGCCATCAGCATTGCGGCGACCCACACCAGCGGGAGTGTCAGCGCGACCCCGAGCGACACGTATGGCCCGTCGGCCCCGGACGGGCCGAACCGGACGAGGTAGCCGAGCGCACTGGCGATCAGGGCGGAGAACGCATCGGCTGCGACGATGCGACGCACGTAGGCCCCGCGCCAGGCGCGCCGGACCAGCGTCCCCTCGCCGCGCAGCCGCGCCGTGAAGCCTGACGTCGAGCTACGAGTTGCACGCGGAGAGTGACGGACGAGTACGTCACGTTCGCCGAGCAGTGAAATCTCTACCCCCGTGGAGACGCTGAGACGTCCGTGCCTCAGCGGTGACTGCCAGTGCGCCAGGGACTCCAGCGTTCAACCGGCGGAGTGAACGTACCGCAGCGTCTCGTTAACGGAAAGTGTTGCTTGGAACACGGCGAGAGAGGTTGTCCGCTCGACCGGCGGCTCACTCAGCCGCGGTCGCACCCTTGCCCGGCTGGTCGTAGCCGTAGGAGTACCCGTACCCGTAGGCAGTGGCTAGCGCCGCCTTGGGCGGGACGATGTTGATGATGACGCCGAGCGTCTTGGCGCCGACCCGCTCGAGCGTCGCCGCCGCCTGCTGGAGCTGCTCCTTGCGGGTACTCCCGTAGCGGACGGAGAGCAGGACGCCGTCCATGTAAACGGCGAGCCCGGTGGAGTCGGCGACCGGGAGCAGCGGCGGGGCGTCGACGAGCACGAAGTCGTTCTCAGCTCGCAGCTTGTCGAGCAGCGAGAACATGTGACTGGAGGCAAGCAGCTCGCCCGGATTGGGTGGCGTGGGCCCGGCCGCGATGACCGACAGCTCCCCCGACCCGTACCGCTGAACAACCTCGTCGAGGTCTGCCGTGCCGGCGAGGATGTTGGTGAGGCCCACGCCGCCCACCATCCCGAGGTACCGGGTGACCTTGGGCTTGCGGAGGTCGGCCTCGACGATGGTCACCCGGCGGCCGGCATCAGCCAGGGCCAGCCCCAGGTTGACCACCGCCGTCGTCTTCCCCTCGGAGGGGAGGGCACTCGAGACCATGATGACCTTGGGCGGCTCGTCGACGTTGAGGAACTGCAGGTTGTTGCGGAGCTGCCGGTAGTCCTCCGCCGTGCGGTTGGTGCTGTTCCGATCGATCGTGTGCTGCTTCTCCAGCGCCTCGTCCCGGAGGACCGTGCCGATGACCGGCGCGCCCGCCAGCTCGACGACCTCGTCTGGGTCCTTGACCGACCGGTCGAGACGGCCTCGCAGTATGGCCAGCCCTGCGCCGATCAAGAAGCCGAGGAGCAGGCCGAGAACCACGTTCCGCGCCGTCTGGGGCGAAGTCGCTACAGAAGGGACTTCGGGCTGGTCGGTCACGGTCACCTTGACGGGCGAGCCGCCGCCGTCGTCAGGGGTCTCAAGCTCGGTGACGAAGACAATGAACTCGTCTCCGACCGCATCAGCGATCCGCTGAGCCTGCTCAGCGGACGGGTCCGTCACAGTCACGTCAATCAGCACGGTGTCGGGTGCGACGGTAGCGGCAAGCTGCTCACTGAGTGCTCGAGGCGTCCCGTCAAGGCCGAGCCGGTCAATCACCCGCCGTGCCAGCTCCTCGCCCGTGACCAAACGGGCGTACGAGGCAACTCGCTCCTGAGAGAACTGACTCCCCTGGAATGCCTCCGAGGTGGACGTCGTGTCACGCGCCGAAACAAAGAACTGCGTTGCAGCGGTGTAGTGCGGGGTTTGGAGCAGGCTGACCAGAAGAGCCGCCCCGCCCCCGAAAATGACCCCACCGAGCGGTAGCCACCATGCGGCCCGCAAGGCGGCCAGGATTTCCCTCAGCTCCATGTCTCTCCAGTGACTGCAGTAGATGGGGCTACGAACGGGGACGAGAACATACACAATCCCCCAAAGCCCTCCAAGGAAACACGACTATGAGTTCAGCAGACGAGCGGGATTCCCAGCCACCGACGCCCCGGATGGCACGCTTGTAAGGACGACCGACCCTGCCCCCACCCTGCAGCCTTCCCCAAGCACAATCCGACCGAGCAGGATGCTCCCGGCTCCGATGTCGCAGCCGTCCTCGATCACCGGACAATCGTACGGCCCCTTCCGGTTACCGATAGTTGTCCCATGTCTCAAGCGAACCCGCGACCCAATAACCGCGTGAGGATTCACTACCAGGCCAAACCCATGCCGAATCTGCAGCGCCCGGCCAACCCTAGTGGACACGGGCAGTTCCACACCAAGAATTTCCGAGAGCAGCTTGTAAGGCACGGTTACAAAAACCCCCGCCACGAAACCCACAACATTGTCGATGCTGCGAAGCGCCTGCGCGAGTCGGAAGAGCAATAGAAGCAGCTTCGACTTAAATTCCGGATTGTCATACCAGTCCTGAAGCAACCACGACGATGTGAGAGAAGCATCGACATCAACTTGTCGCCACACGTACGCCTCCTACTTCCGTCCGCTCCCCAGCAGGCCCCGTCCATTCCGAGACACTTCCCGCAAACAGACCTAGTGCAAGGAACACTCCCAGCCAGTTAAGAGGATCGAGAGTTACGTCCTCGACGATAAAGACAATCAGGATTGAGCAAACCCAAGCGGTCCCCCCCAAGCTGCTCCGGGCGGCGAGAGTCATCAAGGCCAGTAATACTAGAAGAACCCCGGCCAACCCTAAGGCGCCGAAGCGGAATAGCGTGCCGAGATACATGGAGTGTGACCCTAGCGGGTAGGGAACGGACGACAATTCTACCGGGTTCCCAAGTCCACCGAAGGGGAACCGGGAGTTGAAGTTTACCCAGTACGCAATCGTCGCTTCGTAGATTGCCGATCGTGCCGCGGTGCTATTAGCACCGCGGGCAACGACGGACTCCCCGACGCTACTATCGCCGGAGAGTGCCGATGTCACTAACACCGCCACGCCGAGGTAGCCCAAGGCGATAACCAGACGACCTAGTCTGCGCACTCGCCGCCCGGCAGTTATAAGCAGCAAGCCGGCAATGCCAATGACAAAGACAGTGCGAGTTATAGCCAGGAGGCCAAATAAGGAAACAATAAGAAAAGAGTACGGCCGAACCGAGGGCCTGCAGGCGGCCACAAACACTAGTGCCGCGATCGACAAGGAAGTGGCGAAGGATAAGAATGCAGCCGGCCGAGCCACCGCGACGCCCAGCAGGAGGTCTGGAGAACTGAAGTTATGAACCGTTCGTTGAGAGAGGGCAGATATCGAGAAGATTGTGTTGACGGCTAACGGTCGCCCCCAAACAAGCAAGAGGACGGCCGCGCAACCGTTGGCTAACAAAAGTACCACCGCTGATCGGCTAATCAGACGCCTCTCGCTCGGCCTAAACCCTCTCACCAATAAGTAGAGCCCCAATGGCCCCATGTAGACGGTCACATCCCGGACGATATAGAAGAGCGCTTGGTTATGGCCAGCGTAAGAGTAAACGACTCCCGCCACCAGGAGGCAACCCCCTGTCCAGGCTACGAGGGGTAGGCGAATAGATCCACCGGAAGACACCACGGACCAAATCAAGAAAAGCAGACCTGAAAAGCAATACAAAACAACTGCGAGATACTCCACACCAGCGAGCACTAGGAGCGGGTAGCCACCGATCAAACATCCGAGAGCAGCAGCGCCGATCCGCACACCCTCGGCAGGCCGTTGAATCGCGGCGACACCCACGGTGTTACAGCACCTCAGCGCGCTTGGTGGAGACGTACGCGTACGGACGAGCCTCGAAGCCCTCGCGCCGAAGGGCGAGACGCATGATCCGTCGCGCCGTGCAACCCCTCAGGACACCCACCGTGTAGCGCTTCCATAGCCTTCGCGGCTCACGCGCCACGCGAACAGCCCATCCGAGACGAAATTTATGCGCCCACTTGGGATAGTAAAGAGGATACAGCAGCTGATCCATATATCCGCCGCAGGTTAGTACTAGCTTCGCGCCCTTGGCTGCGGAGAGGTCACTTGCTATACGGTCTTGTGTTGGCGCGCCGGCACCGATGATAATGACGTCCGCATTTGCATCCGTTACGCGTGTCACAATGTCCGATTCATCGCGCATCCCTGCATAGCCGTCGATTGCCAGAACTACGCGACTACCACTCCGAAGCAGCCTCATGACAGCAGCCGATCGATCGTGTAGATCGCGCGCGTTCCCTCCAATAAGAGCAATACGGGCGTTTTGTAGGCGCGGCAACAAATTTGGAAGCACGAGATCAGCACTTGTCCGGCCGACATCTCGCCCCAGGAGCAACTCAAGGAGTGTGCCATCGATGCCGATGTGAGTGAAGGCCGACAGTGCGACCTTAGCTCGGAACAAGCTCTCTATAGCAGTATGGTGATTGAACCAAGTCACCACGGATGCGGGGCCCCGTCCCTCAGAATACTTCGCCAGCAGGACTTGACTCAGCTGGATCTCGGGTCGGGCTTTCACCCTGCCGGACCCACGCGCCCTTTGCACGCCGCTTAACTGCTCAACGAGATGACTCCAGGCCCTGACAAGTACGCGGTATCGTATCTGCCCCTGCAGTGCCAGGCGCAATCCGTTAGCGAGTCGACGCAGCAACATCAGGACCAAGACCGGATGTCCCGACCGCCGTAGGTGATAAGCCAGAAGCGCGATACTCCCCGCATAGTATTTGTCGAGCTGACCACTCTTTACTGGGTGGGCAGCTAGAACTTTGTTCACCGCGCGGATCGGTATCCCGGCAAAGCGCGCCCGCACAACAATGTCAACATCCTCCCCAGAACCGTATCGAGCGCCCACGCCGAACGACTCGTTGAAGCCCCCCAGGACGGCCAGGGACCGACCATCAACAAACATCGCGTTAGAATTTGCGCAACTGAAGATGTCGCCAAACGACAAGCTTCTCGGCGAGGCGGCCCCGTCAACTCTCACGTTCCGTGACCGTTCACCCGTAACAGGATCCCTGAATCGACCCAGGAGGAACCCGTCATTCGACCGGAAGTATCTAAGGACCTCGCCGACACCCGCCGCGTCGACAAGAGCATCATCGTCGGGGAAACCAATCACCGACGCGTCCACGTCGGCTCGGGACCGCAACTCCAGAAGACGCGTCCATCCCAGATTCCGAGCGGAAGATAGGCTCAGTCTTTCCGGCACATCAACGCCGATGACATGTCGGTTCTCCTGCAGCAGACCCTCAACGCAGCGGTGTGGCACGCCCTGAAAGACACAAACAATTTGTATGCCAGGAACAGACTTCGCGCTGCCGAACAATTGCTGTGCGCTGTGAACTGTGTCCGCGCTGCACGTCGTGAGCAGAAACATCCCGAGTCGGTCTCGGCTCATTGCGTCAACTGCCCTTCTACTTTCACAGAGGACCTTCCGTCACTAAGGAGCGACCTGACCCTCCGGAACACAAGTGGATTGGCGAGGACAAGCGCCAGGCACGCCAAACCGGCTGCAGGAGATAGAAGAGTCAGGGTACACGAGGCCGCTAATCCGCCCGCCAATGCGACGGTACCCCAGTGCAAGGGGCTCAGGTGCGCCCGCCTGCGGACCGGGATCAGGACAAGGTAGCCCACTATAGAAACCACCTCTGCTAATCCGTATGCGATGGGTCCAGCGAAAGGAAGCAGGACGGCCGTGACACCCAGTAGTATGCTGATGACAATAGCGTTCATGAGGACCATAGGCCAGTTTCGTTCGAGAGTATGAAGCGCCGAGGTCGTCAGGTAGTTCAAGATATTGGCGATGCTGCCAACGGCAAGCAGCGGGATTACAGACGCTGCTGCCCCCCACTCCTCTCCAAACGCTATGCGGACGACCGGAGTCGCTAAGGCGGATAGACCTGCACATGGAAGGCCGACCGCAATGAGGGACAGGAAGGTTCCCCCGTCGACCGCAGCTGAAAGGCGGGATGATGAGTGCCGTACACGAGCGAGCGCTGGCATAGCCAAGCGCCAAACGGCCGATCTCAGCACGTTCGCGACTTCTACAAGTCGAATAGCCAGAGCCAATTGTCCAGCAATGGCCGGCCCGGCTATGGGGGTTACGACCGTCACGAGAGCGAGCTGGCGCGCCTGCCATATCCACACGCCCAACGAATATGGCGCCCCATAGGCTAGGAGCCTCTTGAGCTCCTTGAAGGACATGCTTGGGAGAGCCCGCCAGCCAGCTGCGACGAACGTCGCCGTGGCGAGAAAGGTCTGCTGTGCGAAAAACCCGAGCGCAAGAGCGGGAAAGCCGAAACCCGCCAGTGCTAGCGCCAGCGCGCAAGCGTACAGAACCACTTGCCCACTGAGCTCGATCCATGCAACCCGTTTGAAGCGCAGTGATCGCTCGAGACGAGCCAGGGGGCAGGTCGCGACAACGTTAGCCATAGCCCCGAAGAGCATGAGGACGACGGCCCACTGGAATCTGGCATACCCGGTCGGCAGAACTAGCCAGGAGAACATGGACCCTAGCGCCCAGCCCGACAAACCGCTAATAAGGAGGAATCCGAGCGCAACTCGCTCATGGACGAGCGATATCTCCTCGGGTGCCCGACGGATTAAGTAGGCGTCGACGCCGAAGCGCGTTAAGACTTGAAGAAAGACGGCGAGCCCCAGGAGACCCGCGTACACGCCATAGTTTGCAGGGCCGACGATACGAGTCAGCACAACAATCCCGACCGCGGTGATAGCGAGATTAGCGATCATGCGGCCGCTGTAGTAGACGGCTCCTCGTCGGACCGTGGCACGCAGGCCTGCGGCCGGCGGTCGCCTAGAGTCCGTCACGGAATCGCCGCCAGTAAATCCTCGACACGTCGGCGCCAACTGTGCTCGGAGACAACCCAATCTCGGCGTTCGGACGAGCCACTGGTGAGCGTAGTCCTATCCTTAAGTTCAGTCAGGAGCTGCGCCAGGCCCTCGTCGGACGTGGAACTGAACAGGTGAATGCCGGGGACCCGCGCCGCCATTGACCTCGCCTCGGGGTGATCGCTCGCGAGGACGGGTTTGCCCATTGCCAAGTACTCATACGTCTTCAATGGCGAGTGATACATGCCTCCGGCCCGGGTGGGCAGGTGACCTGAATAGCAAACATCGAAGGATTCGATGATGCGCGGCACCTGCTCAAGGGGTAGTCGTCCCGTGACGCTGACGGATGCGCTTCCGAGCCGGTATTGACGCGCGGTCGCCTCAACGGCATTTCGACCTGGTCCGTCTCCAACAATTGTCACATGGAAACGATCGCGTAGATGGCTTGTCGCCCCGATTACGCGAAGCAATCGGGGGAGGTTTTGCCACTCCACCACACTTCCAACGAATCCAATCCGCAGTCGGTCGTCCTTTGGTGTCTGAACTCGCAGGCAATCCGCTGGCGCGAAGAGTTCGGTGTCTACACCATTTGGCAGCACCAGCGTCTTGGCGGCGCCAACCGTGAGCCGATCGATCTCCTCGGCAAGGCGATCCGAGACACAAACTACGAGGTCAGCAGAAGTGTAGGCGGACAGCTCCGAGTGTCGTGCGAGCCGCTGCAACGCGAGCGACTGTCGGTCAAGTGCGGCCTCGCGGTAGAAGATTCCGTTGCTTTCGAGAACCCAGGGAATCCGTCGCCGCGATGCCAAGGGGCGTCCGACAGCCTGGAAAGCGCCGTGCCGTTCGTATACGAGATCAAGTTCGCACGCGCGCATCCGGGCAAGCGCCAACGCCTGCATGGCCCTGTTTCCGAGGACGCGGGTACCGTCGGCAATCAGTCGCTTCGGGAGCGATCCGCGAACCAACGAGTCCGGGGCACTGGCCGCACCTCGCTGCACTAAGTCTCCAGCGATCAGGGGGGTAACCGAGTGGCCCAGGCCTCGAGCTCCGCTAATCCATCCTAATATGTGACTCCGCGGTCCTAGGGTAGCGGACCCCGCCGTGGTAGAGACCCGCAGGGCTCCGCTCAGATAGGCAATACTTAGAGGCATTCCTTATTCTCCTCCACAGCGACGCAGCTCGGGGTTCGGATGGACGCCCGGTCCACGGTGCCGTCTGCGCCATGGTTATTGTCGCGCCGCAGGCCAACTGTCCATGGGCGTAGGCTAAGACGATAGTATGCGACGGCTCCCCGAATCTCCGCGAAGGCTCGGAGGGGGCTTCGTCTCGCAACTTGGGCAGATGTAAGTATGAGCCACTTGATATGGCGCCTGTCCGTCAAAGAGTGCTTCGCATGGAAGCCGCCCCGCGCATAATCGTTCGCCAAGATAGCCCGACGGACCGACGTGGCGTCCTGTCGATCGTGCAGGTGAGCGACCTCTAATGATGGCTCAACGTTGATTGAGTAACCGAGGTCGAGCGCCCGCTGCATATAGTCGACGTCCTCGCATCGCCATCTGCTACCAGCGCCAAAGTCGGTGTCGAATAGACCGACCCGGCGTAGGACTGCAATGCGGAAGGCCATGCAAGCGCCAACGATGTCCCCGGCCAGGACGATTGATTTGGGTCCGAGGACCCGTCTAGCTCGCCGTCGGGGAACAATCTCACGGCGCTCGGGATCTACCATATCACCCGCTAATATGTCGATAGTCCCCCTGAAGAAATCAAGGAGGAGGGATCTCAAGTTCAGGGGCACGAGGCAGTCGTCGTCTGTGAAGAAGACAACTTCTCCAGAGGCTGCCGCCAAGCCGGTGTTGCGGGCAAAACTTAGGCCTGGACGGGATTCAATGAGGGTCACCACGTTGGTACCCGACAAGGCGTCAAGAGACTTGGCTATTACGTCGGGGGTCCGGTCCTGCGAGCCGTTGTCAACAATGACGAGCTCGACGTCCGAGGCAATCAGGTCCGACCGCGCGCAGTGAGCAAGGCACCGTTCTAGAGCGTCAGCGCGGTTTCGCGTGCATATGATGACTGACAGCTTGATTGGCTTCTCGGAGACTCCGGGGCGCATGCGCGTCATCGTATCGGCCGCAGCTTCCCAGTCAGGACGCCCCTCAATGCCGACCGCTTGGGCGTCCTTGGGCTGCGGGTCGGGCTCTTCATGGGAGGACCGTGGTGACCGTGCATCCCGCGCCGCAGGGGATGGGCGGACTCACTGCAGACGCAACTATAAGGTGCGGTCACTCGACATGCCAAGTAGTGTGCGCGGTCTCAGGTGATGCACGACGCCGTGCCCAGGTTCTGATCCTGCCTCTTTGTCAACTTTGGCTTATGCAGCGGCTGGGCAGCGTAGCGGCGTCCTAACGCTTGCTCAGTCGCCAGTGCGCGGTCATATCGCAGAATGGAGGTCATCACATGGCCATGCATGCACGCCCGCGATTGCGTAGCCGGGACTGCGCAGCTCCTGTAGTCGTCGTGGCAGGTCGGCAGGTGATTATGTCCGTTGGAGCTGCGGCGAGTTGGATCGAAGTGCCAGGAGTCGGAGTCATCGGAGGTCTCGGGCGCACCCGCGTCGGGTCGATGATCGACAACTCGGGTTCGGGCATAAGCGAAGGGCGGGATGCCATACCGGCGCCTCTATCGCTTTCTCATGAAGGAAGGCCAAGGGGTGCACACTGGTAGGCATAGCGATATGTATGTAAGCTGTCGGCCGCTCCGGCCCTATGGCACGGTTCGCTTCAAAGTTTGTTACGGTGTGGCGTTAAGCTGTGTCAGCAGGATGAGTTCTGTTACAACGACCGATCAGTCTGGGTGGCGCGTGCCGTTGTCCTCGGGTGTGCGTGGCCGCGCGGTCTGGCCCGATTGGCAGTAGCACAATGATCGGATTGGCCGGTGGCCATTGTATTCCATACTCATAGGGTAGTTGGCTCTGGTCATAGGTTCTCTTCGCGAGCCATGCCATTGAACATGGTGGCGGGCCAGTCCGGACAGCGCGCGTTTACTCGATCAGTTCGTGACGGACACGCCGACCACTGTGACCGTTGCGTTGTCCCGGGCACCGTGCGCATCGGCTGCGGCCGTCAGGGTATCGGCGGCTTGCTGAGGATCGTCTGCAGCTGTCAGCAACTCGGTGATGCGATCATCGCTCAACTCGCCGGTGAACCCGTCCGAGCAGGCTAGGAAGCGCTCGCTGGACACGACGGGCAGCACGACAACGTCGGCATCGGGGCGCGGCCCGACACCGAGGGCACGGGTGATGATGTGCCGTTGTGGGTGCGTGGCAGCGCTTTCGTCAGAGATGTATCCGGCGTCGATGAGCTCCTGCACGACCGAGTGGTCGGTGGTCAGCTGCTCGAGTTGGCCCTCGTACCAGCGGTACACCCGCGAGTCGCCGACGTGGAACACCGCCCACTGCGGCCCGTCGCCCTCGTCGACCAGCGCGACACCGGCGACCGTCGTCCCGGCGCCGGCCTTGTCCGGCCCCTGGAACGCGCGGATCTCGCCGTCCGCCCGCTGCAGCGCCAGCCGGATCGCCTCCACGGTCGTCGTCTCGGACCCCGTCAGCGAGCGCAGCGCCTCGACCACCGCCTCCGCGGCGGCGGCACCGCCGACGTGACCTCCCATGCCGTCGGCGACCGCGAACACCGGCGGAGCGGCCAGGTACCTGTCCTGGTTGTCGTCCCGCTGGCCCACGGCGGTCGCCGCTCCCCACGTCAGCTCGACCGGCGGCATCCACGCTCCACAACACGTATCGACGACAGGACGCCCCGTGGGGAAGACGAGGTGGGCTGAGCGTAGAAGGTCGGCGACACACCGGCAGGTCGCACGTCCCTCTACCCGCCGTCGACCGCACCCGACGGAGAATGGGTCGCGATGTGTTCTTCCCGCCTCGGGGCCGTCGTCGGCTCCCTGCTGTGTCTACTGCCCGCTGCCTGCTCGGAGCCGACCGCCGACACCGGGACGGCGCCCCGCACGTCCAGCTCCGCGCCCTCGTCCACGCCGACCCCGCAGCGGGACCCGGTCGAGGCCGCCCTCGCCGATCTGGACCGCCGTGAGCAGGTCGCCCAGCTGGTCGTCGTCGGGGTCGCGCTCACCGACCTCTCCCCCGCTGACGAGTTCGTCGCAGAGGGCATGGGCGGCGTCTTTCTCCAGGGCCGCAGCACCATCCCCGCCGACGAGCTGGCCACGGAGACCGCGCGGTGGGCGGAGGCGGCCCCGGGGCCGCGCCCGTGGATCGGCGTCGACCAGGAGGGCGGCGCCGTGCAGACGCTCTCCGGCCCGGGCTTCGCCGACCTCCCGTCGGCCGCCCGCCAGGGCCGCATGCCGGCCGAGTCGCTGGCCGCCCTCGCCGACGACATGGGCGCGTCGCTGAGCAGCGCCGGCATCAACCTCAACCTCGCGC
Organism: Geodermatophilus sp. URMC 65; assembly: GCF_053502545.1. Lineage (NCBI taxonomy): Bacteria > Bacillati > Actinomycetota > Actinomycetes > Geodermatophilales > Geodermatophilaceae > Geodermatophilus > Geodermatophilus sp. URMC 65. The sequence continues at coordinate 2,266,318 of NZ_CP199954.1, forward strand.
CGGTCGTCGACGTCGTCCCCGAGGGCACCGAGGACGCCAACGCGCCCATCGGCGCCTACGACCGCCGTACGGCAGCACCGCGGAGGCCGTGACCGCCGCCGCCGGAACCGTCGCCGACGGCCTGGCCGCGCACGGGGTCACCCCCACGCTCAAGCACTTCCCCGGTCTCGGCCGGGTGCAGGAGAACCCCGACAAGAGCCGGGACGCGACCGACGACGTCATCACCCGCGACGATGAGCAGGTCACCGCCTTCAGCACGCTCGCGACCTCGGACGCCGAACCCTTCGTGATGATGTCGTCGGCCACCTACACGCAGATCGACCCGAGCACCCCGGCCGTCTTCTCCCCCGTCGTCGTCACCGACCTGCTCCGCGAGCAGCTCGGCTTCGACGGGGTGGTCATCTCCGACGACATCGGCGCCGCCCAGGCCGTCCAGGACGTCCCGGTCGAGGAGCGGGCGGTCCGCTACCTCGAGGCCGGCGGCACCCTCATGCTCACCATGGACGCCGACCTGGTGACGGAGATGATCGACGCCATCGTGGCCCGCGCCGAGAGCGACCCCGAGTTCTCCGCCACGGTCGACGCCGCCGTCCGGACCGCGCTCACCGCGAAGGCCCGCACGGGACTGCTTCCGCCCGCGTAGTGCGGTCCCAGCAGTGGCCCTGCGCAGCCCTGTCATGCACCGAGCGGCTGAATCAGCCACACCTTCGCGTGAGCCGATGCTGGGTCGAGCGATTACACGGTGTGAGCCGGTTCACCCTCACGGCATGACGAGGTGGAAGCGGGCCAGGCTCGATGCGCTGCAGCGCTGGGCAGAGATCGAACGATCGGGCTACCTGTCTGCTGTCGTCCAGGACGCCGTGGCCCGGCACGCAGCGGGCGAACGACGAGCGGCCCAGCACGTGGCTCTCAACGTGCTGGAAGACGTGTGGCTGAGCAGCAGCTCCCGGCCGCTGGCCAACCTGGCCTACAGCCGGACGCTCGGCATCTGTCGCCAGGCCATCCATGACGCAGCGGCGACTACACCACCTGCGGTATCCCACGCGCGGCCGGATCGAACGTCCACCAGGACCGGGTGACCCAGACAGGGACACGAGAACCGGGATACCGCCCGCGGCCGCACACCCGGCTGACCAAGCCCCCATGCTCCGCTGACTCTTCACCGTTGTGGTGGCACTGATGCTGTCGGCGGTCGCCCTTCTCTGCGGCCCGGCGGTCCTCCGGCTGGGCGAGGACCACGGAATCCACCGCGACGACGCCTCAGGTCTTCAGCTGGGCGAGCGGCGCTGGTGTCCGAGGTGTGCTGATCCTGAGCGCCGACCCGCGCTCGCGCTCTCCGCCACGGTCGACACCGCCGTCCGGACCGCGCTCACCGCCAAGGCCGACGCCGGGCTGCTGCCAGAGTCCTGAGCGAACGCCTCTGGGGCGGAGGGTCCTCAGCCCCAGCTGCCGACGGCCCGCGCGGCCTCGTTCGGATCGACCCACACGTGGCGGCGGGCGGCGTGCGCTCGGGCGGCCGCCACCCCGGCACGCGGGTCCGGGAGGTACACGGCAGCGATCGCGGTGAAGACCGCCACGAAGACCAGGCCGAGGCCGATCCCCAGCGTGAGGACGAGGTACAGCACGGAGGAGTTCCTTCCGGAGGGTCGAAGGACAGAAGCGCAGGCCCTGCCGCGCGGGCGACTGAGGCCGGGGATGCGCCGATGCACTGGTCGTGGCCGACGGGAGCCTCCAGCCGGCCACAGCGGGATCACACACCGCGACAGTGCGGAATCGACTTCTCACTCAAGGTACCCAGCCGTTCTCCGCCGCGACGGGGAATCAGGCCGACCGTGAGGGGACTCACCGCCCGGTCGTCGCTCAGCCGGCCCGGTCGTCGTCCCCGGGATCGGCACCGAGCAGCACCTGCCGGCGCGCATCGACCACGAGCAGCAGCACGGCCAGCAGCGCGATGCCACCCGCGGCGAGGGCCACCGGCGTCCCCAGTGAGCCGCCGACCCGCCCCCAGAACACCGCCGCCCGCACGTCCAGCACGACGACTCCCAGCAGGACGGCGTACAGCGGCACCGTGAGCCACAGCGGCCGGCGGCCGGGAACGCGGGCCACGGCGGTCAGCCGAACTCGCCCAGGTGGGCGGCGAGGTCGTCCGCCTGCAGGTGACCCCACAGCGCGGCCGCGCGTTGCTCGTCGAGTCGGGTCACCGGCTCGCCCTGTTCCTCCCCCGCCGAACCGACCGGGGCGGGGACGAACTCCGGCTCCCCCACGCCGCGGAACTCCCACGCGGTCGCCACGAGGTCCTCGTCGGCCAGGGAGTCGTCGACCCGCAGGGCACCCGTCACCGAGTCGAGCAACCCGGTGAGCCGGCCCAGGTCGGAGAAGGCCCCCAGCTCGCCGATGCGGCCGAACAGCGCCTGCACCACGCGCTGCTGCCGCTCGGGTGCCCCAGGACGCGTCGCCTCGCTCGCGTCCCGCACGTACGCCACCACCGCGGCGCCGTCCATCCGCTGCGGCCCGGGCGCGAAGCTCCGCCCCCGGTTGCCGTACTCCTCGGGGACGTCGACGGTGATGCCGCCCAGCGCGTCGGTGACGGCCGCGAAGCCCGCGTAGTCCAGCTCGGCGTAGTGGTCGACGCGGACGTCGGTCAGCGTCTCCACCGCGCCCACCACGCCCTGCGGGCCGCCGGTCCCGAAGGCGCCCTCGAGCGTGGTGCTCCGCTCGGCGACCCAGGTGTCCAGCGGGAAGGTGACCACCTGGACGTGCCGGCGGTCGCCGGTCAGCCGCACCAGCAGGGCCGCCTCGGCCCGGGTGCCCCCCGTGGCGACGTCCGCGGGGTCGACGCCCACCACGAGGAACGTGAGGGCCTCCTGCGCCGCCTCGGCGACCTCCGGCCGGTCCTGCTCGTCGGGGAACGGGTCCCCGACCCGGTCGACGTCCTCGGCGACGGTGTCGACCTGCAGGGTGCCCAGCCCGACGGCCAGACCGGCGACGACGACCAGCACGGCGAGCAGGGCCAGCAGGACCGTGCGCGTGCGCGACCGCTGCGCGCGGTGGCGGCCGCCTCCCGCTCGCGGGGTGGCCGGCGCGCCGTCGTCCCTCCCGTCCGGCTCCCCGGTCATCGGGCCGGTCAGGCGACCAGCTCGACGGCGTGCTTGGCGCCGCAGTCCTCGCACAGCTCGTACACGCGCCGGTCGGCGTCGAAGCCCGGGCGCAGGCGGGCCAGGCCGCGTCGCACCAGCTGCGACTCGGTGAGGACCAGCCCCTGGTGTCCGCAGAGGCCGCAGGAGGTGTTGGTGTGCCCGATCGCCCGCCGCTCTCTCACACGGTCAGTGTCTCATCACCGAGCGTCATGGGGTACGACCGGTTCGTCACACGGGCGCGTCGTCCCGGGCACCCGATCGGAGGAGTCCACCGGTCGCCATCCACCGTCACGGGGCGGTCATCGGCCCCCGTGCGGCTACCGTCGAACGGTGCTCCGCTGGCTGTCCGCCCTCGTCGTCGCAGCGATCCTGTCGGTGTTCGCCGTCCTGCTGTTGACCGGGCACTACCTCGCCGACGGGCCCGTCCTCCTGCGTCTCGGTGAAGACCACGGGATCCACGCCGGTGACCTCCTGGTCGTCCTCGGCTGGGCGGTCGCCCTCCTCGCCGTGGGAGGCCTGCTGCGGGCCAGCGGTCGCCGGGACGGCTGAGTCACCCGGCGGCGTCCAGGTCGGGCCAGGACTCCGCCAGCCGGGCGAACCAGGCGACCTCCTCGGCCAGCCCCCGGTCCAGGTCGACCCTCGCCCGGAACCCCAGCAGCTCGCGCGCCCGCTCGGTGCGGCACACCACGTCACCGGCCCGGCGCGCGCCCACGTGCCGCGGCGGCGGGGGCAACTCGCCACGCTGCTCGGCCACGGCCCGCCGCACCCGCTGCGCCAGCGCCACCGTGCGCTCCGCCGTCCCGCTGCCGGCGTTCACCAGCCGGAACCGCTCACCGGCAGGCGACAGCGCGGGCGGCCGCGCCACCGCGCGCAGCACCAGTTCCGCGGCATCCTCCACGTACAGGTAGTCGCGCAGCTCCTGCCCGTCGCCGGTGATCGTCGCCGGGTGCCCGGCCAGCCCGGCCTGGATGAACGTCGGCACCGCCCACGGCATGGTCTCCCCGGGCCCGTAGAGCGTCGTGAAGCGCAGCACCGTGGCCTCCGGACCACCCGCCGCGGCGACCACCCGCAGCTGGTCCTCCAGCGCCAGCCGCGCCGCCGCCGCGGAGTCCTCCGGCGTCGGCCGCATCGACTCGTCCACCGGGGTCGCCGGCGCCCGCCCGTAGACCTCCACCGAGCTGCCCAGGACGACGTGGCCCAGGCCGTCCCCGAGCGCGGCCAGCAGCTCGAGGGTGCCCGCCACGCCCACCGCCACGTGGTGCCGCGCGGTGCCGGTCGCCGTCCGCTCCCCCGGCGGCACGGGCACCGCGTCCAGGTGCACCAGCTGCTCGGTCCCCGCCATCCGGCGCGCGATCCGCCGGGCCGCCTCGGGCCGCCACCACTCCGGTTCCTGGACCAGCTCGACGACGCCCTCGCGGATCGCCCGCCGCACCGGCTCCCGCCACCCCGGGTCGGGCCCGACGACGGCGACGCGGCACCCCGCGCGCAGGAGCCGCGGCACCAGCGCCGCCCCGAGGAAGCCCGTGCCACCGGTGACCAGCACCGGCATGTCGTGCAGCCGACCGTCGTCCACACCGTCCGGGTCGGTTGCCCGCACGCTGCCACCTCCTCGGATCGGCCGTCCGCGCCCGTCGGTCGACGGAGGCTAGGGGCGCCGGCGGTGCCAAGGACCGGTCCGGTCTGCGAGTGGTGGAGTCGCTCCAGCGTGTGCTGACCCGGTGTGTCGTCCCGGGACCCGGCCGTGGCGTCCACCCGGGACGGAGGTCCCGGCCCGGCGCCGGCCCCACCACCGGCCGTCACGGCCCGGACGCCGTACCACCCGTCCGGGTGGGCCCCTCTCCAGCGGAACGGGGGCGGCACCGATCAGAGGCTCATGTCCATCATGCACAACCCGTTCTCGATCTCGCTGCCGACCTCCTCGCTCCTCCCGCCGGAGGACGACGTCACCAGCCTGCTGCCCGGCCCCAACTCGGTCTCGGCCCACACCGCCGAGCGCCTGTCCGCCGTGCCCGCCGTCCCCGGTGCGCTGATCGTCCTGGGCCTGCTCCAGCGCGACGACACGTGGCCGACCCCCGTCAGCAGCCTCGCCGCTGCCACCTCGGTCGTGGCGCGCTCGCTGCGCGGGGACGACTGGCTCGGCCGCTCGGGTCCCCACGAGTTCGCCGTCCTGGTCAGCGGCACCGCCCAGGACGCCGAGGTCGCCGCCACCCGCCTGGCCGCCACCATCACCGAGCTGGGCATCCCCGGCCTGAGCGCCTGCGCCGGCGTCGTCGCGCTCGAGGAGGGCGCCACCGCCGCCGAGACGCTGCGCCGCGCCACCCTGTCCCTGCACACCGCCCGCTCACAGGGCGCCGGCTCCGTCGTCCGCTACCGCGGCACCCGCTGAGCCGACGGGCGTCCCCGACGACGCGGACGCCCGTCTCAGCCCCTCCCCCGGCGCCGCCGGGCCAACTCCCCCGCCAGCCGGGCGGACTCCGCGTCGTCCCCCCGCGCCCGCGCCCGCCGTCGCGCCCGCCACGACCGCGCCCGCCGCGACAGCAGCAGCCACGACACCGCCGCCAGCAGCGCCAGCCCGGTCAGCCAGCCGGCCGGCTCCGGGTTGCCGCCGAACCCGGCCGCCTCCCACACGGTGTACCCGACCACGTAGCCGAGGACGACGACCAGCAGCACCGGCACCGCGAAGACGAAGACCCCCACGCCCCCTCCTTCACCGTCGCCGTCCGCGCCGGACGCACCCGCTCAGCCTCCGCCGAGCCGCGGCTCCTCGCCGGGTGGCCACGTCCACGTGAAGCCCACCGTGACGCCCTCGATCTCGTCCATGAACCGGTGCGCCGAGCACTCGTCGTCCAACGACACCCGCTCGGCCGCCCGCAGCCCGGCGTCGGGGCCGTAGCCGTCCCACAGGGCCCAGTGCAGCTCGGCCGGCAGCCGCCCGGGCGTGAACGCCACCCGCATCTCCAGCCGCTCCACGGGCTGCCGCGCCGCCCGGCGCAGCTGCGGCGGCGGCACCGACTGCCAGTCGAAGACCGTCTCGTACTCCAGCGACGCGGTCTCCCCCAGGCCCAGCGGCCGCGGGAAGCACAGCTCCACCGCCGTGAACCCCTCCACGTCGAGCCGCGGCTCGCTCGCCGTCGCGCCGCGCAGCACCCGCACCGACGCATCGCGCCGGTCGACGCGAAAGGTGTACGAGGCCAGCCCGGGCTGCAGGGCGCGGACCACCTGCACCGTGCGGTGCCGGACCGGCAGGCCGTGCGGGCCGACGACGTGCAACTCGTGCATCGACACCGTGCGGTGCGGCGGTCCTTCCTGGCTCACGCGCGTCGCCTCCGTCGGGCCGGGCGGGACCGACCTGCGGCGCCCCGCTGTCGATGGGAACGTACCCGCAGGTGGGAGGGGGTGCCCGGTGCCAGAGGGGGACGACGAGACCACGCTCCGCGTTGCCGTCGTCGCCGCCGCCCCGCCGGACCGCGCCACGCTGACCGCCGCGCTCGAGGGCGCACCCGGCCTCGAGGTGGTGGCGTGGGCCGACTCCGCCGGGGCGCTGGTCGTCCTCGGGACCCGCGCCGACGTCTGCCTCTGCGACCGCCCCCCGGCCGCCGGGCAGTCCGCACTGCTCGCCGGCCGCGGCTGCCAGGTCGTCGTCCTGGAGCCCGGCGCCGACCCCGTCGACACGCTGCGGCGGGCGCGCGCCGGCCACCGGCCAGGGCCGACGCCGGTCCGGCCGCACCTGGCGCCCCGGCAGCGCGAGGTGCTGCTGGCCTACGTGTCGACCAACGACGTGCAGTCGGCGGTCGCCCGCTCGCTCGGCATGGACACCGAGACGCTGAAGACGCACCTGCGGCGGATCCGCGCCAAGTACGCCGACGCCGGCCGGCCGGCCCCGACCCGCCGCGACCTGTACGTGCGCGCGATCGAGGACGGCCTGCTGCCCCCGCCGTCGTCCTGCCACTGACCGGCTCCGGCGCACATCCGACGCCTTGCCCGCTGCCCGCAGCGGGAGGGCGTCCGGGTCGGCGCGTCAGCGGGTGATCGTCGGGGCGTGCCCGTTCGAGGCGACCTGCTGACCGGCTTCGCGGGCGGCGAGCCGCTCGCGCTGCGGGACGACGGTGTACTTCGGGTCCTTGGCGCTGGCCATGCCGGCCTCGAAGACGCCGAAGCGGGTGAGCAGCGACCCGGCCGCGAGCAGCGCACCCGCGGCGACCGCACCCGCGCGCCGCCGTCCGGCGACCACGGTGAGCGCCGCACCGGCCGCGGTGCAGGACTTGGCCGCCCGCAGCAGCTTGCCCGCCTTGCCCTCGTGGTACGGCTCGCTCACGATGCCGAACTCGGTCTCGACCCGGTGCATCGCGGCCAGCTCGACCACCGCACCGGCCACCGCCATCTTGCGCGACGGCCCGGCCTCCTCGATCGGGCTGATCGCCATCGTCAGGCCCCCGCCGGCAGCCATGCCGGAGGCGCCGAAGACGAACGGCAGCTCCTTGTGCGCGGCGTGCCACGAGGGGACGGCGGTGTTGGCGAACAGCACCCCGGTGTAGGTCGCCAGCGGGCCGCCGAACAGCGCCGCGACCACCCCGCCGAAGCGCTTGAGCCGCGGGAACCAGCCCAGCAGCTCCACCGCCGCCGTCGCCCCGGCCGCCGCGCTGAACGGCGCCAGGATGTAGGAGCCGATCGACAGCGGGGACGTCGGCTTGACCACCCGCAGCATGTGCAGGAACCGCTCGGGCCGGCCCAGGTCGTGGATGAGGAACACGACCGAGGCGATCGCCGCGCCCCCGGAGACGTACCGGGCGTTGCGGGTGAGCGCCGGCCGGTCGGTGAGGTCGGCCATCGCCGCCATGATCGACGACGAGCCGGCCGCACCACCGAGGAAGAGGTACAGCGGCACGTCCGGCGTCTTCCACACCGGCGGCTTGATGATCGGCCGGCCGTAGTACGAGGTGAACTCGGCCTCCTCGACCATCGCCACCTCGCCGCCGGGGCGGCCCCCGCCGCGGCGGCGCCGCTTCTGCCGCTTCTGCGCTGGCGGACCGTCCGCGCGGCGCCAGCCGGCGCCGGGCGTGGTGATGCCCTCGGTCACAGCTCCTCCTCGCCGGCGCTCGTCGCAGCTGTGCCGGACCGTGCTCTGCTCATGGGTGACCTCGCGAGCTCGGTCACCCGGGCCTCCTCGACCCGAGGACGGCGGACAGCGCCACCCCGAGGATCATCACGGCCGCCGCTCCGGCGGACTTCCACATCGCGGGCAGGTCGCGCGTGGTCACCACCGGGTCCGGCGGCAGGCCGTAGACCTCCGGCTCGTCGAGCAGCAGGAAGAACGCGCCCGCGCCGCCGACGCCGTCGTGCTCGTCCCGCCCGTACAGCCGGGCCGTCTCGACGCCCTGCGACTTCAGCGTGGCCAGCCGCGCGTCGGCGCGGGCCTGCAGCTCGTCGAGGTTGCCGAACTGGATGGACTGCGTCGGGCACGCCGTCGCGCACGCCGGCTGCAGGCCGTCGGTCAGCCGGTCGTAGCACATCGTGCACTTGAAGACCCGGCCGTCGCCCTTGCGCTGCTCGATGACGCCGTACGGGCAGGACGGCACGCAGTAGCCGCAGCCGTTGCAGATGTCGCCCTGGACGACGACGGTGCCGAACTCGGTGCGGAACAGCGCGCCCGTTGGGCAGACGTCCAGGCACCCGGCGTGCGTGCAGTGCTTGCACACGTCCGAGCTCATCAGCCAGCGGATCTGCTTGTCCGTGCCCGACTGCCCGGTCTGCGGGTCGAACTCCGACAGGGCCTCGGCGTTGAGCACGCTGGACTGCTGCGCCGTCGCCAGGCTCTCGTCGTTCGGGCCCTCGGTGACCGAGCGGCCGCTGTCCTCGCGGTCGTCCCCGGGCCGGCCGAACGTCGGCATCGGCAGGTCCACGGTGCGGGTCTGCTCGACGAACGCCACGTGCCGCCAGGAGTTGGCGCCCAGCTGCCCGGTGTTGTCGTAGGACATCCCGGACAGCCCGATGACGTCACGCACGCCGTGCGCGTCGTCCATCGGCAGGGTGTTCCACTCCTTGCACGCCACCTCGCAGGCCTTGCAGCCGATGCACACCGAGGTGTCGGTGAAGAAGCCCACCCGCGCCGGGTGGTCGCCGTCGTAACCCGCCTCGGCCTGCACGTCGGGCAGCGGCCCGAACAGCCGGTTGTCGGGGTCACGCCCGGTGAAGGCCGGGCTCGCCGAACTGATCGAGGTCACGCCGGCCTCCTCTCGTCCGTTCCGGTCACAGCGTCGATCCCTCGCCGGCCTCCGCCGCGACCGGATCGCGGCCGTTGACCCCGACCCGCCCGGACGCGACCCCGGCACGCCGCCGGTAGCCCTCCACGAACTCGATGAGCTCTGGGCCGCGCGGGCGCCGTCCCGGCCGGATGTCGGCGGTGCTGACCTTGTCCTCCTGGATGTGCGTGTTCGGGTCGAGCACGATCCCGAGCAGGTCGTTGGCCCCGTCGCCGGTCGAGATGCCGCTGTAGGACCAGTGGTAGGGCATCCCGATCTGGTGCACGACCTGGCCGTCCCGCAGCCGGATCGGCCGGATCCGCTCGGTGACCAGAACCTTCGCCTCGATCGCCGTCCGAGAGCTGACCAGCGTGGCGTACTCGCCGTTGGTCAGGCCGCGCAGCTCGGCGAGCTCCGGGCTGACCTCGACGAAGAACTCCGGCTGCAGCTCGGACAGGTAGGGCAGGAACCGGCTCATCCCGCCGGCGGTGTGGTGCTCGGTCAGCCGGTAGGTGGTCACCTGGAACGGGAAGACCTCGCTGCGCGGCGGGTTCTCCCGGTTCCACGGCCCCTCGATGTGCTCCAGCGTCGGGTTCGCCTGCTGCTTGTACAGGGCGTTCTCGACGACGGACTCGGCCGGCTCGTAGTGCGTCGGCAGCGGGCCGTCGACCAGCCCCGCGGGCGCGAACAACCACGCCTTGCCGTCGCCCTGCATGACGAACGGGTCGGTCCCGGCGATCGCGTCCTGCGCCCTGGCCCCCTCCGGTGGCACGTAGTCCGGCCGCTTGGTCGCCTCGAAGTCCGGGTTGTCGACACCCGTCCAGCGACCGGCCTCCTCGTCCCACCAGACGTAGGCCTTGCGCTCGCTCCACGGCTTGCCGTCCGGGTCGGCCGAGGCGCGGTTGTAGAGGATCCGCCGGTTGTACGGCCAGGCCCAGCCCCACTCGGACGCCACAGACCCCTGTTCGCGGCCGGGCCGGCGGCGGGCGGACTGGTTGACCTCGTCGGCGTAGACGCCGGAGTAGATCCAGCAGCCGCACGTCGTCGAGCCGTCGTCCGCCAGCTCCAGGTAGCCCGACACCGCACGCCCGTCCGGGCCGGTGCCGTTGATCTCCCGCAGGACGGCCTCGGCGCTCGGCTCCACCTCGGGCCCGTGAGTCGGGTAGTCCCAGGTGAGGTCCAGCAGCGGGCGGTCCCGCGGGTCGGTGGAGTCGGCCAGCCGCTCACGCAGGATGCGACCGAGGTGGAAGTAGAACCACAGGTCGCTGCGGGCGTCGTTCGGCGGCTCGACCGCCTTGTGCCGCCACTGCAGCAGCCGCTGCGTCTGGGTGAACGTGCCCTCCTTCTCCGCGTGCGTCGCCGCGGGCATGAAGAAGACCTCGGTGCCGATCGTGTCCGGGGCCAGCTCCCCCGTCTCGATCTCGGGGGACTCCTTCCAGAACGTCGCCGACTCGATCATCTGCAGGTCGCGGACGACGAGCCAGTCGAGGTTGGCCAGCCCGAAGCGGTTCATGCGCCCGTTGGGGTGCCCGACCGTCGGGTTCTCACCGACCAGGAAGTAGCCGGAGACCTTGCCCTTGATCATGTCGGCGATCGTGCGGTAGGAGCTGTGGTCGCCGTCGATCTTCGGGAGGTGGTCGAACGCGAAGTCGTTCTCCGACGTCGCGGCGTCCCCCCACCAGGCCTTGAGGAGGCTGACCATGTAGGCGCGCTTGTTGCCCCAGAAGCCGCCCTTGCCCTCGGCGTCGGCACAGTACTCGTCGAGGTCGCCGTGCTGCAGCGCGTGCGGCATGGGCAGGTAGCCCGGCAGCAGGTTGAACAGCGTCGGGACGTCGGTCGAGCCCTGGATGCTGGCGTGCCCGCGCAGCGCCAGGATGCCGCCACCGGGACGGCCGATGTTGCCCAGCAGCGTCTGCAGGATCGAGCAGGTGCGGATGTACTGCGCGCCGACGCTGTGCTGCGTCCAGCCCACCGAGTACACCCACGCCGTCGTCCGGTCGCGGCCGCTGTTCTCGGTCACCCACCGGGCGACCTGGAGGAAGACCTCCGGCTCGATGCCGCAGACCTCGGCCACCATCTCCGGGGTGTAGCGCGCGAAGTGCCGCTTGAGGACCTGGAACACCGAGCGCGGGTGCTGCAGCGTCTCGTCGCGCTTCGGCTTGGCCGCGATGGGCGGCCCGCCGCTGCCGGCGGACTGGGCGCGGTCGGACTTCTTGACGTCCGGGTGCTGCTCGATCGCCTTCTGCTCCGCGGTCTCGCCGGCGTCCGGCGAGCCCGAGTGCGGCGGCTCCTCCGGCTCGTACTGCCAGCTGGCCTCGTCGTACTGGCTGCGCTGCGGGTCGAAGCCGGAGAACAGCCCGTCGAGGTCCTCGGAGTCGACGAAGTCCTCGCTCACCAGCGCCGAGGCGTTGGTGTAGGCGACGACGTACTCCCTGAAGTACCGCTCGTTGTCGAGCACGTACTTGATCAGGCCGCCGAGGAACGCGATGTCCGTGCCGACCCGCAGCGGCACGTGCAGGTCGGCGATCGCGCTGGTGCGCGTGAACCGCGGGTCGATGTGCACGACCTTCGCGCCGCGCGCCTTGGCCTCGCTCACCCACTGGAAACCCACCGGGTGGCACTCGGCCATGTTGGAACCCTCGATGACGATGCAGTCGGAGTTCGCGAGGTCTTCCTGGAAGTTCGTGGCACCGCCACGGCCGAACGAGGCACCCAGACCGGGCACCGTGGCGGAGTGCTATATGCGCGCCTGGTTCTCGATCTGGATCGCACCCATGGCGCTGTAGAGCTTCTTCATGAGGTAGTTCTCCTCGTTGTCGAGGGTCGCCCCTCCGAGGCTCGCTATCCCCATGGTGCGGTTGACGCGCTTGCCGTCGTTCTCGTCCTGCCAGCCCTTGCGGCGGGCCTCGAGGACACGGTCGGCGATCATGTGCATCGCCGTGTCGAGGTCGAGGTCCTCCCACTCCGTCCCGAACGGACGGCGGTACTTCACCGTCGTCACGCGGGTCGGGCTGGTGACCAGCTGCTTGCTGGCGCTGCCCTTGGGGCACAGCCGGCCGCGGCTGATCGGCGAGTCCGGGTCGCCCTCGATCTGGACGATCTGCTCGTCCTTGACGTAGATCCGCTGGCCGCACCCCACCGCGCAGTACGGGCACACGCTCTGCACGACGCGGTCGGCGGTGGCCGTGCGGCTCACCACGTTCTCCGTCGCCTTGCTGCGTGCGGCCGCCCCGCGTCCGAGGGGGTCCGGCCCGGTCAGCTGCCGGAACACCGGCCACGCATCGAGCCAGGTCTTCACGTGCGCAACTCTGCCACTCCTGCGCCCACTCGGCGCCCCGGGACCTGCGGTCGCCGACGACAACCGTCCGTTGCGGTTCCGCCGTCCGGCCTGCGGTGATCCGCTCGTCCCCCTGCCTCACGCCTCCGCCGTCTGCCCCTCCCGCCGTCTCCCCCCTGCGGTCTCCCCTCCGCTGCCTCCCCCTCTGCGGTGATCATGGGGTCGTTGCACGCTCGACCGGTGCGCCGCCGCGTGTCCCCGGCAACAACCCCATGATCGACTCCGAGGCAGGGGTCGCTGGTGGCAGCGACCGACCCGCTGACGCCTGCGTGTCACGGGCGCCAGCCGCGGCTGAGCAGGGCTCGCCGGGTGCGGTCCACGACGACGACCGGGCTGCCCAGGTGCCGGCCGGCGAAGCGCAGGACCAGCCACCCGTCGGCCGCCATCAGCGAGTAGCGGTCGACGTCCCGCCCGAACTGGTCGCGGTCGGCGTGCTGCCGCCCCTCGTACTCCAGCGCCACCTCCCACTCCGGGTAGCCCAGGTCGGCGTGCGTCACCTCGCGGCCCCACCGGTCGTGCACCGGCACCTGCAGCTGCGGATCGGGCAGGTCGCTGGTCGCCAGCCGGTAGCGGACGAGGCTCTCCGGCCGCGACGCCGCCCGCCCGTCGAGCCGCGGAGCGTACGCACGGGCACGGACGACGCCCCGCACGCGGTCGGCCCGCCCGAGGCGCCGGGCCAACGACGCGGCGTCCATCTCCCCGGAGCGCACGAGCGCGTCACCGACCGCCACCAGCTCCGCGGCGGGCAGCCGGGCGGCGAGGTCGAGGAACGTCTGCGGGCCCGACGTCAGCGGCAGCCCGCCGACCACGACGACGTCCTCCTCGGCGAGGAGCCGTTCGTGGACGGTCAGCCCCGCGCGCCTGGGCAGCTGCCGCCGCGAGGGGACGACGACGTGCACCGTGGGCGGCTCCGCGATCGGCGCCCCGTGCAGCCGGGCCGCCGTCCCCAGGCCGAAGGCGGCGTCGCCCGGGAGCACCAGCCGCCAGGCGCGACACCGGGTGGCGAGGTCCGGCTCGACCGCGGAGGAGAGGTAGAGGCCGCGGCCGATGCGGACGCCGTCCTGGGCGATCTGCCCGCGGGTCGCGCCGCGGGACCGGGCGTCGTCCCAGGTGTAGGCCATGCCGAGGTCGATGTCGCTCATGCCGGCGACCGTCGGGGCCTCGTGGCGAGCGTGGCTCCCGCAGCGGACATCTGTGGACGCCGGCCCCGGCTGTGGACGCCGTCCTCGCTCGGCCCTGTTCCGGCCGACCCCTACCCGGCCGTGATCATGGGGTTGTCGCGGGTCCGGGCGGCGTGTCGTCGCGTGTCCACCTGCCACAACCCATGATTGATCGAGAGGGGCGGCCGAGGGAGTGGAGGCGGGCCTGGAGGAAGGCACCCACCCCTCGGGGCACTGCCATGGGTCGAAGCGGTGCCGGACCGTCGGAGGGGCGGTCGATACTGGACCGGTGGGCGGCCTGCACCTGCACTTCCTCGGCCACTCGACGGTGCGCGTCGAGTCGGCCGGGCACACGGTGCTGACCGATCCCCTGCTCACCGGGCGCGTCGGGCCGCTGCGCCGCGTGGTGCCGGCCCCAGAGCCGGAGACGTACGCCGGCGTCGACCTGGTGCTCGTCAGCCACCTGCACGGCGACCACCTGCACCTGCCCTCGCTGCGGCTGCTCGGCCCGGACGTGCGGGTCGTCGTCCCCCGGGGTGCGGGAGCGTGGCTGCGGGCGCGGGGCTTCCGGCACGTGGTCGAGGTGCTGCCAGGCGAGACGATTCCCCACGGCGCACTGCGGGTGACCGCCGTGCCCGCCGATCACTCCGGGCACCGCTGGGGCCCGCGGCTGACCCACGGCCCGGACACCGGCGCGGTCGGCCACCTGGTCGAGGGCGGCGGACGCACCGTGTACGCCGCCGGCGACACCGACCTGACCGACGCGATGTCGCTGCTCGGCGAGCGCGGCGTCGACGTCGCCCTGCTGCCGGTGTGGGGGTGGGGGCTCACCCTCGGCCCCGGCCACCTCGACCCGACGGGCGCGGCCGAGGCGGCGGCGCGGCTGCGGCCGCAGGTCGCCGTCCCCGTGCACTGGGGCACCCTCGCGCTGCGCGGCGCCACGCACCTGCCGCGGATGCGCCGGCTGCTCACCGAGCCGCCGCGCGACTTCGCCGCCGCGGTCGCCGCCCGCGGCCTGGACACCGCCGTGGTCGTCGTCGAGCCGGGCCGCGCGGTGCCGCTGCCGGACCCGGTCGGGACGACGTCGTGAGCGCGCTCGCGGCCGGCTGGACCGACGGCTCGATCGGCTACCCCGTCCTCTTCGGCGGCGTGCTGCTCGGCTCGGTGGTGCCCGTCGTCCCCACCGGGGCGGTGGTCGGCGCGGGCGCGGCCTTCGCCGTGACCGCCCACGAGCTCGACCTCGTGCTCGTCGTGGTGGTGGCCACGCTCGGCGCCTGGGCCGGCGACGTGGTCACCTTCGCCGTCTGCCGGTTCGGCGGGCCCGCGGCGGTCCGCTGGGTCGCCCGCGGCCAGCACGCCGAGCGCATCGAGGAGGTCCGGGAACAGTTCCGCCGGCACGGCTGGCAGATCGTCGTCGTCGGCCGGCTGCTGCCCGCGGGCCGCATCCCGGTGCTGCTGGCCGCCGGCGCGCTGGCCTACCCGTGGCGGCGGCTGCTGCCGGCGTCGCTGCTCGCCGCGTTCCTCTGGGCGGTCGCCTACGCCGCCCTCGGCGTGGTCAGCGGCGGCATCTTCGACTCGCCGCTGATCGCCGTCCTGCTGGCCACCGTGCTGGTGCTCCTCGTGGGTGCGGTGCTCAACGTGGTCGGCGCGCGCCGCCGGCGCACCCCCGACCCGGAGCCCGAGCCGGACCCCTCGACCTGCGGCCCGGCATGACCGCACCCTCCGGGCGGGTCCTCCAGCGGGGCCGCACGCCGGCGCGCGTCGTCCTCACCTGGGCGGCCACCACCGCCGCGCTCGCCGTCCTCGACCGCTGGCTCGGCGCGTTCACGATGCCGTCGTGGTGGCAGCCGCCGCTGATCGCGCTGCTGCTCGGCCTGCTCACCGGCGTCGTGTGGCCGCTGGTCATGCGGGTCGCGCTGCCGCTGGCCTTCTTCACCTTCGGCCTGGGCAGCTTCCTGCTGCTGGGGGCCGCGGTGCTCGGCCTGTCCTTCCTCGTGCCCGGCGTCGTCATCGCCGACCTGCGCACCGCGGTCGTCGTCGGCGTCGCCATGGCCGGGGTGTCCGGGCTGGTCAGCAGCCTGCTCGCGCTGAACGAGGACGAGCTCTTCTTCCGCCGCGCGCGCCGCCGGGCCCGGGGGACGGCGGAGGGCGAGCCGTGCCCGCCCGGCGTGCTGTTCCTGCAGATCGACGCGCTCTCCTACGACACCGCCCGCCGCGCCGTCCGCGACGGCTCGATGCCGAACCTGGCCGCCTGGCTGCGCTCGGGCAGCCACGTGCTGACCACCTGGCACACCGACTGGAGCTCGCAGACCGGCGCCTCGGTCTGCGGCATCCTGCACGGCTCCAACGCCGACATCCCGGGTTTCCGCTGGTACGACAAGGACCGCGACCACATCGTCCGGGTCTCCTCGCCGACCGACGCCGCCGAGATCGAGCGGGCGCACTCCGACGGCCGCGGGCTGCTCTCCGGCGGCGGGGCCAGCCACGGCAACCTGTTCACGGGGGACGCCGAGCACGTCAGCCTCACGATGAGCTCGCTGGCGTACGTCGTCCCCGCGGCCAGCCGGCGGGCGCGGCAACGGCGGCAGCGCGCCGGCACGGGCTACTACGCCTACTTCGCCAACCCGGGCAACGCGCTGCGCACCATCGCGGGCTCCCTCGTCGACGTGTACCGCGAGCTCCTCGCCGCCGCCCGCGAGCGCCGGGACGACGTCCGGCCGCGAGTGCCGCGCGGTGGCGTCTACCCGCTGGCCCGCCCGGGGACGACGGTCATCTCCCGCGACGTCGTGGTCTTCGCGCTGCTGGAGGACATGCTCGCCGGCCGGCCGGTCGCCTACGCGGACTTCCTCGGCTACGACGAGGCCGCCCACCACGGCGGGCTCGAGCGGGCCGACAGCCTGGCCGTGCTGCGCAGCATCGACCAGCAGATCGGCCGGCTGCACCGCGCCGCCCAGCTCGCGCCGCGCGAGTACCACCTGGTCTGCCTCTCCGACCACGGCCAGACGCAGGGCGAGTCCTTCGCCACCCGGTTCGGGGAGACCGTCGAGCAGCTGGTCGGCCGGCTCTGCGGCGGACGCGGCGAGCTGCCGGCCGGCCACCTCACCGGCCCGCGGGACAGCCGGCGGCTCACCGAGAGCTGGCAGGTCGGCGCGGCGCTGGCCGAGGGCGGGCCGATCGCCCGCCGGCTGCGCGAGCGGGTGGAGCGTGCCGAGGGCGTGCCGCACGCGCACGAGCTGCCCGCCGACCGCGAGGGCCGGGTGCCGCGGGTGGCCCCGGGGGTGGTCGTCGCCGTCTCCGGCCACACCGCGATGGTGTCCTTCGCCGACATCCCCGGCCGGGTGTCGCTGGAGGAGATCGAGCGGCACTGGCCGGCGCTGCTGCCCGGGCTGGTCGACCACGACGGCGTCGGGTTCCTGCTCGTGCACTCCGAGGAGCACGGCCCGGTGGTGCTCGGCCGCGACGGGCTGCACCGCCTGGCGACGCGCGAGGTGGTCGGCGAGGACCCGCTGCTGCCCTACGGCCCGCACGCCGCCGGCCTGGTGGCCCGCGGCTCGACGTTCCCGCACTGCCCGGACGTCGTCATCAACAGCCGCTACGACCCGGCCACCGACGAGGCCTCGGCGTTCGAGCCGCACGTCGGCTCGCACGGCGGCCTCGGCGGCCCGCAGCAGCACGCCTTCCTGCTGCACCCCCGCTCGTACCGGACGCCGGGCGAGGTCGTCGGCGCCGAGGCGCTGCACCGGGTCCTGCGCGGCTGGCTCACCGATCTGGGCCACCCCGAACCGACCGGGGACGGCGCCGCCGTCGGTGCACTCAGCGCAACGGCACGGCGCTCCTCCGACGTCCCGGTGTGACCTGCCGCCGCACAGGCGGTGACGTCCACGTGAACTCCGGTGCGCCCGTGGCGTCGCGGTGATCACCTCGCCGAGAGTGGGCCGATGCGACCCGATGCGCGCGCCTGGTTCGAGTCCCGGACCACGTCGGCTCCCTCCCTCGACGCACTCGACCTCGACGCGCTGCTGCGTGCCAAGCGCCGCGGGCAGCACCGGGTCAGCGTCGTCCTCCCCGCCCGGGACGAGGAGGCGACCGTCGGCGGGCTCGTCGCCGACCTGCACGAGCAGTGGGTCCAACGGGTGCCGCTGGTCGACGAGCTGCTCGTCGTCGACTCCGACTCGACCGACGCCACCGCCGCGGTGGCCCGCGCGGCCGGGGCCCACGTCGTCGCCGCGGCGGACGTGCTGCCGGGCCACGGCAGCCGCCCGGGCAAGGGCGAGGCGCTGTGGAAGGGGCTGGCCGCGACCACCGGCGACCTCGTCGTCTTCCTCGACGCCGACCTGCTCGGCGACGTGCGGCACTTCGTGCCCGGCCTGCTCGAGCCGCTGCTGATCGACCCGCAGGTCGAGTACGTCAAGGGCTGCTACACCCGGCCGCTCGACGTGGGCGGCGCCAGCGTCCCCGCCGGCGGCGGTCGAGTCACCGAGCTGACCGCGCGGCCGCTGCTCAACGCGCTGTGGCCGGAGCTGGCCGGGTTCGTGCAGCCGCTGGGCGGCGAGTACGCCGGACGGCGCTCGGCGCTGGAGCAGGTGCCGTTCGTGTCGGGCTACGGCGTGGAGGTCGGGCTGCTGGTCGACCTGCTGCAGCTCGTCGGGCTGGCCGGGCTGGCGCAGGTGGACCTCGGCGTGCGCCGGCACATCTCGCAGGGGCAGGAGGCGCTGGGCCGGATGGCGGGACAGGTCGTGTCGACGGTGCTCGCCCGGGCGGGGCGGGGGCAGGCCGGCGGGCTGCTCACCCAGTTCCGGCACGACGGCGCCGGGTTCGTGCCGCACAGCACGGCAGTGGCTGTCGACGAGCGGCCGCCGATGGCGACGGTGGCCGAGTACCGGCCGCCGCTCGGCGACGTCGTCGTCGGCTGAGGCCGCCAGCACCTCCACCTGGTCAACCTCAGGCCCTGCTTCCAAGAGGAAGCAGGGCCTGAGGTCCCGCAGGGGTGGTCGTGCTCCGGCGACCACGGGCGCGCCAGCGCGCGACTGCCCCTCCGCATGCTCGGACGCTGCTCACCATGCGGAGCAGGGGGTGAGCGTCCGGGAGCACACCCGTGGGCCGGGAGCGGGACGCGGACAGCGGCCGCAACCCCCGGTTCTCGTGCATCCTGGCGCCCGACGGGGACCGCCGTGCCGACACCGACGTCGGCACCCGGCCTGGAGGAGACGCGTGCGCCCTGACGTCCGACGCTGGCTCGATCACCGGACCTTCACCGCGGAGACCTGGCAGGCGCCGGACCTGGTCACCGCCAAGAGGTCCCACGGCTGCACCGTGAGCGTGGTGCTCCCGGCCCTCGACGAGGAGCGCACCGTGGGCAGCATCGTAGCCACCATCCGCGCGGAACTGGTCGAGCGCTGCCCCCTGGTCGACGAGGTGGTCGTCGTCGACAGCGGGTCCAGCGACCGCACGGCGGAGGTGGCGGCCGCGGCCGGTGCCCGCGTCGTCTCCGTCGACACGGTGCTCCCCCGGCACGGCAGCCGGCCGGGCAAGGGCGAGGCGCTGTGGAAGTCGCTGGCCACCACCAGTGGCGACCTGCTGGTCTTCGTCGACTCCGACCTCATCGCCTTCGACCCGCAGTTCGTCGTCGGCCTGCTCGGCCCACTGCTCACCGACCCCACCGTCGGCTACGTCAAGGCGCTCTACGACCGGCCGCTGACCACCACCGACGGCATCGTCCCCTCGGGCGGCGGCCGGGTCACCGAGCTCGTCGCCCGACCGCTGCTCAACGCCTTCTGGCCCGAGCTGGCCGGCTTCGTCCAGCCGCTGTCCGGGGAGTACGCCGGCCGCCGCGAGCTGCTCGAGCAGGTGCCGTTCGTCTCCGGCTACGGCGTCGAGCTCGGCCTGCTCGTCGACCTGGTGGCCCTGGCCGGCCTCGACGCCCTCGCCCAGGTCGACCTGGGCACCCGGCAGCACACCCACCAGGCCGACGCGGCCCTCGGCCGGATGGCCGGGCAGATCCTGCAGACCGCGCTGGCCCGCCGGCCCGGCACCGACCGGCCGGAGCGCGAGCTGCTGCAGTTCCTGCGCACGGCCGACGGCCTCGAGGGCGTCAGCTGGGACGTCGGGGTGGTGCAGCGCCCGCCGATGCGGTCGGTCCGCGCCGCCGAGGGCCGACCGAGGAGCCGGTCGTGAAGATCCTGATGGACGCCGGCCCGTGGCTGCCGGTGCCGCCGCCGGGCTACGGCGGCCTGGAGAACGTCGTCGCCACGCTGACCACCGAGCTGCGCGCCCGGGGGCACACAGTCGTCCTGGCCTCGGTGGGCGACTCGACGCTGCCGGTCGACGGGCTGGTGAGTGCCTTCCCCAGCGGCCGGTTCGAGCAGCTCGGCGGGCCGTACCCCCAGGTGGTCGGCACCGCGCACGCGCACGAGCAGGTGGTGCTGGCGACCCTCGCCGAGCACGCCCTGGCCGGCGAGCCCTTCGACCTCGTGCACAGCCACGTCGAGGTGGTCGGCCCGGCCCTGCTCGCCGGCCTGGGGGACGCCGCCCCGCCGACGCTGGCCACGCTGCACTGGGACACCCATCGCAACGCCGACTTCTGGGGCTCCTTCGACGGCGGGGGCCGGGTCTGGTTCGCCGGCGTCTCCGACACCCAGGTGGCGCAGGCGCCGGCGGCGCTGCGCGAGCAGGTGGTCGGCGTCGTCCCGCTGTCGGTGCCGGTCGACGGCCCACCTCCCGTGCCGCGGACGGACCGCTCCGGCTCCGTCCTGGTGCTGGCCCGGCTGTGCGAGCCCAAGGGCATCGACACCGCTCTGCGCGCCTGCCGCGCGGCCGGCGTCCCCCTGGTGCTCGCCGGCCCGGTCGGCGGGCTGCCCGACCGGGAGGCGCTGGAGGCGGCCCTCGACACCCCCGGCCACCCGGCCCGCTCGCACCCCGACGTGGCGTGGTTCCTCCAGCACGTCGACCCGCACCTCGACGGCGGAGCCGCGCGCTGGATCGGCAGCGTCGGCGGTGCGGCGAAGGAGGAGCTGCTGCGCACCTCCCGCGCGGTGCTGTTCCCCATCCGCTGGGAGGAGCCCGGCGGCACCGCCGTCTGCGAGGCCCTGGCCGCGGGGACGCCGGTGGTCGCCATGGCCCGCGGCTGCCTGCCCTCCCTGGTGGACGACGGCCGCACCGGCTTCCTCGCCACCGACGAGGCGGGGTTCACCGCGGCGCTGGGGCGGCTCGACGAGATCGATCCGGAGACCTGCGCCGCCGAGGCCCGCCGCCGCTTCGCCCCGGCCGTGATGGCCGACGGCTACGAGCGGCTCTACGCCGCGACGCTGGCCCGCGCGCGGGCCTCCACCCGGTCCCGCGGCCGGCTCCCGTCCCCCCGCCGGCAGCGTGCGCTGCGCTGAGTCAGGGTCGGACGGCCTCCCCGGTGCGGGCCGACTCGGCGATCGCCACCGCGACCCGGTGGGTGCGCAGCGCCTCGGCGTAGCCGACCAGCCCCTCCGCCGCTGCGCCGCCGGCCAGCACGTCGACGAACGCCCGGTCGACCGCGGTGCGCCCGTCGACCCGCGGCTCGCTGCGCTGCGCGCCGTCGGCGGTGGTGACGGACAGCGAGGTCTCGGTGAGCTCGACCGCCGCGCCGTCGCATACCACGTCGAGGCCCGCGGCCAGCTTGCCCGGCAGCGAGCAGGCGGCGGTCACCGTGCCGACGGCGCCGGACGCGAACGCGAGCAGAGCGGCGGTCGCGTCGTCGACATCGCGGCCCTCCGCGGTGGACGGCGCGGCCGTGGCGCGGACCTCGGCCACCTCACCGGCCAGCAGCCGGGCCAGGTCCAGCACGTGGGTGAGCTGCTCGACCACCTGTCCGCCGGAGCGCTCCCGCCGCGCCCACCAGGCCGGCGGCGGAACCTTGTCCCACCAGGTCGCGGAGACCAGCCGGGGCCGGTGCGCGGCGCAGACGGCGCGGGCGGCGGCGACCGTGTCCAGGTGCCGCCAGTGGTAGCCGGTCGCGGTGGGCAGCCCGGCCCCGGCCACGGCCCGCGCCACCTCCTCGGCGACGGCGACCCCGGTGGCCAGCGGCTTCTCGACGAAGAAGGGGACGCCCGCACGGACGGCGGCCAGCTCCAGCTCGCCGTGCGCGAAGGGCGGCACGCACAGCCAGACGCCGTCCAGCCGCTGTGCGAGCAGCCGGTCGACGTCCTCGACGACCGGCACGCCCAGCTCGCCGGCGAGCGCGTCGGCAGCACCGGGGACGGCGTCGGTCACGCCGACCAGCTCCACGTCGGGGAAGCCCGCCAGCGTCCACGCGTGGCGGGCTCCGACGCCGCCGGCTCCGACGAGTCCGACGCGGACGGGGGTGCCGGTGCTCGATGCGTCCATGGCGGGGTCCTGCCCCTCCCACGGAGCGCGCAACCGCAGGTCGGACGCGTGACCGACGCCCCGGGCGGCCGCGCAGCCCAGCGACACACCGCCGTACGTGAGGCACCCTGGGAGTGTGATGCCATCGTCCGCACCGGCCACGCGGCCCGGGGACGGACGGCGACGCGCCGGTCCACCGGCACACCCCCGTGGCCGACGTCGCCGCCCACCCCGAGGTGGTGGTCGATCTGCTCATCCGGGTGGAAGTGGAGGAAGGAGCCGTGCTGGCCGACCGGTCCGAGCGCACAATGGCCCGGTGAGGGGGAGCACACCGTGGCATGTACGAAACGGAGTTAACCTGACACCGTGAGTGAGGTCATGGACCGGCGCGCTCGGAAGAAGGCGCGGACCCGGACGCTGATCCGCGAGACCGCGCAGCGGCTGTTCGCCGAGCGCGGCTTCGAGGGGGTCACCATCGCGGACATCGCCGCCGCGGCGGACGTCGCTGTCCAGACCGTCTTCAACCACTTCCCGACGAAGGAGGACCTCTTCTTCGACGGGCACACGCCGTGGGTGGAGGGCGCGGCCGAGGCGGTGCGTTCCCGTCCCCGGGGCACCGCCCCCCTCGACGCCCTGCACGCCTACCTCGTCGACCGGGTCGCCCTGCACGTCCGGCAGCTCACGACTCCCGAGGGCCGGCTGTTCGACGCCACGCTGGAGGCCTCCCCCGCACTGCGCGCCCGCGAGCGGGAGCTGCACCACGAGGCGACCGGGCGGCTCGGTGACGCGCTCCACGAGGTCTGGACGACCGAGGGCGGCGCCCCCGCGGTCCCGGAGGACGTCCGCACGGCCGCCTCGGTGACCGCCGCGGTCTGGCTGGCCGCCCTCCGCACGCTGATGGTCCAGCACCGTGGGCTGCTCACCGGCCCGGCCGGTGCCCTGCTCGGTGACACCGAGCAGGGCGTCACCCTGGCCTGCTCGGTCGCCGACCAGGTGTTCAGCGGTCTGGGCACGGCGATGTCCCCACCGGCGAGCACGGCGATGTCCCCACCGGCGAGCAAGGGGCTGAGGCCCACCGGCTGACCTCAGACGACAGCGCGCTCCTCGTCGGGTGCCACCAGCGGCAGCAGCACGTCGTCCAGCACGTGCTGCACCTCCTCACGGCTCATGGGGCCGCGGGCGGAGGTGTAGCGCTGCCACCAGAACGCCTCGATCACCGAGCACAGCAGCGCCAGCCGTGCGGCGGGGACCGCCTGCCCCCGCTCGGCCTCCCGGGCGCCGATCGTCTGCACGGCCGCGGCGAGCGGGCGGACCAGCGCGGCCTCCAGACCGGCGCGCAGGTCCTCCTCGTGGCGGGCGGCGCCCACCAGGCTGGCCGCCGCCCGCTCCTCCCGGTCCAGGGGCCGGCGCCACCGGTCGACGAGCGCGGCGAGATCATCGCGGAGCGAGCCCCGGTCCGGCGGCACCCGGACGAGCGTGAAGCGTCCCACCGCCGAGCGCGCCATCGCGGCCATCGTGGGCCAGCGCCGGTAGATGCCGGCCTTGCCGGCATGGGCACGGGCAGCGACGCGGTCGCTGTTGAGCTTGCCCCAGCCCTCGTCGGCCAGGATGTCGACCGCGACGGTGAGCAGCTGCTCGGACAGTTCAGCGCTCAGCGGGCGCCCCGGCGCGCCGCTCACGTCGAGACCAGGGAGATACGGGTCACCGGGCCATGGTGACGTGCACCCGGAGTCGCCACAACGACGACGCCCGGGTGTTTCGACCTTTTTCGGTGATTCCACGTTCCGGAAAGGACCCGGGTCGCCGATCCCGTCGCCCTGCGCGTCAGGCGCCCGCGGCGCTCTCGACCCGGACCTGCAGACCGGACCCGTCGTCCACCAGGCGGCCCGCGTCGGCCGCCTCCGTGACAACGCCGTCCCACCGCTGCGCCCAGTCGCCACCGCCGGCCTGCGGCTCGGCCGCCGCCCGCAGCGCCGCGACCTCCAGCACGCCGGTCTGCGCGTCCTCCAGCCGGCCGAGGCCGGCGTCCCGCAGCGCCTGGTCGGCCTCCTCGTCGGTCACCGCACCGAGGGCCAGGTACACCGCGGTCAGGTCGTCGACGTCGACCACCCGCACCTCGGGCCGCTCGTCGGCGCCGCCCACCACCTCGACGATCACCAGAAGGACCCCCTTCTCCCCAGCCCTCGCAAGCTCGCGCCGGGACCCGGAAGGGGGCCGCGACGGCGGTACCGTTGGCGCACAGCGCGATGCTCAAACATGCCAGGGGAAGCGGCTGAAGTCCGGGTCCCGCTTCTCGAGGAACGCGTCCCGACCCTCGACGGCCTCCTCGGCCATGTAGGCCAGCCGCGTCGTCTCGCCGGCGAACAACTGCTGGCCGACCAGCCCGTCGTCGATGAGGTTGAACGAGTACTTGAGCATCCGCTGCGCGGTCGGGCTCTTGGCGACGATCCGCCGCCCCCAGTCCAGCGCGGTCCGCTCCAGCTCGGCGTGCGGGACGACGCGGTTGACCATGCCCATGCGGTGCGCGTCCTCGGCGGAGTACTCGTCGCCGAGGAAGAAGATCTCGCGGGCGTACTTCTGGCCGACCTGCCGGGCGAGGTAGGCCGAGCCGAAGCCGCCGTCGAAGCTGCCCACGTCGGCGTCGGTCTGCTTGAACCGGGCGTGCTCGGCGCTGGCCAGCGTCAGGTCCGAGACGACGTGCAGGCTGTGCCCGCCGCCGGCCGCCCACCCGGGGACGACGCAGATGACGACCTTGGGCATGAAGCGGATCAGCCGCTGCGCCTCGAGGACGTGCAGCCGGCCGCTCGAGCGGCCCTTGTCGTGCTCGTAGCCGTACCGACCGCGGACGCGCTGGTCGCCACCGGAGCAGAACGCCCAGCCGCCGTCCCTGGGGCTCGGCCCGTTGCCGGTGAGGAGCACGCAGCCGACGTCGGTGGACAGCCGCGCGTGCTCGAGCGCGGCGATCAGCTCGTCGACGGTCTGCGGGCGGAACGCGTTGCGCACCTCGGGCCGGTCGAAGGCGATGCGCACGACCCCCGCGTCGACGGCCCGGTGGTAGGTGATGTCGGAGAGGTCGAGGCCCTCGACCGGCTGCCACGCCGCGCTGTCGAAGATCTCGGAGACGTCGTCGCGGGCGGTCATGGACCGAACCTAGCGCCGGGGCCGGCCGGTCACGGCAGGAGGCCGCCGACCACCCGTCCCGCCCCGTCGGTCACCACACCGACGACGCCACCGAGGCCGTCCTCGACCGTCTCGCACAGGGAGGAGCGCGGCTGGGGTGCCGGCGCGGGGGTGGGCGCCGGCGGCTGGGGCGCCGGGGCGCCGCCACCCGTCGAGCCGCCACTCGTCGAGCCACCGCTCGCCGACCCACCACCGGCGCCGCCCATCGATCCACCACCGGTCGGGCTCCCGCCCGGTCCGCTGCTGGAGCCCCCGCTCGCGCCATCCGCCGGACGGCCGGCCGCGGTGCCGCCGCTCCCCTGCCGGGACGCCGTCCCCCCGGCGGACGACGTCCCGGCGGTGCCCGAGCCCGCTGCCGCGGCACCGCTGCCGGGCTGGGCGGCGACCGGTCGGTCGCCCACGGGGACGGTCCCGATCGGCGCCGCCGGGTCGGCCGCCCCGGCGGCGCCGGGTGCCGGGACGCCGGGTGCCGGGTCGCCCGTCACCGCGTCGCCCACCGCCGGTGCGCCTGCGACTGGCGCGCCGCCGGGGGCCTCGACCGGGCTCTGCGTCGCGGTGGGAGCCGCGAGCGGCGGCGTCCTCCGGGCCGGCGCGCCGATGCCCTCGCCGGGGTCGGCGGGCCGGACGGTCGTCGCGCCGGAGGCGTCGCGGTCGCTGCCCCGCTCGTCGGGGTGGGGGCGATGGCGATCATCCCCAGGGCCGCGGCGCCGAGGCAGGCGGCGAGGAGGAACAGCGCCAGGGGCACCCGGCAGAGCGCCGCGTCCGGGAGCAGGGCGGCCCGGGTCCGCCGCGGGCGGTCGGTGCCGGCGGCGAGGTGGCGCGGGCGGGAGGACACCGGCCGGCTCCCTCAACGTCGAGGACGGGGCGTGCACAGGGTAGGCACCTCTGCACGCAGCGGCACCTTGACGGGAACGGCCCCGCCACCTGCCGCGAGTACCGTCGCCGGGGTGTCCGAGGGGCCCGCCGTGCGAGTCGGCACCGTCAACGTGGCCTCGGGCCGCAGTCCGGGCGGTCCGGTCCTCGACGCCGAGGGCCTGGGGAAGGCGGTCGCCGGCCTGGACGTCGACGTGCTCGCCGTGCAGGAGGTCGACGCCGGGCAGCCCCGCTCCCAGCGCGTCGACCAGGCCGCTGCTCTGGCCGCCGGACTC
This sequence comes from Geodermatophilus sp. URMC 65, assembly GCF_053502545.1. Lineage (NCBI taxonomy): Bacteria > Bacillati > Actinomycetota > Actinomycetes > Geodermatophilales > Geodermatophilaceae > Geodermatophilus > Geodermatophilus sp. URMC 65. The sequence continues at coordinate 2,292,850 of NZ_CP199954.1, forward strand.
GGCGCCGCGGACTGGCGCGCCGCGGCCACGGTGGCCGGCACCCCGGACCCCTTCCGCAGCTGGTCCCCGGCCGGGCCGGTGCTGCGCGGCCCGCACACCCCCGCGGACGGCCCGCTCTACGGGATCGCGTTGCTCAGCCGGCTGCCGGTGCTCGAGTGGTCGGTGCTGGACCTGGGCTCCGGCCGGGCGCGGCTGCCGGTGCAGGGCCCCGACCCGCGCACCGGACGGGTGCGCTGGTGGTGGTTCCCCGACGAGCCGCGGGCCGCCGTGGCCGCCCGGCTGGGTGCGCTGACCGTCGTCGCCACCCACCTGTCGTTCGCCCCGCACACCGCCGTGCGCCAGCTGCTGCGGCTGCGCCGGTGGATCGCCGGGATGCCCGGCCCGGTGGTGCTGGCCGGCGACCTCAACCTGCCCGGCGCGCTGCCCGCCCGGCTGCTGCGGGCGACCCCGCTCGTGCGCGCGCCGAGCTACCCGGCGTCCGCTCCCCGGGCCCAGCTGGACCACCTGCTGGCCGTCGGGGACGGGCTGCGCGCGAGCGACGGCGCGACCACCGTGCTGCCGGTCGGCGACCACCGCGCGCTCACCGCGACCGTGACCCCCGCCTGACGGGGGACCGCCAGGGCTCAGGCGGAGAGCAGGTCGTGCAGGCGGTACAGCGACGCCTCGAAGCCCGGGTGCAGCGGCACCGACACCAGGTCGCCGAGCGCGATCCAGGCCACGCCGTCGCTCTCGCCGTCCAGCTCCAGGTCGCCCGGCTCGATGTCGCGCAGCGGGCGGGCCAGCACGGTCGTGTACGACCAGCCGCCGTGGTCGTCGACCGAGGCCGGACCGAGCTCCAGGTCCTCCGGCAGCAGACCCAGCTCCTCCTGCACCTCCCGGAGGGCGCCGTGCTGCGGGGACTCCCCGGCGTGCAGCGCGCCGCCGGGCGTCCCCCACGTGCCGCCGTGGTGCGACCAGACGGCGCGGTGCTGCAGCAGCAGCTCCGGGCCGTCGGCGCCGGCGCGGTGCACGAGCAGCCCGGCCGCGCCGACCCGGCCCCAGTGCCGGTGGCCGAGCGCGCAGGTCACCCAGCCGTCGGTCGGAGAGAACACGCCCTCAGTGAACCCCGTCCGGCGGGCCGGCGCCGCCGTGACAGGCTCGACGTCGTGCGCGTCGCCGTCTTCACCGGGTCCCGGAGCGGGCCGCCGTCCCACCGATCCGCCGCGGCCGGGTTCGCCGCCGGGCTCGCCCGCGCGGGCGTCGGCATCGTCTACGGCGGCGGGCGCGCCGGGCTGATGGGTGTGGTCGCCGACGCCGCCCTGGCCGCCGGCGGCGACGTCGTCGGCGTCATCCCCCAGCACCTGGTGGACGACGAGCTCGCGCACCCCGGGCTGCCGCAGCTGGAGGTGGTCGGCTCCATGCACGAGCGCAAGGCGCGCATGGCCGAGCTCGCCGACGCCTTCGTCACGCTGCCCGGCGCGGCCGGCACGCTGGAGGAGCTGTTCGAGGCCTGGACCTGGGGGATGCTCGGCCTGCACGCCAAGCCGGCCGTCCTGGTGGACGTCGACGGGTTCTGGCAGCCGCTGCTGGCCCAGCTGCGCCGCATGGTCGACGACGGCTACCTCGACGGCCGCCGGCTGGACGCGCTGGGCGTGGTCACCGACGTGGCGGAGCTGCTGGCCTTCGTCGAGCGCTACGAGCACCCGGCCCGCAAGTGGGCGCCGACCCCGCCGTGACCGGGTGGGACCTGCGCCGGGCGCCCGGCGTGGGGCGGCTGCAGCGCTGGGACGTCGTCGTCGTGGGAGGCGGCCCGGCCGGATCTGCCGCGGCGCTGGCCGCCCGGCGCAGCGGCGCCTCGGTGCTGGTGCTCGACCGCGCCGACTTCCCCCGCGACAAGGTGTGCGGCGACGGCGTGGCCCCCGAGGCGCTCGACGTCCTGGCCGGCCTGGGCGTCGACCCGGCCGCGCTGACCTCCGGGTACCCGCCGGTCCCCCGGCTCGCGCTGCGCTCGCCGGGCGGGGCGGTCGTCGAGCGCGACACGCACCGGCCGTCGTCCGTCGTCCCCCGGGAGGTGCTCGACGCCCGGCTGCTGGCGGCGGCACGGGCGGCCGGGGCGGAGTTCCGCCGGTCCACCGTGCGCACCGTGGCGGCCGACGCGGACGGCGTGACCGTCGACGGCACCGTGCGGGCAGGCGTGGTCGTCGGGGCGGACGGCGCGGAGTCCGTCGTCCGCCGGGCGCTCGGGCTGGGGTCCAACCGCCCGGACCGGCTCGCCGTGGCCATCCGCGGCTACGCGCCCGCGCTGCCCGGCCAGGGCGCCACCCAGGTGCTGGTGACCACCGAGCAGCGGTGGCCGGCCTACGCGTGGTCCTTCCCGCTCGGCGACGGGCGGGCCAACGTCGGCTACGGCGAGCTGGTGTCCGGCGGCGCGACCCGCGCGGCGCTGGTCGAGGGGCTGCACCGGCTGCTGCCCGGCGTGGCGCCGGAGGGGCTGCGCGCGCACCGGCTGCCGCTGTCCACCGGCCGACCGCGGCTGCCCGACGGCCGGGTGCTGCTGGCCGGCGACGCTGCGTCGCTGGTCAACCCGCTGACCGGGGAGGGCATCTTCTACGCCGTCCTCTCCGGCGCGCTGGCGGGTGCGGCGTGGTCCGCGGGGGCCGGCGCGGGCGCCCGGTACCGGGAAGCGCTGCGGCGGCGGCTCGGCGCGCACCTGCGCGCCACCCGGGTCGCCTCCGAGCTCTCCCGCTGGCCGCGGCTGATGGACGCCGCCGTCCGCGCGGCCGGCGCGGACCAGCGGGTCTTCGACGACGTGGTGGCCCTCGGCCTGGCCGAGGGACGGCTCACGGGGCGGACCGTTGCCGCGGCAGCCCGTCGGCTGGTCCGGGAACGGGACTGACGGCGACCTCGACGCGGTCGCGGCCGGCCCGCTTGGCCTGGTACAGCGCCGCGTCGGCGGCGGCGTAGAGCTCCCGCACGGAAGCGGCGTGCAGCGGTGCGTGGGCCACCCCCACGCTGATCGACAGCGGCAGCGCGTCGCCGTCGGCGCGCGGCAACGGCGAGGCCCGCACCGTCTCGACCAGCTCCCGGGCGCGCCGGGCCGCGGTCCCGGCGGTGCAGCCGGGCAGCAGCAGGGCGAGCTCGTCACCGCCGAGGCGGCCGACCACGGCGTCCCCGGCCCGCACCTGGCGCCGGACCAGGCCGGAGAGGTGGACCAGCGCGTCGTCCCCCACGGGGTGGCCGTGCGCGTCGTTGATCTGCTTGAACGAGTCGACGTCCAGCAGCACCAGCGCCGTCCCGTCGCCCATGGGGTCCCGCTCGAGGGCGCCGGTCAGGGCGTCGTCCAGGACCCGCCGGGTGACCAGTCCGGTGAGCGGGTCGACGTCGGCCTGCTGCTGCAGCGCCGCGACCAGGCGGTCCTGCGTCGAGGCGGTCCGGACCAGGATCACGGCCGCCACGACGAGCACGGTCCCGATGACGAGATGGTCGTGCATCGCCGGCTCGACGGGCTGGAGCAGCACCTGGGTGATCCCGTTGCCCACCACGGCCGCGCCCGTCACCAGGGCGACGGCGGCCCAGCGCAGGTGTGACGCCGCCCAGAGCACCGGGAAGGCGAGGAACGCCTGGGCGCCGGCGGAGGGGTCGTCGGTCAGCACGTTCAGCACGCAGGTCAACAGCACGCCGCCCACACCGATGAGGGGGAAGGCGCCCCTGCGGTCCAGCCGCTCGGCCGGGACGAGGACGCACAGCGCGATCGTCGCGACCAGCGCGGCGACCCCCGCCCAGGAGGCGGCCTGCGTCGCGCTGCTGACCGAGTTGGGCCCGAACGTCGTGAGCAGCGCCAGGACGACGGTGGAGACGCCCATGATCAGCACGATCGAGTGCGCCGAGGTGCGTGGCGCCCGCGCACGCAGCGAGTCGGCGACGAACATGCCCCCTCCATCGTCGTCCCGGCGGTGCGGCTCCAGCAGGCCTCCCCCGCGCGGGTGACGCCGGCGGCAGCGGATTCCCACCCCAGGCCCAGGAAACTGTCAGACCGTGCGCGCAGGATAGCGATCAGTGATCACGAGGAGGACGCCTGTGACGATGGCACCCGCGCCGGCCCGGGCGCAGGAGGTGACGGTCCACCTCGACGACCGGCTGCTCGCCGACGGCCTGGCCGACGTCCGCTGGCTGCTGCTCGGCACGCTGCACGCCGGGGCCGGCTCCCTGGTGGTGGACGTCTCCGGGGTGCAGCGCCTGCCGGACGCCGTCGTCGCCGTCCTGCTGTGGGCGCACCGCATCTGCCGGGCCCGCGGCGGCGGGGTGGTGCTGCGCGGCGCCGACCGCCGCACCGAGGAGCTGCTGCACCGGACCGGCCTGTGGCGGGTGCTGGTCTGCGAGCCCGCGCTGGCGGTCGCGTGACCGAGCTCGCGAGGTCACCCAAGAGCACAGCACCGCCGGACACGTGGCCGACGAACGCCAGCGAGGAGGACGCGTGACCGGGGTGCTGAGCGAGGTCGTCGACCGGCGGGCGGGACTGATCACGGTGAGCGGCCACCTGACCTCGAGCGGCGCGGACCTGGTGCGGGGCACGGCCGACCGGCTCCGCGACGCCGGCCACGACCGCGTGGTGCTCGACCTCCGCGGCGTTGGTGCCGTCGACGTCGATGGTCTGGCGGTCCTCCGCGAGCTGCACCACGACTTCCGCGTGGACGGCGGCGAGCTGCTCATCCGCAGCTGGCCTGGAGCGGAGGGCGTGGGATTCGAACCCACGATGGGTGTCACCCCATAGCGGTTTTCAAGACCGCCGCCATCGGCCACTAGGCGAGCCCTCCTGGCGGGTCGAGGCTATCCCGCCCCTGGCCGATCAGTCGCCGGGCTCGTCCCGGGCGGCGTCCTGCTCCCTGCGGAAGCGGAGCGACTCGACCAGCACGTAGCCGAACAGGACGCTCCAGGCGGAGTAGAGGAACGCCTCCCCCCATGCGGCGTCGACGAGCTGCACCACCACCTGCACCAGGCTGTAGGCGAGCGCGCCGGCGGCCAGCACCTGCACGCCCCGGTTGCCGAACCAGGGCGGGCGGAACGGGGTGGGAGCCACGGCGTCACGCTAGCCCGGCGGGTCGCGGCTGCCGCGGCAGCGACGCCGATCCCGCCGCCCACCGGTGTTGATCATGGGGTTGTCGTCGGTCGGCACGCCGGATCGCGGTGTGTTCTCACGCAACAAGCCCATGATCAACTGCTGGAGGGAGGAGGGAGGCGATGGGAGCCAGACGCCTACTCGGCCGGCTCCCCCACACGGACGACGCAGGCGCCACCGAGCGGCTCCACCGCGAAGCCGCGCACCGAGAGCACCTCGGCCAGCGCCCGGTTCATCACCTGCTGCACCAGTGCGTCGGCGGCGGCGCCGTGCAGCTGGTCCAGGCTCATCCGGTCGTGCTGCCGCCAGCTCACGACGACGCCGTCCAGGGCCGCCTCAGGGGTCAGGCACACGCCACCGAGCTCGCCGTCGGCACCGGTGGGGTCGTAGAGGAACAGCCCCGCCTCGGCCAGCACCGCGACCACCTCGACCACCAGGCCGGGCAGCGGGTGCTCGTCGTCCATGTCGGCGTCCCAGCCTGCTGGCAGCCGGTCGACCTGCTCGCCGAGGAACGACCACCAGGCCCGGTCCTGCGGGGAGGAGCGGCGGCGCAGCAGGCCGTCGGCCCGGCGGACGCCATACACGGGGTGGACGTCGGCCGGGGCGTCCTCGAGGTCGTCGAGGGCCCACAAGGCCTCGTCGCGGTCCCCGAACGGACCGGCGAGGACGAACCCGGGGCCGTCCTCCTCCTCGACGACCAGCCACCAGCCCTGGCGGACGACGCCGCCCAGGACCACCTCGTTGAACCGGGTGCCCACGATGCTCATCGGTCACCAACCTCCCCCGACAACGGGCCGCCGCCGGGGAAGGGCGACGGTTCCCGTGCGCCGTCGACGGTGCGGACGGCGGTGCGGAAACCATAGGTCTCGCAGCGCGTTTCCCCGGGACGCGCGCGACGTGCCCCGGCGCCTGCGACGCCCAATCGTTGCCAATCACCCCAGCGACCACGGTGACCCGCCCCAGCACGCACCCACTTGTCGACCGGTCCGAGCGTGACGGGGGTCCCGGGGCGGTCGGTGACTCTCGGACGGCGGCGCGCCCGTCGGCGTGTCAGACCGCGACGGCGGTGACGAACGTGCAGATGCCCTCGCCGTGCTGCGCGCGCCGCCGCAGCCCGAGGAGCGCGAGCAGGGCCATCTCGACGCGGTAGGCCGCGCGGGTCAGGCCGGTGTAGAAGGTGTCGCCGCCGCGCGTGACGCGGATGTCGCCGAAGCCGGCCAGCCGGACGTGCTCGGTCAGCATCCAGTCCGGGAGGATCGTGATGTGCCCGGGCTCGTGGTAGTGCCGGGGGCCGAAGATGAACGGTGCGCCGCGGAGGAACATCTTCAGCCGCGAGTGCGGGTGGGTGACGTTGGGCGTGCTGACCAGCAGCTTGTCGCCGGGCCGCAGCAGCGAGCGGATCGAGCGGAGCACCTGCCGCGGGTTCTCCACGTGCTCGAGCGTCTCGACGCACACCACCATGTCGAACGGGCCGCGGGTCTCCGCGGTCCACTGCGGGTCGTCCAGGTCGAGCCGGTGGATCCAGTCGTGCGGCGGGTCCAGGTCGGTGGGGACGACGTCGAAGCCGGCCTCGCGCAGCCGCACCGCGAGCGCACCGCAGCCGGCGCCCACCTCGAGCACCCGCCCGCCGTCGGGCAGCGCCGTCCGCGCCAGCTCGACGGCGTACTCGTGCACGCCTGGCGCGGCGTGCACGGAGTGGCCCTCGTAGAACCCGTGCGCCGCCGTCCGGTGGCCGCTCTTCTGCTTGGTCGCCGCCATCGGGCCAGCCTGGCACAACGGGTCGTCGACCGAGCGGGCCAGGGGTTCAGCCGCCGAGGTCCTTGCGCATCTGCTGGCTGACGACCCGGTAGCCGGAGGACCTGTACAGCCCGATGGCCCGGGGGTTGTCCCCGAAGACGTTGAGCTCGACCGCCGCGACGCCGTGCCCGCGGACGACGTCCTCCCCCGCCGCCAGCAGCGCCCGTCCGAGCCCGCCGCCGCGGTGCGCCTCGGCGACCTCGATGTCGTAGACGAAGGCGCAGTCCGGGACGCCGCGGGGGTGGGTGAGCCCGAGCCACAGCCGACCGACCGGCGTCCCGTCGTCCCGCAGGGCGGTGAACAGCAGCATGCCCGGCGTCGCCGTCCCCTGGGGCAGCAGCTCGGCGCTGCCCTGCAGGGCCCGCTCGAGGGCCTCCTCGGGCGACCAGCCGCTGGTGGCGACCAGCTCGTCGGCGAAGGCCCGCGCCGTGGCCTGCCGGAACTGCGCGAACTCCGCCTCGGTCATCGGCCGCAGCGTCACCGTGCTCACCGCGTGATCGTGGCACCGCCGGCCCCGGCTCACGCCGCCCCTGATCGCCTCCCCACCCCGTGATCGCCTCCCCACCCCGTGATCATGGGGTTGTTGCCGCCGCACACGCTCCGCGCCGCGTGTCGTCGAGCACGAACCCCATGATCAACTCGGGAGCGCGGGCGAGGAGATGGGCCAGCGGGCCGGCCGGGGTGGACGACGGCGGCCCCGGCTCACTCCGCGGCGACGGCGTCCTCGCGTTCGACCGGGCGGCCGACGACGCCGTGCAGGTGGCAGGCGGCGAGCTGCCCCGGCGCGCCGACCGGCTGCAGCGCCGGGTCGACGTCGGGACACGGCTCGAAGGCGTACGGGCAGCGGGTGCGGAACCGGCAGCCGCTGGGGACGTTCGCCGGGGAGGGGACGTCGCCGCGCAGCACGATCCGCTGCCGGGTCCGCTCCAGCGACGGGTGCGGCACGGGCACCGCCGAGAGCAGCGCCTGGGTGTAGGGCATCTTCGGGTCCGAGCCGACCGCGGCCGCCGGGCCCACCTCGACGACCCGCCCCAGGTACATCACCGCGATCCTGTCGGAGACGTGCCGGACGGCGGACAGGTCGTGCGAGATGAACAGCAGCGTGAGCCCGAGCTGCCGCTGCAGCCGGCGCAGCAGGTTGAGCACCTGGGCCTGGACGCTGACGTCCAGCGAGGCGATCGCCTCGTCGCAGACCAGGAAGTCCGGCTCGCCGGCCAGCGCGCGGGCGATGCCGACCCGCTGCCGCTGCCCGCCGGAGAACTCGTGCGGGTAGCGGTCGGCCACCGCCGGGTCCAGGCCGACCAGCTCCAGCAGCTCGGCGACCCGCTCGGCGCGCTCCCGCCGTCCCGACCGCAGGCCGTGCACCTCCAGCGGCTCGGACACCGTCTGCCGCACGGTCCGGCGCGGGTCGAGCGAGGCGAACGGGTCCTGGAAGACCATCCCGGCGCGCCGGCGCAGCGCCCGCATCGCCCGGCGGTCGAGGCCGGTGACGTCGGTGCCGTCGAAGGTGACCGTCCCGCCGGTCGGCTCCACCAGCCGCAGCAGCGCGTTGCCCAGCGTCGACTTCCCGCAGCCGGACTCGCCGACGAGCCCGAGCGTCTCCCCGCGCCGGATGTCGAGGTCCACGCCGTCGACCGCGCGCAGCACACCCGTCGTCCGCCGCAGCGCAGTGCCGGAGCGGACCGGGAAGTGCACCTCCAGCCCGCGCGCGGAGACCAGCACGTCGCTCACGACCCCTCCTCGCACCACGTCGCCGCCCGGTGCGGCAGGGCCCCGCCGGACGCGCCCACCACCGCCAGCGGCGGCTGCTCGGTCGCGCAGCGCGGGTCGGAGCGCACCGGGCAGCGCGGCCAGAACACGCAGCCCGGCGGCAGGTCGGTCGGCGCGGGTGGCACCCCCGGCACGGTCGCGAGCTCACCGTCGCCCGCCGAGGCGAGGTCGGGCAGCGCGCCGAGCAGGCCGCGCGTGTACGGGTGCGCCGGGCGCTCGAGGACGTCGTCCACCGTGCCGTCCTCCACGCAGCGCCCGCCGTACATGACCAGCACCCGGTCGGCGATCCCGGCGACGACGCCGAGGTCGTGGGTGATCCAGATGACCCCGGTGCCGTGCTCGCTCTGCAGCCCCGCCACCAGGTCGAGGATCTGCGCCTGCACGGTCACGTCGAGCGCCGTGGTCGCCTCGTCGGCGATGAGCAGCGAGGGGTTGTTGGCGAGGGCGATCGCGATGACCACCCGCTGCCGCATGCCGCCGGAGAGCTCGTGCGGGTAGCGGTCCAGCGCGCGCTGCGGGTCGGGCAGGCCCACCTCGGCCAGCAGCCCGGCCGCCCGCTCCCGCGCCGCGGCCTTGGAGACCTCGCCGTGGGCCCGGATGCCCTCGACCAGCTGCCGGCCGATGGTCAGGACCGGGTTGAGCGAGGTCATCGGGTCCTGGAAGACCATGCCGACGCCGGGGCCGCGCACCTCGCGCAGCCGCTCGGGGGACATGGCGAGCAGGTCCTCGCCGTCCAGCCGCGCGGAGCCGGTCACCGTGGCCACGCGGGCGGGCAGCAGCCCGAGCAGCGCCAGGACCGAGACGCTCTTGCCACTGCCGGACTCCCCGACGACGGCGACCGTCTCGCCGCGCCCGACGGTGTAGCTCAACCCGTTGACGACCTCGGCCGGACCGCGCGGCGTGCGCAGCCGCACCCGGAGGTCGTCGACCTCCAGCAGCGGCGCGCTCACCTGCCGCTCCCGGCCATGAGCGTGCGCTGGCGCGGGTCGAGGACGTCACGCAGCCCGTCGCCGAGCAGGTTGAAGCAGAGCACGGTCAGGAAGATCGCCATCCCCGGGAAGAAGGCCAGCCACCAGGCCAGGTCGATGAAGCCGCGCCCCTCGGCCAGCATGAGCCCCCACGACGGGTTGGGCGGCTGGGTGCCGAGCCCGAGGAAGGACAGCGCCGCCTCGGCCAGGACGGCGAAGGCCAGGCTGATCGAGGTCTGCACGATGATCGGCGGCGCCGCGTTGGGCAGCACGTGCCGGGTGAGCAGCCGGAGGTCCGACGCCCCCACCGACCGCGACGCCCGCACGTACACCTCCTCCCGGACGCCGAGCACGCTGGCGCGGGTGACCCGGGCGAAGACGGGGATGTAGACGATGCCGATGGCCAGGGCGGTGTTGCCGGCCCCCGGGCCACGGACGGCGAGCACCGCGATCGCCAGCAGCACCGCGGGGAAGGCGAACAGGATGTCCATGAACCGCATCAGGACGTCGTCGACCCAGCGGCCGTAGTAGCCGGCCAGCAGGCCGATGAGGGCACCGACGACCAGTGCGAAGGCGACCGCCAGGAACCCCACGCGCAGCGAGACGGCCGCCCCGAGGATCACCCGGCTGAGGATGTCGCGGCCGAGGTCGTCAGTGCCGAACGGGTGCGCCAGGCTCGGTGGCTGCAGCCGGTCCTCGACCGCGATCTCGTTGGGGCCGCTCGGCGCGATGGTCTCGTCGAACACGGCCATGAGGACGATGAGCAGCAGGACCGTCGCCGCGACCGCCGCGGTGGGGTTGCGGGCGAGCAGGCCCAGCGTCTGCTGCCAGCGCGGCCGCGGGGGCCGCGCGGTCGAGGGGACGCCGGCGTCGGTGGCGGTCGGGGAGGCTGCGGGCTCGGGCAGGGGGGCGCCGGTCATCGCAGCGGGCTTCGGCTGTGTGTCATCGCAGCAGGACCCGGCTGGTGTGTCATCGCAGCAGGACCCGGCTGGTGTCTCATCGCAGCAGGACCCGGCTGGTGTCTCATCGCAGCAGGACTCGGCTGGTGTGTCACCGTCGGATCCGCGGGTCGATGGCGGTGTAGAGCAGGTCGACCACCAGGTTGATCAGCAGGAACACCACGGCGAACAGCAGGATCGCCCCCTGGAGGACCGGGTAGTCCCGGGACTGGACAGCCTGCAGGGCCAGCTGGCCGAGCCCCGGCCAGGAGAAGACGATCTCCACCACCACCACTCCCGACAGCAGGTAGGCCAGCTGCACGCCGGTGACGGTGACCAGGGGCAGCAGCGCGTTGCGCAGCACGTGCCAGGTGAAGACCTGCCGCGCCGGCAGCCCCTTGGCCTGCGCCGTCCGGACGTGGTCGGCACCGAGGGCCTCGAGGACACTGGACCGCACGAACCGGGTGATCACCGAGCCGGACACCACCCCGGTGACCACCGCCGGCATCAGCAGCCGCTGCGCCCAGCCGCCCGGGTCCTCGGTCAGCGGGACGTAGCCGCCCGAGGGGAGCCAGCCCAGCGTCCCGGCGAAGACCAGGATGAGCACGATCGCCATCCAGAACTCCGGCACGGAGATGCCGATCTGGCTGAGCACCGTGGCGACCCGGTCGACGACCGACCGGGGCCGCAGCGCCGACAGGGTGCCCAGCGGGACGGCGATGAGCAGTGCCACCAGGATCGAGGCGAACGCCAGGGTGAGCGTCGCGGGGAGCCGCTCGGCGATCAGCGAGGTGACCGTCTCCCCGCTGCGGAAGCTGACCCCGAGGTCCCCGGTGAGGGCCCGGCCCGCCCAGCCGAAGTACTGCGTGACCAGCGGCTGGTCCAGGCCGGACCGCGCGAGGAGCGCGTCGTAGGTCTCCTGGTCGAAACGCGTTCCGAGGGCCAACCGGATCGGGTCGCCCGGCACCAGCTGGACCAGGCCGAACACGATGACGCTCACCCCCACCAGGACGACGAGGGACTGGCCGACCCGGCGGAGGAGGTAGCCGGTCAGGGCAGCTCCACCGACTCGAAGTTGATCGCCTTGTCCGCCCGGATCTGGTAGCCCGCCAGGCCGGGCGCCCACGCCTGCACCACGTCGGGGTTGTAGAGGTACAGGTAGGAGACGTCGTCGACGATGATCTGCGCGGCCTGGTCGTAGATCTGCTTGCGGGTGGCCTGGTCGGTCTCCGTCGCCCCGGCCTGCAGCAGCTGGTCGACCTGCGGGTTGCTGTAGCCCTGGTAGTTGTTCGGCCCGTCGGTCTGGTGCTGCTCCTGGTAGTAGGCCGCCGGGTCGAGGTTGCCGAGCCAGCCGAGCATGAAGGCGTCGAAGTCGCCGGCGCCCTGCCGGTCCAGCCAGGTCGCGAGGTCCAGGGTCTCGATCTCCACGTTGATGCCGACCTCGCCGAGCTGGCTGGCGATCACCTGCGCGGCGGTGACCGTCTCCGGGAACTGGTCGGTGACCATCAGCCCCATGGTCAGGGGCGTCTGCACCCCGGCCTGCTCCAGCAGCTGGCGGGCCTGGCCGGGGTCGCGCTGGAACGGCGCGTAGTCGTAGTAGAAGAAGCTGTCCTCGGGGATCGCCGTTTGGTTGGGCTGGGCCGCCCCGAACCGCGCCGCCTCGGCCACCGCCTCGCGGTCGACGGCGAAGGAGATCGCGCGCCGCACGTCGCGGTTGTCGAAGGGCGCCTGCGCGTAGTTCATGGACATGTACCAGTAGTCCACGCTGGGCGTCGTCTGGAGCTCGACGGTGTCGTCGCCCTGCAGGGACTCGATCTGCTGCGGCGGGACGTTGTCGGTCCACTGCACCTCGCCGTTCTGCAGGGCGGTCAGCGCCGCCGCCGGCTCGGTGATGTAGCGGAACTCGACCCCGTCGACGCTCGGCGCGCCGCCCCAGTACTCCTCGTAGGCGGTCAGCACGGTGCTGCTGGCGTCGGAGCTCTCCAGCCGGAAGGGGCCGGTGCCGTTGGCCTCGGTGGTGAGGTCGAGGTCCTCCGCGGCGTTCTCCGGCAGGATCGCCATCCCCTTGAAGGCGCCGATCCGCTCCAGCAGGTTCGGCGTCGGCTGGCTGAGCCGGATCACCACGGTCTGCGGGTCGGGCGCCTCGACCGCGGCAACGTTGGCGAACCGGGTGGAGTTGCTCAGCTGCTCGTCGATGATCCGCCGGTAGGAGTAGACGACGTCGGCCGAGTCGAACGTGCTGCCGTCGTGGAAGGTCACGCCGTCCCGCAGCGTGAACGTCCAGGTCAGCTGGTCCTCGCTGGTCTCCCAGCTCTCAGCCAGGCTCGGCTCCATCGTGAGGTCCTCGGCGTTCGGGACCACGAGGGTGTCGTAGACGTTCTCCAGGACCTGGAAGCTCGGATAGGCCGTGGTGACGTGCGGGTCGAACTGGTCGGGCTGGGCGGACACCGCCGCGACGAGCGTGTTGCCCCCACCGCCCCCACCGCCGCCCCCGGTTCCGGTGTCGACGCTCTCCCCACCGCCGCCGCAGGCGCCGAGCACCAGGGCACCGGCGGCGAGCAGGGGCAGGAGTCGGTTGCTGCGCACGGGGACCTCCGGCGGCTCGACTGTCGCGGTCTGCGCCCGACCCTGGCCCGGACCGTCCCGCCTCGCAGTCCGGGACGGTGATCGTTGCCTCCCCGTGACCGAACCGGAACGACCCCGGCCGAGAGATCGGGCCCGGGAGGCCGCGTCCGACCTCCGCGGGGCAGGAGGATCACGGAACCGCCCGGTCCGGCTAGCGTCCGGGGTCCTCCGACCGGACCCGTGGGACGAACCCACCGTCCGCGTCACCGTGGAGGACCCCAGGAGAGAGGACGTGGCATGGCGCGCGCAGTCGTCACCGGAGGAGCGGGGTTCCTGGGATCCCACCTGTGCGAAGCGCTGCTGGAACGCGGCATGGAGGTGCTCTGCCTCGACAACTTCCTCACGGGGACGCCGGACAACGTCGAGCACCTGCTGGAGCACCCGCGGTTCCGTCTGGTCCGCGCCGACGTCACCGACTACGTGCACGTGCCGCAGCCGGTGGACCACGTGCTCCACTTCGCCTCCCCGGCGTCGCCCGTCGACTACGCCGAGCTGCCGATCCACACCCTGAAGGTCGGCTCCATCGGCACGCTCCACGCCCTGGGGCTGGCCAAGGAGAATCGGGCCCGCTTCCTGCTGGCCTCGACGTCGGAGTGCTACGGCGATCCGCTCGTCCACCCCCAGCCGGAGGACTACTGGGGCAACGTGAACCCGGTCGGGCCCCGCGGGGTCTACGACGAGGCCAAGCGCTTCGCCGAGGCACTCACCTCGGCGTACCGGCGTACCCACGGGGTGGACACGGCGATCGTGCGGATCTTCAACACCTATGGCCCACGCATGCGACCGCGGGACGGGCGTGCCATCCCCACGTTCATCCGCCAGGCGCTCGCCGGAGAGCCGTTGACCGTCGCCGGCGACGGCAGCCAGACGCGGTCCGTCTGTTACGTGAGCGACCTGGTCGACGGGCTGCTGCGACTCCTCCTGTCGAGTGCGCCCGGGCCGGTGAACATCGGCAACCCGCACGAGGTCCCGGTCCTGCACCTCGCGGAGCGGATCCGGGAGCTGACCGGCTCCCGGTCACCCATCGTCTTCGTCCCCCGCCCGGAGGACGACCCGACGGTGCGCCAGCCGGACATCACCCTGGCACGGAGCGTGCTGGGCTGGGCGCCGGAGGTGGCGCTCGACGAAGGCCTGGAGCGGACGATCGCGTGGTTCCGCGAGCACCCGGAGCTCGCTCCCGTCCGCGCCCGCGCCTGACCTGGGGTCAGCGGCGGGGCAGCCGGTCCGCCGCGGCCACGGCTCCCGCGGCGAGGACCAGGCCGGCGAGGACGCCGACCGCCAGGCTCTGGCGCACCGACCCGTTGGCGCGCCCCTCCGGGAGTTCGGCGGCGCTGCTCACGTACGCGATCGCCGCTCGGTCCCGCAGCACGGCCAGGTCGACGTCCAGGCCGGAGATCTGCGTCTCGAGGCGGCGGAGCTCGGCCTCGACCGGCTCGAGCTGGGCGGCCAGGCTGCGTTGCAACGCCAGTTGGCGGTCCAGCAGCTCCAACGACTGCGTCACGTCGGTCTCGGCAGCGATGGCGTCGTCCAGTGCCGTGACCGGCCCGAGTATCTCCTGCCGCTGCGCCGCCAACCCGTCCCGCTCGGCCACCAGGAGGTCGCGCAGAGCGGTGGTCTCGGCGACGTCGAGCTCGTGCCGGTCGGTCACGTAGGTCTCGGCCCAGGTCTGGGCGGCGGCCCGCGCCGCCTCCGCGTCATCGGCCTCGGCCACGAAGACCAGCGCGCTCGACCCGGGCTCGTAGCGCACCTCGACCTCCCCGGCATCCCCGGCGGCCTGGGCCGCGCGGTCCCTGAAGGCGTCGCCGTCCACGTACGCGACCTCGGCCTGCAGCGACCGGACCAGCGCTCCGGGTGTCGCCCCGCCCGTGCGGGGGAACAGCTGCCGGCTGTCCTCGGTGCGCAGCAGGACCTCCGCCTCCGCCCGGTAGACCGGCGTGAAGACGAACAACGACCCGATCGACAGGGCGAGCACGACGACGAAGACCACGAGCGCGGGCTTCCAGTGTCGGCGGAGCGCCGACCAGTAGTCCACGAGACCGGGGCCGGTGTCGGGGGAGCGCCGGCGTCGGCGAGGCTCGGGCGCGGCGGTGGGTGCGGCGGACTGCGTGTCCGTGGAGCCGGTCTCGGGCACGGCGGTCAAGCTACCGACGCAGCCGCTGGTCGGGGGGCTGCTCCGTTCACCCCTTCCACCCGTCGAGTGACCTGGCCAGGACCTCGGCGAGGGCGTCGTTCGGCTCGGCGAACCGCTGGTGCAGGCGCGCGGCGGTCTCGGGGGACATCAGTGGCAACGCGCTCCTCGTCTCGTTGAGCCGGTTCACCAGGTAGCGGGCCCGGTACAGCACCCGGCTGGGTACGTACCTCGAGGCCAGCGCCCGCGCCGGGTTCCCGGGCTGCTGGCTGGCGAGGAAGGCGCGCGCGAAGCGGGCGGACCGGGGCACACGGGCCTCGTTGTGGCCCCGCGAGACGTCCGGCAGGTGCGGCGGCAGCCCGGCGAGCTCGAAGAGCTCGGCGCACAGCCCCGCGGGGTCGGCGCGGAGGTCGTCGGCGAGGTACACCCGCCGGCGCTCCGGCGGGAAGACCTCCAGGACCTCGCGGACGTGCGGCGCGTAGACGCCGTCGCCGACGTACTGCATGTCCCGGGCGCGCCGGGGCGAGCTCACGGAGCGGCTGCCCTCCCGCGCCAGCCCCTCCTCGAAGGTGGCCGCGTCCTCCCAGCCGCGCAACCGTGCGTAGTGGAAGTGGGAGTGTGCCCGGCGGACCGGATCGCGCAGGACCGCCACGACGACCGCCGACGTCGACTCGGCGATGCGCCGCAGGGCGACGCGGTCGTACATGGCCATCGTGTGCTTGGCGACCAGCGGGTGGGCCTCCGACGACGGGGCGAAGTACTTCTCCAGAGCGAGGTCCCATCCGCGGGCGAACTCGTCGTCCCGCCCGAAGAACGGCATCTCCCGGTGGACGTGCGCGCGGACGTCGGGGTGGTCGGCGAGGTAGTGGAACAGCGCCGTCGACCCGCTCTTCGGCGCACCGACGATCATCAACCGTGGTCCGGGGGGCACCGCGCGGACGGTAGCGCAACGGCGGTCCGGGGGCGTCCCCCGTGCGCTACCCTCCCGACCTCGCGCCCCGACCGGGGACGGCGACCGTCGGCGGAAGCGCTGGCCAGGAGGTGGACCGGCAGTGGTGATCGTGCCCCTGCTGGCCGTTGCCGCCTCGGCCCTGGTCTGGACGTGGGTGTACCGCAGCGTCGTGCGCCACCCGCTCGACCCGATGGCCCTGACCCTGTACTACCTCGCGCTGCAGCTGCTCCTGCGCCCGCTGGTCCTCGCCCTCGGGCTCGACACCCCCTTCCCCACCGAGTTGTTCGTGGACCGCGACACGACGACGCTGGTCCTGCAGGGCCAGGCCATCGCCGTCCTGTGGCTGCTCGCACTGTGGGCGGGCGCCCGGGTGCCGGCCCCGCTCGCCGCGCCGGCCCGGCTGCTGTTCCCGCCGTCCCGCGGGTCCCTCACACCGCGGACCCTGGCGCTCCTCGCCGTGGCGCTCAGCGCACTGGCTCTCGTGGCCACCGCGCTGTTGTGGAGCCGCTACGGCGGCCCGTCCGGTCTGATCACCGCGTCGAAGGTCGACAGGGACGTCGCCGAGAGCCGGGCGCTGCGCTCGATCCCCGTACTCGCGGCCCTCTTCGCCGTCGCCGCGTTCTTCTCCGTCGGCCGCCGGGCGCCCCTGCTCCGGCTGCTGCCTCTCGGCCTCGTCGCGCTGAACGGCTACCTGAGCTGGACGTGGGGTGCGCGGGACGTGGCGGTGATCTCCGTCGTGGCGCTGATCGCCGGCACGTTGCTCTTCGAGGTCCACGGCGCCCACGGCGCCGCCCGACGCACGGAGGGGAGGTGGTGGGGTGACCCGCGGTGGCAGCGGCGTCTCCTGCTCGTGCCGGTCCTCGCCCTGCTCCTGGCCTTCTCCCTGCGGACGGCCCGCGACACCGTGCTCCTGGGCGACCTCGCGCCCACGATCGAGGGTCAGAGCACCGCGCGCATGGTGGCCGTGGCCACCAACAACACCTTCTACGACTCGCTGCTGCTCGTGATCGACGACTGGCCCGACGAGTTCGACTTCACCGGCGGTGCGGACTTCGTCGACGCCACGGTCGCCGCGGTGCCGTCGGTCCTCGTCGGCCAGCAGGACCCCTTCGTCTCACCGGCCGTACAGCTCGCACAGACCTACATCGACCGGAACAACGGGTTCCCGGCGACCGCGGTCGGCGACTGGTACGTGAACCTGGGGCTGCCCGGCGTCGTGCTCGGCGGCCTGCTGAGCGGCGTCGTCGCCCGTGCCGCCCAGGTCGCCCTCCGCCGGTCCGTCCGCGACCCGTTGATCTGGGGAGTCAGCCTGGTGTTCATGATCCGGGTCTTCCCCGGCGGCGTGTGGGCGACGTCGATGCCGAAGTGGGTGGCGATCGGCGTGCCGATCATCGCGGCGGTCCTGCTGGTGAACGCCTTCGTCCGCCGGGACCCGCAGGACGCCGGCCCCGTTCCGGGTCCACCGGTGGCTGCCGGTGCTCCGGAACGGGCAGGATCCGCCAGGTGACCGCGCAGCCGGTCAGCAGTCCCGGCAGCGCCGCTCGGCGGGGCACTCTGCGGCGCGACGCGACCCTCGTCGCCGTCGGGCAACTGGTGGCCGTCAGCAGCGCGTTCCTGCTGACGGTGGTCGGTGCCCGGTTGCTGCCCGCCGACGACTTCGGCGCGCTGTCGTGGGCGCTCAGCTGGCTGGCCCTCCTCGCGGTGCTGGCCCAGTCCGGGCTCACCCAGGTCTCCACGATCGCCTTCGCGCGGGAGGACGCGGCAGCCGGCCGGGTCCTGCTGTGGCGGCTGCTCGGAGCACTGGCGGTCGGCGTGACCGCGGTGGTGCTGCTGTGGACGGCTGCGCTCGGCCCCCTGGCGGCCGGCACCGGCACGCCGACGGCGGTCTACCGCCCCCTGGTGCTGGTCGTCGCGCTGTGGGTGTCGGTGGCGGCCGTCGGCCCGGTGCTGGCCGATGTGCTCCGGGCCCGGGCGCGGTTCGGCCTGGCCCTGCTCCTCGGCGAGCACGTCCGGCGGGTGGTGCTCGTCGGGGTCCTCGTCGCGGCGGCTGGGGCGTCGCACGCCCCGTCGCTGCGGACGCTGCTCTGGTGGGCGGTCGGGATCGAGACGGCGGTCTACCTCGCCGGCCTCCTCGTGGTCGTCGGCGTGGTCGGCGCCCCGGCGCCCGGCACGGT
Organism: Geodermatophilus sp. URMC 65; assembly: GCF_053502545.1. Lineage (NCBI taxonomy): Bacteria > Bacillati > Actinomycetota > Actinomycetes > Geodermatophilales > Geodermatophilaceae > Geodermatophilus > Geodermatophilus sp. URMC 65. The sequence continues at coordinate 2,311,297 of NZ_CP199954.1, forward strand.
GGCCGCGTCACCGTGGCGGCTGCTGCGCCGGGGCAGCAGCTTCACCCTCGCGACGCTGGCGTCGGTCACCGTCCCCCAGGCCGGGGTCTGGCTGCTCGCGACGCTGGCGCCGGTCGGCCAGGTCGCCGTCTTCGCGGTCGCGGTCCGCATCGCCGTCCTGCTCGCCGTCCCGACCGCGATCGTCATGCGGACGCTCGCACCGCGCATCGCGTCCGCCGCGGCGACGGGCCGCCTCACAGAGCTCCAGGCACCCATCCGGCGCACCGCGTCCTGGTCGACGGCCGTGACGGCACTGGCCGTGCTGGTCCTCGCTGCGGCGGGGCCGTGGCTGGTCCCCGCCGTCTTCGGCCCCGGCTACGCCGGTGCGCTGACCCCGGCCCTGGTGATGTGCGCCGGCGTCCTGGTCAACGCCTGGACGGGGCCGTGCTCCGTGGTGCTGTCGCACGCCGGGCACGAACGCCTGGTCGCCGGGAGCGCGCTGGTGGCCGCGGTCGCCTTCTTCGGGCTCGGCTCCTGGTGGGGAGCGGCCTGGGGAGGCACCGGGGTGGCCGCCGCTGCGGCGGTGGCCATGAGTGCGCGCAACCTGTACCTGGCCCGAGCGGCCCGGCAGAGGTCGGGGATCCGGACGATCGCGACGACCGCACGGGGAGAGGGATGACGCTGACACCGCAGTTCCTGGTGATCGGTGCCGCACGGTCGGGCACCACGGCCCTGTACCAGTACCTGGCCGAGCACCCCGGGCTCTTCCTCACCGATCCCAAGGAGCCCCACTACTTCGCCCTCACCGGGACGACACCGGCCTTCACGGGCCCGGGGGACCGTCAGACGATCAACCGCCTGGCCGTCACCGACCGGGCCGCGTACCAGGACCTCTACCGGAGGGCTCGGCCGGACCAGCTCCGCGGCGAGGCGTCGGTCTCCACGCTGTACCACCCCGGCGCGATCCCCCGCGTCCGCGCGGAGGCCCCGGACGCGCGACTGGTGTGCGTGTTGCGCGACCCGGTCGACCGCGCGTTCTCCGCCTACGGCTTCATGCGCACCCGCGGGTGGGAACCGTGCGAGACGTTCGAGGAGGCCCTGGCCGACGAGCCGCGCCGGATCGACGCGGGCTGGCACCACATCTGGCACTACACGGCGATGGGCCGGTACGGGGAGCAGGTGCGGCGCGTCCTGGACGTCTTCCCCCGCGAGCAGCTCCTGGTGCTGCGGTACGAGGACCTGGTCGCCGACCCGGACGCGTTGCTCCGGCGGGTGTACGGGTTCCTCGGCGTGCCCGCGATCCGGCACGCCGTCCGCCCTGACCCGCACCGCTCGGGTGAACCACGCAGCAGGTTCCTCGGCCGGGTGGTGAGCACGCACCACCCGCTGAAGAAGCTGCTCTCCCCCGTCCTCCCGGCGGGTCTGCGACGCCGGCTGCGGCGGCAGATCGTGCACCGCAACATCGTGCGGACCACCTACCGCGACGAGACCCGACGCGCGCTGGTCGAGGCGTTCCGCGCCGACATCGACCTGCTCGAGAACCTGACCGGGCTCGACGTCGTCGCATGGCGCGATCCGGCCCGCAGGACGTCCGGCCCGGCATGAGCTCGCCTGCGGGGCACCTGCACATGACCCTCCGGCTCCCCGACCGCACCGGAGCGGCCAAGATGGCGCTCGGGTTCGCACGGGCCCTCCGGGAAGCGGGCTTCGACCTCACCCTCGTCCACGGCCCCGTTCCCCGGGGCGGGCCGAGCATCCTGTCCGACTTCGCCGCGATCGGGGCCGGTACCGAGCTCGAGTCCCGGCTGGACCGGCCTTGGGACCCGCGGCTCGTGCCGTCGCTGGCCGACCGGGTGCGCCGGCAGTCCGGACGGTGCGTGATCGGCGTCAACCAGCGCGACCGCGTCCCGGCGCTGCTCGCGGCTGCCCGGGCCGGCGTGCCCGGTGTGCTGATGGTCCAGAACCAGCACCACTTCTGGGGGCCACGCCCCGTGGCCGCCCTCAAGCGGGGCGCCTATCGGACGGCCGTGGCCCGCCGGACGACGCTCGCGGTCTGCACGTCCACCGTCGTCCGGGACGAGATGACCGGGTTCGGTGTGCCGGCCGACCGCACCGCCGTGCTGCCCAACGGCATCGAGATGCCCCCGCCGGTGGAGCTCACCGCCGCGGCGCGGACGGCCCTGCGCGCCGAGATGGGTGCGGCGGACGGGGACGTCCTGCTGGTGAACGTGGGACGCCTGGACCCGCAGAAGGGGCAGGACCTGCTGCTGTCCGCGCTCGGCGCACCGGGATCGCCGCCGCCCGTGCACGTCGCCCTGGTCGGGTCGGCCGGCGACTCGGTGGCCGCCCGGCGGACGGCGGACTACGAGGCCTCGCTGCACCGGCTGGTCGGCAGACACGGCCTGGCAGGCACCGTGACGTTCCTCGGCTGGCGGGACGACGTGCACCGGCTGCTGGCCGCGGCGGACGGGTACGTGCACACGGCCCGGTGGGAGGGACCGGCGTTGCCGCTGGCCGTCATGGAGGCCATGGCCGCCGGGTGTCCGACCGTCTTCACGGACTGCTCCGGCCGCCCACCGTTCTTCGAGGAGCCGCGGCACGGCCTGGTCGCCCGCACCGGGGACCCGACCTCCATCCGTCGCCAGATCGAGGAGCTGGTCGCCATGACCGCTTCCGAGCGGGGGGCCATGGGAGCCGAGGGGACCGCGCTGATCCGCGCGCACTACCGCGTGGAGGACCTCGGCCGTCGGTTCGTCGGGCTCATCCGCGACCTGCTCGACCGGCCCGCGGGAGCAGGGGCCACCGGCTGACCCGGCGCGGCCGTGCGAGCAGCCTCTCGTAGAGCTCGACGTGCTGCCGCACCATCGGCTCCGGCGTGAAGCACTCGGTGAACCGGCGGCGACCCGCCTCGCCCAGCCGTGCGGCCAGCTCAGGGTCGGTGAGCACCCGGACGAGGTCCTCCGCCAGCCGGTCGGTCGCCCCCGGCGGCGACAGCAGGCCCGTCTCCCCATGGACGACCACCTCCGGGACCCCCTCGACGGCGAACCCCACCACCGGCTTCGCCGCCGCCATCGCCTCCAGGTTCACGATGCCGAACGCCTCCCACCGGGACGGCAGTGCCAGGACGTCGACCGCCCGCGCCACGTCGGCGAGGTCGTGCCGCCAGCCGGTGAAGTGCACGCGGTCGGCGACCCCGAGCTCCGCCGCAAGCCGCTCCATCTCGGGGCGTCGGGTGCCGTCGCCGACGACCACGAAGTGCGCCTCCGGGACCCGCGCCACCACCGGCACGGCCGCGCGCACGAGGTGGTCGACGCCCTTCTGCTCCTCGATCCGCCCGACCAGGGCCACGAGCGGCACGTCCGCCGGCAGCCCGAGCTCGGCGCGCAGGCGGGCACGGTCGGCCTGCGTGGCGTCTGCGACCCGTGTCCGGCTGGAGTAGTGGATCACCGTGACGTCCTCGGGCGCGAGGATGCGCCGCCGCACCCCGGCGTCCCGGATGGCCGCCGAGCCCGCCACGTAGTGCGTCGTCGCCAGGTCGAGCAGTCGCTCCACCAGCCGGAAGACCGCCCGCCGTGGCTGGGGGACGGCGTCGTGGCTGGCGAACGCGTGCAGCATGTGCAGCCGGACCGGCGTGCGGCAGGACCACGCCGCGACCCTCCCCATCGCCCCGGCCACCGAGGTGTGCGTGTGCACGATGTCGTACCGGTTCCGCCGGATGTGCCCGCGGATGCGGAGGAACTGGCGCAGCAGCTCACGAGGCCCGTCCGGGGACGCCTGCGTGAACTGACCGCGGCCGTGCGAGGGGGCGTAGTCGAGCACCGGCAGGCCGGTCCCGTGGATCTCCGCGTCGAGCGGGCCACCGCCGGACAGCGCGATCCGGACGTCGAAGCGCTCCGCCGGCAGGAGCGCGGACAGCAGCAGCAGGTGCTCGGCCGACCCGCCGACGGTGATGCCGGTGAGCTGCAGGACCCGGATCCGGCCCGGTGCCACCGCGGTCACCTCCCCGACGTCCGGACGCTGGGCCACGGCAGGTCCTCCCGGCCGATCAGGAGCTGCAGCCTCGCCAGGTCCGGCGCGAACTCCTCGGCCAGGCGGGCGCGTGTCCCGGCCCGGAGGGTCGGACGCACGAGGTTGGCCGACCGCACCCGCTCGCGTTGGCGTCTCGGCACCACCGCCGTCACCACCCGGCGGGCGACGCGGGACCGGCGGACGAGGTTGAGCCCGCTGGTGACGGCACTGCTCCGGGGGATGCCGCCCTCGTTGACCCGGTGGCCGGCGTCGATGGCGACGTCCGGGTCGACGTCGAGGAACTGCAGCACCCGCCGCAGCTGCCGGTCGGGGTCAGCGGCGAACTCCTCCTGCACCACCACCAGCAACCGGTCCCCGAACGCGTGCACGAACGGCTCGAGCTGCTCGGCGTACCTGCTGAGCCGGGCGAGCTGCCACATGTGGCTCCAGCCGGCCGAGGTCCGCTCCTCCTCCACGGCCAGGCACTCCTCGAAGCTGCCGGCGTGGTGGCCCCTGGAGCGGAGGTACAGCCAGCTGGAGAACGCCCGGTCGACCGGGTCGCGGAGCATGACGACCAGCCGGCACCCCGGAGCGCAGAACCGGTCGATGGCGGGCAGGGAGGTCTCCGGGTGACACAGCGTGGTCACCGAGCCCTCCCCGAGCCGACGCTCGGTGCGGTGTCGGAACGCCGCGCGCCAGGTCTCCTCGTCCCGCACCGCGACCCGGTTGACCAGGTGGTCGTCCCCGGGGCCGGTGAACCGCGGCGCGCCCCCCGGGAACGCGAGGAAGTGCAGCTCCTTGGGCCGGGACACGGCGACGTCCGGGTGCTGGTCGAGGAACGAGGCCAGGGCGGTGGTCCCGCACCGCGCTGCTCCGATGATCAGGAAGTCGGGGCCCTCGGTCACCGCAGGAACGGTAGTGCTGCCGGAGCGCACCGGGCGGCTCGACTGCAACTCGGAACTCGGGGGTTCCGTCGAATTGAAACGTCACATAGCATCCCGGGTACCGTCGGCAACAGGGAGCTCGATGTCCGTCCGTTCTGCCACGCACAGCGCTGCACCGCAGCGGACGCTCCTCCCCGTTCCCCGTCCTCCCCACCTCGACCGCCCCTCCCCGGTCCCCGTCCCGGGGCGTCCGGCTGGACTCCGTGCCGACCTCGGCACCCACGAGCCCGCTGCGGGCCGACCTCGGCCGCGCCACGGCCTCGTGCGCTCCGTCCTGGTCGCGATCGACCTGTGCGCGCTGTCGCTGCCCATGGCGTGGGCCGCGGAGCCGACGCTGGCGGGTGTCGGCTTCGTCGTCGTCTCCCTGGTCCTCCTGGCCGCGGGCGGGGCCTACCGCCCCCGGATCACGCTGGCCGCCCTCGACCAGGTCCCGTACCTGGTCCCCCGGCTCGGCTGCGCGTTCCTGCTGGCCGCGCCCGTGGCGCTGGTAGGCGAGTGGGGTCCGGCCCTCGTCGTGCACGCCCTCTCCGGCGTGCCGGCGTTCGTCACCGGCCGCAGCATCGGCTACGCCGGACTCCGCTGGGCGCGGAGGAGGCGGCTGATCGGCGAGGTCGCCCTCGTCGTCGGGGGCGGCCGGCTGGCCATGGAGCTGCTGGACACCCTGGAGGACCACCCCGAGTACGGGCTGCACCCGATCGGGTTCGTCGACGACGGCCCGCAGCTCGACGACCGTGCACCGCTCGGTGGCATGACCGACGTCGACACCCTGCTCGACGCCCACGGGGTCCGCCGGGTCATCGTCGCCTACGGGCCGACCCGGGAGGCGGAGCTCGTCGGACTGGTGCGGAGCGCCGCCATGCGTGACGTCGAGGTGTGCGTGGTCCCCCGGTTCTTCGACGTCGGGATGACCTCGAGCGGCCCCGACGTGGACGACGTCTGGGGCATCCCGCTGCACCGGGTGCGCCGCGCTGCGCCGCGCCGCGGGGGCTGGCGGGTCAAGCGGGTCCTCGACGTCGTCGTCGCCGGGGGGCTGCTGGCCGTGATCTCCCCCCTGCTCGCCGTCCTCGCCCTGGCCGTCCGGGTCAGCAGCCCCGGGCCGGTCCTCTTCCGGCAGATCCGCACCGGGCGGTTCGGCGAGGACTTCGCCGTCCTCAAGTTCCGCACCCTGAGGGTCCCGGCGGCCGAGCAGGACGTGGCCGGACAGAGAGCCACCCGCTCGACGCGCAGCACGATGCACGCCCGGCGCATGGACGTCGAGCGCCGCCAGACGCCCATCGGGTCGTTCCTGCGCCGGACCAGCCTCGACGAGCTGCCCCAGCTGTGGAACATCCTGCGCGGGGACATGTCCCTGGTCGGGCCCCGGCCGGAGGAGCGCGGGTACGCCGCGCAGTTCGCCGACTCGGTGGACGGCTACCGCGACCGGCACCGGCTGGCTGTGGGTCTCACCGGTTGGGCGCAGGTCCACGGCCTCCGGGGGGACACCTCGATCCAGGAACGGGCGCGCTTCGACAACCGGTACATCGAGCACTGGTCACTGTGGCGCGACACCGTCATCCTCGTGCGCACCGTGGCTGCGGTGAACAGGCAGGCGTTCGGCGCGGTGCGGTCGGTCCGCCGGTGAGCGGCACGGGCGGCTGACGCCCGGAGCGCCGACGGACCCCTCGGAGGGGAGGCGACCCATGGACGGACGCACCCGACCTCCGCAGCCTCCTGCAGGTACCCCGCCCGGACCCCCGGTGGGCCGACGTGCGGTCCTCCTCGGCGCGGTGGGGCTGGCTGCCACGGCCGCCCTCGCGGGCAGCAGCGATCCACCGACGGTGGCGCCCGCTGCCGCCGCGCGGGCGCCGCAGAGCCGGCCGCCGCTCCGCGTGCGGGAGGACGGCCCCGTTGGGGACGGCGTCGCCGACGACACCGCCGCGGTGCAGGCGATCATCGACGCCAGCGCCCGTACCGGAGCCACGGGGGTGCTGCCTGCGGGCACCTACCGGTGCACGGCCAGCCTGCTCCTCCCGGCCGGCGCACGGCTCCACCTCGAGCCCGGCTCGTTCCTGGCCAAGGACTGGACGGCGCCCCCCGGGCTGGACGGCGCCTTCCTTCGCAACGCCGACTTCGCCGTCAAGTCCGACGGCGTGCGCATCTCCGGTCCCGGCACCATCGGGGCCGTCGACCACAGCCGGACCGGTGTCGTGCTGGCCCTCTACGGGGACGATGTCCACCTCAGTGACGTCACGGTCGACACCTACGCCGGTGGCCAGGCGGTGATGTTCGCCGGCGACCGGGGCCGCCTGGACCGGGTCCGCGTGCGCAACAGCGCGCCGGCGACGGGCACGGGGGGCATCCGGGTGTTCGGGGGCTCGGACTTCCTCGCCACCGCCTGCCACGTCGAGTCCGGCGACGACTGCCTGCAGTTCGCGCCCATCGGCGCCCCCGGTGCCCTGCTCCGGGGCCTGGACGTCACCGGAGGCCGGTTCGTCGACTGCACCGGTGCCAGTTCAGTGAGCCGCTTCATGGTCGCCGTGCTCGAGTGGACGGGCGGCGAGGACCGCATGACGGCCTCGATCCGCGACTGCTCATTCCACGGGTGCCGGGGCCGGGCCACCGGCCGCGGCATCGTCGTCAAGAACACGCACAGCAGCGGAGCGATCGAGCGCCTGTCGTTCACCGACTGCACCGTGGACATCGCCGATGGGGGCGACGACCGTTCCGCGGCCATCCGCGTGCAGACCGGTCCCGCCTCCAGGGGCTCCGTCCGCCACGTCTCCTTCACCCGCACCCGCACCACCCAGCCGGTGGACAGCGCCCTGCGGATCGGCGGGGACGGCACCAGCGACATCACCGTCGAGGACTGCACCTTCCCGGCTCCCCTGCGGGGGGCCGCCCCGGCCGCGGTGGTCGACGCGGCCGACCGGGTGCGGCTCCTGCGGAGCTCGTTCGCCGCCGCGCCAGGGGGTCCGCTGCTCGTCGTCGGGCCGAGGGTGCCGGTGACCGGGCTGTCCGTGGAGGCCTGCCGGCTCACCGGCATCGGAAGCGGCACCCATGGGATCCAACTGGTGGAGGTCGACGGCGCGCGGATCGCCGACTCGGTGTTCCTGCGGACCGGAGGGGCCACGAACGCCCGTGCCGTCCGGGTGGCCGCGACGTCGAGAGGGGTCGTCATCGAGGGCAACGACCTCACCGGCCTGAGCACCACCAGGACGATCACCGACCTCGCCGGCGACACGGTGGTCCGCGACAACCGCGAGGCGTAGGTCCCCTACGTCTCGCCGAGGGTGGCCCGGCGCAGCGCCTCGAGGTCGACCTTGGGCACCCGGTCCGCGCCCACCAGCCCGTTGCGCTCCTGGTAGGTGTCGGACAGCTGCGTCCAGCAGGCGCCGGCGAGCGCGGAGCTGCCGTGAACCGCGGCCCACTGGGCGCGGTAGCGGGCCAGCAGGTCCTCCGGCGAGGTCGCGTCGGCGTAGCCCCAGCCCTCGTCCTCCGGGGAGCGCAGCGCCACGCCGCCGAACTCCGAGAGGACGACGGCCCGGCCGGCGACGCCCGCGCGGTCGAGGTCGGCCAGGTACCCGTCGCGACGGCGTCCCGTGGCCACCCGCTCGAGGTCCGCGGCCGTGGCGTAGCGCTCGCCGAGCACCGCGGGGTCCTGCTCGTAGTCGTGGATGCCCAGGATGTCGCCGTCCAGGGTCTCCCAGCCGTCGTTGGCCGACACCGGGCGGGTGCCGTCGAGCGCGTCCGCCGTCTCCGTGAGCGCCCGGATCAGCCCGCGCTGCCGTTCGTCGACCTCCGCCTCCTGCACGCCCCACGACTCGTTGAGCGGCACCCAGGCCACCACGCTCGGGAACCCGCGGTGGGCGACCACCACGTCGGCCCACTCCCGCAGCAGCCGGGCGCTGGCCGTCGGGCCGGGCCGGTACGCCGAGGGCATCTCGGCCCACACCACGAGCCCCATCCGGTCGGCGAGGGCGAGGTACCGCGGGTCCTCGGTCTTCTGGTGCTTGCGGGCCCCGGTGAAGCCCAGCGCCCGGGTGAGCTCCAGGTCGCGCCGCAGCGCCGCGACGTCGGGCGGGGTGGCGCCGGTGTCGGGCCAGTAGCCCTGGTCGAGCACCAGCCGCATCGGCGTCGGCCGGCCGTTGACCAGCAGCCGCCCGTCGCCGACCCCGACCGAGCGCAGCGCGGTGTAGCTCTCGACCTCGTCGAGCACCTCGCCGTCGTCGGCCACCAGCGCCAGCTCGGCGTCGAGCAGCACCGGGTCGGGGCGGGGCCACCACACGAGCCCGTTGCGGTCGTCGACGCCGCCGTCCCCCACCTGGACGGTGCGCTCGACGACGGCGCCGTCCACCCGCACCGCGTCGTCCACCAGCAGCCGGTCCCCGGCGCGCAGCCGCAGGTGCAACCGGGCACCGGAGACGCGGACGGCGAGCCGCACGCGGACGTCGACCCGCAGCGTGCGCGGGTCCCCCCGCCACTGGACGTCGGTGATGTGCCGCGGCGCCACCTGCTCCAGCCAGACCGTGCGCCAGATGCCGGTCGTGCGCGGGTACCAGATGTCGTGCGGCTCGTCGCGCCAGTCCTGCTTCCCGCGCGGCGCCTCGAGGTCGAGCGGGTCGTCGTCGGCGCGGACCACCAGCTCGGCACCGTCGTCCCCCAGGAAGTCGGTGACGTCGACGCCGAACGGCGTGTACCCGCCCTCGTGGGAGGCGACGTGCGTGCCGCCGACCCACACGTCGCAGACGCGGTCGACGGCGCCGAAGTGGAGGACGGTGCGCCGGTCGCCGACGCGGCCGGGCAGCCGACGGCGGTACCAGGCGCGGCCGAGCCGCCCGGTCCAGTGCACGCCGCTGGCCGGGGTCTCCGGGGCGTAGGGCACCCGGATGGTGCGGTCGAACGCGATGCTGCCGACGGTGCCGGCGAGGTCGGGGTCGGCCGCGAACTCCCACTCCCCGTCGAGCGGGGTCCAGGGACGGCGCAGCAGCGGTCGGGGGTGCTCGGTCGGGTCCGTGTGCTCCACGCACCCACCTCACCGGAGGGGCCCGCGCCCCTCCAGTCGATCACCGGCGGGGAGCTGCCGTGGACGGCGTGTCGGGCAGCCACCCGCCGATGGTCACGGCAGCGGGCGGACGGTCCCCAGCAGGTGGTCGGCGCCGGTCTTCGCGTTGCGGACGGTGAGGTCCCAGCCGCCGTCCACCGGGGCGGTCGCGAGCGTGACCGTCGAGGGCAGCAACAGCGGCTTCTTGAACACCACGTCGACCGCCATCGCGTCGGGCAGCCGTCCGGTCAGCGCCGCGAGCGCCCGGGCCTTGACCCACATGCCGTGCGCGATCGCCCGCTTGAAGCCGAAGGCCTTGGCGGTCAGCCCGGAGAGGTGGATCGGGTTCACGTCGCCGGAGACCCGCGCGTAGCGGCGTCCGGCGTCGTCGGGCACCCGCCAGGTGGCGACGGGACGCGGCAGGTCCCCCACCGACAGCGAGAGGTCGGACCCCGGCGCGCCCTCCGGCGCCTGCGCGCCGCGGGACAGGTACGTCGACCGCGAGCGCCACACCTCGGCGCCGCCGGCCGAGACCGACGCGCACAGGTCGACCGTCGCCCCGCGTGGGTGCCGGGCGAACCGTTCGGCCCAGACCTCCAGGTCCAGCGCCTCGTCGGCCCGGACCGGCCGCAGCACGTCGACCCGGTTGCGCACGTGCACCAGGCCCGGCAGGGCGAGCGGGAACGACCTGTCGCTCATCAGCGCCAGCTGCAGCGGGAACGCCAGCACGTGCGGGTACGTGGCGGGGAGCGTGTCGGCCAGGGGGAAGCTGCAGACCCGGTCGTAGGCGGCCAGGTCGGTGGCCTCGACGCGCAGGCCGGTGCGGGCCAGCCGGGTGTCGGGCAGGTCGCCGCCGCGGCCGCGCGCGGTGGCCACGGCCCGGGCGAACAGCGCCGGCATCGACGGCGCGGCCTCCAGCACGGTGCGGGCCATCACGCCCCCAGGAAGGACTGGCCGCACACCCGCACGACCTGGCCGTTGACCCCGGCGGCACTCGGCTGCGCCAGCCAGGCGATCGTCTCCGCGACGTCCACCGGCAGGCCGCCCTGCTGCAGCGAGTTGATCCGCGAGCCGACCTCACGGGTGCCGAACGGCATCCTCGCCGTCATCTCGGTGACGATGAACCCCGGCGCGACCGCGTTGATGGTCGCGCCGCGCTCGGCGAACGCCGGCGCCCACGCCCGCACCATGCCGATGACGCCGGCCTTGGACGCCGCGTAGTTGGTCTGGCCGCGGTTGCCGGCGATGCCCGACTGCGAGCTCACGCAGACCACCCGGGCGCCGGACCCCAGCAGGCCCTCGGCGTCGAGCAGCGCCTCGGTGATGTCCAGCTGCGCCTGCAGGTTGACCGCCATCACCGAGTTCCAGCGGGCGGCGTCCATGTTGACCAGCAGCCTGTCGCGGGTGATGCCGGCGTTGTGGACGACGACGTCCACCCCGCCGTGCCGCTCCCGCAGGTGGGCGACCAGCCGCTGCGCGGCATCGGGCGCGGTGATGTCGAGCTGCAACGCCGTCCCGCCGATCTCGTTGGCCACCTCGGCCAGCGACTGGCCGGCGGCGGGGACGTCGACGGCGACCACGGAGGCGCCGTCACGGGCCATCACGCGGGCGATGGACGCGCCGATGCCGCGCGCGGCCCCGGTGACGACGGCGACCTCCCCGGCCAGCGGGCGCTCCTCGTCCTCGCCCGCCGGGACGTGCGCGGCCGCCAGGGTGACCACCTGGCCGTCGACGTAGGCCGAGCGGCCGGAGAGGAAGAAGCGGACCGGTCCGGGCGCGGAGGCCTCCGCACCGGTCGGCACGAACAGCAGGTTCGCCGTCGCGCCGTCGCGCAGCTCCTTGGCGACCGAGCGCACCAGGCCCTCCAGCGCCTGCCGGGCGGCGGCCTGCGCCGGGGAGCCGGCGTCCGACGGCGGGTCGGCCAGCACCAGCACCCGGCCCGACGGGCCCAGCCGCCGGACCGCCGGGGCGAGGAACTCCTGCGCCGCGGCGAGGTCGGCCGGGCCGGTCACGCCGGTGGCGTCGAGCAGCACGGCGCCCAGCCGCTCGCCGTCGGTGGCCGCCGGCGGCTGCACGGGGACGCCGGCGTCCTCGAGCACGCGGATCAGGGTCTCGTGCAGCCGACCCCCGCCGGTGGTGCCGACCACGGCCGGGCCGGTCAGCAGCGGTACGCCCGGCTCGTATCGGCGTAGCACGGCCGGGCGGGGCAGGCCGAGCTGCCCGACCAGGGTCGAGCCGACGCCGGAGTTGGCGAAGTCGCGGTACCAGTCACCCACGGGTGCTCCTTCAGGACTCGAGGACGGCGACGACGCCCTGGCCGCCGGCCGCACAGATGGAGATCAGGCCGCGCTTGCCGGGGCCCGCCTCGTGCAGCTGCTTGGCCAGCGAGGCGACGATGCGCCCGCCGGTCGCGGCGAACGGGTGGCCGGCCGCCAGCGACGAGCCGTTGACGTTGAGCCTCGACCGGTCGATGGCGCCCAGCGGGGCGTCCAGACCCAGCCGCTCCTTGCAGAACGCCGGGTCCTGCCAGGCCTCCAGCGTGGCGAGCACCGTCGAGGCGAACGCCTCGTGGATCTCGTAGTAGTCGAAGTCCTGCAGCGTCAGGCCGTTGCGGGCCAGCAGCACCGGGACGGCGTACGCCGGGGCCATCAGCAGGCCCTCGCCCCCGTGCACGTGGTCGACCGCGGCGGTCTGCGCGTCGACGAGGTGGGCGAGCACCGGCAGGCCGTGCTCGGCGGCCCACTCGTCGGAGGCCAGCAGGACGGCGGAGGCGCCGTCGGACAGCGGCGTCGAGTTGCCCGCGGTCATGGTGGCGTCGGGGTCGCCCGTACCGAACACCGGCTCCAGCTTCGCGAGCTTCTCCACCGAGGTGTCCGGCCGCAGGTTCTCGTCACGGGTCAGGCCCAGGTAGGGGGTGACCAGGTCGTGGAAGAAGCCGCGCTCGTAGGCCGCGGCGAGGTTGTGGTGCGAGCGGACGGCCAGCTCGTCCTGGGCCTCGCGGCTGATCCCCCACTCCCTGGCGGTGATCGCCTGGTGCTCGCCCATCGACAGGCCGGTGCGCGGCTCGGCGTTGCGCGGGGCCTCGGGCACGAGCATCCCGGGTCGCACGCCGGCGAGCGCCCTGAGCCGCTGCTGCACCGTCCGGGCGCTGCTGAGCGCGATCAGTACGCGGCGCATCTCGTCGTGGATGGCCAGCGGGGCGTCGGAGGTGGTGTCGACGCCGCCGGCGATGCCGGACTCGATCTGCCCCAGCGCGATCTTGTTGGCGACCAGGATCGCGGCCTCGAGCCCGGTGCCGCAGGCCTGCTGCACGTCGTAGGCCGGGGTGGCGGCCGACAGCCGCGAGCCGAGGACCGCCTCACGGGTCAGGTTGAAGTCGCGGGAGTGCTTGAGGACCGCACCCGCGACGACCTCCCCGACCCGCCGGCCCTGCAGCCCGAAGCGGGCGACCAGCCCGTCCAGCGTCGCGGTGAGCATGTCCTGGTTGGACGCCTGCGCGTACGCGGAGTTCGAGCGGGCGAAGGGGATGCGGTTGCCGCCGACGATCGCGGCCTTCCGGGTCTGCGGAGCCATCGGGACCCTCCGGATCACTGGATGGGGGCACGGGCGGCACGGCACCGCCCCGATAAGTGTCTGGAACCGAGGGTATCAGGTACCGTCGGTATCGTGAGAGCCGAGCCGTCGAGGCGCGACCGCCGCGACTCCCGGTGGGACGAGCACCGTCGCGCCCGCCGCGAGCAGCTGGTCGACGCCACCATCGCCGCGGTGGGCCGGCACGGCGCGGGCGTCGGCATGGAGGAGATCGCCACCGCCGCCGGCACCAGCAAGACCGTCGTCTACCGGCACTTCGCCGACCGCACCGAGCTGCACGTCGCCGTCTGCAGCCGGGTGGCCGCCTCCCTCACCGCGCGCCTGCGCGAGGCGATGGAGAGCACCGGCGAGCCGCGGCAGATGATGGCCGCCGCCGTCGAGACCTACCTGACGTTCCTCGAGGCCGACCCCGAGCTGTACCGGTTCGTCGTCCAGGCACCGGACCGCCCGGGCGGCCAGGGCCCCGGTGACGCGGACCCGATCGCCAACCTCTCCCACCTCGTCGGCGACCAGGCCGCCGCGCTGGTCGCCGTGACCCTGGAGCAGGCCGGCCGCGACCCCGCCGCCGCGCTCCCGTGGGGCCACGGCCTGGTCGGCCTCGTCCGCTCGGCCGCCGACTGGTGGCTGCAGGCCGATCGTCCGATGCCCCGAGTGGAACTCGCCGCGCACCTGACCGATCTCGCCTGGGCCGGGCTCTCCGGCGTCGTGTCCCGCAACGAGGAGGAACTGTGACCACGAGCCTGCCGCACGCGGTGGACGCGAAGACGCTCACCGAGGTGCTCGACGGCCGCTGGGGCCACGTGCGCCGCGACGCGCGCGAGAACCTGCACGACCCCGACCTGCTGCCGGTCTACGGCGAGAACGTGCAGGAGGCCCGGGAGCGGGTCACCCGGATGGCGGCGGAGATCGCCCGTTCCGGCCGGGTCACCCTCGGCTTCCCCAAGGAGTACGGCGGCGAGGACGACGCCGGCGGCTCGGTCACCTCGATCGAGATGCTGGCGTTCACCGACCTGTCGCTGATGGTGAAGGCCGGCGTCCAGTGGGGCCTGTTCGGCGGGGCCGTGCAGGCGCTGGGCACCGAGCGGCACCACGAGGCGTACCTGCGCGACATCATGAGCTTCGCGCTGCCCGGGTGCTTCGCCATGACCGAGACCGGGCACGGCTCCGACGTCCAGCAGCTGCGGACGACGTGCACCTACGACCCCGAGACGCAGACCTTCGACCTGCACACGCCGCACGAGGCAGCCCGCAAGGACTACATCGGCAACGCCGCGAAGGACGGCCGGATGGCGGTCGTGTTCGCCCAGCTGGTGACCCAGGGCCGCAGGCACGGGGTGCACGCCTGGCTGGTGCCGATCCGCGACGAGCGGGGCGACCCGATGCCGGGCGTCACCATCGGCGACGACGGCCCCAAGGCCGGCCTGCTCGGCGTCGACAACGGCCGGCTGAGCTTCGACCACGTGACCGTGCCGCGGGACATGCTGCTCGACCGCTACGGCCAGGTCGCCGAGGACGGCACCTACACCAGCTCGATCGGAAACGAGACCCGCCGCTTCTTCACCATGCTGGGCACCCTGGTGCGCGGCCGGGTGAGCGTCGGCGGCTCCGCGTCGGCGGCGACCAAGCTCGCCCTCGACATCGCCGTCCGCTACGGCGAGACCCGCCGGCAGTTCTCCGCGCCGGGTGCCGACCGCGAGGTCCTGCTCAACGACTACCTCGTGCACCAGCGCAAGCTGCTGCCGGCGCTGGCCGCCACCTACGCGTACTCCTTCGCGCAGGAGGAGCTGGTCGGCACGATGCACGACGTCCAGGGCGCGGAGGACCTCGACGAGGGCGCGCAGCGCGAGCTGGAGTCCCGGGCCGCCGGGCTCAAGGCCGCGCAGACCTGGCACGCCACGCGGACCATCCAGATGGCCCGCGAGGCCTGCGGCGGTGCGGGCTACCTGCAGGAGAACCGGCTGCCGCACCTCAAGGCCGACACCGACGTGTTCACCACCTTCGAGGGCGACAACACCGTCCTGCTGCAGCTGGTCGCCAAGGGCCTGCTCACCGGCTACCGCGACGCCTTCGGCTCGCTCGACGGCTGGGGCAAGGTCGGGTTCATCGCCGACATGGTCCGCGAGACCGTGCTCGAGCGGACGGCGGCCCGCGGCCTGATCGCCCGGCTCGTCGACGCCGTGCCCGGCCGGGAGGACGAGGTGCCGCTGCTCGACCGCGGCTGGCAGCTGAAGATGCTCGAGGACCGCGAGAAGCACCTGCTCGAGAGTGCGATCCGGCGGCTGCGGCGTGGCGCGGACACCCCCGGCGCCCGGCCCTTCGACGTGTTCAACGACGTCCAGGACCACGTGCTGCGGACGGCGCAGGCGCACATCGACCGCATCGTGCTGGAGGCCTTCGTCGCCGGCATCGAGCGGACCACCGACGTCGACGCGCGGGCCCTGCTCGAGCGGGTCTGCGACCTCTATGCGCTCACGACCATCGAGGCCGACCGGGCCTGGTTCCTCGAGCACGGCCGGCTCACCCCGAACCGCTCCAAGGCGCTCACCGCCACGGTGAACGCGCTGCTCAAGGACCTGCGCCCGCACATGGTCACGCTGGTCGACGCCTTCGCCATCCCGGAGGACTGGAAGGGCGCGGCGATCCTCCGCGAGGAGCCCGGCCGCCAGGAGGCCATGTCCAGCCACGACGGGGCGACCCGGGACGCCCAGCTGCGCCGCGGGACGGCGACCTCGCTGGAGGTCCCGCCCGGCCAGTGACAGGGCCTCGTCCGGGGGCCGCCATTGATCATGGGGTCGGCGCCGCCGACACGGCTGGACACGCCGCAGCGGCCGGCGACGACCCCATGGTCAACAGCGGGAGGGGTCGGCGGGGTCGGAGCGAGCGCGTCAGCGGGCCGGGGGGCTCGGGAAGCCGCCGACCAGCTGCTCGAAGGCGTGCGCCACCTTCAGCGGGGTCGTGTCCTCGAACCGGCGGCCGACCAGCATCATCCCGACCGGCAGCCCCTGCGAGAGCCCGGCCGGGACGCTGGTGGCCGGGTGGCCGCTGACGTCGAACGGCGCGCAGTTGACGATCATCTCCAGCGCGCGGGCCACCCGGGTCTCCACCGGGTCGTCCGGCGCCGGGATCTCCGGGGCCACCATCGGCACGGTCGGCATCACCAGCAGGTCGACGTCGGCCAGCGCGGCGTCGTACTGCCGGCGCACCTCGGTGGCCAGGTTCTGCGCCATCGCGTAGTGCCGGGTCTGCTCCCGCTCGTACGACCAGCGGCCGGACAGCGCCACCGCCGTCACCGTCGGGGACCACCGGTCGACCACCTCGCGGCGCTGGCGGCCGTAGTGGGCGATCAGCTCGGGGTCGTAGCGGCCCTCGTAGTTCCAGCCGTAGCCGTTGCCCTCGATCATCTGCACCGTGGCGCCGTCGGTGGCGATGACGTTCCAGACGTGCAGCGCGTGCCGGTGCCAGGGCAGGTCGAGGTCCACCACCTCGATGCCCAGCTCCCGCAGCCGCCCGGCGGCCGCCCGGACGGTGTCGTCGACGTCGGCCTCGGAGAGCTCCGCCCAGCCGAAGCCCTGGGCGACGACCCCGACCCGCAGCCCCGCGACGTCCCCGCCCAGCGCGGCGGCGTACTGCTCGGGCACCACGTCGGCGGGCTGGCGCGGGTCGTTGCCGTCCCGGCCGGCGAGGACGTCGAGCATCGCTGCCGCGTCGGCGACCGTGCGGGTCATCGGGCCCAGGTGGTCGAGGGTCAGCTCGATGGGGAACGCGCCGGTGTAGGGCACCAGCCCGTGCGTGGGCTTGTGGCCGACGATGCCGGAGAAGGCCGCGGGCATGCGGATCGAGCCGCCCTGGTCCCCGCCGACCGCCAGGTCGACCACCCCGGACGCCACCAGCGCGGCGCTGCCGCTGGAGCTGCCACCGGTGGTGCGGGACGGGTCCCACGGGTTGCGCACCGGCCCGGTGACGGAGGTGTGGCTGCCGCCGGAGAAGCAGAGGTCCTCGCAGACGGACTTGCCGGTGATCGTCGCGCCGGCCTCGAGCAGGCGGGTGACGACGGTGGCGTCCTCCCGTGGGACGAACCCCTCGACGGTGTGCGAGCCGTTCATCATCGGGACGCCGGCGACCTCGACGTTGTCCTTGACCGCCACCGTCCGGCCGGCCAGCGGCCCGTCCGCGGCACCGCGGATCTCGGTCGTGACGTACCAGGCGCCGAGCGGGTTGTCGGCGTCGTCGGGGCGGGTGCTCGGCCGGTCGGCGGGCGCCTGCGGGGCGATCCCGGCGTAGAGCTCCTCGACCGCGTCGTAGGAGCTGAGGAAGGCCGCGACGATCGGGGTGTAGGCGGCCACCTCCTCGGCGGTGGGCTTCATGCCGTAGCTGGCCGCGAGCGCGGCCACCTCGTTCTCGTCCGGCGGGCGTACGGGCACGGCGACCTCCTGGGGAGCGGCGGGTGGAGCCGCAAGCTAGCGGCGTCCCCACTCTCCTGTCACCGGCGGTGACGCCGTCCTCACCGTGTTGATCATGGGGTCGTCGCCGCCGACACGGCGCGACACGCCGCCGGCGCGTGCAACAACCCCATGATCACCGCAGCGAGGGAGCAGCGAGAGAGCACCAGGGAGGGACGGCGGAGGCGGAGGCTGCGGCCGGGGCCGACGGACGGCGCGGCAGGATGCGGCCGTGGAGATCCTGGCCGCGGCCACCGAGACGCTGCGGGTGCCGGCGGCGGTCGACCTCGCGGCGATCGTGGTGGGCGCGCTGACCGGGGGGCTGCTCGCCGCCCGCGAGGGGTTCGCCGTCTCCGGCGTGCTGCTGCTGGCCTTCACCGGCGGGCTCGGCGGCGGGCTGGTGCGCGACGTGCTGCTCGGCGACCTGCCGCCGGTCGCCCTGACCAACCCCGCCTACCTGCCCACGGTGGCCGTCACCGCGACGGTGACGTTCTACTTCTCCGGCTGGCTGTCCCGGCTGACCGGCCTGCTCGTCGTCCTCGACGCGGTCACCCTCGGCTTCTTCACCGTCATCGGCGCGCAGAAGGCGCAGCTGGCCGCGCTGCCCAGTCCCAGCGTGGTCTTCGTCGGCACGGTCACCGCGGTCGGCGGCGCGGTGATCCGCGACGTGCTGCTGGCCCAGCGCGCCGACATCGTGCAGCCCGGCCCGTACAACGCGGTCGCCGCGCTGCTCGGGGCCATCGCGCTCACCGTGCTCTCCGGCCCGGCCGGCCTCGACCCGATCCTGGTCGCCGCCCTGGTCATCGTGCTGGTCGCCGCGCTGCGGGTGCTCTCGGTGTGGCGCGGCTGGGAGGCCCCGGTCGCCGTCGACCTGCCCGACCGGGCACGCCACCGGCTGCTGCGCGTGCGCGCCGTGCGTCCGGCCCGCTGGCGCCGCCGCGACCGCCGCTGAGTGGATCCCGGCGTCAGACCAGGGGCACGGCCCGGGTCAGCCGGACGGCGAGCAGCGCGACGTCGTCCTCGGCGTCGGGCAGGAACAGCCGCTCGAGGACCCGGTCGCACAGGTCGGCCAGCGGCAGCGTGGCGTACTCGGCCAGCACGGACACCAGCGCGGTGGTGCCGGTGTCGAGGTCGCGGTCGCGGCGCTCGACCAGCCCGTCGGTGTGCAGGAAGACCGTGCTGCCGGCGGGGAGGACGGCGACCCGGTCGTGCCGCGCCACCGAGGGGTCGACGCCGAGCAGCAGGTCGGGCAGGTCGCCGTCGAGCACCTGCACCCGACCGTCGGGCCGGAGCAGCACCGGCGGCGGGTGACCGGCGCTGGACCAGCGCAGCAGCGTCCGGTCGGCGGCCCGGTCGTCGTCCCCCTGCTCGAGGCGGGCGACCACCGCCGTGGCCATCGTGTCCAGCCCCAGCCCGCGGACGGCGCGGTCGACCTGGGTCAGCACCTGCGCCGGCGGGGCGCCGCTGGAGTAGCTGATCCCGCGCAGCAGGCCGCGCAGCTGGCCCATCGCCGCGGCGGCCCGGACGTCGTGGCCGACGACGTCGCCGATGGCCAGCACGGTGGCCCCGCCCGGCTCGAGGAACGCGTCGTACCAGTCGCCGCCGATCTCCGCGCCCTCTGCGGCGGGCACGTACCGGACGACGATCTCGCAGTGCTCCGGCTCCGGCGGGTCGGTGAGCATGCTGTGCTGCAGTGCCCCCGCCAGCGCCCGCTGCTGGCCGTAGAGCCGGGCGTGGTGCAGCGCCAGCCCGGCCCGGCGGCCCACCTCGACCGCGGTCTCGACCTCGGCCGGCGTGTGCGGTCCCCGCTCCGCGCCGTTGAACAGGCCCAGCGCGCCGAGGGACTGCCCGCGGGCGACCAGCGGCACGATCACGCCGGAGGCCAGGCCCAGCCGGCCCAGCAGCTCTCGGGTCGCCGGCTCGGGGATGGCGCGCTCGATCCGCGCGGCGTCGATCCGGGGCAGCACGAGCGGGCGGCCGGTGCGGGTGACCACCGACGCGGCGGCCTCCTCGGTCATCACCGCGACCATCGAGTGCACGTACAGCTCCAGCTCCGCGCGCAGCCCGGGGTCGCGGTGCGCCGAGGCCATCTCGCGCAGCCGGCCCTGCTCGTCGGTGACCACCAGCCAGCACCAGTCGGCCAGGGTGGGGACGACGACGTCGGCGAGCTGGCCGACCTGCCGGGTGATCTCCAGCGTCCCCGACAGCACCCGGCCGGTGTCGGCCAGCAGCTGCAGCCGGGCGGTGGCCGCGGTCATGGCGGCCACCGCGTCGGCGCGCACGGCGTCGGCCCGCAGCCGGGAGGCGGTCAGCGCGATCTGGGCGGTGAGCCCCTCGAGCAGCTCGACGTCGCGGTCGGGGAAGGCGTGCTCGGTCGTCCAGACGACGACGAAGCTGCCGAGCAGCCGGCCCTCGACCCGCAGCGGCAACGCGGCCAGGGCCCGCGTGCCCAGGACCGCGTTGACCTCGGCCATCCGCGGGAAGCGGGCCTCGACCTCGGCGGCGTCGGGGAACAGCAACGCCTCGCCGTGCCGGGCGACCCACTGGGTGGGCAGCTCGTCGTCCAGCGGCGTCTGCACCCCGCCGGACGGCAGCTGGACGTCGGCCGCGCTGGCCATGGTGTCGACGATGCGCCGGGTCAGGTGCAGGTACAGCTCGTCGTCGCGTGGGTCGAACACCGCCAGGCCGATCGACTCCGCGCCCAGGACGGCAGCGGCGCGCAGCGCGATCTCGGCGAGCTGGGTGACCTGCGTGGCGCCGGCGAGCTCGGCGGCGACCTCGGCGATCGCGGCGGCACGGCGGACGGCGTCGAGCTCCCGGTCGGCCTGCTCGTGGGCCTCGGTGACGTCGACGACCGTCCCCACGATCCGCTGCGGCGCGCCGTCCGGACCGGCCAGGACCCGGCCGCGGCTGATCGTCCAGCGCACCCCGCCGTCGGTGCGGACCACGCGCAGCTCGACGGCGTACTGGGCCACGGCGTCGATCGCCGCCTGCATCTCCCGCTGCGCGCGCTCCCGGTCGTCGGGGTGCACGTGCTCGGCGAACAGCCGGTCCATCCCCAGCCGGACGGTGGAGTCGTAGCCGAAGACCGCCGCGCAGCGCTCGTCCCAGTCGATGGTGTGCTGCTGCAGGTCGACCTCCCAGGTGCCCACGGCACCGGCCTCCAGCGCCAGCTCCAGGCGCATCAGGGAGGCGTCCGCGGCCGACCGGGCCGCGGACACCTCGAGCTCGGCGACCACCGAGGCGGCCAGCTGCCCGAGCGGGATGACCTGGTCCGGCGACCAGTCCCGCCGGACGCCGTCGAACACCGCCAGCGTCCCGACGAGCTGCCCGGACCGGGTGCGCAGGGGGACGCCGAGGTAGGCGACGAGCGCCCCGTCGACCGCCGCGGGCAGCGCGGCCAGCCGCTCGTCCTGCGCCGCATCCGGGACGACGACGGGGGCGCCCCGCCCGACGGTCACCGCGCACGGGGAGCCGTCGAGCGGCAGCGGACCGCTGACGACCGACGCCGGCAGCCCGCAGGACCCCACGGGCACCTCGGCGTCGGTGACCAGGCAGACCAGCGCCGCCGGGGTCTGCGTCAGCCGCGCCGCGAGCTCGGCGAGCCGGTCGTGGACGCCGGGCGAGGCCTCGGCGAGCAGCCGACGGGCCGCCGCGACGCGCTCGGGGTCGGTGAGCACGTCGGTCCGAGGGGGCGGGGGTGCTGACGCCATGCGCGCGCTCCCTCGTCCGCTGTGGGTGGCCCGTGCGCCAGCCGCGTCGACCCCACATCCTGACACGCACCGTCCCCGCGACCCCCGAACGTCCCCCGCACGTGTCACCCCCCGTCGTCCACCCCGTCGGGTGAGGTGGGCCGGGTCCCGGGTGGAGCCCGGCAGCGCCGGCGCCGATGGGGTGACCGTGACGGCGATCCTCACCAGCCGGCTGCCGGACTGCCGTCCGCTGCTGGCCGACCCCGACGACCTCACGCTGGTGTTCCAGCCGGTCGTCGACCTCGCCACCGCGCGGATCGTGGGCTACGAGGCGCTCTCCCGCTTCCCGGGGACCGCCGGGCCCGACGTCTGGTACGCGGCCGCCGCCGACTGCGGCCTGGCCGCCGAGCTCGAGGCGCTGGCGGTCACCAAGGCGCTGGCCGCCGTCCCGCTGCTGCCCGACGGCACGTCCCTCACCGTCCCCGTCAGCCCGCACCTGCTCGGCAGCGCCCCGGTCCGGGAGGCCCTCGCCACCCGGTCGGACCTGTCCCGCGTCGTCGTCCAACTCGCCGGGCACACGCCGGTCGACGACCTCGACGCGCTGCGCCGGCAGACCGACGCTCTGCGCGCCCGCCGGGCCCTCGTCGCGGTGGACGACGCCGCCTCGGGTCTGCCGCACGTGGCCGCCGTCCGCCCGGAGCTCGTCGGCCTCGACCGGACCCTGGTGACCGGCGCCGACGGCGACCCGGTCCGCACCGCGCTCACCGAGGTCGTGCGCGACCTCGCCGGCCGGATCGGTGCCCGCCTCGTCGCCGGGGGCGTCGAGACGGCCGGGGAGCTCGCCGTGCTGGCCCGGCTCGGCGTCCCGCTCGCGCAGGGCTGGCTGCTCGGCCGGCCGACGCCGGAGCCCGCCCCGCTGGCCCCGGAGGTCGCCGCGCTGGTCCGCACCTCCACCGCCCGCGCCCGGGTCCCTGCGGGGCTCGCCGCGCTCGTGCGCCCGGTGCGCCAGTGCGACGTCGGTCAGCCGCCGCCCGTCGTCCCTCCGGCGGTGCTGGTGGGCGGGCGGGGGGAGCCGGTCGCGCTGTGGCTGGCCTGTCCGCGCACCGGGGAGCCGCACCTGGCGCCGGTGTCGCTCCAGGCCCACCTCACGGACGACGTCGCCGCGACGCTGCAGCGGGCGGTGACGCGGCCGCCGGCGCAGCGCTTCGACCCGGTGGTCTGCACCGACGCCACCGGGGCGGTCGTGGGCCTGCTGCGCATCGAGGACCTCGCCGCGGCGGTCACCCGCCGTTGAGGAAGGCCCCCCTGCCCCCACCGGAGGAGGATCCCGTCCTCCCCACCCCTCGCAGGCTCGGGGCGGGCCCCTGGACGGGGCCGGCGGCGGGGCCCTGCAGGGCGGCCGCTTCAGGCGCTGGCGGCGTCCAGCGCCTGCGTCTCCTCCTCGGTGAGCACGAGGTCCTGCATGGGCAGCAGGTCGGCCAGCTGCTCCACCGAGCGGCCGCTGGCGATCGGCGAGACGACGGTGGGCCGGTCGGCCAGCCAGCGCAGCGCCACCGCCGCGACCGTCACCCCGTGCCCGTCGGCCACCTGCTGCAGCGCGGCCAGCACCCGGTCGCCCCGGTCCCCCACGTAGGCCGAGGCGCCCTCCGCCCGCGGCGAGTCGACCTGCCCGCCGGTCCGGTACTTCCCGGTCAGGAAGCCCTTGGCCAGCGCGTAGTAGGGCAGCACGCCCAGGTCGTGGGCGGCCACGACGTCGCGCAGCCCGTCCTCGTACGCCGCCCGTTCCATGAGGTTGTAGTGCGGCTGCAGCGCCACGTACCGGGTCGACCCCAGCCGCTCGGAGGTCTCCAGCGCCTCGGTCAGCCGCTCCGGCGAGTAGTTCGACGCCGCGACGCAGCGGACCTTGCCCGCCTGGACCAGCTCGTCGAACGCGCGCAGCGTCTCCTCCAGCGGTGTGCTCTCGTCGTCGTGGTGCGCGTAGTAGAGGTCGATCCGATCGGTCTGCAGCCGGCGCAGCGAGCCCTCGACCGCCGTCCGGATCTCCGCGGCCGACAGCGGGTGCTCCTTGTCCAGCCGCGAGGCCTTGGTCGCCACCACCATGCGGTCGCGCAGGCCGCGCTCGGCCATCCAGTTGCCCAGGATCTGCTCCGAGGCGCCGCGGCCGTAGGACTCGGCGGTGTCGACGAACGGCGACAGGGTGCTCACCGTCGCGTCGGTGAACCGGTCCAGCAGGGCGAAGGACGTCGGCCCGTCCGCCGTCCAGCCGAACACGTTGCCGCCCAGGCAGAGGTCGCTGACGGTGAGGTCGGTCCCGGGGATCACTGGCATGCCCGGACCGTAGACAGGCGCTGGGTCGGCGGCCGTCGGGGCGGCGCGCGCGACCCGGTCCACCGCGAGGGACCGGTGGGACGCGAGGGACCCGTTCGACCCCCTCGGTGGCGGGCTGTCAGGGGGGCATGGCACCGTGCCTGCGGTCCGACCTCGCCATCCGGCGTCGTCCGGCACGCTCTGTCACCGACACGGAAGGAACCCCGTGAACAAGGCCGAACTCGTCTCCGCCATCGCCAAGCGGGCCGACGTGCCCACCTCGACCGTGGACTCGGTGCTCGCCGGGCTCCAGGACGAGCTCGTCGACGCGATCACCCGCGGCGAGAAGGTCGCCGTCTCCGGCCTGCTGACCGTCGAGCGCACCCAGCGTTCCGCGCGCACCGGCCGCAACCCGCAGACCGGCGAGTCGATCGACATCCCCGCTGCCAACACGGTCAAGGTCACCGCCGGCTCGAACCTGAAGAAGGCGGCGAGCAACGTCCCCGTCTGAGCAAGGACCCCCTTGCCCCCTCACCGCTCGCACGCTCGCGGCGGGACCCTGCAAGGGGGCCGTCCTCCGCCGTCGGGACGGCGGCTGCCCCTGTGACCGGGCCCACGACCGCGTGGGTGAGGATGCCGGGCAGTCGCCGTCCGACGGCGGGCGGCACGAGGGACGGAGGACCCGTGACGGCACTCGAGGTGGACACCGACCCGACCGAGGTCGGCTTCGACGCCCATCGGCTGGCCCGGCTGGACCGGCGGCTGGCCCGCTGGGTGGACGACGGTCAGCTGCCCGGCTACCTGGTGACCGTGGCCCGCCACGGACGCCTGGTGCACGTCAGCTCGGCCGGGTACCGCGACGTCGAGGCCGGCCTGCCCGTCGAGCGGGACACCCGCTGGCGCATCTACTCGATGACCAAGCCGGTCACCTCGGTCGCGGCGATGATGCTGTACGAGGAGGGCGCCTTCGAGCTCTCCGACCCGATCTCCCGCTGGCTGCCCGAGTTCGCCGGGACCCGCGTCTACGTCGCGGGCTCCGCCCAGAAGCCGGTCACCCAGCCACAGATGGAGCCGATCCGGGTCCGGCACCTGCTCACGCACACCTCCGGGCTCACCTACGGCTTCCACCACGCCCACCCGGTCGACGCGATGTACCGGGCCGCCGGGCACGAGTGGGGCACCCCCGCCGGCGCGGACTCCGCCGAGGTCTGCCGCCAGTGGGCGGCGATCCCGCTGGTCTTCCAGCCCGGGTCGGAGTGGAACTACGGCGTCTCCACCGACGTCCTGGGCCGGCTGGTCGAGGTCGTCTCCGGCCAGCCGCTCGACGAGTTCTTCGAGCAGCGCATCTTCGCCCCGCTCGGGATGACCGACACCTCCTTCGGCCTGCGCGAAGGCGACGACCCCGAGTCGCTGGCCCGGCTCTACGCCGCCGTCCCGGGGCAGCCCGGCGGCGCCCCGACCGGGTTCGCCCCGTACGACGCGATGGGCGCGACCGCGCTCTCCAAGCCGGTGTTCCTCTCCGGTGGCGGCGGGCTGGTCTCCACCGCCGCGGACTACCTGCGCTTCGTCGAGCTGCTGCGCCGCAGCGGCTCCTACGACGGCGGCCGGCTGCTGGGCTCGCGCACGATCGCGCTGATGACCCGCAACCACCTGCCGGGCAACCAGGACCTGGAGACCTTCGGACGGCCGCTGTTCGCCGAGACGCCGCTGCGCGGGGTGGGCTTCGGGCTGGGCTTCTCGATGGTGATCGACCCGGTGCGCTACGGCGTGCTGTCCAGCCTCGGCGACTACAGCTGGGGCGGGGCGGCGTCCACTGCCTTCTACGTGGACCCGGTGGAGGACGTGACCGTCGGCTTCTACACCCAGCTGCTGCCGTCGAGCACGCTGCCGATCCGCAACCACCTCCGCCAGCTCGTCAACCAGGCCCTGGTCGACTGAGCAGGGACCTCCTGCTCCCCACCACTCGCAGGCTCGTGGCGGGACCCGGGACGGGCCGCCCGATGATCAGCTGGGATCACGGTCCCGGGTCCTGGCTCACCACCGGTGGTGAGCCAGGACCGGCGACGATCAGGTCAGCTGATCACTGCGTGGGACGACGCCCTAGAGGTAGCGGCGGAAGAGGATCGCAGCGACCATCGCCGGCTTGGGCTGGTTCTCGATCTCCATCGTGATGCCCAGGGTCATCTGCACGCCGCCCTCGAACTGCTTGGCCTCGTCGAGGGTCGCCGAGGCCCGGATGCGGGCGCCGACCGGCACGGGGGACATGAACCGGATCTTGTCGGCGCCGTAGTTGACGCCCATCCGGAAGCCCTTCGCCTCGATGATCTGCGCGGACAGCGCCGAGACCAGCGACAGCGTCAGGTAGCCGTGGGCGATGGGGCCGCCGAAGGGGCTCTCCTTCTTCGCCCGTTCGACGTCGACGTGGATCCACTGGTGGTCGTGGGTGGCCTCGGCGAACTGGTTGACCTGCTCCTGGGTGATCTCGAGCCAATCGCTGTGCCCGAGGTGCTGGCCGACCTTCGCCAGCACGCCGTCGATGCCCTCCACCGTGGTCTGCGCCATGAGCGCCTCCTCCTGCTCCGCGGGTCTGGTTTGCTGACTCCACCACACAGCGCGACGGCGAGGGGAGCGGGGTTGCTGCGGCTCGGTGCCCTGTCCGTGCCGGACGGCGCCTTCGTCGTGATGGCCATCGTCAACCGCACCCCGGACTCGTTCTACGACCGCGGCGCGACCTACGCGCTCGCCGCCGCCGTCGAGCGCGTCGACCGGGTCGTCGCCGAGGGCGCGGACATGGTGGACGTCGGCGGCGTCAAGGCCGCACCCGGCGAGGAGGTCGACGCCGCCGAGGAGATCCGCCGGACGGTCGACCTGGTCGCCGCCATCCGCGCCGCACACCCGACCCTGCCGATCTCCATCGACACCTGGCGGGCGGAGGTGGCACGCGAGGTGCTGGCCGCCGGGGCCGACGTCGTCAACGACGCGTGGGGCGGCGTCGAGCCGGAACTCGCGGAGGTGGCGGCCCAGGCCGGCGCCGGGCTCGTCTGCACGCACGCCGGCGGCCTGCCGCCGCGCACCCGCCCGCACCGGGTGACCTACGACGACGTCGTGGCCGACGTGGTGACCCGCACGACGGCGCTGGCCGAGGCTGCGGTCGCGGCGGGCGTGGACCGCGACCGGGTGCTGGTCGACCCGGGGCACGACTTCGGCAAGAACACCCGGCACTCGCTGGAGGCGACCCGGCGGCTCGACGAGCTGGTCGCCACGGGGTGGCCGGTGCTGGTGGCGCTGTCGAACAAGGACTTCGTCGGCGAGACCCTCGACGTCCCGCTGGAGCAGCGGCTGACCGGCACGCTGGCGGCGACCGCGGTGAGCGCCTGGCTCGGTGCGACGGTGTTCCGCGCGCACGACGTCGCGGCGACCCGCCAGACGCTGGACATGGTGGCCGCCATCCGTGGCGACCGCCCGCCCGCGCGCACCACCCGCGGCCTGGCGTAGTCACTGCGGTCCTCCGGACCGCACTGCGGCCACGTGCCATCCCCGACCTGAGCTGAGCCCACCCGGCCACTCGTCGGGGACCCTCCGAGCCCCACTCCTCGCGGCCACGCCCTCGCCCGTCACTACGTTGCTGCTCATGGCCGCCACCGGGTTCCACACCGCCGACGAGCTCAACGCGCTGCTGCCGGGCACCTTCCCGGGCCTGCTGGGGCTGACGATCACCGCGCACGAGCCCGGCCGGCTGGAGGCCGCGCTCGACGTCCGCCCGGACCTGCTGGCACCCAACGGCTACCTGCACGCCGCCACCGTGGTCGGGCTGGCCGACACCGCCTGCGGGCTGGCCACCCGGGCGCTGCTCCCGGAGGGGGCGGCCGGCTTCACCACCATCGAGCTGAAGAGCAACTTCCTCGGCACCCTGCGCGAGGGCCGGGTGACCACCGTGGCGACCAACGCGCACGCCGGGCGGACGACGCAGGTGTGGGACGCCGTGGTCACCGCGGACGGGACCGGGAAGACGATCGCGCTGTTCCGGTGCACCCAGTCGGTGCTCTGGCCACGCTGAGGAAGGGCCCCACCGCTCCCCACCACTCGCACGCTCGCGGCGGGCCCCTGCAGTGGGGCCGCGCTGACCACCCGTCCGGGTACTCACCGGTAACCCCCCTGTGGCCGCGGCCACGGCGGATGTGAGACTGACGCCACACCGATGTGCGAAGGAGCTGCACCCGTGGCGCTGGCCAGCCGTTTCCCCGACGTCGAGATCCCCGACGTCTCCGTCCCCGAGTTCGTCCTCGCCGCCGGCCGGGAGAAGCCCGACGCGCCCGCGCTCATCGACGGTCTCAAGGGCGACGTCATCACCCACGGCCAGCTGGCCGCCTACGTCGACCGCGTCGCGGCGGCGCTGCACGCCCGCGGCCTGCGCAAGGGCGACGTCGTCGCGATGTTCTGCCCGAACACGCCCTGGTACCCGGTGGTCTTCCACGGCATCGCGGCCGCCGGCTGCGTCATGTCGCCGGTCAACTCGCTGTACACGCCCGACGAGATCGCGTTCCAGCTGCGCGACTCGGGCGCGAAGATCCTCATCACCGTCTCGCCGTTCCTCGACCGGGCGCTGGCGGCGGTGGCCGAGTCCCCGGTCGGCGAGGTCGTCGTCATGGACGGCGCCGAGGGCCACGCCTCCCTGGTCGACCTGCTCTCCACCGACGCGCCGTCGGTCCAGGTCGACATCGACCCGGCCAACGACCTGGTCACGCTGCCCTACTCCAGCGGCACCACGGGCCTGCCCAAGGGCGTCATGCTCACCCACCGCAACCTGGTGGCCAACGTGACGCAGTGCCGTCCGCTGATCCGGCTCGGCGCGGACGAGCGGATCATCGCCGTCCTGCCGTTCTTCCACATCTACGGGCTCACCGTGCTGATGAACCAGGGGCTGGCCTGGGGTGGCGCGGTCGTGACGCTGCCGCGCTTCGACCTCGAGGACTTCCTGCGCACCATCCAGGAGCACGAGATCACCCGGGCCTTCGTGGCGCCGCCCATCCTGCTGGCGCTGGCCAAGCACCCGCTGGTCGACCAGTACGACCTCTCCTCGCTGACCTCGGTCACCTCCGGTGCCGCCCCCCTCGACGAACAGCTGGCGCTCGCCGCCGAGCAGCGGCTGCGCAGGGGCGCCGACACCGGCGTCACGGTGGCGCAGGGCTACGGGATGACCGAGCTGTCGCCGGTCTCGCACACCACCCCCGACCTCGGCGCCGAGCCGCCGGGCGTGCCCGCGGGGTCGGTCCCCAAGGGCTCGGTCGGCTTCGCCGTCCCGAACTCCGAGTGCCGGCTGGTCGACCCCGCCACCGGCCAGGACGCCGCCACCGGCGAGCGCGGCGAGCTGTGGGTGCGCGGCCCGAACGTCATGAAGGGCTACCTGAACAACCCCGAGGCGACGGCGGAGACGATCGACGCCGACGGCTGGCTGCACACCGGGGACGTCGCGATCGTCGACGAGAACGGCTGCTACACCGTCGTCGACCGGGTCAAGGAGCTGATCAAGTACAAGGGCTACCAGGTCGCCCCGGCCGAGCTCGAGGCCGTGCTGATCAGCCACCCGGAGATCGCCGACGCCGCGGTCATCGGCGTCCCGGACGAGGAGAGCGGCGAGGAGCTGCCCAAGGCGTTCGTCGTCCGGTCCCCCGGCTCGACGCTGACGCAGGACGCGGTCATCGAGTACATGGCCGGCAAGGTGGCGCCGCACAAGAAGATCCGCATCGTCGAGTTCATCGAGGCGGTGCCGAAGTCCGCGGCCGGCAAGATCCTGCGCAAGGACCTCCGCGCGGCGGGCTGAGGACGGTGGGGACGAGGCAGGGCCGGCCGATGGCACGGATGGACCTGCGGGTGCGGCTGCTGGGACTGCTGTCCCGGCGCTTCTCGATCACCCGCCTGGACGCCCAGGGGATCGCGAGGGCGCAGGCGCGGCACCCGGGCCACAACCGCGTGGTCGACGTCGTGTTCGGCGGGGTGACGCCCGGCACCGAGCAGGAGGAGATCGAGGTGGCGGGCCAGGTCGGGCACCTGCCGGCGCGGGTGCACCGACCGGCGGGCGCGGAGGGTCCGCTGCCGCTCGTGGTCGACTTCCACGGCGGCGGCTGGGTGCTCGGCGACCTCGACGGGGTCGACTGGCACTGCAGCAGCGTCGCGGCCGCGGTGGGGGCGGTCGTGGTGTCCGTGGACTACCGGCTCGCGCCCACCCATCGCTGGCCGGCCGGCCCCGAGGACTGCTACGCCGCGCTGTGCGACGTGGTGGCCCGCGCGGCGGAGCTCGGCGCCGACCCCGACCGTGTGGCGGTGATGGGCGACAGCGCCGGCGGCAACCTCGCCGCCGTCGTCGCGCTGATGGCGCGGGACCGCAACGGGCCCCGGATCGCCTTCCAGGGACTGGTCTACCCGGCCACCGACCTCACCTTGTCCAGCCCGTCGATCGACGAGAACGCGGACGCGCCGGTGCTGACCAAGGCCGACTGCGTGGCATTCCGGGACCACTACCTGGGCGGGCAGGACCCCCGCGATCCGTACGTCTCGCCGCTGTTCGCGACCGACCACTCCGGGCTGCCGCCCGCACTGGTCCAGGTGGCCGAACTCGACCCGATCCGCGACGACGGCCTGCGCTACGCGGCCGCGCTGCGAGCGGCAGGGGTGCCGGTGCGGACGACGACGTACGTCGGCATGCCGCACGGCTACCTCAGCTTCCCCGGTTTCTGCCGCAGCGCCCCGCAGGCGATGGCCGAGCTGTGCGCCGAGCTGGCCCTCCACCTCCGCGCCGAGGCGCCGACGCCCCGCTCCTGAACGAGGACCCCTCCTCCCCACCGCCCGCCCCCTGTCGGGCACCGCCGCGAGCGTGCGAGCGGTGGGGAGGAGGGGGTCCTCCTACCCGCAGGGGCCGGCGAGGCCGCCAGGGGTCTCAGCCGGCCGCATCCGCTGCGGCCGGCGCCTCGGCGCGTCCGGGGTCCCTCCGCGCCGCCGTGACCGGCGGGACCCCGACCACCCGCTTGTAGGCCCGGGAGAAGGCGGCCTCCGACTCGTAGCCCAGGTGCCGAGCGAGCTCGCCGACCCGCGCGCCGTCGGCGAGAGCCATGGTGGCCAGGTGCATCCGCCAGCGGGCGACGTAGTGCATGGCCGGTTCCCCGGCGAGCTCGGTGAAGCGGGCGGCGAACGAGGAGCGGGACATCCGCGCCTCCCGAGCCAGGCGGGTCAGCGTCCACGCCGCCCCGGGCTCCCGGTGCAGCCGCGCCACCGCCCGTCCCACCTGGGGGTCGCGCAGTGCGCGCAGCCAGCCCGGCCCGGTGGCCGCGGTGTCGAGCCAGGAGCGCACGGCCTGGATGACCACGACGTCGGCGAGCCGGGTGACCACCGCCTCGGACCCGGGCCGGTCGTGCCGGACCTCGTCGGCGATCACCCCGAGCAGCACCGGCAGCCAGCCGGCGCGAGCGGCGTCCCGGCCGTCGACGCGCAGGACCGGCGGCAGCAGGTCGAGCAGGTGGGCCGCCCCGGGCCGGTCGGGCTGGACGACGCCGCACACCATCCCGGCCGACGCCCCGCCGCCGTCCAGCCTCAGCACCGAGTAGTGGTCTGCGAGGTACTGCTGGGGCAGCAGGTCGGCCCGGCCGGCGATCGGCGCGTCCGGGTCGCTGCGCAGCAGGTGCCCCCGGCCGTGCGGCACCAGCGCCAGGTCCCCGGGCCCCAGCACGGACCGCACGCCGTCGACCTCCAGCACGCAGCTGCCCTCGGTGACGACGTGGAAGCTCATGCAGCCGTCGAGGGCGGGCATCGCCACGCCCCAGGGAGCGGTGGCCTCCGCCCGGCAGTAGAAGACGCCCCGGATCCGCAGGTCGGCGAGCACGCCGCCGACCGGGTCGACCGGCGTCCACGGCCGGTCGGGCGCCGCCTCGGGAACCACGTCCCCACCCTGGCCGGGGGAGCACCGGACGTCCAGGCCGTCCGGACGAACGGGCACGGGCTCCGGACGCGCGGTCATGGGCCGCGCGGCCCGGGCTCGCCAGTCTCGGAGGTGCCGGTCAGCGGGCCGGCACTCCCGAGAGGAGCAGGGACGTGAAGGTGCTGGTCGTGGGGGCAACCGGGGGATCGGGCCGGGCGGCGGTGGAGACGCTCGCCGGCCGTGGGCACGAGGTGACCGCCTTCGCCCGCCGGCCGAGTGCGGTGTTCGGGGGCCGTGCCGGGGTCCGGGCGGTGGACGGCGACGCCACCGTGCCGGAGGACGTCGGGCGCGCCGTCCGTGGGCAGGACGCGGTGGTGGTGACGCTGGGTATCAGCGAGCCGCCGCTGCGGGTTCGGCTGCTCGGCAGCACGGGGACCACGCCGGACGTGCGCTCGCGCGGCACCGCGACCGTGGTCGCCGCCATGCGGGAGCACGGCGTGCGGCGACTGGTCGTCCAGTCCTCCTACGGCGTCGGGGAGACCAGCGACCGGCTGCCGCTGTCCAGCCGGCTGGTGTTCGCCCTCCTGCTGCGCCCCCAGATCGCCGACCACGAGCGGCAGGAGCAGATCGTCCGCCGCAGCGGGCTGGACTGGACGCTCGTGCAGCCGGTGAACCTGACCGACGGCGACGAGCCGGCCTCCCTCTCCGGCACCGGGGACACCGAGGGGATGCGGGTGTCGCGGCGGGCGGTGGGCGGGGTCCTCGCGGACCTGGCAGAGGTCCCCGGCGACGGCCCGCGCAGCGTCGCGGTGTCGGGAGCGCGGGTGCGTGCGGCCCGTGGCAGCGCACTCCCGGGCCTCCCCGGGCCTGCGAGGCAGACCGGGAGGAGCCCCGCCTGAGCCCGAGCCGGGTGGGCCCCGTCTCGGGCCCCGCCCGGCGTGCGGGGTGGGGAGGACGCGGCCCCCCTCGCAGCTCCCGCCACGAGCCTGGGAGCGGTGGAGGGCGGGGCGGCCCCCTCCCAGGACACCACCCCCGGGCTCGCGAGGGTGACGGGGACGGGGTCCTCCTAAGGTCGGGGCATGCGCGCGGTGACCCTCAGCGGATCCGGTGGCCCCGAGGTGCTCGAGTGGGGCGAGGTCCCCGACCCGGTGCTGCGGCCCGGCGAGGTGCTCGTCGACGTCGTCGCCACCGCGGTGAACCGGGCCGACCTGCTGCAGCGGGCCGGGGCCTACCCACCGCCGCCCGGGGCCAGCGAGATCCTCGGCCTGGAGTGCAGCGGGGTCGTCAGCGAGGTCGGTGAGGGCGTGACCGGCTGGTCGGTCGGCGACGAGGTGTGCGCGCTGCTCTCCGGCGGCGGCTACGCCGAGCGGGTCGCCGTCCCGGCCGGGCAGCTGCTCCCCCGCCCCGCCGGGGTGGAGCTGGCCACCGCGGCGGCGCTGCCCGAGGTCGTGTGCACCGTGTGGTCCAACGTGTTCATGCTCGCCGGGCTGCGCCGCGGCGACACGTTCCTGGTGCACGGCGGGTCCAGCGGCATCGGCACCATGGCCATCCAGCTGGCCGCTCGGGCCGGTGCCCGGGTGTTCACCACGGCGGGCACCCAGGCCAAGCTCGACGTCTGCCGCGAGCTGGGCGCGGAGGTGGGCGTCAACTACCGCGACGAGGACTTCGTCGAGCGGGTGCTGGAGGAGACCGACGGGGCCGGCGTGGACGTCGTCCTGGACAACATGGGCGCCAAGTACCTGGCCCGCAACGTCGACGTCCTGGCCACCGGCGGCCGGCTGGTCTGCATCGGGATGCAGGGCGGCACCAGGGCCGAGCTGGACCTCGGGAAGCTGATGCGCAAGCGCGCCTCGGTGCACGCCACGACGTTGCGCGCCCGGCCGGCGACCGGTCCCGGCGGCAAGGCCGAGATCGTCGCGGCGGTGCGGCACGACGTGTGGCCCGACGTCGAGCGTGGCGTGGTGCGGCCGATCGTCGACCGGCGGCTGCCCATGTCCCAGGCCGCCGAGGCGCACCGCGTGGTCGACGCCAGCGAGCACGTCGGGAAGGTCCTGCTGCTCACCGGCGGGGCGTGATCTCGGGGCCCTTCTTCAGCGGGGGCGCAGCGCGGCGACCGCGTCGACGAGGTACCCGACCTCCTCGGCCGTGTTGTAGTGCATCAGCCCCAGCTGGACGGCGCCGCCCTCCTCGTTGGCCCCCAGCGCGTCGAACAGCTCCCGGGCCGAGAGGTCGCCGTCCCAGGCGCAGATGCCGCGCCGGGACAGCTCGTGGGCCACCTGCCGCGGGCGCATGCCCGCGACCGTGAGCGACAGCGTCGGTGTGGTGCGCGGGGCCGAGCCGATGACCTGCACGTGGCGCATCGCGCGCAGCGCCTGGTCCAGCCAGTCGAACAGCGCGCGCTCGTAGGCGGCCACCGCGGCCATCGAGGCGCGCAGCCGATCCCGCCGGGTGCCGGTCGCGAGGTCGTCCAGCGAGGCCAGGTGCTCGACCGCCGCGGTGACCCCGGCGAGCAGCTCGAAGGCGTGCCCGCCGCTCTCGAACCGGTCGGGTACCCGGTCGGACACCGGCAGCAGCTTCTCGGGCTCCAGCTCCGCCAGCAGCTCCGGGTCGGCCACCACCGCCCCCACGTGCGGGCCGCACCACATGTCGGCGGCGACGGTGAGGAAGTCGGCCCCCAGCGCACGGACGTCGAGGAGGTCGTGCGCGGCGGCGTGCGTACCGTCGACGTAGACCAGCGCACCGACCGCGTGCGCGCGCCGGGCGATCGCCGCGACGTCCGGGCGGGTGCCGATCGCGGAGCTGGCCGCCGTCACCGCGACCAGCCGGGTGCGGGGGCCGAGCAGCTCGTCGTACTGCCAGTCGGGCAGCTCGCCGGTCTCGATGTCCACCTCGGCCCAGCGCACGGCCACGCCGGCGCGGGCCGCCAGCTCCACCCAGGGCCGCACGTTGGCGTCGTGGTCGAGCCGGCTGACCACCACCTCGTCGCCGGGCCGCCAGGTCCGGGCCAGCGCGCGGGCCACGGTCCAGGTCAGCCGGGAGGGGTCCGGCCCGAGGACGACGCCGGTGGACACCCCGCCGACCAGGTCGGCGACGGCGGTGCGGGCGCTGGCGACCAGCCCCTCCGCACGGGCGGACGCCGGGAAGACCCCGCCGCGGTCGGCCACCGGCACCCGCATCGCCTGCGCCACCGCGAGCACGACGTTCTCGGGCAGCAGCGCGCCGGCCGACCCCTCGGCGTGCACCAGACCGTCGGAGAGCCCCGGGAACAGGCCCCGGACACGGGCGACGTCCAGCCGCCCCTCCCCCGGTCCCATGGGCTTCGACCCTAGACGTTGCCCCCTGCGGCCGGAGCCGACCCGGGCCGCCACGGCAGGCGTCCGCGACGCCGGGGAGGATGGGGGCATGACCGCACCTGACAACGGCAGTGGACGCCCTCAGCAGGTCGTCGTGGTCGGCCCCGACGGCCGGCCCGTCGGCACGATGCCCGTGCCCGACGGCGGGTCGCTGGGTGGGCGGGACGACGATTCAGCCGGCGAGGGCGGGAGCATCGGTGACATGGTCGAGCAGCCGGCGAAGGTCATGCGGATCGGCACGATGATCAAGCAGCTGCTCGAGGAGGTCCGCGCCGCGCCCCTGGACGACGCCAGCCGCAACCGGCTGCGCGACATCCACGCCTCCTCGATCCGCGAGCTCGAGCAGGGCCTGGCCCCGGAGCTGCGCGA
The DNA here is from genome assembly GCF_053502545.1 of Geodermatophilus sp. URMC 65. Classification (NCBI taxonomy): domain Bacteria; kingdom Bacillati; phylum Actinomycetota; class Actinomycetes; order Geodermatophilales; family Geodermatophilaceae; genus Geodermatophilus; species Geodermatophilus sp. URMC 65. The sequence goes on from NZ_CP199954.1 coordinate 2,346,908, forward strand.
GGAGCTGGAGCGGATCACCCTCCCGTTCAGCGAGGGCGAGACCCCGTCGGACGCCGAGCTGCGCATCGCCCAGGCCCAGCTGGTCGGCTGGCTGGAGGGCGTCTTCCACGGCATCCAGACCGCGCTGTTCGCCCAGCAGATGGCCGCCCGGGCCCAGCTGGAGGAGATGCGCCGCCGCGCGCTGCCCGGCGGCTCGCAGCCGGCGCCGGGGCCGCACCCGCACGCCGGCGGCCAGTACCTCTGACGCGATGCCCGATGATCAGCTCAGATCACCGTTCCGGTTCGTGGCTCACCACTGGTCGTGAGCCAGGAACCGGGATGATCAGCTGAGCTGATCGTCGGGACCCGACCCGGGCGAGACGTGTGCGGGCGGTCAGACCAGCGGCAGGTGCTTGACAACCCGGGCTGCGATCCGGCCGACCCGTCGCCAGTCCGAGGAGAGCGACCGGGCCGGCATCGCGACCACCGGCGTCCGCTCGGGCAGCGTGCCGTGGTGCACGGCGGCGGCACCGGCCGCGTCCAGGCCGATGCCCACGCCCAGCCGGGACTCGCCGGCTGCCGCGTGGGCCAGGGCGGTGGCGTCGTCCGGGCCGGGGACCTCCGTGACGTCCGTGGGCACGCCCTCCTCCTCGACGCCGGCGCAGACCTGCCGCAGCACCGCCGCCGGGGTCCCGGGGTGCCGGTACACCAGCACGGCCGGCCGCGGCCCCGGCGCCGTCACCTGCTCCGGCACCGGGCCTCCTCCGCCACCAGGGCGGCGTGGGCGCGGACCAGACCCGATGCGACCGCGTTGCGAGGCCCCTCGGTGCCGAGCACGTTGCCCGTGCCGCAGACGATCCCGTGCGGGGCGAGGGCGTCGGCGATCATGTCCGGGATCTCGAAGTCCAGCGCCGAGCCGCCGAGCAGGACGACGAACTCCAGCGCCCGCAGGTTGCCCCCCGGCGCCACCTGGCGCAGTGCGCGCAGGGCGTTGACCACGAAGACCCGCCGTTTCGCCTCGCGGCGCACCCGCCGGACGTGGTCCAGGCCGTGCCGGGTGGGGACCGGAGCGGGACCGTCCGGGGTCAGCACCACGACTCGGGCGAAGACGTGCGGCGGGAGCGGCTGATCGACGAACTCCACCGTGCCGTCCTCGTGGCGCAGGTGGAAGAAGCTCTCGACCTTGCCCAGGGGGAACCACTTGACGCCCTCGGCCACGTCTCGGTCGCCCAGCGCCAGCTCGGAGTCGATCAACTTGGTGACCAGCTCCCCGGCCCCGGCCACGTGGACGGCGGTGCACTCGCCCTCGCGGGTGAGCAGGGCGGCGTCCGTCGAGCCGCCGCCCAGGTCGAGGACGGCGATCGGCCGGTCGACACCGGGCGTGGTGAGCGCGCCGCCCACCGCCATCTCGCCCTCGACCCCGCCGATCTCCGCCGCAGCGCCCAGCCCCTCGGACACCAGGTCGGCGACCAGCTGCATCCGGCTGCGGCTGGTCCGCACCATCGCCGCGAGCGCGACCGCGTTCTCCAGGGCCACCTCCCCGGCCAGCCCGCCGCGCACCTCGGCCGGGACGAACGTGTCGACCGCGAGCACGTCACGGATGGCGATCTCGGACACCGGCACGTCCGGCTGGCCGGCGATGTCCATGACGTCGGCCATCGTGTCGCGGACCTGGGCGAGCATGCCGCCGACATGGGTCCCGGGCTCCCCGCGCGCGTCGTCGAGGGGCTGCGCCCGGCCGACGACCTCCATGATCGCCTCCGCGCCGGCGTCGACGTCCACCCGCAGCGTCTTGCCCGCGCCGTGCAGCACCAGCTCGCCGACCGGGATGCGCCGATCGGTGACGTCCCCTGTCGGCGTGCGCACGACCACCGCCGAGCGATTGCCGGTCAGCGCCCGGGCCACCGGGGACACCTGCCGGGTCTGGACGGGGTCCAGGCCGAAGACCGTGGCCAGGCCGTAGGAGTTGGACAGCGTCCGGATGGTCCGCCCCGGTGCCGCCACCTCGACGGCGGCCAGCATGCCCAGCGGGACCTTCTCCACGGCGGAGACCTCGTCCACCACCGGGATGGGCCGCTCGAGCCGGTTGGTGACCAGGACGGCGTCGTCCCCGGCCAAGATCGCCGCGACGACGTCCACACCAGCGGCGACGGCGGCGTTCAGCGCCGCCGCGACGTCGTCGAAGTCCCACCCGTGCGGCACGACGCACACCACCGGCTCACCGGGCTGCTGCTCCCCCAGCTCGCCGATCGACCGCGTGGTGCCGACGCCGAGACCCTCACCACCCGGGGTGGTGGGGTTGTGCCCGATCATCGTCGACTCGGTGATGATCGTCTCGGTGATCGTCTCCATGGCCAGGCCGCTGATCACCGGCGTCGCCTCGTTCAGCAGCACGGTCTCGACCTGGCCGGCGCTCCGGCCGGCCCTGGCGAGGGCGCCGCGGATCGCCTTGAGGGCGCCCTCGGTGTTGTCCGGGGTGCCCTTCACACCGGTGGTCCGGGTCAGGTCGGTGCCCAGGTAGGTGATCGAGCCGTCGGGCGCGACGACGGCCAGGCACGCCTCGGTCGTCGAGTTGCCGATGTCGACGCCGACGACGAGCAGCCCCTCCGGCGGACCGCCCTCGCGTGCGTCCACCTCAGCCGGTGGTGCCCGGACCGAAGACCGCCTCGACCTCCACCGGACCCCGGCCCGCCTCGATGCAGTCGAACTCCTTCAGGTGCAGCAGTGCCGCCTTGGCCTGCCAGCGGGGGCGGGCCATCTGGTCGTTCCGGGTCGGCACCGGCTGCGGGGACTCCCCCTTGGCGTACTGCGCGGCGTTCGAGCCGATCATCCGGAACACCGGGGCGTCGAGCAGCGGGGACTGCGGGAAGAGCTCCAGGTTGCTCAGCCGCGGGAGGTCCTTCTGGTGGATCATCGTCGTGCCGCGGGAGAGCACGCCCACCGAGATCCCCGACCCGGACAGCCTCGCCGCGGTGTGCGAGATGGCCGCCAGGTCCGCGGTGTCGAGCACCCGCACCAGCCGAGCCGTCACGCCCTGTTCTTCGACGCCGGCCATCAGCTGGCGGAGGACCTCGGCGTGCGGGACGTCGACGATCGTCTTGGTGAAGTGCCCGGCGAAGGCCGGGGACAGCGCGATGACGACCTCGTCGGGGCGGGTGCCGCGCCGCGCGGGGCCCAGCTCCCGGAGGCTGACCGTGCGTTGCGGCGCGGTCGTCGTCGGAGTGGTCATCGTTCAGCCCACCTCGGTCTCGGGGTTGGTCGACGACGTGACGTGGCGCAGCTTCTTGAGCTGCTCCCAGCGCTCGCCCTGGAGCCGGTACCCGGTGCCCGGACCGGCGTAGTCGTTGGGGTCGTTGATCGCCGACAGCGGCGTGAAGTCCGCGGTCAGGACGGCGGAGGTCTGCAGCAGGTCACCGGACACCCGCTGGCGCAGGACGGTGAGCAGGTTCTCCGCGACGTCGTGGAAGCCGGCCGACTCCAGGCCCTTGACCAGGTCCAGGCCGGTGATCTCCCGGTCCATCACGGACTGCGCGCCCTTGAGGTCGGCGAGCACGTCCCGGAGCGGGTAGTCGTTCGAGGAGTTGGCGTAGGTGGCCGCCTCGATCTCGTCGTCGGTGATCGGCGGGAGGTCGAGGTGGGCGAAGACCGCCTGCAGCGCGCGGGCCGCCTTGTTGCGGGCGGCGAGGATCTCGTTCTCGCGGACGTGCCGGAGCCCCCCGTCGACCTGGAAGTCCCGCTGGATGGTGTTCCAGTCGTCGAAGTCCTCGGTGTCGAAGTTCGACCCGGCGAACATGTTGTCGGCGTTCGGGACCGACGAGTACCCCGAGCACACGAAGTCGGTGCCCGGGAGCATCTGGGGCATCGCCCGCGCCGTTCGGCGCATGGCCGAGTGCGAGAACGACTGGTCGTTCCCCGACGCGCACTCCAGGTCGACCATGCTGGCCACCAGGTTCTCCGCGGCCACCGCCCGGAGGCCGCCAGGTACCGCCCCGGGCACGCCGATGCAGCTGATCGAGCCGTTCTGCAGCCCCTGCACCCCGGCCCCCTTGGCCATCAGGATGCAGCGGATCTCCAGGTACAGCATCGACTTGCCCTCGGCGTTGCCCATCTGCACCTCGGACCCGGTGCCCGAGGTGAAGCGCATCTTGATCCCGCGTGAGGCGTAGGCCGCGGCCAGGAACGACTTGGACCACGGGGTGTCGTCCCCGTCGACGAACACCGACTCGGTGCCGTAGATCGAGATGGTCTCCGCGTAGGCGGTGATGCCGCGCATCCCGAGCTCGAGTTCGGTGGCCTCCTCCAGCGCGCACTGCGTGAGCACGCCGCCCCGGCCGACCTGGGCGCCCACCTGCAACGCGATGGCCACCAGGGGGGCGTACCGCAGGACCCCCAGCGTCGTCTCCAGCTCGGCGAACCCGCGCAGGGCTCCCTCGGCGGCGTCCGCGGCGACCTGGATCGGGTTGTCCCGGGCGCTGGTGGAGTGCCCCTGGTTCGCCGGTGTGCGCCGGGCACGCATCTTCTGCATCCCCTGCATGATCTCCACGACGTTCATCAGCTTGACGACGTCGAGGACCTTGGCCGGCGTGAGACCGCGGGTCACCGCGAGCACCTCGTCGCGGGAGACCCCCGGGTCGATGAGCATCCGCGCGATCTGGGCCGAGGGGATGGCCATGGACGCCTCGGCCGACGCGACGTCGATCGCGTGGTTGGCGATGAAGGTGTCCATGAAGTCGAAGGCGTCACGCGACCTGCCGTCGAGCTCGACGATCCGACCGCCCTCGACCCGCACGCTGGGCGCCGGGTCGAACTCGCTCTCCATGGCGACGAGGCCCTTCTCGGGCCACTCCTCGACGAACCCGTCGAGGTTGACCGGGCGGGCCTCGAGGATCTCGGTCCTCAGCGACTGCTTGGCGGCGGCGCCGGTCGGCCGGGGCGCGGTGGTGGTCATCTGCGGGAGCCCTCTCTCACTGGTCGGAGTCGGCGACGGGGCGGGCGAGCAGGTCGCGGCGCCCGTAGACCTCGGCGGCCTCGCGGACCAGGGCCGCGCAGACCGGCGCCGAGTAGGTGCGCTCCAGCCGGTCGGCCATCTCCTCCAGGGCGGCGCCGGTCGAGGCCCGCGGGCGCAGCGCGTTGTACATCGCGAGCACCTCGGCATCGGGGATGGCCGTCATCTCGGCGGCCCGGCGGAAGTTCGCGGCCAGCTGGGGCCGGCCGCTGGCGTCGGCGAGCTGTGCCTGCAGCTGCAGGGTCTCCGGGGTGATCCGCAGGTCCTCGGGCGACAGCTCGCCGGAGACCACCGCGTCCATGGTCAGCGCCGTGATCGGCTTGCCGCTGGGCGTGCGCAGCAGTTCCGGGCGGTTGATCGACAGGGGGTAGTCCGCAGCGGTCAGCTCGGGAGGCGGCGAAGCGCTCATCGCAGGCTCACTCCTCGGTGGGGCGTCACGACGTCGGCCCACTGTGGCACGCGCCACGTTGCACCGACGTTGCTCTCCTCCGGTCCCGACCGGGACCTCTCCACCCGGAGGGGCCGGGACCTGCCCAACCGGAGAGGTGTCCGGTCCGGCCCGGTGCGGTTTGCTCCCCGGACATGGGTGCCTCGCTGACGTACGACTCCGCCCGCCGCGTCCTGGACGCCGGGATCGCCCGTGCCGAGGAGATCGGCCAGCCGATGAACATCGCCGTCGTCGACGACGGCGGTCACCTGCTGGCGTTCGGACGGATGGACGGGGCGATCAAGGCGAGCATCGACATCTCCACCCGCAAGGCGGTCACCTCGATCCTCATGGCCCTCCCGACGGAGGCCCTCACCCCGCTGGTGCAGCCCGGCGCGGAGCTCTACGGGCTCGAGCAGACCGCCGGCGGCCTCGTGGCCTTCGGCGGCGGCGTGCCGCTGTACCGCGACGGCGAGATCGTGGGCGCCGTCGGCGTCAGCGCGGGGTCGGTGGAGCAGGACGTCACCGTCGCGAAGGCGGCCGCCGCCGCGCTGGAGGGCTGAGGTCGGCTCCTCCGGCGTGCCTTGCTGGCCGGACGGGCATGGGTGATGATCCCCGGCAGGCCGGCGCCGCCCGCCCGGCGAGGACGCTCGGGGGTGTCATGACCCGCTCAGTGCGGCACCGGCTCGCCTGCACCGGCCCCGACGTCGTCGGTACCGATGCCGCCGCCCGCGCCAGGCAGCTCGCCGAGACCTTCGACGCCGTGCTCGGCAGCGGTCCGGTCCGCCGGGCGCCGCGCCCGGTCGTGTCCGCCTCCTGGGAGCGCAGCCTCGCGGCCCGCGTCGACCCCGACCGCCGGACGCCGCCGGTGGTGCACGCCCCCGACGAGCTGCGCGACATCCGGGCGGCCCACCCGCTGGGCGCCGTCATGCCCCTGGTGCGGAACAACCTCGTCGGCATCGCCGAGGACGCGGTGCACCTCGTGCTCGTCACCGACGCCGCGGGCCACGTCCTCTGGCGGGAGGGTGCCGTCGAACTGCTCGGCCCGGCCGACCGGGTCGGCCTCTTCCCGGGCACCAACTGGAGCGAGGCCGCCATCGGGACCAACGCGATGGGCACCACGCTGGCGGTGGACGCGCCGGTGCAGATCCACTCCGCCGAGCACCTGGTCCGCACCTACCACTCGTGGACCTGCGTGGCCGCGCCCGTGCACGACCCCGACACCGGGGCGGTCCTGGGCGCGGTCGACGTCAGCGGACCGCTGCGGAACACGCACCCGTCGCTGGCCCAGCTGGTGGCGACCACCGCGCAGCTGGCGGAGACCGAGCTGCGGGTGCGACTGGCCGAGGCCGACCAGCGCTTCCTGCTGCGGAACACGCCGCACCTGGCCTCCCTGCGGGGCGCGGCCGGCGCGCTCGTCACCCCCACCGGCCGGGTGCTCGCCACCGACCCCTCCGGCGGGTGGCCCGCACGCGTCGACCTCGATGGGAGAACCGATCGGGTGCTGCTGCCGGACGGCCGGGAGGTGCTGGTCGAACCGCTCGCCGAGGGCTACCTGCTCCGGGTGCCGCAGCGCCCCTCCCCAGCGGCGGGCCCGTCGCGCCCGTCGGCGCTGTCGCTGAGGGTCACGGGCAACGGTGCACCGAGCGCGGTGCTCGACGGGCGCGCCGTCCCCCTGCCGCTGCGCGCGGCGGAGATCCTCACCGCGCTCGCCCTGCACCCCGAGGGCCTGACCGGGGAGCAGCTCGCCTACCTGCTCTACGGGGACGACGGCAACCAGACGACCGTGCGCGTCCAGGTGCGCAGGCTGCGCACGCTCATCGGCGCCGACGTGCTGCGCACGCGGCCCTACCGGCTCGTGGGCGCGGTGGACAGCGACTTCGGCTCGGCCCGCCGCGCGCTCCGGGCCGGGCAGGTGGCCACCGCGCTGCGGGCGTGCGCCGGTCCCCTGCTACCGCGGTCGGACGCCACCGAGATCCGGCAGCTGCGCGAGGAGCTGACCGCCGGGCTGCGTTCCGCGGTGCTGGCCGCCCGTGACGTGGGGCTGCTGCACGCCTTCGTGCTGCACCCCCAGGGCGAGGACGACCTCGACGCCCACGACCGTCTCCTCGCCCTCCTGCCGGCCGGGGACCCGCGGGCGGCCGGTGTGGCCCTGCGAGCGGCCCGGCTCCGCGCCGAGTGAGGCGATCACATCGTCGACCTACCGGTCGACACCGCGGCCACGTGCCGTACCCCTCCTGCGCTGAGCCGCTGCCCGTGTCCCGGCCGGGGAGCCTCCGGCCCCCGCAGCCGCGCCACCCCGGCCAGGTGCCGTACCCGGCTTGCCCGGAACTGGGGCCTACAAGGCGGAGAGGAAGGCCGCGACCCCGTCGTCCTCGTTGGTGACGGTGGCGTCGGTGGCCGCGGCCAGCAGGTCCGGGTGGGCGTGCGCCATGGCCACCGCCCGGCCGCCGCCCTCGCGCACCCAGTCGAACGCGGCGATGTCGTTGGGCATGTCGCCGAAGACGACGACGTCCTCGGGGCCGACGCCGTGCTTCGCGGCGACCTTGGCGATGCCGGTGGCCTTGGTGACGCCGCGCGCGGAGATCTCGGCCAGGGCGTCGGTGGAGGAGTGGGTGACCGTGGCGGTGTCGCCCACGACCCGCTCCACCAGCGCCACGAACTCGTCGCGGGGCAGCGTCTCGTGGCGGGCCAGCAGTTTGGCCACGGGAGCGGCGACCATCTCCTCCAGCGTCGCCACCGCCACGCCGGGCGCGTCGACGTCCCACCGCGGCTGGTAGACCGGCTCGTGGCGGAACTCCAGGCCGTACTCGACGGCGAACCAGGTGTCGGGCTGGTGCCGGCGCAGCTCCGCGGTGACCTGCTGCAGCACCTCCGGCTCCAGGGCGTCCTCCTCGAGCACCTCGAAACCGGCCAGGTCCAGCAGGACGGCGCCGTTGCAGCACACGGCCGTGCCGTACCGGAGCACCTCCCGGATGCGCACCATCCACCGCGGCGGCCGGCCGGTCGCCAGCACGACCGGCACGCCCTGGGCGCGCCAGCGCTCCAGCTCGGCCACCGTCGCGTCGCTGACGGTGTCGTTCCCGCGCAGAAGGGTGCCGTCCATGTCGGTCGCGATCAGTCGCGGTTTCCAGTCAGACACCCGGGCGCCTCCCGTCGAGCAGGGCCTCCAGGTACCGGGCGACGCCGTCGACGTCGTGCCCGCTGGTGACCAGTGGTGTGGCCGCCCGGACGGCGGGGTGCGCGTTGGCCACCGCGACCGCCCGGCCGCCGGCGTCGCGCACCGCCTCGATCATGGGCAGGTCGTTGGGCATGTCGCCGAACACCAGCACGTCGCCGAAGCCGACGCCGTAGCGCTCGAGCGCGATGGCCAGGCCGGTCGCCTTGGTGATGCCGGGCGGCAGCACCTCGATGAAGCCGAGCCCGGCGTGGGTGACCTCGGCCTCGGCCGGGTCGACCACGTCGCGGGCGCGGGCGAGCAGCTCGTCCTGGCCGAGGGTCTGGGAGCGGAGGAAGACCTTGAGCACCGCGCCGGTCGGCAGCACCTGGTGCCGGGGCAGCAGGTGCGCCGGCTCGGGGTAGGGCCAGTCGAAGCCGTGCTGCACCCGCAGCGGGGAGTGCACCTCGCCCTGCTCGGCGGCGTCCTCCACCGCGAGGACCAGCTCACCGGCGACCGACTCGATCCGCTCGATGACCGCGGTGGCCTGGTCGCGCGGCAGGCCGACCGTGCGCAGCACCTCGTCGCGCTCCAGGTCGACGACGAAGCCGCCCTGGGCGAGGACGGCGATGCCCCGCCCGTCGAGCGCGGCGCGGACGCTGTCGAACAGCCGCGGACCGCGACCGGTCACCCCGACCACCGGGATGCCGGCGTCCCAGCACGCGGCCAGCGCGGCCCGGGTGCGCGGGCTGACCTCCCCGTCGGAGGTGAGCAGCGTGCCGTCGAGGTCGCTGGCCACCAGCTTGGGCCGCCAGGTACCCAGGTCACCCAGCTCGACGACGTCGTCCGCTCGGGCACCGGCCCTGCCGGTGCTGGGGAGCACGCCCGGCCGGTCAGCCGTCATGCGACCGGCGCCGGCGTCGGCGCCGTGAGCGTCATGCCGGGGGTGAGCGCCTCGACGCCGCCCAGCCAGGGGCGCAGCGCCTCCGGGACGTGCACCGACCCGTCGGCGCGCTGGTGCACCTCGAGCAGGCAGGCGATGGTGCGGGCCACCGCGCACAGCGTGCCGTTGAGCGTGGCCGCGGTCTGGTTCTTCCCGTCGGCGTCCCGGTAGCGGGTGTGGAGCCGCCGGGCCTGGAAGGTGGTGCAGTCCGAGGTGCTGGTCAGCTCGCGGTAGGTGTCCTGCGACGGGAACCAGGCCTCGATGTCGTACTTGCGGGCGGCGCTGGTGCCCAGGTCGCCCGCGGCGATGTCGACGACGCGGTAGGGCAGCTCGAGGGCCTGCAGGAACTGCTCCTCCCAGGCCAGCAGCCGCAGGTGCTCCTCGGCGGCCTCCTCGGGCCGGCAGAAGCTGAACATCTCGACCTTGTCGAACCAGTGCACGCGGATGATGCCGCGGGTGTCCTTGCCGTAGGAGCCGGCCTCGCGGCGGAAGCAGGACGACCAGCCGGCGTAGCGCAGCGGCCCACCGGAGAGGTCGAGGACCTCGTTGCTGCGCATCCCGGCCAGCGCGACCTCGGAGGTGCCCACGAGGTAGAGGTCGTCGCGCTCGACCCGGTAGACCTCCTCGTCGTGCTCGCCGAGGAAGCCGGTGCCCTCCATGGCCGCGGGCTTCACCAGCGCCGGGGCGACGACGGGGGTGAAGCCCGCCGACACCGCCTGGCCGATCGCCAGCTGGGCCAGCGCGAACTCCAGCATCGCGCCCGGCCCGGTGAGGAAGTAGAAGCGGGCGCCGGAGACCTTGGCCCCGCGCTCCGTGTCGATCGCGCCGAGCGCCTCGCCGATCTCCAGGTGGTCGCGCACCGGGAAGTCGTAGGCGGGCACCTCGCCGACGGTGCGCAGGGTCACCGCGTCGTCCTCACCGCCGGGCGGGACGCCGTCGTGCACGACGTTCGGGATGCGCAGGTGCGCCTCGCGCAGCGCGGCGTCGGCCGCGCGCAGCGCCTCCTCGGCCTCCTTGACCTCCGTGGCGAGCGCGCGGGCCCGCTCGAGGACCGCCGGCCGCTCCTCCGGGGACGCCTTCTTCACCGCCTGCGAGGCCGCCTTCTGCTCGGCGCGCAGGTCGTCGGCGCGCTTGACGGCGTCGCGGCGGGCGGCGTCGGCGGCGAGCAGCTCGTCGACCCGGGACTCGTCGGCCCCGCGGGCTCGCTGGCTGGCCTTGACGAGGTCGGGGTGCTCACGCACCAGGCGCAGGTCGATCACTCTGACCAGTCTCTCATCCCCGGGGTGGCACCGCGGCCAGGTGCCCGTGGAGGACCCCACTCACCCGGCCTGTCCACCCCGGCCGGTGCCGGCGAGCAGTGCGGTGACGGCGGCCCGCGCCCGGGACCGTTCCCGGTCCAGGGCGGCCAGCGTGTCGCCCACGGCGAGGGTGCCGGGGTCGACGGTCTCCAGGCTGTGGCACACCTGCGCCAGCGCGGTCGCGCCCAGCGCCGCGCTGCTGCCCTTGAGCCCGTGCGCGAGCCGGGGCACCGAGCCCTCGTCGTCCACCGACCAGGAGGGCCGGTCGGCCGCGGCCACGATCGCGGCGACCGCCTCGTCGAGGGTGGCGAGGTAGCGGTGGTAGAGGTGTGCGAAGGCCTCGTCGCCGAGGTCGCGCAGGTCCTCGACCGTGTCGGGGTCGAGCTCGGCACCCGGCTCCGGTGCCGGGGCGGCCGGCGCGGCGGACGGCGTCAGGGCGACCTCGTCGAGGGCGTCCCGCAGCGTGGCCATCCGGATCGGCTTGGTCAGGAACCCGTCGGCGCCGGCCTCGAGGAAGGCCGTGCGGTCGGCGGCGAGCACGCTGGCGGTCACCGCGTAGACCCGCGGCTGCCTCGCCAAGGGCAGCAGGCGGATGGCGGCGGTCGCCTGGACCCCGCCGAGGACCGGCATCTGGGCGTCCATCAGGACGACGTCGTAGGAGCCGCGCAGGACGGCGTCCACCGCCTGCTCGCCGTCGCCGACGTGCGTGCACTCGTGGCCCAGCTGGCGCAGGTAGAGGCCCATGAGCTGGGCGTTCACCGCGTTGTCCTCGGCGACCAGCACGCGCAGCGACCGGGCCGGGACGGGCAGCGCGGGCCTCCCCCGCTCCCCGCCGGCGGCGCCCTCGGCCCGGCCGCGGAGGGCGACCGAGCGCACCGTCTGGGCCAGCCGCTCGGGCCGGACCGGCTTGTTGAGCCGGGCGTCGAAGTCGGCGTAGCGCTCCGGGGGCAGCGTCGCGGAGCTGCTCACCAGGACCAGGGGCAGGTCCGCCGTCCCGGGCCGGGCCCGCAGCCGCGCGGCGAGCACGTCGCCGTCCATGCCCGGCATGTCGAGGTCGAGGACGGCCACGTCGATCCCGGTCCCCCGGTCGAGCAGCTCGAGGGCCGCGGGACCGCTGCCCGCGAGGACGCACTCGGCACCGTGCCGGGTCAGCTGGTGCTCGAGGATCCGCAGGTTGGTGGGGCTGTCGTCGACCACCAGCAGCCGCAGGCCGGTCAGGGCGTCGGCGGACGGGCCGTCGGGCACGGCCGGGGCCAGCGGCAGGTCGAGCGCCACCGTGAAGGTCGACCCGACGCCGAGCTCGCTCTGCACCTGGATGTCGCCGCCCATGGCCCGCGCGATGCGCTGGCTGATCGCCAGGCCCAGGCCCGTGCCCCCGTAGGATCGGGTCACCGAGGCGTCGACCTGGCTGAAGGAGCGGAACAGCCGGTGGCGCTGGTCGGGGCCGATGCCGATCCCGGTGTCCGCGACCGACAGCCAGCACCGCAGCCGCCCGTCGGAGGCCACCCCGGTGAGCCGGAGGACGACGTGGCCCGCGGAGGTGAACTTGACCGCGTTGCCCACGAGGTTGGTGACGACCTGGCGGAACCGGCTGCCGTCGCCGACCACCTGCCACGGCCCGTCGCCGGCGACGTCGACGAGCAGGTCCAGCCCGGCGCCGCTGGTCGTGGGCGCCAGCAGCTGGGCCACGTCGTAGACGACGCCGACCAGGTCGAACGGCGCGGCCTCCAGGTCCAGCTCGCCGGCCTCGATCTTGGAGAAGTCGAGGATGTCGTTGATGAGGGACAGCAGGCTGTCCCCGCTGCCGGCGACGGTCTCGAGGTGGCCGCGCTGCTCGTCGGTGAGGTCGGTCGCGAGCAGCAGGTCGGTCAGGCCGAGGACGGCGTTGAGCGGCGTCCGGATCTCGTGGCTCATCGTCGCGAGGAACGCGGTCTTGGCCTGCCCGGCGCGCTCGGCGTCGTCCCGCGCGGCGACCAGGTCCTGCTCTCGGGCGGCGACCAGCTCGTTGCGCTCCTGCAGCACGTTCCCGAGGGCGTTGACGTCGGCGGCGATCCGGCGCAGCTCGGCCGACCCGGACTCGCCGGCGCGGCGGGTGAGGTCCCCGGCCGCCAGTGCCGCGAGGGCGTCGCGCACCTCCTGGGTGGGCGGGACGACCTGGGTCTCCAACCGGCGGTACGCCCGCCGCAGGACGGCCGCGACCGCCACCGCCGTGCCCAGCCCGAAGAGCGCACCAGCGTAGAGCGCGAGCTGCTGCAGCGCCATCGCACCGGCCCGCCGCTCCTCGACCGCGGCGCGCGCCTGGGCCTCGACCGCCCGGTAGTGGTCGAACAGCGCCTTGTCCTGGCTCAGCAGCTCGGCCAGCGCGACGGCGTCCCCCACCGCCGGCTGCTCGGACAGCATGGGGCGCACCCAGTCCTCGGTCCACTCCTGGTGGGCCGTCGTCAGCTCGGCCAGCCGGCCGGCCAGCTCGGCGTCGACCCCGGTCCACGAGGCGATCTCCGCGTCGACCGCCTCCAGGTCGGCCACCCCCGCCTCGTAGGGCTGCAGGAAGCGCTCCTCACGGGTGATGAGGTAGCCGCGCAGCCCGGTCTCCTGGTTGAGCATCGCGACGTGGCTGTCCTGCAGGGCCCACGCCATCCGGTCGTACGTCGTGATCCGGTTCCCGAGCACGGGGACGACGAGCACCGCGAGCCCCAGCAGGGTCAGCGCGACGACGGACACCCCGGACAGCGCCACGAGCAGGGGACGCCGGAGCAGCACCCGGAGGGGCAGCGGCTCGGCGGCGGGACGGCGTGCGCGATGCGGTAGCACGCTCCGGGTGTCGGCCGCCGGCACCGCTTCCTTGAACCGAACGCGGTCGCGACCGGATCGCCACAGGTACCACTTCAGTCACACGTGTGTCCTGCCGATACCGGGTTCGTCCACCCCATCGGATGGGAGAGCACCATGCCGCACGTCCTCGTGGTCGACGACGACCCCGTCGTCGCCGACCTCGTCGCCTTCCGCCTGCAGCGGCTGGGCCTGGAGGTGACCGTCGAGTCCGACGGCGAGTCCGGGCTGGCCGCCGCCCGCCGGCTGCGCCCCGACCTCGTGGTGCTCGACTGGCTCATGCCGCGGATGGACGGCCTGGAGGTGTGCCGGGCGCTGCGCGCCGACGCCGACCCGGCCCTCGCCCGGACGCCGGTGCTGCTGCTGACCGCCAAGTCGCAGGACCCCGACCTCGAGCGCGGCTTCGCCGCCGGTGCCACCGACTTCATCGCCAAGCCGTTCAGCACGCGCGAGCTGGTCAGCCGGGTCACCGCGGCCCTCCCCGCCGTCCCGGCGTGAACTCCCTCGCCGCGCCGGCCGCGGTGGCGACGGCCGTGCTCGGCGTCCTGGTCGTGGTGCTGCTGGTCGCGGTCGCGGCGGTGCACACCACCCGGGCCCGCCGGCTGGCCGCCGCCGAGGAGAACCGGGCCGGGCTCATGGCCCTGGTGTACGACCTGCTCGACGACGGCGACCCCGACGCCGTCACCGCGGCCCCGCCCGACCTCGACGAGGTCCTGCTGCACCTGCTGCCCCAGCTGCGCGGCGCCGACCGCGAGGCGATCCAGACCGCGCTCACCCGCCGCGGCGCCGTCGCCCGCGCGGTCGCCGACCTGGACGCCCGGGCGGCCTGGCGCCGCGGGCGCGCCGCGACGCTGCTGGGCAGCACCGCCGGCCGCGACCACCTCGCCCGGCTGACCGCGCTGCTCGCCGACCGCTCGATCGAGGTGCGCTGCGCCGCGGCCCGCGCCCTGGGCCGGGTCGGCGACCCCGCCGCCGTCCACGGCCTGCTGGCCGCCCTGACCACCGCGCGCCCGCTGCCCGCCGGCGTCGTCGGCATGGCCGTCCTCGACCTGGGCACCGCCGTCCTGCCGGCCCTGCGTGCCACGCTCGTCACCGGGTCGCCGGCCGCCCGGGCGCTGTCGGCCGACGTCGTCGGCCTGCACGGGGACGTCGTCGCCTGCCCCGCCCTGGCCGAGCTGCTCACCGACCCGCGCCAGCCGGAGGACGTCCGGCGCGCCGCGGCCACCGCGCTGGGCCGGATCGGCGACCCGGGCTGCACCGAGCCGCTGGCCGACGTCCTGGTCGACGTCGCGCTCCCCGCGCTGCGCCGGGCCGCTGCCGAGGCGCTCGGGCGCATCGGCGACCCCACCGGGGCGCCGGCGCTGCTCGCCGGGCTGACCTGCCCCGCCCGCGAGGTCGCGGCCGCCTGCGGCGACGCGCTGGTCGCCCTCGGCGCCGAGGGCGAGTCGCTGCTGTCCGACGCCGCCGCCCGCGGCGGCCCCATCGGGGCGGCCGCCGCGGCCACCCTGGACGCAGTGCCGCGGCGCCGCCGGCTGGTCGGTGCGTGATGCGCGAGCTCGGACTCGACGTCCTGCTCACGATGAGCTGGGTCGTCCTCGGCTACACCCTGCTGCTCGACCTGGTGATGCTCGGGCTGGTCCTGGCCGGTGCCCGCCGGGTCTCGCACAGCCGCCGCTGGGACGGCTCCGAGGGCCACGAGGAGATCTTCGCCAGCCCGCTCACCCCCGGCGTCTCGGTGCTCATCCCCGCGCACGACGAGGAGGCCGGCATCCTCGACACGCTGGCCGCCGTCCTCGCCCAGCGGTACCCGGTGCTCGAGGTCGTGCTGGTGGACGACGGATCGACCGACCGCACCTTCGAGAAGGTCGCCGAGCGCTTCGGCCTGGTGCAGGTCGCCGCCCGGCCGACCGCCGACCTGCCGGTGGACGGCGAGGTCCTGTCGGTGCACCGCGCGACGACCGGCGACCCGCTGACCGTCGTCCGCAAGACCAGCGTCGGACGGCGGTCCGACGCGCTGAACGCAGCGCTCAACGTCGCCCGGCACCCCCTGGTGTGCATGGTCGACGCCGACTCGCTGCTCGAGCCCGAGGCGCTCGTGCAGGTGGCCCGCCCCTTCGTCGAGGACCCGGCCAACGTGGTCGCCGCCGGCGGCGTCATCCGGGCCGCCAACGGCGCGCGGGTGGCCCGCGGCAGCGTCCTGGAGCCGCGGCTGTCCTCCCGGTGGGTGGTCCGCTTCCAGGTCGTCGAGTACCTGCGCTCGTTCCTCCTCGGCCGCACCGGGTGGGCCGACGCCAACGCGCTGCTGATCATCTCCGGCGCCTTCGGTCTGTTCCGGCGCGACCTGGTCGTCGAGGTCGGTGGCCTGGACGCGCTCTCCCTCGCCGAGGACGCCGAGCTGGTGGTCACCCTGCAGGAGCACCTGCGCCGCCAGCGCCGTCCGCACCGGGTGGTGTTCGTGCCCGAGCCGGTCTGCTGGACCGAGGTGCCCGAGACCCTCGCCGTCCTCGGTCGGCAGCGCCGCCGCTGGTCGCACGGGCTGGCCCAGCTGCTGTGGAAGCACCGGCGGATGATCGGCAACCCGCGCTTCGGCCCGGTCGGCGTCCTGGCGCTGCCGTTCTTCCTGCTCTTCGAGCTGCTCGGGCCGGTCGTGGAGGTCGTCGGTCTCGCCTCCGTGGTGCTGGCCGCGTTCCTCGGGGCCCTCGACACGAGCACCGCGCTGGTCATGTTCGGGCTGGCCCTCGGCCTGGGCACGCTGCTGTCGACCGCCGCCGTCGCGGTCGAGGAGTTCTCCTACGCCCGCTACACGCGCGGCCGCGAGGTCGGCGTGCTGCTGCTCGCCGGGCTGCTCGAGAACGTCGGCTACCGGCAGCTGCACGCCTGGTTCCGGCTGCGCGGGCTGGTCGCCGCCCTGCTGCGCCGCACCCCGGTGTGGACGGCGATGCCGCGCACCGGCTTCACCGAGGCCGAGCCGGTCCCGGTGCCCTGATCCGGCGAGATCGCGCGATCTCGCACGGACACGGGGCCGCGAGCGTGCGAGATCGCGCGATCTCGCCCGGCCCTGCGTGCGGGACAATGGCCGTCATGCGGTTCCTGAACGGCCAGCGCCCAGCCACCGACCTCACCTACGCCGACGTCTTCATGGTGCCCAACCACAGCACCGTGGGCTCCCGGCTCGAGGTCGACCTGACCACCCCGGACGGCGTGGGCACGACGATCCCGGTCGTCGTCGCCAACATGACGGCCATCTCCGGACGGCGGATGGCCGAGACCGTGGCGCGCCGCGGCGGGCTGGCCGTGCTGCCGCAGGACATCCCGGTGGACGTCGTCTCCGAGGTGGTGTCCTGGATCAAGACCCGCCACCCGGTCTACGACACCCCGATCACGCTCTCCCCCACCTCGACCGTCGCCGACGCGCTGTCGCTGCTGACCAAGCGCGCGCACGGCATCGTCGTGGTGGTGGATGGCCGGGACGGTCTCGTCCCCGTCGGCGTGGTCACCGACGGCCAGTGCCAGGGCGTGGACCGGTTCACCCAGCTGTCCCAGGTCATGACCGAGGACCCGCTCACCGTCCCCGCCGGCACCGACCTGCCCAAGATCTTCGACGTGCTGTCCGGTGAGCGGATCAGCGCCGCGCCCGTGGTCGAGGGCGACCGGCTGGTCGGCGTCATCACCCGCAAGGGCGCGCTGCGCTCGGCGCTCTACCAGCCCGCGGTGAACGCCGACGGGCACCTGCTCACCGCCGCGGCCGTGGGCATCAACGGCGACGTGGCCGGCAAGGCCGGGGCGCTGCTGGCCGCCGGCGTCGACGTGCTCGTCGTCGACACCGCGCACGGGCACCAGGAGAAGGCGGTGGAGGCGGTGCGCGCCGCCCGGTCGGTGGCGGGGTCGGCGCCGGTCGTGGCGGGCAACGTGGTCACCGCCGAGGGCACGCGCGACCTGATCGAGGCGGGGGCGGACGTCGTCAAGGTCGGCGTCGGCCCGGGCGCCATGTGCACCACGCGGATGATGACCGGCGTCGGCCGGCCGCAGTTCTCCGCGGTCGAGGAGTGCGCGGCCGCGGCCCGGGCGCTGGGCAAGCACATCTGGGCCGACGGCGGTGTGCGGCACCCGCGCGACATCGCCCTGGCCCTGGCCGCGGGTGCGGCGAACGTGATGGTGGGCTCGTGGTTCGCCGGCACCTACGAGAGCGCCGGCGACATCCACGACGACGGCTCGGGCCGGCTGTACAAGGAGTCCTTCGGCATGGCGTCGGCCCGCGCGGTCAGGGCCCGGACGTCGACCCAGAGCGGCTTCGACCGGGCGCGCGCCGGCCTGTTCGAGGAGGGCATCTCCTCCTCGCGGATGTACCTGGACCCGGCGCGGCCGGGCGTCGAGGACCTGGTCGACGGGATCGTCGCCGGGGTGCGCTCGTCGTTCACCTACGCCGGCGCCCGCACCGTCGACCAGTTCCACGAGAAGGCGGTCGTGGGCGTGCAGAGCGCGGCCGGCTACGAGGAGGGCCGGCCGCTGCCGACCTCCTGGTGAGGCCGCTCCCCCTCAAGGTGTTCGAGGGCCTGGTCGCCGACGCCCTCGACCAGGTGCCGCCGGAGCTGCTGGCCCTGATGGACAACGTCGTCGTCCTGGTGGAGGACCGCAACGCCGACGAGCCGGACCTCCTCGGCCTCTACGAGGGGTACGCGCTCACCGAGCGCGGCTGGGAGTACGGCGGCGCGCTGCCGGACCGGATCATGATCTACCGCGAGGCCATCTGCGCCATCTGCTCGACCGCCGAGGAGGTCGTCGAGGAGGTCACGATCACCGTCGTGCACGAGATCGCGCACCACTTCGGCATCGACGACGACCGGCTGCACGAGCTCGGCTGGTCATAGCAGAAGGACCCCATCCCCTCACCCCTCGCGTGTTCGGGGTGAGCTCCGGATGGGGCCGCACCGCCGCGTACCGTGATCGGCGTGCCGGACACCGCAGGGAAGCTGCCGATCAAGATGCTGCACGACCGCATCCTGGTGGCGCTGCGCAGGGAGGACGGCGAACGCCGCTCCAGCGGCGGCATCCTCATCCCCGCGACCGCGCAGGTGGCCAAGCGGCTGGTCTGGGGCGAGGCCCGCGGCGTGGGGTCGAGCGTGCGCCAGGTGAAGGTCGGCGACCAGGTGCTCTTCTCCCCCGAGGACCAGCACGAGGTCGAGGTGCACGGCGAGGAGCTGATCATCCTGCGCGAGCGCGACGTGCACGCCGTCGCCGCCGAGCGGATCGAGGAGTCCACCGGCCTCTACCTCTGAGGACTCGCCACCCCGGCGCTGTGTGCACCGGTGGTCGTCTCAGGGGTCGCTCAGACCACCACCCGTGCACAGAGCGCTCAGCCGCCAGGCCGGGCGTGCCGCACCACCACGTCGGTCACCTGTTCGAGGAACCGGCGGACGACGGCCAGCTCCTCGTCGGTGTGGCCGGCCATCGCGGCCACCAGGTCGCGCTGCAGCCCGCCGAAGAACTGCCCGCCGGCGGCCATCGCCGACTCCGACATCTCCAGCACGACCCGGCGCCGGTCGGCAGGGTCGCGCACCCGGCGCACGTGGCCGGCCCGCTCCAGCCGGTCGACCAGCGCGGTCACCGACGCCGAGCTGAGGTCCACGGCCCGGCCGAGCGCGCCGGCCGTCAGCGCCTCCCCGCGGCGGGCGGCGTCCATGATCGCCACCATCGCCCGGACGTCGGTGCGCCCCAGCCCGTGCAGCTCGGCGAACCGCTGGCCGACGGCGTCGAGCTCCACGGTGAGCCGGCGCAGCAGCAGGGCGAGCTCCCGGCGCTCCTCGACGTCCACTCCGCCTCCCGTTGCCCACGACCGCCGCTCAGCCTAGTCTCTCGATCGTCGAGATTGTCGAACATCGAGAGAAGATCCCATGGCCCGGCTCCGCTGGTTGCTCCCCGCCCTCGTCCTGCTCGTCTGGCTCGGTGGGGCCGGCCCGCTGTCGGCGCTCAGCGCGCAGCTCACCGGGCTGCAGGAGAACGACACGGCGGCCTTCCTCCCCGACAGCGCCGAGTCCACCCGCGTCGCCGACCTGCAGCAGCGCTTCTCCCCCGTGCAGGCGATCCCGGCGATCCTGCTGTGGGAGGGCGACGGGCCGCTCGACGCCGCCACGCTGCAGGCCGTCGGCGAGCGGGCGCAGGAGGCGGCCCGGGTCGCCGAGGACGCCGGGGCGCTGGCCGCACCGCCGTCCCCACCCATCCCCTCGGCGGACGGCGCGGCGGTGCAGGTGCTGCTCCCGCTGGACCCCGAGGTCGGCGACGAGATCGTCCCGCTGGTCGAGGACCTGCGCGCCACGCTCGACGTGGAGGGCACGGACACCTTCGTCACCGGCCCGGGCGGGATCTTCGCCGACTTCGCCAACGGCTTCGCCGGCATCGACGGCCTGCTGCTGCTCGCCGCGTTCGGCGTCGTCCTGCTGATCCTGCTGGTGGTGTACCGCAGCCCGATCCTGCCGTTCCTGGTCATCGCGACCGCCGGCCTCGCGCTGACCGCCGGCAACGCGGTCGCCTACCTGCTGGCCGATGCCGGGGTGATCACCGTCAACGGTCAGAGCCAGGGCATCGCGTCCATCCTGGTCGTCGGCGCGGCCACCGACTACGGCCTGCTGCTGGTCGCCCGCTTCCGCGAGGAGCTGCGCCGCGAGCAGTCGAAGTACGCGGCCATGGCGGTCGCGCTGCGCCGGTCGTGGGAGCCGATCGTGGCCTCCGGCGCGACCGTCGTGCTCGGCGTGCTGTGCCTGCTGCTGTCGGACCTGGCCTCCAACCGCGGCCTGGGCCCGATCTCCGCGGTCAGCGTCACGCTGTCGGTGCTGGCCGCGCTGACCTTCCTCCCCGCGGCACTCACCCTGCTCGGCCGGGCCGCGTTCTGGCCGTTCCGCCCGCGGTACGGCGTCGAGCCGCCGCAGGGCCGCGGCTGGCAGCGGGTCGCCGCCGCGGTGGGACGCCGTCCCCGCCGGGTGCTCGCGGTGAGCACGCTGGCGCTGGTGGCGGCCGCCGTCTTCGCACCCAGCTACGACGCCTCGGGCATCACCTTCACCGACGCCATCCGGGGCGAGTCCAACGGCGTCGCCGGTCAGGAGGCGCTGGCGCGGCACTTCGACGCCGGCTCGGGCAGCCCGACCGTCGTCGTCACGCCGGAGGACAGCTGGCCGGCGGTCGCCGAGGCGGCCACGGGCACGGACGGCGTCGCGACCGTGGCGCCGTTCACGGGAGGAGCCCCGGGCGGCCCGCCGGTCGTCGTCGACGGCCTGGTCCGGCTCGACGTGGTGCTCGGCGTCCCGGCCGACAGCACCGAGGCCATCGAGGTGGTGCAGCAACTGCGCACCGAGCTCGACGCCGCGGACCCGGCCGCGCTCGTCGGCGGCGACACCGCGAGCAACCTCGACGCCCGTGAGACCGCCGCCCGGGACCTGCGGGTCATCGTGCCGACCGTGCTCGTCGTGATCACCGTCGTCCTGGCGCTGCTGCTGCGCGCGCTGGTGGCGCCACTGCTGCTGATGGCGACCGTCGTCCTCAGCGTCGGGGCCACGGTCGGGGTGGCCGCGCTGCTCTTCGACGGCGTCTTCGGCTTCCCGGGCAGCGACCCCGGCATCCTGCTGATCGGCTTCGTGTTCCTCGTCGCGCTGGGCATCGACTACAACATCTTCCTCATGACCCGCGCCCGCGAGGAGTCGCTGCGGCACGGCACGCGGGACGGCGTCCTGCGGGCGCTGGCGGTCACCGGCGGGGTCATCACGAGCGCCGGGCTGGTGCTGGCAGCGACCTTCGGCGCGCTGTCGGTGCTGCCCCTGCTGTTCCTCGTGCAGCTGGCGTTCCTGGTCGGCTTCGGCGTCCTGCTCGACACCTTCGTCGTCCGCTCGCTGGTGGTGCCCTCGGCGGTCGCGCTGCTGGGCGACCGCACCTGGTGGCCCGGCCGGCTGGCCCGGCGGCGCCCCACCCCCGAGCCCGAGCGGGAGCTGACCGCGTCCGCCTCGTCCCCCACGTGATCGCAGCGGCCCCGAGTCGATCATGGGGTTGACGCGGGCGACACGCGACGACCCGCCGCAGGAGTCGGCGCCAGCCCCATGATCAACTGCGGAGGGTGCGAGCGGCCCTCCTGCAGGGGCCCGCCGCGAGCGTGCGAGCGGTGAGGAGGACGGGGTCCTCCCTCAGACGCGGCCGGCGCGCACCCGCTGGAGCCAGCCGGCGGCCTCGCGGAACGCCGCGTCGGTCGACACCGGCGTCACGGGCTTGTTCTCCCGGCCGTCGGCGCGCGGGTAGGAGCCGAGGAACCGCACGTCGTCGCAGACCCGGTGCAGGCCGGAGAGCGCCTCCCCCACCCGTGCGTCGGCGACGTGCCCCTCGCAGTCGAGGGAGAAGGAGTAGACGCCGAGCCGCTCGCGGGTCGGCCGCGACTCGATGCGGGTCAGGCTGATGCCGCGGACGGCGAACTCGCCCAGCACCTCCAGCAGCGCGCCGGTGCGGTCCCCGACGACGGCGACCAGCGAGGTCTTGTCGTTGCCGGTCGGCTCGGGCAGCGGCCCCGGCGGCGCGACCAGCACGAACCGGGTGACGGCGCCGGGCCGGTCGGCGACGTCCTCGGCCAGTGCGGTCAGCCCGTACCGCTCGGCGGCGATCGGCGCGCACACGGCGGCGTCGTGCTCCCCGGCCGCGACCTGCCGGGCAGCCTCGGCGGTGGAGGTGGCCGGCAGCGGGACGACGCCGGGCAGCAGCCGCGCCAGCGAGCCGGCGGTCTGCGCCAGGGCGTGCGGGTGGCTGACCACCGAGCGGACGTCGGCCGGCGTCGTCCCCGGGCGGCCGGCGAGGACGAAGGAGACCGTCAGGAACACCTCGCGGGTGATCAGCAGCGGGTCGCCGTCGGCCAGGCCGTCCATGGTGGCCGGCACCGAGCCCTCGACCGAGTTCTCCAGCGGGACGAGCGCGGCGTCGGCGTCCCCCGAGCGGACGGCGGCCAACGCCGCCGGCACCCCGGCGGCGGGCTGCCGGACACCCTCGTCCGCGCCAACGGCACTGATCAGAGCCGATTCGGCGAAGGTACCCTCAGGGCCGAGATAGGCGTACCGCGTCGGAGGCGTCCCAGGCACCCGACGAGGGTAGAGCGGTCGGGCGAGGGCGGATGCCCCACCCGGGGGGAGTCGCCACGCTGGTCATCGGACCCGTGGTCGCGCAGCGGCCGGACACCGTGGTGGGAGGCAGTGCGTGACCCCCGGCCCAGAACGCCTCACCGAGGGTGACCTCGACGATGCGCTCTGGCGCCTGCTGTCCGCGAGCGACCGCGACGACCCCGCCGCCTTCACCGCCGAGCACGACCGCGCCGCCGCGACCCTGGACGCCGCGACCGACCCCTGCTGGGCCGCCTGGCGGCACGCGCTGGCCGCCCGCCGCGGCCTGGTGGACGGCGACCCCGAGACCGTCACGGCCGAGGTGTCGGCCGCCCGCGAGGCCCTGGGCAGCTGCCCGCCCTCCGCGCAGACGGCGCTGACCCTGGCCCACCTGGCCCACGTGGAGGTGGCCGCCGACCACGCCGACACGGGGATGGTGCTGGCCATCGACGCCAGCCTGCTGACCGAGACCGCGGCAGCCGAGAAACCGTCCCGCGCTCTGCACCAGGCCCACCTGTGGCTCGCACTGACCCTGGCCGCGCTCGACCTGGAGGAGCTCGCCGTGGCGCAGGCGCTCCAGGGCTCCCGGGTGGCGGACCAGCTACCGGGCCTGGCCGACCGCTGGCGGCTGCTGCAGCTGTGCGCCCAGCAGCACGCCGAACTGGCCCAGACGCTGCACCGCCGCGGCCAGGCCGAGCGCGCTCGCGAGCTGGCCGGGACGTCGGTGGACTGCGCCGAGGCCGCCCGCGCGCTGGACTGGGAGCCCGCGCCCGGCGACCAGGACCTGCTCGACGTCGTCCAGGCGTGGGCGATCGCCTGCTGCGGCGAGGTGGAGGACGGCCTCGGCCCCATGCGCCGCGCGCACAAGCGCGTGCACCGGGACGGCGGGACGTGGCTGCGCGGCTACGCCGACCTGGTGCTCGCCCGACTGCTGACCCGGCTGGCCCGGAACCGGTCCGGCGGCGGCCACGACGCCGAGGCGACCGACCGGCTGGTCGACGCGGCCGGGGCCTTCGCTGCCGCCGGCGACCGCAGGCGCTACCGGCAGTGCCTGCTGGAGCTGGGCCAGGGCACCGCGGCGATGGGCCGCCCGGTCGAGGCGCTGCACTGGCTGGAGGCCTACCGCGCCGACACCGGCCGCGCGCACGCCCGCGGCCGGGAGCTGTGGGCGGAGATGTTCGTGCGGCGCAGCCGGCTGCGCGAGGCCGAGCGGCAGACCGCGCACCTGCGCCGGGTGGCGCTGGAGGACCCGCTCACCGGCCTGGGCAACCGGCGCAGCGCCGAGCGCCGGCTGGGCGGCATGCGGCTGGGCGCCGAGCCGGTGTCGCTGGCCGTGGTCGACATCGACCGGTTCAAGGCGGTCAACGACGACACCTCCCACTCGCACGGCGACCAGGTGCTGCGCCGGGTCGCCGACCTGCTGCGCGAGCACTGCCGCACCGGCGACGAGGTGTACCGGTGGGCCGGCGACGAGTTCCTCGTCGTCCTGCCGGCGGCGACGGCGGCCCAGGCGCTGACCGCCGCCGACCGGCTGCGCGCCGCGGTGGCCGACGCCTACTGGGGTGACCTGCAGCTGCCCGAGCCGGTGACGGTGAGCATCGGTGTGGCCACCGCCGCGGCCACCGAGGACGAGCCGCTGGGCTGGCGCTCGCTGTTCGACACCGCCGACCTGCACCTGTTCACCGCCAAGCGCGGGGGGCGCAACCGGGTCCGCGCCCACGGCGGCCGGACCGCCGGCGAGGGTGCCCCGTGACGGCGCGGACCGGGTGGGACGACAGTGACGGGAGTGCCCGGGACCCCCGGCGTGCCCCCCGTCCGGTGCTCGACTCCATTGACAGCGGCAGGCACAGTGCGCTCGTGCCTCCCGGAGCCCTGCACCACCGGGTGACCGCCGCTCTCGCCAACTGGCAGCTCGACGACGCCGAGGAACTGCTGGCCGAAGTCGGCACCGACTCCTCCCCCTACGTGGCCCCCGCACCGCGGGACGGCGGTCGTCCCGCCGACCTGGGCCGGGCCTGGGCCGACACGCTGCGCGCCGAGCTGCTCGTGCGACGGCTGCGGAGGGCCGGCTTCACCCTCGTCGGCGACCCCGTCGGGCCCGCGTCCGGACCCGGCGCGGCGGCCGGGCTGGACCTGCACGCCGGCGTGGCCGAGCTGATCGACGGCGCCACCGCGTCCGAGGACGGCGATCCGCGCGCCTCCCACGCGGCGCTGGCCATCGCGCTGGTGCGCTCGGCCAAGGCCGCCTTCGACGCCACCGAGGACGAGCTGCAGCGGGCCGCCGGCCTGGCCCGGCACGCCCGCATCGAGCTGCTCTCGCGCCGCATCGACGCCGCCATGGACGAGGCGGTGGAGGCGGCCAGCCTGCTCCACCCCGCGCTGCCGCCGTCCACCCTGCTGGTGGAGACGCTGACCGCCCTCGCCGGTGTGCTCGCCGACCTCGAGCTGATGCCGCTCGCGCTGGACTACCAGCGCCGGGCGCACGAGACCGCCGTGGCCGCGGCAGCCGTCCCCGATGCGCTGCGGCCGGACGACAGCGGGCCCGACGTCCTCGTCGCCCGCGCGGCCAGCTGCCTGGGCGAGCTGTGCGCCGAGCTCGGCGAGGCGCTGCTCGACGACGGCGACCCCGACGCGGCCGCCCCGCACTTCGCCGAGGCCCGCGCGCTGGCCGAGCAGGCGCTGGCGTTGCTGCCGCCGGAGTCGGCCGAGGCGGTCGTGGCCGCGCAGGTGGTGCACGGCTGGGCGCTGGTGGGCCTGGGTGAGCACGCCGCCGCCATGGACCCGCTGCGTGCCGCCGTCCGGACCACCGCCACCGCCGACCGGGCGCTGCACGCGGCGGCGCTGCTCGCCCTGGGCCGCGCGCTGCGTCGGCAGGGGGACGGCCGCGACGCCGACGAGCAGCTGGCCCAGGCCCTCGCCACGGCGACCGAGCAGGGCCTGCCGCGGCTGCGCCGGGCCGCGCTGCGCGAGCTGTGCACGCTGCACGCCGAGCTGGACGACGCCGGGCGGGCACTGCCCTACCTGCAGGCCTACCTGGCCGACGAGCTGGACCGGGTCGACGAGCGGCGCACCCGCTGGGTGGAGCTGTTCGGCCGGCGCAAGAGCCTGCTGGAGACCGAGCGGGCCGCCGGGCAGCTGCGCCGGCAGGCCTACGAGGACCCGCTCACCCACCTGCCCAACCGCCGCTTCGCCGAGGCCACCCTCGACGGTCTCCTCAGCAGCGGTGCGGCACCGGCGCTGGCCGTGGTGGACGTCGACCGGTTCAAGGAGGTCAACGACGCCGTCGGCCACGCCGGCGGGGACGACGTCCTGCGCCGGGTCGCCGACATCCTCGTGGCCGGGTGCCGCGACACCGACGACGTGTGCCGCTGGGCCGGTGACGAGTTCGTCGTCCTGCTGCCCGACACCACCGCCGAGCAGGCGGAGCTCGCGCTCGAGCGCTGCCGCCGCGCGGTCGCCGGGACCGACTGGGCCGCGCTCGGGATGCCCGTGCCGGTGACCATCAGCGTCGGCATCGCCTCGGCCACCCGCGGCGACGACCGGCGCACCCTGTTCGCCGCCGCCGACGGCGTCCTCTACGACGCCAAGCGCAGCGGCCGCGACCGCGTCGTCCGGCTCTCGGCGGTGACCCAGACCCGGGCCGTCGACGGTCCACCGGACGCGCTCGCCGGCCCGGCCGGGGCTGCTGTGACGGACGGGTCCTCCTGGGACGACACGGTGCCCGCGGGCTCCCCGGAACCGGTCGCGCCGGCCCCTAGGGTCCCTGCCGTGCAGCCTTCCCCGCTGACCGACCCCACCGCGGTGACCAGCGGTTTCGCGCCGCTGCTCGTCGAGCCCACCGACCCGCCCCTGGGCCTGGGCAGCCCCGCCGAGCCGACCCTGGCCCCGGTGCCACCGACCACCCCGCCGTCCCTCGAGCCGCCCGTCCCGCCGGCCGCACCGGCCCGTGGGACACGGGCCGAGCCCGACGTCATCTGGGCACCCGGCCGCAGCACCGAGCAGGTGCTCGCGCTGGTCCGCGAGGCGCGCCGGCAGTGCCCGGACCGGCCGGCGGTCGTCGTCCGGGCACCCGCCGAGACGCTGGTCGCGCTGGCCAGCGAGCACGACGCCTACACCACGGTCGACGCCGCCTCGATGTCCGCGGCGGTCGGCCCGCTGCCCGAGCCCGTCGGCCGCATCGGGGTGCTGTGCGGGCTCGGCGGTGACCTCGCGGTGGCCGCCGAGGCCGCCTTCGCCGCGCGCGTCACCGGCACCGCGGTGCTGCGGGTGGACGACGTCGGCGGCAGCCGGTTCCGCCCCGGGCTGCCGGGCGACGCGCTGCCCGAGGACGTCGACTGCCTGGTCGTCGTCGCGGGCCTCGACGCCTCGCTGGCCGGCCTGCTCAGCGTGCTCACCGACGTGCCGATCGTCGCCGTCCCGACGTCGACCGGGCAGCCGGGCTCCTTCGGCGGGTTCAGCGCGCTGCTGACGATGCTGAACTCGGCCTCACCCGGCGTCGTGGTGAGCAACATCGACAACGGCCACGCCGCCGGCGTCTTCGCCGCCCGCATCGCCCGCCGGAGCCACCGCCGCGGCTGAGCCTTCCGTGATCAGCTGGGATCACCGTCGCGGGTCCTGGCTCACGACCGGTGGTGAGCCAGGACCGGCTGGGATCAGCTCAGCTGATCATCGGGCGAGGCGCCGCCGGCGGGGTCGGCGACCTGGCGGGCCTGGCGGCGTCCCTGGGCTGGTTCGACCAGGCCCACGTCAGCCGCGACTTCCAGGCGGTCACCGGCACGACGCCCTCGGCCCACCTGCGACGGGCCCGCGCGGTCCAGGGCACCGGCTGAGCCCGGGTCAGACCACCGACTGCGGCTCGTCGACGGCGGCCGCCGGCGGCCGGGCCGCGGTCGCCTCGGCGTCGGCCCGCGCGAGCAGGGCCACCGCCCGGCGCAGGACGTCCGGCGGCTGCGTGTAGGGCAGCCGCAGCCGGTCGTCGAGGGCGTGGCCGGTGCCGAACAGCGGGCCGGCGGCCAGTCGCAGCCCCAGCCGCTCGGCCGCCGCGACCAGCGCGCGGGAGCGCGGCGAGGGCAGTCCGCACCACAGCACCAGGCCGCCCGCCGGCTCGGGCACCCGCCAGTCGGGCAGCCGCTGCCGCAGCTCGGCGGCCAGCACCGACCGGCGCTCGCGCAGCAGCTCGCGCCAGGCCCTCAGTGACCCGTCCAGGCCGTCGAGCAGCGCGCAGGCGGCGAGCTGCTCGACGACCGGTCCGGACATCGAGGTCCGGACGGCGACGGCGGTCAGCCGGCGGACGACGTCGGCCTCGGCGCGCACCCACCCCACCCGCAGGCCGCCCCACGCCACCTTGCTCAACGTCCCCACGGAGAGGTGCCCGGCGCCGAAGGCGGCCAGCGGCGGCGGCGCCGCCGTGTCGAGCCCGAGCTCGGCGAACGTCTCGTCGACCACCGCGGGGACGCCGCTGCGGCGCAGCGCCCGGGCCAGCCGCTCCCTGCCGGCTCCGTCGAGCAGCACGCCGGTCGGGTTCTGGAAGTCCGGCATCAGGTAGGCGGCCGCGGGCCGGACGGCGGACAGGGTGCGCTCGGCGGTGTCGAGCCAGGTGGCGGGCTCGTCGGGGTCGAGTGCGACGGGGACGACGCGAGCGCCGAGGGCGCGGGCGGCCTGCAGGGCGTTGGGGTAGCTCGGCTGCTCGACCAGCACCCGCTGCCCGCGCCGCACCAGCGCCGAGAACCCGATCGAGACCCCGTGCAGCGCGCCGTTGGTGATCAGCACCTGCTCGGGGGTCGTGGGCAGGCCGCGGGCGGTGTAGCGCGCGGCGATCCGCGCCCGCAGGTCGGGCAGGCCGGCGGGGTGGTAGCCGTGCGTGGCCAGGAAGCGGGGCAGCTCCTCGAGCGCCGCGGCCAGCGCGGCCGGGACGGCGGCGGGTGCCGCGGGTGCGGCGTGGGCGAGGTCGATCGCGCCGTCGTCCGCCGGCCCGGGCACCCACGCACCGCGGTGCGGCCCGGCGGGCAGCGCCGCGAACGTCCCGGCACCCTGCCGGGCGGTGGCCCACCCGTCCTCGCGCAGCCGGGTGTATGCGGCGGTGACCGTGGCCCGGCTGACCGCGAGCGCCGTCGCGAGCTCCCGCTCCGCCGGCAGCCGCGTGCCGAGGGGCACCCGGCCGTCGGCGACCAGCCGGCGGATGCGCCCGGCCAGCGCCGCGTAGCGCGGCGGCCGGTCGGTGGCGAGGTCGCCGACGAGCACGGCGAGCGACCGCGCGGACGTCATCTCCATGCCACCTCCTGCTGATTGGCCTGTGGTCGGCAGGCCAATCGTGACGGAGGATCGGGGCATGCACCAGTTCCTGACCGCCCGTCCGGCCCGCCGCCTCGTCCAGCTCTACGCGGGCCTGGTGCTCTACGGGCTGTCCATGGCCCTGCTCGTGCGCTCGGGCCTGGGGGTCATGCCGTGGGACGTGCTGCACCAGGGCCTGGCCCGCCAGCTCGGCTGGTCGCTCGGGGTCGTCACGATGGTCGTCGGCGCGCTGGTGCTCCTGGCCTGGGTCCCGCTGCGCGAGCGGCCGGGGCTGGGCACGGTGAGCAACGTCGTCGTCATCGGCCTGGCGCTGGATGCCGCGCTCGCCGTCCTGCCCGAGCCGTCGTCCCTCCCCCTGCGGGTCGGGCTGGTCGGCCTCGGCATCGCGCTCAACGCCGTCGCCACCGCCGCCTACATCGGCGTGCACCTCGGCCCGGGTCCGCGCGACGGGCTGATGACCGGTCTGGTGCGCCGCAGCGGCCGCTCGGTGCGGCTGGTGCGCACCTCGATCGAGGTCGCGGTCGTCACCCTCGGCTGGCTGCTCGGCGGCACGCTGGGCGTCGCCACGGTGCTGTACGCGCTGGCCATCGGTCCGTTGGTGCATGCACTGCTCCCCCGGCTGTCGGTGGACCTCCGTCGCGCTCCCGCCCGCGTCAGCTGACCGGCGGCCGGCGCAGGCCCACCGCCACCACGGGGACGACGGCCAGCACGAGGACCGCCACCGCCGCGACGCCGCCCAGCGCCCAGGCCGCGAACACCAGCAGGGCGGCCAGCTCGGTGCCCAGGCCGGCGACCGAGGTGACCGTGGCCCGGCGGGCGCTGTCGATCCGCTCCTGCAGGCGGGCCTCGGCCACCACGAGCACCGCCAGGTAGAGCGCGTAGGAGGCGGCCACCAACGCCAGCGCGGGCGGCCCGGAGACCACGGCCGCCGCCCCGAGCAGCACGCCCGAGAGCAGCAGCGGCACGGGCAGCACACGGTCGGGCAGCCGGTCGGTCCGGTCACCCAGGGCGGCGCCGACCACCCCGGCCAGCGTGATGCCCAGGACGGCCGCCGGGACGGCGACCGTGGGTACCCCGCGGTCGCCGGCGAGCACCGGGAAGTACTCCTCCACCGCGTCGATCGCCCCGACCAGCGCGACCGCGAGCACGGTGAGCCGCAGCGCGGGGACGCGCACGACCTCGGCCACGCCGCAGCGGAGGGTGGCGAGCAGCGTCGCGCCGTCGCGCTCCCGCGGCGGCTCGGGGAAGAGCAGGGCGAGGGCCGCCCAGGTCAGACAGACCGCGACGCTGGCCCAGCCCACCAGCGCGTAGCCGCCGAGCGCATAGAGCCCGCTGGCCGCGGCCGCGGTCGGGATCTGCACGAGCAGCTCGGCCGACGTCATCGCGCCGTTGACCCGGGTGAAGGCGGCCTCGGCGCCCACCTCGGCCAGGCCGTCGTAGACCAGGGCCTCGACCGTGCCGGAGACCAGCGAGCTGGCCACGCCCCAGACGACGAAGCCGGCGAGGAAGCCGGTGGTCTGCGGCGCGACGGTCCACACGACGAAGGCGGCCGCCTCCAGGACGCCACCGGCGACGAGCGCGCCCCGGCGGGACCAGCGGTCCGCCAGCGCCCCGGCCGGCACCTCGGTCAGCAGCGCCGTGACCGACCAGGCGGCGAACAGCAGTGAGATCTCGGCGGCCGAGAGGCCGGTGTCGAGGAACAGCAGCGCGTAGAGCGGGTACAGCGGTACCAGCTCGGACAGCGCGGTCCAGCCCACCGCCAGGCGCGCGAGCGGCCGGGCGGCGGGCGGCAGGGGTGCCCTGGCCGGGCGTCAACGGAACGGCACGGCGCGGACCGTAGCGCGGGTCACCCCGGCCCGCAGCCGGATTACCGGCACCGCTGGGTTAGGCTCGGCGGCCGAGAAGGGGAGTAGCCCCCCGTCCGCTGGTCGACACGCTGGCGCCTCCGGGTGCCCGGTCAGCGGGCCCACGCTCGGCCGTGGGTGGGCGAGACCTTCGACCGCAGTCGCCCTCGCCGGCAGCTGCCGGTCGGAGGCGTGCCCGCATCCGTCCGGCAGCGCCCCGACGGAAGTGAGAACCCCGTGTCCCTGACGGTCGTGCTGACCGCCTTCGTGCTCGTCCTGCCGGTCGAGCTCCCGGACAAGACCCTGTTCGCCAGCCTCGTCCTGGCCACCCGCTTCCCGCCCCTGCCGGTGTTCGTCGGCGTCGGGACGGCGTTCGGGCTGCAGGTGGCCATCGCGGTCACCGCCGGCTCGTTGCTGTCCCTGCTGCCCGACGCGCTGGTGAGCGGCGTCGTCGCCGTGCTGTTCCTCATCGGCGCGGTGCTGCTCTGGCGCAGCGCGAACGAGGGTCCCGAGGACGCCGACGACGTGGCGGAGGGCAAGGAGGCGCACTCGTTCCTCAAGGTCGCCGCCATCTCCTTCGGCGTCCTGTTCGCCGCCGAGTGGGGCGACCTGTCGCAGCTGGCCACCGCCGGACTGGCCGCGCGCCTGGACGACCCGGTGTCGGTCTTCGTCGGTGCCTGGGCCGCGCTGCTCACCGTCTCGGCCCTGGCCGTGTTCCTCGGCAAGAAGCTGGCCGACCGGTTGCCGGTGGCGCTGATCCGCCGGGTGGCCGCGGTGCTGTTCCTCGTCTTCGCCGTCGTCGCCGCGGTCGAGACGGTGCGCATCCTCGCCGGCTGAGAGAGGACCCCGGTCGGGCCCAAGGCCACTCCACGGCCGTGGCGGAGGGACCTAGCCTGGCGCCCCACAGGGGCGACACCGAGGAGGTCACCGTGGCCGTCATCCCCGATCTGCCGTGGACCGCCGAGCACGTCGGGGACGGCCCGGGCGTCGTCGTGGTCACCCACCTGCACCTGCGCCGGCTCCGCGACGTCCCGGCGTTCTTCCGCGACTCGCTGGCCATCCGCGCCCAGACCACGGCCGCTCCGGGCGCGAGGTCGCTGTACCTGCGCGCCCAGCCGCTGGCCCGGCACTTCACCACCGTGTCCTGGTGGGACGACGAGGCCGCGATGCGCGCGTTCGTCCGGACCGACCCGCACCGCTCGGCGATGCGGCGCTGGGGCCCGGAGATGCGGGAGTTCAGCAACCGGTCGTACCCCGGCACCACCGGCGTCGTCCCCACGCTGCAGACGGCTGCTGCGCTGTCCGCGTAACCGACTCGGCCCCGGCTCGTCCCGGTGGCAGCATGGCCGCTGATGGATGCGGCCGTGCAGGTGACCGACCTCGTCAAGCGCTACCCCGGCCGGCCGGTCAACGCCGTCGACGGGATCTCCTTCACGGTGGCGCGCGGCGAGGTGTTCGGCCTGCTCGGCCCCAACGGCGCGGGCAAGACGACGACGATCGGCGTCCTCACCACCCGGGTGCTGCCCACCTCGGGCACCGCCAGCGTCGCCGGGGTGGACGTCGCCGCCGACCCGGTCACCGCACGCAGCCGGCTGTCGGTGGTGCCGCAGCGGTCCAACCTCGACCGCGCGCTGACCGCCCGCCAGAACCTGGTCTTCCACGCCGCCTACCACGGCGTCGGCCGGGCCGAGCGCAACCGCCGGGCCGACGCGCTGCTCGAGCAGCTGGGCCTGGGCGGGCGCGGCGGGGACAAGGTCGACGACTACTCCGGCGGGATGGCGCAGCGGCTGCTCATCGCCCGCGCGCTCATGCACGCCCCGCAGGTGGTCTTCCTCGACGAGCCGAGCACCGGGCTGGACCCGCAGGCCCGGCTGTTCGTGTGGGACCGCATCCGCGAGCTCCGGGCCGGCGGCGTCACCGTCGTCCTCACCACCCACGACATGGACGAGGCGGCCGCGCTGTCGGACCGGGTCGGGATCATGGACCACGGCCGGCTGCTCGCCCTGGACACCCCCGCGGCGCTCACCCGTTCACTGCCGGGCAGCGCCACTCTGGACATCGACGTGGCGCGCGCGCCCGAGGACACCGACGACGCGGTGCTGGCCGCGCTCGCCCCGCTCGCCGAGCGGGTCGAGCAGGTGGCCGACGGTTCGGGGCTGCGGGCTCGCCTCTACCTCTCCGGTGACGCTGCGGCGCTGGTCGGCCCGGTGTCCGAGGCGCTCGGTGCGCGGCGCGCCCGGCTGACCGGCGTGCGCATCGGCGAGCCCAGCCTCGAGGACGTCTTCCTCAGCCTGACCGGACGGGAGCTGCGATGAGCACGGACACCTCCTCGGGACCGGGGCGGCGATGAGCACCGACACCGCCGTACCGGGCCTGGCCGCCGGGGTCGGCAGCGCCGCACCGGGCCGGCCGGACGTCGGCCGGGCGTTCGGCGCGCTGCTGTGGCGCGACGTCTTCGTCACCGGCCGCGAGCTGGTGCCCTTCCTGCTGCAGGTCGTGCTGCAGCCGGTGTTCCTGCTGTTCGTCTTCGGCAAGGTGCTCGTCGAGCTCGGCTTCGCCACCAGCCAGTACTCCGACGTGCTGCTGCCCGGCGTCATCGCGCTGACCGCCTTCCTCACCGCGCTGCAGAACACCGCCTTCCCACTGGTCATCGACTTCTCCTTCACCAAGGAGATCGAGGACCGGCTGCTCGCGCCGCTGCCCACCGCGCTGGTCGCCGTCGAGAAGGTGGTGTTCTCCCTGCTGCGGGCGCTGGTCGCCGCCGCGGTGATGTTCCCGATCAGCTGGTGGGTGCTCGGCACGCTGCCGGTGCAGTGGGGCGACCTGCCGCTGCTGACCGCGTTCCTCGTGCTCGGCTCGCTGGTCGGCGCGGTGATGGGCATGACGCTCGGGACGTTCGTGAAGCCCAACCGGATCAACGTCGTCTTCGCCGTCGTCCTGACGCCGCTGCTGTTCACCGGGTCCACCCAGTTCCCGTGGCAGTCCCTGGACACGCTGCGCTGGTTCCAGGTGGTCTGCGCGCTCAACCCGCTGACCTACGTCAGCGAGGCGCTGCGCGCGGAGATGGCGCCGGACGTGCCGCACCTGCCGCTGTGGCTGTGCGCGCTCGCGCTGGCCGGTTTCCTCGTCGTCTTCGGCGTGACGAGCCTGGTGGGATTCCGCCGCCGGGCGCTCGACTGAAGAAGGACCCGCTGCCCCCCACCACTCGCAGGCTCGCGGCGGGTCCCTGCAGAGGGCCACACCTATCCTCCGGCCCATGGAGTTCCGGACGACGGTCGTGCAGAGCGGCAAGACGGCGACGGGTCTGCAGGTGCCCGACGAGGTCGTCGCGGCCCTGGGTGGGGGCAGGCGGCCACCGGTCACCGTCACGCTGGGCGACTACGCCTACCGGACGACGGTCGCGCCGATGGGCGGGGCGTTCTGGATCCCGCTGGCCGCCGAGCACCGGGAAGCCGCCGGCGTGCAGGCCGGCCAGGAGGTCGACGTCCGGGTCGAGCTGGACACCGCGCCGCGGGAGACCCCGCTGCCCGACGACCTCGCCGCCGCGCTGGACGACGGCGCGCGGGTCTTCTTCGACGGCCTGGCTCCCTCGCACCGCAAGGAGTGGGTGCGCTGGGTCGAGGAGGCCAAGAAGCCCGAGACCCGCGCCAGCCGCATCGAGAAGACCGCCGAGGCGCTGCGCGCGGGGCGCAGGACGCGGTGAGGAAGGACCCCGCCCTACCCACCCTTCGCACGCTCAGGGCGGTGCCCTGGACGGGGCCGAAGGGGACCGGCAGGGTCCGGCCACCGGCGGCCACCCGGACCGGCTACCGCAGCGTCGGGATCCACTCGGCCAGCGCCCGGCCGATCTCGTGTGGTGAGTCCTCCGGCACGAAGTGCGCACCGGGGACGGTCACCTCGGTCAGCGCCTTCCACTTGCGCACGAATGCCCGCGGCCGGCCGACCAGGATCGAGCCCGGGTCGGCGTTGAGGAACAGCTTGGGGACGTCGCTGGTGCGCAGCCACTGGCCGTAGCGGGCGACGACGTCGCGGACCTTGGGTGGCACGTTCTCGATGGGCAGCTGCCGCGGCCACTCCAGGGTCGGCCAGCGGTGCGCGGGGTCGGCGAAGGGCTCGCGGTAGCGGGCGTGCGCCTCCGGGCTCAGGCCGCGGGTCACCGACGCCGGCAGGATGCGCTCGACGAACACGTTCTTCTCCAGCACCGCGGCCTCGCCGTCCGGCCCGCGCATCGTCCGGAAGACCTTCCGCGCGTCGGCCGGCCAGTCGGCCCAGGTCAGCGGGACGACGAGCGCCTCGGTGAACGCCAGGCCGCGGATCGCGCCGGGGTGCCGGTGCGCCCAGTCGAAGCCCAGCGCCGAGCCCCAGTCGTGCAGCACGAAGGTGACCCGCTCGGTCGCGCCGACCTGCTCGAGGAACCGCTCCAGGAAGCCCGCGTGCGCGGAGAACGAGTAGGTGCCCCGGTCCGGGCTGGGCAGCTTGTCCGACTCGCCCATGCCGATCAGGTCCGGCGCCAGGCAGCGGCCGAGGTGCTGCACGTGCGGGATGACGTTGCGCCACAGGTAGGACGACGTCGGGTTGCCGTGCAGGAAGACGATGTTCTCCCCGCCCGCCCCGCCCTCCCCCGCCTCGACGTAGGCCATGTGCACGTTGCCGTCTGCCCGCCGGTCGACGCGGACCCGCTTGCGGGGGAACGGGTCCTCGGGCGAGACGTCCTCGGCTGCCATGCCTCCGATCCTCACCCATCCCCGCGCGCGGCACCGCTCGGGGGAGCGGTCCCGGCCGCCTGCCGCGCGGCGGCCTCGATGCGCGCCCGGAACGCCGCCCACTCGTCGGCGCTGCGCTCGGGGAGGTTGGTGTTGTCCGGGCTCAGGCCGGCCGACCCGTCGATGAGCTCGCGCAGGACGTCGGCGTGCCCGGCGTGCCGGGCGACCTCCACGCACGCGTGCACCAGGATCGTGTGCAGCGTCGGGTGCCGGCGTTCGTCCCGCCACCAGGGCACCTCGCCGACGGCGTCCAGCGGCAGCGCCTCGACCGTCGCGTCGGCGTGCGCGGCCGCGAACCGGTACAGCTCGACGACGTCGTCCCGGCTCTCGTCCGGCGCCGCCCACAGGTCGACGTCCTCCTCCGCGCCCTCGGCGTCCCACGGGTAGGGCCGGCCGCTCGGCCGGCCGAAGACCTCGCCGAAGTAGCCCAGCTGCACGTAGGCGACGTGCTTGACCAGGCCGAGCAGGTTGGTGCCGGTCGGCGTCATCGGCCGCCGGACGTCGTACTCGCCCAGGCCGTCGAGCTTGGCCAGCAGGGCGACCCGGCAGCGGCGCAGGTACTCGAGCAGGGCGCCCTTCTCGTCCACGGCGACACCCTGCCCCACCCGGGTGACATCACGCTTGACCCTGACGCGACGTCAGGCTGTGCAGTGGTCCCCGTCAGGGAGGAGGACACCGTGAACGTGGGCGAGGTCGCGGCGCTGGCCGGTGTGACGGTCCGGACGCTGCACCACTACGACCGGATCGGACTGCTGTCGCCGTCCGGCCGGACGGCTGCGGGCTACCGGCGGTACTCGCCGGCGAACCTGGACCGGCTGCACCAGGTGCTGGTCTACCGCGAGCTCGGGTTCCCCCTCGAGGAGGTCGCGACCCTGCTCGACGACCCCGCCGCCGACCCGGCCGAGCACCTGCGCCGCCAGCACCGGCTGCTGCTCGACCGGCTAGAGCGGACGCGAGCGGTGGTCGCGGCCGTCGAGAAGGAGATGGAGGCGAGACAGATGGGGATCTCACTGACCCCGGAGGAGAAGTTCGAGCTCTTCGGGGAGAACTACTCCGAGGACTACGAGCGCGAGGCGGAGGAGCGCTGGGGGGACACCGAGGCGTGGGCGCAGTCCCAGCAGCGGACCCGCAGCTACAGCAAGGAGGACTGGGTCCGGGTCAAGGAGGAGGTGGACGACCTCAACCAGCGCTTCGTCGAGGCGATGCGGGCGGGCGTCCCGGCCGACTCCGAGGAGGCGATGGACGTCGCGGAGCAGCACCGGCAGCACATCAGCCGGTGGTTCTACGACTGCCCGCCCGGGATGCACGCCGGCCTGGGCCGGATGTACGTCGAGGACGAGCGGTTCACCGCCACCTACGAGCGGATGGCCCCGGGCCTGGCGCAGTACGTGAGCGCCGCCGTCCAGGCCAACGCCGCCCGCCAGGGCGGCTGACCGCTCGGCGAGATCGCGCGATCTCGCACGCTTCCCACCCCGGATCCGTACGGGATCGCGTGATCTCGCCGGGAGGGGACGGGTGCCGGAACCCGGCGCGGCATCGACCGGGTCGAGGCCGGGGCGGGCTGACCGGCCGGCAGGGTCAGCTGCGGTGCACCTCGTCGGGGCCGGCGGACCCGTCGAGCGCGTCGGGTCGGCCGGCACCGGCCGCGCCCGGGTCGTCGGGCAGGGGCCGGTCGTTCAGGTGGGCGGCCAGCCCGGCGGCCTCGTCGGCGGGGACCTCGGCGCGGCGGCCCAGCCGCGCTCCGGGCCGGAGCCGGCGGCGGGGCAGCCCGCCGTCCTGCGCAGCGGCCAGCAGCTCGGTCAGGTGCAGCACGCGCACCCGGGAGCGGCGGCGGCGCAGGCCGGTGACCAGCTGCCGCTGACAGCCGGGGTTCACCGCGACGACGTAGTCGACGCCGGCGGCCTCGATCTGGTCGAGCTTCGGGGCCAGCACCCGGCGGCTGTCCTTCGGCCGCAGCAGCGAGTACGTACCCGCCGAGCCACAGCACTGCGCCGCGCCGGGCAGCTCGACGTAGTCGGCGACCGCGGCGATCAGCTCCCGCGGCTCCCGCCAGACGTCCATCCCGTTGCGCAGGTGGCAGGAGTCCTGCAGCGCGACCCGCGCCCGCCGTCCGTCGACGCGCAGCTCGCCGAAGGACGCCGAGCCGTCGCCTGCCACGTACTCGGCGAACTCCTTCACCCGGTCGCGGCCCAGCACGCCGGCCAGGTGCGCCGCACAGCCGCCCGCGGTGGTCACGATCGTGCCGGGCAGCTGCCCCCCGAGCCGCCGGGCCAGCTCGCGGCCCAGCTCGAGGTCGCCGTTGTGCGCGTGCAGGGCGCCGCAGCAGCCCTGGTCGCCCGGGGCGTCCAGCTCCGGGCGCAGCCGCCGCGCGGCCCGGCTCACCCCGGGGAAGAGCGCGCGCTCGAAGCAGCCCAGCATCAGGTGCGGACCCTGCGGGGAGGTGGCGGCCGTGCGCGCGTGCCTGCGGAAGGTGCCGAGCCGGCGCACCAGCCAGTTGCGGACGACGACGTTGGTGAGCACCCGCGCCAGCGGCGGCCGACGCCGGCCCTGCCACTGGTGCGAGCGCCAGTGCTCGAGCAGCTCGCCGTACTGCACGCCGGCCGGGCAGACCGGCTCGCACGCCCGGCAGCCCAGGCAGAACGAGGACTCCTCCCGCAGGGTCGGGTCGTCGTCCTCCAGGACACCGGTCTCCAGCGCGCGCATCAGCGTGATCCGCCCTCGCGGCGAGGACTTCTCGTCCTTGCTCAGCGCGTACGTCGGGCAGGCCGGCAGGCAGAACCCGCAGGAGATGCACCGGTCGAGCAGCTCGGGCGGGAAGATGCCACGGGACGACGCACCGGCCGCCCCCGGGGCGTCGGTGGCGCCCGACACCTCCGCGCTCACGAGCCGGTCTTCCCGGGGTTGAGGATGCCGGCCGGGTCGAAGGCCGTCTTGATCCGTCTGAGCAGGGCCATCTGGTCGTCTCCCAGCCGGTCGCGAAGGTAGGGCAGCTTGGCCGCGCCGACGCCGTGCTCCCCGGTGATGGTGCCGTCGAGCTCGAGCGCCGCGGCGAAGATCTCGGCGAAGGCGGCGTGGGTGCGGTCGGCGGCCGCCGGGTCGCGGACGTCGACGACGGCGGTGGGGTGCAGGTTGCCGTCGCCGGCGTGACCGAAGGTGCCGATCAACAGCTCGTGCCGGGCGGCGACGGCCTCGATCCGGTCGACCATCTCGGCCAGCCGCGGGCGGGGCACGGTGACGTCCTCGAGCACGGTGAGCGTGTCCAGCCGGGACAGCGCCGGGAGGGAGCAGCGGCGGGCGGCCAGCAGCGCCTCGGACTCGGCGACCTCCTTGGCCACGGTGACCTCGAGCGCCCCCTCGTCGGCGCACAGCTCGCCCATGCGGGTCAGGTTGCGCTCGACGGCGTCCGGCTCGCCGTCGTCCCCGAAGAGCAGCAGCGCGCCGGCGTCGGTGCGCAGCCCCAGCCGGGCGTAGTCCTCCACCGCCCCGATGCAGGTGCGGTCGAGGAACTCCAGCGTCGCCGGCACCACGCCGTGGGCGAGGACCTGCGTCACCGCGCGACCGGCGTCGGCCAGCGAGGAGAAGTAAGCCACCCCGGTGCTGGCCGTGGCCGGCATGGGCAGCAGCGCGAGGGTCACCTCGGTGATGACGCCGAGGGTGCCCTCCGAGCCGGTGAGCAGGCGGGTCAGGTCGTAGCCGGCGACGTCCTTCCACAGCCGGCCGCCGGTGCGGATGACCTCGCCGGTGGGCAGCACGACCTCGAGACCGAGCACGTAGTTGCGGGTGACCCCGTACTTGAGGCCGCGCAGGCCGCCGGCGCAGGTGGCGACGTTGCCCCCCACGGTCGAGACGGTGCGGCTGCCCGGGTCGGGCGCGAACAGCAGCCCCTGGGCGGCGGCGGCCTCGGCGACGGTGGCCGTGGTGGCGCCGGGCTCGGCGCGGACCAGCAGCTCCGAGGGACTGATCTCGAGCACGCGGTCCATGCGGGTGAGCACCAGCAGGATGCCGCCCTGCAGCGGCACGGTCGCCGCGCACAGGTTCGAGCCCGCGCCGCGGGGCACGACCGGGACGCGGTGGGCGGTGGCCAGCCGCAGGACGGCGGCGACCTCCTCCGTGCGCGCCGGGAAGACCACCGCGTCCGGCGGGGAGGAGAACAACGGGGTGGCGTCCCGGGCGTACGGAGCGATCTCGCCCTGGCGGTGCCGGACGTGCTCCCGTCCGACGATCGACTCCAGCTCGGCCAGGACACCGGGATCCAGTGCCACGTCGCACCCCCCTCGCGGTGGGCGGGTGGGCCCCGCGCTCGACCGCAGCGGGCAGCCTAGTGACGGAGGCCCTCCCTGTCCCCTCGCAGGCCGATCGGCGGCCCGGCCGGTCCACGGCTCCGCGGCTCCGCGGCTCCGCGGCGAGCACCTGACCGGCCACCGGGACGGTCGGCGGGTCCGGAGCCGGGCACCGGCACACTGTGGCCGTGCCCGAGCAGCCGGAACTGACCATCCAGGGCTGGGGCCCCGCCGCCGGTCCCCGCGGTGCGACGGGGACCCGCGGGGCGGACGGCGGCCACGGCACCCCGGAGCTCACCGCGTTCCCCGACCTGGCCGAGGTGCTGCCCAGGGCCGCCCGCCGGCACCTGGCCCGGGAGCTGGGCTGGACCCCGCGGCGCACCCCGCCGGTGCCGGTCGCCGGCATCCGGCTGGCGCCCTCCCGGCTGGCCCAGGACTGCCGGCTGCGGTTGGTCGAGCTGCTCGGCGAGGAGCACGTCAGCACCGACCGCGAGGCCCGGCTGCGGCACGCCGGCGGCAAGAGCTACCTGGACCTGCTGCGCCGGCGGGAGGGCGACGCCTCCGACGCCCCGGACGCCGTCGTCCGGCCCGGCAGCACCGAGGAGACCGCCGCGTTGCTGGCGCTGTGCAGCGAGATCGGCGTGGTCGCGGTGCCCTTCGGCGGTGGCACCAGCGTCGTCGGTGGGCTGTCGGGCGTCGACGCCGACGACCGCCCGTCGGTCTCGGTGGACCTCGGCCGGATGGCCTCGGTGCACGCCCTCGACGTCGCGTCGTCCCTGGTCACGGTGGGGCCGGGCGTGCGGGGGCCGGCGCTGGAGGAGCACCTGGGCCGGCACGGGCTGACCCTGGGCCACCTGCCGCAGAGCTGGGAGTTCGCCACCATGGGCGGCTACGCGGCCACCCGCTCGGCAGGCCAGGCGTCCACCGGCATCGGCCGCTTCGACGACCTGGTGGCCGGGCTGACGCTGGCCACGCCGTCCGGGGTGCTCGAGCTCGGCTCGCCGCCGGCGTCGGCGGCCGGCCCGGACCTGCTCGGCCTGGCCCTGGGCTCGGAGGGTGCGCTGGGCGTCATCACCGAGCTGACGCTGCGGGTCCGGCCCGAGCCGCGGGCGCGGCACTACGAGGGCTGGTCCTTCCGGAGCTGGGAGGCGGGGCTGGCCGGGCTGCAGCGGCTGGCCCGCCACGAGCTGCTGCCCGACGTCGTCCGCCTCTCCGATCCCGACGAGACCCGCGCCGACCTGCTGAACGCCTCCGGTACCGGCGCGTCGCTGCTGCGCAGCTCGCTGCGGCTGCGCGGGCGGGCCGCGGGCTGCCTGCTCGTCGTCGGCTGGGAGGGGCTGCCGGCGGCGGTGCGCGCGCGTCGGCGGGCGGGGTCCTCGGTGCTGCGCGGCGCGGGGGCGGTGCGGCTGGGCACGCGCGTCGGGGAGTCCTGGCGGCGCCACCGGTACGCCGCGCCCTACACCCGCGACAGCCTGCTGGACGCCGGGCTGCTGGTCGAGACGCTGGAGACGGCGGCCACCTGGACGGCGCTGCCCACCGTCCACGACGCCGTGCGCGAGGCGCTGCGCACGTCGCTGGGCCGGCGCGGGAAGCAGCCGCTGGTGCTGGGCCACGTCTCGCACGTCTACCCGACCGGCGCCTCGCTGTACGTCACCGTGCTCGCCGACCGGGACGACGCGCTGCCCATCCAGCAGTGGCTCTCGGCCAAGCGCGCCGCGACCGACGCACTGCTGGCCGCCGGCGGCACGCTGACCCACCACCACGCCGTCGGGACCGACCACCGCCCCTGGT
Organism: Geodermatophilus sp. URMC 65; assembly: GCF_053502545.1. NCBI lineage: Bacteria > Bacillati > Actinomycetota > Actinomycetes > Geodermatophilales > Geodermatophilaceae > Geodermatophilus > Geodermatophilus sp. URMC 65. The sequence goes on from NZ_CP199954.1 coordinate 2,388,634, forward strand.
TGGAGCGCGAGGTCGGCGCGCTGGGCGTCGACGTGCTGCGCGCGGTCAAGCAGCGGCTCGACCCGCGGGACGTCTGCAACCCCGGCGTCCTGCTGCCCGACTGAAGGAGGCGACCCAACCCCTGCCCACGGTGCGGGGCACGGGCCGAGGTCGCGGGGGAGACATCTCACTCCGGCGACCTCAGGACCTGCTTCCTCCTGGAAGCAGGTCCTGAGGTTCCCGGGTGGACCATGCGGTGGCCGGGGCTCAGCGCCGCGGGAGGAGGTCAGGGCACCTGCACCGTCGTCGTCACCCGCGCCAGGCTCGGTCGCGGCGGCACCGACCCGAACCCGAAGCCGACCGGCGGGCGCACCGCGGCCAGCGCGCCCAGCGGCTCGCCGTCCCACGAGGCCGCCAGCGCCGTGAGCACGTGCAGGTCCTGCACGCCGTACCACTCGGTCCGGCCGTTGCCGGCCGAGCCGGTGGTGCGCAGGCCGGTCAGCAGCCGCGCCGGCCGGTCCAGCAGGCCCACCCACGCCGGCGTGCGGGCCAGGGGCGGCGGGACGGCGCGCAGCAGCCAGCCCAGCGGCGGACGGCGGCCGGTCGCGACCCGCAGCCGCAGCGGGCCGGCGTCGACCGCCCAGGTCCGCGGGTCCGGCCGGCGCACCGTCACCGGGACCATCCGCACCTCGTCGAAGGCGTAGGTGGCGGCGATGAAGTCCGCGGCCTCCCGGGTGGGGGCGAGCAGCAGCCGGGCGCCGTCGGGCCGCTGCACCATGACGTCGGACAGCGGCCCCAGCGACGAGCGCGGCCAGTGACCGACGACGACGCGGGTGCCCGACGCGGTACCGGTCCCGAGGATCCAGCCGTCGAACCGCAGCCGCTGGCCCACCGGCGTCACAGGGTGGTCGCGCGGCCGCCGTCCACCGGGATGACCGCGCCGGTGACGTAGGCACCGGCCCGGCTGGCCAGGTACACGACGACGCCGGCCATGTCGTCGGGCCGGCCGATGCGGCCCAGCGGGGACGACGCGGCGATCTCGTCGCCGTGGGCGGCGAGCGTGGCGGCCATCATCTTCGACTCGAACGGGCCGGGGGCGACGGCGTTGACGGTGATCCGCCTCGGACCCAGTTCCTTGGCCAGCACCCGGGTGAGGTGGTGCACCCCCGCCTTGCTCGCCGAGTAGGAGTAGGTCGGCAGGGACGGCGCGTGCAGCCCGTCGATGCTGCCGACGTTGACCACGCGGGCCGGGTCGTCGTCGGTGCCGGCGACCTCGAGCAGCGGCAGGAACGCGCGGGTGAGGAAGAACGGCGCCTTGAGGTTCAGGTCGAGCACCTTGTCCCAGGCGGAGGCGGGGAAGGTCGCGAACGGCTCGCCCCAGGTGGCGCCGGCGTTGTTGACCAGCACGTGCAGCCGCTCCTCGCGGCGGCCCACCTCCTCGGCCAGGCGCACGCACTCGGCCTCGGTCGAGACGTCGGCGGGGATCGACTCGACCTCGCCGAACGGCGACAGCTCGGCAGCCGCGGCCTCGCCGGCGTCGGCCTTGCGGGAGCTGATGTAGACCGACGCACCGGCCTGCAGCAGCCCGCGGGCCATCATCAGGCCGATGCCGCGGGTGCCGCCGGTGACCACGGCGACCTTCCCGGTGAGGTCGAACAGGTGCACGGGTGGTCTCCTCCCCGTCGTGGGGACGTCGTCGGCCCCCGGCCGGAGCACCGTATCCAGCGGCCGGTGCGCCGCCTGTGCCAGCCTCGGCGCATGACCGCACCCGCCGCCGCCCGGGGCGCCACCAGCGAGGTCGGGCCGCTGCGGACGGTGCTGCTGCACCGGCCGGGCCCCGAGTTGCGCCGGCTGACCCCGCGCAACAACGACCAGTTGCTCTTCGACGGCGTGCCGTGGGTGCGCCGGGCGCAGGAGGAGCACGACGCGTTCGCCGCGGAGCTCACCGCCCGGGGCGTGGAGGTCCTGTACCTGGACCGGCTGCTGGCCGAGGTCCTCACCGAGCCCGCAGCGCGCGTGGAGCTGGTCACGGCCGCCGTCGAGGACCCGCGGCTGGGCGCGACGCTCAAGCGCACCACCGCCGCCCACCTGGCCGACCTCTCGCCCGAGGACCTCGCCCGCGCACTGGTCGCCGGGGTGGCGCACGACGAGCTGCCCGGCGCCCGCGGCCTGTCCTGGGCGCTCATGGCGCGCGGCGACTTCATCGTCCCCCCGCTGCCCAACCTGCTGTTCACGCGCGACTCGTCGGTGTGGGTGGGCGACCAGGTCGCGGTGACGTCGCTGGCGATGCCGGCCCGGCACCGGGAGAGCACCGTCACCGCCGCCGTCTACGCCCACCACCCGCGCTTCGCCGGCGCCGAGCAGCTCTACGACGCCTCCATGGAGCACCTCGAGGGCGGCGACGTGCTGCTGCTGGCGCCGGGGGTGGTCGCGGTCGGCGTCGGTGAGCGGACGACGCCCGGCGGCGCGGAGCGACTGGCCCGCCGCGTCTTCGCCCGCGGGCTGGCGCACACGGTGCTCGTCGTCCCGATCGCGCAGCAGCGGGCCACCATGCACCTGGACACGATCGCCACGATGGTCGACGCCGACGCCATGGTGGTGTACCCCGCCGTCGCCGACTCCCTGGTGGCCTGGACGGTCACCGCGGACGTCCCGCCGGACGACGACGACACCACCGACCTCGTCGTCCGCGGCCCGACACCGTTCCTCGAGGCCGCGGCCGCCGCCATGGGCATCGAGCGGCTGCGGGTGATCGACACCGGTCTCGACCCGATCACCGCCGAGCGCGAGCAGTGGGACGACGGCAACAACACCCTCGCCGTCGCCCCGCGGCTGACGGTGGCCTACGAGCGCAACACGGTCACCAACGCCGCGCTCGAGGCGGCCGGCATCGAGGTGGTGCGGATCGCCGGCTCGGAGCTGGGCAGCGGTCGCGGCGGACCGCGGTGCATGTCCTGCCCCGTGGCCCGCGACCCCCTGTAGCGCCGCGCCGCAGCCGGTTGGTACGACCGTACTAATTTTCTGGTACTGTAGTCCCAATCGAGGTGAGGAGGCCTGCAGTGGCGTGGGCGATGGTCATCGTGGCCGGACTGTTCGAGACGGCCTTCGCGGTCTCCCTGAAGCTGTCGGCGGGGTTCAGCCGGCCGGGGTGGTCGCTGGCGTTCATCAGCTCCGCCGCCATCAGCTTCGGCCTGCTGTCGTGGGCGCTGCGGAGCCTGCCGGTGGGCAGCGCGTACGCGGTGTGGACCGGCATCGGCGCGGCCGGGACGGCGATCGTGGGGATGGTCTTCCTGCGCGACCCGGTGACGACCCTCCGGCTGGTCTCGATCGCGCTCATCATCGGCGGGGTGGTCGGCCTGAACCTCTCCTCGTCGTCGGCCCACTGACCGTGGCCGCGACCGGCGGGGCGTCCCGGGCGGCGACGGCCAAGGGCGCGGCCCGCCGGGAGGCGATCGTGGTGGCGGCGGCGAGGCTCGTCGCGACGGAGGGCCCCGACGGGACGTCGCACCGTGCGGTGGCGGCCGCCGCGGGCGTCCCGCTGGCCGCCACCACCTACTACTTCCGCTCGCTCGACGACCTGCTCGTGGCCGCCGTCGAGCGCGCCGCGGACGACGAGCTGGGCCCGGTCACCGAGCTGGTCGCCGCACTCCCCCGGCGCCGCACGTCGACCGACCGGGTCGCCGGCATCGTCCTGGACGTCGTCCTCGGCCCCGACCGACTCGAGGACGCCGATCTCCAGGCCCACTACGAGCGCTTCCTCGCCGGCGGCCGGCACCCGGCGCTGCGGCCGGTCCTCCAGCGGACCCGACGTCGGGTGGACGCGCTGCTCACCGAGGCGCTGGACCGCTGCGGGCACGCCGACGCCGACACGGCTCAGCTGGTCGCCGTCCTGGACGGGACCGTGATCTCCGCTCTGGTGGAGGGCGACGGCCGCGCCCGGGTCCGGGCCCGGGCGGCGGTCGCCACCCTCCTCGAGAGCGACTCGTCGGCCTAGAGGCCCTGGGCCAGGCGGTGGTAGGCGGCGCCCCAGCGCAGCTCCTTCGCCAGCGAGCGGCGCGTGGTGTCGGCGTCGATGACCACCAGCTCGGTCGCGAACACCTCGGCCAGGTCGGTGAGCTCGTCGGCGCCGATCGCCGTCGACAGCACCGTGTGGTGCGGGCCGCCGGCGGTCAGCCAGCCCTCGGTCGCCGTCTCGAAGTCCGGCCGGGGCTGCCACACCGCGCGGGCCACCGGCAGGTTCGGCAGCGGCTCGTCGGGCTCGACGACGTCCACCTCGTTGGCCACCCAGCGGAACCGGTCGCCCAGGTCGCACCAGCCGACGACGACGCCCGCGCCCGGAGCCGCGGTGAACACCAGCCGCGCCGGGTCCTCGCGGCCGCCGATCGACAGCGGGTGCACCTCGACGCGGGGCCGGTCGCCGGCGATGGTCGGGCAGACCTCGAGCATGTGGGCGCCCAGGATCCTCGGCGTCCCGGTGAGGTCGTAGGTGTAGTCCTCCATGAAGGAGGTGCCGCCGGGCAGCCCGGCCGCGGCGACCTTGAGGGTGCGCAGCAGCGCCGCGGTCTTCCAGTCACCCTCGCCGCCGAAGCCGTAGCCGTCGGCCATCAGCCGCTGGACGGCGAGGCCGGGGAGCTGGCGCAGCCCGCCGAGGTCCTCGAAGTTCGTGGTGAACGCGGTGAAGCCGCCGTCCTCGAGGAAGCTGCGCAGCGCCGCCTCGATGCGGGCCTGGTAGCGCACGGCCTCGTGCTGCGGCCCGCCCGGGCGGGCGTCGTCGGCGAACTCGTACAGGTCGCCGTACTCCTCGACGAGGGCGTCGACGGCCTTGTCCTCGACGGCGTCGACCACGGCGACCAGGTCGTTGACGCCCCAGGTGTTCACCGACATGCCGAAGCGGATCTCGGCCTCGACCTTGTCGCCCTCGGTCACCGCGACGTTGCGCATGTTGTCGCCGAAGCGCGCCAGCCGCAGCGACCGGGCGGCGGCCGCGGCCGTGGCCGCCCGCGCCCACGAGCCGACCCGGGAGCGCACCCGCGGGTTGGACACGTGGCCGGCGACCGTCGTGCGCGGCATGCGCAGCCGGGTCAGCACGAACCCGTACTCCCGGTCGCCGTGCGCGGCCTGGTTGAGGTTCATGAAGTCCATGTCGATCGTCGCCCACGGCAGGGCGGCGTCGGCCTGGGTGTGCAGGTGCAGCAGCGGCTTGCGCAGCGCGTCCAGCCCGCTGATCCACATCTTCGCCGGGGAGAAGGTGTGCATCCAGGTGACGACGCCGACGCAGCCCGGGTCCTCGTTGGCCTCGCCCATCGCCCGCCGGATGGCGGCGGCGTCGGTGAGCACCGGCTTCCACACCACCCGGACCGGCACCTCGGCGGCCTCGTCGAGTGCCGCGGCGACCCGCTGGGACTGCTCGGCGACCTGCTGCAGGGTCTCCTCGCCGTACAGCCCCTGGCTGCCGGTCAGGAACCAGACCTCGTGCGCCTCGAACGGGTCGTCGACCACGGCGGGACCTCTCCTCACTGTCCGTAGACGTTCTGGTAGCGGGCATACAGCGAGTCGATGTCCGACTGCGCGATGGGCAGGGGCTCGCCGAGCTGGCGGGACAGGTGCACCGTGCGGGCGACGTCCTCGGTCATGACCGCGGCCTTGACCGCTGCCTTCGCCGACGGGCCGATCGTGAAGACGCCGTGGTTCTGCATGAGCACCGCCGGGGACCGGGAGTCGCGCAGCGTGGCCACGATCCCCTGGCCGATCGAGTCGTCGCCGATGAGCGCGAACGGGCCGACCGGGATCGGTCCGCCGAACTCGTCGGCCATCGCGGTGAGCACGCACGGGATCGGCTCGGCCCGCGCCGCCCAGGCGGTGGCGTAGGGGCTGTGCGTGTGCACCTGGCCGTTGACCTCGGGCATGTGCCGGTAGACGTAGGCGTGCGCGTCGGTGTCGCTGGAGGGCCTCTTCACCCCGTCGACGGCGTTGCCGTCGAGGTCGCAGACGGTGATGCCCTCCCAGGTCAGCTCGTCGTAGAGGACGCCGCTGCCCTTGATGACGAACAGGTCCTCGCCCGGCACCCGCTCCGACACGTTGCCGGAGGTCCAGGTGACCAGCCGGTTGCGGGTGAGCTCGGCGTGCAGCGCGGCGACGTGCTCGCGCTGCGCCTGGTGGGTGCCGCGCTCGGTGCGGGGCTCGGTGGTGGTCATACGGCCTGCTCCTCGGCAAGTGCGGCGGACGTGGTCACGGACAGGGACTCACAGGCATGTCACGGCGGCCCGCTCGACCGGGAGCCCGGCGACGTACCGCTGCATGAACGCGTCGAAGCCGGCGACGTCGTCCGGCTCGGGCTCGGCGGTCTCCAGCGCTGCGCCGGCGAAGACCGTCGTGTCCAGGTAGTCGGCCAGGCTCTGTCCCGGCGAGCGCCCGGTGGCGAAGGCAGCCAGGACGGCGATCCCCCAGGCGCCACCCTCGGCAGCGACGTCCCCGACGGACACCGGGGTGTCGATCGCGGCGGCCAGGAAGCGTTGCGCCACGCCCTTGGTCCGGAACAGGCCGCCGTGGGCGAACATCCGGTCGAGCCGCACGCCCTCGGTCTTCTGCAGGACGTCCATGCCGATCCGCAGCGTGGCGAGCGACGCGAACAGGTGCGTCCGCATGAAGGTGGCGAGGTCGAACCTGCTGCCCGGGGACCGCACGAACAGCGGCCGCCCCTCCTCGAGGTCGGTGATCGGCTCGCCGGAGAGGTAGTTGTAGGCGAGCATCCCGCCGCAGTCGCTCGCACCGTCCAGGGCGGCCGTGAAGAGGGTCTCGAACACCGCCGACGGGTCGACCTCCGCACCGATCGCCCGGGCGAACTCGGTGAACAGCCCGGCCCAGGCGTCCAGTTCACTGGCCCCGTTGTTGCAGTGCACCATGGCCACCGGGTCGCCGGCTGGCGTGGTCACGAGGTCGAGTTCCCGGTGCATCCGGGTGAGCTCGCGCTCGAGCACGACCATGGCGAAGATGCTCGTCCCGGCCGACACGTTGCCGGTGCGCGGCGCGACCGAGTTGGTCGCAACCATCCCCGTGCCCGCGTCGCCCTCGGGTGGGCAGAGCGGGATGCCGGGACGCAGCCGCCCGGCCGGGTCGAGCAGCCGCGCGCCCGCCTCGGTGAGCTCGCCGGCCGGCTGGCCCGCGGTCGCGATCCTGGGCAGCAGGTCGGCGAGGCTCAGCTCGACCCCGGCTTCGGCCGCCAGCTGGTCGAACCGGGTCAGCATCGGAGCGGAGTAGCCGCCGGTGCCGGAGTCGATCGGGAACATGCCGCTGGCGTCGCCGATGCCGAGGACCTTCTCGCCGGTGAGCTGCCAGTGCACGTGGCCGGCCAGGGTGGTCAGGGAGTCGAGCCGGGCCAGGTGGTCCTCGCCGTCCAGGATGGCCTGGTAGAGGTGCGCGACGCTCCACCGGTGCGGGATGTTGACGCCGAACTCCGCGCTCAGCCGCTCCACCGCCCGGCCCGTGTTCGTGTTGCGCCAGGTGCGGAACGGCGTGAGCAGCTCACCGTCGGCGTCGAACGCCAGGTAGCCGTGCATCATCGCCGACACGCCGAGCGCGCCGACGCTCGCCGGCTCGACCCCGTGGCGTCGCCGCACGTCGTCGGCCAGGGCCGCGACGCTCTGCTGCACCCCCGCCCAGACGGCGTCCAGCGAGTACGTCCACCGCCGCTCGACGAACTGGTTCTCCCAGTCGTGGCTGCCGACCGCGAGCGGAGCGTGGTCCGGGCCGACGAGCACTGCCTTGATCCGGGTCGATCCCAGCTCGATGCCCAGGGCCGTGCGACCTCCGGTGATCGCTTCGCCGGCACTCATCGTCATCTCTCGCGACCCTCTCGCCACGGGGTGGTGGGCCCGGCTCCCGGGGTCCCGGTGAGCGCAGCACCGCCGATCCCCGTACCCCGCCCGTCGGGGACGGCGTCCGGCGACGGAGATGTTAGCGCTAACAACGACACAGTCACAGAGCCTCTCACGCCGGCGCCGGGCCGGTGCTGGAGCGCACGAGGAGCGACGCCGGCACCGGGTCCTGGTGCAGCTCCCGCCCGGCCAGCCGGGCGAGCACGAGTTCCACGGCCCGGCGGCCGAGCTCGGCGAAGTCCTGCCGCACGGTGGTCAGCGGCGGGGTCAGGTACGGCGCCTCGGGCAGGTCGTCGAAGCCGACCACGCTGACGTCCCACGGCACCTCCAGCCCCTCCTCGTGCAGCGCCGCGAGCAGGCCCAGGGCCATCTGGTCGTTGGCGACGAAGACCGCGGTGATCTCCTCCCCGGCGCGCTTGCGCTCGGCGAGCCGGCGGCCGGCCTCGTACCCCGAGGACGGCGTCCAGTCCCCGTGCAGGCACACCGAGACGGGCGCGCCCGCGGCGGCCAGCTCGGCGTGCCAGCCCTCGATCCGGTCCCGGGCCTCCTTGGAGTCGGCCGGCCCGGTGACGTGGTGGACGCTGCGGTGGCCGAGGTCGAGCAGGTGGCGGGTGGCCAGCCGGGCGCCGGCGACCTGGTCGACGCCGACCGCGGGCTCCTCGAGCGCCCCGCCGCTCTGCACGGTGACCAGCGGCAGCGGGGTGTGCACCAGGTGCAGCGCCTCCGCGGCGTCGTCGTAGGTGGCCAGCGCCAGGACGGCGTCCACCGACTGGGCCGTGAAGCGGTCGAGGGCGTCGCGCATCGCCTCGGCGGTGGCCTCGTCCAGCATGGTGACGCTGAGCGAGTAGCCGGCCGCCCGTGCCGCCCGTTCCAGCCCGACGAGGGTCTGCGCCGGGCCGTACTGGTTGATGTTGACGGTGACGAACCCGAGGGTGCGGGTCGAGCCGGTGACCAGTGCCCGCGCGGCGCTGTTGGGCCGGTAGCCCAGATCGCGGATCGCCCGCTCGACCCGCTCACGGGTCTGCGGTGCGACGTTGCGGTGGCCGTTGATCACCCGGGACACCGTCTGGTGCGAGACGCCGGCGCGAGCCGCGACGTCCGACATGACCCGCGCTCGGCTCGCCCCCTCGGGCTCCACCGTCACCCCTCTCCCTCGAGGAGCCGGCCCGCGGCCGCCTCGGTCGATGCCCTGTGGGGCGGCCCCGCGAGACCTCTGCGGGGCCGCCCGAAGGCGTCAGCGGGACGCGCCGGCGCGCCGCTTGTTGTAGACGTCGAAGGCCACGGCCAGCAGCAGCACCAGGCCCTTGACCACCGACTGGATGGACTGGTCGATGCCCATGAGCTGCATGCCGTTGCTCATGACGGCCATGATCAGACCACCGACCATGGCGCCGACGACGGTGCCGACACCGCCGGTGACGGCGGCGCCGCCGATGAACGCCGCGGCGATCGCGTCGAGCTCGAACATGTTGCCCGCGCTGGGCTGGGCGCCGTTGGACCGCGACGAGAAGACGACGCCGGCGACCGCGGCCAGGAAGCCCATGTTGACGAAGATCCAGAAGTTGACCGCCCGGACCTTCACACCCGACAGCGTGGCCGCCGCCAGGTTGCCGCCGATCGCGTACACCTGCCGGCCGAAGACGGTCCGGGTCGTGATGATGCCGTAGGTGATGATCAGCACGGCCAGGATGATCAGCACGATCGGCAGGCCGCGGGCGGTCGCCAGCTGCCAGGCGAAGGCCATGACCACCGCGCCGACGAGCACGATCTTGGTGACGAACAGCGGGAACGACTCGACCGGCTGCTCGTAGCGGATCCGCGCGATCCGGCTGCGGTACTGGCTGACCGCGTACCCGGCGACCGCGATGCCGAAGATGAGGAGGGTGAACGCGTCGTAGCCCTGACCGCCGATGAGGCCGTTGAGGAAGCCGCTGGCGATCCGGCCGTACTCCTGCGGGAACGGCGAGAGCGAGATGTTGTCCAGGACCTGCAGGGTGAGACCGCGGAACAGCAGCATGCCGGCGAGGGTCACGATGAACGCGGGGATGCCGACGTAGGCGACCCAGAAGCCCTGCCACGCACCGATCGCGAGGCCGACGGCCAGCGCGGCGAGCACGCCCACCCACCACGGCATGCCCTGCTGGATGACCAGGACGGCTGAGGTGGCCCCGGTGAGCGCCACCACCGACCCCACGGAGAGGTCGATGTGCCCGGCGATGATCACGATGACCATGCCGATGGCCAGGATCAGGATGTAGCTGTACTGCAGGACGATGTTCGTGACGTTGCCGGGCGACAGCGAGGTGCCCCCGGTCAGCACCGCGAACAGCGCGATGATGACCACGAACGCGACGTAGATGCCGCTCTGCCGCAGGTTGCTCGTCAGCAGGGCGCGGACGTCGCTGGTGCCGGCGTGCAGGGCGACGGCGGGCGCGACGTCCTTGGGTGCCGTGGAGGTCTGCGCCTCCGGCTCCGACGAGGGGGGCACGGTCCTGGTCATGCCGCCAGCTCCTTCTCCTTGGTCATGAGCTCCATCAGGTTCTCCTGGGTCGCCTGACCGACGGGCACCTCACCGGTGATCCGGCCCGCGGACAGGGTGTAGATGCGGTCGCAGATACCCAGCAGCTCGGGCAGCTCGGAGGAGATGACCAGCACCGCCTTACCGGCCGCGACCAGCCGGTTGATGATCGTGTAGATCTCGTACTTCGCACCCACGTCGATGCCGCGGGTGGGCTCGTCGAGGATGAGCACCTCGGGGTCGGTGTACAGCCACTTGGACAGCACGACCTTCTGCTGGTTGCCGCCCGAGAGCTTCCCGACGATCGAGGCGACGCTCGGGGCCCGGACGTTCATGCTCTTGCGGTAGCCCTCGGCGACCTTGATCTCCTCGTTGCCGTTGACGAAGCCCTTGCTGGACAGCTTGTCCAGGGCCGCGGCGGAGACGTTGCGCCGGATGTCCTCGATGAGGTTGAGGCCGTAGTGCTTGCGGTCCTCGGTGGCGTAGGCGATCCCGGCGTCGATCGCCTCGGCGACGTTCTTGGGCCGGACCTCCTTGCCGTGCACGAACATCCGGCCGGTGATGTTCCGGCCGTAGGCGCGCCCGAAGACGCTCATCGCCAGTTCGGTGCGTCCGGCGCCCATGAGACCGGCGATCCCGACGACCTCCCCGGCCCGGACGGTGAAGCTGGCCCCGTCGACGACCTTGCGATCCTGGGTCGGGTGCCAGACGGTCCAGTCCTCGACGCGCAGCACCTCCTCGCCGGGGTGCGACTCGCGCTCGGGGTAGTAGCTCTCCAGGTCGCGGCCGACCATCCCGCGGATGATGCGTTCCTGGGTGACCTCGCCGGCGTGCAGGCTCAGCGTCTCCACCGTCTTGCCGTCGCGGATGACCGTGACGTTGTCGGAGACCGCGGTGATCTCGCCGAGCTTGTGCGAGATCATGATGCTGGTGATCCCGCGCTCGCGGAGCCGGCGCATCAGGTCCAGCAGGTGCGCGGAGTCGTTGTCGTTCAGCGCGGCTGTCGGCTCGTCGAGGATGAGCAGTCGCACGTCCTTCGACAGCGCCTTGGCGATCTCCACCAGCTGCTGCTTGCCCACACCCAGCTGACCGACCGGGGTCACCGGGTTCTCGTCCAGCCCGACCTCGGCCAGCAGGCGGGCGGCTTCGGCGTTGGCCTTGTTCCAGTCGATCAGCCCACCCCGGCCCCGGCGCTCGTTGCCCAGGAACATGTTCTCCGCGATCGACAGGTACGGGACCAGCGCGAGCTCCTGGTGGATGATCACGATGCCCACGTGCTCGCTGTCGCGGATGCCGTGGAAGCGGACCGGCTGGCCGTCGAAGACGATCTCGCCGTCGTAGGTGCCGGTCGGGTAGACGCCGGAGAGGACCTTCATCAGGGTCGACTTCCCGGCGCCGTTCTCGCCGCAGATGGCGTGGATCTCGCCTCGGCGGACCGCCAGGTTGACGTCCTCCAGGGCCTTGACGCCGGGGAAGGTCTTGGTGATGCCGCGCATCTCCAGGATGTAGTCCATGGGACCTCGTCGTCCTGTCGTCGGCGCCTCGTCGCTGGTGGAGGGCGCGCCGCGGATGGTGGGGAGAAGTGTGCGCCACCCCGGCGGGGTGGGCCAGGCCGCGGGATGCCGGGGCCCGGGTCGTGCCGACCGGGCCCGACAGCGGCGCTGCCGGGCCCGGTCGGGCTCAGGGGCGAGCGGTCAGTCCGACTGGCCGCTGGCGACCTCTTCCTGGGTCCAGTAGCCGGAGTCGATCAGCACGGACTGGATGTCGTCCGCGAGGACCGTCTCGACCGGGAGCAGGTAGGACGGGACGACCTTGACGCCGTTGTCGTACGTCTCGGTGTCGTTGGCCTCCGGCTCGTTGCCCTCGGCGAAGGCGGAGGCGGCGGCGACGGCCTGCTCGGCCAGCAGACGGGTGTCCTTGAAGATCGTGGAGCTCTGGACCCCGTCGTTGATCAGCTTGACCGAGGCGATCTCGGCGTCCTGACCGGTGACGACGGCCATCGGCTGCGGCTGGGCGTCCAGCGTCGGGCCGTAGCCAGCGTTCTGCAGCGCGGTGATGATGCCGCGGGAGAGGCCGTCGTACGGCGAGAGGACCCCGTCGACCCGGGAGCCGTCGTTGTAGGCGGAGGTCAGCAGGTCCTCCATCCGCCGCTGGGCGGTCTCCTGCTGCCAACGCAGGATGGCGGCCTGCTCGATGCTGGTCTGGCCCGACTTGACGACCAGAGTGCCGTCGTCGATCAGCGGCTGCAGGACCGACATGGCGCCGTCCCAGAAGAAGAACGCGTTGTTGTCGTCCAGCGAGCCGGCGAAGAGCTCGACGTTGAACGGACCGGTCGCGGTACCCGGCGAGCCGTCCTCGTTCTGCAGGCCGAGGCCCCGCAGCAGGGCGTTGCCCTGGGCGACACCCACCTGGAAGTTGTCGAACGTGACGTAGAAGTCGACGTTCTCGCTGTCGCGGATGAGGCGGTCGTAGGCGATGACCGGGATGTTGTTGGCCGCTGCGTTCTCCAGCTGGCCGGAGAGGGCGGTGCCGTCGATCGCCGCGACGACGAGGATGTCGGCACCCTCGGTGATCATCTGGTCGATCTGCTGCGACTGCGTGGGGATGTCGTCGTTGGCGTACTGCAGGTCGACGGCGTAGCCCTCGCCCTCCAGCTGCTCCTTGACGTTGTTGCCGTCGGCGATCCAGCGCTCGGAGGTCTGGGTCGGCATCGAGACGCCGATGGTCAGGTCCTCTGCCTCGGCGCCTCCGCCACCGGCGCCGCCACTACCGCCGGCGCCCTCGCCGCCACAGGCCGCCAGGGTCAGCGCCATGCCGGCGCTGAGGGCGGCGAAGCCGAGCCTCTTGCTCACGTGATCTCCTCCTCGAGACTGCTGCGCGCTCGACCCGGCGCAGGCCCGCCCGTGGCGAGCGGCACAAGTGTGAGCGTTAACAACCCACTGCCGTCAACCCCTGATCGCCACCTCGGCGTCACGGTCTCGTAACGCCGACCCGGCAGTCGGCCCGTTCGGGTGAGGTCGTCGGCGAATGGTGAGAACCCGGCTACCCGGCGTCGGCACGCGGGGGGGTGCGCACAGCACCGCGGCCCGGTGGACGGACGAGCCCGCACCGGGCCGGGTGGCCGCTGCGGCGACGTCCGCGGGCATCGCCGCAGCGTGGGCTAGCGGAGCGTGATCTGACGGGAGAGCAGGCCCGCGCGGGCCCGGCGCTCGCCGGCGGTCAGCGGGCCGGTCGCGGCCAGCGCCTCCTCCAGGCGCGCCTGGAACGCCGTGGCGGCGTCGGTCCAGTCGGCGGCCGGGGTGCCGGCGGGCAGGTCCCACACCGGCACGAGCAGCCCGTGCGCGCGGAAGGCGCCGGCGTACCGGGTGCCCTCGCCCAGCAGGATCTCGCCCGAGGTGCGCAGCCGGGCCAGCGCGTCGAGCAGCTGCTCCTCCGGCTCGGGCCGCACCCACCGCAGGTGCGCCCGCTCGGCACCCGGCCGCACCCAGTAGGCGGCACCGAGGCCCGGGAGCAGCTCGGTCGGCAGGATCGCCGCGTTCGCCTGCTCCAACCCGGCACGGGCCGCGGTGCCGGCCTCGACGCCCTCCAGCCAGAAGCCGAAGTCCTCGTGGACGGTGACGTCGAACGGCGCCGTGGTGTCGACCAGCTCCTGCAGGCGGGGGCCGGCCGACCCCGCACCGCCCAGCGGACCCGGGTCGACCGGCGCGCCGGCCGGCGCCTCGAGCGCGGCGGCCAGCGCCGTCCCGAGGTCGCGGCTGACGTCGTCGGAGGAGCCCTGGAGCTGGACGCCGAGCAGGATCTCGCCGTTGGCGCGGACCAGCGCCGGGGCGCCGCCGGGCAGCACGCTGGCGAGGGTGACGTCGCGCCCGTCCGTCGTCCGCAGCGGCGCGGTCGCCGCCGGGACCAGCTCGCGCAGCGCGACCCAGTGCTCCTCGCCGGGCAGCCCCTCGAACGGCCGGGTCACCGGCGGGGCGTAGCCCGAACCGTGGCAGTGCTTGTACCGGCGGCCCGAGCCGCACGGACAGGGGGCCTTGGGGTTGACGCCGCTGTCGGCGGCAGGGGCAGCGGGACGCTTGCGGGTCGCGGAGCGGGCCATGGCCCGAGCCTAAGCGGCCCGCTCGCAGGGTCCCCCCGCGAGCCTGCGAGTGGCGGGGGCGAGGGTGGCCCCCGTCCGGAGGCTCGTGCCGAGCCTGCGAGGCGGGCGGGGGACGGGGGTCCTTACTCTACGCTGCTCCGGCGTGATCCCCGCGGCTCCGCCGATCGACCTCACCGACCCCGCCGTCGTCGCCGACCCCTACCCGTCCTTCGCCCGCGCCCGGGCCCAGGCGCCGGTGCAGTGGCACGAGGGCCTGGGGCTGTGGCTGGCGTTCACCCACGCCGAGAGCGACGCCGTCCTGCGGGACCGCCGGCTGGGCCGCATCTGGCGCGACCGGGAGCCGGCCGAGCGCTTCGGCTCCTTCAACCTCGTCCACCGCAACGCACTGCTGGAGATGGAGCCGCCGGACCACACCCGGCTGCGCGGCCTGGTCAGCGCCGCCTTCGCCCGCGGGCACGTCGAGCGGCTGCGGCCCTGGGTGCAGCGGCTGGCCGGCGATCTGGTCGACGGCCTCGTCGAGCACTCCGGCGGGACCGAGCCGGTCGACGTCCTCTCCGGGATGGCCGAGGAGCTGCCGGTCGCCGTCATCGCCGAGCTGCTCGGCGTCCCGGAGGCCGACCGGCCGCTGCTGCGGCCGTGGTCCAACGCGATCGTGAAGATGTACGAGTACGGCCGGACGCCGGCCGTCGAGGACGCCGCCGAGCGTGCGGCGGACCAGTTCGTCACGTACCTGCGCGCGCTGGCCGCCGAGCGCCGCCGCACCCCCGGCGAGGACCTGCTCTCGCACCTGGTCGGTGTGCGGGACTCCGACGGCGACCGGCTCACCGAGGACGAGCTGGTCACCACCTGCGTCCTGCTGCTCAACGCCGGGCACGAGGCGACGGTCAACGTCAGCGGCAACGGCTTGCTCGCGCTGCTCCAGCACCCCGACCAGCTGGCCCGGCTGCGCGACGACCCCGGCCTGCTGCCGACCGCCGTCGAGGAGTTCATGCGGTTCGACTCGCCCCTGCAGCTGTTCGAGCGGACGGCCACCACCGACGTGCAGGTGGGCGGGGTGACCGTGCACGAGGGGCAGAAGGTCGCCGCGCTGCTCGGGGCGGCCAACCGGGACCCGGCGGTCTTCCCCGACCCGGACCGGTTCGACGTCGGCCGGACCGACAACCCGCACATCACCTTCGGGGCCGGCGTGCACTTCTGCATCGGCGCCCCGCTGGCCCGCGTGGAGCTGCAGGCCTCCTTCGGCGCCCTGCTGGAGCGCACCTCCCGGCTGGAACTCGGCGGGGAGCCGGTGCGCCGTCCGGAGTTCGTCATCCGCGGCCTCGCCGAGCTGCCCGTCGTGCTGTGCTGACCCTCGGCCTCCGACCGCGGCCACGTGCCGTCCCCGGTGCCGCTGAGCCCGTCCCGGCCCTCTTCGGAGGAGCCCCCGGCCCCACTCCTCGGCCCGCCTCGCAGGCGGCTCACCTGGGCAGTCGGTGTGGAACGTGAGCGGGCTCACTGGCACGATTCCGCTCATGCGCGGCCTCATGCAGGACTACCCCCTCACCATCGACGCGATCTTCCGGCACGTCGAGCAGCACTACGGCGACGGGACGATCGCCACCGCCGGCCCCGGCGGGATCACCCGGACCACCTACGCGGAGTGGGCCGACCGGACCCGCCGGCTCGGCGGCGTGCTCGACACCCTCGGCATCAGCGCCGACGGCCGGGTCGGCACCTTCGGCTGGAACAGCCAGCGCCACCTGGAGCTGTACTTCGCCGCACCGAGCACCGGCCGCGTGCTGCACACGCTCAACATCCGGCTGTTCCCCGAGCAGCTGACCTACATCGCCAACCACGCCGAGGACGAGGTCGTCTTCGTCGACCGCACGGTCCTGCCGCTGCTGTGGCCGCTGGTCGACACGATGAAGACCGTCCGGCACGTCGTGGTCATGGACGACGGCGGCGACAACGAGATCCCCGACGACCCCCGCGTCTCCGACTACGAGACGCTGCTGGCCGAGGCCTCCCCGGTCGACTTCCACGTCACGGACGAGAACAGCGCCGCCTCGATGTGCTACACGAGCGGCACCACGGGCAACCCCAAGGGCGTCGTCTACTCGCACCGCTCGACGTGGCTGCACACGATGGGTGTGATGGCGCCCAACGCCTTCGGGCTGGGCATCCAGGACGTCGCGATGCCGGTCGTGCCGATGTTCCACGCCAACGCCTGGGGCATCGCGCAGGCCGCGCCCGCCGCGGGCGCCTCGCTGGTCATGCCCGGCTCGATGATGCAGCCCCAGGCGCTGGCCGACCTGATCGTGGACGAGGGGGTCACCTTCACCGCGGGCGTCCCGACGATATGGCAGGGCGTGCTCCCGCACCTGGCCGGCCGGCCGCACAAGCTGCGCGACATCGGCTGCGGCGGCTCGGCGGTGCCCAGGGCGTTGAGCGAGGCCTACCGCGAGCAGGTCGGCCTGCCGATCCTGCAGGCCTGGGGCATGACCGAGACCCACCCGGTCGCCTCGTCCGGGGTCCTGCCGCGCCGGTACGCCGACGCCGACGACGAGACGAAGGCGGCCCAGCGCGCCCGCGCCGGCACCCCGTTCCTCGGTGTCGAGGCCCGCATCGTCGACGCCGAGACGCTCGAGCCGCAGCCGTGGGACGACGAGGCGACCGGGGAGCTGCAGGTCCGCGGCCCGTGGTGCGCCCAGGACTACTACAACCCGGACGCCGGTGTGGTGCTCTCGACCGAGGACGGCTGGATGCGCACCGGTGACGTCGCCGCGATGGACCCCTACGGCTCGATCCGGATCGCCGACCGCACCAAGGACCTGATCAAGTCCGGCGGGGAGTGGATCAGCTCGGTCGACCTCGAGAACGCGATCATGAGCCACCCCAAGGTCAAGGAGGCCGCCGTCGTCGGCGTCCCGCACCCGAAGTGGGACGAGCGCCCGCTGGCCTGCGTCGTCGTCAAGGAGGGCGAGACGATGACGGAGCAGGAGGTCCTCGACCACCTCAGGCCGCAGGTGGCCAAGTGGTGGATGCCCGACGCCGTCGAGTTCATCGACGAGGTGCCCAAGACCAGCGTCGGGAAGTTCTCCAAGAAGGACCTGCGCAGCCGCTTCGCAGAGTTCCCCGCGCGCGGCTGAGCGTCCTCCGAGGGGGTCCGTCCGCGCGAGTGGGCGGACCCCCTCGTCACGTCACTGTCACGCGGGGATGTGGCACACCGAGTCAACCCTGTTCGTGAGGATCCGGAAACGTTCCACTACGTTGCGCGCATGGCGTTCGCGCCGGATCGCCCCTCGCCGGATCGGCTGACCGACCCGACCCCCGGCACCCCGGGCCGGACTGCTCGCGCCCTCGCTCCTGGCCCCCGAGGCGCCGTCCGCGGCGCAGCCGTCCATCGAGCAGGCCCGCAAGACCCGGACGGCGCCCACGTCGGCGCCGGTCCCCACGCCGACGACGTCCGCTCCCCTCCCGAGCACGGCGACGCCGAGCGGGACGACCCCCACTCCCACCGCCTCTGCTCCCACGAGCACCACCGCGGCGACGAGCGCCACCTCCGGTACGGCCGGCACCACGACCGCCACGGCGACCGGCTCGACCGCCGTCCCGGCCGCCACCGGCAACCCGCTCGCCGGGATGACCTTCCACGGCCCGAACACCGGCGCGGCGCAGGCCGCGGCGCAGCCGGGCCGCAGCGCCGCGGACGCCGCGGCGCTCGCCGAGCTGGCGGGCGTGCCCACGTCGCTGTGGCTGGGCGCGTGGAGCGGCGACGTGACCGCGACGGTCCGCCGGGAGGTCGCCGCCGCGCAGGCCGTCGGAGCCGTGCCGGTCCTCGTGACCTACAACGTCCCCGACCGCGACTGCAGCGGGTACTCCGCTGGCGGGGTCGGCTCGTCGGCCGAGTACCTCCGGTGGGTGCAGGCGGTCGCGGCCGGCATCGGCCACGCCGACGTGGTCGTCGTCGTGGAACCCGACGCGCTCGCCCAGCTGTGCGGCGACCCGGCCGAGCGGCTGGCGGTGCTGCGCTCGGCGGTGGACCTGCTCGAGGCCAACCCCGGCACCCGCACCCACCTCGACGCCGGGAACGCGACCTCAGTCGGCGCACCGACCATGGCCGAGCGGCTGCGCGCCGTGGGGGTGACCGCCGCGGACGGCTTCGTGCTCAACGTCTCCAACTTCGAGACCACCGCGGACAACGTCGCCTACGGCCAGCAGGTCTCCGCGCTGCTGGGTGGGGCGCACTTCGTCGTCGACACCAGCCGCAACGGCAACGGTCCCGGCACCGACTGGTGCAACCCCGCGGGCCGCGCCCTCGGCGAGCGACCGACGGCGCAGACGGGGCAGCCCCGCGTCGACGCCTACCTGTGGGTCAAGCGCCCCGGCGAGTCCGACGGCACCTGCAACGGCGGCCCGCGGCCGGGACCTTCTGGGACTCCTACGCGATCGGGCTGGTGCGCGGGGCATAGCCCCCGCGCCGCGGTCCGCTCCTCGCTCGCAGAGCTCGCTGCGATGCTCCCGCGGCTGTCAGCGCACGACCACCTCGGTGCGCTTCCGCGCCGCGGTCCGCTCCTCGCTCGCAGAGCTCGCTGCGATGCTCCCGCGGCTGTCAGCGCACGAAGGGCTGCTGGCCGGTCTCGCTCACCATGGGCCGCCCGGCCGCCTCCCACTCCCCCATGCCCCCGCCCACGTTGACCGCGTCGTAGCCGTTGGCGTTGAGCCAGGCGGCCACGCGGGCCGAGCGCCCGCCGCCGCGGCAGGTGACGTAGAGCGGGTCGGCCTCGGGCAGCTCCTCCAGCCGCGCCGGGACCTCGCCCATCGGGATGTGGGTGGCGCCGTCGATGTGGCCGGTCACCCACTCGTCGTCCTCGCGCACGTCGAGGACGACGGCGTCCTCGGGCACCTCGCTGGCGGGCACGGTCGGGACCTGCTGCGGCATCACCCCTCCCATCGTGCCACCGGCACGGGAGGCGGCTCCGCGCCCTGCACCACCGGCGGTGATCATGGGGTCGTTGCAGACGACACGCGCGGACTCGCCGTGGGGACCGGCACGAACCCCATGATCACGGCCGGGGTCGCTGACAGGATGGGGACGATGACCGCCGACGCTCCCGCGCCCGTCCGCGACCCCGCCTGGTCGCTGTCCCGCTCGGCGATCAGGCTGTGGGTCGTCGAGGGCGTGATCGGCGCGCTCGTCTGGGCCGTCGTGGTCACGGCCGTCCTGGTCTTCGTCCCGGACGACGCGCTGCCGGCACCGCTGCGCTGGGCGCTCGTGGCGTTCGCGGTGGTGGAGGCCGCGGTGACGATCGGGATCCGGCCGTGGGTCCGCTTCCGCGTGCACCGCTGGGAGGTCACCGGCGAGGCGGTCTACACCCTCACCGGCTGGCTGACCCGGACCTGGACGCTGGTGCCCATCTCGCGCATCCAGACCGTCGACGTCACCCGCGGCGTGCTGCAGCAGCTGTTCGGGCTGGCCACGGTGGCGGTGCTGACGGCGTCCTCGCAGGGCACGGTCCGGGTGCTGCACCTGGAGGCCGACGTGGCCCAGCGGGTCGCCGACGACCTCGCCCGGCGCGCCGAGCTGGTCCGCGACGAGGCGACGTGAGCGGCCCTGCCGTCCCTCCGGCTCCGCCGGGCGGGAGCGAACCGGTGAGCAGCGCGAGCGGCCCCGCCGTCTCCCCGGCGCCGCCGGGCGGAGCCGGACCGGTCAGCGACCCCGCCGCGGGCGTCGGCGGCGGTGGCGCACCCGGGGGGCGGCCACTGCGGGCGTCGCCCCGCGTGGTGCTGGTGCACACCGCCACCTTCCGGCAGGCCCGCCAGATGGTGCCGGTGCTGATCCCGGTCGCCGCGCTGGTCGGCCTGGACGACGGGCTGCTCACCATCGTGGTCATGGCGGCGGTCATCACCGCCCTGTCCCTGGTCGCGGCCGTGCTGAGCTGGTGGCGGTTCGGCTACGCCGACGGGCCGACGGCGGTGGTGGTGACCCGCGGCCTGCTGGCCCGCTCGGTGCGCACCGTGCCCAACGACCGGATCCGCGGCGTGGAGGTCGAGGCCCCGCCGCTGCACCGGCTGCTCGGGCTGGTGCGGGTCCGCATCGACGCCGCGGCCGGCTCGGTCGGGACGAACGAGGAGGAGCTCGTCGTCGACGGCGTCCCCCGCGCCGAGGGCGACCGGCTGCGCGCGCGGCTGCTGGCCCGCCGTCCCGCCGGGGTGCCGGCACCGGAGGGCGCGCAGGCCCCCGAGGCGCCGGTCGAGGAGGAGCTCTCCCGCTTCCGGCCCCGCTGGCTGCTCTACGCGCCGCTGGTCGGCAGCTACCTCGTGGTCCCGCTGGCCGCCGTCGGCACGCTGTTCCGGCTGGTGCAGGAGCTCCCCGACGCCGTCGTCCCGGACCTCGTGGGTCCCGAGCCCTCCCCGCACGTGGTCGTCGCCGGGCTGGTCGCCGCGGTGCCGCTGCTCGCCGTGGCCGCGGTGGTCGGGGCGGCCGTCGTCAACTGGGGCTACCGGCTGGTGCGGCGCGGCGGCTCGCTGGTCGCCGTCCGCGGGTTGCTCACCCGGCGGCACACCGAGCTGGAGGTCGACCGCATCCGGGGCGGCACGCTCAGCGAGGGCCTGGGCATGCGGTGGGTGCGCGCGGCCCGGGTCAACGCCCTGGTCACCGGCCTCGGCCAGGCCAACCGGCGCGGTCAGCTGCTGCCCCTCGGTCCGCGCGCCGAGGCGCTGCGGCTGCTCGGCCGGCTGGTCGAGGACCCCGGCCCGCTGACCGGCCACCCGCCGGCCGCCCTGCGCCGCCGGCTGGTGCGGGCCCTGGCCGTCGGGCTGCTGGTGACCGCGGCGGGGGTCTGGGCGGCGGCCGCCCTCGGGTGGTGGTGGGTGCCGGTCGTCGGCGTCGTCCTCACCGCGCTGGGCGTGCCGATGGGCATCGGCCGGTACCGCGCCCTCGGCCACGGCGCCGGGCCGCGGTCGTTCAGCGTCCGCAGCGGCTGGCTGGTGCGCGAGCAGGCCGTGCTGCAGCGCCGTGCCGTCGTGGGCTGGCAGGTCCGGCAGAGCGTGTTCCAGCGGCGGGCCGGGCTCGCCACCGTCGTCGCCTGCGTGGGCGCCGGCAGCGGGGGCTACGCCGCGGTGGACATGGCCGCCGCGGAGGTGCCCGCCTTCACCGCAGCGGCGTCGTCGGGGACGTGGGCGGGGACGCTGGCTCCCTAGGCCGTCCGCACCCGCCCGCACCGCGCGTGTCGATCACCGTCGTGGGTAGCCGGGGGGCGATGGGATGCGGACCTGCGCCGGTGCGGATCTCAGCCCTGCCTGCCGTTGCTGCCCAGGTGCACTCGCCCTGCCAGCGCCGCGGCCTCGACGCGGGTGGCGACGCCCAGCGTGCGCAGCAGCGCGGCCACCAGCCGCTTCGCCGTCCGCTCGGACACGTGCAGGGTCGTGGCGATCTCCACGGTGCTCGCGCCGTCGGCCACCAGCCGCCACAGCCGGCGCTCGTCCGCGGTCAGCCGATCGGCCAGGCCCTGCTCCCCGGTGGGCGCGGAGTCCGCGAGCAGCCGGCGCAGCAGGTCCTCCGGGATCACCGACCAGCCGTCGAGCACGGCCAGCAGCGGGCGCACCAGCGCCTCGGGGTCGGCGGTCTTGGGCAGGTAGCCGGCCGCGCCGGCGCGCAGCGCCTCCAGGACGGCGTCCTCCTCGGCCTGACCGGACAGCGCCACGATCCGCACCGTCGGGTCCGCGCGGCGGATCGCCGCGATCGCCCGCGTGCCGCCCGGCGGCGGCATGTGCAGGTCCACGACGGCGACGTCGGCGTGGTGCCGGCGCACCATCGCCGCGGCCGCGGAGGCGTCGTCGGTCGTCGCCACGACGCGCACCCGCCCCTCGCTCACCCCCGGCAGCAGCAGGGCCAGGCCCCGGCTGAACAACGGGTGGTCGTCGACGAGCACGACGTCGACCTGCGGACGGCGCTCAGCACCGGCGTCGCTCGGCTCCATCTCTCCCCAGACCGACAGCTGCGCCGGCGCGGCTGACCGGACGCACCACGGAGGTGCCCATGACCCTGGCCGCGAACCCCTCGACGTCCCTCCAGTCCCACGGCGCGCTGCCGACCCTGCGCCGCCTGCTGCGGCGCCGGGCGCCGGCGCGGCCGGGCAGCGGGGAGGCGCAGGAGCCCAGCGAGGCGCTGGTGCGGGCGCTGTGCCACGACATGCGCTCGCCGCTGGCCTCGCTGGAGGCGCTCCTGGGGGCGCTGGAGCGGCCGGCCGGACCGGCGGCCGACCCCGCGGAGGTGCTGGAGCTGGCCCGCGCACAGACCGCACACCTGGCCTCCATGCTGCGGACGGCGGCGGCCACGGGCGGGGTGGCGCCGCTGGGGCGGGGAACGCGCCGGCTGGGGGACGTCGTCCGTGCGTCGGTGGCCGCCTCCGGGCTGCCCGACGCCCAGCTGACCGTGCAGCTCGGTCCCGGCGCGGAGGACGTCGCCGTCGCCGACGCCCGGGTGCAGCGGATCCTCACCAACCTGCTGGAGAACGCGCACCGGCACGGGGACGGCGCCGCGGTCCGGCTGGCCGTCCGATGTCGGTCCGGCTGGGTCGACCTGGCGCTGACGCAGACCGTCGTCCGCCCGGAGCGGCTGCTCGGGCACCTGCGCACCGACTCCCCGCCACCGGACCTCACCGGCCTGGGGCTGTGGTCGGTGCGGCGGCAGACCGGCGAGCTCGGCGGCCGGATCGTGTGGGCCGAGGACGGCGAGTCCCTGACGCTGACCGTGCAGCTCCCCGACCGCTGAGAGATACCTCCGGCTGCACTCCTTGGGCCGACGGCGAACGTGGCACGCGGGGGCCACGGATGGGCACGGGTGGGCCACCGGGCGCGGGCAGATCCCTGGTGTCACCGCATCGGCGGTGGTCGCGACGACGCAAGGGAGACCCCGTGTTCACGCACACCCACGCCCTGCAGTACGAGGCCAAGCCCGACGGTCCCGACCCGGACTTCGCCCGCAAGATGCAGGAGATCCTCGGCGGTCAGTGGGGCGAGATGACCGTCGCCACGCAGTACCTGCTGCAGGGCTGGAACTGCCGGCTGCCCGGCAAGTACAAGGACATGCTCCTGGCCATCGGCACCGAGGAGCTGGCCCACGTCGAGATGATCGTGACGATGATCGACCGGCTGCTCGACCACGCGCCGCTCAAGCCCGACGCGGCGGACCGGACCAAGGAGGCCGCCGCCGGCTACGGGCAGCACAACCCCCAGCACCTGATCGCCAACGGCCAGGGCGCGTCCTACATGGACGCCATGGGCAACCCGTGGACCGGCGCGTACGTGACCGCCAGCGGCAACCTCATGGCCGACTTCATGTACAACGCCACGGCCGAGATGCAGGGCCGGCTGCAGGTCTCGCGGCTCTACAACATGACCGACGACCCCGGGGTCAAGGACATGCTGCGGTTCCTGATCACCCGCGACCACATGCACCAGCAGCAGTGGCTGGCCGCGACCGAGGAGCTCAAGTCCGACGGGATCGAGGGCATCCCGGTGCCCGAGGCCTTCCCGCTGGAGGAGGAGGTCGGCGACCTCGGCTACACCTTCGTCGACGCCTCCGACGGCCCCGAGGCCTCGGCCGGCCGCTGGGCGTCGGGCCCGTCGGTGGACGGCCGCTCGGAGTTCCGCGCCCGCCCGATCGAGGCGACGGCGGACGCCCCGATCCTCCCGCCCGGCGACCCGCGGCTGTTCTCCACCCCGCAGATGCCGGGGCAGTCGCTGCTCCAGAAGGCCAAGGACATGCTCAAGTGAGGTCCTGATCCCGTCCCACCCGCGCCGTCGCCGCGCCGGTGACCGGGTCAGCCCCACGACCCGGCCACCGGCCGGCGGGCCGCCCTCACCCGAGGAGAGTCCCGTGCACCTGTCCGTCCCCGCCGTCCTGCTGACGGTGGTCTACGCCGCGGCCCTCGCCGTCGCGGTCTCCGCGCCCGGCCAACACCTGGTCGCCGGGCTCGTCGTCCTCACCGGCCTGGTCACCCGCTGGGCCGTCCGCCACCGCCGCGTCCACGTCGCCGTCCCGGCTCCGGTCGCGCCCGCCGACACCGTCCTGGCACCCGGGCCCGCACCCGCCGCCTGACCCGGCGCCCGCCTGCCCACGGTCGTCGGCGACGCCCGTCCCCGTCACCCGATGATCAGGTGACCTGGTCCCTGGGGTTCCTCCCTCACAACCGGTCATGAGGGAGGAACCGGTTCGATCAGGTGACCTGGTCATCGAAGGGCAACCCCGTGCCCCCGGAACGCGCGAGGCGCGCGCCCCCGCGAACGGGGACGCGCGCCTGGCGAGGTGCTGGAACCGGCCCCCGTGCAGGGCCCCGCCGCCCCGTCCCGGGCCCCGCCCCGCGCGTGCGAGGGGTGGGGAGGACGGGGTCCTTCAACGAGCGGTGGGGGGCACGGGGTCCTTCCTCAGTGGGCGACGGCCTTCTCCGCACCGATCCCGGTGAGTGCCCGCACCTCGAGCTCGGCGTTCTTGAGCTCGTTGGGCTGCTCCTTGGACAGCTTCGTGCCGAGCCAGCCGAGGAAGAACGACAGCGGGATCGACACGAGGCCGGGGTTGTTCAGCGGGAACCAGGAGAAGTCGACGTTCTGGATCAGCGACGGGCTCTTGCCGGTCGCCGGGTTGACGGGCGCCCCGGACACCACCGGCGAGAACAGGATGAGCGTCACGCAGGTGATCAGCCCGCCGTAGATCGACCAGAGCGCGCCCTGCGTGGTGAACCGCTGCCAGAACAGGGTGTAGATGATCGTCGGCAGGTTCGCCGAGGCGGCGATGGCGAACGCCAGGGCCACCAGGAAGGCGATGTTCAGCCCGGCCTGCAGCGCCAGGATCCCCAGACCGATGGAGACGGCGCCGATCACGATCGCGGCGATCCGGGCCACCTTGACCTCGGCGTTCGGGTTCACCTGACCCTTCTTGATGACCGAGGCGTAGATGTCGTGCGCGAAGGACGCCGACGCGGTGATCGTCAGGCCGGCGACCACCGCGAGGATCGTCGCGAACGCGACGCCGGCGATGACGCCGAGCAGGATCGTGCCGCCGAGCTCGAAGGCCAGCAGCGGCGCTGCCGCGTTGACCGCACCCGGCGCCGCCAGGATGGTGTCGGCCCCGACCAGCGCACCGGCGCCGTAGCCGATCACCAGGCTGAACAGGTAGAAGATGCCGATCAGCCAGATGGCCCAGACCACCGAGCGGCGGGCGTCCTTGGCAGTGGGGACGGTGTAGAAGCGCATCAGCACGTGCGGCAGGCCGGCCGTCCCGAACACCAGCGCGAGCGCCAGCGAGATGAAGTCCAGCCTCGAGATGTTGGTCGCGCCGTACTGGCCCCCCGGGGACAGGACGTCGCGCGGTGTGGCCTGGGTCGCCGAGGTGTCGACCGCGCCGCCGAGCAGCGCGGAGAGGTTGAAGCCGTACTTGCCCAGCACCCAGACCGTCATGACGCCGGCGCCGGCGATGAGCAGTGTCGCCTTGATGATCTGCACGTAGGTCGTGCCGCGCATGCCACCGACCAGCACGTAGACCATCATCAGGGCACCGACGAGGACCACGACGACCGCCTGCGCCAGCTCCCCGGTGACGCCGAGCAGCAGGGTGACCAGCGCGCCGGCGCCGGCCATCTGGGCGAGCAGGTAGAAGAGGCTGACCACGAGGGTCGAGGTCGCCGCCGCGGTGCGGACGGGCCGCTGGCGCATCCGGAAGGCCAACACATCGGCCATCGTGTACCGCGCCGTGTTGCGCATGAGCTCGGCGACGAGCAGGAGGGCGACCAGCCAGGCGACGAGGAAGCCGATGGAGTACAGGAAGCCGTCGTAGCCGTAGATGGCGATGGCGCCGGCGATGCCGAGGAACGACGCGGCCGACAGGTAGTCACCCGCGATGGCCAGCCCGTTCTGGGTGCCGCTGATGTTGCGGCCGGCGGCGTAGTAGTCGGCCGCGCTCTTGTTGTTGCGGCTGGCCTTGAAGGTGATGGCCAGCGTGACGAGGACGAAGGCCCCGAAGATCGAGATGTTGACCGCCGGGTTCCCGACGGTGGTCGTCGCCGGAGCGGCGGGGGCAGCGAGGAAGAGCATCAGTGCCGTCCTCCGCGGGTCTCGTCGGCGCCCCGGGTGACACCGACACCACCGGGGCGCGCGTACTCGTGGTGCTCCAGCCGCTCGCGCATCTCGTCGGAGATCGGGTCGGTGCGCTTGTTGGCGTGCGCCACGTAGACGTGGGTGATCACGAACGTCGAGATGAACTGGCCCAGGCCCAGCAGGATGCCGAGGTTGATGTTGCCGAACACCGGCGTGGCCATGAAGTCCGGCGCGTAGGTCGAGAGCAGGACGTAGAGCAGGTACCAGGTCAGGAAGGCGACGGTCATGGGGAACGCGAAGCGGCGGAAGCGCCGCTTCAGCTCCACGAACTCCGGCGAGGCCTGGGCCTGGGCGTACTCCTCCGGTGTGAGCAACCTGCGTTCTTCGGGTGGTGTCACGGTGCGTCTCCCTGTCGTGCCACGTCACCCGGGCCGGGTGATCGCGGTCACTCTAAAGACATAACGGCCGGTCGTGTGCCGTGGGAGACCGATTCGTTGTGTACGACCGAGGTTCCGCGGCCTGCCGACCGCCGGACGACGCCGAGACGTGCGACGGCCGTAACGGAGTCGGAACGCAGCGGCGCTGCAATGGGCCATGGGCACTTCCGCGGGGACGACGACGGGCTGGTACCCGGTGGCGCGCGCTGCCGAGGTCGGGATGGAGCCGCTGCCGGTGGGCGCGGGCGGCCGGGCCTACGTGCTGGTCCGGCTGCGCCCGGGTGCCGAGGTCAGCGCCTTCCCGGCCCGCTGCCCGCACCGGCTGGTGCCGCTGAGCGCGGCCACCGTGGTCGACGGCCGGCTGACCTGCCCGTTCCACGGGTGGCAGTACGACGGCGAGGGTCGCTGCCTCTCCATCCCCTCCCTCGGCCCGGACGGGACCGCGCCCCCGCGGGCGGACCTCCGCGTGCCCTGGGCGGTCGAGGAGCGGCACGGCTGGGTCTGGCTGGCCCCCGAGCGCACCGCCGTCCCCGCGCCGCCGCGCCCCACCGCCGACACGGCACCCGAGCCGGCCCCGGCACTCCCGGTGCCGGACGGGCCGGTGCTGGGCAACCTCGACCCGGCGCTGGAGTCGGCGTGGCACCCGGTGGCGCTGTCCAGCGAGCTGCGCCCCGGCGGCTGGCTGCAGGTCCGGCTGCTCGGGCGGACCTGGACGCTGCGCCGCACCGACCGGCTGGAGGTGGACCCGCCGGCGTTCGGCGTCCGCGAGCGGCTCGGCGTGGTGTGGCTGGCCCTGACCGAGCCCCGGGACGTGCCGCTGGAGTTCCCCGAGGACGCAGACCGGCGCTTCGTGACCGGCTGGCTGCCGCCGCAGCGCTCGGCGGGGACGGCGGGCGTGCTGGCCGACGTCCTCCTCGACGTCTCCCACGCCCCGTTCCTGCACGCGGCGACCTCCGGCGCGGCCGACCACCCGGAGGTGCCCGCGTACGACGTCGAGCCGGAGCCCGGCGGTTTCCGCAGCGCGCAGGAGCAGTGGTTCGACGCGGTGACCGACCCTGGCGTGGCCACCGGCGAGCGGCCGCTGCGGCAGCGCCGGCGGGCGACCTCCGTCCTGCGGGCGCCGTTCCAGCTGCTGCTGCGCCTGGAGTCCCTCGACTCCGGCGCAGTCACGGTGGTCCAGTTCCTGCTGCAGCCGGAGGACGCCGACTCCACGCGGGTGTACACCCGGCTGCTGCTGTCGTCCGGCCCGGGCCACCCGCTGCCCGCCCCGGCCGACGTCGAGCGCGAGGTGACCTTCCGGGAGCGGGTGCTCGGCGAGGACCTCGCCCTCGTCGCGCGCATGGCCGGCCAGGGACTGCCGCTGGCGGTGCGCGACGAGCTGCACGTGCGCGCCGACCGGCTGGGCGTGGCGCTGCGCCGGGCGCTGTGCGACTTCGTCGCCTCGGCTCCGCGACCGGACCACGAGGCCGCGTGAAGCTGGCCCGTCCCGGGTCCCGCCCCGAGCCCGCGGAGGGTGGGGAGGACGGGGTCGGTCAATCGGCTGGGAGGAGCTCCCCGCAGGCGGCGCAGCGGACCGGCGGGTCGACGTCGGCGAGTCGCCCGCACGCCGGGCACACCCGCCGCAGCCAGCACGCCGGGTCGCCGCCGTCCTCGTCCGGCTCGGCGGGTCGTGCGTCGTCGGTCACGGCAGCCATGCTCGGACGCCGCACCCGCCCGGGCAACCGCCGTCGGCCGGGGCGTGTCACCCTCGCGGCGGACGCCGCCTCCCCCTCCCCGGCTGGGATGCTGGCGGTCGTGCCGTCCTCCGCCGCCCGCCGCACCACACTGGCCCTCGCCGCCACCCTCGCCGGACCCGCCGCGTGGGTCGCCCGCGCCGCCTGGGGGCTGCCGACCGCCCTGGGCGCCAGCCAGCGCGAGGTCCAGGCCCACGCCGCCGGCTCGCCGCAGTTCGCCGACGGCCGCTTCCACAACAGGCTGAGCACCCCGGCGCGGCCGCCGGCCAACGCACAGCGCGGCCTGCTGCGGCAGATGCACGAGGAGCGGGACACCGGCCTGCCGGCGCGCCCGGTGCCGGTGACCCACCCGGAGCTGCCCGCGGAGGCGGGTGACCTCGCGGTGACCTGGTTCGGCCACTCCAGCGCACTGCTCGAGGTCGACGGCCGGCGGCTGCTGGTCGACCCGGTGTGGGGCGAGCGGGTGTCGCCGTCCCCGCTCATCGGGCCGACCCGGCTGCACCCGGCGCCGCTGCCGCTGGAAGAGCTGCCGCAGGTCGACGCCGTCCTCGTCTCGCACGACCACTACGACCACCTCGACCTGCCCACGGTGCGCGGGCTGCTGCGCACCCAGACCGCGCCGTTCGTCGTCCCGCTGGGGCTGGGCGCGCACCTGCGCGGCTGGGGCGTGCCCGAGGAGCGCGTCGTCGAGCTGGACTGGGACGGTGCGGTGGAGGTCGCCGGCCTGACGCTCACCTGCACCGAGGCGCGGCACTTCTCCGGCCGGTTCCTCACCCGGGACACGACGCTGTGGGCGTCCTGGGTGGTCGCCGGGCCCCGGCACCGGGTCTTCTTCGGCGGTGACACCGGCTACACCCCGGCGTTCGCCCAGATCGGTGCGCTGCTGGGCCCCTTCGACCTGACGTTGCTGCCGATCGGCGCCTACAACGACGCCTGGGCCCTCATCCACATGACGCCGGAGGAGGCCGTCCGGGCGCACGGCGACCTCGGTGGCGGGCTGCTGGTGCCGGTGCACTGGGCGACGTTCAACCTGGCGTTCCACCGCTGGGCCGAGCCCGTGCAGCGGCTGTGCGCCGCGGCGGAGCGTTCGGAGGTGCGGGTGGCGGTGCCGCGGCCGGGCCAGCGGGTGGACGTGCTGGCCCCGCCGGCGTTGACCGACTGGTGGTCGGAGGTCGGCTCGGTCGTCGACGAGCCGGCCGAGACCGGGGACGGCGGGGCCGGCAGCTCGGTCGTCGCCCGCGCGGCGTCCTGGCTCACCGCCCGCCGAGGAACCGACTAACCCAGCAGCCGGGCGACCTCGGGGAGGCCGGCGGCCTCGACCTGCGGGGTCGCGCCCTCGGGGTCCAGCCGGTGCCCGGGCCGACGCAGCCGGACCACGTCGATGCCGGCGGCCAGGGCGCCCCTGACGTCGCGCGCCGACGTCGCCACGTGCAGCAGCCGGCCACCGGCGCGCTCCCGGGCCCGGAGGTAGATCTCCGGTGCCGGCTTGTAGGCGCGCAGCCGCTCGGAGGTGAGGACGTCGGCGTCGTCCACCAGCGGTGCGGCGCGCGTGCGGGCGAAGACAGCGTCGTCCACGTTGGACAGGACGCCGACCCGCGCGCGGGCCGCGAGCGCCGGCACCCCCTCCGCGACGTCCGGCCACAGCGGCCAGTCGCCGACCGAGTCGAGCAGCCGCGCGGTGTCGGCGTCCGGGTCGCGGGCGATCCCCAGCTCGGCGTAGGCGGCGATCAGCGCGCGGCGGCAGTGCTCGGCGAAGGGCACCCAGGTCGCGAGGTCGCGCTGGGAGGCCTTGTTGGCCGCGTCCCAGACGTCGTACAGCCGCTCCCCCGGCCCACCGGTGATCCGCTCCAGCGCGGCCGAGCCACCGGTGCGCGAGTCGACGAGCGCGCTGAACAGGTCGAGGGTGACGAGCAGAGACCGTGCCACGGCGTGCGTCCTCCGGCTCCACGGCCCCGCTGCAGGGTCCCGCCGCGAGCCTGCGAGCGGGTGGGGGGCAGCGGGGTCCTGCTTCAGCGCAGCAGCTTGGACATCCGCCGGTCGGCCAGCGGCTTGCCGCCGGTCTGGCAGGTCGGGCAGTACTGCAGCGAGGTGTCGGCGAAGCTCACCTCGCGGACGGTGTCGCCGCACACCGGGCAGGGCAGGCCGGTCCGGGCGTGCACCTGCAGCCCCGAGCGCTTCTCGCCCTTCATCGTGGCTGCCTGCTGCCCGACCTGGCGCTCGAGCGCCTCGGTGAGGGTCGCCCGCATCGCGTCGTGGAGGCGCAGGGCCTCGTCGTCGGTGAGCTTGTCGGCCATCTTGAACGGCGAGAGCCGCGCGGCGTGCAGGATCTCGTCGGAGTAGGCGTTCCCGATGCCGGCGATCAGCGTCTGGTCGGTGAGCGCGCCCTTGAGCTGGCCGCTGCGCCCGCCCAGGAGCGCCACGAAGGCGTCCCGGTCGACCTCCAGCGCGTCGGGCCCGAGCCGGGCGACGCCCGGCACCTCGGCCGGCGAGCGGACGACGTAGACCGCCAGCCCCTTGCGGGTGCCCTGCTCGGTGAGGTCGAAGCCGTTGCCGTCCTCCAGGTGCACCCGCAGCGCCAGCGGCCCCTTGCCCGGCTTGGGCGGGGCGGCGGGCAGCCCGGTGCGCCAGTGCAGCCAGCCGGCCCGCGCCAGGTGGACGACGAGGTGCAGCCCGGAGACGTCGAGGTCGAGGAACTTGCCGTGCCGGGCGACACCGGTGAGCTCCAGCCCGCCCAGCGCCGACAGCGGCGGGTCGAAGGTCTTGATCGCCTGGACGGCGGCCAGGTCGACCTGGGTCACCACGTGGCCGACCGCGTGCTCACGCAGGAACGCGGTCAGCGCCTCCACCTCGGGGAACTCGGGCACCGGGCCACTATGCCCCCGGTCGGCCTCCTGTCTCCAACCGCGGCCGGGTGCCGTCCCCCGCGACGGTGAGCCGCTGCGCCCTTCCGCGCGGAGGCCGACCGCTCGTCAGGACCACGTGGTCCCGTCGGGGCGCCGGCCTCCAGGGCGGGCCGTCCGATGGCCGCCGCATCATGTAGCACAAATGCTACTTCGGAGCCCGTGACCGTCGTGGGGCTACGCGAGCTGCGTCAACAGGCGTCCGAACTCGTGCGCCGGGTGGAAGCCGGCGAGGAGGTCACGATCACCGTCGCCGGCCGCCCCAGCGCGCGCCTGGTCCCCGTCGTCCCCCACTCCTGGCGCGGGTGGAACGAGGTGGCGGAGCTGTTCGCCGGCCCCGCCGATGGTGCATGGGACGAGGACCGGGACCGGATCGACGGGGAGCTCGCCGATCCGTGGGACCCCCGGTGAGAGCGGTCCTGGACACCAGCGTGGTCATCGCCTCGGACGTGAGCCCGCTGCCCGGCGAGCTGGCCATCAGCGCCATCACCGTGGCCGAGCTCCACTTCGGCGTCCTGGTCGCCGTCGAGCCCGCCACCCGCGCCGAGCGCCTGCGCCGCCTCAGCGTCGTCCAACGCCGCTTCCAGGCCCTGCCCGTCGATGACACCGTCGCCGCCAGCTACGGGCGGCTCGCCGCTGCTGTCGTCGCCGCCGGGCGACGTCCGCGGCCTCGAACGATGGACCTGCTCGTCGCCGCCACTGCCCATGCGCATGGAGCTCGGCTGTACACCCGCGATCCTGCAGCTCTGGTCGGGGCCGACGAGCTGTTGGAGGTCGTCGCTGTCTGACACCGCGCACCGCGGCGCCTTGCCCCCGGACGCCCGATGTCCCTAGCGTCCGGGTCAGTCTTCACAGGAGGGCCCGACATGACCGAGAGCGCGCAGGGCCGCCCACCGGTGGACGAGACCCGTCCCTCGGCGCCGGAGCAGGACGCCGGGTCGTCGGTCCCGGCCGACACCGGCGTGGGCATGGGTCGCGGTGAGGCCGACACCTTCGAGCCGGAGGAGTCGGCACCGGCCGACGAGGACGCGGAGTAGCCGCGGAGTAGCTCAGCCGACGAGGTCGCCGTCCTCGCTCACCGGAGCGGTCGCGCCGGGCTCGTGCCGCGCCTGGTCGGCCACCGCCGCGGCGACGGCCGACGTGACGGCGGGGTCGAAGACGCTCGGGATGATGTAGTTGGCGTTGAGCTGGTCGTCGGTGACCACGCCGGCGATCGCCTCCGCCGCGGCCAGCAGCATCCCGTCGCTGATCTCCCGGGCCCGCGCGTCGAGCAGCCCGCGGAAGACGCCGGGGAACGCCAGCACGTTGTTGATCTGGTTCGGCAGGTCCGAGCGGCCGGAGGCCACGACGGCGGCGTGCTGCCGGGCGCGCACCGGGTCGACCTCGGGGGTCGGGTTGGCCATCGGGAAGACCACGGCCTTCGGTGCCATCCGCGCCAGCGCCTCGACCGGCAGCACGTTCGCGGCGCTGACGCCGATGAAGACGTCGGCGCCGTCGAGCGCGTCGGGCAGCTCGCCACGCTGGCACTCGGGGTTGGTGCGCTCGGCCAGGTCCCGCTTGGCCGGCGAGAGCCGCTCGTCGTCCGGCGAGAGGATGCCCTCGCGGTCCCACACCAGCACGTGCCGGGCGCCGGCCCTGAGCATCAGGTGCACGATCGCCGTCCCGGCCGCCCCGCCGCCGGCCACGACGATCTTCACGTCCTCGAGCTGCTTGCCGACGACCCGCAGCGCGTTGCGCAGCGCGGCCAGCGCGACGATCGCCGTCCCGTGCTGGTCGTCGTGGAAGACCGGGATGTCGAGCTTCTCGCGCAGCCGGGCCTCGATCTCGAAGCAGCGCGGCGCGGCGATGTCCTCGAGGTTGATGCCGCCGAAGCCGGGGGCGATCAGCTCGACGGTTCGCACGATCTCGTCGACGTCCTGGGTGTCCAGGCAGATCGGCCAGGCGTCGATGTCGGCGAAGCGCTTGAACAGGACCGCCTTGCCCTCCATGACCGGCATCGCGGCACCGGGACCGATGTCGCCGAGCCCCAGCACGGCGGAGCCGTCGGTGACCACGGCGACGGTGTTGCCCTTGATGGTCAGCCGGCGGACGTCGTCGGGGTTGTCGGCCAGCGCCAGGCAGACCCGCGCCACGCCGGGGGTGTAGGCCATCGACAGGTCGTCGCGGGTCTTCAGCGGGACCCGGGAGGCGACCTCGAGCTTGCCGCCCAGGTGCAGCAGGAAGGTGCGGTCGCTGACCTTGCGGACCTTCACCCCGGGGACGGCGCGCAGTGCCTCGACCATCTCCTCGGAGTGCGCGGCGTCGGCGGCCGAGCAGGTGACGTCGACGGTGAGCCCGTCGGAGCGGGAGTCGACGACGTCGATCGCGGTCACCGCGCCGCCGGCCGAGCCGACCGCGGTCGCGATCCGGCCGATGGACGCCGGGTCGCCGTCGGCGGTGAGCCGCACGGTGATCGAGTACGACGCCGACGTGACCGGCCCGCGGGGCGGCGTGGCCGGCTCACCGAGGGCGGTGTCGTCGGTGCTGGACGTGGCAGCGGTCTCTGTACTCATGGCGCTCCCCATCGTGACACCGAACCACCAGCAGGGGTGCTTTCGGTCACAGTGGTCACGGACGCCGGTCAGCCGGTGGGCCGCGAGGTGCGCCCCTCGGCGCGGGCCTTGAGCCCGTTGCAGAACTGCCGGAACGAGGGGTTCAGGTCCGGCGTCGAGCGGGCGAGCAGCGCGGCCAGCGGCCCGGTGTGGTCCTCCCGGACGGTGAGCACCGTGCTGCCGTCCTCCTGCGCGTCGAGGTGGTAGGTGCGCTCGATGACGGCCAGCCCCAGCGGCAGCCCGCCGCGCCAGCGCATGACCTCGCGCGGGCGGATCTCGGTCACCGTCACCGAGAAGGGGCGGTCGCGGATCATCGTGGCGTAGAGCGTCAGCTTCTCGCCGAGCGCGACCCGGCCGTCCACCCGGTCGACGCCGGAGTCCCAGTCCCGCCAGCTCCCCACGTCGACCAGCAGCGCCCACACCTGCTCCGGGCTCGCGTCGATCCGCGCCGCCGCCTCGTAGCTCTTCACGGCACTTCCCCTCACCCGGCCCGCACGGCCGTCGTCTGCAGGTAGGTGTTGGGTACCACGATGCCCGGGCCGCCGCCCCGGGTCGAGCTGCCCCACAGGTCGGCGAAGTCGGCCTCCAGCGCGGCCCGCCCGGTGGCGTCGAGCCGATGCCAGGCCACGTGCACCGGCCCGAACCAGTCGCGGTAGCGCTGCCACTGCGCGGCCAGGGACGGCGCGGTCATGTCCACGGTCCGCTCGACGTGGCGCACCTGGCGCACCTCGCCGCGGCCGAGCAGCTCCTCCACGCCCTCCGTCGTCCCCCAGCGCAGCGGGTCCCCGGTCGCGCCGGCCGGGTCGTGCCGGGCGAGCAGCGCCAGCAGCCGCCCGCCGGGCGCGTCCGGCCGCCAGGCCGTGAGCCCCAGCCGGCCGCCGGGGCGCAGCACCCGGAGCAGCTCCCGGGCGGCCGGCTCCGGCTCGGCGGCGAAGACGACGCCGAAGGTGGAGACGACGACGTCGAAGGACGCGTCGGGGAAGGGCAGGGCGCAGGCGTCGGCGACCTCGGTGGCGAAGGACAACCCCTCGAGCTCGGCCCGGCGCCGGGCGAGGGCCAGCAGCTCCGGGACCACGTCGCTGCACACGACGTCGCCGTCACGCCGGGCCGCGGCCAGCGCCGCGTTGCCCGTCCCGCCGGCCACGTCCAGCACCCGGTCCCCCGGGCGGACGGCGAGGTCCGCGGCGAGCCGCTCGGCAGCCGGCACCAGCCGGACCCCCACCCGCTGGTAGTCCCCGGCCGTCCAGACCTCGCGGGTCCGGTCGACAGCGGGCGCGGCGCTCATGTCCCGGCAGTGTGCCCCCGGTCACTCCGCGGCGGAAGCGGGGCCGGCGGCCTCTGCACGGTCCCGGCGCGACCCTGCGAGAGGCGGGGGGCAGGGGGTCCTTTCTCAGCCCACCAGCAGCGCGCCGCGCTCCCGGCGTCCGGCCACCCGGACGCCCAGGGCCGCGGTCACGACCGCAGCGGCGCCGACGGCAGCCACGGCCACCACGCCCGGCCCGCCGTCGACGGCGACCGCGACCAGGCCCCAGACCACGGCCAGGGCGAACGGCCCGGCCGCCACCCGGGCGACCAGCACGAGCGCCGCCCCGAGGGCCGCGACCGCTACGAGCGCGACGACCGCCCACACCTGCGCCGCCGTGCCCTGGGCCGGCGCCCCGAGCGCGACGCCGGCACTGGCGACCTGCACCGCCGAGGCGAGCATCACCCAGCCCAGGAGCAGCCCGGTGACCGCCGCCGGGAGCAGCCGCGCCAGCCCGGTGAGCGGCATGACCTGCAGCCGCGCCCAGGCCGTCGCGGCGGCGGCGACGATCGCGAAGAGCAGCACCGCGGGGAGGACCGGCACGCGGTTCCCCACCAGCGGGAAGAGCAGCTCCCAGCCGGCGTTCCCGGCGAAGGCCGCGGCCAGGGGCCAGCCGGTCGCCCGGTGCACCGCGCGGTCCCGCTGTCCGGGGAGGGCCTGGTAGACCGCCCAGGCCAGCGCCAGGGCGAAGACCGGTCCCCAGATCGAGAAGGCGTAGCCGGCCGGGGTGATCAGCGAGCGGGTCGCGTCGCTGACCTCGCCCACGCTGCGCCCGGCGAGCGCCGCGCCCAGTGGGCTGCCGGCGATCTGGGCGATCGCCGCCAGCAGTACCGCTCCCGCCCGCAGGGCATCCGCCCGTCGTCCGTTCGTCACCGACCGTCCCTACCCGGCCGCGGTGGCCTCAGCACACGGCAGGGCAGGTCACCCGGCTCGCAGGCGGGGCGCGAGGGTGGCGGCGTCGCGGGACGACGGCGGGGCGGCGGCCAGCGCCCGGCCCCAGGCGACCAGGCCCGCGACGTCGATGCCGTACGGCGGGGCGTCGGCGTAGGCGCCGACGTTGCTCGCGCCGCGCTCCAGCAGCCGCTCGGCGCCGCGGTCGTTGCCCCGCGCCACGTGGGTCAGCCCGACGGCGAGCTGGGCCAGCCCGCGCCACAGCTGCCGCTCCGGGTCCGGTGCGGACTTCCACGCGTCCTCGAGCACCTCGTGGGCGTGGAAGGGCCGCCCGGCGTCCAGCAGCTGCTGCGCCTCGGTGAGCGCCTGGTCCGGCGTCCGCAGCACACCCTCCGGCGCCCGGTCCTCGCCGACCGCGCCGCGCGGCAGGGGCCGCCCGAGCGCGTCGCGCGGCCGGGCGTTGCGCGCCCGACCTGCAGGATCCCGGTCCCGGTCGACGTCCACCCGACGATCCTGACGCGAACACCGGTTGCGCGCTGCCGGATCGTGCGTTCCGTCGGTACCTCCGTGCAGGATGGACGCCGAGGACGGCCACAGGATGGGCCGCCCCCGCACCGACCCGCGGTCGTCGTCGACCGGTCCGGACCTGGAGGGGGGTGGGCCCGTGGCCCCGGTCACCGAGGAACCCGCGGTCGTCCTCGACCTGGAGGCTGCCGTCGCACACGTCACCGGCGCGGCGCTGCGCCCGGGCCCGGTCGGCTCGGTCGGCCTGGAGCTCGAGGCGCACCTGGTCGACCTCGACGCGCCCGCGTCGCGCGTGCCCTGGCAGCGGATCCGCGACCTGGTCGACGCGCTGCCCGCGCTGCCCGGCAGCAGCCGGGTCACCCTCGAGCCCGGCGGCCAGGTGGAGCTGTCCGGCCCGCCGTACCCGGACGTCGCCGCCGCGGTGGCGGCGCTGCGGGCCGACCGCGACGTGCTCGCCGCGGCCCTGGCCGCCGAGCGGCTGGCCGTGGCCCCGGTGGGCGCCGACCCGCTGCGGCCACCGGCCCGGGTCTGCCCGGCTCCCCGCTACGCCGCGATGGAGGAGCACTTCGCCGCCGTCGGCTGCGCCCAGGCCGGGACGGCGATGATGACCGGCACCGCCGCGCTGCAGGTCAACCTGGACGCCGGGCCGTGCGCCGGCTGGAGCGAGCGGGTGTCCCTGGCCCACCAGCTGGGGCCCACCCTGGTCGCCGTCGCGGCCTGCTCCCCGCTCGCCGACGGCCGGCCGACCGGCTGGGTGTCGCACCGCCAGCGGGTCTGGAGCGACCTCGACCAGGCCCGCTGCGGGCCGTTGCTCGGTGGCGCCGACCCGGCGGGCGAGTGGGCCGCGTACGCGCTGGCCGCGCCAGTCATGCTGGTGCGCGACCCGGACGGCGGCGGTGCGACGCCGGTGCGCGACCGGGTCGGCTTCGCCGAGTGGGTCACCGGCGAGGTCCCGCTCGGCGGGCGGGCGCCCTCTGCCGCCGACCTCGACTACCACCTGACCACGCTGTTCCCGCCGGTGCGCCCCCGCGGCTACCTGGAGATCCGCTACCTCGACGCCGCGCCCGAGCCGTGGTGGCCGGCGCTGGCCGCGGTGACGGCGGTGCTGCTCGACGACCCGGTCGCGGCCGGGCACGCCGCGGCGGCCACCCTGCCGGTCGCCGCCGCCTGGGACCGCGCCGCGCGCGCGGGCCTGGCCGACCCCGCGCTGCACGCCGCCGCCCGCGCCTGCCTCGCCGCCGCCTGCGCCGCCGTCCCCGCCGCCCTGCGGCCGGAGGTGGAGGCGCTCGCCGACCTCGTCGACCGGCGCCGCTGCCCCGGCGACACCCTGCTCGACACCGCCCGGGCCGGTGGCCCCACCGCCGCCCTCCTCTCCGCCACGGGAGCTCCCCAGTGACCGACCCGACCGAGATCCTCGCCCGCGACCTGGAGGGCGCCCGGCAGCGCACGCTGCGGCTCACCGACCACGACGAGCCCGAGCTGCTGCGCCAGCACACCCCGCTGCTCAGCCCGCTGGTGTGGGACCTCGCGCACATCGGCCAGCAGGAGGACCTCTGGCTGCTCCGCCGCGGCGACGCCCGGCGCGAGGGGCTGCTGCCCGCCGACGTCGAGGCGCTCTACGACGCGTTCACCCACCCGCGCGCCGTCCGCTCCCGGTTGCCGCTGCTGCCGCCGGTGGAGGCGCGGTCCTTCTGCGGTGAGGTGCGCGGCCGGGTGCTCGACCGGCTGGGGCGGCTCGGCCGGGACGACGACGGCGACCCGTTCGACTTCGCGATGGTCGTCAGCCACGAGCAGCAGCACGACGAGACGATGCTGCAGGCGCTCAACCTCCGCTCCGGACCGCCGCTGCTCGGCTCCGGGACGCCGCTGCCCCCCGGCCGGCCCGGCGTGGCCGGCACGTCGGTGCTCGTGCCCGGCGGGGAGTTCGTGCTGGGCGTGGACGCCGCCGACGAGCCGTTCTCCCTGGACAACGAGCGGCCGGCGCACCGGGTCGACGTCCCGTCGTTCCGCATCGGCCGGGTCCCGGTGACCAACGCCGAGCACGCCGCCTTCGTCGCCGACGGCGGCTACGACGACCGGCACTGGTGGTCCGAGCGCGGCTGGGCGCACCGGGTCGAGGCCGGGCTGCAGCGCCCGCAGTTCTGGGGCGCCGACGGCACCCGCTCCCGCTTCGGCGTCGTGGAGGCCCTCGCCGCCGACGAACCGGTCCAGCACGTCACGTACTTCGAGGCCGAGGCGTACGCGGCCTGGGCCGGGGCCACCGGCGCGGCCCCGGCCGGCGCGCGGCTGCCCACCGAGGTGGAGTGGGAGAAGGCCGCCGTCTGGGACCCGGCCACGCAGCGGCGCCGCCGCTTCCCGTGGGGGTCGGCCGAGCCGTCGTCCGCCCTGGCCAACCTCGGCGGCGACGCGCTGCGCCCGGCCACGGTGGGCGCCTACCCCGCAGGCGCCTCCGCCTACGGCGCCGAGCAGCTGATGGGCGACGTCTGGGAGTGGACCTCCTCGGACTTCACCCCGTGGCCCGGCTTCCGGCCGATGCTCTACGCCGACTACTCCGCGCCGTTCTTCGGCGGCGACTACAAGGTGCTGCGCGGCGGGTCGTGGGCCGTCGACGCGTCGATCCTGCGGCCCGGCTTCCGCAACTGGGACCACCCGATCCGCCGGCAGGTCTTCAGCGGCTTCCGGCTGGCCTGGGACGCCTGACCCGTGTGCCGTCACCTCGCCTGGCTCGGCCGGCCGCGGACGCTGGCCGAGCTGGTGCTCGAACCGCCCTCCTCGCTGCTCGTGCAGTCCTGGGCGCCGCGCCGCCAGCGGTACGGCACGGTCAACGCCGACGGCTGGGGCGTGGGCTTCTTCTCCCCCGGCCGGGCACAGCCGGCCCGCTGGCGCTCGGCCCGGCCGCTGTGGGGCGACCCGTCGTTCGCCTCGGTCGCGCCGGTGCTCTCCTCCGGGTGCGTGGTGGCCGCCGTCCGCTCGGCCACCGTCGGGATGCCGCTGGAGGAGAGCGCGGCGGCGCCGTTCACCGACGGGCGGTGGCTGCTGTCGCACAACGGCCGGGTGGACCGCGCGGTGCTGCCGCCGGTGCGGGACGCCGAGTCGACCGTCGACAGCGCGCTGCTGGCCGCGCTGGTGTTCGACCGGGGCCTCGACGCCCTGGCCGACACGGTGCGCGAGGTGGGTGCCGCGGACCCCGGCGCCCGGCTGAACCTGCTCGCCGCCGACGGCACCCGCCTGCTGGCCACCACCTGGGGCGACACGCTGTCGGCCCTGGTCACCGCCGACGGCACCGCGCTGGCCAGCGAGCCGTGGGACGACGACCCGCGGTGGACCGACGTCCCCGACCGGTCGCTGGTCGAGGTCACCCCCGACGGCCTGACCACCACCTCCCTGACCTGACCTGCCGAGCACTGGAGCACCGTGTCGATCTCGCTCACCAACCACCTCGCCCCCGCAGACGCCGCGGACGCGCTGCGCGCCGACGCCCGCGCCGGCCTGACCGCCACGCCGAGGACGCTGCCGCCGCGGTGGTTCTACGACGAGCGGGGCAGCGAGCTGTTCGACGAGATCACCCGGCTGCCGGAGTACTACCCGACCCGCGCCGAGCGGGCCGTGCTCACCGCGCACGCGCCCGAGATCGCCGTCGCGTCGGGCGCCGACGTCCTGGTGGAGCTCGGCAGCGGGACGTCGGAGAAGACCCGGCTGCTGCTGGACGCGCTGCGCGACGCCGGCACGCTGCGCCGGTTCGTGCCCTGCGACGTCGACCCGTCGGTGCTGCAGGCGGCCGGGGCGGCGATCACCGCCGAGTACCCCGGCGTGGAGGTGGCGGCGGTCGTCGGCGACTTCACCCGGCACCTGGGCGAGCTGCCGCGGTCGGGACGCCGGCTGGTGGCCTTCCTCGGCTCGACCATCGGCAACCTGGAGCCGGAGGCGCGGGCGGCGTTCCTCGACGACCTGGCCCACACCCTGCAGCCCGGGGACTCCTTCCTGCTCGGCACCGACCTGGTCAAGGACCCGGCCCGCCTGGTGCGGGCCTACGACGACGCCGCGGGGGTCACCGCGGAGTTCAACCGCAACGTGCTGCGCGTGCTGGACCGCGAGCTGGGCGCCGACTTCGACCCCGCTGCCTTCGAGCACGTCGCCGTGTGGGACGCCGAGCACGAGTGGATCGAGATGCGGCTGCGCTCGCTGACCGACCAGGTGGTGCACGTCCCGGCACTGGACCTCGACGTCCGGTTCGCCGCGGGCGAGGAGCTGCGCACCGAGGTCTCGGCGAAGTTCCGCCGTGAGCGGGTCGAGGCCGAGCTGGCGGCGGCGGGTCTGCGGATGACGCGGTGGTGGACCGACCCCGACGGCGACTTCGGCGTCTCGCTCTCCAGGAAGGGCCTCCCTGTCCCCCACCCCTCGCGAGCTCGGGGCGGGCCCCTGCAGGGAGGCCGCACCGGGGCCACCTGAGCGGCCTGCATCCGGGACCGGACGGCCGTCGGAAGGAGGGGTGTCAGGCACCTCACCAACGACGGAAGGTCCGCCCCGATGAGCCGCTCCCGCACCGCCTTCGTCCTCGCCGCCGGCGCCACCGGCACCCTCGTGGTCCTCAGCGCCTCCCCGGCCCTGGCCGACAGCCACACCGCGACCGTCTCGGTGCTGCACGGCGTCCCGGACACGCCCGTGGACGTCTACGCCAACGGCGAGCGGCTCATCGACGACTTCCGGCCGGGGACCCTCACCGACCCGCTGGAACTGCCGGCCGGCGACTACGACCTGGCCCTGTTCCCGGCCGACGCGCCCGACGGCTCCGGGGACGCGCTCCTGTCGGCCGACGGCGTCTCCGTACCCGCGGGGGCAAACGCCACGGTGGTCGCGCACCTCACCGAGGCCGGGGAGCCGGCGCTGACGCCGTTCGTCAACGACACCTCCGGGGTGCCTGCGGGCGAGGCCCGGGTGACCGTGCGGCACGTCGCCGCCGCTCCCGGCGTCGACGTCCGCGCCGGCGGCCAGGTGGTCGTCGACGGGCTGACCAACCCGGACGAGGAGTCGCTCACCGTGCCCGCCGGCACCGTGGGCGCCGACGTGGTGCTCGCCGGCACGGACACGGTCGCGATCGGCCCGGCCGACCTCACGCTGGCCGAGGGGACGACGACGGTCGTGTACGCGTGGGGCTCGCAGGAGGCCGGCTACGAGCTCGCCGTCCAGACGATCTCCGGCGCCCACTCCGCGCCGTCCGGCGTCCCCGGCGGCTCCGCCGGCCTGGTCGACGAGGGCGGCCTGCCGCTGCCGGTCGCCGCGGTGTCGCTGGCCGGTCTGGTCGCCGCCGGCGTCGCCGTCCGCCGGCTGGCCGGTTCGCGGGCCTGACCCGACCGGCACGGGAGAGACCGGTGCGTCCCGCCGCCGCCGGCGCGGTCCTGGGCGTGGCCGTCGCGCTCGGGGTACCGGCCGCGTGGCAGCTGACCCGGGAGCCGGCGGCGGCGGGCGCGCCGCTCGAGCAGGTCCTCCCCACCCCGGCCCCGGCCGCCCCGCCGGACGCCCACTCCCCGGTCACCACCCGGGACGCCGCACCCACCGTGGCCCCGGCGCAGCCGGCCCCCGTGGCCCTCGCCGTGCCGGCACTGGACGTCGAGGCGCCTGTCGACCCCGTCGGCGTGCGGGACGACGGCCAGATGGCCATCCCGGACGACGTCGACCGGGTGGGCTGGTACCGCTTCGGGCCGGCGCCCGGCAGCGGGGGCTCGACGGTGCTCGCCGGCCACGTCGACGACCGTGAGCAGGGGCTGGGCGAGCTGGCTGCACTCCGGGAGGCCGAGGTGGGCACCGAGGTGCTCGTCACCGACGCCACTGGCGGCACGACCCGCTGGCGGGTGGTCTCCCGGGAGCAGGTCGACAAGCAGGCCCTCCCGGTGGACCGGCTGTTCGCCCGCGAGGGGCCACCGCGCCTGGTGCTGGTCACCTGCGGCGGCGAGTTCGTCCCGGAGCACGGCGGCTACGAGTCCAACGTCGTCGTCGTCGCGGAGCCGTGGCCGTGATCGAGGACCTCGCCGTCCCCCACCGTGGGAGGACCCCGTCCTCCCCGCCTTTCGGAGGAGGACCCCCTGCCTTCCACCGCTCGCCCGCTCGCGGCGGGATCCTGCAGGGGGCCGGGGACCTGGGACGGGGCCGCGGCGGGGCCCTGCAGCGAGGCCACCTGCAGCGCGTCGCGGCTAGGGTCGGGCGGGTGAGCAGCGACGCCGTCCCGCCGTTCGGGGGAGCCCCCGGACCGGACGACGCCGAGGTGGGCCGCCGGTTCGCCACCGGTGACGAGCAGGCGCTGGCCTGGGCCTACGAGCGCTTCGCCGGTCAGGTGCACGGCATGGCGGTGCGCGCCTTCGGCCCCGGCCCGGACGCCGAGGACGTCACCCAGCAGGTCTTCGTCTCGGCCTGGACCGGGCGCGCCGGCTACCGCCCCGAGCAGGGGCCCCTGCCGGCGTGGCTCGTGGGCATCTGCCGGCACAAGATCGCCGACACCTGGGCACGCCGCGACCGGCAGCGCCGCGCCGCCGAGGCCGCGGTCACGGAGGCCCGCTCCGCGGCC
The DNA here is from genome assembly GCF_053502545.1 of Geodermatophilus sp. URMC 65. Classification (NCBI taxonomy): domain Bacteria; kingdom Bacillati; phylum Actinomycetota; class Actinomycetes; order Geodermatophilales; family Geodermatophilaceae; genus Geodermatophilus; species Geodermatophilus sp. URMC 65. Next base: position 2,432,115 of record NZ_CP199954.1, read on the forward strand.
GACAGCACCGGCCCCCAGGTCGACACCGCCGTCGCCGACCGCGTGCTCCTGCTCGGCGAGCTGGAGCAACTCGGACAGCCGCAGCGGGGCATCATCGAGTTGGCCTTCTTCGAGGACCTCACGCACACCCAGATCGCCGACCGGACCGGTCTGCCCCTGGGCACGGTGAAGTCCCACATACGGCGCACGCTCGAACGCCTGAGGACACGGTTGGAGGTGGACGGTGCCGCACTGCACGCCTGAGCAGCTGGCCCTGGCCGCGCTCCGCGAGCGACTCCCCGAGGCGGACACGACCCACCTCGACGCCTGTGCGGAGTGCCGGGCCGAGGTGGCCTCCCTGCAGCGCGGGGTCGACGCGCTCGCCGTCCCCGAGCTGGCCGCGCCGGGTGCGGCCGTCCCCCCGCCGCCGGGCCTGTGGGCGGGGATCGCCGCCGCCACCGGCGTCTCGGCCGCCCCGCGGCCGGAGGTCGTCGCCAGGTCCGGCCGTCCGCTGACCGCCGTGCCCGCGGAGCCGGCGCGACCGATGGCGCCGGCGCCCAGGTCGGCCCCGCCCGCGTCGGCGGGGGTGGTCCGGCCGCAGTGGTCACGGCTGCTGCTGGCCGCCGCGGCGGCGCTGGTCGTGGGGGTCGGCATCGGCGCGGGCGCGGTCGCCCTCGGCACGGGGGACGACGACGGCGTCGCCGTGGCCGCGGCCGCGCTGGACCCGCTCGACGACAGCGACGCCTCGGGTCAGGCCCGCGTGGTGGAGCGGCCGGACGGCTCCCGGGTGCTCGAGCTCGACCTGTCCGCCGCCGACCCGGACGACGGCTTCTACGAGGTGTGGCTGATCGACGAGGCGGTCCAGGACATGTACTCCCTCGGGGTGGTCCAGGGCGGCGGCGAGGTCGCACTCGAGGTGCCCCCCGGTGTCGACCTGGCCGAGTTCCCGGTCGTCGACGTCTCGGTGGAGCCGCTGGATGGCGACCCGCTCCACTCCGGGATCTCGGTCGCCCGCGGCCGGCTGGCCTGACGGCCCTCCTGCAGCAGGAGGACCCCGTCCTCCTCATGGAGGACCCCCTTGTCCCCCCGCCACTCGCAAGCTCGCGGCGGGACCCTGCAAGTGGGCCGTGAGAGCTCGGGGCGAGCCTCGGGACGGGGCCTGGGGGACAGGAGGGTCCTTCTTCTAGCGTGGGGACGTGACGACGCTCCATCCCGCCCTCGTGCACGAGGACCTCGGCGCCGCGTGGCGCTCGGCCCGGCCCCGCCCGGCGGGCCGGCACCTGGACAGCGCGGCGTGCAGCCGACAGAGCAACCGGGTGCTGGAGGCCGTCGCCCACCACGCCCGGCACGAGGCCGAGCTCGGCGGGTACGTGGCCGAGGCGACCGCCGAGGACCTGCTGCAGCAGGGTCGGTCGGTCATCGGCGGGCTGGTCGGGATGGCCGCCGCGGACGTCGTCTTCGTCGAGTCCGCGCAGGCCGCGCTGACCACGCTGCTCGCCGGGTGGCGGTTGCCGGCCGGGGCGCGGGTGGCGTGCCTGCCCGGCGAGTACGCGCCCAACGCGGCGCAACTGCGCGCCGCGGGGCTGTCCGTCGAGCACCTGCCGGTCGGCGACCTGGGGCGCGCCGACCTCGACGGCGTGGCCCGGCTGCTGGCGGGCGATCCGCCGCGGGTGGTGCACCTGACCCACGTAGCCAGTCACCGCGGCGTCGTCCAGCCGGCCGCCGAGGTCGCCGCGCTGTGCCGCGAGGCCGGGGTGCCGCTAGTGCTCGACGCGGCGCAGTCGCTGGGGCACGTCGACACCGACCTGGGCGCCGACGTCGTCTACTCGACCTCGCGCAAGTGGCTGGCCGGGCCGCGCGGGGTGGGCCTGCTGTGCGTGCGGCCGGCGATCACCGCCGAGCTGACCCCGCTGCTGACCCCGCCGGGCGACGTCCCGCCGCTGCGGGCCTTCGAGTCGGGGGAGGCGCACGTCGCCGGCCGGGTCGGGCTGGTCCTGGCCGTGGGCGAGCACCTGGCCGCGGGGCCGGTCCGGGTGCACGAGCGGCTGGCCGCGCTGGGCGGGGCCGCCCGCGAGGTGCTCGAGGGTGTCGCCGGCTGGCGGGTGGTCGAGCCCCTCGACGAGCCGACCGCCACGACGACGCTGCGCCCGCCGGACGGCGTCGACGTCGTCACCACCCGGGCCCGGCTGCTCACCGAGCACGGCATCGTCACCACCGCCATCGGCCCGCAGCGGGCGCCGGACGAGATGACCGGGCCGGTGCTGCGCGTCTCGCCGCACCTCGACGCCACGGTCGACGACCTCGAGGCCCTCGCCGCCGCCCTCTGAGATAGGACCCCGTCCTCACGGGGCAGGTCGGTGTCCTCCACAGGACGCATCCTGTCCGCCGGTGTCCCTCGGTCACGTGTCAGCGCAGGATCTCGACCAGCAGCACCCACGCGTTGAACACGGCGCCCACGAAACCGGCCACCAGCGCGGGCACCGTCCAGTACAGCCCGCCGCCGGCGCCTGCGACGAGCGTCGCGCCCGCCGTCACCAGGGGCGCACCGGTGCAGGCCACGATCACCGCGGGGACGACGATGCTGCGTGCCGGCGCGCCCGCGGGCCGGCCCCGTCGGACCCGCAGCGCCGCGTCGCAGCCGATCAGGACCAGGCCGGTGCCGGCCAGCTCCAGCCCGAGCGCCGTCGGGGACTGGCCCGGGACGAGCACGAAGACCGCGGTCGTCAGCAGGACCACCAGCACCCCGAGGGTCTCCCCGGCCCGCAACGGCAGCCAGGCGATCCGCAGCACCTGCTCGAGGTTGATGGAGACGGCGACGAACAGCAGGCCGAGCAGCGCGGCGGCGGCTCCGGCCATGGCGACGTAGAGCTCCGACCACGGCTCGGACGCGTACGCCATCACCGACTCAGCCGCGGGCGCCGGTCAGTCGACCGGCGCGATGTCGAAGTTCGCCGTGTCGCCCTCGACCGAGGTGACGGTGATCCGCAGCCCGATCTTCTCGCCGGTGTCCGGATCGATGGCCGAGCACTCGGTCGTGGCGTCCACCTCGGCGTCGAGGTCGCCGGGGCAGGAGACGTCGGCGGCGACGCCGAACTGGGACTCGAGGGTGCTGGAGACCTGCTTCTCCAGCTCGTCCTGCCCGATCGACGAGCCGCAGGCGGTCAGGCCGAGTCCCAGCACGGGTGCGACGGCGAGCAGGAGGCGGCGGCGCGGCACGGGCGAACCCTAGCGGCGCCTCCCGGCGTACCGGACCGGTTCGCTCACCGCCCGCGACCCTGCACCAGCCGGGCCACCGGCGGGGGCAGGTCCGCGCCCAGCGGGCGGGCCCCGACCAGGCGGCCGGCCTCGCTCGGCGCCACCCCCACCGCCTGCAGGACCTCCAGCGCCTGGACGTCGGGCAGCGCGTCGAACCAGCGCCGCCCCAGCGCCTCGCGCCCGGCGGCGGTCGGCCGGCCCCACAGCCGCAGCCGCGCCATGCCGCCGTCGGGGAAGACGTCCAGCCGCACCCGGTCCACCGCCGGGCCGCCGTCGAGCACGAAGCGGTGCCGGGTGTCGGGCTGCAACCGGATCCGCGGCAGGACGACGACCTCACCGTCCGGGCCGCTGCCGGTGAGGGACGCCGACCCGGGCGCGTTGCCCAGGAAGTACGAGGTGTCCAGCTCGGCGAGGCTGACCACGCCCTCGCAGGCCAGCGACAGCTCCACCCAGTCGTTGCCCTCCCCGCGCCGCCGACGGGTCTCCCAGCCCTCCCCCATCGACCGCGCGAGCCCCGGCGACACGAGCTGCACCGGGCGGCCGTAGAAGGCGTCGCTCACCCCGGTCACGAGGGCGCCGTTCTCCAGCGCGGCCAGGTCGACCGGGCCGGCGTCCAGCAGGCGCGGGTCGGGGACGGCGGTGCCGTGCACCCGCAGCCGGGCCACGCCGCCGTCGGGTGCGATGGTCAACCGCACGTGGGTGACCCGCCGGGTCGAGTCGACCGGGAAGGTGTTGGTGGTGTCGCCGGCGAGGTCCGACAGCGGCAGGAGCGGCTGCCAGTCGGCGCGCTCGAGCTCGGCGACCGTGGGGTGGCCCTCGACGGAGGCACCCTCGAGGGAAGCCCCAGCAGGGTGGTTGCCGGTGAAGTGCGCGGTGTCGACCACCACCGCCGACACGATCCCCGGCACGCCCAGGCGGACGATCGCCCAGTCCGAGCCCGGGGAGCGCCGGCGCCGGGTCTCCCAGCCGTCGTACTCCTTGCCGCGGTGACCGAAGCCGGGCAGCGCCTGCGGCGGGTGCGGCAGCACCAGGTTCTCCTTGGCGGCGAAGGACTCGTCGTTGGCCGCGAGGACCGCTCCGCCCAGCGCGCGGCTGGCCAGGTCGGGCAGGCGGGTGGGATCGCTCATCGGGCTCCTCGCCGGGTCGCAGGGTGGCGCGCGGGGGTCACTGTGGCACGCGGCGGGTAGGGCACCGGTGTCCGATCAGTCGCCCTCGAGGAGGACCCGTGTCCGAACCCACCGACGACCTGCGCGAGCGCGCCCGCGAGCACATCGAGCAGTTGCCCGCCGAGACGGCCCTCGGCAACGCCGACCCCGCGGGCGGTGTCCAGGACGACCCCCAGGTGCTCGACCAGGCCGCCCGTGAGGAGGGCGAGCAGCGCAGCTGAGAGACAGGGCCTCCCTGCCCCCCCACCGCTCGCAGGCTCGCGGCGGGCCCCCGCAGGGAGGCCGACTCCTCGGCGCCCCGAGCCTGTGAGGGACCCGAGGAGGGGCTCACCGTCGGGCACCACCCAGCGGGGGTCAGGCAGCCCTGCCCATCGGTGCGCCCGCGACCTCCCTCACGCGGTCTCCCGCTCGGGCGCGGTGAGGCCGGCCAGCGCACCGGCGACCCGGTGCAGCTCGGTGCCCCACGCGGTCGCCGTCCACCCGCCGAGCAGCGGCAGCCGGACGGCGTCCTCTCCCGTAGAGACCGGACGCTCGTCGCCGCCCGTGTGCACGGTGGCTGCGTACGCCCGCGGGGCCACCGGCGGCAACCAGGCCGGGGCGCCCGGCCCGAGGTCGACGGTGGTGTGCAGCAGCGGCCGGCCGGCGCGGACCACGCGGGTGGTGCCGGTCCAGCGGCCGGGCTCCTCGCCCCGCCGCCCGAGCAGCACCTGCTCTGCCGCGGTGAGCACGCCGTCGGGCCCGAGCTCCGCCTCCATCTCCGCGACGTGCCGGGCGTGCGCGGCGACGACGGTCGGCTCCGGCGCCAGGTCGAGCTCGCCGGCCACGGTGGCCCGGATGCGCTGCACCGAGGGCTGGACGGCGCCGCGGGAGGGCAGCGCGACCGCGGCGGCGACCGAGCGCACGCACAGCCGGGCGCCCTCCTCCACGACCAGCCGGACCGTCACGTCGTCCCCGCCGAGCGGGCCGAAGGCGGTGGCGACGAGGTGCACCGTGCCCGGGCCGGTCCGGCGGACGGCGTACTGACCGCCCGCGCGCACCACCGGCAGCACGGTGCGCCCGCCGGGGCCGCGGCAGGCGACGACCTCGACGAGCGTCCTCATCGTCCGGCTCCGGTCCGCAGCCGCTCCGCTCCTCGCCCGTCCCTCGCTGCGCCGCTCACGCCCGTGTCGTGTTCGCGCCCGCGGCCACGCGGACCCGCAGCTGCTCGCGCACCCAGTCGGCCACCGCGGCGGCGCTCGGGTCCTCCCGCAGCGAGACCAGCAGCGTCGGCTTGCCGCCGCGCACCGCGTCGGCGTCCCGTCGCATGACCCCGAGGTCGGCGCCGACGAGGGGGGCGAGGTCGGTCTTGTTCACCACCAGCAGGTCGGCGGCGGTGACCCCGGGACCGCCCTTGCGCGGCACCTTGTCGCCGCCGGCCACGTCGACGACGAACACCTGCACGTCGACCAGGCCGTAGCTGAAGCTGGCCGTCAGGTTGTCCCCGCCGGACTCGACCAGCACCAGCTCCAGCCCCGGGTGCCGGGCCTCGAGCAGCTCGACGGCGTCGAGGTTGGCGGTGATGTCGTCGCGGATCGCGGTGTGCGGGCAGCACCCGGTCTGCACCGCCTCGATCCGGTCGTCGGGGAGGACGGCGTTGCGGCGCAGGAAGTCGGCGTCCTCGGTCGTGTAGATGTCGTTGGTGACGACGGCGAGGTCGTGCTCCGGCCCCAGCGTGCGGCACAGCGCCGCGGCCAGCGCCGTCTTGCCGGAGCCCACGGGTCCGCCGAGGCCGACCCGCAGGGGGCCCTGCCTGCCGTCCGCGGAGTGCCGGTGCGACGCGGGCGCGTCGACGTAGTCGTCCAGGTTGTGGTCAGGCGGCATGGGGACTCCCAGTGAGGCTCATGAAGCGAAGAACCGGTCCTTCCGTGCGGCGTGCACCTCGGCGAGCAGGTCGAGCAGGGGGTCCGCCGCCGCCGGGACGCCGTCCACCGCGGCGACCTCGTCGATCTCCGGGGCCAGGCGGGCGGTGAGGGCGGCGACGGCGAGCGGGTCCATGGCCAGCAGCCGCTGGGCGGCGGTCGCCGGACCGCTGACCGACAGGTACGCGGCGGCCGCGGCGGCGTCCCGCGGGGTCAGTCCGGCGGCCGCGGCGGCGACGCCCACGGCGAGCGGGGAGTGCGGCCGATCGGGCAGCGCGTCCCAGGCCGGCGAGGGCCAGGCGCGCCGCCCGACGCGGACCAGCCCGCGCCCCTGCTGCCGGGACGCCGCCCGCAATGCGGGGCTCGGTGTGCGCGCATCGGCCTCGAGGTCGAGCGAGGCGAGCGTCGCCGAGTCGGCCCCGCACGCGGCGGCGGCCAGACCCGCTGCCACGGCACCCGCCGTGTGCAGGCGACGCCGCAGGAACGCCGTCAGCGTCGCCGGGTCGTGCACGACCCCGGCCGCGATCGCCTGTTCCACGCCGCCGGAGTGCGTGTGCCCGCCGGCCGGCAGCCGGGAGTCGGCCAGGGTCAGGAGCGCCGCCGTCATCAGAAGAGGAAGTACCGCTGGGCCATCGGCAGCTCGCGCACCGGCTCGGGCTCCCACACCTCGCCGTCCACCCGCACGGTGAAGGTGTCGGGGTCCACCCGGATCTCCGGCAGCGCGGTGTTCTCCGGCATGTCGGCCTTGGTCAGCCGCGTGGTGTCGGTGACGGCGACCAGCCGCCGGTCGACGGCGAGCCGGTCCGCGAGCCCCGCCTCGACGGCGGCCGGTGCGACGAAGTGCAGCGACGTCCGCGCCGGCACCCGGCCGTACGCCCCGAACATCGGCCGCGGCAGCTGCGGCTGGGGAGTGGGGATGGAGGCGTTGGCGTCGCCCATCTGCGCCCAGGCGATGACGCCACCCTTGAGCACCGCGTGCGGCCGGACGCCGAAGAACCGCGGGTCCCACAGCACCAGGTCGGCGAGCTTGCCGGGCTCGACCGAGCCGACCTCGCCGTCGATCCCGTGTGCCACGGCCGGGCAGATCGTGTACTTGGCGACGTAGCGGCGCGCCCGCAGGTTGTCCGCCGCGCCGTCCCCGGCCAGCGCCCCGCGCTTGCGCTTCAGGACGTGCGCGGTCTGCCAGGTGCGCAGCACCACCTCGCCGACCCGCCCCATCGCCTGCGCGTCCGAGCCGATCATCGAGATGGCCCCGAGGTCGTGCAGCAGGTCCTCGGCGGCGATCGTCGTCGGCCGGATGCGGCTCTCGGCGAAGGCCAGGTCCTCGGGCACCGAGCTGTCCAGGTGGTGGCAGACCATGAGCATGTCGAGGTGCTCGTCGAGGGTGTTCACCGTGTGCGGCCGGGTCGGGTTGGTGCTGCTCGGCAGCACGTTCGGGTGCCCGGCGACGGTGATGATGTCGGGCGCGTGCCCGCCTCCTGCCCCCTCCGTGTGGTACGCGTGGATGCTCCGCCCGGCGATCGCGGCCAGGGTGTCCTCGACGAAGCCGGCCTCGTTCAGGGTGTCCGAGTGCAGCGCCACGGGGACGCCGTTGCGCCCGGCCACGGTGAGGCAGGCGTCGATCGCCGCGGGCGTGGAGCCCCAGTCCTCGTGCAGCTTGAAGCCGCTCGCCCCGCCACGGAGCTGCTCCTCCATCGACTCCTGTGAGACGGTGTTGCCCTTGCCCAGCAGCGCGACGTTGACCGGCCACGGGTCCATCGCCTCGAGCATCCGCGCCAGGTACCAGTCGCCCGGGGTGATGGTCGTGGCCTTCGACCCCTCCGCCGGGCCGGTGCCGCCGCCGATGAGCGTCGTCACGCCCGAGCCGAGCGCCGTCGGGACGATCTGCGGGCAGATGAAGTGCACGTGGCAGTCGATGCCGCCGGCGGTGAGGATCCGGCCGTTGCCGGCGAGCACCTCGGTGCCCGGCCCGATGACCAGGTCGGGGTGGACGCCGTCCATCGTGTCGGGGTTGCCCGCCTTGCCCAGCGCCACGATCCGGCCGTCCCGGACGCCGACGTCGGCCTTGACGACCCCCCAGTGGTCGAGGACGACCGCGCCGGTGACCACCAGGTCCGGCGCGCCCTCGGCGCGGGTGGCCCGGCCTTGGCCCATCGACTCGCGGATCACCTTGCCGCCGCCGAACACCGCCTCCTCGCCGGCACGGCCCGGGCCACCGCAGCGGTCCTCCTCCACCTCGATGAGCAGGTCGGTGTCGGCCAGCCGGACGCGGTCGCCGGTCGTGGGGCCGTAGAGCTGGGCGTAGCGCTCGCGGGACAGCTGCACCATCAGCCGAGCCCTCCCGCTGCGGTCAGGCTCTGCCCATCGGCCTGACTGCGCGCCCCGGTCCGCTCATCGCTCGTTCCTCGCTGCGATGCTCCCGGGGCTGTCGTCAGGCCCGGGACGACGCGCGCCCCGGCCAACGGGACGAGGGTGACCGTGCGGGTGATGCCCGGCTCGAAGCGCACGGCGGTGCCCGCGGCGACGTCGAGGCGGTGACCGTGCGCGGCAGCGCGGTCGAACTTCAGCGCCCGGTTGGCCTGGGCGAAGTGGAAGTGCGACCCCACCTGCACCGGCCGGTCGCCGGTGTTGGTCACCTCGACCTCGATCCGCGGTACGCCCGGCAGCGTCTCGATCGTCCCCTCGGCCGCGAGGACCTCCCCGGGGATCACGGGATGGGGTGGTGGACGGTCACGAGCTTGGTCCCGTCCGGGAAGGTCGCCTCCACCTGCACCTCCTCCAGCAGCCCCGGGACGCCGTCCATCACGTCGTCCCGGGTGAGCACCGTGCGGCCGGACTGCATCAGCTCAGCCACCAGCACGCCGTCGCGGGCGCCCTCCAGCACGTGGTCGGTGACCATCGCCGTCGCCTCCGGGAGGTTGAGCCGCAGTCCCCTCGCTCGCCGGCGGCGGGCCAGCTCGGCGGCGTAGGAGAGCAGCAGGCGTTCCTGCTCGTGCGGGGACAGGTGCACGCGGGAGACCTCCGGACGTCGGCGGAGCCCGGACGCTAGCGGCACCGTGTGACAGCGACGTTGCGCGGAGAGGACTTGCCGCAGACCGGGCGCGACCTCTACGGTTCATTACATGAGTAATGAACCCAGGGACCGCGAGGCTCCTGGTCGGCACGCTAGGACCGCGCCGTGAACGAGGACGCGGGCCCGATCTTCCGGCAGGTCGCGTCGCAGATCGAGAACGCGATCGTCGACGGCTCACTCGCCGAGGAGAGCCAGGCGCCCTCGTCCAACGAGCTGGCCGCCTTCCACCGCATCAACCCCGCCACCGCCGCGAAGGGGCTCAACCAGCTGGTGGCCGACGGGGTCCTCTACAAGAGACGAGGAGTCGGGATGTTCGTCGCCACCGGGGCCCGCGAACAGCTGCTCAAGCGCCGGCGCAGCGAGTTCGCCGACCAGTACGTCGGTCCCCTGATGGCCGAGGCCCGCAAGCTCGGCATCCCCGTCCACGAGCTCACCGCCATGATCGGCAGCTGGGAGGAGCAGCGATGACCCCGCCCACCACCGTGGCGGCCATCGTCCGCGACGTCACCGTGCGCTTCCGGGGGCACACCGCCGTGGACGGCGTCAGCACGGTGATCGGGCGTGACAGCATCACCGGGCTGCTCGGCCGCACCGGCGCCGGCAAGACCACGCTGATGCAGCTGCTCACCGGCCACCGCGTGCCGACCAGCGGCTCGATCGAGGTCCTCGGCGGCGCCCCGTACGAGAACGAGGGCGTCCTCTCCCGGATCTGCTTCGTCAAGGAGGGACAGCGCTACCCCGACCACTTCCGGGTCCGCGACGCCCTGGACGCGGCGGCCCTGGTCTACCCGGACTGGGACGCCGACCTGGCCGCCGGCTTGCTGCGGGACTTCGACCTGCCGGTCAAGCGGCAGGTCAAGAAGCTCTCCCGCGGCATGACCTCCGCCGTCGGCATCGTCATCGGCCTCGCCTCCCGGGCACCGGTCACGCTGTTCGACGAGCCCTACCTGGGTCTGGACGCCGTCGCGCGGCAGCTGTTCTACGACCGGCTGCTCGCCGACTACGCCGAGCACCCGCGCACGGTCGTGCTCTCCACCCACCTGATCGAGGAGATCGCGCCCCTGCTCGAGCGGGTGCTGCTCATCGACCGCGGCCGGGTCCTGCTCGACGCGGACGCCGAGTCGCTGCGTGGCAGCGCGGTCACCGTGACGGGGCCGAGCGACCGGGTGGCGGCCTTCGCCCGGCAGCACGAGCTGCTGCACTCCGAGTCCCTCGCCGGCCAGAGCCGTTCCGTGGTCCGACTGACGGGCGGGTCCGACGGTGGGGACGCCGTCGCAGCCGGGCTCTCCTGGGAGCCGACGACCCTCCAGCAGCTGGTCGTGGCCATGAGCCTGCAGACGACGCGTCCCGACACCTCCGCCCGTACCGACCTCGAGGAGGTCTCGCGATGAACCGCGTCCTGGCCGCAGCCCGCCTGCACCTCGCGCACCCGCTGGTCGCCCTGGGGGTGCCGTGGATGGTCGGCGCCGTCAGCTTCGCCATCAACTGGGCCGTCTGGCAGATCATCGACATCCGCTCCCTCGAGGGGGACGACGGCTTCACCGGTGGCGTCTCAGCCCTCTACATCACCGTGCTCGTGGTCTTCGTCCAGGCGGTGACGCAGCTGATGCCGTTCGCGATGGGCATCAGCTTCAGCCGGCGGAGCTACTTCCTGGGCACCTGCCTGGTCGGTGTCGGCATGGCCCTCGGGTTCGGCGTCGCCCTGGCCCTCCTGGACGCCGTCGAGTCGGCGACCGGGGGCTGGGGAGTGGGTCTGCAGTTCTGGACGCCGCCACCGTTGGACGTCGACGGCTTCTCCGCCCAGGTCGCGGTCTCCGGCGCTCCGATGCTGGCCCTCATCGCGGCGGGCGTGGGCATGGGCGTGGTGACCAAGCGCTGGGGTCCGAACGGTGTGTGGGGCCTCATCATCGGCGGCATGGCCGTCCTCGGCGGAGCCGCCGTGCTCATCACCTGGATGCGGGCCTCGCTCGACCTCGGCCGCTGGCTCGCCGACCAGTCGCTGATGACCCTCGCCGTCGGCCTGCCGCTCGCTCTGGCCGCACTCCTGGGCGCACTCGCCTTCGTCGGCATCCGTCGCGTCGTCCCCTGACGCGGGCTGGACACCCGCAGCGGGCCCCGGTTCCGTCACCACGGAGCCGGGGCCCGCTGCCGTGGGCGGCACAGCCGGCCCCGAACGGCAGCGTTCTCCTGGTAATGCATGAAGGGCCCTCACCGTGTGGTGAGGGCCCTTCATGGGATGGTTGTCCGGCGGCGTCCTACTCTCCCACCCCGTCTCCGGGGCAGTACCATCGGCGCTGAGAGGCTTAGCTTCCGGGTTCGGAATGGTACCGGGCGTTTCCCTCTCGCCATGGCCGCCGTAACACGGTGAACCTGACCAACCCGGGGCAATTCCCCGGTTGGTGCGTTCAGAACCGCACAGTGGACGCGTGGGTGGTGCAGCAGTCTTCGATCCGGTGCCCGCACGGGATGTGCGTGGGATCGGGTGTAGGTCGTGTGGTCAAGCCCTCGGCCTGTTAGTACCGGTCAGCTCACACACCTCGCGGTGCTTCCACCTCCGGCCTATCAACCCGCTGGTCTGGGCGGGGGCCTTACCCCATTGACTGGGTGAGAGACCTCATCTTGAAGCGAGCTTCCCGCTTAGATGCTTTCAGCGGTTATCCCTGCCGAACGTAGCCAACCAGCAGTGCACCTGGCGGTACAACTGGCACACCAGAGGTTCGTCCGTCCCGGTCCTCTCGTACTAGGGACAGCTCTTCGCAAGTCTCTTACGCGCACGGCGGATAGGGACCGAACTGTCTCACGACGTTCTAAACCCAGCTCGCGTACCGCTTTAATGGGCGAACAGCCCAACCCTTGGGACCTACTCCAGCCCCAGGATGCGACGAGCCGACATCGAGGTGCCAAACCATCCCGTCGATATGGACTCTTGGGGAAGATCAGCCTGTTATCCCCGGGGTACCTTTTATCCGTTGAGCGACACCGCTTCCACCTGCCGGTGCCGGGTCACTAGTCCCAGCTTTCGCTCCTGCTCGACCCGTCGGTCTCACAGTCAAGCTCCCTTGTGCACTTGCACTCGACACCTGATTGCCAACCAGGCTGAGGGAACCTTTGGGCGCCTCCGTTACATTTTGGGAGGCAACCGCCCCAGTTAAACTACCCACCTGACACTGTTCCTGATCCGGATCACGGACCGAGGTTAGACATCCAATTCGACCAGAGTGGTATTTCAACGGCGACTCCACGAACACTGGCGTGTCCGCTTCCCAGTCTCCCACCTATCCTACACAAGCCGAACCGAACACCAATATCAAGCTGTAGTGAAGGTCCCGGGGTCTTTCCGTCCTGCCGCGCGTAACGAGCATCTTTACTCGTAGTGCAATTTCGCCGAGCCTGTGGTTGAGACAGCTGAGAAGTCGTTACGCCATTCGTGCAGGTCGGAACTTACCCGACAAGGAATTTCGCTACCTTAGGATGGTTATAGTTACCACCGCCGTTTACTGGCGCTTGAGTTCTGAGCTTCGCCTTGCGGCTAACCCGTCCCCTTAACGTTCCAGCACCGGGCAGGCGTCAGTCCGTATACCTCGTCTTACGACTTCGCACGGACCTGTGTTTTTAGTAAACAGTCGCTTCTCACTGGTCTCTGCGGCCCCCACCCGCTGCCCCGCGCACGGCGGTTCACGGACGAGGGCCCCCCTTCTCCCGAAGTTACGGGGGCATTTTGCCGAGTTCCTTAACCACAGTTCGCTCGATCGCCTCGGTATTCTCTACCTGACCACCTGAGTTGGTTTGGGGTACGGGCCGCTCGGAACTCGCTAGAGGCTTTTCTCGGCAGCATAGGATCATCCCATTCACCGCAATCGGCTATGCGTCAGGCCTCACCCTCGTGCGCCACGGATTTGCCTATGGCACGGGCCACACCCTTGCACCGGTACTACCACTCACCGGTAGGACTACCTTCCTGCGTCACCCCATCGCTTGCCTACTACCAGCTCGGGTCCCGCGCTCGACCGACCTCTCCACAAGTGGATCGGCCGGCGTCGGGCGGTCAGCATCACTGGGTTCAGCATGGGCGTTCCTTCGCGGGTACGGGAATATCAACCCGTTGTCCATCGACTACGCCTGTCGGCCTCGCCTTAGGTCCCGACTCACCCTGGGCGGATTAGCCTGGCCCAGGAACCCTTGGTCTTCCGGCGGGGGAGGTTCTCACTCCCCTCTCGCTACTCATGCCTGCATTCTCACTCGCGTGGCGTCCACGGCTGGATTCCTCCGCCGCTTCACCCGCCACACGACGCTCCCCTACCCACCCACACACCTGGCCGGCAGACCGAAATCTGACGGCGGGCTGTCGTGTGAGTGCCACGGCTTCGGCGGTGTGCTTGAGCCCCGCTACATTGTCGGCGCGGAACCACTTGACCAGTGAGCTATTACGCACTCTTTCAAGGATGGCTGCTTCTAAGCCAACCTCCTGGTTGTCTCTGCGATCCCACATCCTTTTCCACTTAGCACACGCTTAGGGGCCTTAGCCGATGATCTGGGCTGTTTCCCTCTCGACTACGAACCTTATCGCCCGCAGTCTCACTGCCGCGCTCTCACTTACCGGCATTCGGAGTTTGGTTGACGTCAGTAACCTTGTGGGGCCCATCGGCCATCCAGTGCTCTACCTCCGGCAAGAAACACGCGACGCTGCACCTAAATGCATTTCGGGGAGAACCAGCTATCACCGAGTTTGATTGGCCTTTCACCCCTACCCACAGCTCATCCCCCAGGTTTTCAACCCTGGTGGGTTCGGTCCTCCACGCGGTCTTACCCGCGCTTCAACCTGGCCATGGGTAGATCACTCGGCTTCGGGTCTAGAGCACGCGACTAGAATCGCCCTGTTCGGACTCGCTTTCGCTACGGCTACCCCCCACGGGTTAACCTCGCCACGTACCACTAACTCGCAGGCTCATTCTTCAAAAGGCACGCAATCACCGCCCGCACACGAGGTGCGGCAGCACGGCTCTCACGGCTTGTAGGCACACGGTTTCAGGTACTATTTCACTCCCCTCCCGGGGTACTTTTCACCTTTCCCTCACGGTACTCGTCCGCTATCGGTCACCAGGGAGTATTCAGGCTTAGCGGGTGGTCCCGCCGGATTCACACCGAATTCCACGGGCTCGGTGCTACTTGGGAAACACGTTCGGGAGGTGCGGCGTTTTCGTGTACGGGGCTCTCACCCTCTGCGGCGACCCCTTCCAGAGGCCTTCCACTAACGACCACACTTTCTCACTCCCCGCACGCGCGGCAGCACGTGCAGAACGGTCCCACGACCCCGTCCCCACAACCCCTGCCGGGTATCACATGGAAACGGTTTAGCCTCCTCCGCTTTCGCTCGCCACTACTCACGGAATCACGGTTGTTTTCTCTTCCTGTGGGTACTGAGATGTTTCACTTCCCCACGTTCCCTCCACACGCCCTATGTGTTCAGGCGCGGGTCACACCACATGACTGGTGCGGGGTTCCCCCATTCGGACATCCTCGGATCAACGCTCGGTTGGCAGCTCCCCGAGGCTTATCGCAGCCTCCTACGTCCTTCATCGGCTCCTGGTGCCCAGGCATCCACCGTGTGCCCTTAACAACTTGGCCACACAACTACAACAAACCCCACCCACCACCGCCCTCCGACGAGGGCAGCGCTGCGCGGGCCTGCAATCAAAGAAGATGCTCGCGTCCACTGTGCAGTTCTCAACGACCAACCGGCCACCATCCGGACCCGCCCCGCCGAACCCCACCCCACCCCTCCCCCGACGGGAAAGGACACGGCGGGTGGTACGAGGACCCGGACGGCCCCGACCGAAGAAACCGACCCCCGCCGGGCAGACGGTCCTCCGTCCACCCCGCAGGGTCCGCTCCCTCAGGACCCAACAGCGTGCCTACCACCACCACCCACCACCGACTCCGTTCCCCGCACCCCGCCCCCGAGGGGACGCGGCGCCGTACTGAGAGCCGGCAGCGGCCGGCGGCCGAACTGGTCAGCGTTCCACCCTCGAGCACCACCCCAACAACCCGCGGCACCCCACAACCGGGGCGCCATCACGTGCTGGGCGCGGCTCTGGACCACCACACGCATGTGGCGGCCAGTGCTCCTTAGAAAGGAGGTGATCCAGCCGCACCTTCCGGTACGGCTACCTTGTTACGACTTCGTCCCAATCGCCGATCCCGCCTTCGACGGCTCCCTCCCACCAGGGGTTGGGCCACCGGCTTCGGGCGTTACCGACTTTCGTGACGTGACGGGCGGTGTGTACAAGGCCCGGGAACGTATTCACCGCAGCGTTGCTGATCTGCGATTACTAGCGACTCCAACTTCATGGGGTCGAGTTGCAGACCCCAATCCGAACTGAGACCGGCTTTTTGGGATTCGCTCCACCTCGCGGTATCGCAGCCCTTTGTACCGGCCATTGTAGCATGTTTGCAGCCCTAGACATAAGGGGCATGATGATTTGACGTCATCCCCACCTTCCTCCGAGTTGACCCCGGCAGTCTCCCATGAGTCCCCGGCATTATCCGCTGGCAACATGGAACGAGGGTTGCGCTCGTTGCGGGACTTAACCCAACATCTCACGACACGAGCTGACGACAACCATGCACCACCTGTGCACGGCCCTTACGGACCCCACATCTCTGCGGGATTTCCGTGCATGTCAAGCCTAGGTAAGGTTCTTCGCGTTGCATCGAATTAAGCAACATGCTCCGCCGCTTGTGCGGGCCCCCGTCAATTCCTTTGAGTTTTAGCCTTGCGGCCGTACTCCCCAGGCGGGGCGCTTAATGCGTTAGCTGCGGCACGGAGACCGTGGAATGGCCCCCACACCTAGCGCCCAACGTTTACGGCGTGGACTACCAGGGTATCTAATCCTGTTCGCTCCCCACGCTTTCGCTCCTCAGCGTCAGTTGTTGCCCAGAGACCCGCCTTCGCCACCGGTGTTCCTCCTGATATCTGCGCATTTCACCGCTACACCAGGAATTCCAGTCTCCCCTGCAACACTCAAGTCGGCCCGTATCGACTGCAGGCCCGGAGTTGAGCTCCGGGTTTTCACAGCCGACGCGACCAACCGCCTACGAGCTCTTTACGCCCAATAATTCCGGACAACGCTTGCACCCTACGTATTACCGCGGCTGCTGGCACGTAGTTGGCCGGTGCTTCTTCTGCAGGTACCGTCACCTCACGGCTTCGTCCCTGCTGAAAGAGGTTTACAACCCGAAGGCCGTCATCCCCCACGCGGCGTCGCTGCGTCAGGCTTCCGCCCATTGCGCAATATTCCCCACTGCTGCCTCCCGTAGGAGTCTGGGCCGTGTCTCAGTCCCAGTGTGGCCGGTCACCCTCTCAGGCCGGCTACCCGTCGTCGCCTTGGTAGGCCACTACCCCACCAACAAGCTGATAGGCCGCGGGCCCATCCCCAGCCGGAAACCCTTTCCACCACCAGACCATGCGGCCAGCGGTCACATCCGGTATTAGCCCCAATTTCTTGGAGTTATCCCAGAGCCGGGGGCAGGTTGCCCACGTGTTACTCACCCGTTCGCCACTGAACCCACCACCGAAGCGATGAGCCCCGTTCGACTTGCATGTGTTAAGCACGCCGCCAGCGTTCGTCCTGAGCCAGGATCAAACTCTCCGTAGATGAACTTGATACCAGGCCGAGAACCAAGAACTGGACGCTCTTGATGTCAATCAACCCAAAGAAACCCACAAAGGGGTCACATACATGGCACTGACTTTCGGCACGCTGTTGAGTTCTCAAGGAGCGGACGCGCTCGTACTCCAGCCTTTCGGCCTTCGTTCGAGGCGGTATCCCCATTGTACACCGCGCTCCGCAACGGTCGGACCTCGAGGGTCGACCGGCGGTTTCCCAGGCCTTGCGACCCGGTCCGTTCTCGCTCGGTGCAGGAAGAACAGTACACCACCCGCGGGGCCCTCTGCAGGGGGGTCCGCGGAGGGCTCTGCCCTCCCGGTCGATGACCCTGAGGCCAGGGCATCGGTGTCCGTCGGGCCGGCTGAGGAGCCGGACTCGAGGACGTCGGGGTGGACGCCGTCCGGCACGCCGTGCTTCCCGCCGCATCCGCGCTCCTCGTCCTGGAGCGGGGGCGGGTAGCCGGCCGCTGGGCGGCGGTGTCCCGACGTGTGGGGAACGCGCCGCCACCGGAACGGCTTCCGCACGCAGGTGCGAGCTGGGTCACAACCTGCGACCACGAGGCCGGCGGGTGATCGTCACGCGCCCCTGACGGCGTCAGGCCACGCCACGAGGTCGGAACTGGACGCTGACCCGGGGGCCCACCGGCTTGGTGGTCTTCGGGATGCAGTGCTCCCACGTCCGCTGGCAGGAGCCGCCCATGACGACCAGGTCGCCGTGCCCCAGGGGGAACCGCAGGCCCTCCCCGCCGCCGACCGGGCGGAGCAGCAGCGGCCGCGGCGACCCGAACGACACGATGGCGACCATGGTGTCGGCGCTGCGACCGCGGCCGAGTCGGTCACCGTGCCAGGCGACGCTGTCGCGGCCGTCGCGGTAGAGGCACATGCCGGCGCTGACGAAGGGCTCGCCCAGCTCGGGCCCGTAGTGGGCGTTCAGTGCCTCCCGTGCTTCGGTGAGCAACGGGTGCGGCAGCGGCTCGTCACCGTCGAACCACCGCAGCAGCCGGGGGACGGCGACCTCGCGCTCGTACATCTGCCGTCGGTCGGCCCGCCAGCCGATGTCCCCGAGCAGCACCTCGAGGACCTCGTCGGACCCCTGGACCCAGCCAGGCAGGTGGTCGACCCATGCACCCCGGCTGAGGTGGTGCCGGCTGACCGCGAGGGGCCCGAGGGCGGCCTTCCCTGCGAGGTCCCACATCGACGGCTGGTGTGCGAGCGACATGGGCGGAGGCTACGCCGGATCGAACGTGTGTACGAGTACGGACAGCGCCCGGGCTCTTACGGTGTCAGCCTCCCTGCAGGGTCCCGCCGCGAGCTCGCGAGTGGTGGGCGGCAGGGAGGTCCTTGTTCAGGCGGTGAGGGCGAGCGCGAAGGGCAGGACGCGGGAGGCGCCGGCCAGCCGCAGCTCGCGACCGGCGACGGTCATGGTCCAGCGCGAGTCGGCGAGGTCGTCGACCAGCAGCACCGGCACCGGGCCCAGCTGGACCAGCCGCTCGCGCAGCTCCGGGCCGACGACGATCCGCTGCCACACGCCCGCCAGCCGGAAGGCGCTGTTGCCCCCGGGCTGCCCCGTCGGCCCGCCGTGTGCGAGCGAGAGCTCCCCGAGGTAGGGCAGCCGGCCCAACCCCGCCAGCCCCTGCGCCAGCCCGGTGACCAGGCGGGGCCGGCGGCGGGAGGGGACGGCGACCACCGCGGCGGGGCGTTCGGCCCAGTCCCAGGCACCCAGCACCCGGGCGCACGCCCGCAGCAGCTCCTCGTCCGGCGGGACGTCCGACGGTGCCCGTCGCACCGGCACGTCGAAGGCGGCGTCCGGGTCCTCCTCCAGACCCGGGGCCTCGAGGTCGACCACGCCGCCGACGCCGTCGTCCCCGAGCAGCGTGCGCAGCCGCTGCCCCCAGCCGAGGTCGGTGAGCCGGGCGACGGCCCGGCCCGGGTCGAGCTGCTCACCCGGCCCCATCTTGCCCTTGACCTTCACGCCGAGGCGGTCGGCGCCGGTCGGCCACTGGGCGCGCGGTGCCAGCTCGACGCCGGGACGGTCGAGGGCGGCAGAGGCCGCCGCGGCCGCCCCCTCGGGGACCTCGGTCGAGTACCAGGGGCCGGCGCAGACGTCGCAGCGGCCGCAGGGTGCGGCGGTCGGGTCGTCGAGGGCCTCCTGCAGGAAGGCCATCCGGCACTGCGCCTCGTCGACCGGCTTCGCGTAGGCGATCATCGCCCGCTGCTCGGCTTCCCGGGTCCGGGTGACGCGGGCGTAGCGGTCGGCGTCGTAGACCCACGGCCGTCCGGTGGACCGCCAGCCGCCCTGCACCCGCTCCACCGCGCCGTCCACCGCGAGCACCTTGAGCAGCAGCTCGAGCCGGGACCGGCGGACGTCGGCCACCGTCTCCAGCCGGGCCACGGACCAGGCCTTCCCGTCGGCCATCGCGGAGAGCACCGCGGCGGCGTGGTCCTCCCGCGGCATGGAGGAGGTGGCGAACCACTGCCAGATGGCGAGGTCCTCGGGGCCGGGCAGCAGCAGCACGTCGGCGTGCTCGACGGCACGGCCGGCGCGGCCCACCTGCTGGTAGTAGCTGACCGGCGACGACGGCGCCCCCAGGTGGACGACGAAGCCGAGGTCGGGCTTGTCGAAGCCCATGCCGAGCGCCGAGGTGGCGACCAGCGCCTTGACCCGGTTCTCCCGCAGCGCCTCCTCGGCGTCCTTGCGGTCGGCGTCGTCGAGCCGGCCGGTGTAGGCGCGCACCTCGTGGCCGGCGTCGCGCAGCAGGGACGCCGTCTCCTCGGCCGCGGCCACGGTGAGCGTGTAGACGATGCCGCTGCCCGGCAGGTCGCCGAGGTGGGCGGCCAGCCACGCCAGCCGTGCGCGGTCGGTGGGCAGCCGCAGCACCCCGAGGCGCAGCGAGTCGCGCGCCAGGGGGCCGCGCACCGTCGTCACCCCCACGCCGCCGGCGCCGAGCTGCTCGGCGACGTCGGCGACCACCCGCTCGTTGGCCGTCGCGGTGGTCGCGAGCACCGGCGTCCCGGCCGGGAGCGTGCCGAGCAGGTCGCGGATGCGGCGGTAGTCGGGGCGGAAGTCGTGGCCCCAGTCGGAGACGCAGTGCGCCTCGTCGACGACGAGCAGGCCGCAGCGGGCCACCAGCCCCGGCAGCTGCTCCTCGCGGAAGCGCGGGTTGGTCAGCCGCTCCGGGGAGACCAGCAGGACGTCGACGGCGTCGGCCGCCAGGGCCTGCGCGACGTCGTCCCACTCGGTGGCGTTGGCGCTGGAGATCTCCACAGCGCGGATGCCGGCGCGCGCCGCGGCCGCTACCTGGTCGCGCATCAGCGCCAGCAACGGGCTGACCAGCAGCGTGGGGCCGGCGCCGCGGCGGCGCAGCAGCGCGGTGGAGACGAAGTACACCGCCGACTTGCCCCACCCGGTGCGCTGCACGACCAGGGCCCGCTCGGAGCGCTCGACCAGCGCGGCGACGGCGGCGTCCTGACCCTCGCGGAACTCCGCGCCGGGCCGGCCGGTCAGGTCCCGGAGGACCTCGAGGGCCTCGGTGGCGAGGTCGGCGGACGGCGCGGCGGTGGTCATGACTCCCGACAGTAGGGCCGCCTGACGACAGCCCCGCGAGCATCGCAGCGAGCGCCAGCGAGCGAGGCGCGGAACGGGGCGCGGAGTCGGGCCAGTGACACGGACGGGCGACAGGACGGGCCGCCGCGCGGACCCTGGGGACGAAGGGGAGAATCCACAGGCGATGCGACCGCCGGACAACCACGTGCACACCAGGTGGTCCTGGGACACCGCTGACTCCTCCACGATGGTGCGCGCGTGCGAGCGGGCGGTGGCCCGGGGCCTGCCTGCCATCGCCTTCACCGAGCACCTCGACTTCACGACCTGGACGCCGGAGGACCGCGCGACCGCCGAGGGGCTGGTCGACCGGCACGCCTCCCGGCACCTGCCCATCGACGTCGAGGGCTACTTCGCCGAGCTCGAGGAGTGCCGCGGGCGCTTCCCGGAGCTGCGGATCTGGTCGGGCGTCGAGACCGGCGAGCCGCACCTGTTCGCCGCCAGCGTCGCCGCCCACCTGCGCGACTCGCCCGTCGACCGGGTGCTCGGCTCGCTGCACTCGCTGAGCCAGGACGGCCGGCTCTACGGCATCGGCCGGCTGCTCTACCCCGACCCGGACAGCACGATGCGCCGCTACCTGGCCGAGGTCGTCGACATGGTGGAGAACAGCGACGTCTTCGAGGTGCTCGCCCACGTCGACTTCCCGCGGCGGTACTGGCCCGGCGGCAGCGACCGGTACTCCGAGAAGGACTACGAGGAGGAGTACCGCGCGGTGTTCCGGGCGCTGGCCGGCACCGGCCGGGCGCTGGAGGTGAACACGACCAGCCCGCTGGCCTCGGTCGACCAGGTGCGCTGGTTCTTCGAGGGGGGCGGCGAGGCGGTCAGCTTCGGCAGCGACGCCCACCAGCCGGCCGGCGTCGGCCAGCACTTCGACCTCGCGGTGGACGTCGTCGAGGCGGCGGGCTTCCGCCCCGGACGGGACGCCTTCGACTTCTGGCGCCGCTGACAGATACTTCAGCGCTGAGAGAAGAGCGGTTACGGTTCGCGGGGTGATCCCCGGCCGCGTCGTCATCGCCCTCGGCGGCAACGCGATGACCGGCCCGGACGGCTCGGCCACGCCCGCCGCGCAGCGCGACGCGATCGCCGCGGCCTGCCGGCACGTGGCGGCGGTCGTGGCGACCGGCGTCCCGGTGGTGCTGACCCATGGCAACGGGCCGCAGGTGGGCAACCTGCTGGTCAAGAACGAGCTGGCCGCGCACGAGGTCCCGCCGGTGCCGCTGGACTGGTGCGTCGCCCAGACCCAGGCGACCATCGGCTTCACGCTGGCCGACGAGCTCGACGCCGCCCTCGCCGCGCACGGGCTGCCGCAGCGCACCGCCGCCCTGGTCACCCGCACCCTCGTCGACGCCGACGACCCGCACTTCCGGGAGCCGTCCAAGCCCGTCGGCCGCTTCCTGCCGCGCGAGCAGGCCGAGCGCTCCATGGCCCACGGCCAGGTGTGGGAGGACCGTGGCGCGCGCGGCTGGCGGCGGGTCGTCGCCTCGCCCGAGCCGCAGCGCGTGGTCGACGTCCCGGCGATCGAGGCGCTGCTCGCGGCCGGGTTCGTGGTGGTCTGCGCCGGTGGGGGCGGCGTCCCGGTGGTGGACGATCCCGACGACCCAGCCCACCCCGGCGGGGCACTGCGCGGCGTCGAGGCCGTGATCGACAAGGACCTCACCGCCGCACTGCTGGCCCGGGAGCTGGGCGCCGGGACGCTCGTGATCGCGACCGACGTCCCTCACGTGCTCGTCGGGTACGGCACCCCGGCCGCGCGGCCCCTCGGCCGGGTCACCCCCGCAGAACTGCGCGCGCACGCTGCGGCCGGCGAGTTCGCCCGCGGCTCGATGGGTCCCAAGGTCGAGGCCGCGCTCCGCTTCGTGGAGGGCGGTGCTCATGGCCCCGGACCCACCCGCCGCGCCGTCATCACGTCCCTCGAGCACATCGCCGACGCCGTCACGAGCGACGACGCCGGCACCGTCCTGCAGAAGGACCCTCCTGCCCCCCGCCGCTCGCAGGCTCGCGGCGGGCCCCTGCAGGAGGGCCGCACCAGTCCCCCGATGAAGGAAGAGTGAACAATTGCCCGCACCGATCGAGGTCCGCAAGGTCCCCCTGCACAACGTCAGCGACGCCTCCGAGCTGGCGAAGCTCATCGACGAGGGCGTGATGGAGGCCGACCGGGTCGTCGCCGTCATCGGCAAGACGGAGGGCAACGGCGGGGTCAACGACTACACGCGGATCATCGCCGACCGCGCCTTCCGCGAGGTGCTGCTCGAGAAGGGCACCCGCTCCAAGGAGGACGTCGCACAGATCCCGATCGTGTGGTCGGGCGGCACGGACGGCGTCATCAGCCCGCACGCGACGGTCTTCGCCACGCTGCCCGAGGACGCCGTCGAGCGGACCGACGAGCCGCGGCTGACCGTGGGCTACGCGATGAGCGACGTCATCCTGCCCGAGGACATCGGCCGGATCGCGATGGTCGAGAAGGTCGCCGAGGGCGTGCGCCGGGCGATGGCGGAGGCCGGCATCACCGATCCGGCCGACGTCCACTACGTGCAGACCAAGACGCCGCTCCTGACCATCGAGACCATCCGCGACGCCAAGGCGCGCGGGAAGGACACCTACTACGACGAGCCGCACGGCTCGATGGACCTGTCCAACGGGACGACGGCGCTGGGCATCGCGGTGGCGCTCGGCGAGATCGAGATGCCGCGCCAGGAGCAGGTCATGCGCGACCTGTCGCTGTACAGCGCGGTGGCCTCCTGCTCGTCCGGCGTCGAGCTGGACCGGGCGCAGATCGTCGTCGTCGGCAACGCCCGCGGGCACGGCGGGGCCTACCGGATCGGCCACTCCGTCATGAAGGACGCGCTCGACCAGGACGGCATCTGGAACGCCATCCGGGACGCCGGCCTCGAGCTGCCCGAGCGGCCGCACCCCAGCGACCTCGGCGACCGGCTGGTCAACGTCTTCCTCAAGTGCGAGGCCGACCCGACCGGCTACGTCCGCGGCCGGCGCAACGCGATGCTCGACGACTCCGACGTCTTCTGGCACCGCCAGATCAAGGCGACGGTGGGCGGCGTCGCGGCGTCGGTGACCGGCGACCCGGCGGTGTTCGTGTCGGTCGCGGCGGTGCACCAGGGTCCGTCGGGGGGCGGCCCGGTGGCCGCAATCGTCAGGACCTGAGACCCGCTGTCCCCGTGTCGATCATGGGGTTGTGGCGCGAGGACCCGCCGTCGTCCGGCGCGTCGTACGGCGACGACCCCATGATCGACACCTGAGGGGACGACCCCGGCGACCGAGACTGCCCACTGGGCGGGTGCGCCCCCGTGGACCCGCTCAGACCCGGAACTGGACCCGCGCGATCTCCTCGCACACGGGGTCGAACATCTCCCGCCGGATGCGGTTGTGCTCGGCCTCCGTGTCGTACACGCGGTAGGCCTCGGCGTCGACGAAGTCGCTGGTGATGGCGAAGCTCCACGCGCCGGGCCGCAGGCCGGCGTCCAGGCCGACCCGGACGTCCACCAGCCCCTCCACGGGCAGGGCGACGATGGCGTCGAGCGCCTCCTGGACGAGGGCGAGGTCAGTGCCCGGGCGCACCCGGCCGACGACGACGTTGCGGATCACCGGCCCAGTGTGCCGCTGACCTGCGGTGACCTGCTCAGGTCCGGCGGCAGGGTCCGGGCGACCTGGGGCGGAGCGCGGTCAGCCGCGACGGCGGGACGGCGTCGACCAGCCACACGCCGTTCGCCGAGCGGGTGAAGACGGCGCCGTCGCGCGCCATGCCCTCGGCGTCGACCCGGAGGACGACCGGCCGCCCGTGGCGGGCGCCCACCCGTCGGGCCGTGGCCTCGTCGGGGCTGAGGTGGACCGCGTGCCGTCGTCCGGCGCGCAGGCCCTCGGCCTCGATGGCCGGCAGGTTCCGCTCCGCCGTCCCGTGGAACAGCACCGGCGGCGGCTTCTCCGCGGCGTAGCCGAGGTCGACGGCGACGCTGTGGCCCTGGCTGGCACGGATCCGCGTGCCGGTGTCGTCGAAGGCGAACCGGCGCTTGTCGTTGGTGGCGACGACGTGCTCGAGCTCCGCGCGGGTCCAGCCGAGGGCGGCGAGCAGGGCGTCGACGTCCGCCCAGCCGGCCGCGTCGAGGGTCAACCCGACGGCGCCGGGGGCGTGACGCAGCACGTAGGAGAGCCGCTTGCTGCGCCGGACGACGTCGCGGGGGTCCACGCGCGGCCGCTACCCGGGTGGCGCGAGATCTGCACGGTCGCGGCCATCAGGGGCCGGATGGCCACGGGTGTGCAGACCTCGCGGGGGATCAGCGTGAGTAGTACTCGACGACGAGCTGCTCCTCGCAGACGACCGGCACCTCGTCGCGGTTGGGGGTCCGGTCGTAGCGCGCGACCAGGTCGGCCACCCGCACCTCCAGGTAGGCCGGGGCGGTGGCGTGCGCGCCGGACGCGGCGACGACGAAGGGCTCCTTGGAGCGGGACTTCTCGGCGATCTGCACGAAGTCGCCCGGCTGGAGCCGGTAGGAGGGCCGGTCGACGCGCCTGCCGTTGACCAGCACGTGCTGGTGGGTGACGAACTGGCGCGCCTGGTAGATGGTGCGCGCGAAGCCGGCCCGCAGCACGGTCGCGTCGAGGCGGGACTCGAGGTCCTGGATCAGTGCCTCGCCGGTCTTGCCACCGGTGCGCCGGGCCCGGTCGAAGGCGGCGCGGAGCTGCGTCTCGCTGATGTCGTACTGCGCCCGCAGCCGCTGCTTCTCGCGCAGCCGGGTGGAGTAGTCGCTGTCCTTGCGACGCTTGCGGCCGTGCTCGCCGGGCGGGTACGGACGGCGCTCGAAGTACTCCACGGCCTTGGGCGTGAGCGGGATGCCGAGGGCGCGGCTGATCCGGACCTTGGGACGCGGGGTGTTCACGGAGCCTCCAGTGTTTGGTTAGGCTCACCTTATTCCACGACGTCGACCCCGAGGGGCACCCATGACCATCGGACGCCGGACGTCCTCCTCCGTGCGGCAGGACCGCGCCGCGGACGCCGCCGAGCGGGCCCGTACGGTCGCGACCCGGCCGATCGCCTCGGTGCAGGCCCTGGGGCTGGGCACCAGCCGGCTGCCGGCCGCGGCCACGCTGGACGACGGGCGGGTGCTCGTCGTCGTCCCCCAGAGCGGCGGGCTGGCGACGGCGGTCCGCGAGGCCCCGGACGGCGACCTCGCGGCGAAGGTCACGGTGACCTCCCGCTCGACCCAGCCGCTGCGCAACCCGCTGCGGGCCCGGCTCGAGCTCGCCGGCTGGCTGATGCCGGTGCCCGAGGAGGACGAGGCCGACCTGGTGCTGACCTTCGCCGCCGTCCGCCCGGACGACGTGCTGCTCGACGTGGGGCTCACCGCGACGCTGCTGCGCCTGGACGTCGCCGAGGTGCTGCTGCACGAGGGCGGCGGCTGGACCGAGATGACGCCGGAGGAGTACGCCGCCGCCCGGCCCGACCCGCTGGGCGCCGCCGAGGACGACCTGATGAGCGAGCACGCCGGTCCGCTGGCGGAGCTGTGCGCCCGGGTGCAGGCGTGGGCCGGCGACGACCCGGTGCACCTGCTCGGCCTCGACCGGCACGGGGTGCTGTTCCGGGTCGAGCCCCGCACCGGCTGCTACGACCTGCGCACGCCGTTCCCCGCGCCGCTGACCTCGACCGGGGAGCTGCCGGCCGCCGTCCGCACGCTGCTGGCCTGCGTCCGCTGAGCACCGCTACCGGCTCTGCGTGACTCGGATCACCAAACGTATTGTGTTCGAGTTGTCACAGAGTGCTCTACGGTACCGGTCAGTTCGAGACCTGTTCTCCGTCTATCCGTGCAGGAGGACCCGTGGCGGGTACCCCGGGTGTCGACTTCCCCGAGCAGCGGGACGTGGTCGACGTGGTGGTCAGTGGACGAGGCGAGGTGCTCGTCAGCTGGGTCGAGTCGGCGGACGACCGCGAGGTCGTGGTGACGGTGGGCGAGGACCGGGACCGGCGCCGGGCCGCGCTCCCGGTCGGGGAACGCCTGGAGCTGGTGTGGCGCGCCGCGAGCGAGCTCCGGTCCCTCCCGGTGGAGCTCACGGCCGTGGACCTCGGCGCGACGCCGGTGTGGCGGCTGCGTCCGACCGGGCCGGTCACGAGGGGGCAGCGCCGATCCGCGGTCCGGGCGCCACTGAGCCTGCCCGTGTGCATGACCGTCGGCACCGTCGAGGTGGTGGGGACGACGGTCGACCTCAGCGAGGCCGGCACCCGGGTCCTGTTCGAGGACGCCTCCGCGGACCGTGCGGACTCGACCGACGGCAACGACTCCGAGCCCGCCGTCGAGGACGCTCCCGAGGCTGACACCGGCGACGGCGTCCCGGACGCGGGAGCGGTCGTCACCCTCCGCATCTCCCTCGTCGACGACGACGTCGTCTGCCAGGCGGAGGTGATCCGGCGGATCAAGCGCCAGGACCGCCGTCCGGAGCTGACCTTCCGGTTCATCGGGCTGCACGAGAAGACCGAGGACCTCATCCGCCGGCAGGTCTTCGCCGAGCTGCGCTCTCTCCGGGCCCGCGGCCTGGACTGAACCACCCGACGGGACAGGGGACCCGCGGTCAGGCCGCGGTGCACGCCTCCCGCGCCAGCGCCTCGAGCGCCTGCTCGAAGCACTCCTGCGGCGGCTGCACCAGCCCGGCGCCGACCTGCCCGGTGCCGGCGACCCGCCCGGCCATGCCGGTGTTGATCTGCGGCAGCCAGCCGGTGCGCGCCACGGCGAGGACGTCGATGCCGGTCGGGGAGCCGCGGAAGCCGAGGATCGGCACCTGCATCGCCGGGTTCTCCGCGAGCGTCAGCTGGTACATCCGCTCGGTGGCGGCCAGCGCGTCGGGCACGGTGCCGCCGACGAACCGGACGATCGCGGGTGCGGCGGCCATGGTGAAGCCGCCGACGCCGTAGGTCTCCATGATCGCGGAGTCGCCGATGTCGGGGTTGGCGTCGTCCGGGCCGTAGTCGCCGAGGAACAGGCCGACCGGGGTGTTGGCCGGGCCGGTGAACCAGCGGTCTCCGGTGCCGGCGGTCCGGATGCCGAACTCGGTCCCGTTGCGGGACATCACCGTCACCATCGTCGAGCCGGGCACGTCCCTCGCGGCGTCCATGGCGAGCTTCGCCGTCGGCATGCCCAGGTTGAGGAAGAAGTGCTCGTTGCCGCCGATGAACCGCAGCACCGCGGCGACGTCGGACGACGGCGCGTCCACCTCCACGATCGCCGGCGAGAGCTCCCGCAGGGTGATCAGCGAGCCGGCGCGGTTGCGGTTGTGCCCCTCGTCGCCCATCTGCAGCATCTGCGCGAGCACCGCCTTGACGTCCAGCGGCTCGGCCATCGAGCGGACGGCGGCCTGCAGCACCGGCCCGAGGACGTCGCGCATCCAGGCGAGCCGGGTGAGCACCTCGTCGCCGTAGGCGCCCATCCGCAGCACCTTGCCCAGGCCCTCGTTGAGGTTGCAGAACGCCTGGCCGCCGGTGACCGGGTCCTCCAGGACCCACGTCCACATGGACGGCGAGGTCACCCCCGCCATCGGGCCGACCGCTGCGTGGTGGTGGCACGGGTCGAGCGCGACCCCGCCGGAGGACAGCAGCCGCTCGGCGTCCTCGACGGTGTCCGCCCAGCCCTCGAACAGGCAGGCGCCGATCAGCGCGCCGCGCAGCGGACCGCTCGCGTCGTCCCACCCGATCGGCGGACCGGCGTGCAGCAGCGTGCGGTCTCCGAGGCCGAGCACGTCGCGCGCCGGGCGGACGTCGACCAGGTGGGAGCCGGCGGCCATCACCCGCTCGACGGCGGTGCGGTTGGCCGCGGCCCGGCGCCGGTCGAGCCCGAGGGTGGCCAGGTCGGCCGGGTCGCCGAAGCCGGGCGGGCGCCAGTCGACGTCGTGGACGTCTGCACCCTGGGCGCGCAGCGCGGCGGAGAAGACGTCGACGCCCGCGGCGACGACCGCCGGCGCCCCGGAGAGCAGGTCCATCGACGGCAGGGTCATCGACGGCGGGGTCATCGCGCGGCTCCCAGCAGGTCGAGCGCGTGCCGGGTGGCCTGCGCGTTGGAGGCGAAGACGGCCGCGCCGACCGCGGCGAGCGCGTCGGCCTGGCGGGACCAGCCCTGCGGGTCGGCCTCGGTGCCGACCAGCGCGACGACGGCGGGCAGGCCGGCCGCCCGCAGCGCCGGGGCGAGCGTGGCGGCCGGGTCGGGGTCGGCGCCGTGGCCGAGGACGACGTCCATCAGCACGACCGCGGGCTCGCCCGACGCCGCCACCCGGGCCAGCGCCTCGAGCCGCAGCGTCGGGTCGATCATCGGGTGCGCGCGGCCGGCGGTGAGCGCGTCGTCCCCGAAGTCGACGACCACGGAGCCGGAGGCGGACAGGTCCGCCCCGAGGTCGAGCTCGGGGCGCAGCGGGGTGTTGGACCGAATGTCGCCGAGCACCGGCGCGGCGAGCAGCATCGCCTCGTCGGCGAGCGTGCCACCGGCGTAGAACCCCTTGAGGACGGCGCCCGGCGCGGCGGGGCGGGACTCGCCCCTGGTCGGCCACTCCGGCACCGCGACGCCCATGTCCGCCAGCAGCCCCTCGACGGCGGCGGTCAGGTCGGGGTCCTCCGGCGACAGCGCGGCCGAGCGGACCGGCACGGACAGTTCCGCGGCGGCCGCCGCCACCGCCGAGGCCACCGACGGCGCGGGCGGCTTGGAGACGAGCAGCACCCGCTCGGTGGCGGGGTCGGCGTCGAGCAGCGCCAGCGCGTCGAGGGTGGCGAGTCCGCCGACCGCCTCGGACAGGTCGCGGCCTCCGACACCGAGCACGTGCGAGACCCCGACGCCGGCCGTGTCGAGCAGGCAGGACACCTGCTGGGCGCCGGTGCCGGACGCGGCGACCAGGCCGACCGGCCCGCGGCGCACGACGTTGGCGAACCCGAGGGCGAGGCCGGAGACGATCGCCGTCCCGCAGTCGGGGCCCATGACGAGCACGCCGGCGTCGTGCGCGGCCCGCTTGAGCGCGACCTCGGACTCGACCGGGACGCCGTCGGAGAAGACCAACACGCTGCGCCCGGCGGTGATCGCGTCAGCGGCCTCGATGACCGCGTACGCGCCCGGCACGCTGACGACGGCGAGTGCGGGGCCGTCGCCGTCCAGCGCGGAGAGGCTCGCGCCGATCGTGCGCAGCGGCACGGTCTGCGCGGGGCCGGCGGCGCGCTCGCGGGCGGCCAGCGCGGCGTCGACGGCGGCGACCGCGGCGGCCAGCGCGTCGTCGTCCACGGCGGCGACGCCGACGAGCAGCTGGTCGGCGGAGGCGGTCCCCTCGGGGGTCAGGCCCATGCCCGCGGCGAGCTCCAGGTTGAGCGGCGTGGCCATCGCGACGAGCACCGCGGTGACGCCCTCCCGGGCGCCGACGTCACGGCTGACCTGCATCAGCCGGACCGAGTCGGCGTACACGCCGCTGCGCAGGGAGACGTGGCGGACGGGGGGTGCGGTCACCTCGCCGACCGTACCGGCAGGTCTCTCAGCGATGAGACTTCGGCGCAACGACGATTTAGCACTGAGGTACTTCCGCCCTGTCAGCCGGGCGTGTCACATTGACGCCCCCTGGGTGCCGGCAACCGCCGTCCCGCGGCGCCGGCCAGGTCCCAGGAGCAGGTCGAGGAGGCGGTCATGGCGTTCGGCTGGAAGCTCTACGGGGACGGGAAGACCCCGCCGCTCGGCGAGGCGGTGGCTCCCGACGAACGACTGTCCTGGCCGCGGACGATCGGCATCGGCGCGCAGCACGTCGTCGCGATGTTCGGCGCGACCTTCGTCTTCCCGATCGTCATGGGGCTCGACCCGAACCTGGCGATCATGATGAGCGGGATCGCGACGATCATCTTCCTGCTCATCGTCAACGGGAAGGTGCCCAGCTACCTGGGCACCAGCGCCTCGTTCGTCGGGGGCGTGGTGGCGGTCCGCGCGTCGGGCGGGGACTCCTCCGACGTCGTCGGCGCCATCCTCGTCTCCGGCGTGGTGCTGGCCCTGGTCGGCGTGCTCATCCACGTCGCCGGTGTCCGCTTCCTGCACGCGGTCCTGCCGCCGGCGGTGACCGGCGCGGTGGTGCTGCTGATCGGCTTCAACCTGGCCCCGGTCGTGGCCGGCATCTACTGGCCGCAGGACCAGTGGGTGGCGCTGGCGACGATGGCGTTCGTCGTCGTCGCCTCGCTGCTGCTGCGGGGCTTCTGGGCCCGCATCTCGATCCTGCTCGGCCTGGTCTTCGGCTACCTGCTGTCGGTCCTCCTCGACGCGACCGCCGGCCAGATCACCTCGCCCGACGGCACCGGCGTGGTCTCCACCCGCGACCGGATCGACTTCAGCTCGGTCGCCGAAGCGCCCTGGTTCGGGCTGCCCGACTTCATCGCGCCGTCCTTCTCGCTCAACTTCAGCCTGCTCGTGCTGCCGGCGGTCATCGCGCTGATCGCGGAGAACACCGGGCACGTCAAGGCGGTCGCCGAGATGACCAAGCGCGACCTCGACCCGTACATGGGCCGGGCCATCGCGGCCGACGGCGTCGCGACCGTCGTCGCCAGCTCGGTCGGTGGCTCCCCGACGACGACCTACGCGGAGAACATCGGCGTCATGGCCGCCACCCGCGTGTACTCGACGGCGGCGTACTACGTGGCCGCCATCGTGGCGATCCTGCTGGGCCTGTGCCCGAAGTTCGGCGCGCTGATCAACATCGTCCCGGGTGGCGTGCTCGGCGGGATCACCGTCGTCCTCTACGGGATGATCGGCCTGCTCGGCGCCAAGATCTGGAAGGAGAACCGGGTCGACTTCGCCAACCCGATCAACCTGGTGCCGCTCGCCGCGGGCATCATCATCGCGATCGGCGACGTCCAGCTGGTCCTCTCCGAGTCCTTCTCCCTCGGCGGCATCGCGCTGGGCTCGATCGTGGCGGTCGTCGGCTGGCACATCGCCCGGGTCCTCGCGCCGGCAGAGATGAAGGCCGCGCTGGAGGCCGAGCGCGAGTTCGTGGGCGGCACGGGTCCCGCGCTCGGTCACACGGGGGCGCACGACTACGGCGCCGACTCCTCCTCGGTCGACGAGATCGGCCGTCCGGGCGTGACCGGCTCGGCGACCCCCGGGGAGACCCGCTCCCGGTGAAACCCGCTCCCTTCCGGTACGCCGACCCGCGCTCGGTGCCCGAGGCCCTCGAGGTCCTCGCCGCCGAGGAGGGTGCCAAGGTGCTCGCCGGCGGCCAGTCGCTGCTCCCGCTGCTGTCCATGCGGCTCGCGGCGCCGGCCACCCTGGTGGACCTCAACCGGGTGCCCGGCCTCGACGCCGTCGAGGTCACGGCGGACGGCGTCCGGGTCGAGGCGCTCGTCCGGCACGCGGGGCTGCTCGCGCACGACGGCGCTGCCCGGGTGCAGCCGCTGCTGGCCCGGGCGACGGCGAACGTCGCGCACCCGGCGATCCGCAACCGGGGGACGACGGTCGGCTCGATCGCGCACGCCGACCCCTCGGGTGAGATGACCTCGGTGCTCGCCCTGACCGGCGGCTCGGTGACCGTGGCTGAGCCCTCGGGCGAGCGCAGCGTCGACTGGCGCGACCTGTTCGTCGGCCCGCTGGAGACCTCGATGCCGGCCGCGGCCGTCGTCACCTCGGCGTTCTTCCCGGCGCTGCCGCCGCGCTCGGGCACCGCCTTCGCCGAGGTGGCGCGCCGCAAGGGCGACTACGCGGTGTGCGGCGCGGGCGTCGTCGTCACCCTCGACGAGGACCGCCGCGTCGCCGCCGTCCGCGCCTCCTACGTCTCGGTGGGCCCGACCCCCGAGGTGCACGACCTCACCGACGCCGTCGCCGGCGCCCCGGTGGAGAAGGCCGACTGGACCGCCGCCGGCGCGCTCGCCCGCACGCTGGTCGACCCGGACGGCGACCTGCACGCCAGCGCCGACTACCGCCGCCTGCTGGTCGGCGTGCTGACCGAACGAACACTGGCCGAGGCCGCCGCCGAAGCTGCCGAGAGGACGCCATGACCAGCGTCGACACCGAGCGGACCGTGCGGCTGACCGTGAACGGTGTTCCACGTGAAGCCACCGTGCCGGTGCGGCGGCTGCTGTCCGACGCCCTGCGGCACGACCTCGGGCTGACCGGCACGCACGTCGGCTGCGAGCACGGCGTCTGCGGTGCCTGCACGGTGCTGGTGGACGGCGCCCCGGTGCGCTCCTGCCTGGTGCTCGCCGTGCAGGTGGACGGGGCGGAGGTGACCACCGTCGAGGGGCTGGCCCGCGAGGACCACCAGGGCGGGCAGGTGCTGCACCCGGTCCAGGAGGCGTTCCGCGAGTGCCACGCCCTGCAGTGCGGCTTCTGCACGCCGGGCTTCCTCGTCACGATCGCCGCCGGGCTCGAGGCGCGGGACGCGGCCCAGGAGATCACCGAGGAGGAGGTCGACGACCTGGTCGGCGGCAACCTCTGCCGGTGCACCGGCTACGCGAACATCAAGAAGGCCGTGCGGCACGCGGCCGCCACGATGAAGGACGCCGGATGACCACGAAACTGTTCGGGGAGCCGGTCCGCCGGCGGGAGGACGCCCGGCTCATCACCGGCAGGGGCCGCTACCTCGACGACATCGGCGCCGGCGCGCTGGCCGCCGCCTTCGTGCGCAGCCCGCACGCGCACGCGCGCATCGTCGACGTCGACGTGGACGCCGCCCTCGACGTCGAGGGCCTGGTCGCCCTCTACACCTACGAGGACCTCACCGGCCCGCTCGCCGAGCCGCTCCCCGTGCTCATCCCCCACCCTCAGCTGACCGCGCCCCGCACCGGCTACCCGCTGGCCAACGGCGAGGTCAACCACGTCGGCGAGCCGGTCGTGATGGTGGTGGCGACCGACCGCTACGTCGCCGAGGACGCCGCCGAGCGGATCGCCGTCACCTACGAGGAGCTACCGGTCGTCGTCGGCGTGGATGCCGCGCACGAGGCGGGCTCGTGCGTCCACGAGGAGATCCCGGACAACGTCGCGGCGCGGCACCACCAGGAGACCGGGGACGTCGAGCCGGCGCTGGCCGCGTCGCCGCACACGCTCTCGTTCACCCAGTACGTCGAGCGCAGCGCCTGCACGCCGCTGGAGGGCAAGGGCGTGCACGCGCGGTGGGACGCCGACGACCGCTCGCTGCGGGTGCACACCAGCACCCAGGCCTCGACGTCGGTGCGCGCCGCCATCGCCGCGAAGCTGCAGCTCCCGCTCGACCAGGTGGAGGTCGTCGCCCCGGACGTCGGCGGCGGCTTCGGCGTGAAGATCGTGCACCCGTGGCCGGAGGAGCTGCTGGTGCCGATGGCGGCGATCGCGCTCGGCCGCGGGGTGAAGTGGGCCGAGGACCGCCGCGAGCACTTCATCTCCTCGGCCCACGAGCGGCAGCAGCGCCAGGACATCACCGTCGGGTTCGACGACGACGGCCGGATCACCGCCCTCGACGTCCACGTGCTGCACGACAACGGCGCGTACACGCCCTACGGGATCATCGTCCCGATCATCACCGCGACCCAGCTGGTCGGCCCGTACGTGATCCCCGTGTACCGGGTGGTCGTGGAGAGCGTCTACACGAACACGGTCATCGTGACGCCGTACCGAGGGGCCGGGCGACCGCAGGGCTGCTTCGCGATGGAGCGGACGATGGACCGCATCGCCGACGCGCTCGGCCTGGGCCGGGCCGTCGTCCGCGAGCGCAACCTCATCCAGCCCTCGCAGTTCCCGTACGACCACCACCTGACGTTCCAGGACGGCCGGCCGGTCATCTACGACTCCGGCGACTACCCGGCGTTGCTCGAGAAGCTGAAGGCGCTGGTCGGGTGGGACGGCGTCGACGCGCTGCGCGACGACGCCGAGGCGCGCGGCAAGCTGCTCGGCGTCGGGATGGCGCTGTACGTGGAGGGCACCGGGCCCGGCCCGTACGAGGGCGGGCACGTGCAGGTGCTGGGCAGCGGCAAGGTGCTGGTGTCGACCGGGCTGACCACGCAGGGCCAAGGGCACGAGACGTCGTTCGCGCAGATCGTCGCCTCGGAGCTCGGGGTGCCGATCGAGGACGTCGAGGTGACCACCGGCGACACGCGGCGCTTCCCCTACGCGGTCGGCACGTTCGCCTCCCGCGCGGCGGTGATGAGCGGCAACGCGATCGCGCTGGCCGCGCGCGGGGTGCGGGACAAGGCGCTGCGGATCGCCGCCGACGTCCTGGAGGCCGACCCCGGCGACCTGGAGATCGCCGACGGCGTCGTGCGGGTGAAGGGGACGCCGGGCGCGTCGATCCCGCTGCGGACGGTGGCGGTGCTGTCCAACCCGCTGCGGTACGCGTTCGACGAGGCGGCCAAGCAGGCGACGCAGTTCGCCGTCCAGGCCGACGACTCCAAGCCGCCGGTGACGCCGGGGGACGCGCCGGGGCTCGAGCACCGCGACTACTACTCGCCGATCCGGTCGACGTTCGCCTCGGGCGCGCACGCGGCGGTCGTGGAGATCGACCCGCAGACGTGGGAGATCGACATCGTCAAGTACGCGGTGGTGCACGACTGCGGCAACGTGGTGAACCCGATGATCGTCGAGGGCCAGGTGCACGGCGGGGTCGCGCAGGGGGTGGGCGGGGCGCTGTACGAGCGGATGGCCTACGACGCCGACGGGCAGCTGCAGAACGCGTCGTTCATGGACTTCCTCATGCCGTACGCCTCAGAGGTGCCCGACATCGTGATCGACCACCAGCAGACGCCCTCGCCGCTGAACCCGCTGGGCATCAAGGGCGCCGGCGAGGCCGGGGTGATCCCGGGGTCGGCGGCGCTGGCGTCGGCGATCGAGGACGCGGTGGGACGGCGGATCACCTCGATGCCGATCTCCCCCACCGAGCTGTACGACCTCGTGCGTTCGGACACGGCCGAGCGGACGGCGGCCTCGGGCCGCAGGACGGGAGTGGGTGCGTGAACCTCGACGGCTCGGCGGTGCTGCATGCGACCCCCGATCGGGTCTGGTCCGTGCTCACGGACCCGGCGGTGCTGGCGCGGACGATTCCTGGGTGCCTGGCGCTGGAGCGGGTCGGCGAGGACTCGTACCGGATGGACGTCTCGGTGGGCGTCGGGGCGGTGAAGGGGACGTACGCCGGCGAGGTGCACCTCACTGACCAGCAGCGGCCGACGTCGTACGTGATGCACGCGTCCGGGGCCGGGGCACCGGGGCAGGTGCGGGCGACGGTGACGATCGAGCTGGCGCCGGACGGCGACTCCGCGACGGTGCTCACCTACTCGGCCGACGCGGTGGTGGGCGGCCCGGTGGCCGGGGTGGGTCAGCGGATGATCACCGGGGTCGCCAAGCGGATGGCCGCGCAGTTCTTCACCGCGGTGGACGCCGAGCTGGCCGGCGTGGGCGTGGCTTCGGCTGGAGTTGAGCCGCGCCCCTCAGCCGCCGCGATGAGCGCAACGGACGCCGAAGCTCCCACTCCTCCCCAGCCACAGGTCTTCACCGGCAGGGCCGGCGTTCCCGCGGGAGCGTCCGACCTCCGCACCCTGGCCCTCGGCGCGGTCGGCGGCAGCCTGCTGACGCTTGTCGGCGTCCTGGTCGGCTACCGCCTCGGCCGCCGCAGCAGCTAAACTTTCAGAGGAGCTCGTACACTGACCCGCTCGCGGCTGCAGGGCAGGCCTGATCTTTGGCGCGAGTCGACCTCTCGCATAGATGTTGATGCTGACGTCCTTACATCGAACTAGCCGTGGCTCCTAACCTAGTGTCGAAGGTCCAAATGTTGATTGTCACCTGGCTCGCAGGATAGCGCTTCTTAAGTATCCTGAGCTCGTGAAGTAGTAGTACGTCGCCAGCCTCATGGACACGACCTGCAAGACTCGTTACCAATCCGGGCACGGGCCCCCCTTGGTCAAGCAGGCCGCGCAAAAAAGATTCCCCCCACTCCTGTTTCAGGATTACCCAGGGAGCTGTGCGACCAATCGCATCAAGAACTAGCTTCTCAAATCTTTCGGCGCACTGACGACGCTCCCCTCCATCCTGGATCCTCCAGATATGCTGCATGGTTTCGAAGATTGTCGCGATTGGCAAGATCACCTGATGACCCGCACTGACGCGACTCTTCAAGCCGGCAAAGGCAGCCTGCTGCTGTTGTGCGTTCTTGGTTTCCTGTCGAATGCCAACAAAGTAGATAAACACAGACGTGTCCATCAAATCCATTGTTGTCACTCGACGTCTCCCGATGTTTCGCTTTCGGCATCCTCCACGCTCGAGTAGTCTGGCATTCTCTCGAGACCGAGACTTGCAATATATTCCGAGACGTCAGGAGTTGGTGGCGGCATGAATTCGAGCTCGCCCGCCGCAACTGCCGCACCGACTCGACCGGCGGCAGCGATCCTTGAGTAGTTAGGATGACTCGTCAGTGCTTTCAGCGATGCCTGGCCGGTCTCGACAGACCTTGTACAGACCAGCACACCTTCGTGGTCCTCAGGTTGCAACGCGTCCAACAATGCTGGACTGTGTGTCGTGGCAGTCAAACTTACGCCTTGCTCCTGCGTCTCCTTACGAAGCAGACCCAACACAGATGCGGCCTGTCGTGGATAGAGCCCGTTCTCTACTTCTTCAACCAGGAACATTCGACTGCTCACGCTCCGTGAGGCAAGCGGAACATCGACGTCTCGCCCAAGGTGAAGCAATGTTGAGACGATAGCTAAATAGCGCAGTGTCCCGTCGCTCATGACGGAGGCAGTAGTTAGTTCTTCCTGCGAGAACCTCTCCCTCAAGGCCACCATGACATCCACCGCAGTTGCACTCACCCCCGGCAACTTCGCCTCGGCGAACGTGATTTCTTCGAGACCGGCTCCAACTAGCCCTCGAATCAATTCATTAAGACGCTGCCAGGCAACTTCATCCTCTCTGAGCGCATAAACGACGGCCGAGGTCGTTGAGCCAGTGCGCTCAGGTCGGTCTCCAATACGTGAATAGTTGCGCATCAGGCCTGGCGCTGGGTCGACGACAAATATGCCTCGCAGAACATCAATAACCGTCTGGCAGTCCTGAACGACCTGCGTTCGCGCTTTCGAGTCCTGAGGAACTTTCGTGAGCGCCTGTAACGTCACCAGTCGAGAAGTCAGCATAGTGAAGGTGCGGGGAGCACCCCCCGAGTAAACCTCTACCGAGCAGATGCCTTCACCGGGCCCCCGGCGTTGAGCGTAAATGCACTGGCGAGAGCGGCCGCGATTGGCATTGAAGTATAGGCCTTCCCATACAATTTCTGGCTGATTTCCGGATACATCAAACCCAATGTCCAGCTCATAGGAGCCTTGAGGGGTCGTTATTGTGCAACCGACTTGCACGTTGGAGGTTCCGAACGGAGCGGCTCCAGAGAGATTCCCCCTAAGGCCGGCGACTGTTCGATCGTCGCGTTCTAGGTCCGCAACATCGCGCTCGTCGGCCAGCAGAGCTAGAAGCGAGAGTGCGTCTAGGGCGTTCGACTTTCCACTTGCATTTGGCCCTACGAGCAAGGTCAACGGCCTGAGTGGAACAACTTGATCCGTGTAGTTCTTGAACGCGTTTAGTCGGAGCTCAGTAACGCGCGGGGCTGCCCTAGTTGCCGCCCTGTCGACGCCTGTGGACGTCAAGCCTATCGCGTGGCCCTCATGGTTCATGGTGGCAGCCTATCCCTAGAGGCTCGATGCGGGCGCCAACTGCGCTAGACGCGAGGTCGTGGCGGCCTAGCTAGTACCGTAAACGCGCGGATGTCGCCAGGCCGCCGGAGATCCTCCCCGTAGGTAGATGTCCGCGCTAAGCCATGGATAGGACTGGTGCTCGAACTCAGGACCAACATGCCGGTGAGACTGGGGGCATGATAAGCCGTCGCGGCGAAGGCAACTGGGCGCGCTTGGCGAATGAAATTATCGTTGGCACAGCGGTCGTGCTGATAGGTCCGCTGGTCGACAGGAACTTCAAGAAGGCGCCGAGTACTCGCAAGCAGAGACATCTGCCGAGCCATGTCTCAACAATCCTTGGGTGGCGGCATCCGACGCCGGCGTTCTTCCGCCTCCGTTACATCGTATGTCGGACGGCGCACTGACTCATGAGTTCAATCGGCGGCCGCGAGGCCTACAGGGATGCCGGTCTGGCGCTCGGAGACCTGCCACAGGACGTTGATCTGCTCCTGCAGGCCGAGCCGGCGCAGGACCGGCCGCCGCACCGCCGGACCGTGGAAGCCGTACCGCGGCGCGTACAGCTCCCCGCCACGGGCCCGCGGGTCGGTCGCGGCCCGCAGCTGAGGACGGACGCCCTCGAACGGCGACATCCCCGACCGCGCCGTCATCACCTCGAACACCGGCCCCAGCCAGCCGGCGCCGCCCTCCCGCACTGCGCGGGCCTGCAGGTCGGTGTTCGTCAGCCCCGGGTGCGCGACCAACGAGGCAGCCCGGACGCCGGCAGCCGCGAACCGCTGCTGCAGACCCAGCCCGAAGTGCAGGTTCGCCATCTTCGACCGCGCGTAAGCCGACCACGCCCCGTAGCCCCGCTCCAAATGGACATCCGCCGGGTCCAGCCGGCGAGCCCGGTGCCGTGCCGTGCTCGTCACCGTCACCACCCGCGCGGCCGGCGCACGTAGCAAGGCCGGCAGCAGGTGCGCGGTCAGCGCCCAGTGCCCCAGGTGGTTGACGCCGAACTGCAGCTCGAACCCGTCGGCCGTCGTCCGCCGCGGCATCGCCATCACCCCGGCGTTGTTCACCAGCAGGTCCACCCGCTCGTGCCGAGCCAGCACCTCCCGCGCGGCAGTCGCGACCGACGACAGGTCGCCCAGGTCCAGCGGCACCACCTCCAGCGACGCGGAGGGGTGGCTCACCAGGATCCGCTCCTCTGCCGCTGCGGTCTTCGAAGCGTCACGCGCGGCAATCACCACGTGCGCACCCGCACCGGCCAGCGCCAGCGCCGTCTGCAGGCCGAGCCCACCGTTCGCGCCGGTCACCACCGCCGTCCGCCCGGTCAGGTCGGGGATGTCGCGCTCGGTCCAGGCCATCGTCACCTCTCCCCAGCGGGGCGGCCTGGACGTGTCTCGGACTCATCCCGGACCGCGTCCAGGGCGGCGAGAGCGTCGTCATGGGAGACCTGCGCCGAGTCGGTGCCGAGCGTCGCCAACCAGGCGTCCGTGGCCCGGCCGGTCGGGTCGGGGATGTCGCGCTCGGTCCAGGGCATGCACGAGTCCTACCCGGCCCGCGCCTCCGCCCGCATGGCGACGGCGGTGAGCAGCTCCCACCGGATGGCCGAGCTGCCCGGCTGGACGGCGAGCCAGTAGAGGCCGAAGCGCCGCCGCGTCTCGGGATCGGTGGCGGCGATCCGCGTCTCGCAGCTCAGCCGCGTGCCGCCCAGGGCCGGCGTCAGCCGGAACTCCATGCCGACCTTCACCCAGCCCGGCTCCGACCACTCCCGGACCCCGGCCGCGTCCAGCACCGGCGGCCGCTTCCCGCCAGTCAGCTTCCAGGGCTGCAGCACGCCCGCGAACAGCACGTGCGAGGGCGGGTCGGAGGCCAGCTCCGGGATCGGCACCACGTCGAGGAAGGTCCGGTCGAGCCCACCGCGCCGACGTCCCCTGCCCGCCAGCAGCACCGGCAGCGCACGCACGGCGCTGAGCAGCAGGGACACCGGCAGCGACGAGAGCTTCAGCCGGTGCAGCTCCTCCCACACGACGGACGCCGGCGCGTCGATCACCCGCGACTGCCGGGTCACGTGGTCGACCACCGGCACCACGTCGTCGAGGTCCATGCCGCTCCTCCCCCGGACCTCAGCCGAGCGCCGCGTACACCGCCCGGACGTAGGCCTCGCTGCGGTCCGAGCCCAGGATGCCCGGGGCCATCCGGTTCATCAGGTAGCCGATCGTCAGCCGTCGGTCGAGGTCCATGACGATCATCGACCCGCCCCAGCCGCCCCAGAAGAAGGTGCGCCCCTCCGGCACGTACGGGACCAGCGGCGAGCCCAGGCAGTAGCCGATCCCGAACCGGAACGGCGCCTCCAGCACCAGGTCCACGCCGTCGGACTGCTGGTCGAAGACCAGGTCGATCGTCTCCGGGGACAGCAGGCCCTCGCCGCCCAGCGACAGCACCCGCAGGACCTGCACGAGGCCACGCGCGTTCGTGTGCCCGTTGAGCGCGCCCAGGTCCGCGCGGCGCCACTCCGGCGAGTTCGCCGCCTTCGCCGGGACCACCGGCGCGGTGAAGGTCCTGACCGCCACCGACTCCGGGTCCGGCTCGCGCGGGTCGGCTGACGGCGGCGGCGGGACGACGGGCGCGATCCGGGCCCAGTCCGACTCGCGTGCGCCGATCTGGAAGTCCGCGCCCAGCGGCCGGGCGATCTCAGCGGCCACGAACTGCTTGAACGACGTGTTCGTGATCCGCCGGATCACCTCGCCGGCCAGGTGCCCCTGGTTGTTCGCGTGGTATCCCGACGCCGTCCCCGGCTCCCACCACGGCACCTGCGCGGCCAGCCGCTCGGTCGCGGTCTGCCAGTCGTACATGTCGCGGATGGAGAACGGCTGCTCCCAGCCGGAGACGCCCGAGGTGTGCGACAGCAGGTGCCGCACCTCGACGTCCTTCTTGCCCTTGGCCGCGAACTCCGGCCAGTAGTCGGCGACCGGCGCGTACACGTCCAGCTCGCCGCGCTCGACCAGCAGCAAGGCGGCGAGCGCCAGGACGGTCTTCGTCGTCGACCAGCCGTTGACGATCGTGTCCTCGGTCCACGGGGTGGTCCGCTCGAGGTCGCGGTGGCCACCCCACAGGTCGACGACGGTCTCCCCGTCGAGGTCGACCGCGATCGACGCGCCCAGCTCCCCGCCGTCCAGACCGCGCTCGAACGCCTCGCGCACGCCGGAGAACCGGTCGTCGCAGCTGCCGTGCACCTCGGCCATGGCACCTCCCCGTCCTGGCGCGACCGCGCGCCACCGAGGATCAGACCACGGCCCCGCTCAGGACGCGGCGGCGCCGGCCGCGGTCACGAGCGCGATGGTCTGGTCGACGACGGCCCTGCGGTCGGCCTCGAACTCGGGACCGGTCAGCACCGCGGGGTCCTCGGGGTACACGAGCGCCGAGATGTGCAGGTGCCCGCCGGGGACGTCCCACGCCTGCATGCCGATCCGCAGCCGGTTGGAGCGGTACATGCTCTCGTTGGAGAGGTAGTTGCCGCCCGGGCCGGACGCGGCCCGGGAGCCCTCGGACGGGTCGTCCTGGCAGCGCACCGCCGACGGGGCCGGGAAGGTCCCTGCCGGCCACTCGCAGATCCCGTCGTTGAGCACGACCGGCCAGGGGCCGGTGCCGGCGGCGATCATCGCCTCGTAGGGCAGGGTCGTCTCGATCCACTCCGGGGAGTCGAAGGGCTGCGGCCAGTGCGACGGCCGGGAGATGGGCCCGAAGAGCGTGTTGCGGTTGTTGTCGGCGGAGCCGCCGCGAGCGTTGGCGGCCCACTGCTCGACGTCCATCCGCCCGCGGCTGGTCTGGCTGATGGTCATGATCAGGTCGGCACGGCCCTCCCCGGGCCTCAGGACCTGGCCGAACGCGTCCTCGACGATGCCCTCGTCGAAGTCGGTCCAGTTGACGGGGAACACGACCGACTGGACGACGACCGGGCCGGCGTCGGTCTCGAGCGTCCGGCCGTCCAGCTGCAGGGCGGTGGCTCCGGAGGGGTTGGAGTTCCGCAGGCTCTGGTCGAGGCTGTAGGTGTCGAAGCCGCTGATCATCACGCGCGTGGCCTCGGCGGACGCCTCCGGCCAGTCGATGGTGGTGAGCCCACGGGACGCCTGGTCGAGCAGGTGCACGAGGGCGTTGCGCTGGACGACGCTCACCTCGACGGGCGCCTCCCACTGGCGCACCGCACGCGTCATGTGCAGGCGGGCCCAGTACAGCGGCCGGTCGTCGTACCGGTCGATCGTGCCGATGTCCCGCTCCCCCTGGGCCCGTGCCAGGGCCAGGTCCCACAGCGCCTCGCCGGAGCGCACGACGAGCGCCTCGGCCGCGGCCAGGTCCGGCGCCGCGCACAGGTCCGTGGCGAACTGCGCCACCGCCTCCTCGAAGCCGGCAGCCCGGAGGAACTGGGCCGCGGCCGACTCACCACCCTCGACCAGGGGTTGGCCGATGCGCTGCTCCTCCACCGTGAGCACCGCGTCCTCGGCGTAGCAGTCCGGGACGTCCGCGCCCACCGCGGCCTGGGAGCCGGTCGACGACACCGCCCACAGCGCCGAGGAGGACAACGCGACGGCGGCGGCGACGCCGACCCGTGTGGCGAGCTGAGGGAGCGACCTGGGTTGCGGCATCCCGACCTCCGGGGGTCGACGAGCGGGTAGTGACCCTACTGACTGTCCCGCTGGACCGCCCCGCCCGGAACCCGGTCCCGGCGAGTCCCGTCCGCCCGAGCCGGCGTCCGCCCCGAGGCGGGCGGCCCGCGCCACCCCGTGCGGGTGAGTCACGCCCCGATCCGGCCGATCCGGCACCGCCGGCGACCTGTGGTGCCGATCACGAGGACAGGGACGGGCACGCGGATCGGCGCCGAGGCCCTCAGCCGCTTCCCCGCCGGGTGGCACCGCACGCCCGACGTCGTCTTCGACGAGGCCCACCGCATCGGTGCCGGCCACCGGCTGGAGCTGCTCGCCATCGCCCGCGGCGCCGAGCTGCTGGACCGGGTCACCGGCTACGTCTCGCTCAACGTCTCACCGAAGATGCTGCTGACGCCGCAGTGCGGCGAGCTGCTCGAGGCCCTGCCGCTCGACCGCATCGTCCTGGAGCTCTCCGAGCACGACCAGGTCCACGACTACCCGGCCGTCGAGGCGGCCCTGTCCCCGCTGCGTCGACGCGGCATGCGGCTGGCCATCGACGACGTCGGCGCCGGCTTCTCCAGCCTGCGGCACATCGTCATGGCCTGCCCGGACGTGATCAAGATGGACCGCAGCATCGTCAGCGGCGTCGACTCCGACCCGATGCTGGCCCGGCTCGCCCAATCGCTGGTCGAGTTCGCGCACAGCTTCGACGTCAGCGTCGTCGCCGAGGGCGTGGAGACGGCAGCCGAGCACGCCGTCCTGCAGTCCCTCGGGGTGGACGGCGGCCAGGGCTGGCTCTTCGGACGTCCCGCGCCCGTCGACGCCCTAGTCGAGGGGCACCGTGCCGGCCCCCGAGCCGCTCACCGCCTGAGACGCAACCGAGGATGGCGTCTGCGCCTCCGGGGCACCGCCGGCCCCGTCCAGAGGCTCGCCGCGAGCCTGCGAGCGGTGAGGAGGACGGGGTCCTCTTTCAGCTGGCCTGCGCGGCCTCGAGGGTCGGGTAGTCGGTGTAGCCCTCGGCGCCGGGCGCGTAGAAGAGGTGGGTCCTCGGCTCGTTCTCCGGGTGCTCGCCCTTCCAGCGCTCGACCAGGTCCGGGTTGGCGATGACGGCCCGCCCCACGGCCACGGCGTCGGCGTGCGCGGCCTCGATCAGGCGCACCGCCTCTTCGCGCGTGGTGACCGAGCCGAAGCCGCTGTTGGCGACCAGCGGCCCGTCGAAGCGCTCGCGCAGCTCCTGCACCAGCTCACCGGCCGGGTCGGAGTGCAGCACCGACAGGTAGGCCAGGCCCAGCGGGCGCAGCTGGTCGATCAGCGCGCCGTAGGTGGCCCGGACGTCGTC
Organism: Geodermatophilus sp. URMC 65; assembly: GCF_053502545.1. Taxonomy (NCBI): domain Bacteria; kingdom Bacillati; phylum Actinomycetota; class Actinomycetes; order Geodermatophilales; family Geodermatophilaceae; genus Geodermatophilus; species Geodermatophilus sp. URMC 65. Next base: position 2,476,352 of record NZ_CP199954.1, read on the forward strand.
CCGGTCGGTCTCGTAGGCGTCCTGGATGTTGTGCTCGGGCGAGATCCGCAGGCCGACCTTGCCGGCGCCGATGGCCGCGGCCACCGCCGTCACCACCTGGACGACGAAGCGCGCCCGGTTCGCAGGCGTGCCGCCGTACTCGTCGGTGCGCTGGTTGGACGCCGGCGAGAGGAACTCGTGCAGCAGGTAGCCGTTGGCGCCGTGGATCTCCACGCCGTCCAGGCCGGCCTCGATGGCCCGCTTAGCGGCGGAGACGAAGTCCTGCAGGGTCTGCCGCGCCTCGTCGACGGTCAGCGCGTGCGGCACCGGGTACGGCTGCTTGCCCGTCGCGGTGTGGCCCGCGCCGTCGATCGCGATCGCGCTCGGGGCCACGACGCGGCGACCGCCGTTGACGTCGGGGTGGGTCACCCGGCCGCCGTGCATGACCTGCAGGACGATCTTGCCGCCCCGTGCGTGCACGGCCTCGGCCACGCGGTGCCAGCCCCCGACCTGCTCGTCGGTGACGATGCCGGGCTGGCCGACGAAGGCCTGGCCCTCGGGGTTCGGGTAGGTGCCCTCGGTGATGATCAGCCCGACGCCGGCGCGCTGCCGGTAGTGCTCGACGACGAGGTCCCCGGGGACGCCGGAGGCGCCGGAGCGCATGCGGGTGAGCGGGGCCATGACGACGCGGTTGGCGAGCTCGATGCCGCCCAGGGTCACAGGGGAGAACAGGTCCACGGGTAGTTCCATCGCCGCAACAGGGGCCGCCCATTCCGGCACGCGACCGTCACGCTGCTCACAGTGACGCGCGCCCTGGTCCGGGCCGGCCTCGACCTCCCCGACCGACCACTGTCGCGCCGTTCTACCCGCGTTCCCGCCGTTGCAGCAGCGCGCGTTCGGCAGGAACCGCGCGAGAGTGGCCGTTGCCGGGGACGGGAGCCACCCGACCCGGCTCTCAGGCAGCCGGGGAGCTCCCGCGGGTGACCAGGATGGCCAGCTCGGTCCGTGAGCGGACGCCGAGGCGGCGCATCGACGTCGTCAGGTGGCTCTTCACCGTCGCCAGGCTGAGGAACAGCCGGCCGGCGATCTCCTCGTTGCTCAGCCCCTGGGCGACCAGCTCGGCGACCTCGCGCTGCCGGTCGGTCAACCGGTCGAGGGGCCGCAGGGCGGGAGCCGACCGCGGCTGCCACCCGGTCGTCAGGTGGCGCACCAGGTGGCTGGTGGCCGCTGGGTCGAGCGCGGCCTCGTCGCGGGCCAACGCCCGCACACCGTCGACGAGCCGCTGCGCCCCCGAGCGCCGGGGCAGGTAGCCGCGGACGCCGGCGCGCAGGATCTCGACCAGCTCGTGCTCGGAGTCCGTCTCCGGCTCGGCGAGCACGAGGACCGCCGTGTTCTGCCGGCAGAGGGTGCGCAGCAGCGGGAGGGCGTCGCCGGCGACCAGGCCCTGCCGGACGACGACCACCACGGTGCCCTCGCCCTCGATCGCTTCGAGGGCCTCGGGGAGGTGGGCGGTCTCGGCCACGACCGCCATGTCCGGTTCGGCCTCCAGGACCACCCGCAGCCCGGTGCGGAACACCTCCCGGTCCTCGCAGAGCAGCACGCAGACCAGACTCGTCGGCGGCCGGACGGCGTGCGGCCGGACGGGCACGTGCCCGTCCGTCCGAGGCGCGGGCACGTGGCCCGCGGGCTGTCGTGGGTCCACCACCGGTCCCGTCCCTGCGATGACCACGGAATGGTCCATGCCGTTCCCCCTGTGCCCGACCCGTCGGGGCTCCCGCCCAACGGACCGACAGTTCCGACACGCGCCCGTCTCCTCCGGACTGGAGTGACTCTAACCTCGTAGTGGCAGGTTCTGTCGAGAAAGTTCACAGCTATTTCACAGGAGCTCGCGCGACGGTGGCTCCACCCCGCTCAGCAACCGGCGGGGTCCACTCCTCATCCGGGGCCGGTGCGGGTGCTCCGGTGCACGTGGATGGCCAGCTGGGTGCGGTCCCGCAGGCCCAGGCGGCGCAGCGCCACCGTGATGTGGCCCTTCACGGTGGCCCGGCTCAGCTGCAGGCGCTCGGCGATCTCCGCGTTGGTCAGGCCCTCGGCCACGAGTTCGGCGACCGCCTGCTGCCGGGCGGTCAGCGGGCCGTGTGCCCGGGGCTGCCCGTCGTCCCCGGACCGCGCCACGTCGTCCAGGCGGTGCAGCAGCTCCCCGGTGACGTTGGCGTCCAGGACGGTCTCCCCACGGGCCACCGCGCGGACGCACTCGATCAGCCGCTGCGAGCTGACGGCCGCGTGCACGTAGCCACGCGCCCCGGCCCGCAGGACCTCGAGCAGGTCGCTGGCGGCGCCGACCTCACCGAGCAGCAGGACGCGGGTGCCCGTCCCGGTCATCTCGCGCACCAGGTCCGGGAGGACGGGCCCCTGCCCGTCGACCCCCATCAGGGTGACGTCGGGTCGGGCCGTGGAGGCCAGCGGCAGCGCCTCGCCGACGCAGGCCGCCTCCGCCACGACGCAGACACCGGGGATCTGGCGGAGCACCGCGCGCAGGCCGTGCCGGTAGACCTCGTGGTCGTCGCAGATCAGCACCCGGACCGGCGCATCGGCGTCGGACACACCTGAAGCGGACACGGCGTCATCGGGTTCGGCCATGCGTGTCAGCTCCACTCCTGTCCGGCCCCGTGAGGGGCACCGTCAGGTCGGTTCCGGAAGTTAGGCCCGCCATGGTGCCGGTCGCCACGGTCCCGGGCGAGCCGATCATGAGCCGTCGGCGAGTTCATACCCGGGTAGGGGCCCCCGCCCCTCTGGGCTGGGGTCTTACGTCCTGGGTGTGGTCGGGGGTCGTCCTCCTGGATGAGTCACCCCCCGACGTCCGGACGGCGTTGCTGCGTCCCGGGGCGGGACGGTCGCACACCCCCCACCCTCCCCGGGGCGCGCCCTGAACTGCACCTGTGGCCGATGTGCCGACCCCCGCCGGCTCCCTAGCGTCGTCGTGTCCCGAGCCCCTCCCCGGACCGCAGCGACGCTGGGAGACACCCGTGCACCAGACCATGATCATCGCGAGGATGGCGCCGGCCGACGCCGACAAGGTGGCCGAGATCTTCGGCCGCTACGACGCCACCTCGATGCCGCACGAGATCGGTGTGCGGAACCGGTCCCTGTACCAGTTCCACGACATCTACGTGCACCTCATCGACTTCGACCGGCCGGCGCCGGAGGCGATGCGCATCGCCCAGTCGCTGCCGGCCTTCCGTGCCGTGAGCGAGGACCTCCGGCCGTTCATCGAGGCCTACGACCCCGGCTGGCGCTCCCCGCAGGACGCGATGGCCCGGCGCTTCTACCACTGGTCCTCCTCCGAGTGAGACCGCTCCGGGCGACTGGGAGGACGTCATGACACGTTCCGCGCCGACTGCCACCGCGTCGGGCGCGGCGGCGGACCACGTGGGGTGGGTCAGCTGCCCCGACTGCGGGTGGCTGCTCTACCGCAAGCGCCTCGACCGCAACCTGCACGTCTGCCCGGAGTGCGACCACCACCTCCGGCTCAGCGCGCGCGCTCGGATCGTCCTGCTCACCGACCCGGGCAGCTTCACCGAGACGGCGTTCCCGCCGGGCACGACCGACCCGCTCTCCTTCACCGACCTGCGCGACTACCCCGACCGGCTGGCCGACGCCGAGCGCCGCTCCGGCGAGTCGGAGGCCGTCGTGGTCGGCACCGCCCGCATCGGCGGCGCCGAGACGGTCGTCGCGGTCATGGACTTCGCCTTCCTCGGCGGCAGCATGGGCGTCGAGGTCGGCCGGCGGGTGAGCGGCGCCGCGGAACTGGCCCTGCAGCGCGGCCTGCCCCTCGTCACCGTCTGCGCCAGCGGCGGCGCCCGGATGCAGGAGGGCGTCTTCTCGCTCTTCCAGATGGCCCGCGCCAGCGAGGCGTTCGGCCGGCTCCACGAGGCCGGGCTGCTCTCGGTGTGCGTGCTGACCGACCCGACCTACGGCGGGGTGTCGGCCTCCTTCGCCACCCTCGCGTCGGTCCTCGTCGGCGAGCGGGGCGCGCACGTCGGCTTCGCCGGGCCGCGCGTGGTCCAGGAGACCATCCGCGCCGAGCTGCCCGCGGACTTCCAGACCGCCGAGTTCCTCCTCGCGCACGGCCTGGTCGACCGGGTGGAGAACCGGGCCGACCTGCGGCCCCTGCTCGCCCGCCTGCTGGCCCTGCACGGGCCCGGCGTCCCGCCCGGGGAGGCGGAGGACGACGCCGGGGACGACCGGAGCCCGGTGGACGTCGCGGTCGACGACGACCCGTGGGACGTCGTCCAGCGAGCGCGGGTCGTCGAGCGGCCCACCACCCTGGACTACCTGCACACCGCGTTCGACGACTTCGTCGAGCTGCACGGCGACCGGGCCTTCGCCGACGACCCCGCCGTGGTCGGCGGGGTCGCCTCGATCGGCGGCCGCACGGTCGTCGTCATCGGCCAGGAGAAGGGCCACACGGTCCGCGAGCGGATCGCCCGCAACTTCGGGATGCCGCACCCGGAGGGCTACCGCAAGGCGCAGCGGTTGCTCGACCACGCCGAGGCCTTCGGCTTCCCGGTCGTCACCCTCGTCGACACGCCCGGTGCGCACCCCGGACCGGAGGCCGAGGAGCGCGGCCAGTCACACGCGATCGCCGAGATCATCATGCGCAGCAGCCGGCTCCGGGTCCCCGTCGTGTCGGTGGTCACCGGGGAGGGCGGCAGCGGCGGCGCGCTCGCGCTGTGCACCTCCGACCGGCTGCTGGTCCTGCAGAACGCCTACCTGTCCGTGATCAGCCCCGAGGGGTGCGCCGCCATCCTCTGGCGGACGGCGGTGGCCGCACCGACCGCCGCCCGCGCCATGCGCCTGGGCGCGGCGCACCTGCGGGCGTCCGGGATCGCCACCTCGGTGGTGGTCGAGCCGCCCGGTGGCGCCCACACCGACCCCGCCGAGGCAGCCCGCCTGCTGCGCCGCGCGCTCGTCCGCGAACTGGACGACGTCTGCCGGCTCGACGTGGCGACGCTGCTGGACACCCGGTCCCGGCGGCTCGAGCGCATCGGCAGGGACGACCGTCCCCTGCAGCCGGTGGAGGGATGACCGTGTCAGCCAGTGAGTTCCCCCCGCGGACGATCGCGGCGACGCCCGCGACCGGGCCGGACGACGAGGCCCCGGACCTGCACGACGCGGTCCTGGCGCTGGCGCGCAGCCTGCCCGGCGAGCTGCGGAAGCTCACCGTCCGCAACGGCGACCGCGCCATCGAGGTCGAGTGGGCCCCCGAGACCCCGCCGGCCGGGTCCCCCGTCCCTCTGCCCCCGGCGCAGGGGGCCCCCGGCGGCGGCGAGGTCCAGCCGGCCGCACCCGCCGACCCCGCGGTGGAGGTGGCGGCGGCCGTCCGCTCCCCGCTCGTCGGCACCTTCTACGCGGCGCCGTCGCCCGGGGCCGACCCGTTCGTCCGGGTCGGCGACGAGGTCGAGCCGGGCCAGACCGTCGGGATCGTCGAGGCGATGAAGCTGATGAACCCGATCGTCGCCGACGAGGCGGGCGTGGTGGCCGAGGTCCTCGTGGGCGACGCCGAGTCGGTCGAGTACGACCAGGTGATCATGCGGCTGCGGCCTCCGGGACGGTCCCGGTGATCGGCCGCGTGCTCATCGCCAACCGCGGCGAGATCGCCGTCCGGGTCGCCCGGGCCTGCCGCGAGCTGGGCATCGAGGTCGTCGCCGTCTACTCGACCTCCGACCGCAACTCCGCCGTCGTGGACCTGGCCGACGAGGCCGTGCACATCGGGCCGGCCGCGGCCCGGCGCAGCTACCTGAACGTGGCCAACATCGTGGAGGCCGCCCTGCGCACCGGCGCCGACGCCATCCACCCCGGGTACGGCTTCCTCTCCGAGGACCCGGACTTCGCCGAGATCTGCGCGTCGGAGGGGCTGACCTTCATCGGCCCGCCCCCCGCGGTCATGCAGCAGATGGGCAACAAGGCCACCGCCCGACGGCTCATGGCCGAGGCCGGCCTGCCGCTGCTCCCGGGCGTCGTGGAGCCCGTCGGCAGCGTCGACGAGGCCCGGGAGGTCGCCGCCCGGATCGGCTACCCGCTGATCATCAAGGCGGCCGCGGGCGGCGGCGGGCGGGGCATGACCGTCGTCCGCGAGGCCGACGACCTGGCCGACGCCTTCACCGCCACCCGGGCCACCGCCCGCGCGGTGTTCCGCGACCCCGCCGTCTACCTCGAGCGCCACCTGACCGGAGCGCGGCACGTGGAGGTGCAGATCCTCTGCGACACCCACGGCAACGGCGTCTCCCTCGGCGAGCGGGACTGCTCGCTGCAGCGGCGCCACCAGAAGCTGCTCGAGGAGGGGCCGGCCGGCCACCTGACCCCCGAGCAGCGCGCCGAGCTCGGGCGGCTGGCGGTGCACGGCGCCCTCTCGGTCGGCTACACCGGCGCCGGCACCATGGAGTTCCTCGTCGACGGGTCCGGGTCGGCGTACTTCATGGAGATGAACGCCCGGATCCAGGTCGAGCACCCGGTCACCGAGCTGCTCACCGGCGTGGACCTCGTCCGCGAGCAGATCCTGGTCTCGGCCGGCCGGCGGCTGCACCTGCGCCAGTCCGACGTCGTCCCCCGGGGTGCGTCCATCGAGTGCCGCATCAACGCCGAGGACCCGGCCCGCGGCTTCGCCCCCGCACCCGGCCGGCTCGACGTCCTGCAGGTGCCCGACGGGCCGTGGACCCGGTTCGACACCGGCTACCGGCAGGGCGACACGGTGAGCCCGGACTACGACTCGCTGCTGGGCAAGCTCGTCGTCTGGGCCCCCGACCGGGAGCAGGCGATCCGCCGGATGGACCGCGCCCTGGCCGAGCTGCGGGTCGAGGGCCCCGGTGTGCACACCACGATCGCCCTGCACCGGGCCCTGCTGCGCGACCCCGACGTCACCGCCGACCGCCACGACGTGCAGTTCCTTGACCGGCAGCTGCCCGAGGTGCTCGCCCGGGCCGCCGCCATCGCCGACGCACCGACACCCGGGCTGCCCGCCTCCCGCGGCTCCCTCTCCCTCGTCCAGCCCCCGGTCGCAGACGCGCAGCCGGATCCCGCCACCCCACCGGAAGGAACGACACCGTGCCCGACACGACCTTCACTCTCAGCGACCTCATGACCCTGCTCACCGAGAAGGCCGGGCTGCCCGCGTCGTCGCACACGACCGACCCGGACGCCCACTTCGCCGACATCGGCCTGGACTCGCTGGCCTTCCTGTCCATGCAGACCGAGCTGCAGGACCGCTACGGCACCGAGATGCCCGACGACAGCCCGGACAACTACACGCTCGGCCAGATCGTCGAGCGCGTCGACGCCGCCCAGCGCTCGGCCGGGATGGCCTGAGAGAGGACCCCGTCCTCCTCACGCCTCGCACGCTCGGCGCGAGCCTCTGAACGGGCCGGACGCCGCCGTCACAACCCGTCGACATCCCCAGGAGGGAACCTGTGAGCAGCACCCTCGAGCCGGGCACCCGCACCGCCGGGCACACGGACAACTCGATCCTCATCGACGCCCCGATCGACCACGTCTGGGCGATGACCAACGACCTGCCGTCGTGGCCGGACCTGTTCACCGAGTACAGCGAGGTGGAGATCCTCGCCGAGACGGAGAACTGGTTCCGCTTCCGGCTCAAGATGCACCCCGACGAGAGCGGGCGGGTCTGGAGCTGGGTCTCCGAGCGCACGCTCGACGAGGCGGCCCACGAGGTGCGCGCCCGCCGCGTCGAGCCCGGGCCCTTCGAGTTCATGGACATCTACTGGAGCTACGCGCCGGAGGGTTCTGGCACGCGGATGCGCTGGGTGCAGGACTTCCGGATGCGGCCCGAGGCCCCGATCGACACCGAGGGCATGACGCAGCGGATCGACGCGAACAGCAAGGTCCAGATGTCGATCATCAAGGAGAAGGTGGAGGCGGCGGCCGCCCGGTCCGGGGAGCCCGAGAGGTGACGGGCGCCGCCGTCGTCCTCGCCGGGGAGGCCGGCGTCCGGGCCGGCGCGATCGACGCCTGGCTCGGCGACGCGGCGGCCCGCGCGGTGGTCGACGAGGCCTCCGCGGTGGTGGGGCGCGACGTGGCCACGTGGTGGCGCGACCCGCTCAACCTGTCCTGTGACACGACGGCCGCGCACGTCGAGGTCGTGGTCAGCGGGGTCGCTGGCTACCGGAGCCTCACCGCCCGCGGGCTGCGACCGGTCCTGGTCGCCGGGCACGGCGTGGGCGAGTACGCCGCCCTGGTGGCCGCCGGCGCCCTGCCCCTCGACCAGGTCGTGGAGCTGGTCCACTGGCGCGCCGAGCTGCTGTCGCTGTCGCCGCGCCCGTCCTGCGCGGGCATGGCGGCCGTCGTCGGGCCCGGCGCCGGCGAGGTCGCCCGCGCGGTCGTCGCCGAGGTGGGCCGCACCGGGCCGCTGTCCGTGGCGTCGGTCGACGGGCCGGCGCAGGTCCTGCTCGCGGGCGGCTGCGAGGCGCTGGAGCGGGCGCGGGAGGCTGTGGTGGCCGCCGGACTGGACCTCGTCCGGCTGCCGGGGCGCAACGCCTGCCACGGCCCCCTGGTCGCACCGGTCGCCCGGCACCTCGCCGCCGCGCTGGCCGACCTCGAGTGGTCCGCGCCCGAGGTGCCCGTCGTCCCCAACGCCGACGGCCGGCCGACGAGGGACCCCGCACAGCTGGCCCGCTGCCTGCGCACTCACCTGACTTCGCCCATCCAGTGGGAGGCCACCTCCCGCGCGCTGGTCGAGGCGGGGGCGACCGAGGTCGTCGAGGTGGCCGCCGTCCCGGTCCTGGGGCCCCTCATCCGCCAGGTCCACCCCGACCTCCCGGTGCACCTCGCCGCCGGGCCCGGGACACCGCTCCCGACCACACCCCCGGAGCCCGCTCCCGCGGTGCCCGTCCACACCGGAGGAGAGACATGACCACCATCCAGCACCCCCCGTCGGCGAAGGTGCGCTGCGGACCCACCGTCCACCGCGCCGACACGCCCCCCAACCGCCGGCGCGGCGGCGACATCCGCGTCCTGCTGTCGCCGGCCAGCGTTGGCTCCACCGCCGGCTTCATGGGCACCCTCACCCTCGAGCCCGGCGAGGTCGTCACCGAGCACTGGCACCCGTACTCGGAGGAGTTCCTCTACTGCCAGGAGGGCGACGTGCTGGTCACCCTGGACGGCGAGGAGCGGCGGCTGGTCGGCGAGTCCGCCGTGCACATCCCGATCGGGGTCAAGCACCGGATCGTCAACGACTCGGCGACGACGGCGACCTTCGTGTTCCTCTGCGGCCCGCTGGCCCCGCGGCCGGAGCTCGGGCATGTGGACACCGAGGCCGCGCCGGGCGTGCGATGAGCACCGACCGACGGCGCGTCGTCATCACGGGGATCGGGGTGGTCGCGCCCGGGTCCATCGGGCGCGAGGCGTACTGGGACATGATCACCGCGGGTCGGACGGCGACCCGGCGGATCACGTTCTTCGACCCCAGCCGCTTCCGGTCGCAGGTCGCCGCCGAGGTCGACTTCCACCCGCGTGAGCTCGGGCTGAGCGCCCAGGAGGTGCACCGCAACGACCGCTTCGTGCAGTTCGCGATGGTCGCCGCCGACGAGGCGGTCGCCGACAGCGGGCTGCGCCTGGGTGTCGGCGACGCGACGGACGCACCGGAGCCCGAGCGGGTCGGGGTCACCCTCGGCAGCGCCGTCGGCGCGACCATGCGGCTGGAGGACGAGTACGTCAACGTCAGCGACGCGGGCCGGCACTGGCTGGTCGACCCGCGCTACGGCTCGCGGTTCCTGCACCAGGCCCTCGTGCCCAGCTGCGGGGCCACCGAGCTGGCGGTGCGCTTCCGGGCGCAGGGCCCGGCGACGGTGGTCTCCACCGGCTGCACGTCGGGCATCGACGCGATCGGGTACGGCAGCCAGCTCATCGAGGACGGCGACGCCGACGTCGTGATCGCCGGCGCCAGCGACGCGCCGATCTCGCCGATCTCGATGGCCTGCTTCGACACCATCCGGGCGACGACGGACAACAACGCCGACCCCGAGCACGCCTCCAAGCCCTTCGACGCCCGCCGGAACGGCTTCGTGATGGGCGAGGGCGCAGCGGTGATGGTGCTCGAGGAGCTGGAGCACGCCCAGCGGCGCGGTGCGGAGATCTACTGCGAGGTCACCGGCTACGCCAACCGCTGCAACGCCTTCCACATGACCGGGCTGCGGCCCGACGGCGTGGAGATGGCCGAGGCCCTCGACCAGGCGCTGGCCCAGGGGCGGATCGACGGCGACGAGGTCGGCTACGTCAACGCGCACGGCTCGGGGACCAAGCAGAACGACCGGCACGAGACCGCCGCGGTCAAGCTGAGTCTCGGCCAGGCCGCCTACAAGGTCCCGATGAGCTCGCTGAAGTCGATGGTCGGGCACTCCCTCGGCGCGATCGGCTCCATCGAGATCGCCGCCACCGCGCTGGCCGTGCAGCGCCAGGTCGTCCCGCCGACGGCCAACTACGAGGTACCCGACCCCGAGTGCGACCTGGACTACGTGCCCAAGACCGCCCGGGACCACAAGGTCGACGTCGCCGTCTCGGTGGGCAGCGGGTTCGGCGGTTTCCAGTCGGCGATCGTGCTGGCCAAGCCGGACCGGAGGGCATCGTGACCGAGCTCGCGAGTTCGCGCAGCGACGAGGTGACCGAGCCGACCGTCCTGAGCGAGGAGGGGGTCGTCACCGAGGTGGCCGGCCCCGCCCGCGAGACCGCCCCGACGGGCCGGGCGATCACCGCTCCCCCGCGGGGGACCACCCGCCTGCTGGTCACCGGCATCGGCGTCGTCGCACCCAGCGGCGTCGGCGTCGAGGAGCACTGGCAGTCCCTGGTGCGCGGCGAGCTCCGGGTGGGCCCGATCGAGGGCTTCGACCCGTCCCGGTACGGCGTCACGCTGGCCGGGCAGGTGCGCGACTTCGACCCCGACCGGTTCGTCGTCCCGCAGCTCAAGGTGCAGACCGACCGCTGGACGTGGATGTCCCTGGCGGCGGCCACGCTGGCCGCCGAGGACGCCGGCTACGTGCCGCCCGAGGAGGCCTACGCGACCTCGGTCTTCCTGGCGGCCGGCTCGGGGGGCAACGAGTTCAGCCAGCACGAGATCCAGGGGCTGTGGGCGAAGGGCCCCCGATCGGTCGGCGCCTACCAGTCGATCGCCTGGTTCTACGCGGCCAGCACCGGCCAGGTCTCGATCCGCGACGGGTACAAGGGCCCCTCGGGGGTCGTCGTCAGCGAGGGCGCGGGCGGGCTGGACAGCTTCGGCTGGGCGCGGCGCGTGGTGCGCCGCGGCACCCCGGCCGTGCTCGTGGGCGGCACCGAGGCCGGCGTGACCCCGTACGCGCTGCTGTGTCAGGTGACCAGCGGGCGGCTGTCCACCGCCGCCCGACCCGGGGACGCCTACAAGCCCTTCGACCGGCGGGCCAACGGGCACGTCATCGGCGAGGGCGGCGCGATCCTGCTGGTCGAGGAGGCCGACGCCGCACGGGCCCGGGATGCGCGGCACGTGTGGGGCGAGGTGGTCGGCTACGGCGCCACGCACGACGCCCACCACCACGAGGACCCGGCTCCCGACGCCACGCAGTACGCGCGGGCCATCCGGATCTCGCTCGCCGACGCCGGCGTGACGCCGGAGGACGTGGACCTGGTGGTCGCCGACGGCGCGGGCGTCCCCGAGCTCGACGCGCTGGAGGCCCAGGCGATCACCGCGGTGTTCGGGGAACGCGGCGTGCCGGTGACGGCGCCGTCGAGCTGGACCGGGCGGCTCATGGCCGGTGGGTCGGCGCTCAACGTGGCGACCGCCCTCCTGGCGATGCGCGACGGGCTGGTGCCCGCGACCGGCAACGTCGACGAGCCGGTGGCGGAGTACGGGCTGGACCTGGTGCGCGAGAACCGGGAGTCCGACCTCGACGTCGTCGTCGTGCTGGCCCGGGGCTTCGGCGGCTTCAACAGCAGCCTCGTGCTGCGCCGGTACCGCGAGGAGACGCCGTGACGACCGGTACCGGGGCCCAGGCCGCGGTGCGCACGATGCTCCGGATGCGCACCCGCGAGGGCTGCGAGGCGGAGTTCGAGGCCGCCTGGCGTCGGGCTGCCGCCGAGATCAGCCGGGTCCCCGGCAACCTGCGCCAGGAGCTGATCCGCGACGCCGACGACCCCCGCACCTTCCTCATCACCAGCGACTGGACCGACCGGGCCGCGGTCGACGAGTTCGGTCGCAGCAGCGCCCGCGAGACGCTCACCGAGGCGTTGCGCGACCTGCGCGAGGACGCGTCCCGCAACACCTACGAGGTGCTGGCCACCGTCCCGGGCGAGCAGGGGACGGCATGACGGCGGCACCCCAGGACGGTGGCAGGGCGGCCGTGCGGACCCTCCTGCGGATGCGCGCGCGGGAGGGCTGCGAGGCGGAGTTCGAGGCGGCCTGGCACCGGGCTGCCGCGGAGATCAGCCGGGTGCCCGGCAACCTGCGCCAGGAGCTGATGCGCGACGAGGGCGACCCGCGCTGGTTCGCCATCGTCAGCGACTGGACCGACCGGGCGTCGGTGGACGCCTTCGGGCGCAGTGCCGCCCGGGAGACGCTCACCGAGGCGTTGCGCGACCTGCGTGAGGACGCCACCCGCTCGACCTTCACCGTGCTGGCGACGGTGGCGGCCGAGCGCCGGCGGCCGGTGCGCATCGACTTCTCCACCAGCGTCAAGCCGGGCGAGCAGGTGGCCTTCGAGCGCGCGTACACGACGGTCACCCAGCGGATCGGGGACTCCCGTGGGTACGTGCGCGAGGAGCTGCTGCGCGACGCCAGCGGCCTGCGCTACCACATCTTCGCGGAGTGGGAGTCCGAGGACGACTTCGTGCAGTGGGTGGAGGACCCCTCCCACATGGACGCCGGCGCACCGCTGGCCCGGTGGCACTCGGTCGAGTTCCGGCGTGAGGTGCTGGAGATCCGCCAGCGGCCCGACGCGGACACCGACTTCCCACCGCTGCTCTCGCCCGGCGGGGACGTCGAGGTGGAGCGGGTGCGCGTCGACACCGCGGTCGCCGTCGAGCCCTGGGAGCAGGAGGCCTTCGAGCTCGCCTACCTCGCCGCCGCGCAACTGGCCCGCAGCGCCCCCGGCCACGCCCGCGAGGAGCTGCTGCGCGAGCCCGACGGGCGGCGCTACCACGTCGTCGCCGAGTGGGACTCCGAGCAGCGCTTCACCGACTGGGCGGCCGAGCCGGCGAACTGGTCCGCCGGGCCGCTGGGCCGGTGGCTGGCGAGGGGCGAGGACCGCAGGGTCTTCGCGCTGCGCGTGCGGCCGGTGCCGCCGTCGGTCGAGGCCGAGGCCGGGGTCGCGACGCCGCCCGAGCCCGCGCAGCAGCCGGCCGCCGTCGACGCCGTCGTCCCCGGCGGCGTCCCCGTGGCGCCGGAACCGGACCTGGAGGTGGTGGCCGGGCAGCCGGTGCAGCTGTCGGCCAACACCGAGCCGGCCCTCGCCACCGCGCTCCCCACGAGCACGGTGCCGAGCGCCAGCGTGCAGGAGTTCGTGGAGAAGCCGGACGACGGGCACGCACCCGCCGCGGCGGCGCTGCTGCCGGCCCCGTCCGACCTCGCGGAGTCCCGCACTGCCGGGCGGGCGGTCGAGGTGCTCGTCGTCGGCGCCGGCCCGGCCGGCCTGACCCACGCCATCGAGCTGGCCCGCCGGGGCATCGCCGTCCGCGTCGTGGACAAGCGCCCCCAGGCGTCCACGCAGGCGGACAAGGCGATCGGCATCCACTGCCGGACGATGGAGATCTGGGAGGACCAGGGCATCGTCACCGAGGCCATGGACGCCGGGATCTGGCTGTACGGCCAGACGGTGTTCGTCAACGGCGAGCAGACCCACCAGGTCGACTGGGCCGGCCTCGACGAGCTGCCCTACGCCCACCTCGGGCTGCCGCAGTACGACACCGAGCGCATCCTCGGCGCCAAGCTGGCCTCCCTCGGCGTGGTCGTCGAGCGCGGGGTCGAGCTGGTCGGCTTCTCCCAGGACGACGAGGGCGTCACCGCGCAGCTGCGGCACGCCTCCGGCGAGGGGGAGACCACCCGGGCGCAGTACCTGGTCGGCTGCGACGGGGCGCACAGCGCCGTCCGGTCCGGGCTGGGGCTGGCCTTCGAGGGCGGGCTGTCGATGTTCCCGCAGCTGTTCATGCTCGGCGACGTCGACGTCGACTGGGACCTGCCGGCCGGGCACCTGGTGCGCTTCGTGCGCATCGAGAACGACGACGACTTCACCGGGATGCTCGTCTGCGTCCCCCTCAAGGGCCGCAACCGCTACCGGATCGCCACCCTGGCCCCCCAGCGGTGGCAGGAGGCGGTCGGCTCCGGCGTCGTCCCGCCCGGGTTCTGGCAGGAGTACGAGCCGCCGACGCTGGCCGACATGCAGGCGGCGATCGACGACCTGGGCCCGCCCGGGACGACGGCGAGCAACCTGCGCTGGTCGTCGATCTTCCGGATCAAGCACGGCATCGTCGACCGCTACCGCGAGGGGCGGGTCTTCGTCGCCGGCGACGCCGCGCACCTGCACCCGCCGGCCGGCGGGCAGGGGATGAACACCGGCATCCAGGACGCCTGGAACCTCGGCTGGAAGCTCGCCCTCGCCGTCCGGGGGGTGGCCGCGCCCGGACTGCTGGACAGCTACGAGGCCGAGCGCCGTCCCGCCGGGAAGATGATCGTCGACCGGGCCGTGGCCATCGCGTTCACCGACGAGATGGACATGGAGGACGAGAAGGCGCAGTTCCTGCTCGAGATGCAGATGACCATGAACTACGCCGGCAGCCCGCTGGTCGGCGAGACGGCCCCCGGCGGGTTCCCCGCCGGGCCGGAGCCCGGGCACCGCGCGCCGGACGTGCACGGGCTGCGGCGCTTCGGCGTCGCGCACCCGCTGCGGCTGTTCGACCTCACCCGCGGCACCCGCTCCACGCTGCTGCTGTCGGCCGATGCCACCGCGTCGGAGGAGCAGGTGTCGGACCTGGAGAAGCTGGCCGTCGGCGTGCGGCAGCAGACCCGCGGCGAGGTGGGGGCCTACCTGGTCGCCGCGCCCGACGCCCGGGTGCCGCTGCTCGTCGACCTACCCGTCGTCCGCGACGCCGAGGGCACCTTCGCCGCCGCCTACGGCACCGCGGGCGCGGGGACGGCGGCCTACCTGGTCCGCCCCGACGGTCACGTCGGCTTCCGCAGCCGCCCGCTCGACGAGGATGCCCTCCTCGACCACCTGGCCGGGGTCTTCGCGCAGTGACCGGCCCAGCCACCGGCCCGGCAGCGGCGCACCCCCGACCGACCGCACCCGAGATCGCCCCACCCCCGAGGGAGACGACATGACCCAGACCGCACAGCCGGCTCCGGCCGCACCCCCGGACGACGTGGTCCCCGGTCAGGAGATCTACACGCCGGATTTCCGCGCCGACCCCTACCCGGTCTACGCCCGGCTGCGCGCCGAGCGGCCGGTGGTCAAGGTGCGGACGCCGCGCTTCGACTCCTTCCTGGTCACCCGCTACGAGGACGCCCGGTCGGCGCTGTCGGACCCGCGGCTGTCCAAGGACCTGTACCGCGCCGGGGACACCTACCTCGCGGTGTTCGGCGAGAAGGCGCGGCAGATCAACACCAACATGCTCAACTCCGACCCGCCCGAGCACACCCGGCTGCGCCGCCTGGTGACGCAGGCGTTCACGCCGCGGCGGATCGAGGCGATGCGCCCCCGGGTCGAGGAGATCGTCGAGGGGCTGCTCGACCGGATGGCGCCGAAGGGGGAGACCGAGTTCGTCGACGAGTTCGCCCTGCGGCTGCCGCTGGCGGTGATCGGCCACCTGCTCGGCATCCCCGAGGCCGACCACGAGGAGATCCTGGCCGGCACCCAGGTCATCCGGACGGTCGGCACCGGCGGGCGCAGCCCCCAGGAGGACCGGGCGGCCATCGGGCAGGCGCAGGAACGGCTGCACGCCTACTTCAGCGGCCTGGTCGCGGCCAAGCGCCGGGAGCCCGGCGAGGACCTGGTGAGCGCGCTGATCGCCGCCCGCGACGGGGACGGCCGGCTGTCGGAGGCGGAGCTGGTCTCCACCTGCTTCCTGCTGCTGTTCGCCGGCTACCAGACCACCTCGGACTTCCTCGGCAACGCCGTGGTCGCGCTGCTGACCCACCCCGAGGAGATGCAGCGGCTGCTGGACGACCCGGGCCTGGTGCCCGAGGCCGTGGAGGAGCTGCTGCGCTTCGACGGCTCGGTGCCGGTGTCGAGCTTCCGGTTCGCCACCGAGGACCTGGAGATCGGCGGCGTGCCGATCCCCGAGGGCTCGATCGTCACGATCGTGCTCAGCGCGGCCAACCACGACCCCGCGCTCGTCCCCGACCCGGACGCGCTCGACCTGCGCCGGGGCCAGACGCAGCACATGTCGTTCGGCCACGGCATCCACTACTGCCTGGGCACCGCTCTCGCCCGGCTCGAGGCGACGACCGCCCTGCGGCGGATCCTCGTCCGCCTGCCCGATCTGCGCCTCGACGTCCCCGTCGAGGAGCTGCAGTGGCTCCCGGCCGCCTCGGCCTTCCGTGGGCTGCTCGAGCTGCCGCTCCGCTTCACCCCGTCCCGTGAGAAGAGGACCCCTCTGCCCCCCACCGCTCGCAGGCTCGCGGCGGGGCCCAGCAGAGGGGCCGGCCACAACCTCGCAAAGGAGCACGTCATGACCTTCCGACCGTTCCGCAACGTGATCGTGTGCCACATGGTCCCCGGCAGCGAGGACAAGGTGGGCCCGGTCTTCGACCACTACGACCGGGCCACCCGCCCGCAGGACCTCGGCGTCATCGGCCGCATCCTGCTGTCGCACGAGGACCTCTACCTGCACGTCATCGAGCGCAAGGAGGACCCGGAGGTCTCCGGCCAGCGCCGGGGGCTGCCCGCCTTCCAGGCCATCGCCGAGGCCATCGCGCCGTACGTCACGCCGTACCCGAGCTACTGGGAGAACCCCTCGCACTCCGTGGCCAAGGAGTTCTACCGCTGGCTGCCCGAGGGCGACGTGCCCGAGGACCGCGAGCTGACCGTGATCGTGCAGCGGATGAAGCCCGGCGCCGAGCCCGACATCGCCCGGGTGTTCGCCGAGTCGGACGCGGGCGGCCTGCCCGTCGAGACGGGTGTGACCGGGCGCTGGCTGTACTCGATCGACGACTGCTTCGTGCACCTGCTCGAGCAGGACGTCGAGAAGGCCGCCGCCGTGCGCGCCAACCACGAGTCGCACCGGCCGGCGTTCGCCAAGGTGATGCACGAGCTGAGCCCCTACGTGAGCCCGTACCAGCCGGAGGGCTGGCAGGGTCCGAAGGACTCGGTGGCCACGGTGTTCTACCGCTGGCAGGCCGACGACTGGCAGCCCGAGGGCTGAGGGGCGGGTGCCGACGATGACCCTGCGCGGGATCACCACCCTCATCTACCTGGTCGACGACGTGGCCGCGGCCACCGACTGGTACACCGACCTCCTGGGCTCGGGGCCCTTCTTCACCCGGCCCGGGCCCGGCGGCCGCGTCCAGTACGCCAAGTTCGCCGTCGGCGAGTCGGGAGCCGAGCTCGCCATCGCCGACCGCACCAAGGCCCCGCCCGGCACGGTGGCCGGGCCGGGCGGCGTGATCGTGCACTGGCGGGTCGACGACCTCGACGCCACCCTCGCCCGCCTGCAGGAGATGGGCGCGAAGGAGTACCAGGGGCGCACGCCCCACGGCCCGTTCGTCACCGCGGTCGTGATCGACCCCTTCGACAACCTGCTCGGCCTGCAGGGGGTCGCGGCCAGCCCGCACTACTCCGACGACCGCGACTGCGCCCCGGTCACCACCTGACCGTGGTCGTCGTCCGCCGGCCCGGGACCACCCCGGGCCGGCGGCCACCCCCTGCCCCTCAGGCCTCGGGCAGCAGCGCCCCGACCCGTACGACGCCACCGGCGCGCGCTGCCCTCGGCGTGCGCCCTCCGCAGAGCGCCCAGGAGGACTGCCCGATGCACACGCACGCCCGGACCCCCCGCCGCACCCTGCACCTGCTCACCGCCGCGGGCGCCATGACGGTCGCGCTCACCGCCACCGGCGAGTCGGTCGCCCACGCGGCGTCCGCGAAACAGGACTACAAGGACTACGCGGCGAGCCAGTTCCGGAGCCCCGCCCAGTTCGACTGCCTCGACCTGCTGTGGGAGGCCGAGAGCAACTGGAACCCCACCGCGCAGAACCCGACGAGCACCGCGTACGGCATCGCCCAGTTCCTGGACGCGACCTGGGCCACCACCGGCATCGCCAAGACCTCGGACGCGTACCGGCAGATCGACGCGGGCCTCATCTACATCGACGAGCGCTACGACACCGCCTGCAACGCCTGGGCCTTCCACCAGGCCAACAACTGGTACTGACGCACCGACGACGAGGGCCCCTCCCGGTGGGGGAGGGGCCCTCGTCCTGCACCGGCTTCAGGCGGCGACGGTCTCCATCGCCTCGGCGGTGAGCTGCACCGACCGCAGCCGGCCCTCCACCCCGGGGAACTGGTGGGCGACGATCAGCTCGTCGGCGTCGGCCTCCCGCGCGAAGCCGGTCAGGTACTCGCGCACCTCGGCCGGCGTGCCGACGGCGGTGTGGGTCAGCATCGTGTCGACGTGCCGCCCGGCGCCGCCGTCGAGCAGCAGCTGCGCCTCGTCGTCCGACAGCTGCCTGCCCCGGCCGAACAGGCCGACGGCCAGCGTCCGGCGGACGGCGGCGTACGCGGACTCCGCGGCCTCGCGGGTGTCGGCCGCGACCGCGTTGACCCCGGCGATCACGTACGGGGCGTCGAGGTGCGCCGATGGCTGGAACTCGCGCCGGTAGGCCTCGACGGCGGGCTGGAGCATGGCCGGCGCGAAGTGCGAGGCGAAGGCGTACGGCAGGCCCAGCGCGGCGGCGAGCGTGGCGCCGAACATCGACGAGCCCAGGATGTACAGCGGCACGTTCGAGCCCTTGCCCGGGACGGCGTCGACGCCGGGCACCCGGGTGTCGCCGGTCAGGTAGCCCTGCAGCTCCAGCACGTCCTGCGGGAAGCGGTCGGCCGAGCGCGGGTCGCGGCGCAGCGCGTACATCGTGTTCTGGTCCGAGCCCGGCGCCCGGCCCAGGCCCAGGTCGATGCGGCCCGGGTGGACGGCCTCGAGCGTGCCGAACTGCTCGGCGATCGTCAGCGGCGAGTGGTTCGGCAGCATGACGCCGCCGGCGCCCAGCCGGATGGACGAGGTGTGCGCGCCGACGTGCGCGATCAGCACGCTGGTCGCCGAGGAGGCGATGGTCGGCATGTTGTGGTGCTCGGCGTACCAGACGCGGCGGTAACCGGCCTGCTCCGCGCGCTGGGCCAGCGCGACGCTCGCCGCGATGCTCTCGCCCGGCGTCTGACCCCTGGAGATCGGCGCCAGGTCGAGGACGGACAACGGGATGCTCATGTGCTCCAGACCTCTCACGTGGTGTTGCCATGGGCAACCACCGCCGTCCCGCCGTCCTTCCCCGCTCAGCCGTTGCCGGCGTCCTCGTACTCGGCGCCCAGCGCGCCGGTCTCGACCTCGCCACCCCGGCGGTAGGTGCACAGCAGCACGCCGGTCGGCGTGGCCGCCGACGAGGTCAGCCGCCACGACCGCGGGATCGCGCCGTCGCCGAACAGCCGCTTGCCCTCCCCGAGCACCACCGGCGCCACGACCAGGCGCAGCTCGTCGACCAGGTCGGCGCGCAGCAGGGTCTGCACCAGGCCCGGCGAGCCGTGCACCTGCAGCTCGCCGCCGTCCTGGTCCCGGAGCGCGCGGACGGCCTCGACGACGTCGCCCTCCACGAGCCGAGCGCCGGACCAGCCGAGCGAGGTCAGGGTGCGCGAGGCGACGTGCTTGGTGCGCGTGTTGAGCGCCTCGGCGACCGGGTCGTCCTCCGTCGGCGCCTGGGGCCAGGCTCCGGCGAAGATCTCGTAGGTCCCGCGGCCGAGCAGGAAGTCCTCGACGCCGGCGAACCAGGCGTCCATCTGCGCGCCGAGGGTGTCGTCGAAGAACGGCACCAGCCAGCCGCCGTGCGCGAAGCCGCCGGTGGTGTCCTCGTCCGGGCCGCCGGGAGCCTGCACGACCCCGTCCAGCGTCGTGAACTCGGTGACGACGAGCGGTCGCATGGTGTCCTCCTCGGGTCGGGAGCAGTCCTCGGAGATGGGACGGCGGACCGACGCGCGACTCATCGCTGCCGACGAGTGCGTCACGGAGAGTGACGACGCGGCGGCAGACCCCCAGCCTGGGAGTCACCCAGGCGGGCGTCCGGGGGTGTGGCCCGCGCCGCGCTGCCCTCGACGCTCCAACTGCTCGACGGGGGACGGGCAGGCCGGCCCCTGCGTGCACGACCACGGGGGACGATCGTGAAGCGCACCACCAGCCTGATCACCGCGGGGGCTCTGACCCTCGGCACCACGGCCCTGCTCGGCAGTGTCGATCCCGGGACCGCCTCGGCGTCCGGCTGCGGTGTCACCACGCTCGACATGGTCGGCCTCCAGAGCACCTTCAACGGCGCGCTCAGCGGAGTGGGCGGCGGCGCCACCGCCGAGATGCTCCCGGGTGGCCTGCGCATGACGACCCCCTCGGCCGACGCCGACCCGGACCGGGCCGCCTACGCCGCCTGGTTCGTGGACGGTCTGGACCTCGCGCTCGCCGACGCGACGGCGCAGTCGAACTACGCCGTCGACACCACGCCCGCCGCGGGCCAGCCCATCGACAACCACCCGACGTACGAGCTCTACGTGGACCTCGACGGACCGGCCGCCGCAGGCGAGGACCTCCTCGTGTACTGGGCGCCCGAGGCGGGCGAACCGACCGACGTCTGGGAGAGCATCTTCAGCCCGCTGACCGCGATGGACCCGGATGCCTCCGAGGCCCCCGAGGAGGGGACGCTCGTCGACATCAGCGCCGCCTACCCCGACGCCGTCGTCACGGGCCTGGGCTTCCAGCTCATCGACCAGCCGGGCGCCGACGTCACCGTCCACGGCATGACGTTCGGCTGCAACGAGTTCCGGTTCAGCTCCGGCCCGGGCGGCGGCCCCGGTGGGCCCGGCGGTGACCCGGGCGGCGACCCCGGTGGTGACCCGGACGGCGACCCGGCCAATCAGGCGCCGATCGCCGCCGTCACGGCCACCAGCACCGGCGCGACCTTCGCCTTCTCCGCCGCCGGGTCGACCGACAGCGACGGCGAGATCGCTGGTTTCACGTGGAGCTTCGGTGACGGCTCCGCGCCCGCCGAGGGCGAGGAGGTCGTGCACGAGTACGCCGCCGCCGGCACCTACACCGTCACGCTGACCGTCACCGACGACGACGGCGCCTCGACCACGGCCACCCGCGAGGTCGTCGTCCCCGCGAGCGACGCGGGCGGTCCGACGGACCCGGCGGAGCCGACCGAGTACGGCACCCCTCTCCCCAACACCGGTGCCGACGTCCTGGGCCTGGCCGCGGTCGGCGGGCTGGTCCTGGCCGGCGGTGGCGCCGGGCTGGTCGTGAGCCGTCGCCGCAGGGCCGGCTCCCCGTCCTGACCGTGGCCACCCGCGTCCCGCCCGCCGGCACCCGGCGGGCGGGACGCGCCATCGGACAGGGGGACCGATGATCCGCACGCTCGTCCGCGGGCTCTCCGAGCTCGCGGTCACCGCCGGCGCGGTGCTGCTCCTCTTCGTCGTCTACGAGGTCTGGGTGACCGACCTGTCCAGCGACCAGGCGCAGGACCAGGTCGCCGAGGAGCTCCGCGAGGACTGGACGACCGGAACGCCCGATCCCGAGCCCGATCTCGGCCAGGCCTTCGCCTTCGTGCACGTCCCGCGCTTCGGCGCGGACTGGACCCGCGCCGTGGTCGAGGGGACCGACCCGGACGAGCTCGAGGAGGGCCCCGGCCACTACGTCGGCTCGGCCATGCCCGGGGAGCAGGGGAACTTCGCCCTGGCCGGCCACCGCGTCGGGCGCGGCAGCCCGTTCCTCGCCCTCGACGTCCTCCGGCCCGGTGACCCGGTCGTCGTGGAGACCGTGGACGCCTGGCACGTCTACCGGGTGACGACGACGACCGTCGTCGACCCGAGCGAGAGCAGCGTCGTGGCACCCACCCCCGGCGGGGCGGCGAACGGCGAGCCGACCGGGGCGTTCCTCACCATGACCACCTGCCACCCGAAGTTCTCCACCCGCGAGCGGCTCGTCGTGCACGGGGAGCTGGAGGGCTCGACCAGCAAGACCGCGGCCCCGGACGGCCCCGCGGCCCTCGAGGAGGTCTGAGGCGTGTACTCCTGGATCTGGCGCCACCTGCCCGGCCCCCTCCCGGTACGGGGGACGACGGCGCTCGTGCTCGTCCTCGCCGTGGTGGCGCTGCTGCTGTTCGTCGTCTTCCCGGCGGCCTCCTCCCACCTGGAGTTGTGGACGCCCTCGCTCTGAGGCACGACGGCACGCGACAGCGGGCGGGACAGGGGGCGGGACAGGGGGAACCGGCCCGCCCGCTGTCGTCGGTCAGCGCTGGAGCGACGAGTACAGCGCCGTCTCGAACTCCAGGTAGCCGCCGAAGGAGGTGGCGTCTCCGAAGGGCAGTACCTGCGTCGCCCAGAAGCCGCCGCAGCCGTTCTCCCGGTCGATCCAGTAGAAGAGGTTGCCCAGCCCGGCCCAACCCAGGGCGCCCGCTGGTCGGCCGGTCGGCGCGGGCTCGTCGTCGACCATGAACGGCAGCGACCAGGACTTCGACAGCCCGGGGAAGAACTCCGCGTCGTGGGTCACCGACGGGATCACCCCGGGCAGCATCTTCAGCTTGAGGTCGCCGAGGTGGTTCTGCACGGCCATCTGCACCGTCTCCGGCTGCAGGACGGCGCCGCCCTCCCCGCGGCCGTCGTCGAGCCACATGCGGATGAAACGCATGTAGTCCCCGACCGTGCCGTAGAGCCCCTGGCCGCCCATGTGCACCTCGGGCGGCTGCGGCAGGTCCCAGTCGTCCAGCGGCCTCAGCGACCCGTCGTCGCCCCGGGCGTGCATGGTCGCCCGGCGTCCCTGCAGCCGGGCGTCCGGCTCGAACGTCGTCTCGGTCATCCCGAGCGGCTGGAAGATGCGCGCGGCGAAGACGTCGCCCAGGCGGTCACCGGTGACGCCCTCCACCACCTGGCCGGCCCAGTCGGTGTTGCTGCCGTACTCCCACCGCTCGCCCGGGTCGAACAGCAGCGGGGTCTGCAGGCACGCCTCGGTCGCGGTGAGGACGCTGGGCTGCCCGTGCTCCCTGGTCAGCCGGTTGTAGTGCTCGTTGAAGAAGTTGTATCCGAAGCCGGCGGTGTGGGTGAGCAGGTGCTCGGTGGTGATCTCCCGCTTCGGGTCGCGCAGTCGGGGTGAGCCGTCGTCGTCGAACCCGTCGAGCACCTTCAGCTCGCCGATGGCAGGTGCGTACGTGCGGGCCGGGGCACGAGGTCCAGCCGCCCCTCCTCCACGAGTTGCAGGACGGCCGTGGCGGCCACGGCCTTGGTGGTGGAGAACAGGGCGAAGACCGTGTCGGTCGTCATGGGCACGTCCCCGCCGATGCGGCGGGTGCCGGCCGCCCCCTCGTAGACGTTGCCCTCCCGGTCGGTGGCCATGGCGACCACGCCCACGACCGGCGCGTCGGCTCAGACCGAGCGCTCGAGGATGGCATCGGCCTCGTGGCGGAAGGTCTGTGCGACCTGCGTCGTCTGCGACATCGCAGTCTCCTCGTGGGTGGGACGGTGCCGGCGATCCGGCACACCACAGGCTGTCAGCGGAACTCGGAGCCCGGGAGCGGCCACCTCGTCGCACGTCCCCCGATGGGGCCGACGCCGTCCGGTCGTGGTGAGCCGGTCAGGCGGCCAGCGCGGGCTCGCGGTCGCCGGCGGCCACGAGGGCGGCGTAGCGGCCGCCGCGGGCGACCAGCTCGTCGTGCGTGCCGCTCTCCGCGACCCGGCCGGCGTCGAGGACGGCGATCCGGTCGGCGTGCCGCACGGTGGAGAGCCGGTGGGCGATGGTGATCGTCGTCCGACCGCGGCTGGCCTCGTCGAGCGCGGCCTGCACAGCCCGCTCGGTGCCGGTGTCCAGCGCGCTGGTGGCCTCGTCGAGCACCAGCACGCGCGGGTCGCGCAGCAGCGTCCGGGCGATCGCCAGCCGCTGCTTCTCCCCGCCGGAGAAGCGGTGCCCGCGGGCGCCGACGACGGTGTCGTAGCCGTCGGGCAGCGCGACGACGGCCGCATGGATCTGGGCGCGGCGGGCGGCGTCCTCGATCTCGGCGTCCGTCGCGTCGGGCCGGGCGTGCCGCAGGTTCTCCCGCACGGTCGTGTGCAGCAGGTAGGTCTCCTGTGCGACGACCCCGACCACCCGCGACAGCGTGGCCAGCGAGAGGTCGCGCAGGTCGACGCCGTCGATCGTCACCCGGCCGGCGGTGGGGTCGGCCAGCCGGGCGACCAGCGAGGCCAGCGTGCTCTTGCCCGACCCGGTCTCCCCCACCAGCGCCAGCGACGTCCCGGCGGGGACGGTCAGGTCCACGTCGGCCAGCGCCGGCCGGTGCCCGTCGGGATAGGTGAACGAGACGCCCTCCAGCGCCACGTCGCCGCGCACGCGGGCCGGGTCCAGCGGCACCGGGTCGGCCGGGTCGTCGACCTCCACCGGCAGGTCGACGTACTCGAACACCCGGCTGAACAGCGCCATCGAGGCGGTCACCTGCACGCCGACGTCCAGCAGGCCCATGAGTGGGCGGAACAGCGTGCCCTGCAGTGCGGTGAAGGCGACCAGCGTGCCGATCGTCATCCCACCGGAGGTCGCCGGCAGGCCCGCGGCCAGGTAGATCAGCGCCGGGATGCCGGCGAAGACGATGCTCATCGTGGCCATCCGCCACCGCCCGGCCAGCTGCGCCCGGACCTCGAGGCCGACGAGGTCCGCGGAGGTCTCGGCGAAGCGCCGGGACTGGGCGGGGCCGGCCCCCAGGGTCTTGCCGAGCAGCACGCCGCTGACGCTGAGCCCCTCCTCGACCTGGGCGTGCAGGTCGGCGAGGTGGCGCTGGCGCTGGGCGGTGACCGTTCGGCGCATCCGCGCGACCTTGCGGGTGAGCACCACCGCCGGCGGCAGGACGAGCAACGACAGCAGCGACAGCCGCCACGACAGCGCGACCATGGCGACGATCGTGCCGACGACGGTTGTCGCGTTGGACGCCAGGGACGTCGCCGTCGAGGTCACCACCGACTGCATGCCGGAGATGTCGTGGGTCAGCCGCGACTGCACCTCGCCGCCGCGCGTGCGGGTGAAGAAGCCCAGCGACTGGCGCTGCAGGTGGCTGAACACCGAGGTCCGCAGGCCGTGCATGACCCGTTGCCCGACCGTCGTCGACAGCCAGGTCTGCACCACGCCGAGGACGGCGGTGGTGGCGGCGACGGCGAGCATGCCGAGGACCGCCCAGACCAGCAGCCGCACGTCCTGCCGCGGCAGCGCCTCGTCGATGACGAGCTTGACGAGGAACGGCGTCGCCAGCGCCACCAGGGACGAGGCGACGATGAGCACCACGACCGTGGCGACCTGCCAGCGGAACGGTGCGAACAGCGCGGTCACCCGGCGCAGCGGCACCGGGTTGCGCTCGAGTTGGGCCCGGTCGGCCGGGTCGAGGGTGCGTCCGCCGCCCCTGCCCTGCGCTCTCGAGTCGTCGATGGCGACCACCTCCCGTGTCCGATGCTGAGGTTACCTCACCATGAGGCAACCACGCGATCAACGGTAGGGTTTCCGCATGCCGGACGACGACGCCGAGGTGCTGGGCGAGCTGCTCGTGCGGGTCACCCGCGGGCAGCGCCGACGGTGGCGCGAGGCGCTGACGCCCTGGGACCTCTCCCCCCACCACGTCCGCGCCCTGCGGGTGGTCACCGATCGGTCCGGCACCCGTCTCTCGGAGCTGGCCGAGGCGCTGCACATCGCGCCGCGCTCGGCCACCGAGGTCGCCGACGCGCTGCAGGCCCGCGGGCTGGTCGAGCGGACGTCCGACCCCACCGACCGGCGGGCCGTGGTGCTCACGCCCACCGAGGAGGGACGGCGGGTGCAGGCCGAGATCGCCGCCGCCCGTGCCGCCGACAACCGCGACCTGTTCGCCCGGCTGGACGCCGACGACCGCGCCACCCTGGCCCGGATCCTGCGCACCCTCGCCGAGTGAGTCGATGCGGGGCACCGCGCGCTCCGGCGCCGCCGCAACTGCTGGGCCAGCCGCACTCGCGGGGTGACGGAGGCGGTCATCCGAACTCGCAGTGACCAGACCGTGGCCCCCTGCAGACCGGGTGGAGAACTCCTGGTCGGCGGCCGAGAACTGTCGTACCTCGTACGTGTTCGGTCCATGCCGCAGCTCACCGGTCAGGTCTCGCCCATGGCGAGGTCAACGGGCTGCCGATGACCGCCGCGCACGTGCGCGAGCTGCTGACCCGCCTCGGCGCGCTGGGGCTGCGCGCGCCCGAGGGCGGCTCGCTGACCCTGGCGCTCACCGCCGCCGACGGCGCGCTGCGGGCCACCACCACTTCGGAACAACGTCAGCGGCTGGCCCGCCGCGGCTGTAGGCAGCACCCCGACCGCGACTGCGGCTGCCCGATGCTGCAGCGGCCGGCGCCGACCGACGCCTACACCCCCACCGCCGCCCAGCACGCCTTCCTCACCACCCGCGACCGGGCCTGCCGGTTCCCCACCTGCGGCCAGCGGGTCGGCCGGGCCGACCGCGACCACGTCATCCCCCACCACTGCGGCGGGCCCACCGACTGCGCCAACCTGACGCTCCTATGTCTCGTCAAGCGGCGTCGGGTGTCAGCGCGGTGGCGGCGAGGAACGGGCCGCGAGGGCGGGCTGGTCGGCCATCACGGCGGCGTAGATCTCTCGGGCGACGTAGCGCTTGAGCGCTCGCATGATGAACTTCTTGTCCTTTCCCTCGAGCGTGCGGCGCATGACGTAGGCCTTGGTGCGCGGGTCGTGGTTCATGCGGGTCAGAACAATGCGCCAGAGGGCATTGTTGGCGTCGCGGTTGCCGCCGGTGTTGAGCCGGTGGCGGCCATTGGTCTTGCCGCTACCGTCGGGCAAGGGGCTGACTCCAGCCATGGCGGCGAACGAGGATTCGCTTCTCATGCGGTCGGGATTGTCGCCGGCCGCGACCAGAAGAGCGGCCGCCACGTCGGTTCCCACGCCCATGCGGCTACGCAATTGCGGAGCGGCGCGCTCAATGATCGTGGCCATCTCGCTGTCGAGCTCCTGGAGCTCGGCGTCGAGAGCATGGATTCGCCGGGCGAGGCTGCGCAGCGCAAGCTTCGCTGCCGCGGTGGGCTCGGTGCCTTTCGGCCGCAACGATGCGCACTTGTCGGGCAGCGTGTCCTTGGTCAGTCCGCGCAGCTGCTCGCGGAGGTCGTCGGGTGCGGTGACGATGAGGGCCTTCATCGAGTTCAGCGCCTGAGTGCGGGCCTTGACCGCGGTCTTGCGGGCGACGCGGAGCATGCGCAGGCACTCGACGTCGCCGACCCGGGACTTGGGGCTGATCTTGAGCTCCAGCCGGTGCAGCCGCTGCGCGGCGAGCAGGGCGTCGATGGCGTCGGACTTGCCCCGGTTACGGCGGACCGCGGCGTCCTCCCGTTTGGGCCGAGTCGCCTCGACCACGTACTGGCCCTTGGCCTGCAGGAACCGGGTCAGGCTGGCCCCGTAGCTGCCGGTGCCTTCCACCGCGAAGGCCACGACGGTCGCGCCGAGACTGCCGGCCCAGGCCAGCAGGTCGGCGTTGCCGGCCGGCGTGGTCGGCACGGTGATGGAGGCGGGGGCTTCGTCGCCGATCGTGCGGCCGGCCTCGTCGACGGCGGCGGCGACGTTGACGTCCTTGTGGGTGTCGATGCCGATCCACACCTCCTGCGCCGAACCAGGAGCCGTTGTCTTCGCTCTTTCCCGGAACAGACTGGCGACCGGATCGGCCGTTCGACCTGAAGCCTTCGATTTCATCACTTCTGCACTACTCCTGTCGACTTCCGAAGGGACCTCTCGACCGCTTCGTCCGCAATGGACAGCACTGCTATCGGCCATGCACTAGCGGCGTGGCACGCTCCTATTCGGTCACGCGGGCTGGCGGTCAAAGGAACGGAGCTCGGTACCTGCGGCGACGAGTCCATTGCAAGACACGAGGGTCAGTGATCCAAGAAGTCAGTCCACAGGGCGAGGATCCGCCGTTGCGGACAATGACACCAGAGCCATTCTTTGGATCTGACCGGGGTGAAGCCGAGAAGGGCTGCCGCCCGCCGACAGGCCAGATTCGAGGCAGCGAAGCGCCCGTGTGCTGCCTTCGGTCAGGCGGAGCGGCAGCCCGGTCAGAGGGGCAGCGGCGAAGCCTCCGGGCCAACAACTCCCGAGTGGACCACTGGGCCGGTCCTGTACCCCTTGCGGTCAGACCCGAAGGCCTCGTCAGCACCCCTCAGAGGCTGCCCTTCAGGTCTAGCAGGGCTGCCTGTGCCGCACCCACCACCGCCTCAAGACCCACGCCCGCGGCTGGCACTTCGCCATGGACCCCGACGGCACCCTGCACGTCACCACACCGTCCGGGGTCACCCGCACCACCCGACCACCCGGCCTGCGCGCACCGGCACCCGACCCACCGGAGGCCGACGGCCCGGCACCGCCGGACGACGATCCACCGCCCTTCTGACCCTGCACGATGACCTGTGTCGGCCCGGCCTCACGCGGCCGAGCCGACACGGGGCAGGCCCGTCGCCAGGACGGAGGTCGCCGGGGACGGAGGTGCGGGTACTCGTGGCAGCGGTCCGGGACGAGAGGAACACCCGGCACGAGCCGGCCGCGCGTCGGAGCTCCCGCAGCGGGCGGCCGCGGTGTCACGATCGGCGCGTGATCGAGCCGGTGCACCCCGACCAGCTGCGCGTGTCCGACCCGGAGCGGGCCGCCGTCCAGGAGAAGCTCCGCCGCGCCGTCGCCGCCGGCCAGCTCGACCTGCACGAGTTCGACATCCGCGTGCAGTCGGCCTGGGCCGCCCGCACGCGCGGCGAGCTGGCCCGGGTGACCCGCGACCTGCCCGAGCCGCCACCTGAGCCGCCGTCCCCGCCACCGCTGGGCCGCCGGTTCTCCGACGACGACGCCGGCACCGCGATGCGGGTGCTGATGATCATCTGGGCGAGCGTCACCGCGGTGAACCTCCTGGTCTGGGGGCTCGTGTCGGTGAGCAGCGACGGGGACGTCTACCCGTGGTGGATCTGGCTGTCGGTCCCCGGCGCCGCCCTGCTCGTCCTGTACGTCGTCGGCATCGGCCGGCCGCGGCGCTGACGCCGTCGTCCCCGGGCCACCGCACGTCCGGTGCGGGCGGTCCAGCCGGTGTCGGCGAGGGCCGGGCTGCTCGCGGCCAGGCCGGCGAGGACCTGCTCCAGCGTCGCGTCGTCGGTGTGGGGCACCGCGGTCACCGTCACCAGGGCGCCCCGGCCGGCACGCGTCGCGCTCCGGCCGCCCGCGCGGCGTCCAGCGTGCCGACGGGGTTGGTGAGGGTCCCGACGTGCTCGACGGTCACCTCCACCTCGTCCCCCTCGAGCAGCGTGAAGTCCAGACCCGGCACGATCCCGGTCCCGGTGGAGAGCACCGCTCCGGCCGGGAAGTCCTGCGCCGCCACGAGGTGGGACACGAGCTCGGCCACCGACCGGCGCATCCGCGCGGTCGACGTCGTGCCCTCGAAGACCGGAGCGCCCGCGCGGGTCACGCGGACGTCGATGGCCAGCGCCGACGCATCGGGCACCTCCCACGCCGGCCGGATCCCCGCGGCGAGCGCGCAGCTCCCGGCATAGATCTTGGCCTGGGGAAGGTAGAGCGGGTTCTCCCCCTCGATGTCGCGGGAGGAGACGTCGTCGCAGACGGTGTAGCCGAACACCTCCGCGGTCGCCGTGACGACGGCCGCCAGTTCCGGCTCGGGCACCGTCACCGCGGAGTCGGGCCGGACGGCGATCGGCTCGCCGTCGGTGACCACCCGCCAGGCGACGGACTTGAAGAAGAGCTCGGGCCGGTCGGCGGCGTAGACCCGGGAGTAGACGTCCTGGACCTGGCTCTCCTCGACGCGCGCGTCCATCGACCGCTCGTAGGTCACGCCCGAGGCCCAGACCTCCGTCAGCCCGTCGACCGGCGGGAGCAGCCGGACCTCGCCCACCGGGACGGCCGGCTCCCCGGCCGCGGCCTCGACCGCGGACCTGGCTGCGGCCAGGTCCCCGCCCAGCAGCTCGGCCATCGAACTCACGCCCGGCACGGGCCGCACGGCACCGTCGTCGAGGACGCCGACGCGCACGACGCCGTCCGACTCGTAGCGGACCACGTGGGTCATCGGCCGTTCCCCTCCTCGAGCCAGCCCAGGATCTCCTCGTCGTGCTGACCGAGCAGCGGCGGCGCGCTGTGCCGGTGCCGTCCGGCCGGGGCGCCGGCCAGGGTCTCCAGCCGCAGGGGTGGTCCGGGCAGCTGCACGGTGCCGAGCGTGGGGTGGTCGACGTCGACGACCAGGCCCTGGCTGAGAGTCTGCGCCCACGTGTAGACCTCGTCCAGCGTGCGCACCTTGCCCGACGGCACCCCCGCCTCGGCCAGCAGCGCGAGCCACTCGGCGGCCGGCCGGGTGACGAGCCGCTCCTCCATGGCCTCGATCAGCTCCGGCCGGTGCGCCACCCGGTCCCGGCCGGTGGCGAACCGCGGGTCGGCGGCATCGAGGCCGAGGACGGCCGCCATGGCGCGCCACTGCGCGTCGTTGCCGGCGGCCACCTGGATGATCCCGTCCTGCGCCCGGAAGGCGCCGTAGGGCGCGATGGCCGGGTGGTGGTTGCCTGTCGCGCGCGGCACCTCCTGGGCCACCGTCCACCGGGTGCCCTGGAAGGCGTGCACGCCGACGATGGCGGCCAGCAGGGACGTCCGGACCACCGTCCCGCGGCCGGTCCGGGCCCGCTCGGCCAGCGCGGTGGCCACCCCGAACGCGCCGTACATGCCGGCCAGCAGGTCGCCGATCGGCACGCCGACCCGGGTGGGCTGCTCCGGCGAGGGCCCGGTGAGGGACATCAACCCGGCCTCGCCCTGGGCGATCTGGTCGTAGCCGGCGCGCCCGCCCTCCGGCCCGTCGTGCCCGAAGCCGCTGATGGACAGCACCACCAGGCCCGGGTTGAGCTCCTCGAGCCGGGCCGTGCCGAAGCCGAGCCGGTCGAGCACCCCGGGCCGGAAGTTCTCCACGAACACGTCGGCCCGTTCCAGCAGCCGGGTCAGCGCCTGTCGCCCGGCCTCGGACTTCAGGTCCAGCTGCAGCGACTCCTTGTTGCGGTTGGCCGACAGGAAGTAGGTCGACACCGGGTCGTCCTCCGGGCCGACGAACGGCGGGCCCCACGACCGGGAGTCGTCGCCGGTCCCGGGCGTCTCGACCTTGATGACGCGCGCGCCCATGTCGCCGAGCATCATCGTCGCCTGCGGCCCGGCCAGCGCCCGGGACAGATCGACGACGAGGGTGCCGGCGAGCGGGCCCCCGGCGGACGGGTCCGTCACCGGCCCTGCCAGACGACGGGCTGCTTGGTCGCGAACGCGGCGACCGCCGAGTGGAAGTCCTCGCTGGCGAAGACCCGGCTGACGATGTCGTCGCCGTCGGGGAGGGTGGCCCGGCGGATGCGGCGGACCGCCTCCTTCGCCGCCCACATGCTCAGCGGCGCGTGCCCGAGCAGCGTCGTCACCACGGCGTCCGTTGCGGTGTCCAGGTCCTCCTCGGCGCACAGTTCGGCGACGAAGCCGGCGGCCGCAGCCTCCTCGCCGGTGAACAGCCGCGCCCGCAGCAGCATGTCCAGGGTCCGGGCCGGGCCCAGGTGGTTCAGCAGGATCGAGTAGTTGTTCATCGAGAGGCAGTTGCCCAGGGTCCGCGCGATGGGGATGCCGAAGCGGGCCGAGGGCGTGGCGATCCGCAGGTCGCAGACCGAGGCGATGCCCAGGCCGCCACCGACGCAGAACCCCCGGACGGCCGCGACGGTCGGGACGTCGACGTCCTCCAGCCGGTTGACGATCCGGGCGATCTTCTCCTCGTACGCGACGCCCTCCGAGCCCTCGCGGAAGTCGGCGAACTGGCCGATGTCCGTGCCGGCCACGAACGCCTTGTCCCCCGCCCCCTTCAGGACGAGGACCCGGACGTCGTCGTCGGCGTCGGCCTTCTCGCAGGCCTCGTAGAGGCCCTCGTACATCCCCCAGGTCATCGCGTTGCGCTGGCGGGGGCGGTTGAACGTGACGGTCAGGACGCCGCCGTCCTGGGCGACGAGCAGCTCTGGTTCATCCACGGGTGGAGCCCTCCGGGGTGCTGTCGGCGGAGTCGGACCGCCGGGAACGGGTGGTGGCACGGCGCCGCAGCAGCCGGGCCATGATGCTCGGCGCGACGAGCTGCAGGACGGCGATCGCCAGGACCACCAGGGCGAGCGGGCGGGTGAAGAGGATGAGCAGGTTGCCGTCGCCGATCGCCGAGGTCTGGACCAGCGCCTTCTCGAACAACGGGCCGAGCACGAGGCCGAGGACCAGCGGGGCCATGGGCAGGTCCAGCCGCTTCATGAAGTAGCCGATGATGCCGAAGACCAGCACCACCCAGACGCTGTACATGCCGTTGGTGATGGAGTACGCGCCGACCAGGCTGGTCAGCAGGATCAGCGGGTACATGTAGCCGTAGGGCACGCGCAGGAGCTGCGCGAACACCGGGGCCAGCGGCAGGTTGAGGAACAGCAGGATCACGTTGCCGATGAAGAACGACGCCAGCAGGCCCCACACGAGGTCGGGCTGCTCGTCGAACAGCAGCGGACCCGGCTGGATGCCGTAGATCAGGAAGGCGCCCAGGAGGACGGCCGTGGTCGCGCCCCCCGGGATGCCCAGGGTCAGGGTGGGCACGAAGTTGGCGTTGGCCGCCGCGTTGTTGGCCGCCTCCGGAGCGGCCACGCCCTCGATCGCGCCCGTGCCGAACTCCTTGCCCCGCTTGGAGACCCGCTTCTCGATGCCGTAGGCCATGAACGAGGCCAGTGTCGAGCCGGCACCGGGCAGGATGCCGAAGACGAAGCCGAGGAAGCTGCCCCGCACGATCGGGCCCCCGGAGCGGCGGAGGTCCTCACGGCTGATCATCAGCTCCCGGAACCCGGCACGGATCGGCGCCGCAGCCCCCTGCCGGATCTGGTACAGCACCTCGCCCACCGCGAACAGGCCGATCATGACCTCGACGAACGGGATGCCGCTGAGCAGGTAGATGGACCCGAAGGTGAACCGGGAGGTGCCGCTGCCGGGGTCGACGCCGACGGTCGCGATCAGCAGTCCGACCAGCGCCATGAGCAGCCCGAGCATCCGGTTGTCGCCGGCGAAGCTGATGATCGTGGCGAGGCCGAGGATCATCACGGCCAGCATCTCCGGCGGACCGAAGTCCAGCGCGAACTCCGCGAAGGGCGGCGCCAGCGCCACGAGCAGGGCGAGCGAGATGATCGCCGCGACGAAGGACCCGATCGCCGCGATGGACAGGGCCGCACCCGCCCGCCCCTGCCGCGCCATCTGGTAGCCGTCGAGCGTGGTGACCACGCTCGATGCCTCACCGGGCGTGGAGATGAGGACCGAGGTGATGGTCCCGCCGTACTGCGAGCCGTAGTAGATGCCGGCCAGCATGATCAGGCCGGTCACCGGCTCGAGGGAGAGCGTCAGCGGCAGCAGCACCGCGACGCCGGTGGTCGACCCGAGACCCGGCAGGACGCCGATGACGGTGCCGACCAGCACGCCGACGAAGCACCAGAGCAGGTTCTCGAGGCTCAGCGCGGTCGAGAAGCCGAGGACGAGGTTGTCGAGCACGTCAGCCTCCGATGCCGATCAGCCCGGTGGGCAGTGGCACGCCCAGGAACCCGACGAAGACGCCGTAGACGGCGGCGACCGCCAGGAACGACACGACCAGGGAGGGCACCCAGCCTCGCCGCTCCACCACCGCGGAGATGAACACCGACAGCACGAGGAGGGAACCGAGGAGCCCGAGCAGCGGGACGAGCAGGGCCGCCACGATGAGCGCGGCGCTGACCGTCCACAGCTGGCGGCTCCGGTCCGCGGGCGTGCGCCCGAAGATGTCCACG
This sequence comes from Geodermatophilus sp. URMC 65, assembly GCF_053502545.1. Classification (NCBI taxonomy): domain Bacteria; kingdom Bacillati; phylum Actinomycetota; class Actinomycetes; order Geodermatophilales; family Geodermatophilaceae; genus Geodermatophilus; species Geodermatophilus sp. URMC 65. Next base: position 2,510,422 of record NZ_CP199954.1, read on the forward strand.
TCGTCCGGACCCGGACCCGGACCCGGACCCGGACCCGGGCCGGGGCCGGGGATGTGGACCGGGCCGCCGTCCGGGGACATGGAGCCCGAGCCGCCGGAGGGGAGACCCCCCGGGGTGGCGCTCTGCGACGAGGCGCCGCCCCGGGGGGCGTCCACGGCGGCGGCGGCGACGACCTCCGCCAGCCCCTGGTCGTGCGGGGTCCGGTGACCGCGCAGGGTGGCGATGAGCTCCCAGCCGGCGATGAGCGCGGTCAGGCCGCCGACCACAGCGGGCACGAGGCCGGGCCCGACGCGGGACTCCTCGAGGAAGAGCCCGTAGTCGAGGGCCATGACGAGTGCGCCGAGGCCGAGGGCGGTGAGCAGGCCGTACACGACGGCCTGCTCGACCGCGATGCCCCGACGAGCCGTGGGCGTGGTCATCCGCCCAGGACCTGCTTCAGCAGCTCGTTGTTGCCCTCGAGGTACTCGACGAACTCGTCACCTGCAGCGGTGTTGGCCTGCAGGTAGTTCTCCTCGATGTACTTCTGGTACTCGTCGGTCTGGACGGCGGCCTGCATGGTCTCGATCCAGAACTGGCGGGCCGCCTCGTCGATGCCGCCGGGCGCGAGCACGCCGCGGAACTGGGCGAAGGCGACGTCGATGCCCTGCTCCTCGGCCGTCGGGATGTCGGCCAGCTCCGCGTAGTCGGAGTAGCGCTCCTCGGAGAAGGCGCAGAGCGCCTTCACCTCGCCGGCCTCCAGCTGACCGATGATCTCGCCGGGGTTGAGCGAGGCGATGTCGATCTGGCCACCGAGCAGCGCGGCGGTCAGCTCGCCGCCGGACTCGAAGGGCACCCGGTCGAACTCGACGCCGGCCTGCTGCTCGGTGAGCGTGAAGACGATGTTGTCCAGGCCGGTGATGCCGCTGATGCCGGCGGTGATCCGCTCCGCCTTCGCCGCCTCGACCACGTCGGTGCAGGTCTGGTAGGGGCTGTCGGCATTGACGATCATGAGGGTGAAGTCGTCGCCCAGCTTCATGATCGGTGTGAAGTCGGTGTAGTCGAACTCGACGTCACCGCTGATCGGCAGGGCCAGCAGCGCTGTCTCGGTGGCGAGCAGGGTCTCCGCGTCACCGGCCTGACCGAGGAAGTTCGAGTAGCCGACGGCACCGGAGCCACCCTCGCGGTTCTCGACGTTGACGTTCACGTCCTCGTTCGCCGCCTCGATCATGGTGGCGGTCGCGCGACCGGCGAGGTCGCTGCCGCCTCCGGCGCCGAACGGCACGATCATCGTGACGTCGCCGCGCGGCGTGAACCCGCCGCCGGCGGCCGAGCCGCCACCGGACTCGGCACCGCCGCAGGCGGCGAGGGACAGGGCCAGGACCGAGGTCGTGGCCAGGACGGCGGAACGCGTGCGCTTCACAGGAACTCCTCGTCGGTTGGGCGGATCGGGTGGCGCGGGATCACCGGAGCTGCTGGGCCTTGGCGGCGAGCCGGCCCTCGAACGAGGGCAGGTCGACGACGAACCGCTCGTGCGTGCCGTGGCCGATCAGTTCCTCGTCGTCCTCGACGCGGATGTCGAACAGGACGCGGCGACGGTCGACCTCGGTCACGGTGGCGGTCGCCCGCACGGTCTGGCCCCGCAGCGTCGGGGCGATGTGCGCGACGTCGACCTTGCTGCCCACGCTGGCCTGGTCGTCCCGGAGGTGCGGAGCCAGGCCCTCGATCGCGGCCTCCTCCAGCAGGAGGACGAGGTTGGGGGTCGAGAAGATGTCGTACTCACCGCGGCGGGTGCAGTGCTCGGCCTCGACGGTGCGCTCCAGGACGCCCTGGACACCGGGTTCGAGTGTGCTGGTCATGCGAGGGCTCCTCAGAGGGGTCGGTCGTCGGCGGGGAGCGGGGCGACATCGGGAGCGGCCGCCACGGTGTGGGCCGGGTCGGCGGCGACCCCGGACTCGATGAGCGCGTCGATCTCGGCGGGCGGGATCTCCGCCCACTCGAGGGCCGCGCGGGTCCCGGTCCCCAGCTGGGGACCGGCGCTGTCCTGGCGGGCGGGGGTGCGTGACAGACGCATGGGCGACCCGAGCTGACGGACCGGACCCAAGATCGGGTGCGGGGCGTCCCAGAAGTAGCCGCGCTGGTTCAGGTGGTCGTCGGTGAAGACCTGGCCGTAGTCGGCGATCGGGGCGCACGGCACGCCCGCCTCGTCGAGTGCGGCCACGACCTCGGCGGTGGTCCGGGTGGTGGTGACCGCCTCGATCGCGGGGATGAGGGTGTCGCGGTGGCCGTGCCGCGCGGAGGCCTCCTGGTAGCGCTCGTCGTCGAGCAGCTCCTCGAGCCCCAGAGCCATGCACAGCCCCTTCCACGTCTTCGGGGTGACGGCGCCGACGGTGACGTGGCCGTCAGCGGTCCGCACCGCCTGGTAGGGCGCCGTGCTCTGGTGCGCCGAGCCCAGGGGGCGACCCACCTCACCGGTGGCGAAGTACTTGCCGGCCTCCCAGATGGCGAACGAGACGCCGCTCTCCAGCAGGGACACGTCCAGGTACTGGCCCTCGCCGGAGCGGTCGCGCTCCTTGAGGGCGGCGGTCACCCCGAGGGCGACGTACATGGCGCAGACGAGGTCGCAGATCGGGACGCCGATCTTGACCGGGTCGCCGTCCGGGGTCCCGGTGATGCTCATCAGCCCACCGCGCGCCTGGGCCATGATGTCCAACCCGGGCAGCGCGGCCAGCGGGCCGTCCTGGCCCCAACCCGACGCCGAGGCGTAGACGATCCGGGGGTTGACCTCGCGGATCGCCTCGTAGCCGAAGCCCAGCCCCCGCATCGCCCCGGGCCGGAGGTTCTCCACCAGGACGTCGGCCCGTGCGGCCAGCCGGAAGAACGCCTGCTTGCCCGCGGGGGACTTGAGGTCCAGCGCCACCGACTCCTTGTTCCGGTTGAGCCGCACGAAGGGCGAGCTCTCACCGTCGAGGAAGGGGCCGGTCGCCCGGACCGGGTCGCCGCCGGTCGGGTTCTCGACCTTGAGGACCCGGGCGCCGAGATCCGCCAGCTGCATCGTGGCGAAGGGGGCGGCCATGAAGGCGCCCACCTCGAGCACCGTCACGCCGGCCAGCGGGCCACCTGTTCCGACCGCCATCCGCAGCCTCCGTTCGAGATTTCGGGCGCTGCGGGGTGGTGTGCCTCACAGCAGGTCGACTACTGTCTACAAAAGACCGAGCACCATGACAAGGGTCACAGCTCGATCCGTTACGAAGGGATGTCGCTCACCGCGGCCGGGCAGGCTGGGGCACCGACCCCGAGACAGGAAGGAGGACCCCCGTGACCGCACCGCCGGACCCGGTGTCCTCCGCGCGCCGCATCGAGGCGCCGCCGAGCATGTCCGCCCTGGCCGCCCAGGCCCTCCGCCAGATGGTGCTCAACGGGGAACTGCGCCCCGGCGACCGCGTGATCGAGAACCGGCTGACCGAGGAGCTGGGCGTCAGCCGCCCGCCGCTGCGCGAGGCGATGCGGGTCCTCGAGCAGGAGGGCCTGATCGTGCAGGTGCCCCGCAAGGGCGCCGTCGTCGCGTCGGTCACGCCGCACGACATCTACGAGATCGTGTCGCTGCGCGAGGAGATCGAGCAGATCGCCGTCCGCCTCGGCGTCCCGGTGCGCTCGCAGGAACGGCTGGACCGCCTGCGCGATGCGTTCGTCGACCTCCAGGCCGCCGCCGAGGAGGACGGCGCACCACGGGTGGTGGAGTGCAGCTTCGCCTTCCACCTGGCGATCGTCGGCCTGGCGGGGCACCGCCGGCTCGAGGACGTCTACCGGTCGCTGTCGCTGCAGATGCGCATGTGCATGGCCATGAACCGCCGCGCCCGGGCCGGGATCGAGACCGCCCGCCAGGACGCCGCCCGCCACCGACCGCTCATGGACCTGGTCGAGGCCGGAGACGTCGACGCCATGGCGCACGCGCTGGCCCATCACGGCCAGCGGACGTACCTGCTGAGCATCGAGGACGACGCCGAGGGCCACTCGCCCGAGTCGCGGGCGTGGTTCGCGCGGATCCGGCAGGAGGAAGAGGAGGCGATGCGGCGTGACGGACACGCCTGAGACCGGCACCGACCCGCTGGAGGCGCTGCAGGCGGCGATCGGCTGGACCGCCGACGAGCGCGTCGACGTCATCGAGCGGCGCCACCTCCGCGACTACCGCAGGGCGATCGGCGCGGACGAGACCGGCACCGATGTGCCGGCCACCATCACCGCCTGCTTCCTCACCGAGCCCCCGACCATGCCGGAGGCGCTGGCCTACGGCATGGGGTGGATCAACGGCGGCGACCGGTTCGAGGTGCACCGCCCGCTGCGGCTGGGCGACGAGGTGACCTCGCGGCTGACGTTCACCGGGGTGGAGGAGAAGACGGGGCGGTCGGGCACCCTCGCCCTGCTGACCTTCGTCACCGAGTTCCGGCTGCCCGACGGCACGCTGGCGGTCCGCCACGTCGGGACGCGGGTGCGGCGATGAGCGGGACCGACCAGCGGACCGACGAGATCACCCGGGTCGAGACCGCCACCCTGCGCACCCTGGTGCAGTACGCCGGCGCCAGCGGCGACTTCTACGAGATGCACTACGACGTCCCCTTCGCCCGCGAGCGCGGCCACCGCGAGCTCGCGGTGCACGGGCTCCTCAAGACCGCCTGGCTCGGCCGGCTGGTCGAGGAGTGGTTCGCCGGCCGGGGTCGGATCACCGTCCTGGACGTGAGCTATCGGGGCATGGACTTCCGCGACGAGCCGGTCACCTGCGGAGCCCGGGTCACCGGCCACGACGGCGACCACGTCGCCCTCGAGGTCTGGACCGGGAGCGCGGACGGGACACGGACGACCATCGGGACGGCCGAGGTCGCACTCACGGAGGACCGGTCATGACCCTGGAACGCCTCAACAGCCTCTGCGCCGGACTGGGGCACCCGGTGCTCAGCCACGGCGCCGACTCGGCCGGGCGGTTCCCCGACGGCTCCCGCTACCGGGTCGAGATCCCGAGCTGCGAGGGCCCGGACGTCATGGCGGCCGTCCTCGACGAGGCCGACCGTCGGGGCGTGCCGGTGCACCGCGTCTCCCAGGGCAGCGGCGTCATGATGCTGACCGACGCCGAGATCGAGCGGATGGTGACCCTCGGCGCCGAACGCGACATCGAGGTGAACCTCTTCCTCGGCCCGCGCAGCGCCTGGGACGTCGGCGGCCAGGCCAAGGTGTCGGCCGCCGTCGGTGCAGCCGCCCGGGGGAACGCGGCTGTGGCCGCCTCCCTCTGCGACGCCGAGCGCGCGGTCCGGCTCGGCGTCCGCAGTCTCCTCGTCGGTGATCTCGGCGTGCTGCAGCTGTTGGGCCGGATGAAGCGGGACGGCCGGCTGCCCGAGGACCTGGTGCTGAAGACCTCGGTGCTCATGCCGCTGTCCAACGGCCCGACCGCCGCCCTGTACGAGGAGCTCGGCGCGACCAGCCTCAACATCTCCACCGATCTGACCGTGGCCCAGATCGCCGAGATCCGGGCGGCGACGACGGTGCCGATCGACATGTACGTCGAGGTCCCCGACGACCAGGGTGGCGCCGTCCGGTTCTACGACGTCCCCGAGGTCGTCCGCGTGGCGGCTCCGGTGTACCTGAAGCTCGGCCTCCGCAACGCCCCCAACATCTATCCCGTGGGCGCACACATCGGTGCCATGGCGCAGCACCTGGGCCGTGAGCGCGTGCGCCGAGCGGAACTGGTCCTGCGACTGCTCACCGAGCTCGCGCCGGAGCTGACCACCGACCCCGCCGCGGCCACCGTCGCCGGCTGACCCGACCCACGTCCGAGAGGAAACCCCCGTGCCCCCGCTGTTCACCGGTGTCGGCGTCGCCCTCGTCACGCTCTTCGACGACGACGGCCGCCTCGACGCCTCCGCCACCGCCGACCTCGCCGTCCAGCTGACCGGTCTGGGCATGCGCTCGGTCCTGGTCGCCGGCACCACGGGCGAAGCCATGTCGCTGTCCGCCGATGAGCGCAGGGAGCTGATCGCCGCCGTCAGGGCAGCGGTTCCGGCCGACGTGCCCGTGCTCGCCGGGACCGGCGCCCCCACGGGCGCCCAGGCCGCCGACCTGACCACACGCGCCTTCGACGCCGGTGCCGACGCCGCGCTCGCGCTCTCGCCGCCTGCGGTCGCCGACCCGCGGCGGTACTACGAGCGGGTCGCGCAGGCCGCCGCCTACCGGCCGCTGCTGGCCTACCACTTCCCGTTCGCCGCCTCCCCCGGGATCCCGGTCGAGGTGCTCCCCGATCTCCCGGTGACCGGGCTCAAGGACTCCTCCGGCGACGCCGGCCGGCTCCTCGACGAGCTCGAGGTGTTCGACCGCGACATCTACGTGGGCGCGACCACCGTGCTCACGATGGGGGGCGCGGTCGGCGCCACCGGCGCGATCCTCGTACTGGCCAACGCCGAGCCCGAGCGCTGCATCGCCGCCTTCGCCGGGGACGGCAAGGCGCAGGTCGAGCTGTCCGCGCCGCACCGCGCCTCGATGGTCGGTTTCCCGGCCGGCATCAAGGACCTGGTGGCCCAGCGCTTCGGCGTCTCGGCCGTCGCCCGGATCGGTGCCTGACACGACGCCGCAGGCCGTCGGTGCGAACGCAGCGAGAGGGAGAGGCACGACCGTGACGGCACCCGTCGACGAACTGGCGGCGCTGCTGCCCGAGGGCGCCCTCGTCACCGACGAGGCGACGAGCGACTCCTACCGGCACGACAGCGCCAGTTCCTGCGCTGCCGGGCGTCCGCTGGGCGTCGTCCGGCCCACGACCACGGCCGAGGTGCAGGCCGTGATGCGCTGGGCCACCCGGCACCAGGTGCCGGTCGTGCCCCAGGGCGCCCGGACCGGGCTCTCGGGCGGTGCGAACGCCGTCGACGGCGCGCTGGTGGTCTCGATGGTGCGGATGAACCGCATCGTGGAGATCGACGAGGTCGACCAGGTCGCCGTCGTCGAGCCCGGGGTGGTCAACGCCGACCTGTCCCGGGCCGTGGCCGCGGTCGGCCTCTTCTACCCGCCGGATCCCTCCTCCTGGGAGCTGTCGACGATCGGCGGCAACCTCGCCACCAACGCCGGCGGCCTGTGCTGCGTGAAGTACGGCGTCACGGCCGACTTCGTCCGTGGCCTCGAGGTCGTCCTCGCGGACGGGGAGGTGGTCCGCGTCGGACGCCGCACGGCCAAGGGCGTGGCCGGCTACGACCTCACCCGTCTGCTCGTCGGGTCGGAGGGCACCCTCGGCATCATCACCGAGGCGACACTGGCCCTGCGTCCGGCACCCGAGCCGGCGCTGACCATGGCGGCGGTCTTCGACAAGACCGCCGACGCGATGACGGCCGTCGCCCGCATCATGGCCTCGGGGATGCGCCCGTCGATGATGGAGTTCCTGGACAAGGCCTCCATCCGGGCGGTCCAGGCCTACCGCGACATGGGCCTGCCCGTCGACGCGGAGGCCATGCTCATCACCCAGTCCGACCGGGGTCCCCTGGCCGCGGCCGACGTGGCCGCCATGGGAGCGATCTGCGAGGAGCTGGGGGCGAGCGAGGTCGCCGTCGCCGAGGACGCCGTCGAGTCCGCGATGCTGACCCAGGCCCGGCGGCTGGTGAACCCCGCGGTCGAGGAGCTCGGCGCGACGCTCATCGACGACGTCGCGGTGCCGCGTGCCCGGCTCGTGGACCTGCTGGCCGGCATGGAGGAGGTCGCCGCCACGACCGGGACGCTCGTCGTCTGCCCCGGTCACATCGGCGACGGCAACATGCACCCCACGGTGGTCTTCGACCGGGGCGACGCCGCCGCCGCGGAGCGGGCCCGGGCGGCCTTCGACGCCATCATGCGACTGGCCCTGGACCTGGGCGGCACCATCACCGGGGAGCACGGCGTCGGGCTGCTCAAGCGGACGTGGCTGCGCTCGGAGCTGGGTGAGCGGTCCTACGCCCTGCAGCAGCAGATCAAGTCGGTCTTCGACCCGCTGGGGATCCTCAACCCCGGCAAGGTCCTCTGAGGCCCGAGGGCGCCCACGGCCGAGCGACCGGCCGTCGGAGGAGCCGGCCGCGCGGTGCTCGACCAGCCGGCGAAGCGGCACGTCGGGCTGACCGAGCGGAGAGCTGACCTGGTGCTCCGACCGTCCAGGGCGGAGGGTGTGGGGCGTGGGAGTCTCCTCGACGCGCAGGCGGGTGCTCGACCTGCGGGTCCACGCCCAGCAGCTCGGCCGCGCCGCAGGCAGCATCGCCGACACCGCCGTCCTCGACCTCGGGGTGCAGGACACGGGGGCGGACGGCGGGCTGTGGGCGCTCGCGCTGCGCGGCGTGGACACCGCGGCCCTGGACGGCGACGAGCTGGCGACCGTGTGGACCCTCCGCGGTGCACCGCACCTGTACCGGCGGGCCGACCTGCCCGGGGTCGCCGCGGCCACCGCGCCGTTCTCCGACGCCGACGCGGGCAAGCGCATCTACGACGCCGCCGAGCCGCTGAAGGCCGCGGGCATCGGCAACCTCGAGGCGCTGGACGCCGTCGCCGACACCATGCGGTCACTGGTCACGGTGCCGATGGTCAAGGGCGAGGTGTCCGGGCGGCTGACCGAGCTCCTGCCCGAGCCCCACCTGCGGTTCTGCCGGCCGTGCGACGCCACGCACGTCCACGAGATGCCGTTCCGGCTGGCCGCGCTGCGCGCCGGGCTGGAGCTGGAGCCGGGCACCTCGCCGCCGGTGCTGCGCCCGGTCCCGGGCCTGGTCCCCACCGACACCGTGCCTCCGCACCTGGACGTCGTCCGCGGCTACCTGCGGTTGCTCGGCCCGGCCACGCCCAAGCTGGTCGCCGGTCACCTCGACGCGCCGGTCAAGGACGTGCAGGCCCGCTGGCCCGACGACGCCGTCGAGGTCACGGTGGACGGCGAGCGGCGCTGGCTGCTGGCCGAGGACGCCGACCGGGTCGACGCCGTCCCGCCCGCGGCCGGCGTGTTCCTGCTCGGCCCGTTCGACCCGTTCCTGCAGGCCCGCGACCGGCCGCTGCTGGTCGACGACCCCGCCCGGGCCAAGGCGCTGTGGCCGGTGCTCGGCCGGCCCGGCGCGGTGCTGGCCGACGGCGAGGTCGCGGGCACCTGGCGGCCGCGCAAGGCCGGCTCGACGCTGACCGTGGCGGTCGAGCTGTGGACGCCGGTGCCACGGGAGGCGGTCACCGAGGCCGCCGAGCGCTTGGCCGCCTTCCGCGGGGTAGTGCTCAAGGACGTCCACATCGACTGAGGAGAGGCCATGACCGGTCCCGACGACGCCTTCCTGGCTCCTGACGACGCACTGCGCGGCTTCGACGACGACAGTGACGTCGAGTCCGGCACGGGCGGTGCCGAACGTCCCGGCGCGGACGACGTCGAGCGCCCGAACCCCGCCGGCGCCGCGGTCGAGGACGCCGGCCGCTCGACCGGCTCCCTCGAGGGCGGGACCGAGGGCTGACGACCGCCCCGGCGCGACACGGCTCGGCTGCGGGTCGGCGTCCTGCCGTCCTGGCAGGGTGCCCGCATGACCGCGCCCGGGCACTCCTCGCCCGTCCGGCGCTGGACGGTGTGGACGCCGCTGGGCGTCGCCCTCGCCGTCGTGCTGTTCCTGGCGACCATCGGGAGCCTCGGCGTCGGCTTCGGCGTGATGACCGACTGCACCAACACCCACAGCTGCACCTCGACCGGGTGCACGCCGTGCGCGAGCACGAGCGCCTGGCTGGCCGCCGGCTGAATCGGGCAGGGGGCGCTGCTGCTGGTCGCCGTGGCGCTCGTCGTCCTCGCCGCGCGCCGCCGCCGGCTGCCGGCGGTCCGGGCGACGGCCCTGGTGCTGCCCCCGCTCGGCGTCGTCCTGGTCGTGGCCACGACGGCTCTGGCGATCGCCGCCGCCTGACGCTTCCCCACCCGGTATCTCAGCCCTAAGGTATCTGCGCATGGAACCGCGTCGCGTCCGCATCGGCATCGACACCGGCGGGACCTTCACCGACGTCGTCGCGGTGGACGAGGCGACCGGCCGGACGACGACCACCAAGACGCCGTCCACCCCGGCCGACCCCGCCGAGGGCTTCCTCACCGGCGTCCGCAAGGTGCTCGACCTGCTCGGACTGGACGGCGGCGCGATCACCGCGGTCAGCCACGGGACGACGGTCGCGACCAACCAGCTGCTCGAGGGCAGGCTCGACCGGATCGGCTTCATCACCACCGAGGGCTACGAGTCGGTGCTGGAGATCGCGCGGCAGTCGGTGCCCGACGGCTACGGCAACAGCTACTTCTGGGTCAAGCCGCCGCGGATCGTCCCCGCCGACCTGGTCCGCACCGTGCGCGGCCGGCTCGACTCCCGCGGCGGCGAGGTGCGCCCCCTCGACGAGGACGACGCCCGCGCCGCGGCCCGGTTCCTCCGCGAGGCCGGGGTGGCGACCATCGGCGTCTGCCTGCTGCACTCCTACGCGAACGACGCCCACGAGCGCCGGGTCCTGGAGGTGCTGCGCGAGGAGCACCCCGACGCGGTGGTGAGCATCAGCTCCGAGGTGCTGCGCGAGTACCGCGAGTACGAGCGGTCGGTGACCACGCTGGTCGACGCCGCGGTGAAGCCGCGGGTGGGCGCGTACGTGACGGCGATCCGCGAGCGGCTGGACGGCATCGCCCCGGGCGTGCCCTTCTACGTGATGAAGAGCAACGGCGGCGTGCTGTCGGCCGAGGAGGTCGTGCACCAGCCGATCACCACGATGCTGTCCGGGCCGGCCGCCGGCGCCCTCGGCGCGGCCCTGGTCGCGGGCGCGGCCGGCTTCGACCGGGTGCTCACCTGCGACGGCGGCGGCACCTCCACCGACGTCGCGGTCGTGGTGGACGGCGAGCCGGCGCTCACCACCGAGGGCTCGGTCGGCGCCTACCCGTCGAAGATCCCGATGATCGACGTCGTCACCGTCGGCGCCGGCGGCGGCTCGATCGCCTGGCTGTCGCCGGAGGGCACGCTCAAGGTCGGGCCCCGCTCGGCCGGCGCCGACCCGGGGCCGATCTGCTACCCGGAGGGTGGGTCGGAGCCGACCGTCACCGACGCGCACGTGGTGCTCGGCCGGATCCCGCCGCACCTGCTGGGCGGGGAGATCCCGCTGTCGGTCGAGGCCGCACGCGCGGGCCTGGAGCAGCTCGGGGAGAAGCTCGACCTGGACCTCGAGCGCACCGCCACCGGCATCCTCGAGATCTCCGCGTGGAACCAGGCCAACGCACTGCGCCAGGTCACGGTGGCCAGGGGCCTCGACGTCCGCGACTTCACGCTCACCACCTTCGGCGGCTCCGGCTCGCTGCTGGCCTGCCGGCTGATGGACGTCCTCGGTCTGCCCCGCACCCTCGTCCCGCCGGACCCCGGCAACCTCAGCGCGTTCGGCCTGCTGACCGTCGACGTCCGCAACGACCACGTGCAGACGACGATCAGCCGGCACGCCGACCTCGACCTCGACCGCGTCCGCACGGTCTTCGGTGAGCTGGAGGCCCGGGCGCGGGAGGCGCTCGACGGCGAGGGCTTCCCCCGCGACCGGCAGCGGATCCAGCGCAGCGCCGACCTGCGCTACGTGGGCCAGGCGTTCGAGGTGCGCGTCCCGGTGGCGGACGGCGACCTGGACGACGCCGCCGCGGAGGACGTCGCCCAGGCCTTCCACGCCGCGCACCGCCAGCTCTACGGCTACGACTTCGCCGAGGACCCCCGCCAGGCCGTCGAGTGGGTGAACCTGCGGGTGAGCGGCATCGGACCGATCCGCCGTCCGGACCTCGTCGAGCTGCCGGCCGCCGAGGGCGGGGCGGACCGGGCCGTCACGGGCTCCCGGCCGGTCTTCTTCGACGACTGGGTGGAGACGCCGACGTACGACCGGCCGCGGCTGGCCCCCGGGGACGTGGTGCACGGCCCCGCGGTGATCGAGGAGTTCGGCTCGACCGTGCCGGTGCACCCCGGCTTCCGCGCGACCGTGGACCTCCACGGGAACCTGCTGATGGAGAGGGACGCCCGATGAGCACCGCGGAGACCGCCGACCCGGTGCTCGTGGAGATCGTCGCCGGCACGCTGGCCGCGATCGAGCGCGAGGTGGAGACCTCGATCGGGCGGACGTCGCGGTCGCCGATGATCCGCGACGCGCACGACTTCCGCGCGGGCATCCACGACCGGGAGCTGCGCAAGCTGACCGGCCGCTCGTACTCCGCACTGGTGCACCCGGTGGTGCGTGACCACCCGATCGAGACGATGAACGTCGGCGACGTCTACTTCCACAACGACGTCTACCTCTCCGAGGGCGGGATCGGGCACCTGCCCGACCTGTGCGTCACCGTCCCGGTCTTCGCCGAGGTGGACGGCCCCGCTGGTCCGGAGGCGAAGGTGGTCGCCTTCGTGCAGGCGTTCGGCCACCACGACGACATCGGCGGCGCGGTACCCGGGTCGATGCCGTCGGCGGCGACGAGCGTGTACGAGGAGGGCCTGATGGTCCCCCCGATCAAGCTGTGGGACCGCGGCGTCCGCAACGAGGCCGCGATGACGATCATGACCCGCAACTCGCGGATGCCCGACTCGCTGGCCGCCGACCTCGACGCCGAGTGCTCGGCCTGCCTGGCCGGCGCGCGGCGGCTGGGCGAGCTGTTCGAGCGGTACGGGGTGCCCGCCGTCGAGGCCTGCTTCGACGCGATCCTGGCCAACTCGACGGAGGTCTACCGACGCGAGGTGCTCTCGCAGATCCCCGACGGGACCTACGTCTGGGAGGACTACGCCGAGCACGACGGCGTGGAGCCGCCGAAGCTGCACCGGCAGCGGATCACGCTGACCATGGACAACTCCGCCGACGTCCCCCTGGTCATCGACTTCACCGGCACCGGGCCGCAGGCCAAGGGGCCGATCAACCACTGCGGCGACCACGCCGACGGCAACTTCCTCAAGAAGTGGCTGGCGCCGATCCTGCGCAACCTCGCCGAGACGCCGGAGCGGATGGCCGAGCTCGACGTCAACGAGGGCGTCGTCCCGCTGATCGAGATGCGCTTCCCCGAGAAGGGCACGCTGCTCACCCCGGTGTTCCCGGCGCCGACCAACGCGCGGACGTTCGTCATCCTGCGGCTGCTCGGCGTCCTGGCCGGGGTGCTCGCCAAGGCGACCGGCGGCCGGATGCCCGCCGACCAGGAGACGATCCGCTACACCGGCGTGTACGGCACCGACGCCGACGGCCAGCCCTACCTGATGCGCGAGGTGCTCGGCGGCGGCTCGGGCGGGCGGTACTACGCCGACGGCGAGGACACGATCCACGTCGTCCCGGACTCGCGGAACCTGCCGACCGAGTTCACCGAGAGCCGCTTCCCGCTGCGCGTCGAGCGGCTGGGGCTGGCCCTGGACTCCGGCGGGCCGGGCCGCTACCGCGGTGGCTGCGGCTACGAGAAGCACATCCGGGTGCTGCGCGACGCGCACTTCATGTCGATCGCCGACCGCTCGATCCTGTCCTGCTGGGGCGTCGCCGGCGGTCGCGCCGGGCGGCCGTTCCAGATCACCGTGGACCCGGGTGGCCCCGACGAGCACGACGTCGACGCGCTCGCCGACGCCGAGCCGCTGGCCGCCGGCACGGTCGTCCGCATCCGGACGACGGGCGGCGGCGGGTGGGGCGACCCGCTGGACCGGCCGGTCGAGGAGGTGCTGCGCGACATCGCCTGGCGCAAGGTGAGCGTCGCCGGCGCGCGGGCGGACTACGGCGTGGTGGTGCGGGACGACGGCACCGCCGACGAGGCGGCCACCGCGGCCCTGCGGGAGGAGGTGCGGGCCGCCCGCACCGGCGAGGAGCCGTTCTTCGACCGCGGGCCCGGCTACGCGCGGCTGTCCGGCGGGGCGGCGTCCAACGAGTTCGACCTGCTCTGAGAGGACCCCGCTGCCCCCACGGCTCGCGAGCTCGCCGCGGGAACCTGCAGGGGGCCGGGGCGGGGCAGCGGGGTCCTTCCTCAGGGCGTGCCGAAGTCGGTGCTGCCCGCCGGCGGCTTGGCCTCGTCGCCGGTCTCGCCCTCGTCGCCGCGGTTCGTCGGGTTGTCGCTGGTGCGCGGGTCGTCGTCGGTGTCGTCGACGTCCTCGGGGACCAGCGGCGTCTCGTGGAGGACGTGCTCGCGCGCCTCGTCGCGGTCGGTGCCCGGTACCTCGGTCATGGCGACCTCCTCATCTCGGGGTCGAGCACCTACCCGGCGGCTCCGTGGCGGATGCGCCCGCCGCTACGCCCGGGGCGAACGGCGGCGCCGCCACCAGCGGGTGCGCACCGGTGCGGACGGCGGTGCCGCGACCGGCTCGGGCTCCGACGACGGCGGTCGGGTGGCGTGCCACAGCCGCACGAGCGCGTCCTCGTCGGCCAGCCCGGGGACGGCGTCGGGCCCGTCCGCCGGACGCCGCCAGTGCTGCTCCACCCGGGCGTTGAACTCGGCCACCGTCGCGCGCACCGCGGCCTCGCTGGGGAGGCGGGGGACCCGCAGCGCGAGGTCCTCCCGCTCGCGGCGCAGCGCCATGCCCGGCGGCAGCAGGTCGCGCGGGTCGGCCTGCTGGCGGCGCGCCCACTCCAGCGCCCACTCGTAGCTGGTCTGCTCCTTGTCCAGCCGCGGCAGCGGCCGGCCGGTGCCCCCGAGCCCCTCGAACGCACCACGCTCCTGCGCCTGGGCGATCTGGTGGTCGATCCAGGTCTCGAAGGCCATCCCCGGGGGCTTGCGCTCGGTCATCGTCCCCCTTGGTACCCCGCCGTTGCCGGATCGTGCCTTGACCTCCGACGTCACCCGTGCGGGGACCCCGGCGTCCTCGCGGAGCGTGGCGACCGGCCCCGAAGGGGTGAACCGGCAGCTCAGCGCCCTGCGCGGAGGGCCGGGAACCACCACGCTGACCGTCGTGCCGCTGTCCGTGCCCGGCTTGCCCGACGTGCCGCCCGAGCTGGCCGGACCGGTCGCGGTGGAGCTGGCCAAGCCGGTGCGCGACCTCCCGCGGGCCGACGCGCTGCCCGGCGGCGTCCTCTACGAACCCAAGTGGGACGGCTACCGCCTGGTCGTCGTCCGCACCGGTGGCACGACCCGGGTCTGGTCGCGGCAGGGCCGCGACCTGTCGTCCCGCTTCCCGGACGTCGTCGCCGCGGCCGTCGCCCAGGTGCCGCCGGGCACGGTGCTCGACGGGGAGGTCGTCGTCTGGAACGGCTCACGGCTGGACTTCGGGCTGCTCCAGCAGCGGATGGTCGCGGCCGGCGGCCGGATCGGGACGCTGGTCGCCGCCGCGCCCGCCTCCTACGTCGCTTTCGACCTGCTCGCGCTCGGCGGCGCCGACCTGCGCGGCCGCCGGCTCAGGGAGCGGCGGGCGGCGCTGGAGGAGCTCGCCGCCCGCTGGGTCCCGCCGATGCAGCTGTCGCCGGTCACCACCGACCCCGCCGAGGCCCGGCAGTGGTCGGCCGACTTCCGCCCCGCCGGGGTGGAGGGGTTGGTCGCCAAGGGCGCCGGCACCCGGTACGCGCCCGGCCGCCGCGAGTGGCTGAAGGTGAAGTCCTGGGAGACCACCGAGGTGCTCGCCGGCGGTGTCATCGGGCCGCTCGAGCGGCCCGGCCAGCTGGTGGCCGGGCGCTACCGGGACGGCGAGCTGGTCGTCGTCGGCCGGACCAGCCCGCTCTCGCCCGCGCAGTCCGCCGAGCTGGCCGACGTCCTCACCCCGGCCGGGCCGGACCACCCGTGGCCCGAACGGATCGGCACCGGCGCCTTCGGCGGCGGCCGGCTGTCGGTGCCGCTGACCCGGGTGCGCCCGGACGTCGTCGTCGAGGTCAGCGCGGACGCCGCGCTGCAGGCCGGCGTCTTCCGCCACCCGCTGCGCTTCGTGCGGGTGCGCCCGGACCTCGCCCCGGACGACGTGCCCGGGCTGTGACACCGTCGGCCTACCGGCCGACACCGCGGCCACGAGCCGTCCCCGACGAGCGTCGAGCCCACCCGCCGCCTCGTCGCGGACCCCTCCGGGGTCCACTCCTCGACGGCAGCGATGTCATCCCGGCACAGCAGACCGGCACGGTAACCCGGCCGGAACACGGGGCGCGGACGATCGGGCGGGTGCACACCGGCGACCAGCTCTGCCTGACGGCGGCCGACCTGACGGTCCGCACCCTCGGCCCGGCGACCGTCCCCTCCCCGCTGGACGGCTCCCTGCTCGACCCGCGAGACAGCGTCCACTACGTCGCCGAGACCGACCGGGTGCTCCTCGACGACACCCTCGACATGGCCGTGCGCCGCGGGCTGCCCACCCGCGAGCTGCCCGCCTTCGAGCCCGGCGGCCCGCGCTCCCGGCTGTTCTTCGACCCGCCCCGCACCCGCGTCGGCGTCGTCACCTGCGGCGGGCTGTGCCCGGGGCTGAACAACGTCATCCGCGGGCTGGTGCTGGAGGCGTGCGGCCACTACGGCGTCGCCTCGGTGACCGGCTTCCGCAACGGCTACCGCGGCCTGACCCGCGCCGGCGCGGCGGACGCGGTCGAGCTGACTCCGGCCGCCGTCCGCGGGATCAACGACCAGGGCGGCACCGTGCTGGGGACCTCCCGCGGCGGCCAGGACCCGGCCGAGATGGTCGACACCCTCGTCGCGCGCGGCATCGACGTCCTCTTCGTCATCGGCGGCGACGGCACCCTGCGCGGTGGGCAGGACATCGCCGACGAGGCCACCCGCCGCGGCCTGCCGATCGCCGTCGTCGGCATCCCCAAGACGATCGACAACGACATCCCGTGGATCGACGCAAGCTTCGGCTTCCAGACCGCGTTCGGCCGGGCCGCCGAGTCGATCCGGGCCGCGCACACCGAGGCGCGGTCCACGCCGAACGGGGTCGGGCTGATCAAGCTGATGGGCCGGCACTCGGGCTTCATCGCCGCCTACGCGTCACTGGCCAGCGAGGACGTCGACGTCGTCCTCGTGCCGGAGGTGCCCCTCGACCTCGACGGCCTGCTGGCCCACCTCGGCCGGGTGCTCGACCGGCAGGGGCACGCGGTGGTCGTCGTCGCCGAGGGCGCCGGGCAGGAGCACTTCGCCGGGCAGCCGCAGGAGCGGGACGCCTCGGGCAACCTGCGGATGGGCGACATCGGCGCGCTGCTGCGCGACCGGATCACCGCCGACGCGCGGACCCGCGGCCGCGACCTCAGCCTGCGCTACGTCGACCCGGGCTACGCCATCCGCAGCGTGCCGGCCAACCCCTTCGACAGCGTCTACTGCGCGCGGCTGGCGCAGGCCGCCGTCCACGCCGCCATGGCCGGGCGGACGGCGACCGTCGTCGGCCGCTGGCACGGCCGGTTCGTGCACCTGCCCATCGCGCTGGCCACCGCCAGCCGCAACCAGGTCGACCCGCAGGGCGACCTGTGGCTCTCGGTGCTCGAGGTCACCGGCCAGCCGGTCGGCGGTTGAGCGATCTCAGCCACCGACCGCGACCCGGTCCTTGGCCACCTGCACCGCCGCGACCAACCCGGCGAGGACGACCGCGGTCAGCTGGACGGGAGCGCCGAGGAAGGCAGTGCCGAGGACGAGCACGGCGGCGACCGGGAAGCCGACCTGCGCGACCGGGCCGTAGTGGTCGCCGCGGTGCCGGACGTGCAGAGCCCAGACCACCAGCAGGAAGACCGCCACGGGCAGCGGGACCGCCAGGTCGCCCGCCAGCTCGGGGCCGGCGTAGGCGCCGGTGTCGACGTCGATCGCCACCTCCAGACCCGAGCCCACCGCCGCGGTCGCCGCGAAGACGGCGTAGTGCCCGTAACCCCACAGCAGGGGCAGCCGCCGGCCGGCGAGCAGGTCCCCACGCGGCTCGTCGAAGTAGAGCCACCACAGCGCGAAGACGACGACGAGGCCGGCGGCAGCCAGCGTGGACAGCGGGAGCCGCTCCGCGCTGTGCTCGGTCAGGGCGTCGGTGATGGCGTTGGTCGCCCCGAGGATCACCTCACCGAGCACGATGAGGGTGAACAGCCCGTAGCGCTCGGCGATGTGCTCCGGGTGCCACGGCGTCACCAGCCGGCGCTCGGCCAGGGCCGGCACGGCCAGCTCCGCGGCGACCAGGACGACGACGGCCGGCCACAGCAGCGCCTCCGGGAGCAGCAGCCGCAGCAGCCACAGCGCCTGGACGGCGGTGACCAGCACGGCGTAACGCAGCGCGGGCTCGCGGAACTCGGGGGTCGACGCCGCCGCGCGCAGCCACTGGCCGACCATCGCCAGCCGCATGACCACGTAGCCGAGGGTGGCGATCCCGAAGTCGCCGTCCCCGGCCACCGCGGGGACACCGGCGGCGAGCACCAGCACGCCGGCCATCTGCACGAGGGTGGTCAGCCGGTAGACCCCGTCGTCGGTGTCGAAGGCGGAGGCGAACCAGGTGAAGTTCATCCACGCCCACCAGATGGCGAAGAAGACCGCGAGGTAGCCGACGACACCGCTCGCGGCGTGGTCCTCGCTGACCGCGTGGTGCAGCTCGGCGGCCGCGGAGGCGACGGCCACCACGAAGCACAGGTCGAAGAGCAGCTCGAGCGGGGTGGCGGCGCGGTGCTCCTCGTCGGGCCTCCGGGGGCGCATGCGGCGACGCCAAGGCGACTGCGGTCCGGTGTGGGTCTCGGCGGGCACGGCAGGATGCAACTGCGGCCGGCCTGCGCCGGTCAAGGACGCCCCGGGGTCGCTACGGCACCCTCCCCAGGGCGATCAGGAGGCGGCGCAGCAGGCCGGCGAGGGCGTCGAGGTCGTCGTCGGAGAGGCCGGTCAGCAGCCGGCGCTCGGTCTCCAGGTGGTCGGGCAGCGCGGCGTCGAGCGCCGCCCGGCCGGCCTCGGTCAGCGTGACGACGACGGCCCGCCCGTCGGCCTCGCTGCGCTCGCGGGTGATCAGCCGCTTCTCCTCCAGCCGGTCCAGCCGCTGGGTGATCGCGCCGGAGGTGACCAGCGCGGTCCGCATGAGCGCGGTGGGGGTCAGCTGGTACGGGGCCCCGGCCCGGCGCAGCGCGGCCAGCACGTCGAAGGAGGGGACGTCGAGACCGTGGCGGGCGAAGGTGGCGCGCTGGGCGAGGTGGACCTCGCGCTGCAGCTGGGAGATGCGCCCGATGACGCCCATCGGGCTGCAGTCGAGGTCGGGCCGCTCCCGGGCCCACTGGGCCAGGATCTGGTCGACGGCGTCCCCCACCCCGATACCTCAGCAGTGAGGTTTCGACGCCGTCAAGCGGGGTGCAGGCGGGTGCTGAGCCGGACGGTGAGCCCGTCGGGACCGGGCAGCAGGTCGACGGAGTCCCAGAGCTTGCGGGCCAGCCACAGGCCCATGCCGCCACGGCCGAGGTCGGCGCCGTGGGCGGGCAGGAAGCCGGCCAGCGGATCGCCGAAGGAGTGCCCGGAGTCGGTGATGGCGCAGACCAGCCGATCGCCGTCGGCCCACATCCGCGCCGACACCGGCCGGACGCCGTGCCGGAAGGCGTTGGCGGCGACCTCGGCGGCGGCCAGGTGCAGGTCCTCCCGCTGCTCGCGGTCGGGCACCCGGGCGGCGAGGACCCGGCCGATCCCGTGGCGCAGCGCCACCAGGGTGGGGACGTCGTCGAGGGCGAGCACCGGCGCGGTGTCCTCGACCGGCTCCCGCGGCCACGGCAGCCGGGACAGGTACTCCGCCGGGTCGCGGTAGGCCGGGCTCGGCGCCCAGGCACCGTCGACGACCAGGAAGGGGTGGGTGGCGGCAGCGGTCTCGACGACCGCCGCGGGCAACCGGCGCCGGTCGTAGAGGCAGAGGGACTCGACCGGCATGTCCTGCACGACCCGGCTGGCCGCCGACTCGAACCGCACCCCCTCGCGCCAGCCGGCCGGGGTGGGCCCGAAGTCCACGAGGGAGAGGACGCGCAGCTGCCGGTCCCCCGCCTGCTCGGCGGTCCGCCGGGCGTGGGCCAGCGCGTCGGGCGCCCGGGCACCGAGCAGGCTCAGCCGCGGGTCGTCGCGGACCTGCGCGGCGCGCTCACCGAGTGCGCCGCAGAGCAGCGCCGCGACGTCGGGCGGGCAGGTCAGCGCCACGACGTCCCCGGCACGCAGCCCGGCGTCGAGGAAGGGCAGGGCCACGGCCAGCAGGTCGGCCTCCCCGCGCACCACCGCGGCGGCGTGCCGCGACAGGACCCGGGAACCGACGCCGCTGCGCAGGTGCGGCAGCGGCGCCCGGGCCTCGCCCACCGCTCGGTCCACCTCGTCCGGTCCTCCCTCCGGCCGAGAGCTCAGGCCGGGTGCCGCGTCATCCTCGTACACGTCCACCCCCCGCTCACCTGAGGGGGTGCCCAATGTGCGCGCCGTCACGCCTGCAGTTCCTCCCAGGCCTGCTCGTCGACCCCCGCCAGGGCGAGGATCCGCGCCGGCGGGGTCCCGGGCCGGGCCAGCACCCGCAGCTCGACGCCGGCCCGCTGCGCCCGGGCGACGGCCTCCAGGACCAGTCCGACGCCCGCGCTGGCCAGGTAGCCGGTCGGCCGGAGGTCCAGCGTCGCCACCGACCCCGGGGCGAGCTGCTCGAGCCGGACGAGCACCTGCCGGCGGACCCGCGCCGCGGTGGCCAGGTCGACCTCGCCGTACACCTCCAGGCGCGGGCCGCCGGGCTCGTCGTGCACGGCCACGCTCGTCCCGCCGTCCCCCGCCGTCCCTCCCCCACCGTCCCCCGCCGGCGCCCGCTCGAGGCGGGCCACCGGGCCGGGGACGGCAGGGACCATCCGGAAGCGGACCGTGGTGCCGACGACCCCCGGGGCGTGCACCACCTCGACGTCGGTGCCCAGCGCCTCGATCAGCTCCAGGCCGCGCCCGCGGTAGCCGCGGTCGGCCGGGGGCGGCCGCCACAGCCCGGTGTCGCGCACCTCGACCCGCACGCTGCCGTCGGGCTCGCGGGCGACCCGGTAGCTGCACTCGCCGTCGTCGGGGGACGCGGCGTAGGCGTGCTCGACCGCGTTGGCCAGCGCCTCGCCCAGCGCCAGCTGCAGGTCCTCGGCGGTGTCCCCGGGCAGCCCGACCGCCACCGTCCACGCCGCCACGGCCCGGCGGATGCCGGACAGCCGGCGCGGGTCGGCGGGCAACCGCGCGGTCAGCGGCTCCGGCAGCAGCCGGGCGGCGATCAGCGCGACGTCGTCGGGCTGGGCGGCGTCGGCGAGGACCTCGGCGAGCAGCTCCCCGGTCAGCGCGACCGGATCGGCCGCGGCGTGCCGGGCGGCCGCGGCCCGGACCCGCTCGAGCCCGACGTCGAGGACCTCGCCACGGCGCTCCACCAGGCCGTCGGTGTAGAGCAGCAGGGTCGCGCCGGGAGCGATGTCGGCCGTGCCCTCGGTGTAGGGACGACGTCCGGGTACGCCGAGGACGGTCCCGGAACCGGCGCCGTCGAGCAGCTGCGCCCCACCCGGCGTCACCAGCAGCGCCGGCGGGTGCCCGGCACGGGCCCAGCGGACCGTGCCGGCCGTGCCGTCGACGACCAGGCAGGCCGCGGTGGAGGCCAGCGCGCCGGGCAGCCGGGCGGCGAAGCGGTCCAGCAGCTCCAGCGCCTCCGCCGGGCCGCAGCCCTGCAGCAGGGCGGTCGAGAGCGCGCTGCGCAGCTGTCCCATGACCGCGGCGGCGGCCGGGCCCTGGCCGACGACGTCGCCGACGGCGATCGCGATCCGGTGGTCGGCCAGCTCGACGACGTCGTACCAGTCCCCGCCGGCCTGGCTGCCCTCGGCGCCGGGCAGGTAGTGCGCGGCCAGTGCCAGCCGCTCCAGGGCAGGCAGCTGCGCCGGCAGCAGGCTCAGCTGCAGCGTCTCGGCGATGCCCCGCTCGGCCCGGTACAGCCGGGCGCGGTCGAGGGCCTGCGCGCACTGCTCGGCGACGGCGAGCAGCATCGCCCGGTCCGTGGCGGAGAAGCGCCGCACCTCGGGCCAGGCCACCGACAGGACGCCGACCACCCGGCCGGCCACGGTCAGCGGCAGCGCCGCCACCGCGGCCAGCCCGAAGTCCCGCATCGACGCGGCCAGCTCGGGAGCCAGTCCGCGGTCGGCCGGGGGCTGCGCGGTGACGTCCTCGATCCAGATCGGACGTCGCTCGTTGACGGCCGTGGTGGCCACCACCGGGGCCGACATCGGCAGCGTCCGCCAGAGCTCCCGCCCGGCCGGGCTGCCGCCGTCGATGGCCAGCGCGGACAGCGCCCGGTGCGAGGGGTCGACTTCGTAGACCGCGACCCGGCTGTCCGGGCCGGTCAGCGCGCGGACGTGCCCGCCGGCCACCTCGGCGACCTCCAGCGGGGTGGTCGCCGCGGACAGCTCGGCGGTCGCCCGCTGCAGCAGCGCCAGCCGCCGCGCCGCGGCCCGCTCCTCCGCGAGCAGCACCGCGTTGTCGACCGCCAGGGCGGCCCGGCCGGCGACCTCCTCGAGCAGCACCCGGTCGTCGTCGTCGTACGACGGCGAGTCCGGGTGCCGGGCCAGCGCGAGGACGGCGAGGACCCGGCCGCGGACCGACAGCGGCACCGCCATCCCCGAGCCGACGGCCAGGGCCTCCGCGATCTCCGGACGGTCGGGAGCCAACGGGGGCAGCTGCGCCCGCAGCACGGCCCGGCCGGTCGTCACCACCTCGCGCCCGAGCCCCGAGTCGGGGTCGAGGGCGGTCATGGCGGCCTCGGCCGCATCGTGGAGCCCGGCGACCCCGGCGAAGCGCAGCTGTCCGTCGTCCCCCAGCACGCGGGCGGTGCAGAGGTCCGCGAGGCGCCGGTCGACCAGCAGCCGGGCCAGGGCACCGAGCTGGCCCTCTACGGTGGTCTCCCGGTCCAGGGCCGTGCCGACCTCGGCGAGCAGCGTCTGTCGCGCCGTCTCGCGGGTCCGGGCGTTGATGTCGGTGCAGCTGCCGACGTACCCGGCGAACGTCTCACCGGCCCCGATGGGTGCGGCCCGCTCCAGCAGCCAGTGGTAGGTGCCGTCGGCGCGGCGCAGCCGGACGTCGACCTCCCAGCCCTCACGGCGGGCGGTCGCCGCGGCGACGACCTCGGCGTAGCGGTCGCGGTCCTCCGGGTGCAGGCCCTGCGCCCAGCCGTCGCCGACCTCCTCGCGGGCCGGGCGGCCGGTGAACTCGGTCCAACCGCGGTTGACGAACACCCGCCGTCCGTCGGGGTCGGCCACCCAGATGAGGGCCGGCGCCAGGTCGGCCATCGCGGTGAACTGCTCCTCCGCGGCGCGGCGGGCCCGGCCGAGCTCCAGGTGCGCGCCGACGCGGGCCAGCAGCTCCTGCGCGGAGAACGGCTTGACCAGGTAGTCGTCGGCGCCGGCGGCCAGGCCCTCGACGGCGGCCTCCTCGCCGGCCCGGGCCGAGAGCAGCACCACCGGGACGCGGGCGGTGCGCGGCTCGGCGCGCAGGGCCGCGAGCAGCCCCATGCCGTCGAGCTCGGGCATCATCACGTCGCTGACGACCAGGTCGGGCGGGTCGGCCAGCGCCGCCTCGAGCGCCTGCCGGCCGTCGGCGACGGTGCGGACGTCGTAGTGCGGGCCGAGCAGCCGCTGCAGGTACCCCCGCATGTCGGCGTTGTCGTCGGCGACCAGCACCCGCCCGGAGACCGCGGCCGGGCCCGGGACGACGGGTGGCAGCTCGGCGCCGGGCGCGCCGTCCCCACGGGGCAGCCAGCGCATGGCCTCGGTGACGAAGGGGACGGCGGCGGACGAGACCGCGGGCGCGTCCGGAGCGGCCTCGGCCAGCCGGTCGGCGGGCAGGTGGGCGGTGCCCATCGGCAGGGTGACGGTGAACGTCGTCCCGGCGCCCGGGGTGCTCTCGACGTCGATGCTGCCGCCGTGCAGGGCGACCAGCTCGCGCACCATCGCCAGGCCGATACCGCTGCCCTCCCCCGACCGGCCGCGGGCGTCGGCCACCCGGTGGAAGCGCTCGAACAGGCGGGGCAGCTCGTCGGCGGGGATGCCGGTGCCGGTGTCGCTGACGGTGAGCCGCGCGCCGTCGTCGTCCTGCCGCAGCCGGACGGCGATGCCGCCGGTGAAGGTGAACTTCAGCGCGTTGGAGAGCAGGTTGAGGACGACCTTCTCCCACATGTCCCGGTCGACGTGCACCGGCGCGTCCAGCGGCGCGCAGTCGACGGTGAACTCCAGCCCCGCGCGGACGACGGCCGAGCGGAAGACGCTGGCCAGCTCGGCGGTGGTGGCGGCGAGGTCGACGGGCTCGAAGCGGGCGTCGATGCGGCCGGCCTGGATGCGGGAGAAGTCGAGCAGGGTGTTGACCAGCCTGCCCAGCCGCTGCGCGTTGCGCTCGATCACCTCGAGCTCCTCGCGCAGCCGCGGGTCGGACGCCGCGGCCGGGGAGGCGCGCAGCTCGGCGACCGGGCCGGCGATGAGCGTCAGCGGGGTGCGGAACTCGTGGCTGACGTTGCTGAAGAAGTCGGTCTTGGCCCGGTCCAGCTCGGCCAGCGCCTCGGCCCGGCGGCGCTCGGCCTCGTAGCTGCCGGCGTTGGTGAGGGCGGCGGAGACCTGGTTGGCCACGAGGCCGAGGAAGCCGCGGTAGGCGTCGTCCCAGCGGCGGTGCGGGTTGAGACCGACGACGAGGAAGCCGGCGACCGGGCCGCGGTCGGGGGCCGTGGAGGCGATCGGCAGCGCGACGCCCTGCACCGGCGGGCGGTCCCAGGCGCCGGTCGGCAGGCCGGGGCACCGGTCGGCGAGGTCCTCCACCAGCACGTCCTCGCCGGCCAGGAGCCGAACCAGCGGCCACGCCCCGTGGTCGTCGGTCAGGACCCGGGGGACGGCGGGCGACCCGGGCTCGATGCCGACCGCGGTGCCCAGCCGGGCGGTGCCGTCGTCGTCCACCAGGTACACGGCGCTGAACGGCAGGTCGGCTGGGTTGCGGGCGAGCTGCTCGGCGGTGCCGGCGAGCACGGCCTCCGCGGAGCGCGCCGCCCCGAGCGCCGCGGCGAGGTCGCGCAGCGTGCCCATCCGGCGCTCGCCGACGACCTGCTGGGTGGTCTCGGTGACCACGCAGAACAGGCCGCCGGTGCCGCCGTCGTCGTCGGGCAGGGGGCTGTAGGAGAAGGTGTGGTACGTCTCCTCCGAGTAGCCGCTGCGCTCGAGGAAGAGCAGCAGGTCCTCGTCCCAGGTGGCGGCGCCGTCCTGGAGGACCGCGCGCGTGCGCGGCGCGATGTCGGGCCAGATCTCCGCCCACACCTCGGAGGCGGGCCGCCCCAGCGCCCACGGGTGCTTGGCCTGCAGCGTGTCGTGCCGGTACGCGTCGTTGTAGAAGAAGGCGAGGTCCGGGCCCCAGCCGGCCCACATCGCGAACCGCGACGTCAGCAGGATCCGGACGGTGTGGCGCAGTGCGGAGGGCCACTGCTCCGGCGGGCCGAGCGGCGTCTGCGACCAGTCGACCGCGGCCATCGCGCGGCCGACCTCGCCCCCACCGGCGAACAGCGAGGTGCCGGGGTCCTCGTCGCTCACGGCGTCTCCTCGCTGGCGCTCGTCGATGCTGCGAGCGGCACTGCTGTCCTCGTCCGTGACCTCGCACGCTCGGTCACGGACACCTTCACGAGGGGATGGTAGGTCGAGCGCCGCCACGGTCGGTTGCGGGCGGGGGGACCCGCGCGGCGAGTCGGTCGCCCCTGCCACGTGGACCGCCGGCTGCCATCCTCGTCGCATGGCCACCCTCGACGACTTCAACGGCGAGCCCGCCGACCGCGCCGTCCAGGCCCTCCGGGCGTGCAACGCCGCGCCGCGGTTCGCAGCAGCGGTGGTGGCCGGGCGGCCGTATCCGGACGTCGACGCGCTGGTCACCCGAGCCGAGGAGGCCGTCCGCGGGCTGCCGTGGGAGGAGGTCGAGCTGGCGATCGGCGTCCACCCGCGGATCGGCGAGCAGCCCGAGGGCTCCTCGCCCGAGGCAGAGGCCTCCCGGCGGGAGCAGAGCGCGGTGGGCTCGGCGGACGACGCCACGCGGACGGCGCTGGCCGAGGGCAACCGGGCCTACGAGGAGCGCTTCGACCACGTCTTCCTGATCCGCGCGGCCGGCCGCTCCCCGGAGGAGGTGCTCGCCGAGCTGCGCCGCCGGCTGGACAACGACGAGGAGACCGAGCGCACCGAGGTGACCGGTCAGCTGGCGGAGATCACCGCGCTGCGGGTGCGGGACCTCGTCTCGGACGCGACGGGCGAGCGAGCACCGCAGCGAGCGCCCGCGAGCGAGGAGCGGGACGAGCCCGGAGCGGAGCCATCGACGTGAGCGTGTCGACGCACGTGCTGGACTCCGTGCTGGGGCGGCCGGCGGCGGGGGTGGCCGTCCGGCTGGTCGCCGGGGAGGAGCTGGTCGCCGAGGGGGTCACCGACGCCGATGGCCGGTGCCGGCTGGCCGAGGGTCGACCGCCCCGGGCGCCCACCGGCTCGTCTTCGCCACCGGCCCGTGGTTCGCCGGTCAGGGGCGGGACACCTTCTACCCCGAGGGGGTGCTCGCCTTCGACGTCCGCGAACCCAGCGAGCACCACCACGTGCCGCTGCTGGCCCCGTTCGCCTACTCGACCTACCGCGGGAGCTGAGGCGGAGCTCCTGCTGAGCGGTGTGTGCACACACCGTGTGACGGGGATCAGGGGCGCGGTCAGCGGCCCCAGCTGTCGTCCTGCGGCGCGGTCTCGAGGCCGACCCCGGCGAAGAGCAGGTCGGCGTGCACGCGCAGGTCCGCCCCGCGCTCGTCGTCGGTGGTCAGGACGTCGGCACCCTCGGCCACGCCCACCCCGCCCACGCCGCGGCAGCTCCACCACACGTGCCAGCCGGCCGGCACCTGCACCCCCACGCCGCCCATCAGCGCCCGCACGGTGAGGTCCACCCCGCCGGGCACCTTGGGCACCGCGGTCAGGTCCAGTCGGACGCCGCCCATGAGCACGTCCAACCGCACCCGCGACAGCTCGGGGTTGACCGGCCGCAGCTCGTCGCCACCGACCACCACGACCCGCCGGATCCCGGCCGTGCTCTCGTCGCCCTCGTCCTTGCGCCGGGCCACCAGCCGGCCGGTCACGGCGATCACCGCCTGCACCCCCCACCAGCCCAGCAGCCAGGGCAGCAGCCGACGGACGGCGGGCGGGGGGCTCGTCATGCGCTCAGCCTGCCCGCCGCCCCGCCCGGTGCCCAGGCCCGGGCTCCTGGCACCATCGGCCGGCGTGGGCGACGAGCGCGAGGTCCTGACCTACGAGGCGTTCGGCACCGCGGCGCGCGAGCTCGCCGAGCAGGTCGCCGCCGACGGCTTCGAGCCGGACCTCGTCCTCTCCATCGCCCGCGGCGGACTGTTCCTCGGCGGCGCGCTGGGCTACGCCCTCGACGTCAAGAACCTGTTCGCGATGAACGTGGGGTTCTACACCGGCGTCGACGAGCGGCTCGACCTCCCGGTGGTGCTGCCCCCGACCCTCGACGTCGTCGACCTGACCGGGGCGCGGGTGCTGGTGGCCGACGACGTCGCCGACACCGGCAGGACCCTGGAGCTGGTGCGCGACTTGTGCGCCGGGCACGTGACCGAGGTGCGGACGGCGGTGGTCTACGAGAAGCCGCAGTCGGTCGTGCGCTGCGACTACGTGTGGCGGCGGACCGACCGCTGGATCGACTTCCCCTGGTCCAGCCAGCCACCCGTCGTCCGACGCAGCGACCGCCCGGCTCGGTGAGGTGCTGGACCGGCCCCTGCAGGGTCCCTCCATGGTGGAGGGCAGGGGGTCCTTAGTACCGGAAGCGCTGCACCGACGCGCTGAGTGCCGAGGCCATCCGGGCGACCTCGTCCATCGCCGTCCGGGCGTCGGTCATCGCGCGGGTCGTGGCGGTCGCGGCGCCGGCCACCGCGGTGATGTTGTCCGCGATCTGCCCGGCCGACTGCGCGGCCTCGGCGACGTTGCGGTTCATCTCCGTGGTGGTCGCGGTCTGCTCCTCGACGGCGGCGGCGATGGTGCCCTGCGAGTCGTTGATCAGGGCGATGATCTGTGCGATCTCACCGATCGCCCGCACCGCGCCCTCGGTGTCGCCCTGGATCGCCTCCACCCGCGAGGTGATGTCCTGCGTGGCCTTGGCGGTCTCCTGCGCCAGCTCCTTGACCTCGTTGGCGACGACGGCGAAGCCCTTGCCCGCCTCACCGGCGCGGGCGGCCTCGATGGTGGCGTTGAGCGCCAGCAGGTTGGTCTGCTCGGCGATCGCGGTGATGGTCTTGACGACGCTGGCGATCTCCAGCGAGGACTCCCCCAGCTTGGCGACGGTCGCGTTCGTCGCGTCGGCGACCTGCACCGCCTGACCGGCGACCCGGGCCACCTCGCTGGCGTTCTGCGCGATCTCGCGGATGGAGACGCCCATCTCCTCCGAGCCGGCGGCCACGGTCTGCACGTTGACCGACACCTGACCGGCGGCGTCGGCGACCACCCCGCTCTGCACCGAGGACTCGTCGGCCAGCCGGGTCATGTCCTGGGCGGTCGCCGAGAGCTCCTCGGTGGCCGAGGCGAGCGTCCCGGTGGTCTCCCCGATCGAGGTCAGGACGGCCCGCACGTTGCCCATCGAGGCCTCCAGCGCGGCGGCCATCCGGCCCACCTCGTCCCTGCTGGTCACGCCGGTGGAGCCGCGCAGGTCGCCGTCGGCCATCGCGGTCAGCACCGCGCCGACCCGCTGCAGGGGCCGCACGACCGACCGGGTCACCACCCAGCCGAGCAGGGCCAGCACGAGCACGCCCGCGACGGCGACGACGACCGCGAGCGTGGTCGCGCTCGCCCGCTGGTCCTCGGCCCCCTCGGCGGCGGACGCCGCGTGGGCGGCGACGGCCTCGCCGACGCTCGGCAGCGCCTCCTCCAGGGTGGAGAAGGCCGCCGAGAACTCGGGGTACGTGGCGCGCGCCTGGGCCGGGTCCTGACCGGCCAGGGTGACGACGCGCTGCGCCGTGGCGAGGTAGTCCTCGACGACCGGGCCGACCTCGACCACGGCGGCGTGCACGTCGTTCCCGAGGTCGGCGGCGTCCACCGCGGCCAGGCTGGCGCGGAGGGTCCCGCCGTGCTCGGCCAGATCGGCGGCCGCGGCGGAGTACTCCGGGCCGGCGACGGCGAGCATCGCCTGCAGCACGTCACCGCGGACGGCGTCGTGCATCATGTCCGCCTCCAGCGCCGCCCCGGTGGCGTGCGTGGTGGCCAGCAGCTCGTCGGTGCGTTCCCCGGTGCCGCGCAGCGCCTGCACCGTGAGGACGGCGAAGACGGCGAGGACGACGGCGCCCGCGGCGACGAGCGCTGCGAGCTTCACGCCGAGGGGACGGTCGGACCAGAGGTTGCGCGCCATGCCGGCACTCCTGCGGGGAGGGATCGGCGCGCTCGGTGCACGCCGTTGCCCCGTGTTCGGCATGTCCCTGGAGCCGTTACAGCGCAACCGGTCCGGCCGAGGATCCTTTCTGGTTCCGGAACGTGGCCGCGCTCACCCCCCGGCGCGCAGCCGGTAGAAGCGGAACACGTCGTGCTCGATGGGCAGGACGTCGACCCCGGCGAACCCGGCCTCGCGGGCGTAGCGCTCCAGGACCGACGGCCGCATCACCGTGCCGGTGCCCGCCGACGGCCGGGTGGAGAGCCCGTCGGGCAGGCAGCAGGTGACGCTGAAGCCGTACATCAGCCGTTCGACCTGGTCGCCGGGCGCGGTGAACCGCTCGGCCACCTTCTCGTCGACGACCAGCACGGTGCCGCCCGGGCGGACCATCCGGCGCATCGCGGTGAGCACCGCCACCGGGTCGGCCAGGTCGTGGACGCACTCGAAGGCGGTGACCAGGTCGTAGCTGCCCTGCTCCCCGGCGGCCGCGGCGTCCACCGTGGTGAACCGGACCCGGTCGGCGACGCCGGCCTCCTCGGCGTTGAGCCGGGCCTGCTCGACGGAGGGCTCGTCGATGTCGTACCCGTCGACCCGGGCCTGCGGGTACGCGCGGGCGATGCCGATCGCGGACCAGCCCATGCCGCACCCCACGTCGGCGACCCGGCCACCGGCCCGCAGCGCCGCGTCGATCTCGGGCACCGAGGCGAGGTCCTGCGAGGCCATGGGGCCGAGGAAGTACGGCCGGTTGCCGGCGGCCTGCGCGGCGCGGGCATCGCCCATCTCGGCCCAGGAGAGCCCCTCGCCGGTGCGGTAGACCTCGAGCAGCCGGGGCACGTTCCGGCTGAACACCAGCGCCTGCTGCACGAACGGCGGCATGAAGGCGAGGTCGTCGCGGTCGACGAGGACGGGGCGGTGCGCCTCCGGGAGCGTGTAGCGCCGCTCGTCGGGTCCGGCGGCCTCGTCGTCCACCGTGAGGAGGCCGGCGACAGCCTGCTGCTCCAGCCACTCTCGGGCGTACCGCGGGGCGGTGCCGGTGCGCTCGGCCAGCTCGGGCGCGGTCGCGGGGGCCTCGGCGAGGGTGCGGTACCAGCCCAGCTCGCTGCCCAGGTGGACCGCGGCCAGTTCCAGGGTGGCGATCACCCCGTCGAACAGGCGCTCGGCCAGGGCGGTGGTGGCGTCGACGGGCGGTGTCTCGGTCGTCGTCATGACCCCCGACCGTGGCCCGGTGGAGTCCGTCCAGCCAGGGCCGTCGGTCCCCCGGCCCTGCACAGGGTCATGCTCCGCGGCGGGTGGAGACGGTGACGGTGAAGCGCCGATCGGACGCCGCGACCTGCGTGGGGCCGACGAGCCGGCGCAGCGCGGCCCGGTGCGGCAGCCGGTTGTTGTAGACGCACCACAGCTCACCGCCGGGCCGCAGCACTCGCCCCGCCGCGGCGAACAGCCGGTCGGCCGCGCCGGTCACCACGGCCGCGCCCACGTGGAAGGGCGGGTTGCAGACGACGAGGTCCACGCTCGCGTCGGACACGGTCGACGCCGCGTCGTCCCGCACCACCCGGACCCGGTCGGCCAGCCCGTTGGCCGCCGCCGTCTCCGCCGCCGAGGCGACCGCCGCCGCGGACTGGTCGGTGGCCAGCACGGTCAGCTCCGGCCGGGCGAGGGCGAGCGCGGTGGCCAGCACGCCGGTGCCGCAGCCGAGGTCGAGCGCCGTCCGGGCGTCGGGTGCCATCCGGGGCAGCGCGGCAAGCAGGGCACGCGTCCCGGCGTCCACCTTCGTGCCGGCGAACGCGGCGCCGTGCGAGCAGACGGTCAGCCCCAGGTCGGGGTGCTCCTGCCGGCGCGGGAAGGACGACGTCACACCCGGCCGGGGCCCGCGGGCGACCAGCACCCGGGACTTGTGCCGGGCCAGCGTCGCGTGCACGTCGGTGAACCCGAGGCCCAGGACGTCGTTCATCGCGTGGGTCATGTGCTTGACCCGCGCTCCGACCAGCAGCGTGACGTCGGGCGCGGCGGAGGAGGCCACCACCTCGGTGAGCTCGCGCAGGGCGTCGAGGGACTTCGGCGCCTTGGCCAGCACGAGCCGGACGCCGTCCGCCAGCCCGGGGTCCAGCGGCAGCGAGCGGTACGTGCCGGTCAGCCCGGTGCGCTCGGCGTTGCGGCCCAGGGCCAGCTCGCCGACCAGCAGGTCCTGGTGCACCCGGACGTCGCGGGCGCCGGCGGCGACCGCGCCCAGGGTCAGCGCGCCGTAGGAGTCGTCGACGACGGCGACCGCACCGGGGCCGGCCGCGGCGAGCAGGTCGGCGGCCTCGTCGAGCAGCAGCCGGTCGGTCGCGTCGACGGCGACCAGGTCCGGCGCCTCGACGTCCGGCTCCCGCCGCAGCTGGTCGAGGAGCCCGAGGTCGGCCACGGCACTCCCCTCCTCCGGCGAGATCGCGCGATCTCGCACGCGTACGGCCCGGGAACCGTACGAGATCACGCGATCTCGCCGGAGTGGGGTGCGGCTTCAGACGCCGGAGAGACCCACCGGGCAGGAGACGCCGGTCGAGTGGATCGGGCAGTAGCCGTTGGGCACCTTGTACAGGTACTGCTGGTGGTAGTCCTCGGCGTAGTAGAAGTCGCCGAGCGGCGCGATCTCGGTGGTGATCTCGCCGTAGCCGGCCGCGGTCAGCCGCTGCTGGAAGGCCTCACGGCTGGCGCGGGCGGCGGCCTCCTGCTCCGGCGAGGCGTAGTAGATCGCCGAGCGGTACTGGGTGCCGACGTCGTTGCCCTGGCGCATGCCCTGCGTCGGGTCGTGGTCCTCCCAGAAGACCTTGAGCAACTGCTCGTAGGAGGTCACCGCCGGGTCGAAGACGACCAGCACGACCTCGGTGTGGCCGGTCTGCGCCGAGCAGACCTCCTCGTAGGTCGGGTTCGCGGTGTGGCCACCGGCGTAGCCCGCCGCGGTCGAGTA
Organism: Geodermatophilus sp. URMC 65; assembly: GCF_053502545.1. Lineage (NCBI taxonomy): Bacteria > Bacillati > Actinomycetota > Actinomycetes > Geodermatophilales > Geodermatophilaceae > Geodermatophilus > Geodermatophilus sp. URMC 65. The sequence continues at coordinate 2,542,607 of NZ_CP199954.1, forward strand.
GACGCCCGGCTGCTCCCAGAAGACCTTCTCCACGCCCCAGAAGCACCCGGCCCCGAAGACGGCGGTCTGCATGCCCTCCGGGAACGGCGGCCGGATGCGGTTGCCGTTGACCGCGTGCAGCTCCGGGACGTTCGGCAGCGGCGTCGGGCGGCCCGGCAGCGCGTCCTCGGCTGCCACCGGCTGGGTCCTGGACCGGGAGAAGAACATGCTCCGAGCGTAGGCCGGTGCCGCAAGGAGGACCGGCGGCGAGGGAGCGGCCCGACCTCGGCGGATGCAGGATCGGGGCATGGCGGCGACGACGCGTGAGTGGCACCTGGCGGCCCGGCCCCACGGCGAGCCGACCCCCGAGGACTTCCGGCTGGTCGAGGTGCCCCTCCCTGAACCGGCCGAGGGGCAGGTCGTCGTCCGGGTGGTCGTGATGTCGGTCGACCCGTACATGCGCGGCCGGATGCGGTCCGGGCCCTCGTACGCGCCGCCGTGGGAGGTCGGTGAGGTGATGAAGGGCGGCGCCGTCGGCCGGGTGGTCGCCTCGCGCGCACCCGAACTGCCGGAGGGGTCGCTGGTCCTCACCGACGCCGCCTGGCGGGAGACCGCCGTCCTCGACGCCGCCGCGGTGACCCGGCTGCCGACCGAGGAGGACGTGTCCCCGTCCTGGTACCTGGGCGTGCTCGGCATGCCGGGGCTGACCGCCTACGCCGGGCTGTTCCGGGTCGGCGCCTTCCGCGAGGGGGACGACGTGTTCGTCTCCGGGGCCGCCGGCGCGGTGGGCAGCCTGGTCGGGCAGTTCGCGCGGCTGCGCGGCGCCGGCAGCGTCATCGGCAGCGCCGGGTCCGCGGAGAAGGTCGCCTGGCTGCGGGAGCTGGGCTTCACCGCGGGCTTCGACTACCACGACGGTCCCGTCGCCGAGCTGCTCGCCGCGCCCGCCCCGGACGGCGTCGACCTCTTCTTCGACAACGTGGGCGGCGAGCACCTGGAGGCCGCGATCGGCGCGCTGCGGGTGCACGGGCGGGCCGCGCTGTGCGGCGCGATCTCCGGCTACAACGCCGTCGAGCCGCCGCCCGGGCCGCGCAACATGTTCCTCATGGTCGGCAGGCGGCTCACCCTCCGCGGTTTCCTGGTGAGCGACCACGCCGACCTGCGCCCGGAGTTCACCGAGACGGTGACCGGCTGGCTGCGCTCGGGCGACCTGGTGGTCCGGGAGACCGTGCACGAGGGGATCGAGCAGGCCGTGCCGGCCTTCCTGGACCTGCTGCGCGGGGGCAACGTCGGGAAGATGGTCGTCCGCCTGGCGCCCGACCCCGACTGAGGTTCCCGCCGGCCGCATCCGGGCAGGATGGCGATCATGTGGCTCTTCCTGACCAGCCGGCTGCGCACCTGGCTGCTGCTGACCGTCGTCGTCCCCCTCGCCACCGGCCTGCTGCGCCGGGCCGCGCAGGTCCTCGAGCGGCGCACCGGGTCCACCCAGGTGACCCGCGGGCTGTACAAGGCCGGAGACCTCGGCGACCGCGCCCGCGCGACGCTCCGCGGCGGGCGCCGGCGCCGGCGCCGGTGACCACCAGCGGCGGGCGCCCGGGTCTGGACCACGAGCCCGCCCGGGGGCCGACCCGGGCGCTCGCCGTGTTCTGCCACGGCGGCACCGTGGCCAGCGTGCAGCCGCCCAAGGAGCGGGCGCTGTCGCTGCTGCGGATGCGCGCCATCGAGCAGTACGTGCGCGCCTCGGCGGCCGACCGCGGCCTGGGCACCTACCTGCTGCGCTACCGGGTGGCCGGCTGGAACGGCGTGGCCGCCGACGCGTACGCCGACGTCCGGTGGGCGCTGGGCGAGCTGCGGGCACGGCACGGGGACGACGTCCCGGTCGTGCTGGTCGGCCACTCGATGGGCGGCCGCGCCGTGCTGCGCGCCGGGGACGACCCCTCCGTCCGGGTGGTCTGCGCGCTCGCGCCGTGGACGCCGCCGATCGAGCCGGTCGAGCACCTGCGTGGGCAGACCGTCGCGATCCTGCACGGCCGCGGCGACCGCTGGGTGCCGGCCGCGCTCTCGGCCGACTTCGCCGTCCGCGCGGAACGGGCCGGCGCCCACATCGCGCGGTTCACGATCGCCGGCGGGCACAGCATGGTGCGCAGGGCGCCGGTCTGGCACGCCTTCGTGCGGGACGTCGTCCTCGCCGGGACCGGGCTCGCACCGTGGCGGCCCGAGCTGCGCGCGGCCCTGGACCGCCGCGAGCTCGCCGCCACCCTCTAGGAGAACAGCGCGCTGTAGCCGTTGAGCGCGGGCTGCCCGCCGAGGTGCGCGTAGAGCACGGTGGACGACGGGTCGATCTCCCGGCGGCCGACGAGGTCGATGGTCGCGGCCATCGACTTCCCCTCGTACACCGGGTCGGTGACCATGCCCTCGGTGCGGGCGGCGGTCTCCATGGCGCGGATCGTCGTCTCGTCCGGGATGCCGTAGACCCCTGCGTGGTAGCGCTCGTCGAGCTCGACGTCGTCGAGGGTGAGCTGGCGGCGCAGGCCGATCAGCTGGCCGGTGCGCTGGGCGATCCGCAGCACCTGGTCGCGCGTCTCGGCGGGCTTCGCGGAGGCGTCGACGCCGAGGACCCGGCGCGGGCGGGCGCCGTCCTCCTCGAGCTTCGCGAAGCCGGCGACCATGCCGGCCTGCGTCGAGCCGGTGACCGAGCAGACGACGACGGTGTCGAAGAAGACGCCCAGCTCGGCCTCCTGGGCGGCGACCTCCTCCGCCCAGGAGGCGAAGCCCAGCCCGCCGAGCGGGTGGTCGCTGGCGCCGGCCGGGATCGCGTAGGGCTTGCCGCCGCGCGCCTCGATCTCGGCGAGCGCGGCCTCCCAGCTCTCCTTGAACCCGATGCCGAAACCGGCCTTGACCAGCCGGACGTCGGCCCCGGCCAGCCGGCTGATCAGGATGTTGCCCACCTTGTCGTAGACGGCGTCGGGCCAGTCCACCCAGCTCTCCTGCACGAGGACGCACTCCAGCCCGACCCGTGCCGCCACCGCGGCCACCTGGCGGGTGTGGTTGCTCTGCACGCCGCCGATCGACACCAGCGTGTCGCAGCCCTGGGCCAGCGCGTCGGCGACCAGGTACTCGAGCTTGCGGGTCTTGTTCCCGCCGAAGGCGATGCCGGAGTTCACGTCCTCGCGCTTGGCCCACACCGCGGCGCCGCCGAGGTGCTCGGTGAGCCGGTCCAGCCGGTGCACGGGCGAGGGGCCGAACAGCAGCGGGTACCGGGGGTGGTCAGACAGTGCCATCAGGGGTCTCCTCCAGCTCGGACAGCAGGGCCGTCCAGATCTCGGTGGTGGTGGCGACGGCGGCGTCGGCGTCGGAGTCGGCGCAGGCGGCGATCAGGCGGTCGTGCAGGTCGACGGACTCCGCGCCGTGCGCCGCGGCGAAACGGCGGCGCTCCAGCCGGCGGACGGCGGGGGTGAGCCGCTCGACGGTCGCGGTGAGCGCGGTGTTGCCGCAGCGGGCCAGGAGCACGCCGTGCAGGTCGTCGTCGGCGGCCAGGGCGGCGTCGACGTCCCCGGCCCGCACCGCGGCGGCGAACCGCTGGTTGGCCGCGCGCATGGCGGCGACGTCGTCCGGGGTCACCGCGGGCACGGCCTCGCGGACGGCGAGCTCGTGCATCGCCCGGACGACGACGGCGGCGTCGCGGACGTCGCGCACCCGCAGCGGCGTCACGCGGGTGTGGCTCTGCGGCTTGGCCTCGACCAGGCCCTCGTCGGCCAGCCGGGCCAGCGCCGCGCGCACCGGGGTCACCGACAGGCCGAGGCGGGCGGCCAGCTCGGCGTCCTTCACCACCGTGCCGGGCTCGAGGTCACCGGAGACGATCGCCGCCCGGATGCGCTCGAGTGCGATGTCCCGCAGCAGGATGCGCGAGACGGGAGCCAGGGCCACAACTGACATCTCAGATGTCAGATGGCCTCGACGTCAACCCACTCCGGTCTTCTCCGCGGACATGGGCGGAGGACTCAGCTGCTGAGATCCGGTGAGGGGTCGTCGGCCAGCCGGCTCCAGATGAACTCGTCGTGCTTGAGCCCGTCGCCGTAGCGGTACGAGCGGCGCAGCCGCCCCTCGAGGGTGAAGCCGGCCTTCCCGGCCACCCGGCCGGAGGCGGTGTTCTCCACGGCGTGGCACAGCTCCACCCGCTCCAGCGGCACGGCCGCGAAGGCCCACCGGCAGGCCGCGTCCACCGCCCGGGCGGCGACCGCGCGCCCGCGAGCGGCCGGGACGGTCCAGTAGCCGATCTGCGCGTTGCCCTGCGCGACGGCGATGGAGTGCAGCGACACCGAGCCGAGCAGCGCGCCGGTCGCGGCGTCGGTGACCGCCCAGGAGGCGTGGTCGCCGGTGGTCCAGTCGCCGCGCCGGCGCAGGAATGCCACGGCGTCGGGGCGGGTCGTGGCCGGCAGGCCGTTCCACAGCTGCATGACCGGGTCCTGCATCACCGCGACGACGTCATCGGCGTCGTCCTCCCGCCAGGGCCGCAGGCGCAGCGCGCCGGCATCGAGCTCGACCGGGTCCACGGGGAGCCATGGTCTCCCACGGGACCGGCCCCTGCAGGATCCCGCCGCTGGCCCCGTCCCGAGGCTCGCGCCGAGCGTGCGACGCGTGAGGACGGGGTCCTTCCATGGCGGGGGGCAGGAGGTCCTTCCTCAGGCGGGGACGGAGACCCCCACGCCGCCGCGGGTGTCGGCCCCGTAGCGGGCGATCTCGCGGTCGAGGTCCAGCGGAGCGGTCATCGGGGCGCCCTCGGTGAGCTCCGGCGTGATCAGCGCGGCCGGGACCAGCCAGGAGACCTCGAACTCCAGCCCGTCGGGGTCCTGCGCGTAGAGGGCCTTGGTGGTCACGTGGTCCGAGGCCCCGACCAACGCGCCGGCCTGCAGCAGCGCGGCGCGGACGCGGGCGAGCTCGGCGAGCGTGTCGACCTCCCAGGCCAGGTGGTACAGGCCGACGGTGCGCCGGCCGGCCTCGGAGGCGCCGGCCGCGGCGCCCACCTGGAACAGGCCCAGGTCGTGGTCGTTGGTCGACCCCTCGGCCTGCAGGAACACCGCGGCACCGGGGATGTCGGTCTTCACCCGGAAGCCGAGGACGTCGCGGTAGAAGGCGAGGCTGCGCTCCACGTCGCGGACGTAGAGGACGGCGTGGTTGAGGCGCTGGACGGGCACGGCGGGCTCCTGACCGATCGGGACGACGCCGTCCAGTGTGCGCCCCCCTGCTTGAGAATTCAAGTATCCGCGGTGTCCGATGGGGTAGGTCGCGTCCGTGGGCAGCGCGTGCGTCACCGTCCGGGTCGTGCCCGAGCTGGCCTTCCTGTTGCGCCCCCGCGACCGGGCGGCGCGGGAGCGGCGGCTCGGCCACGACCCGGACGCCACGGTCGCCCACCTCGTGCGGGCCGCCGGGGTACCCCTGACGGAGGTGGGCGGGGTGCGCGTGGACGGCGATGCCGTGCCGCTGTCGGCGCGCACCCGTCCCGGCGCCGTGCTGGAGGTCGACGCGGTCCCCCGTCCGCAACCGGTGCCGGCCGGGGGCTTCCTGCTCGACGTGGGGCTGGGCACGCTGGCCCGCCGGCTGCGGCTGCTCGGCCTGGACGCCGCCTGGTCCAACGACGCCGAGGACGCCGACCTCGCCGCCCGGGCCGCCGCCGAGGAGCGGGTGCTGCTCACCCAGGACCGCGGCCTGCTGATGCGGCGCGGGGTGCCCGGGGCGCTGGTGCGCGGGAGCCGGCCGGACGACCAGCTGGCCGACGTCCTCGACCGCTTCGCGCCGTCCCTGGCCCCGCTGACCCGGTGCACCACCTGCGGCGCCCGGCTCGAGCCGGTGCCGAAGGCCGACGTCGCCGACCGGCTGCCCCCGGGCACCCGCCGGACCTTCGACGACTTCTCCCGCTGCGCGGCGTGCGGCCGGGTCTACTGGCACGGCGCGCACGCTCGACGGATCAACGCGCTCATCCGGGTGGCGCAGCGCGGCTGAGCTCGGCCACGGCGCGCCCGGTCACTCAGGGGGTGCTCGCGGCGTCCGGGGGGTACACCTGACCCAGGCCCCTCTCCAGGTCCTCGAGGTTCATGCAGGGTACGAACGTCACCTTCGCCTTCCCGTCGAGGAACAACGGCTCGGCGATGGCCGCGATCTGCGAGGTGTCGGCCATGTCGAACACGACGAGACAGCTGCGCTGCCCGCCCTCGGTCAGGAAGTAGGCGGCCTCCGGATCGAGCTGCTCGACGAGCCGCTGCGTGAGCTCCAACACCTGTCCCTTGCGCGCCGCCTCGTTGCCGGCATCGGTGTCGACGACGGCCTTCAGCATCATCCGCATGACCGCCTCCGGTGGTGTGGGGTGGGATGTGACTCCCAGCGTCGACCGGCCGGCCGACGGGCGCCCAGAGCCGTTCGGCACTGCCAACTCCACCCGGCCGGGGCTCCGGGGTCCACCGGGCGCCCGCACGCTCGCCGGCCCGGCCGACGAGTCGGCCCCGGGGGGCCACGGCTTGGCCCAGGTGTGACAGCCGCGGCGGGCAGCCCAGGAGCGCACACCCAGCCACTCCTGCTCCCGCTCCTGCGAGGCCGCCGTGTACCTGTCGAAGACCGAGGCCGCCGTCCTGCCCACCACGCTGGTCGGCACGCCGAGACGACCTCCCCAGGCCACCGGCCGGCGGCGCATCTGGCCGCTGCTCGGGCCTGCGTTCGTGGCCGCGGTCGCCTACGTGGACCCGGGCAACTTCGCGACCAACTTCTCCGGCGGCGCCGCCTTCGGCTACACGCTGCTGTGGGTGATCGTCGCGGCCAACCTCATGGCGATGCTCATCCAGTCGCTGACCGCGAAGCTGGGCCTGGCCACCGGCCGCGACCTGGCCACCAACTGCCGCGAGCAGCTGCCCAAGCCGGTCACCCGGGGGCTGTGGCTGCAGGCCGAGGCGGTCGCGATCGCCACCGACCTGGCCGAGATCGTCGGCGGCGCAGTCGCGCTGAACCTGCTGTTCGGCGTCCCGCTGCCCGTCGGCGGGCTGATCACCGCCGTCGTCGCCTTCGTGCTGCTGGCCGCGCAGTCGCGTGGGCACCGGCCGTTCGAGCGGGTGATCACCGGCCTGCTGCTGGTCATCGGGCTGGGCTTCGGCTACACGCTGGTCGGCTCGGGCGTCGACGTGGGCGGACTGGCCGGCGGTCTGGTGCCCTCCTTCGCCGGCCCGGACAGCCTGGTGCTCGCTGCCGGCATCCTCGGCGCGACGGTGATGCCGCACGTCATCTACGTGCACTCCGCGCTCACCCCGGGCCGCTACGGCGACGTCGTCACCGCCGGGAAGACCTGGGAGGGACGGCGCCGGCTGCTGCGGGCCCAGCGGCTCGACGTGCTGCTGGCCATGGGCCTGGCCGGGCTGGTCAACGCGGCGATGCTGGTCATCGCGGCGCAGCTCTTCACCGGCGGGGACGACGCCGGCTCGCTGGAGGGTGTGCACGCCGGGCTCGGCGACCAGCTCGGAGCCGGGGCCTCGCTGGCCTTCGCGCTGGCGCTGCTGGCCTCGGGGTTCGCCTCCTCCTCGGTCGGCACGCACGCCGGCCAGGTGGTCATGGCCGGGTTCCTTCGCCGGCACATCCCGGTGCTCGCCCGCCGGCTGATCACCCTCGCGCCGGCACTGCTGGTGCTGCTGCTCGGCGGCGACCCGACGACCGCGCTGGTCTGGTCACAGGTGGTGCTCTCGTTCGGCATCCCGTTCGCTCTGGTGCCGCTGCTGTGGCTGACCAGCCGGCGCGATCTGATGGGCGGCTGGGTGAACCGGCGGGTCACCACCGTCGCCGGTGCGGTGGTCGCCGCGCTGATCATCGGCCTCAACGGCCACCTGCTGCTGGGCTTCGTGCTCGGCTGAGGAAGGACTCCTGCCTCCCTCGGCGAGTTCAGGGCCGGGTTCGGGACGGGACCACCGGACCCGGGCATCCGAGACGAGTACCAGCGTGATGCACCAGCATCAGATGCGTGCGCACCACCTTGAGCATCGACGACGACGTCCTGCTGGCCGTCCGCGAACGAGCCCGGCGAGAACGGCGGACCGCCGGAGAGGTCCTCTCCGACCTCGCCCGCCAGGCCCTGACCGGCGCACACCGCACGCCGGCCGGATCCACGACCGCTCGGCACGGGTTCACCCCTCTCCCCCGCCGTGGTCCCGCGGTGTCGAACGCTCTCATCGACCGGCTGCGTGAGGACGAGGGAGAGTGAGGCGAGCCCTCCTCGATGTGAACGTCCTCCGCGCCCTGCTGGACAGCGACGACGTCGATCACGAGCGGGCAGGCAAGTGGTTGGACGTCCTGCCTGATGACCGAGAACGGTTTCGTACGGGTCATCAGCCAGCCGCGCCACCCGAGCCCGATCTCCCCGGCGCGGGCGGTCGAGCTGCTCGCGGCGGCCCAGGGGGCCGCCACCACGAGTTCTGGCCCTGCGACGTGGGTCTCCTGGACCCACGGGTCGTCGACCGCTCACGCCTGCACGCCTGCACGGCTCCCGTCAGGTGACCGACGCCTACCTCCTCGGACTGGCGGTGGCGCACGGCGGGCGGTTCGTGACCTTCGACCGGTCACTCTCCCTCACCACGGTGCACGGTGCGACGGAGGACCACCTCACCGTCCTGTGATCACAGTGGCGCTGCCGGGTTCCGCCGTCCGTCGACATTCCCGCGGGAACGTCAGGCGGGTTCGGGCACGCCACCCGGGTCGCCGCCGGGGTCGTCGGGGGTCGACTCGATCGGCGGGGGCGGGAGGGGCTCGGGCGCGTCGGGGAGCAGCTCGCCGGGGTCGTCCGGCACCGGCTCGGTCGGATCGATGCTCGGGTCCGGCTCAGGGATCGGCGCGACCATGCGGCGAGTCAACCACCCGTCCGCGCCTGTTCGCGGGGATGACCGCGGCCCGGCCCCGGGCACCGCGGCTCACCGACACCCGCGAACTCGTGGCCATCAGCCCGGGATCGCCACGAGAGCGCAGCGATCATGGCGTTTCCCGTGAAACGTGCCAGGCGGCGTCGAAGAAGCCGACCTCCAGCCGCATCGCCCGCCGGTACGCCGTCCGGACGGCGGGGACGTCGGAGGCGTGCCGGTCGAGCAGCCGCTCCAAGCCGGCGGCGAGCTCCTCGAAGCCCGGGTCGGCGTAGGTGGTGACCCACTCGGCGTAGTCCCCGGCGCGCTCGGCCGACAGCGACCGGCCCAGGTACGCGTAGAGCCGCATGCACGGGGTCATCGCCGCGCAGGTGGCGCCGACCCCGCCGAGGGACGCCGTCGCCAGCAGGAAGTCGGTGTAGGCGGTGGTCGCCGGCAGCGGCTCGACGCCGGCGAGGTCGATGCCCCAGCGGGCGGCGTAACCGGCGTGCAGGCGCAGCTCCTCGCGGACACCGGCCAGCAGGTCGGCGAAGGCATCGAGGGTCGCCCGGTCGGGGCTGTGCGCGACGCCGAGCGCGTAGGCGCGGGCGAAGGACTCGAGGAAGAACGCGTCCTGGGCGACGTAGCCGGCGAAGCGCTCACGGGGCAGCGTGCCGTCGCCGATGCCCGCGACGAACGGGTGCGCCAGGGCCTCCGCGGCAAGGTCGGCGTTGGCCGCCCAGAGGTCGGCGGCGAGGCTCACGCCGTCTCCATCGCCATGCTCATCGCGCCGAGTCCTGCGCCATCGCCCAGAAGGCGGTCTCGGCCGCGACCACCTCGGTGAACACCGCGTCCGCGTCGGGCGCGGGGACGCCGTCCGCCGCCGCCTCCAGGCCGGCCACGTAGTCAGCGAACCCGGGCTGCGTCCAGTGCTCGACGAAGGGGCCGTACTCCGGCGCCCCTGGCGACGCCCCCGACCAGGCGTCGAGGTAGGTGCGCTCGATCGTCCACAGCGCGGTCAGGGCCGTCCCGACGTCGGCGGCGTCGAGCCGCTCGAGCAACTCCGCGTAGGCGGCGGTGGCCGGCAGCGCGGGCGTGCCGAGGTCCAGCCCGCGGACGGCGGCCTGCTCCTCGAACCAGGCCAGCTCGTCGACCAGCGCCACCAGCCCGCCGGCGAGGACGGCCTGCGCCGGTCGGGGCACGCGCGCCAGCAGCCGGGCCTGGAAGCGCAGCAGGTCGGCGACGAAGCGGGCGTCCTGCACCAGCCAGGTGTCGAAGGCGGCGACCGGGACCGTCCCGTCGCGCACGGCGTCGAGGAACGGGTAGCGGGTCGCTCCCCGCCAGGCGTCGGGGTGGCGGGACAGGAGGTCGGCGACCGGCACGGCGGCGACCGTACGCGGCCTGGTCGGGCAGACCGCAGCGTGCGCTGCAGGGCGGGCCTATGGTGAGGACAGCCATGTGCGGGAGCTCGGGCGGAACGGGCTGAGAGGGCGACTCGACGCGTCGCCGACCGCTGGAACCTGACCGGGTAATGCCGGCGTAGGGAGCGACCATGAGCACGTCGGACGACGTCCGCACCAGCGCGCCCACCGCGGATGCGCCCCTGACCCTCGACCAGGCCCCCGCTCCCACGCTGGGCCTGCGCGACTCCTTCGGCCTGTGGGCCAACCTCGGGATCAGCCTGCTGCTGCCGGTCGCCGCGGTGTTCGTCGTCCTCCCGGGCCGGCCGCTGTCGACGACGCTCGGCGCGATCGTCGTCGGCGCCGCGATCGGCGCCGTCCTCCTCGGGCTGGCCGCCGCGGCCGGCGCGCGGGAGCGGGTGCCGACGATGGTGCTGCTGCGCGGGCTGCTGGGCCGCCGCGCCTCCGCGCTGCCCACCGCGCTCAACCTCGTGCAGTGCGTCGGCTGGGCGACCTTCGAGATCGTCATCATCGCCGAGGCCGCGTCGCGGGTGCTCGACGCGCCGCGCTGGCCGTTCGTGCTGGTCGCCGGCGTGCTGGCCACCGCGATGGCGCTGCGCCCGCTGGGCGTGGCCCGTGTGCTGGCCCGCTACGCCGTGTGGGCGGCGCTGGCCGCGGTGGTCTACCTCTTCGTCGAGGTGCTCGCCGAGCCGCTGCCGCCGCTGACGAACGGTGCCGCGACGTCGTTCTGGACGGCGGCCGACATCGTCATCGCCCTGCCGATCTCCTGGTTCCCGCTGGTCGCCGACTACACCCGGCACGTGCGCAGCGGCCGGGCGGCGTTCACCGGGGCCTCGCTCGGCTACGGCCTGGCCACCGTCGCGATGTTCACCCTCGGCGTCCTCGCGCTGGCCGCCTACGGCAGCTCCGGGCTCGACGTCATCGACGCCCTGCTCGCCGTCCCGCTCGGGGCGGTGGCGGTGCTCGTGCTGGTCGCCGTGGAGCTCGACGAGGCCTTCGCCAACGTCTACTCGACCGCGGTGTCGACGCAGAACCTCGTCGTCCGCGCCGACCGCCGGCTGCTCGCCGTGGCCGTCGGCACCGTCGCGACGCTGCTGGCGCTGACCTTCGACATCGCCGCCTACGAGCCGTTCCTCTTCCTCATCGGCGCGGTGTTCGTCCCGCTGGTCGGGGTCTTCGCCGTCGCCTACTCCACCACCCCGCGCGGCGCCTGGGACACCTCCGCCACCGCCCCGGCCCGGCCGCTGCTCCTGCTGCCGTGGCTCGCCGGCTTCCTGGCCTACCAACTCACGCTGCCGACCCACCTCTCCGGCTCGGGCGCCGGCTGGACGGCGTGGTGGACCGCCCGCCAGGCCGACCTCGGCATCGACCCGGCCAACGGCTGGTCGGCGTCGCTGGTGGGCCTGGGTGTCGCGGTGCTGCTCACCGCGCTGGTCTGCCTGCCGGGGTGGCTGCGCCGGCGGAGACTGCCGGCATGAGCGACGTCGCGGTCGCCGGCGGGGGGCTCATCGGGCTGGCCACGGCCTGGCAGGCGGCCCGGCGTGGGCTCTCGGTCACCCTCGTCGACGACTCCCCCGGCACCGGCGCGTCGGCCGCCGCCGCCGGGATGCTCGCCCCGGTCACCGAGGCCGGCTACCGCGAGGAGGCGCTGCTGCGGCTGGGCCTGGCCTCGGTCGAGCGGTGGCCGGCCTTCGCCGCGGAGGTCGAGCGGGCCAGCAGCACCCCGGTCGGGCTGCGCACGGCCGGCACGCTCGTCGTCGGCTTCGACGAGGACGACGTCCGCGAGCTCGCCGCACTGCACGCCTTCCAGCGGGAGCTGGGCCTGGACGCCGAGCGGCTCACCCCCCGGGAGGCCCGCCGCCGCGAGCCATCGCTCACGCCGCGGGTGCGCGGCGGGCTGCTCGTCGCCGGCGACCACTCCGTCGACGGCCGGGCCCTGCACGCCGCGCTGCTGGTCGCCGCGCTGGACGCCGGAGTGCGCCTGGTGCGCGACCGGGTCACCGAGCTGCGCGTCGTCGGGGGGCGGGCGGTGGGCCTGGAGACGGCGGACGGCGGCACGGTGTCGGCCAGCACCGTCGTCCTCGCGCTCGGCGCGCACAGCGGCCGCCTGCCCGGGGTCCCGCCGCTGCCGGTGCGCCCGGTGAAGGGCCAGATCCTGCGGCTGGCCGGCGCGAGCGACCTGCTCGAGGGCACAGTGCGCGCGCTGGTCCGCGGGCGGCCCGTCTACCTGGTGCCCTACGCGGGCGACCGGCTCATCGTCGGCGCGACGACCGAGGACCGCGGTTTCGACCCGACCGTCACCGCGGGCGGGGTGCACGACCTGCTGCACGACGCGATCGACGTCGTCCCCGGGATCAGCGAGCTGGAACTGGTCGAGACGCTGGCCCGGTGGCGCCCCGGCACGCCGGACAACGCCCCGCTCCTGGGCCCCGGTCCGCTGCCGGGCCTGGTGCTGGCCACCGGGCACCACCGCAACGGCGTGCTGCTCACCCCGGTCACCGCCGAGGTGACCGCCGAGCTGCTGGCCACCGGCGTGCTGCCCGAGCTCGCCGCCCCCTTCACCGCCGACCGCTTCGGGAGGTAGCCGTCATGCAGGTCACCGTCAACGGCGAGGACACCGAGCTGGCCACGGACGCCACCGTCGCCGACCTGGTCGCCGCGCGCAGCGGCGCGCACGACCGGGTCGCGGTCGCGCTCAACGGGGACGTCGTCCCCCGGAGCAGCTGGCCGGGGACGCGCATCTCCCCCGGCGACACCCTCGAGGTCCTCGCCCCGACCGCAGGAGGCTGACATGACCACGTCCGACCTGGCTCCCGCCCTCGCCCGCGAGGAGGCCACCGACCCGTTCGTGATCGCCGGTGAGACCTTCACCTCCCGGCTGCTGCTCGGCACCGGCGGCGTGCCCGACCTGGAGACCCTCGAGGCGGCGGTGCGGGCCTCGGGCACCCAGCTGGTCACGGTGGCGCTGCGCCGGGTGGAGGCGTCGTCGAGCGCGTCGATGCTCGAGGTGCTCGACCGCTGCGGCGTGCGGCTGCTGCCCAACACCGCCGGCTGCCGCACCGCCCGCGAGGCCGTGCTGACCGCGCGGCTGGCCCGGGAGGCGTTCGGCACGCCGTGGGTCAAGCTGGAGGTGATCGGCGACGAGCACACGCTGCTGCCCGACGCCGTCGAGCTGCTCGACGCCGCCGAGCAGCTGGTCGCCGACGGCTTCACCGTGCTCGCCTACACCACCGACGACCCCATCCTCGGCCGCCGGCTGGCGGACGCCGGGTGCGCCGCGGTCATGCCCCTGGGCTCGCCGATCGGCAGCGGGCTGGGCATCCGCAACCCGCACAACATCGCGCTGCTGCGGGAGGGCGTCGACGTCCCGGTGGTGCTGGACGCCGGCATCGGCACCGCCTCGGACGCCGCCCTGGCGATGGAGCTCGGCTGCGACGCGGTGCTGCTGGCCTCCGCGGTGACCCGCGCCCGCGACCCCGAGAGGATGGCACTGGCCATGCGGCAGGCGGTCGAGGGCGGGCGGCTGGCCAAGCTCGCCGGCCGCATCCCGCGCCGCTGGCACGCCGAGGCGTCGACGTCCTTCGAGGGCCTGCCGGAGCTGTGAGCGAGTTCTCCGCGGACAGCACAGCACGCCTGCCACGGCTGCTGGTCGTCACCGACCGGGTGCAGGCCGCCGGGCCGCTGCCAGGCGTGGTGGCCGACGCCGTCGCCGCCGGGGCCCGGGCGGTCCTGCTGCGCGACCGCGACCTGCCGGACGACGAGCGCGCGGCCCTCGCCGCCGACCTCCGCGCCGTGCTCGACCCGGTGGGCGGGTTGCTGGTCACGGCCGGGTCGGTCCCCGGGCCCGCCCACCGCGCCGTCCAGCCCGCCGTCCACCTGGCCGCGGCCGAGCCGTTCCCCGACCCGCGCCCGGCGCTGGTCGGCCGCTCCTGCCACTCCGCGGCGGAGCTGGCGCAGGCCCGCGCCGAGGGCTGCGACTGGGCCTTCCTCTCCCCCGTGTTCCCCACCGCGTCCAAACCCGGCTACGGCCCAGCTCTCGGCGTCGAGGGGTTCGCCCGCCTGCGGCCGCCGGGCCCGCCGGTCTACGCGCTCGGCGGCGTACTGCCGGAGCACGTGCCGGACCTGGTCGCCGCCGGTGCGCACGGGATCGCGGTGATGGGGCCGGTGATGCGTGCCCCATCCGCCGTCCGGGACTACCTGGCGGCCCTGGCCTGACCGTCAGCCCGCGGGCGGACGGTGCTCCGCGGCGACGTCCGCCACGACCACCTCGGCCGGCGCCGGCGGGTCCTCCGTGCGGCCCCTCCTGCCGGGGAGCACGAGGTTCAGGACGACGGCGACGACGGCCGCGACGACGATGCCCGAGTCGAACAGCGCGCCCCACTCGCCGGTCACCCGGTCGACGGCGTCCGGCGCGGCGGCGACGCCCCGGCCCAGGCCGACCGACAGCGCGACGATGAGCAGCGCGCGGGTGTCCAGGCCGTCCTTGCTGAGCAGCTGGATGCCGATCGCGACGACCATGCCGAAGAGCACCAGCACCCCGCCGCCGAGGACCGCGGGCGGGATCGCGGCGAGCACCGCGGCGACCTGCGGGAGCAGCGAGAGGGCCACCAGCACGACCGCGCCGAGGGTGACCACGTGCCGGCTCATCTGCTTGGTGAGGGCGACCAGGCCGATGTTCTGGCTGAACATCGTCGTCGGCAGGGCGCCGAAGGCGCCGCCGAGCACCGCGCTGCCGCCCTCGGCGAGGATGCCGCCGCGCAGCTCCCGCGCGGTCGCCGGCCGGCCCGCGCCGCCCTCGGTCACCGCGTGCACGGTGCCCACCGAGTCCACCATGTTGACCACTCCGACGACGGCCATCGACAGCACCGCGACCAGGGGGAAGGACACCCCGAACTCGAACGGCGTCGGCACCGCGACCAGCGGCCGGTCACCGACGCCGGACAGGTCGAGCAGGCCCAGCGGGATCGACACCAGGTAGCCGACGGCCACCGCGATCAGCACCGATGCGCTGCACAGCAGCCCGCGGCAGAACTGGTTGAGGACCACGGTGACCACCAGCACGAGGCCGGCGATGCCCAGGTTGACCGGTGCGCCGAAGTCCGGCGAGCGGACGCCGCCGGCGGCCAGGTTGATGCCGCTGGGCAGCAGCCCCAGGCCGATGACCAGGATGATCGTCCCGGTCACCACCGGCGGGAACAGCCCGGCGACGCGGTGGATGCCCAGCGCGATGGCCACCTGGACGGCGGCGGTGACCAGCACCCCGCCGAGGACGGCGTCCAGACCGAAGTCCCCGGCCAGCGGGACGGCGACGGCGATGAACGCGAATCCCGAGCCCATCATCAGCGGCAGCCGGCTGCCGACCGGGCCGATGCCGACGGTCTGCAGCAGCGTGGCCAGCCCCGCGCACAGCAGCGCGGCCTGCACCAGCAGCACCGCCTCGCCGGTCGTCGCGCCGATGACCCCGGCCAGCAGGATGGCCGGGGTGAGGTTCGAGGTGAACATCGCCAGCACGTGCTGCAGGCCCAGCGGCACCGCCTCGGTCCACGGCGGCCGGGCGTTCGGGTCGGTGCGGTCGAACGTCCGGGGGCTCGCCGGCCGGGTGGTCGCCATCGCAGCACTCCTGGGGGTGGGGGGTCGCTTCCCGGAGCAGGCTCGCTGCCGCGTGTTCCACCACGGTGTCACCGCGGTTGCGATCCGCTGAGCCGCCCTGGCAGGTCGCCGGGGCACACCGCCTGCGCTGGCCGGGGTGTGACACCTGTCTCACGATGTTTGGGACCGCCCGCGTGGACCCATACGCAGGTGTTCGACTCGCTCGCGAGCCGACGATGGGTCACGCCCAGCGGGCGAGGGCCAGGGTGCGCCTCCGGGCGGGACGAGCACGTGAGGGGACCACAGCGTGACAGGCGAGACGGCCAGGCAGCTGTGGCCGTCCGCACGACCACCCGCGGCTCCCGAGCACTTCGCCTGGGACCTCGAGAGCGTCGCCGAGCTGCCCGTCGTCCGCGCCGAGGTGCGGGCCCACATCGGCGGCCCCCACCAGGCCGACCTGCGCGACCGGCTGGTCCTGGCCCTCGACGAGATGGCCTCCAACGCACTGCGACACGGCGGCGGCCGGGTCCGCGCCACCGTGCGTCCCCTGGCGAACGCCTGGCTGATCGAGGTCCGCGACGGCGCGCCGGACACCCCGCCCGCCCCCGCCGTCAACCGCGACCCCAGCGACGGCGGGCTCGGGCTCTACCTCATCGCCGAGCTGGCCACCGACCACGGCTGGTACGTCACCGCCGGCGTCAAGCACGTCTGGGCCGTGCTCGCCCCCTGATCGGACGCAGTGCACGAGGTGCCCGGAGCCGTGTCGGGGTCGTGGCCACCGGACCGCGCGGGGATGTCGTCCTGGTGCGGGGCCGCGAGGTCAGGATCACGGCGCCGGCCGTGGAGATCGACGCGGACGGCGAGGTCAGCTCTCCAGGGTGGCGTCGAGGGTGACCTCGTCGACCCCGGCGAGCGCGCGGCTGACCGCGCAACCGGCCTTGGCGGCCTGAGCGGCCTGCTCGAACCCCGCGGCGTCGATGCCCTCGACCTCGCCACGGACGGTCAGCGCGATCTTCGTGATGGTCGGCGCGCCGTCCTCCTGGCCGAGGGTCACGTCGGCGGAGACCTCCAGCGACCGCGGCGTGCCACCGGCCTCGGCGATCTCGTAGGACAGCGCCATCGAGAAGCACGACGAGTGGGCCGCCGCGATCAGCTCCTCGGGGCTCGTGGTGCCCCAGGCGTCCTCGGCCGTGCGCTCGGGGAAGGACACGTCGAACGTGCCGACCTCGGAGCTGCTGAGCTCGACCTGGCCGGCCCCCTCCTGCGGGGTGCCGTTCCAGGCGGTACGGGCGGTGCGGATGGCCATGAGGCTGCGCTCCCTTGCGATCCCAGCGGAGAGTGGGTTCGCGACCGGCTCATCGGATGAGGACGCCGTCCGCGCGGGTGACCTGCCACATGTGGCCGTCGGGATCGGCGAACGCGCCGGCGTAGGCATCAGGGCTTCGCGTCTCCGCGAGGTCATCGTCCACCGGGACGGAGCCCCATGTCTGGTCTCCGGATTCGAAGACGATGTCGGCGCCGGCATCCTGTGCGCGACGCATCAGCTCGTCGACCTCGGCATCGGTGCCCAGCCCGATCACGACGAGACACTCGTGCGCATTCCGGGGCGATCGTCGCCGGCGGCCGATCACCCAGCCGAAGCCGACCGCCGGGATCAGCATCACCCGCATACCGACGCTGATCTCGAACTGCAGGGGCTCGGGAAGGCCATCGTCACCCGGCTCACCAACTGCCACGAACCCGAGGGCGGCGTAGAAGGCGTGTGACACCGAACGGTCCTTGATGGGCAGGCACACAGTCGCTCGGTCGAGTTCCACGATGCCCTCCTGAGGACGGATCCCGCTTCCTCAGCACCGACCCGACAGACGTCCAGAAGTCATCGCTCGGTTCGCCGTCCTCCTGCGACTGGACCGGCATCCCACCGTCCGACGTCCTCATGGGCCGGCGTCCCCGCAAGGCGAGCCCTCAGCGGCCACCTCTCACCGGGGCAGCGGGACGGCCATGGCGTCCCGGAGAGGATCGGCCACCGGACGCGTACCGCTTGCCGATCGTCCAGCCACCGCGCGCCACGCGGACCGCAACCCCTGGGGCGCCACGTGACCTGACCGTGACGCTGCTCTTCATCGGCCAGGGGCGAACCGCGGGCGTCGATGCACCGAGAACGCACTGCAGGAGGGTCCGTCATCGGTGGGGGGACCAGCCAGGCCTGGGCACTGCCACCCGCGGGCGGCAGGCCGGGGTCATGCCCTCACGCGGGTGTAGCTGGTGACCGTGGTGCCGCCGGTCAAGGTGCGCTGGTCGGTGACCGTGAAGGGCAGCGCAGAGGCGTGATCGGCGGCGATGGCCGGGATGCCGGTGCCGATCACCACCGGGTAGCGCTTGATGACCAGTTCGTCGATCTCGTCCAGCAGCGTTCCGGCCAGCGTGCCTCCGCCGGCCAGCCAGATCCCGGCGCCGTGCTCCTGCTTCAGCTGGCGGATCAGGGCGAGGGGCTCGGACACCACCGTCACCTGCGGATCGGAGCCGGCGGGCAGGGTGGTGGAGGCCACGTACTGGCGCAGGTGCGCGTACGGGCTGGTGATCCCCGCCTGCAGGGCCGGGGCGTAGGTGGCGCGGCCCATCAGCAGGGTGTCGAACCGGGTGCCCGGCGCGATGAGGCCCAGGTGAGCCCGCACGTGGCTGGGGAGGGTCTCGGGGAACTCCTCGGCTATGAAGTCCAGCACCGATCGATCGACAGGGAAGAAGTCGTAGGAGCCGTCGGGGGCGGCGATGTACCCGTCCAGGCTCACCCCCACGTAGTAGGTCAGCGCACGCACGTCCACCACTCCTCTCCGCGGACGCCCCTGGCGGGCTGCCGCAACCACTACGCCGTCGTCGCCGCAATCGTCCAGCGCATCCTCGAGGCCGCTCCTGAGCAGCCGCCGGGCACCACCGCGACCGTGCCGTAGCTCGATCGGTCACTGGGACGGGTCGCCAGCGGGCGCCGGGCAGCGCCCGCTGGCAGGTGCGGCGACTCTGATGGAGATGCCGGGAGCCGAGCGCCGCCCCGACCCGCCTGGTACCGCCGATGGCCGGTACCGGCCATACGGCACAGCCGCGAGCATGGCACGGCAACGCAGGCCTCCCTCGAGCGACTGTCCCGTGACCGGTACCGAGTCGATGACCTCGCCGCCTCAGGAGCACTCACCGCAGCCTCCGGTCAGAGGCTGGTGCTGCGGCCCGAGACCACGATCCACCATCGATCTCTGCTGAGGCCCAGGCCATCGCAGAGCTCGAGGCGCTCCTGGGGCCTACGCCCCTGAGTGCCGGACGAGATCTCTCAGAGCCCGGTGTCGTCCTCACCGGGAGGAGTGGGTCCGGTGCCAACGACCAAGGCCTGGAGCAGGCTTGCTTCGTCGCGGAGCCGCTGTGCCGCCTCGGGCTCCGCGCCACCCAGTGACTCGGCGGCAGCCCGGCGCTCGTTCGCCTCCTGCAGGACGATGTCGATCATGTCCTGTTCGGTGAGCAGGCGTCGCTGTACATCGGTCCGGCCGGCTCCGACCGCGGACAGTTCCCATGCACCGGCCTGGTGCGACGTGCCCGATGGGACGGACTCCGCATTGTCGATGGCTCCGAGCGCCGTCCGGTACGCGGCGAGTGCGCCGCGGTCGCGCTGCTTCATCGCTCGGATGACGGCGAGCTCGAGAGCATCTCGAATCGACGCCGCGTCGCTGCCTGTCACGTCCTCATTGGACCTGACGCCGGATGGGACGCTGCGCGCGCCGTCCCAGCCGGGGATCCCCCACGGGACCGCAGCACGTCAGCCCGTTCGCTGCTGTGAGTTGCACCGTTGGCGGTTCGCCAACCAGGACTCCCGACGAGCGCGACCCGTTCGCACCCCAGCTCGCGCTCGGCAGATCTGCACCGCCCGGTCGGTTCCGGGAGCTCGGGGCCGGCCGCGCGATGAGTTCGGCCGAGGTGGCGGGTCTTCACCTACATCAGCGGCCGCGCCTCCGCCGGGAGGCGCTCACTCGCCCGGGACAGCCGTGCACCGCTCTGCTGCACGCCACCACGCTACGGCCACCCGTGGCGACAGGCCCTCGTGAAGGGATCTGGTGGTGGTGATGCGAGACGTCGTCTCGTACTTGTCGATGTCCCTGGACGGGTTCGTCGGCAGCGACCGTGAGCACCCCGGGATCGCCATCCCCGAGGGCGTCGAACTGGAGCAGTGGGAGCTCGACGGCATCAGCGAGGCCGGTGCCCACCTCATGGGCCGCGTCACCTACCAGGAGCTGTCGTCGTACTGGCCGCAGTCGCAGGATCCGTACGCCGGGCCGATGAACGACATCCCCGAGGTGGTGTCCTCGAAGACGCTCGGCGACGCCGAGGCCACCTGGCCGGCGACCCGAGTCGCGCGGGGCGACCTGGCGACCGAGATCTCGACCATCGAGGCTGAGCCCGGCCCGGACGTCATCGTCCGGGGCGGCAGCCGGTCGGCCGGCGCGCTGGCCGCGGCGGACCTGGTCGACGAGTACCGCCTCCTGGTCCAGCCGTTGGTCCTGGGCCGCGGACAGGCCCTGTTCGACCAACTCCCGTGCTCGCGGCACCTGGGGCTCATCGAGGCCGAGCCGCTCCCCAGCGGCATCCTCGCGCGGGTCCACCGGCCAGAGCACACCTGAGGAGCGAGGATCCGTGGGCAGAGTGGTAGCGAACGCGATCATGTCCCTCGACGGGTACGTCGCCAAGCAGGACAACACCATCGGCCGGTTGTTCGACTGGCTGCAGAACGGCGAGGTCGCGATCCCGACCCCCGCCGGCGACTTCACCGTCCACCTGACCCCGGCCAGCGCGGAGCACTGGCGGCGGTGGACGTCCTCGCTGGGGGCGCTGGTCTGTGGCCGGACGCTCTTCGAGGTGGCCGAGGGCTGGCAGGGCCGACACACCCTGGACGTCCCCGTCGTCGTCGTGACGCACCGGGTCCCGGCGGACTGGGCCGAGGCGCACCCCGACGCTCCGTTCACCTTCGTGACCAACGGGATCGCGGCCGCGGTCGCACGAGCTCAGGAGCTCGCCGGCGACCGTGTCGTCGCGATCACCGGGGGCACCATCGCCCGGCAGTGCCTGGACCTGGGGCTGCTCGACGAGGTGGCCGTCGACCTGGTCCCCGTCGTGATGGGCGAGGGCAACCGTCCCTTCTTCGGCAAGCTGTCGTCCCGGGACGTCCTGCTCGGCAACCCGACGGTCTGCCTGCAGGGCGACAGGGTCACCCACCTGGTGTTCCCGGTGCTGCGGTGACCCGGCGGAACGCTCTTGCCGTCCGCCCACCGCTGACCGACCAGCTCCTCGACGGCTGACGGGCAGCCGCCCGTGAGAGGGACCTCGAACGGGCATGGTGCTGGTCGGGCGGAGTGCCACGGGCGCGCCACCCCGTACGACCCGCCGGGTGACGATCCCGCTGGGGAGCGCCGAACGGACTCGTCGCTGCCAGCAGGGCGCGCCGGCCGGTGACCGCCCGGCTCAGCCCTGGGGGTGCAGGCGGATGGCGACCAGGGCGATGTCGTCCTGCAGCCCCTCGGGGCGCAGCCGCTCGATGACCGCGTCGCAGAGCCGCTCCAGCGGCTGGTCGCCGAGGTCGGCCAGCGCGGCGCTCAGCCGGCCGATGCCCTCGTCCAGGGGCAGGTCGCGGCCCTCCACCAGCCCGTCGGTGTACAGCAGCAGGGTCGTCCCGCGGCGCACGGTCAGCACGCTCTCGGACCGCGACGCAGCCGGGTCGACGCCCAGCATCAGCTCCGGCCGCTCGGCCGCGAGCGCCTCCACCCGGCCGTCGGTGTGCAGCACCAGCGGTGGCGGGTGCCCGGCGTTCGACCAGCGCAGCGTGGTCAGCCCGGAGTCCCGCTGCTCGGGGCTCTGCTCGACCCGCGCCACCGCCGCGGTCGCCATCGTGCGCATGCCCAGCCCCTGCACGGCGGCGTCGAGGTCGCTGAGCACCTGCGCCGGGCCGACGCCGTCGCGGTAGGCGATGCCGCGCAGCAACCCGCGCAGCTGCCCCATCGCCGCGGCGGCCTCGGTGTCGTGGCCGACGACGTCGCCGATCACCAGCATCGTCGTCCCGGAGGGCTGGACGAACGCGTCGTACCAGTCGCCGCCGACCTGGGCGACCTCCACAGCCGGCCGGTAGCGGACGACGATCTCCGCGGCGTCCGGCGCCGGAGGGGCGCTGAGCAGGCTGCGCTGCAGGCCCTCGGCCAGCCGGCGCTGCTGCTCGTAGAGCCGGGCGTTGTCCAGCGCCAGCGCGACGCGCGCCGCGACCTCCTGGGCCGTGGCGACGTCGTCCTCGTCCGCGGCGGGCCGCCCGGCGGAGCGGTAGGTGCTCAGCGCGCCCAGCGTGCGGCCACGGGCGGCGAGCGGCAGCGTCACCGCCGTCCGCGGGTCGAGGGTCCAGAAGACGTCGCTGACCTCGCCGGGGGGCAGGGTGCGCCCGACAGCCGCGCCGACGTCGGCGACGGTCATCGTCCGGCCCGAGGCCAGCGCCCGCAGGATCGGCGCGTCCGGCTGGATCGAGGCCAGGCGCAGCTCGGCGTAGCGCGCGACGGTCGCCCGCAGCGCCGGGTCCCGGTGCCAACTGCCGACGTCCCGCATCCGGCCGTCCTCGCCGGCGAGGCTGACGATCACCCAGTCCCCCAGTACCGGGACGACGGACTCGGCCAGCCGCTGCAGCGCGGCGTCCTCCCCCGCTCCGGAGCCCAGGGTCTCGCCGGTCACCGCGCCGACCTCGGCGATGAGGGCAAGCCGGGCGGCGCTGGCGCGGGCCCGCGCCTCGGCGGCCCGGCGCTCGGTGACGTCGAGGAAGTAGACCGACAGCCCGTCGGGGCCCGGCCACGCCCGGACCTCGTACCAAGCGTCCAGCGGCGCCGGGTAGTAGGCCTCGAAGACCCGCTCGCGCCCGGTGGCCGCCGCTCCGCGGTAGTGCACCTCGAAGTCGCTGCCCACGGCGGCGGGGAACAGCTCCCAGATGTCACCGCCCAGCAGGTCGCCGCGCGAGCGCTGCAGCACCCGCTCGGCCTCGCCGTTGACGTAGGTGAACCGCCAGTCCCGGTCGAGGGCGAAGAACGCGGCGTTCATCGACTCGAGCACCCGGGCCACCCGGGCGTCCGCCTGGCGGTGCTCGGTCGTGTCGTACCCCGCCCCGAGCAGGCGCACGGAGGTGCCGGACTCGTCGGCCAGCGCCCGGCCCCGGCCCTGCACCCAGCGCGTCTCGCCGGTGGGCAGGACCACCCGGAACTCGGCGTCGTACTCCCCCTGGGTGTCGATGGCGCGCTGCAGCGCCTCGAGGGTGCGGGTCGCGTCGTCGGGGTGGAGACGCTCGGCGAAGGCCTCGATGGTCCCGGGCCAGCCGGCCCGGTCGTAGCCGAAGATCTCCAGCAGCCGGTCGTCCCACTCCAGCCGGCCGGTCACCAGGTCCCAGTCGAAGCTGCCGATCCCGGCCGCGTCGATGGCCAGGTCGAAGCGCAGGCGGGTGGCCGCGGCCTCCGGGTCGGGCTCCCCGGTCTCCGCCGGCGTCCGATCCAGGTTCACGGTCGACTCACTCGCATCCTCGGGCACGGACGTCAGGACTGTCGTCCACTTGCCCCGTGGGAGCACCCGGGACGCGCGGTCCTCCCTTTGTCTCACGCCCGGAGCCACCGCGGCCACCCCTTGTGCCGGATGTGACTACTGCGCACTGCGCGGGACCACACCGACGCCGACGGCGGGCGCCCCGGGCCGGGAGGGCGCCCGCCGTCGGCGGGGGAACGGCGGTGTCCGGCGCGGGAGGCGCGTCCTGCGGCGCACCGGCTCCTGGCTGCGGGTCGTCTCCTGCGGTCGACTCCCGGGCCAGCTGCGGCCGGCACCCGCCCGCCACGGCGCCGGGCCAGGTCGGTGCCGGTCAGAGACCCGGGGGACGGGTACCGGCGCGGACCTGTCGTCCCGTCGGACGGACCGCGTCGCTGGCCAGCCGTGCCGCACTGCGGTCGCCGCCTCCCTGGAGGGTCCGCGCGCTGCGTTCGGGGCGCAGTCGGCGGGGGGTCGAGGCGGGTACCGGTGGAGCAGCGACGTCTGGGGCGACGGGGGGAGCACCGTCGGAGGGGACAGCCAGGAGCGGTTGCGGGGTCGGTCGGGAGGAGCGGAGACCACCGTGCTGCGGCCGCCGGAGGGGGCGACGGCCGGTGCCGGGAGGCGGAGCGGGGGACGGCGTCCGTCCTGAGAGCGGCCCCGTCTCGGGTCCCACCCCGAGCGTGCGAGGGGTGGGGAGGACGGGGTCCTTTCTCAGCCGGATGGCTGCCCGCGGGCCGGAGGGGGTCGCGGATCGCCCCGGCTCCGGGCCGGGGCGGAGGCCCGGGCGACACCCGGCGGGCGGCCTGCCTGCGCGGTCCTCGGTGCGGGGGCAGGCCGCGGTGCCGGCACCTGCCGGGCGAGCGGGGCGACCACCGGGACGCGGGGGCGGGCAGCCGGCCGGGGGACCCGGGCCGGGGGTAGCGCCGCGGCGGGGGAAGGCGCCGCGGGCCGGACCGTGGGGGTGTTCGGCAGCTCGGTGAGCACCACCGGGCCGTCGGGGCGGGGAGCCGGCGCGGCCGGGCGTCCCCAGGCGAGGTGGGCGCCGTCGGGACCGGCGCCCCAGAGCGCCAGCCGGCGGACCAGGCCGCGCACTCGCGCCCGCAGGCCCCGGCGGGGCCCGGGAGCCGGGGCCGGCGCGGTCCAGACCGGCGCGGGGACCGGCGCCGGGGGCAGCGGCCGGGGGCGCGCCGCGGGCACCGGGACGGGGCGGACGGCGGCCGGCCGGCGCGCCGCGCCGGCGCGGCGCAGCGCCGGGCGGCCGGGCCGCAGGTGGGCCGCCTGCAGGGTCCCGCGAGCCTGCGAGTAGCGGGGGGCAGGCGGGTCCTCCTCCAGGTCGTCAGCCGAGCGCGACGGACGCGGAGCCACTGCCCGGTCGTTCGCCATGACGTCCTCCTGAGGTCGGTGCCGCGGTCGCTGCGGACAGGGAGAACGGTAGGGACGGCGGCCCCGCACGATGGCCTCCTGCGACACCTCCCGGAGAGCGCGTGACCGAACCGTTGCGACGGCGCCCCGAGGCGGACGGTGACCCGCCCCACCGGGCGGCCGCTTGTCGACACGATCACCCCCTCCGAGCGCGGGAGGCGCTGGTCAGGGCGTCGGTGACCTCGGGACGCGGCACGACGCGCCCGGCGTGTCGGGTTCTGGACCGCCCGGTCCGCTCCGGTTGCCCGGCCGTGCGGCCCTGCTGAGACTCGACCGGTGACAGACCAGGCCGCACCACCCGCCGACCGGACCGACACCCGGCTGCGCCGGGCCGTCACCGGGCCGCTGCTGTTCCTGTTCATCCTCGGCGACGTCCTCGGCGCCGGCGTCTACGCGCTGGCCGGCCGGGTGGCCGCCGAGGTGGGCGGGGCGATCTGGGTGCCGCTGTTCGTCGCGCTGCTGCTGGCCCTGCTCACCGCGGCGTCCTACGCGGAGCTGGCCACCAAGTACCCGCGCGCCGGCGGGTCGGCGGTGTACGCCGAGCGGGCCTTCCGGCAGCCGCTCGTCGCGTTCCTCGTGGGCTTCTGCATGCTCGCCGCCGGTGTGACCAGCGCGGCCGGGCTGGCGCTGGCCTTCGCCGGCGACTACCTGGGCGTCTTCCTCGACGTGCCCGCCACCCCCGCCGCGCTGGTGTTCCTGCTGCTGGTGGCGCTGCTCAACGCCCGCGGCATCCGCGAGTCGCTGCGCGCCAACCTGGTGATGACGCTCGTCGAGGTGTCGGGGTTGGTGCTCGTCGTCGTCCTCGGTGCGCTGGTGCTCGGCCGTGGGGACGGCGACCTCGGCCGCACCGTGGAGTTCCAGCCCGGCGTCGCCCCGGCCTCGGCGGTGCTGGCCGCCGCGCTGCTGGCCTACTACTCCTTCGTCGGCTTCGAGACCTCGGCCAACCTCGCCGAGGAGGTGCGCGACGTGCGCCGGGTCTACCCGCGGGCGCTGTTCGGCGCGCTGCTCACCGCCGGTGTGGTGTACGTCCTGGTCGGCCTGGCGGCCTCTGTGGTGCTGCCCCCGGAGGAGCTCGCCGCCTCCACCGGCCCGCTGCTGGAGGTGGTGCGCGCCGCGGACGCCGGGATCCCCGACTGGCTGTTCAGCGCGGTGGCGCTCGTCGCGGTGGCCAACGGCGCGCTGCTCACGATGATCATGGCCAGCCGGATGGCGTACGGGATGGCGGAGCAACGGCTGCTGCCCGGCGTCCTCGGCCGGGTGCTGCCCAACCGCCGGACGCCGTGGGTCGCGATCGCGGTCACCACGCTGGTCGCGATGGCACTCACCCTCGTCGGCGACCTGTCCACGCTGGCCAACACCGTGGTGCTCCTGCTGCTGTTCGTCTTCCTCAGCACGAACACCGCGGTCCTGGTGCTGCGCCGCGACCGCGCCGAGGCCGAGCACTTCCGCGCCCCGACGGTCCTGCCGGTGCTCGGCATCGCCTCGTGCCTGCTGCTCCTGTGGCAGCAGGAGGCGCAGGTCTGGGGCCTCGCCGCGCTGCTGCTGCTGGCCGGGGTCGTGCTGTACGTGGTCACCCGGCTGGCCGGACGTCGGCCGAGCGCGGCCGGGGGCGCTCCGCGCGGCTGACAGGATCGGGCCCGTGGCGACCCCCCTCGTGATCGACACCGACCCCGGTATCGACGACGCCCTGGCCATCCTGCTGGCGCTGGCCAGCCCGGAGGTCGACCTGCGGCTGGTCACCACGGTGCACGGCAACGTCGAACTGGCGCAGACCACCGACAACGCGCTGCGCGTGCTGCACCTTGCCGGGCGCTCCGACGTCCCGGTGGCCGCCGGCGCCCGCGACTCGCTGGTCTACCGGCAGCCCGAGCGGGCCGGCCACGTGCACGGCGAGACCGGCCTGGGTGGCGTCCAGCTGGCGCCCTCGCCGGCCGCGGTGGACCCGCGTCCGGCGGCGGTCGCGATGGCCGAGGCGCTGCTGGCCGCCGAGGCGCCGGTGACGGTGGCCGCGATCGGCCCGTGGACGAACGTCGCGCTGCTGCTGGCCACCTATCCCGAGGCCGCCGAGCGGATCGGCCGGCTGGTCCTCATGGGCGGATCGGCCGCGCGCGGCGGCAACGTCACCGCGGCCGCGGAGTTCAATGTCTGGGCCGACCCGGAGGCCGCCCAGCGGGTGCTCGGGTCCGGCGTCCCCACCGTGCTGGTCGGGCTGGACGTCACGCTGCCCACCGTGCTCGACGCCGACGGCATCGCCCGGTTCGCCGCGGCCGGGCCGGTCGGGGAGACCGCCGCGGCGATCCTGCAGCAGTACGTCGACCACGCCCGCACCAGCTACGGCACGACCGGCGTCGTGCTGCACGACGCGCTGGCGCTGACCGAGGCGATCGTGCCCGGCACGCTGGGCACCGTGCGCCGGGACGTCGTCGTCGACACCACCCTGGGCGCAGGCCGCGGGCAGACGCTGGTCGACCGGCGCAGCGTCTCGTCGTCCCCCACCGCGGTCGAGGTGGCGGAGACGGTGGACAGCGCGGCGGCGGTGGAGTTCCTGGTCACCCGGCTGGCGAGCCTGGACGCGCGGACCTGAGCGGACCGACCGCCTCCCGGGTCCCGTCCTCAGTCTGCGAGGGTGGGGAGGAGGGCGTCCTCCCACTAGCGCCGCTGGGTGCCCTCGACGATGCCGCGGGCGATGTCGCGCAGCTTGCGGTTGTAGCGCTGCGATGCCCCCCGCAGGACCTCGAACGCCTGCTCGGCGTCGATCCCCTGCTGAGCCATCAGCACGCCCTTGGCCTGCTCGATCACCGCGCGCGACTCCATCGCCAGCCGCATGTTCTGGGCGTGCTCGGCCAGCCGGTCGTGCGCGTCGGCGTTGGCGACCGCGACCGCCACCGCCTCGGCCACCGCCGTCGCCGCCTCCTCCGAGGCCTGCGAGGCGAAGGCCGCCGGCTCGGTCGAGTAGATGTTCAGCGCGCCGATCGAGCTGCCCTGGTAGGGCAGCGGCATCGACAGCGAGCTCCGCACGCCGACCTCGAGCACGTTGGCCGTGTAGTCGGGCCAGCGCTGCTCGGTGCGCATGTCGTCGATCCGCAGCACCACGCCGGCCCGCCCGGCGTCCATGCAGGGCCCGTAGCCGCGCTCGTACTGCAGCTCGTCGGCGACCAACGCCATCTCCCCGGTGTGCGCGGCGGTGAAGGCCTTGTCGCCGCGGACCAGCGTGATCGAGGTGGACTCCGCGCCGGGGATGCTGCGGGCGGCGATGTCGGTGACCTCGCCGAGGACGTCGCCGAGACTCCGGTCGGCCAACACCACCCGGCTCAGATCCCGCCACAGCTCCTGCACGCGGCCAGTCTGCCGCACGCACGCCGCCGCGAGCCGGGGACGACGCTCAGGGGCCGCCGCTGCGGGGAACGGGCCTTTCGGTCAGGATGGGAGAGCGGGTCGGTGGTGGGTCCACCCCGGCCCGATCGCCCAGCGACGGCGGAGGAGGTTGCCTTGGGCCAGGAGCCGTGGCCGCACGCACCCGTGCCGTCCCTCGCGGGCGACGTGTGGCACTGGCAGCTCGAGGCGATGCACGTCGTCTCCCGCGTGCGGGCCGACCTGCGGGCACGCATCGCCCACCCGTCGGTCTGCTCGACGTCCACCGACGACGCCCGCGACGGGCTGCTGCTGGTGTTCGAGGAGCTGGCGTCCAATGCGCTGCGGCACGGCGGCGGTGCGGTGCGCGCGCTCGTCGTCGCGGGCACCGACGGCTGGCTGCTCGACCTCAGCGACGAGGCGCCCGACCGCCCGCCGGTCCCCGCCGTCGACCGCGACCCGGCGCTCGGCGGCATGGGGCTGCACCTGGTCGCGCAGCTGTCCACCGAGTACGGCTGGGAGAGCCGCCCGGGCCGCAAGCACGTCTGGGCGATGCTGCCCAACGGCCTGGCCCCTCTCGAGACCGGTCAGGTGCCCGAGCCCCGCGCCGGAGAGCACCGCGACTGAGCTGTGACATCGCGATGACATCGTCGCCCTACCGGGCGACACCGCAGCCACGTGCCGTCCCCGATCCGCGTAGAGCGGTTGCCCGTGTCCCGGTCGGGGACCCTCCGGGCCCCGCGACCGGTCCACTCCGGTTGAGTGCCGTCCCCGACCGCCGCTGAGCCGTTCGCACTCGTCTCGGCCCTGCGGAGCCACCTATCTCCGCGCGCGGCTGACGGCGGCGCTGTAGCGGTCGTGGTCCTCGCGGACCTCGGCCATCGGGGCCAGGACCTCCTCCTGCGCGACGACGTCCACCGCCGCGTACAGCCGCTGCTCGGCCCGCCGCGCCCGCCGGCGTGCCCGCAGCCCCACCAGTGGCCGGGCGACCAGCGCCAGCAGCGCCCCGGCCAGCAACCCGCCGACCAGCAGCAGCGTGGGCAGTGGCAGCCCCTCCACCCGGGGCAGCGGGACGACGTCGTCGAGCTGGAAGAGGCCGAGGACCACCAGCGCCAGCAGCCACAGCGCGCCCGCCAGCGCGACCAGGGTGAGCAGCCACTGCAGCCCACCCACCGCGCGCTGCCACAGCGGGGTGCGCTGCGGACCGAGGTCGGTGCCGGCGACGGCCAGGTCGAGCCGGTCGGCCAGCTGCTCCTCCGACACCTCGACGGTCCGCCGCAGCTCGTCGCGCCACGCCTGGGGCAGGCCCTCCCCGGCGGCCTCCCGCGCCGCGCGCACCGCCCGGGTCACCCCGGCCCGCTGCACCGCGCCGGCAGCCGGTAGCGACGTGCGGGCCACCACCGCCCCGTCGTCGCCCGCGCCCTGCCCCAGGTGCAGCCGGTCGAGCGGGTCCGGGCGCAGCTTCCGCGTCCAGCGCACCAGCGGCCAGCCGGTGGCCGCCGTCCCGCTGCGGCGCACCGACCGCTCGACGGCGGCGGTGACCGCGGGCACCCCGGCGGCGTCGGCCAAGGCATCGGTGAGCTGCTCGCGCTCG
Source organism: Geodermatophilus sp. URMC 65 (assembly GCF_053502545.1). Taxonomy (NCBI): domain Bacteria; kingdom Bacillati; phylum Actinomycetota; class Actinomycetes; order Geodermatophilales; family Geodermatophilaceae; genus Geodermatophilus; species Geodermatophilus sp. URMC 65. The sequence goes on from NZ_CP199954.1 coordinate 2,572,393, forward strand.
GCCCGGCCCACGCCGCTCCCGCCCTGCGGGTGGGCGGGGGACCCAGCAGCACAGTGCGCCGCCAGCGCCGTCGCGGCCCCGCGGACGTCCGCGGTCAGCCGGTCGGTCGCCGCCCGCCGGGCCGACACCCGCCGGGCCAGGTCGGCGCGCAGCTCCCCGAGACCGGTGCCGGTGCGCGCGGAGACCGCCAGCAGCGGCGTGTCCGCGAGGCCCTCCCGGTCGAGCAGCCCACGCAGGTCGGCCAGGCAGGCCCGCGTGGCCGCGGGGTCGAGCCGGTCGACCTGGTTGAGGACGACGAGCAGCACGCCCGCGTGCCCGGCCAGCGGCACCAGGTAGCGCTCGTGGACGGCGGCGTCGGCGTACTTCTCGGGATCGAGGACCCACACCAGCACGTCGACCAGCTGCACCAGCCGGTCGACCTCCAACCGGTGCTCGAGCCGCACGCTGTCGTGATCGGGCAGGTCCAGCAGCACCAGGCCGTCCAGCGCCGGCTCGGGGGGGTGCCGGTGCCGGCGCGGCACCTGCAGCCAGTCGAGCAACCGGTCCTGCGGCTCGCCCCAGACGGTCGCGTGCGCGACGCCGGTGGTCGGCCGGCGGATGCCGGGGGTGCTCACCTCGCTGCCCGACAGCGCGTTGAACAGCGTGGACTTGCCGCTGCCGGTGGCGCCGGCCAGCGCGACGACGGTGGCGTCGCCGAGCGCCTCGCGGGCACCGGCCTTGGCCAGCAGCGTCCGGGCCCCGGCCAGCTCGGGGACCTCGAGGCGGCCGTCGGCGACCTCGACCGCCTCGCGCAGCGCCGCCAGCCGGTCGGCCAGCGGCGGCGTCCGTCCCCTCATGCCCGGTCCCGGGCCGCGGTCAGCGCGGCCGCGGCGGCGCGCAGGTCGGCGGCGGCGTCGGGCCCCGGTCCGGCCGCGTCGACCAGTGCGTCGAAGCGGTCCTGCTCGTAGCGCAGCAGCGCGTCGGCGCGGGCCTGCAGGTCCTCCCGGGCGCGGGCGGCCAGCGAGCGGACGGCAGCGTCACCGAACACCGCCTCCAGCAGCCGCTGGCCCAGCGCCGTCGTCCCGCCGGCCACCGCGACCTCCCCGCCGGTGAGCCCGCCGGTGTGCGCGAAGACGGCCACCATGACGACGGCGCCGGCGCCGTTGACCCCCCAGGAGAGCACCCGTGCGCGGGTCCGCTTGTCGGCGCCCTGGTCGCGGACCAGGTCGAGCACGTAGCCCTGCCAGTCGCGGACCTGCGCCGCGGCGGCCTCGGGGAAGTCCGGTGAGACGCGGTCGAGGTCGGTGTCGGCGGCCGCCAGCAGCGGCATGCCGCCGGGCAGCGCCCGCCAGACGGTGACCGTGCGCTCGGCGGCGCGGTCGGCCTCGGCGCGCAGCAGCGTCTCGACGCTGGTCTCCAGGGCTCCCTGCAGCTCGGCGGCGGGCGAGGGGCGGCCGGTGACCGCGGCGGTGACCCGGTCGCGCAGCCGGCCGATCGAGCTCTGCAGCGAGCGCATCCACTCGCCGGTGCCGACGAACTCCTGCCAGCGGGCCAGCACCTCGCCGCGCAGCAGGCTGCCGCTGCGCACGCCCTCGTCGATGCCCTCGTAGGCGGCGGTGTAGGACGCGGCGGCCGCCTCCCGCAGCGCGCCGGCGGCCTGCGCCTGCTGCTCGACCTCGGCGGCGATGCCCGCCACCCGGTCCTCCAGGCTGGCCAGTGCACCGGTGAGGGTCTGCCGGACGACGGCGGCCCGCTGCTCCTGGTCGGCGGCGAGCGCGTGCAGCCAGTCGCGCAGCGGGGCGACCTGGTCCTCGGGGAGGAAGCCGTCGACCAGCGGCCGCTCCTCGACGACGAACAGCCGCACCCCGGTCAGCCCGGCGCGGTCGAGCATCCCGGCGAGGTCGGGGGCGATCTCGCCGGCGGCGCCCGGCGGCACCCGGTCCAGGACGACGGCCAGCGCGGTGCCGCGCTCCTGCGCCGTCCGCAGCACGTCCCACGGGACGGCGTCGGCGTAGCGGGCCGCGGTGGTGACGAAGACCCACAGGTCGGCGGCGGCCAGCAGCTGGGCGGCCAGCTCGCGGTTGGACTCCACGACCGAGTCGACGTCCGGCGCGTCGAGCAGCGCCAGGCCGGGCGGGACGTCGTCCCGCGGCACCAGCTGCAGCGTGCCGGGGCCACCGGCCCCGCCGGTGACCCGGGCCAGGCCGGGCAGCACGCGGTCGCCCTCGAAGGCGGTGACGTCGGTGCGGGCGCAGACCAGCACCGGCGCCCGGGTGGTCGGCCGCAGCACGCCCGGCGTGGTGACCGGGGCGCCGACCAGGCTGTTGACCAGCGTGGACTTGCCGGCCCCGGTCGAGCCGCCGACGACGGTGAGCAGCGGGGCGTCGAGGTCGCGCAGCCGGGGCAGCAGGTAGTCGTCGACCTGCTCGACCACCCCGCGGGCCGCGCGCCGGGAGGCCTCGCTGCCCGGCGTGGCCAGGCCGAGCGGAGCGGCCGCGACGGCGTTCCGCAGGGCCGTGAGGGCCTCGGGCAGGCGAGCGGGGACGGTCACGCCCAGGGATCTATCCCGCTGGTCGGGCTTCTAGTCGGATCGTCCCCGCGGGACGTCACTCGTCGGCGTCGGCCTGCCGGGCGCGCTCGGCACGCAGCTCCGCGAAGACCCGCCGCCGCAGCCGGTCCCGGGTCTGCTCGGACGGGTTCGTGAGCGCCAGGGAGATCCACCAGCGGGCACCGCGCACCAGCACGCGCACGACCCGGGCCGGCGCGATCAGCTCGCCGTCCTCCAGGTCGAGGGCGATCTCCGCGGGCAGGCCGGGTTCCGGGGGCAGCCCCCACCCGTCGACCAGGACGCGGCAGCCGGCCTCGCTGAGGTCGGCGGTCTCCCCCACCGTGTCGGTGCCCGCGACGTGCACCCGGATCGGCAGCTGCACGCCGGCGCGCACCGCCTGGCGGCGCTGGCTGCGCTCGGCGGGACCGGTGACCCGCAGCTCCCAGCAGGCGTCGTCCTCGGACAGGACGGCCTCGACCGTGGCCGGCAGGGCCAGGCCGACCCCGACTTCGCGCCAGAAGACCTCGACCCGGTCGCCCGCCTTGATCGCCCACGCCTTCGCGAGCTGGGGCGCGTCCGGGCGGACCACGAGTCTCGAGTCGGCCAGCGTGGCGCCCACGACGGACTCGACCGACCCGGTCAGCGAGACACCCTTCCGCAGGGGGGTCAACTGGACCTCGGTGTCTGCGGTCGGCCGGCTGCCGCCGACGTCGATCATGGGGACCTCCCGGTTGCGTTCCTGCGGCGTCCCGGTTCGGGCGCCGTTGGTACATCGGCAGATCCCGCCGGTCCTTGAGCGTCCGCCGCCGGGTGGGTCCCTCAGGAGGAACTGCGGGCGCGCTCCTCGCGCATCGCCTGGAACACCCGGCGGCGGACCCGGTCCTGCTCCCGCTCGGGCAGGTCGAGGAAGCGCAGCGAGACGGCCCAGCGACGGCCCCGGGTGTGGTGCCACACGACCTCGGCGCGCGCCGTGACGTCGCCGTCCTCCAGGTGCACGGTGAGCGGGACGACGGTGCCCGGTGCCGGCGGGTTGCCGAAGGCGTCGAGGACGGCGCGGATGCCGCGCTCGCTGAGGTCGACGACCTCGCCCTCCAGGTCGACCTGGTCGAGCACCACGGTGACCGCCACCGCGAGGCGGGCGCGGACCGCCTCGCGCCGCTGGATGGACTCCGCGGGTCCGAGGACGGTCAGGTGCCAGCGGGGGGCGGCGCCGCGCTCGACGGTGGCGACCTCCGCGGGCAGCGCCCACACGCTGGCGGCGTCCTGCCAGAGGACCTGCACGTGGTCACCGACCCGGACGACCTCCTGGTCGGCGAAGTCGCCGACCGAGGGGCGCACCACGACCGTCTCGCCGGTGACCTGCTCGACGCGGGTGCTCACCGGGTACCGGTGCTCCCGCGGGGTCACCTCGGCCTCGTCGTCCACCTCCGGGCGGGCGGCGCCAGCGGTGTCCATCGGGCTCCCCCCGCTCGGTCCTGGCCGTGGCGGCACGGTGCCGCGACGGAACGGTAACCGTGACCGCCGTCCCCGGTGCGGACACCCCACCGGCGCGCCGCGGCCCCTCCTCCCTCCCGGCCCCCCCGAGGGAGGAGGTGGGCAACCGGTGCTCAAGGTGACGCGCATCCCGTCCGATCCGCTCCCCATGACCCGCAAGCTCCGTCCCTGGCACCGCGACCGCGGTCCGGCCCGGACCTCCGCACCCACCCTGTCCGAGCGCCTCCTGGCCGTGACCGACCAGGGTGTCTACGCCGTCGACACGGCCGGACGGTGCGTGCTGGCCAACGAGGCGGCCGCGCGCATGCTGGGGACCGCTCGCCCGCTCCTGCTGGGGACCCAGGTGCACGACGAGCACCACGGCCGGCCGGCCGACGAGTCGCCGGCCGCCTGTCCGCTCTGCGCACCGCTGCACACCGGCCGCCCCACACGCGGCACCGCGCCGCTCACGGCCGTGGACGGCAGCACGCTGACCGTGGACTACGTCAGCTCGCTCGTGACCCACGACGGGGAGCCGATCGCGGTCTTCTGGTTCCAGGACGTCGCACCGCGGCACCAGACCGAGTCGGCGCTGCAGCAGCTGGAGACCAAGTACCGGGCGGTCACCGAGTCGGCCAGCGACGCGATCGTCTCCGCGGACGCGCGCGGGTTGATCGTGAGCTGGAACCGCGGCGGCCAGGTCATGTTCGGCTACAGCGCCGAGGACGTCGTGGGCAGGCCGCTGACGATGCTGATGCCGGAGCGGTATCGCGACGCGCACGAGCGCGGCATGGGCCGGTTCCTGCTCACCGGGGAACCCCGGGTCATCGGTTCCGGTGCCGTCGAGGTGCACGCGCTGCGGGCCGACGGCACCGAGTTCCCGGTGGAGCTCTCGCTGTCGCACTGGGTCGGGGCGGAGGGCCGGTTCTTCACCGGCATCCTGCGGGACATCACCGAGCGCAAGCGGGCCGAGGAGGCGCTGGCCCGGGAGGCCGGCTTCGTCCGGCTCCTGCAGCGGGTCAGCGTCGCGTCCAACGAGACCTCCAGCGGGCGGGAGGCGCTGGAGACCGGCCTGCGGATGATCGCCGAGCACACCGGCTGGCCGGTCGGGCACATCTACCTCGTGGACGACGACGGCGAGACGCTGCGCTCGTCCAACATCTGGGTCCGCCCGGATGACGAGCGGCTGCTGCCGTTCCTCGACGTCACGACCGCGACGCCGTTCCGTGCCGGCACCGGCCTCCCCGGCCGCGTCCTGGCGTCCAAGCAGCCCAGCTGGATCTGCGACGTCACCACCGACGACAACTTCCCCCGTCGCGCCGCCGCCCGGGACAGCGGGCTGGCCGCGGCCTTCGCCTTCCCCGTCCTGGTCGGCACCGAGGTCACCGCCGTCCTGGAGTTCTTCACCTCCGAGCCGCTGCAGCCCGACGACGCCCTCTGCGAGGTCATGGGACAGATCGGCACGCAGCTGGGCCGGGTGGTCGAGCGCGAGCTCGCCCAGGACCGGCTCACCCACCACGCCCTGCACGACCCGCTGACCGGCCTCCCCAACCGGACGCTGCTGCTCGACCGGCTGGAGGTCGCCCTGGCGCAGCGCAACCGGGGCGGGATCGCGGTGGTCTTCGTCGACCTCGACCACTTCAAGCTGGTCAACGACAGCCTCGGGCACGCCGCCGGTGACACCCTGATCACCGCGGCCGCCACCCGGCTGCGGGCCGTCGTGCGACCCGGTGACACCGTGGCCCGCTTCGGCGGGGACGAGTTCGTCGTCCTCGCCGAGTCCGCCATCGGGGAGAGGGACGCCGAGGGGCTGGCCGAGCGGCTGGCCGGAGCGCTGGCCGAGCCCTTCGACCTGGGCGGCAACGAGGTCTTCGTGACCGCCAGCATCGGCATCGCCGTGTCCGACGGCATCGACGAGGACGCCCACGGCCTGCTCCGGGACGCCGACGCGGCCATGTACCGCGCCAAGGAGGCGGGACGCGCCCGGTACGAGGTCTTCGACTCGGTGATGCGGGCCGGGGCGGTCCGCCGGTTGGAGATCGTCAACGACCTGCACCGCGCGCTCGAGCGCGACCAGTTCGTGCTGCACTTCCAGCCGCAGATCGACCTGCGCACCAACAGCCTCATCGGTGTCGAGGCGCTCCTGCGCTGGGTGCACCCCGACCGCGGGCTGGTCCCGCCGATGGAGTTCATCCCGGTCGCCGAGGAGACCGGGATGATCAACGAGCTCGGGCGGTGGGTGCTGCGGGCCGCGTGCCAGCAGGGCCGGGCCTGGCTGGACCAGTTCCCCGACCGCCCGCCCCTGGTCATGAGCGTCAACCTCTCGGGCCGTCAGCTCGGCCAGCCGCGGCTGGCCGACGAGGTCGCCGCCGCGCTCGAGGACTCCGGTTTCCCGGCGGACCAGCTGGTCCTCGAGATCACCGAGAGCGTGCTCATGAACGACACCGCGACGACGATCCAGACCCTGGAGGCGCTCAAGCTGCTCGGCGTCCGTCTGGCGATCGACGACTTCGGGACCGGCTACTCGTCGCTGACCTACCTGCAGCGCTTCCCCATCGACATCCTCAAGATCGACAAGTCCTTCGTCGACGGGCTCGGTGGCGCGAACCTCGAGGAGTCGGCGGTGACCCGCACGATCGTCTCGCTGGCCAAGACGCTGCGGCTGGAGACCGTCGCCGAGGGCGTCGAGCGCAGCGAGCACGTGCGCGAGCTGCAGAGCCTGAACTGCGACATCGGCCAGGGCTACTTCTTCGCCCGGCCGCTGGACGCCGGCGCGCTGACCTCCCTCATGAGCCAGCCGGACACCCCGGTGGCGGCGCTGGGTCCGCTCACCGAGGTGGACCGCCTCCTCCGCTCGCACTGACCTCCACTCCCCTCCCCTCCGACCTAGGGACCCCTCATGCCCGGCTCGATCGGCGAGCACCTGCTGCAGGAGCGCCACGGCACCACCAACCGCGCCCGCGGCTTCTACAACCACCAGATGCTCGACCACCTCAACGACCACATGCGGGAGTTCGTGGCCCGCATGGAGATGGTCTTCGTCGCCACGTCCGACGCCTCCGGCGAGGCCGACTGCTCCTTCCGCGCCGGGCCGCCCGGGTTCGTGTGCGTGCTGGACGAGCGGACCCTGGCCTACCCGGAGTACCGGGGGAACGGGGTCATGGCCAGCCTCGGCAACATCATCGAGAACGGGCACGTCGGCCTGCTGTTCCTCGACTTCTGCGGCGACGCCATCGGGCTGCACGTCAACGGTCGCGCGTCGATCCTGGAGAACGACGACCTGCTCGCCCGGCCCGACCTGCCCGACAGCGTCCTCGACGGGCTGCTGCAGGACGGCGGACGGCGTCCCGAGCGGTGGGTCGCCGTGGACGTGGTCGAGGCCTACATCCACTGCTCCAAGCACATCCCGCAGATGGTCAAGCGGTCCGAGGTGCGCCAGGCGTGGGGCACCGACGACGTCGTCCGCAAGGGCGGGGACTACTTCAAGGCCAAGCACTCGACCCGTCCGTGGGTCGACGACGTGGCCGCGGGCGCCGCGGTCCCGGGCGGGGCCTCCTGATGCCGCGGACCCTCCCCGAGGCCGCCGCGGAGACCACGGCGCAGGCCGTGGCCAAGGCGGCCGCGGTCCGGAGCCCGGCCGGTTACCTCAGGAGCTCGGTGCTGGCGGGGGTCTACGTCGGGATCGCCGTCGTCCTCCTCGTGAGCGTCTCCGCTCCCCTAGCCGCAGCCGGCTCGCCGGTGACCAGGCTGGTGCAGGCAGCCGTCTTCGGTCTCGCGCTCACCCTCGTCGTCTTCGCCGGCGCGGAGCTGTTCACGGGCAACGTCATGGTGATGGCGCACGGGATCAGCCGGCGAGCCACCGCGTGGCGTTCCGTCGGGCTCGTCGGGGCGCTCTCCCTCCTGGGCAACGCGGTCGGCTCCCTGGCCCTGGCCGGCGCCGTGCACCTGAGCGGCGTGCTCGGCTCGCCGGCCGGAGCGACCGGACCGTCACCGGCCGTGGCGCTGCTCGACGGCATCGTCCAGGCCAAGGCCGCCGCCACCGGTCCGCAGCTGTTCTGGCGCGCGGTCCTGTGCAACGCGCTCGTCTGCCTGGCGGTCTGGATGGCCACCCGGGCCGCGACCGACGGAGCTCGCTTGGCGGTCCTGTGGTGGGGGCTGCTCGCCTTCATCGGCTCGGGCTTCGAGCACTCGATCGCCAACATGACGACCTTCTCGCTCGCCGCCCTGGAGGGGGTCGCCGGCTGGTCGGACCTGGCCGGCAACCTGCTGTGGACCATCCCGGGCAACGTCGTCGGCGGCCTGCTCGTGGCCGCCGCCTACGCCTCGCGGGCGGGACGCGGCGATGACGGGCCCGTCGTCCCACCCGGCGCCGCGACCCCCGAGCTCGCCGTCCCGGGACCCCGCCGGGCCGTCTGACGACGTCCGCGCCGGCCCCCTGCAGGGTCCCGCCGCGAGCCTGCGAGTGGCGGGGGCAGGGGGGTCCTCTCTCAGGCGGAGCCCCTGGCCTGACTCCGCGCCGCGGTCCGCTCCTCGCTCGCAGAGCTCGCTGCGATGCTCCCGCCGCTGTCGTCAGGCGGAGTCGGCGACCGGGGCGTCCCCGTGCTGGTGCCGCGCGCAGTGCGCGCAGCAGTAGAAGTGCCCCTCGACGACCACGCCGTGGCCGACGACCTTGACGCCGCAGTGCTCGCAGATCGGCGCCATCCTGTGGATCGCGCACTCGAAGCTGTCGAAGGTGTGCCGCGCCCCCTGGGCGACCACCTCGAAGCTCATCTCGTAGTCGTTGCCGCAGACCTCGCAGACCGCCATGGCCCCTCCTCGCCGTCCGGTGGTCGGTTCCTTCCCCGCCGCGGGCCGCGGGACACCGGCGGTCAGCGGCGGCGGGTCATCGAGCCGGACAGCTGCGGGCGGAAGCTGTGTCGCACCCGCTGCCACCGGTTCGGCGTCCGCTCGGGGTCGAGCAGCTCGGTCTCGGCCAGCGCCCGGTCGCCGGGGCCGAGGTCCGGCGGGTCGTAGCGCACCAGCGACCGCCCGTCCGGTCGGCGCAGGCTCTCCACCGCGGCGACCAGGCGGCCGTCGTGCGCGGCCACCGCCCGCGCCACCTCCTCGGGCGGCACGCCGAGGTGCTCGCCCAGCAGCCGGTCGCGCATGCCGGTGACCGCGGCCGAGATCTCGTCGTGCCGGGAGCCGGGCCGGGCCTCGATCGAGACGTCGCACTCGGTGTCCAGGCCCATCGAGCGGTTGTTGAGGTTCGCCGAGCCGATCCGCAGCAGCCGGTCGTCGACCACGAGCACCTTGGCGTGCACGTAGATCCGCCGGCGGCGCTCGGTGACCGGCACGTACAGCCGGAACCGGTCGTGCACGTCGGCGTCCTCGAGCAGCGCGAGCAGCTTGGCCCGCGCGGTGTCCATCGCCTTCTCCTCGAGCCAGCTCGCCGAGGTGTCCGGGTTCACGACCACGACGTCCGGCCCATCGGGTTCCGCCAGCCGCTGGGCGATGGCCTCGGCGATCCGCCGGTTGGCGAAGAACTGGCTCTCGATGTAGAGCCCGCGCCGGGCGGCGGCGATGGCGGCCAGCCACAGCAGCTCGATCTCGTGCACCAGGCTGGTCCCGCCGTGCTCCGGCCGGGTGCGGGAGATGGCGACGTCCACGTCGGTGAGCAGTGGGTCGACGTCGTCCGGCCAGCACACCTGCAGGTCCTCGACCGGTTCCAGCCGGTCGCCGGTGGCGCTCTCCCACCGCTCCCGCGCCAGGTCGCCGATGGCCCGGGCGGCGTTCCCGGAGACGACGCTGGTCACGTCGTGCCAGGGCCCCGACCGTTGGCCCGAGCCCGGCCGGCGGCGCAGGGGGTGCCTGTCACGGTGCTCGGAGGTGTCCCACCGGTCGGTGGTGACGTCGATGCCGCCGGCGAAGGCCAGGCAGTCGTCGATGACCACGATCTTCTGGTGGTGCGCGCCGCCGATCGGGTGGTGCTGGTCGACGGTGAAGGTGAGCCGGTCGGGGGTGCGCCGGTTGAGCAGCACGATCGGCGCCAGACCGCGGACCAGCGCGATCAGCATGCCGACGTCCCAGTGCAGGACGCCGATCTCCAGCTCGGGGTTCCGCCGGACGGCGGTCTCGAGGACCCGGCCCAGCCGGTCGGCGCGCGCGCTGCCGTCCCGGCGGGGGTCGAGCTGGATGCGCGGGTCGAAGTCCCAGCCGATGAACAGCACCCGGCGGCGCGCGCGCAGCACCGACCACTTCAGCGCCGCGAAGTAGTCGGCGGCGTCCACGAACACGGCGAACCGGTCAGCCCGCTCGATCCGCCAGCACGTCTCCCCCGGGACCAGCAGGTCCTCGGTGGCGACCGGCCCGGCACCTCCGTCGGCCACCCCGGTCAGCCGTTGCGGCGCACGTAGGAGCTGACGAAGTCCCGCAGGCTGCGGGTGGGCCGCAGCCAGGCGCCGTCCGGCGGCAGCGCGTCGAGGCGCACCCGGTCCAGGGGGACGGCGAAGGCGCCCGGCACGTCCTCGATGTCGATGAACTCCAGCAGGTCCGAGCCGATGGCGTAGCCGGCGACCTCGCTGAACGCGACGACGGTGACCTGGGTGCCGGCGCGGGCCAGCTCCTCCAGCGGCTCGGCGAAGTTGCGGCCGTCCCCGGAGAAGACGACCAGCCGGCGCAGCCGGTGGCTGTGCTGGCGGACCTCGATGTGGTCGAGCATCGCCTGGTCGATGTCGTCGTCGGGCTGCTGCTTGGGCCGGGCGAAGACGGCGAAGCCGAAGCTGCGCAGCGCCTCGACCCAGCGCTGCAGGCTGCCCACCACCGGCGGGATGTTGGCGAAGACGCAGGCCTCGACCTCGGGGGCGTCGGGCGCCATGTCACCCCCCGACCCGACCCCGCCGGCGCCCTCGACGAACCACGCGGCGATCGCGTCGAACCGGGGGCGCGAGGCCGCGGTGGGGCGGGCGCCGATCACCGTCGAGAGGGTCATGTCGATGTTCGGCGCGTCCCAGATGAGCAGGTCCAGCGCCGGGCGTGCCCGCCCGTCGAACGCGTCGGTGCCGGGGGCGGTCCCCGCGGCGGCGTCCAGGTCGGTCACGTGTCCTCCTCGCTGACGCTCGTCGTGCCACGTGCCCGACGGCGGTGCTGTGTCCTCGGGGGACCTCGCACGCTCGGTCCCCGGGGCAGTGTGCCTGGTCGGGGGCGCGTCGGGGGGCGGCGCACCTGGCGCGCGTGGCGGCCCGCCCGGTGACGTGGCCCGCCGGGGCGTGCGGCGGCGCAGCCGGTGGACCCGCAGCGGGCCGCTCAGCGACCGCGGGTCCGCAGCGCGAAGGCGCACGAGTCACCACCTGCTGCCCGGACCCGGGACGCCCACCGCAGGACGTCGGAGGCCGGCATCGGCTGGGCGAGGAGGTAGCCCTGGGCGAGGTCGCAGCCGGCGTCGCGGACCATCTGCAGGTGCTCGGCGGTCTCCACGCCCTCCGCGACCGAGCGGATCCCGAGGGTGCGCGCCAGCGAGACGATCGCGGCCAGCACCGGTCCGGTGCCGTGGGCCGCCAGCCGGGCGGCGGCGGTCAGCAGCGAGCGGTCGATCTTGAGCGTGCCGATGGGCAGCGCGAGCAGCTGGGCGAGGGAGGACCAGCCGGTCCCGAAGTCGTCGATCGCCACCGTCACCCCTGAGCTCTGCAGCACGGCGAGCTGGTCCTCGGCGCGGGTGGGGTCCTCGGCGACGCTGGTCTCGGTCAGCTCCAGCACCAGGTTCTCCGGGGCCAGCCCGGAGTCGTGCAGCGCCACCCGCACGTCGTGGACCAGCGTCTCGGCGGAGAAGTGCCGGGCGCTGATGTTGACCGACATGCGCAGCGGCAGCCCGTGCTCGGCCCACGCCGCGGCCTGCCGGGTGGTCTCGCCGAGCAGCCAGCGGGTGATCGGGATGAGCTGGCCGGTCTCCTCGGCCACGGAGAGGAAGGCGTCGGGGGTGAGCAGCCCGCGCTCGGGGTGCTGCCAGCGCAGCAGCGCCTCCACGCCCTCGATCTCGCCGGTGTCCACGCGGACGACGGGCTGGTAGTGGACGACGAACTCGTCGACGGCGCCGTCCCGGAGCCGGTTGGCCACCTCCAGCCGCCACCGCGCTGCCTCACGCAGCCCCGGTGAGAAGACGTGCACGCGGTCGCGGCCGGCGCCCTTCGCGGCGAAGGCGGCGGTGTCGGCGTCGCTGAGCAGCTGGTGGGCCCGGTCGGCGCCGGGCGTGGCGGCGGCGACGCCGATGCTGGCCGACAGCGGCACCGAGATGCCCTCGGCGTGGAAGGGGCGGGAGAAGGAGTTCTGCAGCCGGAAGGCCAGGGCCGCGGCCTCGGCGGTGTCGCAGTCGCGGGCGAGGACCAGGAACTGGTCGGCGCCCAGCCGGCCCACGGCGTCCCCCGGGCGGACCTGCTCGGCGAGCCGGCCGCCGACCTGGCGCAGCAGCTCGTCGCCGACCTCGTGGCCGAGGGAGTCGTTGACGGTCTTGAACCCGTCGATGTCGAGGAAGAGCAGCGCCGCCCGGCCGGTGCCGTCCTGGAGCGCCTCGCCGATGAGCTGCAGCAGCCGGGCGCGGTTGGGCAGGCCGGTGAGGTCGTCGTGGTTGGCCCGCCAGGCCAGGGCCTGCTGGTCGCGGACCCGTTCGGTGATGTCGGTGTGGGTGACGACGACCCGGCCAGAGGCCCCGACACGGGCGGCCTGCAGCCGGAACCACATCGGTTCGGGACCGACGGCGTGGGCGTAGTCGTGCACGAACTCCCGGTCGGCGGCGTCCTGGTCCTCGGCCCGCAGCCGCGCCAGCCCGTCCGCGATGGCCCGGCGGTCCGCCACGGGGAGACGCTGGGAGAGCACCGCCAGGTAGTCGTCGCCGACCCTGCCGGCCCGCAGCCCTCCCTGCGCGACGATCTTCGACGCCTCACCCCAGCGGCGGTTGGTCGACAGGATCCGGCCGTTCCCGTCGAGCAGCACCGTGGCCGGGGGCAGGGCCTCGAGGACGGCGCTCAGCTCCCGCAGCTCGGTCTCGCGTTGCTGGTCGGCGCGGTGCTGCTCGTCGACGTCGCGGAGGAAGGCGGTGAGGCCCCCGGCGTCGGCGAAGGCGCGGATCTCGAACCAGCGGTCCAGCGGCGGGTAGAAGTACTGGAACTCGCGGCACCGCCCGTCGGCGAGCACCGCCCGGTAGACGTCCTCGATGACCGTGCCGAGCGTCTCCGGGAAGCACTCGAAGGCGTAGCGGCCGATCATCTCGTCGGCCCGGCGGCCGAGGAGGCGCTCTGCGGCGGCGTTCACGTAGGTGAACCGCCACCTGCGGTCGATCCGGTAGACGGCGTCGGTGATCGAGGAGAAGGGGTCGGCCGGAGCGACGTGCCCAGCTGGAACGTGTCGGCGCACCCCTGCCCGCTCCCTCCCCCCTGCGGAACACGCGTCAGGTCCTCACCCCGGGGACCGCAGCCCCTGCACCGTCCCCTTCGACGGCCCCGGGCGCGCGACGCACGACCGAGGGTAACCACACGAATGCAATTCAGGCAGGGGAGACCCGCGCCCGCTCGAGGATCGCGGGGACCGGCGTGCCCCCGGGGAGGGTGCCGAGGACCGCACCCCAGTCGCCGTCCAACCGGGTCGCGCAGAAGGTGTCGGCGACCGCTGCAGGGGCGTGCCGCAGGAGCAACGAGGCCTGCAGGCACAGGGCGAGCAGGCCGGCGATGCGGCGGGCGCGCACGGGGAGCTGCTCGGGGTCGGCGAGCTCGGCGGCCAGCCGGCCGACCGCGGCGTCGAGCCGGGCGTCGGCGCCGCGGGCGAGGTCGATCTCGGCGCGGACGGCGGCGAGGGACGCCGAGGAGCGGCCCATCGCGCGGAGGACGTCGAGGGCGATGACGTTGCCCGACCCCTCCCAGATGCTGTTCAACGGCGCCTGGCGGTAGAGCCGGGGCATGCTGGACTCCTCGACGTAGCCGTTGCCGCCGAGCACCTCGAGCGCCTCGGCGACGGCCGTCGGGGTGCGCTTGCAGACCCAGAACTTCGCGGCTGCCCCGGCGAGACGGAGGAAGTCGGACTCGCCCGCATCGACGGCGGCGGCCAGCCGGACGGCGAGCGCGGTGGCGGCCTCGCTCTCCACGGCCAGGTCGGCGAGGACGTTCTGCATCAGCGGCTGGTCGGCCAGCAGCGCGCCGAAGGCCCGCCGGTGCCGGGCGTGGTGGATCGCCTGGGTGAGGGCGGCCCGGATGGTGGCGGCCGAGCCGAGCACGCAGTCCAGCCGCGTGGTGCTGACCATCTCGATGATCGTCGGGACGCCGCGACCGGGCCCGCCGACCAGCCAGGCCGTCGTCCCCTCGAACTCGACCTCGCTCGAGGCGTTGGCGCGGTCGCCGAGCTTGTCCTTGAGCCGCTGCAGCCGGAACACGTTGCGGGTGCCGTCGGGCAGCACCCGCGGGACGAGGAAGCAGGAGACGCCCTCGGGCAGCTGGGCGAGGACGAGGAACAGGTCGCTCATCGGGGCGCTGGTGAACCACTTGTGCCCGGTCAGCGCGTACGTGCCGTCACTGTTCGGGACGGCACGGGTGGTGTTGGCGCGGACGTCGGAACCGCCCTGCTTCTCGGTCATGCCCATGCCGGCGACCAGGCCGCGCTTGCCGGTCGGCTCGGCGAGGCCGAACTCGTAGGCGCTCGCGGTCAGGCCCGGTTCGTAGCGGGCGGCCAGCTCGGGGGCGGCGCGCAGCGCCGGGACGGCGGCGTAGGTCATGGTCACCGGGCAGCCGTGGCCCATCTCGATCTGCGTCCAGCCGAGGTAGCCGACGGCGCGGCGGACGTGCGCGTGCGGTTCGGGGTGGGCCGGGTCCTGGTGCCACGGCGCGCCGGCCAGGCCGTGCTCGAAGGCGGTGCGCATGAGGTCGTGCCAGGCGGGGTGGAACTCGACCTCGTCGACCCGGTGGCCGTAGCGGTCGTGCGTCCTGAGGCGCGGCGGGGTCTCGTTCGCCAGCCGGCCCCACTCCTGCGCCTGCTCGCTGCCGGCCAGCGCGCCGAGCGCCTTCAGCGAGTCGAGGGTGGCGACGTCGGCGTGCCGGACGCAGGCCTCGGCCAGGGCGGTGTCGCCGGCGATGGGGTCGTGCCCGGCCAGCGGAGGGACCTGGTTGGTGACCTCGTGCGTGACGCCCATGGCCGAACGGTACGACCAGGATCACACCCGCTCGGCGAGCTCCTCCGCCTCGTCCCCGACGTGGGTGATGTGGGCGAGCTGCCGCCAGATGAGGGCGAGGATGACCGCCGAGCCGGCGAAGCCGAACCAGAACGGCCCGGTGACGCCCCAGGCCCGGGCGAGCAGGCCGCCGACCAGCTGGCCGAGCAGGATGCCGCCGAAGAGACCCATGGAGTAGACGCTGCCGACGCGGCCCTGCAGGCCGAGTGGGGCGGCGCGCATCCGCACCGTGCGGGACGTCGTGCCCCACACGAAGGCGTGCGCGCCGAAGACCACCATGACGGCCATGCCCACCCAGGCGGTGGTGGTGAGCGCCAGGGCCAGGTGGGTGAGGGTCTCGAGGACGAGGCCGACGCGCATGAGGGTGGCGAGGCCGGCGTGCCGCTCGAGCCAGTCGTAGGACGCCGTCCCGACGAAGCCGCCGACGGCGGTGGCTGTGCTGAGCAGCCCGAAGCCGACCGGGCCGAGACCGAGGCGCTGGTCGGCGTAGAGCACCAGCACCGACCAGGCCGCGCCGTAGGTGACGTTGAAGCTGACGATGGTCAGGGTCAGCGTGCGGACGGCGGCGTTGCCCCAGGTCCAGCGCAGGCCCTCGACGACGTCCTGCCGGACGTGCGAGCGCTCGGCCGGCCGTTCGCGCACCGGCAGCCGCATGCGCGAGACCAGCAGCGCGCTCAGGGCCAGGAGGACGGCCTCGGTGACGAACGGCCAGGCCGTCCCGGCGACGAAGAGGGCGGCACCCGCGGCGGGACCGACCATCTCGTTCATGACGAGCGTGCCGGTCATGAGCCGGGCGTTGCCGACGCCGAGGTCGGCGCGTCCGACGACCATCGGCAGCAGCGTGCCGCGGGTGGTGTCGGCGAAGACCTCGGCGACACCGAGGACGAAGAGCGCGACCAGGACCGCGACGACGCCGACGTCCCCGGCGAGCAGGGCGGTCGCGAGGACGACGAGGACGCCGCCGCGGGCCAGGTCCACGCCGATGACCAACCGCCGGCGGTCGACGCGATCGGCGAGGACACCCGCCTGCAGGCCGAGGAGCAGCCACGGCAGCCGTTGCAACAGGACGCCCAGGGCGACGAGGAACGGGTCCTGGGTCTGGCCGGCGACCAGCAGCGGTCCGGCGGCGAGCGCGATGCCGTCGCCGAGGTTGCCCACCCAGGACGACCCGACCAGCCAGCGGAACGGCGTCCCCATCCGGGCGGGCAGCGCAATCTCCACCAGCCCCCGCACGGGTACGGACTGTAGGCACCGCCCCCGACGCCTGTCCGTCGCATTTTCCGGCTCCCCGGGCGCCGCATCGCTCGACGCGGGCCCGCGGTCACGCAGGCACAGCAACCGCGCGTTCCACGTGGAACGCGCGGCGGACGTGCGTCGTCGGTCGGTTCAGGCGGCTGTGGTCAGGGGCGGTCCGGTGCGTCCGGGGCCGATGAGGATCTCGGTGCCGTCGGGTCGCCAGGTGCGCCATCGCCCGTCGGGTTGTCGTTCGACCCGGAAGCCGTGGTGGACCTTCGTGTGGTGCCGCTCGCACAACAGCGCGGAGTTCTCCAAGTTGGTCTCGCCGCCGTCGATCCAGGCAAGCAGGTGATGGACGTCGCACCAGAACGTCGGGGCCCCGCAGCCGGCGAACACGCACCCTCCGTCGCGGACCTCGGCGGCGCGGCGGACGTGGGGTGGCACCAAGCGGAGGCTGCGCCCGTAGTCCAGCGGCATCCCGTCCGGACCCATCACGATCCGGGTGACCTGCCCGTCGCAGGCCAGCCAGCGGGCGCGGGCTGCGGAGATGGTGACGCCGGACCCGGTCTCGGCCGCACCCGGCCCGGTGGCCGGGCCGGCCAGGTCCTCGACGCCGATCTTGACGATGACCTGCGGCTTGTGGCCGCGCAAGGTCGGCAGGGTGCCGGCGGCCAGCTGGTTGTCGCACAGCTGCACCAGAGCGTCGGCCTGCTGCTGGTGACGGGTGCGCTCGTCCCCGGCGCACCGGCCTGCCTGCACCACCGACTCCAGCGCGGTCTGCAGCCTCTCCCCGCCGACGGCGTCCAGGTCGAACCGGCCGGTGATGCTGCCGTCGGCGTGCTTGGTGATGGCCAGCCGCCGCCCTTCGGTGGGATCGGGCTCCAGGCCGTCCTGATCGAGCATCGCCAGACAGCGATTCACCGCCTGCCCGAGCACCTGGTGCGGCTGCGAGGTGGCGATCGCCGTCAGCGCGGCGTCGATCTCGGCCAGGTCCACATCCTGTTCCGCGGCGGCGACCCGGTGCTCGTCACGCGCGATGGGGGCCACTGCGGCGACCTGGTCGGCGGTCACGCCCCCGGCCGCGAACGCGGCCCCCAGCGCCGGCAGGTGCTCCAGTGCACGCCCGGACCGGACCAGCTCAGCGGCCACCGCAGCCGAGAGTCGGGTGTGGTTCCGCAGCCACGCTGGCATCGTCTTCAGCCCGTCGTGCTCGCACGCCTGCCGCGCATCCGCGACGCGGATCGTGCGGACCAACTCGGCGTCGATCCGGTTCCGCTCGCGAATCAATGCAGCGGTGCGGTCGAGCAGGGCGCCGTCGTCCAGAGCGTGCAGGTCGTCGTCCGCCAGCACCGCCAACCTGGCCACGACACCCCCCACCGGACCGATCACCTGTTCGAAGCCTAGCCGATCGGGGAGGAGCGAGCCTCATGAATCCGCAGGTCAGCGACTTATCACCGGATGTGCTCGTGGTCTTGACGCGAGTCGCCGACGTCCGCCCCCCGACTACCGTGCGCCCGTGCACCTCGAGACCGAGCGGCTGCTCATGCCGCCGCTCTCCGGCCGGCACACCGGGGCGCTGACCGAGGTGTACGCCGACCCGGACGTGGCCCGCCACATCGGCGGAGCGACCCTCGACGCCGACGGCACGGCAACCCAGGTCGTCCGCTTCGAGGCGGTCTGGCGCGAACACGGCTTCGGCCAGAGCGCCCTCCTCGACCGGGCGACCGGCGGGTTCCTCGGCCGGGCCGGGCTGCACCCCTGGCTGCAGTGGGACGAGGTCGAGCTGGGCTTCGTCCTCGCCGGGCACGCGCATGGCCGGGGCCTCGCCACGGAGGCCGCGCGAGCGTGGCTGGACGTCGCGTCCGGCGAGCTCGGCCTCCGCCGCCTCACCGCGGTCGTCCACCCTGACAACGCACCGAGCCGGGCGCTGGTCACCCGCGCCCCATCCCTGTGAGGAGCTGCCCGTCAGCGCAGCGGACGGACCAGCCGGCCGATCGCCAGGTGGGCCAGCGGCGCGTAGCCGACCACCAGCGGCGCCGGCCCGGAGACCCGCAGCCCCGTCGTGCTGCCGCCGTCCGGGCCCTCGGTGACCCAGTGCAGCAGGTGCAGTCGCACGGGGCCGAGCGACACCGTCCACGACCAGCGCCGGGCCGCCTCGTCCACCGTGTCGACGACGAACGGCAGCGTCACCCCCAGCGGCGCCCGCACCCGCCCTCGCACGCCTGCCACCAACCGCGACACCGGCACCTCGACGCCGGTGATCTGCGGAGCCCACTCCGACCAGCGCGCGGGGACGGCGTAGCGCTCCCAGACCTCGTCCGGCCCGATGGGCCCGGTCGCGTGCAGGGTCAGCTCGGTCACGAGACCTCCTCGCCGGCCAGCGGACGGACATGGCACTGCACCACGATGGCGGTCAGCCCCTCGTCGGACCCCGACGCGTGGTCCTCACCCGGCGACCACAGCGCCGCGTCACCGGCCTGCAGCGGCCGGCGGTCGCCCGACGCCCCGGACACCCAGCCGCGGCCCGAGACGACGAGGAACATCAGCCACAGCCGGGTCGGGTGCCGTCCGATCGACCCGCCCGGCGCCAGCCGGACGACGTCCACCGCGAACCCGTCCTGCGGCTCCCGCACGAGCGCCGCGCGGAGCAGTTGCACACCGGAGCTGCCGTACGACGAGACCTGCCGGGCGGTCGGCGTCAGCAGCTCCATCAGGCGGGCGGCCCGCCGAGCAGGAGCTGGCGCAGCATGTGCATCGCCAGGGCCACCGACCGGTGCCGCACTGCCGACCGGGAGCCGGGCAGCACGACCGAGCGTGGCAGCCCCTCGGAGGAGGGCCCCACGGCACACAGGTGCACGGTGCCGACCGGCTTCTCCGGGGAGCCCCCGCCCGGTCCGGCGATCCCGGTGATGCCGACCCCCACGTCTGCGCCGAAGCGGGACCGCGCCCCCTCCGCCAGCGCCGCCGCGACCTGCGTGCTGACCGCGCCGTAGGACTCCAGCGTCTCCGACGGGACGCCGACCAGCGCCTCCTTCGCGGAGTTCGCGTACGACGCCACCCCGCCGAGCACCCACGCCGAGGACCCGGCCCGCTCGGTCAGCCGCGCCACCAGCAGCCCGCTGGTGCAGGACTCCGCCGTCGCGACGGTCAGCCCGCGGTCGGTGAACGCCGACGCCACCAGGTCGTCGACCGTGGGGCCGGTCGAGAACAGCTGCGGCCCGTGCGCCTCGTGCACCGCCGCGACCAGCCGGTCGTACTCCGGCTGCGCCTCCGGGCCGTAGCGGGTGACGATCTCCAGCTCGCCGTCCCGCAGGCAGGTGGTGACCTCCAGGCCGGGGAACTCCTGCTGCCGCAGCGTCGCCGCCAGCTGCGACTCGAGCGTCCCCCACAACCGCAGCGTCTCCTGCCGCAGCTCGCTGCGGCCGGCCAGCGCCCGCTGCACCGGCTCGGCGGACAGCGCTGCCGGCCACATCCCCTGCAGCTCCGACGGCGGCCCGGGGAGGACGACGACCACCGGTCCGTCCCGTCCCTCCGCCGGGGGGACGACGAGACCCGGCGCCGTCCCGACCGGCGGCAGCACGGTCGCCCCCTCGGGCACGAGCGCCTGCTTGCGGACGCCGGCCGCCGTGGCCTCGGGGTCGGCGCGCCACCCGCGGCCGTCCATGAGGCCCTCGACGATCCCGGCGATCTGCCGCTCCAGCCCCGGGTCGACCGACGACGGCCGACCCTGCACCTCGCCGACGACCTGCGCGGTCAGGTCGTCGGCGGTCGGGCCGAGCCCGCCGGTGGTGAGGACGACGTCCTCGTCGGCGAGGAAGCGCAGCGCGTTGCGCAGGTCCTCGGGCCGGTCGCCGACGACCAGCAGCGTGCCGACGTCCACCCCGAGCCGGCGCAGCTCCTCGGCCAACCACGGGCCGTTGCGGTCGCTCACACGGCCGGTGAGCACCTCGGTACCGGTGACGACGATCCCTGCGCGCACGGCCACCCGGCCGACCCTAGTGAGACTGCGGCGCGCCCGCGTTTCCTGCCGGGCCACCGGCCGGCCCGCCGCTAGCGTGCGGAGACGAACCGGTCCGGCGCATGCCGCGCTCGAGCGAGGAGGAACCGTGACGCACTCGAGTCCCACCCCCGAGCCGCCGGCACCGCGCGATCCGGCCGAGTGGGGCCCGCAGGACATCGCGTTCCCCTCCGCCGGCGCGACCGCCGCCGGCAGGCACCAGACGCCGCGGGTGGACGCCGACCCGGTGCCCGGCGGCGTCCGGCCCACCGGCCCGGTCACCACGCTGCCCGAGCCACCCGGTGCCGGCACCGGGGCTGCCGACCCGACCTTCGACCTGCCGCTCACCGCCGGGGAGGGCATCCGGCGGGCCCGGACGTCGCGCGCGCCCCGCACCCCGCGGCCTGCCCCGTCCCCTCGCACCGCGCGCTCGCCGCGGGAGCGCGCCGCCCGCATCGGCACCGGCCTCATCGCGCTCTCCCTGCTGCTGCTCCAGCTGGGTCTCGGCCTGGGCTTCGGCGAGGCGCCGCTGTGGTCGGCCGTGACGCTGTGGTCGGTCTTCGCGACCCTCGCCACCCTCGTCGGGGCGCTGCCGTTCGCCGGCCGCGTCGTCCCGGCGGCCCGGCAGCACCCCGACGCGGTGTGGAAGGCCGCGGCCGGCGGGCTGACCGGCGTGGCCGTGTTCTGGGTGCTGGTCGTGCTGCCGCGCGTCGACAGCGACCGCGGCCTCGTCCTCACCGCCGCGATGGCCGCCTTCGGCGCCGCGCTCTGGATCGCCCCCGGCCGCAGTCGCGGCTGACCGGGACCAGCGGCGGGACCAGCCCCGGCCGTTCCCCCGGCCCGGGTCGTCGGGCTTCTCGCCCCTACCCCTCCCCCTGTCCTCGCTCCGGCCGGGGCCCGAGCTGTCGTGCGCGTCGTAGACGCCCACCGGAGCCGGGACGGGGGCCGGGACCGGTGCGGGAACCGGGGCCGGGTCGCTCACAGCGTGCCAGCCAGAGCCCGCGCCGACAGGCCGGACCGGGACGTCCACCCGTCCGGGGACGGTCAGCTCTCGTCGCGGTCCCGGTCGCCGTCCCAGTCGCCGTCGCCCTCGCCGTCCCCGGACCACGTCTCGTCGTCCGACGACGTCGACGGCCCGGCCGTGCCCGACGGGGCGGTGGTCTCCGCCGACTCGGTCGCGGTGGCACTGGCCGACGAGCTCGACGTCGAGGTGGGCGGCGTGCTGGCCGGCAGCTCCTCCTCCGGGGTGGCGGTCGGCGTGGGCGCCGCCTCGGTCGACTCGGGCGCGGGCTCGGCCGTCCGCCGCGGCCGCTGCGCCTCGGTGTCCTCGGAGACGCGGGTCGCCGGTGAGGAGGTGCGCTGCCGTGGAGCGGGCGCCGGCGCCACGGCGACGGAGACCCGCACCGTGTCGCCGGGCCGCAGCTCGGTGCCGGCCGGGTCGACGGCGGTCACGGTGCCGGGCGCGGCGTCCGCGGTGACCTGTTCCTCGCGCTGCACCAGCAGGCCCAGCGCGGACAGCGCGAGCGCCGCCTCGTCGGCCTGCCGCCCCACGTAGTCCTCGGCGGCCAGCATGATCCGGGCGTCCTCGGTCTGCGCGGCGACCACGGTCGGCCCGGCGTCCTCGTCGCTGGAGACGGCGACGAAGACCCCGGCGGCCGCGCCGGCACCGAGCAGCAGCGTCACCACCGGCACCAGGACGGCGGCCGGCCAGCGGCGGCGCCGCGCCGGCGGTCCGACGGTCCGAGCGCCGGACCCGGCCTGGACGGGGGCCGCCGCGGGCGGGACGGCGAGGCTGCGGGTGGCAGGCTCGGGCACGGGGCGGCCGGCGCGGACGTCCTCGACCGCGGCGACGAACGCCGCGCCGTCCGGCATGCGGTCGGCCGGGGTCTTGGCCAGCGCGCGGCGGATCAGCCTCCGCACGTCGCGGGGCAGGTCGTCGGGCAGCGGCTCGGGGTCCTCGCGCACCTGCTTGAGCGCGATCGTCACGGCGTTGTCCCCGTCGAAGGCGGGGTGACCGGTCAGGCACTCGTAGCCGACCAGGCCGAGGGCGTAGACGTCGCTGGCGGGCGTGGCGTGGCGCCCTTCGGCGACCTCCGGCGCGAGGTACTGGGGGGTGCCGATCACCTGGCCGGTGCGGGTGAGCGGCACGCTGCCCGCCGACCACGCGATGCCGAAGTCGGTGATCTTCACGCTGCCGTCGTCGCGGACCAGGATGTTGCCGGGCTTGACGTCGCGGTGCACCAGCCCGACCCGGTGGGCCTCGGCCAGCGCGGAGGCGGTCTGCTCGAGCAGCGACAGCGTGACGGCGGCCGACAGCCGGCCCTCGCGCTGCAGCACCGCCGACAGCGGCTCGCCCTCGACCAGCTCCATCACCAGGAAGGCCAGCGTCTCGCCGCTGCCGTCGGTGGCCTCGGTCTCGCCGTAGTCGAAGACGGCGGCGATGTTCGGGTGGGAGAGCCCGGCGGCGTGCTGGGCCTCGGCGCGGAAGCGGGCGCGGAACGTGGGGTCGCCGGTGTACTCGCTGCGCAGGACCTTCACCGCGACCGGACGACCGAGGAGGACGTCGGTGCCGCGCCAGACCTGCCCCATGCCGCCGGCGGCGATCAACTCGGCGAGCTCGTACCGCTCACCCAGGTTGCGCCGACCCGGCTCCACCACCGTGGCTCACTCCTCGCCCGTGACCCGGCCGTCGACCACGGCCCGAGGGCGCCGGCGCCCCTGGGTCTGGATGTCCCGCACCCCTCGTGGCTACACATCCGCGCAGGATGCCGGGCGTGTCGCCACCTGGGGGGACGGCGCCGCGCGCTCCGGCCCGCGCCGCATCCGTCCACCGTCCATCGTCCCAGCCGACCGGGCTCTGCGAGGGGACCGTCCCGTCACGTTCCGGCCACGATCCGGGGGTCAGCCGGTGAACAGCGCCCGGCCCCACCAGTCGTCGTCGCCCCGGACGCCGGGCGGGCAGGCGAACACCGCCGAGGAGGTGTGCCGGACGTACTCGTTCATCGCGTCCGTGCGCAGGTTGCGCTGGACCTGCACGAACCCCGTCGCGGGGTCGCGCTGGAAGGCGATGAAGAACAGCCCGGCGTCCAGGCGGCCGAGCCCGTCGGAGCCGTCGACGAAGCTGTACCCGCGCCGCAGGATCGCCGTCCCCGAGTTGGTCGGGTGGGCGAGGAAGACGTGGCTGCGCTCCGGGACGGCGAACTCGCCGTCGACCTGCTTGGTGAAGTCCACCGGGTCGAACTCCGCGCGCTGGCCCAGCGGGGCACCGGAGCCCTTGGCGCGGCCGATCGTCTGCTCCTGCTCGACCAGCGAGGAGGTGTCCCAGGGCTCGACGAGCATCCGGATCCGCCGGGTGACCAGGTAGGTGCCGCCGGCCAGCCAGTCCGCCCCCGGGTCGCCGTCACCGACCCACACGAACCGGTCCAGCGCCGCGGTGTTCTCGGCCTTCAGGTTGTCGGTGCCGTCCTTGAACCCGAACAGGTTGCGCGGGGTGGTCTGGCCGGTGCTGGTCGACGACGTCCGGCCGAAGCCCAGCTGCGACCAGCGGACGCTGACCACCCCGGCGCCGAGCCGCACCAGGTTCCGGACCGCGTGGACGGCGACCTGCGGGTCGTTGGCGCAGGCCTGGACGCACAGGTCACCGCCGCTGATCGCCGGGTCGAGCTGGTCGCCGGCGAAGGCGGGGAGCTCGGCCAGCGGCGCCGGGCGGCGGGCGGCCAGGCCGAAGCGGTCGGTGCCGTCGGCGGTGGTGAACAGCGTGGGGCCGAAGCCGACGGTCAGCGTCAGCCCGGACGGCGGCAGGCCGAGCGCCTCACCGGTGTCGTCCGGGGGCGCGTACGGAGAGCCGGCCACGGCACCGACCGGGCCGGCGTCCTGCCCGGCGGTCATCCGGCGCGCGGCCGCCGTCCAGGCCTGCAGCACCTCCACCAGGTCCTCGCGCCGGTCGGTGGTGACGTCGAAGGCGACGAAGTGCAGCCGGTCCTGCGCCGGGGTGACGATGCCGGCCTGGTGCGCGCCGGTGAACTGCACCGCGTCGGTGGGGCGCGGCCCGGCGGCCGCCGCGACGTCGTCGACCGTGGCGCGGCCGATCGCACCGCCGGCCGCGCCGCCGGCCACCACGCCCGCCGTCCCGGCGCCGAGCAGGCCGAACAGCCGGCGCCGGGTCAGCCCCCGGCCGGGGGTCGTCGGTTCGCTCATCGTGGGCTCACCTCCGGCTCACCGGTCGGCGACGACGGCCGCGACCCGGCTGACCGACTCGGTCAGCGCGGTGATGCTGTCGCTCAGGCCGCGCAGCTGCTCCTGGGTGAGCTGGTCGTAGAGCACCCAGCCGTCGCCGGTGCGGTACTGCTCCAGCTCGCCCTCGGCGGCGGCGAACCGCTCGTCGATCTCGGCGACCAGGTCGGGGTCGGCCTCCTCGAGGTAGGGGCGCAGCGCCTGGACGGCGGCCTCCGAGCCCTCGAGGTTGGCGGCGAAGTCCCACAGGTCGGTGTGCGAGTAGCGGTCCTCCTCGCCGGTGATCTTGCCGGTGGCGATCTCGTCGAGCAGCGCCTTGGCGCCGTTGGCCAGCTGCAGCGGGTCCAGCGTGGTGTCGTCGGCCAGGCCGGCGACCTCCTGGACGTCGGCCTGCAGCTGGTCGGCGTACGGGGCCATGCCCTCGGTGCTGCCGTCGACCCACAGCGCCTGCTCGATGCGGTGGTAGCCGGTGAAGTCCTCGCCCTCCGCCTGGTCGCCCTCGCGGCCGTCGATCCGCGGGTCGAGGTCGCCGAAGACCTCCGCGACCGGCTCGATGCGCTCCCAGTAGGTGCGGGCGACGGGGAACAGCGCCTTGGCGCCCTCGACGTCCCCGGCCCGGACGGCGTCGGCGAAGGCCGTCGTCTGCTCGACGAGCGCGCCGGTCTGGCTGCGCACGTACCGCTGGTAGTCGGCGCCGGCCTGGGCGAGGGTCTCGTCCTCCGACAGCTGCGCGGCCTCGCCGGTGACGGTGAGGGCGCTGCGGATGCCGTCGCCGACCATGCCCGGCTTGCAGGCGGTCTCGTAGTCGCCGGCCGGCAGCTCGACGAGCAGCTCGCGGGTCAGCCCGGGGGCGATGTTCTCCACCTCGCCCATCACCCGGTCGCCCTCGGCGTAGACGTAGAACTCGGTGACCTGGTCGCCGCTGTTGGTCACCTGGAACTGGTGCGTGCCCGCGGCGAGCTCGCCGGTGGCGACGTCGCAGGCGTCGTCGGTGGCCGCGACCGTGATCGTGTCGGTGGCCCCCTCGCCGGCGCCGGTGTCGGCGCCGGTGCCGCCGCCGCAGGCGGCGGTGGTCAGCGCGGCGAGCAGGCCGGCGGTGAGGAGGGGCAGGCGGCGGTCACGCACGGACATGCTCGGGAGCCTCCGGGGACGGGGTGGACGTGGTGGTCGGGCCGGGCGGGGAGGACTCGGCGCGGTCGGCCGCGGTGGGGGTGGACCGGCGGACCGGCCAGAGGAAGGCGGTGAGCACCGGGACCAGGTAGGCGACGTAGGCGACCGTCTCGAGCACCGTGGGCGCCGCGGTGATGTTGAACATCCCGGCGATCGCCGCGCCGTACCAGCTGTTCGGGTCCAGGACGCCCGAGACGTCGAAGGCCAGCACGTCGAGGCCCGGCAGGACGCCGGCCTCCTGGAAGTCGTGGACGCCGTACTTGAGGATCCCGGCGGCCACGAACACCAGGAGCACGCCGCTGACGGTGAAGAACCGCGACAGGTCGATCCGGATGGCCCCGGCGTAGAGGCCCGCGCCGATGACCACGGCGGTGAGCACGCCGGCGGTGATGGCGACCAGCGGCGC
The DNA here is from genome assembly GCF_053502545.1 of Geodermatophilus sp. URMC 65. Classification (NCBI taxonomy): domain Bacteria; kingdom Bacillati; phylum Actinomycetota; class Actinomycetes; order Geodermatophilales; family Geodermatophilaceae; genus Geodermatophilus; species Geodermatophilus sp. URMC 65. Next base: position 2,598,620 of record NZ_CP199954.1, read on the forward strand.
CGCGGTCGTCGTGGCGCCCTGCGCGGCGGCGTAGAAGAGCAGCGTCGTCTCCAGGCCCTCGCGGACCACGGAGAGGAAGGCGACCCCGGCGACGGCGAGCCCGCCCACCGCCAGGGCGTTCTCCAGCCGGCCGGTCAGCTCGCCCTTCAGCCGGCGCGCGGTGCGCCGCATCCAGAAGACCATCCAGGTGACCAGGCCGACGGCCAGCACCGAGGTGACGGCCTCGAACAGCTCGCGGGAGCGGTAGTCGGCCAGCAGCGAGGTCTCGGTGTGGGTCAGCAGCGCCCCGAACAGCACCGACAGCGCGACGGCGGCCAGCACGCCGGCCCACAGCGGGACCAGCTGGCGGCGGCGCCCGGCCTTGACCAGGTAGGCCATGAGGATGCTGACCACCAGGGTCGCCTCGAGGCCCTCGCGGAGGCCGATCAGGTAGCTGGCGAGGAAAGCCTGGTCCATGCGAGGACCCCTCCGGGGCGCGGTGGATCCCTGCGACGGCGTCGTAGGGCAGCCTCACCTTACTCACGCCGCAACGGGACCTCGGCCCACCCGGGGCGGCATCGCCGATCTCGTACGCTCCCGGTCCCGGAGCCGGGCGAGATCGCCGATCCCGCCGTTCCCGGGGCCCGCCGACGACGAGGAGGGGCGACGATGCCCGAGACCGTGACCCGCGAGGACGCCGGCGGGGTCGCCACCGTCACCATGCTGCGGCCGGGGCTGACCCACCAGTCGCGGCGCGAGCTGCTCGACGTCGTCCGCGGGGTCGCGGCCGACGAGGCGGTGCGGGCCGTGGTGCTCACCGGCACCGGCCGGGCCTTCTGCGTCGGGCAGGACCTCGGCCAGCACGTCGAGGCGCTCCGCGGGGACGCCGCGACGTCGCTGTCGGTGGTCGAGGACGAGTACAACCCGCTGGTGCTGGCGCTGGCCGCGCTGCGGGTGCCGGTGGTCGTGGCGGTCAACGGCGCCGCCGCCGGTGCCGGGCTGGGCATCGCGCTCGCCGGGGACCTGCGGGTGGCCGCCGCGGGCGCCAAGTTCACCACCGCGTTCGCCGGTATCGGGCTGTCCAGCGACTCGGGCCTGGCCTCCCGCCTGGTGCACTGCGTCGGCGGCTCGCGCGCCGCCGAGCTGCTGCTGCTCCCCGAGCCGTTCCTCGCCGAGAGCGCCGCCGAGTGGGGCCTGGTGCACCGGGTCGTGCCGGCCGAGCAGGTGCTGGCCGAGGCGCAGGCACTGGCCGCGCGGCTGGCCGCCGGCCCGACCGCCGCCTACCGGGCCATCAAGACCGTGCTGGCCACGGCGGCCACCGACCGCCTCGAGGACACCCTGGCGCTCGAGGCCCGGCTGCAGACCGAGCTGGGCCGCACCGCCGACCACCGCGAGGCCGTCGAGGCCTTCCTGGAGAAGCGCACCCCGCGGTTCACCGGTCACTGAGGCAGGACCACCCTTCCCCCCTCCCCCCACGCCTCGCAAGCTGGCCTCGCCCGGAGGCTCGGCCCGAGCTTGCGAGGGCTGAGGGGGGCGAGGTCCTTCTGCTGCACGGGGGCCGACCGGGCTGGGGGCCGAGCGGGCTCCCGACGGTTGTGGGGTCGCACCCCGCGGTGTCAGGCTGCGACGGTCCGGAGGCCAGGTGTACGGGGGGAGCGGCACGTGACGGGGTCCACCAGGTCCGGCCAGGGACCGACGACGGCACACCGCCCCCTGCCGCGGCGGGTCGTGCTCAGCGGCAACGTCGCCGCGCCGCCGCCCCCGGCGCGGCCGGCGGTGACCAGCGACATCGCCCCGCCGCTCCCCCACAGCCGGCCGCCCCGGCCCGCGACCGTGCGGGCGGCCGTGGCGCTGTGGTGGGCCGGCTGCCTGGCCGCGGTCACCGGCATCTCGGCGGCGCTGCTGGACCTCGGCGCGCTCCGCGACCGGCTCGCCGTGCTCGCGACCGCCGAGGACCCCGCCGCGCCCGCCGACCTGGTCACCGACGGGGTGCAGGCCACCCTCGCGCTGGTCCTCGGCGGGGTGGGCGCGCTGGTCGCCGTCTCCCTGGTGTGGACGGCGCTGGTGCTGCGGGGTCGCGGGTGGGCGCGGTGGGTGCTGGTGCTCACCGTGGTGCCCACGGTGCTGGCCCTCGACGCGGCCCAGACGGTCGTCGCCGGCGGCGCCGACCTCGACCGGTGGGCGCTGGTCGCCGCCGCCGCGCTGTGCGTGCTCGCCGTCGTCCCGCTGTTCAGCCGGTCAGCGCGGGCGGCCGGCCGCCGCTGAGCGCCCCAGCGCGGCGAGCAGCGCCTCGCAGGCCCGGACGACGACCTCCGCGGCGTCCGCGGTCGCCCGGCCGGCGAGCGGGTCGTCGGCAGCGGTCCGCCAGCGGGCCAGGGCCTCGAGCGCCGCCTGCCGCAGCGCGTCGTCCGGCGTCCCGGCGGGCAGCCCGAGCCGCGCGGCCGGGCCGGTGCCCTCGGCGCCGAGCAGCCGCTCCCCCTCGGCCCGCAGCTCGGGCGGCAGCGGGCCGTGCGGCGCACGGGACCGGGCCAGCAGGTCGAGCTCGCCGAGGTCCGGGGTGGCCAGGCGCAACCGCTCCAGCTCCGCCCGCAGCTCGTCGTCCCCCGCGACGGGGTGCTCGGCGAGCACCTCCTCCACCAGTCGCAGCGCCGTCCCGGCCCGCAGCTGCGCGCCGCGCTCGGTGAAGTGCACCCGCAGCAGCCGCTGCAGACCGGTCAGCCCGCTGCGCCGCAGCAGCTCCTCGGCCAGCGCGGTGGCGTCCGGGACGCCGGCTCGCACCAGCGTGGTCGACAGCCGGATGCCGAACAGGCCCAGCCGGTCCAGCAGCGCGGTCCGCACCTCCGCCGAGAGCGGCACCGGCGCCTCCGGCCGGGTGAAGCGGTCGACGGTCAGCAGCATCCGCGACACCTGCTCCTGGTCGGCGTCGGCCAGCGCGCGCAGCGCGACGTAGTCGCCGTGCCGCAGCGTCCGGCCGGCCAGCGCCAGCAGCCCCGCGACGGGGACCACCGCGGAGCTCACCGCCGCGACCTGCGGGTCGGCCGACATCCGGCGGGCCATGGCGTCGGCGGCGTGCAGCGCGTCGAGCCGCCCGGCCCCGACCTCGTCGGCGCGGGAGAGGACGGTGATCGTCGTCGTCAGCGCCCCCTCGCCACCGGTGCCGGCCTGGAAGGCGGCCAGGACGGCGACGTCCTCGGGCTGCGGCTGGCGGGTGAGGAAGACGACGGCGTCGGCGCCGGCCACGCCGTCGTCGGCGCCGAGGAAGCCGTGGGTGCGCGCGCTCGTGCCGGTGGACAGCGACGCGATCCCCGGGGTGTCGACGACGGTGGCCCGCAGCAGGTCGTCGGTCGGCCAGTCCACGACCAGCTGCGCGACCTCCTCCGGCGGGGTGCCGCCGAGCTCCAGCCGCAGCCCGCCGTCCGCACGGCGCACCGGCAGGGTCCACCGTCCGCCGTCGGTGCCGTGCAGCTCGACGCGCGGGGTGGCGCCGTGCCGGTAGACGGTGACCACGCGGGTGCACTCCCCCGCGTCGGTCGGCGCGACCCGGGCGCCGACCAGGGCGTTGAGCAGCGTCGACTTGCCCGACTTCACCCGGCCGACCAGGGCCAGGCGCAGCGGCTCGTCCAGCCGCCGCCGCTGGGCCTCGAGCCGGGCTGCGGCCGCGGGGACGTCGGCGTAGTGCGCCACCGCGTCGTCGAGCAGCGCGCGGACGTCGTCGAGGACGGCGCTCCCCGTCTCCCCGCGGGACCTCACCGGCTCCGTCACGGGGTCCCCACCGCGGCCCGGTCCAGGGCGCGGACGTCGGCGGCCAGCCGGTCGAGCTGGTCGCGCCGCTGGCGCAGCGAGCGGATGCGGGCGTCGCGCTCGGCGGTGGCCTCCCGGGTGGCGCGCTGGGCGGCGGCGACCGCGTCGGCCAGCGACCGGGACATCTCCTCGGCGGTGTCGGTGATCAGGTCGCGCAGGGTGCGGGAGACGGTGCGCAGCCGGTCCTTGAGGTGCTTGGCGACCTGGAACACCACCTCGTCGAGGTGCCGCCGGACCGCGGCCTTGGCCTCCGACCGGCGCCGCTGCAGGCGCTGCTGCTGGTCGTCGCGGTAGGCCTTGCGCCCGAGCAGGACGCCCGCGGCCAGCGAGACCGGGTTGATGATCGCCATCCCGGCCAGGCTGGTGACCAGCCCGGTCATGAGGACGCCGGTGTAGGAGCCGCGCAGCCCGATGAGGGTCCGCTCGCGCAGCGTCATCGCGCCGTCGTCGACCGCCGGCAGCTCCACCAGGCCGGCCAGCGCGTCCCCGGCGGCACCCACGGTCAGCGCGGGGACCGCACCGCCGCCGTCCCGGGCGAACTGCTCGATGACCCGCTCGGCGAGCCACTCCGAGCGCTGCTCGGCCCAGACGTAGCTGTCGGCGACCGCGGCGGCGATGCGCCGGTCCAGCCACTCGGACAGCTCGGGCCACATCGGGCCGGGGTCCTGGGCGTCGATCGCCTCCTCGGCCTCGCGGACCACCACCCGGGAGCGGTCGCGCAGGTCGAAGTCGATGTCGGCCACGAGGTCGGTGACGCCGTCGGTGAGCACCTGCTGCCAGCGGGACGAGCGGCGGCGCAGATCGTCGGCGGCGGCCCGGGCCTGCTCGAGCCCGCGCACCAGCTCGTCGCGCGCGGACGGGTCCTCCAGTCCGGCCAGCTCCGTGCGCACCGCCAGGGAGAGGTGCTCGGTGACCGCGCGCAGGTCGTGCACCAGCGCGCGGCGGGTGAGCACCTCCGCGCGGTCGACGACCTCGCGGCGCAGGTGGGTGACCAGGGCGCCGATCCCGGACTCCTCGTGCAGCTCCCGGTCGCGGTGCTGCACCGCCAGCTGGGCGAGGGCAGCGGAGACGGCGAACAGCGGCGCCTCGATGCCGCGGCGGGCGAGGTGGCCCCGGTCGAGCTCGGCCACCTCCCGCCAGTGCGGGCAGGCGTCGGTCTTGGTCAGCACGCAGACGACCGTCGGGCACAGGGCGGCGGCCTGCTCGAGGAAGGCCATCTCCGGGGCGGTGAACTCCTGGCTGGCGTCGGACACCACCAGGACGGCGTCCGCGGTGGGCAGCAGGTCGACGGTGCGCAGCGCCCGCTGCGCGCCCACGCCACCCACCCCGGCGGTGTCGACCAGCTCCAGCCCGTCGAGCAGCCGGCGCGGCAGCTCCACCTCGGCCTGCACGAGCCGGTCGGTCCCCTCGCCGGTGATGCGGGCGGCCACCTGGTCGACCGGGACCGGCACCCGCTCGGTCGGCCCGTCGTCGTCCGGCTGCTCCCCCGTGGCCAGGACCAGGCTGGCGCGCGGCGCCTCCCCGGCCCGCACCACCGTGGGGACGACGGTCGCCACGTCGTCGGCCACCGGGCAGACCGGCGCGCCGACCAGGCCGTTGACCAGCGAGCTCTTGCCCTGCTTGGGCTCGCCGACGACGAGGACGCGCACCCGCGGGTCGGCGCTGCGGGCCCGGGCCTGGAGCAGCCGGCGCTGCAGGTCCGGCCGCCCGCAGACCTCGGCGAGCGCTCCCGCCCGGTCGAGCAGCTGCGCTGACGTTCCCACGGGCACACACCTCCTGACGCCCCGGTCCTACCACCCGGGGCTCCTACGGGGACAGCCGCGGACAGCCGGGTCCCGGTCGCCCCCGTGGAGCGACCGGGACCCGGTGTCGGGGTGTCAGCCGACCTCGACCTCGGCGCCGTCGTCGGCCTCGATGGCGGTGCTCTCCTCGTAGTCGACCTCGAACTCGAACTCGCTGGAGCTGTCCTCGTTCCCCGACTCCTCCTGGTAGCCGGTGTTGGCGTTCTGGCCGCCGATGGCCACCTCGTTGTCCTCGACGTTGACGTCGTCGTCGGAGAAGTCACTGCCGTTCCCCGAGCCGACGATGCTGTCGTCGATGCCGTCGTTGTCCTCGTCCTGCGAGTCGGACACCTCGCTGTCGACGATGGCGTCGTCGCCGGCGAAGACCAGGTTGTTGTCCTCGACCGTGGTCTCGGTGTTGCCGACGTCCTCCGAGTCGTTGACCACGGTCCCGTCGCCGGTCTGGACGATGGCGTCGTCGAACTCGACGTCGACGCTGTTGTCGGTCTCGCTGTTGTCGGTGACGACCGTGTTGCCGACCGCGTTGCCGTTCCCGCTGACGACCGTGTTGTCGTCCCCGACCACGAGCGCGTTGTCCCTGACCTCCACCTCGGTGTCGAAGCTGTCGACCGCCTGGTCGCCGCCGACGTTGACGTTGCTGTCCGCGATGTCGACGTCGACCTCGGTGTTGTAGGAGTCGCTCACCGAGCGGTCGCTGTTGTCGACCGAGGAGTCCTCGACGTCGTCGCCGGCGACGATGCCGCCCTCGTTGTCGATCTGGGTGACGTCGCCCCGGACGTCGCCGAAGATCGCCTGCGCGTCGCCGCTCACCCAGATGCTGTGCGAGGCGTCGATCTCGACGGTCGTCTCGGTGTGCGTGTGGTGCACCTCGTGCAGGTGGGTGATGACCACCGTCTCGGTGCCGCCGGCCGGCGCGGGGGCGTGGGAGTGGCCGCCACCGGCCTGGCCCTCGTCCTCGTCGTCGCCCTCCTCGCGGTCCGGCGCGACGACGCTGCCGCCGGAGGAGCGGTCGTCCGCGTCGTCGTCCACCGGCCTCGAGTGGTGTCCGCCCCTGTCCTCGTCGGCGTCGCAGGAGCCCCCACGGCCGTCCTCGCCGCTGGCGCGGTCGTCCCGGCCCCCGCCGTGGGAGCCACCGCCGTGAGAGCCACCCCCGTGGGAGCCACCGCCGTGGGAGCCACCGCCGCTCCAGCCGCCGACGGTGGCGTAGTCCGACACCATCGGGGCGAGGTCGGCCACGTCCGCCGGCGTACTGCCGGACAGGCCGGCGGCGTCCAGCGCGCCCTGCGGGTCGGCCTCGTAGGCCGCGGCCTTCTGCGGGTCGCGGAACAGGTCGAGCATGAAGTCGAGCAGCGTGCTCGCGATGGTCGACATGGCTGCACTCCTGGGTCTCGAGCCGTCCACCGTCGGCCGGCTGTTGCGGCGCAGTCCACGCCCGGCCGCCGTCCCCCGGCATCGGGGAGGCGCCCCCCATCGCCTGACCGGGATGGGGGATGTCCGCTGACGCTCCGTTAGGGGCTGCGGGGTGTCGCCCCTTCCTCACCGTGCGCGGCCGATCAGCTCCCGTGACACGCGGGACAGGACGGACGGCAGGGACATACGTTGCGACGCGACCCCGACCGGTCCGCAGTCGGACCCGGGGGCTCGTGTGGTCAGGGGGGGACCTGTGCGCAACGGCGAGTACGGGTTGGGGATCGACGTCGGGGACGGCGCGGTCTCGGCGGCGGTCTGCGGGCCGGACGGCGCGGCGGTGCCGCTGCCGCTGCCGCTCGGCGAGGGACCGGTCGCGGCAGCGGTCGGGGACGACGGGCGGATCGCCCTGGTCCCGGCCGACGGGACGGCGGGCCGCCCGCCCCTGGTGGCGCGGGTGGGCGACCCGGTGCCGATCCACGCCGGAGGTCGCGCGGCACCGGCCGCCGAGCTGGTCGCCGACGTCGTCCAGCACGTGCGGGTGCTCGCCGCCGAGCGGGAGGGCCGGCCCGACGCGTGGACGGTGGTGACCGTGCCGCCGTCCTGGGCCGGGCACCGCTGCGTCACCCTGGCCGCCGCGCTCACCGCCGCTGGCGTCCCGCGCTTCTCCCTGCTGTCCTCCGCCGTCGCGGCCGTCGCCGCGCACGTCGCGGCCGGGGACCTGGCGCCCGAGCCGACGGTCGCCGTCTACGACCTGGGCGCCGGGACGCTGGACACCGCCGTGGTGGGCCCCGGCCCGGACCGGCCGCTGGCGCACCTCGCCGTCCCGCCGGCGCCGCTGCCCTGGGGTGGGCGGGACGTCGACGACGTGGTCCTCGCGCACGTCCTCGACTGCCTGGACGCACCCCCTGGGGACGGCCGGGCGCTGCGGGCAGCCTGCCGGGCGGCCAAGGAGGCGCTGTCGACGGCCACCGTGGTCCGGATCGCGACCGACGGGCCGGACGGACCGGTCCGGCTCACCCGCGAGGAACTCGACGAGGTGCTGGCCGGGCCGGTGCGGGGGGCGGCCGAGGCGCTCGCCGCCGCGGTGGCGGCCGCGGGACTGGACCCCGCCGACCTGGACGCCGTGGTGCTGGCCGGCGGCGGCGTGCGGGTGCCGCTGGTCGCCGAGGTCCTCTCCGACGAGCTGGGCCGGCCGCTGGTCGTGGGCGGGGACCCCGCACTGACCCCCGCCCTCGGTGCGGCCACGCTGGCGGCGGAGGCGCTGGCAGCAGAGGCCCTGCCGGGAGAGGCACCCGCTGCCGCGCCGCCGGCCGAGCCGCCGGACGCGCCGTCCGACGCCGTGGACCCGCAGCCGGCGCCCCCGCGGCCGCGCACGCCTCGGGGGCGGCTCCGCCCGGGGTCCCCTCCCCGCGCGGCCACCGGACCGGCAGCGCGGCGGGGCGGGCGGCTGCGCCGCGGCGCGGTCGTGGCCGGCCTCGCGCTCGGGCTGCTCCTGCTGGGGCCCGCGGCGGCCGGGCTGTTCGACGCCGTCCTCCCGCCCGGACCCACGGGGCAGGCCGACGACGGAGACGTCATCGCCAGCGGGACGGCCGCCGTGGGCGGCTCCACCGCGCGCGCCGCGGAGAACGCCGTGGGCGGCGCGCCGCGGACGGCGACCGACCCCACAGGCTCCCCCCGGACCAGCCTCGCCGCCGCCATCGCCACCGCGGCCCGCGCCGGCACGCCGTCCTCCTCCGGCAGCGCGGTGCCGACGAGGGACCGCACCGCACCCGGGACCACGGCGTCCCCCACCAGCCCCTCCCGGGGTGCCGCCGGCCGGACCCCGTCCGGTACGGCGTCGACGAGTGCCCCGGCGCCCGGGACGGCGGCGAGACCGTCCCCGTCCGGCCCGGCCCCCGTCGTCGAGGAGCCGACCGGGAGCGGGCAGCCGACCACCTCGCAGCCCCCGGTCTCCCAGCCCCCGGTCTCGCGACCCCCCGTGTCCCGGCCGCCGGTCCCCGGTCCCCTCAAGCCGGACCCCCCGACCCAGCAGCCGCCGGCCTCCCCGTCGACCGTGGACCCGACGCCGTCGCCCGTGCAGGAACAGCCGACGACCGGGCAGACCGACCCCGAGCCGGAGACCGCGCCGACCGACGGCCCCCCGACCGGACCGGCTCCCTCGACGGAGGGGCCGGCGTGAGCGCGGCGACCGGGTGGGCCCCGGAGCTGGTGCGCGAGCTGACCGCCTCCTGCGGCCGGGTCCCCGCCGTCGTGACCGTGGTGGGCCCCGGGGGGACCGGGAAGTCGCTGCTGCTGGCCGAGCTGGCGACGGCGCACGAGCGGGCCGGGCTGGCGGTGCTCGACGCCGTCCCGGAGGACCCGGCCGCGCTGTCCGGACCCGTGGCGGTCCTCGTCGACGACGCGCACCACCTGTCCGACGCCGACGTGGCCCGCCTGGGCGTGCTGCTGCGCTCGCCGGCCGCCCGCGTGGTGCTGGCGCAGCGACCGTGGCCGCGGCCGGCCGCGCTGGGCGCGCTGCTGGCCGAGGTCGGTCCCGCCCGGCGCACCGTCGTCCTCGGGCACGCCGACCGGGCCCGGCTGCGCGAGTGGGCCCGGGAGCTGCTGGGCGAGGCCCTGGCACCCCCGCTCGCCGACACCGTCCTGACCCAGACCGGCGGGCTGCCCGCGTTCGCCGTCCCCCTGCTGCGTGCGCTGGGCCGGCGCGGCGGCGTCCCCGGGCAGCCGGGCCGCCTGGTGGTGCCCGACGAGGTCACCGACCGGGTCCGGGCCGACCTGGCGGCCGTGGCGGAGGAGACCCGCGCGCTGCTGCACGCCCTCGCGGCCGGGGCGCCGCTGGACGAGGACGTGCTGGGCGAGCTGCTCGGGGTGTCGTCGGACCGGGCGGTCGACCTGCTGGACGCCGGCCGGGCCACGGGGCTGCTGCTGGGCACCGGCGAGGTGGTGCCGCTGGCGGCCCGTGCGCTGCTGACGGTCACCCCGCCCGACGTGACGCGGCGGGTCCGGCGCCAGCTGCTGGCGCTGCTGGTCGAGCGCGGCGACGAACCGGTCGAGCTGGCCCGGCGGCTGGCCGCCGAGCGGGTGCGGGACCGGCACGCCGCCCGGCTGCTCGAACGGCACGGCGAGGCGGCGCTGACCGACGACCCGGCGCTGGCCGCCCAGCTGCTCGGCGAGGCGGCGCGCAGCGGGGCGCCGGTGGCGTCGCTGGCCGGGCGGCGCTCGCAGGCCGCCGCGCTGGCCGGGGACCTCGACGGTGCGCTGCAGTGGGCCGACACCGTGCTGGCCGACGAGACAGCGCCGGACCGGGCGCGGGCGGCCGGCGTGACCGCGGCCGTCCTGGCCCAGCGCGGGCTGCTGTCCCGCGCCGCGGGGCTGTGCCGGCTGGCCGGGGCCGAGCGTGCGGGGTCGGCGGCGCTGGCGCTCCTGGCGACCGGCGAGCCCGGCGCGGCGGCCACCGCCCTCGAGGCGGCGCGCACCGCCCGCGCGGTGCCCACGGTGCTCTCGGTGAGCGAGGAGCTGACCGCGCAGGGGGTGCTCCAGTCGCTGCGCACGGGGGACGACGCCGCCGCGGACATCGCCGCCGCGCTGTCGACGCTCACCCGCGCCGCCGCGCTGCTCGAGCCGGTGGGCCGCACCGCGCTGCTCGTCGACTCCCCCGCCGCACTCGCCGCGCTGGTCGCGCTGCACAGCGGGGAGCTGGGGGTGGCCGAGTCCGTGCTGCAGCGGGCGGTCGACGCCGACCTCGGGGGCCCGCCGTGCCGGCGCCGGCACCTGCTGCTGCTGGCCTGGATCGCGATGCTGGCCGGCCGGTTCACCCAGGCGCGAGAGCAGATGGCGCGGGCGCAGGAGGGCGGCGGCCCGCTCGAGCCGCGCGACGACGTCGTCCTGCAGGCCCTGGAGGTGGGGCTGGCGCGGCGCAGCAGCGACCTGCCGGCCCTGGTGCGCGCGTGGGTGCGGGCGCGCGAGGCGGTGGTGCGCCACCCCGTGGACCTGTTCACCCTGCTGCCGCTGGGCGAGCTGGTAGTAGCCGCGGCACGGCTGCGGGACGGCGAGCGGCTGCGCCCGCACCTGGCCGAGGCGCAGGCGCTGCTGGCGCGGCTGGGCGACCCGGAGCTGTGGGCGACCTCGCTGCACTGGAGCGGCGCGCAGGCGGCGATCCTGGCCGACGACCCCGATGGGCTGCGGCCACACGCGGCGGCGCTGGTCTCGGCGGCACGGACCAGCCCCTACGCGGCCACGGTGGCGCGAGCCGGGCGGACCTGGCTGCAGGTGCTGTCGGGGGAGGTCGACCCTGACGAGGTGGTGGCCGCGGCCGAGCAGCTCACCGCAGTGGGGCTGGGCTGGGACGGGTCGCGGCTGGCCGGTCAGGCGGCGGCGCGGGCGACCGAGCAGCGGGCCCGCTCGGTGCTGCTGGGCTGCGCCCGGTCACTGGCCGACAGCGCCGGCTGCGAGGCCGCGCCGGCGGTGCCGGTGTCGCGACCGGCCGGTCGCGACACCTCCCAGCCGAGCCCGCCGGCGGTGGGCACCGGGACGCTCAGCGACCGGGAGCGGGAGGTGGCCCGGCTGGTCGTGGCCGGGCAGACCTACCGCGAGATCGGCGGGCGGCTCTACATCTCCGCGAAGACCGTGGAGCACCACGTCTCCCGGATGCGCCAGCGGCTGGGCGCGGGCACCCGGTCGGACCTGCTGGCCCGGCTGCGGGCCGAGCTGGCCGAAGAACCGGCCTGAGCCTCCCCCGGCCATCTCCGCGGGGATGGCCGGGGGAGGCTCAGCGGCTGAGGACGACGCAGGCGGGGCAGACGTCGCGGGCCGGGGTGGGCCACGGCTGCTCGACGTCGACGCGGGCCAGCGAGCCGCAGAGGGTGAGCTCGCAGGCGCCGTCGACCTCGGCGGTCGGGCGGTGCATCTCGACGGCGTGCCAGAGGGCGGCCGTCGGGCCGTGCGGGCGGCTGCGGGCGGCGACGACGGTGGCGGCGAGGGTGGGGGCGCTCATGCCCGAGGTATCGACGACCCGCCGGGACGGGGTCAGTGCCGACCGGGGTCCGGTCACCCGGAAGGGTGAGCGGCTCACCCGGAGGCGGGCCGGGCGGGTCTCGCCGGCCGGGGGCAGGATGCGGGACATGGAGCTGACGAAGCACGGCCATGCCTGTGTCGTCCTCAGCGAGGACGACCGGCGGCTCGTCATCGACCCGGGGGTGTTCACCGACCCGTCGGTGCTGCAGGGGGCCGACGCGGTCCTGGTGACCCACGAGCACATGGACCACTTCGCGCCCGACGTGCTGCGCGCGGCCATGGCCGCCGACCCCGCCCTGGAGGTGTGGACCAACGGGTCGGTGGCCGGGCAGCTCGACGGCGCGGCCGGCCGGGTGCACGTGGTGGGGGACGGCGACGCGCTCACCGTCGCCGGTTTCGACGTCACCGTGCACGGGGAGCTGCACGCGGTGATCCACCCCGAGCTGCCGCGGGTGGGCAACGTGGGATTCCTGGTCGGCGGGGCGGTGTTCCACCCGGGCGACGCGTTCACCGTGCCCAGCGAGCCGGTGGCCACGCTGCTGCTGCCGGTGCACGCGCCCTGGTCGAAGACCGCCGAGGTGATCGACTACGTGCGGGCCGTGGACGCGGACCAGGCCTACGCCGTCCACGACGGGCTGCTCAACGACACCGGGCTGGGGTTGGTCGGCGGACTGCTGGGCGAGCGGGGCCCGGGGACGCCGACCCCGTACAGCCGGCTGGCCCCGGGGGACTCCGTCGAGCTCTGAGGCCCCGGGCTCGGCGTCAGCGGACGGCGCGGTTGCGGCCTGCGGACACGGCCTCGGCGACGCCGATGAGCAGGACGGCGACGATGAGGGCGAAGAGGAAGCCCCAGACGTTCAGCTCGGTGATCGAGCCGACGTCCAGCCAGTCGGCGATGAGGCCGCCGATGATCGCGCCGGCGACGCCGAGCAGCATCGTGGCGAGGATGCTCATCCGCTGCCTACCGGGCTTGAGCAGCCGGGCCAGGGCCCCGATGACCAGGCCCACCACGATGAGTCCGAGGATCTGCACGGTCTCTCCCTCGCGTTCGCGGGCCGTTGACGCGGACGCCGTCCGGCCGGCTGCCCCCGGGGGGCTCCGTCGGGCTCAGAGCCCCCCGGGGACCGGGAGTCAGCGGACGGCGCGCCTGTTCCGGCCGGTGAGCGTCGATGCCGCCACCACCAGCACCGCCGCCACGATGATGGAGATGATCCACCTCATCCAGTCGATGCCCGGAGTGGCCGCCACCCCCAGCGCGCCGCTCACGTAGTAGCCGATGAGCACCCCGCCGATGCCGCACAGCAGCGTGAGCCAGAGGGGCGTGTTGTCTTTCGCGCCGGGGGCGACGAACTTCCCCAGCAGGCCGATGATGAGCCCCGCGATGATCAACCCGATGATTTCCATAGCCAACTCCTCGGTAACCCGCCCGGAGCGCGCGGACCCGGCACAGCGCCGGGTGCTGCACACCGGATCATGACTATCCCGTACCCGGCGGTCGAGAGGACGATGCGCGCGTCGCCCAATCTGATGATCACGCCTGGAGGCGAGCGACGTGCGCGGGCAGCCGGTCGAGTTCGCCGTCCACCGTGCGCTGCACCATCTCGCGCACGCCGCCGCGCATCAGGCGCTGGGTGAGCCGCTGGGTGAGCCGGCCGTCGGAGCGCGGCTCGTGGCTGACGGTGATGGTCACGAGGGTGGCACCGGGGCCGGCGTCGGCGAGCTCGATCGTCGTCGTCCAGGTCTCGGGGGTCAGCTGCAGCCGGGTGGTGACCCGCTCTCGCGGCACCCACTCGACGATCTCGCCCTGGGGCGCCCCGGCCGGCGGCTGCGCCCCGTCGTCCAGGCGGCCGGGCACGCAGACGAACCGGGTCCCGCGGTCGGGCGCGCGGGCGCCCTCGACGACGTAGGAGACGTCGCAGACGGCGCAGTACGGCGCGAGCACCGCCAGCGCCTCCCACACCCGGCGCCGCTCGTGGGGCAGCTCGCGGCTGCCGCTGGCGGTGACCGGCTGGGGCATGGGACCTCCGGGGACGACGGGGTGCGGCCCCGCCGACGGTAGTCCGCGCCCGATGGTCAGCGGCTCGCCGCGAGCCCTGACGGCCCCCGTGCAGGGTCCCGCCGCGAGCCCGTGAGGTGCTGGAACGGCTCCCGTCCAGGGGCCCACCCTGAGCCTGCGAAGGGTGGGGAGGACGGGGGTCCTTGCTCAGCGGCCGCTGACCGAGACCTCGAACTCGACCTGGCTGACGTCGGGGCGCAGCCGGGAGAAGCTGTGCACCAACGGGTGCCCGGCGCTGTCGCGGACCGTCGTCCGGACCACCAGCAGCGGTGATCCGGCGACCACGCGCAGCAGGTCGGCCTCGTCCGGTGCCGCGGTGTCGACGTCGACGACGATCCGCGCATGGGCCAGGTCGGCCGAGTACTCCCGGCGGAGGAACTCGTACAGCGAGCCCTCGGTGAGGTCCGCCTCCGCCGCCTTCGGGTACGTGTCGGCAGGCAGGAAGCTGTGCGCCACGTGGTTCGGCGCACCGTCCACGCTGCGCAGCCGGACCAGTTCGACGACGTCGGTCGCGGGCTCGAGCCCCAGCTCGACGGCGACCGGCGGCTGGACGGGGACGATCCGCTGGGTGAGCACCGTGGTGCCCACCTGCGCGCCCTGCTCGGTCATCACCGAGCTCCAGCCGGCGATGCGGTGCACGAAGCTCTCACGGTACTCGTGGCGGATCGCCGGACGGGTCACGTAGGTGCCGCGGCCCTGCTCGCGCACGAGGTGCCCGTCGGCCACCAACCCGTCCACCGCGCGGCGCAGCGTTATCCGGCTGACCCCGTACTCCTCGCACAGGACCGGCTCCGGCGGCAGCAGCGTGTGCTCGGGCAGCGCGGACACCCGGCGGCGCAGGTGCTCGCGGACCGACAGGTACTTCGGTCCCGACACGGCGCTCGTCACGCCCCAAAGGTACTGCGGATGTAGACGTCTGGTCGTCTACAGACGTCTCCCCTCACTCGGCCGTGTCCCGTACGTGTCCGGTGTCACTCCTCCGTGGAGGGGACGGGTGTGCGGCAGGGACGGACGCCACACATGATGTGGTGTCTTCTCGGTGTCCTCCGCTGGGCACTGTCAGAAGTGGCCGAGCGCCGGTGGGCGCCGTGGACTGGAGGGGGACCGATCGTGGCCCAGGACCACCGCGCCCGCCAGTACGCCTCCACGCACCAGCGGATCTACGACGCCGCGATGGAGCTGTTCGCCGAGCACGGCTACGAGGACGTGTCGATCGCCCGGCTGGCCGCGGCGGCCGGGGTGTCGGTGCAGACCTTCTACGCGCACTACCCCGGCAAGGACAAGCTCATCATGGCGCTCCCGGACCGCGCCGAGATCGACGCCCTGATCGCGACGGTCCCGGCCGACCGGCCGCTCGGCGAGCGGATGCGCTCGGCGATCCTCGGCTTCGTCCGCGGGCTGACCGGGGACGTCCGGTCCGACGCCCTGGCCCGGTGGCAGCTCATCGCGACCACGTCCGGCCTGCGCTACCGCGCGGCGGAGTACGAGCGCGCGACCGCGCAGCTGCTCCTGGAGTGCCTCGGCGTGGAGAAGGACCCGGCCGCGGCCGTCGTCGTCACCGCGCACCTGTCGGCCTACACGCAGGGGCTGCTGCGCTGGGCGGACTCCGGCGGTGGGCTGGCGCTGGAGGAGGTCGTCGAGGAGGCCTTGGACGCGCTGCGCGAGCTGTGAGCCTCAGGGGGCGCGCAGCTCGACGACCGCGACCTCGGGCCGGGCACCGATCCGCATCGGCGGGCCCCAGAAGCCGGCGCCGGTCGTGACGTAGAGCTGGGTGTCCCCGACCCGGGACAACCCCTGCACGGCCGGCTGGTCCAGCCGCACCGCGTAGTCGAAGGGCCACAGCTGACCGCCGTGCGTGTGCCCGGACAGCTGCAGCCCGACCCCCGCGGCCGCCGCCTGCTCCACCTGCACCGGCTGGTGGGCCATGAGCACCAGCGGGACGGCGTCGTCGCGGCCGTCCAGCGCGGCGTCAAGGTCGGCGCCGTGGCCGGGGACGCCGGAGCTGAGCGCCGTCCGGTCGTCGATGCCGGCCAGGTCGACCGACGCGCCACCGCGCACGATCGGCACCCGCTCGTTGCGCAGCACCTGCACACCCAGGGTCGGCAGGTGACGCAGCCACGCGGTCGTGTCGACGAAGTACTCGTGGTTGCCGGTCACGAAGTAGACGCCCTGCTCGCTGACCAGGTCGGCCAGCGGGGCCACCTCCTCGCGCAGCTCGCCGAGCTCGCCGTCCACCAGGTCGCCCACGATCGCCACGACGTCGGGCCGCTGGGCGTTGACGGTCTCGACCAGCCGCTCGAAGCGCCGTCCGCCGTACAGGGCCGAGAGGTGGCCGTCGGAGAAGGTGACGATCCGCAGGCCCTCCAGGGCCGGGTCCAGGCCGGCGAGCGTGATCGGCACCCGGCGGACGACGGGGGCGCTGTTGGCGAGGTAGGCGCCCGTGCCGGCCGTGCCCAGCGCGACCGCGCCCGCCGTCACCGCCAGCCCCCGGGCGAGCAGCAGCCGCCGGGAGGGATCTGTCACATCGCGGTCCTGCCGGACCGCACCGCGGCCAAGTGCCGTCCCGGCCGCCGCGGAGCCGCTGCCCGTGTCCCGGTCGGGGAGCCTCCGGCCCCCGCGACCGGTCCACCCCGGCTCAGGTGCCGTACCCGACTCGACGTGAGCCGGTGCGTCCCTCCGGGCCCCACTTGCGGCGACAGGCTCCACCTCGTCGCCGGGGAGGCTCCGCGACCGCCGACGCAGGACCAGCCGCACCGGCTCGAGGGCGAG
Source organism: Geodermatophilus sp. URMC 65 (assembly GCF_053502545.1). NCBI lineage: Bacteria > Bacillati > Actinomycetota > Actinomycetes > Geodermatophilales > Geodermatophilaceae > Geodermatophilus > Geodermatophilus sp. URMC 65. The sequence continues at coordinate 2,615,447 of NZ_CP199954.1, forward strand.
CAGGGTCAGGAACAGGTAGAACGCGACGCCCAGCCAGCTGAAGCCGATCCACTGCACGACCGTGCTCAGCGCGGAGTCCTCGCGCCGCAGCAGGACCGCGCCCATCGGCAGCACGGCGAGGACGATCACGCCCAGCGTCAGCAGCCGCCTCGTCCGGCCCGGGCGGGTGGTGCTGCGGACCAGCCGCCACCACAGGTAGCCGTGCAGGAGCAGCACGGCCATGAGGACGACGGTGGCGAACCCCAGCAGACCGATGAGGGACAGGTCGGGCTCCTCGTGCTCGTGGTGCGGCCCGGGCGGCCCGCCTCTCGGGGGACGACGCTCCTCCGCCGTCCGGGGTTCCCCAGCGGCCTCAGGTGAGTGAGGTCACGGCCTTGACCGCGCGCCGCAGCCCCGGCTCCAGTGTCCAGAAGCCCGCCTCGGCGGCCGCGGCCCGGGCCTCCTCGAGGGCGTGCAGCCGGCCGTAGGTCCAGGCGTTCTCGCCCGCGGCGAAGGCGGCCCGCCCGACCCGGACGGCGACGTCCCGGGTGACGACCGTGTCCTGGGCAGCCCCGAGCAGGTCCTGCACCTGCCTCGTGCAGGCGATGAGCGCGGTGGCCGGCTCGCCGAACTCGGCCTCGGCCACCTCCGCGGTGTAGCGCACCCGCTTGGCGGACTTGCGGACCTCGTGCAGGCGCTCGTGCCGCTCGGCCCCCTCGACCTCACCGGCGGCCGCGACGGCGCGGCGCAGCCGCTTCCCGGTGCGCCGGACGGCGTCGGCCAGCTGCACGGGGGCGGGCGTGGCGGCCAGCTCGGTGACCGGCGGCTCGGCCAGCAGCGCGTCGAGGGCGTCGAGCAGCCGCAGGTAGCGCCGGTCGGTGAGCGTGCGCGTGACCCGGCGGGCGCCGGCCTGGTGGTCCTTGACCTCGGTCTGCCGAAGGCGGGCGGCGACCGGCCCGAGCACCAGCTCGACCGGCTGGGTCGCGACCAGCTCGCGCAGGTGGGTCAGCGCCACCTCGGTGTCGCGGGCGCCGGAGAGCTGCGCGCCCACCCACTGCAACTCGACGCGCAGCGGCTCGGTGTGCTCGCGGTCCAGCACGGGACGGAACGCGGCGAGGATGCTGCGCAGCCGGCGACAGGCCACCCGCAGGTCGTGCACGCCCTCGGGCTGCTCGGTGCGCACCGCCAGGTCGGCGGCCCGCAGCGCCTGGAGCTGCCGGGCCACCGCGCCGAGGACCACCTCGCCGGCCGTGCGGACCGGGCGCTGCTCCTTCTTCGCCTTCTTGCCCTTCTTCGCCGTCCCGTCGGCCTCGGACGGCTCCGGGGCGGGGGCCCCCGGCGCCGGCAGCCGCCCGTCCAGCACTCGGGCGAGCTTCGAGGGGACGGCGGCGGGGCGGGCGCCGGCCGCGACGAGCCGCTCGGTGACCGCCTGGAGCAGCGTCTCGTCGCCGTCGACCAGCTCGACCTCGACCTCCCGCCAGGTGGTGACGGTGGCCGGCTCGCCGGGTGCGGTCGCGAACGCCGTGCCGACGACGGCGTCGTCGGCCACCTCGGCCAGCACCCTCCCCTCCCCGTCCAGCAGCCGGTGCACCACCCGGCGGGTGGAGAGGGTGGCGACCGGCTCGGCCGCGGCGGTGCCCAGCAGGCCCAGGAGCGGGGCGACGACGGCGCGCGGGGCGGTGCGGGCCGCCCGGCCCAGCGGCTGGTGCAGCTCGCGCCGGGCGCCGTCCGCCCGAGGGAGCTTCACGTGCCAGCCGGCGTCGGCCCCCCCGGTGCGCCGCCGCAGCGTGACGCGGGAGCGCAGCAGGCGCAGGTCCGGGGTGTCGTAGTAGGTGGCCTCGAGCGACTGCTCCTCCGGGTCGCCGACCGCGGCGACCCCTCCTGCGCCGGTGAGATCCGGGAGGACGAAGGTCTCGTCGGCCTCGAACTTGCGCTCGACCTCGACGTGCACGGTGGTCACGGGTGCCACGGTAGGCACGGACGAGCAGACCAGCACAGTGCGGACGCCGCGCAGCGACCCATGTTCAGCCGGTGTCCGTGGTGGGCACGCTGCACACGGACGGGTCCCGTCGGGATCTGTGAGGCGAGGGGAGCCGACCCGGTGTTGAGCGAGCGAGAACTGTCCGCGGCGATCGGCAGCGCGGCGTACGGCCCCGACGGCGAGAAGATCGGCACGGTCGAGCACTTCTTCACCGACGACCGCACCGGCGCCCCCACCTGGGTGGCGGTCTCCACCGGGCTGTTCGGCACCCGGCACTCCGTCGTGCCCGCGACCGAGGCGACCCTCACCGAGGGCACCGTGCGGCTGCCGGTCACCAAGGAGGCCGTCCGCACCGCCCCGTCGGTCTCCGACCAGCACCTCGACCCCGAGGCCGAGGCGCTGCTGCGCCAGCACTACGGCCTGGACGCCGGGACGTCCGCGACCGAGACGACCTCACCCGGGACGAGCACAGCCGGGACGACGACAGCCGGCACGGCGCAGGCCCCGCCCGGTGACGACACGACCACCCGCGACCTCTCCCAGCTGCCGGCCGACCAGAGCGCGGGTGGCACGCGGCAGGACACCGTCAGCGTCGACCGTGCGGCCGCCAGCGACCGGACGATGCCGGTCTCCGCCGTGCCGACCCCTCCCCCCGCGGACGGCGCCATGACCCGCAGCGAGGAGCAGCTGCGGGTGGCCACCGAGCGGTACGCCGCCAAGCGGGTGCGGGTGGTCAAGTACGTGGTCACCGAGGAGGTGCAGATCACCGTCCCCATCCGCCGCGAGGAGATCCGGATCGAGGAGATCCCCTTGGACGACGGCGCTCCAGCGACGACCGGCGCTCTCGACGCGGTCGGCACCGGTGGTCTGCCGGAGACGATCGTGCTGCACACCGAGCGGCCGGTCGTCAGCACCGAGGTCGTGCCGGTCGAGCGGGTGCGGCTGCGCACCGAGTGGGTGCAGGAGCAGACGCAGGTCCGCGACGAGGTGCGCCGCGAGCGGGTCGACGTCGACCAGGACCGGCTGGGTCAGGACCGCCTGGACCGGGAGCGGCCCCCTGCAGGGGCCGGCCGCGAGCCTGCGAGTGGCAGGGGGCAGGGGCTCCTCTCCTAGGCCCGTCGGTCGGCCAGGCCCTGCCGTCAGCGCCTGTCGGCGAGGAACTGCAGCCGCTCGCGGGTGGCGGCCACCTCGGCGGGGTCGACGTCGGCCACCAGCACCGTCTCCACGCCCGCGGCGGTCGCCAGCAGCTCGCCCATCGGGCTGACGATGCGGCTGTCGCCGGTGTGCTCGGTGCCGTCGCCCGCAGTGCCGACGCGGTTGCAGCCCACCACGTAGGCCTGGTTCTCGATCGCCCGGGCCTGCAGCAGCGCCTGCCAGTGCAGCCGACGGGCGGCCGGCCAGTTCGCCGTCACCAGGTAGACGTCGGTGTCGAGCGCGGCGGACCAGAAGACGTCGGCGAAGCGCAGGTCGTAGCAGACGAAGGGGGTCACCCGGAGGCCGCCGACCTCCACGGTCACCGGCTTCTCCCCGGCCCGGAAGCGCTCGTGCTCGCCGCCGTGGGTGAACGGGTGCAGCTTGCGGTAGCGGTGCACCGTGCCGTCGGGGCCGGCCAGGACGAAGGAGTTGAAGGGCAGGTCCCCATCGGGCGCGACCTCCGGGCAGCTGCCCGCCACCCAGACACCGTGCTCGGCGGCCCGCTCCTGGAGGAACTGCGCCGACGGGCCGCCCTCGGGCTCCCCCATCCCCGGCGTCATCGTGAAACCGGTCGAGAACGTCTCGCTGAGCAGTATGAACTCCGCCCCCGCGCCGACCGCGCGAGCGACCAGCGGCGCCAGGCGCGCGAAGTTCGCCGTCCGGTCCTCCCAGACGATGTCGTGCTGGACCACCGCGAACCTCATGCCGACCTCCTCATCGTCCCGCCCGACCCATCCCCGCCAACCTGTCGACCGCCGCGGCCAGCACGGCGTCGCCCTTGCAGAACGCGAAGCGCACGAGGTGGCGGCCCAGGTGCGCGTGCTCCGACGAGTAGAAGACCACCGTCGGGACGGCCACCACACCCGCACGCTCGGGCAGTGCCCGGCAGAACGCCAGGCCGTCCCCGTCGGGCTGCACCGGCCGGACGTCGACCGTGGCGAAGTACGTCGCCTCCGGGCACACCACCGGCAGGCCAGCGGCGGTCAGCCCCTCGACCAGCACGTCGCGGCGGTACTCCAGGTCGCGCGCGATGCCGGCGAAGTACTCGTCGGGCAGCCGCAGCCCGGCCGCGACCGCCGGCTGGAACGGCCCGCCGTTGACGTAGGTGAGGAACTGCTTGGCCGTGCGGACGGCGGACACCAGCGGCGCCGGCCCGCAGATCCAGCCGACCTTCCACCCGGTGACGTTGAAGGTCTTCCCGGCGCTGCCCACGACGAGGGTCCGCTCCCGCATGCCGGGCACGGTGGACAGGGAGGCGTGCCGGGCGCCCGTGAAGACCAGGTGCTCGTAGACCTCGTCGGCGAGCACCAACAGCTCGTGCTCCATGGCCAGCGCCGCCAGCGTGCCGAGCTCCGCGCGGGTGAAGACCTTGCCGGTGGGGTTGTGCGGCGTGTTCAGCAGCAGCCGCGCCCGCGGGGTGACCGCCGCGCGGAGCTCGGCGGCGTCGAAGGTCCACGGCCCGGTGCCGGACGGCGGGGGCCGCAGCGGCACCGGCCGGGCGACCCCGCCGGCCATCGCGATGCCCGCCGCGTAGCTGTCGTACACCGGCTCGAACAGGACGACCTCGTCGCCGGGCTCGAGCAGGGCCAGCAGCGCGGCGGTCAGTGCCTCGGTGGCGCCCGCGGTGACCAGCACCTCGGCGTCCGGGTCGTAGGCGTGGCCGCCGAAGCGGTGCACGTGCTCGGCCACCGCGGACCGCAGTTCCGGGATGCCGGGGCCCGGCGGGTACTGGTCGTGCGCGGTGCCGATCGCCGAGCGGGCAGCCTCCAGCACCTCCGGCGGGCCCGGGTAGTCGGGGAAGCCCTGCCCGAGGTTGATCGAGCCCGTGGCCACGGCGAGCGCACTCATCTCGGCGAAGACCGTCGTCCCGAAGCCCTGCAGCCGGGACGACAGGTACGGCGCGCGGGTCATGCGGCACAGCGTTCCACGTGGAACTCAGCCGACGACGACACCGGTCGGCCAGGCCCGCCTGCAGGGGTCCCGCCGTCGGCCCCGTCCCGGGTCCCGGCCTGAGCCTGCGAAGGACGGGGGGACGGGGTCCTTCCACGGGGGGGCAGGGGGGTCCTTCTTCAGCCGACGAGCACGTCCTCCATGCCCTCCATGCTCACCACGTCACCCCTGCGGACCTGCCGGCCGCGCCGCTCCTCGGGCTCGCCGTTGACCCGGACCGTGCCGGTGAGCAGCACGTCCTTCACCTGGGCGCCGGTCGGCACGGCGTCCACCAGCTTGAGCAGCTGACCCAGCCGGATGGACTCCTCCCCCGGCCGCAGTTCCACGGTGCGCACGCGGCTCATGCTGTCAGCTCGTCGCCCACCGCGACCGCGCCCGCCCGGGCGACCAGCGCCCCGACCGCGAGGGAGCCGTCCCGCTCGCGGTGGATGGTCTTGAGGACGCCGTTGTCCCGGCCGATCCCGCCGGGCTGCGGCCGGGTCACCATGACGCAGCGGCCCACCTGCTTGACGACGTCCAGCTCGGCGCCGCCCAGCCGCACCCGCCGGCCGACCAGCGCGTCCTCCCCCGTCCCCTCGAGGACGACGTTGGCGCGGAACCGCCGCCGGTCCCAGGTGCCCAGCGTGCCGGTGGAGACCAGCGACACCCGGGTGCGGCAGCTGTCGTGGAAGGCGCCGCGGGCGCCGGAGAAGGCGTCCCAGTCGTACTCGCCGGCCTCGCCGACCTCGTGGGGGCTCTCGTACCGGCGCTCGCCGGGCGCGTCCGCCGCGGCCCGCAGCACCACCGGCCGGCCCAGCCAGTCCGACAGCACGGCGTCGTCGGAGGTGACGGTCCCGTCCGGCAGCACCACCTCGACGTGGCCGTCCGCACGCAGCCGGCCGGAGAGGAACAGCAGGTCGGGCACCCGGCGGGCGGTCAGCCCGAAGCCGGTGCCGACGCCGAACAGCGCCCACTGCCGGTCTCCGGCCAGCCCCTCCCGGCCGACCTCGGTGCTGGTCAGCCGCTCGCCCTGCAACGACTTGACCGGGTACCGCCACAGTTCGGCGACCCGCACGTCAGACCTCCCAGGTGAGGGTCCAGGTTCCGGACCACTCGGCGCCCGGGTCGAGCACGACGAGGTCGACGTGGTCGGCCAGCGCGTTCGGCGGGCAGGTCATCGGCTCGACGGCGACGCTGCGCCGGCGCTGCCCGACCCTGAGCGTGTCGCCGGTGAAGACCTGCAGCCACGACCAGGAGCCGTCGACGGCGAGCTCGAGGCTGCCCAGCGCCGCGCTGCGCAGCCGCACGCGGGCCCAGCCGTCGGCGTCGCGGTCCAGGTCGGTGACCGGGGTGTCGAGGGAGCGGTCGCCGATCCGGCCGATCACCCCGTCGAAGGGACGCCGCTCGCCCGTCGGGAGCCCGCCGTCGTCGACGACCAGCTCGGTGCGGGCGGGCAGCTCCAGCTCGGCGTCGGCGATGCCGCCGTCCTCCTGCGCGCCGACGGCGAGGTACGGGTGGAAGCCGGCGCCGAAGGGGGCCGGCTCGACACCGGCGTTGCGGACCCGCATCGTCACGGTGAGCCGGCCGGTCTCGAGGGTGTGGTCGATCGCGGCGGCCAGCCGGAACGGGTAGCCGGAACGGGGCTCGACGACGGTGCCGACGGTCACCGCGTCGTCCCCGCTCTCGAGGACGCTCCAGGGCTGCCAGCCGACCAGGCCGTGCATGGCGGTGGGCTTGTCCGGGCCGGCGAGCTCCAGCTGCAGATCACGGCCACCCCAGCTCCACCGGCCCTCGCGGATGCGGTTGGGCCAGGGCAGCAGCACCCGGCCCCGGCTGCCGCTGGGCACCGTGTCCGCGGGGTAGCCGTCGAGCAGCTCGCGGTCACCGACGGTCAGCGCGCGCATGGCGCCGCCGCGCAGGTCGACGGCCAGCCGGGCGTCGCCGGAGGTGATCTCGACCTCGGTGGGCTCGGTCGCGGGCCAGGCAGCGCTCATGGCTCCACCCCACCACACGACGGGCGCGGTGCTCCATCGGCGCGGGATGGGCGATCTCGCCGGGAGACGGCGAGCCGGATCAGCCCTGGTCGAGCACCCGCTCGTAGAACAGCGAGTCGTCGGCGTCGTCCGAGTAGGGGCCGAAGGCAGCGATCGGCCGGTAGCCCGCGCCCTCGTACAGCGCGATGGCCTCCGGCTGACGGGGACCGGTCTCCAGGCGCAGCGTCGTCCAGCCGCGGTCCCGCGCGGCCGCCTCCAGCCCGGCGAGCAACAGCTTCGACAGACCCCGCCCCCGCGCCGCCGGCACGACGTACATCCGCTTGATCTCCGCGACGCCATCCCCCAGCGGGCGCAGCGCGCCGCACCCGACCGCCTCGCCGCCGGCGTCGCGGGCGACCAGGACGACGGCGACGTCCGCGGCCGAGGGCGGCGTCCCGGGCTCCTGACCGCCCTCGTAGCGCGCCCGCAGCTCGGCCTGCTGGGCGGCGGTCAGCCGCCGGACGTCGGCGTCGTCCCAGGCGGCCGGTGCGAGTCGCACGTCGAGCACGGCCCGACCCTACTGACGCGTTCCACGTGGAACCCGTGACGTCCGTCAGTACCGCCGGGGCCCGCACCGGGAAAGACTGGAGCCCCGACCCGAGGAGGCCACCCCGATGCCCGAGCCGCACCTGCGTGCCGCTGACGCCGACCGCGCCGCCGTGGCCGCCCAGCTGGGTGAGCAGATGAGCGCCGGGCGGCTCACCGTCGCCGAGTACGACGAGCGCCTGGCCCGTGCCTACGCCGCCCGGACCTACGGCGAGCTCGAGGAGCTTACCGCCGACCTGCCACGCCCGGCCGCGCAACCCCCGGCGCCCGCTCCGGTCCAGCCGCAGCCCGCCGCCCACGGCTGGCACCACGGCGGCTGGACCGGCGGGCCCTCCCGCGAGGCGGCCTGGCGCAACTGGGCCGTGACCGCCCTCATCGTGCTGACCGTCTGGACCGCCACGGTGATCGGCTCCGGCGAGTTCCGCTACTTCTGGCCGATCTGGGTCATCGGTCCGTGGGGCGCCGTGCTGCTCGCCCAGACACTCGGCCGCGGTCGCGACGACGACGACCGCCGCCGGCTGACCTGACGGCACGGGTGACGGTCCCTGGAGTGGGTACACCGACCCCGACCGCCCACGCCGCACACCGGGGGACTGCGATGCACTCCATGACCGAGCGCTTCACCGATGCGCTGCACCGGATCGACAGCGACCGCGACGTCCAGCCCATGGTGGACCTCACCGGGGACGACGCCGAGCTGGTCAAGCTGGACGAGCACCACCAGACGAAGGGCAAGGACGGCGCGAAGACCTTCTGGGAGGACTACCGCAACGTCTTCGGCGACCTGGAGACGACCTTCACGCACAGCGTCGTCGGTGAGGACACCGCGGCCCTGGAGTGGACCTCGACCGGCACCCTGCGCAGCGGCAAGCCGTTCCGGTACCGCGGGGTGACCGTCATCGAGGGCGACGAGGAACGGCTCACCGGCGTCCGGACCTACTACGACTCCGCGGCCTTCATCCAGGAGCGCGGCGGCACGGCCTGAAAGAGGCCCCCGCTCACGAGCTCGCAGCGGGACCCTGCAGGGGGCCGGACGGAGCCGAAGTGAAGGGCCCCGGGGAGATCTCCCCGGGGCCCTCGTCGCACCTGTGGGCAAGGGGGGAGTTGAACCCCCACGTCCTCTCGGACACACGGACCTGAACCGTGCGCGTCTGCCATTCCGCCACTTGCCCCGGCGGTGAAGGACACTAGCAGCCTCCGTGGCAGAACCCCGGCAGGGGGTGGGTCGTCCTCCCCGCGGGTCTGTCGCGCTGTCCGGAACGTGAGTCGGTCCGCGGCTGGCCGCTCCGTGGACGGCTACGATCATCGGTGGCAGACCGGAGGACCGCGCGAGCGCAAGGGAGCGACTGTGGGTGTGCTGCAGCGCTTCGAGCGGCGACTCGAGGGCATGGTCGGACTGGCCTTCGCCCGGATCTTCAAGGGCAAGGTGCACCCGGCCGAGATCGCCAAGGCCCTGACCCGCGAGGCCGACGAGCAGCGCTCGGTGATGGGCGAGGGTCGGGTCCTCGCGCCCAACATCTACGACGTGCGGCTGGGCCGCACCGACTACGACCACCTCGCCGAGTGGTCCGAGCAGCTGGCCGCCCAGCTCGCCGACATGGTCACCGAGCACATCGAGGGCGAGGGCTACCAGGTCTTCGACGCCGTGCAGGTGCGCCTGGAGCGGGACGAGCAGCTGCCCACGGGCGTCTTCGAGGTCAGCTCGCACGTCGCCGACCCGTCGGCCAAGCCGGGTCCGCGCCTCGACGAGCCGGTCGGCCCCCGCAGCGGCGCCGTCCCCCCGCTCCCCCCGCTGCAGGGCCGCATGGCCACCGACACCGGCCGGCAGGCGCCCTCCGCGATGGTCGGGCGCGCCGGCGCCAAGCCCGGCGTCACCCACGTCCTGCTGGTCGACGGCCCCGGCACGCGGCACGAGCTGACGACGGGGCGCAACGTCATCGGCCGCGGGACGGACGCCGACATCCGGCTGCCCGACACCGGCGTGAGCCGCAAGCACGTCGACGTCGTCCTGGACAACGGGACGGCGATCGCCGAGGACCTCGGCTCGACCAACGGCACCCTGGTCAACGGCCGGCGGATCACCCGTCAGCCGCTCGCCGACGGCGACGTCATCCGCATCGGCCACTCGGTGCTGGTCTACCGGCAGGACGGGACGTGACCGAGCTCGCGAGGTCACGCATGAGCAGAGCACGCCCCGGCACGCGGCCGACGAGCGCCAGCGAGGCGGGCGCGTGACGGCCGAGATCGTCCTGCAGATCTTCCGCTTCGGCTTCCTCCTGCTGTTGTGGCTGTTCATCTTCGCCGCCTTCCGGGTGGTCCGGGCCGACCTGTTCGGCGGCCGCGCCGGGCGGGTGGCCTCGGTGCCGCCGCGCGCCGCCACCCCGGGGAAGAAGAAGACCCGCGGCGCACCCAAGACCCTCGTCGTCACCGCCGGCCCGCTCACCGGCACGAAGATCACGCTGGGCGACCAGCCGATCCTCATCGGCCGCGCCGACGACTCGACCCTGGTGCTCACCGACGACTTCGCCAGCTCGCGGCACGCCCGGCTGACCAACCGCGGCGGCCAGTGGTACGTCGAGGACCTCGGTTCCACCAACGGCACCTACCTCGACCAGCAGCGCGTCCAGGGGCCGCTGCTCGTCGCGCCGGGTCAGCCGATCCGCATCGGGCAGACTGCGCTGGAGCTGCGCTCGTGACCCGCCGCCGCCCGGGGAGCCTGCCCCGATGAGCCTCGCGCTGCGCTACGCGGCCCGGTCCGACCGCGGCCTGGTCCGCGGCAACAACCAGGACTCGGTCTACGCCGGGCCCCGGCTGCTCGCCGTGGCCGACGGCATGGGGGGCCACGCGGCCGGCGACGTCGCCAGCAAGGTGGTCATCGCCGCCCTCGAGCACCTGGACGACGACGCGCCCAGCGGCGACATGCTGCAGGCGCTGCGCGAGGCGGTCTTCGACGGCAGCGAGCACCTGCGCGAGGTGATCCGCGAGTCCCCGCAGCTGGAGGGCATGGGCACCACGCTCACCGCCGTCCTGTTCGCCGGCGGCCGGCTGGCGCTGTGCCACGTCGGCGACTCGCGCGCCTACCTGCTGCGCGACGGCGTGCTGCAGCAGATCACCCACGACGACACGTTCGTGCAGACGTTGATCGACGACGGGCGGATCACGCCCGAGGAGGCCAACCACCACCCGCAGCGCTCGCTGCTGCTGCGCGCGCTCAACGGGCAGGACGTCGACCCCGACCTGTCGATGCGCGAGGCCCGTGCCGGCGACCGCTACCTGCTCTGCTCCGACGGCCTGTCCGGCGTGGTCAGCGAGGAGACGCTCGCCGAGGCCCTGCAGGACCCCGACCCGCAGTCGACCGCCGACCGGCTGGTCGAGCTGGCGCTGCGCAGTGGCGGGCCGGACAACATCACGGTGATCGTGGCCGACGTCGTGGAGGACGACGGCGAGGGCACCTACCCGGTCGAGCCGGTGGTCGACGGTGCCGCGGGCGACAACGTCGGGCAGCGCGCGGTCGACCCGCGCTCGGCCGCCGGGCGGGCCGCGCTGGCCGACCCGCGACCGGAGCCCAGCGCGTCGGCGGAACCCACGGCGGCCGCCCCGGCGCCCCGCCGCGGGCGCCGACGGGTGCTCGGCGCGCTCGCCGCCGTCGTCCTGCTGGGTGCCGCCGCCGTGGGCGCCTACCTGTGGGTGCTGTCCAACTGGTTCGTCGGGGTGCAGGACACCGCTGACGGCGCGCGCGTGACCGTCTTCCGCGGCCTGGACACCTCGCTGCTGGGCATGGACCTCAACCAGGTCTTCGACGTCACCGACCTCCCCGTCGCCGACCTGGCCCCGGCCGCCGCCAGCAAGGTGCAACGAGGCATCGACGCCACCGGCGCCGCCCACGCCCAGCGCATCGTGTCGAACCTGCGCGAGGAGCGTCTGGAGCCGTGCCCCACCGAGGAGGACGTCGAGCCGGCGACGGTCGCGCCGACCGCGCCCCCGTCGCCCTCCCCCACGCCGGCTCCGGACGGCGCGGCACCGACCGACGTCGCCCCCACCCCGCCCGAACCGACGACTCCCGCGCCGACGTCGACCCAGCCGACGAGGACGTACGAGCCCGGGGTGGACTGCCGGGAGGCCCCGTGACGTCCGGCCCGACAACCGACCCCCGCGCCGCGGCGCCGGGGACGACGAACCCGCCCAAGCGCCGCAACACCGAGCTGGCCCTGCTCGGCTTCGCCGTCCTGATCACGCTGGTCGCGCAGGCGATCGTCGACCTCACCGTCACCGGCTCGCTGACCACGGAGCTGGCGACCTTCGGGGTGTGGTTCACCGCGCTGTGGGCCGCCGCGCACCTCGTCGTGCGCCGGTGGGCGCCCTACGCCGACCCCCTGCTGCTCCCCGCGGTCGCCCTGCTGGTGGGTCTCGGGCTGTCGTTCATCCACCGGCTCGACCTGGCCGCCCGGCAGGCCGACAGCGCGGTCAGCCGGGAGGACGCCCCCGTCCAGCTGGTGTGGGCGACGCTGGGCCTGGTCCTGTTCGTCGGCGTGCTGCTGGTGCTGCGCGACCACCGGCTGCTGTCCCGGTTCGCCTACACGCTGGCCCTCGTCGGCCTGGTGCTGCTGGCCATCCCGGCGGTGCTGCCGTCGTCCCTCTCGGAGGTCAACGGCGCCAAGATCTGGATCCGGGTGGCCGGCTTCAGCATCCAGCCCGGCGAGTTCGCCAAGATCTGCCTGACGGTCTTCTTCGCCGCCTACCTCGTCGACAAGCGCGACGTCCTGGCGCTGGCCAGCCGCCGCGTCATGGGCCTGGAGCTGCCCCGCGGCCGCGACCTCGGCCCGGTGCTGGTGGCCTGGGGGCTGTCGATCCTCGTGCTGGTCTTCGAGCGCGACCTGGGCAGCTCGCTGCTGCTGTTCGGCATCTTCGTGGTGATGCTCTACGTGGCCACCGAGCGGGCCAGCTGGCTGCTCATCGGCCTGGGCCTGTTCGCCGGCGGCGCGCTCGTCGCCTACCAGCTGTTCGGCCACGTGCAGCAGCGCGTCGACTCCTGGCTGGACCCCTTCGAGTACTACGACGGCTCCGGCTTCCAGGTGGCCCAGGCGTTGTTCGGCCTGGGCACCGGGGGGCTCTTCGGTGCCGGGCTCGGTGGTGGCCGCCCCGACCAGGTGCCGGTGGCCAAGAGCGACTTCATCGCCGCCGCGGTCGGTGAGGAGCTGGGCCTGTTCGGCCTGGTCGCGGTGATCATCGTCTACCTGGTGCTGGTGGAGCGCGGGCTGCGCACGTCGCTGATCTGCCGCGACGCGTTCGGCAAGCTGCTGGCCGCCGGCCTGTCCTTCGCCATCGCCTGGCAGGTGTTCGTCGTCCTCGGCGGGGTCACCGGCCTGCTGCCGCTGACCGGCCTGACCACGCCGTTCCTCGCCTACGGCGGCTCGTCGCTGGTGGCCAACTTCGTGCTGGTCGCCGTCCTGGTGCGGATCAGCGACGCCGCGCGCCGTCCGGCCGCCCCCACCGGGCCGCCCAAGCCCGCGCTCGGTGACGCCCCGACCGAGGTGGTGCAGACGTGAACGCCCCCCTGCGCCGCGTCGCGATCAGCGTGCTCGTGCTGTTCACGCTGCTGATCGTCAACGTCAACGTCATCCAGGTGGTCCGCTCCGACGAGCTGCGCTCCGACGGCCGCAACACCCGCGTGCTGGTCGAGGAGTACGACAGCGAGCGGGGCTCGATCGTGGCCGGCGGCACCGAGATCGCCAACTCGGTCCCGACCGACGACCGACTCACCTACCTGCGGCAGTACGCGAACGGCCCGGTGTTCGCCCCGGTCACCGGCTACTACTCGCTGGTCTACGGCAACGCCCAGGTGGAGCGCGCGGCCGACGACGTGCTCTCCGGCGACGACGCCCGGCTGTTCACCCGGCGCCTGGCCGACCTGTTCACCGGGCGCGACCCCGCCGGCGGCGACGTCGTCCTGACCCTGGACCCCGCGGTGCAGGAGACGGCGATGGCCGGACTCGAGGGCGTCACCGGTGCGGTCGTGGCCCTCGACCCCTCGACCGGGGCGGTGCTGGGCATGGCGAGCACCCCGACCTACGACCCCAACCAGCTCTCCAGCCACGAGCCGGCCGCGATCCGCGACTACGCCGCGCAGCTCGACGGCATGGAGGTCGACCCCCGGCTCAACCGGGCCATCAACGCCCGTTACGAGCCGGGGTCGATCTTCAAGGTGGTCGTGTCCGCCGCGGCGCTGGCCAGCGGCCAGTACACCCCCGACACCGTCATCCCGGCGCCCCAGGAGCTCGTCCTGCCGGGCACCAGGACGGCGCTGGAGAACTTCGGCGGCTCGGCCTGCGACCCCAGCGGCCGGCAGAGCCTGCTCGAGGCGCTGACCATCTCCTGCAACACCGCCTTCGCCCAGCTCGGCATCGACCTCGGTGAGGACCGGGTGCGGGAGATGGCCGAGGCGTTCGGCATCGGCGGCGACCCCCTCGAGACCCCGCTCCCCGTGTCGGAGAGCACGCTCGGGGAGATCGAGACCGACGCGGCGCTCGGGGTCAGCTCGATCGGTCAGCAGGACGTGCAGCTCACCCCGCTGCAGGCGGCGATGATCGCCTCCGCGGTGGCCAACGACGGGACGCTGATGAGCCCCTACCTCGTCGACCAGGTGCGCGCCCCCGACCTGTCGGTCATCGACCAGACCGACCCCGAGGAGCTCAGCGAGCCGGTCTCGGCCGACGTCGCCGACCAGCTGACCGAGATGATGACCAGCGTCGTGGAGAACGGCAGCGGCCGGCGCGCGCGGATCCCCGGCGTTCCCGTCGCGGGCAAGACCGGGACGGCGGAGAACGCCGGCCCCGACCACAACTGGTTCATCGGGTTCGCGCCGGTCGACGACCCGCAGATCGCCGTGGCGGTCTTCGTGGCCAACGGCGGCGGCACGGGCGGCGACGTCTCCGCCCCCATCGCCCGGGACGTCATGCAGGCCTACCTCGATGGGCAGGGCGGCTGATGGCACTGTCGACCGGGACGATCCTCGCCGGGCGCTACGAGATCACCGCACCCATCGCCACGGGCGGCATGGGCGAGGTGTGGCGTGCTCGCGACCGCGTCCTCGACCGCGAGGTCGCCGCCAAGGTGCTCCGCAGCGAGTTCACCGGCGACCCGAGCTTCGTGGCCCGCTTCCGCAATGAGGCGCGGCACACCGCGGCGCTGTCCCACCCCAACATCGCCTCGGTCTACGACTACGGGGAGACCGAGGACGAGCGCGGCGCCCGGCTGGCCTTCCTCGTCATGGAGCTGGTCGAGGGCAAGCCGCTGGTCACGATCCTCCACGAGGAGGGCAAGCTCCCGGTCGACTGGACGCTGCACGTCCTCGGCCAGGCCGCCGACGGGCTCTCGGCCGCCCACCACGCCGGCGTCGTCCACCGCGACATCAAGCCGGGCAACCTCATCGTGCGCCCCGACGGCGTGGTGAAGCTGACCGACTTCGGCATCGCCCGGGCCCGCGACGCCACACCGCTGACCCGCACCGGCATGGTCGTCGGCACCGCCCAGTACCTCTCCCCCGAGCAGGCGCAGGGCTTCGAGGTCACCGCCGCCTCCGACGTCTACTCCCTCGGCGTCGTGGGCTACGAGTGCCTGACCGGCGGCCGGCCGTTCGACGGGACGTCGCAGGTCGCGGTGGCGCTGGCGCACATCAACCGCCAGCCGCCGCCGCTCCCGGCGAACGTGCCCCCGGCGGTGCGGCGGCTGATCGAGCGCGCCCTGGCCAAGGACCCGGCCGACCGCTTCCCCGACGGCGCCGCCTTCGCCGCCGCGATCCGGTCGGTGGCCTCCGGCAACGGCGTCTCCCCTGCCTCCCCGGCGGCGGGGCCCGCGACGACGCCGCCGTACCCGGTGGGCGCCGCGCCCACGGCGCAGACCGAGGTCGTCGACGACCTCGCCGACTCGCGCACCCAGGTGCTGGGCGCCGCGTCCGCCGGCGGGGCCGCCGTCACCGGGGCACGCACCTCGGTGGGCGCCATGCCACCCCTGCGCCGCACGGACGACGACGACGCGGACGGCCGGCACGCCCCTCCGCCGACGGACGACGGCCGCCGCCGCAGGCCCTGGGTGTGGCTGGTCGCCGGCCTGCTGCTGCTCGCGCTGGTGGGCGGCGGGCTGTGGGCCCTCTCGAGCAGCGGGGACGGCGGCTCGACCGGCACCGACGCCGCCCCCACCACCGCGGCACCGACCACGGCCACCAGCGCGGCGCCGGGGACGTTCTTCGTCGCGACCGGCGACTACGTCGGGGACAACGTCGAGGACGTCGCGGACCTCCTGCGTGCCGCCGACCTGCAGGTCGAGACCGACGAGGCCAGTGCCGCGCAGCTGGCCGCGGTCGGTCAGACCCTGGACGAGGGCGACGTGGTCACCACCGACCCGGCGAACACGAACGTCTCGCCCGGCGACACCGTGACCCTGTACTACGCCGCTGCTGACTACGCCCCCGACACCGGCGACGAGGACCCCGGCACCGGTGGGGACGAGGCTCCCGCGGCGCCGACCACCCAGGCCCCGCCCCGGACGACCGCTGCTCCGGCCCCGACGACGGCCAACAACCCACGCCCGTCGAGCTCGGCGCCGGCCCCGTCGAGCTCGGCAGCGGCCCCGTCGAGCTCGGCGGCCGCGTCCAGCTCCGAGGCCGAGGGGTCGGCTGTCCGGGAGCCCGAGCTGCCCGCTGAGCCGGCGCCCGACCGCCCCGACCAGGGCGGCAACGGCCGGCCGCAGGGGGACGGCCAGAACCAGCAGCAAGCGGTCCAGGGCGCGGGTCCGACGGCGTGAGCCGCACCCCTCGCGCCGCCCGGGTCCTGGCCGTCGCAGCGGTTACGCTGCCCGCCGGCCCACCCGTCCGCTGCGCTCCCCCGGGTCCCGCCCGGACGCAGGACCGCACCGCCCGAGAGGACCCCCGATGACCACGCCCCAGGTGCTCGGTGAGCGCTACGAGATCGGCGGGGTGCTCGGTCGCGGCGGCATGGCCGAGGTGCACCGCGGCCGCGACCTGCGCCTCGGCCGCGAGGTGGCGGTCAAGGTGCTGCGCAGCGACCTCGCGCGCGACCCCTCCTTCCAGGTCCGCTTCCGCCGGGAGGCGCAGGCCGCGGCCTCGCTGAACCACCCGGCGATCGTCGCGGTCTACGACACCGGCGAGGACCGGAGCTCGAGCGGCGCGACCCCGTACATCGTCATGGAGTACGTCGAGGGCGACACCCTGCGCGACGTGCTGCGCCGGGAGGGCGTGCTCCCCCCGGAGCGGGCGATGAACTTCGCGGCCGACATCTGCAACGCGCTGGACTTCAGCCACCGCAACGGCATCGTGCACCGCGACGTGAAGCCCGGGAACGTGATGGTCACGCCCGAGGGCACGGTCAAGGTCATGGACTTCGGCATCGCCCGCGCGGTGTCGGACTCGGCCGCGACCATGACCTCCACGGCCGCGGTGATAGGGACCGCCCAGTACCTCTCCCCCGAGCAGGCCCGCGGCGAGAGCGTCGACGCCCGCTCCGACGTCTACTCGGTCGGCTGTCTGCTCTACGAGCTGGTCACCGGAGCGCCGCCGTTCACCGGCGACTCGCCGGTCTCGGTGGCCTACCAGCACGTGCGCGAGGACCCGAGGCTGCCGTCGTCGGTGAACCCGGCGATCCCGCCGGAGCTCGACGCCATCCTGCTCAAGGCGCTGAGCAAGAACCCGGCCAACCGCTACCAGTCGGCTGCGGACATGCGCAACGACCTGCTGCGGGCGCTGGCCGGCCAGCGGGTCGAGGCCACGCCGGTGATGGGCGACGCCGAGAAGACCGCGATCATCGGCGCCCCGCCCGGCGGGTACGGCGGCGGCGACTGGGACGACGAGGACGACGCCGCCGGCAAGCGCCGGCGCAACCGGATCATCGCCGCGGTCATCGCCGGCGTGCTGATCCTCGGCGGTGTAATCGCCGTGGCGCTGCTGGTCAACGCCGGGGACGACCAGCCGGCCGCCGAGCCCACGGCCACGCAGATACCGGTGCCGAACCTGACCGGCCAGGACCGGGCGACGGCCACCCAGAACCTGGAAGCCGCCGGCCTGACCGTCGGCACGGTGACCAACCAGGTGACCGACGACGCGTCCCAGATCGACACCGTGCTGGGCACCGACCCGTCCAGCGGCACCCAGGTCGACCCGGGCAGCACGGTCGACCTGACCGTCGGAGTCGGGCCGGACACCATCGAGGTCCCGGCCGTGATCGGCCTGGACGTCGACCGTGCCGAGAACACCCTGGGGAACGCGGGCTTCGACAGCGTGGAGACCGAGGAGATCGACTCGCTGGCGCCCGCTGACCAGGTCGTCGACGTCAGCCCCGGCGAGGGTCAGTCGGTCGACCCGAGCACCACCGTGACCCTGCAGGTGTCCGACGGCGACGCCGAGGTGCCCGACGTCACCGGCCAGCAGCAGGCGGCGGCCACCCAGACGCTGCGGGGCGCCGGCTTCACCAACGTCACCTCCGAGCAGGTCGAGTCCCAGCAGCCCGAGGGCACCGTGGTCGCGACCGACCCCTCCGGCGGCGAGCAGGTCTCCGCGGACGACCTGATCACCCTGCAGGTGTCCAGCGGCCCCTCGGAGCCGGAGACGGTCACCGTCCCCCGCGTCGCCGGACAATCCGCGAACGCCGCGCTCGACGCCCTCGAGGGCCTCGGCTTCACCGACGTGCGCGTCGTCGACAGCACCGGCGCCGAGGTCGATCCGGCCCAGGCGACTGCGGTGAGCACGAGCCCGCCCGCGGGCGCCGAGGTCAGCCCCGACACCCGCGTCACGCTGACCGTTCAGGGCCCCACTCCCAGCGGGCAGACGCCCGGCAGCGGTTCGGGCGGCAACAACGGTGGCGGAGGCGGCGCCGGCAACAACAGCGGCGTCGGGCCCCCGAACTAGCCGCAGACGGCAGCAGGGCCCCTCCCCGCGCACGGGGAGGGGCCCTGCTGTCGTCTCAGGGGCCGCTCAAGCGGTCGTGGCGACCGTGGTGAGCCGGTGGGCCGCGGCGCTGGCCGCCTCGACGGTGGCCGGGTCCGGCGCCAGGCCGCAGGCCGCCAGCCAGGTGGCGAGCATCCGGTGGCCGCCCTCGGTGAGCACCGACTCGGGGTGGAACTGCACGCCCTCGATGGGCAGCTCCCGGTGCCGCAGTGCCATGACGATGCCCGAGGGCGTCGTCCCGGTGATCTCGAGCTCTGCGGGCACGGTGTCGCGGTCGACGGTCAGCGAGTGGTAGCGGGTGGCGGTGAACGGGGAGGGCAGCCCGGCCAGCACGCCGGCGCCCTCGTGCACCACCTGGCTGGTCTTGCCGTGCAGCAGCTCGGGTGCGCGGACGACCTCCGCACCGAACGCCTCGCCGATCGCCTGGTGGCCCAGGCACACGCCCAGGACCGGCGTCCCGGCCTCGGCGGCGGCCCGCACCATCGGCACGGTCACCCCCGCGTCGGCCGGCGTCCCCGGGCCCGGGGACAGCAGCACCCCGGCGACGTCGAGGTCGGGCAGCTCGTCGACGGTGACGGCGTCGTTGCGCCGGACGACGCACTCGACGCCCAGCTGACCCAGGTACTGGACCAGGTTGTAGACGAAGCTGTCGAAGTTGTCGACGACGAGGACGGGGCGGCTCACGATCCCTGTGTACCAGCAGGACCCCGTACCCCCGCCCGGCCCCGTCCGGATCCCGCCCCGAGCGTGCGAGGGGTGGGGAGGACGGGGTCCTTCACCTGCACGAGGCCTCAGCCGGCAGCGGCTGTGGCGTACTCCATCGCCGGCCGGCCGTCGTAGGCCGGCAGCGTGAGCTGGCCGCGCTCCTGGACGGCGAAGCCCAGGCCGTAGTCCTCCACCGCCTGCTGGAACACCTGCACCTGCGGAGAGGCGGCCAGCTGGGCGCGGATCGCGTCGGCGTCGCCGATGGCGGTGACCACGAACGGCGGCGACCAGGTGCGGCCGTGCAGCAGCAGGACGTTGCCCACGCACCGGACGGCGCTGGTCGCGATCAGCCGCTGGTCCATGATCGCCACCGCGTCGGCGCCGGAGGCCCACACGGCGTTCACCACGGCCTGCACGTCGGACTGGTGGATGACGACGTCGTCGGGTCGGGCGCCGATGGGGAGCGAGCCGTCGGGCCGGCGCGGGGCGTCGTCCAGGGTGATCTCCACACCGGGGCCGGTGAAGGCCACCAGGCCCGCCGAGAGGGCGCCGGCCTCCCCGGCGTCGCGGGCGGCCGCCACGTCGCCGTCGCGGGACGCAGCCTGGTCGGTGAGCGCCTGCACCTGGGCCTGCAGCGCCGCCAGCTGCTCCTCCTGCTGGGCGACGACGTCCTCCCGGGCGGGGATGAGGGCGGAGAGCTCGGTGGCCTCCCCGCCGCGCAGGTCCGTGCCCTGGGCGGTCTGGCTCGACGTCGCGAACAGCAGGCCGGCCGCCAGCGCCACCACGGGCACCAGGGCGGCCCACGCGGTACCCCCACGGGTCATCCGTGGGCGCAGGGTGCGGGCTGAGGCCACAGCTGCAGCTTAGGCTGGGGAACCGTCACGGCCGGTCGCGACGGACCGGCCCCGGAGGGAGTCGATCGGTGCCCAAGTCCAAGGTGCGCAAGAAGTCGGTCTACACGCCGCCGCAGGGCACCCTGCAGTCCGGGACGACGAGCGCGCGGGCCCTCCAGCCCAGCCCGCGCTGGTACGCCCCGCTCATGGTCACCCTCATGCTGCTGGGGCTGCTGTGGATCGTCGTGTTCTACGTCGCCGGCGACCGGATCCCGTTCATGTCGGGGCTCGAGTACTGGAACTTCCTGATCGGCTTCGGCCTCATGGTGGCCGGCCTGGTCATGTCGATGCGCTGGCGCTGAGAGAGCCCTCCTGCCCGCTCCTCCGACGCTCGGGGAGGGGCCAGGACCACTCGACGCGGCCCTCGTCCCACGGGACGGGGCCGCTCGTCTGTCACCAGCCGGATACGCACAGTGTTGTCCACACGCGGCGCTGTGCACAGCTGCTCGGCGCTGTCCACAGGTCGACAAAGCGCTGAACCCCCAGGGTTGTCCACGATGTGTGGAGAACGCCTGTTCGACCGCGCGCAGCTGACCTGCAGGTTCACCACGGGTGGGACAGATGTGACGAGAAGGGCAGCCGAGTAACTACAGCCCTGTGAGTTCATCCCCAGCTGTGCACACAACTGTGGACGAGTCGACATGGCGGCAGCCCTGCGCTCGCCGTCCTACCCGTCCTGTGGTAGCGCGACACGCGGCCTGACCACGGCAGATCCCGATCTCCCACGACGCCGTCCCCAGGACGTCGACGGCCCCCGGTCCACGAGGGACCGGGGGCCGTCGACCGGGGCCTGTGGATCAGGAGGTGAGCAACTCCAGGACGGTCGCGTTCGCCATCCCACCGCCCTCGCACATCGTCTGCAGGCCGTAGCGGGCGCCGGTGGCCTGCATGGTGTGGACGAGCGTCGTCATGATGCGAGCGCCGGACCCGCCCAGCGGGTGACCCAGCGCGATCGCGCCGCCCCGGGAGTTGAGCCGGTCGACGTCGGCCCCGGTCTCGACCTGCCAGGCCAGCGGCACCGGCGCGAACGCCTCGTTGACCTCGAACACCCCGATGTCGTCGACCGACAGGCCTGAGCGCTGCAGCACCTTGTGCGTGGCCGGGATGGGGGCGGTCAGCATGATGACCGGGTCGTCGCCGGCCATGACCGTCGTGTGGATGCGCACCAGCGGGCGCAGGCCGAGCTCGCGGGCCTTCTCCGAGGTGGTGACCAGCAGCGCGGCGGACCCGTCGGAGATCTGGCTGGCGTTGCCGGCGCTGATGACGCCGTCCTCCTTGAACGGGGTCTTCAGCGTGGCCAGCTTCTCCAGGGTGCCGCCGGGGCGGATGCCCTCGTCCGCGCGCACCACGGTGCCGTCCGGCGTGGTCACCGGGACGATCTCCTCGTCGAAGGCGCCGTCGGCCTGGGCCTTGGCCGCCTTCTCGTGCGAGGCGAGCGAGTACTCGTCGAGCTGGGTGCGGGAGAAGCCCCAGCGCTCGGCGATCATCTCCGCCCCGATGCCCTGGTTGGGGAAGACCCCGCCGTAGCGCTCGAGGAAGCGTGGCCCCAACGGCTTGCCCGCCAGGCCGTCCGCGCGGGCGGCACCCATCGGCACCCGGCTCATCGACTCGACGCCACCGGCGACCACGACGTCGGCCTGCCCGCTGATCACGGTCGCCGCGGCGAACGCCACCGCCTGCTGCGAGGAGCCGCACTGCCGGTCGATCGTCGCCCCGGGCACCGACTCCGGCCAGCCCGCGGCCAGGACGGCGTTGCGGGCGATGTTGAAGGTCTGCTCGCCGACCTGGCTCACGCAGCCCCAGAACACGTCGTCGACCACGGCCGGGTCGATACCGGTGCGCTCGACCAGCGCGTCCAGCACGGTGGCCGACAGGTCCACGGCGTGCACGCCGGACAGCCCACCTCCCCGCTTGCCCACCGGGGTGCGCACCGCGGCGCAGATGACGGCATCTCGCATGACCACTCCTCGTCGACGTGGGCGGCGTTCCGCCCACCGTGGCGCGATCGTAGGACGTCCACGCACCGAGGCGGCTGGCCCCGCCCAGAGGCTCGCAGGCTCCCTGCAGGGACAAGGCCCCCGTCCTCCTCACCGCTCGCAAGCTCGCGGCGAGCCTCTGGACGGGGGCCTGGCGCGAGCCCGCGGGTGGCGGGGGCAGGGGGTCCTCCTCCGAGGCGTGGGTGGGACGGGGTCCTCCTCCTGGGAGGCTGGACGGCGTGGAGTGGTCGCCGCGCACCGGGGAGACGGCGGTCCTGGCGGCGGCGAGCGTCGTCCTGGGCCTGGCCACGGTGGTCCTGGACCCGCTCGGCCGGGTGCTGGTCGGCGCGGCCGCCGTCCTGCTGCTCGCCCTGTCCGCACGCGACCGCCTGCTGCGCCCGCGGCTGGCCGCCGGTCCGGAGGGCGTCACCGTCCGCCGGCTGGGCGGAACCAGCGTGCTGCCGTGGGCCCGGCTGCAGGTGCGGGTGCGCGACGCCCGCCGGTGGGGGCTGCGCTCCCGGCTGCTGGAGCTGGACACCGCCGCCGGGCCGGACGACGACGGGGAGCTGGTGCTGCTCGGCCGCCGGGACCTGGGCGCCGACCCCGGCGACGTCGCCCGGGCGCTGTGCGCGCTGCGACCCTGGTGACGGACTGGACGGCCACCCCTCAGGGCCCCGCGCCGAGCCTGCGAGGCGTGGGGGGAAGGGTGGTCCTCACGCGAGGACGACGAGGGTGGGGACGGTCAGCGCGACCACCACGAGCGCCGCCGTCAGCAGCATCAGGCTCAGCACCTGCAGCTCGGTGCGCCGGCGGGCCAGCACGACCACCCCGGTGGCGACGAAGCCGGCCACCAGGCCGCCCAGGTGCCCCAGCAGGGAGACGCCGGGCAGGAAGCTGATGAGCACGTTGATCGCCAACAGGGTCAGCAGACCGCGGAGGTCCTCCCGGCGGGAGATCATGACCACGGCCAGCCCGCCGAGCAGGCCGTAGATCGCGGCCGAGGCCCCGGCGACCGGGCGCCCCGGCTCACCGAACAGCTGCAGCGCGACCGCTCCGCCGAGCAGCGAGACGAGGTACACGGCGAGGTAGCGCCACCGGCCCAGCTGGCGTTCCAGCTCGGAGCCGAAGACCAGCAGCGCCAGCATGTTGAGCACCAGGTGCAGCACACCGATGTGCAGGAACGCCGCGGTGACCAGCCGCCAGTCCTCGCCCAGCTCGACGAGGACCGGGATCTGCGCCAGCTGCACGAACAGCGGCGAGAACTGGTTGTCCAGCGGGTTGGCACCGGTGAGGCCGGCGGAGACCGCGGTGACCACGAAGACCACCACGTTGAGCGCGATGAGCGTCACCGTGACCGCGCCGAAGCGCCGTCCGGCCCGCTGCAGCAGCGGGGCCTGGCGGGGCCGGCGCACACCGGCGTTGCTGGCCCGGACGTCGTCCGGGCACTGGAAGCCGACCGATGCGGGGGTCATGCACTCCGGGCAGATGGGGCGGCCGCAGCGGGTGCAGGCGATGCGGGTGGGCCGGTCCGGGTGCCGGTAGCAACTGGGTGGCGGGGGCGCCGGCTGCGGCTGGCCGGCGCCCCCGTCGTCCGGGGTGGTGGTCAGCTGCGCTGCACCTCGACCGACTGCAGGACGACGTCCTCCACCGGGCGGTCGCCGCGGCCGGTCTGCACCTTGGCGATGCGGTCGACGACGTCCCGGCTGGCCTGGTCGGCCACCTCGCCGAAGATGGTGTGCTTGCCGGTCAGCCAGGTGGTCGGCGCGACGGTGATGAAGAACTGGGAGCCGTTGGTGCCGGGCCCGGCGTTGGCCATGGCCAGCAGGTAGGGCTTGGTGAAGGCCAGGTCGGGGTGGATCTCGTCGCCGAACTGGTAGCCCGGCCCGCCGATGCCCTGACCCAGCGGGTCACCGCCCTGGATCATGAAGCCGTCGATGATCCGGTGGAAGACGGTGCCGTCGTAGAGGCGGTCGGTGGTCTTCGCGCGGGTCTGCGGGTGGGTCCACTCCCGACGGCCCTCGGCGAGGTCGGCGAAGTTGGCGACCGTCTTGGGGGCGTGGTCGGGGAACAGGTCGACGGTGATGTCGCCGTGGTTGGTGTGCAGGACGGCGCGGCGTGCAGGAGTCGCTTGAGTCACGACGTCCACTCTCCCACCGGACCGGCCGGGCGTCGCAGCGGCCGGGGCGCTCAGCCCTCGGTGCAGGCGGCCGAGAGTTCCCCGTGGTAGGCCAGGACCAGCGGAGCGCCGGTGCACACGGTGCTGCGGCCGGGCTCGACCACCTCCGCGCCGATGCCGCCCACGGGCGAGTCAGCGCCGAGGAAGGACTCGAGGAACCCGGGCCCGACGATGCGGTCCACGCGGGTGTCGTCGGGGTCGACGCCGTTCATCTCCGCGGCGTACCGGTAGGCCTCCTCGCGGCCCAGGACCCGGTCGACCAGCCCACGGTCGACGGCGGTGTAGCCGTCGAAGACGAAGGCACCCAGCTCGTCGACGATCGTCTGCGCCGGGATGCCGCGCGCCTGGGACACCCACGCGACGAACTCCGCGTACTCCCGGTCCAGGCCGGCGCCCAGGACCGCCCGCTCCTCCTCGGTGATGTCGCGGTAGGGGTTGCCGAAGTCCTTGCCGCGGCCCCGGGTGAAGTACTCCTCGGTGATGCCGCCCTCGGTGGTCACGCCCGGCTCCAGCAGCGAGCCAGGGATGCCGGTGACGTCGCGGAAACGCTGGAACGGACCCATGACCACCCCGATGCTGCCGACGAGGCTGCCGTGGTCGGCCACGATCTGGTCGGCCCCGGCCATGGCGTACACGCCGCCCGAGGCGGACAGGCCCTGCACGTGGGCCATCACCTGGTTGCCGGTCCGCTTCTGGTAGCGCTCCACGGCGTCGGCGATGGCGCGCGAGCCGTAGATGGTGCCGCCCGGTGTGTTGAGCTCCAGGACCAGCCCGTCGGCGTCCTCGGTCCCCAGCGAGTCGATGGTGTCAGCGACGTCGTAGCCGTAGGTCGCGCCGCCGAAGGTGACGCCGTCGCTCGCCCCGCCCAGGATGACCCCGGTGACCGGGACGGCGATCAGCCGCGCCCCGGCTCCCGGCTCACCCCAGACCGTCTCCGTCACCGGGCCGAGGGACTCGCTCTCGCCGCCGCTCGACGCGAGCCCGACGAGGGCCAGCACCATGACCACGACCAGCCCCAGGCCGACCGCGCCCAGCGCCAGGCCGGCACCCAGGCTCGCCCCCAGGCCGAGGCCGAAGCCGCGCCGGAAGGGACTGTGCTCGCGCGGGAGCAGTGCCGGCAGGGGGCGCCAGACGGGCGGCGGCGCGTCGGGTGCCGGCTGCTGGGTGCTCACGTCGGGCCCTCCAGGTCTCGGGACAGCGAGGCGCGACGGTACCCATACCGGTCAGCGGCAGGCCGTCACCGCGCCGTGCCGTGCCAGCACCGTGACCGAGCAGTGCACGCACCGGGGGCAGCGACGGCTGCGTGCCGGACCCGGGGTCGAAGGAGTGGAGACGAGGGGAATCGAACCCCTAACCCCCGCCTTGCAAAATCGACCGAGGGGTGGTTTGGCACAGTGGGCTCTGACTGGAGACCCTACTCGACCAGCACTTTTGCCGATGGTCGCTCGCGGCTGTCGTTGGCCGATCTTGGCCATTCTGCGGACCATCTGCGGACTGTGTGCGGACTGGGGCCACCGCAGCCGGCGCCTCGGACACTGCCCTGACGACAGCACCCGCCCCCACACCCGCAGGAGCCTCTCCGACTGCGCCGGCCGCCGGAAGGGCGCTGCGCGTCCCTGCGGGATGGGCCTGCGGCCCACCCTTCCCCCGGCACTGCGCAGTCGGAGGAGGGCGGGTTATGGGAGGCGGGGTGGACCCTCGGCTGACCGCCCATTCCTGTCTTCTGCGCTCAGGGCTGACGTCATCGATCCGCTGGTGGCGATGGCGGGTCCTCCGACCACGATCGGTAGAGCTGGTGGATGCCCTCGGACTCGGCCAGCACGGTGCGCCACTGGTCGTTCTGCGGTGGGGAGTTGCGGCAAACGGCGGCGGGAGCCTTTGCAGCGTCAGATGCGGCCGGTCTCGTGGGCCCACATGGCGACCTCGACGCGGTTTCGGGCGCCGAGCTTTCGCATGAGGCCGGCGAGGTGGGCTTTGACGGTGCTCGGGGTGATGTAGAGCTCGCTGGCGATCTCGTTGTTGGTGCGGCCTTGGGCTACAGGCACGAGGACTTCCTCCTCGCGGGCGGTGAGCGGTTCTATCGGCTGCCTCGGTGGTGAGGTCTGTGCGTGGGCGAACGCTGCGAGCAGTCGGACAGTCACGCTGGGTGCGATCAGTGCGTCTCCGTCGGCGGCAGCGTGGATGGCCTGGGTCAGCAGGGCGGGTCCGGCGTCCTTGAGCAGGAACCCGCGGGCGCCGGCTTTGAGCGCCCCGTGGACATACTCGTCGAGGTCGAAGGTGGTGATGACCACGATCGGCAGGGGGTCGGTGACGTCGGGGCCGGCGAGGCGTCGGGTGGCTTCGATGCCGTCCATCAGCGGCATTCGGATGTCGAACAGGCCGACGTCGGGGCGCAGCTGGAGCGCCAGGCGGACTGCCTCGCGCCCGTCGGCGGCCGCGCCGACCACTTCGATGTCGGGTTGGGCGTCCAGCAGCATCGTCAGTCCGGTGCGCACGATGGGCTGGTCGTCGGCGATGAGGACCCTGATGCTCATCGTGGCGTCCCTGTTCGGGGCAGGACCGCCTCTACCCGCCAGCCCCGCTCGGCGGCGGGGCCTGCGTGGAAGGTGCCGCCGAGCAGTGAGGCGCGTTCCCGCATGCCCACCAGGCCGTAGCCCGCTGGGGCGCGGCCGCCAGCACCGGAGGAGCCGTCGTCGTCGATCGTCAGCCGTACCCGGTCGGCGTCGCCTGTGACGGCGACGGTGACCTGGGTCGCGTGGCGGGCGTGCCGTCGAGCGTTGGTGACGGACTCCTGGGCCAGGCGGTAGATCGCGGCCCCGACCGCCGGGCTGAGGTCGTCGAACTCGCCGGAGAGCGTCACCTCGACGCAGGGACGCGTCTGGCCATCGGTGGCGAGCTGCTCGACCTCGGCCACGCCGGGCTGCGGCGCGAAGTCGGTGTCCTGTGTGGCCCGGAGCACGCCGACGATGGCGCGCAGCTCGGTGAGGGTGCGGGTCGCTGCGTCCTCGATGACGGCCAGGGCCTCGACGGCACGCTCGGGGTGGGAGGCCGCGATGGCACGTCCTGCTTGGGCCTGGATGGCGATGCCCGAGACGTGGTGGGCGACGGTGTCGTGGAGCTCGCGCGCCAGCTGTTCGCGTTCGCGGGCCTTGGCTTGATCGATGTCGCGGATGCGGATCTTCGTGCGATAGCGGATCGCGGCGCCGAGCGCGGCGGCGAATAGGAAGAACGCGTACGCCCCGACCGTGTCCGCCAGGCTGGTGGGATCGGCGACGGTGGTGATGGGCAGCCAGAGCAGCATGACGCCGAGGCCGAGTGCGGCTTCCCGACCGGAGCCCCACCGGAACAGGGCGTAGGCCAGGATCAGCGCCGCGGAGATGCTGTTCAGCAGGGCGCCTTGCGACCCGGTGAGGATCCTGACGATGTCGACGATCGTCAACGTGCCGAAGGAGACCGCAACCGCGACGAGCGGGTGCGTGCGTCGCCACAGCAGGGGGCCGGTGACCGCGAGCGTGTCGAGCAGCAGCAGCGGGCGTGGCGCCAGGTCCTGGCGGAGCACCGCTTCCAGCAGGGACCAGCAGATCAGTACTGCGACCAAGGCCCAGTCCCGCGGCCTCCGGTCCGGGGCATTCGTGGGTCGAGGTTCGACCCACAGCGCGTGGAGTGCGCTGGTGGCCATCTGATCAGCCTAGGCAGCCCGCGTGCTCGGGGTATCGGCCGAAAGTACGAGAGCTCGGCTGTGCCAACGGCCAGGTCGGATCAGGCTCCGGGGCTGATGTGCCCGCCGCCGGCATCCGTGAAGGTGAAAGCACCCACCCGACCAAGCCAAGGAGCACTGTGATGAGAACGCCTCAATCCCACACCGCACTAGAGAATCCGCCATCGCGCAGCGCGCTGGAAGATTGGCGCATGCCCGTGCAGGCCAAACTCGCAGCAGCATGGACCAGCTTCATGTTCCTCTACATCTACATCGACTACTTCCACCTCCACAGGCCCGGCGTCATCGACGACCTCCGCGCCGGCGTCGTCTTTGAGTTCGACATCACCCCGACGTTGTTGACCATTTTCGTCGCGGTCATAGCGATCCCGGCCCTGATGGTGATGCTCTCCATGACGCTTCCCGCCCAGGTGAACCGCGCCACGAACCTCGTCGTGGCATCGCTGTACATCCCCGTCTCGGTGTTCAACGCGGTAGGTGAGTCCTGGTCCTGGTCCTACTTCTACGGCCTCTCCATCGGACTCGAGGTGCTGCTCCTGGCCTTCATCCTGCGCTCCGCCTGGACCTGGCCCCGCCGCACCGCATCACCGGCGACCAGGGCAGCCAGCCTCGACAGCGAGCCACTCCGCACGCCGCAGCAGGCATGCACGCCGCAGCAGGCATGACTGCCCGCCCCGCGCCCGACCATCCTTCGCTCGCCCCACCCGCGGGCACGGTCACCTGCCTCAACGTCCGCTGCTGAGCGCTGCGGACCCACCCCCATCCGCAGAAGAGGTCCCGGTCATGATCGAGGCACGCGAGCTCACCAAGCGCATCGGCGCCATCACCGCCGCCGCCCTCGTCCTGCTCCACCACGTGCATGGCCGCACGACATGATCAACGGCCGGCGGAGCCGTTACTGGGAATGGCTCACTGACCCCTGCACGGGCCAGCCGCCGCTCGCGCACCGACGGCGAGTCCCGGTCGACCACAGCCGGACCATATCCGCGCGTGCAATCGTGCAAGCACGCTCGCGGACGTCGGGCGGGACGTGCGACCGTCGGCGTGCGGCCGCAGCCCCTCGATCCTCGACCTGAAGGACGACGGACATGACCGGAACGCACGTCCCGCTGCTCCGCTCCGACCTGTACGAGATCGCCTATCTGGCCGGCGGCCCCCGACGCGTGGTGGAGACCGCGGTGGTCGCCCTGGTGGAGAACGGGCGACTGCGCGTGGACCGCGCCACGGGCCGGCTGCACGTCGTGGACCCCCACCGTCGGCACCCCGTCGAGGCGGTGGTCCTGGACGCCGTGGGACCGCGCGGACGCTCCTTCGGGGGACTCGCCTGGCGAGCGCGGTCGGACCGTCGCCTGGCCACCGTCGCCGACGGTCTGGACCGGAACGGGCTGCTCACCCGACGCGGGGGCGTGGACGCGCGGGAGCGGTCGTTCTGGACGCTGTCGGGTCTGACGCGGGCGGGCCGGGCCGCCCTGCGGCAGGTGCGGCAGAGCCCGCCGTTCCCACCGGCCACGGGCGGGAACGC
Source organism: Geodermatophilus sp. URMC 65 (assembly GCF_053502545.1). NCBI lineage: Bacteria > Bacillati > Actinomycetota > Actinomycetes > Geodermatophilales > Geodermatophilaceae > Geodermatophilus > Geodermatophilus sp. URMC 65. The sequence goes on from NZ_CP199954.1 coordinate 2,645,053, forward strand.
CGCCCTGGCGGTGGCCCTGGCCGGTCCCAACGCCTGGGACGCCGAGCTCCGCACCGCGGTCTTCGACTACGACGGCGGCGCGGTCGGCGGCGGAGGCGGCTGGGGCGGTGGCTTCGGCGGCGACTGCGGCGGCGGTGGTGGCGGCGACGGGGGCTGCTGACCCCGCTCAGCCGACCGGCTCGGCCGCCGCCCGCATCGCCTCGAGCGCGATCGGCGGTGGGGCCGCGAAGTCGAAGGCGCGGAAGAGCACCGCGTGGCGGACCCCCATCGCCCGCCCCTGCAGCGCCGTGATCCCGGTGATCATCGCCCGCGGGGGCGGGTGCCCGGGGATGCCGGCCAGGTACTGCCCGTGCGCCTCCAGCGACGCGATGCCCCGCTGCAGCGGCTCTCCGGTCACGTCCACGCCGTGGGTGGGGCGCGGGTCGCCGCCAACCAGCAGCCAGCGCAGCTTCCGCCTCGGCCGCCGCGTCCTCTACCGCTCCGACGACCTCCACAGCTGGATCGATGCCCAGCACGGCCGGGTCGTTCCTGCCCCGGACGCCCGTCCGTGACCGGCCCGACCCACGGCGGGCGTTGCGATCCACAGATCAGGCTGCGCCTGCCGGAGGAACAGGGGGTCGAGCGCAAGCTTGCCTCAGGACGACCGCGTTGGTCGTCCAGGCGCATCGGCGCGGGCCACGGCTGCCCGAGCTTGAAGAGAGGCGGTGATCGAAGATGGCGTCGATCGCGCGGCGGCCTGATGGCACGTACCGGCCGCGGTACTGCGACGAGCACGGCAAGGAACACGCCCGCCACTTCAAGCGCAAGGCCGACGCCCAGCGATGGCTCGACGAGGTCACCGCGGCCGTGCAGACCGGCACCTACGTCGACCCCAAGCGGGCCAGGACGACCGTGGGCGAGCTGGCCGACGTCTGGCTCGCCGGGAAGATCAACCTCAGGCCCACCAGTCGTGCCCGCTACGCCGACGTCCTCAAGACCCACGTCCTGCCGCGCTGGGGGAACGTCGCGCTGATCCGGGTGACCCACGGCGACGTGGAGACCTGGCTGTCCGAGCTCTCCGACCGGGGGCTGGCCGGGGCCTCGGTCCGCAAGGCGCAGGGCGTCCTGTCCGGCATCCTCGGCCTCGCGGTGCGCGACCGGCGCCTGGCCGTCAACCCCGCGCTCGGCGTGGCACTGCCCCCGATGCAGGAGAAGCGCCGCCGGTACCTGACCGCCGAGCAGCTGGAAGCGCTCGCCGACGCCGCCGGGCCCGGCCGGGTCGCCGTCCTGGTGCTCGGCTACTGCGGGCTGCGCTGGTCGGAACTGGCGGCGCTGCGGGTGCGGCACTTCGACCTGCTGCGCCGGCGGGTGCTCGTCGAGGAGGCGGTCACCGAGGTCGACGGCTCCCGCCTGGTGTGGGGCACCCCCAAGACCCACGGCCGCCGCTCGGTGCCGCTGCCCCGCTTCCTGGTCGACGAGCTCGCCCGGACGGTGGTGACCCGCCCCGCGGACGAGCTGGCCTTCCCCTCCCCGCAGGGCGCGGTGCTGCGCAACCGCAACGCCCGGTCCGCCTGGTTCGACGCCGCGGCCCGGGCCATCGGAGAGCCCGGGCTCACACCGCACGAACTCCGGCACACCGCAGCCTCGCTGGCGATCAAGGCCGGCGCCAACGTCAAGGCCGTGCAGCGGATGCTCGGGCACGCCTCGGCGGCCATGACCCTGGACCGCTACGCCGACCTGTTCGACGACGACCTGGACGACGTGGCCGACCGGCTGGACACTCTGCGGGCCGCATCCCGAGGACGAGTTGCGGACTTTTTGCGGACTGAGACCCCTTCGGAGGGCTCGCCCGAGCCCCCGACGGAGGTGAATCCGCAGGTCAGAGGAGTGGAGACGAGGGGAATCGAACCCCTAACCCCCGCCTTGCAAAGGCGGTGCTCTGCCAATTGAGCTACGTCCCCGGGGTGGGAGGTGGAGCCTCCCGGTGGGTCAGCGGGTGGTGGGCGTGCTGACCCCCTGGGGGCCGCGGGTGGCCTCGGCCCAGAGGTCGGCCTCCGCCCTGCCGGACGAGCGCCGGCGGACGGCGGCGAGGGCGCCGGCGGCGGCGGCCGCGAAGACCAGCTTCCTCAGCACGCGGGGTACCTCCTCGAGGGGAGTCCCCCCTCCTCGGGAGGGGGCCGGGACCGACCCCCGGGACGGGGTGGGCCGGTGGCGCCGGAACACGGGTGGGCCTGGGAGGACTTGAACCTCCGGCCTCATCCTTATCAGGGATGCGCTCTAACCGCCTGAGCTACAGGCCCGTGGACCTCGACCAGCGTACCCGGCCGCTCTGCGCCGTCCGCAGGGGGGTGGCCCCGGCCCCAGCGACTTCGGATGACGCGTGCCTGACGGAGCTCTGGCCAGCACCGACCCCGCAACAGCGCCCGGGATGGGCGGAGCGGCGACGGTCCCATCTGGGTCGGGAACGGCTGGCGAGCCGGAGCGGCGCGGTCGCGGGGGCCCGGAGGGTCCCCGGCCGAGACGTGGGCAGCGGACCCCTGGCCCCGTCCAGGGGCCCGCCCCGAGCGTGCGAGGGGCGGGGAGGACGGGGTCCTTGCTCAGTCGCGCTCGGAGAGGGTGACCTCGAGGCCGCCGACCAGGTCGGAGCACATGTTGTAGATGAACGCCGCGACGGTGCACAGCGCGGTCATCAGCACGATGTTGATGGCCCCGATGACCGCGGCGCCACCGAAGACGATGCCCGGGGTGATGACCTCGCTGCGGCCGTCGCCACCCGAGGCGCTGCCGAGCTGGCCGAACAGGTCGTTGAGGGTCTCGAAGACCCCGAGGCCGGAGAGGATGCCGTAGAGCAGGCCGACGGCGACCATCCAGATGAAGAACATCGCGATGGACAGGACCAGCGAGATCTTCAGCGCGGAGAACGTGTCGATGTGCCGCAGCTGCAGCCGGGCGCGGCGCGGGCCGCGGGCGGTCTTGCCGCCGCCGCCTGAGGGTGCCTTCGCCGCACCGGTGGCCGCCTGGGCCCCGGTGGTGGGCTGGGCGCCGGTGGCGGCCTCGGCCCCGGTGGTGGGCCGGGCGCCTGCGGCGGGTCGGGCACCGGTGGCCGGGGGGACGGCGGTCTGCGTGCTCGACGCCGGGCCGGAGGCGGTCGGGGCCTCACCGTCGGCGGCGACGGCCTTGGTCCGGGCGGTGTTCGCGCCGGGGATGGTCTGCGTCGACCCCACCGAGGGCTTGCCGTCGACCGCGGGCTGCTGACCGGTCGCCGTCCCCTGTGCCGGGGTGGTCTCCCCGGTGCGCACCGAACCCTGCGTCCGGTCGCTCATGCGAGTCTCCCGTTCCCCAGCGGCCCTCGCCGCTGCCTCGCACCCGGTGTGCCCGGCGCGAGGCCGGGAGCGCCTGGGCGCCGGTCATGGCTGGGACGACGGAGGCGGGGCTGCCCGACCGCGGGCCGGCGACCCCGCCTCCACCGTCGTCGTCCACAGACTAGGCGGCAGGCTCGTCGTTGTCCGTCGTACGGGCGATCGCCACGATCGACACGTCTTCCGGCAAGTTCATGAGCTTGACACCCATGGTGGCGCGGTCCTTGTTGTGGCGGACGCCGTTGACCGGGGTCCGGATGACGCCGCCGCCGGAGGTGATGGCGTAGAGCTCGTCGCCGAGCCGGACCGACAGGGCCCCGACCAGGTTGCCCTTGCGCGCCTTGGGGTCGGCGGTGAGCACGCCCTTGCCGCCGCGGCCCTGCGGCGGGTAGTTCTCGATCCCGGTCCGCTTGGCGAAGCCGCGCTCGGTGGCGACGAGGACGTCGACGCCCTCCTCGACCACGATCATCGACAGCAGGGAGTCACCCTCGCCGAGGGAGATGCCGCGGACGCCCTCGGTGGCCCGGCCCATCGGCCGCAGCGTGGCGTCGTCGGCCTTGAAGCGGATCGACATCGCCTTGCGGGTGACCAGCAGCAGGTCCTGCTCGGGGTCGATGAGCGCGGCGCCCACCAGCTCGTCGGTCTCGCGCAGGTTGATCGCGATGACCCCGCCGCTGCGCGGGGAGTCGAAGTCGCTCAGCCGGGTCTTCTTCACCTGCCCGTTGGCCGTGGCCAGGACGAGGTACGGCGCGACGTTGTAGTCCTTGATCTGCATGACCTGGGCGATCCGCTCGTCGGGCTGGAAGGCCAGGATGTTGGCCACGTGCGCGCCGCGGGCGGTGCGGTTGGCCTCGGGCAGCTCGTAGGCCTTGGCCCGGTAGACGCGGCCCTTGTTGGTGAAGAAGAGGATCCAGTCGTGGGTGGAGCCCACGAAGAAGTGGTCGACGATGTCGTCCTGCTTCAGCGCCGCACCCATCACGCCCTTGCCGCCCCGGCGCTGCGACCGGTAGAGGTCGCTCTTGGTCCGCTTGGCGTAGCCGGTGCGGGTGATGGTGACGACGACCTCCTCCTCGGCGATGAGGTCCTCCATGGAGACGTCACCGTCGTTGGGCACGAACTTCGTGCGCCGGTCGTCGCCGTACTTCTCCACGATCTCGGCGAGCTCGTCGTGGATGATCTGCCGCTGCCGCTCGGGCGAGTCGAGGATGGCCTGCAGGTCGGCGATGCGGGCCTCGATCTCGGCCAGCTCGTCCATGATCCGCTGCCGCTCGAGGGCGGCCAGCCGGCGCAGCTGCATGTCCAGGATCGCGGTCGCCTGGATCTCGTCGATGTCCAGCAGCTCCATCAGGCCGCTGCGCGCCGCGTCGGCGGACTCGCTGGACCGGATGAGGGCGATGACGGCGTCGAGCTGGTCGAGGGCCTTGGCCAGGCCGCGCAGGATGTGCGCGCGCTCCTCGGCCTTGCGCAGCCGGTAGCGGGTCCGCCGCTGGATGACCTCGATCTGGTGCAGCACGAAGTAGCGGATCAGCTCGTCGAGCCGCAGCGTCCGCGGGACGCCGTCGACGATCGAGAGCATGTTGCAGCCGAACGAGGTCTGCAGCTGGGTGTGCTTGTAGAGGTTGTTCAGCACGACCTTGGCGACGGCGTCGCGGCGCAGGGTGATGACCAGTCGGCGACCCACGCGGTCGCTGGACTCGTCGGCGATCTCGCTGATGCCCTGCAGCCGGCCGTCGCGCACGGCCTCGGCGATGGCCTCGGCGAGGTTGTCCGGGTTGACCTGGTACGGCAGCTCGGTGACGACCAGCTGCACCCGGCCCCTGGCGTCCTCCTCGACGGTGACGACGGCCCGCATGCGCACCGAGCCGCGGCCGGTACGGTAGGCCTCCTCGATGCCCTCGCGGCCGACGATGAGGCCGGCGGTCGGGAAGTCGGGGCCGAGGACGCGCTGCATGCAGGCGGTGAGGGCCTCCTCCGGCTCGGCGTCCGGGTGCTCGAGCAACCAGAAGACCGCGGAGGCCACCTCGCGCAGGTTGTGCGGGGGCATGTTGGTGGCCATGCCGACGGCGATGCCGGCCGAGCCGTTGATCAGCAGGTTGGGGATGCGCCCGGGCAGGACCAGGGGCTCCTGGTTCTTGCCGTCGTAGTTGGGCTGGAAGTCGACGGTGTCCTCGTCGATGTTGGCGAGCATCTCCATGGCCAGCGGGGTCAGCCGGGCCTCGGTGTAGCGCATGGCCGCCGCGGGGTCGTTGCCCGGGGAGCCGAAGTTGCCCTGGCCGTCGATCAGCGGATAGCGCATCGACCACGGCTGGGCCAGCCGCACGAGGGCGTCGTAGATCGCCGAGTCGCCGTGCGGGTGGTAGTTACCCATGACCTCGCCGACGACGCGGGCGCACTTGACGTAGCTCCGGTCGGGGCGGAAGCCCTGGTCGTACATGGCGTACAGGACGCGGCGGTGCACCGGCTTGAGGCCGTCGCGGACCTCCGGCAGCGCGCGGCCCACGATGACCGACATCGCGTAGTCGATGTAGCTGCGCTGCATCTCCTGCTGGAGGTCGACCGGCTCGATGCGGTCGCGGGCAGGGGTCTCGGTCACGGTTCAGCTCTCCACGATTCGGTACACGAGCAGGGGGACGAAGTCCCAGGTCAGGCGGCTGGCCCCCTGCAGGGTCCCGCCGCCGGCTCCGTTCTCCTCACCGCGAGCGTGCGAGGGGTGAGGAGAACGGGGTCCTGACATGGCGGGGCAGGGGGTCGTCCGTCAGACGTCCAGGAAGCGGACGTCCTTGGCGTTGCGGGTGATGAAGCTGCGGCGGGCGTCGACGTCCTCGCCCATGAGCACGCTGAACAGCTCGTCGGCGGTCGCGGCGTCCTCGAGGGTGACCTGCAGCAGGATCCGCGTCTCCGGGTTCATCGTGGTCTCCCAGAGCTCGGTCGCGTTCATCTCGCCGAGGCCCTTGAACCGCTGGATCGCGTCGTCCTTGATCTTGCGGCCGGCCTCGGCGCCGGCCCGGAGGACGGCTTCCTTCTCCTTGTCGGTGTAGACGTACTCGTCACCGACCTTGCCGCCCCACTTGATCTTGTACAGCGGCGGCTGGGCCAGGTAGACGTGCCCGGCCTCGACCAGCGGCCGCATGAAGCGGAACAGCAGGGTCAGCAGCAGGGTGCGGATGTGCTGGCCGTCGACGTCGGCGTCGGCCATCAGCACGATCTTGTGGTAGCGCAGCTTCGACAGGTCGAACTCGTCGTGGATGCCGGTGCCGAAGGCCGTGATCATCGACTGGACCTCGGTGTTCTTGAGGACCCGGTCGATGCGCGCCTTCTCGACGTTGATGATCTTGCCGCGGATCGGCAGGATCGCCTGGAACATCGAGTCGCGGCCGGACTTGGCCGAGCCACCGGCCGAGTCGCCCTCGACGATGTAGACCTCGGAGTTGCGCGGGTCGGTCGAGCGGCAGTCGGCCAGCTTGCCGGGCAGGCCGGTCGAGTTCAGCGGGTTCTTCCGGGCCAGCTGGCGGGCCTGCTGGGCGGCGCGACGGGCGCGCGCGGCCGAGCTGGCCTTGGTGATGATCTGCTTGGCCTCGGTCGGGTTGGCCTCGAACCAGTGCCCGAGCTGCTCGTTGCAGACCCGCTGCACGAAGCCCTTGACCTCGGTGTTGCCGAGCTTGGTCTTGGTCTGGCCCTCGAACTGCGGGTCGCCGATCTTCACCGAGACGATCGCGGCCAGGCCCTCGCGGATGTCCTCACCCGTGAGCTTCTCGTCCTTGCTCTTGAAGAGCTTCTTCTCCTCGGCGTAGCGGTTGACGATCGAGGTCAGCGCCGCGCGGAAGCCCTCCTCGTGGGTCCCGCCCTCGTGGGTGTTGATGATGTTGGCGAAGGTGTGCACCGACTCCGAGTACGCCTCGGACCACTGCATCGCGACGTCCACCGACATCGCCGTGTCGTTCTTGCCGGTGCCGTCGGCAGAGAAGCCGATCACCGAGCGGTGGATCGGGGTCTTGGTCCGGTTCAGGAAGGTGACGTAGTCCTTGAGGCCGCCCTCGTAGAAGTACGTGACCTCGGTCGGCTCGAACGCCGGCGCCTCGGAGTCGGGGGCCGGGGCCTCCTCGGCGAGCGACAGCTCCTCGCCCATCCCGGTCTCGGCCTTGCCGTGCCCCGGGCGCTCGTCGCGCAGGACGATCCTCAGGCCCGCGTTGAGGAAGGCCATCTCCTGCAGGCGGCGGCTGATCGTGTCGAAGGAGTAGGTCGTCGTCTCGAAGATGTCGGGGTCGGCCCAGAAGGTGATCTGGGTGCCGCGCTTCTTCGTCGGGCCGATCTTCTCCAGCGGGCCGGGCTTGGCCTCGGCGTAGTGCTGGTGCCACTCGGTGCCGTCGCGCCAGATGCGCACGTCGAGCTCGCTGGACAGTGCGTTGACGACGGTGACGCCGACGCCGTGCAGACCACCGGAGACGCCGTAGCTCTTGCCGTCGAACTTGCCGCCCGCGTGCAGGATGGTCATGACGACCTCGACGGTCGGGCGCTTCTCGACCGGGTGCATGTCGACCGGGATGCCGCGGCCGTTGTCCTCCACCCGGACGCCGCCGTCGGGGAGCAGGGTGACCCGCACCGTGTCGCAGTAGCCGGCCAGGGCCTCGTCGACGGCGTTGTCGACGACCTCCCAGACCATGTGGTGCAGGCCACGCTCACCGGTCGAGCCGATGTACATGCCGGGACGCTTGCGGACCGCCTCGAGACCCTCGAGGACGGTGATGGAGCTGCCGGAGTAGGCGTCAGCCTGGGCGTCGGTCTTCGGTCGAGCGACCACGTGGGGCCCTTCTGTCGCGCACCCGGCGGCGGGCGCCCCGATCGTGGACAGGGGCGCAGAACGGCTCTCAGCCGGATGCTGGCGGTTTCTGCTCTCCAGGATACCGGGTGGTACGACAGGAATGCCGTCGTCCCGGCCCTCACGTCGTGTCTGCGCCACTCGCAGCACGTCTGCCACCACTGGTGTTGCCCCGAGGCCCGACACGCCGTCCCCGGGGCGCTGCGCGGCCCGCCCGGAGCCGGCCCCGTCCAGAGGCTCGCCGCGAGCCTGCCAGCGGTGAGGAGGACGGGGTCCATCGACGAGTGGCAGGGAGGACGGCGGCCACCCTCCAGGGTCCCGCCGGCTCCGTCCCGGGCCCCGCCCCGAGCGTGCGAGGGGTGGGGAGGACGGGGTCCTTCTCCGAGGCACGGGGGGAAGGGTGGTCCTTCGTCAGTTGACCGGGCCGCCCTTGGTGAACCGCTCGGGGTCCAGCGGCGGCACGGCGGGGCCCGTGCGCCGGTTGACCAGCACGGTGACGCCCCAGAGGACGACGCCGATCGCGAGCAGGACCCCGGCGATCCGGTACTGCTCCGTGGGCCGCCCGGCCCACGGCGTCGCGAGGTACGCGCAGGCGAGCGCGCCCACGACGGGGAGCACCGTCGGCGTGCGGAAGTGGTCGGCGTCCACCCGGTCCCTGCGCAGCACGAGGACGGCCACGTTGACGACGGTGAAGACCATGAGCAGCAACAGCGCCGTGGTGCCGCCGAGGGCGGGCACCGCCCCGACGAAGGTGATCAGGCCGAAGGCCAGCGCGGTGGTGAAGAGGATCGCCGTGGTCGGGGTGCGCCGCCGGGAGTGCACCCGGCCCAGCAGCGGGGGCAGCACGTGCTGGCGGCTCATCCCGTAGACCAGCCGGCTGGCCATGAGCATGTTGATCAGTGCCGAGTTGGCGACGGCGAACATCGTGATGACCCCGAAGACGCCGATCGGGAAGCCCGGCGCGCCGGCCTCCACCACCTGCAGCAGCGGGGTGTCGCCCTCGCTGAGCTGGGCGGCCGGCACGAGCGCGATCGCCGAGATCGACACGAGCACGTAGATCAACCCGGTCAGGCAGAGCCCGGCCAGCAGCACCTTCGGGAAGATCCGTCGCGGCTCCTTGCACTCCTCGGCCATGTTGACCGAGTCCTCGAAGCCGACCATCGCGAAGAAGGCCAGGCCGGTGGCGGCGATGACCCCGCCGACCACCGAGCGATCGCCGGTGTCGAACTCGGTCACCCGGGAGAAGTCCCCCTCCCCCAGACCCAGGGCCCAGACGCCGACCCCGATGACGATGAGCAGGCCGGTGAGCTCCACGCAGGTGAGCAGCACGTTGGTCTTCACGCTCTCGCCCACGCCGCGGAGGTTGACCAGCGCGACCAGCGTCATGAAGGCCAGGCCGATGAGGGTGATGCCGAGGCCCTCGCCCAGGCTGAGGCCGAACACGTCGGCGAAGTTGGCGCTGAACGCCCGCGCCGCCGTCGACGCCGAGGTGATGCCGCTGCTCATCACCGCGAACGCGACCAGGAACGTGACGAAGTGGATGCCGAACGCCTTGTGCGTGTACAGCGCCGCCCCAGCGGCCTGCGGGTACTTCGTCACCAGCTCCAGGTAGCTGAACGCGGTGACCAGCGCGACGAGGAAGGCGACCAGGAAGGGCAACCAGACCACACCGCCCACCTGGGCCGCGACCTGCCCGGTGAGCGCGTAGATCCCGGTGCCGAGGATGTCGCCGACGATGAACAGCAGCAGCAACCCGGGTCCCATGACCCGCTTGAGGGTGGGTTGACCGTCCTCGGTGCGGTCCGGTGCTGCGGTGGTGTCGGCCATGGGACCCCCTGCTCGACTCGTGCCGGTGGACGTGACCGCCGTTGGTCTCCAGGACGTGGGCCCAGCGTGGCGGGTGCGGGGGTGGTCCGCGACCCGAGCGGGTTCGGCGTTCCCGCCGGACACTCGTGACATGGCCGAGACCGACGGCACCACCCCCACCCCGACGGCGAAGACGTGCCTCGTCACCGGGGCCACCGGCTACATCGGCGGGCGGCTCGTGCCCCAGCTGCTCGCCGCCGGGCACCGGGTGCGGGTGATGACCCGCTCCCCCGAGCGGCTGCGCGACCAGCCGTGGGCCGGTCAGGTCGAGGTCGCCCGGGCCGACGCGGGCGACGCCGAGGCGGTAGCGGCGGCGTGCGCCGGGGTCGACGTCGTCTACTACCTGGTCCATGCGCTGGGCGCCGGCAAGGGGTTCGAGGAGACCGACCGGCGGACGGCGCGGGTGATGGCGCACGCCGCGCGCGAGGCCGGCGTGGGCCGGCTGGTCTACCTCGGTGGTCTGGAGCCCCAGGACGAGGAGCTCTCCCCGCACCTGCGCTCGCGCGCCGAGGTCGCCGAGATCCTGCTCGGCTCCGGCGTGCCGACCGCCGTCCTGCGGGCCGCGGTGGTGCTGGGCTCGGGGTCGGCGTCCTTCGAGATGCTGCGCTACCTGACCGAGCGGCTGCCGGTCATGGTCACGCCGCGCTGGGTGCACAGCCGGATCCAGCCGATCGCCATCCGCGACGTGCTGCGCTACCTGATCGGCTGCGCGACGCTGCCGGCCGACGTGCACCGGTGCTTCGACATCGGCGGCCCCGACGTCATGACCTACCTGGAGATGATGCAGCGCTTCGCCGCGGTGGCCCGGCTGCCCAGGCGGCGGATCCTGCCCGTCCCGGTGCTCAGCCCGGGGCTGTCGAGCCACTGGGTCGGCGTCGTCACCCCCGTGCCGGCGTCGATCGCCCGTCCGCTGGTGGAGTCGCTGCGCAACACCGTCGTCTGCGCCGAGCACGACATCGCGCGGTACGTCCCGGACCCGCCGGAGGGGCTGCTCGGCTTCGACGAGGCGGTGCAGCTGGCGATCCAGCGGGTCAAGGACCAGACGGTGGCGACCCGCTGGTCGTCGGCGTCCACGCCCGGGGTGCCGTCGGACCCGCTGCCCACCGACCCCGACTGGGCCGGCGGCACCCTCCACCTCGACGAGAAGACCCGGGAGACCGACGCCTCACCGGAGGCGCTGTGGCAGGTGGTCGAGGGGATCGGCGGGGACACCGGCTGGTATTCGTTCCCGCTGGCCTGGGAGGTGCGCGGCTGGCTGGACCGGGCCGTCGGCGGGGTCGGTCTGCGGCGGGGACGACGGTCTGCATCGGACCTCTACGTCGGCGACGCGCTGGACTTCTGGCGGGTCGAGGAGCTCGAGGAGGGCCGGCTGCTGCGGCTGCGCGCCGAGATGCGGCTGCCCGGGCTGGCCTGGCTGGAGTTCCACGTGGAACAGGAGGACGGGCGCACCCGGCTGCGGCAGCGGGCGACGTTCAAGCCGAACGGCCTGTTCGGCAACCTCTACTGGTGGGTGCTGGTGCCCTTCCACGGCCCGATCTTCGGGGGGATGGTGCGCAACATCTGCCGCGCCGCGGAGCGGGGCACGGCCGCCTCGGTGGGCGAGCGCCGGACGCGGGTGGCGTGAAGCCGTCCCCTAGGTGATCAGCTGAGCTGACCGTTCCCGGTCCTGGCTCACCACCGGTGGTGAGCCAGGAGCCGGGGGGATCAGCTCAGCTGATCACCGGGCGTCACACCAGCAGCTGGGCTGCCGCCAGTTCGCGGTAGAGGGGGCTGGTCTCCACCAGCTCCTCGTGGGTGCCGCTCGCAACCACCCGCCCGGCGTCGAGGACGACGATCCGGTCGCTGTCGAGCACGGTCGACAGCCGGTGCGCGACCACCAGCAGCGCCCGGTCGGCGGACGCGGCGGCCAGGGTGTCGCGCAGCAGCGCCTCGTTGCGGGCGTCGAGGCTGGCGGTCGGCTCGTCGAGCAGCAGCAGCGCCGGGCGGACCAGCAGCGACCGCGCGATCGCCAGCCGCTGCCGCTCGCCGCCGGACAGCAGCACGCCGTCGTCCCCCACCGGGACGTCGAGGCCGCGGGGTGAGCGCTGCACCACGTCGGTGAGCCCGACGTCGGCCAGCACCGTCCACAGCTCGGGGTCGGTCGCGTGCGGCGCAGCCAGCAGCAGGTTGTCGCGCACCGACCCGGCCAGCACCGGCGCCTCCTGCTCGACGTAGCCCAGCCGCGCGCGCAGGCCCGCCCGCGGCAGGTCGCGCACGTCGGTGCCGGCCCACCGCACTGCCCCGCCGGTCAGCGGGTAGAAGCCCTCGACCAGCGCGAGCACGGTCGACTTGCCCGCCCCCGACGGCCCGACGAGCGCCACCCGGCTGCCGGCCGGCACGCTCAACGAGACCCCGTGCAGCACGTCGGTGCCGTCCGGGTAGCGGAACGACACGTCGTCCAGCTCCAGCAGCGGGACCTCCGCGGACGGCGGCAGCGCGGGGACGGCGACGAGCGCCCCGCCCCGCTCGGGCCGCGCGTCGTCCTCCGGCTCGAGCGCGAGCACCTCCTGCACCCGCGCCAGCGCACCCAGCCCGCTCTGCAGCTGGGTCCAGGCCCCGATCGCCTGGCCCAGCGGCATGACCAGCAGGAACAGGTACAGGATGAACGCGACCAGGTCGGCGACGGCGATCGAGCCCGTCGCCACCCGGTAGCCGCCCAGGCCGAGGACGGCGAGGAACGCTCCCTGGACCGCGATCGAGCCGGCCGGGCTGACCAGCGCCTGCAGCCGGGCCACCCGCACGCCGGCCTCGTACGCCCGGCCGGCGCTGGCCGCGACGACGCCCACCTCCCGCGTGGTCGCCCCGCTGGCCCGGATGGTGCGCACCGCCGACAGCGCCCGCTCCACCGCGGCGGTCATCGCGCCGACCTCCTCCTGCGCCTGGCGGGAGAGCCGCTGCACGCCACGGGCGACCGAGACGACCACCGCCAGCCCGACGGCGACCGACCCCACGGTGACCAGCAGCAGCCACCCGTCGACCAGCGCCATCGCCACCACCGCGCCCACCGCGACCACCGCGGAGCCGGCGACCTCGACGACCCCGGAGGTCACCGTGGCGCGCAGCAGGGTGGTGTCCGCGCCGACCCGCGACATGAGGTCGCCGGTGCGCCGCCGGTCGTACTCGGCGATCGGCAGCCGCAGCAGCCGGTCGGCCAGCGTCCGCCGGGTGGAGAGCACGACGCCCTCGGCGGTGCGCTGCAGCAGGTACTCCTGCACCGCACCCAGCGCCGAGGACGCCAGCAGGACGACCACGAGCAGGCCGACGACGGGCAGCAGCGACCGGCCGGCCCCCACGGCCTCGATGACCCGGGCAACCAGCGCCGGCTGGGCCAGCGCGCCGGCGGCCGCGACCAGCGAGAGGACGGCGGCCGCGGCCAGCAGGTGGCGGTGCGGCCGGACCAGGGGCCACAGCTGCCGCAGCGTCGCACGAGGTGCGGTCCCCGCGGAGGTGCTCTCCTCGGCCACGGACGGCGCAGGGCTCAGAGGGCGGGGGCGAGGGCGCCGACGATCGCGGTCAGCAGCCGGGCGTGGTGCTCGATCAGTTGCGGCCGGTGCCCGTCCGGGCGGATCGCCGCCATGTAGCCGGCGGCCGTCCAGAACTCGTCGCCGTCGTCGGTGCCCAGCAGCAGCCCGCGCACCGTGGCGTCGCCGACCAGCGCGCGGGCGGCCGGGCCGTCCTCGGCGGCGAGCAGCACCCAGCGGGTGTCGAAGGCGGGGTCGCCGCTGGGGACCTGGACCAGCCCACCGGTGCGGTGCTTCCAGAAGCGGGCCGGCGACAGCCGAAGCGGCGGGAGGACGCCCAGCACCGGGGCGGCGGTGACCGCGTACTCGGGGACGGCGTAGCGCCCGGAGGCGTAGAGGACGTCGAAGGCGACCAGGTCGAGCGTGCCGTAGCGGCCGCGCATGACCCCGGCGGGCCGGTGGTCCTTCGTCGCCCGGACCGGCGCGGTGCGCACCAGCTCGGCGAGGACGGCGTCCTCCGGCGCGGTGCCGTCGGAGATGGCCCAGCCCTGCTGCACCGCCCAGCCCTGCGCGCCGACGGCGTCGCCCTGGTAGGCGAAGACCTGCTCGAGCTCACCGGGCTGCCGGGGCCGCCGGCTGCCGAAGAGGCCGCCACCGCGGGCGGGCTGCTCGCCCGCCGTCTGCGGGCCGGCGGCCGGGGACTGCGCGGGGCGGTCGGGGGTGGCAGGTGGCAGGTCCCAGCCCGGCGGCTGCCAGGCGGTGCTCCCGCCCGGCCGGTCGGCCGGCGGCTGGTCGGCCGGCGGCTGGTCGGCCGGCGGCTGGTCGGCCGGGGGCTGCGCGGGCCGGTCGGCCGGGGGCTGCTCGCCGTCCCCGCCGAGGTGGCCGGGTTCGCGCCAGCCGCTGCCCTCGTCGGGGCGCTCCTCGAAACCGTCGCGGTCGCGCGGGCTGCTCATCGCTGCCTCGTCTCCGTGTGCCCCGTGTCCGTGTGCCCCGTGTCCATGTGCCCCGTCCTCCCGGAGCCACCACCCCGGGCGGCGGCCCCTATCCGTACGTGTCCCGCGGACCGCGTCCGCGGACCGAGCGGGGCCCCTTCTTCCAGCTCGGGGCCGTCGGACCGACAACGCGCAGCCGGCTCACGACGTCCCCGCCGACCGTGGCGTGCAGCTTGGCGAGGATCGTCGGCGCCAGCAGCCGCAGCTGGGTGGCCCACGCGGTGGACTCCGCGACCACCAGAAGCTCTCCCTCGGTGAGCGTCTGCGGTGCGCAGTGCGCGGCGATCTCCGGCCCGACCAGCGCCGACCAGCGACCGAAGACCGCGCCGACCTTCGTGTGCTCGGTCCAGTCCTGGGTCCTGACGAGGTTGTCCACCAGCCGGGCCAGCGGCTGCGGGTCGTCGTCCCCCGGGCGGGGCCCGCTCCAGGCGCGCTTCGGCCCGGCGATCCGCCGCCGGGTGGGACGCGGCCGGGACGCCGAGGCCGCGCGCGCCGCCTCCAGCGCCGCGCGCGCGATGTCGCTGGGCCGTGACGGCCGCTCCTCGCTCACCTGACCCCCTCCCGCACTGCCCCATCCTCGGCGGCCTCCGGGTCGAGCGGTACCGCCTGCCCGCCGGCGACCTGCACCACCGTGCTGCGCAGCTCCCGCGGGACGTCGTCGAGCACCGCCGCGGTGACCAGGGACTGCTCCGCCGAGCGGGCCACGGCCGCCAGTGCCGCGCGACGGTCGGCGTCGAGGGTGGCGAAGACGTCGTCGAGCACGAGGATCGGCTCGTCGCCGTCGGCCCGCAGCAGCTCGAAACAACCCAGCTTCAGTGCCAGGGCCAGCGACCAGGACTCCCCGTGGCTGGCGAAGCCCTTCGCCGGCATCGACCCCAGCGAGATGGCCAGGTCGTCGCGGTGCGGCCCGACCAGCGTCATGCCGCGGTCGACCTCGTCGGTGCGGCGCTCGGCCACCCGCTCGCGCAGCGCGGCCGAGAGCTCCTCGGCCGTGGGCAGCGTCGTCTCCTCGGGGACCGGAGTCCCGTCCCCGGCCAGGGGCACGGTGCTGGCGTAGCCGAGCGCGGCGACGGCGGCGTCCGCACCTGCGACCCCGGCGTAGGCACGGGCCACGTGCGGAGCCAGGTCGGCGACCAGCCGCAGCCGCGCGGCGAGCAGCTGCCCGCCGAGGTCGACGAGGTGCCCGTCCCAGACGTCGAGCGTGGCCAGCGCGTCGCCGCGGGCCATCCGGGCGGTCTTGAGCAGGGCGTTGCGCTGCTTGAGCACCCGGTCGTAGTCGCTGCGCACGCCGGCCAGCCGGGGGGTGCGGCTGACCAGCAGGTCGTCGAGGAACCGCCGCCGCTCGGCGGGGTCGCCGCGGACGAGCACCAGGTCCTCGGGCGCGAACAGCACGGACTTCACCAGCCCGAGCAGGTCGCGGGGCCGCGGCAGCGGGGCCCGGTTGACCCGCACCCGGTTGGCCCTGCCCGGGTTGATCTCGATCTCGACCAGCAGCTCGCGGTCCTCGCGGCGCACCGCCGCCCGGACCACCGCCTGGGACGCGCCCTGCCGGACCAGTGGGGCGTCGCCGGCGACCCGGTGGCTGCCCATCGTGGCCAGGTAGCCGACCGCCTCGACGAGGTTGGTCTTGCCCTCACCGTTGCGGCCGACGAAGACCGTCGGCCCCCGGCGCAGGGCCAGGTCCACCCGGTCCCAGTTGCGGAACGAACCCAGCTGGAGGTGGCGCAGGTACACCTCAGCCCGCCCACGGTGAGGTGCTGGAACGGCCCCCCTGCTGCAGAAGGACCCCGTCCTCCCCGTCCTTCGCAGGCTCAGGGTGGGACCCGGGACGGGGCCGACGAGCCTCCGTCGGCCTTCCTGCAGGGGCCCGCCGCGAGCCTGCGAGCGCCGGGGGGCAGGGAGGTCCTTCCCGAGGGTCCTCCATCATGCGGGGCGTTCGACCTCCTGCTCGCGGACGGCGTGCACCGCGTGGCCGCCGAACTGCTGGCGCAGCGCCGCGACGGCCTTCATGGTCGGCGAGTCCTCCTGCCGCGAGGAGAAGCGCGCGAACAGCGAGGCGGCGATCGCCGGCATGGGGACGGCGTTCTCGATGGCCTGTTCGACGGTCCACCGGCCCTCGCCGGAGTCCTCGGCGTATCCGCTGATCTTCTCGAGGGCCGGGTCCTCCTCGAGCGCACGGACCAGCAGGTCCAGCAGCCAGGAGCGGATGACGGTGCCCTGGGTCCAGGACTTCACGACGCCGGGGACGTCCTCGATCAGGTCGACGGCGGCCAGCAGCTCGTAGCCCTCGCCGTAGGCCTGCATCATCGCGTACTCGATGCCGTTGTGGACCATCTTGGAGAAGTGCCCGGCGCCGACCGGCCCGGCGTGCACGAAGCCCGCTCCCGGCATCTCCTGACCGGACTCGTCCTTGGGCGACGGCGGCTTGAGCGCGTCGAACACCGGCTGGACCTTGGCGACGTCCTCCTTGGTGCCGCCGACCATCAGCGCGTAGCCGTTCTCCAGGCCCCACACCCCGCCGGAGACGCCGGCGTCGACGTAGCCGATGCCCTTCTCGCGGCACATGACGTCGTGGACCTGGTCGTCGGTGTACTTGGAGTTGCCGCCGTCGACGATCACGTCGCCGGGCTCGAGCACCCCGGCCAGCTCCTTGACCGTGGCCCGGGTGGGCTCCCCCGCCGGCACCATGACCCACACGACCCGCGGTGCGGTGAGCGTCTCGACCAGCGCCGGGAGGCTCTCGACGTCCCGTTTGCCGGGGGCGCGGTCGTACCCGACGACCTCGTGACCGGCGCGGCGCAGCCGCTCGGCCATGTTGCCGCCCATCTTGCCCAGCCCGATCAGCCCCAGCTGCACGACGCAGTCCTCTCCTCGACGATCCCGGTCGGCGTCCATCGTGCTCGTACGTCGACCTCCGTGCAGGGTCCCGCCACGAGCCTGCGAGTCGTGCGTGCAGGGAGGTCCCTACCCCGGGAGCCGCACCGGCATGATCAGGTACCGGTAGCTGCCCGGCCGCTCGGCCGGCCGGGAGGCCGCCTCGTCGTCGGTCGCCGGCTCGGGCACCCCGGAGAGGACGGCGGGCTTGAGCGGGCTGGTGAAGTCCATCCGCGCGCGCGGCGTGTGCACCGCGGCCAGTCCGTCGAGCAGGAACGTCGGGTTGAAGCCGATCGTCAGCGGCTCCCCCTCGAACTCGACGTCGCAGCGCTCCTCCGCCTGGCCCTCGTCGTCCGTGCCGCCGGCGCGCAGGGTGACCTGGCCGGGGGTGAACTCGCAGCGCAGCGGCGTGCCCCGCTCGGCCACCAGCGCGACGCGCTTGGCAGCGTCGGTGAACAGCCCGACCGGCAGCGTGGCGTTGCTGGCCGACTCGTTGGGCATGATCGCCCGGTACTTGACGAACTCGGCGTCGAGCAGCCGGGTGGTGGTCTGCCGGTCCTTGCCGGAGAGACCGAGGATGCCCTCGCCGGAGCCGCCCGAGGACAGCGAGAGCGTGATCTCCGGCCCGCTGGTCAGCGTCTTCGCCGCGTCGGCCAGCGTGCGCGCCGGCACCAGCACCGCGGCGGTCAAGCCCGGGGTCTCCGGCCGCCAGGCGAACTCGCGGACGGCGAGGCGGTAGCGGTCGGTCGCCGCCAGCGTCACCAGGTCGTCCTCGATCTCCAGCCGGACGCCGGTGAGCATGGGGAGGGTGTCGTCCCGCCCGGCGGCGACGGCGACCTGGCCGACGGCCTCGGCGAAGACGTCGCTGTCGACGACGCCGGCCGACGACGGCATGGCCGGCAGGGACGGGTAGTCCTCGACCGGCAGTGTCGGCAGGCTGAAGCGCGCGTTCCCACAGGAGATCGACAGGCGCGGGCCCTCGGCGGTGAGGTCGACCGGGTGCGGCGGCAGGGCGCGGGTGATCTCGGCGAGCAGCCGGCCGGGCACGAGGACCCGGCCGCTCTCGAAGGCCTGCACGTCCACCTCGGCGCGGGCGGAGACCTCGTAGTCGAAGCCGGACACCGACAACTGGCTACCGTCGACCTCGAGCATGATCCCGGCCAGCACCGGCACCGACGGCCGTGGCGGCAGGCTGCGCGCCGTCCACGCGACGGCATCGGCGAGCACCTCACGTGCCACCCGGAACTTCATGACCTGATCCACCCCAGCTGTCGTCGGTGTCCTCGTGGTGCGGTGCTCATCGTGCCCTCTGGGAGGGACATCGAGGTAACCGCTGCCCTCGACCAGGCGCTCGCAGCGCAGCTTCCCCACCCAGAGTGTGGTTCGAGAAAGCCTCGATCTAACTCCCTCATCCTCGTCATCACTGGTGTGGATCCTGGGGATCGAGGCCGTCCGCGCAGGTCAGCGCCGAAGTCGACATGTTGGCCGACTGTGGGTGGTCAGGCGGACTCCCGTGTCGACACGTGGACATCTCGACGTCCACCCACACCGGCCGACGTCTCTCCACGTCCTGTCCCCTGCTTGCCCCAGCGTCCGTCCCCAGTCCGTACCCAGGTCCGGGTGCCCGGAGCTGCGGCGACCGGCGTCCGACGTGACCGATCAGGGGAACGCGCAGGTCAGGACGTCAAGGGGCGGGATCCCCAAGGGTGGACGGAGCGGTGGGCATCTCTGGCCTGTCGTGACCGCGGGTGAGCGGGCGAGGAGAGATCTCCCCAACCTGTGCACATCGCTGGGGACAACTCGTCGACGAGTCGACCCGGTTCACCGGTGCGAGTGACCTGCACAGCACGCCTGACGCGGGGCCGACGACCGGCCGTCCACCCACAGGACTGTGGACGGGGAGCGGCCCTCCGGGGACACGGAGGTGGACGACCGAGGCGGCGTGTCCACCGGACACACCGTGCGCGGCTGGAACGCCGCACCACCCGCGCGGAGCGACCACCGCCCGTCGCAGGTGCGAGCGTGCTCCAGCAGGGCTCCGCTCGGCCGGGGGACGGCACGTGGCCGCGGTGCGGTCCCGAGGACCGCAGCGTCGTCGTCCCCTACGACCGCGCGCGGCTCTTGATCCGGGCCGTCAGCTCGGTGACCTGCGTGTACGTCGCCCGCCGCTCGCTCATCAGGTTGGTGATCTTCTTGACGGCGTGCATGACCGTGGTGTGGTCCTTACCGCCGAAGGAGGCACCGATCCGCGGCAGGGACAGCTCGGTGAGCTCCCGGCACAGGTACATGGCGATCTGGCGGGCGTTGACCAGCGTGCGGCTGCGGTTGGAGCCCTGCAGCTCCTCCATCGTCACGGAGAAGTACTCGGCGGTGGCGGCCATGATGATCGCCGCGGTGATCTGCGGGCCCTGCTCGTCGCTGATCAGGTCCTTGAGCACCAGCTCGGCCAGCGGCAGGTCGACCTGCTGCTTGTTCAGCGAGGCGAACGCGGTGACCCGGATGAGCGCGCCCTCGAGTTCGCGGATGTTGGTCTGCACCTTGCTGGCGATGAACTCCAGCACCGGGTCGGGCACCTGCAGCCGCTCGCCGTAGGCCTTCTTGCGCAGGATCGCGATGCGGGTCTCCAGGTCCGGCGCCTGGACGTCGGTGATCAGCCCCCACTCGAACCGCGTGCGCAGCCGGTCCTCGAGCGTCGTCAGCTTCTTCGGCGCCCGGTCGGAGGTGATGACGATCTGCTTGCTGGCGTTGTGCAGCGTGTTGAAGGTGTGGAAGAACTCCTCCTGCGTCCGCTCGGCGCGCTCCAGGAACTGGATGTCGTCGATGAGCAGGAAGTCGATGTCTCGGTAGCGGCGGCGGAAGTCCTCGGCCCGCCCGGAGTGGACCAGGTTGATGAACTCGTTGGTGAACTCCTCGGTGCTCACGTAGCGCACCCGGACGTTGGGGAACATCCGCGCCGCGTAGTGCCCGATGGCGTGCAGCAGGTGCGTCTTGCCCAGGCCGGAGTCGCCGTAGATGAACAGCGGGTTGTAGGCGCGGGCCGGCGCCTCGGCGACCGCGACGGCCGCGGCGTGGGCGAACCGGTTGCTGTTGCCGATGACGAAGCTGTCGAAGACGTACTTGGGGTTCAGCCCCGGGTCCTGACCGCCGGCCGGGGCCCGGCGGTCACCGAACAGCGGGACGGCGTCCCCGCCGCCGCGGGACCCGCCGCGCCGGCCACGGGACGGCGGCGCGGACGGCTCGGGGGCACCGTCGTCGTCGCCGGTGTCGAGGTCGAAGGGCAGCACGGCCACGCCGTCCTCGTCGAGGTCGGTGCCGCCCCAGTCGCGCTCGGCGGCGCGGGTGCCGCGGCCGGCCGGACGCCGGGCCGGCGGGCTCCAGTCGGTGGGGGACCACTCCTCGGCGTCGCGCTCGGCCGGTCGGGGATCGGAGGTGCTCCTGCCGCCGTCCTCCCACGCGGGCCGGACGTCGGCACGCACGCCGAACGCGCTGCGCCCGTCGTCGGCGCGGTCGCGGGTCTCCCGGTCCTCCTCGGCCCGCTGCGCCTCGACCACCGACCACGGACGGCGGGTCGGCACCTCGGGCGCGGGTGGGGCCGGCGGCCGGGCCGGGCCGTCCTCCACCTGGACGGCGACGCGGATGTCGCGGCCGAGGTGCTCCGACAGCGCCTCGGCCAGCACCCGGCGCATCCGGGACTCGAGCACCGTCTGGGTGAACTCGTTGGGCGCCGACAGCACCGCGGTGTCCTCGAAGACCCCCACCGGGCGGGTGAGGTTGAGCATCGCGTTCTGCTGCGGGGACAGGCTCGTCGCCAGCCGCTCGCGGATCTGGTCCCAGACCGTCGCCAGGTCCACCGTGGCATCGGCCATGGCCCTCGTCCTCCCAGGTTCCCGTGTGTCGTCGGCCCCGCCGCGGCCGCCCGTCGCCGGGTCCGTCGTCCCCCGGTCGGTCCCCACTGTGGACATCCGGACACACGGAGTCCACACCGGTGTCCACAGGCTGTGCACGATCGGCGACACATGCGCACCGGCTCCCGCGTGTTCCGCCGGGCTGGGGATGTCGCCGCTGGTCAGAGAGGAGTCGTCGCGGTTGTCCGGAGTGCGTGGTGGTCGGTCGACACCAGCGGGGCAGCCCCTGTGCCGGACGTCGGTGTCCGGTGTGGAGCGACGGCGACGCTAACAGCCCCGTCCACAGCCCGGCAACGAGGCCGGGGGCGGCTCCCGGCGCGCCGCGGGGCGTGTCGCGCACCGTCCGCGGCGCGGCACCGCGCGTCCCGTCCACCGTCGGGAGATCCTGGGGAGTCGGTGTCCGGCCGGGCCGCCGGTCTCCGCGCTCCCTCGGCTATGCTGGCGGGAGATCCGTGGACGGGGAACCGGCTCCCGCCGTGTGCCCGTCCCTGTCGCGCGCCCGCCCCCCGGTGGGCACGCCCCCGTCGATGTCGTGTAGTGGGAGTACCTCGTGAGCAAGCGCACGTTCCAGCCGAACAACCGCCGCCGGTCCAAGACCCACGGCTTCCGGCTGCGGATGCGCACCCGCGCGGGCCGGGCGATCATCGCCGGTCGTCGGCGCAAGGGTCGCGAGAAGCTCTCCGCCTGAGGTGCTGCCCGCGCAGGCACGCCTGCGCCGGCGTCCGGATTTCACCGCGGTCGTCCGGTCCGGCAGGCGTGCCGGACGGCCGACCATGGTGCTCCACTACCTCCCCGAACGGCCCGTGACCCCGACGCCCGGCGACGCCGGGAGGGTCGGTGGTCCACGGGCCGGCTTCGTGGTGGGCAAGGCCGTGGGCAACTCGGTGGTCCGTCACCGCGTGACCCGGCGGCTGCGTGCGGTGGTGCTCGACCAGCTCGACCGGCTGCCCCCCACCGCGGACCTGGTGGTCCGCGCCCGGCCGGAGGCGGCCACCGCCAGCTCGGCGGACCTGCGCCGCGACCTGACCGCCGGGCTCGACCGCGTCCTCCGGGTCCGCACCCCGTGACCGCCGACCCGCCGGCCCCTCGCGACGGACGACGTCCGGTCGCCCGGGCGCTGCTGGCCGTCGTCGGCTTCTACCAGCGGGCGATCAGCCCGGCGCTCCCCCCGCGGTGCCGCTTCCAGCCCACCTGCAGCGCCTACGCCGCTGAGGCGATCGCCGTCCACGGCGCCGGCCGCGGGAGCTGGCTGGCCCTTCGACGGCTGCTCAAGTGCGCTCCCTGGCACCCTGGTGGCCTCGACCTGGTGCCGCCGGCCCGCTCGACCGCGCCCGCACCCGACCGACCCGTCCCGTCGGCACCCCGCCGGGCCCCGCAGGAGGAGTCCCCCCGTGCTTGACTGGCTGTACACCGCCATCTCGTGGGTCCTGGCCCGCTGGCACTCGGTGTGGAACGCCGTCTTCGACGACCCCGCGGCGGGCACCGGCCTGTCGGGCCTGGCCTGGGCGCTGTCGATCGTCTTCCTCGTGGTCACCGTCCGGGTGATCCTGTTCCCGCTGTTCGTCAAGCAGGTCAAGTCGCAGCGGGCGATGCAGGAGCTCCAGCCGGAGATCCAGCGGCTGCGCAAGCAGTTCGGCAGCGACCGGCAGGGCTTCGCCGTGGCCATGCAGAAGCTGCAGAAGGAGCGGAACGTCAGCCCGCTCGCGGGCTGCCTGCCGATCCTGCCGCAGATCCCGATCTTCCTGTCGCTGTTCCACGTGCTGCGCCGGCTCGCACCGGACGCCCAGGGCCTCTACAGCTGGTCGCCGGAGCTCACCGACGAGGCGGCGCGGGCGCCGTTCTTCGGGGCGCCGATCTCGTCGTCGTTCTCGATGAGCGGGTCGAAGGAAGAGGCGATCCTCGCGATCACCGGCGGCTACACCAACATCCGGGTCGTCGCGTTCGTGCTCATCGTGATCATGAGCTTCACGACGTTCTTCACGCAGAAGCAGATCATGCGCCGCTCCGGCCCCGTCGAGGGCCAGGCCGCGATGGTGCAGAAGATGCTGCTCTACGTGATGCCGCTGGGCCTGTTCGTCTCCGGCTTCATCTTCCCCATCGGCGTCCTCCTGTACTGGTTCACCAACAACCTGTGGACGTTGGGCCAGCAGTTCTTCATCCTGCGCAAGATGCCGCCGCCCGGTTCCGACGCCGCCAAGGCCAAGGCAGCGGCGGACAAGCCCGCCGTCGACCCGAAGGCGCTGGCCCCCCGGCCCGGCGCGAAGCCGGTCCGCCCCAAGAGCGGCCGCACCGCCGCCCCGGCCTCGACGGTCGACACGGCCAACCCGGCCGGCGACACCACGGCCGGCGACACCACGGCCGACGCCACCGCGGCCGACGACGTCCCCACCGCGACGGGGGCCACCGCCGCGGGCTCCGAGGGCTCGTCGGCCGCCGCCCGCTCCTCGGGAGGTCGCCCGCGCACCGGCGGAGCGCGCGGCGGCAGCCAGGGACCGGCCAACCGCGGCAAGCGCAAGCGCCGCTGAGCCGGCGCGTGCGGCGCCCCGGCGGGCGCCCGCGCCGGTGATCGACCACCGGGGCCGACCCCGGACGCCCGCACGACTGGAGGACACGCCATGAGCGCCCCACAGCACCCCACCGAGCCGGTCGCCCCCACCAGCGAGGCCACCTCCGGCGCGGTCCTGAGCCCGCCTGCCGACGCCGACGTCCCGGCGCAGCCGGACCTGCCCGACGCGGACGAGGACGGGGCCGACGCCGCCGTCGAGCCGGCCGACCCGGCCGGGGACGACGAGGGGGCCGACGACCTGCTGGTCCGCGAGGGCGACGTCGCCGGCGACTACCTCGAGCGGCTGCTCGACATCCTCGACGTGGACGGCGACATCGACCTCGACGTCGAAGGCGACCGGGCCTCGGTGGCGATCGTCGGCGGCGACCTCAAGGACCTCGTGGGCCCCGACGGCGCCGTCCTGGAGGCGCTGCAGGAGCTCACCCGGCTCGCCGTGGCCCAGTCCACCGGCGTCCGCAGTCGCCTCATGCTCGACATCAGCGGGTTCCGCGCCCGGCGCCGGGCCGACCTCACCTCGCTGGCGGCCGAGACCGCGCGCCGCGTCGCGAGCAGTGGGCAGCCGGAGCGGCTGTCGGCGATGAACCCGTTCGAGCGCAAGGTCGTGCACGACGTCATCGCCGGGGTCGCCGGCGTGCACAGCGAGTCCGAGGGCGAGGAGCCCAACCGTCGCGTCGTGGTGCTGCCGGATCGGTGACCGAGCCCGCCCCGTCCGACACGGGCACCCCAGCCGTCCCACCGGCCCCGGAGGTCGCCCGCTCGGTGTTCGGCCCGGCGCTGGCCGACGCCGAGCGCTACGTCGCCCGGCTGGCCACCGACGGCGTCACCCGCGGGCTGATCGGCCCGCGGGAGGTGCCCCGGTTGTGGGAGCGGCACGTCCTCAACAGCGCCGCGGTCGCCGACGCCGTCCCGGCGGGCGCCCGGGTGGTCGACGTCGGTAGCGGCGCGGGCCTGCCCGGGATCCCTCTGGCGCTGGCCCGGCCGGACCTCCGGCTCACCCTCCTCGAGCCGATGGCCCGCCGGGTGGAGTTCCTCGAGGAGGTCGTCGCCGACCTGGGGGCCCCGTGGCGCGTCGTGCGCGGCCGGGCCGAGGAGCGCTCGGTGCGCGCCGCGGTCGGGTCCGTGGACGTCGTCACGGCTCGGGCCGTGGCGGCCCTGCCCCGGCTCGTGGCGTGGTGCCGTGGGCTGCTGCGCCCGGGTGCCCAGCTGGTCGCTCTCGTCGGGTCCCGCGCGCTGGAGGAGCTGCCGTCGCTGGTGCCCGAACTGGAGGCGGCCGGGATGCGCGAGATCCACGCACGGGCTGTCGGAGCGGGGCTGGGGGACGCTGCCACTACCGTGGTCGTGATGACGCGAGGGACCCGGTGACGCACGTTCCACGTGGAACCCCGTACGACTTCCCGCGTCCGTTCCACGTGAAACGGACCGGCAGGAAGGACCTGAGATGACCGACCCGGGCCAGCGGCTGCGGAGCAGTCTCACGGCCGAGCAGTCGGCCTCCGCCGTCGAGTTCGACAGCCCCATCGCGATGGAGGCGCTGCGGGCCACCCAGGTCCTGCACGCGGCCGACCAGGAGCCGTTCCCCGCGCCGGGTCGCATCCGGGTCATCACCATCGCCAACCAGAAGGGCGGCGTCGGCAAGACCACCTCGTCGGTCAACCTCGGGGTCGCCCTGGCGTTGTACGGGCTGCGGACGCTGGTCATCGACCTCGACCCGCAGGGCAACACCAGCACGGCCCTCGGTGTGGACCACAGCGTGGGGACGCCGTCAGTGTACGACGCCCTGGTCGGTGACAGCTCGCTCGCCGAGGTGGTGCACCCGACGACGGCCACGCCGCTGCTCTCCTGCGTGCCGGCGACCATCGACCTGGCAGGTGCCGAGATCGAGCTGGTCTCCGTCGTCGCCCGCGAGTACCGGCTGCGCCGGGCGATCGAGACCTATCTGCAGGAGCTCCCGCCGGAGCAGCGCCCGCACTACGTGCTCATCGACTGCCCGCCGTCCCTGGGGCTGCTCACGCTGAACGCGCTCGTGGCCGGCGACGAGGTGCTCATCCCCATCCAGTGCGAGTACTACGCACTCGAGGGCCTGGGGCAGCTGCTCAACAACATCGACCTGGTCCGCCGGCACCTCAACCCGGGGATCGCCGTCCGGACCATCCTGCTCACGATGTACGACGGCCGGACGAAGCTCGCCGACCAGGTCGCCGAGGAGGTGCGCAACCACTTCGGCAGCCTGGTGCTGGACACCGTCATCCCACGGAACGTGCGAGTCTCGGAAGCTCCGGGCTACGGCCAGTCGGTGGTCACCTACGACCCCGGGTCCCGCGGCTCGACCAGCTACGTGGAGGCCGCACGCGAGCTGGCCCACCGCGGCGTCTCCCTGCCCCCGTTGGCCTCGCGCCCGACCCCCGGTACCCCCGTCGCCGCGCCCGTGGGCACGGCGTTCCCCGACACCGACGCGGCAACCGTCCCCGTCCCCCCGTCCTCTGAGGAGCGAGCATGAGCAAGCGTGGCGGTCTGGGCCGTGGGCTGGCGGCGCTGATCCCCACCAGTGCCCCGGAGGACGAGCAGACCCCGCTGCCCGTCACGGACGACGGCGCCGACCAGGCCACGGACCACGAGGCCGCACCCGCCGCGCCGCCCGCGCCCCCGGTCCACCTGCTCCCCCCTGCGGCCCAGGCCGCGGCCACGGTGGCCGCGCAGGCCGAGGCGGCCGTCGGCGTCCCCGGCGCGCAGCTGCGCGAGGTCGCGGTGGTCGACGTCGTGCCGAACCCCAAGCAGCCCCGTCAGGTCTTCGACGACGAGGCGCTGGAGGAACTCACGTACTCCGTCCGCGAGTTCGGCCTGCTGCAGCCGATCGTCGTGCGCGAGCGCCCCGAAGGCGGCTACGAGCTCATCATGGGCGAGCGCCGGCTGCGGGCCGCCCGCGCCGCCGACCTGAAGTTCGTGCCGGCGATCATCCGGGACACCACGGACGACGCGCTGCTGCGCGACGCCCTGCTGGAGAACATCCACCGGGTCCAGCTCAACCCGCTGGAGGAGGCCGCGGCCTACCAGCAGCTGCTGGAGGAGTTCGGAGCGACTCACGAGGAGCTGGCCAGCCGGATCGGCCGCAGCCGCTCGCAGGTCACCAACACCATCCGGCTGCTGAAGCTGCCGGTGAAGGTGCAGACCCGCGTCGCTGCCGGGGTCATCTCCGCCGGCCACGCCCGGGCGCTGCTCGGCCTGCCCGACGCCGAGAAGCAGGAGTCGCTGGCCGCGCGCATCGTCGCCGAGGGGATGTCGGTGCGGGCCACGGAGGAGGCGGTCGCGCTGGCCGTCGCCGAGGAGCCCACGGCGAAGCGGCGGCCGCGGAAGTTCGCCGCGCCGGGCGTGGAGGACCTCGCCGGCCGGCTCTCGGACGCCTTCGAGACCAAGGTGAAGATCCAGATCGGCCGGGCGAAGGGCCGCATCGTCGTCGAGTTCGGTTCCGTCGACGACCTGCAGCGCATCATCGGCCAGATGGCCCCGGACATCACCGGACGCCGTCCCGAGGAGTAGCCACGGAGGCCTGGTTCCGTCACGGATGGAACCAGGCCTCCGTGGTCTCCGTCCTTCTTCAGCGGGTGGTGGCGGCCCGTCGGGTCAGCAGCCGGGCGAGGACGTCGCCGAGCGAGGAGCCGGCCGCCTCGACCGCCATCGGGAACATCGAGGTCTCGGTCAGCCCCGGCGAGACGTTCACCTCGAGGAAGTGCACCTCGCCGTCCGGCGTGACGATCGCGTCGGTGCGGGAGAGGTCGGCCAGGCCGAGCACCTCGTGCACCCGGACGGCGATCTCCGCGGCCCGTGCCGCCACCTCGGCCGGCACCCGCGCCGGCGCGTGGTACTCGGTGAGGCCGGGCGTGTAGCGCGCGGTGTAGTCGAAGACCCCCGACTCGGGGGCGATCTCCACCGCGGGGAGCGCCTCGGGGCCGTCGCCGAGGTCGACCACCGAGAGCGCCACCTCCACGCCGGCGACGTAGCGCTCCACCATCACGGTGTCGCCGTAGGCGAAGCAGCTGACCATGGCGGCGGGCAGGTCCTCGACCCGGCCGACCTTCTGCACGCCCAGCGCGGATCCGCCCGAGGCCGGCTTGACCATGAGGGGGAGGCCGAGGCGGGCGACGATGAGGTCCAGCACCGCACCGGCGCCCAGCTCCCGGAAGGTGCTGTGCGGCAGGGCCACCCAGTCCGGGGTGGTCACCCCGGCGGAGCGGACGACGGACTTCGCGGCCGGCTTGTCCCAGGCCAGCCGGCAGGCGGCGGCGGGTGAGCCGACGTAGGGGACGCCGGCGAGGTCCAGCACCGCCCGCAGCGCGCCGTCCTCACCCGTGGCGCCGTGCAGCGCGATGAAGACGGCGTCCGCGGGCGCGGCGGCCAGGCCCGGCAGCAGCTCGGCGTCGGCGTCGCGCAGCTCGGCCTCCACGCCGGCGCGGGCGAGCTCCTCGGCCACCTGGGTGCCGGAGGAGAGGCTGACCTCCCGCTCGACGTTCAGCCCACCGGCGAGGACGACGGTGCGCAGCGGGTGCGGCGCGGCCTCCTGCCCGGCGGTCGGTGCGGGCGAAGGGTCGCTCACGGGCGGTCCTCGTATCGGTCGCTGTTGGCCGGGCCGACGATCGGGTCGAAGGTGTGCGGCCCCGGGACGGCCCGGAAGGTGCCGGTGTCCACGCCGTCGAAGGTGGAGTGCAGGTCCAGCTCGGCCTCGATGACGCGGGCCAGCCGGCGGACCCCCTCGCGGATCTGGTCCGGCTCGGGGTAGCAGTAGGACAGCCGCATGAACTCCCGACCCGACCCGTCGGCGTAGAAGCCGATGCCGGGCACGTAGGCCACGTGCGCGTTGACCGCGCGGGGCTGCATGAGCTTGGCGTCCAGCCCGTGCGGCAGCTTCAGCCACACGTAGAAGCCGCCGTCGGGCCGGGTCCAGGTGGTGCCCGGGGGCATCAGTGCGTCGAGCGACTCGAGCGTCGCGTCGCGCCGCTCCCGGTACAGCTCGACGAAGTGCTTGATCTGCTCACGCCACGGCTGGGTGTCCAGGTACCGGGCGACGGCGTACTGGGTCAGCGACGGCGGGCAAAGCACCTGCGCCTCGGTGGCCAGCACCAGCTTCTCCCGGACGGCGAGCGGGGCGAGCACCCAACCCACCCGCAGGCCCGGGGAGAACGTCTTGGAGAACGAGCCGAGGTAGATGACCCGCCGGTCGTCGCGGGCCCGCAGCGCGCGCATCGGCTCGCGGTCGAAGCCGAGCAGGCCGTAGGGGTTGTCCTCGATGACCAGCAGGTCGTAGCGGTCGGCGATCTCCATGACCGCCTGCCGCCGCGGCTCGGACAGCGTGACGCCGGCGGGGTTGTGGTAGTTCGGCACCGTGTAGAGGAACTTCACCCGGTCACCGGCGGCGCGGCACTCGAGCAGCACCTGCTCCAGCGCCTCGGGGATCAGCCCGTCGTCGTCCATCGGGACGTGCCGGACGCGCGCCTCGGCCGCCTGGAAGACACCCAGCGCGCCGACGTAGGACGGACCCTCGGCGAGGACGACGTCACCGGGGTCGCAGAAGACGCGGGTCACCAGGTCCAGCCCCTGCTGGGAGCCGACGGTGACGACGACCTCGCTGGGCGAGGCGTCGGTGATGCCCTCGAGGGCCATGACGTCGCAGATCCGCTCGCGCAGCCGCGGGTCACCCTGACCGGAGCCGTACTGCAGCGTCTGCGCGCCCATCCCGGACACCAGCTCGCCGATCATCGAGCCGACCGCGTCCAGCGGCAGCGCGGTGACCGCGGGCATGCCACCGGCCAGCGAGACGACCTCGGGACGGCTCACAACGGAGAAGAGGGCCCGGATCTCCGAGGTCTTCATCCCGTGCGTGCGTGCTGCGTACCGGTCTGCCAGCGGGTCCAGCCGCGGGTGGCGCGGAGCGGGGTGGTGCACACCGGGGCCCGGGGGCGTTCCGGGCTGGAGATCGGCCACACACCGAGTGTAGGGACCGAGAGGAGCCGACCTGCCGGGGACACGGACGGGACGGACCCAACCGTCACGATGGCACCGTCGTCCTACCGGACGACACCGCGGCGAGGTGCGGTCCCGGTCCGCGTCGAGCCCCGTCCGGCTGGGCACCTCCCCTTCAGCGCTTCGCGGGGAGGATGAACGTGCCCGTGGGCGGGTCGGCCTCGGCGGGCAGGAACAGCCGCTGGACGGCGGCGAGGACGGCGCTGGCCACGGTGCTGCGCAGCCGGGCGTCGAGGAGCAGCAGCCGGTCGACCGGGTGGGAGAGGTAGCCGACGTCGATCCGGACGGCGGGCATGCGGCTCATCCGCAGCAGGTCCCACGTCTTGGGGTGCGACCCGAGGTCGAGCAGGCCGGTGCGGGCGACGACCTCACGACGCACGAGGTTGGCGAACTGCTCCCCCACGGTCGAGGAGGCCCCCGAGCCGGTGCCGTAGTAGTAGCTGGCCACCCCCCGGGCGTGCTCGGAGCTGTGCGCGTCGGTGTGCAGCGAGAGGAACAGGTCGGCGTGGGCGTCGTTGGCGAACGCCGTCCGCTCGGCCGGGGACGGGTCCTGGTCACGGCCGCGGGTCAGGTAGACGGTGGCGCCGGCGGCCGCGAGCCGGCCCTCGATGCGGGAGGCCAGGTCGAGCACCAGGTCGGCCTCGGTGGTCTCCCCGGCGGTGAAGCCGGTGTCGGTGCCGCCGTGGCCGGGGTCGACGACGATCCGCCGTCCGATGAGGTGCGGGCCGCTCTCCACGAAGCTGGCGCTCTGCCGCAGCAGCTGGGGGCGCCCGCCGATGACCTTGCGGCCGAGCTGGCGCAGCGCCCGCAGAGTGGCCGGCCCGCAGGTGCCGTCGGAGGTCAGGCCGTAGTCGCGTTGGAAGGCCCGCAGCCCCCTCTCGGTCTCCGGGCCGAAGACCCCGTCCACCGGGCCGGCGTCGTAGCCGAGCTCGTGCAGCCGGTCCTGCAGGTTCGTGACGTCGTCCCCACGCATGGGGCGGACCGGGTCGTGGTGCAGCAGCCGGTCGCCGAGGGACCAGCGGGCCTCGGACAGGGCACGGTAGGTCTCCTCGCCGACGCGGCCGTCGACGGAGAGCCCGCGCACCTGCTGGAAGTGGCGGACGGCGAGCTCGGTGGCCGCGTCGTAGACCGCCTGGTCCAGCGATGCCTCCTCCGCGGCAC
The DNA here is from genome assembly GCF_053502545.1 of Geodermatophilus sp. URMC 65. Classification (NCBI taxonomy): domain Bacteria; kingdom Bacillati; phylum Actinomycetota; class Actinomycetes; order Geodermatophilales; family Geodermatophilaceae; genus Geodermatophilus; species Geodermatophilus sp. URMC 65. Next base: position 2,676,083 of record NZ_CP199954.1, read on the forward strand.
CCGCCGGTAGCAGGGCGAGGGCACGCAGGGCGGCGTGCACGTCGGCCACGGCGGGGCCACGGTCCCCCGGCCCCAGGGGCTGCATGCTGCTGTCGGATGCCATCGTGCGTCGATTGTGGTCCCCGGGCGCCCGAGCGGCCCGGTGGGGCCCCGCACGCGCGAGGGCCTCCCCCGCCGGCTGGCGGGGGAGGCCCTGAGGCGACCTGATGGAACGGCCCTCCTGCAGGGCCCGCCGCGAGCTTGCGAGCGGTGGGTGGCAGGAGGGCCCTTCTGCTTACAGGTAGTCGGCGAGGTCGGAGAGGATCGCGCCCTTCGGCTTGGCCCCGATGATGCTCTTCACCGGCTTGCCGCCCTGGAACACCGTCATGGTCGGGATCGACATGACCTGGTAGTCGCGGGCGATCTGCGGGTTCTCGTCGATGTTGAGCTTGGCGATCGTCAGCTTGTCGCCGTGCTCGGCGGCGATCTCCTCGAGGACGGGGGCCACCATCTTGCACGGCCCGCACCACTCGGCCCAGAAGTCGACGAGGACGGGCTTGTCGCTGCCCAGCACGTCGTCGGCGAAGGTCGCGTCGGTGACCGTCACGGTGTTGCCTGCCATGGTCGTTCTCCTCGGAGCTCGTGGACGGCCGGAGCACAGGGGCTCCGGCCGGGTGGGTCTGTCAGGGGACAACTGGTCGAGCGGCGCATGTATGCCCGGGTGAGACGGGCCCCTCCAGGGGCCCGCCTTCAGCGCTCGCCGAAGGCGGCGGCCAGCCAGCGCTCGGCGTCGATCGCCGCGGCGGCGCCGGTGCCGGCCGAGGTGATGGCCTGGCGGTAGATGTGGTCGACCACGTCACCGCAGGCGAAGACGCCCTCGATGTTGGTCCGCGTGGTGGGGTGCTCGACCTGCACGTAGCCCTCGTCGTCGAGCTTGAGCTGCCCGACGAAGAGCTCGCTGCGCGGGTCGTGCCCGATCGCCACGAAGACGCCCGCGACCGGCAGCTCCTCGGTGGCGCCGGTGCCGACGTCGGTCAGCCGGACGCCGGAGACGGTCTGCTCGCCGAGCACGTCGGTGACCTGCTTGCCCAGGGCCCAGCGGATCTTCTCGTTGTCCTGCGCGCGCTTCTGCATGATCTTCGAGGCGCGCAGCTCCTCCCGCCGGTGGACGACGGTCACCGTCTTGGCGAAGCGGGTGAGGAAGGTGGCCTCCTCCATCGCCGAGTCACCGCCGCCGACCACGACGATGTCCTGGTCGCGGAAGAAGAAGCCGTCGCAGGTGGCACAGGCCGAGACGCCGCGGCCGAGCAGCCGCTGCTCGTTGTCCAGGCCGAGGTACCGGTACTTCGAGCCGGTGGCGACGATGACCGCGTGCGCGCGGTGCACCTCGTCGCCGACCTTGACGATCTTGGGCTCGGCGGTGAGGTCGACCTCGGTGACGTCGCGGGCGACCAGCTCGGCGCCGAACCGCTCGGCCTGGGTGCGCATGTCGTCCATCAGCTGCGGGCCCTGGACGCCCTCGGCGAAGCCGGGGAAGTTCTCCACCTCGGTGGTGGTCATCAGCGCGCCGCCGAACTGCGAGCCCTCGAACACCAGCGGGTGCAGGTTCGCGCGGGCGGCGTAGATGGCGGCGGTGTACCCGGCCGGGCCCGACCCGATGATGATCAGGTCGCGGACGCCGTCGTGCTCGGCGGGCGGGATGGCGGGATCCACGTGTTCCGCCGTCACGGCGGGGCCGGGGGTCGGGTGGTCTGTCGTCACGGGCGGCACAACGGAGATCGTAGGTGCCGCATTCCCCGCCCGGCCCCCCTGCGGGGGCCGCCGCGAGCTCGCGAGGGGCGGGGGCAGGCGGGTCCTTCACCCAGCTGGCGTGAGGGTGACCTCGGCGACCTCGGCGGAGAAACCGCCGTCCGACGGCGCCAGTCCGGTCAGCCACAGCAGCACGTAGCGGGTGGTCACCGGCTCGTCGAAGGACAGGTCGGCCGAGTCGCCGAGCTCGCCGCTCGCGACCACCCGGTAGGAGTCGAGGTCGCCGTCGGGCTGGTCGCCGACCCGGACCTCCGCGGTGGCGCCCGCGGTGCCGGCGACGCCGAGGCCGGTGAGCGCCTGCTCCGAGCCGAGGTCGTACAGGACGCCGACCCCGTCCTTGAGGTTGCCGAACGCCGGCGACCCCCGGTAGGTCACCGTCGACCAGGCGGTGGACGGATCGCCGTCGAAGGACAGCGGGACCTGGTCGGGGTTCTCGGGGTCGCCGTCGCCGAAGGGGTTGTAGACGGTCGCGCCGGTGATGGTCGGTGCCGGGCTGTCGCCGGGGCCGGCCGTCTCCTGCCCGGGCGGCGCGCTGGACGCCGGGGCGCTGGGGACGGGCGCCTGGTCACCGGTGAGGTCGTCGGGCGAGATCACGTTGCCGAGCCAGACCGCCAGCGCGATGACGACGACCAGCGCCGCCACCGGCAGCCCGACGACGAGCAGGCGGCGCCGGCGCGCGTCCCCGGCCCCGCCGTCCCGCGGGCGCGCTCCGTCGTCGTCGGCGTCGTCCGACAGCGGCAGCAGGTCGTCCTCGTCGTCCTCGTCCCGACGGCCGGGGACGGGCGGCAGGCCGCGGGCGTCCAGCGGCGGGTACGCGCCGCCGGAGGCGTCGCGGGTCGGCGCGGGGTCGACGGCGACGTCCTCGGCCGCCCCGGCCGCGCGCTCCTCCTCGCGGCGCTCGCGCAGCCGGCGCAGCCACCCGCTGTCGGACTCGTCCGGGGCGCGCTGCGGCTCGGCGGTGTGCCCGGTGCGGGGGCGCTCGGCCAGCAGGGCGGCCATGGCCGCGACGCTGGACAGGCCCGCGCCGGGCTCGGTGGAGCGGGCGCGGCGCACCAGGGCGGCGAGGTCCGGGGGCATCCCCGTCGTCCGCCCGGCCGATGCGGTGCCCGGCCGTCGACCGGTGAGGCAGTACTCGAGCAGCTCCCCGAGCGCGGCGACGTCCCCCTGGACGGTGCCGCTGGCGGCCGGCACCGAACGCAGCCCGACCAGGCCGTTGGGCCGCAGGACGACGGTCTCCGGGGTGAGCCCGCCGACGGCCAGCCCCACCCGGTGCGCTGCGGCGACGCCCTCGGCGAGCCGGCGCAGCACGGTGCGGGCCTCCCGCTCGGGCATCGGGCCCTCGGCCAGGCGCTCGGCGAGGGTGCGGCCCTCGATCCACTCGTTGACGACGTAGGCCGCGCCCCCGGGCGCCGCGCCGTCCCCGCTGCCCTCGGCGGCGTCGTAGACCAGGGCCAGCGCGGGCGTGGCCAGCCCGCCCGCGGTGAGCGCGCGGGTGATCCACTCGCGGGCGGCCGGCCCGCCGGGGGTGTGCACCCGGATGGCGACGTCGCGGTTGAGGATCCGGTCCTTGGCCCGCCAGCAGTGGATGACGCCGGTGGCGGTGGTCTCGGTGGGGCCGACCTCGTCGATCGGGCGGTAGCGGTCTGGGAGGCCGGTGATCGTGGACGTCATCGGTGCGCCCGGCCCCCTGTCCCCTCCCTGCCGGCGGCTGGGTTGCCCCGGCGGCGTCACGCCGCTCACCTGCGCCCCAGCTTGGCCCGGACGGCCGCCAGGGGCTCCTGGACCTCGGGGACGCGGGCGAGCGCGAGCCCTGCGAGGGTCGCGACGCCGATGACCACGGTACCCAGCAGCACGGTGCCGAGCGACCCTGCCACCGACGGGGCCAGGGCACCGTCGGCCAGCGACACCGCCAGCCAGCCCAGCAGGCCGGCGACGACCGCCACCGCGGCGGTGCGCAGCACCGGGCCCAGCGTGGCGCGGGTCTCCAGCCCCCCGAGCCGCCGGCGCAGCACCGCGTGGCCGATCCCCCAGCCGGCCACGTAGGTGAGGCTGGTGACCAGCATCAGCCCGGCCACGACCCGCTCCGGGGGGACGACGACCGGCACGAGCAGCAGCAGCGGCACCCGGACGGCGACCATCCCCACCTGGATCAGGGTGGGGGTGCGCGAGTCCTTCGTGGCGTAGAAGACCCGCATCTGCAGCAGGGTGACCGCCATCGGGAGCAGCCCGAACGCGCCCACGGCCAACGCGACGCCGATGGCCCGGGCGTCGTCGGTGTCGGTGTTGCCGCGGGCGAACACGACGACGGCCAGCGCCGGGCCGAGCACGGTGAGCGCGGCGCTGATCGGCAGCAGACCGAGGGCCGACAGGCGGGTGCCGAGGGAGAGGTCGCGCACCACACCGGGGACGTCGGAGCGTGCGGCGGCTCGGCTCATCCGCGGCACCAGCGCGGTCAGCAGCGCCACGCCGATGATCCCGTAGGGCATCTGGAACAGCAGGCTGGCGTTGGCGAAGCCGATCGAGCCCAGCCCGCCCTCGCGCCCGGCTGCGTTGGCGATCCGGGTGGCCACGACCACGCCGATCTGGCTGACCGCCACGTAGCCGATCACCCAGAGGCCGAGCGTGCCGGCCTCGCGCAGCCCGGTGTTGCGCAGTCCCCAGCGCGGGCGCAGCGGGACGCCGGCCCGGCGCAGCAGCGGGAGGAGCACGAGCGCCTGGGCGGCGATGCCCAGCGTGGTGCCGACACCGAGGAGCCACACCTGCCCCTCGGTGATCGTGACCGGGGTCAGCGGGCCGGGACCGACGGCGGCGAGGAACAGCAGGCCGGTGGCGATGACGACGATGTTGTTGAGCACCGGGGCCCAGGCCGGCGGCCCGAACACCCCGCGGGAGTTGAGGATCGCCTGCGCCAGGGCGCCGATGCCGTAGAACACGATCTCGGCCAGCAGGATGCGGGCCAGCCAGGTCGCCAGCCGGTACTGGTCGGGGTCCCCGTCCAGGCCGTACAGCGAGGTCAGCAGGGGTGCGGCCAGGATCGCCAGGCCGGTGACCACGACCAGCCCGACGGTGGCGACCGTGGCCAGCCGCTGGGCGTAGGCCGCGCCACCGTCGTCGTCCCGTTCCTGGGCGCGCACGAGCAGCGGGACGACGACCGAGGTCAGCACTCCGCCCAGCAGCAGCTCGTAGACGATGTTGGGCAGCGTGTTCGAGGTGTTGTAGGCGTCGCCGACCAGGCCGACGCCCAGCGCCGCGGTGAGCACCATCGTGCGCAGCAGCCCGGTGATGCGGGAGACCAGCGTGGCCACCGCCATGGTGCCGGCGGCGCGCAGGATGCCCCGGCTGGCGCCGGGCCGGCCCTCGCGGGCCTCGACCTCCTCGTCGGTCTCGTCGACCCGGCGCGGCACCGCGGGCAGCACCGGGATGAGCTGGGTGTCGTCGGGCCCGGGCACCCACCGCGAGGCGCGCCGCGGCGGCGGCACCGGCGGCAGGTCGCGGACGCGGGGCGCCGGCGGCGGGACCGGCGGCAGTGGCCGTCCGCCGGGCGGGGCCTGGGGGTACGGCGGTGGGGGCAGCGGCAGGGCCGGCGGGGTCCCCGGACCGGGGACCGGTGGTGGCTCCCGGCGGGTGCGCTCGGCGGGCGGCGGCTCCCGCCGCCCGCCGTCACCCGGCGCCGGGGGGCGCTCGGTGGCGGGCCGGCGCGGCGCGACGGGGGGCGGCGGCACGGGGGGCAGCGGACGGCGCTGCTGCTCCCCCACTCGTCGCTCGCTCACGAGTTCGCCTCACTGGCGCCCGGCGGCCGCGTTCGCGGCGCTGCCGTGCTCATCGGTGAGCTCGCACGCCTGCTCACGGGCCCCCCTCGCTGGCGCTCGGAGGTCCCGCGAGCGGAGCTGCTGTGCTCCTGGTGTGAGCTCGCACGCTCGCTCACACGGGGCTCCGCGTGGGCGGCAGCGGAACGGCCGCGCCCTCGGGCGCCGAGCCGCCGGGCAGGTCGCCGTCCTCGTCGCCGGGGGTGCTCCGGCGACGGCGCAGCAGGTAGCGCACGAGCCGGCGCAGGAAGAGCAGCCCGAGCAGCACCGCCGCGCCGATGGTGACGACGACCGAGATCGACCCGTACGCGGTGCTCTGCACCTGCAACTGCACCGGGTCGCCCAGCGGTGCGCCGTCCGGGGTGGTGAGCGTGGCCGCGACGCCGAAGCGACCGGACTGGCGCACCTGGGCCGGCACCTGCAGCGTCGTCCGCTGCTCGGGGGCGAGCACCTGGTCACCGAGGTCGCCCACCGAGAGCGCGTTGCCGCGGGTCTGCACCCGCAGCTGGACGTGCAGGGCGAAGGGCAGGTCGTTGCTCACGGTGAGCACCAGCGGGGCGTCGCTGGAGGCTAGGCTGTAGGTGCCGTCGGCCGGGGAGAGCAGGGTGACCCGCTCGGTCAGCCGGTCCATGGTCGTCCGCAGGTCCGCGGCGGCCGTGGCGAAGCCCTCGGGGTCGTCCCGCCACGCGGCCGAGGTGGTGCGGGCGGTCGCCGCGTCCCAGCGCGCCAGCGCCACGTCCGGGTCGCCGGCGACGGCGCTGGCCAGCTGGTCGCGGATCGAGACCGCGGCGGCGACGTCGGCCAGCCCGGCGGCCTCCAGTCCGCCCGGGTCCGCGGGGGTCACCAGCTCGCCGGTGTCGGTGGTGGGGCCGTCGCCGAGCTCGGCCACGGTGGCCGGCCGCAGCCAGGGGAACTGCGCCGAGGCGGCCATCATGGCGCTCACGCCGGAGGGGTCGGCGTCGACCTCGCGCGGTGGGGCCACCAGCACGCTCTGCTGCGCGGTCGCGCCGCCGGGCTGCAGGCCGAGCAGCGCGAGCTCGGCGATCGAGCGCTGCTCCGCGGCGCGGCTGCCCATGGGGGCCCGCGCCGCGCCCCCGGCGAGATCGCCGAGCGCGGGGTCGGCGACCAGGGCCGGGACCTCGCCGTCCTCGGTGGGCACCGTCGTCCGGGCCGCGGCCGGGCCCTCGAGGCCGAGCGCGGCCGCGCCGTCGGTGAGCCCCCCAGGAACGAGCACGACCTCCTCGACGCCGCCGTCCCGCAGCACGCCGAGCGTCTCCGGGCGCAGCGCGCCGCCCACCGCCCAGGCCAGGTCGGTGCGCGCCTCGACGCCCAGGACCTCCCGCAGGATGTCCGCGCCGGCGGTGCCGTCGGCCTGGACCTCGGCCGGTGCGCCGGTCGGGGGCGCGGCGGGGGCGTCGGGGTCGTCCTGCGCCGTCCCCTCGGCGCTGCCCGGCAGGCTGCGGGTCACCACCGGGGACAGGCCCGCCCCGGTCAGGGAGTCGGCGTCGACGTCGCCGTAGGGCAGCGCGACCACCGGGTGGACGGCGGCGACGGCGCGCAGCCGCTGCAGCCAGGCGGCCGCCTCATCGCTGCCCGACCCGGCGTCCTCGTCCCCCACGACGGCGTAGGGGCCGTCGGCCATGACCTGCAACTCCTCGACCAGCGCCGGGTCGACGGCCAGGGTCACCGGGACCACCGGCGCCGGCTCGCCGCCCCCGGGCGCGATGGTCCGGGGCAGGCGTTCCACCGTCGCCAGCGCGCGGTCCAGCCGGCCGCCGGCCGCGACCTCGGCGGTCAGCCCGTCGTCGACGAACGCGCCGGAGGCGTCGCGGTGGGTGCGCTCGACCAGCGGCCACAGCCAGGCGACGCTGGTCGGCGTCGTCGACAGCACCGACGGCTGCACCAGGTAGGTGGTCAGCTCGCCGACCCGGCGGCGCTCCCCGTCGGCACCGACGCCGTTGAGGTTGAGCAGCACCGGGTAGACGCCGTCGCGGTCGATCGCCAGCGCGTCGGTGGTCGTGGTGAGGGTGAAGGAGACCATGGCACCCGGGCGCAGCTCGCCCGCGACGTCCTGGAACGGCGTGGCGACGGCGGCCGTCAGGTCGGGGTCGCCGTCGACGGCCTGCAGCTCGGCGCGGGAGTCCAGCAGCTCACCGCGCTGCAGCCGCACGTCGATGTCGGTGAGCGTCTCGGTGCCGGTGTTGGTCAGCTCCCCCTCGACGGTGACCGTCGCGCCCGGCAGCAGCGTGCGCGGGTCCAGGCGGGTGAGCCGGACGCTGACCGGCTGGTCGTCGGCGGCCGCCTCGGGGGCGGCGGGGTCCCCGGGAGCGGCCGCTGCGACCGGGGTGAGCGCGACGAGAGGGGTGCTGAGCAGCCCGGCCAGCGCGACGGCGACCGTCGTCCCCCGGGTCGTGCGGCCGCGGCCCCGCACGGCGGACCGGCCGGCGACCGACCGCCGCCTCACGACAGCTCCTCGCCGGCGCTCGTCGCCACGTGGCCGCCTGCTGTGTCTGCCGGTGAGCTGGCCAGCTGGCTCACGCGCTGTCGGCGAGGAGCGCGGGCGCCCGCTCGACCAACGCCCGCTCGTCGGCGTAGGCGAGCCGGGCGCCGAGCTCGTCGAGGGGCACCCAGGCGACCTCGGTCACCTCGATGTCGGCGTCGGACAGGGCTCCCCCGATGGCGCGGAGCAGGAAGTGGTGCACGGTCTTGTGCACCCGGCGGCCGTCGGCGACGAACCAGAAGTCGATGATGCCGAGCGGGGCGACGACCTCGCCGATGATCCCGGTCTCCTCGGCGACCTCCCGGACGGCGGTGTCCTCCGGGGTCTCGCCCTCCTCGATGTGGCCCTTGGGCAGGGACCAGAGCAGCCGGCCGCGGCGGTCGGTGCGGCCGATGAGGGCGGCGCGCGGCCCCGTGATGGGGTCGTCAGCGACCACCAGGCCCCCGGCGGAGGTCTCGTCGACCCGCCGCAACCGGCGGCCCGGGCGCCCTCGCCCGCCCGTCCCAGCCATGCCAGGAGGGTAGCGCGCGTCCGGCGACAGCTCAGGGAGCATCGCAGCGAGTAGAAGGACCCCGCTGCCCCCCACCGCTCGCAGGCTCGCGATGGGACCCTGCAGCGTGGCCACTCTCCATGTCGGCGCGGAGCCGGACCAGAGTGTATTCGCCGCGGCACTACCCTGGATCGTCGTGTCCGGTGAGCCTCCCCGTCCGACGACAGCTGCCGCCTCCGTGCCGCCCGCCGTCCAGGAGGCCGTGCGCGAGCTCGTCGACCTCTCCCCCGTCCTGACCAGGCTGGGGCAGCGCTTCACCGACGCCGGCTTCGAGGTGCACCTCGTCGGCGGGTCGGTCCGCGACGCGCTGCTCGCCGCGGGGTCGGGGGGGTCACGCGTGCCCGGGGACCTCGACGTCACCACCGACGCCCGGCCCGAGCAGGTGCTGCGGCTGCTCCGCGGGTTCGCCAGTTCCACGTGGAACACCGGCATCGCCTTCGGCACGGTGGGTGCCGAGGTGGACGGCGTCCGGCTGGAGATCACCACCTTCCGCGCCGACCGCTACGACCGCGAGTCGCGCAACCCCGAGGTGGCGTGGGGCGACTCGCTCGTCGACGACCTCGCCCGGCGCGACTTCACGGTCAACGCGATGGCGGTCTCCCTGGGGCCGGACCGCACGGTCACCGACCCGTTCGGCGGGCTGGGCGACCTGCTGGCCGGCCGGTTGCGGACGCCGGGCGCGGCCACCGAGTCGTTCCTGGACGACCCGCTGCGGATGCTGCGCGCGGTCCGGTTCGTCGCCCAGCTGGGCCTGACGCCGGTCGACGAGGTGGTCGAGGCGATGACCGCGCTGGCTCCCGAGCTGGCGCGGATCACCCCCGAGCGGGTCCAGGTGGAGCTGTCGAAGACGCTGCTGCAGGACTCGCCGCGGGCGGCGCTGGAGCTGTTCGTGGGCACCGGGCTGGCCGAGTTCGTCCTGCCCGAGCTCGCGACGCTGCGCATGGAGATCGACGAGCACCACCAGCACAAGGACGTCTACACCCACTCGCTGACGGTGCTGGACCAGGCGATCGCGCTGGAGAAGGCGGATCCGCAGGCCGGGTCGCCGGACCTGGTGCTGCGGCTGGCCGCGCTGCTGCACGACATCGGCAAGCCGGCCACCCGCCGGCACGAGCCGCGCGGCCGGGTCTCCTTCCACCACCACGAGGTCGTCGGCGCGAAGCTCGTCCGCAAGCGGCTGCAGGCGCTGCGGTACTCCAAGGAGGTGGTGGAGGCGGTCGCCCGGCTGACCTTCCTGCACCTGCGCTTCCACGGCTACGGCCGCGGCGAGTGGACCGACTCCGCCGTCCGCCGGTACGTCACCGACGCCGGCGACCTGCTGCCCCGGCTGCACAAGCTGGTGCGCTCGGACTGCACGACCCGCAACAAGCGGCGCGCTGCGGCGCTGTCGGCCACCTACGACTCCCTGGAGCGGCGGATCGTCGAGCTGTCGGCGGCCGAGGACCTCGCGCGGGTGCGCCCGGACCTCGACGGCAACGCGATCATGGCGATCCTCGGGATCCCGCCCGGCCGCGAGGTCGGCGAGGCCTGGACGTACCTCAAGGACCTGCGGCTCGAGCGCGGCCCGCTGGACCCCGACGAGGCCGAGGCCGAGCTGCGCGCCTGGTGGGCCGCCCGCAACGGCTGATCCGCTACAGCCGGAGCCTCCGGCTGCCGACAGGAGACACGTGCACGAACAGGGACCCGGCGCCCCGGATCCGGGCCTGCCCACCTCCCCGACCGGCCGCACGCCGCAGTGGGTGGTGGACGAGGCGCTCGGCCTGCCGGTCGCGGCCGTCCCGTGGCGCGCTCCCGAGCCGCCCCGACGCCGACGGCGGCGCGGGCGCCTGCTGAGCCTCCTCGCCGTCCCGCTGGTCGTCGGCGGCGCCCTCGGGGCCGCGGTGTTCACCGGCACCGTGCCCTGGCCCGGGGAGTCCTCGGCCGCCGTCGGGGCGCCGTCCGCCCCGGGGCCGGACCGCAGCGTCCCGACGACCGCGGCGGCACCGGCGGACCGCCCCACCCCGGGTGCCGGCGCCCGCCCGGACCCGTGGGGTCAGGCCCCGCCGGCGCCCGCGGCGGGTGGGGCCCACGCGTTCGCGCTCACCCAGGCCGACGGCACCACGCCGGTGGCCTACGACCCGTGCCGGGTCGTCCACTACGCCATCCGGCCCGACGGCTCCCCCGACGGTGGCGAGGAGCTGGTGCACGCGGCGATCGCCCGGGTCAGCCAGGTGACCGGGCTGGTCTTCGTGTACGACGGCCCGACCGCCGAGGCGCCGACTCCCGAGCGGGCGGCGTTCCAGCCCGCCCGCTACGGGGACCGCTGGGCACCGGTCCTCGTCGCCTGGCAGACCGAGGGGGAGAACCCCGCGCTGGCCGGCGACACCGTCGGCGAGGCCAGCAGCCTGGCGGTGTCGCTCGGGGACGGGCCGCGGGTGTACGTCACCGGCACCGTCTCCCTCGACGCCGGCCACTTCCCCGAGATCACGGCGGACAGCCCCGCGACGGCCTCGGGGGTCGTGCTGCACGAGCTGGCCCACCTCGTCGGCCTGGACCACGTGGACGACGACTCGCAGCTGCTCCACCCGGAGACCGTGCCGGGCGTCACCGACTACGCCGCCGGGGACCTCACGGGCCTGTCCCGCCTCGGTCAGGGGCCCTGCGTCCCGGAGCTCTGACGGCCGTGGCCGGTCAGCGCGCGAGCGGGGAGCGGGCGGCGTACAGGGCGGTGAGCACGTAGGCCGCGCCGACGGCGACCACGGCGGGTGGGGAGACGCCGTCCGCCGGCAGCAGGTACGCCGCCACGAGCAGGGCGAGGACGTAGCTGACGTTGACGAGCATGTCGTAGACCGAGAACGCCCGGCCGCGGACGTCGTCGTCCACCACCCGCTGCAGCGTGGCGTCCACGCAGATCTTCACGCCCTGCCCGAGGAAGCCGAGCACCGCGCCGGCCAGCACCACGGTCACCGGCAGGAAGGGCAGGCCCAGCGCCGTCAGCAGGACGCCCCCGAGCGCCAGCAGCAGGGTCACCCACCGCGCCGTCCCGAGACGGCGCACCGCCCCGGGTGTCGCCACGGCCGCCAGCAGCGTGCCGACCGCGCCCGCGGCGACCGCCGCCCCCACGCCGAGCAGGCCCTCGCCGGGCGGTGCGGTGGCGCGGGAGAACAGCACCGTCGCCAGGGTCAGCACCCCGAAGCAGAGCCGGTGCACCGTGATGAGGACCAGCGCGGTCCCCGCCGGGGGGCGGGCCCGCACGTGCCGCACGCCGGCCACGAGGCCGGCGACCACCTGGCGGGCGGACGACGTCGTCGCGCTCCCGTCCGGCCCGAGCGCCCCCGGCGGGAAGCCCGCGGCGAGCGCCGCGGCGAGCAGGTAGGGGCCAGCGGCGCCGAGGGTCAGCAGCGCGTACCCGGCGTCCCCCGCGATGCCGGCGGCCTGCTGCACCGCGACCGCGGCCGCTCCACCCACCACCGTGGCCACCGCGCCGGACGTCGTCGACAGCGCGTTGGCCGGCACCAGGTCGCGGGTGGTGTGCGGCAGCGCCGCCGACAGCGCCGACAGCACGAAGCGGGCGACCGAGAACAGCACCAGCCCCGCGAGCAGCAACGGCAGACCGCCCGACCCGCCGGCCACGAGCAGCGCCAGGACGCCGACCAGCCCGGTCCGCAGCAGGTCGGCGTGCACCAGCACCTGGCGACGGCGCCACCGGTCCAGCCATACGCCGGCGAAGGGGCCCACCAGCGAGTACGGCAGCAGCAGGACGGCGAACCCCGCGGCGACCGCCACCGGGTCGGCGGCCCGTTGCGGGTTGAACAGCACCGTCCCGGCGAGGGCGGCCTGCAGCACGCCGTCCCCGAACTGGGCCGAGAGCCGGGTGGCCAGCAGCCGGCGGAAGTCGCGGCGGGACAGCAGCGAGCGCACGGTCGTCCCCGCCTGCCGCACCCGGTCACCCTACGGTGGCCACCCCTCCGCAGAGGGTGGACGACGGGCCGCGCGGGCACTCGTTGCGGGCGTGACCACTCCCGCCGGACTGCCCGTGGGTGGGGCACACTGGGACCGATGACTCCCCCGTCCTCGCCCGATCCCGAGTCCGGGCCGCCGGCCCGGCCCGCGACGGGCAGACGCCGTCCGGACGCGGTCCCCGCGCTGTCGACGGGGACCCTGGACGACGTCCGGCCCGGGTCGCTGCTGGTGGCCATGCCGAGCCTGACCGATCCCACCTTCGCGGGCACGGTCGTCTACGTGCTCGACCACAACGACAGCGGCACGCTGGGCGTGGTGCTGGGCCGGCCGAGCCAGGTGGAGATCCGCGACGTGCTGCCGGGCTGGTGCGACCTCGCCGTCGACCCCGGCGTGTTCCACGTGGGCGGCCCGTGCGAGACCGACACCGCGCTGTGCCTGGCGGTCTGCCGCACCCCCGGTGAGGACTGCGGCCTGCGGCAGGTCGCCGATGACGTCCACCTGGTCGACCTGGACGCCGACCCCGACGAGCTGGTCGGCCGGGTGCGGGGCCTGAGGGTGTTCGCCGGCTACGCGGGCTGGTCGCCGGGCCAGCTGGCCCTGGAGGTCGCCGAGGGCGCCTGGGCCTGCGTGCCGGGCCGCCCGGACGACGTGATCAGCGAGCTGGCCGGCCCGGAGCTGTGGCGCCGGGTGATGGGACGCCAGACCGGGCGCCTGGCGGTGCTGTCGACGGCGCCCGCCGACCCGACGGTGAACTGATCCGCGCGTCAACGGGTGCGCGGACGCCCGGCATCTGATAGGAACGTCGTCGGAGGGGGCGGTCTGGGGAAGAGGCCGCCCCCTCCCCCATGCCCGGCCCACTGAGGTGCTGGAACGGCCACCCTCCAGGAACCCGCCGGCCCCGTTCAGGGCACCGCCCCGAGCTTGCGAGGGGTGAGGAGAACGGGGTCCTTCTCCTACAGGCCGACGGTCGCCGCGACCTCCGGGTGCGCCGCGCCGTCCACGGACTCCCCCTCGCCCGGCAGCGTGATCTCCCGCGGGCCGTGGTCCGACAGCGTCACGGTCACCTCGAACTCCTCGCCCGGCAGCGGGGTGCGGTACTGCACCAGCAGGTCGGTGGAGCGGTCGACCGCGACCGACCAGCCGGCGTCCGAGGCGTAGAGCTGGGTCAGCTCGCCGTCGATCGAGCGGTCGCCCTCCCAGGTGTAGCCCGCGCCGCGGAAGTCGCCGGCGTCGTCCGGCTCCTCGGCGGAGAGGTTGAGCACCACCTGGGTGAGCACGTCGACCAGTGATGCCTGCTCCCCCAGCGTCACGGGACGGCGCACGTAGGAGGCCTCCGGCAGCCCCTCGGCGCCCAGCGCGGCGGCCAGGCCGGGCACCTCGCCGAACCACAGCTGCTCGTCGGTGAAGAAGAGGGTGCGGGTGTCGTCGGCGCGGCCGTCGCCGTACGACGTGACCGCCTGCGCGCGCCCGGCACCGCCGGCGAGGTCCACCTCCCCGGTGAGGGTGAGCACGGTGTCCTCGCCGTACGGGGCGGTGACCACGAAGTCCGCGCCGCCCCGGTCGTGGTTCTCGGCCAGCAGCCCGGCGAGGACGCCGGCTTCCTCCTCGGTGACCGGCGAGCCCTCCGCCCGCTCGTCCCCGCCGGCGCAGCCGGCCAGCAGCGCCACTGTCAGCCCCAGCGCCGGGAGCAGCGGACGGCGGCGCGGGGGCATGCGGTCAGCGTAGGCATCCGGGCAGGTCACCGACGGCGTCCCACGCGGGGCCCCGGACACGCGGCAGGGCCCGCGATCGGCACGGATCGCGGGCCCGGCCGGCCCCGTCCAGAGGCTCGCCCCGAGCGTGCGAGGGGTGAGGAGGACGGGTGGAAGGACCCCTGCCCCCCACCGCTCGCAGGCTCGCGGCGGGACCCTGCAGGGCGGCCGTCAGCGGTCGACGTCGCCGCGGATGAAGGCCTCGACGGCGTCGCGGGCCTGGCTGTCGCTGTACTGCACCGGCGGGCTCTTCATGAAGTAGGACGACGCGGAGAGGATCGGGCCGCCGATCCCGCGGTCCTTGGCGATCTTCGCGGCGCGGACGGCGTCGATGATGATGCCGGCCGAGTTCGGGGAGTCCCAGACCTCGAGCTTGTACTCCAGGTTCAGCGGGACGTCGCCGAACGCGCGGCCCTCGAGGCGCACGTAGGCCCACTTGCGGTCGGTCAGCCACGGCACGTGGTCCGACGGGCCGATGTGCACGTTGTCGGTGCCCATGTCCCGGTCGACCTGGCTGGTGACGGCCTGGGTCTTGGAGATCTTCTTGGACTCCAGGCGCTCGCGCTCGAGCATGTTCTTGAAGTCCATGTTGCCGCCGACGTTGAGCTGCATGGTGCGGTCGAGCTGCACGCCGCGGTCCTCGAAGAGCTTGGCCAGCACGCGGTGGGTGATGGTGGCGCCCACCTGCGACTTGATGTCGTCGCCGACGATCGGCACCCCGGCCGCGGTGAACTTGTCGGCCCACTCCTGGGTGCCGGCGATGAACACCGGCAGCGCGTTGACGAAGGCCACGCCGGCGTCCAGGGCGCACTGGGCGTAGAACTCGGCGGCCTGCTGCGACCCGACGGGCAGGTAGCAGACCAGCACGTCGGCGCCGGACGCGCGCAGCGCCGCGACGACGTCCACCGGCTCCTCGTCGGACTCCTCGATCGTCGCCCGGTAGTACGTGCCGAGGCCGTCGAGGGTGGTGCCGCGCTGCACGGTCACGCCCAGCGGCGGGACGTCGCAGATGGTGATGGTGTTGTTCTCGCTGGCGACGATGGCCTCGGAGAGGTCGCGGCCGACCTTCTTGGCGTCGACGTCGAACGCCGCGACGAACTGCACGTCGGCGACGTGGTAGTCGCCGAAGCGGACGTGCATCAGGCCCGGCACCGGCGTGGTCTCGTCGGCGTCGCGGTAGTAGTGGACACCCTGCACGAGCGAGGCGGCGCAGTTGCCGACACCGACGATGGCGACCTTGACGGAACCCACAGCAGTGCTCCTCACTGTTCGGCGCTTTCCCGGTCGGCGGGCTGTCTCGGTCTCAGTCCCAGTAGGTGTCTCGGTTGATGCTCGTGACCTGGCCGGTAGCGGCGTCCACCTCGACCTCGGTGGTGGAGCCGTCGTCGTGCAGCACCGTCACGTCGTACCGAAGGCCGGTCCGCTCGTTGTCCTGGTCCCACTCGACGACGCGGCCGGGAGCGACCTCGGTGGCGACCGCCTTCGCGTCCTCGAGGGTCAGCGGGGTGGAGGTGGGCGCCGGGGCCGACGAGGGTGTCCCGGTGGTCTCGGGCAGGGAGTCCGCCGAGGGCCGAGCCGACGGGTCGAGGGAGGTCCCGGCCGTCTGGGCGCGGGCGGCCTGCAGTGTCTCCGCGTCTGAGGTGGCGGACCAGATGGCGGCCGCACCCAGTGCGATGCCCACGCCGACGAGGACGACGAGGACGAGCCGGAGGAACCGCCGCGGAGCCGGGGGGCGGTACATGGGAGTGGTCGAGGAACGGTTCACGGGAGCGGTCCTTTCCGGTCAGGCTGCTCGGGTCGGGCGACCCGGCTGGGCCTGTCAGGAACTGTCGAGGTCCGCCGACTCCGTCAGTAGCCACCCTGGGTGGCGGGAACCCCCACCCGGAGGTCGTCGTCGTCCACCTGCGGTGAGGCGGCGCGCGACGCTCCGGCGGGTGGGGACGAGCGTTGCGGAGGGGCTACAGGTCCTTGCGGCTGACGATGCCGAGCCCGAGGACGCGCTCGACCAGCTTGACGCGCTTCTGGTTCTGCGGGAGGTCCTCGATCTGGAACTTCTGGAACAGGGTGCGCAGATGGGTCTTCACCGCATCGACGCTGAGGAACAGCTCGTCGGCGATCCGTTGGTTGGACGCCGGGGTGGCGTACGGGTCGTCGTGCTTGTACGGCCGGCACAGCGCGGTGACGATCTGCCGCTGGGTCGGGGACAGCGACGTCGCGGGGACGAACTGCTCACCCACCTTGGTCAGCTGGGTCGTCCCCCGGTTGGTGTCCCGGAAGCGGAAGGACGTCGAGCCGAGCACGAACGTGTCGTCGTCACGCAGCCTGCGCCGGCCGCTGAGTCGTTCGCCGTTGAGGAACGTCCCGTTCCGGGACAGTCCGTCGTCGACGAGCGTCCAGTCGTGACCGACGAGTTCGAGCCCGGCGTGCACCCGCGACACCCGCTCGTCCCAGCCCAGCCGGACGTCACAACCGGAGCCGCGCCCGATGGTCAGCGATGTCCTGCCCTCGAGCGGGACGAACCGCTGCGCCCCGGTGTCGTCGCGGTACACCAGGACAGCACCCTCCGCACCGGCCCACTGCCACCGCCGGGCACCCTCGCCCGGGCCGGTCATCGGCCCCGCCGCATGTCCCTACCGTACGACCTGACGTTGCGTTGGCGGGGGTGTCGGGAGCGGGGTCCTGGGCCCTCGGGGCCGCTAGGCTGACCGTCCCGGTCCGGTCTGTCCCCCCCTCCCGGGAGTGGGACACGGGACGACGCGAGGCGTGGATGGCTGCTCTCATCGAGGACCACGGCATCATCGGCGATCTCCACACGGCCGCTCTCGTGTCCACCGACGGCGACATCGACTGGCTCTGCCTGCCCCGGTTCGACTCGCCGTCGGTGTTCGCATCGATCCTCGACGAGGAGCGCGGGGGCCGGTTCACGGTGCGGTGCACCGGCGCCACGAGGGTGAAGCAGATGTACCTGCCGGACTCCAACGTCCTCGTCACCCGGTTCCTGGGCGAGCACTTCGTCGGCGAGGTCGTCGACTTCATGGTGCCGCACGAGCAGGGGTCGAGCAGGCGCGGCGCCAGCCAGCTCGTGCGCCTCGTGCGCGCCATCCGCGGGCGGGTGGACGTCGAGATCCGGTGCGCACCAGCGTTCGACTACGCCCGAGCGCGGACCGAGGTAGAGATCGTCGAGGGCTCCGGTGCCTTCTTCTTCTCCCCGATCGCCCAGCTCGTCCTCCGGTCCACCGTGCCGTTGACCGCCGAGGGATCCGCGGCCGTCGGTCACCCGGTCCTCGGGGAGGGCGAGAGCCTCGCACTGGCGCTGTCCCGCTGGGGCTCGCCGCACCCGCTGGAGACGGGGGAGGTCCAGGACCTGCTCGCCGCCACGCTGGACTACTGGCAGCGGTGGATCCGTCAGTCCCGGTACCGGGGTCGGTACCGGGAGATGGTGGAGCGGTCGGCGCTGACGCTGAAGCTGCTCGTCTACCAGCCCACCGGGGCGCTGGTCGCCGCCCCGACCACCTCGCTGCCGGAGGCGATCGGCGGCACCCGGAACTGGGACTACCGCTTCACCTGGGTCCGCGACGCCGCCTTCACCGTCTACGCGCTGATGCGGCTTGGTTTCACCGAGGAGGCCGGCGCGTTCATGAGCTGGCTGGAAGCGCGGTGCATCGACGCCGAGGCGGACAAGGGCCTGCACATCCTCTACGGCATCGACGGGGAGGTCGTGGGGACCGAGTCGACGCTGGACCACCTCCGGGGCTACCGCGACTCCGGTCCGGTGCGGATCGGGAACGGCGCCGCGCACCAGCTCCAGCTGGACATCTTGGGCGAGGTCATGGACTCGGTCCACCTCTACGACCGGAACGGCAGACCGGTCTCCTACGAGCTGTGGACCGCGCTGTGCCGTCAGCTCGACTGGCTCGAGGCGCATTGGGAGGAGCCCGACTGCGGCGTGTGGGAGGTCCGCGGTCCCACCCGGCGCTTCACCTACTCGACACTGATGACCTGGGTCGCCTTCGAGCGCGCCGGTCGGCTGGCGCACCGGCGCGGGCTGCCCGCGCCCCGGGCCGCGTGGCGGCAGGCGGCCGACCGGGCTTACCTGCAGATCCAGGAGCACGACTGGAACCGGCAGATCGGCGCGTACGTGCAGTACCCGCACGCCACGACGCTGGATGCCGGGACCCTGATGATCCCGCTGGTGCGGTTCACCGGTGCGGAGGACCCACGGTTCCTCTCGACCCTGGACCGCATCGAGGCGGAGCTGGTGACCGACAGCCTGGTGCACCGCTACCACACCGACGGCAGTGACGGCTTCGACGAACCCGAGGGCACGTTCAACCTGTGCTCCTTCTGGTACGTCGAGGCGCTCACGCGGGCCGGACGACTCGACCAGGCCCGGCACACCTTCGAGAAGATGCTGACCTACGCCAACCACCTCGGGCTGTACTCCGAGGAGATCGGCGCATCCGGTGAGGCGCTGGGCAACTTCCCGCAGGCCTTCACGCACCTCGGCCTCATCCGCGCGGCCGTCAAGCTGGACCGGGCCCTCAGGTCCTCCGGTCACTGACCCGCCGGTCTGCCGCGCGAGGCGGACCGGGAAGTCCCGAGAACTGGCAGGTGAGCATGTCCGGGTCCCCGACCGAGGAGCCGCCTCCCTCCTGGAGTGACTGGGCACGGGTGCAGGTGCACCCGGGGACGGGCGTGGTCGACCGGCGGGGCAGCGCCCTGCTCGTCGTCCCGGTGGTGGAGACGTCCCACCGGGAGGGCGTCCTCGAGCTGCTCGAGCTGTGCCACCTCCCCGACCTGACGGGCCACGCCCGGGTCGACGAGCTGCGCGCGCTGCTCCACCTGCGCTCCTCCGCGGAGGCGCCCGGCTTCGCGTTGCTGCTCCGCACCGGACACTCGCTGCGGGTCCTCGTCCACGGCCCGGTGCGGGTCCTCGTCGACGGACGCACGCCGGAGTCGCCGGCCGACGGGAGTGAGGGGCGGATCGCCGAACACGTCCTCGAGGACGGCGCGTGGCACGGACTGACGGTCGCCGCGGACGGGGAGGTGTTGCAGCCGGACGTCACCGACGGCCTGCCCCTCGACCTGGAGGCCGGCACCGTGCGCGGTGCCGGGGTCACCGTGCACCGTGTCCCGGCCGGGCCGGCGCAGCGGCCGTCCGCCGCAGAACCCACGGCGATGCTGCCCCCCGCGGGGGTCGCCACGTCCTCGACGGCGCTGCGGCCGGCGGTTGCGTTCCGGTCGGTCCTGCTCGGGCAGTGTGCCGCCCAGGGCTCCGGAGGGCAGCCGGCCCGGGGTCGACGACGGCCGCCGCTACCGATCACGGGTGCGCACGGCGGGGACGCGGGCGGCACCGGGACGACCGGACCCGAGGTCCCCGTGGAGGGGGTGCTCTGCCGCACCGGGCACTTCACCGACCCGGACCTGCCAGCCTGCCGGACGTGCGGCGCACCGCTGTCCCCCGGGGGGCGGGTGACGCTGCCGCGGCCACCGCTGGGCATCCTCGTCACCGACGGCGGGACCATCTACACGGTGACCGGCGACTTCGTCATCGGGCGCGAGGCGGAGCAGGCGCCGGACGTGCTCGCGGGGCGGGCCCGTCCCCTGCCGCTGCGCGATGCGGCGCGCAGCACCTCCCGGGTCCACGCGCGCCTGACCGTCAGCGGCTGGAAGGTCCTGCTCAGCGACGACGGGTCCGCCAACGGCACCTTCCTGAGCCGGCACGGGGCGGCCGGCCCCTGGCTGCCGGTGACGGCGCAGGTCCCGGTGCCCCTGGTGCACGGCGACCGCGTGCGCCTGGGCAAGCGGCAGCTCCTCTTCGACACCTGGCGGGAGACGGTCGTCCCCCAGGTCTTCCGGTGAGGGACGGGCGGCCGCCGTGGACAGGGCCGGGGACTACGTCTTCCTCCGAGAGCTGGGCCGTGGCGAGCACAGCCACGTGTACCTCGCCACGCCGCCGCGTCGCCTCGGGATCGCCACGGACGCCGTCGCTGTCAAGGTGCTGTCCCTGACCGGGACCGACGGCTTCGACGCCCTGGCCGACGAGCTGAGCCTCTTCGCCGGCCTCGGCTCGTCGCACCTGCTCCCGATGTACGACGTCGGGATGGACGCCGGCGTGGTGTTCTACGCGATGCGCCACGAGCCCCTCGGGTCGCTGTCGGCACCGGCGCGGGAGCTGACGCGCCGCGAGCGCCTCCTGGCCGTCGCCCGGGCGGCCCGCGGCGCGCACGAGCTGCACGAGGCCGGCCTGCCGCACCGGGGCATCGGGCCGACGAACGTCCTGCTCGGCAAGGCCGGCGCCGTCCTGGCCGAGCCGGCCGTCGCGCACCTGCTCACCCACGGGCACACGCTCACCGGCCTCGGGGCGGGTGCGCGCGCCGGCGGGCTGGAGCTCGTCGATCCGGAGCTCATGCGAGGGCGCCCGGCGGGCCGGGAGAGCGACGTCTGGTCGCTCGGGGTCACCCTGCACCTGGCTCTGACCGGCCACGGGCTGTTCCCGGCGCTGGTGTCCGCGGACCCGTTCACGGCGGTCCGGATATACCTGAGGAGCCAACCGGAACCGGGCGAGGAGCTCAAGGACGGCGAACGGGCGGTCGTCCTCACCGCGCTGCACCCGGACCCCACGCGCCGCTACCGCACCGCGGCAGATCTCGCCGAGGCGGTCGAGGAGGTCGCCCGGCGCTCCGGGCGGTGACCGCGGAGCCGGCGGCACCGTTCCTGGTCCAGGACCGGGGGCTGGGGCTAGCCTGGCGCGCGAGCGGCCCCGGGAGGCGCGCGTGGCCACGGACGGCCCGTCATGAAGGGCGGCGGCGACCTCCGTCGCACGCTGCGGATGTTCGGGCGCTTCACCGCGGGGCAGCGCCGCGCCTTCGTGTTCGCCACCGTGCTGCTTGCGCTCGAGGCGGTCACCGCGATCGCGGTGCCAGACCTGATCAGCAAGCTGACCGACTTCCTCAACATCGGCAAGCTGCCGGAGTGGTTCGGGTTCGTCCCGCCGGTCGAGGCCACCATCGTCGTGATCGCGGCGGGTATCGTCGCGGCCACGGCCGTGAACAGCTTCTCGGCGTCCCTGGCGGAGATCTCCCTGGCCCAGGCCGCGCGCACGCTCGGGTTCAACCTGCGCGGCACCCTCTTCGCCCACCTGCAGCGGCTCCCGCTGGCCTTCCACCTCAGGCGCAGCACAGGCGACGTACTCACGCGCCTGACCGGCGACGTCAAGGCCATGGAGGACTTCGTCGAGGACTCCGTCGGCGACCTCGTGGGCAGCGTGCTGATCATCGCGGCGACGATGGCCTACCTCTTCCGGCAGTCCTGGCAGGTCGCGCTGCTCGCGGTGGCGATCGTGCCCCTGCTGACGGTGGTCTCGAACGTGTTCGCCCGGCGGATCAAGTCGGCCTCCAAGCAGCTGCGGGCCAGCGAGGGCGAGCTGGCGTCCACCGCACAGGAGATGCTGTCGACGATCAGCCTCGCCCAGGTGTACGGCCGGAACGAGTTGCAGGCGCAGAAGTTCGCGGGCCAGAGCCGCTCGGCGCGGGACGCCGTCCTGCGCACGGCGCGGCTGGAGGCCGTCTTCAGCTTCACCGTCGCGATCGTGGAGTCGATCGGCATCGCGGTCGTGATCCTGGTGGGCGCCCGGCTGGTGTCGGCCCGCACGCTCACCGCCGGCGACCTCGTGGCGTTCATCCTGCTGATCCAGAACCTGTTCAAGCCGATCCGCCGGATCATCAAGCAGTGGAACAAGGTCGCGGCCGTCTACGCCAGCGTGGACCGGGTCGGTGAGCTGCTCGACCTCCGGCCCACGGTGCTGGACACGCCCGACGCGCGCCCGGCGCCGCCGCTCCGGGGCGAGATCGAGTTCCGCGACGTCGGCTTCGCCTACCACTCGGTGTCCGACGACCCGGAGGAGGCGGACGCGCGGCTGGCTCTGCAGTCCGTGAGCTTCCGGATGACCGCCGGCGAGGCTGTGGCACTGGTGGGGCACAGCGGGGCGGGCAAGAGCACGATCGCCCAGCTGGTGCCGCGGCTCTACGACCCCCACGTGGGCGCCGTCCTCATCGACGGCCAGGACGTCCGGCAGTTCACCCTCGAGTCCCTGCGGTCGCGGATCAGCATGGTGCTGCAGGAGACGATCCTGCTCCGCGGCACGGTCGCCGAGAACATCGCCTACGGCCGCGAGGGAGCCACGATCGAGGACGTCGTCCGCGCCGCCGAGCTGGCGAACGCCCACGACTTCGTCATGGCACTGCCCGACGGCTACGACACCGTTCTGGGCGAGCGCGCCGCGACGCTGTCCGGTGGCCAACGACAGCGCCTGGCCATCGCGCGCGCGTTCATCCGCGACACCCCCATCCTGATCATGGACGAGCCGACGACGGGGTTGGACGCCGAGTCGGCCGCGCTCGTGGCCGAGGCCCTGCAGACCCTGGCCCGCAACAGGTCCACGCTCATCGTGTCGCACGACCTGAACCTCATCCGCACGGTGGACCGAGTCCTGGTGATCTCGGCCGGCCGGATCCTCGAGGAGGGCAGCCCGGCCGACCTGCTCGCCAGCGGCGGGCTCTACGCCGAGCTGTACGCCCGGCAGTTCGGGCAGGCGATGGCCGCTGCCCCCTCGGCCGACGCCGCAGCCGGCGGTGCCCTGGCCGGGGCGCCGGCCGGCGTCGCACCCGAACGCGAGGCCGAGCCGGAGCTGGACGCCGCGGAGACGGTGGAGCCGGAGAGGTTCGGCACCGTCCTCACCGAGTGGGTGCCACGGCCGGCGTCCACGGACGAGTTCCGGGCACTCACCGGCTGGATCCCCACCGTCCCTCGCCGGTCGCCCGGCGAGGACGGCCTGGACCCCCTCCGCTCCCCCGCCCTGATCCGGGCACTGCCGGGGCTGGCCGAGGCACTGACCGCTTCGGCGATGGCTCCGCGCCTGCAGCGCATGCTCGCCGACGACTGGGAGCTGCTGGCCTGCTCACCCGGGAAGCCGTCTGTCGAACCGGGGCAGGGGGCCACCCTGCAGTACCGGCTGGAGCTGCGGCGCCGAGGTACCGGCGAGACGGTGGAGCAGCTCGTCGCGGGGCGGTTGTCCTCGACGGCGGAGGGTGTCGAGAGGTGGCTGTCGCACGTCGACCCGCTGGCCGATCACCTGGACGGCCGAGACGACCTGCGCGCCTTCACCCGGCCGGTGCTCCTGATGCGCGAGCTGCGCCTCGTCCTGCACGCGTTCCCGATCGACCCCGTGCTCCCGGGCCTGGTGCTCGCCACCGATACCCCGGAGCTCGTGGAGATGCTCGGGCCGTTGCTCACGAGGTCGGTGCCCGGACTGCTCCTCGGGGGCTGCCGTGCCGAGGTGGTCCGCTACGGGCCGGACAGCTGTGTGCTCCGGTACGACCTGGCGTGGCGCCTGCAACCGAGCCGTCGCAGCCTGAAGCAGGTCGTCTACGGCACGGTGTACGGGGACGGTCGGGGGGGACTCGTCGGTCCGGCCGTGACCGCGCTCCGGGAGGGCCTGCTGGACGGGTCGGACTCATCCCTGCCGTTCCTGGTGCCCCGGTTCCAGGCCTACCTCCCCGACCTCCGGCTGGCGCTCCTCGAGGCGGTGCCCGGATCCCCGCTGCTGCCGGCGCTGATACGGGCCAGGGCGGGCGTGGCCGCCGCGCCGGCGGCCGCTGGCCTCACGCCCGAGGGGGCGGTCGCGGCCTGTGCCCGCATCGCCGCCGCCCTGCACCGGTCGTCGATCCCGGTCGGGGCCACTCGCACTCTCGCCGACGAGATCGACAGGGTGCGCGCCGCCGTCGATGACCTCGCCCCGCTGACCCCGGCGCTCGCCGCGTCGCTGCACCGTCACCTCGGCGCGGTCGGCGACCTCGCGTTCGACCCACCGGGACCACTCGGCGTCGCCCACGGCGACTTCCACCCCTCGCAGGTCCTGTTCGACGGCCCGACCACCGGCCTGGTCGACTTCGACACGGTGTGCCTCGCGGAGCCGGCCCTGGACCTCGGTCAGTTCACCGGGTACCTCGCGGTGACGATCCGCCGGGCCCAGGACGCAGGCGGGGTGACCCGTGCCGGCGGTGAGGACCTCGGGTCCGCCTTCCTCCGGGACTACCTGCGGCTGAGTGGCAGCAGCGACCCCGGCGTGCTGCTCGGCCGGGTGGCCGCGTACCGGACGGTGGCACTGGCGCGCCTCGCCGTCCGGAGCTGGTGCCAGCTCAAGCCGGAGCGGCTGCGCCACACGCTGGCTCTCCTCGACGAGCCGCAGCGCAGCTCCGTGTCCTGACGGCCGGGACGAGGGATCCGGGAATCGGTTGACACCCCCCTGTGGCGGGTCTTGCATGGTCCCCTCGGGCCCGATCTGGGTGGCTTCCCCACTGCCATGGGCCACACGGAGTGCACATGACTGCTCACCGTCGCCGAATCCTCTTCGTCGTCGCTCTCGCCGCCGCTTTGTCGCTGCCCGCGGTGCCGGCCGGCGCGCACGAGCACCCCACGCCCACCGAGCGGGCTGCACCCGGTGTCGTATACGTGGAGGCGCGGGCCAAGGTCGAGGTCGCCCTGGTGGAGCACCTGCTGAGCGACCCCGGGGGCATACACATCCGGATCATCCAGAGCACCTCGACCCCGGTGCTCGCCACCGCCAGCGGGTTCGTGGTCGAGTCGACCGGGACGATCGTCACCACGGGTGCGATCACGCAGAACGACCTCGACCGGGCGCGGGTCTACGCGATCAACGAGGCCTTCGTGAAACGGTACGGGGACCAGGCGCCCCTAGGCGGCGACCTCTTCACCGAGCAGCGGGTCGGCGACCCCGCGAGCCGGCTCCAGCAGCGGCTGGAGGCCTGCTACCCGCCGCACCGCACCAACGACGCCGGGGGATGTGTCGTCACGGTCGAGCCGACCTACGTCGTCTACCCCCACGTCACCTCCCAGGAGGAGTACGGGCAGCTGCCGGCCGAGCTGCTGCAGAGCAGCACGCCGGACGTCGCGGTGCTCCGGGTCCGGGGAGCCAGCGGCATGCCGACGGTGCCCCTCGGCGAGTCCACGGCGGGGGCGTACATGCTCGCGGGCCTCGGGTTCACGGGCGTCCCGAACGGTGCCGACCCGCCGCGGTCGGTCAACGCCCACCTGGCCGAGCCCGGGGGGACCCGGCTGAAGACCGAGAACCTGGACGAGAAGGAGTACAAGGCGAACGTCGACATGGCCGCCGCACTGCCGGCCGGGATGCTCGGCGGCCCGCTCGTCGCCGAGCAGGGCCAGGTCGTCGGCTTCCTCGTGCCGGACGCGGACTCCGGACCCCCGCCGGCCGCGCCCGGCCGGCTCGTCGACGCCGGTGCGATCCGCGGCGTCCTGTCCGCGGAGGGGATCACGCCCCGCCAGGGACCGGTGGACACCAGCTACGAGGCGGCGATGCACGCGTTCAAGAACGGGGGGTTCGCCGCCTCCATCCCCAGCCTGAGGGCGACCCTCGACCTCTTCCCCGGCCACGCCCTTGCTGCCGCCAACCTCGCCGTGGCCGAGCAGAACGTCGCTGCAGGGACACCGGGGCCGGCGCCTCCGGCCCCTCCCGCCGACTCGGCGGGCACCGGGAGTGCGACCAGCTTCCCCTGGGCGGTCGTGCTGCTCGTGCTGCTGCTGCTCGCGGTCGTCGCCGTGCTGGTCCTGCGCCGGCGGCGCCACGCCTCAGCCCCGGGCAGCGGGACCCCGTTGCCGGGGATGCCGAGGCCCAGAGCAGGGGCGGCCGGGTACGGGGAGGGCCAGACCGACCCGTCCGACCCGTCGGGGACCGGACGCCGAGAGCGGCAGGCGGCGCCCAGCGTGGCCTCCGGCTCGGGCTCCGGCACCGGGACCGGTTCGGTGGTCGTCGTCGAGAGCGACGAGTCGAGGCCGGGCGCGGCGCCGTCCACCAACCGGGGCGAGCCGACTCCCTCGGGGTCTGCACCGTCCAGGCCGGTCACCCGGCACGGCCAGGCAGGCGCTGGCGGTGACGGCTCCCATCGGGCGTCACGCGCCTTCGCCGAGCCGACGCCGGTGCCCTCGACCCGTCGCGGGGCCGCGTCCCAGCCGACCGCGGAGGACCGGCCCACGTTCTGCACCTCGTGCGGGGTCCGCCTCGCGCCCCAGCACCGGTACTGCGGCCGGTGCGGCCAACCAGCAGGGTAAGCGGAGCGGAGGATCATGCCGATCCAGCAACCAGGCACCCTGGTCGCGGGTTACCGGATCGAGTCCCTCATCGGCCGTGGCGGCATGGCGGTGGTGTACCGGGCGGAGGACATGCGCCTGGGCCGGAAGGTGGCGCTGAAGCTGCTGTCTCCGCAGCTGGCCGACACCGAGCAGTTCCGGCAGCGGTTCATCAGGGAGTCGCGGCTGGCCGCATCGCTGGACCACCCGAACATCGTGCCCATCTACGAGGCCGGAGAAGCCGACGAGCAGCTCTTCATCGCGATGCGCTACGTGGTGGGGAGCGACCTGAAAGGTGTGCTGGCGGAGGAGGGCGGCCGGCTGCCGGTGGATCGGACGCTGCGGTTGTTCGGTCAGATCGGGGATGCGCTGGACTCCGCCCATCGGGCCGGGCTGGTGCACCGGGACGTCAAGCCGGGCAACATCCTGGTCACGGCGGGCCAGGAGCAGCCCCGTTCCGCACGCGGTGATCACGTGTACCTGACGGACTTCGGCCTCACCAAGCGCGCCTCCGAGCTGTCGGGCGGGCTGACCGGCACGGGGCACTTCCTCGGCACCGTCGACTACGTCTCTCCCGAGCAGATCCAGGGCAGACCGGTGGGACCCGGCACCGACATCTACGCGCTGAGCTGTGTGCTCTACGAGTGCCTGACCGGGCAGCTGCCCTTCCGCCGGGACGACGACACCGCGCTGCTCTGGGCACACCTGGTGGAGGCGCCCCCGCCGGTCACGGGTGCCCGTCCGGAGCTGCCCGCAGCGGTCAACGCCGTGGTGGCGCGGGCCATGGCCAAGGACCCCGCGGACCGGTACGAGTCGTGCCAGGAGTTTCTCGGGGAGCTCGAGCTGGCCCTCGACGTGTCCGCCCCGGTCTCCCCCACCGGAGGTCGGCCGACCCGGGACGGCGGAGGGGTCGGCGCCGAGGCCACGTCCGACAACTCCTCAGCGGAACCCGGCACGGTCACTGACGAGGTGCTCGGCCGGAGCGAGCACCCGTCCTTCCCGTCCGGCTCGATCGTGCGGTTCCCGCCCCCTGCGGGTGCCTCGCGCGACACCGTCCTGCCGGTAGGCCACGAGCCCGACCCCGAGGAGTTCTCCGAGTCCTACCCGGACGACGAGGCCGGCTCGGACCACTCGGACGGGGGGCAGGGACCACGAGGGTCGCGCCCTGCACCGCGGGCGCCGAGGCGCCGATGGGGGCTCGTGGCCCTCGTCGCGGTCGCCGCCGTGCTCGTCGCCGTGGCCGCACTGGCCGTGCGTGCTTGGCTGCCGGAGGACTACCGGAGGTACACCAGCGACCTGACCGTGGTCCCGTTCCGGCTCGACCACCCCGCAGACTGGGACTCGAGGGCGGGACCGGCCAGCGACATCCTCCTGGGACCCGACCCGGCCGCAGCCACCGGCCTGTTCTTCAACAAGGACTGGACGAGCACGGCGGCGACCGTGCGGGCCGGCTCAGCCGACGCCGTCTGGCTGTACGTGTACAGCTTGGCCTCCCCGTTCGACACCTCCTCGCCCGAGGCGCTCGAGCAGCAGCTCGGATGGCTGCTGCCCCCGGTCACACAGTTCGAGCCGACGCACCGCCAGGTCGCGGTGGCCGGCGTCATGGCCGATGAGAGGGAGGCCGTCATCTCCAACCCGCAGGACCCGCGGACCCAGCTGCGGGCGCTGGTGGACGTCGTCCAGCCACCTGGTGCCGGAGGAACGGTCCTCCTCGCGTTCGCCGCTCCTCCGGACAGCTTCGAGGACCACCGGCCCACGTTCGAGCGGATCCGGGACTCCCTCGTGATCACCGGCTGACCGGCGTCCCGGGATCCTCGACGGACGCCAGCGAGCGGGAGACCTCGTCGAGCACCGCGGCCACCTCCCCGGCTCGTGGGCTGTGCAGCCGGTTGACCCGGCGCGCCGCGATCTTGAGGAGGAGCGCGGCCTCGAACACGGGGGCACGCCCGGCGATGCCCGCACAGGTCGTCGCGGACTCCCCGCGCTCGGCGAGGCAGCGGAGGTACGTCGAGAGGAAGGCGTCGGCGGCCACCTCGAACCACGCCCGCCGACCGGCTCTGTGGTGCCAGAGCCCGGCAGGCCGCAGGTAGGCGAGGAAGTAGCCGACGTCGAGGGCCGGGTCGGCCAGGCAGAACTGGTCGAAGTCGACGAGGAACACGGCACCGTCCCGGGCCAGCAGCTGACTGGGCTTGTAGCTGCCGTGCCCGGGGCGGAGGGTGTCCGCCGGGAGACCAGCCAGGGCGGTGCACAACGCGCCGGTGACCCGGCGGACCTCCGGGGCGAGCTCGGGCACGTACTGCTCGAGCAGCCGCACGCGCTTGGCCGCCTTCCCGGCCTCGTCGGCTCCCGTGCGCCGCCTCAGGCCGCCGGTGTCCAGGCCGCTGGTGTGTAACTCCGCGAGGGCCCGGGCCGCCCGGCGGACCACGTCGAGCGCCTCCGCGGACCCGAGGTGGACGACGTCCAGGCCGGAGCGCGCGGGCACGGGGTCGCGGCTGCTCCCGAGGTCCTCGGTCAGCGCCAGGGCCAGCCCGGGCACGACGCCGACAGGCCGGGCGGTCCAGGCGGCCGCTGCCTGGGCGTGCAGCCGGGCGAGGAGGTCCGTGGCGGCCTGAGCCTCGCTCAGCTCCCGGTACAGCTTGGCGACCAGGGTGCACGTCCTCGCGGCGGTGTCCGCTCCCTGGGCGCTCCCCGGGTCGCCGAAGCGCAGCCGGTAGCGGATCACGCACCGGTCCCCGGGCTTGTACCGCACGGGCTCGGCGACGACGTCCAGCAGGTGCCAGTCGGATGGCACGTCGTGAACCTGTCGGGAAGCCGACTCCAGGGCCAAGGCGAGGGGGCGGTGCTCGGACGGCGCCATGACGGTGTCCAGGTCCGGCAGCTGTGGATCGTCCGGGAACTGGTGGACCGCGGGGCCGGAGGAGCCCGTCGGAGCGTCGGGCGCCTCGAGGAGGGACCGTTCGTCGACGGTGACGGTGTAGATGTCCCCGAGCTGATCCGGGCCGAAGACCGCGACGAGCCCACGTCCGGGCTTGCGACGCAGGTATCGCAGCGGGGGCCGGGCCCGGGCTGTGCCCTGCCGGGCGAGGTAGGCGTCGAGCGCCTCCGTCGCGCCGATCACCCTGGGTCTCGCCGGCCCGGTCTGTGTGCTCATGCCGCCACCGTCCTCGTGGCCGTCCTGACGGTCGAGAGGAAGCGGAGCAGGGAGGCCGCGGGCTCGCGTGCGCCGCGGAACCCGGGGAAGGGGTTGACGTCCACCGCCACCGGCCGCCCCCCGCTGATCAGCAGGTCGACGCCGTACAGCTGCAGCCCCAGGGCCGCCCCGGCGTCCCGCGCGGTCCGGGTCCAGTCCGCCGGGAGGTCCGCCGGGTCCAGCAACTCGTCGGAGTTCTTGTCGGTGGACTCCAGCGCGCTGCGTCGACGTGCCGCGGACAGACTCGCGCCAATCACCCACACCTTGATGTCGAACCCGTCGTTGGCGGCGAATTCCTGGGCCACGACCGGCTCGTCGCCCCACTCGGGCAGCAGCTCGACGAGCTCCGTCGGGTCGGCCACCAGGCGTACGAGGTCACGGCGCGAGCTGGTGCGGCTCTTGACGACCAGGGGCCACGGCAGCGCCGCTCCGTCCGCGGCCAGGTCGCGCAAGGCGGGGACGAACCAGGTGCGGGGGGCCGGGACGCCGGCGCGGTCCAGGGCCTCCGCCGTGGCGGCGCGGTCCAGCGCCGCGGCGGTCGCGGCCGCGGGGTTCACCACCAGGCTGCCGGCGCGCTCCGCACTCTGCGCGACCCGCCTCGCCTCCGGGGAGCGGGACTTGAGGAGGACGACGTCCGGCGGCGCCGGCAGGCCGCGGTCCCGGCCGTACCCCGCGGGGAGGGTCCGGGAGTCGTGGACCGCGACCTCGTGCTGGCGAGCCAGGACGTCCATGACGGCGGTGAGGACGGGGTTCGGGGACGACTCGACGAGCAGGTGGATCCTCATGCCGTGGCCTCCAGGAGAGGAGCGAGGGGCGCAAAGGTGGGGCGGAGGCGGGTGCAGGCGCCGGACGTGGCGCGGCGCCTGGTCACACGCAGCACGGTGCGCGCCAGCCGCCAGGCCGCCTCGGGGACCATGCCGAAGCTGGGGAAGTCATTGACGTCCAGGACGACCGGGCCGTCCGGGGTCTCGACGACGTCGAGGCCGTAGATGTCCAGCCGGAACGCCCGGCCGACCGCGAGGGCCAGCGACCGCAGCTCGGGGGTGACGGGGATGGGCTCCTCGACGACATCGGCGCCGGGGTGCAGCGGCGAGCGGCGCACCGCGGCGAACACCTCGTCGCCGGTGTTGTACAGCTTGAGGTCGTAGCCGGGGTTCGGCAGGTACGGCTGCGCGAGCAGGTGGCCGCTGTCCTCGAGGTCCAGCTGCGAGAGCTCGCTGGGGGTGTCCACCCGGAGCACCTGCTCGCAGGAGCTGCCGTTGTTGGGCTTGACCACTAGGGGGTACGCGCTCGGCGGGATCTGGTGGAGCAGGGCCGAGCGGGACGCGAAGTAGGTCCTCGGGAAGGGGATGCCGGCGGCGCGGGCACGCACGGCGGCGACGGCCTTGTCCCGTGCCAGCCGGATCGCCCGGTGGTCGTTGACCGTGGTGATCCCGGCGGCCGCAGCGGCCTCGAGCAGGCTCAGGCCCGGGCCGGAGGAGACGGTCTTCAGGACGAACGCGTCGTATCCCGTGGAGTCCGACGGGAGGACGTCCCAGAGGTCCGCCACCGCGGCGTTCGGCCGCAGCACGTCCACGTGGTGTCCCCAGGACCGCAGCACGTCCGCGACGGCGCCCGGCATCACGTCGTTCTCGTACTTCTCCTCGACGATGAAGCACAGCCGTGCGGGCGAGGTCAGCACCGCCGCGCCGGCCGCCGTCCTGACCGGGGAGATGCCGGTCCTCGTCCCCGTGATCCGCCTGGTCGACCTGGTCATCCTCTGCCACCCCTTGGATCCCCGGCCGGCGCTCGGCCTGACACGACTCTGGGTCCGGGAAGGGCCGCGACGTAGGCATCCCAGGACTGGGGGAGCGCCGTTCCGGGTGTGCGCCTCTCCCACCAAGGTGAGCACCGCTCGGCCTGCGCGAAAGCGGGGCCACCAAGGTCTACAGGAGCAACACCTCGTGAGGTCCCCCCTCACCCCTGCAGTGGCTACCGAGGCACCTCACCGCGACGAAGGCTCTCGCTGACGGATCCCCCAGGCAGGTAGACGAGGTCGGCGATGGACGAGAACCACGGCCTTCACCGGCACGGCCGGGAGGTGGTCGCCGTACCGGAGGACGTCCTCGTGCCTCCGGTACGGGAGAGCGACCGGGTCCGGGTTGTCGGACACCGAGGGTCACCGGCCCCGGGGTGCCCGGAGAACTCCGTGGCAGCCGTGACCGAGGCCCTGCGCCAGGGTGCGGACGGGGTCGAGGTCGACGTGCGGCTCACCGCGGACGACACGCTCGTCTGCGCCCACGACCCGGTCGTGCTCACCCGGACCGGGACACGTCGGGACGTGGCGGCCAGCGTGAGCGGCGACCTGCTCGGCGTCGCCGGCCGGAACTCGCTCGCGACGCTGGCCGAGGTGCTCGCTGCAGCGCAGCAGCACGTCGGCTCCGAGGTCGTCGTGGAGGCCAAGCCGGTGACCGACGTCACCGTCGCGGCACGGACCGCGCACGCCCTGGCTGACGTGCTCGGCGCCACCGCAGGAGGCGCCGAGGTCACCGTCTCGTCCTTCGACCCCGCCCTGCTCGCGGTGATCCGCAGGATCTGCGTGGACCTGCCCGTGCGGACCGCACTGCTCGGCGACACGTGGACGCGGACCGCCGCGGTCGTGTGGCGCGCCCACGAGGACGGGCACGACCAGGTGCATCTCCCGCTGGTCGGTGTCCGGCGTGCGCCGCAGGCGGTGGGGACGGCGCGGTGGCTCGGCCTGCCTGTGACGCTCTGGACGGTCGACCGACCTCGCGACCTGCGCTGGGCAGCCGACCTCGGCGTGGATGCCGTGATCACCGACGACGTGCCGGGCGCACGGAGGGAACTGCACCGGGCCGCACCCGGGGAGCCGGCCGGGGCCGTCCCGGCGGCCGCCGCCTCCTGACGCACGTCACCCCCTTCTCCTCCCGGTGCGCGCACCGGGAGGAGACGGGGTGAGCTGTGGGGTGGGCGGGGTCCTTCAGCGGTCGACGTCACCCCGGATGAAGGCCTCGACGGCGTCGCGGGCCTGGCTGTCGCTGTACTGCACCGGCGGGCTCTTCATGAAGTAGGACGACGCGGAGAGGATCGGGCCGCCGATCCCGCGGTCCTTGGCGATCTTCGCGGCGCGGACGGCGTCGATGATGATGCCGGCCGAGTTCGGGGAGTCCCAGACCTCGAGCTTGTACTCCAGGTTCAGCGGGACGTCGCCGAACGCGCGGCCCTCGAGGCGCACGTAGGCCCACTTGCGGTCGGTCAGCCACGGCACGTGGTCCGACGGGCCGATGTGCACGTTGTCGGTGCCCATGTCCCGGTCGACCTGGCTGGTGACGGCCTGGGTCTTGGAGATCTTCTTGGACTCCAGGCGCTCGCGCTCGAGCATGTTCTTGAAGTCCATGTTGCCGCCGACGTTGAGCTGCATGGTGCGGTCGAGCTGCACGCCGCGGTCCTCGAAGAGCTTGGCCAGCACGCGGTGGGTGATGGTGGCGCCCACCTGCGACTTGATGTCGTCGCCGACGATCGGCACCCCGGCCGCGGTGAACTTGTCGGCCCACTCCTGGGTGCCGGCGATGAACACCGGCAGCGCGTTGACGAAGGCCACGCCGGCGTCCAGGGCGCACTGGGCGTAGAACTCGGCGGCCTGCTGCGACCCGACGGGCAGGTAGCAGACCAGCACGTCGGCGCCGGACGCGCGCAGCGCCGCGACGACGTCCACCGGCTCCTCGTCGGACTCCTCGATCGTCGCCCGGTAGTACGTGCCGAGGCCGTCGAGGGTGGTGCCGCGCTGCACGGTCACGCCCAGCGGCGGGACGTCGCAGATGGTGATGGTGTTGTTCTCGCTGGCGACGATGGCCTCGGAGAGGTCGCGGCCGACCTTCTTGGCGTCGACGTCGAACGCCGCGACGAACTGCACGTCGGCGACGTGGTAGTCGCCGAAGCGGACGTGCATCAGGCCCGGCACCGGCGTGGTCTCGTCGGCGTCGCGGTAGTAGTGGACACCCTGCACGAGCGAGGCGGCGCAGTTGCCGACACCGACGATGGCGACCTTGACGGATCCCATGGGTTCTCCTTCTTCTTCACAGACCGGATGCGGTCGGTGGACACGGACCGCGCACGGTCCTGCTGGGGGCGGCGGGCGCGGAGCTCTCCCACCGGGGATGTCGGGGACGGACCGCTCAGGGCTGCGGCGGCGTCTCGTCCGGAGGTGCCGGGGGGTCCCCGGGGTCGGCGCCGTCGGCTCGGCGCCGCTGGTTCTCGTCCAGCTCGCGGTCGATGAGCTCGGCCAGCCAGCGGACCTCGCGGTCGACCGAGTCCAGACCGTGGCGCTGCAGCTCGAGGGTGTAGCGGTCCAGCCGCTCGCGGGTCCGGCTCAGCGAGGCCCGCAGGCCCTCGCGCTGCCGCTCGACGGTGCGGCGGCGGCCCTCGAGGACCCGCAGCCGCACGTCGGCGGCGGTGTGCCGGAAGAACGCCAGGCGGACGCCGAAGAGCCCGCCGTCGTCGTACGCCTCCGGACCGGCCTGGCTCACCAGCTCGTGGAAGCGCTCCTTGCCCTCGGCGGTGATCGTGTAGACCACCTTGCCCCGCCGGCCGGTCAGCGGTGGTGCGTCCGCCGGCAGGAGGGCGCGCCGGTCCGGCTCGTCGGTGGTGACGTAGCCGGCCGCGTGCAACCGCTTGAGCGCGGGGTACAGCGACCCGTAGGAGATGCTGCGCAGACCGCCGAGGACCTGGGCCAGCTGTTTGCGCAGCTCGTAGCCGTGCATCGGCGACTGGTGCAGCAGACCGAGGATGGCGAACTCGAGCACGTCGCCTCCCTCGCCGTCCTGCGGATCGATGTATCGGGACGATACATCAAGGCCCCCTTGCCCCACCGCTCGCACGCTCGCGGCGGGACCCTGCACGGGGGCCGGGGTCCTCTGTGCAGCGGGGCCGTGCCATCCGGGCACCAGGCTCGGCGCGAGCTCCTGGAGGTGGGCCGGATGACGGTGTCGATGTCGGCGGGGGCCTGCCGGTGTCCCCGCCGGTGCGTACATTGGCGCCGTGCCCGGACGTCGATCCGTCGTGGACTACTCGCTGCAGCGGCGAGCCGTCCTCGCCGACGTGTACGCCGGCCGCACGGGTCTGTTCGAGGTCTGCGACGCCAGTCCGTACCTCACCCGGGCGGCGAAGTACCACGGCGAGGCGACCGACGTCGTGTGCCCGGTCTGCCGCAAGGTGGAGCTCACGCTGGTGAGCTACGTCTACGGCGAGCACCTCGGCCCCACGGCCGGCCAGGCGAAGACGCAGGCCGAGCTCGCCCGGATGGACGGAGCCCAGGAGGAGTTCTCCGTCTACGCCGTCCAGGTGTGCCGCGGCTGCGGGTGGAACCACCTGGACTGCTCGTACGTCCTCGGGGCCGAGCCGGACCCGGGTCGCCAGCCGCGGCGCACGCGTCGGCGGGCGGCCACCGAGTAGTAGTACGCGTCACACGGGGAACACGGGGTGCCCCGCGTGGTCGTTGATACACCTGGGCGTCGCTGCGCCGCGGGTCGTCCTCGCTCGCACAGCAGAAGACGCCACCCTGGGTGCTGGATGCGTCACGTCCTGTGCGCCCACCGAGACCCGAACCAGAGAGGGGCCCTGCGTGCCTCCCCACGACGAGACCTCACCGGTCGGGCCGCGCAGCGGCTCGGTCCGCCGTCCGCCGTCCGGCCGCACCGCCGGTGGCAGCGGCGGAGGCGGGCGTCCGCCCGCCGGACGCGGTGGCCGCCCACCGGCCGGCCGCGGGGGCCGGACGACGGCGTCCCGCTCCGGCCCGGCCGCGAAGGGCGCCCGACCCGCCGGCAAGGCCGTGCGCACCAGGAAGCAGCGCCGCAGTCGCCGGCTGAAGGCCCTCGGCGCCGCGTTCGCGGGCATGCTCGTGCTGCTCGGCGTCTTCGTGGGTGTCGTCTACGCGACGACCGAGGTGCCCGACCCGAGCTCGGTGCAGAACGCGCAGACGACGGTCGTGTACTACGCCGACGGCACCACCGAGATGGCGCGGCTGGGCGTGGACGGGGGCAACCGCACCAACGTCGACCTGACCGAGGTCTCCGAACCGGCCCGCGAGGCGATGCTCGCCGCGGAGAACCGCAGCTTCTACTCCGACCCGGGGATCTCCTTCACCGGCATCGTGCGCGCCGCGTGGAACAACCTCACCGGCGGCTCGACGCAGGGTGGTTCGACCATCACCCAGCAGTACGTGAAGAACGCCTTCCTGACCTCGGAGCAGACGTTCAGCCGGAAGTTCCAGGAGCTGTTCCTCGCCGTCAAGCTCGACAACGAGTACGCGAAGGACGACATCCTCGAGAACTACCTCAACACCATCTACTTCGGCCGCGGTGCCTACGGCATCGAGTCCGCCGCCAACACCTACTTCGGTGTGCCGGCCAGCCAGCTGACCGCCCAGCAGGGCGCGGTGCTCGCCGTCCTGGTCCGCAGCCCCTCGACCTACGACCCCGAGTCCAACCCCGAGGGCTCGTTGGACCGCTGGGGCCTGGTGCTCGACGCGATGGTCGACGAGGGCTGGCTGACCGAGCAGGAGCGGCAGGCCTCGGTCTTCCCGCCGGTGCTGCCGCGGACCGGCTCCAACCTGGGCATCCCCGACGGGCCGGAGGGCCTGGTCGTCCAGCGCGCCATCGCCGAGCTGGAGGCCAAGGGTTACGACGAGCAGCAGATCCGGGCCGGCGGCCTGCGGATCACGACCACGGTCGACAAGCGCTACCAGGACGCCGCCATCTCCGCCGTCGACGACGTGATGGACGGCCAGCCGGCGAACCTGCGCGAGGCGCTGGTGTCCATCGACCCGAACACCGGTGCCGTGCGGGCCTACTACGGCGGTCCGATCGGCGCCGGCGACGGCGCCGTGGACTACGCGCAGGCGCTGCGCCAGCCCGGCTCGTCGGTCAAGCCCTACGTGCTGGCCACCGCGCTGGAGGACGGCATCAGCGTCAACGCCCGGCGCGACGGCTCCTCGCCGCAGGAGTTCCCGGACCGCCCGGGCCTGCCGGTCCGCAACTCCGGCGGCGCCTCGTGCGGGTCCTGCACGCTCATGGAGGCGCTGACCCGCTCGCTGAACACCACCTACTACGGGCTGGCCTACGAGGTCGGCGCGGACCGGGTGCGGCAGAACATCCTCGAGGCCACCGGGCTGCCGGAGGCCTGGCCGGACGAGCCGGCCTACGGGGTGCTCGCCGGCAGCAACACGCTGGCCGACCCGCAGACCGGCGGGACCGGCGCCTCGATCGGCATCGGCCAGTACGAGATGCGCCCGATCGACCAGGCGCACGGCTTCGCCACCCTGGCCACCGGCGTCGAGCACGAGCCGTACTTCGTCGCCCGCGTGACCGACAGCGAGGGCGCGGTCCTGCTCGACTACGACGGTGACGCCGGCGACCAGGTCTTCGAGGCGAACGTCGTCAACGACGTCACCTACGCGATGACCGACGTCGCCGCCCACTCGCGGCGCTCGCTCGACGGTGGCCGCGAGGTGGCCAGCAAGACCGGCACGCAGGGTCAGGGCGAGGACAACTCCGACGCCTGGATGGTGGGCTTCACGCCGTCGATCTCCACCGCGGTGTGGATGGGCAACGACTCGCCGGCCCAGCCGATCGAGGACGTCAACGGCCGGATCATCTACGGCTCGGGCCTGCCGGGCGCCATCTGGCAGGAGTTCATGGACGAGGTGCTGGACGGGACGCCGGAGGAGGACCTGCCCGACCGCGCGCTGATCCGCGGCGACACCGGCAACGGCGTGCCCGCGCCGCAGACGGAGACGCGGACCCAGGCGCCGACCCAGGTCACGACCCAGCCGACGGAGCAGGCCGAGCCCACCCAGACGCCGACCCCGACCCCGACGCCGTCGACCCCGGTCACCCCGAGCACGCCGTCGACCGCGCCGACCGAGACCGAGACCGAGACCCAGTCGCCCCCGCGGCAGACGGGCGGGTCCACCCCGACGTTCGTCCCGGGCAACACCCCCGCCCAGCCCCCGAACGGCAACGGCACCGCCACCGGCACCGGCGCCGACGGTCAGCAGCGGGGCGGCTGACCCCCGGCGGGCAGACTGACCCGCATGAGCACGATCCCCACGGGCCCGTCCGCACCAGCGGACGGGCCCGCGGCGTCCGGCATGGCGTCCCCGGCCCCGGACGGCCGCCCCGACCGCGTCGTCCCCAGCTGGACCGACCCGGTGGTGGCGCAGGCCAGCGAGGCGGTGGGCGGACCCTGGGGTCGCCACGCGGTCGTCGGTCAGGCGCCGTTCTGGACCCCGCTGCGGGTCTGCCTGCTGTTCGCCTCGACCGTGCTGGCGTTCGCCTGGCTCAAGCAGGCACCCTGCGCCGACGGCAACTGGACCGGATCGCTGCAGTACACCCACCTGTGCTACTCCGACCCCGTCCCGCTCTTCGGCCTCTACCGCCAGGGCGAGGGAGCGCTGCCCTACCTCGACGCGCGGGTGGAGTACCCGGTCCTCACCGGCGCGGTCATGGCGCTCGCCGCGCTGCTCTCGGGCTGGTACGACCGGCTGGCCGCCACGGTCGGCGTCCTCCCGGCGGTCCCACCGGTGGAGAGCTACACCGTCGTCACGGCGCTGCTGATGTCGCTGTGCGCGCTGGTGGTGGTGCGCGCCGTCCTGCCGCTGACCGGCCGGCGGCCGTGGGACACCGCGATGGTGGCGCTCTCACCGGTGCTGCTGGTCTACGCCTTCAACAACTGGGACCTGCTGGCCGTCGCCCTCGCCACCCTCGGGATGTGGGCGTGGGCCCGGCAGCGGCCGGTGCTCGCCGGAGTGCTGCTCGGGCTCGGCGTGGCCGCCAAGCTCTACCCCGTCCTCGTGCTGGGCGCGCTGTTCCTGCTGTGCCTGCGGGCCGGTCTGCTGCGGACCTGGCTGCGGACGGCGCTGGCGGCGGCCGGGGCCTGGCTGGCGGTCGACCTGCCGGTGGCCCTCCTGGCGCCGGAGAACTGGGGCTGGTTCTTCTCCTTCAGCCGGCAGCGCCCGGCCAACCCCGAGTCGATCTGGAACATCCTGCTCACGGTCACCGACAACCGGGTGCTCGACGGGCCGCTCGCCGAGGGCGAGACCCCCTCGGTGCTCAACGCGGTGGTGACCGTGCTGCTGCTCGCGCTCGCCGCCTGGGTCGCCTGGCTGGTGCTCACCGCCCCGGTGCGGCCGCGGGTGGCACAGGTGGCCTTCCTGCTGGTGGCCGGCTTCCTGCTGCTCAACAAGGTCTACAGCCCGCAGTACGCGCTGTGGCTGCTGCCCCTGGCGGTCCTCGCCCGGCCGCGGTGGCGCTCGCTGCTGGTCTGGCAGGTCAGCGAGGTCCTGGTGTGGGTGCTGACGATGCTCTACTACCTGGGCACCGAGAACCGCGGCGTCGAGGTGGAGTGGTTCTTCACCGCGGTCCTGGTCCGCGACGCCGTCCTGGTGGCGCTCGTGGTGCTCGTCGCCCGCGAGGTGCGGCGGCCGGACGACGACGTCGTCCGCACCAGCTGGCCCGGCGTCGACGACCCCGCCGGCGGTGTGCTCGACGGAGCCCCGGACGTGGTCACACTGCCATCCTCCGGATCGCACCGCGGCCAGGTGCCGTCCCCCCGGTGAGCTGAGCCGCTGCCGAGTGCCCAGCCCCGTGCTCCACGTGGAACACGGGCCCGGTCACCCCAGGGCACCCCGGAGCAGGGTGATCTCCTCGGCGTGGCTGGCCGCGTCACCCGGGGTCTCCAGGACGACGGGGCAGTCCGCCGCCCGGGCCACCTGCACCAGCAGCTCGGTCGGGATCTCCCCCTCGGTCAGCGGGGCGTGCCGGTCGCGGCTGGAGCCCTGCGGGTCGCGGCTGTTGTTCAGGTGCACCAGGTCGACGCGGCCGGTGACCGCCCGGACGTCGTCCACCGCGGTCGCCAGGTCCCACCCGGCGGCCCACGCGTGGCAGGTGTCGAGCACGAAGCCGGCCCCGAACTCGCCGATGGCGTCCCACAGCCGGGCGAGGGCGTCGAGGTCGCGGGCCATGGCGTTGCCGCCGCCGGCGGTGTTCTCGATGAGCAGCGGGACGGGGAAGCCGCCCTCCTCGGCCTGCCGGGAGAACGTCTTGCGCCAGTTGTCGACGCCGGCGGCCGGGTCGTCGGTCCCGAGCACGTGACCGCCGTGCACGACCATGCCGCGGGCGCCGATGGCCGCGGCGACCTGGGCGTGCTGGCCGAGTGTCTTGCGGCTGGGGATGCGGATGCGGTTGTTCGTCGACGCCACGTTGAGGACGTAGGGCGCGTGCACGACGAGGAACAGGTCCGCGGCGCGGTCACCCGAGAGGGCGGACTGCTGGTCGGCGGACAGCCGCGGTGCCTTCCACCCCTGCGGGTCGCCCAGGAAGACCTGCACGCCGTCGGCGTCCATCTCCGCGGCCCGGGCCAGCGGGCCGCCGTTCTCCATCCCGCCGTCCTGGGTCAGTCCTGGGCCGACGTGTACGCCGATCGGGTGAGCTGCCACGTGCCCGACCCTAGGAGGACCGCCCGCTCCCCGTCGCTCGCACGCTCGCGCCAGGCCCCGTCCCGGGTCCCGCCCCGAGCGTGCGAGGGGTGAGGAGGACGGGGTCCTTCTGCCTGCAGGGGGCCGGCGGGCCGGTCGGCGCTGGTACGCTGGTCGGAGCGCGTTCCACCGGTGGCTGTCACCGGGTGGGGCGCGCGACGCGTGTACGACCCTCCTGCTGCAGATCGACTGCAGCCGCCCAGACCAGAGGAGGTGGGGTTCTCCGTGCGTCACTACGAACTGATGGTCATCCTCGACCCCGAACTGGAGGAGCGCACGATCGCTCCCTCCCTCGACCGGTTCCTCACCGTCGTCACCAACTCCGGTGGCACCGTGAAGACCGAGATCTGGGGCCGCCGCCGGCTGGCCTACGAGATCAAGAAGCAGGTCGAGGGCATCTACGCCATCGTCGACATCCAGGCCACGCCCGCCGCGGTGGCCGAGCTCGACCGGCAGCTGAACCTCAACGAGTCGGTCCTGCGCACGAAGCTGATGCGGCCCGAGGTCCACTGACCATGGCCGGCGAGACCGTCATCACCGTCATCGGCAACCTGACGTCGGACCCGGAGCTGCGCTTCACGCCCTCCGGTGCCGCGGTCGCCAACTTCACCGTGGCCTCGACGCCGCGGACCTTCGACCGTCAGTCGCAGGAGTGGAAGGACGGCGAGGCGCTCTTCCTGCGCTGCAACGTCTGGCGGCAGGCGGCGGAGAACGTCGCCGAGTCGCTGACCCGCGGATCGCGGGTGATCGTCTCCGGCCGGCTCAAGCAGCGGTCGTTCGAGACCAAGGAAGGCGAGAAGCGCACCGTCGTCGAGCTCGAGGTCGACGAGATCGGCCCCTCGCTCCGCTACGCCACCGCGAAGGTCACCAAGGCCTCGCGCGGTGAGGGTGGCGGTGGCTTCGGCGGCGGTGGCGGTGGCGGTTTCGGTGGTGGCGGCGGGTCCAGCGACCCCTGGTCGACCCCGGCCCCGCCGTCCGACGAGCCGCCCTTCTGAGAAAGGACCCCCTCGCCCCCCGCGCCTCGCTCCGCTCGGCGCGGGCCCCTGCGAGGGGGCCCGTTCCCTCCCCTCACGTCCTGGAGAACCCAGTGCCCAAGCCCCCTGTTCGCAAGCCCAAGAAGAAGGTCTGCCAGTTCTGCAAGGACAAGGCGACCTACATCGACTACAAGGACACGACCCTGCTGCGGAAGTTCATCTCCGACCGCGGCAAGATCCGTGCCCGCCGCGTGAGCGGCAACTGCAGCCAGCACCAGCGGGACGTCGCCACAGCCGTCAAGAACAGCCGTGAGATGGCCCTGCTGCCCTACACCTCCACGGCGCGCTGACGATGAGCACCCAGAAGCTGATCCTGACGCAGGAGGTCACCGGTCTCGGGTCCTCCGGTGACACCGTGGAGGTCAAGGGCGGCTACGCCCGCAACTACCTCCTGCCCCGCGGCCTGGCCATCGTCGCCACCCGCGGTGCCGAGAAGCAGGTCGAGTCGCTGCGCCGTGCGCGTGCCGCCCGCGAGGTGCGCTCGCACGAGGAGGCGCAGGCCGTGGCCGGGCGCCTGTCGGGCATGACCGTCCGGGTGCCGGCCCGCGCCGGTGCGGGTGGCCGCCTGTTCGGCCGCATCACCACCGCCGACGTGGTCAACGCCGTGACCGCCGCCGGTGGCCCCCAGCTCGACCGGCGCCGGGTGGAGCTGCCCAGCAGCATCAAGACCACCGGCCAGCACACGGTGACCGTGCGGGTGCACCCCGAGGTCACCTCGCAGCTGACCATCGAGGTCGTCCCCGGCTGAGGGAGGACCCCGTCCTCCCCACCCTCCGCAGGCTCAGGGGCGGGGCCCGGGACGGGGCCGCACGTCGACGTGCAGTGCCCGCGAGGGGCGTCGGACTCCGGTCCGGCGCCCCTCGCGGCGTCGTGGGGCCGGTCAGCCGACCGCGGTGGCCTCGATCTCCACCATCAGGTCCGGGAAGGCCAGGCGAGTGACGCCGACGAGCGTGCTCGTGGGCCGCACGCCGGCTGCGGTGGACCGCTCGGACAGACCCTGCCAGGCGCCCAGCATCGCGTCGACGTCCGTGGTGAACACGGTCATGCGGACGACGTCGGCGAGTGTCATCCCGGCCTCCCCGAGCACGGTCTCGAGGTTGTCCACCGCGAGCGAGACCTGAGCGGCGAGGTCGCCGGCGTGCTGCGGTGTGCCGTCGGCGTCCACGGCGGCCTGCCCGGAGAGCACGAGGACGCGGTCGCGCCCTCCACCAGCTGCGCCTGGTCGAACCCGTATCCGAGCGACCACGGCCAGGGGTTCACGGACGTGCGGGTGGCGGTCATCGGTCATCCCTCCTGGCCCGCCGGCGCATCGACGGCCGGCGGGACGACGTCCCTTGGTGGACCTCCGCCGGGCGGGCGTGGGCCTGTGGACGTGTGACCGCTGGGGCGGCTGCGGCCAGGCCCTCGACACGCCGGACGTCGACACCCGGATTTCTCGCAGATTTCTCCCGTCCACACCCGGTGGGTCGTCCCTGTGCAGGTCAGGGGCGGGATACGGGGGGCGGCGTCGCGGCGTCCCCTGCTGTCTCCACATGTCGACACGGCTGTGTCCACCGACTTGTCCACAAGTTGTGCAGAAGCGCGTGCACACCGGTGTTGGACTGGTCCGTCCGCACTTCCTAACGTCCTCCACGGCTGCTGTCGGGGAGGAACTGTCGGTCCCCCGCGGTAGCAATGACCCGAACGCACGTTCGAGTCAGGTGTGCAGCGTTCTGGTGCTTCCCCCACCAGGCCCCGGCGATCCCGCCGGGGCCTGTGCGTGGGTGCGCCGTGAGTGGATGGAGGACCCCGTGGCGGTGGCCGACGACTTCGAGCGCCCGTCCCCGACGGCGCCGGCGTACGACCGGCAGCCGCCGCAGGACGTCGCGGCGGAGCAGTCGGTGCTTGGTGGCATGCTGCTGAGCAAGGACGCGATCGCCGACGTCGTCGAGGTGTTGCACGGCAACGACTTCTACCGGCCGGCGCACCAGGTGATCTACGACTGCATCCTCGACCTGTACGGGCGGGGCGAGCCGGCCGACGCGATCACCGTCGCCGCCGAGCTGAACCGCACCGACCAGCTGTCGAAGATGGGTGGCGCGGTCTACCTGCACACCCTGATCCAGTCGACGCCGACGGCGGCCAACGCCGGCTACTACGCCGCCATCGTCGCCGAGCAGGCGGTGCTGCGGCGACTGGTCGAGGCCGGCACCCGCGTCGTCCAGCTGGGCTACGGGGCGGCCGGAGGCAAGGGCGACGTCGACGACATCGTCGACCGCGCCCAGCAGGAGATCTACGACGTCACCGAGAAGCGCATGAGCGAGGACTACTCGCGCCTCGAGGACGTCCTGCAGCCGACGATGGACGAGCTGGACGCCATCGCCTCCCGCGGCGGCACCGCCCGCGGCGTGCCCACCGGCATCCGCGATCTCGACGAGTTGACCAATGGTCTCCAGGCGGGCCAGATGGTCGTCATCGCGGCTCGTCCTGGTGTTGGTAAATCGACGCTGGGATTGGACATTGCGCGATCTGCAACTGTCAAACACCATCAGGCGACGGTGATCTTCTCGCTCGAGATGAGCAAGCACGAGATCACCATGCGTCTGCTGTCGGCCGAGGCGAAGGTGCCGCTGCACCACATGCGTGCCGGCACGCTGTCCGACGAGGACTGGTCGAAGCTGGCCCGCCGGATGGGTGAGATCGCCGACGCACCGCTCTACATCGACGACTCGCCGAACATGACGATGATGGAGATCCGGGCGAAGGCGCGGCGGCTCAAGCAGCGCAACGACCTCAAGCTCGTGGTCATCGACTACCTCCAGCTGATGACGTCGGGAAAGCGCGTCGAGAGCCGTCAGCAGGAGGTCTCGGAGTTCTCCCGTGCGCTCAAGCTGCTGGCCAAGGAACTCGAGGTCCCGGTCATCGCGATGTCGCAGCTGAACCGCGGGTCCGAGCAGCGCCAGGACAAGAAGCCGATGCTCTCCGACCTCCGCGAATCGGGTTCGATCGAGCAGGACGCCGACATGGTCATGATGATCCACCGCGAGGACATGTACGAGAAGGAATCACCGCGGGCCGGCGAGGCCGACATCATGCTGGTGAAGCACCGCAACGGCCCGACCGCGAACGTCACGGTCGCCTTCCAGGGGC
The DNA here is from genome assembly GCF_053502545.1 of Geodermatophilus sp. URMC 65. Taxonomy (NCBI): domain Bacteria; kingdom Bacillati; phylum Actinomycetota; class Actinomycetes; order Geodermatophilales; family Geodermatophilaceae; genus Geodermatophilus; species Geodermatophilus sp. URMC 65. The sequence goes on from NZ_CP199954.1 coordinate 2,720,469, forward strand.
ACTATAGCCGCTTCGTGGACATGGCGAACTGACCCGAGCAGTGAACGCCGGAGGCCCGGGACGCACGTCGTCCCGGGCCTCCGGCGTTCACCGCACCCCCGGCTGCCGGTGCGGCACCCGTGGTTCGTCCCGGCCCCCCGTGCTCGTCGAGCGCCGCGGTGTTCCTCGTGGAGCACGCCGGCTCAGCTGACCGGGACCCGCGCCAGGCTCTGCGCCCGCACCCGCAGCTCACCGCGGGCGACGTTCACCGTGCCGGTCAAGCCGAACACGGTCGCGTTGAGCGCCTGCAGCCCGGGCGCCGCGGTGCGCAGGTCGACCGCACCGTGCATCGGGATCTCCGCGTCGGGCCAGGTGAAGGCCGGGGCCGCGATCGCCTCGAGCGGCGGCATCGGCCCTGGCGGCGTCAGGTACCCGTGCACCCGGGTGCTGACCGTCCGCCCGCCCTCGCCCGAGAAGACCTGCCGGACGTCCATGACCCCGACGCCGTCCCGGCGCAGGAGGAGGTAGTCGACGCCGTCGACGGTGTCCCCGGTCAACGGGCCCTCGGTGATCGTCCCCTGGTAGTGGGCGTCCAGCCGCAGCCCTTCCGGCACCAGCCCGATCGGGACCACCCGGGTCATCGTGGCCTCGAAGGCGTAACCGTCCACGCGTTGCTCCCCTCGCTCGGCAAGGCAGCCACGTCAGCGGCGCGGACGAGAGGACGACAGGGCCGTGGGACCCGGTGTGCGGGCTTGCACCACCCAACGGGGTCGCACGATGACGGAGGGTGGGCGGGTCGCGATCAGGCGGGCACGTCCGCAGCGGGCTGCGCGGTCGACCGGACGCTCCAGCACGGCGACGCGGGAGGTGACGTCGACGTCGGTGGACAGCGAGCTCGGTTCCTCAGGAGCCAGCCCGGTGAGCGGCGACTCGCACAGCAGTCCGGGGTCCATGGCGGTCCGTCCCGGCCAGGCGGTAGGGGTGCCGGGTCTGCACCCCGGCGCCGTACTGGACGATCAGCCGGGCCAGCCGGTCGCCGGCGATGAGGATGACGCGGGCGTTGATGGTCGCCGCCACCGAGCGCTCGGGCTCGGCGTCCGACACCGGAGGCCTCCCGGGTCCCGCGTCAAACTGTCACGACACAGGAACCGGGGCCGGGTTCCACGTGGAACCCGACCCCGGTCGACGAGGTGCGCAGCCGCGTCAGGCGGCGGCAGCCGCCGTCCACTCCGCCTGCAGGCGGCGGCGCATGCGCCGGTCGCCGGTCGTCGCCTTGTAGAGCTTCACCAGCTGCGACGGCAGGTTCTTCCGGTTGGTGGCGTCCAGCCAGCCGTTGGGCAGCGACAGCCGGATGATCTTGTGCCAGGCCGAGCCGACCTGCTTCGGCAGCGGCGCGGTGTGGTAGTTCAGGCCGTAGCGGTCGAACAGGTCGCGGATCTGCGGCGCGATCTCGGCGTACCGGTTGCTCGGCAGGTCCGGGAACAGGTGGTGCTCGATCTGGTGCGACAGGTTCCCGGTCATGATGTGCATGGCCTTGGAGCCGGAGATGTTGGCCGAGCCGAGCATCTGGCGCAGGTACCACTCGCCGCGGGTCTCGCCGTCGATCGACTTCTTCTCGAAGGTCTCGACGCCCTCGGGGAAGTGCCCGCAGAGGATGACCGAGTTCGACCAGAGGTTGCGCACCAGGTTGGCGGTGAAGTTGGCCGCCAGCGTGGACAGGAAGTTCGGGCCCGACAGCAGCGGGTGGGCGACGTAGTCCTTGGCCACCTGCTTGCCGATCTTGCGCAGCACGGCCTTGGCGCGCGCCCGGAACTCCGGGTCCCCGGTCCGCTTCTTGGCGATGGTCCCGGCGAGCTCCAGGTCGTAGGCGGCGATCCCGTACTCGAAGAAGCAGGCGTTGATGAAGCTCCACAGCGGCTGGCCGAGGTGGAACGGCTGCCACGGCTGGTCCTCGTCGACCCGCATGATGCCGTAGCCGAGGTCGTTGTCCTTGCCGACGACGTTCGTGTACGTGTGGTGCAGCTCGTTGTGCGAGTGCTTCCACTGGTCGGCCGGGCTGGCCATGTCCCACTCCCACGTCGTGGAGTGGATCTTCGGGTCCCGCATCCAGTCCCACTGGCCGTGCAGGATGTTGTGCCCGATCTCCATGTTCTCGAGGATCTTGGCGACCGAGAGGCCGATCGTGCCGACGATCCACGCGGGCGGGAAGCCCGAGGCGAGCAGGACGGCGCGGCTGCCCAGCTCGATCTTGCGGTGGACGTCGATGACCGTGCGGATGTAGCGGGCGTCGTCCTCGCCGCGGGTGTCGATCACGCTCTGGCGGATGTCGTCGAGCTCCTTGCCGAGGAGCTCGACGTCCTCGGCGGTGAGGTGCTCGATCGGGTTGTCGGCCTTCTTCTGCAGAACGGTCATGGGGGGCTCCCAGCGGGTCTCGGGGATCAGTGGTCGATGTCGCAGGCGCCGGCGGCGGCGCTGATGCAGGTCTGGATCAGGACGCCGTCGCCCGGCGCGGCCGTGGTGACCTCGCCGTTGCGCAGGTCCCGGACGGCGCCCTCGCGCAGCGGGAGGACGCAGCCGTAGCAGATGCCCATGCGGCAGCCGCTGGGCATGAGGACCCCGGCGTCCTCGGCGGCGTCGAGGATCGGGGTGGCCCCGTCGGCCTCGAGGCTCGTGCCGTTCCTCGTGAAGGTCACCGTGCCGCCCTCGCCGGCGACCACGACGGTGGGCCGGAAGCGCTCGGTGAACAGCCGGTCGGCGATGCCGGCGGCGCTCCAGTGCTCCTCCAGCGCCTCGAGCATGCCGACCGGGCCGCAGGCCCAGGTGGCGCGCTCGGCGAGGTCCGGGACCAGTTCGGCGATGGCGGCGGCGTCGAGCATCCCGGCGCTGTCGGTGTGCTGCTCGACGAGGCGGATGCGGCCGGCGGCGGCCAGCTCCCGCAGGTCCGCGCCGAAGACGACGTCCTCCGGCGTGGGAGCCGAGTGCACGACGACGACGTCGGCCAGCTCGTCGTGGTTGCGCAGGATGCCCATGACCGGGGTGATGCCGGAGCCGGCGGTGACGAACAGGACCTTGGCGGGGGCCTGCGCGGGCAGGACGAACTCGCCGGTGGCCTGGTCGAGGTGGACGAGGGTGCCGGGCTGCGTGCGGTGCACCAGGTGGTGGCTGACCTTGCCGCCCGGGATGGCCTTGACGGTGATGCTGATGCAGCCGTCGGGCCGGTCCAGGTGCGAGGTCAGCGAGTAGGCGCGCCACATGCGCACGCCGTCGACGTCGACGCCCATGCGCACCCACTGGCCGGGCACGTGGCGCTGCCAGTCGGCGCCCGGCCGGATGACCAGCGTGGCGGCGTCCCGGGTCTCCCGGTGGACGGCGACGATCCGGCCGCGCAGGTCCGCGCCCGCGCGCAACGGGTTGACCATGTCCAGGTAGTCGGCCGGCAGCAGCGGGGTGGTGACGAGCTCGGCCAGGCGCATCGCGCGGTCGCGCAGCGCGCTCAGAGCGGGACGGGCCGCAGAAGGGCGCGGGACGGTCGCGGTCATACCCCTGATGGTTCCCAGCGCCCCGCGCAATTACCTGTGCCCTGGACGTGAACGTGCGGCGGTCTACTGTTCCCTGCGAACAACGGCGGTCGACGAGGAGGTCCGGTGGCGCCCGAGCAGGACACCTTCGCCGCGGAGGTCGCGGCGGCGATGCACGCCGAGCTCCCCGCCGTCGCCGAGCAGACCGTCGCCGCGATCGTCGTGGAGGTGCCCAGCTACGCCGAGGCCTTCTCCGGGCCGATGGGCCGCCGGATCGAGAACGCCGTCCAGCTCGCCCTGGGCGGCTTCCTGGAGCTGGCGACGACCCCCGGCGGCGTCGACCCCAGCCGGCCCATCGGCCCGGCCCTGGAGGAGGCCTTCAAGCTCGGCCGGGGCGAGGCGCGCAGCGGGCGCTCGATGGACGCGCTGCTGGGCGCCTACCGGGTGGGCGCCCGGGTGGCGTGGCGGCACATGAGCGAGACCGCGGTGGCGGCCGGCATGCCCGCCGGGTCGCTGGCCCGCTTCGCCGAGCTGGTGTTCGCCTACATCGACCAGCTGTCGGCGGCCAGCGCCTCCGGGCACGCCGAGTACCTGGACAGCAGCGGCCGGCTGCGCCGCCGGAACCTGGAACGGCTGGCCGAGCTGCTGCTCACCGGCGCGCCCCCGTACGACCTCGCCGCCGCCGCCGAGCGCGCGGACTGGGCGCCGCCGCGGACCCTGACCGCCGTGCTGCTCCCCGAGTCCCGCGTGCGCGCCGCGCTCGGCGTGCTCGACGTCCGCACGCTGCAGGCCGGGGAGGACCTGCCCGGCACCGAGCCCGGCGCCGAGCGCGCGGTGCTGCTCGTGCCGGACGCCGACGGGTACGCCCGCACCCAGCTGGTCCGGGTGCTGAGCGGGCGGGAGGCCGTGGTCGGCCCGGCGCGGCCGTGGCAGCAGGCCCACTCCTCCTACTCGCGGGCGCTGCGGGCGCTGCAGCTGGACCTGGTCCCGGACGGCGACCTGCCGGTCGACACCGAGCTGCGGCTGGCCGACCTCGTGCTGCACGCCGACGGCGAGGCGCTCGCGGACCTGCGCGCCCAGGTGCTCGCCCCGCTCGACGGGCTGGGCCCCGGCCCCCGCGAGAAGCTGGTGGAGACGCTGCGCTCCTGGCTGCTGCACCACGGACGCCGGGAGAAGGTCGCCGCCGAGCTCTTCGTGCACCCGCAGACGGTCCGCTACCGCATGGGCCAGCTGCGCGACCTGTACGGCGAGCGCCTCGAGGACCCGCGGTCGGTCCTCGACCTGACCCTGGCCCTGGGTGCGGTGGAGCGCTGAGCGGCGGTCCTCCCGTCGAGATCACGTGATGTCGCCTGTCCGAAGCCCCGTGGGCGCCGAGATCGCGCGATCTCGACGGTCCGGCGCGGCGGCTCAGGCGGGGCGCAGGACGGCGACCAGGAAGTCCGACCCCGGCGTGAACGGCCGCAGGTCCCAGGTCGACAGCAGCAGGTCCTCCGCCCAGCCGGCCGTGCGGGCGTCGGCCCGGAAGTCGTCGAAGGCGTAGCCGCGGCCGGCGCCGAAGCCGATCGCCGCCCGCCCGCCGGGGGCCACGTGCGCACGCAGCCGCTGCAGGACGGCGACCCGCGTGCTCGGCGCCAGGAAGGCCATCACGTTGCCCGCCGACACGATGGCGTCGAACGGCTCGGGGATGCCCCGCGCGGGCAGGTCGAGCTCGGCGAGGTCACCCACCAGCCACCGCGGCCCGGGGTGGTCCTCCTCGGCGGCGACGATCAGCACCGGGTCGACGTCCACCCCGACGACGACGTGACCGGCGCGGGCCAGCCAGCCGCCGGTGCGCCCCGGCCCGCAGCCGGCGTCGAGCACGCGGGAGCCGCGCGGCAGCATCGCGTCGACCAGCCGCGCCTCACCGGCGAGGTCGAACCCCTGGGCGGCGAGGTCCCGGAACCGCTGCACGTAGGCGGCCGAGTGGCCGGGGTCCTGCTGGGTGATCCGCGCCCACGCGCTCTGCTCCGTCACCCGCCCATGGTCGCCGACCGGCGCAGACCCCTAGGCAACCGGCACCCGACGTCCAGCTGAGCCACAGGTGCGTCCCCGAGGCTCGACCCCACCAACGGCCCACCCGGGGCCGGAGGACGACGGGAGGCACCGCCATGACCCAGACCCTGACCGGACGCCGGTCCCGCGGCCGCACGCCGCTGCCGACCCCACCTGCCGCCGCCCTCGACCCCGACCTCGAGCTGCGGGTGGCGGCGGCCGCTCTCGGCGAGCACCCGGGCGCGACGGTGAACCGGGTCGAGGTGGACGGCGAGGGTCGCTACGCGGTCCACCTGGTCACCTGGTTCGGCCAGCAGATCGTCGTCCCGGTCGACCGGGACCTCACCGTCATGGGGTGGATGGCGCTGGCGCGCTGACCCGCCACTCCGGCGGCTCGGCCGGGTGCAGGGCCGGGTCGTCGGCGGTCAGCGTGCGCACCGGCCCGGGCGGGGTCAGCGGCCCCTCGAAGCGCACGGTGACCCGGCCGAGGCCGCGACCCCACACCCAGCCGGCGCCGTGCTCGTCGTGCCGCACGTCCTGGCCCGGCCACCAGCGCGCCTCCGCGGTCAGCGGCTCGGGGACCTCCTCGACCTCGGCGCCGGGCGCCTCCACGGCGTCGTCCACCGGCTCGTCGTCGGTGGCGAACAGGTCGCCCTGCGCGTAGAGCGAGAGCCCGGAGACCCCCACCCCGAGCAGCCGCAGGCCGCCCTGGGTGCCGGCCTCGGCCAGCAGCCGCGCGGCGATCGAGGCGATCACCCGCGGGTCGTCGGTCGGGTGGGGCAGCGTCTGCGAGCGGGTGAGCGTGGTGAAGTCGTAGCGGCGCAGCTTGAGCGTCACCGTCCGGCCCGAGTACGCGGACGCGCGCAGCCGGCTGCCGACCCGCGCGGCCATGCTGTCGACGTACCGGCCGAGCACCGTCAGGTCGGTGAGGTCGTGGGCGAAGGTCTCCTCCTGCGAGATCGACTTGGCCTCCCGCTCGGCGACCACGGGGCGGTCGTCCTCGGCGCGGGCCAGCGCGTACAGCCCCGTGCCGTGCGCCCGGCCGGCCAGCGCGACCAGGTCGGGCAGCGACTTGGCGGCCAGGTCGGCGACGGTCTTCACGCCCACCTGGTGCAGCCGCTCGGCGGTCGCCGGTCCCACACCGCCGAGCCGGGTCACCGGCAGCGGGTGCAGCACCTCGAGCTCGCGCCCCGGCGGGACGACGACCAGCCCGTCGGGCTTGTCGAGGTCCGAGGCGATCTTGGCCATCAGCTTGGAGCTGCCGATGCCGACCGACCCGGTCACCCCGCCGGTGGCCGCGGCGATCCGCTCCTTGAGGCCCCGGGCCAGCTCGGTGACGCCGCCCACCGACAGGTCGAGGCCGTCGCCGGGGTGGGTGGCTGAGCCGGCAGCGAGGTCGACGTAGGCCTCGTCGATCGACACCGGCTCGACCAGCGGGGAGAGCTCGCGCAGCAGCGCCATCACGACGTCGGAGGTGCGGCGGTAGGCGGCGAAGCGGCCGCCGAGGAACGCCGTCCCGGGCGGGCAGCGGCGGCGCGCCTCGGCGGTGGACATCGCCGAGCGGGCGCCGTAGGCCCGCGCCTCGTAGGACGCCGTCGCCACCACGCCGCGCCCGCCCACGCCGCCGACCACGACCGGCCGGCCCCGCAACGAGGGCTTGTCGCGCTGCTCGACCGCGGCGAAGAAGGCGTCGAGGTCCAGGTGCAGGATGCTCGCCTCCCGCCGCACGCCCCACCTCCTCGTCCTCGCCGCCGGCCCGCTCCATGGTCGCCCGTCCTCCCCAGGGGTGAGGACGGACGCACCGGTACAGCAATCGGTTGATCTTGAGCCGTCGCGGCTGCGCGGGTGCGTCGCCGGACACCGACGGGGAGGACAGCGTGGAGGCGGTCTTCCTCGTCGTGGGCGCGCTGGGCTCGAGCGTCCTGCTGCTGTCGCTGGTGGTCGGCGAGGTCGGCGACCTCGCGACGCCGACGGCCCTTTCTCCGTCCCGGCGGTGGCCGCGCTGCTCGGCGGGGTGGGCTTCGGCGGGGCCGCCGCGGCCACGCTGCTGCCCGAGACGCTCCCGGACGCCGGACGCGCGCTGCTCGCCCTGGTCGCCGGGCTGCTCCTCGCCGTCCCGCTGGCCTGGGCCGCGGTGCGGCTGTCCCGCGGGCTGCGCGACATGCCGACCGCCGAGACCCTGACCCGCTCCCACCTGGCGGGAACCCAGGGCGTCGTGGTCTCCGCGATCCCCAGCCCCAGCCCCGGCTACGGCGAGGTGCGGCTGACCGTCGCCGGGCAGTCCCTGAAGTTCGCGGCCCGCAGCGACGTCCCGCTGCGCGCCGGCACGCCCGTGTACGTCGTCGAGGCGCTCAGCGAGACCGCCGTCCACGTGGTCTCCACCGCGCCCGAGCTCGGTGGCGCGGCGCCCACCACGGACGGCGCCACCCGCGTCCCGATCAGGACGGCCGACGGGGAAGAGCCCACCCGCTGAACCCTGTCCACCGTGATCTTCGGCGTCTGGGTGCCCGACACGCCGACGCGGGCAGCCAGATGACGATGATCAACGCGGGAGTGGCGCCCAGATGCCGGCGAAGTGGTGCACCGGGCCGTGGCCGGAGCCGATGCCCAGGCCCTCCCCCGCCTCCAGCGCGCGGTGCAGGTAGTCGCGGGCGGGGTCGACCAGCCGGGACCAGTCGTCGGTGCGCTGGCGGGCGGCCAGGGCGGCGAGCGCCGAGGACAGCGTGCAGCCGGTGCCGTGCGTCGAGGTGGTGTCGACCCGCGGCCGCCGGGTGACCGTGACGCCGTCCGCGGTGGCCAGCACGTCGACGCTGTCGTCCCCACCCAGGTGGCCGCCCTTGAGCAGCACCGCGCGCGGGCCGAGCCCGAGCAGCGCGGTGGCCTGGCCGGGCAGCTGGTCGACGTCGGTGGCCGGGGACACGTCGAGCAGGACGGCGGCCTCCGGCACGTTCGGCGTGACCAGGTCGGCGAGGGGCAGCAGGTCGGTGCGGACGGCGTCGATCGCGGCGTCGTCGATGAGCCGGTCGCCGCTGGTCGCGACCATCACCGGGTCGCACACGACCGGGCCGCCCGGGCGGTCGGCCAGCCCCGCGGCGACGGCGCGCACCACGCCGGCGGTGCCGAGCATGCCGAGCTTGGTGGCGTGCACCTCGACGTCGGCGAACAGCGTCGCCAGCTGCTCGGCGACGAACTCCGGCGGGACGCCGTGCACGCCGGTGACGCCGCGGGTGTTCTGGGCGGTCAGCGCGGTGAGCACCGCCGTCCCGTAGACCCCCAGCGCGCTGAAGGTCTTGAGGTCGGCCTGGATGCCGGCGCCGCCGCTGGGGTCGCTGCCGGCGACGGTGAGCGCGACCGCGACGCCGCTCGGGCCTCCTGGTTCGCTCCCGCCCTGCGGAGCCGGCGAGGCGGCAGAGCCGCTCACCGGACCACCTGCGCGAGCCGGCCCCGGTCGATGGCCGAGCGGAGCGCGCGGGCGGCGGCGTCCGGATCGGGTGCCGCGCAGAGCGCGGAGACGACGCACACGCCGTCCACCCCGGTCGCGGCCACCTCGGCGGCCCGGTCGACGTCGATGCCGCCGATCGCGACGGTGGCGAACCCGGCGGCGCGGGCCGCCTCGGCCAGCCCGCGGACGCCGTCCGGGCCCAGGGCGCTGCCGGCGTCGGGCTTGGTGGGCGTCGTCCACACCGGGCCGATGCCGACCAGGTCGACGGTCCCCGCCGGCAGCGCGCGGGCGACGTCCAGCTCGGCGACGGAGGAGACGCTGAACCCGAGCAGCCGGTCGGGCCCGAGCAGGGTGCGCACCTCGGCCGGGGGCAGGTCGTCCTGGCCGACGTGCACGCCGTGCACGCCGGCGAGCAGCGCGACGTCGACGGCGTCGTTGACCCAGAGGACGACGTCCGGCCGGTCGGCCAGCGCCGCCTGCACCGCGCGGGTGAGCGCGAGCAGCTCGCGGCGGGAGGCGGTCTTGTCCCGGACCTGGACGGTGGTGACGCCGCCGGCGACCGCCGCGCGGACCACGTCGGCCACCGGCCGCGGGGCGGACAGCGCGGTGTCGGTGACCAGGTAGAGGGTCGGGTCGAAGCCGCGGCTCACGGGACCTCCTCGCCGGCGCTGGTCGCTCTCGTGACCCAGGCTGCTGTGCCCCTGCACGACCTCGCGAGCTCGGTCACGAGACGTCCGCCGCGGCCAGGGCCTCGCCGTCGACGGCGTCCAGCGCGTCGAGCCAGGCGGGTGCGAAGGTGCCCGGGCCGTGCGCCACCTGCGCGGCCCGCTCGGCGGCGACGGCGACGTGCGCGTGCGCGGCCACGGTCCCGGCCAGCGCGTCGCCGGTGGCCGCGACGTAGGCGGCGACGAGGGCGCCCAGCGCGCAGCCGGCGCCGGTGGTGCGGGTCAGCAGCGCCGATCCCCCGCCGACGCGGACGGTACGCCGTCCGTCGGTGACCAGGTCGACCTCGCCGCTGACCGCGACGACCCCACCGGTGCGCGCCGCGAGCTCGGCAGCCGCCTTGGCCGCGTCGTCGGTGCTGTCGGTGCTGTCCACGCCGCGACCGCCGCCACCCGCGCCGGTCAGCGCCATGACCTCCGAGGCGTTGCCGCGGACGACGGTGGGCCCCAGTCCGACCAGCTCGGTGGCCAGCCGGGTGCGGTAGACCAGGCCGCCGACGGCGACGGGGTCCAGGACCCACGGCGTCCCGGCGGCGCCGGCCGAATGGGCCGCCAGCCGCATCGCCTCGGCGGTGCGGGCGTGCACGGTGCCCACGTTGACCAGCACGGCGGAGGCGACGGCGGCGAAGTCGCCGGCCTCCTCCGGGGCGTCCACCATCGCCGGGGCGGCGCCCGCGGCGAGCAGGGCGTTGGCGGTGATCGTCTGGACGACGGTGTTGGTCAGGCAGTGCACCAGAGGGGTGCGTGCGCGCAGCGCCGCGCGGGCGGCGCGCAGGTCGACGGCCGGCATGCCGGTGACATCCCTTCGCCAGTGCGAACTGGAGCAGGTTCGACGGGTGTGCTCTCAGTCCCCGGTCGGGGACACCCCGTGCCACGTGCGCCTCCGAACGTAACACCGCTCCGCCGTGGTGCTCCCGCCGCGCGGAGCAGCAGCCGGGGCCTGCGACAGGATGGCCGGCGTGCTGCTCGCCTGCCTCGCCGTCCTGGTGGGCGCGACCGTGCAGTCCGCCGCCGGGTTCGGGCTGGCGCTCATCGCCGGACCCGCTCTCGTGGCCGTGCTCGCCCCCACGGAGGCGGTGACCACGCTGATCGTGCTGGCCACGACCACGACCCTGCTCCTGCTGCTGGTGCGCCGCGGGTCGCGGCCGGCCATCCGGTGGGCCGACGTCCGCGTGGTGGTCCTCGCCGCCGTCCCCGGGGTCCTGGCCGGCGTGCTGGTGCTCGCCGTGGTCAGCAAGCCGGCGCTGCAGTTGGCGGTGGGCGTGGGCGTGCTCGCGGCCGTGGCGCTGCAGGTCCTGCGGCGCCCGGTCCCCGGCCAGCCGAGCCCGTCCCGGTGGGCCACGCTCGGCGTGGGACTCCTCGCCGGCGTCCTCACCACCACGACCAGCACCAACGGGCCGCCGCTGGTGCTCTGGCTCGAGCGGCGGCACGTGCCCCCGGCGGAGATGCGCGACACCCTCGCGGCGCTGTTCCTCGCCCTCAACCTGCTCGGCGCCGCGGCGCTCACCGCGTCGGGGCGGGTCGGGCAGGCCTTCCGGCCGGAGGTCGTGCTGGTGCTGCTGGTAGCGGCCGTCATCGGCCACGCGGCGGGCCGCCGGCTGTTCCACCTGCTGGACGTCCGCCGGTTCCGGGTGGCCGGGCTGACGCTGTCGGCGCTGGCCGGGGTGGCCAGCATCGTCGCGGCGCTGGGCTGAGGTCGCCGTCCGGGGGGCGGCTCCTCCCTCCCCCTCCGGTGTTGATCATGGGGTCGTTGCTCGACGGCGTGCCAGAAGGCGGCGTGTCGTCCGACGACAACCCCGTGATCGACGCGAGCCGGAGGTGGTCTCAGGCGTCGGTGAGCGCGACCGGCGGCAGCCAGTCGGCGTCCAGCAGCTCGGCGATCTCCTGCAGCGCCGAGGTGTCCGCCCCGGCGGTGGAGCCGCTGACCGCCAGCCGCTCCACCATCACCCGGGCCACCTGCTCCTCCACGGTGTCCTCGGCGAAGGCCACCCGCCACGGGGAGACCTGGCCGTCGCGGTGCGTGCGACCGGTGACCTGGCGGGCCTGGATGCCGGAGAAGCGCGGCTGGTGGAACAACCCGACCCGCGGCGTGGTCGACGCCGTGCGCCCCGACGGCGGTAGCTCGCCGGCGTGCAGGCTGATCGAGGCGGTCACGGTGAACACGCACACCGGCGCCTCGCCCGTCTGGAACCGCAGCCGCTCGGCCTCGACGTCGAACCGATCGCGGCCGTAGATGGCGGCCACGCCGATGCCCGCGTCGAGCAGCGCCTCGCGGATCGGGTCGGCCGCCGTCTCGACGAACTCCACCGACACCGCGACCTGCCGCTCGGCCTCCACCTGGGCCTTGATCCAGTCGACGGTGGCCTGCGCGCGGATCAGCCCGGCCTTCTGCCGGAAGCGCAGCAGCGCGGCGCGCCCGCGCGCGGTCTGGCGGGCCTTCCGGGCCAGCTGCATCTCGGCGCGGAACTCCTGCCACCCGGACTCGTAGGCGGCCTGCTCCGCCGGCGTCAGGGCGACCGGCGTCCCGGTGACCGACACCGGCCCCCAGGGCGCCGGCCGGTGCAGCGTCGCGGGCGGCTCGCCGTCGGCCAGCCAGCCCTGCAGCCGGGCGAGGTCGGCGCGGCGGGCGTCGGCGTCCTCGGTCCACGCCCACCCGTAGCGGCTGCGTTCCACGTGGAACCCGTGCTCGGCGAGCTTCGCCGGCAGGTCGGCCCAGGCGCGCAGCGGCTCGCCGTGGCGCCGGGCGAACTGGGGGGCGAGGTAGGGCAGCTCCAGCGGCGTGTGCGCCGGGGTGGCGGTGGCGGCGATGACGAAGGGCACGTCCGTCGCCCGCCCGGCGCCGGAGACACCCTTCCAGTGCTTCCACCGCTGCGTCGTCGTGTGCCGGACCATGTGCGCCTCGTCGGCGATGACGACGTCGAAGCGCAGCTTCGCGACCTTGGCCAGCCGGTCCCAGGTGGTGACGCACCAGCGCAGCCCGCCGTCGCCGAAGCCGGCGATCGAGCGGGTCCAGTGCGGGATGGTGATCGCCGCCGGGCGGTCGGCCACGACCAGCACCCGGTCCCCGCCGCGCAGCTCGCAGACCTCCCGGGCGGCCAGGACGGCGGTCCCCGTCTTGCCCACGCCCGGGTCGTCACCGAGCAGGAAGACCCGGTGCCCGGCCGCCGCGGAGGCGACGACGGCCGCAGCACCCGTGGCCTGCTCCTCGCGCGGGACCAGGGGACGGCCCGGCGGCACCGGCCGCGGGGTCTCGTTGAGCTCGTCCTCGAGGAACCGCTCGAAGGTGTACGGGGGCGGGTCGTAGGCGGCCAGCTCCGGCGGCAGCTCCCGGCCCACCCACACGTGCGCCTGCAGGTCCGGCCGCCACTGGGCGCCCGGCGCCGGCGCGCGGAACGGGACGGCGAGCACCCACACCCGCTCCCCCGGCCCGGCGACCGGCCGCTCAGGTGCGGGCTTGGCGGTGCGGCGGGCCGGCGCCTCCCGGCGGGTCGTCGTCGTGGTGCGGGTCGTGCTGGTCGAGCGGCTCCGGCTCGTCGACCGGGCTGTGCGGCGGCGCCGTCCGGGCACGGGTGTCCTCCTCTGCGTCGGTCGACGACGGTAGGTCGGCGGCGCGACGGGATCTGGTGGAATCGCCGACGTGACGGCGAACTCCGAGGACGAACGGCTGCACGCCCGGACGCTGGGCTCCGCCGGGCCGCGGGTGGTGTTCGTGCACGGCCTGTTCGGACAGGGCAAGAACTGGACGACGATCGCCAAGGGCCTCGCCGCGGACCACCGGGTGACCCTGCTCGACCTGCCCAACCACGGGCACTCGCCGTGGACCGACCGGGTCGACTACGTCGACATGGCCGAGCTGGTCGCCGCGGAGCTGCGCTCGTTCGGCGAGCCGGCCACGCTCGTCGGGCACTCGATGGGCGGGAAGGTCTCGATGCAGCTGGCGCTGCGGCACCCCGAGCTGCTGCGCGCGCTGGTCGTCGTCGACATCGCCCCGGTCGAGTACCCGGTCTCCGGCGGCCGCACCGACGACCCCGACGAGGAGGCCTCGCCCTTCGCCGACTTCATCGCGGCGATGCGCGCCCTCGACCTCGACCGGCTGAGGACCCGTGAGGACGCCGACGCCGCCCTGCGGGCTGCCGTCCCGAGCCGGATGGTGCGCTCGTTCCTGCTGCAGAGCCTGGTGCGCGAGGGGGCGGGCGCCGACGGCGGGTGGCGGTGGCGGCTCAACCTCGAGCTGCTCGGTCGCGACCTGGGTGAGCTGCGCGGCTTCCCCGAGCCGCCGCCGGGCGCCCGCTACGACGGCCCGGTGCTGTGGATCGCCGGCGCCACCAGCCACTACGTGCTGCCCGAGGACCGGGCGCGCATGGAGGAGCTGTTCCCGAACACCCGGCTGGTGCGGGTGAAGAACGCCGGCCACTGGGTGCACTCCGAGCAGCCGGAGGTCTTCCTCCAGACGGTTCGGCTCTTCCTCGACGCAGTCGAGCGGTGACGGGGTCTCGACGCAGTCGAGCGGTGACGGGGTCTCGACGCGGTCGAGCGGTGACGGGGTCTCGACGCGGTCGAGCGGTGACGAACGGAGACCTCGGTCCCTGATCGCCGCGCACGGGTCCACTTCGGACGATGTCGGCCGAACCCCTCGGTTGCCCTGTCTCGTCGTCCCCGAGGTGCTCCGTGCGGCTCTCCGTCCCGTCCCGTCTGCTCGCGCTGCCCCTGCGCGTCAAGGTCCTCGCGGCGGTCGCCGCGGCCTGTGTGTGGTCGCCCTGACCGTCGGCATCGTCGGCGTCCTGCAGCTGGGCGCCCTCCAGCAACGCAGCCAGGAGATCAACACCGACGCGCTGGTGCCCTCCAACGAGATCGCCGAGGTGCGCCGGGCCTTCCTGCAGACCCGCATCGACGCCCTCGCCGACGAGCTCCTGCCCGACGCCGCCGCGGCCAAGGCCCACGAGCTGTACCTGGCCGACATCGAGGCCATGGACGCCGCGATCGAGGCCTACGCCGAGAGTGGACTGACATCCGCCCAGGAGCAGCAGGTCGCGGCGCTCTCCGACGCCTGGGAGCACTACGAGTCGCTGGTGAGCAGCGACGCCTACCGACTGGCGGTGCACCAGGGCCGGTTCGCGGACTTCCTGGCGATGCGCAGCAACACGATCGCCCCGGTGGCCGCGGAGGTCAACGCCGCACTGGACGAGCTGCTGGCCAGCGAGGCCGCGGCCGCCGAGTCCTCGGTCCAGGCGGCGACGGACACCTACCAGTCGGCCCGGACCCTCGTGCTGGTCCTGCTCGTGGTCGGGCTGGCCGCCGCCGTCGTGCTGGCGCTGCTGGTCGCGCGACTGATCACCCGGCCGGTGGTGGCCGTGCGCAACGGCCTCATGGCGATGGCCGCCGGTCACCTGACCGCCCGCGTGGAGGTCTCCTCCGGCGACGAGGTCGCCCAGAAGGCCGAGGCGCTCAACCAGGCGGCCGAGAGCCTGCGCGGCACTGTCTCCTCGACGGCCGAGTCGGCGTCCGCCCTCGCCACCGCGGCCGAGGAGCTCAGCGCCTCGTCGGAGTCCATCGCCGGCAGTGCGGAGGAGGCCGCGAGCCAGGCCGGCACCGTGGCCGCCGCCGCCGAGCAGATCTCCCGCAACGTGCAGACCGTCGCCTCCGGGTCCGAGGAGATGGGCGCCTCGATCAACGAGATCGCCCAGAACGCGTCCGAGGCCGCCCGCGTCGCGGGCACCGCGGTCCGGGCTGCCGAGGAGACGACGCAGACGGTGACCAAGCTCGGCGTCTCCTCGCAGGAGATCGGCGAGGTGGTCAAGACCATCACGAGCATCGCCGAGCAGACCAACCTGTTGGCGCTCAACGCCACCATCGAGGCCGCCCGCGCCGGGGAGGCCGGCAAGGGCTTCGCCGTGGTCGCCAACGAGGTCAAGGAGCTGGCCCAGGAGACGGCCAAGGCCACCGAGGACATCGCCCGCCGGGTCGAGGCCATCCAGGCCGACACCGCCGGCGCGACGACGGCCATCTCCGGCATCGCGGCGATCATCAGCCAGATCAACGACTTCCAGCTGACCATCGCCTCGGCGGTGGAGGAGCAGGGGGCGACCACCGCGGAGATGAACCGCAGCGTCAGCGAGGCCGCCACCGGCAGCGGCGAGATCGCCGGCAGCATCAACGGTGTCGCGCACGCCGCGTCCGCCACCACGTCCGGTGTCGCGCAGACCCGGCAGGCGGCCGAGGAGCTGGCCCGCATGTCCGGCGACCTGCAGGAGCTGGTGCAGCGCTTCCGCTACTGACCCCGAGGTGACCCCGATGCGCGTCCGACGGGCGCCGTGGACCTGCGTGTCCGCGGCGCCCGTCGTCGTCCCGGGGGCCGCTGGTGGCCCGTCGCAGGCCCGGCCGGACCGGAACTACAGTCGGCCCGCCCGGGACCCGGGCACACCGCGTGGGGAGGGGAGCCCGTGGCGGAGACGTGGCCGCGACCGGTACCGCTGGTCGGCGACGCGACCTCGGCGTCCCAGCGGGCCGCCGACCCCACCGGCTGGGCGATGGGCGAGCAGGTCCGGGACGCCCTGCACCGGGTGGTCGGCGCCCGCCGCGACGTCCGGCGGTTCCGGCCCGACCCCGTCCCGGCCGACGTCCTGGAGCGCGTGCTGTCCGCGGCGCACGCCGCCCCGTCGGTCGGCCACAGCCAGCCGTGGCGGTTCCTCGTCGTGCAGGACGCCGGGACCCGGGACCGGGCGGCGGTGCTCACCGACCGGGAACGGCTGCGCCAGGCCGCGCAGCTGGAGCCGGACGCCGCCCGCCGGCTGCTCGACCTGCAGCTCGAGGGCGTGCGGGAGGCGCCCCTCGGGGTGGTGGTCTGCTGCGACCGGCGGACCCCGGCGGCCGGGGTGCTGGGGCGGGCCACCTTCCCCGACGCCGACCTGTGGAGCTGCGCGGCGGCCATCCAGAACCTGTGGCTGGCGGCGCGGGCCGAGGGCCTCGGACTGGGCTGGGTGACCCTGTTCCGGCCCGAGGAGCTCGCCGGGTTGCTCGGCCTGCCGGACGGCGTCGTGACCCTGGGCTGGCTGTGCCTGGGCTGGCCCGACGAGCGGCCGCCCGCTCCGGGCCTGGAGCGGGCCGGCTGGTCCCGGCGGCTGCCCCTGTCCGACGTCGTGCTGCACGACCGGTGGCCCGTCGAGGACGCCGGTGCCCCGGCCGCGCCGCCGTCGCACCTGCGGGCGCCGGGCCGGCAGGCGGTCGTCGCGGCGCGGGACGAGGCCGACCGGCTGCTCACCCCGCCGGGCTCGCTCGGCGTCCTGGACCGGGCCGTGGACGGCGTGGTGGCGCTCGGTGGCGCCGGGGCCCCCGGCGGGACCCTGGTGCTCGTGGCCGCCGACCACCCGGTCGCCGCCCACGGGGTGTCGGCCTACTCCCCCGGCGTCACCCGGGACGTCGTCCGCGCGGCCGTCAGGGGGACCTCGCTGGGCGCCACGGCCGCCCGGACCGCCGGCCTCGGGGTGTGCGTCGTGGACGCCGGGGTCTCCGGCGACCCCGTCCCGGGTGCGACGGTGCTCCGTCCGGTCGACCCGCGCGGGGACCTCGTCGGCCGGCCGGCGATGACGCCAGGGGACGCCCGGCGGTCGCTGGACGCCGGCCGCGATCTGGGCCGGGCAGCGGCGGCCGCGGGACTGGTGGCCCTGGGTGAGGTCGG
This sequence comes from Geodermatophilus sp. URMC 65, assembly GCF_053502545.1. Taxonomy (NCBI): domain Bacteria; kingdom Bacillati; phylum Actinomycetota; class Actinomycetes; order Geodermatophilales; family Geodermatophilaceae; genus Geodermatophilus; species Geodermatophilus sp. URMC 65. The sequence goes on from NZ_CP199954.1 coordinate 2,737,836, forward strand.
GGTCGGCAACACCACCGTGGCGGCGGCGCTCGCGTGCGGCCTGCTGGACGCCGACCCGACCGACGCCGTCGGGCTGGGGTCGGGCGCCGACGCAGACGTCCTCGCCCGCAAGCGGCAGGTGGTCGGCGAGGCCGTGGGCCGGGCCCGGCGGGACTCCCCGGCCCTGACGCGGGACCCGGTGGTGGCGCTCGCCGAGCTGGGCGGCCCCGAGCTCGCCGTCCTGGCCGGGGTGGTCCTGGGTGCGGCGGCGGCCGGGTCGGCCGTGGTGCTGGACGGCTACGCCACCTCGGTCGCCGCCCTCGTGGCCGTGCGGCTGGAGCCGGGTGTGCAACCCGCCCTGGTCGCGGGGCAGCGCAGCCGCGAGCGCGGGCACGAGCTCGTCCTCCAGGACCTGGGCAGGGAGCCGCTGCTGGACCTGCGGATGCGCGCCGGTGAGGGCGTCGGCGCGGCCCTGGCCGGTGGCCTGCTGCTCGCCGGGCTGGCGCTGCGTCGGGAGACCGCGCGCGTCGACTCCTGACCCGGCCGCGGATCCCGATCGGCCCCGGACATGTCTCCCCAGTCGGGGTGGCCGGGCCGCGCGCCGCGCCCCTGGGACCCCCACCGGCCGTCACCATGTGGTCGACCGCCGGACGCAGTGATCAGGAGCGAGCAGATGACACACCCAGGTCCGCACCCGCCCGGTGCCGAGGACCCGTACGGCACCCCGGGGCCGGTCCCGCCGGGTGGGTGGCAGCAGCCGGCCTCCTACGGCGGCTACCAGGGCGCGCCGCCGCAGGGCGGCTATCCGCAGCCCTACGGCCAGCAGTACGGCTCGCCCTACGGCGGTTACCCGTACGCGCCGCCGCAGCGCACCAACGGCATGGCCATCGCCTCGATGGTGCTGGGCATCCTCTGGCTGTACTGGATCGGCAGCATCCTGGCGCTGGTCTTCGGCTACACGGCCAAGAAGCAGATCCGGGAGCGCGGCGAGGCCGGGGGCGGCATGGCCACCGCCGGCATCGTGCTCGGCTGGGTCGGCGTCGGCTTCCTCGTGCTGGCCTTCCTCGTCGCGGCCGTCTCCTCCTCGTCCTCCGGCTTCTGAGCGGGACGGCGGCTCGGCGCACTCCCGCGCCGGGTCGCCGCCGCGCCGGCCGGGGTCGCGGGGGCAGCGGGTGGAGGGCCAGGATCGGCGCATGACCGAGCCCCGTGCCGGACAGCCGGCTGCCCCCAGCGACCTGGTCGACATCGCCTCGCTGGTCACCGCGTACTACACGCTCGAGCCGGACCCGGCCGACCCGGCCCAGCAGGTCGCGTTCGGCACCTCAGGGCACCGCGGGTCGGCGTTCGACCGGGCGTTCAACGAGGCGCACATCGTCGCCACCACGCAGGCGATCTGCGAGTACCGCACGGCGCAGGGCTACGACGGCCCGCTGTTCATCGGCCGGGACACCCACGCGCTCTCCGAACCGGCCTGGGCCTCGGCGCTGGAGGTGCTGGTCGCCAACGACGTGACCGTGCTGGTCGACGCCGCGGACCGCTACACACCCACCCCGGCGGTCAGCCACGCCATCCTGCGGGCCAACCAGGGGAAGACCTCCGGCCTGGCCGACGGCATCGTCGTCACCCCGTCCCACAACCCGCCACGGGACGGCGGCTTCAAGTACAACCCGCCCAACGGCGGCCCGGCCGACACCGACGCCACCAAGGTCATCGCCGCCCGCGCCAACGAGCTGCTGCAGGACGACCTGAAGGGCGTGCGGCGGATCCCGTTCACCCGCGCCCGGGCGGCCGCGCAGGCGCACGACTTCCTCGGGAACTACGTCGACGACCTGCCCTCGGTGCTCGACCTCGACGCGGTCCGGGACGCCGGCGTGCGCATCGGTGCGGACCCGCTCGGCGGCGCCAGCGTCGACTACTGGGGGGCGATCGCCGAGCGGCACCGCCTCGACCTCACCGTCGTCAACCCGCTGGTGGACCCGACCTGGCGGTTCATGACGCTGGACTGGGACGGCAAGATCCGCATGGACTGCTCCTCGCCGTCGGCCATGGCCTCGCTCATCGGCAAGCGGGAGCAGTTCCAGATCGCCACCGGCAACGACGCCGACGCCGACCGGCACGGCATCGTGACCCCTGACCGCGGGTTGCTGAACCCCAACCACTTCCTCGCCGTCGCGATCTCCTACCTGTTCGCGCACCGCCCGGAGTGGGGCGCCGAGGTGGCGGTCGGCAAGACGCTGGTGTCGTCGTCCCTCATCGACCGGGTCGTCGGCGGCCTGGACCGGCGGCTGGTCGAGGTGCCCGTCGGCTTCAAGTGGTTCGTCCCCGGCCTGCTCGACGGGTCGGTCGGCTTCGGCGGCGAGGAGTCCGCGGGCGCCTCGTTCCTGCGGCGGGACGGCGGCGTGTGGACGACCGACAAGGACGGCATCCTGCTGGCGCTGCTGGCCAGCGAGATCCAGGCGGTGACCGGCAGCTCGCCGTCCCAGCTGCACGCCGAGCTGACCGCCCGCTACGGCGAATCGGCCTACGCCCGCATCGACGCGCCGGCCACCCGCGAGCAGAAGGCGGCGCTCGGCAAGCTCTCCCCGGAGGACGTGACGGCGACCGAGCTGGCCGGCGAGCCGATCACCGCCAAGCTCACCCGCGCGCCGGGCAACGACGCGGCGATCGGCGGGCTCAAGGTGACCACCGAGAACGCCTGGTTCGCCGCCCGCCCGTCGGGCACCGAGGACGTCTACAAGGTCTACGCGGAGTCGTTCAAGGGCCCCGACCACCTGGCGCTGGTGCAGGAGGAGGCCAAGGCGGTGGTCTCCGCAGCGTTGGGCGCCTGACCTCTGGACGCCGAGGGCCCGTCCTCGCGGGGAGAACGGGCCCTCGGCGTTCAGCGCCCGGTCGTCACCGCACGTCCTCGTCCACCCAGTCGAGGCTCTTGGTGACCGCCTTCTGCCAGTTCCGGTAGTAGCGCTCGCGCTCCTCGGCCGGCATCTGCGGCTCCCAGCGCTTGTCCTCGGCCCACTTGGCGGTCAGCTCGTCCAGGTCGGACCAGAAGCCCACGGCCAGCCCGGCCGCGTAGGCCGCGCCGAGCGCCGTCGTCTCGGCGATCTTCGGCCGGATCACCGGGACGTCGAGGATGTCGGCCTGGAACTGCATGAGCAGTTCGTTGCCGACCATGCCGCCGTCCACCCGCAGCTCGGTGAGGTCGACCCCGGAGTCGGCGTTCATCGCGTCGAGCACCTCGCGGGTCTGGTACGCCGTGGCCTCGAGCACGGCCCGGGCCAGGTGCCCCTTGTTGACGTACCGGGTGAGCCCGACGATGGCGCCGCGGGCGTCCGAGCGCCAGTGCGGCGCGAACAGCCCGGAGAAGGCGGGCACGAAGTACGCGCCGCCGTTGTCCTCGACCGAGCGGGCCTGGTCCTCGATCTCCGGGGCGGTCTTGATCATCCCCAGGTTGTCCCGGACCCACTGCACCAGCGACCCGGTGACCGCGATCGAGCCCTCCAGGGCGTACACCGGCTTGCGGTCGCCGAGCTGGTAGCACAGCGTCGTGAGCAGGCCGTTCTGCGACGGGACGGCCTCCTCACCGGTGTTGAGCAGCATGAAGTTGCCGGTGCCGTAGGTGTTCTTGGCCATGCCCTTGGTGAAGCAGACCTGGCCGAAGGTGGCCGCCTGCTGGTCGCCGAGCGAGCCGGCGATGGGCACCCCGGCGAGGAAACCGGCCTTGCGGCCCCGGCCGTACTCCTCGGAGTTGGACCGGATCTCCGGGAGCATGGACGTCGGGATGCCCATCTCCTCGGCGATGTCGGCGTCCCAGGCCAGCGTCCGGTAGTCCATGAGCATCGTGCGGGAGGCGTTGGAGACGTCGGTGAGGTGCAGCCCGCCGTCGGCCCCACCGGTCATGTTCCAGATCAGCCAGGAGTCGATGGTGCCCATGAGCAGGTCACCGCGCTCGGCCCGCTCCCGGGCGCCGTCGACGTTGTCGAGGATCCAGCGCACCTTGGGTCCGGCGAAGTAGGTGGCCAGCGGCAGGCCGACCTTGTCCTTGTACCGGTCGGCGCCGCCGCCGAGGGCGCCGAGCTGCTCGACGATCGCCGTGGTGCGGGTGTCCTGCCAGACGATCGCGTTGTAGACCGGCCGCCCGGTGTTCCGGTCCCAGACGACGGTGGTCTCGCGCTGGTTGGTGATGCCGACGGCGACCACGTCCGAGTGCCCGACGTTGCCCCGGGCGAGCGCCTGGCCCACCACCTCGCGGGTGTTCGTCCAGATCTCGTCGGCGTCGTGCTCGACCCACCCGGCGCGCGGGAAGATCTGCTGGTGCTCCTTCTGGCCGACCGAGACCACGGCGCCGTCGTGGTCGAAGATCATGCAGCGGGTGCTCGTGGTTCCCTGGTCGATGGCTGCCACGTACTGGCTCACGGTGGTTCCTCTCGCTTCGTCGCGGTGGGGTTGGGGAGCTGCGGTCAGAGGGGGACGCGGGACAGCAGGCCGCCCAGGACGGCCCCGATCAGCGGGCCGACGATCGGCACCCAGGCGTAGCCCCAGTTGCTGTCCCCCTTGCCGCGGATCGGCAGCACGGCGTGGGCGATGCGCGGGCCCAGGTCGCGGGCGGGGTTGATGGCGTAGCCGGTCGGCCCGCCGAGTGAGGCGCCGATGCCGACGACGAGCAGCGCCACCGCCAGCGGGCCGAGCTCGCTGGGCGTGTCGCCGAAGCGCAGGATGAGGTAGATCAGGACGAACGTGCCGACGGCCTCGGTGACCACGTTCCACGCGGGGCTCGCGATCGCCGGGCCGGTGGAGAAGGTGCCCAGCACCGGCTCGGTGGCCGCGTCGTAGTGCCTGCGGTACGCCAGCCAGGCGACGACGGCGCCGAGGAAGGCCCCGATGAGCTGGCCGAGCACGTAGACCACCGACGACGCCAGGGTGATCGGCACGCCGGGCGCGTACTCGTTCGCACCGCTCACCGCCAGACCGAGGGTGACCGCCGGGTTGAGGTGCGCCCCGGAGCTCGCGCCGGCGAAGACGCCCGCGAAGACGCCGATGCCCCAGCCGAAGTTGATGAGCAGCCAGCCTCCCCCGTTGCCCAGGGTCTGGGGCAGGACGACGTTGGCGACCACGCCGACGCCGAGGAGTATCAGGACGCCGGTGCCGACGACCTCGCTGCCGAACACGGTCCACAGGCTCATGCGGTGCTCCTCATCGCCGGTGATGCGGGGGTGCCACGGGCTCGGCGCCGGACCGCGGGACGGCCGGTCGACGACTGGCGCGGTGACGCTATTCACACAGGTCGAGGGCGGACAACGGGCGCTGTACGACCATGTCGGACAGCGCGATCCCACGTCAGGGGCGTTCGCCCCAGGCGATGCTCAGCTGCACGGCGCGCTCCCACTCCGGGTAGGCGGCGTCGAGCGCGGCCACCCGCTTCGGGTCGGGCACCCACTGCGCGGAGCGGTGCCAGTTGCGCCGCAGCGCCTCGGTGTCCGACCACACCCCCACGGCGAGCCCGGCCGCGTAGGCCGCGCCGAGCGAGACCGTCTCCCCCACCATCGGGCGCACCACCGGGCTGTCGAGAACGTCGGCCAGGAACTGCATGAGCAGGTTGTTGGTGGTCATCCCGCCGTCCACCCGCAGCGCGGTGACCGGCAGGCGGGAGTCGGCGTCCATGGCCCGGACGACGTCGCGGGTCTGCCAGCCGGTCGCCTCCAGGACCGCCCGGGCCAGGTGCCCCTTGGTGACGTAGGAGGTCAGACCGGCGACCAGCCCGCGCGCCCGGCCCGCCCAGTGCGGGGCGAGCAGCCCGGAGAACGCCGGCACGACGTAGCACCCGCCGTTGTCCGAGACGCTGCGGGCGAGGGTCTCCACCTCGGGCGCCGAGCCGATCAGCCCGAGGCTGTCCCGGAGCCACTGCACCAGGGCGCCGGTGACCGCGATCGAGCCCTCCAGCGCGTAGTGCACCGGCTCCCCCGCCAGCTGGTAGGCCACCGTGCTGATCAGCCCGTGCGTGGAGCGGACCAGGTCGGTGCCGGTGTTCTGCAGCAGGAAGCTGCCGGTGCCGTAGGTGCACTTGGCCTCGCCGGGGGCGAAGCAGGTCTGCCCGAACAGCGCCGCCTGCTGGTCGCCCAGCGTGCCGCCGATGAGCAGCGGCACCGGCAGGGCGGTCGCGGTGCCCAGCACGCCGACCGACGGGCGGATCTCCGGGAGCATCGCGGCGGGGACGCCGAAGAAGTCGAGCAGCTCGGGGTCCCAGCGACAGCGGTGCACGTCCATGAGCAGGGTCCGGCTGGCGTTGGTCACGTCGGTGACGTGCACCCCGCCGGCCGGTCCCCCGGTGAGGTTCCAGACCAGCCAGCTCTCCATCGTGCCGAACAGCAGCTCGCCGCGTTCGGCGCGCGCCCGGGCGCCCCGGACGTTGTCGAGCACCCAGAGCAGCCGCGGCCCGGCGAAGTACCCGGCCAGCTCCAGCCCGGTGCGCTCGCGCACCACGGCGGCCTCGGGCCGGGCAGCCAGCTCCTCCACCAGCGGTCCGGTGCGGGTGTCCTGCCAGACCAGCGCGCGCACCAGCGGCCGGCCGGTGGCGCGCTCCCAGACCACCGTCGTCTCGCGCTGGTTGGCGATGCCCAGCGCCACCACCTGTCCGGCGGAGCCGGCGACGTCGCGCAGCGCCTGGGCGGCGGTGAGCTGGGTGTTGGCCCAGATCTCCTCCGGGTCGTGCTCCACCCAGCCGGGGCGGGGGAAGTGCTGGCGGTGCTCCCGCTGCCGGACGGCGACCAGCCGGCCGGCGCGGTCGAACACGATCGACCGGGTCGAGGTGGTGCCCTGGTCCACCGCGAGCACGTACCGCTCGGTCACGGACCCTCCTCGCCGGCGCTCGTCGTGTCCGTGCCCGGCGGTGCTGTGTCTCTGCGTGACCTCGCGAGCTCGGTCACGAGGCCAGCTCCCGGGAGACCGCGGCCGCGGCCTCGACCACCATCGCGCGCAGCGCCGGCCGCGCCGCGTCGGCGAAGAGCTCCTCGATCGGGCCGCTGACGCCCAGCGCGCCGACGACCAGGCCGCCCGGCCCGTGCACCGGTGCGGCGATCCCGCCCACGCCCAGCCGGTACTCCCCCAGCTGCTCGGCCCAGCCCCGCGCGCGGACGGTCGACAGCTCGGTCAGCAGCGCCGCCGGGTCGACGACGGTGCGCGGGGTCAGCACCTCGAGCCGGGTGTCGGCCAGCATCCGGGCGATCGCCGGGCGGGAGGCCAGCAGGACCTTGCCCACCGCGGTGGCGTGCGCCGGCAGCACGGACCCGACCTCCAGCTCCTGCGGCGAGTCGTCGGGCCGGAACACGTGGTGGACGACGACGACCTGCAGGCCCGCCGGCGTCCCGAGCCGGACGGCGAACCCGCTGCGCGCGGCCAGCGAGTCGGCCCAGTTCGACGCCCGGGACCGCAACTCGTTGGCGTCCAGGTAGTGCGAGCCCAGCCCCAGCAGGCCGGCGCCGAGGGTGTAGCGGCCGGTGCGCTGGTCCTGCTCGACGAACCCGACCGCCAGCAGCGTGCGCAGCAGCCCGTGGGTCGTCGTCTTCGGCAGCCCCACCGCACCCGCCAGTTCGGTGACGCCCATCTGGCCCCCCGACTCGACGATGGCGTGCAGCAGGGTGGCGGCGCGCTCGATCGACTGCACGGTGCCCGGCACGGCGCGTCACCCTAGGCCCTCTGCGTACGACGATGTCGAACGCAGCACGTCGACGGCCCAGGAGCACCCGCCTACCGTTGTCGGTGAGCAATCCCCGCCAGAGGAGTCGGCATGCCCGTAGTCCCCGCACTCGGCCCTGATCAGCGCGCGCGAGCCTGGGCGGAGCTGGCCGAGCAGTCCTTCGAGGTCCTCGTCGTCGGAGGGGGCGTGACCGGTGCCGGTGTCGCGCTCGACGCGGCGACCCGCGGCCTGCGGACGGCGCTGGTCGAGGCCCGCGACTTCGCCAGCGGCACGTCCTCGCGCTCGTCCAAGCTCTTCCACGGCGGGCTGCGCTACCTGGAGTCCTTCGACTTCGGCCTGGTGCGCGAGGCCCTCCACGAGCGCGACCTGAGCGTCAGCCGGCTCGCGCCGCACCTGGTCAAGCCGGTGCCCTTCCTGTACCCGCTCACCCACCACTGGGAGCGGCCCTACGTCACCGCCGGGCTCACCCTCTACGACGGGCTGGCCCGCATCGGCGCGCTGTCGACCCCGCTGCCCCCGCAGAAGCAGCTCACCCGCACCGGCGCCCGCAAGCTGTTCCCCGCGCTCAAGCCGGACGCGCTGGTCGGCGCGGTCCGCTACTACGACGCCCAGGCCGACGACGCCCGGCACACCCTCACCGTCGCCCGCACCGCCGCGGCCTACGGCGCCACCGTGCTCAACTCGGCCGAGGTCGTCGCCTTCCACCACGCCGGCGGCCGGGTCACCGGGGTCCGGGTCCGGGACGTCGAGACCGGGCGCGAGGTCGACGTGAGGGCCGAGGTCGTCGTCAACGCCACGGGGGTGTGGACCGACGACATCCAGACCCTGGTCGGCGGGCGCGGCCGGTTCCACGTGCGGGCCAGCAAGGGCGTGCACATCGTCGTCCCCCGCGACCGGATCAACGGCGAGACCGGGCTGATCCTGCGCACCGAGAAGTCGGTGCTGTTCGTCATCCCCTGGGGAAGCCACTGGATCGTCGGGACGACGGACACCGACTGGACGCTGGACAAGGCCCACCCGGCGGCGTCGCGGGCCGACATCGACTACATCCTCGAGCACGTCAACAAGGTGCTGACCACGGAGCTCACCCACGACGACATCACCGGGGTCTACGCGGGGCTGCGCCCGCTGCTGGCCGGGGAGTCGGAGCTGACCAGCCAGCTGTCCCGTGAGCACGCGGTCGCCCGGCCGATGCCCGGCGTGATCGCGGTGGCCGGCGGCAAGTACACGACCTACCGGCCGATGGCCGCCGACGCGGTGGACGCCGTCGCCGTCGACGTCACGCGGCCGGTGCCGCCCAGCGTCACCGACAACATCCCGCTGGCCGGCGCCGAGGGCTACGCGGCGATGCACAACTCCCTCGACGCCCTCTCCGAGCGCTGGGGCATCCCGCACTTCCGTGCCGAGCACCTGCTCAACCGGTACGGGTCGCTCACGCCGGAGGTCCTCTCGCTCGCCGCCGGGGACCCGGCGCTGCTGGCGCCGGTCCCCGGCGCCGAGGAGTACCTCATGGTCGAGCTGGTCTACGGCGCGGCGCACGAGGGTGCCCAGCACCTCGACGACCTGCTCGCCCGCCGCACCCGGATCTCGATCGAGACGCCGCACCGAGGGGTGGAGTCGGCCGAGCCGGTGGCCCGCGCGGTGGCCGGGGTCCTCGGCTGGGACGAGCAGCGGATCACCAACGAGGTGGAGAGCTACCGCGCCCGGGTCGACGCCGAGCGTCGCTCGCAGGAGGCGGCCGACGACCAGGCGGCCGACGCCGTCCGGGTGGCCGCGCCGGACACCCGCGCCGTCGCGGTGGGCCGCGCGCTCGTGTGACCTCGTCGGCCTACCGGCCGACACCGCGGCCAACGGCCGTCCCCGGCTGCCGTGGAGCCGAGACCCGTCCCTGCTCGGGGGAGCCTCCGGCCCCCCGCTCCCAGGGACCCGCACCGCGGCCAACGGCTGGCGCTGAGCCGCTGCCCGTGTCCCGGTCGGTGGAAGGACCTCCCTGCCCCCCGCCACTCGCGAGCTCGCGGCGGGACCCTGCAGGGAGGCCACGAGGCGGTCGGTGGACCCTGCGGGCCCCGCGACCGGTCCACCCCGGCCAGGTGCCGTCCCCCGACCCTCGAGGACCCGTCGTCAGCTTCGTCCGCGGTCTGCGCTGACCCGCGCCCGTGTCCCGTGCCGTCCCGGGGCGGCGGGGGCAGGATCGGACCATGACGGCCCCTGCTCTGGACCTGGTGGCGCTCGTGCGGGAGCTGGTGCGCCACCCCACCGTCTCCGGCGACGCCGGCGCGCAGCGCGACGTCCTGGGCACGCTCACCGAGGTGCTGCGCGAGCGCGCCCCGCACCTGCAGGTGACCGAGGGCCGCGACCGCGACCACCCCTGGACCCTGCTGCGCACACCGGCCGACCCGGGACGTCGGCAGCTGCTGCTCGCCTGCCACGTCGACACCGTGCCCGCGACCGACCCGGCCGCCTGGCAGCGCGACCCCTTCGACGGCGACCTCGACGGGGGCCGGGTGTGGGGCCGAGGTGGCAGCGACATGAAGGCCGGTGTGGTGGCCGCGGCGGCCGCGCTCGCCGCCGCCGACCCGGGGACGCCGGTGGCCCTGCTGCTGACCAGCGACGAGGAGATCGGCTCGCAGGGGGCCGCCGCGGCGGCCGCGGCCATCGCCGAGCTCCCCGTGGGCGCGGTGGTCGTCCCGGAGGCCACCGGGAACCAGGTGGTCCTCGGCCACAAGGGAGCGCTGTGGCTCGCCGTCCGGACCGCCGGCCGGGCCGCCCACGGCAGCACCCCGGAGCGCGGGCACAACGCGGTGCTGGACCTGGCCGCCCTGCTCGCGCGGGCCGGCGGGGTGCTGCCCTTCCGCACCGACCCGTTCCTCGGCACCGAGACGTGGAACCCCGGGGTCGTCGCGGGCGGCACGGTGCCCAACGTCGTCCCCGACCGCGCCGAGGTGGTCGTCGACATGCGCACCGTGGCCGACGGCGGCGACCTGCTGGCCTGGTGGCGGGCGCAGCCGGAGGTGGCCGACGTCGAGGTGCGGGTGGACCTGCCGCCGGTCGGCACCCCCGCCGACGACCCGTGGGTGGCCTCGCTGCCCGCGCCGGTGCTGCCCACGCCCGCCACCTACTTCACCGACGCCTCGGTGCTCGTGCAGGTCGTCCGGGGCGCCCCGATCGTGGTCTGGGGGCCGGGCACCCCGGCGGTCATGCACGCCGTCGACGAGTACGTCGAGCTGGCCGAGGTGGAGCAGGCCGCGGCCGCCTTCACCGACGTCGTCGGCCGCTGGAACGGCCTTCCTGCAGGGTCCCGCCCGGCCCCGTCCGGAGGCTCACCGCGAGCTTGCGAGCGGTGAGGAGGACGGGGTCCTCTTACGAGTGGTGCGGGGTAGGAGGGTCCTCCTTCAGTCCTGCCAGCGGGCCTTGTCGACGTACATCGCGTCGTCGGCCTCCCGCACGAGGGCCTCGAACGCCCGCTCGGGGTCGACGTCGCCCTCGGCCGTGCCGATCCCGATGCTCACCGTCAGCGGGAGCGTCAGCCCGCCGGCCAGGCGCAGCGGCTCGCTCACCCTGTCCCGCAGCCGGGTGGCGAGTGCCTCGGCGTCGAGCCGCCCGCTGTTCTCGCAGACGATGCTGAACTCGTCCCCGCCGACCCGGGCTGCGGTGTCGCTGGCCCGCAGCACCGAGGTCAGCCGCTCGGCGACGGCGACGAGCACCTCGTCGCCCACCGGGTGGCCGTACTGGTCGTTGATCTGCTTGAAGCCGTCGAGGTCGATGCCCAGCAGGCTGGTCGGCGTCCGCTCCCGGCGCCCCCGTTCCAGGGCGTGGTGCAGCCGGTCGCTGAACAGGATCCGGTTGGGCAACCCGGTCAGCGGGTCGTGCAGGGAACGGTGGACCAGCGCAGCCTCCAGGGCCTTGCGGTCGGTGATGTCCTCGACGATCGCGACCACGTGCGGCGGGTCGCCGTCGGGCGTCCCGTCCACCCAGGACGAGGTGACCTGCACGGGCACCACGCCGCCGTCCGCCCGCACCAGCCGGGTCTCGTGCCGCATCATCCTGCGCTCCTCGAGGAGCTCGGCGAACGCCTCGACGGCGGCTGCGCGGTTGTCGGGGTGGACGAGGTCGAGCATCGAGCGGCCGTAGAGCTCATCGGTGGTGGACGCGAGCATCGCCGCCAGCGCCGGGTTGGCGTCGACGATGAGACCGGCCGGCGTGGCGAGCACGATCCCCATGGGCGCGTTGGCGAACGCGCTCCGGCGATCCGCCGGGGGCAGCGTGTCCGCCGCATCGGTCACATCTCACCTCCGTGCCGGTCATCCTGCGCCGACACGGCCCGTTGCTGCAGCTCTTCGGCCCAGGAGCGTCCGCGTGGTTCCACGTGGAACCCGGCGCCGGGGCAGGATGTCACGTGATCGACCGAGGAGGGCCCGTGAACGAGTTCGACCTGGTGCTGCCCGCGACTGTGGACGTCCGCGAGGTCGGCATGCGCGACGGTCTGCAGCTGGAGGTGCCGGTGCCCCTGGAGGGGAAGCTGGCGATGCTCGAGGCCCTCGTGGCCACCGGCGTCCGCCGGATCGAGGTGACCTCGTTCGTCTCGCCGAAGGCCGTGCCGGCGCTCGCCGACGCCGACCAGGTGGCCGCCGAGCTGCACGCCTTCGACGGCGTGCTCTTCTCCGCCCTGGTCGCCAACGCCCGGGGCGCCACCCGCGCGGTGGACGCCGGCGTCGCCGACCTGGAGTACGTGGTCTCGGCCTCCGACGGGCACAGCCGGGCCAACGCCGGCCGCAGCACCGCCGAGGCGGTGGCGGCGGTCGGCGAGATCGCCGCCCTGGCGCACGGCGCCGGGGGCTCGCTGGAGGTGGTGATCGCGACCGCCTGGGACTGCCCCTTCGACGGCCGCACACCGATCCCCCGCACCGTGGACGTCGCCCGCGCGTCGGTCACCGCCGGTGCCGACCGGCTCTGCCTGGGCGACACGATCGGCACGACCACCCCGATGCGGGTCGTGCAGCTGCTCGACGCCGTGCGCCGGGCCTGCCCGGGCGTCGACGTGGGCGTGCACTTCCACGACACCCGCGGCACCGGGCAGGCCAACGCGCTGGCCGCCGTCCAGGCGGGGGTGACCCAGCTGGACTCCTCGGTCGGCGGTCTCGGCGGCTGCCCGTTCGCGCCCGGCGCCAGCGGCAACATCGCCACCGAGGAGCTGGTGTACATGCTCGAGGAGTCCGGCGTGCGCACCGGGCTGGACCTCGACGCCGTCCTCGCCGCCGCCCGGGTCACCGAGGAGGCCGTCGGGCACGAGCTGCCCAGCTCGCTGTACCGGGCGGGGGGTCGCTCGGTGCCCCGCTCGTCTCCCGTGGCGGGGTGACCGGCACCTGCGTGGTTGGCTGGAGGTCATGAGCCAGCCGCCGTCGGGGGGCGGGACGGTCGACCCCCGCACCATGCGTGACGTCCTCGGACACTTCGCCTCCGGCGTCACCGTGGTGACCGCCCAGGGCGAGCACGGGCCGATCGGTTTCACCTGCCAGTCGTTCAGCTCGCTGTCCCTGGACCCGCCGCTGGTGGTCATCGCGCCCGCGCGCGCCTCCCGCACCTGGCCGCGGCTGCGCGAGCTCGGACGCTTCTGCGTCAACGTGCTCGCCGAGGACCAGACCGCGCTGTCGGCCCGGTTCGCCCGGTCCAGCGCCGACAAGTTCGCCGGGGTGTCCTGGCGGCCCAGCCCGCAGGGCCAGCCGGTGCTCGACGACGTCGTCGCCTGGATCGACTGCGAGCTGTGGGCGGAGTACGACGGCGGTGACCACACCCTCGTCGCTGCCCGGGTGCTGGACCTCGGTGCGGATCCCGGACGGCGGCCGCTGCTGTTCCACCGCGGCGCCTACGGCCTGCTGGAGACCCGCGCGGCCGAGGGCTAGGACAGCTGGCGGAACCGGACGGCGATCAGCGCGACGTCGTCCCGCCCGTCGAGGGAGCCGGCGACCGCGGCGTCGCACAGCGCGCGCGGGCCCGCCTCGACCGGGGCGGCCGCCAGCCGGCCGACCAGCTCGGCGATGCCCTCGTCGAGGTCGGTGCCCGGCCGCTCGATGAGCCCGTCGGTGTAGGCCAGCAGCGTGGCGTCGCGCGGCAGGTCGATCGACGTCGTCCGCCGGGGCAGGCTGCCGTCGACGCCGATCAGCAGGCCGGTCACGCCGTCCAGGAGCTGCACGCCGCCGTCCGCGGTGCGTAGCAGCGGCGGCGGGTGGCCGGCGCTGGCCAGGTGCAGCCGCCACGGTGCGCCGTCCTCGGTCGGGGGCACCGCCCGGGCGTAGACCATCGTCGCCATCGAGGCCACGCCCAGGCCCTGCACCAGTCGGTCCACCCGCGCCAGGACGACGCCGGGGTCGGGGTCGGGCGCCTCCCAGGCGCAGGCGCGGATCAGCCCGCGCAGGTGGCCCATGGCCGCGGCGGCCGCGATGTCGTGGCCGACGACGTCGCCGATGACCACGCCGATCGACCCGTCGGGCAGGTGCAGCAGGTCGTAGAAGTCACCGCCCACGTCGGCCGCCGTGGAGGCGCTGACGTAGTGGGCGGCGGACTCCACGCCGGGGATGGCCGGCAGCTCGGGCAGCAGCGAGCGCTGCAGCGTGTCGGCGACCGTGTGCTCCTGCTGGTAGAGGCGCACGTTGTCCATGGTCAGCGCGGCGCGGCGGACGAGGTCCTCGGCGAGGTCGACGTCCTCCTGGTCGAAGGGCCGCTCGGTGTCGGCGCGGGCCAGCAGGATGGCGCCGCGGGTCCGCCGGCGGGCGACCATGGGGACGGCGAGCAGCGACCCCGTGCCGAGCCGCTCGGCGGCCTCGCGGGCGGCCTCGGAGGTGAACAGCTCGTCGAGGTCGGCGCCGGCCCGCTGGACGAGCACCGGCCGGGAGCCGGCGATGCTGCGCCGGGTCGGCGAGCTCTCCGGCAGGTGCGGCGCGTGCTGGGTGGCCAGCACCCGCAGCTCCTCCTCGAGGCCGTCGCGGTGCCGGGAGGCGGTCTCGCGGATCGTCCCGGTGTCGTCGACCAGGGAGATGAACACCCAGTCGGCGAGCAGCGGCACGCACAGCCGGGCCAGCCGGTCGAGGACGTCGGTGAGGTCCAGCGTGGCGATCAGCGTGCTCGTCGCCTCGGCCATCAGCGCCAGGCGGCCCTGGATGCGCTCGGCGTCCGCGCGGGCCCGCTCGGCGTCGGCCCGTGCCTGCTCGGCCGCCGCCCGGGCCAGCTCGGCCTCGTGGCGGGCGGTCTGCTCGGCGGCGAAGGCGGCCTCCCGCTCGTGCTCCACCCGCACCCGCTCGGTGACGTCGGTCTGCACGCCGACGAAGCTGACCAGCCCGCCCTCGCCGTCGAAGACCGGGCTGATCGACAGCTGGTTCCAGAAGGCGGTGCCGTCCTTGCGGTGGTTGAGCAGCGTCGTGGTGACCGCCCGCTGCTGCGCCACCGCGGTGCGGATCGCGGCGACGGCCGCGGGGTCGGTCGCCGGCCCCTGCAGGAAGCGGCAGTTGCGGCCGACGGCCTCGTCGTACCCGTAGCCGGTGATGCGGGTGAAGGACGGGTTGACCCACACCAGCGGGTTGCCCGGCTCGCTGGGGTCGGTGATCGTGAAGGCGATGTCGGTGGCGACCACAGCCCGCTCCCGCAGCGCCTGCAGCGGGTCGCCGGCGGCGTCGCTCTCGCCGGGATCGACCTCGAGGAAGACCACGAGCGACAGGTGCTCGTCGCTCTCGGGTCGGGACAGCGGGAAGCCGGTGACCCACAGCAGCTGGTCGGGGCGGTCGCCGGGGTCCTGGTCGGGCAGGCCGTCGTCCGCATGGCCCGGCACGATCCGCACCGCCTCGCCGGTGACCGGGAGACCCTGGGCGACCAGCGACAGCGGGCCGGACGTGCTGGCCAGGGGCCGGCCGCCCAGGTCGGTGAGGCCCACGGAGGCGCCCCACGTGTCGATGTCGACGGGGAGGCGGACGTTGCCGGCCAGCTCGACCGCTGCGCTGTTGGCGTAGGTGACCGCCCCGGCGCCGCGGTCGATGAGCAGCACCGCCACCGGGACGTCGGCCAGCACGGCGGGCAGCGCGGACGACGCGGCACCGGTGCCCGAGTGCTCGACGACGGCGGCGGCGGCGCTGACGACGCCGGCCTCCTCGCGGCCCACCACGCCGTCGGGGCGCTGGAGGAGGGACGAGTCCTGCGGTCGGTCCCGCTCGGCCGGCACGGCACCGACCCTAACCGCGCACCTCGCGCCCCGGCCACCACGGTCCGGGACGTTGACCAGCGGGTCCACGCCCCCACGTGTGGGACGCGGCCCCGCGGGAACCCCTCCGGCGGGGTACGCCGTTCCCCGACCGGAGGGAGACGATCGCCATGGGACTGCTCGACCGGCTCTTCGGCCGCCGCCGTTCCGACCACGACCGGTACGACGGGTACCAGCACACCGCGCCGCAGTACGACGGCTACCAGACGTCGCCCCCGCCGCAGGGTGGGGCGCCCACCGACCAGCAGGCCATCGAGCGCTACCGGTACCTGCTGCGCACCGCGCCGCCGGACAAGATCGAGGAGGCGCACGCGGAGGCCTTCGCCCAGCTCTCGCCGCAGCAGCGGCAGGAGGTGCTGGTCCAGCTGGCCGCCGCGGTGCCCTCGTCGGAGCGGCCGCGCTCGGACGACCCGCGCTCCCTCGCCCGCGCCGCCACCCGCGCGGAGGTGCGCCAGCCGGGCACTCTCGAGCGGGCCTTTGGCGGCGGCTTCGGAGCGGGCGGCTACGGACCGGGGTACGGCGGTGGCTACGGCCCCGGGTACGGCGGCGGCTACGGACGTGGCTACGGCGGGCCCGGCTTCGGCAGCACCCTGGGTGCCAGCCTGCTCGGCACCGTCGGCGGCCTGGTGGTCGGCACGGCGGTCGCCGACGCGCTGTTCGACACCGGCCTCGGTGACGGCGGTCTGTTCGGCGGCGGCGACGAGGAGGCCTACGCCGAGGGCTACGAGGACGGCGCCGGCGCTGACGGGGGCGACTACGGCGGCGACCCGGGTGGGGACTTCGCCGCCGGTGCCGACGGCGGTGACTTCGGCGGGGGCGACTTCGGCGGTGACTTCGGCGGCGGGGACTTCTGAGAGGACCTCGCTGCCCCCACCGCCGCGGGCGGGTCAGCGGGACGGCGCCTGCGCGGTGCGGCGCAGGTAGAGCAGCCCGACGACCGGGAGCACCAGCGGGATGAACAGGTAGCCGCGGCCGTACGCCGACCACACCGTCTCGTCGGGGAAGGCGGCGCGGTCCACCAGCGACAGCGTGCCGACGACGAGGACGCCGACCAGCTCGACGGTGATCGCGACGAGGGCGACCCGGCGTCCCCCACGGGCCAGGGCCACGGTGGCGACGACGTAGACGACGGCGGCCAGCGCGGAGAGCAGGTAGGCCACAGGGGCCTCGGCGAAGCGGGTCGACAGCTGGACGGCGGCCCGCGCGCCGGCGGCGAGGGCGAAGACGCCGTACACCGCGACCAGCACCCGGCCGGGCCCGCCGGCGGTCCCCGACCGGTCCCCCGTCGTCTCAGCCACCCGTCGCCTCCCACAGCTCCTGCAGCCGCCAGATCATCACGCCCACCGCCCCGGCCGCCACGGCCAGCACGGTGCCCGCCCAGCGGCTCGGCTCCGTCCGTGCCCACAGCGCCCCGGCGACTGGCAGCAGCACGATGCCGGCCAGGTAGCCGAGGAAGGTCGGGGTGTCGGCCAGCCGCTCCCCGCGCAGCAGGGGTACGACGGCGAGGGCCGCCTGCACCAGCAGCAGGACCTCCAGCAGTCCTGCGCCCCACAGGTGCAGCAGGCCGATCCGCCGACGGGCGAGGGTGGAGGCGACCCCGGCCAGGGCCAGGAGCCCGGCGGTCACGGTCACCGCGACCACCAGCGGGAGGGTCACCGGGCGGACCCCGCGGCAGGAGTGTCGGGCACGGCCGCCATCCTCCCGTGCAGGGGGCGGCTCACCATCAGGGCCCGCTGGCCCCGTCCCGGGCTCCGCCCTGAGCCTGCGGAGGGTGGGGAGGAGGGGGTCCTCCCCCGAGGGGTGGGGGCAAGGTGGTCCTGTTTCAGCGGTGCACGCTGGACATGTCCGGGTAGCGGTCCCCCGCCGTGGCGCCCACGGGCGCGGCCTCGTCCAGCCGGCGCAGGTCGTCGTCGGTCAGCCGGACGTCGGCGGCCGCGGCGTTCTCCTCGAGGTAGGCCACCCGCTTGGTGCCCGGGATGGGCACGATGGTCGGGTTGCCCGCGCGGTCGCTCTGCGCCATCACCCAGGCCAGCGCGAGCTGGGTGGCGGTCACGCCCTTCTCGTCGGCGATCTCGCGGACCCGGTCGACGAGCTCCAGGTTCCTCGCGAAGTTCTCGCCCTGGAAGCGCGGGTTGTCCCTGCGGAAGTCGTCGGGGGCGAGGTCGTCGATGCTGCGGATCTGGCCGGAGAGGAAGCCGCGGCCGATCGGTGAGTAGGCGACGAAGCCGATGCCGAGCTCGGCGCAGGTGGCCAGCACGCCGTCGTCCTCGGGGTCGCGGGTCCACAGCGAGTACTCGGTCTGGACGGCGGTCACCGGCTGCACCGCGTGCGCCCGGCGGATGGTCTCCGGCGCGGCCTCGGAGATGCCGACGTGGCGCACCTTGCCCGCCTCGACCAGCTCCCCCAGCGCGCCCCAGGTGTCCTCCACCGGGACGGTGGTGTCGACCCGGTGCTGGTAGTACAGGTCGAGGACGTCGACGCCGAGCCGCTGCAGCGAGGCGTCGCAGGCGCGGTGCACGTAGTCGGGCCTGCCGTTGATGCCGAGGAACGAGCCGTCCTCACCGCGCTCGTTGCCGAACTTGGTGGCGAGCACCACCTCGTCGCGCCGGCCGGCGATGGCCTTCCCGACGAGCCGCTCGTTGGTGAAGGGGCCGTACATGTCCGCGGTGTCGAGGAAGGTGACGCCGAGGTCCAGCGCCCGCTGGATGGTGCGCTCGGCCTCCGCCCGGTCCCCGGTGCCGTAGAACTCGCTCATCCCCATGCAGCCCAGTCCCTGGGCCGGGACGGTCAGCCGTCCCAGTGTGCGGATCTCCATGGTCACTCCCCTGCCCGACAGGACCCGGTTGACACGTGCAACGAGGGGTGTGGCAGGTTAGGCATGCCTCACTTAGCCACGCCTCACCTCTGTACGACAGGAGCACGATGCGCACGCAGGCCCGGCCGCTGGCCGCCCTCTCCCTCACCGTGGCGACCGCCCTCGCCGTCAGCGCCTGCGGCGGCAGCGAGGACACCACCGCCGAGGCCGCCGCGGGAACCGACGAGGTCACCGTCACCCACGCGCAGGGCGAGACCGCCGTCCCGGCCGACCCGCAGGAGGTCGTCGTCTTCGACGTCGGCGTGCTGTCGACGCTGGACAGCCTCGGCGTCGAGGTGGCCGGCGTGCCGGAGGCGACCTACCCGGAGTCGCTGGCGAAGTACTCGGGGGACGAGTACGCCAAGGTCGGCTCGCTGTTCGAGCCGGACTACGAGGCGGTCAACGCCCTCGAGCCGGACCTGATCATCGTCGGTGGGCGCTCGGCCGCGGTGTACCCCGAGCTCGCGGAGATCGCCCCCACCATCGACCTGACGGTCGACAACCAGGACTTCCTGGCCTCCTTCGAGGAGCGGGTGACCACCCTGGCGGAGGTCTTCGGCCAGGAGGACGCCGTCGCCGACCGGCTGGCCGCGCTCGACCAGCGGGTCGCCGAGGTGCGGGCGGCCGCGCAGGGCGCCGGCGACGCGCTGTTCGTGATGACCAACGCCGGCGAGGTCAGCGCCTACGGCCCCGATACCCGCTTCGGCCTGGTCTACGACGAGCTGGGGCTCACCCCCACCGACGAGGGGCTGACCGCCGCCGACCACGGCGACGCCGTCTCCTTCGAGTACATCGCCGAGAAGGACCCCGACATCCTGCTGGTGCTCGACCGTGACGCCGCCATCGGCGAGTCCGGTCAGGCTGCGCAGCAGGTGCTCGACAACGAGCTGGTCCGCGGGACGACGGCGTGGGAGGACGACGACGTCCACTACCTCGACTCGTCCGTCTGGTACATCGCGCCGAACGGCCTGCCGTCGGTCGAGCAGATGGTCGAGGAGGTCGGCGCGGCCGTCGCCTGACCCGATGACGAGTACCGACGAACGACGCGGCGGCGCCGCACCCACCGGGGTGCGGCGCCGCCGCGGTGTGCAGCGGTGGCACGTCGCCGCCGCGCTGGTCGGCCTCGTGGTGGCGGGCTCGGCGTCCCTGTTCATCGGGGTCGGCGACCTGGCACCGGCCGACCTGCTCGACCCCGACGAGGCGCAGGCGCGGGTGCTGTGGACCAGCCGGGTCCCCCGGCTGCTCGCGATCCTGCTGGCCGGCTCGGCGATGGCCGTGGCCGGGATGGTGATGATGCACCTGACGCGCAACCGGTTCGTCTCCCCGCAGACCGCCGGGACGACGGAGTGGGTGGGCCTGGGCATCGTCGTCGCCACGCTGTGGTTCGGCGGGAGCTCCGTGCTCGGCAAGATGTCGATCGGCGTGGTGTTCGCCCTGGTCGGCACCGCGCTCTTCGTCTGGCTGCTGCAGCGGATGGTGCTCACCGACGTGGTGGTGGTCCCGCTGGTCGGCATCCTGCTCGGCGGTGTGGTCACCGCGGCGACGACCTTCCTGGCGTACCGCTTCGACCTGCTGCAGTCGATGGACGTGTGGATGAACGGCGACTTCTCCGGCGTCCTGGCCGGCCGCTACGAGCTGCTCTGGCTGGTGCTGGCCGCCACCGTGCTCGCCTACCTGTGGGCCGACCGGTTCTCCGTGGCGGGGATGGGCGAGAGCTTCGCGATCAACCTCGGCGTCGCCTACACCCGCGTGGTCGTGGTCGGCCTGGCCATCGCCTCGGTCGTCACTGCGATCGTCGTGGTCAGCGTCGGCTCGATCCCCTTCCTCGGCCTCGTCGTCCCCAACCTGGTGACCCTGGCGATGGGTGACAACCTGCGCCGGGTGCTGCCGGTGACCGCGCTGACGGGGGCGGCGTTCGTGCTGGTCTGCGACGTCCTGGCCCGCACCATCCGGTACCCGTACGAGGTGCCGGTCGGCATGATCGGCGGGGTCGTCGGCGGCGTGCTGTTCATCTGGCTGCTGCTGCGAGCCCGGAAGCGGGCGTTCACGTGACCGAGCTCGCGAGGTCGCGCCGGAGGCAGGGCGCCGCCGTGCTCACCGCGCCGCAGCGGGCCACCCGCCGGCGGCGCACGCTCGTCGTACTCGGCGTCCTGACCGCCGTCGCCGTCGCCGCGTTCCTCACCGTCGACGTCACCGGCTCCTGGGACTACGCGCTGCAGCAGCGCGGGCGCCGGCTGGCCGCCATGGCGGTCGTCGCCGTGGCGGTCGCGGTCTCCACCGTGCTGTTCCAGACGGTCACCAACAACCGGATCCTGACCCCGGAGATCATGGGGTTCGACCGGCTGTTCGTGCTGATCCAGACGGTCGGGGTGTTCTTCCTCGGCGCCTCCACCGTCACCACGACCGACCCGCGGCTGCGCTTCGCGATCGAGGTCGTCGTGCTGATCGGCTTCGGCGCCGTCCTCTACCGGTCGCTGTTCGGCCGCACCGAGCGCGACGTGTACGTGCTGGTGCTCCTCGGGGTGGTGCTCGGCTCCACCTTCACCAGCCTCACTCTGCTGGCCTCCCGGCTGATCGACCCCAACGAGTTCCTGACCCTGCAGGACCTGCTGTTCGCCAGCTTCAACTCCGTCGACCGGCAGCTGCTGGCGCTGTCCGCCGTCCTCGTCGTCCTGGTCACCGCAGGGGTGTGGCGGCTGCTCCCCCGGCTGGACGTCATCGCGCTGGGGCGGGACACCGCCGTCGGCCTGGGCGTCGACCACCGCCGGGTGGTCAACCGAGCGCTGCTGGCCGTCGCCGTCCTCGTCGCCGTCGCCACCGCGCTGGTCGGGCCGATCACCTTCCTCGGCCTGCTGGTGGCCAACCTGGCCCGCCAGCTGCTGGGCACCCACCGGCATGCCTGGGTGCTGCCCGGTGCGGCCCTGCTCGGGCTGCTCGCCCTGGTCGGCGGCCAGCTGGTCCTCGAGCAGGTGTTCGGCTTCAACTCCAGCCTCAGCGTCGTCGTCAACTTCGTGGGCGGGATCGTCTTCATCGCCCTGTTGATCCGGGAGCCCCGCCAGTGATCGAGATCGAGTCCGTCTCCAAGTCCTACGGCGCCGTCCGCGTGCTGGACGACGTCTCGCTGACCATCCCGACCGGCGGCATCACCTCGCTGATCGGCGCCAACGGCGCGGGCAAGTCCACGCTGCTCTCGGTCGCCGCCCGGCTGCTGCCGGCCGACAGCGGCCGGGTGCGCGTCGACGGTCTGGACGTGGCGACGACGCCCGGCCCGGTGCTGGCCCGTCGGCTGGCCGTGCTCCGGCAGGAGAACGCGATGTCGGTGCGGCTGACCGTGCGCGAGCTGGTCGCCTTCGGCCGCTTCCCGCACTCCGGCGGTCGGCTGACGCCCGAGGACCACCGCCAGGTCGACGAGGCCATGGCGTGGTTCGAGCTCGGCCCGCTGGCCGACCGGCACCTCGACCAGCTCTCCGGCGGGCAGCGGCAGCGCGCCTACGTGGCGATGGTGATGTGCCAGGGCACCGACCACGTGCTGCTGGACGAGCCGCTGAACAACCTCGACATGCGGCACGCCGTCCAGATGATGCGGATGCTCCGCGGCATGGCCGACGAGCTGGGCCGCACCGTCGTCCTCGTCGTGCACGACGTCAACGTGGCCTCCTGCTACTCCGACCGGATCGTCGCGATGCGGGAGGGACAGCTGGTCGCCGAGGGCCCGACGTCCGAGCTGATGACGCCGGAGCTGCTGCGCAAGGTCTTCGACGTCGAGGTCGAGGTCCACGAGCTGGCCGGACGGCGGATCGGCGTCCCCTGGTCCTGACCCGACCGGGTGAACGGCCTACCCGACTGCCACGCCCGTCCGGATGGCGCCGGTGAGGGCGGATGCCGGCACCGGGTCGAACGCCCCGCGGTCCTGGGTGCACACCGTCCCCGCCGGTGGAGTGGCCCCGGTGAGCAGGTACAGCGTGGTCGCCGAGGCCGCGCAGGTGCTCGTGCCGAGCGAGGTGTGCCCGACGCCGTCGACGGTGAGCAGGGTGCTGTTGGGCAGCAGGTCGTGCACGACCACCGCGTTGCGGTAGGGGGTGGCGGGGTCGTACCGGTTGCCGATGACGAGCACCGGGTTGCGGGTCCAGCTGTTCCACGGGCCGGTGTGGCGCTCGGTCGAACGGCCGGCCCACGGCGCGCACACCAGCCCGAGGTAGGCCCACCGGGAACCGACGTAGGGCGCGGTCGTGGCGTCCAGCGCGCGCCCGACCTCGCCGTAGCGGTAGGGGTCGTCCGGGTTGTCGGTCTCGGCGCAGGTGATGGCGGCGCTCGCGTCGGGGTAGTTGGCGTAGCCCTCCGGCGTCGGCGGCTCCGGCAGGCTCTCCAGGACGGCGGCGACACCGGTGCCGTCGCCGAGGTACACCGCCTCCAGCAGCTCGCCGAGGACCGGCCACGTGTCCGGGGTGTAGAGCAGGCTCACGGTTCCCGCGACCAGCATCGAGTAGGTCACCGGCTGCGCCGGCTGGTCGGGCATCGGGACCATCAGCGGGGCCGTGCGCAGCCGGGCGGCGAGCTCGGCGTACTTCTGTTCCGGACTCCCGTCGGCGGCGAACGCGCACAGCTGCGGTCCGGCCTCCCCGCACAGCTCGAAGAACCGGTTCAGGGTCTCGGTGCTGCCCACCTCGCCGCGCTCGCGGACCGAGCTGATGGTGCCGGGAGGGCCGCTGGCCCACGCGGGGTCCACCGCGCCGTCGAGCACCAGGGCGCCGGTGCGGGTGGGGAAGGTGTTGGCGACCACCTGGCCGAGGAAGGTGCCGTAGGACAGGCCGTACAGGTTGATCCGCTCATCCCCCATCGCCGCGCGCAGCACATCCAGGTCGCGGGCGAACTGCAGGGTGCCGACGTGGTCCAGCAGGTCGCCGTTGCGTGCCCGGCACTCCTCCGCGAACGCGCGCACCTGCGCGATGGCCTGCTCCTCCTGGACCCGGTCGGTGGGGAAGTCGGCCAGCGTGGCGTAGGGCAGGGCGGCCTGCTCGGCGGTGCTGCCCGTGCAGCGTACCGGCTTGCTCTCGCCGGTCCCGCGGGGGTCGACGCCGACGAGGTCGTAGCGCGCGAGTACCTCGGGCGGGAGCAGGAGCCGGCCCACCTCACGCACGATGTCCGCCGCTGAGCCGCCCGGGCCGCCGAAGTTGACGAACAGGGCGCCGATCCGGTTCGCCGGGTCGGCCGCGGGCAGGCGCACCATGTGCAGGCTGAACGCGCGGCCCTGCGGGTCGGCGTAGTCGTACGGGACGTCGACGTCGGCCTGCTGGTAGCCGTCGCCTGCGTCCACCCAGGTGATCGACGGCACCGGCACGCCCGGTACGCCACCCGGTGGGGGCTCGCCGCGACCGTCACCCTGCGGCTCCGTGGCGGCGGGCGCTGCCGGAGCGGCGGCCGCGACGCCGCCGAGCGGGACGGCGAGCAGGGCGGCGGACGTCGCCGCCGCACAGGCAGCGGCGGCGATCCGGCGCCGCAGGCGGTGGCATGAGGTGATCGGCATGGGTCCCCCCGTGGTCGGCTCGCGCACCTGGCCGTCTCGGGCTCGTCCGGCTCCGTCCGCCGAGCACTGTGCCGGTGTCCCCACCGCCCGCGGAAGTGCCGACCGCGCGGTGCCTTCTGCGATGCCGAGGTCGTCGAGGTGGTCGCCGGCCTGCGCCGTTCCGGTGGGTCCGTCCCTGCAGGTCGACGTGACCTCGGAAGTGTCAGTGGCCGAACGTGCGTTCGGGTCGTGCAGGAGGTCGCGGGTCCGGGGTCGCCGACCACGGCGTCCCCCACGCCCACGGTGGGGCCACCGACTGCGCCAACCTCTGCTGCCTGTGCCGCAGCCACCACCGGCTCAAGACCTCCGCCCGCGGCTGGTGGTTCACCATGAGCGACGACGGGGTCCTCACCGTCACCACCCCGTCGGGCGTCTCCCGCAGCACCCGGCCACCCGGCATGCGACGACTCGCCTCCTTCCTGACCGAGGGCGCCCACCGGATCGACGGCCCGGGATCGACGTCCCGGGCCGCCCGCGGTCACGGAGCCGGAGCCAGGACGTCGGTGGCGCGGTGCGGCCCGGTGACGCCTTCCACCAGGACCGCCCAGCCGGTGCTGGACCCCGTCCGGAGGCCCACGATCTCCTGGTAGGCCGCCGACGAGTACCAGGCGCGGGCACCGTCGGCGTCCGGGAAGCCGATGACCACCAGGTCGCCCTGCCACGGGCCCTCGACGACCTCGGCGCGGGCGCCGTGCACCAGGAACTGCCCACCGAAGGGCTCGAGAGTGGCGTCGATCCGGGCCAGGTACTCGGCGATCCCGGGGCCCATCATCACCGTCTCGAGGTGGGCGACGGCATAGGAGCCGAACCCGCTCACTGCTGCGGGACCCGGTCGAGGAAGCCGGAGACCCGGGCGAAGCGGCCGTCCCCGTCGGTGACGGCCACGTCGGAGCCGATCACCGGCGGCTCCTCGCCCTCCGGACCCAGGCTCCAGGTGAACCGCACCTGGTCGTGGTGGGCGTCGACCGGCCCGGCGAGCCGGAAGACCCAGCCCGGGAACTGCTCGTGCACCGCGACGATCGCCGCCTCGATGCCGTCGTGCCCGCGGACGTCGACCAGCGGGTCGACGTAACGGGCGTCCTCGGTGAACAGCGCCGCGACCGCCCGGCGGCGGGCCTGCGGCTCGGTCTCGTTCCACGCGGCGATGTACCGCTGGACCTGGGTGGTGTCCTCGGGCACGGTGCGTCCTCCTCGCTGTCGGGTCGGCGCCGGGGTGGCTCCGGCCTGGACCCGAGGCTGCGCGAGGACGGGCCGCCCGTCGATGACCTGGCAGGTCATGCGCACCTACCTCCGAGGTAGGTGTCGGGCGGCCGCGGCGCCCGTAGCGTCCGGGCCGTGACGGCGACCCCGACCCGCTCCACCTTCGGGCCACTGCTGCGTCAGTGGCGCACCCGGCGCCGGCTCAGCCAGCTCGACCTGGCCGTCGAGAGCGACGTCTCCGCGCGGCACATCAGCTTCCTGGAGACCGGCCGGTCGCAGCCCAGCCGCGAGATGGTGCTGCGGCTGGCCACCCAGCTCGACGTCCCGCTGCGCGAGCGCAACCAGCTGCTGCTCGGGGCCGGTTACGCACCCGAGTACCGCGCCCGCTCCCTCGATGACGCGGAGATGGCCCCGGTCCGCGCCGCGGTCGACGCCGTGCTGCGCGCCCACGCACCGCACCCGGCCCTCGCCGTCGACCGGCACTGGGACCTGGTGAGCGCCAACGCCGGCGTCGACCTGCTCACCCGCGGGGTCTCGGCGCACCTGCTCGAGCCACCGGTCAACGTCCTGCGACTGAGCCTGCACCCCGACGGGCTGGCCGGCCGGATCCGCAACCTGGCCGAGTGGCGTGGCCACGTGCTCGGCCGGCTGGCCCGGGAGCTCGCCGTCACCGGCGACCCCCGGACGCGGGCGCTGCTGCACGAGCTGGCGGCGCTCCCCGGCGGCCGCAGCCACGGCGCGACGAACGCCGTCGCCGTCCCCCTGCGGCTCGACGCCGGCGGCCGGGAGCTGGCGTTCCTCAGCACCGTCACGACCTTCGGCACCGCCGTCGACGTCACCCTCGCGGAGCTCAGCATCGAGGCCTTCCTGCCCGCCGACGCGGCGACGGCGGAGGTCATGGCCGCACTGGCGGCCGACGGACCCTGAGGCCGCCCGCACCCCCACCACGACCAGCGGGACGTCGACGGCGCGGCCGCTGGGACGCCGATCGGCGGAGCGAACGCGGTGGCGGGTCCGCCCCGCTGTTCCACGTGGAACTCGGCTGTGTTGCACCGGTGTGACGTGAGCCCCGGCCGCTCGCGCAGGCCCGGCCGGTGGGGTTGGATCACCACATGTGCGGCCTCTCCGGTGAGATCCGGTTCGACGGCTCCCTGGCCGACACCACCGCCGTGGCGCGGATGGTCGAGTGCCTGGTCCCCCGCGGGCCGGACGGCCAGGGTGCCTGGAGCAACGGGCGGGTGGCCTTCGGGCACCGCCGGCTGTCGGTCATCGACCTGTCGCCGGCCGGCAGCCAGCCGATGGTGGACAACGAGCTCGGCCTCACCGCGGTCTTCAACGGGTGCATCTACGACTACAAGGAGCTGCGCGCCGAGCTCGAGGGCCACGGCTACCGCTTCTTCTCCACCTCCGACACGGAGGTGATCCTCAAGGGCTACCACCACTGGGGCACCGCGGTGGTGGAGCACCTGCACGGCATGTTCGCGTTCGTCATCACCGAGCGCGACACCGGCCGCGTGGTGCTCGCCCGCGACCGGCTGGGCATCAAGCCGCTCTACCTGGCCGAGACGCCCGGTCGGCTGCGCTTCGCCTCCTCCCTGCCGGCGCTGCTGCAGGCCGGGGACGTCGACACCTCCATCGACCCGGTGGCGCTGCACCACTACCTCACCTGGCACGCCGTCGTCCCCGCGCCGCGGACGATCGTCAACGGCGTCCGCAAGCTGCCCCCGGCCACCGTGCGGGTGGTCGAAGCCGACGGCACCTCCCGTGAGCACCGCTACTGGGAGGCCCGCTACGAGCGCCGTCCCGAGCACGCGAGCTGGTCCGCCCGCGACTGGGAGGACGCGATCGAGGAGGCGCTGCGGGTCGCCGTCCGACGACGGCTGGTGGCCGACATCCCGGTCGGCGTGCTGCTCTCCGGCGGCCTGGACTCCAGCCTGATCGTCGGCCTGCTCGCCGAGGAGGGGCAGTCCGGCCTGGCCACCTACTCGATCGGCTTCGAGGCGGTCGGCGGCCGCGAGGGTGACGAGTTCCAGTACTCCGACGTCATCGCCGAGCGGTTCAGCACCGACCACCACCGCATCCGGGTCGCCTCCGACGAGCTGGCCGCGGCGCTCGGCCACGCCATCCACGCGATGGCCGAGCCCATGGTCAGCCACGACGTCGTCGCCTTCGACCTGCTCTCGGAGCGGGTCAGCCAGTCGATCCGGGTGGTGCAGTCCGGGCAGGGCGCCGACGAGGTCTTCGCCGGCTACCACTGGTACCCGCCGCTGCAGGGCGTGGACCGCGAGCAGGCGGTGGAGACCTACGCGAGGGCGTTCTTCGACCGCGACGCCGCCGACATGGCCCGGCTCGTGACCGACCGCTACGCGGTGGACGGCGACCCGAGCCTGGAGTTCGTCCGCCGGCACATGTCCGCGCCGCACGCCGACACCGCCGTGGACGCCGCGCTACGCCTGGACAGCGAGGTCATGCTCGTCGACGACCCGGTCAAGCGGGTGGACAACATGTCCATGGCCTGGGGGCTGGAGGCCCGGGTGCCCTTCCTCGACCACGACCTGGTCGAGCTGGCCGCGATGTGCCCGCCGGAGCTGAAGCTGGCCGACGGCGGCAAGGGCGTGCTCAAGGCGATCGGCCGGCGGATCATCCCGCCGGAGGTCATCGACCGGCCCAAGGGCTACTTCCCGGTCCCGGCGATCACCCACCTCGAGGGCAAGGTGCTCGACCTGGTGCGCGACGCGCTGACCGACGACGCCGCCCGCGAGCGCGGGCTGTTCCGGCCGGAGTACGTCGACCGGCTGCTGGGCGACCCGAACGGCGAGCTCACCCCGCTGCGCGGCAACAAGCTGTGGCAGCTGGGTCTGCTGGAGCTCTGGCTGCAGGCCCACGGGGTCTGAGCGTGCCCCGGATCGCGGGGCACCGGCGGCGCCTCCCGGTGTCCGAGACCCCCTCCACCAGCCGCCCCTGGCAGCAGGTCTCCGAGCACCAGCGGCAGGGGATGGCCTCCGACGTCGTCCTGGACCTGGCCTGGGGCCGGCTGGTCTTCGGGCAGACCTTCTCCAGCCTCGAGGGCATCGTGAAGGCCCTGCGCTCGGAGGAGAGCGGTCGGCGCGACATCTGCATCTACCCGCGCGACCCGCACGTGATGGTCGGGATGGCGCCCGACGAGCTGTTCATCGACCCCAGCTACGTCTACCGGCTCGACCTGCACCGCTACCGGCCCCGTGCCGAGCTCATCCGCGGCGTCTTCGTGCGCACGGTGACCGCGCTGGACGAGATGCGGCAGGTCAACGACATCTACGCACGCAACGGCATGGTCACCGGGGACGCCGACACCATGTGGGCCAACCACCGCACCCGGTGCTTCACCTACCTGGTGGCCGAGGACCGGCGGACCGGCCGGATCGTCGGCACGGTCACCGGCGTCGACCACGTGCTCGCCTTCGGCGATCCGGAGGGCGGGGCCAGCCTGTGGTGTCTGGCCGTCGACGCGCAGGACGCCCCGCCCGGCACCGGTGAGGCGCTGGTGCGGGTGCTGGCCGAGCGCTACGTGGGCCGCGGCCGCGCCTACCTCGACCTGTCGGTCATGCACGACAACACCGGGGCGATCGCGCTGTACCGCAAGCTCGGCTTCCACCGGGTGCCGGCGTTGTGCGTGAAGCGGAAGAACCCGATCAACACGCCGCTGTTCGCCGCCCGCCCGCCGGGGCTGGCCGAGCTCAACCCCTACGCGCGGCTCATCGCCGAGGAGGCGCTCGAGCGCGGCATCCGCGTCGAGGTCAACGACGCCGAGTGGGGCGAGATCCGGCTGTCGCTGGGCGGGCGCACCGTGCTCACCCGGGAGTCGCTGTCGGAGTTCACCAGCGCGGTCGCGATGAGCCGCTGCGACGACAAGCGGGTCACCCGGCGGATCATGGAGCGGGCCGGCGTCCTCGTGCCCCGCGGCGCGACCGTCACCGAGGACGACCTGGAGGCCGGCCGCACACTGCTGGCCGAGTGCGGCGAGGTCGTGGTCAAGCCCGCTCGCGGGGAGCAGGGACGGGGCATCACCGTCGGTGTGCGTGAGGAGGCGGCGCTGGACCGGGCGGTGCGCCTGGCCCTGCACTACTGCCCCGACGTGCTGGTCGAGGAGCTCGTCGAGGGCCAGGACCTGCGGGTCGTCGTCATCGACCACGAGGTGGTGGCCGCCGCGGTGCGCCGTCCCGCCGAGGTGGTCGGCGACGGCCGCTCCCCCGTCACCGAGCTGGTGCGCAGCACCAGCCGCCGGCGGGAGCGGGCCACCGGCGGTGAGTCGAGCATCCCGCTCGACGACACGACCGCCGAGGTGGTCGCCGAGTCCGGGTACGCCATGGACGACGTCCCGCCGGTGGGTGAGCGCGTCCAGGTCCGGCGGACGGCGAACCTGCACACCGGCGGCACCATCGAGGACGTCACCGACCGACTGCACCCGGCGATCGCGCAGGCCGCCGTCCGGGCCAGCCGGGCCATCGGCATCCCGGTGACGGGGCTGGACTTCCTGGTGCCCGACGTCGAGGGCCCCGACCACGTGTTCATCGAGGCCAACGAACGGCCGGGGCTGGCCAACCACGAGCCGCAGCCGACCGTGGAGCGCTTCGTCGACCTGCTCTTCCCCGAGACCCGCCGGCGCTGAAGGAGGACCCCGTCCCCCCACCTTCCGCATGCTCGGGGCGGGACCAGGGACGGGGCCGACTCGTCACCGGGTGAAGATGGCGAGCAGGTCGTCGACCTCGCGGTGGGCCGTGCTCGGGTGCCGGAACGGCCGGTGTGGCCGAACCTCGTAGTGGGTGCGGCGGCCCCGGCGGCTGCGGGTGACGTAGCCGGCCTCCTCGAGGTCGCGCAGGATGGCCAGGACGGCGCGGGACGTGATGCCGACCCGTGCGGCGATCTCCTCGACGCGTGCGTCCGGATCGGCGGCGACCGCGAGCAGCACGTGGCCGTGGTTGGTGAGGAACGTCCACGACGGACGCGGGTCGTCGGTCACGGGTCTCCTCGGCGGGCTGGCACGGACAGCTGAAGTCTGCTTCACTCGTCCTCGGAGGGGAGTATCCCCGCAGCGCTCCGTCGCCAGTACGTCCCCAGCTGGAGGGGTCCGGCGGAGCGAGCCCGAGACGGGGCTGGGAGAGACCTCCGGTCGGTTCCGATCGGAGGAGGTCCCCCGTGGACGTCTCGCTGTCCCTCTGGCTGGCCGTGCTCGGCCTGATCGTCGGCATGCTCGCCGTCGACCTGTTCGCCCACCGCCGCGCGCACGTGATCGGCGTGCGCGAGGCGGCCGCGTGGTCGGCGGTGTGGGTGGTCATCGGCGTCGCGTTCGGGGCCTGGGTCTGGTGGGCCCACGGCGCCGAGTTCGGCCAGCAGTACTTCGCCGGCTACCTCATCGAGAAGTCGCTGGCCGTGGACAACGTCTTCGTCTGGGCGATCGTCCTCACCTTCTTCGCCGTGCCGCGCGAGTACCAGCACCGCGTGCTCTTCCTCGGGGTGCTCGGCGCGCTGGTGCTGCGGGGGCTGTTCATCGCCGGCGGCTCGGCGCTCATCGGGAGCTTCAGCTGGGTGCTGTACGTGTTCGCGGCCTTCCTGATGTGGACCGGGTACCGGATGCTCCGCCAGCGCGACGAGCACATCGACCCTGCTCGGTCCCGGACGCTGCGGCTGTTCCGCCGGTACGTGCCGATGACCGACGCCTACCACGGGCAGCGGTTCCTCATCCGGCGGGACGGCGTCCTGCTGGCCACCCCGCTGCTGGCCGTGCTGGTGCTCGTGGAGGTCACCGACGTCGTCTTCGCCGTCGACTCCATCCCGGCGATCTTCGCCGTCACCGAGGAGCCCTTCCTCGTCTTCACCGCCAACGCCTTCGCCGTCCTCGGCCTGCGGGCGATGTACTTCCTGCTCGCCGACCTCATCCACCGGTTCGTGTACCTCAAGGTGGGCCTGGCGCTGGTCCTGATGTGGGTCGGCGTCAAGATGCTGCTCAAGATCGACGTCTACTACATCCCGACGACCGTCAGCCTGGCCGTCATCGCCACGATCCTCGGCGTGGCGGTCGCGGCGAGCCTGCGCGCCACCCGCGGCCAGGGGCCGCAGGCGCTGCAGCCGCCGACCACTCCCCCGTTCCGCGTGGCGACCCAGGAGGAACTGGCGGCGCTCGAGCCGGTGTGGCGTCGCCGACGCGACACCGTCGACGAGCCGGTGCAGCCGGCCTCCTGATGCCCGGCGATCATGGACCTGCGGTGGTGACACACCGGAAGGATGCGGTGTGTCGCTCCCGGCACGTCATGATCGCCGCGGATGACGGGAGGACGGGACCGTGGCGTACCTGCTCGCGGCGCTCGGTGGCGCGCTCGGCGCGCTGGCCCGCTGGGGTGTGGCGACGGCGCTGCCGCACTCCCCCGGCGGGTGGCCGTGGGCCACGCTGCTGGTCAACCTCACCGGCTGCCTGGTGTTCGGCGCGCTGATCGCGGTCCTGACCGCCCGCTCCCCCGAGCCGCCGTGGGCGCGGCCGTTCCTCGCTGTTGGCGTGCTGGGCGGCTACACGACCTACTCCGCGTTCGCGGTCGAGACGGTGGGGCTGGCCGAGGCCGGCGAGCCGCTCCTGGCCGCCGGCTACGTGCTCGTCTCCGTCGTCGGCGGCGTGCTGGCCGTGGCCGGCGGCGCCCTGGCGGTGCGGGCCGCCCGCGACCGGTGACGCCGCTGCTCGTGGTGGCCGGTGCGCTGGTCGGCGCCCCGCTGCGGCTGCTGGCCACCCGGCTGGCGGCCCGCAGCGGGGGCGACCCGGCCCGCGGCACGCTGACCGTCAACGTCGTGGGCAGTGCACTGCTCGGCCTGGTGCTGGGGGCCGCCGCCACTCCCCCGGCGGTGGTCGCCCTGGTGGGCACCGGCTTCTGCGGGACGCTCACGACCTTCTCGACGTTCGGCGCCGACGTGGTGCGGATGGTCGAGCAGCGCCGGCTCGCCCGCGGGCTGGCCCACGTGCTCGCCACCGTCGTCCTGGGGGTGGGGGCGGCCGCGCTGGGGTACGTCATGGCCCCGGGGTGAGCATGGCGCTGCCGGTTCCGGCCGCGCTCAGTAGGGTCGGGGGCGGTATGGCTGGGACAGCGGCAGGAGACGAGAAGGCGGACAGCCCCGTCGTCGTGGTGGCCAACCGGCTGCCGGTCGACCAGGTCACCGACCCCGACGGCAGCACCCGCTGGCAGCGCAGCCCCGGCGGCCTGGTGACCGCGCTGGAGCCGTTCGTGGCCGGCCGTGGCGGCGCCTGGGTCGGCTGGTCGGGGTCGGCCGGCGAGGCGCCCGAGCCCTTCGAGTCCGGCGGGATGTCGCTGGTCCCCGTGCCGCTCTCCGAGGAGGAGGTCGACCAGTACTACGAGGGCATGTCGAACGCCTCGCTGTGGCCGCTGTACCACGACGTGGTCGAGAAGCCCGAGTACCACCGGACGTGGTGGGACACCTACGTCCAGGTCAACAAGCGTTTCACGGAGCGGGCCGCCGAGGTGGCCGCCGAGGGCGCGATCGTGTGGGTGCACGACTACCAGCTGCAGTTGGTGCCGGCCATGCTGCGCCAGCAGCGCCCGGACCTCACCATCGGCTTCTTCCTGCACATCCCCTTCCCGCCCTACGAGCTGTTCACCCAGCTGCCGTGGCGGTCGGCCATCGTCGAGGGCCTGCTCGGCGCCGACCTGGTGGGGTTCCAGCGGCCCGCCGCGGCGGCCAACTTCGTGCAGCTGGCCCGCCGGCTGCACGACCTGCCCGCCCGCGGCTCGACGATCGAGTACGACGGCCGCACGGTCACGGCGCGCGCCTTCCCCATCTCCATCGACGTCAAGGCGTTCGAGGAGCTGGCCAACCGGCCCGACGTCGTCAAGCGGGCGGAGGAGATCCGCGCCGAGCTCGGCAACCCGCGGAAGATCATCCTGGGCGTGGACCGGCTGGACTACACCAAGGGCATCGCCGTCCGGCTCAACGCCTTCCAGGAGCTGCTGGAAGACGGCGTCGTCGAGGTCCCCGACACGGTGATGGTGCAGGTCGCCACGCCCAGCCGGGAGCGGGTCGAGCACTACGTGCACATGCGCGAGACGATCGAGCAGCAGGTCGGCCACGTCAACGGCGTCTTCGGCACCCTCGGCGGGCCGGCCGTCCACTACATCAACCAGTCGGTGCCCCGCGAGGAGCTGGCCGCGCTCTACCGGGCCGCAGACGTCATGCTCGTGACGCCCTACCGCGACGGCATGAACCTCGTGGCCAAGGAGTACGTCGCGGCCCGCAGCGACCTCGGCGGCACCCTGGTGCTCTCCGAGTTCGCCGGCGCCGCCGCCGAGCTCAAGCAGGCCTTCCTGGTCAACCCGCACGACATCGCCGGGGTCAAGAACCAGCTGGTGCGGGCCCTCCGGATCGAGCCGGCCGAGGCGGCCAAGCGGATGCGCGCGATGCGCCGCCACCTGGCCCGCAACGACCTCGAGCACTGGGCCAACTCCTTCTTCGACGCGCTGCAGGCGAAGGCGTGAGCCGGCCGGCGGCGGCCACCGGCGCGCTGCCGGCCGACCTCGCCGAGGCGCTGGCGGGGGTGGCCGGACGGCGGCCGCTGCTGGTGGCCAGCGACTACGACGGCGTCCTCGCGCCCCTGGTGGACGACCCCTCGGCCGCCGTGCCGCTGCCGGGGGTAGCAGGAGCGTTGGCGCGGCTCGCCGCCCGTGACGGCGTCACGGTGGCGCTGGTCAGCGGGCGGGGCGTGGCCGACCTGCGGGCGGTGAGCGGCTTCGAGGGCCCCTACCGATGGGTCGGCAGCCACGGGGCCGAGTACGACAGCCCGCTGACCGGCGAGCTCGCGGCCCGCCGCGACGCGCTCGCGGAGCGGCTGGCCCCGCTCGTCGCCGCAGTGCCGGGCGCCCGGCTGGAGGTCAAGCCGGCCAGCGCGGCGGTGCACGTGCGGCAGGTGACCGACCGCGCCGCGGCGGCCGCGCTGCTGGAGCGGGCCCGCGCCGCGGCTGATCCGTCACTGACGCTGAAGCCGGGCAAGGAGGTGCTCGAGCTCGCGGTCACCGACGCCGACAAGGGCACCGCGTTGCTGCGGCTCCGCGACGACCTCGGTGCCGTCGCGGCGGTCTACCTCGGCGACGACCGCACCGACGAGGACGCCTTCCGCGCCCTCTCCCCCGGCGACCTCACCGTCAAGGTCGGCGAGGGCGAGACCGCGGCCCGCTACCGGGTCGCCGACCCGGCCGCCGCCGTCCGCCTGCTCGAGACGCTCGCCGACGCCCTGGACTGACGACCATCCCGGCGCCCGGGAATGGCGCGGGATGTCGACAAACCGGTCCGCGGAATGCGGTCGCCGACATTTCTCGGGCGGAGTCGCGCGACACGCTCGGAGATGGGGTGGACGCGACGAGGGAACGGTTCACCATTTCCGCCGCACACACCTCGTCGTGCCATCCGGCCCTCAGGAGCACCCATGTCTGATCGCACTTCCTCCCCCTCCGGGCGCTCCGGAGGCTGGTTCGCCGACCGCCCGATCGGCGTGAAGATCGGGGCCGCCGTCGCGGTGCTCGCAGTGGTCGCGGTCGCGATGACCGTCCTCGCCGTCCTGCGTATCGGGTCGCTCAACGCCGCCGCGGCCCGGATCAACGACAACGTCGTCACGCTGTCCGACCTGGCCGAGATCCAGCGCTCTTACCAGGGCGACCGCGCCCGGTACACGCAGTACGGCCTGGCCGACCCCCAGACCCGGGCCACCCTGCGCACCGAGCTCGCCGAGCGGCGGCAGACCCTGGAGGGCCAGCTCGACGCCTACGCCGAGGTGACGGTCAACAAGGAGGCCTTCACGACCTTCCGGGGTCACCTGGACGACTACTACGCGATCGCCGACGGGCAGCTGGTCCCCGCGGCCGACGCCGGCAACCTGGTCGCCGCCGGGCAGATCCTCAGCGGTCCCCTGCAGCAGGCCACCGACGTCATCATGGACGAGTACTCGGCCATGCAGGAGCGCCGCGTGGCCGCTGGGCAGACCGACACCGACGACGCCCAGAAGATCGCCGACACCGCCGTCCTGACCCTGTGGCTGTCGCTCGCCGCCGGCATCACCGTCGCCGGTGGGCTGACCGTGTTCGTCGTCCGGCGGATCACCCGGACGGTGCGGTCGGTGCAGACGTCGGTCGAGGCCCTCGCGGCCGGTGACCTGACGGTGGCGCCCGAGGTGCGGGGCCAGGACGAGCTGGGCCGGATGGCTGGCGCGCTGGGCGTGGCCCAGGAGAGCCTGCGCGCCGTGCTGTCGTCCGTGGCCTCGTCGGCCGACGCGGTGGCCGCGTCGTCGGAGGAGCTGTCGGCGTCCTCGGCGCAGATCTCCGCGTCGGCGGAGGAGACCTCCGCGCAGTCGGGCGTGGTGGCCGGTGCCGCCGAGGAGGTGTCGCGCAACGTGCAGACGGTGGCGGCAGGTGCCGAGCAGATGGGCGCGAGCATCCGGGAGATCGCGACCAACGCCGCCGAGGCCTCCGACGTCGCGGCCCGCGCGGTCACCGCTGCCGAGACGACGACGGCGACGGTCGCCAAGCTGGGGGAGTCCTCGGCGGAGATCGGCAACGTGGTGAAGGTGATCACCTCGATCGCCGAGCAGACCAACCTGCTGGCGCTGAACGCCACCATCGAGGCCGCCCGCGCCGGGGAGGCCGGCAAGGGCTTCGCCGTGGTGGCGAACGAGGTCAAGGAGCTGGCCCAGGAGACGGCCAAGGCGACCGAGGACATCGCCCGGCGGGTGCAGTCCATCCAGGGTGACACCAGCGCGGCGGTGGCCGCGATCGGGGAGATCTCGCACATCGTCGCGCA
Source organism: Geodermatophilus sp. URMC 65 (assembly GCF_053502545.1). NCBI lineage: Bacteria > Bacillati > Actinomycetota > Actinomycetes > Geodermatophilales > Geodermatophilaceae > Geodermatophilus > Geodermatophilus sp. URMC 65. The sequence continues at coordinate 2,774,185 of NZ_CP199954.1, forward strand.
GATCAGCGACCGGCAGACGACGATCGCGAGTGCGGTGGAGGAGCAGACCGCGACCACCACGGAGATGTCCCGGTCGGTGGCCGAGGCCGCCGGCGGCTCGGGGCAGATCGCCGAGAACATCACCGGGGTGTCGGCCGCGGCCGACTCGACGACGCAGGCGCTCACGCAGACGCGTGCGGCGGTCGACGAGCTCTCCCGCATGGCCGCCGACCTCCGGACCTCGGTGGCTCGTTTCACCTACTGACGCACTGCACTGCGGCTCCCGGGGCGGCGGTCGGGGATCCCCCGGCCGCCGCCCCGTCGCCATTCCGACGGCTGATCAGGAATGGCGACGCATCGCTGCACAGTCGTCGAGTCGACACCTCCAGGACGGTGACCGAACCAATTCGGCCCTCCGTCCTGGACACGCCCGGAATTGCGCCGGACGGATCACTTCCGTACTTACCGTTCTGCCAGTGACGCCGGCGCCCCGAGACGGGGGTCCCGACGGCGCGCTCCCCGCATCGTCTGCACCTGCCCAGGAGGGCTCCATGACCACCCCTGCCCGCCCGCCCCGCTCCCGGGCGAGCTGGTTCGCCGACCTGCCGATCGCTGCCAAGATCCTCTCGATCATCTCGTTCAGCGCCCTGGTGGGCGTGCTGCTCTGCGTGGTCGCCGTCGGCCGCATCGGCGACCTCGACGAGAGCCAGCGGGACATGTACCAGGGCAGCGTCGTCGCCTTCTCCGACCTGGACGCCATCCAGGCCACCTACGAGGAGGTGCGGCAGGGCTACACCGCCTACTTCCTGGCCGACCCGGTGACCCGGACCAGCCTGAAGACGCAGCTCGCTGCCGGGCAGGCCGCCCTCGGCGAGCAGCTGGACGCCTACGCGCAGATCACCGAGCACCCGGACCGCTTCACGACCCTGCGCGGCGACATGGAGAGCTACCTCGAGATCAGCGACGGCCAGATGGTCGCCGCGCTCGACGCCAGGGACGCGGCGACGGCCGGCGCCGTCGCGGCCGGACCGCTGGTGCAGGCGCAGGACGCCGTCACGGCGGACCTCGCCGACCTGCGGACGGTGCTGCGGGACGAGGCCGACGTACAGGCACACGAGGGCGCCGAGGAGGCGACCTCGGCCACGGTGATGCTGTGGACCATCCTCGGCGTCAGCGTCGGCATCGGGCTGGTCCTGGCCCTGCTCGTGGTGCGGCGGATCGTGCGATCCGTGAAGTCGGTCCAGCGCTCGGTGGACGCCCTGGCCGCCGGCGACCTGACCGTCGCCCCCGAGGTGACCGGCGGCGACGAACTGGGCCGGATGGCGCTCGCTCTGACGACGGCGCAGCAGAGCCTGCGCCAGGTCATGGCATCGGTGGTCTCGTCGGCGGACGCGGTGGCGGCGTCGTCGGAGGAGCTGTCGGCGTCCTCGGCGCAGATCTCCGCGTCGGCGGAGGAGACCTCCGCGCAGTCGGGCGTGGTGGCCGGTGCCGCCGAGGAGGTGTCGCGCAACGTGCAGACGGTGGCGGCAGGTGCCGAGCAGATGGGCGCGAGCATCCGGGAGATCGCGACCAACGCCGCCGAGGCCTCCGACGTCGCGGCCCGCGCGGTCACCGCTGCCGAGACGACGACGGCGACGGTCGCCAAGCTGGGGGAGTCCTCGGCGGAGATCGGCAACGTGGTCAAGGTGATCACCTCGATCGCCGAGCAGACCAACCTGCTGGCGCTCAACGCCACCATCGAGGCCGCGCGGGCCGGGGAGGCCGGCAAGGGCTTCGCCGTGGTGGCCAACGAGGTCAAGGAGCTGGCCCAGGAGACGGCCAAGGCGACCGAGGACATCGCCCGGCGGGTGCAGGCGATCCAGGGCGATACCACCGCGGCGGTGGCCGCGATCGGGGAGATCTCGCACATCGTGGCCCAGATCTCCGACCGGCAGACGACGATCGCCTCGGCGGTGGAGGAGCAGACCGCGACCACCAACGAGATGTCCCGCTCGGTGACCGAGGCGGCGTCCGGCGCGGGGCAGATCGCGCTGAACATCAGTGGGGTCTCCGGGGCTGCTGATTCGACGACCCAGGCGCTGACCCAGACCCGCACCGCGGTCGACGAGCTCTCCCGCATGGCCGCCGACCTGCGCACCAGCGTCTCCCGGTTCAGCTACTGAGCACTCCCCGCCGGCCGGGCTCCCCGGCCGGCGGGGTCGGGTCTCCCCGTTGGGCTTGACCTGGCCACCCCTCCCGCCGATCACCTCCCAGAGCGCACGCGCCCTCCTGGTACGAAGAGAGAAGAGCAACGTGGACGGTCTGGACGACATCGTCGAGGAGTTCCTGGTCGAGTCGCACGAGAACCTCGACCAGCTGGACACCGACCTGGTCGCCCTCGAGCAGGAGCCCGACTCGCGCGAGCGCCTCTCGAGCATCTTCCGCACGATCCACACCATCAAGGGGACCAGCGGCTTCCTGGCGTTCCACCGCCTGGAGGAGGTCACCCACGTCGGCGAGAACATGCTGTCCCGGCTGAGGGACGGCGCCCTGGAGCTGACCCCGCAGCGGACCAGCGTGCTGCTGCGGATGGTCGACACCGTCCGCTCCCTGCTCGCCTCCATCGAGGCATCCGGCGGGGAGGGCTCGGTCGACGTCTCAGCCGTCGTCGCGGAGATCAGCGCGGCCATGGAGGACACCCCCACCGCTGCCGCGCCGACCCCGGCTCCGGCCGCCGAGCCGGTCCCCGCCGTCGCCGAGCCGGCCGAGGCCGTCGTCGAGGTCGTGGAGGTCGTCGAGGTCCCCACGGCGGAGGCGCCGGTCGAGCCCGCGCCCGTGGCCGAGGCGCCCGCTCCCGTCGCCGGGGTCCAGGCGGTCCCTGCCGTCCCGGCCCCCCGCCCGGCGCCGGCCGCCGAGGTCGCCCCCGAGCCCGAGGCCGTCGCCGACGGCGGCGGCAGCGGTCAGGCTCGTCGCGGGGTCGCCGACAGCACCATCCGGGTGGACGTCGACCTGCTCGACGAGCTCATGCTGCTGGTGGGTGAGCTGGTGCTCACCCGCAACCAGATCGTCCAGTACGTCGGGCGCTCCAACGACACCGACCTGGTGCGCGCCTCGCAGCGGCTCAACCTCATCGCCAGCGAGCTGCAGGAGGGCGTCATGAAGACGCGCATGCAGCCGATCGACCACATCTGGTCCAAGCTGCCGCGCGTCGTCCGGGACCTGGGTCTGCAGCTGCAGAAGTCGATCCGGCTGGAGATGGAGGGCCGCGACACCGAGCTGGACAAGACGCTGCTCGAGGCGGTCAAGGACCCGCTGACCCACCTGGTCCGCAACTCCGTCGACCACGGCGTCGAGGACGCCGAGACCCGGGTCCGGGTCGGCAAGCCGGTCGAGGGTGTGCTCACCCTGCGCGCCAAGCACGAGAGCGGCCAGGTCGTGGTCGAGGTCGCCGACGACGGCGCCGGCATCGACCCGGCCCGGGTGGGCGCCAAGGCCGTCGAGCGCGGGCTGATCACGCAGGAGGCCCTCGGCCGGATGAACCCGCAGGACGTCCTGCAGCTCATCTTCCTGCCCGGCTTCTCCACGGCCGCGAGGGTCACCAACGTCTCCGGCCGCGGCGTCGGCATGGACGTCGTCAAGACCAACATCGAGTCCATCGGCGGCACCATCGAGGTCGAGTCGGTTCCAGGCAAGGGCACCTGCACCCGGCTGCGCATCCCGCTGACCCTGGCGATCGTCCCGGCGCTGACCGTCGAGTGCGCCGGCGACCGCTACGCCATCCCGCAGATCAGCCTGCAGGAGCTCGTCTCGCTCGACGCCGAGAAGGCCGCCAACGCGGTCGAGGAGGTCGGCGGCGCCCCGGTGTACCGGCTGCGCGGCGAGCTGCTGCCGCTGGTCCGCCTCACCGACGTCCTCGGGCTGACCTCCGACCGGCACGACGGGCACGTGGTCATCGCGGTCCTGCGGTCGGAGGGCCGGCGCTTCGGCCTGGTCGTCGACCGGGTCATCAACACCGAGGAGATCGTCGTCAAGGCCGTCGGCGGCCAGCTCAAGGCGATCGGTCTCTACTCCGGCGCGACCGTCCTGGGCGACGGCACCGTGGCGCTCATCCTCGACGTGCAGGCCCTGGCCCGCCGGGCGCTGCGCACCGAGACCAGCGAGCGCGGCCAGGAGGCGGCGCGTGAAGCCGCCGCGGGCGCCGCCGCGAGCGACACGGAGCGGCAGCGGATGCTGCTGGCGGCCATCGGCGGGGGCCGCCGGGTCGCCATCCCGCTGGACACCGTCACCCGCCTCGAGCAGGTGCGCACCGAGTCGGTCGAGAAGGTCGGCAACCGGGAGGTCGTGCAGTACCGCGGCGCGATCCTGCCGATCGTCCGGCTCGACCGGCACCTGGGCGCCTACGGCGAGAGCGACCGCGAGGTCCTCGAGGTGATCGTCTACAGCGACCACGGCCGCAGCGTGGCCATCGTGGTCGAGGAGATCCTCGACATCGTCGACGGCGAGGCCGCGGTCCGCAGCGACATCGACGACATGGGCCTGCTCGGCTCCGCCGTCCTCGGCGACAAGGTCACCGAGCTGCTCGACGTGCGCGCCGCGATCCTCGCCGCCGACCCGGCTTTCTACTCGACCCTCCCCGCCGCCCTCCCTCCCCTGACGCCGGACGGCGTCCCTGCGTCCCTCCTGGAGGCCTCCCTGTGACCACCGCCCAGGCCGCTGCCCAGACCGCTGCCATCGGCGGCCAGCTGGCCACCTTCTGGCTCGACGGCGACCTCTACGGCGTCGAGGTGGCACACGTGCAGGAGGTGCTCAAGAGCCAGGGGCTGACCCGCGTGCCGCTGGCGCCCGCCGCCGTGGCCGGGCTGATCAACCTGCGCGGCCAGGTGGTGACCGCGATCGAGCTGCGCGAGCGGCTCGGCCGGCCGCCGCGGCCCGAGGGCACCGATGCCGTCGTCATCGTCGTCCGGCTGCACGGCGAGGCGGTCAGCCTGCTGGTCGACGCCATCGCCGACGTCGTGGACGTCGACCCGGCCGACTTCGAGGCGCCGCCGGACACCCTCGACGGCGCCGGCCGCGAGCTGATCCGCGGGGCGTTCAAGCTGGACGGCCACCTGCTGCTGGCGCTGGACGTGCACAAGGCCGTCAGCGCCTGAAGGAGGACCACCCTTCCCCCACCCCTCGTAGAAGGAACCCCATCCTCCTCACCGCTCGCAAGCTCGCGGCGAGCCCCTGGACGGGGCCGGCGGGCCCCTGAAGGGTGGCCGTTCCAGTACCTCACCACTCGGGCGCGGCCGGTCTTCCCCGGCGGCCACGCTCCTCCCCCCGACCCCCGGTCGGGCGGCCCCTCTCTCCGGAGGGCCGCCGGGCCGGGGGTCGCGGCGTTCTCGGGCCGTGCCCATTACGCAGAGTCACCGGCCGGGGACGGTGCAGCACGGCACACGACACCCCACCCGTCGGGGGTCGGGCGAACGGGTGACGCTCACGTGGCGCGGTGTCGCCGTCACGGTCAGTCTGGGTCGACCTCACCTCGGGGGACGTCGACTGGGAGGCCTGCCGTGCCCTACTCGCTGGTCAGTGCCGCCACGCTCGGCTTCGACCTGGTCCGCCTGCCGGCCGGCCGCGCCGTCGCGGACGCCCTGCTCGCCGGGCTCGCCGCCGACGTCCCGGCGCTGGAGCAGCTGGCCGCGGTCCACCCGGCCGCGGGCCGCGATCGCGAGCAGCGGGCCGTCCTCGCCGTCCGGTCGCGCAAGGCCCGGGAGCTCGCCGCCGCCGTTCCGCACCTGCGCACCGCCGCCGACGCCCTCCCCGGCGCCGACCGGGCCGCGGCGCTGGTCGCCCAGCTCGAGCGCAGCACCATCGGGGACGCCGCCGCCGTCGAGCGCGTGCTCCGCGAGGACGTCCTCGGCCCCGAGCACCCCGCCGCAGCGCTCGCCGACGAGCAGGTCCGGGAGGCCGCCGCCGACGTCCTCGCCGACGCCGCTGTGGGGGCCTGGGCCGCCGCCGTGCTGCCGCCGCTGGTCCGCCGCCAGCTCACCGGCCCGTTCCTGCTCGCCACCTCGACCGGCGTGCCGACCACCCCCGACCTCGACCTCGGCCCCGCCACCGGCGAGCTGTCCGAGCTGCTGACCGGCCTGCGCTCGCTGGACGCCGCCGGCCGCGCCCGCTGGATGGCCGCCGTCGACGCCTCCCGCGCCGAGCGCCGGCCGTGGGCGGCCGCGATGCACGAGGCCTCGTGGGCGGCGCACGTCTCCGGCCGCACCCGCACGCTCGCCACCGCGCAGCTGCTCGCCGTCCGGGCGTTCCTCGACGCCGGCTTCGACGCCGCGGCCGCCGCCGCGGGTGCCTGGAACGCCGTCGCCGGGTGCGTGCAGGGCGTCGTCATGGCCGACCTGCTGGGCAGCGACGCCCTCGCGGTGCTGTCCTCCCCGCGGCCGGGCGCCGTCCCTCGCTGAGCTGAGCCCACCCCGCACCCGATCGCGGGAGCTTCCCGCCCCCTCCCCTCGCCGCCACCCGAGTTGATCATGGGGTTGTCGCAGGGGACACGCGTGGACACGCCGCTGGCGGCTGCAGGAACCCCATGATCACGCCGGACGGCGGGGGAGCGGACGCTGGACGCCGGAAGCCGGACGAGGCGGTGGGTCAGGACTCCGCGTCGGGGTCGGGGAGGCGGGCGCCGGCGGGGAGCTCGCTGCCGGCCTGCACCTCGGCCCGCCGGCCGACCAGGGTGACCTCGCCGTCCCCACCGACCGTGGCGCGCTCGCCGACCACGACACCGTCGTCGAGCACCGTGCGGGTCACCGTGGCGCCGGCCCGCACGCGCGCACCCGGCAGGAGCACCGAGTCGACGACGGTCGCCCCGGCCTCCACGACCACGCCGGGGGAGAGCACCGAGCCGTGGACGTTCCCGAGCACGCGGGTGCCGCCGGAGATGAGGCTGTTGTCCACCGCCGAGTCCAGCAGCACCCTCGCCGCGCTGTGCCGGCCGCCGCGGGTGTGCAGCGGCCAGCGCGGGTCGTCGAGGTCCAGCGGTGGCTCGGCGGACAGGAACTCCTGGTGGGCCGCCCAGTAGGCCTCCACGGTCCCCACGTCGCGCCAGTAGCCCTCGAACGGGTGCGCGCGGGCCAGGCCGTCGCGGGTCTGCCCCGGCAGGAGGTGGGTCCCCAGGTCCTCCAGGCCCTCCTCGCCGTGCTCGGCGGCCAGCGCCTCCAGCCGGTCCAGCGTCGGGGTGGGGGAGAAGACGAAGACCTCGTTGGTGGCGGTGGTGGTGCGCGGCTGCTCGGGCTTGTAGGCGTAGTCGGCCACCTCCCCACCGCTGCCGACCTCGACGATGCCGTAGCGCGAGGCGTCGTCCTTCGCGACCTCGGTGGTGACCATGGTGACCTCCGCGCCGGAGCCCAGGTGCCCGTCGACGACCTCGCGGTAGTCCAGCTTGTAGACCGCGTCGGCACTGACCACGACGAGCGCGTCGGGGTCGAAGTCACGGACCAGCGGGGCGTAGCGCCACAGCGAGTTCGCCGTCCCGGAGACCCAGCCGGCGCGGTCGGTGCCCTGGTACGGCGGCAGCACGAGCAGCCCGCCGTCGGTGCGGTCGAGGTCCCACGGCCGGCCGTTGGCCAGGTGCTGCGACAGCGACGTGGGGTGGAACTGCACGGACACCCAGACGTCGGCCAGGTGCGAGTGCTGGCAGTTGCTCAGCGGGAAGTCGATCAGCCGGTAGACGCCCCCGAAGGGGACGGCGGGCTTGGCGCGCTGCTCGGTGAGCAGTTCCAGCCGCCCGCCGGCGCCACCGGCCAGGACGAGGACGAGGACCCGGGGGAGTGCCATGGCCCCCGGCTACCCGAGGAGACGACGTTCACCCTCACGAGCACTCTCTACAACTTTCTAGCACGGACGCCAGAAAATCTTAGACGGTGCTCGACACGCTGACCGCTCGCTCCTCCGGGGACATGTCGACGGAGAACGGGAATGGCCGGTGATCGTTTTCCCGGCCGTTCCGAGGACGTGGTGCGGAATTCCCGATATCGGCTCAAGTGCGGGGGAGGGGCGGCCGACAACACCCCTGACAGGCGCCTCCGGGACCCCGGGCGGACGCCGGCCGCACCCGTCCCCGACCGCCGGGCGGTGCCGACCCACAGCGCCAGCTCGCCCCTGGCAGGCCCCCGCACGGGGAGACGGAGGACGCATGGACCCGATCCGGGTGTTGGTCGTCGACGACTCGGTGGTCGTCCGCAAGATCGTCACCGACGTGCTCTCGGAGGACCCGGCGATCGAGGTCATCGGCACCGCCGTCAACGGCCGCATCGCCGTCGGCAAGCTCGAGCAGCTCAAGCCCGACCTGGTCACGATGGACATCGAGATGCCGCAGATGAACGGCATCGAGGCGGTCCGCGCCATCCGCGCCCTGCGCAGCCGCGTGCCGATCATCATGTTCAGCACGCTCACCGAGCGGGGCGCGTCGGCCACCCTCGACGCCCTCTCCGCCGGCGCCAACGACTACGTCACCAAGCCGGCCAACGTCGGCAGCGTCGCGCAGTCCATGGAGAGCGTGCGCCAGCAGCTGATCCCCAAGATCAAGGCGCTCACGGGGCGCCCGGTCACCGCCGGTCCGGTCCGTGCCGCCGCACCCGCCCCGGCCGCGGTCCGCCCGCCGGCCCCGCGCGTCGGTGCGGTCAAGCAGCCCGCCGTCCTGGTCATCGGCTCCTCCACGGGCGGCCCGGAGGCGCTGGCGAAGGTGCTGCCGGCCCTGCCGGCGTCCCTGCCGGTCCCGGTGCTGGTCGTGCAGCACATGCCCCCGGTGTTCACCCGCCAGTTCGCCCAGCGGCTGGACCGCCTCTGCCCGCTCACCGTGGTCGAGGCCGTCGACGGCACCCCGCTGGCGCCCGGCACGGTGCACCTGGCCCCGGGCGACCACCACCTGACCATCCGCAGGACCGGCCGCGGCCTGTTCACCGCGCTGGACCAGTCGCCGCCGGAGAACTTCTGCCGTCCCGCCGTCGACCCGCTGTTCCGCTCCGCGGTCGAGATCTTCGACGGCGCCGTCCTCGGCGTCGTGCTCACCGGCATGGGCTCGGACGGGCGCATCGGCGCCGGCCGCATCCGCGAGGCCGGGGGCGCGGTCGTCGTCCAGGACCAGGCGACCTCCGTCGTCTGGGGCATGCCCGGCGCCGTCGCCACGGCCGGCTTCGCCGACGAGGTGCTGCCCCTCGACCGGGTCGCCGAGGCGGTCACCCGGCGGATCACCGGGCCGCGGGTCCCCGCCACCCGCCCGGCCACCGCACCCACGTTCGCCGGAGGACCACGATGAGCCTCACCGCGACCAGCTTCGACTGGGTCCGCCAGCTGGTGCACCGGGAGAGCGCGATCGTGCTCGCCCCGGGCAAGGAGTACCTGGTCGAGGCGCGGCTGCTGCCGATCGCCCGGTCCATGGGGCTGCCCGACGTCGGCCAGCTGGTCGACTCGGTCCGCACCCGGCCCAGCCCCGAGTCCACCCGCAAGATCGTGGAGGCGCTCACCACGAACGAGACCTCGTGGTTCCGGGACGGTGACCCGTTCACGGCCCTCACCTCGACGGTGCTGCCCTCGCTGCTGTCGGCCCGCGGGCCGGCCGAGCGGCTGCAGATCTGGTCGGCGGCCTGCTCCAGCGGGCAGGAGCCGTACACGATCGCCATGCTGCTCGAGGACGCGCTGCCCAACGCCTCGACCCGCGTCGCCATCACCGCGACCGACCTCTCCCGCGAGATGGTCGAGCGCACCCGGGCCGGCAGGTTCAGCCAGCTGGAGGTCAACCGGGGGCTGCCCGCGCCGATGCTGGTGCGGCACTTCACCCGGGCGGGCAACGAGTGGCAGGTCTCCCCGTCGCTGCGCCGCATGGTGACGGCGAGCGAGTGCAACCTGGCCGCTCCGCTGCCCCGCATGGGCCCGTTCGACGTGGTCTACCTGCGCAACGTCCTCATCTACTTCGACCTGCCCACCAAGCAGGCGATCCTCCGCCGGGTGCGCGCGCTCATGCGCCCGGACGGATGGCTCTTCCTCGGCGCCGCGGAGACCACCCTCGGCGTCGACGACTCCTGGGAGCGGGTCGTCATCGGCCGCAGCTCTGCCTACCGCCCGCTGAAGGGGAACTGACGTGCGTGCACTGGTGATCGACGACTCCCGCGCCATGCGGCGCATCGTGAGCGCGGCACTGGAGGGTTTCGGCTACGAGACCCGCCAGGCCGGCCACGGGCAGGAGGCCCTCGACGTGCTGCAGGAGGGCTACGTGCCCGACCTGTGCACGATCGACTGGAACATGCCGGTGATGGACGGGCTGCAGTTCGTCTCCGCCGTCCGGGCCAACCCGGCGTGGCGCGCCCTCACGCTCATGATGGTGACCTCGGAGAGCGAGCAGGGTCAGATCGTCCGGGCGCTCGCCGCGGGTGCGCACGAGTACGTGATCAAGCCGTTCACCGCCGACGCGCTCCGCGACAAGCTCGCGCTGCTCGGCATGCTCCCCGAGGAGGCCGTTCTGTGACGCTCGCACCCGGTGCGGTCACACACCCCACCCAGCCACGCCTGACCATCCCCGAGTTGATCGACGAGGCCACCGTCGAGGCGATCGCCGGTGAGGCCTGGGTCGCCCTCGTCGGGGAGGACGAGGTGCTCGTCCCGCTGCCCGGCGACCTGCCCGCCGAGACGGTCTCGGCGTGGGTGGACGTCGTCGGCCCGTGGACCGGCAGCGTCGTCCTCACCACCGGCCGGCAGACCGCGGCCGATCTGACCCGGGCGCTGCTCGGCCAGGCCGCGCCCGAGCTGCTCGACCACGAGGACGTCGCCGACGCGTTCGGCGAGATCGCCAACGTGGTCGGCGGCAACGTCAAGGCCGCTCTCCCCGGCCCCTCCACCCTGGGCCTGCCCCAGGTCGGCGAGGCCCCCGGCGTCCGCAACCCCGAGGACGTCTGCCGGCTCGAGGTCCTGTGGCGCGGCCAGCCCCTGGTCGTGTCCGTGCAGGGCGCACTGCCGGCCCTGTCCACCCCGCACCAGAACCCCCCGCACCCGAACGGAGCGTCACTGTGAAGATCCTCGTCGCCGACGACAGCCGCGTGATGCGGCAGATCGTCATCCGCACCCTGCGCCAGGCCGGGTACGACGACCACGACATCGTCGAGGCCGAGGACGGCCGCGACGCCTACGACAAGGTGCAGGCCGAGAACCCCGACCTGGTGCTGTCGGACTGGAACATGCCGAACATGACCGGGCTGGAGTGCCTGCAGGCGCTGCGCTCGGCCGGCTCCGGCGTCCCGTTCGGCTTCGTCACCTCCGAGGGCTCGCAGGAGATGCGGGACAAGGCCAGCGCCGCGGGCGCGCTGTTCCTCATCGCCAAGCCGTTCAACGAGGAGACCTTCCGCGAGAACCTGGACGGGGTGATCGCATGAGCGCCCCGCTGACCGTCGTCCTGCCGGACGCCAAGGCCGTCAAGGACATGCTCAGCGGCCTGGTCGGCAAGCCCGTCGGCGTGCTGCCGGGCGCGCCGGTGACCCCGACGCCGAAGTCGCCGGTGTCGGTGGCCGTGTACGTGGACCCGTCGATGAACGTGAACGCGCTGTGCGTCATGGACCTCGGCGCGTCCGCCTACACCGGCGCCGCCCTCGCGCTGCTGCCCCCCGGCGGCGCGCAGGACGCCGTCGAGGAGGACGGCGAGCTGACCACGATGCTCACCGAGGCGCTGCACGAGGTCGTCAACGTGCTCTCGGCGCTGTTCAACGTGCCGGGTGCGCCGCACTCGAAGCTCTACAAGCTCTACGCCCCCGGCGACGACCTGCCCGGCGACATCGCCGGCTCGCTGGCCGCCTTCAACCGGCTCGACCTCGCCATCGACGTCCCCGGTTACGGCAAGGGCGGGCTCTCCCTGGTCATCCCCTCGGGGGCCTGACCGAGCAGACGCCCCGGGACGGCGCCGGAGACCGCTCTCCCGCCGTCCCGGGCGCTCCACGACGACGGCCCCGAGGCACTGCGCCTCGGGGCCGTCGTCGCGTGTTGCACGTGGAACGTCAATTGAGCGCCGGCTCGCGGTCGTCGGTGCTCGTGGGCAGACAGGCCCAGACGTGCTTGCAGCCCTCGTCGACGTACCAGCCGTGGGCCACCGACAGCCGGGCCACCAGGTAGAGCCCCAGGCCGCCCTGGGCGGGATCGCGGTCGACGGCCGGGCGGGGCATGGTGTCGGGGTCGCGGTCGCTGACGTCGAGCAGCCAGCCGCCGCTACCGGCGACCACCGTGGCGACCACGGGGGACAAGCCGTGCCGCAGCGCGTTGGACGCCAGCTCGTCGAAGGCCAGGATCAGCCGCTCGGCCGCGGTGTCGTCGTCGTCCCGCGGGTAGCCGACGCCGTCCAGCCGCGCCCGCAGCACGGCACGGGCCGCCGGGAGCTCGGCGACGGCCTGCAGGTCCCACCGCCACACCTCGCCCCGGCCGTCCGGGAGCGGGCGCAACGGCCATGCGAGTCGACCCACTGCCCTCTCCCCGTCCGTCGCTGTCTCCGACACGCACGTGGGTTCCCAGGCGGCTGGACGCTCAACCGTGTCACCGGCGTTTCCGACCCCACGGAGCGAGGTGCCTGTCGTCCGTGCCGCTCAGCGCGGTGGGTGCACGCAGATCGCCACCAGCGCGACGTCGTCCCCCGGCGTGTCGGGCAGCATCCGCGCCAGCAGGTCGTCGGCCAGCTGCTCCAGCGGCCGGTCCGCCAGCGCGGCCAGGTGCCGGCGCAACCGGCCCACCCCGGTGTCGACGTCGCAGTCCCGGCGCTCCACCAGCCCGTCGGTGTAGAGCAGCACGACCGCGCCCGGACGCAGCGGCACGGTGGACTCCCGCCGCACCGTCGTCGGGTCCACCCCCAGCAGCAGGTCGCCCAGCCCGTCGGCGAGCACGGTCACCGTGCCGTCGGGGTCGGCGACCAGCGGCGGCGGGTGACCGGCGCTGGCCCAGCGCAGCCGGGTCCCGCCGTCCTCGAGTCGGGCGATCGCGGCGGTGGCCAGCGTGCCGGTGTGCATCGCGGCCATCGCGGCGTCCAGGCCGCGCAGCACCTCCGCCGGCCCGGCGCCGCTGTAGTGGGCGATGCCCCGCAGCAGCCCGCGCAGCTGCCCCATCTCGGCCGCCGCGGCGGTGTCGTGCCCCGTGACGTCCCCGATGACCACGACCGGGTCGCCGTCGGTGTGCAGGAAGGCGTCGTACCAGTCCCCGCCGACGCGGGCGGCCTCCGCCGCGGGGACGTAGCGGGCCACCACCTGCGCACCGGCGATGGTCGGCAGGTCGGTGAGCAGGCTGCGCTGCAGGCCCTCGGCGAGCTTGGCCTGCTCGCTCTGCCGGTGCACCCGGTCGACGGCGCGGCCGGCCTGTGCCGCGACCTCGCGCGCGGCGGCCAGGTCGTCGTCGTCCAGCGTGCGCCCGGGGTCGAGGTACAGGGTGAGGACGCCGACCGCGCGGCCGTCGGCGGTCAGCGGCAGGACGACGGCGGTGTCCGGGCCCAGCTCCAGGAGCAGGTCGCGGGCCGGGCCCGGCGGCATGAGCTCGAGGACGGCGGCCACCGGCTGCTGCGCCTCGGTGCCCGACCGCAGCGCGCGGGCGACGGGGGAGGCCGCCGGCAGGGTGTCCAGGCGCACCTCGGCGTAGCGGTCCAGCAGCGGGCGGCGAGCCGGGTCGACGTGCCAGGAGCCGACGTCGCGGGCTCGGCCCTCCCGGTCGACGACGGTGACCACGCAGCCGTCGGTGAGCGCGGGGACGACCAGCCGTGCCAGGCTGCCCAGCGCCGACTCGCTGTCCAGCGCGCCGGACAGCTCCCCGGTCACCGCCGCCAGCAGCGCCGTGCGGGCACCGGCCCGCTCCGCGGCCCGCCGGGCCGCCTCGGCGGCGCGCCGGGCCGCCTCGGCCTCGTCCTGCGCCTGCCGGCGCGCGGTGACGTCGACGAAGACGAAGGCGGCGCCGTCCGGCACCGGCCAGGCGTGCAGCGCCGACCAGCCCGGGCCGCCCCGGGGGTCGGGGACCTCGAGGGAGACCGGCCCGCCCGAGGCCACGGCCTCGTGGCAGGCCCGGGTCACGGCAGCGGCCGTGCCGGCGCACAGCACCTCGGTGACCGGCCGCCCGACGACGTCGGAGGCCGGGCGGTCGAGCAGCCGCTCGCCCTCGGCGTTGAGCAGCGCGATCCGCCCGGCGGGGTCGAGACAGCCCAGCGCGGCGGGCAGGGTGGCCAGCACCCCGGTGGCCAGGGCGGCGCTCCGGTCGAGCGGCTCCGGCCGTCCCCGCGGTCGCGGCTGTGGTCCTGGGGTTCCCACGAGGACCACCTCTCTCGGCGGGCCGACCCCCGCCCCGACCTCGGAGCGCGCCTCCCCGCCGCCCTGCTGGCCGGGAGGGTGCCCGGATCGTGGCAGCGAGCGGGCGCGCTGCCAAGGCGCACCGGCGTGGCGCGCTCGCCGTCCCCCCGGGTGTCCTCAGTCCCGCGCGGCGGCCGCGCGGACGGCGGCGGCGACCGCCTCGACCCCCTGCGACGCCCAGAGGATCGAGTAGTGGTTGGTGTCGGGCACCTCGCGGGCGGTGATCCCGCTGGGCTCCAGGCCCAGCTCGGCCAGCCGCCGCTCGTCGTAGAGGCCCGGGGGCTGGTCGAGCAGCCCGCGGGTCGCCCACAGCAGGGTGGCGGGCACGGGCAGGTCGGTGGTCGCCTCGAGCACTCGCTCGTTGAGCAGCACGTCGCCGCCGTCCACCCGCACCGCCTCGAGGACGCACGCGCTGCGCAGCGCCGGCGGCTCGCCCACCAGGTCGCGCGCCAGGTACGCCGCCACCGAGGGGACGTCGACCCACGGGCCGACGGCGGGGTGCTGCGCCCAGAAGGCCCGCACCGCGGCCAGGTCGGGGAAGGTCATCGACAGGCGGTCCAGGGACGGGCCGAGGAGGGCGGCGAGGATCGCGTCGAGGTCGGCGCCCGGCGGGGTCGGGTACGACAGGCCGCCGTCGACCAGCACCAGGCCGTGCACGCGGTCGCGGGCCACCCCCGCGGCCGCCAGCGCCGCGACGTACGCCCCCATCGAGTGCCCGACGAGCACGGCGGTGTCGGCTCCCCTGTCGCCGTCCGCGCCCAGGGAGTCCAGGACGGCGGCGACGTCGGCCGCGTGCCGCTCCAGCCCGTACGGCCCGGGCAGCCCGGCCGACGCGGCCCGGCCGCGCAGGTCCGGCGCGACCACCTCGAACTCGCCGGCCAGCGCGCCGGCCACCCGCGCCCAGGCCATGGCGTTGGCGGTGATGCCGTGCACGAGGACGGCGATGGGCGCACCGGGGGAGTCGGCGCGCCAGTGCAGCGCCGCGAGCTCACCGCCCTCCACCGGGACGCTGATCAGCTCGGGGTCTGGGGCGGGGGCGCTCACGGTCCCCAGCCTGCCCGGACCGCGCCGCGGTCGCAGCCGGACCCCACCCGGTCCCTGACCGGCAGGCCGGTCCCGCACGGTCCGGGACGTCACGCGGGCGGACGGTCGGTCCGGGCGTGCTCAGGCGGTGAGCGCCCCTGCACTCACCGCTTGAGCACCGAGCCGGAGGGCAGGACGACCCTGTACCTGCCCGGCAGCCGGCCGCACCGTGGTCGTGCGCGAGGGACGGCTCCGAGGGACCCCGTGTCCTGGACGACGCCGACCCTGCGCCACCACACCGTGCCCCTCCCCGGCGGCCTGCGGCTGCACGTCATCGAGCAGGGCGACCCCGGTGGTCCGCCCGTCGTCCTGGTGCACGGCTGGCCGGACTCCTGGTTCCCCTGGAGCCGCTCCTCGCCTCCCTGGACCCGCGGCTGCGCGCCGTCGCCTACAGCCAGCGCGGGTTCGGCGACTCCGACCACCCCGCCGGCGACTACGCCCTGGACCGGTTCGCCGACGACCTGCAGGGCCTCTGCGACGCGCTCGGCCTGCGACGGGCGCACCTGGTCGGCCACTCCTCCGGCAGCTTCGTCGTCCGCCGGGTGGCCGAGCAGCACCCCGACCGGGTCGACCGGCTGGTGCTCATCGGCTCGGCCGACCGGATGGGCGAGGTCCTCGTCGAGGAGGTGCGGGCGGCCATCGCCGACCTGCCCGAGCAGGTCCCCGACGACTTCGCGCGGGAGTTCGCCGCCAGCACCGTGCACCGCGAGGTGGCACCGGACTTCTTCGACGCGCTCGTCGCCGAGAGCCGCACGGCCCCCGGGTCGGTCCACCGCGACTCCTGGGAGGGGCTGGTCCGCGTCGACGACCGCGACCGGCTCCGCGCCGTCACCGCGCCCACGCTCCACTGGGAGCGCCCGGAGGACGTCGCGGCCGACCTGGACGCCTTCCTCACACCCCGCTGACCGTTCCGCCCGGGGGGCCGTGGTCAGCGGGCGGGCCGGCCGCCGCGCCGGTCACCCGGTCCGGGTAGGTGGCGGTGAACCGCACCATCGCGCAGATGACCACCACCGGCACCACCCAGTCGAGCACGAGCTCGAGGAGGTGGGTACCGGGGGTACCGGTCGCGTCGACTCCCAGGGCGGTGGTCAGGACCGACGCCGCTCCCATGGCGGTGATGGCCACCGCCCCGGCCGCGCTGAGCACCCGGTTGATCCTCCTGAACGTGGGGGAGTCCCAGTACTCGCGTGGCGTCGTCCGGCGGGCGTACTCGGCGGTGAACGGCAGCAGCGGCACGATCAGCAGGAGGTAGAGCCCCAGCACCACGCCGACCAGCGGCCTGCCCCACTCGAACAGCCACCGGTCGACGCCGGTGCCGCCGACGAACCCGGTGACGGCGATGACGGCGAAGAGGACCAGCGAGCCCAGGTCGAGGATCTGGGGGCCGTGCCGGCGGCGGTCCCGCAGGACCGCGACCGCCGCCATCGCGGTCGCGAGGAGCGCGCTCCACGCGACCGCGTCCGCGGCGAGCCGCTGCGAGACGACGGAGAAGACGATCCACGGCAGGAAGCCGGTGACCAGGGCCAGCGGGGTCAGCCCGGGCGGCGTCGACCGACCGGGACGAGCCGGTGCCGGGGCTGGGGTCGCGGTCATGGGAGGTTCCCCCATCGGCGGGCGGTCCTCGGGCGGCGGGACGCACCGTCCCGCCGTCCATGCTCGTCGCGCCGGTCCCGGGTGGACCAGGGCACTCGGTCCGTGCCGGGGTCGCGGAGGCAGGGACGGGGCCCTCCCCTAATCGGGGTGGCTGAGCAGGTAGCGGCCGAAGTGCGGGACGGTGAAGGCGATCTGGCCGCGCTCGGCGGAGAAGACCAGCCCCTTCTTGATCAGCGAGTCCCGCGCGGGGGAGAGGGACGCGGGCTTGCGGCCCAGCGACACCGCGACCTCCGAGGTGGACACCGCCGCCCCGGCCGGTCCGCCCAGCTCGGCCATCGCGTGCATGTACTCGCGCTCCGCCGGGGTGGCGCGGTCGTAGCGGGAGCCGAAGAAGCCCACCGCGAGCTCGGCCTCGGCGACGGGCGCGGCCATGGCGACGTCCGCGGCGGTGATGGGGGAGGCGGCGGCGACGTCCCAGGTGACCTTGCCGTAGGCCTGCACGAAGTACGGGTAGCCGTCGGCGGCCGCGTACAGCGCGTCGAGCGCCTCGGGCTCGAAGGTGACCTCCTCCCGCTCGGCCGGCGCGAGCAGCGCCCGGTCGGCCGCGGGGCGGTCCAGCCGGTCGATGCGCAGGTAGCGGAACAGCCGCTCGGAGTAGCTCTTGGACGCCGACAGCACCGCCGGCAGGTGGGGCAGCCCCGCGCCGACGACGATCAGCGGCGCGCCCTGCTGCGAGAGCTCGTGGCAGGCCGCGCAGATGGCCGAGACGTCGTCGCCCTGCACGTCCTGCATCTCGTCGATGAACAGCGCCACGCCCTTGCCGACGTCGGCGGCCAGCCCCGCGGCGTCGCTGAGCAGCTCGACCAGGTCGATCTCCATGTCGCCGGAGTCGGCCCGCCCGCTGGACGCCGGCACGTCGATGCCCGGCTGCCAGCGGTCGCGCACCTTGACCGTGCCTCCGTCCCCACCCACCCCGCGCAGCGCGAACGCCTTGAGCACCCCGAGGACGGCGTCCATCGACTCCTGGTCGGGGTGGCGCAGCTCGCGCAGCGCCATGTGCAGCGCCGAGGAGACCGGCCGGCGCAGCGACTGGTCCGGCCGCGCCTCGATCTTCCCCGTGCCCCAGCCGCGGCTGATCGCCGCCGAGCGCAGCTGGTTGAGCAGCACCGTCTTGCCCACCCCGCGCAGCCCGGTCAGCACCAGCGAGCGCTCCGGGCGGCCGTGCGCGATCCGCTCCAGGACGACGTCGAAGGCCGACAGCTCATGGTCCCGCCCGGCCAGCTCGGGCGGGCGCTGACCGGCGCCGGGGGCGTACGGGTTCCGCACGGGGTCCATGTCGGACACCGTATGCGCGCCTCTAGTCCGGCCCGTAGAAACGCCTAGATGGCGCGATCGTGTCGCTGCGAGGTCCGCGTGCCGTCACGCGCGGTGGGCACCCCGTCGGGCTGCGGCGGCGGGAGGGCGCAGGCCGCCGTTCCGCCGGGCAGCCGCATCCGGTTGGCCGCCACCACGCGGTAGACCCGGTCGGCCAGCACCCGGACCAGGGGCAGCTGCAGCAGCCGGCCCAGCAGCGCCCAGCCCGGGCCGGCCGCGCGCAGGGCGGCGGCCACCGCGCGCGCCCCGCCGACGACGTCCCCCGTGCGCGGCACCCACAGCACCTCCTGCTGCGCGCGCTCCGCGGTGGCGCCGACGGAGGCGAGGTCGGCGCCCTGCCACGGCATGACGGCGCAGTCGGCGGGCAGCACCCGCCGGGCGACGGCGGCCGAGCGGGTGCAGAACCCGCAGTCGCCGTCGAAGACCAGGGCCGGTCGCTGCACGGTCTCCCCCTCTCGTCCCGGGACGCGGTCGCGTGTCGTCGAGGCGGGTCCGGCCGTGGGTCCGGAGCGCCGCAGGACCGCCGGACACACAGGGTCCTCGCAGGTGCCGCCGCTAGCGTGAACGGGGTGTTGAGGTTCCTGGTCAAGGTCGTCCTCATGGCCGCCGTCTTCTACGGCGTCGCCTACCTGCTGAACGGCATCGAGGTGATCCCGAACCCGAACGGGCCGCTCGGCGAGCCCGGCACCTACCTGTGGATCGCGCTGCTCTTCGCGGTGGTCAACGCGGTCGTCGGGCCGGTCCTGCGGCTGCTGTCGTTCCCGTTCGTGCTGGTCACCCTCGGGTTGTTCCTGCTCGTCGTCAACGCGGCGCTGCTCGGCATCACCGCCGCGCTCAGCGACCGGCTGCAGGTCGACGGCTTCGGCACCGCGGTCGTCGGCGGCCTGCTGCTGGCCATCGGCGGCTGGGTCGCCGACCAGCTCACCGAGCGCCGCTGACCGTCCGTCGCCCGTCCCGTCCAGAGACTCGCCGCGAGTGTGCGAGCGGTGAGGAGACGGGGTCCTTCCACTAGCGTCGCCGTCATGGCCCGCACCACCGGCACGGTCCCGGCGATCCCGGTACCGGGCCCGGCGGACGACGGCACGCCCGTCGCCGCGACCGACCTCGCCGCCCTCGAGGCGGAACGCGACGAGAAGCGCCGCCGGCTGGAGCGGGCGGCCCGGGCGGCCGTGGGCGGCGCGCCGGGCCTGCCCGCCGGCTGCGACGCGGACGACGTCCCGGCCCTGCTGCGCCGCTACTACTGGAGCGAGCCGGCCGCGGAGGTGCTCGACCACGACCCGGCCGACCTCGCCGCCCTCGCACTGCGGCACCTGCGGCTGGCCGAGGTGCGTCCCGAGGGGTCGGCCACGGTCGACGTCCAGGAGCTGCCCGCCCGCGACGGCGCGGGGCCGCGCGCACTCGTGCTGGTCGTCACCGACGACATGCCCTACCTCGTCGACTCGGTGACCGCCGAGGTGGTCCGGCAGGGCTTCGGCCTCGAGCACGTCGTCCACCCGGTGCTGGTGGTCCGCCGCGACGTGACCGGCCGGATCCGCGCGTTCTGCGACAGCGCCGACCCCGACGTGTGCGGCGCCGACGCGCTCGCCGAGTCCTGGATGGCCGTCCTCCTCGACGGGCCGCTGGACGACGAGGCGGCCGGCGACCTGGTCGCCGGCCTGCGCACCGTGCTGGCCGACGTCCGGGCCGTGCACGAGGACGCCGCCCGGATGCGGACCCGCGCCCTCGAGCTCGCCGACCGGCTCGAGCGGACGGCCGTCCCCCAGGAGACCCCCGCCGACCCGGCCGACGACCCCGCCGAGGCAGCCGCGCTGCTGCGCTGGCTGACCGACGGCAACTTCGTCTTCCTGGGCGCGCGCGACGTCGACCTGGTCCGGACCGACGGCCGGACGACGGCCCACCCGGTCGCCGGCAGCGGGCTGGGCGTGCTGCGCAGCGACGCGGACATCGCCACCGCCCCCGGGTCCGCCCCCGGCACCACGCTGCTCGCGGTCACCAAGGCCGACGCCCGCTCCACCGTGCACCGCCGCACCTGGCTTGACCTCGTCACGATCACCCTCCCCGACCCGGACGGCGGCCCCGCCCGGCAGCACCGGCTTGTCGGGCTGTTCCCGACCGCGGCCGCCGCGCACTCGGTCCGCGACGTGCCGCTGGTGCGCCGCCGGGTGGCCGGGGTGGTCGAGCGCTCCGGCGTCCCCGCTGACAGCCACACCGGCAAGGAGCTGCTCGACGTCCTGGAGACCTACCCGCGCGACGAGCTCTTCCAGGTCGGCACCGACGAGCTGCTGCCGGTCGCGCTGGCCGTGCTGCACCTGCAGGAGCGCCGGCAGACCCGGCTGTTCCTGCGCCGCGACCCCGGCGACCGGTTCTGGTCGGCGATCGTCTACCTGCCCCGCGACCGCTACACGACCGAGGTCCGGCTGGCGGTGCAGCAGCTGCTGCTCGAGCGCCTCGGCGGCTCCAGCATCGCGTACACCGCCCGGGTCACCGAGTCGGTGCTCGCCCGGCTGCACTTCGTCATCCGCCCGCCGGTGACGCGGGGCGGACAGCCCACGCTGCCCGAGGTCGACGTCCCCGCGCTGCAGGACGCGCTGACCGCCGTCGTCCGCAGCTGGACCGACGAACTGGCCGACGCGCTCGCCGCCCGCTACGGCGCGGACGCCGAGCGCCGGCTGGCGCGGGTCGCCGACGCCTTCCCCGCCGCCTACCAGGAGGACTTCCCGGCCACGACCGCCGTCGAGGACCTCGAGCGGCTCGACGGGCTGGCCGAGGGCGAGCTCGGGCTGGTGCTGCGGCGCCCGGCAGGGGCGTCGGCGACCGAGCCGCGGCTGGCGGTCTACCGGGTGGGCCAGCGGCTGCTGCTCTCCGACGTGCTGCCGATGCTGCAGCACCTGGGCGTGGACGTCGTCGACGAGCGGCCCTACGAGATCGACCGGATCGGCGCCCCGCTGGCCTGGATCTACGACTTCGGGCTGACCGCGCCGGTCGGCGACCTGCCCTTCCCCGGCTCGCTGCCCGAGCGCTTCACCGAGGCGCTGTCGGCGGTGTGGCGCGGCGACGCCGAGGACGACGGCCTGGGCGCGCTGGTGCTGCTGGCCGGGCTGAACTGGCGGCAGGTGACCGTCGTCCGCGCGTACGTGCAGTGGCTGCGGCAGGCCGGCCTGCCCTTCGGCCAGCAGTACGTGGAGACGACGCTGGCCGCCCACCCCGATGTCGTCGCCCGGCTGGTGGCGCTGTTCGAGACCCGCTTCTCCCCGGGCCGGGACGGCGGGCGGGCGGCGCGCACCGACGAGCTGGTCCGGTCCCTGCGCGAGGCGATCGGCCGCGTGGAGTCGCTGGACGCCGACCGGGTGCTCACCGCGCTGCTCGCCGCCGTCCTGGCCACCCAGCGGACGACGTACTACGCGATGTCCGGCCCCCAGCCCACCCTGCTGGCGCTGAAGCTGCACCCGGCCGAGGTGCCCGACGTGCCCGAGCCGCGGCCGGCCCGCGAGGTGTGGGTGAGCTCGCCGCGGGTGATGGGCGTGCACCTGCGCTTCGGCGCGGTCGCGCGGGGCGGGCTGCGCTGGTCCGACCGGCACGAGGACCTGCGCACCGAGGTGCTCGGCCTGGTCAAGGCGCAGATGGTGAAGAACACCGTCATCGTGCCGACCGGCGCCAAGGGCGGGTTCGTCGTCCGCAACCCCCCGCCGGAGAGCGCCGGCCGCGACGCGTGGCTCGCCGAGGGGCAGGCCTGCTACCGGTCGTTCATCGGCGCGCTGCTGTCCCTGACCGACAATCTCGTGGACGGGAAGGTCGTCCCGCCCGAGCGGGTGGTCCGCCACGACGGCGACGACACCTACCTCGTCGTCGCCGCCGACAAGGGGACGGCGACCTTCTCCGACTTGGCCAACGCGGTGGCGCTGGAGCGCGGCTTCTGGCTGGGCGACGCCTTCGCCTCGGGCGGCTCGGTCGGCTACGACCACAAGGCCATGGGCATCACCGCCCGCGGCGCCTGGGAGTCGGTGACCCGGCACTTCCGCGAGCTGGACCTGGACGTGCAGAGCCAGGACTTCACCGTGGTCGGCGTCGGCGACATGTCCGGCGACGTCTTCGGCAACGGCATGCTGCTGTCCGAGCACATCCGGCTGGTCGCCGCCTTCGACCACCGGCACGTCTTCGTCGACCCCACGCCGGACGCCGCCACGTCGTTCGCCGAGCGCAAGCGGCTGTTCGAGCTGCCGCGCTCCTCGTGGACCGACTACGACCCCGCGCTGATCAGCCCCGGCGGCGGCGTGTGGCCCCGGACGGCGAAGGCGGTACCGGTCAGCGAGCCGATGCGCACCGCGCTCGGCCTGGCCGACGACGTCGACACGCTGTCCCCGGTCGAGCTCATCCGCGCCGTGCTGCTGGCGCCGGTCGACCTGCTGTTCAACGGCGGCATCGGCACCTACGTCAAGGCCTCCACCGAGAGCGCGCTGGACGTGGGGGACAAGGCCAACGACGCCGTCCGGGTCGACGGTCGTGACCTGCGGGTGCGCGTGGTGGGGGAGGGCGGCAACCTCGGCCTGACCCAGCGCGGCCGGGTGGAGTACGCACTGGGCGGCGGCCGGGTGAACACCGACGCCATCGACAACTCCGCCGGTGTGGACACCTCCGACCACGAGGTCAACATCAAGATCGCGCTGGACCGGGTGGTGGAGGCCGGCGAGCTCGGCGCCGAGGGCCGCGCGGCGCTGCTCGGCGAGATGACCGACGAGGTCGCCGCCGCCGTCCTGACCGACAACCACGCGCAGAACGCGACCCTCGCCGTCGAGGTGACCTCCGCGCGCAGCCTGCTCGACGCGCACGCCCGGTTCCTGCGGGCACTGGAGCGCTCCGGCCGGCTGGTGCGCAGCGTCGAGTTCCTCCCCGACGACCGGCAGCTGGCCGAGCGCCGGCGCGACGGGCAGGCGCTGACCGGCCCGGAGCTCTCGGTGCTGCTGGCCTACGCCAAGCTCGAGACCGGGGACGCGGTCCTCGCCTCGGACCTGCCCGACGACCCGGCGCTGGAGGAGCTGCTCGTCGGCTACTTCCCGGCCGAGCTGCGCCGCCGCTTCCCCGCGGCGGTCTCCGGGCACCCGCTGCGCCGGGAGATCGTGGCGACCGCGCTGACCAACCGCGCGGTCAACGTGGCCGGGGTGACCGGGCTGTTCCGGCTGTCCGAGGAGACCGGGGTCCCGCTGGCCGGGGTGGTGCGGGCGCACGCGGTCGCGCGGGCGGTGTTCGAGGTGGACCGGCTGTGGGACGCCGTCCGCCCGCTGGACAACCGGGTGCCCGCGACCACCCAGGTGGAGCTGCGCACCGAGGCGACCCGGCTGGCCGAGCGGGCGACGCGCTGGCTGCTGCGGCTGCCGGAGCTCACCGCGGCCGAGGCCACCCCGCTGGGCGACCTGACCGACCGCTTCGCCGCCCCGGTGGCCGCGGTGCGCGCCGGGCTGCCGTCGTGGCTGCTGGGCGCCGAGGCGGCCGCCTTCGCCGAGCGGACCGACCGGCTGCGGCGGACCGGGGTGCCCGAGCCGCTGGCCGCGGAGGTGGCCGCGGCGCCCCTGCTGCCGGCCGCGCTGGACCTGGCGGTCGTCGCCGAGCGCACCGGCGCCCCGATGGGGCTGGCCGGGCAGGTGCACCAGGAGGTGGCCGAGCGGCTGGCGCTGGTGCCGCTGCGCGAGCTGGTCGTCGCGCTGCCCCGCGACCGCCGCTGGCCGGCGATGGCCCGCGCCTCGCTGCGCGACGACCTGGCCGCCGAGCAGGCCGCGCTCACCGCCGAGGTGCTCGGCGGACGCTCGGCCGACGCCGAGGACGCCGGCGAGCTGGTGGCGCGCTGGGTCGAGGGCTGGGACGGCTCCCAGCAGCGGGCGGCCGCGCAGCTGGTCGACATCGCCGCGGGGGACCGCCAGGAGCTGGCCGAGCTGCTGGTCGCCGTCCGGACCCTGCGCGGCCTGCACCGCCGGAGCTGAGGGGAGGACCCTCCTGCCCCCCACCCCCCGCTGTCGCTCGGGGCGGGCCCCTGCAGGAGGGCCAGCTCCGCCGGGACCGATGAGTTCGCGAGTCGGCGGCGGTCGGACCAGCGTGACGGACGGATGGCAGGCGGTGGCGGCGGAGCGCGCGGCGCTGGTGGCGGACCTGGAGTGGCTCGGCGTCGGCGCCTGGCGGACACCGTCGCTGTGCGACGGGCTCAGCGTGGAGGAGGTCGTCGCCCACCTGACCGCGGGGGCGAGCTCGGGTCAGATCCGGTGGCTCACCGGCCTCGCGCGGTGCCGCTTCGACGTCGACCGGATGGTGGACATGCGCCTGCGCGAGCAGCTGGGCAACTCCCCGGACGAGACGCTGGCGCGCTTCCGCAGCGTCGTCGCCAGCAGGACGGCCCCGACGCGCGGGCACGTCGACGGGTGGCTCGGGGAGGTCGTCGTGCACGGTGAGGACGTGCGTCGTCCCCTCGGGATCCGGCACGCGTACTCCCCCGACGCCCTGGACCGGGTGGCGCGGTTCTACGCCGCGCGCGACTTCACGGTCCCGTCGAAGCGGCGGACGGCGGGGCTGCGGCTCGAGGCCTCCGACGGGCCGTTCGCCGTGGGGGAGGGGCCGCTGGTGCGGGGGCGCACCGTCGACCTGGTGCTCGCCATGGCCGGCCGGCCCGTCGCACTCGAGCACCTCGAGGGGCCGGGGCTGCCGACGTTCGCGGCTCGGGTGGCCGCGCCGTCGGGTCGAGCGCCGTCTACGGCTGTCTAGCGCCTGACCGAGAGAGCCACAGACACCGGTCGAGCGGGCGCGGTCGAGGCTCGTCTACGGCTCTCTGGCGTCAGTGCCAGAGAGCCGTAGACGGCGTCAGAGGGGCGGACGGCGCTCGCCGAAGCGGGTCGCCTGCTCGAAGGCGTGCCCCACCTCCAGCACCCGCCGGTCGGCCCGCGGCGGCGCGACGACCTGCAGGCCCACGGGCAGGCCGTCCGGGGTGAACCCGCCGGGCACCGAGAGCGCGGGGCAGCCGGTCGGCGTGATGAGCGTGCAGGAGCGCATCCAGGCGAGGTAGTCCTCCAGCGGCTCCCCGTCGATCTCGGTCGGGTACTCCAGCTCCACCGGGAAGGGCAGCACCTGCGTCGTCGGCGCCAGCAGGACGTCGTATCGGTCGAAGAACCCGACCACGCGTTCGTAGAGGGCCGTGTGGGCGATCTCGGCGCGGGCGACGTCGGCGCCGGTCAGCTTCGCGCCCTGGGCGGCGTTCCAGCGGATCGACTCCTTGAGCCGGTCCGGGTGCTGCCGGGCCAGGTCGCTGAACGTCGCGTCGAACACCCAGGCCCGCAGCGTGCCGAAGACGTCGTCGGCGCCGGAGAGATCGGGGCAGTCGGCCTCCACGGTGGCGCCCAGCTCCTCGAACACCGCCACGCTCCGCGACAGCACCCCGGTGATCGCCGGGTCCACGCGCACCCGGCCACCCAGGTCCGGCGCCCAGGCCACCCGCAGCCCGTCGAGGCGCTCGGGCAGCGGCGCGGCGAACGAGGTGCCGGGGTCGTCGAGGGAGATCGGCACGCGGCGGTCGGGCCCGGTCATCGCCGAGAGCACCAGCGCGACGTCGGCCACGGTCCGCCCCATCGGTCCATCCACGGACAGCTGCGACCAGCCCATCGCCGCCGGCCAGGTCGGCACCCGGCCCGGCGTGGGCCGCAGCCCGACGACGTTGCAGAACGCCGCCGGGTTGCGCAGCGACCCGCCGAAGTCGCTGCCCTCGGCGACCGGCACGAACCCCGCGGCCAGCGCCGCGGCCGCACCGCCGCTCGAGCCGCCGGCCGACAGCCCGTGCCGGTACGGGTTGTGGGTGACGCCGAACAGCGGGTTGAACGTGTGCGAGCCGGCGGTGAACTCCGGCACGTTCGTCTTGCCGACGCGCACCGTCCCGGCCGCGCGCAGCCGGGCGACCACCAGCTCGTCCTCCGTCGGCACGGTGTCGGCGAGCGGGGAGCCCCAGGTGGTGCGCATGCCAGCCGTGGCGTGGTTGTCCTTGTGCGCCACCGGCAGCCCGTGCAGCGGGCCGACGTCCTCGCCGGCGGCCAGCGCGGCGTCGGCGGCGTCGGCAGCGGCCCGGGCGCCCTCGGCGTCCAGCGTGACCACCGCGTTGACCCGGCCGTCGAGCTCGTCGATGCGCGCCAGGCAGGCGTCGGTCAGCTCACGCGCGGACAGCTGCCGGGAGCGGATCAGCGCGGCCAGCTCGGTCGCCGGCCGGAGGCACAGGTCCATCACACCGTCGTCCTACCGGACGACACCGCGATCACGTGCCGTTCCCCTGCTGCACGGAGCCCTCCCCGGCCCTCGTCGCGGAGGCCTCCGGCCCCCACTCCTCCAGCCGCCCCGCAGGGCGGCTCACCACTGGAGGCTAGAAGGTCGGCTCGGGTGGGACGACGTCCGGGACGTCGTTGGGGCCGGCCTCCACCGGGCGCGGGTGGTCCTGGCGGTGCAGGCGGACGGCGACCAGCGCTACGTCGTCCTCGGGCCGGCCGTCGACCAGCCGCTCGAGCACCTCGTCGAGCAGCTGCTGCAGCGGCAGGCGGGCGACGTCGACCAGCGCCTCGCGCAGCCGCACCAGCCCGGCATCGAGGTCGGCGTCGCGCCGCTCGACGAGGCCGTCGGTGAACAGCAGCACGGTGGACCCGCGGTCGAGGGTCACCACCGACTCCTGGCGCTCGACCTCGGCGTCCACGCCCAGCAGCAGGTCGCCCTTCCAGGCGGCCAGCTCGGCCACGCTGCCGTCGGGGTTGATGACCAGCGGCGGCAGGTGCCCGGCGTTCGCCCAGCGCATGCGGGTGAGGCCGCGCCGGCGCTCGTCGTCGGTCTGCTCGAAGCGGGCCACCGTGGCCGTCGCCAGCACGTGGGTCTGCAGCACCGCCATCGAGGCATCGAGCCCGCGCAGCACCTCCACCGGCGGCGCGTCGCTGTAGGTGGCGATGCCGCGCAGCAGCCCGCGCAGGTGGCCCATGGCCGCGGCCGCCTCGGTGTCGTGGCCGACGACGTCGCCGATGACCAGCATCGTCGCCCCGCTGGGCTGCAGGAACGCGTCGTACCAGTCGCCGCCGACCCGCGCGGCCTCGACGGCCGGCAGGTAGCGGACGGCGATCTCGGCGTGGTCGGGCTCGGGTGGCTCGGTGAGCAGGCTGCGCTGCAGCCCCTCGGCCAGCTGCTGCTGCTGCGCGTAGAGCCGGGTGTTGTCGAGGGCCAGGCCGGCGCGGTCGGCCACGTCCTGGGCGGTGGCCTGGTCCTCCCGCGACAACGTCTCGCCCGGGCCGAAGTAGAGGGTCAGCACGCCGAGGGTCCGCCCTCGTCCGCGCAGCGGCAGGCACACCGCCGAGCCCGGCGCCAGGGCGGTGAGCAGGTCGCGCGCCTCGCCGTCGGTCAGCAGCTCCCGCACCTCCCCGGCGTCCGCGCGCACGGTCTCGCCCGCCAGGAGGGCGCGGGCCACCGGTGAGGTGGCCGGCATGGCGTCGAGCCGGACGGCGGCGTAGCGCTCGAGCAGGGCCCGGGCGGCGGGCTCGGTGTGCCACCAGCCGACGTCCCGCGGCCGCCCGTCGCTGTCGACGACCGTGACGATGCACCACTGCGCGAGGCCCGGGACGACCAGGCGGGGCAGCCGGCTGGTGGCGGCCTGCGCGTCCAGGGTGCCGGCCAGCTCGGCGCTGACCTGGGCGAGCAGGGCCAGCCGCCTCGCGGAACGCTCGGCGTGGTCGCGCGCCCGCCTCCGCTCGGTCACCTCGACGAAGTAGACCGACAGGCCCTCGGGGCTGGGCCAGGCGCGCACCTCGTACCAGCCGTCGAGCGGCGCGGGGTAGTGCGCGTCGAAGCTGACCGGCTCCCCGGTCCGCACCGCGCCGCGGTAGCCCTCCTCGAAGACGCTGTTCACCGTCCCGGGGAACGACGTCCAGATGACCTCGCCGAGCAGCTCCTCGCGGCCGCGTCCGAGCAGCCGCTCGGCCTCGGCGTTGACGTGCGTGAAGCGCCACTCGTGGTCCAGCGAGTAGAAGCCTGCCGGCATGGCCTCCAGGACCCGGGTGACGCGGACATCGCCGGTGCGGTCCTCGGTGGTGTCGTAGGCCGCGCCCAGCACCCGGACGGCGGTCTCGTCCGGTCCGCCCAGCGCGCGGCCGCGGGCCTGCACCCAGCGGGTCTCGCCGTCCGGGCGCACGACCCGGTACTCCGCCTCGAAGTCGCCGCAGCCGTCGATGCAGGCGCGCAGCGCCTCGCTGACGCGGGGCAGGTCGTCGGGGTGCACCCGCCGGTTGAAGGCGGTGATCGAGCCGTCGAAGTCCGCCGGGGTGTAGCCGAACACCGCCATCAGCGGGTCGTCCCACACCAGCTCACCGGTGCGCAGGTCCCAGTCGAAGGTGCCGACACGACCGGCGTCCATCGCCAGCCGCCAGCGCAGGTGCTGGCGCTCGTACTCGCCGGTCAGCGCCGTGTACTCCAGCTCGGTCACCACCGAGGCGGCGAGCTGGCGCAGCGTGGCGGCGTCGGCCTCGGACCACTCCCGCGGCCCCGGGTCGAACACGCACAGCGTCCCGACGACGTGCCCCTCGCTGTCGGTCAGCGGGGCGCCGAGGTAGGCGATGACCAGCCCGCCGGTCACCGTGGGCAGGTGGGCGACCCGCTCGTCGGCCCGCGCGTCGGGGATGACCAGGACGTCGGCGCCGGTCGCGGCCAGGGCGCACGGGGTGTCGGGGAGCCCGGTCTCGCGGACCGCGCTGCCCGGGGGCAGTCCGGCGACGCCGGCGACGGACTGAACGTCGTCCAGCAGCGAGATCTGACCGGCCCGCGCGCCGAGCAGGCGTGCGGCCAGCTCGACCAGCCGGTCGAGGGCGGGGGAGCCGGCCTGCGCGACCCGGAGCCGGCGGGCGGCGCGCAGGCGGGCAGGGTCGCCGAGCAGCGCCTCCGCCGCCAGTTCGACGTCGGACGCGCGCGCAGCACTGTGCTGCCACGGGGATCGCTCCACCCGTACCTCTCCACTGTCGACGGCCGGTGCCGGGGTGCTCGGAGCCCGCCGGCGGCCACGGCTGTTCGAGCTGCGCGGGATCCCCGCAGTTATGTCACGCTCCTTCGGTTGGGTGCAACGATCCTGACGCAGATCACGCTCCCGACGACGGTCAGTGCCCGCTCAGCGCCTCGCCGGGTCCGCCGGGACGACGAGGGTCAGCGCCGTCCCCCCGGCGTGTTCCACGTGGAACCCGGCGCGCCGCAGCAGGATCCGCAGCCGGACGACGTCCGCCGGCTCACCGGTCGTGGTGGCGAGCAGCCGGGCGACGCGGCCCTTGTGCGCCTTGTTGGAGTGGCTGACCACCGTTCGGGTGCCGTCCGGGCGCTCGCTGAGGACCTCGAGGGTCACCGCGCCGGGCACCGGGGCCAGCGCGGCGTAGGCGCCGCTGCGCAGGTCGACCACCAGCTCGTCGACGCCGGCGAGCACCGGGCCCAGCGCCGGTCGCCAGAAGGTGCGCAGCGTCGGCAGGCCGGGCAGTGCCGAGCCGGCCGAGAGCCGGTAGGCGGGGATGCGGTCGGTGCCGCGGACCACCCCGAACAGCGCCGACCCGATCGCCAGCCGCCGGTCGGCCCGGGCGCGCTGGGCGCGGGCCAGCGAGCGCACGTCGAGGGCGTCGTAGAGGACACCGGTGTAGCGCTCCAGGGCGGGCATCGTCGGGGCACCGATCAGCTCGGCGTTGCGGGCCAGCTCGTCGTCCTGCTTCGCGGACAGGCCCAGCGCGGCCCGCGCGACCGGCCGGTCGGCGGCGAGCTCGACCAGCGCCTTCACCAGTTCGGCGCGGACGTCGGTCAGCTCGGGCCAGGACAGCGCGGCGAGGTCCAGCGGGGCGCCGTCCCCACCTGGGGCCTTGGTCTCGGACGGGGGCAGCAGGACGAGCACGGGCTGTCACGCTACGTCGTAACAGGCCGAGTGTCGGATCCAGGTCCGGTGTTCCGCTGAGCCGCACCGGGGGTGGCACGGACCACACTCGGTCCCCATCCGCCTCTGAGCCCCGGAGGTCCGTCGTGGACGGGGAGGACAGGCCACCGGGGCGCCCGGGCGGTGGACACCGCACGGCCGGCACAGAGGCGTGCCGGCCCGACGAGGAGGAGCGTCCGTGGCAGGCAACAAGGCAGTCAGGTACATGGGGCCGGGCAAGGTCGAGGTCGCCGACCTGGACTATCCGAAGCTGGAGCTGCAGTCCGGCCCGGGGGTGCACCCGTCCAACATCGGTCGCAAGACCCCGCACGGGGTCATCCTGCGGACCGTCGCCACCAACATCTGCGGCTCCGACCAGCACATGGTCCGCGGGCGGACGACGGCGCCCGAGGGGCTGGTCCTGGGCCACGAGATCACCGGGGAGGTGGTCGAGAAGGGCCCGGACGTCGAGTTCCTCAACGAGGGCGACATCGTCAGCGTGCCGTTCAACATCGCCTGCGGCCGCTGTCGCAACTGCAAGGAGGGCAAGACCGGCATCTGCCTGACGGTCAACCCCGACCGCCCGGGCTCGGCGTACGGCTACGTCGACATGGGTGGCTGGACCGGCGGCCAGGCGGAGTACGTGATGGTCCCGTACGCGGACTTCAACTGCCTGAAGTTCCCGGACCGGGACCAGGCGCTGGCCAAGATCCGCGACCTCACGATGCTGTCGGACATCTTCCCGACCGGCTACCACGGCTGCGTGACCGCCGGGGTGGGCACGGGGTCGACGGTCTACATCGCCGGCGCCGGTCCGGTGGGGCTGGCCGCGGCGGCGTCCGCGCAGCTGCTCGGCGCTGCCGTGGTCATCGTCGGGGACCTGGTCGAGGACCGACTGGCCCAGGCCCGCAGCTTCGGCTGCGAGACCGTCGACGTCTCGAAGGGCGACCCGAAGGACCAGATCGAGCAGATCCTCGGCGAGCCCGAGGTGGACTGCGGCGTGGACGCGGTCGGCTTCGAGGCCCGCGGCCACGGCAAGGACGCGCAGACCGAGGCCCCGGCCACGGTGCTCAACTCGCTGATGGACATCACGCGAGCGGGCGGTGCGCTCGGCATCCCCGGCCTCTACGTGACCGGCGACCCCGGTGCGGCCGATGAGGCGGCGAAGACCGGCTCGCTGTCCATCCGGCTGGGGCTGGGCTGGGCGAAGTCGCACGCGTTCACCACCGGCCAGTGCCCGGTCATGCGCTACAACCGCCAGCTGATGATGGCGATCCTGCACGACCGGGTGCAGATCGCGAAGGCGGTGAACGCCGAGGTGATCCCGCTGGAGGACGCGCCGCGGGGCTACCAGGAGTTCGACCAGGGCGCGGCGAAGAAGTACGTGCTCAACCCGAACGGCCTGATCCCGGCCGCCTGAGGGAGGACCCCGTCCTCCCCACCCTTCGCGAGCTCAGGGCGGGGCCCGGGACGGGGCCACGTCGAGGGCTGCCTCAGGTCCAGTACAGCAACCGGGCCTGGGGCAGCCGCTCGGCGAGCGCGGCCTCGAACCAGCCGCGCAGCTCGGCCATCGTCTCCTTCGGGTAGACGTGCTTGACCGAGCCGTACTTCCCGCGCTTGGTCGTGCGCCGGGCCTCGTCCATGTCGAGCTTCGTGCGCGGGTACCAGTCCAGCAGCGTCTCCTTGCTGCCGGGCGTGAAGCGGTGGGTGATGCACTCGACGGTGAGGTCCGCGTCTGCCGGGAGCGCGGCGGCGACGGTGTCGAGCAGGTCGCCGTACTCCTCGCGCCAGCCCTCGACCGGCATGATCGGCGCGATGGTCAGGCCCACCGGGTACCCGGCGGCGGCCACGGCGGCCAGCGCCGCGACCCGGCCGGTCACCGGCGAGGTCGCCCCCTCGAAGCGCCGCGCCACCGAGGCCGCGTTGACCGAGAACCGCAGGCGCGTGCGCCCGCCGTGCGGCAGGTCGAGCAGGCCGGCGACGTCGTCGAACTTGGTGGTCGCCCGCAGCTGCACCGGCCCGGGCCAGTCGTGCGTGCCGAAGTGCTCGACCATCCGCGCCAGGCCGCCGGTCAGGTGCTCGATGGCCAGCGGGTCGGTGTAGCAGGAGGCCTCGAACGTCGTCCCCTCGCCGCCGCGCTCGAGCGTGCCCGAGGTGACCTCGCCGCGCCCGACGTACCGATCGAGGCCGTCGAGCACCTCGTCGAGGTCGGCGAAGACGCGGGTGACCGGCGGGCCGGACAGCGAGCCGGCGAGATAGCAGTACTGGCAGTGCGCGGGGCAGCCCTCGGCCAGGTCGACGCGCCAGTCCGCCGATGGCGGGATCGGCTGCAGCCTGCGCTTGGACGGCGCGGGGACGACGAGCGCGAGGGTGTCCTTGGCGCGCATGAAGGCGGCGCGGTCGCCGTCCCCGCGGAGGTTGGGCAGCCGGTCGCCGGGCAGCAGCTCGACGTCGGACACCCCGGCGGCCTCGAGCCGCGCGAGGACGCGCTGCCCGTGCGGCCGCTCGGCGGCCGAGCGGGTGACGAGGACGCGCGAGGGCGTCCACAGGCGGGTCGGGGTCGGAGCGGTGGGGGAGGGGGCGACGGCGGCGGTCATCACCCGGTACAACACCGCGCGGGACCGGCCTCGTCCCGGCCACCGACTCGAATGGCCTCCCTGCAGGGCCCCCGCCGCCGGCCCCGTCCCGAGGCTCGTCCCGAGCTCGCGAGGGATGAGGAGGACGGGGTCCTTCTCCGGTTGGGGGGCAGGGAGGCCATTCCAGAGATCGACCACCACAGGGGCGTGGTCGCTGGCGCCCTTGCCCTTGCGCTCCTCGCGGTCGATGCGCGCGCCGCCGACCCGGGCGGCCAGGGCCGGTGAGCCCAGCACGAAGTCGATCCGCATGCCTTCGCGGCGCGGGAAGCGCAGCTGTGTGTGGTCCCAGTAGGTGCGACCGGGGTGTTCTGACCAGCGCAGCTGAAGCTCATCTGCGGCGTGACCTGCAATGACACATCCCGACCAATCAGGGCCGACCAGGGCCGATCACAAGATCATGTGCCCCAGATGTGCCCAGGAACGCGGGGATGTGGCGGAACAGGGGCCCTGAGCCCGCGCGGCTGTGATCATCAGTCAGCACGCGCGCAGTGGCCCTCAGGCACACGGCCTGGGTGGCCGTCCCTGGGCGCAACGTGACGCGCCGGTGTCCCGGCGCGCATCTGGCGAGAGTCGTTCATCACAGGGCAGGGGCGGTTCCCGCGAGGTCACACGCGCCATCTCAAGAGACGACCCCATCTGTGGGGCAGTGCCCTCCCCGCGTCTGGCCGCCCACCATCGCGGACTCGTCCACAAGTTGTGCAGCACCCTCGCCCTATCGGTGTTGGACTGGTCCGTCCGCGGTGTGCAAGGTCTGGTGCACAGGCGGAGGACCGGCTCGGCAGCCAACCATCACCGGCCCATCGCAGCCCCGAGCCGCACATGACGACAACACGGAGCCGGAGTCGAGCCTGCCAGTCCAGCCGAGTCAAGACGGGGCTGACCCCGTCCGCGCCGCCGCGTTCGAGGCGATTGCCATCGCCTTTCGCCTACCAGTCCGAGGTCATGACCCTGGCCAGGGTCCTAGCCTGCCCCCGCCATCACGGGCTGACCCTCAACGACCTCGCGCAC
Source organism: Geodermatophilus sp. URMC 65 (assembly GCF_053502545.1). NCBI lineage: Bacteria > Bacillati > Actinomycetota > Actinomycetes > Geodermatophilales > Geodermatophilaceae > Geodermatophilus > Geodermatophilus sp. URMC 65. Next base: position 2,808,096 of record NZ_CP199954.1, read on the forward strand.
GCGTCCGGGCTCGATCAGCCGTTCGTTGCCCGTCTGCTGGCGGAGCTGTGCGCCGGATGAGCTCGAGAAGGAGGCCGCGCCGTCAGGTCCCGGGGGATCCGCGCAGCCCGCCGTCCCGCCGCGGCGTCCACACCCGACTCGGAGGCGAGCTCTCGGGGTCAGGGACCGGACGCGGTGACGGCACCGGCGAACCTCGGAAGGGGGCGTAGGCTCAGCCAGACGCTCCGGTGCAGCCTGGGCGTCGATGTTGCGCCACCCAGCGGCGTAGCTCATTGCGGAACCCACCCTGGGCTTCGCCGCCGAGGTCGCTCCCCCGGTATGAATTGGACCGGAGGCCCGCGGTGGCCCGCAGCGAGGAGCAACGATCCACCGAAGCCGCCGAGGCGCTGGAGCACCTGGGCGGGTTGTCCTTGCGGGAACTCTCCATGGAGAGCCTGCTGCAATCGATGGCCGACCTCACCAAGAGAGTCATGCCCGGCGACCCCGAGGCATCGGTCACGCTGCTGATCAAGGACGAGCCGAGCACCGTCATCGACACTGGGCCACTGGCCCTCGACCTCGATGCGGCCCAGTACGAACGCGGGGAGGGGCCGTGTCTGCACACCGCCCGCACCGGCGTCCTGGTCGAGATCGCCGATACGCGAGCGGACGGTCGGTGGCCGGATTATGCGCGCTACGTCGCCGAACACGGCGTCCTGAGTGTGCTTGCCGTTCCGCTCATCCTCGCCAGGGAGGAGCAGGTCGGGGGATCGCTGAACATCTACGCCCGGACGCCGGACGCCTTCGACGAGGCCAGCCGGGCGGTGGCCACCGGGTTCGCCCCCTACGCGGCGGTCGCCGCCGGAACCGTCCAGGCTTATCGCACCGCCCGGAAGACGGCCGACAACCTCCAGATCGCGCTCGAATCCCGGGCGGTCATCGAGCAGGCCAAAGGCATCCTCATCGAGCGCCACAAGTTGACCCCCGACCAGGCATTCGAAGCCCTGGTCACCGTGTCGATGAGCAGGAACGTCAAGGTGCGTGACATCGCCGAGCACCTGGTCCTCACCGGTGAACTCCCACTCGTCCGGACCCGGTCGGCGTCGATCCGCTGACCAGGCGATCAAGCAGCGAGACCAATAGCCTCTCCTCGCAGGCCCCTTGCAGCCGCGGCGGCCTCCCGGGGGACTCGCCGCGGTCAGGCCCCGCCACTCCTGACCGTGGGGTGGCGGGGCCGCCTTCCCTGAGGGTCAGGCCAGCGCCCTCGAGTCAACTCCAATCCGACGAACAAGATCGGCAGGACAGGCCCTAGCTGGAGCACGCGAGCGCCACGCTAACGCTGCCCGTCTATCAGCACGTGCACCCCGGCATGGGCAGGGAGGCGGCTGACCGCTGCGGCGCCCTGCTGGAGGGCTGACGGGCATCGGAGTATCACGCGGGCATCACGGGCGCCCGTAGGGCCCCCAATACGGGAACACTCCGGCTTCCTGACCGCGAAACACCGAGGTGAGGCTGTGTTCGAGGGGCGACACGGTACTACGCACACGGCTGCCTTCCGTGCGATGAGCGCCCTGTGCCGTCCCAGGATGTCAGCGCGTCCCCGTAATGAACCACGCAAGGGAGGGAACACGGCCAGGTTTCGCCGTGTCCCCTCCCTCATTGCTCAGATTGCGCGGACGTTCTCCGCCCGCGGACCCTTCTGGCCCTGGGTGACGTCGAACTCGACGCGCTGTGCCTCGTCCAGCGACCGGTAGCCGCTGGCCGGTGATCGCCGAGAAGTGGCATAAGACGTCGGCGCCGTCCTGCTCGATGAAGCCGAGGCCCTTCTCCGCGTTGAACCACTTCACAGTGCCCTGAGCCATGTCGTTCTCGCTTCCGTGCTGTCGTGTCAGGACCGACAGGCACCGGTCCTGGGGCGCCGCACCGACCGGCAGGACCGAGAGGAACGTCAGGCAGAGACGACTACGGACGACCCGCACCTGTACCAGGGCAGACTCGTGGTCCAGGACCAGGCGGAGCCGTCCTGCCCGATCGAGATGCTGGGGCGCATCGTCCGGTCCAGGCCCGCCGGCTGGCTGATCGTGGTGGCAGCCCTCACTCAGGACGCCGAGATCGAGCCCTACCTGACCGACCGCATTCTGGCGGTCACTGGTCCCGAGGGATCGCAGCGACGGGGCATCAGCCGAGTGCGGGCGGTTGATCACGGCTCCCGACAGGCCGTGGGCCACTCGGTCACCAGCGCAGGGGGTCGGTCAGCTGGGACTGTGCCGTACGGCATGTCCGGCAGTATCCCCACGAGACGATGGCCAGCGGATCGGTGGGGGAGCCGCACTATGAGGCTTCCTCCGTCCCGCGTCGACGCTACTGCCTGCCGGTGCCTGCCGGCCCCCGCGACGCCGGCCCAGGCCATGTGTCCTGGCGGAGATGAGGCACTCCGGTCGGCTGAGGGGCGGCGAAGGCGAGCGATTGTCGGACGGAGCTACGCCTGCGGCGCTTCGCAGGCCGCGAACTGCTGCCAGGCCGCGTGGCTCGGTCAGGACCGATGCGGTCGACCCGCAGCACCATTCCGTCGGCGCCGGCGATGACCGCCTCCCGCGGTGAGATTGCGTTCGCGACGGCTGTTCGGATCCGGGCGACGTCGTTTCCTCGTACTCGGCAGCGGGTGGGACAAGGACGATCTCGCCGTGCAGGCGGCGGTGATTGACGTCAACCAGCGCCGGCCGTGGTGGTGGTGCGTCTCACAGGGGTCGGGTGCTTGCTACCGCTAGCGCAGGGGCATGGTGCGGGTAGTTGGTCTTCGGGCCAGACCCGTCCGATGCCGGCTGGGCCGGCATCAGCCCGATCTCCGCCGGAGGCCGGGACAGATTCCGGACCGCGGGTGTGATCCAGCGACGCCGCCCGCCACATGACCGCCTATCTGAGAGGCAGCTGCTGCCATGGCGCAGTCCAAGAAGACCACGTCCAGCGAGACCGTTGCGGTACCCGTCGACGTCACCGTCGAGGAGGGTGACCGCGGCGTGAAGGGCCCGACCGGCCCGGTCGGCCCCGCCGGGGAGCCCGGCGACAAGGGGCCCAAGGGCCCGACCGGTCCGGCCGGCGAGCGGGGTGACAAGGGCGAGAAGGGCCCGGTCGGCCCCGCCGGCGAGCCCGGTGAGAAGGGCGTGAAGGGCCCGACCGGTCCGGTTGGCCCGGTCGGTGAGCGCGGCGACAAGGGACCGATCGGCCCGCGCGGCGAGCAGGGCCCGAAGGGTGAGACCGGGCCGCGGGGCGCGCGGGGGCCCGAGGGGGAGACCGGCCTCCAGGGCGAGCAGGGTCTGCCCGGCTCCACCGGTCGCCCCGGCGAGCAGGGTGAGCAGGGTCCGCAGGGCCTGCCCGGGCTGCGCGGGGAGACCGGCCCGCGCGGTGTGGCCGGCGAGCGGGGTGAGCAGGGACCGCAGGGCGAGCAGGGCCTGCGCGGCGCCCAGGGCCCGCGCGGTGTGATCGGCGAGACCGGTGAGCAGGGCGAGAAGGGCCTGCCAGGTGTGCAGGGCGAGCGGGGCGCGCGCGGCGAGCAGGGCGCTGCTGGTGTTCGGGGCCTGCAGGGTCCGCAGGGCGTGCAGGGCCCGGCAGGTCCGGCCGGCCCGGCGGGTCTGCCCGGCGTCCAGGGTCCGCAGGGCCCGGCTGGTCCGGCCTGGCTCTACCAGCCCAGCCCCGCTGAGCTGGTGTCGAAGGTCAAGCAGGCGGCGCTAGATGTCACGCCGCGCACTGTGTACGACCCGCGGGTGGGTGTCCGCTACCTGGCGACGTTGACCTCGCGGCTGATCAAACTGCAGGGGGGACTTGTCCTGCGCACCATCGTCGACACCGACGGGGCGGCGAACCGACAGTCGGTCGCCGACCTGTCCAACGTGCGCTCCATCGCCTGACCAACGCAGCAGACCCGAAGGGCGCCCGGTTCCGCTACCGCGGAACGGGCGCCCTTTGCTGTCCGGGGCGCGCCTGCCCCGACGTGGCGGTCGAGGACAGGACGCCAGGCGCCAACTCCGTGGTCTGCCTCCGAGCCACAGGGAGTGGGAGCGCTGTGCCCGAGGAGCGTGACGTTGACGAACGGCTCGCCACGATTGCGCGCGAGCTGGGCAACGACCCAACTGCTGACCCTGAAGGACGTGGCAGCAGTTTTCCGCACCCCGGTGGCCACGTTGCGCTGTGGGCGATCCCCGATGTCGGTCTGGACGGCTTCCGCCTCGGCGGCCGCGTCGTCTACCGGCGCGAGGACGTGAACGGTTGGGTGATGGAACGGGGAACTTGACGGTCCGTGGCCACGAGGCTGCTACAGCCGTTCATCGGTGGGAGCCACAGCGGGGCGAGAGCGCCCGAGGCGTCGCCGACAGGGCTGAGCCGCTCCCGCACGCGGATGTCTACCGTGCGCCTGCGCACCGACGACCGCGCGGTCCGATTCGTCGAGGTGGTGGTCAACGGGCCGAAGTCCTGGTCCCTGGCCGCCGCCCTGCCCCCCGACGTCGCCGCCGCCTACGACGCCGCCCAGGACCACGCCGCGACCCAGATCATCGGCTGGCCGGCTGAACACGCCACCACCCGAGTCGGGCCGCGGGGCGGCCAGGTGCAGGTGCCGGTCGAGGCACTGGAGGCGGTGACGGTGCGGCATCACACCTCCCGCGCCGGGGATCCGCACCGGCACCTGCAACTCGACGCCCGAGCGCTACCGGAGGATGGTCCTCGCTCAGGCTGGGCTCGGGCTCCGGATCGGCGAGCTGCTCGCGCTCCGCGTCCAGGACGTCGACTTCCTGCGCCGCACCGTGCGCATCGAGTGGCAGTTCACCCAGGGGTCGAAGGGCGAGCGAAGCGAACCGAAGACACCCCGGTCGAAGCGGAGGATCCCGCTGCCTCGGGTGGTCGCCGAAGCGCTGGCCTCCATCTGGCGGCGTCCCCAGCGGCCGAGGACGGAACGATGTTCACCACCCGCGAGGGGGCTCCGCTGGGGCACGTCTACTACGGCCACAACCTGATGGGTCGGGCGGTGACCGAGGCGGGGCTACCGAAGGGGACGACGAGCCACGACCTGCGGCACCACTACGCCAGCGTCCTGCTGGCGGCCGGTGAGTCGGTCGTGGCGGTCGCCGAGCGACTGGGGCACGAGGATGCCTCACCGATGCTGAGCACCTACGGGCACCTGATGCCGAACTCGGACGACCGGACGCGCAGCGCCATCGACGCGGTGCGGAACGCGGTCAATGCCTCGTGTGCCCCAGATGTCCCCCAGGACGCTCCCTCGGTCCGTCAGTCGGCCAGCTCGACGACGACCGGCGCGTGGTCGCTGGCGCCCTTGCCCTTGCGCTCCTCGCGGTCGATGCGCGCGCCGCCGACCCGGGCGGCCAGGGCCGGTGAGCCCAGCACGAAGTCGATCCGCATGCCCTCGCGGCGGGGGAAGCGCAGCTGCGTGTAGTCCCAGTAGGTGTAGACGCCGGGGCCGGGGGTGTGCGGCCGGACGACGTCGGTGTACCCGGCGTCGACGATCGCGCGGAACGCGGCGCGCTCCGGCTCGGAGACGTGCGTGGAGTGCGCGAAGACCCGCACGTCCCACACGTCGTCGTCCTGCGGGGCGATGTTCCAGTCGCCGACCAGGGCGACCTGCGCGCCGGCGTCCTCGGCCAGCCAACCGGTGGCCGCGGTCCGCAGCGCCTCGAGCCACTGCAGCTTGTACTGGTAGTGCGGGTCGGTCAGCGTGCGCCCGTTGGGCACGTAGAGGCTCCACACCCGCACCCCGCCGCAGGTGGCGCCCAGCGCGCGGGCCTCCGGCGCGGGCTCGACGCCCTCCTTCGCCGACCAGGTCGGCATCCCGGGGAAGCCGACCTCGACGTCCTCCAGCCCGACGCGGGACAGCACCGCCACCCCGTTCCACTGCGAGTGGCCGACGTGTGCGACCTGGTAGCCGAGGTCGGTGAAGCGGGACTCGGGTAACTGGTCGTCGCGGCACTTCGTCTCCTGGAGTGCCAGGACGTCGACGTCCGAGCGTTGCAGCCAGGCGACCACGCGGTCGGCGCGGGTGCGGATCGAGTTGACGTTCCAGGTGGCGAGACGCACGGGAACCGACCATACGGAGTGCTCGACGGGCCCGGTCCGGGCTCCGGGCGGCCGTCCGGGGGTGAGCGGGCTCACCGCCGGGGTACACGGTCGGGTGTTCGTCCAGGGGTGGGGGTCGCGACGGCTCTGCGTCGGCGCGACGGGTGAGAGCATGGGCAGCAGACGGGCTGCCACGGGTCGCCCACGCCGAGACAGCCAGCGAGGAGGACCCGTGAGCGAGCACGACTGGGACGTGACGCGTCCCATCGGCCCGTCGCGGCCCCTGCCCCCACCGCCGGAGAACCCACGGGGGTCGCGCGCCCCCCGCGGCCGCGGGCTCGCCGCGACGCTGGGCCTGACCGTGCTGAACGCCGTCCTCCCGGGAACGGCGTTCCTCGCGGCCGGCCGGCGCCGGCTCGGCGCGCTGGTCCTCGTGGTGTTCCTGCTGCTCGTCGGCGGGGCTGCCTGGCTGGCGACCGCGGGTCGGCGGGCCGCCGCGCAGGTCGCCGTCGACGTGAATGCGCTGACCTGGGTGCTCGGCGGGATCGTCGTCCTGGGGCTGCTGTGGGTGGCCGTCGTCGTCGGGGGTTACCGGGCGCTGCTGTCGCCGCGCACCTCCCGCGGCGGGAAGGTGCTGGGCGGCGTCCTGGTGGCCGCGCTGGTGGCCGGCATCGCCTACCCGGTGGTCACGGCCGGCCAGGTGGCGCTGGCCCAGCGCGGGCTGCTCGACGGGCTCTTCGCCACCGACCGCGAGTCGGCCACGGTGGTCGACACCGCCGACCCGTTCGGCGACCAGGAGCGGGTCAACGTGCTGCTGCTCGGCGGGGACGGCGGCGAGGGCCGCGAGGGCGTGCGCACCGACACCGTCATCGTGGCCAGCGTCGACACCGAGACCGGGGACACGGTGCTGTTCAGCCTGCCCCGCAACCTCGAGGACCTGCCCTTCCCGGCCGACAGCCCGCTCGCGGAGGTGTATCCCGACGGGTTCGAGGGGGCCAACGAGTCCGACAGCCTGCTCAACGCCGTCTACCGCACCGGGCCGGCCTGGTACCCCGACATCCTCGGCCCCACCGACGACCCCGGCGCGGACTTCCTCAAGCTCGGCGTCGGCGAGGCGCTGGGCCTGGACATCGACTACTTCGTCCTGGTCAACCTCGACGGCTTCAGCCGGCTGGTCGACGCCCTCGGCGGGATCACCGTGAACGTCAACTACTACGTGCCGATCAACGGGATCTCCGGTCAGGAGCTGCCGGACGACTACATCGAGCCGGGACCGGACCAGCACATGGACGGCTGGACGGCGCTGCAGTTCGCCCGCGGTCGGTACGGGCTGACCGACTACGACCGGATGGACCGCCAGCGCTGCACGATCAACGCGATCATCGCGGCCGCCGACCCGGTGACCCTCCTGGAGCGCTACCAGGAGCTCGCCGCCACCACCCGGGACATCGTGAGCACCGACATCCCCCGGTCGGCCCTCGACGACTTCGTCGACCTGGCGTTCATGGTCAAGGACGCCGAGGTGCGCAGCGTGGTCTTCGACGACACCGTGATCAGCCCGGCCTACCCCGACTACGACCGGATCCGCGCGATCGTCGAGGAGGCGCTGGACCCCGCCCCGCCGGCCGACGACGACGCCGCGAACGGCACGCCCACGCCGACCCCGACGCCGACTCCCGGGTCGCCAACCGTGGCGCCGGGCGAACCGGGCAGCGAGCCCGGGGCGGCGACGGACGTGACCGACGCCTGCGCCTACGACCCCGCCCGGGCCGCCGAGGCCCGGGCGGCCGGAGAGCCGCCGAACAAGGCCGACTGACATGGACGGGGCCGCTCCGCCGGGCCGCCGGTGAGGGCGGCGCAGCCTAGGGTCGATCGCATGACCTCACCCGCGGGGGACCGCCGCGAGCGCCTCGTCGCCCTGCTCGTGGCCGGCGTGGCCGTCGTCCTGCTGGTGTCGTCGCCGACCTGGTTCGCCAGTGACCGGGTCGGCGTGGGGGTCGCCCAGCTCTTCCTCGGCGTGGTCCTCGCCGCGGTTGCGGGCTTGCTGTACCGGCGCGCGCAGCGCCGCTGACCACCACACCCGATGCGGACCCCGTCCCGCCTCGACCGTGGTCGCGGGCGGTCGCATTGCGCCACGACGAGACCGGCAGCACGCTGACCGGACCTGTCGATGACCGAGTGGAGGTCGGCGTGAAGCTGGACAAGCAGGAGCTGCTGCGGGTGCTGCACACGGAGGGCGACAACGAGACCGCCGACAAGGTGGCCGCCCAGCTGCCCGACGAGATCGACACCGAGCGGGACGGCGAGGCGCTCGACGGGCTCGGGCTGGACCGCACGCAGCTGATGGCCAAGCTCGCCGGCGGCGGCTTCGGCGGGACGATCGCCCCCTGACGTCGTCCCGGCGGCTCAGCGGGCGCGGAGCACGGCGCCCAGCTCGACGGCGTGGTCGAGGAACGGGACGACGACGGCGGGCTCGACCTCGTCCGGACCGGTGAACTCGAGGGCGCGGACCTGGCGTCCGGTGCCCGTCAGGCGCCCCGCCGGGTCGGGCAGCCGGGCGCCGTGCTCGAACACCAGCTGCACGCGCTCGGCCCCCGGGAAGAGGGCGCAGACGAAGCCCGCGACGGGATCGCGGTAGTTGATCGAGTGCCAGCCGCGCCGCACCCGCTCCTCGAGCTGCGGATGGGCGTCCAGCAGCACGGTGCGCAGCCGCTGCGCGGTGGCCGCCACCCCGTCGGGGTGCTCACCGAGCAGCTCGTCGGCGTCCGGGTCCCTGAGCACGGCCGGAGCCTGGCACCGGGCACCGACAGCCGGGAACGGCTGCCGGTGCCCGTACGGGTCAGCCGGTGTACGGCCGCTCGCGCGCCAGTTCCTCCTTGGCCACCCCCCGGATGTGCACGGCGTCCGGGCCGTCGACGATGCGCAGCGTGCGGGCGCTGGCGTAGAAGCGGGCCAGCACGGTGTCGTCGCTGACGCCGGCCCCGCCGTGCAGCTGGATGGCCCGGTCGATGACGTCGAGGGCGACCCGCGGGGCGGCGACCTTGATCGCGGAGATCTCGGTGCGGGCGCCCTTGGCCCCGTACTTGTCGATCAGGTCCGCGGTCTTGAGCACGTAGAGCCGGGCCTGGTCGATCTCCATCCGCGACAGGGCGATCGCCTCGCGCACGGTGCCCTGCTCGGCCAGCGGCCGGCCGAACGCCACCCGGGCCTTCGACCGTTCGACCATCAGCATCAGCGCCCGCTCGGCCATGCCGATCGCCCGCATGCAGTGGTGGATCCGGCCGGGGCCCAGCCGCGCCTGGGCGATCATGAAGCCGTCGCCCTCACCGGCCAGGATGTTCGATGCCGGCACCCGGACGTCGGTGAACCGCAGCTCGGAGTGGCCGTGCTGGTCCTGGTACCCGAACACCGGCAGGTGCCGGACGATCTCGAAGCCGGGGGTGTCCCGGGGCACGAGCACCATCGACTGCTGGCGGTGCGGCGGCCCGTCGGGGTCGGTCTTGCCCATGACGATGAAGATCTGGCAGCGCTCGTCGGCGGTGCCGGTGATCCACCACTTGCGGCCGTTGATGACGTACTCGTCGCCGTCGCGCACGATCGAGGTCTGGATGTTCCGGGCGTCGGACGACGCGACGTCCGGCTCGGTCATCGCGAACCCGGAGCGGATCTCGCCCTCCAGCAGTGGGGTGAGCCAGCGCTCCTTCTGCTCGGGCGTGCCGAACAGCATCAGGGTCTCCATGTTCCCGGTGTCCGGGGCCCCGCAGTTGGTCACCTCGGGGGCGATCACCGGCGACCAGCCCATGATCTCGGCGACGGAGGCGTACTCCAGGTTGGTCAGCCCGCCGAGCTCGTGGTGGAAGAGGTTCCAGAGGCCACGCTTGCGGGCCTCGACCTTCAGCTCCTCGAGCACCGGGGGGTGCTCGTGGTCGTCATGACCGCGTTCGGCGCGCCACGCCTCGTAGACCGGCTCGGCGGGGAAGACCTGCTCACGCATGAAGTCCCACATCCGGCCGCAGACGTCCTCGGCTCGTGCGGAGAGGGCGAAGTCCATGGACGCAACGTAGAGGGCGGCGTGACCGGCGTCTCGCCAGGGGTCCGCCCGTGGCCCCGGTTCAGGACGGCGGTTCGTCGTCCGGCCACCACTCCCCGGCGGGCAGCCAGCAGCTGAACGCGAACGGGCAGCCGATCAGCACCACCAGGGCCATCAGGCCGAAGGCGGCCGGCCCCAGCAGGAGGGGCGCGGCGACGGCCACCACCGCACCCAGGACCACCACCCAGAGCATGCCGCGGCCCGGCGGGTGGCCCAGGGTGGCCGGGCCGGCGGCCAGGCGAGCGGCCAGGTCGGGGTCGTCGCGGGCGAGGTCCTCGCCCAGGGCGCGCAGCACGGGGTCGTCGTCCACAGCACGGGCCTCCGGTTCCGGCACGTGCGGCGCCCCGGGCTCGGGCACGTGCGGGACGTCGTCCCCCGGGGTCGAGTCCCGCCCCTCCAGCCTCCGCCGCGGACCGGGGGATCGCCAGCCCCCCGTGCGCGCCGTCCGGCCCCGGACGCGCCGGAGGCCGGGCCTCTGCGGGACCCGGCCTCCGGGTGGTGCGCCGGCCCCTCTGCAGGGCCCCACCGGCCCCCTGCAGGGTCCCGCCGCGAGCCTGCGAGCGGCGGGGGAGGGGGTCCTCTCTCAGACGCGCGAGGTGCGGCCGGTCACGGCGCTGCGCACCGGGCCCAGCGCGATGACCAGACCCACGATCGCGGTGAGGAGGTGCAGGACGTTGTCAGCGGCGTTGATGCTGAGGAAGTCCCACGTCTTGCCGATCGCGATCAGCCCGTAGACGAAGGCGGCGCCGTAGCCGACGGCCAGCAGCCAGCCGTAGGTGCGCGCGCCGGCCAGGGTGCGGGCCAGCAGCAGGCCGGCCGCACCGATGACGATGTGGACGACGTTGTGCATGCCGTTGATCTCGAACCCCAGCAGGGTCCGGTTGGTGTCGTGGGCGAAGAAGTCCCCGAATCCGGTGACGAAGAAGCCGACGATCCCCACCAGCAGGTAGATGGCGCCGAACGCCAGTGCCAGGAGCTGCGGCCAGGTCCGCGCTCCGCTGTTCGTGTTGCCCGCAGTAGCGGCCATGGTGTCCTCCAGGGTGCAGTCGATCCGCCAGGGCGCGACGGTTCCGGGGCGGCGATACCCACCGGGGACGTTCCGGAACTGGTGTCACCCGTCCGAGTGGGCATCGCACACCGGCGGGATCGCCTCGCCGACGGGCCGCCGCAGCGACCCGCACCAGTCGTTCGTCGGCCGGGGCCCGGGCGGTTCACCGCCCCGGTGTCCGCGGCGTGTCGTGTACCCCGGACGGGGCACGTGCGACCTCCGCGTAGTCGGCGGCCGCGCCACTACGGTCGGGTCGTCACCCGGTCAGACCGGGCGGGAGGGGCCGGTCCTGACCCCGTGCGCCACGGGGGACCACGGGGTCAGGACCGCTCCCCTCCCTGCTCAGCGCCGCGTGGCCCGGGCCCGGCGGATGACGAAGGGGCCGATCGCCAGCAGGTCCACCGGGGCCGAGCCGAAGCACTCCAGCGCGTCCCGCGGGTCGTCGACCATCGGCCGGCCGGCGGTGTTGAGGCTGGTGTTGACCACGACCGGCAGGCCGGTGCGCCGCTCGAACGCCGCGATCATCCGGTGCACCAGCGGCTCGGTCTCGCGGTCGATCGTCTGGATGCGCGCCGTCCCGTCGACGTGGGTGACCGTCGGGATGCGGTCCGCCCACTCCGGGGCGACGTCGTGCACGAAGAGCATGTACGGCGAGGGGATCGGGCCGCGGCCGAAGATCTCGGGTGCGCGCTCCAGCAGCACCATGGGTGCCACCGGCCGGAACTGCTCACGGCCCTTGACGTCGTTCATCCGCTCGAGGTTCGCCTCGAAGCCGGGGTGGGCCAGCAGCGAGCGGTGGCCCAGGGCGCGGGGGCCGAACTCCGAGCGGCCCTGGAACCAGGCGACGATGCCGTTGTCGGCCAACACCTCGGCCACGGCCTCGGCGACGTCGTCGGGCCGCTCGTAGTCGATGGCCGCCGTCTGCAGCCACTGCTCGATCTCGTCGTCGGTCCAGCTGCGGCCCAGCGCGGCGCCCGGCATCGGCTCGGTGCGCTCGCCGAGCTCGGTGGCCACGTGCAGGGCCGCGCCCAGCGCCGTCCCGGCGTCGCCGGCAGCCGGCTGCACCCAGACCTCCTCGAACGGGCTCTCGGCCAGGATGCGGGTGTTGGCCACGCAGTTGAGCGCGGTGCCGCCGGCCAGGGTGAGGGTCTTCTCGCCGGTCTGCTCGTGCACCCAGCGGGCCAGGTCGACGAGCACCTCCTCGAGGCACTGCTGGACGCTGGCGGCGAGGTCGGCGTGCGCCTCGGTCCAGTCGTCGCCCTTGCCCAGGCGGGGGGCGAACTCGGCGAAGTCGATCCTCTCGGTGACGAAGCCGCCGTCCCCGGTGGCCCGGATGAGCTCCGACAGCTCGCCGACGAAGCGCGGCTTGCCGTAGGAGGCCATCGCCATGACCTTGAACTCGTCGGAGCTGCGCAGGAAACCGAGGTGGTCGGTGAGCTCCTCGTACATCAGGCCCAGCGAGTGCGGCAGCGTCTGTCCGGCAAGGATCTCCAGCCGGCCGTCGGTGTAGCGGCCGGCGAGGTGGCTGTGCGCCTCGCCGCGGCCGTCGAGCACCAGCACCGCGTTGTCCCGCTGCGGCGCGGCCAGCCCCGCGGACGCCGCGTGCGCCACGTGGTGCTTGACGAACCGGACCTTCGCCGGGTCGAGGCCGGGCAGGGCGTGGGCGAGGAAGTCCGGCGCCATCTCGGCGTACTTCTTGCGCATGACGTCGCCGCCGTCGAACAGCCCGGACCCCTCCGGCGTCGCCATCAGCGCGGGGTCGAAGGAGTAGGCGACCGCGTCGAGCTCCTCGGGGCGGACGCCGGCCTCCCTCAGGCACCACGCCGCGGACAGCTCGGGCAGCTCCCAGGCGCTCCACGGCAGGGGACGCTTGCCGTGCTTGCGCCGGCTGAACCGCTCCTCCTCGGCCGCGGCCACGACCTTGCCGTCGACGACCAGGGCCGCCGACGGGTCGTGGTAGATCGCGTTGATGCCCAGGACCTTCACCCGTGTACTCCTCCCGCCGCCGGGCTCGGAGGACGCCCGGTCTCTGTGGTGATCATCGAGCCGCCGGCAGCACTTCGCAGGACGAAGGCGTTCCGCCGTCCCCCGTCCGTGGTCGGCGGGGCCGGTCACTCGCGGCGCTCGAGCAGGTCGTTGTCCAGGACGGCGGCCAGCGCAAGCGTCTTGTAGCCGACCTCCTCGAACAGGACGACGAGCCGGTCGTCCTCGGTGCGCATGACCACGCCGGGCCCCCACTCGGCGTGCTGCACCGGGGTCTGCGCCGGGAACGGTGTCTCCTCGTCGTCGGGTTGCTCCTGGGACAGCCCGGCGTCGCAGTTGTCGCAGTTGCCGCACGGCTGCTCCAGCTGCTCGCCGAAGTAGCCGAGCAGGAACTGCCGCCGGCACTCGGTGGTCTCGGCGTAGCCGCGCATCATCTCGACCCGGCTCTGGTCGACCCGCTCGTGGTGCTCGGCGAGCTCGCGGGCGGCGGCCGCGGCCTCGCTGGGCGCGGGTGCGTCCTCGGCCGGGTGCGCGGCGCCCTCCTCGTCGAGGACGACGGCCGCCACCTGCTCGAGCAGGTTGAGGTCGCGGGCCAGGGGAGTCGCGGCGCGGCCGGTCTCCTCACGCAGCTGCCGGACGTCGACGCCGTCGTCGATGCCGGCGGCCTCGGCCGCGCCCACCAGCCCGGCGACCTGCTGCAGCTCCTCCTCGGCCGGGACGCCGGCGGCGAAGAACCTGCGCAGCCCCAGGTCCTCCTGGCGGTACACCAGCAGGGCCAGCGCGGGCTGCCCGTCGCGGCCGGCCCGGCCGATCTCCTGGTAGTAGCTGTCGACGGAGTCGGCCGGCTCGGCGTGGACGACGAAGCGGGTGTCGGGCTTGTCGATGCCCATGCCGAAAGCGGTCGTCGCGACGACGACGTCCAGCTCGTCGTCCATGAAGGCGCGCTGGGTGTCCTCGCGCTCGGACTTCCTCAGCCCCGCGTGGTACGGCCGCACCCGCAGCCCGCGCTCGGTGAGCTCGGCGGCGATCGACTCGGTGCCCTTGCGGGTGGCGCTGTAGACGATGCCCGGGGTCCGTCCCTCGCCGACGAGCTCGGTGACCCGGTCGAGCACCGCCTGCTCCTTGGTGTGGGCGTCGGCGTGCTGCGCCACCTCCAGCCGGATCTCCGGGCGGTCGAACCCGGCGACGACGACCCGGGCGTCGCGCATGCCCAGGCGCTCGACGATCTCCGCGCGCACCGGGGGTGCGGCGGTGGCGGTGAGGGCCAGCACGGTCGGGTGGCCGAGCTGCTCGATGACCCCGCCCAGCCGCAGGTAGTCGGGACGGAAGTCGTGGCCCCAGGCGGAGACGCAGTGCGCCTCGTCGACGACGAACAGCGCCGGGTGGGCGCGGGCGATGGCCTCCACGACGTCGGGCTTGGTCAGCTGCTCAGGCGCGAGGAAGAGGTGGCGGACCGTTCCGTCCACCAGGCCCTCGAGGGCCGCGCGCCGGTCGCCGGTGGAGAGGGCGGAGTTGAGCTGGGCGGCCCGGCCCTCGAGTCCGTCGAGCTCGTCGAGCCGGTCGACCTGGTCGCGCTGCAGCGCGATGAGCGGGGACACCACGAGCACCGGCCCGTCGACCAGCTGCCCGGCGACCTGGTAGACGGCGGACTTCCCGGCGCCCGAGGGCAGCACCGCGAGGGTGTCCCGCCCGGAGACGACCGACTGCATCGCCTCCTCCTGGCCGGCCCGGAACTCCTCGTAGCCGAGCAGCTCGCGGGCGGTCTGCCGGATGCGGCGGGTGCGGACGGAGGGCGACGCCCCGGCGGGGTCGGTCTGCTTCGTGCGGGACACCGGCACCCGCTGCCCGACCGCTGGGGTCGGCAAACGACGCGCAGGTGGACCACCCGGGCGTTCCCGCGGGACCGCCCGGACCTCAGCGCAGGCGCGCCTGGCGCGACCCCACGTCGGCGGAGTCGGCGGCCGCGCGGCCGGCCCAGTAGCCCCCGGCGTGCACCGACGACCGGCTGCGGGTGCTGCGCACCCGCGGGAACAGTTCGGTGAACGCGTCGTCGACCGCCTCCTGGCGCGAGCGCAGCACGGGCAGCAGGTCCACGCCCTGCTCCGCCGCCGCCGCTCTGGTCGCCCGCTCGCGGGCGCTCATCAGCCGCTCGCCGATGCGGCCCGCGTAGCCCAGCAGGAACGCCCGGCGGAACGAGCGGGAGGCCGACCGTCGTCCCGCGGCTCGCTCCGCGGTGCCCAGCGCCTGCCCGACCTGCAGGAGCAGCGAGGTGAACAGCAGCTCCACCGCGTCGAGGTCGGCGGCCATCCCGACCAGGTTGGCGATGCCCAGCCCCGGATACCAGACCAGCCGGACGCCGTTGGCGTCGGCGACCGCGCCCAGCAGCTGCGTCTTGGCCCGCACGTACGGGTCGTCGACGTGCAGCCGGCGGGTGGCGACGTCGGTGCGGTGCGGCGTCCCGCCGGGATCCAGGAGCACCGCGTCCACCGCGTGCCGGGTCATCAGTTCCTGGGCCTTGGCGGTCAGCGCCTCCGCCTCGTCCGGGTACTCGGTCGACTCGGCCTTGGCCAGCAGCGCCCGGATGCGGCGCAGCACCCGCGCGTCGTCGGGCGCGGCCACCGTCCCCACTCGGCACACGCCCGCACCCCAGCGGGACGGCGGCGGGACGAGCTGGTCGATCCGGGCCAGGCAGGTCAGCGCACCGGCGAGCAGCAGGACCGTGCGCCACGACTCCACGGCGGGCCGGCCCTCCGCGCGGTGCCAGGCGGCCACGACCGCCGGGTCCCCGGGCGTCAGGGCGTCCAGCTCGCGCAACTGGTCCACCCACACCTCCGGCGCCCGGGAGGCCGCATCGGTGACCCGCGCGTCCTCGGCGACCAGCGCCACCACCAGCCGTGCCGACCGGGCGGGGAACCGGCGGCGCACCGAGTGGACGACGTCGGCCGGCTGCCACCCCCGCTCCCAGGCCGCGGTGAGAGCCGACAGCAGCACCCGGGTGGCGCCCCCGGAACCGTCCACCGCCGGGTCGCGCGCGGCCAGGACGGCGGCCATCCCCTCCGCGTCGTCGCCGTCGGGGTGCCGGTCACCCCGGAGCAGGATCTCCTGGAGCCAGGGGTCGTCCGCGGTCGTGGTCGCCATGCCCGGGATGCTCCCCCGGCGGTCGGACGCCGGCGGTGCGGCGCTCTGGACGGCGGGTCGTCGTCCACAGGTCCGCTGCGCGGAGGACGCGGGTCACCTCGGACGGCGGAGCCAGTCCCGCTCGATCTCCTCCGCGGTCGCCGGGCTGCCCAGGAGGAGGCCCTGCACCTGCGGGCATCCCAGCTCCCGGAGCCGCTGCAGCTGCTCCTGCGTCTCCACGCCCTCGGCCGTGACGGTGGCGCCGAGGTGCCCGGCGAGCGCGAGCACGGCGGAGACGATCGCGTCGGTCGGGCGGTCGTCAGGCAGTCGCGCGACGAAGGAGCGGTCGAGCTTGAACGCCTGCGGCGTCCGTTCGCGCAACGCCGCGAAGCTGGAGTAGCCGGTGCCGAAGTCGTCCACGGCGAGCGTCACGCCCGCGGCGGTGAAGCGCTCCAGCGCTGCCCGTGCCCCCGGCTCCATGGCGCAGGACTCGGTCATCTCGAGCTCGAGGGCGTCCGCGGGCAGGCCGACACGGTCGAGCAGGGTCAGAACGCGCGGGGCGAAGTCCGCGGGGAGCAGCTGACGGGTCGAGACGTTGACCGCCACGCGCGGGGTCGAGGCGGGCCCGAAGGTGCGTCGCCACTGCGCCGCCTGGGTGCAGGCCCGCCCGAGCACCTGCATGCCGAGGTCGTGGATCAGCCCGGTCTCCTCGGCCACGGCGATGAACTCCGCCGCCGGCACGTCCCCCCGGTCGGCGTCGTGCCACCGGGCGAGCGTCTCGACCGCCGCGAGCCGGCCGTCGGGCACCCGCACGATCGGCTGGTAGACGACGGTCACCGCTCCGGCCGCGACCGCCCGGCGCAGCGCGGCGCGCAGCCCCAACCGGTCCCGGGTCTGGCGGCGCAGTGGTTCGTTGAACACCTCGTACCGGTTGCCCCCGGTCGCCTTGGCCCGCTGCAGGGCCAGGTCGGCCGCTCGGAGGACCTCCTCGGCGTGTCCGTCCTCGTCCGAGCCGGTCAGGCCCTCCCGCTCCCCGCGGAGCCGCGGGCCCGCCAGCCCCTCGGCGTCGGCGATCGCCACCCCGACGCTGCCCGTGACGACGACCTCCCGGCCGTCGACGGCACACGGCTCGGCCAGGGCGGCGAGCAGCCGATCGGCCACCCCCGCTGCCTCCTCGACGCCGGTCACGCCGTCGAGCAGGACGGCCAGCTCGTCCCCGCCGAGGCGGCTGACCAGGTCACCGGGCCGCACCGCCCTCTCCAGCCGGCGCGCGACCGTCACGAGCAGCTCGTCGCCGGCGTCGTGCCCGAGTTGGTCGTTGACGCCCTTGAAGCCGTCGAGGTCGCAGTAGAGCACCGCGAACCTGCTGTCCGGACTGCGCTCGGCCCGGTGCGCCGCGGCTTCCAGGCGGTCCATGAGCAGGACCCGGTTGGCCAGCCCGGTGAGCGAGTCGTGGACGGCCGCGTGCTCGGCGGCCTCGATGCTGGCCTGCCGACCCGTGACGAGCGCGCCGAGGGTCAACCCCGCCAGGGTGAGGGTCACCAGACCCAGCTGCAGTCGCAGCGGGCTGTCCACGACGTCCCGGCCGACCAGCGCCACGGCGACGGCGTTGGCGGCGAGGACGGCGAACGCCACCCGGGGCAGCCCGCCGCGGACGGCGATCCAGATCAGCGGTACGTACACCAGGTAGGCCAGGTCCAGCCCACCGACCGCCGGTTCGCCGTAGGCGAGGTACAGCGTCGCGAGCAGCAGGGTGGCCTGCCCGACGATCTCCAGCTGCGGGTCCAGCACCCGGGCGGCGAGCCGGCCGAGCCACCGTGGCCGGACCCGGACCGACCAGGACGGGCGCTCGTGCCGGCGCCGGAGCTGGGGTGGGGCGGGGAGCGCCGGGCGGTCGCGCCAGAGCGCGGGCACCCGCCGGCTCGCGACGAGCAGCGCGGGCGTCAGCACCCCGACGCCCGTGGCCCGGCCGGACCAGAAGCCGAGGACGCCGCGGAACAGCTCACCCCAGGTCAGCAGCCCGACGACGGTGTAGTGCAGGACCTGGACGACCGCGACGACGAAGGGCCCGGCGACGGCGGCCAGCCCCAGCAGCCACACGACGTCCCGCTGACCGGGGAGACGGGGGTCGATCCGCAGCCGCCGCAGCAGCAGCCAGGCCACGGCCGTGTAGACCCCCGTGCTGAGCACGCCGCCGAGCCAGACGCTGACCCAGCTGACGTCCGGGCTGCTCACCACCAGTCCGTGCAGCGGGTCGGTCAGCAGGAGGAGCGGGGCGTAGCGCAGCCCGAACACGAGCAGCAGGGCGAAGCTCAGCCCGGTCGGGGGGTACCACAGCGACACCTCCTGGCGTGCCTGGAAGACGCTGGCGAGGGCATCCAGCGCCAGCCAGAGCCCCAGGAACACCACCGAGACGATCAGCGGACCCTGCCACCGGCGCATGCTCTCCCGTCCTCCTGCTCTCCCGACGGGCAACGGGCGCCGGCTGCATCCGACCTCGTCCAGGTCTGGGTCCTACCCCGTCGGACGCGGTCCACCGGTGGTCGGCGGTGTAGATCGCGAAGCCGTCCACAGCCGGGGACGACGGTCCGCCCGGGCTAGGGTCGGACCGTGCCCGCCTACCGGATCGCCGAGGCCGCGGGCCTGCTCGGCGTCAGCGACGACACGGTGCGCCGCTGGATCGACAGCGGCCGGCTGCCGGCCTCCCGGGACGGCGGCGGTCCCGCGCACGTCGACGGCGCCGACCTCGCCCGACTCGCCGCGCAGCTGCACGAGGCCCCCGAGCCCGGCACCACCCGCGGCTCCTCGGCGCGCAACCGGCTGACCGGCATCGTGACCCGCGTGGTCCGCGACACCGTGATGGCGCAGGTGGAGATCCAGGCCGGGCCGTTCCGGCTCGTCTCCCTCATGTCGCGCGAGGCGGCCGACGAGCTCGGGCTGGACGTCGGCGTCCGTGCCGTCGCCTCGGTCAAGGCCACCCAGGTCAGCGTCGACATCCCCTGACCCGACCGCAGCAGCGGAGCGCTGCCCGATCGGGGAGTCGCACCTACGGGAGTCCGGCAGTTATCGTCCCGCAGGTGCGGACCACGGTGGTCCGCCGCAGGGAGGTCCCGTGTCCAGGCGTGCCCCGCTCGGAACCGTGCTCGTGCTCCTGCTCGCCGGCTGCGGCGGGTCGGCGGGCGACGGCGCGGCCGCGGCGCCGGGTCCGAGCGCCGCCGAGCTCGATGGCCCGCTCACCGTCTTCGCCGCCGCCTCGCTCACCGACGTCTTCACCGACCTCGGCGAGCGGTTCGAGGCCGACCACCCCGGTCTGGACGTGCAGTTCAACTTCGCCGGCAGCTCCGCGCTGGCCACCCAGGTCACCCAGGGCGCCCCCGCCGACGTCTTCGCCAGCGCCAACGCGGCGCAGATGGCCGTCGTCGCCGACGCCGGGCTGGCCGACGACCCGCAGGTCTTCGCCGCCAACGTGCTGCAGATCGCCGTCCCCGCGGGCAACCCGGCCGGCGTCACCGGTCCGGCCGACCTCGCGCGGGAGGAGCTGACGATCGCCGTCTGCGCGCCCCAGGTGCCCTGCGGCGCCGCGGCCGAGGACGTCCTCGCCGCGGCCGGGGTGACCGCCGCCCCCGACACGCTCGAGGAGGACGTGCGCGCCGCGCTGACCAAGGTCGAGCTCGGTGAGGTCGACGCCGCGCTGGTCTACACGACCGACGTCACCGCGGCCGGGGACGCCGTCGAGGGCATCGACGTCCCGGAGGCCGAGCAGGCGGTCAACGAGTACCCGATCGCGCCGCTGGCCGACGCACCGAACCCCGAGGCGGCCGCCGCCTTCGTCGAGCTGGTGCGCTCGGAGGAGGGTCAGCAGGCGCTCGCGGACGCCGGCTTCCGGGTCCCGTGAGGCGCCGGGCGGAACCCGGCGTCCCGCTCCCGCTGCTGGTCCCGGCGGTCCTCGCCGTCGCCTTCCTCGTCCTCCCCTTGGCCGGCCTGGTCATCCGGGCGCCGTGGAGCGAGCTCGGGCCGCAGCTGACCGGCCCGGCGGTCGGGCAGGCGCTGCGGCTCAGCCTGGTCTCGGCCACGGCCGCGACCGGGCTCTCCCTCGTGCTCGGCGTCCCGCTGGCCTGGGTGCTCGCCCGCTCCCGGGCCCGCGGCCGGTCGGTGCTGCGCGCGCTGGTCACCGTGCCGCTGGTGCTGCCCCCGGTCGTCGGCGGCGTCGCGCTCTTCCTCGTGCTGGGCCGCCAGGGCGTCATCGGGCGCTGGCTGGACCAGACCCTCGACGTCACCATCCCGTTCACCACCA
Source organism: Geodermatophilus sp. URMC 65 (assembly GCF_053502545.1). Taxonomy (NCBI): domain Bacteria; kingdom Bacillati; phylum Actinomycetota; class Actinomycetes; order Geodermatophilales; family Geodermatophilaceae; genus Geodermatophilus; species Geodermatophilus sp. URMC 65. Next base: position 2,828,667 of record NZ_CP199954.1, read on the forward strand.
CCGCGGTGGTCATCGCCGAGACCTTCGTGGCGATGCCGTTCCTGGTCATCAGCGTCGAGGGCGCGCTGCGGGCCGCCGACGCCCGCTTCGAGGACGCCGCCGCCACCCTCGGCGCCGACCGGTGGACGACGTTCCGTCGGGTCACCCTGCCTCTGGTGGCGCCCGGCATCGCCGCCGGCGCGGTGCTCTGCTGGGCCCGCGCGCTCGGCGAGTTCGGCGCCACCATCACCTTCGCCGGCAACTTCCCGGGGACGACGCAGACCATGCCGCTCGCGGTCTACCTGGCCCTCCAGCAGGACCCGGACGCGGCGATCGTGCTCTCCCTGGTGCTGCTCGCCGTGTCGGTCGCGACGCTGCTCCTCCTGCGGGACCGCTGGCTCACCCGGGCGGTGCGGTGACCCTCGTCGCCGACGTCCGCGTCGCCCGCGGCCCGCTCGCCGTCGAGCTCGACGTGGAGGTGGCCGACGGCGAGGTGCTCGCCGTCCTCGGGCCCAACGGCGCCGGCAAGTCCACGCTGCTGCGCGTGCTCGCCGGCCTGCTGCCGCCCGACGGCGGCCGGGTCGCCGTCGCCGGCGAGACGTGGGACGACGTCCCCGCCGGCGTGCACGTCCCCGCCCACGAGCGCCGCCTCGGCATGGTCTTCCAGGACCACCTGCTCTTCCCGCACCTGTCGGTCACCGACAACGTCGCCTTCGGGCTGCGCACCCGGGGTGTGCGCAGGCCCGCCGCCCGCGCCGCGGCTGCCGAGTGGCTGGCGCGGGTGGGCATCGCCGAGCTCGGCGACCGGCGGCCCGGCCGGCTCTCCGGTGGGCAGGCCCAGCGGGCGGCGCTGGCCCGCGCGCTGGTGGGGGAGCCCGCGCTGCTGCTGCTCGACGAGCCGCTCTCGGCGCTGGACGCCCGCACCCGGCTCACCGTCCGCGCCGAGCTGCGTCGTCACCTCGCCGACTTCCCCGGCAGCAGCGTGCTGGTCACCCACGACCCGGTCGACGCGATGGCCCTGGCCGACCGGGTGGTCGTCGTCGAGGAGGGCCGCGTCGTGCAGGCCGGGACGCCCGCCGACGTCAGCCGCCACCCGCGCACCGACTACGTCGCCCGGCTGGTCGGCCTGGCGCTGCTCCCGGGCACCGGCGAGGGGACGGCGGTGCGGCTGGACGGCGGCGGCCGCGTCGCGGTGGCCGAGGAGACGGCGGGGCCGGTGTTCGTCGCCGTCCGCCCCGAGTCCGTGGCGCTGTGGACCAGCCGGCCCGAGGGCAGCCCGCGCAACGTCTGGCCGGCGCGGCTGGTGTCGGCCACGCCGCACGGGTCGACGGTGCGCTGTGAGCTCGACGGCGAGGTGCCGCTGGTCGCGGACGTCACCGCGACCGCCTTCGCCGAGCTGGGTCTCGCCCCCGGCGCGCCGGTGTGGGCCACGGTGAAGGCGTCCGACATCGCCGTCTATGCACGCTGAGCCCGCCGACGACGATCAGCTCAGCTCACCGTCCCGGCTCCTGGCTCACTCCCGGTGGTGAGCCAGGACCGGGGACGACCAGCTCAGCTGATCGTCGGAGCGCGCTGAGAGGGTGGCGGGATGAGCACGGTCGCGGGACTGGTCCTCGCTGCGGGCGGCGGGCGCCGCTACGGCATGCCCAAGGCGCTGGTCGAGTACGAGGGCAGCCTGCTGGTGGAGCGGGCGGTGCGGACGGCGCGGGCGGTGTGCGACCCGGTGCTCGTCGTCCTCGGTGCACAGGCCGTCGACGTCTGGCGGACGGCGGACCTCGGCGGCGCCACCGTGCTGGCCAACCGCGACTGGGAGACCGGCATGGCCTCCTCGCTGCGGACCGGCCTCGACGGGCTGCGCGGCTGGCCGGGCCGGGTCGACGCCGCGCTGGTCACGCTGGTCGACATGCCGGGCATGACGCCGGAGGCGCTGCGCGCGGTCGCCGCGCACGCCGCTCCGGACGCACTGGCGACCGCCACCTACGACGGCGTCCGCGGGCACCCGGTGCTGCTGGGCCGGGAGCACTGGGCCGGGGTCGCGGCGACCGCCACCGGCGACGAGGGCGCCCGTCGCTACCTCGCCGGCCGCGTCGTCACCGAGGTCGACTGCACCGGCCTGGCCGATCCGACCGACCTCGACGTGCCGCCGGGCGGGGTACCGTCGGCGCCGTGATCGCCCGGGTCGTCGACACCCCGCTGTCCGTCGCCGAGCACGAGGACGCCGTCGCCGACAAGGCAGCCGGCGCGGTCGTGTCCTTCGCCGGGGTGGTCCGCGACCACGACGGCGGCCGCTCGGTCACCGAGCTCGAGTACGTGGGTCACCCGACCGCCGAGCAGGTGATCGTCGAGCTGGCCGAGGAGTTCGCCGCCCGTCCCGACGTGCACGCCGTCGCCGTGTCCCACCGCGTCGGCATGCTGGGGATCGGTGACGTCGCGCTGGCCTGCGCGGTCAGCGCCTCGCACCGCGGGCAGGCGTTCGCCGCCTGCGCCGAGCTCGTCGACCTGGTGAAGGAGCGGCTGCCGATCTGGAAGCGGCAGGTCTTCACCGACGGCGACGAGGAGTGGGTGGCCTGCCCCTAGCGCGGCGCGGGCACCAGCCGCGCCTCGACGATCTTCGTGGCGCCGGCGGCCCGCGCGGCCACCTCGCCGCTGCGCTGCCGGACCCGGTCGAGCATCTCGGTGTCGTTGAGCGGCATCGTGGCGACCAGTCGCTCGGCCCGCCCCACCTCCGGGTCCGCGAGCACCGCGTCGACCAGGCGGGCCCCGGTGCCCAGCGGCAGGTGACCGGACTCCACGTGCATCGCGGAGGCGACGACGCCGGGCACCTCGGTCCGGCGGATCTCGGCCTCGGCGAGCACGCGGCCGTCGGCCTGCACCTGGACGACGGACAGGACGGACTGGGGCATCGTCGACGTCTCCAGGACTCGGCGGACGGGGCTGGCCCGGTGGACCGGCGGGGGCGGCCCCGCACGCGGGACCTGGACGGCGCGGGACCGCACCGTCACGGGACAGCCTCTCCCGCGCTCCGCGCGCCGGGGTAGGGACTTCCGTCCCGACCTCGAGGGGCCCCGCCACCGGGGGCGCCGGGTCGGTGCCCGGTCAGGCGACCGGGCCCGGCCCCGAGGGCGGGTCGGGGAGCGTCATGCCGGTGGAGATGAGCGTGCTCAACAGGCGTGCCATCGTCTCGACCAGGGGCAGGTCACGTGCGGCGCTGCGGGGCCGGGCGCGGAACCCCCAGGCGCACAGCGTGCCGAACAGTTCCCCGTCCGCGGTGATGAGCGGGACGCCGATGTAGGCGGCGATCCGCGAGGCGGGCCCGGTCCTGCGCCTGGCGAAGGCCGGGACGGCAGCGGTGACCGTGGCCGCTCGCGGGGCCTCCCCGGCGACCATGGCGCGACAGAAGGTGTCCGCCCACGGCAGCCAGGTCCCCGGTGGGATCACGTCGGGTGGATGGGCGTGGAGCACGACCTGCCGGTCGTCCACGACGCGGGTCACCACCCACACGTCCCAGCCCAGGCGCTCGTGCAGGGCTTCGAGCACCCCGCAGGCCGCGGCGGGGAAGTCCTCCCACGGGGCCACGTCCAGGACGGCGGAGGCGGCCATGCCCACCATCGTCCTCGCCGCGTTCCGCTTCCGGTACGGGATCGTGCGCAGATCAGCGGACGGGGGCTGCTCCGTCGTCCGGGTCCCGCCGGACGGCCTCGTCGCGCAGGGCGGCCTCCTCCTCGGCCTCGGCCTCGAGGCGCTGGGCCTCCCCGTGCAGCTGCGCGGCGGCGTCCCCGTGGGACTGGCCGTACACCTCCTCGGCGCGGCCGACCAGCTCCTCGACCTTGGCCTTGGCCCTGTCCCAGATGCTCATGTGCCCATCTTCCGGCTTCGTCTCCGCGACGGCCCCCTGCAGGGTCCCGCCGCGAGCCTGCGAGCGGTGGGGGACGGGGCCCTCTCTCAGCCTCCGGCGAAGGGCGGCAGCACGTCGACCACCACGCCCGGCCGCAGCGCCTGCGACCGGTCCCGGGTCTGCGTGCCGTCGACGAGGAAGGAGCAGGCGGTGAGCACCTTCTCCAGCCGCTCTCCGTGCGTCTCGACGATCTGGCCGACCAGCTCGGCCAGCGTGCCGGCGTCGCGGGTCTCGGTCTCCACGCCGGCGGCCGCGCGGGCGCCGGCGAAGTAGCGGACGGTGACCGTCGGGGTGGCGGGGTGGGTGGACGACGTGGCGGTGGCGGGGTGGGTGGACGACGTGGCGGTGGCGGGGTGGGTGGACGACGTGGCGGTGGCAGGGTGGGTGGAGGACACGGGTCAGCCCCCGATCGCCGACATCGGCCGGGACGGCTGCAGGAACGACGGGTCGTCGATGCCGTGGCCCGGGAGCTTGCCGAGGGTGGCGATCCGCCAGCGGTCGGCCAGCTCGGCGTCGGTGGCGCCCTCGCGCAGCGGCGTCCGCAGGTCGGACTCCTCGCGGGCGAACAGGCAGTTGCGCACCTGGCCGTCGGCGGTGAGCCGGGTGCGGTCGCAGCTGCCGCAGAAGGAGCGGGTGACCGAGGCGATGACGCCGACGGTCGCGGGGCCGCCGTCCACCAGCCAGCGCTCGGCCGGCGCGGAGCCGCGCTCCTCGGTGTCCGGCGTGAGGGTGTGCGCCGCCGAGAGCCGCTCGAGGATGTCCTCCGCGGTGACCATCTCGCCGCGGGTCCAGGCGTGATGGGCGTCGAGCGGCATCTGCTCGATGAAGCGCAGCTGGTAGCCGTGCTCGAGGCAGAAGTCCAGCAGCGGGACGGCGTCCTCCTCGTTCATCCCGCGCAGCAGGACGGCGTTGACCTTGACCGGCGTCAGCCCGGCGGCCTGCGCGGCGGCCAGCCCGGCCAGGACGTCGTCGAGCCGGTCGCGGTGGGTCAGCTGCTTGAACCGGTCGCGGTCGACGGTGTCGAGGCTGCAGTTGATCCGGTCGAGGCCGGCCTCGGCCAGGGCGGGGGCGACCCGGGCCAGGCCGATCGCGTTGGTGGTCAGGCTGACCTCGGGCCGCGGCGCCAGCGCGGTGGCGGCGGCCACGATGCCCGCCAGACCGGGGCGCAGCAGCGGCTCCCCGCCGGTGAAGCGGACCTCGCGGATGCCCAGCTGCTCGACGCCGATGCGGACCAGCCGGGCGATCTCCTCGTCGGTGAGCACCTCGACCTTGGGCAGCCAGTCCAGGCCCTCGGGCGGCATGCAGTAGGTGCAGCGCAGGTTGCACCGGTCGGTCAGCGACACCCGCAGGTCGGTCGCGACCCGGCCGTGCCGGTCCACCAGGCCACCGGTGCCGGGGGCGGGGTCCGGACGGCGGACCACGGGGTCCGGGAGCGGGCTGGTCGAGGTCACGCCTGTGAATGTAGTGCGGGAGGACGACGCCGCGCCGCTGCCCGAACGGGCGGTGGGGGGCGACCGGAGCTCCGGTCGCCCCCCACCGGGGGAGTGCTGGGTCAGCCGATCGGGGTCGGGTCGACCGGGTCCGGCGGCACCGGCACCGACCCCTGGATCCGGTTGCGGGCCTGGCAGTCGCTGGTGCAGTTGGTGGCGCCGGCGGACAGCTCGATCGCGTCCTCGCCGAGCACGCCGCCCATCCGGCCGCCCGAGGCGACCGACCAACGGGTGGTCGTGGCGGTCTGCTCCAGCTTGGTGGCCACCTGCGGGCTGTCCTTGCCGAGCAGCATCTGGTGGGTCGCGTCGGCCGCGACACCGTCGCCGAAGTTGACCTTCCCGGTGTACTCGTTGACGAAGTAGAAGAGCGTCGGGCCGAGGGTGTGCACGTACTCGACGGGGCCGCCGAACTCCTGTTCCATCTGGAAGATGCCGCCCTGCGGGGCGTCCTTGGCCTGGACCTTGAGCTTGCCGGCGGCGGTGGTGAACTCCGCGACGAGGACGCCGTCGCGCAGCCGCAGCTCGCCGATCCGCACGCCGCGCAGCTGGGCCGCGGTCAGCTGCGGCACCTTCGAGGCGAAGACGACGGTCGGGCCGGTCACCATCCGCTGCGGGTCCGGCGCGCCGGTCAGCGTGTAGTCCTGGACGCCGAGCGTCGCCGGGTCGATGGTGAACGTGACGTGCCGGCCACGGACGGCGATCGGACCGGTCGGGGTCACGTCGCGCAGTCGCGCCTCCGAGCCGGCGGCCGGGTTCGTGGTGCGGCCGTTGACGGTGACGGCGAAGTCGCCGCCGGTGCCGGTGGCCGTCGTTCCCCCGCCGTCCTCGGCGGCGGCGGGGTCGTCGCCCTTGGCGGCGGCGGTCCCGGGGGCGAGCAGGACGGTGAGACCGAGCAGGAGGGCCAGCAGGCGGCGCGGGCGGGTGGTCGCGGACACGGGGCTCCTTCGACGGGGGGCGGTGCGTGTGCAACCGCTCACATAGAGTGCATGAAGCGTCAACCAGTCCCGTGGCGGCGCGCCGGGCGGCCGAAATGCGACGGCGGGGCACAGGAGTCCGTTGCTACGGTCGCGGAGCCACCCGAGAGACCGGCGGGCAGCCCCGCACTCGCCTGTGGCCAGGAAGCGCGAGACGTCCCGTGTCACCCCGCACCGTGTTCGGCCCCTACGCCCGCCTGTTCGCCGTCCCCGGCTCGCTGGCGTTCTCCTTCGCCGGGTGGGTCGCCCGGCTGCCCATCCCCATGCTCGGCCTGGGCGCCGTCCTGCTCGTCGCCGGCGAGACCGGCAGCTACGGCCTGGCCGGCGCGGTCTCCGGCACGCTCGCGCTGAGCTTCTCCGTCGCCAGCCCCCAGTGGGCCCGCGCCATGGACCGCCGCGGGCAGGGCGCCGTCCTGCGCTGGGCGATGACCGGCTACCTGGTCTGCGGCTACGGCTTCGTGGCCGCGGTGACCCTCGGCGCGCCGCTGTGGAGCTGGTTCGTGCTGGCCGCGCTGTGCGGGGCCAGCGGGCCCAACATCGGGTCCCTGGTGCGGGCCCGCTGGGCCGAGGCGCTGGCCGAGCCGGGCCGCCGGCAGACCGCCTTCGCCCTCGAGGCGGTCGTCGACGAGGTCGTCTTCGTCGTCGGCCCGCCACTGGTCACCCTGCTCGCGACGCTCATCGCCCCGCCCGTCGGCTTCCTCACCGGCATCACGCTCGGCGCGGTCGGCGGCCTGTGGCTGGCCGGCCAGCGCGCCACCGAGCCCGCCGTCCAGCCGGTCGAGCCGGGGGCGCCGTCCCGGAGGTGGGCCGCCCTCAACGCGACGGTGCTGGTCGTGGCGGTCACCTACGCGGCGGTCGGCACCGTGTTCGGGGCGATGGACGTCGTCGTCGTGGGCTTCGCCGACGAGCAGGGCGCGCCGGCGCTGGCCGGTGTGGCGCTGGCCGTCTACGCGTTCGGCAGTCTCGTCGCGGGCCTGGTCTACGGCGTCGCCCGGCTGCCCGGCACGCTGTCCGCCCGGTTCCTGGCCACCGCCGTCGCCTTCGGCCTGGCCGCGCAGCTGTTGTGGGGCGTCGGCTCGCTGGCGGTGCTGGTGGTCGCGGGCTTCCTCGCCGGCACCGCGATCGCGCCGGTGCTGGTCTCGGGCACCTCGCTGGTCGAGTCGCGGGTCCCGCGCACCGCCCTCACCGAGGCGCTGTCGTGGACGACCACCGGGCTCACCCTCGGCGTCACGGCCGGGTCCGCGCTGGCGGGCGCCGCCGTCGACGCCTGGGGCGCGGAGTCGGCGTTCGCCGTCCCGGCGGGGGCCGCGGCGCTCGCGGCGCTGCTCGCGCTGGCCGGGGCCCCGCTGCTGCGGACGCGCCGCGCGCCGGTGCCCGCCGACCTGGCCCGGGAGGCCGCGTGACCGTCACCGTCCGGCCGCTGGCCGACGACGAGCTGCCCGCTGCGTGGGAGCTGGGCCGGCTGGCCTTCGGCGGGTCGTCGACCGCGCCGGAGTGGGCGCTGCGGCCGGTCCCCGGGATCCTGCGGCTGGGCGCCTTCGACGCGCGCGGCCGGCTGGTCGGCAAGGCCACCGACACCGGCCACGGGCAGTGGTGGGGCGGCCGGGCGGTCGCCACCGCGGACGTCGGCGGGGTCGCCGTCCTGCCCGAGCACCGCGGCGGCGGGGTGGCCCGGGCGCTGCTCGCCGACCTGCTGGCCCGCGGCCGCGAGCGCGGCGCCGCGGTCAGCGCGCTCTACCCGACCGTGTCGGCGGTCTACCGCCGGCTGGGGTGGGAGGTCGTGGGCGCGCTGCAGCGGGTCGAGCTGGACACCGCCTCGCTGCCGTCGGCCCCGGTGCCCGGCGTCGCGGTGCGCCCGGGCGAGCCGGCCGACCTCGCGGTCGTCGACGCGCTGTACGAGACGCTCGCCCGGCCGCGCGCCGGGCTGCTCACCCGCCGCGGCGGTGCGTTCGACCTGCCGCACGAGGGCCGGTGGCCCGACGGGGTGGACGGCGTCACGGTCGCCGAGCAGGACGGCGTCCCCACCGGCGTCCTGGTGTACGAGCGCGGCGCGGGCTATGGGCCCGAGGCGCGGCTGACCGTGCACGACCTGCTCGCGGTCACCGCCGAGGCGGCGCGGGCGCTGGTCGGCGTGCTGGCCGGCTGGCGCACCGTGACGCGCACCGTCCGCGTGCCGCTGCTGGCCGGCGACGCGGTGTCCGGCGTGCTGCCGCTCGAGCGCTCACCGGAGGGGCCCGGGGCGGCGGTCATGCACCGGCCGGTCGACGTGGCGCGCGCCGTCGCCGACCGCGGCTGGCCGGGACACGTGCGCGGTCGGGTGGCGTTCACGCTGCTCGACCCGGTCGTGACGGAGAACACCGGGCCGTGGGAGCTGGAGCTCGCCGATGGCGCCGGGGAGCTGCGCCGTCCCGACCGGGAGCCGGGGCTGACCCTCGACGTCCGCGGGTTCGCGCAGCTCTACTGCGGGACCACCACCGGACGGGCCGCGGCGCTGGCCGGGCTGGTCTCCGGCCCGGAGGACCCGTCCGCGCTGGACCTGCTCGCCTCGGGCCCGCCGGCCCAGCTGCTCGACTACTTCTGACGACGGGTTGAGCGCGGGGCTCGCGGGTAGGCGGGCTGTCGGCAGGCTGCGTACCCACGCGAGTGCGCGGCGCCTCCACCCGTCAGCGAGAGGAGCCCTCGTGGCCACAGTGCCCACGATCCGACTCAACAACGGCGTCGAGATCCCCCAGCTGGGGTTCGGCGTCTACCAGGTCCCGCCGGAGGACACCGCCGACGCCGTCGCCACGGCTCTGGAGATCGGCTACCGGCACATCGACACCGCCGAGATGTACGGCAACGAGAAGGGCGTCGGTGAGGCCGTCGCGCGCTCCGGCATCGACCGCGGCGAGGTCTTCGTGACCAGCAAGCTGAACAACGGCTTCCACCGCCGGGACGACGCGCTGCGCGCCTTCGACCAGTCGCTGGGCGACCTGGGCTTCGAGTACCTGGACCTCTTCCTCGTCCACTGGCCGCTGCCCGGGATCGACGTCGACTACATCGAGACCTGGAAGGCGATGGAGGAGATCTACGCCAGCGGCCGCTGCCGCGCGATCGGCGTCTCCAACTTCCAGACCCACCACCTGCGCCGGCTGTTCAGCGAGACCCAGGTGCGCCCGGCCGTGAACCAGATCGAGGTGCACCCCTACCTCACGCAGGAGGAGCTGCGGGCCTTCGACGCCGACCACGAGATCGTCACCGAGGCCTGGTCGCCGATCGCGCAGGGCAAGGTGCTCGGCGACCCGGCGATCGTGGCCATCGCCGAGCGGCTGGGCCGTACCCCGGCCCAGGTCGTGCTGCGGTGGCACGTGCAGCGTGGGGACGTCGTCTTCCCGAAGTCGGTCTCCCGCCAGCGCATGCAGGAGAACTTCGAGCTGTTCGACTTCGAGCTCGGCACCGAGGACATGGCCACGCTCACCGGCCTGGACCGCGGCGAGCGCACCGGTCCCGACCCGGACACCTTCAACTACATCCCAGGCTGAGGGCGGCTCCCCCAGCTCACACGATCATGGCGTCGTGACCGCTCCGGGCCCGCCGGAGGTGGTCACGACGCCATGATCGTCGGCTCTGACCACTCCCGGAGGGGGCTCAGCGCGGGCCGGGGGCGACTCCTGGCCGCGGTGCGATACGGAGGATCACGGTGTCGTCGTGACGAAGTCGATGAGCTCCTCGACGCGGCCGATCAGCGCCGGCTCCAGGTCCGTCCAGGTGCGCACCCGGGCGAGGATGCGCTGCGCCCAGACGTAACCGGTGTCGTCCTCCCAGCCCAGCCGTCGGCAGACGCCGTCCTTCCACGACTCGCCCTTGGGCACCGTCGGCCAGGCCCGGATCCCGACGACCGACGGCTTGACGGCCTGCCAGATGTCGATGAAGGGGTGGCCGACGACCAGGGCGTGCTCGCCGGGGGCCCCGGCCCCCGTCCGCATGACCTCAGCGGCGATGCGGGACTCCTTGGAGCCGGCCACCAGGTGGTCGACCAGCACGCCGAGCCGTCGTCCCGACGCCGGACGGAAGTCGCGCACGATGCCGGGGAGGTCGTCGACGCCGTGCAGCGGCTCGACCACGACGCCCTCGATGCGCAGGTCGTGGCCCCACACCTTCTCGACCAGCTCCGCGTCGTGCTTGCCCTCGACGTAGATCCGCCCCTCGCGGGCGACGTGCGCGCGGGCGCCGGCGACGTAGGTCGAGCCCGACGCGCTGCGCGTGGGGGCGGCCGGCGCCTGCGGCTTCGGTCGCACCAGCACGACCGGCCGGCCGTCGACCCAGAACCCGGGGCCGAGCGGGTAGGCGCGGACGCGGCCGAAGCGGTCCTCGAGGTGGACGACGTCCTTCTCGCAGCGCACGACCGCGCCCACGAAGCCGGAACTCGGGTCCTCCACGACCAGGTCGCGCTCGGCCTCGACCTGGGGACTCGGCTTCTTCACGGTGCGCGGGTGGACCAGGTTGTCGTACGGCGAGCGGGGAGGCACGCCCTCCAGGATGAGGAGGCGGACCGCGGACCGCGGGGCCGACGCGCCGAGATGGCGCGATGTACGACACGCCCGTGCGACTGGACGTGACCAGACGTGGTCGGTCGTCACGCATCCCGGGTGATCCGCGTCACTCCCCACCGCCTCCTCGCTGAGCTGCCCGGATGTGGTGCGCGCGACACGTCATGGGGTCTCCGGGCGCCCCTCACCAGCACCGACCGGGCGTGTCGGGACGACCGTGGCCGTTTCGTGACCCGCCGGGCGGACACCCCTGTGATCGACAGGACCCACCCAGCTCAGATGGGAGCGACTCCACCATGATCGGCACCGAAGCCATCAGCCGCGTGATCGGCAAGGACGTCTACGACCAGAGCGGCGACAAGATCGGCTCGGCGTCGGAGGTCTACCTCGACGACGAGAGCGGCCAGCCGGAGTGGGTCACCGTGCGCACCGGCCTGTTCGGCACCAAGGAGTCCTTCGTCCCGCTCCGCGACGCCGACCTCACCGACGACGGGGTGCGCGTACCGGTGAGCAAGGCCCAGGTGAAGGGCGCGCCGAAGATCGACACCGACGGGCACCTGTCGCCGCAGGAGGAGCAGGAGCTCTACCGCTACTACGGGCTCGGCTCCGGCCAGGGGACGACCGACACCACGACGGCCGGGAACATCGGCACCGCGGGCATGGCCGGCACCGGGCGCACCGACCGGGACGAGACGACGGGCACGGCTGGGACCGCCGGGATGGCGGGGACCGCCGGCACTGCCGGGAACATCGGCACCGCGGGCATGGCCGGCACCGGGCGCACCGACCGGGACGAGACGACGGGCACGGCTGGGACCGCCGGCATGGCGGGCACCGCCGGCACCGCGGGTCTGGCCGGGACCGACCGCGACCGTGACGGGCGCCCCGACCACACCGGCGAGGCCGGCGTCGTCGGCCGGGACGTCTCCGGTCCCACCACCGACGAGGCGATGACCCGCTCGGAGGAGCGCCTGAACGTGGGCACCCGCTCCGAGGAGGTCGGCCGGGCCCGGCTGCGCAAGTACGTGGTCACCGAGAACGTCACCGAGACCGTGCCGGTCTCCCGCGAGGAGGTGCGGGTCGAGCGCGAGCCGATCACCGACGCCAACGTCGGCAACGCCCTGGACGGCCCGGCGATCTCCGAGGAGGAGCACGAGGTCACCCTGCACGCCGAGCGTCCGGTGGTGGAGAAGGAGGCCGTGCCGGTCGAGCGGGTGCGGCTGGACAAGGAGACCGTCACCGACCAGGAGCGGGTGGCCGCCGACGTCCGCAAGGAGGAGATCGAGGTCGACGGCGCCCAGGGCACCGGCGTGACCGGTGGGGACGACCGCAGCTTCACCCAGAAGGCCAAGGACACCCTCGACCGCGACGACGACGGCCGGATCGGCCGCTGACCGCAGGCACCTGACAGCACCGCCCGGGCCCGGCCCGGGGCACAGACGGCGGTGGCCGGCCGAGGACCTGATCCCGGCCGGCCATCTGCCGTTCCTGCCCCGGAGCAGGTCCACCCGACCGGGCAGGGCCACGTCGGCGGTACGGGTGGGATGCTCGGGACGTGAGCGAGACCACGGTGCGGCCGGTGACCGGCGCGGACGGCGGGATCGGCGGCCCCGACGAGCTCGCCGCGGCCCTCGAGCGGACCGGCTACCTGCCCGACGAGGGCCTGGCGACCGCCGCCTACCTGGCCCTGGTCATGCACCGCCCGTTGTTCCTGGAGGGCGAGGCCGGCGTCGGCAAGACCGCGCTGGCCCAGGCGCTGGCGCGGGTCACCGGTCGGCCGCTGTACCGGCTGCAGTGCTACGAGGGCCTGGAGGCCAGCCAGGCGCTCTACGACTGGGACTTCGGCCGGCAGCTGCTGCACCTGCGCGCCGCCGAGGCCGCGCACGCCACCGGTGACACCGAGACGCTGGAGGCCTCCCTCTACGACCGCCGGTTCCTGCTGGCCCGGCCGCTGCTGCAGGCGCTGGAGGACTCCCCGAGCGTGCTGCTGGTCGACGAGGTCGACCGCGCCGACGACGAGTTCGAGGCCTTCCTGCTCGAGGTCCTCTCCGACTTCACGATCTCCATCCCCGAGCTCGGCACCATCCGCGCGGCCACCCCGCCGCTCGTCGTCCTCACCTCGAACCGCACCCGCGAGGTGCACGACGCCCTCAAGCGGCGCTGCCTCTACCACTGGCTGCAGCACCCGGACTTCGACCGCGAGGTGGCGATCCTGCGCCGCCGGCTGCCGGACGTGACCGAGCAGCTGGCCCGCGAGGTGGCCCGTGCGACGGCGAAGCTGCGCACCCTCGACCTGCTCAAGCCGCCCGGGGTCGCCGAGGCGATGGACTGGGCGACCGCACTGCACACCCTCGGCGCCCGGGAGCTGGACCCCGACGTCGCCGCGCGGACGCTGGGCGCCGTCCTCAAGTACCGGGAGGACACCGACCGCGTGCACGCCCTGGCCCGGGGGGCGCTGTTCGGTGGCGGCTGAGAAAGGACCTCGTCCTCCCCACCCCTCGCAAGCTCGGGGCGGGCCCCGGGACGAGGCCGCCCATCCTCCTCGGGGAGGACCCCGCTCTCCTCACCCCTCGCACACTCGGGGCGAGCCTCCGGGCGGGGCCGCCCGTCCCCGCGATGTCGTCGACACGGTGCTGGGCTTCGCGCGCACCCTCCGGGCCGCCGGGGTGACCGCCTCCCCGGACCGGGTCGAGGCGATGCTGGCCGCCGTCGCCGCGCTCGACGTCCTCGAGGCGACCGACGTGTACTGGAGCGGCCGGCTGACGCTGTGCGCGGGCCCGGACGACCTGGAGCGCTACGACGCCGCCTTCGCCGCGTACTTCGGCGGCGAGACGCCGCGGCCGGTGCCGCCGGCGGCCCAGCAGCGGCAGCGGACGGTCACCACCGCGCCGATGGACCCGGGGGAGGGGCAGGGGGACGACGAGTCGCCGCCGGACCTCGCCGGCCAGGCCAGCGCCGACGAGGTGCTGCGCCACCGGGACGTCGCCGAGCTGACGGGTGCCGAGCGCGAGCAGCTGCGCCGCCTGTTCGCGCTGCTGGTCCCCGCCGCGCCGATGCGGCTCTCGCGCCGACGCCGGCCCAGCCCGCACGGCGCCGTCCACGCCTCCCGCACCGTCCGCCGCGCGCTGCACGACGGCGGCGAGGTCACCCGGCTGCTGCACCGGCGGGCCCGGCCCCGCCCGCGCCGGGTCGTCCTGCTCATCGACGTCTCCGGCTCGATGACCCCCTACGCCGACGCGCTGCTGCGGTTCGCGCACGCCGCCGTCCGGGCGCGCCCGGCCGCGACCGAGGTCTTCACCATCGGCACGCGGCTGACCCGGGTCACCCGGGAGCTGCGGCTGCGCGACCCCGACAAGGCGCTGGCCGCCAGCGGCTCGGCGATCCCCGACTGGTCCGGCGGCACCCGTCTCGGGGAGGTGCTCAAGGCGTTCCTCGACCGGTGGGGGCAGCGCGGCACCGCCCGCGGCGCGGTCGTCGTCGTGTGCAGCGACGGCTGGGAGCGCGGCGGCACCGAGGTGCTGGCCGAGCAGATGGCCCGCCTGCGGCGGCTGGCGCACGCGGTCGTGTGGGTCAACCCCCACAAGGGCCGGGAGGGCTACGAGCCGCTCACCGGCGGGATGCAGGCGGCGCTGCCGTCGGTGGACCACTTCGTGGCCGGGCACAGCCTGGCCGCGTTCCAACAGCTGGCGGGGGTGATCTCCCGTGCCTGAGAGAGGACCTCGTCCTCATCCCTCGCACGCTCGGGACGAGCCTCTGGACGAGGCCGGAGGGGTCATCATGGCTCGATCCCGAGAGGAGGAGCGGTCGGATGCGTGACGTGCTCGAGGACCTGATCGGCTGGTGGCAGGCGGGCGAGACCGTCGGCATGGGCACGGTGGTGGCCACCTGGCGGTCCGCCCCCCGTCCGGCGGGTGCGTCGATGCTCGTCGGACCCGACGGCACCGCTGTGGGCAGCGTCTCCGGCGGCTGCGTCGAGGGCGCGGTCTACGAGGAGGCCAAGGACGTCGTCGAGTCCGGCGTCCCGACCCTCGAGCGGTACGGCGTCAGCGACGACGACGCCTTCGCCGTGGGGCTGACCTGCGGCGGGATCCTCGACGTCTTCGTCGAGGCGGTGTCGCGGGAGTCCTTCCCCGAGCTCGGCGAGGTGGCCGAGTCGGTGGCGCGGCACGAGCCGGTCGCCGTCGTCACCTGCGTCGCCGGCCCGGAGGACCGGGTGGGACGGCGGCTGGTCGTGTGGCCCGACCGCAGCTCGGGCACCCTCGGCCTGCAGCGGCTGGACGACGCCGTGGCCGACGACGCACGCGGCATGCTGGCCGCCGGCCGCACCGGGATGCTGCACGTCGGCCACGACGGCGAGCGCCGGGGGGACGACCTGTCGCTGTTCGTCAACGCCTTCGCGCCGGCCGCCCGGATGATCGTCTTCGGGGCCATCGACTTCGCCGCCGCCGTCGCCCGCGTCGGGGCCTTCCTCGGCTACCGGGTCACCGTGTGCGACGCCCGCCCGGTCTTCGCCACACCCAAGCGCTTCCCCGACGCGCACGAGGTCGTCGTCGAGTGGCCGCACCGCTACCTGCAGGGCGAGGTCGACGCCGACCGGATCGACGAGCGCACCGTGCTGTGCGTGCTCACCCACGACCCGAAGTTCGACGTCCCGCTGCTGGAGGTCGCGCTGCGGCTGCCGGTCGCCTACGTCGGCGCCATGGGCTCGCGGCGCACGCACGAGGAGCGGCTGGCCCGGCTGGAGGAGGCGGGGCTCTCGAAGGAGGAACTGGCCCGGCTCTCCTCCCCGATCGGGCTGGACCTCGGCGCCCGCACGCCCGAGGAGACGGCCATCTCGATCGCCGCCGAGGTCATCGCAGGCCGCTGGGGCGGCTCGGGGGAGCGGCTCACCGGCATCGAGGGCCCGATCCACAAGACCGCGGAGCGATAGGGGCTGCTCCGGCGCTCACGCGGCGCGACCCGGTCCCCTCCAGGGCACCGCACCGAGCGTGCGAGGGGTGGGGAGGAGGGGTCCTCCCCATAGCGGATCAGCGATATCGTCGCTGCTGTGCCGGCCGAGCCTCGTCGCAGCGCCTTCCCCGGACTGGGTGATGTCTCGGCGCGCCGGCACGAGCTGATCGAGCAGCTGGCCCGCGCCCGCCGGGAGAGCGGGCTGAGCCAGACGGAGATCGCCGCCCGGATGGGGACGACCCAGTCCGCCGTCGCCCGGCTGGAGAGCGGCGAGCTGGACGCGCGGCTGTCCACGCTCGAGCGCTACGCGGCCGCGCTCGGCCGCACCGTCGACTGGCAGGTCCGACCGTCCGAGGAGCCCCGATGACCATGCCGCACGGCACCTTCCCGCCCCTGCCGCCGCACCCCCCGGAGCCGCCGCGACCGCGGCACGACCCGTGGCACCCGGAACCGCGCCCGCCCGCGCCGGGCGCGGCGTCGGCGTCCGCGGCCCTGGTCGTCGGCGGGGGTGACTGGCTCGCCGAGCGGCTGCTCGACCAGCGGGTGGTCACCCTCTCCGGCGAGCTGGACACCGGTGCCGTCAACCGGGCGGTCGCCGAGCTGGCGCTGCTCGACGCGACGGGTGACGACCCGGTCCGGCTCCGGCTCTCCGGGGTGGGCGCCGACCTCGAGGGCGCCCTGACGCTGGTGGACGCGCTCGACCTGGTCGGTGTCCCGGTGCACGCGACCAGCCTGGGCACCCTCAGCGGACCGGCGGTCGCGGTCCTCGCCGTCGCCGACCGGCGGGTCGCCGGTGCGCACGCGATGGTCCGGCTGTGCGAGCCCCGGGCGCCGCGCGGCGTCCCCGGCCACGAGGTGGAGGCCTGGGCCGCCGAGCACGCTCGGCAGCTGCGCCGACTGCAGGAGCGGTTGGCCGGAGCCTGCGGGCGGTCCGTGGACGAGGTGGCCGCGGACATGCGCGCCGGGAGACTGCTCGACGCGGAGGAGGCCCGCGCCTACGGGCTGGTCGACCATCAGGCCCCCTCCCGAGCGGGCGAGGGGTGAGGTGAGGGGGTCCCCCGTCTCCCGTACCGGTACGACGTCGAGGTCGTGGCGCTGCTGGCCTCGCCCGTGCACCGCTACGGCGGCCGGCCGGCAGGCCCCGTCCCTCCGCAGGACGGCGACCGGCGCGAGGCGGTCGAGGTGCGGGCCGGGGTCGGCGTGGTCGGGGACCGCTACGCCGGCCGCCCGGCGCACCGCGACGCCCAGCTGACCGTGCTCGCCGTCGAGGCGCTGGAGGCCGTCGCCGCCGAGACCGGCTCCGCCCCGTTCGACCCGCACCTGGCCCGGCGCACCGTCGTGCTGCGCGGCGCGGAGGTGGAGGCGCTGCGCGGGCAGCGGTTCACGCTGGACACCGGGTCCGGGCCGGTGCTGCTCGGCGGCGGGCGGCCGGCCCACCCCTGCGCCTGGATGGACGTCGTCCTGGCGCCGGGCGCGCACCGGGCCCTGCGCGGCCGGGGTGGCGTGCGCTGCGCCGCGCTGTCCGACGCCGAGCTGCGGCTCGGTCCCGCCGTCCTCGGCTCGGCCGTCCCGCTGGACCCGGCGCGGGCCGGGGTGGCGGTCAGCCCAGCAGCGTCCGGACGGCCGCGGGGGCGTGCGTCGGCTTGAGCAGCGGCGCCACCCGGCCGTCACCGGCGGCCGCCAGCGCGGCGCAGTTGGCCACCGACTCCGGCTCCTCCGACAGCGAGAGCACGTGCAGGTGCGCGCCGGCGCGGGCCAGCGCCGCCGCGGCCGGCAGCGGGTCGGGGCTGTCGGTGGGCATCCCGTCGGAGAGCAGCAGCACGTCCCGGGCGGCCGCGCGGGAGCGGGCCATCTGGGCCGCCGCGGTGCGCAGACCCAGGTCCAGGTCGGTGGTGCCGCCGCCCCGCAGGTCGAACAGCCGGTCGATGACGGCGTCCGTGCGCGGGTCGGTGGACAGCGCCCGCAGCACGACCGCCCGCGACCAGAAGGCGACGACGGCCAGCTCGTCCTCGGGCCGCATCCGCTGGGACAGCGCCGAGGCGGTGAGGACGGCGACCGCGAGTTCGTCGCCTGCGACCGAGCCGGAGGCGTCGACGAGCAGCACGCACGCCCGGCCGGTGGAGCGCCAGCCGCGGGTGTGCAGGTGCTCGGCCCGCCAGTGCGGCTCGGCACCGCGTGCGGCGAGCGTCGCGTCCAGGTCGATGTCGCCGCCGGTCTCGTCGCGGCGGGTCACCACGCGGCGGGTGCCCGGGCGGTCGGGGACCCCGGCGCGCGGCGCGCCCACCGGCAGCCGGCAGGCCAGCGCCCGCGCGGCGGCCCGCAACGCCGGGTCGAACGCCCTTCCCATGGCCGTCAGCAGCCGGTTGGCCGCGTCGGGGTCGCGGGTGGTGAGGTCGGCCAGCGCGTCCTCGTCGAGCTCCCCGAGCTGCGGGGAGACCTGCCGGAACTCCGGGTGGGCCCGGGCCAGCTCCTCCCGCCCGGCCCGCCGCGCCATGTGCTGCTGGAGGACCTGCTCGACGTCGTCGGCGTCATCCGCCGGGGCCGGCTGCGGGGGACGGCGTCCCGGGGGGTCCTGCAGGCTCCCGGCGCCGGGCGGGGGTGGGGGCGGCTCGGCCGCGCCGGCGGGGTCGCCCGGTTCCTCGGGCGTCAGGCTTTTCCCAGCTCCTCACCCGCCCGGCGCCAGATGTCCGCGACGACGTCCTCGACCGGCCGGGCCGCGCCGTCGGCCAGGGTCACCTTGCCGGTGAGCGCGGCGAGGGCGGCGTCGAGTCCGGTCGTGTACTCGACGGCCTCGTGCCCGCGGACCGTGGCCAGCTCCAGCGCGATGAGCACCGTGTCCAGGGCGCCGCGCACCGAGGAGCCGATCCGCAGCTCGGGGTGGTCGCGGGTGATCCGGACCGCCCGCACCGCCTGCGCGACCAGCCCCGCCGGCCCGCCGGTCGCGGCGGCGACGACGGCCAGCTCGGCTTCCTCGTCCTGGTAGCCCATCGCCACCCGGCAGGAGCGGTCGTACAGCGCCGGCGTCACCCGCGCGGTCCCCACCGCGTCGAACGGGTTCATGGCGGCGACCAGCCGGAACGTGGGCCGCGCGGTGACCCGGCCGAAGCGCGGCACGTGCATCTCCCGCTCCGACAGCACACCGAGGAGCACGTTCATCGTCTCCTCGGGGACCCGGTTGAACTCCTCGACGTAGAGGATCGCGCCGTCGGTCATGGCCCGGGTGAGCGGGCCGGGCACGAAGTTCTCGGGGCGGTAGTCCTCGGTGAGCACCCGTGAGGCGTCGTGGTGGCCGACCAGCCGGGTGGGGGTGAGCTCGGCGTTGCCCTCGACCAGCACCAGTGGCACGCCGGCACCGTCGGCCAGCGAGCGCAGCAGCGTCGTCTTGCCCGTGCCCGGCGGGCCCTCCAGCAGGACGTTGCGGCCGGCCGACAGCGCGGCGGCGACGACCTCGGCCTCGCGGATGCGGGCGACCACGCGCTCGCGGGCGACCCGGACCATGCCGGTCACGTCGAGCCGCCGGGCGGTGGCGGTGGTGCTCACGGCGTCGTGCTCCTCAGGTGGGTGGGACATGCGACCGGGGCGCCCCCGCGAGGGGACGCCCCGGTCGTGGCCCCGTCCCGGTCCCCGGCCCGCTGCAGGGTCCCGCCGCCAGCTCGTGAGCGATGGGGGGCAGAGGGTCCTTCTCCGAAGGGTGGGGAGGACGGGGTCCTCTCTCAGTCGTCGTAGATGATCACGCCGCGGATGTTCTTGCCGGCCTTCATGTCCTCGTAGCCCTGGTTGACGTCGTCGAGCTTGTACCGGTTGGTGATCAGCTCGTCGAGCTTGAGCTTCCCCTCCTGGTAGAGGCGGAGCATCTTGAGGATGTCGGCGCTCGGGTTCTGGTCGCCGAACAGCGCGCCGCGGATCTCCTTGGTGAACAACGCCAGCATGCTGGGGTTGATCGGGATGCCCACGTCGGTCAGGTCGCCGAGGCCGGTGATGACGACCCGCCCGCCCTTGCCGATCGCCTCGAAGGCCTGCGCGACGTGTTCGCCCTTCAGCACCCCGACGGTGATAAGCGCCTTGTCCGCGCCCTGTCCGTTGGTGACGCTGCGCGCGAAGTCGGCGGCCTCCTCGATGCTCTCGAAAGCGTGGGTGGCGCCGACCTCCTGCGCCTTCTCCCGCTTGAAGGCGATCGGGTCGACGGCGATGACGTGGCTGGCGCCGGCGTGCGCCGCACCCTGGACGGCGTTGATGCCGATGCCGCCGATGCCCATCACGATCACCGTGTCGCCGGCCTTGACCTCGCCGGCCTGCACCGCGGTGCCCCAGCCGGTGCCCACGCCGCAGCCGGTCAGGCATGCGACGTCGAGCGGGATGTCGTCGGGGATCTTCACCGTGGAGCGGACGTCGACGGTCGTCACCTCGGCGAAGGTGCCCAGGCCGCACATCTGGCCGACCGGCGTGCCGTCGCTGGTCTGGAAGCGGAAGCTCTCCGCGTCGTCCCAGCGGGAGCCGACCAGCAGGTTCGCGCCGGAGTCGCAGATGTACTGCTGGCCGTTGGCGCAGTAGCGGCACCGGCCGCAGCCGGGCAGGAACGAGAAGACGACGTGGTCGCCCTCCTTGAACCCCGGGGTGCCCGGGCCGACGGCGGTGACGACGCCGGAACCCTCGTGGCCGCCGAGGAACGGGTAGTGGCCGACCTGCATGTCGCCGGTGGCGATGTGGTCGTCCGAGTGGCAGAGACCGGACGCCGCCAGCTTGACCTGGAGTTCGCCCTGTCGCGGGTCGTCCGCGACCAGGTCGGTGACCTCCCACTGGCCGGGAGCGGAGCGCAGGATCGCGCCGCGGGTGTTCACAGGCACAGAAGACCTCCTCGTCGCCCTCACCGCTGAGGGCCGCCTGCATGCACGAGATGCATGTCCGTGACCGGAACGTTATGGCGTGGGTCACACACGTGGGAAGGCGGGTGCAACGTTGCCGCTACCCCGTCGTCCGTGGGCTGCGAGAGTGACCCCGTGTCGGGGAGCCCGGTGGCCGTCGTCGGAGCGGGGCCGGTGGGGCTGACGGCGGCGCTGCTGCTCGCCCGTCGCGGCCTGCGGGTGGTCGTGCTGGAACGGCAGGCCGCGCCCTACGGGCAGCCCCGCGCGGTGCACCTGGACGACGAGGCCCTGCGCGCGCTCGCCGACGCCGGGGTCGCCGACGGCTTCCTCGCGCTCAGCCGCCCGATGCGGGGGCTGCGGCTGCTCGACGGGCGCCACCGGGTGCTCGCCGAGTTCGCCCGTGCGTCGTCGTCCGGGCCGCACGGCTGGCCGCAGGGGTCGATGTTCGCCCAGCCCGACCTCGAGGAGCTGCTGCTGGCCGCCGTCCGCCGCGAGCCGCTCGTCGAGCTGCACACCGGCTGCGAGGTCGTGGGCCTGACCCAGGACGGGGGCGTGACGCTGGACGCGCTCGACCGGGCCTCCGGCGCGCACTCCCGGGTGCGCGCCGCCGCGGTGCTCGGCTGCGACGGCGCGAACAGCACGGTGCGGTCGCTGGTCGGGGCCCGCATGCGCGACCTGGGGCGCCCCGACCGCTGGCTGGTGGCCGACCTGCGCTCGGCCGAGCCGCTGCCGCTGTGGCCCGGGGTGCACCAGGTCTGCGACCCGCACCGGGCGGCGACCGCCATGCCGGTGTCCGGGGACCGCTACCGCTTCGAGTTCCGCCTGCTGCCCGGCGAGACCCGCGACGACCTGGTGTCCCGGCTGCCCGCGCTGCTGGCCCCGTACGGCGCAGCCGACGCCGAGGTGGAGCGGGTCGCCGAGTACGTCTACCGGGCCCAGGTGGCCGACCGTTGGCGGTCGGGGCGGGTGCTGCTCGCCGGCGACGCCGCGCACCTGACCCCGCCGTTCATCGGGCAGGGGGTGGGGCTCGGGCTCCGCGACGCCCACCAGCTGGCCTGGAAGCTGGCCGCCGTCCTGGCCGGGACGGCGCCCGAGCGGCTGCTCGACACCCACCAGGCCGAGCGCGAGCCGCACGCGCGGGCGATGGTGCGGCTGGCGCTGCTGCTGGGCCGGCTGATGACCGGTGGTGGCCGCGGGGCGGCGGTGCTGCGCCGCGCGGTGCTGGCGGGGGTGGGCCGGGTGCCCGCCGTGGCCCGCTTCGCCACCGACAGCCGCACCCCGCCGCTGCACCGCGGGCCGCTGGTGGTGCGCCGCGGGCGTGCCGGACGGCGCCTGGCGGGTTCCCTGCTGCCGCGGGCCGCCGTGGCGCTCGACGGCCGGACGGTGCCGGTGGACGACGTGCTCGGGGCCGGGACGGCGCGGCTGCGACTGCTGGCCCCCGGTCGGCTGGCGGTGCGCCCTGCGGGGGACCGCGAGGTCGAGGTGGCCGACGTCGACGGCGTGCTCAGCGGGTGGCTGCGGCGGGCCGGGGCGGTCGCCGTCGTCGTCCGGCCGGACCGGATCGTGCTCTCGGCGTCCTGAGCCGCGTGGACCCCCGGGTCCCGGGTAGGGGCAGGGCATGCAGATCGACAAGAACCAGATCCTCGAGCTCCTCCGCAACCAGGGCGACGACGCCAAGGCGCAGCAGGCCGACCAGGAGCTGCCCGGCACCGTCGACACCGACCAGCACGCCGGCATCCTCGAGAAGCTGGGCCTCTCGCCCATGGACCTGATCAGCAAGCTCGGCGGCGGTGGCGGCGGCGGGCTGGGCGGCCTCCTCGGCGGCCGCTGAGCCGACGCTCTGTGCACTCATCGTGGTCTCCGACCCCGTCGAGACCACGATGAGTGCACACCCGGCGAACGAGGGACGCCGCCGCCTCGCCCCTCGGGGACCGCGCTGTGTGCACACACCGCGACGCGGCATGCTGCCCGGGTGAGCTACGACGTCGCCCCCGTCCGCGCCTGCTTCCCCGCCCTGCGCGCCGGGGCCGCCCACTTCGACGGCCCGGGCGGCTCCCAGGTGCCCGAGTCGGTGGCCGCCGCGGTGGCGGCCACCCTCACCTTGCCGATCGCCAACCGCGGGCGGGTCACCCAGGCCGAGCGCAACGCCGACGACGTCGTCCTGGCCGCGCGGCAGGCGGTCGCCGACCTCGTAGCCGGTGACCCCGGCGGCGTGGTGTTCGGCCGCAGCGCGACCCAGCTGACCTACGACCTCTCCCGCGCGCTGTCCGCGGGGTGGGGTGCGGGCGACGAGGTCGTGGTGACCCGGCTGGACCACGACGCCAACGTGCGCCCGTGGGTGCAGGCCGCGCAGGCCCGCGGGGCGACGGTGCGCTGGGCGGAGTTCGACCCGGCCACCGGCGAGCTCGCCCCCGAGGCGGTCGGGCGGGTCCTCTCCGACCGCACCCGGCTGGTCGCCGTCACCGGCGCCTCCAACCTCATCGGCACCCGGCCGGACGTCGCGGCGATCAGCGCGCTCGCTCACGACGCCGGCGCCCTCACGTACGTCGACGGCGTGCACCTCACCGCGCACGTCGCCGTCGACGTCGCCGCGCTCGGCGCCGACCTCTACACCTGCTCGCCGTACAAGTTCCTCGGCCCGCACCTGGGCTGCGTCGTCGCGGACCCCGGCCTGCTGGGGGCGCTGCACCCCGACAAGCTGCTGCCCTCCACCGACGCCGTCCCCGAGCGGTTCGAGCTGGGCACGCTGCCCTACGAGCTGCTGGCCGGCACCACCGCGGCGGTGGACTTCCTCGCCGGCCTGGGTGGGCCGGAGGGCGACCGCCGGGCGCGGCTGGAGGCCGGGATGGCGGCGCTCGAGGAGCACGAGGACCGGCTGCGGGAGCGCATCGAGGACGGCGTCCGCGCGTTGCCCGGCGTCACCGTGTGGTCCCGGGCGGCCCGCCGCACGCCCACCCTGCTGCTCACGTTCGACGGGCGGGACGCCGCCGACGCGTACCGGTTCCTCGCCGAGCGCGGGGTCAACGCGCCCGCCGGGTCGTTCTACGCGATCGAGGCCTCCCGCCACCTCGGCCTCGGTGACACCGGCGGCCTGCGGGTCGGGCTCGCGCCCTACAACGACGACGAGGACGTCGACCGGCTGCTGACCGGCCTGCGCGAGTGGCTCACCTGGCCCGATTCGATGGTGTGCAACCGGACCGTGTGACAGCGGTCACCGGCGGGTTAGTCTGACCGCACCGCCGAGAGCCCGGAGGTCCTCGTGCCCGCTGCCGTGCGCACCCCGAGCGGGGCGACGACCACCGCCGCCGCCCCGGCCGGGTTCGCGTCCCCCAGCGGTGTCGCGGTGCACCCGGCCCCGGCCGTCGCCGCGTTCACCAAGTACCTGGTGCCCGAGGTCGTCTTCGGCTGGGGCGCGCTGTCCGAGGCCGGCTGGGCCGCCCGGCGGCTCGGGGCGCACCGGCCGTTCGTGGTCACCGACGCCGGGCTGGTGCAGGCCGGCTGGTGGGCCGAGCTCGCCGGCCACCTCGCCGAGGCCGGGCTGCGCGCGACCGTCTGGCAGGAGCTCACCCCGAACCCCAAGGACCACGAGGTCGCCGCGGGGGCGCAGCGCTACCTGGAGAGCGGGTGCGACGTCATCGTCGGCCTGGGCGGCGGCTCGGTCATCGACGCGGCCAAGGCGATCGCGGTCGTGGCGAGCAACGGCGGGCAGATCCTCGACTACGAGGGCGTCGACAAGGTCACCGCCGCGATCCCGCCGACCGTGATGTGCCCCAGCACCGCCGGCACCGGCGCCGACGTCTCGCAGTTCGCCGTCATCACCGACACCACCCGCCGGCTCAAGGCCACCCTCATCGGCCGGGCGCTGGTCCCCGACATCTCGATCACCGATCCGCGGCTGCTCACCACGATGCCCGACGACCTCGCCGCCGCGACCGGCCTGGACGCGCTGACCCACGGCATCGAGGCGTTCGTCTCCCGGGCGTCCGGCCCGCTCACCGACGTGCACGCGCTGCACGCCATCGAGCTGATCTGCGGCTCGCTGCGCGGCACCCTCGACCGGCCGGAGGACCCCGCCGCGCGCACCGCGATGGCCCAGGCCAGCCTCGAGGCGGGGCTGGCCTTCACCAACGCGATCCTCGGCGCCACCCACGCCATGAGCCACCAGGTCGGCGGGCTGCTCGACCTGCCGCACGGCGTCGTGAACGGCGTCCTGCTGCCGCACGTCATCCGGTTCAACGCGCGCAGTGCGCCGGACCGGTTCGTCCCCATCGCGCGGGCCATGGGCATCGACGTCACCGGGCTGCCGGCCGACGTCGCCGCCGAGGAGGCTGCCGAGGCCGTCGGCCGGCTGGCCGCGGACCTGGGCTGCCCGCGCGGGCTGGCCGAGCTCGGCGTGCGCGAGACCGACATCGGGACCCTCGCCACCACCACCCTCGGCGACGCGTGCCTGTCGACCAACCCCCGCGACGCCGACTCCACCGACATCGCGGCGCTGTTCCGCAGCGCGCTCTGATGCGCGCCCCGGACATCTCCGAGCTCACCGGGCTGCGCTCGTCCAAGCCGAGCTGGTACGCCGAGTACCGGCAGACCGTCGACGACCTCGACCGCGCGCTGGGCTCGCTGGAGCACATCGCCGGCGTCCTCTCGGCCACCGGGCAGGGCGCCCACGCGCTGTGCCGGGCCGTCGTCGACGCCACCGCCGAGCACCTCGGCGAGCCGTGGGCAGTCCTGGCGCTGTCCGGGACGGCGCTGCCGCTGGCCCGTCCGCGGATGCTCGGTCGCGGCCCGTCGGGGGTCGGGGTGGGCCACCTGGCGCTGCTGCCCGAGGTGGTCCGCCGTCCGGTGCTCGAGGCGCTGGCCGCCGACGCCGTCGAGCCGTGGCAGACCGCGGACGGCGCGGTCGTCGTCCCCCTCGTCGTCGACGGCGAGCCGGTCGGGGCGCTGGTCGCCTGCGGGGGGCCCCGGCGGACGGCGACCGCCGCGGACCTGGCCATCCTGCGGATCGTGGCCAACCAGTCGGCGGTCGCGCTGCTCTCGGACCACCTGCTGGCGCGGTCGGAGGGGCTGCGCCGGCAGACCGAGGAGCTCTACGCGCAGGCCGAGCAGCGGGCCCGCGACCTCGCCGACCGGCACGAGCAGCTGGCCGACGCCGAGCGCCGGCTGGACGTCGCCGCGCAGCGGGAGGCGGTGGACGCCGAGCGGCACCGGATCGCCCGCGAGCTGCACGACAGCGTGGCCCAGCACGTGCTCTCGGCGGGGATGACGATCGAGTGGTGCCGGCCGGAGGTGGCCCACCACAGCGAGGTCTACGAACGGCTCGGACACGCCAAGGCGCTGACCCGCGAGGCGGTGGAGCGGCTGCGCGGCGCCATCCACGCGCTCTCCTCCCACGAGCACGGGGACGACGGCGGGCTGCCCGCGCTGCTGGGCCGGCTCTCCGACGTCGCCCCGGTGCCGGGCCTGGCCGTCGCCGTCCGGGTGGAGGGGCGCCCGCGCGAGCTGCCCGCGGAGGTCGAGCACTCGCTGTTCCGGATCGCCTCGGAGTGCCTGTTCAACACCGCCCGGCACGCGCAGGCCACCCGGAGCACCGTGCGGCTGGCCTACCGGCCCGGCGAGCTGCGGCTCTCGGTCGCCGACGACGGCTGCGGCGACCCCGACGTGCTGCGCCGGGCGCTGCGGGCATCGGGACGCCGGGACGACGGGTACCACCGCGGGCTGGGCAACATCGCCTCCCGCTGCAGGGAGATGGGGGCGACGGTGCGGATCACGCGGGCCCGGATGGGCGGGGTGCGGGTGGAGGTCCGGATGCCGTGGGACGCCGTCGATGGCTGAGCGCGCCGAGGGGGGCATCCGGCTGGTCATCGTCGACGACCACGCGATCGTCCGGCAGGGGCTGCGCTCGATCCTGGAGCGCGAGCCCGACATCGAGGTGGTCGGCGAGGCGGCGTCGGCCGGGGAGGCGCTGGACCTGGTGGCCGCCAGCCGCCCGCACATCGTGCTGCTCGACCTGAAGCTGTCGGCCGGCTCCGATGTCGCCGGCCTGGCCCTGTGCGGGCAGCTCACCGCCGCGACCCCGGCCCCCGGCGTCCTGGTGGTGACGACCTTCCTCGACCAGCAGCTGGTGCTCGAGGCGATCCAGCGCGGCGCCCGCGGCTACGTGCTCAAGGACGTCGACGCGGTCGCGCTGGTCGCGGCGATCCGGGCGGTGCGCCGCGGGGAGAGCGCCTTCGACAGCCACAGCGCGACGATGGTGGTGCGCTCGCTGGCCGCCCCCGCGCCGTCCCCCGTGGCCCCTGCCGGTCCGGACCTCACCGCGCGCGAGCGCGAGGTGCTCACCCTGCTGGCGCGTGGGCTGTCCAACGAGGCGATCGGCAGGGAGCTCTACATCTCGGCGACGACGGCGAAGTTCCACGTCGGCAACGTGATGCGCAAGCTCGCCGTGTCCCGCCGCGCAGAGGCGGTGTACGCGGGCTCCAAGCTCGGGTTGATCTGACCCGACACGCGCGGCACGCCGGGCGACGCCGCACGGCCCGTGACGGCCGCGCCGGGGGCCGCGCCGGACCCGTTGACCGGTGGGACTACGCCCCTAGGTTTGCCCGGCATGACGACGACTGCAGCGGGCTCTGGGCAGGTCACCCTCGGCGACCGGACCGTGCACCGGGTGGGCTTCGGCGGCATGAAGCTCTCCGGGCCGCGCTTCCTCGGGCCACCGGCCGACCGGGGGGCGGCGCTCGCCGTCCTCCGCCGGGCCGTCGAGCTGGGGGTGACCCACGTCGACACCAGCGGCCTGTACGGCCCGCACGTCGTCAACGACCTCATCCGGGAGGCGCTGCACCCCTATCCCGAGGACCTGGTGATCGTCACCCGGGTCGGCGCCCGCCGGACGCCGGAGGGGGGCTGGGAGGAGGCGCTGGCCCCGGACGAGCTGCGCCGGTCGGTGGAGGAGGAGTGCGAGCACCTCGGCCTCGACGCGCTGCACGTGGCCAACCTGCGGATGCCGGGACTCGGCGAGCCGGCGGAGCGCTCCCTCGCCGAGCCGTTCGAGGCGCTGGCGCAGCTGCAGCAGGAGGGGCTGGTCCGCGGCCTCGGGGTCAGCCACATCACCAGTCGGCAGGTCGCGGAGGCGCAGGGCATCGCGCCGCTGGCCTGCGTGCAGAACCACTACAATCTGATCCACCGCACGGACGACGACCTGGTGGCGGAGCTGGCGCGGGAGGGGATCGCCTACACGGCGCTGGAGGGCGTCTCCTACACGTCGTTCTTCCCGATGGGCGAGATGGAGCCGGCGCAGTCCGAGGTGCTGGGGGCGGTCGCGCAGCGGGTGGGCGCGAGCCCGCTGCAGGTGGCGATGGCCTGGCTGCTGGCCCGCTCGCCCAACGTGCTGCTCATCCCCGGCGCCACCACGGTGGCGGAGCTGGAGCAGGCCCTCGCGGCGGCCGAGGTGGTGCTCGGCCCGGCCGAGATCGAGGAGCTGGACCGCATCGAGGGCCTCGGCGGACCTCCCCCCGCGCCGGCGTGGGGCGGTGGGGGCCCGGGCGGCCGGCCTCCGGGTGGTGGGTGGTCGGGAGGCCGGCCGCCGGCCTGACCGCTGAGCGGGAGAGGGCGCGGGAACGGCGCCGGTCGACCGGGATCGGCGAGCCGACAGCGGACGGAGGGACGGCCGGTGATCTCCAGGGACGTGCTCCACGGCAGGCGGCGTCCGGCGCGTGCGGTCCTCGGCGGGGCCGCCGTCGCCGGTGTCCTCGTCCTCGGGGTCGGGGTGGGTGGTGGGGTCGTCATACCCGCCTCAGCGCAGGCAGCGCCGCCGGCGCCGGGGCAACCCGGTGTGGCGGCGACCTGGTCGCCGGGGGACAAGGACGGGTTCGGCACCGCGATCGGCGCCCTGGAGAGCACGGTCTGGTACACGCTGGAGGGCGGGACCCTCAGCGAGGTCTTCGCCCCGGGGATCGACACGCAGAGCTCCCGGGACACCCAGTTCGTCGTCACCGACGGCGCCACCTTCGCCGATCGCGAGGACGAGGCGACCGAGTCGGTCGTCGAGCTGGTCGACCCCCGTGCCCTGGTCTACCGGCAGGTCAACACCGCGACCAGCGGCCGGTACCGCATCACCAAGACCTACACCACCGACCCCGACCGGGCCGCGGTGCTCGTCGACGTCCGCTTCGAGTCCCTCGACAGCCAGCCGTACCAGGTGTACGTGCTGCACGACGTCGGACTGGGCCTCGACGCCAACGACGACACCGGGCGCTCGGCAGACGGGCGGCTGCTGGCCACCGACGGTGCGCTGAGCAGCGCCGTCACCGCCTCGGGCGGCCTCACCGACACCTCCAGCGGATACCTCGGGAGCAGCGACGGCTGGACCGACCTGAGCCAGGACCTCGTCCTCGACGACACGTGGGACGCGACCACCCCCGGCAACGTCGTCCAGATCGGGCGAACCGGCCTCACCGGTCTGGACGGCGGCCAGCAGCTCACCCTGGCGCTCGGCTTCGGGACCACGGAGGACGACGCCGCGCAGGCCGCCGACCAGGCGCTGGACCGGGGCTTCGACTCCGCCCTGCAGGCCTACACCGAGGGCTGGCACGCCTACCTCGACGGCCTCGCCCCGGTGCCGGCCAGCGCCGAGCAGTGGCGCACGGAGTACCAGGTCTCGGCGATGGTGATCGCGGCGTCGGAGGACAAGACCGTCCGCGGGGGCTTCGTCGCCTCTCCCGGCCGGCCGTGGGCGTGGGCCAACGAGCTGCAGCAGTTCCCCGTCTACCACGCCGTCTGGTCGCGCGACCTGTACCAGCACGCGACCGCCCTGATCGCCATGGGCGACGTCGCGGCCGCCGACCGGGCCCTGGACCACCTGTGGACGGTGCAGCAGCGCCCCGACGGGTCGTTCCCGCAGAACGCGCGGCTCGACGGGGAGCCGGTCTTCGGCGGGCTGCAGATGGACGAGGTCGCTCTGCCGATCGTGCTCGCCTGGCAGCTCGGCCGGACCGGGCCGGCGGACTGGGAGCGGGTGCGGCTCTCGGCGGACTTCCTGGTGGCCCAGGGGCCGGCCACCGAGCAGGAGCGGTGGGAGAACCTGGGCGGGTACTCGCCCAACACCATCGCCGCGGAGATCGCCGGCCTGGTCACCGCGGCCGACATCGCCCGCGCCAACGGCGACGGCGCCCGGGCGGACACCTACCTCACCACGGCCGACGAGTGGCGCGCGGGCCTGGCGGAGTGGACGGTGACCACCACCGGCCCGCTGTCGTCCGAGCCCTACTTCCTGCGGATCACCGCCGACGGGGACGCCGACGCCGGCACGCAGATCCAGATCGCCGACGGCGGCCCGCTGGTCGACCAGCGGGAGGTGCTCGACCCGAGCTTCCTCGACCTGGTCCGGCTCGGCGTGGTCCCGGCCGACGACCCGGTCGTCGCCACCACGCTGCGCCTCGTCGACGAGCAGCTCGCCTACGACACCGCCAACGGCCGGTTCTGGCACCGGGCGAGCTTCGACGGGTACGGGGAGCGGCCCGACGGCACCCAGTGGGAGCCGGTGGACCCGGGCTCGCGGGAGACCATCGGCCGCGGCTGGCCGCTGCTGACCGGTGAGCGCGGCGAGTACGAGCTGGCGCTCGGGGGCGACGCCGCTGCCCTCGCCCAGGAGCGGCTGGACACGATGGCCCGCTCGGCCGACGACGGGTCGCTGTTCCTCGCCGAGCAGGTGTGGGACGACCAGCCGCCGTCGGCCGAGGGCACGGAGTTCGTGCCGGGGGAGCCGACGTCCTCGGCGACGCCGCTGTCCTGGACCCACGCCGGCTTCATCCGGCTGGCCCGCGCCATCGACGTCGGCCGTCCCGTCGACACGCCGTCCGTCGTGGCCTGCCGGTACCAGACCTCGCTCTGCCAGAGGTGAGAGAGGACCCCGTCCTCCCCACCCTTCGCGAGCTCAGGACGGGCTCCGGGACGGGGCCACGGGGGGGGGCTAACGGGAGGCGGCGCGGGTGACGACGTCGGTCGCCCAGCTCTCCAGCCCCGAGTGGTCGCGGATGACCTCGACCCGGTCGCAGCTCTCCGCGTAGGCCGGCAGGTCGCAGCCGCCCAGCGCCCACGAGTACCGCGGCTCCGGGGTCAGCCAGATCGTCTCGCGCACCCGGCGGGTCAGGTCGGCGAAGACGTCCAGCCGCGGGGCGTTGCCGTTGCCCCGGCCGTCGCCGAGCACCAGCAGCGTGGAGCGGCGGGTGAACGCGCCGGAGTGGTCGGCGGCGAGCGTGGCGAACACCGCGCCGTAGTCGCTGGAGGCGTCCACGTCGATGACGTCGCCGCCGAAGACCAGGCCCAGCGCGTGCTCCAGCGGGTGCTCGTCGAACAGGTCGGTGATCTCGACGACGTCGTCCACGAACGCGAAGGTGCGCACCTGCGCGAACAGGTCCTGCAGCGCGTGGACGACGTGCAGCGTGAACCGCGCCGTCGTCCGCACCGACAGGCTGACGTCGGCGACCACGACCAGCCGCGGCTTGTCCTCGGCCAGCCGGGTGGTCACCGGCCGGAACGGGACGCCGTCGTAGCGCAGGTTGCGCCGCATCGTGCGCGCGACGTCGACCCGGCCGCGCGGGGACTGCCGCTTCTTGTGCGTCAGCCCGCCGTGCAGCGAGGTGGCCAGCCGGCGCAGCGACTCCTCGATCCGCGCCCGCTCGGCCTCGGTCACCTTCTCCACCGGCGCCCGGGCCGGCTCGCGCTCCTCGATGGCGAGGTCGGTCATCTCGGCGAGCTTCTGCAGGTGCGCGGCGAGCAGCTCGGGCAGGTCCTCGATCACCCCGGCGAGCTGCCGGCGCAGCGCCTCGGCGACCTCCGGGTCCAGGTCGCCGACCGGGTCGGCCAGCCAGTCGCGCAGCGCCTGCTGCTGGGCCACCGAGAGCTCCAGGTCCAGCTGGGTGCCCCCGCCGCGCACCAGGTCTCCCGGCAGGCCCGGGTCGTGCAGCCGGGTGACCTCCAGCTGCACCTTCTGCACGTCGTCGGCCGGCCCGCCGCGGCTCTCCGACGACAGCACGATCTGCTGGGTCAGCGAGGCCAGGTCGACCTTGTCGGCCTCCTGGTGCAGGTTGTACTGCGCCGCGAGGTCCTCGGACTTGAAGAACTCCTTGATGTCGACCGGCTTGCCGTGGCTGTGCCCCTCCTGCACGTCGGCGGCGGGGTCCGGCGACCAGGTCATCCGCTGCAGCTCGCCGGTGTCGGCCAGGTCGTCGTGGGCGTGCCCGTGCCCGTCCTCCTCCTCGACCACCGCCCGCAGGCCGAAGAAGCGGGCGAAGGTGTCGGCGAAGACCTCGGCGTCCCGGCGGTCCTTGAGCAGCGCCGCGCCGAGCGCGGCCTCCAGCGCGGACCGGTCGCTCACCCCGACCGCCGCCGCGGCGGCGGAGGCGTCGATCGCCTCCGCCGTCGAGATCCGCATCCCGCGCAGTCGGAGCAGCCGGATGAACCGGTGCAGGGCCCCCTCCATGTCCGATCAGCGCCCGTCAGACCGGCCGCCGTCGCGCGCCGCCCCCGCGGTTGGGGGCGAAGGAGCGGGCGCCCTGGCCGGCGCGGACCTGACGCGGGGGAGCCGGCCGCCCGGACTCGGTCGGTGCCTGCTGGCCGTAGTAGTTCTCGTCGTGCCGGCCCGGGGCGTCCTTGGCCGCGCGCGCCCGGCGGCCGTCGTCCTCGTGGTCGTGGGTGTGCCCGCCGTGGGTGTGCGCCCCGTGCGAGTGGGTGTGCCCGTGCGCGTGGTCGTGCCCGTGCCCCGGGGACTCGGGGACCGCCGCGTTCGGGTCGACCAGCCGGGGCAGCGCCTCGCGGGAGCGCTGCACGTCGCGCTCGTACTTGGCGACGACGGAGACGGTGTCGCTGAGCACCCCGGCGTCCAGCTCGCTCACGCCCAGGACGGCGAGGGTGCGGGCCCAGTCGATGGTCTCGGAGATGCTCGGGGCCTTGCGCAGGTCCAGGCTGCGCAGCCCGCGGACGATCTCGACCAGCCGCTGCGCCGCCGCGTCGTCCAGGCCGGTCTCCTTCGACCGCAGGATCTCCAGCTCGCGCTCGGCGTCGGGGTACTCGAGGAACAGGTGCAGGCAGCGGCGCTTGAGCGCCGCTGAGAGGTCGCGGGTGTTGTTGGAGGTCAGGACGACGTAGGGCGGCGCCTCGGCCACGAACGTGCCGATCTCGGGCACCGACACCTGGTACTCCGCGAGCATCTCCAGCAGCACCGCCTCCAGGGCCTCGTCGGCGCGGTCGACCTCGTCGACCAGCAGCACGACCGGCTCCGGCGAGCGCACCGCCTCCAGCAGCGGGCGCGGGGCGAGGAAGCGCTCGTTGAAGAACGCGCTGTCGGCACCGGCGATCCGGTCGACGGCGTCCTCCAGCGTGGTGGTGTCCTCCAGCAGCTCGGCGGCCTTGTCCCGCAGGATCTGGGTGTAGAGGAGCTGCTTTCCGTAGTCCCACTCGCAGAGGGCCTTGGTCTCGTCCTGGCCCTCGTAGCACTGCAGGCGCAGCAGCCTGCGCCCGGTGGCGGCGGCCAGCGTCTTGGCCAGCTCGGTCTTGCCGACGCCGGCCGGGCCCTCCAGCAGCAGCGGCTTGGCCAGGCGGGACATCACGAAGGTCGTCGTCGCCAGCCGCCGGTCGGCGATGTAGCCGTGCTCGGCGAAGGCGCGGGCCACGTCCTCAGGGGAGTCGAACTCGGGGGAGGCGGGGACGGCGCCGGCGGGCACGGGCTGGACGGTCATGCAGAGCTCCTCATCAGGAGGGTGGGGCGGGGGAGCGGCCGGCTCCCCCCGCCCCCCCGGAGGTCGGATCAGCTGAGGAGGTCGTCCAGGTCGCCGTTCATGCAGTGCTCGACCACGGGGCGGACGGTCTCGAAGGTGCACTCCTTGGCGTTGCCCGGGGTGCAGGCGTCGCCGAGGACGTGGTTGGTGATGCGGTCGACGTCGGTGTCGTCGCCCTTGATCACCGCGGCGTTCTCGTAGAACGTCGTCGGGCCCTGGCCCAGCCGGTTCTTCGAGTAGCTGTCCTGGGTGACGTCGGTGAACTTCTCCGGGATGCCGACGTCGCGCAGCAGGCGGATCGCGGCGGCCAGCGCTGCGTCGGCGGCCTGGGGGGCGGTCATGCCGTGGGTGTCGACGCCCATGGCCTCGGCGATGTCGGCGAAGCGCTGGTACTGCGTGGGCATGTTGAACGCCCACACGCGGGGCAGCGCGATCGCGTTGTTCAGGCCGTGGTGGGTGTCGTAGAAGGCGCTCACCGCGTGGCTGATCGAGTGGATGATGCCGAGGCCGCCGGAGTTGAACGCCTGGGCGGCGATGTACTGCGCGTACATCATCCCCTCGCGGCCGGCGAGGTCCTGACCGTTCCACACCGCCTGGCGCAGGTGCTCCGAGGTCAGCTTGATGGCGTACAGCGCGTTGCCGAGGGACGGCTGGAAGTTCAGCCGGGAGACGTAGGGCTCGCTGGCGTGCGCGAGGACGTCGAAGCCGCACTGGGCGGTGTAGTCGATCGGGCAGTCGTAGTAGAGCACCGGGTCGTCGATCGCCAGCGTCGTCACCGAGGTGTCGTCGAACGCCACGTACTTGTGCGGGTTGTCCGGGTCGGTCGTGGTGTCGGTGATGACGTAGGCCCAGCTGGTCTCCGAGCCGGTGCCGGCCGTGGTGGAGACGGCGATGTGCGGCGGGTTCCTCGGGTTCTCGGACTGGTTGAAGCCCTCGAACTCGTTCACGCTGCGGCCGTCGTGGGCCACCGAGATGCGCGCGCCCTTGCAGGCGTCGTGGCTGGAGCCGCCGCCGATGGAGACGAAGCTGTCGCACTCGTTCTCCTGGTACAGCGCCACGGCGTCCATGACGTTGTAGTCCTTGGGGTTCGACTCGACCTTGTCGTAGACCACGACCTCGAGACCGTGGTACCTCATCGACTCGGCGATCTTGTGGACGACGTCCGTGCCGCGCAGGCCCGACGTCATGACCAGCGTCCGCCTGAAGCCCAGCTTGAGCGCCTCCGGGCCGATGATCTCGTGCGCGCCGGGACCCATCAGGGCCCGCGGGAACGGGTGGAACTCCTTGATCGGGAAGGGCTTGAGGAGTTCTTCGACCTTCATGGCGGGGGTCCTTCCTGCCTGCCTGCCGGAGCCGTCGGCGCGGACGCTACGAGCGGCGTTCCACGTCGCGGCAGGGGTGGACAGGAGGAACCGGCCGTCCGGAGGAGCAGGTCGGCCCACCCGGCGAGGTGCACCTGCCCGACCGGGCAGGAGAAGGACCCCGTCCGGTCGAGATCGCGCGATCTCGCACGCTCACGGGCCGTCATCCGTGCGAGATCACGCGATCTCGCCCAGGGACGGCGTCAGGCGGAGGTCGGGTTGCGCAGGCCGGGGAAGCCCCGCGCCAGCTGGTCGAAGGCCGCGTGCAGGGCGGCGGCGAGCGTCGTCGTCCCGTCGGCCAGCCAGACCTCGAACGCCGTCGTCGCGGCCGCCCGGGTGCTGGTCGCGACCAGCCGGGGGAGCAGTGCCTCCGGGGACTGACCGGTGCGGCGGGCGACGTGCTCGGCGACCACCCGGTCGATCTCGGCGTAGCGGACCTGCGAGTGGGCCTGCAGCGCCGGCTCGCCGAGGATGAGCGCCATCCGCTGCCGCAGGGTCGGCAGGTGCTCGTCGGCGTAGTCGTTGACCTCGACGTAGGCCGCGCAGATCGAGGCGAGCACCGGCTGGTCGTCGCGGGTGGCCGCCAGGAGCTCCTCCAGTCGGGCGACGTGCGCCTCGAACTCGCCCCAGACCGCGTCGGCCTTGGTGGCGAAGCAGCGGAAGAACGTGCGCCTGCTGATCCCCGCCGCGTCGGCGATCTCGTCAGCGGTGACCTGCTCGAAGCCGGTCCGCGTGAACAGCTCCAGGGCCGCCTGCTGGACGCGGGCGCGGGTGTCGCCGCGCACGTCCGGAGGCGCCTCGGTCACGCCCCCATCTTGCGTCACGGACACGCGGAGGACGGCGCGCCGCGTCGGCAGACCGGTGTTGCCGGTGGCACTCGGTGTCACTAACGTCCCCGCCACCCGTGTAACCCAGATCACAGGAGGCGCCGTGCCCGAGAACGACGACACCCAGGCCGTGAGCAGCCGGGAGGCGGCCCCCGCGGTCGAGGAGGCCCTGGTCGAGGAGTCCCTCGTCGAGGAGGTCTCGATCGACGGCATGTGCGGGGTGTACTGATCGACACCCACGTCGCGGCGCCGGCCGAGCAGGTGCGCGAGGCCGGCGCCGCCCCTCCACCGGGCTCCGGCGCACCCGCGCCCGCCCCCACCGACTTCGACCCGTCGCTGCCCTGGCGGCGGGCCCGTTCCGTGGCGCTGCGCCCGGAGCCCTTCGGCGCGCTCGTCTACCACTTCGGGAACCGGAAGCTGTCCTTCCTGAAGTCGAGAACGCTGGTCGCCGTCGTGGAGACGCTGGCCGAGCACCCCAGCGCCGATGCCACCCTCGTCGCCAACGGGGTCCCCGACGCGCAGCTGCCCGCCTACCGCCGGGCGCTGGCCGACCTCGCGCGGTCCCAGATGATCGAAGAAAGGACCTCGTCGCCCCCCGCAGCTCGCCAGCTCGCAGCGGGCCCCTGCGACGAGGCCGACCCGGAGGCTCGCCCATGACCGCCGTCCTGCCGTCCCGCCCCACCGGTGGGCGCCTCATCGACCAGTTCGAGTACGGGCTGGACGCGCCGATCTGCCTGACCTGGGAGCTCACCTACGCGTGCAACCTGGCGTGCGCGCACTGCCTCTCCTCGTCGGGACGGCGTGACCCGCGCGAGCTGTCCACCGCCGAGGCCGAGGCGGTGATCGACGAGCTGCAGCGGATGCAGGTGTTCTACGTCAACGTCGGCGGCGGCGAGCCGACCGTCCGGCCGGACTTCTGGCACCTGCTTGACTACGCCATCGGCCACGACGTCGGCGTCAAGTTCTCCACCAACGGCGTCAAGCTCGACAAGGCCCGCGCCGAGCAGCTGGCCCGCACCGACTACGTCGACGTCCAGATCTCGCTCGACGGCGCGACCGCCGAGGTCAACGACCGGGTCCGCGGCACCGGCTCGTACGCCACCGCCGTCCGCGCGCTGGAGAACCTGGCCGAGGCGGGGATGAAGGACTTCAAGGTCTCCGTCGTCGTCACCCGGGAGAACGTCTCCCAGCTGGATGCGTTCACGGCGCTCACCGACCGCTACGGCGCCCAGCTGCGGATCACCCGGCTGCGCCCGTCGGGTCGTGGCGCCGACGTCTGGGACGAGCTGCACCCCACGCAGGCCCAGCAGCGCGAGCTCTACTCCTGGCTGCTGGCCAACGGCGAGCGCGTGCTCACCGGCGACTCGTTCTTCCACCTGTCGGCCTACGGCGAGGCGCTGCCCGGCCTGAACCTGTGCGGCGCCGGTCGCGTGGTCTGCCTCATCGACCCGGTGGGCGACGTCTACGCCTGCCCGTTCGCCATCCACGAGGACTTCCTCGCCGGCAACGTGCGCGACGAGGGCGGCTTCCAGCGGGTCTGGCGGTCCTCCGAGCTGTTCGCCGACCTGCGCAGCCCGCAGACCGGCGGCGCCTGCACGAAGTGCGCCCACTTCGACGCCTGCCGGGGCGGCTGCATGGCGGCCAAGTTCTTCACCGGCCTGCCGCTCGACGGGCCCGACCCGGAGTGCGTGCAGGGCTACGGCGAGAGCGCCCTGGCCGCCCGCGACCTCGAGCTGGTCACCCCGCGCAGCTCCGTCGACCACTCGCACACCGGCCCGGTGCGCGGCCAGCCGACGCTGCTCGGCATGCCGTCGATCCCGAGGGCCGCTACGGCCGTGTCCTCACCCACACCGCCCGCCAAGATGTGCGACGAGTCGCCGCTGGCCGGGCTCGAGCTGCGCTGACGGGACTCCTCGACCCGCTGGTCCTGGCGGGCCGGACGGCGCCCTCCCGGGTGCTGTTCGGCCCGCACGAGACCAACCTGGGCCGCGGGCGGGCGCTCTCGGAGGGGCACGTCGCGTACTACGCCCGCCGGGCCGCGGGCGGCTGCGGCGTCGTGGTCACCGAGACCGCGTCGGTGCACGGGAGCGACTGGCCCTACGAGCGGGCGCCGCTGGCCGCCGATTGCGGCCCGGGCTGGGCGGACGTCGTCGCCGCCTGCCGCCCGCACGGCGCGCTGGTGCTCGCCTCGCTCGGGCACACCGGCGCGCAGGGCAGCTCCGGGCACGCGCAGACCGCGCTGTGGGCGCCGTCCGCCGTGCCCGACGTCGTCACCCGCGAGGTGCCGGTGGCGATGGAGCAGCCGGAGATCGACGCGCTGGTCGCGGGCTTCGCGGCGGGCGCCCGGACCGCGGTCGGCGCCGGCGCGGACGGCGTGGAGGTCGACGCCGGCGCGCGCTCGCTGCTGCGCCAGTTCGCCTCCGGCCTGACCAACACCCGCACCGACGGGTACGGCGCCGACCGGATGCGCCTGCTGCGGGAGGTGCTGGTCGCCGTCCGCGCGGAGCTCGGACCCGGGCGGGCGCTCGCGCTGCGCCTCTCCTGCGACGAGGAGGCGCCCTGGGCCGGGATCACGCCCGACCTGGCCGTCGGGCACGTCCACGAGCTCGCCCCGATGGTCGACCTGCTCGTCGTCGTGCGCGGCAGCGGACCGGCGCCCTCGGCGTACCGGCCCGACGGGCACACCGCGCCGGGGTTCAACAGCGACCTCACCCGCTCCGTGCGGGCGGCCGCCGGCGGGACGCCGGTCGTGCTGCAGGGCTCGGTCGTGGACGTCGCCGCCGCGCAGCGGGCGCTGGCCGACGGGGTCGCCGACGCGGTGGAGATGACCCGCGCGCAGATCGCCGATGCCGACCTCGTGCGCAGGGCGCGGGCCGGCGTCCCGGTGCGGCCCTGCACCCTGTGCAACCAGGCCTGCCAGGTGCGCGACGTCCGCAACCCGCTGGTCAGCTGCGTCGCCGACCCGTCCGACGAGGGCGCCCTGCCCGACAGCGCCGGGCGGCGGGTGACCGTCGTCGGCGGCGGGCCGGCCGGGCTGGAGGCCGCGCGGGTGTTGGCATCCGCGGGCGCCGAGGTCCAGCTGGTGGAGCGCACCGGCCGGCTCGGCGGGGCGCTGCAGCTGGTCGCCGCGCTGCCCGGGCGGTCGCGCTTCGCCGACCTCGCCGACTGGCTGGCCGGGGAGGTGGCGCGGCTGGGAGTGCGGGTCGAGCTGGGGACGACCGCGGAGGGCGGGGACGTCGTCGCGACCGGCGCCCGCCGGCCCCCGGGTCCGAGCGCCGCCGACGTGCTGGCCGGTGCGGAGCTGCCGCCCGGCCCGGTGGTGGTGCACGACCCGGTCGGCGGGCCGGTCGGCGTGGGGGTGGCCGAGCTGCTCGCCGCGGCGGGCCGCGAGGTCACGCTGGTGACCCCGGACGCGGTGGCCGGCGAGCGGCTCGGCGGCGACCTGGCGCCGGCCAACGCCCGGCTGGCGCGGGCGGGGGTGCGGCGGGAGACGTCGTCCCGGCTGTGCTCGGCCAGGGACGGCGTCGCGGTGCTGGCCGACCGCTGGACGGGGGAGGAGCGGGCCGTGCCGTTCGCCGTCGTCGTCGACGCGGGCCCCGGCCTGCCGGGTGACGTCCCCCCGGGGGTGCTGGCCGCCGGGGACGCCATCGCGCCGCGCACCGTTCTCGAGGCGGTGCTCGAGGGACGGCGCGCGGCGCGGGCGCTGCTCGCTGCGTCGCCGCGCTAGCGCGGCAGCACGACCGACGCCGCACGGTCGTACGGCAGCAGGTCGGCCACGGTCAACGTGGCGAGGAAGACGAGCAGGACGGCGATGGTGAGCACCGGGCACCTCCGAGGGGGGACGTCCTCCACGGTGGCGCCGCCGGCTGGAGTCCCGGTGCGCGCCGGCTGGGAGCCGGCTGTCAGAGGTCGACCCGCTCGTTCTCCCCGGCGTCGATGCGCTGTCCGGTGGCCTTGGCCTTGACGAAGCTGAGCGCAGTGGCCAGCCGGCCCCCCGCGGCGTCCCAGTACTCGGCGGACCGGCCGTCCACCTTGATCAGCACGACCGACGCGTCGTCCGGCCCCTGGGGCAGCCATGCCTCGACGCCGCCGTTCCACAGTTCGCGCTTCTTGCCGGGGTCGTCGACGACGTGCGCCTCCCCGGTCAACGACACCCAGGTGCCGCCGGATCCGGTGGTCACGTTGACCTGGGGACGGGCGGCGATGTGGGCGACCTTGCGGGAGTCACGCTCGGCGAAGAACCACAGGTCGCCGTCGAACTCGACCTCCTGCAGCGCCATCGGGCGGCTGACCAGGGTGCCGTCAGGCTCGGTGGTGGTGAGGAAACCGAGTCGTTCGTCCTTGAGGAGTTCGGCGACCTTGCGGGTGCCATCGGCGCTCATGAAAGTCCTCTCGGAGTGCGCGGTCGGGTGTCGCACGACTCCTGCCCACGGCCCCTTGCGCCGACACACGCCGTCCGTTGGCGCTCGGTGGACGTCGACGGTGGTGTCAACGCCGACTGCGAGTCTGTGGACGGGCCCTTGAGCTGTGGTTTCGTGTTGTCCTGCACACTCGTGACCGGTATTCTTCGTACGTGCGTTCGAGCGGTGCGGGAGGTGTCGTGGCCGGGGTGCCGGTGCTCGCCGACGACGACCTGCACGCTCTGGACGACGGTGCGCTGCTGGACCGCACCGCGGAGCTGATCCGCGAGCGGAACCGGATCGACGCCGAGCTGGCCCGCACCCTGCGCGTCGCGGATGCGCGACGGGCCTGCGAGCACGACGGGCTGAAGACGATGCCGTCCTGGCTGCGGAACCACATCCGTCTCTCGGCCGCGGCGGCTGCTCAGCTGGTCCGGTGCGGGCGGGCGCTGGAGCACCTGCCGGCGCTGGCGGCCGCGTTCGCGGCCGGGGACGTGACCGCCGACCAGGTCGCCGTGGTCGCGCCGATCGCGCGCGAGGAGCGGCTCGCGGCCGCCGCCGAGCAAGGCGTGGACCTGACCGAGATCGCCACCGCGCTGACGGTGATCGCCACCGCGCAGCCGCACCAGGTGCTCGGCCAGGCGGTGGACCGCTATCTGGCGATGCTCGATCAGGACGGCCCGGAGCCCGACCCCACCGAGGGGCGGCGGCTGGTCATCGTCAAGCACGCCGACGGGTCCGGCACGGGCCGGTTCGACCTGGACGCGGTGGGCCTGGAGAAGGTGCAGACCGCGCTGGAGGCCGTGCTGCAGGCCGGCCGCTGCGCCGCCGACGAGCGCACCCGTCAGCAGCAGCAGGCTGACGCTTTCGTGCAGCTGTGCAACAACCAGCTCGCATCGGGGAACTCGCCGGTCCTGCGCGGGCACAAGCCGCAGATCATCGTCAAGATCAACGCGGAAGACCTGTTCGGCCCCGGCACGAACCCCGGCGCGGGCGAGATGGGGTTCGGCGCGACGATCTCCGCGGCGCGGGCCCCCTGGCTGGCCTGCGACGGGGCTGTCACCCGGATCGTGATGGGCCCCGATGGGATGCCGCTGGACCACGGCCGCACCCTCCGGCTGGTGCCACCGCACGTGCGGCGGGCCGCCGAGGTCCGCGACGGGGGCTGCGTGTTCACCGGCTGCGGGGCCCCGACCTTCTGGTGCGACGTCCATCACCTGCTTGCCTGGATCGACGGCGGCGAGACCAGCCTGGACAACTCCGCGCTGCTGTGCGAGCGGCACCACACGAGGGTCCACCACGGCTTCCGGGTGGAACGACAACCCGACGGCCGATGGCGCACCTGGCGACCCGACGGCACCGAGATCCTGATCGGACCCCAGCGCGCCGGCCCGGGCCGTACCGGACCACCCCTGACCACCGCCGCCTGACCCGACCGACGACGCCGGCGGCCGTCGCACACGCCTCACACCGCGTCGAGGTACCGCCACGCGCCGTCCTCGCGGACGAAGCGGCTGACCTCGTGCTGGCTGCCGGTCTCGCCCTCGTGCCGGTACCAGGCCCGGAACTCCACCGTGCCCTCCGCGGCGAGCAATCCGCCGTCGGTGGTGGCGAGCACGTCGAGGCCGGTCCAGCGCACGGTCGGGTCGAGCTCCACCCACGGCGGACGCGTCGAGGGGTGCCAGGTGTCGAGCAGGTACGCCGGGTCCCCCACGGCGAAGGCGCTGTACCGCGAGCGCATCAGCTGCTCGGCGGTCCCCGCCGTCGCGGTGCCGTCGTGCAGCCGACCGCAGCACTCGGCGTAGGGCAGGCCGGTTCCGCAGGGACAGCGTCGAGGGGCCATGCCTGCGAGTCTCTACCGTCCCGAGGAGCCGGCCGACCGCGGAGGGAGACCACGTGCGACACCTGTCTGCGCCGCTGCGGGTCGGGCCGGTGACGCTGCCCAACCGGCTGGTCTTCCCGGCCCACCTGACGAACTACGCCGTCGACGGCCGGTTCACCGAGCGGCACGCCGCCTACTACGCGGCCCGCGCGGCCGGCGGTGCCGGGCTGGTCGTCACCGAGGAGCTCTCGACCGACCCCGCCGACCGGCCCTACGAGAAGCTCGTCCGCGGCTCCGACCCGGACGCCCTGCCCGGGATGCGTCGGGTCGCCGATGCCGTCCACGCACAGGGCGTCCCGGTGTTCGCCCAGGTCAACCACAACGGCGGGCAGGCGGACTCGCTGCACACCCGCACGCCGGTCCTCGCGCCGTCCCCGGTGCCCGACCCGCTGTTCCGCGAGGTGCCGCGCGAGGCCAGCACCGCCGACCTGGCCCGGCTGGTCGCCGGCTACGCCGACGTCGCCGCCCGCTGTGCCGCCGCCGGGTTCGACGGCGTGGAGGTCCAGGCCTCGCAGTCCTCGCTGGCCCGGCAGTTCCTCTCCCGCGCCACCAACCGGCGCACCGACCGCTACGGCGGCCCGCTCGAGTCCCGCGCCCGCTTCCTCGTCGAGGTGCTCACCGCCGTCCGGGAGGCGCTCGGCCCCGGCCGCGGCCTCGGCGTCCGGTTGGCCGACGAGGAGGGCGCGAGCGGCGGGACGACGCTCCCCGAGGCCGTCGCCACCGCGCGGCTGCTCGCCGGGTGCGGCCTGGTGGACTACGTGAGCACCACCGTCGGCGTCGCGACGGCGAGCCTCGACCGCGTCGTCCCGCCGATGACCGCCCCACCCGGCTACGCCCGGTACCTGTCCGCGGCGATCCGGGCCGCCGTCGACGTGCCGGTGGTCGGCGTCGGCCGGTTCCTCACCCCCGCGCAGGCCGAGCGTGCGCTGGTCGACGGCGACTGCGACCTGGTCGGCGCCGTCCGCGCGCAGATCGCCGACCCCGAGTTCGCCGCCAAGGCGCTGACCGGGCGGGACGGCGAGGTCCGCCGCTGCCTGGGCTGCAACCAGGAGTGCGTCGGCCGCGTGGGCCTGAACCGGCCGCTGGGCTGCGTGACCAACCCGCGCGCCGGCCGTGAGGCGCCGCTGCCGGTACCGGGGCGCCGCCGCCGGGTGCTCGTCGTCGGCGGCGGGCCGGCCGGGCTCCGCGCCGCCGCCACCGCCGCCGCCCGCGGGCACGCGGTCACCGTGTGGGAGCAGGCGCCCGACACCGGCGGTGCGATCCGGGTCGCGGCGTCCGCCCCCGGCCGCGAGGGGCTGCGCCCGCTGGTCGACGATCTCGCCGCCGAGTGCGCCCGGACGGGAGTGACGGTCCGCACCGGCGTGCGCGCCACCGCCGAGGCGGTGCGGGCGGAGGCACCGGACGTCGTCGTCCTCGCCACCGGCGCCCGCCCGGTGCGCCCGGACTGGGCGGGGGACAGCGACCGAGTGGTCGACGTCCGCGCCGTGCTCACCGGCGCGGCCGAACCGACCGGAGACGTCCTGGTGGTCGACGACCTCGGCGCCGCCGCGGCGACCTCGGTCGCCGAGCTGCTCGCCGCGCGCGGCTGCACGGTCGAGGTGGTGACGGCGGCGCTGGTCGTCGGCCAGGACCTCGGCCCCACCCTCGACCGGCCCGGCTGGGAGCGGCGGGCCGCGGGCTGGCGCATCCGGCGGACGACGGAGCGGCTGGTCACCGCCGTCGACGGCCGCACCGTGCGGCTGCTGCACCACCCGACCGGCGCGGTCGAGGAGCGCACCGTCGACTGGCTGGTCGCCGCCACCGCTCCGCGGGCGGACGCCGGGCTGTGGTACGCACTGCGCGGCAGCGGCCTGGAGGTGCACCGGGTCGGCGACTGCCTCGCCCCGCGCCGGGCCGGCGCGGCCACCCTGGACGGGGACCGGGTGGGCGTCGCAGTCTGACCGGTGGCGCTCTGACTACCGTGGCGCCGGTGACCGACGCCGTCCCGACGACCAGGCTCGCCGGCGCCACCTGGCCCTACCTGCCCGAGCGCCCGCTGCTGCTCGTGCCGCTCGGCGCCGTCGAGCAGCACGGCCACCACCTGCCGCTGGCCACCGACACCACCGTGGCCTGCGCGGTCGCCGAGGCCGCCGTGGACGACCTGGACGGCGCCCTGCTCGCCCCGGCACTGGCCTACGGCGCCAGCGGCGAGCACGAGGACTTCCCCGGCACCGTCTCGATCGGCACCGAGGCGCTGACCGGGCTGCTCGTCGAGTACGGCCG
The DNA here is from genome assembly GCF_053502545.1 of Geodermatophilus sp. URMC 65. Classification (NCBI taxonomy): domain Bacteria; kingdom Bacillati; phylum Actinomycetota; class Actinomycetes; order Geodermatophilales; family Geodermatophilaceae; genus Geodermatophilus; species Geodermatophilus sp. URMC 65. Next base: position 2,872,845 of record NZ_CP199954.1, read on the forward strand.
CTCGGCGTGCCGCTGGGTCGGGCGGCTGGTGCTGGTCAACGGCCACGGCGGCAACCTCGACGCGCTGCGCACGGCCGGCGCGCAGCTGCGGGCCGAGGGGCGCGAGGTGGCCTGGTTCCCCTGCGGCGTCGCCGGCGCCGACGCGCACGCCGGGCGCACCGAGACGTCGCTGATGTTGCACGTGGAACCGGACGCCGTCCGCGAGGACCGGGCGGTGGCAGGGGAGACCACCCCGATCGCCGAGCTGCTGCCCCGGTTGCGCGCCGAGGGGGTGCGCGCGGTCAGCCCGACCGGGGTCCTCGGCGACCCCGCCGGGGCGTCGGCGGAGGAGGGCGCGGAGCTGCTCGCCGGGATGGCCGGGCGACTGGCCACCGCCGTCCGGGCGTGGGACGTCGACCCCGCCGGCCGGCTGCGCGGCTGACGGAACCGCACCGGCCGCCCGGGGTTATCGTCCGGGGCATGGGGTCCCCGTCCGGCTGGCTGGTCGTCGTCGACTACCAGGAGGTCTTCCGCGATCCGACCTCGCCGTGGACGACGCCGCGCTTCGACGAGATCCGGCCGCGCATCCGCTCGCTGGTCGAGGCCTTCGGCGACCGCGTCGTCTTCACCCGCTTCGTCGTCCCGGACGAGCCGACCGGCGCGTGGGCCGACTACTACGCCAAGTACGACTACTTCACGCAGGCGCACGCCATCCCGCTGTTCCAGCTCTCCGAGGACCCCGGCGACCGCCCCGTCGTCGACGCGCCGACCTTCGGCAAGTGGGTCCCCGCCGTCGCGGAGCTGGTCGGCGACGGCCCGGTCACCGTCGCCGGGGTGGCCACCGACTGCTGCGTGCTCTCCACCGTGCTGCCCGCGGCGGACGCAGGCGTGCTGGTCCGGGTGGTCTCCGACGCCTGCGCCGGCGCGGACGACGAGGCGCACGACGACACCATGCGGATCCTCGGCTGCTACGCCCCGCTGGTCGAGGTCACCACGACCGCCGAGGTCCTGGCCGAGGCATGAGCGGGGGGCTCGCGGTCGCCGCACCCCCGCCCGACCGGCTCCCCGACGGCACCGCCGTCCGCCTCGACCCCCGCGTCCGCCGCCGCGACGGGGGGACGACGCTGCTCGGCGGCTCCCCGCTGCGGCTGCTGCGCCTGCAGCCGCGCGCCCGCGACCTGCTGCACACCGACCGGCTCGTCGTCCGGGACGCCACCACCGCCGCCCTGGCCGCCCGGCTGCTCGACGCCGGTCTCGCCCACCCCGAGCCGGACGGCGACCCGGCGGGGGAGCTGACCGTCGTCGTCCCGGTCAAGGACCGCCCGGCCGAGCTGGCGCGGCTGCTCGCCGCGCTGCGCGCCGACCCCGGCACCGCCGCCGTCCCGGTGCTCGTGGTGGACGACGGCTCCGCCGACCCGGCCGCGGTGACCGCCGTCGCCTGCCGGCACGGCGCCCGGGTGCTGCGGCACGCCACCGCCCGCGGCCCGGCCGCCGCCCGCAACGCCGGCCTGCGCGCGGCGACCACCCCGCTCGTGGCGTTCCTCGACTCCGACTGCGTGCCCCTGCCGGGCTGGTCCGGGCCGCTGGTGCGGCTTCCCGCCGATCCGCGGCTGGCGCTCGTTGCACCCCGGATCACCGCGCTCCCGTCGGACGGCGGCGGCTGGATGGCGCCGTACGAGGCCACGGTCAGCGCGCTGGACATGGGGCCCGACCCGGCGCCGGTCGCCCCGGGGACGGCGGTGTCCTACCTGCCCAGCGCCGCGATGGTGGCCCGCCGGGACGCCCTCGGCGACGGCTTCGACGAGTCGATGCGGGTCGCCGAGGACGTCGACCTGGTGTGGCGCCTGGTCGCGGCCGGCTGGCGGGTGCGCTACGAGCCGTCGGCCGCCGTCGCCCACGAGCACCCGGCGGCGACCGGGGAGTGGCTGCGCCGCCGCGCCTTCTACGGCACCGGCGCCGCGCTGCTGGCCGCGCGGCACGGGACCGCCGTCGCCCCCGTCGTGCTCTCGCCGTGGTCGGCGGCGGCCTGGGCGCTCGCGCTGACCGGACGCCGCTCCGGCGCGCTGGGCTGCGCCGCGGTGCTCGCCGTCGCCACCGCCCGCCTCGCGCCCCGGCTGGCCCGGCCCGGGCAGCGCGCACCGGTCGGGCTCGCGGCGGCGCTCGTCGTGCGGGGCAGCGCCGCGGCGGGCAGGACCCTGGCGCGCAGCGTCACCCGGCACCACTGGCCGCTGGCCCTGGCCGCGGCTGCGGTCTCCAGCCGGGCCCGCCGGCTCGCCGCGGCGGCCGCCGTCGCCGACGCCGTCCTCGCCTGGTGGCCGCACCGTCGCCGGGTCGGCCCGCTGCGCTTCACCGCCGGCCGGCGCCTCGAGGACCTCGCCTACGGCGCCGGTCTGTGGGCCGGCGCGCTGCGGGCCGGGGACCTGCGGGCGCTGCTGCCCGCCCGGCCTGCAGCGATACCTCCTCCGAACCGGTCGCGTACGACCCGTTCCCTGGTGGAATCGCGGAAGGGCGGTCACGATGGGCGGACGATGGACCCGAGCCCGCGGACGACCACATGACGACTGAGCCGTGACGACGCTGAACCCGTGGGTCGCGCTGCCCGACGGCCGGCCCGACCCCGCGCACACACGGCGGCTGCGCGCCGCCCACGAGGCACTCGTCACCAGCTCCGACCCCGCCGCGCCGGACCTGGTGCGCGCCGTCGTCTGGGACTCCTGGCGGCGCAGTCTCGCCGGCGGGGTCGACCCCGACGGCGCCGCCCCGCCGGTCGACCTGCTCGACGACGAGCTGCTGGCCTACCGCGCCGCCCACCCGTTGGCACCGGTGCTGCCGGTCATCCGCAAGCTGCTGGTCGAGGACGCCGAGGCCGACCGGATGATCGTCGCGGTCACCGACGCCGACGGCCGGATGCTGTGGGTCGAGGGTGACCGGCAGCTGCGGGCACGCGCCGAGGCCATGCACTTCGTCGAGGGCGCCCGGTGGTCCGAGGACGTCGCCGGCACCAACGCCCCCGGCACCGCGCTGGCCCTCGACCACGCCGTCCAGATCTACGGCAGCGAGCACTACCGCCGCCCGGTGCAGCCGTGGAGCTGCTCGGCCGCGCCGGTGCACCACCCGGTCACCGGCGTGCTGCTGGGCGCCATCGACGTCACCGGTGGCGACCACGTGGCCAGCCCGCAGGTGCTCACCCTCGTCCGCGCCACGGTCGCCGCCGTCGAGGCCGAGCTGCGCTGGCTGCACCGCGAGGACGCCGCCCGGCCGGACGCCCCGGCGCCCCGCCCGGCCGCCCGCCCCGTCCCGCGGCTGGAGGTGCTCGGCCGCGAGCGCGCCCGGCTGCAGCTGCCGTCCGGCCCCGCGGAGCTCTCGCTGCGCCACTCCGAGCTGCTGCTCCTGCTCGCCGAGGCGGCGGCCGGGGGCGGTGGGCGCACGGCCGAGCAGCTGGCCGCCGAGTGCCACGCCGGCGACGCGGCCGCGGTGACCGTCCGGGCCGAGCTCTCCCGGCTGCGCCGGCTGGTCGGAGCCCACCTGCTCGGCTCCCGCCCCTACCGGCTGACCGGCCCGCTGGAGACCGACCTGGACCAGGTGCGCCGGCTGCTCGCGCGCGGCACCGTCGGCCCGGCGCTCGAGCGGTACCCGGGCGCCGTGCTGCCCCGCTCGTCGGCGCCCGGTGTGGTCGCCGCTCGCGACCGGCTGTCCGCGGCGCTGCGGCAGGCCGTGCTCACCGCCCGCCGTCCCGAGCTGCTGCTGCGCTACACGCGGCTGCCCGAGGCCCAGCACGACGCCGCGGTGTGGCAGGCCTGCCTGGAGACCCTGCCGCCCGGCGCCCCGAGCCGGCCGGCCGTCGCCGCGCACCTGCACCGGCTGCGCCGGGTCCCGCGCGGCCCGCTGCAGCAAGGACCCCCTTGCCCCCCGCCAGTCGCAGGCCCGCGGCGGGCCCCTGCAAGGGGGCCGTCAGGGGCTCGCGGCGAACCTCGGGACGGGGCCGTTCCGGCACGTCGCTGACGCGGGGAATGCGGCTGGACCGGGCCGCCTTGCCCCTCTCACGAGTGCACCGCCTGACGTCCCCCAGCTCAGCCCCCGGCGGGTCGTCGCCGCGGTCGTCGCCCTCGCGCTGGGCGGCTTCGCCATCGGCACGACCGAGTTCGTGACGATGGGCGTGCTGCCGGAGATCGCCGAGGGCGTCGGCGTCGACATCCCCACCGCAGGTCACGTCATCTCCGCCTACGCGCTCGGCGTGGTCGTGGGCGCCCCGGTCATCGCCGCGCTCGGCGCCCGGCTGCCGCGGCGGGGGCTGCTCGTCGGCCTCGTGGTCGCGTTCCTGCTCGGCAACCTCGGCAGCGCGCTGGCCGTCGGGCCCTCCTCGCTGCTGGTCGCCCGCTTCGTCAGCGGGCTGCCGCACGGCGCGTACTTCGGGGTGGCCTCGCTCGTGGCCGCCTCGCTGGTGCGGGACGAGCTGCGGGGCCGCGCGGTCAGCTCGGTCATGCTCGGCCTGGCGGTGGCCAACCTGGCGGGGGTCCCGGCGGCGACCGGGCTCGGGCAGACGCTGGGCTGGCGCGCGGCCTACTGGGCGGTCGTCGTCCTCGCCGTGGCCACCGTGCTGGCGGTGCTGGCGTTCGTGCCGTCCACGCCCGGTCGGGACGAGGTCACGATCGCCACCGAGCTCACCGCGCTGCGGCGTCCGCAGGTGCTGCTGACCCTGCTGGTCGGCACGGTCGGCTTCGGCGGCATGTTCGCCGTCTACAGCTACGTCTCGCCGCTGAGCACGGAGGAGGCCGGGCTGCCGCGCAGTGCGGTGCCGTGGGTGCTGCTGGTCTTCGGCGTGGGCGGCGTCCTCGGGACGGCGCTCGGCGGTCGGCTCGCCGACCTCGCGCTGTTCCGCTCGCTGGTCGGGGCCATGGTGACGATGGGGGTGCTGCTGGCCCTGGTGGCGCTGCTCGCCGGCTGGGCGCCGGGGCTGCTGGCCGCCCTCTTCCTGCTCTCGGCGACCGCCTCGGTGCTGGTGGTGACCCTGCAGCTGCGGCTCATGGAGGTCGCCGGCGAGGCGCAGATGCTGGGCGCGGCGCTCAACCACTCGGCGCTGAACGCGGCCAATGCGCTCGGCGCCTGGCTGGGTGGCGTGGTCATCGCGGCCGGCCTGGGCTGGACCGCCCCGGCCGCGGTCGGCGCGGCGCTGGCCGCGGTCGGGCTCGCCGTGCTCACCGCCTCGGCGGTGCTGCGCCGTCGCGAGCAGCGGATCGGGCCGGTGCGGACGGCGCCCGCACCGGCCCGGTGACGGACCTCCTTGCCCCGCGCCACTGGCAAGCTCGTGGCGGGACCCTGCAAGGAGGCCACGGTCAGGGCTGCAGCGTCTCGGCGAACAGCGGGACGGCGTTCTCCAGCGCGTACTGGGTGCCCAGTGCCGAGCCGCTGGAGAAGGCGTTGGACAGGGTCTGCTCCTCGAGCACCAGGGCGTTGCCCTGCTGCACCGAGGGCAGCGACTGCCACAGCGGGTTGTCGGTGATCTGCGACGCCTCGACGAAGATCGGGAAGACCACGGTCAGGGGCGCGTCGAGCAGCGGCACCTGCTCCTCGCTGATCGACACGAAGAAGCTCTCCCCGGCCAGGTCCTGGATGGCCGGCTCGTTGGTGAAGCCCAGCGCCTCCATGAAGTCGACGCGGGTGTCGCCGCGGACGTAGGCGCCGAAGCCCTCGGAGGTGTAGGCGCCGACGGCGACCTCGGTGCCGTCGAACTCCGGGTGGGCCTCCGCGGCCGCGGTGAACTGCTGCTCGACCTGGGCCTGCAGCTCGTCGGCCTGCTCCTCGCGGCCCAGCGCCCGGCCGACCAGGTCCAGCTGCTGCTGCCAGGTGGTCAGGTACGGGCCCACGCCCTCGGGCTGGCCGACGGTCGGCGCGATGGAGCTGAGCGCGTCGTAGCGCTCCTGCGTGGCGGGGGAGCGGGTGTCCAGGATGAGGTCGGGCTGCAGCGCGGCGACCGCCTCGAGGCTCGGCTCGAGCGTCTCGACGATCTCCGGGGCCTCGTCGTAGCGCCCCTCGGCCCACGGGCCGACGCCCTCGCCGCCGAAGGCCAGCCAGTCGCTCGCGCCCACCGGCTGGACGCCCAGCGCCAGCGCGGTCTCGGCGTCCGACCAGCCGAGGGCCACGACCCGCTGGGGCTCCTCCGGGATCTCGACGTCCCCGAAGGCCGTCTCGACGGTGACGGGGAAGGCGCCGCCGGAGCCCGCAGGGCTGCTGGACGCGGCAGCATCCCCGGGGGACCCCGCGTCGCCGGAGCCGCAGCCGGCGACGAGGACGGTGGCGGCGAGCAGGGCGGCGCCGCGCAGGGACGGGCGAACGGGCATGGGCTTCCCTTCAAGTAGGTGAGGCTCACCTAACTACGCCGCCCTGGAGCCGTTCCACCCGGGTCCGCGCACCGGCGCCGGGCCGAACTGCTGCAACGCCGCTGCAACGTTGCCCGGCTCCCGCAGAGGCGGACTCCACGGCGTTGATTGCGCTGCGCGAGCGGAGGATCATGAGGCAGATCGCCCGCTGGTGCGGCGATCCCCTGATGCGACGGCCTCAGGTAAGCGTGGCCTAAGTCATGTGCTCCTCGACACACTCGCCGCAGGTGGGGCTGTGCCCGGCACCACGCGTGACCCCTGCAGAGGAGCGGAGGAACGGTGACCCAGATCAACGTGCGGGTGGACGGGGTGACGTACACCGACGACGTCGAACCCCGGACACTGCTGGTGCACTACCTGAGGGAGCAGCTGGGGAAGGTCGGCACCGTCATCGGGTGCGACACCAGCAACTGCGGCGCGTGCACCGTCCACCTGGACGGCGCGGCCGTGAAGTCCTGCACCGTGCTGGCCGTCCAGGCCGACGGCGGCGAGGTGACGACCATCGAGGGGCTCGCGCCGAACGGCGGCCTGCACCCGGTGCAGAAGGCGTTCCACGAGATGCACGGCCTGCAGTGCGGGTACTGCACACCGGGGATGATCATGGCCTCGGTCGACCTGCTCAAGGAGAACCCGGACCCGAGCGACACCGAGGTCCGCGAGGGCATCGAGGGCAACCTCTGCCGCTGCACCGGCTACCAGAACATCGTCCGCGCGGTGCAGCAGGCCGCCGGCGAGATGCGCGGCGCCACCGGCGGTTCCGTCTCCCCGGCCGAGGTCGACACCGCGGCCGCTCCGCACGTGGCGGCCCAGTCGTGAGCGAGCTCGCGAGCTCAGCAGTCCACCCAGCCCCGTCGGGCAGCGCGCCGACGAGTGCCAGCGAGGAGGCACGATGACCGCGGTCGAGGACCGGGCCACCACCGAGGCGCCGGAGCGCGAGGTCGGCAAGGCCCGCCGCCGCAAGGAGGACGCCCGGCTGATCACCGGCCGGACCACCTGGACCGACAACATGGTGCTGCCCGGCATGCTGCACCTGGCCGTCGTCCGCAGCCCCGTGGCGCACGCGAAGATCAGCTCGATCGACGTGAGCGCCGCCCAGGAGGCTCCGGGCGTCATCGCCGTCCTCACCGGGCGCGACGTGGCCGACGAGCAGGGCTCGATCCCGTGCGCCTGGCCGGTCACCCCCGACATGGTCAACCCCGGCCACCCGTCGATCGCCGTGGACGAGGTCAACCACGTCGGCGAGGCCGTCGCGGTCATCGTGGCGCGCAGCAAGGCCGCTGCGCAGGACGCCGTCGAGCTGGTGGACGTCGACTACGACCTGCTGCCCGCGGTGCTGGACATGGAGGACGCGGTCGCCGAGGGCGCCCAGCTGACCCACGACCACCTCGAGTCCAACCGCAGCTTCCACTTCGTCTTCGAGTCGGGGGACGCCGGTACCGGCCAGCACAGCGACGAGGCGTTCCGCGACGCCGAGGTCGTGGTCAGCCGCCGGTTCGTGCAGCAGCGGCTGATCCCGGCGTTCATGGAGCCCCGCTCGGTCGTCGTCCAGCCGCAGGGCGACAACTACACGATGTGGTCCTCGACCCAGGTGCCGCACATCCTGCGGATCATGCTGGCGATGGTCACCGGTGTGCCCGAGCACAAGCTGCGGGTGGTCGCCCCCGACGTCGGCGGCGGCTTCGGCGGCAAGCTGCAGGTCACCCCCGAGGAGGTCATCAGCCTGCTCGTGGCCCGTCGGCTCGGGAAGCCGGTCAAGTGGACCGAGACCCGCAGCGAGTCGCTGATGACGGCCCACCACGGCCGGGACCAGATCCAGTACATCGACATCGCCGCAGACCGCGAGGGCAACGTCAAGGGCCTGCGCTGCCGGATCCTCGCCGACATGGGCGCCTACCTGCGCCTGGTCAGCCCAGGCGTCCCGGTGCTGGGTGCCTTCATGTTCAACGGCATCTACAAGTTCCCGGCCTACCGCTTCGAGTGCGACGGCATCTTCACCAACAAGACGCCCACCGACGCCTACCGCGGCGCCGGGCGTCCCGAGGCGACCTTCGCCATCGAGCGGATCATGGACGAGCTCGCCGTCGAGCTGGACATGGACCCGCTGGAGCTGCGCCGCAGGAACTGGATCCGGGCCGAGGAGTTCCCGTTCACCTCGGTGGCCGGGATGACCTACGACAGCGGCGACTACGAGACCGCGACCCAGAAGGCCCTGGAGCTGCTCGGCTACGACGAGCTGCGCGCGGAGCAGCGCCGCCGGCGGGAGTCGAACGACCCGGTGCAGCTCGGCATCGGCGTCTCCACCTTCACCGAGATGTGCGGCCTGGCGCCCTCCCGGGTGCTCGGCTCGCTGTCCTACGGGGCCGGTGGCTGGGAGCACGCCTCCATCCGGATGCTCCCGACCGGCAAGGTCGAGGTGGTCAGCGGGGCGACCCCGCACGGCCAGGGTCACGAGACGGCGTGGAGCCAGCTGGTCGCCGACCGGCTCGGCGTGCCGTTCGAGGACATCGAGGTGCTGCACGGCGACACCTCGGTCTCGCCGCGCGGGCTGGACACCTACGGGTCCCGGTCGCTCGTGGTCGGCGGGGCCGCGGTGGTCAACGCGGCCGAGAAGGTCGTGGCGAAGGCCCGCAGGGTCGCCGCGCACCTGCTCGAGGCGAGCGAGGACGACCTCGACTTCTCCGGCGGGAAGTTCTCCGTCCGCGGCACCCCGGGCGCGGAGGTCTCCATCCAGGAGATCGCGCTGGCCACGTTCGCGGCGCACAACTTCCCCGAGGGCGTGGAGCCCTCGATCGACGCGGACGCGACCTTCGACCCGGAGAACTTCTCCTTCCCGCACGGCACGCACCTCTGCGCCATGGAGGTCGACACCGAGACCGGCATGGTGGAGATCCGCAAGTACGCCTGCGTGGACGACGTCGGCACGATCGTCAACCCGCTCATCGTCGAGGGGCAGATCCACGGGGGGCTGGCGCAGGGCATCGCCCAGGCGCTGTTCGAGGAGGCCGTGTACGACGCCGACGGCAACCTCACCACCGGCACCTTCGTCGACTACCTGGTGCCCTCGGCCGCCGACCTGCCGCACTTCGACACCGGCAACACGGTGCACGAGGCCCCGGGCAACCCGATCGGCGCGAAGGGGGTCGGCGAGGCCGGCACCATCGCGAGCACGCCGGCCGTGGTGAACGCCGCGCTGGACGCCGTCCGGCACCTCGGGGTGCGCGACATCCGGATGCCCCTGACCCCGGAACGGGTCTGGCGGGCCATCCACGGCGGTGGGGACGGCGGCGACCGCGCCACTGCCGGCACCAACGCGTACGGCGGGGCGCAGACCGAGACCACCGCCGGCGTCTCCACCCCCCAGTCCGCCCTCGGAGGTGACCGGTGATCCCCGCTGCGTTCGAGTACGCCCGTCCCACCAGCGTCGACGAGGCCCTGCAGGCCATCGCCGACGGCGGGGACGACGTGAAGGTCCTCGCCGGCGGCCAGTCGCTGATCCCGGTCATGCGGCTGCGGCTGGCCGCGCCGGAGACGGTGGTCGACCTGGGCCGGGTCGCCGAGCTGCGCGGCGTCCGGGACGACGGCGACGCCATCGTCATCGGGGCCATGACGACGCACCACGACGTCATGACCGACCCGCTGGTGCAGCAGTTCGCCCCGCTCATCGCCGAGGCGACCGAGACGGTGGCCGACCGGCAGGTCCGCGCCCGCGGCACCTTCGGCGGGGCCCTGGTCCACGCCGACCCCGCGGGCGACCTGCCGGCGGTGGCCCTCGCCCTGGACGCGGAGTTCGTCATCGCCGGCCTCGAGGGACGGCGGACGGTGCCGGCGGCGGAGTTCTTCGTCGACTACCTGACCACCGCGGTCGGGGAGGGGGAGCTGCTCGTCGAGGTCCGCGTCCCCAAGCTGGCCGGTGAGTGGGGCATGCGCTACGAGAAGTTCAACCGGGTGGCGCAGGCGTGGTCGATCGTGGCGGTGGCCGCGGTCGTCCGGCGGGAGGACGGGCACATCGCCGAGGCCCGGATCGGGCTGACCAACATGGGCACCACGCCGCTGCGGGCCTCCGCGGTGGAGGCCGCGCTGGCCGGTGCTCAGGCCACGCCCGAGGCGATCGCCGCAGCGGCCCGGTCGGCCGCCGAGGGGACCTCTCCCACCAGCGACCTCAACGCCCAGGCGGACTACCGGGAACACCTGGCGCAGGTGCTCACTCGTCGCGCGGTGAGCGCCGCCGCGGGGCTGTAGCGTCGGTCCACCCCTCGGAACCCGCTCGACCCGACTCGGCCGGCCCGCCCTCACCCGGGGGCGGACCGGCCGAGCTCCGTACCCCAGGAGGTAGCACCGTGCAGTTGGAGAACTCGTTCACCGTCCCCGTGCCGATCGACGAAGCCTGGCGGGTGCTGCTGGACATCGAGCGGATCGCACCGTGCATGCCGGGCGCCGCCCTGGACTCGGTCACCGGTGACGACTTCACCGGCCGGGTCAAGGTCAAGCTCGGCCCGATCAACCTGACCTACCAGGGCAAGGCCTCGTTCGTCGAGAAGGACGAGGCGGCGCACAAGGCGGTCATCGACGGCCGCGGCAAGGACCAGCGCGGCAACGGCACCGCGGCCGCGCTCATCACCGCCCAGCTCAAGGCCGAGGGCGACACCACGCGGGTCGACGTCCTCACCGACCTGAACATCACCGGCCGGCCGGCCCAGTTCGGCCGCGGCGTCATGACCGACGTCGGCAACAAGCTGCTCGGCCAGTTCGCCGACAAGCTCGCCGCCCAGCTGGGTGCCGGCGACGCGGGAGTGACGGCCGCACCCGCGACGGAGACTCCGACGCAGAAGGTCGCGACCACGGCGGCAGGTGCCGCCGAGGAGGTCGCCGCCTCCGTGGCGCAGGTGCCGGGGGACGGCGCCGTGGCGGAGCAGACCCGCTCGACCGCGGCGGCGGCGAGGGAGACCGCGGCCGCGGCCGCAGACCGGGCGTCGGGCGGCGACACCGCCCCGGCCGCCGGCGACACCGCCCCGGCCGCCGGCGACACCGCTCCGGCCGCCGTCGTCCCGGGCCCGCCGCCGGCCCGGACGACGACCCCGGCGGCCCCGGCCGCGCGGACCACGGGTCCCAAGCACGCCGAGCCCGAGCCGATCGACCTGCTCGAGGTCGCCGGCGGGGCCGCGCTGACCCGCTACGCGGCGCCGCTGGCCGGTGCCGCGGTGCTGGTGCTGGTCGTCACGCTGGTCGTGCGGCGCCGACGCCGCTGACGGCCGCGGGGTCGCCGGGGTCCGCCCCGGCGACCCCGGCCAGCCAGTCGACGGCGGCCAGGGCGACCACGTGCGGGCTGCGGGTCAGCGCGTGGTCGCCGGGGACGGCGTAGAGCGAGGCGCCGGGTCGTCCGGTCAGCACCGCGGCGAGCTCCTCCGGGCGGCCCAACGCGTCCCGCTCGCCCTGCACGACGCCCAGTGGCACCCCCACGGCGGTCAGTTCGCCGGCGCGGCTGCGCTCGGGCCGGCCCGGCGGGTGAAGGGGGAACGCCAGGCAGAGCACGCCGTCGGCTCCGAGCGCGGCCGCCGTCCGGCAGGCCACCCGGGCGCCGGCGCTGCGACCGCAGACCACCAGCGGTCCGCTCAGCCGGTCGTCGTCCCGCAGCGTGCCGAGGACCGCCGTCCAGCCCTCGTCCAGCCGGGGCGGCGCGGGCGCGATGCGCTTGCCCGCCACCCGCCAGGGCTGCTCGACGCCCAGCACCCGCCAGCCGGCCGCGGCGGCGCCGGCGGTCACCGCGGTCAGGTCGGCCGACCCGATGCCCCCGCCCGCGCCGTGACCGAGCACCAGGGTGCCGACGACGGCGCCCGCGGGCTCGGTGGTGGTGACCCGCGCCGGGCCGAGCGGGGTCTCGACCTCCCGGGTCACGCCGGAGGGAGCGCGAGCAGCGCGTCGACCGCGCCGGCGAGGTCGCCGGCCACCAGCGCGGCGGGGTCGTACACGGCCGGGTAGACGCGCTCGGTGCGTGGGAACCAGGCCGCGGTCAGGCCCGCCCGCAGCGCGCCGTGGACGTCCCAGCCGTGCGCCGCGACCAGCGCCAGCCGCGCCGGCTCGACGTCGCAGACCCCGGCCGCCCAGAGGTAGACCTCGCGGGCCGGCTTCCACGCCCGGATGACCTCGCTGGACAGCGAGCGCTCCACCAGGGGGCTCACCCCGCCGCGCTCCAGCCCGGCCTCGGCGACCCCGGGGGAGCCGTGGGTCAGGGTCACCACACGGACGCCGGCCTCGACCAGCCGGCGCAGGGCGGGCTCGACGTCGGGGTGCGGCGCCAGCTCGAGGAATGCGTCGGCCACCCGGGACCGGTCGGCGTCCCCCAGGTCGGTGGCCTGGGCGAGGGCCGCGTCGAACGCCTCGCGGAAGCGGCACCAGGTGCCGGCCGTGGCGGCGGCGAAGCCGGTGAGCAGGGTGCGGGAGAACACCGCGGGCAGCAGGTCGGCCGGCTGCCCGAGCTCGACCAGTGCGGCGCGCAGCGGGCCGAGGTCGAGCAGCGTCTCGTTGACGTCGAAGGCGACGACGGTGGGGCGGGTGGGGGACATGGAGCCAGGGGGCAGCGGGCTCACGCCGGCCGGCTCTCGTCGGTGCCGGCGCGACGGGCCTGCCGGTGCCGGCGCACGTCCCGCCAGCGCTTGTAGACCAGGTAGCCGATGCCGAGCGCGACCGCGGCCACGACGGCGTAGTCCAGGTAGTGCAGGTTCTGCTGCACGAAGTCGCCGGCCGCGACGCCCAGGCCGATGAGCACGCTGTTCCAGATCAGGCTGCCCGCGGCGGAGTAGACGACGAACTGGGCGAGGGGCATGCGCACGACCCCCGCCGGTACGGAGATGAAGCTGCGCACGATCGGCACCATCCGGCCGAAGAACACCGCCGAGCGCCCGTGCCGCTCGAACCAGGCGAAGGTCTTGTCGACGTCCTCGGTCTCCACCAGCGGCAGCCGGTCGAGGAAGGCGTGCGAGCGGCGCGGGCCCAGCGCCCGGCCGACGTAGTAGAAGAAGACCGCGCCCAGGATCGACCCGAGGGTGGCGCACAGGACCACCGGGACGATGTCGAGCCGGCCGTCGTTGATGAGCACCCCGGCCAGGCCCAGCACCGCCTCGCTGGGGATGGGCGGGACGACCGTCTCCAGCAGGATGGCGAAGCCGACGCCCACCGCGCCCAGCCGCTCCACCATGTCGAGCAGGAAGCCGGTGATGCCGCCCTGGTCGGAGGAGGCCGCGGCGGCGAGGAAGGACATGCGCCCCACGGTAACGGCGCGCTCCGGGCGGCACCGGGAAGCCGCGGGGGTAGGTTCGCCACCCATGCGGCAGCGCTTCACCGCCCGGGCCGTCGTCGTCGGGGACCGCGCCGGCACCGTCGTGCCCGACGCCGCGGTCGACGTCGAGGACGGCACGTTCACCTGGGTCGGCCCGGCCGCCGACGCGCCGGACGCCGAGGACGCCGAGGTCGTCGCCGTCCCCGGGGTGCTGCTGCCGGGGCTGGTGAACGCCCACTCGCACGCGCCGATGGTGCTGTTCCGCGGCCAGGCCGAGGGGCTGCCGCTCGCCCGCTGGCTGCGCGAGGTGATCTGGCCGCGCGAGGCGCAGCTGACCCCCGAGGACGTCGAGGTGGCGATGACCGCGGCCTCGGCCGAGATGCTGCGCGGCGGGGTCACCACCAGCGTCGAGATGTACTTCTCGCCCGAGCGGATCGCCGCTGCCGTCGGCCGCACCGGGGCCCGCGCGGTGGTCGCCAGCCCGCTGCTGCCGCTGCCCGGGATGCCGCCGCTGGCCGAGCAGCTGGCCGACGCGGTGACGCTGGCGACCTCCGTGCCCGGCGACGGCGCCGTGGAGTACGGCATCGGCCCGCACGCGGCCTACACGCTGCCGCTGCCGGTGCTGCGCGACGCCGCGGCCGCCGCCCGGGAGCACGGCCTGCTGCTGCACCTGCACGTCGCCGAGACCGCCGCCGAGGGCGCGGACCTGCTGGCCACCCACGGGCTGTCGGTGCCCGCCCTGCTGGCCGCGCACGACGTCCTGGGCGGCCGGGTGCTCGCCGCGCACAGCGTGCACGTCGACGACGGCGACCTGGAGCTGTGGCGGGAGTACGACGTGGCGGTGGCGCACTGCCCCGCGAGCAACGCCAAGCTGGCCAGTGGCATCGCGCCGGTGCGGGCGATGCTCGACCGCGGCGTCCGGGTGGGGTTGGGCACCGACGGGCCGGCGTCCAACGACGGGCTGGACCTGCTGGCCGACGTCCGGCTGGCCGCGGGCCTGGCCCGGCTCCGGGAGGGCTCGGCCACCGCGCTGACCGCAGCCGAGGCGTTCTGGCTGGCCACCGGCGCGGCCGCCGACGCGATCGGCCGCCCGGACGTCGGCCAGGTCGCCGTCGGCCGCCGGGCGGACCTGGTGCACGTCGACACCCGCGACCTGGTCTTCGAGCCGGTCCTCGACCCGGTGGACCTGCTCACCCACCTGGTCTGGTCGGGCACCTCGCGGCTGGTGCGCGACACCTGGGTCGGTGGGCGGCAGGTGGTGCGCGACGGCGTCTGCACGACGGTGGACGCCGAGGCCCTGCGCGCCGACGTCGCCGAGCGGGCCGTACGGCTGGCTAGGCGCGCAGGCTGATCGTCTCGCCGCGGGTGACCGCGCGGATCTCGCCGGGTGCGCGCCGGGCGGCCACCTCGCGGACGAAGTCGCCCAGCGGCGAGGCGAACCGGTCGTAGTCGTCGTAGTGCACCGGCACGGTGACCGGCGGCTTGAGCAGCTCCACCAGGTCGGCGCCCTGCCGGCCGTCCATGGTCACGGTGAAGCCGAGCGCCTTGGTGCCGCCCAGGTGCGGGATGACGACGTCCAGCGGCCCGCAGCGCTCGAGGACCTCGCCGAGCTCGGGACGGAAGACGGTGTCGCCGCTGATGTAGCCCCGCCAGGACACCTCGCCGTCGCGCAGCAGCTCGAGCACGCTGCCCATCACCGGCGGCAGCAGCTTCGCGACGGGCTGGGGGCCGTGGACGCCGGGGACCGAGGTGATCCGCAGCGTAGCGCTGTCGCGGCTGAGCTCGTGGCGCTGCCAGGGGCCGAGGTCGACGGTCTCCCGGAAACCGCGCCGGCCCAGCGCGCGGGCGGCGGCCTGGGTCGTGATCACCGGCGTGCCGCGGTCGAGGGTGCGGGTGGCGATGCGGTCCCAGTGGTCGGCGTGCAGGTGCGACAGCAGGATCGAGTCCAGCGTCGGCAGCTGGGTGGGCTGCAGCGCGGGCTCGGTGAGCCGCTTGGTCCACAGCCCCTTGCCGAGGTAGGCGCGCTGCCCGCGGTGCAGGAAGTTCGGGTCGGTCAGCAGCGTGAAGGGCCCGAGTCGCAGCAGCGTGGTGGCGTTCCCGCCGAAGGTGAGCGTGACGTCGTCGGCAGGGGACGGCGGGGAGGACTCGGCCATGTGCTGGCGTCTACCCCGGTCGTCTCGCGGCCACGCCGCCCGGAGCCGGTGACCGGGTCAGCCCCCGGGGTGCTCCCAGCCGTGGTCCCAGCAGGCCCGCACGAAGTTGGCGCCCGCCTCGACGACCGCGGCGTAGTCGAGGTCGTCCTCCCGGGTGTCCCGGAAGCGCTCGTAGGGGTCGGTCAGCGGTGTCGAGTCCGACTGCCCGAGCAGGTCGCCGGCCCGCTCGGTGACCGGGGCCCGCTGGTCGGCCGGGCTCCCCGCGTCGATCCAGGCGGCCACGGCGTCGCACGCCTCGGTGGCTGGCCGGTCCAGCCCGCCGCCCCCGCAGGCGGCGAGGGCGAGGGCCGCCGCCAGGACGGCCCAGATCCGGCGTCGGGGCACCCAGCGAGGCTAGTGGCGCCGGTGCCCGGCCGGGCGGCGGACCCCTCGGGCCCGGCGTGGACCCTGCCGCCCGCGCTGGTAGACAGGGGCGGTGGCTGCCTCCCGCGACGTGGACGCGTCCTTCCTCGCCCTGCCGCTGTCCGCGCTGACCGACGCCGCGCTCACCCGGGCCCTCGACCTCGGCTGCGAGCACGCCGACCTCCGGGTGGAGCGGATCCGCACCCAGTCGATCAGCCTGCGCGACGCCCGGCTGGAGTCCCTGGCCGACGGCGAGGACCTCGGCCTGGCCGTGCGCGTGGTCTACGAGGGGACCTGGGGGTTCGCCGCGGGCGTCGTCCTCACCGCGGCGGAGGCCGTGCGGCTGGCCGAGGAGGCGGTCGCCGTCGCGCAGGTGTCGGCGGCGGTCAACAGCGACCGCGTCGAGCTCGCGCCCGAGCCGGTGTACCCCGACGCGGTCTGGGTGTCCGACTACGACATCGACCCGTTCGAGGTGCCCGACGCGGAGAAGACCGGGCTGCTCACCGAGCTGTCCGAGCAGCTGCTGGCCGCCGACGGTGTCGAGCACGTGCAGGCGGTCTGCCAGGCGGTGAAGGAGCAGAAGTACTACGCCGACACCGCCGGCACCCGCACCCGGCAGCAGCGGGTGCGCATCAACCCCGACCTCACCGCGCTCACCGTCGACCGCTCCACCGGCGCGTTCGAGAGCATGCGCACCGTCGCGCCGCCGGCCGGCCGCGGCTGGGAGTACCTGACCGGCACCGGCTGGGACTGGCGCGGCGAGATCGCCGAGATCCCGTCGCTGCTGATGGAGAAGACCAAGGCGCCCTCGGTCGAGGCGGGCCGCTACGACCTCGTCGTCGACCCGTCGAACCTGTGGCTGACCATCCACGAGTCCATCGGCCACGCCACCGAGCTGGACCGGGCGCTGGGCTACGAGGCCGCCTACGCCGGCACCTCGTTCGCCACGGTCGACCAGCTCGGCACCCTGCAGTACGGCTCCGAGATCATGGACGTGACCGGCGACCGCACCGCCCCGCACGGGCTCTCCACGATCGGCTGGGACGACGAGGGCGTCGCCGGGCAGCAGTGGGACATCATCAGGGACGGCGTGCTGGTCGGCTACCAGGTCGACCGGAACACCGCGCGGATGAGCGGGATGACGCGCTCCAACGGCTGCGCCTTCGCCGACTCGCCGCAGCACACGCCGGTGCAGCGGATGGCCAACGTCTCGCTGCAGCCGGCTCCCGACGGGCCCTCCACCGCCGACGTCATCGCCGGCGTCGAGCGCGGCATCTACGTCGTCGGCGACAAGAGCTGGTCGATCGACATGCAGCGCTACAACTTCCAGTTCACCGGCCAGCGCTTCTACCGGATCGAGGGCGGCAGGCTCGCCGGCCAGCTGCGCGACGTGGCCTACCAGGCGACGACGACGGACTTCTGGGGCTCGATGCGCGTCGTCGGCGGCCCGCAGACGTACCTGCTCGGCGGCGCGTTCAACTGCGGCAAGGCCCAGCCCGGGCAGGTCGCCCCGGTCAGCCACGGCTGCCCGGTGGCGCTGTTCGAGAACGTGAACATCCTGAACACCGTGCAGGAGGCCGGGCGATGAGCGGTGCGAGCGCCAGCGAGCGAGGAGAGGGACGATGAGTTCGTGGTCGCGTCCGCAGGACGTCGTCGAGAAGGCGCTGGCCGCCTCCACCGCCGACGGGCAGGTCGCCTTCGTCGTGGAGAGCTCCGAGGCGAACCTGCGCTGGGCGAAGAACAGCCTCACCACGAACGGCTCGATGCGCTCCCGGCAGGTCGTCGTCGTCTCGTTCGTCGACGGCGGGGCGGGGATGGCGGCCGGCACGGTGGCGCGCACCGGCAGCCCGGACGTCGAGGAGCTGGTGGCGGCCAGCGAGCAGGCCGCCCGCGACGCCGGCCCGGCCGAGGACGCCGTCCCGCTGGTCAGCGAGGCGCCGCCCGGCGCCGGCGACTGGGACGCCGAGCCCGCGGAGACCTCGATCGGCGTCTTCCGCGACTTCGCGCCCGCGCTGGGGGAGGCCTTCGGCGGCGCCCGCGACCGCGCCGAGCTGCTCTTCGGCTACGCCGAGCACGCCATGGCCACCACCTACCTGGGGACGTCGACCGGGCTGCGGCTGCGGCACGACCAGCCCAGCGGCCGGGTGGAGCTCAACGGCAAGAGCGGCGACATGAGCCGCTCGGTGTGGGCCGGCGTCGGCACCCGCGACTTCGCCGACGTGTCGGTGGCCGACCTGGTCGCCGACGTGCGGCGCAAGCTCGGCTGGTCGCAGCGCCGGGTCGACCTGCCCGCCGGGCGCTACGAGACGCTGCTGCCGCCCTCGGCGGTCAGTGACCTGATGATCTACGCGCACTGGACGATGGAGGCCCGCGACGCCGACGAGGGCCGCAACGTCTACGCGAAGCCCGGCGGCGGCAACCGGATCGGCGAGCGGCTGGCCGCGCTGCCGCTGACGCTGCGCAGCGACCCGTTCGAGCCCGGCCTGGAGGCCTGCCCGTTCCAGGTGGTGAGCGGCTCGTCGGGCACGGCGTCGGTGTTCGACAACGGCATGGCGACGCCGGCGGTCGAGTGGATCTCCGGCGGTGTGCTGACCAACCTGATCCGGCCGCGGGCCTGGGCGCTGAAGACCACCGCGCCGGCCACCGCCACCGTCGACAACCTGGTCCTCGAGCTGCCGGGCGCCACGGCGTCCCTCGACGAGATGGTCGCGGGCACCGAGCGCGGGCTGCTGCTGACGACGCTCTGGTACATCCGCGAGGTCGACCCGCAGACGCTGCTGCTCACCGGGCTCACCCGCGACGGCGTCTTCCTGGTCGAGGGCGGGGAGGTGACCGGCGCGGTGAACAACTTCCGGTTCAACGAGTCGCCGGTCGACCTGCTCGGCCGGATCACCCAGGCCGGGCGCACCGAGCGCACCCTGCCCCGCGAGTGGAACGACTGGTTCACGCGCGCCGCGATGCCCACCGTGCGGGTGCCGGACTTCAACATGAGCTCGGTGTCGCCGGCCAGCTGAGAGGACTTCCTGCCCTGGTGGCGAGGCCTCCCGGACCCGTACGGGTGGTGCTCGTGGGACTCGCGAGGTGGAGCGACCGGTCCGTCACACTCCTCGCGCATGGTGCCGTGACGTTCTGCGTTCGGTCGCCTACTGTCTGTCTCGCGGGAGCGGGAACTCGACTTCACCAGCCCGCGCGCACGCCGAAACGTGCACCGAGCGGAACGAGGCTCTCCGCTCGCCAACGGACGGGCTCCGGCACAGCCGGACCGGTGAGGGGAGGGTCCCATGACCAGGACTCAGAAGCCGTCGGTCTTCCAGATCGGCAGGGTGTGGGACGACGGGCGCGCCGTCGTCGTCTCCGGCTGGGGCCTGGGCCTGTGTGCCGCGGCCTGCGCCTGCCACCGCCACCCCTCCGTCGGCAGCCTGGCGATCGCCGAGGACCAGACCCAGGGCCTGCTCGGCCTGGTGAGCTACCGCGAGGGCGGCTGCGACTGCTGCGAGCCGTGGACCGCCGTCGAGCTCTCCGCCATCGTCCGCGACCTGCAGATGGTCACCGGCCTCGACGCCTCCGAGCCGCTCGCCGGCTGAAGGCGGACCACCTCTGCCCCCACGCCTCGCGTGCTCGGCGCGGGACCCTGCAGGGGGCCGACGAGCGCTCCACCCGGCCCGGCTCCGCACTCGCGGGGCCGGGTCGCGGTTCTCCTGCACCCGCCCGGGTAGGGCCGTCCCATGCTGGGACGCGCTGCCCTCGGAGGTGCCCTCGCCGGGCTGGCCGGCACCGCGGCCATGACGCTGGCCGAGAAGGTCGAGCAGTCGGTGACCCACCGCCCGGACTCGTACGTGCCCGCGCGCACCCTGACCGCGCTGACCACCCGCCGCCGCCTGCCGGGGTCCGCGCGCCCGCCCGTGCGCAACCACCTCATGCACTGGGGCACCGGCGCGCTCGTCGGCGCCCTGCGCGGCGTGTGGTCGGCCAGCGGTCTGCGCGGCTGGCGCGCCTCGGCCTGGCACACCTCGGTCCGGCTGGCCACCGACCAGACCCTGGAGAACGCCACCGGCGTCGGCGCGCCGCCGTGGACGTGGTCGCGCCGCGACCAGGTCGTCGACATCGGCGGCAAGGCCGTCTACTCCTTCGTGACCGGCGCGGTGGCCGACCGGCTGGTCCCCCTCGCGCCCGACCGCACCCCGTCGGGCTCCGCTCCGCCCCGGCGCCGGTAGCCGGTCCTCCCGCGTCGCACGGGACCCGCGGTACCGCTGTGACGACTGAGGTGCTCACCCCGGTCGGCAGCCCGCGCGCCGTCCCCTACCCCTTGACGTCATGTCCTTACCGTGCGTGCTCACGCGCATGGAACGCCGCCTCCTTCCCGGGGTGGGGCGCGGCGAGAGGGGGCCGGACATGGGCCGCAACCGGACGACGAGCCGGCGCTGGTCGCGCGCCGCCCTGGCCGCCACGGCCACCGTCGCCGTGCTGCTGACCCCGGCGACCGCGAGCGCCGCCCCGGCGTCCGCGGACGAGGCGCAGCGGCTGGTCGCCGAGACCAGCAAGCAGCTGGCCACCCTCGACGAGCAGGTCCACGAGGCCGAGCTCACCGTGGCCGCGCAGCAGCAGACCGCGGCCAACGCCGCCGAGCGGGCGTCCCAGGCCGAGGCCGTGCTCGCCGGCTACGGCCCGCAGCTGGCGGCCATCGCGCAGAGCGCCGGCACGACGCAGTCCCGGATGGCCGCGTTCCTGACGTCCGACTCCGCGGCGGACGTCGTCCAGCAGATGACCACGCTGGACCTCATCGCCGCGCACACCGAGGGCCTGCTGGCCGAGGTGTCGATCGCGCAGCGCGCCGCCGAGCAGGCCCGGGCCGACGCCGACGCCACCGCCGCGCAGGCCACCGCGTCGCTCGCCGAGCTCCAGCGCCAGCGGGCCGAGGTGCAGGCGCGTCAGCAGCAGTACGAGAGCGACTACGCGAGCCTCTCGGCCGCCGAGCAGGCCGCCGTCCGCACCGCGGTCGCCGGCCCGGCGCTGACCGCCGACGTCGGCGCGGTCGTGGCCGCCGCGCCCAGCGGTGACGTCGGGGCCGTGCTCGAGGCCGCGCTCGCGCAGGTCGGCGACCCCTACGTCTGGGGCGGGACCGGCCCCGACGGCTTCGACTGCTCGGGTCTGACCAGCTACGCCTACGCCGCCGTGGGCGTCTCCCTGCCGCACTCCAGCCGCGCGCAGTCGCAGATGGGCACCGCCGTCTCGCGCGGCGAGCTGCAGCCCGGTGACCTGGTGTTCTTCGGCTCACCCGTCTACCACGTGGGCATCTACGTCGGGAACGGGAAGATGGTGCACGCCCGCACCTTCAGCCAGCCGGTGGCCGTGACGAGCGTGGACATCGGCGACTACGTCGGGGCGCGCCGCATCCTCTGAAGCAGGATCCCCTAGCGCGGTTCCGTCCCGACGGCCTTCCTGCAGGGGCCCGCCGCGAGCCTGCGAGCGGTGGGGGGCAGGAGGGTCCTCCTGCTGCAGGGGGGCCAACGGCAGCGCAGGCAGCGACGCCCGTAGCGTCGCGCGCCGTGACCGCGCCCGCGGAGCCCCTACCCACCCTGCGCCCCGACGCGATCGGCTTCGGCGACGCCCTCGTCGTCGGCCTCGCCGCGACCTCACCCGCCTACTCGCTGGCCGCGGTGATCGGGCCGATCGTGGCGCTGGTCGGCGTACACGCCCCCGGGGTCCTGCTCGCCTCGTTCGTGCCGATGCTGCTCATCGCGGCCGCCTTCGCCGCGCTGGACCGGGCCGACCCCGACTGCGGGACGACGTTCTCCTGGGTCACCCGGGCGATGGGCCCGTGGGCCGGGTGGATCGGCGGGTGGGCGATCGCGATGACCGGCGTCCTGGTGGTGGGGTCGCTCGCGGAGGTCGGCGTCCGGTTCGCCCTGCTCGCGGTCGGGCTGGACGGCTGGGAGTCCTCGACCCCCGTCGTCCTGGGGCTGACCGTGCTGCTCGTCGTGGTCATGGCCGCGCTGTGCGTGCTGGGTACCGAGCTGTCCGCGCGGGTGCAGAACGGGCTGATCGTCGCGCAGACGCTCGCGCTGGCGGTGTTCGCCGTCGTGGCGCTGGTGCGCGGTCTGCGCGGGGACAGCCCGTTCGGCGCGCTCACGCCGGCGTGGTCCTGGCTGGACCCGTTCGGGTCGGGCGGGTCGGCGCTGACCGGGGGTCTGCTGCTCGGCGTCTTCGCGTACTGGGGGTGGGAGTCGGCGGTCAACCTGACCGAGGAGACGCGCGGTGGCGCCGCCGGCCGGGCCGGCGTGCTCTCGACCGTCGTCCTGCTGCTGACCTACCTCGGCGTCGCGGTCGCCGTCGTCTGCTTCGCCGGGACGAGCTGGCTGGCCGAGAACGCCGACGAGGAGGAGGCGGTGTTCGCGCTGCTCTCCGAGCGCGTGCTCGGCGGCTGGGACTGGGTGGTGCTGCTCGCCGTCGCCACCTCGGCGATCGCCTCCACCCAGACGACGATCATCCCGGCGTCCCGCACCGGGCTGTCGATGGCCCGGCGCGCGGCGCTGCCGGCCCAGTTCGGGTCGATCTCCCCGCGCCACCGGACGCCGGACGTCTCCACCTGGTGGGTCGCCGGCATCGCGGTGGTCTGGTACCTCGGCGTCAGCGCCCTGTCGGAGAACGCGCTGTTCGACTCGATCACCGCGCTGTCCCTGCTCATCGCGCTCTACTACGCGATGACCGGCATCGCCTGCGCCGTCTACTTCCGCCGGCGGCTCACCCGCAACCTGCCCGACCTGCTGCTGCTCGGCGTCGGGCCGCTGGCCGGTGCGGCGATGCTGGTCTGGCTGCTCGTGCTCTCGGTGCGCGACCTCGCCGACCCGGCGAACAGCTACACCGGCGAGGCCTGGCTGGGGCTCGGGCCGCCGCTGGTGATCGGGGTGGCGATCACGGCGGTCGGCGTCGTCCTCATGCTGCTGTGGCGCCGGCGCGACGCGCGGTTCTGGGACGAGCGACCGCACGTCAGTACGGACGCCGCCCCTCGGCGAGCATCGTGACGAGGGCGGCGATCCGGCGGGCGCGGGTCTGCGGTGTCGCGGCCGTGGCGACCCGGTGCAGGACGGCGTAGCGGTTGCGGCCGTCGAGGCCGTCGAACGCCTGCTGCGCGGCGGCTTCGGCGGCTAGCGCGGCGGCGAGGTCGTCGGGAACGGTGATCGTGGCCGGGCCGGCGTAGGCGCGATCCCAGCGGCCGTCGGCCTGCGCCGCCTCGACCGCGGCCAGGCCGGCCGGGCGCATCCGGCCGGCGGCGATGAGCGCCTCCACCGCGGCCACGTTCTTCTGCGACCAGACGCTGCGCGGCCGGCGCGGTGTGATCCGCTGCAGGTAGGAGGTCTCGTCCAGGCGCTGCGACCTGCCGTCGATCCAGCCGAAGCAGAGCGCCGACTCGACCAGCTCGGCGTAGGTCACCGAGGGGACGCCTGACCCCTTCCTGGCCAGGCGCACGTACAGCCCGGGCGCGGTGGCGTGCTCGGCGTCCAGCCACTCCTCCAGCGCGGCCTGGTCGGGGAAGGCCAGCACCGGCAGGTCGGTCGGCAGCGTCACGGCGGCCATCCTGGCGCCGGCCGACGGCGCGGTCCACGGTCGCCGACGCCCGGGAGGGCATCCGGCGGTGCAACTGCGACGCGCCTGTGCTGTGCTGTCGGCCGTGGCCGAGAACTACATCGCCGAGTTGCCGTTCGGGTCCCCGCACATCGACGACGAGGCCTTCGTCGCGCCGACGGCCGTCGTGGTCGGCGCCGTGACGATGCGGCCGCGGTCGAGCATCTGGTACGGCGCGGTCGCGCGCGCCGATGCCGAGGTCATCGAGATCGGTGAGGGCTCCAACGTCCAGGACGGCTGCACCCTGCACTCCGACCCCGGCTTCCCGCTCGTCGTGGGCCGCGGCGTGACCGTCGGGCACCGCGTGGTCCTGCACGGCGCCCGCATCGACGACGACGTCCTGGTCGGCATGGGCAGCGTCGTGATGAACGGCGCGCACATCGGCTCGGGCTCGATCGTCGCCGCCGGCGCCGTCGTCACCCAGGGCACGCAGGTGCCGCCGGGTTCGCTCGTCGCCGGCGTCCCCGCCAAGGTGATCCGGCAGGCCACGGACGACGACCTGCTGCACATCCGCGGCAACGCGGCCAGCTACACCGAGCGGCTCGACAGCGCCCGCAAGGTGCGCCCGGTCGTCCGCACCAAGCTCCCGCCGGCCGGGCAGACCCCCGGCGACGCGATGGACTGAGAAAGGACCCCCTGCCCCCCGCCACTCGCAGGCTCGCGGCGGGACCCTGCAGGGGGCCGACCGCTGCCCGCGCCGGTGCGGCACGCTCCCGGGTGTGCGTGCACTCCTGTTCGAGTCCTTCGGCGGCCCGCTGACCGTGCAGGACGTCCCCGCCCCCGACCCGGCGCCCGGCGGCGTCGTCGTCCGGGTGGGCGCCAGCGGCGTCTGCCGCAGCGACTGGCACGCCTGGCAGGGCCACGACCCGGACGTCGTCCTGCCGCACGTGCCCGGGCACGAGCTGGCCGGCACCGTCGCCGCCGTCGGGGCGGACGTCCGGCGCTGGCGGGTGGGCGACCGCGTCACCGTCCCGTTCGTGAACGCCTGCGGCCGCTGCGCGCAGTGCGCCGCCGGCGAGCACCAGGTGTGCACCCGGCAGACCCAGCCCGGGTTCACGCACTGGGGCTCGATGGCCGAGTACGTCGCGCTCGACGCCGCCGACGTCAACCTGGTCGCGCTGCCTGACGGGCTGGACGCCACCACCGCCGCCAGCCTGGGCTGCCGGTTCGCCACCGCCTTCCGCGCGGTGGCGCAGGTCGCGCGGGTCCGGCCCGGTGAGTGGGTCGCCGTGCACGGCTGCGGCGGGGTGGGGCTGTCGGCGGTGCAGGTGGCCGTCGCCGCGGGTGCCCGGGTGGTCGCCGTCGACGTCTCCCCGGCGGCACTGCAGCTCGCCGCCGCCAACGGCGCCGAGCACACGGTGGACGGCGGCGGCGACGTCCCGGCCGCCGTCGCCGAGCTCACCGGTGGGGGTGC
The DNA here is from genome assembly GCF_053502545.1 of Geodermatophilus sp. URMC 65. Lineage (NCBI taxonomy): Bacteria > Bacillati > Actinomycetota > Actinomycetes > Geodermatophilales > Geodermatophilaceae > Geodermatophilus > Geodermatophilus sp. URMC 65. The sequence goes on from NZ_CP199954.1 coordinate 2,898,066, forward strand.
GCACGTCTCCCTCGACGCCCTCGGCGCGGCCGTGACCTGCGAGAACTCGGTCCGGTCGCTGCGACCGCGGGGCCGGCACGTGCAGGTCGGGCTGCTGCCGCCCGCGCAGGGCCGGCCCGCGGTCCCCATGGACCTCGTCGTCGCCCGCGAGCTGCAGGTGCTGGGCAGCCACGGCATGGCCGCGCACGCCTATCCCGAGCTGCTCGGCCTCATCGCCGCCGGCCGGCTGCGGCCGCAGGCCCTGGTCACGCGGCGGCTCACCCTCGACGAGGCCGGTGCCGCACTCGCCGAGGTGGGCCGCAGCCCGGGGATCGCGGTGGTGACGAGCTCCTAGAGCACCTTGGAGAGGAACGCCTGGGTGCGCGGGTGCTGCGGGTCGGTGAGCACCCGGCGCGGGTCACCGGCCTCGACCACGACGCCGTCGTCCATGAAGACGAGCGAGTCACCGACCTCGCGGGCGAACCCCATCTCGTGGGTGACGACGACCATCGTCATCCCCGACTCGGCGAGCCCGCGCATCACGTCGAGGACCTCGCCGACCAGCTCCGGGTCCAACGCGGAGGTCGGCTCGTCGAAGAGCATGAGCTTGGGCTCCATCGCCAGTGCCCGGGCGATCGCCACGCGCTGCTGCTGACCGCCGGAGAGCTGGTTCGGGTAGTTGTGCACCCGCTCGCCGAGACCCACCCGCTCCAGCAGCTCGACGCCGCGGGCGCGGGCCTCCTCCCTGCGCACCCCCTTCACCCCGACCGGCGCCTCGACGACGTTCTCCAGGGCGGTCATGTGCGGGAAGAGGTTGAACCGCTGGAAGACCATGCCGATGTCCCGGCGCTGCGCGGCGACCTCCCGGTCCCGCAGCTCGTGCAGCTTGCCGCCCCGTTCCCGGTAGCCGACGAGGTGCCCGTCGACCCACAGCCGGCCGGCGTCGACCTTCTCCAGGTGGTTGATGCAGCGCAGGAAGGTCGACTTGCCCGAGCCGGAGGGGCCGATGACGCAGACCACCTCGCCCGGGGCGACCTCCAGGTCGATGCCCTTGAGGACCTCGACGTGGCCGAAGGACTTCCGCACGCCCTCGGCCCGGACCATCGCGCCCCCGTCCCCGGTCACTTCTGGCCCCCGACCTCGGCGGCCCGGCGGGCGGCCCGCTGCCCGCGGGTCTCGGCGGCGCCGAAGCCGCGGCTGAACCGCCTCTCCAGGAAGTACTGGCCGATCATGAGCAGGCTGGTGAGCGCCAGATACCAGAGGATCGAGGCCACGGCCATCGGGATGATCTGGAAGGTCCGGGAACCGATCGCCCGCAGCTGGAAGTTCAGCTCGGTGGTCACCGGCACCGCGATGAGCAGGGAGGTGTCCTTGAGCATCGCGATCGTCTCGTTGCCGGTCGGCGGGATGATCACCCGCATGGCCTGCGGGAGCACGATCCGGCGCATCGTCCGGCCGCGGCTCATGCCGAGCGCGTGCGCCGCCTCGGCCTGGCCCGGGTCGACCGACTGGATGCCGGCCCGCACGATCTCGGCCATGTAGGCGCCCTCGGACAGCGCCAGCCCCAGCAGCCCGGCGACGAACCCCTGGAAGATCTCGTTGCCGTCGAAACCGAACAACCGCCAGTCGGCCTGGAACCCGAGCAGGTCCATCAGCTGCGCATCGAACGGGAAGCCGAACTCGTAGCGGGCGTAGAGCGCGCCGAGGTTGGCGATGAAGAACAGCAGCACGATGCGGGGGATCGCGCGGAAGAACCAGATGTAGGCCCACGCCGCGCCCGAGACGACCGGGTTCGGCGACAGCCGCATCACGGCGAGGACGATGCCGAGCAGCACGCCCAGCACCATGGCCGCGACCGTCATCACCAGCGTGGTCCGCGCCCCGCGGAGCACCGCGGGGGTGAACATGTTGTCGAGCATGAAGCCCCACTGGAACACCGGGTTGGTGGCCAGCATGTGGACGAACATGGCCGCCAGCACGGCGATGACGGCGGCGCCGACCCATCGGCCCGGGTGCCGGACCGGCACCGCGCGGATCTGCTCGGGCGGTGCCGGCCGGGCCGTCGTGTCAGGAGCCTCCGCGGCCATGGGGAGTCCTCCGGGTCAGCCGACGGTGGGGTTGACCGTCGGGTCGTCGATGGCGCCGTCCTCCACGCCCCACCGCTCGAGGACCTGGGTGTAGGTGCCGTCGTCGATCAGCGCCTGCACGGCGTCGGCGACCGCCTGGGCGAAGTCGGCCTGGTCCTTCGGGATCACGTAGCCGTAGGGCGCCGAGTCGTAGATGTCGCCGAGGAGCTCCAGCTGCCCGTTGGTCTGCGCGACGGCGTAGGCCATGACCGGCGAGTCGGCGAGGACGGCGACGTCGCGGCCGGAGACGACCGCGGCCGTGGCGTCGCTCTGGGCGTCGTACTGGTCGATCGTGATCGGCTCCTGCCCGGCGGTCTCGCACGCCTGGGAGCGGGCGGTGATGTCGTCGACCTGCACGGTGCCGCGCTGCACGGCGATGGACAGCCCGCAGGCGTTCTCGGGGTCCACGCCGTCCGGGTTGCCGGCGCGGGTGGCCCACTGGGTGCCGGCGTTGAAGTAGCTGACCATGGTGGCCTGCTGGAGGCGCTCGGGGTTGATCGTGAACGACGAGACGCCCACCTCGTACCGGCCCGAGCCCACGCCGGCGATGATCGAGTCGAACGGCGCGGTCTCGAACTGCGCCTCCAGGCCCAGCTTCTGCGCGACCGACGTGAACAGGTCGACGTCGAAGCCGATGATCGTCTGGCCGTCCTCGGCGAGGAACTCGCTGGGCGCGTACGTGCTGTCGCTGCCCACCGCGATCACGCCGTCCTCGGCCACGGCCGGGGGGACCCGCGTGGCGAGCGCTTCGTCGGCCGCGACGGTCGGCAGCGGCTCGCCGGTGTCCGCCGCGCCGGTGCCACCGCCGGTGCCGGTGCCGGTGCCGCCGGAGTCGTCCCCGCACCCGGCGAGGACGAGGGTGAGGCCGGCGACGGCCGCGAGGGCGGCCCGTCCACGCCGGGTCAGGGATCGGTCAGCCACGGGTTCTCCCTCCACGGGGCCTCGCGGGCGACGAGGCACGGGATGCCGATCCTGCCCTGTGCGCGCTCGGCGCGGCACGGCCAGGGTGCTCACACCGGCGCGGTCACGGCGTCGGGGAGGCCGCCGTCGTCCGCGGCGGCGTGGCCGGCGCCTGCGTGGCCGGGGCCTCCGCGGTCGTCGGCTGCACCGTCGTCGGCGTCTGTCCCGGCGACTCCCCGACCGGCCCGCTCTCCTCCGTCGGCGACGGCGCGGTCGTCGGTTCCGTGGTGGGGGTCGTCGTCGGGGCCGTCGTGGTGGGTGCGGAGGTCTCCGTCGGCTCCGCGGGTCCGGTGGCCGCCGGAGCCGACGTCTGCACCGTCGACCCCGACGGAGCCCCGGCGGGCGGGTCCGGCGGGCGGACGTTGAGGTAGAGCGTGTAGAGCCCGACGAACAGCAGGGCCAGGACGACGGTCGAGGTGCGTGCGCGGCCGAGGTGGTGCGGCACCGCCGTCCACCAGCGGCGCGGCGCGGGCGGCGGCGCGGTGCTCACCGACAGCTCGCGGGTCGGCTCGCCGGGGCCGTTGGTCTCCGGGGTGGTCACCGGGGGCCGTCCGAGGAGGAGGTGGAGAGCCCACCGGTCGGCGCGCCCGCCGTCGGCGCCGGCACGTTGAGGCCGGCCTGCCGGAAGGCCTGGACGACGCGGGCGCGCAGGTCGCGGCCGACCTCGAACTGCTTGCCGGGCAGCGTGCGGGCCACCATCCGGACGTTGACCTGCTCGAGGTCGAGGGTCTCCACGCCCATCACGCTGGGCGGGTCGAGCAGCAGCGGGCGCAACCCCTGGTCGCGGAAGGCCTCCGCGCCGACCTCCTTGAGGATGTCGTTGACCCGGCTGACGTCCAGCGTCGTCGGCACGGGGACGTCGACGACGGCCCGGGCCCAGTCGCGGGAGAGGTTGACGACCTTCACGATCTGCCCGTTGGGCAGGGTGATCACCTCGCCGTTCGACGAGCGCAGCCGGGTGACCCGCAGCGTGACGTCCTCGATCGTCCCCTCGGCCGGGTCACCGGCCCCGACCACGGTGATGGAGACGACGTCGCCGAAGCCGTACTGCCGCTCGGTGATGATGAAGAAGCCCGCCAGCACGTCACCGACGACCCGCTGCGCGCCGAAGCCCAGCCCGACGCCCAGCACGGTCGCCGGCGCCACCAGCCCGCCGATCGGGATGCCCGCCCGGTCCAGGACGGCGAAGACGGCGATCGCGTAGACCATCACGACCAACGTCCAGGTGATCACCTGGGTCAGCGAGTGCCGGTGCTTGGCGGCCTCGGAGCGCACCAGGGCGTCACCGCCGGTCGCACGGGCGTCGATGCGGTCGGTGATCTTCTCGCCGACCCAGGCCACGAAGCGGGCCAGCAGGACCGACCCCAGGACGATGAGGGCGATCTCCAGCCCACGACTGGCGAGCCAGGTCAGCAGTGGGTCCAGCGGTGCCATCGCGCTCCAGCCTCTCCGACGGACCTCGGCAGCGCCACCACCGGGTCAGCGCGGCGCGACGAACAGGGCCTGCGCCGAGCGGCCGATCCGGCCGGTGGCGTCGTGGAGGTCGGCGAAGCACTGCCCGGCGCCGGCCGAGCCGATCGTGGTCGCGGCGTCGACGCCCAGCCACTCCCCGGCCGGCGGGCGCACCAGGGCGACGGTGAGGTCGACGTTGGCGAAGGTGGCCCGCTGCCAGTCCAGGACGGCGGAGATGCCGCTGGCCGCGTCGGTCATCACCAGCAGGTGCTGCAGCGGGCTCATCGGCTCGCCCTCGACCAGGGTGCACAGCGCCCGGGTCCACGCGGCCGCCGGACCGGGCGCGTTGAACGACCCGTGCACGAAGCGCCACTCCAGCGCCCGGTGGTAGGCGACGTCGGTGGTGAAGAAGGCCGGCGTCTCCGGGCGGCTCTCCTCCGGCCCGGGCAGCGGGACGCCGGTCTCCGGTGTCCCCTCGACCGCGGAGCTGCGCATCCGCCAGGCGGTCAACCGCACGAGCGGCCGCCCCGAGGTGTCCGCGGTGAGCACCGCCTCCACCAGCTCGATCCGCCGTCCCGGCCGCAGCAGCCGGGCGCTGACCTGCACCGGGCCCACCGGGACCGGCGCGAGGATGTCGAAGGCCAGCCGCACGGTCTGCCCGTCGGGGATCTCGCTGACCCGTTCGGCCTCGCGGGCCAGCAGGGCGGCGACCGGCCCGGCGTGCTGCAGTCCCGGGTCCCACGGCCCGATGGTCAGGTCGGTGGCGACGAAGCCGTCGCCGTCGGGCACGTAGAGGGCGGTGGGCAGGCCGGCGGTCACGGGTGTCGAGTCTGCCGCTGGGGTCAGCCGCCCGAGCGGCGGGTCTCCCACACGGCGAACGCCGTCCACCCGGCGGCGGCGACCGCGGCGACCACCCACAGCCAGCGCAGCGACCCGGCCGGGTTGGCCATCACCAGCAGGACGGCGACCACCAGCACCGCCCCCGCCAGCGGTGACGTGCGCAACAGGGTGCCCAGGGTGTCGGGCCCGGGCACGGTGATGAACACCACCAGCGCGGCCACGAGGAGGAAGGCGCAGAGGGCGGCCAAGAAGCCCGCCGTCACCCCGAACTCGTTCGGCAGACCGACGGCGCCCAGGCCCCCGAGGACCGCCCCCACCGCCAGCCACAGCAGCAGCCTGCGACGGCGCGCCGACCAGGGCGGACGCGGCTCACTCACGGTCGGGACCTCCCCCTGTCACGGCGCCGCCGTCCCGGCCGGGCGGACGCCTCGCTGCCGGGTGTGTGCCCGGCCCCCGGGGCGTGCACACAGCACCCGGTCGTCCTCCCGAGAGGTCCCGCCCAGACCAGGGCGAACCGCACCCGTCGCACGACGTCCCTACCGTGGACGGGTTGCCGTCGGCGCCCCTGGTGCCGTCCGCGACCCGTCGTCGAACGAGAGAGGGAGTGCGCCGAGACCGGCGCCACGGATCACCTGTGACCACCACACCTGCACACCCCAGACCGTCCGGGTCCGCGGAGACCCACCCCGCCGTCGCCGAGCCACCGCCGTCGCCGGCCGACCGCGAGGGGTCGCTGGACCGGGTCGTCTTCGGGATCTCCGCCGTGGTGGCCCTGGCCTTCGTCGCCTGGGGCTTCGCCGCCCCGGAGGGCCTGGGGTCGGCCAGCGCCACCGCCCTCGAGTGGGTGGAGACCAACCTCGGCTGGCTGTTCGTGCTGCTCGCCTCGGCGTTCGTCGTCTTCGTGCTCTGGCTGGCGGCCGGCAAGTACGGGCGGATCCCGCTGGGCCGGGACGACGAGCGACCGGAGTTCCGGACCGTCTCCTGGGTCGCGATGATGTTCAGCGCCGGCATGGGCATCGGACTGATGTTCTTCGGCGTCAGCGAGCCCCTGTCGCACTACGTCTCGCCCCCGCCGGACACCGTCGCGGCCGAGACGCCCGAGGCCCTGCAGACCGCGATGGCGACCACGATGTTCCACTGGTCGCTGCACCCGTGGGCCATCTACGCCGTCGTCGGCCTGGCGATCGCCTACGGCACCTTCCGCCGCGGCCGGCGGCAGCTGATCAGCTCCGCGTTCGCGCCGCTGTTCGGACAGCGCCGCACCGAGGGCTGGGCCGGGAAGACCATCGACGTCCTGGCCATCTTCGCCACGCTGTTCGGCTCGGCGGCCTCGCTCGGTCTCGGTGCGCTGCAGATCGGCAGCGGCATCGAGATCCTCGGCTGGGTGGGGGACGCCGGCAGCGGGCTGCTCGTGGTCGTCATCGCGGTGCTGACGGCGGCCTTCGTCGCCTCCGCGGTCTCCGGCATCGCCAAGGGCATCCAGTGGCTGGCCAACACCAACATGGTGCTCGCCGTCGTCCTGGCGGTGTTCGTGTTCGTCGTCGGCCCGACCGTGCTGATCCTCAACGTGCTGCCCACCACGATCGGCACGTACTTCGCCGACCTGGCGCAGATGGCCGCCCGCACCGAGGCCAGCGGCGGCGACGCCACGGCCGAGTGGCTGCGCGGGTGGACGGTCTTCTACTGGGCCTGGTGGATCAGCTGGACGCCGTTCGTCGGGCTGTTCATCGCCCGGATCAGCCGCGGCCGGACCATCCGGCAGTTCGTCACCGGCGTGCTGCTGGTGCCCAGCGTGGTGAGCCTCGTCTGGTTCGCCGTGTTCGGCGGGGCGGGGATCGCCGCCCAGCGCGACGGTGCCGACGTCGCCGGGCAGGCCACCGCGGAGGGGCAGCTGTTCGGCGTCCTGGACACCTACCCGCTGGCCACCGTGATGACCGTGCTGGTCATGGTGCTGGTCGCGATCTTCTTCGTCTCCGGCGCCGACGCCGCCTCGATCGTCATGGGGTCGCTGTCCGAGCGCGGCACGATCGAGCCGAGCCGCACGGTGGTCGTCTTCTGGGGCGTCGTCATGGGCGCCGTGGCCGCGATCATGCTGCTGGTCGGCGGCGACGCGGCCCTGACCGGCCTGCAGAACCTGACGATCATCGCCGCGCTGCCCTTCGCGCTGGTGATGGTGGGGATGGCGGTGTCGCTGGCCAAGGACGTCCGCTCGGACCCGCTCATGCTGCGGCGCTCGGTCGCGGCCGAGGCGGTCGAGCAGGCCGTCGTCGACGGCATCACCCGGCACGGCGAGGACTTCGTGCTGGTGGTCGAGGCCGCACCGGACGCCGACCACGACGGCATCCCCGACACCCCGACCCGCAGCACCCCGCTGCCGGCCGCCGAGCGGCGCGGCCCCGACGGCGACCGGACGGCGCGCGACGTCGGCTCGCCCCTGCCCGAGGCCGGCTCGCCGGTCCCCGGCCGCGGGCGATGAGTTCGGCCGGTCGGCCCCGTCGTACCTGCGACGGGGCCGACCGGGCCCCCGCGACGACGGGAGCACACCGTGCGCTGGATCTTCGTCAACCTGCCCGTGAGCGACCTGGCCGCGTCCCGGGCCTTCTACAGCGGCCTCGGCTTCGGCTTCAACGAGCAGTTCTCCGACGAGCGGACGGCGTCGGTCGTCGTCGCGGACAACATCGTGGTGATGCTGCTGACCCGGGACCGCTTCGCCGACTTCCTCCCCGAGGGCGCCGAGGTCGGCGACCCGGCGAAGACGACCACCGTGCTCAACGCGCTGTCGGCCGGGAGCCGGGAGGAGGCCGACGACCTGCTGGCGCGGGCGCTGGCCTCCGGCGGGAAGGCGTGGATGCCGGCGCAGGACCACGGCTTCATGTACGGCGTCAGCTTCACCGACCCCGACGGGCACGTCTGGGAGGCCGTCTGGATGGACCCCGCCGCCGTCCAGTGACCCCCCGGTAGGTGGCTCGGGGCCGGACGGTCGCTACCGTCGGCCCCGTGCCCCGTCCTCCGCTCGGCTCCGCGCTGACCGTCGGCGCCGCGGGCCTGTTCGCCGTCAACGGCACCGTCTCCACGCTTGCCCTCCAGGCGGGGGTGCCCGCGCCCTGGTTGACGGCGCTGCGCTGCGGCGGGGCGGCGGTCGTGCTGCTCGCCGTCCTGGCCGTCGTGGCGCCGACGCGGCTACGGGTCTCGTGGCGCGAGGTGCCCTTCCTCGCCGCGTTCGGCGTGGTCGGCATCGCGTCGACCCAGTACCTCTACTACGTGGCGATCGGCCGGTTGCCGGTCGGCATCGCGCTGGTCTTCGAGATGACCGCGCCGGTGTTCATCGCGCTGTGGGTGTGGCTGGTGCGCGGCGAGCGGGTGCGCCGCCGGCTGTGGGCCGCGCTCGGGTTGTCGCTGTCGGGGTTGGTGCTGGTCGCCGAGGTGTGGCAGGGCGGCGGCTCGCTCGACGTGGGCGGCGTGGCCGCAGCCCTCGGTGCGGCGCTGTGCCTGGCCGGCTACTACCTGATGGGCGAGCGCGGCACGACCACCCGCGACCCGGTGGCGCTCACCTGCTGGAGCTTCGTCGCGGCCGCGCTGTTCTGGGCGGTCGCCGCGCCGTTCTGGCCGTTCGACCCGGCCGTCCTCGGCTCCTCGGTGCCGGTCTCGCTCGGCTCGCTGGAGCTGCCGCTGTGGGTGCTGGTCGGCTGGATCGTCGTCCTCGGGGCGGTGCTGCCGTTCTGGCTGTCCCTGGCGGCGCTGCGCCACCTGCCCCCGACGACGGCCGGGCTGATCGCCACGGTGGAGCCGGTGCTGGCCTCGGTCGTCGCCTGGGTGTGGGTGGAGCAGGTGCTCTCCGGCTGGCAGGTGCTCGGGGGCCTCGTCGTCCTCGTGGGCATCGGGCTGGCGCAGACCGCGCGCGCGGCCCGCCGTGAGGCCGCCGCGCCCGTGCCGGAGGCGGCCCCGGCCTGACCTCGCCGCTCTCACAGCGATCCCGGGGCGGGCTGGCGGGTCGGGTGTCGTCGTGACCGCCGACGGGGACCCGGGGTGCAGTACCCCCTGGGAGCTCCACCCCTGCTTCCACCTGTGAGCAGGGGTGGAGCTCCCACGGAGGGCGTCCGGCAGCCGTGTCCCGGGACGCACTCCGCGTCGGGGACCCGCTCCGAGCCTGCGGAGCGTGGGGAGGACGGGGTCCTTCACGTGACCTCCCGGGCCTCGTCCAGCCAGCCGGCGAGCTCGGACATGTAGGCGGCCTGGGCGGTGTGGTCCATGCCGATGTACTTCCACGGGTGCTCCTGGCCGGCCTGCACCGCGGGCAGCAGGGGATAGGTCGGCTGGGCGCGCATCTGCTCCGGCGTCTCGCCGCCGCGCAGCGAGTACAGGATCACGTCGCTCGGGTACCGGGGGACCTGCTCCCAGCTGACGGTCTCCCAGAAGTAGGTGTCGCCGCCCGGGTCGACGAAGTCGACGCCCAGGTCGGAGTAGAGGCGCAGCGAGGGGTCGTCGGGCGCCTTGCCCATCCACCAGCCGTCCGAGGCGGTGGCGTAGACCGGCAGCACGGTGATCCCGCGCTCGGCGGCCGCGGTGAGCTCCGCCGACGCCGCGTCGTAGTCCTCGCGGGCGGCGTCGATCGTCGCGCTGTCGGCGCCGAGGGACTCGGCGAGCTCGACGGTGCGCTCGATGACGTCGGCGGCCGACCCGCGGTAGGCGATCGCGACGATCGGCGCGATCCGGGCCACCTGTTCCTGCTGCTGGATCGACTCGAACCCGTAGAGCGGCTGCCCGGGGTCCAGGGCGCCCGAGGAGTCGGTCGGGTAGACCGAGGTGACGATGACGTCGGGGTCGGCCGCGGCCAGGCGCTCGAGGTCGATCTGCCCGTAGCTCTCGCCGACGATCGCCAGGTCGGCGAGGTCACGGCCCTCGAAGGCCACGTCGTCCGCCGCTGAGGTCTGGCCGAAGCTGGCGACCGGCTCCACGCCGTAGTTCCACAACGAGGCGACGACGTCGTTGAGGCCCGCGACCCGCTGCGGGACGGCGTCCAGCTCGACGGTGCTGCCGAGGTCGTCGGTGAAGCTCCAGCCGCCCTGCTCCTCCGCCGCGGCCGGTTCGGCGGACCCACTAGAGCAGCCGGTCGTCACGACCAGCGCGGCGAGCGTGAGGGCGGCGCCGGTCAGGCGGCGGGGTCTGCGGTGCAACGGGTCTCCTCCCGTTCGGGCCCGGGGGCATTCCCCTGGCCGGGAGGCTCAGGTTAGCCTTGCCTAAGTAAGCCGCTGCACGGGTGGCCCGGGACGGGGGACGAGTCATGACGCTCACCGCGCAGCCGGAGGTCGGGGCCGCGCCCGCCTGGCGGTTCTTCGACGCCTCGGTGGCCGCCGTCCGCCGGCTGGGCCCGAGTTCCGTGCGGCTGACCCTCACCGGTCCCGAGCTCGCCGGGTTCGGTGCGGCCGGCTGCGATCAGCGCTTCAAGCTGGTGCTCTCCCGCGACGACGCCGGGCTGGACCGGCTGCGCGAGTGCGGTCCGGACTGGTACCCGGAGTACTGCGCGATGCCCGAGGAGCAGCGCCCGGTCATCCGCACCTACACCGTGCGGGCGGTCCGCCCCGAGCGCGCCGAGCTCGACGTCGACGTCGTCCTGCACGGGGTCGAGGACGGGCACGCCGGCCCGGCCGCGAGCTGGGCCGCCGCGGCGGTGCCCGGCGACCGGATCACGCTGCTGGGCCCGGACCGGCCCGGCTCCGGTCGTCCGTGGGGCGTGGAGTGGGCGCCGCCCCCGGCCGCGCGCACGCTGCTGCTGGCCGGCGACGAGACCGCCGTGCCCGCGGTCTGCGCGATCCTGGAGTCCCTCGATGACGCGCCGCGCTCGGTGACCGCGCTGCTGGAGGTGCCCGAGGCCGGCGACGCGGTGGACGTCGCCCTGTCGGCGGGGGCGACGCTGCGCTGGCTGCCGCGGGACGGCGCCGCGCGCGGGTCGCTGCTGGTGCCGGCCGTGCACGAGGCGCTGTGCGAGCTCGGCCTCGCCTCGACGCCGGCCGCGCCGCCGGAGGAGGTCGGCGACGAGCTGCTCTGGGAGGTGCCGGACACGGACGCCGCACCGGGCTGCTACGCCTGGCTGGCGGGCGAGGCCGGTGTGGTGCGGTCGCTGCGCCGCCACCTGGTCGGCGACCTCGGCGTCCCCCTCGGGTCGGTGGCGTTCATGGGCTACTGGCGGCAGGGCGTCGCTGGCTGAACGGCCCCCTCCCGGGTCCCGTCCCGAGCCTGCGAGGGGTGGGGAGGAGGGGGCCTCACCGCAGCCGGCGGACCGGCACCACCATCGGCGTCCCGGCCACCGGGTCGGGCACGATCCGCGCCTCCAGGTCGAAGACGTCGGCCAGCAGCTGCTCGGTGAGCACCTCCTCCGGCGTCCCGGAGGCGACCAGCGCGCCGTCGTCCATCGCGACCAGCCGCTGCGCGTAGCGCGCGGCGAGGTTGAGGTCGTGCAGCACGACGACGACGGTGCGGCCGCGCTCGGCGTGCAGCCGCGCCACCAGCTCGAGGACGTCGATCTGGTGGGAGAGGTCCAGGTAGGTCGTCGGCTCGTCGAGCAGCAGCAGGTCGGTGCCCTGCGCGAGCGCCATGGAGATCCAGGCCCGCTGCCGCTGCCCGCCGGAGAGCTCGTCGACCGGCCGGTCGGCGAGGTCGGCCATGTCGGTCCAGGTGAGCGCCTCGGCCACCGCCGCCTCGTCGTCGCGGGACCACTGCCGCAGCCACGACTGGTGGGGGTGCCGGCCGCGCGCGACGAGGTCGCCGACGGTGAGGCCCTCGGGGGCGACCGGCGTCTGGGGCAGCAGGCCGAGCACCCGGGCCACGTCGCGGGTCGGCGTCCGCGCGATCGCCCGGCCGTCGAGCAGCACCTGGCCGCTGACCGGGCGCAGCAACCGGCCCAGTGCCCGCAGCAGCGTGGACTTGCCGCAGCCGTTGGGGCCGACGACGGCGGTGAACGACCCGTCGGTCAGCTGCAGGTCCAGGTCGCGGACGACCACCCGGTCGTCGTAGGCCAGGCTGACCGACTCGGCGGCGAGACGGACCGTTCCGGTCCCCGGCAGGGTGGGGGTGGTGGTCACAGGGTGGATCGCCGCCTTCCGCGGACGAGGAGCCAGAGCAGGTACGGCGCGCCGACGGCGGCGGTGAGCACGCCGACCGGCAGCGCCTGGGGGAGCACGGTGCGGGTCAGCAGGTCCGCGCCGACGACGAGAGCGGCGCCGAGCAGGCCGGAGGCCAGCAGCGGCGGCCGCGAGCCGCCGGTGAGCCGGATCGCGACCTGCGGGACCACCAGCGCGACGTAGGAGATCGGGCCGGCCGCGGCCACGGCGGCGGCGGTGAGCCCGACCGCGACGAGGACCACGAGCGCCTGGGTGGGGACGAGGCGCACCCCCAGGCCGCGGGCCGTGTCGTCCCCGAACTGGACGACGTCCAGCGCACGGCTGCAGGCCAGTGCGGCCGGCAACAGGACGGCCAGGGCGACCAGCAGCGGCACGGCCTCGCCCCAGGTCCGGGCGTTGAGCGAGCCGGTGATCCACACGTAGGCCGACGCGGCGTCGTAGACCTCGGCGCGGGTGAGCAGCCAGTCGACGAGCGCCGCCGCGACCGCCCACAGCGCGATGCCGACCAGCACCAGCCGGTAGCCGTCGATCCCGGCGCGCCAGGCGAGCAGCAGCAGGAGCAGGCCGGTGACCAGGGCGCCGAGCAGCGCGGCGAGGGGGACGCCGAGGCCGCTCGCCGTCCCGCCGAGGACGATCGCCGCGACCGCGCCGGCCGACGCGCCCTGCGTGATGCCGAGGACGTCGGGGGAGGCCAGCGGGTTGCGGGCGGAGGTCTGGAAGAGCGCGCCCGCCACCCCCAGGGCCAGACCGACCAGCGCGCCGACGGCGATCCGCGGCGCCCGCAGCTCCAGGACGATGAACCGCTGGGTCTGCTCACCCAGGCCGACCAGGGTGCGCAGCACGTCGGTCAGGCCGATCGGGAAGTCGCCGCGGCCGAGGCCGGCCGCGGAGAGCAGGACGACGGCGACGGCCGCGCCGAGCGGCACGGCGACCTGCCGCCAGCGGACCCGGCCGGAGACCGGCCCGATGCGGACGACGGTCCCGCCGGGCCGGCGGACCCGCCCGGTCGTCGCCGTCACGTGCTCGCCAGCCGGCGCCGGCGGATCAGCGCGATGAAGAACGGCGCCCCGACCAGGGCCAGCACGATGCCGACCTGCAGCTCGCCGGGGCGGACGACGACGCGGCCGACGACGTCGGCGATCAGCAGCAGGGCGGCCCCGAGCAGACCGGAGCAGGGGACCAGCCAGCGGTGGGCGGGACCGGTGAACGCCCGGACGACGTGCGGCACCACCAGGCCGACGAAGGCGATGGGCCCGCAGGCCGCTGTCGCCGCGCCGCAGAGCAGGGTGACCGCGGCCAGACCGACCGACCGGGCCAGCCACACCCGCTGGCCGAGGCCGCGGGCGACGTCCTCGCCCAGGCCCAGCAGGTCGAGTGCGGGGGCGTTGACCAGGGCGAGCACCAGGCCGACCGCGATGAACGGCGCCACCTGCCAGGCGACGTCGGCGCCGCGGCCGGCCAGGGCGCCGACCACCCAGAACCGGAAGGCGTCGAGGCTGTCGGTGTCGCTGACCAGGATCGCCCGGACCAGCGCGTAGAACAGCGCCGACAGCGCGGCGCCGGCCAGGGCCAGGGTGACCGGCGTGGCGCCGCCGCGGCCGGCCGAACCGAGCGAGAAGACGAGCACGGTGCCCACCAGGGCACCGGCGAAGGCGAACCAGACGTACCCGGCCGGCGTGCCGACGCCGAGCAGGTGGATGGCCAGGACGACGCCGAGGGAGGCCCCGGCGGTGACGCCGAGCAGGCCCGGGTCGCCGAGCGGGTTGCGGGTGTGGCCCTGGGCGAGCGCGCCGGCGATGCCGAGGGACAGGCCGACCATCAGGCCGAGCGCGGTGCGCGGCACCCGCAGCTCGCGGACGATGACCGTCTCCTCGGTCGGGAGGCCGGGGCCGGTCAGCGCCTGCCAGACCGCGCCGAGGCCGAGGCCGCGGGAGCCGACCGCGATGCTCAGCGTCGCGGCGACGACCACGAGGACGAGCAGCAGGAGCAGGCCGAGCAGGCGGCCGCGCCGCTGCTGGAGCAGTCCGCCGTGCCGCGGAGCCGTGCCCTCCGGGCGGCCCACCCCACCGGGACCCGGCCGCGGGGCGGCGTCGGTCGAGGGGGACACGGGCAGCTCCCGGGGCGGACGGCGAGATAGGAGAGCCTCACCTTAGTCGCGGTGCCGCACCAGGTCAGCCGAGCACCCGGCTCAGCGGTGCTGGCGGCGGCTGCCCCCGTGCCAGTCCTCCTCGACCCCCGCCTCGCCCGGGCGCACGCCGAACGCCGGCAGCTGCGGCCGCTCCCGCAGGCTGCGCTTGAGCTCGGCGAAGCCGGCGAACCCGGCCAGGCCGATGACGTGGTCCCACAGCTCGACGGCCTCGTCCGGGTCGGGCAGCCGGCTGATCACCGGGCCGAAGAAGGCGGTGCCACCGGGCGGGCGGAAGTGCAGGATCGGCGTCCCGACGTCCTTGCCGGTGAGCCGCAGGGCGGCGTCGGTCTCCTCCTGGACCTCCGCGTTCCACGACTCGTCCGTGACGGCGGTCGCGAGGTCGGCCGGCAGCCCCGCCTCGGTGAGCACCTTATCGAGGAAGGGCCGGCTGGTGACCCGCTCCGGCGGCGGCTGGCCGGCCGGGTCCTCGAACACGTGCCGGCCGAGGGTGGCGTAGAGCGGGTCGAGCGCCTGCGCGCCGTGCTCCGCGCGGGCGCGCGCGGCGACCCGGAGCAGGTGCAGCCCGGAGGTGTGGCCGACCTCGTACTCGGGCGGGAACTGCACGTCGTAGTCCACGTGCCGGTTGAGCAGCCGCAGCGAGATCAGCCGCCACTCGACGCGGTACTCGCGCTGCTCGGCCACCATCCGCACCCACTTGCTGGTCATCCAGGCGAAGGGGCAGACGGGGTCGAACCAGAAGTGCAGGTCGGTGTCGCTCACCGGGAGAGGACCTCCTCGATCGCGTACCGCACCTCGGGGGCGTCGGGCTGGGTCGTCGGGCGGAACCGGGCAATGACCTCGCCGTCGCGGCTCACCAGCCACTTCTCGAAGTTCCACTGGACGTCACCCGCCTCGCCGGAGGCGTCCGGCGAGGCGGTCAGCCGTTGGAACAGCGGGTGCGCACCCGGGCCGTTGACCTCCAGCTTCTCGGTCAACGGGAAGGTGACGCCGTAGGTGGCCGAGCAGAACCCGGCGATCTCCTCCGCCGTGCCCGGCTCCTGGCCGGCGAACTGGTTGCACGGCACGCCGACGACGGTCAGACCGCGCCCGCCGTACTCCTGCTGCAGCACCTCGAGCAGGGTGTACTGCGGGGTCAGGCCGCACCGGCTGGCGACGTTGACGACCAGGGCGGCGCCACCGCCGGTCAGGTCCCGGAGGGTGGTCGGCTCACCCTGCAGGGTGGTGAGAGGGGTGCTCAGCAGGTCGCTCACGCGGGTCCTCTTCCTAGTCCAGGCCGCTCAGGTCGTCGGGGACGTCGACCGCGTGCTGGCGCAGCGCCTCGATCGGGACGATCTCGAGGGCCTTCGCGTTGGTGGCCGCCAGGAGGACGCCGGCCGCCACCCCGGCCTGGTAGGCCTGCAGCCACCGCGCGGCGACCACGCACCAGCGGTCGCCGGGACGCAGGCCGGGGAAGCCGTACTCCGGCCGCGGGGTGGTCAGGTCGTTCCCCAGGGCGCGCTGCAGCTCCAGGAACTCCGCCGAGACGACGGTGCAGACGGTGTGGCTGCCCAGGTCCTCGGGGCCGCTGCTGCAGACGCCGGTGCGGTAGAAGCCGGTCAGCGGCTCGGTGCCGCACGGTTGCAGCGGCCCGCCGAGCACGTTGCGCTCGACCTCGGCCCCCTGCTCGCTCATGGGTCCCCATCCTGCTGCCGGACGGCGGTCGGCGCTGCCCGGCCGCCCGGCCCCGGCGCGGCGGGTGCACGCAGCGTCGTCCCGCCGGCTGCCGGGCCGCGATGCGTGCACCCGGTGCTCTCCGGGCCGGGGAGCCGGGTGGCAAGGTGGCGCCGTGAGCGCTGACACGTCCGCCGGCCCCGCGGTCCTCTGGAGCCCCACGCCCGAGTCGATCCGGGCGACCCGCCTCGCGCAGTTCGCCGACCGGGTGGCCCGGCGGCGCGGCATCGACTTCGGCGACCCGCCGGACTACGACGCGATCTGGCGCTGGTCGGTCGAGCACCTCGACCAGTTCTGGGCCGAGGCGGCCGACTGGTCCGGCGTGCTGCCCGGCGTCCCGGACGACCGCGTGCTGACCCGCCGCCAGGTGCCCGGCGCCGAGTGGTTCCCCGGGACGACGGTCAACTACGCCGAGCAGGCGCTGCGCCACCCGGTCGACGGCACGGTCGATCCGCAGAGCGCGGCGCTCGTCGCCGTCGCCGAGGACACCGAGCCGGTCGAGACCAGCTGGGCGGAGCTGCGCGCGCAGGTCGGGGCCTTCGCCGCCACGCTGCGCCGGCTCGGCGTGCAGCGCGGCGACCGGGTGGCCGGCTACCTGCCCAACGTCCCCGAGGCCGTGGTCGCCTTCCTCGGCGCGGCGGCGGTCGGCGCGGTGTGGTCCTCCTGCGCCCCCGACTTCGGCACCCGCAGCGTGCTGGACCGCTTCGCCCAGATCGAGCCCACCGTGCTGGTCGCCGTCGACGGCTACCGGTTCAGCGGCAAGGAGTACGACCGCCGCGACGTCGTGGCGGAGCTGCGCGCGGCGCTGCCCAGCGTCCGGACGACGATCGCCGTCCCCCGGCTCTCCCCGGACGAGCTGCCCGACGGCGCGCTGAGCTGGGCCGACGCGGTCGCCGAGCGCCAGGAGCCGGTCTTCGAGCCGCTGCCCTTCGACGCCCCGCTGTGGATCGTCTACTCCTCGGGCACCACCGGCCTGCCCAAGGGCATCGTGCACGGCCACGGCGGCGTCGTCCTCGAGCAGCACAAGCAGCTGGGCCTGCACGGCGACGTCGGCCCCGGCGACCGGTTCTACTGGTACGCCTCCACCGCCTGGATCATGTGGAACATCGCCACCTCGGCGCTGCTCGTCGGCGCCACCGTGGTCGTCCACGACGGCGCCCCGGCGTACCCGGCGATCGACGCGCAGTTCGCGATCGCCGCCCGCCACCGGCTCACCTACCTGGGCACCAGCGCCGGCTACCTGACCGCGTGCGAGAAGGCCGGCGCCCGGCCCGGCGACACCCACGACCTGTCGGCGCTGCGCGCCATCGGCTCCACCGGCTCCCCCCTGCCTGCCTCGACCTTCCACTGGGTGTACGACGCGGTGAAGCCCGACGTCTTCCTCGGCTCGCTGTCCGGCGGCACCGACGTCGCCACCGGCTTCATCGGCAGCTCGCTGCTGCTGCCGGTGACCGCCGGGGAGCTGCAGCGCCCGATGCTGGCCGTCGCCGCCGCCGCCTGGGACGAGCAGGGCCGGCCGGTCGTCGGCGAGCTGGGCGAGCTGGTCATCACCGAGCCGATGCCGACCATGCCGCTGTACTTCTGGAACGACCCCGACGGGTCCCGCTACCGCGAGACCTACTTCGAGCCCTGGCCCGGCGTGTGGCGGCACGGCGACTGGATGGAGATCACCGAGCGTGGCACCTGCGTCATCACCGGCCGGTCGGACTCCACCCTCAACCGCGGCGGCGTCCGCATGGGGACGGCGGACATCTACGCCGCCGTCGAGTCGATCCCCGAGGTCGTCGACTGCGTCGTCCTCGGCGTCGAGCAGCGCGACGGCGGCTACTGGATGCCGCTGTTCGTGAAGCTGGCCCCGGGGGAGGAGCTCACCGACGACCTCGTCGACCGCATCAAGGCCGCGATCCGCAGCCAGGCCAGCCCGCGGCACGTGCCCGACGAGGTGCTCGTCGTCCCCGCCGTGCCGCACACCCGCACCGGCAAGCGGCTGGAGGTCCCGCTCAAGCGGCTGTTCCAGGGCGTCGACCCGGCCCGCGCGCTCAACGTCGGCGCGGTCGACGACCCCGCGGCGATCGAGCACTACGTCGCCCTGGCGCAGGAGCGCGGCGCCCGCTGACGCAACTCGGCGCCCGTCCCCGCGAAGCGCCCACCGCCCGGTCCGGTCGAGCTGAGGACGTGGCTCAGGCGCGGAACGGCCCGCGCAGCACAGCCCACTGCAGCAGCATGATCGTCTTCGCGTCGGCGATCCGGCCGTCGTCGACCATGGCCAGCGCCTCGTCGACGTCCAGCTCGAGCACCTCGATGTCCTCGCCCTCCTCGGCCAGGCCGCCCCCGGCCGACACCCGGTCGGCCGGGGTGTAGGGCGCGGCGAAGAAGGAGACCCGCTCGGTCACCGACCCCGGGCTCATGAAGACGTCGAACACGTGCTCGAGTGCGCCCACCGCCACACCGAGTTCCTCGGCGGCCTCCCGGCGGATCGCGGAGGCGGGGTCCTGGTCGTCGAGCAGCCCGGCGGCGGCCTCGACGAGCATCCCGTCGGGGGAGCCGTTGACGTAGGCGGGGAAGCGGAACTGCCGGGTGAGCAGCACCGTCCGCCGCGCGGTGTCGTAGGGCAGCAGGGTGGCGCCGTTGCCGCGGTCGTAGGTCTCCCGCTGCTCGGTGGTCCACCGGCCGTCGCGACGGCGCTGGTCGAACGTCGTCCGCCGCAGCACGTGCCAGCCGCTGGCCAGCAGCTCCACGTCGCGGACGACGACGTCCGGGTTGCCGGTGAGGTCGCGGCCCACCCGGTCCAGCCAGGTCCGTCCCCGGGAGTCGGGGACGTCGATGCCCGGGACGCCCACGGGGGTCACCGCGCCACCGCCGGCACCTCGTCGACGCTCGTGTAGACCGCGGCTCCCCGGGCGTGGGCCAGGGCGACCATCTCGTCGGACCCGGCGGAGGCGCCCGGCAGTCGCAGGACGGCGTCGACCCGGGCCACCAGCCGCCGTCCCATCGGGTGGAACACCTCGTCGAACGCGGCGTCCCCCACCCGCGTCGACCCGGCCAGCTCGGCCAGCGGGAGCGCGAGGTCCTCCCCGTTGACGGCGAGGTGACCGGCCCGGAAGAGCTCCAGGCAGGCGCGTTGGATCGCCCGGTGGTTGGCCGCGATGAGGTCGGGGTCGTCGCCGGTGCCCCCGCGGTAGGGGCCGGCGACCAGGATCATCAACGGTTCTGCCACGGTCATGCGCACAGCACCTCCACGTCGGCGTTCTCGAGGGCGGCGAGGGTGTCCTGCGCCGCGGGGGTGAGCTGGGGGTCGCGGGCGCTGCGGTCGGTGACCAGCCGGCCGACCGCGTCCAGCGGGGCGACCGAGGCGAAGGCCCGGACGCCGAGCTTCGAGGCGTCGGCCACCACGAGGCTGCTGCGGGCCTGCTGCAGGGCCACCTGCTTGACCGCGGCGTCCTCGAGCGTGAACTCCGACCAGCCCGCCGTGGCGCTGACCGCCCCGATCGACATGACGAACAGGTCGAAGGTGAGCTGCCGCAGCACCGCGGCGGTGAGCGGCCCGGCCAGGCTGCGCTCGCCCGGCCGGGACTCCCCGCCCACGACCAGCAGCCGGACGCCGGGCCGGTCGGCCAGGGCGTCGGCCACGGGCAGGCTGAGGACGGCGACGGTGAACGGCCCCTCGCCGGCGGCGGCGCGGTCGGCCAGCGCCCGGGCGACGTGCACCGTCGTCGTCCCGGCGTCGAGGAGGACGGTCGCGCCCGGCTCGACCAGCGCGGCGGCGGTCCGGCCGATCCGGTCCTTGAGGCCGGCCTGCCAGTCGGCGCGCGCGGCGAAGCCGGCGGCGCTCTCCGGCTCTGCGACGGCGACCGCGCCGCCGCGCACGCGCTCGACCAGGCCACGCGCCTGCAGGGTGTCGAGGTCGCGGCGCACGGTCATCTCCGAGACGCCCAGCCGGGACGCGAGGTCGGTCAACGACGCCCGGCCGGCGTTGCGGACCAGGCGGAGCGTCACGTCGAGGCGGTCGGTCACGGAGGCATTTCTACCAAAGCCATGTGAGCTTTGTGAAGTATGTGTGAGAAAAATGATCCAGCGTGCCCCGCACCACTCCTGGCAGCGGTGTGCCGTGCGGCATCCGGCCCCTGCAGGAGCGCGCGCAGGTCGGCCACCCGACCGTCCTTGCCGTCCTCCCGATAACCAGGTGCCCGCTGTCGGTGTCCTCCGCGAGCATGGGGACCCGGGCGCCGACGGCGCGCCCGCCGACGACGGAGGGGGAGATGGCCAGGCTGCCGCGTGCGCTCGCGCCCCTGCGTTCCCGGGACTACCGCCTGCTGGCCTCGTCCATGGGCCTGTCGCTGTTCGCGCAGGGCCTGTGGACCGTGGCGCTGGTCTGGCAGGTCGTCGACCTCGGTGGCGGTCCCGGCGCGCTCTCCCTGGCCACCTCCCTGCAGGCCGCCGGCATGCTGGCCAGCACGCTGCTCGGCGGCGCCCTGGCCGACCGGGTGCCGCAGCGGCGCATCCTGCTCGGCGTCGCCCTGCTGCAGACGACGGCGGTCGGGTCGGTGGCGCTGCTGTCGCTGACCGGCGCCCTGGCGCTCGGGCCGCTCGCCGCGGCGTCCCTGGCCGGCGGGATCGCGATGGGGCTGTACTACCCGGCCTACTCGGCGCTGGTGCCCGGCGTCGTCCCGCCCGGCGAGCTGCTCGCGGCCAACGGCCTGGAGGGTGTCGTCCGCCCGGCGCTGGCGATGGCCGCCGGTCCGGCGGTCGGCGGCCTGCTGGTGGCGGCCCTCTCGCCGGGCGCGGCGCTGCTGGCGACGGCGCTGACCTCGGCCGCCGCGGCCGCGTGCGTGGCGGCGCTGCCGACGCTGCCGGTCCGCCGCGAGGGCGAGCACCCGGGGCTGCTCACCGACGTCCGCGAGGGCGTGGCCTACATGGTCCGCACCCCCTGGCTGCTGGCCACGCTGCTGTTCGCCTCGCTGATGGTGCTGCTGATCATGGGCCCGTTCGAGGTCCTGGTGCCCTTCGCGGTCCGCGACCGCGCCGGCGGCGGACCCGCCGAGCACGCCTGGGTGCTGGCCGCCTTCGGCATCGGCGGCGCCCTGGGGTCGGCCGTCGTCGCCTCCTTGCGGCTGCCGCGCCGCTATCTCACGGTGATGAACCTGCTCTGGGGTGCCGGCTGCGTGCCACTGGTCGTCTTCGGGGCGACGTCGGAGCTGTGGGTCATGATCGCGGCGGCCGGGCTGCTCGGAGCGGCGTTCGAGGCCGGCACGGTCATCTGGGGCACGCTGCTGCAGCGGAGGGTGCCCCCGGCGCTGCTCGGCCGGGTCTCCAGCCTCGACTTCTTCGTCTCGCTGGCGTTCATGCCCCTGTCGATGGCGCTGGCCGGCCCGGTCAGCCAGTCGGTCGGCCTGACCGGCACCTTCCTGCTCGCCGGGCTGGTGCCGCCGGTGCTCGCCGTCGTCGCCGTCCTGGCGTGGCGGCTGCCGGCCGACGAGCTCGCCCACCCGCTGGACGAGCCCGAGGCCGCCGAGCCGGTCGCCGCCCCGGCCTGAGCCGGGGTCAGCGACGGGCGTCGATGAGCGCGGCCAGCCCGTCGAGGACCCGGGCGAGGCCGAACCGGTAGGCGTGGTCGGGGTCGTGCGCGCTGCCGTGCGCGGCCCCGGCCGCCGCCCCGACCCGGACGGCGCGCGGGTACCGCGCCGGGTCCAGCACCCGGGCCAGCAGGGGCCCGGCCGCGGCCCACCACTGGGCGTCGTCCAGCCCGCTCTGCCGCCGGGCGGCCCGCGCCTCCGCCACGGCCCGGGCGTTGGCCTGCACGAACGACAGCAGGTGGGTGAGGCAGTCGTCGCGCTCGACGTCGTCCAGCCCGGTGTCGTCGAGAGCGGCCAGCTCGTGCTCGTACTTGGCGGTCGAGCCCGGCCCCAGGGGCGGGCGCAGCGTGGAGACCGCGGCGGCCCACGGGTGGGCGGTGAACAGCGCGCGGTTCTCCTCGGCGACGGCGGCCAGCCGCTCCCGCCAGGGCCGCCCGACGGTGTCGAGGCGGGCCGTCCGCGCGTGGACGGCGTCCAGCATGAGGTCGAGCAGCTCGGCCCGGCCGGGCACGTAGGTGTAGAGCGTCATCGGCGCGACCCCCAGCGTCTGGGCCACCGCGCGCATGGTCACCGCGCCCAGACCGTCCCGGTCGGCGAGGCCGACGGCCGCCGCCACCACCGCGTCGAGGTCCAGCGCCCGCGCCGGCCCCCGCCGCGGACCCTCGGGCGGTTGCCGCCACAGGAGGGCCAGGGTGCGGGAGGGGTCGCCCGCGCTGCTGCGGTCGGTCGGCACGAGGGCATCCTGCCCACGAAAAACCGCGTACAATGTACGGAGTTCGATCCCCGCGTCAGGAGGCCCCCGTGCGCATCACCTCGACCGCCGTCTCGCTGAACGTCGACGACGTCCCCGCCAGCAGCGCCTTCCTCGCCCGCCACTTCGGGTTCCGGGAGGAGATGGCCGCCGACGGCTTCGCCTCGCTGACCCGCGAGGACGCCGGCGTCAACGTGGTCTTCCTCCGTCGTGGCCTGCCCACCCTCCCGGCCGACCAGCGCGACGTGCCCGCTGCCGGGCTGATCCTCGCCTTCGTCGTCGACGACCTGGAGGGCGAGCTGCGCCGGCTGCAGGACGAGGGCGTGGCGATCACCATGCCGCTCACCGTCGAGGAGTGGGGTGAGCGCGCCTTCCAGGTGCGCGACCCCAACGGCGTGATCGTCCAGCTCGTCGACTGGAAGGGCTGACGAAGGACCCCTGTCCCACTACTCGGCCCCCTCCAGGGGCCCGCCGCGAGCGTGCGAGCGGTGGGGGGAGGGGGTCCTTCTACTAGGGCACCGGCTGCCGCCGGCCGGCGAGCGCCCGGTCGACGGCCTCGGCGGAGAGGACCTCCTCGAGCGCCAGGCGCGCCGCGCCCACCACCCCGGCGCGGTGCCCCAGGCCGCTGGCCACCACGCGCAGGCCCCGCGCGGCCTGTGGCTGGGTGCGCTGGTACAGCCGCTCGCACACGGCCCCGACGAAGTGGTCCTGGGCCAGCGCCAGGTCCCCGCCCAGGGCCAGGACGCGCGGGTTGAGCAGGCTCACCGCGGTCGCCAGCACGTCGCCGACCACCAGACCCGCCTCGCGCACCAGCCGGGTGGCCTCGGCGTGGCCGGTCAGCGCCAGCTCGACGACCGCCCGGCTGTCCGGCACGTCCTCACCCTGCTCGCGCAGCGCCCGGGCCAGCGCCCGCCCGCTCGCCGACGCGGCCAGGCAGCCCCGTGCCCCGCAGACGCACGGCGGGCCGTGCTCGGCGCTGGCGATGCGGACGTGCCCGAGGTCGCCCTCAGCGCCGTCCGCGCCACGCAGGACGTGCCCGTCGACCACCACGCCGGCACCGATGCCGGTCGCGACCTTCACGAACAGCAGCGGCGAGGCGGCCGGCTGCTCGGCGTGGTACTCGCCGAGAGCCATCGCGTTGGCGTCGTTGTCGACCACGCAGACGACGCCGAACCGCCGCTCCAGGTGGTCGCGCAGGGGGAAGTCGCGCCAGCCCGGCAGGGCCGGCGTGTGGTGCACGACCCGCCCGGTGGCGACGTCCACCGGGCCAGGCACGCCGACCCCGAGACCGAGGACCCGGTCGGCGCCCACCCCGGCGGCGTCCAGCAGGTGGCGCCAGCGCTGCTCGACCCACCGGAGGAGGGGCTCGGGGCCGTCGGTCAGCCGCAGCTCGTGCACCGTCTCGGCGAGCGGCCGCCCGGCCAGGTCGCACAGCGCGACCGTCGCGTGCGTGACGTTCAGGTCGGCGGCCAGCACCACCCCGTGCGAGCCGTCGAGGCTGAGCACGTGGGAGGGGCGGCCGCGGACGGAGGCCTCCTTGCCCGACTCGCGCAGGTACCCGGCGTCGACCAGGTCGTCGATGCGGGCGGCGACGGTGGAGCGGGACAGGCCGGTGAGCTCGATGAGGTCCCCACGCGTGCGGGCCCGGCCCCGGCGGATCAGTTCGAGCAGCTGCCCGGCGCGCTCCCCCAGCTCCTCACCCCTTCTCCGCCCCGGCGGTCAGCCCGCCGGTCAGCAGCCGTTCGGTGGCGAAGAACAGTATGACGATCGGCAGCGTCAGGATCACCGATCCGGCCATGAGCACGGTGGTGGGGATCTCGATGCTCCCGGCGAGCTGGGACAACCCCAGCGAGACCGTCCACCGCGAGCGGTCCTCGACCAGGAACAGCAGCGCGAAGAGGAACTCGTTCCACGCGATCATGAAGACGAACAGCGCGTTGGACAGGATCGCCGGCATCGCCAGGGGCAGGGTCACCTTCCGCATGATCGTGAACCGCGTGGCGCCGTCCACGGCGGCGGCCTCCTCGATGCTGGCCGGCACGGTCTGGAAGTAGTTGCGGAGCGTGTAGATCGCGACCGCGATCGTCTGCGACACGTACACCAGCACGAGCGGGGCCAGGGTGCCGCGCAGGCCGAGGCGGGTGAAGAACACGAACAGCGGGACGGCGAGCAGGATGCTCGGGAACAGGTAGACGGCGAGGAACAGCACGCTGACCCTGCGCCGACCGGGGAAGCGCAGCCGGGCGATGGCGTACGAGCCCAGGACGGCGAAGACGAGCGTCACCACGACCGTGCCCAGCGCGATCAGGCCGCTGTTGGCGATGAAGCGCCCGAAGCCCTGCCCGCCGGACCCGGTCGGGGCGAGCACGTTGCGGTACGTGTCGACCGTCAGCTCCGAGAGCGTCGGCCACAGCCGGGCCGGCTCCTGCAGCAGGGAGCTGAGGTCTCGGACGGAGAGCAGCGCCATGTAGTAGAAGGGGAACAGCGTGAACAGCGCCAGCCCCACGATCACCACCCAGCGCAGGACTCCGAGCACCCGGGTCTCGACCGTGTTGCGCGACCAGCCCCGCCCCGCGGGGGCCCGGGACGGACGGGTGTCGGGTGCGGCCGGCGAGTCCGCCGGCGCCGTCACCATGCGGGTCATCAGGCCACCTCGTCCTTCGCCGCGAACCGGTAGTACACGGAGACCAGGACGATGAGCACCGTGGCGAGGACCAGCGCCTGCGCCGACGCCGCGCCGATGTCCCCGCGGCTGACCAGGTAGTCGAACACCCGCACGCTGATCACCTCGGTGCCGGCGGCGCCGCCGGTCAGCAGGTAGATGTCGTCGAAGTTGTTGAACGTCCAGATGAAGCGCAGCAGCGCCAGCACCGCGATCGTCGGCAGCAGCTGCGGCCAGACGATGTGGCGGAACACCTGTGTCGGGGTCGCGCCGTCGACCCGGGCGGCCTCCTCCAGCGTGGCCGGCGCGGCCTGCAGCCGGGCGGTGAGGAAGAGGAAGGCGAACGGGAACGACCGCCACATCTCGAAGACGATGACGGTGATCAGGGCGGTCGGGCGTTCGGACAGGAAGGCGATCGGCTCGTCCCAGCCGAGCAGGCCGGTGCCGATCTCGTTCACGATGCCGAACTGCGGGTTGAGCATCACGCCCCACACGAAGGTGGCCGCCACGACCGGCGCCACGTAGGGCAGCAGCAGGGACGCCCGCACGAACGTGCGGCCGCGGAAGGGACGGCGCAGCGCGAGCGCCGCGACCAGTCCCAGCCCGACGGACGCCGCCGTGCCGCACGCGGCGTAGACGAGCGTGGTGACCAGTGCCTGCCAGAACCCCGGGGAGCTGAAGACGTCGACGAAGTTCTCGAACGTGTAGTCCCCGAACAGGCCGGCGGTGCGCAGCCGGATCAGCCGCAGGTCCTGGAAGGCCAGCACCACCGTCCAGAGGATCGGCAGCACCACGAGCACCAGGACCAGGACCACGGTCGGCGAGATCATCGCCAGTCCGGTCCGGGCCTCCCGCCACCGCAGGGTCCCGCGGCCGGAGGGAGCCGGATCGGGGTCGCGGGACCGCCGACGGGGAGAGCGCACCGGAGCCCCGGTCATCGCAGCGCCCTGGTCATTCCAGGGACGAGGCGATCTCGCGGAGCGCGTCGGCCGCCTGCTGAGCCGCCTGCTGCGGGTCGAGCTCGCCACCGGTCATCGCGCTGATCGACTGGGGCACGGGCAGCTCACCGAGGGAGGCCCCGACGAGGGCGCCCTGTCCCTGGGGGATGCCCCACGGGGAGATGGTGTCCGGGGCGTTCCGCAGCGCGTCGAGCACCTCGGCCGAGTAGAAGTCCGACAGCGGTGCCTTCGTGTCCACGCCCGCGGGCAGGGTGGCCCAGGCGTCGATGAATCGCGTCGGCTCGTCGGCGCTGCCCTGCCGGGTCGGCACCTTGCCCTCCGGCGCGAAGCCGATCCACTGCTCGTACCCGTCGCTCATCATGTAGGTGACGAACTGGGTGGCCGCGTCGGTCGGGGCATCGGCGGTCACGGCCCAGGAGACGATCTCGCCGAACTGCGCCGCCTGGTCCCCGTCCGGGCCGGCGATCGCGGTGACCACGCCGCTGTTGCGGGCGAGGAAGGCGGGGTCGGCGGAGCACTCGGGGCAGGTCGGCAGCGCGTCGGCCCGCAGGCCGGCCATCTCGTCGAGGATGAACGACGACCAGACCACCATCGCCGCCTGTCCCGCGAAGTAGGCCGCACGGGTGGTGTCGACGTCCTGGGCGCCGGACACCGAGTAGTCGCTGATCAGCCGGTCGTAGAAGTCGTACGCGGCGACGCACCGGTCGCTGTCGAGGGTGACCTCGCCGCCGTCGTCCACCAGCTGGCAGCCGTTGCCGAGGGCGAGGTGCTCGAAGGTCTGCTGGGTGAAGGCGTCGTTCGGCGCGGTGGCGCCGGTGAATCCGGCCGTCCCGGGGCCGTCGAGGGCGTGCGCGGCGGCGAGGATGTCCTCGTAGGTCTCCGGAGCGGGCAGGCCCGCGGCGTCGAAGAGGTCCTTGCGGTAGACCAGCAGCTGAGCCCACGCGTCGCTGGGGACGGCCAGCTGCGCGTCGCCGTCCCGGGTCAGCTCGAGGGCCTGCTCGGAGAAGGTGTCGGCACCCAGCTCCTCCACCACGGCTGCGGGCACGTCCGGGTTGACCAGCTCGTTCGCGGCCAGTGCCTGGACGCCGGCCAGCGGCAGCGCGCCGACGACGTCGGGGAGCTCGCCCGCGGCGGCCGACGAGGTGAGCAGCTGGTTGAACTGGTCCTCGTCGATGCCCACGAGGTCGACCTCGATGCCGCTGCTCTCGGTGAAGGCGGCGGCGATCTCCTGCTGGGCGGCGAGGCGGTCGGGGAGGTTCTCCAGGGTCCACACGGTGAGCGGGCCGCCGTCGCCGCCCTCGCCGCCACCATCGCCCGAACCGCAGGCAGCGAGCAGGACGGTCACCCCGACCCCTGCCGCTGAGACCTGGACCCGCCGCTTCGTCCCGCCCATCAGCTCTCCTCGGAGTTGCCGGCGTCGGTGCCGGGACTCCGGACAGTAGCCGCTCGTCACATGACCTGGGTCGCGACTCGGTTATGCCGACGGGACACGCATTAAGCGCCGCGGATCACGAATAAAGTGGTCCCGTACCTGCCGACCGCGACGTGGCGGGGGGTCGCGTGAGACTGGCCGTCCAGGAGCAGCTGCTCCCCGGCGACACGATGCAAGCCAGGTGGGAGACCGCGCTCACCTGGGGCTTCGACGCCATCGAGCTCCGCGGCGCGGGCGGGCACGCGCTGCGGGCGCGGCTGCCGGAGCTGCGGGCCGCCCAGCGCGACGGCGTCGTCATGCCGACGGTCTGCGTGGACATGGACCACTTCATCGGCGATTTCGACCGGGAGCGCCGGGCCGACGCGGTGGCGAACATGACCACCCAGCTCGCCGTCATCGGCGAGCTCGGCGGAGTGGGTGCGATGACGCCGGCGTCCTGGGGGATGTTCTCCCGCCGGCTGCCCCCGTTCACCCCGCCCCGGTCGGCCGAGGCCGACCGCGAGGTGCTCCTCGATGCGCTCGGCCGGCTGGGCGAGGTCGCGGCCCGGGAGGGCGTCCTCCTCCTGCTCGAGCCGCTCAACCGCTACGAGGACCACATGGTCAACACCGTCGCGCAGGCCGCCGAGCTGGCGCGGGCGACCGGGTGGGACAGCGTGCGGGTGGGCGCGGACACCTACCACATGAACATCGAGGAGGCCGACCCGCTGGCGGCACTGCGCGCGGACGCCGACCGCATCGGCCACGTGCAGCTCTCCGACAGCAACCGCCTCGAACCCGGCGCCGGTCACCTGGACTGGGCGGCTCTCCTGGCCTGCCTCGAGGAGATCGGCTACGCCGGCTGGCTGGCGTTCGAGTGCCGGCTCTCCGGGAACCCCGCCCGGGTGCTGCCGCGGGCCACGGCGATGCTGAGGTCGGCGCTGCAGGCCGCCGCGTGACAGGAGCCGCCCCGTGACCGCCGTCGACGACCTCGCGGTCCGCCGCGGTGCCGAGCTCGCCGCCCGCGCCGCCGCCGTCCTGCGGGCGAACGACACCGGGGTGATGGTCCGGGCCGCCCCGGACCTCTACCCGCACCAGTGGAGCTGGGACGCCGCGTTCGTCTCGGTCGGCCTCGCGCACCTCGACCCGGACCGGGCGTGCGCCGAGCTGGACCACCTGTTCACCGGGCAGTGGCGCACCGGGATGCTGCCGCACATCGTCTTCGACCCCGACGAGCACGACTACTCCCCGGGACCGGAGCGCTGGGGGTGCGCGGAGCTCACCGGCGACGCCCCGGTGGTCCCCCGGACCAGCGGCATCTGCCAGCCGCCCGTGCACGCCCTGGCCGTGGAGCGCGTCGTGGCGCTCGCCGGGCGCCGCGGCCCCGCAGCGGCCGCCCGTGTCCGCGCCTGGCTGCCCGGGGCCTACCGCCGGCTGCTGGCCTGGCACCGCTACCTGGTGCGCGAGCGCGACCCGCGCGGCACCGGCCTGCTCGCCATCCACCACGGCTGGGAGAGCGGGATGGACAACTCCCCGCGGTGGGACGGGCCGTGGTCCCGCGTCGCCGTCGACCCCGACCTGCCGCCGTACCGGCGCCGGGACACCCGGATCGTCCGCGACACCAGCCAGCGCCCGACCCGCCTCGAGTACGACCGCTACCTGACCGGGGTCGAGGAGCTGCGGCGGGCCCGGTACGACGACGCCCGCATCTCCGCCACGGCGAGCTTCCGGACCACCGACGTCCTCGCCTCCGCCGTGCTCGCGGCGGCGAGCGGTGCGCTGGCCGGGATCGCCCGGCAGCTGGGGGCCGCCGAGGTGGCCGAGCTCGAGGAGCACGCCGAGCGCTTCCGGGCCGGCGTCGCAGGCAGCGTGGACGCCGAGCTCGGGCTGGCCCTGGACACCGACCTGCGGACCGGCGAGCCGCTGCGCGTGGAGACGGTGGCCGGGTTCGCCCCGCTGCTCTGCGGCGGCCTGGGGACGGCGACCGAGCGCGACATGGTGGCGCTGCTGCGGTCCGAGCGCTGGACCGGGCACCCCGGGCTGCGGCACGCCGTCCTGCCGAGCACCAGCCCGGCGGCGCCGGAGTTCCGGCCCCGCGCGTACTGGCGCGGCCCCAGCTGGCCGGTGGTCACCTGGCTCTTCGTGTGGCTGCTGGAGCGGCGCGGCCGGACGGACGTCGCCGCGCCCCTGCGCCGCGCCCTGCTCGACGAGCTGGCCGGGGGCTCGTTCGCGGAGTACCACGAGCCGCTCACCGGGGAGCCGCTGGGCAGCGCCAACCAGTCCTGGACGGCGGCGGCCGCGCTGGACCTGCTGCTCGGTTGCTGAAGGACCCCGTCCTCCCCACCCCTCGCAGGCTCGGGGCGGGCCCCTGGACGGGCCGCACGGGGACGGGAGCAGGGCCGCTCGGTCAACGGGGCCGCAGCACCCGGGCCTCCCACGGCCGAAGGACGGCGGGGTCGCCCTTCCCCAGGTTGCCCAGCACCACCTCGGCGCCGACGGCCGCGGGGAGCAGCCCGTCCAGCGGGTGGGTCGAGGAGCCGAGGTTGCAGACGACCAGCAGCGTCGCGCCGTCCAGGCTGCGGGTGAAGGCGTACAGCTCGTCGTGCTCGGGCAGCAGCATGGTGAAGTCGCCGAGCGCCACCACGGGGTCGTCGTGCCGCAGCGCGATCAGCCGCTTGTGGTGGGCGAACACCGAGGTCGGGTCGGCGCGCTGGGCCTCGGCGTTCCACTCGGTGTGGTCGGGGTTGACCGCGATCCACGGCTTCCCGGTGGTGAAGCCGGCGTTCGGCCCGGCGTCCCACTGCACCGGCGTCCGCGCGTTGTCCCGGCTCATCGTGCGCAGCGCGGCCAGCACGGTCCCCGGGTCCTCGCCGTGCGCCACCGCCTGCGCGAAGTGGTTGAGCGACTCGACGTCCCGGAACTCGTCGATGCTGTCGAACGGGGCGTTGGCCATCCCGAGCTCCTCGCCCTGGTAGACGTAGGGCGTCCCGCGGTGCAGGTGCAGCAGGGTGGCCAGGCAGGTCGCGGAGTCCCGCCGGTACCGCGGCGAGTCGTCGCCGAATCGCGAGACCGCCCGCGGCTGGTCGTGGTTGTCCCAGTAGAGGGAGTTCCAGCCGACGTCGGCCAGCCCCGCCTGCCAGCGGCCGAAGGAGGCCTTGAGGTCGCGCATCCGCAGCGGCCGCGGGCGCCACTTGGACTCGTCGAAGTCCAGGCCGACGTGCTCGAACTGGAACACCATGTCCACCTCGGCCCGCGCCGGGTCGGTGAACAGCCGCGCCTGCTCCACCGTCACGCCGGGCATCTCGCCGACCAGGAGCAGCTGCTCGGAGTGTCCCGCGAACACCTCGCGGTGCATCTCCTGCAGGAACTCGTGGATCCGCGGCCCGCACAGGAAGGACGCCGTCCCGTCGCCGCAGGGGAGGCCCGGCAGCGGGGGGCCGTCGCCCAGCGAGCCGTCCGGGGCGACGTCCTTGCTGATCATGTTGATGACGTCCATGCGGAAGCCGTCGACGCCGCGGTCGAGCCAGCCCCGCATCATCGCGTACACCGCGTGGCGGACCTCCGGGTTCTCCCAGTTCAGGTCCGGCTGCTCGCGCGCGAACAGGTGCAGGTAGTACTCGCCGCTGGCCCCGTCGAGCTCCCAGGTCGGCCCCGAGAAGTACGAGTGCCAGTTGGTCGGCTCGGCGCCGGGCTGCCCCGCCGTCATGCCCGCGCGCGGCGGCCGCCACCAGTACCAGTCGCGCTTCGGAGACGTCCGGGACGCCCTGCTCTCCTCGAACCACGGGTGCTGGTCGCTGGTGTGGTTGACCACCAGGTCCATGACCAGCTTCATCCCGCGCTCGTGCAGGGCGGAGACGAGCTCGTCGAGCTGCGCCAGCGAGCCGAACAGCGGGTCGACGTCGGTGTAGTCGCTGATGTCGTAACCGTTGTCGGCCTGCGGCGAGGGGTAGATCGGCGAGAGCCAGACGACGTCGACACCCAGGTCGGCGAGGTGGTCGATGCGCTGCAGGATCCCGCCGAGGTCGCCGATGCCGTCGCCGTCGGAGTCCTGGAACGAGCGTGGGTAGACCTGGTAGACGACGGCACGGGTCCACCACGGGGGATCGGCGGGCATGCGCCCAGCCCAGCACGCCGAGCGGCGTCCCGCACCCGCTCCGCGCTACGGTCCGACCGTGCCCCCTGGTGTGGTGCTCGTGACCGGCGGCAGCCGCGGCATCGGCGCGGCGACCGCGCGCGCCGCGGCGGCGGCCGGGTGGTCGGTCGCCCTCACGTTCCGGGACGACGAGACCGCGGCCGCCGCCGTCGTGACCGGCATCGAGGCCGCCGGCGGGACCGCGTGCGCCGTCCGCGCCGACGTCTCGGTCGAGGACGACGTCCTGGCCGCCTTCGCCGCCGCCGAGGCCCTGGGCCCGGTGACCGGGCTGGTGGCCAACGCCGGGATCGTCGGCCGGCGGGCGCGGGTCGACGAGCTGACCGCCGACCGGGTGCAGCGCATGCTGGCGGTCAACGTGCTCGGCACCGTCCTGTGCTGCCGCGAGGCGGTGCGGCGGATGTCCACCCGGTACGGCGGTCCCGGCGGGTCGGTCGTGCTGGTCTCCTCGGCCGCCAGCCGGCTCGGCTCGCCGGGCGAGTACGTCGACTACGCGGCCAGCAAGGGTGCGGTCGACACGCTGGGGGTCGGCCTGGCCCGCGAGGTGGCCGGCGAGGGGATCCGGGTCAACGTCGTGCGGCCGGGGATCATCGAGACGGAGATCCACGCCAGCGGCGGCCAGCCCGACCGGGTCGCGCGGGTGGGGCCGACCGTGCCGATGGGCCGGGCCGGTCGCGCCGAGGAGGTCGCCGACGCCGTCCTGTGGCTGCTCGGCGACGGCGCGGGCTACTGCACCGGCAGCGTGCTCGACGTCGCCGGCGGCCGCTGATCAGTCCTCGGGCAGCGTGTGGTGGACCGCCTCGACGTTGTTGCCGTCGGGGTCCCGGAGGAAGACGCCGTAGTAGCCGGGGTGGTACTCCGGCCAGACCCGCGGCTCGTGCAGCACCTCCGCGCCCCGTGCCCGGGCCAGCGCGAACACCTCGTCCACCGCGTCCCGCGACGGCACCCGCAGCGCCAGGTGCACCGGCCGCTCGGTGCCCTCGGCCAGCGGGCTCAGCCACAGCTGGGGGTGCCCGTCGGGGCCGCACATCCCCACCACGGGGCCGCCCGGCGTCTCGTACCGCATCGCCTCGCGCAGACCCGCCGGCGCGAACACCGCGGTGTAGAAGGCCACGGCGGCCGGGACGTCGGCGCACTGCAGGCCCAGGTGGTCGATCACGCCGCCGGACCGTAGCCCGCCCGGCGACCCGGTGGAACCGCTGTTTGGATGGGACGACCGTCGGGACCCACCCGGCACCGACCCCCTGGAGAACCGATGGCCGAGCCCACCCGCCCCGACGTCGAGCCGCCGACCGGCCCCGCGCCCGACGACCTGGTGATCGAGGACATCACCGTCGGAGACGGCCCCGAGGCGAAGGCCGGGGACCTGGTCAGCGCGCACTACGTCGGCGTCACCCACGACGGCGGCGAGCAGTTCGACGCCTCCTGGGACCGCGGCGACCCGCTGGAGTTCCGGCTCGGCGTCGGCATGGTCATCCAGGGCTGGGACGAGGGCATCCAGGGGATGCGGGTCGGCGGACGGCGCCGGCTCACCATCCCGCCGCACAAGGCCTACGGCGACCGCGGCGCGGGCGGGGTCATCGAGCCCGGCGCGACGCTGGTCTTCGTCGTCGACCTCGTCGGGGTGCGCTAGCGGGTCCAGGCGGCGGGGTCGTCCTCGGCGACGACGCTGACCGTCTCGAGGTACCGCCGGACGCCGTCGCGGCTGCGGGTCAGGCAGGCCACGTGCTCCTCGAGCCGGGCCAGCTCGGCCCGCAGCTGCCCGGCGAAGGTGGCGGTGCACGTCGGCGTCCAGCCGTCGACGACGGCGCCGCCGGCCAGCCCCATGTCGAGGACCGCCCGGACGAAACGGGTGGGGAGGCCGGCGTCGAGCAGGGCGCGCACCTGCCGGACCCGGTCGACGTCGGCCTCCCCGAACTCGCGGTAGTCGTTCGCCGATCGCGTCGACGTGAGCAGGTGCTGCTGCTCGTAGTAGCGCAGCATCCGGGCACTGACGCCGGTGCGCCGGGACAGCTCGCCGATCCGCATGCTTGACCTTGACACCGGTGTCAAGGTCGAGCATCCGGTCATGGCCTGTGACACCACCTCCGCACCCGTCCCGACGGCGGCACCCCCCACCGCCTCCCCGCGGCGGACGCTGGCCGCGCTGACCGCGGCTGCGTTCGCCTCGGTCACCATCGAGCTCTCGCCCACCGGCCTGCTCCCGGCCATCGCCGCCGACCTGGCCGTGACCACCTCGGCCGCGGGTGCACTGGTGGCCACCTGGGCGGTCACCCTCGCCGCGACCAGCTTCGCGCTGGTCCGAGCCACCCGCCGGCTGCCCCGGCAGCGGGTCGTCGCGATCGCCCTGCTCGTGTGCGGCGCCGCGACCCTCGCGACCGCCGCCGCGCCGACCCTCGCCGTCGCCGTCGCCGCCCGGGTCGTCGCAGCGGCCGCGCACGGGCTGGTCTGGGCGCTGCTCGTGCCGCACGTGGCGGCGCTGGTACCGGCCGAGCGGCTCGGCCGGGCCGTCTCGACCGTTCTGGCCGGGCCGACGGCGGCCGGTGTGCTCGGCGTCCCCGCGGCTGCGGCGCTGGGCGGGCTGCTCGGCTGGCGGTGGACGCTCGTCGTCCTCGCGCTGCTGACCCTGCCACCCGCGTTCCTGCTGCTGCCGGGGCGCGCGGGAGGTGCGGCGGAGCCCGACGACGGCGGCGGCTCCGCGTGGTGGCGCGACCCGAGCGCCGGGCCGGTGCTGCGCGCCGCCGTCGGCACCGCCGCGCTGCTGGCCGGCCACTTCGCCGCGGCCACCTACGTCGCCGTCCTGGTCACCGACCACGCCGGCCTCCCGGCGAGCGCCGTCCCCGCAGTGCTGCTGGTCCTCGGTCTGGCCGGCATCCTGGGCCTCGCGGTCGCCGGCCCGCTGTCGGACCGCCGGCCGACGACGGCGCTGCCCGTCACCGCGGTCGCGTTCGCCGCCGGGCTGGCCGCGCTGCTGCTGCTCGGGGTGCACCCGGTCGTCGCCTTCGTGGTCGTCGCCGTCTGGGGCGTGCTCATCGGTCTGCTCCCGCCGGTGTTCCAGACCCGCGTCACCCGGCTGGCCGCGCCCCCCGTCCGGGACGCCGCCGGCGCGGTCGCGATCACGGCACTCAACGTCGGCATCGCGGCCGGGGCCGCGCTCGGCGGCCTCGCACTCGCCCGTTCGGGGCCGACCGGGCTGGTGCTGGCCGCCGCCGCGGTCGCCACCGCCGGGGCCCTCGTGCTGGTCGTCCGGCCAACGCGCTGACCCGGGTGGTTGCGCCGGGCAACCGTGGGGCACGGGTGCGGCCATGACCGAGCCGGTGCCCGCCCGCACGCACGCGCTCACCGAGGACGCCCGGGAGGGCGGTGGCGGGTCGGGCGGGGACTCGACCGGCACCGTCGTCGTCGCCGGGCTGGCCAACCTGGGCATCGCCGTCGCCAAGCTCGTCGGCGGCCTGATCAGCCACTCCTCGGCGATGCTGTCGGAGGCGGCGCACTCGCTGGCCGACACGATCACCGAGGTGCTGCTGTTCGTCGCGCTCAAGCGCGGCGACCGGGCGCCGGACGCCCGGCACCCGGTCGGCTACGGCCGGGAGACCTACTTCTGGGCGCTGCTGGCCTGCCTGGCCACCTTCACCCTCGGCGCGGGCTTCTCCTTCTACCAGGGCGTCACGACCATCGTGGCGGGTGAGGAGCAGGGCGACCCGCTGGTGGCCTACGTCGTCCTGGCGGTGTCCTTCGTCCTCGAGGGCACCTCGCTGCTCAAGGCCGTCCGCCAGGTGCGCGGCTCGGCCCGCCGGTGGGGGACGACACCCCGCCGCTACCTCGCCGCCACCACCGACACCACGGTCAAGGCGGTGACCTTCGAGGACAGCGCCGCCCTGGTCGGCCTCGTGCTCGCCGCGCTGGGCCTGTTCCTCGAGCAGGTCACCGGCAGTGCCACGTGGGACGGCCTCGCGGCGCTGGCCATCGGCGTCCTCCTGCTGCTGGTCGCCGGGTCGCTGGCGCGGGCCAACGTCTCGCTGCTCATCGGCCAGTCGCTCCCCCGTCGGCTCGAGGACCAGCTGCGCGCCGAGGTCGCCGGCCTCGACCAGGTCGTCGACGTCCCGGTCCTGCTCACCACGGTGATCGGGCCCGGTCAGGTCGTCGTCTCGGCCAAGGTCGACTTCGCCGACGAGGTGACCGTCGCCGACATCGAGCGCGCCTCCGACGAGGCCGAGCGGCGGTTGGTCGCGCGGTACCCGGGGGTGCGCTACGTCTTCCTCGACCCCACGCCCGGGGACGGCCGGGCGCGGGCGGGGGCCCATCGGCCGGAATGAGCCCGGCCGGCGTGCGGTTCGTGCGCTCCGTGCGCATCGAGGTCTGGTCCGACGTCGTCTGTCCCTGGTGCTACATCGGCAAGCGCCGGCTGGAGGCCGCGCTCGAGCGGTTCCCGCACCACGAGGAGGTCGAGGTCGTCTGGCGCTCCTTCCAGCTCGACCCGAGCATCCCCGAGGGCGAGACCCACGAGACCCTCCCGGCGCTGGCCACCAGGTTCGGCCGCCCGGTCGAGGACGTGCGCGGGATGATGCGGCACGTCGAGGAGACCGCCGCCGGTGAGGGCCTGCACTACGACCTGGCGAGCGGGACCAGCGGCAACACGCTGCTGGCCCACGAGCTCATCCACCTCGCCGCCGAGCGCGGTCTCCAGGGTGCCGTGAAGGAACGGCTGCTGCACGCGCACTTCGAGGAGGGCCGCTCGGTCTTCGACGTCGACCCCCTCACCGCGCTGGCAGTGGAGGTCGGCCTGGACGAGGCCGAGGTGCGCGCCGCGCTCACCGACCACCGGTACCGGCCCGCCGTCCTCGACGACATCCGCACCGCGCGGGAGCTCGGCGCGACCGGCGTCCCCTTCTTCGTCGTCGACCGCAGGTACGGCGCGGCCGGCGCCCAGCCCGTCGACCTGCTGCTGCAGGTGCTCGAGCAGGCGTGGGCCGACGCCGCGCGGTCAGGTCAGCAGGTCGCAGGCCGCCCGTAGCGCCCGCTCGGCGTCGGCGGTCATCACCCGGACGACGTCGGCCGCGGGCCGCTCGCCGGTGACCAGCCCGACCGACTCCCCGGCGTAGAGCGGCGCTGCGGACAGGTCGCCGGTACGCCGGGCCTCGACCACGCTCCGGGCGGCGTCGGGGTCGCGGGCGAGCTCGGCCTCCCGGCCGTGCCACTCGCGGCTGAACTCGTTGGCCACCGCGCGCCCCGGCCACCGCTCGGGCCAGGCCAGGCCCTGCGCCACGTCGAAGGCGCGGGTCAGCACGGTGTCCTCGCCCGCGGCCGCGCAGACGCGGGCCCGGGCGGCGGGGGAGTTGAGCCCCTCGGGGCAGGCCAGCAGCGGCGTGCCGATCCACACCCCAGCGGCGCCGGCTGCCAGGGCCGCGGCCATGCCGGCACCGGTCGCGATGCCCCCGGCCGCCAGCACCGGGCGGTCGGCCAGGGTCAGCACCTCCTGCAGCAACGGCAGCGTGGCCCGGTGACCGGTGTGCCCGCCGGCCTCGGTGCCCTGGGCGACGAGCAGGTCGACGCCGGCGGCCTGGGCGCGCCGGACGTCGTCGGCGGTGTTCACCTGGGTGGCGACGGCGATGCCCGCGTCGTGCAGCGGGCCGACGGAGGACGCGGGGTCGCCGAAGGAGACCGAGACCAGCGTCGGGCGGGCGGCGATCGCCGCGTCGAGCAGCTCGGGGCGCTCGGCCAGTGCCCAGACCATGAGGCCGATGCCGAACGGCAGGCCCTCAGCCGCGGGGATCGCGGCCTGTTCGGCGACGAAGTCCGTCGTGGCGGCGTTGCCGATGCCGATCATCCCGAGACCCCCGCCCAGGGAGACGGCGCGTGCGAGCGAACCGCCGGCCACACCGGCCATCGGGGCTCCGACGACCGGTGCGGCCAGGTCGAACGTGCGGGTCAGCGGTGTACGGATCACACCGTCATCGTGCCGGTTGCTCGGCTACTGGGTGGCGGGTCCGCCCTGCTCGGTCCCGGAGATCTGCCGCAGGAACTCGTGGCAGCGCCGCGCCCGCCCGGAGTCCTCCTCCATGACCTGGCGGAAGAACGCCGCGATGTCCTGCAGCCCGGCGTTCTCCGCGTCGCGGACGTACTGGCCGTAGTCGTGCCCGGCCTTGAGCGAGTGGTACTGCACCGAGATGAGGTCGTAGGTGACGTCCTCGAAGCCGGTCTCACCGGTGGCCATAGCGGTCCTCCTCGCTGAGGGACTGGGGGCCCGAGGGTTGCCCGGTCGGCGAGTCCTGAAACGGACTGCCCCGTCTCAGTCGCGCGGCGCCTCGGAGAACGCGCCGCCGGTCACGTCCCCGCCACCGGCGTCGTCGGCCGCGTCCCGGCCGGCGGTCAGCCCCTGCTCGGCCAGTTCGTCCTCCCCGGTCGAGACGGCGTCGTCCTCGGTCGAGGCGAGGTCTCCGCCCTGCCCCAGTGCGCCGGGGTCGGCCTGCAGGGTGCGGGGGTCGTTGAGCGGGTCGGGGACGTCCGGGTCGGTGACGGTCATGGACTCCCGGTGCCCGGCCGGTCGACGCGCCAACCCCTGGTCTGTTGCGTAACCGATGTGTTACACATCCGTCCGTGGAGGCGCTCGCCGCACTCGCCGACCCGACCCGGCGCGAGCTGGTCGCCCTGCTGGCGCGGGGGGAGCTGGCGGCGGGGGAGCTCGCGGCGCGGTTCCCGGTGAGCCGCCCGGCGATCAGCCGGCACCTGCGCGTGCTGCGCGAGGCCGGACTGGTCCGCAGCCGGGTGGAGGGACGCCGACGGCTCTACGCGCTCGACCCGCGCCCGCTGCGGGAGCTCGACGACTGGCTGGCGCCCTACCGCGACCTGTGGGCCCAGCGGTTGGACGCACTGGACACCGAGATCGCCCGCGGCCGGCGGGCCAGGAGGAGCGGAGAGACCCCATGACCGTGCAGGACGCGATGGCCCGCCGCGGCGTCGTCACCACCGAGGCCGACGGCCGACAGCGCCTGGAGTTCCGCCGCTCCTGGCCCGACCCGGTCGAGGACGTGTGGTCGGCGCTCACCGAGCCCGACCGGATGGCCCGCTGGATCGGCACCTACGACGGCGAGCGCGGTCCCGGCGGCACCGGCACCTTCACGATGACCCACGAGCAGGATCCGGTCGGCGAGGCGGTGACGGTCGTCGAGTGCGACCCGCCGCGGCGCCTCGTCGTCTCCTGGGTGGACCAGGACGACTGGACGGTCGAGCTCGACCTGTGGGGCGAGGGCGGCCGGACGGTCCTGCGCTTCCGCCAGGTCTTCGCCGCGGACGCCGACGTCACCGACTTCGCCGCCGGCTGGCACTGGTACCTGGACAAGCTCGACGCCGAGGTCGGCGGGCGCCCCGTCCCGAGCGACTGGGACACCTTCGCCGCCGACGTCGCCGCGCCGGTCTACGGGATGTCGACCGGCTCCTGAGCTCCCGGGCGGCGTGGACGGCGACGTCCGGGTCGTCCTGCGCCTCCCGGGCCACCGCGACCAGGTCGGGGCGGGTCGGTGCGGTGTCGACGGGCAGGGTCGACGCGGTCCCCACCAGGGA
Source organism: Geodermatophilus sp. URMC 65 (assembly GCF_053502545.1). NCBI lineage: Bacteria > Bacillati > Actinomycetota > Actinomycetes > Geodermatophilales > Geodermatophilaceae > Geodermatophilus > Geodermatophilus sp. URMC 65. The sequence continues at coordinate 2,937,463 of NZ_CP199954.1, forward strand.
CTTCCGGCCCGCGAGGTAGACGTCTTATACGTAACATCTCTCACGGTTACAGTGGACGTCCCCGCCGTTAGGCTGTCCGGACCCGGAACCCCACCGGCGCCCGTGGCGCCACGGCGGCCCGGACGACAGCTGAGCAGGACGAGCACCAGCGCCGGCGGCACACCCCCCGGCGTACCCAGAGGATGGAGACGCCGTGACTTCTGTGGCCACCCCCGGTCTCGACAACGCCCCGACCACCCACGCCCGGCTGCTGGCCTGGGTGCGCGAGATGGCCGAGCTGACCACCCCGGACCGGGTCGTGTGGGTCGACGGCAGCGACGAGGAGTGGGAACGGCTCACGCGGCAGCTGGTCGACGCGGGCACCTTCACCCGCCTGGAGAAGAAGCCCAACTCGTTCTGGTGTGCCTCCGACCCCAGCGACGTCGCGCGCGTCGAGGACCGCACCTTCATCTGCTCGGTCGACGAGGCCGACGCCGGTCCGACCAACAACTGGATGGACCCGGGCGAGATGAAGTCGATCATGACCGAGCTGTACCGGGGGTGCATGCGCGGCCGGACGATGTACGTCATCCCGTTCTGCATGGGCCCGGTCGAGGCCGAGAACCCGATGTTCGGCGTCGAGCTGACCGACTCGGAGTACGTCGTCGTCTCGATGCGCGTGATGGCCCGCATCGGCGGCGCGATCCTCGAGGCGATGGGTGAGGACCGGCCGTTCGTGCCGGCGATGCACTCCCTGGGCGCCCCGCTCGACGAGGGCCAGCAGGACGTGCCCTGGCCCTGCAGCGACACCAAGTACATCGTGCACTTCCCCGAGGAGCGGGCCATCTGGTCCTACGGTTCCGGCTACGGCGGCAACGCGCTGCTGGGGAAGAAGTGCTACTCGCTGCGCATCGCCTCGGTGATGGCGCGCGACGAGGGCTGGCTCGCCGAGCACATGCTGATCCTCAAGCTGACCAGCCCGCAGCAGAAGACCTACTACGTCGCCGCGGCCTTCCCCTCGGCCTGCGGCAAGACCAACCTGGCGATGCTGGAGCCGACCATCCCCGGCTGGAAGGTCGAGACCCTCGGCGACGACATCGCCTGGATGCGCTTCGGCGAGGACGGCCGGCTCTACGCGCTCAACCCCGAGTACGGCCTCTTCGGCGTCGCCCCGGGCACCGGCTGGGACACCAACCCCAACGCGATGCGCACCATCGACAAGGGCAACTCGGTGTTCACCAACGTCGCGCTCACCGACGACGGCGACGTCTGGTGGGAGGGCATGACCGAGGAGCCCCCGGCACACCTGACCAGCTGGAAGAAGCAGGACTGGACGCCGGAGAGCGACGAGCCCTCCAGCCACCCGAACAGCCGCTTCTGCACGCCGATCACCCAGTGCCCGATCCTGGCGCCGGAGTACACCGACCCGAAGGGCGTGCCGATCTCGGCGATCCTCTTCGGCGGCCGTCGCAAGACCACCATCCCGCTCGTCACCGAGGCCCGGGACTGGAACCACGGCGTCTTCATGGGCGCCACGCTGTCCTCGGAGACGACGGCGGCGGCCACCGGCGCCGTCGGCGTCGTCCGCCGCGACCCGTTCGCGATGCTGCCGTTCATCGGCTACAACGCCGGTGACTACTTCCGTCACTGGGTGGAGACCGGCAAGCAGCACGACGCCACCAAGCTGCCGAAGATCTTCTACGTCAACTGGTTCCGCCGCGACGAGGACGGCGGCTTCCTGTGGCCGGGCTTCGGTGAGAACAGCCGGGTCCTCAAGTGGGTCGTCGAGCGGCTCGAGGGCACCGCGGCGGCCGAGGAGACCGCGGTCGGCCACGTGCCGACGCCGGACTCGCTGGACGTCTCCGGGCTGGACATGTCGCGCGAGCAGGTCGAGAAGGCCCTCGCCGTGAACAAGGACGAGTGGCGCGCCGAGGTCCCGCAGATCACCGAGTGGTTCCAGAAGTTCGGCGACAAGCTCCCCAGCACCATGTGGGACGAGCTCGCCATCCTGGAGCACCGGCTCGCCTGAAAGAGGACCCCTGCAGGGGGCCGAGCAGGGCCCCGCACCGGTCAACGGCGACCGGCGCGGGGCCCTGCGCCGTCCCGGGGTCATGTGCGCTGCACCGGCACGACTGCCGCCGGGCCGCGGGGGCGCCGGTCGGTTAGCGTGGGTCGTACCGGCACCCCCTCACCTGAGACGACAGGCCACCTCCCCGTGTCCAATCCCTACCTGCACGTGCTGCGCACGCCGCACGCGCTGCCGATGGTGCTGGCCGCCTTCATCGGCCGCCTGCCGCTGTCGATGGTCGGACTGGGCTCGGTGCTGCTCATCGCCTCGGAGACCGGCAGCTACGGGCTCGGCGGGGCGGTCGCCGCGACCGGGGCCGTCACCACGGCGATCTCGGGGCCGCTGCTCGGCCGCTGGGCCGACACCCACGGCCAGCGCCGCACGCTGCTGCCGGTGCTCGCCGTCTTCATCGCCGCGGGCTGCGTGTTCCTGCCCGCGGTCAAGGAGGACTGGCCCCGCTGGATCCTGTTCGCCTCGGCCGGGCTGGCCGGCGCCTGCATCCCGCCGGTGGCCTCGATGATCCGGGTGCGCTGGACCCACCTGCTGCGCGGCACGCACCGGCTGCCGGCCGCGCTGGCGATGGAGTCGGTGGTCGACGAGTTCGTCTTCATCGTCGGCCCGGTGCTGGTCACCTTCCTCTCCACCACCGGGCACGCCACCTCCGGGGTGGTCACCGCGTTCGTCCTCGCCATCATCGGCAGCCTGCTGTTCGCCGCCCAGAGCCGCACCGAGCCGCCACCGCACGGGCACGCCGCCCGCAGCGGCCCGTCGGCGATCCGCACACCGGGCATCCGGGTGCTCTTCGTCGTCGGCGCCGCCGTGGGCACGGTCCTGGGCAGCCTGGAGATCGCGCTGGTCGCCTTCGCCGACGAACGCGGCGCCATGGCGCTGTCCGGCGTCCTCATCGCCGCCCTCGCAGTCGGCTCCATGGCCAGCGGCATCGGGTGGGGGAGCGTGCACTGGCGGCACCCCCTGCGGCACCGGCTGGTCGTCGCCCTGGGGGTGCTGACCGTGCTGAGCCTGCCGCTGGCGCTGGTGGGCGACGTGTGGGTGCTGATCCCGTTCGTGGTGCTCGCCGGGCTGGCCGTCTCGCCGTCCCTGATCAGCTCGTTCACGCTGGCCGAGGTCCTGGTGCCGCGCTCGGCGACCACCGAGGCCTTCACCTGGATCGGCACGGCGCTCGGCCTGGGCGTCGCGGTGGGGTCCTCGGCGGCCGGCAAGCTGGTCGACACGGTCGGGGCCAACAGCGCGTTCCTGGTGGCCACCCTCGCCGCCGCGGTCGCCACGGTGGTGGTCGCGGCCACCCAGCGGCTGCTGCACGTGCCGGCCGAGCACGCCGCCGAGCCGGCGATGGCCCGCTGACGTCGGTCAGGATGGGGCCCGTGGAGACCCCGCCCGCCCCCCGGTCCATCGACGAGGTGCTCGAGGAGACGCGCGGCCGCCTGCACCGCCTCGAGCCGGTCGAGGCGGCGGCGCGCATGGCGGCGGGCGCCCTGCTCGTCGACACCCGCCCGGTCGCCCAGCGGGCGGCCGACGGCGAGGTGCCCGGCGCGCTGGTGGTCGAGCGCAACGTGCTCGAGTGGCGGCTGGACCCGGCCAGTGACGCGCGGCTGCCCGAGGCCGCCGACCACGACGTCGAGGTCATCGTGCTGTGCAACGAGGGCTACGCCTCCAGCCTCGCCGCCGACTCGCTGCGGGCCCTGGGCCTGCACCGCGCCACCGACGTCGTCGGCGGCTACCGGGCCTGGGCCGCGGCCGGCCTGCCCACCACGCGGGACGCCGAGCGCTGACCCGCGCCCGGCCCGCTGCGGGCGGTGGCCGGCAGCTGCGCGTCCCGCCCGAGCGCCTGGGGCGCTGGCTGGACGGCGTCGCCGCCCGGCACGGCGCCTTCGACAACGTCGAGCTCGTCGACGGGGCGGTACGGGTGACCTGCGCGGACAGCACCGACGTCACCCTGCGGGCGCCGTTCGACTGGCGGCCCGGGCCCGCTGCGACGTCCCCACCCACCCCGCCGGTGCTCACCTCGTTCAGCGCGGCGGTGCGGGTCCCCCACCGCGCCGCCGTCCTCCTGGTCCGCCGCGGACGGTGGGCGGTCGGGGTGTTCGACGGGGCCGACCTGGTGGTCTCCAAGGTCGACGCCCGCCAGGTCCAGGGGCGGACGGCGGCCGGCGGCTGGTCGCAGCAGCGCTTCGCCCGGCGGCGGGCCAACCAGACCGACGCCGTGGTGGGCGCCGCGGCCGAGACCGCCGTCCGGGTGCTCGGGCCGCACGCCGGCGAGGTCGAGGCGTTGTTCACCGGCGGCGACCGCGGCCTGGTGGACGACGTCCTGGCCGACCCGCGGTTGCGGGCGCTGGCCGCGCTGCGCCGCGGGCCGGCCCTCGAGGTCGGCGAGCCCACCAAGGCCGTGCTGCTGGAGACCCCGTCGCAGTTCCGGGCGGTCGACGTGCACATCGTGGAGCCGGGTGAGCGATGACTTCGTCGTCCTACCGGACGACACCGCGGCCAGGTGCCGTCCCCCGGTTGCGCTGAGCCCCACCCGCCCTTCCTCGGGGAGCCCTCCGGGCCCCCGCTCATCAGGGCGAACACCTCACGGCGTCAGCACCAGGCGGATCGGATCGCCCTCCTTGTGCGCGAGCATCTCGACCCCGCGGGCGGCCTCGGTCAGCGGCAGCGTGCCCGAGATCGACCGGGAGAGGTCCAGCCGGCCGTGCCGGACCAGTGACACCAGCTCCTCCACGTGCGTGGGCTCGGAGCCGTAGTGGCCGAGGACCCGCTGCCCGAAGTAGCTGAACTGGGTGCCGTTGCGGATGGTCAGCGGCTGGTCGGTGAGCCCGACGAGGACCAGGGCGCCGTCGCGCTCCAGCGTCCGCACGGCCTGTTCGCGCACCGGCGCGACCCCGGCGAAGTCGAAGGCGTACGCCAGCCCGGCGCCGCCGGTCAGCTCCCGCACCCGCGCGGCGACGTCGTCCGCGGGGTCCAGGGCGAGGTCGGCGCCGAAGGCGAGCGCCCGGTCCCGCGCGGCGGCCACCGGGTCGACGGCGACGATCGGCGCGGCCCCGGCCAGGCGCAGCAGCTGGACGGCGTGCGCGCCGAGCCCGCCGATGCCCCAGACGCCGACCGGCTGGCCGGCGCGGACCCCGGCGGTGCGCACGATCGAGGCCCACGGCGTCGAGACCGCGTCCGGCACGATGCACGCCTGCTCGAACGGCAGGCCGTCGGGGATGGGCACCAGCGTCGGCACCGTCGCCAGCGCGTACTCCGCCCAGCCGCCGTCGTAGTCGACGCCGCGGGTGTGCACCCAGCCGTCCTTCGCCTCCCCGGCCTGCAGCAGCACCCGCTGCCCCACGGTCGCCCCGGTCACGCCGTCCCCCAGCCCGGCGACCGTGCCGGCCACCTCGTGGCCGAGGGTCACCTCGTCGCTGGCGAGGAACAGCGGGGAGAGCTGGCCCTCGATGAGGTGGACGTCGGACAGGCAGATGCCGGCGGCGGCCACCTCGACCAGCACCTCACCGGGGCCCGGAGTGGGCCGGGGGACCTCCTTGACCGCGAAGGTGCGGGTGCGCACGTCCAACCGTCCGGCCAGCATCGTCTCGGGCATGCGGCCATCCAACGCCGCGGTCGCCGGGTCCCCGACGAGCGGGGGCCCGGCCGGTAGGACGACGGACGAGATCGGCCGGTAGGCCGACGGGCGGAACAGGAGTAGCGTCCTCCGACCGTGTCCTCCGCATCGAGCGAGACGACCGCCCCCGATGCCGTCCTCGCCGCCGAGCGCGCCCACCTGGTGCGCGCGGCCGACTGCCTGACCGTCATGCGCGCGAGCGCCTCCGCCGTCGTGGACGCCGGCGTCGACGCCTGGGCCTCCGAGCGCCTCGGCGCCGCGCGCGCCGAGCGGCTGCGGGCACTGGCCGCCGACCCCGGCGTCCCGCCGTTCTTCGGGCGCACCGACACCGACACCGAGACCTTCCACATCGGCCGTCGGCACGTGCGCGACGCCGACGGCACACCGGTCGTCATCGACTGGCGGGCGCCGATGAGCCGGCCGTTCTACCGGGCCAGCGCCGCCGATCCGCAGGGCCTGGTGCGCCGCCGCCGCTTCGGCTTCTCCGGCGGAGAGCTCACCAGCTACGAGGACGAGCTGCTCGGAGCTCGCGACGAGCAGGCCCGCCTGCAGGGGCCCGCCGCGGGCCCCCCTGCAGGGTCCCGCCGTGAGCGGGCGAACGGTGGGGGGCAGGGGGGTCCTTCTCCGGTGGGGGGCAGGGGGGTCCTTTCTCTGCTCGAGGAGGAGATCGAGCGCCCGCGCTCCGGCCCGATGCGCGACATCGTCGCCACCATCCAGCCCGACCAGGACGCCATCGTGCGGGCGCCGCTGGCCGAGTCGATCTGCGTGCAGGGCGCCCCCGGCACCGGCAAGACCGCCGTCGGCCTGCACCGCGCGGCCTACCTGCTCTACACGCACGGCGGACAGCTGGCCCGCACCGGCGTCCTCGTCGTCGGGCCCAACCGCGCGTTCCTCCGCTACATCGAGCAGGTGCTGCCCACCCTCGGCGAGGTCGACGTCGAGCAGACCACCGTCGCCGAGCTGACCGCCCGGGTGCCGGTGCACGGCGCCGACACCCCGGAGGTCGCCGTCCTGAAGGGCGATGCCCGTCTGGCCGAGGTGCTGCACCGCGCGCTGTGGGGCTCGATCGCCAAGCCGGCGGACGACGTGCAGGTGCCGCTGGCCGGGCGCCGCCGCCGGGTGCCGGTCGAGCGGCTCAAGCGCCACGTCGACGACCTGCGCCGCCGCGGACGGGCTTGCGAGGACCAGCAGGTGCTGCACCACGCCGCCGGCCGGGAGCGGCTGGCCATGCTGCTGGCCGAGGACGCCCGCCGGCAGGCCGAGGCCGCCGGTGGCAGCCCCACGGACGCCGAGACCCGCCGGGCCGCCCGCAGCGCGGAGGTGCGCGCGTTCTGCGACGAGGTCTGGCCGGCGTGGGATGCCGCCGAGCTGGTGCACGCCCTGCTCACCGACCCCGCCCTCCTGGCCCGGGCCGCCCGCGGCGTGCTCGACGACGCCGAGCAGGCGCTGCTGCTCCGCCCGGCCGGCCCCCTGCGCAGCGCCCCCTGGACCGAGGCCGACGCGGTGCTGGTCGACGAGGTCGCCGGCCTGCTGGAGCGCACCGCCGGCTACGGGCACGTGGTCGTCGACGAGGCGCAGGACCTCTCGCCCATGCAGTGCCGGGCGATCGCCCGCCGCCTGGCCGCCGGGTCGCTGACCGTGCTCGGCGACCTCGCCCAGGCCACCAGCCCGTGGTCGGCGGCGGACTGGGGTCGCACGCTCGCCGGTCTGGGGCGCCCCGACACCGATGTCCGGCCGCTGACCCGCGGCTACCGCGTTCCCGGCGAGGTGCTCGAGTACGCCAACCGGCTGCTGCCGGCGATCGCGCCGGGCCTCCCGGCCGCCACCGCGGTGCGCCGCGGCGCCGGCTCGCTGCGCATCCGCGCCGACGGCCCGCTGCCCGAGGTGGTCCGCGAGCTCGCCGCGACGCCGGGCTCCATCGGCGTCGTCTGCGCCGACGCCGCCGTGCCCGAGGTGGCCGGCGCGCTGGTCGCCGCCGGGCTGCCCGCGGCGGTGCTGGGGGACGACGGCGAGGCGGGCCTGCTCGCCGTCGTCCCGGCGACACTGGCCAAGGGGCTGGAGTTCGACGCGGTCGTCGTGGTGGACCCCGCCGCGATCGCCGCCGCCGAGCCGCGCGGACTGCACCGCCTCTACGTCGTCCTCACCCGGGCGGTGAGCACACTGGTGGTGCTGCACGCCGGGGACCTGCCGGAGCTGCTGGCAGCAGCGTGACGCGTGTGCCGTGCGGGTCCGGGCGGACCGGCCTGCGCGGCGCGCATGGTTGTGACCGACACCGATCCCTGATCGAGTGGCACTCCACGGAAGGGGGCCCATGGACCTGCGCACCGACGCACGGGTCAGGACGCTGCTCAAGCTCGCCGCCACGGTCGTGGTGGCCGGAGCACTCGTCGCGGGACTCCTCTTCCCGTGGGTCGGCGGGCCCGCGGTGGCCGCCCAGCAGTCGACCAGCCTGCTCGGCGACCTCCCCACCGAGCTGACCGTCGACGCCCCGCCGGCCAACACCGTGCTGCTGGCCGCCAACGGCGAGGTCATCACCTCCTTCTACGAGGAGAACCGCGCCCCGGTGACCGGCGACCGCATCGCCGAGGTGATGAAGCAGGCGATGGTCGCCATCGAGGACGCCCGGTTCTACGAGCACCACGGCCTCGACGTGCAGGGCACCGCCCGCGCGCTGCTCACCAACATCGCCGCGGGCGGCGTGCAGGAGGGCGGGTCGACGCTCACCCAGCAGCTGGTCAAGCAGACCCTGCTGCAGACCGCCGACACCCCGGAGGAGCGCCGCGCGGCCACCGAGCAGACGATGGGCCGCAAGCTGCGGGAGGCCCGGCTGGCGCTGGCCCTCGAGGACAGCTACTCCAAGGACGACCTGCTCACCCGCTACCTCAACATCGTCTACTTTGGGCAGAACGCCTACGGCGTGCAGCCCGCCGCACAGGCGTTCTTCGGCGTCGACGCCGCCGCCCTCACCCTGCCCCAGGCCGCGCTGCTGGCCGGCCTGGCGCAGAGCCCGACGCAGGACGACCCGTTCACCGACCCGGAGGCGGCCACCGCGCGCCGCAACGAGGTCCTCTCCCGGATGGTCGAGCAGGGCCGCGTGTCCCCGGCCGACGCCGCCGCCGCGCAGGCCGCGCCGCTCGGCCTCGCCCCCGCCCCGGCGCCGCGCCGCGGCTGCGTCGAGGCGACGGTCGGCGCGTTCGTCTGCGACTTCGTGCAGCGCTACCTGATCCAGGAACTGGGGCTGACCCAGAAGGAGCTGGACAACGGCGGCTACGTCGTCCGGACCACGCTGGACGCCGACCTGCAGCGCGCCGGGGACGCCGCCGTCCTCGAGACGCTGTCCATGGGCAACTCGCTGGCCGGCATGTTCACCGCCGTCGAGCCGGGCACCGGCCACCTGCTGGCGATGAGCGTCAACCGGGTGTTCGGCTACGACCGGGAGGACCCCGCGCAGGAGTCGTTCAACCTCAACCTCGCCGCCAGCAAGGGCTCCGGCTCGACCTACAAGGTGTTCACCGCCGCGGCCGCGCTGGACCGGGGCTACTCCGGCTACTACACGCTGACGACGTCGGACCCCTACGTCTCCCGGGTCTACCGGGACGGCGCCGGCCGCTACGACGTCGAGAACGCCGGCACCTACCGCTCGACGCTGGACCTGACCACCGCGCTCTACCAGTCCTCCAACACCTACTTCCTCGCCCTCGAGGACGCCCTCGGCAGCGTCGAGGAGCCGGTGCGGATGGCCGAGCGGATGGGGCTGTTCCAGTTCAGCGACCCGGCCCTGCCGCAGCAGATCATCGACGAGAACCGCGGGTCGTTCACCTTCGGCGCCGAGGCCACCAGCCCGCTCGCCCTGGCCAGCGCCTACTCGACGCTGGCGGCCGGCGGGACGCAGTGCGACGTCGTCCCGGTGACCGCGGTGCTCGACCAGCACGGCGAGCCCGCGGTCGGCTCGGACGGCGAGCCGCTGGCGGTCGGCGACCGCTGCACCCCCGAGGCGATCAAGCCCGGCGTGGCCAACACGCTCAACCAGATGCTGCGCAAGGACGTCGAGCCGGGGTACTCCGGTGCGACCGGCACCCGCGCGTACGTGCCGGGCCACCAGATCGCCGGCAAGACGGGGACGTCCCAGGACAACGACTCGATCGCCTTCGTGGGGTACACCCCCGAGATCACCGCGAGCGTCATGGTGCTCAACCCCAAGCGGAAGCAGAACGTCGGCGGCTTCGGCGGGGGCAAGGCGGCCACGGTCTGGCGCACCGCGATGGCGCCGGTCCTGGAGGCCCGCGGCAGCGGCGAGTTCCCGCCGGCCGACGAGGTCGTGATGAACGGCAACACCCGGCCGGTGCCGGGCTGCACCTCGGTGCGGGCCTGCCGCACGGCGCTGTCCGACGCCGGCTTCGAGCACCGCACCGTCGAGGTGGACAGCTCCCGGCGCTCCGGCGTCCTGCTGGGCACCAGCCCGCCGCGTGGCGGCCGCGCGGTGGAGGGTCAGGTCGTCTCCATCCTGGTCAGCAACGGCGAGGACTACGTCGAGCCGCGGCCCGATCCCGAGCCGGCGCCGCGATCGCGGCAGCCGCAGGCGCCCGAGCCGTCGGACGAGCCGCCGCCGTCCGACCCCGAGCCCGTCGAGACCGACCCCGGCCCGGAGCAGGGCGGGGACGGCGGCGAGAGCCAGGACGGGGGGGACCAGGACGGCGAGAGCCAGGACGGCGTTGGTGAGGGCCGGGACGGGGGGCAGGACTGGGGCCCGGACCGGGGTCAGGGCGAGGGCTGAGCTCCCCTGCGGAGCCGGTCGTCGAGGGACTGGGTGAGCAGCCAGCCCCCGATCACGACCAGGTGCAGCAGGAACAGCCACAGGCTGATCGCCACGACCGCGCCGACCACCGTCAGCCCGCCGAACGGCGCGCCCAGCGCCAGCGGCAGGGCCAGGAAGATCACGAAGCCCTGCAGGAAGCCCGACAGGCAGGCGGCGGTGAACAGCACGCCGGACACCAGCGCCGGCCAGCGCAGGTTGCCGGCCGCGACCACGCCGAAGCCCCACAGCAGCGGCACGGTCAGCGCGAAGAGCACCGAGTAGTAGCCGACGGCGAAGGCGCCCAGCGCGCTCCCCTGCTCGGTGAGCTCCACCATCGCCGACGCCGCCACCAGCAGCGGGTACATCAGCAGCGGCGTGGCCACCACCAGCGGCAGCGCCAGCAGCCGGCCGCGCCAGCCGGTCAGCCGGTCCTGGCGGGGGGTGAAGCGCAGCAGCGCCCGGCGCAGCCCCTCGCCGTAGAACGACAGCGGGACCAGGGCCAGGACGAAGCCCAGCAGGTCCAGGCCGGTGCCGGCCTCGGCCAGCGTCCGCAGCGCCCCGGGGGCACCCAGCTCCGGCGGCAGCAGCTGCGCCAGCCGGTCGCTCAGCTCACGCACCCGCTCGGCCGAGGTGAGCAGCGCGGTCAGCGAGAAGGCGACCAGCAGCAGCGGCACCACGGCGATGCCGGCGTAGAAGGTCAGCCCGGCGGCGATCAGCGCGACGTCCCGGCCGCGCAGCTGCTCGGCGGCCCCGCCCAGCAGCGCCGTCGTCTCGGCGCGCAGCCGGCGCGCCGTCCAGGCCCGCCTCAGCACCGGTCCAGCAGCGCGCGGGCCGCCGCGTAGCCGCCCAGGCCGCTGACCGCCCCGCCGCGCACGGTGCCGCCCGAGGAGGCGGCGACGACGCGCGGGTGCGCCGTCCCCACGCCCCAGGTGCCGACCTCCTCCGGCGTCGCGGCGACCGGCCACGACAGGTCGCCGTGGAAGATGTGCCCGCCCGGCATCGCCAGCGACGCCTCGACGTCCAGCGGTGAGGCCGCCTGCAGGCACGGCCGGCCCTCGGCGTCCCGGGCCAGGCAGTCCAGCAGCGGCTCGGCCAGGTGCGCGTCCAGCTGGGCCACGACCCGGCCCACCGCCTCGTCCCGGACGCCCTCGGGGTCGTCGCGGAACAGCGCCGCGGGCGTGTGCAGGCCGAAGAGGGTGAGGGTGTGCCGGCCGGCCTCCCGCTCGGCCGGGCCCAGCACCGTCGGGTCGGTCAGCGAGTGGCAGTAGACCTCGAAGGGGACGACGTCGGGCAGCCGGCCGGCCCCGGCCTGGGCGTGCGCGGCGTCCAGCTGGGACGCCGCCTCGTCGACGTGGCAGGTGCCGGCGAAGGCGAGCGCCGGGTCGATGTCCGGCCCGTGGCCCGAGCGCAGCCGGGGCAGCCGCGACAGCACCATGTTGACCTTGAGCTGGGCGCCGTCCGCGGAGGGGCGGGGGGGCTGGCCCAGCAGGCGGTCGAGCACGGTCGGGGCGGCGCCGACGACCACCCAGCCGGCGTCCGCCGCCCGGTCGGTGCCCTCGTCGTCTGTCCAGTGCACGGTCGCTCCGTCGTCCCGCGGCTCCACGGCGGTCACCTCGGCCCGGGTGACCAGCTCCGCGCCGGCGCGGCGCGCGGCGGCGGCCATCGTGCCGGTGACCGCGCCCATCCCGCCCACCGGGACCCGCCAGCGCCCGGTGCCGTTGCCGACCACGTGGTACAGGAAGCAGCGCCCGGCCAGGCCGTCGGCGGCGTGCACGTCGGCGTACGTGCCGATCAGCCCGTCGGTGAGCGCCACCCCGCGGACGACGTCGTGCGACAGCGCGTCGGCGACCACGTCGGCCAGCGGGCGCTCGCGCAGGTCGTGCCACAGCCGCGGCTCGCGCAGCCGGCCGGCCAGGTCGGCGGGGGAGAGCAGCGGCTCGGTCAGGGTCGGGGCGAGGTCCTCGGCGAGCGTGGCGACCCGGCCGTAGAACCGCTGCCAGGCCGCCAGCTCGGCGTCGGAGCCGGTGAGCGCCCGGAAGGACGCCGCGGTGGCCGGGCCCTCGTCCCGCTCCACCAGCAGTCCCGGCCCGCCGGGGACGGCGGTGTACGAGGCGACCGCGCGGTCGGCCAGCGTCACCTGCAGGCCCAGGTCGGCCACGATCCGGTCGGGCAGCAGGCTGACCAGGTAGGAGTAGGCCGAGAGCCGGACGTCGACGCCGGGGAACACCTGCCGGCTGACCGCGGCGCCCCCGACCTCGGCGAGCCGCTCGAGCACCAGCACCGACCACCCGGCCCGGGCCAGGTAGGCCGCGGCGACCAGCCCGTTGTGCCCGGCGCCGACGACGACGGCGTCGTACCTGCGCGTACCCACCGGCGGACCGTAGCCGGAGCGCTCCGCCCCCTCACGCCGCGGTCAGCCGGTCCCGTCGTCCTCCTCGTCGGTCTGCTGCTCGTTGTCCTGCTCGGTGTCCTGGCAGAGCTCCTCGTCGGTCGAACCGGCCTCAGCGGCGTTGCACTCGCCCTGGCCGCGATCCACGTCGGTGTTGCCACCCGTCTCCGTGGCGGCACCGCACCCGGCCAGGGCGGCGACGGCGGCCAGCACGACGAGGGGTCGCTTGAGATCCATGACCCCTGCGTGCCCCGCGGCACCCGCGGCGAACCTCGTCCGTCACACTCACCCCACCCGTCGCGTGCGGCCCGGCAGTCGAGTCGAGATCCGACCAAATCACACCCGGGTAATTGTCACGGCGGCGTCACGGCCCTTACGGTGAGTGCATCCGCCGGGGCGCTCCGTCACCAGCCTGGGTGACACCCCGCGGATGCCGCCGAGCCGGCGCTCCTCTCCCCGGGAGCGCGGGGCCGGGGACCCACCGAACCACTGGGGTGAAGCGCGCGCCGGCTCGTGGCCGTCCGCGCCGGGCTCGTCCGGCCCGAACCCGTCAGCTGACCCGGTAGGCGGCCGTGGATGAACGGAGTGCCGCCGCACCATGGCGACCCCTCGCACCGCCCGCCGCGCCGCCCTCGTCCTCGCCGGCGCCCTCGGCCTCGCTCTCGCCCCCGCCCCGGCCGGCGCCGAGGAGCCCACCACCGCCGCCGACGCCGCCGCCCTCGTCGCCGCCCGCGGCCACGAGCTGGAGGTGCTCACCGAGGAGTTCAACGAGGCCCGCGAGACGCTGGCCGGCCAGCAGGCGGCGGCGCAGGCGGCCGCCGCGGTGGTCACCGAGGCGCAGACGGCGGTCACCGCCGCCCAGGACTCCCTCGTCGGCGTGGCGCGCAGCGCCTTCACCGGCGACACCATGGGCTCGTTCCAGGCCCTGATGACCAGCGACTCCGCCGACGAGTTCGTCAACCGCGTGACCCTGCTGCAGGCCGTGGCCGGCCACCAGGGCGAGCTGCTCGAGACGGCCGTCGTCGCCGGCGAGGCCGCCGCCCAGGCGCAGATCGTGGCCGACCGGGCCGCCGCCGAGGCGCAGTCCCAGTACGACGCGGTCGCCCGTCAGCAGGCCGACCTGCAGGCCCAGATCGCCGAGTACCAGGCCGACTACACCCGGCTCTCGGCCGAGGAGCGGCGGGCCGCCCTCGCGGCCGCCGCCGCTGCCCACGGTGCCGGCGAGGACGGCCGGGCCAGCCGCACCGAGCGCGAGGAGCCGGCCGCGGCGTCCTCCGCCCCCGTGGCCGTCTCCGGCGGTTCGCTCCAGGCGGTCGTCGACCGCGCCCTGGCCCAGCGCGGCAAGCCCTACGTGTGGGCGGCGTCGGGGCCTGGCTCGTTCGACTGCTCGGGCCTGGTGCAGTTCGCCTTCCAGGCGGCCGGGATCAGCCTGCCGCACTCCAGCCGCATGCAGTCGCAGATGGGCACCCCGGTGTCCCGCTCCGAGGCCCGTGCCGGCGACCTCGTCGCCTTCTACAGCCCGGTCAGCCACATCGGCATCTACCTGGGCAACGGGCAGATGGTGCACGCGCCGACGTCCGGTGACGTCGTCAAGATCGCCAGCGTCGACAAGATGGGCGCGACGCCGAAGTTCAACCGCATCGCCGGCTGAAGAAGGACCCCGGACCCCTTGGCAGGGGCCCGCCGCGAGCGTGCGAGCGGTGGGGAGCAACGGGGTCCTTCAATGGTCGACGGCCTGCAGCAGGCCCCAGACGAAGCGGGCGCGGACGCCGCCGAGCAGGTGCACCTCCCAGCGGGTGACCACGCCGGGGTCGACGCTCGTCGCCCCGCGCAGACCGACCACGTCGTCCAGCGTGTGCTCCCACACCCGCAACCGGGCCGGCGTGGCCCGCGGTACGGGTGAGCCCGGCGCCCGCACCAGGTGCTCCTGCAGCACGCTGCCCCCCGGGCCGGTGAGCACCTCCCAGTACAGGTGCGGCCACAGCGGCAGCGGCCAGCGGCGCACCTCGAGGTCGAGGTCGCCGAAGCGGCGGTCCTCGGTCTCCTCGGGCGGGCCGAGGACGGCCGAGCGCAGCGCCAGCCCGCGCGGCGCCCGCGGTGAGTGCTGCAGCGCCTGCCACCGGGTGTGCGCCGCGTGCGCCTCCGCCCGGGTGGCGCCCAGCCGGGGCAGCGCCTCGGCCACCAGGTCCGGCCGCAGGTCGGCCATCCGGCGCAGCAGCACCAGGCAGAACTCGCGCCGCGCCAGACCCCGCACGGGCCTCGACCCTGCCACGGGGGGACGACGGGTGGCGCGGGTCACCCCGACCGACGCGACCGGCCCGTCCCGGCGTCGGGGACCATGGGGCGCGTGACCCCGCGCGCCGTCGCCCTCGCCTTCCGTGCCGTCGCCCTCGCCGAGGCGTGCTCCTGGGTGGGCCTGCTGTTCGGGATGTTCGTCAAGTACGTGCTGGCGACCTCCGAGCGTGGCGTGCAGATCTTCGGCCCGATCCACGGCGGCATCTTCATCGCCTACGTCGTCGTCGCGGTCGTGGCCGCCCGGGTGCTGCGCTGGAACGCCGGTACCACGCTGCTCGCCCTCGCCGCGTCGGTGCCCCCGCTGGCCACCCTCTGGTTCGACCGCTGGGCCACCCGCACCGGCCGGCTGCCCGTGCCCGAGGCTGCGCCCACCTCCTGACCCGCGGCTCGCTAGCGTCTGGGCCCGTGCCCGACGCCGTCCTGCCGTCCACCGCCCGCCTGCTGCTCGCCCGCACCGCCCGCGTGCAGCGCGACGGACGGGCGCCCAGCCTCCTCGCGGGCGTCGTCCGGGACGGCGGGCTGGCCTGGTCCACCGGGCGCGGGGACGTCCTCGAGCCGCACACCGACGTCCAGTACCGGCTGGGGTCGATCAGCAAGACCGTCACCGCGGTCGCCGTCCTGCGGCTGCGCGACGAGGGCCGGGTGCACCTCGACGACCCGCTCGACCGGCACGTGCCCGGCACCCCGCTCGGCGACCGCACCGTCGGCCAGCTGCTCGCCCACGTCGCCGGCGCGGCCGCGGAGAGCCCGGGCGCGTGGTGGGAGCGGGCCCCCGGCGGCTCGCTGGCGGACCTGCAGCTGGCCCCCGAGCACGTCGTCCTCGGGGCCGCGCGGCGCTTCCACTACTCCAACCTCGGCTTCGGCCTGCTCGGTGAGCTGGTGGCGCGGCTGCGCGGCCGCTCCTGGGTGGACGTCGTCGGCGCCGAGGTGCTCGGCCCCCTCGGCATGACCCGGACGACGCCCCGGCCGGTCGCGCCCGCCGCGGAGGGCCGCGCGGTGCACCCGTGGGCCGACGTCGTCCTGCCCGAGCCGGAGCACGATGCGGGCGTGATGGCCGCCGCCGGCCAGCTCTGGGCGACGCTGGCCGACCTCGGGCGCTTCGCCGCCTTCCTGCTCGGCGACACCGGCGACGTGCTCGACCCCGCGACGCTGGAGGAGATGACCGTGCCCGCGGGCGTGGACCCCTCCGCGCCGGGCTGGTCCGCGTACGGGCTGGGCCTGCAGGTGCTGCGGGTCGACGGGTGCACGCTGGTCGGCCACGGTGGCTCGATGCCGGGCTTCCTCGCCGGCGTCTTCGTCGACCGCGACGAGCAGACCGGCGCCGTCTCGCTGGCCAACACCACTGCCGGCCTGGACCCGCTCGTCCCCGGCCTGCTCGCCGACCTGCGCGCCGCCGAGCCGCGGGTCGTCGAGGCGTGGGCGCCCTCGCCGCCGCCGGTGCCGCTGGAGTTCCTCGGCATGTGGTACTGGGGGCCCGGGCCGCACGTGCTGCGGGCGCTGCCCGGCGGCCTGCTGCACCTCGGTCCGCTGCCGGGCCGGACCGGGCGGGCCAGCCGCTTCGCCCGCCGGGACGACGGCACGTGGGTGGGCCTGGACGGCTACTACGCCGGCGAGCCGCTGCGCATCGCCGGGGACCACCTGGACGTGGGCACCTTCGTCTTCACCCGGCAGCCCTACGACCCCGCCGCCCCGGTGCCCGGTGGGGTCGACGAGGGCGGCTGGCGGGCCTGAGCGACCCTTCTCCACGTCGAGATCACGGGATCTCGCACGGGTACGGGCTCCCTGCCGTGCGAGATCCCGTGATCTCGACGGCTCGTACCCGGGGGGGCCTTCGTCACAGCCTGTCGAAGGCGTCCATCGTCGTCTTCACGACCGCGCCGTAGGCCAGGTGCGGGACGATGTCGCTGGCCCAGTCGGTCGCCGACCAGGTGCGCGGGTCGGTGATGCCGAGGACGGTCATCGGTCCGTTGGCGACGACCAGCACCCCCAGCGTGGTCAGCAGCGTGCCGACCAGCGGCTGCGACCGGTAGCCGGCCGCGCGCACCAGCCCGACGACGACGCCGACACCCACGCCGGCCACCAGCCCGGTGATCGGGCCCAGTCCCTGGATGCGGTTCTGCCGCGTGTCGCCCTCGCCCGGGATCGGCACGTGCGCCTTCTCGGCCAACTTCTCCACGGTCTGCTCGGGGGTCGAGCTCGTCGGGCGGCCGCGCACGGTCATGTCGAGGTACGTGACGGCGTTGAGCGCGGTGCTGCCCGCCGCCCCGGCCGCCGCGCCGCGCAGGGCCCAACCCGCCACGCTGATGCCGCGTCGTCCCTTGCCGATCGTCCCCAGCGGGGTGCGCTTCGCCATCCGCCCGGTCTACCCCCGTCGAACGGCCGGGTACACCCAGCTCAGCGCGGCACCGGGCGGCACAGGAACTCGGCCACGAGCCGCGCGCAGCGCTCGACGGTCTCCCGGTGCTGCACCTCGTAGCCGTGGGTGGACAGCGTCGGCAGCGACAGCAGCGCTGCCCGCGCGGCCTGGCCGCTGCTCGTCGACTGGCTGGCGTCGGAGTCGTAGGACTCCCAGACCGCCGCCCGCGGGTCCAGGCCCAGCTCGCGGCCGAGGGCCTGCAGGTGGTCGGCGACCGGCTTGTCGTAGACGACGGCGTCGTCGGCGTAGGCGACGACCGGGCCGGAGTCGGCCGGCACCTGGTACTCGGCCTCGGCCGGGCCGACGTCGAGGCCAGGGTCAGCTCGCCGGGCAGCGTCCGGCTGGCGTACGCCGCCCCGATCCCGCCCATCTCCTCACCGGCCGTGCACACCAGGTAGGCGTCGGCCGGCGGACGGTGGCTCCCCTCGTGCAGCCGACGCAGTCGGCGAACTCGACCAGGGACCGGCGGCTGCGGTGCACGCAGACCCGGGTGCCGGCGTGCACGCCGGCGGCGGGGAGCTCCTCGGCGGTGCGGCGCCTCCGCCGTGCCCGTGCCGCGCAGCGGTCCGACGAGGTTGCCCGCCGGGTCGACGGTCAGCTCGTCGACCAGCGGCTCCAGCTCCCTGCGGCAGATGGCCCGGACGTCGTCCTCCTGGCCTCCCGGGCCGTAGGCGGAGAGCAGTTCCTGCAGCAGGTCGCGGTCGCCGGGGCTCACGACCGGCCCCCCTATCCCCCGCCGTCCTCCGTCTACCCGCCCGCCCGTCGCCGCAGGACCAGCCCGCCTGCGAACGCCGCCACGAGCAGGACGGCGACGACCGCCTCGAGGGCCGTGTCGGACGGGCCCCCGGGCAGTTCGGTCCCGGCCGACCCGGGCTCGGGAGCGTTCGCGCCGGTCAGCATCTGCACCTCCGCCGCGGCCTGCGGGGTCCACACCGTCGTCCCGCCGCACAGGTCGGCCACCAGCCGGTCGTCCTCGCGGACGGCGAAGACGAGGAAGGGTCCCTCGCCGGCCAGCTCGAGGCCGCACGACGCACCGGACGC
Source organism: Geodermatophilus sp. URMC 65 (assembly GCF_053502545.1). NCBI lineage: Bacteria > Bacillati > Actinomycetota > Actinomycetes > Geodermatophilales > Geodermatophilaceae > Geodermatophilus > Geodermatophilus sp. URMC 65. Next base: position 2,956,065 of record NZ_CP199954.1, read on the forward strand.
GGGCGACAGCACGCCCTGCTGGGCGGCGACCTGCCCCGCGTACACGGCGTCGACGGCGAAGACGTGCAGGGCGGTCCCGCCGACCACCTCGCGGTGGGCCAGCCGGCCGGAGAACACCGCGTCGGCGCCGAGGGCGTGGTCGGCCGTCGTCCCCCCGGTGCAGCTGCACGCCGAGGCCGTCGGGGCCAGCACCCAGCCGGCGAGCACGAGCAGCAGGGCGGCGAGCAGCCCGGACGTCCAGCGGCGCACGGGCCCAGCATCCCGCCGCCGGCCTCCCCCGCGCCTGCCCGCCGGCCCCACCCGGGCCGACCCCGGGCACCACCCACGGACGCTCAGCCGCTGCTCACAGAACGAAGCAAGGGAGAGGACCGGTCAGGGCGTCCTCGCACCGCAGCCACCGGAGCGGTGGCCAGGAGGCGGGTGCCGTGGCGCCGGCGACGTCCCGCGCCGCAGGCTGGGAGGCGTGGCGGACGTCGGCACGCGGCTGGAGCAGGCGATCGACGCGCTGCTCGACGACCGGCGGCCCGGCGCGACGATCTGCCCCTCGGAGGCCGCCCGCGCCGTCGACCCCGAGGGCTGGCGGGAGCTGATGCCCGCGGCCCGCGCGGCGGCCGGGCGGCTGGCCGCGGCGGGTCAGGTGGAGGTCACCCAGCGCGGTGAGGTCGTCGACGTCGCCACCGCGCGCGGCCCGGTGCGGGTGCGCCGGCGGCAGTGAGGCCCCCTGCATGGTCCCGCCGCGAGCCTGCGAGTGGTGGGTGGGGGCCTCACTCGGCCGCCCGTGCCAGCAGCGGCCCCATGCGGTGGTCGACCAGCCGGCGCAGCGCCAGCGCGGTGTCGGTGCGCTGGACACCGGGGATGCCGAGCACCCGATCGGTGATCCGCCAGAGGTCGTCGGCGTCGACCGCGACCACCCGCACCAGCAGGTCGGCGACGCCCGACAGCGCCGTCACCTCGAGCACCTCGGGGATGTCCGCCAGCGCCTCGCCGACCTCGGCCAGGCTGCGCTGCACCACCTGCACGGTCATGTACGCGCCCAGCCGGTAGCCCAGCGCCTCCGGGCGGACGCGGTGGTCGAAGGGCGCCAGGGCGCCGCCGGACTCCAGCCGGGCCAGCCGCGCCTGCACGGTGTTGCGCGCCAGGCCGAGCCGCTGCGACAGCGCCATCACCGTCGCGCGCGGGTCCTCGGCCAGGGCCTGCAGCAGGCGGGCGTCGGTGGCGTCGAGAGCCGGCACGTCGCTCAGTCTGACAGGCCGGGCCGCCCTGTGACCGGTCATCGTGCGCAATCCGTTCGGGGGACCTTGCGCAGATCGCTGGGCGGGTGTCTCCTCCATCGCAGGCCGGGTCGTGCCACGATGTGTGAGTGGCGCCACACCCGGGTGCCACGAGGCGTCCACACCGACCGCGTGGCCCGGCGACCCCGGCAGCGGCGGACGACGGCGAGGAGGAGCACGTGAGCGTGTCCAGTGCCACCGAGGTGGTCGACCCGGTACCGGGTGCGGAGGCGCCGCACCTGCCACGGCAACCCGACCTGGTGCAGCTGCTGACCCCCGAGGGCGAGCGGGTCGAGCACCCCGAGTACGCCATCGACCTCGACGACCAGCAGCTGCGCGACCTCTACCGCGACCTGGTGCTGGTCCGCCGGTGGGACGTCGAGGCCACCGCCCTGCAGCGCCAGGGCGAGCTGGGCATCTGGGCCTCGCTGCTGGGCCAGGAGGCGGCCCAGGTCGGCGCCGGCCGCGCCCTCGCGCCCGGGGACCACGCCTTCCCGACCTACCGCGAGCACGGCGTGGCCTGGACCCGCGGGGTCGACCCGCTGCACGTCATGAGCCTGTTCCGTGGCGTCGACAACGGCGGCTGGGACCCGGTCGCCACCCGCTTCAACCTCTACACCGTCGTCATCGGCGCGCAGTGCCTGCACGCCACCGGCTACGCCATGGGCGTCCAGCGGGACGGCGCCGAGACCGCCGTGCTGGCCTTCCTCGGCGACGGCGCGACCAGCCAGGGCGAGGTCAACGAGGCGTTGATCTGGGCGGCCAGCTTCTCCGCACCGGTCGTCTTCTTCTGCCAGAACAACCAGTACGCGATCAGCGTGCCGCTGGAGCGCCAGTCCCGGGTGCCGCTCTACCAGCGCGCCGCGGGCTTCGGCTTCCCCGGCGTCCGGGTCGACGGCAACGACGTCCTCGCCGTCCTGGCGGTGACGCGGGCGGCGCTGGCCGCCGCCCGGGAGGGCCAGGGCCCGACGTTCGTCGAGGCGTTCACCTACCGGATGGGTGCGCACACCACCTCCGACGACCCCACCCGGTACCGGCTGGCCAGCGAGCTGGAGGAGTGGAAGCTGCGCGACCCGATCGCCCGGGTCAAGGCGCACCTGTCCCGCAGCGGCGTCGCCGACGCCGACTTCTTCGCCGCCGTCGAGGCCGAGGCCGACGAGCTCGCGGCGCGCATCCGCCGCGGCACCACCGAGATGCCCGACCCACCCGGGACGGCGATGTTCGACCAGGTCTACGCCGAGCAGACGCCGCACCTGGCCGCGCAGCAGGCCGAGTTCGAGGCGTACCAGGCGAGCTTCGAGGGAGGCGGGCACCGATGACTGCGAGGACGACGCCCGAGCGAGCATCGCAGGGAGCGCCAGCGACCGAGGAGCGGAACGAGGGCGGAGTCGAGCGATGAGCATCGAGACGCTGACCATCGGCAAGGCGCTCAACCTCGGCCTGCGCCGGGCGATGGAGGACGACGCCAAGGTCGTCCTCATGGGAGAGGACATCGGCCGGCTCGGCGGGGTCTTCCGGATCACCGACGGCCTGCAGAAGGACTTCGGCGAGGACCGCGTCGTCGACACCCCGCTGGCGGAGGCCGGCATCCTCGGCACCGCCGTGGGCCTGGCGATGCGCGGCTACCGGCCGGTCTGCGAGATCCAGTTCGACGGGTTCGTCTTCCCGGCCTACAACCAGATCGTCACCCAGGTGGCCAAGATCCACGCCCGCTCCCGGGGGAAGCTGACCATGCCGGTCGTCATCCGGATCCCCTTCGGCGGCGGCATCGGCGCGGTGGAGCACCACAGCGAGAGCCCCGAGGCCTACTTCGCGCACACGCCCGGGCTCAAGGTGGTCGCGGTCAGCAACCCGGTCGACGCCTACTGGGGCATCCAGCAGGCGATCGCGCACCCCGACCCGATCGTCTTCCTCGAGCCCAAGCGCCGGTACTGGGACAAGGCCGAGGTGGACACCGCGGCCACGCCGGACCCGCTGTTCGCCTCCCGCGTGGTCCGCGGCGGGGACGACGTCACCGTGCTGGCCTACGGCCCGATGGTGAAGACGGCGCTGCAGGCGGCCGAGGCGGCCGCGGAGGAGGGGCGCTCGCTGGAGGTCGTCGACCTGCGCACGCTCTCCCCGCTGGACCTCGACCCGGTGCTCGAGTCGGTGCGGCGCACCGGGCGCTGCGTCGTCGTCCACGAGGCGCCGGTGACCCTCGGGCTCGGCGCGGAGATCGCCGCGCGGGTGACCGAGGCGTGCTTCCACGCCCTGGAGGCGCCGGTGCTCCGGGTGGGCGGTTACGACACGCCCTACCCACCGTCGAAGCTCGAGGAGGAGTACCTCCCCGACCTCGACCGGGTGCTCGACGCCGTCGACCGCGCGATGGGCTTCTGACGATGGGCGTGCTGAAGCAGTTCAAGCTGCCCGACGTCGGCGAGGGGCTGACCGAGGGGGAGATCCTGCAGTGGCTGGTCGCCGTGGGCGACACGGTCACGGTGAACCAGCCGCTGTGCGAGGTGGAGACGGCGAAGGCCGCCGTCGAGCTGCCCTCGCCGTTCGCGGGCACGGTCACCGCGCTGCTGCACGAGGCCGGGGACACCGTCGACGTCGGGACGCCGATCATCACCATCGACGTCGGCGGGGACGCCGTCCCGGCGCCCACCGAGGGCGGCGGTGGGACAGCCGACGAGCCCGCTGCGGGGTTGATCGGTGGCGCGGCGCCCGGCGGGCGGACGGCGGTGCTCGTCGGCTACGGGCCGCGGAACACCGAGGCCCGCCGTCGCCCCCGTCGCGGCGGCGCCACCGTCCCCGCGCGCGCCACGGCTCCGCAGGTCGTCCTGCCCGAGGCCGACTACGGCTCGGGCACCGACCGGCCGCCCCTGCTGGCCACCGCTCCCGACGCCGGGGTGAAGCCGGTCCGGCACGGCGGGCTCGAGGTCGGCCGCCAGGCCGAGGCGCACGCCCTGGCCGGCGACGCCGCCTCCGCCGATTCGCCGCCCGCCCGCCGGGTCGAGCACGGACACCGGCGCCCCCGGCCGCTGGCCAAGCCGCCGGTGCGCAAGCTGGCCAAGGACCTCGGTGTCGACCTCACCGCGCTGACCGGCAGCGGCGCCGGCGGGGTGATCACCCGCGCCGACGTCGAGGCGGCCGCGGCCGGCCCGGCACCGGTGACCGAGCTGCGGCCGGTCGCCGCACCGACGGCGGGGGAGCAGCGGATCCCGGTCAAGGGGGTCCGCAAGCACACCGCGGCGGCGATGGTGGCCAGCGCCTTCACCGCGCCGCACGTCACCGAGTTCCTCGCCGTCGACGTCACGCGGATGGTCAAGCTGCGGTCGCGGATCGCCGCGCGGCCGGAGTTCGCGGGGGTCAAGGTCAGCCCGCTGCTGTTCGTGGCCAAGGCGCTGCTGCTGGCCGCCGCGAGGCACCCGATGGTCAACAGCTCCTGGGACGAGGCGGCGCAGGAGATCGTCGTCCACGGGCAGGTCAACCTCGGCATCGCCGCGGCCACGCCCCGCGGGCTCGTCGTCCCCAACGTCAAGGACGCCGGCCGGCTGTCGCTGGTGGAGCTGGCCGGCGCGCTCGCCGAGCTCACCGAGACCGCCCGGGCCGGCCGCACCGCCCCGGAGGACATGACCGGCGGCACCATCACCATCACCAACGTCGGCGTCTTCGGGGTCGACACGGGGACACCGATCCTGAACCCCGGGGAGTCGGCGATCCTCGCCTTCGGCGCGGTCCGCGAGATGCCGTGGGTGCACAAGGGCAAGGTGCGCCCGCGGCAGGTCACCCAGCTGGCGCTGTCGTTCGACCACCGGATCATCGACGGGGAGCTGGGCAGCCGGTTCCTCGCCGACGTCGGGATCCTGCTCTCCGACCCGGGGACGGCGCTGGCCTTCTGAGTCGGCGCCGACGATCACGGCGCCGTGACCACCGATCCGGTCCAGGATGTGGCTGCGACGCCGTGATCGTCGCGAGGGGAGCGTGGACGTGACCGACCTCGACCGGCTGCTGGACTTCGCGGCCCGATCCCGGCTGCCCGAGGGCGGCTTCGGCTACCTCGGCGACGACGGCCGCGTGCGGCCCGAGCGCGGCCAGGAGACCTGGATCGTCGCCCGCATGACGCACGTCTTCGGGCTCGCCCGGCTGACCGGCCGCAGCGGGTGGGACGAACTGGTCCGGCACGGGGTCGAGGCGCTGGCCGCCGGACCGCTGCACGACGGAGGCCGCGGCGGCTGGTACGCCTCGACCGGCGACGACACCAAGGCCGCGTACGTGCACGCCTTCGCCGTCCTGGCCGGGGCCACGGCCACCGCCGCGGGTGCGCCCGGCGGCCGGGAGCTGCTGGACGAGGCGCTCGGGGTCTGGCAGACGCGGTTCTGGGACGACGCCGCGGGCCTGGCGGTCGAGGAGTGGGACGCCGGCTGGTCGCGGCTGTCGGACTACCGCGGCGTCAACGCGAACATGCACGGCGTGGAGGCCTCCCTCGCCGCCGCCGACGCCCTGGGCGACGCCGACCCCCGGGCCGCACAGCTGCGCCGGCAGGCGCTGCGCACCCTGGAGCGGGTGGTGCACGGCTGGGCGCGGGAGGGGGACTGGCGGCTGCCCGAGCACTTCACCGCGGAGTGGCAGCCGCTGCCCGGGTACAACCGCGACGAGCCGGCGCACCCGTTCCGCCCGTACGGGGTCACGGTCGGGCACCAGTTCGAGTGGTCGCGGCTGGCGCTGCACGCCCGCGCCGTCACGCCGGACGCGCCGTCCTGGCTGCTCGACGACGCCACGGGGCTCTTCACCGCGGCCGCCTCGCGCGGCTGGGCCGCCGACGGGCACGACGGCTTCCCGTACACCCTGGACTGGGACGACCGGCCGGTGGTGACCGCGCGCATGCACTGGGTGCTGTGCGAGGGGGTGGCCGCGGCGGAGGCGCTGGCGGCCGTCACCGGCGACGCCTCCTACCGGCGCCTGGCCGAGCACTGGTGGGCGCACGGCGAGGCCCGTTTCGCCGACCCGGCGACCGGCAACTGGCACCACGAGCTGACGCCGGAGGGCGCGGTCGCCACGGGCACCTGGGAGGGGCAGCCCGACGCCTACCACCTGGCGCAGGTGCTCCTGCTGCGCGGCCGCCCGGTGCGGGGGAGCGTGGCAGCCGCGCTGCTGTGACCGGGGTGGGGCAGGTGTCCTGCGCGGAGACGCCGGGTAGAGCGACTCCATCCGAGGACCCAGAGCAGAGGAGGCCAACGTGGCCAGCGTGCAGGAATCCGTCGACGTCGACGTCCCCATCCGGGTCGCCTACGACCAGTGGACGCAGTTCGAGTCCTTCCCGAAGTTCATGGGCGGGGTCGAGCGGATCACCCAGCTCGACGACACGCGCACCCACTGGGTGACCAACATCGACGGCGTCAAGCGGGAGTTCGACGCCGAGATCACCGAGCAGCACCCCGAGGAGCGGGTGGCCTGGACCAGCACCGGCGGCGAGGCCAAGCACGCCGGCGTGGTCACCTTCCACCGCCTCGACGACAACAAGACCCGCGTGATGATCCAGATCGACTGGGAGCCGACCGGCATCGTGGAGAAGGCCGGCGCGGCGCTGGGCTTCGACGACCGGCAGGTCAAGGCCGACGCCAAGCGGTTCAAGGAGTTCATCGAGAGCCGCGGCACCGAGACCGGCGCCTGGCGCGGCGACGTCCCCCGCCCCGACCAGACCTGAGGAAGGACCCCCTCGCCCCCCACCGCTCGCAGGCTCGCGGCGGGGCCCTGCGAGGGGGCCGTTCCAGCACCTCACCAGGACGGCGCCCGCCCCCTTCTGCAGGGGACGGGCGCCGTCGTCTGTGGCGGCGGCCCTGTGAGGCCGCCGGCCCCGTCCAGAGGCTCGCCGCGAGCTCGCGAGCGGTGAGGAGGACGGGGTCCTTCCGCTACTCGGCGTCGAGGTCCTGGGCGACCAGTCCTGCGATCTGCTCGAGGACGCCGGCGTCGTCGCTGCTCACGACGACCTCCGTCCCCTGCTTCGCGCCGAGCGTCATGATCATCAACGGCGACCCGGCGTCCACCGGGTTGCCTCCCGGCGTGGCCAGCGTGACCGGCACTCCGGCCTTGCCGACGGCCTCGGCGATGAGGGCCGCCGGCCGGGCGTGCAGCCCGACCCGGGAGCCGACGGTGACGGTCTGACTGGGCATGGGGTCTCTCCCTTGCTTCGGGGGCGTGCGGTCGGCTACAGCCTGCTGGTTCAGGCGCGAGCCGGCTGGGTGACGGGGGCAGCGGCGTTGTGGGCGTGGGCCATGTCGACGGCGTCCTCGGGCACGGCCTCGGCCTTCGGCCGCCCGATGCTCTTCGCGATGGTGACCGCGACGGCACCCACGACCATGCCGATGGCGATGGCCAGCAGGAACAGCAGGAAGTTGCTGATCGCGAAGAAGACGAAGACACCGCCGTGCGGGGCCCGCAGCTCGATGCCCGAGGCCGCGACGATGGCGCCGGTGGTCGCGCCGCCCAGCATCATCGAGGGGATGACCCGCAGCGGGTCGGCCGCGGCGAACGGGATCGCGCCCTCCGAGATGAAGGACAGACCCAGCAGCCAGGCGGCCTTGCCGTTGTCCCGCTCGGCCGGGGTGTACAGCTTCGGCCGGATGGCGGTGCTCAGGGCCATGGCCAGCGGGGGCACCATGCCGGCCGCCATGACCGTGGCCATGATGACCAGCGGGGCGCCGGCGCCTGCGGCCAGCCCGGTGGTGGCGAAGACGTAGGCCGCCTTGTTGACCGGGCCGCCGAGGTCGAAGCACATCATCAGGCCGAGGATGATCCCGAGCAGGATCGCCGAGGTGCCGGTCAGGCCGTTGAGCCAGTTGCCCAGGCCGGTCAGCACGGCGGCCAGCGGGCGGCCGAGGACGACGACCATCAGCCCGCTGGAGATCAGCGTGGCGAGCAGCGGGATGATCACGACCGGCTGGAGTCCGCGGACCCCGACGGGCAGCTTCCAGCGGCTGATCCACAGCGCGGCGAAGCCGGCGATGATGCCGCCGATCAGGCCACCGATGAAGCCGGCGCCCACCTGGACGGAGACGAAGCCGACGACGAAGCCGGGGACGATGCCCGGGCGGTCGGCGATCGCGTACGCGATGTAGCCGGCCAGCGCCGGGACCAGGAAGCCGAAGGCCGCCTGGCCCAGGACGGTGCAGACCGCGCCGAGGTAGCCCAAGAAGCCGTCGTTGAGGCCCTCGAGGGGTGCGACGTCCGGCAGGTTGAAGAAGGTGTTGTTCAGCGCCCAGTTCAGCGCGTAGCTGTTGCCGTCGGCCGAGGACGGGTCGGGGTTGACGATCTGGTACCCGCCGAACAGGAAGCCCAGCGCGATGAGCAGACCGCCCGCGGCGACGAACGGGATCATGTAGCTGACGCCGGTGAGCAGCCAGCGGCGGATCTCCGTACCCGCGCCGGGCCGCCCGCCCGCGGCGGCGGGCTCCTCGGCCCCACCGGCGCCGCCGGGCACCCGGCGGGCGTTGGGGTCGTCCGCGGCGGCCAGCGCCTCGCGGAGCATCACGTCGGGCTCGTTGATCGCCCGCTTGGTGCCCGACTGGACCAGCGGCTTGCCGGCGAACCGGTCGCGGTCCCGGACGCCCACGTCGACGGCGAAGATGACCGCGTCCGCGGCACGGATGACGGCCGGGTCCAGCGGCGTGGAGCCCGAGGAGCCCTGGGTCTCGACGTGCACGTCGACCCCGGCGCCGCGCCCGGCCTCGGTGAGCTTGTCGGCCGCCATGTAGGTGTGCGCGATGCCGGTCGGGCAGGCGCTGACGACCACGACACTGCGGCGGGCACCGGAGCCGTCACCCGCAGCCGGAGCGGCGGCGGCGGGGGCCGCGGAGGTGGTGGCGGCGCTCGTGGCGCCGGAGGCGGCGGCGGGAGCCGGCTCGGGGGAGACGACCTCCTGCACCAGCCGGACGACCTCGTCGGCGGAGCCGGCCGCGCGCAGCGAGGCCACGAACTCCGACCGCACCAGTGCCCGCGCCAGGGCGGTCAGCAGCGTGAGGTGGTCGGCGTCGCCGTGCGCCGGCGCGGCGATGAGGAAGACCAGGTCGGCCGGGCCGTCGGGGGCGCCGAAGTCGACCTTCGGGTCCAGCCGGGCGAAGGCCAGCGAGGCCTCGGTGACCGCGGCCGAGCGGCAGTGCGGGATGGCGATGCCGCCGGGCAGGCCGGTGGCCGCCTGCGCCTCTCGGGCGAGGGCGTCGTCGGCCAGGCCGTCGGCGCCGGTGGCCCGCCCGGCACCGGCGACGAGGCCGGCGAGCCGACGGACGACCGTGCTCTTGTCGGAACCCAGGTCGGCGTCGAGCGCCACCAGGTCAGGGGTGATGAGGTCGGGCATGGCTCACCTACTCGTGAGGCGTCAGACGTCGCGGCCGGCGGCCGGGACGATGGTGCGCGGTGCGGTGGTGCTGCTGGGCAGGCCCTCGGTCCGGACGGTGACGACCTCGACGTCGAGGGCGGCCACCTGCTCGGGGGTGGGGACGGCGGAGCCGGGCAGGGAGGCGCTGGCCGCGCCGTACGCGACCGCGCTGCGCAGCCGCTCGGCCGGCCCGCCGCCGGCCAGGTCGGCCAGCACGTGGCCGGCCAGGCTGCAGTCGCCGGCGCCGACGGTGCTGCGGACGGCGATCCGCGGCGGGGTCGCCGCCCAGACGCCCTCGGCGCAGGACAGCAGTGCGCCGTCGGCCCCGAGGGTCAGCAGCACCTCGGCCACGCCGCGCGCGTGCAGCGTGTCGACGGCGGCCAGCGCGGTGGCGCGGTTGGCGGTGAGGTGGGCCTCGGGGACACCGGAGAGCTGGGCGAGCTCCTCGGAGTTGGGCTTGAGCAGGTCCGGCGCGGCGTCCGGGCCGGCGGCCAGCAGGGCCAGCAGCGGCGCCTCGGAGGTGTCGACGGCGATCTTCGCGCCGGTGTCGCGCAACGAGCGGACCAGGTCGGCGTACCAGTCCAGCGGCGTGCCCGGCGGCAGCGAGCCGGAGAGCACCACCCAGCTGGCACCCTCGGCGTGCTGGTGCATCGCGATCGTCAGCGCTCCCCGGGCCTCCTCGTCCAGCGGGGCGCCCGGCTCGTTGAGCTTGGTGGTGGTGCCGTCGGGCTCGGCCAGCGTGTAGTTGGTCCGCACCGGCGTCGCGATCGGGACCGTGGCCATCGGCAGGTCCAGCCCGCGCAGCGCCCGCACGATCGGGTCGTCGTCGGCCGCGGGCAGCACGGTGACGACGTCCCCGCCGGCGACGGCGACCGCGCGGGCGACGTTCACGCCCTTGCCGCCGGGCTCGGTGGAGCTCGGCGCCAGGCGGGCCACGCCGCCACGCACCAGCGGGCCGGGCAGCGAGAGCGTCCGGTCCAGGCTGGGGTTGGCGGTGAGGGTGACAACGAGCCCATTCATGCGACCACGACCTCGATCCCGGCGTCCTCGAGACGGGCGAGGTCGGCCGGTGCGGCCTCGGCGTCGGTGACCAGGACGTCGACGTCGGCCGGCGTCGCGAAACGGACCAGGTGCTCGCGGCCGAGTTTGCTGCTGTCGGCCAGGACGACGACCTTCTGCCCGGCCCGGATCATCGCCCGCTTCACCGAGGCCTCCGCCTCGTCGGGGGTGGTGAACCCGTGCTCGGGGGTGATGCCGTTGGCGCCCAGGAAGACGACGTCGACGCGCAGGTCGGCGAGGGTGGCGACGGTCCGCTCGCCGACGGCGCACTGGGTGATCCCGCGGACCCGGCCGCCGAGCACGTGCAGGTCCACGCGCGGAGCGGCGGCCAGCCGGGCGGCGATCGGCACCGAGTGGGTGGCGACCAGCAGCCGGCGATCGCCGGGGAGGATCTCGGCGAGGGCGGCGGTGGAGCTGCCGCCGTCGAGCAGCAGGCTGCCGTCGGGACCGGGCAGGAGGTCGAGCGCGGCCGCGGCGATCTTGCGCTTCTGCTCGCTGCGGGTGCCGTGCCGCTCGCCGAGCGCGGTCTCCACGTAGGTGAGCGAGCCGGCCGGGACGGCGCCACCGTGCACGCGGCGCAGCATCCCGGCACGCTCGAGGGCCGCGAGGTCGCGGCGCACGGTCTCGGTGGTGACGCCGAACTCCTCGGCCAGCGCGGTCACCGCGACGCGGCCGCGGTCGGCGACGAGACCGGCGATCGTCTGCTGACGTTCCTCCGCGTACACGGCCCACCTCCCTGCCCTCTAGCACACACGGGTTGCCCGTTTGTGTTGGCTTCGTGTTGTGTTGCTGTTGTTCTACGTGCGATCCGTTGACAAGTCAACACCCATTGGTGACTCTTGTCATAGCCGGACTCCAGCGTCCTCCAGACCTGCACCACCGACCCGTGCGAGGTAGCCATGACCACCCACGCTCCCGGAACCGCCGCCCCGTCCACCGTCGGTCCGGTGGTGCTGCCCGGCACGCCCGTCGTCCCCGGGGTGGCCTGGGGCCCGGTGGTGCGGCCCTCGGGCGCGGTCCTGCTGCCGTCCGACGACGGCGTCGTGGTCGCCGAGGAGGAGCGCGCGGGGGAGAAGGAGCGCTTCGCGGCAGCGGCCGGCGTGGTGGCCGACCGGCTCACCGAGCGCGCGAGCGCGGCGACCGGGGTGAGCGCGGAGGTGCTGGCCACCACCGCCGGCCTGGCCCGCGACCGCGGCCTGCTCTCGGCGGTCGAGCAGCGGATCGACGCCGGCACGCCCGCCGCCGTCGCCACCGTGCAGGCCGCGCAGCAGTTCGTCGACCTGTTCACCAGCCTGGGCGGGCTGATGGCCGAGCGGGTGACCGACGTCCGCGACGTCCGGGACCGGATCGTCGCCCAGCTGACCGGGCAGGGGGAGCCCGGCGTCCCGAGCCCGGAGCAGCCCTCGGTGCTGCTGGCCGAGGACCTCGCGCCGGCCGACACCGCGGGACTGGACCCGACCCGCATCACCGGCCTGGCCACCCGGCTGGGCGGCACGACCAGCCACACCGCGATCATCGCCCGCCAGCTCGGGCTGCCCTGCGTGGTGGCCGTCGGCGGCCTGGGCGACGTCCCGGAGGGCGCCACCGTGCTGCTCGACGGCGAGCGCGGCACGGTCACCGTCGACCCGGACCCCGAGGACGCCCGCGCCCGCGTGGCGGCCGCGCAGGCCGCCGCCGCGTCGCTGGCCGGGTACACCGGCCCGGGCCGCACCCGCGACGGTCTCGAGGTCAAGGTGCTGGCCAACGTGCAGGACGGTGCGGGGGCGCGGGGTGCGGCGGCCAAGCACGCCGAGGGCGTCGGGCTGCTGCGCACCGAGCTGGCCTTCCTCAGCCGGGCCGAGGAGCCCTCGGTGGAGGAGCAGGCGGCGGGGTACGCCGAGGTGTTCGAGGCCTTCCCCGGCCAGCGGGTCGTCGTCCGCACGCTGGACGCCGGGTCGGACAAGCCGCTGGCCTTCGCCACGATGCCTGACGAGGAGAACCCGGCGCTGGGCGTCCGCGGACTGCGCGTCGCCCGCCGCGACCCCGGCCTGCTGGAGCGGCAGCTGGACGCGATCGCCGAGGGCGCCCGCCGGGCCGGCGCCGAGCCCTGGGTGATGGCGCCGATGGTGGCCACCGTCGCCGAGGCCGCGGACTTCGCCGCGCGCGTGCGCGCCCGCGGGCTGACCCCTGGCGTGATGATCGAGGTGCCCTCGGCGGCGCTGATGGCCGAGCGGCTGCTGCAGCACGTGGACTTCCTGTCGATCGGCACCAACGACCTCTCGCAGTACACGCTGGCCGCCGACCGGCTCTCGGCCGACCTCGCCGACCTCACCGACCCGTGGCAGCCGGCGCTGCTGGCCCTGGTGCAGCTCACCGCCGAGGCCGGCCGCCGTACCGGGAAGCCGGTCGGCGTCTGCGGGGAGGCCGCTGCCGACCCGCTGCTGGCCTGCGTCCTCGTCGGCCTCGGCGTCACCTCGCTGTCGTGTGCGGCCTCGTCGATCGCCGGTGTCGGCGCCCGGCTGGCCGTCGTCGACACCGACGCGTGCCGGCGGGCCGCGGAGGCGGCGCTGCTGACCGACGACCCGCAGGCCGCCCGGGCGGCGGCGCGCCGGGAGCTCGGCATCGACTGACGGAGGACCTCCCCGTCACGGGTCCCGCCCCGAGCTCGCGAGGGTGGGGGACGGGTCCTGCTGCTGGCCGTCAGCTGAGGGCGACGTCACCCTCCGAGGTGAGGGATCATCGCTGCGCCTAGCGAGTTGCCTGGGTTTCTTCGGAATAGTGTGCGGTGCACCTGCATTGTGCAAGGTGTAGACCTCACGAGACCGGAAGAAGGCAACGAGTCATGAACAGCGTGACCTCCAGCTGGCGGCGGCGTCGGCAGGCGGCGCGGACGCGTCGGGCGCTCGACCGCGCCCTCGCGCGCACCAGTAGCCCGGCGATGCGCGACGAGCTGCTGACGATGGCGAACAGCAGCGGGTTCACCCGCTGAGCCGTTCCCGACGACGCGCGACCCCGGCCTCCTCGTGGAGACCGGGGTCGCTTGCTGTCCGGGGAGCCTTCACCCGTGCAGGCCGTGGACGACGGCGTGTCCCCGACCGCGGCTCATCATCGCCCGGTCGATCGGCAGGGTCACCACGGAGGCGACCGCCAGCGCACCTGCGAGGGCGAGCCAGAACAGGGCGGTGGAGATGCGGGCCTCCATGGCGCCGGGGACCGACAGCACCACGGCCTTGTCGACGACCTCCATGACGGCGATGGAGGTCGTGTGGGCGGCCAGTGCCACTCGCAGTGCCTGCCGGAAGGGCACTCCTGTGCGCAGCACCCCGCGGAGCCCGGCTGCGTCCTCCCCCCATGGGGTGTACCCGTTCAACCCCGGGGCCCGTCCTGCCGATGGGACGGGCGTGAGCAGAACGGGTGGCCCCAGGTGAGCGGCCCTGCGGTGTCCGAGGCCCGGGAGACGTCCGGCGCCACCACGGGGTTGCTGCTGAGCTACGTGCGCCAGCAGGGCGGGGACGACGCGGTCGCGGAGGTGCTGCGCCGTGCCGGCGTGCCCTTCACCGCCGCCGAGCTCGAGCTGCCGTCGCACTGGACCAGCTACGACACCCGGATCAAGCTGTTCACCGCCGCCACCGAGGTGCTCGGCGACCGGCAGACCATGTTCCGCGTCGGCCGCGAGGCCCTCGCTCACGGCTTGGCCCCCGCCCTGGTGCTGCTCATCCGGGCGATGGGCTCACCGCGCCAGGTGTACCGCCAGCTGCCCCGTGCCGTCGCCAAGTTCTCCACGACCTCGACGATGCGGGTGGTCGAGGCCGGCGCCACGCACGCGACGCTGAGCTACCGGCTGCGCGACGGCTACCAGCACTCCCGCCTGGACTGCGAGTACGCGCAGGGCCTCATCGGCATGGTGCCGACGATCTTCGGTCTCCCCCCGGCCGAGCTCGTGCACCTCGAGTGCGAGTCCGACGGCCACCCGGTCTGCGTCTACCACCTCACCTGGGAGCGCCGGCGCCGGTTGGGCGGACGCCGCCGCAGCGACGACGACGTCACCGAGCTGCTCGCCCTCCGCGAGCAGCTGCGCATCCTGCAGTCGGCCGCTGCCGACCTGGTCGCCAGCGAGGACGTCGAGACCGTCCTCCAGCGGATCATCGAGAAGGCCGCCGAGGCGGTGCTCGCCCCGGGCTGGCTGCTCGCCGTGGCCGACCCCGCAGGCGGTCCCGCGCTCGTGCGCAGCGCCGGCCTGCCGCAGCACCAGGTCGACGTCCTCGCCGCCACGCTCATGGCCGGCGCCGACCCGGGCCCGAACGTCGTCGCGGTCGACGTCGCCTCCGCCCGCCGGGTGCACGGCCGGCTGGCCACGGTCTACCGGCCCGGCGACAGCGGCCTCGAGCACGAACGCCAGATGCTCGGCGCCTACGCCGGCTACGCCGCGGCTGCCCTCGACCTGCTCATGGCGCTGGAGAGCTCCCGGCAGGAGGCCGACCGCGCCGGGACGCTGCTCACCCTGGCCCACGAGCTCGCCGGCGCCACCGAGGCCGTCGACGTCTGCGCGGTGGTCGCCGAGGCGCTGCCCCGGGTCGTCGGCTGCGACAGCGCCGCGGTGATGCTATGGGACCCCGCGGAGGGCTGCCTGCGCACGGCCGCCCACGTGGACCCCGTGGAGGAGCACCAGCAGCTGATGTACGGCACGCCCCTCCACGCCGAGGACGTCCCGGAGCTGGTCGGGATGCTGACGGACCGGGAGCCGCGCTTCCTGCGGCCCGATACGAGCAGCCCCGTCCTGGAGCGGCTGCTCCGGGCCCTCGAGCTCACCGACGTCGTCGCCGTCCCGGTCGTGGCCGGGCGCACCTTCCTCGGCGTGGCCACCGCGAGCTGGCCGGCCGGGCGGGCCCCCGAGGTCCTCGCCGGCGACGTCCTGCACCGCCTGCGCGGTGTCGGCGACCAGGCCGCGACCGCACTCCAGCGGGCCCGCCTGCTCGAGACCGTGCGGCACCAGGCCACCCACGACGCGCTCACCGGGCTGCCCAACCGGGTGCTCTTCCTCGAACGGCTCGGCGAGGCGCTGGCCACCACGCCCGCCGACCAGCACGTCGGCGTGCTCTTCTGCGACCTCGACCGGTTCAAGGCGGTCAACGACTCGCTCGGCCACGCCGCCGGTGACGAGCTGCTGCGGCAGGTGGCCGCCCGGCTGCGGGCCGCGATCCGCCCCGGCGACCTGGTCGGCCGGCTCAGCGGCGACGAGTTCGCCGTCCTGCTGCCCGTCCTCGCCCGGCCGGAGGACGCCGGCCGCGTCGTCGCCCGCGTGCTGGGCTGCTTCGACGAACCCTTCCGCCTCGAGGGCGCCGGCGTCGCCGTCGGCACCAGCGTGGGCGTCGCCGTCCACAGCGGCGGATCGGGCAGCGCCGACGAGCTGCTGCGCGCCTCCGACGCCGACATGTACCGGCACAAGAGGAGGACCCCCTTCCCCCCACGGCTCGCAAGCTCACCGCGGGACCCTGAAGGGGGCCACGAGTCGTAGCTGCAGGTGCTAGCTCCGCAGTCGCGCGCGCAGGGTGGCCTGCTCCTCGGGGCCGAAGCCGTGCGCGGTGAGCCAGCCCTGCGGGCCGCCGTGCCGCTCGTCGAGCAGCTCGAGCACCCGGCGCATGGTCTCCGCCCGCGGCGTGTGGCTGGCGACGTCGCGGCGCACCATGTCCTCGGCGTAGGTCGGTGACGCGGCCAGCTTGGCGACCAGGTCGTCGATGACCTCGGCGGTCAGTGCGTAGTCGGCGACGATCTCCTCGTGCGGGACGCCGGCCACGGCGAGCGCGAAGGCCACCACGACCCCCGTGCGGTCCTTGCCCGCGGCGCAGTGCACCACGGTGGCGCCGTCCGTGGCCGCGGCCAGGGCGCGCAGCGCGGCGACCACGTTCTCCGGTCGGTGCGCGAGGTAGCCCAGGTAGGAGCGCACCGCCGGGGGCTCGCCCTGGTCGCCCTCGGCCACCTGCCGCGGCAGGATCGACTCGGCCCAGTCGGCCGGGAGCTCCGGCACGTCGGCCTCCTCGACGGCGAACACGTCGGTGTGGTGGCCGCGCTCGGGCAGCAGGGTGAAGTGCCGGTGCGTCACCTCGGGCACCGCGCGCAGCGGGCCGCGGCCCTCCAGCAGCACCTCGGCGGTGGTGCGCAGGTCGACCACCTCGCGCAGCCGCACGTCATCCACCAGCCGGCGGACGTCGTCCTCGCTGAGCGTCTGCAGGTTGTCGCTGCGCAGCACCCGCCTCGGGACCGTCGCCCCGCCGTCGACGGTGGGCAGCCCGCCCAGGTCGCGGGTGTTCGTCGTCCCGTCGAGGCGCAGCCAGCGGTCGGTCCGCAGACGGTCGGAGGCTCCGGAGGTCACGCGCACGACGGTACGACGCACGGGACGCCCGGTCGGTGTGGGCGCGGACCCCACACCCGGTGTCGCGACTGTGGAGTCCGCTCACCTGGAGACGGCGC
Organism: Geodermatophilus sp. URMC 65; assembly: GCF_053502545.1. Lineage (NCBI taxonomy): Bacteria > Bacillati > Actinomycetota > Actinomycetes > Geodermatophilales > Geodermatophilaceae > Geodermatophilus > Geodermatophilus sp. URMC 65. The sequence continues at coordinate 2,973,195 of NZ_CP199954.1, forward strand.
GTGCCACTCCCTACCGTGTCACCCGCCTCACTCGGCGTCCACGGCGGGCGCTCGGGTCCCGCCGAGCCGCGCACGCCACCGCCTCGCCCGCGCCTGCACCGTCGAACGACAGGAGTCCCATGGACCTGACCAGAGCCAGGACGGTCGTGGCGGGGGTCGCCCTCGCCGTCGTCGCCTCACTCGGCTGGACGACGCCGGCGGGTGCCGCGGACGCCGCCGCGCGGTGTGCGGCGCTCGCGGGGGTCGACATCCCGGCGCGCGAGATCGGCCTCCCCACGACCGGCGGCGAGGTGGCCGAGGCCACCCTCGTGGCGCCGTCCGGGAGCGGCACCACCGCGATCGGGGAGCACTGCAGGGTCACCGCCGCGCTGCACCCCGTGGACCCCGCCGCCCCGGACATCCGCATGCAGGTGGCGCTGCCCACCGCGTGGAACCAGAAGGCGCTGATGTTCGGCGGGGGCGGCTACAACGGGACCATCCCGGCGCTCGACGGGAACGTCCCCTTCGGTCCGAGCGACGCCCCTCGGCCGCTCGGCCGCGGGTACGCGACCTTCGCCAGCGACTCCGGGCACCAGGCACCCGCCGGCGTCCTGCCGACCCCCTCGCTCTACGGCGATTTCCTCGCCAACGACGAGGCGCTGCGCAACTTCGCCGGCGACGCCCTGAAGAAGACCCGGGACGCCGGCGTGTTCGTCATCGGCCGGTACTACGGCAGGAACAGCCTCGAGCAGACCTACTTCGCCGGCGGCTCCACCGGCGGCCGGGAGGCGCTCGCCGTCGCCCAGCGCTGGGAGCGCGACTTCGACGGGGTCATCAGCGTCTATCCCGCGTTCAACGCCGCCACCCTCGACCTGTACTTCGGCCACATGACCCGCCAGCTCGCCGCGCCGGGCGCCTTCCCCCGTCCCGCCCAGCAGGTGCTGCTCTACGACGCAGTGATCACGGCCTGCGACGGCCTCGACGGGCTGACCGACGGCGTCATCAGCAACGAGCCTGCCTGCGACTTCGACCCCGCCGTCCTCCGCTGCCCGGAGGGGCAGGACACCGGTGACACCTGCCTGTCCGACCCGCAGATCACCGCCATCCGCGCCGTCTCCAGTGCGATCACGTTCCCGTACCCCCTGGCCAGCGGTGAGACCGGCTACCCGGGCTTCCCGTTCCTCTCGGGCGCGGACATGTCGACACCGCTGCTCGGCCTGGGGACGACCGCGCCGGCCAGCCCCATGCCGAAGACGGCCGGCTACGGCATGCAGTTCTGGGACGCCTGGGTGAAGTACGCCGTGACCCGTGACCCCGGCTACGACTCGCTGTCCCTGGACCCGCTGGCGCCGGGCCCCTGGCAGGACCGCATCTCGCAGCTCACCGCGCTGCAGGACGTCAACAGCACCGACCTGCGGCCCTTCGCGAGGAGCGGCGGGAAGCTGCTGCTGCTGCACGGGACGGCGGACGAACTGGTCAGCCACCGGGCCACGGTCGAGTACTACGAGGGGCTGGTGCAGACCATGGGGCAGCGCCGGGTCGACGCGTTCGCCCGCTTCTACCTGGTCCCCGGCGCCAACCACGCCAACGTCGCCGCCGCCTTCGCCGCCGGCTGGGACTCCCTCACCGCCCTGGACCACTGGGTCACGACCGGCGCGCCGCCGGCCGACCCCGTCGTCCGGGACACCAACCCCGGCGCCACCCGCACGCGGCCGCTGTGCGAGTACCCGGCGCACCCGCAGTACAGCGGCTCGGGGAGCCCCGAGGAGGCGAGCAGCTTCGACTGCGTGACCGGTTAGCCGAGGTCCGGACGCAGCCCGGCACCGCCGGTGCCCACGGGGTCGACGCACCGCGTGGGTGCCGGCGGTGACGCCTGCGCCGGTCAGCCCCGCAGGAGCCGGTCGCACACCTCGAGCAGCCGGGACCGGAGGGCGGCGCCCCGGCGGGAGAACGCCCGCTGCGCGGTGACGTACTCCGCCTTGCCCTCCGGCGTCTCGATCGCGACCGGCTCGTAGCCGGCCTCGCGCAGGTCGTACGGCGAGGCGCGCATGTCCAGCTCCCGGACGTCGGCCGCCAGCACGAAGCAGTCCAGCAGCAGGTCGCCGGGGACGGCGGGACCGAGCTTGTAGGCCCACTTGTAGAGGTCCATGGTCGCGTGCAGGCAGCCCGGCTGCTCCAGCTCGACCTGGGTGGCGCGGGTGGGCCGCAGCCGGTTGCGGCCGACGGCGGCGGGCGTGAAGAACCGGAACGCGTCGAAGTGCGAGCAGCGCACCGGGTGGGACTCGACGACGGCGTCGGTGCCGGCCCGGCCCAGCCGCAACGGCAGCGGGTGCCGGTGCTCGTCGGCTCGGTAGACCATCGCCCACTCGTGCAGCCCGAAGCAGCCGGTGTGCGCCGGCCGGGACGCGGTCGCGGCCAGCAGCCGGGCGACGAACGCGACGGTGTCCCCGCGGTCGGCCCGGAAGGCGTCGAGGTCGAGGGTGACCGCGCCGTCGTCGTCGGTGGTGTACCAGCGCCAGGCGGCGTGCGGTGCGGTGCCGTCGGCGCCGGGCTCGAGGACCACCCCGGGGCCGGGGTGCCAGCGGCGCAGCTGCGCGGGGCGGGCGCTGTAGTACTCGTAGAGGAAGTCCTCGACCGGGTGGCGGGTGCCGGTGGCGCGGCGGGCCCGGTGGTCCGCGGTCAGCGCGTCGGCCCGCTCCGCGTGCGCCTGCGCCCGCGCCGCCCACGCGGCCGCGGGCAGGCGGGTCAGGAGGGCGTGCACCCGACCAGGGTAGGAGGGCCGGGTCCACCGTCGTGCGCTGACCGTGGTCCCCACCTCGCCTGTTGTGCACAGGTGGTGGTCTCGCTGCCGTGCGGGACCACCACCTGTGCACAGCGGCGCCGGATCAGCCGCCGGCGGGACGGGTCAGGCGGTGCAGCCGCAGGGCCAGGTGCACCTCCAGGGCCCGCTCCGGCGCCGACCAGTCGCGGCCCAGCAGCCGGCCCACCCGCTCCAGGCGCTGGGTGACGGTGTTGACGTGCACCTGCAGGGTCTCCGCCGCCCGCGCCGGTGACCCGCCGGCGTCGAACCAGGCCCGCAGCGTCCCCACCAGGTCGGTGCCGCGCCGCTCGTCGTAGTCCAGCACCGGGCCGAGGGTGGCGGTCACGAAGCCGTGCACGTCCCGCCCCTCGCCGACCAGCAGCCCGACGAAGCCGAGCTCGTCGGCGCTGGCCGCCTGACCGGCCCGGCCCAGGGCGACCAGCGTCGAGGCGCACCGCCGGGCCTCGACGTGCGCGGGGGCGACCGCGGCCGGCCCCTGCACCGGCCCGGCGCCGCCGACGGTCACGGGCCGGCCCACGGCCGAGGTGAGCTCCCGGCAGACAAGCGCCGCCGCGGCGCCGGGCTCCTGACCCGGCAGGCAGAGCACCACCCGCCCGTCGTTCAGGCCGGCCAGCCCGCCGCGGACGGCGGCCAGGTGGGTGGCGGCGGCCAGCGCCCGGCCCCGACAGCGCTCCTCGGCCAGGGCGATGACGACGGCGTGCGGCCGGTCGAGGTCGGCGCCCAGCCGGCGGGCGCGCTCCCGCAGCCCGTCGGGGTCGCGCAGTGCCGGCCCGAGCAGCTCCTCCAGCAACTCGCCGCGCACCCGGCCCTCGGCCTCGCTGGCGGTGCGCCGGATGAGCAGCAGCAGGGAGGTCACCAGCGCGGCGCGCTCCAGGATGCGCTGGTCGGAGTCGGAGAGCTCGACGTCCCGGTGCAGCACCAGGCCGCCCAGCAACTCGGCGCCCACGGTCACCGCAGCGGTCCACCAGCTGCCGTCGCGGACCGTCCGGCCGGTCGAGCGGGCGAAGGTGAGGGCGGCCGCGGGGTCGGGCGGCAGGTCGCCGTCCGACCCAGGGGACGGCGTGCCGCGGCCGTGCTCGTCGAGGATGGTGATCCGCCCGCCGAGCGCCTCGGTGACCGCGGCCGCGACGTCCTCCACCCCGCCGCCGCGCAGCACGATGTCGATGAACCGGTCGTGCGCGCCGGCGGCCCGCTCCACCGAGGCGGTGTGGGCCCGCAGCTCCCGGGTGGCCGTCGACAGCTCCTCCAGCGCCGACCGGGTCTCCTCGAGCAGGCGGGCGTTGTCCAGCGCGATCGCCGCGTGCGCGGCCAGCGAGCCCAGCAGCGAGACCTCGGAGCGGTCGTAGAGCCGCTCGTTGCGGTCGGCGGCGAACAGCACCCCGATCACCCGCGACCCGCGGACCAGCGGGACGCCGAGGATGGCGACCAGGCCCTCCTCGGCAACGCCCCCGTTGATCTCGTCGGTGTGCTGGAAGCGCGGGTCGGCGAAGTAGCGGGCGGTGGCGTACGGCGCGGCGGTCTGCGCGACCAGGCCGCCGAGGCCGGCCCCCATCGGCAGCCGCAGCGCCTGGAACCGGGCCGAGACGGAGCCGTCCGTCACCCGCATGTAGGTGTCGCCGCGGGCGTCGTCGTGCAGGGTCAGGTAGGAGACGTCGGTGCCCAGGAGCTGCCGGGCCCGCCGGACGATGGCGGTGAGCACCTCGTCGACGCTGCGCAGCGCGGCGAGGTCGCTGGCGGTGTCGAACAGCGCGGCGAGCTCGGACTCCCGGCGGCGTCGGGCGGCGAAGGCGTCGCGCACCTGCAGGGCCAGCAGCTTGACCCGCTCCAGCCCGGCGAGCGTCGCGCCGTCGGCACCGGCGGCCCGGGCGCGCACCACCGGCCCCTCGAACTCGATCGCCGCCGCCTCCTCGAGCAGCAGCGCGAAGTACTCCGCGGCGCCGTCGAGCCGCCCGGCCGCCGGCACCGGCCCCCTGCCGAGTCCCGCCGCGGCCCCGTCCCGGGGCTCGCCGCGAGCCTGCGAGCGGTGAGGAGGACGGGGTCCTTCTCCGGCAGGGGGAAGAGGGTCCTCCATCAGTGGGCGGTCCACCCGCCGTCCATGACCAGGGAGCTGCCGGTGATCGACGCGGCGACCGGGGAGCAGAGGTAGGCGACCGCCTCGGCGACCTCCTCGGGCTCGATCAGCCGCTTGACGGCCGCGGGAGCGAGCATGATCCGCTCCACGACCTCGTCCTCGGACAGGCCGTGCGCCTTCGCCTGGTCGGCGATCTGGTTCTCCACCAGGGGGGTGCGCACGTAGGCGGGGTTGACGCAGTTGGAGGTGACCCCGTGCGGGGCGCCCTCCAGCGCGATCACCTTCGACAGCCCCTCGAGACCGTGCTTGGCGGTGACGTAGGCGCTCTTGTACGCCGAGGCCCGCAGCCCGTGGACCGAGCTGACGTTGACGATCCGCCCCCAGCCGCGGCCGTACATGTGCGGCAGCGCGCCGCGGACCAGCCGGAACGGCGTCTCCAGCATCAGCCGCAGGATCAGCGAGAAGCGGTCGACCGGGAACTCGTGCAGCGGCGCCACGTGCTGCAGCCCGGCGTTGTTGACCAGCACGTCCACGTCGAGGTCCAGGCCGTCGACGGCGTCGAGGTCGGAGAGGTCGACGGCGACCGCCGTCCCCCCGACCGCCGCCGCCACCGCCTTCGCCGCGTCGGCGTCGCGGTCGACGACGACCACGTCCGCGCCGGCCTCGGCCAGCCGGACCGCGCACGCCCGGCCGATGCCCGAGGCGCCGCCGGTGACGAGGGCCCGCCGGCCGCTGAGGGTTCCTGAGTCCGCCATGCCGCCGAAGGCTAGGGCGTCCCGTCGTCCGCACACACGTCGTGAGCCCACACAGTCCACCGAGCCTGAATGGTGGTGAGCCACATCACTCTGCCGACCCCTGGGACGGGATCGGCCCACACCGGTGCAGCGGACGGCGCGGTTCGGCATGGCGGGAGGACACATGACCGCAGTCACAAGTGGGGGGCCGCAGCACATGGGCAGCGGGGGGTTGCCATCTCTACCGTCGGGCCGGACTCTGCATGACCCTCGACGAGGAGACCCCATGACCGCACCCGCAGACTCCGGCACGCGCTTCGGCCGCGTCGTCGGCGCGAGCATCGTCGGCACCACCGTCGAGTGGTACGACTTCTTCCTGTACGGCTCGGCCGCCGCACTCGTCTTCGGACCGCTGTTCTTCCCGGAGCAGGACGACTTCGTCGGCGTCCTCGCCGCCTTCGCCACCTACGCGATCGGGTTCGCCGCGCGCCCGATCGGCGGACTGGTCTTCGGCCACTTCGGTGACCGGATCGGCCGCAAGAAACTGCTGGTGATCTCGCTGCTCATGATGGGCGGCGCCACGTTCGCCATCGGCCTGCTGCCCACCTACGCCACGGTCGGCGTGCTCGCTCCGATCCTGCTGATCACCCTGCGGCTGGTCCAGGGGTTCGCCCTCGGCGGCGAGTGGGGCGGCGCCGTCCTCATCGTCTCCGAGCACGGCAAGCCGGAGCACCGCGGCTTCTGGGCGTCCTGGCCGCAGGCCGGCGCGCCCGCCGGCCAACTGCTGTCCACGGGTGTCCTGGCCGTGCTGGCCGCCTTCCAGTCCGACGAGGCCTTCGCCAGCTGGGGCTGGCGGATCCCGTTCCTGCTCTCCGCCGTGCTCATCCTGGTGGGCCTGTGGGTCCGGCTGGCCGTGTCCGAGTCGCCGGTCTTCCTCGAGGCACAGCGCAAGGCTGAGGAGGAGGCCGCGCGGACCGGTGAGGTCGAGAAGGCCCCCATCGTCACCGTGATCTCCCGCTACAAGCGCGAGGTGCTCGTCGCCATGGGTGCCCGCATCGCGGAGAACGTCTCCTACTACGTCATCACGGCCTTCAGCCTCACCTACGTCACCCAGGTGCTCGGCCTCGAGACCTCGTTCGCGCTCAACGCGGTGCTCATCGGGGCCGCCGTGCACCTGGTGACCATCCCGCTGTGGGGCGCCCTCTCCGATCGGGTGGGCCGCCGGCCGGTCTACCTGTTCGGCGCCGTCGGCGTCGGCGTGTGGGGCTTCGTCTTCTTCGGCCTGCTCGACACGCAGAGCTTCGCGCTCGTGGTGGTGGCGGTCACCGTCGGCCTGCTCTTCCACGGCGCGATGTACGGCCCACAGGCTGCCTTCCTCTCGGAGCTGTTCGGCACCAAGGCCCGCTACTCGGGCGTGTCGGTCGGGTACCAGCTCGCCTCGGTGGTCGCCGGTGCTCCCGCGCCGCTGATCGCGGTGGCGTTGCTGGGCAGCTTCACCGATCCCAACCCGATGCGGGTGTCGATCTACCTCGCCGTCTGCGCCGTCATCACGCTGGTGGCGGTGCTCTCCTACGGCGAGACCAGGACCCGCGACCTCGCCGAGGACAAGGCCATCGTGACGAAGCAGGGCCGGTCGGCGACCCGCGTGTAGCGCACCCCGATCCCGCCACCACGGGCCCCCCATGACATCCGTCATGGGGGGCCCGTGGCGTTGCCGGGAGAAGTCGTGAGGGACGGCACCTGTGCCGACGCGGGGACGACGGCAGCGTCAGGGGTGCGCCCCGGAGGAACGGCCGGACCCCGGCCGGCGGGCGCACCGAGGAGGTCGCCGTGCACCCGTCCGTCGCACCCGCCCCGCCGTCGGCCACGGCGGCCGTCCTGCCCGCCGTCGAGGTCGCCGACCTGCGGCGCCGCTACGGCGACTTCGAGGCGGTCCGGGGGGTGTCCTTCGAGGTCCGGCCGGGTGAGGTGTTCGCGCTGCTCGGCGTGAACGGCGCCGGCAAGACCTCCGCCCTGGAGGTGCTCGAGGGCCTGGCCCCGGCGTCGGGCGGGTCGGTGCGGGTCCTCGGTGCCGACCCGCGGCGCGAGCGGGCCGCCGTCCGCCCGCACCTGGGTGTGCTGCTGCAGGTCAGCGGTCTGCCCGGCGACCTGACCGTGGCCGAGACGGTGCGGACCTGGGTCGGCACCCTCACCGCGCCCCGCCCGGTCGACGAGGCGCTGGCGCAGGTCGACCTCACCGGCCGGGCCGACGTCCGGGTGCGCAGCCTCTCCGGCGGGGAGCGCCGCCGGCTGGACCTCGCGCTGGCGCTGCTCGGCCGTCCGCGGGTGCTGGTCCTCGACGAGCCGACCACCGGCCTGGACCCGGAGAGCCGGCGCACCGTGTGGCGCCTGGTCCGCGGCCTGGTGGACGACGGTGCCGCGGTGGTGCTCACGACGCACCACCTGGAGGAGGCCGAGGAGCTGGCCGACCGCATCGCGGTCATGCGCGCCGGGCGGATCGTGCTCGCCGGCACCCGCGAGGAGATCGCCGAGACCCAGCCGGCCACCATCCGCTTCACCCTGGACGACGGCGTCCCGCCGCCACCGGTGCCCGCGGGCGTCCACGTGGTCAGCGCCGGCCCGCGGGTCGAGTGGCACACCCGAGCGCTGCAGCCGGCGCTCGCCCGGCTGCTCGCCTGGGCCGCCGCGTACGGCGTGGTGCTGCGCGGCCTGCAGGCCCGGTCCGCCTCCCTGGAGCAGGCCTTCCTCGCCGTCGCCGACGCCGAGTGACCCACCGACCCGCGAGGAGCACCCGATGACCACGCTCGCCACCCCCGTCGGCCCGTCCCCGCTGCGGCGCGTCGGCGCCCTCGCCGCCGCCGAGACCCGCCTGCTGGCGCGCAACCGCACCGCCGTCGTCAACTCGGTGATCACACCCCTGCTGCTCGTGGCCGCCGTCCCGGTGCTCGGCATCGGCGCCGGCGAGGGCGGGCACGGGCTGCTCACCACCGCCGTCGGCGTCACCCTGGTCTTCCTGACCTACTACAACCTGGTGACCACCTACGTCGCCCGGCGCGAGGACCTCGTGCTGCAGCGCCTGCGCACCGGCGAGCTCAGCGACGGCCAGGTGCTGCTCGCCACAGCCGTCCCCACGCTGCTGGTCACGGTCGGCCAGCTGGCGCTGGTCACCGTGGGGGTCGCCGTGCTCGGCAGGTGGCGGGCGCCGGCGGACGTCGTCCTGCCGGTGCTGGCCGTGCTGCTCGGTACCGCGCTGATGGTCGCGCTGGCCACCGCGAGCACGACCTTCACCCGCACGCCGGAGTCCGCGCAGATCACCACCCTGCCGGTCGTCATGGTGGCCACGGCGCTGTCCGGGCTGTTCTTCCCGCTCAGCGTGCTGCCCGCCGCGCTCGCCGAGACCGCCCGCCTGCTGCCGGTCACGCCGGTCGTGGAGCTCGTGCAGCTGGGCCTGTCCGGCCGCACCTGGGACGGCGGGGTCGTCGCCGGCGCCGAGCTGTGGTGGGCCGCGCTCGGCCCGCTGGGCACGCTCCTGGCCTGGACCGCGATCGCGGGGTTCGCGACCGCGCGGTGGTTCCGCTGGGCCCCGCGGCGCTGAGCGACCCGGGACGGGACGGTCGGTACGGCAGCATGGGCGCCGTGCCGACCGTCGCGCGCTGGTGGAGCAGCCGCACCGACCCGCAGCGCATCGACCTCTACACCCGCTGGTCGTACTACTCGACCCTGGTGTTCCTGCCGTTGTTCCTGCTGCTCGCGATGGCGCCGGGCTGGGGCGCTCCTCCCCGGTGGCTGGCGCTCGTGCTGGCCGCTGCCGCGCTGACCACCACGGCGGCCAGCCTGGTGCTCGCGCAACAGGGGTTCCGCGACCGCGCCGTCCGCCCCGACGATCCCGCCCACCCCGACCGGCCGGCGCTGGCGGTCGCCGTCGTGGCCGGGCTGGTCACGGTGGGCGCCGCCCTGGCGGCCAGTGCGGACGGGCCGTCGCCGTCCGGGCCGTGGACGACCGGCCTGGTCGCCGCGGGGGTGCTGCTGGGCGCGTCGGTGACCGTCCCGACCCGGCCGCTCGTCACCGGCGCCGCCGTCGGCGGCGCGCTCGCCGGCGTGGTGTCGCTCGCGGAGGGCAGCTCGCCGCTGACCGCGGCGGTCGTGGGCGTCTCGATCTGGGCGTCGGTGGCCGCCCTGGTCACCGCGTTCCGGTTCACCGTCTGGATCCTGGACGTCGTGCTCGAGATGGAACGCACCCGCGGCGTGCAGGCCCAGCTCGCCGTCGCCGAGGAGCGGCTGCGCTTCGCCCGCGACCTGCACGACGTCATGGGCCGCAACCTCTCGGCCATCGCGGTGAAGAGCCAGCTGGCCGCCGAGCTGGTCCGGCGGGGGAGGGACGGCGCGGCCGAGGAGCTCGCCGACATCAGCCGGGTCGCCGAGGAGTCGCTGCGCGAGGTCCGCGACGTCGTCCGCGGGTACCGGCGCACCGACCTGCCCGGCGAGCTGGCGGGCGCCCGGTCGGTGCTGCGCGCGGCCGGGGTGGAGGTCACGGTGACCGGCGAGGAGCAGGCCGTGGCGCTGCGCCAGCCGGTGCAGGCGGCGCTGGCCTGGGTGGTGCGGGAGGCGGTGACCAACGTGCTGCGGCACAGCCGGGCGAGCTGGTGCGCCGTCGAGCTGCGGGCGGCCGGTGGGGAGGCGGAGCTGCAGGTGACCAACGACGGCGCCCTCGGGGCGGGGACGACCTGGGGCAACGGCCTCACCGGCCTGGCCGAGCGGCTGGCGGCCAGCGGTGGCCGGCTCTCGGCCGGTCCGGACGGCGACCGGTTCGTCCTCGCCGCGGCCGTGCCCGTGAGGGTCCCGGCGTGATCCGGGTGCTGCTGGCCGACGACGAGAACCTGATCCGCTCGGCACTGGCCGCGCTGCTGGCCCTGGAGGAGGACCTCGAGGTGGTGGCCCAGGCCGCCTCCGGTGCCGAGGCGCTGGCGATGGCCCGCGCACACACGCCCGATGTCGCCGTCCTGGACCTGCAGATGCCCGACCGGGACGGCATCTCCGTCGCCGGGGAGCTGGCCACCGTGCTGCCGGGCTGTGCGGTGGTGATCGTCACCGGGCACGGCCGGGCGGGGCACCTCAAGCGGGCGCTGGAGGCCGGCGTGCGCGGGTTCCTGCCCAAGACGGTGAGCGCGCCGGTGCTCACCGACGTCGTCCGCACGGTGCACCGGGGCGGGCGCTACGTGGACCCGGAGCTGGCCGCGGAGGCGATCAGCGCGGGGGACAGCCCGCTGACGCCGCGCGAGGCCGACGTCCTCGAGCTGGCGGTCGGGGGCGCCCCGGTCGAGGAGATCGCCGCCCGGGCGCACCTGTCAGCGGGGACCGTGCGCAACCACCTCTCGGCCGCGGCGGCCAAGCTCGGCGCGCCGAACCGGCACGCCGCGGTGGAGGCGGCGCGCCGGCACGGCTGGATCTGAGAGGACTCCCTGACCGGGGTCCTCCGTCAGTCGGGGAGGTTGCCGGGGCGGATGAGCCCGTCGTCGCGCTGGGCGTCGTCGTCGGTGGTCAGCGTGACCTCGTCGCGCTCGCCGCCGTCGGACCGGTCCTCGCCGGGGACGCCGTCGACGAGGTTGCTCTGGCTGGGGCCGTTGGTGGTGTCCGGGGACTCCCCGTAACCGGTGTCGTCGGATTGGCTCATCAGTTGTCCCTTCGTCCGGATGGTGGTGTGGTCACCGGACCTCGCCGGACGGTCCGTCCGTCCGGGCGCGGGCGACGTCGGAGTCGGCGCGGGCGGGGAGCTCGTCGCCCGCGGCGGCGTCGCGCTCGACGGCCTCCTCGCGGGTGAGGGGCACGTCCTCGAACCCCGAGCCGGTGCTGCTGTTGTCGCCGGTGCCCGACGCGGTCGGGATGTCCTGCTGGATCCGGTCGCTGCCCTGGGGGTCGGTCATCGTCGTCCTCCCTGTCGTACCCGGTCGTGGAGGACATGCCCCGGTGAGGAGAGGTCCATGCCCGGTGGGTCAGGTCGGCGCGAGCACCCGCAGCCCGACCGCCGCGGCTGCATCCGCTTGGCGGTCGTCGTAGGACACGAAGACGTCGGCGTCCACGCGGATCGCGACGGCCACGTGCAGCGCGTCGAGACTGCGGAGGTGCCGACCGGCCAACAGCCCGGCCTCGCGGAACAGGGACCGGTCGACATCCACGAGGTCCAGTCGGTCCAACACCGTGGTGACGGCTGTCTGGTCGATGCCGACCCGCCACGCCAGACGGCGGAGCTCGGTCTCGAGGAGCATGGAGGACATGGCATCCGAGCCGCTCGCTCGTGCGTCTCTCAGCCAGGAGGCCAGTCCCTCGGACTCGGGTTCCGCCACGACGAGCTTGGCCGCCGCCGAGGCGTCGAGGTAGACGCTCACCGGTCCCCGCGCAGGAAGTCGAGGTCTTCCCGTACCGGGTGTTCGAGCTGGACCCGCGGCAGGTCGGTGAAGTCACCACGAACCCGGGCTGGGCGGATCGGCAGCGGCCGCGGCGCGCCGGGGGGCACGAGCAGGGCGACCACCTCACCGTGGTTGGTGATCTCGAACGTCTCGCCGGCCTGGACAGCGCGCAGGATGGCCGAGCTGTTGTTCCGGAGTTCGCGGTGCGGGATCGAGCGGGTCATGTCGGCCACCTCCGTAGCAACCGTAGCAACCGCTTTCCCGCCCGGCTTCGTCGGCGGCCGCCGTCCCACGAGGAGACGACGTCCGCCGTGGCCAGGTCAGCTCAACTGGGACGGCACCTGGCCGGGGTGCACCGATCGCGGGGCCCGGAGGGTCTCCCGATCGGGACACGGGCAGCAGCTTCCGGCCCCGTCCCGGGCCCCGCCCTGAGCCTGCGAAGGGTGGGGAGGACGGGGCCCTTCTTCACAGAGCGGCCTCGTCGACCTCCATGAGGGCGTTGTCGGTGTGCTCGACGATGACCCGCTCCGAGGACAGCCGCGGCAGGACCTGGCTGGTGAAGAACCGGGCGGCGGCGAGCTTCCCCTCGTAGAAGTGCCGGTCCTTCCCGGTGACCTCGCCGGCCAGGGCGCCGAGCGCCACCTCGGCCTGGCGCACGAGCAGCCAGGCCGTGACCAGGTCGCCGGTGGCCAGCAGCAGCCGGCTGGTGTTCTGGCCGACCTTGTACAGCGCGGTGAGGTCCTCCTGCGCCCTGGCGAGGTGGCCGAACATCGCCGTGAGCATCGCCTGGACATCGCCGAGGGCGGTGGCCAGTGCCGCGCGCTCCTCCTTGAGGCGGCCGTTGCCCGCCTCGGCGTCGATCGTGGCCTGGATCTGGCCGGCCAGCCAGGTCAGCGCGACGCCGCCGTCCTTGACGATCTTGCGGAAGAAGAAGTCCTGGCCCTGGATCGCCGTCGTCCCCTCGTAGAGGGTGTCGATCTTGGAGTCCCGGATGTACTGCTCGATCGGGTAGTCCTGCAGGTAGCCCGAGCCGCCGAGAGTCTGCAGCGACTCCTGGGTGAGCAGCTGGGTGGCCCGCTCCGACCCGAAGCCCTTGACGACCGGCAGCAGCAGGTCGTTGACGCGGGCGGCGAGCCTCGCCTCCTCGCTGTCGGCGGTGCCGGCGGCCTCGGCTTCGGTGACCTGGTCGCGGAAGGTGGCGGTGTAGAGGTACAGCGCCCGCATGCCCTCGGCGTAGGACTTCTGCAGCATGAGCGAGCGGCGGACGTCGGGGTGGTGGGTGATGGGGACCCGCGGGGCGTCCTTGCTGGTCGCGGTCAGGTCAGCGCCCTGGATGCGGGTCTTCGCGTAGTCGAGGGCCACCAGGTAGCCGGCCGACAGCGTGGCGATGGCCTTGGCGCCGACGAACATCCGGGCGTGCTCGATGACCCTGAACATCTGCGCGATGCCGTCGTGCACCTCGCCGACCAGCCAGCCCTTCGCGGGCACCGGCCCGTCGCCGAAGGTCAGCTCGCAGGTCGTGGAGACCTTCAGGCCCATCTTCTCCTCGACGTTGGTGACGTACACGCCGTTGCGCTCGCCGAGCGCGCCGGTCGCGAGGTCGACGTGGAACTTGGGGACGACGAACAGCGACAGCCCCTTGGTCCCCGGCCCTGCGCCGTCCGGGCGGGCCAGCACCAGGTGGACGATGTTGTCCGACAGGTCGTGCTCGGCCGAGGTGATGAACCGCTTGACGCCGGTGAGGTGCCACGAACCGTCGTCCTGCCGGACCGCCCTGGTGCGGCCGGCGCCGACGTCGGAGCCGGCGTCGGGCTCGGTGAGCACCATGGTGGCCCCCCACTTGTGCTCGAGCATGAGCCGGGCGAGCCGCTGCTGGTCGGGGGTACCGAGCTCGTCGAGGATCGCGGCGAAGGCGGCCCAGGAGCCGTACATGAAGACGGCGGGGTTGGCGCCGAGCACCATCTCGAAGGCCGCCCAGGTCAGGGCGTGCGGAGCGCCGGAGCCGCCGAGGTGTTCGGGCAGGTCGAGGGAGAACCAGTCGCCGTCCTCGATGGCGCGCACGGACCGCTTGAAGCTCTCGGGCAGGGTCACCGAGGAGGTGGCCGGGTCGAACACCGGCGGGTTGCGGTCGGCGTCGGCGAAGGACTCGGCGAGCGGACCCTCGGCCAGCCGGCGGATCTCGGCCAGCACGCCGCGTGCGGTCGCGACGTCCATCTGGGCGAACGGTCCGGTGCCGAACCGGTCCTTGGTGTCGAGGAACTCGAAGAGGTTGAACTCGAGGTCCCGCAGGTTCGCGGTGTAGTGGCCCATGCCCGTGGCTCCCCGTCTGTCGCCGGCGGGACCGTACCCGCTGGTAACAAACGGTATTACCGGCTGGTAACCACGGGCAAGCACCGGCTCCCCCCAGGGCGGGAGGCCGGCTGACCGCTCAGCCGGAGCGGCGGCGGGCGCGCAGCACCAGACCGGCCAGCCACACCAGCAGGCCGCCGAGCACCGCGGCGACGACCAGCGCGAGCACCAGCGGGGCCTGGACGTCGGTGAAGACCAGGCTGATCTGGACGGTCTGGTTGTTGAAGACGACGAACAGCACCAGCACGACGGTGACGAACAGCAGCAGCGCCAGGGCCAGCGTGCGGCCGGCGGTGCGGCCGGCGTTGCGGACGGGGTGACGCTCGGGCGTCCTCGTCCCGCCGGAGGTGACTGGGCCGGCGGTGGCCGGACCCGGGGTCGTCCCGGGGGTGCCGGTCGAGGTGCGCGTGGGGTCGGAGCCGGGGGTGGTCACGGGTCGAGTCTGGTGCCCGCCGCCGTCCTGCGCACGATCAGTGCTGCGCGTCGGGCTCGGTCTCGGCCGGCGGCCAGCTCGGACCCGCGACGCCGTCGGCCGGGCCGGGGGTGCCGCCCTGGGACTCCGGGTCGCCGGGCGGGGCCACCTCGCTGCCGAAGGGCTGGGCGTCGCGCGGTTCGTCGGGCTCGGGCATGGTCATCCCCAGAGTCTGCGTCGGTGACGTCCGGACGGCGACCCGGCTCGGCCTCCCTGCAGGGTCCCGGCGCGAGCTTGCGGGTGGCGGGGGGCAGGGAGGTTCTTCCTCACTCGTCCAGGACGGGCCCCGCCTCGTGCCCGGGGTGGCCCTTGGTCCGCTCGCGCTGCTTCATCCGCGCCTCGTAGACGTGCCGGTCGCCGTCGGACAGCTCGTCGCGGGCGCGCTGGTCGAAGGCGCGGAAGACCGACCAGTAGTTGGCGTCGTAGTCCTCGACGACCTGGAAGGTCCAGCGGTCGGCGATGACGTTGCGGCCGACGAGGTCGCGGTCGAGGTCGTCGGCGAGCTGGGTGTGGCCGGCCTCGCGGAAGAGCTCGACGGCGTCCTGGAGCAGCAGGTCGGCCTTGCCGGAGTGCTGGTGGAAGCCGTAGAGCTGGCCGCGTGCCTGCTCGATGGTCTCGAGGGCCTCGGAGAGCTTGCCCAGGCCCTCCACGGTGGTGTCGTCGAGGTCGGGCCGGCTGCGGTCGGTGCTCACCGGCCCATCCTGCGGTGCGCCGTACGGCGCCGCAGACTCAGCGGGCGACGGCGATGCCGACCAGCCGCTCGGCCAGCTCGCGACCGTGCGAGGCGGGGCCGTCGGGGCCCAGCAGCCCACCGGAGAGGTACATCCCGTCGATGATGAGGTGCACCTGCGCGGCGAGGTCCTCGCCCGAGCCCGGGGCGACCTGCTCCGCGAGGCGCTCGAGCCGGGCGTGCAGCTCGAACTTGTAGTCGGCGGCGGCGCTGCGCGCGGGGTGCTCCGGGTCGTCGTACTCGCTGCTGACGTTGGTGAACGGGCAGCCGCGGAAACCGGTCCGGGTGACGTCGGCCTCGACGGTGTCGACGACCGACAGCAGCGCCGCCCGCGGGTCGTGGGCGAGGCGATCGAGCTCGGCGTCGATGCGGCCGAGCACGGTGGCCGCCTTGCGCGCGAGGTAGGCGCCGACCAGGTCGTCCTTGCTCTTGAACAGCCGGTAGACGGTCATCTTGCCCAGACCGGTCTCGCGGACCAGCTCGTCCATCCCCACGCTGCGCGAGCTGCGGGTGGCGAACAGCCGCTCGGCGGTGTCCAGGACGATGGCCTGCCGCTCCGCCCGACTCCGGCGGACGGGAACCGAGGCGTCGTCGGCGGCGAGGGGGATGGCGGCTGCGGTCACGCCGGCGATGCTGCCGCAGGGCGTGACGGAGCAGTTCACGGCACGCCGGGACCGGCCGACAGGTGGTTGCTGTGAGTGACGAGGTGCGCCCGGGCTGACCGGGACGCCGGAGGTCGGTGGGACGGGTGTGACGTCCCGTGACCTCGCCGAGGCCCCCTCCTGGGCATCCCCGAGAGGATGCCGGAGGGGGCGCGTCCTCAGGCCCTGCGGATGCGGCGCGGGTTGGCCAGCAGGCGGGACAGGGGCGCGGTCGAGGCCTGTCGGGCCTGCGACTCGTCGGCCGGGCGCTCCTCAGAGGCCTCGGTACCTACTCGGGGCTGGTTCTGGGTCTCCTCCATGGACCCAGCGTCCCCCGGGCGGCCGGGGACGAAACAGACCCGCAACGGTGAGTTGAGCCGGAGTCACGGAGAGATGCATCACTCTCGGTGGCCGTCGAGCCCGGCCGGGTGCGGGCCGGACGCACCCGGCCGGCCCGCACCGCGCCCTCGGGTCAGGGGGTGTCGGCACCGCCCGCGGGCGTGTCGCCGCCCTCGGCGGGCTGGTCCGGGTGCGGCGTCTGGCCACCCGACTCCTCGCCGGGCGGGTCCCCGCCCTCGGCTGGTTCGGTGGTGTGGGCGGGCTTCTCGGGTTCGCTCACGGGACTGCCTCCTCGGTCGTCGGCTGGCCGAGCCTGTGCCCGGCCGGCCGCCCGGTCAACCGCCTCGTCCACCGGGACGGCGGCCGGCAGACCGGGCCGTGCGGCGGCCACCGCGGCGGCGTCGGGCAGCGCGCCCCGTGCACCGGCCCCGGTCGTCGACAGCGCCGCCGCCGTGGCCGCGGTCGCCACCGCCTCGGCCGCGGTCGAGCCCGCCGCCAGCGCGACGGCCAGCGCTCCGCAGAAGGCGTCGCCGGCGCCGGTGGTGTCCACGGGCCGCACCGGCAGCGGCGGCTGCAGCAGCGCCGGGCCGTCGTCCGGCACGAGCAGTGCCCCGCGCCCGCCGAGGGTGACCACCACCGTGCCGGCCGTGAGGCCGCGGGCCAGCCGCGCCAGCTCGCCCGGCGTCCGGTCGCCGGCCGGTGCGCCGGCCAGCTGCCGCAGCTCGTGCTCGTTGGGCACCAGGACGTCGACGCGCGCCAGCAGTCCGGCCGGCAGCGGCTGTGCTGGCGCGGGGGTGAGGACGACGGTGCCCGTGGCGACCGCCGCCGCGGCCTGCACGGTCTCCAGCGGGACCTCGAGCTGGAGCAGCACCACCCGCGCCTCGCGCACCGCCGCGACGTCGACGTCCGCGGGCCGCAGCCGCGCGTTGGCCCCCGGGACGACGACGATCAGGTTCTCGCCGCTGCCGTCCTCGACCGGGATCGTCGCGCTGCCGGTGGGGACCTCCGGCGTCCGCACCACGGCCGTGACGTCGACCCCGGTGCCGGTGAGCGCGGCCAGCTGCCGGTCGGCGGCCGGGTCGTCGCCGACTCGGCCGACCACGGCCACCGCACCGCCGAGCCGGCCGGCCGCCGCGGCCTGGTTGGCGCCCTTCCCGCCCGGCGCCAGGACGGTCTCCCGCCCGATGACGGTCTCGCCGCGGTCGGGCAGCCGGGGGACGCGGACCAGCACGTCCTCGTTGAGGCTGCCGACCACGGTGACGCGCACCCGCGCAGCATCTCCCAGGGCCTCAGCCGTCGCGCGGCCGCCGGTGGCGCAGCGGCACCACGTACCAGGCCACCACGCCCAGCACGACGACGAAGGCGCAGCAGGCGAGGGCCGGCCACCGGCCGAGGACGACGTCGAGCACGAGCAGCACCGCCGCCGCGGTGCCGAGCAGGAGCAGCGCCAGGCCCACCAGCAGCGTGCCGTCGGCGAAGGCGACCAGCTCCTGCTTGCGCCGCTGCCGGAACAGCGTGCGGTGGAAGGAGACCGGCGCGATCAGCACCAGCATCGCGGTCGCGGTGCTGAGCAGGGTGACCGCGTAGACCGTCGTCCCGAAGGCACCGAGCTCGTCGAAGCGGGCGCTGAACGGCAGGGTGAGCAGGAAGGCGAAGAGGATCTGCACGCCGGTGATCGCCACCCGCATCTCCTGCAGCAGCTCGGCCAGGTTGCGGTCGAGCACCTCCTCGGGCGTCTGGCCGCGGGCGACGGCCGCCCCGGCCACGTCGCTCCGTTTCCGCGCCACCCACCTGCGGTACCGCGAGGACCCGAGCACGACACGCGCAGACACCGGTGGGAGCAGCCATGGCCAAGGACGACGACCCGGACACCGTCCGCCGGGAGTTCCAGGAGGCGGTCAACATGAGCGCCGCGGACCTGGAGGAGTGGCTGGACACCGACGAGTCGCAGTCGGTCGGGCAGAGGAAGGGCGGGTCCGGGGAGTCCACCGGCCACGCCGAGGGGCGCCGGATCGTCGAGCTGCTGCGGAAGCAGAAGGGCGACCTCACCGACGACGACCTCGCCCACATGCGCAAGGTGCACGGCTACGTGGCCCGCCACCTGGCGCAGGAGCCGGGCAAGGAGGACGTCGAGACCTCCAAGTGGCGGTACTCGCTGATGAACTGGGGGCACGACCCGCTGAAGAAGGGCTAGAGCTGCCGCATGGGCCGACTGCGCCGGAACGACCCCGCCCAGTACGACGAGCTGGCCGGCCAGTGGTGGCAGGCCTCCGGCGGGTTCGCCGCGTTGCACTGGCTGGCCGCGTCGCGGGCCGAGCACATCCCCCCGGCGCCCGGCCCGGACGCCGTGCTGGTCGACCTGGCCTGCGGCGGCGGGCTCATGGCGCCGCACGTCGCGCGGCTCGGCTACCGGCACGTCGGCGTCGACCTCGGCGCGCAGGGCCTCCGGGTGGCCCGCGAGCACGGCGTCCTGGCGGTGCGCGGCTCGGTGCTCGCCGTCCCGCTGGCCGACGGGTGCGCCGACGTCGTGGTGGCCGGGGAGATCCTCGAGCACGTCGAGGACGACGTGGGCGTGCTCGCCGAGTGCGCCCGTCTGCTGAGACCCGGCGGCACCCTGGTCCTCGACGCCCTCGCGGCCACCCGGATCGGGCGCTTCCTCATGGTCACCGTGGCCGAGCGGCTGCCCGGCGGCCCGCCGCCCGGCATCCACGACCCCGCGCTGTTCGTCGACCGCGCCCGCCTGCTCGCCGCCGCCGACGCGCTGGGCCTGGACCTACGGCTCGTGGGGCTGCGGCCCTCCTTCCGCGAGGCGCTGGTCTGGAAGCTGGGCCGGCGGGACGTGGTGCGCATGAAACCGGTCCGCTCCACCGCCGTCGTCTTCGCCGGTTACGGCAGGCGCCGGGAGGAGGACGGACGGAGCGGCGCAGGGGACCCGACGCCCGTACGGTCGGGTCCATGAGCGCCTCCGAGCTGCGCCGATGAGCGCCGTCCTGACCGGTGCCGGTCGCGCCCTGCCCACGACGATCGACCAGGACGCGGCCTGGGACGGCTTCTTCGCCGACCACTACGCCGGCGTCCGCGCGGCACGGCGGGTCTTCGCCGGCTCCGGCGTGCGCCGCCGGCACGCGGTGGCCAACCCGCTCGACGAGGACATCAGCGGGTGGAGCACCGGCGCGCGGATGCAGCGCTACGTGCAGGAGGCCCTGCCGCTGGGCAAGCAGGCGGTGGCCGCCGCCCTCGACGACGCCGGCCTGGCACCGGGGGACGTCGGCCTGTTCGCCGTCGCCACCTGCACCGGCTACGCCACGCCGGGCCTGGACATCCGGCTGGCCAGCGACCTCGGCATGCCACCGGGGCTGCAGCGGCTGCTGGTCGGGCACATGGGCTGCTACGCCGCCATCCCGGGCCTGGCAGCCGTCGGCGACTACGTGACCGCCCGGTCCCGCCCGGCCGTCCTGCTGTGCTGCGAGCTGACCAGCCTGCACGTGCAGCCGCCGGTGCGCGAGCTCGACCAGGTCGTCGCGCACGCGCTGTTCTCCGACGCGGCCGCCGCCGTCGTCCTGCAGCCCGGGCGGGCGGGGCGGGGACAGGGACGGCGGCTGGCCGGGGTGGTCGCCCGCACCGACCCCTCGACCGCCGACCACATGACCTGGGACGTCACCGACCTGGGCTTCCGCATGGGGCTCTCCCCGCGGGTGCCCGACGTGCTCTCCCGGCACGTCGGCGACGTCGTCGAGGAGCTGCTCACCGGCGCGGGGCTGCGGATCGAGGACGTCGCCGGCTGGGCGGTGCACCCCGGCGGCCCGCGGATCCTCGACGTCGTCCGCGACCACCTGGGGTTGACCGAGGAGCAGCTGGCCGCCTCACGGTCCGTGCTGGCCGAGCACGGCAACTGCTCGTCGGCGACGGTGCTGCTCGTGCTCGAGGAGCTCGCCGACGTCGACGGCCCGGTCGTGGCGATGGCGTTCGGCCCCGGGCTCACGCTCTACGCGGCGCTCCTGCTGCCCTCGTGAAGAAGGACCCCCTCCTCCCCACCCCTCGCAAGCTCCGGGCGGTGCCCGGGAGGGGGCCGCTGGTGACCCCTCGCTGGAGTCGCTACGCTGTGTGAAGAATGTCACTCTCCGGAGGGGGCGCCCGTGGAGTCGAGCAACGGTGCCGTGCGGGTGTTCCTCGTCGACGACCACGAGGTCGTGCGTCGCGGGGTGGCCGAGGTCCTGGAGGAGGACCCGGTCATCACCGTCGTCGGGGAGGCCGGCTCGGTCGCCGAGGCCCTCGCCCGGGTGCCGGCCGTGCGGCCGGACGTCACCGTCGTCGACATGCGCCTGCCCGACGGGGACGGCGCGGAGGTCTGCCGCAAGCTGCGCGAGCGGGTGCCGGGCCTGCGCTGCCTGGTGCTGACCAGCTTCCCCGACGAGGACGCCGTGGCCGCCGCCGTCGCCGCTGGAGCCTCGGGCTACGTGCTCAAGCAGGTCCGCGGCTCGGCGCTGGTCACCGCCGTCCGGACCGTCGCCGACGGGGGCACGCTCTTCGACCGGGACATCGGGGTCTCGGCGTCCGCCTCGCGCCGCCGTCCGGCCGAGCGGGACCGCCGGCTGGCCGTGCTCACCGAGCAGGAGCGCACGGTGCTGCGGCTGATCGGCGAGGGCCTGACCAACCGTCAGATCGGTACCCGGATGGGCCTGGCCGAGAAGACGGTGAAGAACTACACCAGCCACCTGCTGGCCAAGCTGGGCCTCGAGCGGCGCACCCAGGCCGCGATCCTCGCCACCGAGCTGCGCGACCGCCCCGACTGACCGGGGTCCTTCCTCAGTCCCGGCGCGGCATCGGCACCGACCAGCGGATCTGGGTGCCCTTGGGTCCGGTGGAGGTGGTCAGCCGGCCGCCGTGCCGCTCGGCGCGGTCGGCCAGGTTGGTCAGCCCGCTGCGCACGGAGACCGCGGGCAGCCCGATCCCGTTGTCGGTGACCACGACGCGCACCTCGGTGTCGACGGTCACCGTGACCGTCACCCGGGTGGCCTGCGCGTGCCGCACGACGTTGGTCACCAGCTCGCGGACGACGGCGACGACGTCGGGCAGCAGTGCGGGCGGCAGGTCCTCGTCCCCGCGCAGCCGCACGTCCGGGCGCAGTCCCTGCCCACCGGTGATGGAGCGGACGATGTCGACGATGCGGGTGCGGACGGCGTCGGGCGAGGCGTCGTCGGCCTCGTGCAGCTCGAAGATCGACGAGCGGATGCGCGCGATGGTGCCGTCGAGCTCGTCGACCCGCTCGGCCAGCGCCGCCGCCGTCTCGGGCAGCTGCTCCTCCAGCGAGCGGCTCACCCGGTCCAGGGCCAGGCCGGTGGCGAAGATCCGCTGGACGACGTGGTCGTGCAGGTCGCGGGCGATCCGGTCCCGGTCGGCCTGCACCTGCAGCCGCCGCTCGCGCTGCTGGCTGCGGGCCAGCTCCAGGGCGACCGAGGCCTGCGCGGCGAACACCGACGCCAGTTCGAGGGTGTCCGGCTCGAAGGGCTCCCGCCCGCGCCGCCGCATGGCGACGACGGTCCCCAGCGCCGGACGACCGCCCAACGGGATCATCAGCGTGGGGCCGAAGCGCTCGGTGAGCTCGCCGAGCACCGGAGCGCGCTGGCCCCCGACCGCGGCGGCGCTGACGTCGGGGATGAGCATCGGCGTGCCGGTGCGGTGCGCCGTCCCCAGCTGCGTGTCGGTCAGCGGGAGGCGCACGCCCTCGGCGTACTCGTAGTAGTGCGCGCCGACGGCCACCCCCACGGTGAGCGCGTTCTCGTCGTCCGGGCTCGGCACCAGCACGCCGGCGGCGTCGGCCGAGGCGAGGTCGGCGACCTGCTCGCCGATGGAGCGCAGCACCGTGTCGGGGTCGGCGCCGGACAGCAGGGCGGTCGCGATGTCGGTGCCGGTCTGGGCCCACGCGCGGCGGTGCTCGGCCCGCTCGACGAGCTCGGCGTTGCCGATCGCCAGGCCGGCGGCGGCGGCCAACCCGACCGCCGCGGCCTCGTCGGCCGCGGTGAACGCGCCGACGCGCTCGTGGGTCACGAAGAGGTGACCGAACAGCGCCCCCCGCACGCGGACCGGGACCCCGAGGAACGAGCGCATCGACGGGTGGCCGAGCGGGAAGCCGACCGCCTCCGGATGGGTGGTCAGGTCGTCGAGGCGCAGCGGTTCGGACCGCCCCAGCAGCAGGCGGACGACGCCGGCCCCGACCGGCGGCCGGCCGATCCGCTCCCGCGTGGCGGCGTCCATGCCGACGACGACGAAGCGCTCGAAGGCCGTGCCGGTGTCGTCGAGGACACCGAGCGCGCCGTACGTGGCGCCGGTGGTCTCGACGGCGGCCTGCACGATCCCGTGCAGCGTGTCGTCGACCTGGGCGCTGTGCACCGTGGGTTGGCTGCCCGGGACGGACACCTCGGCCGGGGACAGGTCGACCGCCCCGGCACCGGGCGGGGTCAGGGCCCGGCGGTCGGGGTGCTCCTGGCGGAGTGGCGGGGACGTGGTGATGCCGACCTCCGTCACGCGCCGCGGGCGAGGCGGCGGGTCGGCTGCCGGGGGACGGCGGGGCGCAGCAGGGTCTTGCCCCGGCTGCTGACCACCACCAGGTCGGCCCCGCGGGTGGCGCTGCTGAGGGCCTCGAACACCGGCCGCTCGAGGACGGCGGTGCGCACGCGGCCGGTGACGCCGGTCTCGGCGATGGCCCGCAGCACCTGGGCCTCCAGCCGCTCCAGCGCGACAGCGCCCGTGCGCCGTCCCGGGCGGGACACGCCGGGGAGCGTGTCGTCATCCTCGTCGTCGACCACCCAGACGGCGACCACGGTGGCCTCCCGGCGGGCGGCCTCCCGCAGCGCCCACACCAGGGCGCCGTGCGAGGCCGGCGAGCCGTCGACGTCGACGAGCAGCCAGGGGTTCTGCCGTCGCGGCAGCAGCGGGGTGAGCCGCATCGGCTCCACGCGGCGATCGTCGCGCGCGTCGTCCACGGCGCGGTCCGCGGGGCTGCCCGGCCGATCCTGTTCCGGCTCGTCCCTGAACCGGTGCGCGTCGTCCATGCGGCGATCGTGCATCGGGCCGTTGCGGGGCGGCAGGGACCAAGGGCCCGCGTCGATCGAGGTCACGGCGTAACCGATCCATCCCGGTCGGTGACTGGGTGTGTCACAGCGGACCGTGATGATCTGGATACACCCTTCCCAGGGGGCGTCCCGAGGACGACCGTACCGTCGCGCTCCTCGTCCCGGACCACGGCCGCGCGCAGTCCGCCGGCCCGAACCGCGGCAGCGGTGCGCGACGCCTGGCGGGCACTGGTCTCGACGAGCAGGGTCCCGCCGGGCGCCAGCCAGGACCGCGCCTGCGCGGCGACCCGGCGCTGCAGGACGGTGCCGTCGGGACCGCCGTCCAGTGCGGTGCGCGGCTCGGCGACGCGCGCCTCGGGTGGCATGAGCGCCACCGCCGCACTGGGCACGTAGGGGGCGTTGACCGCCAGCAGGTCGACCCGGCCGCGGAGCGCGGCCGGCAGCGCGGCGTAGAGGTCGCCCCGGTGCACCCGACCGCCGACCGGCTCGAGGTTGCGCCGGGCGCAGCGGACGGCGACCGGGTCGACGTCGGCGGCGTGCAGCTCGACCGGGCCCAGGCCGGCGGCCACGGCGAGCGCGACCGCGCCGGAGCCGCAGCACAGGTCGACGACCACCGGGGTGCCGGCAGCGGAGCGCAGCAGCACCACCGCCTGCTCGACCAGCAGCGCGGTCCGCTGCCGCGGCACGAAGACGCCGGGCTCGACCGCGACGCGCAGACCGCAGAACCGCGCCCAGCCGAGGACCGTCTCCAGCGGCTCGCCGGCCACCCGACGGTCCACCATCACGGCGAGGTCCGCCGGGCCGGCGGCCGCGCCGAGCAGCTCGGCGGCCTCCTCCTCGGCGAACACGCAGCCGGCCGCGCGCAGCCGCGCGACCAGCGGTGACGGGTGCTCCGGGAGGACGTCGTCCCGCAACGGTGGCACGGGCCCTCCCCCCTCCCGACTCCGGCTGCCCGCGAGGGTACGGCCGGGCGGCGACGTGCATGGGTGGCGTGCCCGCGGGGCAGGGAAGTCGTGCGCGAGCCACGCCCGACCGGCGACAGGAGCCACCATGCCGACATCCGACCCACGACCGCCCGGCGAGGACCGCTCCGGCGAGGACCGGCCGAGCTCCCGGGGTCGGCGGGGGAGGGCCGTCGTCGCCAGCACCTTCCTCGCCGGACTGGCGATCGTCCTGGCCGTCCTGCTGCTCGTCCCGCGTTGCAGCCAGGCGGTGCAGGACAACGGGTCGGCCGTCGACGCCCCGTCGGTCGTCGAGCAGGCCGTCCCGCAGGTCGACCGGCCCTAGCGCGGCCGCCGCCCGACGCAGCAGAGCCCCGGCGGGCCCGTCGAGAACGGGGCCGCCGGGGCTCTGCCGCGTGCTGGTCCGGTCAGACCGGGAAGCCGACGCGGTCGATCCTGCGGTGGTAGCGGGTGCCGAGCCCGCCCCCGAGCAGTGCACCGAGCAACGAGACCAGCGCGGCGGCGACGCCGGCGACGATCCCGGCGGTGGTGGCGGTGCTGCCGCTGACCGGGATGCTCGGCAGGTTCAGCTGGGAGAGCACGTTGTACTGCGCGCCCAGCACCACGCCGAGGAGGCCGAGCACGACGACGACCAGCAGGCCGATGAGCCACACGGCCAGGCCCTGCCGGACCCCGTCGAAGCGGGCCATCCGGCCGGCCACGTAGCCGCCGGCGAGGTAGGCGAGGAAGAGCACGACCAGCAGGGCGATGCCGCCGGTGAGACCGATGGTGGTGGCCTGCTGGGCGGCCTCGTCCGCGGTGTCCACCTGGCTGAGGCCGAAGGCGACACCGGCCGCCGAGAGGACGGCCAGCAGCAGCACGGCCAGCCCGTTGGCCGACAGCCAGCCGAAGAACGCAGCGCCCCACTTGATGCCGCCGTAGCGGGCGTGCTGCGCGTCGACGGCGTCCCGGGCGGCCCCGCGGGTGGCGTGCGCGCCGTCCGGTGCGGCCGGGGCGGCCGCCGCGGTGGGGGCGTGGAGGTCGGTGCGGGTGCGGTCGGGCTCGGTCATCACGTCTCCTCGTGGACGACACAGGGCCCGGGGTCGGTGCCCGGCCGCCCCCGCGGCAAACGGGTCGTGACCGGATCGTGTGACGCGCTGAGCAGGGAGGACGCGCCCCGTCGCCCTGGGTGACCCGAACTGGTCGACCGGTCGCGCAGCCCGGAGGCGGAGAGCGGGTGACGAGAATCGAACTCGCACTGTCAGCTTGGGAAGCTGATGTTCTGCCATTGAACTACACCCGCGGAGTGCGGCCCGAGCTTACCGGAGCGCCCCGTCGGAGGGGAGCGGGGGGCCGCCGGTGCGGATGACGACGGTGGTGCCGGCCGGGCTGGGCGTCGCGGTGACCTCCCCGACGGCGCTCATCAGCTTCGAGCCCCGGCCGCGATCCATGCTCGGCACCCGCTCGCGCCACCGGCCGTAGTCGCGGACCGCGACCTCCACCCGGCCTCCCACGACCTCGGCGCCGACGTCGATGACCGGCTCGGCGGGGTCCTGGGCGTGCTCGATGGCGTTCGTGGCCGCCTCGCAGGCCGCCAGGACCACGTCGTAGGCGAGGTCCTCGTCCAGGCCGGCCTCGGCGAACAGCGCCCGCAGCCGCCGGCGCAGCGCCGCGACGGACCGGGCGTCGGACGGGAAGCGCCAGTGCCGGCGGACGGCGGTGTCCACGGGGGCGACGGGAGCCGGCGGCGCCTGACCCCCGGCGGACGGCGCGGTCGCGGGCGGGGCCACCGGCGGGCGCGGGCGGGGCGGCACCGCGGTCGCGGCGTCCCCGTCGGCCGCGGCGGTCGCCGACGGCGGGGCGGGGGGCGCGGGATGGTGGACGCCGGCCGCGCGCCCGGCGGCGCGCTCCAGGACCGCGCGCAGGCGCCCGAGGAGCTCGGCGGACTCGAACGGCTTGGCCAGGTAGTCGTCCACCCCGGCGTCGAAGCCCTCGACCGCGGCCTCCTGGCCGGCCCGGGCGGTGAGCATGACGACCGGGACGTCGCGCACGGCGGGGTCGGCCCGCAGGGCGCGCAGCAGGTCGAAGCCGTCGAGTCCGGGCATCATCACGTCGGTCAGGACGACGTCGGGCCGCGCGGCCGCGATGCTCTCCAGCGCCTCCCGGCCGTTGGCCGCCGTCCGGACCGTCCAGACCGCGGACAGCAGCCGGGTCAGGTAGGCGCGCATGTCGGCGTTGTCGTCGACGACCAGCACGCTGGTGCCGGGGGTGGCGGCCGGCCTCCGGGGGCCCGGGGCGTCGGGGAGGTCGTCCCACGGGGTGACCACCCCGCCGCGCGAGGACGCCGACGGGACGGCGGGGGCGCCGGCCGGGGCGTCGGGCACGCCGAAGGGCACCCGCACCGTGAAGGTGCTGCCGGTGCCGGGCTCGCTGGTTGCGCTGACCTCGCCGCCGTGCAGGGTGGCCAGCTCGCGCACGAGGGCCAGGCCCAGCCCGCTGCCCTCGCGGCTGCGCGCCGCGGTGCCCACCCCGCGGTGGAACCGCTCGAACAGGTGCGGCAGCTCCGCGGCGGGGATGCCCACGCCGGTGTCGGCCACCGTGAGCACTAGGTCGTCGCCGTCGGCCCGCAGCGTGACGTCGATGCCGCCGACGAAGGTGTACTTCACCGCGTTGGCGACGAGGTTGAGGACGATCTTCTCCCACATCCGCGGGTCGACGTGGGCGGGCCGGTCCAGGGGCGGGCAGTCGACGGTGAGCCGCAGCCCCGCGCGCTCGGCGGCGGCCCGCAGCACCCCGGCGAGCTCGGCGGTGAAGGCGGCGACGTCGGTCTCCACCCGCACCGCGGACGCCCGGCCGGCCTCGATGCTGACGAACTCCAGCAGGTCGTTGACCAGCCGCTGCAGGCGCTGGCCGTTGCGCAGCGCCAGGGTCAGCGACCCGCGGACGCCGGGGGGCAGGGCGGGTCCGTGCTCGGCGAGGGTGTCGGCGATCGGGCCCAGCAGCAGGGTGAGCGGGGTGCGCAGCTCGTGGCTGACGTTGGCGAAGAACGCCGTCTTGGCCTGGTCGAGCTCGGCCAGCGCCTCGGCCCGGGCGCGCTCCACGGCGTAGGCGCGGGCGTTGCGGACGGCGGCGGCGAACTGGCCGGCCAGCAGCTCGTGGAAGGAGCGGTACTCCTCGTCCAGCGCGCGGTTGGGGTTCACGCCGACCATCAGCGCGCCCACGCCGTCGCCGTCCGGGCTGCCGAGGGGGAGGACGACGGCCTCGGTGACGGCGTCGCCGAAGGGCCCGCCGACGACGCCCAGGCCGGCGACGGGCAGGGGGAGCAGCTCGTCGGGCGAGGCGGCGACCTCGGGCAGCTGTCCGGGTGCGCAGCCGACCACCGCGGCGCGGCGGAGCCCGGGCGTGCCGGGGCCGGCGAGGTAGACGGCGGCGAACGGCACGTCGAGCGGGTCGCCGGCCAGCGCGGCGGTCATCGCCGCCACCGTCGCGGTCTCGTCGACCAGCTCACCGGTCGACGTCGCGACGTCGTGCAGCAGCCGCTGCCGGCGCTCGGCCAGCACCTGCCGGGTCACCTCGGTGCAGACCGCGTGCATGCCCGCGACGCGGCCGTCGTCGCCGTAGGCGGGGGCGTGGGAGACGGTGAAGTAGGTCTCCTCGCGGTAGCCGGCGCGCTCGAGGAGCAGGAGCAGCTGCGGGATCCAGGACGCCTCGCGAGCGGCCATCGCGTGCTCCACCGGCTGCTGCAGCGCCGCCCAGCCCTCGGCGAGGGTCACCCGCAGGTCGTCGCCGATGGCGCCGGGGTGCTTGGTGCCGATCAGCGTCGCGTAGGCGTCGTTGTAGAACTGCGTGTAGCCCGGTCCCCACGTCAGGATCATCGGGAAGCGCGAGACCAGCACCGTACGGACGGCGTGGCGCAGGCTGGCCGGCCAGGCCTCGACCGGGCCCACCGGGGTGGCGGACCAGTCCAGGGCGGCCATCAGCCGGCCGTTCTCGCCACCGTCACCGAAGAGCTCGTCGTCCCCGGGGGCCGAGGACGGGCGGGCGCCTGTGCTCACGTACCGGCGCACCTCCCCGTGCTGGTCCTCTGCCCCTGCCGACGTGGTGCGGACACACGTCGGTCCCGGTCACCGGCCTGGGCCGGGCACCGGGACCGAACGGTACCCCGGGGGTCAGCGGCGCATCGCGCCGAGGAAGCCGGTCGCCTCCGAGCGCAGCCGCTCGGCCAGCTGGGACAGCCCGGTGACGTCCTGGCCGCCGGGACCCAGGGACGCCGAGCCGTCGACCGCGGCGGCGATGCCGTCCACCACGCCGTTCATCTCGGTGACCGTCGTCCCGACCCGGGTCATGACCGCGGCGACCTCCTCGCAGGCGGCCCGGATCTGCTCGACCTGGGCGGTGACCCGTTCGGTGGCCCGGCCGGTCTGGTCGGCGAGGTCCTTGACCTCCGAGGCGACGACGGCGAAGCCCTTGCCCGCCTCACCGGCCCGGGCCGCCTCGATGGTCGCGTTGAGCGCCAGCAGCCGGGTCTGGGCGGCGACGGAGTCGATCAGCGCGATGACGTCCCGGATCTCGGCCGCCGACCGGGTGAGCGTGCTCATCGTCTCCTGCGCGGTGGACGCCTGGGCGCTCGCGGCCGAGGCAGCCTCGGCCAGCCCGGACGCGGACGCGCTCATCTCCGTCGACGCGGTGGCCACCTGCTCCGACGTCGAGAGGACGACGGTCTCGAACTCGTCGGCCAGCAGCAGGCGGGCGTTCGTCGCCTCGGTGACCCGACCGGCGGTCTCCCGCATCGCGTCCCGTGCGGCGTTGATGTCGGTCGCGCCCTTGCGGTAGGCGCCGGCCAGGCCGCCGGTCAGCACCGAGCGGTGGTACCGGCCGGCCGCCGCGGAGGTCAGCACGGCCGAGGCCTCCCGCACGAAGGCGTCGGAGACGTCGAGCACGGAGTTCACGGCGTCGTTGAGGGCCAGCAGCTCCGCTACGTCGGCCACGCCCGCCGTCGGGCGGCTGCGGGCCTCCAGGTCGCCGTGCGCGGCCGCCTGGCAGGTCCGGGTCAGCTGCTGCACGAAGGCGCGGTACACCGCCAGCTCCTCGGCGTCGCTGCGCCGTCCGCCCTCGGGCCGTCTGCGGATGCCCACCTCAGCGCTCCTCTCGCGCGATGACCGACCAGATGAGCTCCTCGTACGAGCCGGCCTCCGCCGCGACCAGCTCGTCGAGCAGCCGGGAGGAGGCGGCCACGGCGGCCTTGGCCGTGGGGTGGCGCCGCTCCTCCTCGACCAGCCGCCGGTACAGCGGGGTCACCGTGCGGATCGCGCCGGGCGAGGGACGGCGCCGGCTGGAGTGGTAGCCGATGACCGCGCCGTCGGCGGAGTAGGACGGCGTGACGTGCGCGAGCACCCAGTAGTGCGCGCCGTCCGAGGCCAGGTTGTTGACGTAGGCGAACAGCTCGCGCCCCTCGGAGAGCGTCTGCCACAGCAGCGCGAAGACCGCGCGGGGCATCTCCGGGTGGCGGATCAGGTTGTGCGGCCGGCCGATCACCTCGTCGAGCTCGTACCGGCTGATCCGCAGGAAGACGTCGTTGGCGTAGGTGATCACGCCGCGGAGGTCGGTCTTGGAGACGATGAGCTCGTCCGGGGCGAAGGTGCGCGCCTCCCCGGTCGGTGCGACGCCCCGGCCGGCTCCCCGCGGGGCCGGCCGGTGGTGGATGTCGAGCAAGGGGGTCCTCCGGTCCTGCGGGACGGTGTCGTCCCCTTCTCCATCGGCAGTCCGGCGGGCGATCGAGTTGGACGGCACGCATCCTGCGGACGGCGCCGCGCCACCAGCCGGCGGGGAGCCGGCCGGTGGCGCGGGAGTGGTCAGACCCGGACGCCCCGGCAGGACGTCGAGCAGTCGGTCGACCAGACCGTCCGCAGGCCGGAGAAGACCGCGCTGCGGACAAGTCGGACGCCACCCGGGCCGGTGCGCACGTCGCCCGGGCTGCCGGCGCCCGCGGAGCCGTCGCCGCTGCCACCGCCGGTCCCGCCGGAGGAGCCGCCGCCCGGGCCGCCGGTCCCGGTATCGCCCGGCGTGCTGCCGCCCGGCGCCGTCCCGCCCGTGGCGTCGGTGTAGGTCAGCGCCGCGGTCAGGACCGAGTGCCGGCCGTCCGGGGCGAAGACGTGCACGTCGTACACGCCCGCCGCCCGGGCGGGGACCCGGACGACGACCTGGGTCGCCGACGCGCGGATCACGGTGGCCGCCGCGGAGTCGCCGATGCGCACCCGCGGGTCGGCCGGCAGCGCGGCGCCGGTGATGGTGACCAGCGTCCCGCCGGCGGTGCCGACCCGGGCCGGGCTCAGCGAGGTGATCCCGAAGGGGCCGACGGACGGGTAGACGACCTGCCCGCCGGGCGCCGGGCCGCCCGAGCCGCTGGGGGTCTCGGGGGACGTCGGCGTCCGGGCGCCCGAGGGCACGTCGGGCGCGGACGGCGGAGTGCGGCCGGACGGCACGTCCGGGGTGCTCCCGGAGCCGCTGCCGGCGTCGCTGCGGCCGGAGCCGCTCGCCCCGCTGCCGCCGCTGCCGGTGGCGGAGTCGGCGCCGTCGGAGCCGGCGCCGCTGCCGCCGGTGCTGCCGCCGGTGCTGCCGGAGCCGCTGCCCGACGAGGCAGACCGGTCCGTCCCACCGCTGCCGGAGCTCCCGGAGGCCGGACCACCGGTGCCGGTACCACCGGTGCCGGCCGACCCCGGGCCGGCGGAGCCGGACCCGCTGCCTGCCGACCCGGAGCCGCCCGACCCGGAGCCGCCCGACCCGGGGCCGGCCGAGCCCGACGGGCCGGTGCCGGGGGTGCCGGCGTCGCGGCCCGGCGCGGGCTCGGCCGCCGTCCCGACGAGCAGGGGAGCGGCGTACGTGCGCCCGAGGGCGGTGCCGTCGCGGTCCAGCTGGACGGTCAGCACGTACCGGCCGTCGCCGAGCTCCACGGAGGGGGACAGGGCGAGGTCGGCCGGGCCGGCTGCCCGGCCGAGCGGGAAGCGCGCCGTCCCGGTGTCGTCGGTCGCCAGCGTGGTGCCACCGACGGTGAGCTGCACGCCGGCGACAGCCCAGACCTCGCCCTCGTGCTCCATGCCCAGACCGAGGGTGACGCCGTAGTCGCCGGCCCCGGGCGACCCCGCCGCGGCCACGCGCGGGGTGACGACGCCGGCGGGCGCGGTCATCGAGGTGAAGGTGTACGAGACGACGTCCGCGGCGCGGGCCGGCAGGCGGCTCAGGGAGAGCCGGCCACCGGTGACCGACCTCCCGGCGAGGGCGGCGACCGGGTCGACGTCCTCGAGCAGGGCCTGGCGCAGCTGCTGCGGCGTCGCCTCCGGCATCGCCTGCCGGTAGATCGCCACCGCGCCGGCCACCTGCGGCGAGGCGATCGACGTCCCGCTGACCATCCGGTAGCCGCCGTCGTTCCAGGTGGTGAAGACCGTCGTGCCCGGCGCGAAGAGGTCGACCGAGCCGGCGCCCCACGCGGAGAAGTCGCTGCGGGTGTCCGCCGCCGTCGAGGACCCGACGGTCACGACGTTGGCCTCGGTGAGGCCGGCCGGGTACAGCGGGGCGGCGTCCCGGTCGCGGGCGTCGTTGCCGGCCGCGACGACGACCACCACGCCCCTGCTCGCGGCGTAGACGACGGCCGAGCGCAGGTTCTCCAGGGCCCACCCCCCGGCCGGGCCGCCCCACGAGGCGTTGACGACGTCGGCGCCGTGGTCGGCCGCGTAGCGGATCGCCTCGGCGCCCAGGGTCAGGTCGACGGACCCGCCGGTACCGATGACCAGCGGCATGATCGTGACGCCCGGGGCCACGCCGGCGGTGCCCAGGCCGTTGCCGGCCCGGGCGCCCACCGCACCGGCCACGCTGGCGCCGTGGGTGCCGCCCGCGCCGTTGTCGACGTCGGCGCTGCCGGTCGTGAAGTTCCAGCCGTGGCAGTCGCCGGCCTTGCCGTTGCCGTCGCGGTCGACCGGGCCGCAGGACTCGGCCGGGTTGGTCCACAGCGCGCCGGCCAGGTCCGGGTGGTCGGAGTCGTAGCCGGTGTCGACGACGGCGACGACGACGTCCTCGCCGGTGCCGGCCTGCCAGCCCGTGGTGACGTCGTCGTCCGCGTCGGCGACCGCGGTCTGGCCGTACGCGTTGGTGCCGGTGTTCTCCAGGTTCCACCCGTACTGCGGCCAGTAGGGGTCGGCCACCGTCCCGGCGGCGACCGGCACCGACGGCGAGTACTCGGCGTCGGCGACGCCGGGCAGCGCCTCGAGGTCGTGCGGCGCCAGCCCCTCGGTGGCGACCAGTGCGCGGTCGGCGCCGACCGGCTGGGCGTTCACGACGCCGTCCGCGGGGGTGACCGCACCGACCAGGTCGGCCGGGCTGACGCCCTCGTCGGCGGTGAGCACGTACCGGCTGAGCCCGTCGCCGGGGCCGAAGTCGGTGACCACCGGCACGGCCGGGGAGGCGAGCGCGCTGTAGGCGGCGGCACCGGCGTAACCGGCGACCGCGGCGGTGACGAGCACGACCGCCAGGGCGCCGTGGCGCAGCGGCGCTCCTCGGGACTGGGACACGGACCCTCCACTCCACCGGGGCAGGCAGCCCCGGGCTCCGGCCGGCCCGGGAGGGGCCGGCGCGAGGGGATCGGCGTCCCGGTGCGCCCGGTTGAGGGCGCGCGGTGCGGATTCGCCCGGAGTGGTGAGCGGGCGCGTCCCTAGACTCCGCCGCATGCTGCTGTCCGACCGCGACATCACGGCCGCGATCTCCGAGGGCCGCCTGGGCATCGAGCCCTACGACAAGGCGCTGGTGCAGCCCTCGAGCATCGACGTCCGGCTGGACCGCTACTTCCGGGTCTTCAACAACGCGCGCTACACCCACATCGACCCCGCGCAGCAGCAGGACGACCTGACCACGCTGGTCGAGCCCGACGGCGACGAGCCGTTCGTGCTGCACCCGGGTGAGTTCGTGCTCGGCTCGACCCTCGAGGTCGTCACGGTCCCGGACGACCTCGCAGCGAGGCTCGAGGGCAAGAGCTCCCTGGGCCGTCTCGGACTGCTCACCCACTCGACGGCGGGCTTCGTCGACCCGGGCTTCTCCGGGCACATCACGCTCGAGCTGTCCAACGTGGCGAACCTGCCGATCACGCTGTGGCCCGGCATGAAGATCGGCCAGCTGTGCCTGTTCCGGCTGACCACCCCGGCCGAGCACCCCTACGGCTCGGCGGTCTACGGCTCCCGCTACCAGGACCAGCGCGGCCCGACGCCCTCGCGGTCGTTCCGCGGCTTCACCCGCGCGGAGACGCGGCGTCCGGCTCCCTGACCGCCCCGGCCGCGTCCCGGGCGGCCACCTCGTCGTCCACGAAGCGCTCCCGGGTGGCCAGCCAGCCGGTGACGGTCAGCGCCGCGACGCCGGTGAGCGCGAGGACGAACATGCCGGCGTAGCTGCCGGTGGCGCCGAGCAGGACGCCGACCAGCAGTGGCCCGGCCCCGGCGAGCACGTACCCCCACCCCTGGACGACGGTGGACAGGGCCGCGGTCGTCTCCGGCGTGCGGGCACGCAGGCCGAGGAGCGCGAGCACCATCGCGAAGGTGCTCATGCCGACGGCGAGCAGGCTCATCCACAGCCACGGCACCGTCCGCGGAGCCAGCATCAGCCCCAGCCAGCCGGCGACGTAGCAGGCGGCGAAGAGGACCAGCAGTGGCCGCTGCAGGCGCGCCCGCACCGCCAGCGGGGGGACGACGGCGTTGAGCGGCACGACGACCACGGTGTTCAGCCCGAGCAGCAGCCCGGCGGTCGCGGCGTCCAGCCCGGAGTCGCGCAGGTACTGCGCCGTCCAGCCGAGGATGACGTAGGCCTGCATCGCCTGGAGGCCGAAGAAGGCCGCCAGCGCGACCGCCGTGGGGCTGCGCACCAGCGCGCGCATCGGCAGCGCCGCGTGCGTGGCGCGCGAGGTGCCCGCCCGGGGCCGCACGGCCAGCCACGGCAGCGCCGCCAGCAGCGCGGGGACCGCCCAGATCGCGAGTGTCCAGCGCCAGCCGGCGTCCCCCGCGGCCCAGGCGATCGGTGCGGCCGACACCGAGGCCACCGCCCCACCCGCGGACATCGCGGTGCTGTAGGCGCCCACGAGCAGCCCGGTGCGTGTCGGGAAGTACCGCTTCACCAGGCTGGGGAGCAGCACGTTGCCCAGGGCGCCGCCGACCATCGCCAGCACGGTGCCGGCGACGAAGAGCCAGAACGCCCCGGCCACCGCGCGCAGCACCAGGCCCGCGGCCATCGCGAGCAGCGCACCGGCCAGCACGTGCCCGTCGCGGAACCGCGCGGTCAGCGGGGGCCCGGCGAAGCCGATGGCGGCGAAGCAGATCACCGGCAGGCTGGTCACCAGCCCGGTGAGGCCGCTGGAGATGCCCAGCCCGGACTGGATCTCCTGCAGCACCGGGCCGACGCTGTTGACCGCCGTCCGCAGGTTCAGCCCGGTCAGCACGATCGCCGTCCCGACGAGCAGGAGCCCCCGGCGCTGGTCGGGGACGTCGCTGCTGGTCACCCGACGATGGTCCTCCTCGGCGCGGGCGGCCTGAGAGCGGGGTTCAGCGCGACGCGCGCCCGACGGTCACCGAGTCCGGTGACCCGCAGGTGGAGCGGGCCGTTCCACCCGGCGGCCCGCGGACCCGCCCGGGACGACGACGGCGCGTGCCCCCGATGGGGACACGCGCCGTCGTCACGGTGGTCCGGCCGGCCCCCTCGCGGGACCCCGCCGTGAGCCTGGTGACGTGCTGGAACGGCTCCCCTGCAGGGCCCCGCCGCGAGCCTGCGAGTGGTGGGGGGCAGGGGGGCCTCTTACTGCGCGCCGTGCTCCGTCGCCGCGGAACCGGTGCCGGCCACGTCGTCGTCCTTCCTCCCGACGTCCGCGCCGTGCTCGGTGCCCGGCGTGCCGACCGGGGCGAGCGAGCGCAGCAGGATCTGGCTGACGTCGAGGACCTCGACGTGCTCACCGGCCTCGCCGTTCTGCTTCTTCGTCGTCAGCGCGTCGCTGAGCATCGTGATGCAGAACGGGCAGGCGGTGGAGATGACGTCCGGATCGAGGTCGAGCGCCTCCTCGGTGCGCTCCATGTTGATCCGCTTGCCGATCTTCTCCTCCATCCACATGCGGGCGCCGCCGGCGCCGCAGCAGAAGCCGCGGTCCTTGCAGCGGTGCATCTCCTGGGTGGAGAGACCCTGGACGGACTCGAGGATCTCCCGCGGCGGCGTGTAGACCTTGTTGTGCCGGCCGAGGAAGCACGGGTCGTGGTAGGTGACCTTGCGGTCGACCGGCGTGACCGGGGTCAGCCGGCCGTCGGCCACCAGCTGGTTGAGCAGCTGGGTGTGGTGGACGACCTCGTACTCGCCGCCGACCTGCGGGTACTCCCGGCCCAGGGAGTTGAAGCAGTGCGGGCAGGTGGTGACGATCTTGCGCATGCCCGGCACGCGGCCCTCGAAGACGCCGTCGAGGGTTGCCACGTTCTCCTGGGCCAGCATCTGGAAGACGAACTCGTTGCCCATGCGGCGGGCCGGGTCGCCGGAGCAGGTCTCCCCGGAGCCGAGGACGGCGAACTCGACACCGGCGGTGTGCAGCAGCTCCGCGACGGCCTTGGTGACCTTCTTGGCGCGGTCGTCGATGGCGCCGGCGCAGCCGACCCAGAACAGGTACTCGACCTCGTGGGGCAGCGGGCCGTCGGCCTGCCGGACCTCGAAGTCCAGGTCCTTCATCCAGTCCTCGCGGGTGCTGGGGCTGACGCCCCAGGGGTTGCCGCGGTTCTCCAGGTTGCGCAGCATCACGCCGGCCTCGGAGGGGAAGTTGGACTCGATTAGCACCTGGTAGCGGCGCATGTCGTCGATGTGGTCGATGTGCTCGATGTCGACCGGGCACTGCTCGACGCAGGCGCCGCAGTTGGTGCAGCTCCACAGCACGTCGGGGTCGATGACCCCGCCCTCCTCGAGGGTGCCGACGAGCGGGCGGTGGGCCTGCGCGTCGTTGGTGCCCTCGATGCGGGCGTAACCCGACGCCCAGACCTGCTCGTCGCTGGGCTCGAGGACGTCGTAGTCCGGCGCGGTCTCGCTCGCGGTCTTCTCACCCAGCAGGTACGGGGCCTTGGCGTACAGGTGGTCCCGCAGGTCCATGATCACCATCTTTGGGCTGAGCGGCTTGCCCGTGTTCCACGCCGGGCACTGGCTCTGGCACCGCCCGCACTCGGTGCAGGTGGTGAAGTCGAGCATCCCCTTCCAGGTGAAGTCCTCGACCTTGCCGCGGCCGAAGATCGCGTCCTCGTCGGGGTCCTCGAAGTCGATCGGCTTGCCGCCGGAGGTCATCGGCTGCAGCGGGCCCAGCGCGGGGGCGCCGTCCGGCTCGCGCTTGAAGTAGATGTTGAAGAACGCGCTGAACCGGTGCCACGCGACGCCCATGTTGAGCAGCCGGGAGACCACGACCAGCCAGACCAGCGATGCCACGATCTTGACGAAGGCGATGACGCTGACCAGGTCGGGGCTGGCCGGGAACAGGTTGGACAGCGCGCTGGAGACCGGGTGCGACCAGGTCGGGGCCTCGACCAGACCCGCCGCGATCTTGGCCGCGCGGATGCTCAGGATGCAGACGCCGACGATGAGGACGATCGCCTCGACGAAGTAGCCGCGGCCCTCGTTCGAGCCGGCGAAGCGGCTCTTGCGGCCCTGGCGGCGCGGGTGGTCGAGCTGGCGCCGGACGATCAGGTACAGGATGCCCAGCACCGTGCCCGTGCCGATGACGTCGACGAACAGGTTCCACAGGCCCCACTCGCCGATGAGGGGCAGGTGGAAGGCCGGGTTCCAGACCTCGCCGAAGGCCTCGACGAGGGTGAGGAACAGCCCGTAGAAGCCGAGGAACACGAACCAGTGGGCGACGCCGATCGACGACCACTTGAGCATCCGGGTGTGGCCGAGCGACTCCACGACCAGCGTCTTCAGCCGCGGGCCGACCGGCTGGGTGCGGGTGCTGTCCGGCTGGCCGGTCCTGATGATGCGGACCATGGCCCGGACCGCCCGGTAGGCGAACACCGCCGACACGATCAGGAAGATGACGCTGACCGTCCCCAGGACGATCTGCAAGGGGCCCATCGAAATCCCTCCCGGACGCCAGGAGGCGTCGGTTGATCCCCCGCCCGCCACGACGGCGGGTGGACTCGCCGCCGTCGAGCGGACCGCGCGTGGGCACCTGTGCCCGCGCGCGTCGGACGATAGCTGTCGGCCGCACAGGCTACTCGCCGGTAACCACATTGCCGCGGTGCCCGGGCGCCCGGTGCCCGGGACGTCCCGACGATCAGCTCAGCTGTTCGTCGTGGGGCCTGCCTCACCTCTGGTGCTGAGCCAGGACCTGGACAGCTGAGTCAGGAGGGGGACTGTCCACAGATGTCGGCCGCTCCATCCGCGCCCGTCGCGGCCGATCGAAGGTCGTCCCGTGCACCCCACTCTCCGCGTCGTGGCCGACCGTCAGTTCGGCGCTTTCGCCTCCGAGGACGCCATCCGGGCCGGCTACACCTACGACGAGGTGCAGACGGAGGTCTCCCGAGGTCGCTGGGTCCGGCTGCGGCGCGGTGTGTACGCCGCGCGGGCCGTCCTGGAGGCGGTGGACGGCGACCCGGTGGCCAGGCACCGGCTGGAGTGCGCGGCGGTGCTCGTCCGGCTTCGCGGGCGTGCCGTGCTGAGCCACGCGTCGGCGGCGCAGCTGGGCGGCATCGTCGTCCCCTCGTCTCGTCCGGAGGTGGTCCGCCTCACCGACGAGGTCCAGTGGCGACGCGGGCGTGGGTACGAGGTGGGTCCTCTGGGAGGAGAAGCGCCGCGAGGACCGTCTGCGGGACCTCGACATCCGGGTGCTGCGGGTCGTCCGGGCCGATCTGGGACCAGCGTGGGAGCGGGTGAGCACCGGACTCGCCGCGCTGCTGGCCACGCCGTTGACCGGGCCACGCCGCTTCACCGTCGTCCGCGGGCCCGTGTCGTCGTGGCGGTCGGCCTGACGTCCCGTCGGTGTCCTGGCTCATCACTGCGGATCCTGGCTCAGCTCCGGTCGTGAGCTGGGACCCGGGACGATCAGCCCAGCTGATCATCGGCGGTCCGGGGGACGGGGCGACGAACAGTTCGTGGCCCCCGGGAACACTCCCGGCGGGGGTGCCGTTAGGGTGGGCAGGAAAGTTGAGTGGACCCCACGCAAGGCAGGCACCGACTACCCACACGGACCAGTACCACCCCGGAACACACGGAAGAGAGGCCAGCTCCATGGCTCGAGCGGTCGGTATCGACCTCGGCACCACCAACTCCGTCGTCACCGTCCTCGAGGGCGGCGAGCCGACGGTCATCGCCAACTCCGAGGGCTCGCGCACCACGCCGTCGGTCGTCGCGTTCGCCAAGAACGGCGAGGTCCTCGTCGGCCAGTCGGCGAAGAACCAGGCGGTCACCAACGTCGACCGCACCATCCGGTCGGTCAAGCGCCACATGGGCACCGACTGGAAGTCCCCCGAGATCGACGGCAAGCGCTACACGCCGCAGGAGATCAGCGCCCGCATCCTGCAGAAGCTCAAGCGGGACGCCGAGACCTACCTGG
Organism: Geodermatophilus sp. URMC 65; assembly: GCF_053502545.1. Taxonomy (NCBI): domain Bacteria; kingdom Bacillati; phylum Actinomycetota; class Actinomycetes; order Geodermatophilales; family Geodermatophilaceae; genus Geodermatophilus; species Geodermatophilus sp. URMC 65. The sequence continues at coordinate 3,012,339 of NZ_CP199954.1, forward strand.
GCGAGCCGGTGACCGACGCGGTCATCACCGTGCCGGCCTACTTCGAGGACGCGCAGCGCCAGGCCACCAAGGAGGCCGGTGAGATCGCGGGCCTCAACGTCCTGCGCATCGTCAACGAGCCGACCGCGGCGGCGCTGGCCTACGGCCTGGACAAGGGCGAGACCGAGCAGACGATCCTCGTCTTCGACCTCGGTGGTGGCACCTTCGACGTCTCGCTGCTGGAGATCGGCGAGGGCGTCATCGAGGTGAAGGCCACCGCCGGTGACAACCACCTCGGTGGTGACGACTGGGACGAGCGGGTCGTCAAGCACCTGGTGCAGACGTTCAACGCGCAGAACGGCATCGACCTGTCCAAGGACAAGCTGGCCATGCAGCGGCTCCGCGAGGCCGCCGAGAAGGCCAAGATCGAGCTGTCCGGCGCGCAGTCGACCAACGTCAACCTGCCCTACATCACCGCCGGCGCCGAGGGCCCGCTGCACCTGGACGTCACGATCACCCGTGCCGAGTTCCAGCGGCTGACCCAGGACCTGCTCGACCGCGCCCGCGCGCCGTTCAACCAGGCGATCCGCGACGCCGGCATCTCCATCGGCCAGATCGACCACGTCGTCCTGGTGGGTGGCTCGACCCGCATGCCGGCCGTCACCGACCTGGTGCGCGAGCTGACCGGGGGCAAGGAGCCCAACAAGGGCGTCAACCCCGACGAGGTCGTCGCCATCGGCGCCGCCCTGCAGGCCGGCGTCCTGCGCGGTGAGGTCAAGGACGTCCTGCTGCTCGACGTCACCCCGCTCTCCCTCGGCATCGAGACCAAGGGCGGGATCATGACCAAGCTCATCGAGCGCAACACCACGATCCCGACCAAGCGCTCGGAGATCTTCACGACGGCCGACGACAACCAGCCGTCCGTGCAGATCCAGGTCTTCCAGGGCGAGCGCGAGATGGCGGCCTACAACAAGAAGCTCGGCATGTTCGAGCTGACCGGGCTGCCGCCGGCGCCGCGTGGCGTCCCGCAGATCGAGGTGGCCTTCGACATCGACGCGAACGGCATCGTGCACGTGTCCGCCAAGGACCTCGGCACGGGCAAGGAGCAGTCGATGACCATCACCGGTGGCTCGGCCCTCCCCAAGGAGGACATCGAGCGGATGATGAAGGACGCCGAGGCGCACGCCGAGGAGGACAAGCGCCGCCGCGAGGAGGCCGAGACCCGCAACCTCGCCGAGTCGCTGCAGTACCAGACCGAGAAGTTCCTGGCCGAGAACGGTGACAAGATCCCGGCCGACAAGAAGGAGGAGCTCGGCGAGGCCCTCACCGAGCTGCGCTCGGCCCTCGGCGGCTCGGACATCGCGGCGATCAAGGCGGCCCAGGAGAAGGTCGCCCGGGTCTCCCAGGAGGTCGGCGGGGCGCTCTACGCCCAGCAGGCCGAGGCGGGGGCCGCGGGCGCCGCGGGTGCCGGTGACGCCGGCACGCCCGGTGGTGCGACCGGTGCCACTGGCGCCACCGCGTCGGACGACGACGTGGTCGACGCCGAGATCATCGACGAGGACAACGACCGCCGATGACGGACAGGGAAGAGGAGCCGCGGGTCGTCATCCGCGACAAGCGGCGCATCGACCCGACCAGCGGCACCGTGCGGGTGCCGGCCGGTGAGCAGCCGGCCGGCGCCCGCCCGGGCGTACACCCAGCAGGGGAGCAGATGAGCGAGCACGAGGCCACCGCCGATGGCGGACAGCCGACGGTGGTGGACGACGACCTGTCCCGCCAGCTGGCGGAGCGGACCGAGGACCTCCAGCGGGTCACCGCCGAGTACGCGAACTACCGGCGGCGGGTGGACCGGGACCGTCAGCTCGTGGTGGACCAGGCCGCCGAGCGGTTCGCCACCCAGCTGTTCCCGATCGTCGACGACATCGAGCGGGCCCGGGACCACGGTGACCTGACCGGCGCGTTCAAGGTCGTGGCCGACCGCGTCCTGGGGCTGCTCGACGGCCTGGGCGTCGAGGCCTTCGGCAAGGCCGGCGACCCGTTCGACCCGGCGCTGCACGAGGCGGTCATCCACGACACCTCGGCCGAGGTCGACGTCCCGACCGCGACGACGGTGCTGCGGCAGGGTTTCCGCCGCGGCGACCGCGTGCTGCGGACGGCGATGGTCGCGGTCACCGACCCGGAGTCGCCGCTCGCGGCCGCGCCCGCCGAGGGCACGACCGACGGGACCGCCCCCGCGCAGCCGGGCGAGGGCCCGGCGGCCGACTGAGCCGGAGAGGGGGCGCCCGATGAGCACCCGGGACTTCATCGAGAAGGACTACTACGCCGCTCTGGGCGTCGCCCAGGACGCCGACGCGGCGGCCATCAAGCGGGCCTACCGCCAGCTGGCGCGCGACCTGCACCCGGACAAGAACCCGGGCAACGCGGACGCGGAGGCCCGGTTCAAGGAGGTCTCCGAGGCCTACGACGTCCTCTCCGACCCCAAGCGACGGGCCGAGTACGACGAGGCCCGCCGGCTGTTCGGGTCCGGAGGGGCGGGCGCGCGCGCCGGCTTCCCCGGCGGGTTCCCCGGTGGGGCGGGCGGCGGCCAGGCGTTCGACCTCGGCGACCTCTTCGGCACCGCCACCGGCGGGCGCGCCGGTGGCGGTGCCGGCGGGCTCGGTGACCTGTTCGGGGGCCTGTTCGGGGGCGGCGGGGCCGGTGCCGGCTCGGCGCGGGCCCGCAGCCAGGCCGCGTCCGGCCCGGCCCGCGGCCAGGACGTCGAGACCGAGGCGACCCTCTCGTTCGAGGAGGCCGTCCTCGGCGTGACCGTGCCGCTGCGGATGCAGAGCCCGGGCACCTGTCCGACCTGCCACGGCAGCGGCGCCCGGCCCGGCACCTCCCCGCACACCTGCCCGGTGTGCCAGGGCGCCGGGGTGACCAGCCGCAGCCAGGGGGCGTTCGCCTTCTCCGAGCCGTGCCGCAACTGCCGCGGCACCGGCCAGGTCGTCGACGACCCCTGCCCGACCTGCGCGGGCAACGGCGTCACCAACCAGACCCGCACGATCACCGTGCGGATCCCGGCCGGCGTCAAGGACGGCCAGCGCATCCGGCTGGCCGGCAAGGGCGCCCCCGGGCGGCGCGGCGGTCCGGCCGGCGACCTGTTCGTCGTCGTCCACGTGTCCGAGCACGAGCTGTTCGGCCGCAAGGGCAACGACCTGACGCTCACCGTGCCGATCACCTTCGCCGAGGCCACCCTCGGGGCGACGCTGACCGTGCCCACGCTCGACGGCAACGTCACGCTCAAGGTCCCCGCGGGGACGGCGAGCGGCCAGACGCTGCGGGTCCGCGGACGCGGTGTCCCCGGCAAGGGCCGGTCCGGTGACCTGCTGGTGACCGTCGAGGTGGCGGTGCCCAAGCGGCTCACGCCAGCCGCGGAGGACGCCGTCAAGGTGCTCGAGGCCGAGCTCGGCGACCCGCGGCCGCGGATCACCGCCGCGGTGCAGCAGAGGGGTGCGCGGTGAGTCTCCCGACCGACGGTGCCCGCGCCCAGGCCGACGTGGGCCGCGCCGTCGCCGAGGACGCGCCGGTCTTCGTCATCTCCGTCGCCGCGGAGCTGGCCGGCATGCACGCGCAGACGCTGCGCCAGTACGACCGGTTGGGGCTGGTCAGCCCCGGCCGGACCCGCGGCGGCGGCCGGCGGTACAGCCCGCGCGACGTCGCGCTGCTCCGCGAGGTGCAGCGGCTCTCCCAGGAGGACGGCGTCAACCTGGCCGGCATCAAGCGGATCATCGACCTGGAGTCGCAGGTCGAAGCGCTGCAGCAGCGGGTGGAGGAGCTCCTCACCGAGCTCGAGCTCGCCGAGAGCCGGGTGGTCGCGGCCGAGTCCGCCGTCCGCGCCGGCTACGGCCGCGACCTGGTGCCGCTGCGGCCCTCGACCTCGGCGCTGGTGGTGTGGCGACCCCGGGACGAGAGGTGACCGAGCGTGCGAGGTCACCCATGAGCAGAACACCCCACGGCACGGAACCGACGAGCGCCAGCGAGGGGGTGCCGTGACCCAGGTGGACACGCACGAGGCCTACGTGCGGGTGGAGCGGGAGATCGGCCTGCTGCTGCGCCGCTCCCGGGCCATCTCCGCCCGCCTGTCCCGGGAGCTGCACCCCGACCTGGACGGCGCCGCCTACGGGCTCCTGGCGCTGCTGCAGGACACCGGCCCGCTGCGTGCCAGTGACCTGGTGGCCCGGCTGGGGCTCGACAAGAGCACGGTCAGCCGCCAGGTCTCCACGCTGGTCGCGCTGGGCCTGGTGACCCGCGAGGCCGACCCGGCCGACGGCCGCGCCCAGGTGCTCAGCACCTCACCGGAGGGTGCGGCCCGGCTCTCCCGCATCCGGGACGCCCGGCGGGCCCGCTGGGAGGCCGACCTCGCGGACTGGCCGGCCGAGGACGTCGCCACGCTCGGCGAGCTCCTGGCCCGGTTGAACCGGCTGGGCGAGGCCCGCGAGGCCGAGTCCGGTTGAGGACCCCGCCCTCCCGGCCCTGGCAGGGTCCCGCCCCGGCCCCGTCCCGGGCCCGCCCTGAGCTGACGACAGCGCCCCCGTACCCGACCGGGTACGGGGGCGCTGTCGTCTCAGCGGGTCAGGTCACGGTCCCGGGACCATCCAGCTCAGCACCGGGGAGGCCTGCAGGACCACGATCAGGCACATGAGCAGCAGGAGCAGGATGCTCCAGCCGAACACCTTCCGGAACAGCTCGCCCTCCCGGCCGGCCATGCCGACCGCGGCGGCCGCGATGGCCAGGTTCTGCGGGCTGACCATCTTCCCCATGACGCCGCCGGAGGAGTTGGCCGCGGCCAGCAGCACCGGGTCGAGGCCGGCGTTGGTCGCCGCCTGCACCTGCAGCGCGCCGAACAGCGCGTTGGCGGAGGTGTCCGAGCCGGTCACCGCGACGCCGATCCAGCCCAGGATGGGGGAGAGGAAGGCGAAGAAGCCGCCGGTCTCGGCCAGCAGTCGGCCGAGGTGGCCCGTCATGCCGGACTGGTTGAGCACGTAGGCCAGCGCGAGCACCGCCATGACGGTGACGATGGCCCACTTGAGCTCGCGGTAGGTGTCGACGTAGGCCTTCAGCGCCCGTCCCGGCGAGACGCGCAGCACCAGCATGGTGAGGATGCCGGCCAAGATCATCAAGGTGCCGGCGGTGGGCAGCCAGCCGAAGCTGAATGTCGTCGACGCCAGCTCCTCGGTCGAGCCGGCCGCGAACACGTTGAGGCCCGGCCACGGGAAGCTGACCGTCCACGGCGCCTGGGCCAGCGCCGCCTTCACCGGGCCCAGGTTGGCCAGGGCGAAGACCACGATGATGATCCCGTACGGCGCATACGCCCTGACGACCTCCGACCGGTTGTCGTCGACCACGGGCCGGTCCCCGCCGCCGACGGCCGGGGCGTGCGGGTCCCGCGCGTCCTGGCGCCCGGGGGCGTCGCCCAGCTCCTCGCCGGCGGTCGCGCCGACGCCGCCACGGCCGCGGGAGCCGGACCCGGCGGCCACGGTCCCGGTGCCGCCACCGGCCACGGTGGCCGCGGTGACCGGCTCGTAGGCGGCCTTGCGCATGCGGACGACGGCGACGACGGCGGCCGCGGACACGAGCGCGGCGATGATGTCGGTCAGCGGCACCGAGATGTAGTTCGCGGCGATGAACTGGGCGACCCCGAAGGAGACGCCGGCGACGATCGCCTCCAGCCACGTGTCCTTGACCCCGCGCTTGCCGTCGACGACGAGGACCAGCACCAGCGGCACGAACGCGGCGAGGATCGGCGTCTGCCGACCGGCCATCGCGCCCAGGGTGTCGACGGTGAGCCGGGCGTCGTCGCTGACGCCGGAGGTGACCGTGGCGAGCGTGACGATCGGCGTGGCCAGGGCACCGAAGGCGACCGGTGCGGTGTTCGCGATGAGGGCCACCGCGGCGGCCTTGATCGGCTGGAAGCCCAGCGTCATGAGCATGACGACGCTGATCGCGACCGGCGTCCCGAAGCCGGCCAGCGCCTCGAGGAGGGCGCCGAAGCAGAAGGCGACGATGATCGCCTGGACCCGCAGGTCGGGGCTGACCTTCTCGAACGAGCGGCGCAGGACGTCGAAGTGCCCGGTGGCGACCGTGAGGTTGTAGACCCAGATCGCGTTGATGACGACCCACAGGATCGGGAAGAACCCGAAGGCCGCGCCCTCCGTCGCCGACAGGACGGCCTGCCCGACCGGCATCCGGAACGCCACGATGGCGAGCACCAGCGCGACGGCCAGGGAGATGAGCCCGGCCATCCAGGCCTTGACTCTGAGCGCACCTAGCAGCACGAACAGCGTGACCAGTGGTATCGCTGCCACCAGGGCGCTCAGTGCGAGTGACCCACCGACGGGGTCGACGACCTGCTCGAACAACGGGGCTCCTTCCCTCGGCGGTGAGGGCGCGAGGCTGGGTGGGGGGACGTGCGGCGGTTCAGTGTGGAGCAGAGCCGGCCCCCCTGCCCCCCGCTGCGAGCTTGCGAGCAGCGGGGGGCAGGGGGTCCTGCTTCACCCGTCCGTGGCGGCGGGCCGGGCCAGGGCGGTACCGGGGCCGTTGAGCGCCCGGTCGAGCAGCTCCTCGACGGGCACCCCGCGGATCGAGGCGTCCAGCACCTGGACCGTGTGCGCGACCGGCATCCGCTTCCCCATGCGGGCCAGCGTCGTCGCGACCTGCATCCAGCAGCCGGGGTTGGCGGTGACCATAAGGTCCGCCCCGGTGGCGAGGACGGCGGCCGCCTTGCGCTCGCCGAGTTCCCGGGCCGGTTCCGGCTGCAGCATGTTGTAGGTGCCGGCGCTGCCGCAGCACAGCTCCGCCTCGGTGAGCTGCTTGAGCTCGATGCCCGGGATCCCGCGCAGCACCTTCCGCGGCTCCTCGCGGATGCCCTGTGCGTGGGCCAGGTGGCAGGCGTCCTGGTAGGCCACGGTCATGGGCAGCGGGTGCCGCTCGGCGACCGGCCCCAGCTCGACGATGAACTCGCTGATGTCCCGGGCCTTCTTCGCGAGCGCCTCGGCGCGCTCGGCCCACTCCGGCTCGTCGCGCAGCTGGTGGCCGTACTCCTTGACGTTCGAGCCACAGCCTGCGGCGTTGAGGATGACGTGGTCGACGCCGGCCTGCTCGAAGGTCTCGATCGTCCGCTTGGCGAAGTCGAGGGCCTGCTCCTCCCGGCCGCCGTGGCCGGGCAGGGCCCCGCAGCAGCCCTGGCTCCGCGGCACGATGACGTCGCAGCCCTCGGCGGCCAGGACCCGCACGGTCGCGGCGTTCACGTCGGGGAAGAAGGTCCCCTGCACGCAACCGGCCAACAGCCCGACGACCGCCCGCCGCTCACCGACGGCCGGCGTCCGCTCGGGGACGCGCTCCACCGGGCCGAGCTTGGGCGCCAGGGACTCCATCGCCTGGAGAGGCGCCGGGAGCCTGCGCATCAGCCCGGCGCGGGTCAGCAGGCTGCCGAGCCGGCTGGCCTGGTAGGCGCGCAGCGGGCCGCGCAGCGCCCGCAGCCGCCGCGGGTAGGGGAACAGGTTGTAGATGAGGTCGCGGTACAGCTTCTCCGACCGCGGCCGCCGGTACCGCCGCTCGATCTGCGGGCGGGTGGCCTCGATGAGCTTGTCGTACTGGACGCCGGACGGGCAGGCCGTCACGCAGGCCATGCAGCCGAGGCACTGGTCGAAGTGGCGGACCATCGAGTCGTCGAGCGGCTCGCCCTCCAGCGCCTCCTTCATGAGGTAGATGCGCCCGCGGGGGCTGTCCATCTCCTCGCCCCAGAGCACGTACGTCGGGCAGGTGGGCAGGCAGAAGCCGCAGTGCACGCAGTCGCCGATCAGTGCCGGGTCCGGCGGGTGGTGCTCGTCGAAGGCCGGCTGCACGGCCTGCCGCGTCGTCGGCACGCCGAGCAGGGTCGGGGTGCCCACGGTCGCGGCCCCGGTGCCGGCCGGCAGGTCGATGTCCTGGCCGATGTCGAGCGGACGGCGCGCCCCGACCACCGCGGCCGGCGCCTCGTCGGCCCCCCGGACGGCGCCGGTGGCCGTGCCGGGCGGCAGGTCGGCGACCGAGTCCCGCACCGGACCGGTGTTGGGGGAGGCCCCCGGGGACCCGGGCGGGGGCGCGTCGCCGGTGCCATGACTGCCCGGCGTGATCTCCGTCATCTACAACCCTCCGACGAACCGGCCCGGCGACATCCGCCGCTCGGGGTCGAACCTCTCCTTGACCCGACGCATGAGGTCCAACGAGTCACCGACCGGACCCCAGTGGTCCAGGCGCTCGCGGACGGCGTCGGGGGCACGCAGGACCACCGCCGTCCCGTCGTGCGGGGCGATCGCGGCACGCAGCCGGGGCAGCGCATCGACCGCCTCCCCGGCCGGGACGGCCGCGTAGGTCACCCCCGTCGCGGCGTGCGCGGCCAGCGCCGTCCCGGCGGGCAGCGCGCCGAGCACCGCCGAGAGCGACGCCGGCGCGTGGGCCAGCCGCAGCAGCACGTCGTCCGCACCGCCGGGCCGCCGGCCGAAGTCCTCCGGCAGGTCCTCGGACTCCTCACCGCCGCCGAGCAGGGCGACGGCAGCGGTGGCCTGCCCGGCCACCGACTCCGCGATGGACTCGAACAGCACGACCAGCCGCGCGGTGCCGTCCCCCCCGGCGATCAGCTCCACGGCCGAGGGGGTGAGCGTCGAGCGGGCCAGCTCGACCGACAGGGCACCGGCTGCCGCGGCGTCCGGCAGCTCGAGCGTGACCACCCGGCGCGCCGGCGGCACCGGGTGCAGCCGCCAGGTGGTGGAGACCACGACGCCGAGCGTCCCGTGGGCGCCCGTGAACAGCTTGCCGAGGTCGTACCCGGCGACGTTCTTGACGACCTTGCCGCCCGCGTGTGCCACGGTGCCGTCAGCGAGGACGACGGTGATGCCGATGAGCAGGTCGCGGGTGGTGCCGTACCGCAGCCGGCGCGGCCCCGACGCGTTCGCGCTCACCACGCCGCCCAGCGTGGCGCCGTCCTCGGGCGGGTCCAGGCCGAGCAGCTGGCCGGCCCGGCCGACCTGCGCCTGCAGGTCGGCCAGGCGCACCCCCGCCTCGGCCACGACGGTGAGGTCGCCCGCCACGTGCTCGACGACCCGGTCGAGGCCGGTGAGGTCCAGCAGGAGGTCGCAGGACTCCGGCGGCGCGGCCCAGGTCAGCTTGCTGCGCCCACCGACCGGGACGACGGTGCGCCCGTCGGCCGCCGCGGCCCTCAGGACCTCGGCGACCTGGTCGACCGTGGTCGGCCGGACCACCTCGCGCGGGACCACGCCACCGACCGCGTCGTCAGGGCCGCCGGCTCGACGGGTGTCGGTGACGGCGGTCATCAGAAGACCTCGCCCAGGCCCGCAGCCTGCACCGGGTGCTCGCCCTTCCGGACGCCGGGCCGCTCGCCGCACAACCGCGGGGTCGGGAAGACCTTGCCCGGGTTCGCGACGCCGTCGGGGTCGAAGGCGCACCGCAGCAGCTGCATGGTGTCGAGGTCCTCGGGCGTGAACTGCTTGCCCATCTTCATCCGCTTCTCCTGGCCCACCCCGTGCTCGCCGGTGATCGAGCCGCCGGAGGTGATGCAGAGCTCGAGGATGGCGCCGGCCAGCTCCTCGGCCTCGTGGGCCTGGCCCTCGACCGCGTCGTCGAACAGCACGAGCGGGTGCAGGTTGCCGTCGCCGGCGTGGAAGACGTTGGCCACGCGCAGGCCCCGCTCGTCGGCCATGCGCTCGATCTCGGCGAGCACCTCCGGCAGCTTCGTGCGCGGGATGACGCCGTCCTGCACGAAGTAGCTCGGGCTGATCCGGCCGACCGCGGCGAACGCCGACTTGCGGCCCTTCCACATCAGCGCCCGCTCCGCGTCGTCGGCCGCGATGCGGATCTCGAAGGCGTTGCGGGCCCGGGCGATCTCCTCGACCTGCCGGAACTGGGCCTCGACCTCGACCTGCGGGCCGTCGAGCTCGATGACCAGCACCGCCACCGCACCGGCGGGGTAGCCGCAGCTCACCGCGGCCTCGGCGGCCTCGATGGCCAGCGCGTCCATCATCTCGACAGCGGCCGGCAGGATCCCGGCGGCGATGATGTCGCTGACCGTGCCGGCCGCGTCCTCGACCGAGGAGTAGCCCACCAGCATGGTCTGCACGGCCTCCGGCACCCGGATCAACCGCAGGGTCAGCTCGGTGGCCACACCGAGGGTGCCCTCGCTGCCGATGAACGCGCCCAGCAGGTCGTAGCCGGGGTGCTCCGGCGCGCGCCCGCCGAGGTGCACGACCTCGCCGTCGGGCAGCACCACCTCGGCGCCGAGGACGTGGTTGACCGTGAAGCCGTACTTCAGGCAGTGGGCGCCCCCGGCGTTCTCGGCCACGTTCCCGCCGATCGAGCAGACCAGCTGGGACGACGGGTCGGGCGCGTAGGCCAGGTCGTGGGGCGCCGCGTCGCGGGTGACCCACAGGTTGATGACCCCGGGCTCGACGGTGACCTGGCGGTTGTCCGCGTCCACCGGGGACAGCTTGCGCAGCCGCGACAGCACGAGCAGGACGCCGTCGGCGCTGGGCAGCGCGCCACCGGACAGACCGGTGCCCGAGCCGCGCGCCACGAAGGGGACGCCGGCCTCGGAGCAGAGCCGCACCGTGTCGACGACGTGCTGCCGGCTCTCGGCGAGCACCACGATCGCCGGGGTGACCTTGAAGTTCGCCAACCCGTCGCACTCGTACGTGCGCACCTGCGCGCGATCGGTGAGCACCCGTTCGGTGCCGACCGCGGTCCGCAGCCGTTCGGCCAGTGCGGCGGTGCGGTCGGAGGCAACTGGCTCGGCGATGGCGGTCATGGCGTCCTCACGGCATCCGCTCGGTGGGTCGGTGGGGCGCCGGTCACGGCATGCGCTCGTAGGCCGGCAGGGTCAGGAAGTCGGAGTACTCGTCGGACACCGCCATCTCGAGGAACAGCGCGCGGGCGTCGTCCCAGCGGCCGGAGGCGAAGGAGTCGCCGCGGGCCTCGGCGATGGCCTGCATCTCCTCGTCGGTGATGCGCTCGACCAGCTCGCGGGTGACCGTCTCGCCGTTGGAGAGCCGCACCCCGTTGTGCAGCCACTGCCAGACCTGGCTGCGCGAGATCTCGGCGGTGGCGGCGTCCTCCATGAGGTTGTTGATGCCGACCGCGCCGGAGCCGCGCAGCCACGACTCGATGTACTGGATCCCGACGCTGATGTTGCTGCGCAGCCCCGCCTCGGTGGTCTCCCCCGGCGTGGAGCGGACGTCGAGCAGCTGCTCGGCCGTGACGTGCACGTCCTCGCGCTTCTTGTCGATCTGGTTGGGGCGCTCGCCGAGGACGGCGGTGAAGACCTCCTTGCAGAGCTCGACCATGCCCGGGTGGGCCACCCAGGAGCCGTCGAAGCCGTCGTTGGCCTCGCGCTCCTTGTCGGCCCGGACCTTGGCGAAGGCCTGCTCGTTGACCGCCGGGTCCTTGGAGGGGATGAACGCGGCCATGCCGCCGATGGCGTGCGCGCCGCGCTTGTGGCAGGTGCGCACCAGCAGCTCGGTGTAGGCGCGCATGAACGGCACGGTCATCGTCACGGAGTTGCGGTCGGGGAGGAGGAACTCCTCACCCCGGGTCCGGAACGTCTTGACGACGCTGAACATGTAGTCCCAGCGGCCGGCGTTGAGGCCCGCGGAGTGCTCTCGCAGCTCGTGGAGGATCTCCTCCATCTCGAACGCCGCGGGGTAGGTCTCGATCAGGACTGTCGCGCGGATGGTGCCGCGCGGGATGCCCAGGTGGTCCTGCGCCAGGTTGAAGGCGTCGTTCCAGAGCCGCGCCTCGAGGTGGCTCTCCATCTTCGGCAGGTAGAAGTACGGGCCCTGGCCGCGGTCGATCTGCTTCTGACCGCAGCTGGCCAGGTACAGCGCGAAGTCCACCAGGCTGCCGGAGGTCTGCTCGCCGTCGACGGTGATGTGCTTCTCGGGGAGGTGCCAGCCGCGCGGGCGCACGATGATCGTGGGCAGCTCCACGTCGTCGCGGACGCGGTACTCCTTGCCCTCCGGGCTGGTGAACTCCAGCGTGCCGTCGATGGAGTCCATCAGGTTCAGCGGGCCGTTGACCACGTTGGTCCACAGCGGGGAGTTCGCGTCCTCCTGGTCGGCCAGCCAGCACTTCGCGCCGGAGTTCAGCGCGTTGATCGTCATCTTCCGGTCGGTGGGGCCGGTCATCTCGACCCGGCGGTCGACCAGGCCGGGCGCGGGATGGGCCACCTGCCAGGAGTCGTCCTCGCGGATCGACCGGGTCTCCTCGAGGAAGCCCAGGCCGGCGCCGTCGGCCAGGGCCCGCACCCGCTCCTGCCGGGCCGCCAGCCGCTCGAGCCGGCGCCCGTTGAGCTCGCGGTGGAGGAGGGCGACGAGCTCGAGCGCCCGGGGGGTGAGGATCTCGTCGAACCGGTCCTCGATCGGGCCGGTGATCTCGAGACCGTCCACGCCGGCGATGGTGCTCATGGTTCTCCCTGGAGTCGCTGTGCTGGGGCGCTGACTTGTTCCGCAGTGCGGTGAGTCGGAGTAATGTCGTTCCGCATCGTGGAACATGTTGTCTGGTTACTGGAAAAGTAGTGGTAGCCATCACGCTTTTCAACCCGAGGAACCCACTACCCGGAACCCCATCGAGCGGAACGAGGGGAGCAGACCCATGGCCGCTGGCGGGACGGCGGAGGGCGTGCAGTCGCTGGACCGCGCCTTCCTGCTCCTCGAGCTCATGGCCGACGCCGACGGCGAGGTCGCGATCAGCCGGCTGGCCGCCGACAGCGGCCTGGCGGTGTCGACCATCCACCGGCTGGTGCGCACGCTGGTGGCCCGCGGCTACGTGCGCCAGCTGCCGTCGCGGCGCTACGTGCTGGGCCCTCGGCTGATCCACCTGGGGGAGTGCTCGTCGCGCGTGCTGGCCACGTGGGCCCAGCCGCACCTCTCCCGGCTCGTCGACGCCATCGGCGAGACCGCCAACATGGCCATGCTCGACGGCGACCGGGTCGTCTACGCCGCCCAGGTGCCCTCCCGGCACTCCATGCGGATGTTCACCGAGGTCGGCCGGCGGGTGCACCTGCACTGCACCGGCGTGGGCAAGGTGCTGCTGGCCCAGATGTCGCCGGAGACGGCCCGCCGGCTGCTCCTGCAGGGCGGCATGCCGGCGCGCACCGACCGCACGGTGACCGACCCCGACGAGCTGCTGGCCCAGCTGCCCGGCGTCGCCGAGCAGGGCTACGCCCTCGACGACGGCGAGCAGGAGGCCGGCGTCCGGTGCGTCGCGGTGCCCGTGCCCGGCGGCTCCGCGGCCGGGGCGATCTCCGTCTCCGGGCCGGCCGGCCGACTGGGGCTCGACGCCGTGCCCCGGGTGGTGCCCCTGCTGCAGTCCGCGGCGGCCGCGCTGGCCACGGAGCTCGGCTGGGACGTCGACCGGCTCGGCCGCTGAGGGTGGCCGCCCTCACAGGGTGAAAAGTTGCCTACAGCAACCAACCATCCGTATGGTTGCACGAGGCAAGTACTCCCTGTCGAGGACGGCGACGTGTCCACCACCCCCGAGACCCGTGACCGGCTGACCTCCGGCCTGGCTCGCGTCATCCGCAGCGGCCGTCACCTGAGCGTCCGAGCCGCGGACTCCCTGTACGGCGACCTGCCCTCGTTCGGCTGGGCGCTGCTCGTGCCCCTGGAACAGGACGGCGAGCAGCGCTGCAGCGCGCTGGCGGCGCGGGCTGGCGTCGACGTGTCCGTCGCCAGCCGGCAGCTGACGGCCCTCGAGGGCTCCGGCTACGTCGAGCGCCGGCCCGACCCGCACGACGGGCGCGCCAGCCTCGTGCACCTCACCGACGAGGGTGTCCGGGCCCTCGCCGTCACCCGTGCGCTGCGCGCCCAGTGGGCCGGCACCGCGCTGGCCGACTGGGACGAGGACGACGCGCGGCTGCTGTCCGGTCTGCTGGAGCGGCTCGCGGCCGACCTCGAGCGGGCGCCCGCCGCCGTCGCGTGACCCGCGGACCCCACGCACCGCCTCCCGCCCGAACCCGCCAGACCAGGAGAACCGTGGCCACCACCACCCACGACGACCGCACCGCGGCCGTCCCCACCTCGGCGCCCGCCGACATCGCCCCTGCCGAGCAGCAGGGGCGGATGACCCACCGGCAGATCCTCTCGGCGCTGTCCGGGATGTTGCTGGCGATGTTCGTGGCGTTCCTGTCCTCGACCGTCGTCTCCAACGCCCTGCCGACGATCATCACCGAGCTGCGCGGCACGCAGGGTCAGTACACCTGGGTGGTCACCGCGACGCTGCTGGCCTCGACCGCCTCGACCCCGATCTGGGGCAAGCTCTCCGACCTCTACAGCAAGAAGCTGCTGATCCAGGTCTCGATCGTGGTGTTCATCGTCGGCTCGATGCTGGCGGGCCTGGCCCAGTCGGTCGAGACGCTGATCGCCTGGCGGGTGCTGCAGGGCCTCGGCCTCGGCGGCATCCAGGCACTGATGCAGATCGCGATGGCCGCGATGATCAGCCCCCGCGAGCGCGGCCGGTACTCCGGGCTCATCGGCGCGGTCATGGCGGTGGCCACGGTCGGCGGCCCGCTCATCGGCGGCCTGCTCGTCGACACGAGCTGGCTGGGCTGGCGCTGGTGCTTCTACGTCGGCGTGCCCTTCGCCGTCGTCGCCCTGGTGCTGCTGCAGCGCACCCTGCACCTGCCGGTGACCAAGCGGCACGTCCGCATCGACTACCTGGGTGCGGCCTTCCTCACCGCCGGCGTCTCCGCGCTGCTCATCTGGGTCACCCTGGCCGGCGGCACCTTCGCCTGGGCGTCCCTCGAGACGGCGCTGTTCGTCGGCGGCGGGCTGCTGGCCGTGGTCGCGTTCGTCGTCACCGAGCTGCGCGCGGCCGAGCCGATCGTCCCGCTGCGGCTGTTCCGCGACCGGACGACGACGTTGTCGATCCTGGCCAGCATCGCGATCGGTGTGGCGATGTTCGGCTCGTCGGTCTTCCTCGGTCAGTACCTGCAGATCTCCCGCGGCTACTCGCCGACCGCGGCCGGCCTGCTGACGCTCCCGATGGTCGGCGGACTGCTGATCTCCTCGACGGTGTCGGGCATCCTCATCACCCGATCCGGGCGGTGGAAGGGCTACCTCGTCGCGGGGTCGCTGCTCGTCGTCCTCGGCTTCGCGCTGCTCGGCACGATCGACCACGAGACGGACATGGTGCTGCTCGGGGCCTTCCTGTTCGTCCTCGGTGTGGGCATCGGCATGACGATGCAGAACCTGGTGCTCGCCGTGCAGAACACCGTCGCCGCCCGCGACCTGGGTGCGGCAAGCTCGGCGGTCGCCTTCTTCCGCAGCCTCGGCGGCACCATCGGCGTCGCCGTCCTCGGCGCGGTGCTCGACGCCCGCGTCAGCGCGCTGATCGCGCAGGCTCTGGCCGGCGTGCCCGGTGCCGCGCAGGGCGCCGGCGGGGCGGGGCTGGCCGACCTGGCCGACGCGCCGCCGGCCGTCCGGGCGTTGATCGCGGCGGCCTACGGCGACGCGACCGGGCGCATCTTCGCCGTCTCCGCCGCGGTGGCGGTGGTCGCGGTGGTGGCCATCCTCCTCATCCGCGAGGTGACCCTGCGGACCGAGAGCGGCGACGAGCGGCTGCGCACCGAGTCCGCCTGAGAGAGGACCCCTGCCCCACCACTCGCTGGCTCGCGACGGGGTCCTGCAGGGGCCGCGGGCTACGGTGCGGCGGTGAGCGGGACGCCTCGACTGCTGCTGGTGGTCAACCGGGCCGCGGGCACGGCGGAGGACGACGCGGTCGAGGCGGCGGTGCGGACGCTGCGTGCCGAGGCCGACACCGAGGTGGTCGCGACCGGGTCGGCGGCCGAGCTGGACGACGCGGTCGCCGCCCGGGACGGGCGTCGGATCGTGGTGCTCGGCGGGGACGGCTCGGTGCACGCCGTGGTGAGAGCACTGGACCGGGTGGGCGCCCTCGACCCGGCCGAGCCGGTCGGCATCGTCGCCCGGGGCACCGGCAACGACCTCGCACGGACCCTGGGCCTGCCGCTGGAACCGGACGCGGGGGCGGCCGCCGTCCTCGCCGGGCGGCCCCGGCCGCTTGACCTGCTCGACGACGACGCCGGTGGCCTGGTGGTCAACGCGGTGCACGCGGGCGTCGGGGCCCGGGCCGGCGCGCAGGCCGACCGGCTGAAGGAGCGGCTCGGCGCCGTGGCCTACCCGGTGGGCGCGGCGTTGGCCGGCGTGGGCAGCCCCGGCTGGCCGCTCCGGGTGGAGGTCGACGGCCGGGTGGCGACGCACCCGTCGGAGGGGTGGGCGGCCGACGGCACCTGTGACGTGCTGATGCTCGGCGTGTGCACGGGCCGCTCCATCGGCGGCGGGACGCCGCTGGCCCCGCAGGCCGAGCCGGACGACGGACTGGCCGACGTGGTGCTCTCGATCGCGACCGGTCCGGTGGCCCGCGCCGCCTTCGCGGCGGCGCTCACGAGCGGCGAGCACGTGGACCGGCCCGACGTCCTGGTGGTGCGCGGCCGTGAGGTGTCGGTCACCGGGGGGCCGGTCGACCTCGACGCGGACGGCGAGGTCGAGGAGGGCGTCCTGGCACGGATGTGGCGGGTGCGGCGGCACGGCTGGTCGGTGCTCGTGCCGCCGCGCCCTCGGTGACGAACTGAACGGCCTCACCAGCACGCCGCCGGCCCCGTCCAGAGGCTCGCCGCGAGTCTGCGAGCGGTGAGGAGGACGGGGTCCTACTACTCCAGGGCGGCGTCCAGGCTGATCTCGTCGACGCCGGCCAGCGCCTTGCTCACCGGGCAGCCGGCCTTGGCCGCCTGGGCGGCCTGCTCGAACCCCGCGGCGTCGAGCCCCTCGACCTCACCGCGGACGGTGATCTCGATCTTCGTGATGTGCGGGCCGCCGTCCTTCTGGCCCAGCGTGACGTCGGCGGAGACCTCCAGGGACTGGGGCGTGCCGCCGGCCTTGCCGATCTCGTTGGACAGGGCCATCGCGAAGCACGACGAGTGCGCGGCCGCGATGAGCTCCTCGGGGCTGGTCGTGCCGTCGGCCTCCTCGGCCGCGCGCTTGGGGAACGACACCTCGTAGGTGCCGACCTTGGAGCTGGACAGCTCGACCTGACCGGAGCCCTCCTGCAGGGTGCCGTTCCAGGCGGTGCGAGCGGTACGGGTGGGCATGGGTCCTCCTCCTCGGGACTGGTGTGTCGCGGGTGCGCTACCCCGGTCCGTCGTGGACAACCCGTCGTCGGGTCAGTTGGTCGTGACCCGCTCGGTGATCAGGTTCAGCTTGGTCTTGAGGTCGGCGAACTCCTCGCGGTCGAGGTCGAGCGCACAGATGATCTCCTCGGAGATCGCGCCGGCCTCGTCGCGCAGCGCCCGGCCGGCGTCGGTCAGCGCGATGGCGACCGAGCGCTCGTCCTCCACGCGGCGGTGGCGGGTGACCAGGCCGGCGGTGGTGAGCCGCTTGAGCAGCGGGGAGAGCGTGCCGCTGTCGAGGGAGAGGCGGGCGCCCAGCTGCCCGACGGTCTGGTTGTCCTCCTCCCACAGCAGCATCATCACGAGGTACTGGGGATAGGTCAGACCGATGGCGTCGAGCAGTGGCCGGTAGCGCGCGGTCATCGCCCGGGAGGCGGCGTAGAGCGCGAAGCACAACTGGTCCTCGAGGACCGCGCTCGGGGGCGGGAGACGCGTCATCCTCCAGATTCTAGGGCCCTGGTCCCCGTGGGACCGGAGGTTGCGCCCCAGACGTGGCCCACACTGGTCGCGCCGGCCGCCCCTGCCCGGGGTGGAGGCAGCGAGGTTGAGTGGAACAGACTCAACCCTCGCGTCGTTGGACACCTCGACAGCACCCGGCCGGCTCGCCCGGCCCCTCCCGAGAGGACCGTCCCCACAGACCATGCAGAGCAAGCTGACCACCCGTTCGCGGGAGGCGATCACCGCCGCCCAGCGGCTCGCGGTCGACCGCGGCCAGGCCGCGCTCGAGCCCCTGCACCTGCTCGCCGCGCTGCTCGAGCAGACCGACGGCATCGCCGGCCCGCTGCTCAAGGCCGTGGGAGCCGACGTCGCCGACGTCCGGGCCAAGACCGACGCCGCGCTGCGGCGGATGCCCAGCGTGAGCGGCGCGACCGTTCCCGCCCCCTCCCCGTCCCGGGAGCTGCTCCGCGTGCTCAACGCCGCCGGGGAGCAGGCCAGCGCGCTGGGCGACGAGTTCGTGTCCACCGAGCACCTGCTGGTGGGCCTGGCGAGCTCCGACGGCGAGGCGGCGGCGGTGCTCACGAGCGCCGGCGCGACCCGGGACGCGCTGCTGGCGGCCTTCCGCACCGTGCGCGGCAACCGGAAGGTCACCACCGCCGACCCGGAGAGCATGTTCCAGGCCCTGGAGAAGTACGCCGTCGACCTCACCGAGCGGGCCCGCGAGGGCAAGATCGACCCGGTCGTCGGCCGCGACACCGAGATCCGCCGCGTCGTGCAGGTGCTCTCCCGCCGCACCAAGAACAACCCGGTGCTGATCGGTGAGCCCGGCGTCGGCAAGACGGCGATCGTCGAGGGCCTGGCCCAGCGCATCGTCGCCGGCGACGTCCCCGAGAGCCTCAAGGGCAAGCGGCTGATGGCGCTCGACCTGGCCAGCATGGTGGCCGGCGCCAAGTACCGCGGCGAGTTCGAGGAGCGGCTCAAGGCCGTCCTGCAGGAGATCGCCGAGTCCGAGGGTGAGGTCATCACCTTCATCGACGAGCTGCACACCATCGTCGGCGCCGGTGCCACCGGTGACTCGGCGATGGACGCCGGCAACATGATCAAGCCGATGCTGGCCCGCGGTGAGCTGCGCATGGTCGGGGCCACCACCCTCGACGAGTACCGCGAGCACATCGAGAAGGACCCGGCGCTGGAGCGCCGCTTCCAGCAGGTCTTCGTCGGCGAGCCCTCGGTCGAGGACACCATCGGCATCCTGCGCGGCCTCAAGGAGCGCTACGAGGTCCACCACGGTGTCCGGATCACCGACGCGGCCATCGTCGCCGCCGCCACCCTGTCCGACCGCTACGTCACCGCCCGCTTCCTGCCGGACAAGGCGATCGACCTGGTCGACGAGGCGGCCAGCCGGCTGCGGATGGAGATCGACAGCCGGCCGGTCGAGGTCGACGAGGTCGAGCGCGCCGTCCGCCGGCTGGAGATCGAGGAGATGGCGCTGGCCAAGGAGGACGACCCGTCCTCCCGGGAGCGGCTGGCCGCGCTGCGCGCCGACCTGGCCGACAAGCGCCAGCAGCTCGACGAGCTGACCGCCCGGTGGCAGCAGGACAAGAGCGCGATCGTCCGCATCCAGCAGATCAAGGAGGAGCTGGAGCGGGCCCGCCTGGAGGCGGAGCGGGCCGAGCGCGACGGCGAGCTGGCCAAGGTCGCCGAGCTCCGCTACGGCCGGCTGCCCCAGCTGGAGAAGGCGCTGGCCGACGCCGAGGCCTCGGTCGCGGGCACCGACTCCATGCTCAAGGAGGAGGTCGGCCCCGACGACATCGCCGAGGTCGTCCAGGCCTGGACCGGCATCCCCGCCGGGCGGCTGCTCGAGGGGGAGACCCAGAAGCTGCTGCGGATGGAGGAGGAGCTGGGCCGGCGCGTCGTGGGCCAGCCCGACGCCGTCCGTGCCGTCTCCGACGCCGTGCGCCGGGCGCGCTCCGGCGTCGCCGACCCGAACCGACCCACCGGGTCCTTCCTGTTCCTCGGCCCGACCGGCGTCGGCAAGACCGAGCTGGCCAAGGCGCTGGCGGAGTTCCTGTTCGACGACGAGCGGGCGATGGTCCGCATCGACATGAGCGAGTACTCCGAGAAGCACTCGGTGGCCCGGCTCGTCGGCGCCCCGCCCGGCTACGTCGGCTACGAGTCCGGGGGCCAGCTCACCGAGGCGGTGCGGCGGCGGCCCTACACCGTCGTGCTGTTCGACGAGGTCGAGAAGGCGCACCAGGACGTCTTCGACGTGCTGCTCCAGGTGCTCGACGACGGCCGGCTGACCGACGGCCAGGGCCGCACGGTGGACTTCCGGAACACCATCCTGATCCTGACGTCGAACCTCGGCTCGCACCTGATCGCCGACCAGTCGGTCGACGAGGAGCGGCGCCGGTCGGCGGTCATGGAGGTGGTCCGGCAGCACTTCAAGCCGGAGTTCCTCAACCGGCTGGACGACGTCGTGGTCTTCCACGCCCTCGGCAGCGAGGAGCTGGCCGGCATCGTCGACATCCAGGTCGGCGTCCTCGCCCGCCGGCTGGCGGCCCGCCGGCTCACGCTGCGGGTCACCGACGCCGCGCGCGAGTGGCTGGCGCTCAACGGGTTCGACCCGGTCTACGGCGCCCGCCCGCTGCGCCGGCTGGTGCAGTCGGCCATCGGCGACCAGCTGGCCAAGGCGCTGCTGGCGGGTGACATCCGGGACGGCGACGAGGTCGTCGTCGACGCCCCGCAGGACCTCGCCGAGGAGGGCCTGACCGTCCGCCGCGGCTGAGAGAGAGGACCCCGTCCTCACCGCTCGGAGGCTCGCGGCGAGCCTCTGGACGGGGCCTGCGCGACCGTGGGGGCCGCCGGGCCCGTCGTCCCACCCGGGGCGGCGGGCCCGCGCGCGTCACGAGGGTGGGCCGCTGCGCGTCTCGGCGATGACGTCACCGCACCGCACCACACCCCACCGCACCGATCCGGTCTCGATCGGCCATCGGCACTGGCCCGGTCCCGAAGGGTCCGTGATCATCGGGCAGGACACCCCAGGAACGACCAGGGAGCGAGTGATGACGTCAGGGCAGGGCGGCCAGGACCCCCAGCAGGGGCAGCCGCCGCAGGGCCAATCCGGCTGGCAGACGCCGCCGGGGCAGGGCTGGCAGAACCCGCCGCCTCCGCAGGGCGGTTGGCAGGACCCGCAGCCGGGTGGCTGGCAGGACCCGCAGCAGGGCTGGCAGGGACAGCCGCCGTACGGCTACGGTGCCGCGCCGTCCGCCCCGGGACAGCACCTCTCGCCGGAGGCCCCGCCCCGGCCGGACACCGTCCGTTTCGGCACCGGCGCCTTCGTGGCCAACCTGCTGCTCGGGCTGATCGGCTCCGCGGTGGCCTTCGGCAGCCTGGAGAGCATCGTCAACCAGGAGCTCGCCACGTCCGGGGTCCAGTTCTCCGAGGAGTCCGTCCGCTCGCTGCTCGTCGTGGGCGCGGTGATCGGGCTGGTCTTCACCGCCCTCCAGGCGATGTTCATCTTCTTCGCGTGGAAGGGCCACAACTGGGCCCGCATCGTGCTGTTCGTGCTGGGCGGGCTGGCCCTCGTGAGCGGGCTGGTGGGCCTGGGGCAGCCGACCACCGGTTTCCTCAGTGCCCTCTCGGTGTTCCAGCTGCTGTTGCTGGCCGTCGGCATCGTGCTGCTGGCTCGCCGGCCGTCCAACGAGTGGTACCGGGCGATGACAGTCCGCCGGCAGGCGGGACTGCGCTGACGGCTCGTTACGGAACCGTTACCGGATCCGTGAACCCATAGGGCGGCTGGTCACGAAGACCAGTCGTGACCACCACCGAGCAGATCCCGGCCGCGGCGACCGGCCCGGACGCACCGCGTCGCCGCGGGCGCCGTCCGCCGGCCGCCGCGGCCGGGCTGCTCTCCGCCGGTGTCGCGCTGGGTGGAGCCGAGCTCGTCGCCGGCCTCGTCGGTCCGCAGTCCTCGCCGGTCGTCGCCGTCGGCGACACGGTCATCACCCTCGTCCCGGAGCCGGTCAAGGCCTTCGCGATCGCGACCTTCGGCCAGCACGACAAGACAGCCCTCGTCGTCGGCACGCTGGTGGTCGTCGCGGTCTACGCGGCGGTCGTCGGCGTCCTGGCGTTGCGCCGCCGGGCGGTCGGGGTGGTCGGGATCGCGCTGTTCGGTCTGGTCGGGGCCACCGCGGCGGTCACCGGCCCCGCCGGCGGCCCCCTCGACGCGCTGCCGGCCCTCCTCGGCGCCGGCGCGGGCATCGTCGCGCTGCTCGCGCTGCTGGCCCCGCTCACCGTGCCGTCCGCCGGCACCACGGATCCCCGTCCCGACGACGGAGCCCCGCTCGCCGAGCGCCTGCAGACCGCCCTCGGCTCCGGCGACCGCAAGGGCGCCGGCCTCGACCGCCGGCGGTTCTTCCTCACCAGCGGTGCCGCCGCCGGTGCCGCCGTCGTCACCGGCGGTGCGGGCCGGCTGCTGCTGCGCCGCTTGGACGTCGGCGGTGCGCGCGCCGACCTCACCCTCCCGGCGCCGGCGTCTCCGGCCGCGTCGCTGCCCGCCGGTGCCGACCTCGCCCCGCAGGTCGAGGGCCTGACGCCGCTGTTCACCTCGAACCGCGAGTTCTACCGGGTCGACACCGCGATCACGGTGCCCCAGATCAGCCCCGCCGACTACCGGCTGACGCTCACCGGGATGTTCGACTCACCGCGGACCTACACGCTCGACGACCTGCTCGGCCGCGACGACGTCATCGAGCGCGACACCACCCTGACCTGCGTCTCCAACACGGTCGGGGGCCGGCTGGCCGGTACCGCGCGCTGGCTCGGGATCCCGCTGGGGGCCTTCCTCCGCGAGAACGGCATCCGGTCCGGTGCCGACCAGCTGGTCTGCCGCTCCTCGGACGGCATGACCATCGGCGCCCCGGCCCGCGCGGCGCTCGAGGTCGAGGACGCGATGATCGCCTTCGGGATGAACGGCGAGCCGCTGCCCGTCGAGCACGGCTTCCCGGTGCGCATGCTCATCCCCGGGCTCTACGGCTACGTGTCGGCCTGCAAGTGGATGACCGGCATCGAGGCCTCCACCTACGGCGCCTTCGACGCCTACTGGACCGAACGCGACTGGGCCGCGCAGGCGCCGATCAAGGTCGCCTCCCGCATCGACACCCCCGCCCCGCTGCGCCGCTTCCCGGCCGGCCGCCGTCCGATCGCCGGCGTGGCCTGGGCACAGACCCGCGGTGTCAGCGCCGTCGAGGTCCGGGTCGACGACGGGCCGTGGCTGCCGGCGCAGCTCTCCCCGCAGGTGGACGCCGACCTGTGGCGGCAGTGGGTGCTGCCCCACGACTTCGGGCCCGGCTCGTACCAGCTCACGGTCCGCGCGACCAGCGCCGAGGGCGAGGTGCAGACCGGGGAGCGGGCCGAGCCCTTCCCCGACGGGTCCAGCGGACTGCACTCCATCCGGGTCACCGCAACCTGACCCACCACCTCCAGGACTCGTCTCGGCCGCCGGCCGCAGGCGCGGCCCCGCCCCGCTCTCCGGGACAGGGCCAGAACCGAGCACGACGACCAAGGAGATCCACGTGAAGCGCACCCTCCCCCGCACCGCCCTGCTCACCGGTGTCTCGGCCCTCGCACTGGGCATCACCGCCTGCGGCGCCGAGGACACCGCGGCCGACGCCGCGGGCAGCGCAGGCAGCGCCGCCAGCAGCGCCGGCGAGGACGCCATGGGCGGCAGCAGCTCGTCGGCGTCCAGCGACAGCGGCATGTCCTCCGAGGAGCCCTTCGGCGAGGGCTGCGCCGCCGTCCCGGCCGACGGTGAGGGCTCCTTCACCGGCATGACCGACGACCCGGTCGCCACCGCCGCCAGCAACAACCCGGTGCTGTCGACGCTGGTCCAGGCCGTCATGCAGGCCAACCTGGTGGACACCCTCAACAGCGCCCAGGACGTCACCGTGATCGCCCCGGCGAACCCGGCCTTCGAGGCCATCCCGCCGGACACGCTGCAGGCGGTGCTGGCCGACAACGCCCAGCTGACCGCGATCCTGAGCCACCACGTCATCGAGGGTCGCCTGGCCCCCGACGAGCTGGCCGGCACGCACACCACCCTGGGCGGTGACGAGGTCACCATCGAGGGCTCCGGCGAGGACTTCACCGTCGCCCAGACCGTGACCGGCACCCCGGCCTCGGTCATCTGCGGCAACGTCCAGACGGCGAACGCCACCGTCTACATCGTCGACCAGGTGCTCGCCCCGGCCGCGGGCTGAACGAGGACCCCTCCCAGAAGCCGGCCGCGGGCCGTCGTCCACGGGGACGGCGGCCCGCGGCCGTGTGTCGGGCTGCTGTCGCGCCGTTACCGGATGTGCCGCGCGGCGCCGGGGATGATGGCGGGGCACCCGACGAAGGAGCCCCGCCCCGTGACGCGCACCCCGACCCGCCGCGCCGTGTTCGCCGCCGCGACCGTGCTGGCGTTCCCGCTGGCCGGCTGCGGCTCCGACGGGCCCGCGGACGACGTCGCCGCGGCGAGCAGCGCTCCCACGACCACGCCCGCACCGCAGACCACCCCGCCCGCGCCGACCGGCCCCTTCGGCCCCGGCTGTGCCGCACTCCCGCCCGAGGGCCCCGGCAGCCCGGCCGCCCTGGCCGCCGCCCCGGCCGCGACCGCGATGTCGACCGTCCCCGGGCTGACCACCACGCTGGCCACCGTGCACGCGGCCGCGCTCGCCGCGTCCCTCGACGCCACCCCGGACCTCACCGTGCTGGCCCCGGTCAACGAGGCATTCGCCGCCGTCCCGCCCGCCACGCTGGACCCGCTGCTGGCCGACACCCCGCGGCTGACCTCCCTGCTCACCCACCACGTCATCGCCGGCCGGCTCGAGCCCGGCGAGCTGGCCGGCACGCACACCACCCTCGACGGCGGCCAGGTCACCATCGACGGGGCCGGCGAGGTCTTCACGGTCAGCGCCGACCAGACCCTGCTGGGCGCCGCCGACGCGACCGTCATCTGCGGCAACCTGCCCACCCTGAACGCCACGGTCTACGTCCTCGACCAGGTGCTCACCCCGCCCGCCTGAGCGTGCTGGAACGGCCTCCCCAGGGGCCCGCCGTGGCCCCGTCCAGAGGCTCACCGCGAGCTTGCGAGCGGTGAGGAGGACGGGGTCCTCTTAGGGTCGGCGCCATGACGGCCCCAGTTGCCCTGCCCGACCGTGACCGGCTGCTCGAGCTCGTCGTCGACCTCGCCGTCGTCCACGGGCGGGTGACGCTCTCCTCGGGGCAGGAGGCCGACTGGTACATCGACATGCGCCGGCTGACGCTGCACCACGAGGGCGCCCCGCTGGTCGGCCGGGTCATGCGCCAGCTCACCCGCGACCTGCGCTACGACGTCGTCGGCGGGCTCACCCTGGGCGCCGACCCGGTGGCGACGGCGATGCTGCACGCCGCGGCGGCCGGGGAGGGCTTCCTCGACGCGTGCGTCGTCCGCAAGACCGGCAAGTCGCACGGGCTGCAGCGGCGGATCGAGGGGCCCGACGTCGCCGGCCGCGCCGTCCTCGTGGTCGAGGACGTCTCCACCACCGGGTCGAGCCCGCTGACCGCCGTCGAGGCGCTGCGCGAGGCCGACGCCGAGCCGGTCGCCGTGGCGGTCGTCGTGGACCGCGGCGGGCGGGCCGCCGTGGAGGCGGCGGGCCTGGAGTACCGGGCCGCGTTCACCCTCGCCGACCTCGGCCTGGAGTAGCCCGGGCCTTCATCCGGCCTGCTCGCCCCGGCACGGTGCAGCGGAGGCGTGACAGTCTGGCGTCATGAGCGCAGAGCGGCTGCTCGTCGTCGGAGGGGACGCCGCCGGCATGTCCGCGGCCGCGGCGGCCCGGCGGCTGCGGCCGGCCGAGGACCTCGCCATCACCGTCCTCGAGCAGGGCCCGGAGGTCTCGTACTCGGCGTGCGGCATCCCCTACTGGGTGGGCGACGTCGTCGAGGACCGCGACGAGCTGATCGCCCGCACGCCGCGGGAGTTCGCCGCCCGCGACATCGAGGTGCGCACCGGCACCCGCGCCGAGGAGCTCGACCTCGACGCCGGCACGGTCCGCACCGGCACCGGTGAGACGCTCGGCTTCGACCGGCTGGTGGTCGCCACCGGTGGTCGCCCGCTGCGCCCGGACGTCCCCGGTCTGGACGCGCCCGGCGTCCACGGGGTGCACCGGCTGGCCGACGGCGCCGACATCCGCGCCGCGGTCGCCGCCGGCGCTCGCCGGGCGGTCGTGCTGGGCGGGGGCTACATCGGCCTGGAGATGGCCGAGGCGCTGCAGGCCCGCGGCCTCCAGGTCACCGTCGTCCTCGCCGACGACCTGCCGATGTCGCTGCTGGACCGGGACATGGGTGAGCGGGTCTGCAAGGCGATGGGGGACATGGGCCTCGACGTGCAGCCCGGCCAGCCGGTGCGCGCGATCGACACCGGCCCGGACGGCGCGGCACGGGCGGTCACCACCGACGCCGGCAGCTACCCCTGCGACCTCGTCGTCCTCGGGCTGGGCATGGGCCCCGAGGTCGGGCTGGCCCGCGCCGCGGGCCTGCGGATCGGCGAGACCGGGGCCGTCGAGGTCGACCGCACGCAGCGCAGCCGCTCGCACGAGACGGTCTACGCCGCCGGCGACTGCAGCCAGACCTTCCACCGGCTGACCGGCGAGGCGGTGCACGTCGCGCTGGGCACGCACGCCAACAAGCAGGGGCGGGTGGCCGGCTCGGTGATCGGCGGGCAGGCGGCCCGCTTCGCCGGCGTCCTGGGCACCGCGCTGACCAGGGTGGGTGACCTGGAGATCGGGCGCACCGGGCTGTGCAGCGGGCAGGCCGAGGCCGCCGGGTACGACTTCCGCACCGAGACGATCGAGGGGACGACGCGGGCTGGCTACTTCCCCGGCGCCGCGGGTATGACGGTCAAGCTGGTCAGCGACAGCGGCTCCGGGCAGCTGCTCGGCGGCCAGGTCGTCGGCGGGCCGGGCTCCGGCAAGCGGATCGACGTCCTGGCCACCGCCATCTGGGCGGGGCTGACCGCCGAGGAGTTCGCCGGCTCGGACCTCTCCTACGCGCCGCCGTTCTCGCCGGTGTACGACCCGGTGGTGGTCGCCGCGCGGGTGGCCAGCCGGGTGGAGCAGGGCTGAGGTGGCCGACTCCACCGACGTCCGCGACCAGGACTGGTACGGCGACGACCTCTCCGGCCAGCAGCACACCGGGGTCACCTTCAGCCGGGTCGACCTGTCCGAGACCACGGACGACGGCGCCGTCTTCACCGGATGCGTCTTCCGGGACTGCCGGTTCACCCTCAGCCGGCACACCGACGCCGCGTTCCTGAACTGCACCTTCACCGGCTGCTCGTTCGCCCAGGCCGTCTTCACCGACTGCAAGCTGGTCGGCAGCACCTTCGACCGCTGCACCTTCGACCTGGCCACCGTCGAGGGCGGCGACTGGTCCTTCGTCGTCCTCCGGCGCGCGGACCTGTCGCGTGCGCGCTTCAGCGGGGTGCGGATGCGCGAGGCCGACCTCACGGACGTGCGGGCGGCCGGGGCGGCGCTGCGGGACCTGGACCTCTCCGCCGCGCAGCTGTCCGGTGCCGACCTCTCCGGCGCCGACCTGCGCGGCAGCGACCTGTCCGCGCTGGACCCGCGGGAGGTCGAGCTGACCGGCGCCCGGGTCGACGGCGGGCAGGCCGTGGTGCTCGTGACCGCTCTCGGCCTGCAGGTCGGACCGGAGACCGCCGAGTAGCGGGTGTCGCCGCGGTGGAGCCGGGCGCGATACTGGCCGCCGGACCAGCGCCGCCACCGACGCAAGGAGTGCCCCGCATGCCCATCGCGACCCCCGAGGTCTACGCCGACATGATCAACCGGGCCAAGGAGGGCGGCTTCGCCTACCCGGCGATCAACTGCACCTCGTCGGAGACGGTGAACGCCGCGCTGCGCGGCTTCGCCGACGCCGGCAGCGACGGCATCATCCAGGTCTCCACCGGCGGCGCCGAGTTCGGCTCGGGCACCCGGGTCAAGGACATGGTCACCGGCGCCGTCGCGCTGGCCGAGTTCGCGCACGTCGTCGCCGAGAAGTACCCGGTCAACGTCGCGCTGCACACCGACCACTGCCCCAAGGACAAGCTCGACGCCTACGTGCGCCCGCTCATCGCCCTGTCCAAGGACCGGGTCGACGCCGGCCAGGCGCCGCTGTTCCAGTCGCACATGTGGGACGGCTCGGCCATCGACCTCGACGAGAACCTGCAGATCGCCGCGGAGCTCATCGAGAAGTGCGCCGCCGCCAAGATCGTGCTCGAGGTGGAGATCGGCGTCGTCGGCGGCGAGGAGGACGGCGTCTCGCACGACATCAACGACAAGCTCTACACCGCCCCCGGCGACTTCGTGGCCACCGCGAAGACCCTCGGCCTGGGCGAGAAGGGCGTGTACCTGCTCGCGGCGACCTTCGGCAACGTGCACGGCGTCTACAAGCCCGGCAACGTCAAGCTGCGCCCGGAGATCCTCAAGGAGGGCCAGGACGTCGTCGCCGAGGAGTTCGGCCTCGGGGACGGCGCCAAGCCGTTCAACCTGGTCTTCCACGGCGGCTCGGGCTCGACGCAGGAGGAGATCCGCGAGGCCCTCTCCTACGGCGTGGTGAAGATGAACATCGACACCGACACCCAGTACGCCTTCACCCGGCCGATCGTCGGCCACATGTTCACCAACTACGACGGCGTGCTGAAGGTCGACGGCGAGGTCGGCAACAAGAAGACCTACGACCCGCGCACCTACATGAAGCTCGCCGAGACCAACATGGCCGCGCGCATCGTCGAGGCGTGCGAGGACCTGCTGTCGGCCGGCCAGTCGCAGAGCGCCTGATGGGACACCCGCACCACAACCTCCTCGGCGAGCCGCCGGCCACGCTGCTGCCCGGCAACCCGGAGGCCGACGCCGAGCTCGCGGCCGGGGACCCGCCGGCCGAGGTCGCCGCCCACCACCCCACGGTGAGCGCGGCGTGGGCGGCGCTGGCCGAGGAGGCGATCGACCGTCCGGAGCAGGTGCTCACCGACGTCATCGAGGCGTACGCGTACGCCCGCACCGGCTACCACCGCGGCCTCGACGCCCTGCGCCGCAACGGGTGGAAGGGCTACGGCCCGGTGCCGTGGTCGCACGAGCCCAACCGTGGCTTCCTGCGCTGCGTGACGGTGCTGGCCCGCGCCGCGGAGGCGATCGGCGAGACCGACGAGCAGGAGCGCTGCACCCAGCTGCTGCGCGACTGCGACCCCACCCTCGCGCCCTAGAGAGCACAGTGCGGGCGTTCCTCGCGGATTGCCGGGGCTGCAGCACCGGCAATCCGCGCAGGACGCCCCCAATGCCCTCCGGGGGACGTCGGCACCGACCCGCACACTGCTCCCGTGGACCACTCACCCGCCGCCGTGACCGCGCGCCTGCGACCGCTGCTGCTCGCCGTCCACGAGGCGCTGTCGGCCGGCGTCGCGGTCAGCGCGGCGATCCACGCGCAGCAGGGCTGGAACCCGACCGCCGACCGGCACCTGGACCACCAGCTGGTCCGTCGCGAGGCGATGGAGCTGCTGCGACCGTGGGGCGCCGGCCCCGACGAGCTCTCCGACCCGCTGCAGGTCCGCCAGCTGGAGTTCCTCGACGCCGGCACCGACAACCTGGGCCTGCCGATGAGCGGGCTGATCCTGCGCACCCCCACGGACGTGCTGCGGGTCTGGCGTTCCGACGACGGCGAGCTGCCCGCCGCGGCCACCGACGGCCTGCGCGCCTTCTACCGGCAGGACCCGAGCCGCCAGCTGCAGCTCGCCCTCGACCCCGACGAGCCACGGCCCACCCCGGGGCACCTGGCGCTGCTGTGGGCCGACTCCGGCGCCGTCCTCACCCGCTTCGACCTGGTCCGGCCGTGCGGGCACGTGGGCCGGCGGGTGCAGGTGGACTGGCACGTCGACCTCCGCGCGCGGCTGGGACGCCCCGCAGCCTGACCTCACCCTCCGTGATGGGAGAACGCAGGACCGGCGGGAACGGCTGGAGATCGTTTACTCTCCGTACCCAGCGTCCGGTCCGGACGCCCGTTCCCGGAGGTGCCGTATGGCCACCCTTCTCTGGATCCTCGCCGTCGTCCTCGTGGTCGCCGGCATCGTCGCGATCGTCCGCAGGCAGCTGCTGTGGGGGATCGTGCTGATCATCGTGGGCCTGCTCGTGGGGCCCGGCGGGGTCAGCATCTTCACCTGAGGGCGGTCCCGTCCCGGGGAGGCCCCGTCCAGAGGCTCGCCGCGGCCCCGTCCCGGGCACCGCCCTGAGCGTGCGAAGGGTGGGGAGGACGGGGTCCTTCCACGGTGAGGAGGACGGGGTCCCTTCTTCAGGGCTGCAGCCGCCAGCGCACGCGGTCGTCGGCGTACCACGTCCAGCGGTCGACCGGCCGCGGGTACGGGACGCCGTCCCGGACGACCCGGGCCGGGTCGCTGGCGATCTGCACCGCCCGTCCCCGGGTGCGGCGGCCGGGCCGCAGCGGCAGCGTCATGACGGTCACGTCGAGGGTGTCCACGGCCCGCCAGTCGGGCCGGACGTCGATGCGGGTGATCTGCCCGTCGGCGATCTTGGCGGCGTCGTGGTGCGCCTGCGCGCCCAGCCGCCGCGCCAGCGGGCGGCGCCGGTCGTCCCCGGCCGCCTCCAGGCGGCCGTGGTGCATCAGCACGCCGCCGTGGTCGTCACGCACCAGGCCCAGCTCCCGGGCGGCCCCGGTGCCGATGCCGAGCGCGCGGGCCAGGGCGGTGGAGTCGCCGTCGCCGGCGGGCTCCCAGGAGACGGGGACGTCGGCGGTCCGCCCGGCCTTCCACAGCGTGGTGAGCACCGCGGCGAGCGCCGGCACCGGCCCCCTCACCAGCAGGGCGCCGGCCTCGGCCGCCGGTGCGACGTCCTCGCGCGCCGGCGCCGAACCGGGCGCGAGACCGCGCAGGTCGAACTCGACGAGGGGCATGCCGATACCCTGCCACCTGCCAGCCGGTCGACCGCCGGTGACGAGTCCGAGGGGGACGACAGCGAGATGCCGGCAGTCGTGCTGATCGGCGCCCAGTGGGGCGACGAGGGCAAGGGCAAGGCCACCGACCTGCTCGGGGGGCGGGTTCCGTACGTCGTCCGGTACCAGGGCGGCAACAACGCCGGGCACACGGTGATCACGCCGGACGGCGAGAGGTACGCGCTGCACCTCATCCCGTCGGGGATCCTGACGCCCGGGTGCACGCCGGTCATCGGCAACGGCGTCGTCATCGACCCCGAGGTGCTCATCGGCGAGCTCGCCGGTCTCGAGGAGCGCGGCGTGGACACCTCGCGGCTGGTCATCTCGGCCGACGCGCACCTGATCATGCCGCACCACCGGGCACTGGACCGGGTCACGGAGCGGTTCCTCGGCAAGCGCCGGATCGGCACCACCGGCCGCGGCATCGGCCCGGCCTACGGCGACAAGGTCGCCCGCACCGGTATCCGGGTGCAGGACCTGCTCGACCTGTCGATCCTCAGGCAGAAGCTCGAGGGCACGCTGGAGGAGAAGAACCAGGTCCTGGTCAAGGTCTACAACCGCAAGGCGATCGACGTCGACGAGGTGGTGGAGGAGTACTCGCACTACGCCCGCGAGCTCGAGCACCGCATCGCCGACACCCGGCTGCTGCTGGCCAACGCCCTCGACGCCGGCGAGTGGGTGCTGCTGGAGGGCTCGCAGGGCACCCTGCTCGACGTCGACCACGGCACGTACCCGTTCGTCACGTCGTCGTCCCCGACCGCCGGTGGCGCGGCGGCGGGCTCGGGCATCGGCCCCACCCGCATCGAGCGGGTGGTCGGCATCCTCAAGGCCTACACGACCCGTGTCGGCTCCGGGCCGTTCCCCACCGAGCTGCACGACCAGTGGGGCGACTACCTGCGCAAGCAGGGCGGTGAGGTCGGCGTCACCACCGGCCGCGACCGCCGCTGCGGCTGGTTCGACGCCGTCGTGGCCCGTTACGCCAGCCGGGTCAACGGCATCACCGACTACTTCCTCACCAAGCTCGACGTCCTCTCCGGGCTGGAGACGGTGCCGATCTGCGTGGCCTACGAGGTCGACGGCGTCCGGCACGACGAGATGCCGATGACGCAGACGGACTTCCACCACGCCAAGCCGGTCT
This sequence comes from Geodermatophilus sp. URMC 65, assembly GCF_053502545.1. Classification (NCBI taxonomy): domain Bacteria; kingdom Bacillati; phylum Actinomycetota; class Actinomycetes; order Geodermatophilales; family Geodermatophilaceae; genus Geodermatophilus; species Geodermatophilus sp. URMC 65. The sequence goes on from NZ_CP199954.1 coordinate 3,044,177, forward strand.
ACGAGGAGATGCCGGGCTGGTTCGAGGACATCCGGAACTGCCGGACCTTCGACGAGCTGCCGGCCAACGCGCAGGCCTACGTGCGCCGGCTCGAGGAGCTCTCCGGCGCGCGGATCAGCGTGATCGGCGTCGGCCCCGGCCGCGACGAGAACGTCGTCCTGCACGACCTGATCGAGTGAGAGAGGACCCCTCCCACCCAACCTTCGCAGTAGGAGGACCCCGTCCTCCTCACCGCTTGCAAACTGGCGGTGAGCCTCTGGACGGGGCCGACCCGGGACGGGGCCGGAGGGCCTGGGCTCAGCGCAGGTCGGGGACGGCTGCTGACCGCGGTGCGGTCCGGGAGGACCGCGAGGTGTACAGCTCCTGCCTCGCGGCGACCGCGATCTCGGGGGCGTCGGTGATCAGCCCGTCGACGCCGAGGGCCAGCAGCAGGCGGGCCTCGGTGCGCATGTCCCCGGTGCCGCTCGCGGCCTCGCCGCGGCGCAGGTGCTGGGGCAGGAAGGCGTTCTCCGGGCGCAGCGTCCACGGCACGACGACGAGCCCGGCGCGGTGGGCCTGGGCGATGAGGTCCGAGATGCCGGTCATCTCCTGGTCCGGGTCGCGCAGCAGGATCCGGTGCCGGCTCGGGGCGATGCCCTGCGCATAGGTGCTGACCTCGCGCAGGCCCGACGGGGTGACCAGCTGGTCGTCGGTGCCGGCGTCGTCGACCAGCTGCAGCATCGTCGGCCCGCGGTCACCGAGGTCGGCCCGCAGCTGCCGCAGCGCGGCCGCATCGAAGGACTGCACGACCACGGTCCCGTCGGGCCGGGCCGCGTCGAGGCGGCGCAGCTCGGCGGCGACGAGCTCGGGAACGGGGACGCCCGCCTCGTGGTCGAACCAGCTGGGCTTCTTCAGCTCGGCCAGCACGCGCACCTGCCGGGACGCGGTCGAACGCCGGCGGGCGATCGCCACGACCTCGGCGAGGGTGAGGATCCCGGCCCGCCCGTCGTAGGTGGTGTTCAACGGGCGCAGCGCCGGCATCCGCTCGACGGCGCGCAGCGTGCGCAGCTCTGCGAGGGTGAAGTCCTCGGTGAACCAGCCGGTGCGCTCGCGGCCGTCGACGGCGCGGGTGGTGCGCCGGTCGGCGAACTCGGGGTGGTCGGCGACGTCGGTGGAGTGCGAGAGCTCGTTCTCGTGCCGGACGACGAGCGCGCCGTCCCGGCTGACGACGACGTCGGGCTCGATGAGGTCGGCGCCGAGGTCGATGGCGAGCTCGAAGCTGGCCGCGGTGTGCTCGGGCCGGTACGCCGGGGCTCCGCGGTGGCCCACGATGACGGGACGGGCAGGGCGGGTCGCCGGGACCGTTGCCGGCGACGCGATCGCGCGCATGCCCTTTACAACACCTGAGCCAGGTGTCCATGACGCGAACGCGCGCCGACTGGTCGCCCACAATTCGGAGGACACCGTCCTGACCTGCGCGGGACCATGCCGACGTGATGGACATCTCACTCCTGGGCTGGGTGCCGGCGCTCGACGCCGAGCTGCCGCCGGGCGCCCGCCCCGGCCGCGTCGCACGGGTCGACCGCGGCCGGCTGACCGTGCTGACCGCCGACGGCGAGCTGCGGGTGCACCCCGCCGCGGCGCTGCTGGAGGACACCGGGCCGGCGGTCGGCGACTGGGTGGCGCTGCGCGGGGAGCTCGCCGTCGCGGTGCTGCCCCGCCGGACGGCGTTCACCCGCGTCGTCGCCGGGCGGACGTCGGCCGAGCAGGTGGTCGCGGCCAACCTCGACCTGGTGCTCGTCGTCGACGCGCTGACCACGGCGCCGCGGCTGCGCCGGGTGGAGCGCTACCTCGCCGTCGCCTGGGGCAGCGGCGCGACGCCGGTCGTCGTCCTCACCAAGGCCGACCTGTGCGACGACGTCCCCGCGGCGCTCGCCGCCGTGGCCGAAGACGCCGTGGGCGTCGAGGTCGTGGCCGTCAGCTCGGTGACGGGGGAAGGGGTGGACGCCGTCCGGGCGCTGCTGGGCCCCGGGCGGACAGCGGCGATGGTCGGCCCGTCGGGCGTCGGCAAGTCCAGCCTGGCCAACGCCCTGGCCGGGACGGCGGTGGCGGCCACCCGCGGGGTCCGCGAGACCGACGGCCGCGGCCGGCACACCACGACCGCGCGCGAGCTGCACCTGCTGCCCGGCGGCGGCCTGCTCGTCGACACCCCGGGGATGCGCGAGCTCGGCCTGGTCGACGACGCCGGCGTCGACACCGCGTACGCCGACGTCACCGAGCTGGCCGCCGCGTGCCGGTTCCGCGACTGCGCGCACCGCACGGAGCCCGGCTGCGCGGTGGCCGCCGCGATCGACGACGGCCGGCTCGACCCCGCCCGCTACACCGCCTGGCGCAAGCTGCAGGCCGAGGCGCACCGCCAGGCGCTGCGCTCCGACGCTCGCGCCCGGGCCGCCGAGCACGCCCGCGTCCGCGCGCTGCACCGCTCCTACCGCTCCCAGCCGAACCGTAGAAGGACCACCCTTCCCCCCACGCCTCGCGAGCTCGGCGCGGGCCCCTGAAGGGTGGCCGTTCCAGCGAGTCGCGCGCTCGGTAGCGTCGGGCTCCGTGCGCGTGCTCGTGATCGGCTCCGGTGCCAGGGAGCACGCCCTGTGCGTCGCTCTGTCCTCCGACCCCGCGGTGACCGCGCTGGCCTGCGCGCCGGGCAACGCCGGCACCCGGGCGATCGCCGAGCCGGCCGCGGTCGACGTCGCCGACCCGGTCGCCGTCGCCGCGCTGGCCACCGCCTGGCGTGCGGACCTGGTCGTCATCGGCCCCGAGGTGCCGCTGGTCGCCGGTGCGGCCGACGCCGTCCGCGACGCCGGCATCGCCTGCTTCGGCCCGTCGGAGCAGGCCGCGCAGATCGAGGGCAGCAAGTCCTTCGCCAAGCACGTGATGGCCGCCGCGGGCGTCCCGACCGCCCGGTCCTGGCCCGTCGGCGGGCCGGCCGAGCTGGAGACCGCGCTGGACGAGGCCGGGGCACCGTACGTGGTCAAGGACGACGGGCTGGCCGCCGGCAAGGGCGTCGTCGTCACGACCGACCGGGGCGCCGCCGTGGCGCACGGGCACCGCGTGCTCGATGCCGGCGGCGCGGTGCTCGTCGAGGAGTACCTCGACGGCCCGGAGGTGTCGCTGTTCGCCGTCACCGACGGGACGACGGTGCTGCCGCTGCTGCCCGCCCAGGACGCCAAGCGCCGCGACGACGGCGACGCCGGGCCCAACACCGGCGGGATGGGGGCCTACGCGCCGCTCCCGTGGGCGCCGCCGGCCCTGGTCGACGAGGTGCTGGCCACCGTGCTGCAGCCGACGGTGGACGAGATGCGCCGCCGCGGCGAGCCGTTCTCCGGACTGCTCTACGCCGGGCTGGCCTTGACCTCCCGCGGGGTGCGGGTGGTGGAGTTCAACGCCCGCTTCGGCGACCCGGAGACCCAGGTCGTGCTGCCGCTGCTCGAGACGCCGCTGGGGGGTCTGCTGCACGCTGCGGCCACCGGCACGCTGGCCGACCACCCGGCGCTGCGCTGGCGCGACGGGGCCGCGGTCACCGTCGTCGTCGCGGCACCGGGCTACCCCGAGCGGCCGCGCACCGGCGACCCGGTCACCGGCGCCGACGCCGACGGGGTGCTGCACGCGGGCACCACCGTGGACGCCGAGGGCACCGTCCGCTCCGCCGGTGGGCGGGTGCTGGCCGTGACCGCCGTCGGCGCCGACCTCGCCGCGGCCCGGCAGCGGGCTTACGAGCGGGTGGCCGGCGTGCGGCTGGCCGACGCGCACTGGCGCACCGACATCGCGCTGGCGGCCGTCGAGGGGCGGATCGCCCTCCCTACTGCGCCGTGACCGCCGGCCGGGCGCGCTCCGGGCGCGGCTCGGGTGGGCGCGGGCCGTCGTGCCGACGCGAGAGGTAGCTGCCGGCCACGTTGGCGCAGGCCACGACCGGCACCGCGATCAGTGCACCGAAGATGCCCGCGACCAGCAGTCCGGCGGCGATGGCGAGCACCACGGCGAGCGGGTGCACGTGCACGGCCTTGCCCAGCAGCAGCGGCTGCAGGACGTGCCCCTCCAGTTGCATGACCGCGACCACGATGGCCAGCGCGATGAGCGCCTTGATCGGGCCGACGGCGACCAGCGCCACCAGCACGGCCACCGACCCGGCCAGGAACGACCCGATGATCGGGATGAACGCCCCCAGGAACACCAGCGCGGCCAGCGGGATGACCAGCGGGACGCCCAGGATCGCCAGCCCGGTGCCGATGCCGACCGCATCGACCAGGGCGACGGCGACCGTGGCCCGCACGTAGGAGATCAGCGTGCGCCACGAGCGGCGGGCGGCCTCGTCGACGTAGGCACGGGCGTCGCGCGGGAACAGGCCGACCAGCCAGAGCCAGATGGACCGGCCGTCCTTGAGGAAGAAGAACAGCGTGAACAGCGACAGCACGACGCCGGTGAAGACCTCGCCGACGGTGCCCACCGTGTCGAGGGCTCCGGAGGCGAGTTCCTCCTGGTTGCCGGCGACGAAGTCCTGGAAGGCGGTGAGGCCCTCGTCGATCTGCCGCTGGGAGACCGGGAGGGTGTCCACGACGAAGTCACGGATCTGGGTGAGCCCCTGGTTCACCTGGTCGGCGAGGTCGGTGAACCCGGCGGTGACCTGCTGGACGACGAGCGTGATGATCCCGGCGACCACGGTCAGCCCGACCAGCAGCATGGTCAGGGCGGCGAGCGACCGCGGCCAGCCGTGCCGGATCAGCGCGGTGGCGCCCGGCTGCAGCAGTGCGGCCAGCAGCAGCGCCACCATCACCGGGATGACGACCACGGCCACGTAGGCGGCCGCGTAGAGCAGCACGTAGAGACCGGCCAGGACGACGATGAGCCGCCACGACCAGGCGGCGGCCACCCGCAGCCCGCGGGGCACCTCGTCCTCGGGCGTCCCGGGTCTCCGGGTGGGGCGTCCGCGGCGCTGCCGCCCTCCGGCCGGCGGCCCGCTGACGCCGCCCGGCCCGAGGGGGCCGTCGAGGTCCGGCGCTCCCGGCTCGGGGCTGCCGAGGGGAGGCCGGCTCGCCTCGGCGTCGTCGTCCGTGGAGTCGTGGAGGTCCTGGTCGTCCTCGTGCTCGTCCTCGTGCTCGTCCTCGTGGTCGTCACCGTGCGGGTGCGAGCGGAGCGGCCACGCGTGCGGGTCGTTCTCACGGGCCGCGCGGATGCGCTCGCGGGCCCGCGCCAGCAGGTGGGTGCCCCGTCGCAGCATCGGTTCCTCCGGTGAGCAGTAGGGGCCGTCGCCGACAGCATCTCGCCTGCGGGAGACTGGGGCACGTGGTGCGACGAGCTGACGAGTGGCGGGCGGTACCCCGATGATCGAGCGGTACACCCTGCCCGAGATGGGGCGGGTCTGGAGCGACCAGCACAAGTACGAGCTGTGGTGCCGGGTCGAGACCCTCGTCCTCGAGGCGCACGCCGCGGCCGGGCGGGTGCCCGCCGAGGTGGTGCAACCCGTGCGTGACGCGCCGCCGCCCACGCCGGAGCGGGTCGCCGAGATCGAGGAGACGACGCAGCACGACGTCATCGCCTTCCTCACGGCGTGGGCCGACAACACCGAACCCCGGTCGGCCGCCGCCTACGTCCACCACGGCATGACCTCCTCGGACCTGCTGGACACCGCCCTCGCCGTCCAGCTGACCGAGGCCACCGACCTGCTGCTGGCCCGGCTCGACCGACTGGTGGCGGTGCTGCGCGACCACGCGCTCGCCCACCGCGACACCATCAAGGTCGGCCGCACCCACGGCGTGCACGCCGAGCCCGACGTGTGGGGCCACCGGGTCGCCGACATCGCCTTCGCCGCCGCCCGCTCGCGGGACCGGCTGCGGGCCGCGCGCGAGCGGGTCGGCGTCGTCGCCATCTCCGGCGCCGTCGGCACGTACTCGCTGATCGACCCGTCGGTCGAGGTCGCCGTCGCCGAGGCCCTGGAGCTGCGGCCCGCCGACGCCTCCACCCAGGTGGTGCTGCGCGACTCGATCAGCGAGTGGGTCGCGGCGCTGGCGATCATCGCCACCGTCTGCGAGACGGTGGCCCTCGAGGTGCGGCACGGCCAGCGCACCGAGGTGCGGGAGCTGTCGGAGGCGTTCGGCTCGGGCCAGAAGGGCTCCAGCGCGATGCCGCACAAGAAGAACCCGATCCGCTCCGAGCGCATCGCCGGCCTGGCCCGCGTCGTCCGCGCCGCCGTCGTCCCGGTGATGGAGGGCATCCCGCTCTGGCACGAGCGCGACATCTCGCACTCCTCCACCGAGCGGGTGTTCCTGCCCGACGCCGCGATCACCACCGACTACCTGCTGCACCTGACCACCGGGCTGGTGGCGGACCTCGTGGTGGACGCCGACCGGATGCGGGCCAACCTCGAGTCGACCGGTGGGCTGATCTACACCTCCTCGGTGCTGCTCCAGCTGGTCGAGGGCGGGGCCTCGCGCGAGGACGCCTACGCGTTGGTGCAATCCGCGGCGATGGAGACCTGGAACAGCGGGACGCCGTTCCGCGAGACGCTGCGCAAGCGCGCGGCGAACGCCGGGGTGACGCTGGACGAGGCGCGGCTGGACGAGATCTGCCGGCCGGAGCGGTACGTGGCCAACCTGGGTCCGCTGTTCGACCGGCTCGCCGCGCTGTCGTGAGCGTCCTCGACCTGCCACTCATCGCCCGGGGCAAGGTCCGGGAGGTCTACGACGCCTCCACCCCCGCCGCCCCCGGCCGGCTGCTGCTCGTCGCCTCCGACCGGATCTCCGCCTACGACCACGTGCTGCCCACGCCCATCCCGGACAAGGGCCGGGTGCTCACGCAGCTGTCGGTGTGGTGGTTCGACCAGCTGGCGCCGGTGCTGGAGGAACACGGGGCGACCCACCACCTGGTGTCGGCCAGCGACGTCCCGGCCGAGGTCGCCGGGCGGGCGATGCTGGTGCGCCGGCTGGAGATGCTGCCGGTGGAGTGCGTGGCCCGCGGCTACCTCTCGGGCTCCGGCACGGTCGAGTACCAGCGCACCGGGTCCATCCGCGACGTCCCGCTGCCGGCCGGGCTGGTCGAGGGCTCGCGGCTGCCCGAGCCGGTGTTCACGCCGTCCACCAAGGCCGAGCAGGGCGAGCACGACGAGGCGATCGACTTCGCCGCCGTCGTCGCCGCGGTCGGGGCCGAGCGGGCCGAGGCGCTGCGCGAGCTGACGCTGGCGCTGTACCGGCGCGGTGCGGAGATCGCGCTCGAGGCCGGGATCGTGCTCGCCGACACGAAGTTCGAGTTCGGTCTCGACCCGGACGGCGGGCTGGTGCTCGGCGACGAGGTGCTCACGCCGGACTCCTCGCGCTTCTGGCCGGCCACGCTGTGGTCGCCCGGGGCCGCGCAGCCCTCGTTCGACAAGCAGTACGTCCGCGACTGGCTCACGTCGTCCGGCTGGGACCGCGTGTCCCCGCCGCCGGAGCTGCCCGCCGACGTGGTGGAAGCGACCCGCGAGCGCTACGTGACCGCCTACGAGCGCCTGACCGGCACCGCCTTCCGCTGACGTGGCCGTGACGCGCTCGGGGACGGCGTACCGCTCCGGCGGCACGGGCGACCACCTGCTCCTGCTGCTGCACGGGCTGGGCGCCACCGGCGCGGTGTGGGACCGGCTGCTGCCGCTGGTCGAGGCGTCGTGGCGCGGCCCCTGGGCCGTGCCGGACCTGCGTGGGCACGGCCGGTCGCTCGCCGAACCGCCGTACGGCTACGCGGTGCACGCCGCGGACGTGGCGGTGCTGGCGGCGGAGTCGGGCGCCGCACGGGTCACCGTGCTCGGTCACTCGTTCGGCGGCGTGGTGGGCGCGGTGCTCGGCGGCGGCTGGTACGGCGTGGAGGTGGCGCGGGTCGTGGCGCTCGGCGTCAAGATCGACTGGACGGACGACGAGGTGAGCCGCGCCCGGTCGCTGGCCGCCCGACCGCCGCAGGTGTTCCCGACCGCCGCCGAGGCCGCCGACCGGCACCTGCGGCTGGCCGGGCTGACCGGGCTCGTGGACCCGTCCTCCGAGGTGGCCGCCGCGGGTGTCCGCGAGGTGGACGGCGGCTTCGTGGCGGCACTGGACCCCCGGGCGTTCACCGCCGTCGGCCCGCCGGTCGAGGAGGTGTTGCGCCGCTCGGTCGCGCCGCTGCGGCTGGCGGCGGGGGCGACCGACCCGATGGTGGGCCTCGACGCGATGCGCCGGGTGGACCCGGCCGCGGTGCTCGTCGCGGGCGCCGGCCACAACGCCCACTGGGAGGCCCCTGAGGCGGTGTGGTCCCTGCTGCAGGCCGGCTGACCTCGGGCCCCCCTATCCGTCGAGATCGCGCGATCTCGCACTGTTCCGGCCCCTGCACGTGCGAGATCGCGCGATCTCGACTGGCCTGTGGACAGCGGGAGCGGGTGAGCGCCTCGCACCGGCAAGGTGCCCGGGTGCAGCGCCGACCTCGTCGTCAGATCACCGGACCCGTGACCCGAGCGGCCGCTCGTGCTGCGGGGCTCGACGACCGGCATCTCCGGCAGCCCGGAATGCTCCGCCTCTCGCGGGACACCTACCTGCCTGTCTCGATGGGCCACGCCGCGTGCGCTCGGCTGGCCGCCGTGCTGTTGACCGCGCCGCCCGGGGCGGTCGCCAGTCATCGGACCGCTGCCGCCGTGTGGGAGGTCGAGATCCCGCTCGAGAACCGCGACGACCGGCGGGTGGACCTCACCCTGCCGGCGGCCGGGCGGGCGGAGAGCCGGCGGGATCGGCAGATCCATCGCATCCCGTTGGGTGACGAGGAGGTGGTCCGCCGTGGGTCGATGCCGGTGACCTCGCCCGCCCGCACCTGGCGGGACTTGGCCGGAGTGCTCCCACCAGCAGCGCTCCTCGCGGTCACCGACCAGCTGCTCGACGGACTCTGCTCCCGCGGCGACCTGGCGCAACAGCTGGCCCGCCGACCCACCGGCCGCGGTTGTGCACGGGCGCGAGAGGTGCTCCCGGTGGGGGATCCCCGCGCCGAATCGCCGATGGAGTCGGTGCTGCGCTGGATCCTCCACGAGGCCGGCCTGCCCGCACCGGACCTCCAGTACGTCGTCCGGGACGAGGCTGGGGGCTTCCTCGGCCGAGCCGACCTCGCCTGGCCCGACCGGCGCGTGCTCGTGGAGTTCGACGGCGACGTCCATCGCGACCGGGACGTCTTCGTCGACGACCTCCGCCGCCGGAACCGACTCGTCGCCGCGGGCTGGACGGTCCTGCGGTTCACCTCCGCCGACGTCATCGGCCGGCCGTACGGGGTGATCGCCGAGATCCGCCGAGCCCTCCGTTGACGACGTCACGTGATCTCGCACGTCACGTGGCTCGACCAGTGTGAGATCGCGCGATCTCGACGGGGAGGGCGAGCGCACGAGACCGGCCTCACCCGCGCTCCGGTCAGTGGCCCGCGCCACCCCGGTACCCTCGACCGCGTGCCTCGGGTGGTCGTCGACGTCGTGCTGAAGCCGGAGATCTCCGACCCCCAGGGTCAGGCGGTGCTGGGAGCGCTGGGTCGGCTCGGCCACGACAGCGTCCGCAGCGTCCGCCAGGGCAAGCACTTCGTCCTCGAGGTCGAGGGCACCCCCGACCGCGCCGAGTTGCAGCAGATCGCCGAGACGCTGCTGGCCAACCCGGTGATCGAGGACGTCGAGCTCCACCTCCCGACCGACTGAGGAGAACCCCCTCCGTGCGCATCGGTGTCATCACCTTCCCGGGCTCCCTGGACGACGTCGACGCCACCCGCGCGGTGCGCCTGGCCGGGGCCGAGGCCGTCGCGCTCTGGCACGACGACCACGACCTCAAGGACGTCGACGCCGTCGTCCTGCCCGGAGGCTTCTCCTACGGCGACTACCTGCGGGCCGGCGCCATCGCCGCGCGGGCGCCCCTGATGCAGGACGTCGTCGACCGGGCCCGTCAGGGCATGCCGGTCCTGGGCATCTGCAACGGCTTCCAGGTGCTCTGCGAGGCCGGCCTGCTGCCCGGCGCGCTCACCCGCAACGGCCACCTGCACTTCCGCAACCGCGACCAGGCGCTGCGCATCGAGCGCGCGGACACCGCGTGGACGCAGGACTACGAGGCCGGCCAGCGGATCGTCGTCCCGGTGAAGAACGGCGAGGGCCGCTACGTGGCCGCGCCGGCGGACCTCGACCGGGTCGAGGGCGGGGGCCGGGTCGCCGTCCGCTACGTGGAGGGCAACCCCAACGGCTCGATGCGCGACATCGCCGGCGTCACCAGCGAGAACGGCCGGGTCGTCGGGTTGATGCCGCACCCCGAGCACGCCGTCGAGGACCTCACCGGCCCGAGCACCGACGGCCTCGGGTTCTTCACCAGCGTCCTGAAGGCGGTCGTCAGCGCATGACGCAGGGACTCAGCGACCTCGACACCGGGCCCGGCCCGCTGTCGCACCAGCTCGACACCGTCGAGCTCGCCGCACGGACGCGGGACCTCGAGCAGCCCTACAGCGAGCTGGGCCTCAAGTCCGACGAGTACGCCCGGATCCGCGACATCCTCGGCCGCCGGCCCACCACCGCCGAGCTGGCCATGTACTCGGTCATGTGGAGCGAGCACTGCTCCTACAAGAGCTCGAAGGTGCACCTGCGCCGCTTCGGCGACCTGCCGCGCAGCGAGGCCCTGCTGGTGGGCATCGGCGAGAACGCCGGCGTGGTGGACGTCGGCGATGGCTACGCGGTGACCTTCAAGGTCGAGTCGCACAACCACCCCAGCTACGTCGAGCCCTACCAGGGCGCGGCCACCGGGGTCGGCGGCATCGTGCGCGACATCCTCACCATGGGCGCCCGCCCGGTCGCGGTCATGGACAGCCTGCGCTTCGGTCCGGCGGACGCCCCCGACACCGCGCGCGTGCTGCCCGGCGTCGTCGCCGGCGTGGGCGGCTACGGCAACTGCCTGGGCCTGCCCAACATCGGCGGTGAACTGCTCTTCGACGCCTGCTACGCGGGCAACCCGCTGGTGAACGCGCTGTGCGTCGGTGTCATGCGGCACGAGGACGTCCGGCTGGCCAAGGCCGAGGGCGTGGGCAACAAGGTGGTCCTCTTCGGGGCGCGCACCGGCGGCGACGGCATCGGCGGCGTGTCGGTGCTGGCGAGCGAGACCTTCCACGAGGAGGGGCCGGCCAAGCGCCCGAGCGTGCAGGTGGGCGACCCGTTCACCGAGAAGCTGCTGATCGAGGCCTGCCTGGAGATCTTCCGCGAGGACCTCGTCACCGGCATCCAGGACCTCGGCGGCGCCGGGCTGTCCTGCGCGACCAGCGAGCTGGCCAGCGCCGGCACCGGCGGCATGCACGTCGACCTGGACGCCGTCCCGCTGCGCGACTCCACGCTCACGCCGGCCGAGATCCTGATGAGCGAGTCGCAGGAGCGCATGTGCGCCATCGTCGAGCCGGGGAAGGTCGACGCCTTCCTCGCCGTCTGCCGCAGGTGGGGCGTGCTGGCCACCGTCATCGGTGAGGTCACCGACGGCGACCGGCTGACCGTCGACTGGCACGGTGAGCGCATCGTCGACGTCCCGCCGCGGACCGTCGCCCACGAGGGTCCGGTGTACGACCGGCCGATGCAGCGCCCGGCCGACCTCGACGACCTGCAGGCCGACGACCCGGCCGCCCTGCCCCGCCCGGCGACCCCCGAGGAGCTCGCCGCGCACTGGCTGGCCGTCGTCGCCAGCCCCGACGGCGCGGACAAGACCTGGGTCACCGAGCAGTACGACCGCTACGTCCGCGGCAACACCGTGCTCGCGCAGCCCGACGACGCCGGCGTGGTGCGCATCGACGAGGAGACCTCCCGCGGCATCGCGCTCGCCCTCGACGGCAACGGCCGCTACGCCCGGCTGGACCCGTACACCGGCGCGCAGCTCAACCTCGCCGAGGCCTACCGGAACGTGGCGGTGAGCGGCGCCCGCCCGCTGGCGGTCACCAACTGCCTGAACTTCGGCTCCCCGGAGGAGCCCGAGGTCATGTGGCAGTTCGCCGAGGCCGTCCGCGGCCTGGCCGACGCCTGCCGCGACCTGGGCCTGCCGGTCACCGGCGGCAACGTCAGCCTCTACAACCAGACCGGCGACGTCGCCATCAACCCGACCCCGGTCATCGGCGTCCTGGGCGTGCACGAGGACGTCCGGACCCGCGTGCCCACCGGCTGGCGGACGCCCGGGGAGACCGTGCTGCTGCTCGGGGTCACGCGGCCGGAGTTCGGCGGTTCCGCCTGGGCGAGCGTCGTCCACGGCCACCTCGGCGGCCGGCCGCCGGCGGTCGACCTGCCCGCCGAGAAGGCATTGGGCGAGCTGCTCGCCGCGCTCGGCCGCGAGGGCCTGGTCACCTCCGCGCACGACCTCGCCGACGGCGGCCTGGCGCAGGCGCTGGCCGAGTCGGCGCTGCGGTACGGCACGGGCGCGCGGCTGACCCTGGACGGCGACGTGTTCACCGCGCTGTTCAGCGAGTCGGCCGCACGCGTCGTCGTCACCACGACCGACCCGGAGGCCGTGCGGGCCACCGCCGAGTGGGCCGGTGTCCTGGTCACCGAGCTGGGGACGACGGGCGGCAACGGTCCAGAGGCCGTGCTCGCCGTCGACGGCGTCGCGGAGCTGCCGCTGGCCGAGCTGCGTGCCGCCTGGAGCGCGACGCTGCCGGCCCTGTTCGGCACCCCGGAGGCGACCGTGGGCAGCGTCCCGGCGGGGACCGTCCCGACCAGCTGATGCCGGCCCAGCCGATCCCGGCCGACGAGCTGCGGGCCGCGGTCGACCCGGTGCGGGCCTGGCTGGCGGGGGAGGCCGAGCAGCCCCCGCGGTCGGTGCTGGGTGCGGCGGTGAAGACGACGGCCCGCTGGCTGGCCCAGCAGGTGCCCGGCCGCTCGGTCGAGCTGCGGGTGCCCCCGCACGTCGCCGTCCAGCTGGTGCCCGGGCCGCAGCACACCCGCGGGACGCCGCCCAACGTCGTGGAGACCGACGCCGCCACCTGGCTGCGGCTGGCGACGGGGGAGCTCACCTGGGAACGGGCGGTCGCCGACGGGAGGGTCAGCGCCAGCGGCAACCGCGCCGACCTCTCGGCACACCTCCCGTTGGCGGCACTGCGCCGCGGCACCTGACAGACGTCGGGACCGACCCGCGGTGGACCCGGCGCGGGGCCCGGAGGGTCCCCGGCGGGGACACGGGGAGGGCTCAGCGGACGAGGGGAACGGCACCCGGCCGCGGTGTCGTCCGGTAGGACGACCGTGACACAGCACCGCGCCCCCGTCCGGAGATCCGGACGGGGGCGCGGTGCGTGTGCTGGTGGACTCAGCCGCCGAACAGGGCGCTGGCGGCCTTGATCGTGTTGTAGAGCCCGTAGGCGAGCGGCACGCCCACCAGGGTCCAGGCGAAGGCGATCAGCCCCACCGGGGTGTGCGTGGGCTGCCGGTCGTCGGTGGCGGAGTGGCTCATCGGACGGCGCTCCGTTCCGTGTCGGCGCGAGCTGTGGCGGGGGAGGTGGCCTTCGGCTCGTGCCACTTGCTGGCCACCGGGCGGACCAGCAGGTTGGCGATGAAGCCGATGACCAGCAGGCCGACCATGATGAACAGCGCCGGGCGGTAGTTCGCCGCGACCAGCTGGCCGGGGGTGCCCTGGGTGTCCAGGACGCCGTTGATGATCAGCGGACCGGCCACACCGGCTGCGGACCACGCGGTCAGCAGCCGGCCGTGGATGGCGCCGACCTGGTAGGTGCCGAACAGGTCGCGCAGGTAGGCCGGGACCGTGGCGAACCCGCCGCCGTAGAACGAGATGATCACCGCCGCGAGCAGCACGAACAGCCAGGTGGCGGTGCTGCCGATGGTGGCCAGCCCGATGTACAGGACGGCGCCGACACCCAGGTAGACCATGTAGATCGGCTTGCGGCCGATGAAGTCCGACGTCGAGGACCACACGAAGCGGCCGCCCATGTTGAACAGCGACAACAGGCCGACGAAGCCGGCGGCCGTGGCGGCGGCGACCGTGGAGGTCTCCCCGTTGCGGAAGAAGTCCTGGATCATCGGCGCGGCCTGCTCGAGGATGCCGATGCCCGCGGTGACGTTGCAGAAGAGCACCGTCCACAGCAGCCAGAACTGCGGGGTCCTGATGGCGTTGTTGGCCGAGACGCTCTCGGTGGTGACCAGGGCCTTCTTCTTGACCGAGGACGGGTCGAAGCCGTCAGGCCGCCAGTCGTCGGCCGGCACCCGGATGATGAAGGCGCCGAACATCATGAAGACCAGGTAGACCGCGGCCAGCGTGAAGAACAGCGCCGCGACGGCCTCCCCGTTGGGCACGGTGCCCGCGGTGCCGTCGTACGCGGGGTCGTAGTAGTTCATCAGCTGGCGGGACAGCGGCGAGGCGATGAGCGCGCCACCACCGAAGCCCATGATCGCCATGCCGGTCGCCAGGCCGGGCCGGTCGGGGAACCACTTGATCAGCGTGGAGACCGGCGAGATGTAGCCGATGCCCAGGCCGATGCCGCCCAGGACGCCGTAGCCGAGGTAGAGCAGCCACAGCTGGCCGGTCTCGATGCCCAGACCGCCGACCAGGAAGCCGGAGACCCAGAAGACCGCGGAGGTGAACATCGCCGCCCGGGGACCGTTGCGGTCCACCCAGGTGCCGAACAGGGCGGCGGAGACGCCGAGCATGACGATCGCGATCGAGAAGATGATGCCGATCGCGGTCAGGCTCGTGTCGAAGTGCTCGACGAGCGCGGTCTTGTAGACACTCGTCGCGTACGCCTGGCCGATGCACAGGTGCACGGCGAGCGCGGCCGGCGGGATCAGCCAGCGGTTGAAGCCGGGACGGGCCACGATGCGATCTCGGGCCAGGAAACTCGGTACTGCCACGGGACGGACCTCCGGAGGACATCGGTCGGGGGATCCCCCGCCGGAAAGGGCCTGTGCCAGACGTCACGGACCCGCGGGAACGCTACGTCTGACCTGGACGTATCGCGAACGGAGGAGCCGGATCCGGCCAGGTCGACACCAGATCGTTGCGTGATCAACCAGCTTGCGGGCGACCCAACCGTCCCCCGGACGAGGCATAGGCTCCGGGCATGGCCTACGAGGTGAAGGGCGTCGTCGCCCGCAGCAAGGGAGCACCGGTCACCGTCGAGACGATCGTCGTCCCCGACCCCGGCCCGGGTGAGGCGGTCGTCGACATCCAGGCGTGCGGGGTCTGCCACACCGACCTGCACTACCGCGAGGGCGGGATCAACGACGAGTTCCCGTTCCTGCTCGGCCACGAGGCTGCCGGCGTCGTCTCCGCGGTCGGTGCGGGCGTCACCAACGTGGCGGTCGGCGACTTCGTGATCCTGAACTGGCGGGCGGTCTGCGGGCAGTGCCGGGCCTGTCTCAAGGGCGAGCTGCAGTACTGCTTCGACACCCACAACGCGACGCAGAAGATGACGCTGAAGGACGGCACCGAGCTGTCGCCGGCGCTGGGCATCGGCGCGTTCGTCGAGAAGACGCTGGTCCACTCCGGCCAGTGCACCAAGGTGAACCCCGAGGCGCCCGCCACCGCCGCCGGGCTGCTGGGCTGTGGCGTCATGGCCGGCGTCGGGGCGGCGATCAACACCGGTGGCGTCAAGCGCGGGGAGAGCGTGGCCGTGTTCGGCTGCGGCGGCGTCGGGGACGCCGCGATCGCCGGGGCGAAGCTGGCCGGCGCGACGACGATCATCGCCGTCGACATCGACGACCGGAAGCTGGAGTGGGCCAGGAAGTTCGGCGCCACCCACACCGTAAACAGCAGGAACACCGACGCCGTCGAGGCCATCAAGGGCCACACCGGCGGGTTCGGTGTGGACGTGGCGATCGATGCGGTGGGTCACCCGGCGGTGTTCGAGCAGGCGTTCTACGCCCGTGACCTGGCCGGCCGCGTGGTGCTGGTGGGTGTGCCCACGCCGGACATGAAGATCGAGCTGCCGCTGATCGAGGTCTTCGGCCGCGGTGGTGCGACGAAGTCCTCCTGGTACGGCGACTGCCTGCCCTCGCGCGACTTCCCGATGCTGATCGACCTGTACCTGCAGGGCCGCTTCGACCTCGACGCCTTCGTCTCCGAGACCATCGGCATCGACGACGTCGAGTCCGCCTTCGAGAAGATGCACCACGGCGACGTGCTGCGCTCGGTGGTGGTGTTCAAGTGACCGCGCGGGTCGACAAGACCGTCGTCTCCGGCGTCTTCAGCCTCGACGGGCAGGACTTCGACGTCGACAACAACGTCTGGCTGGTCGGCGACGACGACGAGGTGCTCGTCATCGACGCGCCGCACGACGCCGCCCCGATCCTCGACGCGATCGGCGGCCGCCGGGTGACCGCCATCGTGCTGACCCACGGGCACAACGACCACATCACCGCCGCCGTGGCGCTGCGCGAGGCCACCGGCGCGCCGATCTGGTTCAACCCCCAGGACCGGATGCTGTGGGACGTCGTGCACCCCGACACGGCCCCGGACGAGGACCTGGTCGAGGGCACCCGGTTCACCGTCGCCGGGACGACGCTGACCGCGCTGCACACGCCGGGCCACTCGCCGGGCAGCACCTGCCTGCACGCACCGGACCTGGCCACCGTCTTCACCGGGGACACGCTGTTCCACGGCGGGCCGGGCGCCACCGGGCGGTCCTACAGCGACAAGCCCACGATCCTCAACTCCATCCGGTCGCGGCTGATGTCCCTGCACGGCGACACCGTCGTCAGGACCGGCCACGGCGACGACACCACGATCTCGGCCGAGATCGGGCACATCCACTAGAGAAGGCCCCCCTCCACCCCACCCACGCACGCTCGGGACGGCGCCCTGGAGGGGGCCGCAGTCCCGGCCGGGCGGGGTGGTCAGGACCACCCCGCCCCGCCCGGCACACCCGCGCGACGCCGGTACCGTAGGGGCGTGCCTCGCGGTGACGGACGGCTGACGCACGACCTCGACCCCCATTCCCCCGGACCCCAGGACGCGTGTGGCGTCTTCGGTGTCTGGGCGCCGGGGGAGGAGGTCGCCAAGCTGACCTACTTCGGTCTCTACGCCCTGCAGCACCGCGGCCAGGAGGCGGCGGGCATCGCCGTCTCCGACGGCGCCTCGGTCGTCGTCTACAAGGACCTGGGACTGGTCAGCCAGGTCTTCGACGAGGCGACCCTGGGCAGCCTGCACGGCCACCTCGCCGTCGGGCACACCCGGTACTCGACGACGGGCGCCTCCACGTGGGAGAACGCCCAGCCCACCTTCCGGACGACGGACGCCGGCACCGGGCTGGCGCTGTGCCACAACGGGAACCTGGTGAACACCGCCGAGCTGGCCGGCCGCGCCGCCGACGCCGGTGTGCCGGGCGCCTTCACCTCCACGACCGACTCCGACCTGGTCACCGCGCTGATCGCCGCCCACCAGGACCTCTCGGTCGAGGCCGCCGCGATGGAGGTGCTGCCCCAGCTGCGCGGCGCCTTCAGCTTCACCTTCATGGACGAGAACACCCTCTACGCCGCCCGCGACCCGCAGGGCGTGCGGCCGCTGGTGCTCGGCCGGCTGGAGCGGGGCTGGGTGGTCGCCAGCGAGACCGCGGCGCTCGACATCGTCGGCGCCTCCGTCGTCCGCGAGGTGGAGCCCGGCGAGCTGATCGCCATCGACGAGGACGGCCTGCGCAGCCAGCACTTCGCCCCGGCCGAGCCCAAGGGCTGCGTCTTCGAGTACGTGTACCTGGCCCGGCCGGACACGACGATCGGCGGCCGCGGCGTGCACGCCGCCCGGGTCGAGATCGGCCGCCGGCTGGCCAAGGAGCACCCGGCCGACGCCGACCTGGTCATCTCCGTGCCGGAGTCGGGCACCCCCGCCGCCGTCGGTTACGCCGAGGCCTCCGGCATCCCCTACGGCATCGGCCTGGTGAAGAACTCCTACGTCGGACGGACCTTCATCCAGCCCAGCCAGACCATCCGGCAGCTGGGCATCCGGCTCAAGCTCAACCCGCTGCGCGACGTCATCCGCGGCAAGCGGCTGGTCGTCGTCGACGACTCGATCGTGCGCGGCAACACCCAGCGCGCGCTGATCCGCATGCTGCGCGAGGCCGGCGCGGTCGAGGTGCACGTGCGGATCTCCTCGCCGCCGGTCAAGTGGCCGTGCTTCTACGGCATCGACTTCGCCAGCCGGGCGGAACTGATCGCCAACGGCCTCGACGTCGACGGCGTGCGCGCCTCGATCAACGCCGACTCGCTGGGCTACGTCTCCGAGCAGGGGCTCATCGCGGCCACCGAGCAGCCGGTCAACCGGCTGTGCACCGCGTGCTTCACCGGCGAGTACCCGATCCCGCTGGCGGAGAGCGAGCTGCTCGGCAAGCACCTGCTCGAGGGCATCGGCCGCCGGGTCGACCAGGACCGCGCGGTGACCGGGTGGACCGGTCAGCAGGCCGGCAGCGCCGCCGTGCCCGGTGGTGCGGACGACGCCCTGACCCGACCGTGAGCGACAGCGGGCCCGAGTTCACCTATGCCGCCTCCGGCGTCGACATCGACGCCGGCGAGCGGGCCGTCACCCTGATGCGGACGGCGGTGGAGGGCACCAACCGGCCCGAGGTCGTCGGCGGCCTCGGCGGCTTCGCCGGGTTGTTCGCGCTGGACACAGCGAGGTACCGCAGGCCGCTGCTGGCCTCCTCCACCGACGGCGTCGGCACCAAGATCGCTCTCGCCCGGCAGCTGGACCGGCACGACACCGTCGGCATCGACCTGGTCGCGATGGTCGTCGACGACCTGGTCGCCTGCGGCGCCGAGCCGCTGTTCCTGCAGGACTACGTCGCCTGCGGGCGGGTCGTGCCGGAGCGGATCGCCGCGATCGTCACCGGCATCGCGACCGGCTGCCGGCTTGCCGGGGCAGCGCTGGTCGGCGGGGAGACCGCCGAGCACGGTGACCTGATGGCGCCCGACGACTACGACCTGGCCGCCACGGCCGTGGGGGTCGTGGAGGCCGACGCGGTGCTGGGGCCCGAGCGGGTCCGGGACGGCGACGCGGTCGTCGCGATGGCGTCGTCCGGCTTCCACTCCAACGGCTACTCGCTGGTGCGCCGGGTGGTCGCCGCCGCCGGGCTCGACCTGGCCGCCACGCCGGCCGGGCTGGACCGCCCGCTGGGCGAGGTGCTGCTCGAGCCGACCCGCATCTACGCGCTGGACTGCCTGGCGCTGGTGCAGCGCTTCGGCGTCGAGGCCGTGCACGCCTACGCGCACATCACCGGTGGCGGGCTGGCCGGCAACACCGCCCGGGTCGTCCCGGACGGGCTGGAGGCCGTGCTGGACCGCGCCACCTGGGGGGTGCCGGCTGCCGTCTCGCTGCTCGAGGAGCACGGTGTGCCGCGGGCGGAGGCCGAGCGGGCGTTCAACTGCGGCGTCGGCATGGTCGCCGCGGTGGCCCCGGACGTCGCCGACGACGTGGTGGCGCTGTTGGGCGAGCGGGGCGTGCCCGCCTGGGTCGCCGGCACCGTGGGCGCCCGGACGGGCGACGCGGCCGCGCGGCTGGTCGGCAGCTACCGCTGACCGTCGGGCCCCGGCCCACGGCGCGCGACGACACCGCAGCTCCCGGTGGGAGCGGCGGTGTCGTCGGGTCGGCCCGCGCCGGTCAGACGCTGGTCAGCGGCTGGCGGCCCAGTCGTCGTCCGTGTCGTCGTCCGCCCAGCGGTCGGTGTACTCGTCGTCCTCGTCGTCGTCGCTGCCCGCCCGCGACGGCGCGGTGTACGACGACGTCGGTGAACCGGCCAGCTCGCGCTGCAACGCGGAGAGGTCGGTGTTCGGTGAGCTGTACTTGAGCTCACGGGCCACGCGTGTCTGCTTGGCCTTCGCTCGGCCGCGCCCCATCGGCTCGACCCCCTCGTTACGGAGTACGGGAGCCCAGCTCCGGGCTGGACGGCCCGCGTGGCGACCCCGACTGAGTGTCTCTGTCTCGACCGAGCTTACGACACGGATCGGCGACCGGCACGGGTCTCCCCCCGCTGTCGCCCGACCGGGGCCCCTGGCCACTGCCACCCCGCGCCGTACGACGGGCCGGGATCACGGGATCACGGTCTCCGACACCTGGTCGGGACCGGTCCGGGGTTCGGGGACGGCGGCCGTGCCGGACTCCGTCAGGCCGAGCTGGGACGCGAGGTCCAGCCGGTCGTAGTGGAAGCGGTGGGACACGGCCCTGCCGTCCCGGACCGTGATGACGTCGCACTCCCGCAGCCGCAGGGGCCTGCCGGTGGGTGGCAGGTCGCCCTCGGGGGAGCTGAGCGTCTCGGTGTGGGTGCCGACGAGCCAGCCCTCGTCCAGCGCGCTGTCGGCGTTCTCGAAGGTGGCCCTGGCCTCCCACGACAGGTCGGGGAAGGCCCGGCGGAACGACATCACGTACTCGACGATCGCGTCCCCGCCGTCGAGCCGGCCGGCGTCGGGTGCCTCGCCGACGGCATCGTCGGCGTACTCCTGCCGGAGGGCATCGCGGTCCCCACCCACGATGGCCGTGGTGATGCGGTCCATGGTCTCGCGCGCCTGTCCCATGACGACCTCCTCGACTCCTCCGTCGGCCCCCGCAGACGGCAGTGTCCGAGCCGGCTCGGCGCCGGGCGAGAGGCGAACGGCCCCGGACCCCTCGGCGCTGGAAGCGAGGGTGGCCGGCCGGCCGACGCGATGCGCTCCCCGGCGAGGCGGTCGGCGGCCACGGCGAGGGAGACGCCGTCCTCGTCGGCGGCCCGGAACACCCGGAGCGCGACGTCGACGATGCCGCCCGCGACGATCACGGGGTCACGGAACCGGGAGGTGCCACCTACGCCCCGGTGAGCGCCCTCTGTCCCCGGCCCCGGGCGATCGCTCCCCTCCCACCGGTCAAGATCGGCTATTGCCACGTCCGGGGTCGGGACACAGCCACCGGCGGGTTGCCGGTGGCACCCTCGGTTGCGAGTCCCGCGTTCGGCGGGGCGCTGCGCTGGGTCGGGGAGCGGAGGTGCGGGGGCTCGTTGCTCGTGCCGTTGTGGCGGGGGCCGTGGCGGTGGCGGGAGGGCTGCCGGGAGCTGCGGTGTGGGTTGCCGGGCCGGCTGGAGTGTGTGGTGTCGGGACAGGGGCGTGAGGAGCGGGCGGGTGCCGAGGACCGGGCAGCAGCGGGAGCGAGAGCGGGAGTTGGTCCTGCAGGACGCGCGCCCGGGGCTCGGTGACGAGGGCGGGCGGTGATGTGGGGCCGTGTGACTGCGTCGGTGGCGGCGGTGTTCGTGGGGGCGGCGGCGATGACCCCCGTCCCGGATGGGTCCGCCGTGCGGGCCGCGCCGGTCGACGTGCACTGGATCGTGGAGTGCGACCAGGTGGGCACCGCGCACATCGACCCGATCCTGAACCCGGGCGGGTCGTGGCCTCATCTGCACACGTTCGGGGGGAACCCGGCGGTGCACGCGTCGTCGACGGCCGGCCAGTTGTTCGCGGAGGGCTCGGGGTGCAAGGACTCGGCGGACCGGTCGGCGTACTGGCAGCCGACGTTGGTGGATGAGGCCGGTCAGCCGGTGGTGCCGGAGTCGTTCCGCGCCTACTACCGGGCGGGTGAGGTGGACCCGCAGCTCATCGAGCCGGCGCCGTTCGGTCTGCGTCTGGTGGCGGGGGATCCGATGGCGACGTCGCGGCAACCGCTCGACGTCAACTACCTGTGCTTGGGGACGTCGTATGCGCTGGTGAACTCCGTCCACGACACCGCGGTCGATTGTGAGCCGGGGGAGTTCCTGCGGTCGGACGTCGAGTTCCCGCAGTGCTGGGACGGGGTGAACCTGTGGCTGGAGAGGGTGGCGCACATGGCGTATCCGCGGGGCGGTGAGTGCCCGGCGTCGCATCCGGTGGCGATCCCGCAGCTGTCGCTGGAGTCCTCTTACGCGGAGGGGTCGACGTACGAGGGGATGGGGTTCGAGGGCGGGCTGTCGCCGTACGGGCTGCACGCGGACGCGATCCTGGCGTGGGACCCGGGGGAGATGCAGACGTTGGTGGAGGGGTGTCTGAACGCGGGTCGGGTGTGCGGGGACGTGACCGATGAGGTGCGGCCGTTCTCGGGTGCGGATGCACGGGGGACGTTGCCGCTGCCGACGGTGCCCGACGTCCCGGTGGCCGGGTCGGCTGCGACGGGGCACGAGTAGCACGCGAACACCTCGAGCGGGTCGGTGCCGACGGGTGCGGCTGGGACTGCAGCGGGATCAAGGCGCTGTCCGGTGGTGATGCCGCTCCCGTCGTGGGCCGCTTCCGCCCCGCGCGCACGAGATCACTGACGTGGACAGCCGGTGGAGCCGCGTCACCAGCCGCGCTGGAGCCGCAGGGTCGCCAGGCGACCGACGCTCGCCATGCGCTCCTCGGCCATCCGGTCGGCCATGACCGCAGGAGACACCCCGGCGTCGTCAGCGGCCTGCAGGACCCGCAGGGTGGTGTCGAAGATGCCCTCCGTCCGCAGCTTGGCCCGCTCGAACGAGAAGCCCGCCTGTGCGCCGCTGATGACCGGCAGCAAGCCCGGCAAGCCGTGCCGCTCGTCCTCGACCTGGATCACCCCGCCGGCGTTCACCAGGTAGTCCGGCGCGTAGAGGATCCCGCGGCGCATGAGCTCGGCGGCGATCCCCTCGTGCGCGAGCTGGTTGTTGGCCCCGCCGCAGACGATCTCGGCCTCGAGCACCGCGACCGTCTCGTCGTCCAGGGCGCGGCCGAGCGCACAGGGGGCGTAGACGTCGGTCGGCGTCCGCACCAGGGTCGCGGTGTCGGCGACGGCGTCGACCGCGGGGTGGCGGGCCAGCACGCGCTCGACCGCGCCGGCGTCGACGTCGGTGACGACGACGTCGGCGCCGTCCTCCACCAGCCGGTCGACCAGCCAGCTGCCGACCTTGCCGACGCCGGCCACCCCGACGGTGCGCCCGGCCAGCGACGGCTTGCCCCAGCGGTGCTGGGCGGCCGCCCGCATCCCCTGGAAGACGCCGTACGCGGTGAGCACCGAGGAGTCCCCGCAGCCGCCGTAGGCCAGCGACCGGCCGTGCGCGAAACGGGTCTCCCGGGCGACGACGTCGAGGTCGGCGTTGTAGGTGCCCACGTCGCAGGCGGTCAGGTAGCGCCCGCCCAGCGACTCCACGAACCGGCCGTAGGCGCGCAGCAGCGCCTCGGTCTTGTCGGTGTGCGGGTCGCCGATGATGACGGCCTTGCCGCCGCCGAGGTCCAGCCCGGCCAGGCTGTTCTTGTAGGTCATCGCCCGGGACAGCGCCAGGGCGTCGGCGACCGCGGCGTCCTCGTCGGCATAGGGGTGGAAGCGGGTCCCGCCGAGCGCCGGCCCCAGCGCCGTGGAGTGGATCGCGATGACCGCCCGCAGCCCGGAGGCCGGGTCGGAGCAGAAGACGACCTGTTCGTGACCGGAGCCGAGTACGTCCACGGAACGAGCCTAGGACGGCGTCGCTCGCCCGACCGGGTGCCCGGCACGGGGCACGGTCCTCCGCGGCGCCGGTGTGGTCTTGGTCACACACGACCCGCTGTACGCCCACCCCGTCGGCGGCCGCTCCCTCCTGCGCGGCCGCGGCTGCGGTCCTGGCGACTCCGGGAAGGGCGAGGTCAGCGTGGGGGAGTCGACCCAGGTCATGGCCGGCGGCGCCGGACCCGAGCCGCTCGCGACCGGGCGCGAGCGGCCGCGGACGAGAAATCCGCGCCCAGCCCTCAAGCTCACCCGTCCGGGTGACGAGAAGAGATGTGACAGGAGTGGGGCAGGTGTCCCGTGTGCCCGGTGTGACGGCCGTGCCGCGTGGAGACTTCCGAGACCGGTGTGACGCTGTCACGCTGCGGCCGCCCCCCGACGCACTCCTCTTCCCCAGGGAGCGACATGCCGCACAGCCGCCCTCGCCGGCGCACGTCCGGGACCGCCACGGTCCGGGCGCACCGCTCGCGCCCCGGGATCGTGCGCAGCCTGCTGGTCGGCGTGGTGGCCGGCACGGTGGTGCTGACCGGGGCCGCCCCCGCCGGGGCCGCCCCGACGCCGCCGCCGCCCAACCCCTCCGACGAGCAGATCGGGCAGGCGCAGTCGGCGCAGGACGCCGCCGCGGCCGAGGTCGGCCGGATCAGCGCCCTGGTCGCCCAGGCCCAGTCCCAGCTCGAGGGCTACGCCGTCCAGGCCGAGGCCGCCGGTGCCGCCTACCTCGCCGCCGAGGAGGCCCTCCTGGAGGCGCAGACCGAGGCCGAGCGGACGGCAGCGGAGCTGCAGGCCGCCACCGAGGCCGTCGATGCCGCCATGGCCCGCATCGCCGGGTTCTCCCGCGACAGCTACATGAGCGGCAACACCCTCTCCACCGCCGCGGCCCTGCTCGACGCGGAGGGGCCCGCCGACCTGATCGAGCGGGCCGCGATGCTCGACTACGTCTCCGCCAACCACCTCGACGTCCTCGGCCAGCTCGAGGTCGCCCGCGTGCAGCAGGCCAACGCCGACTCCGCGGCCCGCGCTGCCCGCGACCGGACGGCCGAGGCCGAGGCCGCCGCGGCCGCCGCCAAGGCCAACGCCGACCAGCAGCTGGCCGCCCAGCGCGCCGCCTACGACCAGGTCACCGCGCAGAAGGCCGCCTACGAGCAGCAGCTGCAGGCCGCCGAGGTCGAGCTGCTGCGCCTGCAGGGCGCCCGCGACGCCTACCAGGCCTGGCAGGAGCAGAAGGCGGCCGAGGAGGCCGCTGCCGCCGCAGCCGCCCGCCGCGCCGAGGAGGAGGCCGCCGCCGCGGCCGCCGCGGCCCGCGCCGCCGCCCGCAGCCAGGGCTCCGGGTCCACGACCAGCGCCGCGGCCAGCTCGGGCGGCTCCGGCCCCTACGTCAAGCCGACCTCCGGCCGCACCTCCAGCTGCTTCGGCTCGCGCTGGGGCGCCCTGCACGGCGGTGTGGACATCGCCGCGCCCATCGGGACACCGATCTACGCGGCCCACTCCGGCGTCGTGGCGCGGGCCGGGACGGCCACCGGCTTCGGCTTCGCCGTCTACATCCGCGGCGACGACGGCGCGGTCACCGTGTACGGCCACGTCAACCAGTACTTCGTCCGCGCCGGCGAGCGGGTGGTGGCCGGCGAGCTGATCGCGGAGGTCGGCAACCGCGGCCAGTCCACCGGCCCGCACCTGCACTTCGAGGTGCACCCCTCCGGTGCGATGTACGGCGGCCAGGTCGACCCGGTGCCGTGGCTGCGCGGGCGCGGGGTGTCCATCAGCGGCTGTTAGAGGAAGGACCACCCTTCCCCCCACGCCTCGCAGGCTCGCCGCGGGCCCCTGAAGGGTGGCCGTTCCAGCCCGTCACCAGGCCCGGGACCGGGCCCGGGCCACGCCTCGGGGCCGGTCAGGACGTGGGTGACGCCGAGGTGAGGCCGCAGTTGGCGGCGACGTAGTCGGTGAGTGCCGTCTCCGCCGGGCGGAGCTCCTGGCCGATCTGGGTCGACGCGTCGGCGTAGGCCTGCTGACCCTCCGGGGTGCCCAGGTCGAGCGTGCCGGCGGTGTCGGAGAGCCGGCGCAGCCCGTCGAGCAGCGCGGTCCAGTCGCCGGCGATGTCCGCGGGCGCCTGGACCTGCTCCAGCCGGGCGACGGCCTCCGGCAGCCGGGCTGCGACGTCCTGCGGGGTGGCCGCCGCGAGGCTGCCCTGCACCTCGGTGAAGGCGGTGGTCATCTGCCCGCAGAACCCCTCGGCGGCCGGGTCGGGGGCCGGCCCGCTCGAGGGTGCGGACGACGAGGCCGCCGGGGCCGAGGTGCTCGGCGCGGCGGCCGGCTCGTCGTCCCCCGACCCGCCGCAGGCGGTGAGCAGGACGACGGCGACGGCACCGGCGAGGGCCGAGCGGAGCAGCGGGGCGGGGGAGCGCATGGGCCCGACGGTAGTTGCCGCGTGCGCCGGGGTGCGTCGGGCGCGGCTACCGTGCCCGACGTGAGAACCCCGGTCGACCCTCGCGCCACCTGGGACCTCCCGGCCCCGGGGGCGATGCCGCGGACGGCGGACCTCGAGCCGCTGGTCACCCGGGTGCTGGCGCCCAACCCCTCGCCGATGACGCTGGACGGCACCAACACCTACCTGGTCGGGGCCCCGGGCAGCGGGCAGGCCGTGCTGGTCGACCCGGGGCCCGACGACCCGGCGCACCTGGCCGCGGTCGAGGCGGCGCTGACCGCGCGGGACGCCCGCTGCGTCGCCGTCCTGGTCACCCACCACCACGGCGACCACGCGGAGGCGGCGCTGCCGTGGAGCGCGCGGCTCGGCGCGCAGGTGGCGGCCGCCGACGCCCGCGTCGCCGGGCCCGACGGCCGGGTGCTGGAGCCGGGGGAGCGCCTGGCGCTGGCCGGGACGACGCTCGGCGTCGTCCCCACGCCCGGGCACACCGGCGACCACGTGGCCTTCCGGTTGGAGTCCGGCGCGGTCCTCGTCGGCGACCACGTGCTGGGCCGCGGGACGTCGGTGGTGACCCACCCGGAGGGTGACGTGCTGGCCTACCTGGCCTCGCTGCGCCGGGTGCACGACCTCGGCCCGAGCGCGCTGTACTGCGGGCACGGGCCGGAGCTGACCGAGGACCCGGGCGCGGTCCTGGACTTCTACCTGGCCCACCGGGCGTTCCGGGAGCAGCAGCTGCTCGCGGCGATGGTGCGGGGTGCCGGGACGGTCGACGAGCTGGTGGCCGACGTGTACGCCGAGGTGCCGCGGGAGGTGTGGCCGGCGGCGGCCCAGTCGACGCGCGCGACGCTGGCCAAGCTGGCCGCCGAGGGTCACGTGGTGCTCGACGGCGACCGGGTGCGGTTGCCGTGAGGGACGTCCCGGTCGTCCGGGCGGCGGACAGCGAGCGCGACCAGCGGCGCGCCGCGGCGGCGCTGCGGGCGGCCGGGCTGGGTCCGGGCGACCGGCTGCTGGTGTCCGCGGCGGCCTCGCCGGCGCTGCTCGCCGTCGTGCTGGGCGCGCTGCGCTGCGGCGTCGTGCCCGTGGTGCTCGACCCCGCGCTGCCCGCGGCCGAGCGCGCCGCGCTGGCCGAGGACGCCGACCCCGGGCTGGACGTCGGCGCCGAGCCCGAGCGGCTGCTGGCAGGGGACGACGAGAGCGAGCTCGCCGACGTCCCGCTGGCCCGGCCGATGCACTACACCTCGGGGACCACCGGCCGCCGCAAGGGTGTGTGGTCCGGCGTCCTGGCCGAGGACGACGCCCGCGCGCTGGCTGCCGAGGAGATCGACCTCTGGGGCTTCGACCCCCACGACCGGTACCTGCTGCTCTCCCCGCTGCACCACTCCGCGCCGCTGCGCTTCGCCGTCCACACGCTGCTGGCCGGCGGCGAGGTGCTGCTGCCCGGCCCGTTCGACGTCGGCCGAGCGGCGGAGGCGATCACCACGCTGCGACCGACGACCACCTTCTGCGTGCCCACCCACCTGCAGCGGCTGCTCGCCCGCGACGACGTGGACTGGTCCTCGTTCCGGCGGCTGGTGCACGCCGGCGCGCCCTGCCCCGAGCCGCTCAAACGAGCGGTGCTGGCGGCGGCGCCCGAGGACAGCGTGTGGGAGTTCTACGGCTCGACCGAGGCGCAGTTCACCGTCTGCTCGCCGGAGGACTGGCTGGCGCACCCGGGCAGCGTCGGCCGGGCCCGCCCGGGACGGCGGCTGGAGAGCGACGAGCGCGGCCAGCTGTGGTGCGCCGTGCCGCGCTGGGCGCGCTTCGAGTACTGGCGGGCGCCGGAGAAGACCGCCGCGGCCTGGCGCGGGGACCGCGTGACGGCCGGCGACCTGGGCCGGGTGGACGACGACGGCACCGTCTGGCTCGACGGCCGCCGCGAGGACCTGGTCATCTCCGGCGGTGTGAACGTCTACCCGGCCGAGGTCGAGGCGGTGCTCGACGCGCACCCGGGCGTCGTGGAGAGCGCGGTCGTGGGCGTGCCCGACGCGGAGTGGGGCCAACGGGTGGTCGCCGCCTACGTGGGCGACGCCGACCCGGCCGAGCTGGCCGGCTGGGCCCGCGAGCGGCTGGCTCCCGCCAAGCGGCCCAGGAGCCTGCACCCGGTCGGTGAGCTGCCGCGTACCTCGACCGGCAAGGTGCGCCGGCTGGACCTGCCGCAGGTCCTCCCGCTGTGACCTCGGACTGGGACGTCGTCGTGGTGGGGGCCGGCACGTCCGGCGCCCCGCTCGCGGCGCGGCTGGCCGACGCCGGACGGCGGGTGCTGGTCCTGGAGGCCGGCGCGGACCACGTGGAGTTCCCGGCCGACCTGCGCGACGCCGCCCGGATGGCCGCCGCCGTCCCCGGGCACCCGGCGAACTGGGACCTCACCGGCGTGCTGACCGAGGAGGTGACCTTCCCGGTGCCGCGCGGGCGGGTTGCCGGCGGGTCCAGCGCGCTCAACGGCGGCTACTTCGTCCGTGGCACCCGCGCCGACCTCGACGGCTGGGCCGCCGCGGGCAACGACCTGTGGTCCTACGACGCCGTCCTGCCCTCGTTCGTGCGGCTGGAGGCCGACCGCGAGTACGGCGACCGGCCCGGCCACGGCGCCCACGGGCCGGTGCCGGTCCGGCGGCCTCCGGACGGGCACCCGCTCGCCGACGCGCTCGGGGCGGCGGCCGCGGAGCTCGGCGCCCCCGACGAGCCGGACAAGAACGCCGACGGGCCGCCCGGCTGGGGGCCGGTGCCGCTCAACGTGGCCGACGGCGTGCGGGTGAACACCGCCATGGCCTACCTCACCCCGCGCCGCGGGCACCCCGGGCTGACCGTGCGCGGCGACGTGCCCGTGCGCCGGGTGGTCGTCGAGGGCGGCCGTGCGGTGGGGGTCGAGACGACGGAGGGCGTGGTGCGGGCCGGCGAGGTGGTGCTGGCGGCCGGCGCCGTCGGGTCGCCGCAGCTGCTGCTGCTCTCCGGCATCGGCCCGGCCGACGACCTGCGCGCGCTGGGCCTCGACGTGGTGGCCGACGTCCCCGGCGTGGGCGCGGACTACACCGACCACCCCGACGTCTACGTCACCTGGCGGCCGGCCCGGCGGCTGCCGATGCCGCGCGACCTGCACCCGCTGCACGGCGTCCTCAACACCACCTCCGACGGCGCCGCGGTGCCCGGCGACCTCGAGGTGCTGCCCTGGCTCAAGCCGTTCAGCCGGGTCATGGTGCCCCGCACGTCGGCGGGCGTGGCCCGGGTGCTGCGTCGGCCGGGGGCCACGCTGAGGGCGCTGCGCGGCGCCTCGTTGCACCGGCTGCTCGACACCGCCCGGCGCCGCGACGACCTGTTCCTCGGCGTCGGGCTGCAGCGGGAGGACAGCCGCGGCCGGCTCACCCTGACCAGTCCCGACCCGGGCGTGCAGCCGCGGCTGGACTACCGGTACCTCTCCACCGACTCCGACCGGCGGCGGATGCGGCAGGGCGTGCGGCTGGCGGCCGAGCTGCTGCGGACGACGGCGATGGCCCCGCTGGTCGCCGAGCGGACCGGGCTGCCCGACGACGTCCTGACCTGCGACCGGGAACTGGACCGCTGGATCCGGCGCTCGCTGGCCACCGCCGTCCACCTGGCCGGGACGGCGCGGATGGGCCCGGACTCCGACCCCGGTGCGGTGGTCGACCAGCACCTGCGGGTCCGCGGGGTCGAGGGGCTGCGGGTGGTCGACACCTCGGTCATGCCCACGGTGACCTCGCGCGGGCCGGCGGCGACGGCCGTGGCGATCGGCGAGCGCGCCGCGGAGCTGATGACCGGATGAGGACCCCGTCCTCCCCGGCCCTCGCAGGCTCAGGCCGGGACCCGGGACGGGGCCGATCAGGCTGGGGGCGGTGCCTGGACGGGGCCGTCGCTCACTGGCCCGGCAGCGGCGGGAGCGCGATGCCCGGCGGCGGGAAGAACACCGGCTCCTCGGCCGACAGGACCGGCAGGAACGCGTCGTGCCAGATCTGCCCGCCGCGGCTGCCGCCGAACCCGCCGACGTCCACGTTCGCCGTGGGGTTGAACAGCATGACGCTGGCGGTGTACCGCGGCGTGGAGCCGACGAACGACACCGACGCGCGGTCCTGGGCGGTGCCGGTCTTGGTGGCGATCTGGTGGCCGGGGATCGCGGCCCGCCGGCCCGTGCCGTAGGGCAGCGAGGAGCCGCCGACCATCATCTGGTTCACCGTCGTGGCGATCTGCGGCGACACCACCTCCGGCGTGCAGGAGGCGCCGGTACCCAGAGGTGTGCCGTCCTCGCGGGTCAGCGGCCGCCCGTCCCGGTCGAGCACCTCCACGACCGGGACCGGGGTGCACCGGGTGCCGTTGGCGGCGAGCGTCGAGTAGGCGCTGGCCAGCGCGAGCGGGCTGGTCGCCTCCGGGCCGAGGGTGAACGAGCCGCGGTTCTGGGCGATCACCTGGTCGGCCACCGGGTCGAGCGAGGTCAGGCCCAGCCGCTGTGCCACCCGCACCGGCCCCTCCACGCTGCCCAGGTCGTCCTCCAGGGCCACGAAGTAGGTGTTCGAGGAGCGGACCAGTGCCTCGTGCATGGTCAGCGTCGGCGGGAACGTGCCTTCGACGTTGCCGACCGTGTACGGGTCGAGCCCGTTGCGGTACACGCGCGAGGTGTAGGGGTCGCTCGTGGTGATCGTGTGCGTGGGCGGGAAGCCGCGCTCCAGGGCCGCGGTGGCGACGAAGACCTTGTAGGTGGAGCCCGAGCCCTTGCTGGCGACCACGTTGAGGTTGACCGAGGACTGCGCCGGGTCGTCGGCGTCGAAGCCGAAGACCCGGTTCGCGCTCATCGCCAGCACGTTGCCCGTGCCCGGCTCGACCGCGGTGAACATGGCGGCCACGGGGTCGCCCATCGGCTGGGTGGCCAGCACGGCGGCGTCGGCGGAGCGCTGCAGGTCGGCCCGCATCGTGGTGCGGATGGTCAGCCCGCCGTCCTCCAGCTGTTCCTGGGTCATCCCCAGGGTGCCGGTGAGGTGCTTCTGCAGGAGGTCGCAGAAGAACCCGCCGAGGACGGCGCTGTCGGCGCAGCCGTTGGGCGGGGGCGGCGCCGGGTCGGCCTCCACCGGCTGCGCCGAGACCTCGGCCAGCTGCGCGTCGCTGATGTGGCCCTGGGCGTGCATCCGCTCGAGCACCACGTTGCGCCGCTCCCGTGCCTTCTCGGGGTCGGCCAGCGGGCTGTCGGACGTCGGCGTCTGCACCAGGCCGGCCAACATCGCCGCCTGCGGGAGGGTGAGGTCGGCGGCGTCGACGCCGAAGTAGGCCTGCGCCGCGGCCTGCACGCCGTAGGCGCCCTCGCCGAAGTACACGGTGTTCAGGTACCGGGTGAGGATCTCCTCCTTGGGATAGGTCTCCTCCAGCGCCAGGGCCAGCCGCGCCTCGCGCAACTTGCGGCCCACCGTCTGCTCGGTGGCCGCCTGCCGGTCCTCGGGGGTGACGGCGGTCTGCAGCAGGGTCTGCTTGACCAGCTGCTGGGTGATCGTCGAGCCGCCCTCCTCGACGTCGCCGGAACTCAGGTTGCGCGCGAGCGCCCGCAGCGTGCCCTGGACGTCCAGGCCGTTGTGCTCGTAGAAGCGCTCGTCCTCGATGTCGACCAGCGCCTGCTCCATGACGTCGGCGATCCGGTCCGCGCCGACCGGCGTCCGGTTGTTCCGGTAGAAGTAGGTGATCACCGACCCGTCGGCGGCCAGGACGACGGTGTTGCCCGGCGGCGTGGCGTCGGTCAGCTCGACCGGCAACGGGGCCAGCAGCCGCGCCGAGGAGCTGGCGACCAGCCCCGGCCCCACCACCCAGGGGACCAGCAGCGCGGCGAGCAGCGCGCCGGCCAGAGGGAGGGCCAGCAGCAGACGGCCGAGCGCGTGCAGCCGTCGCTGGGAGAAGCCTGACCTGTGTGACGGTGTCATGTCGCCTCGCCCCGCTCGTCCCCGGCGTGCGGAGGAGCGCGACGCCGTGCCGGGGATCATCGCGCACGGCGACGGTCGAGGACACCCGGACGAGCGCGGTGGACGACACGTCCCGGCGGCGCGCCGTGCGCAGCCGCCGGGACGGCGGATCAGGGGGCCTCAGCGGGCGGTGGGGAGCTCCGAGGTCGCGGGGTTCGCCGGCGCGGACCAGGCGTCGGGGTGCCGGCGGCCGGTGTCGGTGACCCACCCGCCGGAGGGACGGGTGGCCGGGCGGGCGCTCAGGCTCACGATCAGGGCGAGCAGGCCGACGAGTCCGAGGAGGACACCAGCGATCACCAGGAACGTCGTGAGCACGCACCGAACGTAATTGCACGAGCGTTCTGTGTCACGTGGCGGATCTCCACCGGAGTGCGCCGCGACGTCGGACAGGATCTGACGAGCCGGTCGCACCCGTCACACCCGCCCCGGGCGGATCGCTCCGGTTGGACGCGGGCTCGGCATCCCGGGTATGGGGCCTCCTCCCCCGCTGGGTAAGGGGGGTCCCACCCGACGACAGGAGGACGCCCGTGACCGACCTGCCCCGGACCGCCGGCCGCGCCGTCGCCGTCCCGCTGGGAGCGCTCGCCCGCTGGCGCCGCGGCAAGCCGATGCACCCGCGCGGCACGGTGCTCGACGCCGTGCTGGAGCGCACCGGCGGGCCGGCCGGGTGGCGCGTGCCCTGGCTGGCCGGCAGCGGGGACGAGGCGGCGCTGGTCCGGCTCTCCCGCGGTGCGGGGCTGCCCACGCCGCTGCCGGACCTGCTGGGCCTCGCCGTCCGGCTCCCGGGTCCGGACGGCCCCGTGGACCTGCTCCTCTCCACGACCGGACGGGGCCGGCTCACCCGCTGGGTGCCCGTGCCCCGGCGGGACGCCGCGGCGGTCTACTGCTCGATCATGGGCTACCGGACCGCGGCGGGGCCGGTGTTCCTGGCGGCGCTGCCCGAGCCCGGGGCCGCGCCGGTGACCGCGGAGCCCGGGCCGGTCGCCGCAGCAGCCCGCAGCGGCCGGCTCGCCTTCACGCTGGCCGCGGCGCGCGGGGCGGGGGACTGGCAGCCGTTCGCCTGGTTGCGGCTGCTCGCCCCGGTGCCCGAGGTCGACCCCGACCTCCGCTTCGACGCCGTCCGCCACCCGCCGCCGGGCCTGGTCCCGGACGGGCCGATGGCCCGGTTCCGCGCACCCGCCTACGCGGCCGCGCAGGCGGGTCGGAAGGCGTGACGGCGACGGCGGCCCGCGGGCGCTCGCCCGACCTGACGGTGCACCTGCGCCGGGCGCGCGACCACGTCGACCGGCACTTCGCCGACGACCTGGACCTCGACCGGCTGGCGCGGGTGGCCGGGGTCTCGAAGTACCACTTCGTCCGCTCCTTCGAGGCTGCCTTCGGGGAGACGCCGATCCGCTACCTCACCCGGCGGCGGATCGAGCGGGCCCAGGACCTGCTCCGCTCGGCCAACCTGACCGTGACCGAGGTCTGCACGGCGGTGGGCTACGCGAGTCTCGGCTCCTTCTCCACCCGCTTCCGGGCGCTGACCGGGGAGTCGCCGGTCGCCTACCGGGACCGCTGGGCCGCCCGCGGTGCGCCGCACGTGCCCGGCTGCTTCCTGTTCGTGCGCGGCGTGGTCGACCTCGGCGGGACGACCGGTCCGGGCCGAGCAATCGGGGAGAAGCCCGGCGCCGGTCGCCGGCCGTAGGGTCGGCGCCATGATCACCAACATCTCCCTGGTCACCGTCTACTGCCTCGACCAGGACCGGGCCAAGGAGTTCTACGTCGACGTCCTCGGCTTCGAGGCGCGCACCGACATCACCATGGGCGAGGGGTTCCGCTGGGTCACCATCGCGCACCCCAGCCAGCCCGAGCTCGAGGTCACCCTGATGACCCCTGGCCCGCCGCTGGACGAGGACGCCGCCGCCTTCGTCCGCGGCCAGCTGGAGAAGGGCTCCATGGGCGGGCTGGGCCTGGCGGTCGACGACTGCCGGAGGACGTACGAGGAGCTGTCGGCCAAGGGCGTGACCTTCCTGCAGGAGCCGGCGGACCGTCCCTACGGCGTCGAGGCCGTGATGCGCGACGTGTCCGGCAACTGGCTGGTGCTCGTCGAGCGCCGGGAGTTCACCCCGGCCGACTTCGCCTGACCCCCGTTCGGGTACTGCCGGTCACCACTCGGTTGGACGGAGTACCGGCGGGTAGTACGACCGATACCCGTCCGTCTCGGTCCACAGTCGGCGCTCCTGCCCGTGCAGTGCGCGGCGGTAGGAGGAGAAGCACCGCGTGAACGACGCCGACCCCTCGGCAGCTGCCGGGACCCGGCTGGTGACCATCCCGTACGCCGACCCCTACGTCGACGCCGTCCTGCCGGAGGGGGTCGTCCGGGTGGGCCCGGAGCAGGGCCCCAGCCCGTGGCTGGATCCGGCCTACCTCGCGGCCCACGCCGACGGCGTCGACGTGGTGCACCTGCACTCGGGTTACGGTCACCTGCCCGAGGACGAGGTGGTCAGCTGGGTGGAGACGGTCCGGCGCACCGGCGTCCCGCTGGTGCTGACCGTGCACGAGCTGCGGGACCCCGAGCAGCCGACCCGGCGTCGTCACGACGCCCACCTGCAGGCGCTGCTGGCGACGGCCGAGGTGGTGCTCACGCTGACCCCCGGGGCGGCCGACGAGATCGGCGCGCGGTTCGGCCGGACGGCGATCGTCGTGGCGCACCCCTCGATCGCCGAGCCGGTGCCCGGGCTGGGCGCCGAGCGGGGTCTGGTCGGCCTGGCGCTCACGGGGCGTTGCCCGGCCCTGCCCGACCCGGCGATGCTGGTCCAGGCCGCGCTGTCCGGCGCCGTCAACGGCGGTGGGCGGCTGCGTGTGTTCCTCGACGACGGCGTGGAGCCGCCACCGGTCTTCGCCGCCGGGGACAGCCTGGAGTTCCTGCCGCGGAAGGTCGACTCGTGGGCCGCGCAGCTGCAGGAGCTGCACGCCGTCGTCCTGCCCCAGTCCTGCGGCACCCACTCGCGCGAGCTGGAGGTCTGCCGCGACGTCGGCACGCGGGTGGTGGCGCCCAGCTGCGGGTGGTTCGCCGACCAGTGGTCCGACGTCGTCCCCTACGACAACGACGAGGAGCGCGGCCTGGACCCGGTGTCCCTGGACGCCGCCGTCGCCGCGGCGCTCACCCGGCCGGCGCCGCGGCCGGCCGACCGGGGGTGGCGGGCCGAGCAGCGGGCCGCCGTCCGGGCCGTGCACGCGCAGGTGTACGCCCAGGTCGTCGCCGACCGCACCCGCTGAGGCCGGTCAGAGCTGCAGCTCGAACCCGACGTGCGAGGCGGTGAACCCGAGCCGCTCGTAGAAGCGGTGCGCCTCCGGGCGGCGGGTGTCGGTGGTGAGCTGGACCAGCCCGCAGCCGCGCCGGCGGGCCTCCTCGACGGCCCAGGTGAGCAGCGCCGCGCCGACGCCCTGCCCGCGCAGGTCGGCCCGCACCCGCACCGCCTCGACCTGCAGCCGCGTCGTCCCGCCCCGGGACAGGCCGGGGATCTCGGTGAGCTGGGCGGTGCCGACGACCTCCGGGCCCTGCGTGAGGGCGAGCAGCAGCTGGGCGGGGTCGGCGTCGACGGCGGCGAAGGCCCGCCGGTAGGGCGCGAGGTCGGGGGACTCGCGGTCGCGGCCGAGCGGGTCGTCGGTCAGCAGGGCCACGAGGGCGGGGACGTCCTCCGCGGTCGCGCGGCGCAGGCCGACGGTCGTGCCGCCCGTGGGGAGCGTGGCGGGGAGCGGGGTCACCGCGGCAGTCTGCCCGGCCGGAGCGGCGGGGCAGCAGGAGGATGGTGTGGGCAGGGGCGGGGTCGAACCGCCGACCTCTCGCTTTTCAGGCGAGCGCTCGTACCGACTGAGCTACCTGCCCCTCCCGGTGTCTCCACCGGAGAGCGACCCTGACGGGACTCGAACCCGCGACCTCCGCCGTGACAGGGCGGCGCGCTAACCAACTGCGCTACAGGGCCTTGCTGGTACTGCCGTGCCCCCAACGGGGTTCGAACCCGTGCTACCGCCTTGAAAGGGCGGCGTCCTGGACCGCTAGACGATGGGGGCTCGTGTTCGCCGGGGGCAGCGAGAACTCTACATGCTCGGCGGAGCGCCCCGACGCGGGGGGCCCGTGTCCCTCGCCACGCCCTCCCGGGCGGTCCGCCGGTGGGGCCCCCACCGGCGGTGATCATGGGCCTGTTGCCGCCCCGGTCGGCGTGTCGCCGCGTGTCGCCTGCGACAGCTCCATGATCAACAGGAGCGGAGGGGTGGTCCGGGTCGGGGCGCGGTGCGACACGGGCGGCGTGCTCGCGGGTGCAGCGCCTGCCGGCTGTCACGCTCAGCGGGTGATCCGCCGCGCCCCCGTCTGCCCGTCCCTGCTGCTCGCCGCCGCCCTGCTGGCCGCCTGCGGCAGCGGCGACCCCGCCACGTCGCCGTCCGCCAGCACGGGGGAGGCGTCCTCCCCGAGCAGCGCATCCCCCGTGCCGACCACCGCCGAGGCGGCGGAGACGAGCGCCGACGCGCCCTCGTTCGAGGGGGACACCCAGCCCGCCACGCGGGAGGCGTCGGCCGACGCCCAGGTCACCGTGAAGGAGATCCGCACCGGCCGGCAGGACGGCTACGACCGGGTCGTCCTCGAGCTGGGCGGCACCGGCACGCCGGGCTGGGACGTCCGCTACGTCGACCAGGCCCACTCGCAGGGCACGGGTGACCCGGTCGAGGTCGCGGGCGAGGCCGTCCTGCAGGTGACGATCACCGGCGCGGGCTACCCGTTCGACACCGGCGTCGAGGAGTGGGCCGGCCCGGACCCGCTGCCGGGCAACGGCACGCAGACGGTCACCGAGGTCGCCTGGGACGCGACCTTCGAGGGCACCTCGGTGGCGGTCGTCGGGACGACGGGCGAGGCGCCGTTCCGGGTGTACGCGCTCGAGGACCCCACCCGGGTGGTCGTCGAGGTCGCCGACCTCGGCTAGCACAAGGACCACCCCTCCCCCGCGCCTCGCAGGCTCGGTGCGGGCCCCTGAAGGGTGGCCGTTCCACTCCGTCGCCAGGCTCGCGGCGGGCCCCGCAGCAGGGTCCTTCGTCAGCCCAGCGACGCGGTCAGCTCCACCGAGTCGGCCTCGACGGTGGTGCAGGTCAGCGACAGCGGGCCGGCGTTCACGGTCTCGCCCTGGGCGCAGGACACGCTGGCGTTGCCCACGCTGAGGGTGGCCCGGCCGTCCTGGACGCCGCCGAAGGACAGCGTCGTCCCGAGGATCTCGACCTGGGCGTCACTGCCGGTCAGCGTCACCGAGCACTCGCTGGTGCTGCAGGAGAGGGTGTCCGAGCCGAACGAGCAAGCGGTCAGCGGCAGCAGCGTGAGGCCACCGGCGAGGGCTCCGGCAGCCAGCCGGGCGGTACGCGACGTCGTCGAGGACATGGCCCGAGGGTAGGTCGGCCGGGTCATCCCGTCGGGGAGGCCGGCGCCGGGGCGGGTGTCGGCGTCGGGGCGGCCGGAGCCGGCGGGTTCCCGTCGAGGCCGGTCCCGCCGGCGCCGTCCCCGACGGCAGGGGGCACCGCGGGGACGACCTCCCGCTCGATGGTCACCTCGGTCTGTCCCAGCCCGCCGAGGGTGATCTCGTCGTAGGCGCTCAGCGCGCCGGTCTGCGGGTCGAGGTAGAGCACCGTGCAGGTCAGCGGCTCGGGGAACTCCCCTTGCAGGGCGCGCAGCCCCGCTCCGCCGGTCGAGCCCTCGACCATGAGCAGGGTGCCTCCGTCGAGCCGGGTGACCTCCCGCTCGTGGGTGTGTCCCGCCAGCACCAGCGGGACGACGCCGTCCAGCGGCGGGGCCTGCCCCGGGTCGTGCACCATCGCGATCGCCGGCGGCTCCGGCAGCGTCCCGACGAGGTCCGCGAGGCCCTCGCCGCTCGCCTCCAGCGTCTCGGCGCCGTCGTCCGTCCCCGGGTCGGGCGTGAAGCGGGGGTCCGGCGTCCCGACGACCTCGATCCCGGCGACCGTGACCGCCGAGTCGTCCAGCACGGCCGCGTTCGGCTGCGCGGCGACCAGCCCGGCGGTGAGCGTGGAGTCGTGGTTGCCGCGGATGAAGACGTAGGGGACGCCGAGCGTGCCGACCCGGCTGATCAGGCCGTTCTCCGGCTGGCTGCCCCAGTCGGTGATGTCCCCGGTGTCGAGGACGCCGTCCACGTCGAACTGGGTGGCCACCTGCTGCACGAGGTCGAAGCCGGCGGGGTTGAGGTGGAGGTCGGAGACGTGCAGCAGCGCCACGCTGTCGTCGGCGCCGCCCGGCGGGGGCAGCGTGGACAGCGTCGAGTACAGCGTGCTGACGTTGGAGACCAGGTCCTCGAGCGAGGCGCGGTAGGCATCGAACCTGGCCACGATGTCCTGCGCGCTGCCGATCAGGCTGTTGGCGTTGACCAGCAGCCCGGTGTACGTCGGCTGGGAGAGCGCCGCGGGGCGCCAGGTGGCCGCGGCGACGACGCCGATCGTGGCGACGAGCGCGGTCGACAGGCCCAGCGCGATCAGCGGTTCCCGGCGGCGGCGCAGCACCAGCAGGGACGTCGCCGTCGCCCCGCCGACGGCGGCCAGCGCGGTCAGCCACGCCACCCGCTCGACGGCGTCCCGCAGGTCGGCGCTCACCTGGTCGACGACGCCGTCCAGCCGCGTGGGGTCGGTGGCCAGCTGCGTCGCCCGGATCTCGTCGACCCGGCTGAGCTCGATCTCCAGCCGCAGCGGCCCGTCGTACGCGTCGACCTGCAGCGCGCCGAGCGGGGGGATGTCGAGGGCGGCGCCCCCGCCGAACGGGCGGAACGCCACCGTGGCGTCGAACGGGCCGATCGGGGCGGACACCCGGCCGAGCAGCAGGATGCCGAGCCACGCACCGGCCAGGACGACGGCCAGCCGTACCGTCCACCGGCCCACCCCGCGGGCGACCGCGCGCAGGCCCGCGCGCCTGGCGGTGGTCGGCTCGGTCACCCCCGTCAACCTAGCCGCGGCCGGGGTCGGCGCCGCCCCGGTGGGCCGGCGACGCCGCTGTTCCGCGACCGTCACGCGACGAGCGTGGACCGGGCGCCGCTCACAGGCGGCGCGGAGACACCGTCAGGCGGTCCTGGTCGCCCGCGGCCGGAACAGCCAGCGCAGGGCGATGAAGCGCATCAGTCCAACCAGGCCGGTCACCGCGACGACGAGCGTGACCTGGGTGACGACGCTGGCGTCGGGGACCAGCGAGTTCAGGACGCCGAGCGAGGTGCTGGTGAGCAGCAGGCCGATGGCCGAGACGCCGCCGGCCTCGAGCTGGGCGGTGAGCCAGTGCACCCGCTCGCCGGCGTGGAAGGTCAGCCGCCGGTGCATCTCGTTGGCCAGCAGCGTCGAGACCGCGGTGGCCGCCACGTGCGCCGGCAGGTAGCCCAATCGCTCCAGCGCGGCGAACAGCAGCGCGTACACCAGCGTGGTGGAGGCGCCGACCAGGACGAACCGGGCGAACTGGCCCAGCGTGTCCTCGGCGCGCAGCCGGGCCACGGCGCTGTCCACGGCGTCGCCGACCGCCGGGCGGCGGGTCAACAACGACGGGCAGGTCACGACGTCTCCTCTGCTGGCACCACTACGTTCTGTACATTCCCCCTGGGGATCGGCTGTACGCCAGTCGTTATTCCACTGAGAGCCGACGGTTCCGCTGTGGAGTCGATCACCACCCGCAGTGATCGCGGCGTGGCGGTGACCGTCGGGCAGCCGCCCATCACGGCGGGCCAGCGCGGCATCGTCCGCGGTCGACGGGGGTAGGACGCCGCCATGAGCCTCATGGGGATCCTCGACCGGGTCGCAGACAGAGCGACCTTCGACAAGGCGATCGGCCCGGCCCAGCGCGCCGTGCAGGCCGTGCTCAAGCCGCAGGCCCTCAAGGACCTGCTGCACGGCACGTGGCTGGGGCACCCGCTGCACCCGGTCCTGGTGCAGGTCCCGGTCGGCAGCTGGACGTCGGCCGGCCTGCTCGACGCGATCCCCCCGCTGCGTCCGGCCGCCACCGTCCTCATCGGCACCGGCGTCGCCGTCGCCGTCCCCGCGGCGATGTCCGGCGCGGCCGACTGGTCGGAGCAGGGCATCGGCGTCCGGCGGCTGGGCCTGCTGCACGCCGCGGGCAACACCGTCGCGCTCGGCCTCTACGTCGGCTCGCTGGTCGCGCGTGCCAGGGGCCGGGGCGGGCTGGGCCGGGTGCTGTCCTACGCGGGCCTGGGCATCGCGTCCGCGTCGGCGGCGATCGGCGGGCACATGTCCTACGCCCAGTCCTCGGGCGCCTCGCACGCCGCGACGGCGGCCCGCGCGCTGAGCTCGGACTGGATCGACCTCGGCCCGCTCGACGACCTGCCCGAGGGCCGGCCGGCGCTGCGCACGGGCAAGGGCGGCAGCGTCGACGTCCCGCTGGCCGTCGTCCGCCGGGGGACACGGGTCGACGCCTTCGTCGGGGCGTGCTCGCACCTGTCGGGCCCGCTGTACGAGGGGTCGGTGGAGCAGGTGCGCGGCACCGACTGCCTGGTGTGCCCGTGGCACGGCTCCGCGTTCGACCTCGCGGACGGCCAGCCGCGGCGCGGTCCGGCGGCCAACCCGCAGGACAAGCTCGAGATCCGCATGCAGGCCGGCCGGGTCATGGCCCGACTGCCCGGCCGCGACCGGTAGGGGTCCCGGGCGGCGCCGTCGTCCCTACCCTGCACGCGTGCGGCGGGCGGCGGCTCTGGTCCTCGTGCTGCTGTGCGCCGGCTGCGGCGGGACGGACGGCGTCGTCGGGGCGACCTCTCCGGCGTCGACGTCCGCCGCGCCGGCCCTGCCGCCCGTGCCCGGCATCGAGGCCGAGGTGGTGCGCCAGCGCACCGACGTGCCCGTCCCCGGTCAGGTGCACGTGCGCGTCACCGACACCGGCGACCAGCCGTTCACGGTGACCGCAGTGGCGATCGACGCGCCGGGTTTCGCGCCGCTGCCGCCGACCGCGCTGAGCGCCGCCTTCGAGCCCGGCCGGACGATCGCCCTGCGCACCGCCTACGGCGCGCCGGACTGCGCCGCTCCGGCCGGCCCGCCGGCCGTGCGGCTGACCGTGACGTGGCCCGACGGCACGGTGGAGGAGCTGCGGGCGCCGCTGGCCGGGGACGACCTGGACGTCGTCCACCGCGAAGAGTGCGTGATCGCCGGGGTGCTGGCCGTCGCCGACATCGGCCTGACCGGGCTGACCCCGGCGGGCGACGCGGTCACCGGCACCGTCGTCCTGACCCGGGCCGGGGACGACGACCGCGCCGTCACGGTGTTGGACGCCCGGCGCAGCGTCGTCCTCGATGTCGCCGTCGAGGGGCTGCCGCTGGAGCTGGGGGCAGGGGAGGAGCGGGCGAACGCACAGATGGCGTTCACCCCGGCGTCCTGCGAGCCGCACGTGCTGGCCGAGACCAAGCAGCCGTTCTTCTTCCCGCTGTCGGTCGCGGTGGGGGACGCCGAGCCGGTGCCGGTGCCGCTGCCCGTGGACGCCGCGCAGCAGGAGCTGTTCTGGGACCTGCTCGACCGGGTCTGCTGAGCCGAGAGATGGAGCCCGGCCCGGCCACCACGGGGGGAACGCGGCGGCCGGGCCGGAGCCTGTGGCCCGGGATCGCTCGCCGGGCAGCAGTGACGCTAGGTGACTTGAACGCCTCGAGCGATCACCCGACCAGGTGACACGTCCGTGGGCTGCGCCACGCACCGTCACATCGGGGTTCACCGGCGCCTCGCGGGGGCACCCGGCCTCCGTGTTCTTCCTCTTCTCCAGCCGGCTCGGCTGCCTGGGCTCGCTGGCCGTCTCGGCGTTGCTGACCCTTTTGCTCCTGCTGTTCCTCGACGTCATCTGACCGCGCGGTCCGCCGGGATGGTGGCGCGTCGGTCGCGTCAGATGGCCCCGGATCCATGGGGCGTGGGGAGGGGGTGTCCTCACCGGCTCCCGCGCGTAGCGTTGGTGACGGCGCTGGGATGGACCTGCGTCGATCCGTGCGTCCAACAGCGGCGTAGTGCGCGAACGCGGGACCCGGACCGGGATCCCGCCGCCGGGGTTCCCATCCCCCCGGCGCAGACCGACCGGAGGCCACCCGTGGCCAGCGACCAGGACCCCCAGCCTGCGAACGCCGTCGAGGCGTTGGAGCAGCTGGGCCGGTTGTCCCTGCGAGAGCTGTCGATGGAGAGCCTGCTCCAGACGGTGGCCGACCTGAGCAGGACGGTGATGCCCGGGAACCCCGAGGCGTCGGTGACCCTGCTGGTCGGGGGCAGGCCCACCACGGCCGTGTGGACCGATCAGCTGGCTGTCGACCTCGACGAGCGGCAGTTCGAACGCGACCACGGACCCTGCCTGCACGCCGCCCGCACCGGAGAGATCACCGAGGTGGTCGACGCCCGTACCGACACCCGGTGGCGGGACTACCTGGCACACGCGGTCGAGCGCGGCGCCCTCAGTTCCCTGTCGATCCCACTGGCGGTCGACGAGGAGGAACAGGTCACCGGGGCGTTGAACATCTACGCCCGGCAGGCCGGCGCGTTCGACGAGGACAGCCGAGCGGTCGCCACCCGGTTCGGGCCGTACGCCGCCGTGTCCGCGGGCAACCTGTACGCGTACCAGAGCGCGCGCGACCTGGCCGACAACCTCCAGCGCGCGCTGGAGTCCCGCGCGGTCATCGACCAGGCCAAAGGTGTGCTCATCGAGCGCTACAAGCTGAC
This sequence comes from Geodermatophilus sp. URMC 65, assembly GCF_053502545.1. Taxonomy (NCBI): domain Bacteria; kingdom Bacillati; phylum Actinomycetota; class Actinomycetes; order Geodermatophilales; family Geodermatophilaceae; genus Geodermatophilus; species Geodermatophilus sp. URMC 65. The sequence continues at coordinate 3,086,686 of NZ_CP199954.1, forward strand.
GCCCGACCAGGCCTTCCAGTTGCTGGTCCGGTCGTCGATGCAGCTCAACCGGAAGGTGCGAGACGTCGCCGAGCACCTCGTGCTCACCGGCGAGCTGCTCGGTGCGTCGCCGGGCAGCGACGGCGGTCGCCGCGGGCGCGGTCGCAGGAGCCCGGGAGCGCCCGGGCGACCCTGATCAGCCGCCGGCGTTCCCCGGGGGGCACCGGCGGTCAGGCCCCGCCGTTCCAAGCCAGGGGGCGGCGGGGCCGCCCCACGCGTGGCGGTCGGCTGGGCACGGGCCGGGCATGGACCAGCGGTACGGCGTCCGTGGCTGACCGGTCGGCGTGCTGCTCGGCCCGGACGCCGGGTCACCGCGGTGCCCGAGTCGGATGCCGCGCTCGCCGCGGAGGTGCCGGCTGCCGGCGGTAGCCTCGCAGCGGGCCGTGGAACCGCCCGGTGTCCTGCGCACCAGCGGTCTCCCCACCCGCCGGGCCTCTGGTGGATGCAGAGAACCCTGTTGAGCTGCGCTTCGGCTGATGCAGCGGACAGTCTGACGTGCGTTTCCAGGACGCTCCTCCTCCTTCGGGGGAATGCCGCAGCTCCTCGTGTGGAACGGGGTTGTGCGGCATCTGTGGACGTCCGCGACCCCTCGTGGGAGAGCAGTTCCCTGTCTCTCCCGCTCAGCCGTCGCTCCAGTCGCCGGCGCCCGCCTCGATGCCGGCTCCGGTGATCCTCCGACCACCCTGGCGCACACCGGGTGACGACCCTTCGCTCGTCGGCGGCTCCGGTTGTCGAAACCGCCAGCACCGCGGCGTCGGCTGAGAGGCTCCGCCGGCCTGCCCACTCCGAGGTCGGCCACCTGGCCGAGTGGCCTCGCGCCCGAACGGATGCGTCTCATGACCATGCAAGGCAGCAGGGGCCGGATCCGAACTGCTCGGCGAGGCCTCGTGGCGGCAGCGGTCCTGGCCGTGCTCCCGCTCGCGGTGACTGCGGTGCCGGCCGGCGCGACGACCTCCGCTGACACTCCGCAGGAGGAGACGGCTTCGGCGATCGCGGACATCGTGCAGAGCGCGATGGCCGAGGATCACCTCCGGGCGGTGATCGTCGAGGTCACTCAGGGCGGGGAGGTGGTGACGAGGCAGGCATTCGGTACGTCGATGGACGGCGTGCCGGCGACCACCGACATGCACTTCCGTAATGGCGCCGTCGCCTTTGCCTACCTGGGCACCCTCCTCATGCAGTTCGTCGACGAGCACGAGGTCGGGCTCGACGACACCATCGACCGCTGGATGCCGGACCTGCCCGAGGCCGACAAGGTCACGCTGAAGATGCTGGCGAACCAGACCTCGGGCTATCCCGATTACGAGACCGATCCGGCCTGGGAGGCCGCCTGGAGCGCGGACCCGTTCCACATCTGGACCTTCGAGGAGCGGCTCGCCTACGCGTTCACCCGCCCGGTCGCGTTCCCCCCGGGGACGAACTGGAGCTACGCGCACACCAACTTCATGATCCTCGGTGAGATCCTCGCCGAGATCGGCGGCAAGCCGTTGGACCAGCTGCTGCGCGAGAAGGTGCTCGGCCCGATGGGCCTGACCGACACCGTGGCGTCGGTGACCTCCGGCGTCCCCGACCCGGTCCTCCACACTTTCAGCTCGGAGCGCCGGGGAGCGCTCGGCATCCCGCCGACGACTGCCTTCTACGAGGAGTCGACGTTCTGGAACACGCAGTGGGGCACGCCGATCGGTGCGAACCAGACGACGACCATCGGCGACATGGCGACGACCGCGGTGCAGGTCGGCACCGGCGCCCTCCTGTCGGAGTCCAGCTACCACGCCATGACCGACCCGAACCTGCTGGGCTTCGGGCACACGGACCCCAGCTGTTTGCCCTCGTGCTTCACGCAGGTGGACGGGTACAACTACGGCCTGGGCGTCGTCCGTTCCGGGTCGTGGATCCTGCAGAACCCGCTACTGGCCGGCATCAGCGGGACGGCGGCGTACCTGCCCTCCCAGGAGGTCGCCGTCGCGGTGGCCGTGACGTACCTGCCTGGTGCTTTCGACGCCGAGGGCAACTACGCCAACGCTGCCGACCGCCTGTTCCGATTGATCGGAGCCGTCGTGGCACCGGATGACGCACCGCCGATGCCGCCCGGTTGAGACGCTGCGTCGACTCGCCGGTTGGCGGAAACCCGCACGATCGACGAGGTCACCCCGCGCGCGGGGCGGCTTCCGCCGCGGACCAGCGTGAGGAACGGACGGTAACCTCGCTGCAGGCCGCAGCGGCCCCCAGATGTCTTCGGCGTTGTCTCGTGGGTTGTCTGGAGGGTTCTCTGCACCCACCGGGCCTCTAGCTCAACTGGCAGAGCAGCGGACTTTTAATCCGCGGGTTGTGGGTTCGATCCCCACGGGGCCCACCGGGTTTGACCTGCGCTTTCGCCGACGCGAGCGGCGTCTCGGCGGTCCCCGGATGCTCGGCCGTCGCGCTTGTGGTCGCAGTGTGGTCTCCGACCGCCGCGGCGGCCTCGTCGAAGGCCTGGTCCAGCAGGGCACCGATCGCGTCGGACGCGGTCCGCGCCGTCTCCTCCGAGAGGTGCCCGTAGGTGTCGACGGTGATGCCGATCGAGGAGTGGCGGAGCATCTTCGACACGATCGCCATCGGCACGCCGGCGGCGAGCATGAGCGAGGCTGCGCCGTGGCGGAGGTCGTGCAGCCGCACCCGGCGCAGCCCGGCCTCCTGCGAGAGCGTGACGAAACGGCGGGTCACGTACTCCGGCCGCAGCGGGCTGCCGTTCTCCCGGGTGAACACGAGGTTGTGGTCTTCGTAGGCGTCGCCCCATGCCTGCCGGTCGATGTCCTGGCCGAGGCGCACCTGGAGCAGTGCCTGGACCGCACGCTCGGTCAGCGGGACCGTCGCCTCCGACGAGCGGGTCTTCGGCGTGGAGAACTCCAGCCGACCGCCGACGTCGACGACGGTCTGCCGGATCCGAGCGGTCCGGTTGGGAAGGTCCAGGTCCGACCAGCGGAGCCCGAGCGCCTCGCCGCGGCGCAGGCCGCAGGCCGCGATCACCTCGAAGAACGGGCCGAGCCGATCGGTCTCGACGTGGCGGAGGAAGGTCGCGAGCTCCGCCGCTGACCACGGCTGCACTTCCGGGGGGGCGCCGTTGGGCGGGGCGACGTTGCTGGCGACATTGAAGGGCAGGCGTCGCGTCTTCACCCCGTAGCTGAGTGCCGACCTGAGCGTCGCGTGGATGCGCCGGACGGTCACCGGGCCGCGGCCGGCGGCGGCGTCGGCCACGAGCTGCTCGACGTGCTCAGCGCGCAGCCGCTCGATCGGCAGGTGGCCGATCGCCGGGACTATGACGTTCTCCACGTGTGCCCGGTAGGAGCGCAGGGTGGTCGGCTTCGCCTCGCCGGTTTTCACCTGCAGCCAGCGCGCCAGGAAGCTGGCCACGGTCTCCCGGTCGTCGACCCGCACGCCCTGCGCGGCCCGGCTGGTGACGTCCGCGAGCGCCCGGTTGGCCGCGGCCTTGGTGGAGAAGCCGCCGCGGCGCATCGTCCGGCGCTTGCCAACCTCGCTGGGCATGTCGACGGCGTAGTACCAGGTGCCGTGCTTGCCGTCCGTGGCCAGCCGCGGGCAGGACTGGCCCAGCTGCTTACCCGTCTCGTCCCGGCAGGAGCAGCGGCGGTACACGCGTCCTCGACGGTTCATGCCCAGTCACTCCCTCTGGCTGGTCGTTCAGCCTCGTACCGGCGTCCACAGCGTTGGAGTGACGACGAGTTCATGACTGTTCGTCCGGTTGGGGGTCGGACGTCCTGGCCGGTGGGATGAAGCCGCGTGCTCGCGCCCGGAGGACTGCCTTACGAGCCTGGTCGATGGTCACCGGGCTCGGCAGTGCGCCGTTGCCCTCCAGTGCTTCCTGGACGGCCTGAACGGGTCGGCGCCCCCCCATGCGGTAGGCGGCAGCCACCACCCGCTCGAGCGCTTCGTCGCTGAGCTGCGGAGGACGACCGCGACGCCCGGGGCTGGCGGACGTCGGCGGGGCGTCGTCTGGTTCGCCGATCAGCTCGCGCGCGCGGGAGTTCGCCCCCTCGACAAGCTCTCGGTATTGCTCAAGGGCGTCGTCGAGGACGTCCCGCAGGTGCAGCCCGCGCAGGATCGGGGTGCTGACCTCCTCCCAGGTGGAGTTCCCGAGGTCGAACGGGATAGCGAGCATGCTGTCGCCCAGGTTCAACGAGCGGATGTCGAGCCCCACGCAGGTCAACTTGTCGTTGACGTGGGCCAGGTGCACCCCGATGTACAAGTGCGCCCCGCGGACCTGCCTCACGACGGGGAAGAGACCTCGGTACGTGCTGGGTGCTGACACGGCTCCTTTATAGCACGATCAAGCCATATCTATGCCATATACGTCGCGGGAAGTGTCTTGACGATGCGTGATCACATGTCGCTACGAGCGCTCGGTCATGACGACGTGTGACAACGTATGACGAGGTCATAAGACTTATGACAAACGTTCGATCTTGGTCGCACATCGACAAGGTGAGCTCTGCCATAGCCTGTGCCACGGTCACTTCCATGCGGTAAAACGGGACGGCATGAGCACCTCGCCACCGCCCACCACCGTCGAGCGTCTCGTCGGGGCCAGGGCGCTCCCGGCTTCCGGGGAGGCCCGCCGCATCCGGCTGGCCGCCGGCATCAGCCTGCAGCAGATCGCCGCCGAGATCGGGGTCAGCGTCTCGGCCATCTACCGATGGGAACGCGGCGACCGCATGCCCCGGAGCCACGCCGCGGCCGAGTACGGGGCCCTCCTGCTGCGGCTGCGCGACATCCTGGAGCGCCAGTGGCAGCCAGCGGACTGACCCGGCAGTGGTCAGCCGAGGAGGTCGCGGCCCTGCCCGTGGTGATCGACCTGGTCACCGCCGCACGCGTCCTGAACATGGGCCGGACGGCGGCGTACGAGGCGGCCCGCCGCGGCGACTTCCCCGTACCGGTGATGCGAGTCGGCCGCCGCTATCGAGTGGTGACCGCCCATCTCCGCGCGCTGCTGGGGTTGACGCCCTAGTAGCCGTCGGCTCCGTCCTATGCCGACGCGCTTGCGTCGGATCGACCCGCAGCTCGGCCGGGGCACCCCGCTCGCACCTCCCTGGCGACCTCGCGGGACGAATCGAAAGGCAACTCCCACGCATGAACCGCACAGGGTCGCTGGACGGCGACTACAGCGACTCCACCGTCATCTCGTTGGCGAAGGCGGTGATGAAGCCGGGTTCCAAGGCCCGGCTGCTGGCTGAGAACAACGAGGTGACCGGCGAGTCCGTCAGCATCGAACAAGCCGTCCGGCGCAGCAGCGCCTTCATGGTCGACCTGCGCGATGGTGTCGTGGCGTGGGACGCCGACCCCGACGAGGGCGAGGCGGCCATGCTCGAGTGGGTAGAGCTCATTCGCGCTGCTGCCATGCAGATCAACGCCCGCTTTGTCATGGTCGGCTCCGGGAGGCCGGGGCACCACCACGTCTACATCGTCAGCCCTCCGGGCTGGTCCTCGCAGGACCTCCTCGACCTCCTGGTTGCGCGGGGCGCTCCCCGCCGCTACCAGCGGGCAACCCGTCCCATCCGACCACCGCTCAGTCCCCACCGGTCAGGTGGCGCCGGCGTGCCGGTGGAGCCGACCACCGTGCCCGAGCTGCTCTCGGCGCTGCGCGGCCGTCCCGGGGTACTGCCCCTGGGTGATCCCGCACTCGACCTTCTCCACCACGGCGACCGCGCGGGTCGGCACCGGCGCGTGGACACGGTCAGCAGGACGACGATGGCCCAGGCGCTCGCCACCCACTTCATCAACGCCGGCCTTGGCCTCGACGAGTACACCCGGGACATGCGTGACCGGCGCAACCGCGGCGGGGAGAAGATCCAGGAGCTGGAGAGGACCCGGGGACTCGATGTCGCGATCGCCCGGTGTGCCCAGATCTACGAGGACCAGAGGATCTTCGTCCGGGAACACCCGGCCTGGGGTCATGAGCGACGCGAGCGACGTGCGGCTGTTGCGCTGTTGCGGGAGACCGTCGAGACCTACCCGTGGCATCCGCGCACCGGCACCACGGACAGGCTCGTCTACGAGTACCTGGTCTCGGTGGCTGCCGGGATCGACAACCCCCAGGTAGCGCACTCGCTCCGATCGATCGCCGACGGTGTGCACCGCACCAGACCGACGGTCACCGCGTGCCTGCGGCGGCTCCGCGCGCAGGGACTGATCACCGTGGTGAAGCCAGGCACGGTCACCGATGCCACCACGTACCTGTTGCAGCCGCAATTGCCCCGGATCGACCCACATACCCCCGACTCAGGGGGGCAAGGGGAGAGTAAGTGGGTCGATCCGGGGCACTCGCCCCTCACGGGTCCGCTGCACGACGCCTTCCGCGGTGCACTCCCTCGATCCGCTCAGCGCACGCTGCGGGCCATGCCTCCGGAGGCAGCAGTCACGGTGGCCGAGTTGAAGGCCCTCATGCCGGGAGCCAGCGCCCGAACCGTTCGCCGGGATCTCCACGAGCTGCGTAGGGCCGGTCTGGTCGAAGCCGAACGTGAACGGCCGACCGGGCAGTGGCGCAGGCTGCCAGACGCGGACGACGGCCTTGACCAGGTCGCGCATCGTCTCGGGACTGCCGGGAGTGCTGAGCGGCGCCGGAGGGCGACGGAGCTGGAGCGCGAGGCCCGGAGCCGGAAGACGGGGATCGTGAGGCGCAGGAGCACCAGGGCCAGCGAGATCAACGTGGACCGGGGCCAGGACTGTCTGGGGAGCAACCCCGGGAACAGCCGGTACATGTCGCTCCGCGATGGTCAACGCGGACCCGGCCTTCTGTACTCCGAACTCGACATGACCCCTTCGAAATTTCCTGGTGAGGGGCTTGTCAGCGGGGACGGCATCGCCCCATCCCGCCATATCGCTTCACAAGCGACGGTGTCGCGCCGGACTTCGGCAGCATGGCGAAGTGACCCATGACGTTTGTCCGCTCGGTTCTGACCACGCAGAGTCCCGACGATGACGATGTCGACGGCCGTCTTGACTATGAGTCGTTCGGTTGGGACCCCCGCACGGCGGCATGGTGCGCGGCGGGAACGTGCCTTGCAGGACCACCGACGAAGCGGAACTCGTCGACCAGCAGATGCCGCAGCGAGTTCAACCTGCCGTACTCAGTGAGACCTGAGCTCGTCCGGGGGTCGGCGATTGGCCGATCAAGCGTGCAGGTGGACCGCGATCGCCTCCCGAGCGCGGTCTCGGAGATTCTCGACCGCACACGGCCCGATCACCTGTTCTGCCGCATCACAGCAGCGCTCGCCGTCCTGGTCCTCCCTCCAGGCGACCCAACCCTGGTTGGAGTCAAGGTCGAGTGCGAGCAGCACCAGAGTCCCGTCCGCCATGATCTGGACCCCGAAGTAACCCCCCGCCAGGGAGACGACCTTGCCGCCCGTGGCCTCGGCGGCCCTGTCGACCTCCTGCAAGTACGCCCGGTACTCCACTCGTGTGATCTCTCCTCGTCGAGAACCCTCGGGTCGTCCTATTGGTCCACGCAAGGGGACCACAGCGCAACGACAGAGGGCCACCGCGGACGGCGCTGGAGCGTTGCGTCCCCAGGGAGCAAGGCGCCCACCGACTCCACTGTCGGGCTCCAGCCTCGGCTGCACGGTGACGTGAGGCGTCTCCCTCCACATCCTTCACAGGAGTAACGGATCCGAGTGCTTCGGCTACTCACGGTGGATCGTCTCAGTAGCCTTCTCGTAGTCCGCGTGCGGCGATGCAGGGAGGGCGCATGATCACCGGCGACATCGACAACGAACAGCTCGAGCACCTCTACGGCGTGTTCTTGAACTTCATCGAGTCGATGACACCGCACGACGCGGTGAAGAACCTCCGGCTCTTCGGCGCCGACGAGTCGATCATCAAGCTGGTGCGGGAGAAGCACGAGGCGGAGAGCATCCGCATCCGCGACCTTGAAGAGCCGCCGTCGGTGTTCCTCAACGGTCGACCGACTTGGTACACCGGGCCGGATATGGAGAAGGACAAGAACTGGCCTGCGCTCGTGGCATCGATGCGCCGAAAGGGCTTCGGTGGCGCGAACATCGGGGCGATCGACGAATCCTCGACGAAGATCGTCGCGCTCCTCGACCATCCGAAGCAGGACGAGTTCCGTACCCGTGGCCTCGTCGTCGGGTTCGTCCAGTCCGGCAAGACGACGAACTTCACGGCCGTCATGGCAAAGGCCGCGGACCGCGGCTACAAGCTGTTCATCGTGCTGTCCGGGATCCACAACACACTGCGACGTCAGACGCAGGTTCGACTGGTCAAGGACCTCGTTGAGGCAAATCCCGGTCAATGGCACCAGGTGACGAGCGAAACTCATGACTTCGTTCCGCCGCCGAACCCGAAGGCCTTCTTCGCCGCCACTGGGCAGTCTCTGCTTCTCGTCGTGAAGAAGAACGCCGCTGTTCTCCGCAAGCTCCGGAAGTGGCTGAGGTCGGCTGGCGAGTACCTCGACAAGTGCCCGACACTGATCATCGATGATGAGGCCGACCAGTCTACGGTCGCGACCTCGAAGATCAATCCGCTGCTCTTCGACGTCCTCGACAGCTTCCCGAAGGCCGCCTACGTCGGCTACACGGCGACACCGTTCGCGAATCTTCTCATCGACCCGTCCGAGGATAAGGACTTTTACCCGCGCGACTTCATCGTCAACCTGCCGAAGCCCGACGGCTACCACGGCACGGAGGTTCTCTTCGGCCGTGAGTTGCTCGACGGCGAGGATCCCGAGGACCTCCCGGGCGGCTGGGACATGATCAGGCGGGTTCCAGATGACGAGGTCGACGACCTCAAGCCGAAGAACAAGCAGGACGCGGCGACCTTCCAACCCGCTCTCACCCACTCGCTCCAGGCCGCGGTCGAGTGGTTCTGGCTTGCCACCGCCGCGCGCCGGGTCCGCGGCGGCGGCAATCCGCATTCCACGATGCTTATCCACACCACGACCGAGACGGGAGTCCATGAGGCGTTCAAGGACCCGTTGCTCGACCTGCGCGCCCGGCTGCTCCGGAAGCTCGACGCCGACGACACCGCGCTGGTGGAGCGGCTGAGGACGACTTGGGAGCAGGAGACGGCCAGGGTGCCCGCCCGTGACTTCGGCGAGGACGCGGTCTCCTTCGATGACGTGCTCGGCAGGCTGCGGGAGGTCGTACGCGACACGAAGGTCGTCGTCGACAACTACCGCAGCACGGACCGGCTCAACTACGAGGCCGGACCAGTCACCGCGATCGCCGTCGGCGGCAACACCCTCTCCCGGGGGCTAACGCTCGAAGGTCTCGTGTCCAGCCTGTTCGTCCGCGCCGTGTCGGCCTATGACACCCTGCTGCAGATGGGGCGCTGGTTCGGCTACCGCGCCGGGTACGGCGACCTCCCGCGAATCTGGATGACCGAGGAGCTGGCGGAGTGGTTCCGTCATCTCGCGACGGTCGAGGCCGAGATGCGGCTGGACATCAATCGGTACATGACCTCGAACGAGACACCGTTGACCTTCGCGGTGCGCTTGCGCTCGCACCCGAAGATGAGCATTACGGCGAGGGCCAAGATGAAGGACGCCGTGCTGGCCCACGCCGCCTATGGCGGGCAGCTCGTCGAGTCGCGTTTCTTCGACATCGCGCCATCCGGAGCTGACTGGCTCGCACTGAATGCTGCCGCCGCGCGGGCCTTGGTCGCGGCCGCCGCGGCGAACGGAATCGCGGATCCTCCACCGCGTCGCGAAACTGCGCTGTTCACCCAAGTCCCTTACGACGACGTGACCGAATTCTTGCGGGCGTACTCCTTCCACGAGCGATCGTCCGACGGAGACAGCGCTCGGCTCCTGAGCTACATCGAGAAGCGGGTGAAGGCTGGCGGACTGCTCCGGTGGAGCGTGGCAGTGATCGGGAACTCCCGAAGCGACGTGGACACCAAGCCTTGCGACCTCGGCAGCGGGGTCTCGCTACGAATGGTTAAGCGCGCGCGTCTCGGACACAGGGACGTTCCGGCCTTCGATGGGGTCGCCGACATTAAGACGCTGAGCAGTCGACGCGACGAAATCATTGATCTCATCGTGGACGGTGCCGCGCCGAAGGAGCTGGACGGGATCCTCGCTCTCAGGCGGGAGCAGCGACCGAACGACGGCCTTCTGTTGCTCTACCCGATCGAGCCGAAGTCGGACACGGGGGAGAAGGTCGGGCGTAGGCCGCTGGACGCTCCGACGGACGACGTGGTGATGGGCGTGGCGATCGTCTTTCCGGAGCCGCGGGCCGGCACGAAGGACTCTGAGGTCGAGTACTGGAGCGCCGACCTGTCCAACGTCGCGGTCGAGGTGGAGGACGCCTCCGTTCTCGACCAGGACGACGAGGCTGCGTGACGGTGGACGGTGATCGACTCGAGGACCTCTGGCGTGCCGCGGCAGCTCGGTCCTCCGACAGCGCATTCCGGACCGCATCCACCGGTGTGGAGACCGACCGAGGCCCGCTCCTGGCCGCTGTCGACCGCGCCGACCGGCGTTGCCTGCTGGTCCCGATCGCGGCGAAGCACACGCTCAGGGAGGACTTGGACGGTCGGGCAGTGACGCTGCGGCGTCGCGCCCTCGAGGACGAGCACAGCTACCGGCCCTACGCCTGCCTCGAGTTGGTGGATGCCGGTCTGGCCGACCTGTTCACAGCGCTCTGCGTCGAGATCGTCGACCGGGTCGCGGCGACGCCGGACAGGTGCATCCCGACCCTGCGGACGGTGCTGTCGGAATGGCGGGCTCTGCTGGCCGGGGCCCGTGAAGCACTCACGCCGTCCGCACTCGCCGGCCTGTTCGGCGAGCTCGTCGTACTGCGGGAACTGGTCGATGTCGATCCCGGCGCCGTGGCGTTCTGGACCGGACCGGGCGGGACCGCGCAGGACTTCCATTGCGGCGCGGACGCCATCGAGGTCAAGACCACCGTGTCGCCGGAGGGCAGGCGGATCCGCGTTCACGGAATTGACCAGTTGGACCTCGCCCCGCCGGGACGGCTCGTCCTGCGGTGGTTCCGGCTGCAGACGGATCAGGGGATCTCCGTGCCCCAACTGGTCGACGACATCCGCACGAAGACCGACGATCCCCAGAGCTTTCAGGCCCGGCTCGCCGCCTACGGGTACCGGGACGCCGATCGGGACGTCTACGGGAGGCGGCTCTTCGAGGTGGTCGAGGAGCGCGCGTACGAGGTGCGTCCGGGCTTTCCCCGGATCGTGCCGTCGGCACTCGTCGGGGACGGCGTCGTCGCCGGGGTCGGCCCAGTCGAGTACGTGGTCGACCTCGACAGTGCCGCGGCGGAGGCGCGACGGTTGGACGAGGCTTCGCTGGACCGGTTCGTGAGCGGGACATGACGACACCACGATGGTGGTCCCAGCCCTTCCCGCCGACGGGTGCGATCGCCTCCGAGGGCATCCGCAACCAGCTCGGCAGGCCGCCCGTCGACCCGATGACCGTCTTCGTCCGCGAGACGGCACAGAACTCCTGGGACGCCCGCCTGCCGGGACGTCCGACGACGTACCGCCTCGAGTTGAGCACCGTGTCGCCCACGCACCGCCCGACCTGGGAACGGCTGCTCACCCCACCCTCACAGGTTCAGCGCCACCTCGGTGTCGGCCGCGTCGTCCGGTCACCGAACCTGCGCCTGTTGTCGGTCGTGGACCGGGGCACCAAGGGCCTCGGTGGGCCAACCCGGGCCGACGAGGTCGCCGCCGACCGCCGGGACTGGATCGCATTCGTCCTCAACGTGGGGGAGAAGCGCGACACCGTGCACGGTGGTGGAACGTACGGCTACGGCAAGGCCGTCCTCTACCGCCTGTCCAAGGTCGGGACCATCCTCGTCTACACCCGCACGGAGGAACCCGGGCTCGGGCTGTCGTCCCGGCTCATCGGCATCGCCCTGGGCGAGTCCTTCGAGAGCACCGGTCGGGTGGACGAGGACGCGCGTCCGTTCACCGGGCGGCACTGGTGGGGCGACATCCAGGGCGATCACGTCGAACCCCTGCGGGGCGCCGAGGCCGACGCCGTCGCCCGCAGCCTCGGTCTGACGCCGTTCGAGGGGGGCGAGTCAGGCACCACCCTCGTGGTCCTCGATCCCGACCTCGACGACTTCGACGACGTGGAGACCGCCGCCCGCCACCTCGCCGAGACCATCGCCTGGCAGATGTGGCCGATCATGCTGCCCGAACGAGGCGACCACAAACTGTTGCCCGCGGTCGTGGCGGGAGGCCGGACCTTCGACGTGCCGGATCCCGCGAGGACCTACCCCCTGCGCATGTTCGTGGCCGCCTACCGCCGTCAGAAGACCGATCAGGCGACGACCCTGGAATGCCTCAGCCCACGGCGTCGCCTCGGACGGTTCGCGCTCGAGCAGACCGTCGTCATCCCGATGTCGCCCGAGTCCGTGACGCAGGCGGCGGAGTACGCGGGGGTGAGCGGGGATCCCCATCACGTCTGCCTCATGCGCTCCCCTGAGTTGGTCGTCCGCTACCACGAAGGACCCGTGCCGGGCTCGGTGAACCGCGCCTACGCCGGGGTGTTCCGCGCCGAGGACGACCTCGACGAGGTGTACGCCGCCGCCGAACCACCGACCCACGACCACTGGGTGCACGAGCAGCTCACCGGCAACGACAGAACGTTCGTGCGCGTCACGTTCACCCGGATCCGCGAGCAGCTGTCCTCCCTCCGGGCCGCGGCGACGACCGCGGCTGCGGCGACCGGCGGCGTGGCGCTGGGGGCGGCGGCGAACTTTCTCGGTGGGTTGGTCGCCGCGGCCTTCGCCGAGCCAGCCGACGGCCTCGGTGAGGGGTCGACCGGTCGGGTCGGGGGCGGCACGTCGCCCGGGCGGGGAGTCGGTGGTTCCGACAGGACCGCAGGGCGGACCTCGCCTGCCGGACGCGATCGCGTGCGGGTCGCGTCCCTCGACGAGCCCCGGGTCGAGGACCGAGACGGAGCGGTGGTGGTCGTCCAGAGGTTCTCGGTGACCGGGGCTGGGCCGGTTGAGCTCACCGCCCGCCTGGCCGTCGCTACGTGGGAGGGCGGCCGGGAGGAGGAGGCCCCGGTCGGCGCGGCGCGACCCGAGGTGTGGGCCTGGACGACACCCGATGGCGAGATCCGCGCCGAGACGTGCACTGTCCCTGCACCCGCCGAGGTCGCGCTCGCGATCGTTCCCGTACCCGACACGGTCACCGACATCGCCGTCGTCGGTACCACCCTCGGGGAGCACGTCTCATGACCCGCGCGTTTCCCTATCTCCGCCCCCCGGGCGACGTGGTGACGGCCGGCCCGTGGTCGCAGGTCGTCGCGGGCGGTGCCGTGGAGATGCCCTCCGAGCTGCCCGACTGGGACTACGACACGACGCTGTCCCTGAGCCGTCCGGTCCGGGTGGACGGACTCCGCGCCCGTCGGCTCTGTGGCCTTCCGGAGGATGCGGAGGTCGACCTGACGGTGCGGTGGTCGGCGTCGAGTTCTTTCTTGCGCGGTCGCGCTTGGCAGGCGGCCGTCCCGGCTCAGGACGGCGCCGAGCTCGATATCGCGTTCGATCTTGAGGGAGACGAGCTGGGCGGCGTCCTGGAGCTGCACACCGTTCTCACACTGCGCAACCCCGCCGGCGCGAAGTCGTCCGTGGCACCTCGGCGACCGGGCAGCGTGCTCTGGAGCGACCGCTTCCCGGTGCTGCTGCAGGGCGACGCCGTCCTCTTCCCCCTCGCCGTCGCCGACTTTCACGATCTCCCATACCCGACAAGGGCGAGTTGGTACCTGGAGGTCGGGGATGACCTGGAGGCCGCGGCGCTCGGCTCCGTCCTTCTGCTCGCCAACGAACGCCGCGAGGTCGTGGTGAACGCGTTGACGGCGGCGGCAGGGCCGACGGATGCGGACCGGCGGGTGCTGTCGACTCTCCGCACCGACGTCCTCCGGTCGCTCGTCGAGCGGGCCCTGTCCAACGAGGACTTCACCCACGAAGTCGATTACCCGACCGGTTCCCTCGGGGCGCTCTTCACCGCCGTGCTCGAGAGGATGTTCCCCGCCTTCAGCGTCGAGGCCCTGCGCCGTGAACGACAGCTCGAACCGGTCCTGTTCACCGCTCGGGTCCAGGACGCCGCCGACCTGCTGGCGGCGCCGTGACCAGCGTCCTTTACCCGCGATTGCTCGACCGGACCGCTCGCGAGCTGCACCAGGACTACTCCAAGGCCGGCTTGGCGGACCTGCAGGAACAGGTGGCTTACACCCACCGGTCCGCCGTTTTCGCCGCCACCGGAGGTCGTCGTGTCACCGAGAACGAACTGCGGGACCTTCGGGACCTGATCGTCAAGGCGGCCGAGAATGCGGGGTTCCCCGGCGAGGGACGCCGGCGCGACCGCATTGCCTTCGACCTCGAGGTGGCGCAGTTGCTCCACGAGCGCTCCGGACTCGTCGCGGCCGAGGCCTCTGTGCGGTCGATCTGGACCTTCCTCGCGCTTGTCGTCCTGCCCGACGTCTCTTACTGGCGCTACCCGCGCCCGCCCGTCGACCGGGTGCTCGGAACCGACATCACCCGGCATGTCTGGGGCCGCCTGTGGTGGCGTGCCCACCTGCTTGCGCTGCCACAGCGGATCGAGCGCTACCGCCTGCTCGACGCGTTCGGCGAGGCCGCCTTCGATCAAATCTTCGCCCGGCGCAGATCCCTCGGCGCTAGTCGCACCCTTGCCCGGGCGTTGGCGGAAACCTTCCCAACGGTGGACACCGGCGGCGTCGCGGAGCGTGATGTGCTCCGCGACGTGCTGAAGCGCCTATTACGGACGAGCGCGGTGGTCGACTTCGAGGCGTTGGACGACGACGAGTTGCGCCGCCAGGTGGCCGTGGCGGTCGCCGATTCGGTTGCGGTTCTCGGTGATCTGCAGCGACATTCGGGGCCTCGGCACGCTCAGGACGACGACTGATTTCCTACGGTTCGTTCGACGACGTCGACGACCGTGGTTGGGTCCTCGTGCTCCCAGAACCGCAGGACAATCCATCCGAGGGCCTGCAGATGAGCGTCGGTCTCCCGGTCCCGGTCGACATTCTTCTGGAGCTTGGCAACCCACCATTCGTTGTTGGCCCGGGGGATGCTCTTGTGTAGCGGACACGAGTGCCAGAAGCAGCCGTCTATGAACACGGCGACCTTTCGCCGCGGGAAGATCATGTCTGCCCGACGCCGGGGCATGCCCGGCAGTGGCACGTCGACGCGGTAGCGCATCCCCCGCCGGTGCGCCTCCCGTCGGACCTGCATCTCCGGATCGGTGTCGCGCCGTCGGGCACGGCTCATCCGCTCGGACACGCCGGGGCTCGATGCGGGGGGCCGGTCCGCCATCGGAACCCCCTTCACGGACGTGCCGTTGGTCACTGCGGCCTGACAGCCTACGAAGCTGCTGGCGACACACCACAGGCACGTCGCGAAAGCTGTCGGTGACCGGCCGTAAGTTGTTGACCGTGACCCGACTGCGCTTGGTGGATCTCTTCGCCGGATGTGGCGGGCTGACCCGGGGGTTCCTGAACGTCAATGTCGACCCCGACGTCCGATCCGAGTATCGAGTCGTCGCGGCCGTCGAAGCCGATCAAGCGGCAGCAGCCACGTACGCAGCCAACTTCGGCCGTGACCACCTGCACGCAATCAGGATCGAGGACTGGCACCGCGACGAGATCCCCAGTGCAGACGTCGTCATCGGGGGGCCGCCGTGTCAGGGCTTCTCGAATCTCGGCAAGCGCGACCCCTCCGACCCTCGCAACGTCCTCTGGCGTGAGTACGCCCGGACCCTCGCGCAAATCCGGCCGGACTACTTCGTCATCGAGAACGTCGCTGCTTTTTTCCGGTCACCGCAGTGGGAACTCCTGCAGGCCGAGGTCGAGCACGGCGCCCTTACCCGCTATCGCCTTCAGCCCTACGTGCTCAATGCAGCGGAGTTCGGTGTCCCGCAGGTGCGGAAGCGGGCGGTCGTCATCGGTCGCCATCGCAACAATCCGCCGGTGCCGAACCCCGTCGGCGAGTTCGCTGGCTGCCCGCAGCACTTCCTCTCGGTCGGCGAGGCGCTCGCCAAGCTTTCGGAGGTCGTGCCGCCCGACGCCATCAATCTGCCCGAGGGCATCTTCGAGTTTGATAACACTGCCTTTCCGGGCGCCTTCGAGACGACTCAGCTGCACCTGACCCGTCGACTGACCGACCTCTCGCGACGCCGGATCGCGAAGATTCCCCCAGGTGGTAACCGGTTCGACATTCCCGAAGAGCTGCTGGCGCCGTGCTGGCGGAAGCACCAGTCCGGCGCCAAGGACGTCATGGGACGCCTGCGCGCCGACCGCCCCTCGGTGACCATTCGAACGGAATTCGTGAAGCCCGAGAAGGGGCGCTACCTCCACCCGACCCAGAACCGGCCGCTCACGCACGCCGAAGCGGCACTCCTGCAGACCTTCCCGCACGACTTTCAGTGGTGTGGATCGAAGGTGGCCATCGCTCGACAGATCGGCAACGCCGTGCCGGTTCGGCTGGCACACGCACTCGGGCGCAGCATCGCGCTCATGTACGGCTGAGCCGGACGGACCGAACGCCGGTCGTTCCGCTGACCGACGCGTGCAGCCTGGCCCTCGCCGCATCCTGTGTTCATGAAGTGGTCGCGGTGCCGCTGTTGAGAAAGCGCGACATCCGCATTCCTACCCCCAGGCCGAGCAATAGCCAGGCACAAAAAAGGTCTGCCCGGGCCCCCGAAGGGGCCCGGGCAGACCATTCGAACTACTGTCGACGCCTCCGGTTCTCGTACTCGAGGTTGCCGGCGGCACGAGCGTTGCGACACTCGGCGGCGTCGGGGTCAGGCTCGTCACTACGGTCGCGGGTGCTGTAGCCCTCGTAGTAGGCCTCGGCCCAGCCCTCGTCGTTGTACATCCTGTTGAAGACCGTGCCCTGACCGTCGTTGGCGTTCTTGATCGCCTGCTGCTCCTCGTAGTCGAGGTCGTCGGGGTGTACCACGTGCGCCTGCACGCTGTCGGCGTGCCGGCTGTGCTCGGCGTCAAGACCGAAGTGCCGATTGATCCGGGTACCGAGCGACTCGCGGCCACCGTGCTTGCCGGTGTAGGTGCCGATGCCGTCGTCGTCCTTGAACTCATAGATCCAAGACACGTGTCCTCCTCTGGGCATGAAAAAAGCCCCAGATCCGGATGATCTGAGGCAGAAGGTGGGCGCTGTCGTAGAGCAGTTCGTTGCCCTTGCGGGACGCTGATTCCGGAGCAGTCCGTTCCCACCTGCTCTTACGCGCCAGGTTGAATTCCTGGAAAGGACCATGTCGTGTGCGCTCGCGGGTCCATGTCAAAAGACTGAGCCCCAACGCAGTCGGTCTCTTACCTGGTCCTCGATCGAGAGCGTCTAGCGGGGGCGGTTTCCCGCTGGGGTCTTCTCCTCGCCCCGGTGTCACCCGGTTTGCAGGCGCTCTCACGCGTCTATCAGCCATTATACGCTAGTTACGACTCCAAATCGATAGCTATGTTGTAGACCCCTTGGCGAGGGCAGTGTCGGAGGTTTCAAGTGAGTGAGGTTTTCTCACCAGGAATTCACACCCAGTTGAAGAGGTGGCAGGCGTCGCTGGTCAGGGCTTCAGCGAGTCGTCAGCGACGTCGGGCGCAGTCCCTCGGCGCAGCCTCTCGGCAGGCGGCACCCGGCACTTCGCTGGCACAGGGGCCTGACCTGCAGCGATGGCTCTCCCAGGCGTTCGCGGACGGCGAATCCTGGTGAGAAAACCTCACTCTGTCTGGGAGCTACAAGCTGAGATGGGAGGACTTGTCGACGTTCGCTACGGATCCCGACGGCCAGATGCAAGTGCTCGCCGTCGAGGTCGGGGAGACTGCTTGATTCCTACGGTCGTCCGCCAGGGTGGCTGACGCCGCCAGCTTGCGGATCGTATCCGCAGGCGCACGGTTTGACCTGCGCGGATGGGGCTGGTGCTCGGGGAGTCGTCGCGCCGTCCGACGAAATGCATGGCGTCCTAGACGGGGCCGCCTCGCCCCGTGTGACCGCCTCGTCGCGTGCCGGAATGAGCCTCAGCCACCTCGCCGCCTACTCTGCACGGGTGACGCAAAGCGCAGTCGTAAGCACCCACTGCCACGAAGAGGCCCTGCCAATGCTTGGTGCAGCAGGCGTCGTAGTGGGCGCCGGCAAGCGCTGATATGGGGATGTCAGTGAGCAAGGACCTGTGGCGGCCCGACGTTGCGCTGGTCCGGGAGGTGCAGGACCAATTCGCGGCTCAGATCGCCGCTTGCGAGCAACAGCCGCGGCTGATCGAGGAGCAGGCGAATCACGAGGAGTCCATCAGGACCGGCGGTTACGCGCACCGAACGCTGCTCGAGCTCGTCCAGAACGCTGCGGACGCTCTTGCGGGCGCTGCCGACCTCGCTGACGAGGCTCGGGTCGAGATCGTGCTCGACGCACGTACCTCCACCTTGTACTGCGCGAACTCGGGCCGGCCCTTCTCGAAGTCGGGCATCACCGCTGTCACAATGGCCTACCTCAGCGGCAAACGGGGAGACGAGATCGGCAGGTTCGGTCTCGGCTTCAAGTCCGTCCTCGCAGTCACCGACGCTCCTCAGGTCTTCAGTCGCTCGGTCTCCTTCGAGTTCAACTCGCCGGAAGCCACTGCTGCCCTGCGCCGCATCGCGCCGGCGGCTCGGCGCCTGCCCGTGCTGCGGACGGCGACTCTCATCGATGCTGCGGCGGAGTTCGATCGCGATCCGGTGCTCGCGGACCTGGCCACATGGGCGTCGACGGTCGTCAAGCTGCCGCGGGTGACCGACATCCAGCGGCTCGAGAAGGAGATCCAGGAGTTCCGGTCCGAATTCTTGCTCTTCGTCGGCGCCGTGCGCGAGGTGCGACTGCGCGTCCTCGGTGAGGGCGGCTTCACCACGAGTCATGTGTCGAGGGACCTTGGTGCCGGGAGCTTCAAGATCGAGCGACCGGACGGCTCTGGCGACGAGTGGCTGGTCGAGAGCCGGATGCACTCGCCGTCGGCGGAGGCCCGCAAGCAGGTCGGGGAGGCCGTCTCCCGACAGCAGGTGAAGGTGACCGTCGCGCTGCCTCGAAACCTCGGCAACCGGACGGTCGGTCAGTTCTGGTCGTACTTCCCGCTGCAGGACCAGACGACCGCCACCGGCCTCTTCAACGCGCCATGGAGCGTCAACGACGACCGGACGACCATGCTGTCGAACGGCTATAACCAGGAGATCCTCAAGACGCTGTCGGAGATCTTCGTGGATCTGCTGCCGCGGCTGTCCACGGCCGAGGACCCGGCTGCACATCTGGACTACATGCCGGCTCGTGGCCGCGCGAGCGAGTTGAGGGGCTTCGGCGACGAGCACTTCACCCAGAACATCCCCCGCCTCGCCGCGGAACGCGCCTTGGTGCCCGACGCCCGAGGAACACTGGCGCATCCGCGAGACCTGCGTCCCCTCGACTTCGAGATGACCGTGCGCGAGGACGTGCACCGGGCCTGGTCCCACTCGTCGAACACCGGATCGGACGTCCCTCACTTCCGCTGCTACGCCACCCCGACCCGCATCGCCCGTCTGCGCGACCTCGTCACGCTGGCCAATCTCGAGGAGAACTTCGACGCCCGCGATCGTGACCTGCGCAAGGCGCTCGAGACGGCTCCCAAGCGCGGACTTCTCAGCTGGCTGAGGGAGTGGGCGGCGGGCAGCGATCCGGTGTCCGCAGCGAACGCATTCAGAGTCGCGTTCGACCTGCACGGCAAGTTCGAGGCCGACAAGGCCCGGGTCATTCCCACCTCTGACGGCCTGCGCTCGCTCGCTGACAAGGACGTCGTCTTCCTGGCGAACGAGGAGGACCTCGAGGTCGAGGGTGCCGTCTTCGTCGATCCCGACTTCCTGGCGCAGGCCGGCGTGCGTGCCCAGCTGACGCGTGCGGGCTTCCGTGGACTCGATGCCCAAGCGATCCTCAGCGCGAGGCTCGCCCGACTGACGGAGGAGGACGACGACGAGGCGCTCACGAAGCTGTGGGACGCGACACTGGACCTGCCGACCCGCGCGGCTGTCGAGATTTTACGGGCGCAGGCCGCGAAGGTGCGCGTGCCGACCAGGGACGGCGGATGGGCCGCACCCGCCCTCGTCTTCGACGTGGAGGGGCTTGTCGGGCCGCAGTTCGACGCGCGCATGCTGGATCGCAGCCGCTGCCAACCCGACGTCGCCGGCCAACTGGGGGTCGTGCATGAGCCTCAGGGCGACTACCGACTGGAGGACGAACCGGCGTTCGAGCAGTACCGGGCTTGGGTGCTCGATTCACTGAACCGTCAGCTGGGGCCAGGGGAGCGAGCTGTCGAGAACGTCGAGTTCTCGCGGACGTCGGGCCCGGGTCCGTTCTCCATGTTGCTCATGCTGGAGCAGGCTGGAGCCGCCGAGGCCCTGCGCGAGAGCTGGACGCTCGGCCTCCTCGCACTTCGTGATCACACATGGATCTGCGAGGACCTCGCGACGAATCGCGACCACGAGGTGCCCTCGCCCGCTCAGTGGGCCATCGCGCGCGCGGGTCTCATCCCCACCTCGCGAGGGCGAAAGGCACCCGCGGACGCCGTAGCGCCGTCGATGGTGCGCTACGACGGTCTGTTGCCGCTGTTCAAGGGCCCCGTGGCTCTCGCGGAGAAGCTGAGTCTGCCGCGCGACCTCGACGCCGTGCCCGCCCACGTCTTCGAGCAAGCGATCGGGGCCGACCTGTTCCCCCCGACCCTGTCCGACGCAGTCCTCGTCGAGTTCACGCTCGCCGCGGCTGAGGTCGCGTTCCCGGGTCGCAAGCCGCCGCGCATCCCGGCCCGCATCAGGAGGGCCGTGGAGTCGAGGCCGCCCAACACGGTCTACCTGGCCGTGTCCGAGGAGCAGGCCGCCTACCTGGCGTCGAAGGATCGTCCACGTCTGCAGGTCACCGAGGAGCAGGCAGACCTGCTGGTCGCCCAGGTCGGATGTCGTCGCTTCGAAGACAGCTTCGCCTTCTCCATGCAGATCGAAGGCCAGCTGGCCCCGGAACCGCTCCTGGACGTCTTCACCGGCCTGCGCAACACCCGGTTCGAGGATCGGTTGCTCAACATCAGCCTCTCGCGCGCAGGCCACATCGCGAAGCGGGTGACCACCGAGGAGGGCGTGGAGGACCAGTCCCTGCCTTGGTTCCTGGACGGGACCGAGCTGGTCGTCGACCGGCGCGTCGAGGATCGGCGCCTGCTGGAGATCGCCTCGCAAGCGTTCGGACTCGACCTCAACAACGCCGACGTCTCCAGCGTCCTCCAGGCTGGCCTGGACAGGCGCCTCGCAGAACTGCGGGAGGAAGCCAAGGCCGCACCGACCGATGCCGACCGCCTGGACGTCTACTTCGGGCCGGACGACCTCAGGGATGCGTTGCCCAAGGGCTTGTGGCAGGCGCTCGAGCTGCAGGGTCTCGTCGACGAAAGGACCTCGGTATCCGAGCTGTTCCTGACCGTCTACGGGTCCGACTCCGTCAAGCTGCTCGCCGACCAGTTCCGGCAGGAGGGCTTCTCCGACGTTCCGACGCAGTGGGCGGGTGGCGCCTCGACGATCTCCTGGCTCCGACAAATGGGCTTCGGCGGTGAGTTCGCCGGGCGACGCAACGAGCGGCAGGAGGACGAGTTCGTCGTGCCCGGAGCGGTGCGGCTCAACCCGCTGCACAGCTTCCAGGAGGACATCCGCCGGCAGCTGAGCGAGGTCCTCACAAGCCAGCACGAGACCGGTAGGCGGGGCAAGGCGATGGTGGAGTTGCCCACCGGCGCCGGCAAGACGCGCGTGGCCTGCGAAACGGTTCTGCGCCTGTTCATCAGCGGCGAGCTCGAGGGACCGGTCCTCTGGATCGCCCAGTCACAGGAGCTCTGCGAACAGGCAGTGCAGACCTGGAGCTACATCTGGCGCGGGCTCGGAGACGAGCGGCCGCTGACCGTCGGCCGGCTCTGGGAGTCGAACGTGGTCCACGAACCGGACACCGAGTTCAGCGTCATCGTGGCCACGGACGCGAAGCTCCTCGTCGTCCATGAGGACCCCGAGTACGCGTGGCTGCGCAGTGCCGCCGCTGTGATCGTGGACGAAGGACACCGCGCGGGGGAGTCGCGGATGTACACGCGGCTGTTCGAGTGGCTGGGAGTCGCGGGTCGGCAGTGGGATCGGCCCTTGGTCGGGCTCTCGGCCACGCCGTTCAAGGGCAGGTCGACGAGCGGGACGGAGTCGCTCGTCGCCCGCTTCGGCAGGAAGAGGTTGACCGCCTTCGACGGCAACCCGTACGAGCAGCTCGCGGACCTGGGAATCCTGGCTCGCGTCCAGCACCAAGTGCTGGACGGCGTACAGGTGACGCTCGACGCGGACGAGGTGCGTGAGGCGCGGTACCAGCGCCGCGTCAGCCCGGCGGTGCTCGACCGGATCGGGCAGAACCAGCAGCGTATGGCCGTCCTGGCCGACCACGTCATGAGCCAGGACGAGTCCTGGCCCATCCTGGTGTTCACACCCAGCGTGCTATCGGCGCAGGTGCTGGCGGCGACCTTGCGTTACCGGGGGCGGACGGCGGCGGCCGTCAGCGGACAGACCGGTCGACAGGAGCGGCGCGACCACATCGAGAATTTCCAGCGCGGCAAGGTGCAGGTGCTGACGAACTGCGACCTGCTCATCCAGGGATTCGATGCACCTGGCGTGCGGGCTCTCTACATCGCACGTCCCACCTTCAGCCCCAACGCCTACATCCAGATGGCCGGCCGTGGCCTTCGAGGCCCCGAGAACGGCGGGAAGGCCGAGTGCCTCATCGTCGACATGGCCGACAAGTTCGGCGAGGTCGACGACTTGCTCGGCTACCGCGAGTACGAACAGCTGTGGCGGGAGGGCGGCGAGTGATCGTCGTTCCGGATCTGACCGCGATCGAGAAGACAGCCACCAGCGACGCCGAGCGACGCCTGGCCCGTCTACTCCGGGACGTGACGGGCGACGACGACGCCGTCGCCTTCCACTCGGTGAAGCTTCGTTCCCACGAGTACAAGCAGCAGGCGGAGGCCGACTTCGTCCTCCTCTGGCGGGGTGTCGTCATCGTCGTCGAGGTGAAGGGCGGCGGGGTACGCAAGCACGAGGGCGTCTGGTACTCGGTGGACAGACGGGGCGACTGGCACCGGTTACGGAGCTCTCCGATGGACCAGGCCCGTACTGCCGCCTTCGCGCTGCGGGACATCCTCAAGGAGGAGGGAGTGGCGTGGTTCCCACACGAAGCGGTCGTGGTGACGCCGGACATCGAACGGCCGCAGAACTCGGTCGAGTGGTCCTCCACTCACTGGTGGGCGAAGGACGAGATGACCGTCGCAGACATTCGGGCATCGCTCGACGCCGTCGCGGGGGCAGCTCGGCAGCCGTCGCCGAGGACCCGGACCGCGAGGTCTTCCGACCTGCGCGTGCGGCTCTTCGGGGAGTTCACCCGCCTGCCGGTGCTGGACGCGCAGCGCGGTGCCGTTCTCGAGGAGCAGAGCCGTGCAACCGAGGGGCAGTGCAGGGTCTTGGCCGCCCTTGCCCGTAGTCCACGGCTGCTCGTCCAGGGTGGCGCGGGCACCGGAAAGTCTCTGGTCCTGGCGGAGGCCGCGAAGCAGGAAGCGGATCAGGGTCGCCGGGTACTCGTGACCTTCCGCTCCCCCCACTTGAGTCAGTTCTTCGACGCGCACCTGGGTGACCGACGCGTCGACGTCGTCCCGTTCGAGGCGCTGCCGAGGGGCAGGCGCTGGGACGTGGTTCTGGTGGACGAGGCGCAAGATCTCATGAACGCCAAGGACATGGACGCCCTGGACGCGGTGCTCGAGGGTGGTCGCGCCGGGGGCCGCTGGCGCATGTTCCTCGACCACAACAACCAGGCCCACGTGGACGGCACGTTCGACCGTGACGTTCACGCGCTCGTGAGTGCGGAGGCAGTTCCTGTCGACCTCGACACGAACGTGCGGAACACGCGCGCCATCGTGCACATGGTGCAGACGTATCTCAGGGCTGACGTCGGTGACCCGGGCATCGTCCACGGAGAGCGCGTCGTCTGGCACGAAGTGCACGACGACAGGAACTTCACCGATGCGGACGACCTGGCGGAGCGACTCGTCAGCGACGGGGCTCGCCGCGGCAACGTGTTGATCATCCGGGTGGCCTCCGACGAGCCGCCCGCTCGTAGTCCGCGAGGCTTCCTCACTACCAGCCCGCGCTCGGTGAAAGGCCTGGAAGCCGACCACGTGGTGGTGTGCGACCTCCCAAGCACGTTCGACGACATCGGCACGGCCAGCTTCTACGTGGCCGTGACCCGCGCTCGCGTCTCACTCCACCTCGTCTGCTCCCCGGCGGACAAGGAGAGACTGAAGCGCCTGCTGAAGGAGCTCCAGTGACGCTCACCCCGGCTCAGCGTGAGGTCCTCGCGCACCTGAGAGCCAGCTGGATCGGTCCGGACGGTGGGCCTACGGAGTGCGTGACGAACCTGCCCAACCGCCAGTACGCGGTGGGCATGCTCTTCCCGGCGGATGCGACGGCCTCTGCAGAAGCCACGGCGGACGGCGCAGATCCCGACGTGTCGGCCGATGTGCTTCCGGGCGAGGTCGAGGAGGCGGACGCGGGCGTGCCACTGGCGGAGGACTGGAGGCCTTCGTCGGTTGCCGTCTCCTTCCTGACCGATGCGGCCTCCGTCGAGGCCAGCTTCTCCGGGGGTACCTACGCCTTGCTCGACGGCGACGGGCCACGGCGGTGGCAGCGGCGGCCCTTCGCCTTCGAGGGTTTGGTGCTGTCGCGCGCCACACCCAAGCGGGACGTCATGGCGGGTGACGTGCCCGTGGAAGTGGGTTCGCGCTGGCGGAGCTTCGCGGGCGGTAGACATCTGGTGACCGTGCACGCTCGCGTTCTGGCCAAGTCGACGGGCGACGATCGCCTCGACATCCCGTCGATGTTGTTCCAGGTGTCCCTTGCGGTCAGCCCTGCAGCGGGTGGACGCATCCACGAGTACGACGCTCTCCGTGGCCTGGACCTGGACGCCGAGGCGCGCGAGATCCGACTCCGATACCGAGCGCGCAAGGTGTTCGCCGTCGGACATGGCATGGCGGCCGACTGGCTGGTGCAGGACGGAGTCTGTTCCGGTGTCTCGCTTGACCCCGTCCCCTCGTTCGTCGTCCCGGCCGTCGAGACGACGGGGTTCCCGACCGGCACTGAGGAGGCGCAAGCACTCGAACTGGCGCACCTGGCAACGATCGATCGCTCGCCGGAGCACGTGCTGCCGAGCTTGGACGCCTTCGTGGGGGCCTTCGAGAACTGGATGCGGGAGCAGGAGGAGCGCGTCGCGGGCTTCGAGCGATCGGCCGCGACTGCACACACGATCGTCGAGCGTTGCCGCGCGTCCGCTGAGCGCATGCGCGCGGGCGTCGAGCTCCTGCGTAGGGAGACGACAGTCCGGACGGCCTTCGCGCTCGGCATGACTGCCATGCGGTTGCAGATGCGCCAGGCCTCCGTCCCGCGCGGAGATCGGCAGAAGCCAATGACGGAGCCCCAATGGCGCCCCTTCCAGCTCGGCTTCCTGCTCGTGACGCTGGCCTCGACGCTCGACGAGCAACACGACGACCGGGAACTCGTGGACCTCATCTGGTTCCCGACGGGCGGCGGAAAGACGGAGGCCTACCTTGCCTTGGCCGCGGTCGAGATCTTCCGTCGTCGTCTGACGGACGGCGCCAGCGGCGGCGGTACAGCCGTCCTGACCAGGTACACCCTTCGGCTCCTCACTGCGCAGCAGTTCCAGCGAGCCGCCTCGCTCGTGTGTGCCATGGAGCTGATGCGCGGGCAGGGCCGGAACAGCGACGACCGCGTACGGGGCATGAGCCGTTTCTCCATCGGGTTGTGGGTCGGTAACGACGTCACTCCCGGATCCAGGAGCGAGGCAAAGGGCGCGCTCGACAGACTGCGCAAGGCGGCCCACCCGGAGCAGGCGAACCAGTTCCAGGTCGAGGCCTGCCCGTGGTGCGGAACCGCGCAGGTCCCGCGGCAGAAGTCCCTCGACCCGCGGGCGTACGGCTTTCGACTCGACGGGAAGGACCTGGTGATCCACTGCACCAACGTGCACTGTGACTTTCACGAAGAGCTGCCGGTCCAGGTCGTGGACGAGGTGCTCTACGAGCAGCCGCCGACCATCCTCCTCGCGACCGTCGACAAGTTCGCGCGGCTGCAGTTCAAGCCCGAAGCGGGCCGGCTGCTGGGCATCGGCACGACCTTCAGGCAGCCGTCGCTCGTCATCCAGGACGAGCTGCATCTTCTGTCAGGGCCGCTCGGCACGACCGTCGCCGTCTTCGACGCCGTCATACAGCTGCTGCTCGGGCGATCTGGCGGTCGGCCCAAGATCGTCGCTTCCACGGCCACCATTCGCGCCGCCGCCGAACAGGTGCGAGGGCTGTACGGACGACAGGTCGCGCTCTACCCGCCTGCCGGGTTGGACGAGGACCGTACGTTCTTCTCCCGGCCGGTCGCGAGTGGCGAGGGACGTCTCTACGTCGGGCTGATGCCGCAGTCGATCTCACAGGCTTCTGCCGTCGTGGCAGCAGCTACGCCCCTGCTCGAGGTTCCCGAGGTCCTGAAGCGCGAATCGCCGGCGACGCCACGCGACGCCTACTGGACCGCGGTGATGTACCACAACAGTCTCCGGGAACTCGGCCGCACGGGGACGCTGGTCGTGGACGACGTGAACGGTCGGCTCGAGCCACGTTCCGAGCGACTCTCACTGGACCTCCGCCGTGTCCGAGCCGACCGCGTGCTCGAGCTGACCAGCCGTCGCGGACCCGAGGAACTGCCCAACGACCTGCGGGAGCTGGGCCGCAGCGTGGACCAGACGGACCAGGCGGTCGACGTGGTGCTGTCGTCGAACATGCTGTCGGTCGGCATCGACGTGCCTCGACTGGCACTGATGCTCATGGTGGGTCAGCCGAAGACGACCGCCGAGTACATCCAGGCGACGAGCCGCGTCGGACGCGGCGACACACGCGGGGTGGTCGCAACGCTCTTCAGGTCCAACCGTGCCCGCGACAGGTCGCACTTTGAGACCTTCCGCGGGTATCACGATGCGCTGTACCGCGGTGTGGAGCCCACCAGTGTCACTCCATGGTCGCTGGCATCTCGGGACCGATCACTGGCAGGAGCCCTGGTGGCGCTGCTTCGGCAGTCCCTGACCGAGCTGGCGCCCAATACCGCTGCCCGTCGATTCGACCTCGACGATGACCACCTCAAGGCAACAGTGACGAAGTTGGTGGACGGCCTGCTGCAACGCGTCGTCGCCGCGGATCCGGACGAGTACGAGGAGACCGAGGAGCATGCCTGGCGGCTGATGCGGGACTGGGATCGCCGCGCAGCACAAGCACGAGAAGCCGAGGTCGAGTTGGTCTACGACCGCCGTCCGGGCCACGACCTGGGTCTGTTGAAGAGGTTCGGCCAGTCAGGAGAGGGCTGGCTGGTGGCGGACTCCATGCGGTCCGTGGACCCGAACGTCGCCGTCGAGGTGCAGGAGCCGTTCGAGGAGAGGTCCTGTGGAACCGATCAAGCATGACCTGCGCCTGTCCGAGGTGATCTCGCCCTTCGGGGTCGGCGCCATCGTCGATGTGCGTGGCGAGTCGCTGATGGCACCGGACACGTCCTGGTGGCACCGGCCGCATGCGCCGGAGATCCACTGCGAGCGGCTGTCCCTGCGCCTGGGCGGCGGCGAACTGCGTCAGCCGCCCGCTCACGCGGGACGGTCGGGCAAGGACACCAGAGGGCTGACCTACTGGCGCTTTCCGGCCTGGCGCTTCTGCGAGCGCTGCAGCAAGTTGTCGCAACTGACAGGGAAGAGCAGAGGTCGCTGGAGCAACACCTGCGGCTGCGGCGGGGCGCTCGTGCCCATGCGCTACGTGGCCGTCTGCACCAAGGGCAGCCACATCCAGGACATCCCGTGGTTCATGTGGGCCCACCGGGGGGCGGACCGCGCCGTTACCGACGCCGTTAGGCACTGCCGTGCCTACAAGGAGTTGAGCTTCGTCCGTTCCGCCAAGCAGGGTGAGGGCCTCGCGGCGCTCCGCGTCTCCTGCGCTGCCTGCAAGCGCTCCCGCCCGCTGTCGGAACTCGTCCTGAAGGACGCCTTGTCGCGGGACGGCATCCGCTGCGCCGGCACGCAGCCCTGGGAGGACACAAGTCAGGCAGCGCCGTGCGAGCACAAGCTAGCGGCAGCGCAGCGCGGTGCGACCAGCAACTACATCGCAGAGCGCCTGTCCGCGTTGGACATCCCTGAGGAGCGACCGGCATCGCTGGAAATGCTCGACAAGGTCAAGGCGCACGTGTACTTCGAGAAGGTCGTCGCCGACAACGGGGGCCCTCAATCCGAGATGGTCGCGGGTTGGATTGCCGACGAGCTAGGCACAACGAAGGAGGTCGTCCTCGGCCTCGCCGCCGGCGGAGAGCAGGTGCCGACGGACGCCCCACTCCTCGAACTCAAGGACGGGGAGTGGGCGGCCTTCCTGAAGAAACTGGACGCCGGCCGAGACCGAAGCAGCGGCGACTTCGTGGTGGACGGCATCCCCGTCGAACCCCGTCATGGGTGGCCGGTCGCCCTGACCGACAGCCTGGTGTCAGTCGGTCAGGTCCGACGCGTACGCGAGGTGCGTGCACTGCGCCGCTTCCAACGGTGGAACACGGACGCCGACTTCATCGGCCCCGACCTGGGAGCGGATCGCCGGCGGCGACCGGTGTACCCCGCAGTGGAGATGTTCGGTGAGGGCATCTTCCTGCGCTTCGACGAATCGCTGTTGCACGAATGGGAGCAACAGGACGCCGTCGCCGCCCGAGCCGACATCCTCCGCCGGCGTCGGGAGGAGTCGCCCTGGGCGCAGCGGCTCGACATCCCTGAGCCGCGCTTCATCGCACTGCACACCATCGCGCACCTGCTCATCCGACGGCTGGCCTTCGCCAGCGGATACTCGTCGGCCTCGCTGCAGGAGCGGATCTACGCCCAGACCGACCGTCCGGACCGCACGGCCGGCATCCTCGTCTACACCGCGGCCGGCGACGCTCAAGGCACCCTCGGAGGCCTGGTGAGGCTGGGGACACCCGCTGCCCTCATCCCCTTGCTTGCAGCCGCCCTCGTCGACGCTGACGTGTGTTCCAACGATCCCGTCTGTATCGAGAGCGACCGGCAGGGAAGCGAACAGCTGAACCTGTCCGCATGCCACGGCTGCACCCTCATCAGCGAGACCTCGTGCGAGACGTCGAACCGCCTGCTCGACCGCCAGCTCGTCCTCGGCGGCAGGCATGTGAAGGGGCTGCTGGAGGCTGTCCTGACGGAGCTCCGCAGCGCCGAGTGACCGGAACCGGCCACGTGGCACGCACTGAGCGGAGATTGCGAGTGCCGCGGCGCCGGGCCGCGGTCCCCCGGCCAGCAGCGCAGCCGCCTCCGCGCAGATCCGGCAGCAACAGCGCTCGGACCCAGGGGACTGCCCCTTGCACAAGGGACTGGGGGAGCGATGCGGACCAGCGGTGCCCCTCGACCCCAGGACGAGCCGTGGGGGCCATGCACGCGTTAGGTGGTGCACCAGGCTGGTCGTGACGTGGGCGCGAACGCGCGGAGAAGGCCTGGGAGTCGGAGGTACGGGGCGACACTCCATTAGGACACCGGTAGGACACCGGCCTACAGAAGCGGCACGGGACCGCATCCTGCGTCCCGCACCGAGACGTCCCTACCCTGACTAGGCGCCAAGAGCGACAGCGGCCGGCCTCCCACCGGGAGACCGGCCGCTGTCGTTGTCGGCGCGCGGTTAGACGCATGCCACTCACCCAGGCCGAGGCCGACGCGCCGCTCGAGGAGTTCCGGACCTTGCTCGCCCGGCTCTCCGAGGTGGCCCCGCGCCGGAGTCACCCGCCCCGCTGCCCACGCCGCTGTCCCTGGCGGGGTAGGCGGTAGTCGGGCAGGAGGTCCTCCCCGGGGAGTTCGACAACCGGCGGCCGCGCCGTCCGGACACCACGCTCTACCGGTCGGACCGCATCCGACCGCGCAGTACTGGCTGTGCAAGCTCGAGGACAATCCCACCATGACCGATGCCGACCGCGATGCCGACCGTGCGCACCGGACGCGGTTAGCCGTGCTGAGCGCACTCTCCGACGTCTCGGCCGACTTGCCGCGTCTGGTCACCGTGCTCGCCGACGCCGAAGACGACGCCGACGCTCTTCGCCTCCTGCAGGCCGCGTACGACCTCACACCGGTGCAGGCCCAGGCGGTGCTCGACGCGCAACTTCGCCTCCTCACCCGGGGACGGCGCGCGTCGCTGG
This sequence comes from Geodermatophilus sp. URMC 65, assembly GCF_053502545.1. NCBI lineage: Bacteria > Bacillati > Actinomycetota > Actinomycetes > Geodermatophilales > Geodermatophilaceae > Geodermatophilus > Geodermatophilus sp. URMC 65. The sequence continues at coordinate 3,117,023 of NZ_CP199954.1, forward strand.
CGCACGACCTGCAGGTCCTTCGCGAGGCGCTGGCTGCGCCCTGGGACCCGCCACTCGACGTCCACGTCAGCGGCGACTCACCCCGCCACGTCGCCGTCGCCCTTGAGGACGGCGAGCACCGGATCCGGAGCACGGGGCGGCGGGACTGCCTCAACCAGATCGTGCGCCTGGTCCGCGAGCAGGTAGCTCTGCCGCATCTGCGCCGGGTGATGGTGACCACCAGCCTGCGCGGCGGGCCGACGCGCATCCTGATCGATCCGGTGGGGGTCGCAGAGTTCTTCTACGACGACGCCCGTCCCAATCCGAGCTGACCTCCGCTTGGCCGCCTGGGCAGGATGCCACCGGCGGATTAGGTATCCGCAAGCGCAGCGCCTGACCTGCGCTTATACGGCTGGTGGTCGCGGCGTGGTCGCATCGTCCAGTGCCCGTGGCACGGTTGGTGAGGAGGCTAGCTTCGCTGGCTTGCGGTAGTGCCTCTCCGAGGGCCTCCAGCTCAGCGCATGTGCTGGGCAGCAAGTCCTCTCGCATCTCGACCATGAGCGCGTTGAGCACCTCCACGGCCTTCTGGCTGTCGCCATGGCCGTGGACCTCGCCAAGGGTCCTGATCGTGCGGCTACTTGCCGCTCGAATCGCCTGCGGCGCGACAAGGTGAATGCGGCGCAGGCTGACCAGGAGAGTGCCGCGTCTGGCGGGATCCGCAATGGCGCCGCGGAGGGCGGAGCTTGGCGTGCCAGAGTCGCCGATCAGGTCCAGCGTGGCCTCGTCGACCTTTTCGTAGGCGCTGTGGCGCTCGTCGAGCACCTAGCTCTCGCGAGCGCTTTGGGCAGTCCGTCGAGCGACGATCCACGCAACGAGGCCTGCTATTGCTGCGCTGGCCACGACAACTCGTCCGACAGGTCGTCGTCTTGCAGCCCCTCGTACGGCCCGTCGATGGCCGTCGGTTCCCCGTCGACCGCCCGTTGGCCGTACTCGTGCAGCGTGTCGCAGGCCGCGGCGTCCGCGTCGCTCAGGTCAGAGCCGCAGCCGCAGCCGCAGCCGCAGCCGGGACTACTGGAGTAAGAAGTCGTTGCGGAAGTCTGGCTTGGCTTGCTCCCACCGACAGGTGACGCAAGTCAGGCGGCTGTGGCGTGGCCCGCCGACCCTGCTGGCGTACTTCCGCAACGACTTCTAAGTACGAGCTGGGCTGGCACGTCGCCCCGACGGCGAACCAGCACGACGCGATCGCCGCGGTCGAGTTCGCGCTCTTCGAGCCCGCCCGCCTGGCCGGGCTGCCGTTGCTCGACCTGGCCGAGTGCGACGAGCAGGGCGGCGTGGTCCCGCAGGTCACCATTGTGACTGACAACGGCGGATCGTTCCGCTCGTTCCGCCTCGAGGCGTTCATCGCCACCTGCCTCGAGCTGCGGCCGCGCGTACCCGGGCGAAGACACCCGGGCGAGACGGCTCACGTGAGCGCGGGTTCGGCTCGCTGATGTACGAGAAGCTCTTCCTCAAGGACTACCGGGTCGAGTACAACACCGTGCGCCCCTACGAGGCGCTGGCCTGAAGCCGACTCTAGACACGTCCACCTGGGCCTGGTCGCCCCGCTGATCCCCAAGTTGCCGAGACCGAAAATCTGCCAGCCGCTTGATGCGGGACAAGAGTGCTCACCGACCGGCGTGGGTGATGGGCTGTGGATGCTGCCGGGGCGAGGAGCGGTTCTCGGGTCCTGACGGCGACGGGTCTCGTCTACGGCAGGTAATGATGCCATGCTGATGCGTGAGTAGTCGGGGGACCGATTTCTTCATCAGTCACGCCGGTCGGGACACCGCTTGGGCGGAGTGGCTGGCCTGGCAGCTGCAGCAGGCCGGCTACACCGTCGAGTTGGACGTGTGGGACTGGGCTCCGGGGGAGGACTTTGTGGCCCACATGTCCGCGGCACTAGAGCGGGCCGACCGGCTGCTCGCGGTGTGCAGCGAGGCCTACTTCGCCTCTACGTTCGGCGGCGCCGAGCTGCGCGCCGCGTTCGCCGCACAAGCCACCGCGGAACGGCGCATCGTGCCGGTCCTGGTGGAGCCAGTTACTCTCCCCCCGCTGTACGCCACACTGATCCACCTGGACCTGACCGGCCTGGACGAGGAGGCGGCGGCTGCCCGGCTGCGGACGCGGCTGGCCGGAGGTCGACCGATCGGCCCACCCCCGTTTCCCCTTGGAGAACCAGCGCGAAGGGACAGGGCAGGCGACCGGCCGGGGTTCGCCGGCGCCCTACCACCGGTGTGGAAGGTGCCACCCCGCAATCCGCGGTTCACCGGCCGGGACGGCATGCTCACCGAGCTGCGGCGGCGGCTGCGCGCCGGCGAGGGAACGCTGGTGGTGCAGGCGCTGTACGGGCTAGGTGGAGTGGGCAAAACCCAGCTGGCGATCGAGTACGCCCACCGATTCGCCACCGACTACGAACTGGTGTGGTGGATCGACGCCGAGCAGCCGGTGCTCGTCCCCGGGCAGCTTGCCTCCCTCGCTGTCCGGCTTGGCCTTCCACCCGGGCCGACAGTGGACGCCACGGTGGAGCGGCTGCTCGACCAGTTACGTGGCCGGGATCGGTGGCTGCTGATCTTCGACAACGCAGAGCGGCCGGGCGACATCGCTGACTACCAACCGGGCGGGGCTGGGCACGTGCTGATTACCTCCCGCTCCCCCGGCTGGGGAGCGCTAGGTGGCCGGCTGGAGGTCGACGTGTTGGCCCGGACGGAGACGATTGCGCTGTTGTGCGCCTGGGTCCCGGCGCTGAGCGAGGAGCTGGCCGACAAGCTCGCCGCCGAACTCGGGGACCTGCCGCTGGCCGCTGCCCAGGCCGCCGGCTATCTGGAGCAGACCGACCTGCCGCCCGCCGACTATCTGCGCCGCTTCCGCGAGCGCCGAGCGACCCTATTCTCCCGCGGGGAGGTGCTGGGCTACCAGGGGCGGATCGACACCGCCTGGGCGTTGTCGCTGGAGCGGCTGCGCGGCGAGGATCCGGCCGCGGTGCAGCTGCTGGAGCTGGCCGCCTTCCTCGCTCCCGAGCCGATTCCGCTGGCCCTGTTTACCGGCCACCCCGGTCTGCTCGGCCAGCCGCTGCGCGACACCGCCGTCGACCCCGACGCGCTGGCCGACACCGTCGGCGCGCTGATCGGCTACTCGCTGGCTCGCCGCCATCCTGACGGCTTCCAGGTGCACCGGCTTCTGCAGGCAGTGATCCGCCAACGGCTACCCGTCGACCGGCAACAAGCCACCGCCGAGGCGGTGGTGGCGCTGCTGGCCGCCGCTTCTCCCGGCGATCCGGAGGATCCGGTCAGCTGGGCCGGCTACGTCGCGCTGGCTCCGCACGTGCTCGCGACCGCCCCGCTGGGCGACCATTCTCCCGCCGGCCGGCGACTGGTCCTGGACACTGCCCACTACCTGCAAACCAAAGGCGACGGTTCCAGCAGCCGGGCCGTCTCCGAAGGGCTGCTCGACCGCTGGCGGTCCATCCTCGGCCCCGACCATCCCGACACTCTGACCGCCGCAAGCACTCTTACCTTCGCCCTGACCTCGCTGGGGGAGGAGGCGTCGGCCCGCAGGCTGGGCCAGGACACGCTGCAGCGCTGCCGCCGGATGCTCGGTCCGGACCACGCCGCCACCCTGTTCGCGGCGGCCGCCTTAGCCGTCGCCCAGCTTTCGCTGGGTGAGGTGGAGCCGGCCCGGGCCTTGGGCGAGGACACTCTGCAGCGCTGCCGCCGGGTGCTCGGCCCGGACCACGCCACCACCCTGCTGGTGGCGGCCGTCCTGGCCCACGCTTTGGTCCAGTCGGGTGAGGCGGCCCGGGCCCGGGCCTTGGGCGAGGACACCCTGCAGCGCTGCCGCCGCATACTTAGCCCGGACCAAGCCATCACCTTATTGGCAGCGACTGCCCTGACCGTCGCCCAGCTTTCGCTGGGTGAGGTGGAGCCGGCCCGGGCCTTGGGCGAGGACACTCTGCAGCGCTGCCGCCGGGTGCTCTGCCCGGACCACACCACCACCCTGCTGGCGGCGGCCACCCTGACCGTCGCCCTGGTTCAGTCGGGTGAAACAGAGCGGGCCCGGGCCCTGGGCGAGGACACTCTGCAGCGCTGCCGCCGGGTGCTCGGCCCGGACTACACCATCACCCTGTGGGCGGCGACCACCCTGACCGTCGCCCTGGTTCAGTCGGGTGAAACAGAGCGGGCCCGGGCCCTGGGCGAGGACACTCTGCAGCGCTGCCGCCGGGTGCTCGGCCCGGACTACACCATCACCCTGTGGGCGGCGACCACCCTCACCCACGCCCTGGTTCAGCTGGGTGAAACAGAGCGGGCCCGGGCCCTAGGCGAGGACACTCTGCAGCGCTCCCGCCGGGTGCTCGGCCCGGACAATCCAATCACGCAGTCTTTGACGCAGGTCGCCAGCGGCCACCTGCCGGGTCGGTGACGGTGTGCCGCCGACCCGCCGGAATCGGCCGCTGTAAACGTCACTCCTTCCGTGAGGTGACCAGATCGTCATCCGGCGGATGGAGCGGGTGCTGGCAGTGAGCCGGCGCTGGCCCGTGACGGTCTACGAGGTGTACGACAGGGATGGGATTGCGCCAGTTGAGTTGACTCCTTCCTGTGAGGCTTCGGCCTCTGCTCCTTCAGAAGTAGCTCAGACCGGCGGGTCAGCACCGATGATCTCCATGCGCGCGGGGTCCTGGTGCCGTCCACGGGGGGAGGACTGCGGCGTTCGACGGGGTGCCGACGACGGTGGCGGGGAGCCAGTGTTATCGGTGGAAAGTGTAAAGAGCGACTGAGTTGCCGTAGACGCGGACGTGCCGGACTTAGTCCTGTTTCCGGTCCAGGAGTACGCGGACGCGGCCAGCGGGTCGGTGACCGGTTCTGACGGGGGCGTCGACAGCCCAGGGGCGAAGAGCGAGATCCGGTCGACCCGATGCCCCTGCCGCTCGCCGGGGCATCGGGTCCCGGCCTCCTGGGACTGCCCGCCCGACTTCGGTTCGGCTGGCGCCTGTCCCCCGGGAGGTGGCGACGCTGCCGCGGCCGGAGCGGGTTCGGGACGACGGGGGAGGGATGGGGCAGCGACCGGTGGTAATGGCGGTCCAGGCGGGGCCGGCGGCGCCAGCCAGGGGGCGGTGGGCCAGGACTGTGCCGGTTCGGCGACGGCTGCGGAGGCCGACGGTCCCGGGGACGTCGGAGCCGCTGGGGACGGTGGTGCCGGTGGAGGTGTCGGCCACGGTGGTGTGGAGAGCGGTCCTGGGGCCGTGTCATGCATCGTCTGCTCCAGGTACTGCCGCCAGGCCTGCAGGTAGGCGAGCAGTTGCCCGGTGTAGTCGTCAGGTGTGATTGTCACGTGCTGGCCTCCTGGGAGAGCTGGGACGGGTGGCCCGACGGCCCCTGAGGTGCCCAGGGGGTGGGGGAGTGACGCTCGGGCGTACTGCGAGTCGAGGTTGCGCAGTCTGCGAGCGTCGAGAGGTTCACGGTTCTCGAGGTCGAACACGAAGCAATAGTCGCCCGCTGGGGACGGCAGCCGTACCGGGGTCGAGATCCCCTGGTACAGGAACCCCAGCGGCGTCCGCCAGTCGAGCGCCCGCCTGCCGTCCCGGCGGTCAGTGCCGCACGTCTCGACCCAGACGTAATGGTCGAGGATCGCGTTTACGGCGTGACGTGCGGACTCGCAGGCAGCCTCCATCGTGGTCATCCGGGTGAAAGTCCTGGTCCAGGTGCCAGCGAACACCAGTGAGTTGTGGTGCACCTGGTAACCACCGTGGCGGGCTTGCCAAACGTCGCGCCAATTCAGGTCCTCCGTCCACAGGTCGTCTGTCGGCCGAGTGGTCCAGGAGGTGCCGCTGGGGTCCCAGGGGTCGCTGCCCGGCCGATTCGGCCAGTCCCCCTTGATGGGGATGAGGTAGGGTGCCTCATTTCGCTCCGCGGGGCCGTCGCCCTGGCCGGGACCGGATCCCGCGACCAGATTGCGGTCGACCGCGTACCACACGGGCCAGGGCAGGAGAGCCTCGGGGACGTCGTCGACCTCGCTGATGATGGCGTTCACGATCTGCCGCCACACCTCCGTGGCTAACTCGTCGAAGGTGCAGTTGCGGGCGGCCTTGCCGCGCCCCTGCTCGTCGACCAGGTAATGGGATGGGGCGTTGAAGTCGCCGATGTCGACCGAGAGCACCGTGGCGTAGCCGTCCCGGGGCAGAACCGGTTCTTTTTCCCACAGGCCATGTTGGTTGATTGACGAGAGAGCCCACTCGGTGCCGGAGTAGTACACATGCCCTTGGACGAACCGGAGTTCCGTGTCGAAGTAGTATTGGATGCCCGCCAGCGTCTGGAACCGATCCCATGGCTCCAGTCCCATCTGAGCCATGGCGAAAGGGTCCCTTCGTTCCCGAGGCCGTGTCTCATGGGGCTCCAGCGGCCCCGCCGTGGGCGGCGCCGAGGTGGTGAACCCGTCGAGGCCAGCCACGGTGCCTCCGGTGCCCGCCTCGCGGAGCGACTTGGTGATGCGCTCGGCCGTCGGGGCGTCGACGGCGACCACGATGTAGTCCGGGGTCAGCCTCGTGCCATCCGTCAGGACCACCACCACCCGCGGCCGCAGGTGTGGCGGATGGAGCCGGTCGACGGTCGGGGGCTCAAGGTGGTCCACTCCGGAGCGGATGAAGCGCACGCCGAGCTGGACGAGGTGCCGGTACCAGTGATCGAACCACGCCTCGGTGGTGGGTCCGTTAAGCACGCCGTCGGTCTTGCTGTCGCGGGGGTCCATCTGCAGGAACAGCTGGAGGTAGCTCGTGATGCTGGTGCGGGCGTCCCCCCAGGGCAGGCTGAAGGCGGCGAGGATCTTGGGCATCTCCAGCAGAAGCGCCTGGAAAGAGGGTGTGTACGTGTATTGCTGCGGCGCGGTGGTGTCGACTCCGAGTAGGAAGTCCAGGGCCGACAGGTTCTGCAGCTCCGAGGCCCGGCGCAGGGGACTAGTGACCAGGTAGTGCAGGAGCCTTTGTACGAAGGTCTGGGCGTCGGTCGGAGTGATGCCGAAGTTGATGAGTTGGCTGAAGAGGGCGGGCACCTCGGTCAGGGTCTGGGGTGCCTGACGGGAGACGACGAGGGTCGGCTTTCCCCGGACGGTGATGGCCCCCGTGACCACACGGCGAATGTTGTCCATCACGGTGAGAGATGTAGGGTGCCAGATCACCTCGCCGTCGGGACCGTGTTGGTGCTGGTAGAGCGGAATGCGCTGGAGCAGGTCCCAAATGTGCAGGTAGTACGCCGGGAAAAAGCGGAAGCCGTGCTCACCGGGTATTGCTCCCTCGGGCGTCCGAGGTCGGCCTCGTCGCCCCGGGAACGGCCGCAGCCGCGCCCGGCTTCCATCCGCGCCCGGAGTACAGGTCGAGTACTGGGAGGCCGCGAGGCCGCCGAGCTTGACAGTGGGGTAGGTGGCCGCTGGCGCACTGCCCAACTCGCCCCGCTCGTCGGCCTGCGGTTCATAGACGATGACGTCGAAGCCGCGCTCCACCAGTTCGTGTGCGGCGGTGAGGCCGGCGATGCCGGCACCCAGAACGGCGGCCGTCGGGCGCGGGTCACGTGAGGCCGGGGTCGGGATCACGTACGGAGAGCTCATCCAGCGTCCATCCCCTCTCGCAGCGCCGCCAGGAGCCCGGGTGCCGAGGGGGCCCGCACGGCGGCGTGGGCGTAAGCGATCAGGGCGTCGTGGGCACGGACGACGTCGTCGAGCGAGCCGCGCACGGCCACCCGGTCCGTCTCCACTGCCTCGCTCAGCGACATCTCCGCGTCCAACACGCCGATGATGGCTCTGCGGGAAGTGGCGACCCAGGCGCCGGCCGCACTTTCGGCGCCGTCCGTGACGTCAAGCCGTGTCCCGCCCCGTACGGAGAAAATTTCGCCATCGACGTCCATTGCGACGGCGAGCGGCCCGAGCTCCTCAAGGAGGGCGTGGTAGCTCTCCGGGACCTCGGACGCCAGGTGGTCGAGCGACCGGCGGAGCAGTGAGGCCACCGACTCAGCCATGGAGCAGCTCGAACACGCCGACTCCGCTGAAGTCGATCTTCTCCCCGCCAACCGACCCGCTGACCCGGGCGGTGCCGCTCGTCTCGCACAACATGACTGACCGGTTGAGGTGGAGTTCGCTTGGCTGGGCCAAGCGGGCGTAGGACTGGGGGTGGAACTTGGCGCGTACCACGTCGGCCGGGTTCCTTGCCAAGATGTCGATGGACGCTGGTACATCAGACGCACCGCCGCCCAGCACCAGCCGCATCGGAGGAGGCAGCGTGCAATCGGGCAGGCGGCCGAGTAGGCCCGAGGAGGTTGCCTGCACGGCCGCATCCCGGAACTTCACTGCCGGCTCGTCGTGGTGCCACACATAGAGGGCCTGGGACAGGCTGCGGAGGCGTCGCCGGTCGGTCATACGCATAAACACGAACGACCACGGGTCCTCGGGCCTCAGGGGGAGGACCGAACCCCACTCCCAGCCAAAGTCGTCTCCCCAGTGGAACCGGCCCCAGTTGTGATCGTGGTAAGCCACGTCCCCGTTTAGGCGGTACTCCCGGTTACCAACGCAGAACCAACCGTCGGCACGGAGCCTCGGGACGAACAACCAGTTGACCCGCCCGGCCCCGACGGGTTGGTTGTTAACGACAAAGGGCCGGCTGACGGGCGTGAGGTGGAGCTGTCCCCTCGCTGCATGGCCGGGCAGGTCGATCAGAATTTGGTAGCCGCCGGGGCCCACGGTCATCCTGTTGCCTCCGACGGTCAGGTCCCCGAGGTCCGCAGACACATCCGGCACGGCGTCGAACCGCGCTACGACGCCCGTCCAGCGCTGGTCGTGGGCGAGCACGATCACGCGGGGCACGAGCCGGGGTGAACGGCCGCGGAGCACCTCGTTCGTCAGGTTGAAGTTGACGAGCAATCGCCAGCCCGGGCGGTGGACCACGAAGTGGTGCCACTCCTTGAAGCCTTCGGGTCGGGCGCTGGCAAACACCGGGGCCCGGAGGAAGTCGCTGCGGGCGAGAGTCGCCGCCGGGCCGGTCATCGCAGCCACTCAATTGGCCTCGGCGACGAGGGCGGCGAACTAGCCGACTGTGCGTGCGGCGCGTCGGCTACGCCGACTTGGGGGAGGCACTCGACCGCGTCACCAAGGCGCGCCAGCGCCAGGAGCAAGTAAATGAAGTCGTCCGCTTCACCGATGGTGTCCCGACGGCAGTCATCCGCAGCCAGCGCGCGAACCAGCCGGGCCAGGCCGACCAGCCCCAACAGGCAGTGGACAAGACTGTTCTGCTCAGTGAGTGCCTCGCGGGGGTCGGTGAGCATCAAGCGAATCCCTCCGGTCGGAGGTGGGCCAGAACGGTGTCGTCGAGCGCTCGTCCGGTGAGGGCGTCGGCAAGCAATTCCGCCCATGCGTCCGGGATGGCGCTGGGTGGCGCCGGGCCGTCGAGTACGTTGAGGCTCACCGTGTCCCAGATGAGTCGGAGGTGGTCGACCGCCTGCGACGCGACTAGCGCGTCGCGCAACTCTGCTCCGGCAGGGGTCCCCGCGTAGCGGCGCCCCTCGGCGACGAGCAGGTCGTACACGGCGCGGGCGGCTGCCGGGTTACCGAGTACCGCTCGACGCACGCCGACTAGCAGCTCGTACATCCCCCGCTCCCCTTTGGAGACATCCTCCGGGGGAGCGGGCAGGAGCCCGGGGACGTTCCGTTCGAGGAGCTCGACGGTGAGTGCCCGGATTCGGTCGAGCTCGGCCAGCATGGTGAGGAGCGCCTCGGGGGTGAGGGTGCTCATCGGGTGCGCTCGTGGACGTAGTCGACGAGTCCGCGGAGCACGTCGCGGTGGTGGCTGGCGGGGAACCAGTCGAGCGCGGCCAGCACGGCCGCGGCCTCATCCGCCTGCCGGGCGGCCACCGCTCGGGCGTGGTCCAGCGAGCCGGCCCGATGCAGCAGGTCGTAAAGCCAACGGATGTCATCGAGAGTCTTTCCCTCCCGGGTGCCGAGGCCTTCCAGGTGGGCCAGGACCTCGGCTCGCTCGGCCGACGACAGGTCGCCACGCGTGGTCAGGCGGTCGAGCAGTGCACCGAGTCGCAGCTCCGGGTCGGTGGTCGGCTGGCGTCTTGCCAAGATCTGCACGGCCCGACCCCGTTCTGCCGGGGCCGCATGGCGCAGCGCGTGGAGGAGCATCAGCGTCCGCTTGCCCTCCCAAAGGTCGCCTCCGATCTCCTTGCCGTACTCCTCGGGGTCGGCGCGGAGGTTCAGCAGGTCGTCGGTGATCTGGAATGCCGCACCGAGGTGGCGGCCGAGGGGCTCGAGCGGCGTGAGCTGTTCAGGCGGCGAACCGGCGGCGATGGCGCCGACCTGCATGGGTGTGATGAACGAGTACCAGCTGGTCTTCAGCTCCACCATGTGGAGATAGTCGGCGTCGTCGAGCTGGCAGGTGTTGGACCGGACCCACTCCAGCTCGATGGCCTGCCCTTCGACGGTCAAGCGGGTCATGCGGGCGACGGCCCTCAGGATGCGCAGGGCCGGTCCGAGCCCGATGCGCTCGACGTTGTCGAGGAGGGGTTGCAGCGAGAGGGACATCATGGCGTCGCCCACGTTGACGGCGATGGGGACGCCGTGGTCGACGTGCAGCGTAGGCCGACCCCGACGCAGGACCGACTCGTCCTCGATGTCGTCGTGAACGAGAAAGGCGTTGTGGTACAGCTCAAGCGTCGCCGCGGTCGGGAGCACGGCTTCGAGCCGCCCTCCCAGGCCGAGGCACGTCGCGATGCTCAGCGTGGGCCGGAGTGCCTTACCGCCACGCAGTGGGTAGTCGAGGATCAGGTCGAAGAGGGTGCTCGACGTCCCGGCACGATACGTGAAGAGCCGTCGGATTTCGCCCGCGCAGAGCTCATGGCATGACTCCAGGTAGTGGTCGAGTTCCGGTGGGGTCATCGCGGGCTCGGTCTCAGGTATGGAAGACGACGACGCCGCGCTCGTCCTTGACACGTGTCGCGAAGCGGATCCGAACCGCGAGTTTGATATTGCCCCCCGCGTTCTCACCGATGACCTCGAGGCTCGGCGGGACGCTGATGGCGAGGTCGACCGGCTCTTCCCCGGGGGATGCCTCCGCGGCTCTCCCGTGCGCGATCTCCTGCCTCCGCCCGATCATCAGCGTCAGGTTCGTTCCGGTACCCCCATCGTCTAGTTGCGAGGTCCGGTGTAGGGAGTTGGCGTTCGCCCCCGCCAGCAACTTCTCCCTGACGAGTTCGCCATCCACCAGCCGGTTGAACTCCCTGAAGTGCGCCGAGCTGGCTATGAGGCAGGACGGCGCACGGTAGCCGCTGTCCTCGAGGACCTCTCGGCCATCAAGGAGTGCCCCGAGGATCGCTTGGGCAGGATCTTGTGGCGGGGTCGTTGCTGGCGGGGTCGTTGCTGGCGGGGTCTTTGCTGGCGGGGTCTTTGCTGGCGGCGGCAGGCTGGGAATGTTCAACGGTCGGTACCAGCCAAACGCTGTGGTGCTCGCCGCCCTTCCTTTCGCGGGCTGAGCCGTGCCCAACGCTGGTGCTCTGAGGACATCGAAGACCGCCTTGTCAACGTTCTGGGCGAGAGTCACGGTCCTGGGAATCACGCTGGCGAGGAGGGCATCAGGGGTGAGTGCGGTTACCTGGGCCAACGTCACCTCGAATTTTACGCACTCGGTCCCCAGATCGAGGCTGCCGAGATCGAGGGGGGTCTCGGGGGGGTGTTTGGACGACGTTGTTGCAACGTCCGCCAACCTGAAGATGACCTCGTTGCGTATGCAGACTTGTCCCGGGTCGTGTGTGTCCCAGTGCGGTATCGCCTGCCAGGCGACACTGGCCCGCTCAAAGGTCTGCAGGACTGCGTGATCGGCGATCGCCTTCCGCTCAGCGCTCAAGGACATGCCGGCGCGATCCCTTCTGGTGTCACCGCACGGTTACAACTGACGCCAGGCCTGAACGGGTCGACGACGTAGGACGGAGACCGCTGCGACGCGCCGTCTCCCGTCGATCCACCGGGCAACTCGTCCATCTGGGGTGAACTAGGCTCAGTGCACGAAGAGGCGGACAGTGCCTTGAGAGCCCTTCCAAGGTTGGCGCGTGGTACTCGCTGACCGGCAAGAGGCCGACGTCCCACCGCGGCGGGACACCGTCGGCACGGACGAGCGGCGTGTACCGGCTTGCCGTCGCCCGTTCGGGAGGCGGCATCCGGAGAGGCATGACAACAGAAGAACATCCAATGCGTCACGGGAACGTCACCAGGTGCGCCTCGTCGTCAGGTCACCGCGGGAGCGGCCCAGCGCGTGAGCGGCCGGCTCGCCGTACCGGCGGGTCCACCTGAGCCTCGGGATGCCGGCGGGCGCCGGTGGCGTGCTGATGAGCCCGGTTGATTGTCCAGTCCACCGACACGGACCAGTCAATCAACTCTGCATCGGCGCTGAGAGCCTGCAGCGTGGACAAGATCGCCGCCCACACTCCGGCAAGTTGCCAGGCGCGGAACAGGCCGTACACGTTTTGCCAGCTGCCGTACCGCTCCGGCTTGTCCCGCCACGGGCCGCCGGTGCGCACCCGGGTGCCCGTCGATCAACTGTCGTCGCCTCCATCGCCGACGCCGGCCCGGCTTCCTCCGACCGACAGCAGCGGCGCCAGGATCGCCCACTGCTCGTCGGTCAGGTCATGGCGGGCACCGGCGGGTAGGGTGCCGTCCACGGGGTCACCGTGGTGAGGGTCTTCCTGGTCGTTGATCCCCCTACCGGAGACCTCGCCTATTTCCTCACACCAACACGCCGGCCCCGCCCAGCGGGCGACTTCTCAAACAAGGCCTAGACGGAAAGCTCCCGTTGAGCAGAACTGCGCGCTGCGAACGGCACGGCGGGATGCTCGCTCTGTCGGATAGCCCGGAGCCATCGGTAGAAACGCTTCCGATCTATACGCCTAGGCCTTACATGGCAACGACAGGGAACTGACGGAGCGGGCGAGTTGCACGGCTTTGTGCGCGTCCAGGCGGCCGTAGCCATACAGCGGGCTGTGTCCTCGGTCGTCGTACTGACCGCCTTCCGGGTCGATGGGCACACAGGCGTGGCGGAGGATGTCCTTGACCTGGGTGGCACGCAGCGCGGGGTTGCATGCGACGACCAGTGCTGCGACGCCGGCAGCGCCCGGGCAGGCACTCGATGTGCCGCCGAAGTCATTCGTGTAATGACCCGCGGCGTCGCCCTTGGAGAGCAGCCCCGGGTTGTAGCCCGCCTGGCCGCGGCGATCGGTAGTCCAGATTCCCGTAGTCAGCGGATCGGGATGAGCCATTTCGGGCCACGGTAGGTCGTTGCTTGGAAAGGAGCAGAACACGGCCTCACCGTAATCGCTATAGACGCTTCGCTTGCCGCGATCGTTGCAGGCAGCGACGGCGAGTACGTGTGAGTAGCTGGCGTAGCCGTCGAGATCGACGCTCTCATTGCCGTTGCCGGCGGCGAAGAGGATCAAGCAACCCTTGCCGCCACGCCCTCGTGTGGTGGCGTAGTCGATGGCCAGCCGGGTGTGGTCGGGAATGGGGCTGGACTGGCTTGAATCGTTGGGTTTCCACCAGGGCTTGTCCAAGGGGCCCCAGCTGCACGAGATGACATCGGCGCCGTGGTCAGCCGCCCATCGAAATGCAGCCGCCTCTCGTACGGAGCCGAGCCCGCCGGGCATGCGGATGGGCAGGAGCCTCGCCTTGGGCGCCACGCCGGATGCGCCATCGCCACCGTCCGCGCAGGCGACGCCCGCGCATGCGGTGCCATGGTTGTCGTTGTTTCCCGGAGACGGATCGTCGTCGATCATGCTCGGTGAAAAGTCGCGCGGTGCCACAATTTTGCCGGCTGCCGCGAACTCCGGATGTCTCAGGTCGAAGCCGTCGTCGAGCACCGCGATCGTCGCCCCCTCCCCGAGCGAGAAGGCATGTGCGGCCTTGACGTTCGCGCTGGCGTCGATGTCGACTCCGGCGATACTGGTCCGCATGAGGTGCCACTGCTGCGGGAAGATGGCGCGCCCCCGCGAGCGCTGGATTAGTTCGGGATGGCACAGCTCCACCTGGGGGAGCGTCAGGAGCTGATCGGCGATCTCAAAGACCTTTTGGCCGCTTCCCTCCGGTGTCGCAACGAAATATGCATTGGTCGCATACGTCTCGGTCTCTTTGACGACGAGCCCGGCCTCGTTCAAGATGCGCTCGCATTCGGCGGAATCGACATCGTCCCGGAACTTTACAAACAAGTTTTCCGTGTAGATGATCGGCTCGCCCGAGGTCTCGCTCACCAAAACGCGTCCGGCGAAGCGCACATCATCGAACGTCTCAAGAGCCGTGCGAACATCTGCGGTGTTGCGCGCAGCTCCCTCGGGTCGGCGATACAACTCGACTCCCGCCTCTGGGAAGGCCGCGACCAGATCCAGACCCTCGACCGCCTCGGCCTCTGGCCTCGGAACCGGCCCCTCGCGCAAGGAGCGTCGGGAATGCGTCCGGACAACGAGCAGGTCCGGGTCTTCTTTCAGTCGAAAACGGGTTCCGTTCCTGCCGCCGAAGCTCACCTCGGGCATGACATTTTCTATCCTCTCAATCAACAGATTCCCGGTGTGTCCGGACGCCTTGAGTCATCTCCGATACGACGTCACCATCACCGGTGTCCGTCCATGCACGCCGCTGCCCGCAGCATGAACGAGGCTTTCACCTCCCCCGTCACCAAAGCGTCACCGCAGTGGTGTGCCCCGTCTTTCGTGGAGTCGTGTCGTTGGAATCCTGACCGCGCAACTCGACGGAGGGTTCGTGGGCAGGCGTGGATGTCCGCCGGAGTTCCCCCGCAAGGTGCTCGACCTGGTCGCGGCCGGTCGCCCGATGATCAACGTAGCGCGGGATCCGGGGATCAGCGCGCAGGCGATCTACACCGTTGCGCCAGGTCGTCGACGAGCCGCCCGATGAAGCCGGCTTCGGTCGTGGCGTCATCTGCACCGGTCGGTAGGACATCCCTCGGTGTGGTCGCCGTGTGGTCGCGTACTGCATGCCAGTGAGGGTGCGGCGGCGGTAGTCACCGACATCCGACTCGGGATTGACCAGCGCGGACGTCACCGGACATCACCGTCTGGCACGCCCGGGCTGGGACTTTTAATCCGCGGGTTGTGGGTTCGATCCCCACGGGGCCCACAGGACGTGGCTTCGGCCAGCGGTCTCCCGGGCCGGTCAGTCGTCGGTGAGGAGCGGAACGACGGCGAGGTCGGCGGAGACGTGCGGCTCGGTGCTGCCGTCCTCAGCAGGAGGACGGCAGGCCACCAGCAGCGTCGGCCGGCGTGGTGGTGCTGAGCACGCCGGCCAGCGCATCCAGGGCGCCGGGCACGAGCGCGTAGTAGGCCCACACCCCGCGCTTCTCGCGGACCAGCAGCCCTGCGTCCACGAGCACCTTCAGGTGGTGCGACACCGTCGGCTGGGACAGTCCGAGGGGCTCGGTCAGGTCGCAGACGCAGGCCTCGCCGCCCTCGTGCGCGGCGACCATGGACAGGAGCCGCAGGCGTGCGGGGTCGGCGATCGCCTTGAGGACCCGTGAGAGGTCGGCAGCTTCGTCGGCGGTCAGTGCCCGGCGCACCAGCGGAGCGCAGCAGACGAGGGCCGTCGAGGGGATGGCCACGTCGACGTTCACACGACCAGTATGCGGACGAGATTGATATCCGTCGATGTGTCCGGCAGGGTGGCATCGACGTGTCGCCCCCTGGGCCGCCCGGCGCTGCTTCCCCCGGCGACCGCACCGTCCCCGACGCAGTGAGGAGGGCTCGATGACCGGCAACCACGAGGCACTGCTCGCGCTGCTGGTGCCCGAGGCCATGCTGCACCGCCTCGTCGACCGGCTGCCGCTGGCGCCTCGCGTCGACCGCGCCGGCTCATCGACCCCGAGGAGGTGCTCCCGTGGCTGACAAGCCCAGCGTCCTGTTCGTCTGCGTGCACAACGCCGGCCGGTCCCAGATGGCTGCCGGCTGGCTGCGCCACCTCGCCGGCGACGCTGTCGAGGTCCGCTCAGCGGGTTCCGTGCCGGGCGACCGGATCAATCCCTCCGCGGTCGAGGCCATGGCCGAGGTCGGCATCGACATCACCGATCAGCGGCCCAAGGTGCTCACCACCGAGGCCGTCGAGGCCTCCGACGTCGTCATCACCATGGGCTGCGGCGACGCCTGCCCGGTCTTCCCGGGCAAGCGCTACCTGGACTGGGCCCTCGAGGACCCCGCCGGCAAGGGGGTTGAGGCCGTGCGTCCCATCCGGGATGAGATCGAGTCCCGCACCCGCGGCCTGCTGGCCGAGATGGACCTCCCCGTCCGCGGCTGAGATCAGCGGGCCCGGCCGCCGGCCGCCGCCAGCGCCACGGCCACCACGACGAGCGCGGCGAGCATCCAGAACATCGCCGGGTAACTGCCGGTCAGCTCGGCCAGGGCGGTGCCGCCCCACGGCGCCAGCGCGGACGCCGCCGTGATCGGTGCCGAGAACAGTCCCGAGAGCGTGCCGTAGCGGGCGACGCCCCACCGATCCGCGACCACGGTCGCCTGCAGCAGCGTGCCGGCACCCCGGATCGCACCCGCGGCGATGGCCGCGGCGACGAGCAGGACCGGCGGCCCGGGCAGCGCCGCGAGCAGGGCGATCGCGGCTGCCGAGGTCGCCACGATCGCCACGGTCCGCCCCGTCGGGCTGGTGCGTGCCGTCAACGGGGCGTAGCCGAGCCGGCCCAGGAGCTGCCCTGCGCCCAGCAGACCCAGGGTGGTGGCGGCCAGCCCTGCGGACAGGCCGCGATCGGTGAGCAGCGGGATCAGGGTCAGGCTGGCGGCGTAGAGGCCGAAGGCCGTCAGGGTGAGGGACGCCGAGAGCAGCACGAAGCTCGACGTCCGCGCCTCCGCCGGCAGCCGTCGCCGTCGCGGTGGGTGGTCGGCGGGTCTCGAGGAGCCGTGATCCGGGGGCGGCGTCCACGGCGGGGTGAGGGCCAGGGCGTGCAGCGGCACCGTCACGACGGCCAGCACGGCGGCGAGGACCAGGTAGGTCGTCCGCCAGCCGAGGTCCTCGAGCAGGGCGTGGGTGAGCGGCGCGAAGATCGTGCTGGACAGGCCTGCGACCAGGGTGACCGCGGTGATGGCCTGGACTCTGCGGTCGCCGTACCAGCGGGTGAGTGCGGCGAAGGCGGCCTGGTAGAACACCGCGGCCATGGCCACGCCGGCGACCAGCCAGGCGGCGAGGAACCAGCCGTAGGTCGGGGCCAGCCCGATGCCGACCGTCACCGGCACTGCGAGCAGTGAGCCCGCGGTCATCACCGGGCGCGGTCCGTACCGGTCCAGCCAGCGGCCGATCGGGATGCCCGCGAGCGCGGAGACGATCAGCCCGGCGGAGAAGGCCGCGGTGGCCGCGGTCGCCGACCAGCCGGTGTCGGCGGTGATGTCGGCGAGGGCGACGGGGAAGGCGTAGTAGAGGACGCCCCAGCTGGTGATCTGGGTGATGCACAGCGCCACCAGGGCCCGCCGCGGCGAGCGTCGAGGGGGCCCGACGCCCGCCGCCGCGGTGCCTGCCTGCTCCATGCGGCGGAGGTCAGCCGCAGGACCGGCTGCTGGTCGGCACCGTCTGCGGGGCACTGCCGCAGCAGCTCGCGACCGGCTCCTCGCCCGAGCGGCCGTGGGCCGAGCCGGTGGCGAAGCCGACGCCGCCGGTGCCGCAGCCGGAGGCATCCGCGGACTCGTCGGTCTCCCGGTCGCCGAGGTCGGTGGAGCAGACCCCGGTGGAGGGCAGGTCCAGCTCGACGCGCTCGGCCGCCTCGGTGTCACCGGCCAGCTCCGCGGCGATGGAGCGGACCTGCTCGTGGCCGGTGGCCAGCAGGAACGTCGGCGCCCGGCCGTAGGACTTCATCCCGACGACGTAGAACCCCTCGTCCGGATGCGCCAGCAGAGCCTCGCCGTGCGGCGGGACGGTCCCGCAGGAGTGGTAGTTCGGGTCGATCAGCGGCGCGAGGCGGGCCGGGGCCTCCAGGGCCGGATCGAGCTCGAGGCGGACCTCGCGCAGCATGTCCAGGTCGGGGCGAGAGCCGGTGGCCGCGGCGACGGCGTCGACCTGCAGGACGAGCGCCTCGCCGTCCCGGCCCGAGCCGGTGACGGTGATCGGCCCGGTGCCGTCGGCCGGAGGCGTGAGCGTGCTGACGGTGAAGTCGCGGATCAGGCGGACCGCCCCACCGGCCACGGCGGCCCTCAGCGTCGAGCCGAGCAGGCCGCGCGCGGGCAGGCCGTCGGCGTCGCCGCCGCCGTAGAGGCGGGCGGGGGAGCGGCCGCGGATCGCCCAGGTGATCTCGGTGCCCGGCTCCTCTGCGCGCAGCTGCACCAGTGCCAGCAGGGTGGTGGCCGCCGAGTGGCCCATGCCGACCACGAGGGTGTGCCTGCCGGCGAAGCGCTTGCGGTCGGCGCCGAGGACGTCCGGCAGCGGCCCGGTCAGCCATGGGCCGGCCCGGTCCTCGCCGATCGCCGGCAGCCCGGCCACGCCCAGCGGGTTGGCCCGGCCCCAGGTGCCGGAGGCGTCGATCACCGCGCGGGCCCGCAGGTCGACGACCCGCCCGTCGCGGACGGTGCGGACCAGGTAGGGGCGCCCCGCCCGGCCGATGGTGCGTGTCTTGTCCACGCCGTCGCGGCTCACCGCCAGGACCCGGGTGCCGGTCCGGACCCGGGGCGCCAGCTGCGGGGTGGCCGCCAGGGGAGCGAGGTAGGAGTCGACCAGCTCGGCGCCGGTCGGCAGCTGGTCCCGGTCCGGCGACTCCCAGCCGCCCTGCTCCAGCAGCCGGGCCGCGGCGGGGTCGACGTCGTACCGCCACGGGGAGAACAGCCGGACGTGGCCCCACTCCCGGATCGCGGCGCCGACCTGGTCGCCGGCTTCGAGCACGAGGGGCTCCAGACCCCGCTCCAGCAGGTGGGCGGCGGCAGCCAGCCCCACCGGCCCCGCTCCGATCACCACGACCGGCAGCTGGGACGCCACGTCGGCGCGTCCTGCACTCATCCTGACCGACTCCCCATGGACATAGACCGTGGTCGATGGACGCAACGTAACAGTCCGAGGGGCGCAGCAACGTCTGCTCGTCGTGCTGCGAGGCTCTCGCCGGCCCCGTCCGGCTGTTCGCCACTCTCGCCGCCCGCACGCCCGAGGGCGCGGAGGCCTGCTGCGCCGGCTGACCACTCCCGGGGTTGACCTTGGACCGTGGTCCAAGGTCTAGCGTCCACCGCATGGACACCAGGGCCGTCCGGGGACTCCGAGTCGCGGAACTGGCCGCTGCCGTCGGGGTGTCGCCGGACACGGTCCGCTACTACGAGCGCGCCGGGCTGCTGCCGCCACCCGACCGCACCGCGGCCGGGTATCGGAGCTACGACGCCGGCGCGGTGGACCGGCTCAGGTTCATCCAGGGAGCGCAGCGGCTCGGCCTGCACCTGGCGGACATCCGCGACCTCCTGACCGTCCGGGACACCGGTACGTGCCCGTGCGAGCCCGCCGAGGACCTGCTCCGCCGTCGCCTGGCGGAGGTCGATGCCCAGATCGCCCGGCTCGTCACGCTCCGCGCCGAGATGGCCGCCATGGTCGATGCCCTGCCGGCTGCTGACTGTCCACCGCCGACCCCCGGCACGTGGTGCCCGCCCACGGAGGGAGGTGACTCCCCGTGCTCGAGCTGACCTGCACCTGCGACCCGGACTGCTGCGACGAGACGTGCGACTGCGACTGCTGATCGCATGAACAGGGTGGGCGGACGCCGGGCACCCGGGACCGGCGGACGCTCATGGCGTCGAGCTGTCCCGTGCCCCCACAGCTCGACGGCGGACTCGGCGGCCCCCGCGGAAGGCTCCACGGGCCCGACCGGAGCGACACGCGGGTGCCGCACCGGCGCGCAGGCGTGACCGAGCGCCGTGGGGAGCCGTGCCACGCTCGGGAGCAGGGCGTTTGTCGACAAGACGGCGCCCGCAGGGACGGGTCGCCGGCCCCTCGACGAGGCCTCCACAACGATGCGGTGACGGCGCCGTCGGCGGGGTGTCCGAGGAGGCGGTCGGCGGTTCGGTGGGCCCTAGTTTTCCGGCTGCGCGCGGCCCTTCCCCGGCCGCGGCGGGACCGCCCGAGGAGCCCTGCGTGAGCACGCCGAGCACGACCCTTCCCCGCACGTCGACCCAGGCCGCGGACACCCCGGCCGACGACGGGCTGGCCCTGTTGCTGGACCTCTTCGCGCTCGAGCCCGCCGAGGAGCCGGCGCGCCGTCCCGTCAGCCGGCACCGGGCCACGCCCCGCGCACGGCTGCGGGACTGGACCCGGCGGGCGGCCCTCTGGGGCGCCGGTCCACAGGGGGCCTGGCGTGCCTGGTGAGCGCACCCCCCGATCGACGTCGATGACCACCCGGTCCACCGCCTGCGAGGCGGCCGGACCGCACTGCGGAGGTGTGGAGCGGTGATGCTGGAGCTGGGTGAGGCCCTGGTGGCCCTCGTCGCGCTGCTGGCCCTCGTCGTCGCGCTGGGCCGCAGCTCGACGTCGCGCTACGAGGCCGAGCGCGCGCGCCGGGCCCGGCAGCAGGCGGACGCCGCTCCCGCGGACCCGCGGACCCGTCCCGACGTCGACACGACGGCGCACCCGGCCGGCCGCGGGACGTCGGCGTGGTGGCTGGTCGACGAGTCCGGCGACCAGCCGGGCGGGGTGGTCGTGGCCGGACCGTTCGCCGACCGGGTGGAGGCGGACTGGGCCGCGGTCTCCGGCGGGTTCCCGGCCTGGACGCAGGTGGTCCACGGCGCGCGCCGGGCCGACGGGGCGCTGGTCCGGCGCCAGTCGCCGCAGGAGCGGGCGTGGCTGGCCGAGCTCGGCAGCCAGCTGGACCGGCTGGCCGACGACTGGGACGAGCTGCTGTCGGACGCCGACGCGCTGACCACCCTCCTGGTCGAGGTGAGCGCGGCGCTGGTCGAGGCCGGGCTCACCCTGCACGACGCCGCCGGCGAGGGCCCGGCCGGTGGCGTGTGCCTGACCCCGGACCCGGCCCGCCGCGGCATCCTCGTCACCTGGCGCCAGCACGACCGGATGAGCCTGGAGCGCGTCCGGGGCGAGGCGGTGGAGGCGGCCGTGGAGCGCACCATGAACGCCGCGATCGCCGACGTCCTGACCTCGATGGGCTTCCCCGTCACGCCCGTCGGGACGACGGGGTGCCACCTGGTCGCCGCCGACCAGCAGTCGGCGTCGGCGGCCTGACGCCGCAGCGACCGGACCGGACCTGCCGGAGGCGGACGCTCGGCGAACGTGCAGCTCGGACGCCCGGGGCGGGCCACGTGCGGGGACCCCGCAGCGTGCTCGCAAGTGGACGTTGCGTGGTGGCCGTGCACGCACCGTGGTTGGGTTGCTGCCGCACGTCACGCGGATGGCGCCCGACCCAGCCCTGCGAGCCCGGACGCCGACCCCCCGCTGAGCACACAGCGGGCCGTTCGCCCCACCCGATGGGCGATGACCTCCCGCGCCGCTCCGCGTTCCCCTCCCGCGCCACGGGCGCATCGACGCCGGTCCCGTACCGGTGCGGCTCTCTGCAGGAGAGCAGGAAAGGACGCGGTCATGACAGGTCCCGACTCGCCCCGAACCGATCCGGATCGGACCCCGGACCCGGTCCCGTGCCCGGACGTCGCCGGCAGGCGCCTCGTCCCCGGGCTCAGCCGCCGCCGGGCACTGCAGCTGGGTGGGCTGGGCCTGTTCGGGATCGCTATCGGCGCTCCGGGCTGGGGGCCCTCCGCCGGGCTGGCCCTCGCCGCCGAGTCGCTCTCCGAGCCCGAGACGCTGCGCAGCGCGAACGGCCTGCTGCGGGTCCGCCTCGAGGTCGCCGAGACCTCCGTGACCCTCGGTGGCCGGCCGGCGCACATGCTGACCTACAACCGCACCGTGCCCGGCCCCACGCTGCGGCTGCGTCCCGGGGACCGGCTGCAGGTCGAGCTGGTCAACCGGCTCTCCGAGCCGACCAACCTGCACACGCACGGGCTGCACGTCTCCCCGAAGGGCAACGCGGACAACACCCTCGACGTCCACGTGCACCCGGGGGAGTCCTTCCAGTACGACATCCAGCTGGCCGACGACCACCCGCCCGGCCCGTTCTGGTACCACCCGCACGAGCACCACCTAACGGCCGACCAGATCTGGAGCGGTCTCTACGGCGGCATCGTGGTGGAGGACGCCGGCCCGGAGGTCCCCGTCACCCGGGACCGCGTCCTGGTGGTCTCGGACACCACCCTGGACGACGCCGGCCACCCGGTGCACGTCTCCGAGTGGGAGCGGATGAAGGGCCGCGAGGGTCGGCTGGTCCTGGTGAACGGGCAGCTGACGCCCACGCTCGAGGCCCGCCCGGGGGAGCGGGAGCGGTGGCGGATCATCAACACCTGCACGTCCCGGTTCCTCAAACTGCGGCTCGACGGGCACCAGGTGGACCTGCTGGCCACCGACATCGGCCGGCTCGCCGAGCCCCGCCGGGTGGACGAGGTCGAGGTCCTCAACAGCGGCCGGGTCGACGTCCTGGTGACCGTGGGCGAGCGGACCGGCGAGCTGCAGGGGCTGGCGAACCCGCGCACGCGGGGCGGTGACGGCCCCTCCGGGGCCCCGGGGGCGCTGGCGACGCTGCAGGTGAGCGGCAGCCCCGTGCCCGCCCTGCCGCCGGTGCCGGCGTACCCGCAGCTGCCGGACCTGCGCGGGGTCGAGCCAGCCGCCCGCCGCACCATGGTCCTCGGCCTCGACCGGTCCGGCGGAGGTCACGGGGACCACGGCGACGGGCACGGCACGGACGGGATGGTCATGACCATCGACGGCCGGCCCTTCGACCACGCCCGCACCGACCACGTCACCCGGCTGGGGACGGTCGAGGAGTGGACCTACGTCAACCACACCGGGATGGACCACCCGATGCACCTGCACGTGTGGCCGATGCAGGTCGTCGCCGTCGACGGCCGGCCGGTCGAGGACGTCGTCTACCAGGACGTCGTCCGGGTGTCGGCGGGCGGTGAGACGACGGTGCGCATCCCCTTCGAGGACTTCGACGGCCGCACCGTCTTCCACTGCCACGTCAACGACCACGAGGACGCCGGGATGATGGCCGTGGTCGAGGCCCGGACCGGCTGACCTCCGCGGCCTCGCCGCACGAAGGGTGTGCGGGGAGCGTCGGGGCCACGGGTCACCTGTCGACGGCGCCGGACATCCGGCCCGACGGCTGAGGTCGGACGAGCAGGGCCGGGACGAGCAGGTGGGCCGCCGGGCGGGCCCGGGGCGTCAGCGGGCGGACGGCGGTCAGAGCACCGCGGTCGAGGGCGTCGAGGGGTGCCGACCCAGCGGCCCCAGACCGGCGCGACGGTGTACCGCACGCTGCCCAGGTTCAGCGTCGTGCTGTCGGTGCAGGTCTGGGTGGCCGCGCCGGGGTCGGCCGGGACGTAGATGCCGGAGACGCCGTCGGACACCGCGCCCGTGCAGCTGCCGGTGTCCATGGGCGCGTTGCTGAGGGTGGCGGTGCGCTCCAGCACGTACCCGGTCGCCGGCCGGCCGCCGTACGGCCGTGCCGTGGGCCAGGTGACCGTGAAGGTGCGCACCGCCGGGTAGATGCCCGCGGCGGTCACCGACGGCGCCGTGGTGCTCCCGGCCGGCATGCTCGCGGCCTGGCCGGAGAGCACCGCCTCGCCGGCGACGGCCCAGGCCGCGGACGCCTCCGGGGGCGGACCGAGCGGGCCGACCGCGAGCGCGAGCAGCACGGGGAGGGCGAGCAGGCGGTCGCGCACGACGGGCAGGGCGGAGGTCAGGCGGAGGCGCCGGTGACCGTGACGGGCACGCTGAAGCCAGCGCCCTGACAGCCGTCCTCGGCCGTCGCGATCATGTAGAGGGCGCCCGGGACGGTCAGCGGGGTGGGCGCGGAGTCCGCCGCCAGGGTCACGGGTGGGGTGAGCGGGATCGGCGCGGTCGTGGTGGGCAGCACGTTGCCGGCGGCGCAGGTGCGGCCGGTCAGCGGGTTCGTCGTCACCGAGCCGAGGGTGGCCGAGGTGATCGTCACCGGGAACGGGTTGGGGTTGGTCACCGTGGTGGCGACCGACCCGACGGTGCCCGAGCCGTAGCCCGTCGCCGGCGCCGTGCCTGCGGGCAGCGGGTACAGCGCACCGACGGGGCTGCCGGCGCCCACGACGAGGCCCGTGACGCTCGCGGCCCGCGCGGAGCCCTGGCCGGTCCCGGTGGCGGTCCAGGACGCGACGGCGACACCGCCGCCGGTCAGCAGCAGGGTGACGCCGAGGACGACCCCCGCCCGCCGGCGCAGCCTGGTCCACATCGTGGTCTCCGTCCCCCGCCGTCCGATCCGTCGTGCACGACCATCGGCCGCGCCACCGGCTTTGTTGAGACGAACGTGTCGCGGGCCTCACCCGGGAGGGGCGGGACGTGACCACCGTGACGTTTGAGCCGGTGCTGTGGCGACCTGCACAGACGTGGGGACGGCGAGACGCGGCGCGAGCTGCAACCGTGGATGTGGGTGCCCGAGGTCGTGTGCTCTCCCCGCCCCTCGAGCGGCCACCCCGGTGGTGGCCCGCGTCTCCCTCCTGCGAGGTCCCCGTGCCCATCTCCCCGCTGCTCTCCCGTGCCCGCACCCCGGTGCCGGCACCGGTCGCTCTCCCGCCGTCCCGGCTGCAGGCCGCGGTCGCCGCCGTCTTCGCACTGGACGGCGCCGTCTTCGGCAGCTGGGCCGCCCGGGTGCCCGACGTCGCCGCCACCGTGGGCGTCGGCCACAGCGCCCTCGGCGTCGCGCTGCTCTGCCTGTCCATCGGCGCACTGGCGGCGATGCAGGTCACCGGCGCGCTCTGCGCCCGGCTCGGCGCCGGCGTCGTGGCCACCGCCGGGGCGCTGCTGCTCTGCGTGTCCGTGGTGCTGCCCGGTCTGGCGACGTCGATGCCCGGGCTGTGTGCCGCCCTGCTCGTCTTCGGCGCCGCCACCGGCATGGTGAACGTGGCGGCCAACGCCGTCGGTGTCAGCGTCGAGCGTCGGCTCGGCCGGCCGCTGCTCTCCGGCCTGCACGCCGGCTTCAGCTTCGGCGGTCTGGCCGGCGCGCTGCTCGGCGGACTGCTGGCGACGGTCGCCGGCGTCGCCGCCCACCTGGTGCTCGTCGGCGCCCTCGGCCTGCTGGTGACCGCCTGGGCCGGGCGGGCGCTCGTCGGTGCGGACGGTCCGCGGTCCGCGGTACCCGGACCCGCCGCGGAGGAGGGCCGGTCGCGGCCCACCGCGGTGCTCGTCGTCCTCGGGGCCGTGGCCGGCTGCACCGCCTTCGGCGAGGGCGCGCTCTCCGACTGGGGCGCGCTGCACCTGCGCGAGGAGCTCGGCGCGACGACGGCGCTGGCCGCCGCCGGGTACGCCGGGTTCTCCCTCGCCATGGCCTGCGGCCGCCTCGCCGGGGGCCGGCTGGTGGCGGCGATGGGGGAGCGGCGGCTGCTGGCCGGCGGTGCCGTGCTGGCCGCCGCCGGGGGGACGGCCGCGATGACGGCGACCTCGCTGCCGACCGCCCTGGCCGGGTTCCTGGTGGTCGGGCTCGGACTGGCCAACGTCTTCCCGCTGGCGATCTCGCGGGCCGGCGTCCTCGGCGGTGCGCGCGGCATCGCCCTGGCCACCACCGTCGGCTACACCGGGCTGCTCGGCGGGCCGCCGCTGATCGGCCTGCTGGCCGAGCACGCCGGGCTGCCCGCGGCGCTGGCCACGGTGCCGCTGCTCGCGCTGGTCGCCGCGGTGCTGTCGCTGTCGGTCGCCGGGGACGTGCTGCGGGTCCCGGTGACGCGGCGGGCCCTGGTCACCGCCGTCCGCGGGGGCACCGACGGGCTGCGCGAGGCCGTCGTCCCCCGGCTGCAGCCCCTGGTGTCGGGCTTCGGCCACGGCACCGCCGTCTACGTCCGCGAGCTGCGGACCCTGGACCCGTCGGCCTGACGGTCCCCCGTCCGGCCGCCGGCCGGACGGCGGCGGTCAGGTCCCGGCGGACAGGACGACGCCGCCGGCGGTGGAGGACTCGATCGCAGCCATCCGTGCGAGCACGCCCTCGGCCGGTCCCGGTCGGCCCAGCCAGAAGCCCTGCGCCTCGTCGCAGCCGAGCGCGACCAGCCGCTCCCACGTGCCCCGGGTCTCGACGCCCTCCGCGACCACCCGCAGCCCCAGTGCGTGGGCCAGCTCGATGGTGCTGCGCACGATGACCTGGTCGGTGCCGTCGACCTCCATGGTGGACACGAACGAGCGGTCGATCTTCAGCGTGCTCACGGGCAGGCGGCTGAGGTAGGACAGCGAGGCGTGCCCGGTGCCGTAGTCGTCCACCGACAGGGTGATGCCGAGCGCGCGCAGCCGCTGCAGGACGTCGAGGGCCTGGCTGGGGTCCTGCATCGCCGCGCTCTCGGTGACCTCGAGTTCCAGGCAGTCCGCCGGCAGGCCGTGCTCGGCGAGCAGAGCCGCGATCCGGTCGGGCAGGGCCGTGTCGAGCAGGACCCGGGCGGAGAGGTTCACCGCGACGCTGAGCGCCACGCCCTCCGCCCGCCAGCGGCGGCAGTCCTCGAGCGCCTGGCCGAGGACCACGTCGGTGAGCGTGCGGATGAGCCCGGTGGTCTCGGCCAGGTCGATGAACTCCGACGGGGGGAGCAGGCCCCGCTGCGGGTGCTCCCAGCGGACCAGGGCCTCCACCCCGATCACCCGCCCGTCGGTCAGCGCGGCCTTGGGTTGGTAGTGGACGCGGAGCTCGCCGTCGCGGATGCCGCGGCGCAGGTCACCGAAGAGGCCCAGCTGCGCGGGGTCGTGCCGGTCCAGGTCGGGGGAGTGGACGACGACCCCGCTGCGGTCGGCCTTGGCCGCGTACATGGCCACGTCCGCGGCACGGAGCAGCTCGGTCGGCTCGGTACCGGAGGTGGCCACGCCGAGGCTGCCGTCGACCTCGAGCACGAGGCCGTCCACCTCGAAGGGCAGCCGCAGCGCGCCCAGGATCCTGCGGGTGGTGTGCTCGACGGCGTCCGGGTCGGCGTCGCGCAGCAGCACGACGAACTCGTCCCCGCCCAGCCGCGCGAGGACGTCGTCCCGGCGCAGTTCGCCGGTCAGCCGCTCGGCGACGGCGCACAGCAGGGCGTCCCCGACGGCGTGCCCGAGGGTGTCGTTGACCTCCTTGAACCGGTCGAGGTCGAGCATGACCACGGCGAGCGGCGAGCCGCCGGCGGCCGCGTCGTCGACCGCCGCGCGCAGCTCCTCGGCCAGCCCGGCCCGGTTGAGCAGTCCGGTCAGCGGATCGGTGCGGGCGCGCTCGCGCAGCTCCTGCTCCGCATGCACGCGCCGGGCGTACTGGGACTTGAGGTCCCGGGCGCGGCGCGACCCGAAGACGCCCATGAACAGGTGCGAGGCGGCCAGCAGCAGGACGACGTCGTCGAGGGGGCCGACGGCCGACCGGGACCAGCCCGTGATCCGTCCGGGCAGGTCCCACACCCCGCTGGCCACCGCGACGAGGACCGTCAGCAGCGCCACCACGGTCCCCTCGCGGGCCACGGTGGACCGCAGCGGGGCGAGTGCCTCCGACCGGTTCCCCGCCATCCGTTCCTCCACGACTCGCTCCCGGTGGTCGCCGCCCGCCCCCGCTGAGGTCCCCGTCCCAACGACACCGACGCCGGCGACCTTGAGCCGCCCGGAGGGTCCTCACCCCGGCGGGGGAGCCGCGGGCCGGCTCCTCGAGGAGGGGCGGGTCGCTTCGGCTCAAGGCCGACTCCCCCGTGCCGATGAACTGAACGGTGGGGTCCGCGCTCC
Organism: Geodermatophilus sp. URMC 65; assembly: GCF_053502545.1. Taxonomy (NCBI): domain Bacteria; kingdom Bacillati; phylum Actinomycetota; class Actinomycetes; order Geodermatophilales; family Geodermatophilaceae; genus Geodermatophilus; species Geodermatophilus sp. URMC 65. The sequence goes on from NZ_CP199954.1 coordinate 3,144,806, forward strand.
GCCGCAGGTCGCACGGGCGGGGAGGTGAGGGCGGTGGTCCGCGGTACGACCACGCGCGGCACCGCGGCCCCGTCGGACGCCGCCGTCCCCGTAGCGGACCCGCACGCCGGCCGGCCCGAGGGCCGGCCGCTGGTCCTGCTCTCCTACGTCTGCGGCTTCACCCTGGCCGCCCTCTTCCACGGCCTCGACGAGACCCTCGGCGTCGTCGGCGGCGTGCTCAACGTCGTCTTCGGCGTCTACTTCTGCCGGCACCTCGCTTTCGCCGTCGCCGCCGCCCGCTGGGCCGAGCAGGACATGCTCGCCGCCGACGTCGGGCTGTCGAGCTGGACGCCGTCGGTCGCGGTGTTCGTCGGCTGCAAGAACGAGGAGCTCGTCGTCGACGGGATGGTCACCGCGCTGCTCGCGCTGGACTACCCGGCCGACCGGCTCACCCTCGTCGTGGTCGACGACGGCTCCGACGACACCACCGGCGCCCGGCTCGACGCCTGGGCCGACCGGGAGCCGCGGTTGCGCGTGCTGCACCGCCCGCCGGGCTCCGGCGGCGGCAAGTCCGGCGCGCTCAACGACGCACTGCACCTGGTCGACGCCGAGATCGCCGTCGTCTTCGACGCCGACCACGAGCCGGACCCGACGGCGCTGCGGCGGCTGGTCCGGCACTTCCGCGACCCGGTCGTCGGCGCGGTGATGGGGCGGTGCGTCATCCGCAACGGCCGCGACTCGCAGATGGCCTCGACCGTCTTCGTCGACTTCCTCTCCGGCTACCTGGTCAACGAGTACGGCCGGCAGGCGCTGTTCGAGCTGCCGGCGTACGGCGGCGCGAACTGCGCGGTCCGCATGTCCACGCTGCGCGGCCTCGGCGGGTGGAACCCGCACACCGTCACCGAGGACACCGACCTCACGCTGCGCGTGCTCATGGCCGGCCAGCGCGTCCGCTACGACCTCTCCGCCGTCGACTTCGAGGAGGCGGTGGTCAGCGCGCAGCGCTTCTGGAAGCAGCGGTACCGGTGGGCCCGCGGCCACCAGAAGTGCTTCCGCGACTACTGGCGCCCGCTCATGCGCTCGCCGCACCTGAGCCTGGTCGAGAAGGTCGAGACGACGCTCTTCCTGCTCGTCTACCACGTGCCCCTGCTCAGCGGGCTCGGCTTGGTGCTCACCGTGCTGCGCGCCTTCGGCATCGGCGACCTGCCGGTCGTGGCGCTGCTGCCGCTGTCGATGCTGCTGTTCGTCGGCCCGCTGGCCGAGCTCTCCGTCGGCCTGCTGATCGGTCGGGTGGAACGGCGCTCCGCGTGGCGGCTGCTGGGCTTCCTGCCCGCCTTCGCGCTGTCCATCTGGATCACCACGCGCGCCTACGTCGACGGCATGCTCGGCCGCCCCTACACCTGGGTGAAGACCTCGCGCTCGGGTGCGACCTCGACGGTGCGGGTGGACCCGCCCGTGGTGGCGCCGGCCGGGGCCGGGTCGTGACCGCGGCCGCGGCCGTGCCGGCCGACGCACGGGGCCGGCACCGGCAGGGACGCCGTCCCCAGCGCAGCGGCCGGCGACTGGTCCCGGTGCTGTTCGACCTGGCGCTGGCGGTGGTCATCTGCGCCCTCGGCTTCCGCTACGGCGCGGGCTTCCTGCAGGTGCACGAGGCCCGCTGGGCCGCCGACGTGCTGGACCTGGTCGGCGTCGACTCGGTGTCGTCGTCCCTGGAGCGGCACGTCCTGGTGTTCCGCCCCGACGGCGAGATCATCCTGGCCGAGGTCACCGAGTCCTGCTCCTCGATCCTGTCGGTGCTCGGCCTGACCGCGCTGACCGCCGTCGTCCTGCGCGGCCGACGCCAGCACGCCGTCGCCGGGCTCGTCGTCGCCGTCGCCGCGCTGCTGGCGCTCAACCACCTGCGGCTGGTCGGCTCGACCGTCGCCGGCCTGGTGTGGGGGACGCCGGCGCTGGTGCTCTTCCACGACTGGGTGGGCACCGTGTGGAACCTGGCCGCGACGCTCGGCGGCTTCCTGCTCATGGTCTGCATCACGCTGCCGACCGCCGAGCGCGCCGAGCAGGACGTCGCGGGGCGGCACACCGCCCGCCGTCCCGACAGCTGGGCGCGCCCGGGCCTGGGCTACCGGCTCGACGACGACGACGTGCGCGCCGCCGCCCGGCGGTTCAACCTGACCGGCCTCATGTACCGGTACGTGCTGCCGACGCGGGTCGCCCGGGGGATGGGCGCGCGCCGGGAGGCCGGGCGCATCGACTACCGGATCGGCCACCTGCCCTCCGCCGAGCGGGCCGCGCGGGTCCGCGCGCTGGTCGCGGACGGGCTGGGCGCGCACGCCGCCTCCCTCGTCGCGGTGGCGACCTACGACGACGACCCGACCGTCCTCGACGCGCTCGCCACCTCGATCGCCGCGCGCCAGTGGGAGCCGGTGACCAACCAGCGGGTCGCCGCGCTGCGGCTCTGGGCGCGCGGCTGGCTGCTCCAGCACCCGGAGCGGGACGCCGTCCCGGAGTCCGCGCGGGAGCACGCGGCGGCGCCGGAGAGGCAGACCGTGCCCGTGCCGCCCGTGCCCGTGGCCGTGCCGCTGTCGCCGCTACCCCCGCCCGCGCCGGTGCGGCTGCCCCCGCCGCCCATGCCCGCGCCTCCACCACCCGTGCCCGTGCCCGAGCCCCTGCCGCCCCTGCCGCCGCTCGTCCGGGTGCCCGAGCCCGCAGTCGGGCCGGACGACGAGGAGCCGCCGACCGAGCGGCTGCCACGGCTGCCCGTCCGCACCGGCTCGCGTCCGCCCGTGCCGACGCAGCGGCGCCCTCACACCCCCGCCCCGACGACCCAGGACGACCGATGAGCCCCTCGCTGCCCCAGCCCCGCCCGCCCGCGGTCCCGTCGCCGTCCGCCGGCGCCGCCGTGCTCGTCACCGGCGCCGGCGGCCCCGCCGGCGTGGCCGTCGTCCGCCGGCTGGTCGCCCTCGGCCACCGGGTCGTCGCCGGCGACGCCGACAGCGCCGCGGCCGGCGGTGCGCTCGCCGACGTGGCCGTCACGCTCCCGCGCGGCGACCACCCGCGCTTCGTCGAGGCGCTGGTCGGCGTCTGCACCACCCACGGCGTCGACGCGCTGGTCAGCACGGTCGCCGAGGAGCTGCCGCTCCTGGCCGCCGGCGCCGACCGGCTGGCCGCGGCCGGCGTGGCCACCTGGCTGCCGGACGCCGTCGCCGTCGACGTGTGCTGCGACAAGGCGGCGTTCGCGCGGGCCATGGCCGCCGCGGGCGTGCCGCACCCGGCGACCGCGGCGGCCGCCGACGAGGTCGCCGGCGTCCCGGGTCCGTGGGTGGTCAAGCCGCTGGCCGGCCGCGGCAGCCGCGACGTCCGGCTGCTCGACGACCGCGCGCTCGTGGTCGGGGCGCTCCGCGAGGACGCGGGCCTGATCGCCCAGACCCGGCTCACCGGCCGCGAGTTCACCGCCGACGCCCTGGTCGACCGCGACGGCACCGTCCGCGTGGTGGTGCCGCGCTGGCGCGAGGAGACCAAGGCCGGCATCTCGGTCAAGGGCCGCACCTTCGCCTCCGACGCGGTCGCCCGGGTCGTCGTCGCCGCGCTGGCCGTGGTGGAGCTGACCGGGCCGGCCAACGTGCAGGGCTTCGTCGCCGACGACGGCACCGCGACCGTCGTGGAGATCAACCCGCGCTTCTCCGGCGGGCTGCCCCTCACCCTCGCCGCCGGGGCGGACCTGGTCAGCGCGTACCTGGCCGGCGTCCGCGGTGAGCCGCTGCCGGAGCTGTCGTTCCGGGCGGGCGTCGCGATGAGCCGCTACTTCGCCGAGACCTACAGCAGCGAGGACGGCAGCCCCGTCGTCGACCCCTGCGCCCCGGTGGCGGTGACGGCATGAGCCGCACCCGGCACGTGCTGGTGCCGTTCGGCACCCGGCCCGAGGTGGTCAAGCTGGCGCCGGTCGTCCGGGCGCTGACCGACGCCGGGCACCGGGTCAGCGTGGTCGACACCGGCCAGCACACCGACCCGAGGATGGGTGCCCAGCTGCAGGCGGCGCTCGGGCTGACCCCGGGGCACCGCTTCGCGCTGCCGGCCGATCCGGCCGAGCGGGCCGGCGCGCTGCACGCCGACGCGTTCCGGGCGCTGCGCCTCTCCGAGCCCGACCTGGTGCTCGCGCTCGGCGACACCAACACCGTGCCGGCCTACGCGCTGGCCGCCCGCGCCGCCGGGGTGCCGTTCGCGCACCTGGAGGCCGGGTTGCGCAGCCTCAACCCGCGCAGCGTCGAGGAGGTCAACCGGCGGGTCGCCGCGGCCACCGCCCAGCTGCACTTCGCGCCGACCAAGCGGGCGGCGGCCTTCCTCGCCGACGAGGGGGTCCCCGCCGAGCGGGTGTTCGTCGTCGGCAACCCCGTCATCGACACCCTCGTCGCCCGCGGCGTGCCGCGGGTGCCGGTGGCCGAGCGCGCCGGCGTGCTGGTGACCGCGCACCGCCCGACCAACGTCGACGACCCGGTCCGCCTCGCCCGCCTCGTCGGCGTGGTGCGGGCGCTGGCCGAGCAGCTCGGCCCGGTCACCTTCCCGGTGCACCCCCGCACGGCCGCCCGCCTGGAGGCCAGCGGGCTCGGCGCGCAGCTGGAGCACCCGGGCGTCACGCTGACCGGTCCGGTCGGATACGACGTCCTGCTGGGCGCGCTGGCCTCGGCACGGCTGGCGGTGACCGACTCCGGCGGCATCCAGGAGGAGGCCGCCCACCTCGGTGTGCCGGTGGTGGTGCTGCGCGGCTCGACGCCGCGCTGGGAGGGCGTGGAGGCCGGGACGACGACGCTCGCCGGCCTGGCCGACGACCGCGCGGCCGCCGCCGTGCTGTCCGCCGCGGCCGGGCACACCAGCCCCGAGGGCCAGGAGCGGGCCGCGACGGTGCCGTGCCCGTACGGCGACGGGACGACCGGGCCACAGGTGGCGGCCGTCCTCGCCGACGAGCGCACCGACGCCCTGCTGGCCCTCGACGAGCCCGACTTCACCGACGGCCGGCTGCCGTGGTGACCGGCTGGGCGGGGGCGGGTTGGGACGGGCCGTCGCCGCTGGGCGTCGTCGTCGACCTCGACGACACGCTCTACCCGCAGGCCGACTACCTGGCCTCGGCCGCGGCGGCGGTCGGGGTGGCGGCCGGGCGCGCCGGGCTGGACGGCGCCGCGGTGCACGCCGCGCTCCGGCGGGAGCTGGCCGCCGGCTCCGACACCGGCGGGACGATCGACCGGGCGCTGCTCGCCGTCGGCGTCCCGGCGTCGTCGCTGGCCGGGCTCGTGCCGCCGCTGGTGGCGGCGTTCACGCAGCACACGCCGCCTCGGCTGTCGCCCTACCCGGGCGCCGAGGACGCGTTGCGCGCGCTGGCCGCGGCCGCACCGCTGGCCTGCCTGACCGACGGCAACCCGGCGATCCAGGCGGCGAAGGTGGCCGCGACCGGGCTCGGTCCGCTGCTGCCGGTCGTCGTCGTCACCGACGCCCTCGGCGGTCGCGCCGTCCGCAAGCCGCACCCGGCCGGCCTGGTCGCCGTCGCCGCACGGCTCGGCCTGCCGCCGGAACGGCTGCTCGTCATCGGCGACCGGCCCGGCAAGGACGTCGCCGTGGCGGCGGCCGTGGGTGCGCGGGCGATCCGGGTCCGGCAGGGGGAGTACGCCACCGCGCCCGACGAGCCGCGCGCCTGGGCCGTCGTCGACACGTTCCCGGCAGCCGCCGAGCTGGCGCTGTCCGTGCTGGGGGCGCTGGCCCGGGGCTGACGCCACCCGTCCGGGTGGATGTGACCCGCTGGTGCTCCGGGAACGGCCCGGACCTGCCGATGCGTCCCCGACGGGCGGGCCGGCCGCCCCGGACGCGAGGACCCCGAGACATGGACCGCAGGTCATCGACGGTGCGGCAGCTCCGCTCCCGTGCGACCCGTGCCGCCCTGGTGGCGCTCATCGTGCTGGCGGGGCTGCTCGCCCTGCCCGGCACCGCGTCCGCGAAGGGGACCGTGGTGCCGCTGCTGGACTGCGTCGTGGCCAACCGCGACGGCTCCTGGACCGCCGTGTTCGGGTACGAGAACACGTCGGGCTCCCCGGTGCGCATCCCGACGGGCGCACGGAACAAGGTCACCCCGGTTCCCTACGGCAGCCCGCAACCCACCACCTTCGAGCCCGGGACGCACCACGGCGCGTTCACGGTCACCGTCCCCCGTGGTGCCGGCCCGATGTGGCACCTGGACGGCACCAACCTCGCCGCGCGCCTCGGCCCGGCGACGGCCTGCCCGCCGTCGACGGAGCTGCCGGAGGAGGGCAACGGGACCGGGCCGGCGATCGCCCTGGTGGTGGCCGGGCTGGTCGGCGCCGTGGTGGTGCAGCGGGCACGGCGCCGGGCGCCGGCCGGGCGCGGCGATGCGTAGCCGTCGTCCCACCCCTCGGGGTGAGGTGTGGCTGCCCGGTCTCCGGAGACGGCCGGGACCTGCCGATGGGACGACGTCGGGCGGGTCGGCCGCCCCGAGCTCGAGGACTCAAGTCATGGACGGCCCTCCGAGGTCTTCGACGGCACGCCGCCTGCGCGCGCGTGCCTCCCGCGGCGCCCTGGTCGCGGTCATCGCCCTGATCGGGCTCGTCGCGGCGCCGGGCACGGCCTCGGCTGCCGCCACGTACACGGTCAAGCCGGTCCTGAACTGCTACGAGGAGAACGCCGACGACAGCTGGACCGTCGTGGTCGGCTACGTCAACAGCTCGCGCAAGACGGTCGACATCCCGCGCGGCGCCCACAACCAGGCCTACCCGTCGAAGTTCGCGTCGCTGCCGCCGACCTCGTTCAAGCCGGGCACGGTCAACGGTGTGTTCACCGCGGTGGTGAGCCTGTCGGACCTGTACTCCGGCGCGCGCTGGGTGCTCGACGGCTACACGCTGGACTACCGCGCCGCCGCCTCCTCCTCGCAGGTCTGCCCGTCGTCGACGGAGCTGCCGGCGCAGGGGAACGGCCTCGGCCCGACCATCGGGCTGGCGGTCGCCGGCGTCGTGGGCGCGGTCCTGGTGCACCGCGCCACCCGGCGCGCCCGCGCCCTCGGAGGCGGGGGTCGGGACGATGCGTAGGGTCCTCGCGGTCGGGGCGCACCCCGACGACATCGAGCTCGGCTGCGGCGCCACGCTGCTGGCGCACTCGGCGGCCGGCGACGCCGTCACCATGCTGGTCATGACCGGCGGCGAGAACGGCCCCGGGGACGACGAGGTGGTCGTCGGCCGGCGTCGCGAGCAGGAGGCGGCGGCCCGCATCCTGGGCGCCCGGCTGCTGTGGGGCGGTCAGGTCGACTGCACCGTCATGCCGGACGCCGCCACCGTCGCGGTCGTCGAGCGGGCGATCAAGGAGACCGAGGCCGACGTCGTCTACGTGCACGCGCCCGACGACAGCCACCAGGACCACCGCGCCGTCGCCGCCGCGACCCTCTCGGCGGCCCGCCGGCTCTCGAGGGTCATGCACTACCAGAGCCCGTCCACGCTGACGTTCTCCCCGACGACGTTCGTCGACGTGACCGCCTACCTCTCCGGCAAGCTCGCCGCCCTGGGCGCGCACGTCTCGCAGGTGGAGATGTCGGCGATGGTGGAGCCCGACGCGGTCGTGGCCTCGGCCCGGCACTGGGGCGCCCAGGCCCGGATCGGCTACGCGGAGGCCTTCGCGCCGACCCGCCTCGTCATCGACCTGACGCCCACGCCGCGGCGCGCCGCGGAGGAGGTCCCGGACACCCTCCGGCTGACCCTGCCGGCCTCCCTGGGGGCCAACGCGCGCTGACGCTGAGCACCTCGCACGAGCCCGGTGGTCCGGGCCGGTACCCCCGGCCCCGACCACCGGGCTCGTCGCGTTGCGCATCCCGCTCGTGTCGGCTGCCGCGCTCCCCGTCGGGCGGTCAGTCGCGCGGTAGCGCCGGGGCCGGGAAGGACGGTAGGGGGACGGTCACCCGCCGACGCCGGCCGCGGCCGGTGACGACCGGGTGCGACGCCGATGAGGGCGTTCCCATGTCGGCGGGACACGCCGGGCGACGCGGGTGCCGGCTGCCCGTGGCGGGTAGCTGCGCCCCGCAGTGGCCGCGCAGCACCGTGCGGCCCCGACGGAGGGAGATGCCCGTGCCCGAGGTACCGCAGCCGGTCACCGACAACAGCGTCAAGGTCCGCCAGCTCACCCACTACCAGTTCAGCTGGGTCGCCGGGGAGCCCGGGAAGCCGGGCACCTACACGCTGCAGCTGGTCCTGGACCAGGGCGCGTGGGAGGAGGTCCTGACCCTGGACCCGGACGACGCGGACAACCTGCAGGACCTGCTGACCAACACCGGCACGGTGCACTACGACATCGAGCGCCGGGTGCTGATGTTCGGCGTCACCCCGACCGGGAGCTGACCCTCCCGGGACACGACGAGGCCCCGCCGGCGCATCGCGCCGACGGGGCCTCGTCGTGTGTTGCTGCGGTCAGCGGCCGATCCGGCCGTCGTCGTCGCGGTCGAGGGTGTCCTTGGCCTTCTGGGTGAAGCTGCGGTCGTCCCCACCGGTCACGCCGGTGCCCTGGGCGCCGTCGACCTCGATCTCCTCCTTGCGGACGTCGGCGGCCACCCGCTCCTGGTCGGTGACGGTCTCCTTGTCCAGCCGCACCCGCTCGACCGGCACGGCCTCCTTCTCCACCACCGGACGCTCGGCGTGCAGGGTGACCTCGTGCTCCTCCTCGGAGATCGCCGGGCCGTCCAGGGCGTTGCCGACGTTGGCGTCGGTGATCGGCTCGCGCTCGACCCGCACCTCCTCGCGGGAGACCGGCACGGTCTCGGTGACGTTCTCGGTGACCACGTACTTGCGCAGCCGGGCCCGGCCGACCTCCTCGGAGCGGGTGCCCACGTTCAGGCGCTCCTCCGAGCGGGTCATCGCGTTGTCCGTGGTGGGACCGGAGACGTCCCGGCCGACGACGCCGGCCTCGCCGGTGTGGTCGGGGCGCCCGTCGCGGTCGCGGTCGCGGTCGGTCCCGGCCAGACCCGCGGTGCCGGCGGTGCCCGCCATGCCGGCGGTCCCAGCCGTGCCCGTCGTCTCGTCCCGGTCGGTGTGCCCGGTGCCGGCCATGCCCGCGGTGCCGATGTTCCCGGCCGTCGTGGTGTCGGTCGTCCCCTGGCCGGAGCCGAGCCCGTAGTAGCGGTAGAGCTCCTGCTCCTCCTGCGGCGACAGGTGCCCGTCGGTGTCGATCTTCGGCGCGTCCTTGACCTTGGCCTTGTCATAGGGGAAGCGCAGCGTGTCACCGGAGAGGTCGGCCTGGGCCAGCGGCACGAAGGTCTCCTTGGTGCCGAACAGACCGGTGTTCACGGTGGCCCACTCGGGGCGGCCGGTCTCGTCGTCGAGGTAGACCTCGCTGACCTTGCCGATCTTGTCGCCGTCGGCGTCAACCGCGGTGGTGCCGATGACCTGCTGGATCTGCGTCTCGGTGATCATGCTGCTCCTGTCCAGTGTCGAGGGAGGGCTGCGGGTCCGCAGCGCCGTCCGTTGGCGCACCGTCGTGCAGGCGCTGGGAACTCGGTGCCCACCGTGCTTACGACGTAAACACAGGTCCGCTGCGGGAGGGCGGGACGGTGGCCCCCCGGACCGACCCGAGCGGCGTACAACGGGAGGACGGACGGCGACGGGAGGCGGGCGTGGCGGACGACGCTGCTCCTCCTGGTGCTGTGCCCACGGACGGGCAGCCGCACACGCGCGCGCTCCGTGCATCCCCGCCGGGGACGGCCCGGACGCCGCTCGACCGTCGCCGGGTGCTCGCCGCGGCCATCGAGTTCATCGACGAGCACGGGCTCGAGGCGCTCACCATGCGCCGGATGGGTGCCCACCTGGGCGTCGAGGGGATGGCGCTGTACCGGCACGTCACCGGCCGGGAGGACCTGCTCGACGGCGTGGTGGAGCTGGTCGTCGACGAGCTCTACGGCGACCCGGAGGTCTACCTGGCGCCGCAGCACGGCTGGCAGGACTACCTGCAGCGGCTGGCGCACGGGGTCCGGCGGATCGCGCTCGCCCACCCGGCCCTCTTCCCGCTGATCGCGACCCGGCCGCCGGCCGCGCCGTGGGTGCGGCCGCCGCTGCGCAGCCTGCGCTGGCTGGAGTCCTTCCTCGACGCGCTGACCGGTCACGGCTTCAGCGACGAGGCCGCGGTCGCCGCCTACCGGGCCTACACCGGCTTCCTGCTCGGGCACCTGCTGCTCGAGGTCGCGCAGCAGGGGGTGCCGATCACCGCGCTGGACGACCCGGAGGGTGCGCCGGACGCCGGGGAGCAGTCGTTGGCCGACTTCCCGCTGGTGCGCCGGCTCGCGCCGCTGCTGTCCGAGGACGAGTCCGCCGCGGAGTTCGAGGAGTCGTTGGAGAACCTGCTCGAGCGCCTCCAGCGGGTGCTCCGCGAGTCGCGGCGTCCCGGCTCGACCACCTGAGCCGCGCGGTCAGCCCGCCACGACGTCGAACAGGCCGGCCACCCCGATCAGGCGCAGCACCCGCAGGACCGCCCGCGAGGGGTTGCGCAGCTCGGGTCGCCCGCCGGCCCGGCGGTGCGCGTCGGTCTCCCGGACCAGCAGCACCACCCCGGTGGAGTTGAGGAAGGCGGCGGCGGAGGCGTCCACCGCCACCACCGGGCCCAGCGGCGCACCGTCCTGGCCGGGTGCCGGCCGGTCGGCGTCCCAGCGGGCCACGGTGGCGGTGTCGACCTCGCCCCGCAGGTGCAGGACGACGCCGTCGGCTCCGCGTTCCAGCCAGACGGCGCCCGGCGGGTGGGGTGGCGGCGCGGCGCTGGGGTCCACGGGTCCTCCGGGTCAGGACGTGCTGCTCGGCGCGTGCGGTCCACAGGGTGGACGGCGCTCGCGCGGAGCGGGAGGGGTTCCCGGGCTCCCGGTTCCCTCCCGGTGTGCCCCGGGCTCAGCGCAGGCCGCGGCTGCCCGAGCGGCGGCCGGGCCGCAGCTCGATGTCGACCGGCAGGTCCGGGTCGTCGACGGCCTGGCGGGCGTGGGCGACCACCCGGTCCTCCAGCGTCCGGCGGACCTCGGCGACGTCGGCGTGGTCGGCCAGCTCGACGGCGACGGTGAGCGTGCGGTCGCGGGCCTCGACCAGGCGGGCGGAGGCGCCGACGACCCCGCGCAGCGACTGCGCCTCCTCCTCGACGGCCGCGGTGAGGGCACCGGCGTGGACGACGGTGCGCCCCTCGCGGTCGTCGCGGGTCAGGTCCAGGCGGGTGACCCGGTCGGTGTGCAGCTGGGCGAGCAACCAGCGCAGCGCCAGCAGCGCGACCAGCAGGCAGACGCCGGCGACGGCCCACCAGAACCAGGGCTGCTCGTCCTCGAAGCGGCGGGCCGACCCGGGCAGCACCGGCGGCGGGTCGCCGAAGGCGCCGAAGCTCGCGGCCAGCCCGACGGCACCGCCGCCGAGCGACAGCAGCCCGAGCAGGGCCAGGACGGTGCGGTTGGCGGTGTCGACGCGGCGGCTCATCGGCCGGCCCCCTTCGAGACGGTGACGCGGGGCCGCAGCGTGCCGGCGAGACCGAGCTCCTCCAGCCGTTCGGTGACGGCCTGGGTCACCCGGGACTGCAGGTCCGCGGGGTCGCGCAGCGCCGTGGCCGCCCGCACCCGCACGGTGCGGCGGCGCGCCTTGACCTGCGCGTCCCGGACGCCGTCCGGCCGGGACGCGGCGGCGCGCAGCGTGCGCTCCAGGCCGCGCCGCGAGGCCGTCGTCCGCACCGCCTCGACCCGTGCGGGCAGCGGCAGCGCGCCCGGGCGGCCGCGGCGCAGCGCGAGGACCAGCAGCACCAGCCCGAGCACGACCGCGCCGATCAGCGCGGCACGGACGACGCCCGAGGCGAGCGTCTGGTTGCTCAGCCAGGCCGTCCAGTCGGGGTGCGGCACCAGCCACGGCTGTCGGTCGAGCGCCGCTAGGACGATCTCGACGACGGCCAGCAGGCCGCCGAGCAGGAGGGCCAGGGCCAGGAGGGTGGCCAGGACCCGGTTCACCACGGTCATCGCCGTCCTCCCCTCACTGCACGCGCCGCGCGGGCGCGGTGGCGGTCGCGAAGTCCACGACGTCCACGTCGACGTGGGCGACCTCGACGTCGGTGATCCGGCGGACGTCCTCACGGACCCGGGCGCGCAGCGCCTCGGTCACCCGGCGCACCGACTGCGGCCAGGCGACGGCGATGGTCGCCGTCACGGTGGCGACGTGCCCGTCGACGGTGGCGCGGACGGCGGCCTCGGCGTCCGCACGGGCTCCGCCGACGGAGATGCCGAGCAGCCGGCGCGGCGCGGCGGCGGCGCCGTCGACCTGGGTGGCGGCGTAGCCCGCGACCCGCTCGACGACGCGCTCGGCGACGGTCAGCCGGCCGCGCTCCTCGGGCGGGGTCGCGTCGGGGGCGCTGTCGGTGGTCCCGGCGCCGGCAGCCAGCGCCGTCACCGGCCCTGCCCCCGGCCGCCCAGGTAGGGCGTCAGGTCGAGCTGGCCGGAGACGACCTTGCCGACGAGGGAGCCGATCACGCCGAGGACGGCCGTGCCGACGAAGGCGTCGAACCCGCCGATCACCCAGGCGAGGCCGAGCAGCAGACCGGTGAGCAGACCCACCACGGTGGGGGGCATGGCGGTACCTCCAGGGAGAGCGGAGCGGCTCACACGACGCGGCGTGGAGCGGTGGAGCGGCGCGACCAGCGCTGCCACCAGGCGAGCAGCCGGCGCGGGCCGCGGGGACGGCGTACGAAGCGGACCTCGGGGCCGGCCGGACCGGGGGTCCCTGCCGACGAGGGGGACTCCCAGGCCCGCAGCGTGCGCGTGAACTCCTCGGCGTCGCCGCCGAGGTCGGGGTGGTGCCGGCGGAGGGCCGCGCGCCGCCGGCGTCGTTGCTCTGGGGACAGGGGCGACGGCACGGCGCGGGCTCCTCCCGGGTCGGTCAGGCGGAGGGGCCCGGCGGCAGGGCCGGCTGTTCCTCGTCGGCCAGTTGCAGGTCGGCGACGAGCACGTCGACCGGCCGGCCGCCGGCCAGGGGCGCGACCCGGGTGCGGACCTGGTCGGTCAGGACCGCGATCGGGACGCCCCGGGCGACGACGACGCTGACCGTCACCCGGTCGTCGGTCACCTGGTCGCCCTCGACCCGGCGGCCGGGCAGCAGCGTGACGACCAGGCGCAGGCCCCCGGCGTGCAGGGCGGCCACTGCCGGCGCGGCGCGCACCGCGGCGGCGATGGCCTCCGCGTCCGGGGTGGCCGCGGTGCTGGCGCCGGAGGTCACTGGACCCGCGCAGGCTCCTGCGGACCCTGGTCGTCGGTCGGTAGGTGGATGTCGTTGACGGCGATGTTCACCTCGGTGACCTGCAGTCCGGTCATCCCCTCGACCGCGTTGATCACGTTGCGGCGCACGGAGCGGGCGATCTCGGCGATCGGTGCGCCGTACTCGGTGACGACGTCGAGGTCGACGGCCGCCTGCTTCTCGCCGACCTCCACCGCCACGCCCTGGCCGGCGGTCTGCGTGGCGCCCGGGATGCGCTCGCGGAGGGCGCCGAAGGCGCGCGCCGCGCCGCCGCCGAGGGCGTGCACGCCGGAGACCTCGCGGGCGGCGAGCCCGGCGATCTTCTGGACGACGCCGTCGGCGATGGTGGTGTTGCCCTGGCTGGTCTGCAGCGCCGAGGGGGAGGCCTGGCTGAGAGCGGTCGAGGTGGTGGTGCTGCTGCCGGTGGTGGTGCTCGTCGACTGGGTCATCGATCAGGGCCTTCCTCGTCTGCGTTGCGGGTGACCTCCGACCAGTCCCCACGGCTTTTCTCATGCGAACAACAAGATCGGGCACAACCGTGTCGCGGGGCTCCGACCCCGCCCCACCAGGCGGCCGTGCGGTCGGTCCGGACGATGAGGTGTCGTCGAGGTCCTGCCGCAGCTCCGTCGCCCGAGCCGGGCGCCTCGACGGAGAACGGCCGCGCGCATGCCGGTGACCTCCAGCGGGCAGGAGAGCGACCCGCAGTCGCCACCGGGAGGTACCTACCGTGAGCCGTTCCATAGCCGACCAGTCGGTCGAGGAGCTCGGGGGGGCGGGCAGCGTCCTGGTCCGCCAGCGTCGTGACCACATCCAGCTGGACCGGCTCCTGCGCGAGCTGGACGGCACCACCGGCCGTGAGCAGGAGGAGGTGCTGACCCGCATCGACCGCCTGGTGTTCAGCCACGCATTCGCCGAGGAGAGCGTGCTCTGGCCGGTGATCCGCCGGGTCCTACCCGACGGCGAGGAGCTGACCCTGCGCATCGAGGAGGAGCACCAGGAGGTCAACGAGCTGGTCAGCGAGCTCGAGACGCTCGGGCACGACGACCCGCGGCGCGCGCAGCGGCTGTCCCGGCTCGTGGAGGTGCTGAACGAGGACGTCCGCGACGAGGAGGACGTGCTCTTCCCCCGGCTGCAGGAGTGCCTCGACCCGGAGGAGCTGCAGGCGCTGGGCCGCCGCTGGGACCTGGTCCGCCGCATCTCGCCGACCCGGCCGCACCCGACGGTGTCCCGCCGTCCGCCGGGCAACGCCCTCTCGGCGCTGCCCCTGTCGGTGCTCGACCGCAGCCGCGACGTCGTCGACGCGGTCGTCCGCCGCGCCCCCGCGAGGCTGGCCCCGGTCGGCCAGGCGGTCAGCTGGGGGCTGGCCGGGCTCGCCGGCCTGGTCGAGCGGACCCCGCCGGCCCGCCGCGGCGAGCGTCCGCCGACCTCGCGCTAGACCGACACGACGACGGTCCCCTCCCGATCGGGAGGGGGCCGTCGTCGTCGTGGAACGGCCACCCCTCAGGGTCCCGCGCCGAGCTCGCGAGGCGTGGGGGGAAGGGCGGTCCTCAATGCGTGTGCCGGTCCTTCGGCTCGGCGCGGGCGTCCAGCTGGATCTCCTTCTCCGCCAGCGGCACGCCGTCCTTGAGCTCCTTGGTGCGCTCGATCTCGGCGTCGAGCTCGATGCCGAACAGCAGCGCCAGGTTGGTCAGCCAGAACCAGACCAGGAAGACGATCACGCCGGCCAGGGCGCCGTAGGTCTTGTTGTAGCTGCCGAAGTTGGCCACGTAGAAGGCGAACAGCGCCGAGGCGGCCGCCCAGACCAGCAGTGCCACGGCGGCGCCCGGGCTGGTGAAGCGGAAGCCGCGCAGCTTCACGTTGGGGGTCGAGTAGTAGAGGACGGCGATCATCAGCGCGACGATCACGACGACGACCGGCCACTTCGCCCAGCTCCACACGGTCACCACCGCGGGAGGCAGACCGATGGCCCCGGCGACGGCGTCGACCACCGGGCCGCTGAGCACCAGCATGGCCACGACCAGCGCAGCGAACAGCACGCCGATGAGCGTGACCAGCAGCTGCAGCGGCTTGAGCTTCCAGACCTTGCGGCCCTCGGGGGTCTCGTAGACCACGTTGGCCGCGCGCGTGAAGGCCCCGACGTAGCCCGACGCCGACCAGATGGCGGCGGCGAGGCCGAGGACCAGACCGAAGCCGACCGGCGCAGTGTTGCCGGCGAGCTGCTCGACCACCGGGGTCAGGGTGCTGGCCGCCTGCTGGGGCACGACCGCGGTCAGCGCCTCGGTGAGCCGCTGCGGGTCGGTCAGCAGGCCGACGATGGACAGCATCGCGATCAGCGCGGGGAACAGTGCCAGGGTGCCGTAGTAGGTGAGCGCGGCCGCCCAGTCGGTGAGGTTGTCCTCGCTGAACTCCTTCAGCGTCCGCTTCAGCGTGCCGCCGGTCGTCGGCTGCTTGTCCGCGCCCTGCGGGGCGTTGTCGAGCCGGGTCTCGTTGACCTTGGGGTCGTCCGGAGCGGGGTCACCGGTGGTGTTGCCGGTGAAGCGGGTCTCGTTCGCGGCGGTGCCGCTGCCGCGCGGGCCGGTGGAGCGGGCCATCGTCAGTCCTCCGGGGTAGGGGCGTCCCGCTGTTGGTGCCCACGGTGATCGTGGTCCATGCCCGCCGCCGGTGTGTCGCGACCGCTCCGTGACCTCAGCGGCCGCCGGGCACCGCGACCGTCCCGGTCTGCTCGGCCGCACCCCGACGTCCCCGGCCGGCCAGGGTCACGGCGACGACGGCGGCCGCGCTGCCCGCGCCGACGAGGGCGACCGCGGTGAACGACCCCGCCGTGGGGAACCCGGTCGCGGCTCCCGTGCCTGCGGCGAGGACCGCGACGGTCACCGTGCTGCCCACCGCCTGCCCGACCGACCGCGCGATGGAGTTCACCGCGTTGGCGACACCGGTCTCCTCGGGGCGGACGGCGGCCACCACGAGCGCGGGCAGCGCCGCGTAGGCCACGGTCACCCACAGCTGGGTGAGCAGCCCGGCGGCGACCACCTGCGCCGGGGTGTCGCGCAGCACCGCGAACAGCAGGAAGCCCGCCAGCCCGCACACCGCGCCCACGCCCAGCGTGGTCAGCGCGCCGACCCGGGCCACGATGCGCCCGGCGACCGGCCCCAGCAGGACGCCGGCCACCCCGCCGGGCAGGAGGTAGACGACCGCGGCCTCGAGCACCGAGGCGCCGAAGCCGTACCCGGCGGCCCCGGGCGGCGTCTGCACGTACTGCAGGACGACGAGGAAGGAGGCGAACAGGCCCACCCCGGTCAGCAGCCCGGCGAGGTTCGGGACGACGATCCGCGGGTCGGCCAGCAGGCCCGGGCGGACCAGCGGCTGGGTCCGCCGCCGCTGCAGCAGCACCCAGCCGGGCAGGACGACCGCCGCCCCGGCCAGGCAGCCCAGCGTCCCCGGCGACGTCCACCCCCACGCATTGCCCTGCGACACCGGCAGCAGCAGGAGCACCAGCCCCGCGGCCAGCACGGCGGCGCCGGCCCAGTCGACCCGGCCGGACCCGGTGGCCGGGCGGCGGGGGAGGACGACCGCCGTGAGCACCAGGGTGACCAGGCAGACGACCAGCCCGATCCAGAAGGGACGGTGGTAGTCGCCGCCGTCCCGGGTCAGCACCCCGGCCGCCACCAGGCCCACCACACCGCCCACCGCGAGCGTGCTGCTCACCACCGACATGGCGACGTCCAGCCGGGCGGCGGGCAGCTCGCGGCGCAGCACGCTGATGGCCAGCGGGAACAGGCCGTAGGAGGCGCCCTGCAGCACCCGGGCCACGAGCAGCAGCGGCAGCGAGGAGGTGACCAGCGCCAGCAGCGTGCCGACCGACATGGCCGCGAGGACGCCGAGCGCCACCGGGCGCTCGCCCCAGGTGTCCCCGAGGCGGCCCAGCACCGGCGTGGCGACGGCGGCGGCGAGCAGGTTGGCCGTCAGCACCCAGCCGGCGGCGTTGGCCGAGACCCCGAGCTGCGTGCCGATCGCCGGCAGCAGCGGGACGACGAGGCTCTGCATGAGCGACAGCGCGGTCGTCCCCAGCGCCAGGACGGCGACCAGCACCACCGGCCGCGGCCCGCGTCGCTCGTCGACGGCGGGGCGGGACACCCGGGGATCAGACCACGCCCGGTGCCACCCGGCGCGCCTGCCCGGCTGCGTGGGGTCGGTCACACCCCATCACCACCGCCCCACTCGACGATTGAGACGGCGGTCGGGTGGGGTATTCCCGCTGCAACGACGTGCCACGGGGGGCCTTCGACCCTCTGCGGCGACCTGCTGCACAAAGGGGTTTGACTGATGGTGCTGTGGCCGGCCGTGACCCTCCTCGGGTTCCTGGTCCTGACCGCACTGGTGATCGGCTTGGGCACGTCCTCGACGGCGCGCTACGAGCAGGAGCAGCGTGCCGCGAAGGCCGTCCCGGCCCGCCCGGCCACCACCCGGACCGCGACCGGCGAACCGGTGGGTGTCCGCGCCGCCTAGTAGCGGGACCCCCCCGCCCTTCGTAGGACAGGACCCCCCCACCCTTCGTAGGAGGACCCCGTCCTGCCCACCCTTCGCAGGCTCAGGGCGGGGCCCGGGACGGGGCCAGCGGGCCCCTGAACGGTGGCTGTTCCAGCACCTCACCAGCGCGCCCCGCGCCTCCTCGGAGTCGCGGGGCGCAGCCGTGTCCGTGCCCCGCCGTGGCACCCACCGGCTCTGTCCAGGGCCCGCTCCGAACCTGCGAGGGCCGGGGGGTCCTCCGCCTAGAGCCAGGCCCCGTCGGTGCCGAGGACGGTGCGGTCCAGCGACTCGAGCAGGTCGAACTGGGCGCGGGTGCGCGGCAGCTCCCAGCGCCAGAAGTAGCGGGCCGCCGCGCGCTTGCCCTCGTGGAAGGCGTCGGAGGAGCCCTCGCAGGCCAGTGCCTGCTCCAGCCACAGCCAGCCGACCACCAGGTGGCCGGCGGCCTCCAGGTAGACGCTGGCGTTGGCCAGCGCCAGGTCCGGGTCGCCGGTGCCCCACAGCGTGGCGGTCACCGCGCCCATCCGGGCGACGGCGGCGTCGAGGTCGGCGGCGAAGCCGGCCCACTGCGTCCCCGCGGCGCGGGCGGTCGTCGCGGTGATCGTCTCCCCGAGCAGCCGCAGCCCGGCGCCGCCCTGGGCGACCACCTTGCGACCGAGCAGGTCCAGCGCCTGGATGCCGTTGGTGCCCTCGTGGATCGGGTTGAGCCGGTTGTCCCGGTAGAACTGCTCGACGGGGTAGTCGCGGGTGTAGCCGTAGCCGCCGTGCACCTGGATCGCCAGGTCGTCGGCGACCGGGCCCCACTGCGAGGGCCAGGCCTTGGCGATCGGCGTCAGGGTGTCGAGCAGCAGGTGGGCGCGGGCGCGCTCCTCCTCGGTCTCGGCGGTCTGCTCCTCGTCGACGAGGCGGGCGCAGTACAGCCCCAGGGCCAGGCCGCCCTCGGCGTAGGACTTGGCGGCCAGCAGCATCCGGCGCACGTCGGGGTGCTCGATGATCGGCACCGCCGGCGAGGACGGGTCCTTGGCCGCCGCAGGGCGGCCCTGGGTGCGGGTGCGGGCGTACTCGAGGGCGTGCAGGTAGCCGGTGTAGCCGAGCACGGTCGCGCCCATCCCGACGCCGATCCGGGCCTCGTTCATCATGTGGAACATGTAGGTGAGGCCGCGGTGCGGCTCGCCCACGAGGTAGCCGACGGCCCCGGGCCGGCCGCCCGGGGTGTGCACGCCCTCGCCGAAGTTCAGCAGCGTGTTCGTCGTCCCCCGGTAGCCCATCTTGTGGTTCAGGCCGGCCAGGACGACGTCGTTGCGCTCTCCGAGGGTCCCGTCCTCGTTGACGAGGAACTTCGGGACGATGAACAGCGAGATGCCCTTCACCCCGGGCGGGCCGCCGGGGATCTTGGCCAGGACCAGGTGGACGATGTTCTCGGTCAGCTCGTGGTCGCCGCCGGAGATCCACATCTTGTTGCCGGTCAGCCGGTACGTGCCGTCGTCCTGCGGCACCGCCCGGGTGGTGATGTCGGCGAGCGAGGAGCCGGCCTGCGGCTCCGACAGCGCCATCGTGCCGAACCAGCGGCCCTCGATCTCCGGGCGCACGTAGGTGTCGATCTGCTCCCGGCTGCCGTGCGCGAGCAGCAGCCGGGCGTTGCCCATGGTGAGGAACGGGTAGGCCGACGTCCCGACGTTGGCCGCCTTGAACCAGGCGAAGACCGCCTGGCCGACGACGTGCGGCAGCTGCATGCCGCCGTACTCCTCGTCGAACTCCCCGGCCATCAGCCCCGCCTCGACGAAGACGTCGAGGGCCTGCTTCACCTCGGGGACGAGCACGGCCTTGCCGTCGACCATGTGCGGCTCGTTCTCGTCGGCCTTGCGGTTGTGCGGCGCGAAGTGCTCGGTGGCGATCTGCTCGGCCAGGTCGAGAACCGCGTCGAAGGTCTCCCGGGAGTGCTCGGCGTAGCGCGGGCGCTTCAGCAGGCCCTCGACGTCCAGCCACTCGTGGAGCAGGAAGTCCAGGTCGCGGCGGGACAGGATCAACGACGAGCGCACGACGCCTCCGCAGCGGTTCGGCAGGGACCCGGGTTCCGTCCGCCCGGTGTCGCCACAGTAGGACGTCATGGGGACGGCGGGCCGCGGGCCCGCGGTGGCCGGCCTCGGCCCCGCGCCGTCCCCCGGGTCGACCCCGTGCTCGACAGCGGGGGGGCGGGACGGACGGACGGTTCCGGTCCGGACGATTGGCCCCGTCGGGGTCCTGGGTAGCCCGCGGCCTCCAGACGTCGATGCCCAGGAGGACGCGTCATGGCCGTGCCCAGGTTGCTCGACTCCCTGCGGGGAGCCGCCACGGGAGCAGGAGGAGCGTTGCTCGGCCGCCTCCAGCACGTGCGGCTGCCCGGCCTGGGGCAGTCGTCGGTTCCCGAGGACCCCGAGACCGCCGCCCGCCGCTGGCGCGCGGTCACCGTGCTGTGCTCGCCGGAGCAGGTGGGCACCGGTGCGGACCTCCCCGCGCCGCTGGCCGCGCTCGGCGACCGCGTCGAGCTGCGCATCACGCCGGCGCCCGGCGACCGCGGAACCGAGCTCGCCGCGCGCTACCGCGACCGGCCGTCGGACGACGACCTGCGTGCGCTGCGCGCCGCGCTCCGGGAGACCAAGCAGCTGATCGAGGTGGGCGAGGTGCTGCGGGTGGACCCCGCGCCGCACGGCGTCCGCAAGCCGACGCCGCAGGGCGCGGCGCTGGAGGGCGCGACGGCTCGCGCCGGGGGAGAGGGTGTGCTGTGAGCGGCTGTGGGATCGTGCCGGCTTCGCCGGCCGGGAGCGAGGGGGCATCGTGAGGGCCGTGACCTGGACCGGGGTCAACGAGGTCTCGGTGGAGACCGTCCCGGACCCGCAGATCCTCAACGACCACGACGTCATCCTGCAGGTGCGCCGGACCACCACCTGCGGCTCGGACCTGCACCTGCTCGGCGGCTACATCCCGTTCATGCGGGCCGGCGACGTCCTCGGTCACGAGTTCATGGGCGAGGTCGTCGAGGTCGGCAGGGGGGTGCGGGACCGGAAGGTGGGCGACCGCGTCGTCGTCAACTCCTTCATCGCCTGCGGCACCTGCTGGTACTGCAAGCAGGAGCTCTACAGCCTCTGCGACAACGGCAACCCGAACCCGGGGATCACCGAGTCGCTGTGGGGCCAGAGCCCGGGCGGCTGCTTCGGCTACTCGCACGCGATGGGCGGCTGGGCCGGCAGCCACGCGGAGTACGTCCGGGTCCCCTACGCCGACGTCGGCGCGTTCGTCGTCCCCGAGGGGGTGAGCGACGAGCGGGCGCTGTTCGCCTCCGACGCCGTCTCCACCGGCTGGATGGGCGCCGACCTGGCCGGCACGAAGCCGGGGGACGTCGTCGCCGTCTGGGGCGCCGGCGGGGTCGGCCAGATGGCGGCCCGGGCCGCCATGCTGCTGGGCGCGGAGCGGGTGTACGTCATCGACCGCCTGCCCGAGCGGCTGGCCCAGGTCCGCGAGCACGTCGGCGCCGAGACGATCGACTACTCGCGCACCGACGTCCTGGCCGAGCTGCGCGAGGTCACCGGCGGCCGTGGCCCCGACGTCTGCATCGAGGCGGTCGGCATGGAGGCGCACAGCTCCGGCATCCAGGGCGCCTACGACCAGGTCAAACAGCAGCTGCGGCTGCAGACCGACCGGCCCTCCGCCGTCCGGGAGGCGATCCTGGCCTGCCGCAAGGGCGGCAGCGTCTTCGTGCTCGGCGTCTTCGCGCTGATGGTGGACAAGTTCCCGCTCGGCGCGATGATGAACAAGGGCCTGACCGTGCGCGGCGCCCAGGTGCACGGGCAGCGCTACATGCCGCGGATCCTCGAGCACATGGCCCGCGGCGAGCTGACCACCGAGCACCTGGCCACCCACGTCCTGCCGCTCGAGGAGGCGCCGCGGGGCTACCAGATGTTCAAGGACAAGAGCGACGGCTGCGTGCGGGCGGTCTTCACGCCCTGACCCTCCGGGGCCCGCTCGTCGGGCGACGCGCGGGCCAGGCGCGGTCGACACCGGGCCGCTGCCGTGTCGCGGTGGGCTCCCTCCCGCCGCCCGTGGACCGGACCGGCGGCAGGGGATGGCGGTGTCCCGCGGTGTCCGACCACCGAGCAGGACGAGTCCCGGGGGTCAGCGCCGGCCAGGGGTGACCGGCTGGCTGCCGGTGTCGGTGTCGTCGGCGGCGTCGGGCCGGACCGCGGGCTGCGCGACCGTCGCCGGGTCGACCCGGGACGCCGTGTCACCTGCGGGGTCCTCGGGCAGCCGCTCGAGCGGCCGGCGGGTCTCCACCAGCCGGCCGGTGAGCTCGTCGCGCATCGCACGGACGGCCGCCGCGGAGGCCTCGGCCTCGCTGATCAGCCGGGCGGCGTGCTCCTCGGCCGCGGCGACCCGCTGGCGGGCGGCCTCGGTCGCGGAGCGCTCCCGCTCCTCCTCCAGGCGGGCGGCCTCCTGGCGGCGCGCCCGCCGGGCGACCTCGAAGTCCTGCTCGACCTTGGCCCGCCGGGCCTGCGACTCGGCGTCGAGCCGGGCGACCTTCTCCTGGGCCTCGGCGACCAGCTCGTCGGCGCGGATCTGCGCCGCGCTGGCGATCTGCTCGGCGTTCTGCCGGGCCTCGGCGATCATCCGGTCGACCTCGGCCTGACCGGCGGCGTGCCGCTCGTGCATCGCCCGCTCCTCGGCGGCGGTGTGCTCCCGCAGCGCCTGGGCCTCCTGCTCGGCGGCCCGACGGATCTCCGCGGCCTCCTCCTCGGCCAGCCGCAGCAGGTGCTGGATGCGCTCGCTGATGTTCTCGAGGGTCGGCGGCCCGGACGATGCCACCTGGGGGCGCAGCTGGTCGATCTCCGCGTGCAGCGCCGAGATCTGGTCGGCGAGGTCGGACCAGCGGCTCATCGCCGCGTCGCGGTCGGCCATCGCCACCTGGATGTCGGCCTCGAGGCGCTCGATCGTCTCGGCCACCTGGTGCCGGTCGGAGCCCCGGAGCACCACGTCGAACGAGTGCTGGGCCCCGTGCTTCGGCTGCCCGTCGCGGTGGGGATCGGCCGTCTCGGCGTCGCCAGGGCGACCCACCGGCGGGGCGGTGGACGTCGGGGCCGCGGCGCCGACCGCCTGCGTGGGCTGACCGGCCGGCTCGTCGGCGGACGGCTCACCCGCGGTCTGCCGCGCCGCCTCGCGGGCGGCCTGGATGCCGGACTTGTTCGACAACGCCAGCTGCGGCAGGAACAGGAACACGAAGAACCCGATCGCCGCCACGACCGCGGCGATGAGGAACACCAGGTCGATCGAGGTGGAGAACCCGGTCTTGAACGGCAGCGCCAGGAACGACGGCAGCCCCTGGATGAACGAGGTGTCCGAGAGGTCGCCGCCGGCCTGCAGCTGACCGCTCTGCAGCGCCTGCGCGACCCGCGGGTCCGTGGCCGCCGCCGACGTCACCGACTCCTCGATCTCCACCGGGAGGCGGCTGAACAGCACGGAGAGGAACGCGGCGGTGCCGATCGTGGCGCCCATCTGACGGAAGAACGTGACCGAGGAGGTGGCCACGCCCATCTGGCTCGGTGGCACGGCGTTCTGCACCGCGAGCACCGCGGGCTGGAAGTTGAAGCCCAGCCCCACGCCAAGCAGGACCATGAACGGCACCAGCACCCAGATCGACGTCTCGGCGCCGACGACGAAGGACAGCGACAGCAGGGCGGCGGCCATCAGGCTGGTGCCGGCCAGGGGGAAGACCTTGTACTTCCCGGTCTTGGAGATCGTGATGCCCGAGCTCATCGCGCCGATCATGATCCCGGCGACCAGGGGGATCATCTGCAGCCCGGCGACGGTGGCGCTGGAGCCGTGCACGATCTGCAGGTACTGGGGGAGCAGCAGCAGACCGCCGAACATGGCGGCGCCCACCACCACGCTGCCGCTGCTGGCGACGGCGAAGCTGCGGTTGCCGAACAGCCGCAGCGGCAGCAGCGCCTCGTCGCCGAAGGCCCGCTCGGCCACCAGGAAGAGGGCGAGGCCGACGGCACCGACGACGTAGCAGAGCAGGGCCCGGCCCGACGTCCAGCCCCAGACACGGCCCTGCTCGGCGACGACGAGCAGCGGCACGACGAAGGTGATCAGCGCCAGCGCCCCGGGCCAGTCGATCCGGTGGTCCCGGCGCACGTGCGGCAGGTGCAGCACCCGGTACACGGCGGCGAAGGCCAGCATCCCGAGGGGCACGTTGATCATGAAGATCCAGCGCCAGCCGGTCAGCCCCAGCAGCGAGGACTGGCCGGCGAGGAAGCCGCCGATGACCGGGCCGAGCACGCTGGAGGTGCCGAAGACGGCCATGAAGTAGCCCTGGTACCGCGAGCGCTCCCGCGGCGGCACGATGTCGCCGATGATCGCCAGGGCCAGCGACATCAGGCCACCGGCGCCGACGCCCTGGAGCGCCCGGTAGGCGGCCAGCTGGTACATCGTGTCGGCGATGCCGCAGAGCACCGAGCCGACGACGAAGACCCCGATCGCGAACAGGTAGAACGGCCGTCGTCCGTAGATGTCGGAGAGCTTCCCGTACAGCGGGGTCGAGATCGTCGACGTGATGAGGAAGGCCGTCGTCGCCCACGCCTGCAGGTCGTAGCCGTCCAGGTCGTCGGCGATCGTGCGGATCGCGGTCGCGACGACGGTCTGGTCGAGCGCCGCCAGGAACATCGCGACCATCAGCCCGGCGATGATCGTGAGGATCTGCCGGTGGGTGAAGGCGCCGTCCGCGCCCGGTGCGGAGGCCGCCGCTCGGGCGCCGCTCCGCTCTGCCACGCGGGCGCGGGTGCTGTGCGTCATCACTTCTCTCTCGGTCGGGCGGCGCCTGGCACGGCGGCGGGTTCGGTGGGCAGTGACGCGGTGAGGTCGTCGAGGAGGCGGCCGAACAGCCGGGTGAGGGCGGTCAGCTCCGCGGTCGGCCAGTCGGCGGTGGCCGCGG
The DNA here is from genome assembly GCF_053502545.1 of Geodermatophilus sp. URMC 65. Lineage (NCBI taxonomy): Bacteria > Bacillati > Actinomycetota > Actinomycetes > Geodermatophilales > Geodermatophilaceae > Geodermatophilus > Geodermatophilus sp. URMC 65. The sequence continues at coordinate 3,169,535 of NZ_CP199954.1, forward strand.
CGAGGTGGGCCTCCCGCTCGGCCCGGACCTGCTGCAGTGCGGCGGAGCCGGCGTCGGTGACGACGAGACGGCTGGCCCGCCCGTCGGTCTCGTCGGCGACCCGCTGGACCAGCCCCTGCTCGATCAGCGAGGACACGTGCCGGCTGACCGTCGACGGGTCGGCGTGCACGAGCTCGGCCAGCGTGCTCTGCCGCAGCGGGCCGAGCCGCTCGAGCGGGAACAGCAGGACCAGCGCGGCGCGGCCCTCGGTGGCCTGGTGCGCCTTGAGGGCGTGCACCAACCGCATGAAGCGCGGCAGCTGCTCGCCGAGCGTGCGCAGGTCGGCGAGCCGGTCGTCGCCGGGCGTGGCGGGGTCGGGCACCCGAGCGCGTGACGGCACGGCGGTCTCCAGCGGACAGGGGACGGAACGCATGCACCGTACAAGCTGTTGTACGGATCAAGCAAACAGTTGTACGGCCCATGCAAGTGAGGCGGGCCACGACCGCCACACGGCGTCCGGTGCGATCCTGGAGACCGCGCCGGTCGCCGTCCACCCGCCGCCGCGCGCCCCATGCCTTGCCCCCAGACGAGGAGACCGTCGTGACCACCCCGCCCGACGACCTGCGTGCGCGGCTGGCCGGCCTGACCCTCGAGGACGAGCACCGGCTGCGCCGCCGGCTCGACGGCACCCGCAGGACCAGGGACGCCGAGGCCCGGGCCCGGCAGCGTTCGCGGATCGCCGCCGACGTCGCGGCCGCCGAGGAGCGGATCGCCCGTCGTCGCGCCGCCGTCCCGACCGTGCGCTACCCCGCGGAGCTGCCGGTCAGTGCCCGCCGCGAGGACATCGCCGCGGCGCTGCGCGAGCACCAGGTGGTCGTGGTGGCGGGGGAGACCGGCTCGGGCAAGACCACCCAGCTGCCCAAGATCGCCCTCGAGCTCGGCCGCGGCGTGCGGGGCCGGATCGGGCACACCCAGCCGCGGCGGATCGCCGCGCGCACCGTGGCCGAGCGGATCGCCGAGGAGCTGGAGACCCCGCTGGGCGAGGTCGTCGGCTGGAAGGTGCGCTTCACCGACCAGGTCGGCGACACGACGCTGGTCAAGGTCATGACCGACGGCGTCCTGCTGGCCGAGATCGGCCGCGACCGGCTGCTGCGCCAGTACGACACGCTCATCCTCGACGAGGCGCACGAGCGCAGCCTCAACATCGACTTCCTGCTCGGCTACCTGGCGCAGATCCTGCCCCGGCGTCCCGACCTCAAGCTGGTCATCACCTCGGCGACGATCGACGTCGAGCGGGTGGCCAAGCACTTCGCAGGACTCGGCGACGACGGGCATGGCTCGGTCGACGGGGCCGAGGTCCCGGTCGTCGAGGTCAGCGGGCGCACCTACCCGGTCGGGGTCCGCTACCGGCCGGTGGTCGACCCCGACGACCCGACATCCGACCCGGACCGGGACCAGGTCACCGCCATCGCCGACGCCGTCGCCGAGCTGACCGCCGAGGGCCCGGGCGACGTCCTGGTCTTCCTCGCCGGTGAGCGGGAGATCCGCGACACCGCTGACGTCCTCACCGAGCGCTTCCCCTCCGCCGAGGTGCTGCCGCTCTACTCGCGGCTCTCAGCGGCCGACCAGCACCGCGTCTTCGCCCCGCACACCGGGCGGCGGATCGTGCTGGCCACCAACGTCGCCGAGACCTCGCTGACGGTGCCCGGGATCCGCTACGTCGTCGACCCGGGTACCGCGCGCATCTCCCGGTACAGCTCCCGGCTGAAGGTGCAGCGGCTGCCGATCGAGCCGATCAGCCAGGCCTCGGCGCGGCAGCGCTCCGGTCGCTGCGGGCGCACCTCCGAGGGCATCGCCATCCGGCTCTACACCGAGGAGGACTTCGAGAGCCGGCCGGAGTACACCGACCCGGAGATCCTGCGCACCAGCCTGGCCTCGGTGCTGCTGCAGATGGCCGCCCTCGAGCTGGGGGACGTCGCCGACTTCCCGTTCATCGACCCGCCGGACCGGCGCGCGGTCGCCGACGGCGTGGCGCTGCTCGAGGAGCTCGGCGCCCTCGCCGGGGACGGCGCGCTGACCCCCACCGGCCGGGCGCTGGCCGCCCTGCCGCTGGACCCGCGGATGGCGCGGATGGTCGTCGAGGCCGACCGGCGGGGCGTGCTGGAGGAGGTCCTGGTCATCGCCGCGGGGCTGACCATCCAGGACCCCCGCGAGCGGCCCACCGAGCACCAGCAGGCCGCCGACCAGGCGCACGCCCGGTTCGCCGACGAGAACTCCGACTTCCTCGCGCTGCTCAACCTGTGGCGGTACCTCGGCGAGCAGCAGGAGGCGCTGTCGGGCAGCCAGTTCCGGCGCACGATCAAGCGCGAGTTCCTGCACTACCTGCGCATCCGCGAGTGGCAGGACCTCTACGGCCAGCTGCGCAGCACCGCGCGCCGGCTGGGCATGTCCGTCGGTGAGCTCGCGGCCGAGCCCGACGAGCGCGGCATCCACACCGCGCTGCTGGCCGGCCTGCTCTCCCACGTCGGTCTCCAGGTGGAGGACACCAAGGGGAGGGACGGCGACCGGCGGCGCGGGGGCCGCGAGTACCTGGGCGCCCGCAACGCCCGCTTCGTCCTCGCCCCCGGTACCCCGCTGGCGAAGAAGCCGCCGCGCTGGGTGGTCGCCGCCGAGCTGGTGGAGACCAGCCGGCTGTTCGCCCGCACCGTCGCCCGGATCGACCCCGAGGTCGTCGAGCGGCTGGCCGAGCACCTGGTCAAGCGGCAGTACTCCGAGCCGCGCTGGGACGCCAAACGCGGCTCGGTCGTCGCCACCGAGCGGGTCACCCTCTACGGCATCCCGCTGGTCGTCGGCCGCCGCGTGCAGTACGGCTCGATCGACCCGGTCGTCTCCCGCGAGCTGTTCATCCGGCACGCCCTCGTCCAGGGCGAGTGGACGACGCACCACCGCTTCTGGCACGACAACCAGAAGGCGATGCAGCGGGTCGCCGAGCTGGAGGAGCGGGCCCGGCGTCGTGACATCCGGGTGGACGACGAGACGCTGTTCGAGCTCTACGACGCCCGCATCCCGGCGGACGTCGTCTCCACCCGGCACTTCGACAGGTGGTGGAAGGGCGCGCGGCGCGAGCAGCCGGACCTGCTCACCTTTCCCCCGGAGATGCTCACCAACGCCGCCGCGGCCGGCCAGGTGCGGGTCGAGGACTTCCCGGACGAGGTGCCGCTGACGCAGGGGCTGACCCTGCCGCTGTCCTACGCGTTCGCGCCGGGCACCCCGACCGACGGCGTCACCGTCGACGTCCCGCTGGCCGTGCTGGACACCGTCGCCGAGCGGACGTCCGGCGAGTCGCTGGCCTTCACCGTCCCGGGGCTGCGCGAGGAGCTGGTGACCGCGCTGCTGCGCACCCTGCCCAAGCAGTTGCGCCGCGCGCTGGTGCCGATCCCCGACCGGGTGCGCGAGGTGCTGCCGCGCATCACGCCGACCGAGCCGCTGCTGCCGGCGCTGGAGCGCGAGCTACGGCGGGTCGCGGGGGTCGTCGTCCCGCCGGACGCGTGGGCGCCGGACCAGGTGCCCGACCACCTGCGGGCCACGTTCCGCGTCGTCGACGACCGGCACCGTCCCCTGGCCACCGGCAAGGACCTGCAGGCGCTGCGCCGCGAGGTCGCGCCGCAGAGCCGGGCCAGCCTGGCCGCGGCCGCCTCGGACGTCGAGCGCACCGGCCAGACCGCCTGGACGTTCGGCACGCTGCCGCGCACCGTCGAGGTCCGCCGCGGCGGGCACGTGGTCACCGCTCACCCGGCGCTGGTCGACGAGGGGACGACGGTCGGCGTCCGCGTGGTCGCCACCGAGGTCGAGGCCACCCGGCTGACCTGGCGCGGGGCCCGGCGGCTGCTGGTGCTGGTCGCCGGCTCACCCACCCGGCAGGTGGTGAAGGGGCTGTCCCCGGCCACCCGGCTGGCGCTGCAGTTCAACCCCGACGGTGAGATCCCCGCGCTGGTCGACGACTGCGTGGACGCGGTCGCCGACGAGCTGCTCGCCGCTGCCGGCGGGCCACCGCGGGACGAGGTCGGCTTCGCCGCGCTGGTGCAGACCGCCCGCGCGCAGCTGCTGCCGCTGACCACCGACACCGTGCGGCGGGTCGAGGCGGTGCTGGTCCAGGCCCGCGAGGTCGCCGTCGCGATCGGTGCGGCGCCGGGACGGCGGGTGCCCCAGGCGGCGGTCGCGGACCTGCGCCGGCAGATGGGCGGCCTGCTGCACCGCGGCTTCGTCACCGCGGCCGGGCGGCGCCGGCTGCCGGACCTGGTGCGCTACCTCAGGGGGATGGCGCACCGGCTGGAGAAGCTGCCCGCCAACGCCGTGCGCGACGAGCTGTGGATGCAGCAGGTCGCCGCGGTCACCGCCGAGTACGAGCAGCTGCGCGCCCAGGTGCCGTCGACGGGGGCGCCCGACGACCCGGTGGCCCGGGTGCGCTGGATGCTCGAGGAGCTGCGGGTCAGCCTGTTCGCGCAGAGCGTCGGCACCCCGCGGCCGGTGTCGGAGCAGCGGGTCCACAAGGCCATCGACGCGCTCATCGCCTAGCAGGAGGCCGCGCCGTCCCGAGGCCCCCTGCAGGCAGGAGGACTCCGTCCTCCTCACCGTGGAAGGACCCCGTCCTCCCCACCCCTCGCACGCTCGGGGCGGGACCCGGGACGGGGCCAGCGGCGAGCCTCTGGACGGGGCCTGGCGCGAGCCTGCGAGTGGCGGGGGCAGGTCCTCTCTCAGCTGTGGGCGCCGCGGGCCCGCTCGCGGAGCAGGGCGGAGATGCGCTGACGGGTGACGCCGAACATCGCGGCGATCCGGTTGATGCTGACCTGCTCGGAGGCCAGGGCGTACGCCTGCTCGCGCCGCCAGGCGCCCCCGGCGCCGGCCAGGGCGGCCATCACCGAGCTGAGCTGCTCGACGACCAGCGGGCGGGACTCGGCGGTGACGAGGTCCAGCCAGGCGCGGCCGCTCTGCCGCTCCTCGAGCAGCTTCTCGGCCCGCGTGCGGGCGCCACCCAGTTCGATCATGCAGGTGTCCAGCACGGTCAGGAGCTCGGTGAGCGCACGGACGGCCGGGTCCTGCTCGGTGCGGTCGGTCGACACGGGCCCTCCGACTCTCGTGGTGGATGGATGCGAGCAATCCGGTTGCCCACTATCCGTCGTCCCGGGGCCGAGTGCAAGACCCGTGACACGCCACAGCCCTCGCTGGGCAATGGTCGTTGCGTGCGACCCTCGCGACGCTTACGTTGCGTACAACGGGGTGGCGCGGCATCGAGTCCGCGCCCATGGGTTCGCCTGCGTTCGGGACCCCGTCGAGGGGGAGTCCGGATGTCCACGCTCACCGCCACGGTCGACCTGAGACCGGTGCCCGCCAGCGTCCCGGTCGCCCGGCACCTCGTGCTGGACCTGCTGGGCGCCTGGAAGGCTCCGCACGACGCCGGAGACGCCGCCCTCCTCGTCACCGAGCTCGTCACCAACGTGGTCGACCACGTCGCCGGCGGTGCCTCCTTCACCCTCGAGGTCGCGTTGTCCGAGGACTGGCTGCGCATCTCGGTCGCTGACGGCTCCGCGCTCCGGCCGGTCGTGCGGGAGTTCGAGGTCGCCGCCCGGCGGGGACGGGGGATGCAGCTGGTGGAGGGCATCGCCGACCGCTGGGGGGTCGAGGACCACACCGACGGCAAGCGGGTCTGGTTCGAGCTCGCGGCTGCGGGGCCGGGGGACGGCCGCCGTGGCTCCGGCCCGGGTTTGCCGACGACGGCTCCCGGGGAGGGGCGGGGGGACCGATCCAGCGAGGAGGAGACGGCATGAGCGAGCCGGACGGCAAGACCTACAGCGCGGGCGAGGGGCTCTCCGACGAGGAGATGGTGCAGACCGTCGCCGAGCAGACCGACAGCATCTCCGAGCACGCTGACGTGGCGGGCAAGGACTGGGACGGCGACGCCAGCAAGGCGCCCGACCCCAACGCCGACCCCGCGGGCTGACCCTCGACCGACCGACGCCGGGCGTGACCGACAGGACCCGCCCGGCGTCGTGCGGCGCCACGCTGGAGGCGCGGCCCGCCAGCAGGCTGCCGGCGCAGCGCAGGGCCACGGGCGCGAACAGCCGCAGCGCGATCCCTGCGGCCAGCACGAGCAGCGACGCCGTGACGCCGCGACGGCGAGCTCGAGGCCCACCCGCCGGGCGATGCCCGGCGCCAGCCTGGCGAAGGCGCCGAAGCAGAGCACCGGCAGCGTGGTGAGCAGCCCGGCCGTCCATCCCGGTCAGCTCGGCACATCCGGCGCGACCGCCGGCCCCGGCACCGGCGGGTCCGCAGGAGGATGGGGTGGCGGAGGGGCGCTCGATCGTCGATAGTGACCGCGGTCACCCACCGCACGGAAGGTGAGCACATGAGCATCCTCGGTACGCGGGTGGTCCGCACCGAAGACCCGCTGTTCCTGACACGCGGAGCGACCTACACCGACGACCTGGCCGACGACCGGCTCACCGGGGCGCTGCACGCGACCTTCGTGCGGTCCACCGTCGCCCACGGCCGGCTGCTGTCGGTCGACACCTCCGCCGCCCTGGAGGCGCCGGGCGTGGTCGCCGTGGTCACGGCCGAGGACGTCGCCGACCTCGTCCCGATCCCACCGCCCTTCCCGTTCGTCAACTCCGCGATGACCCGACCGTGGCTGGCGTCGGACCGCGTCCGGTTCGTCGGCGACCCGATCGCCGTCGTCCTCACCGAGGAGCGCTACCAGGGCGAGGACGCCGCCGAGATGGTCGCCGTCGACATCGACCCGCTGCCCGCGGTGGTCGGCACCGCCGCGGCGGCCTCCGACGAGGTGCTGCTGTTCCCCGAGGCGGGCACCAACGTCATGGCCTCGTTCGGCGAACCCGCGCCGGCGGACTTCTTCGACGGCTGCGAGGTCGTCGTGACCCAGTCGATGGTCAACCAGCGGGTGGCGCCGGTGCCGCTGGAGAGCCGGGCCGCGGCCGCCGTCTGGGGCGAGGACGGCCGGGCCACCGTCTGGTGCACCAACCAGGGCGCCCAGCAGGCCAGGGGGCAGTTCGGGGACTGGCTCAAGATGGACCCCGACCTGATCCACCTGATCACCCCCGACGTCGGCGGTGGCTTCGGCGCCAAGATCGGCGCCGATCCCGAGTACGCCCTGATCGCCTGGCTGGCCCGGCACGTCGGCCGGCCGGTGCGCTGGGCGGAGAACCGGTCGGAGAACCTGATCGGCATGCTGCACGGCCGGGCGCAGGACCAGGTGGTCACCATCGGAGGCCGCCGGGACGGGACGATCGAGGCGTACAGCCTCGTGGTGGACCAGGACTGCGGGTCCTACCCCCGGATCGGCACGGTGCTGCCCACCCTGACCATGTTGATGGCCCCCGGGGTCTACGGCTTCCCGCGGGTGCACGCCCAGGCCCGCGCGCTGGCCACCACGACGACGTCCATCGGCGCCTACCGGGGCGCGGGCCGGCCGGAGGCCACCGCGGCGCTGGAGCGGGCGATCGACCTGTTCGCCGCCGAGATCGGCATGGACCCGGCCGAGGTGCGCCGGAAGAACCTGCTGCCGGCGTTCAGCGAGCCGCACAAGACACCGATGGGCGCCACCTACGACAACGGCGACTACACCGCGGCCCTGGACAAGGCGCTCGAGGCCGCGGGCTATCCCGAGCTGCGGGCCGAGCAGGCCCGGCGCCGGGAGCGGGGGGACGCGCGGCAGCTCGGCATCGGGATGTCCGTGTACGTCGAGATCACCGGGGCCGACAACGGCGCCGGCACCGGGGAGGCCGCCTCGCTCGAGGTCCACCCGGACGGCACGGCGACGGTGCTCACCGGCACCTCCCCGCACGGCCAGGGGCACGCCACCGCGTGGGCGATGATCGCCAGCGACCAGCTCGGCATCCCGGTGGAGAAGATCACCGTGGTGCACGGCGACACCGACCGGGTGCCGGAGGGCGGCGGGACGATGGGGTCGCGCAGCCTGCAGCAGGGCGGCGCGGCGGTGCACCAGGCGGCCGGCGAGCTGGTCGAGCTGGCCAGGCAGCGGGCCGCGGAGAAGCTGGAGGTCGACCCCGAGGACCTGATCGTCGACCTGGGTCTCGCCGGGCTCGCCGTGCGCGGGACGCCGGGGACGGGGATCACGTTCGCCGAGCTGGCCGAGGACGAGCAGCTGCTGGTGCAGACCAGGTTCACCGCCGCGGCGCCGACGTTCCCCTTCGGCGCCCACGTGGTGGTCGTGGAGGTGGACGTCGAGTCCGGCAAGGCCGAGGTGTCCCGGCTGATCGCGGTCGACGACGCCGGCACGATCCTCAACCCGCTGCTGGCCGAGGGGCAGCGGCACGGCGGCTACGCCCAGGGGGTGGCGCAGGCGCTGCTGGAGGAGGTGCTCTACGACGAGGACGGCAACCCGACCACCTCGACGCTGGCCGACTACCCGTTCATCTCCGCCACCGAGCTGCCCAGCTTCGAACTCGTCGAGATGGCCACGCCGACCCCGATGAACGCGCTCGGCGCGAAGGGCATCGGCGAGGCCGGGACGATCGGCGCCACCCCGGCCGTGCAGAACGCGGTCATCGACGCCGTGGCCCACCTCGGCGTCCGGCACATCGACATGCCCACCACCCCGATGCGGGTGTTCCGGGCCATCCAGCAGGCCCAGGGAGCCAACTGATGCAGGTCTCGATCACCGTCAACGGACAGCAGCGCACCGACGACGTGGAACCCCGGCTGCTGCTGGCGCACTACCTGCGTGAGGTCTGCGGGCTGAAGGCGACCAACCTCGGATGCGACACCACCTCGTGCGGCGCGTGCACCGTCATCGTGGACGGGCTGTCGGTGAAGTCGTGCACGGTCCTGGCGGCCCAGACCGACGGCGCGCAGGTGACCACGATCGAGGGGCTGGCCGGTCCGGACGGCGAGATGCACCCGATGCAGCAGGCGTTCCGCGAGGAGCACGGTCTGCAGTGCGGGTTCTGCACCCCGGGCATGGTGATGGCCGCCATCGGCGTCCTGGCCGACAACCCCGACCCCACCGACCGCGAGATCCGGGAGGGGCTGGAGGGCAACCTCTGCCGCTGCACCGGCTACCACAACATCGTCCGGGCGGTCCGGAGCGCGGCCGGGGCCGGCCCCGCCGCCGGTCAGGTCCCGCAGGCGCAGGAGGTGTCCCGATGACCGAGCTCGCGAGGGCATCCGAGGGCGCAGCATCCCGGGTCATGCGCCCGACGAGCGCCAGCGAGGAGTGGGCATGATCCCCGGGTCGTTCGAGTACGTGCGGCCGACCTCGGTCGAGGAGGCGGTGGCCGCGCTCGTCGAGCACGGGGACGACGCGAAGGTCCTCGCCGGCGGGCACTCGCTGCTGCCGCTGATGAAGCTGCGCCTGGCCATGCCGGCGGTGCTCATCGACATCAGCCGCATCCCGGGGCTGTCCTACGTCCGCGTGGACGGCGACGAGGTCGCCATCGGCGCGGGCACCCGGCACCACGAGCTGGAGAAGGACGAGGTCGCCCAGGCGGAGGCGCCGCTCCTGCCCTACGTCGCCAGCCAGGTGGGCGACCCGCAGGTGCGCCACCGCGGCACCATCGGCGGCACGGTCGCGCACAGCGACCCGGCGTCGGACCTGCCCACCGCGCTGCTGGCGCTGGGCGGCACGGTCGTCGTCCAGGGCCCGAGCGGGCGCCGGGACATCCCGATCACCGAGTTCTGGCTCGGGTTCTTCGAGACGGCGCTGGCCGAGGACGAGCTGATCGTCGAGATCCGGGTGCCGCGCACCGGCTCGGCCGGCTGGGCCTACGAGAAGTTCACCCGCCGGGCCAACGACTGGCCGATCGTCGCGGCCGCCGCGGTCGGCAGTCGGGGTGGTGGGGCGGGCGGACAGCTCCGCGTCGCGCTGGCCAACATGGCGGGGTCGGTCGTGCGCGCCACCGCCACCGAGGAGGCCCTGGCCCGTGGCGCCTCCATCGAGGAGGCCGCGGCGTTGGCCGACCAGGGCACCAGCCCGGGCGCGGACATGCACGCCGACCAGGAGTACCGCCGCCACCTCGCCCGGCTGCTCACCCGCCGGGCGCTGGAGAAGGCAGCAGGGGCTCCCGCAGCCGCAGCCTGACAGAGGACCCCCCTGCAGGGACCCACCGCTCGCAGGCTCGCGGCGGGCCCCTGCAGGAGGGCCACCCCTCTCTCGTCACCCCTCGCAGGCTCGGGGCGGTGCCCGGAGGGGCCTCGTTCAGCCGGCGGGGGTGAGCATCCCGGCGCCGACGGTGGCGTTGGTGGCCTCGTCGACCAGGATGAAGCGGCCGGTCACCCGGTTGCGGGTGTAGTCGTCGACGAACAGCGGCTGGGTGACGCGCAGGCGCACCCGGCCGATGTCGTTGAGGCCGAGCTCGGTGGCCTCCCGGTCCCGGTGCAGCGTGTTCACGTCGAGCCGGTAGGCCAGCTCCTTGACCATCGCGCGCGCCGTGCGGGTGGTGTGCTTGACCGCGATCCGCTGGCGCGGCCGCAGCGGCTCGTCGGTCATCCAGCAGACCAGCGCGTCGAGGTCCTGCGTCGCCGTCGGGGCGTTCTCCGGCTTGCTGATGAGGTCGCCGCGGGAGATGTCGAGGTCGTCGGCGAGTCGCAGCGTCACCGCCATCGGCGGGAAGGCCTCGTCCACCGGGCCGCGCGGGCCGTCGATGCCGGCGATCGTCGTCGGCAGGCCGCTGGGCAGCACCGTGACGTCGTCACCGACGCGGAAGACCCCGCTGGCGACGGTACCGGCGTAGCCGCGGTAGTCGTGGTGCTCCTCGGTCTGCGGCCGGATGACGTACTGCACCGGGAACCGCGCGTCGGTGAGGTTGCGGTCGCTGGCCACGTGCACGTGCTCGAGGTGGTGGAGCAGCGTCGGGCCCTCGTACCAGGGCGTGTTCGCCGAGTGTGTGACGACGTTGTCGCCGTGCAGCGCCGAGATGGGGACGACGGTCAGGTCCGGCACGCTGAGCTTGGCCGCGAACGCGCTGAACTCGTCGGCGATCGACTCGAAGACCTCCTCCGACCAGTCGACGAGGTCCATCTTGTTGACGGCGACCACCAGGTGCGGCACCCGCAGCAGCGAGGCGAGGAAGGCGTGCCGGCGGCTCTGCTCCACCATGCCCTTGCGGGCGTCGACCAGCACGATCGCCAGGTCGGCGGTCGAGGCGCCGGTGACCATGTTGCGCGTGTACTGCACGTGGCCGGGGGTGTCGGCCAGGATGAACGTGCGCCGTGGGGTGGCGAAGTAGCGGTAGGCGACGTCGATGGTGATGCCCTGCTCGCGCTCGGCCCGCAGGCCGTCGGTGAGCAGCGCGAGGTCGACGTGGTCGCCCTTGCTGGCGCGGGCCACGGCCTCGTACTGGTCCTCGAAGATCGCCTTGCTGTCGTAGAGCAGCCGGCCGATCAGCGTGCTCTTGCCGTCGTCCACCGAGCCGGCGGTCGCGATGCGCAGGATGTCCTTGCGCGCCGTGGCCAGTTCCACGGCGTGCTCGGCGACGGGGGAGTGCACGTCGACCGGCTCGTCGGCGTCGGTCACGGTGGGGTACGTGGTGTCGGTGTTCGAGGCCATCAGAAGTAGCCCTCCTTCTTCCGGTCCTCCATGGCGGCGTCGCTGACCTTGTCGTCGCCCCGGGTGGCGCCCCGCTCGGTCATCCGGGTCACCGCGATCTCGGCGATGACCTCCTCGACGGTGGTGGCCTCCGAGCGGACGGCAGCGGTGAGGTTCGCGTCGCCGACGGTGCGGTAGCGGACCGTCGCGCGGAACGGCTGTTCGCCGTCCCTGGGCCGGATGAACTCGTTGACCGCGTAGAGCATCCCCTGCCGCTCCACGACCTCCCGCTCCTGGGCGAGGTACAGCGGCGGGATGGCGATCTGCTCGCGGGAGATGTACTGCCAGATGTCGAGCTCGGTCCAGTTCGACAGGGGGAAGACCCGGATCGACTCGCCGAGGTGGATCCGGCCGTTGTAGATGTCCCACAGCTCGGGGCGCTGGTTCTTCGGGTCCCACTGGCCGAACTCGTCGCGGAAGGAGAACACCCGCTCCTTCGCCCGCGCCTTGTCCTCGTCGCGGCGGGCGCCGCCGAACAGCGCGGTGAAGCCGTGCTCCTCGACCGCGTCGAGCAACACCGGCGTCTGGATGCGGTTGCGGGAGCCGTTGGGCTCCTGCTTGACCGTGCCGGCGGCGATCGCGTCGGGCACCGAGGCGACGATCAGCTGGACGCCGAGCTCGGCGACCCGCTTGTCGCGGAACTCCAGGACGTCGGGGAAGTTCAGCCCGGTGTCCACGTGCATGACCGGGAACGGGATGCGGGCCGGCGCGAACGCCTTGCGGGCCAGCTCCAGCATCACGATGGAGTCCTTGCCGCCGGAGAACAGCAGCACCGGCCGCTCGAGCTCGGCGGCCACCTCACGGATCACGTGGATGGACTCGGCCTCCAGCGTCTCGAGCTGGGAGAGCCGGTAGTCGGGTGTCGTCACGCGGCAGGTCTCCGGAGCGTCGGGGGCATGGGCTCGAACCAGCTCCAACCGCACCGGTCCGGGGGGAATTCCCGGGGACCAGTGTCCGGCATGCGCTCAACGCGGCGGCTGTGACCCCCCTCCCACCGCCGCGAGCAGCCGGTCGGTGAGCTCCGGGCGGCACACCAGCAGGTCCGGCAGCCACGCGTCCGGGCCGTTGTAGACCAGGGCCGAACCGTCGAGCCGGACGGCGGTGAGCCCCGCGGCCCGCGCGACGGCGACCGGCGCGGCCGAGTCCCACTGGTACATGCCACCGGCGTGCACGTAGGCGTCGGCCTCGCCGCGGATGACGGCGGTCACCTTCCACCCGGCCGAGCCCATCGGCACCAGCTCGGCGTCGAGGGCCGCCGCCGCGGTGGCGGCCACCGCGGGCGGGCGGCTGCGGCTGACCGCGATCCGCGGCCGGCCGCCCCTCGGCGGGGGCACCACGGGCGCGGGGTCGGTCACCAGCACCTCGCCCAGCGCCGGCAGCGCCACGGCCCCTGCGACGAGATCCCCACCCACCCCACGCTCGCCGGCCGACCACAACGCCACGTGCACCGCCCAGTCCGGCCGCGGCGCCTCGCCGTACTCGCGGGTGCCGTCGAGCGGGTCGACGATCCACACCCGGTCGGCGATCAGCCGGCGGCGGTCGTCGACCGCCTCCTCGCTGAACACCGCGTCGCCCGGTCGCTGCTCGGCCAGCACGCCGGCGATCGCGGCCTGCGCGGCGGCGTCGCCGGCGTCCCCGAGCGCCCGGCCGGTGAGCCGGCCCTCGTCGCGCAGCCCGGTGAGGACGGCGGCGGCCGCCCGGGCCGCGGCGGCGGCGACCTCGACGTCCGTCACGGACGGTCGGACAGGGCCGTGGCGTCGGTGGGGCGCCCCGGTGGCCGGTGCTGACCGGAGGCATCGGTGATCGCGCCGAAGTAGTCGGCGCGCAGTTCCTCGCGCGGCATGACGAACACACCGCGGGCCTCGACCAGCGTCCGGTCGGGCGCTGCCGCGGTCGCGATCGTGCCGGTGACGACGCACTTGCGGCCGGCGGCCTCGGTGACCTGCGCCCGCATCGTGAGGGGCGTCGACAGCGGCACCGGCCGCCGGTAGTCCGCCTCCAGGCGGACGGTCATGCCCCACAGCCCCGCGGCGATCGCGGCCGAGCCGAGCAGCTGGTCCATGAGCAGGCTGCTCATGCCGCCGTGCACGTAGCCGGGCGGGCCCTCGTAGGCCGGGCCGAGCAGGGCCTCGCCGACGACGCCGCCCTCGACCCGGCGGATCCGCACCGGCGGGGCGAGAGCGCTGCCCACTCCGCTCACCGGGTTGTAGACGCGGCGGAAGACCAGCGGGTCGTCCAGCGCGGGCAACTGCGTCACCGGCCGCTGCGCGGCGACCAGGCGGGCGGTGACGGCCCGCGCGTCGGCGGCCGCGGCCCGCAGCTGGCCGGCCGGGAGGGTGGTGAGCACGGAGGCGTCCACCAGCTCCCGCAGAGCTGTGCCGAGCTCGGTCACCGCGGCCATCAGGTCGGCGTCGTAGGGCTGCCCGCCCGCGTCGGAGGTCACCCGCGGACGGTAACCGGACCACCCGGTGGCTCAGGTCGCCGGGCCGTCCGGCACCGGCGGGGCCGCTGGGCCCGGGCCGGACCGGGGCAGCCGGACGGTGAACGTCGCGCCCCGGCCGGGGGCGGTGTCCAGGTACACCGTGCCGCCGTGGGCGTGCACCAGGGCGCTGACGATGGCCAGCCCCAGTCCGGTGCCGCCCGCCGTCCGGGCCCGGGACGGGTCGGCGCGGTAGAAGCGCTCGAACACCCGCGCGGCGTCCTCGGGCGCCATGCCCGGGCCCTGGTCGGCCACCCGCAGCACGACCACGCCGCCGTCGTCGCCGTCCGCCGTCCCGTCGCTCGGCGCCGGCTCGTCGGAGATGCTGACCGTGACCGGCGCGGTCGGTGGCGTGTGCACCAGGGCGTTGGTCACCAGGTTGCCGACGACCTGCCGCAGCCGGGCCTCGTCGCCGAGGACCACGGGGACCTCGCTGAGCGCCTGGTCCAGGTGCAGGGTGATCGGCCGGTCGGGCTGGACGGCGTGGGCGTCGTGGACGGCGTCCCCGGCGACCTCGGCCAGGTCGACCGGCGTGATGGTCAGCGGGCGCTGCTGGTCCAGGCGGGCCAGCTGCAGCAGGTCCTCGACCAGCACGCCCATCCGGGCGCCCTCGGACTCGATGCGCTGCATCAGCCGGGCGGTCTCCTCCGGACTGCCGACCGCGCCCTGCCGGTAGAGCTCGGCGAAGCCGCGGATGGAGGTCAGCGGGGTGCGCAGCTCGTGGCTGGCGTCGGCGACGAACCGGCGCATCCGGGTCTCCGAGGCGCGCGCCTGCTCCTCGGAGGCCTGCTGGGCCCGGAAGGACCGTTCGATGCGGGCGAGCATCCCGTTGAGGGCGGTGGCGAGCCGGCCCACCTCGGTGCGGTCGTCCCCGGCCGGCACGCGCTGGGAGAGGTCGCCGGCGGCGATCGCGGCGGCCGTGCGCTCCACCTCGGTGAGCGGGCGCAGGCTGTTGCGGACCAACCCGTACGCGGCGTAGCCGAGCAGGACCAGGATGACGAGGCCGACCACCACCTGCAGGGCGACCAGCCGGTGGATCAGGCGGTCGTCGCGGTCGAGGTCGACCCCCGCGATCGCGGTCACGCCGTCGCCCACGTCCAGGCTCATGAGCAGCCAGTTCGTGCCGTCCGCCGCTTCTGCGAAGACGGGTCGGCCGGTGTCGTCGAGCAGCCGGTCGACGGCCTCGCCCCTGATCACCGGCAGACTCCGCTGGGGCCGTGGCGGCCCGGAGATCAGGATGGCCTCGTCGTCCCCGGGGGGCAGGCAGGCCACGTAGATCGTCCCGATCGTGGGCTCATCCGGCCCTCCCCATCGTCCCGCGCACCCGTTGCGGAACCACGGCTTGTCCTCGTAGCTGACCAGGGTGTCGCGGAGCTGCTGGTTCTGCTGTCCCCGCGCGTAGTCCTGGAGCAGCGCGCTGGTGATGAACCCCGTCAGGGTCAGTGCGAGGGCGACCAGGCCCAGGAGCATCGCCACGAGGGTGATCCGTAGTGGCAGTCGGGGCGCCGACCAGGAACGGGCGGGCGCCACGGCGGTCTGCCGGGACGCGCCGGCGCCGGCATGGCTGATCTCGCCGGTGCTGGTCGAGCTCGTGCCCGGCGGTGCCACCTCGTGGCGTGACCCCGCGACCTCGGTCACGTGCCCTCCTCGCCGGTGCTGGTCGAGCTCCTGCCCGACGGTGCCACCTCGCGGCGTGCCCCCGCGACCTCGGTCACGTGCCGCGTGGCAGCCGCAGCGTGTAGCCCACGCCGCGGATGGTGTGCAGCAGCCGCGGCTCGGTCGTGTCCACCTTGCGGCGCAGGTACGAGATGTAGGACTCCACCACGTTCGCGTCGCCGTTGAAGTCGTAGTTCCACACGTGGTCCAGGATCTGCGCCTTGGACAGCACCCGCCCGGCGTTGGCCATCAGGTAGCGCAGGAGCTTGAACTCCGTCGGCGACAGGCTGACCACCTGGCCGGCCTTGATCACCTCGTGCGACTCCTCGTCGAGCTCGATGTCGGCGAAGGTGAGGCGCGGGGAGTCGGCGGGGCGCTGCGGTCCGGTGCTGCGGCGCAGCACGGCGCGGATGCGGGCGAGCACCTCGTCGAGGCTGAACGGCTTGGTGACGTAGTCGTCGCCGCCCAGGGTCAGCCCGGACACCTTGTCCTCCGCCGCGTCGCGGGCGGTGAGGAACAACACGGGGGTGTGCCGACCGCTCTCCCGCAGCCGGCGGACGACGCCGAAGCCGTCCAGCCCGGGCATCATCACGTCGAGCACCAGCAGGTCCGGGCGGAAGGACGTCGCCATCGCCAGCGCCTGCTGCCCGTCCGCGGCCGTGGCCACCTCGAAGCCGGCGTAGCGGAGGCTGGCCGACAGCAGTTCGCGGATGTTGGGCTCGTCGTCCACCACCAGGAGGCGGGCCTCCGGTGCCGAGCCCCTGTCGGTGCTGCTCACAGCACCTCCCGTCGAACGCGTAGCGGTGGGCATGTCACGAGAGTGCGGCCCGCGGCTGGAGCAGCCCTGGGCGTTCCCTGTGAGGAGCCTGGACGGGGCTCACCCGCCCATCGCCCGACCGCGCCGCCAGTAGCCGATCGCGTGGTGCTGCGCCCGGCTCAGCCCCCACCGGCCGCGGAGGTCGGCGCGCACCGCCCGGACCGTCGCGGACTCCGCGGCCACCCAGGCGAAGAGGTCCTCGCCCTCGGGCCGATCCAGTGCCGAGACGGCGTCGACCAGCAGCCTCCCCTCGCCGGGCGGGGTGCCCTCGCGGTGCAGCCAGCGGACCTCCAGCCCCTCCGGTGCCGGTAGCGGCTGCTCCTCGGCGGCGTCGGCGACCTCGACCAGCGCGATGCCGCGGGTCGAGGGCGGCGCCGACGCCAGGATCCGGGTGATCGCCGGCAGCGCCGTCTCGTCGCCGGCCAGCAGCAGCCACCCGGCCGGGCGGTCGCCCAGCGGGCCGCCGCCCGCGACGGCCACCGTCGTCCCGGGGACGGCGGCCCCGGCCCACGCCGCCGCCGGGCCGTCGCCGTGCAGCACGAAGTCGATCTCCACCTCACCGCGCTCGGGGTCCTGCCGTCGGGCGGTGTAGCTGCGCAGGCTCACCCCGTGCGCGCCCTCGGGCCAGACGATCCGCCCGTCGCGCTGCACCGACGGCCAGCGCGGCGCCGGGTCGCCGACCCGGGGGACCAGCAGCGAGATCGTGGGGCCAGCGGCCGCGGCCGCTGCGGGCGTGCCCGAGAGCAGGACGCGGCGCACCGAGGGGGTGACGTCGTGGACCGAGGTCACGGTGAGGACGTCGACCGGCCGGGTGGGGTCTGGGACGGTCACGGGGCCCGAGCCTAGATGCGGGCCGACCCGGCCGACCCCGGGGGAATGGGGTCGACCGGGCCGGCGATCGAGGACGGAGTCGTCACGCTGAGTGTTCGTTCACCCTGCTTTGAGCAGCGAAAACGACGTGGCGCTCTCCGTCGGGCGAAACGCTACGTGACGATCGCCCGTGCGTCAGTGCCCGCACGGGTGATTGGCACTCCCGGACGGGTGATGTGTGTCCCGGGCCTGCGCCGGGCAGAGGCGGGGGAACCACGCCGAGCACCCGGGGAGGGCCACGTGTCGGACGACGTGAAGAAGGGTGACCACGTCACCTGGAAGAGCCACGGCCAGGAGGTCGAGGGGACCGTCAAGCGCGAGATCACCTCCGAGACGGAGGCGGGCGGCCGGAAGGTCAAGGCCAGCAAGGACGAGCCGCAGTACGAGGTCGAGAGCGACAAGACCGGCAAGACCGCGGTGCACAAGCCCGGCGCCCTCCACGAGAAGTGACCGGCGCGGCACAGATGACGGCACCAGGAGGAGGACGATCGTGAGCGAGACCGGAGATCAGTTCGCCGGGACGTCGGCCCGCAGCACCAAGCACAGCCCACGGGTTGACGAGGAGCTCGAGCACGAGATCCAGGGCATGCTCAAGGCCGAGCGGTCCACCCGCGCCGAGGAGTGGCGCGAGGTGGAGCCCCAGGCGGAGGGCGACCCCGACATCGACAGCAGCCCAGCGGGCACGCTGGTCGGCGGCGTCCCGAAGGGCATGACCGAGGACGCGGTCGTCGCCCGCGCCGAGCTGGCCCGCTGGCTCGACCGGGCCGACTTCCCGAGCGACGGACCGACGCTCGTCGAGGCGGCCCTGGACCACCGGGCCCCGGACGCGGTCGTCGACGAGCTGCGACGGCTGCCCGAGGGGGAGACCTACGAGCGGATCGGGGACGTCGTCCGCGCGCTGGGCTACCCGACCGAGACCTGACGTGTGGCGGCCGGGAGCCGGGTGCACCGGTTCCCGGCCGTCACCCTCCCTCGGCGGCCTCCCGCTCCTCGTCCCCCGCGATCTCCTCGGCGCCCCGCCGACGGAACAGCCGGGAGCCGGGGAAGCCCTTCACCACGTGTCGCAGGTCCTGCATGGTGTCGAGCAGGTCGTGCACGTCCTCGCCGACCGACCCCATGGACCCGATCACCGGCAGGATGTCCTCGTCGAGGTGCGTCATCAGCTGGGGCAGCCGGTCGATGAAGGCGACCACCGCCTCCACCTCGTCCGGGTCGATGCTCGCCGCCAGGCGGCGCACTGCCGGCGCTAGGGCGACCAGCGGCTCCTCGAAGACGTCGACCATCGGGTCGACCCGGCCCAGCAGCCCGTCGGCCCGGGTCACCGCGCCGTCCGCGGCGGAGATCGTGCTACCGACGGCGGTGATGGCCTCGTCGGAGCGGGCGATGGTGCTGCCGACGGCGGTGATGGCTTCGTCGGAGCGGGCGATGGTGTTGCCCACGGCGGTGATGGCTTCGTCGGAGCGGGCGATGGTGTTGCCGACGGCGGTGATGGCTTCGTCGGAGCGGGCGATGGTGTTGCCCACGGCGGTGATGGCTTCGTCGGAGCGGGCGATGGTGTTGCCGACGGCGGTGATGGCTTCGTCGGAGCGGGCGATGGTGTTGCCCACGGCGGTGATGGCTTCGTCGGAGCGGGCGATGGTGTTGCCCACGGCGGTGATGGCTTCGTCGGAGCGGGCGATGGTGTTGCCCACGGCGGTGATGGCTTCGTCGGAGCGGGCGATGGTGTTGCCGACGGCGGTGATGGCTTCGTCGGAGCGGGCGATGGTGTTGCCCACGGCGGTGATGGCTTCGTCGGAGCGGGCGATGGTGTTGCCCACGGCGGTGATGGCTTCGTCGGAGCGGGCGATGGTGTTGCCCACGGCGGTGATGGCTTCGTCGGCCTTGCTGTTCGTCCTCCCGACGGCGGTGATGGCCTCGTCCGCCTTCTCCCGCGTCGCTCCGACGCCCGCGATGGCCTCGTCGGCCCTGATCCGCGTCCTCTCGACGGCGGCGATCGCGTCGTCCGCCCCGCGGCGCGTGCCCTCCACCGCGGTGATCGCCGCATCGGCCCGGTCCACGACACCCTCGATCCGATCGACGACGGTGGTGGCCCGGTCGAGCAGCGACTCCACGCGCCCGACGACCGTCACCAGCCGCGGGACCAGCGCCAGCGCCTCGGTAACGCCCTCGCGGAGTCCCTCCACAGCGGAGATCACGTCGGACGGGCCCGGCACGAACGGCAGCTTCACCTCGGGGACGCTACGACGGCGCGCAGGGTCCTGCCCGCCGATCCCCGCGCGTCCGACCCGGGAGGAGACCTCTGCGCCCGTATCGTGGGTGACCGTCCGACTGCGCAGCGGTACCTCCGCGCGTAGGCGGGGGACGACGGTGCCCGTCAGGGCGGTGGTTCGACGATGGGGTGTCGGTACGGGTGGGGAACGAGCGCACGCGCGACGACGCGGGGGAGGTCCGGTCGTCCGGGCGTCTCCGTGGCCCGCGTCGCCCGGCCGCGCCGTCCCCGGCCCCGGGCGGCGGGACGCCGGGCCGTGAGCCGATCACCGTCGAGCAGCTGATCGCCCGCCAGGGCGGCGAGGTCGGCCGCCGCCGGGCCGCCCGCACCGGCGAGATCCCGCTGCCCCTGGCCACCGGCGAGCAGACCCCGGAGCGCCGTCGCGGCCAGCCCCCGGTGCCCGCGGACCCATCGGCCCCCACCGCGCCACCGGCCCCCGCCGCCCCGCCGGCGGCCCGGTTGCCCTCCGGACGGCGTTCCGGCGACGTCCCCCGGGCGGCCGACGACACCCCGGCCCCGCAGCGCGGCCTACCCCCGGTCCCGGGCGGGCCGGCCGGGCGCGCGCCCGCGGTCGCCGGCACGCCGGCCGCCGTCCCCCCGCCGCCGGCACCGACCGCGCAGCCGCAGACCCCGGCCGAACCGTCGCGCGGCGGGCTGCCGCCGGTGCCGCCGTCGGCCCGCCCGTCAGTGCCGCTCTTCCCGCCGCTCGACGAGGGGACGGGCCACCGCCCGTCCCGGCCGATCGCGCCGCTGCCGCCGATCCCGGGCCGGGACGCCGCACTGTCCGGCGCCACCCGGCTCGCGCCCCCCTCACCGCGCGAGCGCCGGGCCGCCCGCAGGGCCGCCCGCAGCCCCGGCCGCCGCCGGCTCGTCCGCGCCGCCGTCGGCCTGGCGGCACTCCTGGGCGTCGTCCTCGCCTACCACCTGGGGCTGTACTTCTACGTCGACCAGAGCATCGAGCGCGTCGACGCGCTGACCCCCGACGGCGCCGAGGTGCTCGCCCCCCGGCTGCAGGAGGGCGCGGCCACCTACCTGGTCGTCGGCACGGGCCTGCCCGGCGCGGAGGGGCCGGCTTCGGTCGCCACCCTGCTGGCGCACGTCACCGCGGACGAGGAGCGGGCCGTCCTGGTCAGCATCCCGCCGACCGCGCTGGTCGACACCCCCGCCTGCGTCCGCGCCGACGGCCAGGTGCGCGAGGCGGTCACCGAGTCCTTCGCCGACTCGCTGCTGCAGGGCGGCCCGTCGTGCACGGTCCGCGTGGTGCAGCAGCTCTCCGGGCTGCGCGTCGACCACTACCTCGGCGTGGACCTGGCCCGGCTCCCCGGCATGGTCGACGCCCTCGGCGGCGTGGCCGTCTGCCTGCCCGCGGCGACGTCGGCGGTCACCGCCTCGGCCGAGCCGCTCCCGCCCGGCGCCAGCACCATGTCCGGGGACCGCGCCACCGGCTACCTCGCCCCGGGGGACGCCGGTGCCGACGTCACCGGCGAGGCGGTGGCCGAGCGCGCGCAGCTGGTGCTCACCTCCACCCTGCGGACGGCGATGTCGGCGGGGACCCTCGGCAACCCGGCCACCCTCACCCGGTTCCTGACCCGTGCCTCCGACGCCCTCACCGTCGACGGGACGACCACCCTCGGCGACCTGCGCACCCTCGCCGGCACGCTCGGCGACCTCTCCGGCGATGCGGTGCAGCGGATCGGCCTGCCGGTGGCCCAGGTGGGGCACGTGCCGGCCAGCAGCGAGCAGGCCCACGTCGTGCTCGACGCCACCGCCACCCGCTCCCTGTTCGACCAGGTCATCGAGGAGGGCCGGCTCCCGGCGGAGCTGGTCGCCCCCGAGCCCGCCGACCCGGCCGCCGTGGCCGCTGCGCCCGCCCCCGCGGCGGCCGAGCAGCCCGTCACCACACCCGCCGAGCAGCCGCTGACCGCCGCGCCCGCGGGGATCACCCTCGACGTCCTCAACGGCACCGCCACCAGCGGGCTGGCCGCCACCGTGGCCGACCAGCTGCGGGCCCAGGGCTTCGGCGTCGGCCAGGTCGGCAACGAGCTCGGCGTGGTCAACGAGACCGTCGTCCGCTTCGGTGCCGGCGCCGAGGACCAGGCCCGCACCGTCGCCGCCGCCGTCCCCGGTGCGGTGCTGCAGCCCAGCGACGCGACCGGGGGGGCCGTGCAGCTGGTCATCGGCCCGGGCTACTCCAGCGTCGTGCCGGTCGTGATCCCCCCGGCGCCGGTGGCGGCCCCGGAGACGCCGGCCCCCGCGGCTCCTGCCACGCCGTCCGCCGAGCCGGTCGCCGCCACCAGCTGCTGAGCGGACGAGTCGGGGACGGCACGTGGCCGCGGTGTCGTGAGGAGCGGGGGCCCGGAGGGTCTCCCGAGGAACGACGGGTGAAGCTCAGCCGGCCCGTGGCCCGCTCGCAGGGTCCCGTCGCGAGCTCGCGAGCGGCGGGGGGCGAGGGGGTCCTTTCTCAGCCGAAGCGGCCGGAGATGTAGTCCTCGGTCGCCTTCTGATCCGGGTTGCTGAAGATCTTCTCGGTCGGGTTGAACTCGATCAGCCGGCCCGGCTGGCCGACCCCGTTGAGGTTGAAGAAGCCGGTCTGCTCGCTCACCCGCGCCGCCTGCTGCATGTTGTGGGTGACGATGACGATGGTGAAGCGCTCCTTGAGGTCGGCCATCAGGTCCTCGATCGCCAGCGTGGAGATCGGGTCCAGCGCGGAGGCCGGCTCGTCCATGAGCAGGACGTCGGGCTCGACGGCGATCGCACGGGCGATGCACAGCCGCTGCTGCTGACCACCGGAGAGCCCGGCGCCCGGGCGGTTGAGGCGGTCCTTCACCTCGTTCCACAGGTTGGCCCCGCGGAGCGAGCGCTCCACCAGGTCGTCGAGGTCGGACTTCTTCATCCTCTTGTTGTTCAGTCGGATGCCCGCGGCGACGTTCTCGTAGATCGACATGGTCGGGAACGGGTTGGGCCGCTGGAAGACCATGCCGATCTGCCGCCGGACGTCCACCGGGTCGACGTCCGCGCCGTAGAGGTCCTGCCCGTCCATGACGACCTTGCCCTCGACGCGCCCGCCCGGGATGACTTCGTGCATCCGGTTGATCGAGCGCAGGAACGTCGACTTCCCGCAGCCCGACGGCCCGATGAGCGCGGTGATGCTGCGCGGCTCGATGGAGACGTTGACGTTCTCGACCGCCAGGAAGTTGCCGTAGTAGATGTTGAGGTCGGAGACGTCGATGCGCTTGGCCACAGGAGGTCCTCCAGGGTTTCCGGTCAGCGACCGGTCTTGGGAGCGAAGAAGCGACTGATGAGCCGGGCGACGACGTTGAGACCCATCACCAGGATGATCAGGACGAGGGCCGCCGTCCAGGCCCGATCGGTGGCGAACTGCGGCGGGACGCCCGGCTGGGTGAGCTGGTAGTAGGCGTAGACCGGCAGGGTCGCCATGCGGCCGTCGAACGCGTTGAGGTTCGTGGCGTTGGTGATGCCCAGGGTGATCAGCAGCGGAGCGGTCTCGCCGACGACGCGGGCGATCGCCAGGGTGACGCCGGTGCCCAGGCCCGCGATCGACGTCGGGATGACCACCTTGACGATGGTGCGCCACTTCGGCACACCCAGCGCGTAGGAGGCCTCACGCAGCTCGTTGGGCACCAGCTTGAGCACCTCCTCCGCCGAGCGGACGACGACCGGGATCATCAGCACCGACAGCGCGATCGCGCCCATGACGCCGAGCCGGATGCCCGGGCCGAGGAAGATCGCGAACAGCGCGTAGGCGAACAGGCCGGCCACGATCGACGGGATGCCGGTCATGACGTCGACCAGGAAGGTGATCGCCCGCTTCAGCCGCCCGCGGGCGTACTCGACGAGGAAGATCGCCGTCATCAGGCCGATCGGCACGGAGATCAGCGTGGTCAGCGCCGTGATGATCAGCGTGCCCATGATCGCGTGGTAGGCGCCGCCGCCCTCGCCGACGATGCCGACGAGCGAGGAGTTGAAGAACTCGCCGTCCAGCCGTGCGGCGCCGCGGCTGACGACCTCCCAGACCAGGGAGACCAGGGGCACCATCGCCAGCCCGAAGGCGCTGACCACCAGGCAGGTCACCAGCCGGTCGGTGGCCCGCCGGGGGCCCTCCACGGTCCGGGTCAGCAGGTACACCGCCAGGGTCCCGAGGACGACGGTGTAGAGCACGAACAGCGCGATGTTGAGGTCGAACACCGGCCAGAGCGCGCCCACGACCGCGGCGGCCCCCAGGAAGGCCGCCCAGGGCGCCCAGGTCGGCAGCCGCCGGGCGCGCTCGCCGCGGCGTGACCCGGAGGCGCTGCTCCCCGTGGGCGCCGGCGCGGTCGAGGTCTGGCTCATCAGTTCGCTCCGGAGAAGTCGGCGCGCCGGTTGACGATCGCGCGGGCCAGCATGTTGACCGCGAGGGTGATGACGAACAGCGCCAGGCCGCTGGCGATGAGCGTGTTGATGTCGATGCCCGAGGACTCGGGGAACTCCAGCGCGATGTTCGCCGCGATGGTCGACGGGTTGCCGCTGCTGATCAGGTTGAAGGTGATGCCGCCGGAGACCGACAGCACGATCGCCACGGCCATCGTCTCGCCGAGTGCCCGGCCCAGGCCCAGCATGGCGCCGCCGATGACGCCGGAGCGGCCGTAGGGGAGGACCGCCATCCGGATCATCTCCCAGCGGGTGGCGCCCAGGGCCAGCGCCGCCTCGCGGTGCAGGCTCGGGACCTGCAGGAACACCTCGCGGGAGATCGCGCTGACGATCGGCAGGATCATCACGGCGAGGACCAGGCCGGCGGTCAGCATGGTGCGCCCGGTGGTCGAGGCGGGACCGGCGAACAGCGGGATGAAGCCGAGGCGACGTTCGAGCCACTCGTAGAGGGGCACCAGCTTCGGCGCGAGCCAGAAGATGCCCCAGAAGCCGTAGACGATGCTCGGGATCGCGGCGAGCAGGTCGACCAGGTAGCCCAGGCCCTGGGCCATCCGCCGCGGGGCGTAGTAGCCGATGAACAACGCGATGGCCACCGCCAGCGGCGCCGCCACGAGCAGTGCGATGACCGCCGCGAGCAGGGTGCCGAAGACCAGAGGGGCGACGTAGGAGGCCAGGCCGCCGTCACCGGGGATGTCCTCGGCCGGGGCGGTCAGCGCGGGCACCGCCTCGACGACGAGGAACGCGGCGACCCCCGCGAGGATGACGAGGATCAGGATGCCGGCGCCCTTGGCGGTACCGGCGAAGACCCGATCACCGGGACGGCGGACCGACCGTCCGGTCCCGGCGGGGGACGGGGGTGTGGTCCTGGTGCTGCTCACCGCTGCTCCGTGGTGTGTGGGCCGGTGCCTGGAGACCCGGCGGAGGGTGGTGCGGGCACCCGGCCGGGGCCGGGCCTGCCAACGGCCCGGGGCGCCGTCGGGCGCCCCGGGCCGTTGCCGGACATCGTCGCTCAGCCGGCCGTGATGGCGTCCACGGCCGTCTGGGCCTGCTGGCGCAGCGCGTCGGAGATCGGCGCGGAACCCGCGGCCTCGGCCGCGGACTGCTGGCCCTCCTCGCTGATCACATACCCCATGAAGTCGGCCACCAGTCCGGCGGTCTCCGGGTCGTCGTACTGGACACAGCCGATGTGGTAGCTGACCAGCACGATCGGGTAGCTGCCCGACTCGGTGGTGTCGCGGGCCAGCTCGATGGCGAAGTCGTACTGACCCCGGCCCTGGACCTGCTCGGAGTTCTCGACGACCGCCGCGGCCGCCTCCGGGGTGGGGGCGACGAACTCCTCGCCGACCCCGATGTTGGCCACGCCGAGGTCGCCGGCCTGGCTCTCGTCGGCGTAGCCGATGGTGCCGTTGCCGCCGCTGACGGCGCTGATGACGCCGGAGGTGCCCTGGGCGGCCTCGCCGCCGGCGACCGGCCAGTTGCCGTCCGGCTCGTGCGGCCACGCCTCACCGGCAGCAGCGGCCAGGTACTCGGTGAAGTTCTCGGTGGTGCCCGACTCGTCGGACCGGTTCACCGGGGTGATCGGCAGGTCGGGCAGCGTCACACCCGGGTTGTCGGCGGCGATCGCCGGGTCGTTCCAGGTGGTGATCTGCTGGTTGAAGATGCCGGCGATCACCTCGGGGGAGAGGTTGAGCTCGTCGACGCCCTCGAGGTTGTAGACGACGGCGATCGGCGAGATGTAGTTCGGCAGCTCGAAGACCTCGCCGCCACCGCAGCGCTCGGCCGCAGCGGTCAGCTCCTCCTCGTCGAGCGCGGCGTCGGAGCCGGCGAAGTCCACGCCACCGGAGACGAACTGCTCGCGACCACCGCCGGAGCCCACCGGGTCGTAGTTCACGGTCACGCCCGGCTGCACGCCGGAGTAGCCGGCGGTCCACCCCTGCATGGCGGCCTGCTGGCTGCTGGCGCCGGCGCCGTCGAGCGCGCCGCTCAGCTCCGTGGCGCCGCCCGGGCTGCTGGTGCTGCCGCCGCCACCTGCGCTCTCCTCGTTCGCCGCGCCGCAGGCGGTGAGCGCGAGGGTGCCGGCGAGCGCGGTCGAGAGGACGACGGCGCGCGACGTGGTGCTGAGCTTCAAGGAAGGGGCCCTTCGACGTGTGCCCGGGCCTTCTGCCGGGCAGCGCGGAACCAACGAGGACCGACGCTAGGGAGCCGAGGTGGACGCCTTCCCGTGCGCCGATGAACGACAGGTGAACGGTCGCCGAGCCCTGCGTCACGGGGTGTGGACCAGCTCACGTCCATCGGGTGAACGCGGGCGCGCCGACTGGAGAAGGACCCTCTTGCCCCCCACCGCTCGCAAGCTCGCGGCGGGCCCCTGCAGGAGGGCCGGGATCCCCTACCTCAGCGGGCGCCGGCGCCAGGAGACGTCGACCGCGTGCCGGGTGAACCCGCTGTGCTCGTACAGCGTCACCGCCGCGGTGTTGTCCTCCTCGACGTAGAGCAGCACCTGGCGCAGCCCGAGTCCCCGCAGGTGGGCCAGTCCCACGTCGGTGAGCGCACGCCCCAGGCCCAGGCCCTGCGCGTCGGGGTCGATGCCGAGCACGTAGACCTCGCCGACCGCCTCCGGCCCCTCGTCGCCCGGCGGGTGCACCTTCGTCCAGTGCGACCCGAGCAGCCGGTCGCCGTCCCAGGCGAGGAAGAAGCCGGCCGGGTCGAACCACGGCTCGGCCTCGCGCAGCCGCAGGTCCTCGGCCGTCCAGTTGCCCTGCTCGGGGTGGGAGGCGAAGGCGCGGGCGTTGGTGCGCAGCCAGGCCTGCTCGTCGCGGCCGGGCCGGAAGGTGCGCACCTGGACGCCCTCGGGCAGGCGCAGCCGGGGCTCGGGGTCGACGCCGGCCAGGTCGCGGCGCATCTGCAGCAGCACCCGGGCCCGCTCGTACCCGCGAGGCTGCGCCAGCTCGGCCGACCCGGGCAGGTCGCCGTGGGCCCAGACCCGCAGCGGGCGGTCACCGGCCAGCTCCTCGAGGCGGGTCAGGAGCGTGCGGCCGACCCCCTGCCGGCGGGCGCCGGGGGCGACGACCAGCTCGGCCTCGGCGTCCCCGGTGCCGTCCCCGCCCTCGAACCGCGCGTAGCCGGTCAGCGTGCCGTCGGCGGCGCAGGCGAGCACGTCCCGACCGCCGGCCGGGCCGCCGTGCTGCAGCCGGAGCTCGGCCTCCTCCGACAGCGGGCGGACGCCGTCGGCCACGGTCGCCGCGCGCACCAGCGCGAGGACCGCGTCGACGTCGGCCGGGTCGAGCCGGTCGACGTCCCGGACGAGGGGAGCAGTGGACAGGGGGGCCTCAGACCAGCTCGGTGTCGTTCTGCGCCCGGGCCTCGGCCTGGGCGCGCGCGGCGGCCGCGGTGGCGTCGGCGACGTGCTGGTCGAGCTTGTAGCCGACGTTGCGCACGGTGCCGATCAGCGCCTCGTGCTCGGTGCCGAGCTTGGCCCGCAGCCGGCGCACGTGGACGTCGACGGTGCGGGTGCCGCCGAAGTAGTCGTAGCCCCAGATCTCCTGGAGCAGCTGCGCGCGGGAGAAGACCCGTCCCGGGTGCTGGGCCAGGTACTTCAACAGCTCGAACTCCTTGTAGGTGAGGTCGAGCGGGCGGCCGCGCAGCTTGGCCGAGTAGCTGTGCTCGTCGATCACCAGCTCGCCGGCCTGGGTCACGCCGCCGTCCGGCCCGTCGGCGGGGGAGGCGGCGGCCAGCCGGCGGGCGGTGGCCCACTTGAGGCGGGCGTCGACCTCGGCCGGGCCGGCGGTGTCGAGCAGCACGTCGTCGATGCCCCAGTCGGCCGACAGCGCGACCAGGCCGCCCTCGGAGAGCACGGCGACCAGCGCGGACGCGACGCCGGTGGAGGACAGCAGGCTGCAGAGCGTGCGTGCCTGGATGAGGTCGTGCCGGGCGTCGACGAGGACGACGTCGCCGGAGTCGCCGTCGAGCAGGCTGGACAGCTCCGGCGCCACCACGCGGACGTGGTGTCCCAGGAGGCCGAGGGCGGGCAGCACCTCGGTCGTGGCCTGACGTGCGGCGGTCATGAGCACGAGTCGCATGACGTCTCCTCAGGGGAGCCGGGGACGACGGTCGTCGTCCGGGGGCCCACGACGGCGCTGTCGAAGAGACAGCAGGATAACCGACGTGATCCCCCGTCCCCGTCCGGAACCGGATCGCGACACGTGACCGTCCACACGGACGACGGCGTGCGACCGGGCGGCCGCACCGCTTCCATCCCCGCTCGTCGAGCGGATCGGACGCGGGGTGTCTGCGACGATCGGACCGTGACGGCGACCGAGGCGGGACGCGGGCTCCCTGCCCGCGCGTGGCACCTGCCCACCGCCGTCGTCGTCGCCGTCGCGACGGCCCTGCTGGTCGGGCTGCCCGCGGTCGCGGGGGAGCCGGGCCGGCTGGTGGCGGTCGCCGTCCTGCAGGTGGCGCTGGTCGCGGCGTGGGTGCCGGCGACCGGGATCCCCGGGCGGGCCGGCGCGCCGGCCCTCGGGCTCGCCGCTGCGGCCGGCGCGGACCTGCTGGTCGTGGTGCCCGACCGGCCGGAGATCGGCGCACTGCTCGCCGTCCCGGGCCTGGGCCTGCTCGCCGCGGTGCTGCACCAGATGCTGCGCCGGGCGCCGAGGTCCGACGTCGTCGGCTCGCTGGCCGGCGTCCTCCTGCTGATCACCACGGTCACCGCACTGGCCGTCCTGCTGCTCCTGCCCGTCGCCGGAGACGGGACGACCGCGATCACCCCGCTGCTCGTCGTCGGGACGACGCTCCTGGTGGGCTCCCTGGTCGACCTCCTGCTGCCCCGCCCGGCGATCACGGCCGGCGTGCCGCGGGGGGTGCCCGCGCTGGTGCTCGGTGTGCTGGCCGGTGTGGTCGTGGCGGTGGTCGGCTCCGGCGCCGACGACGTGGCCACGGTCCTCGGGGCGCTCGTCGCCGGCCTGGCGCTGGGTGCGGTCGCCGCGCTCATCGGGCTGGCCGCGGGCTACGTCGTCGCGGCGGGCCCGCGCCGGGCGTGGGCGGCGGCCCTGCTGCAGGCGGTGCTGCCCCTCGCCGCGGCCGCTCCCGTGGCGTTCTCCGTCCTGCTGCAGAAGGTCCTCTGAGGAGCCGGTCCGTGCGTGCGCTCGTGGTGTTGCTGGTCCTGGCCGGCCTGGTCGTCGGCGCCGACCGGGTCGGCGAGGAGATCGCCGAGGACCAGGTGGCGCGGGTCGTCGCCGAGCGGGCCGGGCTCGCCGGCGCACCCGACCTGGAGTTCCAGGGCTTCCCGTTCCTCACCCAGGCGGTCAGCGGGCGGTACGAGGACGTGCGGGTCTCCCTGACCGGTGCCGACCTGGGCCAGCCCGAGGGCGCCCGCGCCGACGTCTCGCTGAAGGGCGTGCAGGTGGCGCTGTCCGACGTCCTGTCCGGATCGGTGCGGGAGGTGCCGGTGGAGCGGGTCGACGGCACGGCGACGCTGTCCTACGACCTGCTCGCCGACCAGCTCGACCCGGGCACGACCGTGACGCGGGACGGCGACGGCCTGCGGGTGCAGCGCACCGTGGAGGTCGCCGGGGTGAGCGTGCCCCTGGCCGCCACGGGCACGGTCTCGCTCGACGGCGACACCGTGGTGGTCGACGTCGACCAGGCCTCCAGCGCCGGCGTCGCCGTCCCGGGCTACCTCCTCGACCAGGTCAGCGACGCCCTGGACCTGCGCTACCGCATACCGCCGCTGCCCTTCGGCGTGCAGGTCACCGGCGTCGCACCGGCCGACGACGGCGTGCGGGTGCGGGTCGAGGCGACCGACACGGTCCTGCGGGGCTGACCACCCGCGCGGTCCCCCGATCGGGGGGACCGGAACAGCCGGTGCGCCGGGCGGGTTGCTGCCGACGTGGACCCGGTCGGAGCCAGCGTGCTGGCCGTCGCCCTCGCGGTGACGGCGGTCGGGGCCCGGTGGCTGCGGAGGAGGGGCGGCGCGGTGCGCGGAGCGGACGGCGGGCGGGAGCGGACGGCGACCGCCGTGCTCGAGGGCCTGGGCGTGCGCCCGGGCGACGCCGAGCTGACCGTGGTCCAGTTCTCGACGGCGTTCTGCGGGCCGTGCCGGGCGACCCGGGCCCGGCTGCAGCAGCTGCAGGCCACCCGGCCGGGGCTGGCGCACGTGGACGTCGACGCCGAGAGCCACCTCGACGCCGTCCGCGAGCTGGGCGTCCGGCGCACGCCGACGCTGTTCTACCTCGACCGCGCGGGCCGGCTCCTCGGCCGCAGCAGCGGTGCTCCGCGGCCCGACGACCTCACCGCGCTGGTCGAGGCGCACGTGACCCGCGCCGGTGCCCGGGACGGGCGGGAGCTGTGATCCGTTACCCTCGCGCCGTGGGCATCCTGCTGACCAGCCGCCGCACAGTGGACCTGTGCCGCGTCGGCAGCTGCCTGTGTCCGGCCTCCTAGGGCGAGCCCAGCCTCGTCCCGACGTGCCCTGACCGCCGTCCGGAAGCCCCCGCCCCCATGCCCCCAGCACAGCCGCCGACCGGCCGCGAGGTCGACGTCCGGGGTCCGCGCGCCGCCGCGTGGGTCACCAGCGCCGTCCTCGCCGTCGCCCTGCTGACCGGCAGCGGCGCCCTGGTCGCCCTGCAGGCCGTCGTCGGCGCCGCCGGGTACCTCTCCGGTGCGCCGCTGGTCGGCGCCGTCGCGACCGGCCTCGCGCTGGTGGCGGCCCTGCTCAACGCGGCCACGGGCTCCGGCCTGGGCTGCGAGCTGTACCTGACCGTCCGCCGGGCCCGTCCCGCGCGCACCACCTGACCGCACACCCACCACAGGAGGGAACACCCCCCATGAGCCGCAACGACGTGCTCGTCTCCGCCGACTGGGCCCAGGAGCACATCGGCGCCCCCGGCATCGTCTTCGTCGAGGTCGACGAGGACACCAGCGCCTACGACAAGGGCCACATCGAGGGCGCGGTCAAGCTGGACTGGAAGACCGACCTCCAGGACCCGCTGCGCCGCGACTTCGTGAGCAAGGAGCAGTTCGAGCAGCTGCTCTCGGAGCGGGGCATCAGCAACGACGACACCGTCGTGCTCTACGGCGGCAACAACAACTGGTTCGCCGCCTACGCCTACTGGTACTTCAAGCTCTACGGCCACTCCGACGTCAAGCTGATCGACGGCGGCCGCAAGAAGTGGGAGCTCGACAGCCGCCCGCTGTCCTCCGAGCCCGTCTCCCGCCCGGCCACCCAGTACCAGGCCAAGGACCAGGACAAGGACATCCGCGCCTTCCGCGACGAGGTCGTCGACGCGATCGGCCAGAAGAACCTGGTCGACGTCCGCTCGCCCGACGAGTTCAGCGGCAAGCTGGTCGCCCCGGCGCACCTGCCGCAGGAGGGCGCGCAGCGCCCGGGCCACATCCCGACCGCGGTCAACGTGCCGTGGAGCAAGGCGGCCAACGAGGACGGCACCTTCAAGAGCGACGAGGAGCTGGCCAAGCTCTACGCCGAGGCCGGCCTCGACACCGGCAAGGACACCATCGCCTACTGCCGGATCGGCGAGCGCTCGAGCCACACCTGGTTCGTGCTGCGCGAGCTGCTCGGTCACCAGAACGTCAAGAACTACGACGGCTCGTGGACCGAGTACGGCTCCCTCGTCGGCGTCCCGATCGAGAAGGGGGCCTGAGCATGTGCGGCGCCCCGAAGCAGGGCGGTGCCCTGGCCGGTATCGACCTGAGCACCCAGACGGTCATCCAGGGCCAGGTCTGGCACGACGGCGCACCCGTCGCCGGGGCCTACGTCCGGCTGCTGGACTCGACCGACGAGTTCACCGCCGAGGTGGTCACCAGCCCGGAGGGCGAGTTCCGCTTCTTCGCCGCCCCTGGTGAGTGGAAGCTGCGCTCCCTGGCCCCGGTCGGCAGGGGCGAGCGCGTCCTCACCGCCGACATCGGCCTCAACGAGACCACCGTCGCGATCGCCTGAGGACCCGACGACAGCGCCCCTCCCGCACTCGTGGGAGGGGCGCTGTCGCGTTCAGTCCACGCCGGGCGGGAGGCGGTTGGGGCCGGCCTCGGGTGGCCGCGGACGGTCCTCCGGATGGGCCCGGACGGCGACGATCGCGACGTCGTCGGCCCCGTCCACCGGCAGCATCCGGTCGAGCAGCGTGTCGCACAGCTCCTCCAGCGACGTCTCGCCGAGGTCGCGCAACACCTCCCGCATCGTCGCCAGCCCCTTGTCGAGGTCGGCGTCCCGGCGCTCGACCAGGCCGTCGGTGACGAGCAGCAGGGTGTGCCCGTCGCCCACCTCGGCGGTGTGGTCGGTGCGCGGGGCGTCGGGGTCGATGCCGAGCATCAGCTCGGGGCGGGTCTCGAGCAGCGTCGTCGAACCGTCGGGGGCGAGCAGCACCGGCGGGAGGTGGCCGGCGTTGCTCCAGCGCAGCACGCGGGTGCTCGCGACGGGCACGTCCGGGTGCCGCTCGACGCGGGCGAGGACGACGGTCGCCATCGTGCTCACCGCGAGCCCGCGCGCCGCGTGCTCGGTGCGGGACAGCGTCGCCGACAGCGGCTCGTCGTTGTCGTAGGCCAGCGCCCGCAGCAGGCCCCGCAGCTGGCCCATCGCCGCGGCGGCGTCGCTGTCGTGGCCGACGACGTCCCCGATCACCAGCATCGTCGCGCCGTCGGGCTGCAGGAACGCGTCGTACCAGTCCCCGCCGACCTGCGCTCCGTGCGCGGCCGGGCGGTACCGCACGGCGACCTGCAGGTGGTCGGGTTCCGGCGGCGGGGTCAGCAGCGCCTGCTGCAGCCGGTCGGACAGCGCGCGCTGCTCGGCGGCCCGCTCGGTCACCCGCCGCAGCTCCGCCGCCTGGCGCCGGGCGGCCAGCCGGTCGGTCAGGTCGCGGAAGGAGACCACCACGCCGGTCACCGCGCCGTCCTCCACCGTCGGGACGGCGATCAGCTCGACCGGCACGGGGGTGCCGTCGCGGTGCCAGAAGACCTCGTCCTCGGCGGTGACCGTCCGGCCGCTCCGCAGCGCGTTCCAGACCGGGCACTCGTGCTTCGGGTACGGCGAGCCGTCGGGCCGGCGCCCGTGGATCACCGCGTGCTGGTCACGCCCGAGCTGCTCCTCGGCGGCGAGCCCGGTCATCCGCACCGCCGCCGGGTTGACGAACTCGACGCGCCCGTCGGCGTCCAGGCCGTAGATGCCGTCGGCGACGTTGGCCAGCACGCGCTCGTACCGGGCGAGGGTCCGGGAGAGCAGGGCCTCCACGTCGGAGCGGAGCGTGCCGCCCCCACCGTTGCCGAGCACCCCCACGACCACGGCACCTCCCCTCGCGTCCCGACCGCTCCGGTCCACCAGCCTGCCGTACCAGGATCGGCTCTCCACCGTGAGGTCGCCGACCGGCGTCTCGTCCGCGCGCACGTGCCGACGGACGGCGACGGGAGCCGAGGCGGGCAGCGGCGTCCGTGGGAACGGCGGCACCGAGGCCGGGTGGCTCCGGTGGAGGGCAGGTCAGAGCCCCAGGAGCCCGGTGAGCTCACCCATCGCGACGTCGAAGTACCGGTCGGTGTCCGCTACCGAGCCGGCGAGGTGCCCGAAGAGCTCGAAGCTGACGGTTCCGTAGAGCGAGCTCCAGGCGAGCAGCGCGCGCACCCGGACGGCGTCGTCGATCGCGGGGTGTTCCCCCCCAAGGACGGCCGCTGTCTCGACGCTCACCAGCTCCGGGTCCCGGTCACCCCCGGCGGCCTCCGGCAGAGTGCCGCTGCGGGCCGCGTCACCGAGGATCCGGCCCAGGACCACGCCCACCCGCGCGGCTGCCGGGACGGTGTCCCGCGGAGCCGCGTAGCCGGGCACGGGCGAGCCGTAGAGCAGCGCGTACTCGTGCGGGTGTGCCCGAGCCCACGACCGGACGGCGCGGCACACCGCCAACCAGCGCTCGCGCGGTGCCGCGCTCGGGTCGTCGGCAGCCTCCGCGGCGGCCCCCAGGGCGTCGTAGCCGTCGGTGATCAGGCGGGTCAGCAGCTCGTCGCGGCTGGCGAAGTAGCGGTAGACGGCCGACGAGGCCATACCCACCTCGCGCGCGACCGCCCGCAGCGAGAGCCCGGCCGCCCCCACCTCGGCCAACTGCCGCCGGGCGACGGCGGTGATCTCGGCGGTCACCTCGGCGCGGACGCGGTCACGGACGGTGGACGGCACGCGGTCGATCCTGCCTGTTGCGATCAGTGCACGCAACTGAGAGCGCTGCTCTTGACTCACCTGCAACCTCATGCGAGCGTCGTCCTCATCCGAGAGCAGTGCTCTCGCCAGTTCCGAGGAGGAGTCATGGCACTGCACGTGATCGTCGGCAAGGGCCCGGTCGGGACGACGACCGCCGACCTGCTGGTCGCCCGAGGGCACCGGGTCCGGGTCCTGTCACGCAGCGGGGGGACGTCGACCGAGACCGTCGAGCACCGTCGGGTGGACGCGACCGACGCGGACGCGCTCGCCGTGGCCGCAGACGGCGCGGCGGCGCTCTACAACGCGGTGAACCCGGCCTACCACCGCTGGGCGACCGACTGGCCGCCGGTCGCCACGGCGCTGCTCACCGCGGCCGAGCGGACGGGCGCGGTGCTCGTCACGATGTCCAACCTGTACGTCTACGGCGCCCCGACCGGCCCGATGAGTCCCCGGAGTCCGCTGGCCGCCACCGACCGCAAGGGGCGGGTGCGCATCGCGATGTGGCGGGAGGCGCTGGCCGCGCACGAGGCCGGCCGGGTGCGGATGACCGAGGCCCGTGCCGCGGACTTCGTGGGCCCGCAGGTGCCGGCCGAGCACTCCCACCTCGTCCGGCAGCTGCCCGCGCTGCGCCGCGGTCGCCGCGCCTGGGTGGTCGGCGACCCCGACGTCCTCCGCAGCTGGGCGTACCTGCCCGACGTCGCGGCGACGCTGGCGACGCTGGGGACCGACGAGCGCGCGCTCGGCCGGGCCTGGCACGTGCCGAGCGCACCCCCGCGTTCGCAGCGGCAGGCGCTGGCCGACCTGGCGGCGGCCCTGTCCTCCCCGGCCCACCCGACGCGGCCGGTCCGGGTGAGCCGGATCCCGTGGTCGGTCCTGCGCGGGATCGGGCTGGTGTCGCCGATGATGCGCGAGATCGTCGACGTCCGGCACCAGTTCGACCGGGAGTACGTGATCGACGCGTCGGCGACGACCGCCACCTTCGGGCTGGCACCCACGCCGTGGGACGAGGTGGTGGCCGCGACGGCGACAGCGGTGCCGGCGACCGCCTGAAGAAGGACCCCGTCCTCCCGGTCCTCCGCACGCTCAGGACGGTGCCCTGGACGGGGCCGTTCCAGCACGTCCTCGAGCAGCCCTACGGTGGAGCGCATGGTCTCTGCCTGGGTCCTAGTCGCCCTGACGTCGGTCGCGGCGCTCGGCTGCGGGTACGGCGCCGCCCGGCTCGCCCGCCGTCCGCGGGAGGCGCGTCGATGACCGACGACACCGAGCTGCCCGTCGCCGACACCGTCGACGTCCGCTCGGGGCCGGAGGTGTCCGAGGAGCTGCTCGCCGTCCTGCCGCTGCTCGGCGAGTGGCACGGCGAGGGGCAGGCGGCGGGAGCCGAGGGCGACCACCGCTTCGGCCAGTGGATCCGGTTCAGCCACGACGGCCGCGGCTTCCTCGCCTACGACTCCCGCACCTGGCGGCTCACCGACGACGGCCAGGTCGTCGGGCCGGCGGTCCGGGAGGCCGGCTTCTGGCGGCCCCGCGGCGGGGACGACGTCGAGCTGCTGGTCACCAGCCCCGACGGGCTGGTCGAGCTCTACGTCGGCCGGGCCCGGACGACGACCAGCTGGGAGCTGAGCACCGACGTCCTCGCCCGCACGCCCGACGCCCCGGAGGTGTCCCGCGCCGTGCGGCTCTACGGCATCGTCGAGGGGGCGCTGATGTACGCGATCGACCGCGCCGCCGGCGACGAGCCGCTGCGGCCCACCATGTCGGCCCGGCTGGAGCGACTCCGGTGAGCAGCACGCCCGATTCGTCCGCCCACCCCGTCACCCCCCGACAGGTCGCCGACCGGTACGTCGACGCGGTCTGCGACCTCGACCCGATCGTCGCGACCTCGCTGGGCACCCGCCCGGGCGACGACCGGCTGCCCGACCCCAGCCCCGCCGGGCTGGAGGCCGAGGCGCAGCTGGCCCGCGACACCCTCGCCGAGCTGGACCGCGTGCTGGCAGCCGACCCGTCCCTGGACGACGACCCGGTCGAGCGGCGCTGCGCCCGACTGCTGCGCGAGCGGCTGGGCGCGGAGCTGGACGGGCACGAGGCCGGCGAGGGGCTGCGCGCGCTGTCCAACCTGTTCAGCCCGGTGCACTCGATCCGGCAGGTCTTCCTGCTCA
The DNA here is from genome assembly GCF_053502545.1 of Geodermatophilus sp. URMC 65. Lineage (NCBI taxonomy): Bacteria > Bacillati > Actinomycetota > Actinomycetes > Geodermatophilales > Geodermatophilaceae > Geodermatophilus > Geodermatophilus sp. URMC 65. Next base: position 3,205,992 of record NZ_CP199954.1, read on the forward strand.
TGCCGACGTCCTCGACCGACGACTGGGCGGTCATCGCCCGCCGGATGGCGCGGGTGCCCGAGGCGTACCGCGGCTTCCGCGCGTCGCTCGAGGAGGGTGCCCGGCGCGGCCTGCTGGTGGCCCCGCGCCAGGTCTCGACCGTCGTGGGGCAGCTCGGCGAGTGGCTGGCCGGGCCGTTCTTCGGCGGGTTCGCCGCGAGCGGCCCGGACGCGCTCCGCGGTGAGCTGGCCTCCGCCGCGCAGGCCGCCGACGGCGCGGTCGCCGAGGTGCGCGACTTCCTCCGCGACGTCTACCTGCCGCAGGTGGACGGGACGCCGGACGCCGTCGGCCGTGACCGCTACGCCCTGGCCGCCCGCCGCTGGACCGGCTCGGACCTGGGCGCCGGTGCCGGGCTGGAGGAGGCCTACACCTGGGGCTGGGCCGAGCACCGGCGGATCCTCGCCGAGCAGCGGGCCGAGGCCGAGCGGGTCGTGCCCGGCGGGACGCCGATGGAGGCCATGCGCTGGCTGGACGTGCACGGTCCCGCCGTCGACGGCGTCGAGGCGATCCGCGAGCGGCTGCAGGCGATGATGGACGACGCGATCACGGCCCTCGACGGCGTCCACTTCGACCTCGCCGAGCCGGTCCGCCGGGTCGAGGCGATGATCGCGCCCCCGGGCAGCGCCGCCGCGCCGTACTACTCGCGGCCGGCGCACGACTTCTCCCGCCCCGGCCGCACCTGGCTGCCGACCCTGGGGCGGGAGCGCTTCCCGCTCTGGGACCTGACCTCGATCTGGTACCACGAGGGCGTCCCGGGACACCACCTGCAGCTGGCTCAGTGGGCCTACGTGTCCGGGCAGCTGTCGACGTACCAGACGTCGCTGGGCTCGGTCGGCGCGAACGTCGAGGGCTGGGCGCTCTACGCCGAGCGGCTCATGGACGAGCTCGGGTACTTCACCGACCCGGGTACGCGGCTGGGCTTCCTCGACGCCCAGCAGCTGCGGGCGGTGCGGGTCGTCATCGACATCGGCATGCACCTCGGCCTGCCGGTGCCGGACGACGCCGCCGGGACCCTCGCCGACTCCCGCGGCCGGCCCTGGACGCCGGAGCTCGCCCGGGCCTTCCTCGGCGAGCACAGCGGCGCCGCCCCGGCCTTCCTCGACAGCGAGCTGGTCCGCTACCTCGGTCTGCCCGGGCAGGCGATCAGCTACAAGCTCGGCGAGCGCGCCTGGCTGGACGGCCGCGCGGCGGCGGAGCGGGCGCGGGGTGCGGCCTTCGACCGCAAGGCGTGGCACATGGCCGCGCTGTCGCAGGGCTCGCTGGGGCTCGACGACCTGGCCGCGGAGCTCGCCGTCCTCTGAACGAGGACCACCCTTCCCCCACGCCTCGCAGGCTCGGCGCGGGCCCCTGGAGGGAGGCCGTTCCAGTACGTCACCCTGCGAGGCGTGGGGGGCAGAGGGGTCCTCTTTCAGTCCCGCGGCGGGATGGGGTTGACCGGGTCGGTCCCGTGGCCCACGGGGTCGTCCGGGGTGGCCGGGTGCGCCTCCAGCAGGGAGCCCAGGAGGGCGTCGACCGCGCCGGCCGGCCCGCCGACGTAGGTGCTCATCAGGGTGGGAGCGGTGGCGACGAACCAGGCGCGGTCGGCCGGCCACCACACGGCCGCGCTCTGCTCCTGTGGCTCGGGGGCGAAGTTGGCCGCGGCCAGCGTGACCGGCCCGCGACGCAGCAGCAGGTCGCAGATGGGCAGGCGCAGGTGCGGGCGGCCGTCGTACGCGTCGTCGCACCAGCCGAACCAGCACTCCTGCGGCGTGGTCGTCCACGAGGCGAGCAGGCCGGCCAGCGCGGCCGCCACGGAGGCGGGCAGGTGGCCCTCGGCGGGGCTGTCGTTCCAGAGGTCGGGCTGGTCGTCCTCGCCGACGTACTCCCACGAACCGGTGATCGCCGGCCACTGCATCAGCCGGTGCGCCGTGGTGCCGTTGCAGGCCGCGACCTCGTCCCAGCGGACGTCGACGTCGTCGTCCCCGGCGTAGCGCACGGCCGGGTGCAGGACCCGGGCGTAGGCCTGGAACACCGGTGGCACCAGGGAGGCGACGGTGCGGTCGCGCCGGAGGCCGGCGGCGACCCAGGCGCCGGGGGAGTCGTCGGTCCCGACGGAGCGGCTGGACGACAGCGGGGACCTCCCCGGAGGACGGACAACCCCCGGGCTGCTCCGCGGCGCCCAGCCCTCCGAGGAGGGGAGCAGCACGCGGGCCGGCTGGACAAATGCCGGCGGCCCGGGGGTCGGGTGACTGTCCGGTTCTCGCTCGCCGCCGTACGACGGACGGGCGATCATGCCGTCGTTCAGACTGTCGTCTGAACGGGCGGCCCATCTGGACGGCGGCTAGCGGACAGCCACCTCACGAGTCCGATAAGCATGCAAGTTACGGACCACCTCCTCTCTCGTGTACCTCGACGGTACGTCGCTCCCCGGAGGTCGGCAACGCGCTTTTTCAGCCCTGGGCGGAACCCCGCTGGTACACGTCCGGCACGCCGTCGGCGTCGGTGTCGACGCGCTCCTCCTCGGCGATCCGGCGATAGCGGCGGTTGCGCAGCCGGAGCACGACCGTGGCCAGCAGCGCGGCCAGCAGGGTGCCGGTCAGGATGCCGACCTTCGCGTGGTCGTAGGTCGCCGTCCCCAGGCCGAAGGCCAGCTCCGTGATGAGCAGGGACACGGTGAACCCGATCCCGCCGAGCAGTGACAGGCCGAGCACGTCGGGCCAGCCGAGCGCCTCGTCGAGCTGGGCGCGGGTGAACCGTGAGACCAACCAGGTGGCGCCGGTGATGCCGATCGCCTTGCCCAGCACCAGCCCGACCGCGATGCCGACCGCGACGCTGTCGGTGACCGACGCGGTCAGCCCCGAGAGCCCGCCCACCGCGACGCCTGCGGAGAAGAAGGCGAACACCGGGACGGCGACGCCGGCCGAGATCGGCCGGAACCGGTGCTCGAAGTGCTCGGCGAGACCTGGCCCGGCCTCCGGCCCCCCGGCGGCCTGGCTGCGCACCACCGGGACGGTGAAGGCGAGCAGCACCCCGGCGACGGTGGCGTGCACCCCCGACTCGTGCACCAGCACCCACGTCGCGGCGGCCAGCGGCAGCAGCAGCCACCAGGAGCGGATCCGCTTCTGCACGAGGAGGCCGAAGACCGCCAGCGGGACCAGCGCCAGCAGGAGCGGGGCCACCGCCAGGTCACTGGTGTAGAAGACCGCGATCACCATGATGGCGAGCAGGTCGTCGACGACCGCGAGGGTCAGCAGGAAGGTGCGCAACGCCGCGGGCAGGTGCGTGCTGATCACGGCCAGGACGGCGAGCGCGAAGGCGATGTCGGTCGCGGACGGGATGGCCCAGCCGCGCAGCGCGTCGTCGTCCCGCCCCAGGTTGAGCAGCACGAAGATCAGGGCCGGCACGGCCATGCCGCCGACGGCGGCGGCGATCGGCAGCGCGGCGCGGCGCGCCTCGCGCAGGTCGCCGGCGACGAACTCGCGCTTGAGCTCCAGGCCGGCGACGAAGAAGAAGATCGCCAGGAGCCCGTCGGCCGCCCACGTGCCGAGCGACAGGTCGAGGTGCACGGACGCCGGTCCGACCCGGGTGTCGCGCAGGGTCTCGTAGGCCGCGCCCCACGGGGAGTTGGCCCAGACCAGTGCGATGGCCGCAGCGGCCAGCAGCAGGGCCCCGCCGACGGTCTCCTTGCGCAGGATGTCGGCGATCCGGCGGGTCTCGGCCCAGGACCCGCGGCCGAGGAGGGGTGCGCGGGTGGAGGGGCTCATGGGGCGGCTCCAGAGGGGTCGTCGACTCAGGACCTGCCGACCAGACTTCCCGGCGCACCTGTCCGACGACCTTACCGGCGACCCGCCGCGGGCGCCGTCCCGCGGACCCCCGCTCCGTACAGTGGGCGCCGTGACCCACCGCGCTGCACGACCGTCCGGGAGCGGCCGGTGAGGCTCACCGAGCTGGCCGGGCGCCGGGTCGGCGTCTGGGGTCACGGACGCGAGGGCCGCGCCGCGGTGCGCGCCGCGCTGACCGCCGGTGCGGCGGGGGTCGTGGTCGTCGACGCCGTCCCGCCGGTGGACCTGCCGCCGGGCGTGCAGGCCGGCAGCGACGTCGCCGAGCTCGCCCGCTGCGACGTGGTGTTCCGCTCGCCGGGCATCAGCCCCTACCGCGAGGACGCCCGCGCGCTGGCCGCCCGGACCACCCTCACCTCCGGCACCGGCGTGGCCCTGGCCGAGTTCGCCGCCCGCGACGTGCCGACGCTCTGCGTCACCGGCACCAAGGGCAAGAGCACGACCAGCGCGCTGGCCGCCGTCGTGCTGACCGCGGCCGGCCGGCCGGCGGTGCACGCCGGCAACATCGGCACCCCGCTGCTCGACGTCCTCCTGGACGGGGTCGTGACCGGTTCTCCGCCTGCCCCCCCGCTGGTCGTCGAGGTCTCCAGCTACCAGGCGGCCGCGGTCGAGGGCTGGTCCGGCTGGGGCGCGGTCACCTCGCTGGCCCCCGAGCACCTGGACTGGCACGGCGACGTCGAGACGTACTACCGCGACAAGCTGCACGTCTTCGCCGCCTGCGGGTCGGGCTCGGTGGTCGTCAGCCCCCAGGCCCGGCCGGTCGCCGAGCAGCACCTCGACCCGGCGGTGCTGGTCGACCCGGCCGACGTCGTGCCCCAGGCGCGGCTGGCCGGCTTCCCGCTCGAGCGCCTCTCGGGCGTGCACAACGTCGCCAACCTGCACGTCGCGCTGGCCGCCTGCGTGCGGATGGGCGTGGACCTCGACCGGTCCGCCGAGGCCGTCCGCGCCGCCGTCGCCGACTTCCGGGCGCTGCCGCACCGGCTCTCGCCGGTGGCCACGCGGAACGGCGTCACGTTCGTCGACGACGCGCTGAGCACCACCCCGGTGTCGGTGCGTGCCGCGATCGACGCCTTCGCCGGGCAGCAGGTCACGCTCATCGCCGGCGGGCAGGACCGCGGGCTGGACTACACCGACCTGGCCGCCGCGGTCGTCGCCCGCGCCGGCACGGTGCAGGTGCTGACGATCCCGGACACCGGCGCCCGCTTCGCCGCCGACATCCGCGCCGCCGCGGCCGCCGCGGGCGTCGACGCGCCGGTCACCGAGACCGGCTCCCTGGCCGACGCCGTCGCCGAGGCGCTCCGCACCGCCCGACCCGGCGGGCTGGTGCTGCTCTCGCCGGGCGCGCCCAGCTACAACCGCTTCCGCAACTACGAGGAGTTGGCACGCACCTATGAGCAGATCCTCCTCGACGCCGGCGCGTCGCGTGTCTGAGGGGCAGGCCGTGGCTGACGCCTTCGTCGTCGCCGGCCGCTCCCTCGACCCCGCCACGGGCGAGGCCGCCTTCACCTACCGGCTGGCCGGTGACGAGTTCACCGAGCGGCTCGCGCTGGACACGGACCTGCTGGGCGGTGCCGACCCGGCGCGGGTGGACGCCGCGCTGGACCTGGTCCACCTGGTCATGGGCACCAGCTACTACAAGCTGCGGGCGCCGGGTCGGGTCGTCGTCGAGCGGCCGGTGACCAAGGCCCAGGCCGCCGTCGCCGAGGCCGCGTACACGCACGGGCTGGGCGAGTTCGCCGCGGTCAACCGGCTGCCGGTGCCGCACGAGGTCGCCTTCGACCTGGAGACGACCGACGACCTCCCCGCGCCGGTGGAGGGCGGCGGACGCCAGGCGCTGCTGCCGGTCGGGGGCGGCAAGGACTCCGCCCTGGCGCTGGTCGTGGTCACCCCGGCCACCGCACTCGCGGTCAACCCGACCGACGCCCAGCGCGACGTGGCCCGGGCCGCGGGGGTGCCGCTCATCGGCGTCCGCCGCCGGCTGGACCCGCTGCTGGGTGAGCGCACGCGGGCCGGGGGCCTCAACGGGCACGTGCCGGTCACCGCGATCAACTCGGCGATCTCCACGCTGGTCGCCGTCCTCGGCGGGTGCGACCCGGTCGTCTTCGCCAACGAGCGGTCGGCCGACGAGGAGACCCTGACGGTCAACGGCGCGCGGGTGAACCACCAGTACTCGAAGTCCTACGAGTTCGAGCGGCTCTTCGCCGCGGCGGCGGCCGAGGTGGGCGTGGGCTACTTCAGCCTGACCCGGCAGCTCTCGGAGCTGGCCACGGTCGCCGCGGTGGCGAACCTGCCGGACCTGCGCGGCGAGATCCTCAGCTGCAACCGCAGCTACACGCAGGCGCACATGGGCGGGGAGGCCACGCAGCGCTGGTGCCTGCACTGCGACAAGTGCCTGTTCACCTTCCTCTGCTTCGCGGTCTTCCTGACCCCGGAGGAGGCGCAGGCGATGTTCGGCGGCGACCCGCTGGCCGACCTCTCCCTCGTCGGCGGCTTCCGGAGACTGTGGGCGACCGAGAAGCCGTTCGACTGCGTGGGAGAGCGGGCCGAGAGCGCCGCCGCGATGGCGCACCTGGCGCAGAGCACGGCCTGGGGCGGGCACGCCGTCGTCCGTGCGCTGGGCGAGGAGGCGGCTTCGTTCGCCGCGGTCACCGGCGCCACCGTCGAGGGCTTCCTGCCGCCGCGCGGCGAGCACTCGGTGCCCGACCGGTACCTCGCCTCGCTGCAGCGGGTGCTCGCGGAGGCCCGCCCGCCGGTGCGGTGAGCCGCGCGCTCGCGGACGTCGAGCGCGCGCTGCTGCGCCCCGGCGCCCGCGACGTCACCGGGCTGGCCGCCGCCGTCCCCGGGCAGCTCGCCCGGCTGGCCGCGGAGCTCGCCGCCGCGGGGCGCGCCGGCAGCCGGGTCGGCCTGGTCACCGGGGTGCACATCGCCTGGGCGCCCAGGCCGGCGGCCGAGACCGACGGGCCGGTGGGCACTGCCATCCTGGCCGCCGCGCTGGCCACGCTCGGCGCCGGACCGGTGGTGCTCACCGACGAGCCGTGCGCGCAGGTGACCGCCGCCTGCCTGGACGTGCTCGGGGCCGGGCACCCGGAGGTGCTGCCGGCGTCCGCGGACGAGGCACAGGTGCGGGCCCGGGTGGCCGCGCTCGGCCTCTCCCACCTGGTCGCGGTGGAGCGGCTGGGGCCGAACGTCGACGGGCGGGTGCTGACCATGCGCGGCTTCGACGTCACGGAGTCGACCGCGCCGCTGCACGCGGCCTTCGACCTGCCGGGCCTGGTCACCGGGGCGGTCGGCGACGGCGGCAACGAGATCGGCATGGGCAACGTCCCGGCCGATGTCGTCGCCGCCTGCATCGCGCACGGCGACCGGATCGCCTGCCGGGTGCCCGTGGACGCGCTCGTCGTCGCCGGCACCTCCAACTGGGGCTGCTCCGGGCTGGTCGCCGCGCTGGCGCGGCTGGTCCCCGGGCACCGCGACGCCCTGGTCGCGCTGCTGGACCCGCAGGTCGACGCGCGCGTGCTCGGGGCCGCCACCGCGGCGGGCGCGATCGACGGCGTCACCGGGCGGCCCGACGCCACGGTGGACGGCATCCCGGTGGCCGGCTACGCCGACCTGCTCGCCGGTCTCGGCGCCCTCGCCCGGACCACCGAGAACGGACAACAGTGACCCCCGCGAGCCCCTCTGGTGATGAGTCGGTCAGCCACGAGCCGGTCACTGTCCCGGACCGGCTCGGCGCCGAGCCGCTCACGGGCGATCGCGCCCGTCCACGTGACGCTCCTCCACCGGGCAGGGGACCGGACGGGTCCACCCCTGGGTCGGACCGGGAGACGCGCACCGGATGATCCACTCATGTCACACATCTGACGCTTCGACCACGTCGGCATCACGGTCGCGGATCTCGACACGGTGACGGCGTTCTTCGTCGGGCTGGGTCTCGAGGTCGAAGGGCGGACGATCGTCGAGGGCGAGTTCCTGGACACCGTCTGCGGCATCCCCGACTCCCGCACCGAGATCGTCATGCTGCGGCCGCCGGATAGAGGTACCCGGCTGGAGCTGTCGAGCTTCGTCCGGCCCGACCACGAGCCGGGATCGCCCGCCGCGATGGCGAACGAACTGGGGCTGCGCAACGTGACCTTCGAGGTCGACGACCTCCAGGCGGCCTTCGACCGACTGGCCGGCGAGGGCTACGGCCTGGTCGGCGGCATCGGAGAGTACGAGCACGCCTGGCGCATGGCCTACGTGCGCGGACCGGAGGGGATCGTCGTGTCCCTGGCCGAGCGGATCGGCTGACGCAGCCGTCGTCGAGGCCGGCCCGTGCGCGCTGGTACAGCTCGGCGGCCCCGAAGGCCGTGGCCAGTCCCGTGTACGGCTCCTGCGTCATCGGAGCACCTCCGCAGCACGTATCCGCTCCCGCTGCGACGTACTCCACCGTCCCGCTCACCGTCGCCTTGCGGGGCAGGGCTGCGTGTCATCGGCGAAAGCCGTGAAGCAAGTGGCCCATAGCGGCCCACTCTGGGACATGCTGCGGTCGCGCCTGCCGTGCAGGCGGTGCGGGCGCTCACTGAGTGCCCGGCTAGCCGGCGGTCACCCCGCCCGGTCGAGGATCGGCCGCAGCAGCCCGGCGAGCGCCTCGGGCTGCGACAGGAACGGCGAGTGCCCGGTGTCCATCCGAAGCACCTCGCCGGCCCGCTGGGCCATCGCTTCCTGCGCGAACGGGGGAATCGCCTGGTCCTGCTCGCAGATCACGTACGTGCTGGGCACCGCCTTCCACCCGGCGTTCGTCAGCGGCTGCTGGAAGGCGGCCAGCGAGTGCGCCGAGACGCGGACCACCGACCGCGCGGTCAGCTCAGGGGAGACGCCGTTGTAGAAGATTTCCGCCGGCGTCTTCACCAGTACGTGGTCGCCACGCACGTCCTGCCACGGAGGTACGGTGCCGCCGACCGCGCCCGCCAGCGACTCGCCCTCGTCCAGGAGGAAGGCGCAGAGATAAATCAGGTGCGCGACGCCGCTGTCGGCGGTGACTGCCTCGGTGATCACCACTCCGCCATAGGAGTGGCCCAGGACGACGGTCGGCCCGCCGATGCTGGACAGCACCGACCGGACCGCCGCCGCGTCGGCGTACAGGTCGCCCAGTGCGGCCGGGTTGTTCCCCGCACTGGGCAGGTCGATGGTCTGAACCGGCACGTCGCCGAGCGCGTCAGCGAGCGGCTCCCAGCACCAGGAGCCGTGCCAGGCGCCGTGGACGAGGACCAGTGTGGGGGTCATCAAATCCCCTCCGTCGGTCAGGGCCGGCAGGCATCTCGTCCGGCCTCCGGCCGTCGGTCGTCGCGGAGTGTGACAGGGGACGCCCCTTCCCCCAAGCCACACCTGGCTGGCGAACTCAGACGTCCCTGAAGTCCTGGGTGTCCCCTGTCGGGGAGTGCCGTTCCGGGCTGAAAATGGTGCGCGGCCGCCCGTCGACGTCGTGGTGGCTTGGTCGTTCGAGGCCGGTCTGAAGTCGGGCGCCGGGAGCTGCGCTGTGGGCCGTTGCGTGTGCTTCGAGCACGAGGATCAGATTCGCCCTTCCCTGCAGCTCCCACGGGTGGCCGCCTCCGGATCAGGGTCAAGGGGGCGAGGGCGATGCGGGTCGACACCGACGAGCCCGAGATCATCGAGCGGGTCGCCGCTCTCGACGTGGCCAAGGCCGAGGTGGTGTGCTGCGCCCGGGTGCCCGGCCCGGGCCGGCAGCGGATGCAGGAGGTCCGCACCGTCTCCACGATGACCGCCGCACTGCTGGGGCTGGGCGACTGGCTGGCCGAGCTCGGGGTGAGCCGAGTGGTGATGGAGGCGACCAGCGACTACTGGCGGGCGCCGTTCTACCTGCTGGAGGACCGCTTCGAGACCTGGCTGGTCAACGCGCACGACGTCAAGCACCTGCCGGGCCGGCCGAAGACCGACCGGCTGGATGCGGTCTGGCTGTGCAAGGTCGCCGAGCGGCAGATGCTGCGGCCGAGCTTCGTGCCGCCGCCGCAGATCCGGGCCCTGCGCGATCTGACCCGCTACCGGGTCGATCTGCTGGCCGTGCGCACCGCGGAGAAGCAGCGGGTGGACAAGCTGCTCGAGGACGCGCTGATCAAGCTGACGGCCGTGGTGAGCGATCCGTTCGGGGCCTCCGGGCGGGCGATCATGGCCGCGCTCATCGCCGGCGAGCGGGATCCGGTGGTGCTGGCGAACCTGGCCCGCGGCAGCCTGCGGTCCAAGACCGCTCGCCTGACCGAGGCGCTGACCGGGCGGTTCACCGACCACCACGCCTTCCTGCTGGCCCAGATGCTGCACCGGGTCGATGCGGTCACCGCCGACATCGCCACGGTGCAGGCCCGCATCGAGGCCCAGGTCGGCGAGTTGGCATCCGCGGTCGCCAAGCTGGATGCGATTCCCGGCGTGGGGCCGGTCGCCGCGCAGATGATCCTGGCCGAGATCGGTACGGACATGACCCGCTTCCCGACCCCGGCGCACCTGGCCTCGTGGGCTCGATTCGCGCCAGGAGTCAACGAATCCGCCGGCCGCCCCACGGGCAAAGCAGGCAGCGGCAAGGGCAACCGCTACCTGGCCCGGGTGCTCGGCGAGGCCGCCGTCAGCGCCGCCCGCACCGACACCTTCCTCGGCGAGCGCTATCGGCGGATCGCCCGACGTCGCGGCAAGAAGCGGGCCATCGTCGCGATCGGCCGCTCGATCCTGGTCATCATCTGGGCGCTGCTCTCCGACGAGCAGGCCCAGTTCACCGACCTTGGTCCGGACTACTACGCCGCGCGCAACAACCCCGAGCGCAAGGCCCGTCATCACATCCGCGAACTGCAGGCCCTCGGCTACTCGGTCACCCTCAACCCCGCAGCCTGATCCACATCCCGGGAGATTTTCGGATCAGCCACCTTCAGGGACAGGTCGAAGTCCTGAAGGCGCCGCCACTGAACGGAGATCCATGTGCGACACAGGCGGGGATGACTCGGTCAAGGTCCGGTTGTTGCTTGAGCTATTGCGGCTCCCGAGGTCAGGGTGACGGCATGCCGTTCCTCCCGCCGCCGCGGAGCGCGGCGTGGGCTCACCAGGACGCCCGCTCCGGCTTCGAGGTCGCCTACTTCCAGCCCCACGACGATGGTCATCTGCTCACCGGCGCCACGACCGCGGTCGAGGACGGGCAGTCCTGGATCGTCAACTACGAGATCCGGGTCGACGTCGGCTGGCGCACCCGCAGTGCTCGTGTGACCGGACGCTCCACCACCGGGGTGCGCACGGGACTGCTCGAGAGTGACGGGGAAGGTCGCTGGTGGATTGACGAGGAGCCGGCTCTGTACCTGGACGGCTGCTTGGATGTGGACCTGGAGTCCTCGGCGATGACCAACGCCCTGCCGGTGCACCGCCTCGCCCTTCACACCGGTGCGACGGCGCAGGCGCCGGCCGCCTACGTACGAGCTCCGGACCTGAGCGTGGAACGTCTCGAGCAGCAGTACACACGGATCACTGACCAGCACGGGCACCAGCGCTACGACTACACCGCGCCAGCCTTCGACTTCTCCTGTCAGCTGGTCTACGACGAGGCCGGCCTGGTCCTGGCGTATCCCGGCATCGCCGTACGCGCCTTCTGACCGCGCGCCCGACCAGATCGATCCACGCGTCCGGCAGACGACTTCACAGGAGGACGGTCACTGAGGCAGCCGGGCGATGTTCCTGAACACTTCGGTCGTCGAGTCTCCGATCGCCCGAACAGATCCGAGCCGGCAACGGAGGACCTCATGACGGCGCTGGACCTGAGTACGGAGGCCACCCAGGACCTGACATTCATGCAGCGCGTCATGGTCCAGCACGCGCATCCACTCAAACTGTGCTGCGACAGCACTGGTGTCGTCGTGGGGCTCCACCTGATCTGGCGCCACCGATTGCCAGCTGCTGTGACTGCCTTGCTGGGGTCGTCGATCCTCGGCAGCTTGCTCGTCCAGCGCGCAGAGACGCGCCAGCTCGCCGCGACCCGGCTCGGTCGCTGGATGCTCGGGCAGGCGAGGCCTGTGAACCTCGTCGTGCGAACCGCCGGCTTCGTCGTCCTGCTCGCCGGGGTGTGGCGGCACTCCACCGGCGTCATCGTCAGTGGTGCTGGGGCGATCGTGGCCGCCCGCCCACTGTCGAGTCGGAGCCTTCGCCCTCGTGCACAGCGTCCCCTGCGCAGCTCCGGTCCTGCGGTTCCGCGGACCGCGTCCGCACGGGATCCGCTTGCGGCACACGCCGGCGGATCGGGTGAGCGCGCCGTTGGAGGTGTCAGTCCGAGTCATCGCGGACGCGCCGGTAGTGCTCGTAGATCACGCGCGACCCGAACATCCTGGTCTCGATCAGGTCGAGCGCGACGTCTTCGGTGACCGGGCAGGAACGGCGTGCCGCCACCGATGACGACCGGATCGCGGAACATGCGCAACTCGTCGACGAGGCCGATAGATCAGCATGACGTCAGACCGTCGCCGCGGCTGGGTCTGACCGAACCTGCCGATCCGGGTGAGCTGCTCAGCCCGCCGCACAGGGACCGCCTGCGCTGCGTCACTGGGGCGGGTTGCAGACGGCGCGGACGTCGTCGAGCCGTGCCGGGCCCGGTGCGGGATCCCCTCACGAGACACCGCAGCACTGCTCGTCGGCCGCGCGATGCCGTTGATGTGCGCTCCGGGGGCACGGCACGAGGCGCCCGCATCCTGACGGAGTCCCCGCCTCGCCGAGCACCCCCTCGTCCGGCGCTCCCGCTGCCACGGGTCCGTTCGACACGGACCTAGGCTGGACGCCGTGCCCGCCCCGCACCCGCACCCCGGCGACGTGGCCCCGCTGGCCGAGCGCCTGCGCGCCCGTGGGCTGCGGCTGACCACCCAGCGCCAGCGGGTGCTTGCCGCGGTCGCCGCGCTCGAGCACGCCACCCCCGAGGAGATCGCCACCCGGTTGCGCGAGGAGGCCGGCCCGGACGGCGCGGCGCCGGACACCTCGACGGTCTACCGCAACCTCGAGCTGCTGGAGCGGCTCGGGCTGGTGTGGCACACCCACCTCGGCAAGGGCGCGCCGGTGTACCACGCCGCCGAGCACCCGCACCTGCACGTCGTGTGCGCCAGCTGCGGGGACGTCTCCTCGGTCGACCCGGCCCTGCTCGACGGCGCCGCGGAACGTCTGGCCGCCGACCTGGGTTTCCAGCTGGACGTAGGGCACGTCGCGCTGTCGGGCACGTGCCGCGCGTGCCGCGACCGAGCCGGATCGGAGTCCTGATGTCCACCCCCAGCCCCCTCCTCTCGCGCCCCGGCGCCGTCCCGGTGGAGGACGGGTCCGTCCCGGCGCACTACGGCAGCCCCCTGCGCGAGCAGCGTGAGCTCGCCGAGGGCGCCGGCCTGGTCGACCGCAGCGACCGCGACGTGCTCGTCGTCCCCGGCCCTGACCGGCTGACCTGGCTGCACAGCCTGCTCACCCAGCACCTCGAGCAGCTCGGCGACGGCGCCGGCGCGGAGGCCCTCGAGCTCTCCCCGAACGGGCACGTCGAGCACCACCTCGTCCTCGCCGAGCTCGCCGGCACCACCTGGGTGGACGTCGAGCCGGGCACCGGCGCGGCACTGCAGACGTACCTGGAGCGGATGCGGTTCATGCTCCGCGTCGAGCCGGCGCTCGTGACCGACGCGTGGGCGCTGCTGTCCCTGGTCGGCCCGCGCGGCGACGCGGTGCTCGCCGCCGCCGGGCTCCCCGTCCCCGCCGCGCCGTACGCGGTGCTCGCCCTGGACGGCGGCGGGTGGGTGCGGCGGATGCCGCAGACCGGGGACGGCGCGCCCGTCGTCGACCTGCTGGTGCCGCGCGCCGAGCTGGCCGACCGCGCCGACGCCCTGCTCACCGCCGGGGCCGCGCCTGTCGGGGTGGACGCGTACGAGGCGCTGCGGGTCGAGGCCCGCCGGCCGCGCCTGGGCGTCGACACCGACCACCGCACCATCCCCAACGAGACCGGCTGGCTGACCAGCGCCGTCCACCTGGACAAGGGCTGCTACCGCGGGCAGGAGACCGTCGCCCGGGTGCACAACCTCGGCCGCCCGCCGCGGCGGCTGGTGCTGCTGCACCTGGACGGGCTGGCCGAGCAGCTGCCCGAGGCCGGGACGCCGGTGCAGCTCGGGCCCCGCGACGTCGGCCGGGTCGGCTCCGTCGTCCGCCACCACGAGCTCGGTGTCGTGGCGCTGGCACTGGTCAAGCAGTCGGTGGCGATGGACGCCGAGCTGACCGTGGCCGGCGCCCGGGCCGCGATCGACCCCGACGACGCCCCGGCCGCGCTCGACGACACGGTCGCTGCGGCGCGTGAACGGGTCCAGGCCGTGCGATCTGGGACCATCCCCCGGTGACCGCTCGCCCCTCCGGAGAGGCCCGCCCCGTGACCCCCGAACCGACCCGCGCCGGCGGCGCCGCCGTCGACGCACTGCTCGACCCCGGCTTCCTCGAGGCCGCCGTGCAGCGGCCGATGGCCGACGTGCGCCGGCTGCGCCGCCAGGCCGAGCAGGAGGAGGTCAACCTCTCCTACACCCGGCGGCTGCTGCAGGGCCGGCTGGACATCGTGCGCCGCGAGCTGCAGCGCCGCGCCGAGCACGACGGCCGCTCGCTGGTCGACCTGCTCCCGGAGATCCTCGCCGAGAAGGGCCGCGGCCCGGCCCACGGCCTCGGCCGGCACCAGACCGTGCAGCCGGCCGCGCCGGAGGCGTACGAGAGCTGGGTCAACTCGCTGACCCCCGGCGTCGACCTGTCGGCGGTCCCCGAGCTGTCGGACGCCGAACTGGAGCAGGCCGCCCGCGCGCTGGCCGTGGCCGAGGGGTCGTTGTCCGAGCGTCGCCGCGGCGTGCAGCAGGTCATGGACGGGCTGGCCGCGGAGCTGGGCCGCCGGTACCGCAACGGCGAGGCCGACGTCGCCGCCCTGCTCGCCGACGAAGGCCGGTGAAGTCGAAGGACCCCGTTCTCCCCACCCCTCGCGAGCTCGGGGCGGTGCCCTGAACGGGGCCGCCCGGTCGGGCTCCTGGCCGGAGAACCCGGTGCTGGTGGAGGTGTGGCGCTCGGGCTTCCTGGAGTCGGTCCACCGCGGCTCGCTGGCCGTCGTCGGTCCCGACGGCGCGGTGCTGTCCGCCGTCGGCGACGTCGAGCGCCCGGTGCTGCCGCGCTCGGCCAACAAGCCGGTGCAGGCCACTGCGCTGCTGGCCGCCGGCTGGACGCCGCGCTCGGCGGAGGAGCTGGCCATCGGCGCCGGCTCGCACTCCGGCGAGGACGACCACCGCGAGCTGGTCGCCGGCATGCTCGCCGCCGTCGGCCTCTCGCCCGACGACCTCGGCTGCCCGCCGGCGCTGCCCGCGCACGAGGCCACCCGCGCCGCCTGGCTGGCCGCGGGCCGGGCGCCGGAGCGGCTGGCGATGAACTGCTCGGGCAAGCACGCGGCGATGCTCTCGGCCTGCGTCGCCGCCGGCTGGCCCACCGAGGGCTACCTCGAGCGCGAGCACCCGGTGCAGCAGGCGGTCGAGGCCCGGCTCGGAGAGGCCGCGGGCACGCCGGTGGCGGCGGTCGTCGTCGACGGCTGCGGCGCCCCGCAGCACGGGCTGCCGCTGACCGGCCTGGCGCGGGGCGTGGCCTCGCTGGTCGAGGCCGCGGCCGGCACGTCCGACCGGGCGGTCGCCGACGCGATGCGGGCGCACCCCTGGTACGTGGCGGGCACCGGCCGCGAGGACACCGACCTCATGCGCGCCGTCGACGGCCTGCTGGTCAAGGGCGGTGCCGACGGCGTGCACGTCGCCGCGCTGCCCGGCCGTGGCGCGGTCGCCCTCAAGCTGGACGACGGCGGCGAGCGCGGCCGCACGCCCGCCCTGTGCGCCGGTCTGCGGTACCTCGGCGTCCCGGCCGAGCAGCTGGCCCCCTGGTCGCTGACGCCGGTCCCCGGCGGGGAGGGCGTGGTCGGAGAGGTGCGAGCAGGCGCAGCGCTGCCGGGGTGAGCCGACACGCCGGGTGTGAGGAGCTTCACGGCCGGGTGCTAGCTCCTCCGCTTGCAAGAGCTAGCACCCCGGCCTAGCGTCAGGGTGTGCAGAACCCGAGCGACTTCGTCCGCGGGCAGGTGACCACCGTCCGTGGCGTGGTCGACCAGGTCGCGAGCAGCGTCGCGGAGACGGTGGCCGCCGAGCGCTCCAAGGTCTCGGCGACCGGCTCCCAGGTCGGGGAGTTCATCCGCGAGCAGCGCAACGCCGCCCGGGTGTCCCTCCGCGAGCTCGCCCGTACGGCCGGGGTGAGCAACCCGTACCTCTCGCAGGTGGAGCGGGGGCTGCGCAAGCCGTCGGCCGAGATCCTCGCCGCGATCGCCAAGGGCCTGAAGATCTCGGCGGAGACGCTCTACGAGCAGGCCGGGATCCTCGACCGCCGCGACGGCAACCCGGACACCGTGGCGGCGATCCGCGCCGACCCGTCGCTCTCCGAGCGGCACAAGGCCGTGCTGCTCGAGCTCTACGAGACCTACGTCCGGGAGCACGCCACGAGCGCGTCCGCCCCGGCAGACCCCCTTGACCCCACCCCCAGACGTTCCGCGAAGGAGTCGGCATGAAGCACACGCTCAAGGAGTACGGCGAGACCGTCGCCGTCCAGAACAAGCAGGTCCTGCTGGCCGCCGTCGGCGCCGGCGACCTGGCCGTCGAGCGCACCCGCGCCGTCGTCGGCACCCTGCGCTCGCGCGTCGAGGCCCTGCCCGGCGAGGCCCAGGTGCAGGTCGACCTGGCCGCCAAGGAGGCCCGCACCCGCGCCGAGGAGGCCGTCCGGACCGCGCGCACGTCGGCTCAGCACGTCGCCTCCGCCGTCCGCCCCGACGCCGTCGCCAGCACGGTGGCCGAGCTGGTGAGCACCGCCCGCACCCAGACGGTCGCCACCATCGAGACCCTCGCCGTCCGCGGTGCCGAGGTCGTCGAGGAGCTGCGTCGCCAGCCCGTCGTCCGCAAGGTCGTCGGCCGCGCCGAGCGCGCGGTGGACGCCGTCGAGGACACCCTCGAGGAGGTGCTCGAGGAGACCGCCGAGACGGTCGCCGAGGCCTCCAACGAGGTGACCTCGATCGCGCAGAAGACGGCGGCGAAGGCGGAGAAGGCCATCGGCTCCGCCGAGGAGGCCACGCACGAGGCCGCCGAGTCGGCCAAGGCGACCCTGGAGTCGGTCGAGGAGCCCGAGGCCCCCAAGCCGGCTCGCAAGCGTGCCGCGGCGAAGACGACCTCCGCGGCGAAGAAGTCCACCCCGGCCCGCACCTCCACCCGGGTGACCCGCGCCCGCACCACCAAGCGCGACTGAGAGAGGACCACTCTTCCCCCCACGCCTCGCACGCTCGGCGCGGGACCACTGGAGAGTGGCCGTCCAGCACCCCACGGGGTCGCGACCGACCGTCGCCCGCGACCCAGGGCCCCGGAGCTGCGCACAGCGCTCCGGGGCCCTGTCGTGTCCGGACCTCGCTCGCAGGGTCACTGCGCCGCGGCCGGGCGCCGCTGCACGGGTACCCTCCCGGGCATGCTGAGCTTCGACGGGCTCCTGGGCGGCTTCAACGGGCTCCTGATCACCGTGCTGAGCCTGGGGACCCTGGCGCTGACCGTGTGGGCCCTGGCTGACGCCCTCATCCGCCCCGCCGCCGGCTACGTCGCGGCGGGCAAGCTCACCAAGCCGGCGTGGGGGGCCATCCTGGCCCTGTCCCTGGTGGTCCTCCTGCTCATGGGCCCGATGAGCTTCCTCGGTCTGCCGGCGGTGATCGCCGCGATCGTCTACCTGGTCGACGTGCGGCCGGCCGTCCGCGGCCTGAGCCGGGGCGGCAGCGGCTGGTGAGCCGCCGGGGTCAGTAGCCCCGGGTGTCCTTCGGGATCACGATCCACAGCAGCAGGTAGGCGATGAACTGCGGGCCGGGCAGCACGCAGGAGAGCACGAACGCCAGGCGCAGACCGGTCCGTGAGATGCCGTAGCGCCGGGCGATCCCCGCGCAGACACCAGCGATGACCTTGTTGTGGGTGTCGCGACGGAGGGGGAGGCGGGCAGGCGGGGTCATGTCCCCGACCCTACGGTCGGCACGTGCTCCTGCGCGCGGTCCGCGGCGACATCACCCAGGCCGACGTCGACGTCATCGTGAACGCGGCCAACCCCGGGCTGCTCGGTGGCGGCGGGGTCGACGGCGCGATCCACGCGGCCGGCGGGCCGGAGGTCCTGGCGGAGTGCCGGGCGCTGAAGGCCCGGCTGCCCGGCGGGCGGCTGCCGCGCGGCCAGGCGGTGGCGACGACGGCCGGCCGGCTCCCCGCCCGCTGGGTGGTGCACACCGCCGGCCCGATCTGGTCGCCCGACGAGGACCGTTCCGCCGTCCTGCGGTCCTGCCACACCGAGAGCCTGCGCGTGGCCGACGGCCTGGGCGCGCGGTCGGTGGCCTTCCCGGCGATCTCGGCCGGCGTCTACGGCTGGCCGCTGGAGGACGCCGCGGTCCAGGCGGTCGCCGGGGTCCGCGCGGCCGCGGTCCAGCACGTGCAGGAGATGCGGTTCGTGCTGTTCGACGACCGCGCGCTGCCGGCCTTCGAGGCCGCGCTCAGCGGCTGAAGACGCCCTCCGGGGGCTCGGGGGAGGCGACCGCGTCGGCGTCGTGCACCGGCCCGGCCCGGCCGGCGAAGCGGTCCAGGTCGGTGCCCTCGACCACGCGGCTGGGCATCGGGTCGGCGGCGCAGCGGCGGACCAGCGCGGGGATCGGCAGCTCGGCGTCCGAGGCGACCGCCACCAGGTTGCCGAAGCGGCGGCCGCGCAGCGTGCCCGGCTCGGCCAGCAGGCAGACGTGCGCGAAGACCGCGCGCAGCGTGGCCACCTGGGGGCGGGCGAAGCGCAGCGGCGGGCCGTCGGCGACGTTCACGACGAACGAGCCGCCCGGCCGCAGCACGCGGTGCGCCTCCTGCGCGTACTCGACGCTGGTCAGGTGCGCCGGCGTGCGGGCCCCGGCGAAGACGTCGCTGACGACGACGTCCGCGCTGGCGCCCGGCAGGGCGGCCAGCCCCTCGCGGGCGTCGGCGGCGCGCACCCGGACGCGGGCGTCCCGCGGCAGCGGCAGGTGCGCACGGACCAGGTCGGTGAGCGGCTGGTCGAGCTCGACGACGCGCTGCCGCGAGCCGGGGCGGGTCGCCGCGACGTAGCGGGGCAGGGTCAGCGCGCCGCCGCCGAGGTGGACGACGTCGATGGGCCGGCCCTCCTCGGCGGCGAGGTCGAGCACGTGGCCCATCCGGCGCACGTACTCGAACTCCAGGTGCGTCGGGTCCTCGAGGTCGACGTGCGACTGCGGCGTCCCGTCCACCATCAGGACCCAGGAGCCGTCGCGGTCGGCGTCCCCGAGCAGCTCGGCGGTGCCGCCGGCGACGGGCGTGGGACCGGGCGGGACGACGGGCTCGGCCTGCTTGCGACGGCTCATCGGGTCACGGGGACGGGACGCACGCCGGCCATCGTGCCCGGCACCCTCAGCGGCCGCGCAGCAGCGCCTCGGCGGCCGGGTCGCCGGTCACCGTGACCTCGGCCGGGCGGCCCCACAGCCGGCGCAGCAGCTGACCGGCCGGTGCCTCGAGCCGGGCGTCGGCGGTGTCGGCGTCGGCGTCGTGCACCTCGACGTCCCCGCGGCTGACCCGGACCGTCCAGATCCGGTCGGTGTCCGTGCTGCGCACGACGACCGCCGCCGTGGCCGAGGCCAGCGGCTCGACGTGCGCCCACCGGGGGACGACGACGCGCAGCACCTCGTCCGCGCCGTCCTCGGCCAGCTCCGGGTCCACCGCGGTGACCGGCAGGCCCGCGGCGACCTCGAGGTCCATGCGGTGGACGGCGAGCTCGTGCGCCTGCCGGCGGATCCACGAGCCGACGGTCTTCTCGGCCGCCGGGCTCATGTGCCAGGCCGGGGCGTCCGGGGGCGTGTCGCGCAGGGCGTGCACCAGGTCGGTCAGGCCCGCGGCGTACCAGTCGAGCAGGCCACCGTCCGGCGGCTGCGGTGGTGCGGCGGGCCGGTCGGTGGTGCCGGCCCGCACGATCGCGGTCGCCCAGCGGTGGACGGCGCCCAGGTGTCCGACCAGGTCGCGGATCGTCCAGGCCGGCACCCAGGGGACCGGCGCCTGCAGGTCCGGCGCGGCCGTCAGCCCGGCCTCGACCTCCTGCACCAGGAGGCCGAAGCGCTCACCCTCTCGGGCGACGGCCTCGGTGCACCGTCGCCGCAGGCGCTCGTCGAGCGTCATGGCGCCCATGGTGCCGGAGGGTCCCCGGCGAGGTCACGAGTCGCTGCGGATGTGCTCCCGGACCTGGTCGATGAGGTGCTGCGGGATCTCGGTGAGGCCGTGGTCGGTGCGGGCGTGCTCGGCGACGGCGGCCAGGATCTCCTCGTCCGTGGGGGCGAGGAACTGCCGGGTGCAGGTGGGGACGACGTCGCCACAGGAGAACTGCTTCACGATTCCCTCGAGGTGAGTTGTGCGGGTGGGTGGTACGGCCGTCTCCTACCCATCGGCGGCGAGCCGTAGCAGGAGACGTTCGACGCGGACGACGCCGACCGCGACGCCGACGTCGTCGACGCAGACGATCGGGTCGAAACGCGAGTGCTCAGGGCGTGCCGCGGCACGCCGGGCCACCTCGCGGACCCCCGCGAGCGCGGGGACGCGCAAGCTCACCGGGGCGATCCGGTGCCCCGGCTCGTCGGCGCCCCGACGGCGCGGCAGCAGCAGCGCCACGGGTCGGCCGGCGGAGTCGACGCGCAGCCCCGCCTGGTCCTCGGGCACCATCCCTCCCGACGGCCCGCCCTCGACGGGCACCTCCTCGACCAGGCTGGCCACGTGCTCGACCAGGCGGGCCTTCGCCGACCGGAAGCGCAGCGGCGCGGCCGTCCCCGGGTCGAGTCGGGGCCAGGCGGGACCGGGGTGGCCGAGGAGCCAGCCCTGACCGAGTGGGACACCCAGGCGGAGGAGCGCCTCCACCTCCCCCCAGGCCTCGATGCCCTCGGCCAGCAGCCAGGCGTCGATCCGCCCGGCGAACTCGCCGAGCAGCTCGGTGAGCGCCAGCTTCACCTCGTCGCCGTCCACCCCGGACACGATCGCCCGGTCCAGCTTGACCATCTGCGGCTTGATGGCGGCGATCTGCTGGAGGCCGGAGTAGCCCGACCCGGCGTCGTCCACCGCCAGGAGGGCGCCACGGCTGCGGAGCCGGTCGCGGAGGTCGATGAGGGGCTCCAGCTCGGTCACGTCCTGGTGCTCGGTCAGCTCGAGGACCAGCGGAGCCAGGTCCGGGACGGCCAGGAGGGTGTCGGCCAGCTCGGGGTCCGTGAGCAGGTGCGGGCTGACGTTGACGGTGAGGAAGCAGTTGGGCGGCACCGTGCGCAACAGCTCCAGGCAGCGCCGGACGACGATGCTCTCCAGGCGTGCCCCGCTGCCCTGGGCGCCCGCAGCGGCGAACCAGCGGTCGGGGCCCACCCGGCTCGGCTGCCCGTCGGGCTCGCAGAAGCGGGCCAGGGTCTCGTAGCCGGCGACGACGCCGCGTCGCAGGTCGACGATCGGTTGGAAGAGCAGTCGCAGCAGCGACGGGTCGGCGAGGACCGACTCCAGCCGCCGGGGCCACTCGGCCGACGCCCCCGCGGGCGTCATGGCCCGACATCGGGGGTCAGCAGGTCCATGGTGGTGCCCGCAGTCCTATCTCCGCAGTCCGACTCCGTTGCCCCGCATGTACGGACCGTAGCGGATCGGAACCCCACCCGCCGCCGCTCCTGGAGGTCACCCCGGCCGGCGAGGAGGGTCCGGCGAGGACGAGCAGGTCAGGAGTGCTGTGTTGTGCGTCACACCGGATCCGTCGGGCGGTCCGGCCGGTGGTCCCGCAGGACGCGGCCGCACTCAGACCGGGGCGACGGCGGACCAGCGCACGGTGACCTCGCCGTGCCGCCAACGACGGCTGGAGCCGACGAACGGCCAGCCCTGCTCGGCGAGGGACTCCACCGCCGCGGTCCAGCGCTGGCGCGGGCCGAAGGTCGAGAGCCCGGCCGCGGTGGCCCACGCGGTGTCGAGTGCCCGGAGGAACTCGTGCACCGGCTGGCCCGGGACGTTGTGGTGGATCAGCGCCTTGGGCAGCCGTTCGGCGAGGTCGGAGGGCCGGTCGAGGTCCGAGACCCGGGCCGACAGCGTCAGGGTCAGCGGCCCGTCGGCGTCGAGCGCCACCCACGCCGAGCGGCGTCCCCACTCGTCGCAGGTGCCCTCCACGAGCAGGCCCCCGGGACCGAGCGCGGCGCACATCGCCTGCCAGGCCTGGGCGGCGGACTCCTCGTCGTACTGGCGCAGCACGTTGAACGCCCGCACCAGCACCGGCCGCAGCCCGGCCAGCTCGAAGCCGCCCACCCGGAAGTCGACCCGCGGCGGGTCGCGCTCGGCGGCGACGGCGGCCACCCGCTCGGGGTCGATCTCCAGGCCGACCACCTCGAGGCCGTGCACCTCCGGACCCAGCCGGTCGGCCAGCTCGAGCGTGGTCACCGCCGACGAGCCGTAGCCCAGGTCGACCACGAGCGGCCGGGCGGCGTCGCGCAGCCGCGGCACCTGGGTGGCCAGCAGCCAGCGGTCCACCCGGCGCAGGCGGTTGGCGTTGGTGGTGCCGCGCGTCGGGAGGCCCAGGGCGCGGGCCCGGCCCGCGGCCAGGCGCGGATTGGCCTTCCTCGGGAGGCTGGCGCGACGCTTGTGGTCCCCGCCTCCTGCCTCGCTCATCCGTCCAGAGCGTAGTCGCGGCTAGCGTGGTGGCGTGCAGGTCCGACGGAACGCCCGCTTCGCGGAGCTGACGACCCTCGGCGTGGGGGGGCCCATCGACCGGCTGGTCGAGGTCTCCGACCCCGACGAGCTGATCGCCGCCGTCGGCGAGGCCGATGCGGCCGGGCGGCCGCTGCTGGTCCTCGGTGGTGGTTCCAACCTGATCGGCCCGGACGCCGGGTGGCCCGGTGACGTGGTCGTGGTGCGCAGCCGGGGTGTCGAGCGGGACGGGAACCGGTTGGTCGTGCAGGCCGGCGAGCCCTGGGACGACCTGGTCGCGTACACCGTCGAGCAGCGGCTGGCCGGCATGGAGGCGCTGTCCGGCATCCCGGGCTCGACCGGGGCGACGCCGGTGCAGAACGTCGGCGCCTACGGCCAGGAGGTCGGCCAGGTCATCACTGCCGTCCGCGTCTGGGACCGCGCGCGGTCGGCCGAGCAGGTGCTCACCCCCGAGGAGTGCGGGTTCGCCTACCGGGACAGCCGGCTCAAGCGCGAGCCCGGCCGGTTCGTCGTCCTGACCGTCTCGTTCGGGCTGGAGCCGGGGGAGCTGTCCCGGCCGGTGGGGTACGCCGAGCTGGCGCGCAGCCTCGGCGTCGAGCTGGGGGAGCGGGCCCCGCTGGCCGACGTGCGCGCCGCCGTGCTGGAGCTGCGCCGCGGCAAGGGCATGGTCTGGGACCTCGCCGACCCCACCAGCCGCAGCGCGGGCTCGTTCTTCACCAACCCCGTCGTCCCGATGCAGCGGGCGGTCGAGGGCTGCCCGAGCTGGCCCGCCGGCGACGGCATGGTGAAGCTCAGCGCCGCCTGGCTGGTGCAGCACGCCGGCTTCGGTCGCGGCACCCGCCACGGGCGCGTGGGCACCTCGCCCCGCCACAGCCTCGCGCTGACCACCGAGCCCGGGGCGACCGCCGAGGAGCTGCTCGGCTTCTCCGAGAAGATCATCGCTGCGGTGCAGGAGCGGTTCGGCGTGACCCTGGAGCGCGAGCCCACCGCGATCACACCGTCGGCCTACCGGCCGACACCGCGGCCAGGTGCCGTCCCCGACGTGTGCTGAGCCCACCCGTCGTGCGTCGGGGGACCCTCCGGGCCCCCGCTCCGCACGACACCGCGGCCAGGTGCCGTCCCCGACGTGTGCTGAGCCCACCCGTCGTGCGTCGGGGGACCCTCCGGGCCCCCGCTCCGCACGACACCGCGGCCAGGTGCCGTCCCCGACGTGCGCTGCCGGCGCTACAGCACCGGCAATCCGCGAGAAGCGCCGGCCATGGGTGCTCAGGTCAGGTCGAGGAACATCACGTGCAGGCCGACGTAGCCGTGCTCGGGGTGGCGGAACGCGCCGGGCACCGTGCCGACGACGACGAAGCCGAGGGACCGCCACAGCGTGACGGCGGGGGTGTTGGTCTCGACGACGGCGTTGAACTGGATGCCGCGGTAGCCGGCGTCGCGGGCCCAGCCGACCACGTGCTCGCCGAGCGCCCGGCCCACACCGCGGCCCTGCGCGGCCGGGTCGACCAGGAAGCTCGCCGTCGCGACGTGGGAGCCGCGGCCGGGCCGGTTCGGACCCATCTTGGCGCTGCCGAGCACCGTGTCGCCGTCGACCGCGACCACGGTCCGCCCCGGCGGCTGCTCCATCCAGAGCGGCCGGGCCTCGTCCAGGGAGAGCCCCTCGGGGTAGGCGTAGGTGTGCCCGGCGTCCACGACGGCCCGGAAGAACGGGTGGATCGCCGGCCAGTCCTCGTCGGTCGCCTCGCGGATCAGCACCGGCTCAGCCCTCGCGGTGCACCTTGTGCTGGGCGGCCTGCGCCCGCGGGCGGACGACGAGCAGGTCGACGTTGACGTGGTGGGGGCGGGTCAGCGCCCAGGCGATGCAGTCGGCGACGTCCTCGGCCACCAGCGGCTCGCGCACGCCGCGGTAGACCGCCTCCGCCCGCTCCCGGTCCTGGACCCGGTTGAGGGTGAACTCCTCGGTCCGCACCATCCCGGGCGCGATCTCCACCACCCGCACCGGCTGGTCGAACAGCTCCAGCCGCAGCGTCTCGGCCAGCGTGTGCACCGCGTGCTTCGCCGCCGTGTAGGACGCGCCGCCCTCGTAGCTGACCAGCCCGGCGGTCGAGCCCACGAACAGCAGGTCGCCGGCGCCCGACTCGATCAACCTCGGCAGCAGCGCCTTGGTCACGCGGACGGTGCCCAGCACGTTGACCTCGTAGGTGCGCGCCCAGGAGTCCAGGTCGGCCTCGGCCACGGGGCTGGCGTCGAACGCGCCGCCGGCGTTGTTGACCAGCACGTCGACCGGGCCGAGGGCGCCGACGAACTCCGCCACCGAGGCGGGATCGGTGAGGTCGAGCGGCAGCGCCCGGGCACCGATCTCCGCGGCCAGCGCCGTCAGCCGGTCCATGCGCCGCGCCCCGAGGACGACGTCGAAGCCCTCCGCCGCCAGCCTCCGGGCCGTGGCCGCGCCGATGCCGCTGGAGGCGCCGGTGACGACGGCGGTCCGGCCCGCACCGGGCGCACCCGCGGGCACGGAGGGAGACTGGGCAGAGGGGCCGGGCATGCGACCCATCCTGGCGCTGTTGCAGACTGCGATGTCGAGCGGGTGCCTCCCGGCGCCCTGGGAGCGAGGCGGGAGGTCGCACGTGGCCGCTCGCCGCCGTCCCCGCTCGGCCGTGCCCCGGCGGGTGGCCACCCTCTCGGTGCACACCAGCCCCCTCGACCAGCCCGGTGCCGGCGACGCCGGCGGCATGAACGTCTACGTCGTCGAGGTCTCCCGGCGGCTGGCCGAGCGTGGCATCGCCGTCGACGTCTTCACCCGAGCCACCTCCAGCGACCTGCCGCCGGTGGTCGAGATGAGCCCCGGGGTCACCGTGCGGCACGTCAGCGCCGGCCCGTTCGAGGGCCTGGGCAAGGAGGAGCTGCCCGCGCAGCTGTGCGCCTTCACCGCCGCCGTCCTGCGCGAGGAGGCCCAGCACGAGCCGGGCCACTACGACGTCGTCCACTCGCACTACTGGCTGTCGGGCCAGGTCGGCTGGCTGGCCCGCGACCGGTGGAGCGTGCCGCTCATCCACACCGCGCACACCCTGGCCAAGGTCAAGAACGCCGCGCTGGCCGCCGGCGACCGGCCCGAGCCGCGGGCGCGCGTCATCGGTGAGGAGCAGGTCGTCGCCGAGGCCGACCGGCTGGTCGCCAACACCGACGACGAGGCCCGCCAGCTGGTCGAGCACTACGGCGCCGACCCGCGACGCACCCTCGTCGTCCCGCCCGGGGTGGACCTCGACCGCTTCACCCCCGGCGACCGGACGGCGGCCCGCCGCCGCCTCGGCATCGCCGACGACGCCGTCGTCCTGCTGTTCGTCGGCCGCATCCAGCCGCTCAAGGCCCCCGACCTGCTGCTCGAGGCGGCCGCGCGGATGCTCGCCGACGACCCCGCGCTGCGCGACCGGCTGCAGGTGCACGTCGTCGGCGCGCCCAGCGGCACCGGGCTGGAGGCCCCGCGCCAGCTGGAGCAGCTGGCCGCCGAGCTCGGGATCGCCGACCTTCTCCGTTTCCTGCCGCCGGTGCACGCCGAGCGGCTCGCCGAGCACTACCGCGCCGCGGATGTGGCCGTCGTCCCCAGCCACAACGAGTCCTTCGGCCTGGTGGCCCTGGAGGCGCAGGCCTGCGGGACGCCGGTCGTCGCGGCCGCCGTGGGCGGGCTGCGCACGGCCGTCCGCGACGGCGTCTCCGGGGTGCTGGTCGAGGGCCGGGACCCGGCCGACTACGCCGCCGCCATCCGCGCGGTGCTCGCCCGCCGGGAGCTGCTCTCGGCCGGCGCGCGCCGGCACGCGGCCTCCTTCTCCTGGGAGCGCACCGTCGACAGCCTGGTCGCCGCGTACACGGCCGCCGCGGAGGAGATGGCCATGGCGATGGCGTCCCGGAGACCGGCCTCCGGCACGCTGCTGCGCCCGGCCTGGGCGCTGGGCGGGGTGCGGGCGCTCGGCGCACAGGTGGCGCAGTGAGCCGCGAGCGGACCGTCGCCGGGCTCGACGCGGTCATCGAGCAGACCCTGCGCGACAGCGAGCTGGTGCACGAGCACCCCGCGCCCGGCCGCTGGCTGGTCGACCTGCCCGGCACCAAGAAGCTCAAGACCGTCTGCGGGCTGATCGTCGGCGAGCACGCGCTGCGGGTGGAGGCCTTCGTCTGCCGCCAGCCGGACGAGAACCGCGAGCAGCTGTGGACCTACCTGCTGCAGCACAACGCCCGCATGTACGGCGTCGCGTACTCGATCGACAGCGTGGGCGACGTCTACCTGACCGGCCGGCTGCCGCACGCGGCGGTCACGCCCGACGAGCTCGACCGGGTGCTCGGCGCGGTGCTCAGCTACGCCGACGACCACTTCAACACCATGCTCGAGATCGGCTTCGGCACGTCGATCCGGCGGGAGTGGGAGTGGCGGGTCAAACGGGGTGAGTCCCTGCGCAACCTGGAGGCCTTCGCCGACTTCGTCGACCCGGGGCGGAGGTCCCGCGCCTCCGGGACCCCGGACGGCGGGGCGTGACGGCGACCGAACGGTCGCTCCCCGAGGCCGCCGAGGAGCGGCCCGGCCACGCCCGCCGGTGGTGGGTGCTGGCCACCATGACGGTCTGCCTGCTCGTGGTGATCATGGGCAACACGACCCTCAACGTCGCGATCCCCACGCTGCAGCGCGAGCTGGGTGCCAGCCAGGGTGAGCTGCAGTGGGCGATCGACGCCTACATCCTCGTCTTCGCCGGCCTGCTCTTCTCCTGGGGCGTCATCGGCGACCGGATCGGTCGGCGCCGGGTGCTGCTCATCGGCCTGTCGGTCTACACGGCCGGCTCGCTGCTGGGCGCTTTCAGCAGCAGCCCCGGCGAGCTGATCGCCTGGCGGGCGGTCATGGGCATCGGCGGCGCGGCGGTGCAGCCGACCACCCTGGCGGTCATCACCAACGTCTTCCCGCCGGCCGAGCGCGGCCGCGCGATCGGCGTCTGGGCGGGTGCCGGAGGGATCGCCGTGGCCGCCGGCCCGCTGGCCAGCGGTGCGGTCCTCGAGAACTCCTGGTGGGGCGGGATCTTCCTCATCGCGGTGCCGGTCGCGCTCCTGGGCATCGTCGCGACGCTGCTCGTCGTCCCCGAGTCCCGCGACCCGTCGCCGGGCCGGCTCGACGTCCCCGGCGTGCTGCTGTCGGTGCTGGCGCTGGTCGGACTGGTCTACGGGATCATCCACGGCGGCTCGGGGGCCGGCTGGGGCTCGCCCGGCGTCCTCGTGCCGCTGCTCGGCGGGCTGGCCCTGATGGCGCTGTTCGTCTGGTTGCAGCGCCGCTCGGCCCACCCGGCGCTGGACGTCACGCTCTTCCGCAACCCGGCCTTCTCCGCCGCCGCGGCCGCCCTGGGACTGAACTTCTTCGCGCTCATGGGCGCGACCTTCTACCTCGTCTACTACCTGCAGGGCGTGCTCGCCTACGGCCCGCTGGTCAGCGGCGCGGCGCTGATCCCGATGGCGCTCGGCATGGCGGTCATGGCGCCGGGCAGCTCTCGGCTCGCCGAGCGGTTCGGCGCCAAGGCCGTCGTCGGCACCGGGTTCGGCCTGCTGACGGCGGCCGTCTGCGGCTTCCAGCTGCTGGACGAGACCTCGCCTCTGGCGCTGCTGCTGGTGGTCCTGTCGGTGCAGGGCCTGGGGATGGGCACGGTCATGGCGCCGACGACCGAGTCGATCATGTCTGTCGTCCCCCGGCACAAGGCCGGCGCCGGTGCGGCGGTGAACAACTCCGTGCGCCAGGTCGGCGGCGCGCTGGGCGTGGCCATCCTCGGGTCGCTGCTGGCCAACGCCTACGCGGCCCGCCTCGGCGACGCCGTCGACGCGTTGCCGGCCGACCTCCGCGAGGAGGCCAGCACCTCGCTCGTGGCCACCCTCGGCGCGGTGCAGCAGACGCTGGCCGGCGGCGACCCCGAGGCCGCCGGCGCGGCCGGCCGGCTGGTCGGCCCGGCCCGGGAGGCGTTCGTCGCGGCGATGCACCTCACCGCACTGGGGACGGCGCTGGCCACCGCGCTGGCCGCCGTCGTCGTCCTGGTCTGGCTGCCGGGCCGCCGCGCCCGGTCCGGGGCCGAGGCTCCCGCCAGGGGTTAGCGTGACGGCGGTGCAGGAGGGTCCCGGTCAGCAGCAGCGGCAGGTCCGGGCACTCGTGGGCCTGCTCGCCGCCACCGCGCTGGTGTACCCGCTGCTGCTGTGCGCGGTGCGACTGACCTTCGCCCAGCTGCTCGTCGTCGACCTGGGCGGCAGCCTGTTCTGGCTGAGCGCCGGCGCGGGGTGCAGCGTGGCCGCCGTCGCGGCGCTGCGCTGGGGTGTCGACCGCCCCGTCCGCAGCCCGTGGCTGCTGACCGGCCTGCTGCCGCCGGTGGCGTTCGAGGCCTGGCTGCTGTGGCCGCTGCTCGTCGGATGAGAGGGACGGGTCCTTCTTCCTGCAGGGAGGCCGTTCCCTCACCTCACCGGTCGGGCAGGATGGCCGCGTGACGATGTCCTCACCCCAGACCCGCCCTGGCACGCTCGTGCTGCTCCGCCACGGCGAGAGCGAGTGGAACAAGGCCAACCTGTTCACCGGCTGGGTGGACGTGCCGCTGTCGGAGAAGGGCCGCGGCGAGGCCGCCCGGGGTGGTGAGCTCCTCGCCGAGCACGGCCTGCTCCCGGACGTGGCGCACACCTCGGTGCTCAAGCGCGCGATCAGCACCGCCGAGCTGGCGCTGGCCACCGCGGACCGGCAGTGGATCCCGGTGAAGCGGTCCTGGCGGCTCAACGAGCGGCACTACGGAGCGCTGCAGGGCAAGGACAAGGCCGCGACGCTCGCCGAGTACGGCGAGGAGCAGTTCACGGTCTGGCGCCGCTCCTACAGCACCCCGCCGCCGCCCATCGAGCCCGGCAGCGAGTACTCCCAGGACGGCGACGCGCGCTACGCGGTGCTGCCTCCGGAGGTGCGCCCGCAGACCGAGTGCCTGGCCGACGTCGTCGTCCGGATGCTGCCGTACTGGTACGACGCGATCGTGCCGGACCTGCGGGCGGGCCTGACCGTGCTCGTCGCCGCGCACGGCAACAGCCTGCGGGCGCTGGTGAAGCACCTGGACGGCATGGGCGAGGACGAGGTCGTGGGGCTCAACATCCCCACCGGCGTCCCACTGCGTTACGACTTGGACGACGACCTGCGCCCGACCAAGCCCGGCGGCGAGTACCTCGACCCCGAGGCCGCAGCCGCCGCCATCGAGGCCGTCAAGAACCAGGGCAAGACGTAGGCCCGGAACGTGACAGCGGCTCCGCTCCCGATCAGGAGTGGAGCCGCTGTCACGTTCCGGGCCTACTCGGCGGAGGCGTGCATCTCCCGCTCGCCGGTGACCAGGTAGACCACCCGGCGGGCGACGCTGACCGCGTGGTCGGCGAAGCGCTCGTAGTAGCGGCCCAGCAGGGTGATGTCGATGGCCGCCTCCATGCCATGCGGCCAGTCCTTGCTGAGCAGCTCGTTGAACAGCTGCCGGTGCAGCTGATCCATCAGGTCGTCCTCGGCCTCGAGCGCGACGGCCGCCTCGACGTCGAGCTTGGCGATGACCGTCGCGGTCTGGCTCACCAGGCTCTCGGCGACGTGCCCGGCCTCGAGGAAGATCGGCCGCAGCTCCTGGGGGACGGCGTGCTCGGGGAACCGCATCCGCGCCAGCTTCGCGACGTGGACAGCGAGGTCGCCCATGCGCTCGAGGTCGCTGATGATCCGCATCCCCGCGGTGATGGTGCGCAGGTCCGTGGCGACCGGTGCCTGCCGGGCCAGCAGGGTGAAGCACCGCTGCTCGATGCTCTCCCGGGTCGCGTCGATGTGCTCGTCGCCCTCGATCACCAGGTTCGCCAACTCGATGTCGGCGTCCAGCAGTGCGGTGGTGGCCTTGCGCATGGCCGACCCGACCGAGTTCGCCATCTCGACCAGGCAGTTGTTGATGTCGTCGAGTTCCTCGTGGTAATGCTGCCGCACCGTCGTCCTCCTCGTCGGCCGCGCTGGCCGTGGCCCGAACACTCGGGGGTACCCGCTGTTCGAGGCCCCGACGATCTCTGGACCCCGAGGGTAGGACGGTCCGTCCACCTCGACCGGCCCCAGCGGTGAACGGGTGGACACCGGGACGTGAACAGTCACGGTCCGGCGTGTCGTGATCACCCGCACGGAGGATGTCCTGCGATCCGTGCGGCCTAACATCGGCCCGTGAGCTCGTCGGTCGCCCTGCTGGTCGGCGTCGTCGTCGGCCTGGTGGTCGGCGTCCTGGTCGCCACGCTGCTGGTGCGTCCGCGCCGTCCCGACCTCGAGCGGGTCACCCCGTCCGACGGCCCCGCCCCCGAGGCGGTCCTGTCCCGGCGGCTGCTCGACCTGATCGACCCCGCCATCGTCCTGCTCGACGCCGACGACGTGGTCCTGCTGGCGAACCCGGCGGCCCGATCCCTCGGCATCGTCCGCCAGACCCGGCTGCTGGTCCCCGAGCTGTCGGAGCTGGCCCGCGCGGTGCGCGAGGACGGCCGGCGTCGCGCCGAGGTGACGCTGCCCGGCTCGGTGGTCGGCGGGGGGCCGCGGCAGGTGGGGGTGCTCGGCGTCCGGCTCGAGCGTGGCTCCGGCCCGGCGCCTGGGCCGGTGGCGCTCGTGCTGCAGGACGTGACCGAGGCGCGCCGGGTCGAGGCGGTCCGCCGGGACTTCGTCGCCAACGTCGGCCACGAGCTGAAGACCCCGGTCGGGGCGCTGTCACTGCTCGCCGAGGCGGTCGAGGACGCCGCCGACGACCCGGAGACGGTGCGTCGCTTCGCCAGCCGCATGACGCACGAGGCCGACCGGCTGGCCCGCCTGGTCCGCGAGCTCATCGACCTGTCCCGGCTGCAGGGCGGCGAGCCGCTGCCCGAACTCGTGCCGGTCGACGTCGACACGGTCATCGCCGAGGCGGTCGACCGCACCAAGCTGGCGGCCACCGCGAAGCAGATCACCATCGTCTCCGGCGGCGAGGGCGGGCTGGTGGTGCGCGGCGTGGAGTCGCAGCTGGCCACGGCGGTCACCAACCTGCTGGCCAACGCCGTCAGCTACAGCCCCGAGAACACCCGGATCGCCGTCGGCGCCCGCACCCGCGCCGGCTTCGCGGAGATCACCGTGACCGACAGCGGCATCGGCATCCCGCGCGAGGACCGCTCGCGGGTGTTCGAGCGCTTCTACCGGGTCGACCAGTCCCGGGCCAGCCGCACCGGAGGCACCGGCCTCGGGCTGGCGATCGTCAAGCACGTGGCCACCAACCACGGCGGCTCGGTGAGCGTGTGGAGCGAAGAGGGCCTCGGCTCCACCTTCACCCTGCGGATCCCGCTGCCCGAGGCCGCACCCGAACCCGCCGGCGACGCGCCGGCCGAGCACGACCTGGCCGGCGGCCCGTCCGCCGCTGACACCCCGGAGGGACGGTCATGACCCGAGTGCTGGTCGTGGAGGACGAGGAGTCCTTCTCCGACGCACTGTCCTACATGCTCCGGAAGGAGGGGTTCGACCCGGTCGTGGCCACCACCGGGCCGGAGGCGCTCGCCGAGTTCGACCGCGGCGGTGCCGACATCGTGCTCCTCGACCTCATGCTGCCGGGGCTGCCCGGCACCGAGGTCTGCCGCCAGCTGCGCTCCCGCAGCGGCGTGCCGATCATCATGCTGACCGCGAAGGACTCCGAGGTCGACAAGGTGGTCGGCCTGGAGCTCGGCGCCGACGACTACGTCACCAAGCCGTACTCGGCCCGCGAGCTGGTGGCCCGCATCCGCGCAGTGCTGCGCCGCCGCGGCGACGTCGAGGCACCAGCCGACTCGGCCCTGGAGGCCGGCCCGGTGCGCATGGACGTCGAACGGCACGTCGTCTCGGTGGACGGCGAGCCGGTCGCCCTGCCGCTCAAGGAGTTCGACCTGCTCGAGCTGCTCATGCGCAACGCCGGGCGGGTGCTCACCCGGGTCCAGCTCATCGACCGGGTGTGGGGCTCGGACTACGTGGGCGACACCAAGACCCTCGACGTCCACGTCAAGCGGCTGCGCGCCAAGATCGAGCCCGACCCGGCCAACCCCAAGTACCTCGTGACCGTCCGCGGTCTGGGCTACAAGCTCGAGGGGTAGTACTCGGTCGGCCTACCCGCCTCCACCGCGGCCAGGTGCCGTCCCCGGCCGGTGTTGAGCCCAGCTCGCCGCCTCGTCGCGGACCCCTGCGGGGCCCGCTCCTCGACGGCACCGCGGCCAGGTGCCGGACGGGCCGGCGGGGTCAGTTGCCCCGGCCGGTCTCGTCCTGCAGCTCGTCGATCTTGCGCGACGCGTCGGCCTTGGTGATGTCGTCCGGCACGTCCTCGCCGGCCTCGCGGGCCAGCGTGTGCAGGTAGCTCTTCTGCGCGCCGGTGGCCGGCTCGTCGCCGGTCACCCAGTCCGACGGGTCCTTCTGGGCGCTGCGGTCGTCGTTCGCAGTGGGTTCGCTCATGTGTTCGAGTCTAGGCCGGGATGAGCTGCGGCGCAGGTCGAGCCGCGGCCGCACGGCGGGCGGCCTCCCACCGGCGGCCGGTGCGGTACACGTGCACGCCGCCGCAGGGGCACTCGACGTGCAGTGCGATGTGGGTCGGGTGGTTGACCACCGAGCGGATGCGCCGGTCGGCGACCAGCTCGTCGGTCCTCGTCACGGGGCAGGTGATCAGCAACACACGAGCAGCGTGCTCCCGGGTCGCCGCCGGCACGAGTGGCAGAAGTGACCGCTGTCGCAGCATTCCTGCCATGCTGTGTGCATGAGCACCGACCGTCCCCTCGTCGTGAGCGTGATCGTCGCCGACGGGCTCATCGGCAGCTTCGGCCTCGGCGTCTGTGCCGAGGTCTTCGGCTACGACCGTCGGCACATGGGGCTGCCGCGCTTCGACTTCGCGCTGGTCAGCGAGGCGCCCGGCGTCCTGCGCACCGACACCGGCATCCCCATCACGGTGGAGCACGGCCTCGAGCGACTGGCCCACTCCGACATCGTCTCGATCACGGCGTGGGAGCTGTTCGACCGCGTGCCCTCGCCGGTGCTGCTCGACGCCGTACGGGAGGCGTACGCCCGGGGCGCAACGCTGATCAGCCACTGCACGGGCGCGTTCGTGCTCGCCGAGGCGGGGCTGCTCGACGGCAAGCGGGTCACCACCCACTGGAAGTGGGCCGGCGAGCTGGCCGCCCGCTACCCCGCAGTGCAGGTGGACCCCTCGGTGCTCTACGTCGACAACGGCCGGATCCTCACCGGCGCCGGGACGGCGGCCGGTGTGGACACGCTGCTGCACCTCGTGCGCCGGGAGTGGGGCGCCGCGGCCGCCAACGCGCTGGCCCGCGAGATGGTGGTGCCGCCCCACCGGGACGGCGGGCAGGCGCAGTTCATCGACGCACCCGTCGCCGAGTGCGAGGACGACCTGCTCGGCGCCGTCCTGGAGTGGGCGCAGAACCACCTCGCCGACGACCTCAGCGTCGAGCTGCTCGCCCGCCGCGCGCTGATGAGCCCGCGCAGCTTCGCCCGCCGGTTCAAGGCGACGACCGGGACGACCCCGCACGCCTGGCTGCTCGGCCGCCGCCTCGCGGCCGCGGAGGCGCTGCTCGAGGAGAGCGACGCGCCGGTCGAGGAGGTCGCCCGGCTCGTGGGCTTCGGCACCACCGCCGGGTTCCGGGAGCAGTTCACCCGCCGGCGCGGGGTGTCGCCACGGGCCTACCGGCAGACCTTCCGGGCTGCGCTCGCCGCAGCGGACGACGACCGCGCCGCGTAGCCCCTGCAGGCGGGCGCAAGGCCGAGTACCTGTCCGCGGTCGCGGACGCGGCGCTCGACGGTCGGCTGGACGGCCCTGCGCTGCGCGCCCTGGACCCCGACCAGAGGGTCCTCCGCGTGCAGGAGGTGCACGGCCTCGGGCCGGTCGCCGCCGAGTTGGTCGTGCTCCGCGGCGCCAACGCCCCCGATGCGCTACCGCGGCACGAGCGACGCCTCGATGCGGAGGTGGCCCACCGCTACGGCGCAGGCCGGTCGCTCGAAGAGGTGGCGCGGGCCTGGCGGCCGTACCGCACGTGGGCCGCCGTGCACCTGCGAGCCCTGCACGAGCGCCGCACCGGCTGACCGGCACCCTCCGCCACGTCCCCGAGCGTTCGAGGGATCGTCCCTCAGGCGCCGGGGATCGGCCGGGCCACGCCGACCAGGGAGTCCAGCCGGCCGGCGTTCGCCGGGGCCAGCGGGCTGCGGATCACCCGGGTGAGCGCGAGCCCGGCCCGCGCCAGCACCAGCGCGTGGGTGCGCGGCGTGAAGTGCCAGATGTGCTCGGTCGGCTTGAGCGTCCACCAGCGGGTGCCCAGCAGCCGCGCCGGCAGCGAGGAGACGTAGGGCGTCGAGAACAGGACGACGCCGTCGTCGGCGACCAGCGAGCGCACCGTCCGCCAGAAGGACAGCGGGTCGGGCACGTGCTCGGCGGTGTCCCAGGCGCACACGACGTCGAAGCCCGGGGTCAGCGGCGCGTCCTCGAGCTGGCCGCAGAACACGTCGAGCCCGAGGGTGTCCTGGGCGTGCTTCGCACCGGTGCGGGAGAGCTCGACGCCGGACGTCGTCCAGCCGGCCTCCCGCGCCGCGGCGAGGAACAGCCCGTAGCCGGCGCCGACCTCGAGCAGCCGCCCGCCCGCCGCCGCGCCGCCGCGCTCGCGGTCGACCAGCGCGAGCCGGCCCGCCGTCCAGGCGCGCTGCAGCAGCATCGCCGGCGACCAGTGGCCCTCGGCCGAGGGGGCGCCGTCGTCCGAGGAGACCCTCGACCCGTAGACGCCGCCCTCGAAGTAGCCCACGTCGTCGTAGAGCCGCTGCAGCGCCTCGGGGCGCAGCCGCGGGCTGATGAACACCAGCTCGCACTGCGGGCAGCGGACCACCCCGAACGGGGCGACGTCGTGCACCAGCGTGCCGGGCAGCCGGCACAGGCAGCAGACGACGTCCTCGGTGTCCTCGGCCGTCCAGTGTGCGGGCTCTGTCACCGGGTCAGCCTACGGAGCGACCGGCCCGTTCCACGGCAGCGGAAGCGGTCGCGTCGGGCGTCGCCGACCCGTTCCCAGCGGCGGCCGGGTAGCGGGTGGCCACCAGGGTCGCCAGCCGCCGGCGGACGACGGGGGAGACCAGGCCCTCGCCGGCTCCGGTGCCGAGCAGCTCCCCGGGGACGACGACGTAGCGGTCCGGTGCCGCCTCGGCCAGCGCGAGGAAGGCGCCGCGCACCGCCTCGGCGTCCGCACCCGCGGGCGCCGAGGTCACCGGGGAGTCGACGACGACGGTCAGGTCGGGCAGCAGCCCGTGGGTGCCCCACAGCGACGTCCGGAGGATGCGGTCGCCGTCGAGCCCCTGGCCGGCGCCGTGGAAGGCGATCGAGGTGTCCACGTAGTGGGTGTTGACCACCACCCGGTTGGCCTCGAGGGCGGGGCGGATCACCGTCGCGACGTGCTGGGCGCGGTCGGCGGCGGCCAGCAGCGCGGCGGTGTGCGCCGTGACCGGGCGGCCGGTGTCGTCGACGGCCGGCCTCGGCTGCGGGACGCCGCTGCCCGAGCCGGGTGCGGTCGGGAAGAGCAGACCGCGCACCTGCCGGCCCAGCCGCGTGTCACTGGGCTCGGCGGTGACCTCGACCGGGCAGCCACGGTCGCGCAGCACCTGGGCCAGGTCCGCGGCGTAGCGGCGGGTCAGCTCGCGGTCGCCCCCCTCGACGACGACGAACAGCCCGACGCCGCTCGGGGAGGCCGAGAACAGGTCCGAGCGGCCCCACAGCAGCCGCAGCACGTCGCGGACGCGGGTGCGCGAGCGGGCGGGTACTACTTGGCGGGTGGCGTAGGCGCTGACGACCAGGGCGATGACGCCGCCGACCAGCAGCGTCAGGCCGGGGCCGGTGAGGGTGAGCACCAGGTCGCCGAGGCGGACGTCGTGGGTGCCCAGCAGCCCGGCCAGCCCGGGACCGACCGCCACCGCGAGCAGCAGGACGATGCGCACCGAGGAGATGACGAAGGCGAAGACCCGGCCGCGCAGCCGGTCCTCGACCTCGAACCCGATGAGCGTGTAGCCGATGATCCAGCTGACGCCGGCGAACAGGCCCACGCAGAACGCCGCGGCGGTGGCCAGCACGAAGTCCCGCAGCAGCGACATCCCCAGCAGCGCGACGCCGGCCAGCCCGATGGCGTGCGTGAAGACGCTGCGCCGCGGCACCGTGGGCAGGACGCGCGGCCCGGCCAGCATGCCGATGGCCAGGCCGGTGAAGACCACGCCGAAGACCACCGAGTAGCCGGCGGTCCCGGCGCGAAGCGTGGCCACGTAGAGCTGCGCGACGCCGACGGTGAGCCCCCCGGCGCCGAACGCGCCGATCACGCCGACGTAGAGGGCACGCATGAACGGCTGCCCGCGCAGGAAGGCCACGCCCTCCACGACCAACGAGAGGACGTTGCGCTGCGCACCGTCCCGGTCGACCGGCGTGCCCGGGATGAGCCGGCGGGAGGACAGCACGGTGGCGGCACTCAGGCCGAAGCTGGCGGCGTTGACGACGAGGGCGACGACGATCGCCGTCCGTGCCTCGCTGCCGTCTCCCTCGCCGAGGAGTCGGCTGACCGTGGACAGCAGCGCGAACAGCAGGGCGGCGACGGGGACCGCGCCGTACACGGAGAACAACGACACCTGATTGGCGACGGCGAGCCGCTCGCGGGGCACGACCGACACCCACATCGCCTGCTTGGCCGGGTTGGTGAACAGCCCGACGGCCTCGACGAGGAACTGGGCGACGTAGAGCCAGGTCAGCTCGTAGGTGACCGCGATCGACAGGTAGAGCGTCAGCGCCAGCAGCTCCCCGACGACCACCGTCGTCCGCCGGTCAAGCCGGTCGGCGAGCGCCCCGGCCAGCGGACCCAGCACCAGGTCGGGCAGCAGCCGGGTGAGGATGACGCCGGAGATCGCCGCGCCCTGCACCGCCAGGGACTCACCGCGGGTCAGCTGCTGGGCCATCGCCGTCGTGGCCAGCAGCCCCAGCCAGTCGCCGAGACTGGAGACGGCGATCGCGGCCCACAGCCGCCGGAACACCGGGATGCGGACGAGCGCGAGGAAGGCGTTGTCGGAGCGCCCCCCGGCCGGGGGAGGGCCCGCCGTCGCGCGCTCCTCGGTCACTGTCCCGCCGTCCGGTCGTCGGTCGCGTCGCGGGAAGGGTAGTGGCGCGACGTGACCGGTCGGTGTCGTCCGACCCTCGGTCGGGGGAGTTGTCAGGGACGGCGGCGGTGCAGCGTCACCGGAACGGGCGACGGGCTCGCCGGGTGGGGGGCGACCAGGCCGCGGTCCAGCCGCTCCTCGGTCAGCCGGCGCAGCTCCGCGTAGGCCGCCGGCCCCAGGAGGGCGGTGAGCTCGCCCTCGTAGGTGACCACGAGCGGCTCGGCGGAGACGTGCGCCGCCGGTGAGCCGGTGCACCACCAGTGCAGGTCGTGCCCGCCGGGGCCCCAGCCGCGGCGGTCGAACTCGCCGATGCTCGACACCAGCACCGTCGTGCCGTCGGGGCGCTCGACCTCCTCCTGCTCGCGGCGCACCGGCAGCTGCCAGCACACGTCGGGCTTGGTGAGCAGCGGGTGCAGCCCCTCGCGCAGCGCCATCCGGTGCAGCGCGCAGCCGGTGCCACCCGGGAAGCCGGGCCGGTTCAGGAAGACGCAGGCGCCGTCGACCAGCCGGGTGCGCAACGAGCGCACGCCGCCGTCGTCATCGGTCTGGTCCTCCTCGGTCCAGGCGCCGCGTCCCACCGGGGCGAGCTGCCAGTCCTCGTCGGGGAGGTCGGCGACGGCGGCGGTCACCCGGGCCAGGTCGTCCTCGTCGGTGAAGAAGGCGCCGTGGCTGCAGCAGCCATCGTCCGGGCGGCCCTCGACGACACCGGCGCAGCCGCGGCCGAAGACGCACGTCCAGGCCGACGACAGCCAGGTCAGGTCGGCGCGGACGACGTGGTGCGGATCGGTCGGGTCGGGGAACTCGATCCACTCCCGGGCGAAGTCCAGCGGCACCTCGGGCGGGACGTCGTGCACCCGGCCAGCCTAGAGAGACCCCCTCCCCCTCGCGCCTCGCCCGCTCGCCGCGAGCCTCCGGAGGGGGCCATGCAGACTGACCGCAT
The DNA here is from genome assembly GCF_053502545.1 of Geodermatophilus sp. URMC 65. NCBI lineage: Bacteria > Bacillati > Actinomycetota > Actinomycetes > Geodermatophilales > Geodermatophilaceae > Geodermatophilus > Geodermatophilus sp. URMC 65. The sequence continues at coordinate 3,244,761 of NZ_CP199954.1, forward strand.
GAGGCTCGGGGTGCTGGACGTCGGCTCGAACACCGTGCACCTGCTCGTGGTCGACGCCCATCGCGGCGGCCACCCGACCCCGCAGCACGACGACCGCTGGCTGCTGCGCCTCGCCGAGCACGTCGGCGACGACGACCTGCTGTCCAAGGACGGCGAGAAGGCGCTGCTCAGGGCGGTGCGCAAAGCGTGCGAGCAGGCCGAGAGGCAGGGCTGCGACGAGGTGCTGGCGCTGGTCACCTCCGCCATCCGCGAGGCCCGCAACGGCATGGAGGTGCTGGAGCGGGTCCGGCGCAGGACCGGCGTGCAGCTGCAGGTGACCAGCGGCGAGGACGAGGCGCGGCTGACCTTCCTCGCCGTTCGCCGGTGGTTCGGGTGGAGCGCGGGGCGGCTGCTCGTGCTCGACATCGGCGGCGGGTCGCTGGAGCTGGCCAGCGGCCTGGACGAGGACCCCGACGTGGCGCTGTCGCTCCCCCTGGGTGCCGGCCGGGTGACCCGGCGCTTCCTGCCCGAGGCGCGCACCGGCGGACGTCCGGACCTGCGTGCCCTCGCCGAGCTCGACGAGTACGCCGCGGACCTGCTCGAGCCGGCGGCGAAGAAGCTGCTGGCCGGTGGTCCACCGGACCTGGTGGCGGCGACCTCCAAGACGTTCCGGACGATGGCCCGGCTGACCGGCGCGGCGCCCTACTCCGCGGGGCTGCGCGCTCCGCGCCAGCTGACCCTCGAGGGGCTGGCGCAGCTGCTCGGGTTCGTCGCGCGCATCGAGTCCTCGGCGCTGGCCGAGCTGCAGGGCGTCTCGCCCGACCGCGCCCACCAGATCCCCGGCGGCGCCGTCGTGGCGCGGGCCACGATGCGGGCGCTGGACGTACCGTCCGTGCGGATCTGCCCGTGGGCGCTGCGGGAGGGCGTCATCCTCCGGCGACTGGACTCGTTGGAGGACGAGAGATGAGCACTCCTCCCGGCAGCCGCGGCGAGGGGCGCCGCGACCCGGAGACCGGCGGCCGGCCGCTGGCCGACATCCTGCGCGAGGCAGGCGTCGAGTCGCCGACCCGCGGGCGGCGCCGCCGCGGGGACGAGCTCGAGGACACCGGCGTCCGCCAGCGCGGCTCCGGGGACACCGGGCGGGTCGCCGACCGGCCGGAGTTCGGCCGGCGCGCGAGCGACCGTGCCGGGGAGCGGACCGGCAGCCGGCCCGGGGACCGGGTCAGGGAGAAGATCGAGGGCGCCGACGCGCCGGCGCCGGAGCGGCGGGTCGGACGCCGGCAGCCCGAGCCCTCGACCGCCGCCATCCCGGGCCTGCGGCCCTCCCGCAAGCCGGGCGTCCCGGCGGCCGCCGGGGCCACGCGTGAGGGCGCGGCGCGCGAGGGGGCCGGGCGGGAGGGGACGGTCCGCGAGCGGGCGCCCCGCGCGCGGACGGCCGGTGCCGACCCCGGGCCGCGGACCGGCCCGATCCCCGTCGTCCGCACCGACGACCCGCCGATGCTCGAGGACGAGGACGCCGGGCCCCGCGAGGGCGCGGTGGCCTGGCTGCGCTTCATCGGCGAGCTGGTGCTCGCGCTGGCAGCCGGGGTCGGCATCTACTTCCTGTTCACCGTGCTGTGGCAGCAGCTGCCCTACGTGGCCGTGCTGCTGGCCCCGGTCGCCGTGGCCGGGCTGGTCGGCGGTGTCAGCGCGTGGCGGCAGCGCCAGGACCGGGAGCCGGCCGGCGCGCGGCTGGTGGCGGTGCTGGTCTTCGCCGGGACCCTGCTCACCATCGCGCCCGCCGCCGGCCTGCTCGCCACCGCCTGAGGACCACCCTTCTCCCCACGCCTCGCAGGCCCGGCGCGGGCCCCTGAAGGGTGGCCGTTCCAGTACGTCACCAGGCCGCCGTCCTAACTGTCGTCGGCGACCTCGTCCTGGTCCGCGGCGGCGAAGTGCTCGACGATCGCGGCGTCGAACGCGTCGAGGTCGTCGGGCTTGCGGCTGGTGACGAGGTTGCCGTCGACGACGACCTCCTCGTCGACCCAGTCGGCGCCCGCGTTGCGCAGGTCGGTCTGCAGAGAGGGCCAGGAGGTCATCCGCCGTCCGCGGACGACGTCGGCCTCGGCCAGCACCCACGGCGCGTGGCAGATCGCCGCCACCGGCTTGCCTGCCTCGAAGAAGGCCTTCACGAAGGCCACCGCGTCGGCGTCGGCGCGGATGAAGTCGCCGTTGATGACCCCGCCGGGCAGCACCAGCGCGCCGTACTCGTCGGGGTCGGCCGAGCTGACCACCGCGTCCACCTTCTTGGTGTCGCCCTTGTCGATGTGCTGGTAGGCGGTGATCTCCCCGGCCTCGAGGGACACCAGCTCCGGCTGGGCGCCGGCCTCCTCGAGCGCCTGCCACGGCCGGTCGAGCTCGACCTGCTCCACGCCGTCGGTCGCGAGGACGGCCACCTTCAACCCGTTGAGTTCGTCAGCCATGCGGCGGCGGCTACCCCGCCCACCGAGGAGCACACACGCCGCGAGCACTAGGTTCGGCCCCGTGCGTGCGCAGATCACACCCCCGGTGCGCCGCCTGCTCGACGCGCTCCCCCGGACCGGCCGGCGGGTCGCCGACCCGGTCCGCGCCGCCGCCGACGCCACCGCGGCGGGGTGCGCGGTGGCGCTCGAGCACACGCCGGCCGCGGACCCCGCCGCCGAGCTGCGCGACCTCGTCGCCCGGGTGGCCGGCGCCGGGCTGGCGGGCGCCTGCGAGCTCACCGTCCCCGTCGACCGGCTGGGCGCCACGGCCGCCGGGGTGGTGGGGGCCGCGGCCGACGCCGGGCTGGACGTCGCGCTGGACGGCGCCCCGGCCGCGGTGGACGCCCTCGTGTCGTCGGTCGGGCCGGTCACCGTGGTGGTCCGTGCGGCCGACGCCGGCGCCGAGGAGCGCTGCCGTGCCCTGGCGGGCGGCCGGGTGCGGCTGACGGGCGCGCACCTGCCCGGCCGGCGTGGCGCGGCCGCCGACCTGGCCTTCGTGCGCTGCCTCGACGTGCTGATGAGCGGGGCCGGGCGCCCCGGCGTCGGCACGACCGACCCGCGGCTGGTCGCCATCGCCGGCGAGCGCGCCGCCTGGAACGAACGAGCCCCCGACAGCTGGGAGTACGTCATGCCGTGGCAGGTCCGCAGCGAGCAGCAGCGCCGGCTGGTCGCCGGCGGGTACCGGGTGCGGGTGGTCCTGCGCTCGGGTCCGGCGACCCCCGCCCTCCGTCCGGCGGGCCGGTCGTGAGCGCGGGGGAGGCCCGCCGCGCCGGCCTGGCGATCATCGGCGGCGGGAAGATCGGGGAGGCGCTGCTCTCGGGCCTGGTCCGCCGCAGCGGGCCCGAGGGGATCGTGGTCTGCGAGCGCAGTCCCGAGCGCGCCGCGCAGCTGGCGGAGCGGTACGGCGTCCCGGTGCTGGGGCTGGCCGAGGCCGCCGCCCGCGCCCGGGTGCTGCTGCTGGCCGTCAAGCCCCAGGACATCGGCACGCTGCTCGGGCTGCTGGCGGATCAGGTGGACGCCGGCCACCTCGTGGTGTCGGTGGCCGCCGGCGTCCCGACGTCGACGATCGAGGCGGCGCTGCCCGAGGGCGTCCCCGTCGTCCGGGTCATGCCCAACACCCCGGCGCTGGTCGACGAGGGGATGAGCGTCCTGTCGGCCGGGGCCCACGCCGACGAGGGGCACCTGGACGAGGCCGAGGCGCTGCTGGCCGCCGTCGGTCGGGTGCGGCGGGTGCCGGAGGCCCAGCAGGACGCCGTGACGGCCCTGTCGGGCAGCGGGCCGGCCTACTTCTTCTACCTGGTCGAGGCGATGGTCGACGCCGGCATCCTGCTCGGCCTGCCGCGCGACCTGGCCGTGGACCTCATCGTGCAGACCGCACTGGGCTCGGCGGTGATGCTGCGCGACTCCGGCGAGCACCCGGTGCAGCTGCGGGAAGCGGTCACCAGCCCGGGCGGGACGACGATCGCCGCCATCCGGGAACTGGAGCGGCACAGCGTGCGCGCGGCGCTGATCGCGGCCATCGAGGCGGCGCACGCGCGCTCGGTGGAACTCGGACGGGCCGCGCGCGACCGGTGACCGTATCCCGGCGGGGCGTCGATGTGTCGACACAGCGTGACTGCGTCGCCACGGGTCGCCCACGACGCGCCCGGGCACATGTCGACGTAGCTACATAGGTGTAGTTCTGCCCAGGACGGACCGTTCCCCCTGTTCGTTTCTTCCATCGCTTCTGTCACGCACGTCCCCCTACTCTCTGTGTCAGCACATGCGGGCTCCGTAGTCGGTGGGGAAGCCGACGCCCAGCGCGTGCTAGGTCCGGAGATGAAGAGATGACCATGCCCCAGCGCACCGTTCCCGCCGCCTACGCCCGTCCCGGCGTCCCCGGCCCGCGCCCCGTCGGCCGGCCGATCCAGGCCGCCACCATGGCCCGCCCCGTCCCGCCGCAGCACCCGGCCGCCATGCCCGTCGGCCGCCCGCCGGTCCCGGCTCCCCGCGCCGCCGTCACCTTCCTGACGGTCGCCGAGGTCGCCAGCATGATGCGCGTCTCCAAGATGACCGTGTACCGCCTCGTGCACGCCGGTGAGCTCGCCGCCGTCCGCGTCGGCCGCTCGTTCCGCGTCCCGGAGCGCGCCGTCCAGGACTACCTGCGCGACGCCTACACCGACATCGCCTGACGAAGGCCCCTTTCTCCCCGCGCCTCGCACGCTCGGCGCGGGTCCCTGGAGGGCGGCCGTTCTAGTGCCTCACCGGCTCGCGGCGGGACCCTGCAGGAGGGCCGCCACTGCACCACCCCACCCCCTGCGGGTGGGTCCGGACGCCGGCAGCCCCACGCGGCAGCGTCGCCGCGGGGCCGCCGGGTACGCTCGGACGCCGAGCGACACCGGGGCCAGTGCGGTCCGGGTCGTCGCACACGAGCTGATCACCTCGCGCGGCGCCCGGTGCGACCTCCCGGTCGACGGTGGCCGCCGCGCCGCAACGACGTCGGGAGCACGCACATGGGTTCGGTCATCAAGAAGCGCCGCAAGCGGATGGCGAAGAAGAAGCACCGCAAGCTGCTGAAGAAGACCCGCGTCCAGCGCCGCAACAAGAAGTGAGCTGACGCTCGTGCCGCCCGCCGTCGTCCTGGTCACCGGTGTGAGCCGGTGGCTCGGGGGTGCGCTGGCGGCCGAGCTCGCTCGCGACCGCGCCATCGAGCGCGTCATCGGGGTGGACACCGTCCCCCCGTCGCCGGAGGTGCTCCGCCGGTTGGGCCGCACCGAGTTCGTGCGGGCCGACATCCGCAACCCGATGATCGGCAAGGTCATCGCGACGGCCTCGGTCGACACGGTCGTGCACATGAACATCAGCTCCACGCCCGCCGGCTCCGGTGGGCGGGGGCCGATGAAGGAGCTCAACGTCATCGGCACGATGCAGCTGCTGGCGGCCTGTCAGCGGGCTGAGTCGGTCCGCCGGTTCGTGCTGAAGTCCAGCAGCGCCGTCTACGGTGCCTCCTCCCGTGACCCCGCGGTCTTCACCGAGAAGATGCAGGCCCGCCGGGTGCCCTCCGGCGGCTTCGCCCGGGACAGCGTCGACATCGAGGGCTACGTGCGGTCCTTCGCGCGCCGCCGTCCCGACGTCGGGGTGGCCGCACTGCGCTTCACCAACTTCATCGGTCCGCGCATCGACTCGGTGCTCACCTCGTTCCTGCGCATGCCGCTGGTCCCCACGGCGCTGGGGTACGACGCCCGCGTCCAGCTGCTCCACGAGGACGACGCCCTGGCCGTGCTGACCCGGGCCACCACCGGTGACTTCGCCGGCACCGTGAACGTCGGCGGTGAGGGCACCTTGCTGCTGTCGCAGGTGATCCGCCGGCTCGGCCGGCTGCAGGTCCCCCTGCCCTCGCCCGCACTCGGTTCGCTGGGCCGGTTCACCCGCCGGTTCGGGTTCGTCGACTACTCCCCGGAACAGATGCGCTTCCTCAACTTCGGCCGGGTCGTGGACACCACCGTGCTGCGCGACGAGTTCGGCTACACCCCCCGGTACACCACCGAGCAGGCGCTGGCCGACTACGCGACCACCGTGGTGCCGGTCATCCCGCCCGGGGTGGTCGCCGGTGTCACCGGGCGGGCGCAGGACCTCGTGGCCCGCATCGGCGCGACGGCCGGCACGGTGGGGGAGCGGCTGCGGCCGGCGCCGCCGTCCCCGGGACTGCGGGCGGTGCGCGATGCCTGAGGCGCGGGTCATCCCGCTGCGGCCCGACGACGAGGAGCCGCGGGTCCCACCGCCGTCGTCCGCCTCGTGGGAGGAGCAGGTCGCCGGCGGCCTGGAGTTCCTCCGCCGCCGGGTGACCGGCGACTACGACACCGACGAGTTCGGCTTCGACCCCGACCTCACCGACCACGTCCTGCTCCCGCTGCTGCGGCCGTTGTTCGAGCGCTGGTTCCGGGTGGAGACCCACGGCGTGGAAAACGTGCCCACCACCGGCGGTGGGCTGGTCGTGGCCAACCACTCGGGCACCCTGCCGCTCGACGCGATGATGACCACGGTGGCACTGCACGACGACCACCCCGCCCGCCGGCGCCTGCGGCTGCTCGGCGCCGACCTGGTCTTCGACCTGCCGTTCATCGGCTCGCTGTCGCGCAAGCTCGGCTCCACGCTGGCCTGCAACGAGGACGCCGAGCGGCTGCTGACCGGTGGCGAGCTGGTCGGGGTCTTCCCCGAGGGGTTCAAGGGGATCGGCAAGCCGTTCCGCGAGCGGTACACGCTGCAGCGCTTCGGTCGCGGGGGTTTCGTCACGGCCGCGCTGCGGACCGGGGCGCCGATCATCCCGTGCGCGATCGTCGGGGCCGAGGAGACGTACCCGATGATCGGCAACGTCAAGACCGTCGCCCGGTTGTTCGGCCTGCCCTACTTCCCGGTGACGCCGACCTTCCCGGCGCTCGGCCCGCTGGGGCTGGTGCCGCTGCCGTCGAAGTGGCTGATCGCCTTCGGTGAGCCGATCGAGACGGCGTCCTACGGTCCGGCCGCCGCCGAGGACCCGATGCTGGTCTTCAACCTCACCGATCAGGTGCGCGAGACCATCCAGCAGTCGCTCTACCAGCTGCTCCTGCAGCGCAAGTCCGTCTGGACCTGAGCCCCGACGAGTGGGGGCCGGAGGCCTCCTCGAGGAGGGGCAGGTGGGCTCCGCGCAGCCGGGGGACGGCACCTGGCCGCGGATGCCACGAGAGCCGCCCTGCGTGGTGTCGCGAGGAGCGGGGGGCCGGAGGCTCCCGCGATCGAGCGTCGGGCAGGGCTCAGCGCAACCGGGGGACGGCACCTGGCCGCGGTCCGAGGCCGGTAGGCCGACAGATCAACTCAGCTTGCGGCGGCGGAGGGCGAGCGCGCCGCCGACCAGCCCACCGGAGAGGGCGGCGGCCGCCACGGTCGGGACGACGGTCTTCGCGGCCTTGCGGCCGGTGCGGAAGTCCCTGATCTCCCAGCCGCGGGACCGGGCGACCGCGCGCAGCTCGGTGTCGGGGTTCACCGCGATCGCGCGGCCGGTGAGCGTGAGCATCGGGAGGTCGTTGGAGCTGTCGCTGTAGGCCGTGCAGCGCGACAGGTCCAGGCCCTCTCTCCCGGCCAGCGCCCGGACCGCCTCGGCCTTGGCCTCGCCGTGCATGAGCTCGCCGACCAGCCGGCCGGTGTAGTGCCCGTCCACCACCTCCGCGACGGTGCCCAGCGCGCCGGTGAGCCCCAGCCGGTGGGCGATGATGCTGGCCAGCTCCACCGGCGTCGCCGTCACCAGCCAGACCCGCTGCCCGGCGTCGAGGTGCTGCTGGGCGAGCACCCGCGTACCGGCCCAGATCCGGTCGGCCATGAGCTCGTCGTAGATCTCCTCGCCGGCCTGCACGATCTCGGTGACCGGTCGCCCGGCCACGAAGGCCAGCGCGCTCTCGCGGATGGTGTGCATGTCGTCGGCGCTCTCGTTGCCGGCGATCCGGAACTTCGCCTGCTGCCACACGAAGCGCGTCATGTCGCGGGCGGTCAGGTACTTGCGGGCGGCCAGGCCGCGGGCGAACCAGAAGATCGACGCGCCGACCATCATCGTGTTGTCGACGTCGAAGAACGCCGCCGCGGTCAGGTCCGGGACGGCGGCCGGCGCCGGCTCCACCTCGGCGGCCGCGGCCGAGGCGGCACCGGCGACGTGCGCCCGCGTCTCCTCGTCCGGCACGTCCGCCGAGCGCGCGCGGCGGCCGCGGAAGGGCAATCCCGGCACGACGACCTCCACTGTCGCTCCTCCACCGCCCTCGCGGGCGGCCGGTGGACACCCGACCCTAGTGGCGTCCCACGGGGGATCGGCCGGGGGCCTCGGCACCGCTCGGCCCCTCGGGAGTCAGCAGACCAGCGGCCGGATGCAGATCGGCAGCGGGGTGTCCAGCAGTGGGGCGTCGGGCTCCGCGGGCGTCGGCTGCGGCACCGGGAGGTCGGGCACCGGCAGCAGCGACTCGACCGCCGGGGCGTCGGGCACCACCGGCGCCGGGCCGCGAGCTCCTCGGCGACCTCCTGCGCGTGGGCCTCGTCGGGCTCGGCGGCGACGTCGTCGGGCGGTGCCGTGGCCTCCCCGGGCGGGACCCCGCGTTCCGCCTCGGGCATGGGGCGGAGCGCGGCAGGGGCTCCGGTGCGGGCAGTGTGTCGCCGGCGGCGGGTGGGTAGCCGGCGACGCGTGGGTGGGGGTGGGTCGCGGACGGGAGGTGGGGCGCGGACGGCGGTCGGTGGGCGCCACGGGCGGGACTGCCGGCATGCGACCGTCCGCAGGGCGCGACCCTGGCATGCGTCCGTCCTCCTCGTCCACCCGCGGGGGACCGGCGTCGTCCCCGGCCCGAGAGGCCCGGGCCCGGCGTACGGGCCGCGGCACTGCGGGTCGGAACGCGTGGTGACAACATCACTGCAGTCCGTCCACGCCGCCCGGTCAGACGCCGGTGCGAGGCGCCCCGGGGGGACCATGGCGCTCCACCCGAGGAGGTGTCGATGACCGACGTCGGTAGCTCGCTGTCCGTGCTGGTGCGCGCGGCGGCGCAGGACCGCGCGGACGCGCCGGCCGTCGTGGCCGGCGAGGAGCGGCTGAGCTGGGGAGAGCTGGATGCGCAGGTCGACCGCGCGGCCGCCGGCTACGCCGCCCGGGGGCTGACCCCGGGCGAGCGGGTGGCGGTGCAGCTGCCCAACGGCGTCGACTGGCTGCTGGCGACGCTGGGCGCCCTGCGCGCCGGCCTGGTCGTCGTCCCGGTCAACACCGCCTACACCGACCCGGAACTGGAGTACCTGCTCACCGACTCCGGGGCGTCGATGCTCGTCGCGACCGACGACCGGTCCCCGGTGGCCGGCGTGCCGGTGGTCGCCGGCCCGCCGGCGGACGACGCCCCGCCGCCGGCCGTCCCCGAGGAGGTCGGGCGGGATCCGGGCACCGCGCCGGCCTTCCTCTCCTACACCAGCGGGACCACCGGCCGGCCGCGCGGCGCGATGCTGTCGGCGGCCGCGCTGCGGGCCAACCAGGAGCAGTGCCTGCGGATGGACCCGCCGCCGGTCCGGCCCGACGACCGCGTCCTGCTCGTGCTGCCGCTGTTCCACGTCTACGGGCTCAACGCCGGTTTCGGCCTGGTCGCCGCCACCGGCGCCTGCGCGGTGCTCGTGGAGTCCTTCGACCCGGCCGGTTCCCTCGAGGTGATGGCGCGCGAGGAGGTCACCGCGGTCCTGGGCGCCCCGCCGGTGTTCCAGGCCTGGCTGGCCGTCGCCGACGCCGCCGGGTCCGACGCCCTCCTCCGCCGCGCCTTCGCCGCCGTCCGCATCGCCACCTCGGGTGCCGCGCCGCTGCCCGAGGAGGTCTGGACGGCGATGCGCGAGCGCGCCGCGGTGACCGTGTGGGAGGGCTACGGGCTCACCGAGGCCAGCCCCGTGGTGGCCAGCACCCTGGCGACCGGGCGGGCCAAGCCCCACTGCATCGGCGGCCCGATCCCCGGGGTGGAGCTGCAGCTGCGCGACACCGCGCTGCACGAGCCGGTGGAGGGGGACGAGGTCTCGACGTCCGGCGACCTCGCCGAGGACGGCCCGGGCGAGATCTGGGTGCGCGGTGCCAACCTCTTCTCCGGCTACTGGCCCGGCGGGGTCGACGGTCCCGACGCCGAGGGCTGGCTGGCCACCGGCGACCTCGCCTACGCCGACGAGGACGGCGACCTGCACCTGGTCGACCGGCGCAGCGACCTCATCCTGGTCAGCGGCTTCAACGTCTACCCCGCCGAGGTGGAGCGGGTGCTCGACGCGCACCCGGTCGTCGCGGAGAGCGCGGTCATCGGCGTGCCCGACCCGCACACCGGCGCCGCCGTCCGGGCCGTGGTCGCGCTGCGGCCGGGCCGGCAGCTCGGCTTCGAGGAGCTGCGCGAGCACGCCGCGGCGTCCCTCGCCCGGTACAAGGTGCCGACGTCGGTGCACGTGCTGGGCGCCCTGCCGCACTCGCTGACCGGCAAGGTCAGCCGGGCCCGGCTGCGCGAGCTCGGCCTGGCCCGCGCCGACGAGGAGCCGACGGCGTCCGGGGGCGACGGTGACCGCTGACGCGCCCCGGCTGCAGCTGCTGACCCGGGCCGACTGCCACCTGTGCGCGGTGGCCGCGGAGACCGTCCACCGGCTCGCGGCCGAGGCCGGGCTGGCGGTCGCGGAGGTCGACGTGGACGCCGACCCGGAGCTGCAGGCCGAGTACGGCGACCGGGTGCCGGTCGTGCTGCTCGACGGGCGCGAGCACTCCTACTTCACCGTCGACGTCCCCCGGCTGCGTCGGGACCTCGGCCTGTAGCAGGGCTCCTCCGCGCGGCGCTGACGTCGCCGATGTGCCGAGCCGCGCGCTCTCGCGCCGTTCCTGACACTCCCGCGCTGCTGCAACGGCGCGGGAGCGGGTGGAACAGCGCGGGAGTGCGTCCGTCGACGGGGGCGGTCGGACGGGGCCGGCCTGCAGGAGCTCCCGGCTCACCCGCGCAGGTCGATCAGGGGGACGCGGGGTATGGTCTCCACCACAGCACGGCGCGTCTGCGCTGCGGAGTGGCCTCCTGGCCCCCCAGCGACTTTGTTCCTGCGTTCACAAGCGGTTACCGTGGCGGTCGCCGGGCGGCGGACCGCCCGGGTCCCCGATGTCGTTCGACCGCATCCGGCACCCGCCGGAACTCCGGGCGTGACCGTTTGTGGAGTGCCACATGACCGAGCCTGCGAGGTCGTGCGGCGGCGCAGCCCCCCAGGGCACGGGGTCGACGAGCGCCAACGAGGAGTGGCCCGTGTCCTCACCCCGGCCCCGGATCCCGGAGGCCACCGTCGCCCGGCTGGCCGTGTACCTGCGCGTGCTGACCGGGCTGGCCGACGGCGGGCGCAGCAACGTCTCCTCGGGTGAGCTCGCCTCGGCGGCGGGCGTGAACCCGGCCGGGCTGCGCAAGGACCTCTCGCACCTGGGCCCCTGCGGGGTCCGCGGGGTGGGCTACGAGGTGGCCACCCTGCGCGACCGCATCGCCCGGGTCCTCGGCGTCGAGCGGTCCCGCCCCTGCGTGCTGGTGGGGATCGGCAACCTGGGCACCGCCCTGGCCGACTACGCCGGCTTCGGCAGCCGCGGGTTCCGCTTCGTCGGGCTCTTCGACGCCGCCCCGGACCGCGTCGGCCGGCGGATCGGCGGCCAGCCGGTGCGCCCGATGGACGAGCTGGACGAGGTGGTGGCCGCCACGGCGGCCACGATCGGGGTCATCGCGACACCGGCCGACGTCGCCCAGTCGGTCTGCGACCGGCTGACCGCGGCCGGGGTGAGGAGCATCTTGAACTTCGCGCCGCTGGCGCTGAACGCGCCCGCGGGGGTCGACGTCCGCCAGGTCGACCTCTCCGTCGAACTGCAGGTGCTCGCGTTCCTCGGTCAGCAGCGCAGCGCCGCCGCACCGACCGTGGAGGTGACCGCGTGAGTCTGCTCGCGGTGGGTGTGAGCCACCAGACCGCCCCCGTCGCACTTCTCGAGCAGTTCGCGATGGGCGCCGACGACACCGTCAAGGCGCTGCACGAGCTGATCGGCAGCGACCACGTCAGCGAGGCGATCGTGCTGGCGACCTGCAACCGGGTCGAGGTCTTCGCCGAGGTGGACCGGTTCCACGGCGGCGTCACCGACGTCAGCCGGGTGCTGGCCCGCCAGGCCGGCGCCACGGTGGAGGAGCTCTCCCCGTACGTCACCGTGCACTACGAGGACCAGGCCGTCGCGCACCTGTTCACCGTCGCCGCCGGCCTGGACTCCATGGTCGTGGGGGAGACGCAGGTCCTCGGCCAGCTGCGCAACGCCTACGCCCTCGCCCGCGAGCAGGGCACCGTCGGCCGGGCGATGCACCCGGTGGCGCAGCGGGCGCTGCGGGTCGGCAAGCGGGTCCACTCCGAGACCGGGATCGACAAGGCGGGCGCCTCGCTGGTGTCGGTCTCCCTCGACCGGGCCGAGGAGCGCATCGGCTCGCTCGTCGGCCGGCCGGTGCTCGTCGTCGGCGCTGGCTCCATGGGCGCCCTGGCCGCCACCACGCTGGCCCGCCGCGGCGCCGCCGTGACGGTGAGCAGCCGCACGTCCGCGCACGCCCAGCGCCTGGCGACCGCCGTCGAGGGCCGGGCCGCCCACCTCGCCGACCTGCCCGCCGAGATCTCCGCCGCTGACGTGCTGGTCACCTGCACCGGCGCGCGCGGCACCGTCATCGGCACCGAGGTGGTGGCCGGGGCGATGCGGTCCAGGGTCGGGTCCGCCGGGCCCGACCGGCCGCTGGTCGTCATCGACCTGGCGCTGCCGCGGGACGTCGACCCCGGCGTGGCCGCGCTGCCCGGCGTGCACGTGGTCGATCTCGCCTTGCTGCAGGGGGAGCGGGGTGCCGACGGGCGCGCCTCCGCGAGCCCGGTCGCGGCGGACGACGTCGCCGCGGCGCACGCGCTCATCGAGGCCGAGACCGCGCTGCTGCGGGCCGAGCGGCAGGCCGCCGCGGTCGCGCCGACGGTCTCCGCGCTGCGCAGCCAGGCCGCCGAGGTGGTCGACGCCGAACTGCTCCGGCTCTCGGCCCGGCTGCCCGACCTGGACGCCCGCGCGCGCGCCGAGGTCACCCGCACCGTCCGACGCGTCGTCGACAAGCTGCTGCACGAGCCCACCGTGCGGGTCAAGGAGCTGGCCAGTGCCCCCGGGGGCGTCGACTACGCCGACGCGCTGCGGGCGCTGTTCGGCCTGGGCATCGACGCCGAGGTCATCCCGGCGCGGACGAACCTGGCCGAGGCGGTCACCGTCGACCCCGACGAGCTGCGGCCCGGGGGGACGGCGTGACGGCCGTGTCCTCCACCACGACGACCACGGGCACCCTCCGGCTGGGCACCCGCGCCAGCCAGCTGGCCACCACCCAGTCGCAGGCGGTCGCCGACGCGATCACCGCGGCCAGCGGCGTCCCGGTCCAGCTGGTGCCCATCAGCACCGAGGGCGACCGTTCCTCGGCCGCGATCGCCCAGCTCGGCGGCACCGGGGTCTTCGTGACGGCGATCCGGCAGGCGCTGCTCGAGGGCACCGTCGACGTCGCCGTCCACAGCTACAAGGACCTGCCCACGCTGCCCGAACCGGGGCTCACCATCGCCGCCGTCCCGCCCCGGGAGGACCCGCGTGACGCGCTGGTCGCCCGCGACGGCCTGACCCTCGGCGAGCTGCCGGCGGGCGCGAAGGTGGGCACCGGCGCCCCGCGGCGGGTCGCCCAGCTGCGCGCCCTGGGCCTCGGCCTCGAGGTGGTGCCGATCCGGGGCAACGTCGACACCCGCCTGGCGCGGGTCGTGCCGGGCGATCTGGACGCCGTCGTGCTGGCCCGCGCCGGGCTGGCCCGGCTGGGGCGGCTGTCGGCGGTCACCGAGACCCTCGACCCGCTGCAGGTCCTCCCCGCGCCGGCGCAGGGCGCGCTGGCCGTGGAGTGCCGCGGCGACGACGAGCGCACCCGGCAGCTGCTCGCCACCCTCGACGACGCCGGCACCCGCGCCTGCGTCGTCGCCGAGCGGACCACGCTCGCGGCGCTGGAGGCCGGGTGCAGCGCGCCGGTCGCCGCGTACGCCGAGCTGGCCGAGGGGGAGGACGGCCCCGAGCTGTTCCTCCGCGCCTCGGTCACCGCACTCGACGGCAGCGACGGCGTCCGCGGCTCGACCACCGGGCCGCCCACCGCGGCCGAGCGGCTCGGCCGTGAGCTGGCCGCGGAGCTCCTCGACCGGGGCGCCGCCGAGCTGATGGCGGCCTCCCGATGAGCCACACCTCCCCGGCCGGGCAGCAGGCCCCGGCCTCCCGTACCCCCGCACACGAGCCCTCCGGGGCCAGAACCAGGAGCAGGACATGACGCGCAAGAACGGCGCGGCGGCCGCCAGGGTCGTCTTCGTCGGCGCCGGCCCGGGTGACCCCGGGATGCTGACCGCCCGGGCCACCGCGGCACTCGCCGAGGCGCACACCGTCCTCGTCGACCCCGACGTCGCGCCGGCGGTCACCGAGGCCGTGCGCGCCGACCGGCCCGAGCTCGAGCTGACCCCCGCCAGCGGGGAGCCGGCCGAGGTCGCCAAGGCAGCCGTGGCCGCCGCCAAGTCCGGCGGCACCGTCGTCCGGCTGGTCGCCGGCGACCCGTTCACCTCCGACGACGTGGTCAAGGAGGTGCTGGCCGTGGGTCGCACCTCGGTCGGCTTCGACGTCGTCCCCGGGGTCGCCTCCGCCACCGCAGTGCCGGCCTTCGCCGGTGTCGCGCTCGGCGGCACCTCGCTGTCGGCCGACCTGCGCGGCGGCGAGGCCGACCTGGCGGCGCTCGCCGCCGCGGCGAAGAGCCTGGACGCGCCGCTGGTGCTGCAGGGCAACGCCGAGGACCTCCCCGACGCCGCCGCGCGGCTGGTCGAGGGCGGCCTGTCCGGCTCCACCCCGCTGGTGGTCACCACCGGCGGCTCGGGCACCGGGCAGCGGAGCGTCGTCGCCAAGCTCGCCGCGGTCGCCGAGAAGACCGCCGGGCTGGACGCCGTCAGCGGCCCGGTCGTGGCCACCGTCGGGTCGGCCGTCGACAAGCGCGCCCGGCTGTCCTGGTGGGAGAGCCGGCCGCTGTTCGGCTGGCGGGTGCTGGTGCCGCGCACCAAGGACCAGGCCGGCGAGATGAGCGACCGGCTGCGGGCCTACGGCGCCGTCCCGGTCGAGGTGCCGACCATCGCCGTCGAGCCGCCGCGCAGCCCCGCGCAGATGGACCGGGCCGTCAAGGGCCTGGTCACCGGCCGCTACGGCTGGATCGTCTTCACCTCGGTCAACGCGGTGAAGGCCGTCCGGGAGAAGTTCACGGAGCTGGGCCTCGACGCCCGCGCGTTCGCCGGCGTCAAGGTCGCCTGCGTCGGCGAGTCCACCGCCGCCGCGGTGCGCGCCTTCGGGATCGTGCCGGAGCTGCTCCCCACCGGACAGCAGTCCAGCGAGGGCCTGCTGGCCGACTTCCCCGAGTACGACGACGTGCTCGACCCGATCAACCGGGTGCTGCTGCCGCGCGCCGACATCGCCACCGAGACCCTCGCCGCGGGCCTGCAGGAGCGCGGCTGGGAGATCGATGACGTGACCGCCTACCGCACCGTCCGGGCCGCCCCGCCGCCCGCCCCGGTGCGCGAGGCGATCAAGGGCGGCGGCTTCGACGCGGTGTGCTTCACCTCGTCGAGCACCGTGCGCAACCTGGTCGGCATCGCCGGCAAGCCGCACGCCAGGACCGTCGTCGCGGTGATCGGCCCGCAGACCGCGGCCACGGCGCAGGAGTTCGGCCTGCGGGTCGACGTCCAGCCCGAGACCGCCGCCGTCGGCCCGCTGGTCGACGCCCTGGCCGAGCACGCCCTGTCCCTCCGCGAGGCGGAGGGCGGCGAGGACAGGTGAGCGGGGGGGCGATTCCCGGGTTCGCGCGCGGGCGTCGGTTGCGGTCGACGCCCGCGCTGCGGCGGCTCACCGCGCAGACCCGGCTGGCCCCGGCCGACCTGGTGCTGCCGGTCTTCGTCAAGGAGGGCATCGCCGAGCCGCAGCCGATCAGCTCGATGCCCGGCGTCGTCCAGCACACGACCGACTCGCTGCGCAAGGCCGCGCACGAGGCGGCCGAGGCCGGCATCGGCGGGCTGATCCTCTTCGGCATCCCGTCGGAGAAGGACGCCGTCGGCTCGCAGGCCGACGCCGCCGACGGCGTCGTCAACGTCGCCCTGGAGCAGCTGCGCGCCGACCTCGGCGACGAGCTGGTGCTCATGGCCGACCTGTGCTTGTGCGAGTACACCGACCACGGGCACTGCGGGCTGGTCACCCCGACCGGCGTCGTCGACAACGACCCGACGCTGGACCGCTACGCCTCGGTGGCGATCGCGCAGGCCCAGGCCGGGGCGCACGTGATCGCCCCCAGCGGGATGATGGACGGCCAGGTCGCGGCGATCCGCCGGGCGCTGGACGGCGCGGCGTTCCAGGAGACGCCGATCCTCGCCTACGCCGCCAAGTACGCCTCGGGCTTCTACGGCCCGTTCCGCGAGGCCGCCGAGGGCGCGCCGCAGTTCGGCGACCGCTCGACCTACCAGATGGACCCGCCCAACGCCGACGAGGCGCTGCGCGAGGTGGCGCAGGACCTCGCCGAGGGCGCCGACGCGGTCATGGTCAAGCCCGCGCTGCCCTACCTGGACATCGTGGCCCGGGTGGCCGACGCCGTCGACGTCCCGGTCAGCGCGTACCAGGTCAGCGGCGAGTACGCGATGCTCGAGGCGGCCGCCGCCAACGGCTGGGTGGACCGGCAGCGGGCCGTCCTGGAGACGCTCACCGCGATCCGCCGCGCCGGGGCCGGCACCGTGCTGACCTACTGGGCGGTGGAGGCCGCGCAGTGGTTGTCCCCCACCCGCCCCTAGCGCTGATGTCCTACGACGAGCCCGGGGGCTCCTGGCGGCCGTTCTGGCTGGTCGCCGGGGTCCTCGGGCTCGTCGTCGTCCTGGACCTGGTGCTGCCCGGCCCCGGCCTGTCGCCGCTCGTGTGGGTCCTGGCGGTGGTCGCCGTCCCGGGCGTGGCGGCCGCGGGCGTGGTCTCCGCCCGCCGCGCCTGGACGGTCCGGGTCGACGCCACCGGCGAGGACCCGGCGCTGTCGGTCGGCCCGGAACGGGTGCCGCTGGCCGACGTCGACGCCGCGCACCTGCGCGCGGTCGGCGCCGGGACGGCGGGGGTGGACGCCGGCGCCCCGGTGCTCGGCGGCGGCTGGTCGCTGCCCCGCGGCCGGTCGGGCCTGCCGCTGCGGACGACGGACGGGCGCACCGTGCTGGTGCCCACCCGCGACCCGGCTGCGCTGTCACGCGTCCTGCTCGCGGCTGTGTCGGACGTCCCCGGCGGCCGGTCCGAGAGGGAGGGGACACTGGGGTCGTGACCTCGCTGGACAGCCCCCCGTACGCCTACGAGGCCCCCGCGTCGGCCGACCTGTTCGCCCGCGCGCAGCGGGTCACCCCCGGCGGGGTCAACTCGCCCGTGCGCGCGTTCGGCGCCGTCGGTGGCACGCCGCGCTTCATGGCGCAGGGCCAGGGCGCGTACCTCACCGACGCCGACGGCCGCCGCTACGTCGACCTCGTCGCCTCGTGGGGTCCGCTGATCCTCGGCCACGCCCACCCCGCGGTCGTGGAGGCGGTCACCGCCGCCGCCCGCCGCGGCCTGACCTTCGGCACCCCGACCGAGGGCGAGGTGGAGCTGGCCGAGGAGATCGTCCGCCGGATGCCGCCGGTGGAGGAGGTGCGGCTGGTCAACTCCGGCACCGAGGCGGTGCTCTCGGCGGTGCGCCTGGCCCGCGGCGTCACGGGCCGCCAGGTCGTCGTGAAGTTCGCCGGCTGCTACCACGGCCACGTCGACGCGCTGCTGGCCTCGGCCGGCTCCGGCGTGGCCACCCTCGGCCTGCCCGACACCCCCGGCGTCACCACCGGCGCCGCCGCCGACACCGTCGTCCTGCCCTACAACGACGCGGCCGCGGTCGAGGCCGTCTTCGCCGAGCGGGGCAGCGAGATCGCCGCGGTCATCACCGAGGCCGCGGTCGGCAACATGGGCGTCGTCCCGCCGCTGGACGGCTTCAACCAGGCGCTGCGCCGCATCACCGCCGCGCACGGCGCGCTGCTGATCGTCGACGAGGTCATGACCGGGTTCCGGGTGTCCCGCTCCGGCTGGTACGGCCTGGACCCGGTGGACGCCGACCTGATGACCTTCGGCAAGGTCATGGGCGGCGGGCTGCCGGCCGCGGCCTTCGGCGGCCGCGCCGACCTCATGCAGCACCTGGCGCCGGCCGGGCCGGTCTACCAGGCGGGAACGCTGTCGGGGAACCCGGTCGCGGTCGCCGCGGGCCTCACCACGCTGCGGCACTGCACCCACGAGGTCTACGCCCGCTGCGACGAGGTCGCCGTCACCCTCCGCGGGGCGGCCAGCGCCGCGCTGTTCGCCGCGGGCGTCCCGCACCGCGTGCAGCAGGCCGGCTCCATGTTCTCGGTGTTCTTCGTCCCCGACGAGCGCACCGTGCGCAACTACGACGACGCCCGCTCGCAGGACGCCGCCCGCTACACCGCCTTCTTCCACGCGATGCTCGCCCGCGGCGTCTACCTGCCGCCCTCGGCGTTCGAGTCGTGGTTCGTCAGCGCCGCGCTCGACGACGAGGCCGTCGAGCGGGTCCTCGACGCCCTCCCGGCCGCCGCCCGCGCCGCGGCGGCCTTCGACCCGTCGTCCGCCCCGCCGGCCGAGGAGCCGGCCGACGCCTCCTCCGGGATGAGCACCTGATGGCCGAGCAGACCGTCGTCCACCTGCTGCGCCACGGCGAGGTCCACAACCCGGAGAAGGTGCTCTACGGCCGGCTGCCGGGCTACCGGCTCTCCGAGACCGGCGAGGCGATGGCCCTGGCCGCCGCCGAGTGGCTGACCGACAAGGGCCTCACCCACGTCCTGTCCAGCCCGCTGGAACGGGCGCAGCAGACCGCCGCGCCGATCGCCGGCAAGCTCGACCTGCCCGTGGAGATCGACGACCGGCTGATCGAGGCGGGCAACGCCTTCGAGGGCCTGCGGGTCGGCGTGGGGGACGGCGCGCTGCGCTCGCCCCAGCACTGGTGGAAGCTGCGCAACCCGTTGCGCCCGTCGTGGGGCGAGCCCTACGTGGAGATCGCCGCGCGGATGCTGGCCGCCGTCGAGGCCGCGCGGGACGCCGCCCGCGGCGCCGCGGCGGTGTGCGTCAGCCACCAGCTGCCGATCTGGACGCTGCGGCTGCACCTGGAGGGACGCCGCTACGCGCACGACCCGCGTCGTCGGCAGTGCGGTCTGGCCAGCGTGACCTCGCTGACCTACGACGGCGACCGCTTCGTGCGGCTGTCCTACGCCGAGCCCGCCGGTGCGACCCCCTCCGACGCGGTCCCCGGCGCATGAGGTGCTCCCCACGAGGACGGTCCGCCGGCGTTCCACGTCCGCGCGGGGGCCCCGGTGTGCCCGGGCTGCTCGGCGCCCTGGTCGGGGCGCTGGTCCTGACCGGCTGCGCCACCGGCACCGACGCCGTCGACGTCAACAACGGCGGGGAGTTCCGCTTCGTCCAGGGCACCCCCGCCGGCGAGGTCATCCCGCCCGACGGGCGCGCCTCCGCCCCGGACTTCTCCGGCACCCTGCTCGACGGCCGGGAGTTCGACTCCGGTGAGCTCGACGGCGGGGTCGCGGTGCTCAACTTCTGGGGTTCCTGGTGCGCGCCCTGCCGCGTGGAGTCGCCGCAGTTCCAGGAGGTCTACGCGGAGGTGCGCGACCAGGGGGTGCGGTTCCTCGGCGTCAACGTCAAGGACACCGACCAGCTGGCCCGCGCCTTCGAGGACAGCTTCGGCATCGAGTTCCCCTCGCTGGACGACCCGCGCGGCGAGGTGGCGCTGGCGTTCCGCGACTACCCGGCCAACGCCATCCCGTCCACCATCGTGCTCGACGCGCAGGGCCGGGTGGCCGCGGTCTACACCGGCGCGGTCGAGCAGGACGACCTGCGCGCGGTGCTCGACCTGCTGATGGCCGAGGAGGGCTGATGGGGGAGACCTTCAGCGGCCTGGTGACCGACGGCCCGCTGCTCGTGGCCGCCGCGGTCGCCGCACTGGTCGGGCTGGTCAGCTTCGCCTCGCCCTGCGTGCTGCCGCTCGTGCCGGGCTACCTCTCCTACGTCACCGGCCTGGTCGGCTCCGGTACCCGTCCCGCACCGGCTCGGGTGTCGGGCTCCGGCGGCACGGCGGTGGCGGTCCGGACCGACGAGCGCTCGCCTCGCGGCCGGATGGTGCTCGGCGCGGCGCTGTTCGTGCTCGGCTTCACCGCCGTCTTCGTCACCATCAGCACCGCGTTCGGCGGCCTGGGCCGGCTGCTGCTGCAGTACAACGACGAGATCACCCGCGTGCTCGGCGTCGTCACCGTCCTGGTCGGGCTGGGTTTCCTCGGGTGGCTGCCGCTGCTGCAGCGCACCAGGCGGGTGGCCTTCCGGCCCGCGACCGGCCTGGCCGGCGCCCCGCTGCTGGGCGTCGTCTTCGGACTGGGCTGGACGCCGTGCCTGGGCCCGACGCTCGCCGCGGTGCAGAACCTCGCGTTCCAGCAGGCCACCGCCGGCCGCGGTGCGCTCCTCGGGCTGGCCTACTGCCTGGGCCTGGGCGTGCCCTTCGTGCTGGTCGCGCTCGGCGCCCGCTGGGCGATGGGCGCCACGTCGTTCCTGCGCCGGCACGCGCGGGCGGTCACCCGGTTCGGCGGCGTCGTCCTCGTGCTCGTCGGCCTGCTGCTGGTGACCGGCGCCTGGACCGAGATGATGCGCTGGCTGCAGGGCTGGCTGGCCGCGAACGGCTTCGCGGAGAGCGTCCTGTGAGCACCGTCGCCCCGCCGCGGCCGGCCGCGGTGCCGCCGCCCCCTGCCCGCCCCTCCCTCGGCGCCCGCGCCCGGGGCCTGTGGCTGCGCTGGTGGCGCCGGCTCACTGCCATGCGGACGGCGATCATCCTGCTGTTCCTGCTGGCGCTGGCGGCGATCCCCGGGTCACTGCTGCCGCAGCGCTCGCTGAACCAGAACGCCGTCCGCCAGTACTCCGCCGACCACCCGACGCTGGCGCCGGTGCTCGACCGGCTCTACGCCTTCGACGTCTTCAGCTCGCCGTGGTTCGCCGCGGTGTACCTGCTGCTGTTCGTCTCGCTCATCGGCTGCGTCGTCCCCCGGCTGGTCGAGCACGTCCGCGCGCTGCGCGCCGCTCCGCCGCCTGCGCCGCGCCGGTTGCTGCGGCTGCCCGACTCCGCGGAGCTGGCCACCCCGCTGCCCGGCCCGGCCGCCCTCGACGTGGTCGAGGAGGAGCTGCGGGTCCGTCGCTTCCGCGTGGTCCGCCGCCCCGGGGCCGAGTCGGCTCCGCCGGGTCCCGCGGCATCCGGCGACGAACTGTCGGCCGAGAAGGGCTTCTGGAAGGAGACCGGCAACCTGCTGTTCCACCTGTCCCTGGTGGCGCTGCTGCTCGGCCTGGCAGGCGGCAAGCTGTGGGGCTACGAGGGCAGCATCCTGGTCACCGAGGGCCAGGGCTTCTGCAACTCCTTTCAGCAGTACGACACCTACTCCTCCGGCGCGCTGGTCGACGGCGCGGACCTCACCCCGCTGTGCGTCGACCTCGAGGACTTCCGCGCGGAGTACGAGGAGAACCTGACCGCGGCCTCCTACACCGCCGACATCCGCTACGGCGGGCCCGGCGAGGAGGGCCGGCCGACGACGATCGGCGTCAACGACCCCCTGCGGGTCGACGGCGACCGGGTGTACGTGACCGGGCACGGGTACGCGCCGCGGTTCACCGTCACCCTCCCCGACGGGACGGCGTTCACCGACGTCTCCGCGCCGTTCCTGCCCTCGGACCAGACGACGATGTCCAGCGAGGGCGCGCTCAAGCTCCCCGACCTCGGCGCCGGTGCCGAGGACCAGCTGGCGCTCGAGGGCTTCTTCGCACCCACCGGGCTGATGCAGGGCGGCGTCCTGACCTCGATCGACCCGAGGCCGCTCAACCCGGAGGTCGCGGTCCTGGCCTACCAGGGCTACCTCGGCCTGGACTCCGGCCTGCCGCAGTCGGTCTACTCCCTCGACCGCAGCCAGATCGAGCGCGGCCGGCTGACCGAGGTCGGCCGGGCCAACCTGGCGGTCGGCGAGACGCTGACCCTGCCCGACGGGACGGCGGTCACCTTCACCGGCGTCGACCAGTTCGCCGCGCTGCAGTTCTCGCACGACCCCGGGCAGGTCTGGGTGCTCGGCGCGGCGATCGCCCTGCTGGTCGGCCTGCTGGCGCTGCTCCTGCTGCGCCGGGAGCGCTTCTTCGCCCGCGTCGGCCCCGCCCCCGGCGGCGGCGGTACCGTGCTCTCCGTCGCTTCGCTGACGCGCGGCGGCGGCGAGAGCGCGACGTCCTTCGCCGAGCTGACCGGGCGGCTGCAGGCCGCGCTCGACGAGCGCGCCGCGACCCCCTCCGCCCCGCCGTCCGGCGGGGCCGCACCGGAACCGGAGGTCCCCCCGCGTGACCGTTGACCAGTCGCTGGCCGACCTGTCGGACACCCTGTTCTCGATCGCCGTCGCGCTCTACTCGGTCGCCGTCGTGGCGTTCTCGGCGCAGCTGGCGTTCGGCCGCCGCCCGGCACGCGAGCTGGTCCCCGCCGGGGCCGGGGCCGGGGCACTGAGCGAGGTGCCCGCCCCGCCGGCGCGCACCGACCGCTGGGGCCTGGCCGGGCTCGCGGTCACCGGCGTCGGCGCGGTCGTGCACGCCGGCGTGCTGGTCACCCGCGGGATGGCCGCCGACCGGCTGCCCTGGGGCAACATGTACGAGTTCGCCACCGCCGTCGTCCTCGTCGGCGTGGTGGTCTACCTGCTTCTGGCCGTCCGCGTGCCGGCCGTCCGCGACATCGGCGCCTTCGTCCTCGCACCGGTCGTCCTGGCGCTGGTGGCCACCGGGCTGTTCCTCTACACCGAGACCGGGCCGCTGGTCGCCGCGCTGCGCTCGAGCTGGCTGGCGGTGCACGTCTCCACGGCGATCCTCGGCTTCGGCATCTTCTTCGTCAGCGGGATCGCCAGCGTGCTGTACCTGCTGCGGCTGCGGTCCGACGCCCGCGGCGCCGAGGGCTCGTTCCTCTCCCGGCTGCCGAACGCGGTCACGCTGGACCGCGTCGCCCACCGCACCGCCGTCTTCGGCTTCCCGATCTGGACCTTCGCCGTCATCGCCGGCGCCATCTGGGCCGAGAGCGCCTGGGGCCGGTACTGGGGCTGGGACCCCAAGGAGACCTGGGCGTTCATCGCCTGGGTGGTCTACGCCGGCTACCTGCACGCGCGGACGACGGCCGGCTGGCGGGGGCGCCCCGCGGCGTGGGTCAACGTCGTCGGCCTGGTCGTGATGGTCTTCAACCTGCTGTACGTGAACATGGTGTCGACCGGCCTGCACAGCTACGGCGGGCTGGACTGAGGGAGGACACCGTCCTCCCCACCCCTCGCGAGCTCGGGCCGGGACGGGGCCGGACGGCGGGCCTGCCGCACGGGATCGTCACCCCCCGCTGAGCACCCGCACGGGGTGGATCGCCCTCCGAGCGGAGTGTCACGGGCGCCCGTCCCGAAGCCCGGACACAGCGTCGGGGGTTCTCCGCCCGGCCGTGCCGGCGGATCATCGTCCACGCCCGACACACCACCGGCGTGCGCGCGCGAGTCCTCCGACGAGGCGCTGAGCGGGAGGCCGGATCCTCGAGCGGGGAAGGCGGGCGCCATGGCCGGGACCGTCAGGCGGGGTGGGACGACGACGTCGAGCAGTGCCGCCGCGCCCGCGCCGTCCGGTGGCCGACCGGCGGAGGAGCGTGTCCCGCCGAGAGGGGACGGACCTGCCGTGACAGCCGATCCGCCCTCGCCCGGCGCCGTCACCACCGACGCCCGGCTGGCGCGGCTGTTCGGTTTGCGGGACGGCACCTGGCTGCGGCACGCCAACCCGGCGAGCGTCTGGGTCCGGTTCGCCGTCCTGCCGCTGATCGCCCTGTCGGTCTGGAGCCGGCGGTGGATCGGCCGGCGGGCGCTGCTGCCCCTCGGCGCGTCGCTGGTCTTCACGGTGGTCGAGCCGCTGCTGTTCCCCCCGCCGCGGTCGACCCGGAACTGGGCGTCGAGAGGGGTGCTGGGTGAGCGCATCTGGGCCGACCGGAACGCGGTCGACCTGCCGGAGGAGTTCCGGTCGACGGCCGTCCCGAACACCACCTACGCGTTCCAGTTCGCCGGGCTCGCCGCCCTGGTCCGCGGCCTGGTCGTGTTCGACCTGAGGTCCGTCGTCGGGGGGCTCCCGCTCGTGCAGTGCGCCAAGGTCTGGTTCATCGACCGGATGGTGCTGCTGTTCAGGACGATGGCCGACCGGGACCCGCGGTACGCCTCCTGGGAGTACTGACCGGCTCCCGCCCGGGAGGCGAACGAGCTCCACGTGCCGCGCCCGGCGTGTCGGCGACACGCCGAGGGTGGCCGTGCTTCCATGCCCCCATGTCGCGCCGGAGGGGGACGCCCCGTGGGTAGGCACTCGGCTTCGGAGGGGGCGGCGGTGCACCCCGTGGTCGCCGCCGCGCTCGCGCAGCGGACCGCGGACGTACCGGCCGGCCGGCACGGCGACCTGCGCGCCGAGAGCACCGAGAGCGGCCTCGGCTGGCCGGGCGACCCGACGACGCACGAGGGCCTGGGCTGGCCCGGCGGCACGACCCAGCAGGTCGCGGTCGCCACGCCTCCCGTCGAGCCGCAGCGGCGCCGCGGGTGGCGGCGCCTCTTCCGCGCCGCCTGAAAGAGGACCCTTCTACCCCCCACCGCTCACGAGCTCGTGGCAGGACCCTGCAGAGGGGCCGGCTGACTCGCTGGAGGTGCCTGACGAGTCGGCTGTTATGCCGGGGAGCCGTCGTCGCGCCGGGTGCGGCGCTCCAGCTCGCGCAGGAACTCGGGGTCGTCGTCCGGCGCGATCGGGCGGACGGCGCGCTGCGGGCGCGGCGGCCGAGGCGCGCGCACCCGGCCGGGACCACCCTTCTCCGCCGCCCGCAGCACCAGCACCACCACGGCGACCGCCACCACGAGCACCACCACGAAGGCCATGGCGGCCCACCCCCCTCGCCGATCGAGCCCGACTCCCCTCCACAGTACGTGCGCGGGCGATACTCGAACGCACACCCCGTGCGGTCCCGGCAGGAGGACAACGCCATCGACGCCGTCGACCAGAAGTTGATCGACCTGCTGCGCGCCAACGGGCGGGCGAGCTACGCCGAGCTGGCCCGGCGGGTCGGCCTCTCCTCGCCGGCGGTGCACGAGCGGGTGGGCAAGCTGGAGGCCGCCGGCGTCATCACCGGCTACCGGGCGGTGGTCGACCCGGCGGCGGTGGGGTTGGGCGTCACCGCGCTGGTGAGCGTGATCGAGAGCGACTCGGTCGACGACACCGGTGTCGAGGCGGGACTGGCCGCGCTGCCCGAGGTGGAGGACTGCTGGCGGGTGGCCGGCAGCGAGGGCTACGTGCTGAAGGTCCGCGTGACCGACATCCCGGCACTGGAGGCCACCATCGACGCGTTGAACCGGATCAGAGGCGTCGCCCGCACGCGGACGACGGTCGTGTTGAGCACCAAGTGGGAGGGCCGCCATGGCGGAGAGGGCTGAGCCGGCGGTGCCGGGCGCGCCGACCGGGGGGCCGGCGGCGCCGCCGAGGATCGCGCCCTGGCTGGTCATCTACACGGTGGGCCGGCTGGCCATCGCCGCCGCGCTCGTGCTGCTGCTGTGGGTGCTGGGCCTGGACTTCTGGTCCGGCGCGCTGTTCGGGCTGCTGCTGTCGATGCCGGTCTCGTACCTGCTGCTGCGGCCGTCGCGCGAGCGGCTCACCGAGGGCCTGGCCGCCCGCAGCGTCGCCCGCCGGCAGGCCAAGGCCGCGCGGGAGGCCCGCCTCACCGGCGACGGCCTCTGACGGCCCCTCCCGGGCTGGCCCCGTCCAGAGGCTCGCCGCGAGCTTGCGAGCGGTGAGGAGGACGGGGTCCTTCTTCAGCTGAGAGCCAGGCCGGCGCCGAGCAGCACGCCGGTGGCCAGCGTGAGCAGGCCGGTGCCCTGCAGCGCGGCGATCAGCGCCGGGCCGCGCCCACCGGAGAGCACGGTGCGCACCGGCGGCACCGCCAGCGGGACGGCGAGCAGCGCGAGCAGCGCCCAGGGCCGGGTTCCCCCGATCGCGACGACGACGGCGAATGCCACCGCGGGCAGCAGCGCGAACGCGACCCGGGTGCCGCGGTCGCCGAGCAGCACGGCCAGCGTGCGCTTGCCGACCGCGGCGTCGCCCTCGATGTCGCGCAGGTTGTTCACGACCAGCAGCGCCACCGACAGCAGGCCGATGGGCACCGCGGCGGCCACGGCCAGCCCGTCGACCGAGCCGGTCTGGGCGAACGTCGTCCCCACGACGGCCACCAGACCGAAGAAGACGAAGACGAAGACCTCGCCCAGCGCCCGGTAGCCGTAGGGGAGCGGGCCGCCGGTGTAGGTCCAGGCCGCCGCGATGCAGACCGCGCCGACCGCGACCAGCCACCAGCTCGACAGCGCCGCCAGCGCCAGCCCGGCGAGGCCGGCGACGGCGAAGGAGGCCAGCGCGGCGACCAGCACCTGCCGCGGGGTCGCCGCGCCCGAGCCGACCAGCCGCATCGGTCCGACCCGGACGGCGTCGGTGCCGCGGGTGCCGTCGGAGTAGTCGTTGGCGTAGTTGACCGCCACCTGCAGCGCGAGGGCGACCAGCAGGGCCAGCAGCGCCGGCACGAGCCGGAAGCCGTCGAGCGCCGCGGCGGCCCCGGTGCCCACGAGCACCGGGGCGAGGGCTGCGGGCAGCGTGCGGGGGCGGGCGCCGGCCAGCCACTGCGCGGGGGTGGCCACGGCCTAGCGCCTCCCGTCGAGGACCGCTGCGCCGGGAAGACGGGCAGCGAGGCCGCGGCGGTCGGGCTTGCCGGTGTGCAGGGTCGGGACGGCGTCGATGCGGTGCACCTCGCGCGGCGCGGCGGGCCCGCCCAGCCGCTCGGCCACCCACGGGCGCAGCGCCGCGAGGTCCGGCGTCGCGCCGGGCGCAGGGACGACTGCGGCGACCACCCGCTGACCCCACTCGTCGTCCGGCCGGCCGAAGACGACGGCGTCGAGGACGTCCGGGTGCTGGCGCAGCACGCCCTCCACCGCCTGCGGGGCGACGTTGACCCCTCCCGTGACGACGACGTCGTCCAGCCGGCCGTGCACGGTCAGCCGGCCAGCGTCGTCGAGCGTCCCGGCGTCGCGGGTGCGGAACCAGCCGCCGGCGAAGGCGGCGGCGGTGCCCTCCGGGTCGAACCGGTAGCCGAGCGCGAGGGTCGGCCCGGCGAGCTCGATGCCCGTACCGCCGGGCCCTGCGGCGTCCCCGCCGTCGGTCACCCGCACCCGCACCCCGTCCAGCGGCTCGCCGTCGTACACGCAGCCGCCGGCGGTCTCGGTCATCCCGTAGGTGGTCACCACGGCGACGCCCTCGTCGTGGGCGCGGGCCAGCAGGCCCGGGTCGGTGGCCGCGCCGCCGACCAGCACCGCGTGGAAGGCGCGCAGCGCGGCGGGCTCGGCGTCGAGGTACCGGCGCAGCTGGGTGGGCACCAGCGCGGTGCAGCGCCGTCCGGCCGGCATGCGCGCGACGGCGGCGGCCAGCGGCTCCCCGGGGCCGAGCACGGTCGGTGCGGTGCCGCCGAGGATCGACCGGCAGAGCACCTGGAGGCCGGCGATCGCCGAGACGGGCAGCGCGAGCAGCCAGGCGCCGGGACCGCCGAGCCGGCGCAGCGTGGCCTCGGCGGAGGCGCGCACCGCACCGGCCGACAGCAGCACGCCACGGCCGCCGCCGGTCGAGCCGGAGGTGACGACGACGAGGTCGGCGCCGTCCTCCAGCGGCTGCTCGGGCCGCAGCACCGCCCGGGCCGCCTCGACGGTGGCCGGCGGACCCGCGGGCAGCACCGCGAGCGGCGCCGTGCCGTCCAGGGCGGCGCGCAGCTGCGGCAGGAGCGCGAGGGGATCGGCCGGCGCGGGCACGGGGGTCAGGTGCCGGGGCACGAGGCCACACGGTACTTCGGTCCCCTGCAGGGTCCCGCCGCGAGCCCGCGAGTGGCGGGGGCAAGGGGGTCCTTCAAGTGGGGCAGGGGGCCCTTCTCCTACGCTGGCTGGTGTGATCGACACCGACGGGGCGCGGGTCTGGTCGGTGCCGATGCGGACCCGCTTCCGCGGCATCGACGTCCGCGACGGCGTGCTGGTGCAGGGCCCCGCCGGCTGGGGCGAGTTCTCCCCGTTCTGGGACTACGACGTCCCCGAGAGCCGCCGCTGGTGGGCCGCGGCGGTCGAGGCGGCCTGCGACGGCTGGCCGGCACCGGTGCGCGACGCGGTGCCGGTGAACGTGACCGTGCCGGCCGTGGGCCCCGAGCGGGCGCACGCGATCGTGACCGCCTCGGGCTGCCGGACGGCGAAGGTGAAGGTCGCCGAGCCGGGTCAGACGCCCGCTGACGACGTCGCCCGTGTCGAGGCGGTGGGCGACGCCCTCGGCCCGGGCGGCGCGATCCGGGTCGACGCGAACGCCGCCTGGGACGTCGACACCGCCGCCGCGCGCATCCGCGAGCTGGACCGGGTGGGCCTGGAGTACGTCGAGCAGCCGTGCGCGTCGCTCGAGGAGCTGGCCGCGCTGCGCCGGCGGGTCGACGTGCGGATCGCCGCCGACGAGGTCGTCCGCCGCTCGGCCGACCCGCTGCGCGTGGACCTGCGCGGGGTGTGCGACGTCGTCGTCCTCAAGGTGCAGCCGCTCGGCGGGGTGCGGGCGGCGCTCGAGGTGGCCGGGGCGCACGGCCTGCCGTGCGTGGTCTCCTCGGCGCTCGAGTCCTCGGTCGGCATCGCCGCCGGGGTGGCGCTGGCCGCCGCGCTGCCCGAGCTGCCGTTCGCCTGCGGGCTGGCCACCGTGGCACTCCTCGACGGCGACGTCACCAGCGACCCGCTGCTGCCGGTGGACGGCGCGCTCCCGGTGCGGCCGGTGACGCCCGACCGGCTGGCCGAGGTCGCCGCGGATCCTGAGGTGGAGGCGCGCTGGCGGGCCCGGCTGGACGCGGTGCGCGGGTGAACCCCTCGACCGCCCTCGCCCGGGTGCTCGTCGACGAGCTGGTCCGCGGCGGGGTCACCGACGCCGTGGTGGCGCCCGGTTCCCGCTCGGCGCCGGTCGCGCTGGCCCTCGCCGACGCCGAGCGCGCCGGCCGGCTGACCCTGCACGTGCGCATCGACGAGCGGACGGCGGCCTTCCTCGCCCTCGGCCTGGCCAAGGCGTCCGGGCGGCCGGTGCCGGTGCTGACCACCTCCGGGACGGCGACCGCCCACCTGCACGCCGCCGTGCTGGAGGCCGACGCCGCCGGGGTGCCGCTGCTCGCGCTGACCGCGGACCGGCCGCCGGAGCTGCGCGACACCGGTGCCAACCAGACCATCGCCCAGCCCGGCCTCTACGGCGGCGCGGTGCGCGCGGCGGTCGACGTCGGCGTGCCCGAGGCCGGCCGCGAGCAGGCGCAGAACCGCTACTGGCGCTCGCTGGTGGCCAAGGCGCTGCTGACCGCGCGCGGCGCGCTCTCCGGCGACCCGGGGCCGGTGCACCTCAACCTGCCGTTCCGCGAGCCGCTGCTGCCCGAGGACGCCGACGTGCGGACCGCCGGCCCGTGGTCCGGCCGGCCGGACGGTGCGCCCTGGACCGGCGGCCCGGTCGCGGCCGTCGTGCCGCCCGCCGACGCCGGGCCCGCCCGCACGCTCGTCGTCGTCGGGGACACGTCGCCCGCGCTCGGCCGGGCCGCCGCGGAGCTGGCCGCGGCGCGGGGATGGCCCGTGGTCGCCGAGCCGTCCAGCGGCGCCTGGTCGGCGTCCGTGCGCGGCGGTGCGCTGCTGCTCGGGGTGCCCGGCTGGCTGGCCGAGCAGCGGCCCGAGCGGGTGCTGGTCGTGGGGCGGCCGACGCTGTCCCGGCCGGTGTCGGCGCTGCTGGCCGACCCCGCCGTCCGGGTGGAGACGGTGGGGACGTCCCCGCGCTGGGCGGACGCGGGTCGCTCGACGACGTGGGTGGGCGGCCTGCCGGCACCCGGCGGGACCCCGGCGACCGCTGACCCGGCGTGGCGCGCGGCGTGGTGCGCCGCGGCCGACCGGGTCGGGACGGCGGTCGACGGCGTGCTCGACGCGCTGCCCGCGCTGACCGCCGGGCTGCTCGCCCGCGACCTGGTCGCCGCCCTGCCCGACGGCGCGCTGCTGGTGCTCGGCTCGTCGACGCCGGTGCGCGACGTCGACCGGCTGGCCGTCCCGCGGGCGGGGCTCACCGTGCTGGCCAACCGCGGGGTCGCCGGCATCGACGGGACGGTCTCCACGGCGGTGGGCGCGGCCCGCGTGCACGGCGGCCGGGCGTTCGCGCTGCTCGGCGACCTCACCCTGCTGCACGACCTCCAGGGGCTGCTGGTCGGCGAGGGGGAGCCGCGGCCGGACCTCACCCTCGTCGTCCCGGACAACGACGGCGGCGGGATCTTCGCCCAGCTCGAGCCCGGGCAGGCGCGGTACGAGGCCGGCTACCGGCGGGTGTTCGGCACGCCGCACGGCCGCGACCTGGTCGCGGTGGCCGAGGCGCTGGGCTGGCCGGCCGTGCGGGTGTCGACGTCGGCGGAGCTGGCCGACGCCGTCGCGGCGGGTGGACCGCGGGTGGTCGTCGTCCGCACCGACCAGCGCACCGAGGCGGAGCTGGCGGCGGCGCTGCGGGCGGCCGCAGGGGAGGCGCTCGACCACGGATGACCGGGGAGCGGCACCAGCTCACCGCCGACCAGGCCCTCCAGGTGCGAGCCCGGGCCCGGCGGCCGGGACCACCGGCTGCAGGGGCGGCCGGCGGCTCCACGAGGGAACGGGCCGCGGGGTCGGTCGGACGTGTCGGTGCTTACGCTTCCCGCCCTCCACTCGTCGGTGACCCTGCGGACGGTCTGTGGGCTGACCTGTGGGTTCGTCAGAGCAGCCGCACCTCGGGCGGGACCGCGACCTTGTTGCAACTCGTTCGCGATCCCTCGGGGAGGCGGCTAGCGTCGGCCCCATGACGTCGCTGCAGCAGGCTCCTGCCGGGCTCCCGGAGACCGGCGGGAGCCTGCTGCGGCCCGCGACGCCCGAGGAGCTGGTCGCCGTCCGCGCCCTCGTCCTCGACGTCCCCGCCCGGGACGGGACCGGGCCGGCCACGGTGTCGCGCGCGGCGGCCGACTGATGGCGGTGCAGGCACCGGTCGACCAGTACCTGGCCGGCCTGCCCGGCGACGTCCGCGAGCGGGTCGAGCAGGTCCGTCAGGCGGTGGCGGCGGCCGTGCCGGGCGTCGACCAGACCGTCCGGCACGGGTTGCCGACGTTCACCGTCGACGGCCGGTCGCTGGTCCAGGTCGCGGTCTGGACACGGCACGTGGCGCTCCACCCGCTGCCGCAGCAGCTGGCCGACCCGGAGCTGGAGGCGGCCGTGGCCCCGTACCGCGGCGCCGAGGACGCGATGCGCCTGCCGCACCGCGACCCGTTGCCGCACGAGCTGGTCCGTCGCGTGGTCGAGGAGCTCGCCCGACGCTGACCCGCGTCAGCTCTCCAGCGCGGCCTGGAAGGCGGCGAACTTGGCCTGGGTCTCGGCCAGCTCCGCGGCCGGGTCGGAGCCGGCGACGATGCCGCAGCCGGCGAACAGCCGCGCCGTGGCCGGGTCGTCGTCGGCCAGCTGGGCGCAGCGCAGCGCCAGGCCGAACTCGCCGTCCCCGCGGGCGTCGACCCAGCCGACGGGGCCGGCGTAGCGGCCGCGGTCCATGCCCTCCAGCTCGCCGATCAACGCGGCGGCGTCGTCGGTCGGGGTGCCGCAGACGGCGGCCGTCGGGTGCACCGCGCCGACCAGCTCCAGCAGCCCGGCCCGGCCGCGGGCGCCGCCGCGGTGCTGGACCCCGGCGACGTCGGTGGCCAGGTGGCGCACGTTGGCCAGCGTCAGCAGCTCCGGCTCCTCCGGCGCGGTCAGCGTCGTGCAGTACGGCTCCAGCGCCCGGACCAGCGAGTCGACGGCGAGGGCGTGCTCGGCGCGGTCCTTGGCCGAGGCCAGCAGGCCCTCGGCCAGCCGCTGGTCTTCGGCGCCGGCGCCGCGGGGCGCGGTCCCGGCCAGGACGCGGGAGGACAGCCGGCGCCCGGTCCGGCGCAGCAGCAGCTCCGGCGTGGCGCCGAGCAGGCCGTCGACGGCGAAGGTCCAGCAGTCCGGGAAGCGGGCGGCCAGCCGGGCGAGCAGTGCGCGCGGGTCCAGCGGCGCGTCAGCGGTGACCAGCAGGTCGCGCGCCAGCACCACCTTGGCGAGCTCCCCGGCGCCGATGCGCGCCACGGCCGCGGCCACGGTCGCGCACCACGAGGCCGGGTCGAGCGCGCCGTCGGCGTAGCGCAGCCGGCCGAGCGGCGCCGGGGCGGTGGCGGGCGCGGTGGCCAGCACGTCGGCGGGGTCGGAATCCCCGGTCGTGGTGAGCCAGGCGGCGCCGTCCCGCCGGCCGACGACGACCTCGGGGACGACGAACACCGACGTCCCGGCAGCCGGGTCGAAGGCGATGCTGGCGAACACGACCGGCCCGGAGCCGGGCACCTCCGCCCGGTCGTCGACGTCGAGGCCGGCGCTGAGGGTCTCCCACCACTCGGCCGCCTCGGCCAGGGCACGGGGGCCGGTGACCTCCAGCCGGGCCGCCTCGCCCCAGCCGACCAGGCCCTCCCCGCGGCGCACCCAGGACAGCGCGCCGGCGGCCGGCAGCAGCCCGAGCAGGGCGGGGGGCTCGAGCAGCGGCGTCGTGGTGACGACGGGCGTGACCGCACCCGGTGTGGTCACGGCTGCCGCTGTCACGGTCCCAGCGTAGGCAGCCGGTAGCGTCGCCCGTCGTGGCAGAACGGCGAGACAGCGCACACACCGCGGGGCTGAGGGCCGGTCTGGACAAGCAGCCGGCCGACGTCGCGGCCATGTTCGACCGGGTCGCCGCGCGCTACGACCTCACCAACACGGTGCTCTCCGGCGGTCTCGACACCTCCTGGCGGCGGGCCACCCGCGAGGCGCTCGGCGCCCGTCCGGGGCAGACCGTGCTCGACGTCGCCGCCGGGACGGCGGTGTCGACGGTCGAGCTGGCGGCCGGCGGCGTGCGCGCCATTGCCTGCGACTTCTCCCAGGGCATGCTGCGGGCGGGCGCGGCGCGGCCGGTGCCCAAGGTGGCCGGTGACGCCATGGCGCTGCCGCTGGCCGACGGGAGCGTCGACGGCGTGGTCATCTCCTTCGGCCTGCGCAACGTCGCCGACCCCGACGCCGCGCTGCGCGAGTTCGCCCGGGTCACCCGCCCCGGCGGGACGCTGGTGGTCTGCGAGTTCTCCAGCCCCACCTGGGCGCCGTTCCGCACCGTCTACACCGAGTACCTGATGCGCGCGCTGCCGCGGATCGCTCGCGCGGTGAGCAGCAACCCCGAGGCCTACGTCTACCTGGCCGAGTCGATCCGGGCCTGGCCCGACCAGCCGGCGCTCGCCACCCGGCTGCAGGCCGCCGGCTGGTCCGACGTCGCCTGGCGCGACCTCACCGGCGGCATCGTGGCGCTGCACCGCGGCCGCAAGCCGCTCGCCTGAGGGAGGACCCCTCCTCGCCACCCTCGTGGAGCACCCCTCGCCCCACCGCTCGTGAGTTCGCGCCGGGACCCTGCAGGGGGCCGGTGCCCCGGAGGGGTCGGTCCGTCCGGGTCGAGACACAAACGTGACGCAGTCGTTCTGGACGGCCACTTGTCACCAAGGTCACACCGCGGCCTAGAGTAGGGACCGGACGACTTTGTGAAGCAATTCACAAAGTCGCCGGGGAACTCGAACGGAGGGGGTCGAGGTGGACGACGGCGACCGGCGGGCCGACGTGGTCGTCGTGGGCGCCGGTCCGGCGGGCTCCTCGGCCGCGTGGCACCTCGCCCGCGGCGGTCTCGACGTCGTCGTCCTGGAGAAGGCCCGGCTGCCCCGCGAGAAGGTCTGCGGCGACGGGCTGACCCCGCGCGCCGTCAAGGCGCTCGACGGCATGGGCGTCGACACCACCGGCTGGGTCCGCCACAAGGGGCTGCGGGTCACCGGCGGCGGCCAGGTGGTCGAGGTCGACTGGCCGACCCTCGAGCGCTGGCCGGGCCACAGCCTGGTCCGCAGCCGCCGCGACCTCGACGCCGGGCTCGCCGCGCACGCGGTCGCGGCCGGCGCCCGGGTGGTGCAGGAGGTCACGGTCACCGGCCCGCTGCTCGACGACGCCGGCCGGGTCGCCGGGGTGCACGCCGAGGAGGGCCCGGACCGGGCGCCGACCACCTGGCGCGCGCCGCTGGTGGTCTCCGCCGAGGGCCTCTCCGGCCGGCTGGCCAAGGCGCTGGGCCTGCTCCGGCGGGAGGACCGACCACTCGGCGTTGCCGTCCGCCGGTACGTGGCCTCCCCGCGCACGCACGACGACTACCTGGACGTCTCCTTCGACCTCTCGCCCGCCGGCCCGAGCGCGGACTCGATGCCCGGGTACGGGTGGGCCTTCGGCATGGGCGACGGCACCAGCAACACCGGCTTCGGCCTGCTCGACGCCCGCCGCGGCACCGGCGCGGAGCCGCGGGCGGTGCTGCGCGAGTGGCTGGCCACCCTCCCGCCGGAGTGGCAACTCGGCGAGGAGCACGCGGTGACCCCGCTGCGGGGCGCCGGCCTGCCGATGGCCCTGCACCGCGGGCCGGCCTACACCCGGGGGCTGCTCCTGGCCGGCGACGCCGCCGGCACGGTCAACCCGTTCAACGGCGAGGGCATCAGCTACGCGCTGGAGACCGGGCGGATGGCCGCGGAGGCCGCCGTCGAGGGTCTGGCCGCGCCGGGGGGCCCGGCCCGCGAGGCCGTGCTGCGCCGGTACCCCGACCGGCTGCGCGAGGAGTACGGGCGGCACCACCGGCTGGGCACCGGCTTCCTCGCACTGCTGGCCCGCCCGGACCTGGTCCGCTTCGCGACCGCGCACGGGCTCAAGCGGCCAGCGCTGGCGGCCCGGGCGCTGCGGCTGACCAGCAACCTCTCCGACGGCCGGGACGGCGACCGGTTCGACCGCGCCGTCGCCGTCCTGACCCGACTGGCCCCGGCGGTCTGACGTGGCCGCCCCCGACCCGACCCGCGACGACGAGAGGTAGGCGCTGGTGCTCTCGCAGTACGTCCCGATCGTCGGCCTGTTCGCCCTGGCCGCGGCCTTCGCGCTGTTCTCCGTGACGGTCGCCCCGTTCGTGGGCCCCCGCCGGTACAACCGGGCCAAGCTGGCCGCCTACGAGTGCGGCATCGAACCGGTGGACCAGCCGCTGACCGGCGGCCGTTTCCCGATCAAGTACTACCTGACGGCGATGATCTTCATCGTCTTCGACATCGAGATCGTCTTCCTCTACCCGTGGGCCGTCGCCAACGACGCGCTGGGCGTCTTCGGGCTGGTCGAGATGGTCGTCTTCATCGGCACCGTGTTCATCGCCTACGTCTACGTGTGGCGGCGCGGCGGCCTGGACTGGGACTGAGAGGCCTTCCATGGGACTCGAGGAGAAGCTGCCGAGCGGCGTCCTGCTGACCACGGTGGAGAAGCTGGTCAACTGGACCCGCAAGTCCTCGCTGTGGCCGGCCACCTTCGGGCTGGCCTGCTGCGCGATCGAGATGATGGCCACCGGGGCCGGCCGCTACGACCTGGCGCGCTTCGGCATGGAGGTCTTCCGGGCTTCGCCGCGGCAGGCCGACCTGATGATCGTGGCCGGTCGGGTCAGCCAGAAGATGGCCCCGGTCCTGCGTCAGATCTACGACCAGATGCCCGAGCCGCGCTGGGTGCTGGCGATGGGCGTGTGCGCCAGTTCCGGCGGGATGTTCAACAACTACGCGATCGTGCAGGGCGTCGACCACGTCGTCCCGGTGGACATGTACCTGCCCGGCTGCCCGCCGCGGCCGGAGATGCTCACCGACGCGATCCTCAAGCTGCACCACAAGATCATGAACGAGCCGCTGGGGCCGCGGCGGGCGCGCGAGCTCGAGCGGGCGCGGGCCGAGGGCCGGGCGCCGGAGCTCTACGTCGAGATGCCGTCGTCGGTGCGCGTGGACCGGGAGAAGCGCGCGGCCTACGAGCGGGCCGCCGCGGAGCGGCGCACCGGCCAGTTCGCCATCGAGCAGCGTGGGGGCAACGCGGTGCTGCTGCCGGAGCCGTACGTGCGGAGCGGGGGCGCGACGACGACGGCCGAGCGAGCATCGCAGGGAGCGCCAGCGACCGAGGAGCGGAACGAGGCCGGGGTCGAGCAGGTGACACGGTGACCGGCCCGGGTGACCGCAGCGGCACGGACGCCGGCCAGGGGGCGGCCGCGCCCTCGGGCGGGTTCCGCAAGGGCGCGTTCGGGGTCAGCGGCAGCGGCGACACCTCCGGCTTCGGCGGCCTGGTCCGCGTCGAGCCCGGCGGCGCGGTCGCGTTGCACTCCACCGACCGGCCCTACGGCGGGTACTTCGACGAGGTCACCGACGCGCTGATCGAGGCGGTCGGGCAGGCGACGTACGACGCCGCGGTGCAGCGGGTGCTGGTCGACCGCGGCGAGATCACCTACTTCGTCGCCCGCGAGCACCTGCTGACCCTCGTGCGGGCCCTGCGGGACGACGAGGCGCTGCGCTTCGAGCTGTGCAGCAGCGTCTCCGGCGTCGACTACCTCGACAGCGGCGGTCCCGCGGCCGAACCCGGCCGGCCGCGGTTGCACGTCGTCCACCACCTGACCTCGATGACCTACCGGCGGCGGATCCGGCTGGAGGTCGCGGTCACCGCCGAGGACCCGCACGTCCCGTCGGTCACGTCGGTCTACCCGACGGCGGACTGGCACGAGCGGGAGACCTGGGACATGTTCGGCATCGTCTTCGACGGCCACCCGGCGCTGACCCGGATCCTCATGCCCGACGACTGGGACGGCCACCCCCAGCGCAAGGACTACCCGCTCGGCGGCGTGCCGGTCGAGTACCACGACGCCACGATCCCGCCGCCCGACACGCGGCGGACCTACCGGTGAGGCGCACACGATGAGCACCACGTACAACCCGGCCGACCCCTACGCCGGCTCCCGCGAGACGACCGAGGGTCGCGTCTACACCGTCACCGGTGGCGACTGGGACCAGACGCTGGGCACCGAGGCCTACGGCGAGGAACGCCTCGTCGTGAACATGGGCCCGCAGCACCCCTCCACCCACGGCGTCCTGCGGCTGGTGCTCGACCTCGAGGGCGAGACGGTCACCAAGGCGCGGGTGGTCATCGGCTACCTGCACACCGGGATCGAGAAGAACACCGAGTACCGCAACTGGGTCCAGGGCACGACCTTCGTGACGCGGATGGACTACCTGTCCCCGCTCTACAACGAGGCCGGCTACTCCATGGCGGTCGAGAAGCTGCTCGGCGTCGAGGTGCCGCAGCGGGCGCGGACCATCCGCGTCCTGGTCATGGAGCTCAACCGGATCGCCTCGCACCTGGTCGCGCTGGCCACCTTCGGCATGGAGATGGGCGCGCTCACCGGGATGACCAACGGCTTCCGCGAGCGCGAGCTGGTGCTCGACCTGCTCGAGGAGATCACCGGCCTGCGGATGAACCACGCCTACATCCGCCCCGGCGGACTGGCGCAGGACCTCCCGCCCGGCGCGGTCGAGCACATCCGGGAGTTCCTCGAGGTCATGCCCGCCCGGGTGGCCGACTTCCACAAGCTGCTCACCGGTCAGCCGATCTGGCAGGCCCGGCTCGAGGACGCCGGCTACCTCGACGTGACCGGCTGCGTGGCGCTCGGCGTCACCGGGCCGGTGCTGCGCGCCGCCGGGCTGCCGTGGGACCTGCGCAAGGTCGAGCCCTACCTGGGCTACGAGACCTACGACTTCGAGGTGCCGACCGCCGACACCTGCGACGCATGGGGCCGCTACCTGGTCCGCATGGCCGAGATCAACGAGTCGCTGAAGATCGTCGAGCAGGCGCTGGACCGGCTGGAGCCCGGGCCGGTCATGGTCGAGGACAAGAAGATCGCCTGGCCCGCGCAGCTCTCCCTGGGGCCCGACGGCATGGGCAACTCCCTGGCGCACGTCGAGCACATCATGGGGCAGTCCATGGAGGCTCTGATCCACCACTTCAAGCTGGTCACCGAGGGCTTCCGGGTGCCGGCCGGTCAGGTCTACGTGCCCATCGAGTCCCCGCGCGGCGAGCTCGGCTACCACGTGGTCAGCGACGGCGGCACCAGACCGTGGCGGGTGCACGTGCGCGACCCCAGCTTCGTCAACCTGCAGGCCACGGCGGCGATGAGCGAGGGCGGCATGATCGCCGACGTCATCGCCGCGATCGCCTCCCTGGACCCGGTCATGGGAGGGGTGGACCGATGAGCGCGCTCCCCGGCAGTGCCGAGGGGACGGCGGTCACCGGGCTGGACTCCAGCCCGGTCGAGCCGGCCGCCGCGGACCTGCCGCCGCTGACCGAGCAGGTCCGGCTCGAGGCGCGGGAGATCATCGCCCGCTACCCGCAGCCGCGCTCGGCGCTGCTGCCGATGCTGCACCTGGTCCAGAGCCACCAGGGCTACGTCTCACCCGAGGGCGTGGCGCTGTGCGCCGAGGAGCTGGGCCTGACCAAGGCCGAGGTGGGTGCGGTCGCGACCTTCTACACGATGTACAAGCGCCGCCCCACCGGCCGGCACCTGGTCAGCGTCTGCACCAACACGCTGTGCAGCGTGCTGGGCGGTCAGCGGATCTTCGACGCCCTCAGCGCCGACCTCGGCGTCCACCACGACGAGACCGCCGCCGACGGCTCGGTCACCCTCGAGCACGCCGAGTGCCTGGCCGCCTGCGACTACGCGCCGGTGGTCACCGTCGACTACGAGTTCTACGACCAGCAGGACGTCGAGAGCGCCCGCGCGCTGGTCGCCGCGCTGCGCCGCGGGGAGAAGCCGCACCCCACCCGCGGCGCCCCGCTGACCGACTTCCGCGGGATCTCCCGCCAGCTGGCCGGTTTCGACCAGTACGGCGGCGCGGACGCCCGCGCGGCGGCGATCGACGCCGAGGGCTCCATCGGCCCGACGCTGGCCGGGCTGCGGCTGGCCGCCGAGCGGGGCGAGTCCGCTCCGCCG
The DNA here is from genome assembly GCF_053502545.1 of Geodermatophilus sp. URMC 65. Classification (NCBI taxonomy): domain Bacteria; kingdom Bacillati; phylum Actinomycetota; class Actinomycetes; order Geodermatophilales; family Geodermatophilaceae; genus Geodermatophilus; species Geodermatophilus sp. URMC 65. The sequence continues at coordinate 3,283,878 of NZ_CP199954.1, forward strand.
CTGCCCGGGCGCTCGCCGGCCGAGGACGCCGAGCCGGCCGGGACCGAGCCGCGCGAGACGACACGGCCCTCCGGCCGCACCGGCGAGACCCCGGAGGAGGAGGCCGCCGACGCCCGCGTCGCCGCGGCCGACACCCCCGCCGAGCGGGCCGGTGCCGCGCAGACCCACCCCGACAAGGGGGCCGAGTACGGACAGCCGCGCGGGCGGCAACGGGCCGGCACGGAGAACCCGCCCGCCGCCGAACCGGCCACCGGCACCAGTCCTCCTGTCTCGCCCAGCCCGAATCCACCCCGAGCCGACGGGAAGGCGTGACATGCCCCTCGCACCCGTGCTGACCTCCCGCTGGGCCGAGCCGCAGTCCTGGCGGCTGGCCACCTACGAGCGGCTCGACGGCTACACCGCGCTGCGCACCGCGCTGTCCATGACCCCCGAGGAGCTGGTCGGCCTGGTCAAGGACTCCGGGCTGCGCGGCCGCGGCGGCGCCGGCTTCCCGACCGGCATGAAGTGGAGCTTCATCCCCCAGCCCAAGCCGGGGGAGACGCCCACCGGGCCGGCCGCGCTGCCCAAGTACCTCGTGGTCAACGCCGACGAGGGGGAGCCGGGCACCTGCAAGGACCTGCCGCTGATGATGGCCGACCCGCACTCCCTGGTAGAGGGCGTGGTCATCGCCGCCTACGCGATCCGCTCGCACCTGGCGGTCATCTACGTCCGCGGCGAGGCGGTGCACGCCCACCGGCGGCTGGTCAACGCCGTCCGCGAGGCCTACGAGGCCGGCTACCTGGGCCGCGACATCCTGGGCTCGGGCTACGACCTGGAGCTGATCGTGCACGCGGGCGCCGGCGCCTACATCTGCGGCGAGGAGACCGCGCTGCTCGACTCGCTCGAGGGCTACCGCGGGCAGCCGCGCCTCAAGCCGCCGTTCCCCGCCGTCGCCGGCCTCTACGGCGCCCCGACGGTGATCAACAACGTCGAGACGCTGGCCAGCGTGCCGTTCGTCGTCCGCGGCGGCTCGGACTGGTTCAAGGAGTTCGGCCCGGAGAGGTCGCCCGGGCCGAAGATCTACTCGCTGTCGGGCCGCGTCGTCCGCCCCGGCCAGTACGAGGCCCCCATGGGGACGACGATGCGCGAGCTGCTGGAGATGGCCGGCGGCGTCCGCCCCGGGCACGAGCTGAAGTTCTGGACGCCGGGGGGTTCCTCGACGCCGTACTTCACCCCCGAGCACCTCGACGTCCCGCTGGACTTCGACTCGGTGGCCGCCGCGGGCTCGATGCTCGGCACCACCGCGCTCATGGTCTTCGACGAGACCGACTCGATCGTCGAGGCGACCCTGCGGTTCACCGAGTTCTACGCGCACGAGAGCTGCGGCAAGTGCACCCCGTGCCGCGAGGGGACCTTCTGGCTGGTCCAGGTCCTGCAGCGGCTGGTCGACGGCCGGGGGACGGCGGCCGACCTGGACCTGCTCACCGACACCTGCGACAACATCCTGGGCCGCTCGTTCTGCGCCCTGGGTGACGGCGCGACCAGCTGCATCAGCAGCTCGCTGAAGTACTTCCGCGACGACTACGTCGCGCTGCTGCCCCCGGAGGAACAGGCGCGCCTGGGCCGCAGCCTCCGGCTCGAGCCCGTCGGAGTGGCCTCGTGACCGAGCTCGCAAGGTCGCGCAGAGGCACAGCACCCCGGGGCACTGGCGCGACGAGCGCCGACGAGGAGGACCAGTGACGCTCACCAACCCGACCCCTGCGCCCGCGGTCCCGCCCGGTGCGCCCGGCCCGCACACCCCGCCGGACGCGGTCCACTGCACCATCGACGGCTTCGACGTCGCCGTGCCCAAGGGGACGCTGATCATCCGGGCCGCCGAGATGATCGGCGTGCAGATCCCGCGGTTCTGCGACCACCCGCTGCTCGAGCCGGTCGGCGCCTGCCGCCAGTGCCTGGTCGAGGTGGAGGGACAGCGCAAGCCCGTGGCCTCCTGCACCATGCCGGTCACCGACGGGATGGTGGTGAAGACCCAGCTCACCAGCCCGGTCGCGGACAAGGCGCAGCAGGGCACGATGGAGCTGCTGCTGATCAACCACCCGCTGGACTGCCCGGTCTGCGACAAGGGCGGCGAGTGCCCGCTGCAGAACCAGGCGCTGAGCAACGGCCGCGCCGAGAGCCGGTTCGTCGACGTCAAGCGCACCTACCCCAAGCCGCTGCCCATCAGCAGCGAGGTGCTGCTCGACCGCGAGCGCTGCGTGCTCTGCGCGCGGTGCACCCGGTTCTCCCAGCAGGTCGCCGGCGACCCGTTCATCGAGCTGTTCGAGCGGGGCGCCCTCGAGCAGGTCGCCATCTACGAGGACGAGCCGTTCTCCTCCTACTTCTCGGGCAACACCACGCAGATCTGCCCGGTCGGGGCGCTGACCAGCGCGCAGTACCGCTTCCGCGCCCGCCCGTTCGACCTGCGCAGCGAGCCCAGCGTCTGCGAGCACTGCGCCTCCGGCTGCGCGCAGCGCACCGACTACCGCCGCGGCAAGGTCGTGCGGCGGCTGGCGGGGGAGGACCCCGCGGTCAACGAGGAGTGGAACTGCGACAAGGGCCGCTGGGCCTTCCGCTACGCCACCGCCAACGACCGGTTCACCACGCCACTGGTCCGGCGGGACGGCGTGCTGCAGCCGGCGTCCTGGCCGGAGGCGTGGGCGGCGGCGGCCGAGGGGCTGCGCGCCGCGCGCGACTCCGGTGGGGTCGGGGTGCTGCCTGGCGGCCGGCTGACCGTCGAGGACGCCTACGCCTACGCGAAGTTCGCCCGGGTGGCGCTGGGCACCAACGACGTCGACGCGCGCGCCCGCGCCCACTCCGCCGAGGAGCTGGCGTTCCTCATGGCGCACGTCGCGGGCACCGGCCCGGCCAACGGTGCGGTCACCTACGCCGACCTGACCGGTGCGCCCGCGGTGCTGCTCGCCGGCCTCGAGCCGGAGGAGGAGTCGCCGATCGTCTTCCTGCGGCTGCGCCGGGCGGTGCGCAAGAACCGGCTGGCCGTCTACGACCTCGCCCCGTTCGCGACCACCGCCGCGGAGAAGCTGCAGGCCACCGTGCTGGCCACCCGCCCCGGCGCGGAGGCCCGTTCGCTGGCCGCCCTCGCCGAGGGCACCTGGGGCGGCCCGGCGGTCGACGCGCTGCGGCAGCCCGGCGCGGTCGTGCTCGCCGGCGAGCGCCTGGCCGAGTCCCCGGGCGCGTTCTCCGCCCTGGTCGCGCTGGCCCGCGCCACCGGCGCCCGGGTGGCCTGGGTGCCGCGGCGGGCCGGGGAGCGGAGTGCGGTCGAGGCCGGGGCGCTGCCGGCGCTGCTGCCCGGCGGCCGCCCGGTCACCGACGCCGGCGCCCGCGCGCAGGTCGCCGCCGCCTGGGGCGTCACCGAGCTGCCGGCCGCCCCCGGCCGCGACACGACCGGCATCCTCACCGCCGTCACGCACGGACAGCTCAAGGGTCTGCTGGTCGGCGGCGTGGACCCCGCCGACCTGCCCGACCCGCGCCTGGCCGAGGCCGCGCTGGCCGACGCCGACTTCGTGGTCAGCCTGGAAATGCTGCCCAGCGCGGTCACCGAGCACGCCGACGTCGTCCTGCCGGTGGCCGCCGCCTCGGAGAAGGCCGGTGCCTACCTGGACTGGGAGGGCCGGCTGCGCCCGTTCGACACCACGCTGCACGGCACCGGCCGGCTGCCCGACGGCCGCGTGCTGCAGGGCCTGGCCGACGAGCTGGACGTCGACCTGCGGCTGCCCGCACCCGAGGTCGCCCGCGCGGAGCTCGCCGCTCTCGGGGTCGTCGCGGAGCGCCCGCACGTCACCGGCCTGGACGTCGTCCCGCCCGGTGACCCGGAGCTCGCCGAGGACCAGGCGGTGCTCGCCTCGTGGCGGCAGCTGCTGGACGTCGGGACGCTGCAGCGCGACGAGCCCGAGCTCGCCGGCACCGCGCGCCCGCCGGTCGCCCGCCTCGGCAAGGACGCCGCCCGCCGGCTGGGCCTGGCCGACGGCGACCGGGTCACCGTGTGCGGCGCGATGGGGGAGGTCAGCCTGCCGGTGCTGGTCACCGAGATGCCCGACCAGGTGGTCTGGCTGCCGATGCGCTCACCGGGCAGCGAGCTGCGCACCCGGCTGGGCACCCCGCCCGGCGGTGTCGTCCGCCTCATCGCCGGAGGTGCCGAGTGATCGTCGCAGTCGCCGCTGACCAGCCGACCCTCGCGGACTTCGGCACCGACGTCTGGTGGATCGTCCTCATCAAGATCGTCGGCGTCTTCGTCGTCCTGGTGCTGCTGACGCTGTTCGCCATCGTCTTCGAGCGCAAGGTCGTCGCGCGGATGCAGCAGCGGATCGGCCCCAACCGGGTCGGCCCCCGCGGCTACCTGCAGAGCCTCGCCGACGGGCTGAAGCTGGCGTTCAAGGAAGACATCATGCCGGTGATGGCGGACAAGCCGGTCTACTTCCTGGCCCCGGTGCTCGCCACCGTCCCGGCGTTCCTGGCGTTCTCGGTCATCCCGCTGGGCCCGGTGGTCAGCATCTTCGGCCAGCAGACCCCGCTGCAGCTCACCGACGCCCCCATCGGCGTCCTCGTCGTGCTGGCCTGCTCGGCGATGGGCATCTACGGCATCGTGCTCGCCGGCTGGGCGTCGGGCTCGACCTACCCGCTGCTGGGCGGCCTGCGCAGCGCCGCGCAGATGGTCAGCTACGAGATCGCGATGGGGCTGTCGATCGTCGCGGTGTTCCTCTACGCCGGCTCGATGTCGACCTCGGAGATCGTCGCCGCGCAGGCCGACGGCAACCAGGTCTCCTTCTTCGGCCTGACGTTCACCGGCCCGGGCTGGTTCGCCGTCCTGCTGCCGATCTCCTTCGTCATCTACGTCATCGCCGTGGTCGGCGAGACCAACCGGGCGCCGTTCGACCTGCCCGAGGCCGAGAGCGAGCTGGTCGGCGGCTTCCACACCGAGTACTCGTCGCTGAAGTTCGCGCTGTTCTTCCTCGCCGAGTACATCAACATGGTCACCGTCTCGGCGCTGGCCGCGACGCTGTTCCTCGGCGGCTGGCGGGCGCCGTGGCCGATCTCGATCTGGGACGGCGCCAACTCCGGCTGGTGGCCGCTGCTGTGGTTCTTCCTCAAGGTCGTCGCCGCGCTGTTCGTCTTCATCTGGCTGCGCGGCACGCTGCCGCGGCTGCGCTACGACCAGTTCATGCGCTTCGGCTGGAAGGTGCTGGTCCCGACCGCGCTGGTCTGGATCCTCGCCGTGGCCACCATGCGCACCGTCGCCCGCGAGGCCGACCTCTCCACCGGCCAGGTGGCGCTGTTCGTCGGCGTCCCGATCGCGCTGCTGGTGATCGCCGTGCTGCTCGTCGCCAGCCGGGCCAGCAACCGGGCCACCCGCATCGCGGCGACCAAGGCCGCGGCCGGCTCCATCCACCCGACCGAGGCCGAGCCGGAGGTGCTGCCCCCGGCGGGGCCGCGCCGCCGGCCGGCCGACCGCACCGCTCCCAGCCGCGCCGAGGGCGGCTTCCCGATCCCGCCGATGGACCTCGCCGTCCCGCCGTCGCCGCGGCTGCGCAGCCGCGAGACGGTCGCGCCCGACGGCGCCGTGGTGGGCACCGGACGGCGCAGCGGCACCGGCACCCAGGAGGACGTCGATGACTGAGCACAGCGACCTGGACCGTCGCTCGCCGGACCCCCACGAGCCCGGCCACGACATGGTGGCGCAGACCAAGCGCGAGCTGGCCCACCGCGGCCGCGACGCCGGACCGGTCAAGCGGGCCAGCTGGCTGCCCGGCCCGGGGCAGGGCTTCGGGGTCACCTTCGCGCAGATCTTCCGCAAGGTGACCACCGAGGAGTACCCCGAGGTGCCCAAGGTGACCAAGCCGCGCTACCACGGGCGGCACGTGCTCAACCGGCACCCCGACGGGCTGGAGAAGTGCGTCGGCTGCGAGCTGTGCGCCTGGGCCTGCCCCGCCGACGCCATCTACGTCGAGGGCGGCGACAACACCGAGGACGAGCGCTACTCGCCAGGTGAGCGGTACGGCCGCATCTACCAGATCAACTACCTGCGCTGCATCTTCTGCGGCCTGTGCATCGAGGCCTGTCCGACCCGGTCGCTGACGATGAGCAACGACTTCGAGCTGGCCGACGACAACCGGGCCGACCTGATCTACACCAAGGAACAGCTCATGGCCCCGCTGCTGCCCGGCATGGAGGCCCCGCCGCACGCCATGCGACTGGGGGACGACGAGAAGGACTACTACGTGCGCGACCCGCACAGGGTCCCGCCGGCCGAGCCCGCCGCCGGGGCGCGGGTCGATCAGCCCGTCCCCGGCGGGGCGGCGGGGCGGGTGGAAGGCGCAGTGCGGCCGTGAACGTCGTCATCGGCACCGGCGAGGCCGTCGTCTTCTGGGTGCTCGGCCCCATCGCGCTGGCCGGCGCGCTGGGCATGGTGCTCTCGCGCAACGCCGTCCACTCGGCGCTGTGGCTGGTCAACACGATGCTGGCGCTGGGCGTCTTCTACGTCGTCCAGGAGGCGCCGTTCCTCGGGGCGGTGCAGATCATCGTCTACACCGGCGCGATCATGATCCTGTTCCTGTTCGTGCTCATGCTGGTCGGCCGCGACTCCTCGGACTCGGTCGTGGAGACGCTCCGCGGGCAGCGGGTGGCCGCGATCGTGCTCGGCCTCGGCTTCGCCGGGCTGGTCGGCGCCGGCGTCGCGCGGGCCACCCAGGGCCTCCCGGTCACCGGCCTGGCGGGCGTGCAGGGCGGGGAGACCAGCAACATCGAGGCGATCGCCCAACTGCTCTTCACCCGCTACCTGCTGGCGTTCGAGGTGACCAGCGCGCTGCTGATCACCGCCGCCGTCGGTGCGATGGTGCTGGCCCACATCGAGCGCGACGCCGGCACCCGGCCCACCCAGAAGGAGCTGTCGCGGGCCCGGTTCCTCACCGACCGGCCCCAGACGCTGCCCGGGCCCGGTGTCTATGCCCGCGGCAACTCCGTCGCCGCACCCGCGCTGCTGCCCGACGGCCGGCTGGCCGAGGACAGCTTCGCCACCGGGATCGAGCCCCAGGAGGCCGAGCAGATGCCGCGTCCCACCGGCCGGGCCGAGCTGGGCACGCCCGACGCGGCCCTGGGCACCCTCGACCCGGCGCCCAGCGACATCCCCGGGGGGCGCGACCGATGAGTCTCACGCACTACCTGGTGCTCGCCGCGATCCTGTTCACCATCGGCGCGGTCGGCGTCCTCGTGCGGCGCAACGCGATCGTCGTCTTCATGTGCGTCGAGCTGATGCTCAACTCGGTGAACCTGACGCTGGCCACCTTTGCCCGCGCCACCGGCACCGTCGACGGCCAGGTCATGGCGTTCTTCGTCATGGTCGTCGCCGCCGCCGAGGTCGTCGTCGGCCTGGCGATCATCATGTCGCTCTTCCGGACCCGCCGGTCGGCGTCGGTCGACGACGCCAACCTGCTCAAGTACTGAGGAACGGGGACCGGGGATGGACACCGCACCGGCCGACGGGCTGATCGCCGCGTCCTGGCTGCTCATCGCGCTGCCGCTGGCGGGCGCCGCCGTCCTGCTGCTCGGGGGACGGCGCACCGACCGGTGGGGGCACCTGCTGGGCGCCGGCACCGTGGTCGTGGCCTTCGTGATCGGTCTGCTGTGCACGCTGCAGCTGGACGGCCGGCGGCTCGACGTCGACCTGTTCACCTTCGTGTCGACCGGGTCGCTGGACGTGCAGGCCGGTCTGCTGTTCGACCCGCTGTCGGCGGTGTTCGTGCTGCTGATCACCGGCGTGGGCGCGCTCATCCACGTCTACTCGATCGGCTACATGGCGCACGACCCGCGCCGCCGGCTGTTCTTCGCCTACCTCAACCTGTTCGTCGCGGCGATGCTGCTGCTGGTCCTCGGCGACAACTTCGTGGCCCTCTACGTCGGCTGGGAGGGCGTCGGCCTGGCGTCCTACCTGCTCATCGCCTTCTGGTACGAGCGCCCGTCGGCGGCGACCGCCGCGAAGAAGGCGTTCATCATGAACCGGGTCGGTGACGTCGGGCTGGCGCTGGCGATCTTCCTCATGTTCGCCCAGCTGGGCACCGTCACGTACGACGGCGTCTTCGGTGCGGTCGGCACCCTCGCCGGCGGCACGGTGACCGCCATCGGGCTGCTGCTCCTGCTCGGCGCGTGCGGCAAGTCCGGCCAGTTCCCGCTGCAGGCCTGGCTGCCCGACGCCATGGAGGGCCCGACCCCGGTGTCGGCCCTGATCCACGCGGCCACCATGGTCACCGCCGGCGTCTACCTGATCGCCCGCAGTGCGCCGATCTACGACCAGACGCCCACCGCGCGCGCCGTCGTCCTCGCCGTCGGGGCGATCACGCTGGTGATCGGGGCGATCGCCGGCTGCGCCCAGGACGACATCAAGAAGGTGCTGGCCTACTCCACGGTCAGCCAGATCGGCTACATGTTCCTGGCCGTCGGCCTCGGCCCGGTCGGCTACGTCGCCGGCCTGGCGCACCTGCTCACCCACGGCTTCTTCAAGGCCGGCCTGTTCCTCGGCGCCGGCTCGGTGATGCACGCGATGGACGACGACGTCGACATGCGCCGCTTCGGCGGTCTCGCGTCGCGGATGAAGGTCACCTTCGTGACCTTCGGGCTGGGCTACCTGGCGCTGATCGGCTTCCCGTTCCTGTCCGGCTTCTACACCAAGGACGCGATCATCGAGGCCGCGTTCGACCGCGGCGACGGCTGGGGCTACCTCCTCGGCGGGGTCGCCATCCTCGCCGCCGGGCTGACCGCCTTCTACATGACCCGGCTGATGCTCATGACCTTCTTCGGCCGCCCCCGGTGGGAGCCCGGCGTCCACCCCCACGAGTCGCCGACGGTGATGACCGCACCGATGGTCCTGCTCGCGGTCGGGTCCGTGCTCGCCGGCTTCCTGCTGGTCGTCGCCTTCCCGCTGGAGTCGTGGCTGACCCCGGTGTTCGGCGAGCCCGAGGAGGCCGAGCACGTCGTCGCGCCGCTGGTGGTCAGCGTCCTGGTCACCGTCGTCATGGCGCTCGGCGTGCTCACCGCCTGGCTGTTCGTCGGCCGCCGGGAGGTGCCGGTGACCGCGCCGGTCCGGGTGTCGCCGGTGACCCGCGCCGCCCGTCGCGCGCTCTACGCCGACGCGGTGAACGAGTCGCTGTTCATGCGGCCCGGGCAGTGGCTGACCCGCGCGCTGGTGTTCTTCGACAACCGCGGCGTGGACGGCGCGGTGAACGGCCTGGCCGCGACGCTGGGCGGCTCGTCGTCCCGGCTGGGCCGCACGCAGACCGGCTTCGTCCGCTCCTACGCGCTGTCGATGCTGGGCGGCGCGGTCGTCGTGGCGGGCGCGCTGCTGGCGGTGACGGCGGGATGAGCAGCAGGTACCGGACCTTCGGAGGGCCCACACCGTGAGTGACTTCCCGTTCCTGCTCGCGATGATCGCCGTCCCGGCGGTCGGGGCGGCCGCCGTCGCCGCCCTGCCGAAGGGGCGCGACGGGACCGCCCGGCAGCTCAGCCTCGGCGTCAGCCTGGTCGTGCTGCTGCTCGCCGTGCTGGCGACGATCGCGTTCGACGCCGGCGGTGCGCGGTTCCAGCTGACGATGTCGGTCTCCTGGATCCCCGACTTCGGCGTCGACTTCGCCCTCGGCGTCGACGGCATCGCCCTGGTGATGCTGCTGCTCATCGGCGTGCTCGTGCCGGTGGTCGTGGTCGCCTCGTGGCGGGACGAGCCGACCGGACGGCGCTCGATGCGGGCCTTCTGGGCCTGGCTGCTGCTGCTCGAGTCGTTGATGGTCGGCGTCTTCGCCGCCACCGACGTCTTCCTCTTCTACGTCTTCTTCGAGGCGATGCTCGTCCCGATGTACTTCCTGATCGGCAGCTTCGGCGGGCCGCGACGGCAGTACGCGGCGGTCAAGTTCTTCCTCTACAGCCTGGTCGGCGGGCTGATCATGCTGGCCGCCGTCATCGGGCTGTACGTGGTCAGCGCCAACGAGCTGGGCGAGGGGACGTTCGCCTTCGACGCGCTGCGGCAGATCGAGATCGACCCGGGCGTGCAGAAGCTGCTGTTCCTCGGCTTCTTCGTGGCCTTCGCGATCAAGGCGCCGCTGGTGCCGTTCCACACCTGGCTGCCCGACTCCGGTGCCGAGGCGCCGATCGGCGGGGCGGTGCTGCTGGTCGGCGTCCTGGACAAGGTCGGCACCTTCGGGTTCATCCGCTACTGCCTGCCGCTGTTCCCCGACGCCTCGCGCGACCTCGCGCCGTACGTCCTGGTGCTGGCCGTGGCGGGCATCCTCTACGCCGCGCTGCTGGCGATGGGGCAGTCGGACCTCAAGCGGTGGGTGTCCTACACCTCGATCGCGCACTTCGGCTTCATCGCGCTGGGCATCTTCGCCTTCACCACCGAGGCCGGCACCGGCGCGGTCCTCTACATGGTCAACCACGGCATCGCGACCGGGCTGCTGTTCCTCGTGGTGGGCATGCTCATCGCCCGCGGCGGCTCCCGGCTGATCGGCGACTACGGGGGTGTCGCCAGGCAGGCACCGCTCCTGGCCGGGACGTTCCTCGTCGCCTGTCTGGCCGCTCTCGCGCTGCCGGGCACCAACAGCTTCGTCAGCGAGTTCCTCGTGCTGATCGGCTCGTTCCCGACCCGGCCGGTGTTCACGATCCTGGCGACGGTCGGCATCATCCTGGCCGCGCTCTACGCGCTGCTGGTCTACCAGCGCACCATGCACGGCCCGCCGCGCGGCGTGCTCCTCGAGCCGGCGGCGGGGACCCCGGCGCCCTCCACCGGGACAGGTGGTGGGGCGACCACCGCCACCCTCGAGGCCCCGGCGGCCGCGGCGGCCCGGCTGCGGGTGCGTGACCTCTCCCGGCGCGAGCTGGCCGTCGCCGCGTCGATGGTCGCGATCATCATCGCGCTGGGGTTCTACCCGCAGCCGCTGATCGACCTGATCGAGCCGGCGGTCGCCGCCACGATGAGCGACGTCGGGGCCGACCCGGCCGGCGTCTCGCCGCAGGCTCCCGCCGAGGGGACGGACTGATGATCGAGGCCCCGGCCATCTCCCTGGCCGCGCTGGCACCCCTGCTGTTCGTCTTCGGCGCCGCGTGCGTCGGCGTCCTCGTCGAGGCCTTCGCGCCGCGGGACGTGCGCCACCCGGTGCAGGTCGCCGTCGCCCTGGTCGGCACCCTGGGCGGGCTGGTCACCAGCCTGCTGCTGGCGGGGGAGCGGCAGGTCACCGCGGGTGGCGCGCTCGCCGTCGACGGCCCGGCGGTCTTCCTGCAGGCCACCATCGCCGGGCTCGGCGCGCTGTCGCTGCTGCTGTTCGCCGAGCGCTCGCTGGACCCGGCCCGTTCGGCGTTCGTCGCCGCCGCCGCGGTGCCGGCGGGCAGCCCGCGCGACCGCGAGCTGATGACCGCCACGCGGGTGCAGACCGAGGTCTACCCGCTGACCACGTTCGCCATCGGCGGCATGATGCTGTTCGTCGCGGCCAACGACCTGCTGGTCATGTTCGTCGCGCTCGAGGTGCTCAGCCTGCCGCTGTACCTCATCAGCGGGCTGGCCCGTCGCCGGCGGCTGCTGTCGCAGGAGGCGGCGGTCAAGTACTTCCTGCTGGGCTCCTTCGCCTCCGCGTTCTTCCTCTACGGCCTGGCGCTGGTCTACGGCGCCACGGGCAGCATCCGCCTGTCGGCCATCCGCGAGGCGTCCGCCTCCGAGGCCGGGGGCGGCGTCCTGCTGGTGCTCGGCCTGGCCCTGCTGGTGGTCGGGCTGATGTTCAAGGCCAGCGTGGCGCCCTTCCACGCCTGGACGCCGGACGTCTACCAGGGCGCCCCCACGCCGGTCACGGCCTTCATGGCCGCCTGCACCAAGGTCGCGGCCTTCGGGGCGATCCTGCGCCTGCTCTACGTCGCCTTCGGCACCAACGAGTGGACGTGGCGGCCGCTGGTCTACGGCATCGCGATCGTCTCGATGGTGGTCGGCGCCGTCCTGGGCCTCACCCAGACCGACCTGAAGCGGATGCTGGCCTACTCCTCCATCGCGCACGCCGGGTTCCTGCTCACCGGCGTCATCGGGTACGGGAGCGGCGCCGACGGCACCGGCTCCGGGCTGGGCGCGACGATGTTCTACCTGCTGGCCTACGGGCTCACCACGATCGGCGCCTTCGCGGTGCTGACCCTGGTGCGCGACGGCGACGGCGAGGCCACGCACCTGTCCCAGTGGGCGGGTCTGGCCCGCCGCTCACCGCTCACCGCGGCGGTCATGGCGCTGTTCCTGCTGGCGCTGGCGGGCATCCCGCTCACCAGCGGCTTCACCGGCAAGTTCGCCGTCTTCCGGGCCGCGATCGACGACGGCGCGTGGCCGCTGGTGGTCGTGGCCCTGCTGGCCAGCGCCGTGGCGGCCTTCTTCTACGTGCGGGTCATCGTGCTCATGTACTTCTCCGAGCCGGCCGTCGACGGCCCGACGGTCGGCGTCCCCGGCCTGCCGACGACGGTGGTGGTCGCCGTGACGGTCACTGCGACGGTGGTGCTCGGCGTCGTCCCCGGGGCGGTGCTCGATCTCGCCGAGGGGGCGGCTAGATTCGTCGGTTGATGACCGGAGCCAGCGCCGCCGTCGGCGGGGAGACCTCGACCGACTCCTGGCAGCGGATCTCGACCCCTGCCTCGACGATCGGCCCGTGGCTGCCCGAGGGCGACCTCGGCGCCCGGCTCGCCGAGGGTCTGGGCCGGGTGGAGGAGGCGCTGCTCACCGCCGTCGGCAGCGAGCACGCGTTCGTGCGGGAGGCGGCCGGGCACCTCGTCGCCGCCGGCGGCAAGCGGTTCCGCCCGCTGCTGGCGCTGCTCGCCGCCGAGCTCGGGGACCCGCGCGCCACGGGCGTCACCGAGTCCGCGGTGGTCTGCGAGCTCACCCACCTGGCCACGCTGTACCACGACGACGTCATGGACGAGGCCGCCGTGCGGCGCGGGGCGCCCAGCGCCAACAGCCGGTGGTCCAACAGCATCGCGATCCTGACCGGCGACTTCCTCTTCGCCCGCGCCTCCGACCTGCTCGCCGACCTCGGCCCGGAGGCGGTGCGCATCCAGGCGCGGACCTTCGAGCGGCTGGTCACCGGGCAGATCCGGGAGACCGTCGGCGCCCAGCCCGGCGACGACCCCGTCGCCCACTACCTCGAGGTGCTGGCCGACAAGACCGGCTCCCTGGTGGCCACTGCGGCCCGCTTCGGCGCCTCCTTCGCGGGGGTGGACGCCGAGCTGGTCGCCGCGCTGACCGCCTTCGGCGAGGAGGTCGGCGTCGCCTTCCAGCTCTCCGACGACCTGCTCGACATCGTCAGCCAGGACGGCGCGTCCGGGAAGTCACCCGGCACGGACCTGCGGGAGGGCATCGCCACGCTGCCCGCCCTCTTCGCGCTCGCCGGCGACGACCCGGCCGAGCAGCGGTTGCGCGAGCTGGTCTCCGGGCCGATCACCGACGACGCAGAGCACGCCGAGGCGCTGGAGCTGCTGCGCTCATCGGCGGCCCTGCAGCGGGCCACCGAGGTGCTGCGCGAGTACGCCGACCGGGCGCAGGCGCGGCTGTCCAGGGTCCCCGAGGGGCCGGTCCGCGGGGCCCTCTCGGCGCTGTGCGACTACGTGGTCACGCGCACCAGCTGACTCAGCCGCCGGCGAGGTGCATGCTGGCGGGGTGCGCTGGCGCTGGCTGATCGGTCTGCTGGCCGTACCGCCCCTGGCCGCAGGCGCAGTGGTACCGGCGCAAGCCGCGGTGGCCCCGGTGCCGATCGCCGCCGCGGCGCCGGTGCTGGAGGTCGCGGTGGTCGTCGACGGCCTGGACCACCCGTGGGACGTCGCCCAGGCCCCCGACGGCACCCTGCTGCTCGACGAGCGGGCCGGTGGCCTGACCGCGGTGCTGCCCGACGGCGCCGTCCGCAGGCTCGACGCCGACTTGGCCGACCTGTTCGTCCTCCGCGAGACCGGCCTCATGGGCCTGGTCCTCGACCCGGCGTTCCAGACCAACCGCCGCTTCTACACCTGCCAGGGTGCACGCGACGGCGACTCGGTCGACGTCGAGGTGATCGCCTGGACCGTGGATGCCGAGTGGCGCACGGCCATCCGGGTCGCCGATCCCCTGCTCGACGGCATCCCCGTCAACGAGAGCGTCGGCCGGCACAGCGGCTGCCGGCTGCGCTTCGACCCGACCGGCGCCCTGCTCGTCGGTACCGGGGACACCACGGTGGGGACCACTCCGCAGGACCTGGGCACCCTCGCCGGCAAGGTGCTGCGGATCGACCCGGCCACCGGTGCGGCGGCTCCCGGCAACCCCTTCGCCGGACAGCCGGGCGCCGAGGCCCGCGTGTGGACCTACGGCCACCGCAACGTGCAGGGCCTGGCCGTGCGGCCCGGCTCCGGGCAGGTCTACGCCGCCGAGCACGGCCCCCGCCGGGATGACGAGGTCACGCTGCTGCGACCCGGGGGCAACGGTGGCTGGAACCCCGTCGGCAGCGGCGGCTACGACGAGAGCGTGCCGATGACCGACCCGGCGCTGCCCCACGTGATGCTGCCCAGCTGGGCCTCGGGCGATCCGACGATCGCCCCCAGCGGGTCGACCTTCCTCACGGGGCAGCGGTGGGGCGATCACGAGGGGCTGCTGCTGCTCGGCGTCCTCAGGGGACAGGGCGTGCTGGCCCTGCGGCTGGCCGACGACGGGACGCTGCTCGAGCAGTTCCGGCTGCCCGAGCTGGAGGGGGTCTTCGGCCGCATCCGCACCGTCCAGCAGGGTGGGGACGGTGCCCTGTACGTCACCACCGACAACGGCGCGGACGCCGACCGGCTCCTGCGCGTCATGCCGCGGGCCTGAGGCGGCACCGGGTCACCTGACCCGGTCCCGGACGCGGCCTGGTCCAGGCGGTCCGTGCGCCCCTGGTTGACCCGCGGGCGGAGAGTAGGGAGGTGCGCCCTTCCCTGACCGGGCTGATCACCGGGGTCCTGCTGCTGTCCGCGTGCTCCGCGACGGCCGGCGAGGGGCCCGACGTCGCCGCGCCGACCACTCCTGCGCCGACCACCGTCACGCCGACGACGTCCCCACCGGCGCCCGCGACGCCCGAGCCGGCCCCCGCCCTCGACATGGCGGTCGTCGCCGAGGGGCTGGACCACCC
The DNA here is from genome assembly GCF_053502545.1 of Geodermatophilus sp. URMC 65. Taxonomy (NCBI): domain Bacteria; kingdom Bacillati; phylum Actinomycetota; class Actinomycetes; order Geodermatophilales; family Geodermatophilaceae; genus Geodermatophilus; species Geodermatophilus sp. URMC 65. The sequence goes on from NZ_CP199954.1 coordinate 3,299,033, forward strand.
GTGGGACGTCGCCCAGGCCCCCGACGGCACCCTGCTGCTCGACGAGCGCTCCGGTGGCCTGACCGCGGTGCTGCCCGACGGGACGGTGCGCGAGCTGGCGGCCGATTTCGGCGACCTGTTCGCCACCGGGGAGACCGGGCTGATGGGCCTGGTGCTCGACCCGGGCTTCGCGCGGGACCGCCGCTTCTACACCTGCCAGGGCGTCGAGGAGGACGGCGGCGCGGAGATCCAGGTGACCGCCTGGACGGTCGACCCGGGCTGGACGACGGCGACCCGCGTCGACGACCCGCTCATCGACGACATCCCCGTCAACGAGCGCATCGGCCGCCACGGTGGCTGCCAGCTGCGGTTCGACCCCACCGGGGCCCTGCTGGTGAGCACCGGCGACATCGCGGACCCCGATACCGCACAGGACCTGGGGAGCCTGGCCGGCAAGGTGCTGCGGGTCGATCCGGCCACCGGTGAACCGGCCGCGGACAACCCGTTCGCCGGGCAGCCGGGGGCCGAACCCCGGGTGTGGACGTACGGGCACCGGAACGTGCAGGGGCTGGCGGTGCGCCCCGGCTCCGGTCAGCTCTACGCCGCCGAGCACGGCCCCGATCGGGACGACGAGGTGACCCTGCTGCAGCCGGGCGGAAACGGCGGCTTCGCCCCGGTCGGCCCCGGCTACGGCGAGTACGTGCCGATGACCGACCTGGCGCTGCCCGACGTCCTGCCGCCCAGCTGGGCCTCGGGGGACGCCCGACTCGCCCCCTCCGGCGCGACGTTCGTCGAGGGCGCGCAGTGGCAGGCGTACGAGGGGCTGCTGCTGTCCGGCCTCCTCAGGGGACAGGGGGTGCTGGCCCTCCGGCTGGCCGACGACGGCACCCTGCTCGAGCAGTTCCGGCTGCCGGAGCTGGAGGGCACGTACGGCCGCATCCGGACCGTGCAGCAGGGCGGGGACGGTGCCCTGTACGTCACCACCGACAACGGCGACGGCGAGGACCAGTTGCTGCGGGTCACCCCGCGCTAGCCGGCCCCGACATCCGCTGCCGGATCCGCTCGGGGACGGGCGTGTCCGCCGGCAGGAGCGGGCAGGGCTCGGGCTCGCCGACCACGGTGCGCAGCGGGAGGACACCCGCCCACACCGGTGCGGACAGGTCCCGCTCGTCGTCCCCCGGTGGGCCGGTGCGCACCTTGACGCTGGCCTCGGTCAGGTCCAGGGCGAGCAGCGCGGTGGCGGCGAGCTCCTTGCGGTCGGGCCGACGGGTGGCGGCCCAGGAGCCCGGGGCCAGGTGCTCGGTGAGCGCCTCCAGGCCGAGCAGGTGCTCCTCCGGGTCGGTCACCGGCCGGGCCACCCCGTGCACGACGGCGCAGCGGTAGTTCATGGAGTGGTGGAAGGCCGAGCGGGCGTAGACGACGCCGTCCACGTGGGTGACCGTGAGGCAGACCGGCGCCCCCGCGGCCGCCGCCCGCAGCGTCGCTGCGCCGGTGGAACCGTGCAGGTACAGGGTGTCGCCCCGCCGTCCGTAGCCGGTCGGCAGCACCACCGGCGAGCCGTCCAGCACGACGCCCAGGTGCCCCACCAGGTCGGCGTCCAGCACCGCGTACAGCTCCGTGCGGTCGGTCCGGGCGCGCGTCGCTCCTCGGCGGATGGTGCTGCGGGGCGTGGGGGAGAGCGGCGGTGCGGTGTCCATGGGACCACCGTGCCCGCGCGCGTGGCCTTCTCCCAGGGCCAATACGCTGCCATTCCGGGAGGCCACCGCGAGGGAGGAGGTGCGGCGTGGTCGACGTGCCACCGCTGGTCCTCGACCGGGCGTCCGGGACGCCGCTGTCGGTCCAGCTGGCCGACGCGCTGCGGACGGCGACGGTGGACGGCATCCTCCGCCCGGGCGACCGGCTGCCCTCCACGCGCGAGCTCGCAGTCGCCCTCCGGGTCAGCCGCACCGTCACCGCCGCCGCCTACGACCAGCTGCTGGCCGAGGGGTGGGCGGACGGGCGCCGCGGTGTCGGCACCTTCGTCGTCGGTACGGCGACCGGGATCCCGGCACGAGCCTCCGCGCCACGGCCGGCTCCCCGGAGCACGCCGCCGCCGATCGACCTGCGGGCCGGCGCGCCCTGCCTGGAGGTCCTGGAACGCGCCGCCTGGCGGCGTGCGTGGCGTGCGGCCGGGGACCCCGCCCCCGACGTCGGCCCCGAGCCGGCCGCGGACCCGGCCTTCCAGCGGGCTGTGACCGAGCACCTGCTCCGGCACCGCGGTCTCGCCGCTGCGCCCGGCGACGTGCTCGCCACGGCGGGGACCTCGGCCGCGGTCGCGGAGCTGGCCCGGCTGCTGCCGGCCGGTAGCCGGGTGGGCGTCGAGGACCCCGGCTACCAGCGCGTGGTCGGCGCGCTCCGGGACGCCGGCGCGACGGTGGTGCCCCTGCCGGTGGACCGCGACGGCCTGGTGGTCGAGGCGGTGCCCCCCGGCCTCGCGGCGGTGTACTGCACGCCCGCGCACCAGTACCCGCTCGGGCGCCGGCTGTCCGCGGCCCGCAGGCTCGCCCTCGTCGCCCGTGCCCGCGCGGAGGGCTGGTGGGTGCTGGAGGACGACTACGACGGCGAGCTGCGCTACGACGTCGCGCCGCTGCCGCTGCTGGGCGCGCTCGGGCCGGACGTCACGGTGCACCTCGGCACGAGCAGCAAGATCGTCAGCCCGACGCTGGGGGTGGGCTGGCTGGTCGCCCCGCCGGAGCTGCGCGCCGCGCTGGTCACGCGGCGGACGGCGACCGGCACCCGGCCCGCGCGGGCGGGGCAGCGGGTGTTCGCCGCCCTGGCCGCGAACGGGGACCTCGCCCGGCACCTGCGCCGGCTCCGACGCGAGCTCGCGGCCCGCCGCGAGCAGGTGCTGGCGGCGGTGGCCGCCGGTGGGGTGGAGGCCGAGGGTGACCCGGCCGGCGCGCACGTGCTCGTGCCGCTGCCCGACCTGCGGGTCGAGGAGGCGGTCGTCGCCGCGGCGGCCGAGCAGGGCGTCGCGTTGGACGGACTCGGACGGCACTGGACGAGGCCCGGTCCGCACGCGGCCGGACTGGTCGTGGGCTTCGCCGCGCCGACCCGCGCCGACCTCGGCCGCGCCCTGCCGGTGCTCACCGGGGCGCTCCGGGACGTGTTGGGCTGAGACGACGACCGGCCCGCCTCCCGGGAGGGAGACGGGCCGGTCGTGACTCTGCACGGGCTACGGAACGGGGGCCGCCCTGCGAGGCGCTTCGACGAGGAGGCCCGGAGGGTCCCCGAGGAGGAGCGGCAGCGGCTCAGCGCACGCCGGGACGGCACGTGGCCGCGGTGTCGTCCGGTAGGACGACAGTGCTATTGCACGGTCCAGGTGTCGTTGCCGCTCAGCAGCACGCCCAGGTCCGCCGGCGAGGAGGTGCGGGCCTCCTCGACCTGGTCGGCCATCATCCGGTCGTAGGTCGGCTTCTCGACCGACCGGAAGACGCCCATCGGGGTGTAGCGGAGGTCCTGGCTGGACAGCCGCGACAGCGCGAAGGCGTACGACGGGTCCTGACGGGTGGCGTCGTGCACCACGATGTCGTCGGCGCCCACCTGGGCGGTCTCGGCGATCCGCAGGCCGCCGAACTCGTCGCGGACCACGCACGAGGCGCCGTCCGGACCGAACACCAGCGGCTTGCCGTGCTCGAGCGGGATCGACCACTGCACGCCGGTGGTGGGGTCCTTGAGCAGGTCGAACGCGCCGTCGTTGAAGATGTTGCAGTTCTGGTAGATCTCGACGAGCGCGGTGCCCTTGTGCTCGGCGGCCTGCCGCAGCACCTCGGTGAGGCCCTTGCGGTCGGAGTCCATGGCCCGTCCGACGAAGGTGGCGTCGGCGCCCAGCGCCAGCGACACCGGGTTGAACGGGTGGTCCAGCGAGCCCATCGGGGTGGACTTGGTGACCTTGCCGACCTCGCTGGTGGGCGAGTACTGGCCCTTGGTGAGCCCGTAGATCCGGTTGTTGAACAGCAGGATCTTCAGGTTCACGTTGCGGCGCAGCGTGTGGATCAGGTGGTTGCCGCCGATGGACAGCGCGTCGCCGTCCCCGGTCACGACCCACACCGACAGGTCCGGGCGGGACGCCGCCAGGCCGGTCGCGATCGCCGGCGCGCGGCCGTGGATCGAGTGCATCCCGTAGGTGTTCATGTAGTACGGGAAGCGCGAGGAGCAGCCGATGCCCGAGACGATGACCATGTCCTCGCGGGCGATGCCGAGGCTGGGCAGGAAGCTCTGGACCGCGTTGAGGATGACGTAGTCACCGCACCCCGGGCACCAGCGCACCTCCTGGTCGGTCTTGAGGTCCTTGGCCTTGAGCTGGGTCTGCTTCTCGCCCTGGGTGTCCAGGGACCGCGCGATGGCGTCGGCGATCGGGCCCTCGGCGGGCATGCCGAGGTCGATGGTGGTCACGGGGTGCCTCCGGTGGTGGAGTCGATGACGTCCTGCACGACCGCGGCGAGCTCGGCGGCCCGGAAGGGCAGCCCGCGCACCTGGGTGTGGCTCTCGACGTCGACGAGGTACTTGGCGCGCAGCAGCATCGACAGCTGCCCGAGGTTCATCTCCGGGCAGATCACCCGGTCGTAGCGGCGCAGGACCTCGCCGAGGTCGGCCGGGAACGGGTTGAGGTGGCGCAGGTGGATCTGCGCGACCGACCGCCCCGAGTGCCGGATGCGCCGGCACGCGGCGCCGATGGGCCCGTAGGTCGAGCCCCAGCCGATGACGGCGACGCGGGCCTTCTCCCCGTCGGGGCCGTCCGGGTCGTCGACGTCGGTGGGCGGGATGCTGGCCGCGATGCCGTCGACCTTGGCCTGGCGCAGCCGGGTCATCAGGTCGTGATTGGCCGGGTCGTAGGAGATGTTGCCGGTCTTGTCGGCCTTCTCCAGCCCGCCGATGCGGTGCTGCATCCCCGACGTCCCCGGGATGGCCCACGGGCGGGCCAGGGTCTCCGGGTCGCGCAGGTAGGGCAGGAACTCCGGCGTCCCGTCGGCGGTGGTGCCGTTGGGCTCGGTGGCGAACTCCACCGATAGGTCCGGCAGCTCCTCGACGTCCGGGATCTGCCAGGGCTCGGCGCCGTTGGCCAGGTAGCCGTCGGAGAGCAGCATGACCGGGGTGCGGTAGGTCAGCGCGATCCGTGCGGCCTCGAGCGCGGCGTCGAAGCAGTCGGCGGGCGAGCGCGGCGCGATGACCGGCACGGGCGCCTCGCCGTTGCGGCCGAACATCGCCTGCAGCAGGTCCGACTGCTCGGTCTTGGTGGGCAGCCCCGTGGAGGGGCCACCGCGCTGCACGTCGACGACGACCAGCGGCAGCTCGGTCATCACCGCCAGGCCCAGCGCCTCGGACTTCAGCGAGATCCCCGGCCCGGACGTCGTCGTGACGCCGAGGGCACCGCCGAAGGACGCACCGATCGCCGAGGCGATGCCGGCGATCTCGTCCTCGGCCTGGAAGGTGCGGACGCCGAAGGACTTGTGCCGGGACAGCTCGTGCAGGATGTCCGACGCCGGGGTGATCGGGTAGGCGCCGAGGAACACCGGCAGGCCGGAGCGCTGCCCGGCCGCGACGATGCCCAGGGCCAGCGCCTGGTTGCCGGAGATGTTGCGGTAGCGGCCCGGCGCCATCGGGGCGGGCTTGATCTCGTAGGAGACCGCGAAGGCCTCCGTCGTGTCGCCGTAGTTGTAGCCGGCCCGGAAGGCGGCGATGTTGGCCGCGGCGATCTGGGGCTTCCGGCGGAACTGGCGCTCGAGGAAGCGGACGGTGCCCTCGGTGGGCCGGTGGTACATCCAGCTCAGCAGGCCGAGGGTGAACATGTTCTTCGAGCGCTCGGCCTCCTTCTTGCCGAGGCCGGAGTCGGCGAGCGCCTCGAGGGTGAGGCTGGTCAGCGGCACGCTGACCAGCTGCCAGCCGTCGAGGGAACCGTCCTCGAGCGGGTTGGTGGCGTAGCCGACCTTGGCCAGGTTGCGCGGGGTGAACTCGTCGGCGTCGACGATGAGCAGCCCGCCGCCGGGCAGGTCGGAGAGGTTGGCCTTGAGCGCGGCCGGGTTCATGGCGACCAGCACGTCCGGGGCGTCGCCCGGGGTCATGATGTCGTGGTCGGCGAAGTGCAGCTGGAAGGAGCTGACACCCGGCAGGGTCCCCGTGGGAGCGCGGATCTCGGCGGGGAAGTTCGGCAGCGTCGACAGGTCGTTGCCGAAGGACGCCGTCTCGCTGGTGAAGCGGTTGCCGGTGAGCTGCATGCCGTCGCCGGAGTCACCGGCGAGCCGGATGACGACGCGGTCGAGCTCGACGACGCTCTTGACGAAGGGCGTCGAGCTCCCCGCCGTGCTGGCGACGACGGACGGGTCTGTCGTGGTCATCAGTGGTGCACCTCCACCGACCGAGGTTACGTGTACGTCACACCACGCGGATCTGTGATGCGAGCGACACCCGGAACGGCCGGGGACCCCCCGGCACCTGACAGCCCCAACCCACGTCGGAGCGGCCCCATTCCGTGACCGCGGTCGCACCCCGAGGGGGGAGCAGGCGGGGAACGGCCTCCCGGGGCACCGCGTTGGTCGGGACGTGCAGCGCTGGAGCAACGGACTCAAGACCGCGGTGCTCCTCGGTCTGATGGGCGGGCTCATCCTCGCCGCCGGTGCCCTGGTCGGCGGCCGGGGCGGACTGCTCGTCGCCCTGGTCGTCGCCCTCGCGATCAACGGCTACGCCTACTTCAACTCCGACAAGCTCGCCCTGCGGGCCATGCGGGCGTTCCCGGTGACCGAGACCCAGGCGCCGCAGCTCTACGCGATGGTGCGCGATCTGGCCACCGCGGCCCGGCAGCCGATGCCGCGGCTCTACGTCAGCCCCACCGACCAGCCCAACGCCTTCGCGACCGGCCGCAACCCGCGCAACGCGGCCGTCTGCGTCACCCAGGGGATCCTCGAGCTGCTCGATCGCCGGGAGCTGCGCGGCGTGCTCGCCCACGAGCTCTCGCACGTCTACAACCGCGACATCCTGATCAGCTCGGTGGCCGGCGCCATGGCCACGGTGATCACCTACCTGGCGCACATGGCGATGTTCGCCTCGCTGTTCGGCGGGCGGTCGGAGGACGACCGCGGGGGCGGCAACGCCCTCGGCAGCCTGCTGCTGGTGTTCCTCGGCCCGCTGGCCGCGGGCCTGGTGCAGATGGCGGTCAGCCGCAGCCGCGAGTACCAGGCCGACACCTCCGGTGCGCTGCTGGCGCAGGACCCGCTGGCGCTGGCCTCCGCGCTGCGCAAGATCGCCTCCGGCGCGGCCGCCCGGCCGCTGCCCCAGGAGGACCGGCTGGTGACCCAGAGCCACCTCATGATCGCCAACCCGTTCCGCGGCCAGGGTCTGGCGTCGATGTTCGCCACCCACCCGCCGATGCCCGAGCGCATCGCCCGCCTGGAGCAGATGGCCCGGGAGCTCGGCCAGCGCTGAAGAAGGCCCTGCTCCCTCCCCGCGCAGGTAGATCGATCCGCCGGGCCGGCCCGCTACGTCGGGCAGCGGCGGACCACCGTGTGCCAGATCGTCGACAGGCCTCAGTATTGGGCTCCTGGAGCATCGGCTGGTGCGCCTTGGCCGGCGGGCAGGTCGGGACAGGTGCGCTCATATGGGATGTCCGGCAGCAGCTGATCCCATTCGGCGATGGACGGATTGCGGTTGACCAGTCCACAACCGACCGTCACCCAGTCGTCGAAGAACGGCTTCCACAGCCGCGCCGTTGAGTCTGCGCCGGCGGTCGCCAGCAGGGCCCCGTCCGGGCTGAACGCCACCCCCCGCACCGCGTCGGTGTGCCCGGCGAGCTGTCTCGAAGGATGGGTGACCGCGCCCATCGCGGTCATGAGTCCCGCCGACGGTTGCGGTTGGTGATCGCGGGCCAGGCTGAGGCTCTGCAGGCCGACCAGGATCGCCACGTCCGGCCGGCCTTGGTCGACCAGCCGCTGCGCCTCGGTGGCGAGCTGTCGGGACAGCGCCAGCCGGGTCTGCGCCTGAGCCTCCTGTTTTGCGCTCACGGCCAGCACCCCAGCCACCAGCGCAGCGACCAGGAGCAGCGCCAGGCCGCCGGCCAGCGCGCGTAGCCGTTGGTTGGAGCGGCGGGTGGCTTCCAGCTCGCGGGTCGCCAGTCCGCGGCTGGCCTCCAGGAACTCGTGCTCGAGCGGGCCGAGCTCTCGGGGATGCTGGCTGGCCCAGTGATCGATCGCGGCGAGCCGTCCGCCGCGGAGCAGGTAGGCGTCGTCGCGCTGGCCGTGTTGCCAGTCGGCGGCGAGCCGTTCCAGCTCCGAGCGCAGCCGCAGCAGGCCCCGGTCGGCTTCGATAGCGTCGCGCAGCGGTGGCCATTGGCGCAGCAGCGCCTCGTGGGCGACCTCCACCACCGCCTCTCCGGCGGGATCGGCGGGATCCTGATCGCTGATGAGCAGGGAGGCGTCGACGAAGGCGTCGATCACCGCCTGCTCGTCGGCGCTGAACATGTCGCAGCGCACCCGGCGGCGGGTCGGCGGCTCGTCGCCGGTGACCGTGGCCAGCCGGGTCAGCGCGGGCAGCACCAGCGGACTCTGGCCGCGCCGCTCCAGCTCGTCGGCCAGCCGGTCGGCACGGTGCTGCAAGGCACCGATGACCCCGCCCACGGCCTCGTAGTCGTCCGCGGTGATGTGCCCGTCGGGTCCGGCGCGCTGTTAGAGCTCGTGCAGGGTGTAGCCCAGCAGCGGCAGCGCATCCCCGCCGGCGGTGTCCTCCACCATCCGCTCCACCAGCCCGGGGGCGAACTCCAGGCCGGCCCGCTGCGCCGGCCGGGCGATCACCTCGGCCAGCCGGTTCCGGCTCAGCGGCTCGATGACGAGGGGGTCGTCGACCGCCTCGGCCAGCCCGGCCCGGTCGGGGGCGGTGCTGAGGAACTCCGAGCGCAGGGTGGCCACCGCCCAGATCGGGCTGTCCTCGTGCAGCGCGCCGGCCAGCAGCTGCAGGAAGGTCTGCTGCTCGTGGGCGCCGGTGCGGGTCAGCAGCTCTTCGGCCTGGTCGACGACGACCAGTACGCCTGGCCGGCCGGCGCCGTTGCCGGCCAGGTCGGCCAGCTCGCCGGCCAGCTCCACCAGCCCGGCCGAGCCACGCTCCAGCGCCGCGGCCACCTCCTCGGCCGGACGACGGTGGCCGCGGGCGGCGAAGGCCCGGACCAGGGTGCCGGCGAGGGCGGCGGTTGGCTGCCGGCCGGGCCGCAGCGAGGGCACGACCAGCCACTGCTCGGGCATGCGGGCCAGCCTGGGCAGCAGCCCCGCGTGCAGCAGGGAGGACTTGCCGCTGCCCGACGGGCCGATCACCGCCACGAATCGGCCCGGGCCGCGCTGCAGGGTCGGGGTCAGCAGCTCCACCAGCCGACCGGTCTCCGGTTGGCGGCCGAAGAACACCGCGGCGTCCTCCGGAGCGAACGGGACCAGGCCCGGATACGGCGAGCGGACAGGGTCCCAGGGGAAGGAGTCGGCTGGATCCAGGCCGGCCGAGTTCAGCCCGGCGAGCAGTCGAGCCAGCCCCGGCTCCGGGTCGGTCAGGTCGGTCCACTGCAGGTGGGCCAGCAGCGGCAGGTCCACCTGCGGCTGCAGCCGGACCGGGAAGACAGGCCGCCCCAGGGCCCGGGCCAGGCTGAGCTCGGCGAAGCACCACTGCGAGGCCACCGAGGCCGCGCTGGCCAGGAACACCACCGCATCGGTCTTCCGCAGCTGGGCGTAGAGGTCCCGCTCCCAGTTGCGCCCGGCGGGGATGCCCTGCTCGGGGTCGAAGTCGACGAACAGTGCGGCGAACCCGGCGGCCCGTAGCCGCGCCACCATCCACTCGGTGGCCGCCCGATCCTGGCTGCTGTGGCTGACGAACACCGAGGCCATCGACCTCGCCCCTTTGCCGGCGCATCATCGCGGTCACCTCGACAGGTCAACGGCGAGGCAGCCCCCGAAGCAGCGAACAGCTGACTCCCACAGGAGACACCCAGCACGGCCGTAGATGCATGCGGTCAGTGCCTTGCGAGGCTCGTGCGTGGAGAGGCGACGAGAGTGCGACCGACCATCGGGGACTGCACCGGGGCAGCGGCCGGTGACCTCATGGCCGCCGCCCCGGGTGTCACTGCGGACTCTCAGCGGACCGGGGCGTTGTGACCCCGTGCTGACCTGGGAACCACCGCTGATCAGCGGTAGTTGTCGAACTGCAGCGCGACGTCGAGGTCCTTGCTGCGCAGCAGCTGCTGGACCGCTTGCAGGTCGTCGCGCTTCTTGCCGCTGACCCGCAGCTGGTCGCCCTGGATCTGGGCCTGGACGCCCTTGGGCCCCTCGTCCCGGATGATCTTGGCGATCTTCTTGGCCGTGTCGGACTCGATGCCCTGCTTGATGCGGGCCCCGATCTTGTAGGACTTCCCGGAGGACTGCGGCTCGCCGGCGTCGAGCGACTTCAGCGAGATGTTCCGCTTGATGAGCTTCTCCTTGAACACCTCGAGCGCGGCCGAGACCCGCTCCTCGGTGTCGGCCTGCAGCGTGACGCCCTCCTCGCCGGCCCAGGCGATGGTCGCGTTGGTACCGCGGAAGTCGAAGCGCTGCGAGAGCTCCTTGGCGGCCTGGTTGAGGGCGTTGTCGACCTCCTGGCGGTCGACCTTGCTCACCACGTCGAACGACGAGTCGGCCATGTCTCGGTTGCTCCTTCCTCTGTCGTCCACCGGTCGCGGCGCGTCCCTGGGGCCACCACGGAGGCCGGTCTCCGCTGTCTTGTACGCTTTCCCGGTACCACCACGGCGGGTTGCCCGAGTGGCCAATGGGAGCGGACTGTAAATCCGTCGGCTTAGCCTACGAAGGTTCGAATCCTTCACCCGCCACCCGGTGCACGCGGCCCCCGACCTCGGCAGAGGTCGGGGGCCGCGGCGCGTCTCAGGGGGTGGTCGGGGCGCGCGCCCCGGCGACGGCGGTGCGCTCCAGTGGCTGCCCGCCGAGGAAGAGCCAGCCGAACGCGATCCCCACGTAGCGCGTGCACCGCACCGTGACCTCGACGCCGTCGGTCTCGGTGGACCAGGAGTGCAGCGCCGTCCCGCCGTCGGCCAGCTGGTCGGCCACCGCCGCCTGCGTGCTGGCCCGGGTCAGCGGCAGCGTCGTCCCGACGCCGGTGGCGTAGAGGGCCGCCTCGTCGGTGGCGTTGGCCGCTGCCAGTGCGGCACCGTCGCAGACCGACTGCACCTGCTGCTGCTCGAGGAACGCGTCGGACGCGGCGATCGCGCCGAATGCCATGAGCGCGGCCACCAGCCAGCACACCAGGACCAGCGGCAGCGTCGAGCCGCGCTCGGCGTCGTCCCCGTCCCGTCGCACGCGGTGCAGAGTAGGTGGCCGCCCGTCTGTCCACGAGCTGTGGACGGCGCTGTGGAGAGCTGTGGACCCGATCGGGGGAATGCCGGTCAGCCGCGCCCGGGGCTGTGGACCCAGCCCGACACGCCGACGGAGCCGGGTCCCAGTCGACCCCAGCCGACTCTCAGCCCTCCGCTGGCGCAGGCTGCGCACGTGTACCCCGACCGGGGTACACAGGGTCACATGTAATCACACTCCGTTATGGCATGGCGCCGATTCGTGTCGGTTGGATCAACGGTGCTTGCCTCGAACGGGTGACGGGCAGCAATCTCTCCGGCGCGGTCCGTACCCAACGCTCTGCCCCCGCGCCTGGACGACTGCCTTGTTTCTCGACACAGCAGTCCTACATGCCTGAGGAGGCGTCATGAGCAACAACGTGCAGCGCGGTGGCCGGTGGAACCGGGGTGGCCGGTGGAACCGGGGCGGTCGCTGGAACCGCGACGCGCAGAGCTGACCTGTGCGACCCGGAGGGGGTGGCCGCCGGGGCCACCCCCCTCGTCCGGGTGAGGAGAGCTGGATCCCGGCTCTGCCGCTGCTAGCCTCGGCCTGTTTGTCCAGCCCCTACGAACGCAGGTCATCAGTGGCGAATGCTGAGGTCCGCAAGGCGATCCGGGTGTCGGCGTTGCGGAACCCCTGGTTCGCCGCCGTCACCGTGGTCGCTGTTGCGTTCGTCGCCGTGGCGACGATCCTGCCGCAACACACCGAGGCCTTCGATCTCCGCCTCTTCGTCGTGGTCTTCGCCGGCATGGTGGCCGCCGAGGTCTTCAGCGTCCAGTTCGAGTTCCGCGGGCAGGGCGTCGCCTGGTCGGCGAGCGAGCTCGCGCTCGTGGTGGCGTTGGTCGAGATCGGCGGGACGTGGGCGGCTCTGGCGCGAGGGGCCGCTGTGGGCGCTGTCCTGGTCGCGCAGCGCTACCCGGCTGCCAAGGGCGCGTTCAACGTCGGCATGTCCGTCCTCGAGGCCTGTGTGGCCGTCGTGGTCCTCGACCTCGTGCCCGTGGGCCCGATCTCCTCGCCTGCGACCTGGCTCACCTACCTGGTGGCCATCTTCGCGGCGAACGCGGTCGGGGCGCTGTGCCTCGCGGCCGCCATCACGCTCACGCAGGGCTATCCCGGGCGGGCCCTCTGGGCCAGCCTCCTCATCCCCGTCGTCCTGGTCAGTCCCATGGCCGTCGTCGTCGGCCTCGCCCTCCTGCTCCTGATCCACGTCACCCTGTGGTCGTGGCTGCTCGTCCTGCCCCTCGTGCTCACCCTGGCGCTCCTGTACCGCCGGTTCGGAGCGGTCACGCGGGAGAGCCAGATCCTCGAGCGCGTCTACGAGTTCGCCCGCCGCGTGGAGCAGGTCGGCTCCCACCCGGACGGGACCCGGCAGATCGTCGAAGCCGTCAAGGAGTTGCTCAACGCCGACCGCGTGGCCCTGTGGCTGCCGCCGTACCTGGACGAGGAGCCGCGGCTGCTCGTCGCGGCGGAGGACGGCCGTGCCTGGTACGACGGCCCGGGTGACCCCGACGACCTCTTCCGCCGGCGGGCCACCGAGGGCGCCCACGGCGGTGGCCCGGTCCTGGTCTCGCTCGCCCGGGCCACGGAGGCCGAGGCGGCCGCCCTGTCGAGGCGGGGTGCCGAGGAAGTCCTCGCGGCGCCGGTGACCACCGCGGCAGGAGAACCGGGCTATCTCGAGGTCTGTGACCGGCGGAATGACGTCGTCACGTTCGGCGACGGGGACCGGGCGGCCCTGGAGTCGATGCTCACGCACATCAACGCCGCGATCCGGCAGCAGCAGCTGCTGACCCAGATCCGCTACGACGCCGACCACGACCGGCTCACCGGCCTGCCCAACCGGCAGCGGCTCGCGGCCGAGATCGACCAGCTGCTCGCCGCGGACCCGGTCGCCGGGCGGGCGGGCCTCATCCTCGCCTCGCTGGACAACTACGCCGAGGTCACCGACACGCTCGGCCACGCGGCCAGCGACGAGCTGCTCCTGGTCACCGCCGGCCTGCTGCGCGAGCACGCGCCGCCGCAGGCGCTCCTGGCCCGCATGGAGGGCGAGCAGTTCGCCGTCCTGCTACCAGGGCTGTCGCTGCCCGCGACCGAGCGGGCCGCGCGCCGGCTGCGTGAGGCGACCTCGACGCGCGCCCGGGTCGCCGGTCTGGACCTCGAGGTGACGCTGACCATCGGCGTCGCCGCCGCGCCGGTGCACGGCACGGACGCCGGCACGCTCATGCAACGGGCCGACGTCGCCCTGCTGGCCGGCGCCGGCAAGACCGGCGTGGCCAGCTACCACCCGGTGCTCGACCAGCAGAGCCTGCGCCGCCTGCAGCTGGGCACCGAGCTCGAGCAGGCCATGGCCGACGGCGAGATCAGCGTCGTCTTCCAGCCGATCATCGACGCCCGCACCTCGGACATCGTCTCGGTCGAGACCCTGGTGCGCTGGGCGCACCCGCGTTACGGGTCGATCGCGCCGGACGAGTTCATCCACCTGGCCGAGCAGATCGGCCGGATCGGCCCGCTGACCGACTACGTGCTGGACCTGGCGCTGGCCCGCTGCCGGAGGTGGCTGGACCAGGACATCGCGCTGTCGGTGGCGGTCAACCTCTCGGCCCGCTGCCTCACCGAGCCGGACCTGGTCGACCGGGTGCGGCGCGCACTGCGCCGCCACGCCGTCCCCGGCGAGCTGCTGATCCTGGAGCTCACCGAGGGCAGCGTCGTCGACGACTCGGTGCGCAGCGGCACCGTCCTGGCCGACCTGCACGCCCTGGGTCTGCGGCTGTCCATGGACGACTTCGGCACCGGCTACTCCTCGCTGTCCCAGCTGCGCCAGCTGCCCATCGACGAGGTGAAGATCGACAAGTCCTTCGTGCTGGGGATGGCCACCAGCCAGGGGGAGTCGTTCATCGCCCGCTCGATCATCGAGCTGGCGCACAACCTGGGCCTGCGGGTCGTCGCCGAGGGCGTCGAGGACGAGCTGACGCGCAACCTGCTGGCCGAGATGGGCTGCGACAAGCTGCAGGGCTTCCTGGTCAGCCGGCCGCTGCCCGATGAGCGGCTGGAGAGCTGGATCCTGGCCCGCACCGGCGTGCGCTCCGCCGTCCCCGGCAAGCCGCACCGGCGCCTGTTCGTGCGCTCCTGAGCGCGCCGGGACCCCCCTGCGACGGACCGCCGGAGCCGTCAGGTACAGTTCTCGGCGGCTCGAAGCCCGCCCCTTTAGCTCAGTCGGCAGAGCGTCTCCATGGTAAGGAGAAGGTCTACGGTTCGATTCCGTAAAGGGGCTCTGGAACAACACAGTGGCCGCTCGGCCCGGTCGCCGAGACCGGGTCGCACGGCCACGTCCGGCGGTGTAGCTCAGCCAGGCAGAGCAAGCGGCTCATAATCGCTGTGTCACCGGTTCAAATCCGGTCACCGCTACTCTCGACGGACCCCGCTCACCCGGGGTCCGTCGGCGTGTTGCAGCACCGTGCGGGCACCCGCCCGCACGTCCCCGGGCCCGGCCCGGTCCCGACAAGGCGAGGAGCGCCCCGTGGCAGCCACCGACATCCGTCCGAAGATCACCCTGGCCTGCCAGGAGTGCAAGAGCCGGAACTACATCACGCGCAAGAACCGGCGGAACGACCCCGACCGGCTGGAGCTGAAGAAGTTCTGCCCCAAGGACCGCAAGCACACCGTGCACCGCGAGACGCGCTGACACGGTCTCGGCCACCGACGAGACCCCGCTGACGCGGCCTCGAGCCACCGCAGGGACTCGCTGACCAGCGCGTCGTCGAGAGGGAGGGCGGGAGCATGGCGCTCGATCCGGCACTGGTCGGGCGCAGCTACCCGCCCTCCGCCGTCTACGAGGTCGGCCGGCAGAAGATCGCCGAGTTCGCCGACGCCATCGGTGCGGCCGACCCGGTGCACCGGGACGCCGAGGCCGCCCGCGCGGCCGGGTACCCCGACGTGATCGCCCCGCCCACCTTCGCCATCGCCCTGACGCTCTCGGCGGCCGGCGTCGTCGTCGAGGACCCCGACGTCGCACTCGACTACAGCCGGGTCGTCCACGGCGAGCAGCGTTTCACCCACCACCGGCCCATCCGCGCCGGTGACCGTCTCGTCGCCACGCCCGTCATCGAGGCCGTGCGCAGCGTCGGCGGCAACGACCTGCTCACCACCCGCGTGGACGTCGCCACGGAGGACGGCGAACCGGTCTGCGCGGCCACCTCGATGCTCGTCGCCCGGGGGGCCTCGTGACCGAGCTCGCGAGGTCACGCATGGGCAGGGCACCATCGGGCACGTGGACGACGAGCGCCGGCGAGGAGATCGCGTGACCGCCACGGTGCGGGCCGCCGACGTCGCCGTCGGCACCGAGCTGCCCGAGCAGACCTACCCCGTCACGCGAGCGGACCTCGTCCGCTACGCCGGCGCCTCCGGCGACTTCAACCCCATCCACTGGAACGAGCGGGTGGCCACCGAGGTCGGCCTCCCCGGCGTGATCGCGCACGGGATGCTCACCATGGCGCTGGCCGCGCGAGCGGTCACCGCCTGGGCCGGCGACCCGGGCTCCCTGGTCGAGTACCACGTGCGGTTCGGTCGGCCGGTCGTCGTCCCCGACGACGGCACCGGTGCCCGGGTGACCGTCCGCGGCAAGGTCGGCGCCCTGGGCGAGGACGGCCGCGCCCGCGTCGACCTGACCGTCACCAGCGGCGGCGAGAAGGTGCTCTCGCTGGCCCGCGCCACCGTCCAGCTGGCGTGACCGCGCGGCGGCCCCTGCTCGCGCTCGGTGCCGTCCTGCTGCTCCCCGGCTGCGGAGCCTCCTTCGTCGACACCCTCGCCACCGAACGGTCGGCCGCGGCCCCGCCGCCCGCCGCGACGCCGGCCGAGGGGGACTGCGCGCAGCGCGCCGAGCCCGACCCCGACCGGCCGGTCATCGTGCTGGACCTCCGGCTGGACGACGACCTGCGCACGGTCACCGGCACCGAGACCGTCGTCTTCACCCCCGACCTGCCCACCGACGAGCTGGTCTTCCGGCTGGTCCCCAACGGGCCCGGACCGGCCGCGGCCGGCAACCGCCTGGTCGTCGACGCCGCGCGCGGGGACGACGTCGCCGGGAGCGGCTACGAGGACGCCGGTGCCGACGGCCCGGGTGGCCTGTTCGTCGTCCGGCTGGACGAGGAGCTCCCTGCCGCGGAGGCGACCGAGGTGGCCCTGGACTTCACGCTCACCCTCGGCGAGGGCGACTTCGAGCGGGTGGGCGCGGCCGACGGCGTCTCCTGGTGGGCCAGCGGCGCGCCGCTGCTGGCCTGGCAGCCCGGTGTCGGCTGGGCCCGCGACCCGTTCGTCGACCTCCCGGGCGAGACCGCGACGAGCCCCGTCGCCGACACGACCGTCCGGGTCTCGGCCCCCGAGGGGCTCACCGTGCTCATGACCGGCGACCAGGCCGCACCCTCCGCGCCGCAGGACGGCCGGCGCACCTGGACGTCGGTCGAGCCGGTCGCCCGGGACGTCAGCGTCGCCGTGGGGGAGTTCGACACCGCGAGCGCCACCGGCGGGAGCGGGGTCGAGGTGACGACCGGCGTGCTCCCGGGCGCGGACGTCCCGGCCCGGGAGCTCACCACGTGGACCCTGGCCGCGATCGACCAGCTCGAGGCCCGCTTCGGCCCCTTCCCGTACGCCACGCTCACCGTGCCGCTGCTGCCCATCCGGGGCGGCGGCATCGAGTACCCCAGCTCGATCCTGCTCGCCGGCGCCGACCGGCTCGTGCTGCTGCACGAGGTCGCGCACATGTGGTTCTACGGGATGGTCGGAGACTCCCAGTTCCGCGATCCGTGGCTGGACGAGGCGTTCGCCACCTACGCCGAGTCCGTCGCCTTCCCGGTGTCCGAGGACGCCGCCGCGCGGGCGCTGGGCACGCCCGGTGAGGTCGGCGCCGCCATGGACCAGTTCGGCACCGCCGCGGGCTACGTCCGCCGGGTGTACGGCAAGGGTGGCGCCGCGCTGGTGATCGCCCGCGAGGCCGCGGGCGCGGAGGCGTTCGACGCCGCCCTGCGCTGCTACGTCGACGCCAATGCCTGGACGATCGCCACCCCGGACGACGTCGCCCGGGCGCTGCAGGACCTGCCCGCGGCGCTCGACGTCCTCACCGAGGCGGGCGCCCTCGACGAGTAGGAGGACCCCGTCCTCCTCACCCGAGCAGCCGCTGCAGCCGGGTCACGCCCTCGACCAGGTCGTCGTCGCCCAGGGCGTAGGACATCCGCAGGTAGCCCGGTGTGCCGAAGGCCTCCCCGGGGACGACGGCGACCTCGGCCTCCTCGAGGACGATCTCGGCCAGCTGCACGCTGTCCCCCGCCGTCCGGCCGGCGATCGGCCGGCCCAGCAGGGCCTTGACCGACGGATAGACGTAGAACGCGCCCTGCGGCTCCGGACACGCCACGCCGGGGATCTCGCGCAGCATCGACACGATCGTGCGCCGCCGCCGGTCGAAGGCCTCCCGCATCGCGGCCGCAGCCGACAGGTCCCCGGTCAGTGCGGCGACCGCCGCCGCCTGCGACACGTTGGCCACGTTCGAGGTGGCGTGCGACTGCAGGTTCGTGGCGGCCTTGACGACGTCGGCGGGTCCGACGACCCAGCCCACCCGCCAGCCGGTCATCGCGTAGGTCTTGGCGACCCCGTTGACGACGACGCAGCGGTCGGCGAGCTCCGGGACGACGACCGGCATCGACGGTGCCGTCGCCCCGTCGTAGGTGAGGTGCTCGTAGATCTCGTCGGTGAGCACCCACAGCCCGTTCTCGTACGCCCAGCGGCCGATCTCCTCGACCAGCTCCGGCGGGTACACCGCACCGGTCGGGTTGGACGGCGAGCAGAACAGCAGCACCTTGGTGCGCGGCGTCCGGGCGGCCTCGAGCTGGGCCACCGACACCAGGTAGCCGCTCTCCTCGTCGGCCACGACCGGGACCGGCACGCCGCCGGCCAGCGCGATCGCCTCGGGGTAGGTGGTCCAGTACGGGGCGGGCAGGAGCACCTCGTCGCCCGGGTCGAGCATCGTGGCGAAGGCCTCGTACACGGCCTGCTTGCCGCCGTTGGTCACCAGCACGTTCGCCGGGGTCACCTGCAGTCCCGAGTCGCGGGCGGTCTTGGCGACGATCGCCTCCTTGAGCGCCGGCAGCCCGCCCGCGGGGGTGTAGCGGTGCATCGCCGGCTGGCGGCAGGCGGTGGCGGCGGCCTCGACGATGTAGTCCGGCGTCGGGAAGTCCGGCTCACCGGCGCCGAAGCCGATCACCGGCTTGCCCGCGGCCTTGAGCGCCTTGGCCTTGGCGTCCACCGCCAGCGTCGCCGACTCGGCGATCGCGGCGATGCGGCGGGAGATGCGCCGGTCGGCGGGCGACGGCCCGGGGGACGGGGCAGCGGACTCCGAGCGGGAGACGGCGGTCATGGCCCCATCATGTCGGAGGGCGGTGTGCGCGGTCGCCTCCGATCCCGGCCGCGACCCCGCCCGCGGCCCTCCCGCCCGACGCGTCGGTGGTCCCCGCCCGGCACGTCGGTGGCCCTGGCCCGGCGGGTTGGTGAAGCGTCCTCCGCGGTCCCGTACACTGGCTGTCCTGGGGCCACTGACCCCGCCACCGGCGTGCCCCGGAACCCCTCGCGGGGACGGTGCCGAGCGGAGCGGGCCACGCGGTCCCGGGCCCGGCCCAGGGCACAGGGGTGTAGCTCAATTGGCAGAGCAGCGGTCTCCAAAACCGCAGGCTGCAGGTTCAAGTCCTGTCACCCCTGCCCGTGCCGCCGGCTCCCTGCCGGCGACGTGCACGACCCGTACGACAGCACGACCACCGACCGTCGGCCCGAGGACAACGGCCACCACCAGCGAGGCGAGCGAGGCGCAGTGAGCGACGAGAAGCCGGCACGCGAGGGCGACCCCCGCGCCGCCTCCGACGCCGAGCCGACCGACGAGCAGCTCGACCGGGAGGCGCCGGGCGTGGCCGACGCCGCCGAGCTGGAGGCTGCCGAGGCCGAGATCGCCGCCGAGGCCCAGAGCGACGAGGACAAGGTCGTGGCCGCTCGGCAGACCGGTGCCCGCCGCGGCGGCCGGATCACCGCCGGGGACGACGAGGACGACGAGCCGGCCCCCCGCTCCCGCCGGGCCGCCCGCGAGCGCACGCCGTCGCGTCCCGCCGGCCGGCCCGCCGAGGGCGGTGCGACCCGGTCGCGGGCCGCCGAGCGCGACCGCGCCGCCGAGGCGCGGCAGCGGCGCAGCATCCGCCGGTTCCTCCGCGAGGTCGTCGCCGAGCTGCGCAAGGTCATCTGGCCGGGGCGCCGCGAGCTGATCACCTACACGACCGTCGTCATCGTCTTCGTGGCCTTCATCGTCGCGCTGGTGGCCGGCCTGGACCTCCTCTTCGCCCAGGGCGTGCTCGCCGTCTTCGGCTGAGCCCATCCGCGCCTGCACCACCGACAAGGAAGAGACACCGTGACCGACCCCCGCGAGCCCTTCGAGACCGACAGCGCCGTTCCGGCCACCGACCTCGACGACGCCCGCTTCGACGTGCGCGGAACCGTGGACGTCGAGACCGGCGCCGGCGAGACCGGTGCTGCCGAGGGCTCCGTCGACACCGCCGACCAGGACGCCCTCACCGGCGTGGCCGACGTGGCGCCCGACGTCGAGAGCGGTGACCCCGACAGCCTGACCACCGACCCGCTGGCCGCTCCGGCGGAGTCCTCCGACCTCGACGGGCTGGGGAACCAGACCGAGGACGACGAGGAGGCCGACCCGGCCGAGGCGATGCGCAAGGTGCTGCGCGGCCAGTTCGGCGACTGGTACGTCATCCACTCGTACGCCGGCTACGAGAACAAGGTGAAGACCAACCTGGAGTCGCGCATCCAGTCGCTGGACATGGAGGACTACATCTTCCAGATCGAGGTGCCCACCGAGGAGGTCACCGAGATCAAGAACGGCAAGCGCACCCAGGTCAACCGGAAGAAGCTGCCCGGTTACCTGCTCGTCCGCATGGACCTCAACGACGAGTCCTGGGGCGCGGTGCGCAACACCCCCGGGGTCACCGGCTTCGTCGGGGCGACGTCGCGCCCCTCGCCGCTGAGCATCGACGAGGTCGTCAGCCTGCTCGCTCCCGCGGCCGGCCCCCAGACGACCAAGGCGGCGGAGACGACGAGCACCGCCACCACGGCCGCCCCGACCGCCGTCGTGGACTTCGAGGTCGGCGAGTCCGTCACCGTCATGGACGGCCCGTTCGCCACCCTCCCGGCCACGATCAACGAGATCAACGCCGAGCAGCAGAAGCTGCAGGTGCTGGTCTCCATCTTCGGCCGCGAGACGCCGGTCGAGCTGTCGTTCAACCAGGTCCAGAAGCTGTAGGACCTCGCTGCCCCCCACCGCTCGCACGCTCGCGGCGGGCCCCTGCAGCGAGGCCGAACCGCACCGACTCGTCCACGAGGAAACAGAAGGAAGTCATGCCCCCCAGGAAGCGGTTGACCGCGGTCATCAAGCTCCAGATCAACGCCGGTGCGGCCACCCCCGCGCCGCCCGTCGGTCCGGCGCTGGGCCAGCACGGCGTCAACATCATGGAGTTCTGCAAGGCGTACAACGCCGCCACGGAGTCGCAGCGCGGCAACGTGATCCCGGTCGAGATCTCGGTCTACGAGGACCGCTCGTTCACCTTCGTCACCAAGACCCCGCCCGCGGCCCGCATGCTGCTCAAGGCGGCCGGCGTGGAGAAGGGTTCCGGCGAGCCGCACAAGACCAAGGTCGCCACCGTCACGCGTGACCAGGTCCGCGAGATCGCGCAGACCAAGATGCAGGACCTGAACGCCAACTCCCTCGACGAGGCGGAGAAGATCATCGCCGGTACCGCCCGGTCGATGGGCATCACCGTCCAGGGCTGAGGGAAGCCGCCGGGCTCCGGCGGCGTTGCAAGAAGGACTCTGCTGCCCCCGTGCCTCGCAGGCTCGGCTCGGGACCCTGCAGCGGGGTCGTTCGTACAGGGCATCCGTGGGAGGGCCACGCCAGGCCCGCGCACCACACGACTCCCGGCCGAGGTGCCGGGGGAGAGGAACCACCATGGCGAAGCACGGCAAGAAGTACCGCGAGGTCGCGGCGAAGGTCGACCGCGAGAATCTCTACACCCCGCTGCAGGCGGCCTCGCTGGCCAAGGAGACGTCGCCGACGGCCTACGACGCCACCGTCGAGGTGGCCATGCGGCTGGGCGTCGACCCGCGCAAGGCCGACCAGATGGTCCGCGGCACGGTGAACCTGCCGCACGGCACCGGCAAGACCGCCCGCGTCATCGTCTTCGCGACCGGCGACAAGGCCGCCGAGGCCGAGGCCACCGGCGCCGACGTCGTCGGCTCGGACGACCTGATCGAACGCATCCAGGGCGGCTTCCTGGACTTCGACGCCGCGATCGCCACCCCGGACCAGATGGCCAAGGTCGGCCGGATCGCGCGCATCCTCGGCCCCCGCGGCCTGATGCCGAACCCGAAGACCGGCACGGTGACCCCCGACGTCACCAAGGCGGTCAACGACATCAAGGGCGGGAAGATCAACTTCCGCGTCGACAAGCAGGCCAACCTGCACCTGGTGATCGGCAAGGCCTCGTTCGACGAGACCAAGCTGGTGGAGAACTACGCCGCGGCCCTCGACGAGGTGCTGCGCGCGAAGCCGGCCGCCGCCAAGGGCCGGTACGTCAAGAAGGTCACCATCTCCACCACCATGGGTCCGGGCATCCCGGTCGACCCGAACCGCACCCGCAACCTGACGGTGGACGAGCCCACCGCCTGAAACAGGATCCCGTCCTCCTGACCGCTCGCGAGCTCGCGGCGAGCCTCTGGACGGGGCCGGCCACACCCGCACGTCACCAGGGGCCCCGTCGCGCATCGCGCGGCGGGGCCTCCGTCGTCTCCGTGTCGACACCGGTGATCACCGGGTGAGGACGGCGACAGCGGCGTCGACCGGACCGGATGTATGCTGGGCCCGTTCCCCCAACGACCGCTGGTCGTCGCACGTCCTCGTGCGATCGAAGGTCCCGGACTCCGGGCGGCCCGCGCAGGAGGACGGTTCGATCGGCGCGGCGCCATGTGCCCGTGTTCTTCGCCCCGTGCGCCTGCGCCGGGGCGTTCCTCGTCTCCGGGCTCGGTTGATCGCCCGCCGTCGTGCACCGGCCGGTGGTCCGCCCGACAGACGAGAGGAGGCCCATGCCCACGCAGGCGAAGGCCGCGGTGATCGACGAGATCACCGAGCGGTTCCAGGCGTC
Organism: Geodermatophilus sp. URMC 65; assembly: GCF_053502545.1. Classification (NCBI taxonomy): domain Bacteria; kingdom Bacillati; phylum Actinomycetota; class Actinomycetes; order Geodermatophilales; family Geodermatophilaceae; genus Geodermatophilus; species Geodermatophilus sp. URMC 65. The sequence goes on from NZ_CP199954.1 coordinate 3,321,621, forward strand.
CAGCGCGGCGGTGCTCACCGAGTACCGCGGGCTGACCGTGGCCCAGCTGACCCAGCTGCGCCGTTCCCTCGGTGAGGGCAGCAGCTACGCCGTCGTCAAGAACACCCTGACGAAGCGGGCCGCGGAGCAGGTCGGCCATGCCGACCTGGCGCCGCTGCTCAACGGCCCGACCGCGATCGCCTTCATCGAGGGCGACCCGGTCACCGCGGCCAAGGCCATCCGTGACTTCGCGCGCACCAACCCGCTGCTCGTCGTCAAGGGCGGCGTGGTCGAGGGCCGCACCGTCGGCCCGGCCGAGGTCACCGCCCTCGCCGACGTCGAGCCGCGCGAGGTCCTGCTGGCCAAGCTGGCCGGCGCGATGCTGGGCAACCTCAGCAAGGCCGCGGGCCTGTTCCAGGCCCCGCTGTCCCAGGTCGCCCGGCTGGCCGCCGCGCTGCAGGAGAAGAAGCCCGCCGAGGGCGAGGACTCCACCGCGGCCGCCCAGGCCTCGGATGACGTAGCTGCTGACACCACCACCGACACCGCTGACGCCGCGGACGCTGCGGCCAGCACCGACTGACCCCAGAAGGAGAGATCATGGCCAAGCTGTCCACCACGGAGCTGCTCGACGCGTTCAAGGAGATGACGCTGCTCGAGCTGTCCGACTTCGTGAAGCAGTTCGAGGAGACCTTCGAGGTCACCGCCGCTGCTCCGGTCGCCGTCGCGGCCGCCCCGGCCGCCGGTGGTGCCGGCGACGGTGGTGCCCCCGCCGCTGAGGAGCAGGACGAGTTCGACGTCATCCTCGAGAGCGCCGGCGACAAGAAGATCCAGGTCATCAAGGAGGTGCGCGGCCTGACGTCGCTCGGCCTCAAGGAGGCCAAGGACCTGGTCGACGGCGCGCCGAAGCCGATCCTGGAGAAGGTCGACAAGGACGCCGCCGAGAAGGCCCGGGCCGCCCTCGAGGGCGCCGGCGCCACCGTCACCGTCAAGTGACCCGGCACCCGGCGCTCGCCGGGTGATGCACCACCTCGCACGACCCCCAGGGGCCGTCCTCCACCCGGAGGGCGGCCCCTGCGTCGTCCCGGTGTCACACCAGCAGCCCGGCGCTGGACACCGACGCGGTCGGCTCGGACGTGGTGGCCGGCGTGGACCCGGGCCCGGGGGACGACGTCGACGAGTCCGGCTCGGCCGGCCGCGGCGCGCAGGACACCGGACCCCGGCCCGTCCGGAGGGCCGGGGTCTTTCCCTGGATCTCCCGGGCGTGGCGGCCCCACGACCGCCCCGGGACTGGCATCATGGGCGAGCCGTCGACGACGGCCCGACCCGGCCCCGCTGGCCGGCTGCCCCTCCCGGGTGTGTGGTCCCCCTCGCGTGCGGACCCCCGACGTGGACAGCCCGCTCCAGCAGGGGTAGGATTCTCTGTTGCGCTGCCCCCTGACTGCTTGCCCGCCGAGACGGGTCGCCTGGGGTGCCCGGGGGAACCCGTCCCTCCGGACGCCCATCGACCCTCCGGGCAGGACGAACGCGGACAGCCCCGCCATTACCGACGACGACCCAGGACGAACCAGCACCCACCGCCCGCACGTCGTGAGGTCCTTGGAAGGACGCATCTTGGCAGGCTCTCGCCCCACCAGCATCAACCCCCGCACGACCGACTCCGGGCCCTACGGCCAGCAGTCGCAGGCTCCCCAGACCGGCCCCCGCACCGGTGAGGCCGACCAGCAGAAGATCCCGGGCGCGCCGCTGCGCGTCTCGTTCGCCAAGATCTCCGAGCCGCTCGAGGTGCCGGACCTCCTGGCCCTGCAGACCGCCTCGTTCGACTGGCTGATCGGCAGCCCCGAGTGGCGGGCCACCCTCGCCCCGGAGGAGCAGGCCGACGCCGTCGGCGGCCTGGCCGAGATCCTCGAGGAGATCTCCCCGATCGAGGACTTCAGCGGCTCGATGTCGTTGTCCTTCTCCAACCCGCGCTTCGAGGACGTCAAGGCGTCCCTCGAGGAGTGCAAGGACAAGGACATGACCTACGCGGCGCCGCTGTTCGTCACCGCCGAGTTCATGAACAACACCACCGGCGAGATCAAGAGCCAGACGGTGTTCATGGGCGACTTCCCGATCATGACGAACAAGGGCACGTTCGTCATCAACGGGACCGAGCGCGTCGTCGTCTCCCAGCTCGTCCGCAGCCCGGGCGTCTACTTCGACAAGACCCTGGACAAGACCTCGGACAAGGACGTCTTCAGCGCCAAGGTCATCCCCAGCCGCGGTGCGTGGCTGGAGTTCGACGTCGACAAGCGCGACACCGTCGGCGTCCGCATCGACCGCAAGCGCCGCCAGCCGGTCACCGTGCTGCTCAAGGCGCTGGGCTGGACCGAGGACCGCATCCGCGAGCACTTCCAGTGGTCGCCCACGGTGCTGGCCACCCTCGAGAAGGACCACATCGCCGGGCAGGACGAGGCGCTGCTGGACATCTACCGCAAGCTGCGGCCGGGCGAGCCGCCGACGCGGGAGAGCGCCCAGGCGCTGCTGGAGAACCTCTTCTTCAACTCCAAGCGCTACGACCTGGCCAAGGTCGGCCGCTACAAGGTGAACAAGAAGCTCGGCGTCGACGTCCCGCAGGGCACGCTGACGCTGACCGAGGACGACATCGTCGCCACCATCGAGTACGTGGTGCGCCTGCACGCGGGCGAGCCCGACCACGGCGTCGACGACATCGACCACTTCGGCAACCGGCGGCTGCGCACCGTCGGCGAGCTCATCCAGAACCAGGTCCGGGTCGGCCTCTCCCGCATGGAGCGCGTCGTCCGCGAGCGGATGACGACCCAGGACGTCGAGGCGATCACGCCGCAGACCCTGATCAACATCCGGCCGGTCGTCGCCTCCATCAAGGAGTTCTTCGGCACCAGCCAGCTGTCGCAGTTCATGGACCAGACCAACCCGCTCGCGGGCCTGACCCACAAGCGCCGCCTGTCGGCGCTGGGCCCGGGTGGTCTGTCCCGTGAGCGGGCCGGCATGGAGGTCCGCGACGTGCACCCCAGCCACTACGGCCGGATGTGCCCGATCGAGACGCCGGAAGGCCCGAACATCGGTCTGATCGGCTCGCTGTCGGCCTACGGGCGGGTCAACCCCTTCGGCTTCATCGAGACCCCGTACCGCCGGGTCGAGAACGGTGTGGTCACCGACCAGATCGACTACCTGACCGCCGACGAGGAGGACCGCTTCGTCGTCGCCCAGGCCAACTCGCCGCTGGACGCCCAGGGCCGGTTCGCCGAGGAGCGCGTCCTGGTCCGCACCCGGGGCAGCGAGGTCGACTACCTGTCGCCCGAGCAGGTCGACTACATGGACGTCTCGCCGCGGCAGATGACCTCGGTCGCGACGGCGATGATCCCGTTCCTCGAGCACGACGACGCCAACCGCGCGCTCATGGGCGCCAACATGCAGCGCCAGGCCGTCCCGCTGCTGCGCAGCGAGGCGCCGCTGGTCGGCACTGGTATGGAGCTGCGTGCCGCCGTCGACGCCGGCGACGTCGTCGTGGCGGAGAAGGCCGGTGTGGTCGAGGACTCCACCGCCGACTACATCACCGTCATGGCCGACGACGGCACCCGGCAGACCTACCGGCTGCTGAAGTTCCGCCGCTCGAACCAGGGCACCTCGATCAACCAGACCCCCGTCGTCGACGAGGGCCAGCGGGTCGAGGTCGGCCAGGTCATCGCCGACGGGCCGTGCACCGACCAGGGCGAGATGGCGCTGGGCAAGAACCTGCTGGTCGCCTTCATGCCGTGGGAGGGCCACAACTACGAGGACGCGATCATCCTGTCGCAGCGCCTCGTGCAGGACGACGTCCTGTCCTCGATCCACATCGAGGAGTTCGAGGTCGACGCGCGGGACACCAAGCTCGGTGCCGAGGAGATCACCCGGGACATCCCGAACGTCTCCGAGGAGGTCCTCGCCGACCTCGACGAGCGCGGCATCATCCGCATCGGCGCCGAGGTCGTCCCCGGCGACATCCTCGTCGGCAAGGTCACGCCCAAGGGCGAGACCGAGCTGACCCCCGAGGAGCGGCTGCTGCGGGCGATCTTCGGTGAGAAGGCCCGCGAGGTCCGCGACACCAGCCTCAAGGTCAAGCACGGTGAGTCCGGCAAGGTCATCGGCGTCCGCGTGTTCTCGCGCGAGGACGGCGACGAGCTGCCCGCCGGCGTCAACGAGCTGATCCGGGTCTACGTCGCCCAGATGCGCAAGATCTCCGACGGTGACAAGCTCGCCGGCCGCCACGGCAACAAGGGCGTCATCGCGAAGATCCTGCCGCAGGAGGACATGCCGTTCCTCGAGGACGGCACCCCGGTGGACATCGTCCTGAACCCGCTCGGCGTGCCGGGCCGGATGAACGTCGGCCAGGTCCTGGAGACCCACCTCGGGTGGGTCGCCAAGTCCGGCTGGCAGGTCGAGGGCACCCCGGAGTGGGCGGCCAACCTGCCGGAGGCCGCGCGTGCCGCCGCGCCGGGCACCCGGACGGCGACCCCGGTGTTCGACGGCGCCCGCGAGGAGGAGATCGTCGGCCTGCTCGGCTCGACGATCCCGAACCGCGACGGCGACCGGATGGTGCAGCCCACCGGCAAGGCGCGGCTGTTCGACGGCCGCTCCGGGGAGCCCTTCCCCGAGGCGATCTCTGTCGGCTACGTCTACATCCTGAAGCTGCTGCACCTGGTCGACGACAAGATCCACGCCCGGTCGACCGGCCCCTACTCGATGATCACGCAGCAGCCGCTGGGTGGTAAGGCGCAGTTCGGTGGCCAGCGCTTCGGTGAGATGGAGTGCTGGGCGATGCAGGCCTACGGCGCGGCCTACGCGCTGCAGGAGCTGCTCACCATCAAGTCCGACGACATCCTCGGCCGCGTCAAGGTGTACGAGGCGATCGTCAAGGGCGAGAACATCCCCGAGCCGGGCATCCCGGAGTCGTTCAAGGTGTTGCTCAAGGAGCTGCAGTCGCTCTGCCTGAACGTGGAGGTCCTCTCCGGCGACGGCCAGGCGATCGAGCTGCGCGACACCGACGACGAGGTCTTCCGGGCCGCGGAGGAGCTGGGCATCGACCTGTCCCGCCGCGAGCCCTCCAGCGTCGAGGACGTGTGATCGGCTGCTGGCCGGCCCCGAGCACCGGGGCCGGCCGGCGACCCCGACGACCATTCGAGAAGTGCAGTAACCGAGCCCCGGGAAAGGGGTCCACTCAGTGCTCGACGTCAACTTCTTCGACGAGCTCCGCATCGGTCTGGCCAGTGGCGACGACATCCGTCAGTGGTCGCACGGTGAGGTGAAGAAGCCCGAGACCATCAACTACCGGACGCTGCGTCCGGAGAAGGACGGTCTCTTCTGCGAGAAGATCTTCGGTCCCACGCGGGACTGGGAGTGCTACTGCGGTAAGTACAAGCGAGTCCGGTTCAAGGGCATCATCTGCGAGCGCTGCGGCGTCGAGGTGACCCGTGCCAAGGTGCGCCGTGAGCGGATGGGCCACATCGAGCTGGCCGCGCCGGTCACCCACATCTGGTTCTTCAAGGGCGTCCCGTCGCGTCTGGGCTACCTGCTCGACCTGGCGCCCAAGGACCTCGAGAAGATCATCTACTTCGCCGCCTACCTGATCACCTCGGTCGACGACGAGGCCCGCCACCGCGACCTCCCGACCATCGAGGCCGAGATCAGCGCGGAGAAGCACAACCTCGAGAGCCGTCGCGACGCCGACGTGGAGGCCCGCCAGCAGAAGCTGGAGGCCGACCTCGCCGAGCTCGAGGCCGAGGGTGCCAAGTCCGACGTCCGCCGCAAGGTGCGCGAGGGCGGCGAGCGCGAGATGCGCCAGCTGCGCGACCGCGCCCAGCGGGAGATCGACCGCCTCGAGGAGGTGCTCGACACCTTCCGCAAGCTCGAGGTCAAGCAGCTCATCGCCGACGAGGGCCTCTACCGCGAGCTGCGCGACCGCTTCGGTGAGTACTTCGAGGGCGGCATGGGTGCCGCGGCGCTGCAGAAGCTGCTCGCCGACTTCGACCTCGACGCCGAGGCCGCCTCGCTGCGCGAGACCATCCGCAGCGGCAAGGGCCAGCGCAAGCTGCGGGCCCTCAAGCGGCTGAAGGTAGTCGCGGCGTTCCAGCAGACGCGCAACTCGCCCATGGGCATGGTGCTCGACTGCGTGCCGGTCATCCCGCCGGACCTGCGCCCGATGGTGCAGCTCGACGGTGGCCGCTTCGCCACCAGCGACATGAACGACCTGTACCGCCGGGTCATCAACCGGAACAACCGGCTCAAGCGGCTGCTCGACCTCGGCGCGCCCGAGATCATCGTGAACAACGAGAAGCGGATGCTGCAGGAGTCCGTGGACGCGCTGTTCGACAACGGCCGCCGCGGCCGGCCGGTCACCGGCCCGGGCAACCGCCCGCTCAAGTCGCTGTCCGACCTGCTCAAGGGCAAGCAGGGCCGGTTCCGCCAGAACCTGCTCGGCAAGCGCGTCGACTACTCCGGCCGTTCGGTCATCGTCGTCGGCCCGCAGCTGAAGCTGCACCAGTGCGGCCTGCCCAAGCAGATGGCGCTGGAGCTGTTCAAGCCCTTCGTCATGAAGCGGCTGGTCGACCTCAACCACGCGCAGAACATCAAGTCCGCCAAGCGGATGGTGGAGCGCGCCCGGCCGGTCGTGTGGGACGTGCTCGAGGAGGTCATCACCGAGCACCCGGTGCTGCTGAACCGGGCGCCGACGCTGCACCGCCTGGGCATCCAGGCCTTCGAGCCGCAGCTGGTCGAGGGCAAGGCCATCCAGATCCACCCGCTCGTCTGCACCGCGTTCAACGCGGACTTCGACGGTGACCAGATGGCGGTGCACCTGCCGCTGTCGGCCGAGGCGCAGGCCGAGGCCCGGATCCTGATGCTGTCCTCGAACAACATCCTGTCGCCGGCCGACGGTCGCCCGATCACCGCGCCGACCCAGGACATGGTGCTGGGCCTGTACCACCTGACCACCCTGGTGCCGAGCCGGCACCAGGCCGACGGCGGCAAGCCGGCCGCCTACGGCTCCACCGCCGAGGCGATCATGGCCTTCGACAAGGGTGCGCTGGGTCTGCAGGAGCGGGCGCTGATCCGCCTCGACGAGGTGTACGGCGTCGACAACGGCAAGGTCAACCCCGCGTGGGAGCAGCCCGGGGACTGGACCCCGGGTGTGCCGGCGCTGGTCGAGACCAGCCTGGGCCGGGTGCTGTTCAACGAGGCCCTGCCCGAGGACTACCGCTTCGTCAACTACCAGGTGCCGAAGAAGGAGCTCGGGGCGATCGTCAACGACCTCGCCGAGCGCTACCCCAAGGTGCAGGTCGCGGCGACGCTGGACGCCCTCAAGTCGGCCGGCTTCCGCTGGGCCACCCGCTCGGGCGTCACGATCGCCATCGACGACGTCGTGACCCCGCCGGCCAAGCAGGAGATCCTCGACCGGCACGAGGCCGAGGCTCGGCAGATCGAGCGCCAGTACGAGCGCGGTGTCATCACCGACGCCGAGCGTCGTGGCGAGCTGATCGAGATCTGGACCCGCGCGCGGGCCGAGGTCAGCCAGGCGATGGTGGACAACTTCCCCACCACCAACCCGGTCTGGGTCATGGTCAACTCGGGCGCCCGAGGCAACATGATGCAGATCAGCCAGATCGCCGGTATGCGTGGTCTGGTCGCCAACCCGAAGGGCGAGATCATCCCGCGGCCGATCAAGGCCAACTTCCGGGAGGGTCTGTCCGTGCTGGAGTACTTCATCTCCACGCACGGTGCCCGCAAGGGTCTGGCCGACACCGCGCTGCGGACCGCGGACTCCGGGTACCTCACCCGCCGGCTGGTCGACGTCTCGCAGGACGTCATCATCCGCGAGGAGGACTGCGGCACCGAACGCGGCGTGATCATGCCGATCGCCACCTCGGTGAACGGCGTGCTCACGCGTGACCCGCACGCGGAGACCAGCGTCTACGCCCGTGCCCTGGCCGCCGACGTGACCGCCGAGGACGGCACGCTGATCGCCCAGGCCGGCGCCGACCTCGGAGACGTCCTGATCCAGGCGCTGGTCGACGCCGGTGTCTCGGAGGTCAAGGTCCGCTGCGTCCTGACCTGCGAGTCGCTGCTCGGCACCTGCGCCACCTGCTACGGCCGCTCGCTGGCGACCGGCAAGCTGGTGGACGTCGGCGAGGCGGTCGGCATCATCGCCGCCCAGTCGATCGGTGAGCCCGGCACCCAGCTGACGATGCGCACCTTCCACACCGGTGGTGTCGCGGGTGAGGACATCACCCACGGTCTGCCGCGTGTGGTGGAGCTCTTCGAGGCCCGCGTCCCCAAGGGCAAGGCCCCGATCGCCGAGCTGGCCGGCACCGTCCGCATCGAGGACGGCGAGCAGTTCCGCAAGCTCACGATCACCCCGGACGACGGCTCCGACGAGGTCGTGTACGACAAGCTGTCGCGTCGCTCGCGGCTGCGGGTCGAGGACGGCGGCCACGTCGAGGTCGGCGAGCAGCTCACCGAGGGTGCGGTCGACCCGCACGAGGTGCTGCGGATCATGGGCCCGCGCGAGGTGCAGCTGCACCTGGTCCGCGAGGTCCAGGAGGTCTACCGCAGCCAGGGCGTGTCGATCCACGACAAGCACATCGAGGTGATCATCCGGCAGATGCTGAAGCGGGTGACCATCATCGACTCGGGCGCGACGGAGTTCCTGCCCGGTGCGCTGGTCGAGCGGACGCTGTTCGAGACCGAGAACCGTCGGGTCGTCGCCGAGGGCGGCGAGCCGGCCTCGGCCCGCCCGGTGCTCATGGGCATCACCAAGGCCTCGCTCGCGACCGAGTCCTGGCTGTCGGCCGCCTCCTTCCAGGAGACGACCAAGGTGCTCACCGACGCCGCGATCCAGGGCAAGAGCGACAGCCTGCTCGGCTTGAAGGAGAACGTGATCATCGGGAAGCTGATCCCGGCCGGTACCGGCATCAGCCGCTACCGGAACATCACGGTCGAGCCGACCGAGGAGGCCCGCGCCGCCGTCTACACGCTGGCCGGGTACGACGACGGGCAGTACTACAGCCCGGACGTCTTCGGTCAGGGCAGCGGCGAGGCCGTGCGCCTGGAGGAGTACGACTGGCGGGGCTGAGCTCCCGGTAGCCAGTGACGGAAGGGCCCCGCAGGTCGACTGACCTGCGGGGCCCTCTGCGCTGTCCGGTGCTCGGCGGTGATCGGCTCACCTGATCACCGCCGGTCCTGGCTCACCGTCAGTGCTGAGCCAGGGACCGGCAAGCATGAGCCAGGATGGCGGGAGCGCGCGCACGAGCCCAGTGGCGTCACGTGACGGAACCGGGTGCGCTCACCGGTCGGCGATCTTCCGCATCGTCTCGACGGTGCGGAGTCGGCCCTCGGGGCTGCCGTCGAGGGGCTGCAGCACGAGCGTCGTCACGCCCGCCTCGCGGAAGGCGGCCACCCGCTCGGCGACGTAGGACTCCGGGCCGACGAGGGAGACCGCCCGCACCAGCTCCTCGGGGACGACGGCGGCCGCCTCGTCCTTCCTGCCGTCGAGGTAGAGGTCCTGGATGGTGCGGGCCTCGTCCTCGTAGCCGTAGCGCCGGGCGAGGTCGTTGTAGAAGTTCTTGCCGCGGGCACCCATGCCGCCGATGTAGAGGGCCAGTTGGGGGCGCACCTGCTCCAGCATCGGGTCGACGTCGTCCCCGATGGCGACCGCGACGCCCACGACGATCTGCAGCTCGCCCAGGGCCGGGTCCCGCTTGGCCTTCCCGGCGGCCAGTGAGTTCCCCCAGACGGTGCCCGCCCTCTCCGGCATGAGGAAGATCGGCTCCCAGGCCTCGGCGATCTCGGCGGCCAGCTCGACGTTCTTGGGGCCGAGGGCGGCCAGCATGACCGGGATCCGGTCGCGCACCGGGGTGTTGATGAGCTTGAGCGGCTTGCCCAGGCCGGTGCCCTGCTCGGCCGGCAACGGGATCGCGTACTTGGGGCCCTCGTGGACCAGCCGCTCCCGGCGCCACACCTGCCGGCAGATCTCCACGACCTCCCGGGTGCGCTGCAGCGGGGCGTCGTAGGGGACGCCGTGCCAGCCTTCGATCACCTGGGGGCCGGAGGCGCCCAGCCCGAGGGTGAAGCGGCCGCCGGACACGAAGTCCAGACCCGCGGCCGTCATCGCGGTCAGGGCCGGGGTGCGACTGTAGATCGGGAAGATCCCGCTCATCAGCTCGACGCGCTCGGTCACCGCGGCCAGGTAGCCCAGCTGGCTGACGGCGTCGAAGGTGTAGACCTCCGCGACCGTCGCGAGGTCGAGTCCCGCCGACTCGAGCTCGCGGATCTCCGCGGCGGTCTCGCGGAACCCCCCGCTGTAGCTGGCCTGGATGCCGATGCGCACGTCCACTCCTCAGGTCGGCGACGCCACCGTTGGCGCCGCCGCCGACCGTATCGGGGGGCCGGGCGGGCGGCCCCGTCCAGGGCACCGCCCGAGCCTGGTGACGTGTTGGAGCGGCCACCCTCCAGGGCACCGCCCCGAGCGTGCGAGAGGTGGGGAACGGGGTCCTTCGTCAGAGCGGCCGGACGACCCCGACGACCTCGGTCACCACACGGACGCCGTCGACGTCCCCGGGCACCCGCTCGGCGGCGTGCGCGTCGGCCAGGTCCACCTTCACGACGTAGCCGCTGTCCCGCCGGGCCAGCCCGACACCGACGACGCCCGGGTCGGCCGCCAGGCGGTGGCTGAGGGCGCTCTTGGCGGCTCGGGCGGACGCGCGGTCGGTCATGCACCCATGGTGCCCTGTCGAGCCGCCGGATGGCAGTACAAGGACCCCCTGCCCCCCACCCCTCGCAGGCTCGGGCGGGACCCTGCAGGGGGCCTCCGTCCTCCTCACCCCTCGCCAGCTCGGGGCGGTGCCCTGGGCGGGCCGGCACGTCTAGGAGGGGACCCACTGGAGGTCCAGGACCGACAGCACGGTGGCCATGGGGTTGGCGAAGGTGACCCCGCCACCGGTGCGCCCACCCGTCTCGCTGCCCGCGAAGAGCAGGCCGAGGGGCGCGCGGTCGGCGCTCCGCCAGATCACCGAGCCGCTGTCGCCGCCGGCGCTGAAGGCACCCGCGACGCCGTCGATCTCGAGCTGGTCGTCGAAGGTGTAGAGACCCTGGTCGTACTGCACCGCCACGCCGTCGACCTCCACGGCGCTGACCCGCCCGAGCGTGTACCCGGTGGTGCGCCCGACCTTCTCCACCCGCTCGTCGGGCTCGACGTCATCCACCTCAGCGGGGTCGGCCCCCAGCGGCCCGCCGGGGAGCCGACCCGGCTCCAGCGGCACCTCGGCGTCGACGACGGCGACCGCGGCGTCCACCCGGTTGGGCCGGTCGGCGGTGAACCGCTCGAAGGCCGCCAGGGTGGCCACCCGGTCGGTCGTGGGGTCCCCGCCGTCGGCCGGGCCGGGCTGCAGCACCGGGTCGCCCACCGCGGCGGCGTCGGCGGCGGCGAGCACGTGGTTGTTGGACAGGATCGCCAGCCGCCCGCCGACCCGGACGAAGCCGCCGAGCGTCCCGGCGGAGACCGTCGGGTGGCCCACGGACAGGCCGGGGACGAGCGGCCGGGTGCGTCGCTGGAGCTCCTCCGGCGTCGGAGCGGTCAGTGCCCGGACGGCGCCGATGACGCGGACGTCGACCTCGTCGAGCACCGCGTCGTCCAGACCGGACAGGAGGACGTCGGCGTCCTCCTTCGCCGCCAGCCGGATGGCCAGGTGCGCCTGGTCCGGGCCGACGGGCGCCAGTCCCAGGGCCGGGCGCGCCCATGGCTGTCCCCCGGCGTCGCTGGCCGTCACCGTCCCGCCGGAACGGGCCAGCCGGGCCGACAGGTGGGCCTTCAGCTCGCGGGCGAGGTCGACGTGCACGGGATCCTCCGGTTGCGCTGGGTGGGCGTCCTGGCACCGACCGTAGGGCCGGGGTACGACAGTCCTGGGCGCCGGGGTGTCGGTCCGGCGACGCGACCCGGGAGCGGGCCGGAGCCGATACAGTCCCCCCACACCCGGCCCGCGCCGGCTCCGCCGACCCGGCCAGGGAACACCAGGCCATCGGACGGCGTTGACCCCTGCGTACCCCGGTGGAACAGGGCTCGACCCCGCCCGCCGAGCCGCGCAGGACCCGGCTTTGACCGGTCTCCGGCACGCGGGTATCGTGGTCAGCCGTGCCCAGGGTGCCCTGGGCCTGCTCCCGTTCGCGGTGCGCCTGCCGACAGGTGGTGGCGCCGAGTCGCGGGGGGCGACCGATCCGGTTCGAACCGCCGGCCGGTCCTGGGAAGGGCGACACGCCCGACCGCGGGGACCGGTGTTGGGTCACGGCCGGGGACGGGTAAGACCCCGGCAGGACCGACACCCGGCACAGCGAAGCACCGTCCACAGCACGACCCAGCGCAGGTAGGAGATCCAGGCCACCCATGCCCACGATCAACCAGCTGGTCCGCAAGGGCCGCGAGGACAAGGTCGAGAAGACCAAGACCCCGGCGCTGAAGGGCTCCCCTCAGCGTCGTGGGGTGTGCACCCGCGTGTACACGACGACGCCGAAGAAGCCGAACTCGGCGCTGCGCAAGGTCGCTCGCGTCCGCCTCACCAGTGGCATCGAGGTGACCGCCTACATCCCGGGCGTCGGCCACAACCTGCAGGAGCACTCGATGGTGCTCGTGCGCGGCGGTCGCGTGAAGGACCTCCCCGGCGTGCGCTACAAGATCATCCGCGGCTCGCTCGACACCCAGGGTGTCCGCAACCGCAAGCAGGCTCGCAGCCGGTACGGCGCGAAGAAGGAGAAGAGCTGACATGCCGCGCAAGGGCCCCGCACCGCGCCGCCCGCTGGTCGCCGACCCGGTGTACCAGTCGCCGTTGGTGACCCAGCTGGTCAACAAGGTGCTCGTCGACGGCAAGCGCTCGGTCGCCGAGGCGATCGTCTACGGCGCCCTCGAGGGTTGCCGCGCCAAGACCGACACCGACCCGGTGGTCACGCTCAAGCGCGCGCTGGACAACGTCAAGCCGGCCCTCGAGGTCCGCAGCCGCCGCGTCGGTGGTGCGACCTACCAGGTCCCGGTCGAGGTCCGTGCCTCGCGTAGCACCACCCTCGGCCTGCGCTGGCTGATCCAGTACAGCCGGGCCCGTCGCGAGAAGACCATGACCGAGCGTCTGATGAACGAGCTGCTCGACGCGAGCAACGGTCTGGGTGCTGCGGTGAAGCGTCGCGAGGACACCCACAAGATGGCCGAGTCCAACAAGGCCTTCGCGCACTACCGCTGGTAAGTGCGACCCCGGCTGGCTCTGCCAGCCCCCGCGGCCGGCGGGTGTCCCGGGCCACGACCCGGACACCGCACGCGGACCCGATCCAAAGAGGAGAGACACATGGCCGACACCCAGGCCACCCTCGCCAAGACCCGCAACATCGGGATCATGGCGCACATCGACGCCGGCAAGACCACGACGACCGAGCGCATCCTCTTCTACACCGGTATCAACTACAAGATCGGTGAGGTCCACGACGGCGCGGCCACGATGGACTGGATGGAGCAGGAGCAGGAGCGCGGCATCACCATCACGTCCGCCGCGACGAAGTGCTCCTGGAACGGCTACGACATCAACATCATCGACACCCCCGGGCACGTCGACTTCACCGTCGAGGTGGAGCGGTCGCTGCGGGTGCTCGACGGTGCCGTCGCGGTCTACGACGGTGTCGCCGGCGTGGAGCCGCAGACCGAGCAGGTCTGGCGGCAGGCCGAGAAGTACGGCGTCCCGCGCATGTGCTTCGTCAACAAGCTCGACCGCACGGGCGCGAACTTCTTCCGGTGCGTCGACATGATGGTCGAGCGGCTGGGCGCCAACCCCCTGGTGCTGCAGCTGCCGATCGGGGCCGAGGCCGACTTCATCGGCGTCGTCGACCTGGTGCAGATGCGTGCGCTGACCTGGCGCGGCGAGACCGCCATGGGTGAGGACTACTCGGTCGAGGAGATCCCCGCCGACCTCGCCGACCAGGCCGCCGAGTACCGCGAGAAGCTGCTCGAGGGCATCGCCGACTTCGACGACGAGCTCATGGAGGCCTACCTCGGTGGCGAGGACATCTCCGTCGACCGTCTGAAGGCCGCGATCCGCAAGGCGACCATCGCCGCGCAGGTCAACCCGGTCCTCACCGGGACGGCGTTCAAGAACAAGGGCATCCAGCCCCTGCTCGACGCCGTCACCGACTACCTGCCCAGCCCGCTGGACGTCGAGGCGATCGTCGGCACCGCGCTGGACGGCGAGACCGAGGTCCTCCGGCACGCTGACGAGAGCGAGCCGTTCTCGGCGCTGGCCTTCAAGATCCAGACCGACCAGCACCTCGGCAAGCTGACCTATGTCCGCGTGTACTCCGGCAAGCTCTCCTCCGGGTCCCCGGTGCTCAACAGCACCAAGGACCGCAAGGAGCGGATCGGCAAGATCTACCAGATGCACGCCAACAAGCGCGAGGAGCGCGAGGGCGTGGGCGCCGGCCAGATCGTGGCGGTCGTCGGCCTCAAGCAGACCACCACGGGTGACACGCTCTGCGACCCGCAGAACCCGGTCATCCTGGAGTCGATGACCTTCCCCGCGCCGGTCATCTCGGTCGCCATCGAGCCGAAGACCAAGAGCGACCAGGAGAAGCTCGGCACGGCCATCCAGAAGCTGGCCGAGGAGGACCCGACCTTCCAGGTCAAGCTCGACGAGGAGACCGGTCAGACGGTCATCTCCGGCATGGGCGAGCTGCACCTGGAGATCCTCGTCGACCGCATGCGGCGCGAGTTCAAGGTCGAGGCCAACGTCGGCAAGCCGCAGGTCGCGTACCGCGAGACGATCCGGAAGGCCGTCGAGAAGTACGACTACACCCACAAGAAGCAGACCGGTGGGTCGGGTCAGTTCGCGAAGGTCCAGGTCACCCTGGAGCCGCTCGAGATCAGTGGCGACTCGGCGACCTACGAGTTCGAGAACGCCGTCACCGGTGGTCGCGTCCCGAGGGAGTACATCCCCTCGGTCGACCAGGGCATCCAGGACGCCATGCAGTACGGCATCCTCGCCGGCTACCCGGTCGTGGGCGTCAAGGCCACCCTGGTGGACGGCCAGTACCACGAGGTCGACTCCTCGGAGATGGCCTTCAAGATCGCTGGCTCGATGGTCTTCAAGGAGGCTGCCCGCAAGGCCAGCCCGGCTCTGCTCGAGCCGATGATGGCCGTCGAGGTCGTCACGCCCGAGGACTACATGGGTGACGTCATCGGCGACCTGAACTCCCGGCGCGGGATGATCCAGGCGATGGAGGAGCGCTCCGGCGCCCGCGTCGTCCGGGCACTGGTCCCGCTCTCGGAGATGTTCGGCTACGTGGGCGACCTGCGCAGCCGCACCCAGGGGCGGGCGAGCTACACCATGGTGTTCGACTCGTACGCCGAGGTCCCGGCCAACGTCGCCAAGGAGATCATCGCGAAGGCGACGGGAGAGTGAGCATCGCAGGGCCGTCGACGGCCCGAGGCGCGAAGCGATCCCGGAGCCGAGCCATGGACATCGCCGAGGCGACCGGCGAGTGACCCGCCGGGCGGGGTACGCCCCCGCCCCGCCCCCAGCAAGCCCACCCCAGAGTTCGCGCACGACTGCGACACCACGAGGAGAGGAACCCAGTGGCCAAGGCCAAGTTCGAGCGGACCAAGCCGCACGTCAACATCGGCACCATCGGGCACATCGACCACGGTAAGACCACGCTGACCGCGGCGATCACCAAGGTGCTGCACGACAAGTACCCGGACCTCAACGAGGCGTCGGCCTTCGACCAGATCGACAAGGCGCCCGAGGAGAAGGCCCGCGGCATCACGATCTCGATCGCCCACGTCGAGTACCAGACGGAGAACCGTCACTACGCGCACGTCGACTGCCCCGGGCACGCCGACTACATCAAGAACATGATCACCGGTGCGGCGCAGATGGACGGCGCCATCCTGGTCGTGGCCGCCACCGACGGCCCGATGCCGCAGACCAAGGAGCACGTCCTCCTGGCCCGCCAGGTCGGCGTCCCCTACATCGTCGTGGCGCTCAACAAGGCCGACATGGTCGACGACGAGGAGATCCTCGAGCTCGTCGAGCTGGAGGTCCGTGAGCTGCTGTCCGAGTACGAGTTCCCGGGTGACGACGTCCCCGTGGTCCGCGTCTCGGCGCTCAAGGCCCTCGAGGGCGACGCCGAGTGGGGCGACAAGCTCATGGAGCTGATGAACGCCGTCGACACCGCCATCCCCGAGCCGCAGCGCGAGGTCGACAAGCCCTTCCTCATGCCGGTCGAGGACGTCTTCACCATCACCGGTCGCGGCACGGTCGTCACCGGTCGCGTGGAGCGCGGCATCGTCAAGGTGAACGAGGAGGTCGAGATCGTCGGCATCCGCCCCTCGTCGACCAAGACCACCGTCACCGGCGTCGAGATGTTCCGCAAGCTGCTCGACCAGGGCCAGGCCGGCGACAACGTGGGTCTGCTGCTCCGCGGCATCAAGCGCGAGGACGTCGAGCGCGGCCAGGTCGTCGTGAAGCCGGGTTCGATCACCCCGCACACCAACTTCGAGGGTTCGGTCTACATCCTCTCGAAGGACGAGGGTGGCCGTCACACGCCCTTCTTCAACAACTACCGTCCGCAGTTCTACTTCCGGACCACGGACGTCACGGGCGTCGTGACCCTGCCGGCCGGCACCGAGATGGTCATGCCGGGCGACAACACCGAGATGACGGTCGAGCTCATCCAGCCGATCGCCATGGAGGAGGGCCTGCGGTTCGCCATCCGTGAGGGTGGCCGTACCGTCGGCGCCGGTCGCGTCACCAAGATCATCAAGTAACACACCCCGACGGGCGGCGGCACACCCCTGTGCCGCCGCCCGTCCTCGGGTGACCGTGCCATGTGGGCACGGACACCCATCCCGCTGGGGCCAGACCGGATGAGGTCCGGACCACCCGGCGTTCCCCAGCTACGAACAGACACCGATCGGCAGGAGCAGAAGACAGCGATGGCGGGACAGAAGATCCGCATCCGGCTGAAGGCCTACGACCACGAGGCGATCGACGCCTCGGCGCGGCGCATCGTCGACACGGTGACCAAGACCGGTGCGCGCGTCGTCGGCCCGGTGCCGCTGCCGACGGAGAAGAACGTGTACTGCGTCATCCGCTCGCCGCACAAGTACAAGGACTCGCGCGAGCACTTCGAGATGCGCACGCACAAGCGCCTCATCGACATCCTCGACCCGACGCCGAAGACGGTGGACGCGCTCATGCGCATCGACCTGCCGGCCTCGGTCGACGTCAACATCCAGTAAGGGCAGTCAGCAGACATGGCGAGCACATTCCGTGGTCTTCTCGGCGAGAAGCTGGGCATGACCCAGGTCTTCGACGAGAACAACCGCATCGTGCCGGTGACCGTCGTCAAGGCGGGCCCGTGTGTGGTGACCCAGGTGCGCACCCCCGAGGTGGACGGCTACAGCGCCGTCCAGCTCGGGTTCGGTGAGATCGACCCGCGCAAGGTGAACAAGCCCGAGGGCGGGCACTTCGCCAAGGCGGGCGTGACGCCGCGCCGGCACCTGGTGGAACTGCGCACGAAGGACGCGTCGGACTACACGGTCGGCCAGGAGCTGACCGCCGAGGTCTTCGACGGCGTGGCCAAGGTCGACGTCATCGGCACCAGCAAGGGCAAGGGCACGGCCGGTGTCATGAAGCGGCACGGCTTCCACGGCCTGGGCGCCGCGCACGGCACCCAACGCAAGCACCGGTCGCCCGGCTCCATCGGCGGGGCCTCGACGCCCGGCCGCGTGTTCAAGGGCCTGCGCATGGCCGGTCGCATGGGCGCGGTCAAGACGACGACCCTGTCGCTGAACGTCCACAAGGTGGACGTCGAGCGCGGGCTGCTGCTGATCAAGGGCGCGATCCCCGGCCCGAAGGGCGGGCTCGTGCTCGTCCGCTCGGCCGTCAAGGGTGGCCCCGTGGGGAGTGAGAACCAGTGACCACGTCCATCGACGACGGGGCGACCGGTACCCGGACCGACCGTCAGGTCGACGTCCGGACCCCGGCGGGGGAGACCTCCGGCAGCGTGACGCTGCCCGGTGAGCTCTTCGACGCGTCGGCAAACGTCTCGCTGATGCACCAGGTCGTGGTGGCCCAGCTGGCCGCCGCGCGCCAGGGCACGCACGCGACGAAGACCCGCGGCCAGGTCAGCGGTGGTGGCGCCAAGCCGTACCGCCAGAAGGGCACCGGCCGGGCCCGTCAGGGCTCGACCCGCGCGCCGCAGTTCGCCGGCGGTGGCACCGTCCACGGCCCCCAGCCGCGGGACTACTCGCAGCGGACGCCGAAGAAGATGAAGGCCGCCGCGCTCCGCGGCGCGCTGTCCGACCGGGCCCGCGAGAACCGCGTGCACGTGGTCAGCACCTTCGTCGACGGCGACGCCCCGAAGACCAAGGCCGCGCTGGCGACCCTCCAGTCGGTGACCCAGGCCAAGCGGGTGCTCGTGGTCCTCGACCGCGAGGACGTCCTCAACTGGGTGAGCCTGCGCAACCTGCCGCAGGTGCACCTGCTCGAGGCCAGCCAGCTCAACACCTACGACGTGCTGGTCGCCGACGAGGTCGTGTTCACCGAGGCCGCGCTCGCCGAGTACGTCTCCGGGCCCGCCAAGGGCCGCGGCGTCGCCAAGCCCGACCTGACGACGCCGGACGTGCCGGGTGCCATCCCGTCGATCCAGCCGGCCGAGGGCACCACCGACCTCGACCTGGGCGAGACCCCGGCCGAGCCGGCTCCGGCGCAGACCGCTGCGAGGACGGCCGCGCCGACGGCCGCATCGCCCGAGGACGCCGCGCCGGCGACCGCAGCCGAGGCTGCTGCGGCCCCGGCCGAGCAGGCCGAGGCCGCCAACGCGGGGGTCGACGCCACTGCGCCCACCGAGGACGGCACCACCGACGCGACCCCCGAGGAGAAGGCATGAGCGTCCGCGACCCCCGGGACGTCTTGCTGTCCCCGGTCATCTCCGAGAAGAGCTACGGCCTGCTCGACGAGAACCAGTACACGTTCGTCGTCCTGCCCGAGGCCAACAAGACGCAGATCAAGATCGCGGTCGAGCAGGTCTTCAACGTGAAGGTCCTCGGCGTGAACACGATCAACCGCCAGGGCAAGCGCAAGCGCAGCCGGGGCAACAAGCTCGGCAAGCGCAAGGACACCAAGCGCGCCATCGTCTCGCTGGCGCCCGGCGACCGCATCGAGATCTTCGGCGGTCCCGGCGCCTGAGCGCCGCGACCGATCGGACCAGAGACAGAGGAACTGAGTCAGCAATGGCTATCCGCAAGTACAAGCCGACGACGCCGGGCCGCCGCGGCTCCAGCGTCGCCGACTTCGCCGAGGTCACCCGCGACCATCCCGAGAAGTCGCTGGTCCGGCCGCTGCACGGTCGCGGCGGGCGCAACGTCCACGGGAAGGTCACCGCGCGGCACCAGGGGGGCGGGCACAAGCGCGCCTACCGGGTGATCGACTTCCGCCGGGCCGAC
The DNA here is from genome assembly GCF_053502545.1 of Geodermatophilus sp. URMC 65. Classification (NCBI taxonomy): domain Bacteria; kingdom Bacillati; phylum Actinomycetota; class Actinomycetes; order Geodermatophilales; family Geodermatophilaceae; genus Geodermatophilus; species Geodermatophilus sp. URMC 65. The sequence goes on from NZ_CP199954.1 coordinate 3,341,122, forward strand.
AAGGACGGCGTGCCGGCCAAGGTCGCGCACATCGAGTACGACCCGAACCGCACCTCGCGCATCGCGCTGCTGCACTTCGCCGACGGCGAGAAGCGCTACATCATCGCGCCGGCCCGGCTCAAGCAGGGCGACACGGTGGAGTGCGGCCCCTCGGCCGACATCAAGCCGGGCAACAACCTGCCGCTGCGCAACATCCCCGTCGGCACGGTGGTCCACGCCATCGAGCTGCGGCCCGGTGGCGGTGCCAAGATTGCCCGCTCGGCCGGCACCAGCGTCCAGCTGGTCGCCCGTGAGGGCCGCCTGGCGCAGCTGCGCATGCCGTCGGGCGAGATCCGCAACGTCGACGTCCGCTGCCGCGCGACCGTCGGTGAGGTGGGCAACGCCGAGCAGTCGAACATCAACTGGGGCAAGGCCGGCCGCATGCGGTGGAAGGGCAAGCGCCCGACCGTCCGCGGTGTCGCCATGAACCCGGTGGACCACCCGCACGGCGGTGGTGAGGGCAAGACCTCCGGTGGTCGCCACCCGGTGAACCCGAAGGGCAAGCCGGAGGGCCGCACGCGCAAGCGCAAGGCCAGTGACGCCCTGATCGTGCGCCGCCGGCGCACCAACAAGAAGCGCTGAGCGGGTAGAGGAGTCCGACAGACATGCCACGCAGCCTGAAGAAGGGCCCGTTCGTCGACGACCACCTGCTCAAGAAGGTGGACGCGCAGAACGACAAGGGCACCAAGAACGTCATCCGGACCTGGTCGCGCCGTTCGACGATCATCCCGGACATGCTCGGCCACACGATCGCCGTCCACGACGGCCGCAAGCACGTGCCGGTCTTCGTGACCGAGGCGATGGTCGGGCACAAGCTCGGCGAGTTCGCTCCCACCCGCACCTTCCGTGGGCACGTGAAGGACGACCGCCGGTCCCGGCGCGGCTGACCAGGTAGAGAGAGATCCCCATGACATCCCAGCTGGGACAGGAGACGCCGGTCGCCCGGGCCACCGCCCGGTTCGTCCGCGTCACCCCCATGAAGGCACGCCGGGTGGTGGACCTCATCCGCTACCTGCCGACCGACGAGGCCCTGGCACTGCTGCGCTACGCGCCGCAGGCCGCCAGCGAGCCGGTCCTCAAGGTGGTGGCCAGCGCGGTCGCCAACGCCGAGCACAACCTGCGGCTCGACCCCGCGGCGCTGGTCGTCAGCGCGGCGTACGTCGACGAGGGCCCGACGCTGAAGCGGATCCGTCCGCGCGCCCAGGGCCGCGCCTACCGCATCAACAAGCGGACCTGCCACATCACCGTCGAGGTCGCGGAGGTCTCCTCCAGCACCGAGCTCGCCGGGAAGTCGCGCACGGCCCGCCGCCGCACCGGGCAGTCCGGCCCGGCTGCGCAGCAGAAGAGCAACACGAGGGGAGGGACCCGCTAGTGGGTCAGAAGGTCAACCCGCACGGGTTCCGTCTGGGCATCACCACCGACTACAAGTCCCGGTGGTACGCCGACAAGCTGTACAAGGACTACGTCAAGGAAGACGTCGCGATCCGCAAGCTCATGTCCAAGGGCATGGAGCGGGCCGGCATCTCCAAGGTCGAGATCGAGCGCACCCGTGACCGGGTCCGCGTCGACATCCACACCGCCCGGCCGGGCATCGTCATCGGCCGCCGCGGCGCGGAGGCCGACCGGATCCGCGGCGAGCTGGAGAAGCTCACCGGCAAGCAGGTGCAGCTGAACATCCTCGAGGTGAAGAACCCCGAGGCCGACGCGCAGCTGGTCGCCCAGGGCGTCGCCGAGCAGCTCTCCAGCCGGGTCAGCTTCCGCCGCGCCATGCGCAAGGCCATGCAGTCGGCCCAGCGCAGCCCGCAGGTCAAGGGCATCCGGGTGCAGTGCTCCGGTCGCCTGGGTGGCACCGAGATGAGCCGGTCGGAGTTCTACCGCGAGGGCCGCGTGCCGCTGCACACCCTCCGGGCGAACATCGACTACGGCATCTACGAGGCCCGGACCACCTTCGGCCGCATCGGCGTGAAGGTCTGGATCTACAAGGGCGACGCCAGCGGCTCGCGTGCCGAGCGGGAGGCCCTCGAGGCCCTCGCCGCCCGGCAGCAGCGCCGTGAGCGCTCGCAGCGGCCGCGCCGCTCGGGCTCCTCGGGCACCACCGCCGGCGGGACCGAGGCCGGCCGCGCCGCCGCCGAGTCCTCGACCGGCCCGGCCGTCGACACCACCGACAGCGCGGTGGCCGCGACCTCCGGTGAGGCCGCTGCCCAGCAGTCCGTCGCCGACGCCGCCGGCCCCGAGGCCACCGCTGCGGCCGAGAACACGGCCGCGCAGAACCCCACCACGTCGACTGAGCAGGGGGTCTGACACCGTGCTGATCCCACGGCGCGTCAAGCACCGCAAGCAGCACCACCCGAGCCGCTCGGGTCGTGCCAAGGGCGGTACCCAGATCAACTTCGGCGAGTACGCCATCCAGGCGCTCGAGCCGGCGTACGTGACCAACCGGCAGATCGAGTCCGCTCGTATCGCCATGACCCGCCACATCCGCCGTGGCGGGAAGGTCTGGATCTCCATCTACCCGGACCGCCCGCTCACCAAGAAGCCGGCCGAGACCCGCATGGGTTCCGGTAAGGGCTCGCCGGAGTGGTGGGTCGCCAACGTCAAGCCGGGTCGGATCATGTTCGAGCTGTCGGGCGTGGCCGAGCCGGTGGCTCGCGAGGCGATGCGCCGCGCGATCCACAAGCTGCCGATGAAGTGCCGCTTCATCACTCGTGAAGGAGAGGTGTGATGGCCGCCGGTCTGACCGCTCCCGAGCTGCGTGAGCTCTCCGTCGAGGAGCTCGCCACGCGGCTGCGCGAGTCGAAGGAAGAACTGTTCAACCTGCGGTTCCAGGTGGCCACCGGCCAGCTGGACAACAACCGGCGGCTGCAGACCGTCCGCCGCGACATCGCCCGGATCTACACGATCATGCGCGAGCGCGAGCTGGGCCTCTCGGTCGCCCCGAGCGAGGGTGTGGCATGAGCGAGCCCCAGTCGGCGGCTACGTCGAACACTGCTGCCGCGTCGGGCCCCGGCCTGGCCGGCCGTGGCTACCGCAAGGTCCGCGAGGGTCTCGTGGTCAGCGACAAGATGGACAAGACCATCGTCGTCGAGGTCGAGGACCGCGTGAAGCACGGCCTCTACGGCAAGGTCATTCGTCGCACCAGCAAGCTGAAGGCCCACGACGAGCAGCAGGTCGCCGGCATCGGTGACCGCGTGCAGATCATGGAGACCCGGCCGACGTCGGCCACCAAGCGGTGGCGGCTGGTCGAGGTCCTCGAGAAGGCCAAGTAGGCCGGTCGGGGCCCACGTGGTCCCCGTCGGAGGCGCCCTCCGGGGCGGGTCCAGGAGCGAGTACCCTGGACGACTGGCGCGCTCTCGCGGGTGCGCCCATCCCGGTACCCGTGCTCGGACGCACCGGCGGCTGACGCTGCCGGTGCGTCCGCACGTGGGTCCCGGACAGCCGGTTCACCGTTCCGGCCCGGCTGTCACAACTGAGATCAGGGAGTAGGACGTGATCCAGCAGGAGTCGCGACTGCGGGTCGCCGACAACACCGGTGCGAAGGAGATCCTCTGCATCCGGGTGCTCGGCGGGTCGGGGCGACGCTACGCGGGCATCGGTGACGTCATCGTCGCCACCGTCAAGGACGCGCTGCCCGGTGCGGGGGTCAAGCGGGGCGACGTCGTCAAGGCCGTCGTCGTCCGCACGGTGAAGGAGCGTCGTCGTCCGGACGGCTCCTACATCCGCTTCGACGAGAACGCCGCCGTCATCATCCGCGACAGCGGCGACCCGCGCGGTACGCGCATCTTCGGCCCGGTGGGCCGAGAGCTCCGCGACAAGCGCTTCATGCGGATCATCTCGCTCGCTCCGGAGGTGCTGTGACCATGGCTGCGAAGAAGGACACGACGGCCAAGGCGCCGTCGATGAAGGTCAAGAAGGGCGACACCGTCGTGGTGCTGTCCGGCAAGGACAAGGGCGCCAAGGGCCGGGTGATCGCCGCCTACCCGAAGCTGCAGAAGGTCCTCGTCGAGGGCGTGGGCCGGGTCAAGAAGCACACCCGGATCAGCTCCAACCAGCGTGGTGCCCAGTCGGGCGGGATCGTCACGCAGGAGGCTCCCATCCACGTGAGCAACGTGATGGTGATCGACTCCGAGGACAAGCCGACCCGGGTCGGCTACCGCAAGGACGAGGAAGGCCGCAGCATCCGGGTCTCGCGGCGCACCGGTAAGGACCTCTGACGCCATGAGTGCACCCACCCGTGAGCTGCCCCGCATGCTCGCCCGCTACCGCGACGAGATCGTCCCGGCCCTGCAGGACGAGTTCGGCTACGAGAACGTCATGCAGATCCCGCGGCTGACCAAGATCGTGGTCAACATGGGCGTCGGCGAGGCCACCCGCGACGCCAAGCTGATGGACGGTGCGGTCCGCGACCTGACCGCCATCACCGGGCAGAAGCCGGCCGTCGTCCGGGCCCGCAAGTCCATCGCCCAGTTCAAGCTGCGCGAGGGCATGCCGATCGGCGCGAAGGTCACCCTGCGCGGCGACCGCATGTGGGAGTTCCTGGACCGGCTGCTGTCGCTGGCCCTGCCCCGCATCCGTGACTTCCGTGGCCTCAACGCCAAGCAGTTCGACGGTCACGGCAACTACACGTTCGGCCTGACCGAGCAGTCGATGTTCCGCGAGATCGACGTCGACAAGATCGACCGTCCGCGCGGCATGGACATCACGCTGGTCACCACCGCCACGAACGACGAGGAGGGTCGCGAGCTCCTCCGCCTGCTGGGCTTCCCGTTCGCCGGCCAGCCCGTCGTCACCACCACCCGCTGAGCCGGGGGAGGAGACACCCACATGGCCAAGAAGGCGCTGATCAACAAGGCGGCCCGCAAGCCGAAGTTCGCGGTCCGCGGCTACACCCGGTGCCAGCGGTGCGGTCGCCCGCACTCGGTCTTCCGCAAGTTCGGCCTGTGCCGGATCTGCCTGCGGGAGATGGCGCACGCCGGCGAGCTGCCGGGCGTCAGCAAGTCCAGCTGGTAAAGGACCCGGCTGCCCCCACGACACGCTTCGCGCGCCGTGGGGGCCTGCAGCCGGGCCGTTCCACCCCCTCACCAGGCACCACCGATCGCCGAGAGGCCCGCGCGAGACCGCGTGAGGAACCGCGGCGAGAGAGGCACGACACCCATGACGATGACCGACCCGATCGCGGACATGCTGACGCGGATCCGGAACGCCAACCAGGCGTACCACGACTCCACGACCATGCCGTCGTCCAAGTTGAAGACGCACATCGCCGAGATCCTCCAGCAGGAGGGCTACATCGCCGGCTGGACCGTCAACGAGGTCGAGAAGGACGGCACCACCCGCAAGGAGCTGGTGGTGGACCTCAAGTACGGCCCCAACCGTGAGCGGAGCATCGCCGGCGTCCGGCGCGTCTCCAAGCCCGGTCTGCGGGTGTACGCCAAGTCCAACGCGCTGCCGAAGGTGCTCGGCGGCCTCGGGGTGGCCATCATCTCCACCTCGACCGGGCTGCTGACCGACCGCCAGGCGAACAAGAAGGGCGTGGGTGGGGAAGTCCTCGCCTACGTCTGGTGAGGAGCGAGTGACATGTCGCGGATCGGACGACTGCCGATTCCCGTGCCCGGTGGCGTGGACGTCACCATCGACGGCCAGACGCTGAGCGTCAAGGGTCCCAAGGGCACGCTGAACCACACCGTCGCCTCGCCGATCACCGTCGAGCGCGGCGAGGACGGCACGCTGCAGGTGCAGCGCCCTGACGACGAGCGGGAGAGCCGGGCCCTGCACGGGCTGTCGCGCACGCTCATCGCCAACATGATCACCGGCGTCACCGAGGGCTACACCAAGACCCTCGAGATCGTCGGCGTCGGGTACCGCGTGCAGGCCCGCGGGTCGGACCTCGAGTTCGCCCTGGGCTACAGCCACCCGGTGCCGGTGAGGGCCCCCGAGGGCATCACCTTCACGGTCGAGTCCCCGACCCGCCTGCGGGTGACCGGGATCGACAAGCAGCTGGTGGGCCAGGTCGCGGCCAACATCCGTGGACTGCGCCGTCCGGACCCGTACAAGGGCAAGGGCGTGCGCTACCAGGGCGAGGTCGTCAAGCGCAAGGTCGGGAAGACGGGTAAGTGATGGCACAGACCGAGAAGAGCGGCGCTCGGGTGCACAAGCCCGTGGGCACCGACATCAGCACCGCGCGGCGGGTCTCCCGCCTGCGCCGGCACACCCGGCTGCGCAAGCGCGTGGGGGGCACCCCGGAGCGCCCGCGCCTGGTGGTCAACCGCAGCTCGCGGCACATCCACGTCCAGGTCGTCGACGACACCGTCGGCCGTACCCTGGTGAGTGCCTCGACGCTGGACGCCAGCCTGCGCGGCGCCGAGGGCGACAAGTCCACGCTGGCCCGCCGGGTCGGCGCCCTGGTGGCCGAGCGCGCCCAGGCCGCCGGCATCACCGCGGTCGTCTTCGACCGGGGCGGCAACCGGTACCAGGGCCGCATCGCGGCGCTGGCCGACGGCGCCCGAGAGGGTGGCCTGGACTTCTGATGGACTCGCGGGACCGCAAGCCGAGCACCGTGGTGACTCGGCGGATCGACACAGAGCAGATCGAGAGGGACGTCTGATGCCAGGACCACAGCGACGCGGCGGCGGTGCCGGCGGCGGCAACGACCGCCGTGACCGTCGTGACGGCGGGCGGGGGCCCGGCGGCGCGCCTGCCGAGAAGAGCAACTTCATCGAGCGCGTGGTTGCCATCAACCGCGTGTCCAAGGTCGTCAAGGGTGGTCGGCGCTTCAGCTTCACCGCCCTGGTGATCGTGGGCGACGGCGACGGCACCGTGGGCGTCGGCTACGGCAAGGCCAAGGAGGTGCCCGCGGCCATCGCCAAGGGCGTCGAGGAGGCCAAGAAGCACTTCTACAAGGTGCCGCGGATCGCCAGCACCATCCCGCACCCCGTTCAGGGTGAGGCGGCGGCCGGCGTCGTGCTGCTGAAGCCGGCCAGCCCCGGTACCGGTGTCATCGCCGGTGGTCCGGTGCGTGCCGTGCTGGAGTGCGCCGGCATCCACGACGTGCTCTCCAAGAGCCTCGGGTCCTCGAACCCGATCAACATCGTGCACGCGACCATGCAGGCGCTGAAGGACCTCGTCCGTCCCGAGGAGATCGCGGCCCGCCGTGGTCTGCCGCTCGAGGACGTCGCTCCCGCCGCCATGCTGCGGGCGCGTGCTGGCCAGGGGGTCTGAGATGGCGCAGCTGAAGGTCACCCAGATCCGGTCGGCGATCGGCACCAAGCCCAACCAGCGCCAGACGCTGCGTTCGCTGGGGCTCAAGCGGGTCAACGACTCGGTCGTCCAGGAGGACCGTCCCGAGATCCGCGGGATGGTCGCGACGGTGCCGCACCTGGTCACCGTCGAAGAGATCAGCTGAGCAGGGGCATCACATGACTCTCAAGGTCCACCACCTGCGTCCGGCCCCCGGCGCCCACACCCCCAAGACCCGTGTGGGTCGCGGTGAGGGCTCCAAGGGCAAGACGGCCGGTCGCGGCACCAAGGGCACCGGCGCGCGCGGGAACACCTCGGCGCGCTTCGAGGGCGGGCAGACGCCGCTGCACATGCGGCTGCCCAAGCTCTCGGGATTCAAGAACCGGAACAAGGTCGTCTTCCAGGTCGTCAACCTCGACCGGATCGCGGCCCTGTTCCCCCAGGGCGGCTCGGTGAACCCCGACTCCCTCGCCGAGGCCGGCGCCGTGCGCCGTGGCCAGCCGGTGAAGGTCCTCGGCACCGGCGACCTGGGCGGTGTCCGGGTGCACGTGCACGCGCACGCCTTCTCCGCGTCCGCCGCCGAGAAGATCGGCGCGGCCGGGGGCAGCACCACCCGCATCTGAGAAAGGACCACCCTTCCCCCCACGCCTCGCACGCTCGGCGTGGGCCCCTGAAGGATGGCCGTTCCAGCAAGTCACCCGCGGCCCGGCGGCTTCCGTAGCCGCCGGGCCGCGCATTGCTAACCTCAACCGGACCGAGCAGGGGAGGGCACGTGCTGCAGGCGTTCGCCGCGGCGTTCCGGACGCCAGACCTCCGGCGCAAGCTGCTGTTCTCCCTGGCGATCATCGCCGTGTACCGCCTGGGTGCCGCCATCCCCGGGCCGGGCGTCTCGGTGGAGGCCATCAACAGCTGTCTCGAGCAGGCGCAGGCCTCCGACCAGCGGGACCTCTACTCGCTGGTGAACCTCTTCTCCGGCGGCGCGCTGCTGCGGCTGTCGGTCTTCGCGCTCGGCATCATGCCGTACATCACCGCGAGCATCATCGTGCAGCTGCTCGTCGTGGTCATCCCGCGCTTCGAGCAGCTGAAGAAGGAAGGGCAGTCGGGCCAGCAGAAGCTGACCCAGTACACCCGCTACCTCACGATCGCCCTCGCGATCCTGCAGAGCACCGGCATCATCGCCCTGGCCCGCAGCGGTCAGCTCTTCCCCGGCTGCTCGCAGGACATCATCCCGTCGAGCTCCATCTGGACGACGGTCGTCCTGGTGGTCGCGCTGACCGCCGGCACCGCCGTGATCATGTGGCTGGGCGAGCTGCTGACCGAGAAGGGGATCGGCAACGGCATGTCCGTGCTGATCTTCACCTCGATCGCCGCCCGGATCCCCGCCGAGGGCGGCTCGATCCTGCAGACCCGCGGTGCCGTGGTCTTCGCCGTCGTCTGCGCCTTCGCGCTGCTGATCATCGGGGCGGTGGTCTACGTCGAGCAGGCCCAGCGCCGCATCCCGGTGCAGTACGCCAAGCGCATGGTCGGCCGCCGGATGTACGGCGGGACGTCGACCTACTTGCCGCTGAAGGTCAACCAGGCCGGCGTCATCCCGGTCATCTTCGCCTCGTCGCTGCTCTACCTGCCGCAGCTGATCACCCAGCTGCAGGGCGACGAGACCGGTCCGGTGCGGCAGTTCTTCGAGAACTACGTCATCGACCAGAGCAGCCCGGTGCACGTGGCCCTGTACTTCGGACTGATCGTCTTCTTCACGTACTTCTACGTGTCGATCACGTTCAACCCGGAGGAGCGCGCCGACGACATGAAGCGCTACGGCGGCTTCATCCCCGGCATCCGCCCCGGCCGCCCCACCGCGGAGTACCTGCAGTACGTCCTGTCCCGGATCACCCTCCCGGGCTCGATGTACCTGGGGATCGTGGCGGTCCTGCCCAACTTCTTCCTCTCCGTCACGCAGGAGGGGCAGAACCAGAACTTCCCGTTCGGTGGCACCGCGGTGCTGATCATGGTCGGAGTGGGGTTGGAGACGGTGAAGCAGATCGAGACGCAACTCAACCAGCGCAACTACGAAGGGTTCCTGAAGTAGTGCGCGTCGTGCTGCTGGGCCCTCCTGGAGCAGGCAAGGGGACCCAGGCGCAGGTCATCGCCGACCGGCTGGGGGTCCCGGCCATCTCGACCGGTGACATCTTCCGCGCCAACGTGAGCGGCGAGACCGAGCTCGGGCTGCAGGCCAAGAGCTACATGGACGCCGGTGACCTGGTCCCCGACGAGATCACCGTGGCCATGGTCAAGGACCGGCTCGCCGAGACCGACGCCAAGGGCGGTTTCCTGCTCGACGGCTTCCCGCGGACGATCGCCCAGGCCGAGCAGCTGCGGGACTCGCTGCGCGAGCTCGGCCAGGCCCTGGACTGCGTGCTCGAGCTCGTCGTCGACGAGGACGAGCTGGTGCGCCGGCTCTCCGGTCGCCGCGTGCTCGTCGACGGTGAGTGGGTGCAGCGGGACGACGACAAGCCGGAGACCGTGCGGCACCGGCTGCACGTCTACCGGGAACAGACCGCCCCGCTGTCGGGTTGGTACGACACCGAGGGACTGCTGACCCGGATCGACGCCATCGGCGCGGTCGAGGAGGTCACCGAGCGGGCGATGGGCGCGCTCGAGGCCTGCGGAGGTCGGCGTCCCGACGAGTCGGGCGCGGGCTGAGGGCAGGCGGCGCAGATGACGGCCGCGGGGATCCTCGGCCGGATCCCGCTGCTGGCGAAGTGGAGTGGACGGATGATCCAGATCAAGACGCCGCACGAGATCGAGCTCATGCGGGGTGCGGGCCTCGTCGTGGCCGAGGCCATCGCGGCCGTCCGCGCCGCCGTCCGGCCCGGTGTCACCACCGGTGAGCTGGACGCCATCGCCGAGGACCACATCCGCAGCGCCGGCGCCGTGCCGTCCTTCTTGGGCTACCACGGCTTCACCGGCAGCATCTGCGCGTCCATCAACGACGAGATCGTGCACGGGATCCCGGACCGGGGCCGCACCCTCGCCGAGGGCGACAACATCTCCATCGACTGCGGCGCCATCCTGCAGGGCTGGCACGGCGACTCGGCGGTGACCGTGACCGTCGGGCCGCCCTCGGCGGAGGACGCGGCGCTGATCGACGTCACCGAGCGGTCCATGTGGGCGGGCCTGGCCAAGGCGCTCGCCGGCGGGCGGCTGACCGACATCAGCCACGCCGTCGAGCAGACGATCACCGCCGAGCAGCACCCGTACGGGATCGTCGACCACTACGGCGGGCACGGCATCGGCACCGAGATGCACCAGGACCCGCACGTGCTGAACTACGGGCGCGCCGGGCGCGGCCCGCGGCTGGTGCCCGGGCTGGCACTGGCCATCGAGCCGATGGTGACCGTGGGTGACCCGGCCACGGTCGAGCTCGAGGACGGCTGGACCGTGGTCACCAAGGACGGGTCGCGCGCGGCCCACTTCGAGCACACCGTCGCCATCACCCCCGAGGGCCCCTGGGTCCTCACGGCGGAGGACGGCGGCGTCGCGGGGCTGGCTCCCTTCGGGATCACCCCCCGCACCTGAAGAAGGACCTCCCTCCTCCCCACGCCTCGCAAGCTCGGCGCGGGCCCCTGGAGGGAGGCCAGGTGTGACAGGACCCTGGTTGGAGAGCCCGGCCGCGGCGGGGTACAGTGAACGACGGCGTTCGCGCCGCCCTGTTGTCGTGCTGTGGCCGTACGACCCGGGGCGCCCTCGCGGGAGCGCCTGCACCACCCGTTCTGTACACCCCTGAGTGCGTCCGCCGGGCCCCGGCGTGAGCGCGCGAGGGACACCAGCACCACCGAGTCAGGGAGGCCGTGTCGGGCATGGCGAAGAAGGACGGGGCCATCGAGGTCGAGGGTCGCGTCGTCGAGCCGCTGCCCAACGCGATGTTCCGGGTCGAGCTGCAGAACGGGCACCGGGTGCTCGCCCACATCAGCGGCAAGATGCGCCAGCACTACATCCGCATCCTGCCCGAGGACCGCGTGGTCGTGGAGCTCTCGCCCTACGACCTGACCCGCGGTCGCATCGTCTACCGGTACAAGTAACCGCCGCTGCGCGCCGCCCGAGGGGCCGGCGCGCCCGGCGCACGATCGACAGGAATGAGGGGCGGCACCGGTGAAGGTCCAGCCGTCGGTGAAGAAGATCTGCGACAAGTGCAAGGTGATCCGCCGGCACGGCCGGGTCATGGTCATCTGCGATAACGCCCGCCACAAGCAGCGGCAGGGCTGAGGGAGTACCTGGACATGGCACGACTGGCCGGCGTCGACCTCCCCCGCGACAAGCGGATGGAGATCGCGCTCACCTACATCTACGGCATCGGCAAGACCCACGCCAAGGAGACCCTGGCCGCGACGGGCGTCAGCCCCGACCTGCGCGTCCGGGACCTCGGCGACGAGGACCTGCTGAGGCTGCGCGACTACATCGACGAGCACTTCCGCGTCGAGGGTGACCTGCGCCGCGAGGTGGCCGCCGACATCCGCCGCAAGGTGGAGATCGGCTGCTACCAGGGCCTGCGCCACCGCCGCGGTCTGCCCGTGCACGGGCAGCGCACCCGCACCAACGCGCGCTCCAGCAAGGGCCCGCGCAAGACCATCGCCGGCAAGAAGAAGGCCGGCAAGAAGTAAGCCGTGAGGCGCGTCGTCGCACGACCCGTGAGGGCGGGAGCGACGGCGCGCTGCTCGTGCTCATCTGGCCACTGATCAGAAGGAAACCGGAGAGACATGCCTCCCAGGGCTCGCGCCGCGGCTGGTGCCAAGAAGGTCCGCCGCAAGGAGAAGAAGAACGTCGCCCACGGCGCCGCGCACATCAAGAGCACCTTCAACAACACGATCGTGTCGATCACCGACCCCACCGGGAATGTGATCAGCTGGGCCTCCGCCGGCCACGTCGGCTTCAAGGGCTCGCGCAAGTCCACGCCGTTCGCCGCGCAGATGGCCGCCGAGAACGCCGCGCGCAAGGCGCAGGAGCACGGCATGCGCAAGGTCGACGTCTTCGTCAAGGGCCCCGGCTCCGGCCGGGAGACCGCCATCCGGTCCCTCCAGGCCACCGGCCTCGAGGTCGGCCAGATCCAGGACGTGACCCCGCAGCCGCACAACGGCTGCCGCCCGAAGAAGCGCCGCCGGGTCTGACCGGCCACAGACGAGACTGACGAGGAGTACCTGACGTGGCCCGTTACACCGGAGCCGACTGCCGCATGTGCCGGCGCGAGAAGATGAAGTTGTTCCTCAAGGGCAGCAAGTGCGAGTCCCCGAAGTGCCCGATCGAGATCCGGCCCTACCCGCCGGGCGAGCACGGCCGGGGCCGCAGCAAGGACAGCGAGTACCTGCTGCAGCTGCGCGAGAAGCAGAAGGCGCGCCGCATCTACGGCGTCCTGGAGAAGCAGTTCCGCGGCTACTACGAAGAGGCCAACAAGAAGTCGGGCAAGACCGGTGAGGTCCTGCTGCAGATCCTCGAGTCGCGCCTGGACAACGTCGTGTACCGGGCCGGTTTCGCCGAGTCCCGCGACATGGCCCGCCAGCTGGTGCGCCACGGTCACATCCGGGTCAACGGCCGCAAGGTCGACATCCCGTCGTACCGGGTCAGCGCCAACGACATCATCGAGGTCGCCGAGAAGTCGCGGCGGATGCTGCCCTTCGAGATCGCCCAGGCCCGCGCCGGCGAGCGCCCCGTGCCGCCGTGGCTGGAGGTCATCAGCAGCCAGCTGCGCGTGCTGGTCCACAGCGTCCCGGCCCGCCAGGTGATCGACACCCCGGTCCAGGAGCAGCTGATCGTCGAGCTCTACTCCAAGTAGGAGCTCGCCGCCTGGTGCAGGAGCGCACAGCTCCTGCACCAGGCCGGCTCCGGCGGTCGGACAGATGTCCGTCGGGGCCCGCACCACCCCCTCACGGCGTCATATGGCGGGCGCCGGAGGACATCGAGGAGAACACCACCATGCTCATCGCACAGCGCCCGACGCTGACCGAGGAGACCATCACCGAGTCGCGTTCGCGGTTCGTCATCGAGCCGCTGGAGCCCGGCTTCGGCTACACCCTCGGCAACTCGCTGCGCCGCACCCTCCTGTCGTCGATCCCCGGCGCTGCTGTCACCAGCATCCGGATCGAGGGCACCCTGCACGAGTTCACCACCGTGCCGGGCGTCAAGGAGGACGTCACCGAGATCATCCTCAACCTCAAGGGCCTGGTCGTCAGCTCCGACTCCGACGAGCCGGTGACCATGTACCTGCGCAAGCAGGGTCCCGGTGAGGTCACCGCCGCCGACATCGCGCCCCCGGCCGGTGTCGAGGTGCACAACCCCGAGCTGCACATCGCCACGCTGAACGGCAAGGGCCGGCTGGAGATCGAGCTGGTCGTCGAGCGGGGCCGCGGCTACGTGCCGGCGCCGCAGAACAAGCAGCCCGGCCAGGAGATCGGCCGCATCCCGGTCGACTCGATCTACTCGCCGGTCCTCAAGGTGACCTACGCCGTCGAGGCCACCCGTGTCGAGCAGCGGACCGACTTCGACCGCCTGGTCGTCGACGTCGAGACCAAGCCGTCGATCGCCCCCCGCGACGCCATCGCCAGCGCCGGCTCCACCCTGGTCGAGCTCTTCGGCCTGCTGCGCGAGCTGAACATCGACGCCGAGGGCATCGAGGTCGGGCCGAGCCCGGCCGAGGCCGCCGACATCGCCAACTTCTCGATGCCGATCGAGGACATGGACCTCACCGTCCGGTCCTACAACTGCCTTAAGCGCGAGGGCGTGCACACCGTCGGTGAGCTCGTGACCCGCTCCGAGGCGGACCTGCTGGACATCCGGAACTTCGGGGCCAAGTCCATCGACGAGGTCAAGATGAAGCTGGCGGCCATGGGCCTGGCGCTCAAGGACAGCCCGCCCGGGTTCATCCCCACCTCGGTCGAGAGCTACGACGAGGGCTACGAGACCGATGCCTACCAGGGCCACGGCGAGTTCGCCGCCGGCTACGACCAGGCGCAGTACGACGACGGCTCCTACCAGGAGACCGAGCAGCTCTGAGAAGGACCCCGCTGCCCCCGCCGTGACAGGACCCCGTCCTCCCCACCCTTCGCAAGTTCAGGGCGGGACCCGGGACGGGGCCGGCGGCGGGATACTGCAGCGGGGCGGGTCGGACGGCGGGGCGACCCGCCGTCCGGCACCACTGCCGGGCCCGCCACACTGGCCCGGAGGCACTACCCGCGCGCAGCGCACGAGACGTCAGCACCACCATGGAGTGCAGCCGGCACCGCGGCCCGGCAGCCTGAGGAAGGACCGACATGCCCACCCCCACCAAGGGCCCCCGTCTCGGCGGTTCCCCCTCGCACGAGCGGCTGATGCTGGCCAACCTGGCCACGTCGCTGTTCGAGCACGGGCGGATCACCACCACCGAGGCGAAGGCCAAGCGGCTGCGTCCCCTGGCCGAGAGGCTGGTGACTTTCGCCAAGCGCGGTGACCTGCACGCCCGTCGTCAGGTGATGACGACGATCCGGGACAAGGACGTCGTCCACACGCTGTTCGCCGAGATCGGGCCGCGCTTCGCGGACCGTCCGGGCGGCTACACCCGCATCACCAAGGTGGGCCCGCGCAAGGGCGACAACGCCCCCATGGCGGTCATCGAGCTGGTCGAGGGTCAGACCGTGGCCCAGCAGGCCGTCGGCGAGGCCGAGCGCGCCCGGGGCACCCGGTTCGCCGGTGCCGCCTCGGGTGCCGGCGCTGCATCCGCCGCCGGTGAGGTCACCGCCGACGCCCTCCAGGCCGCCGACGACACCGACACCGACACCACCGACACCGACACCGACACAACCGGCGCCGACACCACCGAGGCCGGCACCACCGACGCCGTGGCCCTCGATGCCGAGGCCGTCGACACGGACGCCACCGCGGGCGCGACCGCTGCGGGCGACGCGGAGGCCACCACCGGGACCGTTGCGGCCGACGCCGAGAGCCCGGGCGACGCCGAGGAGACGGGCGGCGCGCGGTGAGCGACCGCGAGCAGCCGGGCCAGGGCGGCGACGCCGGCGCGGCAGGGGTCTCCGCCGGCGGCGGTGACCAGGGCGCGACCTCCGTGGGCGAGACCACCGGTCCGGGTGGCGACACGTCACCGGCCGTGATCTCCGGCGACGTGGACGCCGAGGCGCAGGAGGTCGTCACCGACCTCTACAACCCCGACGGTGAGCGGCAGGACGACAACGACGTGACGCCGGAGCCCAAGGCCGAGAACACCGCCGTGGTCGACGACCCGGTGCTGTCCCCGGACGTGGCCGCTGCTGCCGCCGCCGAGGTGGAGGCCGCCGAGCTGGGTGACGCCGCCACCGCCGGCACGCACGCGCCCGGGGGCGAGTCCGCTCCCGACCCGCGGTGAGCGGTCGCTGACCAGCCACCACGTCCCCGACGAGCCCGCCACCGCACCCGGTGGCGGGCTCGTCCGTCTCCGCCTCGGGATCGCCTACGACGGCACCGCGCTGCACGGCTGGGCCCGGCAGCCCGACCAGCGCACCGTGCAGGGCGACCTCGAGGAGGCCCTGGCCAGGGTGCTGCGCCGACCGGTCGCGCTGACCGTCGCGGGCCGCACCGACGCCGGGGTGCACGCCACCGGCCAGGTCGCGCACGCCGACGTCCCCCGCACGGTGTGGGAGGAGCAGCGGCCACGGCTGGTGCGCCGGCTGCGCGGCGTGCTACCGCCCGACATCGCCGTCCACTCGATCGACGAGGCGCCGCCGGAGTTCGACGCCCGCTTCGGGGCGCTGCGCCGCCACTACGTCTACCGGCTCACCGACGCCGACAGCGGGCCGTCGCCGCTGCGCCGGGCCGACACGGTCGGCTGGCCCCGCAGGCTGGACGCCGACGCGATGGCGGCCGCCGCGGACCTGCTGCTGGGCCTGCACGACTTCGCCGCCTTCTGCCGGCACCGCGAGGGCGCAACGACGATCCGCACGCTGGTCACCCTGGCGGTGACCCGGGAGGGCGACCTGGTGGCGGTACGGGCGTCCGCGGACGCCTTCTGCCACTCCATGGTGCGCAGCCTCGTCGGTGCCCTCACCGCGGTGGGGGAGGGCCGGCGTCCACCGGAGTGGCCGGCCGCGCTGCTGGGCCGCACCGAGCGCTCCAGCGAGGTGCCGGTCGTCCCGGCCGGGGGGCTGACTCTGGTGGCCGTCGACTACCCGCCGGACGACGAGCTGGCCGCCCGGGCGGAGGTCACCCGGGCCCTGCGCTCCTGAAGCCGTTCAGGGCAGGGCGGCGACCGCCTCCTCGATCGGGGTGTCGCCGCTCACCAGCTCCACGACCTCGTCGGTCTTGCCGGCGTCCAGCAGCGCGAGCAGCACCGCGGCGACGTCGTCCCGCGGCACCTCGCCGAACTCCACGCCGTGGGCGAGGGTGACCCGGCCGGTGCCGGGCTCGTCGGTGAGCCGGCCGGGCCGCAGGATCACCGTGTCGAGCCCGGGCCGGGGCAGGATGGCGTCCTCGGCGGCCAGCTTGGCCTGCAGGTAGACGGCGAAGACCGGGTCCATGCCCCGGGGCGTCCCCTGGCGGGCCTGCTCGACGCCCATCGAGGACACCAGCAGGTAGCGCCGGACGCCGGCCCGCTCGGCTGCGTCGGCGAGCAGCAGCGCCGCGCCCTTGTCGACGGTGTGCTTGCGGGCCTCGCCGCTGCCCGCGCCGGCGCCCGCCGCGAACACGACCGCGTCCGCCCCCGAGACCACCTCGGCCACCTGGTCGACGCCGGTCTGCTCGAGGTCGAGGACCACCGGCTCCACGCCGTCGGCGCGCAGGTCGTCGGAGTGCGCGGGGTTGCGGACGATGCCGACGACCGTGTCACCGCGACCGGACAGCAGGCGGCCGAGGCGGCGGGCGACCTGCCCGTGGGCCCCGGCGATGACGAAGCGCATGGGCAGCCCCTACCCCTGAGGGCGGCGCGGAACCCGGCGGGCGGCGGCCGCCCGGGCGCGGGCGAGGTCGGCCGGGGTGTCGCAGTCGGTCCACGGGGGCGGCTGCCCGGGCCCGACCTCCGGGTGCAGCCGGCGCACCGCGAGCGGGGCGAGCACCCGGCGCACCGGGGTGGGCCCGTGGACGTCGGCGACCGCCGCACGCAGGGCCGACGTCCGCCACACCCCGAGCAGCAGCTGGTCCCGATCGGTGTCGTCGACCACCAGGACGCCGTCGCCGGTCAGCCGCTCGCGCAGCGCGTCGATGAGCGCGCGGGTCAGGAACGGCAGGTCGCCGGCGAGCAGCGCCACCACGTCCCCGGGGACGTGCGCCAACCCGGCCCGCATCGCGGCCACCGGCCCACCGCGCGGCGGGTCCTCGCGGACGACCAGGACGTCCGGCGGCACCGGCTGCGGCGGGCCGACGACGATCCGCGGGGAGGCGTCGGGGACGGCGGCCAGGACCGCCTCGAGGATGGTGCGGCCGCCGACGTCCAGCTGCGGCTTGGGCTGCCCGCCCATCCGCGCCGCGCGGCCGCCGGCGAGGACGACGGCGGCGTAGGGCGGGAGCGCGGGCACCCAGCGACCGTAGGGCCCCGACGTGGGTACCGTCGCCCTCCGTGGGACGAGTCACGAGCCGGACACCGGTGCTGCGGATCCGCGGCGCGGCGCACAGCACCCGCCCGGACACCGTGGCGGCCGAGGAGCCGCTGGAGATCCGCCTGGCGGGGACGCCGCTGGCGGTCACGATGCGCACGCCGGGCGACGACTTCGACCTGGTGCACGGCTTCCTCGCCACCGAGGCGGTGATCGGGTCCGCGGACGACGTGGCCGGGCTGCGCTACTGCAACTCCGTGGACGAGGACGGCCGCAACACCTACAACGTCGTCGACGTCGACCTCGCCCCCGGCGTGGAACCCCCGGACACCGCGCTGGACCGGAACTTCTACACCTCCAGCTCGTGCGGCGTCTGCGGCAAGGCCAGCATCGACGCGATCCGGACGAAGACGCGGCACGACGTCGCGGGGGACGACGTCCGGCTGCCACTGCAGACGCTGCTCGCCCTGCCCGACCGGCTGCGCGCGGCCCAGCAGGTGTTCGACAAGACCGGCGGGCTGCACGCCGCCGGGCTGTTCACCGCGGACGGCGAGCTGGTGGCCCTGCGGGAGGACGTCGGCCGGCACAACGCCGTCGACAAGGTGGTCGGCGACGCGGTGCGCGAGGGGCGGCTGCCGCTGGCCGGGCACGTGCTCATGGTCAGCGGGCGGGCCAGCTTCGAGCTCACCCAGAAGGCGGCGATGGCCGGCATCCCGGTGCTGGCCGCGGTGTCGGCGCCGTCGTCCCTGGCGGTG
The DNA here is from genome assembly GCF_053502545.1 of Geodermatophilus sp. URMC 65. NCBI lineage: Bacteria > Bacillati > Actinomycetota > Actinomycetes > Geodermatophilales > Geodermatophilaceae > Geodermatophilus > Geodermatophilus sp. URMC 65. The sequence goes on from NZ_CP199954.1 coordinate 3,359,687, forward strand.
GAGCTGGCCGCCGACGTCGGGATCACCCTGGTCGGCTTCCTCCGCGGCGACGGCTGCAACGTCTACACCCGCACCGAGCGCATCGTCGTCCCGGAGGAGCCGGATCCGCGTTGATCATGAGCTCGTTGCCGCGCTCGGCGGCGTGTCGGCGCGTGTCAACGGCAAGAACCCCATGATCAACCGCGCCCCGTCGAGGGCCGGCCGGACCAGGCCCCCGTCGTCCCACCGGTCGACGTCCGGGCACTCGTCCCGGGTCCCGCCCCGAGCGTGCGAGGGGTGGGGAGGACGGGGTCCTTCCTCAGTGGTCGCCTCCCCGGAGCTGCGAGACCACGTGGGGGAGCAGGGGGCCGAGGACGGCGAGGGCGTCCCTCACCCCACCGGTGGAGCCGGGCAGGTTCACGACGAGCGTGCTCCCGGAGGTCCCGGCGATCCCGCGGGAGAGCACCGAGGTGGGCACCTTCGACTCCCCGTACCGCCGCACCGCCTCGGCGATGCCGGGCGCCTCGCGCTCGAGCACCCGCCGGGTGGCCTCGGGGGTGACGTCGGTGGGGGAGAGCCCGGTGCCGCCGGTGGTGAGGACGACGTCCGCCCCGGACCCGATGGCCTCCAGCAGCACCATCTCCAGCTCGGCGGCGTCGTCGGGGCGCACGTGCGGCCCCTCGACGGTGAACCCCAGCGCGCGCAGCCCCTCGGCGAGGGCCTGCCCGCTGCGGTCCTCGTAGACGCCGGCGGAGGCGCGGTTGGAGGCGGTGACGACGACGGCGCGGGCGTCGGCCGGCAGCCCGCTCACGTGGTCCTCCTCGCTGCGCTCGTCGGACACGTCCGCGTGGCTGCTGTGTCCCCGGATGAGCTCGCGAGCTCGCTCATCTCCGCCACTCCCCGCTCTTGCCGCCGGACTTGGCGAGCAGCCGGACGTCGGTGATGGCCGCGCGCGGGTCGACGGCTTTGACCATGTCGATGACGGTCAGCCCGGCGACGGCGACCGAGGTGAGCGCCTCCATCTCCACGCCGGTGCGGTCGGCGGTGCGGGCGGTGGCGACGATCTCGACGGCGTCGTCGGCCACGGTCACGTCCACGGTGACGCCGTGCAGGGCGATCGGGTGGCACAGCGGCACGAGGTCGGGCGTCCGCTTGGCCCCGGCGATGCCGGCGATGCGGGCGACGGCGACGGCGTCCCCCTTGGGCACCCCCTCGCCGCGCAGCAGCGTGACCACCTCGGGGCTGACCAGCACCCGGCCGGCCGCGGTGGCCTCGCGGGCGGTGACCGGCTTGGCCGAGACGTCGACCATGCGGGCGGCGCCGGCCTCGTCGACGTGCGTCAGACGCGGTTCGGGGGTCACGAGTCCTCCTCGCCGGCGCTCGTCGGCCTCGTGGCCAGAGGTGCTCTGCTCATCGGTGACCTGGCGCTCATCGGTGACCTGGCGAGCTCGTTCACTGGAGTGCTCCTTCGATCAGCACGACGTCCACCGGGGCGCCGGCGGGCAGTTCGGTGACGTCCTCGGGGACGACGACCAGGCAGTTGGCGCGGGCCAGGTGGGCGACCAGGTGCGAGCCGGGCCCGCCGACCTGCGAGACCGTGCCCGCGTCGTAGCGGCCGCGCAGGAACTGGCGGCGCCCGGCGGGGGAGCGCAGCGCGGCGGTGAGCGTCGCCGGTGCGCGCAGCCGGCCGGGGTCGGCGTGGCCGAGGGCCCGGCGCAGCGCCGGGCGGACGAAGACCTCGAAGGAGACGAACGAGCTCACCGGGTTGCCGGGCAGGGTGACCACCGGGACGCCGTCCACCGTGCCGGCCCCCTGCGGGCCGCCGGGCTGCATCGCGACCTTGACGAACTCGACGGTGCCCAGGGTCCGGAAGGCGTCCCTCACCACCTCGTAGGCGCCGGCGCTGACCCCGCCGCTGGTGATCAGCAGGTCGGCGCTCGCGAGCTCGGCGCGGACGGCGGCGAGGAACTCCTCGACGTCGTCGGGCACGAAGTGCAGCCGCCGCGCCGTCCCCCCGGCGTCCTCGACCGCGGCGACCAGCAGCGCGGAGTTGGACTCGTAGATCTGCCCGGGCAGCAGCGGCTCGCCGGGCTCGACCAGCTCGCTGCCGGTGGAGAGCACCAGCACCCGCGGCCTGCGGCGCACCCACAGCGTCCGCGCGCCGACGGCGGCGGCCAGGCCCAGCTGCGCGGCGCCGAGCGGGGTGCCGGCGGTGAGGGCGACCGTGCCGGCGGTGATGTCCTCGCCGGCCCGCCGCACGTGGGTGCCGGGGGCGGGGGCGTCGCGGATCTCCACGACGTCGGTGGCGCCGTCGGTCAGCTCCACCGGGACGACGACCTCCGCGCCCGCAGGGAGCGGCGCGCCGGTCATGATCCGCTGCACCGTGCCGGGCTCGAGCGGGCGGACGTCGGTGCGCCCGGCGGGGACGTCGTCGGCGACCGGCAGCCGCACGGGCAGGTCGGCGACCTCGGCCGCGCGCGCGGCATAGCCGTCCATCGCGGAGTTGTCGAAGCCGGGCAGCGACACCTGCGCGGTCACGTCGCGGGCGAGCACCCGGTTGTGCGCAGCCGCCAGCGGCACCTCCTCCTCGCCCAGCGGGGCGAGCAGCGCCGTGACGACCGCCTGGTGTTCCTCGACCGTGCGCACGGGGCACATCCTGACCGATCCGCGTCAGGCGCACCGGTGGCAGGCGCACCGGGGAGGGCGAGCAGGGATGGCCGACGTCGTGGTCCTGGGCCAGGTGGGCCGCGACCTCGTGCTCCGCACCTCCGCCCTGCCCGGGCCCGGCGGCTCGGCGAGGGTCGGCGAGCGCCGCGAGCTGCTCGGTGGGAGGGGCGCCGACCAGGTGGTGGCGCTGGCCCAGCTCGGCGTGCCGGTCGCGCTGGTCGGCGTCGTGGGTGAGGTCTTGCCGGGGCACCCAAGCGGTCGCGCAGGCCGCGGCTGACGGGATCGACGTCTCCGCCGTCGTGCGCCGCCGCGGCGCCGCCACCGCGCTGCTGGTCGACCTGGTGGAGGACGGCGGGGTGCGCCGGCTGCTCCATGACGTGCCCGACGCCGTCCTGCTCACCCCGGACGACGTCGCCGCGGCCACCGACCAGTTCGCCGCCGCGCAGGTGGTGAGCCTCCAGCTGCAGCAGCCGGGGGCCGCCGTGGGAGCCGCGCTGCAGCGGGTGCCCGAGGGCGTGATCGTCGTCATCGACGGTGCGCCGGAGGACGACGCCACCCGCGACGCGGTGCTGGCCCGGGCCGGCGTGGTCCGGGCCGACGCCACCGAGGCGCGGCTGCTCACCGGCCGGGACCTGTCCGGGGTGGACGCCGCCCGGGACGTGGCGGCCGAGCTGCTCACCGCCGGGGCGCGGGTGGTCGCGCTGGGCGTGGGGGGAGGAGGGCGACCTGGTCGCGTGGCGGACCGGTCCGCGGTTCGGCGTCGCCGCGGAGGAGCTGGAGGTCGACCCCGGCTGGGCCGACGGCGACGTCCTGGTCCCACCGCTCGGCGAGCAGCCGGTCGACCCGACCGGAGCCGGGGACGCCTACGTCGCCACGCTCGTCGCGACGCTGCTGGGCGGCGCTCCCCGGAGGACGCCGCCTGGGCCGCGTCGGCGGCCGCCGGGCTGACCGTGGCGCACGCCGGCGGCCGCCCGCAGCCGGACCCCGGTGTCCTGGGAGCGGTGGTCCGCCGGGGCCGGAGCCGCTGAGCTGCCCGTTAGGGTCCGTGCGGGACCGAGGGACCGACCGAGGGGTGGACATGAGCGAGATCGACCGGATGCTGGCGGCCAACGCCGACTGGGCGGAGCGGTTCCCCGGCTCGAAGGACGTGCGTCCGGCCCGCCGCGTCGCCGTGGTGGCGTGCATGGACTCCCGGATGCCCCTGTTCCAGATGCTCGGCCTCGAGGTCGGCGACGCGCACGTCATCCGCAACGCCGGCGGCGTCGTCACCGAGGACGTCGTCCGCTCGCTGACCGTCTCCCAGCACGTGCTGGGCACCCGCGAGATCCTGCTGGTGCACCACACCCAGTGCGGGCTGCAGGCCACCGACGACAACTCCTTCGCCGACCTGGTCGAGCAGGCCACCGGCCGCCGCCCACCCTGGGCCGTGCGCGCCTTCCGTGACGCCGAGGACGACGTGCGCGAGTCGATGCGGCTCATCCGCGAGAGCCCCTACCTGCTCTCCCGCGAGGTCAGGGGCACCGTGTACGACGTCGACACCGGCGTGCTCCGCGAGGTCGTCGAGGCCTGACCTCCCCTGTGGGCCTCCTGCAGCTGGCAGGACTTCGTCCCCCCCGCCAGCTCGAGGCGGTGCCCCGGACGGGGCGGAGGGCAGGGGTCCTCCGACTGGTATCGTGGTCGGCTGGCGCGCGCGGCCGGCTGGTGTCCGCGTGTCCCGCACCGTCTCCCGTGCTCGGTGAGGCGATCCCACCAGCCGATCCGACGACGACGGAGGACACGAGCGCCGTGCGCACGTACACCCCGAAGCCCGGCGAGGTCAGCCGGGCCTGGCACGTCATCGACGCCACCGACGTGGTGCTCGGTCGACTCGCCAGCCAGACCGCGATCCTGCTCCGCGGCAAGCACAAGCCCCAGTACGCCCCGCACGTCGACGTCGGCGACTTCGTCGTCATCGTCAACGCGGGCAAGGTCGCGCTGACCGGCTCCAAGCGCGACGAGAAGATCGCCTACCGCCACTCGGGCTACCCGGGCGGCCTCAAGCGGATCAACGTCGGCGACCAGCTGCGCACGCACCCCGACCGCGTCATCGAGCGCGCGATCAAGGGCATGCTGCCGCACAACAGCCTGGGCCGTCAGATGCTCAAGAAGCTGAAGGTGTACGCCGGGCCCGAGCACCCGCACGCCGCTCAGCAGCCCCAGTCCTACGAGATCAAGCAGGTGGCCCAGTGACGACCGCCCTCACCGTGACCGACGCCGAGGGGCGTCCGGTGCAGACCGTCGGCCGGCGCAAGGAGGCCATCGTCCGCGTGCGCCTGCTGCCGGGCACCGGCCAGTTCCGGCTCAACGGCCGCACCATCGAGGAGTACTTCCCGAACAAGGTGCACCAGCAGCTCATCCGTGAGCCGTTCGTGACCGTCGAGCGGACCGAGCAGTACGACGTCGTCGGCATCCTCCGGGGTGGCGGCGTCAGCGGCCAGGCCGGCGCGCTGCGCCTGGCCATCGCCCGCGCGCTCGTCGCCGTCGAGGCCGAGGACCGCCCGGCCCTCAAGAAGGCCGGCTTCCTCACCCGCGACCCCCGCGTCACGGAGCGCAAGAAGTACGGGCTCAAGAAGGCCCGCAAGGCGCCCCAGTACTCCAAGCGCTGACCGGTACGCCCGTGGGTCGCCTCTTCGGGACCGACGGCGTCCGGGGTCGGGCCAACGCCGACCTCACGCCGGAGTTGGCCCTCTCGGTGGCACGTGCTGCCGCCGGCGTGCTCGCCGACCGCGACGGGACCCAGCGTCCCGTCGCGGTCGTCGGCCGTGACCCCCGCGCCAGCGGGGAGATGCTGGAGGCCGCCGTGGTGGCGGGCCTCGCCAGCGCCGGCGCGCAGGTGCTGCGGGCCGGGGTGCTGCCCACCCCGGCGATCGCGCACCTCACCGCGCACACCGGCGCGGACCTCGGCGTGATGATCTCCGCCAGTCACAACCCGATGCCCGACAACGGCATCAAGCTCTTCAGCCGGGGCGGCCACAAGCTGCCCGACGCGGTCGAGGCCGCCATCGAGCAGGCCGTGACCGCCGGCGAGGCCGACGGCCCGCGCCCCACCGGCGCCGGGATCGGCCGGGTCTCCGACCTCACCGACGCCGGTGCGGTCTACGTCGAGCACCTGCTGTCGACCCTCGAGCGGCCGCTGTCCGGGCTCACCCTCGTCGTCGACTGCGCCCACGGCGCCGCCGCGGTGTGCGCGCCCGAGGTCTACCGGCGTGCCGGGGCCACCGTGCACGTCATCGGTGGGGAGCCCGACGGCTGGAACATCAACGACGGCATCGGCTCCACCCACCTCGGCCCGCTGACCGAGGCCGTGCGCGCGCACCGCGCCGACCTCGGCATCGCGCACGACGGTGACGCGGACCGCTGCCTGGCCGTCACCGCCGAGGGCGACGTCGTCGACGGCGACGCGATCCTGGCGGTCTGCGCGCTCGGGCTGCACGAGCACGGCCGGCTCACCGGCGACACCGTCGTCGCCACGGTCATGAGCAACCTCGGCTTCCACCACACCATGCGCGACGCCGGCATCGCCGTGCACACCACCGCCGTCGGCGACCGGTACGTGCTCGAGGCGCTGCGGGCGCAGGGGTTGAGCCTGGGCGGCGAGCAGAGCGGCCACCTGGTGTTCCTCGACCACGCCACGACCGGCGACGGCCTGCTCACCGGCCTGTCGCTGCTGTCCCGGATGGCCGAGACCGGCTCGTCGCTGGCCGAGCTGGCCTCGGTGGTGCAGCGGCTGCCGCAGGTCCTGGTCAACGTGCCGGTGCGCGACCGGCTGGCGGTCGTGGAGAGCGACGAGGTCGCCGCGGCGGTCAACCACTGCGAGGCCGAGCTCGGGGACGACGGCCGGGTGCTGCTGCGCCCCTCGGGCACCGAGCAGCTCGTGCGGGTGATGGTCGAGGCGCCCACCCAGGAGCGCGCCGACGCCATCGCCAGGCGCCTCGCCGACGTCGTCGCGGCCGTCGACTGAGAGAGGACCACCCTCCCCGCCACGCCTCGCACGCTCGGCGCGGGCCCTGGCGGGTGGCCGTCCAGCACGTCACCAGGCTCGGGGCGGGACCGCGCCGGGCGGCACCTGGCCGCGGTGTCGACCGGGGGGACGACGACGTCATGACACACCAGTCACATCTGTCGCTCCCACTCGTCTGAGGGAGGGACGGGTCCGGTCCCGCCGGTAACCTCCATGGAATGTGCGGCATCGTGGGATACGTCGGCCCGCAGAACGCTCTGGACGTCGTCCTGGAGGGTCTGCGCCGGCTGGAGTACCGGGGGTACGACTCGGCGGGCGTCGCCGTCCTCGCTGACGGTGGGCAGGCGACGGCGAAGAAGGCCGGCAAGCTGGCCAACCTGGAGAAGGTCCTCGCCGACCAGCCCCTGCCCGAGTCGACGATCGGCATCGGGCACACCCGCTGGGCGACGCACGGCGGGCCGACCGACCGCAACGCCCACCCGCACCTGTCCGCGGACGGCAAGGTCGCGGTCATCCACAACGGGATCATCGAGAACTTCGCCGCCTTGCGCGCCGAGTGCCAGTCGGCCGGCGTCGAGTTCTCCTCCGAGACCGACACCGAGGTCGCCGCACACCTGCTGGCGACGACCTACGCCGAGACGCCGGAGGGCCCCGGCCGCCTGGCCGAGGCGATGCGCGCGGTCAGCCGCCGCCTGGAGGGCGCCTTCACCCTGGTCGCCTCGCACGCCGACGAGCCCGACACCCTGGTCGCCTCCCGTCGCAACAGCCCGCTGGTCGTGGGCGTCGGCGACGGCGAGTACTTCCTCGGCTCCGACGTCGCCGCCTTCATCGCGCACACCCGCGAGGCCCGTGAGCTGGGCCAGGACCAGATCGTGGAGATCCACCGGGAGCGCGGGGTCACCGTCACCGACTTCGGCGGCACGGTCGTCGAGCCCACGGCGTACACCGTCGACTGGGACGCCGCGGCCGCCGAGAAGGGCGGTCACGACTGGTTCATGCTCAAGGAGATCGCCGAGCAGCCGCAGGCGGTCGCCGACACCTTGCTGGGCCGGCTCGGCGAGGACGGGCGGCTGGTCCTCGACGAGGTCCGCCTCTCCGACCAGGACCTGCGCGACATCGACAAGGTCTTCGTCGTCTCCTGCGGGACCTCGTACCACGCCGGCCTGATCGCCAAGTACGCCATCGAGCACTGGACCCGCATCCCGGTCGAGGTCGAGGTGGCCAGCGAGTTCCGCTACCGCGACCCGGTGCTCGACCGGTCCACGCTGGTCGTCGTCATCAGCCAGTCCGGCGAGACGATGGACACCCTGATGGCGCTGCGGCATGCCAGGGACCAGAAGGCCCGCACGCTGGCCATCTGCAACGTCAACGGCTCGACCATCCCGCGGGAGTCCGACGCCGTCCTCTACACCCACGCCGGCCCGGAGATCGCGGTCGCCTCCACCAAGAGCTTCCTGGCGCAGATCGTCGCCTGCTACCTGGTCGGCCTCTTCCTCGCCCAGATCCGCGGCATCAAGTACGCCGACGAGGTCGCCGCGATCGTCGAGGACATCCGCGGCCTGCCGCAGGCCGTCGAGCAGGTGCTCGCCCAGATGGAGCCGGTGCGTGCGCTGGGCCGGACGCTGGCCGACGCCGACACGATCCTGTTCCTCGGCCGGCACGTGGGCTTCCCCGTGGCGCTGGAGGGTGCGCTCAAGCTCAAGGAGCTCGCCTACATCCACGCCGAGGGCTTCGCCGCCGGGGAGCTCAAGCACGGGCCGATCGCGCTCATCGACCAGGGCACGCCGGTCGTGGTCGTCGTCCCGTCGCCGCGCTCCCGGGAGTCGGTGCACGGCAAGGTCGTGTCCAACATCCAGGAGGTGCGGGCCCGTGGGGCGCGCACCATCGTGATCGCCGAGGAGGGGGACGACGACGTCCTGCCCTACGCCGACCACGTCATCCGGGTGCCCCGCACGCCGACGCTGCTGGCCCCGATCGTGACGACGGTGCCGCTGCAGGTGCTGGCCTGCGAGATCGCCGGCTGTCGCGGCTACGACGTCGACCAGCCGCGCAACCTGGCCAAGAGCGTCACCGTCGAGTGACGCTCCCCGCGGCGATCAGCTGAGCTGGTCGTCGCGGGGCCTGGCTCACTCCCGGAGGTGAGCCAGGACCCGCGACGGTGAGCTGCGACCGTTCCGGCCCGCCTGCCGAGCACCTCCCGCCGGACGGCGCGGCAGACGGCGGCACGGCAGACTGACCCGGTGATCATCGGGGTCGGGATCGACGTGGTGCCGGTCGACCGCTTCGCCGAGTCCCTGACCCGCACCCCGGGCCTGCGGGACCGGCTGTTCACCGCCGCGGAGCAGCAGACGCCGCGGGGCGCGCCGCGCACCGGGGAGTCGCTGGCCGCCCGGTTCGCCGCCAAGGAGGCCGTGACCAAGGCCCTCGGTGCACCCGGCGACCTGCGCTGGCACGACGTCGAGGTCAGCGTCGGAGAGCACGGCCGGCCGTACCTGACGGTCCGCGGGACGGTGGCCGGCCGGGCGGCGCAGCTCGGCGTCACCTCCTGGCACGTCTCGCTCAGCCACGACGGCGGCATCGCCTCGGCGGTGGTCGTCGCCGAGGGCGTGCTGCGTGGGGGGGAGGAGGCGTGATCGGGCTGTACACCGCCGCCGAGGTGCGCGTGGCCGAGGAGCCGCTCCTGGCCGCCACCCCGGAGGGCACGCTGATGCAGCGGGCCGCGACCGGCCTGGCCACCGTCTGCCTGGGGCTGCTCGGCCGCGTGCACGGCACCCGCGTCACCGTGCTCGCCGGCGCCGGCAACAACGGCGGGGACGCGCTCTTCGCCGGCGCCCACCTGGCCCGCCGCGGCGCCCGGGTGATCGCCGTCCTGCTCGATCCGGAGCGGGCGCACGCCGCCGGCCTGGCCGCGCTGCGCGCCGCGGGCGGGTGGGTCACCGGCCCCGACGGGCCGACCGGGCTGGAGCGCGCCGACCTCGTCCTCGACGGGATCGTCGGCATCGGCGGTCGCGGGGGCCTGCGTCCGCCCGCTGCCGCGCTGGTCGAGCGGGCTGCCACGGGGCCGGGGCTGATGGTCGCCGTCGACGTCCCCAGCGGGGTGGACACCGACACCGGCGCGGTGCCCGGGGCGGCGTTCCCGGCGCAGCACACGGCCACCTTCGGCGCGCTGAAGACCGGGCTGGTGGTGGGGGAGGGCCGCGGGTACGCCGGCCAGGTGCACCTGGTCGACATCGGGCTGGCCCTGCCACCGGCCGGGGTGCACCAGGTGACCGACGCCGACGTCGCAGGACGCGTCCGCCCGCCGCACGCCGGCGACGACAAGTACACGCAGGGCGTGGTCGGGGTCGTCGCCGGCTCCTCGACCTACCCGGGCGCCGCCGTGCTGTGCACGGGTGCGGCGCTGCGCGCCCGCCCGGGGCTGGTCCGCTACGCCGGGACGGCGGCCGCCGGCGTGCGGGCCGCCTGGCCGGAGGCGATCGTCACCGAGGGCCGGCCCTCCGACGCCGGGCGGGTGCAGGCGTGGGTGGTCGGCCCCGGCATGGGCACCGACGACGACGCCCGCAGCGTGCTGGCCGAGGTGCTGGCCACCGACCTGCCGGTGCTGGTGGACGCCGACGCACTCACCATGGCCGCGCAGGACCCGGACATCGTGCGACGCCGGTCGGGGCCCACGGTCCTCACGCCGCACGACCGCGAGTTCGCCCGCTTCGGGAGCGAGGTGGGGGACGACCGGGTCGGCGCGGCCCGCCGGCTGGCCGCCGACCTGGGCGCCGTCGTCCTGCTCAAGGGCGACGCGACCGTCGTGGCCGCGCCGGACGGGACCGCGTACGTCAACGGCACCGGCACGCCGTGGCTGGCCACGGCCGGCACCGGCGACGTCCTCTCCGGGCTCACCGGCGCGCTGCTGGCCACCGGCCTGCCGCCCGCCGAGGCCGCGGCGGTCGGCGCGCACGTGCACGGGCGGGCCGGGCAGCTGGCGGCTGAGGAGGGGCCGCTGATCGCGAGCGACCTGGTCCGCTCCCTGCCGGCCACGCTGGCCCGCCTGCGGCGGGCGCCCGCGGATCGGCTGGGAGACTGGGGCACGTGAGCGATCCAGCCCGGGCCGAGGTGGTCGTCGACCTCGACGCCATCGCCGCGAACACCGCGGCGCTGCGCGAGCGCGTCGGCCGCCCGCTGATGGCGGTGGTGAAGGCCGACGGCTACGGCCACGGCCTGGTCCCGGCCGCACGCGCGGCGCTGGCCGGGGGAGCCGACGCGCTGGGCGTCGCGGTGCTGGAGGAGGCGCTGGCGCTGCGCGGGGCCGGCATCGCCGCCCCGCTGCTGGCCTGGCTGCACACCCCCGGCACCGACTACGCCGCAGCGCTGACCGCCGAGGTCGAGGTGTCGGTCAACGCCGAGTGGGCCCTGGCCGAGGTGGTCGCCGCCGCCCGCGCCACCGGGCGCACCGCTGCCGTTCACCTGTTCGCCGACACCGGGCTCTCCCGCGAGGGCGCCACCGAGGCCGAGTGGCCCGGCCTGGTCGCCGCCGCGGCGCGGGCGCAGGCCGACGGCGACGTGGCCGTGGTGGGCCTGTGGAGCCACATGGCCTACGCCGACGCACCGACCCACCCGACGATCGGCGCGCAGGTGCGGGTGTTCGAGGAGGCGGTGGCCCTCGCTCGGGCGGCGGGTCTGACGGAGGCCCGGCTGCACCTGGCCAACTCGGCGGCGACGGTCGCGCTGCCCGACACCTGGTACGACATGGTGCGCCCGGGGATCGCCGTCTACGGGCTGGACCCGCTCGGCGGGGACCCGGCCGCCCACGGGCTGCGGCCGGCGATGACGGTGCGGGCCCGCGCTGCGCTGACCAAGCGGGTGCCCGCCGGCGTCGGGGTCTCCTACGGCCACACCTACTTCCCGGAGCGCGAGACGACGCTGCTGCTGGTGCCGGTCGGCTACGCCGACGGCGTGCCGCGCGCGGCGGGCAACCGGGCGCCGGTCCTGGCCGCCGGGGCACACCGGACGATCGCCGGGCGCGTCTGCATGGACCAGTTCGTGCTGGACGTCGGCGACGCCGAGGTGCACGCGGGCGACGAGGTCGTGCTGTGGGGGCCGGGGGACGGCGGTGAGCCGACGGCGCAGGACTGGGCCGACGCGGTCGACACCATCCACTACGAGCTGGTCACCCGGATCGGCGGCCGCTTCACCCGCCGCTACGTCGGCTCGGCGGGGGCGGTCTGATGACGGCGAGGCGACACCCGAGACCGCGCCGGCAGTCCGTGCCGCTGTCGCACTCCCGCGCCGGGGTCATCGGCGCCGTCCTCGGCCTGGCCGCGGCCGGCACCGCCGTCGGCGTCGCGGTCAGCCGGGCCGCCGCCCGGCGGGTGGGCGCCGAGCGGCTGGGTTCGGCGGCCGGCCTGCCGTCGGGGGCGACGGACGCCGAGCTGCGCGAGGACGACCCGCTCGGCCCGGCGTCCCGGCGCGCCGACCGCACCGCGCTGGTCCCCGCCGACGACGGCGTGCTGCTGGCGGTGGAGGAGGTCGGGCCGACCGACGCCCCGCTGACCGTGGTCTTCTGCCACGGCTACTCGCTGTCGATGGCGTCGTGGACCTTCCAGCGGCGGGCGCTGGGAGCGGCGCTGGCCACCGCCAACGGCTCGCGGCCGACGGCGCGGCTGGTGTTCTACGACCAGCGCGGGCACGGCGCCTCCGGCCGCGGGCCGGCCGAGCACTCGACGATGGAGCAGCTGGGCCGCGACCTCGAGGCGGTGCTGCGCGCGCGGGTGCCACACGGACCGGTGGTGCTGGTCGGGCACTCCATGGGCGGGATGACCGTGATGGCGCTGGCCGAGCTGCGCCCGGAGCTGTTCGGGACGCGGGTGGTCGGGGCGGCGCTGCTGAGCACCTCCAGCGGCAACCTCGCCGACCTCGACTTCGGCATGCCCGAGCTGCTGACCCGGCTGCGGGCGGCGGTGCTGCCGATCGCGGCGTTCACCATGCGCCGCCGTCCCGGCTTCGCCGAGCGCACCCGCCGGCTGGCCGCCGACCTCATCTCGCACGTCACGTGGTCGCTGTCGTTCGCGTCGAACGACGTCGACCCGGCGCTGGGCCGCTACGTCGACTCGATGATCGCGGGCACCCCGGTCGAGGTCATCGCGGAGTTCTACCCGGCGCTGGCCGGCCTGGACGAGACGGCGGCGCTGGAGCCGCTGCGCGCCGTCCCGGTGCTGGTGCTGACCGGCGACAGGGACACGCTGATCCCGCCGGAGCACAGCGACACGATCGTGGACCTGCTCGGCGGGCCCGGTGCGCCGGGCCTCGAGCACGTCGTCGTCCGCGAGGCGGGCCACATGGTGCCGCTGGAGAAGCCCGACGAGGTGACCGCCGCGCTGTCGGCGCTGCTGCGCCGGGTGGTCGCCGACCTCCCGACGGGAGCGGGACGGTGACCCGGCCGCCCCGCTTCGACGCCACCGCCGAGGAGGTCGCCCGCACCGCGGCCGCTGCTCCCGACTGGGCGGCACTGGCCGCCGCCGCCCGCCCCTGCGTGGCCTGCCCCGAGCTGGCCGCCACCCGGCAGCACGTGGTGGTGGGCGACGTCCCGGTCGGCGGGCGCCCGCGGTTCGCGCTGGTCGGTGAGGCGCCGGGGGCGAACGAGGACGAGACCGGCCGGCCGTTCGTGGGGAGGTCGGGTCAGCTGCTCGACCAGCTGCTGGCCGAGGCGGGGCTCGAGCGCGCCGAGGCCGCCGTGCTCAACATCGTGAAGTGCCGCCCGCCGGGCAACCGGACGCCGAAGGCCCCGGAGGTGGCCCGCTGCAGCGGCTGGCTGCGGCGCCAGCTGGAGCTGCTGGACCCGCCGGTCGTCGTCGCGCTGGGGCTCTCGTCGGCCAAGTGGTTCCTCGGCCCGCGCACCGTGCTGGCGCAGGCCCGCGGCCGGGCGCACGACGTCGACGGTCGAGCGGTCTGGGCCACCTACCACCCGTCGGCGGCGATCCGGTTCGGCCCGGGCGGGGCGCCGCGGGCCGGGCTGCTGGCCGACCTCACCGCCGTCGCGGGGAGCCTGGCGTGAGGCGCGAGCACGTGCTGCCGACCCCGGCCGACACCCGTGGGCTCGGCGCCGCGCTGGCCGAGCTGGTGCGCGCCGGCGACCTGGTGGTGCTGGTCGGCCCGCTGGGTGCGGGCAAGACGGCGCTGACCCAGGGCATGGGCGAGGCGCTCGGCGTGCGCGAGCCGGTCACCTCCCCGACGTTCGTCATCTCCCGCGTGCACCGCGGCGGCCGGCTGCCGATGGTGCACGTCGACGCCTACCGCCTCGGCGGGGTCGCCGACGTCGACGACCTCGACCTCGACGCGTCCACCGAGGAGTCGGTGACCGTCGTGGAGTGGGGGCAGGGGCTGGTCGAGCAGCTGGCCGAGGAGCACCTCGAGGTGCGGCTGGACCGCCGCGACGACGACGTCCGGACGGCGGTGCTCGTGCCGCACGGTCCCGGCTGGGAGCGGCGGCTGGGCGGGTCGGTCTGACCGGGCACCACGTCGTCGCCGGGGTCCTCGTGCGTGGGGCCACGGTGCTGATGGGTCACCGGTCGCCGGACCGGCGCTGGTACCCCGACGTGTGGGACCTCCCGGGCGGGCACGTCGAGCCGGGGGAGGACGAGCCGGCCGCGCTGGCGCGGGAGCTGCGCGAGGAGGTCGGTGTCGTCCCCCGGGACCCCGTGCTGCTGACCCGGCTCGAGGACGGCGAGCTGCGCCTGTCCCTCTGGGTGGTGCGTTCGTGGGACGGCGAGCCGCGCAACCTGCAGCCGCACGAGCACGACGAGCTGCGCTGGGTGGGCTCCGCGGACCTGCCCGGGCTGCGCCTGGCGCACCCGGCCTACGTCGACGTGGTCCGGCGGGCGGTCGCGGGAGCCGGTCGGGCCGCGGGACTAACCTGAGCGGTCGTGCTCGTCCTCGCCCTCGACACCGCCACGCCGACGCTGGTCGCCGGCCTCGCCCGGTGGTCCCCCGACGGCGCGATCGAGGTGCTCGCGGAGCGGGCGACCCCCTCGGGCAACCGGCACGCCGAGCTGCTCACCGTCGCGGTCACCGAGGTGCTGCGCGACGCCGGCCTCGCGCTCGGTGACGTCGAGGCGGTCGCGACCGGGCTGGGCCCCGGACCGTTCACCGGGCTGCGGGTCGGGGTGGTCACCGCCGCGGCGATCGGTGACGCCCGCGGCCTGCCCGTGGTGGGCGTCTGCTCGCTGGACGCGGTCGGCTCCGGCGCCCGCACCGTGGTCACCGACGCCCGCCGCAAGGAGGTCTACTGGGCCGCCTACGCAGCCGACGGCTCGCGCACCGGCGGCCCGGGTGTGGCGCGCCCGGAGGAGCTGGCGGTCGCCGGCGCGGTCGTCGGCGACGCCCGGTTCGCCGAGCGGCTGGGCGTGGCGGTCAGCCCGGCCGAGGTGACGACGACGGGGCTGGTCCGGGCGGCCGCGGAGCAGCTGGCCGACCCGTCGTCCGCCGGCCCGCTCGTCCCGCTGTACCTCCGCCGCCCGGACGCCGTCCCACCGACGTCGTTCAAGCCGGTGACCACCGCATGAGCGCGCGGCTGCGGCCGATGCGGCTGGCCGACCTGGACGCCGTCCTCGAGCTCGAGGAGCAGCTGTTCGCCCCGGACACCTGGACCCGGGCGATGTACCGCGACGAGCTGGCCCGCACCGACACCCGCTCCTACCTGGTGGCCGAGGACGGCGACCGGGTCGTGGGCTACGCCGGGCTGATCGCCTACGACGACGAGGCGCACGTGGCCACCATCGGCGTCGCCCCGGACCGGCAGGGCGAGGGGATCGGCGCCGCGCTGCTGGAGGCGCTGCTCGCCGAGGCCGACCGGCGCAGCCCGGTGGTGCTGCTGGAGGTGCGGGCCGACAACGAGGTGGCGCAGGGGCTGTACCGCCGGCGCGGGTTCACCGAGATCGGCCGGCGGCCGCGCTACTACCAGCCGAGCGGCACGGACGCCGTCGTGATGAAGCGGGAGAGGCTGTGAACGGGGTGGGCGGGGAAGCGATCGTGCTCGGGTTCGAGACCTCGTGCGACGAGACCGGCGTCGGCCTGGTGCGCGGGCGGACGCTGCTGTCCGACGCCCTGGCCACGTCGGTGGGCGAGCACGAGCGCTTCGGCGGGGTCGTGCCGGAGATCGCCTCGCGAGCCCACCTGGAGGCGATGGTGCCGACCGTGCACCGGGCGCTGGCCGAGGCCGGGCTGAGCGCCTCGGACGTCGACGCGGTCGCGGTGACCGCCGGGCCGGGGCTGACCGGGGCGCTGCTGGTCGGGCTGGCCGCGGCCAAGGCCTATGCGCTGGCGCTGGACAAGCCGCTGTACGGCGTCAACCACCTGGCCGCGCACGTCGCCGTCGACGAGCTGCAGCACGGCAGGCTGGCCGAGCCGTCGTTGGCGCTGCTGGTCTCCGGCGGGCACAGTTCGCTGCTGCTGGTGCCCGACCTCGCCCGCGAGGTGCAGTCGCTGGGCCGCACCATCGACGACGCCGCGGGGGAGGCCTTCGACAAGGTGGCCCGCGTGCTCGGCCTGCCGTTCCCCGGCGGCCCGCCGATCGACAGGGCGGCGCGCGAGGGCGACCCGGCGGCGATCGCCTTCCCGCGCGGGCTCACCGGCCCCCGCGACGCCCCCTACGACTTCTCGTTCTCCGGCCTGAAGACCGCCGTCGCCCGGTGGGTCGAGGCCCGGCAGCGGGCGGGGGAGCCGGTGCCGGTGGCCGACGTCGCGGCGTCGTTCCAGGAGGCGGTCGCCGACGTGCTGACCGCCAAGGCGGTGCGCGCGTGCCGCGACCACGGCGTCGACCACCTGGTGCTCGGTGGCGGGGTGGCGGCCAACTCGCGGCTGCGCGCGCTGGCCGAGGAGCGTTGCGCGGCGGCCGGGATCGTGCTGCGGGTGCCCAGCCCGCGGCTGTGCACCGACAACGGCGCCATGGTGGCGGCCCTGGGCTCGCGGCTGGTCGAGGCCGGGGTGGCGCCGTCGGCACCGGACGTCGGCGCGGACAGCTCCCTGCCGATCGACGTCGTCACCCGCTGAGCGGCGCCTCCGCGCGAGGTGGGTCATCGCCGCCTCGGCCCGCGGGCGACCGTGACGGAGAGCAGCAGGAGCTTGACCAGCCAGTCGCCGGCGTGGATCGCGGCCAGCTGCCAGGGCACCTTCTCGTGCACCACCGAGCCGGTGAGCAGGACGACGGGGAACGCTCCCCAGAGGCCCAGCCCCAGGCGCGCCGCGCTGCCCGGGTCCCGCGCCCCCGTGGACCCGGAGAGGAGGGCCACGGCGGTGGCGACCGCCCCGCTGCGGGCGAGCTCCACCGGGAGCACCCAGGCCGCGGGTGGTCCGCCGTCGGCGTAGGCCTCGTCCAGCTCCGCGAGCCGGCTGCCCCAGGCCGTGTACCAGGCCGTGCTGGCCAGCACGGATCCGGCGGCCGCGAGGCCGATCCTCCGGAGGTCGACGTGCGTGTCCCGTCCGTCCATGCGTCCTCCTCGGGTGCGGGTCCTCGGACGTGTGGACCCGGGCGGCCGTGCGGACTCATCGGTCGGAGCGGTCGCACACCAGGGCGGTGGGGACGCCGGCGACCCGGGTCACGACGACGGTCGCCGTCCCCGCGCCCTCGCCGCGCAGCTGGCGGGCGAGGGTCTCCGGCTCGATCGGCGAGCCGCGCTTCTTGACCACCACCCGGCCGACGTCGCGCGTCCGCAGCAGGGCCTTGAGCTTCTTGAGGTTGAACGGCAGCACCTCGTCGACCCGGTACGAGGACACCCACGGGGAGGGGGTCGGTCCGTCGGAGGTCAGGTAGGCGATCGTCGGGTCGACCAGCGTCGCGCCGAGGTCGGCGGCGACCAGCGACACCAGGCCCGACCGGATCACCGCCGGGTCCGGCTCGTGCAGCCAGCTCCGCATTGGTCCGGACGGCGCGGGCCCGGGGTCGGCGTCGGCGGTCAGCTCCAGGACGGCGTCGCCGCGGACCAGCGACGCACGCCGCCGGACCGTCGACACCGCGCGGCCCCACAGCAGCGCCTCGACGATCGAGCCGCCGGCCGACACCCACTCCGCCTCGACGCCGTCCGGCACCCGCTCGTGGTCCAGGCCCGGTGCCACCTTGACCACCGCGCGCGGCACCCGGTCCAGCAGCGCCGCCACCGTCGTCCAGGGCGGCGACCAGCGGTCGGGGTCCAGCTGCCGCCGTCCACCGGCCCGCCGTGCCGGGTCCAGGACGGCGGCGGCACAGCCGGCCACCTCGCCGCCGCGCGCCGCGTCGACGAGCTCGACGGCGTCGCCGGCGACCACCCACACCCGGTCGGCCACCCCGAGGGCCTCGGCGTTGGCGGCGGTCAGCTCGCGGGCCAGCGGGTCGAGGTCGACGGCGAGCACGCTGGCCCCGGCCCGCGCGAGCGCCACGGTGTCGGTGCCCGACGCGCAGCCGAGGTCGGCGGCCGAGTCGGCGGCGTCGGCGAGCAGGCGCCGCGCCCGCCGCGCGGCCAGCGCGGGCCGGCCGGCCTGCTCGAGGGTGCCGGCGGTGAGGAACAGGACGTCGGTGTCGGCGCCGAACACCGGCCGCGCCCGCGCGCGCAGCCGCGCCAGCTCCCAGGCCGGGCCGGCGTGCTCCGCACCGACCTGCGCCCGCAGCCGGGCCAGGGCGGGCAGTACCTCGAGGCCCTGGTCCACCAGCCGGGCGGCGAGCGCGGTGGCCGCAGCCCCCTCGGGCGTGCGCAGCCAGCGGAGCTGCTCGAGCGCGTCGTCGGGCACGCAGCACAGCGTGGCGCACGGGTCCGTCGCCCCCCTCGGGGACCCGGTTGAGTGGCTGGCACTCTCCTGGGTAGAGTGCCAATCGACACGGGCACGGGCGCCTGACCCCCGCGACGGCAGGCACCGGCACCGTGCCACAGCATCAGAGCAGACCCACCAGCCGTCCGATCCCGAAGGGGGCGTCGCTGACGTGACGACCGCTACCAAGGTCAACATCAAGCCGCTGGAGGACCGTGTCGTGGTCCAGGCCAACGAGGCCGAGACCACCACCGCCTCCGGCCTGGTCATCCCGGACACCGCCAAGGAGAAGCCGCAGGAGGGCACGGTCATCGCCGTGGGCCCCGGTCGCATCGACGACAACGGCAACCGCGTCCCGCTCGACGTCAACGTCGGCGACGTGGTCATCTACTCGAAGTACGGCGGCACCGAGGTGAAGTACGCCGGCGAGGAGTACCTGGTGCTCTCCGCCCGCGACCTGCTCGCCGTCGTGGAGAAGTAGAAGGACCCCGTCCTCCTCACCCCTCGCAAGCTCGGGGTGAGCCTCTGGACGGGGCCGACACGACCGCCCCGGCGACCCGAACTGACCGGGTCCCGGGGCGGTCGTCGTCCGAGCTCACCCGCCCGTCCCACCTGCACCCTGATCGGAAGGGCCCATGGCCAAGATCATCAAGTTCAACGAGGACGCCCGCCGCGCGCTCGAGCGCGGGGTGGACAAGCTCGCCGACGCGGTCAAGGTGACCCTCGGCCCGCGCGGGCGCAACGTCGTCCTCGACAAGAAGTTCGGCGCCCCGACCATCACCAACGACGGCGTGACCATCGCCCGTGAGGTCGAGCTCGAGGACCCGTACGAGAACCTCGGCGCCCAGCTGGCCAAGAACGTCGCCACCAAGACCAACGACGTCGCCGGCGACGGCACCACCACCGCCACCGTGCTGGCCCAGGCCCTGGTGCACGAGGGCATGCGCAACGTCGCCGCGGGCGCCAGCCCGACGGCGCTCGGCGTCGGCATGCGCGCCGCCGCCGACGCGGTCGCCAAGGCCCTCGACGAGGTCGCCATCCCGGTCTCCGACCAGGCCGCCATCGCCGGCGTCGCGACCGTCTCGGCGCAGGACGCCGAGGTCGGCGAGCTCATCGGCCAGGCCATGGAGAAGGTCGGCAAGGACGGCGTCATCACCGTCGAGGAGAGCACCACCCTCTCCACCGAGCTCGACGTCACCGAGGGCGTGCAGTTCGACAAGGGCTACCTCTCGCCCTACTTCGTCACCGACCAGGAGGCGATGGAGGCCGTCCTCGAGGACGCCCTCGTGCTGCTGGTCAGCGGCAAGATCAGCGCGCTGGCCGACCTGCTCCCGCTGCTGGAGAAGGTGCTCTCCACCGGCGGCCGTCCGCTGCTGATCGTCGCCGAGGACGTCGAGGGCGAAGCGCTGTCCACCCTCGTCGTCAACTCGATCCGCAAGACCATCAAGGTCGTCGCGGTGAAGTCGCCGTACTTCGGCGACCGCCGCAAGGCGTTCATGACCGACCTCGCCGTCGTCACCGGCGGCCAGGTCGTCAGCGAGGACGTCGGCCTCAAACTCGACCAGGTCGGCCTCGAGGTCCTCGGCACCGCGCGCCGGGTCACCGTCACCAAGGACGAGACGACGATCGTCGACGGCGGCGGCACCGGTGAGGCCATCGGCGACCGGGTCGCGCAGATCCGCCGCGAGATCGAGGCGACCGACTCCGACTGGGACCGCGAGAAGCTGCAGGAGCGGCTGGCCAAGCTCGCCGGTGGCATCGGCGTCATCCGCGTCGGCGCGGCCACCGAGGTCGAGATGAAGGAGAAGAAGCACCGGATCGAGGACGCCATCGCCGCCACCCGTGCCGCGGTGGAGGAGGGCGTCGTCCCCGGTGGTGGCTCGGCGCTGGTCCACGCGGCCGCGGCGATCGACTCCCTCGACCTCTCCGGTGACGAGCTGACCGGTGCCCGCGTGGTCCGGCGGGCGCTGGACGCCCCGCTGGTCCGGATCGCCGGCAACGCCGGGTTCGAGGGCCAGGTCGTGGTGGCCAAGGTCCGCGAGGCCGGTGTCGGCCAGGGCTTCAACGCCGCGACCGGCGAGTACGGCGACCTGGCTGCCCAGGGCGTCATCGACCCGGTCAAGGTCACCAAGGCCGCGCTGGGCAACGCCGTCTCGATCGCCGCGATGGTGCTGACCACCGACTCCGCCGTCGTCGAGGCGCCGGAGGAGGAGGAGCCGGCCGGAGCCGGGCACCACACCCACGGCCACTCGCACGGCCACGGGCACAGCCACTGAGCTGACGCCCGAGCTCTGCGCGGAGGGCCCGGTCCGGATCGTCCGGACCGGGCCCTCCGTCGTCCGCGCTCGGCGAGGGGTGGGCCCTCGGGTGGTCCTCGACCACCATGGCGGGATGCTCGCCGACGCGCTGCACGCACCTGGTCCGGCGGATCCCGCGGCCATGGACGACTTCGGCCGGCTCGTCGGGGACTGGCGGCTGCACTGGAGCGGCCTGGCCCCCGACGGCACGTGGCACCACGCGACCGGGGAGCTGCACGTGGGCTGGGTCCTCGGCGGGCGTGCCGTCCAGGACGTGTGGATCGTGCCCGGGCGGGGGGAGCCCGGTGCCGGGGTGCCGCCGCTGGCCTTCCACGGGACGACGGTGCGCTTCCTGCACCCGGACGGCGACCGGTGGCTGTCGACCTGGATGGAGCCGGTCAACGGCCGGGTCCGGCGCTTCACCGGGCGGGCGCACGGTGCCGACGTGGAGCTGCTCAGCGACGACGAGGAGCCGTGGCTGCGGTGGCGGATCACCGATGTGCGCGCGGACTCCTTCACCTGGTCGGCCGAGACCTCCCGGGACCGCGGCCGCACGTGGGTGCACGATGAGCTGATGCGGGCCGAGCGCCTGGCACGGCCCCACTGACGGCGAGAGGGCCGGTCCAGCAGCTGCTGGACCGGCCCTCTCGCCGTGTCGGGAGTGTGGCCCCTCCTTCAGACCCCCGCGGCGACGGCGGCGGGCTCCGCGGCGATCAGCCGGGCGCGCTCCTCCTCGCTCATGCCGCCCCAGACCCCGTAGGGCTCGCGGACCGAGAGGGCGTGCTTCAGGCAGGACTCGACGACCGGGCAGCGGGCGCAGACCGCCTTGGCGGCCGCCTGACGGCGGGCCCGGGCCGGACCCCGCTCGCCGTCCGGGTGGAAGAAGAGAGCTGTGCTCTCCCCGCGGCAGGCGCCGTGCAGCTGCCAGTCCCAGACCTCGGCGACGGGGGTGGGCAGGCGGCGGATGTCGGCCATTGCGTCCTCCTCGGCTCGGTGCGAGCCGGAGGGGGCGGTCCGGCTGCATGGGGGCCGGTGCCCGAGGCCTCAGCGGGTCAAACCCACGGCGACCCTGCATTTTGTCGGCTCAGCTCTCCCCCCGCTGGGTGAGAGCGGGTGTTGCCGCCTCCCGGAGTCGATCAAGGTGGCTGCAGGCCGTGCCGAACACCCCCACGGGACACCCGTCGGCGGTGCCGGTCCCGGCCGCAGCGACGACGACGGGTCCCCGGACGGGACCGCGTGTCCGAGCGACACCCGGCCGGGGCACCCGGGCGGTGGGGGACCGGCCCAGGGACGTGTGGCCGGGCGAGCGAGGAGCAGGCGTGATCGACGACAGGATGCGCGGACCCGGCCACGGCACGACGTGCGTGTGGGTCTACGACGAGCGCAGACGGGTCCGCGACGACATCGCGGGTCGGCTGGTGGCACTGCCCTTCGTGGGACGGGTGGAGGTCGTCGGCGACGCCGCCGCCCTCATGGCCCGGCTGGCCACGCGCCAGCCCGACGTCCTGCTCATCGGCACCCAGCGCGCCACGGACTCCGGGCTCACCGTCGCCACCCAGGCGCTGCGGACCCACCCGCGGCTGCCGGTGCTGGTCCTCGGTGCTCCCGACGACGCCGAGACCGTCCGCGCGGCGGTCGCGGTCGGTGCCCGCGGCTACCTGCGCTGGGACGCGACCGCGCTGGAGATGGGCCTGGGCCTGTCGCGGGTCGGCCTGCGGGTCGACGGCCGCGGCCCGCTGCCGTCCGTCCCGCCGCAGCCGGTGCCGCTGGCCTCGGTCGGCGCGCACGCCGGTCACGGCAACGGGACGCCGGCCTGGAACGGCGCCACCCCGCTGGCCGGCGCCGCGCCCACGACGGTGCGCTCGACCGTCCGCGAGCCCGCGCCGGTCAGCCTCTCGATGCGCGAGATGCAGGTGCTCACCGGCATGAGCCAGGGCAAGAGCAACGCCCAGATCGGCCGCGAGCTCTACCTGTCCGAGGACACCATCAAGACCCACGCCCGGCGGCTGTTCCGCAAGCTGGGTGCCAAGGACCGGGCCGAGGCGGTGGCCACCGGTTTCCGCCGCGGCATGATGTCCTGACCTGCCGAGCCGGGCTGTCCCGGCCAAGAACGCACGAGCGGGGACCGGCGCGTACGCCGGTCCCCGCTGTGTCGTCCTAGGAGTGGGTCAGACCGTGGCCGCGCACAGCGCCGTGCCGGTGACCGCCGCGCCCGGGTCGGCGTCGAAGGTGAGCACCCACTCGGTGGGCAGGGTGCCGGCGTCGCTGCCGGTGAGCTGCACGCCGTTCTCGACGCCGCTGTAGCCCGCGCCGATCGCGGTCTCGCCCTCTGCGCAGGTGACGGTCAGCGTGACCCCGTCGAGGTCGGAGGCCCCCTTCTCGTGCTTCACCGTCACGGACTTCCCGGTGTCGCCCTTGTCGCCCTTCAGGCCCTGCTCGCCGGTGTCGCCCTTGTCGCCCTTCAGGCCCTGCTCGCCGGTGTCGCCCTTGTCGCCCTTCAGGCCCTGCTCGCCCTGGGCGCCCTGCAGCGAGACCGGCTCGCCGTACTCCGTGCCGTCGAAGACGGCGACGGTGACCGCGCCAGGGGTGAGGTCGACGTAGAGGTCGCCCGTCTTCGAGGCCTCGAGGACCTCCTTGGTGGCCAGGCCCTGGCCCGACCGGATCTGGGTGCCGTCGACGCCCTTCTCACCCTGGATGCCCTCGATGCCCTGGATGCCCTGGATGCCCTGGGCGCCGGTGTCGCCCTTCGCGCCCTGCAGCGAGGTCGCCGGGCCGTACTTCGTGCCGTCGAAGACGGAGATGGTGACCTTGCCCGGGGTGAGGTCGAGGTAGAGGTCACCCTTCTTCGAGTACTTGATGATCGCCGCGCTGGCCAGGCCCGTGCCGGTCCGGATCTGCGTGCCGGCGAGGCCCGTCTGACCAGGGGCGCCCGCCTTGCCCGGCGCACCCTGGACGCCGGTCTGGTTCCAGGTGACCAGGTGCTGACCGCGAGCGCACTTGGTGGTCTTCGAGGAGACCTGGTACATGGCCCCGCCCTTGTCGGCGACGCAGACCTTGATGACGGCCGGGGCCGCGGGTGCGGCGAGCGCGGTGGCCGCGAACGACACGGAGCCCGCCGTCAGGATGACTCCCGACATGCCGGCGATGAGCAGCTTGCGCTTCTGCACGATGGGTTCCTCACTCGGCGCTGAGCGCCGCCGTTCCGAGTTTGACGCCCGGTGATCGCCGGACGACGGAACGCTATGGGCTGAGAATCGGGCGGCCTCGTTTCGTCGAGATGTCCACGTGTCTCCTCGACGAGATGTCGATCTTCGCCGTGGCGCCGCAGGGCGAGTTCTGTGTTGACTGAGGAGTTGCCCACGGCAACATCGCGGGATGCCACGCCCGTCGCGGCACGGCCCGCCGAACCCTCGTTCGGTGACCGGTCCTCAGAGTGGCCCGTAGGCCTCGTGGCCGAGTGCGGGAGTGGACGCAAGACGGGTTGAGGACGGCACCTGTCCGCGGTGCCGGTCTACGGATCGACGTGCTCAGTCGTCCCGGGCGTGCCTGCCGGCGCGGCCGTCGCCGCCGGGCTCCTCGCGTTCGGCCATCGCGGCGATCCCGTCGGCGTAGCCGCTGGCGTAGTCCCAGCTGACGTAGTCGTCGGGATCGGGGTCGAACGGCGGCTCGTGCCGGCCGGTCTGGCCCTCCTCGAGCAGCTGGCGGAGGTTGGCCTGCATCAGGGCCCAGTCGACGTGGTGCTCCTCGTCGCAGTCCGGGCAGTCGACGACGATGCCCTTGATGCCGGTGGGCTCCAGCAGCGTCCGGAACACCTCCAGTTCGGCGAGGTCGTCCAGGACGCCGGCCCGCTCCTCCATGGTCAGCGGCGGCGGACCTGGCTGGTCGGTGGACCCGAAGTCGGGCCCGGAAGCGTCGTCCCAAGAACTCACGGGTGCCACGGTAGTGGCCGGACGGACATCACACGGAGCCCCGCGGGGTGCCGCCTACGATCGAGGGCGGCTCCCCGCGCGCCCACGAGGGTGCCGGCCGACCGGAGGGGTGGCGGCAACCGATGCAGCCCGATGAGTTCGTCCCCGAGCTGCCGGCGAAGTTCGCGCCGCTCGGCCTGACCTACGACGACGTCCTGCTCATCCCCGGCGCGTCCGACGTCGTGCCGGCCGAGGTGGACACCAGCAGCCGGCTGACCCGCGGCATCCGGCTGGCCGTACCGCTGCTCTCCAGCGCGATGGACACCGTCACCGAGGCCCGCATGGCGATCGCGATGGCGCGCGTCGGCGGTGTCGGCGTCCTGCACCGCAACCTCGCCGCCGAGGAGCAGGCCGGCCAGGTGGACCTGGTCAAGCGCTCGGAGGCCGGCATGGTCACCAACCCGGTGACCGCCGCCCCGGACAACACCCTGGCCGAGCTCGACGCGCTGTCGGCCCGCTACCGCATCTCCGGCGCACCGGTGGTGGACGCCGACGGCGTCCTGGTCGGCATCTGCACCAACCGGGACATGCGGTTCGAGACCGACAAGAACCGCCTCGTCCGCGACGTCATGACGCCGATGCCCCTGGTCACCGCGCCGGTTGGCGTGGACGCCGACACCGCGCTGCAGCTGCTGAGCAAGCACAAGGTCGAGAAGCTGCCGCTGGTGGACGACGCCGGGCGGCTGCGCGGCCTGATCACCGTCAAGGACTTCGTCAAGCGCGACCAGTACCCGGACGCCACCAAGGACGCCGACGGCCGCCTCGTGGTGGGCGCGGCCCTCGGCGTCGGCGACGACGCCTACAAACGGGCCGGCCTGCTGGTCGACGCCGGCGTGGACGTGCTCGTCGTCGACACCGCGCACGGCCACCAGCGGGCCGTGCTGGAGATGGTGGCGCGCGTCAAGGCCGACTTCGGCGTGCAGGTCGTCGGCGGCAACGTCGCCACCCGCGCCGGCGCCCAGGCGCTCGTCGACGCCGGGGTGGACGCCGTGAAGGTGGGCGTCGGCCCGGGCTCGATCTGCACCACCCGCGTGGTCGCCGGCGTCGGCGTCCCGCAGGTCACCGCGATCTACGAGGCGGCGCTGGCGGCGAAGCCGGCCGGCGTCCCGGTGATCGCCGACGGCGGGCTGCAGTACTCCGGTGACATCGCCAAGGCGCTGGTCGCCGGCGCCGACACGGTGATGATCGGCGGGCTGTTCGCCGGCGTCGAGGAGGCGCCGGGCGAGCTGGTCTTCGTCAACGGCAAGCAGTACAAGACCTACCGCGGCATGGGGTCGCTGAGCGCGATGCAGAAGCGCGGCAACCAGTCCTACAGCCGCGACCGCTACTTCGCCGACGACGTGCTCTCCGACGACAAGCTCGTCCCCGAGGGCATCGAGGGGCAGGTGCCCTACCGCGGTCCGCTGGCCGGCGTCGCACACCAGCTCGTCGGCGGGCTGCGCGCCTCGATGGGCTACGCGGGTGCGCAGACCATCGCCGACCTGCAGGAGCGCGGTCAGCTGACCCGGATCACCTCGGCCGGTCTGGTGGAGAGCCACCCGCACGACATCCAGATGACCGTCGAAGCCCCGAACTACCGCGGTCGGTGAGCCACGTGTCCAACGAGGGTCCTCACGTGACCGAGACCGTCCAGGCTCCGAACCACCGGAGGCGCTGACCGTGACCACGCGCGACACCGTCGAGATCGGCCTCAACCGCTTCGCCCGCCGGGGGTACGACCTCGACGAGGTCTCGATCGTCCCCTCCCGGCGCACCCGGGACATGGAGGACGTCTCGACCGCCTGGCAGATCGACGCCTTCCGGTTCGACATCCCGTTGGTCACCAGCCCGTCGGACGCCGTGGTCAGCCCGGCCACGGCGATCGCCGTCGGCCAGGCCGGGGGCCTGGGCGTGCTCAACGCCGAGGGGCTGTGGACGCGGTACGACGACCCGACGCCGGTGTACCGCCGGCTGCGGGAGGCCGCGGGCGACGGGCCCCCACCGGTCGCCCTGCTGCAGGACGTCTACTGCGAGCCCGTGAAACCGGACCTGATCAGCGCCCGCATCAAGGAGATGCGCGACGCCGGGGGGACCACCGCCGTCCGCGTCTCGCCGCAGCACACGCTGCAGCTGGCGCCGGCCGTGCTCGCCGCGGGCGTGGACCTGCTGGTCATCCAGGGCACGATCGTCTCGGCCGAGCACGTCACCACCCAGGACGACGCGCTCAACCTCAAGGAGTTCATCGCCGACCTCGACGTCCCGGTGATCGTGGGCGGCGCGGCGAACTACCAGACGGCGCTGCACCTGATGCGCACCGGCGCGGCCGGCGTGATCGTCGGCGTCGGCGCCGACAGCTTCTCCACCACCGACGCCGTCATGGGCATCCGGGTGCCGCTGGCCAGCGC
Source organism: Geodermatophilus sp. URMC 65 (assembly GCF_053502545.1). Lineage (NCBI taxonomy): Bacteria > Bacillati > Actinomycetota > Actinomycetes > Geodermatophilales > Geodermatophilaceae > Geodermatophilus > Geodermatophilus sp. URMC 65. The sequence goes on from NZ_CP199954.1 coordinate 3,386,748, forward strand.
GATCGCCGACGCGGCAGCTGCCCGCCGCGACTACCTCGACGAGACCGGCGGCCGCTACGTGCACGTCATCGCCAACGGCCGGATCGAGACCAGCGGCGCCATCGCCCGCGCGCTGGCCTGCGGTGCGGACGCCGTCCAGCTCGGCGAGCCGCTGCGCGCCGCGGCCGAGGCCCCGGGCGGCGGGGTCTGGTGGGACTCCGTGGCCGCCCACCCCCGGCTGCCCCGCGGCGGGACGTCGGCGCTGATCCCCCCCGTCGGCTCGCTGCGCGACGTCCTGCTGGGCGAGGCGCGCGCCGCCGACGGCCGCACCAACCTCTTCGGGGCGCTGCGCCGGACCATGGCGAAGACCGGGTACCGCGACCTGAAGGAGTTCCAGCGGGTCGACCTGGTCATCGGCGGTCGGGGCGACGACTGATGGACTTCCCGACCGTCCTCGTCGTCGACTTCGGCGCGCAGTACGCCCAGCTCATCGCGCGGCGGATCCGCGAGGCCGGCGTCTACTCCGAGATCGTCCCCTCCGACGTCCCGGCCGAGGAGATCGTCGCGCGCAAGCCGGCGGCGATCGTCCTCTCCGGTGGGCCGTCGAGCGTCTACGCCGAGGACGCCCCGCAGGTCGACCCGACGCTGTTCGAGGCCGGCGTCCCGGCGTTCGGCATCTGCTACGGCTTCCAGGCGATGGCCGCCTCGCTCGGCGGCACGGTGGCGCGCACCGGCGACCGCGAGTACGGCGGCACGCCGCTGACGGTCACCACGCAGGGCCGGCTGTTCGGCTCGCTGCCGGTCGAGCAGTCGGTGTGGATGAGCCACGGGGACTCCGTCAGCGCCGCCCCGCCCGGGTTCACCGTCACCGCCACCTCCACCGGGGCGCCGGTCGCCGCCTTCGAGGACGTCGACCGCAAGCTCGCCGGCGTGCAGTTCCACCCCGAGGTGCGGCACACCGCGCACGGGCAGACGGTGCTCCAGCACTTCCTGTTCGACATCGCCGGCCTCGAGCCGACCTGGACGATGGCCAACGTCGTCGAGGAGCAGGTGGAGCGGATCCGGGCGCAGGTCGGCGACCGGCGGGCGCTGTGCGCGCTGTCCGGCGGGGTCGACTCCGCGGTCGCGGCCGCGCTGGTGCAGCGGGCCATCGGCGACCGGCTGACCTGCGTCTACGTCGACCACGGGCTCATGCGCGAGGGCGAGACCGAGCAGATCGAACGGGACTTCGTCGCCGTCACCGGCGCCGACCTGCGGGTGGTCGACGCCCGCGAGCAGTTCCTCGGCACGCTGGCCGGCGTCAGCGACCCGGAGCAGAAGCGCAAGATCATCGGTCGCGAGTTCATCCGGGTCTTCGAGCAGGCGGCGCTCGACGTCGTGGCCGACGCCCAGGCGCACGGCGAGACCGTCGACTTCCTCGTGCAGGGCACGCTCTACCCGGACGTCGTCGAGTCCGGCGGCGGCACCGGGACGGCGAACATCAAGAGCCACCACAACGTCGGCGGGCTGCCCGAGGACCTCACCTTCACCCTCGTCGAGCCGCTGCGGACCCTGTTCAAGGACGAGGTGCGCGAGGTCGGCCTGCAGCTGGGCCTGCCCGAGTCGCTGGTGTGGCGGCAGCCGTTCCCGGGCCCGGGGCTGGGCATCCGGATCATCGGCGAGGTCACCCAGGAGCGGCTCGACGTCCTGCGGAGGGCCGACGCGATCGCCCGTGCCGAGCTCAGCGCCGCCGGCCTGGACCGCGAGATCTGGCAGTGCCCGGTGGTGCTGCTGGCCGACGTCCGCTCGGTCGGCGTCCAGGGCGACGGGCGCACCTACGGCCACCCGGTCGTGCTGCGCCCGGTGTCCAGCGAGGACGCGATGACCGCGGACTGGACCCGGCTGCCCTACGACGTCCTGGCCCGCATCTCCACCCGGATCACCAACGAGGTGGAGGAGGTCAACCGCGTGGTGCTGGACGTGACCAGCAAGCCGCCGGGCACCATCGAATGGGAATGACCGCCGGCTGACGCGCGTGGTCTCATCCGCGGCGTGGACGCCACCCTCCGGCCGCTGACCGAGGCCGACGTCGACGCCGTCGTCGCGTTCTCCCTCGACGCGTGGGCGCCGGTGTTCGCCGGTTTCGAGCAGGTCATGGGGCCGCGGGCCTACCGCCTGGTCTACCCCGACTGGCGGACGGCGCAGGCCGCGGCGGTGGCCGAGGTGTGCCGGTCGCTCGACGCCTGGGTCGCCGACGTCGACGGCGCCCCGGTCGGGTTCGTCGCCGTCCGGTGGACCGAGGAGGGCGACACCCCGGTCGGGGAGGTGGAGATGATCGCCGTCGCCCCGCCGCACCAGCGGGCGGGGATCGCGGGCCGGCTGCTGGAGCGGGCGGTGGGCGAGATGCGGGCACGCGGTGTGCCGCTCGCCGTCATCGGCACCGGCGGGGACGACGGCCACGCGCCGGCCCGTGCCCTCTACGAGCGGCACGGGTTCACCGGCCTGCCGCTGGTGCGCTACTACCGCGCGCTCTGACCAGGCGCGAGGTGCAGGCATGCCTTCCACCGTGAGGGCATGGCGCAGCTGGCCGTCCGCACCACGGACGAACTCGTCGAGCGCGTGCGGGCAGCCGCGGGCCGACTCGGGCGCAGCATGAACGAGTACGTGGTGGCGGTGCTGGGTGCGGCGACCGATCCCGACCTGGCGGGGGACGAGGCCGAGCGGATCCGTGAGCGGTTGGCCCGAGTGCCAGGTGGTGGTGGCGTTCGACCGCCAGCTGCGGGAGCAGCCGCTGCCGAGGGGGTCACCCTCGTGCCGTCCGCTCTCGAAGGGGCATCCGTCGCGGCGTTGCCCTGGCGAGCACCGCGCTCCGACACCGCGGAGGGCCCGGGGAGCGGTGTGCTCCCCGGGCCCTCCGTGTCATGCGGTCAGCGCCTGCGGCGCGCCCTGCGCAGCTCGCTCACCAGCAGGGCGACGCCGCCACCGATCAGGACCAGCCACAGCAGGCCACCCTCGGTCACCAGGCCGAGCGGTAGCACCGCGCCGGCCATCAGCACGATCGCCAGGACGACGTAGACCAGGCCCGGCACGAGGGCGGTGAGGTCGACGCCGCGGCGCTGTGGTCGGGGCGGGTCCTCGGTCGACAGCGGGGTCACGATCTGCCAGTCCCTCAGCTGCTGTTCCTGCCAGGCGGTCGGGGTCGTCGGGAACTCGCTGTAATCAGGCACGGCGCACCTCCACGTCACCGACACCGGCGTCGATGGTCAGTTCGATCTCGGGGTTCCCGTCACCGGTCCAGGACGCGGAGCCGGTGCCCGGGGAGTAGCCGCCGTCGGAGCCGAGGCCGAGGACGTCGACGTTCCCGATGCCGCCGTCCACCTCGATCCGCACGTCGGCCGAGCGGGGCACGACGACCTCGACGTTGCCCACGCCGCCGTCCACCCTCGTGACGATCGGACCGTCGAGGCGGGACGGGTCGATGCGGGAGAGGTCCAGCGTCGCGTCGCCGATCCCCTGGTCGTAGACCGGCTGGACGGCCTCCGCGTCGACCGGGCGGTACGTGCGGTCGCCCATGCCGTCGTCGACGCCCCGCCAGGGCTCGGCGGCGACCACCACCAAGGCGAGGGACAGGACGATGCCGAGCGTGATCAGCCCGCCCTTGGCCGTGCGTCCGCCGGAGAAGGCGGCGGCGACCAGGCCGAGCCCCACGACCAGCAGTCCGGTGCCGAGCACGATGCGCGGGCCCACGTCCCAGTCGGTGAAGCGGCTGAGCAGGACGAGCGAGCCGACGACGATGAGCAGCCCGGCGAGGGTCAGCCCAGGCACCGGGGAGCGGGGCCCGGCGATGCGGGGGGCGCGGCTGGCCCCGGGACCGTCGAACGCCGGACCGGCCGGCATGAGCAGCCACAGCAGCAGGTAGACCGGGACGCCGGGGCCGGCCAGCGCCAGGGCGACGAAGCCGACCCGCCACAGCAGCGCGTCGATGCCGCTGTACTCGGCCAGGCCGCCGGAGACGCCGCCGATGACCCTGTCGCCGCGGCTGCGCCGCAGCGGCGGCCGCACCGGTGGCCCGGGCGGCGGGGGGTACGCGGCCGCCGGCGGGTCTGCCGACGGGGGAGCGGGAGGCGGTGCGGATGTCATGGCACAGACCATCCTCACGCCGGACGGCGCGGTCCATCAGGGAACGCCCCCATCCGACCCTGGTCCGTGACGTGGGGTGCTCCCCGGTGCCGCGGAGCGCCGTCCCGGTGCGACGATCGGAACCGTGACCACGACCCTGCCCGTGCCCGTGCGGCCGCCGCTGGTGCGCCCGCGCTCCGGGCGCCTGCTGGCGGGCGTCGCCGCGGGGACGGCGGTGCACCTGCGGGCCGACCCGCTCGTCGTCCGCGTCGCCTTCGTCGTGCTCGCCGCCGCCGGCATCGGCGTCGTGGCGTACGCGCTGCTGTGGTTCTTCATGCCGGTCGCCGACGTCGACGCCGCTCCGGTCGTCGGGGAGGCCGCCGAGGAGCCCAGCCGCCGGCAGACCCTCGGCCTGGGGCTGCTCGGCCTCGGCGCGCTCATCCTGGTGACCCAGCTGGGGACCTGGGGCGGCGGCAACCTCGTCCTGCCGCTGCTGCTGGTCGGGATCGGGCTGACCGTCATCTGGCGCCAGCTGGACACCGACCGCACGCTCGCCCGCCCCGGCCTCCCGTGGCTGCTCGCCGGCGGGGTGGCCCTCGGCGTCGTCGGCGTGGTGCTGCTGCTGGCCACCACCGGCCAGCTGGCCAACGCCCGCAACGGCTTCGCCGCGACCCTGGTCATCCTGGCGGGCATCGCGCTGGCCACCGCGCCGCTGTGGCGACGGCTGCTGGCCTCCCGCGAGGCCGAGCGCACCGCCCGCGTGCGCTCGGAGGAGCGGGCTGCCGTCGCCGCCCACCTGCACGACTCGGTGCTGCAGACCCTCGCCCTCATCCAGCGGCACGCCGACGACGCCACCGCGGTCTCCCGGCTGGCCCGCAGCCAGGAGCGCGAGCTGCGCACCTGGCTCTACGAGCCGGCGGCGGCCGTGGGCGGCGGCACCTGGGCGGCGCTGGTGTCCGGCGTGGTCGCCGAGGTGGAGGCCGACCACGCGCTGACCGTCGAGTCGGTCGTCGTCGGCGACGCCCCCCTGGACGACGCCCTCACCGCCCTCGGCGCGGCCACCCGCGAGGCGCTGGTCAACGCCGCCAAGCACTCCGGGGCGGCCGTCGCGGACCTGTACACCGAGGTGTCGCCGCAGCGGATCGAGGTCTTCGTCCGGGACCGCGGCGCCGGATTCGACCCGTCGACGGTGCCCGGCGACCGGCGCGGGCTGCGCGACTCGGTGACCGGTCGGCTGACCCGGTTCGGCGGGACGGCGACGGTGCGCTCGGCACCGGGCGAGGGCACCGAGGTGGAGCTGTGCCTGCCTCGCCAGGAGGCGGCCGCGTGACCACCCACGGATCCGGCCGCCCGACCGTCTTCCTGGTCGACGACCACGCCATGGTGCGCTCGGGCGTGCGCGCAGAGCTCGGCGGCGCGGTCGACGTCGTCGGTGAGGCTGCCGACGTCGAGGGCGCCGTGGAGGGCATCCGGGCGACCGTGCCCGACGTCGTCCTCCTCGACGTCCACCTGCCCGGCGGCGGCGGGCGGGCGGTGCTCGAGACACTGCGGGCCGAGCTGCCGTCGGTGCGCTGGCTGGCGCTGTCGGTGTCCGACGCGGCCGAGGACGTCATCGCCGTCATCCGCGCCGGCGCCCGCGGGTACGTCACCAAGACCATCTCCGGTCCGGACCTGCGCGACGCCGTCGCCCGCGTCGCCGACGGGGACGTGGTGTTCAGCCCGCGGCTGGCCGGGTTCGTGCTCGACGCCTTCGCCGCGACGACGCCGTCCGCCCCGCAGCGCGAGGACCCGGCCACCGACCCCGGCCTGGACCTGCTCAGTGCCCGGGAGCGGGAGGTCATGCAGCTGCTGGCGCGCGGCTACACCTACCGGGAGATCGGCTCGCGGCTGTTCATCTCGGTGAAGACGGTGGAGTCCCACGCGTCGAACGTGCTGCGCAAGCTCCAGCTGTCCAACCGCAACGAGCTCACCCGCTGGGCGGCCACGAACCGGCTGTTGTGATGGAGCCCTGTCGCGCCGAGTGGGGCCCGGAGGGCTCCGCGCAGGCGTGACGCAGCGGCTCCACGGCGCAGGGGGACGGCACCTGGTGGCGGTGTCGGCCGGTAGGCCGACAGATCACGCCGTGTGCACGACCTGGAAGGCCTCGCCGAGCCGGCCCGCGGGCAGGCCGAGACGGCGGCCGTTCTGGCGCATCCAGTCGGTGACGAAGGCCTCCAGGTCGTCGAGGTGGCCGACCTGGCTCACGTGGCTCTTGAGCGCGGCGAACTTCAGCTCGACGACGTCGGTCACGTCGACGACGTGGTCGGCGCGCGGGCTGGCGGTCAGCCACACCTCGGACACCGTCCAGGCCTCCAGCCCCTCGTCGGCGAGCAGCTCGGGGAAGGCGAAGGGGTTGCGGGCGTCGGGGTAGACGGCGCGCAGCGTGGACTCGCCCACGGTCATGTGGTCGGGGTGGCTGGCCCCGACCCGGTCCCACATCCGCTCCGGCGAGCTGGTCAGCACCCGCTGCGGGCGGACCTGGCGGATCGCCCGGCTGATGTCGCGGCGCAGGTCGAGGGTCAGCTCCAGCCGGCCGTCGGGGTGGCCGAGGAAGCGCACGTCGGTGACGCCGACCGCCTTGGCAGCCGCCTCCTGCTCGGCCCGCCGCAGCGGCCCCATCTGGTCGCGCGGGGTGTCGTCGAAACCGCCGGCGTCCCCATCGGTCACGATCAGGTAGGTGACCTCGGTGCCGGCCGCCGTCCAGGTCGCCACGGTGCCGGCGCTGCCGAAGTCGATGTCGTCGGGGTGGGCGAGCACGCACAGCGCGCGCTCCACGTGCTTGGCGGGCCTGCGGGGCTGTGGGGAGGTCACCCGCGCGAGCCTAGGTCGACCTCGTCCCCACCGACGGGAGCCCTGTCAGCTTGTCCGGGTTGCGTACCACCAGCACCTGCTCGACGAGCCCGTCGACCAGGACCAGCGAGATGGTCATGTACGGCTCACCCCCGACCCACGCGACGACGCCGGGGGCACCGTTGACCTCGGCGATCTCGACGTGCAGGCCGGGGATCGCGAGACCCTGGGCGGTGGTCGCCAGGAGGAAGCGGGCCACCTTCTCGGCGCCCACGATCGGCCGCAGCGCCGCCTTCGCCCGGCCCCCGCCGTCGGACACCAGGACGACGTCGGGCGCCAGTGCGGCCAGGAGCGCCTCGACGTCGCCACCGGCGCAGGCCGCGAGGAAGCGCTCGGTGGCCAGCCGCTGCGTGGACCGGTCGGTGTCGAAGCGCGGCTGCCGGGCCCGCACGTGCTCCCGAGCACGGTGCGCCGTCTGCCGGACAGCGGCCTCGCTGCGGCCCAGGATCGCGGCCACCTCCGCCGTCGGCAGACCGAACACCTCCCGGAGGACGAAGACCGCCCGCTCGGCCGGGGACAGCGTCTCGAGGACCACCAGCAGGGCGAGCGAGACCTGGTCCCCGAGCGCGGCAGCGTCGTCCGGGTCCGGTGGCGGGGCAGCACTCGCGACGGGGGAGGAGGCGGTGAGCAGCGGCTCGGGCAGCCACGGCCCGACGTAGCTCTCCCGGCGGCTGCGCGCCGAGCCCAGCCGGTCGAGGGCCAGCCGGGACGTGATCCGCACCAGGTACGCCCGCGGATCGGCGACGTCGGTCCGGTCGGTCGCCGACCACCGCAGCCAGGTGTCCTGGACGACGTCCTCCGCGTCGGCGACGCTCCCGAGCATCTGGTAGGCGACCGTGAACAGCAGCCGCCGGTGCCGCTCGAAGGCCGCCAGCGGGTCGGCGCCGGCGTCCGCGCCGGTCATGTCGTGGCCGGGAGCTCGCAGCGGTCCCGGAAGCCCTGGCTGGTCAGCCCGAGCGCGCTGTTGAACCGCGACCGGACGTTCTCCACGGCCACCATCATGGTGAGCTCGACCAGCTGGGCGTCGTCCAGATCGCGCCGCAGCTCGGCCACCATCTCGTCGGTCACGGCGGGTGGGGTCGCCGTCACGGCCTCGGCGTAGGCCATCACCCGCCGCTCCAGGTCGGTGAAGACGTCGCTGTCCCGCCACCCCGGGACGGCGCGCAGCTTGGCGGGGTCCACGCCCTCGTTGGTGCTGACCCAGTACCCGAAGTCGACGCACCAGGAGCAGCCGATCGCGACGGCCGAGGCCATGACGGCGAGGGCCTTCAGCGTGCGGTCGAGCCGGTCCCAGCGGGCCAGTGAGGTCTCGAAGCGCACGTCGGTCACCAGGACCCGCGGGTGGTGTCCCATGGCGGCGAGCGGGTCGGGCACCACGCCGTAGGTCCGGCGCGCGTACCACTCGGCGAGGCGGTACAGGCGGGTGCGGGGCGGGTCGAGCGGGATGCGGGCCATTGGTCGTCGTCCTCTCCGTGGGCTGGTGCTCATGGAGACGGGACGACGGCGCCGGACGTGACACGCCGCCGCGGGTTCCGCCGGTCACGGGGCCGGAGCACGCTGACGGCACACCGAGGGGGAGAGGCGCATGGATGCTGCACTGTCCCGGGCCCTCGAGCGCGTCGCCGACGGGCTGGCGGCGATGGGAGCGGGCAACCCCGGCCCGTACGCGGCCTGTTGGGCCGACTCCGCGGACGTGACGTTGTTCGGCGCCTGGGGTCCGATCGAGAAGGGACACCACGCCGTCACCCGGACCTTCGACTGGGTCGGCGGCCGCTTTAGCGACGGTGAGCTCGTGCCGCGTTACGAGGTGGTCGAGGTCAGCGGCGACCTCGCCTACACGGTCGGCTTCGAGCACGGCACGGTGCGTGTCGACGGCGGCGAGGCCCGGCCGATGACCATCCGGGTCACCCACGTCTTCAAGCGGATCGAGGACGACTGGTGGCTGGTCCACCGCCACGCCGACTTCCCGCCGCCCGACCAGCGGCGTGCGTGACCGACGACAGCGGCCCTCCTGCAGGGCCCCGCCGCGAGCCTGCGAGCGGTGGGGGGCAGGAGGGTCCTTCTTCAGAGGCGGCCGCGGCCCTGGCGCAGCAGCATCATGCCGAGCGCGGCGCCGTCCCGGCCGAGCGCGGCCTGGAAGCGGGCGAGCACCTGCTGCTCGCGGGACAGCGAGAGCCGGGTGCCGCCGGCGGCGCGGCGCAGCTCGCCGATCTCCTGCGACACGGCCAGCCGGCGCTGCACCAGCGCGATGATCTCGGCGTCGCACTCGTCGATCTGCCCGCGCAGCTCGGCGATGCGCTCGTCGGCGGCGGGGGTGGTGGGGAGCGTGGCGGTCATCGGGGTCCTCCGGGGCGGGGCGGTGGCCGTCGGACCCCGAGGACGAGAAACGCCCCGGGCTCCTCGGGCCCGGGGCGTCTGTTGTGGCGGTTGCTCAGCCAGCGGTGACGGACACCGGATCCCGGTGGCCGTAGTAAAAGCTGACGGTGGCGAGCAGCACGTCGGTGAGTGTGCCACAGCGCTGACGGCGGGAGCCAGCGCGACCCCTGGGGACGGCGGTCCGCGACGGCGGGCCGTGTCGCCCGACCGAACTACAGTGGTGTGGTCATGAGCAGCGTCCAGCAGGCCCTCCCCGGCACCGCGTCCCTCCAGCGTTCCGCGTCCGGCTCGGTGGGGCGGGAGCTGGACCGCATGCTCGCCGGCCTCAACGGGCCGCAGCGGCAGGCCGTGGTCCACGAGGGCAGCCCGCTGCTCATCGTCGCCGGCGCCGGCTCGGGCAAGACCCGGGTGCTCACCCACCGGATCGCCTACCTGCTCGGCGCCCGCGGCGTGCAGCCGGGCGAGATCCTGGCGATCACCTTCACCAACAAGGCCGCCGGGGAGATGAAGGAACGCGTCGCCGCGCTCGTCGGGCCGCGCGCCCGGGCGATGTGGGTGTCGACGTTCCACTCGATGTGCGTGCGCATCCTGCGCGCCGAGGCCGCCAAGCTGGGCCTGAAGTCGTCGTTCACGATCTACGACCAGGGCGACTCGGTCCGGCTCATGACGATGGTCGCCCGCGACCTGGACCTCGACGCCAAGCGCTACCCCGGCCGCAGCCTGGCCGCCCAGGTGTCGAACCTGAAGAACGAGCTCATCGACGAGGAGAGCTACGTCCCGGGGACGGCGCCGGAGAAGGTGCTCGCCGAGGCCTACACGCTGTACCAGCAGCGGCTGCGCCAGGCGCACGCCATGGACTTCGACGACCTGATCATGACGACGGTGCACCTGCTGCAGGCGTTCCCCGACGTCGCCGAGCACTACCGCCGCCGCTTCCGGCACGTCCTGGTCGACGAGTACCAGGACACCAACCACGCGCAGTACGTGCTGGTCCGCGAGCTGGTGGGGCGCGTGGGCGACGGCGCAGCGGGCCCGGTGCCGCCGGCCGAGCTGTGCGTGGTGGGGGACGCCGACCAGTCGATCTACGCCTTCCGCGGCGCCACGATCCGCAACATCGACGAGTTCGAGCGCGACTACCCCGACGCGACGACGATCCTGCTGGAGCAGAACTACCGCTCCACGCAGCGCATCCTCAAGGCGGCCAACCAGGTCATCGCCAAGAACACCGGCCGCCGTCCCAAGAACCTGTGGACCGACGCCGGCGACGGCGAGCTGATCGAGGGCTACGTCGCCGAGAACGAGCACGACGAGGCCGCCTGGGTCGCCGAGCAGATCGACGCGCTGGTCGACGAGGGCGAGGCCAAGCCCAGGGACATCGCGGTCTTCTACCGGACCAACAACGCCTCCCGTGTGTTCGAGGAGGTGTTCATCCGCGTCGGCATGCCCTACAAGGTGGTCGGCGGGGTGCGCTTCTACGAGCGCAAGGAGGTCCGCGACGCGCTGGCCTACCTGAAGCTGGTCGCCAACCCGGCCGACGTCGTGAGCCTGCGCCGCATCGTCAACGTGCCCAAGCGGGGGATCGGCGAGAAGGCCGAGTCCTGCATCGAGTCCTTCGCCGACCGGGAGCGGATCGCGTTCGGGTCGGCGCTGCGCCGGTGCTCGGAGGTCACCACCCTGGCGCCGCGGTCGCTCAAGGCGATCCAGGAGTTCGTCGCGCTGCTGGAGGAGTTCGAGCAGCTGGCCGAGACCGGCTCCGGTCCGGCCGCGCTGCTGGAGAGCATCCTCGACCGCACCGGCTACCTCGCCGAGCTGGAGGCCAGCACCGACCCGCAGGACGAGGGCCGCGTCGACAACCTCAACGAGCTCATCTCGGTGGCCGCGGAGTTCGAGGCGGCCAACCCGGGCGGCTCGGTCACCGACTTCCTCGAGCAGGTGTCGCTGGTCGCGGACGCCGACCAGATCCCCGTGGCCGGGGACGAGGCCGGCGTCGTCACGCTGATGACCCTGCACACGGCCAAGGGCCTGGAGTTCCCGGTCGTCTTCCTCACCGGCATGGAGGACGGCGTCTTCCCGCACCTGCGCGCCCTCGGGGACCCGCGCGAGCTGGAGGAGGAGCGCCGGCTGGCGTACGTGGGCATCACGCGGGCGCAGCAGCGGCTGTTCATCTCGCGGGCCACGGTGCGCACCAGCTGGGGTCAGCCGGCCTACAACCCGCCGTCCCGCTTCCTCGACGAGCTGCCGTCGGACACCGTGCGGTGGGCGGGCAAGGAGCCGACGCCCGCGCCCAGCACCGGCTACCGGTCGGCGCAGCAGCGGGTGGCGGCCACCGGGCTGTCCACCGGCGGGCTGCGCGGCGGCGCGGGCAACCGGCCGGTCATCTCCGTCGACGTCGGGGACCGGGTCAGCCACGACGCCTTCGGGCTGGGCACGGTCGTCGAGGTCAACGGCATGGGGGACAAGGCCCAGGCCACGGTCGACTTCGGCTCCGGCGGGACCAAGCGCCTGGTCCTGCGCTACGCCCCACTCGTCAAGCTCTGACCCGAGGAGGGGGGCCCGGAGGGCTCCGCGAGGAGGGGCAGGACGGGCTCAGCGCCGTTGGGGATCGGCACCTGGCTGCGGTCGTCGGCCGGAGGCCGACAGATCAGATGACCACGCCGTGCTCGGCGAGCCATTCCTGCGGGTCGATCGGGCGGCCGGTCATGCCGCCGCGGTGGATCTGGTAGTGCAGGTGCGGGCCGGTGGACTGGCCCTCGTTGCCGATCTTGGCGATCGGGTCGCCCGCGTGCACGATGTCGCCGGCCTGGACGTCGTAGTAGCGCATGTGGCCGTAGACGTGCACGTTGCCGTCGGGGTCCTGGATGTAGACGGCGTTGCCGTAGCCGGAGGCGCGGCCGGCGCGGATGACGACGCCGTCGGTGGCCGAGTGGATCGGCGTGCCCAGCGGCCCGGCGAGGTCGATGCCGTAGTGCATCGTGCCCCAGCGCATGCAGAAGCAGGTGGTGAGCCGGCCCTGCGTGGGCAGCACGGTCTTCGGCTCCCGGGCGGCGCGGGAGGCGGCCAGCTCGCCGAGCCGGGCCTGGGCCTCGGCCTCGGTGATGCCGCGGCGCACGCCGACGTCCTCGAGGTCGCCGCTGAAGCCGACGTCGGAGGCGACGCCCAGGCCGTAGTCGGCGGCGCTGACCGACAGCCCGGCCGTGTCGCTGCCGAGGGTGCTGGGCAGGGCGGCGACGACGGCGCCGGCGACGAGCGCGGCGAGCCACACGGGGCCGCGCCGGCCGGGCGGGCGCGGCAGGCGGCGACGCCGGCCGGCGGCGGGCTCCTCGGCGGCGTCGGGACCGGCGGTCTCGGCGGCCGGCGCCTCGGTCGTCTCGACGAGGGCGGGGACGGCGGGGACGGCGGGGACGGCGCCGGTGGCGGCCCCGTCGTCGGTGCGCGGTCGCTCCAGCAGCGCGGGGCCGGTCGAGCCGATCACGGGGCACCTTCTTCGGGAGCGCCTCCCCGAGCGGGCGCCGCGGGGCGACCCGTCGGGGGAGCGACGGCGGCGGGGACGTCCGGGGACGTCTGCCGGTGGGTACCGGCTCCGTGATCGGACCGTAACGATCAGTCAGCTCCGCGACGGGTCACCGACACCCGGGTGTCGACACGTCTGCGCCGGGTGAGGCGGGTGTGACGGGGGTGGCGGTGTCGCAGCGCACGACCGCCCGCCACGCGTGACGGGTGTGGCGGGCGGGGGGCATGAGGCGGCCCGTCCCCGGCCGGCCCCGTCCAGAGGCTCGCCCCGAGCCTGCGAGGGGTGAGGAGGACGGGGTCCTCTTTCAGGCGACGGCGGCCCGTGCGGGGGCCTGGGTCCGCGGCCGGCGGTGGCCGGCGAGAGTGGCGGCGACCTCGTCGAGGACGGCGCGGTGGAAGGGCAGTGACATGTGGCCGACGCCGCGCACCAGCACGTTGCGGGCCTGCAGGTCCGGGTGGTCGCACCGCCCGGCGCTGGTGGGGAGGACGACCTGGTCGAGGTCGCTGTAGATCGCGGTCACCGGCGTGCGGATGCCCGGCGCGGGCTCGGTGAGCTCCCGCAGCACCGGCGAGCCCGGCCGGAGCTGGCGCACCAGCGGGGTGGGCAGCAGGTGGGCGAGCACCGACCCCTGGTGCGGCGTCCCGAGCGTCACCAGCGACTCGACGTGCCGGTCACCGCCCTGGCGCTGCACGTGGTAGCGGGCGAGCAGACCGCCGAGGCTGTGCCCGATGACGTGCACCCGCTCGTGCCCGGTCTGCTCGCAGACGCGCTGCAGGTGCTCGCCGAGGGCAGCGGCGCCGCGCGCCACGTCGGTGAGCAGCGGGCTGTAGTTCCAGGAGCAGACGGAGGTGAACCCGCGGCGGCGCAGGCTGCGCCGCATCACCGCGAAGACCGAGTGGTTGTCGATCAGGCCGTGCACGAGGACGACGGGGACGCGCGCGGCCAGCGGGTCGGCGGCGAACAGGGCGCGCACCGCGGGCGGCTGCTCGCCGGGGCGGCAGCGTGGGTCGGGGCGCAGCGGCTCGGTGCGCGTGCCGAGCGGGTAGATGAGCGCGTGGGCCCCGACGAGGGCCAGTTCGGTGAGCCCGCCGGTCAGCGTGGCCAGGCTCATCAGCGACCGCACCGGGTGCCGTGGCGCTCCCGGCCCGCCGGCGTCGGTGTGCGACGCTGGATCGGACTCCGGGTCGCTGAGTGGGCGCATCGTTCCTCCCCCGTCCGGGACCGCTGATCGGGTTCGTCCCGGCGGGGACGACGACCTCCCTGGGGTACCCCAGTTCACCTGACGGTAAAGCGGCTGTGTGGTGCTCGTCACATCGGCGCCACGCACCGAGGCCAGTTCGTGACCGATGACGAAGGGGGAACCGTGGTCGCCCGCGATGGCTCGACCCGCGACCGCTCGACCCGCCCCGAGGGGAGGACGGCGCGCCCGTCCGCCCGCCGCGCCGGACCCCGCCGCCCGCCCGAGCCCGCCGCCGCGGTGCCGGCCGACGGGCTGGTCGTCGGCGAGCCGCCGGTGCCCGCCCGCGTGACGGGGGTGCTGCTCGTCCTCGCCGGCCTCGCCGGGGCGGCCGCCCTCTTCCCGACCTACCTCGTCGTCGGCGGTACCGAGGTGTCCCAGTCCGCCGGGGCTCTCAGCCTGCTCGCCGGCCTGCTGGTGCCCCTCACCGCCGCGGCGGTCGGCGGCGGCCTCGTCGCCGGCCGGGTGCCGCGCCTCGGCCTCTCCTACGCCGGGATCGGCGGCGCGCTGGCCCTGGGGCTGCTGCTGATCGAGCTCTACCGGGCCAGCACCTCCACCATCCGGCCGGGCATCGAGGTCATCGCCGGCCAGCGGGTGCTCACCAGCTCGGTCGACGTCGGGCCCGGCTGGGTGCTCGGTGCGGTCGCCCTGGGGCTCACCGTGCTGGCCGGCGTCCTGGGGGTGGCCGCCTGGGGGCGCACCGTCATGGACGACGCCGGCACCCTCGACCCCGTCCGCCCGGCGCTCGCCGGCGCCGCGGTCGTGCTCGGGGTGGGTGCCGTGCTGTGCCTGGTGCTGCCGGCCGCCGACCTCCCCGACCGCATCGTCACCGACCCGACCACCGGCCTGCAGGTCGTGGTCGAACAGGAGGGGCCGCAGGGGCTGCTCGAGCGTCCCGGGCTGGCGCTGCTCGGGGGCCTGCTGCTCGCAGGGACCGTCGTCCTGTGCTCGGTGCTGGCCCCCTCGCTGCGGCCGCGGCTGGCCGCGGTCGGCGGCCTGCTCGCCATCGCCGCCGTCGTCCTCGCCGCCGGGCTGGGCGGCCTGCGCGACGCCGTGGTGTCCGACGAGCTGGAGTGGACGCTGCCCGGCGTCGGGCTGCTGCTGGCCGGCGTCGGCTACGTCGTCCTCACGGTGCTGGCCTGGCGGCTGCGCCGGGCGCCGGCCCGGTGACCGCACCCGACGCGGCCGCCGAGGAGCGCATCCGCGTCGTCGTCGCCACCTGGGGGGACGACGACGCCGACCGCGCCACCGGGACCGTCGCCCGCGGCCTGCGCGACGCCGGGATGGAGGTGGTCCACGCCGGCCGGCTCTCACCTGAGGCGCTCGCCGACACCGTGGTCCAGGAGGACGCCGACGCCGTCGGCCTGCCGGAGCTCCCCACGGACGCACGGGCGCTGCTCGCCCGGCTGGCCGCGCTGCTCGCCGACCGCGGTGTCGACGACGTCGCCGTCTTCGGCTGCGGCGCGGACGCCGACCCGCCCGGCCGCACCCGCCTCTTCCCACCCGGCAGCCCGCCCGCCGAGATCGCCGACTGGCTGCGCGGACAGCTCGGCGGATGACGGTCACCCCCGCGGTGAACAGGGCAGTCGTCGGCACGGCGGCGGCTCGGCGCACGGCTGCGGCTCCTCGTCGCCGGGAGGCCCCGGTGGTCGGCGCCGTGTGATGCCGCCCACCCTCTCCGCGCCGGTGCGCGGCGCCGGTCCGGCGGGGGATACGGTGCCTGTTCGTGGATCTCTTCGAGTACCAGGCCCGTGACCTGTTGGCCTCGCACGGTGTCCCCGTGCTCCCCGGCGGCGTCGCCGAGACCCCCGAGCAGGCGGAGGCGATCGCCCGCGAGATCGGCACCACCGTCGTCGTCAAGGCGCAGGTGAAGACCGGTGGCCGCGGCAAGGCCGGTGGCGTCAAGCTCGCCGACAGCGCCGAGGACGCCCGGGCGCGCGCCCAGGACATCCTCGGCCTGGACATCAAGGGCCACATCACCCACCGCGTGATGGTGGCCCAGGCCAGTGACATCGCCGAGGAGTACTACTTCTCCTACCTGCTCGACCGCGCCAACCGCACCTTCCTGGCCATGGCCAGCGTCGAGGGCGGCATGGAGATCGAGCAGCTCGCCGTCGAGCGCCCCGAGGCCCTGGCCCGCATCCCCGTGGACGCCACCACCGGCGTCGACACCGCCAAGGCCGCCGAGATCGTCGACGCCGCCGGCTTCCCCGCCGAGGTGCGCGACCAGGTGATCGCCATCGCCGTCCAGCTGTGGGACACCTTCGCCAAGGAGGACGCCACCCTGGTCGAGGTCAACCCGCTGGCCAAGGCGCCCGACGGCACCGTCCTCGCGCTCGACGCGAAGGTGACCCTCGATGAGAACGCCCGCTTCCGGCACCCGCAGCACGAGGAGCTCGAGGACTCCGCCTCGGCCGACCCGCTGGAGGCCGCGGCCAAGGAGAAGGACCTCAACTACGTCAAGCTCGACGGGGAGGTCGGCATCATCGGCAACGGCGCCGGGCTCGTCATGAGCACCCTGGACGTCGTCGCCTACGCCGGTGAGGAGTTCGGCGGCGTCAAGCCGGCCAACTTCCTCGACATCGGTGGCGGCGCCTCGGCCGAGATCATGGCCAACGGGCTGCACATCATCCTGTCCGACCCCGCCGTCAAGAGCGTCTTCGTCAACGTGTTCGGCGGGATCACCGCCTGCGACGCGGTCGCGAACGGCATCGTGCACGCGCTGCAGCTGCTCGGCGACGAGGCGACCAAGCCGCTGGTCGTCCGGCTCGACGGCAACAACGTGGAGGAGGGCCGGCGGATCCTCGCCGAGGCCAACCACCCGCTGGTGACCCTGGTGGACACGATGGACGGCGCCGCCCGCCGGGCCGCCGAGCTCGCCGCCGCCTGAGGAAGGACCCCCTTCCTCCCCACCCCTCGCAGGCTCGGGGCGGGCCCCTGGAAGGGGGCCGTTCCATCAACCCCAGACAGGACCAACAGAGATGTCGATCTTCCTCAACGAGAACAGCAAGGTCATCGTCCAGGGCATGACCGGCTCCGAGGGGCGCAAGCACACCCAGCGCATGCTGTCCTCGGGGACGGCGATCGTCGGCGGCGTGAACCCGAAGAAGGCCGGCCAGAGCGTCGACTTCGACGGCGCCAGCGTCCCGGTGTTCGGCGGTGTCGCCGAGGCGATGAAGGAGACCGGCGCCGATGTCAGCGTCATCTTCGTGCCGCCGGCCGGCGCGAAGAACGCCGTCATCGAGGCCGTGGACGCCCAGATCGGGCTCGCCGTCGTCATCACCGAGGGCATCCCGGTGCACGACTCGACCCACGTCTGGGCCCACGCCCAGGGCGGCTCGACCCGCATCATCGGCCCGAACTGCCCGGGGCTGATCAGCCCGGAGCGCTCCAACGCCGGCATCATCCCGGCCAACATCACCAAGCAGGGCAGGATCGGGCTGGTCAGCAAGTCCGGCACGCTGACCTACCAGATGATGTACGAGCTCCGGGACATCGGCTTCTCCACCTGCGTCGGCATCGGTGGCGACCCGGTCATCGGCACCACGCACATCGACTGCCTGCGGGCCTTCCAGGACGACCCGGAGACCGAGGCCATCGTGATGATCGGTGAGATCGGTGGCGACGCCGAGGAGCGGGCCGCGGACTTCATCAAGGCCAACGTCACCAAGCCCGTCGTCGGCTACGTCGCCGGCTTCACCGCGCCCGAGGGCAAGACGATGGGCCACGCCGGTGCGATCGTCTCGGGCTCGGCCGGTACCGCGCAGGCCAAGAAGGAGGCCCTCGAGGCCGCCGGTGTCCGCGTGGGCAAGACCCCGTCGGAGACGGCCCGCCTGATGCGCGAGATCGTCGGCGCCTGAACGAGGACCACCCTCCCTCCCACGCCTCGCAGGCTCGGCGCGGGACCTGAGGGGTCGCCGTTCCAGCACGTCACCTGCTGCCCGGTGGCCCCTCGGGGTCGCCGGGCAGCGGCGTCCCTGCGTCTGGCCCGCACCCGGACGGGGGATGATGGGCGCGCCGCGGTCGCACGGGCTGCGGGCCGGTGTCCACGATCCGCGCAGTCACCAGGCCACGACCGAGGAGCGCCCCGCGATGACCAGTCAGCCGCCGCAGCAGCCGGGCGGGTACGGGCGCCAGCCGGGTGAGGGCGAGGAGGCACCGCGTCCGGACGGCGGGCAGTCCGCGCCGGAGCAGGCGCAGCCCGGGTACGGGCAGCAGCCGCCGTCCTACGGCCAGCCGGGGTACGGACAGCAGCCGGGCTACGGCGCGCCCTACGGCCAGTCGTCCTACGGCCAGTCGTCCTACGGACAGCCGCCCTACGGCCAGCCGGGCTACGGCCAGCAGC
Source organism: Geodermatophilus sp. URMC 65 (assembly GCF_053502545.1). NCBI lineage: Bacteria > Bacillati > Actinomycetota > Actinomycetes > Geodermatophilales > Geodermatophilaceae > Geodermatophilus > Geodermatophilus sp. URMC 65. Next base: position 3,405,183 of record NZ_CP199954.1, read on the forward strand.
CCGGGTACGGCTACGGGCAGCCGGGCTCCGGTGCGCAGTACCCGCAGCCCTACGGCCAGCCGCCGTACGGGCAGTCCTCGTGGGGCCAGCCGGGACACGGCCAGCCGGCGTACGGCCAGCAGGCGCCCTGGGGGCAGCCGTACGGGCAGCAGCCCCCGGCCCAGCAGCCGTGGGCGCCGCAGGCCCGCAGCGGCCCGCAGGTCGGCCTCGACCGCACGCGGGTGCACCGGGGCGACTGGCTGGTGACCCTCTGCGCCGTGGCGTTCCTGCTCTTCGCGGCGCTGCCGTGGTTCACCTTCGACTTCGGGTTCGGGTTCTCCGAGTCGATCAACGGCTTCGACTTCGCCCTCGTCACCATCGCGGCCGTGCTGCTCGTCCTCGCCGCGGTGTGGTCCCTGCTCCCCGCCGTCGTGGACCTCGATCTGCCCTTCCCGCGCGGCTTCGTCACCGTGGGTCTGACCTCGCTGGCCCTCCTGCTGACCTTCGCCGAGTGGCTGAGCTCCTTCGAGGGCGGGTTCAGCCCCTTCGCGCTGCTGACCTTCCTCACCGCGGCCGCCGCCGTCGTGGTCGCCGTCCTGACGCTGCTGCGCCAGCCCCACAGCCGCCCGGGTACGACCTCCGCTGGCACGCCCTGGCCCACCCAGCAGCCCGGTCAGCCGTGGCAGCCGGCCACGTACGGCCAGCAGCAGCCGCCGTACGCCGCGCCGTACGCCCCGGAGCCGTCCCCGCCGACCCCACCGGGATCCACGACGCCGCCGTCCGAGGGCGACCGGGATCCCCACCGGCCGGGCGGCTCGACCGCCCCGGGCGCGGGGTCCGACCCGTCCGCGTAGCCCTCCTCATGCCGATCCTCGGATCCGCCGGGCGCGTGGTCCGACGATCCCGGCCCGGCCTTGGGACAGTGGGGGCGTGGTCTCCCTGCTCGCCCGACTGAACCTGCCCGGGCAGCGGGACCCGGGCACCCGCACCGCGTGGCACGCCCCCGTCCTCGCCGCCGCGGCGACCGCCGCCGTCACCGTGCTCGGCCTGCTCGGCGTGGGCCTCGCCTCGGTGGTGGTGCAGACGCTCGACCCGGCCGGTGGGATGCCCGTCGCCGGTTCGGCGCGCCTGTCCGGCCGGCTGTGGCTGCTGGCCCAGGGCGGCGGCCTGACGCTCGGGTCCGGTCCGCTGGTGCTGGCGCCGCTGCTGCTCAGCCTCGTCGTCGCCTGGGGCCTGTCCAGTGCCGGCCGGGGAGTGGTCCGCGCCTGCGACCTCACCGTCGGGCGGTCGCTGGCCGCCGTCGTGGCCGCGGCGGTCGGGACGCACATCCTGCTCGCCGTGCTCGTCGGGCTGCTCGTCACCACCCCGGGGGCGCAGGTCGACCTGCTGCGGTCCGCGGTCGGCAGCGGCGTGATCGCCCTGCTCGCAGCCGGCTGGGGTACCGCCCGCGACGCCGGCCTGCTCGACGACCTCCTCGACTCCGCGCCGGGGCCGGTGCGGCCACTGCTGCGCGCGGTCGCGGCCGGGCTGCTGACCGCCGTCGCCCTCGGCCTGCTCATGGTGGCGGTGGCCCTGGCCGCGGACGCCGGGGGCTACGCGGCGCTGTCGCGGTCCCTCGGCGGGTCCGGCGCCGGCGCGGTCGGGCTCCTGGTGCTCGGCGTCCTGCTGCTGCCCAACGCCGCCGCTGCCGCGATCGGCGTGGCCGCCGGCCCGGGCTTCGCCGTCGGCAGCGGCACGCTCGTCTCCGTGCACGGCGTCACCCTCGGGGCGGTGCCGGCGCTGCCGCTGCTGGCCGCGCTGCCCGACACCCAGGCGGTGCCGCTGCTGGCCTTCGCCTCCCAGGTGGTGCCGGCGCTCGCCGGCCTGGTCGCCGGCGCGACGCTCGGCCGGCGGCTGCGCGACGACGACGGCGGCTCCGTCGTCGCCGGGCTGTGGGGTGTGCTGTCGGGCGTGCTGGTCGGCCTGGCCTGCGGCCTGCTCGCCTGGGCCGCCGGCGGCTCGCTCGGTGACGGCGCGCTGGCCGACGTCGGGGCGCCACCGGTCGCGACGGGGCTGGCGGTGGCGCTGCAGGCCGGTGTGGCCGCCGCGGTCGCGGCCGCGGTCACCCGCTGGCGCTCGCTGGCCTGAAGGGAGTTCCCGGCCCCATCCCGCGCCGGCCCCGTCCAGAGGCTCGTCCCGAGCGTGCGAGGGATGAGGAGGACGGGGTCCTTATAGGGTCGCTGCCGTGCCCGCCCCCGAGACCTCCGCGCGGGCGCGGGTCGTCGTCCTGCTCTCGGGCACCGGGTCGCTGTGCGAGGCGCTGCTGACCGCCGCGGAGGACCCGGGCTACCCGGCCACCGTGGTCGCCGTCGGTAGCGACCGCGACGCCCCAGGGCTCGAGCACGCGCGGTGCCGTGGCATCCCGACCTTCACCTGCGCGCTGCGCGACCACCCCGACCGCGGCGCCTGGGACCGCGCGCTGGCCGCCGCCATCGCCGCGCACCGGCCCGATCTCGTCGTCTCCGCCGGGTTCATGAAGATCGTCGGCCCGGCCGTGCTCGACGGCTTCGGCGGCCGCCTGCTCAACACCCACCCCGCGCTGCTGCCGGCCTTCCCCGGCGCGCACGCCGTTCGCGACGCGCTGACCGCCGGCGTCGACGTCACCGGCAGCACCGTGCACTGGGTGGACGCCGGCGTCGACACCGGACCGGTGATCGCCCAGCGGGAGGTGCCCGTGCTCCCCGGGGACGACGAGGCCCGGCTGCACGAACGGATCAAGGACGTGGAGCGCGAGCTCCTGGTGGAGACGGTGGCGCGCGTGGTCACCGGCCTCGGCACCGAGACCACGGAGGACCCCCGATGAGCGACCGCACCCCGGTCCGCATGCCCATCCGCAGAGCCCTGCTCGGCGTCTACGACAAGACCGGCATCGAGGAGCTGGCCCGCGGCCTCGCCGACGCCGGCGTCGAGCTGGTGAGCACCGGCGCGACCGCCCGCCGGATCGCCGACGCCGGGGTGCCGGTCACGCCGGTCGAGCAGGTCACCGGCTTCCCCGAGTGCCTGGACGGGCGGGTCAAGACGCTGCACCCGGCCGTGCACGCCGGCATCCTGGCCGACCGCCGCAGGCCCGAGCACGTGCAGCAGCTCGAGGAGCTCGGCATCGCGCCGTTCGACCTCGTCGTCGTCAACCTCTACCCGTTCACCGAGACGGTGGCCTCCGGTGCCGGCCAGGACGAGTGCGTGGAGCAGATCGACATCGGCGGCCCGGCCATGGTCCGCGCGTCGGCCAAGAACCACCCGTCGGTGGCCGTCGTCGTCGACCCGGCCCGCTACGGCGACGTCCTCGCCGCCGTCGCCGCCGGGGGCTTCACCTTGGCCGAGCGGCAGTCGCTGGCCGCCGCGGCCTTCCGGCACACCGCCGACTACGACATCGCGGTCGCCTCGTGGCTGGGCAACGTCGTCGCCCCCGACGACGACTCGGGGTTCCCGGGCTGGGTCGCCGCCGGCTGGCGGCGCGCCGACGTGCTGCGCTACGGCGAGAACCCGCACCAGCGGGCGGCGCTGTACCGCAGCGACCGGCCCGGGTTGGCGCACGCCGAGCAGCTGCACGGCAAGCAGATGTCCTACAACAACTACGTCGACACCGACGCCGCGTGGCGGGCCGCGCACGACCACGCCGACCCCTGCGTGGCGATCATCAAGCACGCCAACCCCTGCGGCATCGCCGTCGGCACCGACATCGCCGCAGCCCACCGCAAGGCGCACGCGTGCGACCCGGTCTCGGCCTTCGGCGGCGTGATCGCGGCCAACCGCGAGGTCGACCTCACCACGGCCGAGCAGGTGGCCGAGGTGTTCACCGAGGTCGTCGTCGCGCCGTCCTTCACCGAGGACGCGCTGCAGGTGCTCACCGCGAAGAAGAACATCCGGCTGCTGCGCCTGGCCGAGGTGGCCCCGCCGGGAACCGAGATGCGCCCGATCAGCGGCGGGCTGCTGGTCCAGAGCGTCGACCGCATCGACGCCCCCGGCGACGACCCCACCACCTGGACCCTCGCCACCGGCGAGCCGCTGGATGCCGCCGGCCTCGACGACCTGGTGTTCGCCTGGCGCTCGGTCCGCGCGGTGAAGAGCAACGCCATCCTCCTGGCCCACGACAAGGCCACGGTCGGCGTCGGCATGGGCCAGGTGAACCGGGTGGACTCCGCCCGGCTGGCCGTCGCGCGGGCGGGGGAGCGGGCCGCCGGCTCGGTCGCCGCCTCCGACGCCTTCTTCCCGTTCGCCGACGGCCTCCAGGTGCTGCTCGACGCCGGGGTCCGGGCGGTCGTGCAGCCCGGCGGATCGGTGCGCGACGAGGAGGTCGTCGCGGCCGCGGCCGCCGCCGGCATCCCGGTCTACCTGACCGGCACCCGCCACTTCGCCCATTGAGGTCCCGTCCAGAGGCTCATCCTGAGCCTGCGGAGGGTGAGGGGGACGGGGTCCTTCGACCCCCCACCCCTCGGAGAAGGACCCCGTCCCCCTCACCGCTCGCAGGCTCGCGATGAGCCTCCGGACGCGGCCGACCGGCACGGGGCCGCGGCCGCACGTCCGGCCGCCCGAGGCCGGCGCGGTCGTCGAGGGGGCCGACTACGCCCGGATCGACTGGTGGGGCGCCGAGCTCGACGGCGTCACCTTCACCCGCTGCCGGTTCGAGGACGCCGGGCTGGAGGAGCTGGTCACCCGGCGGTGCGTCTTCGACTCGTGCGTGCTCACCGGGGTGCGGATGGGCGGTGCCGAGCACCTGGGGACGGCCTTCCTCTCCTGCCGCTTCGACCGCGCCCGGCTGTTCGACGTCACCTGGGACGGCTGCAAGCTCACCGGCTCGCAGTTCCCCGGTGCGCAGCTGCGCCCGATGACCACGACCGACAGCGACTGGAGCTGGACGTCGCTGCGCGGCGCCGACCTCTCCGGGGTGGTGCTGGCCGGTCAGCGGTTCCGGGAGGCCGACCTGACCGACGTCGACCTGCGCGAGTCCGACCTCACCGGTGCCGACCTCGACCGGGCCCGGCTGCAGGGCGCGAAGCTGCGCGGGGCCGACCTGCGCGGCGCCTCGACCGACGCGGTCGACTGGCGGGCGTTCGAGCTGACCGGCGTGCAGCTCGACCTCGTCCAGGCCGTCCAGGTCGCCCGCGCCCACGGCGCCCTCGTGGTGGACTGATCACCTCCAGCGGGGGCCGGTGAACAGGGCCTTCAGCGCGCCGAGCAGGCCGAGCGCCGGGACGGCCACGGCAAACCAGAACCCGGTGTCGATGGTGTCCAGGTCCCAGCCCTCGGCAGCCAGCGGCACCAGGACCCCGGCTCCGGCCACCAAGCTGACCAGCAGCGCCAGCACCCCGAGGAAGCGGTGCGAGTGGGCCGGGAGGACGACGAGCAGGCCCAGCAGGAACAGCACCGCGCCACCCAGGACGACGGCCATCGGCTGCCAGAACCCGTTGTCGAACAGCGCCGCGACACCGCCGTCGGCGGCATCGTCGAAGCCGCGGCGGACCAGGTCCCAGCCGGTCAGGTCGCTCACCGGGAGCCAGCGCAGCAGCAGGCTGACCCCCGCGGCGATGCCGGCCAACAGCAGCAGCAGGCTGGCCAGGCTGTCCGGGCGCCGCACCCGGACCGGCGTGGTCGAGTACTCCGGGGCTGGGCGCGGGGCGTACCCCGGGGGCGGCGGAGGTGGGCCGCCGGCGTAGCCGGGGCCGCCGGCCCCCACCGGCGCGCCGACCGGCTGCATGCCGGGGATCGTCTGTTCCCGCCAGTCAGCGGTGCCCCGCGTCCCGGGGGCCGGGGACTGCTCGCGCTCGCTCATCTGCACTCCTCGCGCAACAGCGGGCGCGGGAGGCGCCCGCACCTGCGAGCCTAGGGCGGGGTGGCTCGTGCCGGACCCCTCTCCGGCAGACTGTCGGCCGTGCAGGCGACGACTCTCGACGGCAAGGCCACCGCAGCAGCCATCCGCGCCGAGCTCACCGAGCGGGTCGCTGCCCTGACCGCGGCCGGTCACCAGCCGGGCCTGGGCACGCTGCTGGTCGGCGACGACCCCGGCAGCCGCTGGTACGTCAACGCCAAGCACAAGGACTGCGCCCAGGTCGGCATCGCGAGCATCCAGCGCGAACTGCCAGCGACCGCGACGCAGGACGACGTCCTCGCCGTCGTCGACGAGCTGAACGCCGACCCGGCCTGCACCGGCTACATCGTCCAGCTGCCGCTGCCGAAGGGCATCGAGGAGAGCGTCGTCCTCGAGCGGATGGACCCGGCCAAGGACGCCGACGGCCTGCACCCGGTCAACCTCGGCCGGCTGGTGCTCAACGTCCCGGGCCCGCTGCCGTGCACGCCGGTCGGCATCGTGGAGCTCCTGCGCCGCCACGACGTCCCGATCGCCGGTGCCGAGGTCGTCGTCGTCGGCCGCGGCATCACCGTCGGCCGGCCGCTGGGTCTGCTGCTCACGCGCCGGACCGAGAACGCCACCGTGACGCTCTGCCACACCGGCACCCGCGACCTGGCCGCGCACCTGCGCACCGCCGACATCGTGGTCGCCGCCGCCGGCGTCCCGGGCCTGGTCACGAAGGACGTCGTCAAGCCCGGCGCCGCCGTCCTCGACGTGGGCGTCAGCCGGGTCGACGGCAAGATCGCCGGGGACGTCGCCCCGGACGTCGTCGAGGTCGCGGGCCACGTCGCCCCGAACCCCGGCGGGGTGGGCCCGATGACCCGCGCGATGCTGCTGCAGAACGTCGTCCTGGCCGCTGAGCAGGCCGCCGCCGCGGACGTCCTCTCGGCCTGATGACCCGCCCGCCGCTCTACACCCGCCGGCCGTTCCTGGCCGGCCTGCTGCGGCAGCTGCCGCTGCTGGCGGTGCTGCTCGCGGTGGGCGTCGGGCTGCTCATGGTCACCTTCGAGCACTGGCGGCGGGGGCTGGTCGTCGTCGGCCTGGCGCTGGTCGGCGCCGGTGTGCTGCGGCTGTTGCTCCCCCTGCGCCGGCTCGGCTTCCTCGCCGTCCGCAGCCGTCCGGTGGACGTCGTCCTGCTGGTCGGCGTCGGGGTCACGCTGACCGCCTTCGCGCTGGCGATCCCGGGCGCCTGAGGAAGGACCCCCTTGTCCCCGCCACTCGCGGGCTCGCGGCGGGGCCCTGCACGGGGGCCCCACCCTTCCCCCCCACCCCTCGCGAGCTCGGGTGGGCCCCTGAAGGGCGGCCGCCCTCGCCCCTGCCACTCGCAGGCTCGCGGCGGGGCCCTGCACGGGGGCCGCACCCCGACCGGGCGCGGTACCCCGCCCAGCGATAGGTTGGCCGCCATGGCAGAGCAGCCCAGGAACGGCAAGGTGACCGTCGTCGGTGCCGGGTTCTACGGCTCGACCACCGCCCTCCGTCTCGCGGAGTACGACGTCTTCGAGACCGTCGTGCTCACCGACATCGTCGAGGGCAAGCCCGAGGGCCTGGCCCTCGACATGAACCAGTCCCGCCCCATCGAGGGCTTCGAGACGAAGGTCGTCGGCGTCGGCGGGGGGTCCTACGAGGGCACCGAGGGCTCCGACGTCGTCGTCATCACCGCGGGCCTGCCCCGCAAACCCGGCATGAGCCGGATGGACCTCATCGAGACCAACGCCAAGATCGTGCGCCAGGTCGCGGAGAACATCGCGCAGACCTCGCCGGACGCCGTGGTCATCGTGGTGTCCAACCCGCTGGACGAGATGACCGCGCTGGCCCAGCTGGCCACCGGCTTCCCCAAGAACCGGGTGATGGGCCAGGCCGGCATGCTCGACACCGCCCGGTTCACCAACAACGTCGCCGAGGAGCTCGGCGTCCCGGTGGGCTCGGTGCGCACCCTGACCCTCGGCTCGCACGGCGACACGATGGTGCCGGTGCCCTCGCGCTGCACCGTCGACGGCAAGCCGCTGTCCGACGTCCTGCCGGCCGACCGCATCGAGCACCTCGTCGACCGGACCCGCAACGGCGGGGCCGAGGTCGTGGCCCTGCTCAAGACCGGCTCGGCCTACTACGCCCCGTCCGCGGCCGCCGCACGCATGGCGCGCGCGGTCATGGAGGACTCCGGTGCGGTCATGCCGGTGTGTGCCTGGGTCGACGGCGAGTACGGCATCTCCGGGGTCTACCTCGGGGTCGAGGCCGAGATCGGCCGCGAGGGCGTGCGCCGCGTGGTCGAGGGCGACCTGACCGAGAGCGAACTGGCCGGGCTGCGCGAGGCGGCCGAGGCCGTGCGCGCCAAGCAGGCCGACGTAGCCGACCTCTGAGCCGAACCGGCTCGGAGCATGTAGAGAGGGACCCGCACGTGGCGAAGATCAAGGTCGAGGGCACCGTCGTCGAGCTCGACGGCGACGAGATGACCCGGATCATCTGGCAGTTCATCAAGGACCAGCTGATCCTCCCGTACCTCGACGTCAACCTCGAGTACTACGACCTGGGCATCGAGAAGCGCGACGAGACCGACGACCAGATCACCGTCGACGCCGCGAACGCGATCAAGCAGCACGGCGTCGGCGTCAAGTGCGCGACCATCACCCCCGACGAGGCGCGGGTCGAGGAGTTCGGCCTCAAGCGGATGTACCGGTCGCCCAACGGGACGATCCGCAACATCCTCGGCGGCGTCATCTTCCGCGAGCCGATCATCATGTCCAACGTGCCGCGGCTCGTGCCGGGCTGGACCAAGCCGATCGTCGTCGGCCGTCACGCCTTCGGTGACCAGTACCGCGCCACCGACTTCCGCTTCCCGGGCGAGGGCACCCTGACGGTGACCTTCACGCCCAAGGACGGTTCCGCGCCGATCGAGCACGAGGTCTTCCAGTCGCCCGGCGCCGGCGTCGCCCTGGCGATGTACAACCTCGACGAGTCCATCCGCGACTTCGCCCGGGCCTCGATGAACTACGGCCTGCAGCGCGGCTACCCGGTCTACCTGTCGACCAAGAACACGATCCTCAAGGCCTACGACGGCCGCTTCAAGGACCTGTTCGCCGAGGTCTTCGAGGCCGAGTTCAAGGACGAGTTCGACGAGGCCGGCATCACCTACGAGCACCGGCTCATCGACGACATGGTGGCGGCCTCGCTCAAGTGGGAGGGCGGGTACGTCTGGGCCTGCAAGAACTATGACGGTGACGTGCAGTCCGACACCGTCGCGCAGGGCTTCGGCTCGCTGGGCCTGATGACCTCGGTGCTGATGAGCCCCGACGGCCGCACCGTCGAGGCCGAGGCCGCCCACGGCACGGTCACCCGGCACTTCCGGCAGCACCAGCAGGGCAAGGAGACCTCGACCAACCCGATCGCGTCGATCTTCGCCTGGACCCGGGGCCTCGCGCACCGCGGCAAGCTCGACGACACCCCCGAGGTGACCCGGTTCGCCGAGACCCTGGAGCGGGTCTGCATCGAGACCGTCGAGAGCGGTCAGATGACCAAGGACCTGGCGCTGCTGATCTCCAAGGACAGCCCGTGGCTGACCACCCAGGACTTCCTGGCGGCCATCGACAGCAACCTGCAGAAGGCCATGGCATAGAGGAAGGACCACCCTTCCCCCACGCCTCGTAGGAGGACCCCGTCCTCCCCACCCCTCGTGAAGTTCCAGCGCGTCACCAACGGCGGCCCCCTCACCTCGCGGTGAGGGGGCCGCCGTTCACGGTGAGGGGGCCGCCGTGCGTCAGGCGACGTAGGCCGCGAGGTGCTCGCCGGTGAGGGTGGAGCGGGCGGCGACGAGGTCGGCGGGTGTGCCCTCGAAGACGATCCGGCCGCCGTCGTGGCCGGCGCCGGGGCCGAGGTCGATGATCCAGTCGGCGTGCGCCATGACCGCCTGGTGGTGCTCGATGACGACGACCGACTTCCCGGAGTCGACGAGCCGGTCGAGCAGCCCGAGCAGGTTCTCGACGTCGGCGAGGTGCAGGCCGGTGGTCGGCTCGTCGAGGACGTAGACGTCGCCCTTCTCCGCCATCTGAGCGGCCAGCTTCAGCCGCTGCCGCTCGCCGCCGGACAGCGTGGTGAGCGGCTGGCCGAGGGTGAGGTAGCCGAGCCCGACGTCGGCGAGCCGGTCCAGGATCGTGTGGGCGGCCGGCGTACGCGCCTCACCGGCCCTGAAGAACTCCTCGGCCTCGGTCACGGGCATCGCGAGCACCTCGGCGATGTTGCGGCCGCCCAGCGTGTACTCCAGCACCGACGCCTGGAACCGCTTCCCGTCGCACTCCTCGCAGGGGGACTCGACGGTGGCCATGACGCCCAGGTCGGTGTAGATGACGCCGGCGCCGTTGCACGTGGGGCAGGCGCCCTCGGAGTTGGAGCTGAACAGCGCCGGCTTCACACCGTTGGCCTTGGCGAACGCCTTGCGGATGGGCTCGAGCAGCCCGGTGTACGTCGCGGGGTTGCTGCGGCGCGAGCCGCGGATCGCACCCTGGTCGACCACCACCACGCCGTCCCGCGGCGCGACCGAGCCGTGGATCAGCGAGCTCTTGCCGGAACCGGCGACGCCGGTGATCACCGTGAGCACGCCGAGCGGGATGTCGACGTCGACGTCCTGCAGGTTGTGGGTGCCCGCGCCGCGCACCTCGAGGGCTCCCGAGGAGCTGCGCACCGCGGACTTCAGGGACACCCGGTGGTCGAGGTGCCGGCCGGTCAGCGTGCCGCTGGTCCGCAGACCGTCGACGGTGCCCTCGTACACCACCTCGCCACCGCCGGTGCCGGCGCCCGGGCCGAGGTCGACGACGTGGTCGGCGATCGCGATCGTCTCGGGCTTGTGCTCGACGACGAGCACGGTGTTGCCCTTGTCCCGCAGCTGCAGGAGCAGGTCGTTCATCCGCTCGATGTCGTGCGGGTGCAGCCCGATGGTCGGCTCGTCGAAGACGTAGGTGACGTCGGTGAGCGAGGAACCGAGGTGGCGGATCATCTTGGTGCGCTGCGCCTCGCCCCCGGAGAGGGTGCCGGCCGGCCGGTCGAGCGAGAGGTAGCCCAGCCCGATCCGCTCGAACGAGTCGAGCAGGTGCTGCAGTCCGGCGAGCAACGGGGCGATCGACGGCTCGTCGAGCTCCCGGATCCAGTCGGCGACGTCGCTGATCTGCATCGCGCAGAGGTCGGCGATGTTCTTGCCCCCGATCTTCGACGACCTGGCCTCCGGGGTGAGCCGCGTCCCGTCGCACTCGGGGCAGGTCTGGAACGTGATCACGCGCTCCACGAAGCGGCGGACGTGCGGCTGCAGCGCGTCGACGTCCTTGGAGAGCATCGACTTCTGGACCTTCGGGATCACGCCCTCGTACGTGAGGTTGACCCCCTCGACCTTGATCTTGGTCGGCTCCTTGTAGAGGAGGTCGTCCATCTCCTTCTCGGTGTACTTCCCGATCGGCTTGTCCAGGTCGAGGCCGATGCCCTGGAAGAGGCGCCCGTACCACCCCTCCATGCTGTAGCCCGGGACCATCAGACCGCCCTCGTTCAGGGACCTCGACTCGTCGTACAGGGCCGTGAGGTCGAAGTCCGAGACCGAACCCATGCCCTCGCAGCGCGGGCACATGCCGCCCATGTAGACCACGTCGCGCACCACGTTCTTCTCGACGCGGCCGCCGGCCTTCTCGGTGCTCATCACCCCGCTCGCCTTCCGCGTCGGGACGTTGAACGAGAACGCCGTGGGGGGACCGATGTGCGGCGTGCCGAGCCGGCTGAAGAGGATGCGCAGCATCGCGTTCGCGTCGGTGGCGGTGCCCACGGTGGAGCGGGGGTTGGCGCCCATCCGCTCCTGGTCGACGAGGATCGCCGTCGTCAGGCCCTCGAGGTAGTCGACCTCCGGCCGCGCGAGGGTCGGCATGAAGCCCTGCACGAACGCGCTGTAGGTCTCGTTGATCATCCGCTGCGACTCCGCGGCGATCGTGTCGAAGACCAGCGAGCTCTTGCCCGAGCCGGAGACCCCGGTGAACACGGTCAGCCGGCGCTTGGGGATCTCGACGCTGACGTCCTTTAGGTTGTTCACGCGCGCGCCGATCACCCGGATCAGGTCGTGGCGGTCGGCGGCGTGCACCTCGGTCGCCTGCGTGTCCGCCCTCGAGGCGATGCTCATCGTGTCTCCGTCCGTCGGGCCAGGCCGCCTCCGCTGACCGCGGCGACGGTCTGCTGTCTACCGGATCGACGGAGTCGGGCGGGCGGCGGAACACCCGTTCGGCGGACACCCGCCTCCGACCCCTGCAGCGGCCCCCTGCAGGGTCCCGCCGCGAGCCTGCGAGTGCCGGGGGCAGGGGGTCCTCTCTCAGACGCCGAAGAGCTGGGTCCACCAGGGGCCGCCGGGACCCTCGGCGACGCCCACACCGAGCTTCGTCAGCTCGCAGTCGAGGATGTTCGCGCGGTGGCCAGGGCTCCCCAGCCAGGCCTCCATCACCGCGGTCGCGTCGGCCTGGCCGAAGGCGATGTTCTCCGCCCGCGAGTAGTCGATGCCGGCCCGCTCGGCCCGGTCGAAGGGGGACAGGCCCTCCGGGCTGGTGTGCGAGAAGTAGTCGCGGTCGCGCATGTCCGCGCTGTGCGCCCGCGCCACCGCGGCCAGCGCCGGGTCGGCGGTCAGGGCACCGCAGCCGGCGTCGACCCGCGCCTCGTTGACCAGCGCGAGCACCGCGGCCTCTGCGGTGGGGTCCGCGGGGACGGCGGCCTGGGCCACCGGCGCCGGTTCGGTCTCCGCGTCGACGGCGGGCGCCTCGGCCTCGGCCTCGGACTCGGCCGCCGGCTCCTCGACGGGGACGGCGGCCTCCGACGCCTCGGCTGCCGCGGACCCGGTCACGGGAGCCGACGGGCTCACGGGGGACGGCGCCTCGACCGACGACGGAGCGGCGGGCGCCGCGGCCGAGGCCTGCGGCGCCGGGTCGCCGTCGACGCCCATCCGCACGAGCGGGTGGTCCACCGACCCGCCGGAGGACGATGACCCGCCCGAGCCGACCGTGTCGGGGACGGTGCCGGTGGGCGTCGGGATCGACTCGAGTGCCACCGGGTCGGTGAAGCTGGTCACGGCGCCGGACACCATGGGCGCTCCGACCGTCACGACGGCGACGGCGCCGACCACGAGGAGCAGGGGTACCAGGCGCGGGAGCCGGAGGAGGCGAGCCCACCGGGCGAGTGCTGCGGCGATGCGGGAAGAGAGCGGCGGACCCGCCTGCATGTGGTGCACGAGTGGTGGCCCTCACCAGGTGCTAGATCACGAATCGTTACTCTGGCAAGAGTAGACGTACGCGGAGCGTGATCGGCAGTGGGTGGTGGCCGAGGTCACTGTGGGCGGGCCGACCCCCCTCGGGTGGTGCCCTCGGGGGGAGGAGCGGGCAGCATGGACGTCGTCCCACTGCCCCGTTCGACAGGAGCACGCCGCCGGTGAGCGACGTCTGGCTCAACATCGTGATGGTCGTCGCCTTCGTCCTGATCGGCGGCGCCTTCTCAGGGGCGGAGATCGCGCTCGTCTCGCTCCGCGAGTCCCAGGTGCGGGCGATGGGCGAGAACGGCGGACGGCGCGGCAAGGCCGTGCAGCGCCTGCTCAGCGACCCCAACCGCTTCCTCGCCGCCGTCCAGGTCGGGGTGACCCTGGCCGGCTTCTTCTCCGCCGCCTTCGGTGCCAGCACCCTCTCCCGGCCGTTCGCCGCCTGGCTGGTCGGCCTGGGCGTGCGGGAGGGCCTCGCCGGCACGCTGGCCCTCGTGCTGGTCACCATCGCGATCAGCTACCTGTCACTCGTGGTCGGCGAGCTGACCCCCAAGCGCCTGGCGCTGCAGCGGGCCGAGGGCTTCTCCCTGCTGGTTGCCGCACCCCTCAACGCGATCGCCAAGCTCTCCCGCCCGGTCATCTGGTTGCTGTCGAAGTCGACGAACGTGCTGGTCCGGCTGCTCGGCGGCGATCCGGCGGCCAGCGGCGAGTCGATCAGCCAGGAGGAGCTGCGCGACCTCGTGACCGCGCACGAGTCGCTGACCTCCGACGAGCGCCGGCTCATCGGCGAGGTCTTCCGGGCCGGCGACCGCGAGGTCCGCGAGGTCATGACGCCGCGTACCGAGGTCGACTTCCTCGACGCGTCGATGACCGCCAGCCGCGCGGCCAAGCAGGTCTCCGACTCCAGCCACTCGCGCTACCCGGTCGTCGGCCGCGACGAGGACGACGTCCTGGGCTTCGTGCACGTGCGCGACCTGCTCCTGCCCAACCACCCGGCCGGCCGCGCCGCGACCGTCGGCGATCTGGTCCGCGACGTCAAGCGGCTCCCGGGCACCGCCGGCGTCCTCACCGCCCTGTCGGAGATGCGGCGGGAGAACCACCACCTCGCGATCGTCGTCGACGAGTACGGCGGCACCGACGGCATCGTCACCCTCGAGGACCTCATCGAGGAGGTCATCGGGGAGATCTACGACGAGTACGACGAGGACGTCTCCGGCGAGGGGGAGGAGCGCCCGGACGGGCCGCACGAGGTCGACGGGCTGCTCAACCTCGACGACTTCCGCGAGGTGACCGGGCTGCAGCTGCCCGAGGGTCCCTACGAGACCGTGGCCGGGTACGTGCTGGCCGAGCTGGGCCGGCTGCCCGTCGTCGGTGACAGCGTCGAGGTCGAGGGGCGCACGCTGACGGTCCTCGACCTCGACGGACGGCGGATCGCGCGGATCTCGGTCAGCCGCGCGTCGGAGCCCGAGATCGACCCCGCGCAGGTGCCGACCACGACGATCGGCACGTGAAGGACCCCGTCCTCCCCACTCCTCGTTGGAGGACCCCGTCCCTCCCACCCCTCGCAGGCTCGGGGCGAGCCTCCGGATGGGGCTGCGGGACCCTGCACGGGGGCCGGACCCTCCCCTGGACGGGCCGGCTCAGGCGCGTTTCTGGGCGGTCTCCCAGGCGTCGCGCACGATGCCGGCCAGGTCGGTGTGCCTCGGCGTCCAGCCCAGGTCGCCGCGGATCTTGTCGCTGGAGGCGACCAGCTGCGCGGGATCCCCGGCCCGCCGCTGCCCGACCTCGACCGGCACCGGGTGGCCGGTGACCTCGCGAACGGCGTCGATCACCTGCTGCACCGAGAAGCCCGTGCCGTTGCCCAGGTTGTAGATGCGGTGCTCGCCGGGGGCCGGGGCGGAGAGCGCCAGCAGGTGGGCGTCGCTGAGGTCCTCGACGTGGATGTAGTCGCGGATGCAGGTGCCGTCGGGCGTGGGGTAGTCCTCGCCGTAGATCGTCAGGTGGTCCCGCTGGCCGGCCACCACCTGCAGCGCGATCGGGATGAGGTGGGTCTCGGTGGTGTGCCGCTCGCCCAGGCCGTAGGCGGCACCGGCCACGTTGAAGTAGCGCAGGCTCACCGCCGCGAAGTCGTACGCGGCCGCGTAGGAGGTCAGCATCGCGTCGACGGCGAGCTTGGTGGCGCCGTAGGTGTTGGTGGGCCGGGTGGGGACGTCCTCGCGGATCGGCACCTGCTCGGGCTCGCCGTAGGTGGCCGCGGTGGAGGAGAAGACGATCCGGCGGCAGTCGGCCGCACGCATGGCCTCCAGCAGCGCCAGCGTGCCGGTCACGTTGGTGTCCCAGTAGATCTCCGGCTTGACCTGCGACTCACCGACCAGGCTCTTGGCCGCGAAGTGCAGCACCGCCTCCGGGCGGACCTCGGCCAGCACCGGCGCGGAGTCGTGCAGCGACGCCTGCACGAACCGCGCACCCGAGGGGACGGCGTCGGCGTGCCCGGTCGACAGGTCGTCGAGGACGGTCACCTCGTGCCCGCCCTCCAGGAGGGCCGCCGTGACTACGCTGCCGATGTAGCCGGCTCCACCGGCGACGAGAACGCGCATGCGCCCACCCTAGATCCGCGCGCGGCCACCCACCGTCGCGACGCGGAGCCGCGGTCAGGAGGTCCCGACGTGGTCAGCGCACGACCGGCGGTGCAGCAGCTGCCCGCCTACCGGCCGGGGCGCAACCCCGCCGACCTCGCGCGGGAGATCGGCGTCGAGCAGGCGGTCAAGCTGGCCAGCAACGAGGTGGCGTTCCCGCCGCTGCCGGCCGTCGTCGAGGCGATCGCGGCCGCGGCGGCGGAGACCAACCGCTACCCCGACAACGGCGCCGTCGTCCTCACGGCCGCCCTGGCCGAGCGCTACGGCGTCGACCCCGCCCAGGTGGTGACCGGCTGCGGCGCGGTGATGCTCTGCCAGCAGCTGGCGCAGTCGTTCAACGACCCCGGCACGAGCATCGCCTTCGCCTGGCGGTCGTTCGAGATGTACCCGCTGCTCGCGCAGGTGGCCGGGGCCCGGTCGATCCAGGTGCCGCTGGTGCCCGGCCGTCCGGACGGCCCGGCCGACACCCACGACCTCGGGGCGCTGGCGGCCGCGGTCGACGACAGCACCCGGGTGGTCTTCGTCTGCAACCCGAACAACCCCACCGGGACGGCGGTCCGCCGGACCGAGCTCGAGCGCTTCCTCGACGCCGTCCCCGCCGACACGCTCGTCGTCCTCGACGAGGCCTACCGCGAGTTCATCACCGACCCCGACGTCCCCGACGGGTTGGAGCTTATGCGCGGGCGGCCCAACGTCGCGGTGCTGCGCACGTTCTCCAAGGCCTGGGGGCTGGCCGGGCTGCGGGTCGGCTACCTGGTCGCCGAGGACCCCGCGGTCGCCGACGCGGTGCGCCGGACGCACGTGCCGTTCAGCGTCTCCAGCCTCGCCCAGGCCGCCGCGGTCGCCGCGCTGGCCAGCGAGGACGAGGTCCGTCGGCGCTGTGCCGCGGTCACCGCCGAGCGGGCACGGCTCACCGCCGCGCTGCGCGAGCGCGGCCTCGACGTGTCCGACAGCCAGGCCAACTTCGTCTGGCTGTCGGTGGGGGAGGAGGCCGCGGGACTGGCTGCCGCGCTGGAGTCCCGAGCGGTCATCACCCGGCCGTTCGCCGGGGAGGGGATCCGGGTGACCGTCGGCACGCCCGAGGAGGACGACGTCCTGCTCGCCGCGCTGGACCAGGTCCGGTCGGCCGCTCTCGTCGGCGGGACCCGCCGCCGGTGACGAGGGCGTTCGGGACGTGTGGCGCCACGCCCCGGGATCGGCTGGTTTGATGGCCGACGTGCCTCTTCCCCGTGTGCTCTCCGGCATCCAGCCGACGGCGGGCTCGTTCCACCTCGGGAACCACCTGGGCGCACTGCGGCAGTGGGTGCGGCTGCAGGAGGACACCGAGGCCTTCTACTGCGTCGTCGACCTGCACGCGATCACCGTCGCCCAGGACCCGGCGGAGCTGCGGCGCAACACCCTCGTCTCGGCGGCCCAGTTGCTGGCCCTCGGCGTCGACCCGGAGCGCAGCACGCTCTTCGTGCAGAGCCACGTGCCCGAGCACCTGCAGCTGTCCTGGGTGCTGGAGTGCCTGACCGGGTTCGGCGAGGCCAGCCGGATGACGCAGTTCAAGGACAAGAGCCAGCGCGAGGGCACCTCCGGCACCTCGGTCGGGCTGTTCACCTACCCGGTGCTCATGGCCGCCGACATCCTCGTCTACCAGGCCGACCAGGTGCCGGTCGGGGACGACCAGCGCCAGCACCTGGAGCTCACCCGCGACCTCGCGACCCGGTTCAACGGCCGCTTCGGCGACACCTTCCCGCTGCCCGAGGGGATCATCCCGGCGGGGGCGGCGCGGGTCATGGACCTGCAGTCCCCGGACAAGAAGATGAGCAAGAGCCTCCCGCCGGCCGGCTGCGTCTTCCTCCTCGACGACCCCAAGGTGACCGCCAAGAAGATCCGCTCGGCGGTCACCGACACCGGCCGCGAGGTCGTGGCCGACCCGGTGGGGAAGCCGGGGATCACCAACCTGCTGACCATCCACAGCGCGCTGTCGGGCACGCCGATCCCCGAGCTGGAGGAGCGGTTCGCCGGCCGCGGCTACGGCGACCTCAAGAAGGAGCTGGCCGAGGTCGTCGTCGACTTCGTGACGCCGGTCCGCCAGCGCACCCAGGAGCTGCTCGACGACCCCGCGGAGCTGCAGCGCATCCTGGCGCAGGGTGCGGCCCGCGCTCGCGAGGTCGCCGTCCCCACGGTCGCCGACGTCTACGACAAGGTCGGCTTCCTGCCACCCGCAGGAGCGCCCGCGTGAACGACGACACCTTCGTCCCGCGCAGCCGCAGCGCCGCGCAGACCGCCGTCCTCGGCGTCGTCGTCCCCATCCCGGAGCCTTGGTCGCAGCTGTTCGTCGACTGGCGGGCCAAGGTCGGTGACCCGCAGGCCACCTCGGTGCCGCCACACGTCACGCTGCTGCCGCCGACCGAGGTTCCGCTGGCCGACCGGCCGGTGATCAGCGCCCACCTGGCCGAGGTCGCGGCCAACCACCCGCCGTTCGACATGCACCTGTCGGGCACCGGGACGTTCGCGCCGGTCTCGGCGGTGGTGTTCGTGGCCGTGGCCCGCGGTATCGGCAACTGCGAACTCATCGCCAACGACGTCCGCCGCGGGCCGCTGGCGCGGTCGCTGTCCTACCCGTACCACCCCCACGTGACCGTGGCCCACGACGTCCCCGCCGACATGCTCGACCTGGCCTACTGCGGGCTGGCCGACATCTCCGCGGAGTTCCGCGTCGAGCACTTCACCGAGTTCGAGCAGACTCCCGACGGCGCCTGGGTGGTCGCCCACGAGTACCCCCTCACCGGCCCGCCGTTCTGAACGGAAGGGCCCCCTGCCCCCACCGCTCGTGAGAGGACCCCGTCCTCCTCACCACTCGCGAGCTCGCGGCGAGCCTCTGGACGGGCCGGGCGGGGCCCTGCAGGGGGCCGCTCCAGCACCGGAAGGACCGCCCTTCCCCCCGCGCCTCGCACGCTCGGCGCGGGACCCTGAAGGGTGGCCGCCGGGGCGCGCGGGGGGCGTTCTGCCCGCAGACTGGGGCGGGTGAGTGCCACCCGGACCGAGCGGTCCGCACCTGCGCCCGCCGGGGACCAGCCTCCCGGCGGCCGCTGGTCGCGGGTCACCCAGCTGCCCGGACGCTGGCAGGACCGCGTCGCCCGGCTGCGCCGCCGCCTCCCGTGGTTCGACCACCTGGCCCGCGCCGGCGGCCGCTACCAGCGCACCCAGGGCGACCTCATGGCCGCGGGCGTCACCTACTTCGTCTTCCTCGGCCTGGTGCCCGTGCTGCTGCTCGTCGCGTCGGTCATCGGGCTGGTCCTCGCCGGCAACGAGCTGCTGCAGCAGGAGCTCTACGCCACCATCCGCGAGAGCTTCCCCGGCTCGACCGGCGCGGAGATCACCGACGAGCTGGACGGCGCCGTCGGTTCAGCGGGGATCACCGGGCTCATCGGCCTGGTGGGCTTCCTCTACGCCGGGCTGCGTGCCATGGACAAGCTGCGCCTGGGCATGGAGCGGACCTGGAAGGGCCGCGTCGACGACCCGGAGTTCCTCCGCGACAACCTGCAGGACCTGCTGGCGCTGGCCGCCTTCGGCCTCGCCGGGCTGCTCAGCCTCGGCCTCACCGGCGGGGTCACCCGGGCCACGTCCTGGACGCTGGAGGCGCTGGGCCTCGAGCGCGCACCCGGCCTGTTCCTGCTCACCGCCGTGCTCGGGCTGGGGCTGGCCCTCCTCACCGACGTCGTCGTCTTCCTGTGGCTGCTGCGGGTCGTGCCCTCCATCTCGTACCCGCTGCGCCGGCTGCTGCCCGGGGCGCTGTTCGGCGCCGTCGGCTTCGAGGTGCTCAAGCTGGTGGGCAGCCTCTACCTGTCGCTGATCTCGGGCAGCGTGACGGCGTCGGCGTTCGGCGGCGCCGTCGGCATCCTGATCTGGATCAACGTCGTCTGCCGGTTCGCCTTCTTCACGGCCGCGTGGACGGCGACCCTGCCCCGGGTGCAGGGGGACGCGCGCGTGGTGGCCGAGGGCCGCGGGCCGGTGGTCCCGGCCGCGGACGGCCGGGGCGCTCCGGCGCCCGGCTGACCGGCGCGGGGACCACCTCGATCGCCCGGCGTACGCCGACCACCGTGGCGACGACGATGCCCGCGGCGGTCACGGCCAGCGACACCGGCACGAGCACGGACCGCCCGTCGTCCACGGCCGCGGGGGCCGGGGCGGCGGCCACGCCGGCCGGTCCGGGCCACGAGGTGGGGAGCAGCGGGGAGACCTCGGCGGCGGAGTCGACCAGCCGGCCCACGCCCGCGGTCGCCGGGGGCGTGGCGAAGCCCCAGTCCAGCAGCAGCGCGGCCTGGTCGGCGGCGCGCAGCGGCACGCTCTCGGTGCCCATCACGCTCACCACCAGCCGCCGCCCGTCCCGCTCGGCGGCGGTGACGAAGGTGTGCCGGGCGGCGTCGGTGAAGCCGGTCTTGCCGCCGAGGTTGCCGGGTGTGCCCGCCAGCGGGTTCTGGTTGTGGATCTGGAAGCCGGGGTAGCGGCCCTCGACCGCGGGCATCTCCGCGAGCCGCGTCCGCAGCAGCGCCACCGTGTCCGGGTCCTCGACCAACCGGCGGAAGACCAGGGCGAGGTCGTAGGGCGAGGAGGACTGACCGGCCACGTCCAGCCCGGACGGCGTCCCCGCGACGGTGTCGTAGGCGCCGATCGACTCGGCCATCTCGTTCATGGCGCGCACGGTGACGTCGGTGCCGCCCGCGGCGCGGGCCAGGGCGTTGGCCGCGTCGTTGCCCGACTGCATCACGAGTGCCTGGTAGAGCAGCGACACCGGGTAGCGCCCACCGGCGACCATGCCGACCCGGCTGCCCTCGACCGCCTCGTCCTCGACCGTGGCCTCGACGACCTCTGCCGGGTCCAGCAGCGGCAGGAGGGTCAGCAGGGTAAGGGCCTTCAGCGTGCTGGCCGGGTAGTAACGGCCGTGCGGGTCCCGGGCGGCCAGCACCGCGCCGCTGCCGGCGTCGGCCACCAGCCAGCCGGGCGCGACCACCTCGTCCGGCAGCGAGGGAGCCCCGTCCACCACGACGGTGCCGCGCGTGTCGAGCTCCTCACCGCCGACGGTCACCCCGCCGGGCCCGCTGCCCTGGGCTGGTCCGCCGGGCGGAGGTGCGGTGGGCGTGGGCGCGGACGGGTCGGCGGTCGGCCGGGTGTCCTCCGCCACCGCGGGCCCCGCGCCGCCCACCAGCAGCCCCGTCGCCAGCACCGCGGCGGCCAGCCGTGCCACCGGTCGTCGCATGGCGGGCACGCTAGCCCTCGGCCCGGCGTCGGCGGCGTGCGCGTGGCGCGGGCCACTGCGGTCGCGGCGTTGGCAACGATCCCGTCTCGGTCTCTCCGACGGGGTTCGGCGCAGATGCGGGGCGCGGTTAGCGTGCCGTCGTCGCGTGCTGTGGGAACCGGCGCCCGCCGGCAGTCACGCACGGACCCGACCCACCGGGACCGGCCGCCTCGTCCGTGCGGCCCGTCCCCCCAGAGAGGAGATCGTCTTGCGCCGAGCGCGGAGGATGAAGGCCGCGGCTCTGCTGCTGGCCGGCAGCATGGCCCTGGCGGCCTGTGCCAGCGACGAGCCCACCGGAGGCGGGGGCGGCGAGGGCGGTGGCGGCACCGCCACCGAGGAGCTGCGCGTCGGCCTGGCCTACGACACCGGCGGCCGCGGTGACCAGTCGTTCAACGACTCGGCGTACGCCGGTGCCTCGGCGGCCGTCGACGCCCTCGGCGGCGAGCTGCAGGAGCTCAGCCCCAACGAGGACGCCTCCAACCGCGTTCAGCTGCTGACCCAGCTGGCCGAGCAGGGCTTCAACCCGGTCATCGCCGTCGGCTTCGCCTACGACGACGTCATCGGCGAGGTGGCCCCGCAGTTCCCCGACACCACGTTCGCCCAGGTCGACGGCTCCAACGCGGACGGCGCCAAGGGCGACAACGTCACCGGCCTGGTCTTCGCCGAGGAGCAGGGGTCGTTCCTGGCGGGCGTGGCCGCGGCGCTGAAGAGCGAGAGCGGCCACATCGGCTTCGTGGGCGGCGTGCAGAGCCCGCTGATCGAGAAGTTCGAGGCTGGCTACGTGACCGGTGCGCAGGCGGTCAACCCGCAGATCACCATCGACCGGCAGTACATCTCCCCGGCGGGTGACGTCTCGGGCTTCGGTGACCCCGCCCGCGGTCAGATCATCGCCCAGGGCATGTACGACGCCGGGGCCGACATCGTCTACCACGCCGCGGGCGGCTCGGGCATCGGCGTCTTCCAGGCCGCCGCTGCCTCCGGCAACCGGGCGATCGGTGTCGACTCCGACCAGTACCTGACCGTCGGCGACCCCGCGCTGCAGGCAGTGATCATGACCTCGATGCTCAAGCGGGTCGACAACGCGGTGGAGCAGTTCATCAACGACTACTCCGAGGGCAACGTCCAGGGCGCCACCGACGTCCTCAACGACCTGTCCACCGAGGGCATCGACCTGGCCAGGTCCGGCGGCTTCATCGACGACATCCAGGGCGAGATCGACCAGTACAAGCAGCAGATCATCGACGGCACCATCACGGTCCCGACGACGGTCGAGTGACACCCGTGCGGGCGTTCCTGCACGACTGAACCACCCTGCGACGCGGGCCCGGGCGGCAGACGCCCGGGCCCGCGGTGCTCCGCGGCCCGGCGGGTGGGGCACCATACCCACGGCCCCCGGGCCCTGGTCCCGGCGGAGCGGCTGATCCCGCACGCCGGTGCCGTCCGTAGTGACCTCCCGCCCACCGGCGGGTCCACAGCGAGGAGATGCCGGCATGGCCCCAGCAGACTCGCCCGCAGACGGCTCCGCGGCGGGCGACGTCCCCCTCGCCGTCGAGCTGCGTGGGATCACCAAGCGCTTCCCGGGCGTGGTGGCGAACAAGGACATCGAGCTGCGGGTCCGCCGCGGTGAGGTGCACGCCATCGTGGGCGAGAACGGCGCGGGCAAGTCGACGCTGATGAAGACCCTCTACGGCGAGCACCGCCCGGACGAGGGCCAGATCCTCATCGACGGCCGCCCGGTCTCCTTCCGCAGCCCGTCGGACGCCATCGCGGCGGGCATCGGCATGGTCCACCAGCACTTCATGCTGGCCGACAACTTCACCGTCCTCGAGAACGTGATCCTGGGCAGCGAACCCACGAGGCGCGGCCGGCTGGACCGGACCGTGGCGCGCCGCCGCATCGAGGAGATCTCCGAGCGCTACGACCTGGGCCTGCAGCCCGACGCGCTCGTCGAGGACCTCGGCGTCGGCGACCGGCAACGCGTGGAGATCGCCAAGGTGCTCTACCGCGACGCCCGCATCCTGATCCTCGACGAGCCGACCGCGGTCCTGGTACCGCAGGAGGTCGACGAGCTGTTCGGCAACCTCGCCGAGCTCAAGCGCGAGGGCCTGACGGTCATCTTCATCTCGCACAAGCTCGACGAGGTCCGCCGGGTCGCCGACTCGATCACCGTGATCCGGCGCGGCACCACCGTCGGCACCGCCGACCCGCGGACGACGACGGCCAAGCAGCTGGCCGAGTTGATGGTCGGCGCCGAGCTGCCCACGCCGGAGACCCGCGAGTCCACCGTGCGCGAGACCCCGGTGCTGCAGATGGTCGGCGTGACGGTCACCGACGGCGCCCAGCGCCCCGTCGTGGACGACGTCACGCTCACCGTGCGCGAGGGCGAGGTCGTGGGCATCGCCGGCGTCGAGGGCAACGGCCAGGCCGAGCTCGTCGACGCGATCATGGGCCTGCGCCCGCTGGCCGCCGGGTCGGTGCTGCTCGGCGGGGAGGACGTCACCGCCTGGAGCACCCGTGCCCGGCGGGAGAGCGGCGTGGGCTTCATCCCCGAGGACCGGCACCGCCAGGGCATGCTGCTCGACGCGCCGCTGTGGGAGAACCGCATCCTCGGCCACCAGACCCGCCCGCCGGCGGTGAAGGGTCCGTTCATCGACCGCCGCGGCGCCCGGGCCGACACCGCTCGCATCATGCGCGAGTACGACGTCCGCGCCCCCGGGCCGGACACCCTCGCCGTCGCCCTCTCCGGTGGCAACCAGCAGAAGCTCATCGTCGGGCGCGAGATGAGCGCCCGGCCCCGGCTGCTCGTCGCCGCGCACCCGACCCGGGGCGTCGACGTCGGTGCCCAGGCGGTGATCTGGGAGCTGCTCAAGGACGCCCGCGCCGAGGGGCTGGGCATCGTGCTGATCTCCGCCGACCTCGACGAGCTGATCGGCCTGTCGGACACGCTGCACGTCATGCTGCGCGGCCGGCTCGTGGCCACCCTCGACCCGCGGCGGGTGACCCCCGAGGAGCTCGGCGGGCACATGACCGGTGCGCGGACGACGGCGGGTGCGGCATGAGCGGCCTCGTCCGCCGGGTGGGGCTGTCCCTGCTCGGCCCGGTGCTCGCCGTCCTCGTCGCGTTGGTGATCTCCGCGGCGGTCATCGCCCTCATCGGGGAGGACCCGCTCGCGGCGTTCCGGGTGATGGTCGACCTCGGAGACAGCCCCTCGCAGCAGGTGCAGTCGATCGTCGTGATCCTCAACCGGGCGGTGCCGCTGTTCCTCGCCGGCCTGGCCGTCGCCGTCGCGTTCCGGATGGGCCTGTTCAACATCGGCGTGGAGGGCCAGTACCGGCTGGCCACCATCCTGGCCGCCGCGGTCGGTGCGGCCGTGGTCCTGCCCGGCCCGCTGCACGTGCTGCTGATCGTCGTCGTGGCGATGGTGGTCGGCGCGCTGTGGGCCGGCATCGTCGGCGTGCTCAAGGTGACCCGCGGCGTGAGCGAGGTCATCAGCTCGATCATGCTGAACTTCATCGCGCTGGGCCTGGCGTCCTTCCTGCTCACCGGCCCGCTGCGCGGCAGCCCGCCGGGTGCCTCGATCATCACGACCGTCGAGATCCCCGAGTCCGGCCGGGTCCCGAGCCTCAACGGGTTGCTCACCGCACTGGGCCTGGCCACGCCGCGCAGCGGCCTGTACGGCTTCCTGGTGATGGCGCTCGTGGTGGGCGTCGTCGTGGCCGTGCTGCTCAAGCGCACCCGCTTCGGGTTCGACCTGCGCGCCACCGGCCTGTCGCCCTCGGCGGCCACCGCCAGCGGCGTCGACACCCGCGGCATGGTCGTCAAGACGATGCTCATCTCCGGCGCGATCGCCGGGCTGATCGGCCTGCCCGACCTGCTCGGCTCGCAGTACGACTACGGCACCGAGTTCACCGCCGGGCTGGGCTTCCTCGGCATCGCCGTCGCGCTGCTGGGCCGCAGCGCTCCGCTCGGCATCGCGCTGGCCGCGCTGCTGTTCGCCTTCCTCGACCGGGCCGCGCTCCCGCTGCAGTTCGCCGACATCCCGTCCTCGGTCGTGACGATCATCCAGGGCACGATCGTGCTGGCCGTCGTCATCGCCAACGAGATCGCCCGCCGACTGGCGCTGCGCTCGGCCGAGCGGGCCGGCGCGACGGCCGGCCCCGGCCCGCAGACCGACGGGGACGACGGCGTCCCCCCGCCCACCGCTCCGGACGGCGGACAACGGGTCCGCACCGGTGCCCCCGGCACCCCTGAGGACGTGCAGGCATGAACCAACCCCACGAGAACGCTCCGCTGGCGCTCCACGTCCTCGCGGGGGTCCTGGCATGAGCACCACGGCAGCGACCCGCACCGGCCGGCCCAGCCGCGGCCCCCTGACCGACCTGCTCACCGGCGGCGGCCGCGCCCGGCGGCTGCTCTGGCTGCTCGTCGGCCTGTGGGTGCTGTTCTCGCTGGTCCGGGTCATCTCGGGGGAGCAGGAGCTCACCTCGTCGTCGACCCTCTCGGCGGCGCTGCTGCTCGCCGTCCCGATCGGCCTGGCCGCCCTCGGCGGGCTGTGGTCCGAGCGCGCGGGCGTGGTGAACATCGGCCTCGAGGGCATGATGATCCTCGGCACCTGGGGCGCCGGCTGGGCCGGCTACCAGTGGGGCTGGGTCGGCGCGGTCGTCGGCGGCATGGTGTTCGGCGCGGCCGGCGGCCTGCTGCACGCGATCGCCACGGTCACCTTCGGCGTCGACCACGTGGTCTCCGGCGTGGCCATCAACATCCTCGCCGAGGGCGTCGTCCGCTTCCTCTCCGAGCTGCTGTTCACCGAGGGCACCGGTGGCGGCCCCACGCAGTCGCCGTCCCTGGCCAGCGACCCGCCGTCTCTGTCGCTGCCGGTGCTGTCCTCCGGGCCGGACCTGCTCGGCGGCCTGGAACGGCAGCACTGGTTCCTGGTCAGCGACCTGGCCGGCCTGCTGCGCGGGCTGACCAGCGGCGTCGGCCTGCTCACCCTGCTGGCCGTGCTGCTGGTCCCGGTGTCCTACCTGCTGCTGTGGCGCACCGCGTTCGGCCTGCGGCTGCGTTCCTGCGGCGAGAACCCGGCCGCGGCGGACTCGCTCGGCGTCCCGGTCTACCGGCTGAAGTACCTCGCGGTGGTCATCTCCGGCGCGCTGGC
Source organism: Geodermatophilus sp. URMC 65 (assembly GCF_053502545.1). NCBI lineage: Bacteria > Bacillati > Actinomycetota > Actinomycetes > Geodermatophilales > Geodermatophilaceae > Geodermatophilus > Geodermatophilus sp. URMC 65. The sequence goes on from NZ_CP199954.1 coordinate 3,431,379, forward strand.
CGGCCTCGGTGGCGTCTTCCTGGTCTTCGTCGCGGGCATCTACCGCGAGGGCCAGACCGGTGGCCGCGGCTTCATCGGCCTGGCGGCGCTGATCTTCGGCAACTGGCGGCCCGGGGGGCTGGCGGCCGGCGCGGGCCTGTTCGGGTTCGCCGACGCGCTGCAGCTGCGCAGCCAGACCGCGGTGGTGGCCCTGCTGCTGCTCATCGCCGTCCTGCTGGCCGGTGTCGCGGTGTACCAGGCGGTGCGCCGCAAGCCGGTGCAGGCGGTGCTGGCCGGGGTCTTCGCCGTGGCCGCGCTGGTCGGCTTCCTCACCATCGACCGGCTGCCCGAGGGCATCGTCTTCTTCACCCCGCACCTGACCACGCTGCTCGTGCTGTCGCTGGCCTCCCAACGCCTGCGGATGCCCAAGGCCGACGGGTTGGTCTACCGACGAGGAGAGCACTAGTGGCCGGACCCGATTGGGAGGCGCTGCGCGCGGCCGCCCGGGAGGCGATGACGCACGCCTACGCCCCGTACTCGCGCTTCCCGGTGGGCGTGGCCGGGCTGGTGGACGACGGCCGCGTCGTGACCGGCTGCAACGTGGAGAACGCCTCCTACGGGCTGGGGTTGTGCGCCGAGTGCGGCATGGTCAGCGACCTCGCCCGCACCGGCGGCGGCCGGCTGGTCGCGGTGGCCTGCGTCGGCGGCGACGGGCAGCCGCTGATGCCCTGTGGTCGGTGTCGGCAGCTGCTGTGGGAGCACGGCGGCCCGGAGATGCTCATCGAGACGGTGTCGCTCGGCATCGTGCCGATGCGCGAGGTGCTGCCCGACGCCTTCGGGCCCGACGACCTGGTGAAGGCGGCCGCTCGGTGACCTTCGACGCGATCGACGTCATCCGCACCAAGCGGGACGGCGGGCAGCTCAGCCCCGAGCAGATCCGCTGGGTGATCGACGCCTACACCCGCGGTCTGGTGCCCGACGAGCAGGTCAGCGCGCTGCTGATGGCGGTGTTCTTCCGCGGGATGGCGCCCGAGGAGCTCGCCGTCTGGACGCAGGCGATGATCGACTCGGGCGAGCGCAAGGACCTCTCCTCGCTGGGCCGGCCGACCGCCGACAAGCACTCCACCGGCGGCGTCGGCGACAAGACCACGCTGCCGCTCGCGCCGCTGGTCGCCGCCTGCGGGGTGGCGGTGCCGCAGCTGTCCGGCCGGGGCCTCGGGCACACCGGCGGCACGCTGGACAAGCTCGAGTCGATCCCGGGCTGGCGGGCCGACGTGCACGAGGAGGCCTACCTGGCGCAGCTGCGCGAGGTGGGCGCGGTCATCTGCGCGGCCGGCAACGACCTCGCCCCCGCGGACAAGAAGCTCTACGCGCTGCGCGACGTCACCGGCACGGTGGAGTCGATCCCGCTGATCGCCAGCTCGATCATGAGCAAGAAGATCGCCGAGGGCGCTGACGCGCTCGTGCTCGACGTGAAGACCGGCTCCGGGGCGTTCATGACGGACCCGGACGCCTCCCGCGAGCTGGCCCGCACGATGGTCGGCCTCGGCGAGGCGGCCGGCGTGCACACCGTGGCCCTGGTGACGGCGATGGACCGCCCGCTGGGCCGCGCCGCCGGCAACGCCGTCGAGGTGGCCGAGTCGGTGGAGGTGCTCGCCGGCGGCGGTCCGGCCGACGTCGTCGAGCTGACCCTGGCGCTGGCGCGGGAGATGCTGGCCGGCGTCGGCCGGGCGGACGTCGACCCGGCCGACGCCCTCCGCGACGGGCGGGCCATGGACGTGTGGCGGCGGATGATCAGCGTCCAGGGTGGCGACCCCGACGCTCCGCTGCCGCAGCCGGCCGAGAAGCACGTGGTGACCGCGCCGGCCACCGGCACGCTCACCCGACTGGACGCCTACGCGCTCGGCGTGGCCGCCTGGCGGCTGGGCGCCGGCCGGGCGCGCAAGGAGGACCCGGTGTCGCCCGCCGCCGGCATCACCTGGACCGCCGGGGTGGGGGAGCAGGTGGGAGCCGGTCAGCCGCTGCTGGAGCTGCACACCGACGACGCCGCGCGCATCCCGCGGGCCCTGGAGGCGCTGGAGGGCGCGGTCGGCGTCGACACCGGCGAGCAGCCGCTGCCCCTCGTCCTCGACCGCATCACCGCCTGAGCCGTGTCGCCCTGCGAGGCGGTCGGAGACGCCTCCCAGGGCAGGTCACGGCCAACTGGAGGTGATCATGGAGCTGCGGTGGCGACACACCGGCGCTCACCGACGTGTCGCCACCGCGACTCCATGATCGTCGGGGGTGGGGCAGGCTCCGGGGAGGGGTGGGCGCGCTCATCCCGGGCGCCGGGGGACACTGTGTCCCCGTGACGAGTCCGTCCGTGCCCGTGGTGGCCGACAACCGGCCCCGGCCCGGCGACCCGCTGGACCCGGACGCCGCCATCTCGGTCCGCGGCCTGGTGAAGCGGTACGGCGACCGCACCGCCGTCGACGCCCTGGACCTCGACATCCGCCGCGGCGAGATCTTCGCGCTGCTGGGCCCCAACGGCGCCGGGAAGACCACCACCGTCGAGGTGCTGGAGGGTTACCGGAAGCGGGACGGCGGCGAGGTGCGCGTCCTGGGCACCGACCCGGCGAAGGGCGGACGGCGCTGGAAGGCCCAGCTGGGCATCGTGCTGCAGTCGGGTGCGGGGGACAGCCAGCTGTCGGTGCGCGAGCTGCTCGTGGCGCGGGCGTCGTACTACGCCGAGCCGCGCGACCCCGACGAGGTGCTGGAGCTGGTGGGCCTGACCGAGAAGGCGGGCGCGCGCGGCCGCACCCTCTCGGGCGGCCAGCGCCGGCGGCTGGACGTCGCCCTGGGGATCGTCGGCCGGCCGCGGCTGCTGTTCCTCGACGAGCCGACCACCGGCTTCGACCCCGAGGCCCGGCGGCAGTTCTGGGCGCTGATCCGCTCGCTGCGCGACCTGGGTACCACGATGCTGCTGACCACCCACTACCTCGACGAGGCCGAGGCGCTGGCCGACCGGGTCGGCGTCCTCGCCCGCGGCCAGCTCGCCGAGGTCGCCGTCCCCGCCGCGCTGGGTGGGCGGGGGACCGCACCCGCCGTCGTCCGGTGGACCGAGGACGGCGTCCGGCGCACCGCCGAGACCACCACGCCGACCGCGTTCGTGCGGGAGCTGGCCGCCCGGTTCCCCGGCGAGGTACCCGACCTGACGGTCGCCCGTCCCACGCTCGAGGACGTCTACCTGAAGATGATCGGGGACAACTCGTGACCACCGCCGCCCCGGAGCGCACCGCGCTGCCCCCGCTGGGCCGGATCCACCTCACCCGCGCCGGCGTCGAGCTCAAGGAGTTCTTCCGCCAGCGCGAGTCGGTGGTCTTCACGCTCGTCTTCCCGGTGATCCTGCTGCTGGGCCTGGGCGCGGTGCTCGACTACGACCTGGGTGCCGGCGTCGACTTCCCGCAGTACTTCATGGCCGGGGTGATCACCGCGGGCATCGTCGGGTCCAGCCTGCAGAACATGGCGATCCACATCGCCGGTGAGCGCTCGGACGGGACGCTCAAGAGCCTCCGGGGCACGCCGATGCCGGCCAGCGCCTACTTCGTCGGCAAGGTCGTGCAGGTGCTGGCGGTGGCGGTCGCGACCATCGTGCTGCTGCTCCTGGTCGGCGTCCTCGTGTACGGCATCGACCTGCCCTCGGGCGCCGACTGGCTGACCTTCGCGTGGGTGTCGGTGCTGGGTGCGGCTGCGTGCACGCTGCTGGGCATCGTCGTCTCCACGCTGGCCCGCAACGGCCGGTCGGCGTCGGCGACGGTCACCCCGATCGCGCTGGTGCTGGAGTTCGTCTCGGGCGTCTTCATGCCCTTCGACCAGGTGCCCGCCTGGCTGCAGGACGTCGCCGCGGTGTTCCCGGTGAAGTGGCTGGCCCAGGGCCTGCGCTCGGTGTTCCTCCCCGACGCGCTGGCCGCCCGCGAGCCGGCCGGGTCGTGGGAGCTCGGCACCGTCGCCCTGGTGCTCGGCCTGTGGTGCGTGGCCGGACTCGTGCTCTGCGCGCTCACCTTCCGCTGGCAGGACCGCGAGGGCTGAGCACATCGTCGGCCCACCGGCGTCCACCCGGCCGGGTGCCGTCCCCGGCTCAAGCCCCCCTGTCGGGCTGACGAGAATGGGAGGGTGCCCGCACCGCTGAACGCCGACTCGATCCGCCGCGCTCCCAAGGTGCTCCTGCACGACCACCTGGACGGCGGGCTGCGGCCGCAGACGGTGCTCGAGCTCGCCGACCAGGCCGGCTACCGGGACCTTCCCGCCGGTGACCCCGAGGCGCTGCGCGACTGGTTTACGGCCCCAACCGGCTCGCTGGTGCGCTACCTGGAGACCTTCGCGCACACCGTCGCGGTGATGCAGCGTCCCGAGGCGGTCAGCCGGGTGGCCCGCGAGTGCGCGCTCGACCTGGCCGCCGACGGCGTCGTGTACGCCGAGGTGCGCATGGCCCCCGAGCTGCTGACGGCGCAGGGCACCCCGATCGAGGAGGCGGTCGAGGCGATCCTCGACGGTTTCGCGAAGGGCAGCGCCGAGGCCGCCGGGGCGGGGACGCCGATCACGGTCGGCACGCTGCTGTGCGCCATGCGGCAGGCCGACCGGTGGGACGAGGTGGCCGAGCTGGTGGTGCGCCACCGGGACGACGGCGTGGTCGGCTTCGACCTGGCCGGCCCGGAGATCGGCTTCCCGCCCGACCGGCACCCCTCGGCCATCGCACTGCTGGACCGCGCCGGGGCGCACCGCACCGTGCACGCCGGCGAGGCCGCCGGCATCGACAGCATCGTCGCCGCGCTGGACGGCGCCCACGCCGAGCGGCTCGGGCACGGCGTGCGCATCGCCGACGAGGTCGCCGAGGACGGCACCCTCGGCCCGGTGGCGCAGCGGGTCCTCGACGCACAGGTGCCGCTGGAGGTCGCGCCGTCGTCCAACGTGCAGACCGGCGCCTACCCGTCCCTGGCCGCGCACCCGGTCGGCCGGCTGCACCGGCTCGGCTTCGCGGTGACCGTCAACACCGACAACCGGCTGATGAGCGGGGTCTCGGTCACCAGCGAGCTCACCGACGTGGCGCGGACCTGCGGCTGGGGCTGGGACGACGTCCAGACGGTGACCGAGCGGGCCCTCGCCGCCGCGTTCCTGCCCGAGGAGGAGCGGGCGCGGCTGCTGGCCGACGTCGTCCGCCCGGGGTACGCGGCGCTGCGAGCCTGATCACTGGCGGAATGCCACGGTGACCTGCGCTGCTACGGTGGGTGTACCGGCAATCGCCGGTCATCCTCCCGGACGGTCCGTCCGGGCATGAGCGCATCCGTGCAGATCCGCAGCGTCCCCTGACGCAGTGATCGCCAGTGAGGACGCCGGTCGACGGTGTCCGCGCACCACCACGGGACGCGCGCCGAGAAGCATCGGAGTCCCACACCCGCATGACCACGTTCGACACTGTCGACGTCCAGACCACCCCTGAGACCCCCGAGGTCGAGGCCCCGACCGAGGCCATCGCCTCGCCCCCGGCCCACCTCGCGCCGACCTTCGCCCAGCTGGGCCTGCCCCAGCAGCTGGTGACCGCGCTCGAGCGGCGCGACATCCGCACCCCCTTCGCCATCCAGGCCTCCGCGCTGCCCGACGCCCTCGCCGGGCGCGACGTGCTCGGCAAGGCCGCCACCGGCTCGGGCAAGACGCTGGCCTTCGGCCTGCCGATGCTCACCCGCCTCGGTGCCGACGTCCGCCGGGGCCGCCGTGCTCCGCGCGGGCTGATCCTCGTGCCGACCCGCGAGCTGGCCCAGCAGGTCTTCGACAACCTCGCGCCCCTCGGGCAGTCGATCGGCGTCCAGCTGACCACCGTGTACGGCGGCGCCTCGATGTACCGGCAGATCCAGCAGCTGCGCCGCGGCGTGGACGCGATCATCGCCACCCCGGGCCGGCTGCAGGACCTGATCGGCCAGGGTGAGGCGACCCTCGACGAGGTCGAGGTCACCGTCGTCGACGAGGCCGACTTCATGTCCGACCTCGGCTTCCTGCCGGTCGTGCAGGAGCTGCTCGACCAGACCCGGCCCGACGCCCAGCGGCTGCTGTTCTCGGCCACGCTGGACGGCGAGGTCGACACCCTGGTCCGCCGCTACCTGAAGGACCCGGCGCGGCACGAGGTCAAGCGCGCCGGGGACGACGCCCCGCTGGCCGAGCACCTGGCCTACAGCGTCGCCTTCCGCGACAAGGTGCCGGTCACCGAGCAGCTGGCCGCCCGCCCGGGCCGCACGCTGGTCTTCGTGCGGACCCAGCTCGGCGCCGACCGGCTGGCCGGCAACCTGCAGGCCGCCGGCATCAAGGCCGAGGCGATCCACGGCGGGCTGCCGCAGGGTGCCCGCCGCCGTGCCCTGGAGGCGTTCACCGACGCCCGCAGCCCGGTGCTGGTCGCCACCGACGTCGCCGCCCGCGGCATCCACGTGGACGACGTCTCGCTGGTGCTGCACTACGACCCGCCGGCGGACCACAAGACCTACCTGCACCGCTCGGGCCGCACCGCCCGCGCCGGCGCCGGCGGTGTCGTGGTCTCGCTGCTGCTGCCCGACCAGGTGGGCCAGGCCAAGCGCCGGTTCCGCCAGGCCAAGGTCGAGCCGGAGGTGTCCCGGGTCCGTCCGGGCGACGCCCCGATCGCCGAGCTCGTCGCCAGCGGCGTGCACGTCGAGCCGGTGGAGCGCCCGGTGCGCGAGTCCCGGCGTCCCGCCGGGGGCCCCGGGGGCCGGCGTCCCCGGCGGGACGGCGACCGTCCGCGCCGCGACGGCGACCGGCCGCGCCGTCCCCACGGGGAGCGGCCGCGCCGGGACGGCGACCGCCCGGCGTACGGCGACCGCCCGTACGGCGAGCGTTCCCGCGGGAACGGCGAGCGGCCCTACGGCGGCGAGCGGTCCTACGGCGAGCGCGGGGAGCGGCGGTCCAGCCCGTACCGCGGCCAGGGCCGTCGGCCCGAGCGGTCGGCGGACTGAGCGAGGACCACTCCTGACAGACGGCAGCGGCCGGTCCCGGTTACCCGGGGCCGGCCGCTGCCGTTCGCGGTGGGTGCCGCTGCCGCCTCCCCTCCACCGCCGTTGATCGTGGGGTCGTCGCTCGCGGACACGCGGCTGCCGGCGTCTCCATCGGCGACAACCCCATGATCAACTCGGGGAGCAGGGCGGACGGCGGCCACCTCCAGACTCCAGCCGGCCCCCTGCAGGGGCCCACCGCGAGCCTGGTGACGTACTGGAACGGCCACCCTCCAGACTCCCGCCGGCCCCCTGCAGGGGCCGCCGCGAGCTTGCGAGCCGTGGGAGCAGGGGGTCCTCCCTCAGTCGCGGAAGGTGAGCGCGCTGCTGACCTCGGTGACGACCTCGTCCCAGGCCGGGCGCAGCGCGGCGGCGTCCTCGGCGCGCAGCGGGGTGTCCGGGACCCGCTCGCTCCGGGCGACGGCGCGGCCGAGCGGCGCGTCGGGGCGCAGCAGTTCCTCGACGCGGGTCAGCCCGGCGTACTCGGCGATGTCGCGCACCCCCTCGACCTGCTGGGCGAGCACCCGGTGGTCGACGAGCCCGGCCGCGCCACCGGCGACCTCGGCCAGCACCTCGCTGGTCTCGGTGAGGTCGTAGCGGTCCTGGTCGGCGGGCAGCGGCGGGGTGGTGGTGTCGGCGACCTCGGGCCAGGAGGCGATCTCGGTGAGGTCGTGCGCCTCGCTGCCGCGGCAGAAGCGGGTGAGGTCCTCGGGGGAGCCGAAGAGGAAGACCTCGCCGTCGCGGCCGAGGAAGCGCGCCCGGTCCTCGACGTAGCAGCGCAGCGTGAGGCCGGCGCCCTCGGGCACGACGACCTCCACCGGCAGGATGCCGACGGCCTCCCAGAACTCGGCGGCCTTCGCGACGTCCGCGGGCGACGCGGCGATGCGGCCCGGGCGGGCGATGGTGCTCACACCGGCCGCTGCAGCTGCGGTCGCGCCGCCCGCCGGGCGCGGAGCCGCCGCGGCGTCGTCCTCGAGGTCGTCGTCCTCCTCGTACTCGTCCTCGTCCGCCTCCGCCGCAGAGGGGTAGTCGTCGAGGGAGACGGTGCCGCCGCCGGTCCAGTCCAGGTGCGTGCCGAGCTCGTCGAGGACGTCCTCCCACAGGTCGTCGAGAGCGCTGCCGACGCCGACCCAGGCGTCCTCGCCGGAGCGGCCGACGAAGGCGTCGACACCCAGCCCCAGCGAGCCGATCTCGGGGCGGGCGACGAGCTCGGCGAGCGCCCCGAACTCCCCACCGCGGGTGACGGCGCCGTCGGCCCGGCGCTCGAGCTCGATGTCGTCGTCGTCGACGTCCGGCTCGTCGTCGGTGTCGGTCAGCTCGTCGTCGGCGTCGTCCTCCACGTCGAGGCACTCGGCCAGCCGGGTGACGATGTCGATGGTCGCGGCCAGCTCCTCGACCGCCCACCGGTCGGGGTTCTCGGCGGCGATGTCGTAGACGCCGTCGAGGTCGTAGCGGTGGTCGTCGTCGGGCGTGAGGTCCGCCGCGCCCAGCCCGACCACGACGGGCCAGACCGGGTGGTCGGCGAGGTCGTGGTCGGTGCGGGTGCGGCAGAACGCGGCCAGCGCGTCCGGGGTCGGGAAGAGGTGCACGCGCGCCCGGTCGTCCTCGGAGGTGCCGAGGAAGGCCTGCCACTCCTCACCGTCCTCCTCCCACGGCGGAGCCCACAGGGTGAAGCCGGTGCGGTCGTCGACGGTGAGGGCGATGGGGACGATGCTGGGCCGGGCCACGCGCCCATCCTGCCCGATGGAGGACCCCGTCCTCCGCACCGCGGAAGGGCCCCGTCCTCCCCGCCCTTCGCGAGCTCAGGGCGGTGCCCCTGGACGGGGCCGCGGCGGGCCACCCGGGACGGGCCGTTCAGAGGCCCATGGGGTGCCAGACGGTCTTGGTCTCCAGAAACGGTGTCAGCCGGGTCAGGCCGGGGTCGGCCGACCAGTCCGGCTCCTCGGCCGGCGGCCGCACGACCCGCTTGATGCTGCCCGCGGCGAGGCGCTCGAGCTCCATCGCGCGGTCGGCGGGGGCCCCGGTGAGGTCGATGGCGTCGACGTCGTCGTGCTCCGCGAGCCACGGACCGACCTCCCCGGCGTCCCCGGTGAGCAGGTTGACCACCCCGGCCGGGACGTCGCTGGTGGCCAGCACCTCGCCGAGGGTGACGGCCGGCAGCGGCCGGGCGTGCGACGTGACGACGACGGCGGTGTTGCCGCCGGCCAGCACGGGCGCGAGCACGCTGACCAGACCCAGCAGCGAGGAGCGCTGCGGCGCGAGGACGGCGACGACGCCGGTGGGCTCGGGCAGCGAGAAGTCGAAGTACGGCCCGGCGACCGGGTTGGCCCCACCGAGGACGGCGCCGAGCTTGTCGGTCCACCCGGCGTACCAGACCCAGCGGTCGATGGCGGCGTCGAGGGCGGCCCGTGCCCTGGACGACGACAGGCCCTCCCCGGCCGCGACCTCCTCGCAGAACTGGGCGTGCCGGCCCTCCATCACCTCGGCCACCCGGTAGAGCACCTGGCCGCGGTTGTAGGCCGTGGCGCCCGACCACTTCGCGAAGGCGGCGCGGGCGGCGACGACGGCGTCCCGGGCGTCCTTGCGGGAGGCCCACGCGGCGTTGGCGAGGAACGCCCCCTTGGTGTCGGTGACCTCGTAGGTTCGGCCGGACTCCGAGCGCGGGAAGGCGCCGTTCACGTACAGCTTGTACGTCTTGCGGACGGCCAACCGGTCACTCACTGGGCACACTCCAGGTACGCGGCCAGCCCGTGCCGGCCACCCTCGCGGCCGTAGCCGGACTGCTTGTAGCCGCCGAAGGGCGACGTCGGGTCGAACTGGTTGAACGTGTTGGCCCACACCACGCCGGCGCGCAGCCGGTCGGCGATGGCGAGGATCCGCGAGCCCTTCTCGGTCCAGATGCCGGCCGAGAGCCCGTAGGTGGTGTTGTTCGCCTTGGCGACGGCCTCGTCGGGCGTGCGGAAGGTGAGCACGCTCAGCACCGGGCCGAAGACCTCGTCGCGGGCGATGCGGTGGGCGGGGGAGACGTCGGTGAAGACCGTCGGCGGGAACCAGTAGCCGCGCTCGGGCAGCTCGCAGGCCGGCTGCCACCTCGACGCGCCCTCGGCCTCGCCGACGTCCACGAGCTCCCGGATGCGGGCCAGTTGTGCGTGCGAGTTGATCGCGCCGATGTCGGTGTTCTTGTCCAGCGGTTCACCGAGGCGCAGGGTGCCGATCCGCCGCTGCAGCGAGGCGATGACCTCGTCGTGCACCGACTCCTGCACCAGCAGCCGGCTGCCGGCGCAGCACACGTGGCCCTGGTTGAAGAAGACGCCCTGCACGATGCCCTCGACGGCCTGGTCGATCGGGGCGTCGTCGAAGACGATGTTGGCCGCCTTGCCGCCGAGCTCGAGGGTGAGCTTCTTGCCGGTCCCGGCGACGGCGCGGGCGATGGAGCGGCCCACCTCGGTCGAGCCGGTGAACGCGACCTTGTCGACGTCGGCGTGCTCGACGACGGCCCGGCCGGTGTCGCCGGCGCCGGTCACGATGTTGACCACGCCTGGCGGCAGGTCGGCCTGGCGGCACACCTCGGCGAACAGCAGCGCGGTCAGCGGGGTGGTCTCGGCCGGCTTGAGGACGACGGTGTTGCCGGTGGCCAGCGCCGGGGCGACCTTCCAGGCCAGCATGAGCAGCGGGAAGTTCCACGGGATGACCTGACCGGCCACGCCCAGCGGCCGCGGGCCGGGGCCCAGGCCCGCCCAGTCCAGCTTGTCGGCCCAGCCCGCGTGGTAGAAGAAGTGCGCCGCGGCCAGGGGGACGTCGACGTCGCGGGACTCCCGGATCGGCTTGCCGTTGTCCAGGGACTCCAGGACGGCGAACTCGCGGGCCCGCTCCTGCAGCAGCCGGGCGATGCGGAACAGGTACTTGCCGCGGTCGGCCGGGCGCATCGGCCCCCACACCCGCGTGAAGGCGCGCCGGGCGGCGCGGACGGCGCGGTCGACGTCGGCGTCGGTGGCGCTGGCGACCTCGGAGAGCACCTCCTCCGTCGCCGGGTTCACCGTCTTGAAGGGGGTCCCGGAGCCGTCGACGTACTCGCCGTCGACGAACAGGCCGTAGGACGGCGCGACGTCGACGATCGAGCGCGACTCGGGCGCGGGGGCGTACTCGAACAGTTGTGTCATCAGTCGACGCTCACGTGGTCGGGGCCGGAGTAGTGGCCGGTGCGCTGCTTCTGCCGCTGCAGGAGCAGGTCGTTGAGGAGACTGGAGGCGCCGAAGCGGAACCAGTCGGGGGAGAGCCAGTCGGGCCCGGCGACCTCGTTGACGAGGACAAGGTGCTTGATCGCGTCCTTCGTCGTCCGGATGCCGCCGGCGGGCTTGACGCCGACCTGGCGGCCGGTGGCGGCGCGGAAGTCTCGGACCGCCTCCAGCATCACCAGGCAGACCGGCAGGGTGGCGGCGGGGGAGACCTTGCCGGTGGAGGTCTTGATGAAGTCGCCGCCGGCGAGCATCGCCAGCCACGAGGCGCGGCGGACGTTGTCGAGGGTGACCAGCTCGCCGGTCTCGAGGATGACCTTGAGGTGCGCGTCCCCGCACGCCGCCTTGACCGCGACGATCTCGTCGAACACGTCGAGGTAGCGCCCGGACAGGAAGGCGCCGCGGTCGATGACCATGTCGATCTCGTCGGCGCCGTTCGCCACGGCGTCCCGCACGTCGGCGAGCTTGACCGCGCGGCTGGCCCGGCCGCTGGGGAAGGCGGTGGCGACGGCGGCGACGTGGACGTCCGTGCCCGTCAGGGCCTCCCGGGCGACCCCGGCCAGGTCGCCGTAGACGCAGACCGCGGCGACCTGCGGTGTCGTGGGGTCGGTGGGGTCGGGACGGCGGGCCTTGGCCGCCAGGCTGCGCACCTTGCCCGGGGTGTCGGAGCCCTCGAGGGTCGTCAGGTCGACCATCGAGACGGCGGTGTCCAGGGCCCAGGCCTTGGCAGTCGTCTTGATCGACCGGGTGCCCAGGACGGCGACCCGCGACTCGGCGCCGACCTGGTCCACGCCGGGCAACCCGTGCAGGAAGGCCCGGAAGGCGGCGTCGGAGCGGGTCACGTCGAGGTACGGCGCCGGGGGCTCGCGCCGCGGCGGGATCGCCGCCGCCGGCGCATCGGGGTCGAGCACGTGGGTCATGGGCGCATTCTCCCTCCCGCGCCCGGCGCCCCCGCGCCCCGCACACCCGTGCGGGTGGGGACCGACCGCAGGCGCAGCATGCTGCGCGCGCCGCGCTGGAACTCGTAGGGGACGTCCTGCACCCGCGCCTGCACGCCGGCGTCGCCGAGCTCGGCCACCACGGCGGCCAGCAGGTCGGGCAGGGCCCGGCCGGCCTGGTCGACCAGTGGGTAGACGCGCACCTCGGCGCCCACGCGCGCCATCTCGCGCAGGGCGGCGACGTGGAACCCGGTGTCCAGCCGGTCGGCGTAGGTGAACAGCAGGTGCGAGGAGAGGACCAGGTCGAAGGCGCCGTCCGCGAACGGCAGGTGCGGCAGGGCGGCCGCCACGTGGTGTCCCGGGCGCTCGGCCAGGTCGCGCGCGAAGACCGCCGCCGACTCCGCCCGGAGCCGCGCGTGCGCGGCGGGGTCGCCGTAGTGGTCCCAGACGTAGCGCTCGGCGTTGGCGGTGGCCCAGGCGCTGCCGCGGGCCAGCTCCGTGTCGAGACGGGCCACGAGCTCGCGCGGTGGGCTCGCGTAGACGGGGTCCACCGCGAACGCCCCGGTGCCGCGGGCCCGGGCCGCCGCGGTGAACGAGGCGCCACCACCGGGACAGTCGAGGACCCGGCCGTCCAGTTCGGCGTCGGTCAGGGCGAACATCGCGCGGTACTCGTCGAACGACCGGGCGCTGACCAGGAAGTCCCCGATGTCGGTTGCGCCGCGCAGCTCGCTCACCGCAGCTCCTTGACCAGGTGCACGAGCTCCAGCCCGGGGCGCACCGGCTCCCGCGCGGTCTCGACGTAGCCGTGCCGGCGGTAGAGCCGCAGGTTGGCGGTGCTGCGCGCGCCGGTGAACAGGGCCGCTCGTGGCGGCGTGGTCGACCGCTCCGCGGCCAGCAGCAGCCGCGTGCCGATGCCCCGGCCCTGCAGGTCGGGTGCGACGACCAGCCGGCCGACGTGCAGGACGCCGTCCCGCTCGCGGGTGCGCACCGCGCCGACCAGCCGGCTGCCGGCGAGCGCGGCCAGGCAGGTGCCCTGCGCGAACTCGTCGGTCAACTCGTCGGGGGTCTGGACCAGCGCCGGCAGCCGGACGTCGTCGTACAGCTGGGCCTCGGTCACGTAGGCGGCGCGCTGCAGGGTGAGCAACTCGCCGACCGCGCCGGGCGGGAGGGCTCCGAGCTCGATCGGTGGCACGGGCGGTCTCCTCGGACGGAGGTGGACCGGGTGCGCGGCCCACCGGGGACGGGTGGGCCGGACGACGAGGGCAGCCACCTACCGGCGGCGCCACTCCTGCGTCGTCGTCACAGCGGGGATGGTGCCAGCGCCGGCAGCCGGGGTCCACCGGGCCGCTACCGTGTCGCGCGTGCAGCTCACCGTCGTCGACCACCCGCTGGCCCGTGCCCGTCTGACCCGCATGCGCGACGAGCGGACCGACAACGCGGCGTTCCGCGCGGCCCTGGCGGAGCTGACCCAGATGCTCGTCTACGAGGCCACCCGGGACCTGCCCGTCGCCGAGGAGCCGATCACCACGCCGGTCACCGACACCACCGGCTACCGGCTGGCCGCGCCGCCGCTGATCGTGCCGGTGCTGCGGGCCGGGCTCGGGATGGCCGACACCGCGCACGGGATGCTGCCGGAGTCCCAGATGGGCTTCGTCGGCCTGGCCCGCAACGAGGTGACCTTCCAGCCCGAGGCGTACATGGCCTCGCTGCCGAAGTCCCTGGTCGACCGGGAGGTCTTCGTCCTCGACCCGATGCTGGCCACGGGCGGGTCGCTGGTGCACTGCTGCGGGCTGCTGACCGACCGCGGCGCCTCCTCGATCACCGTGCTGTGCGCGCTGGCCGCCCCGGAGGGCCTGCGCCGGCTCGAGGAGAGCGGGCTGCCGCTGCGGGTGTTCACCGCCTCGGTCGACGAGGGGCTCAACGACAAGGCCTACATCGTCCCTGGCCTCGGGGACGCCGGCGACCGTCAGTTCGGGGCGGTCTGACCATGCGCTTCGGGGTGCTCGGCACCGGCCACTGGGCCCGGACGGTCCACGCGGCCGCCCTGGCCGAGCACCCGAGCGCCGAGCTGGTGGGCGTCTGGGGCCGCGACCTGTCCAAGGCCAAGGCGGTCGGCGCGGACTTCGACGTCCCCGGGTTCTCGGACCTGGCCGCGCTGCTCGACCAGGCCGACGCCGTGGCGATCGCCGTCCCGCCGTCGGTGCAGGTGGGGCTGGCCGAGCAGGCCGCGGCGGCCGGGAAGCACCTGCTGCTGGAGAAGCCCATCGGGCTCTCGCTCGACGAGGCCGACCGGGTGGTCGCCGCGGTGCGCTCCGCGGGGGTCGCGTCGGTCGTGTTCTTCACCTTCCGCTTCCAGGCCGGGACGTCGACCTGGATGGCCCAGGCCGCCCGCACGCGGCTCGCCGGTGGCGCCGGCTCGTGGCTGAGCGCGCTGGCCGGCAGCCCCTTCGACTCGGCCTGGCGGCGCGAGCACGGTGCCCTGTGGGACATCGGCCCGCACGCGCTCTCCCTGCTGCTGCCCACGCTGGGCCCGGTGGTGTCCGTGCAGGCCGGGGCCGGCGCGGGGGACACCGTGCACCTGGTGCTGCAGCACGCCACGCCCGGCGTCGCCTCGACGCTGACGCTGTCGCACACCGTGGGGCCGATGTCGACGGGCGTCGAGTTCTTCGTGCACGGGGACGCCGGCCGGCTGGTGCTGCTGCCGGACACCGAGAGCCCGGCCGAGTCGTTCTCCGCGGCGGTCGACGAGCTGGAGGTGACCGTGGTGACCGGCGGGACGCACCCGTGCGACGTCGGCTTCGCGCGCGACGTCGTCGCGGTGCTGGCGACCGCTGCCCGCGCGCTGCAGTCCGGCTGCCGGGAGCCGGTCCCGTCCTGATCCCCGTCCGGGTGACGACGCGGCCGTGGGTGGCCGCCGCTGCAACACCGGCAGTGCACCAACGGCGCCGGCAGTGCCGCACTCTCGCGCCGTTCCTGACGCCTCCGCGCTGCTGCAACGGCGCAGAGGCGTCAGGAACAGCGCGACAGTGGGTCAGTCGAACGGGTTGGTCAGGACGGGGCTGGCCTGGAGGACCGTGAAGGTCGCCGGCGGGCCGTCCGTGGTCGTGGTGCCGGGGACGTCGGCCGTCGCGCCGCCATCGACGCTGAAAGTGCCGCTCCAGGTGGTGGTCAGCGAGGCGGTGTAGGTGCCGCTGCGGTAGTCGTGGCTGATCGTGTGGTCGGGGTAGGGAGCACCGGGGTCGGTGGTGTGCAGGACGGTGCCGTCGCCGGTGTCCCAGGTGAAGGCGCTGGCGGTGGCGACGATGTCGACGGTGAAGCCCCGGATGTCGACGGTGAAGGTCTGGGTGGTCGGGCCGTCGGTGTAGAAGACGACGGGCAGCCCGGCCAGCGCGTTGCCGGGTGGCTGCTGCTGGGTGGGCAGGTCGGGCAGCGGCAGCGTCTGGAAGTAGCGGTAGACCTCGGCCGGGGACGGCGGCGGGTTCAACACCGTGATGTCGACGCACGTTCGGGTCACTTCGTCCCAGTCTCCAATTGGAGTACCCGGTGCCGTACCGGGAAGTGCCGCAAAGTCGTCGGCCGTGTCATCGGCTAGGAAAATCCTGCGCTGTTGGATCACTAGAAAATCCAATACTTGACCAGGTGCTGCCTGGCAAGCTCTGAAATCCCGCCCGTCGCAACTACCAGTTGCGGCATCGTTAACAACGCAGGGATCGATAAGTCGGTAAATGTATGGGTGGGCCTCAGGTGCCTCCTGAGTGGCGACCCAGGTGCTGCCCGAGCTGTAAACGTATGAAGCCTCCAGAGTGCCGTTGCCGACGGACACCTCGGGTCCACTGCAGATACCCCGAACGCATTCGGCAGTAGCAACTGAAGGCTGCGCTAGCCAGATGGTCACCATTGCCAACGCAAGGGTCAGGCGCTTGCGTGTCAACTGACTAGCCGATCGTCATGCTGGTGACGATCCAACTGACTCGCAGGTCATCCCAGAACAGATGCGCACCACCTTGTAGAGTTCCCGATTCGGGAGCTGATCGATCGGCAACCAGTTGACCGGACGAGTCGTAGGTATCGGCGGCGCCCTGGCTATAAACAAATCCCACTTCAGCCGCGTCTCCAGATAGGAGCCCTGGGCCGTTTTCCTGAAAAGAGTACGTAAAGTCGCCGTATGTGTAGCCGGCCGATCGGTCTTCGTCGTACGACTCTGCTAACTGTTGGCAGTACGCACAGTCAGCGCTAAGGTCTAACAGTGGGGTTGGGTCGAAAGGCCCCTCGGCTACGTACGCATTCAAAGCCATGTAGTACCGCATGAACTGAGCGGCGCCTTCGGGGGTCTTCTGGCGAGCCTCGGCGGGCATCGGGAGATCGGGCGGACCCAGGGGTGGCAGCTCGGGCTCCGACGCGCTGGGCGTGGCGTCCGCCTCGGGCAGCGTGTCGGCCGCCTCCTGCCGCTCCGAGCAGCCGCTCAGCACCACCGCGCCGGCCGCGAGGCCCGCCAGGAGGCGCAGGGTCCAGCGCCGTGTCACCGTCGTCCACCCCCGTGTCGATCACCGGTCGCCGGGAGACTACGGACCTCCGCCGCGCCGGGCACGCGCCGCTGTGGACAACCACCCGAACGCATTGCCGGGGTTCCTCACGCACTGCGGGCGCTGCAGCACCGGGCACCCACGAGGAAGCCCGGCAACGGCCCGCCTCACGCCCCCAGGCGGTCGGCGAGCTCCTCGAACGAGGACACCGAGACGTCGGCGTCCGGGTCCGTCCCGGGCGGCACGACCCGCCCGCCGAACTCGTCGGGCCGGTGCACGTACGCCGTCCGCAGCCCGCGCGCCCGCGCGGCGGCCAGGTCGTCGAGGTGCGCCGCCACCATGACCACCGACGGCGGCGGCACCGCGAGCAGCTGGGGAACGGAGTCGTAGACCTCCGGGTCGGGCTTGTAGTGCCGCACGACCTCGGCCCCGAGCACGCAGTCCCACGGCAGTCCGGACCGCCGGGCGAGGTCCACCTGCAGCGCGATGTTGCCGTTGGACAGCGGCGCCAGCACGAACCGGCGTGACAAGCGGCGCAGACCCGGCACGGCGTCCGGCCACGGGTCCAGCCGGTGCCAGGCGAGCACCAGTTCGTCGCGCACGTCCGCGGGGACGTCGGGCAGGCCGGCGTCCGCGAGCACCGAGGACAGCGAGGAGCGGTGCAGGGCGTCGAGCGGCGTCCACGGCAGCTCGCCGGAGCGCACCCGCTCCATCGACGGCACGTACCGCTCGCGCCAGTCGTCGGCCACGGCGAACGCGTCCACCGCAGGACCCAGCAGCCGGGACACCTCGCGGGCGACGCCGCCGCGCCAGTCGACCACCGTCCCGAAGACGTCGAAGACCAGCGCGCGGACGTCCACTACAGCCCCAGGGCCGCCGACATCTCGTCGCGCAGCCGGTCGAGCTCGTCGGCACCCCGGCCGCGCGCGGCGATGATGCCGGCGTCGTCGTGCACCGGGACGACCGTCTCCAGGTACGCCTTGAGCTTGGGCTCGGTGCCGCTGGGCCGCACGATCACCCGCACACCGTCCCCGAGCAGCCGGACGGCGTCCACCGCGGGGATCTCGTCGAGCAGGTCGGAGGCGACGACCTCCCGACCCAGCAACCGGCGAGGCGGGTCCGACCGCAGCCGCGCCATCATCGCGCCGATCCGGGAGAGGTCCTCGACCCGCACCGACAGCTGCCCGGTCGCGAACAGCCCGTGCTCGAGGGCCAGCTCGTCGAGCCTGTCGGTCAGCGTGCGGCCGGTGGCCCTGAGCTCGGCAGCGAGCAGCGCGACCGCCAGCGCGGCGGAGATGCCGTCCTTGTCCTTCACGACGTCGGGTGCGACGGCGTAGCCCAGCGCCTCCTCGTAGCCGAAGACCAGCGGCTGCTCCGGGGTGCCGGCGCGGACGATCCACTTGAAGCCGGTCGGCGTCTCGGCGAACCGGACGCCGTGCGCCTCGGCCAGCGCGTGCAGCAGCGAGCCGCTGACCAGGGACGCCGCGTACGTGCCGCGCACCCCGCGGCGCAGCAGCCAGTCGCCGAGCAGCCCGCCGACCTCGTCGCCGGTGAGCTGCCGGCCGTCGCAGACCACCGAGCAGCGGTCGGCGTCGGGGTCCTCGGCGATCGCCACGTCGGCGTCCAGCCGCTCGGCCAGCCCCTGCAGCAGGTCGACCGCGCCCGGCTCCTCCGGGTTGGGGAAGGCGACCGTCGGGAACGACGGGT
This sequence comes from Geodermatophilus sp. URMC 65, assembly GCF_053502545.1. Classification (NCBI taxonomy): domain Bacteria; kingdom Bacillati; phylum Actinomycetota; class Actinomycetes; order Geodermatophilales; family Geodermatophilaceae; genus Geodermatophilus; species Geodermatophilus sp. URMC 65. The sequence goes on from NZ_CP199954.1 coordinate 3,449,789, forward strand.
CGGGCTCGTCCTGCTCGGGCACGCTGACCGGCGGCGCGAACCCGGCGGCGGCGAACACTGCTCGCGTCGTCGCGGCACCGACCCCGTGCATCGCGGTGTAGGCGACGGTCAGCCCCTGCCGCACGATCGCCGGCACCGTGGCGGGGTCCAGCGCGCGCACGACCGCGGCCACGTAGTCGGCCTCGACGTCGTCCCCGAGGGTGAGCCAGTCGTCGGACGTCGGCACCTCGCGCGCCGGGCCGACGGCGGCGATCGCGGCCTCGATATCGCGGTCGGCCGGTGGCACCAGCTGCGCGCCGTCGTCCAGGTAGACCTTGTAGCCGTTGTCGTCGGGTGGGTTGTGGCTGGCGGTGACCATCACCCCGGCCGCGCAGCCCAGGTGCCGGACGGCGAAGGACAGCACCGGCGTCGGCAGCGGACGCGGCAGCACCTGGACGGCGAACCCCGCGCCGGCCAGCACCGCGGCGGAGACCCGGGCGAACTCGTCGGAGCGCCGGCGTGCGTCGAAGCCGATGACCACGCCGCCACCCGCGTGCCCGGCGTCGGCCAGCCAGCGGCCCAGGCCGGCGGCCGCGCGGGTGACCACGGCGGCGTTCATCCCGGCCGGCCCGGCACGCAGCGGACCGCGCAGCCCGGCGGTGCCGAAGGTCAGCGGCCCGGCGAAGCGGCGCTCCAGCTCCGTCCGGTTCCCGGCCTCGATCAGCGCCTCGATCTCCGCGCGGTCGCCGTCGTGCGGGTCGGCGTCGGCCCAGGCCCGGGCGGTCTCGACCAGGCTCACGCACCCTCCTCGAAGTGCTCGGCGTCGAAGTCGGCCGTCGTGAACTCCCCGCCGACACGGCCGTGCACCGGGTCGGCGAGATCGGGCTCGCCGTGCACCGCGACGAGCGCCGCCGCGTAGGCCTCGGCGTCGTCGGCCGGCTCGTAGCCCAGCGCCCGGGCGGCGGTGAGGTCCCACCAGCCGCGGGTGTTGGCCGAGACGCCCCACACCACGGCGAACCCGGGGGAGGGCGCCCGCAGGGCGGCGTCGACCAGCGACACCTGGTCGCGGGGGGAGAGCCACGTCGACAGGTGACGGGTCGTCGTCGGCTCGGGGGCTGCGGTGCCGATCCGCAGGCAGACGACGTCCAGGCCGTACCGGTCGGCGTACAGCGCGCCGAGCGCCTCCACCGCCACCTTGGACACCCCGTAGAAGGTGTCCGGCCGCGCGAGGCCGTCGTCCTCCCGGAGCAGTCCGGACGCCGGCCGCGGGGTGAATCCGGTGGCGTGGTTGCTCGACGCCAGCACCACCCTGGGGACGCCGGCCCGCCGCGCCGCCTCCAGCACGCAGTGGGTGCCGTCGATGTTGGCGTGGGAGACCGCCGCCCACGTCGACTCGCTGGAGACGCCGGCCAGGTGGACGACGGCGGTGGCGCCGGAGACGGCCTCCGCCATCGCGGCCGGGTCGGTGACGTCGGCGACCACGTGCTCCTCGCCGGGACGGGGATCGGTCACCGGGACGACGTCGAGCGAGCGCAGCGCCCAGCCGCGCTCGGGCAGCCCGCCGCGCAGCACCGCGCCGATCCGCCCGACCGCACCGGTGAGCAGGACCGGACCGGTCACGGCAGCCGTCCGATGAACTGCACCAGGAACTCGCCCAGCCGGCCGGCCGCTGCCTTCCCTGCGGCGAGCACCTCCTCGTGGTCGAGCTTCTCGCCGGTGATGCCGGCCGCGGCGTTGGTGACCATCGACAGCCCCAGCACCTCGAGCCCCGCGGCCCGGGCCGCGATCGCCTCGAGCGCCGTCGACATGCCCACCAGGTCCGCACCGAGCGTGCGCAGCATCCGGATCTCGGCCGGCGTCTCGTAGTGGGGCCCCGGCAGCGCCGCGTAGACGCCCTCGGCCAGCGACGGGTCCAGCTCGTGGGCCAGCGACCGCAGTCGGGCCGAGTACAGGTCGGTGAGGTCGACGAAGGTGGCGCCGACCAGCGGGGAGCGGGCGGTGAGGTTGAGGTGGTCGCTGATGAGCACCGCCTGGCCGACCCGGTGCTCGGGGGCCAGCCCGCCGGCGGCGTTGGTGAGGACGACGGTGCGCACCCCCGCGGCGGCCGCCGTCCGGACGCCGTGCACGACCGGCTCGACGCCCCTGCCCTCGTACAGGTGGGTGCGGCCGAGGAAGAGCAGCACCCTGCGGTCACCCACGCGCACCGAGCGGACCTCGCCGCCGTGGCCCACCGCCGTGGGGGCGGCGAAGCCGGGCAGCTCCCCGATGGCGACGCTGGCCTCTACGGTGCCGAAGGCGTCGGCGGCCGGCGCCCAGCCCGACCCCATGACGACGGCCACCTCGTGGCCGCTGCCGAGCGCGCTGGTCAGGTCGTCGGCCGCGCGGGCGGCCAGGGCGGCGGGGTCGGTGGCGGGGGGTGCACTCACGAGCGGACGCTAACGCAGCGCTCGCGTCGGTGACGGGGCACACGTGTCCCAGCTGTCCCGTTGCGGGCGTGTCCGCTGGAGGCGGGTGAGCGGGAGGCCGAGTGTGTCGGGGTGCAGCGCATCGACATCGACGGCGTCCCCGTCTTCACCGCCGACGGCCCGGCACGGACCACCGCCGCCCTCGTGTTCGGGGTCGGGCTCCGCGACGAGACGTTCGCGACCATCGAGGTCACCCACCTCGTCGAGCACCTCGCGATGGGGGCACTGCCCAAGTCGCACCTGCGGTGCAACGCGGTGACCGACGTCGACACCACGACCTTCTACGCGACCGGCCGTCCGGAGGCCGTGGGCGCGTTCCTCGAGGGCATCTGCCGGGCGCTGGCCGACCTGCCCACCGAGCGGATGGAGCTCGAGGTCGGCGTCCTGCAGGCGGAGAACTGCTCCACCGCCCACTCCACCCTCGGCGCGCTGTGGGCCGCCCGCTTCGGCCTGACCGGCCCGGGCCTGGCCGTCGCCGACGGGCCGGGCCCGGAGTACCTGACCGAGGAGACCGTGCGGGCGCACGCCCGCCGGTGGTTCGTCCGCGACAACGCCGCGCTGTGGTGCGCCGGGCCGCTGCCCGCCGGACTGCGGCTGCCGCTCCGGGCCGGCCCCCGTCCCGAGCGCCCCGCCCCGGCGCCGCGGCCGCAGACCGGGCCGGTGTGGACCCAGGGCCACGGCGCCGGCGTCGGCCTGCTGCTGTCCGCGGGCGGCCCGGGCGACCCCGCGCTGACCATCGGCATCGAGGTGCTCAAGGAGCGGCTGCGCGACACCGCCCGCCTCGCCCGCGGGCTGAGCTACTCCGTCGACTCGATGGCCCTCGACATCACGGCCGACCGGCGCGAGGTCGCCGTGGTCCTCGATGCCCGGGAGGGGCAGGAGGCGGCCGTCGCCGGCCTGCTCTGGCAGGCCTACACGGAGCTGTGCGCGTCCGGCCCGACCGCCGAGGAGCTCGCGCACGCGGTGGCCGGCTTCGAGGAGGAGCTGGACGCCGACGAGCGTGCCGTCGTGGAGTCCGAGCTCGCCGACGCCGCCTACTGCGCGGTGAGCGGCCTGCCGTTCCGCCCGGTGCAGGACGTGCTGGCGACCTGGCGGACGACGCCCGGCGAGCGCGTGGCAGCGGCGCTGCAGGGCTCCTGGCCGACGGCGATCCTGTACGTGCCCGAACAGGTCGACTACGCCGGTCCGGGCGGGCCGGTCGAGCGCCGCTACGTGTGCAACCTGCAGACCCAGTTGCCGGTGGGGGAGACCTTCCGGCCCTCGGCGCTGGCCCGGCTGTTCTCCCGGGACAGCCGGGTCGCCCTCGTCGTCGGCGAGCGCGAGCTGGCCCACCGCGACAGCGACGGCGACGTCCACACCATCCCGTGGGAGCTGGTCGAGGCCGCGCTGCCGACCCAGGACGGCCGGGCCGTCTTCGTCGTCGGGCGCAACCTGTGCAGCGCCGTCGTGGACGAGGAGCGGTTCGGACGGCGGGCGGTGGCGGCCGTGCAGGCGCGGGTGCCCGCCGCCCGCTGGCTGCCGCGTCCGAGGACTGCGGGGGACGACCTGGTCGGGGCTGCTTCCCCGGCGGCCGGGACGGCTGCTCGTCCCTAGACTCCCCAGAGTGGAGATCCCGTTCAGGTCCTCCGAGCGAGCCAGCCTCGGCGTCGAGTGGGAGCTGCAGCTCGTCGACCTGCAGACGCGGGAGCTGACCTCGGGGGCCGTGGAGATCCTCGAGGAGCTCCGGCCCGAGGGCGCCGCGGAGCACCCCAAGGCCAAGCACGAGCTGCTGCAGTCGACCATCGAGATCATCACCGGCGTCTGCAGCACCGTCGCCGAGGCCAAGGCCGACCTCGCCGGCACCCTCGCCGAGGTGCGGGCCGCCGCCGAGCGCCGCGGGCTGGGCGTGATGTGCGCCGGCACCCACCCGATCACCGACTGGCAGACGCAGCAGATCTCGCCCAAGGAGCGCTACCTGCAGCTGGTCGAGAAGATGCAGTGGCTGGCCCGCCGGCTGCAGATCTTCGGCGTCCACGTGCACGTCGGCGTCCGCGCGCCGGAGAAGGCGATCCCCATCGTCAACGCGCTCACCCAGTACGTGCCGCACTTCCTGGCGCTCTCGGCGTCCTCCCCGTTCTGGGTCGGCTGCGACACCGGGCTGGCCTCGGCCCGCTCCAAGGTCTTCGAGGGGATGCCGACCGCCGGCCTGCCCTACCAGTTGTCGGGCTGGGACCGCTTCGAGGAGTACATGGAGACGCTGATCTGCACGCACGCCATCGAGAGCGTCCGCGAGGTGTGGTGGGACATCCGCCCGCACCCGGACTTCGGCACCGTCGAGCTGCGCATCTGCGACGGACTGCCCACCCTCGACGAGATCGGCGCGGTCGCGGCGCTCTCGCAGTGCCTGGTCGAGCAGTTCGACACCCAGCTCGACCGCGGCTACACCCTGCCGGTGCCGGCCTCCTGGGTGCTGCAGGAGAACAAGTGGCGAGCGGCGCGCTACGGGCTGGACGCCGACATCGTCGTCGACGAGAAGGGCACCGTGCGGCCGGTGCGCCAGGCGATCACCGACCTGGTCGAGGAGCTCGTGCCGACCGCTCGCCGGCTGGGCTGCGAGGCCGAGCTGGCCGACGTGGCGCGCGTCCTGGCCGTCGGCGCCTCCTACCAGCGGCAGCGCGCGGTCGCCGCGGCGCACGACGGCGACCTGACCGCCGTCGTCGACAGCCTGCAGGCCGAGCTGCGGAACGGCCTGCCCGCCAGCGGTCCCGCCGGCCTCCCGCCCGGGCCGGTCCCCGGCCCGGCCCAGTGCACTGGGGGCCATGCCGCATGAAGAGCGCAGCGGCGTGAGGGGCGCAGCGGCATGAGGGGCCCTGCCGCATGACCCAGTTCCCGGAGAAGCTGGGGACGGCGGTCGACGAGTGGGTCGCCGAGAAGCACCCGCAGCTGGTCTCCGTGCGCCGGCACCTGCACGCCCACCCGGAGCTGGCCTTCGCCGAGTTCGAGACGACGTCCTTCCTCGAGCAGCGGCTGCGCAGCGCCGGCCTGGAGCCCAAGCGGCTGCCCACCGGCACCGGGCTGGTGGTCGAGGTCGGTTCCGGCGACCCGACGGTGGTGCTGCGCGCCGACATCGACGCGCTGCCGCTGGCCGACCTCAAGGACGTCCCCTACGCCTCGACCCGCGAGAACACCTGCCACGCCTGCGGGCACGACGTGCACACCACCGTCGCCCTCGGCGTCGTGCTGGCGCTGGCCGCGCTCGACGACCTGCCCGGTACCGTGCGCTGCGTCTTCCAGCCGGCCGAGGAGACCGTGCCCGGCGGCGCCACCGAGGTGGTCGCGGCCGGTGTGCTCGAGGGTGCCTCCCGGGCCTTCGCCCTGCACTGCGACCCGTCCATCCCGGCCGGCAGCGTCGGCCTGCGCACCGGCGCGATCACCGCTGCCTGCGACCGGATGGACGTCACCCTCACCGGCCCCGGCGGGCACACCGCCCGTCCCCAGCTGACCGTCGACCTGGTCGACGCCCTCGGCCGGCTGATCACCGACCTGCCGGCGCTGCTGTCCCGGCAGGTCGACCCGCGCGCCGGCATGTCGCTGGTCTGGGGCGCGGTCAACGCCGGGGTCGCGGCCAACGCCATCCCGCAGCGCGGTCACCTGCGCGGCACGGTGCGGATGCTCGACCGCGACACCTGGCAGGACGCCGAGGCGCTGCTGCGCTCGCTGGTCGAACGGGTCGCCGCCACCACCGGGGCCGACGTGGACGTCGACTACGTGCGCGGGGTGCCGCCCGTGGTGAACGACCCGCGGGCGGTGGCGCTGCTGCGCTCGGCGGCGCTGGAGACGGTCGGCACCGAGGGGCTGCGGCTGTCCCCGCAGAGCATGGGCGGTGAGGACTTCGGCTGGTTCGCCGACGTCCTGCCCATCGCGCTCGCCCGGCTGGGCACCCACGGTGGCGGCGCGCCGCTGGACCTGCACCGGGGCACCTTCGACGTCGACGAGCGGGCGATCTCGGTCGGCGTGCGGCTGATGGCCCGCACCGCACTGCACGCGCTGTCCGCCGACGCGGGCGCACCGCCGCCCGGCCCGACGCCGCACCCGAGCGGTTCCGGTCGGGGTGCGCGACGGTAGACACTGACGCCGATCCACTGAGGGGAGCCCGATGATGCGTTCCACCGATCAGCAGGCCGCGGCACCGGCCGACGCCGAGGTACCGGCCGAGCACGAGGTCCCCGACGACCTCCCGCTCGCCGCCGGGTTCCCGGCCGCGACCCGGGAGGCGTGGCGTGAGCTGGTCGCCGGGGTGCTGCGCAAGGCCGGGCGCGAGGACCTGCCCGACCCGGTCGAGGACGCGCTGCGGGTGCCGGTGGCCACCGGCGTCAGCGTGGCCCCGCTCTACACCGCCGAGGACGCCGGCGACCTGCCCAGCGCGGTCGGCGTCCCGGGGCTGACCCCCTTCGTGCGGGGCTCGCGGCCCGGTGCGACCGGTGAGGTGCCCGGCGGCTGGGACGTCCGCCAGCGGCACGCCCACCCCGACGTCGCGCTGACCAAGGAGGCGATCGCCGCCGACCTGGAGAACGGCGTCACCTCGCTGTGGCTGCAGCTCGGCGAGGGGGCGGTCCCGGTCGGCGCGCTCGGCGACGTCCTGGCCGACGTCTACCTCGACCTCGCGCCGGTGTCGGTCTCCGGCATCGGGGCCGGCGGGGGAGTCGAAGCCGCGGAGGCCCTGCTCGCCCACGTCGCCGGCCGCACCGACCTCGCACCCGGCGGCTCGCTGGGCCTGGACCCGCTGGGCGTGCAGGCCGCTTCGGGGGAGGAGCAGGACCTCACCGGGCTGGCCGACGTCGCCCGCCGGGCGCCCGCCGGCTGGCGCACCGTCGTCGTCGACGCGACGGTCTTCCACGACGCCGGGGCCTCCGCCGTCGAGGAGCTCGGCTGCTCGGTGGCCGCGGGAGCGGCCTACCTGCGGGCGATGACCGACGGCGGGCTCTCGACCGACGAGGCCTTCGCCGCGCTCGAGTTCCGCTACGCGGCCAGCGCCGACCAGTTCACGACGATCGCCGCGCTGCGCGCCGCCCGCCGGCTGTGGGACCGGGTCGGTGAGGTCAGCGGCGCCTCGCCCGACGCGCGCGCCCAGCGGCAGCACGCCGTCACCTCCTCGGTGATGACGACCCGGCGCGATCCGTGGGTCAACATGCTGCGGACGACGGTCGCCTGCTTCGCGGCCGGCGTGGGCGGGGCCGACGTCGTCACCGTGCAGCCCTTCGACGCCGCCCTCGGCCTGCCCGACGCCTTCTCCCGGCGGATCGCCCGCAACACCCAGAACCTGCTGGTCGAGGAGGGGCACCTCGCCCGCGTGCTCGACCCGGGCGGCGGTTCCTGGTACGTCGAGGCGCTCACCGACGCCCTGGCGGAGGCGGCCTGGAGCTGGTTCACCGAGATCGAGCGGGCCGGCGGGCTGGCCGCCGCCCTGGGCTCGGGCCTGGTCCGCGACCGGATCGCCGCCGCGTGGGACGCCCGCGCCGAGCGGCTGGCGCACCGCACCGATGCCATCACCGGCGTCAGCGAGTTCCCCAACCTCACCGAGAAGCTCCCCGAGCGGCAGCCCGCCGCGGACCTGCACCCGAACGGGGGGCTGCCGCGGGTGCGGGCGGCGCAGGCGTTCGAGGAGCTGCGCGACCGCGCCGACGCCGCCCGGCGGGCGGGGTCGGAGCCGAGGGTCTACCTCGCCACCATCGGCCCTATCGCCCGGCACACCGCGCGCGCCACCTTCGCCGGCAACCTGTTCCAGGCCGGGGGAGTGGCGACGCCCTCGGGCGACGGTGCCTCCGGTCTCGCCGACGCGGGGACGGCGGTCGCCTGCATCTGCGGCACCGACAGGGACTACGCGGAGTCCGCGGCGGCACTCGCCGCGGAGCTGCGCGCCGCCGGGGCCACCGCGGTGTGGCTGGCCGGCAAGCCGTCGCTCGCGGTCGACGGCGTCGACGGGTACGTGTACGCCGGGTGCGACGCGCTCGACGTCCTGCAGCGAGTCCACGAGCAGCTGGGAGTCCCCGCATGAGCACGATCCCCGACTTCGGCGGCGTCGAGCTGGGCCGCCCCGCGGCGGCCGCATCGGTCGACGACTGGGCCAAGGCCTTCAAGGAGGCGACCGGCCGCGGCGTGGAGGAGGCCGCCTGGGAGACCCCCGAGGGCATCGCCGTCCCGCCGCTGTTCACCCCTGCGGACCTGCGGGGTCTGGACTTCCTCTCGACCTACCCCGGGCTGCCGCCGTACCTGCGCGGGCCGTACCCGACGATGTACACGACGCAGCCGTGGACGGTCCGCCAGTACGCGGGCTTCTCGACCGCGGCGGAGTCCAACGCCTTCTACCGGCGCAACCTCGCCGCGGGGCAGAAGGGCCTGTCGATCGCTTTCGACCTGCCCACCCACCGGGGCTACGACTCCGACCACCCGCGCGTGGTGGGTGACGTCGGCATGGCCGGGGTGGCGGTCGACTCGATCCTGGACATGCGGCAGCTCTTCGACGGCATCCCGCTGGACCGGATGAGCGTCTCGATGACCATGAACGGCGCGGTGCTGCCGGTGCTGGCGCTCTACATCGTCGCCGCCGAGGAGCAGGGGGTGGAGCACGGTCAGCTGACCGGGACCATCCAGAACGACATCCTCAAGGAGTTCATGGTCCGCAACACCTACATCTACCCGCCCAAGCCGTCGATGCAGATCATCAGCGACATCTTCGCGTTCACCTCGCGTGAGATGCCGCGGTTCAACTCGATCTCCATCTCCGGCTACCACATCCAGGAGGCCGGGGCGACGGCCGACCTGGAGCTGGCCTACACGCTGGCCGACGGCGTGGAGTACCTGAGGGCGGGCAAGGACGCGGGCCTGGACGTCGACGCGTTCGCGCCGCGACTGAGCTTCTTCTGGGCGATCGGCATGAACTTCTTCATGGAGGTCGCGAAGCTGCGGGCCGGGCGGCTGCTGTGGGCGCGGCTGGTCAAGGAGGCCGGCGCGCAGAAGGCCAAGTCCCTGTCGCTGCGCACCCACTCCCAGACCTCGGGCTGGTCGCTGACCGCGCAGGACGTCTACAACAACGTCGTCCGCACCTGCCTGGAGGCGATGGCCGCCACCCAGGGGCACACCCAGTCGCTGCACACCAACGCCCTCGACGAGGCGCTCGCGCTGCCCACCGACTTCTCCGCGCGGATCGCCCGCAACACCCAGCTGCTGCTGCAGCAGGAGTCGGGGACGACACGGGTCATCGACCCGTGGGGTGGCTCCGCGTACGTCGAGAAGCTGACCTACGACCTCGCCCGGCGCGCCTGGGCGCACATCGAGGAGGTCGCCGAGCACGGCGGCATGGCCCAGGCCATCGACGACGGCATCCCGAAGCTGCGCATCGAGGAGGCCGCCGCCCGCACCCAGGCGCGCATCGACTCCGGCCGGCAGCCGGTGATCGGCATCAACAAGTACCGGGTCGACGCCGACGAGGCGATCGAGGTGCTGCGGGTCGACAACGCCGACGTGCTCGCCCAGCAGAAGGCCAAGCTGGAGGAGCTGCGCGCCTCCCGGGACGACGGCGCGGTCCGCGAGGCGCTCTCCCGGCTCACCGACGCCGCGCGGGCGGCCGCCGAGGGACGGCGCGGTCGCGAGCTGGACACCAACCTGCTCAAGCTCGCCGTCGACGCCGCGCGCGCCAAGGCCACCGTGGGGGAGATCTCCGACGCGCTGGAGGAGGTCTACGGGCGGCACGCGGGCCAGGTGCGCACCATCTCCGGTGTGTACCGCGAGGAGGCAGGAGCGTCCGGGCCGATGGAGGAGACCCGCAGCATGGCGGAGGCGTTCGAGGAGGCCGAGGGACGCCGTCCCCGCATCCTGGTCGCCAAGATGGGCCAGGACGGCCACGACCGCGGTCAGAAGGTCATCGCGACCGCGTTCGCCGACCTCGGCTTCGACGTCGACGTCGGCCCGCTGTTCCAGACCCCCGAGGAGGTCGCCCGGCAGGCGGTGGAGGCCGACGTGCACGTCGTCGGCGTCTCGTCGCTCGCGGCGGGCCACCTGACGCTGGTGCCGGCGCTCAAGCAGGCACTGGCCGACCTCGGGGCCGAGGACGTCGTCATCGTGGTCGGCGGGGTCATCCCGCCCGACGACGTGCCGACGCTCAAGGAGATGGGCGCGGCCGAGGTGTTCCTGCCCGGCACGGTGGTGGCCGAGGCGGCGCAGCGGCTGCTGCGGACGCTGTCCTCGACCCTCGGGCACTGATGGGCCGTCGCATCGACGTCCCCGCGCTGGCGGAGGGCGTGCTGGCAGGTGACCGGCGGGCCGTGGCCCGGGCGATCACGCTCGTCGAGTCCCACCGCCCCGACCACCGGGAGCGCGCGCAGGAGCTGCTGGTCGAGCTGCTGCCGCACGCCGGCGGTGCCCGACGGGTCGGCATCAGCGGCGTCCCCGGGGTGGGGAAGTCGACGTTCATCGACCAGCTCGGCGTGACCCTGACGGCGGCCGGGTCGAGGGTGGCGGTGCTGGCCGTCGACCCGTCCTCCGCACGGTCCGGCGGGTCGATCCTCGGCGACAAGACCCGGATGGCGCGGCTGTCGGTGGACCGGAACGCGTTCATCCGGCCCTCGCCGACGTCGGGGACCCTCGGCGGGGTCGCGCAGGCCACGCGGGAGTCGATGGTCGTCGTCGAGGCGGCCGGCCACGACGTCGTCCTGGTGGAGACCGTCGGGGTCGGGCAGTCGGAGATCACCGTCGCCGAGATGGTCGACTCGTTCCTGTTCCTGACGCTGGCCCGCACCGGTGACCAGCTGCAGGGGATCAAGCGCGGCATCCTCGAGATCGCCGACGTGATCGCGGTGAACAAGGCCGACGGGCCCGGTGCGGCCGACGCGCGCAAGGCCGCCCGCGAGCTCGCCGGTGCGATCCGCATGCTGCGTGGCCACGACGAGGAGTGGCAGGTGCCGGTGCTGACCTGCGCCGGGCTGACCGGCGAGGGCCTGGACGAGGTGTGGGCCAAGCTGGTCGAGCACCAGGACCGACGCAGGGCCTCGGGTGCCTTCGACGAGCGCCGGCGCAGCCAGCAGGTGCGCTGGACCCGCCAGCTGGTGCGCGACGGCCTGGAGCACCGGCTGCGCGCGCACCCCGGCGTCCGGGCGGCCGCGCCGCAGCTGGAGAAGGCGGTGCTGGCCGGTGAGCTGACCCCGGCGTTGGCCGCGCAGCAGCTCCTGGAGACCTTCCTCCACGACTCCTGAACTCGACGTGTGAGCCGGGTCACGCAGCGCTAGCGTCCCGGCAGGGCCGTGCCCGCGGTCCGTCCCGCTGCCGAGACGAGGCCGGCCATGCCCATCGACAACCCGTACTACTCCGCTGCGGTCCACGGCGACTTCGAGCTCGCCGACATCGGCGACCTCGTGCTCGAGGAGGGGGCCACCCTCCGCGGCTGCCAGCTGGCCTAGCAGACCCTGGGCACGCTCAACGCGGCGAAGGACAACGCCGTCCTGATACCGACCTGGTACTCGGGCAACCACTCGGTCATGCGGGACACCTACGTCGGCTCGGGCCGGGCCATCGACCCCGCGGAGCACTTCGTCGTCCTGGTCAACCAGATCGGCAGCGGGCTGGGCACCTCGCCGCACGACCTGGCCGGCTCCTACGGCCGGAGCCGCTTCCCCCGGGTGCGCATCGGGGAGGACGTGGTCGCCCAGGAGCGGCTGCTGCGCGAGGTGCTCGGCGTCGAGGAGCTGGCGCTGGTCTTCGGCGGGTCGATGGGCGCCCAGCAGACCTACGAGTGGGCGGTCCGGTTCCCCGACCGGGTCGAGCGGGCCGCGCCGCTGGCCGGCACCGCGCGGATCTACCAGCACTGCGTCATCTGGGCGCAGACGCTGGTCGACGCCCTCACCTCCGACCCCGGGTACGCCCGGGGCTGGTACCGCGACCCCGCCGACGTCCGCGGCGGGCTGCAGCGGCACGCCGGGTTGTTCGCGCTGCACGTGCTGTCCAACGAGTTCTGGACCGGCGAGCACTGGCGGGCGCTGGGCTTCAGCTCGCCGGAGGACTTCGTGATCGGCTTCCTGGAGGCCTACTTCGAGCCGATGGACGCCGGCGACCTGCTGACCCAGGCGTGGAAGTGGCAGCACGACGACGTCAGCCGGCACACGGGCGGGGACCTCGCCGCCGCGCTGGGCCGGATCACCGCGAGGACGGTGGTCATGCCCATCAGCACCGACAAGTTCTTCCCGCCCGAGGACTGCGCCGCCGAGCAGGCGCTCATCCCCGCCAGCCGGTTCCGGGTCATCGAGGACGTGCACGGCCACGCCTCGCTGTTCGGGCTCTCGCCGTCCTACATCGAGCAGGTCGACGACGCGCTGCGCACGCTGCTGCAGACGCCGGCCTGAGCGGGCGGGCCGCTGTCCCGGCTCCCGCGCCGGCTTCTCCGCGCCGGCTTCTCCGCGAAGATCATGAAGTTTGGGTGGGGACACGCCGGAGGTCTCCGGTGTGTCCCCACCACAACCTCATGAGCGTCGAGATCCACAGCGCTCCCCGCCGTCCACAGACGAGCCGCCGGCCCGCACGGGACGGTGCTCCGGCCCGAGCGTCGGGGCATGGACTTCGCGCTCTACCGGACGATCGCGCGCCAGGGCGGCGTCTTCACCACCGCTCAGGCCCGCGACCGCTACAGCGACTGGGAGATCCGCCGACTGGTGCGGTCCGGCCGGTGGCGCCGGACCCGGTGGCGCGGTGTGCTGGCCGACGCCGAGCTGCCCGACTCGCCGCTGCTACAGGTCCGGGCAGCCGCGCTGGCGGTCGGCCCGGACCTCGTCGCCTGCCACTCGACCGCCGCCTTGCTCTGGGGCTTCGACGTCCTGGGATCGGACGTCCTGCACTTCCTGGGGCCGCCGCAGCTGGTCAACCGGCGACTCCCCGGGGTCCAGGTGCACCCGTCGAGCCTCGGCACGGACGACGCCGTGCTCGTCGACGGCGTCTGGTGCACCTCAGCGGCCCGGACGGCCTGCGACGTCGTGCGCCTGGCCGCGCCCATCCACGGTCTGGCCACCCTCGGCGCGGCGTTGCGTGCGGCCTGGTGCACGCGGGAGCAACTGGCGGTCGCGGCAGCGGAGCAGGCCGGGCTGCGTGGGGTCGTGCGCCTGAGGGAGCTGCTGCCGCACGCGTCGGCGGGGGCGGAGTCACCCATGGAGTCGCGGATGCGGTGGCGCTTCATCGACGGCGGTCTGCCGGCGCCGGAGGTCCAGGTCCGGGTGATCGGGGACGGGCGCAGCCACTACCTCGACACCGGCTGGCGGGACGCGCGCGTGGGGGCCGAGTTCGACGGCCTCGAGGCGCACATGACCCGGCAGCAGCTCGCCGCAGACCGGGACCGCCACAACTGGCTCACCGAGCGGCGCTGGACCCTGCTGCACTTCACGGCGAACGACGTCTACCGGCGGTACGAGCGGATGGTGGGCACCGTCGCCCGACACCTCGGCATCTCCAGTCAGCCGCAGCGATCATGAAGTCGCGGTGGGGACGCACCAGCGAGAGGTGGTGTGTCGCCACCGCAACTTCATGATCATCGGGAGGAGGGGGGCGGGACGCCGAAGGGGCGGACGCCGGGGGGAAGGGTCGCGAAGAAGTCGCCGCGGCCCGGTCAGACGCCGGTGGAGCGGCACTCGCGGGCGCGGAGGTCCTCGAGGTAGTCGTCCGGAGCACCGGCGGCCTCGGCGGCGTCGGCGAGCGCGCCCAGGTACCGCGCGGAGGGCAGCCCGCCCTCGAAGGCGTCGAGCACGTAGACCCAGGCGACCTGGTCGCCGGTGAGCGTGTGCACCCGCAGGTGCAGCCTCCGGTAGAGGCCCTGGTCGGCGCCCTCCCAGGCGTCGAGCGCCCTCTCGTCGGCCTCGGTGAGGTCGTAGAGGGCGACGAAGACGCCGGGGGCGAGCGACTCGCCCGGTGTGGTGTCGTCGGGGACGAGGGTGGCCAGGGCCCCCTCCCAGCCGTACTCCTCGGCCCCGAAGGTCAGCCGCCAGCCCTTGATCCAGCCGGTGCCGGTGTGCGGGGAGGAGGGGCAGCGCCGGAGCATCTGTGCGGGATCCATGTTCGACCCGTAGGCGGCGTAGAGGCCCATCACCGGGCAGCCTACGACCGTGTGGCGCGCCCTTCGGTGGTAGATGGGCCACGTCGTCACCCGGAGCGGGGAGAATGGGCGCGGTACGTGTCCCCAGCGCACTGACAAGGACTCCCATGACCCGCATCGTGATCATCGGCGGCGGCCCGGCCGGCTACGAGGCCGCGCTGGTCGCGGCATCCCTCGGTGCGCAGGTCACCGTGGTCGAGCGGGACGGCGTCGGTGGGGCGAGCGTGCTCACCGACTGCGTCCCCTCCAAGACCTTCATCGCCTCGGCCGGCGTGATGACCAACGTGCGCGACTCCAGCGCGCTCGGCATCCAGGGCGCCGAGCTGGCCACCGTCGGCATCGACCTCCCCGCGGTCAACCAGCGGGTCAAGGGCCTGGCCGTGGCGCAGTCCGCCGACATCAGGGCCCGGCTGGTCGCCGAGGGCGTGCGGGTCCTCCCCGGGCAGGGCCGGCTCTCCGACGAGGTCCGCGGCCTGGTGGAGCACCGGGTCGAGGTGCTGGACGCCGAGGGCGCGGTCACCGAGACGCTGGAGTGCGACGTCGTCCTCATCGCCACGGGCGCGGACCCCCGCGTGCTGCCCGGCGCGGAGCCCGACCACGAGCGGATCCTCGACTGGCGCGACGTCTACGACATCCAGGACATGCCCGAGCACCTGGTCGTCGTCGGCTCCGGCGTGACCGGCGCCGAGTTCGCCTCCGGCTACCTCGAGGCCGGCGTCCCGGTGACGCTGGTGTCCTCGCGTGACCGGGTGCTGCCCGGCGAGGACTCCGACGCCGCCGAGGTGCTCGAGGACGTCTTCCAGTCCCGCGGCGGCCGGCTCGAGCGCGGCCGGGCCGGGGCGGTGCGGCGCACCGAGAAGGGCGTCGTCGTCGAGCTCACCGACGGGCGCACCGTCGAGGGCTCGCACGCGCTGATGACCGTCGGCACCGTGCCTAACACCGCCGGGCTCAACCTGGAGCAGCTCGGGGTCGAGCTCGCGCCGTCCGGGCACGTCGTCGTCGACCGCGTCTCGCGCACGAGCGTGCCGGGCATCTACGCAGCCGGTGACGTCACCGGCGTCTTCCAGCTGGCGTCGGTCGCGGCTATGCAGGGCCGGATCGCCATGTGGCACGCGCTGGGCGAGGCGGTCACCCCGATCCGGCTCAAGACGGTCTCGGCGAACGTCTTCACCCACCCGGAGATCGCCACGGTCGGCGTGCAGGAGAAGACGCTGCCCGAGGGCGCCGACATCGAGGTCGTCCGGCTGCCGCTGGCCACCAACGCGCGGGCCAAGATGGCCGACCTGCGCGACGGGTTCGTGAAGCTGTTCGCCCGGCAGGCGACCGGCGTGGTCGTCGGCGGGGTCGTCGTCGCACCGGGGGCCTCGGAGCTGATCCTCCCGATCGCCCTGGCGGTCACCAAGGGGTTGACGGTGAGCGACCTGGCTCAGACGTTCGCGATCTACCCGTCGCTGTCCGGCTCGATCACCGAGGCCGGCCGACGCCTGATGCGGGCAGACGCCCTGGCGTGAAAGGCCTCGCCTGCGGGGGCCGGGAGGCCCTCGTGGGACGTGGGACGGGCCTGACGGGACGCCGGGGGTGCGGGGGAGCCCTGGGTCGGGTGTGACGGCGGGTTCGACTGGACCCCCGGCGCCCGGTGCCGACGCGCGCGCGAGCTGCCGAGGACAGGGGGGATGCGCCCCCACCGGAACACTCCCGCCCCTCGCCGCCGCCCGCTCCGGGCGCTGGCCGGTGCGGCGACCGCGCTGGCCCTCTCCCTGACGCTGCCGGCGACGGCGGCCCGGGCGGAGGAGGCCGCGGCGCCGTCCACCGTCGTCGGCGAGATCGTGCAGGCCTGGCCCGAGGTCGGGCCGGCCGGCTCCGCCGCGGAGGCCGAGCACGCCGAGGCCCCGCTGACCTGGGTCGAGAGCCCCGCCGGCGAGGCGGTCCGCGTGCCGACCGAGGCGGTGGCCGGCCTGGCGGTCGGTTCCACCGTCGAGGTCACGGTGGGCGCGCACGTCCCCGACGCCGCCGGCCAGGAGGGCTTCGAGCCCGCCCGCGACGTGCTCGGCGCGCAGCTGCTGCAGGAGGCGCCCGAGGCGCGCGCCGCGCGGGTGGCCGGGCTGACCAACCAGGTCACCGTGGCGATGGTGGTCCCGGTCGGCGGGCAGCGGGACGGCGCGACGCTGGCCCAGCTGGTCGCCGCCGTCGACGGGCCGGTCGCGGAGTTCTGGGCGGGGGAGACCGACGGCGCCGTCCGGCTCGGCGTGACCGCCGCGCACGACTGGCTGCAGACCACCGCCGGGTGCGCCGACCCCACCGCCCTGTGGAACGAGGTCGCCGACCGCACCGGCTTCGTGCCCGGCCCCGGCCGGCACCTGGTCGTCCACGTCAGCAGCCGGCCGCGGGACCTACCCGGCTGCGCCTACGCGCTGGGCCAGGTCGGCGCCGGCGTCGGCGCGGGCGGGCGGGTCTACGTCCGGGACGTGCTGCCCTCGGTCATCGCCCACGAGCTGGGCCACAACTTCGGCCTCGGGCACTCCTCGGGGCACCAGTGCGACGCCGCGATGGAGACCGGCGCCTGCCGCACCGCCCCCTACCGCGACTACTACGACGTCATGGGCGCCTCGTGGCGTGAGGTCGGGTCGCTCAACGCCCCGCAGGCCGCTCAGCTGGGCGTGCTGCCCGCCTCGGCGCAGCTGCCGGTCGAGGCGGCCGGCCCGGCGACGACGGTCACCCTCGCCCCGCTGGGGTCGCGGGCCGGCACCCGCGCGGTGCGGCTGACCGACGCCGCGGGCGGCACCTACTGGCTGGAGCTGCGCGCCGCGGTCGGCCGCGACGCCTGGCTCGGCGCGACCGGCAACCGCTTCGGCCTCGACTCCGGCGTCCTGCTGCACCGCACCGGCCGGATGCCCGACACCGCGCTGCTGCTCGACGGCAGCCCGTCGCCGGCCGCCGGGTGGGACGACGACCTGCGGGCCGCGCTGCCCGTCGGCGTGCCGGTGCCGGTCGCCGGTGAGACGTTCACCGTCACCGTGGACGCCGTCACCGCGACCGGGGCCACGCTGACCGTCGTCCCCGCCGCCGGAGCCGCCGTCCCGGTGAGCCCGCTGCCCGGGTCCGACGCCGCGCCGGAGGTGCTGGCCGCCACGCCGGTCGCCTCGACCCCGGCTCCCGCCACCCCGGCTCCCGCCACCCCGGCTCCCGCCACGCCGGCTCCCGCCACGCCGGCTGCCGCCGCTCCGACCGAGGTGGCCGCGCCGGCACCCGTCGCCGCTGCCCCGGGGGCCGCGGAGGCCCCGGCCGCTCCGGTCGTCGTCGGAGTGCAGCTGATCGAGCCGGTGCCGGCCGCGGTCCGGACCGTCTCCCGCGCGGACTGGACCACCCCCGCCGGCGCGGTCGCGGGCCTGGGGGTCCTGCTGCTCGCCGGCTGGGGTGTCACCCGGAAGCGGGGCGTGCGCGCCGGGGACTGAGCTCCCGCCTGTACCCGGCGGCCCGACCTGCCGATGGGGGGACCGGCCCCTCTCGCTTGGAGACCCTCCGTGCCCCCTGTGCGCTCCCCCCGGCTGCTGGCGCTCGCCGTCGCGGCCGCCGCCGTCCTCCCGGTGCTGATCGCACCGCCCGCCACCGCGGAGGAGGCGCCGGCTCCGGCCGTTCCTCCGGAGTCCGCCGCGCCGGAGGCCCCGACTCCCGGGGACACCCTCGTGGGCGAGCTGGTCCAGGGCTACGTGGACCCCTCGCCGACGGCGGCCCTCGAGACCGAGGAGGACCACGCCGACAGCCTGGTCAGCTGGATCCAGACCGACTCGGGCGACGCGGTGCGGGTGCCGACGGAGGACGTCGAGGACATCGACGCCGGCTCCACCGTCGAGGTGACCCTGGGCGAGGCCGTGGAGGACGAGGTGGCCGCGGCCGACCTCGCCCCGGCGCAGGAGGTCCTCGCCGCCGAGGTGCTCGCGGCCCCGGCCGAGGCCACCGCACCGGCCGACGGCGCGGTCAACCACCTGGTCACCGTCGTCATGCTGCAACCGGCCGGTGCCGTCCGGGACGGCACGACCCTCGCCCAGGTGGTCGACACGGTCAACGGGCCGGTCGCTTCCTTCTGGGCCGAGCAGACCGGCGGCGCGGTGCGGCTCGGCGTGGGGCCCACCTTCGACTGGACCACCCCGTCCTCCCTCACCTGCGAGGACCCGTTCGCCCTCTGGTCGGAGGCCGCCACCCGCGCCGGGTGGCAGACGGCCCCCGGCCGCCACCTGCTCGTGTACGTGCCGACCGGCTCACCGGGCTGCGGCTACGGCCTGGGCACGATCGGGACGGGGATCGGTTCGGGCGGCATGTCCTACGTGCAGGCGCCCGAGCTCTCGGTCATCGCGCACGAGATCGGGCACAACCTCGGCCTGGGCCATGCCTCCGAGCTCCTGTGCGACGGCGCGCTCGACCGGGGCCCGTGCGTGGTCAGCCCGTACGACGACCTGTACGACGTCATGGGTGTCTCCTGGGGGCCGGTGGGCTCGCTCAACGCGCCGCACGCAGCGCGCCTCGGGGTGCTGCCCTCGGGGACGGTGCCGACGATCAGGGCCGGGGCCCCGCCCGCCCAGTACGCGCTGGCACCGGTCGGCGCCCGCACGGGCACTCGTGCGCTGCGCCTCGTCGACACCGACGGGGACGTCTACTGGCTCGAGTACCGGACCCCCGTGGGCCGGGACAGCTGGCTCGAGACCCACGAGAACTGGCTGTACCTGCAGACCGGCGTCCAGGTGCGCCTGGCGACGGCCGGCGACAACACCTCCCTGCTCCTCGATGGGACTCCCACCCCGGCTGCTCAGTGGGGCCAGGACCTGCGCGTCGCCCTGCCGGGATCCGTTCCGGTGGTCGTCGGTGACGAGCGGTTCGCCGTGTCCGTCCTCGCGGCCGGGCACGACTCCGCCCGCGTCCAGGTCGTCTCCTCGCGAACCGGACACCCGGTCGACGCGGCCTACGACCGTCTGGGCGGTGCCGCCGTGCTGGGCGCGCCGACGTCGGCTCACGTCTGTGGACTGCGCGACGGTGGCTGTCGCCGCGACTATGCCGGAGGGTCCATCTACTGGTCGTCGCGCACCGGGGCGCACGTGGTCCGGGGCGCGATCCTGGCGCGGTGGCGCCAGCTGGGGGCCCAGGCCGGGTCGTTGGGCTACCCGGTCGCTGACGATGTAGCGGTGCCGGGTGGGTTCAAGACCGACTTCGCGGGTGGGTCGATCTACTGGTCGGCGGCCACGGGTGCGCGGGTGGTGCGGGCGGCGATCCTGCGGCGTTACGTGGCCGCAGGCGGTCCGCGGGTGCTGGGCTTCCCGGTCGCGGACGAGGGCCGGACGGCCGATGGCACGGGTGCGCTGGTGCGGTTGCAGGGCGGGGCGGTCTACTGGTCGTCGCGCACCGGGGCGCACGTGGTCCGGGGCGCGATCCTGGCGCGGTGGCGCCAGCTGGGGGCCCAGGCCGGGTCGTTGGGCTACCCGGTCGCTGACGATGTAGCGGTGCCGGGTGGGTTCAAGACCGACTTCGCGGGTGGGTCGATCTACTGGTCGGCGGCCACGGGTGCGCGGGTGGTGCGGGCGGCGATCCTGCGGCGTTACGTGGCCGCAGGCGGTCCGCGGGTGCTGGGCTTCCCGGTCGCGGACGAGGGCCGGACGGCCGATGGCACGGGTGCGCTGGTGCGGTTGCAGGGCGGGGCGGTCTACTGGTCGTCGCGCACCGGGGCGCACGTGGTCCGGGGCAGGATCCTCACACACTGGCTGGGCACCGGGGGACCGACGGGGCCGCTCGGCTTCCCGGTCACCGACCACGCCGCGCTCCCCGATGGCAGCGGCTGGCAGGTCCGCTTCCAGAACGGCACGCTCACCGAGCGGCGCGACGGCCGGATCGCGACCATCCGCTGATCCGTGGACGACGAGGGCCCGCCACCGGGGAACCGGTGGCGGGCCCTCGTCGTGTCGAGGGACTACCCCGCGTCGGCGATCGTGCAGATGACCGCGCCGCTGGTCACCGAGGCGCCCACCTCGGCGGACAGGCCGCTGACCGTGCCGGCCTTGTGCGCGGTGATCGGTTGCTCCATCTTCATCGCCTCGAGGACGACGACCAGGTCGCCCTCGGCCACGGTGTCCCCGTCGGAGACCGCGACCTTGACGATGGTGCCCTGCATCGGGCTGGTCAGGGAGTCGCCGGACGCCGCCGACCCGCCGTGCCCACCGCCGCGCTTGCGCGGCTTGGCCCCGCCGGCGGCGGCCGGGGCGCCCCCGCCGCCGACGGCCAGGCCCGCGGGCAGCGACACCTCCAGCCGTCGTCCGCCGACCTCGACGACGACGGTCTGCCGCGGCTCCTCCTCGTCGTGCCCGGCCGGGGCCGCGGAGTACGGCGGGACCTGGTTGTCCCACTCTGTCTCGATCCAGCGGGTGTGCACGGTGAACGGCTCCGTGGTGAACGCCTCGTCGCGCACCACCGCCCGGTGGAACGGGACGACGGTCGGCATACCCTCGACCACCAGCTCGTCCAGCGCGCGACGGGCCCGCTGCAGGGCCTCCTCGCGGGTGGCGCCGGTGACGATGAGCTTGGCCAGCATCGAGTCGAACGCGCCGACCACCTCCCCGCCGGTCTCGACGCCGGAGTCCCAGCGCACGCCCGGGCCCTGCGGGATCTCCAGCCGGGTCACCGGGCCGGGGGCGGGCATGAAGTTGCGGCCGGCGTCCTCGGCGTTGATCCGGAACTCGATGCTGTGCCCGCGCGGGGTCGGGTCCTCGGTGACCTCGAGCGGCAGGCCGTCAGCGATGCGGAACTGCTGGCGGACCAGGTCGAGGCCGCTGGTCTCCTCCGACACCGGGTGCTCGACCTGCAGCCGGGTGTTGACCTCGAGGAAGGAGATGGAGCCGTCGATGCCGACGAGGTACTCGACCGTGCCGGCGCCGTGGTAGCCGGCCTCCCTGCAGATGGCCTTGGCCGACTCGTGGATGCGGGCCCGCTGCTCGTCGGTCAGGAACGGCGCGGGAGCCTCCTCGACGAGCTTCTGGTTGCGCCGCTGCAGCGAGCAGTCGCGGGTGCCGACGACGACCACGTTGCCGTGGGTGTCGGCCAGCACCTGGGCCTCGACGTGCCGGGGCTTGTCGAGGAAGCGCTCGACGAAGCACTCCCCGCGGCCGAAGGCCGACACGGCCTCGCGGACGGCGGAGTCGAACAGCTCGGGGATCTCCTCCGTGGTGCGGGCCACCTTCAGCCCGCGCCCGCCGCCCCCGAACGCCGCCTTGATGGCGACCGGCAGGCCGTGCTCCTCGGCGAAGGCCACGACCTCGTCGGCGCCACCGACCGGGTCCTTGGTGCCGGGCACCAGCGGCGCGCCGGCCGCCATGGCGATGTGCCGGGCCTGCACCTTGTCGCCGAGGGCGATGATCGCCTCGGGGGAGGGGCCGATCCAGGTCAGCCCTGCGTCGATCACCGCCTGGGCGAAGCCGGCGTTCTCCGAGAGGAAGCCGTAGCCGGGGTGGACCGCGTCCGCGCCGGACCGCTTGGCGGCGTCCAGGATCTTGTCGACCACCAGGTAGGAGTCGCCCGGCGTCGTCCCCCCGAGGGAGAAGGCCTCGTCGGCCATGCGCACGTGCAGCGCGTCACGGTCGGGCTCGGCGTAGACGGCCACGCTGGTGAGGCCGGCGTCCTTGCACGCGCGGGCGACGCGCACCGCGATCTCGCCGCGGTTGGCGATCAGGACCTTCTGCACCGGTGTTCTCCCTCGGGTTCGTACTGCTTCGACTGCGGGTGGGCGGACGAGCGCGGGCTCAGCGCCGCCAGAGGTCGGTGATCGCCAGCCCGCGCTTGGCGAGCTGGGCGCGCAGCGTGGCCAGCGACAGGCCGACGACCGCCGCCGGGTCGCCGTCCACCCGCCGGACGAACGGCGCGCCCAGCCCGTCGAGGGTGAAGGCGCCGGCCACGGCCAGCGGCTCGCCGGTGGCGAGGTAGGCCTCGATCTCCTGCGGCGTGGGGTTGGCGAAGTGCACGACGGTGGAGACGACGGCGACGTCCCGGCTGACCACCTGGCCGTCCTGGACGTCGAAGAGCGCCTGCCCGGTGTGCAGCACGCCGCTCTTGCCGCTCATCCGCTGCCAGCGGTCCCGGGCGTCGTGCGTGTCGGTGGGCTTGCCCAGCGCCTGGCCGCGGAACTCCAGCAGCGAGTCGGCGCCCACGACGAGCGCGTCGGTCTCCTGCTCGGCGACGGCCTTGGCCTTGGCGGCGGCCAGCAGGGCGACCGTCTCGCCGACCCGCGCGGCCTGCACCGAGGACTCGTCGACCTGGCTGACGACGACCTCGGGTGTCAGCCCGGCCTGGCGCAGCAGGGTCAGCCGGGCAGGGGACGCCGAGGCCAGCACCAGACGGCGGTCCACGCTCATGCTTCCTCCTCGCTGGCGCTCGTCTCCAGCATCCGCAGCTCTGCTTCCCTGTCGCACGAACTCGCACGCTCATTCATGCGAACCGCCCGGAGGCGCGCCAGCCACCGGGTCCGGGACGCAGCGGGCGCCGGTGGAGGTCCCCGAACGACGCCCAGGTCCCGACCGGGGTCGGCCGGCGGCGGGTGCGCCGCTGTGACAGGGCGGCGACGACGACGGTGAGTGCGGCGAGCTCCTCGGCCGAGGGTTCCCCGCGGACGACGGTGAGCAACGGAGGTCGTGAGGAGTGGGGGCCCGGAGGGTCCCCGCGATCGAACGACGCAGCGGCTCCACGCGAGCCGGGGGCGGCACCTGACCGCGGTGGTCGTCCGGAGGACGACGGTGTCGTCGTCACAGCGGGATGTTCCCGTGCTTCTTCGGAGGCAGGGTCTGGCGCTTGTTGGCCAGCAGGCGCAGCCCCTTGGTGACCTCGATGCGGGTCTCCGACGGCCGGATCACCTGGTCCACGTACCCACGGTCGGCCGCGATGTACGGCGAGAGCAGCGCGTCCTCGTACTCGGTGATCAGCTCGGCGCGGCGCGCATCGGCGTCGTCTGCGTCGGCCAGCTCGCGTCGGTAGAGGATGTTGACCGCGCCCTGGGCGCCCATGACGGCGATCTGTGAGGTCGGCCACGCGAGGTTGAGGTCGGCCCCGAGGTGCTTGGAGCCCATGACGTCGTAGGCGCCGCCGTAGGCCTTGCGGGTGATCACGGTGATCTTCGGGACGGTCGCCTCGGCGTACGCGTAGATCAGCTTCGCGCCGCGGCGGATGATCCCCTCCCACTCCTGGGAGGTGCCGGGCAGGAAACCGGGGACGTCGACGAAGGTCAGCACCGGGACGTTGAAGGCGTCGCAGGTGCGCACGAACCGCGCCGCCTTCTCGCTGGCGTCGATGTCCAGCGTGCCGGCGAGCTGGGTGGGCTGGTTGGCCACGATCCCGACCGGCCGCCCCTCGACCCGGCCGAAGCCGACGACGATGTTCGGCGCGAACAGCGGCTGCGCCTCGAGGAACTCGCCGTCGTCGAGCACGTGCTCGATGACGGTGTGCATGTCGTAGGGGGTGTTGGCCGAGTCGGGGACGAAGGTGTCGAGCTCGCGGTCCTCGTCGGTCACGCCGTCGTGCGTGGTGTCGGCCGGCGCGACCTCGAGGGCCGGCAGCGGGTCGAGGTTGTTGCTCGGCAGGTAGGACAGCAGCGCCTTGACGTAGTCCAGCGCGTCCGCCTCGTCCTCGGCGAGGTAGTGCGCGACGCCCGACTTGGTGTTGTGCGTGCGGGCGCCGCCGAGCTCCTCGAGCGTGACGTCCTCGCCGGTCACGGTCTTCACGACGTCGGGGCCGGTGATGAACATCTGGCTGGTCTGGTCGACCATCACGACGAAGTCGGTGAGCGCGGGGGAGTAGACGTGCCCACCGGCCGCGGCGCCCATCACCAGCGAGATCTGCGGGATGACGCCGGAGGCGTGCACGTTGCGCCGGAAGATCTCGGCGTAGAGGCCGAGGGCCACCACGCCCTCCTGGATCCGCGCGCCGCCGCCCTCGTTGATGCCGATGACCGGGCAGCCGTTGCGCATGGCCAGGTCGAGCACCTTGACGATCTTCTCGCCGTAGACCTCGCCGAGGCTGCCGCCGAAGACGGTGACGTCCTGGGAGAAGACGCACACCGGCCGGCCGTCGACGGTGCCGTACCCGGTGACGACGCCGTCCCCGAAGGGCCGCTTGGACTCCATGCCGAAGTTGGTGGAGCGGTGCCGGGCGAACTCGTCGAGCTCGGTGAACGAGCCCGGGTCCAGCAGCGCCTCGATCCGCTCGCGGGCGGTCATCTTGCCCGCGGCGTGCTGTTTCTCCACGGCGCGCTCGGAGCCCGCGTGGGTGGCCTCCTGCACGCGACGCTCGAAGTCCGCCAGCTTGCCGGCGGTCGTGTGGATGTCGACGTCGCCGGGGACGAAGTCCTCAGCGCTCTCCAGTTCAGCCGCGCTCACGTGCTCTCCTCGCTGCGCTCGTCGGCGCGTTCGCGCCGCGCTGCTGCATCCATCCGTGAGCTCGCAAGCTCGCTCACGTGCTCTCCTCGCTGGGACTCGTCGGCGCGTGCACGCGCTGCCGTGCCCGGCAGTGAGCTCCCTCGCTCACGGGTTCCGTAGCGTAGAAGAGTGCCCCAGACGCTGCCGTCCGCCTCCTCCGACCCCTCCCGGGCCCCGCTCGACGGCCGGTCGCTGGCAGCTGCGCTGACCACGGGGAGCGCCCTGTGGCGCTCGCTGGAGGTGGTACCCGAGATCGGCTCGACGAACGCCGCTCTCCTCGCGGCCGCGGCCGAGGACGCGCCCGAGGGGACGGTCCTCGCGGCCGAGCACCAGGTGACCGGCCGGGGACGG
Organism: Geodermatophilus sp. URMC 65; assembly: GCF_053502545.1. Classification (NCBI taxonomy): domain Bacteria; kingdom Bacillati; phylum Actinomycetota; class Actinomycetes; order Geodermatophilales; family Geodermatophilaceae; genus Geodermatophilus; species Geodermatophilus sp. URMC 65. The sequence continues at coordinate 3,475,123 of NZ_CP199954.1, forward strand.
CTGGACCGGGTCTGGACCTCCCCGCCGGGCGCGGGCGTCACCGTCTCGTTCCTGCTGCGCCCCGACGTCCCGGGCGCGCGCCGCGGGTGGCTGCCGCTGCTCACCGGCGTGGCCCTGGCCGAGGCGGTGGGCGAGGTGCCGGGCGTGCGCACCTCGCTGAAGTGGCCCAACGACCTGCTCGCCGCCGGCGGCGCGAAGCTGGCCGGCATCCTCGCCGAGGTCGGCAGCGGGGCGGTCGTCGTGGGCGTCGGCCTCAACGTCTCCACCCGGGCCGACGAGCTGCCCGACACCGCCACCTCCCTCGCACTCGAGGCGGGGCGGCCGGTCGACCGCGCGGCGGTGCTGCTGCAGTTCCTGCGCACCTTCGAGCACCGCTACCTCACCTGGGCACGGGCACTCGGCGACCCGGTCTCCAGCGGGCTGGCCCGCGACTACCTGGCGTGGTGCTCGACGGTCGGCGCGGACGTCGTCGTCACCCTCCCCGATGGCTCCACGCTCGAGGGGGTCGCGGAGTCGGTCGACTGGGACGGCCGGCTCGTCGTCCGGGCGCCGCAGGGGACGGTCGAGCTCGCCAGCGGTGACGTGAGGCACCTGCGTGGTCGCGTGTGACGGGTGGGTCCGCCGCGGCGGCGCCGAGGCGAGGCGCCAGGGCGGTCGCGGCTACCGTCGGTGCTGGCCGGCGCCTCCACCTGCCTCACCGTCCACCGGGTGGCCCGTACCGAGCGCAGCGACCGGGCGGCGACGTGGGTCGCGGCTCCCGCGACGACGGAGGTGCTGCCCTGCGTGAGGTGGAGCGCGCCGGGGTGCGGGCGGGTACGCCGGGGTGCCGGTGTGGTCTTCCCCTCCCGACGAGACGCTGGGGCGCTCCCGGCGATCGGCGCCCGCGACGCCCCCGGATGCCCGAGGTGACCTCGGTCCGCGCCCCGAGCGCCGAGGCGACGCCGTGGGACCCGTGGTGCCCGTGGGATCGACACGCCCCGGGGTCCCGTCGGGGACCGTCAGACGGCGTCGGCACGGGTCATCCTGTCCGCGTGCCCTATCCGGACAAGCTGCTCGCCGAGGACGAAGAGGTCGTCCGGCACCTGCACCCCCACTGGCTGACCCTCGTCCGTCCGGTCCTCGTCCTGCTGCTCGTGGTGGGCGGCACGTCGTTCGGCGCGGCGCTGGTGCCCGCCGGGGCCTCCCAGGGCACGGCGCGGGCGGTGCTCGCCGGGCTCGCGCTGGGCGTCCTCGTCGTCGCCGTCGTCCGGCCGGTGCTGCGCTGGCGCACCACCCACTACGTCGTCACGACCCACCGGGTGCTGCTGCGCGAGGGCGTCCTCGCCCGCCGGGGCCGCGACATCGTGCTGTCCCGGATCGCCGACGTCTCCTACCGGCAGACGCTGGGCCAGCGGCTGGTCCGCTCGGGGACGCTGACCATCGAGACCCTGGGGGAGGGCGGGACCACCGTGCTCGACCGGGTGCCCGACAGCGACGGCGTCCAGCAGCTGCTCGTCGCGCTGGTGGAGGAGGACGCCGACCGGCGCGGCGCCGGTGTGCCGCTGCCGCGCGACGGGTGGGACGACGACGGCTGGACCCCCACCGGCTGGACCGCCGGGCACCGCACCACCCGCCTCTGAGCCGGGTGTGACGGGCCCGTCACGGCGTGGCTGGGCACTTCTGTCAGCACCCCGCCCTACCTTCTGCGCCCATGCGGCTGCTGCACACCTCCGACTGGCACATCGGCCGCTCCCTGTACGGCGCCGACCTGCTGCGTGAGCAGGAGGAGGTGCTCTCCGGCCTGGCCGGCGTCGTGGGCGCCGAGGCGGTCGACGTCGTGGTCGTCGCCGGTGACGTGTACGACCGCGCGGTGCCCTCGGCGGACGCGACCGGCGTGCTCGACCGGGTGATCGGGCGGCTGCTGCGGGCCGGGGCGGCCGTCGTCCTGACGCCGGGCAACCACGACTCCGCGCGCCGTCTGGGCACCTTCTCCGGTCTGCTCTCGGCCGCCGGGCTGCACGTGCGCGCCACCACCGCCGGGCTCGACGAGCCGGTGCTGCTGCGCGACGAGCACGGCGAGGTGGCCGTCTACGGGCTGCCCTACCTGGAGCCGGAGATCGCCCGGCACGAGCTCGGGGTCCCGGGCGCCCGCTCGCACGAGGCGGTGCTGGCCCAGGCGATGGAGCGGGTCCGCCGCGACCTGTTCCTGCGCCCCGGCGCCCGGTCGGTCGTGCTGGCGCACGCCTTCGTCGGCGGCGGGGTGCCCAGCGACAGCGAGCGCGACATCTGCGTCGGCGGGGTGGACCTGGTGCCGGCCGCGGTCTTCGACGGCGTCGACTACGTGGCGCTGGGCCACCTGCACCGCCCGCAGACGATCACCGAGCGGCTGCGCTACAGCGGGTCGCCGCTGGCGTACTCCTTCGGCGAGGCCGGGCAGGAGAAGCTGGTGTGGCTGGTCGACCTGGACGCCACCGGGCTGGCCGGCGTGCGCGCGCTGGCCCTGCCCACCCCGCGTCCGCTGACCGTGCTCACCGGCACCCTCGACGAGCTGCTCGCCGACCCGGCCCACACCGCGGTCGAGGCGCACTTCGTCTCCGCCCGGTTGACCGACGAGGTCCGCCCCTCGGACCCGATGCGGCAGCTGCAGACCCGCTTCCCGCACTGCGTGCACCTGGAGTGGACCGGCAGCGCCGGCGGGGGAGACGGGCGCAGCTACCAGGAGCGGCTGCGCGGCCGCAGCGACCTGGAGGTCGCCGGGGAGTTCGTCACCCACGTCCGCAACGGCGTCGGGATGAGCGACGCCGAGCGCGAGCTGCTGGTCCGGGCCCTGGGCGCGGCGGCCCGCGAGGAGCTCGCCCGGTGAGGCTGCACTCGCTGTCGATCACCGCGTTCGGGCCCTTCGCCGGGACCGAGACCGTCGACGTCGACGCCGTCGCCCGCGACGGGCTCTTCCTGCTGTGGGGCCCCACCGGCGCGGGCAAGACGACGCTGCTCGACGCCGTCGTCTACGCCCTCTACGGCACCGTCCCGGGCGCCCGCGGCGAGGAGAAGCGGCTGCGCAGCGACCACGCCGACGCCACCACCCGCACCGAGGTCTCCTGCGAGCTCACCCTCGCCGGCGAGCGGCTGCTGGTCGTCCGCCGGCCGGAGCAGACCCGGCCGAAGAAGCGCGGCGCCGGCGAGACCACCGAGCAGGCCAGGCTCACCGTGCAGCGGTGGGACGGCGCCACCTGGCAGCCGGTGAGCACCCGCATAGACGAGGGCTCGGAGTACCTGCGGGTGCGGCTGGGCCTGTCCGCCGAGCAGTTCTGCCAGGTGGTGCTGCTGCCGCAGGGCGACTTCGCCCGCTTCCTGCGAGCCGAGCCGGAGGACCGCGCCAGGCTGCTGCGCACCCTCTTCGACGTGGGCCGCTTCGCCCGCGCCGAGGACTGGCTGGCCGGCGAGCGCCGTGCCGCCGAGGAGGCGCTGCGCGGCGACCGGCACCGGATCAGCACCCTGCTGCACCGCGTGGCGCAGATCGCCGACGTCGAGGTGCCCGAGGAGCTGGCCCCCGAGCTGGTCGGCGCCCAGCCCGGCGCGTCGGTGAACGGATGGGTCACCGCCGTGCGCACCCGGGCCGCCGGCGCCCTCACCGCCGCCACCGCGGCGGCCGGGGCCGCGGCCGCCGAGAGCACCCGCCTGGACGGCGAGCTGACCCGGGCCCGCGCCCTGGCCGACCGGCACGCCCGCCGCGACCGGGCCCGCCAGGACCTGGCCCGGCTCACCGCCGAGGAGGAGCACCTGGGCCCGCTGCGGGCCCGGGCCGACGCGGGGCGCCGCGCCGAGGCGCTGCGCGACGTGCTGGAGAACGCCGGCCGTACCGCGCTGGCCGCCGAGGCCGCCGCCACCGCCCTGGGATCGGCGCGCGCCGCGTGGACCGAGGTGGCCGACGAGCGCGACGCGGACACGCTGCTGGCCCGCCAGCTGCGGGACGAGGCCGCGGCGGCCCGCGCACTGGTGCCCGAGGCCGACCGCGCCGCCGGCCTGGCCCGCGAGCTCACCCGGCTCGGCCGGGACGTCGAGGCGCTCACGGCCCGCTGCGAGGAGGGCGCCCGCACCGCGGCGGGCTGGCCCGATCGCGTCGCCGCCGCGCAACGCCGGCTCGACGCCGCCTCGGCCGCCGCCGCCCGGCTGCCGGGCCTCGCCGCCGCCGCCGACGCCGCCCGCACGGCCCTGGACGCCGCCACCCGCGCCGAGCGGGTCGCCGCCGACCTCGCCGCCGCCCGGGAGACCGCGGAGGCCGCGCGCGCCGCGTGGGTCGGCGCCCGCGAGACCCTCGTGGAGGTGCGCGCCGCCCGCCTCGACGGCATGGCCGCCGAGCTCGCGGCGGGCCTGGCGCCCGGTGCCGACTGTCCCGTGTGCGGCGCCACGGAGCACCCGCGGCCGGCCACGCACACCGGCCCGCGGGTCTCCGCCGACGACGAGGAGCGGGCGCGGGCGGTCGTCGACGCGGCCGAGGAGCGCACGGCAGCCGCCCGCCGGGCCGCCGAGGAGCGGGAGCGTCAGCTCGCCGTCCTCCGCGAGCGGGCCGGGGAGCTGCCCGCGACCGAGCTGGCCGCCCGCGCCGAGCAGGCCCGCGCCGAGCGGGACGAGGTCGCCGCGCTCGCCGAGGGCGTCGAGGCCGCCCGCCGGGACCTGGGCGCCCGCGAGGCCGGCCGTGACGCCGCGGCGGCGCAGCTCGCCGCCGACCGGGAGGAGCTGCAGCGGCGCACCGCCGAGCGGGACGGCCGCGCCGAGGCGCTGACCGAGCTCACCGCGCGGCTCGACGCCGCCCGCGGGGAGGACGACGACCTGCCGGCGCGGGTCCGGCGGCTGACCCGGGCCGCGGAGCGCTGCGAGGCGGTGCTGTCCGCCGAGGCCGAGGAGCTGCGCGCTCGCACGGCCGCCGACACCGCGCGGGCGACCGCGGGGGAGCGGGCCGCGGCCGCCGGGTTCGCCGACCTGCTCGACGCCGCGGACGCCCTGCTCGACGCGGGAGAGCTGACCCGCCTCGAGCGCCGCCTGCGGGAGCACGAGGAGGCCCGCTCGGTCGTCGCCGCGACCCTCGCCGAACCGGACCTCACCGACCTGCCCCCGCGGCCCGACGTCGCCGCGCTGCAGCAGCGCTGCGCTGAGCTGACCACCCGCCGGGAGGAGGCGGTCGCCGCGCTCGAGCAGGCCCGGCGCTGCGCGGGCGCCCTCGACGCCCTGGCCGGGGAGGTGGTCTCCGCCGAGGTGGAGCTCGCCGAGCGCGGCGCCCGGGCCGGGCGGGTCGCCGGTCTGGCCGACCTGGTCAACGGCCGCGGCGCCAACACGCTGCGGATGCGGCTGCAGTCCTTCGTGCTGGCCGCCCGGCTCGAGCAGGTCGCCGAGGTCGCCAGCCGGCGGCTGCAGGAGATGTCCGGGGGCCGGTACACGTTCCTGCACAGCGACGCGCAGGCCCGGCACGGGGCCCGCGGCGGGCTGGGGCTGGACGTCTTCGACGAGTACACCGGCACCCGCAGGCCGACGAAGACCCTCTCCGGCGGGGAGAGCTTCATGGCGTCACTGGCGCTGGCCCTCGGTCTCGCCGACGTCGTCACCGCCGAGGCCGGCGGCATCCAGATGGACACGCTGTTCGTCGACGAGGGGTTCGGCACGCTCGACGCGCTGGCCCTCGACGCCGTCATGAACGTGCTCGACGAGCTGCGCCGCGGCGGCCGGACGGTGGGCGTCATCAGCCACCTGGAGGAGCTGCGCACCCGCATCCCCACCCGGCTGGAGGTCGTCGCCGGCCGGCACGGGTCCCGCCTGGCCGGCTGAGCTCAGGAGACGGGTTGCCCCCGACCGGTCCGCGGTCGGGGCCGTTCGTCGTCGTGATCCCGCGGTTCAGGTGTGGGCCGCGTCCGCGATCACTCGGGCGGGAGCCACCACGTCGTCCTCGGAGGGGGCCACAGCCTCCCGGTCTTCCCGCGGCCGGCCGGCGACCACGTCGTGGACCGAGCGGGTGACGTAGATCGGCCGCCGGCGGGCGTCGTCGCCGGCCCGCCACACGTACTCACCCATCACGCTCAGGAAGCCGAGGTTGAGCCCACCGACCAGGAGGACCAGGGCGCCGACGAACCAGAAGCCGGCCCCAGTGGCAGGCGTGGCGGCCAGCACGACGCCGACGACGGCGAGGAGCGTGGCGATGAGGCAGAGCGCGGCGCCGAGGTAGCCCGCCACCCGTGCCGGGGTCTGGCTGAACTCGACGCACGAGTCGACAACCAGCTTGATCTTCTGGGCGTTGGTCCACTTGCTGCGCCCCGCCGGCCTCGGCAGCTGCTCGAAGGCCACCGTGGCCTGGTTGAACCCGGACCAGGCCACCAGGCCGAAGAGGTTGCGGTTGGCCTCCTGCATGGCGTTGACCACGTCCAGGACGGCGCGGGACACCAGGACGATCGACGGACCCTCCGCCGGGTAGGTCGGGATGGTCGACCACCGGTGGAACCAGCGGCTGAAGCCCCGGGAGAGCCCGTTGGCCAGCCCCGTGGGCACCGACCGGGTCGCCCGCACGCCCCACACGACGTCGTTGCCGGCCTCCCAGGTGGTGAGAAGGCGACCGATGACCTCGAGGGGCTCCTGGAGGTCCGCCGAGAGGGTGATCGCGCACGCTCCCCGAGCGGCCCGAAAGCCAGCGGTGATGGCGGCGTGCGACCCGAAGTTGCGGGACAGCGTGACGATCCGGGCGTCGACGGAGCTGACCTCGAGTGCCGTGCGCAGGAACTCCGGGGTCCCGTCGACGGAGCCGTCGTCCACGACGACGAGCTCGAACCGGTGGCCGGGGTTGGCGACGGCGATGGCGCTGGCGAGCTGGACCAGACCGGCCACGTTCTCGGCCTCGTTGTAGGCGGGGACGACCAGGCTGACCAGGGGGCCAGCGCCCGGTACGGCGGCCGAGCGCGTGGAGGTCGAGTTGTCGGTCATGGGCGTCACCTCCGTGTGCGGTTGTTCCCGCCGACCGGCACGGTCAGGCGAGGGCCGGGGTCCCGAGGTCACGGGGCCGGTTTCGGCGCCTCCGGCCGTGCCAGCCTGCGGACCCCGCGCGCCGACCAGGCCGCCGTCCCGGCGGCGAGCACGTCGGCCACCGTGAGGATCAGTCGGGAGGCGAGCGCGACACCGAGTGCCGTGCCGACACCGCCGTAGGGTGAGAGTGAAGCGACGAGGACCGCCTCTCGGACGCCGAGGCCGGACGGTGAGGCCACCGCCAGCAGGCCCGCCGTCATGGCCAGGGCGAACGACCCGACCGCGTCGAGCAGGTCGGGGTCGAGGCCGTGCCCGGCGCCGACGCCCAGCAGGTAGAAGTGGATCCCGAAGAGGGTCCAGGCCAGTGCCGACCACCCCAGGACCCGCAGCAGCCCGGGAAGCCGCAGGCGGTGGTTCAGGCCGGCTCGGCCGAGGATCCGGAGGAAGAGGTCGACCAGTCGGCTCAGTACCGGCGGGATCGCGCAGACGAGGGCGACGGGGGCGAGGACGGCGGCGCCCCAGACGGCGGCACCGCCGACCTCTACGAGGGTCGGGATGGCGAACAGTCCCAGCACCAGGGCCGCGGTCGTCGTCAGGCCCACCAGCACGAGTGAGGCGGCGAAGGACCGGGCGCGCGGGATGCCGGCGCGCAGGGACAACTCCATCTGCAGGAGGAAGGCCCAGACGCTGCCCGGCAGGTACTTGCCGAGCTGGCCGACGAGGTAGATCTGCCCCGCTTCGACCGTCGCGACCTCGTGGTCGAGTTCCCGGAGCACGGCCTGCCACGCCTTGACGTTCGCCGCGATGGCGCCGAGCGCCGCGACGAAGGAGGCAGCGATGGTCCAGCCGTTCAGTGCCAGCAGGGTGTCGCGGACGTCCGGCCACAGGCGGTTGACGGCGTAGATGATCGAGGCCGCGATGGCGAGCTCGATCAGGAGCTGGACGGCCTTGAGGACGAGCGCCCGGTGGGACCGGCCCGGTGCTGTCACGGTGTCTGCGGGAGCAGCTGTGTCAATGGCCACGACTTCTCTCTTCCGGACAGGACCGGCGTCGGAGGAGCAGAGCAGCGCCGTTGCCGAGGTTAACAGCGGATATCGCTTTCAATCCGTTTGTGCAATCGGCGACGCAGGGTTGTCACCGGCGTTGGCGTGTGTCCGCCACCCCTGGAACGCCGGTTCCAGGGAGGCCGACGCAGGCCAGCTCGCGACGATGTCCCTGCCGGATGTGTACAGCTCGGCGAGCTTGCCGATGTCGGTCTCGACGAGGCCCTGACGGCTCATGCCCACGGAATCGACGCCCGGCACCCGCTCGGGGTTGCCGAAGCTCTTGGCGTGGGGGGACGTTCCGGGTGACTGTCGCGCCCATGCCAGCATGACGCCGGCGGCGATGACGCGTCTTTGGTGGACGGTTGCGCCGAGGCCTCGGCTGGCCCGGTCCCCGACGGTGACGTGCCCGCTGAGGGTCACCGTGGACGCCATAGTGACGCTGTCCCGACGTCCCCGTCGTGCTCGACGTAGACCTTGTCCATCACGAATCAGTTCGAGCCGATCCGGGTCGTTTCGCCGATCCGGAGTGGACGGTCGTGTACTTCCGCCATGTGGTGCCACTGCCGACCTCGACGCCGCAGCCGATGAGCAGCCCGTCCCACGTTCGTCGGATCAGCTTCTCAGGCGCCCTCGCCCAGGGGGCGGAACGTCACCGTCCCGTCCTCGACGTGCACGGTGGCCTGGGGACGCGCGGGCACCCCCCCGACCACGGTGCGCGGGGGGACGTCGCGGGTGACGACAGCACCGGCGCCCACCACGCTGTGGTCGCCGATGCGCACCCCCATGTTGACGACGGCCCCGGCACCGATGAACACGAAGTCGCCGATGTGCACCGGTGCGCGTTCCACCGTGGGGAAGGTCCGACCGGACACGCAGCGACGCACCGACGAGTGCGTGTAGATCTGCGCGCCGCTGGAGATGTCGCAGCCCCGGCCGATGGTCAGCCCGCCGGACGCATCGACCACCGTGAAGGCGCCGATCCAGGTGCCCTCGCCGATGGTGGGTTCCCCGATGACCCAGGCATGCGGGTTGTAGGGGTTCGACGGGAAGGCCGTGCTGTCGCTCGGGACGTCGGGACGCGTCACGACGGTCAGACGATCTCGGTCTCGACCAGTTCCTTCATCCCCGTGGCCAGGTCGATGGTCGGCTCCCAGCCGAGCACCTCCCGGGCGCGTGTGATGTGCGCGGCCCGACGGGAGACGAGGACGTCACGGGGGTTGAACTGCGGCTCCACGTGGAGCCCGACCGCCGCGATGAGCGTGCGGGCGAGCTCGGTCACGGTGGTGTCGATGCCCGTGCCGATGTTGATCGCCAGGTTGGCCTTCGCCGGGTCGGCGTCCAGGGACATGACGACGGAGCGCGCGATGTCGTGCACGTGCACGAAGTCCATCGACTGCTCACCCTTGCCGTCGATGATCGGCGGCTCGCCGGCCCGAAGGCGCTTGACGAAGTGGTTGATGACCGACGTGTAGTAGGCAGTTGGCTTCTGGCCGGGGCCGTAGACGTTGAAGAAGCGCAACCCGATCCAGGTCAGCGCCGACCGGCGGGCGTAGTAGTCCAGCAAGTGTTCCCCGGCTAGCTTGGCGATGCAGTACGGGGTGAGCGGGTTGACCGGGCCGTCCTCCTTCATGGGGAGGGACTCGGGGTCGCCGTAGACGGAGGCGCTCGAGGCGTAGACGACGCGGCGCGCGCCGTGGTCGGCCGCGGCGGCGAAGACGTTGTTGCTGCCGACCATGTTGATGTCGATGCTCTCGTACGGGTCGGCCTGGCTCTTGTTGATCGACACCGCGGCGAGGTGGATGACGTCGTCGCAGCCCTTCATGGCCGCGTGGACGGCGGCGCCGTAACGCACGTCCTGGTCGATGAGCTCGACGTCGCCGGTGGCGACCCACTCGGCGACCTTGGCGCGGTCGCCGCGGAACATGTTGTCGAACACCCGGACCTTGTGGCCGCGCTCAAGGAGCATCGGCACGACGTGGCCGCCGATGAACCCGGCGCCACCGGTGACGAACACGGTCGAGGGCATGGAGGTACTCCCTGGGTCAGCGAGCCGCGGGGACGATATCGCGGACGGCCGCGGCCACTCGCTCGATCTGCGCCTCGGTGAGGTTGGCGTGCATGGGGATGGCCAGGTGCCGGCGGAAGAGGTCCGCGGAGACCGGGCACGGGTTCGTGGCGCCATAGACCGGCTGCTGGTGCGAGGCGTAGGTGCCGAAGTTGCACTGGATGCCGCGGCTGCGCAGCTCGGTCGCGACCGTGCCCCGGTCGACGGTCGGGTCCAGGGTCAGAGCGTAGGTCTGCCAGGAGTGGGTGCGGTCGTCCGCCGTGTACGGCAGGGTGACCAGGTCGAAGTCCCCCAGCAGCCGCTGGTACGACTCGGCGACCGCATGACGGGCCTTGAGCAGCTCGGGCTGCCGCTGCAGCTGGACCAGCATGATCGCCGCGGCGATGTCCGACAGCTTGTAGTTGTAGCCGATCTCGTCGAACTGAGGCACCGGCAGGCCGGTGGTCCCCGCCCGGGACAGCGCGCTCTCGATGCCGAAGTTGTGGGTCTTGCGGGCTTTGGTCGCGATCTCCTCCCGGTCGGTGGTGAGCGCACCACCCTCGCCCGCGGTGATGCCCTTGCGGCCGTGGAAGGAGAAGCACGCGACGTCGCCGAAGCTGCCCGCGGGGCGGCCCTGGTAGGTCGCACCGGAGGAGCAGGCGGCGTCCTCGACGAGCCACAGCCTGTGTTTGGCCGCGAGGGCCTCCAGCTCGGCGTAGTCGGCCAGCTGACCCAGGGTGTCGACGGCGATGATGCCGACGGTCCGCTCGGTGATGGCCACCTCGACGGCCCGAGGGTCCACCGTCCAGGTGTCGGGGCGGACGTCGGCGAAGACGGGCTTGCCCCCGCCGTGGACGACCGAGTGCCCGGTGGCGGGAAACGTGTAGTCCGCGACGACGACCTCGTCGCCCGGATGGAGGCCGAGGGCGGACGTGGCGAGGTGCAGCGCCGCCGTGCAGTTGTTCACTGGGAGCACGTGTCGTGTGCCGGTGGAGCGGGCGAAGGCCTCCTCGAAGCGCTTCCCCGTCGGTCCCTGGCCGGCCAGCCAGCCGGAGCGGAACACCTCCTCGATCGCGCGGAGCTCGGGCTCACCGATCGTCGGCTGCCCGAGGGCGATGACGTCCATGGGGGTGGATGGGGTCGACATGCGGCTCCTGTCGTACGCATTCCAGCTGCTAGGCGCCACCGCTGACTCGAGAGTAGTGGTGCATATGCCGCGGCCGGGGCGCCCAGGCGCCGGTCCCGGATACGTTGAGCATGGTGTGCGACGAGCGCAGCCCGTAGCCACTCAACTGAACAGGCGTAGCGCTCTCCGTCCGGGCCGGGCTTCGGCTCAGCCTTCCGCCGCCGACTGGAAGGGGCCGGGACGGCGGGCAGGTCGAGATTCGACGGTCGCCGTGCTTGCCGACCGTCTCGATGAGCACGGCGTCGGCGCCGCTCTCCTCCGCCTCACGGACGCAGACGCCTCGAACCGGATCGTGATGGGCGGGAGGCTCGGCGATGCGGGAGACGGCGCGGACGTCGGCTCCGCCGAACAGCCGGTCAGGACGAGGCAGTCGGCGAGCACCGTGGCCGACGACCGCACCCTGCGCCGGCCGTCCGCTCACCGCGGGCCGGCGAAGGTCACCGAGGCGCCGACGACGAGGAATACCCGACGCCGGTAGGCGAGGAACCGGATGATCGTGCCCGGGGCGATCGAGGTGACGTTGGCGATCTGCAGGACGAACACGGTGTCCTCCCCAGGCCATGGCGCACGAAGGCGACCACCGCCAGCCCCTGGAGCAGGGTGACGGTGTTGTGTCCGGGAGCCGGTACACGTTCCTGCACAGCGACGCGCAGGCCCGGCACGGGGCCCGCGGCGGGCTGGGGCTGGACGTCTTCGACGAGTACACCGGCACCCGCAGGCCGACGAAGACCCTCTCCGGCGGGGAGAGCTTCATGGCGTCACTGGCGCTGGCCCTCGGTCTCGCCGACGTCGTCACCGCCGAGGCCGGCGGCATCCAGATGGACACGCTGTTCGTCGACGAGGGGTTCGGCACGCTCGACGCGCTGGCCCTCGACGCCGTCATGAACGTGCTCGACGAGCTGCGCCGCGGCGGCCGGACGGTGGGCGTCATCAGCCACCTGGAGGAGCTGCGCACCCGCATCCCCACCCGGCTGGAGGTCGTCGCCGGCCGGCACGGGTCCCGCCTGGCGAGCTGATCAGCGGTCCCGGGGACGGCTGAGGTGGCTGGGGGTCGTGGGGCGCAGGTGCTCGTCGCCTGGCAGGAACTGCCCCCACGAGCGGCACATCTCGGTGATCTTCGAGTGAAGACGCCTGCACAGGGGGTCACTAGCGTTCAGAGGGCCACGGGAGCGGGGCTGCCGTCCTGCTCCCACCTCGTCCTGGGAGACGCCGATGTCCCGCGTGCCGCTCGCACCTACCGCTCGCACGCCGGTGGCCGGCGTCACCCGCCGGCCGCGATCGGAGATCCGGGCGCTCACCGGGTTGCGCGCCGTCGCGGCCGGGTGGGTGGTGCTGTACCACTACGAGCCAGAGCTGACGCCCTACGTGGAGCAGCTCCCGGGCTCGCACGCGGTCATCAGCGCCGGCTGGATCGGCGTGGAGCTGTTCTTCGTCCTCAGCGGGTTCGTCATCGCCCGCGGCTACCTGGAGGAGTGCGGCCGGCGCTGGTCGACGGCGGGCGCGGCCCGGTTCGTCGCCAACCGGTTCGCCCGCGTGTGGCCGGCCTGGGGCGCGGTGACGGCCCTCGCGTGCACCTGGTTCGTGGCCGCAGACCTGCTGGGCCTGCGGGGCAGGGTCGCGGACAGCTACCCGCCGATCGACGCGGTGTCCCTCCTGCGTCAGCTCACGATGACGCAGATGTGGGGTCGGGAGGACCTCGTGGGGTCGAGCTACGTCGGGCCCGGGTGGTCGATCAGCGCAGAGTGGCTGGCCTACCTGGCGTTCCCCGTGCTGGCCCTGCTCCTGCGGCCCCTCCTGCGAGTGCACGCGGCAGCGAACCTGACCCTCGCGGCGGCCGCGACCGCCCCGCTCGCGATCCCGTCGTTCCTGCACGGGCCGACGGACGTCGAGACGAGTTGGGTGCTGCGCATCGCCTGCAGCTTCATCGCCGGTGTCCTCGCCTCCTGTGCGACCGCGGACCTGGAGCAGACCGAGCTCGGGCGTCGGTGGGGCCGGCGACTGACCGCGACCAGCCTCGTGGCCGCTGCCGTCGTCCTCCTGTGGGCCAACTGGCGGACCGGTCAGGACCTGCTGGTCAGCGCGCAGCACCCCGGCCGTTACCCGGCTGTGGCCGTTGTCTGCTGGCCGCTCCTGGTGGCCGGCCTGACGCTGTCCGACACGGGGCTGGCGCACGTGCTCTCCCGTGACGCCCTCGTGTACGGGGGCCGCATCTCCTACTGCCTCTACCTGACGCACGCCCTGGTGCGTGAGATCGGCCTGGGGGTCGTCTGGCACCAGCCGGCCGAGGCCGGCGCGCGCGCCCCTGGTGTGGTGCTGCTCGTGCCAGTGCTCGTCGCCGTGTCCTTCGTCTGCGCCGTGGCGCTCCACCACGGCGTCGAGGAGCCCGCCCGTCGTCGGCTGGTCCGTCTCTGGAGCGACCGGCGCGCGGTCGAGCCGACTCCGGCGGCGCCGCGGTCACCCTCGACCGCCGTCCCGACGCCCACGGCGGAGGCCGCCACCGCGCGCTGGCTGTCCCCGCTGCCCGGCGCCTCCGCCCGTCCCTGGCCCCTGGACGCGCCGCCGTGGCCGCGGACGGCGTCCGCCCCCGGCCAGGTCACGGACACCATGATCGCCTCGGGGGTCCGGCCGGGCGCTGCCGCACGCGGCTGAGGCCGCGGATGCTGACGCGACCGGCGCTCCAGCGGCGCGGGGATCAGGCGGAGGGATCGGTCGCGGGGAAGACCCACTGCCGGTACATCAGGTAGCGCACGACGGTGCCCACGGCGATGGAGACGAGGTTGGCGCCCTGCAGCGCCCACGCGCTGGTCAGGTCGAGGCCGTACCGGGCGAAGGCGACGATCCCCAGGCCCATCAGCAGCGTCAGCCCGTTGATCACCAGGAACATCGGGTACTCACGCTTGAACCCGGTGCGCGCCCGGTGCGCGAACGACCAGTGGCGGTGACCGAAGAAGGCGACGGTCATCGCCACGAGGGTCGCCACCAGCTTTGCGACGACCGCGCCGCTGCCCAGGTGCCCGTAGAGCAGCTGGAACAGCCCGACCTCGATCACGAAGCCGATACCGCCGACGACACCGAAGGCCCCGAGGTGGCGGACGACGGACCAGAGGGAGCGGCTGCGGCGCTGCGCACCGGCGGAGACGGCAGTCACGAAGGGCCAGGGTACGCGCCGGCGGAGTCCTGCACCCGGCGACGGCCACGGGCCGGCGCCCGGCGGGCCGATCCGCTGCCGCCACCGGTGTCCAGCAGGCGCGCGGGGCGGGAGCCGGTTCGTCAGCTGTTGCCGGATCCGGTCGCCGACTCTGGTGGGCCGTCGAGTCAAGACCCCCCTGCTGCCGAGTTACGTTCTGTCACGAGGCGTGATCGCTTCGTTATCGACGGCCGGACAGAGGAGGACCGCGTGTCCACACGTGCCCATGCGACCGAGACCGGCGCCCAGCTGTCGGCCGGGTCGGGGGAGATCCGGTCCCTGACCGGGCTGCGGGCGGTCGCGGCCGTCTGGGTGGTCGTCTACCACTTCCACTTCACGCCCGGCCTCGGCTACGACGGCTACTGGGAGCCGCTCCGGCCGGTGATCCGCGCCGGCGCCACCGGCGTGGACCTCTTCTTCGTCCTCAGCGGCTTCGTGATCACGCTGACCTACCTCGAGCGCGTCGGCCGCAAGCCCTCGGTGCGCGAGGCCGGGACCTTCCTGTGGGCCCGGGTCTGCCGGATCTGGCCGGTGTACGCGCTGGTCACCGCCGTCTACGGCGGCTGGCTGCTGTACAAGGCCACCCGGGTGACCGATGGCGTGGTCGCCTACCAGGTCAAGCAGCCGGTGCTCGACGTCTGGGACTTCCTGCTCCAGTTCACGATGGTCCAGCTGTGGTGGCACCCCGCCTCGGGCGGCGAGTCGTGGATGGGTTCGGCGTGGTCGATCAGCGCCGAGTGGCTGGCCTACGTCGCCTTCCCGCTGGTGGCGCTGCTGCTCTGGCGCGTCCGCAACGCGCCGCTGGTGCTGCTCGGCGCCACCGCCGTCCTGCTGATGGTGCCGCTGAGCTACACCACCTACGTCCACGGCGGGCCGGTGATCGCCTGGTCCTGGCTGCTGCGCATCGGCGCGGCGTTCCTGGCCGGTGCCCTGACCTGCCTGGTGGTCCGGCGGGTGCGCCGGACTCCGCGGGTGGAGAAGGCGGCCGCCACCTGGGTCCTGGCCAGCGTCGGCGCCATCGCGGTCGGCCTGTGGTGGGGCGACTGGCGCGGGATCGACGACGACCACTCCGCGTTCGGCGGCATCGTGGTCGTCTTCTTCCCGGTGCTCGTCGGCGCACTCGCCCTCTCCCGCACCGGCCTGAGCGCCCTGCTCTCCCGGGAGTCGGTGGTGCACGGCGGCCGGATCTCCTTCGGTCTCTACCTGGTGCACATCCCGGTGTTCGAGGTCTTCTGGACCCTCATGGGCTGGTGGCCGAAGATCGCCGTGGGCACCTCGCTGTGGGCCCTGCTGCTCGCCCCCGTGCTCCTCTCGACGTTCGTCCTCGCCCACCTCGCCCACCGGTTCGTCGAGGAGCCGGCCCGCGAGCAGCTGCGCCGGGTCGTCCCGGCCCGCCGGCCGGCCGCGACCGCGGTGCAGCCGGCGCCGGCCCAGGCGCGGATCGCCGTGGTCCGGGTCGACCGGCCACTGACACCGGCCTCGGCGGCCCTGCTGGCCGGCCGCAGTGCCGACGTGCACCCGCCGCGGGTGGGCCCCGCCTCGGCGCAGCGGGCCGGGTAGGCCTGCGGACGACGCCGTCCGGGTCGCCTCCCCGGAGCTCACAGCCCGGTGACCGAGACTCGTCCCGTGGCGCTGCTCCTCCCTCGACGGGTCCCCGTGCGGACGGCGCTGGCGGCTGTCCTGCTGGCCGTCACCGCCGGCTGTGGCCCGGCGGTGGGAGACGCGCAGCTGGCCGTCCCGACGCCTGCGCCACCCCCCAGCGCAGCGCGCGCGACGACCGACCCCGCCGAGCCGCGCACCTTCGTCGCGGTCGGCGACTCCATCACCGCCGGCGCCACGGACGTGTCGCGGCCGCTCGTCGGTGACCGCGTCCAGGGGGATGCCTCCTGGCTGCCGGCCGCTGAAGAGGAGAGCGGCCTCGACCTCGTGTCCGGCTGGGCGGTCCCCGGGGCCACCACCGCGGACATGCTGGCCGGCGTCGAGCCCACCGCCCGGACGGCGGACGTGCTCGTCGTGATGGGCGGTACCAACGACCTGGTCCGCGGGCTGCCGTGGGAGCAGTCGGCCGCTGACATCGAGGGCGTCGTGGCGGCCGCTGGCGCGCCGATCGTCGTGGTCGTCGCCATCGCGCCGAGCGACGCCCGCGCGGCGGCGCGCAACGGCTTCAACGCCGCGCTGGCGGACCTGGCGGGCCGCAACGGCTGGACCTACCTGGACCCGTGGGGCGAGGTCGACGCCGGTGGGGCGTTCACCCCCGGCGCCTCGCCGGACGGTGTCCACCCGATCCCGGCCGTGGCCGCCCAGGTCGGCGAACGCATCGGCCGCTCGCTCGCCGCGCTCGGCTGAGCCCGCCGGCAGCCCCCTCTAGGCTGGGCACCCGTGGCCACCCCCGTCGACCCGCGCACCGGACTGCCCGTCGTCGCCATGGTCGGCGGTGGCCAGCTGGCCCGGATGACCCACCAGGCAGCCATCGCGCTCGGTCAGTCGCTGCGGGTCCTCTCCACCGGCCCCGACGAGTCCGCCGCGCTGGTGGCCGCCGACGTCCGCCTCGGCGACCACCGCGACCTCGACGCCCTCCTCGTCCTCGCCGACGGCGCCACCGTGGTCACCTTCGACCACGAGCACGTGCCCACCGAGCACCTGCGCGCCCTCGAGTCGGCCGGTCACCGGGTCGCCCCCGGCCCCGACGCGCTCGTGCACGCGCAGGACAAGCTGGTCCTGCGCCGGGCGCTGGCCGCTGCCGGGGAGCCGCAGCCGGCCTGGGCCGAGGTCGCCTCCGTCGACGAGGTCGCGGCCTTCGGCGAGCGGCACGGCTGGCCGGTGGTCGTCAAGACGCCGCGCGGCGGCTACGACGGACGCGGGGTGTTCGTCGTCGACGACCCGGAGGACGTCGCGGAGCTCTTCGCCCGGTACGACGTCCTGCTGGCCGAGCAGCGGGTCCCGATGGTCAGGGAGCTCTCCGCGCTGGTCGCCCGCTCGCCCTTCGGTCAGGTCGCCGTCTGGCCCGTGGTCGAGACCGTGCAGCGCGACGGCATCAACACCGAGGTGCTCGCGCCCGCGCCCGGGCTGGACGAGGACACCGCGACCGCTGCCCAGGAGCTCGCGGTGCGGGTGGCCGACCGGGTCGGCGTCGTCGGGGTCATGGCCGTCGAGCTGTTCCAGACGGCGGACGGCGTCCTGGTCAACGAGCTCGCGATGCGGCCGCACAACTCCGGGCACTGGACCATCGAGGGCTCGCGCACCAGCCAGTTCGAGCAGCACCTGCGCGCCGTCCTCGACTACCCGCTGGGCGCCACGGCGATGGCCGCGCCGGTCGTGGTGATGGCCAACGTGCTCGGCGGGCGCGCCAGCGAGGAGGGCTGGACCGGCCCCGGCCTCGACGAGCGGGTGCACCACCTGATGGCGCACTGGCCCGACGTGAAGCTGCACTGGTACGGCAAGGGTCAGCGCCCCGGCCGCAAGCTCGGCCACGTGACCGCGCTGGGCACCGACCTCGAGGAGGTGCGCGCCCGGGCCACGGCGGCCGCTCGCTACCTGGCCGACGGCGAGGTCGACCCGGCGTTCGCCTTCCCGACCGAGCACTGACCCGAGCGAGCAGCGAGGAGCCCCGCGTGGACCCGATCGTCGGCATCGTCATGGGCAGCGACTCCGACTGGCCGGTGATGGAGCCCGCAGCGGCGGCGCTGACCGAGTTCGGGGTCCCGTACGAGGCCCACGTGGTCTCCGCGCACCGCACCCCGCGCCGGATGCTCGAGTACGCCGAGAGCGCCGCCGGTCGCGGTCTGCGGGTGGTCATCGCCGGTGCCGGGGGAGCGGCCCACCTGCCGGGCATGGTCGCCGCGGCCACGCCGCTGCCGGTGATCGGCGTCCCCCGGCCGCTGGACCGCCTCGACGGGCTGGACAGCCTCCTGTCGATCGTGCAGATGCCCGCCGGGGTGCCGGTGGCGACGGTCTCCATCGGTGGCGGCCGCAACGCCGGCCTGCTCGCCGTGCGCATCCTCGCCGCCGGCGACCCCGGGCTGCGGGCCGCCGTCGAGCGGTTCCAGGCCGACCTCGCCGAGTCCGTCGTCGCCCGGGACGCCACGCTGCAGGAGCGGCTCGCTTCCTCCTGAGTCGCCTCGAGCCCTACGATCTACCCGTGGGTAACAACGCTGCGGGGCTGTACGCCCTGACCGAGGAGCACGAGGCGGTCCGCGAGGCGATCCGTGACATCGCCGAGCAGGAGATCGCCCCGTACGCCGCCGAGGTGGACGCCGACTCCCGCTACCCGATCGAGGCGCAGAAGGCGCTGACCGCCGCCGGCTTCCACGCCACCCACATCCCCGAGGCCTACGGCGGGGAGGGCGCCGACGCGATCGCGACCTGCATCGTCATCGAGGAGGTCGCCCGGGTCGACGTCAGCGCCTCGCTGATCCCGGCGGTCAACAAGCTCGGCTCGATGCCGGTGATCCTCTCGGCGTCCGAGGACCTCAAGCAGCGGGTGCTGCGGCCGATCGCCGCCGGCGACGCGATGATCAGCTACGGGCTCTCCGAGCGGGAGGCCGGCTCCGACGCCGCCGCGATGCGGACCCGCGCCCGGCTCGACGGCGACAGCTGGGTGCTCAACGGCACCAAGGCGTGGATCACCAACTCCGGGATCTCCGAGTGGTACACGGTCATGGCGGTCACCGACCCGGGGAAGGGCGCCAACGGCATCTCCGCCTTCGCCGTGCACCGGGACGACCCCGGCTTCGCGGTCGGCCCCAAGGAGCGCAAGATGGGCATCAAGGGGTCGCCCACCTGCGAGCTCTACTTCACCGACTGCACCATCCCGGCCGACCGGATCATCGGCGAGCCCGGCACCGGCTTCAAGACCGCGCTGCGGACGCTGGACTTCACCCGGCCGACCATCGGCGCGCAGGCCGTCGGCATCGCGCAGGGCGCGCTCGACGCCTCCGTGGCCTACGTCAAGGAGCGCCGGCAGTTCGGGCGGTCGATCTCGGAGTTCCAGGGCGTGCAGTTCATGCTCGCCGACATGGAGATGAAGATCGAGGCGGCCCGCCACCTGGTCTACGTCGCCGCGGCCGCCGGTGAGCAGGGCCGCCCCGACGTCACCCGGGTCTCGGCCTCGGCCAAGGCCTTCGCCTCCGACGTCGCCATGCAGGTGACCACCGACGCCGTCCAGCTGTTCGGCGGCGCCGGCTACACCCAGGACTTCCCCGTCGAGCGCATGATGCGCGACGCCAAGATCACCCAGATCTACGAGGGCACCAACCAGGTCCAGCGCATGGTGATCGCCCGGAGCCTGCTGCGCTGACCCCTCGCCTCAGGCAGAGGGAAGGGCGAGGCACCCGCTGTTAGCGTGCCAGAGCATGGGCCCGATCCGATACGTGCTCCCGACGGAGCTGGGCGTGCTCTTCGCGGTCGACGAGCCGGGAGAGCGCTCGATCGACGTCCTCGTGGACGGCCGCAGGATCTGGTCCTTCCGCGAGCCCGGGGAGCCGGTTCCCGCCGAGTTGGTCCCTCGGGACGGCTGTGGGGAGGGCCTCCGGTTCGAGCCGTGGCCCGCAGTGCTGCGCGACCGACTCACCGGCCGCTTCCGCGTGGACCTACGGCTGGTGGACACCGGTGAGACCGCCGGCGCGACCGCGGTCCTCGGTGACCCGGCGGCCCGGCCCGACCTGACCGACGCCCACGGGCGACCCCTGGTGGTCAACAAGTGGCGCCGGCTCGGGCACACGCTCGCCGACGCGTCGCCGGGCATGGTCGACCGGATGCTCGACCACATGGACGAGATCCGGGACCTGCTGGCCGAGCGGTTCGGTCAGGCCGTGTTCGTGACCGGTGGGACCTTGCTGGGGCCGGTCCGGGACAGCGGCAGGCTCATACCGCACGACGACGACGCCGACCTCGCCTACCTCAGCGCCATGTCCTCGCCTGCGGACGTCGCGCTGGAGCAGTTCGAGCTCGGTCGCCAGCTGCGCGAGCGGGGCTACGAGCCGATCCGCCTCAACGCCGCGCACGTGCAGGTGCACTTCGAGCACGACGGCGTGCCCGACCACTACGTCGACGTCTTCGCCGGCTTCCGGATCGGCGAGTGGTGGCACCAGCACTTCGCCATCCGGGCCCGGGTCCCCGACGATCAGCTGCTCCCGCCGAGCACGGTGCAGGTGGAGGGTCGGCCGGAGCCCGCGCCGCGGGTGCCGGAGGTCGTGCTCCGGGAGATCTACGGACCAGGATGGCCCGAGCCCGACCCGGCCTTCGTCTTCCGGCCGCCCCGGGCGACGTCGGACCGCTTCGCGCACTGGTTCGGCGACTACCACGCCGAGCGGGAGACCTGGGAGGACCTCGTCCTCATGTCGACCGGTCCGCTCCTGCCGGCGGAGGACCGTCCGAGCAGCTTCGCCGAGGAGGTCGATCGGCAGGCGCCGGCCGATCACGCCATCCTCGAGCTGGGCTGCGGCACCGGCGTCGACGCCCGGGCGCTGGCCGGGCGCGGGCGGCGCGTCCGCGCGGTCGACTTCTCCCGCCCCGCCCTGCAGGTGGCGCGGTCCCGGGATGTCGGAGCCGGGACCCACCTGGACCTCGAGCTGGTCAACCTGCTCGACGTCCGGGCGGTGGTCCGGATCGGTGCCCGCTGCGCCGCGGAGGGCAGGCCGTGGACGGTGTTCGGCCGCCGGCTGCTCAACGCCCTGGACCCCATCCCGAGGGCCAACGTGTTCCGGCTCTGCGCGATGCTGCTGCGGCGTGGGGGGACAGCGCACTTCGACGTCGCCGACCCCGGTTACGGGGGAGTGCCGCCCCACCTGAGACTGACGGTGGACGAGCTGGTCGGTGCAGCCGGCGAGGCCGGTCTGGTCCTCGACGAGGCCGGTCGCCGGACCGAGCCCATGACCTGGATCGGTGCGCCGGACGAGCGGCTCGTCGAGCTGACCCGCATGACGTTCCGACGGAGGGCACGATGACCGAGCAGGGCGACACCGCACGAGGCCGGGCACTGGTCCGGCGCCTGGCGTACCCACTGCGCCGTGTGGTGGCTCCCGCCGCTCTCGAGCTGCGCGGGCGGCTGGAGGGGCTCACCGCCGAGACGGCGACGCTGCGGGAGGCGACGGCGGCCCTGCGCAGGCAGGTCGAGGAGCTCTCCGCCGGCCTGGCCGCGGTCCGCGAGGAGGCTGTCGCGCTCCGGACGCGAGCGGATCGGATCGACGCCCGTCTCTCGGCCGCGGAGGTCCGCGACGAGGAGCTGACGGGCGGGCTGGAGGAGGCGCGGCGGCTGAACCTGCGCGTCGCCGAACTCGTCGACCTGGTGACCGAACTGGTGCTGCCGCTGCACGACCGGGAGATCGACGCGGCCGTGCTCGGCCGGCTCCGTCCCGACACGCTCTGACGCCCGAGCCGTCCGCGGGTGGCGCCGTCCGGTAGCGCACCGCCGGAGCCGCCTGCGACCCGGCCCGGTCGCGAGTGGCCCGGGACACGGTACGAGGATGGGGGCGTGGTGAGACAACGCAAGGTGGGTCCCGAGGACGCGCGCTCCTGGCTGCTGGTCAACGGTGCCCGTACCGACCTGTTCGACCGGGCCTCGGAGTCGCGAGCCGACCAGATCGTGCTCGACATCGAGGACGCGGTGGACCCCGCGAACAAGGACGAGGCCCGCGCCGGCGTCATCGAGTGGCTCTCGCGCGGGGACCGATCGGCCTGGGTGCGGATCAACGACCGCTCGACGGAGTTCTGGGACGACGACGTCGCCAAGCTCGCCGGGGTGCCCGGCCTGCTCGGCGTCATGCTGGCCAAGACCGAGGCCGGGGAGCAGGTCACCGAGACCGCCGACCGGCTCGGCGGCTCCACGCCCGTCCTGGCGCTGGTCGAGTCCGCGCTGGGCATCGAGGAGGCCGTCTCCATCGCCCGTGCCCGCGGCGCCTTCCGGTTGGCCTTCGGCAGCGGCGACTACCGCCGCGACACCGGCACCAGCGCCGACGACCTGGCCATGGCGTACCCGCGCTCCCGGCTGGTCCTGGCCAGCCGGATCGGTGGCCTGCCCGGGCCCATCGACGGCCCGACGGTGAGCAGCAGCCACCCTGTGCTGCGCGAGCAGACCGCCGTCACCGTCTCCCTCGGGCTCACCGGCAAGCTCTGCCTGGACCCCGAGCAGACGCCGGTGATCAACGAGGTCATCAGCCCGACGCCGTCGGACGTCGCCTGGGCGCGGGACTTCCTGGCCGACTTCGAGGCCCGCGGCCGGGTCATCCGCGACGGCAGCGACAAGCCCCGGCTCGGCCGCGCGCGCAAGATCGAGCGGCTGGCGCAGACCTTCGGCGTCGAGCCGGCCTGACCGCGCGCGAGGCCGCCGGGGTGGGCGCGGGGGCCCGACCCGGCCCCGCGCTCACTCCAGCAGCCGGGACACCCCGGCGAGCCGGGCGTCGCCGGCCATCGCGGCCAGCCACGTCGCCCAGCCCGGCCGGGCCCGCATCGCCTCCAGTGCCGCCCGGGCCGCGTCGCGGTCCCCGCGCTGCGAGGCGGCCAGCGCGGCGTAGAGGTCGCGGGCGCCCTCCGGGGCGAACAGCGCGAGGGTCTCGTAGTCGCGCTCGTCGTAGGCGCGCTGCAGGTTGCGCAGCATCCGCAGCTGCGCGACCGGGTCGCCCGAGTCGTCGACCCGCAGGTCCATCCGGACGCCGTCGTCCTCGTCGCTGGCCGGCGTCCCGCCGACGACCAGCAGCGCCGCGGACTGCCGGCCGCGGACGTCGCCGCCGGCGTCCTGCCCGGCGGTCAGCGCGGCGAGCAGCCGGTCGGGCAGGTCGCCGCGGGCGGCGGTGTAGGCCTGTGCCATCGCCGGCAGCACCTCCGGTGAGGCCAGCATGTTGCCCTGCACGCTCATCTGGTCGCCGACCAGGTGGCCGCTGACCGGGAAGGACCCGCGCCCGGTGTCGGCGGCGACGCGGCCGGTCGCGTCGAGGACGGCGATCTGCCGGTCGACGTCCTCGGCCGCGTGCGCCGCCGCCCGCACCAGGTCGGCCGGGTCGGCGCCGTCGGCGAGGCCGGTCAGCAGCGACTGGCCCAGGCCACGCCGGCTGCGCGCCTGGACCGCGACCACCCCGACCCCCGGCCGCGCGCTGGGCACCGCCCGGCCGACGGCGAGGATGCACGACGACACCGCGATGCCCAGCTCTCCGGTCGCCGGGTCCCGCGCGACGACCGAGAAGGTCACGGCACCGCCTCGCCGGCGCTCGTCGACCCCGTGACCCGAGGGACTGTGTCTCCGGATGACCTCCCGGTCACACCGTCGCCGGGAGCGGCATCTCGCGGACGTCGTCGGCGACGGTGAGCGGGGCTCCGGTGGCGGCCTGGACGTCGTCGACGCTGACGCCAGGAGCGGTCTCGCGGAGCACGAAGCCCCCCGGGGTGACGTCGATGACGGCGAGGTCGGTGACCACCCGGTCCACGCAGGCCCTGCCGGTCAGCGGCAGGGTGCACTCCTCGACCAGCTTGGGTGACCCGTCGCGGGCGACGTGTTCCATCATGATGATCACCGTGCGGGCGCCGTGGACGAGGTCCATCGCGCCGCCCATGCCGTTGACCATCTTGCCGGGGATCAGCCAGTTGGCCAGGTCGCCGCGGGGGTTGACCTGCATCGCGCCGAGCACGGCCACGTCGAGGTGCTGGCCGCGGATCATGCCGAAGCTCAGCGACGAGTCGAAGAAGGACGCCCCGGGCAGGATCGTCACGGTCTCCTTGCCGGCGTTGATCAGGTCCGGGTCCTCCTCGCCCTCGAACGGGTAGGGGCCCACGCCGAGGATGCCGTTCTCCGAGTGCAGCACCACGTGCACGTCGTCGGGGACGAAGTTGGGCACCAGGGTCGGCATCCCGATGCCCAGGTTGACGTACTGGCCGTCCTCGAGCTCGAGGGCGACCCGGGCGGCGAGCTGGTCACGGGTCAGGCTCATCGGGGGTCCCCTTCGGTGGCCTCGTCGCCGGCAGCGGCCGGCGCGGCGGAGCGGTCGGTGCGCGGGCGGGTGGTGCGGTTCTCGATCCCCTTGCCCTCCGGGCCGACGACGACCACCCGGTTGACGAAGACCCCGGGCAGGTGCACGTCCTCGGGCCGGATCTCGCCGGGCTCGACGAGCTCCTCGACCTCGGCGATGGTGACCCGCCCGGCCATCCCGGCCAGCGGGTTGAAGTTGCGCGCGGACTCGTGGAACACCAGGTTGCCGTGCCGGTCACCGACTGCGGCGCGGACCAGGCCGAAGTCGGCGGTCAGCGCGGTCTCCAGGACGTACTGCCGGCCGTCGAACTCCCGGATCTCCTTGGGGGTGGAGGTCTCCACGACGTTGCCGCCGGCGTCGTAGTGCACCGGGATGCCGCCGTCGGCGACCATCGTGCCCACGCCGGTGGGGGTGTAGAAGGCCGGGATGCCGGTGCCGCCGGCGCGCAGCCGCTCGGCCAGCGTGCCCTGCGGGGTCAGCTCCACCGACAGCTGGCCGGACAGGTAGAGGCGGGCCAGCTCCTTGTTGCCGCCCACGAACGAGCTGATCGTCCGGGTGATGCGCCCGGCGTAGAGCAGCACGCCCAGCGCCTGGTCGTCGACGCCGCAGTTGTTGCTGATCGTCGTCAGCCGGGACGCGCCCTGCTCGAGCAGCGCGTCGATCAGCTTGATGGGCACGCCGCACAAGCCGAAACCGCCGACGGCGAGCACCGCGCCGTCCCTGATGTCCGCGACCGCCTCAGCGGCGCTGCCGACCACCTTGTCCATGCGGGAACACCGTCCGTCCGTCCGGGCGGCTGGGGAGCTGCGTCAGGCAGGACGGCCCAGCTCGCGGATGCCGTCGATCGTCCGGCCGAGCGTAGCGGTGACCCTCTCCGCCGTGGCGCGGCCCGGCAGCAGGGAGAGGTCGGGCGAGCGGACGAGCACGATCGACGCACCGGCGGCCAGGGGGGCCAGCAGCCACGCGACCGGGCCGGCCTCGGCGGCGGTGCGGTCGTCGACCAGCACCCGGTCGCCCTCGACCAGACCCAGCCGCCCCGCGAGCTCGCGGGCGGTGTCCACCAGCCCGCCGAGGGTCAGCTCCAGGGCGCCCAGCAGCAGGCCGGGCGCGGCCGGGTCGGGCCGTTGCCAGGGGGTGAAGACGTCGCCGTGCCCGCGGACCTCGAGGGCGAAGTCGCGGGCCGGGCCGGTGTAGCCGGTCATGCCCATGCCGAGCGGGTGCAGGGAGAGGCCGACCAGCTCGGGCAGCCCCTGCTCCTCGAGCGGCGGGAGCCGGTCCTGCGCGGCCAGGACGACGTCGGCGTCGTCGAGCCGGCCGTCGTCCTCGGCCGCGGTGTCGAGGACCGTGGCCCCGCAGCTCCACACCCCCAGCAGCACCGCCGCGGTCTGCCAGTGCACCGGCAGCGCCACGGCGACCGTGCTGCCCCCGGTGACGTCGAACTCGTCCTGCAGCAGGTTCGCCGTCTTGGCCACCCAGTTGGCCAGGGTGGCCGCCGACAGCTCGACCCGCCCACCGCCGAGGTCGTCGTAGGAGGTCAGCAGCGGCGCCGCCGGTGCGCGGCGCAGCGTCGCGGTGAGCAGGTCGGCGGGGGTCTGCGGGGAGTCGAGCATGCCTCGAGCCTCCCAGGTGACGGCCCTCCTGCAGGGGCCCGCCGGTGGCCTCCCCGCGGGGTCCCACCGCGAGCTTGCGAGCGGTGGGGGGCGGGGAGGTCCTTTCACGGTGGGGGGCAGGAGGGTCCTCCTTCAGTTGATGCAGTCGGTGTCGGCCGCGGTGCGCGCGGCCTCCTTCTTCTCCTCGGTGGGAGCCGCCGGGGCGGCCGGGTCGACGGCCTGGCCGATCCCGTTGAAGTCCGAGCCGAGCACCAGCTGCACGGTGCCGGAGGAGGCGTCCTCGGCCTTCTTCTTGCCCGCGCCGGGGATGGCGTTCGCGAGCGTCGTGGCCAGTGCCTCGTCACCCGGGGCGTAGCGGACGACCGTGGTGGCATGGTCGGAGGAGTCGGCGTTGCCGGTCGTCCCCACGGCGAACCCGGCGGTACCCAGCGCGGCGGCGGCCTGGGCGGCCAGGCCCGGGGTCCCCGAGCCGTTGTAGACGTCGACGGTCACCGCGGACGGCGCGACCGTCTTCGGCGCCGCGGGCGTCGCCCTGGCCGCCTTCGCGGGCTCGGCCGACAGGTCGCCGAAGAACTGGTGGAGGGTGTCCTCGTCCGCCAGCCGGATGATCGAGCGGTCCTGCTCGTCCCGGTCGGTCCCGAGGTTGGGGATGGTCTGGAACTGGATGCTGCCGGCGGTCACCGACTGCATCTGCTGGGCCAGCCGGAACAGGTCCAGGCCCTGGTCGATGGTGAGGGACTGGGACGCCGCCGACGTCAGCTCACGCTGCTTGCCGAGGTCGAGGAGCACGTCGTCGGAGAGCATCTTGCGGAGCACCCCGGCGATGAAGACCTGCTGTCGGACGATCCGGTCCAAGTCGCCGCGGGGCAGGCCGTGCCGCTGGCGGACGAACTGCAGCGCCTGCGTGCCGCTGATCGTCTGGACCCCGGCCGGGAACACCGCGCCGGAGTACTTGCGGTCGTCGACGGCCTTGCACAGGTTGACCTCGACGCCGCCGACGACCGAGCTGAGGTTGAAGAAGCCGAGGAGGTCGACCTCGGCGTAGTGGTCGATCTGCAGGCCGGTCAGCCCGCTGATCGTCTGCACCAGCAGCCGGGCGCCGCTGGACTGCCGCTGCTCCTCGGTCGCCGACTCCGATGCCTCGGCGTAGCCGTAGGCGTAGGCGGCGTTGAGCTTGTCCATCCCGTGACCGGGGATCGCCACGTACGAGTCGCGCGGGAAGGAGACGAACGACGCGCGGGAACCGTCGGCCGGGACGTGCACCAGGATCATCGTGTCGGTGTTGATGCCGGAGTCGCCGCCCGTCTGCAGGGCGTCCTGCTGCTCCTCGGTGAGGTTGGCCCGGTTGTCGTTGCCGACGAGCAGCAGGTTCATGGCCTCGGGACCGCCGCTGCCCTCGTTACCGTCGGTGGGGATGGCGTCGGTGCGGTTGACCGAGGCCTCGGCGACCTGACCGAGGTACCAGCCCCAGCCGGACCCGACGAGCAGCACGACGGAGAGGACGCCGGCGAGGACCCGCGCCGCGGTGGCCGCGCGTCGCGTCCGGCTGCCCGGCGGTCGGCTATCGCCGTCCGGGGTGTCAACTGCCGCGCGGGAGGACCGGGCATCGCTGCGGGAGGAGCCGGAGCGGCCGGCCCTCGGGTCCAGGCGGGGAGGCAGCTGGCGGCTGCCACCCGCTGCGGGAGGTCCGGGCTTCTTCGGGCTCACGTGAGGCGTCCTTCCTCGTACTGGTCCGCGGACACGACCCCCGTGCGTCGTGCTCGGGACCGGACTCGGTCGGCTGCCGCCGCGGCGGGCATCGACCCGGAGGTTGAGGCGATGCTAGGTGCCCTGAGCCACCGCGGGCTCACGTCACGTGGCGAAACGGGACACGTGTGACGAGCGGTGCCACCTGGCCGGGTGGGGAGGATCGCACCCGTCCCACGCACGGCTCGCGCCGCGGGTGAGCCGCCCTCGTGGCGCACGCGGACAGCCGGCCGGTGTAGCGCCCGCGGGTCCGCCCCGGGCGTAGCGACCCCGGGGGGAGTACTCGCCGAAGGCCCCCGAGCGCTCGCCACCCTCGGGGGTCGGACGGAGCGGTTCGTCGCGACGCGGGAGAAGTCTGTTGCCGATGTGACTCGAGGGGCGTGTCGCGGCGGGCAGATGCTGACAAATCGACCTGTCCGACTGAATCCGGGCCGCAGTGGCTGCTTAGAGTCACCGCGCCATGACTGAGACATACGCACCGGCGCCGGACGGCCCCATGCACGACACACCTGCCGTCGCGGCTGCCCGGGTGTGGCCGGCCGTCTCGGTGGTCATGCCTGTGCTCAACGAGGCGCGGCACCTGGCCACGAGCGTGAGGCAGATCCTGGCCCAGGAGTACTGCGGTGAGGTCGAGCTCATCCTCTCCCTCGGGCCGTCGAAGGACGACACCGACCGCATCGCGCGCGAGCTGGCCGCCTCCGACCCGCGGGTCAAGCTGGTGCGCAACCCCAGCGGCAAGACCCCGTGCGGTCTCAACATCGCGGTGCAGGCGGCCAGTCATGGCATCGTCGCGCGCGTCGACGGGCACGGCATCCTGCTGCCCGGCTACCTCGAACGAGCCGTGTCGCTGCTCGAGGCGACCGGTGCGGCCAACGTCGGCGGGCTGATGATGGCGGTCGGCGTCACGGGCTTCGAGCAGGCGGTCGCCCGGGCCTACTCGTCCAGGGTCGGCCTCGGCGGTGGCAGTTTCCACGTGGGCGGCGAGGAGGGGCCGGTCGACTCCGTGTACCTCGGGGTGTTCCGCCGGGAGGTGCTCGACCTCCTGGGTGGCTTCGACGAGCACTACCACCGCGCCCAGGACTGGGAGCTCAACCACCGCATCCGGCAGGCGGGCGGCGTCGTCTGGTTCTCGCCGGACCTCGCGGTGACCTACCGGCCGCGGTCGTCCTGGCTCGAGCTGGTCCGGCAGTTCTTCCACACCGGCCGCTGGCGCCGCGAGGTCATCCGGCAGCACCCGGACTCCATCCGGCCGCGCTACCTGGCGCCGCCGGCTGCCACGGCCGCCATCCTCGTCGGCGCGGTCGCCGGCGCCGTCGGCACGGTAGTCCAGTCCCCGGTCCTGCAGCTGGGGTGGGCCGGTCCGCTCGGTTACGGCGTCGGCGCGGTCGTCGCCTCGCTGGCCGAGAGCCGAGGTCTGCCGTGGCGGGCGCGCGCCTGGCTCCCGGTCGTGCTGTCCACGATCCACCTGAGCTGGGGCAGCGGCTTCCTCTTCGGGCGGCGGCCGGGTCGCCGCTCCACCCGGAGGACGACGGCATGACGGCCGACGCCGTTGGGACACTGGCTCCGGTGAGCGCGCAGAGCGGGGTGGCCGGGCAGGTGTCGGGCGTCATCGCCCGCCCCTGTGCGCTGTGGCACCGCCGACGCGCGGTCCAGCTGCTCGTGGCGCGCGACCTCAAGGTGCGCTACGCGTCGTCGGCGCTGGGCTACCTGTGGTCGGTGCTCGAGCCGCTGCTGCTCGCCGGCATCTACTGGTTCATCTTCACCCAGGTCTTCACGCGCACCGTGGGCGCCGAGCCGTACATGGTGTTCCTGCTCGCCGGTCTGCTGCCCTGGACCTGGTTCAACGGTGCGGTCACCGACGCGGCGCGAGCGCTGCACACCGAGGCCAAGCTCGTGCGCTCGACGAACGTGCCGCGCGAGGTCTGGGTCCTGCGGGTCGTGCTCTCCAAGGGTGTCGAGTACGCCCTCAGCCTCCCCGTCCTGTTCCTGTTCGTCGCGGTGTACGCGGTCCCGGTCTCCTGGCACGTGCTGCTCATACTGCCCGCTGCGCTGTTGCAGGCGGTTCTGCTGCTCGGCCTGGGCCTGCTGCTCTCCCCGCTCGTGGTGCTCGTCCGCGACCTGGAGCGGATAGTCCGGCTGGCCCTGCGGCTCGGCTTCTACGCCTCCCCGGTGATCTTCGCCGTCCCGGACGTCCCCGAGCCCTGGGACGCCCTCTTCGCTCTCAACCCCCTGGCCGGCATCGTCGAGCTGGTACGTGCCGGGTTCTACCCGGGCCACGTGCACTGGGAGCACGTCCTCGTGTCCGCCGTCCTGTCCGTCGGCCTCCTGGTGGTCGGTTGGCTGGTGTTCGCCCGGCTCGAGCGGACCGTGCTCAAGGAGATCTGATGAGCACCCTCACCACCGGAGGCACCGTGATCTCCGTCCGGGACGTCGGTGTCCGCTTCCACCGCGGCCGCAGGCACCGCAGCGTCCGCGACCTGCTGCTCCGCCGGGAGAACGGTGTGCGCCGGGACGAGTTCTGGGCGCTGAACGACGTCAGTTTCGACATCTCGGCCGGCGAGACGATCGGCGTGGTGGGCCGCAACGGACACGGCAAGTCGACGCTGCTCAAGCTCATCGCCGGCGTCATGCTGCCCGACACCGGCCGCGTCGAGGTGCGGGCCGGGGTGGCGCCCCTGATCGAGATCACCGGTGGCTTCGTCAACGACCTGACCGTCCGCGAGAACATCGGGCTCACCGCGGGGCTGCACGGCATGTCGAAGGCCGCGATCGACGCGCGTTTCGACGAGATCGTCGACTTCGCCGAGATCGAGGACTTCCTCGACACCCCTTACAAGCACCTCTCGAGCGGGATGAAGGTCCGCGTGGCGTTCGCCGTCGTCTCCCGCCTCGAGGAGCCGGTCATCCTCGTCGACGAGGTCCTCGCGGTGGGGGACAAGGTCTTCAAGCGCAAGTGCCACGCGCGCATCGAGGAGCTCACCGCCGAGGGGCGCACGCTGTTCCTCGTGTCCCACAGCGACTCGGACCTGCGCCGCTTCTGCCGGCGCGGCATCTACCTGCGCGGCGGCCGACTCGTCGCGGACGGTCCGATGGACGACGTGCTGGCGGAGTACGGCGCCGAGAACGAGACGAACGCGAACCGCGGCTGACGCCCGTGTGCGCCGCAGCCAGATCCCAGGGAGGGGACAGATGCGTCGGAACCTGAAGAAGGCGGTACCGCTGCACGTGCAGCAGCGGGTGTACCGGACCGTGCCAGAACCGGTCTGGAGGCTGATCCGGGACGTCGGCAACGGGACGACCGCGTGGCAGCGGCGTCGTCAGGAGGCCGGGGTGGCCCGGTTGCTGCGGACGGGCGCCACCGAGATCGACGGTCCGCTGACCGTCGTCACCTACCGTGGTGAACAGCTGCTCGCGCGTCCCACCGGCTCGTTCACCGCGCACGACGCCCTCGCCCGAAACGCGGCGTTCGTCGCCGACGCCCTGGAGGCGGCCGGCATCGACCACCTGGTCGTCGATGCGTCCCCGTCGCGTCGACGCATCATCGCGATCGCGGAGGGCGACCGGGGTGCGACCTGGGCGGCACTGCAGTCGGCCGGGGACCGGCTCCCGTTCTACGTCCGGGAGGTCCACCCGCACACCAACCGGCCCAGCGTCCGGCTGACGCACGTCACCGAGGAGACCGGCGCGGCCGCGGCCTACACCGTCTACTCGGTGGACGCCGTGCCGTCGGTCCCGGACGGCGCCGGTGGAGAGACGTCGATCGCGCTCGGGGCGCGCGAGCTCGGGTGCGTCGTGGAGTTCTGGCGGGTGCTCGAGGAGGACCAGCCCGACGACCACGCCACCGGTGAACCGCTGGCCGCCGGGTCCTGGATCGCACCGCGCCGGAACCGGTGGGTGGACGCCGTCCCCAGCACCATCGGTGAGCCGGCCCGCTGGCAGGTCGACGGGGTGAGCCGCCCGGCGCTCCCGGTCCTGAGCCCGCAGCACGTCTTCGACGTGGACTTCCCCATCGACGTCGTCTACACCTGGGTCGAC
Source organism: Geodermatophilus sp. URMC 65 (assembly GCF_053502545.1). Lineage (NCBI taxonomy): Bacteria > Bacillati > Actinomycetota > Actinomycetes > Geodermatophilales > Geodermatophilaceae > Geodermatophilus > Geodermatophilus sp. URMC 65. Next base: position 3,506,914 of record NZ_CP199954.1, read on the forward strand.
GGCAGCGACCCCGCCTGGCAGGAGCGCAAGGCCGCTGCGCACGCCGCCGTCGGCCTCGGCGAGCTCAACGAGTACGCCAGCAACGAGTCCCGCTTCCTGTCCCGGGACGAGCTCCGCTACTCCCTCCGGTCGCTGGACATGTACGCCGGCTGGGTCCGTCACGTGTACCTCGTGACCGACGACCAGGTCCCGCCGTGGCTGGACACGACCAACCCCCGGATCACCGTGGTGAGTCACCGGGAGCTGTTCGGCGACCGCGGCAAGCTGCCGACCTTCAACTCGCACGCCATCGAGTCGCAGCTGCACCACATCCCGGGCCTGAGCGACCACTTCCTCTACCTGAACGACGACTTCTTCTTCGGCCGGCCGGTCGAGCCCAGGCTGTTCTTCCACGGCAACGGGATCGCCCGCTTCGCCACCTCGACGGCGAAGCTCGGGCTGGGTCCCACGGGTCCCTTCGACCGGCCGGTGATGAGCGGCGGCAAGAACAACCGCGACCTGCTGTTCAAGGAGTTCGGCCGGACGACGACGAACAAGTTCAAGCACGTCCCGCAGAGCCTGCTCAAGGACGTGCTCTTCGAGATGGAGGAGCGCTTCCCCGAGCAGTTCGAGGCCACGGCCTCGGCCCAGTTCCGCAGCCCGCGGGACCTCTCCGTCGTGTCCTCGCTGCACCAGCACTACGCGTACCTGCGCGGCCGGGCGGTCGAGGGGCGCCTGCGCTACCTCTACGCCGACATCGCTGCTCCCACCACCGCGCGGCGTCTCGAGCGACTGCTGCGCAGCCGTGACTACGACACCTTCTGCCTCAACGACCACGACACCTCCGGGGTCGACCCGCTCGAGCAGCAGCGGATGCTGCACGCCTTCCTGTCCCGGTACTTCCCACTCGCCAGCAGCTTCGAGAAGGCAGCCGGGTGATCCCCGGCGTCGGCGGTCCCCGCCGGGGACGACGCCGGAGCCGGCGGATGAGCGGCAGGTGAGCCACGCCTGCGGCGTGCGGCGGCGGCGACGCCCGTCGCCGCACCGGCGCGGCCGCCACGGTGGGGCCCTGGCGGTGCCCATCGCCCGTACCGCCGGGTGGTGGGCCGGCCCCCATCCTCCTCAGCGCGTGACCGCCACCGTCGGGCGCTCAGCCACCGAGTGAACGCCCCCGTTCCCACGCCGAACACCCCCGTCCCTGGAGCCGCACCATGCGTTCTGTCCTCTCCCGGGTGACCCGCGCCCGGTCAGCCGCCGCCGAGCCCGCTCCGGCAGCCGCGAACCCCGACGACCTGCGCATCGCCGTGTGCGCCATCGCCCGCAACGAACGGGACTACCTGCTCGAGTGGGTCGCCTACCACCGGCTGGCCGGCTTCGACGGCATCCACGTCTACGACAACGTCTCCGACGACGGCACCTCCGAACTGCTGACATCGCTGGATGCCGCCGGCGTCGTCCACCGGACGCACTGGCCGCGCCGGGAGGGGATCCCGCCACAGCGGCACGCCTACCAGCACTTCCTCGAGAACCACGCCGGGGAGTACGACTGGGTCCTCATCTGCGACCTCGATGAATTCGTCGTGCCCCGCACCGGCACGGTGAAGGACTTCATCCGCCGCGGGACCACGCGCGACCCCTCCATCACGGCTTACGCACTGCCGTGGCTGGTGTTCGGGTCGGGAGGCCAGGAGGAGAAGACACCGGGCCTGGTGATCGAGCGCTTCACCAACTGCGCCGAGAAGCCGGGCCCCAGCGTGAAGACGCTGTTCCGCAGCGACGCCGTGCTCGCGATGCGCACCCACATCGCCGACCTCATGTGGGGCCGCTACGCGGACAACCGGTACCAGCCCCCCCGCTGGTCGGACAGGATGCCGATCGACCTGGTCGAGGCCGAGGACGGCGAGGTGCTGGTCCACCACTACTTCACCAAGTCGCGTGCGGAGTGGGTCGAGCGGCGCAAGCTGCCGAAGGCGGACCGCGCCACGCTCTCGCACCGGCACCTGACGATGTTCGAGCGCTACGAGCGACTGCCACGAGAGGAGACCCGGGCCGCCGCGATGGCCGACCGGGTGCGTGCAGAGGTCCGGCGGCTCGAGCAGGTGGTCGACCAGCTGCCCGGGCGACGGTTGAAGCCGGTGGTGCTCACGGCCTCCCGGGACGGGGTCATCGGCACCGTGGACGGCCTGCAGCCAGGTCAGGACTGCGCGGTACGGGTGGTCATCAACGACGTCGTCGAACGCATCGTCGGCTGCGACCGGGTGATCGACGGCCGACCTGCCTTCTTCGTCGTCGGCAAGTGGAACGAGGTCCCCACGAAGTCCGTCCGGGCGAGCGTGGTCGGCAGCAAGCGAGTGGTGAAGGCCGTCAGCGACGGCCGCCGGGACCAGCGCGAGGTCCTCGAGGTGGTCCAGGAGTTCCTGCCCGGCGCCGAGGAGAAGATCTTCAACATCGCCCTCGAGCTGGCGAGGACGGAGGAGGGCGCCGGCAAGCTCGCCACGTCGCTCTCCGCGACCTTCGACAAGTTCCCCTGGTACGGCGCCCTCCTCGAGGGGCTCCTCGCCCTGCACCGGGGCGACAGCCGAGGCCGTGACGTCCTCGCCGATGCGGCCGGGCGCTGGCCTGACGGCATGCGGCAGCTGGCCGAGAAGCTGGGCGAGAAGGACGTCCGGTACGCCCTGCAGCTCCTCCAGCGCCACGGCCTGTCGACCGAGACCCTCGCCGAGGTGGCGATGACCGCCTGATCGAGGGGATGCGGAGGTCCCACGGCCGCCTGTGTGTGGCCGTGGGACCTGTGCGTTCGTGGCGAGGGCGTACGCCTCCCCCGGCTGAGTGCGCCGAGCCGGCCGCTGTCAGGGGCGGCGTGGGCGGCGCGACCCCGGCTGCGACAGGTGCCGGGACGGAGGAGCCGGCCGGGGCGCCGCCGCGTCGGTGACCGGACCGGACAAGGCGACGGTCAGTGCGTCGACGTCCCCGTCCTCGACGAGGAGTCCCGCGAGGGTCTCGTGGCCCTGCGGCTCCTCGAGCGGCACGGCTCGTCGGCCGAGACCCTGGCCGAGCCGGCGCCGACCACCTGCCCCCGGGGCATTGCCGCAGGGCAGCTGCCGCCCGCCTCGGGCGCCGACCCGGGCGCCCGGGGCGAGCGGCTGTGGATTGCGTCAGACGGTGTAGAAGCTGCCGGTCGGGTCCTTGTGCAGGGGCGGCGCGTTGTCCAGGCCGTGGGCGATGTGCCAGGCGACGAAGCGGCCGATGGTGCGGTGCCCTGCTGCATCCGGGTGGCGTCGGTCGGTGGCCAGGCTGAACGAGCACATGAACCCGGTCATGTACCGCGTGGTCCCGGTGGCACGGGAGTCACCGATGGCGCGGGCGACCTGCACGTAGCCGGGGGTCACCGTGCTGGGGGACGGCAGGAAGCCACCGATGATGATGGGGACGGCGCCGGGTGCTTGTGCACGGATGACGCTGAGGACGTCGCGCACGCCCGTCATGACGGCGCTGGGGGACTGCGCCTCGTCGTTGAGCCCGCCCTGGATGAGGACGTAGTCGGTCTCCGGGTCGATCGGGTGGGCCCGCAGCGCCTGGGCGAAGGTCCCGTTGTCCCCGCGCTTGACGTAGCCGCCGCCGGGCGAGGCGACGATTGTGCCGGGGGTCCAGCCCAGCTGCTGCGCGGTGTAGCGCCACCAGGCGCCTTCGGTCGTCGGTGGGAACCGCTTGTACACGGCACCCCAGGCCGCCGTGTAGGAGTCGCCGACGACGGCGACCACCGGCCGGGCCGCCGCGTCGGCTGTGGCCGGTGGGCTCACGACGACGAGTGCGCCGACGAGGGCGAGGAGGCAGGCCACGACGCTGAGACGCCAGGAACGCGAGGTCACCCATCCAGTGCACCGCTACGCTGCGTGAGCGTCGATCGCCCCATCCGGTGACACACGGTAGAGATCCAGGGAGCCCCGGCGACTTTGATCACTTCGCGTGATCATGCAGATCCTGTGAAGTGACGGCACGCAGCGGCGTGACCAGGGTGCGGCCGCCCGTTCCCGGCGGCGCGGACCGGCGACGTCGGGACGACCGCCCCGATCGGGGTACCGCACGGTCGTTCGGCTCGCGTCACGGGCGCGTGCACGCGGTCAGGAGCGGGAGAGGGCCGAGGGTCGGGACTCCGTCGCGACGCTCCCCGCCACGGGGATCCGGGCCGTGACGGCCGAGTTCTCGTGTCGGGCCGAGGTCCCGGTGGTGTCCGGCCGGCTCCCGGGGCGACCGGTGGCTGTGGGACCCGCAGGGACGGCGGCCTCGGGAGCTGTCGGGTGCTGCAGCTCCTGCAGCGTCCGGAGCACGTTGCGGCGCAGGCGGCCGGCGAAGGGGCGCTCGACCAGGCGGTGGACGGCCCAGGCGAGCGTGACGGTCACGGCGAAGGCGACCACCAGGACGGCGTACTTGGGCAGTGCGGGGGTCAGCAGGTGGATGACGTAGCGACCCCAGAACTCGTGGACCAGGTACAGCGGGTAGGTGAGGGCGCCGAGCACGGTGAGCCAGCGCCAGCGCACCTCCCGGAGCCGGGTCAGGGACGCCGCCGCGGCGACGGCGAAGAAGCCCAGGACGACGACCCAGACGAGCGGAGAGCTGTGCTCGACCGCGGTGATGTCGTCGATCCGGCCCACCGCGCCGCGGTCGGCGGCGTTCGCCGCGAGGATGGCGTTCGTCGCCACCAGCAGCCAGGCCAGGAGGGAGTGCCCCTCCCGGTGGATGAAGTAGAGCATCATGCCGCCGGCGAACAGGGGAGCGTGCGTCGGCAGCAGCACGGCCTGCAGGAGTGCGGAGTCGCTGGTGGCCGCCATGGCGCCGGCCACCGGCCACAGCGCGCAGAAGGCCAGGATCCGGGCGCGGGTCAGGCCGATCACCATGAAGACGCCGATGAGGACGTAGAAGCGCAGCTCGATCCAGAGCGTCCAGTAGACGCCCTCCAGCCGGTGGACGCCCCACGCCTCGTGCAGCATCGTCGCGTTGACGAGCGCCTGGCCCAGGTCGGCCGGCCGACCCTCCGGCCACAGGACCACCAGCAGCAGGGTGCTCAGCGCGACGCCGGCCCAGTAGGCGGGGAAGAGGCGGCCGATGCGGGACGCCGTGTAGTCGGCGAGGGAGCGGTCCCACGCCGTCATCAGGATCACGAACCCGCTGATGATGAAGAAGAACTCGACGCCGAGGGTCCCGTAGGCCGCGTACCGGGAGAGCGTCGGGAAGGCGCGGTCGACCGACGTGCCCCAGTCCTCGTGGGCCCGGGCGGTGAAGTGGAAGACCACGACGGACATGGCCGCGACAAAGCGGAGGCCGTCGAGGACCCGGAACCGGACGGGCTGCTGGGGTGCGAGCCGGCCGCGGGGCACCGTCGGAGAAGCGCTGGACGTGAGCACCCGATCACCGTATGTGCGACCTGACCCTGGTGGCGGCACGCGCGCAGAGGCGGGACGGCACTCCCGGCGCCTGAGCCACGCCCGTAACGGGGACCTCACCGGCCAGGGGAGGACCCGTCCGTCCGGCCACCCGATCGGGTGCCCGTCGGTCGGTCCGGCTCAAGGTCCGGGGTGTCCTGCCGATGCCACAACGACCAGGGAGGTCGTTGACATGGTGGGAAGCCGGTTGCTGCGACGTGCGGTGACGACGTCGGTCCTGACTCTGGTCGCGAGCACGGGAGCCGCGGTGCCGACCGCTCTCGCCGAACCGGCCGCGGCGGCCCCCGCCGAGGCGACGCCGGCAGCGACCTGGGCGGCCGATCCCTCTCGCCCGTTCAGCGACCCGTTGTGGCTGCCGTTGCGTGACCCGGCCCGGGTCTCCTGCACGTACACGAACTGCCCGCTGGACTCGGGGAACGTCTACCACGGTTACTGGGCCATCGACTTCCTCGGCGAACTCGGTGATCCCCTCTACGCAGCAGGTGCCGGCGTCGTGCACGTCGGTGCCTCCGACCCGGGATGTCGGACGGGGACCACCGAGGCCAGCGGCACCTGGGTGTGGATCGACCACGGTGCAGGCCTGGTCACCAAGTACAACCACCTCGACACGATCACGGTCAGGGACGGCCAGCTGGTCACCCCGTCGACGCAGATCGGGACGATGGGCCACAGCGGTGACCACGCGCCCTGCACCACCGACTATCTGCACTTCGAGGTCCGGACGGGCGGCGTCACCGGCCCCCGGATCGACCCCAAGCGTCTCTACGGCTGCCAAGGAGGGACCCGGCTGAGCTTCCCCAACGCCTGGGGGGAGACGTCGTGGAACGACCTCGGCAAGGTGGAGTTCTCCACGCCGCAGCTGGACAACAGCTGCCTGCCGAGCGCCTCGTCGACCAGCTCGGCGCCGGCATCGCTGTCGGCCCGGCGCGGTGACCGCACCGCCACCCTGACCTGGACCCCCCCGGCCACGACGCCCGCTCCGGTCGACCGGTACGCGATCTCCATGGAGGTCTGGGGCCCCAGCGTCGGCGCCTGGCACTCGATGAGCTACCGGGCCGTGCCGGCCGGCTCGCTGTCGACGACGATATCCGGGCTGGAGAACGGCCGCACCTACCGGTTCCGGGTCCTGGCGCACACCCCGGCGGGCACGCGCAGCGTCGGCGGCAACAGCGCGTGGACTGCGTACGCGAAGGCGACGCCGGCCACCGCGCCACTCGCGCCGCGCACCGACCGCAACCTCACACCGGGCACCACCTACGTCCGCTTCGGCTGGTACGGCGCCGTCCCCCAGGGGACGCCGGTCACCTCCTACACGGCGCGCATCCGTTACTGGACCGGGTCGGCCTGGAGCGCGTGGAGCTCGGTCGAGGTCCCCGCCGCCGAGTTGACGCACCGGTGGGACGGTCTGCGGCGTGGCACCACCTACCAGGTGACGGTGCGGGCCACCAGCGACGCCGGCTCCAGCCCCTGGGGGATCTCGCGCAAGCTGACCACGCTGCGCTGACGCGGGTCAGGCGGCCGATCCGGGCCGCAACCGGGACGACGACACGATCGCGACGAAGTGCCCGGCCACCGCGAGCAGCGACGCCGGGATCAGCACGGCGAGCAGCACGCGGGTCCCGGTCAGGTCGCCGGTCGCGACGTCGACGACGGCGGCCGCCAGGACCAGCAGGCTGAGCTCGATCGAGTGGTAGAGCCGGTGGAACGGCACGAAGCGGGCCATGCGCCGCAGCCGGGCCAGACCCGAGGCGCGCGGTGCGGTCGTGGCCTCGTCGTCGGCGGCCCGGGGCAGGCCGGCGGACGCCCGCGCCACGTGCACCATGTCGTTGAGCGCCTTGTTGAGGACGATCACCACGGCCAGCAGCGCCCCGAGCGTCGTCCACCCGTAGCCGGAGGTGACGTCGTCGATCCCGCCGGCGGCGCGCACGCCCAGCGCGAGCGGGATGAGGGACTCGGTCAGGTAGTGGCCCACCTTGTCCAGGAAGACGCCGAGCGGGCTCGACGTCCCGCGCCAGCGGGCGACCTCGCCGTCGCTGGCGTCCCAGAGCATCTGCAGCTGCGTCAGCAGCACGGCCAGCACCGCACCCCACAGGCCCGGGACCAGCAGGGCGATCCCCGACGCGGCGCCGGTGACGATCATCAGCGCCGTGACCGCGTTCGCCGTCAGCCCGGCGCGCACCAGCAGCCGGGTCAGGTGGGGTGAGATGCGCCGCATGTACAGGTCGCCGGTCCAGTGCTCGGCGGTCCGCCGTCCCCGGATGGCCGGCGGCTGGGTGACCTGGCGCAGGTCGGCGATGCTGGGCCAGGTGGGACGGTCGGGGGTCATCGGACCGCTCGGCTCAGCTTGGCCTGCAGGACGTCCCGCTCGGAGATGATGGCGTCGCAGGCGTCGAGGAACCGGGCGAGGGCCGCGGCGGGGTCCGTGCCGCCCAGGTAGTGCTCGACCAGCGCCTCCCGCCGACCCCGCTCCCGGTCGTCGCCCAGGCAGCGGCGGACCAGCTCGCCGGCTCGGGCGGCGTCGTCGGCCGACAGCCGGGGGACGGCGTCCAGCAGGGGCGAGCTGCCCACGACGGCGCCGGCCTCGGCCGGGACGGTCACCACCAGCGGCCGACCGGTCGGCAGCCACTCCACGGCGACGGACGAGACGTCCGTGACGAGCACGTCCGCGCCCGCGAAGGCCGTCTCCAGGGGCGACGCGGTGTCGACGACGCTCGCCGTGCGGCGGACCGCCTCCTCCGTGAACAGCGCCCGCAGGGCGGTGTCGGCGGCTCGGACGTCGGTGCGATTGGCCCCCGTGCGCGGGTGCGGCCGGTAGACGACCCGCATCCCGGCGCCCAGCAGGGACCGCACCAGCGGGACGCCGTGGCTGGGCACCGAGCTGTACGACATGGACTGCTGCGCGCCCTCCCACGTGGGCGCGTAGAGCACGGTGGCGGGGGCGGCCGCGGACCGTCGACGCGTTGCCGGGGGGTCGAGGGCGGGCCGTCCGACGTGCACCAGCCGACCGGCGTCGAACCACATCAGTGCGTCGAGGATGCGGTCTGCGCCGGCCTGCCCGGCGACGAACACCCGGTCGTAGGCCTTGAGCTGGTTGGAGGCCGAAACGGCCTTGTCGCTGTCGCCGTGCCCCAGGTGGACGTGCGCGAGCTCCGGCCAGCGGAGGAACTGGAAGTTGCGCGGGTGGTGGCTGACGTACAGCGCGAGGGCCAGCGAGCTCCGCCGGAGCAGCGATTCCATGGTGGCGGTCCAGGCCACGCACAGCACGGGCAGCGTCGTGACGCGGCGCAGGTGCGCCGTCGTCCGGCTGTCCTGGGTGAGGACCACGACGCCGTGCCGCTCGTGCAGCGCCGTGAGCGGCTCGAGCCACTGCTCCAGCTGGTAGGCGTTGCGCAGCGGCTCGGGGAAGAAGACGACGATCCGCTGGTCGAGGACCACGTCGCCGAGGGCGGCGTCCTCACCCAGGCCGTCCGGATCACCTCCGGGCTGCAGTCCGAGGCGCCGGACCAGGCGACCGGCGGACGAGCGCATCCGGGCCGGGGTGAGCGGGAAGAGGGCAGGCAAGGACAGCTCCTGGGGTCGGGCCGCAGCGACGGTACTGGTCAGACGATCGGTGGCCGGCCGTGCCGGGCCATGCGGGCCACCGTCCGCCAGCGCAGGGGACGGCGGGCGCCGGGGGGTGTGCGCCATCCCTCCCACCAGCCCGCGAACCAGGGCCGCAGGGTGGAGGGAGTACGCGCGGACCGGGCCACCTGCAGCGCCGTCCAGGTCAGCACGTAGGGCACACCGAGGACCCACGGGAGGTTCCGCCGCGCCAGCCAGACCCGGTTGCGCGCGTTGAGCCGGAAGAAGTCCGCGTGGCGGGTGGTCGCGGTCACCGGGTGCACGGCCGCGAGGTCGCCGGCGTACCGCACGGTCGATCCGACGTCCCACACCCGCCAGGCCAGTTCGATCCCCTCGTGGGCGTAGAAGAACGGCGCCGGCCACCCACCAGCGGCGGCGAAGGTGGACCGGCGGGTGACGACCGCGCCCTCCCAGACGGAGAAGACGGCGCTGGACCGGGTGCGGTCGCCGACCCGCATCCGGGGCGTCCACCGGCGGGGCGGCTCGCCGTCACCGGCGGCCTCCACCCGCGGCTGGAGCATCCCGAGCCGGGGGTCGACGGCGAAGCGCCGGGTCGCCTGGGCCAGGAACCCCGGATCGGGGAGGGCGGCGTCGTCGTCCAGGAACAGCAGCAGGTCGCCGGCCACGTGCGGCACCCCCGCGTTGCGGCCGGCCGGGATGCCGACGTTCTCGGGCAGGGCCAGGGCACCGACCCCGTCCGGCAGGCCCTGCGGCGTCCAGCCGTTCCCCACGACGACGACGTCGGTGCGCACGCCCTCCTGGATGAGGACCGAACGCACCGCCCGGTCCAGGTCGCCCGGGCGCCGCCCCTGGGTCAGGACGACGACGCCCACCAGCGGCTGGTCAGTTCCCACGCACGGCGTCCGGGTCCACGCCCACGGGTACGAGGTCGCCGGGTTCCTCCTCGTGCAGGACCTCCGCGGCGACCGAGGCGTTGAGGTGGCTGGAGAGCTCGTCCTCCCGCCGGACGTCGACGATGTGCCCGGTCCAGGACGAGATGAGGACGTCCAGGGAGGTCTGGGCGACCGCCTCGGAGGTGAGCAACGTGTCCTCGGGCTCCTGGCCGAAGGCCTTGGTCCGCATCGGGGTGGCGGTCCGCTCCGGGTTGACGCAGTTGACCCGGACCCCTCCTGCGGCCCACTCGTCGGCGAGCGCCTGGGTGAGGTTGACGACGGCGGCCTTGGCGGACGAGTAGAGGCTGTAGCCGCTGCGTCCCCGCGTGTAGGAGCTGGAGGTGAACAGCAGCAGCGAGCCGCCGGTCCGCCGGAGGTGGGGGTGGAAGACCTGGGCGATGTGGATCGGCGCGAGGTAGTTGACCTCGGTCGCCATGTACACCATCTCCTCGCTGGTCTCCGCCAGCTCGCCCTGGGGCAGGATCCCTGCGGTGTTGACGACGTAGTCGACCCGGCCCGTGGCCGCCAGCACCGTCTCGCAGGCCGCGACGACGTCGGCGCGGCGTTCCACGTGCGTGTCGGTGGCCGACCGGCTGAAGGTGAACGTGGTGGCCCCGTGGGACTCGGCCAATCGGACGATGTCGGCGCCGATCCCGTAGCTGCCCCCGAAGACGACGACCGTCTTCCCGGTGAGGGCCGCCCGGTACTCGGACTCGTCCCCGGACTGGGGGGCGTCGTGACTGTCGAGCTGGAAGAGCTTGTCGGCGAGGTAGACGTCGATCGGCTCGGTGACCTTCATGTTGCGGTCCTCGCCGCGGACCACCCCGATCGGCACGTCGGGGGTGTAGCGGAGGACGACGGTGCAGTCGTCGGTCGCCTCGAAGTCGGGGTCGAGGGCCGCGCGCTCGTAGGCGCGCCGGATCACCGACAGGCGGAAGCACTGCGGCGTCTGGCCCCGGCGCAGCCGGCTCCGCCGGAGGACGTCGTCGATCGTCCGGCCGGTCTCGTCGACCTGGATGATCGTGTCCGCCGAGGGGATGGCGGTGTCCACGGCCTCGTACGCGTCGAGCGCGTCGACGCAGTCGGCGATGACCCGCTGGGTCAGCAGTGGCCGGACCGCGTCGTGGAGGAGGACGTTGCACTCCTCGGTGCCGAGCGCGTCGATGGCGCGCTGGGTGGTCGCGTTGCGCGTCGAGGCGCCCTCGAGGACGCGCGTGACCTTGGGGTACGCGCCCGACCGGAGGATGCCGTGGACGGCGTCCAGGTGGCCCGGCGTCATCATGACGACGATCTCGTCGATCAGCGGGGACGCGTGGAGCACTCCGATGGTGTGCTCGATGATCGGCTTGCCGGCGACCTTGATGAGCTGCTTGGGGATGGACAGCCCCACCCGCGTGCCCGTGCCCCCGGCCAGGACGACAGCTACGTTGCGCAAGCTCACCACCACAGGATCGTAACGGCGTGTCCCGCCGGCGTCGGGGTGGCTGAGCCGTCCGGTGCTCCCGTGACGAACGAGTCCCGGCCCGCTGCACGACGGTGATGAGCCCCGGATCGGGGACCCGCGGTGCGCGACACGCCTCACCCCGCCGGAGGATGACCCCGTCCCCGGGGCGCGGGAGGATCGGCGCATGCGCGTGCTCGTCACCGGGGGAGCGGGCTTCATCGGCTCGCACTACGTCCGGACCATGCTCACCGGCGGTTACCCGGGCTTCGAGGACGCCGAGGTGACCGTCCTCGACAAGCTCACCTACGCCGGCAACCCGGCCAACCTGGCGCCGGTGGCCGACTCGCCGCGCTACCGCTTCGTGCGGGGTGACATCTGCAGCGCCGCTGACCTCGACGCCGCCCTGCCCGGCCACGACGTCGTCGTCAACTTCGCCGCCGAGTCGCACGTCGACCGCTCGATCACCGGCGCCTCGGAGTTCGTGCTGACCAACGTGCTCGGCGCCCAGCAGGTGTTCGAGGCCTGCCTGCGGCACGGCGTCCGCCGGGTCGTGCACGTCTCCACCGACGAGGTCTACGGCTCGATCGACGAGGGCTCGTGGACCGAGGACCACCTCCTGGAGCCGAACTCGCCGTACTCGGCGGCCAAGGCCGGCGGGGACCTGATCGCCCGCGCCTACGCGAAGACCTACGGGCTGGACATCTCCATCACCCGGTGCAGCAACAACTACGGGCCGTACCACTTCCCCGAGAAGGTCATCCCGCTGTTCGTCACCAACCTGCTCGACGGGCACAAGGTGCCGCTGTACGGCGAGGGGGCCAACGTGCGCGACTGGCTGTTCGTCGACGACCACTGCCGCGGCATCCAGCTGGTCGTGGAGAAGGGGCGGCCCGGCGAGTTCTACAACATCGGCGGCGGCCGGGAGCTGTCCAACCGGGAGCTGACCGAGAAGCTGCTCGAGGCCACCGGCCGCGACTGGAGCTACGTCGAGAACATCGTCGACCCGCGCGGGGGCGGCCACGACCTGCGCTACTCGGTGGACTACTCCAAGACCGCCGCGCTCGGCTACGCGCCGCGGATGGGCTTCGAGGACGGGCTCGCCCTCACCGTGCAGTGGTACCGGGACAACCGGGCGTGGTGGGAGCCGCTCAAGGCCGGGCTCGCCGGCACGGCGGGCACCGTCCGGGCATGACCGGACCCGACCTGCCGATCGCCTGGCTGGTCACCGGCGCCCGCGGGCAGCTCGGCGGCGACCTGCTCGCCGTCCTGGCCCGCCGGCCCGGGGACGCCGTCACCGCGCTGGGGCGCGTCGAGCTCGACCTGACCGACGAGCGGCAGGTGCGCGACGTCGTCCGCCGCTGGCTGGACGGCGTCCGCGGCGCCCGTCCCGTCGTCCTCAACGCCGCCGCCTACACCGCCGTCGACGCCGCGGAGAGCGACGAGGAGACCGCGCTGCTGGTCAACGGCCGCGCCCCCGGCTGGCTGGCCGAGGAGCTGGCCGGGCGCGGGCGGCTGGTGCACGTCTCCACCGACTACGTCTTCGACGGCGAGGCCACCGAGCCCTACCCGGTGGACGCCCCGGTGGCGCCGCGCTCGGCCTACGGCCGGACCAAGGCGGCGGGGGAGTGCGCGGTCGCCGCCGCCGGGGGTGACGCCACCGTCGTCCGCACCGCCTGGGTGTACGGCGCGCACGGCGGCAACTTCGTGCGCACCATGGTCGGCCGGGCCCTCGACGGCGCCCCGGTGTCGGTGGTCGACGACCAGGTCGGCTCGCCGACGTGGGCGGCCGACCTCGCCACCGGCCTGGTGGCGCTCGGCGCCCGGTCCGGTCCGGTGCCGCCGGTGCTGCACCGCACCGACGCCGGCGCGGTCAGCTGGTACGGCCTGGCCCGCGCCGTCTACGAGGAGGTCGGCGCCGACCCGGCCCTGGTGACCCCGACGACGACCGAGGCCTTCCCGCGACCGGCGCCCCGCCCGGCGTGGTCGGTGCTCGACGGCAGCGCGTGGCTGGCCGCCGGCCTGCCCGCGCCCCGGCCCTGGCGGACGGCGCTGCACCTCGCCCTGCAGGAGTGGCCGCACCGCTGAGGCCTGTGACCCGTGGGGCCGGAGTGACCAGCGGGACGGGGCAGGCGGTCCTCCGGAGATCGTCGGCCGCGTCGACTCAACACCGGTCGTGGCCCGGCCGATGGTGTTCGTGGACAGATGCGCCCTCCCGCAGGGTGCAGCCGCCACGCCCCACCGGAGGACCAGCCCGTGCGTCGTCTGCTCGCCGGAACCACCGCCTTCGTGGCCTTCACCAGCACCTTCCTGGTGCTGCCGGTCTACGCCGAGCCGGCGCCCGAGGCCGTGCCCGTCGAGACGTCGGTCGAGGAGGTCGCGATGGGGTCGGTCGCCGACCCCGCTGCCGAGGCCGAGGTGCAGGAGGGCACCACCGATCCGGTGGCCGGCGTGTCCGACACCGTCCCGACGTTGACGGTGAGCGCGACCGACGTCGCGGAGTTCTCGCTGGTGGGTGTCACCTGGGCGTACGACCCCGCGGTCACCGACACCGTCGTGCAGGTGCGGGTGCGCAACCCCGCCGGCACCTGGGGCGCCTGGACGGAGGTCGCGGCGGAGGTCGCCGAGCAGCCCGCGGACGCCGACACGGAGGCCACCGTGCGGGGCGGGACGGCGCCGCTGTGGACCGGCCCGGCCACCGCGGTGGAGGCCGAGCTGGTGACCCGCTCCGGTGCGCAGCCCACCGACGTGCAGCTGGACCTGGTCGACCCGGGTGAGAGCGCGGCCGACGACTCCCTGGGCGCTGCCGACATCACCGAGACCGCGGACGCGGCCGTGGCGATGCCGCCCGTCTACTCCCGGGCCCAGTGGGGCGCCGACGAGCGCCTCATGAAGTGGAACCCGCAGTTCGCCAGCACCACCAAGGCCGCGACGCTGCACCACACCGCCGGGTCGAACAACTACACCGCCGACCAGGTGCCGGCCATCCTGCGGTCGACCTACACGTACCACGCGCAGAGCCTGGGCTGGGGCGACATCGGCTACAACGTCCTCGTCGACAAGTTCGGCCGGCTCTGGGAGGGCCGTTCGGGCGGCCTGGCCAGCACGGTGATCGGGGCGCACGCCGGCGGCTTCAACACCGGCACCTTCGGGGTGTCGATGATGGGGAACTACGACGTCGTCGACACGCCCCAGGCGATGATCGACTCGGTCGCCGCGATCATCGCGTGGAAGTTCTCGCTCTTCGGCGTCAACCCGAAGGGGACGACGACGCTCACCTCGGGCGGCACCGACAAGTACGCCGCCGGCGCCCGGGTCACCCTGCCGACGGTCTTCGGGCACCGCGACACGAAGAGCACTGCCTGCCCGGGCCGGTACGGCTACGCGCGACTGGGCGAGATCCGCGACAAGGTCGCCGCCCGGATGGCCAACACCAAGTCACCGATCCGCACCCGCTACGACTCCGACGCCGGCCTGCGGGCGTGGCTCGGCGCGCCGGTGGGCGGTGAGCAGTCGGCGGCCGGCGTCACCTGGCAGGTCTACGCCAACGGCGCCCGGCTGTACTCCTCGCCGCTCGGTGGCGTCCGACTGGTGCTCGGCGGCATCCTCGACCGCTACCTCGCGTCCGGCGGACCGGCGGTGCTCGGACCGCCCGTCTCGGACGACGCCCCCACACCCGGTGGCAAGGGCGCGTTCGTGCGGTTCCAGCACGGCGACGTCTACTGGTCGCCGACGACCGGTTCGCAGCTCGTCCGGGGCGACATCCTTGCCGCGTGGCTGGCCGCCGGCGGCGCGACCGGGTCCCTCGGGTTCCCGACCACCAGCGACGCGCCGACGCCGGACGGGCGCGGGTACTTCGTGCGCTTCCAGGGTGGCGACATCTACTGGTCGCAGGCGACCGGTGCCCGGATCCTCGTCCTGGGCTCCATCCGGCGCACCTGGCTGGCCGCCGGCGGGACGGCGGGCTACCTGGGCTTCCCGACGACCAACGAGGGGCCGGTCGGCACCGGCGCCTCCGCGCGGTTCCAGGGCGGTGACCTCTTCTGGTCGCCGACCACGAGCACCCGCATCGTGCGCGGGGACATCCTGGCCGCCTACCACGCCGCCGGAGGCCCGACCGGGTACCTCGGGTTCCCGCTCAGCAGCGACGCGCCGACGCCGGACGGGCGCGGGTACTTCGTGCGCTTCCAGGGTGGCGACATCTACTGGTCGCAGGCGACCGGTGCCCGGATCGTGCGGGGCTCGATCAAGGACACCTGGCTGGCCGCCGGGGGGGTCACGAGCTTCTTCGGGTTCCCGGTCACCGACGACACGGCCACCGGCAAGGGCGCGTTCGTGCGGTTCCAGGGCGGCGACGTCTACTGGTCGCCGACGACGGGCACCCACATCGTGCGCGGGGACATCCTGGCCGCCTACCACGCCGCCGGCGGCGCGACCGGGTCCCTCGGGTTCCCGACCACCAGCGACGCGCCGACGCCGGACGGGCGCGGGTACTTCGTGCGCTTCCAGGGTGGCGACATCTACTGGTCGCAGGCGACCGGTGCCCGGATCCTCGTCCTGGGCTCCATCCGGCGCACCTGGCTGGCCGCCGGCGGGACGGCGGGCTACCTGGGCTTCCCGACGACCAACGAGGGGCCGGTCGGCACCGGCGCCTCCGCGCGGTTCCAGGGCGGTGACCTCTTCTGGTCGCCGACCACGAGCACCCGCATCGTGCGCGGGGACATCCTGGCCGCCTACCACGCCGCCGGAGGCCCGACCGGATACCTCGGGTTCCCGCTCAGCAGCGACGCCAGGACCGCCGACGGCCGGGGCTACGTCGTCCGCTTCCGGGGCGGGGACATCTGGTGGTCGCCGTCGACCGGCGCGCAGGTGGTGTCCGGCGCGATGGCGAAGACCTACTGGGAGCAGGGCGGCAGTTCCTCGGCGCTGGGCTTCCCGACGCGGTCGAGCTACGCCGTCTCCGGCGGGATGCGCACCGACTTCCAGGGTGGCTCGATGACGTGGAACGCCACCAGCGGCGCCGTCAGCCTGAGGAAGTGATCACAGGCGCCCCAGACCCCGCGTTGCTCCACCCGGCAAGTCGTCACTGGAAGTAGCCTCCCGAGCACGGACGCCGCAGGCTGCCCGCCAGCACCGCGTGCGCGGACAGCGACGTCCTCCGCCCGGACGCCGATGACGACCCCGACCGTGGGTCGACCTGGGAGTGCCCATGTCCCGCAAGACCCGCCGCCGCAGCCGTCGTGGCCCCGTCCTGGTCCTCGTGACCCTGCTCCTGGCCGCCGGGGGGTTCGGGCTCTGGACCCGGTCCGGGGGCACCGCCCCGGCCGCGGCCGGCACCACGCCGGCCCCGACGACGGCGAGTGTGCCGGCGCCGGAGCCCGCGCCCTCGGAGCCAGCGGCCACCGAGCCCGGGACCCCTGACGACGCCGACCCAGACGACGCCGACCCGGACGGCGACGGGACCGCGGGGGAGGAGTCCGGCGGAACCGCTCCGGAGGTGGCGGTGCCGTCGGCTCCCACCGCAGCGCCGCAGGACGAGGAGGTCGCGGCGCCCACGCCGGTCACGGTCTCGCTGACCTACAGCGGATACGACCCCTCGGCCTCCGCCGTCGTGGCCGGCGGGTACGCCGCCGACGTCGTGGAGGTCGACGCCACCTGCACGCTGGTCCTGCGCCGCGACGGTGTGGAGCTCCGGGGCGAGTCGCTCGGCACGCCGAGCGCGACCTCCACCGACTGCGGCGAGGTCCGGGTGGGCGGCGCCGCGCTCACCTCCGGCACGTGGGAGGCGGTGCTCAGCTACACCTCCGAGACGTCGGTCGGGCAGTCCCCGGCCGGCGAGGTGGTGGTCCCGTGAGGTCCCGTCTGCGCCTGGTCGCCACCGGCCTGATCGCCCTGGGCCTGGCGTTCGCCTTCGCCGCGGGCTCCGCGCCGCAGCCCGCGGACCTGCACGAGTCGGCCGACCTGCGGCTGTTCAACCCCGGCGACATCATCGACGACGACGTCTTCTACAACGCGGGCGCGATGGACGCCGCGCAGATCCAGGCGTTCCTCACCACCAAGGGCAGCGGGTGCACGAGCAGTCTGTGCCTGAAGAACCTGCGGCAGGACACCTGGACCCGCGCCGCCGATGCGTACTGCGCGTCCTACGCGGGGCAGGCCGGTGAGACGGCGGCGTCGATCATCTCCAAGGTGAGTCGCGCCTGCGGCATCAACCCGCAGGCACTCCTCGTGCTGCTGCAGAAGGAGCAGGGGCTGATCACCACGACGGCCCCGACCGACACCAAGCTGCTCAAGGCGGTCGGGTACGGCTGCCCCGACACCGCCCCCTGTGACGCCCGGTACTACGGCTTCTACAACCAGCTCTACAACGCGGCTCACCGCTTCGAGTACTACCGGGCCCACCCCGGGTCCTTCGGCCACCGGGCCGGCATGACCATCAACGTCCGCTACCACCCGAACGCCGCCTGCGGCACCGTGCCGGTCTACATCCAGAACCAGGCCACCGCCGGGTTGTACAACTACACCCCGTACACGCCCAACGCCGCCGCTCTCCGGGCCGGTTACGGCACCGGGGACGGCTGCTCCGCGTACGGCAACCGCAACTTCTTCAGCTACTTCACCGACTGGTTCGGCAGCACGCAGTCCGGCTCGGCATCCATCAACGACAAGTACCTGCACCTCCGGGCCTCGGGTGTGGACCTGGGCGGCTCGACGTCCGGGGTGGTCTGCGGCCTCCCGTGGGACGGCTGCTCGCGCAGCTACCAGGGCGGCACCATCTTCTGGCACCGGGACACCGGCCCCCACGTCGTCCGCGGCGCGATCCTCCAGAAGTACCTGTCCCTCGGCGGGCCGGGCCTCCTCGGCTACCCGACCGGCGACGACACCGCGGCGCCGGTGAACCCCGGGTACTTCACCGACTTCCAGAGCGGGGCCATCTACTGGTCGCAGGCCACCGGGGCCCGCGAGGTGCGCGGCGACCTGCTCGCCACGTGGCGCGCCAAGGGAGCCCAGGCCGGGGTGCTCGGCTACCCGATCGGCGGGGACGAGGCGGTGCCCGGCGGTTTCCGCAGCCGTTTCCAGGGCGGGACGCTCTACTGGTCGGCCGCCACCGGCGCCCGGATGATCCGCGGCGCCCTGCTCGAGCGCTACGAGGCCGCCGGCGGACCGCAGGCGGTGGGCTTCCCGACCGCGGACGAGAGCCCGGCCGCGAACGGTGGCGCCAAGGTCGGGCTGCAGCGCGGCACGATCTACTGGTCGTCGAAGACCGGGGCGCACGTCGTCCGGGGCAGCATCCTGACCCGGTGGCAGAAGTGGGGTGCCGAGTCCGGTCGGCTCGGTTACCCGACCGCTGACGAGACGGCGATCGCCGGGGGCGCCGTGTCCACCTTCCAGGGCGGGTCGGTGTACTGGTCGTCGTCCACCGGGGCGAAGGTGGTGCGTGCGGCGATCCTGCGGCGCTACGTGGCCGCCGGGGGGCCGCGGGTGCTGGGCTTCCCGACGGTGAACGAGGGTCCGGCGGCCGCCGGTGGCGCCAAGGTGGAGCTGCAGGGCGGCGTCGTCTACTGGTCCTCGGAGACCGGGGCGCACGTCGTCCGTGGCGACATCCTGGCCCGCTGGCGCCAGCTCGGGGCGGAGTCCGGCCGGCTGGGCTATCCGATCGGTGACGACGCCGCCGTGGCCGGCGGCTACCAGACCGCGTTCCGCAACGGCACCGTCTACTGGTCGCGGTCGACCGGCGCGAAGGTGGTGCGCGCGGCGATCCTGCGGAAGTACGTGGCCGCCGGGGGACCGCAGGTCCTCGGGTTCCCGACCGCGGACGAGGGTCCGGTGGCCGGTGGCGCCCGGGTCGAGCTGCAGGGCGGCGTCGTCTACTGGTCCTCGGAGACCGGGGCGCACGTCGTGCGCGGGGACATCCTGGCCCGCTGGCGCCAGCTCGGCGGGGAGACCGGGCGACTCGGGTTCCCGACCGGCGATGACACCGCGGTGCCCGGCGGGTACCAGACCACCTTCCGCGGCGGCACGATCTGGTGGTCGCGGGCCACTGGGGCCAAGGTGCTGCAGGCAGCGGTCCTGCGGCGCTACGTGGCCGCTGGCGGGCCGCAGGTGCTGGGCTTCCCGACCGCGGACGAGGTCTCGATCACGGGCGGGGCCAAGGCCGAGCTGCAGCGTGGAGCGGTGTACTGGTCGAAGGAGACCGGCGCCCACGTGGTCGAGGCCCCCGCGGCGGAGGCGTACGCCGACATGGGCGGCCCCACGTCCTACCTCGGGTTCCCGACGCAGGACACCCGAGCCGTCGCCGAGGGACGCCGGACCGACTTCCAGGGCGGCCACCTGGTGGCCACCGCCGACGGGGAGGTCAGCGCCCAGCGGTCCTGACCGGCACACCACAGCGGCCGTCGGTCCCCGACGAGGGGGTCGACGGCCGCCGTCGTCCGGGTGGGAGCGGGACCGGCAGGCGCCCGGAACGGACCCGTCCCCAGCGGCGGAGGGGCCGCCCGGCGCGCGATGAGGGACGTGTGACGGGAGGGGTCCCGGACCCGTGCGCGCTCGGGCCGGGGCATGTCGACACGGTTATGCTGCCGTTATCGAACCCGGCTGGGGGCGGGCCGTCGCCATGCCGGTCGACGGTCGACACGCGCTCCAGAGCGGCGAGTCCGATCCGCCCTGCCATCGTCCCGAGGACTGCAGATCTCCATGACCACCACCTCCGCAGAGCCCAACGCCGCCGGGGCCGGACCGGCGCGGGACACCGCCAGCCTGGCCCAGCGGGTGCTGACCCTGCCGCCGGCGCTCGGGCTCCCGGCGGAGCTGTACGCCAAGCGCGTGCAGGGCCGTGTGCACCTGGAGCGCACCGCGTTCACCCTCGACCCGCACGCGGCGCTGACGACCAACACCTACTTCGGGAGGGTCCCCGCCTCCTACTGGCAGCGGTGGACGAGCGTTCCCGAGATGGCGTTCGAGGCGGAGTTCTCCGGCGAGGGCGTCGTCGAGCTGTTCGCCAGCGACTTCGCCGGCGAGGAGCGCACCGTCGGAGGACAGGAGCTGTCCGGCTCGGGGCGCATCCGCCTGACCGTGGCGATCGACAAGTTCGTCGACGGCGGGGCCGTCTGGGCCGACTTCCGGGCCGGCGAGGCGGAGCTGCGGATCACGTCGGCGCGTTGGACCATCCCGCACCCGCCGCGACCGCGGAAGACCGCCGTGGTGATCTGCACGCACAACAGGCCCACGGACTGCATCAAGACCCTGCAGGCGCTGGCCGCCGACCTGCCCGCGCTCGACGAGCTCGACACGGTCTACGTCGTCGACCAGGGCGACAAGCAGGTCTCCGCGCAGCCGGAGTTCGAGCAGGTCCGGGCCGACCTGGCCGGCCGGCTGCGCTACATCACCCAGGCGAACCTGGGCGGTGCCGGGGGCTTCACGCGTGGCATGTACGAGATCGCCGAGGTCGAGGCCGAGCACCACGCCAACGTCCTGTTCATGGACGACGACATCGTCCTCGAGCCCGAGTCGATCATCCGGCTGACCTCGTTCGCCAACTCGTCGCGGCAGCCGATCATCGTGGGCGCCCAGATGCTCTACGCCCTGCACCCCAAGCGGCTGCACACCGGAGCGGAGTACGCCGACCTCGCCACGCTGGAGGCGGGCAAGGTCGTGGCGGGCGCGCTGTGGAACGAGGACATGACCGAGGAGAACCAGGAGGTCCGCGTCGACGCGGTCTACAACGCCTGGTGGAGCGCCATCCTGCCCTCCGAGATCGTGTCGGCCACCGGTTACCCGCTGCCCGTCTTCTTCCAGTGGGACGACATCGAGTACGGCTACCGGGCCCGCGAGAACGGGTTCACCACGGTCACCCTGCCGGGGGCCGGCGTCTGGCACGCCGACTTCACGTGGAAGGACCAGGACGACTGGTCACGGTACTTCAGCGTCCGGAACAGCCTGATCACCGCGGCACTGCACTCGGACTTCGCCAGCAAGAGCCTGGCACGGGTCCTGTTCGGGCGGCTGCTGGCCTACGTGACCGCGATGCAGTACGGCCTGGCCGCCACGGCCATCAAGGGCATCGAGGACTTCCTGGCCGGTCCCGAGCTGCTGCGCGACGGCGGGAAGCAGGCCCTGGCCGAGGTGCGCGAGCTGCGCCGGGCCTATCCGGAGACGGTGCGGCACACCGCCTCGGACGTCCCGGGGATGTCGTTGCGCGGCGAGGACACCCAGCGGGCCGCGCCGCACCCGTCGATGCTCAAGGCCGTCCTGGGCAAGCGCATCCTCTGGCAGCTGACCGGCCGCACCGCCGGTGCGGCCGCCGTCCCACTCGAGGACGCGCAGTGGTGGCACGTCTCCCGCTTCCGCAAGGTCGTCGTCACCGACGCCTCGCAGGAGGGGGTGCGCATCCGCGAGTTCGACAAGCAGCGGGCCCTGCAGCTGGTCCGGGAGGGCGCCGCGGCCTGCATGCGCCTGGCGAAGGAGGGTCCGGCAGTGGCCGCGGCCTACCGTCAGGCACTGCCCGAGCTGACCAGTCGCGAGAACTGGCGGCGGCTGTTCGACGGCGGGGCCGAGTAGACCCGATGTCATCCAGTCGCGCGACCTCGCCCGGTACCGCCGCGGCCCCCGCACCAGCGGCGCCGCCGGACCTTCGGCCCCTCGGCCGGGACTTCCGCTCCGCCTTCCAGGACCTGCGCAACGGGTGGAACCAGCGGGAGCTCTGGCTCCACCTGGGCTGGCAGGACATCCGGCAGCGCTACCGCCGATCGGTGCTCGGCCCGATCTGGATCACGATCAGCATGGCGGTCACCGCCATCGCGCTCGGGATCCTCTACGCGGGCCTGTTCGGCAACCCGCTCGAGGAGCAGCTGCCCTACATCCTGGTCGGCTTCATCGTGTGGACCTTCATCTCGGGGTGCATCTCCGAGGGCTCGGAGGTCTTCGTCGCGAACTCGGGGCTGATCACGCACCTGCCGGCGCCGATCAGCATCCACGTGTACCGGCTGGTGTGGCGGCAGACGCTGTTCTTCCTGCACAACCTGATCGTCTACGCGGTCATGCTGGTGGTCTTCCCGCAGCCGCTGCTGTGGACCGACCTCGCCGCCTTGCCGGCCTTCGCCCTGCTGGTGCTCAACGGCGCCTGGGTGGCGCTGCTCATCGGCATCGTGAGCACCCGTTTCCGGGACCTGCCGCCGGTGACGCAGAGCGTGGTGCAGTTGCTGTTCTTCCTCACGCCCATCGTGTGGATCTACGAGGACCTGATCGAGAACCCGAACGTCGCCCAGCGCGCTCGCATCGTGGAGTTCAACCCGATCTTCCACTTCGTGGAGATCCTCCGGCGGCCGATGCTGGGCATGGACCAGCACCTCCACAACTGGATCGTCGTCGGCGCGATCACCGTGGTCGGCTGGACCCTGACACTGCTGGTCATGCGCCGGTACCGCGGCCGCGTCGCGTACTGGGTCTGAGGAGAAGACCGACATGGTGAGCATCGACGTCCACGACGCGAGCGTGGACTTCCCGATCTTCGACGCGAAGTCCCGGTCCCTGAAGCACACGGTGCTCGGCGTCGTGGGGGGCAACGTCGCGGCCAACGCGCGCAAGGTCGTCGTCATCGAGGCGCTGCGTGGCATCGACCTGCACCTGCAGGACGGTGACCGGCTGGCGTTGGTCGGCCACAACGGTGCGGGCAAGTCGACGCTGCTGCGGCTGCTCTCGGGCATCTACGAGCCGACCCGGGGCCGGGCACTGGTCAACGGGCGGGTCGCCCCGGTCTTCGACCTCGGCGTCGGCATGGACCCGGAGATCTCGGGGCTGGAGAACATCATCGTCCGCGGCCTGTTCCTGGGGATGACCCGCAAGCAGATGGAAGCCCGGGTCGACGACATCGCCGAGTTCACCGAGCTCGGCAACTTCCTGCAGATGCCGCTGCGCACCTACTCGACCGGCATGCGGGTGCGGCTGGCCCTGGGCGTCGTCACCAGCATCGACCCGGAGATCCTGCTGCTCGACGAAGGTATCGGCGCCGTCGACGCGACCTTCCTCGAGCGAGCCAAGGGGCGGCTGAAGGACCTGGTGGACCGTGCGGGCCTGCTGGTCTTCGCCTCGCACTCCGACGACCTGCTCGAGCAGTTGTGCACCTCGGCGCTCTGGATGGAGCACGGCACCATCCGGCAGCAGGGGCCGCTTCGGGAGGTCCTGGACGCCTACAAGGGCCGCAGCCCCGCGGTCTCGGGGGGCTGAGTGTCCGAGGCGACGCCGCGGACCCCCACCCGCCCGGACGACGAGCGCGTCGTCGCGGTCATCGTCACCCGGCACCGGCCGGAGTCCCTGGCACAGGCGCTCAAGGCGCTCGCGGTCCAGACCCGGCCGGTGGACTCCGTGGTCGTCGTCGACAACGGGCCTGAACAGCCCGCCGAGGAGGTCGTCCGGGCCAGCGGGCTGCCCCACACCTACCTGCTCTCCCGGACCAACCTCGGTGGGGCCGGGGGCTTCGCCCTCGGGATGCTGACCGCGCTGGCCGAAGGTGCGGACTGGGTGTGGTGCGCCGACGACGACGGCCGGCCCGCCGACGAGCACGTGCTCGCCACCCTGCTGTCGGTGGCCCGCGAGCGCGGGCTGGCGGAGGTGTCCCCGGCGGTCGCCGACATCGACGCACCCGAGAGCTTCGCCTTCCCCGTCCGCACCGGACTGCGCTGGCAGGGCGGTCGGGACCGCCTGGGCGGTGCGGACTTCCTGCCCGGCTACGCCTCCCTGTTCAACGGCGCCCTGTTCGCCGCGGCCACCCTCGCCCAGACCGGGGTGCCGGACCTGCGGCTGTTCGCCCGCGGTGACGAGACCGAGATCCACCGCCGGCTGGTGCGTGCCGGACTGCCCTTCGGGACGGCGTTGACCGCCACCTACCTCCACCCCAACGGCCGGGACGAGTTCAAGCCGATCCTCGGGGGGCGGCTGTCCGCCCAGTACCCCGAGACGAGCTGGAAACGCTTCTACACGTACCGCAACCGCGGCTACCTGATGCGTCAGCCGGGGATGCGCTGGCTCTTCCCGCTGGAGCTGGTCCGCTTCACCTGGTTCTTCCTGGTGACCCGCCGCGACCCGGCGGGCTGGCGGGAGTGGCTGCGGCTCGTGCACGCCGGCCGGCGGGAGCGCTTCACCCCCGCGAGCTGACGGTCGGGCACCGCTCCCGGGGGCCGGGTGCGCGCCTCCCGTCACGCCCATCCCCACCGCTCGTCCGGCACCCCGGACGCGCCCTCCCGAGGATCATGCAGTTGCGGTGGCGACATGCCGGGTCCGGATGGCGTGTCGCCACCCGCACTCCATGATCACCGCAGGAGAGGACGCGGGGTGGGGGCCTCGCTCAGTCCTCCAGGCGGCCGTCGAGGGCACCGCCCTCGGCGAAGAAGGGCCGGATGCGGTTGTCGAACATGGTCAGCGCCGAGCCGATCGCCATGTGCATGTCCAGGTACTTGTAGGTGCCGAGGCGCCCGCCGAAGAGGACGCGCTTCTCGGCGGCCTCCTTGGCGGCCAGCTCGCGGTAGCGCTCGAGCTTGGCGCGGTCCTCGGGGGTGTTGATCGGGTAGTACGGCTCGTCGCCGGTCCGGGCGGAGCGGGAGTACTCGCGGACGACCACGGTCTTGTCGGTCGGGTAGTCGCGCTCGGGGTGGAAGTGCCGGAACTCGTGGATCCGGGTGAAGGGCACGTCCTCGTCGGCGTAGTTCATGACCGAGGTGCCCTGGAAGTCGCCGACCGGCAGGACCTCGGTCTCGAAGTCCAGCGTGCGCCAGCCGAGCTCGCCGGCCTCGTAGCCGAAGTACTTGTCGATCGGGCCGGTGAAGACCGTCGGGACGTCCGTCGGCAGCTGGTCGCGGACGTCGAAGTAGTCGGTGTCCAGCCGCACCTCGATGTTCGGGTGGTCGGCCATCCGCTCCAGCCAGGCGGTGTAGCCGTCCTTCGGCAGGCCCTCGTAGGTGTCGTTGAAGTAC
This sequence comes from Geodermatophilus sp. URMC 65, assembly GCF_053502545.1. Taxonomy (NCBI): domain Bacteria; kingdom Bacillati; phylum Actinomycetota; class Actinomycetes; order Geodermatophilales; family Geodermatophilaceae; genus Geodermatophilus; species Geodermatophilus sp. URMC 65. The sequence goes on from NZ_CP199954.1 coordinate 3,532,253, forward strand.
CGGTTGTCGAACGTGTACCGCACCGGGAGGCGGGCGATGACCGCGGCGGGCAGCTCGGTGGGGTCGGTCTGCCACTGCTTCTTCGTGTAGCCGCGGATGAAGGCCTCGTACAGCGGGCGGCCGATCAGCGAGATCGCCTTCTCCTCGAGGTTGGTGGCCTCGGCGGTGTCGATCTCGCCGGACTGCTCGGCGACGAGGGCGCGGGCCTCCTCGGGGGAGAAGCTCCTGCCGAAGTACTGGCAGATGGTGGCCAGGTTGATCGGCAGGGAGTACGTCTTGCCCTGGTAGATGCTGAAGACCCGGTGCTGGTAGCTCGTGAACTCGGTGAACTGGTTGACGTACTGCCAGACCCGCTCGTTGGACGTGTGGAACAGGTGGGCGCCGTAGACGTGCACCTCGATGCCCGTCTCGGGCTCGGGCTCGGAGTAGGCGTTGCCCCCGATGTGGCTGCGCCGGTCGATGACCAGCACGCGCTTGTCCAGCTGGGTGGCGACCCGCTCGGCGACCGTGAGGCCGAAGAACCCGGAGCCGACGACGACGAGATCAGGACTGGCTTGAGTCACGCCTCGCGACTGTACCGGCGCAGAACGGCTCGACCCGGACGGAGCGGGTCGCTCGTGACGGGCCCGTCCCCCTCGTCACACCGGTCCCCTGCGACCCCACGCAGCGCGCTGCGGCAGCGCCGGGGGAGCCGCACCGTGCTGGCCTCGTAGGGTTCCCCGCGTGAACGCACCGCCGCCGGACGTCCCCCTCCGCGTGGTCGCGGTGACGTACTCCCCGGGCGAGGCCCTGGAGGGGTTCGTCGAGTCGTTGGCCGAGGCCACCACGCGGCCGGTCGAGGTGGTCCTCGCCGACAACGGCTCGACCGACGGCGCCCCCGAACGCGTCGCGGCCCGCCACCCCCACGTGCGGCTGCTGCGCACCGGCGGCAACATCGGCTACGGCGCCGCGGTCAACGCCGGGATGGCCGGCCTGACCGAGGGGTACGCCGTCGTCGCCAACCCCGACGTCCGTTTCGACCCCGGCTCGGTCGACGAGCTGCTGGCCGTGGCTGCCCGGTGGCCCCGGGCGGCGACCGTCGGCCCGGCGATCCGCACCCCGCAGGGCGACCTCTACCCCTCCGCCCGCGACCTCCCCCGGCTGTCCACCGGCGCCGGGCACGCGCTGCTCGGCTGGGCCTGGCCGGGCAACCCGTGGACGGCCCGCTACCGGCGTGAGCGGGAGGCGCCTCGTGAGCGCCCGGCGGGGTGGCTGTCGGGCTCCTGCCTGCTGGTCGACGCGGCGGCGTTCTGGTCCGTCGGCGGCTTCGACCCCGGCTACTTCATGTACTTCGAGGACGTCGACCTCGCCGAACGGCTCTCCCGCCGCGGCTGGCTGCACGTCTACGCGCCCTCGGCGGTGGTGGAGCACGAGGGCGGGCACGCCACCCGACGGCAGCCGCAGCGCATGCGGCGGGTGCACCACACCAGTGCGCTGCGGTACCTCTCCGGCCAGTACCCGCTCCGCCGGCACCTCCCGCTGCGGGTCGCGATGCGGGCGGGCCTGGGGGCCCGGATGCTCGTGTCCTACGTGAGCGGCCGGGTGGCCGCCGGCGCCCGGTTCCAGCGCCGCGCCGAGGGCGTCGGGCGCACGGAGCGCCCGGGAGAGAGGGGCTGAGGTGCGGCACGCGGTCGTCATGGCCGGCGGCTCGGGGACGCGGCTGTGGCCGCTGTCGCGCAGCGGACGGCCCAAGCAGCTGCTCGACATCCTCGGCGACGGCGTCGGCGGTGTCGCGGCGAGCGGGGACGGCCTCCCGCACAGCCTGCTGGCCGAGGCCTTCGCCCGGCTGGAGACGGTGCTGCCGGCCGACCGGATCTGGGTGTGCACCGCGGCCCGCTTCGGCGAGCAGGCGCGCGCCGCCCTGCCGCGGCTGCGCCCGGACCGGCTGGTGCTCGAGCCGGTCGCCCGGGACACCGCCAACGCCGTCGGCCTGTCCGCGGCCCTCGTCGCCGACGTCGACCCCGATGCCGAGCTGGCCGTCGTCAGCGCCGACCACGTCATCCGGCCGGTCGAGCGGTTCGCCGCGGCGCTGACCACCGCCTACGACGCGCTCGCCGCGCGGCCCCGCTCGCTGGTCACCCTGGGGATCCGGCCCACCGCCCCGGCCACCGGCTTCGGGTACGTGCAGCGCGGTGCGCCGACCGAGGTGCCCGGCGTCGCGGAGGCGGCGTCGTTCCGCGAGAAACCCGACCGCGTCACCGCCGAGGCCTACCTGGCCTCGGGGGAGTACCTCTGGAACTCGGGCATGTTCGTCTGGCGCGCGTCCACGGTCCTGCAGGCGCTGGCCGAGCACCTCCCCGCCTCCGCCGAGGGCCTGACCCGCGTGGTCGCCGTCCCGGCCGGGCCGCAGCGGGACGCCGTCCTGGCCGAGGTCTTCCCGACGTTGCCGAGGATCAGCGTCGACTACGCCGTCCTGGAGCCCGCCGCGACCGAGCCGGGGCGGGTGCTGGTCGCCGACCTCGACGTCGACTGGCTCGACGTCGGCTCGTGGCCGGCCCTGGCGCAGACCCTCGAACGGGTGGGGGAGGACGCCGTCTCCGGGCTGGCGGTCACCCTCGACAGCGCCGGCAACATCGTCTTCAGCGACGACCCCGACCACCTGGTGGCCCTCGTCGGGGTACGCGACAGCGTCGTCGTCCACACCGCCGACGTCACGATGGTCTGCCCGGTGTCGGACGCCGAGCGGGTCAAGCAGCTGCTCGCCGCCGTCGAGGAGAGACACGGGTCACGGTTCAGCTGAGGGCGCCGATAGCCTCCGGGACGTGAAGAACCTCGACGTCGCCGCTGTCGTCTCCGGTGGGGCCTCCGGCCTCGGGGAGGCCACCGTCCGGGCCCTGGTCGCGCGGGGCGCGGCCGTGACCGTCCTCGACCTGCAGGAGGAGAAGGGGAAGGCGCTCGCCGCCGAGCTGGGCGGGCACACCACCTTCGTGCGCACCGACGTCACCGACGCCGACTCGGTGCAGGCCGCGGTCGCCGAGGCCACCGGCAAGGACCGGCCGCTGCGCATCGCGGTCAACTGCGCCGGCATCGGCTGGGCCCAGCGCACGGTGGGCAAGGGCAACGTCCCGCACGACCTCGACCCGTTCGTCCGCACCGTCATGGTGAACCTGGTCGGCACCTTCAACGTGCTGCGGCTGGCCGCGGCTGCGATGGCCGCCACCGAGCCGGAGGGGGACGGCGAGCGCGGGGTCGTCGTGAACACCGCCTCGATCGCCGCCTACGACGGGCAGATCGGGCAGGTGGCCTACTCGGCGTCCAAGGGCGGCATCGTCGGCATGACCCTACCGGCGGCGCGCGACCTGTCCAGCGTCGGCGTCCGGGTCTGCACCATCGCCCCCGGGCTGGTGGACACCCCGCTGCTGGGCAGCCTGCCCGAGGAGGCGCGGCAGGCCCTGGCGGCGGGCATACCCTTCCCGAAGCGCCTCGGCCGCCCGGAGGACTTCGCCCAGCTGGCCCTCGACATCGTCGAGCACGGCTACCTCAACGGCGAGGTGATCCGGATGGACGGCGCGCTGCGGATGGCACCGCGCTGACCGACCGTCCCTCTTCCCCGGGGAGCACCACCTGAGCACCACCACGCTGGACGCCCCGGTGTTCGTCGACGTCTGGCGGCCGGACTGGCCGCTGGACGTCCGGCGCACCCTCTTCCCGCAGCAGCGCAGCGCCGGCGACCCGGCGCTGCGCCACGTCGACGACGGCTGCTGGCGCGCGGTCAGCACGCCCGACGGTCCGGCGACGGTGCACCTGACCGTGCGCTGCGGCGAGGTGCGCGTGACGGCGTGGGGACCCGGCGCCGAGCGGGCCGGGGCGGCGGTGCCTGCCTGGCTGGGCGCCGAGGACCGGCCCGAGGAGTTCGAGCCCCGCGGGCACCCGCTCCTCACCCGTGTGCACCGCGCCTCACCGTGGCTGCGGCTGGGCCGCACCGGGCGCACCTGGGACGCCCTGGTGCCCGCCGTCCTCGAGCAGAAGGTGACCGTCATCGAGGCGCACCGCGTGTGGCGCGCGCTACTGCGGCTGGCCGGCGAGCCGGCCCCCGGTCCCGCCCCCGAGGGGATGCGCGTGCCGCCCACCCCGCAGCGGGTGCTGGCGGTGACCGACTGGGAGTGGCACCGCTGCGGCCTGGACGGCGCCCGCCGCCGGGCGCTGCGGGCCGTGGCGAGTGTCGCGGCGCGGCTGGAGCCGGAGGAGGCGGTGGACTGCCCCGACCTGCAGCGCCGGCTGCAGACGGTGCCGGGCATCGGAGTCTGGACGGCGGCCGAGGTGGTGCAGCGGGTCTTCGGCTGCCCGGACACGGTCAGCTACGGCGACTACCACCTGAAGAACCTGGTGGGCTGGTCGCTGGCCGGCCGCAGGACCGACGACGACGGGATGATGGAGCTGCTCGAGCCCTGGCGCGGGCAGCGGCAGCGCGTCGTCCGGCTGCTGGGCATCGGCGGCAGCCGCCCGCCCAGGCGGGGCCCGCGCAACGCCCCCACCAACTACCGCCGGTTCTGATCCCCGACGATCAGCTCAGCTCACCCTCGCAGGTCATGGCTCACCACCAGTGCCGAGCCATGACCCACGATGACCAGCTCAGCTGATCATCGGGCGAGCGTCTCAGACGACCGGGTCGTCGAGCAGGCGGAGGAGGTAGTCGCCGTAGCCGCTCTTGCCCAGCGGCTCGGCGGCGCGGCGCAGGCCGTCGTCGTCCAGCCAGCCCTGCCGCCAGGCGACCTCCTCGATGCAGCCGATCTTGAGCCCCTGCCGCTCCTCGACCACCGACACGAACTCGGTGGCCTGGCGCAGCGAGGCGAACGTCCCGGTGTCCAGCCAGGCCGTGCCGCGGTCGAGGACGGTGACGGTGAGCCGGCCCTGGTGCAGGTAGTGCTCGTTGACCGCGGTGATCTCCAGCTCGCCGCGGGCGCTGGGCCGGATGCTGCGCGCCACGTCGACCACCGACGACTCGTAGAAGTACAGCCCGGGCACGGCGTAGGAGCTCTTCGGCGCGGCCGGCTTCTCCTCGATGGACAGCACGCGTCGGTCGGGGTCGAACTCGACGACGCCGTACTCCTGCGGGTTGGCCACGTGATAGGCGAAGACGTGCCCGCCGTCGGGGTCGGGCAGCCGGCCCAGCGCCGTGCCCAGGCCCGCGCCGTAGAAGATGTTGTCGCCCAGCACCAGGGCCACCGACTGGTCACCGACGAAATCCGCGCCGATGAGGAAGGCCTGGGCCAGTCCCTCGGGTCGCGGCTGGACGGCGTACTCGATGCGCATGCCCAGCCGGCTGCCGTCGCCCAGCAGCGCCCGGAACGCCTCCTGGTCGCCGGGCGTGGTGATCACCAGGACCTCGCGGACGCCGGCCATCATCAGCGTCGAGAGCGGGTAGTAGACCATCGGCTTGTCGTAGACCGGCATCAGCTGCTTGCTGACCGCCTGCGTGATCGGGAACAGGCGACTGCCGGTACCCCCGGCCAGGATGATCCCCCGCATGACCGGCGACGCTACCGGCGCTCCGCGGCTCAGGACGCGGGCGACCCGAGCCACAACCTCCCGACGAGGGAGGTGCCGCCCGGGGTGCCCACCGGCTCCCAGCGGGTCGTCCAGCCCTCGGCGTGCAGCTGGATGACGACCGCGCCGACCAGGGCCCCGAGGTTGAGCGCCGCCGTCGTGGTGGCCCGCTCGGGCAGGTGCACGTCGACCACCCCGTCGCCCTCGCCGCCGTAGCGCAGGACGACCGGGAACTCCGGGAGCGCCGCCGTCGCCACCCGGAACGCCGCGGCGACGGCGTCGAGCTCGCCGGGACGTGGGACCAGGTCCGTGCCGGGCGCCCGGGTCGTCACCAGGTCGCGGCTGCCGTAGGGGAACAGGTCGCCGGGACCGAGGCGGACCAGTGGCCGGGTGCCGGCGTCGTCCTCCGGCGGGTCGAACGGCAGCCCGCGGACGACGGCCACCGGGATGCCGGCCAGCTTGCCCTTCACCAGGTCCGCCGCGGCCGCCAGCTCGTCGACGAGGGCGATCTGGGTGGTCTCCAGCCGGTTGCCGTGGGCGTCGACCGCGCCGCGGTGGTCGACCAGTGCGGGGATCCCCGCCGAGCCCACGGCGACGTCGGTCAGCCCGTCCCGCCAGGTCCGGCCGAAGGTGTCACTGACGATGACGGCGACCTCGACCCCGAGCAGCTCGCGCAGCCGGTCGCGCAGGGCCCGGGCCGAGGCGTCGGCGTCCTCCGGCAGCAGCACGAGCGCGTCGCCGGGCACGTTGGAGGCGTCGATCCCGGCAGCGGCGACCACCCAGCCCTGCGGCGTCTCGACGATCTTCAACGGGCCGCGCCGGGCGACCACGCGGACCGTCTGGTCGTCGATGGCCCGCTGCCGGGCGGCCTCGCGGTCCTCGCCGGGCGCGACCGGCACCAGCCGGCCCTCGACCTTGGACACCACCTTGGAGGTCACGACGACGACGTCGCCGTCGGCCAGCCAGGGCGCGGCACCCGCCACCGCCGCGGCGAGGTCGTCGCCGGGGGAGAACTCCGGCAGGCCGGGAACCGGGAGGACCGAGATCCCGGCCGGGGGCTCACGCACCGGCCGCGTCCAGCGCCGCCCGGGCCAGCGCGGCGGTCGCCTCGGGGGAGGACATGAGCAGCGGGACGGCGCGGACGTCGACGCCGGGGACGTCGGCGCGATCGCCCGTGTGCACCAGCCAGGCGTCGAGCAGCCCGCCGGCGGACCGGGCGCCGTAGTGCCGCCCCACCCCCTCCGCGCTGACCTCCACCCCGAGGACCGGCAGGCAGCGGTCGGCCATCCCGCGTACGACGCTGCCCCCGACGATCGGGGAGACCCCGACGACCCGGCCCGGCGTCGCCAGCAGCGCCTGCCGCAGCCCCGGGACGCCCAGGACGGTGCCGATCGACACCACGGGGTTCGAGGGTGCCAGCAGCACGGCGTCGGCGGCGGCGAACGCCTCGGCCACGCCCGGCGCCGGCTCCGCGGCGTCCACCCCCACCTGCACGAAGGCGCGGGGCTCGGGCTCGGCGCGGTGGCGCACCCACCACTCCTGGAAGTGCAGTGCCTGCTGCCGCCCGGTTCCCGGGTCGGCGACCACGACGTGGGTCTCCACCCGCTGGTCGCTCATCGGCAGCAGCTCGGCGCCGGGCCGCCAGCGGTCGGCCAGCGCCGCGGTCACCTGGGACAGCGGGTAGCCGGCGTCCAGCATCCGGGTGCGGACGAGGTGGGTGGCCAGGTCGCGGTCGCCCAGGCCGAACCACGTCGGCTCGGCCCCGTAGGCGGCCAGCTCCTCCTTGACCGTCCAGCTCTCGCCGGCCCGGCCCCACCCGCGCTCGGGGTCGATGCCGCCGCCGAGGGTGTACATGACGGTGTCGAGGTCGGGGCAGATCCGCAGCCCGTGCATCGTCACGTCATCCCCCGTGTTGACGACCGCGGTGAGCCGCGCGTCGGGCACGGCCGAGCGGAGGCCGGCCAGGAACCGGGCCCCGCCGACCCCTCCGGCGAGGACGACGATGTGCACGAAAGTCATCGTGCCCGATGGGCACTTGTCCACTGTTCGCCGGGCGTGTCGAGGTGTGCAGCGAGAAGTGACGAACACCCTGTGACGGAAGTGGCTGCTGGGACCGGGTGCTTACACCGGGCGGAGTTGACGGCCCCACAACGACACGCGTGTAATTCCCGCGGTGTCAACGAGTGCCGAGCGGCCCGGGAACGTCCCGTGGAACGCACATCGGGACGACAGCGAGAGGGGACGCATCGTCATGGCAGAGGTCTCGTGGTTGAGCGACTACGTGAACGGCTCCGAGCGCGACCACGGTGCCTCGGGCCCGGCCCAGGGCTTCGCCGGACTGTGGAGCTCGGGCCTGGACGCCGAGGTGCAGTCCTGGCAGGAGCGCGCGCTGTGCGCCGAGACCGACCCCGAGGCGTTCTTCCCGGAGAAGGGCGGCTCCACCCGCGAGGCCAAGAAGATCTGCACCGGCTGCGAGGTCAAGGCCGAGTGCCTGGAGTACGCGCTGGCCAACGACGAGCGCTTCGGCATCTGGGGCGGGCTCTCCGAGCGTGAGCGCCGCCGCCTGCGTCGCCGCGCCGGCTGAGCGAGGGCCGCACCCCTCCCGCGCCCAGCCCTCTGCAGGGTCCCGCCGCGAGCTCGCGAGCGGTGGGGGCAGGGGGTCCTTCACTGACACCAGCTCCGAGCTGTCCCCACAGCCGCCGACGGATCCCGTCGGCGGCTGTGGTGTCGTTCGGGGCATGACGACGCGTGTGGTGACCGGCCGGGCCGGCGTGGTCCGGGAGCTCCGTGCGGCCGGACCACTGCTCGCGGCGCTGCGTACGCCGGTGACCGCCCGGGCTCCCTGGCTGACCGCCGCGCTCGCCCTGGACGACGCCCGCCTCGCCGGCCCCCGGCCGGTCGCCGTCGTGGTCGACCCGCCCGGCGGCACGGGCGCACCGCGGGCGGTGGCGACCCTGGTCCTGCGCGGCGGCCCGCGGCTCACGGCCACGCTGCTCGGGGAGGGGCTGCCGGTACCCGCCGGGGCGGCCCCGGCCCGCCTCCCGGCCCGGGACGACGACGCCGCCGAGCAGCTGGCCGCCGGCGTGCTGGGCATGCTCGATCGGCTGCTCCGCCCCTGGACACTGCGGCTGACCGGTCTGCCGCTGGGCGACCCCACCCTGCGCGCGATCGGCCGGCGGCGGCCCGAGGCGGCGTTCGCCAACGCCCGCAGCGCCCGCCTGGTCGACGACCTCGACAACGCCGGCGCGGTGCGCCGCACCCGGGACCCCGCCGAGCTGGACCGCCGACTGCCCGCGCTGCTCGCCCGCGAGCCCGACCGCGGGACCCGCACCGCCCTGCGCGTCACCGCCCGGCTGCACGCCGCGATCGGTCAGGTCGAGCTGGCCGTCGGAGCCGACGGCGACCGGGGCCTGCTGACCCTCGTCGACGGCGCCGACCGGCGGCCGTGGTGGGGCACCCCCGGTGCGGGATGGCGCACCGAGATGGGCGCGCCCCTGGTCTCGCTGACGCTGTCCGGCGGCGGCCTGTGGAGAGGAGGGTAACCCCGCCCGGGGCACCGCCGGTCCCCTGCAGGGTCCCGCCGCCGGCCCCGTCCCGAGGCTCACCCCGAGCGTGCGAGGGGTGAGGAGGACGGGGCCCTTCCACGGTGAGGGGCAGGGGGCCCTTCTCCGGAGGGTGGGGAGGACGGGGGTCCGCTGTCAGCCGGCGTAGCGGACGACGTTGAGCCCCGGCTCCGCCACGCTCTCGGCGCGGTCGGTGCCGAGGAAGACGGTGCCCTCGGCCGGGCCGGCGCCCTCGCGCACCGGCCCGGCGGGGGAGACGGTGACCGCCAGGTCGTACACCCGGCCCGTGTAGGCCGGTGCGGTGCCGATCGGCCGGGTGTAGGTGGGGAAGCGGCCGGTCAGCCGCAGGTCCTCGCCGCTTCGGGTCACGGTCAGGGCGGGGGAGGGCAGGTCGGCGTACTCGGTGTGCGACCGCACGCAGCCCGCGGCGGCCGGGTCCTGGGGCGGCTCGGCGGCCAGGCAGTTCCAGGTCGGCAGCCGCACGTGGGCGAGCGCCGTCCCGCCGCCCCCGGCCGCGGTGACGCTCACCATCGGGTAGGCCACCGTCGTCCCCACCGCCTGCTGCTCGACGACGAGGCCGCCGAAGGCCAGCCGGGCCACGACGCCGTCCTCGCCCAGCGGCACCGAGCGGACGGCCAGCACGCCCGCGCCACCCTCGCCGGGCAGCGGGTCCGCAGGCACGACGGGCAGCGACGGCGGCGCCGGGGTGGGGGTCGGGACGTCCCGTGGGGACGGCGCCACCGGGTCGGGCGCGGGGGCCGCGGCCGGGCCGCCGCCGTCGCGGGTCGCCCCGGCGATCCCGGCCAGCGCCGCGACCAGCACCAGCGCCGCGGCGGCCATCCCGGCGACGGCGCGGCCGCTGCCGTCCGGGCGCGCGGGCCCCAGGGTGTCCTCCTCCGGGGGTGCGGCGACCGGCCCGGGCGGCGGGCCGGGCGTGCCGGGCGGGGCGTCGAGGAAGCCGGGCAGGTCGTCGTCCGGCCAGCGCGGCGCCGGGCGGACGGGGCGTGCGGGCGCCGGGTCGGCAGGGGGAGCGGGGGGTCGCGGACGGCTCGGTGCGACCGCGGCCAGGCCGGCGAGCGCGAGCAGCGCCAGGACCAGCACGACCCACGGGACGGCGGCCGGCGCGGAGGAGTCCATCGCGACAGAGCATCCCAGGCGGCGCCGGGCGGCCGAGGAGACGGATCGGCCCCCTGCAGGGGCCCTTCCACGGTGGGGGGCAGGGGGCCCTTCAGCCGGTGGGGTCGATCTCCTCCGGGTCGCGCCCGAGCAGCACGGCGACCTGGTCGACGACGACGTCGCGCACCAGGTCGGCCAGGTCGTCGCGGTCGTGCGCGCGCAGCTCCAGCGGCCGGCGGTAGACGACGATCCGCGGCGGCACCTCCCGGGTGCCGTCCCGGTGCGCGGGCAGGACGCGGGCCAGCGGCACGCTGCCGTCGTCGAGCACGTCGGCGTCGAGCACCACCTCGTCGGGGTCGGTGTGCTCCACCCAGGGCACGTCCTCGACGGCGAACTCGACCCCGGCCAGCTCCTTCTCCCACCGGCGCTCGAGGTCCTCGACCGCGTCCAGGACGAGGTCGTCGAACTGCTCGGCGCGGCTGCGGGCCAGGGGGACGCCGTCGGGCACCAGGCGCCCGCGCAGCCCGCGGCCGTGGCGGTCGCGGCGGGATCGGCTCATGACGGGTGCGAGCGTACGGCTCCGGCTCCCGACCCGACGTCCCGAGCGGGAGAGCGGCCGCCTCGGCCGGTGCCCACGGGGACATCGTGGAGGATGGGACTGCTGCTCCTCGCGGGCCACGGAAGTCGGTGCGCCTGATGCCAACCACCCGGGTACGCGGCTACTGTGCCGTCCGTGAGGAACCGGTGGTGAGGCAGTCACGTCGCTGCTCGCGCAGCGGCTGCGCGCAACCGGCGGCAGCGACCCTGACCTACGTGTACGCGGAGTCGACTGCTGTCGTCGGCCCGTTGGCGACGTTCTCGGAGCCGCACAGCTACGACCTCTGCGAGTTCCACGCCGAGCGGCTGACGGTGCCGCGCGGCTGGGAGGTCGTCCGCCACGAGATCGACGTGGAGGACTCCGGCCCGACCGGGGACGACCTGCTGGCCCTGGCCGACGCCGTCCGCGAGGCCGCCCGGCCCGAGCCCCCGCGCAACCCCGCCGACGACGGCAGCGGCACCCGCCGCGGCCACCTGCGGGTCCTGCCCGACATCACCTGAGAAGAGGACCCCGGCCCTCTCACCGCTCGGAGGAGGACCCCGTCCTCCCCACCCTTCGCAGGCTCAGGGCGGCACTCGGGAGGGCGGCCGGTCCAGCACCTCGCCTGCACGCCGATAGGGTCGACCGTGTGCGTGACCTCTCCGGGCTGGTCAAGGCCTACGACGTGCGTGGCGTCGTCCCCGACGAGTGGGACGAGGGCGTCGCCCGCCGGCTCGGCGCGGCCTTCGCCGAGCTCGTCCGGCAGGAGAGCGGCGCGACCGCGATCGTGACCGCGCACGACATGCGCGACTCCTCCGTGCCCCTCTCGCGGGCCTTCGCCGAGGGCGTGCTCTCCCGTGGCGTCGACGTCGTCGAGGCCGGCCTGGGCTCCACCGACCTGCTCTACTTCGCCTCCGGCTCGCTCGGTGTCCCCGGCGCGATGTTCACCGCCAGCCACAACCCCGCGCAGTACAACGGCATCAAGCTCTGCCGCGCCGGCGCCTCCCCGGTCGGGCAGGAGTCGGGCCTGGCGACCCTCCGCGAGTGGGCCGAGCGCGACTCCTACGACCGGGTCCCCGAGCGGACGGCGTCGATCAGCCAGCGCGACCTGCTCGCCGAGTACGCCGCCCACCTGCGCTCGCTGGTCGACCTCTCGACCATCCGGCCGCTGCGGGTCGTCGTCGACGCCGGCAACGGCATGGCCGGGCACACCGTCCCGGTGGTCCTCGACGGCCTGCCGCTGGAGGTCCTGCCGCTGTACTTCGAGCTCGACGGCTCCTTCCCCCACCACGAGGCCAACCCGCTGGACCCGGCCAACCTGGTCGACCTGCAGGCCGAGGTCCGCCGCACCGGCGCCGACCTCGGGCTGGCCTTCGACGGCGACGCCGACCGGGTCTTCGTCGTCGACGAGCGCGGCGAGCCGGTCAGCCCATCGGCGATCACCGCGCTGGTCGCCGTCCGCGAGCTGGCCAAGGGCCGGGGGACGACGATCATCCACAACCTGATCACCTCGCGGGCGGTCCCGGAGATCGTCCGCGAGCACGGCGGCCAGCCGGTGCGCACCCGCGTCGGGCACTCGTTCATCAAGGCCGAGATGGCCCGCACCGACGCCGTCTTCGGTGGCGAACACTCCGCGCACTACTACTTCCGCGACTTCTGGCGGGCCGACACGGGCATGCTCGCCGCCATGCACGTGCTCGCTGCGCTGGGGGAGCAGAGCCGGCCGCTGTCGGAGCTGACCGCCGGCTACTGCCGATACGTCGCCTCCGGGGAGGTCAACTCCACCGTGGCCGACGCCGCCGGCCGGGTGGCCGCGGTGCGGGAGTCCTTCGAGGAGCAGGACGGCGTCACCGTCGACGAGCTCGACGGACTGACCGTGGACCTGCCCGACGGCTCGTGGTTCAACCTGCGGGCCAGCAACACCGAGCCGCTGCTGCGGCTCAACGTCGAGGCGCCGGACGAGGCGCGGATGACCTCCTTGCGGGATCGAGTGCTGGAGATGGTGCGCGCATGACTGACTTCTCGCCCGACCCGACCCGACCCCTCGGTCCGCTCGGGCTGGACCCCACGCTGCTGGAGATCCTCGCCTGCCCCGACACCCACCACAGCCCGCTGACGGTGGACGAGGCGGCGAGCGAGCTGGTCTGCCCGACCTGCGACCGGGCCTTCCCGGTCCGCGACGGCATCCCGGTGCTGTTGCTCGACGAGGCCCGGCAGCGCTCGTGACGTCGCCCGAGCTGGCCGAGGAGGTCCTCGACGACCTCGACGTGCTGCGCGCCCGGGACCCGCGCGGCCTGCTGCCCGCGGTGGCCGGGGCCGGCGCGCAGGTCCGCGAGACCGCCCGGCTGACCGAGGAGGCCGGCCTGGACCGGGTCACCGCCGGCGGCCGCCCGCGCGGGCTGGTCGTCGTGGCCCGCCGCGAGGGGGCCGTGGCCGCGCAGGTGCTGCGGGCGCTCCTCGGGCCGGCCAGCCCGGTCACCGTGGACGTCGTCCCCGGGCCCGATCTGCCGGTGTGGACCGGCCCCAGCGACATCGCCGTCGTCGCGACCCGCACCGGCGCCGGCCGCTACGCCGTCACCCCGGCCTACGAGGCGGCCCGCCGCGGCGTGACGCTGCTGGGCATCGGCGCCGAGGACGCCCCGCTGCGCGCGGCCTGCTCCACGGCCCGCGCCCCCTACGTGCCGCTGCCGCGGTCCCGGGTGCGGCACACCACCCTGTGGTCGCTGCTCACCCCGATGCTGCAGCTGGCCGTCGGCCTGGACCTGGTGTCCGAGGGCGCGGCCGACCTGGAGGCGACCGCGGCGGCCCTCGACGAGGTGGCCGCGGAGTGCGGTCCGGCCCGGGAGTCCTTCGTCAACCCGGCCAAGACGCTGGCCCTCGAGCTGCTCGACGCGCTGCCGGTGATCGCCGCCGAGGGGCCGCTGGCCGGCACCGCCGCGACCCGGATCGCCGACCAGCTGGCGACGCTGGCCGGGCTGCCGGTGACCACCTTCCGCATGCCCGACCAGCGGGTCGCCGCCTGCGCGGTGCTGCGCGGTCCGCTGGCGCCCGAGGACGGTCAGGACGACTTCTTCCGCGACCGCGCCGAGGACACCGGCCGGCGGCTGCGGTTGCTCACCGTGCGCGACGCCGATGCCGGCGAGCACGACGGCGCGGGGGAGCGCGAACCCCGGTCGGCCCGGGAGGCACTGGGGGAGGCGCTGCGCAGCGCCTCCGCGGCCAACGTCCCGGTGAGCGGGCTGGCCGAGCACGGGGAACCGGAGCGGTACGGCCGGCTCCCCCGCCTGGCCCGTCAGCTGGCGGTCGCCGACTTCACGGCCGTCTACCTGGCCCTGGCACTGGACACCGAGAGGTCCGCGAGCGCATGAGCACCGACACCGTCGCCGTCCGGCACTGACCCGGGTCGGGAGCGTGGGCCGCACCCGGCTCTCACCGGACCGCCGGGCGGTCGACCGGGCCCGGCTGGCCGACGGGGTCGTCGACGTGCTCGTGGTGGGTGGCGGCCTCCTCGGTGCCTGGGTCGCCCTCGATGCGGCCAGCCGGGGGCTCGCGGTCGGCCTGGTGGAGGCCCGCGACTGGGCCGCCGGCGCCTCCGGCCGGCCCGCCGTGCTGCTCTCCGGTTCCGGACCGGCACGGACGGCGCTGCGCGAGCGGGCCCGGCTGCTGCGGACGGCGGCACCGCACCTGGTCCGGCCGGTGCCGCTGCTGCACCCGTCGCCGGTGCCGCTGCCGTCCGACGTCCTGACCCGTGGCCTGCCGCTCGCCCGGCCGCTGTCGCGGCGGGCCGCGCGCACCGCCGTCCCGGGGCTGCGCCTCCCCGGGGGAGCCGGTGCGGTGCGCCGCTGGGACGCCCAGGTGGACGGCGCCCGGCTCACCCTCGCCGTCGTCCGGACCGCGGCCGGCTACGGCGCCCGCGTCGTCTCCCGCGCCCGGGCGACGGGGCTGCTGCGCGCCGGGGACGCCGTCGTCGGCGTGCAGGTCACCGACCGCACCGACGGGTCGGCGTTCCCGGTGCGGGCGTGCAGCGTCGTCCTCGCCACCGGGGCGGACGGCGGCGGGCTGACCGACGGCGTCCCCACCGACCCGCTGGTGCAGGTGGTGCTGCCGCGGACGGCGCTCGAGGGCGGGGACGACGGGCTGGTGGTACCGGTCGCGAGCGGCGTGCTGACCGTCGTCCCGGCGGAGGAGCTGTGGGTCGTCTCGCACCCCGGCCCCGACGTGCCCGCGGTGCTCGGCGCGCTGGACCGCGTGTCCGTCCGCCCGGTGCCCGCGGCGGCCGTCGTCGCCAGCCGGGTCGACCGGCTGCCAGGCGGGGACGGCGTCGCGACCCCCGCGCCGGGGCTGGTCGTCGTCGCCGGTGGGCTGCCGACCGCCCGGTTCACCGCCGTGGCCGCCGTCGACGCCGGGACGGCGGGCCTGCCCGGCGTGCCGCCGTCGCGCAGCGCGCACCTGCCCCTGGTCGGCGCGCACCGCTGGTCCGACGTCCGCGACCGGGCGCCGGAGCTGGCCGCGGACTGCGGCCTGTCCCCGGACGCCGTCGACCGGCTGCTGCGCCGGCACGGCGACCGGGTGGCCGACGTGCTCGACCTGGTGCGCGCCGACCCGCGGCTGGGCCGCCCGCTGTCCGGGGCACCGGGGCACCTGGCCGCCGAGGTCGTGCACGCGGTCACCGCCGAGGGGGCGCTGTCCCTCGAGGACGTCCTCGACCGGCGCATCCCGCTGTCCGGTGCGGATCCCGCGGCGGTGGTCGCGCTGGTGTCCGGGCCGCTCGGCTGGGACGCCGTCCGCACCGCCCGGGAGGTGGCGTCCGCGCGTTGACCCGAACGGGCGACAGCGCGAGGAGGTGTGGACGGCACGCTGCCCACCGGACCCGACCGGCCAGTAACCTCCACGACGATGTGGCCCCTCACCAGCGCCGTCCGCTTCTACCCGTGGGGGAGCCGGACGGTGATCCCCGAGCTGCTCGGCCAGCCCAGCCCGGCCCCGCAGCCGCACGCGGAGCTGTGGATGGGTGCGCACCCCGACGAGCCGAGCCTGCTGGCCGACGGCCGGCCGCTGGACCGGGCGATCGCCGAGGAGCCCGAGCGGCTGCTCGGTGCCCCCGTCGTCACACGCTTCGGTCCACGGCTGCCGTTCCTCATGAAGGTGCTGGCCGCCGACCGACCGCTGTCGCTGCAGGCGCACCCGACGATGGAGCAGGCGGCCGCCGGCTACGCCGCCGAGGAGGCCGCGGGCATCCCCAAGGACGACCCGACGCGGACGTTCAAAGACCCGTGGCACAAGCCCGAGCTGCTGCTCGCGCTCACCACCTTCGAGGCCCTCTGTGGCTTCCGGCCGGTCGAGGAGTCGCTGCACTGCCTGGCCAAGCTGCAGCTGCCCGAGCTCAAGCCCACGATCGCGGCGCTGGCACGCGGCGGCCTGCGGGCGGCCATCCCGCAGCTGCTGGCCCTCTCCGGCCGGCGCCGCACCTCCCTGGTGGAGGCGGTCGCGCGCAGGGCGGCCTCCTACGTGGCCGCGCACGACCCGGAGTTCATCAACACCTACCGCTGGGCGGCGACGCTCGCGGAGTCCTACCCGGGTGACCCCGGCGTCGTCATCTCGCTGATGTGCAACCACCTCAAGCTGGCGCCCGGCGAGGCGGTGTTCCTGCCGGCCGGCAACCTGCACGCCTACCTCAGCGGCGCCGGGGTCGAGGTCATGGCCAGCTCGGACAACGTGCTGCGCGGCGGGCTGACCAGCAAGCACGTCGACCTGGCGGCCCTCATCGAGGTGCTCGACTTCGCCGACGGCCGCATCCCGGTCCTCCACCCGGTGCTCGGGCCGGGCGGGCTGCGCTACCCGGTGCCGGTCGAGGACTTCGACCTCACCCGGGTGCAGCTCGACGACCGGACCGGGACGCTGACCACCGCCGGCCCGCAGGTGCTGCTGTGCACCGAGGGGCGCGCCGTGCTGGCCGCGGCGGACGGCGAGCTGGTGCTGGGGAAGGGGCGGTCGGCGTTCGTGCCGGCGGGGGAGCCGGTCACTGCGCGCGGGCCCGCGCTGCTCTACCGGAGCACGACGAACCTGCGCTGACCCCGCTGCGCTGACGGGTCAGGCAGGTGTGCCGCGCCGGGCCGACAGCCGGGCGGGGAGCGTCGCCGCGGCGGCGGAGGCCAGCTCCACGACGGTGAACAGCACGCGCGACACGACGGCCAGGGCTAGGGCTAGGGCCTGCCCATAGGGCAGCACCGCGGCCAGCGCCCCCACGATGACGAGTTCACGTGCCCCGATGCCCGACGGCAGCACGAAGGCGACCAGGCCGGCGGTCATCGCCACCCCATGGCCCCGACGCACAGGACGAGCAGCAGCGCCCGGTTCGTCGTCCCCGCGGCCGGGAGTGCGTCGACGAACAGGAACAGGTGGAGGCCGTAGAGCAGGTAGACCAGCAGGCTCAGAGCGCTCGCCCGGGCGAGCGCTGCGCCGGCGAGACGTCGCGGCAGGGGTGCCTGACGCAGCAGCGCCAGCAGTCTGTCGACCACGAACGTCAGCGTGGTGGGGTGCAGCAGGCGAGCCCGACCGGCAGCAGGGCGAACAGCCACAGCAGCACCGACTCGCTGCCGGCCAGCGCCGGGACCGCGAGGAGAGCGACGAGCAGCGAGGTCACGACGGCGACCCCGGCGGTCAGCAGCGAGGCGGTGAGACCGCGGGCCCGGGAGACCCCTGCCGATCGGGCCAGCTCCATCTGGAGCGCGAACGCGACGACCGATCCGGGTACGTACTCGCCGAGCTGGCCGACGAGCTAGATCTCGGCCGCGTCGGACACCCCGACCCGGGCACCCATCGCGGCCAGGGCCGCACGCCAGACCAGCGGACCGAGCAGGACGCCGCCCGACACCGCCACCAGGGCGAGCAGCACGTGCGGCCACGGGAGCTGCGCAGCGTCGCCGACACCTCGTCCCACTCGCGGACCACCTGGTGCACGGCGAACCCGATGACGGCGGTGATCACCACCCGCCGGCCCCACGTCAGCAGGGCCCCCTGGACGTCCCCGGGACGAGGTCCGGGTCGTGCAGCGGTCCCGGACGGGTCCTCGGTCGTCCTGGGGGTGTCGACGTCGCCGGTCACGAGCCCGGACCCCGGTCGTCTACCCGGCGGGACCCCGTGCAGCGCGGCGGCAGGTCCGGATCAGTCGCCGTCGGGACGCGGCCCGCGGAGACCAGGTCACCCCGCAGGTCTGCACCGCCGCCGGGCTCGGCAGGGACCCGACGGTCGTCCGTGGGCGGTGGCACCGAGGCGCGCCGTCTCCGCAGTCGCCGGGCGACCAGCCAGACGGCGGACTGGACGAGGCTGAGGAGTGCGGCGGCGGCGACGGCGGTGGTCCCTGCCGACAGCCCGGGGGAGCGGAAGGCGATGTCCACGACGTGCCGCCCGGCCGGCACGTCGACGGAGAGCAGCCCGGCGGGGCCCTCCCGCACGTCGAGCGGTTCCCCGTCGAGCGTCGCGGTGTGACCGGGCCAGGCCAGCCGGGCGAAGACCAGCGTGCCGGCCTCGGCTGCCCGCACCCGGACCTGCTCGCTGACGCCCGTCCCGGCGTCGGACAGGACGTCCACGCCGGGTGACACCCAGGACAGCCGCCCCCCGTACCCGACGGCCTCGTCACGGACCCACACGGTGCGCAGCCGGTCACGGGTCGCCAGGGACCAGCCGGGCGGGGGCGACTGACCGGCAGGGCCGGGGAACACCTGGGTGTCGATCACGAGGGTCTCCACACCCAGCAGGTCGACCAGCGGCGCGCCGGTGCCGCCGGTCGGTCGCCAGGCGCGGTCGAACGCCTCGGGGCACACCTGGCCCCGGTACCCCATGCAGAGCGCGTCGGCGAACTCCTCGAACCCCATGCCGCTGTACCGCACGATCGACTCGTGCCCGGACATGAGGGTCTCGTTGCCGAACAGGAGATACCCGGTGTACCGCCGCGGTGCCGTCTGGAGGGACCCGGGGGAGGCCAGCTGCAGCACCGTGCCGCGGTAGACGGACGAGGCCTCCTGCACCTGCGTGATCGAGCTCGGCAACTGGGCCCGGTCCACCGTCTCATCGGAGCCCAACGGCAGCTGACCGGTCTGGACGGTGACGACGAGGACCGTGCCGACCACCAGGACCACCGCCCCGGCGAGGCGTCCCCACCGGCGGAACGCGGTCAGGGCCAGGAGGACCAGGACGAGCACGCCCACCGTGGCCAGCACGTGCAGCCACGGCTGCTCGGGGCGGGCGGCGAAGGACAGGTAGCCGCCGACGACCACGACGGCGACCGTCGCCGTCGTCCGTCGGCGCACGTGGTCGGTGGCCAGGCCGCGGGACAGGAGCAGGGCGAGCAGGATGCCGAGGGCCAGGTAGAGGTACTCGATCAGCCGGATCGGCCAGCGGAAGAGCCACAGGTTCGACGGCCCGAAGGTCAGCACCGCGAAGACGACGGCGACGACGGCCGCGCTGGTCAGCGGCCGGTCCGGTCGCCGCAGCGCCCCCCAGCGCATCCACGGCAGCAGGGGGAGGGTGAACCAGGTGGCGTAGGTCGACGGGACCTGCTCGATGAGTGCCCCGCCGAAGTGGAGGATCGCGGGCAGGTACGTGGGCGCGCTGGAGGCCAGGACGTCACCCAGCTGCGGGACCAGGAACGTGTCGTTGGCCAGCATCGCGGTCTGCTCGCGGTCGGTCACCGGCAGGGTGCCCACGAGTGGCAGGAAGACGAGGGCCGCGGTCGCCCCGACGCACGCACCGGTGACGACGATGCCGACGAGTCGCCCCCAGTCGCGCCGCACCAGCAGCTCCACGGCGATGCCGGCCAGCACGACTACCATCCCCAGCGCCGCGTACGGGTTGCCGGTGGTCATGGCCAGGGCGCCGACGAGGAAGGTCACCAGTGGCAGGAGGTGGCCGCGGGACTGCCGGCGTGCCGCCCACCAGAACCAGGTCACCCAGGTGAACGCCATGAGGCCGGCCGGCCAGCCGTTGGCCTCGTAGTAGAGGGTGAAGCCGGTGGCGGGGACGGCGAGGGCGACGGCCACCGACGCCAACCGACCCGCGCCGTACTCGCGGAACAGCAGGTACGCGCCCATGCCGAGCAGGGCCAGGAACTGGATCTGCACGATGGCGGCGGCCGTGGCCAGGTCGTCGTAGTACGAGACGAGCACGTAGTCCAGCAGCTGGACCGGGTTCCACAGCGCGTAGACGCCGTCGGCGGCGTAGTTGCCGCCGGTCCAGCCGCCCGGCTCCATGGTCGGCCACTGCCCGGCCCGCAGCAGGTGACCGAAGTGGTGCCACAGCGGAATGAAGGACTGGGGGTTGTCCCCGCTGTAGTAGAAGTCGTGCCGCTGCAGGAAGGGGATCGTCATCGTCGCCGCGACCGCCACGCCGACGCCGAGGACCACCAGGGGGTCGGGGACCCGGTGCCGGGTGCGGGCCGTCGTGGGCGACCCGGTCGCCGTGTCCGCAGCGGTGCTCACCCGATGGCCTTCCTCGTCAGCGTGCCACGAATCCGCGGGCATCCCTGCCACCGCTGACGTCGTCGACCGTCCCGGCCGGTCGCCGCCCGACGGTGCACGGACCGCCAGTGCCGTGAGCCCGACGTTACCCTGCAGTTGCGGACGCGCACGCCCGTTCGGATACGACGGCGTTCCACGAGACGGGCAGCGGTCATGCACCGGGGGCCGGCCACGCCGGTGGACGGTTCGCCGGTCGCCGCGGCCAAGGCCCTCGGTCACGTGGCCCTCACATACGTCGTCCCGGCCTACAACAGCGCACTGGCCATCGAGGGCACGCTGTCCGTGTTGGCGAGCCGGCTGGACGGCCGGGACGCCGAGGTGATCGTCGTCGAGAACGGCTCTACCGACGGTACCGGCGCCCTCCTCCGGTCGGCCAAGGGGATGGGCAACGCGTACCGCGCCGGCATCGCCGCGAGTCGCGGGGCGCGGGTGGACCGGACCGCCGACGACCTGCCGTTCGCGTTCGACGACCTCGAGGCCGCGGAGGGGGTGAACCCCGTGGTCCACCCGGTGGTCGTCGGGTCCAAGGGACACCGGGACTCCGATGCCGACCGGGGGCTGCTGCGAGCGGTCCTCAGCCGGGGCTTCTGGTCGCTGCGCCGGGTGGTCCTGGGGATGCGGACACTGGACCCGCAGGGCACGTTCGTGCTCGGCGGCGACTGGGCGCGCCGGATCGGTCCGCAGCGCACCGAACCGGGCTACCCAAGGACCACGGAGCTGTGCTTCCTCGCCGAGCGCCTGGGAGCGCAGCCGCTGGAGGTGCCGGTGCGGCTCTCCCCGGAGCCCCGTGACCACCGCAGCCGCGTGACCGTGCGAGACGTCTGGCAGATGCCCGTGGGGTTGTGGGGGATCCGCGGGCGGCACGTGCCGTCCGTGCGGGACGGCCTCCCCGACGCCCCCGTTCAGTGATAGGGCGATTCCGCCGACCGCCGCACGGCGAGCGCCAGCTCGAGGGCCCGCCGCCCCTGCACGCCGGTGACCCGAGGGAGCCGACGGTGCGCCACGCACTGGAGGAAGTGCTCCAGTTCGAGTACCAGCGGCTCGCCGCGGTGCTCCAGGAAGGGGATCTCGATGAGCCCGCTCTGCCGGTAGCGGGCGCCGCCCTCGGCGAGGAACTCGTTGTGGTCGACCCGGTGGATCGTGAGGTCCTGGCGGACCAGGTCCAGGACGACGAAGTTGGCGCGCTGCGTCAGCTCGATGCGGCGGATCTTGGTCTGCCCGACCCGGCTGGCCGTGACGGTCGCCGTCACGCCGTTCCGAAACCGGAGCAGGGCGGTCGCGAGGTCCAGGGAGTCGCTCCGCTCCCGCCGGCCCATCCCCTCGATCCGCTCGACGTCGGAGCCGGCCAGCGCCAGCGCGAGCTCGAGGTCGTGGATCATCAGGTCGAGGACGACGTCGGCGGTGACCCGCGGCGAGAACGGGCCCATGCGGGTCAGCTCCAGGTGCAGCAGGTCTTGGACGATGTCGTCCAGCTGGAGCACCGCGGGGTTGAAGCGCTCGACGTGACCCACCATGAGGACCCGGTCGTTCTCCCGCGCCACCTCGATGAGGGCGTCGGCGTCCTCGACGGTCGTTGCGACGGGCTTCTCGACCAGCAGGTCCACGCCGGCCCGGAGCAGGGGGACGCCGACGTCGGCGTGCTGGTCGCTGGGGACGGCGACGACGGCGGCCTCGGCGAGCTCGGGGACCGCGGCGGGATCGGTGCCGTACCGCGCCCCCACGGAGTCGGCCAGCGCCCGGCCGCGCCGCTCGTCCGGGTCGACGACCAGCGTGACCTCCGCCTCGGGGAGCCGGCGCAGGACCCGCGCGTGGTTGGCCCCCATGAGCCCCGCGCCGACGACGGCCACCCGGGTCACCTGAGCACCTCGGTGACCACCTCGACGATCCGGTCGAGGTCGGCCCGGCCCAGCTGCGGGTGGACCGGGAGGGACACGACCTCGGCGGCCGTCTGCGCCGCGACGGGCGTCCTGTCCGCGACGACCCGCGGGTGGTCCCGGTAGCAGGGGTGGTCGTGCACCAGCCCCGGGTAGTAGACGCCGGCCCGGATGCCGTGGTCCGCGAGCGCGGCCACCAGGCCGTCGCGGTCCAGCGCCGCGTCGGCGGTGACCCGCACCGTGTACTGGTGGAACACGTGCTCGCGTCCGGCCGGCACGGAGGGCAGGCGCAGGCCGGGCACGGCGCGCAGGCCCTCGGTGAGGTGGGCCGCGTTGGCGCGCCGGGCGTCGTTGATGGTCCCGAGCCGGCGGAGCTGGGGGAGGGCGATCGCCGCCTGGAGGTCGGTGAGCCGGTAGTTGTGGCCCGGCAGCTCGTACCGGTACGGCGCCCGCATGCCGTGATTGCGGAGCAGGCGCAGCCGGTCGGCGACGTCCGCGTCCCGGGTCGTGACCATCCCGCCTTCGCCGCACATGACGTTCTTCGTGGCGTAGAAGGAGAAGCACCCGACGCCGGAGGAGCCGACGGCTCGTCCGGCGACCCGCGCACCGTGCGCCTGGGCGGCGTCCTCCACGATCGCCAGTCCCCGCTCGCGGGCGAGCACCTCGAACCGGGGCAGGTCCGCCGGCAGCCCGTAGAGGTGCACCGGCAGGAGCACCCGGGTCCGCTCGCCGACCAGGGCCTGTGCGCAGTCGGCGTCGAGGCAGAAGTCGTCGGTGACGTCGGCGAAGCGCGCGGTGGCCCCCGACTCGAGGATGGCGTTCAGCGTCGCCACGAAGGTGAAGGCGGAGGTGACCACCTCGTCACCCGGGCCGACGCCCAGCGCCTGGAGTGCCGCGACCAGCGCGGTGGTGCCGTTGTTGACGGCGACGGCGTGCTCGACGTCGTGCGCGGCGGCGAACCGCCGTTCGAGCTCCTCGACCTTCGGCCCCTGGGCCAGCCGGCCCGAGCGCAGCACCTCGAGGACGAGCGCCTCCTCCTCCGGGCCGACGGCGACCGCGGAGATCGGGATCGGCTGGACCACGGGGACCTCCTCGCCGGCGCTCGTGGGACCCGTGCCCGGAGGCGCTGTGCCCGTGCGGGACCCCGCGGGCTCGGTCACGCCTGCGCCGCGGGGGGACCCGCCGTCCGGTCGCGGTGCTCGGTGCACCGGAGGTCGCCGGGGTGCTCCACGGCACGGCTGACCACCTCGCCGCACTCGCACACCCATCCGGCGGGGCGCGCGGGGTTGCCCATGACCAGCTGGTGTGGTTCGACGTCCCGGGTCACCACCGCACCCGCGGCGACCATCGCCCGGCGACCGAGCACGGTGCCGCAGACGATGGTCGCGTTGGCGCCGATGGAGGCCCCGTCGTGCACCACGGTCGGGGTGATCGACCACTGGCCGGCCGAGGCGCGGGGCCGCAGGTCGTTGGTGAACACGGCACTCGGTCCCACGAAGACGTCCGAGCCCAGCGTGACCCCGGTGTAGACGGAGACGTTGTTCTGGATCTTGCACCGGTCGCCGACCACCGCACCGGCGTCGACGAAGACGTTCTTGCCGAGGACGCAGCCCGACCCGACCACCGCGCCGGACCGGACGTGCGCGTGGTGCCAGACCCGGGTGCCCTCCCCGATCTGCGCCGCGTCCTCGATGACGGCCGTCTCGTGGGCGGCTGCCGGGTGACGTGCAGGCTCCTGTGCGGCGACCATGTCCCTCCCTCTGGGGCGGGGTGGTCGGATCACCGTGGCCCTCGTCACCGGCAGCGTAGGGCGCCACACCCCCGAGTTGGTGTACGAGCCGCCCGGGGTGGGCACCGGGGGCCTCGCCGTGGCCGTCGAGACGCCGGTGGGTCAGGCGCAGACAGCCCGTGGAGGCATGGCGGCGGCGGGGACGCCGGAGCCGCCGATGGGGGAGTGGCGCGCGTGCCCGGAGGTCCAGGGATGCGGCCCGGCCGGGTCTCGGCCGCGGTGCGGCGGTGGGTGGTGCGGACGGCGGTGGCGCCGTTCGAGGCCCGCCTCGCGCGCATGGTGGAGTCGACCGTGCGGGCCCAGACCGAGCGACTGGAGGCGTGCGCGCGGGCGGAGACCGACCGGGCGATCCGGGCCGTGCACGACGTGGAGTTCCGCAGCCGGCGTGACCTGCTCGCGGCCGGGGAGCGGGACGCAGCCGTGGCCTCGGCCCGGTTCGCGGCCCGGGAGATGTCGACCGCGCGGGCGTTCCACGACTCGCTGAGCACCCTCCGGTACGCCGTCGAGATCGTGCCCGCCGGTGGCCTCGCGCTGGAGTTCGGCGTCTTCCGGGGGCGTTCGCTGGAGGTCATCGCCGAGGGTCGGGGCCGCCGGGACGTCTACGGCTTCGACTCCTTCCAGGGGCTGCCGGAGGACTACCGCCCGCACGTGCGGGTCGGTGCCTTCGCCACGGACGCGCTGCCCGAGGTCGCCGGCGTCGAGCTCGTCGTGGGCTGGTTCCAGGACACCCTCCCCGGCTTCCTCTCGGCCCACCCGGGCCCGGTGCACCTGGTGCACGTCGACGGGGACCTGTACTCCTCGGCGGTGACCGTCCTCGAGCACGTCGACCCCCGGCTGGTCCCCGGGTCGGTGGTGGTCTTCGACGAGTTCTTCAACTTCCCCGGCTGGGAGCAGCACGAGTTCCGCGCCTGGCGGGAACACCTCGAGCGCACCGGGGCCCGCGTCGCCTACGAGGCCTACACGTCGAACGACGAGCAGGTCGTCGCCCGGGTGCTCGACGCCGGCACCGCCGCCGGCGGCTGAACCGTGCGTGTCACCGTCGCCGTGGCGCGGCGAGGCGCCTAGCGTCGAGCCCGCCCGTCCCGCGTCGGAGGAGCCCGTGCCCCCCTGCTCTCCCGTCGTCCCGTCCCGGCTCCGCCGCGGCGTGCTCACCGGCAGCGCCGTGCTGGTCGTGCTGGGCGGCCTCCCGGGCTGCGACGTGCTGGGCGGGATCGGGGAGGCCTCCGGCGGCCCACCGACCGGAGTCCTGGACGACACGGCCGCCGAGGAGGCGATCGCCACCGCGCCGCCGGACTCCGCCCTGGCCGCCCTCGGCGACGTGCCGGTGCGCGGCCGGGCGCCGCGCACCGGCTACGAGCGCGAGGAGTTCGGCGACGGCTGGCTGGACACCGACCGCAACGGCTGCGACACCCGCAACGACGTGCTGGCCCGCGACCTGACCGGCGAGCGGTTCCGGCCGGGCAGCGACTGCGTCGTCGTCTCCGGCACCCTCGACGACCCCTACTCCGGACGCACCATCGAGTTCCGCCGCGGCGAGGACACCAGCGACGACGTGCAGATCGACCACGTCGTCGCGCTCTCGGACGCCTGGCAGAAGGGCGCGCAGGGGTGGGACGCCGACCGGCGCACCGCCTTCGCCAACGACCAGCTCAACCTGCTCGCCGTCGACGGGCCGCTCAACCAGCAGAAGGGGGACGGCGACGCCGCGACCTGGCTGCCGCCGAACACCTCCTACCGGTGCGCCTACGTCGCGCGGCAGGTCGCGGTGAAGGCCGGCTACGGGCTGTGGGTCACCCGTGCCGAGCGCAACGCCGCCGCCACGGTGCTCGCCGGCTGCCCGGACGAGCCGCTGCCCGGCGTCCCGCCGGACGTCGGCACCCAGGCGGCGCCGGCACCGACCGGGACCGTCTACGCCGACTGCGACGCCGTCCGCGCGGCGGGCGCGGCCCCGATCCGGCGGGGCGAGCCGGGCTGGAGCGACGCCTTCGACGGGGACGGCGACGGGGTCGGTTGCGAGTAGGGAGCCCCTCGCCCGCGTATCGTGGACGACGGCACGAGCCCCGCCGAGGCCTCGGCACGCTCGCTCACGCAGCCTCCCCGCCGGCGCTCGTCGGCAGCACCCGCGAGGCTGCTTCTACAGCGACCGACGCGAGACCCGGCCGAGCGTGGCCGGGCGATCCCTGGAGCGACATGACCGCCACGACCGGCACCCGTGTACTGACCGACGGCGACTTCAAGGTCGCCGACCTCTCCCTGGCCGGCTTCGGCCGCAAGGAGATCCAGCTCGCCGAGCACGAGATGCCCGGCCTGATGGCGCTGCGCGCCGAGTACGGCGACGAGCAGCCGCTGGCCGGCGCCCGCATCGCCGGCTCCCTGCACATGACGGTGCAGACCGCCGTCCTCATCGAGACGCTGGAGGCGCTCGGCGCCGACGTCCGCTGGGTCAGCTGCAACATCTTCTCCACCCAGGACCACGCCGCCGCGGCGATCGTCGTCGGCGACGGCACCCCCGAGCAGCCCACCGGCGTCCCGGTGTTCGCCTGGAAGGGGGAGACGCTGGAGGAGTACTGGTGGTGCACCCAGCGCCTGTTCGAGTTCCGCGACGAGAGCGGGGCCGTCGTCGGGCCGAACATGCTGCTCGACGACGGCGGCGACGCCACGCTGCTGGTGCACCTGGGCACCCGCTTCGAGGCCGACGGCAGCGTCCCGGACACCACCGAGGCCGACTCCGAGGAGTACGGCGTCATCCTGGAGGCGCTGCGCGGCACGCTGGCCGGCGACGCCGGCTACTGGACCCGCATCGGCCGGGGCATCCGCGGCGTCACCGAGGAGACCACCACCGGCGTCATGCGGCTCTACGAGCTCGCCCGCGACGGCCGGCTGCTGTTCCCGGCGATCAACGTCAACGACTCGGTGACCAAGAGCAAGTTCGACAACCTCTACGGCTGCCGGCACTCGCTGGTCGACGGCCTCAACCGCGCCACCGACGTCATGATCGGCGGCAAGGTCGCCGTGGTCTGCGGCTACGGCGACGTCGGCAAGGGCTGCGCCGAGGCGCTGCGCGGCCAGGGCGCCCGGGTGGTCGTCACCGAGATCGACCCGATCAACGCCCTGCAGGCGGCGATGGAGGGCTACCAGGTCACCACGCTCGACGACGTGATCGACCAGGCCGACATCATCATCACGGCCACCGGCAACCGCGACGTCATCACCGCCGAGCAGCTCGGCCGCACCAAGCACCAGGTGATCGTCGGCAACATCGGCCACTTCGACAACGAGATCGACATGGCCGGCCTGGCCCGCACCCCGGGCATCACGAGGACGAACATCAAGCCGCAGGTCGACGAGTGGCGCTTCGCCGACGGCCACACGATCATCGTGCTCTCCGAGGGCCGGCTGCTGAACCTGGGCAACGCCACCGGCCACCCCAGCTTCGTGATGAGCAACTCGTTCTCCAACCAGGTGCTCGCGCAGATCGAGCTGTGGACCAACCGGGCCGCCTACGAGGGCCAGGAGCCCTCGGTGACGGTCCTGCCGAAGAAGCTCGACGAGCACGTGGCCCGGCTGCACCTCGGTGCCCTCGGCGTGAAGCTCACCGAGCTGACCAAGGTCCAGGCCGACTACATCGGCGTCCCGGTCGAGGGCCCGTACAAGAGCGACCACTACCGCTACTGAGGAAGGACCCCCTTCCTCCCCACCCTTCGCAGGCTCAGGGCGGGACCCGGGAAGGGGCCGTTCTGGTGCGTCACCTGGCTCGCGGCACGGCCCTGCAGGGGGACCTGGGACGGGGCCACGCGAACGGGGTACGTGGGGACACCCGTCCGGAGCACTCCGGGCGGGTGTCCCCGCTTCTCTCCCCGGGCAGCGCAGAATGGTCGCCGTGCCACCCAGCGCTGCTCAGAACGGGACCTCCCGCGGCCGAGTCCTGGTCGTCGACGACGACGCCGCCCTCGCCGAGATGCTCGGCATCGTGCTCCGGCGGGAGGGCTACGAACCGGCGTTCGTCTCCGACGGCAACCGCGCGGTGGCCGCGTTCCAGCAGACCCGCCCGGACATCGTGCTGCTGGACCTGATGCTGCCCGGCCGCAACGGCCTGCAGATCTGCCAGGACATCCGCACGCAGTCGACCGTCCCGATCGTCATGCTCACCGCCAAGGGCGACACCCTCGACGTCGTCCAGGGGCTCGAGGCCGGCGCCGACGACTACGTCACCAAGCCGTTCAAGCCGGTGGAGCTGGTCGCGCGGGTGCGCGCGCAGCTGCGGCGCGGCGAGACGGGGCAGGCCGAGAGCCTGAGCATCGGCGACGTGCAGATCGACGTCCCGGCGCACCAGGTCACCCGGGACGGCGTCCCCATCGCCCTGACCCCGCTGGAGTTCGACCTGCTGGTCGCGCTGGCCCGCAAGCCGCGCCAGGTTTTCACCCGAGAGCTGCTGCTCGAGCAGGTGTGGGGCTACCGGCACGCTGCTGACACCCGGCTGGTCAACGTCCACGTGCAGCGGCTGCGGGCGAAGATCGAGCGGGACCCGGAGAAGCCGGAGATCGTGCTGACGGTGCGAGGAGTCGGCTACAAGGCCGGCCCGCCGTGAGCGAGCTGCCCGTGAGAACCGCAGCGAGGAGCCGGAGCGGACAGGGAGTGAGCATCGAAGCGAACTCTGCGAGCGAGCGCGGAGGCGACCTGCCACGTCGGCGGAGAGCGGAGCGAGCCGCGGGAGCGGACCGATGCGCACCCTGATCCGGCCGTGAGCACCACGCGGCCCGCGCCTCCGGCGACCGACACGTCACCCGCGTCGTCGTCGCCGGGCACCGTCGGCCCGGCGCCGGCCGACGAGCCGCGCCGGCCGCCGTCGGCCGACCTCGGCGCGCTGCGCCGCCGGCTGCGCCGGCAGGCCACGCGGACGCGCCGGCTGGCGCAGCGGGAGGCCGCGCGGGCCGCGGCCGCCTGGCGCTCGTCGCTGCAGGTCCGGATCGGCACCATCACCATGCTGGTGGCCGGCACGGTCGTGGTCATCGTGAGCCTGGTGCTGTTCAGCCAGATCCGGGACCAGCTGCTGTCGGTCAAGGAGCTGGCGGCGATCGACCAGGTGCAGACCGGGGTCGTCTACGCGCAGAACGAGGTCGCGGGCATCGCCGCAGGTGACAGCGCGAGCGTGCGGGCGACCCTGGACCGGACGGTCAAGCAGCTGAAGGAGCGCGGCAGCCCGGCCGGTGACTTCGAGGTCGTGATGGTCTACCGGACCGGCGACTCCGAGCGGGCCCCCGCGGTCAGCCAGCGTGGCATCTACCCGGCGATCCCGCCCGAGCTGCGCGCCGCCGTCGCCTCCGGCGGCCAGTACGAGCAGTACGCGATGGTCCCCGACGGCAGCGGCCAGGCCCGGCCCACCTACCTCGTCGGTGCCCCGGTGCCGACCGGCGCGGGCAGCGCCGAGCGGATCGAGCTGTACTACGCCTTCCCGCTCGACCAGGAGGCCGAGAGCCTCGCGCTGTTCCGCAGCACGGTGGTCATCAGCGGCGTCGCCCTCACCGTCCTCGTCGTCGGGATCGCGCTGCTCGTGACCCGGCTGGTGGTCGACCCGGTGCGCCGGGCCGCGGGCATCGCCCAGCGGCTGGCGGAGGGACAGCTCGAGGAGCGGATGGCCGTGCGCGGCGAGGACGACCTCGCCCGGCTGGCGACCAGCTTCAACGCGATGGCCGACAGCCTGCAGCGGCAGATCACCCAGCTGGAGTCGCTGTCCCAGCTGCAGCAGCGCTTCACCTCCGACGTCTCGCACGAGCTGCGCACGCCCCTGACGACGGTGCAGATGGCCGCCGACGTGCTCTACGAGTCCCGCGCGGACTTCCCGCCGCACGTGGCGCGCTCGGCGGAGCTGATGCACACCGAGCTCGACCGCTTCGAGGCGTTGCTGACCGACCTGCTGGAGATCAGCCGCTACGACGCGGGGGCTGCGGTCCTCGACTGGGAGCCGACCGACCTCGGCGCGCTCGTGCGCCGGGTGGCGGCCGGGATGTCGGCGTTGGCCGAGCGGCACGGCTGCGAGCTGACGGTGTCCGGGCCCGCCCAGGACGTCATCGCCGAGGTCGACGCCCGCCGGGTGGAGCGCATCCTGCGCAACCTGGTCGGCAACGCGATCGAGCACGGCACCGGCCAGCCGGTGGAGATCACCTGGGCGGCCAACCGGACGGCGGCGGCGGTCACCGTGCGCGACCACGGGGTGGGGCTCTCCGCGGCCGAGGCGCAGCACGTGTTCGACCGCTTCTGGCGCGCCGACCCCTCGCGGGTGCGCACCGTCGGCGGCAGCGGGCTGGGGCTGTCGATCAGCCTCGAGGATGCACGGCTGCACGGCGGGTGGCTGCAGGTCTGGGGGCAGCCCGGCGCCGGCGCGCAGTTCCGGCTGACGCTGCCCCTGGCTGCCGGCACCGACCTCACCAGCTCGCCGCTGCCGCTGCGGCCCGCGGTCCTGCGCCGTCCCGAGGGCGTCCGGTGACCCGCCGCGGCGTCGTCCTGGCCGCCGTCCTGCTGGCCCTGCTCGGCGGCTGCTCGACGGTGCCGACGAGCTCGGCCCCGGCGCAGATCACCCAGGCGCCGCCGCGTGCGGACACCCCGGTCGGCATCGAGCCGCTGTCGCCGGAGCCCGGTGCCACGCCCGAGGAGGTCGTCCGCGGCTTCCTCGACGCCGCCGCCAGCACGGTGCGCGGACACCCCGTCGCCCGCGAGCACCTGGCTCCCGAGCCGCAGGGGTCGTGGTCGGACGACGCCGGCATCACCCTGCTCGGTGCCGACTACGCCACCGTCACCACCGACGCCGGCACCGTCGTGGTGACCGGCGAGCTGGTCGGCACCATCGACCAGCGCGGCGGGTTCACCGTGGGCGGCCAGGAGGTCCACTCCCGCGAGTTCCGGCTCGAGCAGGTGGACGGCGAGTGGCGCATCAGCGACCCGCCGGACGGGCTGCTCATGCTCGAGCCGGACTTCGAGCGGCTCTACGAGCGCCGCGACCTCTACTTCCTCGACCCGACCGCCCAGCGCGTCGTCCCGGACCCGCGGTACCTGATCATCGGGGAGGCCCAGCCGACGGTGCTGGTCGAGCGGCTGCTCGAGGGGCCCTCGGCGGTGCTGGCCGCAGGCGTCGTCAACGAGCTCGAGGGCGCCGCGCTGGGCAGCACGGTGGCCGTCTCGGCCCAGGCGGTCACCGTCGACCTGACCGGCGTCGCCGACGCCCCGCCCGCCCGGCTCGCGGGGATCTCGGCCCAGCTGGTCTGGACGCTGGGCCAGCTGAGCTCGGTGCGCTCGGTGGAGGTCCTCGTCGACGGGGACCCGCTGCGCCTCGACGGCGTGCCGGCGGTCCAGACGGTCGACACCTGGGCCACCCTCGACCCCAAGACCGCCCCGGTCGACGCGGTCGGGCACTTCCTCGTCGACGGCGCGCTGTGGACGGCGACCGACGACCCCGCGCCGGTGCCCGGCCCGGCCGGCGCCGGGGCCTACGGGCTGTCCAGCGCTGCGGTGGCCACCGACCCCAGCACCGGCGAGCTGACCCAGATGGTGGGGGTGACCCAGCGGGACGGCCAGGCGACGCTGCTCACCGGCTCCTACGGCGGTGAGCTCACCCCGGTGCTGCCCAGCGCCTCGCTGACCGTGCCGACGGTGGCGCCGGCCCGCCAGGAGTTCTGGCTGGTCCGCGACGGCTCGACGGTGGTGCGGGTGACCGTCGGCGGCCCACCGCAGGCGGTCAACGCCGTCACGCTGCCGGGCCTCGGCCGGGCCACAGCGCTGCAGCTGTCGCCCGACGGCGTCCGCGCGGCCGTCGTGGTCGAGGGCGGCCAGCGGCAGAGCCTGTACGTCGGCACCGTGGTGCGCTCGGACGACGGCCCGGTGGCGCTGCGCGACTGGCGCGAGGTCGCCCCGGCGCTGGGCCAGGTGGTCGACGTCGCGTGGCGGACCTCCGGCAGCCTGCTGGTGCTGGCCGGCGACGCCGGGGAGGATCGCAGCCTGCCCTACACGGTCGGCGTCGACGGCTGGGACCTCTCACCGGTGCCCACCGCCGGGCTGCCCAGCCAGGCCACCGAGGTCGCCGCCGCACCCGGGCGCCCCCCGCTGGTCAGCGCCGGCGGCACCATCTGGGAGTGGCAGGTCGCCGGGGGCACGTGGGTGACCCTGGTCCGCGGTGAGCAGCCGCAGCCGGGCACCGAGCCGTTCTACCCCGGGTGAGAGAAGACCCCTCTGCCCCCGCCACTCGCAGTAGAAGGACCCCGTCCTCCCCACCACTCGCAGGCTCGCGGCGAGCCTCTGGACGGGGCCGGCTCGGGACGGCAAGGTCCGGCTGCCCATCCACAGGTCCCCGCCGGCCCTGGGCGCGGCGGCGGCGGGGCGCGAGGCTGGGGGAGTGGACGGCGGGGTGCTCGCGGCGCTGGCCGACCTGATGCTGCCGCGGGAGTGCGCCGGGTGCGGCGTGCCGGACGCCGTCCTCTGCCGGCGGTGCGCCGCGCTGCTGGCCGTCCCGCACCTGGCCCAGCCGCGCCGCTTCCCCGCCGGCTTCCCGCCGACGGTGGCCGCCGGCGCCTACGACGGGCCGGTGCGCCCGGCGGTCAACGCCTTCAAGGAGCGCGGCCGGGCCGAGCTGGCCCGCCCGCTGGGGGCCGCCCTGGCGCTGGCCGTCGCCGGCGTGCTCGCCGGGCTGGCCGGGCGTCCGGGGCGGGTGCGGCTCGTCCCGGTGCCCAGCAGCGCTGCCGCACTGCGCGCCCGCGGCCGCGACCACGTCCGCGAGCTGACCGCCCGCGCGGTCGCCGAGCTGCAGGCGGCCGGGGTGCCCGCAGCCGAGGCGCGGCTGCTGCGCCGCAGCGGGCGGGCCGCCGACTCCGCGGGCCTCTCGGCGGCGCAGCGGCGGGCCAACCTGGCCGGCACCTTCGCGCTGCGCCCCGGCTCCTCCGAGCTGCCCGCGGACGCGGTGCTGGTGGTCGTCGACGACGTCGTGACCAGCGGCGCGACGCTCACCGAGGCGGCCGGGGTGCTCGCGTCGGCGGCCGGCCGGGAGGGGCCTCCGGTGCTGGCCGCGGTCGTCGCGGCCACTCCTCGGCGCACCGTGGCGGAGGGCCCGGCGCGGGTCGCCGGGGGTCCGGCAGATCGACTGTCGGGACCCGGCGACCGGGACTAGCGTGGGTTCGATCACAACCCGAACGACCGGGAGGTCTCATGGAGATCGTGGTCCGTGGCCGGAACGTCGAAGTCCCCGAACACTACCGACAGCACGTCGAGGACAAGGTCGGCAGTCTCGACCGGTTCGACGGGAAACTCAAGATCCTGCGCATCGACGTGGAGCTCTTCCACGAGAAGAACCCGCGCCAGTCCGGCAAGTGCCAGCGCGTGGAGATCACGCTGCGCGGCAAGGGGCCGGTGGTCCGCGCCGAGGCCGCCGCGCCGGACTTCTACGCGGCGCTGGACCTGGCCGCCGGCAAGCTCGACCACCGGTTGCGCAAGGCCGCCGACCGCCGCCGCGTCCACCACGGACGACGGACCCCGGCCAGCGTGCGGGTGGGCGGTGGCGCCCCCGACACCGGCGTCGCCGAGTCCCTCGACCGCGACCGGGAGCTCGCGGAGGGGCCGCACGTCACCGACCTCGATGAGCACCTCCCCGGCCGGATCGTGCGAGAGAAGCACCACCCGGCCACCCCGATGCACGTCGACCAGGCCCTCCACGAGATGGAGCTGGTCGGCCACGACTTCTTCCTCTTCCTGTGCGCCGACACCGGGCAGCCGACGGTCGTCTACCGCCGGCACGCCTATGACTACGGCCTCATCCGGCTCGTCGACGCACCGCTCGACGGCGCCGCCGCCCGGCAGTCCACCTCGGCCGCGGAGCCGGCGGCGGCGGGGACCTGATGCCGGGGCGGGGGTGCGGCCAGCCCGCACCCCCGCCCCGCTCAGTCCTCCCGCACCCGCCCGAACAGCACCGCGTCCGCGCGCGAGCCGTCCTGGTAGGCCAAGCAGGAGCGGACGACGCCCTCGCGGACGAACCCCGCCCGCACCGCCACCGCCTGCGACGCGGCGTTCTGCACGTCGGTGAACAGGTGCACCCGCGCCGCGCCGTGTCGGAAGGCCCAGTCGGCGAGCGCTCGGGCGGCCTCGGCGGCGTAACCCCGGCCGCGGGCCCAGGACGCGGTCCAGTAGCCGATGTCCGGCCCCAGCAGGCCGGCATCCAGGTGCCGCACGCCGCAGGCGCCGACCAACTCGCCGTCGGCCTCCACCGCGGCGTCCAGCGCGGTGCCCTCGGCGCGCCCGCGGGCGGCGGAGCGGGTGACGAACTCCTCGGCGTCGGCCCGCGTGTAGGGCTCCGGGAGGTTCGGCATCCACCGCCGGTGCTCCGGGTCCAGGCAGGCGCGGAACACCGCGTCGACGTCGTCCGGGCGGAACGGGCGCAGCACCAGCCGCGCGGTGCGGACCACCTCGGTGGTCAGGTCGACGGCGATGAGGTCGAGGGCCATCGGCTCATGGTCAGGGATTGCCCAGCACCCGGTCGACCGAGATCTCCAGGACCACCCGCGCCGGGTTCTCCCGCGGGGTGCGATAGCGCCGGGCGTAGCGGGCCTCGGCGTCGGCGACCGCGGCGGGGTCGTCCCGCACCACCGCCGTCCCCTCGAGGGTGACCCAGCGGCGGCCGTCGACCTGGCACACCGCGACCCGGGAGCGTCCGGCGCGGACGTGCCGCGCCTTGGCCGACGTCCCCGAGGTGATGACCCGGGCGGTGCGGGTGGCCGCGTCGTAGGTCACCCCGACCGGGACGACGTGCGGGCTGCCGTCGGCGCGCAGCGTGG
The DNA here is from genome assembly GCF_053502545.1 of Geodermatophilus sp. URMC 65. Lineage (NCBI taxonomy): Bacteria > Bacillati > Actinomycetota > Actinomycetes > Geodermatophilales > Geodermatophilaceae > Geodermatophilus > Geodermatophilus sp. URMC 65. The sequence continues at coordinate 3,567,021 of NZ_CP199954.1, forward strand.
TCAGCGTGGCCAGGTGCCGCTCGGTCAGGAGGGCGAGCAGGCCGTCCGGCAGGTCGTCGAGGTCGTACGCCACGGACCCGAGGTTAGGTCGTGCACAACAGGGGCATCCGGCGCCCGTGGAGCTCGAGGGCGCGCGGGTGCTGGTGGCGGGGGCGACCGGTGTGCTGGGCGGGGAGCTGGCGGGTGCATTCACCCGTGCCGGCTGCCGCGTGGCGCTGACCGGGCGGGACGAGGGACGGCTGCGCGAGCTGGCCGAGTCGCTCGGGGGAGTGCCGGCCGGCGCGGTCGACGCGGTCGACGTCGAGGCGCTGCGCCGGGCCGTGGCCGCGGCCGCGGCCGCGGAGGCATTGGGCGGGCTGGACGTCGTGGTGGTCGCCTGGGGTGTGGTGGCGTTCGGCCCGGCGGCCGAGGCCGACGACGCGGTCACCGAGGAGCTGTTCGCCGTCAACACGCTGGCGCCCATGAGCCTGGTCCGCGCTGCGCTGCCGCACCTGGCGGACGGCGGCGCGGTCGTGCTGCTGTCGGCGATCGTGGCCGACGCCCCGACCCTCCAGATGGCCGAGTACTCGGCGAGCAAGGCGGCGCTGTCGGCCTGGGCCGGGGTGCTGCGCCGGGAGCTGCGTCCCCGGTCGATCACCGTGCTCGACGTCAAGCCGCCGCACATCGACACCGGGCTGGTCGACCGTGCCCTCGCCGGGGACCCGCCTCGCCTGCCCCGTGGGCACGACCGGTCGGAGCTGGTCGAGGCGGTGCTCGCGGGGGTTCGGGAGGGGAGCCGGGAGATCGTGCTCGACGGGGGGACGAAGCGACTGGTCCGCCGCTGAGGGTCCGGCTGCCGACGGCGGGTCGCCGTCAGCAGCTCCGGGTGACCGGCTCCGCCGCCTACTCTGGACGGGTGGTGTTCTCCAAGATCCTCCGAGCCGGTGAGGGAAAGACCCTCCGGCGACTGAACAAGATCGCCGATGCGGTCGAGTCGCTGGCGGACGACGTCGTCGACCTCACCGACGCGGAGCTGCGCGCCAAGACCGACGAGTTCAAGGAGCGCCTGGAGGAGGGGGAGACCCTCGACCACCTCCTCCCGGAGGCCTTCGCCGTCGTCCGCGAGGCCGCCACCCGCACCCTGGGCCAGCGGCACTTCCGGGTGCAGCTCATGGGCGGCGCCGCGCTGCACCTGGGCAACATCGCCGAGATGCGCACCGGAGAGGGCAAGACGCTGACCGGCGTCCTGCCCGCGTACCTCAACGCGCTCACCGGCAACGGCGTGCACGTGGTCACGGTCAACGACTACCTGGCCAAGCGCGACGCCGAGTGGATGGGCCGGGTGCACCGCTTCCTGGGTCTGTCGGTCGGCGTGATCCTCTCCGGCGAGCGCCCGGCGCACCGCCGGGAGCAGTACGCCTGCGACATCACCTACGGCACGAACAACGAGTTCGGCTTCGACTACCTGCGCGACAACATGGCCTGGAACAAGTCCGACCTGGTGCAGCGTGGGCACCACTTCGCCGTCGTCGACGAGGTCGACTCGATCCTCATCGACGAGGCGCGCACCCCGCTGATCATCAGCGGTCCGGCCGGCGACCCGGCGATGCAGCGCTGGTACGGCGAGTTCGCGCGGCTGGCCCCGCTCATGCAGCGCGACGTCCACTACGAGGTGGAGGAGGGCAAGCGCACGGTCGCCATCACCGAGGAGGGCGTGGAGTTCGTCGAGGACCAGATCGGCATCGAGAACCTCTACGAGGCGGCCAACACCCCGCTGATCAGCTTCCTGAACAACGCGCTGAAGGCCAAGGAGCTCTACCACCGCGACCAGCAGTACATCGTCAGCAACGGCGAGGTGCTCATCGTCGACGAGTTCACCGGCCGCGTGCTGTCGGGTCGGCGCTACAACGAGGGCATGCACCAGGCCATCGAGGCCAAGGAGCGGGTGCAGATCAAGGACGAGAACCAGACGCTCGCCACGATCACCCTGCAGAACTACTTCCGGCTTTACGAGAAGCTCTCCGGGATGACCGGCACCGCCCAGACCGAGGCGGCCGAGCTCTCGCAGACCTACGGGCTGGGCGTCGTGCCGATCCCGACGAACCGGCCGATGGTCCGCGAGGACCGCTCCGACGTCATCTACAAGACGGAGCAGGCGAAGTTCGACGCCGTCATCGACGACATCGCCGAGCGGCACGAGGCCGGGCAGCCGGTGCTGGTCGGCACGGCGAGCGTGGAGAAGTCCGAGGTCCTCTCCACGCTGCTGCTGCGCCGCGGCATCCCGCACGAGGTGCTCAACGCCAAGAACCACGCGCGTGAGGCGCACATCGTGGCCCAGGCCGGGCGGCTGGGCGCGGTCACCGTGGCCACCAACATGGCCGGCCGCGGCACCGACATCCAGCTCGGCGGCAACCCGGAGTTCATCGCCGACGAGCAGCTGCGCGCCCGCGGCCTGTCGCCGTCGGAGACGCCGGAGGAGTACGAGGCCGCCTGGGACAGCGCGGTCGAGAAGGCCAAGGAGCAGGTCCGGGCCGAGCACGAGCAGGTGACCGAGGCCGGTGGTCTCTACGTGCTGGGCACCGAGCGGCACGAGAGCCGGCGCATCGACAACCAGCTGCGCGGCCGCTCCGGCCGGCAGGGCGACCCCGGTGAGTCGCGGTTCTACCTGTCGCTGGGCGACGACCTCATGCGGCGCTTCAACGGCCCGATGCTCGAGTCGATGATGACCACGCTGCGGGTCCCCGATGACCAGCCGATCGAGTCGAAGATGGTCAGCCGGGCGATCCTGTCGGCGCAGACCCAGGTCGAGCAGCAGAACTTCGAGGTCCGCAAGGACGTCCTGAAGTACGACGAGGTGCTCAACCGGCAGCGCACCGTCATCTACGCCGAGCGGCGCAAGGTGCTCGACGGCCAGGACCTGCACGTGCAGGTCCGGTCGATGGTCGACGACGTCATCAGCGCCTACGTCGACGGCGCCACCGAGATGGGTTACGCCGAGGACTGGGACCTCGAGCAGCTGTGGACCGGCCTCAAGGCCCTCTACCCGGTGGGCCTGGACCGCGACGAGCTGATCGACCGCGTCGCCGACGGCGACCAGGCCGGACTCTCCGCCGACGTCCTCAAGCGCGAGCTGCTCGACGACGTGCACCGCGCCTACGAGGAGCGGGAGTCCTCGCTCGGCGCGGAGGTCATGCGCGAGCTCGAGCGGCGGGTGCTGCTGAGCGTGCTCGACCGCAAGTGGCGCGAGCACCTCTACGAGATGGACTACCTGCGGGCCGGCATCCACCTGCGCGCGATGGCCAACCGCGACCCGGTCGTGGAGTACCAGCGCGAGGGCTACGACATGTTCATGTCGATGCTCGACGGCATCAAGGAGGAGTCGGTCGGCTTCCTGTTCAACCTGGAGGTCAAGACCAAGGAGCAGCAGGACGCCGAGGCCCGGGCCAAGCAGGCCGAGGCCGAGGCCAAGGCGCTGGCGGCGGCCCAGGAGGGGACGGCGCGGGTGCTGGCCCGGCAGGCGGCCGCTGCCCGGGCGGCGCAGGCCGCGGCGGCTCCTGCTCCGCCGGTCGCACCCACCCCGTCGGTTCCGGCCCCGTCGGCCCCGGCCGCACCTGCTCCGGTCGCCGCCGCTCCGGCTCCGAGTGCGCCGGCCGCCCGACCGGCCCCCGCTCCGGTCGAGGAGAACGGGGCCGCCCCGGCACCCGCCGCCCAGGCCCCGGTCCCGGCGGCGCGCCGGACCTCCTCGGCACGGCGGGGGCGGCACGCCGCACCCGAGGTCGAGGCGTCGGCACCCGAGCTGGCGGAGCCGGTGTCCTCGGGCACCGGGCCGGAGCTCTCGGTCAGGGGCCTCGACGACCCCCACCGCAGCGACCAGCTCAGCTACTCCGCTCCCGGCCTGGACGCCTCGCCCAAGGAGAGCGGCCGGACCAAGGCGGCGAAGACCGCGACCGTGACCGGCACCAAGGAGCCGTCGCGCAACGCGCCGTGCCCCTGCGGCTCCGGGAAGAAGTACAAGTTCTGCCACGGAGCGGCTCACTGAGCCGCTGAGCTGCGGTCCGTTGCGGGGTCGTGGTCCATCGGTCGATCCCGCCGGGCTGACCACCGGGGTGCACCCGCCCACCGACAGCCGGGAGCGGGAGCTGGTGGTGCAACCGTCGAGCGGCCGCAGGCTGCCTCACTCGGCACCAGCCGGGACGCCAGGTCTCGCCACTCGGCTCCGGGACACAGGTGGATGGGCGGTAGCTCCCGCACCCGCACCGGCAGTCGTGCGCCGGATCACGCCGGCGTGCTCAGGAGGCGTGCAACGGCTCTACGGACCGGGTCCGTGATCGCGGGGACGCTCAGCGCTGCGTCGGACAACAGCAGGAAGGCGCCTGGGGGGAGGTGGGACTGGACTGCGGATCGGCGTCGCAGGAGGAGGTCACCGAAGCGGTCGTGGTCGACGTGGCGCGGCAGGTGCTCGAACCAGCGGGCGCTGTTGGCGGCGCTGCGCAGAGTGGTGCGCAGGGCCGCTCGGCGGCGCCGGCCATAGCTCTCCAGGGCCCGGTCGAGGTCGTCGCAGTCGGTGAGTGCGTCGGCGAGCGCCATCGCGTCTTCCAGGGCGAGGCGCGTTCCTGATCCGATGGTGAAGTGGGTGGTGTGCGCGGCGTCACCCATCAACACGACGGGGCCGCTGTGCCAGCGCTTGTTGGTGACCCCACGGAACTGCAGCCAGGGAGCGACGTCGCGTGTGCCCGCCTGCGGCTGCAGGGGGTGGCCCTCCAGCGGGTCGGCGAAGATCTCCTCCAGCCGACGCAGGGTCGTGTCGGCGGCCATCCGGTCGAACCCCAGGCCTCGCCAGGTCTCCGGGGTCGTCTCGACCACGAAGGTGCTGGTGTCGCTGTTGAACCCGTACGCGTGGGCCCAGATCCAACCGGCTCCGGTGCGCGTGAAGGGGAAGGTGAAGGAGTCGAACACGCGGCTCGTACCCAGCCACATGTACCTGTTGCTGCCCTGCACCACGGTCGTGCCGAAGCTGTCGCGGCCGCGAGCGCGCAGGGCGCTGTTGACCCCGTCGCAGGCGATCACCAGGTCGACGTTCCCCACGTCGGAGGGATCGCGGACCTCGTGCTCGTAGCGGATGTCGACGCCGAGGTCGGTGGCCCGTTCGGCGAGGAGCTCGAGCAGGGTCTGCCGGGCCATGCTGTAGCCGTGGCCGGGTGTGCGCACCAGGGCACGGCCGGAGACGTCGAGGAGTTGGTCCTCCCAGCGGTAGGCCCGAGCGCGGACCGCCTGCGCCGTCAGCGGATCGCGTGCATCGAGTTGGGCCAGCAGGTCGTTCCAGAAGACGACGCCCCACCCGTACGTGACTCCCGCCGGGGAGCGTTCGTAGACGGTGACCTGGTGGCCCTTGCCTAGTCGACTGGCCAGGATGCTGAAGAAGAGCCCGGCCGGGCCGCCTCCCACGCACGCGATTCGCATTGGTGATCATGCTGCCAGATCCCTGGCTCCAGGACCATCCCCGTGCTGCTGGGCGGGTGGAGCAGTGGGGTCGCCGTCCCCCCGCCTCCCTGGTGGACCTGCCTCCGGCGACCGCGTGTGACCTGCCGCGACCGGGGCCCGTGCGCCGCTCGCGTGCCGATTCCGGTGGAGACTCCCGGACTACTCCCCTCGGCGGGCTGCCGACCCGGCGCCGGACCCCCGGTCCGGACCGGGGTGCGACCGGCTGAGCGCCCGCACCGCGAGTTGCAGCCCTGTCGTCCTCGTTCGTCGGACGAGCCTGGCGGCTGGGCGCTCGATCCTGAGGTCCACCACTCGTCGAGGTGTGCCGCCGAGTGAGCGCTTGTAGGCCTCCAGGCCGGGCTCTCCACCGGTTTGTCCGAGGTCGAAGACCCGGCATCCGTAGGCTGCAGCGTCAGCAAGGGCTCGTGCTTGCACGAGGGTGTTCGCAGACACCGGTGCCGCGAGCTCCTTGATGCTGTAACTGCGCCAGCCTATTGCGTGGTCGCCGTGCACCAGGGTGATGCAGCCGGCCACCGGCACGCCTTGGTGCCAGGCGATGAAGGTACGGCACCGCTCACCCAGAGCCGTCGCGACAGTTGCGAACTTGTCGAACGATTCTTCGCGCAGCGCCATGTAGCGCGCCAGCGGGCGGGGGAGTTGCGAATGGCGGACCCAGCGGTCCACCCAGTCGCGGTAGAGGTTGTGGAACACCGGCACCAGTCGACCAGTGGTGTCGAGTTCGACGCTGACTCCGCGACGCTCTGCCTTCCTGAGGTGGTAGCGGACGCTGCGGGCGACGCGTTCGCGGAGATGCGCGTCCCAGCCGCGACTGAGGTCCACCACGTGCACCGACCGAGGTTCCTCGACCGTTCCTGCTCCTCGGAGGCCGGCCGCCCACTGGTCCACCGTGTGGTGCCCTCCACCGATGCGGATGGACAGCGCGCCGCGACACCGCAGGTCCTCCACCAGCGTTCGGACGTCCGATGACCGGAGGCCGCCGGAGGCGAGTGCGCTGCCGTGCCCGAGCCCACCCGGGTAGCCGGCCAGCACCTGCGCTCCGGGGATGGACTCGTGCCGAACGAGGGGCAGGACGATGCTCCGGCCGTCCGCGAGCTGGTACAGGAGGCTCGCATCGTGACCACCGGTGACCTCGCGGACCGCCGAGAAGTACTCCGGGGTCTGGAGCGCGGTTGCGCCGGGATCGCTGTCCAGTACGTCCCGCCATGCCCGCGGCGGTACCGGGGTGACGATCCTGACCGGTCGCGGGTGTGTCCCGACCCCGGAGTTCGCAGCTGCGTCCAACGTGTCAGCTTCTCCGTTCTGTGCCTCAGCGGTCGGAACTGCCGATGTCGCCAATGCAGGGCGCCGATTTCGGGGGCGTGACTGTACCTGGGCCTGTCAATCCGAAGGAGTCGGCCGAGCGGAGTCGTCGGTACGGGCCCTCCTGGACAGGGCGGTGGTCGGTGGCTCGTGGTCCTGTTCCCATCGGAGCTGGCCTGCTCCACGACCGCAGTGCTCCGGTGCTGCGGGCCACGCGGGAGGATCGACCGGTCGACCCGTTCCAGGGTCGCCGGCTCCATGTGATCGAGCCCGCGCCAGGCGCCCCGGTCGCGGATCCCTGCGCGAGCCGACGGAGGTTGCCACCCGATCCGGGTGAGCCGGAGTGCCCTCCCGCGCCCGGGTGCCGGCGGGTGCGGCCGGTCCCGGGTCGGCCCCGGCAGCGGCCCGCTGCGGATCTGCGAGTGGTGGGGGCGGGCGGTCGTTCACCCGATCTGGAGCGCGGTGCAGCGCCACCGGCCGTCGATGCCCTCCAGTCGCGCGGCGACGGCGTGCGCCCGGCCCGACCGGCGGGCCACCGCGCTCACCTCGGCGACCCCGTCGACCGGCTCGCAGACGCGGACCGGGCCGAGCAGCACCGGGGCGGTGCCGCCGGCGCACCACCGGGGTCGGCGGCCGCTGGTGAGCGCCGCGTAGACGCCCGGGGCGGTGAGCGGCTGCACCTGGCTCAGCGGACGGCGGCCGGCCAGCCCCTCGAGGGTGAGCAGCAGCAGCCGGCGTCCGGCGACGCGCGGGTCGGGGAGGTCCGCCCGGGCCGACCAGGTCGGCTCGGAGCCCGGCACGAACCCCGCGAGCGGCTCCTCCGGACGCGGCCGTGGACCCGGCCGGTGCGGTGCCCGCGGGACGGCGACACCGGGGAGCACCAACCGCAGCACCGGCTGCGGGTCCAGCGGCGGCTGCGGCGTCGGGACGACGGTGAGGCGCAGCGGGGCCGCGCACAGCGGCTGCGGGCCGGCCTCGGACGTGGTGTCGGGGGCGGCGGGTCGGACGGGGGCGGCGGGCGCGGTCATCACGGGCTCCGGGGTCCGGGGTGGGTGAGGGGCGGGCGGCGTCAGGACGCCGGGGGCGGGCGCAGCACCTGGCCCGGGAGCAGGAGGTCCGGGTCGGGGCCGATGACGGCGGCGTTGGCGTGCCACCAGGCGTCGACGGCCGTGGCCACCTCGTCGTCCGCCGGGCTTCCGCCGGTCCGCCGGGCGAGGTCGGCGGCGGCGATGTCCCACAGGCACTCGCCGCGCAGGACGACGTGCTCGTCCCGGACCGGTGCCGGCCAGTCGGGCACCGCAGCGGGGGCGCTCGCTGCCGGTGGGACCGGTGTCGGCGCGGGCGTCCCCGGCCAGTCGGCGACGGGGCCGGGTGCCGGAGCGGCGGGGCCCTCGGCGGAGGCGACGGCGACCGCCCGGGGGAGGGCGCCGGACGCCGGGGCGCAGCTGGTCACCAGCGGGGCGCTGGTGACCAGCCCGATGCCCAGGGCGAGGGCCGCGGCCCGCCGGGCGCCGGCGGGCAGCAGGAACCGTGTGAGGGCCCGCGCGATCGTGCCGGCGATCCCCGGCAGCGCGGAGAGCGCGGTGAGGGTCAGGCCGAGAGCGCCCCACAGCCAGACGGCCCAGGCGAGCGCCGCGACGCCGGCGAGCAGGACGGTCTCGGCGCCGGTCGTGTCGACGACGCGCTGCAGGTCCAGGCCGGCGTCGGCGACCTCCCCGAGGTCGGGGGTGACCGCGCGGAGGCCGGCGGCGGCAGCGGCCATCGCCGTCGCCGTTCCGCACAGACGCCGGATCGACATGTCTCCTCCTCGACTGGTCGACGATCGCCGCGTGACTAAATCAAGCAAACGCAAGCAAACGCAAGAGACAGCACCCAGTAGTGTGGAAACCGAGGAGGTGGCCGATGCGGTGGCAACGGCTCTTCGCCGACCTGCAGGCGGAGTTCGACGAGGCGGAGGCCGCGGCCGAGCGGGCCGAGGACGCCTCACGTCGGCGGGTCGAGACGGGCGCCGTCCGGCTGGCCGACCGGCTGGCCGGCGCCCTCGACCGGCCGCTCACCTTGCGGTGTGCCGGCGCCGGCGACGTGACCGGTGTCCTCGTCGAGGTGGGCGCCGACTGGCTGCTGCTGACCGACGACAGCCGGCGGGAGGTGCTCGTGGCGCTGTCGACCGTGCGGACGGTCGCCGGGCTGGGACGCGCGACGGCTCCGGCCGCGGACGCCGGTCAGGTGCGGGCGCGGCTGGACCTGCGGCGGGCGCTGCGCGGGCTGGCCCGCGACCGCAGCGTCGTGCAGGTCGTCCTGGACGACGGCGCGGTGTACGTCGGCACCGTGGACGGCGTCGGTGCCGACCACGTCGAGCTGGCCGAGCACGCCGCCGACCAGCCGCGCCGGGCGGCAGCCGTGCGAGGGGTGCGGGCGATCGCCCTGCCGGCGGTGGCGGTCGTGCGGACGCTGGTGCCGGGGCTGGATTGACCGCGCGGCTCCGGTCGGGGACCACGAGCCGGGTCTACCCGGGCGCCGTGCGGGGTCAGGCTCCGCCCGGCGCCGTGCGGGCTCAGCCCCGGCTGCGCCCTCCGGGGCCGGTCGACGCGTCGTCCTGCTCGGCCTGCTCCTCGGCGGCGGACTCCGCGGGCACGGTACCGGCGCGCGCCTCGGCGTACTTCTGCGCGATGAAGCGCTCGAGTTCCTCGTTCTCGACCCGCCACTGGCCGCGACCACCGATCTGGATGGCGATCAGCTCCTTGCGGCGCACCAGCGCGTAGGCCTGCGACCACGAGACGTTGAGGATCTCGGCGACGTCGTCGAGGGTCAGGAACCGCGGTGTGGGCATCAGGTCTCCGTCCGGTCCCGGACAGTCTGGCAGCCCCGTCCGGGTGGCATGCGCGCTGTCCACAGCCCCGAACGTGTGGACAGCGCCTGCACGCAGCGGCGTACCTGTCCCATCATCTCCGTCCGACCGTGGGCCCATCCGGGCCGTCCACGGCTCCCGCGCAGATGGAGGACCGCCGGCTGTGAGCGCCACGCGCACCGTGCCCACCGCCCCGGGGGCGACCACCCCGGGCCCCGCCGCCCCCGTGCCGGGGTCGGCACCGCGACGGGTCCGGCCGCCGCGCTGGCTCGACCTCCGGCTGGTGCTCGGCGTCCTGCTGGTGCTCGGCTCGGTCCTGCTCGGGGCCCGCGTGGTCGCCGCCGCCGACGCGACGGTGCCCGTGTGGTCGGCCGCGGGCGACCTCGCGGCCGGCACGGTGCTCACCGCCGGGGACCTCGTGGCCGTCGACGTCCGGCTGGACGACGTCGCCGGCGCCTACCTCGCGACCAGCACGCGACCTGACGGCCGGACCCTCGCCCGTGCGGTGCGCAGCGGGGAGCTGCTGCCCCGGACGGCGCTGGAGGAGCCGGCCGAGCTGGTGCAGCTGGCGCTGCCGGTGCAGGCCGGCCACGTGCCGCCGGGGCTGGATCGCGGACAGGTCGTCGACGTCTACGCCGTCGCCGATCCCGCGGCCGGTGCCACCGGGGCCGGTGACGTCAGCGTGGCCCTCGTCGTGGCCGCGGCTCCGGTGCAGGCGATCTCGGGCCGCACGGAGGGGGTGCTGTCGACGGCCACGACCACCGTGCAGGTCGTCGTCTCGGTGCCGGCCGATCGGGCAGCCGCGGTGCTCGGCGCGATCGGTGGCCGCCCCCTGGTCGTCGTCGTGCACGGTTCGGTGGATGGCACCGGCGGTGCGGCGTCGGGCCCGACGACCGCCGCGCCGTCCGTCACACCGTCGACCTCCACGCCCGCGCCGTCGACCTCCGCCCCCGCGGCGACCCCGTCGGCCGCCGCGCCGGCCCGGTCCGCGGCCGGGTCCGCGCCGGCGGCTGGAGCTGCGGGGCCGGCCCCGGGCGTGGCTGTGCCGTCGGCCGCGTCCTCCGCCGCCCCGCCGTCCCAGCAGGGCGCGCAGGCGGGCAGCGTCCCGACGGCCGGGACCCCCTGATGGCGCTGCAGGTCTTCACCGCCGTCACCGGTGCCGGGTGGGAGTCCGCGCTGGTGGGCGCCCTCGACCGGGCCGACCACGGCGTCACCGTCGTCCGCCGGTGCGTGGACGTCTCCGAGCTGCTGGCCGCTGCGGCCACCGGGACCGCGCAGGCCGCGCTCCTGTCGGCCGACCTGCGCCGCCTCGACGGGGACGCCGTCGCCCAGCTGGCGGCGGTCGGCGTGGCCGTCGTGGGACTGGTCGACCCCGGCGACGAGCGCGCCACCGACCGGCTCCACGGCTTGGGGATCGGCCGGGTCCTGCCGGCCGACGCCGAGCCCGAGGCCATCGCCCGGGCCTTGCGCGAGGCGGTGGCCGGGGGGCCGTCCGCCGGCCGGGACATCGCCGACCCGCGGGCCGCCCTGCCCGCGCACGGGCTGCCGGAGCCGGCGCCGGAACGGTCGGCGGGCCGAGGCCGCGTGATCGCGGTCTGGGGTCCGACCGGCGCCCCCGGCCGCACGACGGTCGCCGTGGGGCTCGCCGACGAGGCCGCCCGGCTGGACGTGTCGACCCTGCTCGTCGACGCCGACGTCTACGGAGGCGTGGTGGCCCAGGTGCTCGGCCTGCTCGACGAGTCGCCCGGGCTGGCCGGCGCGGCGCGGCAGGCGGCCGCCGGGACCCTCGACGAGGCGGCGCTCGGCCGGCTGGCCTGGGCGGTGCGCCCGCGGCTGGGCGTCCTGACCGGGCTGGCGCGCGCGGACCGCTGGCCCGAGCTGCGGCCGCACGCCGTGGCCGCCGTCCTGGAGGAGGTGCGCCGCAGCGTCGAGCTCACCGTGGTCGACTGCGCCTTCAGCCTCGAGGAGGACGAGGAGCTGTCCTTCGACACCGCGGCGCCCCGGCGCAACGGCGTGACGCTCACCGTCCTGGAGGCCGCGGACACCGTGCTCTGCGTGAGCGGGGCGGACCCCGTGGCGCTGCAGCGCAGCATCCGGGCCCTCGGCGAGCTGCGCGACGTGCTGCCCGACGTCGAACCGGTCGTGGTCGTCAACCAGGTGCGGCGTGGACCGGTGCCCGGCGACCCCCGCCGCGAGATCGGTGACGCGCTGCAGCGCTTCGCCGGCCGCCAGGTGGGCTTCTTCCTGCCCGCCGACCGTCCCGCCACCGACGCGGCCCTGGCCGATGGACGCGCGTTGGCCGAGGTCGCGCCGAGCTCTCCGCTGCGCACGGAGCTGCGGGCGATGGCCGCCGCGCTCACCGGCGTGCCGGTGCCGGCGTCCGGCCGGGGGCGTCCGCGGCTTCGCCGACGTGCCGGGTGAGACGACGGGCGCCACTGCACGCGGGGCTGTCGGTCTGGCGGTGCCGCGCCGTAGCGTGAGCGCACCGACCGGGAGGAGACCGAAGGTGGAGCGCCTGACCACCCTGGACGCGTCGTTCCTCTACCTCGAGAAGCCGGACAACCCGATGCACGTGGCCGGCGTCCTCGTGCTCGAGCCGCCGGCGGGCGGTCTGGACGCGATCGCCGCTCTGATCGAGGCCCGGCTCCCGCTGGTGCCGCGCTATCGGCAGCGGGTCCTCGAGGTGCCCGGGCACCTGGCCAACCCGGTGTGGGCCGACGACCCGGACTTCGACATCGAGTACCACGTCCGCCGGTCCGCGGTACCCCGGCCGGGGACGCAGGCCCAGCTGCTGGACCTCGTCTCCCGGGTGGTCGCCCGCCCGCTGGACCGGGGGCGGCCGCTGTGGGAGGTCTACCTCGTGGAGGGCCTGGCCGAGGGCCGGGTCGCGGTCATCACGAAGACGCACCCGGCGCTGGTCGACGGACTGGGCACCGTCGACATCGGCCAGGTCCTGCTCGACGACTCGCCGGACGCGACGGTCCCCGCGCCCGGCCCGTGGCGACCCCGCCGGCTGCCCGGCGCGCTGCAGCTGGTCCGCGAGGCCGTGGCGGAGTACGCGGCACGCCCGACGGCGGTCGTCGAGACGGCGCGGCACGCCGTGACCGACGCGCGGGCCACCGGCGCCCGACTGACCAGCGCGGCCGAGGACGCCGTGCGGGCGGCGCGGTCGGCGTTGTTCCCGGCTCCGCACACGCCCCTCGACGCGACGCACGGCAGCCAGCGCCGGGTCGCGGTGGCACGGGTCGATCTCGACGACGTCAAACGGGTCCGCAAGGCACACGGCGGAACGGTCAACGACGTGCTGCTGACCGTGGTGACCGGAGCACTGCGGGACTGGTTGCTGTCGCGGGGGCAGGCCGTCGTGGGGTCGACCTCGGTGCGGGCGTTGGTGCCGGTGTCGGTCCAGGGCGAGGAAGAGGAGGCGTCGGGCAACCGCGTGTCGAGCTACCTGGTCGACCTCCCCGTCGGCGAGCCCAACCCTCGGGTGCGGCTGACGCGGCTGAGCTTCGCGATGCGCGGCGTGAGCCAGCACGGCCGGTCGGTCGGCGCGGACGCGCTCATCGCGCTCACCGGCTTCGCCCCGCCCACGCTGCACGCCCTCGGCGCGCGGGCGGCGCGTGGCCTGTCCCGCCGGATGGCCAACCTGGTGGTCACCAACGTGCCGGGGCCGCAGGTCCCCCTGTACGCCGCCGGCGCCCGGATGCTCGAGGTCTTCCCCGTGGTCCCGCTCGCGCCGGGGCAGGGGCTGTCGGTGGGCATCACCAGCTACGACGGTCGTGTCTTCTTCGGCCTGAACGCCGACCGCGACGGCGTCGGGGACGTCGACGTGCTCGCCGACCTCATCGAGCAGGAGCTCGCCGTCCTGGTCGAGACCGCGGGCTGAGCCGCGGCCCGCGGGGCCGTGGCCGCGCCGGGATACCGTCGTGCGTCCCCTCGGCGCGAAGGAGCCAGCCCGGTGCGTGTGTACCTGCCCGCCACGACCAACGTCCTGCGGACGCTCGTGGACGAGGGGAGCCTGACCGGGCCGCTCACCGCCTTCGCGGTCACCCTGGGCCTGCGCGAGTTCTACGCCCTCAGTGACGCCGGGGCCGACGAGGAGGAGCTCGAGTACGCCGCCCTCCTCGCGGCGGCGCGGGCCAGCCTCCGGCTGGTCGACGTCGACCCCTCCGCCGCTCGACGCCGCGTCGTGCTGGCCGCCGACGTCCCCGACTCCGCGGTCAGCGAGGTCGAGGACCCGGACGCCGACCGCGGTGCCGTCCGCATCACCGGGGACGTCACCCTGGCCGCGGTCGCCAGCGCGCACGTCGACGGTGCGGAGGCCGAGGACGACGTCCGGGCGGCGGTCGGCGTCGTGCTCGAGGCCGACCTCGGCAGTGAGGACGCCCAGTTCGTCGTGGACCAGGCCGAGGGTCACGAGCTCGCCTGGTACGCCACCCAGGAGATCGGGACGCTGCTCGAGCTGCTGTGATCCCGGGACTGGCGGCCGGTTCACCACGCTGCACCGCAGGTTCCGGTGCCCACCGCGGCCGGGACCCGGTCCGGGGGCGGGTCACGACGGGCGACCTGCACCCGCTCGGCCGCACCGGCCACCACCAGCCAGCCCGAGCCGGGGCGTGCGGGGACCGGTGTGCGGGGGAGCCGGATGCCCAGCAGGTCGGCGTCCCCCTGCCCCGGCGACAGCAGCAGGCCGCTGCGTCGCCGCCGCAGCGCGGGCACCGGGCCCCGGTAGGCCGCTGACAGCTCGGCCGCCGTCCCGGCCACGAGGAGGACGACGTCCGACCCGGCCTCGGCCGCGGTGAGCGCGCCGAACACAGCGGAGTCCGCCAGGTCGGCGGAGTCGTCGACGACCACGGCGCCGGGGGTACCGCGCAGCCCGGCGAGCCACTCCTGCCAGCCGGCGAGGTCCGTGGCGGCCAGCCGAGACAGGGCGGGGGTGCTCCCCGCGGAGGCGCGGTCGGGGTCCCGGACGACCTGCAGGACGGCGGCCCCCGCAGCGGCGAGGTGGCGCGCCGAGCACGCCAGCGCCGTGGTCCGTCCGCTACCGGGCGGCCCGGCGACGAGCAGGCCGCCGGTGCGGGCCAGGTCGACGGTCAGCACGCCGCCGTCGTCACCGCCGGGCCCGACCGGCAGCAGCAGCGGGTGCCCGCCGCCGGTCGGCCTGGGCAGCGGCAGGACGGGGGCGGTCGGGAGCTCGGGGATCGACAGCGGACCCCCGTGGCGGGGTGCGCCGAGCCCGGTCCTCGGCAGCTCCCGGGGCAGGACGAGCTGGCACTCCCGGGCCTCCTCCCCGACCAGCGCCCGGCCGGGTGGCCGGTGTCCGGGCACGTCGCGGGCCGGGATGCCGGCGACGGCGTAGTCGGCGCGGTCGGGCAGCGGCAGGACCAGCCGGGTGCCGACGGCGGTGGCCAGCCTGCCGCCCGGGACGGCGCGATCGGCAGTCAGCAGGCACGTCAGCCCGGCCGCCCCGCCGTCCCGGACCAGGCGCAGCAGCGCCACCGACCCCCGGCCGGGATCGGACTCGTCGAGCTGCGTCATGACCGACTCGACGCCGTCGACGAGCAGCAGCAGGTGCGGGCGAGGCCCACCGGGCGGTGCCGCGCGCCGTGCCGCGACCTCCTGCGTCAGCCGGTCCAGCAGCCGCACGGTCCGCAGGGCGTCGTCCCCACCGACCGCGGTGCCGGTGTGCGGGAGGCCGGTCACCGCCGCGGCCAGTCCGCCGCCGCCGTGGTCGAGCACGTGCACGTGCAACCGGTCGGGGCCGAACGCGGTGACCGCCTCGGCGAGCGCGGACCGCAGGAACGTCGTCCGCCCGCTGCGCGGACCGCCGACCGCGAGCCAGCCGCCGGCTCGGTCCAGGTCCAGCTCCAGCGGCTCCTGTGTCTGCGCGTCCGGGCGGTCGAGCAGTCCCAGCCGCAGTCGGGGGCTCGGACCGCCACCCGCGAGGTCCCGCAGGTCCACGGCGGACAGGCGGTCGGGCAGGGCGGGACGCCACGGCCGGTGCGGCCGCGGCAGTCCCGTCTCGTCGGCCCGGCGCGCCAGCTCCGCGGTGAGCCGGGCCAGGTCGCTGGACCCGGCCGGCACCTCCTCCGCCACCAGGACGGGTGCCGGCCAGCCCCACGGCCTAACCTGCGGCCCGGTGTCCCGGACACCGTCCGGCCCGCCGCTGACCCGTGCCGCCTGGAACGGCACGGGCGGGCCGCCACCGGTCCGCAGGTAACCGCGGCCGGGGACGTCGACCGGCAGCACGGCGGCGTGTGCCGAGCCGAGCACGTCGCGGGACTCGGCCTCGTCGGTCGTCCGCAGGCAGATGCGCAGTGTGCAGTTGGCGCGGATCTCCGGGGAGACGACGCCGCCGGGACGCTGGGTCGCCAGCACCAGGTGCACGCCGAGCGAGCGCCCCCGCTGCGCGATGCCGACGAGCCCCGACAGGAAGGCAGGCAGTTCCTCGGCCAGCCCGGCGAACTCGTCCACGACGATCACCAGGCGGGCCAGCTCCACCGACTCGGGCAGGGCCGCCAGGTCGGGGACGCCGTGAGCGGCGAGGAGTGCCTCGCGGCGGGTGAGCTCGGCGGTGAGCGACCGCAGCGCCCGGGCGGTCGTCGCGCCGTCGAGGTCGGTCAGCAGACCCACGGTGTGCGGGAGCTCGGCCGCCTCGGCGAACGCCGCTCCACCCTTGTAGTCGACGAGCAGGAACGAGCACCGGTCTGGCGGGTGGGTCAGCGCCAGGCCGATGATCAGCGTCTGCAGCAGCTCGGACTTGCCCGAACCCGTGGTCCCGGCCACCAGTGCGTGCGGGCCGTGCCGGCACAGGTCGACCGACAGGTCCCCGGTCGCGGTGCGGCCCAGCGTCGCGACCAGCGAGTCGCGCGCCCGGGACCACCCGCCGACCGCGGCGGCCGCCAGGTCGAGCAGTCGGACCTGACGGGGGAGGGCGGCGTCGGAGGCAGCGGGCGCGAGCACGGCCAGGTCGCGCGCCAGCTGTGCGGCGACCCGCCGCGGCAGCCGGTCGACGACCGCCACCGGCTGTTCGCCTGCACCGGACCGGAGCAGGGTCGCCCGCTCGCCGGTCTCGCCGCCGAGCAGCAGGACGGCGTCCCCGAGCCCGGGGAGGTCCGCTGCCGAGGAGCCGCAGCCGAGGACGACGACCCGGACGGGGTGCACGCTGCGCAGCGCGGCCAGCACCCGGGGGCCGACCGGCCGGTCGACCAGCACGGCGACCCAGCCGGGGGCACCGTCCTCTCCGCTCGCCCGCCGGGAGACGAGGGCGGTGAGCCACCGGAGGGTCTCCTCGTCGGCGTCGTCGGCCGGGGGAGCGGTGCGGACGTGCACCGACCCCGCGGCGAGGTGGGGCAGCCACCGCAGCCAGGCCCAGTCGGCCAGCCGGTCGGGTGTGGTGAGCAGGGCCAGCTCCACCTCGCCGGGCGCGTGCAGCGCCGCGAGCTGACCCAGGACGCCGGCGAGGACGCCCACCGCCGGTTCGCGCGGACCGGCGACGCCGAGCCCCCTGGTGGCGGCCAGCTCGACGACGACGGGCAGCCGGTCCGACCACTCCCGGCCACGGGAGCCGTCGGGGTCCACCCGCACCACGCGGGCCTCTCCGGGGCCGGTACCGATCCGCACGGCCAGCGCGTCGGCGTCCCCCCGACGTCGCTGCCAGAGGTCGGTGGACCGGCGGCGGGCCGCGGTGGCCAGGGCGGCCAGGTCCGGGGAGGCGGCCTCGGCCGCGCGCTCGTCGGCGCGGAGGGCGGCTGCCAACCGGTCCTCGGCCTCGGCGAGCTCCCCGGCGTGGGCTGCCCGGGCACGTCGCGTCGTGCGCCGGCCCGACCACCGGTCGGAGAGCCACGTGCCCACCGCCACCACCGGACTGAGCAGGGCGAAGATGAGGAAGTGCGGAGAGTCGAGCGCCCAGGCGAGGGCCACGCCACCGACCGCCGGGAGGGCCATGGCCACCCACGCCAGCCGCCGAGGTGGTGTGGGGGTGGGCGCGACCGGGAGTGCGATCTCGACGTCCTCGCGCGGCTGGTGCAGACGCGGGTGCGGACGCAGCTGCAGCCGTCCACCACCTCCCGGCCGGACGGCGGCGCGAGCGCTGCCCGGTCCCGTCGTCCGCAGCGTGCTCGACCCCAGCCGGAGCAGTGCCGCGGACGGCCACGGCCGCGGCTGCCCGTCGAGGGGCGCGCCGTCCAGCCGGCTGCCGTTGCTGGAGCCGAGGTCGCGGACGGTGAGGTTCCCGGCGCCGACCTCGACGAGCACGTGCCGGCGGGAGACATCGGGGTCGGTCAGCCGGACGGTGGCGTCACTGCTCCGGCCGACGACGTGCCGGCCCCGGTCCAGGGGCAGCGCCGTCCCGGCGTCCGGGCCGCCCACCACGTGCAGTTCCAGCGCGCTGGACCCCGCCGCGGCGCCCGGGCGTGGCCCGGGCCGTCCGAGGCCCAGCAGTGCCCCGTGCAGCAGCGCAGGGTCGGTGAGCGGGAGCTCGGGAGCCAGCCGGGTGCTGCCGGACCAGAGTTCTGCGGACGGCAGGCGCAGCGCGGCGACCAGCGGGGGCAGGACCGCGCCCAGCCGCTCGTCGTCGCAGGCGGAGATCGCCACGTCGAGGGCGCCGCTGGACGTGACGAGGGTCCAGCAGCGGGTGGCGGGGGAGCGGGCGGGCACGTCCCGACCCTGGCCCGAGCGCTCCGCCGCCCGGGGGTCCGCCTCCGGATCTGTGGACGGCGGCGGGGCTGTGGACGACCGGGGTGGGCAGGAGGGGTCGGGCACCTAACGTCCGCCCCGACCGGGAGGGACCCGGACCACGAGGAGGACACGTGAAGGTCGAGATCGCCACCCTGGAGTCGCTGGCCGGGCAGTGCCGCGCCGAGGCCGCCGAGACCACCGCCCGGCACACCACCCTGTCGAGCAGCGTGGACGCCTCGGTGCTCGAGGGGTGGACCGACAGCCAGGCCGCCGCCCGGTTCACCGAGCTCTACGAGCAGTGGCGGCTCAGCGCCCAGGGCGTCAGCGACGCGCTCACCGGCATGGGCGGTCTGCTCAGCAGCGTGGCGGCGTCCTACCAGCAGCACGAGGCGGACATGGCGGCCCGCATCGGTGCGCTGATCTGACCGGGCCCGTAGCCGGCACAGCGCGCGTGCCGGCTCAGTCCGGGAGTGCGGCCCCGGCCGGGGAGACCTCGGCCGGGCGCCCGCTGCCGGTCCGGGCGCGCAGCCGGCGGGTGGCGTCGGGCAGCCGCTCCCACGGCAGGATCGACAGGATCGCGACGCAGTGCGGCAGGAAGATGATCGCCACGCTGGCGTAGACGGACAGGTGGAAGCCGAGCAGGAAGACCACCAGCGCGACCCGTGCGCGGGCCGACCGGACGAGCAGCATGAGCGGTGCGGCGAACTCCAGCGCGAGCATCGCCCACTGGGCGGCCACCAACAGGCCGGGCGTCTCGAGGGTCCAGTCCGACAGCACGGTGCCGCGTCGCACCATGGCCCGGGCCAGCGTGGAGCCGGTGGCCCAGTCCCAGCCGCCGAAGCGCATCTTGGCCCAGGCGGCCAGGAAGTAGGTGAGCATGACGGCGACGAAGACCGCCGCCATGGCCCAGCCGGCCGCTTCCGAGGAGCGCTTGTCGCGCCACCGCACGCGCCCGATGGTGGGCAGCACCGCCAGCGCGACGAGGTAGGCGATCCGGTCGTGGTCCACCTTCCCGTAGCTCATCGCGATGACCATCCACTCGAAGTAGAGGAGGAACACCGCGGTGCCCAGCAGGCGGGGCGCCCGGCCGGTCGCCGCCACCAGGGCGGTCCCGACGAGGGCCCACTGCACGACGAACACGACCGCCGGGGTGGGCGTCGGCAGGGGCAGCAGCCGGCCGATGGTCAGCGGCGCGTACCACTCGGTGGGGACGTCGGCGTGCGCCCGCACCCAGGCCGTGGTCAGGAAGACGTCGATCGGCACGAACAGGTAGGCGATGGTCCGGAACACGGCGACGCGCGCCAGCGGGACGGGCCGGAACCACCAGTCCGACCACCTGCGGTAGCCCGTGGGTGACGGCGCAGCGGCGGTCGCGCCGGCACCGGGGGAGGCGGTCGTGCTCACGGGGTGCCCTCCCGGTCGGTCGCGACGGCGTGGTCGACGAGCACGCCCTCGGTGACCTCGCCGGTGCGCCGGCCGCCGTCGAGTGCGTGCCGCCGCTGCACCACCTGCACCGCCACGAGCGGCTCAGCTGCGGGGTGGCGGTCGGCGTAGGACTCGGCGAGCAGACCCAGCAGCTGCGGCTCCTCGACGAGACGGGACATCTGCCCCTCGAACTCGGCCCGGCGCAGGCCCACCTCACCGCCGGAGAGCCGCACCTCGTCGCCGTCGGCGGTCACGCCCACCACGCTGGTGGAGACCACCGGGCGGTCGGGGTCGGCGCGGGTCGAGTACATCCGGAACGGGCCGAACGGGAACTCGGAGTCGTTGCCCCACAGCGTGCCGCCGAGCAGCAGCGCGAGCACGACGGCGGTGGCGGCGAGCCGGACCCGGCGGCCGGTGGGCGAGAGCGTCAGGACACCGGGCTCCCCGGGGTCCGGAACGGGGGGAGCCGGTACCACGGGCGCATCGTAGGATCGGCGGCCGTCCAGAGGGGTCACCGACGCGTGGTGGGCAGCTGGCCCCCCGGGCGCGGTGGGCCCGTGCCCAGCGACCGGCCGGTGCCCCGATGTCAGCGTCGACACCGCGGAGGCAGCACGTGCAGTTCGGTCGGTACTACGAGGAGTTCGAGGTCGGTGCGGTCTACAAGCACTGGCCGGGCAAGACCGTCACCGAGTACGACGACCACCTGTTCTGCCTCCTCACGATGAACCACCACCCCCTGCACCTGGACACCCACTACGCGGCGGAGACCACCGACTTCGGCAGGAACGTCGTCGTCGGCAACTACGTCTACTCGCTGCTGCTCGGCATGAGCGTCCCGGACGTGTCGGGCAAGGCCATCGCCAACCTGGAGATCGAGTCGCTGCGGCACGTGGCGCCGACCTTCCACGGCGACACCATCTACGGCGAGACGACGGTGCTGGACAAGACCGAGTCGAGGTCGAAGGACGACCGCGGCGTCGTCCACGTCGAGACCATCGGCTACAAGCAGGACGGCACCGTGGTCTGCGTCTTCCGGCGCAAGGTCATGGTGCCCAAGCGCTCCTACGGCGAGGCCCGCGGCGGCGAGCAGCCCGGCCGCCCGGAGCCCAGGCCGCGCAGCTGACCGGCGGGCGTGCTGCCGGGCCGGCTCAGGACGGCAGCACGCCCCAGCCGCGCAGCGTCTCCAGCAGCCGCGGTGTGCAGGTCAGCCGCTCGAGGTCGGCCGCGTCGGCGAAGGTGACGTCGTCCGCGTCGTCGCCGGCCACCGGGACGGCTGCCGGGTCCAGCAGCGTGCAGGCCAGGTCTACGACGTCATAGACGACACCGCGGCCCGGAATCCGCACCCGGCCCACCTCGGCGCCGGCCCGCACCGCCAGGCCGGTCTCCTCGCGCACCTCGCGCTCGACCGCCGCGGCCATCGACTCACCGGGCTCCACCCGGCCGCCGGGCACCGACCACAGCCCGCGGCTGGGCTCGTGACCTCGCCGGATGAGCAGCAGCCGGCCCCGGGCGTCGAGCACCACCGCCCCGACGCAGGCGACCACGGGCAGCGCAGCGTCGGCGGCGGGAGGCACGCCCCGAACGGTACGCACGCACCCCGCAGGGCTCAGCGCTTGACGAACCCGTCCGGTCACAGGACGGTGATGCCCGATGACTGCGACCACGGTCTGTCCCCGCTGCGGCGAACGCGTGGTCGTCCGCCCCGGGAACTCGGCTCAGGCCTGGTGCCACGTGCACGGTGCGGTGACGCCGCTGCACCACACGCTGCTGGTGGCGCACGACGCCATCGCCGCGGTGACCGCCGACGCCCGGGTGCCCGCGTGGGTGCCCGACCCGATGCCGCCGGGCTGGACGGTCACCGGCCTGGCGTGGGGCGGGGAGCCCGGGGCGCGCGCGATCGTCGTGGACTGCGCCGGACCGGCGCCGCTCGGCGGCTCGGCCGAGCTGGTGCTCGTCGCCGAGGAGCCGGGCACCGGCGTCGGCTGCGGGTACGCCGGGCTGCCCGGCCTCGACCCCGGCGACGTCATCAACGGCCCATCGTCGGCCGACGTCGAGGCCGCCGGGCAGCGGGCGCCGCTGTGGGCCGTGCCGACCTCCGACGACCGGGCAGCCTTCGTCGGGGAGGCCTACGGCGTCTGGTTGTGGCTGGTCATGTGGCCGATGTCGGCCGCGTGGCTGCTCGCCGAGCGACTGACGCTGCTCGACCTGCGCGAGCGGCTCTACCCCGACCTGCCGCTCGGTCCGCCCAGCGAGCACCTCCTGCCCGGGCCGTGACGGATCGGACCGACCCGCATCCCCGGCGGCGTGTCCCGGGTGGGGGCCCTGTGCCGTGTGTTACGCATGGGGCTCGCCGTGCGGGCGCCCCCGTCCGCGCGTCCGTCCGACAGCCACCGCGGAGGTGACGGTGAAGAAGGTCCTCACCTGGCTGGCGCTCGCCTTCGTCGTCTTCTACGTCATCTCGGCGCCCGAGAGCTCCGCCGACTTCGTCCGCACCGCCGGCCACGCCCTCGGCGACGCGGCATCCTCGCTGGCCGAGTTCTTCGACTCCCTCGCCTAGGCCGGCGTGGGCGGCCCGGCGACACCACCTCCCGACGGCCGCCGGCCGCGGTGGAGCAAGGACGCCGACAAGTACCTGCTCCCGCACGAGAAGCCGCCCGTCATCGCCACCCGCCGGCACTGGGCAGTGCTCATCGTCCCGGTGGCCAAGGCGTTGCCGGTCCTGGCCGTCGGCCTGGGGCTGATGGTGCTCGACCCGGAGAACCGGGTCACCGCCAGCGTCGGTCTCATCGTGCTGGTCGGTGCCCTGGGGTACCTGGTGCTGCGGATCGGCGAGTGGTGGATGCGGCACTTCATCGTCACCAACCGCCGGGTGCTGCTGACCACCGGGATCATCGTCCGGACCGTGGCCCTGCTGCCGCTGCGCCGCATCACCGACCTCACGTACAAGGAGACGCTGCTCGGCCAGCTGCTCGGCTACGGCACGTTCCGCTTCGAGTCGGCCGGCCAGCAGCAGGCGCTCTCGGAGATCACCTACCTGCCGCGGGCCGGCGTGCTCTACCGCGACGTGAGCGACCTGCTGTTCGGCGGCAACGGTGCGGACAAGGGGGACGACGAGGGCGAGGCCGAGCCGTCACCGCGGCAGCCGCGCCGGCCGTCGCCCCAGTCGTCGGACCGCCCCGCGCGGGACGCCCCCACCGACGGACGGCGGGACACCCAGCCGATCCCGCCGCTGCCGCCGCGGCGTCCCCGCTCGCCGCGGGTGGCCGGCCGCAGGATGCGGCAGGCTGGGCGCTGATGCGGATCGACCTGCACACGCACTCGTCGGTGTCCGACGGCACCGACAGTCCCGCCGAGCTGCTCACCGCGGCGCGGGAGGCGGGCCTGGACGTCGTCGCGCTCACCGACCACGACACCACCGCAGGCTGGGCCGAGGCCGAGCGGACCCGCCCCGAGGGGCTGACCGTCGTCCCGGGGATGGAGCTGTCCTGCCGCTGGTTCCCGGCGCAGGCGCCGCCGATCAGCGTGCACCTGCTGGCCTACCTGTTCGACCCCGAGCACTCAGGCCTGGCCGCGGAGCGGGCGCGGCTGCGCGAGGAGCGGCTCGGTCGCGGCGAGCGGATCGTCGCCGGGCTCGCCGGGGCCGGGCACCCGGTCGTCTGGGACGAGATCGTCGAGCGCGCCGGCGGCGGGGTGGTGGGACGGCCACACGTGGCCCGCGCGCTGGTGGAGGCCGGCGTCGTCGACTCGGTCGACCAGGCCTTCGCCACGCTGCTGCACCACCGCAGCCCCTTCTACGTCGCCAAGGCCGACACCGACGTGCTCGACGGCATCGCCCTCGTGCGTGCGGCCGGCGGGGTGCCGGTGTTCGCCCACGGCCTGGCCACCCGGCGCGGCCGGGTGGTCGGCGACGAGGCGATCGCGGCGATGTCCGAGGCCGGGCTGCTCGGCCTGGAGGTCGACCACCCCGACCACGACCCGGACGAGCGCGCCCACATGCGGGGACTGGCCGGCGAGCTCGGGCTGCTGGTCACCGGCTCCAGCGACTACCACGGCAACAACAAGACGACCCCGATCGCCGCCTGCACGACCGCGCCGGACCAGTACGAGGCGCTGCTGGCCGCCGGGACGGGCGCCGTGCCGTTCCCCGGGACCGGCGGCACCGCCGGTTAGCGTGACCGGCGTGGGAGGCGCACAGCTGGAGATGCCCGGCATGCCGCGGCGACTGTTCCCGGCGACGCCGAGCAAGCTGGCCGCCTTCAGCGACTGCCCGCGCCGCTACCGGCACGCCTACGTCGACCGGCCCACCCCGCCCAAGGGCCCGGCGTGGGCGCACAACAGCGTCGGCTCGGCGGTGCACGCCGCGCTGCGCTCGTGGTGGGAGCTGCCGCTGCCGAAGCGCACGCCGGCCGCGGCCCGACAGCTGCTGTACGGGGTCTGGTCGACCGCGGGCTTCCGCGACGCCGAGCAGTCCGAACGGTGGCGCGCCCGGGCCGCGGGCTGGCTGACCGACTACGTGAGCGGCCTCGACCCCGCCGACGAGCCGGTCGGCACCGAGCGGCAGGTGGCCGCCACCACCGAGCGGCTGGCGTTGTCCGGCCGGGTCGACCGGATCGACCAGCGCGGCGACGAGCTGGTCGTCGTCGACTACAAGACCGGCCGCTCGGTCTGCACCGACGACGAGGCCCGCGGGTCACCCGCGCTGGCCGCGTACGTGCTGGGCGTGCGTCGCACCCTGCACCGGCCGTGCAGCCGGGTCGAGCTGCACCACCTGCCGTCGGGCACGGTGGCCGCCTTCGACCACACCGACCGGTCGCTGGCCAACCACGTCCGCCGGGCGGAGGACGTCGCCGCCGACATCGCCGCGGCGACCGCGGCTGTCGACGGCGGGGAGGACCCGGACGTCGCGTTCCCCGCGGTCCCCGGCCGGCAGTGCGGCTGGTGCGACTTCCGGCCCAGCTGCGCGGTCGGCCAGGCGGCCACCCCGCCGCGGGAGACGTGGAGCTTCCTCGCCGAGGAGGCGACCGCCGGCGCCTGAGAAAGGACCCCCTTGCCTCCCACCGCTGGCAAGCTCGTGGCGGGACCCCGCAAGGGGGCCGGGGTCCTTTCCTCGAGGGGGGGAGGACGGGGTCCTCCTTCAGGCGGTGCGCGGCTCGGCCGAGGCGACGCGCTCCCGGGCCGCCCGCACGATGGGCGACTCCCGGATCTGTGCCGGCACCGCCAGCGCCGCGTGGCGGAACGCCCGCACGGCGGCGGTCGCGGCGGTGTCGGTCAGGCCGTAGCCCGGCAGTCCGTACAGCCGGCGCGCCCACCGGGGCAGCGTCGCGGCACCCATGGCGGCCAGGGTGCTCCACGCGGGCCGTGCAGGGGTCAGCAGCTGCACCCACCCGGGCATCGGGGGCACCAGGACGAAGCGCGAGGCGTCCCGTGCCGCCGGGGTGACCGCCAGCTCGGGGCGGGTGCGCTGCAGGTAGACATCGAGCCCGGCCACGCTCGCCGGCACGTCGTCGGCCTCGCAGCCGATGAGCACCGCGGCGACCACCTGCTCGGCGACGTAGCGGTCGGCCTCCTCGTCGGTCAGCGGCACCCCGGCGCGGCGGGCCACCGACAGCAGCGAGTCGACCTCGCAGCAGTGCACCCACAGCAGCAGGTCGGGGTCGTCGACGGCGTAGCTGCGGCCGGTGGTTCCCTCGACCGCCGTGTTGCCGCGGTGCATCCCGCGCACCCGGCGCACCGAGCGCAGCGCGTCCCGGCGGGTGCCGAAGGTCAGCGTGGCCACGTACTCGGCCGTGCGGGTCAGTCGCGCCCACGGATCGTCGGTGAAGGCGGTGGAGAAGCGCGCGACGCCGTCCATCGCCACCGGGTGCAGGGCCTGCAGCAGCAGCGCCCGGATGCCACCGACGGAGAAGGCGGGGTCGGCGTGGATGCGCCAGCTGACGCTGTCGGGGCCGAAGAAGCCGAGCAGGTCCTCCTCGGCGGTGAAGTCACGGATCGACGGCGTCGGGTTCACCGCAGCGCCCCGGCGTCCTCGGCGGAGCGGCCGGCAGCGGGGACCGAGGCCCAGAAACCCAGCAGGACCTCCACCGTGCGGGCCGGGTTCTCGATGGCGGGGGAGTGGATCGCGCCCGGGATGACCTCGTGCCGGGCGCCGAGCCGGTGCGCCATGTCCTCCTGGACGGCCGGTGTCCACGCGTCGTCCGCCACCCCGTGCGCCACCAGCACCGGGACGCCGGTGGCCGCGAGCTCGGCGACCCGGTCGGGCTCGCGGGTCATCGCGTCGGCCATGCCGCGCAGGCCCGCCGCGCTGTTGGCGAGGAACCGCCGGGACAGGAACGCGCGGGTCGGCTCGGGCACCTGCTGCGCCTTCGGGTCGGTCATCGCCAGCTGCTCGAGCGTCTCGTGCACCAGCGGCACGCCCCCGGCGTCCAGCAGCGGGGTCAGGTGCTCGAGCAGCTCCGCCCGGGCGCCGCCCAGCCGGGACGGACCGGAGCCGAGCAGGGTGAGGCTGGTGAACGCCGCGGGCTCGGCCAGGACGGCGGCCCGGCTGACCAGCCCGCCGAAGGAGTGCCCGAGCAGGTGCAGCGTGCCGGCGCCCTCGGCGCGCAGCTGCCGGGCGACGGCGACCAGGTCCTGGCCCAGTTCGGCGACCGAGTAGCGGGCCGGGTCGTCGGGGCCGGGGGACTCGAACTGGCCGCGCTGGTCGAGCGCGACGACCCGGTGGCCGGCGGCGCACAGCGGACGCAGCAGCGGTGCGAAGTCCTCCTTGCTCCCGGTGAAGCCCGGGACGAGCAGGACGGTGCCGCGCTCGCCGTCGCCCCCGGTGTCCAGCGCCGTCAGCGGACCGGCGCCGCCGTCGAACGTGCGGTGCCGGGCGTCGTGGTCGGCGAGCTGGCGGAGGTCGTCGGGGGCGATCGAGAGAGGAGCGCGGTCGTCCGGGCCGCCGGGCATCACCATGCCCACCAGTCAACCTCGGCGGCGGCCCCCCTGCAGTCGAAGGACCCCGTCCTCCCCGCCCGTCGCGAGCTCAGGGCGGTGCCCTGGACGGGGCCGAGGGCGAAGTGCTCCTTCAGTGGTGGGCGAGAACCTGGTCGGGCAGCTGGTGGACGACGACCGGGCCGGCCACGGTGAGCAGCCCGCCGGCCGGCAGCGGTGGGGTCTGCACGCGCTGCAGCTCCTCGCCGGTCGCGAGGTCGCGGAGGACGACGACGTCGCCCTCGGGCACCGGCACCGACGTCCCCGCGGCGAGCAGCGCCCGGTCGACGGTGCTGACGGGCAGGCCGGTGGCCGGCGTGCGCCAGGACACCGCACCGGTGCCCTGGTCGACGACGGTGAGCGTGCCGTCGGCCCACACGAGCGCGCTGGTACCGACCGCGGTCACCAGCACCTCGCTGGCGGCGGTGTCGTCGGGGGACGTGGCGACGGGTGTGCCCACCGGGGCACCGTCGGCACCGGCGAGCAGCTGCACGCCGTCGTCCCCGCTGACGACGACCGCCTGCTCGACGCCGGCCAGCGCCGTCCCCTCCGCCGTGTCGCGGGTCCACCGCGGGGTGCCGTCGTAGCCGTCGAGCAGGCGCACCCGCGTCGACCCGCCGCACTGCTCGAGGACGGCGACGCCGGCCCCGCCGACGTCCCCGTCGGCGAACGTGCAGCCCTCCTCCGGGGCGGCTCGCCAGCGGATGCTGTCGCCGACCGGGTCGAGGGTGAGGACACCGGTCGGGCTGGTGGCCAGCACGATGCCCTCGGTGCTGGTGAGGACCGCGTCGGGGCGCAGGTCGAGATTGCGGGTCCAGAGCCGCACGCCGGTGTCGACCGACAGCGCGACCGCCTCGTCGCAGCGGTCCTCGGTCCCGGAGACGGCCACGATGCGGCCGCCGACGAGGGTCCAGTCGCAGAGCCGGGCGTTGGCGCGGGTGTAGTGCCAGGCCTCCTCGCCGGTGACCACGTCGAGCACGCGCACCCCGTGCTCGTCGCCGACGACGACGCGGCCACCGTCCACGGTCGCCCGGGTCGCACCGCCGGACGCCGTGGTCGGCGCGGTCCAGGCGGCGGAGACGGCACCGGCCGGCGTCCCGCTGGGGACGTCGGCCGGTGCTGCGGTGGTGCTGTCGGTGGCCGCCGCGTCGGAGCCCCGCCAGAGCGCAGCGGCGACGGCCACCAGTGCGAGGGTGGCCGCCGTCCACACCCACACCCGCAGCGGCGGACGCATCATCGGCGGGCTGACCTCCTGCAGGAGGGCACGGCGGCCCTGTTGCAGGGTCCCGCCGCGAGCTTGCGAACGGTGGGGGGCAAGGGGGTTCCTCAGGCGGCGGGCTCGGCCGAGCTGCGACCGGACCCGCCGCGGCGGCGCCGACGGCGCTTGCGGGCCGCGCCCTCGCCGGACGCGGCGCCCTCACCGGAGGACACCTCGACGGGCGCGTCGGTCGCGGCAGCGGCACCGGTCGCGGCCCCACCGCCGCTCCGCGTGCGCCGGCGCGGGCGGCTCTTGCGGGCCGCGGCCGGCTCCTCGCCGTCCGACCGGGCCGGCCCGTGGCCGCCGCCGGAGCGGGTGCGCTTGCCGGTCTCGCCGAGGTCCTCGAGGGTCTCGGCGTCCAGACCCTCGCGGGTGCGCTGCGCGCGGGGCAGCCGGCCGGTCGCGCCCTCGGGCACGTCCAGGTCGCTGTAGACCCACGGCGAGGTGGAGTAGGTCTCCGGCGGGTCGGTGAACTCCAGGTCCAGCGCCTTGTTGATCAGCTGCCACCGCGGGATGTCGTCCCAGTCGACGAGCGTGACCGCGACGCCGGTGCTGCCGGCGCGGCCGGTGCGGCCGATCCGGTGCACGTAGGTCTTCTCGTCCTCGGGGCACTGGTAGTTCACGACGTGGCTGACGCCGGTGACGTCGATGCCACGGGCGGCGACGTCGGTGGCGACCAGGACGTCGACCTTGCCGCTGCGGAACGCGCGCAGCGCCTGCTCGCGGGCGCCCTGGCCCAGGTCGCCGTGCACGGCGGCGGCGGCGAAGCCGCGCTCGACCAGCTCGTCGGCGACCTTCTGCGCGGTGCGCTTGGTGCGGCAGAAGACCATGACCAGGCCGCGGTCGCGGGACTGCAGCACCCGGGACAGCAGCTCGGGCTTGTCCAGGTTGTGCGCCCGGTAGACGAACTGGGTGGTCTGCGGGACCGTCGAGCCCTCGTCGTTGCCGTGCGCCCGGATGTGGGTCGGCTGGGTCATGAACGACCGCGACAGCGTCACGATCGGGCCGGGCATCGTCGCCGAGAACAGCATGGTCTGCCGCTGCTCCGGGACCATCGCGAGGATCCGCTCGATGTCGGGCAGGAAGCCCAGGTCCAGCATCTCGTCGGCCTCGTCGAGGACCAGCACGCGGACCTTGCCCAGGATCAGGTGGCCCTGCTGCGCCAGGTCCAGCAGCCGGCCGGGCGTGCCGACGACGACCTCGACGCCGCTCTGCAGCGCCTGCACCTGCGGCTCGAAGGCCCGGCCGCCGTAGATGGCCTGGACGCGGACGCCGCGCTTGGCACCGGCGGTGGCCAGGTCGCGGGCGACCTGCACGCACAGCTCACGGGTGGGGACGACGACCAGCGCCTGCGGCACGCCGTCGCCGCCCTCGGCGGCGGGGACGACCCGCTGCAGCAGCGGGACGCCGAAGCCGAGGGTCTTGCCGGTGCCGGTGCGCGCCTGGCCGATCAGGTCGTTGCCGGCCAGGGCCAGCGGGAGGGTGAGCTCCTGGATGGCGAAGGTCCGGGTGATGCCGACCTCGGCCAGCGCCGCGATGACGTCGGGGTGGACGTCGAAGTCGCTGAACAGCGGGGCGTCGTCGGCGACGGGGGCGCCGCCGAGGGCCTCGACGGTCTGCTCGACCTGCTCGGGAGCCGGCGCGCCGGTCTCGGCGTGGTCGATGTCGGGTGTGGTGGGGGTGTTCTCGGTGGAGGTCAGTGCTCTCGCCTCTGGTCTGCTGGGGGACCGGCTCCGGGGCGCGCTCGCGCCGCTCCGCAGCCGTCCCGGTCGGGTGTCGCGGGATCAGTTCCAGCGCCGACGCGGCCAGCAGGGACCGGGCCGCACCTCGGTGTCGGCCCAGGAGGAGACCCCTCGGGGCGTCGTCTCCAGCGGTCGTCAGCGCACAGATACACAGCGAACCGGAGGGCTCGCCGATTCCCAGTCTAACGCGCGCGGCGGTTAGCCTCCCTCCGCCGCGCTGTCCGGACCCCCCGTGCCACCCGTCCGGGGCAGTCGCCGACCGTCCCACCGACCCCGGGAGCCGCCAGTGGACACCGTCGACGAGCAGGCCGTCATCGACCTGCTGGGCGTGTTGTCCTACGCCGAGCTGACCGCGTTCGACCGGCTGGCCGAGGACGCCCGGCTGGCGCCCACCTTGGACGGCCGGGCCGCGCTGGCGCAGATGGCCGCCGCGGAGATCGACCACCACCGCCGGCTGACCGCGCGCCTCACCGAGCTCGGCGCCGAGCCGACCGCGGCGATGATCCCGTTCGTCCCCGCGCTCGACGCCTTCCACGAGAGCACCCGGCCGCGGACCTGGCTGGAGGGCCTGGTCAAGGCCTACGTCGGGGACGGGCTGGCCTCGGAGTTCTACCGGGAGATCGCCGGCTTCCTGCCCGACCCCGACCGCGGCTTGATCCTCGACGTCCTCGCCGACACCGGGCACGCCGACTTCGCCGTCCGTGAGGTGCGGGCGGCCATCGCCACCGACCGCACGCTCTCCGGCCGACTGGCCCTGTGGGGACGGCGGCTGGTGGGGGAGGCGATGCGGCAGGCGCAGGCGGTCATCGCCGAGCGCGACCAGCTCGCCGAGCTGATCCTCGAGGGCACCGGGGACCTGTCCGGCATCGGGCGGCTGATCGAGCGCATCACCACCGCGCACACCGAGCGGATGAAGACCCTCGGCCTCAACCCCTGACACGACGACGGGGCGCCCCCGCTGCTGCGGGGGCGCCCCGTCGGGACGTGCGGGTGCCCGTCAGGCGCCGGCGATGAAGCCCACGCGCCGCTGGTCGGCCTGCGCGATCTCCACGTAGGCGATGCGGTCGACGGGCACGAGCACCCGACGTCCCCGCTCGTCGACCAGGGTCAGCAGGCCGTCCTTGGTCGCGCCGGACATGGCCCTCGCCACCTCGGTCGCGATCTCGTCGGGGGACTGGGGGCTGTCGATGACCAGCTCCCGGGGGGAGTGTTGGACACCGATCTTGACTTCCACGGGGGATGCCTCCTCAGAGTTGCGCGGCTGTTCCCCACGCTAGTGCAGCCGACGAGCCGCCGACCTGCGGTGCAGGTGCGCCGTCAGCGAACGAGGCCCCGCTGCCGGCCCCGTCCAGGGCACCGCCCCGAGTGTGCGAGGGGTGGGGAGGACGGGGTCCTTCCATGGTGGGGCAGCGGGGTCCCTTCTTCAGCGCGGTGTGCCCTCGCCGCCCTCGACCCGCGGGAAGCCGGAGATGCCGCGCCAGGCCAGCGCCGTCAGGAGGGCCACCGCCTCGTCGCGGGAGACGGTGCCCTTGCGGGGCAGCCACCAGCGGGCGCTGGTCTCGGACAGCCCGGTCAGGCCCGAGGCCAGCAGCAGGGCCCGCTCGCGGTCCAGGCCGGTGTCGGCGGCGATGACCTCGCCGATGGCCTCCACGCACGCCCGGTGCCCGCGGTCGGCGAGCTCGCGGACGTCGTCGTCGTTGTTGAGGTCGGACTCGAAGACCAGCCGGAACGCGGCGCCGTCGGCGTTGATGAAGTCGAAGTAGGCGCCGACTGCCCCGTTGACGCGGGTGCGGTTGTCGTCGGTGCCCTCCATCGCCTCGCGCACGCGGTCGGTCAGCAGGGTGACCTGCTGCTCCAGCAGTGCCAGGTACAGCTCCCGCTTGCCGGGGAAGTGCTGGTAGAGCACCGGCTTGCTGACCCCGGCCCGGTCGGCGATCTCGTCCATCGCCGCGGCGTGGAAGCCGTTGGCGACGAACACCTCCTGCGCGGCCTGCAGCAGCTGCGCCCGGCGGGCGCCCCGCGGCAGGCGGGACGAACGGCGGACGGGCGCAGGAGCTGGGCGGGATGGGTGCATGGCGGGCAGATGTTACCGACCGGTCACCCGGTCGCGCGCCGTCGTGCGCGCTGACCTACCGTCGGCCGGGTGCCCGAGGGTCCCGCAACCCCCATCGCCCCGGAGAGCCGCTCGGCCCGGCTGTCGACGGTCGCGCTGCCCAGCGCCGATGCCGTCCCGCCGCCGTGGCCGGGCGAGCAGGTCGCCGTCCGCGGGGGAGAGGTGTTCGTCCGGCGGACGCCGTGGACCGGCCCGGTGGACGGCTCCCGCGAGGGTGCGCCGCAGGAGCGGGCGCTCTACGTGCACGGGCTGGGTGGTACCTCGACGAACTGGACCGACCTGGCCGCGCTGCTCGCCGTCCGCTTCGACGGCTGGGCCCTCGACCTGCCCGGCTTCGGTCGCTCGCAGCCACCGGCCCGCACCTCCTACTCGGTGCGCGGGCACGTGGCGGCGGTCGTCGACGTCCTGGAGCGGATCGTCGCCGAGCCCGGGGAGGCCGCCGGACGGCCGGTGCACCTGCTGGGCAACTCCCTCGGCGGCCTGGTCGCGCTGTTCGTCGCCGCCAGCCGCCCCGACCTGGTGGCCACGCTGACGCTCGTGTCGCCGGCGATGCCGGTCTACCGCGTGCCCAGCGCCTTCAACCGCACCCTGCTGCTGCTCCTGCTGCCCGGCGTCCCCGCGCTGGCCGAGCGCCGGCTCTCCGGCGTGACGCCCGAGCAGCAGGTCCGGGGCATGGTGCAGATGTGCTTCGGCGACCCGCGCCGGGTGCCCAGGGTGCGGCTGGAGCAGGCGCTGGAGGAGATGCGCGAGCGCGCCGAGCAGCCGTGGGCGACGCAGGCGCTGACCCGGAGCATGCGCGGCCTGATCACCTCCTACCTGCGGGTGGGCCCGCGCAACGCCTGGCGGCTGGCCCGGTCGCTGCGCCCGCCGACGCTGGTCGTCTGGGGCGACCGCGACCGGCTCGTCGACCCGGCGCTCGCACCGCGGCTGGCCGACGCCGTCCCCGACGCGCGGTTGCAGGTCCTCGAGGGGGTCGGGCACGTCGCCATGCTCGAGGCGCCCGAGCCGACGGCGCGGGCAGTGCTGGCGCTGGCCGAGGACGCCGCCGAGGCGGTCCTGGACCCCGGCGACCGGGTCCGGGCCTCCTGACCCAGCCGCGTACACGCCGTCACCGCACGGTCTCCGCCGGGACCGCCGGGGCGTGAGAGCCTGCTGGGGTGAGTCCCGCGGACGCCTCTCCCGGCCGCGGACCGAACGGGCGCACCCGACCGGCTCCGGACGCCGACCCGCCCGGTCGTCCTGCGCACGCCGTGGACCCCGTGCGCGGGCTGCCGCGCGTGCCCCCGCCCGCAGCCCGCCGCGCCCAGCCGCACGAGTCCCCGCGGTTCGCCGACACCAACCCGGTCGTGACGCGGGAGGGGTCCCCGAGCCGCACGGACCGTCCGCAGGGCCGCCGTCCCGCGGCGACCGGTCCCGCGCCCGGTCGGGGACCGGACGCGCCGCGCACCGGCGGCACCCGCGTCGTCGTCCGCGACCGCACCCGGTCGGGACCCCCGAGCGGCGGAGGCGGCCGGTTCCGCCGCTTCGTGACCCGCTGGGGATGGCGCGCCTACGCCATCCCGCTGCTCGCCCTCGCCACCGTGGTCACCCTCGTCGACCTGGTGCTCAGCGACACCGGCACGACCGGGTCGGCCACCGCTGCGCCGGAGCCGTCCGTCGCCGCCGTGGCCCCGGGCGCCGTCGGGCCCGAGACCTCGGCGACGCCCACCGGGACGCCCACGGCGCCGGTCGAGGTCGACGCCGCACCGATCGAGGCCCCGGAGACCGCGATGGGAGCCCCCGGCTTCGTCCAGCGGGGCGCGGGCAGCGTGACCGTCGTCCCCGGCAGCTCGCAGGTCTACGGCACCGGACCGCTCCAGCGCTTCGTCGTCGAGGTCGAGGACGGCATCGAGGTGGACGGGCCCTCGTTCGCCGCTGCGGTCGAGGAGACGCTGGGCGACCCGCGCTCGTGGGGCAACGGCGGGCGGATGTCGTTCCAGCGGGTGGGCGAGGCCGCGGCCGGGGACTTCGCGTTCAGGGTCACCCTGATCAGCCCCGGCAACATGGAGCGGTACTGCCCGGGCGTGGGCACCGGCGGCTACACCTCCTGCCGGTACGGCGACCGCGCCGTCATCAACCTGGCCCGCTGGGCGACCGCCGTCCCCGACTACCAGGGCGACATCCCCACCTACCGGCACTACGTGGTCAACCACGAGGTGGGCCACGCCCTCGGCAACGGCCACCAGGAGTGCCCCGGTCCCGGCCGGCCGGCCCCCGTCATGCAGCAGCAGACCCTCGGGCTCGAGGGCTGCGCCAAGAACGCCTGGCCGTACCCCTGACACGGTCGGCCCACCGGCCGGCACCGCCACACGTGCGCGTCCGCGCGCCCGTCCCCGGGTAGCGGGCGGGCATGGACGCAATCTCGTTCGGCAAGGCCGGTCTGCAGGGCTGGCGTGCGAAGCTGGCCGACGCGGTGGCCGATCCGGTCGCCCGCAACTCCGGTCTCACCGACGACCAGGTGAGGGCAGCCGTCGGCGCTGCCTTCTTCGTGCTCTCGGTCGTCTACGTGGGCCAGACGCTCAAGCGGCTGGCCACCAGGAGCTGAGGCCCGGGCGCCTCGTCCCACCCCCTGCTGCGCTGAGCGCCTCCCGCGCACTGGTCGGCCACCGTCAGTCGTCCGACACGGGGAGGCCGACGGCCACGACGGCGTTAGTGGTGGGGCCCCGGCCGCCAGGACGGCGTCCTGCACCCGGGTCACGACCTCGTCGGGCGTCGCGCACTCGACGAGGAGGCCGAGAGCCGGTCCGGCGGCAGGACGGCGTGTAGCGAGTCCTTGGTGCTCCTCGTCCCCGGTGGGGGGTCCACCGGTGCCGGCAGCCTCGTCCCTGCCCTCGGGGGAGGGTCGACCGGCAGGAGCCGACGACGGTGTGCGCTGGTGCGCACGTCCCGCCGTCGGATCTGCGCCTCCACGCAGACCGTCGGGTGCGACAGCCCGCCCTGCCGTGGGAATCGTCCTGCGTGCCAGGCTGTTGACCCGACGAACGCCGGCCTGCGCTGGGCCGCTGTCGAGTACTGAGGAGCAGCTCGTGTCCCTGCCACCCCTGGTGGAGCCCGCCGAGGACCTGACGATCGACGAGGTCCGCCGGTACAGCCGTCACCTGATCATCCCCGACGTCGGGATGGACGGGCAGAAGCGACTGAAGAACGCCAAGGTGCTCGCCGTCGGCGCCGGCGGCCTCGGCTCACCCGTGCTGATGTACCTGGCCGCGGCCGGCGTCGGCACGCTGGGCATCGTCGAGTTCGACGTCGTCGACGAGTCGAACCTGCAGCGCCAGATCATCCACGGCAAGTCCGACGTCGGCCGGTCCAAGGCCGAGAGCGCGCGCGACTCCATCGAGGAGATCAACCCCTACGTCGACGTCCGCCTGCACGAGACGCGGCTGGACAGCGACAACGTGATGGAGATCTTCAGCCAGTACGACCTCATCGTCGACGGCACCGACAACTTCGCCACGCGCTACCTGGTCAACGACGCCTGCGTGCTGCTGGGCAAGCCGTACGTGTGGGGCTCCATCTACCGGTTCGACGGCCAGGTCTCGGTCTTCTGGAACGAGCACGGCCCGAACTACCGCGACCTGTACCCGGTGCCGCCGCCTCCCGGCATGGTGCCCAGCTGCGCCGAGGGCGGCGTGCTCGGCGTCCTGTGCGCGACGATCGGCGCCATCCAGGCCACCGAGGCGGTCAAGCTGATCACCGGCATCGGCGAGACGCTGCTCGGCCGGCTGATGGTCTACGACGCCCTGGAGATGACCTTCCGCACCATCAAGGTGCGCAAGGACCCGGAGGCCGAGCCGATCACCGGGCTCATCGACTACGAGACCTTCTGCGGCGTCGTCTCCGACGAGGCCCAGCAGGCCGCCGCGGGCTCGACGATCACCGTCGACGAGCTCAAGGACATGATGGACGCCGGCAAGGACTTCGAGCTGATCGACGTCCGGGAGCCCAACGAGTACGAGATCGTGTCGATCCCCGGCGCGAAGCTCATCCCCAAGGACGAGATCCTCTCCGGCCGGGCGCTGTCCCAGCTGCCGCAGGACAAGCCGATCGTGCTGCACTGCAAGACCGGCGTCCGCTCGGCCGAGGTGCTCGCCGCGGTCAAGAACGCGGGCTTTTCCGACGCCGTCCACGTGCAGGGCGGCGTGACGGCCTGGGCCACGCGGATCGACAAGACGCTGCCCACCTACTGAGGCCGAGGAGTGGGGGCCGGAGGCCTCCTCGACGAGTCCCCGGCAGGGCTCATGCCGCAGGGCACGGCACCTGGACGCGGTGTCGTCCGGCAGGACGACGGTGTGAGGGCCCGGTCCGCCCCCCCCGTACGGGGGCGGACCGGGCCCTCGCGCTGTCTACTGATCGCATGCCCGAATTCGCCCCCACCGAGCTGCTCGCGCTCTTCCAGCGCGCCCAGGCCGCGTTCACCGACCGGGTCGACGCGGTCGAACCGGAGCAGTGGGACGACGAGGCGCTGCCCGGGTGGACGGTCGCCGACCTCGTCGCGCACCTGGTGAGCGAGGCGCTCTGGACGCCGCCGCTGCTGGCCGGTGAGCCCTTCGACCTCATCGACGGCCGCTTCCCCGACGACACCAGCGACCTGCTCGGCGACGACCCCCTGACCGGCTGGGAGTCCGCCGCCGACGGTGCGCTGGCCGCCTTCGCGCAGGACCGGGCGCTGCTGCACACCGTCCACCTGCAGCGCGGCCCCACCTCGGCGGCCGAGTACATCGAGGAGCTGACCGCCGACCTCACGGTGCACTCCTGGGACCTCGCCCGCGCCACCGACGGCGACACCGAGCTGGACCCGGCGCTGGTCACCGCGGCCCTGGTGGTCGCCGACCGGCTGCCCGCCGACGGTGTGCCGGGCCTGTTCGACCCGCCGCTGGACGTGCCGCGGACCGCCTCGCCGCAGGCCCGACTGCTGGGCAGGTACGGACGCCGGGGCTGACCCCCGGCGGTCGGTACGAGAGGTGGACGACGACCTGCGGCCCCGTACCCGCAGCAGCGACGGGCCACCGTCCCCGCGTCCCTCGCCGCTGGACGTCGACGAGGCGGTGTTCGACGTCGTGGAGCGCATCCCGCCCGGGCGGGTGAGCACCTACGGCACGATCGGCCGGCTCGTCGGCGTCGGGCCGCGGCGGGTCGCCCGTGCGCTGTCCCAGGGTGGGGGAGCGGTGCCCTGGCACCGG
Source organism: Geodermatophilus sp. URMC 65 (assembly GCF_053502545.1). Taxonomy (NCBI): domain Bacteria; kingdom Bacillati; phylum Actinomycetota; class Actinomycetes; order Geodermatophilales; family Geodermatophilaceae; genus Geodermatophilus; species Geodermatophilus sp. URMC 65. The sequence goes on from NZ_CP199954.1 coordinate 3,604,054, forward strand.
GTGGTCCGCGCCGACGGCTCGGTCGCCGAGCCGGTCCGGGTGCGGCAACTCGCCCTGCTCGCCGCCGAGGGGGTGCCGGTGCGCTCCGGCCGGGTCGACCTGGCCGCCGTCGGCTGGCCCTGAGCCGGCCCCGACGCAGCCGTCCGGGGCCGCGCCGTGTGACCCGACCCATCCGGAGATCGTCGGCCGCTCGTGGTGTCATCGAGGTGTGGCACTGCGGGGGGACGAGTCGACGCCGGTCTACCGCCTCGTGCAGCCGGCCGTGGCGTCGGTGCCACGGCCGCGGCTCGACCCCACCCAGCAGGCCGTCGTCGACCACCCGGGCGGCCCGCTGCTGGTGCTCGCCGGGCCCGGCACGGGCAAGACGACGACGATCGTCGAGGCGGTCGCCGCGCGGATCGACCGCGGCGTCGACCCCGAGCAGATCCTCGTCCTGACCTTCAGCCGCCGGGCTGCGGCGGAGCTGCGCGACCGCGTCACCGCGCGGGTGGCGCGCACCATCCGGGAGCCGCTGGCCCGCACCTTCCACTCCTACGCCTACGGCGTGCTGCGACGGGTAGCGCTGCTGCGCGGGGAGGCGCCCCCGCGGCTGCTCACCGCCGCCGAGCAGGACGCCGTCGTCGCCGAGCTGCTGCGCGGTGACCTGGCCGGGGAGGGCGCGGTCCGCTGGCCGGAGTCGCTGCTCCCGGCGCTGAGCACCGCCGGTTTCCGCGGCGAGCTGCGCGAGCTGATGCTGCGCGCCACCGAGCGCGGGGTCGACCCCGAGCTGCTGGCCGCCTGGAGCCGTGAGACCGGCAACGAGGCGTGGCTGCACGCCGCGGCCTTCCAGGAGCAGTACGAGGCGGTCACCGCCTTCTCCACCGCGGGCGGGGGTGACGCGTCGGGTTACGACCCCGCGGAGCTGGTGCGGGCCGCGATCGCCGAGCTCGAGGACGACCCGGAGCTGCTGCGCGCCGAGCGCGAGCGGGCCCGCTGGCTGTTCGTCGACGAGTACCAGGACACCGACCCCGCACAGGTGGAGCTGCTGCAGCTGCTCGCCGGCGGCGGGGGCGACCTGGTCGTCGTCGGCGACCCCGACCAGGCCATCTACGCCTTCCGCGGCGCCGAGCCACGCGGCATCGTCGAGTTCCCGGAGCGGTTCCGCACCGTGACCGGCCGGCCCGCACCGCGGCTGTCGCTGGGCGTGTGCCGGCGCTCGGGTCCGGCGCTGCTGGCGGTCAGCCGGAGGGTCGCCGAGGCGCTGCCCGGACCGTGGGAGCACCGTCGGCTGGCCGCGGTCGAGGGTGCCGAGGACGGTGCCGCCGAGGTGCGCGTCTTCGGCTCGGCGGCGGTCGAGGCCGCCTACGTCGCCGACACCCTGCGCCGCGCGCACCTGGTCGACGGCGTCCCGTGGTCGGAGATGGCCGTCGTCGTCCGCACCGCCCTGGCCATCGGGCCGCTGCGGCGAGCGCTCACCTCGGCCGGCGTCCCGGTCGAGGTCGGCACCGACGAGCTGCCGCTCGCCGCCCAGCCGGCCGTCGCGCCGCTGCTGGCCGCGCTCAGCGCACTGCTGCCGCGGCCGGGCGCCGAGCCGGGCACGCCGGCCCTCGACGAGCCCGGCGCCGAGGCGCTGCTGACCTCCGCGCTGGGCGGCGCGACCGTGCTGGACCTGCGCCGGCTGCGCCGCGCCGTGCGGATCGCGCAGGCGCAGCGCGGTGTCGACGCCGACGAGCGGGGCGCGCCGCTGGCCACCGCGCTCACCGACGAGGCGCTGCTGGAGGAGCTGCCCGAGGCCGTCGTCCGCCCCGCGCGCCGGGTCGCCGACGTGCTGGCCGCCGGCCGGGTGGCGCTGGCCCGCGACGGCTCCGCGGAGGACGTGCTGTGGGCGATGTGGCAGCGCAGCGGCCTGGCCGGCCGGTGGGCGCGGGCCAGTGCCGCCGGCGGGGCGGCCGGAGCGGTCGCCGACCGCGACCTGGACGCCGTCGTCGCGCTGTTCGACGCCGCGGCGGGCTTCGTCGACCGGCTGCCCTCGGCCACCGTCGGCGCGTTCGTCGAGCACCTGTCGGCACAGGAGCTACCCGGGGTCACCGGTGCGGGCCGGGAGTCGGTGACCGACGCCGTCCGGCTGCTCACCGCGCACGCGTCCAAGGGCCTGGAGTGGGACGTCGTCTGCGTGGCCGGCGTGCAGGAGGGCATCTGGCCCGACCTCCGCGACCGCGGCACCCTGCTGGGCACCGAGCTGCTGGTCGAGCGGGTGGCGGGCATCGACGGCGCCGTCCTCGACCGGCGCGTGCAGATGCTGGCCGAGGAGCGGCGGCTGTTCTACGTCGCCTGCACCCGTGCCCGCCGCCGGCTGGTGGTCACCGCCGTCGAGGGTGCGCTGGACGGTCCCGACGCCGGCGCCACCGCCTCCCGGTTCCTCGACCTCGTCGCCGCCCCGCCCGACGAGGGCCGGCCACTGACGCCGCTGCCGCGCTCGCTCACGCTGCCCGCGCTGGTCGCCGAGCTGCGGCGGGCGGTCAGCGACCCGCAGACCGGGCCGGCCCGCCGGTCGGCCGCCGCCGCGGTGCTGCGCCGGCTCGCCGACGAGGGCGTGCCCGGCGCCTCACCGGCCGACTGGTGGGGCCTGGCGCCGCTGTCCGACGACGCCCCGCTGGTGCCCGACGGCGAGGCGGTGCGGGTGCGCCCGTCGGCGATCGAGACGTTCCAGCGCTGCCCGCTGAAGTGGGTGCTCGGCGCGGTCGGTGCGGAGGCCTCGCCGGACACCACGCGCACCGTCGGCTCGGCGGTGCACGCCGTCGCGCAGCAGGTGGCCGAGGGGCTGGCCGCCGCCGAGGCACCCGCGGCGCTGGCCGAGGAGCTCGACCAGCTCGACCTCGGCCCCGGCTGGGCCGACCAGCGGCAGCGGGCCGCCGCCCGCGACATGCTCGACCGGTTCCTGCGCTGGCACGCCGCCAACGGCCGCGAGCTGGTGTCCGCCGAGGCCGACTTCGACGTCACCGTGGGGCGGACCCGCATCCGCGGCCAGGTCGACCGGCTCGAGCGCGACGGCGCCGGCCGGCTGGTCGTCGTCGACCTCAAGACCGGCCGCACCGTCGCGCGCGACATCGACACGCACGGGCAGCTGGCCGCCTACCAGGTGGCCGTCGCCGCCGGAGCGTTCGGCGACCACGGGAACGCGCCCGGCGGGGCGGCGCTGCTGCAGGTCGGCTCGGGCACCAGGGCCAAGGAGCAGGCGCAGGACCCGCTGCCCGCCGACGTCCCGGTGGGGGAGACGTGGGCCGGGGAGCTGGTGGCGCAGGTCGGCGACGGCATGGGCGCGGCCATCTTCGAGGTGCGCACCGGCAGCCACTGCTCCCGGTGCCCGGCCCGGCGCAGCTGCCCGCTGCACGAGCGCGGCCGGCAGGTCACGTCGTGAGTCGGCGGACACCGACCCCGGAGGCGCAGCTCTCCTTCGACGACGCCCTGTTCGGGGCGGCGCCCCAGCCGGTGCGGGAGCGCCGGCTGCTCACGCCGGCCGAGGTCGCCGCCCGGTGCGGACTGTCCTACGCGCCCTCCGACGAGCAGGCGCGGGTGGTGTCGGCGCCGGCCGACCGGCCGCTGGTCGTCGTGGCCGGGGCCGGGTCGGGCAAGACCGAGACGATGGCCGCCCGCGTCTGCTGGCTGGTGGCCAACGAGCTGGTCGCCCCCGACGCGATCCTCGGGCTGACCTTCACCCGCAAGGCCGCGAGCGAGCTCAACGAGCGCATCCGGATCCGGCTGGGCGCGCTGTCCCGGCACCCGGAGACCGAACCGGAGCTCAGGGAACGGCTGGCCGTCGCGATGCCGACTGTGTCGACCTACCACGGCTACGCCGCCTCGCTGGTCAGCGAGCACGGGCTGCGGATCGGCGTCGAGCCCGGCGCCGGCGTGCTCGGGCCGGCCATGTGCTGGGGGCAGGCGTCCTCCGTCGTCTCCGGGTGGACCGGCGACATGGACGACGTCCAGCTGAGCCCGCTGACCACCGTCGAGGACGTGCTGGCGCTGGCCGGCGAGCTCGGCGAGCACGACATCTCCGCCGGCCAGTTGCGTGCGTGGACCGCGCAGCTGGAGCGGCGGATCGCCGGCTACCCCGACGCGAAGGGCAAGCGCGGCCCGTACAAGCCGGTGCTCGACATGCTGGCCCGCCAGCGCGCCCGCGTGGCGCTGCTGCCGCTGGTCGAGGCGTTCGAGGCGCGCAAGCGGGCCGCCGGGGCGATCGACCACTCCGACCAGGTGGCGCTGGCCGCCCGGGTCGCCGTCGGCGCGCCCGAGGTCGGTCGCCGCGAGCGGGCCCGCTGGCGGATCGTGCTGCTCGACGAGTACCAGGACACCAGCGTCGGCCAGCTGCGGATGCTCGAGGCGCTGTTCGGCCGCACCACCGGGCACGCGGTGCTCGCCGTCGGGGACCCGAGGCAGTCGATCTACGGCTGGCGCGGCGCGTCAGCGGGGACGATCGAGCGCTTCGCCCGCACCTTCCCCGGTGTCCGCGGCCGGGAGGCGCAGCGGCTGACCCTGGCCACCAGCTGGCGCAACGACGGCGCCGTGCTCGCCGTCGCCAACGACGTCGCCGGGCTGCTGCCGGCGCCCGAGGTCCCGCTGCCCGACCTCGCGCCGTCGCCCACCGCCGGGCGCGGGCTGGTCACCGCCGGCCTGTACGCGACCGTGGCCGAGGAGACCGAGGCGCTCGCCGACCGGCTGGCCGCCTGCTGGCGCGGCGAGGACCCGGCCCTGCCGTCGCGCGCCGACGGCCGCCCCCCGACGACGGCGGTGCTGGTGCGCACGCGCAAGCAGCTGCCCGGGATCGCCGCCGCGCTGCGCGCCCGCGGCCTGCCGGTGACCGTCGTCGGCCTGGGCGGGCTGCTGGAGGTGCCCGAGGTCTCCGACGTGGTCGCCACGCTGACCGTGCTCGTCGACCCCACCGCCGGCGACGCGATGGGCCGGCTGCTCACCGGCGCCCGCTGGCGGATCGGTCCGCGCGACCTCGCCGCGCTCGAGTCCCGCGCCCGCGCGCTGGTGCACTCCCGTCGTCCCGGACGCGAGGACGACGACGACCCCGTTCCCCGCCCGTCCGAGCGCGGCAGCATCGTCGAGGCGCTCGACGACCTCGGGGACCCGTCGGCCTACTCGCCCGCGGCCCACCGGCGGCTGCGCCGGCTGGGCGCGGAGCTGGCGCACCTGCGCGGCCGGCTGGGGGAGTCGCTGCCCGACCTGGTCGACGAGGTCGCGCGGGTGCTGGGCCTGGAGACCGAGCTGGCCAGCGCGCCCGGCGTCAGCCCCGGCTCGGCGCGGGCGCACCTCGACGCGCTGCACGCGGTCGCCGCGGAGTTCACCGAGCTGGCCGAGCTGCCCTCGCTGCCGGCCTTCCTCGGCTACCTGCGCGACGCCGAGGAGCGCGAGCGGGGCCTCGACCCCGGGGAGGTCGCGGTCGACCCCGAGTCGATCCAGCTGCTGACCGGCCACTCGGCCAAGGGCCTGGAGTGGGACGTCGTCGCCGTGCCGGGCATGACGGCCGACCAGTTCCCGGCCCGCACCGACACCAGCGACTCGTGGGTCAAGGACCCCGGCGCGGTCCCGGTCGACCTGCGCACCACCGACCGCGCGGAGCTGCCGCAGCTGCGCCTGCCGGTGCCCGGCTCCGGCGACCAGGCGGTGGTGCGCGCCGCGCTCGAGGACTACGTCGAGGAGTGGAAGCGCTTCGGCGAGGCCGAGGAGATCCGGCTCGGCTACGTCGCGGTCACCCGGGCCAAGCACCTGCTGCTGTGCTCGGGCAGCTGGTGGCGCGACGGCGTCAAGCCGTGCGGGCCCTCGGTGCTGCTCGACACCGTCCGCCGCGCGTGCGCCGCCGGCGCCGGCGTCGTCGTCGCGTGGGCCGAGCGCCCCGAGGAGGGCGCCACCAACCCGGCGCTGGAGGAGTGGCCGGTCGGCGTGTGGCCGGCCGACCCGCTCTCGCCTCCGCGCCGCCGGGCGCTCACCGCCGCCGCCGAGCTGGTGGCCGGCGCCGCTCCACACCCGCTGGACACCGGGGCCGCGCTCGGCACCGGGGACCCGGAGGTGGAGCGGTGGGTGCGTGACGCCGACCTGCTGCTGCGCGAGCGGCGCCGCACCGCCCACCCCACCGTCGAGGTGCCGCTGCCCAGCCACCTGTCGGTGTCCGAGCTGGTCACGCTGCGCCGCGACCCGGCCGAGCTCGCCCGGCGGCTGCGCCGGCCGATGCCCGCCGCGCCCGCGCCGCTGGCCCGCCGCGGCACCGCCTTCCACGCCTGGCTGGAGGAGCGCTTCGGCGTCGCCCGGCTGCTCGACCTCGACGAGCTGCCTGGCTCCGGCGACGAGTCCGCCGCCCCCGACGGCGCGCTGGCCGCGCTGCAGGAGGCGTTCCTCGCCAGCCCCTGGGCCGACCGGCAGCCGGTCGAGGTCGAGGTGCCCTTCGAGACGCCCCTGGGCCCGCTCACCCTGCGCGGGCGCATCGACGCGGTCTTCGACGACGGCGACGGTGGCTTCGAGGTCGTCGACTGGAAGACCGGCCCGCCGCCGTCGGGCGCAGAGCTCGCCGCCGCGGCGGTGCAGCTGGCCGCCTACCGGCTGGGTTGGTCGCGGCTGACCGGCGTCCCGGTCGAGCGGGTCAGCGCCGGCTTCCACCACGTCGCCGCCGGCGTCACCGTGCGCCCGGTCGACCTGCTCGACGAGGCCGGCCTGCTCGCCCTGGTCACCGGCACCACCGACGAGGAGCCGGAGGAGTACTGACCCGCGCGGTGCGGCCCCGTCCCGAGGCTCACCCCGAGCCTGCGAGGGGTCGGACGGCCCCGGTCAGGGCACCGCCGCGAGCCTGCGAGGCGGGGGGCGGGGTCCTTCTCGGGGTCCTCGATCAGGTCGAGGCGATGCGGTCCAGGACGGCCACGGCCAACTGCTCGGGGGCCTGCTCGGGGACCCAGTGCGAGATCCCGGTCAGCTCGACGAAGCGGTAGTCGCCGGCGACGTGCTCGGCGCAGCCCTCCGCGGCCCTCCGTCCGATCGCGACGTCGTCGTCGCTCCAGACGTAGGTGGTCGGCACGGTCACGTCGTCGACCGGCGTGGCCGAGCTCATCGCCCGGTACCAGTTGAGCGCCGCGGTCAGCGCGCCCGGCGCCGACAGCACGGCCACGTACTCGTCGACCGCCTCGGCCGGGACGGCGTCCCCGAACATCCGCCGCATCCGCCGGGCGTCGTCGGCCAGCAGCACCTCCTCGGCCTTGCCCTCCTGCCAGAACAGCCGGATGTAGGCCGAACGCTCCTTCTGCTCCGGGTCGGAGCGGAAGGCCGTGGTGAACGCCGTGGGGTGCGGCACCGAGACGGCGGTCAGCGAGCGCACCCGGTCCTCGTGCCACGCGGCCAGCGCCCAGGCGACGTTGGCGCCCCAGTCGTGCCCGACGACGTCGGCCACCGGCACGTCCATCGCGGTCATCAGGTCGGCGGTGACCTGTGCCAGGTTGGTCAGCGCGTAGGCCTCGACCTCGGCCGGCCGGGCGCCGGGGGAGTAGCCCAGCTGGTCGACGGCGTAGGTGCGCAGCCCCGCCTCGGTCAGCCGAGGCGTCACCGCGGCCCACGACGCCGACGTCTCCGGGAAGCCGTGGAGCAGCAGCACCGGGCGGCCGTCGTCCGGCCCGTCGGCCCGGACGTCGAAGGTGAGGTCGCCGACGTCCACCCGCAGCAGCTGTCCCGGCATGCTGCCGACGCTACCGTCGGCAGCCGTGAGCAGCCCGGAACGCGACTTCGTCACCGCACACCTCGACGACCTGCACGCGGACCTCGACGCGTGGTTGCGGATCCCGTCGATCTCCGCCGACCCGGCCCACGCGCCCCACGTCGCCGCGAGTGCGCAGTGGCTGACCGACGCGCTGCGCCGCACCGGCTTCCCGGTCGTGGAGGTGGGGGGGACCGGCGGGGCGCCGGCCGTCTACGCGGAGTGGCCGTCGGCGGACGACGGCGCGCCGGTGGCCCTCGTCTACGGCCACCACGACGTGCAGCCGGTCGACCCGCTGGAGCTGTGGGAGCACCCGCCGTTCGAGCCGACCCGCGTGGAGGGCCCCGACGGCCCGGAGCTGCACGCCCGCGGCGCCATCGACGACAAGGGCAACGTCGCGATGCACCTGCTCGGCATGCGCGCGCACCTCGCCGCCACCGGCCGGGACACCCCGGCGGTCACCGTGAAGGTGCTGGTCGAGGGCGAGGAGGAGTTCGGGTCGCCGCACTTCGCCGCGCTGCTGCGCGAGCGCACCGACCGGCTGCACTGCGACGTCGTCGTGGTCAGCGACACCGGGATGGCCGCCCCCGACGTCCCCAGCGCCGTGGTCGCCATGCGCGGGCTGGCCGACGCCGAGATCACCCTGCACGGGCCGGCCGTCGACCTGCACTCGGGCTCCTTCGGCGGCGGCGTCCCCAACCCGCTGCACGCGATGGCCACCCTGCTGGCGAGCCTGCACGACGAGCACGGGCGGGTCACCCTGCCCGGCTTCTACGAGAAGGTCAGGGAGCTCACCGACCGCGAGCGCGAACTCATGGCGCGCGTGCCCTTCGACGAGGCCGCCTGGCTGGCCGGGCCCGCCGCCTCCCGCGTCGCCACCGGCGAGGAGGGCTTCACCACCCTGGAGCGGATCGGCGCGCGGCCCACCGCGGAGGTCAACGGCATGTGGGGCGGCTACACCGGCCCCGGCCACAAGACGATCATCCCGGCCGAGGCGCACGCCAAGATCACCTTCCGGCTGGTCGCCGACCAGCGCCCCGCCGACCTCGCCGACCAGGTGCGCGGCTGGGTGGCGGCGAACCTGCCCGCGGGCATCGAGGCCGACGTGCACGTCCCGGCCGGCGGCGTCTCGCCGTGCGCCAGCGACCTGGACTCCCCGGCGATGGCCGCGCTGCTGGCCGCGATCGGTCAGGCCTTCGATCGCGACCCCGCCGACGTGCTGTTCACCCGGGAGGGCGGCAGCGGACCGGAGGCCGACCTGGTCGACGTCCTCGGCGCACCGCTGCTCTTCCTGGGCGCCGGGTTGCCCACCGACCGCATCCACTCGCCGAACGAGCGGGTGCTGCTGCCGATGCTGTACCGCGGCGCCGAGGCGGTCGCGCACCTGTGGCGGGAGCTCGCGGCCGTGCCGCTGCGCCCACGGTGACGGCGCAGCAGGACGGCGGTCGGTTCGGCCCCTACCGGGTCCTCGGCGTGCTCGGCTGCGGCGGCATGGGCCAGGTGCTGCGGGCGCACGACGACGACCACGAGCGGGACGTCGCCTTGAAGGTGATGCACCCGCAGTGGGCCCAGGACGAGGGGTACCGCGACCGCTTCCGCCGCGAGGCGCGCATCGCCGCCCGCCTGACCGAGCCGCACGTCGTCCCCATCCACCGCTACGGGGAGATCGACGGCCAGCTCTTCCTCGACATGCGGCTGGTCGAGGGCGAGGACCTCGACTCGCTGCTGCGGCGCACCGGCCCGGTGGACCCCGCCCGCGCCGTCGACCTGGTCGGCCAGGTCGCCCGCGCGCTCGACGCCGCCCACGCCGGGGGACTGGTGCACCGCGACGTCAAGCCGTCCAACGTGCTGCTCGTCGGCCGCGCCGACGGGCGCGACCTGGCCACCTCGGCCGCCGGCGAGGACTTCGCCTACCTCGCCGACTTCGGCGTCGCCCGCGGTGCCGACGACGGCCCCGGGCCGGCCCTGACCGCCGTCGGCACCGCGGTCGGCAGCACCGAGTACATGGCCCCCGAGCGGTTCGGCCCGACGCCGCCGGACGCTCGCGCCGACGTCTACTCCCTTGCCTGCCTGCTCTTCGAGCTGCTCACCGGCCGCCGTCCGTTCGCCCCCGGCGACCCGGCGCGGGTGATGGCCGCGCACCTGCACGAGCCCCCGCCGGCGCCGTCGTCCCTGCGCCCGGGGCTGCCCGCGGCCCTCGACGACGTCGTCCTGCGCGGTCTGGCCAAGGACCCGGACCGGCGCTGGCAGCGCGCCGGCGACCTGGCCGAGGCGGCGCGGGGAGCGCTGACGGGCAGCGGCGTCCCGGTGCCCCGGCCGGACGACGCCCCGACGGCGGTCGGCCCCCTCCCGGCGGACGGCGGCCGCTCGACCACCCGGCAGGTGCCGGCCGCCGCCCCGGCGCCGTCCGCGCCGACCCTCGTCGGCGCTCCTCCCGCCGGTCGGTCCCGGCGCCGGGTCGGCTGGCTGCCGTGGGTGCTCGCCGCGGCTGCGACGGTCGCGGCGCTGGTGCTCGCCGGGCTCCTCGTCGCCGCCGACCGCCGGGCCGACGCGGCCGCCGGCGAGGTCTCCGGCGTCGCCGAGCGCCTGCTCGTCCTGAGCCTGCCCGAGGAGCTCGACCCCGCCGGATGCACGGCCGCACCCGGGGACGGCCGAACGCTGGCCCGGCTCGACTGCCCGGCCGGGGACCCCGACGAGGACGGCGCCCCGGCGAGCACCCACACGCTCCACGCCGGGGACGGCGCCGCCACCGCCTTCGCCGCCCACGTCGAGTCTCAGGGGCTGCGCCTCCTCGACAGCGAGCGCGAGTGCGGCCGCGGCGAGGACCCGGAGGGCTGGCTGCAGCTGCGCGACGACGACCGGGTGGTGGGCCGGTTCGCCTGCTCCCTCGGCTCCGAGGGCGACGCGCAGCTGCGCTGGACCTGGGACGACACGGGCACCCTCGCCGTCGCCGAGGTGCGCGGCGGCGGGGACGACGGCCTGCGCGAGCTGGTCTCGTGGTGGGACGACGCCGCCGACCGTCGCTGACCGGGGCTCACAGCCGGCGGACCTAGGGTGGCGCCGTGACCGGTACGTCGAGCGCGCCACCGGGGTGGTACCCCGACCCCGACGGCGCCGCCGGGATGGTGCGCTGGTGGAACGGCGGCGGGTGGTCCGACGTCACCACCCCCGTCGGTCCGGGCGTGGCCGTGCAGGCGCCCGCCGTCCCACCGGCCCGCGGGCCCGAGCCGGCCGCGCCGCCCCCGCCGCCCGGCCCGGGACGGCCCCCGCGGCGCACCGGGTGGGTGGTCGGGCTGTCGGTGCTCGGGCTGGTGCTCGTCGTCCTCGTCGGCTTCCTCGTCGGCCGGCCCAGCGGCTCCGTCGACGACACGGGCCCGACCGCGGTGCCGGCGCCCGGCGGGTCGGGGTCGGCCTTCCCGCCCGGCACGCTCCGGATCGTCGACGAAGCCGCCGGCATCGCCTACCCCTACCTGGGCCAGGGCTGGCTCGAGTACGACCTGGAGGACGTCGCCGAGACGACCTCGGTCGCCGGGCAGTACCTGGTCGCCCAGGAGGTCACGCCCGACGGCGGGTCGTTCATCGCCCAGTGCACCTCCGGGCCGCTGGCGCCGCTCTTCGTCCCCGGTGCGGGCGGCCTGCAGCCGACCCTCGCCCAGGTCGCCGACAGCGTGCGGCTGAACTACTACCCGAGCCCCAACGAGCGGGAGGTCCTGCGCGACGAGGCCCGCACCGTCGACGGCGCCCCCGCGCACCTGTTGGAGTTCGACCTCTCCTGGGACGTCGGGGGCTACGAGGCGACGGGGGAGCGGGCCGCGCTGCTGCTCGTCGACGTCGGCCGGCCCGCCCCCGCGCTGCTCTACCTCTCCATCCCCAACACCCACGCGGAGCTGTACGGGGTCATCGACCGCGTCATCGACGGCATCGACGTGCTGTGACACGGCGGTCCTCCGGACCGCACCGCGACCACGTGCCGTCCCCGGTTGCCGTTGAGCCCGAGAGCCCCGTCCCTGCTCGGGGGACCCTCCGGGCCCCCGCTCCCGGGGACCCGCTCCGCGACCACGTGCCGTCCCCGGTTGCCGTTGAGCCCGAGAGCCCCGTCCCTGCTCGGGGGACCCTCCGGGCCCCCGCTCCCGGGGACCCGCTCCGCGACCACGTGCCGTCCCCGGTTGCCGTTGAGCCCGAGAGCCCCGTCCCTGCTCGGGGGACCCTCCGGGCCCCCGCTCCCGGGGACCCGCTCCGCGACCACGTGCCGTCCCCGGTTGCCGTTGAGCCCGAGAGCCCCGTCCCTGCTCGGGGGACTCTCCGGGCCCCCGCTCCCGGGGACCCGCTCCGCGACCACGTGCCGTCCCCGGTTGCCGTTGAGCCCGAGAGCCCCGTCCCTGCTCGGGGGACCCTCCGGGCCCCCGCTCCCGGGGACCCGCTCCGCGACCACGTGCCGTCCCCGGAACGCACCGCGACCAGGTCCGTCCGCGGCGTCCACCGTGACTCTCGCGCGGTCGCCCTCGCGTTCGCGCTGGTGCAACGGCGCGGGAGCGGGTGCAACGGCGTGGGAGCGGGAGGAGGCTCGCGGGTCGCCACCGCAGCACCCGTGATCGTCACCCGGCCGCCCGGGGCGGGGCCGACGGGGCGCGGTTAGTGTCGGGCACGTGACTGCAGCTGGGGCCGACCTCACCCTCCGGCACCCGGTGGAGCGCTTCCGACTCGAGAACGGGCTGCGTGTCGTGCTGGCGCCGGACCGCAGCGTCCCGGTGGTCGCCGTGACCGTCTCCTACGACGTCGGGATGCGCAACGAGCCCCAGGGCCGCACCGGGTTCGCCCACCTCTTCGAGCACCTGATGTTCCAGGGCTCGGCCAACGTCCCGAAGATGGAGCACGCCCGGCTGGTCCAGGCCGCGGGCGGCACCTTCAACGGCTCGACCCACCAGGACTACACGAACTACTACGAGGCCCTCCCCGCCGAGGCCCTCGAGCGCGCCCTCTTCCTCGAGGCCGACCGCATGGCTGCGCCCGCCATCACCGGGGAGAACCTCCGCAACCAGATCGACGTGGTGAAGGAGGAGATCCGGGTCAACGTGCTCAACCGCCCCTACGGCGCCTTCCCGTGGCTGCAGCTGCCCGTGCTCGCCTTCGAGAGCTTCGCCAACACCCACGACGGCTACGGCTCGTTCGTCGACCTCGAGTCCTCGACCGTCGACGACGCCGCGGACTTCTTCCACCGCTACTACGCGCCGGGCAACGCCGTCCTGTGCCTCGGCGGCGACCTGGACGTCGGGGAGGCCGAGCAGCTGGTGCGCCGCTGGTTCGGTCCCATCGCCGCCCGCGAGGTCCCGCCGACGCCGCCCACCGGCGAGCCCTCGCCGACCACCGTCCGCTCCGGCGTGGTCGAGGACCCGCTCGCCCCCGCGCCCGCGGTCGCCCTCGGTTGGCGGGTGCCCGACCCGGTCGGCGACCTCGACACCTACCTCGGCACGGTGCTGCTGGCCGAGCTGCTCAGCGAGGGCGACGCCTCCCGGCTGGAGCGGCGGCTGGTCCACGACGACCAGCTCGCCATCGCGCAGAGCAGCTACGTGGGCCTGTTCGGCGACCCCTTCGACGTCCGGGACGCCACGCTGCTCACCACGCAGGTGCACCACCCGGCGTCGGTCCCGACGGAGAAGGTGATCACCGCGGTGCACGAGGAGATCGGCCGGGTCGCCGAGGACGGCGTCGCCGCCGACGAGCTGGCCCGGGTGCAGGCCCGCACCGAGGCCCAGCTGCTGCGCCAGGCCGACTCGGTGCTCGGCCGCACGCTGGCCTTCGCCACCGCCGAGCTCATCCACGGCCGCGCCGAGCTGGCCGGCGAGCTCGCCGCCCGGCTGGCGGCCGTCACCCCCGAGCAGGTGCGGAGCGCCGCCCGAGGCCTGGACCCCGGCACCGTCGCGGTCCTCGAGCTGCGCGCCACGGGAGGACGTCGATGAGCGAGCTCGCGAGCTCATCCGTGAACACAGCAGCGCCGCGAACGCGGCCGACGAGCGTCAGCGAGGAGGGCTCGTGAGCGCCCCCGTGCTGATCCCGGCGCTGGGCGAGCCCCGGCCCCAGCCGGAGCTGGCCGTCACCGAGGAGACGCTGCCCAACGGCCTGCGGCTGGTCGTCGTCCCGCGGCCCGGCGTCCCGCTGGTCGAGCTGCGCCTGCGGGTCCCCTTCGCCGCCGCGACCGCGCGCGCCGCCGCCCAGCACACCGCCCGCGCCTCGGTGCTCTCCGGCGCCGTCCTGCTGGGCACCGGCGCGCACGACGCCACCGGCATCGCCGAGGCGCTGCAGGCCCACGGCGGGGAGCTGTCGGTCTCCACCGACCCCGACCGACTGCTGTTCGCCACCACGCTGCTCGCCGAGGGCCTCGCCCCCGTGCTCGGCGTGCTGGCCGAGGTGCTCACCGACGCCACCTACCCGGCCGACCGGGTGGAGGCCGAGCGGGCGCGCGTCGCCGAGCGGATCTCCATCGCCCGCTCCCAGCCCGGCGTCATCGCGCGCACCGCGCTGGCCGCCCGCCGCTATGGCGCCCACCCGTACGCCGAGCAGCTCCCCGCCGCCGAGCTGGTCACCGCGGTGCGCAGCCAGACGCTGCGCAAGCTGCACCGCGAGCGGGTGCTGCCCGCCGGCAGCACGCTGGTGCTCGTCGGCGACCTCGACCCGGCCGCGGCCGTCGACGCCGTCGCCACCGCGCTGGCCGGCTGGACCGGCGAGGGGACGGCGGTCGCCGCCCCGCCGGTGCCGCAGCTGGCCCCCGGGGCGCTGCAGGTGGTCGACCGGCCCGGCGCCGTGCAGTCCAACCTGCGCCTGGGTGGCACCGCGCCCAGCCGCACCGACCCCGACCTGCCTGCGGTCCGGCTGGCCAACATGGTCTACGGCGGCTACTTCTCCTCCCGGCTGGTGGAGAACATCCGCGAGCGGCGTGGCTACAGCTACAGCCCGCGCAGCTCGGTCGACCACCTCGCCGCCGCCTCCTCGTTCCTCGTCGAGGCCGACGTCGCCACCGAGGTCACCGGGCCGGCGTTCCTCGAGACCTGGTACGAGCTGGGCCGCATGGCCCTCACGCCGGTGGCAGAGGATGAGCTGGACGCCGCCCGTCGCTACGTGCTCGGCAGCATGGCGCTGTCCACCGCCACCCACGCCGGGCTGGCCAGCACGCTGTCGGCGCTCGCGGGTTCGGGCCTGCCGCCGCAGTGGCTGGCCGAGCACCAGCAGGCGCTGGCCCGGGTCACCGTCGAGGAGGTGCAGGAGGCCGCCCGCCGGTTCCTGCAGCCCGGCGGGCTCACCGCCGTCGTCGTCGGTGACGCCGGGCAGGCGGCCGAGCCGCTGCGCGCGTTCGGCCCGGTCGAGGTCGTCTCGTCGGCGGACGCGGCATGAACGTCCCGGCCGGCGGCAGCACGCCGGCGGACAACCCGCCGCCGTCGGGCGACGGCGTCTCCCGGCCGGAGAGCAGTCCCTCACCGGCCGGTGCGGTCCCGGTGCTGTCCCGCTCCGCGCACGACCGCAGCCACCTGGCCCGGTCGCTGCCCGACCCGACCGGCGGCCGGCCGGTGCTGGTGCTCACGGTCGACGAGCGGCGCACCGTGCCGGTCGAGGAGGACGGGGGCCGGCCGCGGCTGCTGTGGGAGGAGCGGACCGGGCTGCCCGAGGGCGCGATCTACCTCGGCGAGGCCGACGGCGTGCCCTACGCCGCCGTCCGCGGCGACCGGCGGCTGACCGTCGGCGGCCGCCCGGTGGACACCTGGGCCGGCCTGCGCGACCTCGGTGCCGACCTCGACGACCTCGACGCCGGCCTGCTCGCCGAGGCGGTCGCCATGGTCGAGTGGCACGCGCGGCACCGGTTCAGCCCGCTGTCGGGCGCACGGACGACGGTCGAACGGGCCGGCTGGGTGCAGCGTGACCCGGAGACCGGCGCGGAGCTGTTCCCCCGCACCGACCCGGCCGTGATCATGCTCGTCCACGACGGCGGCGACCGCTGCGTGCTGGGCCGCCAGGCGGTGTGGCCGCCGGGCCGCTTCTCGATCCTCGCCGGCTTCGTCGAGCCGGGGGAGTCCGCCGAGGGCGCGGTGGCGCGGGAGGTGGCCGAGGAGGTCGGCCTGCGGGTCACCGACATCCGCTACGTGGGCAGCCAGCCGTGGCCGTTCCCGCAGTCGCTGATGCTCGGCTACACCGCCCGCGCCGAGGGTGACCTGACGCTGCGGCTGGACCCGACCGAGATCGAGGAGGCCCGCTGGTTCACCCGCGCCGAGCTGCGCTCGGGCGCCGGCCCGCAGGCGCTGCCCCCGGCGGTCTCCATCGCCCGGCACATCATCGACCGCTGGATCACGGAGGATCTGTGAACCCTCGGCCCCTCTGCAGGGTCCCGCCACGAGCTTGCCAGTGGTGGGGGGCAGAGCGGTCCTTCCTGAAGCGGCCCTGGAGCACCAGCGCGGGGTGGTCGGGGGAGTCGGCCAGCACCACGGCGTCGGCCAGCGCCACCGGGTCCACCTCGTCGTCGTAGCGGTCGAACGCCGGCAGCTCCCAGGCCTGCTCGGCGGGCGTGCGACGGCGACGGGCAGCCGGGGCCACCCGCAGGTGGACGACGACGTCGAAGGCCAGCCCGAGTCCCTGCAGCAGCGCACCCGGGACGAGCAGCACCCCCCGGGGTGGCATCGGCCGGGGGACGGCCCGGGCGGCCCGGTCGCGGTCGACGTCCCACAGCACCGGCAGGTACTCCCCGGAGCCGCCGGGACCGACCGGGTCGAGCACCTCGCGGGACAGCGCGCCGGAGTCCAGCCAGTCGGTGTAACGGGCGTCGGGGTCGGTGCGGCCGTGCTCGAAGCGCAGGGACGCCGGACGCAGGAACCCGCCGGCGGGGACGACGACGGCAGGGCGCCCCAGCGGCGGTAACCGCTCGGCGACCGCGGCCACCAGCTCGGCGGGCGCGGCGACGTCGGGCCCGTCCACCGCCACGCGCAGGGCGGCCGCCCCGGGCTCGGGGTCGGTCCCGGCGAGCAGTGCGGCCAGCCGGTCGGCCAGTGCCTCGGGGGTGAGCGGCTCCGGTCGGGTCAGGACCGGCCCTCCGCGGGACCGCATCCGGCCCGGCTGCGGGTGCGGGGCGCCCGGCCGGGTTCCCGCACCCGGGTGCGCGGCACCGGCGGCAGGGGGGTCGGGACCTCAGCGCCCGCCGGGGCGGACCCGGCCACCAGGTCGTGGAGCACCTCGCGGGCGAGCTCGGGCACCGGCCGTCCCTGCGAGCGGGCGTTCCGCCGCAACTGCTCGAAGGCGGCCTGCGGCGTCGTGCCCTGCCGTTCGGCGAGCACTCCGATGGCGCGCTCGGTGGAGACCCGGGCGGCCAGGGCGTGCTCGAGCTGGGCGACGGTGCGCTCGAGCGCGGCCAGCCGGACGTCCCGCGGGTCGGCGTCGGGGTCGGCGCCGCCGGCGGCACCGCGGGCGGCCCGACGCGCGCCGCGGTCGGGTTCGACCTGCGCGCCCAGCTCTTCGCTGACCAGGTCGGCGAGGGTCATGCCCTCGACGAGGTCGTCGACGTCCTCGGCGCGGCCGGGGGCGAACACCGACCAGCCGCGGCCGGTCCGGGCCACCACCACGGTGGGCTCCGCGACCGACGGGTCGTCCGCCGTTCCGTGCTCCAGCCCGGGATTCACGAGGTCTCCTCGGAACCGGACGACGTCGATGTCGGCGGGCACTGCGCCGGGGTGGTGCGCTCACTCACTGGGCGGCCTCCGCGAGGGGCTGGGCCCGGCGGGTAGCCGGGGACGAGGGGCTACGGCAACGAGCCGTCCTCGACGACTATGCCCCCTCGCGGAAGGCAGCGGAGGGACCACCCGCCGTCATGCCCCGGCGGACTGCTCCAGCTGGGCCTTCACCTGGTCGATGCTGGGGTTGGTCAGGGCGCTGCCGTCGGGGAAGAGCAGCGTGGGGACGGTGCGGTTGCCCCCGTTGGCCTGCATGACCAGCTCGGCCGCGGCCGGGTCGCGCTCGATGTCGACCTCGGCGTACTCGATGCCCTCGCGCTGCATCAGCTTCTTGAGCCGCACGCAGTACCCGCACCAGGGGGTGGTGTACATGGTCACGGCGGCGGGTGCGGCGGTCATCGAGGCGTTCCTCCTGGTCGATCGGGGGTCCGGGCACGCGTGCCCGGCCGTCACGGGGCCACAACGCCGCGTCCCCGGGGATGCTTCCCCCGTGTGTCGGGGGTGGCTGGGAGGATGGGCCCTGGCCATCGACGGGAGACGGGGAGGCCGATGTCGCAGATCGCCGGTGCGCCCGGGGACGTCCGGGTGCAGGGCGCCGAGGCGGTGCTCGCGCAGCTGGACGACGAGCAGCGCGCCGCAGCCCAGGCGGTGTCCGGGCCGGTCTGCATCCTCGCCGGTGCGGGCACCGGCAAGACCCGCACGATCACCCACCGGATCGCCTACGGCGTGCACACCGGGGCGTTCGTGCCCGAGCAGGTGCTGGCCGTCACCTTCACCGCCCGCGCCGCGGGTGAGCTGCGGAGCCGGCTGGCCGGGCTGGGGGTGGGCGGTGTCCAGGCGCGCACGTTCCACGCCGCGGCCATGCGCCAGCTGCGCTACTTCGCGCCCCGGGTGCTCGGCGGGCCGATGCCGGAGCTGGTCGAGAACAAGCTGCGGCTGGTGGCGGCGGCCGCCTCCCGGTCCCGGTTGTCCACCGACCGCACCAGCCTCCGCGACCTCGCCAGCGAGATCGAGTGGGCCAAGACCACGCTGGCCACGCCTGACGACTACCCGGCGCGCGCCCAGGCCGCCGGCCGCGAGCCCCCGTTCGAGCCCGCAGCGGTGGCGCGGGTCTACGCGAGCTACGAGTCGGCCAAGCAGCGCGACGGCGCGCTGGACTTCGAGGACCTGCTGCTGGTCACCGCCTTCGCCCTCGAGGAGCACCCGGACGTCGCCCGCCAGGTGCGCGGGCAGTACCGGCACTTCGTGGTCGACGAGTACCAGGACGTCAACCCGCTGCAGCAGCGGCTGCTCGACGCCTGGCTGGGGGGCCGCGCCGACGTCTGCGTGGTCGGCGACCCCAACCAGACCATCTACTCGTTCACCGGTGCCGACCCCGACTACCTGCTCGGCTTCGCCGACCGGTACCCGGACGCCGAGGTGGTCAAGCTGGAGCGCGACTACCGCTCCACGCCGCAGGTCGTGGCCCTGGCCAACAAGCTGATCGGGCAGGCGCCGCCGCGCAAGGGGCTGCCCGGGCTCCGGCTGCTGGGCCAGCGCGCCGAGGGCCCCGAACCCCGCTTCTTCGAGCACCCCGACGAGCCCACCGAGGCCGCGGCGGTCGCCCAGGCCTGCCGCGCCCTCGTCGAGGCCGGGACGCCGGCCGCGGAGATCGCCGTCCTGTTCCGGATCAACGCGCAGTCCGAGGTCTACGAGAACGCGCTCGCCGCCGTGGGCGTGTCCTACGTGCTGCGCGGCGGCGAGCGGTTCTTCGAGCGTCCGGAGGTGCGCGAGGCCATCCTGCTGCTGCGCGGGGCCGCAGCCGGCGGCACCGAGCCGGGCGCGCTGGTGCCCACCGTGCGCGACGTGCTGGCCTCCACCGGCTGGGTGGAGCACCGCCCGCCGCCCGGGGGAGCGGCCCGGGACCGCTGGCAGTCCCTCGCCGCGCTGGTCGACCTCGCCGTCGACCTGGTCGCCGAGGACCCGACGATGGACCTCGCCGGCTTCGTGTCGCACCTGGCCGCCCGCGCCGACGCGCAGCACGCCCCCACCGTGCAGGGCGTCACGCTGGCCTCGATGCACGCGGCCAAGGGCCTGGAGTGGGACGCCGTCTTCGTCGTCGGCCTGGTCGACGGCGTGCTGCCGATCTCGCAGTCGCTGTCCCGGCCGGACGCGGTGGAGGAGGAGCGGCGGCTGCTGTACGTCGCCGTCACCCGCGCCCGGGAGCAGCTGACGCTGTCGTGGTCGCTGGCCCGCAACCCCGGCGGCCGCCGGTCCCGGCCGCGCAGCCGGTTCCTCGACGGGCTGGTCCCCGGTTCCACGCCGACCGCGGCACCCCCGCAGCGGCGGCAGAAGCGCGCCAAGGTCGTGCTCGAGGGCGAGGCGGGGGAGCTGTTCGAGCGGTTGCGCGCCTGGCGCAGCGAGACGGCCGCGTCGGCGTCGGTCCCCGCCTACGTCGTCTTCACCGACGCGACCCTGCAGGCCATCGCGGAGACCCGGCCGGCGTCGCTGCGCGAGCTGGCAGCCCTGCCCGGCATCGGCTCTCGCAAGCTCGAGCTCTACGGCGAGGACGTGCTGAGCACCCTCGGCCCCTGAGTCGTCGCGCTCTGTCACGGCAGTCGGACGTCCGGAGCCACCCGGACACGGGCCGGTTAATTGCGTTGACCGCCTCCGCGGCGGCCCCCTACTGTCCTGATCGCGTTCGCAGGACACCTGGAGCGCGCCAGGACCCGAGACCGGCCGAACGGCCGCGATCCGACCCCCGGAGGAGGTGGGCGACGTGATCAGCACGATGTGGACCCTCGCCCCCGCCGGGGCTCGTGGCCCGGTGGGCCTCGCCGTGCGCACGGCTGCCTGCGCCATCGAGTCGCCCGTGGCCGCGCGTCTGCGCGCCCTCCCGCTGACCCCGGCCGTTCCCACGCGCCCCGGCACCCGTGTCCCCGGCCTCGACTTCCCGGGCATCGACGTCTTCGTGACCCCGGCAACCGTCGCCTCCGGCACCACCGGCTACGCGCAGCAGGTCAGCACGAGCACCACCACCGAGCACAACGGCACCACCCTCGGGATCCACTCCTCGGGGAGACCCTCGAGCTAGCGCTCGACAGGACCTCCTCGAGGCCGCGGAACCCGAACCGGGTTCCGCGGCCTCTCTCATCTCCGCCGCGGTACCCGCCCCGACTCCCGGTCGGCGGGCTCCCGCCGGTCGCAGACGACGAGTACGAGGAGGAGCGGCAGTGCAGTCGACGGCCGACCGTCCGACATCCCACCGCCGAACCGGGCTCCCCCGGACCGGCGGCTCCCTTCCCCGACGGCCGGCGCCCTCGCCGGCGCCGGCACCGGTGCGGCGTCCCCTGCCGTGCCGGGTCGACCCGGACCTGTGGTTCGCCGAGACCCCGGCCGGGCTGGAGGAGGCCAAGGTCCGCTGCACGGACTGTCCGGTCCGTGACGCCTGCCTGGCCGGGGCGCTCCGCCGCGGCGAGCCGTGGGGCGTCTGGGGCGGGGAGATCTTCGAGCGGGGTGTGGTCATCCCGCGCAAGCGCCCGCGGGGTCGCCCCCGCAAGGTGGCGGCCGCCTAGGAGGAGGACCCCGTCCCGGGTCCCGCCCCTCGCAGGCTCGGGGCGGGACCCGGGACGGGGTCAGCACGAGCGGCACCTACGACCTGGTCCGCCGACGCGCGGGCCACCCACGACGACGTGAGGACCAGACGTGTACAGCTTCGAGTACGACCTGGCCGTCGACCGGTTGCGCGACCTGCGCGCCGAGGCCGACTCCGCAGCGCGCGCCCGCCGAATGCGCGCCGCCCGCCGCTGGGCCCGCCGTGCCGAGTACGCCACGCGGCGTGCGGCACGGGCCAGCGCCGCCGTCCGCTGACGCAAGGGCCCCGCTGCCCCCACCATGGACGGACCCCGTCCTCACGCCTCGTCAGAGGACCCCCTGCCCCTCGCCACTCGCAGGCTCGTGGCGGGACCCTGCAGGGGGCCAGCGAGCCTCGGGACGAGGCCGGCGGTGGGCCCCTGCAGCGGGGCCTCCCGACGTCTGCGGCTCCGCGGCAGGTGGGAGGACCCCGTCCTCCCCGACTCTCCGAGAAGGACCCCGTCCTCCTCACCGCTCGCAAGCTCGCGGCGAGCCTCTGGACGGGGCCAGCGGGACCCGGGACGGGGCCGGTGAGGACGGGGTCCCTACTCGGCGAAGCCGGGCAACCACGCCTCGAGGACGCTGCGGTAGTCGTCGCCCGCGTCGAGCTGGCAGAGCACCCCGATCGACCCGATGGTCACCCGGTGGATGAGCAGGTAGGCGGGCGGCAGGTTGAGCATCCGGCCCAGCCGGTTGGCCTCGCTGCGCGGATCGGCCAGGCGGGCGGCCTGCTCCTGCATCCAGGCGCGGGTGAAGCGGAAGTAGGGGCTCTGGATGGGCTCGAGCAGCGGCAGCAGGTAGTCGAGGACACCCTGGGCGTCCACCTCGACGCCGGGCCGGACGAAACCCTCGACCCGCAGGTCGGCGAGCACGTCCTCCGCCCGACCCTCCAGCGCCCAGCGCACCAACCGCCCGATCGGCTCGGGGAGGCCGTCGGGCAGGCGCGCGGTCGCGCCGAAGTCGATGACGCCGAGCCGCCCGTCGTCCAGCAGCCGGAAGTTGCCCGGGTGCGGGTCGGCGTGCAGCAGCCGGGCGCGCTGCGGTCCGGAGAAGTTGAGCACCGCCATGAGGTGGCCGGCCCGGTCCCGCTGCTCCCGGGTCCCGGTGGCGATGATCCGGGACAGCGGCGTCCCCTCGAGCCACTCGGAGACGATCACCTTCGGCGCGCTGGCCACCACCCGGGGGACGACGATCTCGGGGTCGTCGGCGTACGCGGCGGCGAAGGTCCGCTGCGCGTCGGCCTCCAGGCCGTAGTCCAGCTCCTCGACCACCCGGGCCTTGAGCTCGGTGATGAGCGGCTTGACGTCCAGGCCGGGGAACAGCGCGGCGAACAGCCGGGCGAAGCGGGCCAGCTGGTTGAGGTCGGCCATCAGCGCGGTCGCCGCACCCGGGTACTGGATCTTCACGGCCACGTCCCGGCCGTCCCGCCAGGTCGCCCGGTGCACCTGCCCGATGCTGGCCGCGGCCGCCGGCGCGTCGTCGAACTCCTTGAAGCGCGTGCGCCACGTGCCGCCGAGCTGCTGGGCGAGCACCGCGTGGACGGTGCGCACCGGCATCGGCGGCGCCTCCTCCTGCAGCTTGACCAGCGCCTCCCGGTAGGGGGCGGCGACCTCCTCGGGCACGGCTGCCTCGAACACGGAGAGCGTCTGCCCGAGCTTCATCGCCCCGCCCTTGAGCTGGCCGAGGACGGCGAACAGCTGCTCGGCGGTGCGCTGCTGCAGCTCCGCGGTCACCGCGTCGGCGGGGCGGCCGGACAGCCGCTTGCCGATGCCCAGGGTGGCCCGACCCGCTGCCCCCAGCGGCAGGGAGGCCAGTCGTGCGGTCCGTGAGACCGAGCCTCGTGGGATCCCCCGGCCAGGCTCGGTCACGTACTCCTCCTCGGCGTTCGGTCGTCCGCGGTCGCGGCGGCACCGGCCCCGTCCGGGCCCGGAGGCGCACTCGCCGACCATTGTCCCCTCATCGACGCCGGTACCGCTGACGGAGCGGTCAGGACCCCTCTTCGCCGCCGGGCACGCACCCGCAGTCGGGGTGGGGAGGCCACCGACGGGCGCGGGGCAGCAGGTCCGGCGGGTTCAGCTCCACCGTCGTCCCGACGGCGAGCGGGGCCCCCGTGCCGTCGAGCAGCGCCAGGACCTGCACGGCCGCCGTCACCACGGTCGCCAGGCAGGTCACCGTGGCCCCGCCCGGTGGTGCCTCGGTCGCGGTGAGCTGGGCGGCCAGCGCCGGCCAGCGAGGGTCGACGTCCCGGCGGTGCAGGTCCGCGCAGCGCAGGCAGCTGGTCGCCCCGGGCACGACCAGCGGCCCCACCACGCCGGTCTCCCCGCGGACCGTCGCCACCAGGTGCGGCACCCCGCGCCGCTGCAGCCCGGCCGCGAGCGGGTCCGACGCCGCCCAGGGCCGGGTGAGCACCACCAGGTCGACCGGAGCATCGGCCGGGAGGGGCCGCAGGTCGGTGAGCGGGCTGACGCGGCGCACGGCGTCGGCGGCGGCCAGCGCGCGTGGGCGGCCCTCGTCGTCGGCACCCAGCCCGCCGACGACGGCGTCCCCGGCCGTGGTGAGCCCGTCGTCCCGGACGCTGACCCAGCCCACGCCGCTGGCGGCCAGCACGGCGGCGAGCGGGACGCCGACCCGCGTCGCGCCGTCGACGACGACGGTCGCTGCCCGGCGGGTCCGCCAGCGCGAGCCGGGCTCCCGGCCCGTGGCGGTGGGCAGCTCGGTTCGCGTGCGGGCGGCGGCGGCCGGCCCGACGGCGGAGGCCAGCAGGTCGGCGGGGTCGAGGTCGACCAGCAGCCCGGTGGCGCGCAGACCGTCGAGGACGGCGCTCAGCGCCGCGGCGTCGTGGCCGGCGAGGGCGGCCTCGGCGAGGACGGCGCGCTCGGTGCGGCGGCCGTCCAGGCCGCGCAGCAGGGTGGTGAGCCCGGCGGCGCCGGGGGAGACGATCAGCCCGTCGGTGGAGTCGGCGCCGCCGATCTGGACGTCCTCGGCGCCGTCCGGCCCGGCGAGGCGCAGCAGCGGGACGCTCGGGGGCAGCAGGGGGTGCGCGGTGTCGGCCACCGGCGCAGGGTGCCAGCGCACCCGCCCGGCGCGCTCGGTCCGTCCACAGGCGGCGCGGACGACGGACGGCGGCGCCCGTCGTGCAGGCGCCGCCGTCCGTGGTGACGTGCTGGAACGGCCACCCTCCAGGGGCCCGCCGGCCCGTCCCGGGTCGCGCCCCGGGCTCGCGAGGCGTGGGGAGGAGGGTGGTCCTTCGTCAGGCCTTGCCGAGGATCCGGTTCATCTTGGTGCCGCAGACGGGGCAGGTGCCCTGAGCCATGCGACGGCCGGACTCGCTGACCTTGACCTCGCCGTCGAAGTCGCGCTTCTCCTTGCACTTCACGCAGTAGCCGTTGTAGCTCTCCGCCACGGTGCCTCCTCGTCTCCGGTCCGCTCGGCGTCCCCGCGCGGGGTGCCGTCCTGCCGAACGCTACCGGGGCGCACCCCGGTTCCCGCAGGACGGCCGCCTCGGCCCGACACGCTTCCCACAGCCTGTGGACAGACTTGTGGAACACGTGGGGACCCGGTGGTGTGTCGCTGTGCGCGGCCGGGGGACAGGGCTCCGGACGCCGCCCGGAGGGAAGCGGGGAAAGAGCCGCCCCACCTGCGATGACGCTCTTGGCGTCCCTGTGGACGACGGCTCACCGCGCCCCGTCCCCGGACCGGGCGGGCCCGTGTCCACCGTCCGTGCGACATGCGCCCGCGAGGGTGTGGCCGCCGGAGCACACCCGCGCCGTGGGAACTACGGTGCCCCCGTGCCTGGAACCCCTCCCGACACCCAGCGTCGCCCCGTCCCCGACCCCGCGGCGCGGGAGGACGTGCGGGGCGCCCGCGCGGTCCCCGCCGACCGGTCGGTGCGGACGGCGCCCGCCGCGGTGCCCGAGGGGGCCGTCGAGGTCCGGCGCAGCAGCCGACGGCAGCGGACGGTGACCGCCTACCGGGAGTCCGGGCGCACGGTCGTGCTGATACCGGCGGCGTTCAGCCGAGCCGAGGAGCAGCGCTGGGTGGCGCAGATGGTTGCCAAGCTGCAGACCCGCGAGGAGCGGCGGCGGCGGTCCCTCGGTGGGGACGACGAGCTGATGGCCCGCGCGCAGGCGCTGTCGGCGGCCCACCTCGACGGGGTGCCGCAGCCAGCCAGCGTGCGGTGGGTGGACAACCAGAACCGCCGCTGGGGGTCGTGCACGCCCGCCGACCGCTCCATCCGGCTCTCCAGCCGGCTGCGCGCGATGCCCGAGTACGTCGTCGACTACGTCCTCGTGCACGAGCTGGCGCACCTGGTGGAGCCGAGCCACGACACGCGCTTCTGGTCCCTGGTCGCGCGCTACCCGCGCGCCGAGCGGGCGCGCGGCTTCCTCGAGGGCGTCGAGGTGGGCGCCGCCCACGGCGCGCCGCCCGCCGGGGACGACCTGGTCTGACGAAGGACCGTCCTCCCTACCCTTCGCAGGCTCAGGGTGGGACCCGGGACGGGGCCGGCGGTCAGGGGCCGTCCCCGGCTGGGCGATGCCGGGCTCAGTCCTTGCCGTCGCCCTCGTCGTCCTTCGGCTCGGGCATCTCGGCGTCGTCGGCGGTGAGAGCGCGCAGCTCGTCGTCGGCGCCCTGACGGGCGACGAAGTCCAGCGGCTCGTCGAGGTCCTCCGACGTCGGCAGCAGGTCCGGGTGCGACCACAACCGGTCCCGCTCGGCGTTGCCGTACCGCTGCGCCAACGCCCCCCACACGGTGGCCGCGTCGCGCAGCCGCCGCGGGCGCAGCTCCAGGCCCACGAGCGTGGCGAAGGTCTGCTCGGCCGGGCCGCCGGAGGCCCGGCGGCGGCGCATCGTCTCGGCGAGCGCGCCGTGTCCGGGCAGCCGGTCGCCGGCGGCCTGGGCCACCACGCTGTCGACCCAGCCCTCGACCAGGGCCAGCAGCGTCTCCAGCCGGCGCAGCGCGGCCTGCTGCTCGGGGGTCTCCTCGGGCTCGAGCAGCCCGCTGCCCAGCAACGCCTGGATGCCCTCGGGATTGGTGGGGTCGATCCCGCCCATCGAGCTCATCGCCTCGTTGATGCCGCGCTCGATCGCCTCGCGGTCGACGTGGATGCCGCGCGCGTAGGCGTGGACGGCGTCGTGCAGCTGCTGGCGCAGCCACGGCACGTGCACGAACAGCCGCTGCGAGGCGGCCTCGCGCAGCGCGAGGAACAGCCGCACCTCGTCGGCGGGGCGGTCGAGGCCGGCGGCGAACTCGGCGACGTTCTGCGGCAGCAGGACGCCGGCGCCGGCGGGGGCCAGCGGGATGCCGATCTCGCTGCTGGTGAGGACCTCACCGGAGAGCCGGCCGAGGGCCTGGCCGACCTGGGCACCGAACATCAGGCCGCCCATCCGGCCCATGATCCCGGCGAGCGGGCCGGCCATCGCGGCCGCCTCGGCAGGGAGGGCGCTGGTCATGGCGCCGACGACGCGCTCGGCGAGCGGGTCGATCAGGGTGCTCCAGGCGGGCAGCGTCTGCTCCACCCACTCCACCCGCGACCAGGCGAGCGGCCGGTCCACGCCGGAGGGCAGCTCGGTGACCTGGTCCAGCCACAGGTCGGCCAGGCGCAGGGCGTCGGCGACGGCGGTGCGCTCGGCGTCGGACGCCGGCTGCGACCCGGCGGCCAGCGAGCTGATCGCACCCTGCCGCGCCAGGTCCCAGTTGACCGGCCCGCCGGACCAGGTCATCAGCTTCTGCAGCTCGGCGAACAGCGGCATCTTGGCGAGCAGCTCCTCCGGCGTCCCCCCGCCGCCGGCGCCGCCGAAGAGAGCACCGAACCCGAAGGGGTCGTTGCCGGCGCCGGACCCGGACTGGTCGCGACGCTCGGGGTCGCGGTCGGGGAGGCCGAAGCCGAACGGGACATCGCTCATGCCACCACGGTAGCCGCGCAGCCCCTGCCCGGACCGCCCGTCCGCTGGCAGCGGACGGGCGGCCCGTCCCGGACACCACCGGTCTCCCTGCAGGGCCCCGCCGCGAACTCGCCAGTGGCGGGGGGGCGAGCGGCCTGCCTGCAGGGTCCCGCGCCGAGCGTGCGAGGCGTGGGGGCAGGGAGGTCCGTTATCTAAGCTCGCCGGTCGTGACCCGTCGGATGGCCGTCCTCAGCGTCGGTGTGGTGCTGCTGGTGGTGTTCGGCGTGCTCGGCGCGGCGGTGCCGGTGCCCTACGTCGCGCAGGTCCCCGGGCCCACGTTCAACACGCTGGGCGAGGTCGACGGCGAGCCGATCATCAGCGTGGCGGGACGCGAGCGGAACGAGGCCGAGGGGGAGCTCATCCTCACCACCGTCGGCGTCAGCCGGGCCGGGCTCAGCCTGGTCGAGGCGGTGCAGGGGTGGTTCGACGGCGAGGTCAGCGTCGTCCCCGAGGAGACCGTCTACCCGCCGGGACGCAGCGAGCAGGAGACCCGCGACGCCAACCGGCAGGCCTTCCTCACCTCGGAGGAGGCGGCCGAGGTCGCAGCGCTGGCCGAGCTCGGCTACCCCGTGAAGGTGGTCGTGCGGGGGCTGTCCGACGACTCACCGGCCGAGGGGGAGCTCCAGGAGGGGGATGCGATCGAGAGCGTCGGCGGCCGGCCGACGCCCGACCTCGCCACGCTGGACGCCGTCCTGCAGGCCATCCCTGGTGGCACGACGGTGCCGGTCGCGTACACGCGCCTGGGACAGCCGGGGACGGCGACGGTCACCACGCGGGCCGCGGACGACGAGGAGGGCTCGCTGCTGGGTGTCCTGGTCCGCGAGCAGCCGGCGGCACCCTTCGACGTCGACATCGACGTCGAGGACGTCGGTGGCCCCTCGGCCGGGCTGATGCTGACCCTCGGCATCCTCGACCTGGTCGGGGACACCGACCTGACCGGCGGGGCGACGGTGGCCGGCACCGGGACGATCGACGCCAACGGCCAGGTCGGCCCGATCGGCGGCATCCAGCTGAAGATGATCGCCGCCGAGGGGATCGGCGCGGAGCTGTTCCTCGTCCCGGCCGACAACTGCGCCGACGCCCTCGCCGCTCCGCAGCCCGGTCTCACCCTCGCCCGGGTGTCCGACCTCGACCAGGCCCTGACCGCGCTCGAGGACCTCCGCGCCGGACGGACCCCGCAGCCCTGCTGACGCCGCCCCGGCGACACGAACGTCCCCGGTTGGGGGAAGCTGTCGGCGGAGCGGGCGTCCGGGAACCCGGCACGGTCCCGAGCGTTGGTCTGGTCGACCGGATCGGTGCCCGGGGGCCCGAGCCGGAGCCGGCCCGACCGACCGTGGCCGGCACCGTCCGTGGCGCTCCGTCACGACCGCAACTGAAGGAGACCCTCGTGGCCATGCGGCCCCCCGTGTCCGTGCCGACCCTGTCGCGGCGCGCGAAGGTGGTCATCGGGGCCATCGCCGTCCTGCTGGTGCTCTTCACGGCCATCGGGACCCTCACCAACGTCTACGTCGACTACCTCTGGTTCGACGAGACCGGGTTCACCGAGGTCTTCTGGACCGAGCTGCAGACCCGCGCCCTGCTCTTCGCCGTGGCCGGGGTGGCCACCGGCGGCCTCACCGCGCTGGCGATCTACCTGGCCTACCGGTTCCGCCCCACGTTCCGGCCGATGTCGCTGGAGCAGCAGAACCTCGAGCGCTACCGGCAGTCGATCGAGCCGCGCCGCACCCTGGTGCTCACCTCGGTCGCCGTCGTGCTGGGCCTGTTCGCCGGGTTCACCGCGCAGGGCAGCTGGGAGACCTGGCTGCAGTTCCGCAACAGCACCGACTTCGGCCGGAGCGACCCGCAGTTCGGTCTGGACATCTCGTTCTTCGTCTTCGACTACCCCTTCTACCGGCTGCTGCTGAGCTTCGGCTTCGCGATCGTGATCCTCGCGTTGATCGGCTCGCTGCTCACGCACTACGTGTTCGGCGGCCTGCGGCTGCAGACCCCGGGGCAGAAGCTGACCGGCGCGGCCATGGTGCAGTTGTCGGTGCTGCTGGGGCTGTTCGTCGCGCTCAAGGCGGTCGCCTACTGGCTGGACCGCTACGCGCTGGTCTACTCCGACCGCGGCGGCCTGTTCACCGGCGCCAGCTACACCGACGTCAACGCGCTGCTGCCGGCCAAGACGATCCTGGTCTTCGCCGCCGCCGTCTGCGCGATCGCGTTCTTCGCCAACATCGTCGTCCGGAACTTCCGGCTGCCGGCCGCGGCGCTGGTGCTGCTGCTCATCTCCAGCCTGGTGATCGGCGTGGCCTACCCGGCGATCGTGCAGCAGTTCATCGTCCGGCCCAGCGCCGACCAGCGCGAGGCCGACTACATCGCCCGCGCGATCCAGTCGACCCGCGAGGCCTACGACCTGACCGACGTGGAGTACGTCCAGTACGCCCAGCAGGAGACCGGTGAGCAGGTCGACCCGGCCGCGGCCCTGGCCGAGCTGCGCAACGACACCGAGACGATCCCCAACGCCCGGCTGCTGGACCCCAACGTCCTGTCGGACACGTTCACGGCGCGCCAGCAGATCCGCAACGTCTACGGCTTCCCGGAGAAGCTCGACATCGACCGCTACACGCTCGACGGCGAGACGCAGGACTACGTGGTGGCGGTCCGCGAGCTCAACAGCCAGGGGCTCAGCGAGAACCAGGAC
The DNA here is from genome assembly GCF_053502545.1 of Geodermatophilus sp. URMC 65. NCBI lineage: Bacteria > Bacillati > Actinomycetota > Actinomycetes > Geodermatophilales > Geodermatophilaceae > Geodermatophilus > Geodermatophilus sp. URMC 65. The sequence goes on from NZ_CP199954.1 coordinate 3,633,713, forward strand.
ACCTGGATCAACCGGCACACCGTCTACACCCACGGCAACGGGTTCGTGGCCGCGCCGGCCAACGAGGTCGTCGCCGGCCAGGAGGGCGGCGAGCCGCGCTTCACCACCCGGGACCTGCCGACCCGCGGCACCATCGAGGTCAGCGACGACGGCGCGCGGATCTACTACGGCGAGCTGATGCAGGACTACTCGGTCGTCGGCGCCCCCGAAGGTGGCGAGCCGCGCGAGTTCGACCTGCCCGAGGGCAGCGACGGCGAAGGGCAGATCAACAACACCTACGACGGGCGGGGCGGCGTCGAGATCGGCAGCTTCTTCCGGCAGCTGACCTTCGCGATCTTCTACCGGGAGCGGAACTTCCTGCTCTCCAGCGCCGTGAACGACGCCTCCAAGGTTCTCTACGTCCGCGACCCGCTGGACCGGGTGGAGAAGGCGGCGCCCTTCCTCACCGTGGACGGCGACCCGTACCCCGCGGTGATCGACGGCCGGGTGACGTGGATCCTCGACGGCTACACCACCTCGGGCTCCTACCCCTACTCCGAGCAGATGGAGCTGGGGGAGGTGGCCGCCGACGCGCTGACCGGCACCGGGACGACGGCGCTGCCGAACGAGACGGTCAACTACATCCGCAACTCGGTGAAGGCCACCGTCGACGCCTACGACGGCACGGTCACGCTCTACGAGTGGGACACCGAGGACCCGGTCCTGCAGACCTACATGAAGGCCTTCCCCGGCTTGGTGGAGCCGCGTGAGGAGATGTCGCCGGACCTGGCGAGCCACGTGCGCTACCCGGAGGACCTGTTCAAGCTGCAGCGCGACATCCTGACCCGCTACCACGTCAGCGACCCGGGCGACTTCTACAGCGGGAACGACCGCTGGGCGGTCCCGGCCGACCCGACGCAGGACACCCAGGAGCCGCAGCCGCCGTACTACATCCTGGCCCAGCGGCCGGGCGACCCGCAGGCGAGCTTCCAGCTGACCAGCGCGCTCAACGCCTTCCGCCGGGAGAACCTGTCGTCGTTCGTGTCGGCCTCCAGCGCGCCGGACACCTACGGGCAGATCCAGGTGCTGACCCTGCCGGGCAACACGCCGTTCCGGGGCCCGCAGCAGGTGCAGCAGTCGTTCATCACCAACAACCAGGTGCGGCCGGACCTCACGCTGTTCAACAGCGCGGAGTCCCGGGCGGTGTTCGGCAACCTGCTCACCCTGCCCATCGGTGACAACGGCCTCCTCTACGTCGAGCCGCTGTACGTCGAGGGCACGGGCGAGAACTCCTTCCCGCTGCTGCAGAAGGTGCTGGTCAACTACGGCGACCGGGTCGGGTACGCCAACACCCTGGCCGAGGCCCTCGACCAGGTGTTCGGGGCCGGCGCGGGCGAGGCCGCCGTCGACAACGACGAAGCGCCCCCGACCACCGACCAGCCCGATGCGCCGACGACGCCTACCCCGCCCCCACCGGCGGACGGCGGGACGGAGACCCCGAGCACGCCGGAGATGCAGCAGGCGGTCGAGGCGATCAACAACGCCCTGGCGGCGCTGCAGACCGCGCAGCGCAACGGCGACTTCGCCGGGCAGGGGCAGGCCCTCGAGGACCTGCAGGCGGCCGTCACGGCGTACCAGACCGCCCAGGCCCAGGCCGCCCAGGCGGCGACACCGGGCGGGTGAGCGTCGGCCGGCGTGGGCGCCATCCCTGTGGTGGGGCCCACGCCGGCCCTCGCTGCACGCCGGGGGAGCACGGGGGTATAGTGGTCTCACCGACGCGGGGTGGAGCAGCTCGGTAGCTCGCTGGGCTCATAACCCAGAGGTCGCAGGTTCGAATCCTGCCCCCGCTACAAGGCACAGGGGCCCCACAGTGACTGTGAGGGCCCCTGTCGTTTGTGCAAGGGTCTGCGAACCATTGCATGGAGAGGTCCGTCACCTGCGACCCGGCACCACGTGGGTCCATGCGTGGGTGCCGGAGCAGCTCCTCGACGTCGAGCCCGCCCCCCGTCCCCGACGGTCGGTCCTCGCCACGGCCTCGGTCGGGACCGGGCACGGCGCGACCACCGGGTGACGGACCCGCCCTGCCGACGCCTCCGGCACGGCAAGGTCGTCCCATGAGTGGTCCTGCTCGTGCCCGTGGTCTGGACGTCCTGCCCTTCCCGTCCAGTCGACGGGCGGTCACGGCCGCCGTCCGAGCCGGCCGCCGCATCATGCCCATGCACGGCCTGGTCGAGGTGGACGTCACCGAGGCCCGCCGCCTGCTCGCCGACCACGAGCCGCCGCTGTCGACGACGGCGTTCGTCATCGCTGCGGTGGCCCGGGCCGTGGCCGCGCATCCGGAGGTGCACGCCTACCGGGACTGGCGTGGCCGGCTGGTGCGACACCGCCACGTCGACGTGCAGACCCTCGTCGAGGTGGCGACCGCGCAGGGCCCGTTCGGGCTGGTGCACGTCGTCCGGGACGCCGACATCCGCGGCGTCGCCGACATCAGCCTTGAGCTGAGCGGGGTCAAGGCGGAGGTGACCTCGACTGCTACCGGGCGGGCGCTGCAGCGGCTGACCCCGATCGCCGGCCGCGTGCCTGGGGTGTTCCCTGTGATGTACGCGGTGATGAGCCGCTCGGTGCGTGCGCACCGGCTCGCCGGCACCGTGCAGGTGACCGCCGTCGGGATGTTCGCCGGCGGCGGCGGTTTCGCCGTCGCCCCACCCACTCTGGCCTCGACGTCGGTCGTCGTCGGCGGCCTGAGCCGGCGCCCCCGCGTCGTCGGTGACCAGATCGCCGTACGGGACGTCCTCGATCTCACCGTGACCATCGATCACAACGTCGTCGATGGTGCCCCGCCACCCGTTTCGGTGCCGATCTCCGACACCGGATGGAGTGCCCGACCGTCGACCTCGGATTCGGCTCCGGCACTTGATGGCCACCACGCCTCAGAACGGACCTCTGACCTCGGACACGCAGCGAGCGGCTTGGACTGTGCGAGTCCAGCCGGGACTCGCTCACTCCTGACACCGACTGCGGGGATCGATCCGGTCCGGTCATGCCGCAGCCGGTCCATCGCCTCCTCGAGTGCCGGAAATCCCGATGCTGGCGGCTACCGGTGACCGGCCGGCGACGGGCTGAGGAGTCCTGAACCAGCCAGCTACCGTGGGGCCGCGTGGAGCCCACTACGCCACCGCCGTCTGCCGCGCGATCATCCGCTTTCCAAGACGCGCCGGCAGAGTGGGGCGGGGGTTCCGCGGACCAACTCGGCTCCCCGCGCCGGAGCAGCATCGGCCGCTTCCGCGCGCTCGGCGTCGTGCTGATCGCGCTCGGGTTCGGTGTGGCGACCAGCGCACTGGTCGGCCCGCTGGTCCTGGGTGGAATGCAGTACCGGACGTCGGCGACGACGCTCAACCAGCTCATGGGCGGCGACGCCGCGAGCCTGTTCGTCGTCGCGCCGCTGGCGCTAGTCGCCGGTGTGCTGGCGCTACGGGGCCATCCGGTTGCCCCGCTGCTGGCCCTCGGTCCGGCGCTCTACGTAATCTACATGTTCGCCCAGCTGGTCATCGGCCAGGAGTACCTGCGTCTTCCGGGCAACGTGGAACTGTTCTTCCCGCTCCTGCTGGCGGTGTTCGTCCTCGGCGAGGCTGCCGTGGTGCTGGCCTGGGGCGCGGTCCCGGCCGACCTGCCGGTGCTCTCTCACCGCCTCGAGCGGGTTGCCGGAGCGGCCCTGATCCTGGTCGCGGTGTTCCTGGTGCTCGGCCAGCATCTGCGGCCGATGGTGACCGCCTGGCAAGACCCGTCCAGCCTGATCGAGTACGCCTCCAGCCCCACGCCGTTCTGGATGGTGAAGCTGATGGACCTGGGGATCATCGTGCCGGCAGCGCTGGCTACCGGGATCGGCGTGCTGCGCGGTCGGCCGTGGGCCCGCCGGGCGATGTACGCGATGCTGACCGGGTACACCTGCCTGGCGATCGCCGTGGCGGCGATGGGCGTGGTCATGTACGCCAACGACGACCCCGACGCCTCCCTCGGTCTCGCCGGGGGATTCGTCGTGTTCGCCGTGATCTTCGCCACCCTCACGACGCTGCTGTACCGCCCGCTCTTCGCTCACCCCAGGTTGATCCACCACGGCCCGGTCACGTTGCACGGCGCCACTGCCGACAGCGTGGCTTCACCCGCCGCTGGGAACGGCTAGACCGGGTCGGTGCATCTCACCGGAAGGTGGCCCCGGTGATCTGGGCTCGGAAGAACTCGCCTTCCGGCTGCCGGTCCGTGCCCCACCACCAGCCCGCGTGGAGCACTGAGCCGATGGTCACGCCGGTGAAGGTCTGTTCGGCCTCGATGGCGACACCGAACGGGTAGCGCCCGAACGGTGCCCCGTTGGGATTGCCCCAGCGCTGCATGAGCACGCCGAGCAGCCGGCCGTCCGGACCGGTGTGGAGTTCGGCGCTTTCGTCCTGGCCGTTGATTCGCCATGTGACGACGACGTGGTCGTCGTCGGAGCCGGGCGTCCAGGTCGCGGCGGGGAAGGTGGTCGGTACCAGGGCCGTCTCCCCGGCCAGGCGGCCGGCGGCGCTGCGGGTGATGTCAGGACCGGTGGCGGACATGACAGGGATGAGCCCGCCCAGGCGCCAGCGCATCTGGCCTGATCCGGAGCTGAGCCGGTCGAATCCGATTACCGGGATCCCGGAGAGTCGAGCGGTCGCCGCCCAGATGAAGCCCCGGGGCGGGGCGAGCACCTGGCGCGCGGTGAACGGCCGCCAGGAGCCGAGGCGGATCTGTCCGCGCATGGACAGCTCCACCGACTGCCACAGAGGGGTCCCGGGGGCGATCGCGTGGGTCAGCCAGCGGCGCGCCGGCTCCGGCAGACCGGCGACCATCGAGGGATCGAAGGCGCCCGGCTTCTCCGTGCTGCTGCAGAGCAGGTCCCACTCCTGTCGCACGCCGCGCGCAGCGCGGGGTACCGAGGAGCGGCTCACCGCCTTTCTCCTGCGTCCAGCCGCCTCAGTCTGCGGTGGGACGCAGCGACGGCGGCGGCGACGGCGATCAGCACGGCGGCGTCGATGACCAGACCGGCCAGCGCGATCGAGGCCGACGGCAGCAGCACCGCGATCGACACCAGCGCGGCGAGCAGGCCGATCGGCCGCCACGCGGGCCGCCCCCCGACGAGCAGGACCGCGGTCAGCAGGAACAGCAACGTGGCCGCCAGCCAGACGCCCCCAACGATCATCCCGGGGAGCGAACCGGCCGCCGGCGACACGTCGTCGTAGCGCAGCCCACCGGGTTGCCCCCACCGCCACAGCAGCGCGACACCCAACAGGTGGATCAGCCCGTGCCCCGCCAGCACCAGGGCTGCTACCGCCCGCAGCGACCGATGCGCACCTGGCCGCGCCGCCCGCGACTGAGAGCCCGTCATCCGAGGGACCGTAGCCGCCGCCGTCCCCGTCGCAGGCAGGGCATCTCCTGGCCCGATGCGGGGTGCTTCACATGGCCGAGCAAGCGCTGGAACAGGCACCTCGGTGGCCGGCCGTTCCTCCCGCCGGCCGCAGATGATCCGCTGAGCGGTAGGTTCGGCACTCGGGCACGGGATGAGACCTCTGGACGGGGGACCTGCGCTGCGCCGCATCACGATGCTGCTACTCCTGGTCCTCCTCGTGGGCGGCTGGGTCGGCGGCATCAGCTTCTTGACCGACCCGAGTGGAAGCGGCCTCGGCATGACGACCGACCAGCTGCTGCAGTGGCCCTTGCTCGACGACTACGCGGTGCCCGGCCTGCTGCTCGTCCTCGGCTTCGGAGTGCTGCCGCTACCCGCGGTGGTGCTGCTGGCTCGCCGCCGCGCGGTCGGCTTCCACGCAGCAGCGGGGGTTGGGCTGTTGCTGGTCGCCTGGATGCTGGCGCAGCTCGCCGCGATCGGGGTCCTGTTCCCCAGCATGCAGTTCGGCTTCCTCGCACTCGGCGCACTGCTCATCACGCTCGGACTGGCCGGTGCCCGGCGTGCTGCCGACGGCGGGAGCCGGGTCAGGACCGGCCGCCCGGAGGGAGCCTTCAGCGGAAGGCCCTGACCGCCACCGCACCGGCGACCACACCGGAGCCCGCTCGTGCATGGGCACCCGCCATGCGCCGTGAGTGGGGCCACCCCGCGGACCAGGTCTGAGTCCCCAGTCCTGCCTCGCCCCCTGGCGTCGTCCGCAGGGGTCAGCGACCGGTCGGCGGAGACGCCGCGGCCGAGCGGTCGTCGCCGGGCGATGGGCTGGCCGGCGCCGCCGAGGTGCGCAGCAGGTGGTGCAGTACGACCAGCCCGATGAGGGTGACCCCGGCGCCCATCACGGTGGGGGAGCAGCTCCGGCCCGAGCGGCGAGGTGGTCGCGATGTCGAACCAGGCGTGGAACACCGCCACGATGAGCAGGCTGCCCCGGCCCAGCCGGCTCAGCCACGCGAAGATCCACGACGCGACCCAGATGCTGGCGGCGAACCCGATGACCCCGATCGCGGGCATCGCCCGGTAGCTGGGCGTGATGCCGAACAGCGGCAGATGCCAGGCTGCCCACACGATCGCCACGAGGTTGGCCGCGAGCACCGGCGGGTAGCGCCGCTCCAGCTGCGGCTGGAGGAAGCCGCGCCAGCCGATCTCCTCACCGAAGCCGAAGAACACCAGGCTGGCCAGCCAGTACACGCCGACCGGCAGGGCGGCGAACTCCTCGGACCGGCCGACCGCCGACCAGTCCAGGTCGGCGAGGGACTGCCCGCTGGCCAGCGCGGACACGCCGGCGGCGAGGACGAGCAGGGCGGGCGGCACCCCCAGCGCGAACAGCCACGCCCGCCGGCGCCTCCGCCAGGCCCTCATCCGGCGTGCCAGGTCGAGCAGGCCCGCCCGACCGTGCAGCGCCGCGGTTACAACGCTGCCGGCGACGGCCGGCCCGAGGCTGCCGAGCAGGTGCAGCACCGGCTGCGGGGATCCGCCGATCCACCCCTGCGCCTGCGCCAGCAGCGGCAACCACACCGACCATGTCAGTGCCGCGGTCAGCAGCACATAGGCGGTCACCGGCCGCCGCGCGATCCACGCCCTCATCACCGGCCAGCATCGACCACCGACCGGCGCCACGCTGCGGGTGGGGAAGTTCGGCACATCACTACCCGTTCACCTGGGCCGCGGAGGTTGAGCAGTTGAATGGGAATGGCACGCGCGCAGCTGCGCCTGTTGCTGATCGTTGCGCCTTGTCAATCAGAAGTTGCATGCCCTCAATCGCACGGCGATTGGCAATGGCGAGCATTGGCACGCGCAACTCATGGCGGCCGCAACCATGACCCGCGGCAGCGGTCCTGGGATCGGGCCGCCGCGGGAGGGCTGCGCGGCGAGCCAGCGCCCTGAGCGCTCGTTGGTCGGAACCTCTGCGGCCGGTGGCGTCACGGACGCTGCCAACGCGGCCTCGTGCGCGTCCGAACGGAGCCCGCCTGCGTGCGTCTGGCCGGGCGCTGGACACGTCGGTGACGAAGCTGCGCGCCGCCGGTGCAATGGGCCGGCTGGAGTCGGCCTTCGAGGCCGCGCTGATCGCCGCCCCCTGCTTCCTCCTCACCGTGGCGCACACCCTGCTGGACGCGAACTTCCCTGCGTCGCTGCGCGACGACCTCGCTGCCCGCACCGGCCTGGCACTCGAGTCCGGGACACCGATCCCCATCGCCAGTCCCGGCGGCCGGGCGCGCCGCGGTCCCGCCTTCCGCGACGCGGTGCTGGTGGCCCACGAGTACCGCTGTGCCATGTGCGGCTTCGACGGGTGGCTCGCCGGGGAGGCCGTGGGCCTGGAGGCCGCGCACGTGCGCTGGTGGAACATCGGCGCCCCGGACACCGTCGAAACGAGCTGGCGCTGTGCGCGCTGCACCACCGGCTGCTCGATCGCGGCGTGCTGGGCTTGGGAGGGGACGGCACGGTCATGGTGTCCCAGCTCTTCGTCGGGCGGACGATGTCGGCGCAGACCCAGGTTCTCCAGTTGGCGGGTGCGCCGCTGCTGCCGCCGCAGACGGGGACGGCTCGAGTAGCCGGACATCACCGTGGATGGCACACGGCCCAGGTGTTCCGAGGGCCGGCGCGCGCGGTCGCCTAACCCGCAGCGCGTCGTACGAAGCGCAACGGGGCGAGCCGAGTCTGGCCTTCGGGGGCAGTGGACGACCGTGACGGTGGCCCTGTCGTGACGGGCGGCGGTCAGCCCACCTCACAGGGGTCGTGGGCGGTCCCAGCGGTCGCGGCCGCCGACGGTGGCGCGTGCAGCGGGTAGCAGGCCAGCGGGTCGGGCCGGTGCCTCGTCCCCTGTGGCGCCGGCGCGGTCGGCTCTGCGTCGGCCATGTCGGGCTCGGGCGTGGCGTGCCGACCCCCGACGGCGCCGGGAGCGACGTCCGCACACGCCGCACCCGGCTGGCCCACGCCGCCGGCGCCCGGCCGACGAGGTCGTTCAACGCCGAGGCGGCCTTCGCCCAACTCCGGTCCGAGGACAACCCGTGCCCCCTGAGCGGGCAGGACACGGCCGAGCCGGGCGCTCGACGTGGCGGCCGGAACCAGGGCGGTCAGCGCCACGGATCGCCCTTCGCCACCGCGTACTGCTGCCAGACGTACCGCCAGGGGATGACGGCCGCGATGATGACGACCACCGAGCAGTTGATGATGATCTCGCTCATCGCCTGATCCACCTTGTCGGCCAGCACCGCGGGCAGCGCCACGACGGACAGCCAGATCACCTTCCACAGGGTCTCGAACAGCAGGATCGGCAGTAGCCGGACCGGATACCGCAGTCCGAGGAACGCCAGCAGCGACATGCCGGTGAGCAGGACCGCGACGACTCCCTCGTACAGCGGCATGGACTGGTCGTAGCCGATGACGATCGGCCACTTCACCAGGGCCAGGCCGACGCCCATGACGGCGTAGCCGATCCGCATCGTGTTCAGCCGCCAGGTGGGCAGGTCGGCTGGCGCGGCGGGGCGGAGCGCGGGGTTGGGGTCGGTGCGCGCGATGGTCATGGCGGTTCCCCTCGTTCTCGAGCGGTCGCGGCGGCTGCCACGGGCGGAGTTGAAGCTAGGAGCGGACGGGGTGATCGCGGATCACCACACGATGTGAAAGGCGTGGTGATCCGGCCGCCCGCCGGCGTCTGCCACGTCGGGCATCACCGGGCCGGTGGGCGGGTCAGCAGCCGGGCGCGGAGCCGGTGCAGGCGCGGCATGAGGCCGTACATCACGATCGGGACCGCGATCGTGGCGACGATGACGGTGCGCAGTAAGACAGGGGTGCCGGCCAGCAGGCCGCGCAGCGCGAGGTTGAGCACGGTGAGGGTCGGCAGCACGGCAAGCCAGATCATCAGGGCCAGCTGGTGCTTCGACGGCGGCGGGATCGGCGTGGGCGTGCGGTGCGCGGGGTCGGTGAGCATGTCGTCCTCCTCGTTGGTGGAGCCGCGTTCTTGTCTGGCCGCGGCGCAGGCGGGTGGCCGGCCCGCTGGCGGCCGTTGTGGCTGGGGTTGCGGCTACAGCCCGTGCCGACGCTCGCCGAGTACGGCTGCGGTGAGCCGGGCTTCGGTCGCGGCGGAGAAGACGCCGCCGGCCGCGTGGTGGTCGACCGCGCGGTCGACGTCCTCGGCGACCAGGTCGGCGTTGAGGGCGATCCCGGCGGTGTTGCCGGCACCGGCGGCGGCGATGACCTGGCCGCGCGGGTCGGCCACGTTGCCGGCGGCCCAGACGCCGAAGCAGCTGGTCTGGCCGGTGGCGTCGACGGTGACGAACCCGGCCTCGTCGGTCCGGCAGCCGAGTCCGGCCAGCAGGCCGTAGGCGTGCGGGGTGTTGCCGGGGCGGAGGAACACCGCGGTCCGCGCGACCCTCCGGCCGTCGGCCAGCCGCACGCCGGTCAGCCGGTCGGCCTCCACGACCAGCCGGGTCACTTCGCCGTCCACGATCTGGATGCCGCGGGCCCGCAGTTGGACACGTTCGGGGACGGTCAGCTGGTGGGTGTGGGCGAAGAAGACCACGTCGTCGGACCACTGGCGGATCAGCTGCGCGTGCACGACCGCGCCCGGGCCGGTGCCCAGCACCCCGAGCGGCTGATCGCGGACCTCCCAGCCGTGGCAGTACGGGCAGTGCAGCAGGTCCCGGCCCCACCGGTCGCGGACGCCGGCGATGTCGGGCAGCTCGTCGCGGACCCCGGTCGTCAGCAGGATCCGCCGGGCGCGCAGCACCCGGCCGCCGGCGAGGCGGACGACGAAGCCCGGCTCGATGCCGACCACCCGGGCGGCCACGAGCTCGACCCCGTACCGTGCGATCTCGGCCCGTCCGGCGGCCAGCAGATCCGCGGGCGACATCCCGTCGCGGGACAGGAACCCGTGCATGTGCGCCGCGGGCGCGTTGCGCGGCGCCCCGGCGTCGACCACCGCGACCCGCCGCCGCGCCCGGCCGAGCACCAGCGCCGCGCTCAGCCCGGCCGCGCCGCCGCCGACAACCACCACGTCGTGAACCTTCGCCTCCATAGCGATCACCTCCGCGCCGAAGGGTTCGCCGACGGCACGGCGGCGACAACGATCGTTGCCATTTCTGGGAACCGCTGCTGGGCTGGCCGGCATGCAGCAGTCGGCGGCGATCGCGGCGGCGCTGGCCGGGGTGGGTCCGCGGCTGAAGCGGATGCGGACCCAGTGCGACATCACCCTGACCGAGCTGGCCGCGGCGACCGGGATCTCCAAGAGCACCCTGTCCCGGCTGGAGTCCGGGCAGCGCAAGCCCAGCCTGGAGCTGCTGCTGCCGATCGCGCAGGCGCACCGGATTCCGCTGGAGGAGCTGATCGGCGCCCCGGAGGTCGGCGACCCGCGGGTGCGGTTCACCCCGCGCCGGCGCAACGGCCGCATCGTCGTTCCGCTGACCCGCTACCCCGGCGGACTGCAGGCGTGGAAGACGATCATCCCGCCCGAACCGGGTGAGCCCGAGCTGCGCACCCACGAGGGGTACGAATGGCTGTACGTGCTCGCCGGACGGGTGCGGCTGATCCTGGCCGACCACGACCTCACCCTGGGGCCCGGCGAGGTCGCCGAGTTCGACACCCGGCTGCCGCACTGGTTCGGGCCGGCCGACGACCAGCCGGTGGAGATCCTCACCCTGCTGGGCCGGCAGGGCGAACGCATCCACGTCCGCGCCGCCCCCCGCCGAGCCGACCGCGCCTGATCGCGCTGGGCATCGTGCTGGGACGGAGCGGAGAGCATCGACACCGTCCGGATCCGGCTGCCACGATGCGTCCGCCGAGACGGCGGCGCGTGTCGGCGACGGGGCGGCTGACATCGGGGCGGTGGGCGACACCCCCGGGGCCTGACCCTCGAGGGAGGTGGTCGTCATGGCCCCCTTGCTCACGACGAAGCTGCACGTGCCGCGGCGGCGGCGCGGCCTGGTGGCGCGCCCTCGGCTGAACGAGCGGCTGAACCGGGGCGGCGACGCGGCGCTGACGTTGGTGTCGGCGCCGGCCGGCTTCGGCAAGACCACCCTGCTGACCGAGTGGCTGGCCACCGCCGACCGGCGATCGACGGCGTGGCTGTCCCTCGACGCCCGGGACAACGACCCGAGCACGTTCTGGACCTACCTCATCGCCGCGCTGCAGACGGCCGTGCCCGGCGTGGGGGTCGGCGCGCTCACCCTGCTGCGGGAGCCGCACGCGTCGCTCGACGAGGTGCTCGCGACCCTGGTCAACGAGCTCGACGCGGCTCCCGACGACCTGGTCGTGGTCCTGGACGACTACCACGTCATCGCCCGGCCGGACGTGCACGACCGGATGGCCTTCCTCGTGGAGCACCTGCCTCCGCAGGTGCACGTGGTGATCGCCACCCGCGCCGACCCGGCGCTGCCCGTGGCCCGGTGGCGGGCGCGCGGCGAGCTCGTCGAGGTCCGTGCCGATGACCTGCGCTTCACCGCCGAGGAGGCCGCGGCGTACCTCACCGAGGCGATGGGGCTGGCGCTCACGGCCGAGCACGTCGGGGCGCTGGAGGCGCGCTGCGAGGGCTGGATCGCCGCGCTGCAGCTGGCCGCACTGTCCATGCAGGGCCGCGACGACCCCGGCGGCTTCATCACCGGCTTCGCCGGCGACGACCGGTACATCGTCGACTACCTCGCCGAGGAGGTCCTGCAGCGCCAGCCCGACGACGTCCGGCACTTCCTCCTGCAGACCTCGATCCTCAGCCGGCTCACCGGCCCGCTGTGCGACGTCGTCGTCGGACGCGGCGGCGGCCGGTCGATGCTGGAGGCCCTGGAGCGGGCGAACCTGTTCCTGGTCCCGCTGGACGACCGCCGGCACTGGTACCGCTACCACCACCTGTTCGCCGACGTGCTCCAGGCGCGGCTGCTGGCAGAGCAGCCCGACCGGGTACCCGAGCTGCACCGGCGGGCCAGCGGCTGGCACGCCGAACACGGCGAGCCGTCCGAGGCGATCCGGCACGCACTCGCCGGTGGGGACGCCGAACGGGCCGCGGACCTGGTCGAGCTCGCGATGCCGGCGGCCCGGCAGAACCGCCACGACACCACGCTGCGCCACTGGTTCAACCAGCTGCCCGAGCACGTGCTGCGCAACCGGCCGGTGCTACGCGCCGGCTACGCCGGCGCGATCCTGGTCCACGGCGAGCTCGACGGCGTGGAGGAGCACCTGCGCGACGCCGAGCGCTGGTTGGACTCAGTGGAGCCCGCAGATGCCGCCCCGCCGGACACAACGCTGGCCGCCACGCCTGCGGTGGATCACGCGCTCGTCCGGGCCGTGCGCAGCCAGGTCGCGGTCTACCGCGCCGCGCAGGCCCGGATGACAGGCGACCTGGTTGGCACCATGACCCACGCCCAGCGGGTGCTCGACCTCGCCGCCGCCGATGACCACCTGGTCCGCGGGGCGGCCGCCGGGCTGCTGGGGCTGGCGCGCTGGAGCAGCGGCGAACTGGCGGACGCGCACCGGTGGTGGAGCGACTCACGCGCCGAGCTTGAGTGGGCCAGCCACCACTCCGACACCCTCGGCGTCTCCCTCGCGCTGGCCGACATCCGCATCGCACAGGGCCGGCTCCGCGACGCGACGGCCACCTACCAGCACGGCCTGGACACGGCGACCGGGCACGGCGCGACGGTGCTGCGCGGCGCGGCCGACATGCACGTCGGCATGAGCGAGCTGTGCCGGGAGCGCAACGAGCTCGACGCCGCGCGCGAGCACCTGGCGGCCAGCACGGCCCTCGGCGAGCACGCCGGCCTGCCGCAGAACCGGCACCGGTGGCGGATGGCGATGGCCCGGCTGCGGGAGGCCGAGGGAGACCTCGACGGCGCCGTGGACCTGCTCGACGAGGCGCAGCGGTGCTACGTCAGCGACATGTTCCCCGACGTGCGCCCGATCGCGGCGGTGCGCGCCCGGGTGTGGCTGGCCCAGGGCCGGCTCGGGCAGGCGTTCGACTGGGCCCGACAGCGCGGGCTGTCCGCAGACGACGACCCGTCGTACCTGCGCGAGTTCGAGCACGTGACGCTGGCCCGGGCGCTGCTCGCCGAGCACGGCACGTCCGGCGACCGCACGTCGCTGGACCAGGCGACCGGGCTCCTGGATCGGCTGCTGCACGCGGCGCAGGACGGCGGCCGGACCGGCAGCGTCATCGAGCTGCTCGTGCTGCAGGCGCTGGCCCACCAGGGCCGGGACGACGGTTCCGGTGCGCTCGGCGCGCTGGACCGCGCGCTGCAGCTCGCGGAGCCGGAGGGCTACGTGCGCGTCTTCCTCGACGAGGGGAGGCCGCTGGCCGGGCTGCTGAAGGCCGCCGCGCAGCAGGGGGCCGCCCCCGGCTATGTCCGCCGGCTGCTGGCGGCGGGCGCCCCGGCCGGGGACGGAGCACCCGTGCAGCGGGGGCTGGTCGAGCCGTTGAGCGCCCGCGAGCTCGAGGTGCTGCGGTTGCTGGGCACCGACTTGGACGGCCCCGGCATCGCCCGCCACCTGTTCGTCTCGCTGAACACCGTGCGCACGCACACCAAGAACCTCTACGCCAAGCTCGGGGTGAACAGCCGCCGGGCCGCGGTCCGCCGCGGCGAGGAACTCGACCTCCTGGCCCGGACCGACCACCGCCCCGGCGGCGCCGCATCCGACCGGTAGGCCCGGCCTCCAATCACCACCCGGATCACCACACATGGTGAGCCGCGCTCCCCACCCCCGTTCCTACGGTTCGTCCGCACCGAAGGAACGCCGGAACACCGGACAGCAATCCTGCCGGCCGGCCCGGACAGGGGGACTCGATGGCGGAGCACACAAACGGCCGTCCTTCCGACTCGAGCCGCTACGAGATCCGGCTGCGTGGGCGCCTCGACCCGCGGTGGGCCGCCTGGTTCGACGGGATGACCCTCACCGCCGCCGACGACGGCACCACGGCGCTGCGCGGTCCGGTGACCGACCAGGCAGCGCTGCACGGCCTGCTGCAGAAGGTGCGCGACCTCGGAGTGCCGCTGCTCTCGGTGACCCCGCTCGACCCCGAACCGCCGCGCACCTCCACTACCTGACCCGCCATCAACCCCGGAAGGACCCGACATGAGCATCACGGCGCCTCCCACCGCAACCACCCGACCGGCGACCGACCCCCTGCGGCGCACCTCCCGCGCCGCCGGGATCTTCTACCTGCTCACGTTCGTGTCCGTGCCCACGCTCATGGTGTTCCAGCCGGTGCGGGACGGCGCCGAGTTCGTCCTGGGCACCGGCAGCACCACCGGCGTGCTGTGGGGATCCTTCTCCGAGGTGGTCGTCGCCCTAGCCGGCATCGGCACGGCCGTGGTGCTGTTCCCCGTGACGAGGCGGGTGAGCGAGACGGCCGCCCTCGGGTTCGTCACCGCCCGGGTCGTAGAGGGCAGCCTCATCATCGTCGGCGTCGTCAGCATGCTGACGATCACGACCCTGCGCGATGTCGCGACGACTCCTGATGCGGACCAGGCCTCACTGGTGACGGCCGGCCACGCCCTGGTCGCCACCTACGACTGGACCTTCCTGCTCAGCCAGAGCCTGATGCCCGTCTTCAACGCGCTGTGCCTGGGCTACGTGATGTACCGCTCCGGCCTCGTGCCCCGCATCCTGCCCACCCTGGGGCTGATCGGAGCACCGCTGCTCCTCGCCTCGGACATCGCGATCTTCTTCGGCGTCATCGACCGCGTCTCGCCCTTCGCTGCGGTCGCCTGCATCCCGATCGCCGTCTGGGAGTTCTCGCTCGGCGTCTACCTGACCGTCAAGGGCTTCCGCCCGTCCGCCGTCGCCGCCCTCCCGCCCGCGCAGGCCGTCCGATGAGGGCCGCGGTCTACCGCCGCTTCGGCGGGCCGGACACCGTCCACGTCGAGGAGCTGCCGCGGCCGTCGGGCGGCCCCGACGACGTCCTCATCCGGGTGCAGGCGAGCACCGTCAGCGCAGCCGACCACCGCGCCCGCAGCCGCGAGGTCCCCCGCGGGCTCGGGTTGCTCGCCGCCGCCGGGATCGGGCTGCTGCGCCCGAAGCGCCGCGTGCTGGGCTTCGACGCCGCTGGCGTCGTCGAGGCGGTCGGTGCGAACGTCACCACGTTCGCACCGGGCGACGACGTGATCGCGATGCTAGGCGCGAACTTCGGCGGGCACGCCGAGTACGCCCTGGTCCGGCCGGGCGACCCGATCGCCCGCAAGCCCGCCACCATGACCTTCGAGGACGCGGTGACGCTGGTCTTCGGCGGGCTGACCGCCCGCGGCTTCCTGCAGCAGGCGTCGCTCCGGCCAGGTGCAGCGGTCCTCGTCAACGGGGCCTCGGGCGCGGTGGGCACCGCGGCGGTGCAGCTGGCCGCGCACACCGGCGCGCACGTGACCGGGGTCTGCAGCGGCGCCAACCGCGAGCTGGTCACGTCGCTGGGCGCCGACCGGGTGATCGACCACACCCGCGAGGACTTCACCGCCGAGCCGGCCACGTACGACGTGATCGTCGACTGCGTCGGCAACGCGCCGTTCGAGCGGGTGCGGCACCTGCTCAGGCCCGGCGGCGCGCTGCGGCTGGTGGTCACCGACCTGCGCGGGCTGCTGCTAGCCCCGGTGCGCAGCCGGCGGACCGGCCACCTGGTCACCGCCGACGTCGGCAAGCCCACCGCCGAGGACCTGGCCGTCCTGGTCGACCTCGCCGAGGCCGGCGCCTACCGCGCCGTCATCGACCGGACCTACGACCTCGCCGACATCGCCGAGGCGCACCGCTACGTCGACACCGGCCGCAAGCGGGGCAACGTCGTCCTCCGCATCCCCGGCGCCGCGGCCGAGCCCGCGCCGTCGTCCGCCACCGCGAGCACCGAGGAGGTCTCGTCATGATCGAGGCGCACGAGCTCACCAAGCGCTACGGCGACAAGACCGCCGTGGACGGGATCAGCTTCGCCATCGCCCCCAGCTCGGTCACCGGGTTCCTCGGGCCGAACGGCGCCGGCAAGTCCACCACCATGCGGATGATCATGGGCCTGGACCGGCCGACGTCGGGCACCGTCACCGTCGAAGGCAAGCCCTACGCCGCCCACCGCTCCCCGCTGTCCGAGGCCGGAGCGCTGCTGGTTGCGAAGGCGGTGCACCCCGGCCGCAGCGCACGCTCCCACCTGCGCACGATGGCCGCCACGCACGACATCCCGGCCTCACGGGTGACCGAGGTGATCGAGATGACCGGCCTGGCCACGGTCGCCGGCAAGCGGGTCGGCGGGTTCTCCCTGAGCATGGGCCAGCGCCTCGGGATCGCCTCGGCGATGCTCGGTGACCCGCGCACGCTGATCCTCGACGAGCCGGTCAACGGGCTGGACCCCGAGGGCGCGCACTGGGCATCTTCTTCGCGATCATGGGTCTCGCCTGGAACGGGGCCCTCACCGTGAGAGCGCCCGAACAGTTTCCGATGCTGGCCCGGCGTGCTCCCTGGGGGTGGTACCGGCGCGCCGGACTCGTCCTAACGGAGCCTGCCCCTCGCGCCTTCGGCGCAGCCATGACCGTGGGGGAGACAGCGGTGGCTGCCGCGGTCCTGAGTCCCGGCCCAGCTGCCCGGCTAGGACTGTTGGCCGCGACCGCCTTCTCCCTCGGTATAACCCCGTTGGGCCCACTACACGTCGGGCAACCCGATCCTGGCGATGGGGGCATGGCACCTCGCCCGCCGGCCCTGGCCCACAGCGGCCTTCAGCCGCAGGCGGGTCTGAACCTCTAGCTCCACCGCGCTGCTCGCCCTCGGACTCGCCCGTTTCAGCGCGGTGCACCCGTGATCAGCTCGGCAGGTCTGTCCGAAGCGTGTGTCAAGATCGCGGACGTATCCCGATGAGCGGGTGCGCTGGGTCGGAAACGGACCAGAACGGGGTGGGCAGATGCGTAGGCAGGACCTTCTGACCTGCAGAAGGAGGCGAAGTCCAACAGCGAGAGCGGTGGTTCGGCCGGTCCCCCGCCCCGCACACGGGCCCTGCTCCAGGTGTAGTCGCTGCCGTCTGGTGTCGGTGGCTCGCCCGCCACGGTGCCCGGGGGGGGGTTGTGCCCGGGGCGTTCGGGGCGGGTCGAGCCACCGACGTCGATGACCGTCCCGGGCCGCTGCTGTTCGGCCAGAGTCTGGGCCGTGTTGCTGGTCACTTGATGGCTATGGCGGCCAGACAAGGGACATTCGATGGCCGCAGTCGGTCGGTCCCGGCCCGATGTCAGCGGCGGCCGCCGCGGTACTTCTTCGGGACGGGGCTCCCATTCACGACGAGGCACACGAGTCCGAGGGCCATGTTCACAGCGGCCGACTCGGGCGGTCCGCGGCACCGTCGCCACCGGGCATGGGATAGCCGCCGCGGAGGAACTGGGTCAGGTACAGCGTGAATGGGTGGTCCGGGCCGAGCGCCCGGTAGCAGCGCTCCAGTGTGTCCTCGCCGAGCACACGGGCCGGCTCCGCCTCATCCAGCCGGGTCAGGGCGCCGGTCAGGGCCACCGCTGCCAGCAAGGTGATTGGGTGGTCCGGGCCGAGCGCCCGGCGGCTGCGCTGCAGGGTGTCCTCGCCAAGTGTGCGGGCCGGCTCGGCCACGCCCAGCGACGCAAGCGCGCCGGTCAGGACGGCGGCCGCACCGAGAGTGATCGGGTGGTCGGGGCCAAGCATCCGGCGGCTGCGCTGCAGGGTGTCCTCGCCCAGGGTGCGGGCCAGCTCGGCCTCGCCCAGTCGGGCCAGGGCGCCGGTCAGGGTGCCCGCCGCCAGCAGGGTGATCGGGTGCTCAGACCCGAGCGTTCGTTGGCAGCGCTGCAGGGTGTCCTGGCCCAAGGTGCGGGCTGCCTCGGTCTCGCCGACCCCGACCAGGGCGCCGGTCAGGGTGCCCGCCGCCAGCAGGGTGATCGGGTGCTCAGACCCGAGCGTTCGTTGGCAGCGCTGCAGGGTGTCCTCGCCCAGGATGCGGGCTGCCTCGGCCTCGCTCAGCTGGAGCTGCGCGAGGGCTAGAGCAGCCGCCGCCCATAGTGCATTGACGTGTTCTAGCCCGAGCACTTGTTGGCAGCGCGGCAAGGTGTCCTGACCCAGGGTGCGGGCTGCCTCGGCCTCGCCCAACCCGACCCGGGCGAGGGTGAGAGCGGTCGCCGCTGCCAGAGCGGTCAGGTGGTCGGGGCCGAGAACGTCGTGGCAACGCTGCAGGGTTTCCTCACCCAGCTCGCGGGCCTTCCCCATCTCGCCCAGCTCGATGAAGGAGACAATCAGGGCACTCGCTGTCCCGAGAGTGAATAGGTGATCCGGACCGAGTGCTCGGCGGCAGCGCCGTAGGGTGTCTTGGCCCAGCGTTCGGGCAGGCTCCGCCTTCCCTAGTTGATTGAGAGCCGTGGCCAGGATGGCCGCCGCTTCCAGGGTGGTGACGTGCTCCATGCCGTGCGCGCGCCGGCAGCGTTGCAGGGTGTCCTGGGCTAGGGCGTGGCCCGATGCCACCTGCCCCGCCGCGAGCAGCGCCAGAGCGAGCCTGTTCGCGACGGTGAGGGTGTCGGGGTGGTCGGGACCGAGGTTCACCCGCCAGCGGTCGAGCAGCGGTTCGCAGACGGCCCGGCTGGCGTGGCTGTCGCCGTGGGACTGCAGGTAGTGGATGGTGTCAAAGACCAGCCGACGGCTAGCCGGAGCGTGGTCGGTGAGCGGGGCGGTGGCCAGCACGTGCGGAGCTAGGGCCGCGTAGCCGGCCCAGCTGGCCGAATCCTCCGGGTCGCCGGGGGACGCGGCGGCCAGCAGGGCCACCACTTCCTGTTCGTCGGCCTGCTGCCTATCAGGAGGGAGTTGCTGGCGGATCACCGTCTGCACGAGCCGGTGCAGCTGAAAGCCGTCGGGGGAGCGGCGGGCCAGAGAGTAGCCGACGAGCGCGCCGACGGTGTCGGCCAGGGCGTCGGGATCGGCGGCGATGCCGCGCAGCGGCTGGTCGAGCAGCTCCGGGTGGCCAATGAGCAGGCACAGGGGGATGGGTTCGGGGGCGAGAAAGGCGGCCAGCTCCAGCAACTGGACCGCGGCCGGGTCCTGGTTACGGAGCCGCTCTAGGGACAGTGCCCAGGCGGTGTCGAGACGGCCTGAGTAGCCGATCACGTCCCCGCGGGACAGCAGGTCGGCGCGACGGGCGCGGAAGCGGCGCAGATAGTCCGCCGGCGGAAGGTCGGTCTGCTCCAGATAGCCGGCGGCCTGCGCGGCCGCCAGCGGCAGGTCCCCCAGCTCCGCGGCGAGCTTGTCGGCGAGCCCCTCGCCCATGCCCGGGATACGGGCGCGCAGCAGCGCGATCGTCTCCGCCCGGGTGAGCACGTCCACCTCCAGCCGCCCACCCAGCGCCCCCCAGCCGGGGAAGCGGGAGGTGATCATCACGTGCCCGGCCCCACCAGGCAGGTAGGCGGCGACGTCCTGGGGCCGCTCCGTGTTGTCCACGACGAGTAGCCAGCGGCCCCGGCCGCGCAGCTCGGCCAGCAGCCGGTCGACAGTCTCCGCGACTGTGGGCCCGGGTGGCAGGCCGAGCCGGGTGGCCAGGGAGGCGAGTTGACCGGGGATGAGGACCGGCTGTTCGGCGTCGATCCACCAGATCAGGTCGTAGTCGGCGGCGAACCGGTGCGCGTACTCGAGGGCCAGCTGGGTCTTGCCCACCCCGCCCAGGCCGTAGAGCGCCTGCACCACCAGCGTGCCCTCACCTGAGTGCAGTCGCCGCCGTAGCTCGGCGAGCATTCCGTCCCGGCCGGTGAACCGCGGATTGCGCGGCGGCACTCGCCACACCGCCGGCAGTACGCCAGCGAACCCCGGCTTGTCCGTCGGCGCCGGTCCGGCTCTCGGAAACGGCGGCGCCGCTGTGGGCCGCCCACCGGCCAGCCGGTCCCGCAGCCGGGCCGCCGCTGCGGCCTCGTCCAACCCCGTCAGGTCCAGGTGAATCAGCGACGCGTAGAGCGGCGGCAAATTCACCGGCTCGACGAGCACCGGCACGACCCGGCCCGCGGCCTGCTGGGCGAAGGCCGCGCGCAGCTCCGCCCCGCCAAAGGGCGAGGCGAAGTAGGCCTGGGTGCACACCGCCAGCAGCCGGTCCGCCCGCTCCAGCGCGACCTGCATGCGGGCCACGAAGTCTTCGCCCGGAGCCCAGTCCCACACGTCCAGCTCGACGGTGTACCCGGCTTCCTGGAGCTGCCAGGCCAGCCATTCGGCCCAGGCGGTGTCCCGGCCGGCGTGGCTGATGAAGAAGTCGGTCCTCCGACTGCTCACGCACCAGTGCTACACGCATCACCCGCCGTATGCGAGGCCGGCTGCGCCAGCAGGACATGCAAGTCGCCTGATGAGGTGGTGCACCGGCGCCTCAAGCTCCCCGGAGATCCGCAGGTCACGCTGCAGCGCCGGGACTCATCGTTCTGACGACCAGGCGCGCGAGTTCCCCAGGTCCCACCTCCGCCGTCCGGACGTCTGGCGGTCCCGCACCGCGTATGGCTTGTTTGGGGGTCGCTGATCTATCCGTGTCATGACACGCCGGGGCTGCGGTGGTGCGCTTTCGATGAGGTCGCCCGAAGTCCCTACAGGCCGTGGTAGCTGTTCAGGATTACCTTCTTGGTTCCGACGGTGCGGTGGGGCACCGTGAGCAGGCTGCGTCCCATAGGGGGCTGCCATGTCACTCGATGACGCCGCGCTCGCCCGCTTCGAGCGGTCCGTCTCCGGCGAGGTGCTGCGGCCGGCGGCTCCCGGATTCGCCGCCGCCCGCGCCGGGGCGATTTGGAACGGCGCCATCACGCGCCAGCCGGCGTTGATCGTGCGACCCGCCTCGACCGAGGAGGTGGCGAAGACCGTCGCGTTCGTCCGCCAGCAGGGCGCAGATCTGACCGTGCGCGGCGGCGGGCACAGCGGAGCCGGGAACGCGGTGATGGACGACGCGGTGATGATCGACCTGTCCCGGCTCGCCGGGGTCCGGGTCGACCCGGACGGCCGCCGGGCCTATGTCGGGGGTGGGGCGACGCTGGCCGCCGTGGACGCGGCGACCGCCCCGCATGGTTTGGGCGTGGTCGGCGGCACGGTGAGCCACACCGGGGTCGCTGGGCTCACGCTCAGCGGTGGTCTGGGTTGGCTGACCTCGCAGCAGGGGCTGGCCTGCGACAACCTGGTCGCCGCCACGCTGGTGACAGCCCACGGGCGCACGGTGACCGCGTCGGAACAGGCCCATCCCGAACTGTTCTGGGCGCTGCGTGGGGCCGGCACCAACTTCGGCATCGTCACCGAGCTGGTCTTCGCGCTACACGAGGTCAACCCGCTGGCCAATCTGGGCTTGTTCTTCTGGCGTCCGCCGGACGCCGTCGAGCCCCTGCGCTTCGCGCGTGAGTACCTGTTCGGCCTTCCCGCCGGGCACGCGGGGGCAGTGGTGGGGATGTCCGCACCGCCGGAGCCGTTCGTGCCCGAGGACCACCGCGGCGTACGAGGCATCGCCGTGATGGTCGCCGGGTGGGGCAGCGCCGAGGAGCATGCCGCCGCGGTGCGCCCGCTGCAGGAGCGCCACCCGCTGTTCGAGATGGTGACACCGATCCCGTACGTGGCGCTCCAGCAAATGCTCGACGAGGCGAATCCGTGGGGCATCCGGGCCTACGACAAGGGCCTGAACCTTGACCAGCTGTCCGATGACGTGCTCGCGGTCATCCTCGGCCGGCTCCCGGACATGTGCTCACCGCTGTCCTACGTGCCGATGTTCCCGTTGACCGGCAGGTACAGCGAGGTGTCCGACGACGCCACGGCCTGGGGCAGCCCCCGCCGCCCGCACTGGGCGCTGGCACTGCTCGCCCTCGCCGGCGACGAGGCGACCTACGCCCAGGATCGCGCCTGGGTCCGCGACCTCTGGCAGGCCCTGCGGCCCTACGCACGCGACGACGCGACGTACCTCAACTTCGAGGCCGACACCGATGACCGACGGGTGCGCGCCTCCTACGGAGAGGAGAAGTACCGGCGCCTCGCCGCACTGAAGGCCGAGTGGGACCCGGACAACGTGTTCCGGCACAACCCCAACATCCCGCCCGCGGCAGCCGGCATCCCCTCACCCCGCCAGACCCGGCCTGCCACCGCTGACAAGAGTGCCGGCTGAACGCCGCGGCCCCCGGCTCCGTCCTTGACCCGGCTAGCGTATGCCCTTCAGCTTCGGCGGAGACCAGCCAGCCTGAGAACGCACTTGGGATGCACTCGCCTGCCAGGTGCGGGAACGCCATTGAGGAGGCTCACCGGCCGGCAGCAGTGGTGGGCGCGAGGCCTGTGCGGCTGCTTCGACCGGAGCGGCCGCATGGCGGAGCGTTCCCGCTTGCCCTTGCGCGTCCGAGCGCCGGGGGCAGGTGGGAGCCCGAAGTGCCCTGTCACGCCGAGGACCCAGCTTCTTCGCCAGGACGGAAGCGGGGCCCTCGGGTGGTGCCCGTTGCTGGCATGACCACTGGTGACTCCTGGCACTCGCGATCCAGCTTCACGGGCGACGCCGGCGCAGCTAGCCGCCGCGGCCGGCGTGGCTGATGAAGAAGTCGGTCCTCCGACCGCCCACGCTCAGTGCTACACCCCTCACCGCTCGTACGCGAGCCCCCGGCGGCAGCCCAACACCGGCACGACCTCGTCGATCCCGCACCGCTGTCCGAAGCGCGTGTCAAGATCACCTTCGTATCCCGGCAGGCCAGCAAGCCGGGTCGGGAAACGGACCGGAACGGGGTGCGCAGATGCCCATGCAGTGGCTTGTGACCTGCGGAAACAGACGAAGTGCAACAGCGAGAGCGGTGGTTTGGCCGGTCCCCCGCTACTGCCGAGAGAGGCCCGGCGCACACAGCGCCGGGCCTCTGTCGTTCGTGCAGGAGCGGCGCGTTCGTGTGCGGAGGTCCGTCACCCCGGACCGGCACCGACGCCGGATCCCGAGCCGGGTGGGGCCGGCCACGAGGACGGCGGAGTGGTCAGGCCCTGAGCCGGGGGCGGGCTCGGCTGGCGCCGGCGGGCAGGGCGGCCATCGCCAGCGCCACGGCCAGCACGGTGGTCACCGGCACCCACAGCACGAGCCCGGCAGGCGACAGCCCCGGTCCGGCCAACGCGACCATGAGGACAGCCGGGGCTCCGGTGACCGTGAGCACGGTGCCGACGTGCCAACCGCGGCAGCGCAGCCAGGCCGCGACGGCCAACGCCCAGCCGGCGGTGACAGCTGCCGTCCAGGTGCTGCCGGTGACCATCTGCCACCCGAGCTGGAGCGCGACGAGGGCGGTCAGCAGCGGCAGCAGCGTGGCGCCGTAGCGGGCGAGGAACACCCGGACCGCCGAGGAGTCGCCGGGCGCCGGCAACGGTCGTTCGACGGCGGCTGGGGCGGTCGCGGTGGACATCGGTGCTCCCTCCGGTAGGCCGGACCGACGTCCGGGATGCGGGTGAGCGTCACGCCGGCGAGATCGCCGGGGTCGCAGGCTCGCGGCGGGCGGGCTCGGCCTGCTCCCTCGACCGGCCGTCGGCGGCCATGCGGTCGGACAGGGTGGCGGCGTCGGCGCCGACGAAGCCGAGCAGCGCCGAGCCGCGGGAGGTCTGCCAGGGCAGCCCGAGGAAGTACAGGCCGGGGACGTCGGTCACCCCGGCCTCGTGGCGGACCTGGCCGTCGGCAACGACCCCGGGCACGTGCAGCCAGGAGTACTCGGTGCGGTAGCCGGTGGCCCACACGACGGCGTCGAGTGCGGCGGTGCTGCCGTCGGCGAAGGTGGCGGTGCGGCCGGTGACGCCGGTCAGCCGGGGCCGGAACCCGACACCGCGAGCGCGGAGCCGACTGCTGCGGGTACCGATGACGAGGTCGCCGCGGGCGCGCAGCCGGCGGCCCAGCCGGGTGTGTGCCGGCACGGTGAGGAACCCGGTCTTCGTCAGCCAGGAGAACAGGTCGCGGCCGGCGATGCGCTGCGGCAGCTGCAGCGGCTCGGACCCGACCGCGACGATGACGGAGCAGCGACCGGCGAGCTCGGCGGCGATCTGCAGCCCGGAGTTGGCCGCGCCGACGACGAGCACCCGGGCGCCGGCGGGCAGCTGGGCGGGGTTGCGGTACTCGGCGCTGTGCAGCTGAGGGATCAGCGGGTCCAGGTGGTCGGCGAGGGCGGGGATGTGCGGGGTCTGGAACGGCCCGGTGGCGACCACGACCTGCCTCGCGCGCAGCGTCGCGGACGGCGTGGTGATCGTGAAGTCCCCGTCGCCGTCGCGGTGCAGTCGCCGCACCGGGGAGTCCAGCCGCACCGGCAGCCGGAAGTGGGCGGCGTATGCGGCGAGGTAGTCGGCGACGTCATCCTTGCTCGGGTGGGTGTCGGCCGGGGCGGGAAAGGGCAGGCCGGGCAGTGAGTCGTACTGGGCGGGGCTGAACAGCCGCAGGGAGTCCCAGCGGGAGCGCCAGCTGTGGCCGATCTCGGGGCCGGCGTCGAGCAGGAGGAAGTCGGCGCCACGGCGGGCGAGGTGGTGGCCGAGGGCGAGACCGGCCTGACCGGCGCCGATGACGACGACGTCGAGCAGCTCACGGCCACCGGTGGACGGGATGGCTGGCACGGGGTCCTCCTGACGGGCATGGGGGCGGGCGTGACACCGGACGCTAGGAGCGGGAGACCGGCGTCACGCCGGGAGAACCGCCGGGTTCGGGTGCCACGCCCGCGGGGAGTCCGCGTCAGAGGTCGAGCGGGAGCGCGACGAGTTCGGCGCGCGAGGTCACGCCGAGCTTGCTGAACACGTTGCGCAGGTGGAAGTCGACCGTGCGCGGGCTGACGAAGAGCCGCGCGGCGGCGTCCCGGTTGGACAGCCCCTGCCGGACGAGCGCGGCGACCTGCCGCTCCTGTGGGGTGAGCTCGGTCGCAGTGGCGACATCGCGGCGGCGGGCCGTCTCACCCGAGGCGCGCAGCTCCTGCGCGGCGCGTTCGGACCAGGGCGCAGCCCCGAGGTCGTCGAAGACCGCGAGGGCGGCCCGCAGGTGCTCGCGGGCGTCGACCCGGCGGCGGGCGCGGCGCAGGTGCTCACCGAGGGCCAGGTGGGTGCGAGCCCGGTCGGGCAGACGCAGTGACGTCTCGTGCGCCTCCAGGGCCCGCCGGAGGTGTTCCTCGATGTCGCTGCCCTCGGCGAGCAGCGCGCGGCCGTGCTCGACGGCGGCGACCGCCGCCGGGGCGCCGGTCCCGGTGGCGAACGCGTCCAGCTCGTCCAGCCAGGCTCGGGCGAGGTCGGCGCGGCCGGCCCGGACGGCGGTCTCGAGGCGGTCGATCGCCGCCATCCGGCACAGGCCGGGCTCGCGCATCTGCGCCAGGTGGTGCAGCGCGGTCGCCGGCCGCCCGGCCGCACGCAGGCCCCGCGCCCAGTGCACCAGGTCGACGACGATGACGTCGGTGATCCCCACTGCGTGTGCTTCCCGGATCGCCATCGCCTCGGCCAGGTGCCGATCGGCGGCGTCGTCCCCGCGGAGGGCGGCGACCAGGGCGAGCTCGGCGGTCGGCAGCGCGGTCAGTCCGGCGTGGCCGGTGCTGGCGGCCAGGGGTAGCGCCTCGGCGGCCGCAGCCGCGGCCTTCGCCCAGGCTCCGGTCGCGATCTGGACCTGGGCGCCGCGCGTCAGGGCGTGCTCCACCATGGTCAGCGCCCCGGCGCGGCGCGCGGCGGTCAGCTGCTCCTCGTGCAGGCGCAGCCCGCGCTCGTCGTCACCGACGAGCATCGCGGCGACGCCCAGGTTGGGCTGCAGCACGTGGTCGTCGACGGGATCGGCGTCGGTGAGGGTGAACGCGCACCGGAAGGAGTCGGCAGCGGCCACCCAGTCCCGGCGGGCCGCGGCGACGAACCCACGCAGCAGCACGGAAGCGGCCCGTACCCGGGCCGGGGCATCGGCACCGGGCGCGGTCACGAGCGCCGCCGGGTCGAGGGTGCGCGCCGATCGTGCGCCGAACGCGGCCAGGGACGCCGCCAACATCGCCAGCTGCTGCGCCATCGCCTCGTCCGCGCCGGCGGCGAGCTGCGCGGCCTGCAGGACGAGGTCGTAGCCGTCGTCGAGCGAGCGGGTGTTCCACTCGATCTGCCCCTGCAGCGTGAGCAGCTGAGCGCGTAGCAGCGGGTCCCTCACGTCGGCCGCAGCGGACGTGGCCAGTGCCGCCGCCCTCGACGGGTGCGCGCCCTGCCAGGCCGAGGACGCGGCCAGGTACAGCCGGCGGCCACGGGCCTCACCGCCGCCGGTGAGCTCGGCGGCGCGGGCCCAGGCGGCCGCGGCGGCCTCGTGTCCGCCCCGTGCTGCGGCGCGCTCGGCGACGGCGTCCAGTGCGGCCACGACCTCGTCGTCGGGCCGGTCGGTGGCGGCGGCCAGGTGCCACGCCCTGCGGTCGGCGTCCGCACGGAGGACATCGGCCAGCGCACGGTGCGCGGCCCGGCGCTGCGCACTGGTCGCCGCCCGGTAGACCGCCGAGCGCACCAGCGGGTGGTGGAGGACGACGGTGCCTCCGTCGGCTCGGAGCAGCCCGGCCCGCTCGACCTCGTCGAGAGCATCGTCGCCGGCGCCCAGCCGGTCGCCCGCGTCGCGGACGACGGTCAGCCGACCGGTGTCGTCGGCCGCGGCCACGAGCAGCAACCGCTGGGCCGGCTCGCCCAGCCGCCGGTAGCGGTCGAGGAACCCCCGCTCCACCCCGCCGGTCAGCGGCAGCGGTGTCGGCAGCGGTCTCCGACCGGCCAGCTGGTCCGCGGTGAGCACCCCGGCGAGCTCCACCAGCGCCAGCGGGTTGCCGCCCGTGGCGACCACGACCTGGTCCCGCACCGCTGGGTCGATCTCCCCGCCGGTCCGGGCCGACAGCAGCGCGTCGGCCGCGTCCCCGGCGACGCCACCCAGGACGAGGGCGGGCAGGTCGGACGCGTCGAAGCCGTAGGGCTCGCCGTCCCGGGCAGCGAACAGCAGCGCGACCCGCTCGGCCTGCAGCCGGCGGGCCACGAACAGCAGCGCCGCCGCGGATGCGTCGTCGAGCCAGTGCGCGTCGTCGACCACGGCGAGGACCGGGGACTCCTCGGCAGCGTCGGCGAGCAGGCTCAGCGTCCCGAGGAACGCCAGGAACCGGTCGCCCTCACCCTCGACCTCACCCATCGCGGCCCGCAGTGCGATCCGCTGCGGCGTCGGCAGCACCTCCAGCCGGCTGCGGAGCGGCCACAGCAGCCGTTGGAGGGCGGCGAAGGCCAGCGGGGACTCCGACTCCACGCCGGAGGTGCGCAGCACCGTCATGTCCGGGGCCGCGTCGAGGGCGTCGGTCAGCAGCGTCGACTTGCCCGAGCCGGCCACGCCGCGGACGACCAGCGCGCCGCCGTTGCCCTTGCGGGCTGCATGGAGCAGGGCGGCGATCACCGCGCGTTCGGGGTCCCGTCCGGCGAGCACGGGCTCGACCGTACCGACCGGATCGGGCAGGTCCAGGAGAGCGGACGCGGCGAGGTCACCGACGACAGCGACCTCGGCGCCGCCGGCCCTCCTGACGCCGATCCCGGTGGGGATCCCGGCGATTTCCCCGGTGAGAGGGACCCGTGTCGGGGCCGACTCTCGTCCCCGACCGCACCGCCACCCGCCCGTCGAGGAGCTCCCATGCTCTCCAGCACGCCCCGAACCTTCGTCGGCTCGACCACCTTCACGGTCACCGGCATGACCTGCGCCCACTGCCGGCGCGCGGTCACCGAGGAGATCGCAGCAGTCGGCGGCGTCGAGTCCGTCGCCGTCGACCTGGACACGGGCACCGTGACCGTCACCGCCGAGCGCCCCGTCGACCGCGCCGACATCAGCGCCGCCGTCGACGAGGCCGGCTACGCCCTCGTCCCCTGACCCCGACCGCCACGTCCCCTGGAGATCCCGTGCACAGCGGAACCCCCACCCAGAGCGCGACCTCCGCGCACCCCGACGCCCAGCCGCACACCACGCACCGGCTGAGCGCCAAGAAGTTCGTCCTGCACTTCCTCGAGATGGTCGTGGCGATGGCCGTCGGCATGGTGGCTCTGCACCCCGTGTGGACCCTCGTGCTCGACGCCACCGGCACCACCGAGCTGATGCACGACCCGTACACGGGCGCACTGATCATGGCGACGGACATGACGGTCGCCATGTCCGCGTGGATGAGGTTCCGCGGTCACCGGTGGCGGCCCATCGCCGAGATGGGTGCGGCGATGTACGTGCCCTTCCTGGTGCTGTTCGTGCCGCTGGCGTTCGGGCTCATCGACGAGGGGGCCCTGATGCTGTGGGGCCACGTCCTCATGCTCCCGGCGATGGCCGCGGCGATGCTGCTGCGCCCGCACGAGTACGCCCACTGCTGACCCCGGGCGCCGACCACGTCGGTGACGCACTCCCGCGGCGGGAGCGGGACCTCCACTCCCGCCGCGGCCACCACCCGTCCCTGGAGGAGTCCCCGATGACCGACGCCCCCACGACCGACCACCCGGCGTCCACCGCGATCACGATCCGGCGGGCCACACCGGTGGATGCCGGGACCGTCGCCGCGATGGTCCGCGAGATCGCTGCGCACGAGGACCAGGCCGCGCACGTGCACGTCACCGACGAGCGGTGGCGACAGCTGCTCGACCGACCCGACGTGTTCGTGTTCCTCGCCGAGCACGCAGGCGGGGCCGTCGGCTACGTCTCCGCCGTCCGGCAGCTGCACCTGTGGACCGGCGGCGACGTCCTCGCCCTCGACGACCTCTACGTCCGGTCCGGCTCCCGCGACGCCGGCGTCGGCGGACAGCTCATGGCCGCCCTCGCCGGGCTCGCCGCGCCCGAGCAGCTGCTCATCCGGTGGGGTGTGGAGGTCGACAACGTCGACGCCCAGCGCTTCTACCGCCGGCTCGGCGCGACCCTGCGGTCGAAGGTGCTCGCCGCGTGGACCCCGGCCGCCTGCGCCGCCCCACAGGCCTGACCGGACCCGGCGATCCCGCCGGTCCGAGCGGCTCGTCCGCCGCCGAGGCTCGACCCGACCCCAGCACCCGATCCGACAGGAGAGCTCCCATGACGACGACCGCGCCGCCGCCCACCGTGTGCACGCTGGAGATCAGCGGCATGACCTGTGGGTCGTGCGTCGGCCGGGTGGAGAAGGCCCTCAGCCGCGTCGACGGCGTGGCCGGCGCCGAGGTCAACCTGGCCACCGAGGTGGCCATCGTCCGCTTCGATCCGCAGCAGGTCGGTCTCGACGAGCTGACCGCCGCGGTCACGCGCGCGGGCTACACCGCGACCCCTCGACGCGAGGCGCAGCCGGCCGCCGAGGTCCGCGCGGGGGACGCCGAGGAGAACCGCGACATGCACCTCACCGCGCTGAGGTGGAAGTGGCAGGTCACCCTCTCCGTCGGGCTCGGGCTGATGGTCCTCATGTACATGCCGCTGTACCTGGACACGATGGACTGGCTGATGCCGGCGATCCTCGTCGTCGCCACCGTCGTGCAGTCCTGGGCCGGCAAGGACGTCTACCGCGCCGCCTGGACCGCGGCCCGGCACCGCTCGACCAACATGAACACCCTGGTGGCGCTGGGCACCGGCGTCGCCTACGGCTACAGCGCCTTCGTCACCCTCTGGCCCGCGGCGGCCGAGCGGTGGGGGCTGCCGTTGCACGTGTACTTCGAGACCTCGTTGGTCATCCTCGCCCTGGTCCTGGCCGGCCGGTGGATGGAGGCCCGCGCCAAGAAGCAGACCGCGGCGGCGATCACCGCGCTGGTGGGCCTGGCGCCGAAGACGGCCCGGGTGCTCCGCGACAGCACCGAGGTCGACGTACCGGTCGAGCAGGTCGTCGTCGGCGACCTCGTGCGGGTGCGCCCCGGCGAGAAGGTGCCGGTCGACGGCGTCGTCACCGACGGCGCCACCGCGGTCGACGAGAGCATGCTGACCGGCGAGAGCCTGCCGGTCGACAAGGCCGTCGGGGACCCGGTCATCGGCGCGACGCTCAACCGCACCGGCACGGTCGTGCTGCGGGCCACCGCGGTCGGCGAGGACACCGCGCTGGCGCAGATCGTCCGCCTGGTCGAGGACGCGCAGGGCGCGAAGGTGCCGATGCAGCGGCTGGCCGATCGGGTCTCGGCCTGGTTCGTCCCGATCGTGCTGCTGCTGGCTGCGGTCACCTTCGCCGCGTGGGCGTCGTTCGGCCCGGACACCGGCCGGCTGACGATGGCGATCACCACCACGATCGCCGTACTGATCATCGCGTGCCCGTGCGCGCTGGGCCTGGCCACACCGACCGCGGTCATGGTCGGCACCGGCCGGGCCGCCGAGCTGGGCATCCTCATCAGCAACGGCGACGCCTTGGAGACCGCCCGCCGGGTCACCGCCGTCGTCCTGGACAAGACCGGCACCATCACACGGGGCCGGCCGGCGCTCGCCTCGGTGACCACGGTCGGTCGCTGGACGGAGGACGGCGTGCTGGCGCTGGTCGCCGCCGCCGAGACCGGCAGCGAGCACCCCGTCGCCGAGGCCGTCGTGGCCGCCGCTGCCGCTCGGGGGCTGCGCCTGCCGGCGCTCCGCTCCTTCGACGCCGTCCCCGGTCACGGCATCGACGCCGTCGTCGCCGAGCGGCACGTGCTGGTCGGCAACGCAGCCCTGATGACCGTCCGCAGCGTGGACACCACCGCGCTCGCCGGCACCGCTGCCACCGCCGCGGCAGTGGGCCAGACCCCGATGTTCGTCGCCATCGACGGGCAGCCGGCCGCGGTGCTGTCGGTCGCCGACACGGTCAGGCCCGAGTCCGCCGAGGCAGTCGCCCAGCTGCAGGCGCTTGGACTGCAGGTGTGGATGCTCACCGGCGACAACGCCGCCACCGCCACCGCGATCGCCGACCAGGTCGGCATCGAGCACGTGCTCGCCGAGGTCCTGCCCGCCGACAAGGCAGCGCAGGTCCGCTGCCTGCAGGAGCAGGGGCACGTCGTCGCGATGGCCGGTGACGGCATCAACGACGCTGCCGCCCTGTCGGCTGCCGACGTCGGCATCGCCATCGGCACCGGCGCGGACGTCGCCATCGCCGCCTCCGACATCACCCTCGTCGGCGGGGACCTGCGCGGCATCGTGTCGGCGATCGCCCTGTCCCGGCGCACGGTCACGACGATGAAGCAGGGCCTGGGGTGGGCCTTCGGCTACAACCTGCTGCTCGTCCCGGTCGCCGCCGGCGCGCTGTACTGGTGGAACGGGCTGCTGCTCGACCCGGTTCTCGCCTCCGCGGCGATGGCGATGAGCTCGGTCAGCGTGCTCACCAACGCCCTGCGGCTGCGCCGGTTCCGCCGCCCGGCCACGGTGGCCGAGATCCTGCACCCGCCGCTGCGGACACGGATCGGCCAGTACGCCTACCTGACCGGGGTCGCGGTCGTCGCCCTCGCCCTGGGCGCGGGGCTGACCGCGGTCAGCCGGATGGACGTCGCCGAGCGCGGCATGAACGGCACGCTCGCCTGGATGCAGGGCACCGGCATGCCGATGCGCCCGGCGATGAGTGAGATGATGACCGCCGAGGTGCCGCCCACCGACGCCGCCGACGCAGGCCTCGACGTGCAGCTCGACGTCCCCGCGCAGACCCGGCCCGGCGCGCCCACGCGCCTCGTCGTCACGGTCGTCGACGCCGCCTCCGGCGAGCCGGTCGAGGACCTCACCCGCAGTCACGAGGCGTGGATGCACCTCATCGCCACCCGCGAGGACCTGGGTACGTTCACCCACGTCCACCCGGAGCCGACCGGCGAGCCCGGGCAGCTCGCCGTCGAGGTCACGTTCCCCACCGCGGGCCGGTACATCGTCAACACCGAGTTCCGACGGCAGGGTGAGATGAGCGACGTCCACCAGCGGCAGGTGGTCACCGTGGCCGGCACCGGACCGCAGCCGGTGACCCTGACCGCCGGCCCGCGCACCGTGGTCGTCGACGGCGTCCGGGTCGAGCTGCAGGGGGACGCCGTGGTCGGCCGCAGCGACCTGGACCTCACGTTCACGGATGCGGCGACCGGTCGGCCGGTCGACGACCTGCAGCCCTACCTGGCCGCCGCCGGGCACGTCGTGGTCATGCGGGCCGATGGGACGACGTTCGCCCACGAGCACGCCGAGGTGACCGACGACCGCGGGCGGCCGGTCTTCGCCCTGCCCGGGACGAC
The DNA here is from genome assembly GCF_053502545.1 of Geodermatophilus sp. URMC 65. Classification (NCBI taxonomy): domain Bacteria; kingdom Bacillati; phylum Actinomycetota; class Actinomycetes; order Geodermatophilales; family Geodermatophilaceae; genus Geodermatophilus; species Geodermatophilus sp. URMC 65. The sequence goes on from NZ_CP199954.1 coordinate 3,666,177, forward strand.
GTTCGGCCCCGAGCTCGACGTCCACGCCGAGTTCCCGACCGCCGGGACGTACCAGGTGTGGGCCCAGTTCCGCCTCGGCGAGGGACGTGTGATCACCGTGCCGTTCACCGTCCAGGCCGGCTGAGCCCGACGATCACCAGTCCCCGCATGCGGGCACTCACATGCGGGGACTGGGTGCTCGACGACCGACCCCACCGGGCCGCGGAAGCCCCTGAGAACCGAACGAGGAACGGATGACACTGCACGTGCGCCCGGCGGTGCTCGACGACGTCCCCGCCGCCGTCGAAGTGCTCGTCGACGCCTTCACCGACTACCCCTGGACCAGGTGGACGGTCGACGCCGACGCCCACGGCGAGCGGCTGGGGGCACTGCACCGCCTCTACCTCTCCGCCGTCGCCATGCCCTTCGGCCGTGTCGACGTCGGCGAGACGGCGGAGGGACTGGTGGGCGTCGCGGTCTGGCTGCCCGGGACCGCGGTGCCCGGGGACGTCTGGGCGCGGGTCGGCCCTGCGGCCGCCGAGCTGGCGGGTGACCGAGCGGCAGCCGCGGCTGACGCCGAGGCGGTGCTGGCCGGGCGCCGCCTCGACGAGCCGCACGTGACCCTGGCCAGCCTCGGCGTCGTGCAGCGCCGCCAGGGGCGGGGCCTCGGTGCGGCGACACTGGCCCCCGGACTCGTGCGCGCAGACCGGGACGGGCTGCCGGTGCACCTGGAGACCAGTGCGGAGCCGAACGTGCGCTTCTACCGACGCCTCGGGTTCACGGTGACCGATGTCGTCGACCTGCCCGGTGATGGCCCGCGGACCTGGCTGATGCGCCGCGCGCCCCGCACGGCCACCCCGGGGACGGCGGCGACCGCGGCCGAAACGGTGGGGAGCGCGGAGGGGCCGGTCCGGTGAACGGCTCCCTGATCGCTCTCATCGTGCTCTGCACCGGCCGCCCGCCTCACCGCGACCTCGCGAGCCGGAACCCCAGATCGTCGATGCGGAAGGTCGGGTGGCTCTTGCGGCGGCACGACGCCCGGCAGGCTCGGGGGTGGTCCTGCCAACCGCCGCCCCGGAACACGCGGTAGGGCCCGTAGAGGCCGGGATCGAAGACGTCCCAGCACCACTCCCACACGTTGCCGATCGTGTCGAAGAGGCCCCACGCATTCGGCGCCTTCGTCCCGACCTCGTGTGGGGAACCCCTGGAGTTGGCGCGGTACCAGGCGATGTCGTCCAACTCCCCGTAGCGGACGTCTGCGCTGCCGGCCCGGCACGCGTACTCCCACTCCGCCTCCGACGGGAGGCGGAACCCGTCCGCGTCCCGGTCCCACACCACGTCCAGCGCGTCGGGGTCGTCGCCCATCGAGTAGCAGGGGGCGAGCCCCGTCGTCTCGGACAGGAGGTTGCAGAACCGGACGGCGTCCTCCCAGGAGACGTCGGTCACCGGTGTCCGTGGCTCCGTCTCGCCGGCCGGTGCCCCGCCTCGCGCGGCGACGTAGAGCTCGCGGGTGACCGGACAGCGGGCCAACCGGAAGGCGCCGACCTCGACTGTCCAGTTCGTTCTCGTGCCTTCGTCCCGCAGGACGATCTCCCCGGGCGGGATGTCGACCAGGTCGTCGACGACCGCTCGGAGCAGCGCTGGTCCACGGCGCCTGGCGGGACCGGGCCCTGCACGTGTCACCCGACCGCCTCCAGTTCCGTCAGCGGGGCCGACGGTATCGACCGCGCGGACGCGGGGTCCGGTGGGAGCGTCATCCCGATGCCGACCTGCTGCAGCAAGCGGGCGTCGTCGGCTTCGACGAACCTCACGGCGCCGACCCGGCCGGGCCATCGGCGGCCGGGTCGGCGTGCGGCGTCCCACCCGGGCGACCGCCCTGCCGGTTCGGCTCGGCACGCTGCTGCCCCGCGGGGCGGGCCGGGTCGGGGGCGGACGCCGCCCCGGCACGAGCGCCTGGCACCGCCGAGGGGCTCCGCACGAGCCAGGCCGAGGCCACCACCCCGACGAGTGCGATGACGGTGGTGGCGACGAACACCACGGTGTAACCGAAGTCGGACGCGGCGCGCGCGGCCAGCAGGTACTCGGACACCCGTGCGTCGAAGGTGGCGGGGTCCAGGCCCGTCTGCTCGGCGGCTTGGAGGCCGTCGCGCAGCCGGGCGCCATCCTCCCGGGTGATCGCGGGGAGACCGCGGCGGGCCACCTGGTCGTGCAGGGCGGAGATGTACGCATGGTGGAACACCGCGTACAGCAGGGCGATCCCGATCGCGCCTCCGCCCTGCTCCGCCGTGGCGGACACGCCGGAGGCCTGCCCGTGGTCCGCTTCGGGGACGGTGTCGAGGCTGACCGGGTCGTTGGCGGTGAGCACGATCGCCAGACCGATCCCGTAGACCACGAGTCCGGGCAGGAGCCACCGGTAGTCGTTGCGACCCGCGGCGAGTGCGAGCAGCACCCCGGCCACCGCCAGGCAGGAGAACCCGGCCACCAGTGGTGGCCGCCCACCGGTGCGGTCGTACCACCGGCCGACCAGCGGGGCGATGACGACCATCGGCACGGTGGTGGGGATCAGGGCGAGCCCGGCGAGGGCGGGCGGCATCCCGAGGTTCAGGATCAGCAGGAGGGGGAAGATGAGGCCGAGTCCCATCTCCGCCATCCCCGCGAGGCCCTGGCTGAGCGTGGCGCCGAGGTAGTTGGAGCTGCGGCGCAGCAGGCCGAAGCTCATCAGCGGCTCGCCGGTGCGCTCCTCCCGGACCACGAACAGGAGCCCCGCGAGGGCGCACAGCGCCAGCGGCACCAGGACGCCGGGGGAGCTCCACCCCCACACCGAGCTCTGGGCCAGCCCGAACACCAGCCCGACGAGCGCGAGGCACACCAGCGCCGCACCCGGACCGTCGACCCGTGCCCGCCGGGACCGGGGCGCGTCGGCCGGCACCGAGCGCAGGGTGCACAGCAGGGTCAGGACGAGCAGCGGGACGTTGACCAACAGCACGGCCCGCCAGCTGAGCGTGGTCAGGGCGCCGCCGATCGTCGGACCGAACGCGCCGGCCACCGCGGCCGTCCCGCCCATCGACCCCAGCGCCCGCCCCCTCCGCTCGGGCGCGAACGCTGCGCTGACGATGGCAACGGTCGCCGGCAGCATCAGCGCACCGCCGGCTCCCTGCGCCACGCGGGCGCCCAGCAGGACGAGGAACGACGGGGCCAGACCGCCCACCGCTGAGGCGCCGGCGAAGACGGTGGCGCCGACGACGAACACCCGCCGGCGGCCCAGCAGGTCACCGAGCCGGCCTCCCAGGACCAGCAGTCCGGCGAGGGGGAGCAGGCTCGCGGTCAGGACCCACTGGACCAGGCTCGAGCTGACCCCGAGGTCGCGTGCCATGTCGGGCAGGGTCAGCGGTATCGCGGTCTGGTCCACCAGGATCATCGCGTTGGCCAGCGTCATCGCCGTGAGTACGAGCCGCTGCCCGCCGACGGTGCTCATCCCGTGCTGTTCATCCGGGCACGTCGCCCTCCCTCGACCGCCGGGGAGTACGAACCCGGCCGCGGTGGGTGGCAGGTCGCCACGAGGGTGCCCCACCACCTCCCTGCGGGGAAGGCATCCCGCCTCTGCCCGGCCCGGCGCCCGAGCCCCGGCCGCCGCCTCGGTCGCCTGTGTCCACCGTCCCGGCCGTCACCGGCCGTCCCGCACCCGGGCCAGGGGCCGCGTCACGGAGGGACCTGCTCAGGCTGGGTGGCGGCGAGGATGCGCTCGCGGGCGTCGTCGTCACCCCTGGGTACGTACGGGAGCCGCATCGGGAACGGCCGGGGAGGACGCGCGACCCCGCCGACGGGTCAGCCCGTATCGGTGGTTCGCGGTGATGTAGGCCGCCACGAGGAGGTCGAAGCTGAAGCACGTGATCGTGAAGGCGTCGGGGGCGAGGGCGTGTCCCGGACCGAAGTGGTGCAGCGCGACGTCCCACACCGGGTGCAGCGCCCACCCGGCGGCCAACCACAACGGCGATCCGCGGAGGCCGCGCAGACCCAGGCTCCCGTAGAGAGCGACACCGGTGAGCTCGGCGACCACCCAGCCGCTGCCTGCGCCGGCATCCGCGGCGAAGTAGACGTAGGTCAGTGCCGCGCCGCACAACAGGAAGGCGAGCAGGGCGCGGCCGACGACCTCCCTGCCCCAGCGCGACAGCGCCCAGACGACGACGATCAGCGTGCTGGCCTGGAAGACACCGTTGACGAGCCACTGCCCGGTCATGGCGTTCGGTCTCCTTCGGTTCGAGAGCGGGGACCGGCCGGGCCGGTCGGATGCGTCGACTCTGCGAGCGCAACGGCCTGCTCCGCACCGGTGGGATCGCCAGGCCGGCGACCGAACCCGCGCATCGTGCCCCGGGACGCGGCGACGACCGGCGCATCCACCGCGGTTCGTGTCGCCCGTGGTTCCAGGGCGCGAGCGGTACCCGCGGGTCCCCGATCAGGCGGGAGAGGCTGCTCGTCTGCAGTGCGCGGAACCCCAGTCGTCGTCGGCATGGGGGTGGGTACGGCGACCAGGGCGCGCCCATCCCGCTCGACGAGCTGACGATCTGCCTCGACGCGTCGACGGTGGGCATGGGCAGGCCCATCGATCCGACGGACCGGGACACAGCTCGAGCCCACGGCGCCGCGACGGTCCGGTCACCATCCTCACCCCGGCACCTCGCCGCGGAGCTCTCCGACGTCCTCGCGGCCGACGACGTGCTCCTCCCGGTGGCGGCTACGTGCGATCGGTGGAGTTCACCGGGATGTGGCCCCGGTGATCTGGGCTCGGAAGAACTCGCCTCCGGGCTGCCGGTCCGTGCCCCACCACCAGCCCGCGTGGAGCACCGAGCCGATGGTCAGGCCGGTGAAGGTCTGTTCGGCCTCGATGGCGACACCGAACGGGTAGCGCCCGAACGGTGCCCCGTCGGGATCGCCCCAGCGCTGCATGAGCACGCCGAGCAGCCGTCCCTCCGGACCGGTGTGGAGTTCAGCGCTCCCATCCTGTCCGCCGATTTCCCAGGTGACGACCCGGTCCTGGTCGGAGCCGGGTGTCCACGTCGTGGCGGGGGAGGTCGTCGGCCCCAGAGCCGTCTCCCCGGCCAGGCGGCCGGCGGCGCTGCGGGTGACGTCGGGTCCGGTGGCGGACATGACGGGGATCAGCCCACCCAGCCGCCGGTGCACCTGGCCCGATCCGGAGCTGAGCCGGTCGAGACCGGTCACCGGGGTCCTCCGGCCACGTGTGGTCGCTCTGACCGACCCGGCCGCTGGCAGGGACATGTGGACCCCCTCTGACACGAGGACGGGGACAGCCGCTACGGTAATCCGCATGCAGTCGGTCGGGATTGTGCGGTTAGCGCTCGTCGAGCGCCGGCACGTCGACCTGCTGCGGTGCGCGAGCGCGCTCTGTCCGGCCTGACGCCGTCCGAGCCACCGTTCACCCCCTCGCCACCGGAGTTCCCTCGCATGACCCTGCTCGTTGCCCCCACGACCCTGCCCGCCACCGCCGAGCGCGGGTTCCTCGAGATCCAGCGCCTCGAGCCGTCCATCGGCGCCCGGGTCCACGGCGTCGACCTCAGCCGCGCCACCGACGACCAGGTCCGCGCCATCCGGGCCGCCCTCGCCGAGTACAAGGTGCTGTTCTTCGCCGGCCAGCACGACCTGCACCCCGACAGCCAGATCGCGCTGGGCCGCCGCCTGGGCGAGGTCACCGAGTCGCACCCGGTGGTCCCCGGTGTCGACGAGCAGCACCCGGAGATCTACGCGCTCGACAGCGCCACGGGCGGCTTCGCCGACGTCTGGCACACCGACGTCACCTTCGTCCGCCGTCCGCCACTGGGGTCGGTCCTGCGGGCCGTCGTCCTGCCGCCCACGGGCGGGGACACCCAGTGGGCGGACCTGGAGCTGGCCTACCAGTCGCTCAGCGAGCCGGTCCGGCACCTGGCCGACCAGCTGGTCGCGGTGCACGACGGCACGCGGGAGTTCGGTTACTACCTCGCCCAGCGCGAGGAACGGACCAAGTGGGAGGGCGAGGAGTTCCGCGCCCTCGTCCCGATCGAGCACCCGGTGGTGCGCGTGCACCCGGAGACCGGCCGCAAGGGGCTGTTCGTCAACCCCGGCTTCGTGTCGCACATCAAGGACGTCTCCGACGCGGAGAGCCGGTACCTGCTCGACCTGTTCTACGCGCACATCACCAAGCCGGAGCACATCGTCCGGCACCGCTGGTCGGTCGGCGACGTCGTCATGTGGGACAACCGCTCGACGGTGCACTACGCCAACCGCGACTACGGCGACCAGCGACGCGTCATGCACCGCATCACGCTCCGGGGGGACCAGCCGATCGGTCCGACTGGCGCCTGACCGCGCACTTGCACGACGCTCGTCCCCGAGAACTGACCGCACGGCGAGGCGCAGGTCCCCCCGAGGGGCCTGCGCCTCGCCGTACGACCCCGGCGCTACGACGAGAGAAGACCCTCATGCTGCGCACCACGACCCGTCCCCGCGCATCCGCGGTGGCGCTGGCCGCCCTCCTCACCGCCACCGTCGCCGGGTGCAGCGCCGAGGAGGGCGCCGAGAGCGCCACCGGCGGGGGGAGCGGCATCACCGTCCAGACCGCGCAGTTCAGCTGGACCGCCGCCGGCCTGACCAACTCGATCATCAGCGAGATCGCCGCCGACCACCCCGACCTCGGCGTCGCCTCGCTGGCCACCACGCAGCTCGACCCGGCGGCGGCCTGGACCGGCGCGCAGCGCGGGGACATCGACCTGCTCACCGAGGTCGCGCTGCCCAACCAGCAGCAGCTCGCCGACGAGGCCGCCGACCGGGTGCAGATCGTCTCCGAGACCTACGGCGACGCCGCGCAGGGCTGGTTCGTGCCCGCCTACGCCGTCGCGCCCGGCGGCCCGCTCGAGGGGCTGACCAGCGTCACCCAGCTCAACGACTACGCCGACCAGCTGGGCGGGAAGTTCTACGACGCCGACCCGGGCTACATCACCACCGAGCAGAACGCCAAGCGGCTCCAGGGCTACGGGGTCACGCTGGAGCACGTCGTCTCCAGCGAGGCGGCCGAGCTCGCCCAGCTGGAGAACAGCTACAGCCGTGAGGAGCCGATCGTGCTGTACCTGTACCACCCGCACGCGGTGTTCGCGCAGTACGAGATGGTCCAGCTCGAGGAGCCCACGCCCTACAGCGACGGCTGCCTCACCACGGGGGACGGCGCCTGCGCGATGCCGTCGTACAGCGCCAACATCGCCGCCAGCACGGAGCTGCGCGAGCAGGCCCCGGCCTTCGTCGACCTGCTGACCGACCTGCGCATCTCCGTCGAGGAGATGGAGGCGATGCAGAAGCAGGTCGACGTCGACGGCGAGGAGGTCGCGACGGTCGCGCGCCAGTGGGTCGACGGGCACGCCGACCAGATCGACCAGTGGATCGGCTGACCGTGCCGCCGGTGCTGCGCGCCACGGGACTGACCAAGGTCTTCGGCCCGCGCGAGCAGGAGGCGCTGCGGCTGGCCGCCGAGGGGGTGGGGCGCGACGAGGTCCAGCGCCGCACCGGCTCGACGCTGGCCGTGCACGACGTCGGCTTCACCGTCGAGCGGGGTGAGCTCTTCGTCGTCATGGGGCTGTCCGGGTCGGGGAAGTCGACGCTGGTCCGGTTGCTCAACCGGCTGATCGAGCCCAGCGCGGGCACGGTCGAGGTCGACGGCCAGGACCTGCGCTCTCTGGGCGACGCCGACCTGCGGACGCTGCGCAACGAGCGGGTCGGCATGGTGTTCCAGCACTTCGCGCTGCTCCCGCACCGCACCGTGCGGGAGAACGCGGCCTACGCGCTCAAGGTGCGCGGCGCCCCCGCGGCCGAGCAGCGGGAGCGGGCCGACTGGGCGCTGCGGACGGTCGGGTTGCTCGACCGGGCCCACGCCCGGCCCGACCAGCTCTCCGGCGGCATGCAGCAACGCGTGGGCCTGGCCCGCGCGCTGGCCGCGGACTCCGACGTCCTGCTCATGGACGAGCCGTTCTCCGCGCTCGACCCGCTCATCCGGCGCGACATGCAGGACCTGCTGGTCCGGCTGCAGACCGAGCTGCACAAGACGATCGTCTTCATCACCCACGACCTCAACGAGGCCATGCGGCTGGGCGACCGCATCCTGATGCTCAAGGACGGGCGCACGGTGCAGCTGGGCACCGGCCCGGAGATCATCTCCGCACCGGCCGACGCGTACGTCGCCGACTTCACCTCGGACGTCGACCGGACCCGCGTGCTCACCGCGGGCGACCTGCTGCGTGAGCCGCGGCTGACCGCCCGGCTCGGGCAGCCGGCGGGGGAGGTGCTGCGCGCCCTCGGTGCCGCCGAGGCCAACGGCGTCTACGTGCTCGGCGAGGACGGGCGGATCGCCGGGGTGGCCCGCGACGACCTGCTGGCCCGCGCGGTGCAGGAGGGCCGGACGGCCCTCGGCCCGCGGGAGCTGGTCGCCGACTTCGCCACGATCACGCCGGACCGCCCGCTCGTCGAGTTCATCCACCTGGTCGGCCGCTCCGCGGTGCCGCTGGGAGTCGTGGACGACGACGGCCGGCTGCTCGGCGTCGTCCCCCGGGCGGCCGTGCTCGACGCGCTGGCCGCCGTCCCCGCGCGACGGGAGGGCTGAGCCGTGCCGCACGTCCCCCTCGGGCAGTGGGTGTCGGACCTCATCGACTGGCTGCTGGCCACGGTGCCGTGGCTGTTCGACGGCATCTCGGCGGTCATGCAGGTGCTCGTCGACGCCCTGACCGACGCGCTGGTCTCACCGCCGCCGGTGGTGTGGATCGTCGTCTTCGCCCTGCTCGCCCTGGTGCTGCGCGGCCCGGGGCTGGCGCTGTACTCGGTCCTGGCGTTCCTCCTGGTGGTGTCGCTGGAGCTGTGGGTCGAGACGATGCAGACCCTCGCGCTGGTCCTCGTGGCGGCGGTGGTCGCCACGGCGGTCGCGGTGCCGATCGGGATCCTGGCGGCCCGGCACCGGGCGGTCAGCGTCGTCGTCCGCCCGGTGCTGGACTTCATGCAGACGACACCGGTCTTCGTCTACCTGATCCCGGCCGTCTTCTTCTTCGGGGTCGGGGTCGTGCCCGGTGTCGTGGCGACGATCCTGTTCGCCATCCCGCCCGGCGTCCGGTTGACCGAGCTCGGCATCCGCCAGGTCGACCGGGAGGTGGTGGAGGCCGCGCAGGCCTTCGGTGCCCGGCCGGGGCAGGTGCTGCGGGAGGTCCAGCTGCCGCTCGCACTGCCGTCGATCATGGCCGGCATCAACCAGGTGATCATGCTGGCGCTGTCGATGGTCGTCACGGCCGGCCTGCTCGGCGCCGCCGGGCTCGGCGCGGTGGTGGTGCGGGCGGTGACCCAGCTCGATGTCGGCTCCGGGTTCGAGGGCGGGCTCGCCGTCGTCCTGCTGGCGGTGTTCCTCGACCGGCTGACGGCGGCGTTCGGTCAGCCCACGGCCCTGTCGCGGCTGGTGCGGGGCCGGGCGCGCCGGACGCTGCCCGGTGCGAGGACGGCGCCGGACGCCGGGGAGCCGGCCCGGGCCGGTGCGCCGGAGCCCGTCTGACGGGGACACCGGGGGCCACCCACACCGCCGCGCTCGGTGGTGCCGGCGGGACGTGTATGGTGGTCTCACCGACGCGGGGTGGAGCAGCTCGGTAGCTCGCTGGGCTCATAACCCAGAGGTCACAGGTTCGAATCCTGTCCCCGCTACCACGTACGGAGGGCCCGGTCACCACGGTGACCGGGCCCTCCGTCGTCGTGCTGCCGGCTGCCGCGGAGGTGTTGTGCGTCACCGGCCGGCTCCCTAACGTCGCGGTCACCGACGCTCCGATGGAGGGCACCTGTGACCGTTGAGGCCGTTCCGCCCGGACCCGTCGACCTGGACGCGGTCGACCTCTCGGACCGGGACTGGTGGGCCGGCCCGCCGTCGGTGCGGTACGCGACCTTCGCGGCACTGCGCAGGGAGCGACCCTTCGCGTTCTTCGCCGAGCCGGAGCTGCCGGGGATCCCGGTCGGGCCCGGCTACTGGGCCGTCACCCGCTACGCCGACCTGGAGGCGATCAGCTCCCAGCCCGCGCTCTTCTGCTCGGGGCGCGGCGCGGTGTCCATCCCCGACGTCCCGGCCGACCTCAACGAGTTCTACGGCTCGCTGATCAGCATGGACGACCCCCGGCACGCCAAGATCCGGCGCATCGTGTCCAAGGCGTTCACCCCGCGCGTGCTGGAGCAGCTGGTCGACCAGGTCAGGTCGGTCGTCGACGACGTCCTGACGCGGGCCCGCCGGACCGCGGAGGCGCAGGACGGCGCGATCGACGTCGTGGCCGACCTCGCCGCACCGATCCCGCTGCGGGTCATCTGCGACATGATGGGCATCCCGGAGGAGGCCCGGGCGACCGTCCTCGCGCAGTCCAACATCATCCTCTCCGGTGGGGACCCCGAGCTCATCGAGGACGAGAACGACCCGGTCAGCGCCTTCCTGCTGGCCGGGATGGAGCTCGCCGGGCTCATGGAGCGGCTGGCCGCCGAGCGGCTGGCGCACCCGCAGTCGGACCTCACCACCGCGCTGGTCACCACGGAGGTCGACGGCGAGCGGCTGTCCCAGCAGGAGATCGCCTCGTTCTTCATCCTCCTGCTGGTCGCCGGCAACGAGACCACCCGGAATGCCATCTCCCAGGGCGTGCTGGCGCTGCACGAGCACCCCGACCAGCGGGCGCGGTGGGCGGCCGACCCTGGGCTGGACCGCACCGCCGTCGAGGAGGTGGTGCGCTGGACCAGCCCGGTCACCTGGATGCGGCGCACCGCCACGCGGGACGGCGAGGTGAACGGTCACCGGTTCCGGGCGGGCGACAAGTTCCTGCTCCTCTACGCCGCCGCGAACCGCGACCCCGCCGTGTTCCGGGACCCGGAGGTCCTCGACCTGGGCCGGGACCCCAACCCGCACGTCGGGTTCGGGTCGAGGGGGCCGCACTTCTGCCTGGGCGCGCACCTGGCCCGCCGGGAGCTGGCGGTGACCTTCCGGGCGCTGTTCGACCAGTTGCCCGACCTCGAGGTCACCGGGGAGCCGGACCGGCTGCGGTCGTCGTTCGTCAACGGCGTCAAGCGGCTGCCGGCCCGGCTGGGCGGAGGGCGCTGATGCGCATCGAGGCCGACCGCGACCTCTGCGTCGGATCGGGCACCTGCGAGCTCCTGGCGCCGGACGTCTTCGAGGTCGGGGAGGACGGCGTCGTCCGGGTGCTGCAGCCGCAGCCCGGGCAGGCCTACGAGGACGCCGTCCGGGACGCCGTCTCGCAGTGCCCGACCGGGGCGCTGGGGCTCGCCGACTGATGGGAGGACCCCTGTCCCCACCGCTCGCACGCTCGCGACGGGCCCTGCAGGGGGTCCTCCTGCCTGCACGTGGGCCGTCAGGGCTCGGGGCGCTGGCCTGGACGGGACCGAGGAGGATGTGCCGGCATGGAGCTCACCGTCACCGACGTCCCCGAGGCCGGCCGCTACGAGGCCCGTGCCGGCGACCGCGTGGTGGGCCTGGCCGCCTACCAGCGGCGGGGCGACCGGGTGGTGTTCACCCACACCGAGGTCGACCCCGATGCAGAGGGCAGCGGCGTGGGCAGCACGCTGGTCCGCGGCGCGCTGGACGACGTCCGGGCGCACGGGCGGCAGGTGGTGGCGCACTGCTCGTTCGTCCGCGCCTGGATCGACCGCCACCCCGACTACGCCGACCTGGTCGACACCTCGGCCTAGCGCCGCGTCCGGAGCGGCCCCGTCCGGGTCCCGCCCTGAGCTTGCGAAGGGTGGGGAGGACGGGGTCCTTGTTCACAGGACCTGGTGGCCGTACATCTCCCCGAGCGGGTCGGCGATCAGCTCGATGCGGGCGCCGTCGGGGTCGCGGAAGTAGACCGAGACGCCGCTGTGCACCTCGTGTGCCACGCCGGCGTCGGTGAGCCGCTGCACCAGCTCGGACCAGCGCTCGGGGGCGACGCTGATGGCCATGTGGTGCAGCCCGCCGAGCACCTCGGCGTAGGGGCCGACGTCCAGGCCGGGGAAGTCGAAGAAGGCGATGAGGTTGCCGTTGCCGATGTCGAAGAAGAAGTGCGAGGAGCCGGGGTAGTCGCGGTTCTCGATGAGCTCGGTCAGCGGGAAGCCCAGCACGTCCTGGTAGAAGCGCACGGTGCGCTCGACGTCGCTGCTGATCAGCGCGGTGTGGTGCAGACCGCGGGCGGTCGACGCCGGCCGCTCGCCCGGGGGCTTGAGGTGCGCCTCCCGTATCCGGGTGCGCTCCTGCTCGATGGCGGACAGGTCCAGGTCGCTGGCGGTGTCGCTCACGGGTCCTCCTCGGGGTCGGTCGGCGGTCGGGACGACCGCTGCGACCAGGATCTCCTTCCCCCGCCGGGCCGTGGTCACCTGTGGGTGCGAGTGTGGTGACCATGCGTGTGCTGCTCGCCGGGTGGTTCTCCTTCGACGAGGTGATCACCACCGTCGGCGACGAACTGGGCGCCGACGTGGTGGCCCGGTGGCTCACCGAGCTGGGCGTCGACCACGACGTCGCCTGGGCGCCGTACATGGAGCGCGGCGTGGACTGGCGGGACGTCGACCCGGCCGCCTACACGCACCTGGTGTTCGTCAGCGGCCCGCTGGCCGACCGGCCGCTGCTGCGCGAGCTCGCCGAGACCTTCGCCGGCGCACAGCGCTGGGCGGTCAACGTGTCGGTGGTGCAGGAGTCCGCACGGGTCCTGTTCGACCAGGTGTGGGAGCGCGATGCGCCGGGGCTGGCCCGCCCGGACCTCGCCGTCGAGGGCCCCGAGCCGCAGGTGCCGGTCGTCGCGGTCGCGTTCACGCCGGTGCAGGGCGAGTACGGGGAGCGCAGCCAGGCCGAGCGGGTCCGTGACGCCATCGAGGAGTGGCTGGCCGACCGTGCGCTGCCCTGGTTCGAGCTCGACATGGACCTCTACGAGAAGCCGCACGCCCGCCGTCCGGCCCAGGTGGAGGCGTTGGTGCGCCGGGCCGACGTCGTGGTGAGCATGCGGCTGCACGCGCTGGTGCTCGGCCTCAAGCACGGCCGGCCGGTCGTCGCCTGCGACCCGATCGCCGGCGGCGCCAAGGTCGCCAGCCAGGCCGCGGCGCTGGACTGGCCGCTCGTCGTGCCCGCCGACGAGCTCACCGCCGAGGCGCTCGACGCCGCCCTGGCGCGCTGCCTGTCCGGCGAGCTGGCCGAGCGGGTGCGGGCCGCGGGGGAGCGGGGCCGGTCGGGCAACGCCCGCGCGCGGGCCTGGTTGGAGGAGCAGCTCGCCGGTTGAGCCCCCGACTCGCCGGCGAGCTCGCCGATCTCGCACGCTTGTAGGCCCGTACCCGTGCGAGATCCCCGATCTCGCCGCCCGAGGAGGACCGTTGATCGAGTTGCGCACGCCGGGCGAGCTGGACGCGATGCGCGCCGCCGGAGCCGTCGTGGCCGACATGCTGGCCGCCGTCCGTGCCGCAGCGGCCCCGGGTGTCCGGCTCACCCAGCTGGACGAGGTGGCCCGCGCCGTCCTCGCCGACGCCGGCGCCTCCTCGCCCTTCCTCGGGTACGCGCCGCTGGCCACCACGCCGCCGTTCCCCGGCGTCGTCTGCCTGTCGGTCAACGACGTCGCGCTGCACGGCATCCCGACCCCGCAGGAGCTGGAGGACGGCGACCTGCTCAGCGTCGACGCCGGGGCCACCCTCGACGGCTGGGTGGGCGATGCCGCGATCACCTTCCCGGTGGGCACGCCGCGACCGGAGGACCTGGAGCTGGTCGCGACCACCGAACGCGCGCTGGCAGCCGGGATCGCCGCCGCCGTCGTCGGCAACCGGGTCGGCGACATCTCCGCGGCGATCGGCGCCGTGGGCCGGGCTGGCGGGTGCGGGATCAACACCGACCAGGGCGGGCACGGCGTGGGTCGCTCGATGCACGAGCCGCCGTCCGTCCCGAACGAGGGCCGCCCCGGCCGCGGGCTGCCGCTGCGTCCGGGCCTGGTGATCGCGATCGAGCCCTGGTTCCTCGCCGGCGGCAGCGACGACTACCGGGTCGCCGCCGACGGCTGGACGCTCTACAGCGCCGACGGCAGCCGCGCGGCGCACGTCGAGCACACCGTGGCGGTCACCGACGACGGCCCCCGCATCCTCACCGCTCCGCGCTGACCCGCAGGCCGCGACGAGTGGGGGCCGGAGGCCTCCGAGGAGCGACGCAGCGGCTCGGCGGCGGCCGGGGACGCTACCTGGCCGCGGTGTGGTCCGGTCGCGGGGGCCCGGAGGGTCTCCCGACCGGGACACGGGCAGCGGCTCGGCGGCGGCCGGGGACGCTACCTGGCCGCGGTGTGACCCGGAGGGTCACGGTGTCAAGGCCTGGTCCAGGTCGGCGATGAGGTCCTCGGCGTCCTCGATGCCGACCGAGAGCCGCACCAGGTCGGCCGGCACCTCCAGCGGCGACCCGGCCGCGCTGGCGTGGGTCATCCGCGCCGGGTGCTCGATCAGCGACTCCACGCCGCCCAGGGACTCCGCGAGGGTGAACACCTGCGCCCGCTCGCACACCCGCAGGGCGGCGTCCTCCCCACCGGCGAGGCGGAACGAGAGCATCCCGCCGAACCCGGACATCTGCTTCGCCGCGATGTCGTGGCCGGGGTGGTCGGGCAGGCCCGGGTACCGCACGGACGCGACCGCCGGGTGGCCGAGGAGGAACTCCGCGACCTGGGCGGCGTTGGCCTGGTGCCGGTCCATCCGGACGCCGAGGGTCTTGATGCCGCGCAGCACCAGCCAGTCGGAGAGCGGGCCGGACACCGCGCCCATCGCGTTCTGGTGGAAGGCGAGCCGCTCGGCGAGGTCGTCGTCGTCCCCGGAGGCCCCCTCCCCGATGACCAGGGCGCCGCCGACGACGTCGGAGTGCCCGCCCAGGTACTTCGTCGTCGAGTGGACGACGACGTCGGCGCCCAGCGTCAGCGGCTGCTGCAGGTAGGGCGAGGCGAAGGTGTTGTCGACGACGAGCAGCGCCCCGACGTCGTGCGCGACCTCGGCGAGCAGTGCGATGTCGGCGATGTTGAGCAGCGGGTTGGTCGGCGTCTCGCACCAGATGACCCGCGTGCTCGGCCGGATCGCTGCCCGCAGCGCGTCGACGTCGTTCAGGTCGGCCGGCGTGTGCTCGACGCCCCAACGGGAGGCGACCTTCGAGATCAGCCGGAAGGTCCCGCCGTAGGCGTCCCCGCCGAGCACGACGTGACTGCCCGGCTCGCAGACCGTCCGCAGCAGCGTGTCCTCGGCGGCCAGGCCGGAGGCGAAGGCCAGTCCGGTGCGCCCCTGCTCGAGGGCGGCCAGGGCCTCCTGCAGCGCCGTCCGGGTGGGGTTGGCGCTGCGCGCGTACTCGTAGCCGCCGCGCAGCCCGCCGACGCCGTCCTGCTTGAAGGTGGTCGCCAGGTGCAGCGGGACGACGACGTCGCCGGTGGCCGGGTCCGCGTCCTGCCCGGCGTGGATGGCGCGCGTGTTGAAACCCTGTCCCATGGCTCGACTCCGCCCTCGTTCCGCTCCTCGCTCGCTGGCGCTCGCTGCGATGCTCGCTCGCGCGTCGTCTTCGGCGCTCATGCCTCGACCGTAGGAGCCAGCCCGGCGAGGTGCCCGAGCACGTCCTGCCGGGTGACCACGCCGGCCGGTTTGCCCTCCTCGTGCACCAGCAGCGCGTCCGCCGTCCCGAGGGCCGCGACCGCGGCGCTGACCGGCTCGCCGGAGCCGATGATCGGCAGCGGCGGGGACATGTGCCGCTCCACCCGGTCGGCGAGGTTGGCCCGCCCGGCGAACAGCGCGTCGAGCAGCGTCTTCTCCTCGACCGACCCGACGACCTCGCCGGCGGTCACCGGGGGCTCGGCGCGCACCACCGGCAGCTGGCTGACGCCGTACTCCCGGAGGATGTCGATGGCGTCGCGAACCGTCTCGTTCGGGTGGGTGTGCACCAGCTCCGGCGTCGTCCCGCCCTTGCCGGCGAGCAGCTCACCGACGGTGCCCTGGGTGGCCTGCTCGAGGAAGCCGTAGTCGGCCATCCAGTCGTCGTTGTAGATCTTCCCGAGGTAGCCGCGCCCGCCGTCGGGCAGCAGCACGACCAGGACGTCGTCCTTGGTGAGGCGCTCGGCGGCGCGCAGCGCGCCGGCCACCGCCATGCCGCACGAGCCGCCGACCAGCAGCCCCTCCTCACGGGCCAGCCGCCGGGTCATCGCGAAGGAGTCGCCGTCGCTGACGGCGACGATCTCGTCGGCGATGGAGCGGTCGTAGGCGTCGGGCCAGAAGTCCTCGCCCACGCCCTCGACCAGGTACGGCCGCCCGGTGCCACCGGAGTAGACCGAGCCCTCGGGGTCGACGCCGACGACGCGCACCCCTCCGCCGGAGACCTCCTTGAGGTAGCGGCCGGTGCCGCTGATCGTGCCGCCGGTGCCGACCCCGGTGACGAAGCAGGTGACCCGCCCGTCGGTCTGCTCCCAGATCTCCGGGCCGGTGCTCTCGTAGTGCGACCGCGGGTTGGCCGGGTTGGCGTACTGGTCGGGCTTCCAGCCGCCGGGGATCTCGCGGGCCAGCCGGTCGGAGACCGAGTAGTAGGAGCGCGGGTCGGCCGGGTCGACGGCGGTGGGGCAGACGTGCACCTCGGCGCCGTAGGCCTTGAGCACGTCGATCTTCTCCTTGCCCACCTTGTCGGGGCAGACGAAGACGCAGCGGTAGCCGCGCTGCTGGGCCACCAGCGCCAGCCCGATGCCGGTGTTGCCGCTGGTCGGCTCGACGATCGTCCCGCCCGGCTGCAGCACGCCGCTGGCCTCGGCCTCGTCGACCATCCGAACGGCGATGCGGTCCTTCACCGAGCCGCCGGGGTTGAGGTACTCCACCTTGGCCAGCACCAGGGGCGCGTCCGGCCCCAGGTCGCGGGTCACGGACGTCAACCGGACCAGCGGGGTGTGCCCGACCAGTTCGATGACGTTCTCGGCGTACTGCACGCAGACCTCCTCAGCCGGCACCCCCGACGGGCGCTCGGCGCCCCATCCCACCACCGGCGACGAGTCCCGCGCCCGGGAGCCGTCGTACCCAGCATGACGACGACGGACCTGCGGGTCGACGAGGGGTACGCACCGGTCACCGGCGGGGTGCAGATGTACTGGCGGAGCCTGGGGCAGGGCGGCACCCCGCTGGTGGTCGTGCACGGCGGCTTCGGCGTGGTGGAGGCGTTCGGCGACGTCCTCGACCGGCTGGCCACCGGGCGGCGGGTGGTGGCCGTCGAGCTGCAGGGGCACGGCCACACCGCCGACGTGGACCGGCCCTTCTCCTGGGACGCCCTGGCCGACGACGTGGCCGCGCTCGTGCGGCACCTCGACCTGGGGCCTGCGGACCTCATGGGCTACTCCCTCGGCGGCGGCGTCTGCCTGCGCGCGGCGATCCGGCACCCCGAGGTGGTGCGGCGGCTCGTCGTCGTCTCCGCGCCCTGCCGCCGCGACGGCTGGTTCCCCGACGTCCTGGCCGGCATGGACCAGGTGGGCGCCGCGGGTTTCGAGATAATGCGGCAGACGCCCATGTACACGGCCTACGTCGCCGTCGCCCCGGACCCCGACCGGTTCCCGGTGCTGATGGACAAGACCGGCGCGCTGCTGCGCACCCCCTACGACTGGAGCGAGGAGGTCCGGGGGATCACCGCGCCGGTGCACCTCGTCTACGGTGACGCGGACAGCATCCCGCCCGCGCACGCCGCCGACTTCTTCGCGCTGCTCGGCGGGGGGCTGCGCGACGCCGGGTGGGACGGCTCCGGACGGCCGGCGTCCCGGCTGGCCGTCCTGCCCGGGCGCACCCACTACGACGTCTCCTCGAGCCCCGAGCTCGCGGTGGTCGTCGACGGGTTCCTCGGCTGACCGGATCGCCGGGGTTGTCGGCAGACCCGGTCAGCCGAGACGATGCGGCATGACCGAGAGCTTCCCCACCGTCCCGCTCGACGGTGCCCCCGGCATGCCGCTGATCGGGTTCGGCACCTGGCTGATGAACGGCTCCGAGTGCTACGAGGCCGTCCGCACCGCCCTGGACGCCGGCTACCGACACCTCGACACCGCGGCGATCTACCGCAACGAGTCCGAGGTCGGGCGGGCGTTGCGCGACTCCGGCGTCGACCGGGACGAGGTGTTCGTGACGACCAAACTGCCGCCGCCACGGGCCGACCAGGCCGACCAGGTGCTGGCGGGGTCCCTCGACGCGCTCGGCGTCGACGCGGTCGACCTGTGGCTCGTCCACTGGCCACCCGGCGGTGCCCGGCCGGACGTCTGGGAGCGCTTCGTCGCCGCGCGCGAGGCCGGCCGGGTGCAGGCGATCGGCGTGAGCAACTACTCGCTGGAGCAGATCGACGAGCTGACCGAGGCGACCGGCGTCACGCCGCAGGTCGACCAGGTCAGCTGGGCGCCGTCCCGGTACGACCCCGTGCTCCAGGCCGGGCTCCGGGAACGCGGCGTCGTCCTCGAGGGCTACAGCCCGTTCAAGAACACCGACCTCGGCGACCCGGTGCTGCGCGAGGTCGCCGACGCACACGGGGTCACCCCGGCGCAGGTGGTGCTGCGCTGGCACGTGGAGCACGGCGTCGCCGTCATCCCCAAGTCGGCCACGCCGGAGCGGATCCGGGCCAACCTGGCGATCGGCGGGTTCTCGCTCACCGACGACGAGGTCGCCCGGATCGACGGCCTGGCACAGGGCTGAGCTCCGGCGCGGAGGGCGCCGGTGACACGCCGTCCGCCTTGCCGCCGGGGCCGCCGCCCCCGAGGCTGGCCCGGTGAGCCACTTGCCGGACGACGTCCTCGTCCCCGGACCACCGCAGCGGCCCCGAGGCACCAGGGGCGTGCCGAGGTGACCGCGGTCGACGCCTCGGTCTTCGAGGGCTCCTTCTGGCGCGACCCCTATCCCGCCTACGAGCGGCTGCGCGCCCAGGCCCCGGTACGGGAGGTGGCGCTGCCCCGGGGCGGCACCACGTGGCTGGTCACGCGCTACGACGACGTGCGCGCGGCCTTCACCGACCCCCGCCTGGTCAAGGACCACCGCGCGATCCTGCCGCCGGAGGTCCGCGCCCAGGCCCCGCGCCTGCCGGGCCCCTTCGGCTCGATGATGATCCTGCTCGACCCGCCGGACCACACGCGACTGCGCCGGCTGGTCTCCCGGGCGTTCACCGCGCGGCGCACCGCCGAGCTGCGCCCCCGCATCGAGGCACTGGCTGCCGCGCTGCTCGACGCGGTGCCCAGGACCGAGCCGGTAGACCTGCTGGCCACCTACGCGGTGCCGCTGCCCATGGCCGTCATCTGCGAGCTGCTCGGGGTGCCCGACACCGACCGCGACGCCTTCGGCACCTGGTCGCGCGCGCTGGTCGACGACCACGACGACGTCGACCAGCAGCAGGCCACCGCGGGGCTGGCCGAGTACCTGCACGCGCTCGTCGAGACCAAGCGGCGTGCTCCGGACGGCGCCCTGGTCTCGGCCCTGGTCGAGGTCTCCGAGGCCGGTGACCAGCTCAGCACCGAGGAGGTCGTCGCGATGGGCGTGCTGCTGCTCATCGCCGGCCACGAGACCACGGCCAACCTCATCGGCAACGCGGTGCTGGGCGTGGCCACCGACGCCGCGCTGCGCGAGCACCTGCTCGCCGACCCGCAGCGGATCCCCGCGGCGGTCGAGGAGTTCCTGCGCTGGGACGGCCCCGTGCACAACGCCCCGATGCGCTTCGCCGCCGAGGACGTCGAGTACTCGGGCACCACCATCCCCGCGGGGTCGGTGGTCACGCTCTCCGTGGGTGCGGCCAACCGCGACCCGGGACGCTTCGACCGGCCCGAGCTGCTCGACCCCGACCGCGAGACCGGGGGGCACCTGTCCTTCGGTCACGGGATCCACTTCTGCCTGGGCGCGCCCCTGGCGCGTCTCGAGGGTGAGGTGGCCCTCCGGTCGCTGCTGGACCGGTTCCCCGACCTGCGCCTGGCCGTGCCACCGGAGGACCTCCACCACCGGCGCAGCGTCATCGTCCACGCCCTGGAGCAGCTGCCGGTGGTCCTGCAGCCGCCAGCCGCGGGGAGCGCCCCCGCGTAGCCGGGCGGTGGCGGGCCCGGGCGGGGCGGGACGAGGATGCCGGGGTGACCTCTCCCTCTCCTGTCGGTACCCGCACCCTCGGCCGCGACGGCCTGGTCGTCTCCTCCCTGGGCCTGGGCTGCATGGGCATGAGCCAGTCGTACGGCGCGGCCGACCGCGGCGAGTCGATCGCCACCATCCACCGTGCGCTCGACCTCGGCGTGACCTTCCTGGACACCTCCGACGTCTACGGCGACGGGCACAACGAGGAACTGGTCGGCGAGGCGATCGCCGGACGGCGCGACGAGGTGCAGCTGGCCACCAAGTTCTCGCTGTCGCGCAACGACCGCGGCGGCATGGACATCGACGGTCGCCCGGAGAACGTGCGGGCCCGTGTCGAGGCCAGCCTGCGCCGGCTCGGGGTCGACGTCATCGACCTCTACTACCAGCACCGGGTCGACCCGGAGGTGCCGATCGAGGACACCGTCGGCGCGATGGCCGAGCTCGTGCAGCAGGGCAAGGTCCGCCACCTCGGGCTGTCGGAGGCCTCGGCCACCTCGATCCGCCGCGCCGTCGCCGTCCACCCGATCACCGCGCTGCAGAGCGAGTGGTCGCTGTGGACCCGCGACCTCGAGGCAGAGGTGCTCGGCGTGGCCCGGGAGCACGGCATCGGCATCGTGCCGTTCAGCCCGCTGGGCCGCGGCTTCCTGACCGGCGCGATCCGCAGCCCGGAGGACTTCGGCGAGGACGACTGGCGCCGCGGCCACCCGCGCTTCACCGGAGAGGCCTTCGCGGCCAACCTGCGGCTGGTCGACGCCGTCCGGGCCATGGCCGAGGAGAAGGGCTGCACGCCCGGCCAGCTGGCGCTGGCGTGGGTCCTCGCGCAGGGGGACGACGTCGTGCCGATCCCGGGCACCAAGCGGCGCAACTACCTGGAGGAGAACGTCGCAGCCGCCGCCGTCGAGCTGTCCGAGGCCGACCTCGCGCGGCTGGGCGACATCGCGCCACCCGGGGTGGCGCAGGGCGGGCGCTACGCCGACTCCTCCTACGCGTACGGGGACAGCCCGGAGAAGGTGGCGTGAGCGCGACCACGACCACGACCACGGCCCCCCTGCGGGTGCCCGGCGCCGACGGTGTCGCGGTCGCGGTCCACCGGTGGGGGCCCCCGGGCGAGCTCCCGCCGGTCTACCTCCAGCACGGTTTCGTCGCCGACACCCGGCTCAACTGGGTCGGCACCGGGACGGTCGCGGTCCTCCTGTCGGCCGGGCGGGAGGTCGTCGGCGTCGACGCCCGTGGGCACGGGAGGTCGGACAAGCCGCACGATCCCGCCGCCTACGGGGAGCGCCGGATGGCCGACGACCTGCGGCGGGTGGCCGATGCACTCGGCCACGACTCCTTCGACCTGGCGGGCTACTCGATGGGTGCGACGGTCGCGATGCTGACCGCGGCCACCGACCGGAGGGTGCGCCGGCTGGTCGTCGGCGGTGCCGGTGCCTCGTTCGTCGAGCCCGGTGGTACCGAGCGCCACGCCGCCCTGATGGCCCGGTTGGCCGCCGCACTGGAGGCGGCCGACGTCGCCGACGTGCGCGACCCCGCCACCGTCGACTTCCGCCGGATGGCCGACGCCCTCGCCGCCGACCGGCACGCCCTGGCCGCGCACGCCCGCGCGGTGCACACCCGTGAGGTGGATCTGGCCGCGATCACCGCGCCCACGCTCGTCCTCGCCGGCGACGCCGACCCGCTGGCGGCCCGCCCCGAGACGCTCGCCGCGGCCATCCCCGGTGCCCGGGTGGCCGTCGTCCCCGGCGACCACTCCACCGCCCTCCGGGCGCCGGCCTTCGCCGCGGCGCTCGTCGGCTTCCTCGGGGAGGCATCGTGACCGACCCGAGCTGCGGGGTGGCCCACGGTGCGCCCGCCGACGAGGCCACCGGCCGGGTGCTGGTCGCCGTCTTCGTCTCACCGGTGGCCGAGGTGCTGACGCGCTGGGCGCCGGAGCTGGGCTTCCGCACGGTGCTGCTGGACCCCGACCCCACCCGGGGCGCCGGCGTGGTGGGGCTGGCCGACCTCACCGAGGACCTCTCCGACGCCGACGTCGTCGTCACCGACCACCACCGGCCGGAGCTCGGCGAGGTGCTGCGGGACGCGCTGGCCCGCCGGGTCCGCTGGGTCGGCGTCATGGGCAACCCGCGGCACGAGGGCCCGCACGTCGCGGCGCTGGCCGCACTCGGCGTCCCGCCGGAGGAGGTCGCCCGCGTGCACCGGTCGATCGGGCTGGACATCGGCTCGCGGACCCCGGCCGAGATCGCGCTGAGCACGCTCGCCGGGCTGCTGGCCGACCGCAACGGCCGCAGCGGCGGCGCCGCGCACCGGCCGCGGTGAACGGCGTCCTGCTCGGTGCCGACGTCGGCACCAGCGGGCTGAAGCTGGTCGCGGTCGACCCCTCCGGTGCGGTGGTGGCCGAGGCGGAGTCCGGCTACGACGTCGACCGGCCCCGGCCGGGCTGGGCGCAGACCGACCCGGCGGTGTGGCGGGCGGCCCTCGACGACGCGCTGGCGGGGGTGGCGCCGGCGCTGACCGGCCACCGGGTCGCCGGGCTCGGCCTGTCCGGGCAGATGCACGGCACCGTGCTCGTCGACGCCGCCGGCGCTCCCATGGCGCCCGCGGTGCTCTGGCCGGACGGCCGGGCCGCCGCCGAGGTGGACCGCTGGCGGTCCCTGCCGGCCGCCGTCCGCGCCGCGCTGGCCAACCCGCTGGTGCCGGGGATGACCGGCCCCGTGCTGGCCTGGCTGGCCGCGCACGAGCCCGAGCTGCTCCGGCGGGCGGCCGCGGTGCTGCTGCCGAAGGACGCGCTGCGCGCCTCGCTCGTGCCGGACGCCGACCCGCGGGTCACCGACCGCAGCGACGCCTCGGCCACGCTGCTGTGGGACGTCGTCGCCGACGGCTGGTCGCCCGAGGCCACCGCGGCCGCCGGCATCGACCCGGCGCTGCTGCCGCGGGTGCGCCCCTCAGCGGAGGTCGTGGGCGCCGCCGCGCTGCCGGTCGGCGAGGTGCCCGTGGTCGTCGGCGGCGGCGACACCCCGCTGGCCCTGCTCGCCGCGGGTACGCGCGCCGGCCGGCAGGTCAACCTGGGCACCGGCGCCCAGGTGCTGCTGCCCGGGTGGACGCCGGCGCCCGCGGACGACCCGCCGGTGCACGGCTACGCCGACGTCGAGGGCGGCTGGTACGCGATGGCCGCGCTGCAGAACGGCGGCCTGGCGTGGACCTGGGTGTGCGGCGTGCTCGGCCTGACGCCCGCCGAGCTGTTCGAGGCCGCGGCGTCGGTCCCGCTCGGCGCCGGGGGAGTGGTCTTCCGCCCGTTCCTCACCGGCGAGCGCGGCGGCGTGGCCGGCCCCGCCGACCGCGGTGGCTGGATGGGGCTGTCGGCCGGCACGACCCGTGCCGAGCTGGCCCGCGCCGCGGTCGAGGGCGTCGTGTTCGCGATCGCGGCCGCTGCCGGGCTGCTCGGCGGCGAGGGGCCGGTGGTCCTCACCGGCGGGGGCGGGCGTCCGGCCGTCGTCCAGCAGCTGCTCGCCGACGTCCTCGCCGTCCCCGTGCGGTACCTGCCGATCCGCAGCGCGTCGGCGGTGGGTGCGGCGCTGCTGGCCGGGCGGGGCACGGGGACCGAGGTCGCGACGGGGCAGGAGGTCGGCCGGGTGGTCGAGCCCCGGCCCGCACCGGAGCTGGCGGCCGCGCTCGACCGGTGGCGTGCGGAACGGGAGCCGCGGGTGGCACGTTGACCCGCGCAGGAGGGCGGAACGGCCGCCCGGACGACGCGGAGGAGGACCGGGATGGCGTCGCTGTTCAGCAAGCTGACCCAGTTCGCGAACACGCCGAAGGGCCGGCAGGTCATCGCGCAGGCCACCGAGAAGGCCCAGCAGCTGGCCAAGGACCCGAAGACCCGGGCGAAGATCGACGACGCCCGCCGTCGCTTCCAGGGCGGCCGCGGCCCCGGCACCGGGCACTGAGCAGACGGTCCCGGCCCGCCCCAGAGGCCGGCCGGGACCGTCTCAGGCCGCCGGGTCGGGCTGGCGCAGCAGGCCCAGCGCGGCGTCGTGCAGCTGGCCGTTGGTGGCCAGCGCGCTGCCGCCGGTCGGGCCGGGGACGCCGGAGAGGTCGGTGAACGTCCCGCCGGCCTCGCGCACGACGACGTCCAGGGCGGCGAGGTCCCACACCGAGACCTCGGGCTCGCAGGCGAGGTCCACCGCGCCCTCGGCCAGCAGCACGTAGCTCCAGAAGTCGCCGTAGGCGCGGGTGCGCCACACCGATCGGGTCAGGTCGAGGAAGCCGCCGAGCAGCCCGCGCTCCTCCCAGCCGGAGAGGCTGGAGTAGGACATGCTCGCGTCGGACAGCTGGCCGACACCCGACACCGTGCAGCGGGTCGCCGACTCCAGCCGCCGGCCGGTCCAGGCACCCACGCCCTTGGCCGCCCACCAGCGACGGTTGAGCGCCGGCGCGGAGACCAGGCCGACGACCGGTTCGTCACCGTCGAACAGCGCGATGAGGGTGGCCCACACGGGCACGCCCCGCACGAAGTTCTTCGTCCCGTCGATCGGGTCGAGCACCCACCGCCGCGGGCCGCGGCCGGTCGTGCCCATCTCCTCGCCGAGCACCGCGTCGCGGGTGCGCGCGCGGGCCAGCGTGATGCGCAGCTGCTCCTCCACGGCCCGGTCGGCGTCGGTGACCGGCGTGAGGTCCGGCTTGGTGTCGACCTGGAGGTCCAGCGCACGGAAGCGGTCCAGGCTGATCGAGTCCGCCTGGTCGGCCAGCACGTGCGCCAGGTGCATGTCCCCCGTGTAGTCCCGGCCCGGTGTCATGGGCACCGAACCTAGCGGGCGCTCAGTCGAAGACCGCGGCACTGACCCCGCTGGGGCCCTCGTACTCCCGGTCGTCGATCTTCTGCAGCGCCTCGAGCACGTCCTTGTCGCCGCCCTTGGCGTGCTCGAGGATCTGCTCCTTCGTGGCCGGGTAGTCCATGCCCTTGAGGGCCTTCTGGATGTCGATGGGGCTCACCATGGCCCCGGGCTACCCCCGTCCACCGCGGGCGATGCGCGGATACCGTCGGGGAGTGCGCGCCGCGACGATCGCCGGGCTGCTGGCCGACCCCGCCCGGCTCAAGGTCGTCGCCGCCCTCGCCCTGGGCGCCGGCACGCTGGAGGAGGTCGCCGAGGCCACCGGGCTGCCGCTGAAGGACGTCGCCCTGGCCGCGCGCCGGCTGGGCCGGGCGGGCCTGATCCGTCGTGACCGGCACGAGCTCGAGCTGCTGACCGAGCAGTTCGGCGCCGCGGCCCGCGCCGCCGCCGAGGCCGCCCCGCCGCCCGAGCCGCTGTCCGACGACCCCGCGGAGGACGCCGTCCTCTCCGCGTTCGTGCGCGACGGACGGCTGGTGTCCATCCCGGCGCAGCAGAGCAAGCGGCGGGTCGTGCTCGAGCACCTGGTCCGCGTCTTCGACGTCGGTGTCCGCTACCCCGAGCGCGAGGTCAACGCGTTGCTGGCGGTGTGGCATCCCGACACCGCCGCGCTGCGCCGCTACCTGGTCGACGAGGGGCTGCTCACCCGGGACGCCGGCCTCTACTGGCGCAGCGGCGGCTGGGTCGACGTCTGAAGGAGCCGAGTGGCGGGTCGTCGTCCCCGGGGGCCGAGACCACGACGAGTCGCCACTCGGTGTACGCCTCAGCCGAGCCGGACGGTGCCGTCGGGGTCGACCGACCAGCCCGGGTTGTGCCCGACCTCCCACACGACACCGTTCGGGTCGGCCACCAGCGCGTGGAAGACCCCGCCGAAGGCGCCCTCCTCCGGCGGGGTGAGCACCGTGCCACCCGCCGCGACCATCGCCTCGACCAGTGCCCGGACGGCGTCCCGGTCGGCCACGTTGTGCGCCAGCGTCACGCCGGAGACGGCGGGCCGCGCCGGGCCGCGGCCGAGGTCCTGCGCGAACTTCGCCGCCTCGAAGAAGGCCAGCACCGTGCCGGGCGCGACCTGGAAGAAGAGGATCTCGCCGGGGACGTCGAGCAGCGGGCGCCAGCCCAGCCCGTCGACGTAGAAGCGGCGGGCGGCGTCGAGGTCTGCGGTGGCCAGGGTGGTGAAGTGGACCTGCTGTTCCATGGTGACCTCCGTGGGCGGCCCCTCCCGGGTCCCGCGCCGGGCGTGCGAGACGTGGGGAGAAGGGTGGTCCTCTCAGTAGCCGGGACCGAGCTGGCCGACGGCGTCGAGCAGGCGGCGCAGGCTCTCCAGCCGCTCCCGGCGGGCGGGCGGGCCGGCATCGGCCCAGGCGTCCAGCGCGCAGTCGGGGTCCTCGGCGGTGTGCCCGCAGCCGGGCGGGCAGTCCACCGCGGCCTCCGCGACGTCGTCGAACGCGGCGACGACGTCCTCGGCCGTCACGTGCGCCAGGCCGAACGAACGGATGCCGGGGGTGTCGATGACCGTGCCACCGCCGGGCAGGTCGAGCAGCACCGCCGAGGACGACGTGTGCCGGCCCTTGCCGACCTTGCTCACGTCGCCGATGGCCCGGTCGGCGTCGGGCACCAGCCGGTTGACCAGCGTGGACTTGCCGACGCCGGACTGACCGACCAGCACGCTCATCCGCCCGTGCAGCCGCTCCAGCAGCGGGTCCAGCGGCGTCTCCCGCGACATGGGGACGGCGTCGACGTCCAGGCCGGCGTAGCGGTCGAGCAGCGGCTGCGGGCTGGCCAGGTCGGTCTTGGTCAGGCAGAGCAGCGGCTCGAGGCCGCCGGCGTAGGCGGCCACCACGCAGCGGTCGAGGAAGCCCAGCGCGGGATCGGGGTCGGCGACCGCGGTGACGATGACCAGCTGGTCGGCGTTGGCGACCACCACGCGCTCGGTGGGGTCGGTGTCGTCGGCGGTGCGACGCAGGGACGTCGTCCGGTCCTCGATGACGACGATGCGGGCGAGGCTGTCCGGCCGGCCGCTGGTGTCGCCCACCAGCCGCACCCGGTCGCCGACGACGACGCCGTGCCGGCCGAGCTCGCGGGCGCGCATCGCGGTCACCTCGAGCGGGACGCCGGCGGGGCTCTCGATCCGCACCGTCATCCGGCCGCGGTCGACGGCGACCACCAGACCCGGGACGGCGTCGGAGTGGGTCGGCCGGGTGCGGGTGCGCGGCCGGGAGCCGCGCCGGCTGGGCCGGACCCGGACGTCGTCCTCGTCGGACCGGGAGTCGTGTCTGCGGGGACTCAGGGCAGGGCTCCCGCGGGCGTCTCCAGCATCCCGTCCCAGCGCGCCACGAAGTCCGGCAGCGTCTTGCTCACCGCGCCCGGGTCGCGCACCTCGACGCCCTCGACGGCCAGCCCGAGCACGGCCGCGGCGTGCACCATCCGGTGGTCGGCGTAGCTGTCCAGGCGCGCCGCCCGGTGCGGCCCCGGCTCGATCACCAGGCCGTCGGGCAGCTGCTCGACGCGGGCGCCGACCGCGGTGAGCACCTCGTCCAGCGCCTGCAGCCGGTCGGTCTCGTGGCCGCGCAGGTGGCCCACGCCGGTCAGCCGGGAGGTCCCGTCGGCCAGGGCGCAGAGCGCGGCCAGTACCGGCGTCAGCTCGCCCACCTCGCCGAGGTCGGCGACCAGCGGGCGGATCGTCCCGGTGCCCGTGACCCGGAGGCCCTCGTCGGTGCGCTCGACGTCGGCGCCCATGGCACCGAGCAGCACGTCCAGCTGGCCGCCGGGCTGGGTGGTCTCCGCGGGCCAGTCGCGCACCGTCACCCGTCCACCGGTCACCAGCGCGGCCGCGAGGAAGGGAGCCGCGTTGGACAGGTCGGGCTCGAGCACCTCGTCGCGCGCGGCGACGGAGCCGGGGGCGACCCGCCAGCCCGGCTCGGTGCGGACGACGTCGACGCCCCGTTCGCGCAGCGACTCCACGGTCATCTCCACGTGCGGCATCGACGGCACCCCGCCGGCGAGGGCGAGGTCGACGCCCTCGTCGAAGCGGGCCGCGGCCAGCAGCAGCCCGGAGACGATCTGCGAGGACTCGCTCGCGTCCACGGTCACCGCGCCGCCGCGCACCCGCCCGGTGCCGTGCACGGTGAACGGCGCCCGGCCGCGGCCGCCGTCGTCCACCTGCACGCCGAGGTCCCGCAGCGCCGCGATCAGCCCGGCGTTGGGCCGCTCGTGCAGCCGCGGGTCGCCGTCCACCCGCACCGGGCCGTCGGCCAGGGCGGCGACCGGCGGCAGGAACCGCAGGACGGTGCCGGCCAGGCCGGCGTCGACCTCGGCCGGGCCGCGCAGCTCCCCGGGGCGGACCAGCCAGTCGTCGCCGTCGGACGTCACCCCGACGCCGAGCGACCGCAGCGCGGCGGCCATGAGATCGGTGTCGCGGGCCCGCAGCGGGCGCACCAGGCGGCTGGGCCCGTCGGCCAACGCCGCGAGCACGAGCGCGCGGGCGGTCAGCGACTTGGAACCGGGCAGGGCCACGACGGCGTCCACCGGCGCGCTGCGGTGCGGCGTCGTCCAGACCTCGCTCATGCGTCCATCCTGCCCTGTCGCGCCGACCCTCCGGCCGGCGCGACAGGGGAGGGGTGGGCTCAGCCGGCCGCGGCCGCGTCCGCCGGCTCGGCCTTCTTCGCCCCCGCGACGCGCACCAGGCGGCGGTTGGCGAACTCGAACATGCCCAGCTCGGAGAGTTCGCGGCCGTAGCCGGAGTTCTTCACACCGCCGAACGGCAGCTCCGGCGAGGTCCCGGACGGCGAGTTGATCCAGACCATGCCGGACTCGACCTGGTCGGCGACCTTCCGGGCGCGCTCGACGTCGCTGCTGAAGACGGTGGCCGACAGCCCGTAAGGGGTGTCGTTGGCCAGCTGCACCGCCTCCTCCTCGCTGGAGACCCGGTACACGACGCCCACCGGGCCGAACAGCTCCTCGCGATAGGCCCGCATCTCCGGGGTGACGTCGGCCAGCAGGGTGGCCTGGACGTACGCGCCCTCGCGGTCGGGGCGACCGCCGCCGGCGAGGACCGTCGCGCCCTTGTCGATCGCGTCCTGCACCTGGGCGGTGAGGTCCGCGGCGGCGCGCTCCGAGGACAGCGGGCCCAGCCGGGTGGAGGGCTCGTTCGGGTCGCCCGGCTGCAGGCCCGAGAAGACCTCCGCGAGGCCGCTGACGAACTCGTCGTAGACGTCGTCCATGACGATGAACCGCTTGGCGGCGATGCACGCCTGGCCGGCGTTCATCGTCCGGGACATCGCCGCAGCCTTCACCGTCTGCTGCACCTCTGGGGCGTCGAGGACGATGAACGGGTCGCTGCCGCCGAGCTCGAGCACCGACTTCTTCAGGTACTTGCCCGCCAGCGAGGCCACGGCGCTGCCGGCCCGGTCGCTGCCGGTCAGCGTCACGCCGGCCACGTGCGGGTGCGCGATCACCTTCTCGACGTCGGAGATGCGCAGGAACAGGTTGGTGTAGACGCCGTCGGGGACGCCGGCGTCGTGGAACAGCTGCTCCAGGGCCAGCGCCGTCTGCGGGTTGTTCTCCGCGTGCTTGAGCAGGAGCGCGTTGCCCAGCACCAGGTTGGGCGCCGCGACGCGGGCCACCTGGTACAGCGGGAAGTTCCACGGCTCGATGGCCAGCAGGACGCCTGTCGGCTCGTTGACGACGATCGCCTCGCCGTCCATGACGTCGATCGGCCGGGGCTCCAGGAAGCGCGGCCCGTTTTCCGCGTAGTACCCGAAGATGCCGGCGACCAGCATGGCCTCCCCGGTCGCCTCGCGGACCGGCTTGCCCATCTCGCGGGTGACGAGGGCGCCCAGCTCGTCGCGGCGCTCGCGCACCAGCTCGCCGATCCGGCCGACGATCGCGGCGCGCTCCTCGACGGGCCTGCGGCGCCACTCCTGGAAGGCGGCGTGGGCCCGCTCGACGACCCCGTCGACCTCGTTGCTGTCGAGGAAGGGGAACTCCTTCTCGGTCTGCCCGGTGGCCGGGTTGACGGTCGCGTACGGCCGGTCGCCGGTGCTGCTGGCGGTCTTGCCGGCCGGGGCGGTCTCGGTGGTGGTCACTGCCCTGTGTCCTCCGTCGCGTGTCCGGTTGTGTCCGCCCTCCGTCCTACCCCTCGCCCCCGGGGGCACGCGCAGGGGACGGCGGATGTCGGAGGGGCACTCTAGGCTCGTGATCACGGTCCGCCGGGCCGCCGCCCGTCGTCCGCAGGGAGGAGTGCCGCCGTGTGTGGCCGCTACGCCGCCAGTCGCCGTCCCGAGGACCTCGTCCTGGAGTTCGACGCGGTCCCGGCCGAGGGGCAGTCCCCGCTCCCGGCCGACTACAACGTCGCCCCGACCAAGGACGTCTACGTCGTGCGCACCAAGCGGGAGCGCGACGCGGAGGGGGCGCCCACCGGTGCCGCGCACCGGGAGCTGCGCGCCGTCCGCTGGGGCCTGGTGCCCTCGTGGGCCAAGGACGCGTCCATCGGCAACCGGATGCTCAACGCCCGCGTCGAGTCGCTCACCGAGAAGCCGGCCTTCCGCCGCGCCGCCCGCTCCCGCCGCTGCCTGGTGCCGGCCGACGGCTGGTACGAGTGGGCCAGGAAGCTCGACGGTCCCGGCAAGCAGCCGTACTACATGACCCCGCGCGACGGCTCGGTGCTCGCCTTCGCCGGCCTCTGGGAGGTCTGGGGCGAGGGCGACGACCGGCTCTACACCTGCACGGTCATCACCGAGCCCGCCGTCGGCGCGCTCACCGAGATCCACGACCGGATGCCCCTGGTGCTGCCGCGCGAGCGCTGGGCGGACTGGCTGGACCCGACCCGCGAGGACGTCGCGGAGCTGGCCGCGCCGACCCCGCCGGAGCTGGTGGAGGGCCTGGAGCTGCGGCCGGTGAGCCCCGCGGTCAACAGCGTGAAGAACAACGGCGTCGAGCTGACCGCCGGCGTCGAGTCGGTCGCCGCGCCGGCCGACCAGCCCGCGCTCTTCTGAGGTGGCCGGCACCGACGAGGCCCTGACCGAGAGCGGGGACCGGACCCGATCGGCCGCGCTGCCCGACTGGGTGGCCGCCGTCGTCACCTTCCTGGCCTCCGGCGCCGTCCTGGTGCTGGAGATCGCCGGGCTGCGGCTGATCGCCCCCTACGTCGGGATCACCCTGCAGACCAACACCGCGGTCATCGGCTTCGCGCTGGCCGCGATCGCGGTCGGGGCGTGGACGGGCGGCGCGCTGGCCGACCGCACCGACCCGCGCCGGCTGATCGCGCCGCTGCTGGTCGCCGGTGGCGCACTCGTGGTCGCCGTCCTGCCGCTGGTGCGCTTCGCCGGGACGGTGCTCACCGGTGCCGACGCCGGCAGCGTGCTGCTCCTGGCCGCCGTCGCCGTCGTCGTCCCCGCGGCGCTGCTGTCGGCGGTGCCGCCGATGGTGGTCAAGCTGCAGCTGGCCAGCCTCGCCGAGACCGGCTCGGTGGTCGGCCGGCTGTCGGGCATCGGCACCCTCGGCGGGATCGCCGCCACGTTCCTCACCGGCTTCCTGCTGGTCGCGGTGTTCCCGACCAGCGGCATCCTCGTCGGCACCGGCCTGGTCACCGTGCTGGCGGGGATCGCGGTCGGGGTGCTGCTGCGGCGGCGCACCGGCGGTGCCGTCGGGCGGGTGCCGGTGGCGCTCCTCCTGCTGACCGTGGTCGGCGCGCTGCTCGCCGCGATCGCGCCCAGCCGCTGCCAGGCCGAGACCGCCTACCACTGCGCGCGGGTGGTCGCCGACCCCGAGCGGGACAGCGGCCGGGTCCTGGTCCTCGACACGCTGCGGCACTCCTACGTCGACCTGGTCGACCCCACGTACCTGGAGTTCGAGTACGTCCGGGCGATCGCCGCCGTCACCGACGCGATGGCGCCTGCGGGCGAGCCCCTGTCGGCGCTGCACCTCGGCGGCGGCGGGGCGACCGTGCCGCGCTACCTCGCCGCCGTCCGCCCGGGTACCGAGAGCCTGGTCGTCGAGGTCGACCCCGGGGTGGTCGCGATGGACCGCGAGCAGCTCGGGCTGACCGAGACCGACGGACTGCGCGTCGAGGTCGCCGACGCCCGCGTCGGGCTCGGGCAGGAGGCACCGGGGGAGCGCGACCTCGTCGTCGGCGACGCGTTCGGCGGGCTGTCGGTGCCCTGGCAGCTGACCACCGTGGAAGCGCTGGGTCTGGTCGACCGCGCGCTCACCGACGACGGCGTCTACGTCGCCAACCTCATCGACCACCCGCCGCTGGGCTTCGTGCGCGCCGAGCTGGCCACCCTGCAGGCGGTCTTCCCGCACGTCGCGCTGCTCGCCCGGGACGCCGTCCTGGCGGGGGAGGACGGCGGGAACGTCGTGGTCCTGGCCTCGCAGCAGCCGCTGCCGCTCGACGCGGTCGGCACCGCGCTGGGCGAGCGGGACCTGGACTGGCGGGCGGCCTCCGGCGCGGGGCTGGCGGAGTTCGTCGGGGACGCCGAGGTGCTCACCGACGACCACGCGCCGGTCGACCAGCTGCTCACCCCCTACGCCGCCCCGGGCTCCTGAGTCCGGATCCCGCCCTGAGCTCGCGAAGGGGGGAGGACGGGGTCCTCCACGGTGGGGGGCGAGGGGTCCTCCTTCAGCGGCTGATGGCGGCGGTGCGCGCGCGGGTCAGCCGCACGAGGTCTGCCGGCGCCAGCTCCACCTGCAGGCCCCGCCGTCCGGCGCTGACCATCACGGTGGGGAAGTCCAGGGCGGACTCGTCGACGACCGTCGGCAAGGCCTTGCGCTGCCCGAGCGGGCTGATGCCGCCGAGGACGTAGCCGGTCGTGCGCTCGGCGTCGGCCGGGTCGGCCATCGTCGCCCTCCGCCCACCGGTCGCCACCGCGAGCGCCTTGAGGTCCAGGCTCCCGGCCACCGGGACGACGGCGACGGTCAGGGCGCCGTCCACCCGGGCGACCAGCGTCTTGAAGACCTGCCGCGGGTCCTGGCCGAGCGCGGCCACCGCGGCCTCCCCGTACCCGTGGCCCTCGGCGTGCTCCGGGTCGTAGGTGTGCAGGGTGTGGACCACCCGGGCCCGCTCGAGAGCCCGCACCGCGGGGGTCGCCGCCACGCTGCGGGAGCGTAGAGGACCCCCTCCTCCCGCCCCTCGCGAGTGCGGGGCCGTGCCGGGGAGGGGGCCGTCGCTCACACCGGGGAATGGGGGCCCACGCCCGCACGGTTGGAGAGGGCGTGAGCAGCACCCTCTCCACCAGCGCACGCCAGCGCCCTGCGCTCCGGCGGCCCCCGGGCCGACCCGGTGCCGCGCGGCTAGGATCGTCGGAGGCGGTGGCCCGCGTCCGGGTGCCGCAGAGAGGACGGTCGGTGCCTGAGGAGTCCGTGGACCGCACGCCCGAGACCACGACCACCGACGCCGTCGAGGAGAACTCGCCGGTCGAGGTGCCCGAGGCGCGCGAGGGCGGCAGCCGCACGGAGGTCGACGAGACCCGTGCCGAGCGCGACGCCCGTTTCGAGCGGGACGCGCTGCCCTACCTCGACCAGCTCTACCCGGCGGCCCTGCGGATGACCCGCAACCCGGCCGATGCCGAGGACCTGGTCCAGGAGACGTTCGTCAAGGCCTACTCGGCCTTCCACCAGTTCGCCGAGGGCACGAACCTCAAGGCCTGGCTGTACCGGATCCTGACCAACACCTACATCAACAGCTACCGCAAGAAGCAGCGGCAGCCGCAGCAGTACCCCACCGACCAGGTGCAGGACTGGCAGTTGTACGCCGCCGAGGAGCACAGCTCCAGCGGGCTGCGCTCGGCGGAGATCGAGGCGCTGGACCACCTCCCGGACTCCGACATCAAGGAGGCCCTCCAGCAGCTGCCGGAGGACTTCCGCCTGGCGGTCTACCTCGCCGACGTCGAGGGGTTCGCGTACAAGGAGATCGCCGAGATCATGGGTACGCCCATCGGCACGGTGATGTCCCGCCTGCACCGCGGTCGCCGCGGGCTGCAGAAGCTGCTGGCCGACTACGCCCGGGAGCGCGGCTTCGTCCGGGCCGGTGCCGGGGAGGAGGCGAGCCGCTCGTGACCAGCGACCAGCGTCCGGACGCCGGCGAGCCGATCTCGATCGACTCCTGTGACGACGTCCTGTCCCACGTGTTCGAGTTCCTCGACCACGAGACCGAGCCCGCCCGGCGCGAGGTCATCGCCGAGCACCTCGAGGACTGCTCGGGCTGCCTGCGGCAGTTCGGCATCGAGCAGGAGTTCAAGGCCCTGGTCCGCCGGCGCTGCGGAGGCGACACCCCGCCGCCCGGCCTGCGGGACCGGATCAAGCTGCAGCTGACGAGCGTCTCCTTCGAGGAGGACGGCACCCAGGTCAGCGTCGAGCGGATCAGCGTGGAGCGCACGCAGGAGCGCCCCACCACCGCCTGAAGACCCTCGAACGCCAGAGGCCCAGAACCCGTCGGGTTCTGGGCCTCCCGCGCTCGGCCCTCCGCAGGGCCCCGCTGGCCCCGTCCAGAGGCTCGCCGCGAGCTTGCGAGCGGTGAGCAGGACGGGGTCCTCTCTCAGGCGTTGGGGCGCTTGCCGTGGTTGGCCTTGTTCCCCTTGCGGGAGCGCCGCTTGCGTCCACGCTTGGACATCGCTGCCCTCCTTCCCTCGTCGTCGCTGCGGGCCCGGTGCCGGGCCCCTGGACACCTCTGGGTGACCCGGGGCGCGTGTGGCGCTGCCACCCCGGGTGGACCCGTCAGGCTGGACCCCCAGCCTCTCACGAGCCCGCGCGGCACCCGCCCCCTGTGGCGGTCCGGTGGGGCGCGGGGTAAGGCTGGGAGGCTGGAGCGCGTCGAGGTCGGTGGAAGGCGGTTCGGGACGTGGCACACGTCGGGATCGAGAGCGTGCTCGTGGCAGGCCGCGGGCCGGCCGCGTGCGCGGTGATGGCGGCCTGCTCACGCCTGGACGTGAAGACCGTCGCTGTCCACTCGGAGGCCGACCGCAACGCCCGGCACGTGCGGCTGGCCGACGACGCGATCCTGCTCGGTCCGGCCCCCGCCGCGGAGTCCTACCTCGCCGTGGACCGGATCGTCGAGGCCGCTCGCCGCAGCGGCGCGCGGGCGGTCCTCCCGGTGCCCCCGGCACTGGCCGGCAACGCCCGGCTGGCCGGTGCGGTGGTGGCCGCCGGCCTCACCTGGGTGGGGCCCTCCGCCGCGGTGCTGGAGCGGCTCGGTGGGGACGGCGTCGAGCCGGCCAGCGAACGCGGGTTCCTCGCCGTGGTCACCGACGGCGGCCTGCGCTGCACGACCCCGGTGTCGCGCGACCGCGCCGCCGGCATCGCGCGCGTCTCCTGGACCCCCGAGGAGCCCTTCGAGCTGCCTCCGACGGCCAAGCGGCTGCCCGAGATCGGCTGGCGCGGCCTGGTCACCGTCGGCATCGCCCCGGACGGTGAGCTGGCCGAGGTGGCGGCCGGGTTCTCCCTCGACATGACGGTGCTGGAGCGGGCGCACGGCGTGGACGCCGTCGAGCTGGCGCTCCGCAGCGCGGCGGGCGACTCGGCCGCCGACACGGGGACGGGCGCGCCGCCGCGGCGGGCGGTCACCGTCCAGCTGCGCTCGACGCTGCCGCCGGGTCGGGGTGGGCGGGTCACCGGTCGACTGCCCCGCTCGGACCGGCACACCACCGTGGAGCGCGGGGTCGAGGTCGTCGCGGTGAGCGGCTACGACCCCGGTGATCGGCTGGACCGCTGGTACGACGCGTTGCTGGCGACCATCAGCGCCGGCGCCCGGGACACCGCGACCGCCGCTCGGGCCGCCAGCGACGTCCTCGGCGCGGTGCCGGAGGTCGGCGTGCCGCACGACGGCCCCGAGGTGTGCGCGGTGCTCGAGCGGCTGGCCTCCGGGAGCCCCGCGTCCGAGGTCTGACGCGTGCCAGGATGGGCCGACGACGAGCTCAGGGAGGTGCGGTGGCGGTCGAGGAGGTCCACGCCGAGATGGTGTCGAGCGTCTGGAAGGTGCTCGTGCAGCCCGGCAGCGAGGTGGCGGCCGGCGACACCCTGGTGATCCTCGAGTCGATGAAGATGGAGATCCCCGTTCTCACCGAGCGGGCCGGCACCGTCCGCGAACTGCACGTCGTCGAGGGCGAGGTGCTCCAGGAGGGCGACCTCATCGCCACCGTCGACGGGTGAAGGACCCCCTGCCCCCCGCCACTCGCAGGCTCGCGGCGGGACCGTGCAAGGGGCCAGCGGGGCCGGGGCGGGGCCGCCTCAGAGGTCGAGGGCGTACACGAGCAGGTCGACGCCGGGCGCGGGCTGCCAGTCCCGTTCCGGCAGCCGGGTGGAGGCCAGCCGCTGGTGGAGGCGCTGCGCCGCCGTCATCCGCCGCTCCGTCGAGAGCACCACCCGCCGCTTGCCGGCCGCGCGGGCCTGCTCCAGGCAGGTCCGCACCAGCAGCTCGCCGATCCCGCGGCCCTGCACGGCCGGGTCGACGACGAGCATCCGGAACGCCGCCTCGTCGGCGGACCGGGTGACCTCGCCGAAGTCACCCGAGAGCACCAGCGCCACGCTGCCGACCACGCGGCCCTCCTCGTCCCGCACGACGAGCAGTTCGGCCCGGGTCGGCCCGCGCCGCGACGTCGCGCAGCTGCACGCCGTACTCGGGGGAGGCCAGCCCGCCGCTCACGTGGACGTCGTGGGTCAGCTGCCCGATCCGCGGGAGTCGTCGGGGCGGGCGCGGTCACGGTCCGGGCCGGTGCGTCGGGGGACCAGGACACGGCGACGAGCCTGAGCGGATCCCTCCTCGCACCCCTCGTCCAGACGGCTCCCTGCAGGGGCCCGCCGCTGGCCCCGTCCAGGGCACCGCCCCGAGCGTGCGAGGGGTGGGGAGGAGGGGGTCCTTCCTCGGTGAGGGGCAGGGGGTCCTCTCTCATACCCTCGGAGCCACCATGAACAGCCTCTCCGAACGCCTCACCCGAGGCTCGGCGTCCGCACCGGCCCAGGTCGACCACGCCCGCCGGCTGGTCGCCGACTGGCAGCTGCTCGCCGACCTGTCGTTCGCCGACCTGACGCTGTGGGTGCCGCTGCCCACCGGGGCGTGGTGGTGTGTCGCCCAGGTGCGCCCGCTCACCGCCCCCACCAGCCAGCCCGAGGACCTCGTGGGCTCGGAGGTGGAGGGTCCGGCCGCGGAGCCGTTCGTGGTGGCGCACCGCGAGGGCCGCCCGGTGACCGAGGGGGAGCCGGACTGGTCGGGCAGCACCCCGCGCCGACGGGAGGTCGTGCCGGTGCGCCACGACGGCGTGGTCGTCGCCGTCCTGGCGCGGGACACCAACCTGGCGGTGACCCGGTCGCCGTCCACCCTGGAGCTGACCTACCTCGACATCGCCGCCGACCTCTGCCTGATGGTCTCGGCGGGCACGTTCCCGCCGGAGAAGCCCCTGGACGCCGAGCTGAGCCCACGCGTGGGCGACGGGCTCGTGCGGCTCGACGCCGACGGTCGGGCCGTCTACGCCAGTCCCAACGCGTTGTCGGCCTACCGCAGGCTGGGCGTCACGGGGGACGTCGTCGGTGCCGACCTGGCCCGGCTCACCCGGGACGCCGCGGTCGACCGGGTGGCCGGCGAGGCGGTGGCAGCCGGCATCCGGGCCGCGGTGGCCGGGCGGTTCCCCGACCCGATGGACGTCGACAGTGTCGGGGCGACCCTGCTGGTGCGGGCGCTGCCGCTGCAGGCGCCCGGTGCCGAGGAGGGCGCGCTGGTGCTCGTGCGCGACGTGACCGACGTCCGCCGGCGGGACCGCGCGCTGCTGACCAAGGACGCCACCATCCGGGAGATCCACCACCGGGTGAAGAACAACCTGCAGACGGTCGCCGCGCTGCTGCGGCTGCAGGCCCGCCGGATGACCGAGCCTGCCGCCCGCGAGGCGCTGGAGGAGTCGGTGCGCCGGGTGTCGTCGATCGCGGTGGTGCACGAGACCCTGGCCGGCAGCCGGGAGGACGTGGTGGACGTCGACGACGTCCTCGACCGGGTGCTGCCGATGCTGGGCGACCTGACCTCCGTGGGCCCCGCCGCGCGGACGCGCCGGGTCGGCCAGTTCGGCGAGCTGCCGGCGGTCGCCGCGACGCCGCTGGTGCTGGTCGTCACCGAGCTGCTGCACAACGCCGCCGAGCACGCGTTCCCCGACGGCAGCCCCGGCAGCATCGAGCTGGTGGCGGAGCGGGACGGTGACGACCTCGTCGTCCGCGTGGTGGACGACGGACGGGGGCTGCCCGAGGGGTTCGACCCCTCCGCCAGCGAGGGACTGGGCCTGCAGATCGTGCGCACGCTGGTCGCCAGCGAGCTCGGTGGCAGCCTCGCCATGACGAGCCCGCCCTCCCACCCCGCCGACTGCCGCACCGGGACCGAGGTGGTGCTCACCCTCCCCAGCGCGGGCCGTCTCCGCCGTTAGGCCATCGGTCCACGGGCAGCGACTCAGCGTCGGTGGGGACGACACCTGGCCGCGGTGTCGGCGGACGGTGACGCAGACACGCCACGGGGCCGGTCCGTGGATCCCGGACCGGCCCCGTGGCCGTGCAGTGTGGCGGTACCGGGCTCGGGGCCCGGGCGCCGTGGTGCGGTGTGCTCAGACGGTGCGGACGCGGGTGCGGGCCTGACGCCGCTTGAGCGCCCGCCGCTCGTCCTCCGAGAGCCCACCCCAGACGCCGGAGTCCTGCCCCGAGCGCAGTGCCCAGTCCAGGCACGACTCGGTGACGGGACAGCGGCGGCACACACCCTTGGCCTGCTCGATCTGCACGAGAGCGGGGCCGGTCGTCCCGATGGGGAAGAACAGCTCCGGGTCCTCGTCGCGGCAGAGCGCGCGGTGGCGCCAGTCCATGGCGGTGTTCTCCTCGATGTCGTCTACGGTGTGGTGCAGTCGTCGCCGGCCTCGGACGATCCGCAGGCCGGCACCGGGGTGACCAGCGCCATGGCACAGCGACTTCGTGCAGTGTTACCGACAGGTTGCTTTCCTCCCGCGATGTTTTCACGGCGAGGACACCTGTCAAGCAGAACGAGGGCATCGGTCGACCCCTCGTGAGCAAGCTCACCACGGCCATGGTAGGGCTCGCCACTCGGCCAGCGGAAGCTCCCGCGCGGTCCGTTGACAGGCGGCCGGGTCCGTGTGAAAGCGCAGGTCAGCGACCACCAGCGGAACCGTGTGGTTCCTGAGGCTAGACGACGACGGTCAGCGCCGAGGGGACGCTGCGCACCCGCAGTCCGGTCGCCGTCCCGAGGTGGTCGCCGTCGAGCTGCCACCCCTGCGGACGGCGTGCGGTGAGGGTCAGTTCGTCCAGGTCGTGCCAGCGGTGCACCCCCTCGCCGCGGACGTCGGGCCGCGAGGCGAACACCTCGCGCACGTGGTGCAGCATCCGGACGATCCCGGTGCGGCCGAGTGCGAAGACGTCCAGGCCGCTGTCGAAGGTGGCGTCCGGGGTCGGGTTGACCGCGCGGGCGCCCAGGTAGGTCCACGGCGAGACGTTGGAGACCAGGCAGAGGAAGAGCCCGTCGAGGGGCGGACCCCCGGGCGGGTGGGCCGACATCGCCGGGTCGCGGCGCTCGCGGCCGAACACGAACGTGCTGGTCGCCTCGAGCACGTAGAGCAGCCCGGTCGAGCGGAGCCCGCGGGCGCGGTGGACCTCCACCCGGCCGATGACGTCGGCGTCGAAGCCCAGCCCGGCGGAGAAGGCGAACCAGCGCTGCTCGCTCCACCCGGGGTGGGCCGCGGCCCCGGCGTCGGCGGCGGACTGCGCCAGCGCGGGGTCGGGCAGCCGGGCCGGCGCCGTGGTGGCGCCGCGGACGCTGGCCGTGCCGAGCGAGATGCGCCGGGTGCGCCCGGCGCGCAGGGAGTCGAGGACCTCGCGGGTCGCGGTCAGCGGGTCGCGGGCCCGGCCCAGCGCGCGGGAGAACACGTTTGTCGACCCGCCGGGCACCACGGCGAGCGGCGGGACGTGCTCGCCGGGGCCGTCGTGCAGCAGGCCGTTGACCACCTCGTTGACCGTGCCGTCACCGCCGAGGGCGAGGACGACGTCGACGCCGTCCACGCACGCCTTGCGAGCCAGCTCGCTGCCGTGGCCGCGGTGGGTGGTCTCGGCCAGCTCCACCTGCAGCTCGCCGGCGAGGGTGGTGAGCACCCGGTCGCGCACGCCGCGGTTGGTCGTCGTCGCCGCCGGGTTGGCCACCACGAGCGCGCGCATGGCAGTCAGGCTAGCCAGCGACGCGGCCCACCCCGGCGCTGGCGTGGCACGGGCGCGGGAACGGGCTCGGGGGTCCCGCGGGACGCCGTCCCGGGGGTGTCCCGGCGCGTACCCTGCCGGTCGTGACCGAGCAGTCCGGAGCCAGGCCGTCGCGGGACCGCCGGCGGGTGGAACGGCTGCTCGGCGGCGCGGCCGAGCCGGCGCCGCCACGCCCGGAGCGGGAACGAGCGGCGCCCCCGACGGCGGTGCGCCGGGCGGCGCTGGTCGCCGGCGTGGAGGCCGCGGGGCTGGCCGCGGTCGCCCTGTGGCTGCTCGTCCTCACGTTCACCTCGACCGCCGACAGCGTCGGGCGGGCCCTGGCCGAGGTGGTCTACGTCGGCATCTTCGCGGTCGCGTTGGGCGCGGCCGCCGTGGGGCTGTGGCGGGTGTCGCCGTGGTCGCGCGGGCCGGTCGTCTTCCTGCAGCTGCTGCTGGGCCTGTTCGGCTACTACTCGGCGTTCGAGTGGGGTGGCGCGTGGGTCGGCGTCCCGCTGCTGGTGCTGGTGGCGACCGAGCTGTACCTGCTGGCCACCCCGGAGGCCCGGCTCGCGTTCGAGGACCGCTGACGAAGGACGCCGCGTCCCCTCGGCCCTGTCCAGAGGCTCACCGCCAGCCCCGTCCAGGGCACCGCCCCGAGCGGAGCAAAGGGGTGGGGAGGACGGGGTCCTTCCACGGTGAGGAGGACGGGGTCCTCTCTCAGACGAGGTCGACCACGTCAGCGATCGAGTCCAGCACCCGGCCCGGCCGGAACGGGAAGCGCGCGACGTCGGCGGCCTGGGTCGACCCGGTGAGCAGCAGGATGGTGTCCAGGCCGGCCTCGATGCCCGCGACGACGTCGGTGTCCATCCGGTCGCCGATCATGACCGTCGACTCCGAGTGCGCCTCGATCCGGTTCATGGCGCTGCGGAACATCATCGGGTTCGGCTTGCCCACGAAGTAGGGCTCCGAGCCGGTGGCGCGGGTGATCATGGCCGCCACCGAGCCGGTGGCCGGCAGCGGGCCCTCGGGGGAGGGGCCGGTGACGTCGGGGTTGGTCGCGATGAACCGCGCCCCGGCGCCGACCAGCCGGATGGCGCGGGTGATGGCCTCGAAGGAGTACGTGCGGGTCTCGCCGAGGACGACGTAGTCCGGGTCGGTGTCGGTGAGCGTGTAGCCGGCCTCGTACAGCGCGGTGGTCAGGCCCGCCTCGCCGATGACGTAGGCCGAGCCGCCCGGCAACTGGGTGGACAGGAAGTCCGCGGTCGCCAGCGCGGAGGTCCAGATCGACGCCTCGGGCACCTGCAGGCCCGACCGCGCCAGCCGCGCGGCGAGGTCGCGCGGTGTGAAGATCGAGTTGTTGGTGAGGACGAGGAAGCGCCGGCCCGCCGCGACCAGCCGGTCGAGGAAGTCCGCGGCGCCGGGCAGCGCCAGGCCCTCGTGCACGAGGACGCCGTCCATGTCGGTCAGCCAGCACTCCGCCGGCTTGCGGTCGGTCGTCACGCGCACGTCCTCGGGGTCGGGCCGCTCATGGCCAGGCGGTCAGCACCTCCGCACCGTAGTGCCCGGCGAGCGTGGCGACCCGTTCGGCGTCGGGTCCGGGCTCACCCACCGGGACGGTGCGGTCGGGTGCCGGACGGCCGAGTCCGACGAAGAGGGACTCCAGGCCGCTCGGCGTGCACAGGGTGAGCACCTGCACGGTGTGCGAGTGCACCGGGAGCAGGTGGGGGTCGTCCCGTGGACGGAGGACGAGCGACCCGGGCGTCGCGGAGGGCTGACGGCGAACGGTGTGCGCGGCATCGGGACCCAGGTCACGCGGGCGACCACGCCCACGGTGGCAGCCGGGCGGTGCGGCGTCGTCGTCAGGAGCGGCGGTCGGCCGCGAAGGTGGCCAGGGCGTCATCGGTCAGGCGGAAGACCGTCCACTCGTCCATCGGCACCGCACCGGCTGACTCGTAGAACTCGATCGAGGGCGTGTTCCAGTCCAGCACCGACCACTCCAGGCGGTCGTACCCGCGCTGCACGCACAGGTCGGCGAGCGTGCGCAGCAGCTCCCGGCCCAGCCCGCTGCCGCGGTGCCGGGGCTGGACGTAGAGGTCCTCGAGGTGGATGCCGTGGGTGCCGCGCCAGGTGGAGAAGGTGAGGAACCACAGCGCCGTCCCGACGACCTGTCCGCCGGCCACGGCGACGTGCCCGAAGAGCTGGGGGGCGTCGCCGAACAGCGCCGCGGACAGCTGGTCCTCGGTCATCCGCGCCTCGTGCGGTGCCTTCTCGTACTCGGCCAGCTCGCGCACCAGGCCCACCACGACGGGGACGTCGTCGGGGCCGATGGGCCGGACCGTCACGTGAGCAGCTCCTTGAGGCGGGCCGGCACCAGCCGGCCGAGCGGCGCGAACACCGGCACGAGGACCGGTGCCAGCAGGTAGCCGTAGGCCAGGACGCAGCCGGTCACGACCGGCACGAACGCGAAGCCGACGATGACCGCCAGCGCCGCGACGATCAGCCCGTACGGCCGCCCGCTCTTCGGGCTGACCAGCGAGCGGAACGAGCGGAAGCGGATCGTGCTGACCATCAGCAGCGCCGGGACGGCGACGATGAGCAGCACCCACAGCCGCTCCCTGCCCTGCATCTGGCCGCCGAACGCGAACACCGAGGCGAGCACGACACCGGCCGCGCCGGGGCTCGGCATGCCGGTGAAGTACCGCTTGTCCGCGGTCGGGTCGATGGTGGTGTTGAAGCGCGCCAGCCGGATGGCCGCGCACGCCACCCACAGGCCGCAGACGACCCAGCCCAGCGGGTCCCAGGCGTCGCGGCCCTCGGAGAACAGCGTGAAGGCGACCAGCGCCGGGGCCAGCCCGAAGGACACCAGGTCGGCCAGCGAGTCGAACTGCAGGCCGAAGGGCGTCACCGCCCCCACCAGCCGGGCCACGGCGCCGTCGGCGATGTCGAAGACCACCGACAGCCCGACCAGGACGGCGGCCAGCGTGTACTGGCCCCGGATCGAGACCAGGATCGCCACGAAGCCGCACATCATGTTGGCCAGCGTGAACAGGCTGGGCAGCGTCGCCAGCGCCCGTCGCCGGCTGCCGCGCACCGATCCGCGCACGAACTCGACGGTCGCCGTGCGCCGGGTCTGTGGGAGCCGGGCTCCGGACGAGGAGCTGGGCACCAGGGGCCTCCTCAGCGAGCGCCGGACCAGCGGGCGATGACGGTCTCGCCGCCGCGCACCCGCTGGCCCACCCGGACGAGCACCGTGCAGTCCCGGGGGACGAAGACGTCCA
Source organism: Geodermatophilus sp. URMC 65 (assembly GCF_053502545.1). Classification (NCBI taxonomy): domain Bacteria; kingdom Bacillati; phylum Actinomycetota; class Actinomycetes; order Geodermatophilales; family Geodermatophilaceae; genus Geodermatophilus; species Geodermatophilus sp. URMC 65. The sequence continues at coordinate 3,709,630 of NZ_CP199954.1, forward strand.
TCCGGGAGCCGAACTTCATCAGGCCCATCCGTTCCCCGGTGGTCAGCCGCCGGCCGACGCCGGTGCGGGTGACGATGCGGCGGGCGAGCACGCCGACGATCTGCCGGAACACCACCGTTCGGTCGCCGTCGCGCAGCCACAGCTCGCTGCGCTCGTTCCGGTGCGCCGACTCCTTGCGGTAGGCGGCCAGGAAACTGCCCCTGCGGTAGGAGCTCTCCACGACCTCACCGTGGTACGGCGAGCGGTTGACGTGCACGTCGACGACGGACAGGAACACGCTGACCTGCTGCCAGTCGCCCGCGGGGGCGGGTTCCGGGGCGACGCCCTCCTGCGGCTCACCCGCGACCAGCACCACGCCGTCCGCGGGGGAGAGGACGTCGTCGGGTGCCGGCGCCTCGACGTCGCAGCGCCGGTCGGGGTCGCGGAAGAACAGCGCCATGTAGGCCGACAGGAGGACGAAAGGCCAGGCGGCGAGGCGGAGGCCGCGACGGCCGCCGGCGCGGCCTGCCGCGGCGAGCACGGCGGCCGGTGCCAGGGGTCCGGTGATGAAGGGCCACCCAGCCCGGTCGATACGCATCGAGGTCAGACGGTACCGGGCCGCGACCGTGGTCCGGCCCCTGCACGGGCCCCGCCGCGGCCCCGTCCCGAGGCTCGCCGCGAGCCGGCGGGTGGCGGGGGCAGGGGGTCCTTCGTCAGGCCGGGACCGAGCCGATGTTCACCAGCCAGCGCAGGCCGTAGCGGTCGGTCACCTGACCGAAGGTGTCGCCCCACACCTGCTTCTCCAGCGGGACGTCGACCGCGCCGCCCTCGGCCAGCCCCTGAACCAGCGGGTCCGCGTGGGCGCGTCGTCCCCGGACAGGGACAGCGACACCCGGTCGGGTCCGGCGGCATCCGGGTCGTGGCCGTCGGAGGCCATCAGCTCCAGTCCGCCCTCGGTGCGCAGGAAGGCGTGCATGACGCCGTCGTCGGGGAACTGGTCCCCGCCGCCGCCGACGTCACCGAAGGTCATCACGTCGAGCTCGCCCCCGAGGACGGAGCGGTAGAACTCCATCGCCTCGCGGGCGTTGCCGGCGAAGTGCAGGTACGGGTTGAGGCGGGCGGCCATGGGGTCTCCTGGGGTGCGGGTGTGGTGTCTCGGCACGGCAGACCGTCCCGGCCCGCAGAAGTCATCGCCCGCGGGCGGGCGGGGCCTCAGCGATCGGCCGTGGCGAGCTTCGCGCCCAGCGCGACGAAGGCTGCGGCGAACGTGCGGCGCAACCAGGTGAGCACCCGGAGGCGGGTCAGCACGTGGGTGCGGACGGCGGCGGCGCCCCATCCGTAGCCGGCGAAGACCACCAGCGTGACCAGCATGAACACGGCGGAGAGCTGGAGCATCTGCCACACCGCACCGAGGCTGTCGCCGACGAACTGGGGGAGGAACGCGACGGAGAAGATCGTCAGCTTCGGGTTGAGGACGTTCACCAGCACGGCCGAGACGACGACCTGCCGGACCGAGCGGGGAGCGGCCGGGTCGGCGTGCACGTCGAAGGCGCTGCGGTCCCGCCAGGTGCGCCAGGCGAGGAACAGCAGGTAGGCCACCCCCAGGTACTTGAGCACCTGGAGGGCCACCGCGCTGGTGTGCAGCAGCGCGGCCAGGCCGGTCACGGCCGCGGCCACGTGCGGGACGATGCCCAGCGTGCGGCCCAGGGCGGCCACCAGGCCGGCGCGTGTGCCGCGGCTGAGGCAGGCGGTCACCGTGTAGAGCACCCCCGTGCCGGGCGTCACCGCGAGCACCAGCGACGTCAGGACGTCTCGATGCCCATCGGGCCCTCCTCGGGCGGGGGGACGCCAGGGACGGCAACGGCCGGCGAGCGGAGCGCTCGCCGGCCGTTGCCGTGCTGCGGGAGACCCTAGGCGGCGGCCTTCGTCTCCCAGAAGATCTTGTCGATCTCGGCGATGTAGTCGAGCAGCTTCTGGCCCTCGGCCGGGTCCATGCTGCCCTTGGCGCCGGAGGCGCCGGCCTGCTTGGTCGCCTTGTTGAACAGCTCGTGCAGCTGCGGGTACTTCTCGAAGTGCGGGGCCTTGAAGTAGTCGGTCCACAGCACCCACAGGTGGTGCTTGACCAGGTCCGCCCGCTGCTCCTTGATCAGGATGGCGCGGGTGCGGAACACCGGGTCCTCGTTGGCCTGGTACTTCTCCTGGAGGGCCTTGACGGACTCCGCCTCGATGCGGGCCTGGGCCGGGTCGTACACGCCGCAGGGGAGGTCGCAGTGAGCGGTGGCCTCCACGGCGGAGAACATGCGGAAACGCATGGGCTGAGCCTCCGGTTCTGTGGGGTCGGTTCGTCTGCGACCCTACTCCCGGTGAGCAGCGGGGACACGTCCGGAGCAGGGCGGACGACGGACGTCGAGCCGCTGGTCACGCCCTGGGTGGTGGCGCGGGTGTCCGGTCCGTCGATGACCCCCACGGTCCGCTCCGGCGACCGACTGCTGGTACGGCGGGTCACCGGAGCGACCACGGTGGGTCACGGCGACGTCGTCCTCGCCCGCTTCCCGGCGCGGCCGGAGCTGCTGGTGGTCAAGCGGGTGCGCCGCGCGGTGCCGGGTGGGCACTGGGTCGAGGGGGACAATCCCCTCGTCACCGACGACAGCCGCGCGTTCGGCCCGGCGGTCGTCGTCGGTCGGGTGGTCGGCCGGCTGTGGCCACGGCCGGGGCGGCTGCCGGGGCGTCCGGCCTAGCGGGCCGTGCGCAGCTGCGCGTAGCGGGCGCGGCACTCCTCGATCGTCGGCAGCAGACCCTGCTCGCGGGCCTCGCCCAGCGTGGGCGCCTGCCGGTCCTTGGCCGACAGCTCGAACTCCACGTCGTCCGGCCACGGCAGGTCGAGCTCCGGGTCCAGCGGCGAGACCCCGAACTCCCGCGACGGGTCGTAGCCGCTGGAGACGAGGTAGGTGACCGAGCTGCCGTCGGCCAGCGACAGGAAGGCGTGCCCGAGGCCCTCGGCGAGGTACACCGCACGGGGCTGCTCGCTGTCGAGGACGACGGCGTCGTGCACGCCGAAGGTGGGGGAGCCCACGCGGACGTCGACGACGACGTCGAGCACTCGGCCGGTCGGGCAGTAGACGTACTTGGCCTGGCCGGGCGGGACGAGGGCGAAGTGGACGCCGCGCAGCACGCCGCGGGCGGAGACGCTGTGGTTGGCCTGGGCCAGCGGCAGGCCGTGGCCGACGGCGTCGGCGAGCACGTCGGCGCGGTACCACTCGGTGAACCGGCCGCGGGCGTCGCCGTGCGGGACGAGGTCGAGGACGTAGGCGTCGCCGACGGCGAGCTGACGGATCTGCACGCCTGGACGGTAGCCAGGTCGGGCCTCGGCACCGCGCAGCCCCGGTCCACCGCGCGCGGACCGTGTCCCCCGTGCGCCGGGACGGGACGGTGCGAGGGGGATTAGGCTCCCGGGTCCATGAGCGCGCAGCAGCACGACGGGACTGCCGACCGCTTCGCCGACGACCCGGCGTTCGCGGTGCACGAGGGCGGCAAGCTCGTCGTCCGCCCCACCCGCTCGATCGACTCCGTCGCCGACCTGGCGCTCACCTACACGCCCGGCGTCGCGCGGGTGTCCAGCGCCATCGCCGCCGAGCCCGCGCTGGCCGACCGGTTCACCTGGGCGCCGCGCGTGGTCGCGGTGGTCTCCGACGGCACCGCCGTCCTGGGTCTGGGCGACATCGGCCCGGCCGCGGCGCTGCCGGTCATGGAGGGCAAGGCCTGCCTGTTCAGCGAGTTCGCCGGCCTCTCGTCGGTGCCGGTCGTGCTGTCCACGTCCGACGTCGACGCGATCGTGGAGACCGTGGCGGCGATCGCGCCGTCCTTCGGCGGCATCAACCTCGAGGACATCAGCGCGCCGCGCTGCTTCGAGATCGAGGACCGGCTGCGCGAGCGGCTGGACATCCCGGTCATGCACGACGACCAGCACGGCACGGCGATCGTCGTCCTGGCCGCGCTGCGCAACGCCGCACGGGTCGTCGGCCGCGAACTGGGCGACCTGCGGGTCGTCGTCTCCGGCGCCGGTGCGGCCGGGGTCGCCTGCACGAAGATCCTGCTGGAGGCGGGCGTCGCCGACATCGCCGTGGCCGACTCCCGGGGCGTGCTGCACACCGGCCGGGAGGACCTCCCGCCGATCAAGCGCTGGCTCGCGGAGAACACCAACCGGGCCGGTTACGCGGGCACGATGGCCGGCGCGCTGCAGGGCGCCGACGTCTACCTGGGCCTGTCCGGCGGTTCGGTGCCCGAGTCGGTGATCGCCTCGATGGCGGAGGACTGCATCGTGTTCTCGCTGGCCAACCCGATCCCCGAGGTGGACCCGGAGATGGCGGCCCGGTACGCGGCCGTCGTCGCCACCGGCCGCAGCGGCGAGCCCAACCAGATCAACAACGTGCTCGCCTTCCCGGGGGTCTTCCGGGGCGCGATCGACGCCGGGGCGACCAGCATCACCGAGGAGATGAAGCTGGCCGCGGCCACCGCGATCGCCGATGTCGTGGGCGACGAGGTGCGGGCGGACTACGTGGTGCCCAGTCCGCTGGACCGCCGGGTGGCCGAGGCCGTGGCCACCGCGGTGGCCGCCTGCGCCCGCGAGCAGGGCGTCACCCGCTGAGGGTGGCCAGCAGCGGGTCGACCGCGGCGCGGACGTCGGTGTTGAGGTAGACGCAGTACAGCGTCACCAGCACGAACGCCGGCACCAGCACGACCTTCTCCAGCGACGCCCCGGTGCGCAGCGGGGTCAGCTTCAGCCGCGAGCGGCGCAGCAGCCACAGCACCGGCACCGGCACGCCCTGCGTCGTGAGCGCGTCCCCGGCGATGTGGGTCAGCACGCCGAGTGCGACCGCCCAGGGCAGCCAGGCCGGGCTGGGGGAGTGCTCGAGCAGCAGCCAGGCGCTCCCCCAGGACAGCACCAGGTTGCCGACGACGGTGTTCTCCGCCCGTCCCGGGATGACGAAGTGCAGCGCTCTGAGCGCCAGCCCGATGGCCAGGCTCAGGAGCAGCAGGCTGGACCAGAACGCGTTCGCGGCGGCCAGCGCCAGCGCGCCGAAGGCCAGCGGGGCCAGGAAGGCGTCGTGGGTGCCCCAGCGGTGCCCCTGCGCCAGCCGTCCGACCGCACCGGAGGGGACGTCGGTGATCGGGCCCCACATGTCCGAGACCGTCGAGCCGTTGTGGTCGAGGTCGGGCAGCATGGCCATCCCGCCGACGGCGGCGATCCAGGCGACCTGGCCGACGGTGCCCCCGACCGGGGCCCACGGCAGCGTCGCGGCACCGGCGGCGAGCCCGGAGAGCGCGTGCGAGTGACCGAGCACCGACACAGCGTGCCGTCGCGGGCCGACGTTCCTAGGCAGGCGCGCCATCACACGGCGATCCTCCGGATCGCACCGCGGGGCCCGCCAGAACGTGCGAGATCGCCGATCTCGTGGCCCCCTGCAGGGCCCCCCGCCGCGAGCTCGCGAGCGGCGGGGGCAGGGGGTCCTCCTACTCGTCGTCCTCCGTGCCGCCGCGGGCCAGCCAGGTGGCCAGCCGCTCGACGGGCACCTCGAAGTCGGGGTGCTGGTCGACGAACGCCTGCATCTGGTCGGCCAGCCAGGCGAGGGTCACCTGCTCCTCGCCCCGCCGGTCGGCCAGCTCCTCCAGACCCCGGTCCGTGAAGTACATCGGTCGGCAGGACTAGTTCGCGTAGGCCTCGGCCACGAGACGCTTCTGCTCGACCTCGTGGACCTTCGCCGAGCCGACGGCCGGGCTGGCCGCGGCCGGCCGGCTGACGCGGCGCAGGCGGCGGCCGGACGGCAGGTGCTCGGGCAGGTTCACGGCCATGAACTGCCAGGCGCCCATGTTCGCCGGCTCCTCCTGCACCCAGACGACGTCCTGCGCGTTCGGGTAGCGCTCCAGCGCCTGCCGGATCTGCTCGGCCGGCAGCGGGTAGAGCTGCTCGACGCGCAGCACCGCGGTGTCGGCGGTGCCGGTGGCCTCCCGCTGCGCCAACAGGTCGTAGGCGACCTTCCCGCTGCACAGCAGGACCCGACGCACGGCGCCGTCGTCCAGCGGCTCGCCACCGACGCCCGGGTCGGCCAGCACCGGCCGGAACGTCTCGTCGGTGAACTCCGAGACCGGGCTGACGGCGGCCTTCGCCCGCAGCAGCGACTTGGGCGTGAAGACGACCATCGGCCGGTGCACGTTCGAGAGCGCCTGACGGCGCAGCAGGTGGAAGTAGTTGCCCGGCGTCGAGCAGTTGACGACGGTCATGTTGTTCTCCGCCGACAGCTGCAGGAACCGCTCGATGCGGCCGCTGGAGTGGTCCGGGCCCTGCCCCTCGAGGCCGTGCGGCAGCAGCAGGGTGACGCCGGAGCGCTGACCCCACTTGGCCTCACCGGAGCTGATGAACTCGTCGATGACCATCTGGGCGCCGTTGACGAAGTCGCCGAACTGCGCCTCCCACAGCACCAGGGCCTTGGGGTTGGCCACCGAGTACCCGTACTCGAAGCCCAGCGCCGCGTACTCCGAGAGCAGCGAGTCGTAGACGAAGAACTTCGCCTGCTCCGGGGACAGGTTCGCCAGCGGCGTGTACTCCACGGCGGACTCCCGGTCGATGAGCACCGAGTGACGTTGGACGAAGGTGCCGCGGCGGGAGTCCTGACCGGCCAGCCGCACCGGGACGCCCTGCATGAGCAGGGACCCGAAGGCCAGCAGCTCGCCCATCGCCCAGTCGATGCCGCCCTCGCTGACCATCGCCGCGCGCCGCTCCAGCATCCGCTGGAGCTTCGGGTGGACCGTGAAGTCCTGCGGCAGCGAGACGTGCGCGTCGCCGATCGCCTTGAGCACCTCGGTGGTGATCGCCGTGGCCACCGGCTGCTCCTGCGCGGGCTGGTCCATGACCGGCTGCGGCTTCGAGGTGTCCTGCGCGTCGTGCGTCTCGGCGAAGGCCCGCTCCAGCTGGTCGCGGTAGTCCTTGAGTGCCTCCTCGGCCTCGGCCAGCGTGATGTCGCCGCGGCCGATGAGGGACTCGGTGTACAGCTTCCGGACCGAGCGCTTGCGGTCGATGATGTCGTACATCAGCGGCTGGGTCATCGACGGGTCGTCGCCCTCGTTGTGGCCGCGCCGGCGGTAGCAGATCATGTCGATGACGACGTCCTTCTTGAACGCCTGCCGGTAGTCGACAGCCAGCCGAGCGACCCGCACGCAGGCCTCGGGGTCGTCACCGTTCACGTGGAAGATCGGCGCGTTGACCATCCGCGCCACGTCGGTCGAGTAGAGGCTCGAGCGGGACTGCGCCGGGCTCGTGGTGAACCCGACCTGGTTGTTGATGACCACGTGCACGGTGCCGCCGGTGCGGTAGCCGCGCAGCTGCGAGAGGTTCAGCGTCTCCGCGACGACGCCCTGGCCGGCGAAGGCGGCGTCGCCGTGCAGCAGGACCGGCAGGACGGTGAAGCCCTGCTCGCCCTTGTCGATCATGTCCTGCTTGGCGCGGACGACGCCCTCGAGGACGGGGTTGACCGTCTCTAGGTGCGAGGGGTTGCTGGCCAGCGAGACGGCGATCTCGGCACCGTCCTTGAACGGGTTCGTGAAGGTGCCCTCGGCGCCGAGGTGGTACTTCACGTCGCCGGAGCCCTGGACGGTGCCCGGGTCGATGTTGCCCTCGAACTCGCCGAAGATCTTGCTGTAGCTCTTGCCGAGGACGTTGGCCAGCACGTTGAGCCGGCCACGGTGGGCCATGCCGATCGCGACCTCGTCGAGGCCGTGCTCGGTGCCCGCGATGAGCACCTCGTCGAGGATCGGGATGACCGACTCCCCGCCCTCGAGGCTGAACCGCTTCTGGCCGACGTACTTCGTCTGCAGGAAGGTCTCGAACGCCTCAGCGGCGTTGAGCCGGCCGAGGATGTGCTTCTGCTTCTCCCGGTCGGGCTGATCGGCCTTGACCTCGACCCGCTTCTGGAGCCACTCGCGCTCCTCGGGGTCGGTGATGTGCATGTACTCCACGCCGACAGTGCGGCAGTAGGAGTTGCGCAGCACGCCCAGGATGTCGCGCAGCGCCATCATCCGCTCGCCGGCGAAGCCGCCGACCGGGAACTGGCGGTCGAGGTCCCACAGCGTCAGGCTGTGCTCGAGGATGTCGAGGTCGGGATGGCTGCGGACCCGGTACTCCAGCGGGTCGGTGTCGGCCATGAGGTGGCCGTTGCGCCGGTAGGCCTCGATGACCTCGATGACCCGGGCTTCCTTGTCGATCTCGCCCTCGTGGCTGACCCGCACGTCTGGCATCCAGCGCACCGGGGCGTACGGGATCCGCAGCGAGCGGAAGACGTCGTCGTAGAAGCCGTCCTCGCCCAGCAGCAACTGGTGCAGGCGGCGGAGGAAGTCGCCCGACTCGGCACCCTGGATGATCCGGTGGTCGTACGTCGAGGTCAGCGTGATGATCTTGGAGATGCCGAGGTCGGTCAGCGCTTCCTGGCTCATCCCCTGGAACTCGGCCGGGTACTCCATGGCGCCGACGCCGATGATCGCGCCCTGGCCGGCGGTCAGCCGCGGCACCGAGTGGTTGGTGCCGATCGTGCCCGGGTTGGTGAGGCTGATCGTGGTGCCGGAGAAGTCCTCGAGGGTCAGCTTGCCCGCGCGGGCGCGGCGGATGACGTCCTCGTAGGCGCCCCAGAACCGGGCGAAGTCCATCTCCTCGGCGGACTTGATGGAGGCGACGACCAGGGAGCGCGAGCCGTCGGGCCGGGGCAGGTCGATGGCCAGGCCGAAGTTGACGTGCTCGGGCTGCACCAGCGTCGGCTTGCCGTCGACCTCGGCGAAGGCGGCGTTCATGTTCGGGAAGTCGTCGAGCGCCCGGACCAGCGCGTAGCCGATCAGGTGGGTGAACGAGACCTTCCCGCCGCGCGAGCGGGCCAGGTGGTTGTTGATGACGATGCGGTTGTCGGCCAGCAGCTTGGCCGGGACCGCGCGCACGCTGGTCGCCGTCGGCACGGTCAGCGAGGCGTTCATGTTCTTGACGACGCTGGCCGCCGCCCCGCGCAGCGGGACGCGCTTCGGACCCTCGCCGGCGGGCTGGTCGGCCTTGGCGGCGGGCTTCGCGGCCGGTGCCGGCTTCGCGGCGGGCGCGGCCTTGGCGGCCGGCTGCTGCTGTGCGGTCCGGTCAGCGGCCCGCTTCACCACGGTGTCCTCGGTCTGCGCCTGGACGCGGGTGGCCCGGGAGGAGCCGTCACCAGTGGTGGGCTGCTCGTCGGGGGCCGGCTGCTGCTGGGCGGCGGGAGCCGGCTGCCGGGTGGTGGGCGCGGCCGTCGGGGCGGACTCGGCCGCCGGGGCGGACTCGGCGGCCGGGGCGGACGACGCGGGCTCGGCGGCCCGTGCGGCCGGCGCCTCCCGGTCGTCGCTCGCGGACACCGGGCTGCCCGGTCGGTAGTCGGCGAAGAACTCGTGCCACGCCTGGTCCACGCTGGACGGATCGGCGAGGTACTGCTGGTACATCTCCTCGACCAGCCACTCGTTGGTGCCGAATCCCGCCACCGCTGAGGAGTTGGGGGTGGAGGACGGCCGGGATGAGCTCACGCTTGACACGGGGTCGAGTGCCTTCTTCGTCGTCGGTGCACGTCTCTGGACCGGGGTTGGAGTCTACGCCCGCACCTGCAGGCAGACCGGGTGTGGAACGGCCGCGTCCTGGTGGCAGTCCTGCAGGGGGCCTCCTTCAGTCCGTGGCGCCGCGTGCCACGAGCAGCTCGGCGAGGGCGTCGTGCGCGGTCGCCCGACCTGCGTCGTCCCGGCGGGTGCGGGCCGCGGCGACCCGGCTGATGTCGAGGGCGCTGGCACCGTCGACGGTGGTGGCGTTGACGTCGGCTCCCGCGTCGAGCAGGACGCCGACCACGTCGGGCGCGTCGCGCCCGGGAGCGCCGGTGACAGCGGCGTGCAGCGGGGAGCGGCCGGTGTCGGGCTCGCGCCGGTCGACGTCGGCCCCGGCGGCCAGCAGCAGGCGGACCAGCTCCGGCCGGGTGCTGGCCGCGGCGGCGTGCAGCGCGCCGCGGTCGGCGTCGGCGCCCCGGTCCAGCAGCGTCCGGGCGCTGCTCGCCGCGCCGCCGGCCGCGGCGAGGGTCAGCAGGTCCACCCCCGTCACCGGGTCGGTGAGCGGGGCGCCGCCGTCCAGCTCGGTGCGCAGCTGCTCGACGTCGTCGAGGTAAGCGGCGCTGGCGGCGTCCACCGGGGCGCCCAGCTCGCGCAGCAGCGGGACCAGGTCGGGCGCGGACTCCAGCGCGGTGTGCAGCGGGTCCCGGCCGTGCTCGGTCCGGGCGCGGAGGTCCGCGCCGGCCTCCACCAGCAGGCGCACGACGTCGGCGCGCCCGTCGGCGACGGCCAGGTGCAGCGGCGTCCAGCCGCTCTGGCCGTCGCGCTCCACCGTGGCGGTCAGCAGGCGGGGGGAGTCCTGGACGGCGGCGCGCACGGCCCCGGCGTCGCCGTCGGCGATCAACCGGGCCAGTCGTGGGGCGGTCATGCGCGTGGTCGTGGGTGTGGTCATGGGGGGATCCCCGTTCCGATCGGGAGCAGCGGCCCCGTCCCGGGCCCCCCCGAGCTCGCGAGGGGTGGGGAGGACGGGGTCCTTTCAGACGACGTCGCGGCGGACGGAGAGCAGGGTTCCCACGAGCGCCGCCACCAGACCGTAGCCGAGCAGCAACAGGCCGCCCTGCCACCGCTCGAGGAGGTCGGGGGCGATGGCCTGCGGGCCGCGGAAGGTGGTGGTCATGGCCTCCAGCGCGCCGCCGGGCAGCCACTTGTAGACCGCCGCCGTGGCGGAGAAGGCCGACAGCAACGGCTCGACGACGTAGAGGTAGACCAGCGCCCCGACGATCGCCCCGACCTGGTTGCGCAGCAGCGCGCCCAGGCCCACGCCGATGACCGCGTACACGACGATCGCCAGCCCGGCGCTGAGCAGCACCTCCGCGTTCTCGCCGGTCAGGGACGGCGCGGCGCCCCGTGCCCCGGCGTAGACGACGACCACCGCGACCGTCACGGCCAGCGCGACGAGGGCGAAGGGGACGGCGGCCAGCGCGTAGGCCACGAGCTTCGCGACCACGACCCGGCCGCGCTTCGGCGTGGTGAGGAAGGTCGGCGTCGCGGTGCGGTGCCGGAACTCCTGGGTCATCCCGATGATGCCGAGTATCAGCGCGAAGACCACGGCGTTGGACGCGACGGCGAGGGCCAGCGCCTCGTAGTCGGGCGAGCCGACCGGGGGCGGGCCACCCTCCTGCCCGGCGAGCCCGGTGAGCAGGGCGGCGAACCCACCGGCCATCACGGCGGCACCGGCCAGCAGCCCGATCCAGACCCGGGTGGAGAACAGCTTGGTCCACTCGGCGCGGACGAGCGCGGTCATCGGGCGGCCCCCTGCATGGTGGTGTCGGTGGCGGCGTACTGCTCCTGGCCGGCGGTGAGGCGGAAGTACAGCTCCTCCAGGCCGCTGGTCTCCGCGCGCAGCTCGTGCAGCTCGACACCGGCCCGGAAGGCGTGCGCTCCCACCGTGGCCGGCGTCGTCCCGGTCACCGTGACCCGGCCGTCCTCGGCGGGACCGACGCTCAGCCCGGCGACGCGGAGGACCTCGGCCAGCCGGCCGGCCTCGGGACTGCGCACCAGCACCGCCCCGCTGCCCTGCGTGCCGGAGCGCAGCTCGGCGATCGAGCCCTCGCGGACCAGCCGCCCGGCGCCCACGATCACCACGCGGTCGGCGGTCTGCTCCATCTCGGCCAGCAGGTGGCTGGAGACCAGCACGGTGCGCCCCTCGGTGTGCGCGAGGTGGCGCAGGAAGCCGCGCAGCCACTGGATGCCCTCGGGGTCCAGCCCGTTGGCCGGCTCGTCGAGCACCAGCACCGCCGGGTCGCCCAGCAGTGCGGTGGCCAGCGCCAGCCGCTGCCGCATCCCCAGCGAGTAGCCGCCCGCGCGGCGCCTGCCGGCGTCGGCCAGGCCGACCTGGGCGAGCACCTCGTCGGCGCGCGAGACCGGCAGCCCGGCTGCCCGGCAGTAGACCCGCAGGTGGTTGCGCCCGGACCGTGCGGGGTGGAACGCGGTCTCCAGCACCGCGCCGACCGTGCGCACGGGCGAGGGGAGGTCGGCGTAGGCGACGCCGTCGAAGGTCGCCGTCCCCGCGTCCGGCCGCTCGAGACCGAGGGCCATGCGCAGCGTGGTGGTCTTGCCCGCGCCGTTGGGGCCGAGGAAGCCCGTGATGGACCCCGGCTCGACGGTGAAGCTGAGGTCGTCGACGGCGCGGACGGCGCCGAAGCTCTTGCTGAGGCCGCGGACCTCGACCCGCACGGGGTCGCGGTGGTGGCTGCTGCCGGGGTGGATGGCGCTCTCCTCGCGTCGGCCGGGCGACAGCTCCATCCAAGCGCACGCGGTGGCCGAAACGGCACCCCGTGGTCCGCCCCGCGCGTGTCCCGGCGTGACCCCGGGCACACCCCCTGACCGGCGCATTCGGTAGGTTGGCCGGTCGGGCGGGTGAGCCGGTTCCCCGGCACGCCGGAGCGCCGCCGCCGGAGGCGCCCGGGAACGCCAGCGAGGAGGGTCCGTGAGCGCCTACCGCACGGTGGTCGTCGGGACCGACGGGTCGGAGTCCTCCCTGCGGGCGGTGCGCCGTGCCGGGGCTCTCGCCGGGGCCTGCGGCGCGCGGCTGGTGATCGTGTGCGCCTACCTGCCGTCGCGGGCGGACGGGCGCCAGGCGCGCCGCACTCAGGACGCTCCGGGTGAGGGCCCGGACCAGGTGGTCGGGTCCGCGCCGGCGGACGACACCGTGCAGCGCGCCGCGGAGGAGGCCGTCGGGGCCGGCGCGGGGGAGGTCGAGCAGATGGCCGTCGTCGGCTCGCCGGTGGAGACCCTGCTCGAGGTCGTCGGCCGCGCCCAGGCCGACCTGCTCGTCGTCGGCAACCGCGGGCTCGACAGCCTCAAGGGCCGGCTGATCGGGTCGGTGCCGGCCGACGTGACCCGCCGCTCGTCGGTGGACGTCCTGGTCGTCCACACCACGGGCTGACGGCCCTGCCGGACACCCCTCGGGACCCAGACGTGGGAGCGGACGCCGGCGACGCCCACGAGGCGCTGCTGCGCCTGCTCCTCGACGGTCCGCGCCGGTACACCCGGCTGCAGATCGCCGCGATGGCCGGCCTGCCGCCCGCGAGCACCCGGCGGCTGTGGCGGGCGCTCGGCTTCCCCGACGTCGCCGACGACGACCCGGTCTTCACCGACGCCGACGTCCGGGCACTGGAGCTGCTCAGCACGCTCATCGACTCCGGCTTCGTCGAGCCGGGGACCGAGGCCTCGATCGCCCGCGCGATGGGGCAGTCGCTGTCCCGGCTGGCCGACTGGCAGACCGACCTGCTCGCCGACGCCCTGTCCCGCAGCGGCGCCGACACCGGGCGGCGCGCCGTCCCGCCGGAGGAGGTGGTGGCCGCCGCCCGCAGCCTCCTGCCGCTGCTGCGGGAGGTGCAGGACTACGTGTGGCGGCGGCACCTGGTCGCCAACGCCGACCGGCTGCTCACCCCGACGGCCGCCGTCGACCGGCGGGAGCTCGCCGTCGGCTTCGCCGACCTGGTCGGCTACACCAGCCGCAGCCGGGGGATGGGCGGGCGGGAGCTCGGCGCGATGGTCGAGAACTTCGAGAGCACCGCCACCGAGGTCATCGCCCGCCACCACGGCCGGGTGGTCAAGACCGTGGGGGACGGCGTCCTCTACACCGCCGTCTCGGCGATCGACGCCGTGGAGATCGGGCTGGAGCTGCCCGAGGCCTGGCAGACCGAGGACCGCCCACCGCTGCGGGTCGGCGCCGCGTACGGCACCGTGCTCACGCACCTCGGCGACGTGTACTCGCCGGTGGTGAACCTGGCCAGCCGGCTCACCTCGCTCGGCCGGCCCGGCACGCTGCTGGTCGACCGGGACCTCGCCCGGCAGCTGCGCGGGCTGCCCCGCTACCGGGTGCGGCCGCTGCGCCGGGTGTCGGTGCGCGGCTACGACGACCTGCAGCCCTGGCGGGTGCAGCGCCGCCCGCCGGGGGAGGCCGACCTCGCGCTGGAGACCATGCTCGACGAGATGGCCGACGAGGTCCTGGAGGAGGACGTCGACGAGTGAAGGACCCCCTGCCCCCGGGCCCCGTCCAGAGGCTCGCCGTGAGCTTGCGAACGGTGGGGAGGACGTGGTCCTCATACCGTTCGCGTCGTCCCGGCCCGGCTTGGCACCCTGGTGTCCCGTGAGTGCCACGCTCGTCGCCCGGGGCCTGGCCGCCGGCCACGGTGCCCGCGTCCTGTTCTCCGACCTCCACCTCGTCGTCGCCCCCGGCGACGTCGTCGGGCTGGTCGGGGTCAACGGCGCGGGCAAGTCCACCCTGCTGCGCACGCTCGCCGGTGAGCTGCCACCCGAGTCGGGCAGCGTCACCATCAGCCCACCCACGGCGACCCTCGGCTACCTGCCGCAGGAGCACGAGCGCCGGCCGGGGGAGACGGTGCGCCAGGCGCTGGCCCGCCGGACCGGGGTCGCCGCCGCGCAGGCCGCTCTCGACGCCGCCACCGACGCGCTCACCGAGGGCGCGGACGGCGCCGGCGACGCCTACGCCGAGGCGCTCGAGCGCTGGCTGGCCCTCGGCGGGGCCGACCTCGACGAGCGCGCGGCGCAGGTCGTCGGCGAGGTGGCGCCCGGGGTGTCCCTCGACGCGGGGACGACCGGGCTCTCCGGGGGCCAGGCCGCGCGGGTCGGGCTGGCCGGCCTGCTGCTCTCGCGCTACGACGTGCTGCTGCTCGACGAGCCGACCAACGACCTGGACCTGGCCGGCCTGGAGCAGCTGGAGCGCTTCGTCACCGGGGCGCGCAGCGGCATCGTCGTCGTCAGCCACGACCGTGAGTTCCTCGCCCGCACGGTCACCCGCGTGGTGGAGCTGGACCTCGCCCAGCAGCTGGTGCGGGTGCACGACGGCGGCTACGAGGCCTACCTGGTCGAGCGGGAGGTGGCCCGGCGGCACGCGCGCGAGGAGTACGAGGAGTACGCCGAGACGAGGGCCGGGCTCGAGGCGCGCGCCCGCATGCAGCGCAATTGGCTGGCCAAGGGCGTGCGGGACGCGGTCAAGAAGCAGAAGGACCCGGACAAGTTCATCAAGGCCCACAACCGGGCGACGGCGGAGAAGCAGGGGGCCAAGGCCAAGCAGACCGAGCGGCTGATCGAGCGGCTGGACGTGGTCGAGGAGCCGCGCAAGGAGTGGGAGCTGCGGATGGAGATCGCCGCCGCGCCGCGTGCCGGAGCGGTCGTCGCCACGCTGTCCGGTGCGGTCGTGCGCCGCGGGGACTTCACCCTCGGTCCGGTCGACCTGCAGGTGGACTGGGGCGACCGGGTGGTCATCACCGGCCCCAACGGCAGCGGCAAGTCCACGTTGCTGGCCGCCCTGCTGGGCCGGGTGCCGCTGGACGAGGGCCGCGGCGGGCTGGGCCCGTCGGTGCGGATCGGCGAGATCGACCAGGCCCGCGGCGCGTTCCTCGGCGCCGAGCCGCTGCTGGAGGCCTTCGCCGCGGAGGTGCCCGACCGGCCCACCGCCGAGGTGCGCACCCTCCTGGCCAAGTTCGGGTTGACCGCCGAGCACGTGCTGCGTCCGGCCGACACCCTCTCGCCGGGGGAGCGGACCCGGGCCGGACTGGCGCTGCTGCAGGCCCGTGGGGTGAACGTGCTGGTCCTCGACGAGCCGACCAACCACCTCGACCTGGCGGCCATCGAGCAGCTCGAGCAGGCGCTGGCCGGCTACCGCGGCACGCTGCTGCTGGTCACCCACGACCGCCGGATGCTGGCTGCCGTCGACACCCCGCGCCGGATCGCCGTCGAGGACGGCCGGGTCACCGAGTAGTGGAAGGACCCCGTCCTCCTCACGCCTCGCACGCTCGGCGCGAGCCTCGGGACGGGGCCGGGGACGGGGTCTCCAGGACGGCGGCGACCGCGTACTCGGCCGTCGTCGCCAGCTCCTGCGGCGTCGCGCCGGCGGAGGACAGGGCGGGCAGCAGGTGCACCTCCACGACAGTGCCGGGGGAGGCGGCCAGCCAGCGCATCGCCGCCACCGTCGAGCGTCCGCCAGGGGGCGGGGACGCCGCGCCGCGCCAGCGGACGGCGACCGGGCACACCGCGGCACCGGTGTCCACCGCGGCGGCCAGCAGGGCGGGGGAGAAGCGGCCCAGACCCGGGCCACTCCGCACGCCCTCCTCGGGGCGGACGCTGACCGACGTCCCCAGGCGCAGGGAGGTGGCGATCCGCGCGGAGACCGCGGGGCCCGCCGGCACCGGCACCCCCGCGAGCCGGTCGGGGACCCCGGCGACCGCGGCGCCGGGGACGACGGTGAGCAGTGCCAGCGGGTCCAGGGCGGTGGCCGTGTTCGACACCAGCAGCAGCCCGGTGCCCGTGCGCGGCCAGGCCGTGGCCGGCACGTGGACCTCGACGCGCACGCCCAGGCCGGTCAGCACGCGGGCGGCCCCGCAGACGCTGCGGCGCCGGCTGCTGCCCACGGGCGGACGGAGGCGGCCCGCGGCGACGGTGGCGCCGACGCGCAGCCAGTTCGACGAGGTCGGTGCGGTCACGGTGCCTCCCGGGACGCGCGGCGGACCCGGGTGGCCCGCTCGCAGCGCGAGCGTCGCGGGCGCAGGTGTCGGGTCGGCAACGCCCGGGAGACCCCGACGGGACGATCGCGGGACGATCGGTCGCCGGCTCCTCAGGGGGTGTCGAGCGCCTCCGTGAGGCCGACCGCGTCCATGCCGGCCCAGGTCTCGCCGACGTGGTGGGCCAGCACCATGAGGTCGCGCAGGTTCCCGTCCCGGTCGCGGATGTGGTCCACCAGCAGTGCCTCCCCGGTGAAGCCCAGACCGGTGAACAGCGCCAGCGCCGGCCCCTGGTCGGCGACCACCTCGACGACGAGCTTGGTCAGCCCGGCCTCGAGGGCGTGCACCACGGCGTGCCGGGCCAGCTCCCGTCCCAGCCCCGAGCCGCGGCGGTCGGGCGAGACCACCAGCCGGACCTCACCGACGTGGTCGGACCAACCGGGCAGCCGGAGGACGGCCACGTAGCCGAACACCCGGCCGCCGTCGTCCACCGCCACCCAGCGGTCGACCCCCGGCGAGCCGGCCGTCCAGCCGCGCACGACCTCGGGGTCGGTGACGTCCTCGCGGATGAAGGTGCGGTCGCCCTCGGGCAGGTCGGCGAAGAAGCGCACCAGGGCCTCGCAGTGCGCCTCCGTCAGCGGGGTCACGGTGGTCACCGGGCGACCTCCTCGGAGTGCAGCGGCTCACTGCGTCGTCGGAGGAAGTCGATGATCGTCGGCACCGTCGTCCGGGCCGCCGTCCGGCCCACGACCAGGCCCATGTGCCCGGCCGGCAGCCGCAGCTCGTGCTTGTCCGGGGAGCCGACCAGGTCGATCAGCGGCGCGCACGCCTCGGGCGGGACAATGTGGTCGCGATCGGCCCGGACGGTCAGGAACGGCACCCGGATGTCGGACAGGTGCACGCGGTCACCGCCCACCGCCAGCCGGTCGGTGACCATGCCGTTGTCGCGCACCAGCATCCGCACCGTCTCCTCCGCGGCCGCCCCGGGGAAGGGCACGTGGTCGTCCGACCAGCCGGTCATGGCCTGGTAGCCGGCCACGTACTCGTCGTTCCAGAGGCGCTCCCACAGCGTCACGTAGCGGGTCACCTCCGCGGTGGGGGTCAGCGTCTTGAATCCCTGCAGGACGACGCGGGGCGGCACGTTGCCGTCGGCGTCCAGCACGTCGGACACCTCCAGGCCGCCGACCCGGAACAGGTCGGCCAGCGGGCCCATGTGCCGGAAGTCCACCGGGGTGGCCAGCACGGTGAGGCTGCGGACCGGCGCGTCCGGGTGGTGGGCGGCGTAGAGGAGGGCGAGGTCGCCGCCGAAGCAGTAGCCGAACAGGGTGACCTCGTCGGCCCCGGAGACCTCCAGCACCCGCTGGACGCCGGCGGGGATGTAGTCGTCGACGTAGTCCTCGAGGGTGTTGGCGGCGTCCCGCTCGTCCGGCTCGCCCCAGTCGAGCAGGTAGACGTCGAAGCCCGCGTGGAGCAACTGCTCGACGAAGCTGTTGCCCGGCGCCAGGTCGAGGATGTAGCTACGGCTGACCAGGCTGAACACGATGAGCAGCGGCGGCGAGTACCGGACCCCGCCGTGGGTGTCGGGGTCGTTGCGGTAGTGCCACAGCTGGGTCCGGCCGCGCTGCCAGACGACGTCCTTGGGCGTCTGCCCGACGTCGGGCCGGGCGACGCCGCTGACCAGGCGCAGACCGTTACGGGCGCGCAGGGCGTTGCGCTCGACGTCGCGCCGGACGCGGTCGAGCACCGTCTGCGGGCTGGGCACTGTCGGCATCGGACTCCTCGGGGGTGCCGCGGCGCTCGGTCTCCCGTCGCGCCGCCTCGAGCTGCAGGGTCAGCCGGCGGACCTCGCGGTCGAGGGCGCCGACCTGGGCGCGCAGCCGGCTGACGTCGGTCCCGGCCGGCAGGTCGAGCAGGTGCCAGAAGCGGGTCGTGGCCCCGCGTGCTGTGCCGCGGGCCAGGGTGACCGCACGGCGGGTCAGGGCGGCACCGACGGCGAAGGCCTCGCTGCGGACGACCTCCTCCGCCCGGGGGGTCACGCGGCGCTCGACGGCGTCGAAGGCCTGCCGCCACCGCGGCGGCTCGCTCACGTGTCCTCCTCGCCGGCGCTCGCCGGTCGCACGACCGTGGGTGAGCTCGCGAGCCCGCTCACGCCCGCACCTCCTCCGGCACCTCGACGGCCCGGCGGAGGATCTTGCCCGTGGGCCCCTTGGGCAGGGACTCGACCAGCCAGACGTGCCGCGGGTACTTGTAGGCGGCCACCCGCTCCTTGACCCAGGCGCGCAGCTCGTCGGGATCGGCCTGCTGCCCGGGCTTGAGGGCCACCGCCGCGGCGACCTCCTCGCCCAGCTCGGGGTGCGGGACGCCGACGCACGCGGCCTCGGCGACCGCGGGGTGCTCGTAGAGCGCCTCCTCGATCTCCCGCGGGTACACGTTGTAGCCCCCGCGGATGATCATCTCCTTCTTGCGGTCGACGATGGCGAAGTAGCCGTCCTCGTCCTGGCGGGCCAGGTCGCCGGTGCGGAACCAGCCGTCCGGGATGGCCTTGGCCGTCTCCTCGGGCTTGCCCCAGTAGCCCTTCATGACGTTCTCGCCGCGGATGGCGATCTCGCCGACCTCCCCGGTGGGGACGTCGCCGCCCGCGTCGTCCACCAGGCGCATCTCCACGCCGCGGATCGCGGTGCCGATCGTCCCGGGCCTGCGCTCCGCGTGCGGGTGGTTGAACGAGGCGACCGGCGAGGTCTCCGACAGGCCGTAGCCCTCCAGCACGATGCAGCCGAAGGCCTCCTCGAAGCCGCGCATGACCTCGACCGGCATGGCCGACCCGCCGGAGATGCACAGGCGCAGGCTGGAGACGTCGTAGCGGTCCCGGTCGGCCTGGTGCAGCATCGCCGCGAACATCGTCGGCACGCCCTCGAAGACGGTCACCCGGTCCCGCTCGATGATCGACAGCGCCTTCGCGCCGTCGAAGCGCGGCAGCAGCGTCAGGCAGGCCCCGGCCAGGACACCGGCGTTGAGCGCGCAGGTCAGTCCGAAGACGTGGAACAGCGGTAGACAGCCCATGATCACGTCGTCCGGCGTGCCCTCGAGCAGGGTCTCCTGCGTGGTGCGGGCGTTGGTGCTGAGGTTCGCGTGGGTCAGCTCCGCGCCCTTCGGCGGGCCGGTGGTCCCCGAGGTGTAGAGGATGACCGCCGCGTCCTGGTCCTCCCGCGGCTCGAGGTCCCGGCTGCCGGACCCGCCCAGCACCCCGCCGGCGTCGACCGGGCCGACGGTCACCGCGCCGACGCCCACGGCAGCTGCGGCCTCGGTGGTCGCGTCGGCGTTCGCGTCCAGCGCCACCACGAGCCGGGCGCCCGAGTCGCGCAGGTAGTACTCGACCTCACGCGCCTTGAGCAGCGGGTTCATCGGGACGACGGCGGCGCCGGCCATCAGCGCGCCGTAGAACACGACCGGGAAGCTGAGCACGTTGGGCAGCACCATCCCGACCCGGTCGCCGGGCTGCACGCCCCGCTCCCGCAGGCCTGCGGCCACCCCGGCAGCGGCCTCGCAGAACCCGTCGTAGGTCAGGACGGCCTCGTCCATCCGGAGCGCCGGCCGGTCGCCGTGCTCGGCCGCGGTGTCGAGCAGGTGCTGTGCCAGGTTGGCCACGGATCCTCCTCACTGGAACGCAGAACGGGTCCGGCCCCTACCCGTGAGGTCTGTGGTCTACCCCACAGTTCGGGAGGCCGCGGGTGGCGGGGCGGCCGCGGGAGCGACAGGCTCAGGGCCCACCGACGACGACGGGAGTGCACGTGACGGACAGGGCGGTCCTCGACATGTTCCGGCTGGACGGCCGGGTGGCGATCGTGACGGGGGCGTCCTCCGGCCTCGGTGCGGTGTTCGCCCGTGCCCTGGCCCAGGCCGGTGCCGACGTCGCGCTCGGCGCCCGCCGGGAGGACCGGCTGGGCGAGACCCGGGCGGCCGTGGAGGCGGCCGGACGGCGGGCGATCACGGTGCGCACCGACGTCGCCCGGCCGGAGGACTGCCAGGGGCTCGTGGACGCCACCGTGGCCGAGTTCGGGAAGGTCGACGTCCTGGTCAACAACGCCGGCGTGGGCACCGCCGTGCCGGCCACCCGGGAGACCCCGGAGCAGTTCCGCTCGGTGATCGACGTGAACCTCAACGGCTGCTACTGGATGGCGCAGGCCTGCGCGCGGGTGATGCAGCCGGGCAGCTCGATCGTCAACATCTCGAGCATCCTCGGGCTGACCACCGCCGGGCTGCCCCAGGCGGCCTACGCGGCCAGCAAGGCCGGCCTCATCGGGCTCACCCGTGACCTCGCACAGCAGTGGACGGGCCGCAAGGGCATCCGGGTGAACGCGCTGGCCCCCGGCTTCTTCGAGTCGGAGATGACCGACCAGTACCCGGAGGGCTACATCGAGGGCCAGATGACCCGCGTCCTGGCCGGCCGCAAGGGCGACCCCATGGAGCTGGCCGCCGCGCTGGTCTTCCTGGCCAGCGACGCCGGCGGCTACGTCACCGGGACGACGCTGCCGGTCGAGGGCGGCCTGCTCACCAGCTGACGCGCCGGCGCACGTCCGGGGGACCTGCTCCCCGCCTGACGCCGGCCTGGGACGCACGAGGGGCCCCGCCGCGGACGGCGGGGCGCCTCGCTGCCGCTGCGGCGAGTCCGGGCGCGGCGTCGGTCCCGTCGGCAGCCGGCACGTACCGGCGCGTGCCAGGGGTCACCTCGCGACACCGGCATGGTTCAGCCTTCAAACAGGTTTCGAACGGCAGCCATCCGGCGGCGCGGTGCACCTCCAGGCGGTCGACGCGTGTCGTCCGGTCCGACGGGGGTCTGCCCCCTCGACCCGCTGCCGACCCAGCGACACACGGAACGGATGCCATGACCGCGACGACCCCCGCCCACCCCGAAGACCGCGACCACCGCCGCACCCCTGCACCCGCTGCTCGCCGAGCGGTGGAGCCCCCGCGCCCTCGACCCCCGGCACGAACTCACGGTCGGCCAGCTCACCGCCCTGCTCGAGGCCGCCCGTTGGGCGCCGAGCGCGTCGAACACCCAGCCGTGGCGGTTCGCCGTCGCGCTGCGGGGCAGCGCCGAGCACGCCGCCGTGGTCGATGCCCTGGCCCCGGGCAACCGAGCCTGGGCCCACGCCGCCTCGGCGCTCGTCGTCGCCGCGGCCGAGACGGCCGCTCCGGACGGCACGGCCCGGCCGTGGGCGGTCTACGACACCGGGCAGGCGGTGGCGCACCTGTCGGTGCAGGCGCAGCACGAGGGCCTCGTCGTCCACCAGCTCGGTGGTTTCGACCGGGACCGGGTCGCCGCGCTCCTCGCCGCCTCCGGCGCGGTCACGCCGCTCGTGGTCCTGGCTCTCGGGCGCCGTGACGAGGCGGTGCAGCTCGCCGAGCCGTTCGCCAGCCGGGAGACGGCCGCCCGGGACCGGCTGCCGCTCGACCAGCTGCTGCTGCCGCTGCAGCCCGTCGCCGCTGACACCGCCGCCGCCTGACCGGAGCCGCTCACCGTCGGCGCGTTCCGCCGCGGAGCCAGGGGAGCGCGTCGCCGTGGTCCGTGCCGGCCACGGGGCCGCTGCCGGGTGCCGGCTGACCGCTGCGGTGGCCGAGGGTGTACCCGGACGCGAGAGGCCCCGCCGGGACCCGTTCCCGGGTCGGCGGGGCCTCTCGTGCTGCTGGGTGCCCCCGGCAGGATTCGAACCTGCGCACCCGCCTCCGGAGGGCGGTGCTCTATCCCCTGAGCTACGGGGGCTCTGCGGTGGGGCGTCGTAGAACCTACCAGCC
The DNA here is from genome assembly GCF_053502545.1 of Geodermatophilus sp. URMC 65. Lineage (NCBI taxonomy): Bacteria > Bacillati > Actinomycetota > Actinomycetes > Geodermatophilales > Geodermatophilaceae > Geodermatophilus > Geodermatophilus sp. URMC 65. The sequence goes on from NZ_CP199954.1 coordinate 3,732,015, forward strand.
CGCCCGCGGCGTCCGGACGGCGGTGCGTCAGGGCGCGGGGAGCGGGGAGCCGCCGCGGGCGGCGAGCATCCCCTCCATGGTCGTCACCTCCGCCGTCTGGGTCTCGGCGATGGTGCCCGCCAGGTCCGCGACGGCCGGGACGTCGGCGTGCTCGGCGGCGTACTGCGCCATGTCGAAGCCGCCCTGGTGGTGCCGGATCATCAGCCGCAGGAACTCGACGTCGAACTCCGTGCCCGACAGGGAGCGCAGCTGCGCCAGCTCCGACTCGGTGGCCATCCCCGGCATCAGCCCGCCGGGCATCTCCGACATGTCGTGCCCGGCGTGCCCGCCGTCCGAGCCCATCCAGGCCATGGGATCCCCGCCGCTCGGCGGCAGGCCCCACAGCGCCAGCCAGCCCTGCATCCGACCGGCCTGGTTCTGCTGGGTCTCGGCGATGTCGAAGGCCAGCTGGCGGACCTCCGGGTCGGTGCTGCGCTCGGGCACCAGGTTCGCCATCTCCACGCCCTGCAGGTGGTGCCGGGACATGTCGCGGGCGAAGCCAGCCGCCACCGACCCCGACCCCGGCACCGCCTCTCCGCGGCCGATGCCCAGGGCGACCGCCGCGCCCCCGCCGATCAGGACCAGCCCGACGGCGATGACCGCCAGCAGGAGGACCCGCAGCGGGCTGCGCGCGGCGGTCACGGGGAGCCGGTCTGGGCCCCGGCCGTCGGCGTGGTCGGGGAGTCGGTGGTCATGGAGGCAGCGCCGCGGCTGCTGTCAGCCACGGTCAGCGGGTCGCTGATGAACTGCGGGTTCTCGCAGCTGGCGCCCGGCTCGGGGTAGAACTCCTGGTTGTAGGTGAAGAAGTCGGCGAACTGCCGGATCCGCGGGTCGTCGGCCGAGTCGACCTTCAGCTGGTGGTTCCAGGACTGCAGGCTGATGGGGGAGTCCTGCCCGGGGTTCGGGGAGACCATCCGCCCGGACTCGCTGGCCAGGTCCCGGAGCGTCTGCAGCGCGTCGCCGGTGACGACCTCGGGGTCGTAGGTGGTCCAGACGGCGCCGTGCTCGAGGCTGTGGACGGCGTTCTCCTGCCGGATCTGCACGTCGTAGACGGTGCCGGTGCAGTCGGCCCACTCGCCGTCGTGCGGCCCGCCCACCGGCGGGGACTGGTCGTAGGTGACCGGGGTCGTGACGTGCTGCTGGCCGGCGGCGTAGTCGAAGGTCTGCAGGCCCTGGATCTCGTCGGCGGAGTCGACCCGGCCGGCCTCGGCCTCGTTGACCTGCAGGACGGCGTAGGTGAGGACGGCGGCGGCGAACACCAGCACGGCGACCGCGGCGGCGATCAGCCCCCACGGCCGCTGCGGGGCCACGACGTTGGTCACCGGCGGACGCGCGCGCCCGCCCTTCCCGCCTGCCGCGCCCGCCCGGCTGGCTCCGCCGCGCGTGCGGTCGGGCTCGGGCTTGCGGTCCTTGGCCAAGGCCTCTCCTCGGTGCTCGTGTCCTCGCCGGCCGCGTCCGTGCGCGTGCCGGTGCGCCGCGCGGCGACTCCTGCGCGGCGGGTGCGGCCGCCGAGTCTAGGTGCGCGACGTGAACGCACCCGGGGAGAACGCCGGTCGGGGTGAGGAAGGCCGCACGGGGCACGGGAACCCGGTCAGTACGCTCGTGCGGTGACACCCGAGCAGCTGCGCGACGTCGTCCGGACCGCCGTGGCCGCGGCCGTCGACCGCGGCGCGCTGGCCGTCCCGGTGCCCGAGGACGTCGTCGTCGAGCGCCCGAAGAACCCCGAGCACGGCGACTACGCGACCAACGTGGCCCTGCGGCTGGCCAAGCCGGCCGGCCGCCCGCCCCGCGAGGTCGCCGAGGTGCTCGCCGAGGAGCTGCGCGCCCGGCCCGGCATCGCCGCGGTCGACGTCGCCGGGCCCGGCTTCCTCAACATCACCCTCGCGCAGGGGGCGCTCGGCCGCATAGCGGTCGAGGCGGTCACCGCCGGCCCGGGCTACGGGCACACCGACACCCTCACCGGGCAGAAGCTGAACCTGGAGTTCGTCTCGGCCAACCCGACCGGGCCGGTGCACATCGGCGGCACCCGGTGGGCCGCCGTCGGCGATGCCCTCGGCCGGCTGCTGGAGGCCAGCGGCGCCACCGTCACGCGGGAGTACTACTTCAACGACGCCGGTGCGCAGATCGACCGGTTCGCTCGCAGCCTGATGGCCGCCGCGCACGGCCGGCCGGTGCCCGAGGACGGCTACGCCGGCGACTACATCGGCGAGATCGCCACCCAGGTCGTCGACGCCGAGCCCGGCGTGCTGGAGCTGCCCGAGGAGCACCAGCAGGAGCGCTTCCGGGAGCGCGGCGTCGAGCTGATGTTCGACGAGATCAAGCGGACGCTGGCCGCGTTCGGCGTCGAGTTCGACGTCTACTTCAGCGAGCGCACGCTGCACGAGACCGGTGCGCTGGAGAAGGCCATCGCGCGGCTGCGCGAGAACGGCCACGTCTACGAGGCCGACGGCGCCACCTGGCTGCGGACCACCGACTTCGGCGACGACAAGGACCGGCCGCTGGTCAAGAGCGACGGCGACCCGACCTACTTCGCCGCCGACTGCGCCTACTACCTGGACAAGCGCAACCGCGGCTTCGACAAGGTCGTGATCATGCTGGGCGCCGACCACGCCGGCTACGTCGGCCGGTACAAGGCACTGGTGGCCGCGGTCGGCGACGACCCCGAGGCCAACCTGGAGATCCTGCTCGGCCAGCTGGTCAACCTGGTACGCGACGGCGAGCCGGTGCGGATGAGCAAGCGGGCCGGCACCGTCGTCCTGCTCGAGGACCTCGTGGAGGCCGTCGGCAAGGACGCCGCCCGCTACGCCCTGGCGCGGGCCTCGGTGGACCAGCAGATCGACCTGGACCTGGACCTGTGGAGCCGGCAGACCAACGACAACCCGGTCTTCTACGTCCAGTACGCGCACGCCCGGATCTCCTCCGTGCTGCGCAACGCCGCCGACCTCGGGGTGGCGCTCGGCGGGCCGGGGGACGTCGACGTCGCCCAGCTGACCCACGACCGGGAGAACGACCTGCTGCGGGCGCTCGGCGAGTTCCCGCGGGTGCTGACGTCGGCCGCCGAGCTGCGCGCCCCGCACCGGGTGGCCCGCTACCTCGAGGAGCTGGCCGGCACCTACCACCGCTTCTACGACTCCTGCCGCGTGCTCCCGCGCGGCGACGAGGAGGCGACCCCGCTGACCACCGCCCGGCTGTGGCTGTGCGCGGCCACCGCCGTGGTGCTGCGCAACGGCCTCGGCGTGCTCGGCGTCGACGCCCCGGAGCGGATGTGAGAGCGCACCCGGCGGGTCCGCTGCACGGGGGCATGACCCCGCCGCCGTCGGTCGGCCTGCCGCCGGCCGACCTCGGCGCGCTCGACCCGCAGGTCTGGCCGCGCTCGGCGCAGCGGGTCGACGGCGAGCTGCACCTGGGTGGCCGGCCGGTCACCGAGCTGGCGCGGGCGCACGGCACCCCGCTGTTCGTGCTGGACGAGGCCGACTTCCGCGGCCGGGCCGCGGACTTCGCCGCCGCCTTCGACGGCGCCGACGTGCACTACGCGTCGAAGGCGTTCCTCTGCGGGCAGGTCGCCCGCTGGATCGCCGACGACGGCCTGCACCTGGACGCCTGCTCGGGCAACGAGCTGGCCCTGGCCCTCGCCGCCGGGTTCCCGGCCGAGCGGATCGCGCTGCACGGCAACAACAAGTCGCTCGTCGAGCTGCAGCTGGCCGTCGACGCCGGCATCGGCCACGTCGTCCTGGACTCCTTCGACGAGATCGACCGGCTGGTCCCGATGGCCGCTGCCCGGGTCGCCGACGGCGGCACGCCGGTGCCGGTGCTCGTCCGGACGACGGTCGGCATCGAGGCGCACACCCACGAGTTCATCGCCACCGCCCACGAGGACCAGAAGTTCGGCTTCTCGCTGGCCACCGGTGACGCGCTGACCGCCGCGGTGCGGGTCATCCGCGAGCCGGCCCTGCGGCTGACCGGCCTGCACAGCCACATCGGCTCGCAGATCTTCGACACCGCCGGGTTCGAGGCCGCCGCGCACCGGGTGGTGGGGCTGCTCGGCCAGGTCTGGCAGGCCACCGGCGAGGTGCTGGGGGAGCTCAACCTCGGCGGCGGCTTCGGCATCGCCTACCTGCCCGAGGACGACCCGGTCGGCCCCGGCGACATCGCCCGCCGGCTGCGCAGCGTCGTCGCCGCCGAGTGCGCGGCGCTGGACCTGCCGGTGCCGCGGCTGGCCGTCGAGCCCGGGCGGGCCATCGCCGGCCCCGGCACCGTGACGCTGTACGAGATCGGCACCATCAAGCCGGTGCGGCTGGGCAGCGGCGGGCAGGGCGCCCCGCAGGTGCGCAACTACGTCTCGGTCGACGGCGGGATGAGCGACAACATCCGCACCGCGCTCTACGACGCGTCCTACACCTGCGTGCTGGCCAACCGGACCTCCGACGCCCCGCCGGCGCTGTGCCGGGTCGTCGGCAAGCACTGCGAGAGCGGCGACGTCCTGGTCCGCGACCTGTGGCTGCCCGCCGACGTGCAGGCCGGCGACCTGCTCGCGGTCGCCGCGACCGGCGCCTACTGCTGGTCGATGGCGAGCAACTACAACTACCTGCTCAAGCCGCCGGTGGTGGCCGTGCGGGACGGCGTCGCCACGGAGGTGGTCCGGCGGCAGACACTGTCGGACGTGTTCGCCCTCGACGCCGTCCTCGCCGACGTGCCCGCGCCCTCGCCGGCGATCGACCAGCCCGCGCCCGAGCACCCGGCAGGAGCCCGCTCGTGAGTGATCCGCTGAAGGTCGCGCTGCTGGGCTGCGGCACCGTCGGGAGCGCCGTGCTGCGGCTGCTGGAGGAGCAGGCGGGCGACCTCGCTGCCCGCATCGGCCGGCCGGTCGAGGTCGCCGGCGTCGCGGTCCGCCGTCCCGACCGGTACCCCGACGTCCCGGCGCACCTGCTCACCACCGACGCGCACGGGCTGGTGACCCGGGACGACGTCGACCTGGTCGTCGAGGTCATCGGCGGCATCGAGCCGGTGCGCTCGCTCCTGCTGGCCGCCTTCGAGGCGGGCAAGTCGGTGGTCAGCGCCAACAAGGCGCTGCTGGCCGAGGACGGCGTCGAGCTGCACGCGGCCGCGGCCAAGGCCGGCGTCGACCTGTACTACGAGGCCGCCGTGGCCGGGGCGATCCCGCTGCTGCGCCCGCTGCGCGAGTCGCTGGCCGGTGACCAGCTGCGCCGGGTGGTCGGCATCGTCAACGGCACGACCAACTACATCCTGTCCCGGATGGCCGAGACCGGGCACGGCTTCACCGAGGCGCTGGCCGAGGCGACCGAGCTGGGGTACGCCGAGGCCGACCCGACCGCCGACGTCGACGGCTTCGACGCCGCCGCCAAGGCCGCGATCCTCGCCTCGCTCGCCTTCCACACCTCGGTCTCGGCCGCGGACGTGTACCGCGAGGGCATCTCCGCGGTCACCGCGACCGACGTCGCCCGCGCCGCGGAGATCGGCTGCACCGTCAAGCTGCTGGCCATCTGCGAGCGCGTGCTGGCCGACGGCGGGGACTCCGTGGCCGTCCGCGTGCACCCGGCGATGATCCCGACGACGCACCCGCTGGCCTCCGTCGGCGGGGCGTTCAACGCCGTCTTCGTCGAGGCCGAGGCCGCCGGGCAGCTGATGTTCTACGGCCAGGGCGCCGGCGGGGACGCGACGGCCAGTGCCGTGCTCGGCGACCTGGTCGCCGTCGCACGCAACCGGGTCGCCGGGGTCGCCGGTCCGGGCGTCACCACCTACGCAGGGCTGCCCGCGCGGCCGATCGCCGAGACCCCGACCCGGTACCACGTCAGCCTCGACGTGGCCGACAAGCCGGGCGTGCTCGCGACGGTGGCGCAGGAGTTCGCCCGCCACGGGGTGAGCATCGCCACCGTGCGCCAGGACGGGCACGGGGACGCCGCGACGCTGGTCCTGGTGACGCACAGCGCCCCGGACGCCGCCCTGTCGGCGACGGTGACCGCGCTCCGGGGGGTGCCCGCGGTGCGCGGCGTCACGAGCATCCTGCGTGTGGAAGGACTGTCATGACGACGCAGCTGCCCGTCCGGGGCACCGTCTCCCCGCTGTGGCCCGGCCTCATCGAGGCCTACCGCTCGCGGCTGCCGGTCAGCGACAGCACCCCGGTGGTCACCCTCCAGGAGGGCGCGACCCCGCTGGTGCCGGCGCAGGAGCTGTCCCGCCGCACCGGCTGCGACGTCTACCTCAAGGTCGAGGGCGCCAACCCGACCGGGTCGTTCAAGGACCGCGGGATGACCATGGCCATCACCAAGGCCAAGGAGGAGGGCGCGCAGGCGGTCATCTGCGCCTCCACCGGCAACACCAGCGCCAGCGCCGCCGCCTACGCCGCGCGCGCCGGCATGGTCTGCGCCGTCCTGGTGCCGCAGGGCAAGATCGCCCTGGGCAAGCTGGCCCAGGCGCTGGTGCACGGCGCCAAGCTGCTGCAGGTCGACGGCAACTTCGACGACTGCCTGGCGCTGGCCAGCAAGCTGGCGATCGACTACCCGGTCAGCCTGGTCAACAGCGTCAACCAGTACCGGATCGAGGGGCAGAAGACCGCCTCGTTCGAGATCGTCGACGTCCTCGGCGACGCCCCCGACGTCCACTGCCTGCCGGTCGGCAACGCCGGCAACATCACCGCGTACTGGCAGGGCTACCGCGAGTACGCCGCCGACGGCACGGCCAGCCGGACGCCGCGCATGTGGGGCTTCCAGGCCGCCGGCTCCGCCCCCATCGTCACCGGGCAGGTCGTCGAGCAGCCGCAGACGATCGCCACGGCCATCCGCATCGGCAACCCGGCGTCCTGGACCAAGGCGCTGGCCGCCCGCGACGAGTCCGGCGGGCGCATCGACGCCGTCACCGACCGGGCCATCCTCGCCGCCTACCGGCTGCTGGCCCGCACCGAGGCCGTCTTCGTCGAGCCGGCGTCGGCTGCGTCGGTCGCCGGGCTGCTCCAGGTCGCCGAGGCCGGCGAGCTCGCGCCCGGCCAGCGCGTCGTCTGCACGGTGACCGGCAACGGGCTCAAGGACCCGGAGTGGGCCATCTCCGGTGCGCCGGCCCCGGTGACCGTCCCGGTCGACGCCGCGACCGCCGCCGCCCAGCTGGGGCTGTAGTGAAAGGACCACGTCCCGCCCTCCGCTCGCAGGCTCGCGAGGGAACCCCGGACGCGGCCACGGTGCGGGTCCAGGTCCCGGCGACCAGCGCCAACCTGGGGCCGGCCTTCGACAGCGCGGGCATCGCCCTGGCCTGCCACGACGTCGTCGCGTTCGACGTCCTCGCGTCCGGCCTGGAGGTCGAGGTCTCCGGTGCGGGGGCGGGCGAGCTGCCGACGGACGAGTCGCACCTGGTGGTGCGCGCCTTCCGGGCCGCGTGCGACGAGCTCGGCTGGACGCCGTCCGGCCTGCGCGTCGTCGCCGAGAACGGCATCCCGCAGGGGCGGGGGATGGGTTCGTCGGCGGCGGCCGTCGTCGCCGGCGTCCTCGGCGCCTGGGCGCTGTGCCCCGAGGTCGACAGCGTCGACCTCGACGCGGTGCTGCGTCTCACCTCCGAGCTGGAGGGCCACCCGGACAACGTCGCCCCGTGCCTGCTCGGCGGGGCGACGCTGTCGTGGACGACCGACGGGGTCGCCCGTGCCGACACGATCCCCGTGCACGACGACGTGCGGCCGGTGGTGCTCGTCCCCGACGCGACGCTGTCCACGCACGTCGCCCGTGGCCTGCTGCCCGACGCCGTCCCGCACGCCGACGCGGCCTTCAACGCCGGGCGCGCCGCGCTGCTGGTGCACGCGCTGGTCAGCGAGCCGACGCTGCTGTTCGAGGCGACCGAGGACCGGCTGCACCAGCGGCAGCGCGCGGCGGCGATGCCCGAGTCCGCGCGGGTGCTCGAGCGGCTGCGCGCCGCCGGGCACGCCGCCGTCGTCTCCGGTGCGGGCCCGAGCCTGCTCGTGCTGACCCGTCGGCACCCCGACGACCCCGCGGACGACCCGGCCGGCGCCGTGCGCGTGCGCGACGTGGCCGATCTCACTCCTGAGGGGTGGTCGGTGCTCCCTCTGGGGGTCGATGTCCGCGGTTCGCGTGTGCACCGCCCCGGCCAGCAGGTATCGTCTCGATAACGAGGAACACACCGGTACCGCACGGTGTTGTCGCGTTCGTGAGCTGGAACTAGGCTCACGGCGTAGCCGCCCAGTCGGGCGAGCCTCGCGCGGGGCGTTGCAGACGATCTGATGTCCGTCGCCGCAGAACCGCTCCGCACCCACTGCATCCCGCATCTCTCGCTGTCCGCTCGAAGATCGGGCGGGAGGGGCCGGATCACCCCCTGCGCTGGTAGGCGCAGGTCTCCGCAGGGAAGGACCTGTACGTGAGCGAGACCACCGACCTCGTCACCGCGCCGCAGGGCGCCGGCACCGACGAGGCACCTGCCGCCTCTGGGACGACGGGCCGCACCCGTCGCCGCGGCAGCGGGCTCTCCGGCATGCTGCTGCCCGAGCTGCAGCGACTGGCCGCCGAGCTCGGCATCTCCGGCACCGGCCGGATGCGCAAGGGCGACCTGGTCGCCGCCATCTCCGCCCGCCAGGTGGGCGGCGAGGGCGCTGGTGGCGCCACCACCGACGCAGCCCCCGCCGACATCCCGACCGCTCGTGGCGCCGACACCGCGCGCGGGGTGGCTGCCACGGCCGCACCGGTCGAGGCCCCGATCAGCGGTGGCGCGAACGGTGGCCCGCTGACCGCGTCGCCCGACGCGGGCAAGGAGGCCGCGCCGCGCCGCCGTCGTGCTGCCAGCCGGCCCGCCGGCGCGCCGGCGGCCGAGAGCTCCGCTCCCGCGGCTGAGGGCTCCGCTCCCGCGGCCGAGAGCACCGCCCCGGCGGCCGAGAGCACCGCCCCGGCGGTCGAGGCCGGGCCGAGCGCGCCCGAGTCGCGCGCCGAGGCCCCCGCTCCCGCAGCCGGGACGGCGCCCGAGCAGACCGAGGGCGAGCGCACCGAGGGCGACCGCCCGCAGCGCAACCGCGACCGCGGGCGCAACCGCGGCGAGCGGGACGGCGGCACCCGTGGCGACAACCGCGAGCGCGAGGCCAACCGGGACGGCGGCGACCGCGCCGAGCGCGCCAACCGCGACACCAACCGCACCGACCGCGACACCAACCGCGGCGAGCGGGACGGCAACCGCGGTCCCGACCGGGGCGAGCGCGGCGGCCGGCCGGACAACCGCACCGACAACCGCAACGACCGCGGCAGCGACAACCGCAACGACGAGGACGACGACGACTTCGAGGGCGGCCGCGGCCGCCGGGGGCGTCGTTACCGGGACCGCAACCGCCGCGGCAACAACCGCGAGCGCTTCGAACAGAACGAGCCGACCGTCAGCGAGGACGACGTCCTGCTGCCGGTCGCCGGCATCCTCGACGTGCTGGACAACTACGCGTTCGTCCGCACCTCCGGCTACCTGACCGGCCCGAACGACGTCTACGTCTCGCTGTCGCAGGTGCGCCGCTACGGCCTGCGCCGCGGTGACGCCATCACCGGCGCCGTCCGTCAGCCCCGCGAGGGCGAGCGCAAGGACAAGTACAACGCGCTGGTCCGGCTGGACACCGTCAACGGGCTGGAGCCCGAGCAGGCCCGGCAGCGGCCGGAGTTCACCAAGCTGACCCCGCTCTACCCGCAGGAGCGCCTGCGGCTGGAGACCGAGCCGCACCAGCTGACCACCCGGGTCATCGACCTGGTCATGCCGATCGGCAAGGGGCAGCGCGCGCTCATCGTGTCGCCGCCCAAGGCCGGCAAGACGATGGTGCTGCAGTCGATCGCCAACGCGATCACGACGAACAACCCCGAGTGCCACCTCATGGTCGTCCTCGTCGACGAGCGGCCCGAGGAGGTCACCGACATGCAGCGCTCGGTGAAGGGCGAGGTCATCGCCTCGACCTTCGACCGGCCGCCGTCGGACCACACCACGGTCGCGGAGCTGTCCATCGAGCGGGCCAAGCGCCTGGTCGAGATGGGCCACGACGTCGTCGTGCTGCTGGACTCGATCACCCGCCTGGGCCGGGCCTACAACCTGGCGGCCCCCGCCAGCGGGCGCATCCTCTCCGGTGGTGTCGACTCCACGGCGCTCTACCCGCCCAAGCGCTTCCTCGGCGCCGCCCGCAACATCGAGAACGGCGGCTCGCTGACCATCATCGCCTCGGCGCTGGTCGAGACCGGCTCGACGATGGACACGGTCATCTTCGAGGAGTTCAAGGGCACCGGTAACGCGGAGATCAAGCTGGACCGCCGCCTGGCGGACAAGCGGGTCTTCCCGGCCGTCGACGTCAACGCGTCGGGCACGCGCAAGGAGGAGATCCTCATGTCGCCCGACGAGCTGGCCATCGTCATCAAGCTGCGCCGGGTGCTCGCCGCGCTCGAGCCGCAGCAGGCGCTGGAGCTGCTGCTCGACAAGCTGCGCAAGACGCGCAACAACATCGAGTTCCTCATGCAGATCCAGAAGACGACGCTCGGCCCCGGCAACGATTGAGGACCCTCCTGCCCCCCGACCCTCGCTGGCGCTCGGGCCGGGACCCTGCAGGAGGGCCGTTCCAGCAACCCACCAGGCCGTTCCAGCCCCTCACCTGTCAGGGATACTGAGCGACTGAGCCCGCTGCGCGGCCGGAATGACCGGCCGGCCGCCGGCGTTCGACCACCTGAACGGCACAGACCACCGGAAGAGGCGACATGAAGCCCGGCATCCACCCCGACTACCACACCACCACGGTGACCTGTGGTTGCGGGAACACCTTCACCACCCGCAGCACGGCCCCCGGGGGCACGCTGACCGTCGAGACCTGCTCCGCCTGCCACCCCTTCTACACGGGCAAGCAGCGGATCCTGGACACCGGCGGCCGCGTGGCCCGCTTCGAGAAGCGGTTCGGCAAGCGCAACGCCGGCCAGTAGTCCACCCGACGGCGCCCGTCCCACCTCGCGTGGGGCGGGCGCCGTCGTCGTGTCCAGCACCGTGTACCGCCTCTGAGAGGACCCCCATGAGCAGCACCGACGCCGGGTCGGGTGGGGCGAGTGATCGCCTGAGCGGGCTGCTGGCCGAGCACGCCGCGCTGGAGACCGAGCTGGCCGACCCCGCCGTCCACGCCGACGCGTCCCGCGCCCGGCGCCTGGGCCGCCGCTACGCGCAGCTGTCCCCGCTGGTGGAGACCAAGCGCGCGCTGGACGCCGTCCGCGACGACCTCGCCGCCGCGCGTGAGCTGGCCGACGAGGACGCCTCCTTCGCCGCCGAGGCCGCGGCGCTCGAGCAGCGGGTGCCCGAGCTGGAGGAGCGGCTGCGCTCCTTGCTGGTGCCCGAGGACCCCGACGACGACAAGGACGTCATCCTCGAGATCAAGGCGGGGGAGGGCGGCGCGGAGTCAGCGCTGTTCGCCGGCGACCTGCTGCGCATGTACCTGCGCTACGCCGAGCGCCGCGGCTGGGCCACCGAGGTGCTCGACGCCGTCCCGGCCGAGCTCGGGGGCTACAAGGACGTCTCGATCGCGATCAAGTCCCGCACGGACGAGGGCATCTGGTCCCGGCTGAAGTTCGAGGGCGGTGTGCACCGGGTGCAGCGGGTGCCGGTCACCGAGTCCCAGGGCCGCATCCACACCTCCGCCGTCGGCGTCCTCGTGCTGCCCGAGGCCGAGGAGGTCGACGTCACCGTCGACCCGGGCGACCTGCGCATCGACGTCTTCCGCTCGTCGGGACCCGGGGGGCAGAGCGTGAACACCACCGACTCCGCCGTCCGGATCACCCACCTGCCGACCGGCATTGTCGTCAGCTCGCAGAACGAGAAGAGCCAGCTGCAGAACCGCGAGTCGGCGCTGCGGGTGCTGCGCTCCCGGCTGCTGGCCGCCGCGCGCGAGGAGGCCGCCGCGGCCGCCAGCGACCAGCGCCGCAGCCAGGTGCGCACCGTCGACCGCAGCGAACGGGTGCGCACGTACAACTTCCCGGAGAGCCGGATCTCCGACCACCGGGTCGGCTTCAAGGCGCACAACCTCGACCAGGTGCTCGACGGCGAGCTCGACCCGGTCATCGACGCGCTCACCCGCGCGCACACCGCCGAGTTCCTGGCGGCCGGCTCCTGAACACCCGGCGGCTGCTCACCGACGCCGCGCGGCGGCTCGCCGACGCCGGCGTCGAGTCGCCACGGGTGGACGCCGAGCTGCTGCTCGCCCACGTCCTCGGTGTCTCGCGCGCCGGCCTGCTCACCCTCGGCGAGGTGCCGGACGACGCGGCCGCCCGCTTCGACGTTCTCGCCGGGCAGCGCGCCGACCGGGTACCGCTGCAGCACCTCACCGGCCGTGCGCCGTTCCGCCACCTGGAGCTCGCCGTCGGCCCGGGCGTCTTCGTGCCGCGGCCGGAGACCGAGCAGCTCGTCGAGTGGGCGCTCGCGCGGCTGGCCGGTCTGACCGAGCCGGTCGTCGTCGACCTGGGCAGCGGCTCGGGCGCCATCGCGCTGTCGATCGCGCACGAGCACCCCGGCGCGCGGGTCACCGCCGTCGAGCGGGACGCCGTCGCCATCGAGTGGACGAAGGCCAACGCCGCCACCCGCGCCGCGGCGGGGGACACCCCCGTCGAGGTGCTGTCCGGCGACATGACCGACCCGGGACTGCTGCGGGAGCTCGACGGCACGGTCGACCTCGTCGTCTCCAACCCGCCGTACGTGCCCGACGGCGCGACGGTGCCGCGCGAGGTGGCTGACCACGACCCGCCGCTCGCGCTGTGGGGCGGCCCCGACGGACTCGACGTCGTCCGCGGGCTGCTGCGGACCGCCGCCCGGCTGCTGCGGCCCGGTGGCGGGCTGGGCATCGAGCACGCCGACCAGCAGGGGGGCGCGCTGCCCGCGCTGGTGCGGGCCTCCGGCGGCTGGACCGACGTCGCGGACCACCCCGACCTGGCCGGCCGCCCCCGGTACACGACCGCGCAGCGCAGCGGGGGATGACAGACTCGCCCTCCGTGGCTCCGTCTTCGACCCCGGCGACCTACGACTGCTCCGACCCCGACGCCCGTGCCGCCGGGCTCGACGCCGCAGCGGCGGCGATCGGCAGGGGCGAGCTGGTGCTGATGCCCACCGACACCGTGTACGGCGTCGCCGCCGACGCGTTCACCCCACCGGCGGTCGCCGCGCTGCTGGCGGCGAAGAACCGCGGCCGCACGATGCCGGTGCCGGTGCTCATCGGCGAGGCGTCCACCCTCGTCGGGTTGGTCACCGTCGTCCCGCCGCTGGCGACGAAGCTGGCCGAGGCGTTCTGGCCCGGGGGGCTGACCCTGGTCCTCGAGCACGCGTCGTCCCTGGCCTGGGACCTGGGCGACGCCGAGGGCACCGTCGCCGTCCGGCTGCCGGACGACGACGTCGCCCGTGACCTGCTGCGGCGCACCGGCCCGCTCGCGGTCTCCAGCGCCAACCGCTCCGGCCGGCCGGCCGCGACCACCGCCGACGAGGCGGTCGCCCAGCTCGGTCCGCACGCGGCCGTCGTCCTGGACGGCGGGCCGCGCGCCGGGAGCGCGGCGAGCACGATCGTCGACTGCACCGTGCCGGCCCCGCGGGTCCTGCGGGTCGGGGCGATCCCGGTCGACCGGTTGCGCGAGGTCGTCCCGCAGATCGTCGACTGAAAGGACCCCCTGCCCCCCACCGCTCGCAGGCTCGCGGTGGGCCCCCGCAGGGGGACCGTTCCAGCACCTCACCAGGCTCGGGGCGCGGGCCTGCAGGGGGCCGCTGGAGACGCGCGCTCCCGGTGGGGCGGGGGCCGGAGCGATACCGTGGGACCACAGTCCGTCGTCGATCCCGGGAGATCCGCTGCGATGAGCACCCTCTCCTGGGTCACCGTCTCCAGCCCCGCCTGAGCCATGCGCGAGTACGTCGTCGTCCTGCTCACCGCGGGCCTGGTCACCTACCTGGCCACCCCGGTGGTGCGGCTGGCGGCGGTCCGGCTGCGCATGATGGCCGCGCCCCGCGAACGCGACGTGCACGTCATCCCCACGCCGCGCGGCGGCGGCGTCGCGATGTACCTCGGGGTGGCCGCCGCGGTCCTGGTGGCGACGCGGCTGCCGGCCCTGCAACGCACCTTCGACGACTCGCAGACCGCCGCGGTCCTCGTCGCGGGTGGGCTGATCTGCGCCCTCGGCGTGCTCGACGACAAGTTCGGCCTGGACGCGCTGACCAAGCTCACCGGCCAGATCGCCGCCGCCGGCGTCATGGTGCTGCTCGGCGTCCAGCTGCTCTACGTCTTCCTCCCCGTCGCCGACATCGGGACGCTGTCCCTCGGGGCCGACATCGGCGTCCCGCTGACGCTGCTGCTGACGGTCCTCACCGTGAATGCGCTCAACTTCATCGACGGCCTCGACGGCCTGGCCGCGGGGGTCTCGGCGATCGCCGCGCTGGCCTTCTTCGCCTACAGCTACAACCTGGGCGTCGAGGGCTACGACGACATCGCGAGTGCCCCCACGCTGATCACCGCGGTCCTGGCGGGTGCGTGCCTGGGCTTCTTGCCGCACAACTTCAGCCCGGCCCGCATCTTCATGGGGGACTCCGGCTCGATGCTCGTCGGCCTGATGCTCTCGGCGGCCGCCGTCTCGGCGACCGGGCAGGCCGACCCGCAGACGTTCGACTCCGCGGCGACCCTGCTGCCGCTGGCCCTGCCGCTGCTGGTGCCGATCGCGGTGCTCTCCATCCCGTTCATCGACCTGGTCATGGCCGTCGTGCGCCGCAGCCTGCGCGGCCGCTCGCCCTTCTCGCCGGACAAGATGCACCTGCACCACCGGCTGCTGGCGATCGGGCACTCCCACCGGCGCGCGGTGCTGGTCATGTACTTCTGGGCCGCGCTGCTCTCCTTCGGGGCGGTGGGCCTGTCGATCACCGGCGGCCGGGTGGAGCTGCTCGTCGGCATCGCGGTGCTGCTGGTCCTCGGCGTGGTCGTCGTCCTCAGCCCGCGCGCCCGGCGGGCCGCCCGCGAGGCCCGGGCCGCCGAGCTCGAGGCGCAGCGGCAGCGCAGCCGCGCGCACCACCCCACGGGGCGGGCGCTGCGCACAGCCACCCCCTCCGTCCAGGACCGGCCGGCCGACCCGGCCGGCAAGCCGTCGCCCCAGGGAGTCCGATGACCACCACCGGGACCGAGCAGCAGCAGGTCCCGTGGGACCTCTCCTTCCTCCGCGTGGGGACGGCGGTGACCGTGGCGCTCACCGCCGTCGCCGCACCGGTCGCCGGGCTGCTCGCGGGGTGGGACGCCGCCGTGGCCGTGCTGCTCGGCGCCGCCGTCGTCACCTTCTTCTTCGCGCTGTCCGGCCTCGTCATCGCCTGGGCCGGGCGGCACGGCGACGCCTTCACGCTGCCTGCCGCCCTCGGCTCGTTCTTCGTGAAGATCCTGGTCCTGGCCGCCGTGCTCCAGTCGCTGCCGGCCGACGGGTGGGTGCACCGCCGCACGCTGGCGTGGACGGTGGTCGCTGGGGCGCTGGTCTGGAGCGTCGTCCAGCAGCGCTGGGTCTGGACCCGCCGGCTGTACTACGTGCTCCCGCCCGCCCCGCCCCGTGTGCTCCCGCCCGCCCCGCCCCGCGCGCAGCCGCCCGCCCCGCCCTCGACCGGGGGAACCCCGCTGCCGCCGGGGAGCCCCTCGACACGCGGCTGATAGTGTCCCGGCCGATGGCCGAGGACAGCTCCTCCAGCGGGGGTTCTCGACCTCGACCTGCACCGTCCGCCCAGCGTCAGCCCAGCGGGGCCGACATCGGGTGGAGCATCACCGGGACCATGCTCTCGGGGATCGTCGTGTGGGGCGGGGTCGGGCTGCTGCTCGACCGCTGGTGGGGCACGCGCTTCGTCGCCCTCATCGGTGTGCTCCTCGGCCTGACGGTGGCCATCTACCTGGTGGTCGTCAAGTACGGCGCCCTGCCCCCGGCCGAGGGGTCCGGGCGCACCGGCTCCACCCGGGGCGGGCGCCGCAGCCCGACCAGGACGCAGAAGGGACAACGGTGACCTCCAGCGCCCACGCGCTCGCCGACGTGCTCGCCGCCGAGGGCGGCGGTGGGGAAGGCGGCTTCCAGTCTCCGACCATCGCCGAGTTCTACCCGCCGGCAGTCGCCGAGTTCTCGGTCCTGGGCATCGACTTCGAGATCACCCGGATCACGATCATCATGTGGATCGCGACCGCGGCGATCCTCACGCTGCTGGTGCTCGCTGCGCGCAAGGCGGCGGTGGTCCCCGACAAGCTCCAGTACATCGGTGAGAGCGGCTACTCGCTGGTACGCGACGGCATGGCCCGCGACGTCATCGGCCCCAAGGGCCTGCCGTTCGCGCCGTTCCTGGCCTCGCTGTTCTTCTTCATCCTCGCGAACAACTTCATGAGCATCGTCCCGTTCGCGCAGATCTCGCCGAACTCCAGGTTCGCCTTCCCGCTGGTCCTCGCGGTGATCGTCTGGGTGCTCTACAACTACATCGGCATCCGCGAGCAGGGGGCCGCGCGCTACTTCAAGGACGCCGCCATCCCGCCCGGCGTGCCGATCGCGGCGCTCGTCCTCGTCACGCCGATCGAGCTGCTGCAGGTCTTCGTGATCCGGCCGTTCACCCTCGCGGTCCGGCTCTTCGCCAACATGTTCGCCGGCCACATGCTGCTCGTCGTCTTCTCGCTCGGTGCGGTCTACCTGCTCGGCGCCGGCGGGATCATGCCCGTCTTCGGCGCGGCCTCCTTCCTCATGGCGCTGGTCATGACCTTCTTCGAGTTGCTGGTCATCGTCCTGCAGGCCTACGTCTTCGTCGTCCTCACGGCGACCTACCTCAACGGCGCCGTCGAGCCCGCTCACTGACCGCACCACCCCGTACCACCCCCAGCCAGCCGCCCGGGGACCCCCGGGCGACCGACACAGGAGGAACCACCCCGCATGGACGTCATGGCAGAGCTCGTCGGCAGCATCGGTTCGGTCGGTTACGGCCTCGCCGCCATCGGCCCGGGCATCGGCGTCGGCATCGTCTGGGCCGCCTACATCCAGGCGACCGCCCGCCAGCCCGAGTCGGCCGGCCTGACCCGGACCTACGCCTTCCTCGGTGCCGCGCTCTCCGAGGCGCTGGCCCTCATCGGCCTGGTCGTCCCCTTCATCTTCGGGCCGGGCAACGCCGGCTGACCTGAGTCCCGTCCGGACTCCTCTGACGTAGGGACGTGCAGAGCATGAGCATCCAGGCTGCGGAGTCGGCCAACCCGCTGCTCCCCCCGGTGGGGGAGATCATCATCGGGACGATCACCTTCGCGATCGCCTTCTTCGTCCTGGCCAGGTTCGTCTGGCCGCGGTTCGAGCAGGTCTTCCGGGCCCGTCGCGAGGCGATCGAGGGCGGCATCGAGCGGGCCGAGACGATGCAGGCCGAGGCCAAGGCGGCGCTGGAGCAGTACCGCGCCCAGCTGGCCGAGGCACGCACCGAGGCCGCGCAGATCCGCGACCAGGCCCGTGCCGAGGGCCAGCAGATCCTCGAGGAGCTGCGGGCCCAGGCGCAGGAGGAGTCGGCGCGGATCATCGCCCGCGGCGAGGAGCAGCTGGCGGCCTCGCGGCAGCAGGTCGTGAACCAGCTGCGCGGCGAGATCGGCGCGCTCGCGGTCGACCTGGCCGGCCGCGTGGTCGGCGAGTCCCTCGAGGACCAGGCGCGTCGCAGCGGCACCGTCGACCGGTTCCTCGACCAGCTCGACGGCATGGCCGCCGGCGCCTCGCCGGACGGCCGGGGCGGTGCCACCGGCAGTTCCGTGTACGCGCAGGGCGACCGCTGATGGATGCCTCCAGCCGCGCGGCGCTCGCGGTCGTCCGGGAACGGCTGGACGAGATCACCCGGCCGGCCTCCGGTCTGCTGGAGCGGGCGCGCGATCGCCTGACCGGCCAGGAGCGGGCCGCGACCCCCGAGGAGCTCGCGGCCCTGGCCGACGAGCTGTTCGCCGTCGCGCGCCTGCTCGACGGTCAGGTCGCGGTGCGCCGGGCGCTGTCGGACCCGTCGGGCAGCCCGACGGACCGGGCCGGCGTCGCGCGGCGGCTGCTGTCCGGCCGGGTCTCGGAGGCCACGCTGGACCTGGTCGAGACCGCGGCCCGGCAGCGCTGGTCGCGGCCGCTGGACCTGGTGGAGGCGACCGAGACCCTGGCCACGGACGCCGCGCTGGACGCCGCGGACGCCCGCGGTGAGCTCGACGGCGTCGAGGACGAGCTGTTCCGCTTCGGGCGTATCGTCGGGGGGGATGCGGAACTGTCCCGGATCCTCAGCGACCGCACCGCTCCGGCCGCCGGCAAGACCGCGCTGCTGGACCGGCTGCTCGCGGGCCGGGTCAGCCCGATCACCGCGATGCTGCTGCGCAACCACCTCACCGGGCGGACCATCGGCAACGCCGAGAACGTCGTGGAGCGCCTCTCCGAGGCGGCCTCGACCCGTCGCGGTCAGTCGGTGGCACACGTGACGACCGCCGTGGCGCTGACCGACGCGCAGGAGCGCCGGCTGGCCGAGCTCCTCGGCCGCCTCTACCACCGCCCGATCGGGCTGCAGGTGACCGTCGACCCGAGCGTGCTCGGTGGCCTGGTCATCCGCGTCGGTGACGAGGTCATCGACGGCAGCATCGCCCACCGTCTCGAGGCCGCCGGCCGACGGCTCGTCGGCTGACCCGGCTCCCACCCAGACACCACCCCGCAGGGAAGAGGACACCACGCCATGGCCGAGCTGACGATCTCCGCTGACGAGATCCGCAGTGCCATCCAGAACTACGTCACCGAGTACTCGCCCGACGTGTCGCGAGAAGAGGTCGGCATCGTCACCGAGGCCGGCGACGGCATCGCCCGCGTCGAGGGCCTGCCCTCGGTCATGACCAACGAGCTGCTCGAGTTCGAGAGCGGCGTCCGCGGCCTGGCGCTGAACCTCGACGTCCGCGAGGTCGGCGTCGTCGTCCTCGGCGACTACGCCGGCATCGAGGAGGGCCAGCAGGTCCGCCGGACCGGCGAGGTCCTCTCCGTGCCGGTCGGCGACGGCTACCTCGGCCGTGTGGTCGACCCGCTGGGCAACCCGATCGACGGCGCCGGCCCGATCGCCACCACCGCCCGCCGGGCGCTGGAGCTGCAGGCCCCGACCGTCGTCCAGCGGCAGTCGGTGCACGAGCCGATGCAGACCGGCATCAAGGCCATCGACGCCATGACGCCGATCGGCCGCGGCCAGCGCCAGCTCGTCATCGGTGACCGGCAGACCGGCAAGACCGCGATCGTCACCGACACGATCATCAACCAGAAGCAGGCCTGGGCCACGGGTGACCCGAGCCAGCAGGTGCGCTGCATCTACGTCGCCGTCGGCCAGAAGGGCTCGACGATCGCGGCCATCCGCGCCTCCCTCGAGGAGGCCGGTGCGATGGAGTACACGACGATCGTCGCCGCCCCGGCGTCGGAGGCCGCAGGCTTCAAGTACATCGCCCCCTACACCGGCTCGGCCATCGGGCAGCACTGGATGTACGAGGGCAAGCACGTCCTGATCGTGTTCGACGACCTGTCCAAGCAGGCCGAGGCCTACCGCGCGGTCTCGCTGCTGCTGCGCCGTCCGCCGGGCCGCGAGGCCTACCCCGGCGACGTCTTCTACCTCCACTCCCGGCTGCTGGAGCGCTGCGCCAAGCTCTCCGACGACCTGGGCGCCGGCTCGATGACGGGTCTGCCGCTGGTCGAGACCAAGGGCAACGACGTGTCGGCCTACATCCCGACCAACGTCATCTCGATCACCGACGGGCAGATCTTCCTCGAGACGGGTCTGTTCAACTCCGGGGTCCGCCCGGCCATCAACGTCGGCATCTCGGTGTCCCGCGTCGGTGGCTCGGCCCAGATCAAGGCGATGAAGTCCGTCGCCGGCCGGCTGCGGCTGGACCTGGCCCAGTACCGCGAGCTCGAGGCCTTCGCCTCGTTCTCCTCCGACCTCGACGCCTCCAGCCGGGCCACGCTCGAGCGCGGTCAGCGGCTGGTCGAGCTGCTCAAGCAGGGCCAGTACCAGCCCTACCCGGTGGAGCGCGAGGTCGTCTCCATCTGGCTGGGCACCACCGGCAAGCTGGACAAGGTCCCGGTGCCGGAGGTGCGTCGCTTCGAGCGCGAGTTCCTCGACTACGTCGCCCGCAACCACGGCGGCGTCTTCGACGGGATCCGGCAGAGCAAGGCGCTCGGCGACGACGCCGTCCAGGGCCTGGAGCGGGCCGTCGAGGACTTCTACGGCCAGTTCCAGACCACCGAGGGCGGCACGCTGCGGATCCACGAGGACGAGGCCGAGGCGATGGACGCGTCCGAGCGCGGCCAGGAGCGCGTCCAGGTCAAGCGGAGCGCCTGACCGTGGCCAGCAACCTCCGCGCGCTGCGGCGCCGCATCCGCTCCACGAAGTCGACGAAGAAGATCTTCTCGGCGCAGGAGCTGATCGCCGGCGCCCGCATCGTGCGCGCCCAGGCCCGGGTGGAGGCGTCCAAGCCCTACGCCCGGGAGATCACCCGGGTGCTGTCCGCCCTGGCGTCGTCCGCGTCGCTGGACCACCCGCTGCTGACGGAACGGCAGGATGCGCGCCGGGCGGCGGTGCTCGTGATCACCTCCGACCGCGGCTTCGCCGGCTCGTACAACGTCAACGTGCTCCGCCGCACCGAGGAGCTGCTCTCGCTGCTCCGCCAGGAGGGCAAGGAGCCGGTCCTGTACGTGGTGGGCCGGAAGGGGGAGACCTACTACTCCTTCCGCGACCGGGAGATGGCCGAGACCTTCACCGGGTTCTCCGAGCAGCCGGGGTACGCCGACGCCCAGCGCGTCGGTGAGGCGCTCATCGCGACCTTCACCGCCGGCATGGACGACGACGAGACCGGTGCCGGTGCCGACGGCGTCCTCGGTGTGGACGAGCTGCACATCGTGTACACCGAGTTCCGGTCGCTGCTCGCGCAGATCCCGGTCGCCAAGCGGATGGCCCCGCTGGAGGTCGAGGAGGTCGAGGAGTTCGACTACGAGCGGGAGGATCGGGAGAGCGGCGTCACCACCGGCGACTCCGGCGTCCCCACCTCCTACGAGTTCGAGCCCTCGCCCGACGCCCTCCTCGACGCCCTGCTGCCGAAGTACGTGACGACGCGGATCTTCGCGGCGATGCTGGAGTCGGCGGCGTCGGAGTCGGCGTCGCGGCGACGGGCCATGAAGTCGGCCTCGGACAACGCCGAGGAGCTGGCGAAGAACCTCTCGCGGCAGGCGAACCAAGCTCGCCAGGCCGAGATCACCCAGGAGATCAGTGAGATCGTCGGCGGTGCGGACGCGCTGGTGTCCGCGGGCGCCGACGACTGACCCCACCCCCGCCGCTCCCGCGGCAGGGACACCGAAGACGCGGATCACGCAAGGCCGAGGGCAGGAGAGCAGTACAGATGACCGTCACCGAGGACCGTCCGACCACCCAGACGACCGGCCGCGTCGTCCGGGTCACCGGGCCGGTCGTCGACGTCGAGTTCCCGCGCGACGCGATGCCCGACCTGTTCAACGCCCTGCAGGTCGAGGTCACCCTCGCCGACCTGGGCAAGACGCTGACCCTCGAGGTCGCCCAGCACCTGGGTGACAACGTGGTCCGCACCATCTCCATGCAGCCCACCGACGGTCTGGTCCGGGGCGCCGAGGTCCGGGACACCGGCTCGGCGATCTCCGTGCCCGTCGGTGACATCACCACCGGCCACGTGTGGAACGCCCTCGGCCAGTGCCTGGACACCCCCGGCTACGGCGCCGACGCCCCGCGCTGGGAGATCCACCGGCACGCGCCGCGGTTCGACCAGCTCGAGGGCCGCACCGAGATGCTGGAGACCGGCATCAAGGTCATCGACCTGCTGACCCCCTATGTGGCCGGCGGGAAGATCGGCCTGTTCGGTGGCGCCGGTGTGGGCAAGACGGTGCTCATCCAGGAGATGATCCGTCGCGTCGCCCAGGAGTTCGGTGGCGTGTCGGTGTTCGCCGGCGTCGGCGAGCGCACCCGTGAGGGCAACGACCTCATCACCGAGATGACCGAGTCCGGCGTCATCGAGTCCACCGCGCTGGTCTTCGGCCAGATGGACGAGCCGCCGGGCACCCGGCTGCGCGTCGCGCTCTCCGCGCTGACGATGGCGGAGTACTTCCGCGACGAGCAGAACCAGGACGTGCTGCTCTTCATCGACAACATCTTCCGGTTCACCCAGGCCGGGTCCGAGGTCTCCACGCTGCTGGGCCGCATGCCCTCCGCCGTGGGTTACCAGCCGACCCTGGCCGACGAGATGGGCGAGCTGCAGGAGCGGATCACCTCGACGCGGGGTCACTCCATCACCTCGCTGCAGGCGATCTACGTGCCCGCCGACGACATCACCGACCCGGCGCCGCACACCACGTTCGCCCACCTCGACGCGACGACGGTGCTCAGCCGGCCGATCTCGGAGAAGGGCATCTACCCGGCCGTGGACCCGCTGGACTCCACCAGCCGGATCCTCGACCCGCAGTACGTCGGGCAGGAGCACTACGCGATCGCCCAGACGGTGAAGCAGGTGCTGCAGCGCTACCAGGAGCTGCAGGACATCATCGCCATCCTCGGCATCGACGAGCTCTCCGAGGAGGACAAGGTCACGGTCAACCGGGCCCGGCGCGTCGAGCGCTTCCTCTCGCAGAACATGTTCGTCGCCGAGGCCTTCACCGGTCAGCCGGGCTCGTTCGTGCCGGTGTCGGAGACGCTGCAGGCGTTCAAGGCGATCACCGACGGCGACTACGACAACGTGCCGGAGCAGGCCTTCTTCATGTGCGGTGGCCTCGAGGACCTCGAGCGCAACGCCGACAAGCTGAAGCGCGCCTGACAGCGGACCACCCTTCCCCCCGCGCCTCGTCGAAGGACCCCGTCCTCCCCACCCCTCGCACGCTCGGGGCGGGACCCTCGACGGGGTCAGCGGGACCCTGGAGGGTGGCCGCCCCGACCTCCAGGACGGCCGGGTCCCCAACGGGACCCGGCCGTTCCGTGTTTCCGGGCGGTGCGGCGGGTAGCCCCGGCGCGGTGGCCCGGACGGGTGGTGTGGTGCGGGTCGCTTCAAGGGCTCCTCGCCCTGTGCCGATCTCGTGCGAGGACGCCTGGACCAGCTGGGCGGCGATCGGGAGAGAGCACGTGGACGGCATCACCGGGACGCGGGTGGACGGCGCCGACTGGAGCTGGCCGCCGTCCGCGGCGGTGCCCTACGTCGGCGGGCGGCAGTTCCACACCGAGGACTGGGCGCCGGCCTCGACCGTGCGCCGTCCTTGGGTGCGCGTGGGCCGCTGGACCCTGCTGTACCGCCGCTGCGCCTGAGGGAGGACTTCACCTCCGCACGGGGTGTGCCGGACGGGGCCTTGGCGGGGACGGCGCGGACGCGGCGGATAGAGTGTGCCCGACCCGTCGCCGTGTCCACCCCGGACGTGGTGACCCGTACCGCCGGCCGGTGGACCCCGAGGAGTGTCGTGGCGACCCTGCATGTCGAGTTGGTGGCCGTCGAGCGGATGATCTGGTCCGGCGAGGCCAACATGGTCGTGGCCCGCACGACCGAGGGTGAGCTCGGCGTCCTGCCCGGGCACGCGCCACTGCTGGGCCAGCTCGCCGAGGGCGGCGTCGTCACCGTCCGCACCGTCGAGGGCGAGGACATGGTCGTCGCGGCCCACGGCGGCTTCCTGTCGGTGACCGACCGCGGTGTCTCCATCCTCGCCGAGACCGCGGAGATCTCCTCCGAGATCGACGTCGAGCGGGCCCGCGAGGCGCTGCGCCGCGCGGAGGAGGCCGGCGACGACCCCGACGCCCTCGCCGCCGCCAGGCGCGCCCAGTCGCGACTGCGCGCCGCCGGTCAGGACGCCTGAGCCTCCCGCCGCCCGCCTGACCGTCCGGCGCCCCCGATGACGACCGAACTGCTCCTCCTGGTCGCGGTGGGGGTCCTCGTCGGACTGGTCGTCGCCTTCCTGCTGCGCCGCCGCTTTCTGCTCTCCGGGCTCGGTGCCGTCACCATGTGGCTGCGCTCGGCCGGCTCGCCGCGCTGGTCGGTGGGCGTGGCCTGGTACGGCGGCGACTCGCTGCTCTGGTACCGGGCGCTGTCGCTGTCGGTGCGCCCGGAGCAGCGGCTGTGCCGTGCCGAGTTCCGGGTGCAGGGACGGCGCCGCGCGGATGCCGGGGACGTCGCCCTCCCCGACGACGTCGTCGTCCTCTCCTGCACCACCGCGGCCGGCCCCCGCGAGCTGGCCATGGACCCCTCGACCGTGACGGGTTTCCTCTCCTGGGTGGAGTCCGCGCCGCCCGTGCGCTGAAGGAGGACTCCCATGCCCCCCACCGCTCGCGGGCTCGCGGCGGGACCCTGCAAGGGGGCCGCCGTCACTCGGACGGCGGCCGCGCGGCGCGCTGGGCGTGCGCCCCGCTGTGCGCGCCCGGCTCCCACAGCACGTCGCCGCCGGGGTTGGCCACCCGGGCGAGGATGAACACCAGGTCCGAGAGCCGGTTGAGGTAGCGCGCGGTCTCGGCGTTGGTGTGCTCGGCGTCGGCCTCCAGCAGCGCCCACACGCTGCGCTCGGCCCGCCGGGTCACGACGCGGGCCTGGTGCAGCAGCGCGGCCAGCGGCGTGCCTCCGGGCAGGATGAAGCTGGTCAGCTTCGGCAGCTCGGCGTTGTACGTGTCGCAGGCCGCCTCCAGCCGCTCGGTGTAGGCGGCGGTCACCCGCAGCGGCGGGTACTGCGGGTCCGGCGTGACCGGGGTGGACAGGTCCGCGCCGACGTCGAACAGGTCGTTCTGCACGCTGCGCAGCAGCTCGGTCAGCTCCGGGGTCGGCGACCCGAGGGCCAGCGCCACGCCGAGCACGCTGTTGGCCTCGTCGACGTCGGCGTAGGCGACCAGGCGCGGGTCGGTCTTGGCCACCCGGCTCATGTCCCCGAGGTGCGTCTGGCCGGCGTCGCCGGTCTTCGTGTAGATGCGGGTCAGCCGGACGGTCATGTCCGGAGCCTAGAAGAAGGACCCCGCTGCCCCCCGCTCGCAGGCTCGCGGCGGGGACCCTGCAGCGGGGCCATAGGGTGACTGCGTGGAGTGCTTCGAGGTCACCGGCGGCACGGCCCTGAGCGGACGGGTGCGGGTCACCGGCGCCAAGAACAGCGCCCTCAAGCTCATGGCCGCCGCGCTGCTCGCCGCCGGGCGGACCACCATCGACGAGGTCCCCGACATCCTCGACGTGGCGATCATGAGCGAGGTGCTGCGCCGGCTGGGCTGCGAGGTCACCTACGAGCGGCACGCCCACGGCGGTGGCGGCCGGCTGGTGGTCGACGTCCCCGACAAGCCCTCGACGGAGACCGACTACGACCTGGTCCGCCGGATGCGGGCGTCGATCAGCGTGCTGGGCCCGCTCGTCGCCCGGTGCGGGTCGGCCAAGGTGGCGCTGCCCGGGGGCGACGCGATCGGCTCGCGCGGGCTGGACATGCACATCTCCGGCCTGGAGCGGCTCGGCGCCACCATCCACAGCGAGCACGGTTTCCTGGTGGCTGCCGCCCCGCGCCTCACCGGCACCTCGATCTGGCTGGACTTCCCGTCGGTCGGCGCCACCGAGAACCTGGTCATGGCCGCGGTGCTCGCCGAGGGGACGACGGTCATCGACAACGCCGCCCGCGAGCCGGAGATCGTCGACCTCTGCGCGATGCTCACCGCGATGGGCGCGCAGATCGACGGCGCGGGCACCTCGACCATCACCGTCGACGGCGTGCCGGCGCTGCACCCGGTCACCTACACGACCGTGCCCGACCGGATCGTCGCCGGCACCTGGGCCATCGGGGCGGTGATGACCCGCGGGGACGTCGTCATCGAGCGGGCCGTCGCTGACCACCTCACCGTGGCGCTGGCCAAGCTCAGCGACGCCGGTGCGCAGGTCGAGCCGCTGCCCGACGGGCTGCGGGTCGCGATGGACGGCCGCCCGCGCTGCGTGGACGTCGTCACGCTGCCCTACCCGGGCTTCCCGACCGACCTCCAGCCGATGGCGGTCGCGCTGGCCGCCGTCTCCACGGGGACGGCGCTGATCACCGAGAACGTGTTCGAGGGCCGGTTCATGTTCGTCAACGAACTGGTCCGGCTGGGCGCCTCGGTGCGCACCGACGGCCACCACGCCGTCGTCCGGGGCCGGGAGCGGCTCTCCAGCGCGCCGGTGCTCGCCACCGACATCCGCGCCGGCGCCGGGCTGGTGCTGGCCGGGCTGGTCTCCGACGGCGTCACCGAGGTGCAGGACGTGCACCACGTCGACCGCGGCTACCCCGACTTCGTCGAGCAGCTGCGCGGTCTGGGCGCCCACATCGAGCGGGTGCAGCGCCCCGACTAGCCGGACCCACGGCGCGCCGGCCCGTCCCGGCCCCGTCCCGAGGCTCGCGCCGAGCCTGCGAGGCGTGAGGAGGACGGGTCCTTCTGCTGAGCCTGCGGAGGGTGGGGAGGACGGGCTCCTCTGTCAACCTGGGCGGAAGGACGAGGCCAGCACGCGGGCGCGGTCGGCGTCCTCCGGGAAGACGAGCACCTCCGCGCGGTGCGCCCCGGCGGAGCGCACCGTCGAGCGGATCCCCGCGTCGGAGAGCACCGCGCGCAGCGCCATCGCCGACTCCCGCCGGGACAGCGTGGCGATCCGGGTGAGCAGACCGTCGTCGGCAGGGGGACGACGGCGCGGTTCGCTCCGGAACGCCCACCGCAGGAACAGCGCGAGCACGGCGATGACCGCGAACGCGATCACCGGGCCCGCCAGGTAGTGCGTGCCGGCCACCGGTGCCATCGCAGTCCTCCTCTCGGCGCCTGCGAGTGTGCCACCCGGGGACACCCCGAGGGGTCGCTTCTACTGGCGGGTAACACCCCTACACTCCGCTGGCATGTCGTTCCCGCACATGCCGAAGGAGCGCGACCGCCCCTGGGTCATGCGCACCTACGCCGGCCACTCCTCGCCGGCCGAGTCCAACGCCCTGTACCGGCGCAACCTCGCCAAGGGGCAGACCGGCCTGTCGGTGGCGTTCGACCTGCCGACGCAGACCGGCTACGACCCCGACGACGAGCTCTCCGTCGGTGAGGTCGGCAAGGTCGGCGTGCCGGTGACCCACATCGGCGACATGCGGTCGCTCTTCGACGGCATCCCGCTCGACGAGATGAACACGTCGATGACGATCAACGCGACGGCGATGTGGCTGCTGGCGCTCTACCAGGCGGTCGCCGAGGAGCACGGTCACGACGTCGGCAAGCTCGCCGGGACGACGCAGAACGACATCATCAAGGAGTACCTGTCGCGGGGGACCCACGTCTTCCCGCCCGGGCCCTCGATGCGGCTGATCACCGACATGGTCGCCTACACGGTGTCGGTGATGCCGAGGTGGAACCCGATCAACATCTGCAGCTACCACCTGCAGGAGGCCGGGGCGACGCCGGTGCAGGAGATCGCCTACGCGACGAGCACCGCGATCGCCGTCCTGGACTCGGTGCGCGACTCCGGCCAGGTGCCGCAGGAGCGCTTCAGCGAGGTCGTCGCGCGCATCTCCTTCTTCGTCAACGCGGGCGTCCGCTTCGTCGAGGAGATGTGCAAGATGCGGGCGTTCACCCGGCTGTGGGACGAGCTGACCCTCCAGCGCTACGGCGTCGAGCGCCCCGAGCACCGCCGCTTCCGCTACGGCGTCCAGGTCAACTCCCTCGGCCTGACCGAGGCGCAGCCGGAGAACAACGTCCAGCGGATCGTGCTGGAGATGCTCGCGGTCACCCTGTCCAAGGACGCCCGCGCCCGCGCCGTGCAGCTGCCGGCCTGGAACGAGGCGCTGGGCCTGCCCCGGCCCTGGGACCAGCAGTGGTCGCTGCGGCTGCAGCAGGTGCTGGCCTACGAGACCGACCTGCTCGAGTACGACGACCTGTTCACCGGCTCGGTAGTCGTGGAGCAGAAGGTCGCCGAGCTGGTCGAGGGCGCCCGCGCGGAGATCGCCCGGGTGCAGGAGATGGGCGGCGCGGTGGCCGCCGTCGAGTCCGGCTACATGAAGGGCCAGCTCGTCGCCTCGCTCGCCGAGCGGCGCCGCCGGATGGAGAGCGGGGACGACGTCGTCGTCGGCGTGAACCGGTTCGAGAGCACCGAGCCCAACCCACTGCTCGCCGACCTCGACGCGGCGATCCAGGTGGTCGACCCGGCCGCGGAGGCGGCGGCCTGCGCGTCCGTGCTGACGTGGCGGGCCGAGCGCGACCCCGAGCCGGTGCAGAAGGCGCTGGAGCGGCTGCGCCGGGTCGCCGGCACCGACGAGAACCTGATGGACGCCACCCTCGAGTGCGCCCGCGCCGGCGTGACGACGGGGGAGTGGGCCGGCGTGCTGCGCGAGGTCTTCGGCGAGTACCGGGCCCCCACCGGCGTCGCCGCGGCCGCCGGAGGTGGCGAGGCCGACGCGACGCTGGCCGACGTCCGGGAGCGGGTGCGCGCCACGGGCGAGGAGCTGGGCGGGCGGCTGCGCTTCCTGGTCGGCAAGCCCGGCCTGGACGGGCACTCCAACGGCGCCGAGCAGGTCGCCGTCCGTGCGCGCGACGCCGGCTTCGAGGTGGTCTACCAGGGCATCCGGCTGACCCCGGCGCAGATCGTCAGCGCCGCGGTCGAGGAGGACGTGCACGTCGTCGGGCTGTCGGTGCTCTCCGGCTCGCACCTGCAGGTGGTGCCGGCGGTGCTGCGCGGGTTGCGCGAGGCCGGCCTGGACGACGTCCCGGTGGTCGTCGGCGGCATCGTGCCCGACAGCGACGCCCGCCGGCTGCGCGAGCAGGGCGTGGCCCGCGTCTTCACGCCCAAGGACTTCGGGCTGACCGAGATCATGGGCCAGATCGTCGACGTGGTCCGCGAGGCCAACGGCCTCGAGGAGCGGTAGGAGGACGCTCCGGGCTCCCCTCGCAGGCTCGGGGACGCCGAGGAGGGGCCGCTGCGCTCACACGCGGCTCGGGAGCCCGAGGCGGACGTCGTCCACACCGGGGGAGAACAGGACGCTCACCGGAGGACCGGGCGCCGCGGGCATCCCCGCCGCGGCCAGCGGGTCACCGGCGAGGTCGACGAGCTCGGCGGTCCGCAGCGGCCACGGTGGGTGCGCCACCGGCAGGTGGACGGTGCGGCCGGCGACCCGCGTGTGCAGGCCCCAGCGGTCGGTCACGAACCGCTCCAGCGGACCCGCGGCCAGCGGGGCCCCGACGCGCAGGACGATCCGCAGGTGCCGGCCGGCGACCACGACGTACAGGTCGTCGTCGCGTTGCACGCGGGTGTGCGACCACACGTACGGCAGGCGGGTGAGGGCCCGCGCCGCCAGCACGGGCAGCAGCCGCTCGGCGTCCATGCGCAGGAAGACGACGCTGCGCCGCCCGCGCCCGTCCACGGCGTACAGCCGCACGTTGACCTCGGCGAAGGACCCCGCCAACTGCAGCGCGGGGCCGGCCCCGGGAGCCGTGCGCGTGATCCGCAGCGACACCACGCCGGCATAGGTCACGCCCGCCAGCACGTCCGGCCGGGTGCCCGGCGGCAGCAGACGGGCGGCGACGGCCGGGTCGAGGGGCCAGTGCAGGAAGGCGACGTCCCGCCAGGTCTGGCGCAGCAGGGCCGGCCGGACGTCGTCCGGCGGCGTCAGCGGCGGCAACCCGGGGTCCACGTCAGCCCAACGGGACGGCGACGCCCTCGGTGGCGCTGCGGCGGGCGGCGTCGAGCACCCGGGCGGTGGCGACGGCGTCCCGCGGGTCGACCGGCACCGGCCCCTGCCCGCGGACGGCGGCGGCGAAGGCCGGGTAGAAGCTGTCCCACCGGCCGCGCTCGGTGGGCACCACCACGCCCTCGTCGCCGCGGCGCAGCCGGCCCCACCGCTCCTGCGGCTCGGCGCCCCAGCGCTCGCCCAGCGTCGCCGGCGTCTGCCCGGCCAGCAGCGCGGCCTCCTGCCCGTCCATCGGCCCCCCGACGGCGTAGGCGCCCTCGGTACCGCTGACCCGGAAGCGGTCGCCGGGCGCGCCCTGGCTCCAGCTGCCCCACAGGTGCGAGCGGGCGCCCCCGGCGTGGGTGAGCGCGACGAAGACGTCGTCGTCCAGGCCCGACTCACGCACCCGCCACTCGGCGTAGACGCTCGTCACCGGGCCGAGCAGCACCAGCGCCTGGTCGACCAGGTGGCTGCCGAAGTCCAGCAGCGTGCCGCCGCCCGCGGCCGGCGGGCCCGGTTCGGGCTCGAACCGCTCGAAGCGCGACTCGAAGCGGGTCACCGTGCCGAGCCGGCCGGCGTCCGCCAGCGCCCGGACGGTGCGGAAGTCGGAGTCCCACCGGCGGTTCTGGTACGGCGCCAGCGCCAGTCGGCGGGCCGCGGCCAGCTGCACCGTCCCCTCCGCGGCCGGGGCGTCCAGCGCGAAGGGCTTGTCGCAGACCACGGCGAGGTCCAGACCCAGTGCCTGCTCGGCCAGCGGGGTGTGCGTGTCCGCCGGGGTGGAGATCGCCACCGCCTCGGCGCCGGCGTCGGCCAGCTCCTCGAGCGAGCCGAAGGTGCGCAGGCCGGGGTGCTCGGCGGCGACCTGCGCCCGCCGCTCGGCCGACGTCGTCACCACGCCGAGCAGGTCGACCTCCGGCGCGGCCGCCAGCAGGGGTGCGTGGAAGTACCGGCCGCCGAAGCCGTAGCCCGTCAGTCCGAAGCGCACGGGGTCCATGCCGCGATCCTGCCCTGTCCGGGTCCGCGCGCGTGGCGCCGGAGCCGGTCGCGTGACACGGGCAACGCGGGGTGTCGTCTCGTGTGTGGATCGTGACCCCCAGCCGCTACGGTCCCGCGCGTGCAGAGCCCCCGTCTCGCCGTGGCCGACCCCGACCGCCTCG
Source organism: Geodermatophilus sp. URMC 65 (assembly GCF_053502545.1). Classification (NCBI taxonomy): domain Bacteria; kingdom Bacillati; phylum Actinomycetota; class Actinomycetes; order Geodermatophilales; family Geodermatophilaceae; genus Geodermatophilus; species Geodermatophilus sp. URMC 65. The sequence continues at coordinate 3,762,862 of NZ_CP199954.1, forward strand.
CCGCGATCGCCAGCTACCGGCTCGGCGGCCACGTCGGCGACGCCGACCTCGATGCCGTGGTGGCCTACATGGCCCGCGCTCTGCACGCGCCCATCGCGGTGATCAACCTCGTCGGTCCGGACCTGCAGTGCTTCCCCGCCGAGATCGGCGCCGGCGTGCCGTTCTCGACCGTACCCGACGAGCTGTCGTTCTGCGCCCACGTGGTGGCGATGCGGGAGCCGCTGGAGGTGACCGACGCGCTCGCGCACCCGGTGTTCGCCGAGAACCCGGGGGTGGCGGCCGGTGCGATCCGCGCCTACCTCGGCGTCCCCCTGATCGACGAGGACGGCTTCGTCCTCGGCTCGCTGGGGGTCTTCGACGACGACGTCCGCTCCTTCTCCGGGGACGACCTCGACGTCCTGCAGATCCAGGTCCGCCTCGTGCGCAGCGTGCTCTCCCTGCGGCGCCAGGTCACGGCACACCGGTGGGACGCCCGACTCCTGGTGTCCCAGGGGCGGGTGCTCGAGGCCGTCGCCATCGGCGCGCCGCTGGACGAGGTCCTCGACCTGCTCTCCACCGCGGTGCGCGACCTGGCGCCGGACGCCGACGCCGAGCAGGAGCGGGTCCTGGCCGAGATCGTCGACCGGCTGACCACCGTGGCCACCGACGCCGACGGGTGGCGCCGGGCCCTCACCCGGGTGGCCCAGCAGGACCCGCTGACCGGCCTGGCCAACCGTGCCCACCTCCTCGACGCTGGCCGGGCCGCGCTGATCGGCGGCGGTGCGGTCCTCTTCATCGACGTCGACCACTTCAAGGAGGTCAACGACCGCGGTGGGCACGCCGTGGGGGACCAGGTGCTCGTCCGCCTCGCCGAGCGCCTCCGCACGTACCTGGAGGAGGTGCCCGGCGCGGTGTTCGGGCGGCTCGGCGGCGACGAGTTCGCCGCCGTCCTGCCCGGCGTGGACCGGGGGGCGGCGACGACGCTCGGGCAGCGCCTCGTCCTCGCGCTGGTGGACGACGTCGCGGTCGGACGCCGCCACGTGCGGGTCTCGGCGAGCATCGGGCTGGCCATGGCCCCACCCGGCACACCGTTCGAGGAGGCCCTGCAGGAGGCCGACCAGGCCATGTACGGCGCCAAGGAGGGGGGCCGTGGGCGGTTGCACGGCGCGCCCCTGCCGGTCCAGAGGTCGGCTAGCGTCGGCCCATGACTGCAGAGGGCGCACCCCTGGTCGAGCGGGACGGCGACGTCGTCACCCTCACGATGTGCCGGCCGGCCAAGCGCAACGCGCTCTCCCGGGACCACCTGACCCAGCTGCTGGGTGCCGTGACGGCGGTGGGGGAGAGCGACGCGGCCGGGTTGGTGATCGCGGCGGAGGGGCCGGTGTTCAGCGCCGGCCACGACTTCGCCGACGTCGCCGGCCGGCCGGTTCCCGAGGTGCGCAGCCTGCTGCAGCTGTGCACCGAGCTCATGCAGACGCTGCACGACCTCCCGCAGGTGGTGCTCGCCAGGGTGCACGCGCTGGCCACCGCGGCCGGCTGCCAGCTGGTGGCCTCGTGCGATCTGGCCGTGGCCGCCGAGTCGGCCGGCTTCGCCGCGCCCGGCGGCAAGGGCGGCTGGTTCTGCCACACGCCGATGGTCGCCATCGCCCGGGACATCGGCCGCAAGCGGGCCATGGAGCTGGCGCTCACCGGCGACGTCATCGACGCGGCCACCGCGCTGGACTGGGGGCTGGTCAACCGGGTGGTGCCCGACGCCGAGCTCGACGCCGCCGTCGCCGACCTCATGGCCCGGGCCACCCGCGGGTCGCGGGCGAGCAAGGCGTGGGGCAAGCAGACGATGCACGCCCAGCTCGGCCGGCCCGAGCGGGACGCCTACACCACCGCGGTCGAGGTGATGGCCGCCGCCAGCCAGCTCCCCGGCGCGGTCGAGGGCATGTCGGCGTTCCTGGAGAAGCGACGCCCGGTCTGGTCCGACTGAAGGAGGACCTCCCTTCCCCCACGCCTCGCAGGCTCGGCGCGGGCCCCTGAAGGGAGGCCGTTCCAGACTCGGGGACGGCGAGGAGCGGGCTGCGCCGGTGAGAGTGCACACAGGGGGGATGGGACGACGCCGGGCACGCCTTGTCCTCTGACGTGCGCGACAGGTGGGACCTCACCCGGCGGCGTGCGCTCGACTTCGGACGGATGACGGCCGACTCCTGAGCGCTCGCACGCTCCGACGTCCCCTCCACACCGTCCCCGGAAGGCACTTCCGTGCTCGCTCGTCTCCGCCGCGTCCCGTTCGCGGCGCAGGTCCTCCTCGCCCTCGTGCTGGGCGTCGCCCTCGGGCTCGTCGCCCGGGACATGGGTCCCGTCGCCGACGGGACGCCGAACTGGCTGACCAGCACCCTCCAGACCGTCGGCAGCACCTTCGTCACGCTGCTCAAGGTCCTCGTCCCGCCGCTGATCGTCACCGCGGTGATCGTCAGCATCGCCAACCTCCGGCAGGTCTCCAACGCCGCCCGCCTGGCCGGACAGACGCTGCTGTGGTTCGCGATCACCGCACTCATCGCGGTCTCCCTCGGCATCGGCCTCGGGCTGCTCACCCAGCCGGGCCGCAACAGCTCCGTGGACGCCGCCGCCCAGGCCGCGCCCGAGACCACGGGTTCCTGGTGGGACTTCCTCACCGGGCTGGTGCCCGCCAACATCCTCGGCCTGCAGTCCTCGGCCGACGACGGCCTGTCCTTCAACGTGCTCCAGCTGATCGTGCTGGCCGTCGCGGTCGGTGTGGCCGCCCTGAAGGTGGGGGAGCCCGCCGAGCCGTTCCTGGCGCTGACCCGCTCGGCGCTGGCGGTCGTGCAGAAGCTGCTGTGGTGGGTCATCCTGCTCGCCCCGATCGGCACCGTCGGTCTGATCGGCAACGCCGTGGCCAGCTACGGCTGGGAGTCGCTGGGCTCGCTCGGCGTCTTCGCCGGGTCGGTGTACGTCGGCCTCGCGCTGGTGCTCTTCGTCGTCTACCCGGTGCTGCTGCGGTTGCACGGCCTCTCGCCGCTGCGGTACTTCGCCGGCGCGTGGCCGGCCATCCAGCTGGCCTTCGTGTCCCGCTCCTCGATCGGCACCCTGCCGGTGACCGAGCGGGTGACCGAGCAGAACCTCGGGGTGCCGCGGTCCTACGCGTCCTTCGCCGTCCCGCTGGGCGCCACCACGAAGATGGACGGCTGCGCGGCGATCTACCCGGCGCTGTCCGCGATCTTCGTGGCGCAGTTCTTCGGTGTCGACCTCGGCCTCACCGACTACCTGCTGATCGCGCTGGTCTCGGTCGTCGGCTCGGCGGCCACGGCCGGGGTGACCGGCGCGGTGGTCATGCTGACGCTGACCCTCTCCACGCTGGGCCTGCCGCTGGCCGGCGTCGGCCTGCTGCTGGCAATCGACCCGATCCTGGACATGGGCCGGACCGCGGTGAACGTCGCCGGTCAGGCGCTGGTCCCGACGATCGTCGCCAAGCGCGAGGGCATCCTCGACGTGGACCGGTACCGGTCGACCTCCACGGTCGACCCGGTGGCCCGGGTCGAGGTGGACGACGACCTGCGTCAGCCCGTGACGGCCTAGGAGAGGGCCCCGTCCTCCCCACCCTCCGCACGCTCAGGGCGGGGCCGGGACGGGGCCACGGCCCGGCCCTCCCGTCCGGAGGAGCCGGGCCTGCGTCGTCTCAGCGGGCCCTGAGGTCGGCGCAGCCGGTCTCGTGCGGCAGCAACGGGCGCAGGGTGAGCGACCACCGGCTGCCGTCCCCGGCGACCCACGGCGTGAGCGTGGTCGCCGACGCGGCCGCGGCCAGGACGGCGTCCGCCTCGGCACCCCGGGCGACGACGCAGGACAGGTCCGCCCCGCCGGTCAGCGGCCCGCCGGGGAGGCGCTCGCCGGGCAGCGCGGGGCCGGGCCAGGCCGTCTCCGGTTGCAGCAGCGCGGGGTCGGTGGGCGGCGTCCACGGTCCGGCGACGGCCGCCACCGCCGTGGCCGCGTAGGGCTCCGGGCCGGTGGCGCCGAGCGGCTCGGGCGAGGTGAGCACCTCGAGCAGACCGCGCAGCTCGCCGCGTGCCGCCTCCTGCTCCAGGGTGAGCCCGCTGTCGTCGGGCAGCTCGAACAGCGCCGGGACCTCGCGCACCGACGTCCCCGCGTCGGTGACGAGGGTGAAGCGGGTCGCCGGGGCGTCGGCGACCGGGGGCGAGCCCAGGTCGGCGGTGTCCGTCACGCCGGCCGTGACGGCGCGGTCGACGACGGTCTGCACCCCCTCCGCGTCGAGCTGCCACACCTGCAGGGAGGGCAGCGCGGGCGGCGGGTACACCTCGATCTGCGCCCCCGGCGCCACGACCCGGCCGTCGCCGTAGACGGCGACGAGCGGCACCCGGGCGGCCAGCGCCGCGGGCGTGGTGAACCCGCCGACGTGCTCCACCTCGAGCACCAGCCGACCCGGCCCGTCGGGGACGGGCGCCGGCGGGGGAGCCGCCGCGTCGCGGCCGGTGTCCCCGGCGCACCCGGCCACCAGCACGAGCGCGGCCAGGACGGCGGTCAGCGGAGCGCGTCTCACCTGGTCAGGATGCCGTGCCACCGCGGGGACCCCCGGCGTCCCCGGCCCGTCGTTGCCGGTTCGGTACCGTCGGTCCCCGTGCGCCTGGTCATCGCCCGCTGCTCGGTCGACTACGTGGGGCGGCTGACCGCCCACCTGCCCATGGCGCCGCGGCTGCTGCTCGTCAAGGCCGACGGCTCGGTCTCCGTGCACGCCGACGACCGCGCCTACAAGCCGCTGAACTGGATGACCCCGCCGTGCTCGTTCAAGGACGAGCTGGTCAGTGGTCCTGATGGGGCCTCCGGCACCTGGACGGTCACCAACAAGGCCGGCGAGCAGCTGATCATCACCATCGAGTCGGTCGAGCACGACAGCTCCCACGAGCTCGGCGTCGACCCGGGCCTGCAGAAGGACGGCGTCGAGGCCGAGCTGCAGCGGCTGCTCGCCCTGCACGTGGAGACCTTCGGGCAGGGGTGGTCGCTGGTGCGCCGTGAGTACCCGACCGCAATCGGTCCGGTGGACCTGCTCTGCCGGGACGCCGACGGTGCCACCGTGGCCGTCGAGGTCAAGCGGCGCGGCGAGATCGACGGCGTGGAGCAGCTGACCCGCTACCTCGAGCTGCTCAACCGCGACCCGCTGCTCGCGCCGGTGCGCGGGGTGTTCGCCGCGCAGGAGATCAAGCCGCAGGCGCGGGTGCTCGCCGGCGACCGCGGCATCGAGTGCCTGACCGTCGACTACGCCGTCCTCAAGGGCACCGACGACCCCACGCAGCGGCTGTTCTGAGAGAGGACCCCTCTGCAGGGGACGCCCGGCCTACCGGCCGGTAGCGGGCGCGAGCGGTCCGAGTGGGAGACTGCCCCCGATCGGGGACGGGGTGCCCGGGGCCGGGTACCGGCGCAGAGGAGAGGGCAGCGTGGCCAGAGAACTGACCGAGGTCGGCGTGGTGGGGCTGGGCACGATGGGCGCCGGCATCGCCGAGGTCCTCGCCCGGGCGGGCCTGTCGGTGACCGCCGTGGACGTCGACGAGGCAGCCGTGGCCCGCGGGCGGGAGCACCTGGAGCACTCCACCGGGCGAGCGGTCCAGCGCGGCAAGCTCGACCCCGCCGACCGTGACGCCATCCTCGGCCGGATCCGGTTCGCCACGTCGCTGGAGGACCTCGCGCAGGCCGAGCTGGTGATCGAGGCCGTGCCGGAGCGGCTGGAGCTCAAGCGCGACATCTTCGCCGCGCTCGACAAGATCTGCCCGCCGGACACCATCCTGGCCACCAACACCTCGAGCCTGTCGGTCACCGAGATCTCGGTGGCCACCGGGCGGCCGGGCAAGGTCATCGGGATGCACTTCTTCAACCCGGCACCGGTCATGAAGCTGGTCGAGGTCGTGCGCACCGTCGTCACCGAGCCGTCGGTGATCGAGGACGTCGAGGCGCTGGCCGAGCGGCTGGGCAAGGTCGACGTCACCATCGGCGACAAGGCCGGCTTCATCGCCAACGCGCTGCTGTTCGGCTACCTCAACCACGCGGTCGCCATGTACGAGCACCGCTACGCCAGCCGTGAGGACATCGACGCGGCCATGCGGCTGGGCTGCGGCCTGCCGATGGGCCCGCTGGCGCTCATGGACCTCATCGGCATCGACACCGCCTACGAGATCCTCGAGACGATGTACCGGCAGTCCCGCGACCGGCTGCACGCGCCCAGCCCGATCATCAAGCAGATGATGACCGCGGGTCTGCTGGGCCGGAAGACCGGCCGCGGCTTCTACACCTACGCCGGCCGGGACTCCGCCGAGGTCGTGCCCGACGCGCACACCCCGGTCGAGGGCGGGGCCGCCGAGGGCGCCCGCGAGGTCTCCACGGTGGGCGTCGTCGGCTCCGGGACGATGGCCACCGGCATCGTCGAGGTCGCTGCCAGGGGTGGCTACGACGTCCGCTTCGTCGCCCGCTCGCCGGAGAAGGTCGAGGCGGTGCACCGGGAGCTGGCGAGGTCGCTGGAGAAGCAGGTCCAGCGCGGCCGGCTCGACGAGGCCACGCGCGACGAGGTGCTCGCGCGGGTCAGCGGGACGACGGTCCTCGACGAGCTCGCCGACCGCGACCTGGTCATCGAGGCCGTCGTCGAGTCGCTGCCGGTCAAGGAGGCGCTGTTCGCCAACCTCGGCGAGATCGCCAAGCCCGGCGCGGTGCTGGCCACCACGACCTCGAGCCTGCCGGTCATCGAGTGCGCCAAGGCCAGCGGTCGGCCGGAGGACGTCGTCGGCATGCACTTCTTCAACCCGGCCCAGGTGATGAAGCTGGTGGAGGTCGTCTCCACCATCTCGACCGCCCCCGACGTGGCCGCGACGGCGCACGCGGTGTGCCAGCGGCTGGGCAAGCACGCCGTCTCCTGCTCCGACCGGGCCGGGTTCATCGTCAACGCGCTGCTGTTCCCCTACCTCAACGACGCGGTGAAGATGCTCGAGGCGCACTACGCGACCGCCGACGACATCGACGCCGCCATGAAGGTCGGCTGCGGCTACCCGATGGGCCCGTTCGAGCTGCTGGACGTCGTCGGCCTGGACGTGTCCCTGGCCATCGAGCGGGAGCTCTACACCGAGTTCCGCGAGCCGGGCTTCGCGCCCGCCCCGCTGCTCGAGCACCTGGTCACCGCCGGGTACCTGGGCCGCAAGACCGGCCGCGGGTTCCGGGACCATGCCGCCCGTGACATGGCGCGCCGCTGACCCGGTGTCCCGCCGCAGCGGTCGGAGGGGGTCGCGGCCTGCGGGCCGCGACCCCCTGCGCCGTCCCGAGATGGTGGAGGAGGCGGCGGACGGCGACTGGGTGGTGCGCCGGCTCACCGGGGCCGCGAGCGGCAAGAGCTACCGCTGCCCGGGCTGCGACCAGGAGATCCGCCCCGCGACGCCGCACCTGGTGACCTGGCCGGCCTACCCGCGCGACTCCGACCTCGACCCCTGGGACACCGACTCGGCCGCCGACCTGCGCCGGCACTGGCACACGACCTGCTGGTCGGCCCGGGGCCACCGCCGCTGAAGAAGGACCTCCCTGCCCCCCACCGCTCGCAGTAGAAGGACCCCGTCCTCCCCACCCCTCGCAAGCTCAGGGCGGGACCCGGGACGGGGCCGTGGCATCAGGTCAGCCGGGCGAAGACGACGACGTTGTCCGCGTAGCTGCGTGCCGACCGGTCGAAGTCGCCGCCGCAGGTGATCAGCCGCAGTTCCGCCCGCGGCGTCGGTCCGTAGACCGCCTCGGTCGGGAAGTCGTCCTTCGGGTACCGGCCGACCCCGGTCACCGTGAAGCGGGCCGTCGTCCCGTCCGCGCGGTCGACGAGCACCTCGTCGCCGGGCGCGAGGTCGCGCAGGCGGGAGAAGACCGCCGGCCCGTCGACCGAGTCCACGTGCCCGGCGACCACCGCGGGGCCGACGTCGCCCGGGACGGCGCCGCCGGCGAACCACCCGGCCCGGGCGAAGTCGTCCGGGGGCACCAGGACCCCAGAGGCGTCGGTGCCCAGCCGCAGCAGCTCGCTGTCCACCCCGATCGCCGGCACGCGCACGCGCACGGGCGCCGCCGACGTCTCGTCCGTGCCGGCCTCGGCGACCACCGGGGCGGGGACGGTCGCGGCGGGCGGCGCTCCTGCGGCTGCCGGTGCGGGCCCGCCGGGGGAGAGCAGCGCCACCGCACCGGCGAGGACCGCGGTGCCGGCGACCAGCCCCCGGGCCAGCGGCAGCACCGGCCGCCGCGTCGGCCGGTGGCGGCACACCGGCCGGGCCTCAGCGCCGCGCGGCACCACGCCGCGACCGCGAGGCCAGCAGCAGGCCGGTCAGGACGGTGAGGCCGACGGCGCCGCCCACGACGCCGGGCTCCAGTTGGGCGGATGCGGTGCCCCCGGCGCCGGTCTCCACGCCGCCGGTCGGGACGACACCGGAGCCTGCGGCGTCCAGGACCGTGCGCACGGTCAGCCCGCCCTCGGGCCGGTCCAGGACGAACAGGCTGTACACCGAGCCCGGGGCCAGCTCCAGTGGCAGCTCGGTCTGCTCGCCGTCCACGGTCACCTGCAGCGGACCGCCGTCACCAGGCACGCTGGTGTAGTCGCCGGCCTCGGCGAAGGCCAGGTCGGTGGCGAGGTCGGTGCCGCCCGCGGAGGCGTCCAGCGTCGGTGCGTTGGCCGCGGCCGAGACGACCCGTACCCGTGCCCGGCCCGACGGCGGGAGGGCGAGGTCGTCCTCGAGCACCTCCAGGCCCAGGTCGGCGAAGCGGCCCACGCCGGCGACGGTGCGCGCGCTGTCGGGGCCGACCTGCACGGTGGTGGAGAGCACCGGCGGGGTGGCCGGGTCGGCGCCGGCCTGGCGCATGCTGACGGTGTACACGCCCTCGGGCACGTCCTGGTAGCCGGAGATCGTGCCGTAGCCGACCCCGGGCACGGTGAGCAGCGCCGTCCCGTCGCCGGGGTCGGAGACCGAGTCGACGTAGACGTCGACGGCCGGGGTGTCGGGGGACAGGTGGGCCAGGCGCAGCAGGCCGGTCTCGGCGGCGCCGGCCGCGGGCGGGGCGGCGAGCACCGTCCCGGCGGTCACGGCGGCGACGGCCAGCACGCGGGTCCAGCGGTCCACGGTTCCTCCAGCGGGTGCGCGAGCGGGCCGGTGTGCCGGTCCGGCGTCCATTCGCGCACCCTTCGCGACTCCTGTCCAACCGAGAGTCACGGGGAGACCTCGGTCACCAGCCCGTCGGGGTCGGAGGCGTAACGGTGGGACAGCCGGACGCCGCCCCCGGTCACCTCGACGGAGTCGGGGGCGAACGGTGGCAGCTGCGCGTCCAGCCAGGTCGTCAGCGCCGCCGTGGCGGGTTCCCCGGACCCGACGGGGGCGCCGCCGACGGCCCTGAGCAGCACGCTGCGGGCCGGACCCTCGGCGCCGTCGTCCCGCGGGAAGGCGGCCACGTCGACGCCCTCCCGGGCGGTCAGCACGGCCAGCAGCGACAGCAGGCGCATGTCGACGTCGGCCGACCGCAGCACCGCGGCGGCCTCCTCGGAGGCGTGCGTGGTGGGGTTGGCCAGCATCGCCTCGGCCAGCGCCCGCCGCCGCTCGAGCTCCTCGGCCGTCGGGGCGCCGGGGGAGGGGTCGACGACGGTGAGCCCGTCGAAGCGGGCGACGACCCGGCTGCCGGGCCGCGGCTCCCCGCCGGTCACGGTGAGCACCACGTCGTCGGGGCCGGTCGGCTCCTCGGTGGCCACCAGGTCGTCGGGGACGCCGGCCGCCAGGAGGTCGCCGCGGACGTCGTCCTGCGGCCGCAACCGTGCGCCGTCGGGCAGCTCGCGGGCGGCCCAGCCCAGGAGCTCCCCGGCGGGCCCGTCCGGCGCCGGGGACGCCGAGGGGGTGGTCGTCGTCCCGGGGGTGGGAGGCAGGGTCGGGCCCACGCCGGGGCGGCCGCCGTCGGCGGACGGCCGGTCCGCCGGGTCGTCCCCGAGGACCAGGGCGAGGACCGCCGCACCGAGCACCGCGAGCAGCGCGACGCCGACGACGACCACGCCGGTGCTGCCCTGCACGAGGGCGCCGAGCCGCCCCCCGGACGGGGACCGGTGCCGGGGAGGATGGCCCTCGTTCAGCGCCGGCCGGGCGGAACGGTCTGGCTGCCGGTGTCGGCGTCGTCGGGTGTGACGGCCGGCTGCACGAGCGTGGGCGGGTCGACCCGCGGCGGCGCGGAGGCGGCGGCCGTGCTCCCGGTGGGCACCGGGTGCAGCTGCTGGGTCGTCTCCGAGTCGGGGTCGACCTGCTGGGTGGGAGCGTCGGCCGCCGGGGTGACGGCCGGCTGCGTCGGCGGCGCCGGCGGCCGGGTGGGCTGCCGGGCCGCGGCGGCCTCGCCGTTGCCCGTCGTCGGCGGGGCGACCGGCCGCTGCGCCGGCTGGGGTCCCGTCGTGGGCCGCACCACCGGCTGCTGGGCCGTGACCGGCCCGACCGGCTGCGGCTGGCGCTGCTCCTCGGGGGCCGACCCGGGCTGGGCCTGCGGGACGCGAGGGGTCGGCTGCGGACGGGCCGGCGCGGGCGGCCGGGGGCCGGCCTGCGGCTGGGGACGCCGGTCGCCGAGGTCGGGCAGCCGCTCGAGCAGCGAGCGCGCCTCGAGCAGCCGGCCGGTGAGCTCGTCGCGCACCGCACGGACGGCGGCCGCGGCGGCCTCGGCCTCGCTGACCAGCCGGGCGGCGTGCTCCTCGGCCGCGGCGACCCGCTGGCGGGCGGCCTCGGCGGAGGAGCGGTCGCGCTCCTCGTCCTGCCGGGCGGCCTCCTGGCGGCGCGCCCGCTGGGCGATCTCGAAGTCCTCCTCGACCTTGGCCCGCCGGGCCTGGGACTCGGCGTCGAGCCGGGCGACCTTCTCCTGGGCCTTGGCAACCAGCTCGTCGGCGCGGATCTGCGCCTTGCTGGCGATCTGCTCGGCGTTCTGCCGGGCCTCGGCGATCATCCGGTCGACCTCGGCCTGGCCGGCGGCGTGCCGCTCGTGCATCGCCCGTTCCTCGGCGGCGGTGTGCTCCCGCAGCGCCTGGGCCTCCTGCTCGGCCGAGCGCCGGATCTCCGCGGCCTCCTCCTCGGCCAGCCGCAGCATGTGCTGGATGCGCTCGCTGATGTTCTCGAAGGTGGCCGGACCGGAGGACGCGGCCTTGCGCCGCAGCTGGTCGATCTCCCCGTGCAGCGCCGAGAGCTGGCCGGCCAGGTCGGCCGAGCGGCTCATCGCTGCGTCGCGGTCGGCCAGGGCCACCTGGATGTCGGCCTCGAGGCGCTCGATCGTCTCGGCCACCTGGTGCCGGTCGTAGCCCCGGAGCACCACGTCGAACGAGTGCTGGGCCTCGCGCATCGGCAGCATGTCGCGGCGGGGATCGGTCATGCGGTCATCCTCGCAGAGTCGGCGGGTGGGCCCGGCGTGTCGCCGGGCCCACCCCTGCAGGGTGCCAGCACCGCGCGCTGCCGTGCCACGTGCCGGCGCCCCGCAACGAACCGGGCGGCCTCCCCGCAGGGTCCCGCCGCGAGCGCGCGAGCGGTGGGGGCGGGGAGGTCCTTCTTCAGACGCCCCGGAACCGGTTGATCGCGGTGAGGTGCTCCTCCCGCTTCTCGGCGTCCTTGACGCCCAGACCCTCCTCCGGGGCGAGGGTCAGCACGCCGACCTTGCCCTGGTGACAGTTGTGGTGGACGTCGCAGGCCGCCTGCCCGACCTGGTCCATCGGGTAGACCTTCGACAGCGTGGGGTGGACGAGGCCCTTGTCGATGAGCCGGTTGGCCTCCCACGCCTCCTTGTAGTTGGCGAAGTGGCTGCCGACGATCCGCTTGAGGTTCATCCACAGGTAGCGGTTGTCGTACTGGTGCAGGTACCCGCTGGTGGAGGCGCAGGTGACGATCGTGCCGCCCTTCTTGGCGACGTAGACGCTGGCGCCGAAGGTCTCGCGGCCCGGGTGCTCGAAGACGATGTCGACGTCGTCCCCGCCGGTCAGCTCGCGGATCCGCTTGCCGAACCGCTGCCACTCCCTGGGGTCCTGGGTCTGCTCGTCCTTCCAGAAGCGGTAGCCCTCGGCCGAGCGGTCGATGACCAGCTCGGCGCCCATCGAGCGGACGATGGCGGCCTTCTCCGGGCTGGAGACCACGCAGACGGGGATGGCGCCGCCGTTGAGGGCCATCTGGGTGGCGTACGAGCCCAGGCCGCCCGAGGCGCCCCAGATCAGCACGACGTCGCCCTGCTTCATGTCCGCGCCGTTGCGGCTGACCAGCTGCCGGTAGGCGGTGGAGTTGACCAGCCCCGGCGCGGCGGCCTCCTCCCAGGACAGGTGTGCGGGCTTGGGCAGCAGCTGGTTGCTCTTGACCAGGGCCAGCTCGGCCAGCCCGCCGAAGTTGGTCTCGAAGCCCCAGATCCGCTGCTGCGGGTCCAGCATCGTGTCGTCGTGACCGGCCGGGTCCTCCAGCTCCACCGACAGGCAGTGCGCGACCACCTCGTCGCCGGGCTTCCACCGGTGCACCCCCGGGCCGGTGCGCAGCACGACACCGGCGAGGTCGGAGCCGACCACGTGGTAGGGCAGGTCGTGCCGCTTGGCCAGGTCGTGCAGGCGCCCGTAGCGCTCGAGGAACCCGAAGGTCGACACCGGCTCGAAGATCGACGTCCAGACGGTGTTGTAGTTCACCGAGGACGCCATGACGGCCACGATCGCCTCGCCCGGGCCGAGCTCCGGGGTGGCCACCTGCTCCACGTGCAGCGACTTGCGCGGGTCCTTCTCCCTGGTGGGCAGGCCGGCGAACATGTCCTGCTCGTCCTTGCGGACCAGCACGGCCCGGTAGGACTCCGGCACCGGCAGCCCGGCGAGGGCGTCCAGCTGGTCGGCGAGGATGGCGTCCCTGATGTCGTTCACGCGGTCTCCCGGGTCTCCGTCGGCTCGTGAGGCGGTGCAGTGGCGCGAGATGTTACCGATGGGTAATGAGCCGCCGTGCCCACCGGTCGGGCGGTCGGGACGGGCGGTCAGTGCGCGGTCGGTGCCGGCTCGACGAGCTCGACGAGGACGCCGCCGGCGTCCTTGGGGTGCACGAAGTTCACCCGGCTGTCCGACGTCCCGCGCCGGGGGGTGTCGTAGAGCAGTCGCAGGCCGCGCTCGCGCAGCGTCGCGCTGACCGCCTCGACGTCGGCCACCCGGAAGGCCAGCTGCTGCAGGCCCGGGCCGGAGCGGCCGATGAACTTGGCGATCGTCGACTCGGGGGTCAGCGGCGCCAGCAGCTGGATGCGGGTCTCGCCGTCGCCGACGGCGAGCATCGCCTCGCGGACGCCCTGCTCCTCGTTGACCTCCTCGTGCACCGAGTGCACGCCGAAGGCCTGGGCGTAGAAGGCCAGCGCCTCGTCGAGGTCCGGGACGGCGATACCCACGTGGTCGATCGTGGTGAACAGCTCGGCCGGCAGGCCGGTGCGCGGGTCGGTGGTCACGGCGGCATCCTCCCGGACCAGACGTCTGAGACGACAGGTGGGGGCGCCACACAGACACGTGGGCTCCCCGCACACCGGTGCGGGGGTCTCCGCACGAGCCGTTGCTGCTCGCCGACCACGGGGCATGAGCGTTCCCCGGTCCCGGGAACGGAGTCCCTGGCGCCCACCCGGTCGGCACCACCCGACGCGACTGAGACCCTCGTCACGCTCGGGTCCGTGGGGAGGCCCACGTCCTATCCTCGGCTGGAGATGGACGTCGTGTCCCCATCGTGGTACGGCGGCACAGAACCGCGGTCGCCAGCGTCGGCGACCCGCCCCTGGAGGCAGATATGTCCCGTTCGGTCATCGTCAGCGGCGCCCGCACCCCCATGGGGCGGCTGCTCGGCTCGCTCAAGGACTTCTCCGCCGCCGACCTCGGCGGCGTCGCCATCAAGGCGGCGCTGGAGCGGGCCGGCATCTCCGGCGACCAGGTCGAGTACGTGATCATGGGTCAGGTGCTGCAGGCGGGCGCCGGCCAGAACCCGGCCCGTCCCGCGGCCGTGGCCGCCGGCATCCCGATGACGGTGCCGGCGATCACCGTGAACAAGGTGTGCCTCTCGGGCCTGAGCGCCATCGCGCTGGCCGACCAGCTCATCCGCGCCGGCGAGTTCGACGTCGTCGTGGCCGGTGGCCAGGAGTCGATGACCCAGGCGCCGCACCTGCTGCCCGGCTCCCGCACCGGCACCAAGTACGGCGACACGAAGCTGGTCGACGCGATGGCCCACGACGGGCTGTCGGACACCTTCGACCAGGTCGCGATGGGCGCGCTGACCGAGCAGGCCAACAGCCGCTACGACCTGACCCGCGAGGAGCAGGACGCGTTCGCCGCGGAGAGCCACCAGAAGGCCGCCCGCGCCGGGAAGAACGGCGTCTTCGACGAGGCGATCACCCCGGTGCTGATCCCGCAGCGCAAGGGCGACCCGATCGAGTTCCGCGACGACGAGGGCGTCCGCGCCGACACCACGGTCGAGACCCTGTCGCGGCTCAAGCCGGCCTTCGCCCAGGACGGCACGATCACCGCCGGCACTGCCTCGCAGATCTCCGACGGCGCCTGCGCGGTCGTCGTCATGAGCGCGGAGAAGGCCGCCGAGCTGGGCATCACCCCCATCGCCGAGATCGGCGCGCACGGGGTCGTCGCCGGCCCGGACGCCACGCTGCAGAGCCAGCCCTCGCGTGCCGTCCAGAAGGCCTGCGCCCGCGAGGGCATCGAGCCCGCGGACCTCGACCTGGTCGAGTTCAACGAGGCCTTCGCCGCCGTCGCCCTCGTCTCCACGCGGGAGCTCGGGATCGACCCCGAGAAGGTGAACCCCAACGGCGGCGCGATCGCCCTGGGCCACCCGATCGGCATGAGCGGTGCGCGCATCGTGCTGGACGTGGCGCTGGAGCTGCGCCGCCGCGGTGGCGGCGTGGGTGCTGCCGCGCTGTGCGGCGGCGGCGGTCAGGGCGACGCGCTGATCCTGCACGTGCCCGCGAAGGCGTGACCTCGGAGGGCTCCGTCGTCCCCGCGGACGCGCTCGGCACAGCCGTCCGGACGCCCGGCCCCGCCGCCCGCCGTGGGAGGCGGGGCCGGCGCGCCGTTGACGTCCCGGACCTGGTCGCCCGCGCCCGGGGCGGCGAGGCCCGCGCGGTGGCGCGGCTGATCACGCTGGTCGAGGACGCCAGCCCGGCGCTGCCCGAGGTCGCCGCGGCGCTGGCCCCGCACACCGGGCACGCCCAGGTCGTCGGCCTCACCGGCCCGCCCGGCGTCGGCAAGTCCACGACGACGACCGCGCTGGTCCGCGCCTACCGCGCCCGTGGGCTGCGGGTCGGCGTCCTCGCCGTCGACCCGTCGTCCCCCTTCTCCGGTGGCGCGCTGCTCGGCGACCGGGTGCGCATGCAGGACCACGCCGGGGACGAGGGCGTCTACATCCGCTCCATGGCCTCCCGCGGCCACCTCGGCGGCCTGGCCTGGGCCACCCCGCAGGCGCTGCGGGTGCTCGACGCCGCCGGGTGCGACGTCGTGCTGGTCGAGACCGTCGGCGTGGGCCAGTCGGAGCTGGAGGTCGCCTCGCTCGCCGACACCACGCTGGTGCTGCTCGTGCCGGGCATGGGCGACGGCATCCAGGCCGCCAAGGCCGGGATCCTCGAGGTCGCCGACGTCCTGGTGGTGAACAAGGCCGACCGGGACGGCGCCGACCAGACCGTCCGCGACCTGCGCTACACGCTCTCGCTCGGCGGACGGCACGACCTCCCCGGCGCCTGGCGCCCGCCGATCCGCCGCACGGTGGCCGCCTCGCACACCGGCATCGACGAGCTCGTCGAGACGATCGGGGAGCACCGCGCGTGGCTGGGGTCCTCGGGGGAGGGGCACCGCCGCCGGGCGGTCCGCGCGGCACGCGAGATCGAGGCGATCGCGCTGGCCGGGCTGCGCGAGCGGATCGGCGACGTCCGCGGCTCGGCGGCGCTGGGCACCCTCGCCGAGCAGGTGGTGGCCGGGGAGAGCGACCCGTTCCGCGCCGCCACCCTGCTCCTGGAGCAGCTGTGGAGCTCTGCTCGCGCGGGTCTGCCCGGCTGAGGGCACGATGGCGAGGTGAACGGGAAGCCGGACGCCGTCGTCGTCGGGAGCGGGCCGAACGGGCTGGCCGCGGCCCTCCGGATGGCCGCGGCCGGGCTGCGGGTGCAGGTCGTCGAGGCGGCCGGACGCCCGGGCGGCGGGATGCGCACCGAGGAGCTCATGCGGCCGGGCTACCGGCACGACGTCTGCTCGATCGTGCAGCCGATGGCCGCCGCGGCACCGTTCTTCCGCGAGTTCGACCTGGCCAGCCGGGGTGTCCGCCTCGTGCAGCCGGAGGTCAACTACGCGCACCCCCTCGACGGCGGGGGCGCCTCGGTGGCCCACCACTCGCTGGAGGAGACCGCGGCCGGCCTCGGGCCGGACGGTCCGGCCTACCGCCGGCTGTTCGAGCCGCTCGTGGCACACGGTCAGGACGTCGTCGACTTCTTCCTGACCAGCCGGCTGCGCCGGCTCCCGACCCGCAGCGTGCCGCAGATCGTGCACTTCGGCCTCAACGGGCTGCCCAACGTGCGCTGGCTGGCGCACCGCTACTTCGAGACCGAGGGTGCCCGCGCGCTGCTCGGCGGGGCGGCCGCGCACGGGATGCTCGACCTGACCCGACCGCTGACCTCCGCGCTGGGGATGCTGCTGACGATGCTGGGCCACCACGTCGGCTGGCCGCTGGTCGAGGGCGGGTCGCAGAACCTCGCCGACGCGATGGTGACCGCCCTGGAGCAGCAGGGCGGCGAGGTGGAGACCGACCACCTGGTCACCGACCTGCGCGAGTTCGACGGCGTCCCGGCCGTGCTGCTGGACACGACGCCGGAGGCATTCGTGACGATGGCCGGCGACCGGGTGCACGAGGGCTACCGCCGCTGGGTGGACCGGTACGAGCACGGAGCCGGCGTCTTCAAGGTCGACTGGATCCTGTCCGAGCCGGTGCCGTGGACCAACCCCGACGTGCGACGGGCAGGGACCATCCACGTCGCCGGCACGCTCGAGGAGACGATCGAGGGCGAGCGGGCCCCCAACGAGCGGAGGTCCACCGACCGCCCGTACGTGCTCGCCGTCCAGCCGACCGTGCCCGACCCGACGCGCGCTCCCGAGGGCGGGCACGTCTTCTGGGCCTACGTGCACGTGCCGCACGGCTCCGACATCGACATGACCGCGGCCATCGAGGACCAGGTCGAGCGCTTCGCACCGGGCTTCAAGGACACGATCGTCGACCGGGTCACCAAGAACGCCGTCCAGATGGAGGCCTGGAACCCCACCTACCTCGGCGGGGACATCTCCAACGGCCAGGCGTCGCTGCGGCAGATGCTGGCCCGGCCGGTGCCGCGCTGGAACACCTACAAGACCCCGGTGCAGGGCGTCTACCTCGCCTCGTCGGCGACCCCGCCGGGGCCGGCCGTGCACGGTGCCTGCGGCGACAACGCGGCGCAGGTCGCGCTGCGCGAGGTGTTCGGCCTGCGGCACGTACCGCCGCTGCGCCCCGCCCCTCGGTAGCCGCCTGACCGCTCGCTCGGTTGCGTCGAGATGCGGTTCGTGGCTGCCACTGGGGTCGCTGGAGCAGCACTCAGGCGGATGTCGGCGTGGCCAGCGCAGCGGCGATGCGCGCCAGCAGCTGTGCCGGTCGGTGCACGTCTGCCGCCGTCACGAAGACGACCCGCCAACCGGCTGCGGTCAGCCGGTCGAGGCGTGTCCGGTCCCGGACGACGTTCTGCGGCTGGCCGTGCCAGGCGCCCTCGTACTCGACGGCGAGGCGTTGCTCGGGCCAGGCGAAGTCGACCCGGGCCACGAAACGGCCGTTGATGTCGCGGACCGTGTGCTGGGCGACCGGCGGCGGGAGGGTGGAGGCGAGCAGGACCAGCCGCAGTCGCGTCTCCTGCGGTGACTCGGCGAGACCGTCCGCGCGGGCCGCGGCCTCGCGGACTCGACGGCATCCCCGGCCGGTCGCCGCCACGGCAGCGCTCCGGACGTCGGCGAGGCCGACCAGGCCGGTCTGCACCAAGGCATCGAGGGCGACCACGGCATCCACGGGCGGTAGGGTCCGGGTCAGGTCCGGTGCCGTGCGCAACGGGTTGGTCACTGGTACCCCGAGGGTGCGGGTCACGTCGTCGGCCGGCAGCGCCCGCCTGCTCACGCGGACACCGGGAACGGCGCCTCCACGACACGCCGACGGGACGGTGACCTCGACATCGTCCTCCGGTGTCTTCGTGTCGACGCCCCAGAGCGCGGCGGCACTGCGCCCGCTGGCGACTGCGCCGGGCAGCAACAGACGCGTGACTGCCAGAGCGCGGAGAGTGTGGGTGACCTGAAGTCCGGCGCAGGCGTAGACGTCGGGGTACAGCCGCTGCCAGGCCGAGCTTCTCAGCTGTGCCCGGGTGAGCAGCCCCTCGCGGACGACGGATGAGCCGCAGAAGACGCGACCGCGCAGCGGAGCGGGTGAGGAAGGGAGGCGGGGCACCGGAGGACCCTGCCGCACCAGGGCGCAGTCGCCGGCCCCTGTCCACAGGCCTCGTCGAGATGCGGCGCAGCGTGGCTTCCCGGGCGCGGGAGAGAGCCCCAGGACGCATCTCGACGACGCGCGAAGCCACCCCCGTAGCCTGTTCAGCCATGGTCCGTCCGCTGGGGTTGCCGTTCGATCCCATCGCGCGCGCCGGGGAGTCCTGGGAACAGCGCTTCGGCCCGGCCGCGGCGATGCGGGCCGCGACGTCGGTCTTCCGGGTGCAGCAGATCCTGCTCGCCCGCTTCGACGAGGCGCTGCGGCCGCACGCGCTGACCTTCGCCCGCTACGAGGTGCTGGTGCTGCTCACCTTCAGCCGCACCGGCGAGCTGCCGCTGAAGGTGATCGGCAGCCGGCTGATGGTGCACCCGACCAGCGTCACCAACGCCATCGACCGGCTGGTCGCCGCCGGCTACGTCGACCGCCGTCCCAACCCCGCCGACGGGCGCGGCGTCCTCGCGGCGATCACCGACCGCGGCCGCGCCGTCGTCGAGGAGGCGACCGCCGCGCTGACCGCGCTGGACTTCGGGCTCGGCGACGTCCCCGACGACGAGTTGGACACGCTGTTCACCATCCTCGAGCGGGTCCGGCGGGGCGCCGGCGACGTGGCGGACGACGCGACCGCGGCCGGCTGACCGGCCGCCGCGGCACCCCCGACACCGTCTCCGCAGCGGTGGGATGATCGAGGTCATGCAGCCCACCCGTCCCGGACGCCCCGACCCGCGCGCGCAGGCCCAGCAGGCCCAGCTGGCCGCCTCCCTCGCCGGCGCGGTCGACCTCGCTGCCGTCAAGGCCCGCTCCGAGGCCGCCGCTCGGGCGCAGGCGGCGCCGCCGCCCGGCGCCGCCGGCCCGGCCGGCGCCCCGGGGGCCGCGGTCGTCGACGTCACCGAGGAGACCTTCCAGGCCGAGGTGCTCGACCGCTCCTTCCAGGTGCCGGTCGTGCTCGACCTGTGGGCCGAGTGGTGCGGGCCGTGCAAGCAGCTGTCCCCGGTGCTCGAGCGGCTGGCCGCTGAGGGCGGCGGCTCCTGGGTCCTCGCCAAGGTCGACGTGGACGCCAACCCCGCGCTCGCCCAGGGCCTGCGGGTCCAGGGCATCCCCGCGGTCAAGGCGGTCTGGCAGGGCCAGCTGGTCGCCGAGTTCACCGGCGCGATCCCGGAGGAGCAGGCGCGGCAGTTCGTCACCGAGCTGGTGCGCGCCACCACCGGTGGCGCGGTCCCGGACGCCGGCGACGACGCGCCCGCCGAGGCCGAGGACCCCCGCCTGGACGCCGCCGAGGCCGCGCTCGAGCGCGGTGACCTGACCGCGGCCGAGGCCGCCTACCAGGCGATCCTCGACGCCGAGCCCGACCACCCGGTCGCCGGTCTCGCGCTGCGCCAGGTCCAGCTGTTCCGCCGCGCCGACGAGGCCGGCCCGGACGCGCTGGCCGCCGCCGACGCCGCGCCGGACGACGTCGCCGCGCAGGCCCGGGCCGCGGACTTCCTGCTCGGCACCGGGAACGTCGAGGGCGCGTTCGAGCGGCTGCTCGACGTCGTCCGCCGGACCACCGGGGACGACCGCGACCAGGCGCGCCGGCACCTGGTGGAGCTCTTCGGCGTCGTCGGCGACCAGGACCCGCGGGTCGCCGCAGCCCGCCGCCAGCTCACCCTCGCGCTGTACTGAAGAAGGACCCCCTGCCCCCCCGCCACTCGCGAGCTCGCGGCGGGACCCTGCAGGGGGCCGGCGGTCCCGGACTGGACTGCCGCGGGGGACTGCAGGGCCTCAGACGCCGACGTCGCAGGCGGCGGCGCCCTCGAAGAAGCCGTTGCGGAACAGGTCGACCAGCTGGAAGCCGGTCAGCGAGACCTCGGGCACGACCGACGGGTCGGTCCCGTAGGTCAGCAGGAACTGCACCGCCTCGTCGATGTCGCCGGGGGAGATGTCGGCGGCCCGCAGCTCGTTGTCGAAGAAAGCCGACGAGAACCAGCCGGTCAGGCAGACCGACGACCGGATGGCCTCCTCGTCGTCGGTGGACAGCCCCAGCTGGTCGCGCGCGGCGAGCGCGTAGGGCAGTGACGCGGCGGTGATGACGGCGTAGTCGGCACCGCCGAGCTCCTCGTAGGCCGGGCCGACGAGGTCCTGCACGTCGTAGCCGACGAGGTCCTCGTCGGCGCAGAACACCAGGTCCAGGTCGTCGGCGGCGCAGGTCGGCGGGCTGCCCTCGAAGGGCTCGAGCTGCGGCGCGGTGAACGTCTCCCGGAAGACCCGGTCGAACGCGAGGCCCCAGAACTCCGGCAGGGCGTCGGCCGCGATCTGCTGCGCCTGGCCGAACGGCGCGTTCCCGCCGCTCGCTGCCTCGGTGGCCGTCGAGAAGGCGCCCTGGGTGTAGGGGCGCTCGGCGGAGAAGTTCTCGCGGCAGGCGGTCGGGCCGGTCTGGAAGCCCTCCTGGAACGCCGAGATGCGGTCGAAGTAGGAGCCGTGTGCCGCCTCGGTGTTGATGCTGGTGCCCACGGGGTCGCGCAGCAGCAGGTAGCCGCGCAGCACCTCGTCGAGCTCCGGGGCGCGGATCTGCGTGTGCTCGCTCTGCCCGTCGGCGACCCACGCCGTCCAGGCGCCGGCGAAGCAGTCGGCCTGGGTCTCCACGGAGATGGAGTAGTCGGGGTAGCCGACCCGACCCTGCACCGCGTGGCCGAACTCGTGGGCCATCACCAGCGCGGGGATGAACCGGCCGTACTGCTCGGCGAGCTCCTGGAGGAAGGCGCGGTCGTAGCTGATCGAGTCGGAGTTCGGCACGTCCGGGGCCTGGCAGTAGAAGGCGTTGCCCTCGACGTCACGCGGGTCGGAGCCGCAGCCGATGCCCTGGGGGAACGCGCCCGGGTCGACGTCGTTCGGGTCGACGCTGAAGTAGCCGCCCTGGAGGGGGATGAAGTCCTGCCCGAACACGTCGGGGAACTGCTGGGCCCAGTAGGCCTCGAGGTCGGCCAGGGCGTTGCGCGTCAGGGTGTCGATCGGGCCGTCGGTGGCGCCGACCACCTGCAGCTCACCGGAGGGGATGTCGGAGGCCGGGGGCTGGGCCGCACTGGGCCGGCCGACGACGGCGACCGAGCAGCCGGACACCAGCAGCAGCGCGGCCGCGGCGAGCAGGGCCACGGCCGCGCGGCGCAGGGAGGAGGCAGGCATGTCCCTCGGATCGTCCCATCGTGGCGGCGCCGTCGCCCCCGGAGCTGCAGGTCCGTGGGCGACGACGCGGCCCCCGTGACGCACTGGAACGGCCTTCCTGCAGGGCCCCGCAGGCCCCGTCCGGAGGCTCACCCCGAGCTTGCGAGGAGTGAGAGGGACGGGGTCCTTCATCGAGTGGTGGGGGCAGGAGGGCCCTTACTCGTGCACGAACCAGACGGTGCCCAGCGGCGGGACGGCGAGGGTGGCCGAGTACGGCTGGCCGTGCCACGGCTCCTCGACGGCCTCGACGCCGCCCATGTTGCCGACCCCGGAGCCGCCGTAGCCCTCGGCGTCGGTGTTGAGCACCTCGCGCCAGGTGCCCGGCCGCGGCAGACCGACGCGGTAGCCGTGGTGCGGGCTGCCGGAGAAGTTCGCGACGCAGGCCAGCGCCGGGACCTCCCCGCTGTCGCCGTCCGCACCGTCGCCGGTGGCCGTCGCGCGCCCGTAGCGGAGGAAGGACAGCACGTTGCCCGAGGCGTCGTTGGCGTCGATCCACTGGAACCCGGACGGGTCGACGTCCAGGGACCACAGCGCGGCGGTCTCCCTGTAGCGGGCGTTGAGGTCGGTCACCAGCTGCAGGACGCCGCGGTGCGCGGGGTCGTCGAGGTGCCACCAGTCCAGGGAGCGGCTCTCGGCCCACTCGGCGTCCTGGGCGAACTCCGAGCCCATGAACAGCAGCTGCTTGCCGGGGTGGGCCCACATGTAGGCGAGGTAGGCGCGCAGGTTGGCCAGCTGCTGCCACCGGTCGCCGGGCATCTTCCGCAGCAGCGAGCCCTTGCCGTAGACGACCTCGTCGTGGCTGATCGGCAGCACGTAGTTCTCGGAGTAGGCGTAGATCATCGAGAACGTCAGCTGGCCGTGGTGGTAGCTGCGGTGCACCGGCTCCTTGGACATGTAGGCCAGCGAGTCGTGCATCCAGCCCATGTTCCACTTGAAGCCGAAGCCCAGGCCGCCGAGGTGGGTGGGCCGGGTGACGCCGGGCCAGGCCGTCGACTCCTCGGCGATGGTGACCACGCCGGGGACCTCGCGGTACACGGTGGCGTTCACCTCCTGCAGGAACGCCATCGCCTCGAGGTTCTCCCGCCCGCCGTGCACGTTGGGCACCCACTCGTCGCGCGAGTAGTCCAGGTAGAGCATCGAGGCGACCGCGTCGACCCGGATGCCGTCGACGTGGAACTCCTTGCACCAGTACAGCGCGTTGGCGACCAGGAAGTTGCGGACCTCCGAGCGGCCGAAGTCGAAGACGTAGGTGCCCCAGTCCAGCTGCTCGCCGCGGCGCGGGTCGCCGTGCTCGTACAGCGGGGTGCCGTCGAAGCGGGCCAGCGCCCACTCGTCCTTGGGGAAGTGCGCCGGCACCCAGTCGACGATGACGCCGATGCCCGCCTGGTGTGCCCGGTCGACGAGGTAGCGCAGGTCGTCGGGGCTGCCGAAGCGGGAGGTCGGCGCGTAGTACGAGGTGACCTGGTAGCCCCACGAGCCGCCGAACGGGTGCTCGGCCAGCGGCATGAACTCGATGTGGGTGAAGCCGTGCCCGACGACGTAGTCGACCAGCTCATCGGCCAGCTGGCGGTAGGACAGGCCCTGCCGCCAGGAGCCCGCGTGCACCTCGTAGACGCTCATGGGCCGCTCGTGCCAGCCGCCGCGGGCCCGCTCGGCCAGCCACGCGTCGTCGTTCCACTCGTGCGTGGACTCGGTGACGATCGAGGCGTTGAGCGGCGGCACCTCGGTCTCGAAGGCCAGCGGGTCGGACTTGTGCCGCCAGACGCCGTCGCGGCCGAGCACGTGGTAGCGGTACTTCACACCCACGGGGACGCCGGGGATGAAGACCTCCCACACACCGGAGGAGCCCAGCGAGCGCATCGGGTAGGCGCGGGCCTCCCAGTAGTCGAAGTCGCCGGTCACCCGCACGCCCTGGGCGTTGGGCGCCCAGACGGCGAAGGAGACGCCCTCGACCTGACCGCGCGGGGTGTCGTAGCGCCGCACGTGCGAGCCGAGCACCTCCCACAGCCGTTCGTGCCGGCCCTCGCGGATGAGGTGCTGGTCGAGCTCGCCGACGGTGGGCAGCCAGCGGTACGGGTCGTCGACGACGAAGGTGTTGCTGCCGTCCGCCCCGTCCCCGTAGGTCACCTCGACCCGGTAGTCGCCCGGCTGCCCGGGCAGGTGGGCCTCGAAGACGCCGCCGTCGTGGATCCGGCGGGCGTCGTGGCGGGAGCCGTCCTCGTCGACGACGGTCACCGAGACCGCGTCGGGGCGCAGGGTGCGCACCACCCAGCCCTCGCGGGCGGGGTGCGCGCCGAGCACGCTGTGCGGGGCGTAGGACCAGCCGTCGACGACGGCGCGCAGCTGCTCCTCACCGACCTCGGCGGGCGCCTCCTGGTGGGCCAGGCCCTCCTGGGCGGGCTCCTGCCCCTCGGGGACGGTCGCCGCCGCCACCTCCGGCCCCGTGCCGGCCGCTGTCCCCCCGACGGGCGCGGTCGCGGTGGGCGCGGTGTCGGTGGGCGCGGTGTCGGTGGGCGTGGTCCCGGTGGGCGTGGTCCCGGTGGGCGTGGTCCCGGTGGGCGTGGTCTCGGTGGAGGTGCCGCCGTCCTCGTCCGGCGCCTGCGGGGTGTTCGGCTCCGCGGGGTCGGGGTTCGGGGGCTCGGGCTGGCCCGCCGGGGCGCCGGTCGGGCTGCCCGGCTCGGCGATCGGCGCGGGGGCAACCACGGGCGCGGCGGTGCCGCCCTGCTCGGCGACGACGTCGGCCTGGGCGGCCTTCGTGCGCGGTGCGCGCTTGGTCGCCTTCTCCGCCGGCGCCGCAGCGCCGGCTGCTGTCTTCTTCGCGGTCGTCTTGCGGGCGGTCTTCTTCGCCGCCGTTCCCCCGGCTGCGGTCGCCTTCTTCGCGGGCGCGGCCTTCTTGGCCGCGGGGGCCTTCTTCGCCGCGGCCCGCTTGCGGGCCGGGGCGGCGTTGACGACCGGCCCCTCCACGGCCGCCTCGGCCGCGGCGGTCCTCTCCTCGACGACGGCCTGGAGCTCTTCCCGCGTCGCGGGCGGCTGACCGCCGGTCAGGGGTGAGTCGGTGGTGCGCTCGGTCTCGTCCGGGGATGTCATCGCTCGCCGTCCTCTTCGGTGCCGATGTGTCGGTGGTCGTGCCTCGCGCGTCAGCCCGCGGCGGTGAGCCGTGACAGCGACTGCAGCGGGATGATCAGCCAGTTCGGGCGGTTGCGCGCCTCGTAGACGCACTCGTAGACGGCCTTGTCCGCCTCGAACGCCCGCAGCAACGGGCTGTTGCCGCAGGCGTCCATCCCGCTCGCGGCCGCGTAGCCCGCGCAGAAGGCGCTCCGGTTGCGCTCTGCCCACTCCTGCGCGCGGTAAGCACGTTGCTGATCACCCGGCTGCTCCACGAGCATGTGCCGGGCGGCGTAGTCAAAGCTGCGCAGCATGCCGGCGACGTCGCGCATCGGGCTGTCGGGCTCGCGCCGCGAGGCCAGCGGGCGGGCCGGCTCGCCCTCGAAGTCCAGCACGATCCACCCGGTCGCGGTGCGCAGCACCTGGCCCAGGTGCAGGTCGCCGTGGACCCGCTGGCGGACGACGGGCTCGGGGCTCTCGGCCACCGCCGCGTAGACCGCCCGCAGCCCGTCGGCGTGCTCGGCCAGCTGGGGCACGACCTCGATGGCGGCGTCGAGCCGCTCGTTCATCTGCCGCGCGACCGTGCCGAACCAGGCCGGGTCGGCCTCCTCGGTCGGCAGCACCCGCGCCATGTCGGCGTGCACCGAGGCGGTCGCGGCGCCCAGCCGCTCGCTGTCGGCGGCGAAGTCCCCGCCCACCTCGTCGGCGTGCAGGTCGCCCTCGGCGTAGAGGTCGCGCACGCTGGCGGTGGCCAGCCGCCACCCGTCGCTGGCGTTGGGCACGAAGGTCTGCAGCATGAAGACCGTGGCCGGCGGGGTGTCGGCGTCCCGGTCGTGGTCGATCTCGGCGTGGCCGAGCAGGGGTGCGATGTGCGGGTTGTCGGTCCGGCGCAGGGCGCTGTGGACCTCGACGTCCGGGTTCAGGCCGGGCTCGAGCCGGCGGAACAGCTTGAGGATGGCCTCCTGCCCGTAGACCAGCGAGGTGTTGCTCTGCTCGGTGGAGATGACGTCGCCGGGGAGCCCGACCGGGATCTCGGCCCCCTCGCCCGGGACGAACCGCATCGGGCCGATGGTCGCCCCCTCGGCGAGGTGGGTGAGCCAGCTGGCGGTCGCCTCGCGGTCGCGCATCGCGTCGTAGGCGTAGTTCTCGCCGTTCTCGTGCGGGACCGTGCCGATGAGGGCCGCGGTCAGCTCCTCCACGGGGTGGTCGCGCCAGGACAGCGGCACCAGGTAGGTCTCTCTGACGCCGTCGGCGTAGGTGACCGTCACCCGGTGGATCGACAGCACGGGGTGGGACCGGTCGAGGAAGAAGCTCTCCTCCGCGACGTCGGCCCACTCCCGTCCCTTGCCGCCGAACCAGCGCTGGGACGGCATCCACTCCTGGAGCAGTCCGGTCAGGACGTTCATCGGGGTCCTCCCGTGTCAACCGTGCCACCCGGAGGCGGTTCCTCCCCGGTCCCGACGAGGCCCGCGGCCAGCAGGCTGTCGGCGACCGAGGTGTCGTCGGTCTCGGCGGGTTCCTCCACCGGCTCGGCGGGCTTGGCCAGCTCGAACCAGTAGAAGCCGTGGCCGGCCAGGGTGAGCATGTAGGGCAGGACGCCGATCTGGGGGAACTCCACCCGCCCGGTGAGTTCCACGGGCGTGTAGCCCTCGAAGCGGCGCAGGTCCAGCTCCACCGGCTGCGGGAACCGGGAGAGGTTGTTGACGCACAGCACCACGTCGTCGCCGAACTCGCGGACGAAGGAGAGCACCGTCGGGTTGCGCGAGCCGATCTCGGCGAAGGTGCCCAGACCGAAGGTCGGGTGCTGCTTGCGGACGTGGATCATCTGCCGCAGCCAGTGCAGCATCGAGTTGGTGTTGCGCAGCTGGGACTCGACGTTGGTGACCTGGTAGCCGTAGACCGGGTCCTGGTTCAGCGGCAGGTTCATCCGCTGCGGGTCGGCGGTGGAGAAGCCGCCGTTGCGGTCCGGCGTCCACTGCATCGGCGTGCGGACGCCGTCGCGGTCGCCGAGCCAGATGTTGTCGCCCATGGCGATCTCGTCGCCGTAGTAGAGGACCGGCGAGCCGGGCAGCGAGAGCAGCAGCGCGTTGAACAGCTCGAGGGTGTCCATGTCGTTGTCCAGCAGCGGCGCCAGCCGGCGGCGGATGCCGATGTTGGCCTTCATGCGGGGGTCCTTGGCGTACTCCGCCCACATGTAGTCGCGTTCCTCGTCGGTGACCATCTCGAGGGTCAGCTCGTCGTGGTTGCGCAGGAAGATGCCCCACTGGCAGTTGTCCGGGATGGCGGGCGTCTGGGCCATGATCTCCGAGATCGGGAACCGCTGCTCTCGCCGGACGGCCATGAACAGGCGCGGCATCACCGGGAAGTGGAAGGCCATCTGGCACTCGTCGCCGTCCTCACCGAAGTACTCGACGACGTCGGCCGGCCACTGGTTGGCCTCGCACAGCAGCACGCGGTCGGGGTAGTCGGCCTCGACCACCTTGCGGACGTGCTTGAGGAACTCGTGGGTCTTGGGCAGGTTCTCGCAGTTGGTCCCCTCCTCCTCGTAGAGGTAGGGGACGGCGTCGAGCCGGAAGCCGTCGATGCCCAGGTCCAGCCAGAAGCGCAGGGCGTCGATGATCGCCTCCTGCACCCGCGGGTTCTCGAAGTTGAGGTCGGGCTGGTGGGAGAAGAACCGGTGCCAGAAGTACTGCTTGCGCACCGGGTCGAAGGTCCAGTTCGAGCTCTCGGTGTCGACGAAGATGATCCGCGCGTCGGCGTAGCGGGTGTCGTCGTCGCTCCACACGTAGAAGTCGCCGTAGGGGCCCTCGGGGTCGCTGCGGCTGGCCTGGAACCAGGGGTGCTGGTCCGAGGTGTGGTTCATGACGAAGTCGATGATCACCCGGATGCCGCGGGCGTGGGCGGCAGCGAGGAACTCGGTGAAGTCCTCGATGTCGCCGAACTCGGGCAGCACCGCGGTGTAGTCGCTCACGTCGTAGCCGCCGTCGCGCAGCGGCGAGGCGAAGAACGGCGGCAGCCACAGGCAGTCGACGCCGAGCCACTGCAGGTAGTCCAGTTTGTCGATCATGCCGCGGAGGTCGCCGACGCCGTCGGCGTTGCTGTCGGCGAAGCCGCGGACGAGCACCTCGTAGAAGACGGCGCGCTTGTACCACTCGGGGTCGGTGCCGGGGGCCGGCAGCGCCGACGGCACGCCCGGGGAACGGGCCTCGGGGCGGCCGGCGGGGGAGTCGGGGACGGGAACGGTCATGACGGGGAGTCGCCCTCGGTTCTGCGGGGAGCGGGTTGGCGGCCCCCTTGCAGGTTCCCGCCGCGAGCCTGCGAGTGGCGGGGGGCAAGGGGGTCCTTCATCAGGAGACCGGCGGCGGCACCTGGACCTGCCGGGGGTACGTGATGGAGAAGACGTGCGCCGGCTCCCGGTAGGGGTCGAGCTCGACGTAGTTGAACTGGCCCCAGTCCCAGCTGTCACCGGTCAGCTCGTCGGTCACGGTGAACCGCTCGTACCAGTCCAGGCCGAGTGCCGGCAGGTCCAGGGACGTCGTCCCGATCTGGGTGTGGTGGCTGGAGAGGTTCACCACCACCAGGACGGCGTCCTGCGAACCGGGGTCGGTCTTGGAGAAGCAGATGAGGTTCGGGTTGTCCACGTGGTGGAACCGCAGCGTGCGCAGCTGCTGCAGGGCCGGGTGGGCGCGGCGGATCTCGTTGAGCCGGCGCAGGTAGGGCACGAGGCTGCGCCCGGAGGACTCGGCGGCGCCCCAGTCACGCGGCCGCAGCTGGTACTTCTCGCTGTCGAGGTACTCCTCGCTGCCGGGGCGCACCGCGACGTGCTCGAAGAGCTCGTAGCCCGAGTAGACGCCCCACGTCGGGCTCATCATCGCCGCCAGGGCGGCGCGGATCCTGAACATCGGCGGGCCGCCGAGCTGCAGTGACGCGTGCAGGATGTCCGGGGTGTTCACGAAGAAGTTCGGCCGCATGTAGTGGCAGTTGGCGGCCAGCTCGCGGCCGTACTCCTCGAGCTCGCCGCGCTCGGTGCGCCACGTGAAGTACGTGTAGGACTGCGTGTACCCGATGCGGGCCAGCTGGTGCATCATCGCCGGCCGCGTGAACGCCTCGGCGAGGAAGAGCACGTCGGGGTGGGTCTCCTTGACCGTCCAGATCAGCCAGTGCCAGAAGTTCAGCGGCTTGGTGTGCGGGTTGTCGACGCGGAAGATGCGCACCCCGGCGTCGATCCAGACCCGGATGACCCGCAGGCACTCGGCGTAGAGGCCCTCGGGGTCGTTGTCGAAGTTGATCGGGTAGATGTCCTGGTACTTCTTCGGCGGGTTCTCCGCGTAGGCGATGGTCCCGTCGGGCTTGGTGGTGAACCACTCCGGGTGTTCCTTCACCCAGGGGTGGTCGGGCGCGGCCTGCAGCGCGAAGTCCAGCGCCACCTCCATGCCCAGCTCACGGGTGCGCTCGACGAAGGCGCGGAAGTCGTCCATCGTGCCCAGCTGCGGGTGGATGGCGTCGTGCCCGCCCTCGGCGCTGCCGATGGCCCACGGCGACCCCGGGTCGTCCGGCCCGACCTCGTGCGGGTTGCCGCCGGGGTACTGCGGGGAGTTCGGGCCCTTGCGGTTGACCGTGCCGATCGGGTGGATCGGCGGCAGGTAGACGACGTCGAAGCCCATGTCGGCGATCGCGGGCAGCCGCTCGGCGGAGGTGGCGAAGGTGCCGTGGGTCGCCCGGCCGTCGACCACCGGGCCGGTGGACCGGGGGAAGAACTCGTACCAGGAGCCGAACAGCGCCTGCGGGCGGTCGACCCACACCTCGTACTCCGGGCCCGGCGTGACCAGCTCGCGCACCGGGTGGTCGTGCAGGTAGCGCTGCAGCGCCTCGGCCAGCGCCGGGGCGACCCGGGCCGGCAGCTCGCGGGAGGTGTCGCGCAGGGCCGCGGCGGCCTCGGTCACCCGGTCCCGCCAGTCGTCGTCGGCCTCGGTGGCCACCCGGTCGAGCAGCCGGGCGCCCTCCTCCAGGTCGTTGGCGAGCTCCTCGGCGCCCTGGCCGGCCGCCATCTTCACCTCGACGGCGTGGTGCCAGGTCGACAACGGGTCGCTCCAGGCCTCCACCCGGTAGGTCCACCGGCCCTCGCGGTCGGGGACGACGCTGGTCAGCCAGCGATCGGGCTGGTCGCCGAAGCGCTCCATCCGGTACAGCGGCCGCGCGGCGCCGTCCCCACCGGGCGGGGTCCAGACGACGTTCGCGGCGACGGCGTCGTGGCCCTCGCGGAAGACGGTCGCGGTGATCGGGAGGTGTTCGCCGACCACGGCGCGCGCGGAGAACGTGCCGCAGGACACGACGGGGGCGACATCGGTGATGCCGAGGCGGAGATCAGCGCGGCCAGTCATCCGGGCCACGCTATCGAGGGCGTGTCGGGTGAGCACATCGGCCGCCGAGGCGTGCCGCTCCTGCTGCGGGACGGGCGGGACGGACGGGCGACCGGGACGTCGGCTGGCCATGACTCATCCTGGCCCGTCGGGCGGTGCACCGCTCTGGCGGCCCCAGTGACCGTCGCTAGTCTCGGCCCGTGCGCGCACTCCGTCGGTTCACCGTCCGGGCATCGCTCCCCGAGGAGCTGTTGCCGCTGTCGCAGCTGGTCACCAACCTCCGGTGGTCCTGGCACGCCGAGACCCGCGACCTCTTCGAGGCGCTGGACCCCGAGCTGTGGCGGACCTGCAACGGCGACCCGGTGCAGGTGCTGGGCGAGGTCTCGGCCGAGCGGCTGGCCACCCTCGCGCGGGACCGGCGGTTCGTGCGCCGGCTGCAGGACGTCGTCGACGACCTGGAGGAGTACCTGTCGGCGCCGCACTGGTACCAGTCGCTGGGGGAGGGGGCGCCGGCGACGGTCGCCTACTTCTCCGCGGAGTTCGGCATCACCGAGGTGCTGCCGCAGTACTCCGGCGGCCTGGGCATCCTCGCCGGCGACCACCTCAAGGCCGCCTCCGACCTCGGCGTCCCGCTGATCGGCGTGGGGCTGCTGTACCGGGCCGGCTACTTCGAGCAGGGCCTGTCGGCCGACGGCTGGCAGCTGGAGCACTACCCGTCGCTGGACCCGCACGGCCTGCCGCTGAAGCTGCTGCGCCAGCCCGACGGCACCGCCGTCGTCATCAACGTCCCGCTGCCCGAGGGGCGCACGTTGTTCGCGCACGTGTGGCGGGCCCAGGTCGGCCGGGTGGCACTGCTGCTGCTCGACAGCGACATCGAGGAGAACACGCCGGCCGAGCGCGGGGTCACCGACCGCCTCTACGGCGGCGACGAGGACCACCGGCTGCGCCAGGAGATGCTGCTCGGCATCGGCGGCGTGCGGGCGCTGCGCGCCTACTGCCAGCTCACCGGGACGCCGGCGCCGGAGGTCTACCACGCCAACGAGGGGCACGCGGGCTTCCTGGGCATCGAGCGGATCCGCGAGCTCACCGAGTCGCACGGGCTGTCGTTCGCCGAGGCGCTGCAGGCGGTCCGCGCCGGCACGGTGTTCACCACCCACACCCCGGTGCCGGCCGGCATCGACCGTTTCCCGCGGGCGCTGATCGAGCGTTACTTCGCCGGCTTCGGCGTCCCGCTGGAGCAACTCATCCCACTCGGTGCCGAGGCCGACCCGGCGAAGTTCAACATGGCGCACATGGGCCTGCGGCTGGGCCAGCGCGCCAACGGCGTCAGCCGGCTGCACGGGCACGTCAGCCGGCACATGTTCAACTACCTGTGGCCGGGCTTCGACGAGGGCGACGTGCCGATCGGGTCGATCACCAACGGCGTGCACGCGCCCACCTGGACCGCGCGCGAGCTGGTCGAGATGGGCACCCAGGTCAGCAGCCAGGGCGACCCGGTCGACGTCGAGGGCCCGGTGCACTTCGACGGCGTCGACCGCATCCCCTCCGGCGAGCTGTGGAGCACCCGCCGGATGCTGCGCGGCCGCCTGGTCGAGGAGGTGCGCCGCCGGCTGCGGGACACGGCGCTCTCCCGCGGCGCCGCGGAATCCGAGGTGGGGTGGACCGACAGCGCGTTCGACCCCGACGTCCTCACGATCGGCTTCGCCCGCCGGGTGCCGTCCTACAAGCGGCTGACCCTCATGCTGCGCGACCCCGAGCGGCTGCGGGCGCTGCTGCTGGACCCCGAGCGCCCGGTGCAGCTGGTCATCGCCGGCAAGAGCCACCCGGCCGACGACGGCGGCAAGCAGCTGATCCAGCAGATGGTGAAGTTCGCCGACGACCCCGGGATCCGGCACCGCATCGCCTTCCTGCCCGGCTACGACATCGGCATGGCCCGCTACCTGTACTGGGGCTGCGACGTCTGGCTGAACAACCCGCTGCGCCCGCTTGAGGCGTGCGGCACCTCGGGCATGAAGGCCGCGCTCAACGGCGGGCTGAACCTCTCCATCCGCGACGGCTGGTGGGACGAGTGGTTCGACGGCCAGAACGGCTGGGCCATCCCCACCGCCGACGGCGTCGCCGACCCCGAGCGCCGCGACGACATCGAGGCGCGGGCCATCTACGAGCTGCTGGCCACCCAGGTGATCCCGCGCTTCTACGAGACCGACCGGGACGGCGTCCCCAGCCGGTGGGTCGAGATGGTGCGGCACACGCTGCGCGAGACCGGCCCCAAGGTGCTGGCGACCCGGATGGTGCGCGACTACGTGCAGCAGTTGTACGTGCCGGCCGCCCGTTCCGCCCGGGCGATGGCCGAGTCCGGCTACGGCGCGGCCCGCACCGAGGCCGGCTGGCGCGCCAGGCTGCTCGACCGCTGGAGCACCGTGCGGGTGGCGCACGTCGAGGCCACCGGCGCCGGCGACACCCCGGAGATCGGCTCGACGCTGGCGCTGCGGGCGGAGGTGGAGCTGCCCGGGCTCACGCCGTCCGACGTCGAGGTGCAGGCGGCCTACGGGCGGGTGGACGACGCCGACGGCCTGCACGAGGTGACCACGCTGCCCATGGCGCACGAGCACACCGACGGGTCGCGGCACTGGTTCACCGCCACGGTCCCGCTGGAGCGCACCGGTGCCTTCGGGTACACGGTGCGCGTGCTGCCGCACTCCGAGCACCTGGCCGACCCGGCCGAACTGGGGGTCGTCGCGAGCGCTTGAAGAAGGACCACCCTTCCCCCCACGCCTCCCACGCTCGACGCGGGACCCTGAAGGGTGGCCGTTCCAGCACCTCCCTGGACCGGGACGGGCCTCGGGGGGCACATCCGTCACGCCGGTCGCAGGGGTCCCGCCGGCCCGTCAGGTGATCGGCGTGGCGGGGAGGACCGGTCACCCAGGCGGGTGAGTCGGCTCTAGGCTGGACGCCATGCCCGACCGCTGTGAAGTCCTGCCAGGCGACTCCGTCGTCGCCCGACGAGGAGGCGGCCTGCTGTGGGTGGACGCCCCCGGCTCGCCGGCCCTGGTCGCCGCGCTGCACGCCTGCCTGGGGGTGTCCGGCCCCGGCGCGGAGCGCGTCCTCGGGGCGGTCGCCGGGCAGGTCTCCGCGCTCGCTGGCAGCTCGGCCTCCTTCGCGCTGGTCCTCGTCGACACCGCGGGCGGCTCGGGCACCGGGGTCGCGCTGTGGTCCGGCAAGGGCCAGCCGGCCGTGGACAGCGTCCCGGTCTCGGGCTCGTCGGTCGACGGCTGCACCCTCGCCAGCGGCTTCCAGCTCGGCCAGACCCTCTACGTCGGCCCCGGCCAGCCGGTGCCCTCCATGCCGCCGGGCGTCGCCTACGACCTGGTCGAGGGCACGGTCCCCGGCTCGGGCGCGATGCTGCAGCTCGCCGCGGTGGCGCACCCGTCGTCGGCCGCCGCCCCGCAGGCCGCGGCGTCGTCGTTCACCGCGGGCTCGGACGCCGGCTTCGGCAGCGCGGGCTCCTCGGGCTACGGCGCGACGGCCGCCCCCTCGCGGCCGCAGGAGGACGAGGGCGAGGCGACCGCCTTCTGGAAGCCCGACACCGCGCCCGCCCCGGTGCTGCGCTTCGACGACGGCCTGGTCGTGACCGTCGACGAGGACCTGGTGCTCGGCCGCCGTCCGGACAACCACGAGCTGGTCACGGCGGGTTCGGCGCGGCCGGTACCGATCGCCGACACCCAGAACGTGCTCTCCTCCGCGCACGCCGCGATCCAGCGCAACGGCCGCGAGGTGTCGCTGGTCGACCTGGGCTCACTCAACGGCACCCACGTCGCCGGCCCCGAGGCCACCGAGTGGACCCAGCTCGAGCCGGGCGTCGCCCACCCGCTCTCCGACGGCGACCGGTTGCTGCTGGGCTGGACGGTCATCACCTTCGAGCAGCAGCCCGACTGAAGAAGGACCCCGTCCTCCTCACCCCTCGCACGCTCGGGGTGAGCCTCGGGACGGGGCCGCCCTGCCCCCACGCCTCGCACGCTCGGCGCGGGTCCCTGCAGGGGGGCCGTTCCAGTACGTCACCAGGCTCGGGGTGAGCCTCGGGACAGGCCGCGGGAGCCCCGGTCCGTGCGGACCGGGGCTCTCGGCGTCCTGGGCGGGTCGGGTCTCCCGACTACCGCCGTTCCGCCTGCTCCCGCGCCGTTGCACCAGCGCGACTGCGGCAGGAACCGCGCGGGAGTCGCGCGAGCCGGCCGTCGCCGGCGCTCCCCGCGCTGTGCCGGCGCTGCAGCACCCGTGAGGCACGGGGGCCCCGGCAGCGGAGTCGACGGCGGCACCCGCCGCGGTGTCACGGCCTCCGGAGGACGCGCAGCAGCCAGACGCAGCGGGGCGGCACCTCGATCGGGCCGGGCGCGACCACGCTCGGACGCGGCGGCGCGCCGGTGGACCACTCGGTCGAGACGACGAACTGGTAGCCGTCGGCCCACGGGGCACCGGGCAGGTGCACGGTGACCGGCTGCGCGCCGGCGTGCAGCTGCACCAGGTAGGAGTCGTCCTGCACCGGCCGGCCGCGCTGGTCGCGGTGCCGGATCCCGCGGCCGTCGAGGTACATCCCGATCGTCTGCAGGTCGTTGTCGAACCAGTCGCCGGTGTCCAGCTGCGCGCCGCCGGGGGCGAACCAGGCCAGGTCGCGGGTGCCCCCGGTGTCGGCGACCTCGTGGCCCTCGAAGAAGGCCTCCTGCCGCAGCACCGGCGATTCCCGGCGCAGCCGCAGCAGGCGGGCGACGAAGGCCCTCAGGTCCTCGTCGACATCGGCCCAGTCCAGCCAGGAGATCTCGTTGTCCTGGCAGTAGGCGTTGTTGTTGCCGCCCTGGGTGCGGCCCAGCTCGTCGCCGGCGGTGAGCATCGGGACGCCGGTCGACAGCAGCAGCGTGGCCAGGTGGTTGCGCACCTGCCGGGCCCGCAGCGCGCAGACCTCCGCGTCGTCGGTCGGGCCCTCCACGCCGCAGTTCCAGTTCCGGTTGTGGCTCTCGCCGTCCCGGTTGTCCTCGCCGTTGGCCTCGTTGAGCTTGTGCTCGTAGGTGACCAGGTCGGCGAGGGTGAAGCCGTCGTGGGCGGTCACGAAGTTCACGCTGGCGAAGGGACGGCGGCCGTCGGAGCGGTAGAGGTCCGACGAGCCGGTCAGCCGGTAGGCCAGGTCGCGGACCCCGACGCGGGCGCCGGACCACACGTCGCGGACGGTGTCGCGGTACCGGCCGTTCCACTCGGTCCACAGCGGCGGGAAGTTGCCCACCTGGTATCCGCCGGGGCCGACGTCCCACGGCTCGGCGATGAGCTTCACCTGGCTGACCACCGGGTCCTGGTGGACGACGTCGAAGAACGCCGAGAGCCGGTCGACGTCGTGCAGCGAGCGGGCCAGCGCCGCGGCGAGGTCGAAGCGGAAGCCGTCGACGTGCATCTCGGTGACCCAGTAGCGCAGCGAGTCCATGAGCAGCGCCAGCACCTGGGGACGGCGGACGTCGAGGGTGTTCCCGCAGCCGGTGTAGTCCTGGTAGCGGGAGGGCTCGCCCTCGCGCAGCCGGTAGTAGCCGCCGTTGTCGATGCCCTTGAACGACAGCGTGGGGCCGGTGTGGTCGCCCTCGGCGGTGTGGTTGTAGACGACGTCGAGGATGACCTCGATGCCCGCGGCGTGCAGCGTCTTGACCATCGCCTTGAACTCGGTGACCTGCTGCCCCGCCGTCCCTGCGGAGCTGTAGGCCGCGTGCGGGGCGAAGTAGCCCAGCGTGTTGTAGCCCCAGTAGTTGGTCAGCCCGCGGCGCAGCAGGTGCGGCTCGCTGACGAAGTGGTGCGCCGGCAGCAGCTCGACGGCGGTCACGCCGAGGGACTGCAGGTGCTCGACGAACGCGGGGTGGGCCAGCCCGGCGTAGGTGCCGCGCAGCGCCGGGGGGACGTCGGGGTGGCGGACCGTCGCGCCCTTGACGTGCACCTCGTAGATGACCGTGTCCGACCAGGGGGTGGCTGGGGAGCGGTCGCCGTCCCACGGGAAGGCGTCGCGGACGACGACCCCGCGCGGCACGTACGGCGCGGAGTCCCGCGGGTCGGGGCCCTCGCCGCCCTCGTACCGGAAGCCGAACAGGGCCGGGTGCAGGGACTGGTCGCCGTCGATGGCGCGGGCGTAGGGGTCCAGCAGCAGCTTGGCCGGGTTGTACCGCTGTCCGGACCTGGGGTCCCAGCCGCCGTGCACGCGGTAGCCGTAGCGCTGGCCGGGGCTGACGCCGGGCAGCCGGCCGTGCCACACCTGGTGGGTGTTCTCCTGCAGCCGGTGCCGGTGCTCGGTGCCGTCCTCGTCGAACAGGCACAGGTCGACCGCGTGCGCGCCGGCCGACCACAGCGCGAAGTTGGTGCCGGTGCCGTCCCAGTGGGCACCCAGGGGGGCGGGTCGGCCGGGCCACACCTCGTACTCGTCCGGGCTGCTGCGCACGCCGGCGATCCTGTCAGCCCCGGCCCGGTCCGGGTCGCAGCGGCGCGGGTGCGGTCCGGGTTGGTTGGATGGGGGCCGTGTCGAGCGAGTCGGTCGTCGAGATGCAGGGTGTGGACGTCGTCCGGGGGCAGACGTACCTGCTGCGCGGCATCGACTGGACGGTCGATGCCGACCAGCGCTGGGTGGTCCTCGGCCCCAACGGTGCGGGCAAGACGACGCTGCTGCAGCTGGCCGCGGCGCAGATGCACCCCACCCGCGGGGTGGTCACGCTGCTCGGGGAGACCCTCGGGGCGGTCGACGTCTTCGAGCTGCGGCCGCGCATCGGGCTGACCAGCGCCGCGCTGGCCCAGCGGATCGAGCCCGGCGAGCGCACCGGCGACGTCGTCCTCTCCGCCGGGTACGCGGTGGTCGGCCGCTGGCGGGAGCGCTATGACGTCCACGACCTCACCCGGGCGGCGACGCTCATGCAGCAGTGGGGCGTGACCCCGATGGCGCACCGCCCGTTCGGCACGCTCAGCGAGGGGGAGCGCAAGCGGGTGCAGATCGCCCGCGCGCTCATGCCCGACCCGGAGCTGCTGCTGCTCGACGAGCCCGGCGCGGGGCTGGACCTCGGTGGCCGCGAGGACCTGGTCAGCCGGCTGACCGACCTCGCCGCCTACGCGTACGCCCCGGCACAGGTGCTGGTGACCCACCACGTGGAGGAGATCCCGCCGGGCTACACCCACGCGCTGCTGCTGCGCGGTGGGGAGGTCGTCACGGCCGGGCCGCTGGAGCAGGTGGTCACCCAGGAGGCGCTGTCGGAGACCTTCGGGCTGGCGCTGCAGGTGCAGCGCGCCGATGGGCGCTGGACCGCCCGCCGGGCGGCGTAGGTGAAGGTCCTCCTCCCCACCCCTCGCAGGCTCGGGGCGGTGCCCTGGAGGAGGCCGACACCGGCAGCCCGCCGCCGTGCCGGTGCGCCGGCGGTCGTGGCGGCGGTGGCCCTGGCGCTCGGGGTCGTCGTCCAGCTGCTGCCACTGGTGCTGTTCCCCACTGTGCTCAGCCAGGACGGCCCGGCGCACGTCGCCGGGGCCTGGGTGCTGCTGCACTCCGGGGACGACGGCGCGACCGGCGCGGTGCTGGCCGAGCACTACCGCACCGACCTGACGCCGGTGCCCAACATGCTGGCCACGCTGCTGCTGGCCGGGCTGGCGCCCCTGGCCGGGCCGGACGGCGGGGAGAAGCTGCTGGTCGCCGGGCTGGTGCTCGGGCTGGTCGGCGCGCTGGCCGGCGTGGTGCGCGCCCTCGACCGGCGGGCCTGGTGGCTGGCCGCGGCGGCGCTGCCCCTCGCCGGGAGCCACCTGGTGGCCTACGGCTTCTACAACTTCGTGCTCGGAGTGATCGGGGCGCTGCTGGTCCTCGCACTGGTGCTGCGCCGCCGGGACGGGTGGCGGTTCCCCGCGGGAGCGGGCCTGGCCGGGCTGCTCGTGCTGACCTGGAGCGCGCACCTGCTGCCGTGGGTGTTCGCGGCCGGCAGCGCGCTGACCTTGGCGGGGGTGCGCGCCACCGGGGCGGTCCGCGGTGGGCAGCCGGTCCCCGCCGCCGCTGGCCGGCACGTCGTCCCGGTGCTGCTGGCCGTCCTGCCGTCTGCCGCGCTGACCGCCGGCTACCTGGCGACGGGGGAGGGGCCGCCGGCCGAGGGCCACCCCGTGGCGACGTCGCGGCGGCTCGGGGAGCTCGTCACCGGCCTGCGGCCGTTCGTCACCGGCTGGGGCGCGGAGCGGCTGCCGGCCCTGCTCACCGTCGTCGTGCTCGCCGTCCTCGCCGCCGCGGCGCTGCGGCGGGCGCGGCCGGGCGGCCCCGGGCTGGGGCCGGAGCGGATCGCCCTCGGGCTGCTGCTCGCCGGCGTCACGGCGGTCTACTGGCTGACGCCGGACCGCCTGAGCGCCGACTTCGGCTTCCTCGCCGCCCGGCTGGCCTGGTTCCCCCCGCTGCTGCTGGTGCTGTGGGCGGCCACCCGCGCCCCGGGCCCGCGCGCCGGCGCCGCCGCGGCCGTGCTCCTGGTCGCCGCGGCCTCGTCCGCCGCGTTCACCCGGCTGCCCGCGGAGTCCGCGGCGGCCGACGAGGTGGCCGAGCTGCTGGCGCTGGCCGAGCACATCCCGCCGGGCTCGACGATCGCCGTGCTGCAGTACGACCGGTCGGTCGTCTCGCCCGGCACCGGCTTCCCGGACCCGCTGCGCCACGAGTCCAGCCGACTGGCCGTCCGTGCGGGCGGCGTCGACGTCGGCCACTACGAGGCGGTGCACGACTACTTCCAGGTGCGCTTCGACGGGCCGCCGTACCTGCGGCAGCGGCTCGACGCGGACCCGCAGCTGCGGGGGCTCGAGCGCATCCCGCCGGTGGTCGACCTGCCCGCGGTGCGCGGTGACCTCGACGCCGTCGTGGTGCTCGGCCTGGACCGGGCGGACCCCGACGTGCGGCGGGCCGCGGGCACCCGCGCCGTCACCGCAGAGCTGTCGGCCCACTACACACAGGTGGCGACCTCGCCGTCCGGCCTGGGGGTGCTGTGGCGCGCCGACCCGGCATCCGGTCAGACTGCAGGGGGCGGCAGCGCGGCCGCCCCCACGGGCTGACCCCGGGTTCCGCTCCAGGAGCACCGGGGTATCGCCGTCCTGTCGTGCCGGGGGGTCGGCACGACGGACAGGACCCGGGAGCACCGGGAGAGCTTCGGAGGACGCGTGCGCAGGCCACTGCCGGGGACCGGCTCCACCGTCGACGTCGGAGCGGGACCCGCCGGGTCCGCCGTCTCCGGGGCCCCCGGGTGGCCGCCCCGCCGTTCCCCGCGTGCTGCCTAGGCTCGGCGGCACGCAGGCCGCCCCCACCGCCCCGGCGCCGGTCCGCCCGGCCCGCCGGTCCGTCCTGTGGACCCGCCTCGGCGAGCGCTCCGGTCAGCCGTGGTCGGTCGCCGTCCTGTGGGTCCTCCTCGGAGGTCTCGTCACCGCCGGGGTGGTCGTCCGTTTAGTCGCACCGCCGGAGCTCTGGCTCGACGAGGCGCAGAGCGTCGCGATCGCCCAGCTGCCGCTGCCGGAGCTGTTCGCCGCGCTGGAGCAGGACGGTTCGCCGCCGCTGTACTACCTGCTCCTGCACGTCTGGACGGCGCTGTTCGGCACCAGCGCCACCGCGGTGCGCTCCCTGTCGGCGGTCTTCAGCCTCCTCACGCTGCCGCTGGCCTGGTACGTCGCGCGCCGGCTGGCCGGCCGCCGCGCGGCGGCCGCGCTGGTCGTGCTGCTGGCGACCTCGCCCTTCCTCGTCCGCTACGCCAGCGAGACGCGGATGTACGCGCTGCTGGTGCTCCTGACCGTGGCCGGCACCGCCGCGGGCGCCGCGCTGGTGCGCCGCCCCGGCGCGGGGCCCGTCCTCGCCTTCGGCACGGTCACCGGCGCCCTGCTGCTGACGCACGTGTGGGCCTTCCACGTCGTCGCGGTCACCGGGGTGCTCGCGCTCGCGGCGCTGCCGTTCCGCCGTGGTCCGGCGCTGCGCCTGCTCGCCGGGCTGGCCCTGGGCGGGCTGCTGTTCAGCCCCTGGCTGCTGTCGTTCCTCGTGCAGCTGGCCCACACCGGGACCCCGTGGGCGGCCTCGCCCGGCTTCGCCGTGCTGCCCCTGGCGCTGGAGGCCTGGCAGGGCGGGGGCCAGGTGCGTGCCCACGTCCTCGGGACGGCGCTGCTGCTGCTGGCCACCGTCGGTCTGCTCGCCGCGGCCGCCGCCCGGCGCCCCGGCGAGCGCACGGTGGTGCTGTCACTGAGGCCGCGCCGCTCGCGCCTGGTGCTGCTGGCGATGTCGCTGGGCACGCTGCTGGTGGCCGGCGAGGTCAGCCGGCTGACGGGCACCGCGGTGCACGACCGCTACACCAGCGTGGCGGTGTTCGCCTTCCTGGCCCTGGCCGCCCTGGGGGTGGCGGCCCTGCCCGGCGCCGCCGTCCGCGCCGCCGCGCTGGTGGCGGTCGCCGGTCTCGGACTGGCCACCGCGCTGCCCCAGGTGGCAGAGCCCCGCACGCAGGCCGGGGAGGTGGCCCGGGCGCTGGACGACGCGGCCCCCGGCGACGTCGTCGTCTTCTGTCCCGACCAGCTCGGGCCCGCGGTGGCCCGGCTGCTGCCGCCGGAGGCCGGGCTGGACCTGGTCGTCTACCCGGACCTGCGCCCGGCCGACCGGGTCGACTGGACCGACTACGAGGCCCGCATGACGAGCACGCCGTCGGCCGCCGTCGCCGCGGACGTGCTGCAGCGCGCCGGCGCCGGGTCGGCCGTCTGGGTGGTCACCGGGCCGGGGTACCGCGTGCCCTCGACCCAGCGCTGCGGGTTCCTGATCGACGCGCTCGAGGCCGCCCGCGGGCAGGCGGAGCTCGTCGTGGCGCCCGACCGCAGCATCTTCGAGGACAGCCGGCTGCAGTACCTGCCGCCGGTCGCCTGAAAGAGGACCCCTCCGCCCCCCACCACTCGTCGAAGGACCC
This sequence comes from Geodermatophilus sp. URMC 65, assembly GCF_053502545.1. Lineage (NCBI taxonomy): Bacteria > Bacillati > Actinomycetota > Actinomycetes > Geodermatophilales > Geodermatophilaceae > Geodermatophilus > Geodermatophilus sp. URMC 65. Next base: position 3,803,986 of record NZ_CP199954.1, read on the forward strand.
CGTCCTCCCCGCCCTTCGCACGCTCAGGGCGGTGCCCTGGACGGGGCCGCGGCGAGCCTCTGGACGGGGCCAGCGGGGCCCGACCGCCGCGGGTCCCGTGGCGGGCTGCTGGCTAGGGTGCGGACGACGACGTCGTCCACCGCCAGGAGGTCCCGTGGCAGAGCCCGAGTTCGTGACGCTGCAGGTCGACGGCGGGGTGGGGACCATCCGCCTCGACCGGCCGAAGATGAACGCGATCGACGAGCAGCTGCACATGGAGGTGCGCGCCGCGGCCCTGGAGGCCGGGGAGCGCGAGGACGTGCGCGCGGTCGTCCTCTACGGCGGGGAGCGCGTGTTCGCCGCCGGCGCGGACATCAAGGCCATGTCCCAGCTCGACGGCCGCAGCATGGTGGCCTGGGGCCGGGAGCTCACGGACTCCTTCACCGCGGTCCAGGAGATCCCCAAGCCGGTCATCGCCGCCATCACCGGCTACGCGCTCGGCGGCGGCTACGAGCTGGCCCTGTGCGCGGACTTCCGGGTGATGGGCGCCGGCGCGAAGGTCGGCCAGCCGGAGATCCTGCTCGGCGTCATCCCCGGTGCCGGCGGCACCCAGCGGCTGGCCCGCCTGATCGGCCCGGCCAAGGCCAAGGACCTGGTCTTCACCGGCCGGCACGTCGGTGCGGAGGAGGCGCTGGAGATCGGGCTGGCCGACGCCGTCGTCCCGGACGCCGAGGTGTACGACACCTCCGTCGCCATGGCCCGCAAGTTGGCCGCCGGGCCGCCGCTGGCGCTGGCCGCCGCCAAGAAGGCGATCGACGAGGGCCTGGACCGGCCGCTGCGCGAGGGACTGACCCTGGAGAGCCGGCTGTTCGCCGAGCTGTTCGACACCGAGGACCAGAGGACCGGCATGCGCTCGTTCCTGGAGAGCGGGCCGGGCAAGGCCACCTTCTCCGGGCGCTGAACGCCCGCCGGGGGTCCGGGTGACCCAGGTCACCCGGACCCCCGGCGGGACGGCCGTTACCCGGCGGTAACCTCCACTATCGGAGCAGGCGGGCGCTGGCCCGCGCCCCTGATGCGTGGAGGTGGGTTGACGATGGACATCGTCGTTCTGGTCAAGCAGGTCCCCGACTCCGGGAGCGAGCGCAACCTGGACCCGGCGGACAACACCGTCGCCCGGGGGAGTGCGGACAACGTCCTCAACGAGATCGACGAGTACGCCATCGAGGAGGCCCTCGTCCTCAAGGAGGCCCACGGCGGCGAGGTCACCGTGCTGACCGTCGGCCCGGACTCGGCCGCCGACGCGATCCGCAAGGCGCTGTCGATGGGCGCGGACAGGGCCGTGCACGTCGTCGACGACGCCATCCACGGCGCCTGCGCCCCGCAGACGAGCGCCATCCTGGCCGCGGCGCTGCAGCAGATGTCGTTCGACATCGTGCTGTGCGGTGCCGAGTCCACCGACGGCCAGCTGTCGGTGATGCCGGCGCTGCTGGCCGAGCGACTGGGCATCCCGCAGCTGTCGGGCGCGCGCAAGCTGACCGTCGAGGGCGGCGTGGCGCGGGTCGAGCGGCAGACCGACGGCGGCTACTGGGCGCTGGAGGCGCCGCTGCCGGCGATCGTGTCCACCTGGGACACCATCAACGAGCCGCGCTACCCCTCCTTCAAGGGGATCATGGCCGCCAAGAAGAAGCCGGTGGAGAAGAAGTCGCTGGCCGACCTCGGCATCGACCCCTCCACCGTCGGCCTGGCCACCGCCACCAGCCAGGTGCTCGACTTCGCCGGCCGCCCGCCCAAGGGCGCCGGTGTGAAGGTTCCCGACGAGGGCGACGGCGCCGCGAAGCTCGTCGACTTCCTGGCCGCCCAGAAGATCGTCTGACCCGGATCGAAGCGCAGAGGGAGACACAGTCATGGCAGAGGTCCTGGTCCTCGTCGAGCTCAACCCGGCCGGTGAGGGCGTCCGCAAGACCACGCTGGAGGCGCTGACCGCCGCCCGCGCGCTCGGCGAGCCCTCCGCGGTCGTCGTCGGCGGCCCCGGCGCGGCGGCCGCCGCCAAGGCACAGCTGGCCGAGTACGGCGCGCAGAAGGTCTACGTCGCCGAGTCCGAGGAGGTCGACCAGTACCTGGTCGCCCCCAAGGCCGAGGTGCTCGCGCAGCTGGTGACCGAGAAGTCCCCGGCCGCGGTGGTGATCCCGTCCTCCCCGGAGGGCAAGGAGATCGCCGGCCGGCTGGCCATCAAGACCGGCAGCGGCTTCCTCACCGACGTCACCGAGATCGCCCCCGACGGCACGGCGACCCAGGTCGCCTTCGCCGGGGCGACGATCGTGCACTCCAAGGTCACCGTCGGCACCCCGATCTACACGGTCCGCGGCAACTCGGTCACCCCCGAGCCGGCCCCCGGCGCGGCCGAGGAGGAGCAGGTGGCCGTGCAGCTCTCCGAGGCCGCCAAGGCCACCCGCGTCGTCGACCGGGTCGTGGAGCAGAAGTCCTCCCGCCCGGAGCTGACCGAGGCCTCGATCGTCGTCTCCGGCGGTCGCGGGGTGGCCTCGGCGGAGAACTTCTCCATCATCGAGGGGCTCGCGGACTCCCTCGGTGCGGCGGTCGGCGCCTCCCGCGCCGCGGTCGACTCCGGCTACTACCCGCACACCTTCCAGGTGGGACAGACCGGCAAGACCGTCAGCCCGCAGCTCTACATCGCGGTCGGCATCTCCGGCGCCATCCAGCACCGGGCCGGCATGCAGACCTCGAAGACGATCGTGGCGGTCAACAAGGACCCCGAGGCCCCGATCTTCGAGCTGGCCGACTTCGGCGTCGTGGGCGACCTGAACACCGTCGTCCCGCAGGCCACCGAGGCCATCAACGCCCGCAAGTAAAGGACCCCCTGCCCCCCACCGCTCGCAAGCTCGCGGCGGGACCCTGCAGGGGGCCACAGCGGGGCTGCCCCCGCACGTCGCCACGTCGAGCGCCGGTCCCCGTCGGGGGCCGGCGCTCGACGTCTGTCCGGCGGGAAGCGTCCGGGTGCCGACCGGGTTGGCGGAGAGGTGGACGCGAGCACGGTGCCGGGGATCCTCGACCAGGCACACCGGCGGACGACGGCGGGCCTGCTCATGCTCGTCACCTTCATCGCGTTCGAGGCCATGGCCGTCGGGACGGCGATGCCCACCGCGGTCGCGGAGCTCGACGGGCTGGCCTGGTACGGCTGGCCGTTCAGCGCCTTTCTCGTGGCCTCGGTCGTGGGCATGGTCGTCGGCGGGGACGCCGGTGACCGCCGCGGTCCCCGCGTCGCGCTGCCCTGGGGCGTCGTGGCCTTCGCGGCGGGGCTGCTCGTCGCCGGGCTGGCCGGGAGCATGGCGGTCTTCATCGCCGGACGGGCCCTGCAGGGGCTCGGCGCCGGCGTCATGGTGGTCCTGCTGTACGTCATCGCGGGCCAGGCCTACGACTCCTCGCTGCGGCCCCGCCTGTTCGGCGCGATCTCCGCGGCGTGGGTGTTCCCGGCCCTGGTGGGGCCGGTCGTGGCCGGACTGGTCACCACGCACGCCAGCTGGCGGCTGGTCTTCCTCGGCCTGCTGCCGCTGATCGTCCTCGGCGCCCTGCTGGTGCTCTCGGCCGGGCGGTCGCTGACCGCGCCGGACTGCCCGCCGCCACCGGCGAGGGGACGGCGGTGGTGGGCGGTGCTCGCCGGTGTCGGCATCGCGGCACTGCAGTACGCCGGCCAGCGCCTGGACCTGCTGGCGGTGCCCGTCGCCGTCCTCGGGGTGGGCGCCCTGGTCGCCGGCCTGCGCCCGCTGCTGCCGCGCGGGACCGCCCGCGTCGCACGGGGACTGCCGGCGGTGGTCGCGTCCCGTGGGCTCCTGGCCGGCGCCTTCTTCGGCATGGACGCGCTGATCCCGCTGCTGCTGACCACCGTGCACGGCTACAGCCCGACCGCCGCGGGTCTCCCGCTGACCGCCGGCGCGGTCGGCTGGGCGCTGGCCTCGCAGCTGCAGGGCCGCTTCCCGCAGGTGCCGCGGGAGCGGCTGCTGCGCCTCGGATTCGTGCTGCTCGCCGCGGGCCTGGCCGCGACCGTGCTGGCCGCGGTCCCCGCGCTGGGCGGCTGGCCGGCCTACCTGACGTGGGCGCTCGCCGGCCTGGGCATGGGCCTGGGCATGCCCAGCGTCGGCGTCCTGCTGCTCGAGCAGTCACCGGAGCACCGCAGGGGCGCGGACTCGGCCGCGCTGCAGATCGCCGACGTCACCCTGTCGGCACTGTCCATCGGGCTGGCCGGCGTCCTCGTGGCGGCGGCCACCGAGGGGTTGCTCGGTCTGCCCGCGGCCGTGGCGGCGTCCATCGCCGTCTGCACCGCCCTCGCGCTGCTGGGCGCCCGGCTGGCCGGGCGGGCGGCTGCTCCGCCGCGGGAGGCGGTCCGCGACGCCGGGACTACCCTGGCGGCGTCATGAGCAGCTCCGAGGCGGTGTACCTGGACCACGCGGCGACCACGCCGATGCTGCCCGCGGTGCTGGCCGCGATGACCGAGCAGCTGGGCCGCGTGGGCAACGCCTCCTCGCTGCACGCCAGCGGCCGCGCCGCGCGCCGGGTCGCCGAGCAGTCGCGCGAGCGGCTGGCCGAGGCGCTGGGCGCGCGCCCGTCGGAGGTGCTGTTCACCGGCGGCGGCACCGAGAGCGACAACCTCGCCGTCAAGGGCCTGTTCTGGGCCCGGCGCGACGCCGACTCCCGCCGCCGGCGCATCGTGGTCAGCCCCGCGGAGCACCACGCGGTGCTCGACAGCGTCGAGTGGCTGGCCAAGCACGACGGCGCCGACGTCACCTGGCTGCCCGTCGAGCCGACCGGCCGGATCACCCCCGGGGCGCTGCACGCGGCGCTGGGCAGCGGTGAGGACGTCGCCCTGGCCAGCGTCATGTGGGCCAACAACGAGATCGGCACGGTCAGCGACCTGGCCGCGCTCGCCGAGGTCGCGCACGACGTGGGCGTCCCGCTGCACAGCGACGCCGTCCAGGCGGTCGGGCAGGTGCCGGTCGACTTCGCCGCCAGCGGCGTCGACGCGCTCACCATGACCGGCCACAAGCTCGGCGGCCCGATGGGCGCCGGCGTCCTGCTGCTGCGCCGCGAGGCCGAGTGCACCCCGCTGCTGCACGGCGGCGGGCAGGAGCGCGACGTGCGCTCCGGCACCCTCGACGTCGCCGCGATCGTCGGGCTGCAGGTGGCCACCACCCTCGCCGTCACCGAGCGGGCGGAGCGGGCCGCGCGGCTGTCCGTGCTCCGCGACCGGCTGGTGGCCGGCGTGATGGCCCAGGTGCCCGACGCCCAGCTCAACGGCGCGCCGCTGGACGACGTCGTCGCCGGCGGGCCCGGGCGGCTGCCCGGGAACGCCCACCTGTCCTTCCCCGGCGCCGAGGGCGACGCGCTGCTCATGCTGCTCGACGCCCGCGGCGTGGAGTGCTCCACGGGGTCGGCCTGCAGCGCCGGCGTCGCGCGGCCCAGCCACGTGCTGCTGGCCACCGGCGCCGACCCCGACCGCGCACGCAGCTCGCTGCGCTTCAGCCTCGGGCACACCTCGACCGACGCCGACGTCGACGCGGTGCTCGACGTGATCGGCCCGGTCGTCGAGCGTGCCCGCCGCGCGGGGATGGGCAGGCGATGAGGCGACAGGGATCGAGCATCGCAGCGAGCTCTGCGAGCGAGGAGCGGAGCGACCGCGGAGCCGAACAGGAGTCGTCGTGAGGGTCCTGGCCGCGATGAGCGGAGGCGTGGACTCCGCGGTGGCCGCGGCGCTGGCCGTCGACGCCGGGCACGACGTCACCGGGGTCCACCTCGCGCTCTCGCCGGACCGGCTGACCCTGCGCAGCGGCGCCCGCGGCTGCTGCAGCGTCGAGGACGCGCACGACGCCCGCCGGGTCGCCGACGAGCTCGGCATCCCGTTCTACGTCTGGGACCTCGCCGAGCGCTTCACCGAGGACGTCGTCGAGGACTTCGTCGCCGAGTACGCCGCCGGCCGCACGCCCAACCCGTGCCTGCGCTGCAACGAGCGGATCAAGTTCTCCGCGGTGCTGGACCGGGCCCAGGCGCTGGGCTTCGACGCGGTCGTCACCGGCCACCACGCCCGGCTGGCCGGTGGGGAGCTGCGGCGGTCGGTCGACGCGGGCAAGGACCAGTCCTACGTGCTCGCCGTCCTCACGGCCGACCAGCTGGCCGGCGCGGTCTTCCCGCTGGGCTCGATGACCAAGCAGCGGGTGCGCGAGATCGCCGCCGAGCGCGGGTTCGCGGTGGCCACCAAGGCCGACTCGCACGACATCTGCTTCATCCCCGACGGCGACACCCGCGGCTTCCTCGCCCGGCGGCTCGGCGCGCAGCCCGGCCCGGTCGTGGACGCCGCCACCGGCGCGACGGTGGGGGAGCACGCGGGGGCCTACGGCTTCACCGTCGGCCAGCGGCGCGGGCTCGGCGTCGCCGTCGGCGACTCCCGGCCCCGCTACGTGCTCGGCATCGAGCCGGTGACCCGCACGGTGACCATCGGCACCGCCGATCTCGCCGGGGTCGAGGAGGTCCGCACCGCGCCGCCGACCTGGACGGGCACCGCGCCCCCGCTGCCGTTCCCCGCGGAGGTCCAGCTGCGGGCGCACGGCACCCCGGTGCCGTGCCAGGTGACCGCGGGGGACGACGGCGGCCTGCGGTTGCTGCTCGGGTCGCAGCAGCGCGGCGTGGCGCCGGGGCAGTCGGCGGTGCTCTACGCCCCCGACGCCGAGCGCGGCGACCTGGTGCTGGGCCAGGGCACGGTCCTCGCCACCGCCTAGGCCCGTACGGCCCCGGGCGGCGACGCGCGGACTACCGTCGCCGCCGTGACCCCACCGATCGACCCCGCCCCACCGGTCGACCCGTCCGCCGAGGAGGAGCCGGGGCCCCCGCCCCCGTCGTGGGGTCCGGCCACCGGGGTCGGCTCGCTGCCCGGCAGCGACCCGGTCGAGGCGCTGCGGGTGGTCACCGGCGAGCTGCCCGAGTTCGCGCACCTGCCGGAGCTGCCCGGCCGTGGCCCCGGCGCGGACCTCGTCGGGCGCAGCGCCGCGCTGCTCGTGGACCTCGCGGTCGAACTGACGCCCGCCGGCTGGCGGCTGGTGCCGCGGCCGGGGACCGACCAGCGCCGGGCCGAGGAGCTGCTGGCCCGCGACCTCGACGCCCTGTCCGACGTCGCCGAGGACTACACCGGACCGTTCAAGGTGCAGGCCGCCGGCCCGTGGACGCTCGCCGCCGGCCTCGAGCGCACCCGCGGTGACCGCGCCGTCGTCGACCCGGGGGCGCGCCGGGACCTCGGCCAGTCGCTCACCGAGGGCCTCGCCGCGCACGTCGCCGCGGTGTCCGCGCGGGTGCCCGGTGCGCGGGTGGTCGTGCAGCTGGACGAGCCGTCGCTGCCCGCCGTCCTCGTCGGCGCGCTGCCCACCGCCAGCGGGTGGGGGAAGCTGCCCGCCGTCGAGGCGCCGGTGGTGGAGCAGGAGCTCGCCGCCGTCGTCGACGCGCTGCCCGGCCCCGTGGTGGTGCACTGCTGCGCCGACCGCGCGCCGCTGGGGCTGCTCCGCGCCGCGGGAGCGGACGCCGTCTCCTTCGACCTCGGGCTCGTGCAGGACCTCGACGCGCTGGGCACCGCCGTCGAGGCCGGCACCCACCTGTTCCCGGGCGTCGTCCCGGGTACCGACGCCCCGCTGCCCGCACCGAAGGCGACCGCGTCCCGGCTGCAGGCGTGGTGGCGCGAGCTCGGCTTCCCCGCCGACGAGCTGCACGAGGCCGTCACCCTCACCCCGTCGTGCGGCCTGGCCGCCGCGACGCCCGGCTACGCGCGCCGGGCGATGACCCACGTCCGTGAGGCCGCGCGGTACCTGCTGCCGGAGTGAGAAGGACCCCGTCCTCCCCACCCCTCGGGGAAGGACCCCGTCCGCCTCACCGCTCGTACGCTCGCGGCGAGCCTCTGGACGGGGCCTGCCCAGGACGGGGACACGGCTGGGTGATCGTCGGTTCGCCGTCGTACCGGCCGGTTACCGTTCCGCCGTGACCACCGACGCCGAGCTGGACCAGCCGCTGGCCGACGCCCCACGGGTGGCGGCCGTTGCCGAGCGGGAGGACGTCACCGAGGTCTCCGACGAGGCGCGGACCCGGCACCGCGACCTGTCCGAGGAGCTCGACCGCTACGCGTTCGCCTACTACGTGCAGGACGCGCCGCTGGTCAGCGACGGCCAGTACGACGAGCTCATGGGCGAGCTCAAGGCGATCGAGGCGGCCCACCCGGCGCTCGTCACGCCGGACTCGCCGAGCCAGAAGGTCAACGGCGGCTTCACCGCCACGTTCGCCCCGGTGCGGCACCTGGAGCGGATGCAGAGCCTGGACAACGTGTTCTCCGGCGACGAGCTGTCCGCCTGGGCCACCCGCGTCGAGCGGGAGGTCGGATCCGCGGCGGTCTACCTGTGCGAGCTGAAGGTCGACGGCGTCGCGGTCGACCTGGTCTACGAGCGCGGCCGGCTGGTGCGCGCGGCCACCCGGGGAGACGGCGTCACGGGGGAGGACGTCACCGCCAACGTGCGCACGATGGACGACGTCCCGCAGCAGCTCACCGGCGACGACATCCCACCGTTGCTCGAGGTCCGCGGCGAGATCTACTTCCCGGTGGCCGCCTTCGCCGACGTCAACGCGGGCATGGTCGAGCAGGGCAAGGCGCCGTTCGCCAACCCGCGGAACGCGGCCGCGGGCTCGCTGCGCCAGAAGGACCCGCGGATCACCGCCGCCCGGCCGCTGCGCCTGGTCGTGCACGGCCTCGGTGCCCGCGAGGGGTTCTCGCCCGAGCGGCAGTCGGAGGCCTACACGCGGCTGCGCGAGCTGGGCCTGCCGGTGAGCGACCGGTTCGAGGTGGTCGACGACCTCGAGGGCGTGTGGGCCTACATCGAGCGCTACCGCGAGCAGCGGCACTCGGTGGAGCACGAGATCGACGGCGTGGTGGTCAAGGTCGACCAGGTGGCGCTGCAGTGGCGGCTGGGCTCGACCTCGCGCGCGCCGCGCTGGGCGATCGCCTTCAAGTACCCGCCCGAGGAGGCCACCACCAAGCTGCTCGACATCCGGGTCAACGTCGGGCGCACCGGGCGGGTGACGCCGTTCGCCTACATGGAGCCGGTGAAGGTCGCCGGGTCGACGGTGCAGCTGGCCACGCTGCACAACGCCAGCGAGGTGAAGCGCAAGGGCGTGCTGATCGGCGACACCGTCGTCATCCGCAAGGCCGGTGACGTGATCCCCGAGGTGCTCGGTCCCGTCGTCGCCGCGCGCACCGGCGACGAGCGGGAGTTCGTGATGCCGACGCACTGCCCCGAGTGCGGCACGGAGCTGCGGCCGGAGAGGGAGGGCGACGCCGACATCCGCTGCCCGAACGCGCGCTCCTGCCCCGCGCAGCTGCGGGAGCGGGTCTTCCACGTGGCCGGCCGCGGCGCCTTCGACATCGAGAACCTGGGCTACGAAGCAGGGATCGCGCTGCTGCAGAGCGGGCTGCTGCAGGACGAGGGCGACGTCTTCTCCCTCGACGAGGAGAAGCTGGAGCGCACGGCGTTCTTCACCAAGAAGGACGGCACCCTCTCGGCCAACGGGCGCAAGCTGCTGGCCAACCTGCAGACCCGCAAGGACGTGCCGCTGTGGCGGGTGCTGGTCGCGCTCTCCATCCGGCACGTCGGCCCGACGGCGGCGCAGGCCCTGGCCCGCGACTTCCGCTCGCTGGACCGCATCGCCGAGGCGTCCGAGGAGGAGCTGGCCGCCGCCGACGGCGTGGGGCCCACGATCGCCCGCTCGGTCAAGGACTGGTTCACCGTCGACTGGCACCGCGAGGTGGTCGAGAAGTGGCGGGCCGCAGGGGTGCGGATGGCCGACGACGGGGAGGACGCCGGACCGGGGCCGCTCACCGGGGTCACCGTCGTCGTCACCGGCTCGCTGCGCGACCACAGCCGTGACCAGGCGATCGCCGCGATCCAGGAGCGCGGCGGCAAGGTCACCGGCTCGGTCAGCAAGAAGACCGGGTTCGTCGTCGTCGGGGCCGACCCGGGCAGCAAGTACGACAAGGCGGTGCAGGTCAAGGCGCCGATCCTGGACGACGACGGCTTCCGGGTGCTGCTCGAGGAGGGCCCGGACGCCGCCCGCGCCGTCGCGACGATCGGCGACGGAGGCGACGCCTAGCCGGCCCCCTCCAGGGCACCGGCCCGAGCTCGCGAGGGTTGGGGAGGAGGGGTTCTCTCAGGCCGGGGGCAGGTGGACGACGCTGGCCGCGATGCCGGTGAGGTGCACCAGCCGCAGCAGCTCCGAGCGGCGGAACGCCGGGCCTCCGGAGCGGCCGACGACCACCGCCGTCCGCGGGCTGCCGAACGAGGTGGCCATCATCTCGATCGCCATCTCCCGCCAGCGCTCCGGCAGCCAGTCGTCCTCGCTGGGCAGCAGCCGCGCGTTGGACAGCGGCAGCCAGGGCACGGTCATCCCGTCGAAGGACGGCGCGGCGTCGGAGGCGGCCAGCACCTCGCACGGACCGTCGCCGTCCCCGGAGAGGACGACGGCCCAGCCGCTGTGGAACACCCGCGGCAGCTCGGCGGCCAGCACCTTGGTGGCGAGGGTCGGTGGGCCGGGCGTGGCCGCCCGGGACAGCTCCTCCAGCAGTTCCAGCTCGCGGTGGGTGTCGAGCGGCCCGGCGAAGGGGCGCAGTGACTCGACCTGCACGCCCGGCACGGACTGCGCGGCGGTGATCAGGCTGTCGGGCAGCCGGTCGGGAGGCAGGTCCACGACGACGTCGTCGACCGCGACGCCGCCGCCGCGCTCCAGCACGTCGACGGAGACGATGTCGATGCCTGCCTCGCCCAGCGCCGTGGCCACGGCGCCGAGGATGCCGGGGCGGTCGGGCACGACCAGCCGCAGGAGATAGGACACGGTTCCTCCGTGCTCGAGGGGTCGGGCCGATCTCCGTCGATCGCGGGCGGCGACAGCTTCCCCCATGGACCACCCGCGGGTCGAGCGACCTCCCCGGAGCCGCCTCCGGCCGACCGGCGCGGACGGCCCGGCACGTACAGTGGCGGGGTTCCGAACGTGGTGACGAGCGCCCGTCGAGCGCCGACCGAGGAGAGTCCCGCCCCAGCATGAGCACCCCCTCCCCGCAGGAGACGACCGAGTCGCAGGCGCCCGCCGCGCTCGCGCGCGACGACACCGCCGGACTCGGGCGCGATGACGTCGCCGGACTCGGGCGTGATGACGTCGCCGGACTCGGGCGTGATGACGTCGCCGGACTCGGGCGTGATGACGTCGCGCACCTGGCCCGCCTGGCCCGGCTCGCCCTCACCGACGAGGAGCTCGACCACTTCGCCGGGCAGCTGTCCGCGGTGCTCGACGCGGTCGCCGAGGTCGGCAAGGCCGACGTCGACGACGTCCCCCCGATGACCCACGCGGTGCCGCTGACCAACGTCACCCGCGAGGACGTCGTCACCCCGTGCCTGCCGCGGGACGTCGTCCTCGCGCAGGCCCCGGCGGCCGAGGACGACCGCTTCCGCGTGCCGCAGATCCTGGGGGAGGAGGAGTGAGCACCCCGATGGACACGGACCTGACGACCCTGGACGCCGCCGTGCTCGGCCGCCGGCTGGCGGCCGGCGAGACCAGCTCGGTGGAGCTGACGCAGGCCTACCTCGACCGGATCGCCGCGCAGGACGACGTCCTCGGCGCCTACCTGCACGTCGACGCCGACGCCGCGCTGGCCCGCGCCGCCGAGGTCGACGCCGCACGCGCCGAGGGTGCGGAGCTCGGCCCGCTGGCCGGCCTGCCGGTGGCGCTCAAGGACGTCTTCGTCACCGAGGGCGTGCCCACGACCAGCGGTTCCAAGATCCTCGAGGGCTGGCACCCGCCCTACGACGCGACCGTCGCCGCCCGGCTCAAGGCGGCCGGCACGGTGCTGCTGGGCAAGACCAACATGGACGAGTTCGCGATGGGCTCCTCCACCGAGAACTCCGCCTACCGCCCGACCCGCAACCCGTGGGACCCCGACCGGATCCCCGGTGGCTCCTCGGGCGGGTCCGCGGCGGCGGTCGCCGGCGGGCTGGCGCCGTGGGCGCTGGGCACCGACACCGGCGGCTCGATCCGCCAGCCGGCCGCGATGACCGGGCTGGTCGGGCACAAGCCCACCTACGGCGCGGTCTCCCGCTACGGCCTGATCGCGTTCTCCTCCAGCCTCGACCAGGCCGGCCCGATGGCGCGCACGGTCCTCGACGCTGCCGTCCTGCACGAGGCGATCGGCGGGCACGACACCCGCGACTCGACCAGCATCGACGCTCCCGTGCCCGTCCTGGTGAAGGCCGCGCAGGAGGGCGCGCGCGGCGAGCTGGCCGGCCTGCGCGTGGGCGTCGTCCGCGAGCTCGGCGGCGACGGGCACACCGAGGGCTACGACGCCGGCGTCCTGGACCGGGTGCGGGAGACCGTCGAGCTGCTGGCGGGCATGGGCGCCGAGGTGCGCGAGGTGTCCTGCCCGGCGTTCGACCTGGCGCTGCCGGCCTACTACCTGATCGCGCCGAGCGAGGCGTCGTCCAACCTGGCCCGCTTCGACGGCATGCGCTTCGGCCTGCGGGTGGGGGACGACGGCAGCCACTCGCTCGAGGAGGTCATGTCGCTGACCCGCGAGCAGGGCTTCGGCCCCGAGGTGAAGCGGCGGATCGTGCTCGGCACCTACGCCTTGTCGGCCGGCTACTACGACGCCTACTACGGGCAGGCGCAGAAGGTCCGCACGCTGATCACCCGCGACTTCACCGCCGCGTTCGACGACGTCGACGTGCTCGTGAGCCCGACCAGCCCGACGGTCGCCTGGCCGATCGGCGCGCGCGTCGACGACCCGCTGGCGATGTACGCCGCCGACCTGTGCACCCTGCCGGCCAGCCTCGCCGGGCTCCCGGCGATCTCGGTGCCGTGCGGGCTGTCCGAGGGGCTGCCGGTCGGCTTCCAGGTCATGGCGCCGGCACTGGCCGACGACCGCTGCTACCGGGTCGGCGCCGCGGTGGAGGCGGCGCTGGACGCCACCCGCGGCTCCCGGTTCCTCGACCAGCTCACGAGCCGGACGGAGGCCGCCGCGTGAACGGTGCACTCAAGGCCGCCTGGGGCCTCACCGCGTTCGTCGTCCTGGTGGGCCTGATCGGCTGGATCGTCACCGGCGAGGCCTTCTTCGCCGTCTTCCTCGTCCTGGGTGTGCTGACCGCTGTCGGCGCCGTGCTGACCGGCCGCTCCGTCCGCAAGGAGAACGACCACTCATGACCACCACGCAGGCCCAGACCTCCCACGGCACGGAGCGCCTCGTCGACTTCGACGAGCTCCTCACCCGCTACGAGCCGGTCATCGGCCTGGAGACCCACGTCGAGCTGGGCACCGCGTCGAAGATGTTCTGCGGCTGCGCCACCACCTTCGGCGCCGAGCCCAACACCCAGACCTGCCCGGTCTGCCTGGGCCTGCCCGGCTCGCTGCCGGTGGCCAACGCCGCCGCCATCGAGGCGACCATCCGCATCGGGCTGGCGCTGGGCTGCCGGATCGCGTCGTGGTGCCGCTTCGCCCGGAAGAACTACTTCTACCCGGACATCCCCAAGGGCTTCCAGACCAGCCAGTACGACGAGCCGCTGTGCACCGCCGGGCACCTCGACGTCGAGGTGGACGGCGAGACCCACCGCGTGGAGATCGAGCGGGTGCACCTCGAGGAGGACACCGGGAAGAACCTGCACGTCGGCGGGTCCACCGGGCGCATCCACGGCGCCTCGCACTCGCTGGTCGACTTCAACCGGGCCGGCATCCCGCTCGTCGAGATCGTCACCCGGCCCATCCCGGGCGTCGGCGCCAAGGCCCCCGAGGTCGCCCGGGCCTACGTCACCGAGCTCCGCGACATCATCCAGACCCTCGGTGCCTCCGACGTGCGGATGGAGCAGGGCAGCCTGCGCTGCGACGTGAACACCTCGCTGGCGCCGATCGGCAGCCTCGAGTGGGGCACCCGCACCGAGACCAAGAACGTCAACTCCCTGCGCAGCGTCGAGCGCGCGGTGCGGTACGAGATGCGCCGGCAGGCCGCCGTCCTGGACGCCGGCGGCCGCGTGCTGCAGGAGACCCGGCACTTCCACGAGGACACCGGCAGCACCTCGCCGGGCCGGAGCAAGGAGGAGGCGACCGACTACCGGTACTTCCCCGAGCCCGACCTGGTACCGGTCGCGCCGGACGCCGAGTGGGTCGAGAAGCTGGCCGCCGAGCTGCCGGAGCTGCCGGTCGCCCGCCGCGCGCGGCTGCAGGAGGAGTGGGGTCTGTCGGCCACCGAGATGGCCTGGCTGGTCAACGCCGGGGCCCTCGGCCTGGTCGACGCGACCGTCGCCGCCGGCGCGACGCCGGCCGACGCCCGCAAGTGGTGGCTGGGCGAGCTGGCCCGCCGGGCCAACGACGCCGGGGTCGAGCTCGCCGAGCTCGCCGTCACCCCGCGTCAGGTCGCCGAGCTCACCCGCCTCGTGGGCGAGGGCACGATCAACGACCAGCTGGCCCGCCAGGCGCTCGACGGTGTGCTGGCCGGCGAGGGTGACCCGGCGCAGGTCGTCGAGGCCCGCGGCCTGGCGGTGCTGGGGGAGTCCGACGAGCTGGTCGCCGCCGTGGAGGCCGCGATCGCCGGGGCGCCCGACGTCGTCGCCAAGGTCCGGGGCGGCAAGGTGCAGGCCCTCGGTGCGCTGGTCGGCGCCGTCATGAAGGCCACCCGCGGCAAGGCCGACGCCGCGACCGTGAAGCGCATGCTCGAGGAGCGCGTGGTCGGTCAGTAGTGCTGGTCGTCCCCGGCGGGGCCCGGAGGGTCCCCGCCGGGGACGACGCAGCGGCTCGGCCCGGACGGGGGACGGCACGTGGCCGCGGTGTCGGCCGGCAGGCCGACGACGTCACAGCGGCGAGTCCTGGGCTCCGCCCGGCGGGAAGACGCGCAGCACCCGGTCGTCGTCGGGGGCCGGGGTGCCGACGCCGTCCTTGTTGGACGTCGTGATCCACAGCGCGCCCTCGCCGTCGAGGACGACGGTGCGCAGCCGGCCGTACCGGTCGGTGAGGAACTCGCCGGGCTCCTCGGTGACCGCGCCGCTGCTGTCGAGCTGCACCGTGTGGATGCGCCGGCCGTCCAGCGCCCCGAGGAAGACGGTGCGCCCCGCGACCGCGCAGCCGCCGAGCCCGCCCTCCGCGGGGGCGAACTCCACGACCGGGCCGGTGCTGTCCGGGCCCGCCGTGGGCCAGCCGGCGTCGCTGCCCTCGGGGACGGCGTCGAGCTCGTCGGGACCCCGGGCGGAGTCGTCGGTCGCGTAGAGCGCCTGCTCGCCGCCCAGGCACAGCGCGGTCACGTCGGAGTGGCCGGTGCTGTGCACGGGGCCGGCGCCCACCGGACGGCCGAACACGTCGACGTGCAGCACCTTGCCGGCCAGCGAGGCGGGGTCCTGGGCCAGGCCTGCGTTCCCGGTGTCGCCGGTGCCGACGAACAGCGTGCCGTCGGGGGCGAAGACCAGTCCGCCGCCGTTGTGCGTCTCGCCGCGCGGGATGCCGGTGAGCACGGGGTTCGGGGTGCCGCCCATGGGGAAGCGGACCACCCGGTTGTCGGTGGCCGTCGAGACGTAGGCGTAGAAGAGCCCGTCCTCGGTGAAGGTCGGGGAGATGGCCAGGCCCAGCAGTCCGCCGTCCCCGGCGGTGTCGATGCCCCCGACGGTCATCAGCTCACGGGCGGGGGATCGGTCGGGGAAGACCTGCAGCAGCCGCCCGGTCTCGCGCTCCCCGACGACCGCGCTGCCGTCGGGCAGCACCACCAGCCCGGTGGGCACGGTCAGTCCGGAGGCCACCACGTTCGGGTCGCCGGCCTCCTCCTCGGACTCGGGGTCGGCCGGGTCGCCCGGGGCGGGTGCCTGCGAGGACTCCGTGGGCGGGCCGACCTGCGGCGGCGGGCCCTCCGGCTGCGGGCGGAAGGGGCCGGCGGGCTCGTAGCCGTCGCTGCCGCACCCGGCCAGGACGACGGTCAGCAGGGCGGCGGTGGCCAGGCTCCGCCCCCGTCGCGCGCGCTGCCGGCTCACCCCTCGAACAGTACGTGCGCCGGCTGGGAGGGAGGTGGGCCGCGGTCTGGCGGAGCCCGTCCGTAGCACTCGGTGCTACGCTCCCTGGGTGACCGAGATCGCCCAGCGCGAGCTGAGGAACGACAACGCCGAGATCATCCGGCGGGTGGAGGCCGGGGAGACCTTCGTCGTGACTCGCAACGGGATACCCGTCGCGGAACTGCGCCCCCTACCGGCCGGCCGGCAGCGCGTCGTGAACCGGGACCGGCTGGCCGAGGTCGCGCGCCGGCTCGACCCCCTGGACGGGGCGCGGCTGCGCGCCGACCTCGACGACGTTGCCGATCCGTGGGCCCACCTCTGAGGTCGTCGTCAGGAGGGGTGGGAGCCCCGTGGTTGCTCGACACCTCCGTCGTCATCGACCTCACCGATCCTGCGGTGATCGCAGCTCTCCCGGAGACGACGGCGATCAGCGTCGTCACCATCGCCGAGCTCGCCGCCGGTCCACTGGTCACCGATGACGACGCCGAGCGCGCCCGGCGTCAGCGGCATCTGCAGGAGGTCGAGGCCCTCTACGACCCGATCCCGGTCGATGCAGCAGCGGCGCGTGCCTTCGGTGAGATCGTCTCGGCGGTCCGCCGATCCGGGCGACAGCCGCGGCGGCGGCAGTTCGACCTCCTCATCGCCGCAGTCGCACGCGCCCACCGCCTCGCGCTCGCGACGCGCAATCCGGTCGACTTCGCCGGCCTGGACGACCTCGTCGAGGTCCACGCGGTCTGACGTCCGGTCGGGCTGGGTGCCCGTCAGGCGGGGCCGGGCGCGGGGATGCGGCCGCCGGAGACGGCGGCCAGGCGCGGCAGGTCGCGGGCGCGCAGCACCGGCAGCCGCAGCTCGGTGCCCCGGGCGGTCACCAGCCACAGGTCCCCGCGCTCGCCGACGCGGATGCCGGCCACGTCGTCCCACGGCACCGAGCGCGAGCCGGCCACCGAGCGCACCGTGACGCCGCCGTCGCCGACGTCCACCCCGACCCGCAGCACGTACGCCGCGGCCAGGACGGGGACCAGCAGGAAGACCAGCGTCCAGGAGGCGGCCAGCGCCAGGGGCAGGACGCAGACCACCAGGAAGACCACCGGCAGCAGCGCCACCCGGCTCATCCGCAGACGCGCTGTCGCCACGTCCGCACATCCTCCCAGACCGGCTCAGGCCGACAGCCGCGCCAGCCGGTCGGCCGCGTCCCCGCCCTCGGCGGCGGTGTAGACGACCAGCTGCAGGCCCGGGGCGTCGGCGGGCGTGAGCTGGTGGTGCTCGAGCAGCAGCGTCCCGACCCGCGGGTGCTCGAAGCGCCGCTCCGAGGAGCTGAACCGGTCGACGTCGTGGCTGGCCCAGCCGGTGCGGAAGTGCGGGCTGGCCGCCTCCAGCCGGGCCACCAGGTCGACCACCTCCGGGTCGGCCAGCCGCGGGCCCACCTCGGCGCGGAACTGGGTGAGGAAGCGGCGGCTGTCGCCGGTCCAGTCGGCCAGCAGGGAACGGACGGCGGGGTCGGTGAACACCAGCCACAGCAGGTTCCGCTCGGCCGCGGGGACGGCGGCCACCCCCGGGTAGAGCCGCTCGTAGGCGCGGTTCCAGCCGACGATGGTCCAGCCGGCGGTGATCGCGTAGGCGGGGGAGGGGCCCAGCGCGTCGAGCAGCCGCTGCACGTGGGCCGGCATGCCCTCGGCCGCGCCTGCCGGGGCGGTGCCGCCGTGGCCGGTCAGCCGCAGCACGTACTCGTGCTCGGCCGGTGCCATCCGCAGTGTGCGGGCCAGCGCGTCGACCACCTGCCGGGACGGCCGGATGTCGCGGCCCTGCTCGAGCCACGTGTACCAGGTGTGGCTCACGCCGGAGAGCAGCGCGACCTCCTCCCGGCGCAGCCCCGGCGTCCGCCGCGAGCCGCCGGCGGGCAGCCCGGCGACCCGCGGGTCGACCTGGCGACGGCGGGAGCGGAGGAACTCGGCCAGCTCGCGCCGGGCGGTGGCGGACACGGCAGCTCCTCCCCGCTCGGTGGTGATGCCGATACCAGTATCGATGCTCTCTCGGCGCGAGGGGTGACCCGGCCTAGAGTCAGGGGACGTGACCACCGTGGAGGAACCCCGCACCACCGCCGACGTCAAGCCCCGCAGCCGTGAGGTGACCGACGGCATCACCCGGGCGCCGGCCCGCGCGATGCTCCGCGCCGTCGGGATGGGCGACGACGACTGGGAGAAGCCGCAGATCGGCGTCGCCTCGTCGTGGAACGAGATCACGCCGTGCAACCTCTCGCTGGACCGGCTGGCCAAGCGGGCCAAGGAGGGCGTGCACGCCGCCGGCGGCTACCCGCTGGAGTTCGGCACCATCTCCGTCTCCGACGGCATCTCGATGGGCCACGAGGGCATGCGTGCCTCCCTGGTCTCCCGCGAGGTCATCGCCGACTCGGTGGAGACGGTGGTCTTCGCCGAGCGGCTCGACGGCACCGTCCTGCTCGCCGGCTGCGACAAGTCGCTGCCGGGCATGCTGATGGCCGCCGCCCGCCTCGACCTGGCGAGCGTCTTCGTCTACTCGGGCTCCATCCTGCCCGGACGGCTCGGCGACCGGGACAACCTGACGATCATCGACGTCTTCGAGGGTGTCGGCGCCTGCGCCCGCGGGCTCATCAGCCGTGAGGAGCTGGACGCCATCGAGAAGGCGGCCTGCCCCGGCGAGGGTTCCTGCGGCGGCATGTACACCGCCAACACGATGGCCAGCGTCGCCGAGGCGCTGGGGATGGCGCTGCCCGGCAGTGCCGCGCCTCCGGCGCCGGACAGCCGCCGCGACGCCGTCGCGATCGCCTCCGGCGAGGCCGTGGTCAACCTGCTGCGCCAGGGGATCACCGCCCGGCAGATCATGACCAGGAAGGCGTTCGAGAACGCGATCACCGTGGTCATGGCGCTGGGGGGCTCGACCAACGCCGTGCTGCACCTGCTGGCCATCGCGCACGAGGCCCAGGTCGACCTCACCCTCGAGGACTTCAACCGGATCGGCGACCGCACCCCGCACCTGGCCGACGTCAAGCCCTTCGGCCGGTTCGTGATGACCGACGTCGACCGTGTCGGCGGCGTCCCGGTCGTGCTGCGCGCGCTGCTCGACGCCGGCCTGCTGCACGGCGACGTCCTCACCGTGACCGGCAAGACGATGGCCGAGAACCTCGCCGAGATCGCCCCGCCGGACCTGGACGGCACGATCGTCCACGCGATGGACGACCCGATCCACAAGACCGGCGGCCTGACGATCCTGCGCGGCTCCCTCTCGCCGGACGGCGCGGTGGTGAAGTCGGCCGGCTTCGACGCCGACGTCTTCGAGGGCACCGCGCGCGTCTTCGACGGCGAGCAGGGCGCGATGGACGCCGTCACCGAGGGCACCCTGCAGGCCGGCGACGTCGTGGTGATCCGCTACGAGGGCCCCCGGGGCGGGCCGGGCATGCGCGAGATGCTCGCCGTCACCGGCGCCATCAAGGGTGCGGGTCTGGGCAAGGACGTCCTGCTGCTCACCGACGGCCGGTTCTCCGGCGGGACGACGGGCCTGTGCGTCGGCCACGTCGCGCCCGAGGCCACCGACGGCGGCCCGATCGCCTTCGTGCAGGACGGCGACCGCATCCGGCTGGACCTCCGCGCCCGCACCCTCGACCTGCTGGTCGACGAGGACGAGCTGGCCCGCCGCCGGGAGGGGTGGACCCCGCTGCCCCCGCGCTACACCACCGGCGTCCTCGGCAAGTACGCCAAGCTGGTGAGCTCGGCGGCGCAGGGCGCGGTCTGCGGCTGACGAAGGACCCCCTCCTCCCCACCACTCGCAAGCTCGCGGCGGGGCCCTGGAGGGGGCCGCCCCTCGTCCCCGCCCGCTCTCGGCGGGCCCTGGAGGGGGCCGTTCCAGCACGTCACCGGGCGCGAGGCCGTCCCCCCAACGGGTGAGGACCGGGCCCGCCCACCTGTCGTCGCCCCGGCCACCTGCCGACTGAGCAGGTGTGGAGAAGCTGAGGTGGTGGTTCCTCGGGAGCACCGTGCCCGTGGGGACCGCCTGCACGGTGTCCGCGGCCACGCCGGGCCCGGGACACGTCGGCGACCTCGCCCTCGGCGCACTCGGCATCGCCACCGCGGCCGTGCTGTGGACCGCCGGGCGGGCGAAGCAGTCCGGGTGGCGGGGCTGGCGGCTGTTCGCCCTGGCCCCGCTGATGCCGGTGGTCGGCCTGGTCGCGGCCACGGTCGCGGCACCGGACTCCCCGCTGGAGCAGGTGGCCCTGCGCTGGCTGCCCACCGTCCCCGGCTACGTGCTCGCCGTCGTCGGCCTCCTCACCCTCGTCGCCCCCTCGCGGCTGCGCGGCGGAGCCCGCCCGGCCGTCGAGCTCAGCCTCTTCCTCATCGCCTGCGTGCTCGTCGTGCAGGTGCTGGTGCTCGGCCCCGAGGTCAGCTGGCTGGACCTCGACCCGAGCGGGCGCGCCGTCCTCGCCGCGGCTGTCGTCGTCACCTCCGCCACGGTGGCCGCCGCCGTCCTCCTCCTCGGCGTCATCGAGAGCCGCCGCCAGCCCATGGCGCTGGTGCTGCTGGCCGCGACGGCGCTGCTCGCCCCCGGCCGGGCGCTGGGCACCTCGGCGATGCTGACGGGGGAGCACGTCGTCGGCGACGTCGGCCGGTTCCTCGTCGCCGGGGGGCTGGTGCTGCTCGGCGCCGCCGTCCTGCTCGATCCGGGCCCGTGCCCGGACGCCCACCCGCGGCCGCGCACCGGCCGCTCGACGCACCTGCGCCAGCTGCTGCCGCACCTGGCCATGACGGTCGCCTGCTTCGGCGCGGCCGCGGTGTCGCTGACCGGTCACCGGATCAGCCCGGTGATCGCCATCGGGGGCTCGCTCTGCGCCGTGCTCGCCGTGCTGCACCGCTGGCTGACCGCCCGCGACGAGCAGCACCTCGGCGCCCGACTGCGGCACAGCGAGGCGTACTTCCGCTCGCTGGTCGCCGCCAGCAGCGACGCCGTCCTCATCCTCGACGGCGACCTGCGGGTCACCTGGTCCTCGGCGACCCTGGGGACGACGCTCGGCAGCCCCACCGCGGTGCCGGTGGGCGCCGACCTGCTCCAGCTGGTGCACCCCGAGGACGCGCTGCCCGTCGCGCGGGCCCTCCTGGAGTCGGCGGCCAGGGACACGACGCCCGGTGCGCTGCGGCTGCGGCTGCGGCACGCCGACGGCACCTGGCGGCACCTGGAGGCCAGCCTCACCGACCTGCGCTCGGACACCGTCGTGGGCGCCGTCGTGCTGCACTGCCGCGACACCACCGAGCGGGTCGCGCGCGAGCGGGCGCTCGAGCAGGTCGCGTTCACCGATCCCGTCACCGGGCTGCCGAACCGGGCCGGCTGCGAGCAGCGGCTCGAGCAGGCCCTGGCCGAGGCGGGGACGACCTGCCGCAGCCTGCTGCTGATCGAGCTCGACGGCCTCGACGAGGTGCGCGAGGACGCCGGCCGGGACGTCGTCACCACGGTGCTGGTCGAGGTCGGCCGGCGACTGCGGGCCACCGTGCGCGGCTGCGACGCGGTCACCCGGGTGGGCGGTGGTGCCTTCGTTGTCCTGGCCGAGGGCGCGCCGCACGCCGTCGACCTCCTCGCCGACCGCTGCCTGTCGGTGATCGAGCAGCCGCTGGACACCGCCGCCGGGCTCTTCGACCTCAGCGCCAGCATCGGCGTGGTCGACCTGGGCGCCGCCGAGTCGGTCGCCGACCTCATGACCCGGGCCGAGCTCGCCGTCCGGGCGGCGGCCGCCGCCGGCACGGGCACCGCGCTGCGGTACCGGCCGGCGCTGGGCAGCGCCGCCGAGCGGCGCGCCCGGCTGCGCGAGGACCTGCCCGGCGCCTGGGACCGCGGCGAGCTCTCGGTGCTCTTCCAGCCGGTGGTCTCGATGAGCGAGCAGCGGGTGACCGGTGTCGAGGCGCTGCTGCGCTGGCAGCACCCTCAGCTCGGCGAGGTGCCGCCGACGGAGTTCGTGCCGATCGCCGAGCGCGCCGGCGTGATCGGCGAGCTGCAGCGCTGGGCGCTGGAGAACGCCGCCGAGGCCGTCCTGACCCTCCCGCACGGCCCCGTGCCGCTGCGGCTGGGGGTGAACATCTCCGCCTCGCACGTCGCCGCGCGCACCCTGGTCCGCGACGTCGCCGCCGTGCTGCAGTCGACCGGGCTGGCGCCCGAGCGGCTGATCCTGGAGATCACCGAGGCGACGCTGATGTCGGAGGGCGAGCACGTGGCCGTCGACATCGAGGCGCTGCGCCTCATGGGGGTGCACGTGGCGCTCGACGACTTCGGCACCGGCCGCTCGTCGCTGGCCCACCTGACCCGGCTGCCGATCGACGTGCTCAAGCTCGACCACGCGTTCGTGCTGCGCGTCGACCGCGACCCGAAGGCCCGCGCGCTGTGCGAGTCGGTCGTGGCGATCGCCGGGGCGCTGGGTCTGGACGTCGTCGCCGAGGGCGTGGAGACGCCGGCCCAGCTGGGCGCGCTGCGCGCCGCGGGCTGCGGCTTCGCGCAGGGCTTCCTGCTGGCCCGGCCGATGCGCCTGCTCGACCTCGTCGGCATGCTCGACGACGGCGCCGGCCAGCTCTGGCCGGGCCTCGTGGGGTCCCGGCGATGAAGGACCCCTACAAGGACCCCTACGAGGACCCCTCGCCCCCCGCCGCTCACGAGCTCGCGGCGGGCCCCTGCGAGGGGCCGCCTCGCAGGCTCGGGGCGGTGCCCTGGACGGGGCCACCGCGGTCCGGCGTCCCCGGTGCACTGCCGGTCCTCGTCCTGCTGGCACTGCTCGCCGCGGCCACGGCCGTCCTGGAGCTGACCCGGTCCCCGCTGGCGCCCACGCTCGTCCCCGCCTGCCTGGCCCTCGGCTCCGCCGCGGCGGCGGTCGTGGCCGGGCGCGGCGCCTCCCGGCTGCCGAGCCGGTCCGCGCGGCCGTGGCGGGCACTGGCCGCGGCCCTGGGCCTGCTGGCCGTGGGCCAGGTCCTCGCCACCGTCCGCGCCGGCGCGGACCTGGAGTTCGGCGGCGCCGAGGACGTGCCGATGCTGCTGGCGGTGCCGCTCGCCGCGCTGGCCGCGTTCCGGCTGCTGCCCCAGCGGTCGCGCCGGTGGCCCGGCTGGCGCACGGTGCTCGACGGCCTCATCGCGACGCTCGCGGTCGCGGTGCTCGGTCACGTGCTGCTGGCCGTGCTGCTCACCGGCGTCGAGGGCACGGCCGACGGGCTGATCGCCGTCGGCTACCCGGGAGTCGGGGCCGTCCTCGTCGGCGTCGGGCTGGTCACCGTCACCGGGGTCCGCGGCGCGCGCCGCGGAGCCGCGGTGTGGCTGCTCGCCGCCTCCGTCGCGATGGCGACCGTCGCCATCGGGGGTGCGCTCGGCCGGACGCTGGGCAGCACCGCCGCCACCGTCGCCACCGAGCAGGCCTGGATGGCCATGCTGGCCGCGAGCGTGCTGGCGGTGCGATCGGATCCCGGCGAGCCGACGACGCCGGACCTCGACCGGCCGATCGTCGCGTTGCGCGGCCTGGTGCTGGCCTCGGGCGTGGCCTCCAGCGTGCTGCTGCTGCTCCTCGCCGGCGTGCTGGCCGGGCGGGGGATCGACCCGGTGGAGGCCGGTGGGGGAGCGGCGCTGGTCGCCCTCACCTCGCTGCGCACCGTGCTGTGGGCCGGCGACGGGTACCGTCTCACCCGGCGCCTGCTGCGCACCGAGGGGTACTTCCGCGCCCTGGTGCACAGCGGCGACGCGGTCACCGTGGTCCTCGACGGCACCGGCCGCATCGGCTGGGCCTCGGGCGCCGTGGAGGCCCAGCTCGGCTGGGCCGACCGCGACCTCACCGGGCGGCTGCTCGCCGACCTGCTCGACGAGGTGGACCGCGACCTCGTACCCCGCGTCGCGCAGGCCGTCCGCGGCGGCACCACGGTGGGCCTGCTGCCCACGACCGCGCGGCTGCGCACCCGCGACGGCGACTGGCGCGACGTCGAGCTCACCGGGGCCGCTCCCTCCGGTGCCGCCCCGGCCGGGGTGTCCGGCGCCGGCGACCGCGGCGGCCTGGTGCTGCACCTGCGCGACGTCACCGACCGCAGCGCGAGCCAGCGCGAGCTGGAGCGGATGGCCTACACCGACTTCCTCACCGGCCTGCCCAACCGCGCCCGCTTCATGGCGGCGCTCGGCGAGGTGTCCGCCGGCACCGCCCCCGGCTGCGTGCTGCTCGTCGACCTCGACGGCTTCAAGGCGGTGAACGACGTCGCCGGCCACGACGAGGGCGACCGGCTGCTCTGCGAGGTGGCCGAGACGCTGCGCGCGGCCGCGCGGGAGGACGACGTCGTCGCCCGGCTCGGCGGCGACGAGTTCGCCGTCCTCGTGCGCGCCGGCCGGGACGAGGCCACCGTGCTGGCCGAGCGGCTGGTCGTCCTGCTCGACCGCGAGCACCGCCCGCCGGCCCCCGACGGCAGTGGCCGCGGTGGGCTGGTGTTCCCGGTCTCCGGCAGCGTCGGCGTGGCCGAGCTGCACGTGGGCGGCGACCCCGCCGAGGCGGTGCGGCGGGCCGATCTGGCGCTGCGGGCGGCCAAGGCCGCCGGCAAGAACTGCGTCCGGACCACCGGCGAGGCACTGGACCGGGTCGTCGACCGGCGCGCCCGGCTGGCCCGGGACCTGCCCGACGCGATCGCCGACGGCGGCCTGTCGGTGGTGCTCCAGCCGGTCGTCGGCGTGGAGGAGGGCCGCGTGCTCGGCCTGGAGGCCCTCGTCCGCTGGCGGCACGCCGAACTGGGCGACGTCCCCGCGGAGGAGTTCGTCGGGATGGCCGAGGACGAGGGGCTCATCGTGCCGCTGGAGCGCTGGGTGCTCGGCGCCGCGACCGCGGCCCTGGCGCCGTTGCTGGCGCAGGGGCACGACCTGAAGCTCGGCGTGAACGTCTCCGTGCGGCACCTGCAGGCCGGCTGCCTGGCCGACGACGTGGCGCGGGCGGTCGCCGCCTCGGGCGTGCCGGCCTCCCGGCTGATGCTGGAGATCACCGAGTCGGTGCTCGTCGACGCCGAGGACCGCGTCGAGCGCGAGCTGGCCGCGCTGCGCGAGGCCGGCTGCGTCATCTCCCTCGACGACTTCGGCACTGGCCACTCCACCCTCGCGCGGCTCTCCCGGCTGCCCGTCGACGTCCTCAAGCTGGACCGTGGGTTCGTGGCCCACATCGAGGACGACCCGCGCAGCGCGGCCGTCGTCGCCAGCGTGGTCGAGCTGGGCCGCACCCTCGGCCTGGACGTGGTCGCCGAGGGCGTGGAGACGCCGGGACAGCTCGCGGCGCTGCGCCGGCTGGGCTGCCGGTTCCTGCAGGGCCACCTGCTCGGCCGTCCGGTGCCTGCCGCCGACCTGGCCGCGGTGCTCGTCGAGCCGGTCGGGAGCGCCCGGGACGGCGACCGCACGCCGTCTCACGTCTGACGACACACGGTCCCACTGGATGAGACGGACCGGTTGACGACGGGCCTGGTCGAGGCGCACAGTGGCGGCGTGCGCCCGGCCTGCCTGCTCCTCGTAGTCGCCTAGCGCGTCGGTCCTCTCGACCGACGCGCTGACCCCTCTGTGCCCGCAGGCACGAGGGGTCTTTCGTTTGCGGGCCCCGGCCTCCTCCGATGCCGCCGGCCCGCGCCGCAGGCACCGCCGACCACCGCACGGCACCGACCGACGGCCCCCTCCGGGGCGCCGCAGCAAGGCCCGACCAGCGAGACGCACGGCCAGGAGACGCCATGACCAGCACCACCCCGGGTGGGTCCGCCACCCGCGAGGCCGCCGAGGCACTGACGGGGGTCGAGACGACCGCCCGCTCGGTCGAGGAGGCCGCCGCCGAGCCGCTCACCGGCATCACCGGGGCGCAGAGCCTCGTGCGGTCGCTCGAGGCGGTCGGCGTCGAGGTCGTCTTCGGCATCCCGGGCGGGGCGATCCTGCCCGCCTACGACCCGCTGTTCGACTCCCGCGTGCGCCACGTGCTCGTCCGGCACGAGCAGGGCGCCGGGCACGCGGCCACCGGCTACGCCCAGGCCACCGGCCGGGTCGGCGTCTGCATGGCCACCTCCGGCCCCGGCGCGACCAACCTGGTCACCCCGCTGGCCGACGCCTACATGGACTCGGTCCCGATGGTGGCGATCACCGGTCAGGTCCCCAGTGCGGCGATCGGCACGGACGCCTTCCAGGAGGCCGACATCCGCGGCATCACGATGCCGATCACCAAGCACAACTTCCTGGTCACCGACGCCGACGAGATCCCGCAGCGGATCGCCGAGGCCTTCCACCTCGCCGCCACCGGCCGCCCCGGCCCGGTGCTGGTCGACATCTCCAAGGACGCCCTGCAGGCCACCACCGACTTCTCGTGGCCGCCGCGGCTGGACCTGCCCGGCTACAAGCCGACCACCCGCCCCCACGGCAAGCAGGTCCGCGAGGCCGCCGCGCTGATCGCCGCCGCCCGCCGGCCGGTGCTCTACGTCGGCGGCGGTGTCATCAAGGCCCAGGCGAGCGCCGAGCTGGCCGAGCTGGCCGAGCTCACCGGTGCCCCGGTGGTGACCACCCTCATGGCGCGCGGCGCGTTCCCGGACAGCCACCCGCAGAACCTCGGGATGCCCGGCATGCACGGCAACGTCACCGCGGTCACCGCGCTGCAGAAGGCCGACCTGCTCGTCGCCCTCGGCGCCCGCTTCGACGACCGGGTCACCGGCCAGCTGTCGTCGTTCGCCCCCGAGGCCAAGGTCGTGCACGCCGACATCGACCCGGCCGAGATCGGCAAGAACCGCAAGGCCGACGTGCCCATCGTCGGGGACGCTCGGGAGACCATCGCCGAGCTGGTCACCGCGCTGCGTGCCGAGCGCGACGCCGGCCGCAGGCCCGACCTGTCCCCCTGGTGGGCCCAGCTGGACCAGTGGCGCCAGAAGTACCCGCTCGGCTACGACTGGCCCGAGGACGGCGCGCTCTCGCCGCAGTACGTCATCGAGCGGCTGGGCGCGATCGCCGGGCCGGACGCGATCTACGCCTCCGGTGTCGGCCAGCACCAGATGTGGGCCGCCCAGTTCATCAGGTACGAGAAGCCCGGCACTTGGCTCAACAGCGGCGGCCTCGGGACGATGGGTTACGCCGTGCCCGCGGCGATGGGTGCCAAGTACGGCTGCCCGGACACCACCGTGTGGGCGATCGACGGCGACGGCTGCTTCCAGATGACCAACCAGGAGCTGGCCACCTGCGCCATCGAGGGGATCCCGGTCAAGGTCGCCCTGATCAACAACGGCAACCTCGGCATGGTCCGCCAGTGGCAGACCCTCTTCTACGAGGGCCGCTACTCCAACACCAAGCTGCACCCGGTCGACGCCGAGGGCCGGCCCACGCCGGTGCGCATCCCCGACTTCGTGGCACTGGCCGAGGCGCTGGGCTGCGTCGGCCTGCGCTGCGAGAGCAAGGACGACGTCGACGCCGTCATCGAGAAGGCGATGGCAATCGACGACGCCCCGGTGGTCATCGACTTCATCGTCGGTGCCGACGCCCAGGTGTGGCCGATGGTGGCCGCGGGCGCCAGCAACGACGACATCCTGGCCGCGCGGGACGTCCGCCCGGTCTTCGGCGACGGCCAGGTGTAGCAGAAGGACCCCCGTTCCCCCCACCCCTCGCTCCGCTCGCGGCGGGCCCCTGAACGGGGGCCGCCGCTGGTGACGATCCGTCGTAAGGGAGAGTCGGCATGAGCCGCCACACACTGTCGGTCCTGGTCGAGAACAAGTCCGGCGTCCTCGCCCGGGTCTCGGCGCTGTTCAGTCGGCGTGGCTTCAACATCGAGTCCCTCGCCGTCGGGCCGACCGAGAACCCGGGCCTGTCCCGGATGACGATCGTCGCCGACGCCGAGAGCCAGCCGCTGGAGCAGATCACCAAGCAGCTGAACAAGCTCGTCGAGGTCATCAAGATCGTCGAGCTGGAGGCCGAGGCCGCCGTCCAGCGCGAGCTGCTGCTGGTCAAGGTGCGCGCGCCGATGGCCGACCGCACGCAGGTGCTGCAGACCGCCGAGCTGTTCCGCGCCCGCGTGGTCGACGTCAACACCGACACCGTGACCCTGGAGGCGACCGGCACGCCGGACAAGCTCCAGGCCCTGCTCGCCGTCCTCGCCCCGCTGGGCATCAAGGAGATGGCGCAGTCGGGCACGGTCGCCCTGGGCCGGGGTCCGCGCTCGATGAGCGGCGCCGGTACCTTGCGGCCCGTCGAGCGCTCCGCTTAGAAAACCGATTGGCCCTCCTGCAGGGTCCCGCTGCGAGCGTGCGAGCAGTGGGGGGCAGGAGGGTCCTTACTCGAAGGGACGACCACCGCATGGCCGCCGAGATCTTCTACGACGACGACGCCGACCTGTCGATCATCCAGGGGCGCACCGTCGCCGTCATCGGCTACGGCAGCCAGGGCCACGCCCACGCGCTGTCGCTGCGCGACTCGGGCGTCGACGTCCGCGTCGGCCTGCCCGAGGGCAGCAAGAGCCGGTCCAAGGCCGAGGCCGAGGGCCTGCGGGTCGTGACCCCGGCCGACGCCGCTGCCGAGGCAGACCTGATCATGGTCCTCGCCCCCGACCACGTGCAGCGGAAGCTGTACGCCGAGTCGATCGAGCCCAACCTGCAGGACGGCGACGCGCTGTTCTTCGGCCACGGCTTCAACATCCGGTTCGGCTACATCAAGCCCCCGGCCGGCGTCGACGTCGCCATGGTCGCCCCCAAGGGCCCCGGCCACCTGGTGCGCCGCGAGTTCGAGAACGGCAAGGGCGTGCCGGCGCTGGTGGCCGTCGAGCAGGACGCCAGCGGCCAGGCGCTGCAGCTGGCGCTGTCCTACGCCAAGGCCATCGGCGGCACCCGCGCCGGCGTCATCAGGACGACCTTCGCCGAGGAGACCGAGACCGACCTGTTCGGTGAGCAGGCCGTGCTCTGCGGTGGCGCCAGCGCGCTGATCACCGCCGGGTTCGAGACCCTCACCGAGGCCGGCTACCAGCCCGAGATCGCCTACTTCGAGTGCCTGCACGAGCTGAAGCTGATCGTCGACCTCATGTACGAGGGCGGCATCGCCAAGCAGCGCTGGTCGGTGTCCGACACCGCCGAGTACGGCGACTACACCTCCGGACCGAAGATCATCGACCAGCACGTCAAGGACGCCATGAAGGACGTCCTGGCCCGGATCAAGGACGGCTCGTGGGCGGCGGAGTTCATCGCCGACCAGGACGCCGGGGCGCCGGACTTCAAGCGCCGCCGGGCCGAGGCCGAGGCGCACCCGATCGAGGAGACCGGGCGCAAGCTGCGCGGCCTGATGAGCTGGGTGTCGGCCTCCGACGACTACACCGGCACCGCCGCGCGGAGCTGAAGGAGGACCACCCTTCCCCCCACGCCTCGCAGGCTCGGCGCGGGTCCCTGAAGGGTGGCCGGACCCGTGCGTCACGAGGCCCCCGCTGCCGGACGGCAGCGGGGGCCTCGCCGTCCCCGGGCTCAGCGGCTGCGGGAGGCGGTGAACCACTCCCGGGACGGCGCCTGCAGCAGCAGGACGACGGGTCCCACGCCGAGCAGCACGACCGCGGCCGAGAAGGCGTCGAAGGACCCTCCGCCGGCGACCGAGATCGCGATGAGGACCACCGCGATCGCGGCTGCCGTCGCCGCGGCGACCAGCAGGACGCGGGGCGTGCGGCCGCGCAGCGCCAGCACGCTCCCGACCACGCAGGCCACGGCGAGGCCCAGGAACACCGCACCGAAGACGGCCAGCCACGGACCGATCGCGCTGTAGGTGAAGTACAGCAGGGCGGCCATCATCAGCAGGACCGCCTCGACGCAGCCGGCGACCGCCGCCATGAGGACGTGCGGCGGTCGCTGCGCGTCGGAGGCGCCGGGCCGGCCGGTCGAGGACACGGGGCGCCCCCGGCCCGGCGTCAGCGGCCGCGCCGCGCGCGGTGCGCGGCGAAGTACTGCGCGGCCGGACGCAGGCACAGCAGCACGACGATCGCCAGGGCCGCGAGGAACAGCAGCAGGGAGAAGACGACCTCGCCGCCGCCGGCGCCGCCGGTCGACACGCCGGAGAGGACACCGACCAGGAACAGCGCGGTCACCGCCACGGCGATCGCCCCGCCCACCAGCAGGAGCACGCGGCTGCGACCGGTGAGCGCGCGCACCGCCCCCCAGATCACGAGCACGGTCCAGACCAGGGCGAGGACCCCCAGGACCACGAGCACGCCGGTGATCTGACCGGTGTCGACCCCGCCGGTGTCGACGTCCTGGAAGGCCGGGTCGCTGGCGACCAGGTCGTCGAACACCGTGCCGAACACCGCGCCGCCCAGGAGCAGGCCCAGGGACATCAGCACGCCGAAGGCGCCGAAGACGAAGCCGAGGACGGCGGCGACCACGACCGGCGTGGGCCGCGTGGGCACCGCCGTCTGCCCGTACTGGCCGTACTGGCCCTGCGGCGCGTACGGGCCGTAGCCGCCCGGCTGGCCGTACTGCTGCGGGTACCCCGGCTGGCCGTACTGCTGCGGGTACCCGGGCTGGCCGTGCGGCTGGCCCTGGCCGTAGGGGGAGGGCTGGTACTGCTGGCCCCCGTACGGCTGCCCGGACTGCTGGGGTGGCTGCCCGTACTGCTGCGGAGGCGTGTACCGGGGGTCCGTGCCGGAGCCGTGCTCGTCGTCGTGGGTGCTCATGCTCTCCTCCCTCGGCGCCGGCATCCGCCGACCGTCCCGGCCAGGATGTCCGCCCGTCCCCACCCGGGCAAGCAACCCCCCTCGTCCGCGGGAGTGCGCGGATCGTCACGAGGACGAGGCTGGTCGGCCGCAGGGACGGCGTCGCTCCCTAGGCTGTCGTGCCGTGACCACGACCGCGCCGCCCGTTGTCCTGATCGCCGAAGAACTCGCTCCCAGCGTGCTGGAGGTGCTGGGGCGCGACGTCGAGATCCGCCACGTGGACGGCGCCGACCGTGCCGCGCTGCTGCCCGCGCTCGCCGACGCCGCCGCGGTGATGATCCGCAGCGCCACGCAGATCGACGCCGAGGCCCTGGCCGCCGCTCCCAACCTGAAGGTGGTCGCGCGCGCCGGCATCGGCCTGGACAACGTCGATGTGGCCGCGGCGACCGAGCGCGGCGTCATGGTCGTCAACGCCCCGACCTCGAACATCGTCAGCGCGGCCGAGCACGCGGTGGCGCTGCTGCTGGCCGCCGCCCGGCACATCCCGGCCGCCGACGCGTCGCTGCGCGAGGGCACCTGGAAGCGCTCGAAGTTCACCGGCGTCGAGGTCACCGACAAGGTCGTCGGCGTGGTCGGCCTGGGCCGGATCGGCCAGCTGGTCGCCCAGCGGCTGGCCGCGTTCGACGTCACCCTGATCGCCTACGACCCCTACATCCAGCCGGGCCGCGCCGCGCAGCTCGGCGTCCGCATGGTGTCGCTGGAGGAGCTGCTCCGCGAGGCCGACTTCATCACCATCCACCTGCCCAAGACGCCGGAGACCCTCGGCCTCATCGGTGCCACGGAGCTGGCCACCACCAAGCCCGGCGTGATCCTCGTCAACGCCGCCCGCGGCGGTCTGGTCGACGAGGAGGCCCTGGCCGACGCGCTGAAGTCGGGGCAGGTGCGGGCCGCCGGCATCGACGTGTACGCCACGGAGCCGTGCACCGACAGCCCGCTGTTCGGGCTGCCGAACACCGTCGTCACCCCGCACCTGGGCGCCTCGACGACGGAGGCGCAGGACAAGGCCGGCACCGCCGTGGCGCACTCGGTGCGGCTGGCGCTGCAGGGCGAGTTCGTGCCGGACGCGGTCAACGTCCAGGCCGGCGGGGTCGTCGCCGAGGACGTCCGCCCGGGCCTGCCGCTGGCCGAGAAGCTCGGCCGGGTGTTCACCGCCGTCGCCGGCGGGCTGGCCCAGTCGGTGACCGTCGAGGTCCGCGGCAAGATCGCCGAGTTCGACGACTCGGTGCTGCAGCTCGCCGTCCTCAAGGGCGTGTTCTCCGACGTGATCGAGGAGCAGGTCACCTACGTCAACGCCCCGCTGTTCGCCGAGCAGCGCGGTCTCGAGGTGGCGCTGACCAGCGAGCTGGAGAGCCCGGACTACCGCAACCTCATCAGCGTCCGCGGTGCGATGGCCGACGGCACCGAGGTGACCGTCTCCGGCACCCTCTTCGGCAAGAACCAGGTGCCCAAGCTGGTCGAGGTCAACGGCTTCGACATGGACCTGGACGCCTCGGGCTACCTGCTCTTCTTCATCTACACCGACCGGCCCGGCATCGTCGGCGCGGTCGGCGCGGCGCTGGGGGAGGCCGGCATCAACATCGCCGGTGCGCAGGTCAGCCGGACCACCCGCGGCGGCGAGGCGCTCATGGCGGTGACCGTCGACAGCCCGGTCCCTGCCGAGCTGCTCGGTGACATCGCCGGCCGGATCGGCGCGCGCGAGGCCCGCTCCGCGGACCTCACCCCGCGCTGACCTAGGGTCAGCACCCATGCGCCTGGCAGTGATCCCTGGAGACGGTATCGGTCCGGAGGTGGTGGCCGAGGGCCTCAAGGTCCTCCGCGCGGTCGCGCCCGACGTCGAGAGCACCCCCTACGACCTCGGCGCGTCGCGGTGGCAGCGCACCGGCGAACTGCTGCCGGACACGGTGCTCGACGAGCTCCGCCAGCACGACGGGATCCTGCTCGGTGCCGTCGGTGACCCCAGCGTCCCGCCGGGGATCCTCGAGCGCGGGCTGCTGCTGCGGCTGCGCTTCGAGCTCGACCACCACGTCAACCTGCGCCCGGCCCGGCTGTTCGACGGCGTCCGCAGCCCGCTGGCCGGTCCCGGCGCCATCGACATGCTGTGCGTGCGCGAGGGCACCGAGGGGCCCTACGTGGGCAACGGAGGCGTCCTGCGCCGTGACACCCCCCACGAGGTGGCCACCGAGGTCAGCCTGAACACCGCGTTCGGTGTCGAGCGGGTCGTCCGCTACGCCTTCGAGCGGGCCGTCGCCCGGCCGCGCAAGCACCTGACGCTGATCCACAAGACCAACGTGCTCACCCACGCCGGGTCGCTGTGGTCGCGGACGGTCGAGGAGGTCTCCGCGGAGTTCCCCGAGGTCACCGTCGCCTACCAGCACGTCGACGCGGCCTCGATGTTCTTCGTGACCGACCCGGGCCGCTTCGACGTCATCGTCACCGACAACCTGTTCGGGGACATCGTCACCGACCTGGCCGCGGCCGTCACCGGTGGCATCGGGCTGGCCGCCAGCGGCAACCTCGACGCCTCGGGCACCAACCCCAGCATGTTCGAGCCGGTGCACGGCTCGGCGCCCGACATCGCGGGCACGGGCGTCGCCGACCCCACCGCCACGGTGTTGTCCGTCGGCCTGCTGCTCGAGCACCTCGGCCGCGCCGACCACGCTCGCAAGGTCAACGCCGCCGTCGCCTTCGACCTCTCCACCCGCGATCCGCAGGCCCCGGTGCGCACGCAGGAGGTCGGCGACCGGCTCGCCGCGCTCGCCGGCGGCTGAGAGAGGCCCGATGATCAGCTGAGCTGATCATCGGAGGTCCGGGCTCACCATCAGTCGTGAGTCCGGACCGGCAACGGTGAGCCTGGACGGCGGCGTCACTCGAAGTAGCGCCGGGGCGTGTCGACGAGCATCTGCCGGATCTGCTCCTCGGTCACCCCGCGGTCGCGCAGCGCCGGCAGGACGTCCTTGCTGATGTGCGTGAAGTTCCAGTTCGGCTGGACCTGCTGGAACGCGGCCCGTGCCGCCGGGTCGGGGAAGTAGTCGATGAAGCAGCTGGCGTCGTGCGCCAGCACCATGCGGTCGGCGTAGCCCCGCTCGGCCAGCGCGACGATCGTGTCGACCCGGGCCTCCGTGGGGTTGTAGATGTCCAGCCCGAACCGGTCCATGCCCAGCAGGCAGCCGACGTCGGCCAACCCGGTCAGGTAGTCGAGGTCGTTGCTGTCGCCGGCGTGCCCGATGACGACCTTGGTGAGGTCCACGTCCTCCTCGCGGAAGACCTGCACGGCCAACCGACCCGCCTCGTTGTGCGAGGACGTGTGCACGGTGATCGGTGCCCCGGTCGCTCGGTGCGTGGTGGCGCAGGCGCGCAGGTTGCGCTCGACGCCGGGAGTGAGGCCCTTGGCCTCGACGACGCACTTGAGGAACGCGGCCTTGACCCCGGTGTCGGCGATGCCGTCGCGGACGTCCCGGGTGAAGTCGTCGACCATCGGGTCGGTCGGCAGGTCCAGGGCGAGGCCGGGGCCGCGGTGCTCGTACTGGTGCGGGATCTCGTCGTAGGTGTAGAGCCCGGTGGCCACGATGATGTGGACGTCCGTCTGCTCGGCGACCCGCTGCACCCGGGGGATGTAGCGACCCAGACCCCACACGGTCGGATCGACGATGGTGTCGATGCCCAGTGACTTGAGCTCGTTCAGCTTGTCGACGGCGTCGGCAACGCGTTCGTCCTCGTCCCACCAGGCACCGACCCCGTAGTTCTGGACGTGCTCGGTCGACAGGACGAAGACGTGCTCGTGCATGAGGGTCGCGCCGAGGTCGGCTGTGTCGACGGGGCCACGGATGGTCTCGACGGTGGGCACGGGTCTCCTCGCGGGTGGGCGGGCGGGATGAGGGGACGTGGCGGGTTCGGCGTCAGCGGACGGGCTGCCAGTCGCCCTGTTCCCGCAGCGGCGGCTTGAGCACCTTGCCTCCGGGGTTGCGGGGCAGCGGCTCGCTGCGGACGGACAGGTACTGCGGCACCTTGAAGTCGGCCAGCCGCCCGCGGGCGAAGGCGAGCAGGTCGTCCGGGTCGAGATCCCGACCCGGCAGGGGGACGACGACGGCGCCGACCTTCTCGCCCATCATCGGGTCGGCGACGCCGACGACCGCGACCTCGCCCACGGCGGGGTGCGCGGCCAGGGCGTTCTCCACCTCCACGCAGTAGACGTTCTCGCCGCCGCGGTTGATCATGTCCTTCTTGCGGTCGACGACGTACACGAGGCCCTCGTCGTCGATGCGGGCGAGGTCGCCGCTGTGCAGCCAGCCGCCGACGAAGGTCTCCGCCGTCTGCTCGGGCTTGCGCCAGTAGCCGGCGACGACGTTCGGTCCGCGGATCAGCAGCTCGCCGATGCCGGTCCCCGGATCGGCGTCGGCGAGGTCGAGGTCGACCACCGGCGCCGGGAAGCCCACCGAGTCGGCGTGCTCGGCGGCGTACTCGTCGGGCAGGTAGGTGGACACCGACGACGTCTCGGTCAGCCCGAAGCCGTTGCCGACGCGTGCGGTCGGGAAGGCCTCCTTGATGCGGTGCACGAGGTCCGGTGCGATGGGTGCCCCGCCATAGCTGAGCGCCCGCACCGACGAGGTGTCGACATCGGCGAAGTCAGGTTGCTGCAGCGCCAGCCAGTAGATCGCCGGCACCGTCGTGAGCACGTCGACGCGCTCGTCGGCGATGGCGCGCAGGAAGGCGCGGACCTCGAAGACCGGCATGACCACCGCCCGCCCGGCGGTCGCCGTGACCACCAGCAGCTGGGAGTTGCAGCCGGTGACGTGGAACAGCGGCACCGAGACGAGCGTGGTCAGCTGCTGCTGGCGGTCGAGGGACAGGCAGCGCAGGCAGGTCTCGACGTTGGACAGGAAGTTCTCGTGGGTGGTCATCGCACCCTTGGGGAAACCGGTGGTGCCGCTGGTGTAGAAGATCGCGGCCAGGTCGGTGTGCCCTTGGTCGGTCACCTCCAGCGGTCCGCCGTCAGGCAGCGCGGACCCGGGCTCCACGACGTACGCGGCACCGGAGTCCTCGATGACGTAGCGCACCTCGGGATCGGCGAAGCGGGTGTTCACCGGGACGACGACCGCGCCGGCGAGCAGCGTGCCCCAGAACGCGTACACCCAGTCGTTGCCGTTGCCCAGACGGTTGGCGACCCGGTCGCCCGGCTGCACGCCCGCGGCCCGCAGCCCGCCGGCGACGCCCGCCGCGCGGTCCCACAGCTGGCGGTAGGTCACCCGCTGGCCCCCGAGCTCGACCAGCGCCTCCGCATCGGGGTGCGCGTCGACCGCCGCGCGCAGCATCGTGGTCAGGTTCCGCGGCAGCCGGGTGTAGCGCCGGACGCCGTCGGGGCCGACCTCGGTACCGCTGCGGTCGAACGGGTAGGGCACCCGGGCCTCCCGGTGAGACGTCGTCCGCGACGTTGTGCTGCGCAGTGTGTCGGGGCTCACCCGAGGAGTCCACCCGGTGGGCACGGCACGGCGGGGCGCGTGGTCTACTGGACGCGATGCACCCCACCGGCACGATCATCATCGCCTAGCGCGCAGTCCCTCCCCGACTGCGCGCAGACCTCCCGTTCCCGGGGGGTCTTTTTGCTTTCCGGGCACGCCCGGCCGACCACCCGACCCAGGAGCTCTCGTGGCCACCGACCTCGACTTCCACGTCTTCGACACCACGCTGCGCGACGGCGCCCAGCGCGAGGGCGTGAGCTACTCCGTCGCCGACAAGCTGGCCGTCGCCCGGCTGCTCGACGAGATCGGCGTCGGCTTCATCGAGGGTGGCTGGCCGGGCGCGCTGCCCAAGGACACCGAGTTCTTCGCCCGCGCCCGCACCGAGCTCAAGCTGCGGCACGCCCAGCTGGTGGCGTTCGGCTCCACCCGCAAGGCCGGCGTCCGCGTCGAGGACGACGCCCAGGTGCGCGCGCTGCTCGACGCCGGGACGCCGGTGGTCTGCCTGGTGGCCAAGTCCGACGTCCGGCACGTGCGCGAGGCGCTGCGGACGACGCTCGAGGAGAACCTGGCCATGGTGCGCGACACCGTGGAGTTCCTCGTCGCCCAGGGCCGGCGGGTGTTCGTCGACTGCGAGCACTTCTTCGACGGGTACGCCGCCGACCCGGACTACGGCGTCGAGGTGCTGCGGACGGCGTTCGCGGCCGGCGCCGAGGTCGGGGTCATGTGCGACACCAACGGCGGGATGCTGCCGATGGGCGTGGGCCGGGTCGTCGCCGACGTCCGCGCGCGGGTCGAGGGCCGCCTGGGCATCCACTGCCAGGACGACACCGGCTGCGCCGTCGCCAACAGCCTGGCCGCCGTCGAGGCCGGCGTCACCCACGTGCAGGGGACGGCGAACGGCTACGGCGAGCGCGCCGGCAACGCCGACACCTTCGCGCTGATCGCCAACCTGGTCACCAAGATGGGGCTGCCGGTCGTCCCGGAGGGCTGCCTGACCGAGCTGCAGCGGGTCAGCCACGCCATCGCCGAGCTGGCCAACATCGCCCCCGACGAGCACCAGCCCTACGTCGGCTCCTCGGCGTTCGCGCACAAGGCCGGCCTGCACGCCAGCGCAATCAAGGTCAGCCCCGAGCTGTACAACCACCTCGACCCGGAGCTCGTCGGCAACGACATGCGCATCCTGGTCACCGAGATGGCCGGCCGGGCGTCGGTGGAGCTCAAGGGCCGCGAGCTCGGCGTCGACCTCGACGGGCACACCGACGTCATCGGCCGGGTCGTCGACCGGGTCAAGGTGCTCGAGGCCGGCGGCTGGTCGTTCGAGGCCGCCGACGCCTCCTTCGAGCTGCTGCTGCGCGCCGAGCTGCCCGAGGCACCGCCGCCGCTGTTCGAGCTGGAGAGCTACCGGACCTCCGTCGAGCACTGGGGCAACGGCCAGGTCATGAGCGAGGCCACGGTGAAGGTGCACGTCGACGGGCAGCGGGTCATCAGCACCGGCGAGGGCAACGGCCCGGTCAACGCGCTGGACAACGCGCTGCGTCAGGCGCTGGTCAGCCGGTACCCGCAGCTGGCCGACGTCTCGCTGGCCGACTACAAGGTCCGCATCCTGGGCTGGAAGGGCGGCACCAGCGCCACGACCCGGGTGCTCATCGACAGCACCGACGGGGTGGGGGAGTGGACCACCGTCGGCGTCCACGACAACATCGTCGAGGCCTCCTGGCACGCCCTGGTCGACGCCCTGACCTACGCCGTCCGGCACCGCTGACCGATCCGCCACGCGATGTGCGTCCGCGGCGCGTTCCCGGCCGGGAACGCGCCGCGGACGCACAGCACCGTCAGCAGTGCTCGTACTCGTCGAGGCGCCACCACATCGCCAGCGCCATGGCGGGCAGCATCAGCACGTGCCCGGCGGTGAAGAGGGTCCCGCCGGAGATCGCGCCGACCCAGTAGGGCACCAGCAGGACGGCGAACGGCACGTACATCGCCGCGGACATCTCCGCGATCGCGGGCCACGAGTGGCCGCGGAAGCGCATCCAGGCGGCCATCGCGACGGCCATGTTGGTGGCCATGACCACGGCGTGCACGTCGACCCGGTCGTCCACGCCGGGCCAGAGGAGGGCCTCGACCGGGCCGAGAACCGCCATCCCGACCACCATCGCGACGACCATCTCGAGGTAGTGGCGGACGAGGTGCCAGGTGCGCCGGCCGCGGCTGTGCGTGTGCTGGGGAGGGGTCTGCGTCGTCATGCCGCACAGCGTCGGGCGCCGCGCCGTCCCTGCCAGGTGCCGGTGGTCACGGTCGCCGGTCACGTCCCGGCATGACCCCTCAGAGCAGGTCGAGGGCCCGGGCGCGCAGCGCCGCCTGGGTGCGGTCCCGGGCCCCGAGCTTGCCCAGCACGTTGGTCACGTGGTTCTTGACCGTGCCCTCGGCCAGGAACAGCGCCGCCGCGATCTCCCGGTTGCTGCGGCCGTCGGCCAGCAGCCGGAGCACGTCGAGCTCGCGGTCGGACAGCGGCACGACCAGCGGTTGCGGCCGGGACCGCGGGGCGTCGTCCAGCTGCGCGAAGCGGGCCACCACCTTGGCTGCCACCGAGGGCTGCAGCACCGACTCCCCGCGCGCCGCCGACAGCACCGCCTCGACCAGGCGGTCGGAGGAGACGTCCTTGAGCAGGTAGCCCAGCGCGCCGGCCCGCAGCGCGGCGAAGACGTCCTCGTCGTCGTCGAAGGTCGTCAGCGCCAGCACCCGCACACCGGGCTGCTCGACCTTGAGCCGCCGGGTCGCGGCGATCCCGTCGAGCACCGGCATGTGCAGGTCCATGAGGACGACGTCGGGCTGCAGCGCGGCCGCCCGCTCCAGCGCCTGGTGCCCGTTCCCGGCCTCCCCGACGACCTCGACCTCGGGCCGGGCGCCCAGCAGCGTGGCCAACGCCTCGCGGAACAGCGCCTGGTCATCGACGACCAGGACGCGGACGGCGCTCATCCCGGCACCTCCACCAGCAGCTCGGTGCCCCCACCCGGGGCCGGTGCCACGACCAGCTGCCCGCCGGCGCGCGCCGCCCGCTCCCGCAGCCCGACCAGCCCGAAGCCGCGCGGGTCCGCGTCGTGCCCACCGGCCGGCAGGCCGCAGCCGTCGTCCCGCACGCTCAGCCGCACCGTCCCGTCGTCGCCGTAGGTCAGGGTCACCCGGGCCGAGGTCGCCGCCGCGTGCTTGCGGACGTTGGTCAGCCCCTCCTGCGCCGACCGGAACAGGGACTCCTCGGCCTCCCCGGGCAGCCGCCGCTCGGTGCCGACGACCTCGAGCGTCGCGGGGACGCCGGCCGCGGAGACCTCCGCGGTCAGCGCCTCGAGCGCGGCGCGCAGCGGCGGCGACGTCCGGGGCTCGCGCAGCGTGGCCACCGACCGGCGGACCTCGGCCAGCGCCTCGCTGGCCTGCTGCTGCGCCTTGGCCAGGACCTCGTCGGCGCGGCGCGGGTCCGACGACAGCACGGCCCGGGCGGCCTGCACCTGCATCTGGACGACGGTCAGGTGGTGGCCGAGACCGTCGTGGATGTCGTGCGCCAGCCGGTTGCGCTCCCGCGTGGTCGCCAGCTCCTCCGCCTGCGCGGCGTACCCGCGCAGGCGCTCGTTGGCCTCGGCCAGCTCGGCCCGGGCCTGCTGCTCCCGCTGGAGCAGTGCGGTGACGACCGCGGTGAAGACCGCAGCGCCCAGCATCCCGAGGCCGTTGCGCGCGAAGTCGGCCCAGCCCATCCCGGCGTGCACGAGGGGGACCAGTGCCGTGACCACGGCGGCGGCGGGCAGCGGCAGGAGCAGCACGCTCTGCGCGACCAGGACGAGCAGCAGCAGGGTCGCCCCCACCCCGGCGTGTGCCGCGCCGAACAGGAGCGCGCCGAGGGGGAGCTGGAGGCACACGTGCCCGGCCGTCAGCCAGTACCGGCGGGGCACCGGCTGACCTGCCAGCCAGGGGAGCGCGACGAGCGCGTGCGCCGCGAACGTCGCACCGAGGGCGACGGCGAGCAGCGGGTGCGGGTCGTCGGTCGCCTCGACCACGACCGTGAGCAGCGCGAGGCACGTCAGCGCCGCGAGAGCGCGGGTCACGCGATCACTCTCGCAGGTGCAGCAGCGACGGCGCGGAGGACGACGCGTCCCCCGGGAGCGGCGACCCCGCGGCGGCTAGCCCCTGGGCTGGACCTCGCCCATGGGACCGAAGCCGCTGACCTCCGGGGCGTCGATGTAGATGATCTGCGGCTGCTCGGCGACCAGGTCGGACATCCAGTCGAAGGCGGCCTTCGCGTGCGGGGTGGCGACGTGCGAGGCGCCGGCCTCGGAGTCCCGGAAGCCCTCGATGCAGACGAAGGTGTTCGGGTCCTCGACGCTGCGGGACCACTCGAAGAACAGGCTGCCCTCCTCGGCGTTCACGGCCCGGGCGTACTCGTCGGCGTGGGTCCGGAACTCGTCGATGCGGTCGGGCCGGACGGGCATCTTGATGACGATCAGGATCATGTCGGTCTCCTCTGTCAGGACTCGGTCACAGGGGATCGAGGCGGCGGCGCAGGAGGCAGAACTCGTTGCCCTCCGGGTCGGCCAGCACGTGCCAGCTCTCGGCGCCGGACTGCCCCACGTCCGCCCGGGTGGCTCCCAGGGCGAGCAGCCGCTCCAGCTCGGCGTCCTGGTCGCGGTCGGTGGGGCTGACGTCGACGTGCAGCCGCACCTTGCCCGGTGTCGGCTCGGCCACCGGGCCGAAGACGAGCGTCGGCGCCGGACCGCCGAAGCCGGCGACGGGACCGATCTCCACGCTGCCGTCCTCCTCCCGACCGAGGACCTCGTACCCGAGGACCTCGGCCCAGAAGGCCGCCAGCGCCTCCGGATCGCGGCTGTCCACCACGAGCTCCGAGAAACGGCAGGCCATGGGGGCACGGTAGGTCCTCCTCGGCACGGGCGCGCGCAGAGCGGCGACTAGCCTCGGAGCGTGCGCATCGTCCGCTTCGCCTCGCCCTCGGGCATGTCCTTCGGCGTCCTCGACGGCGACGGCCAGGTCGCCCAGATCGAGGGCCACCCGTTCGGCACCATCTCCTTCACCGGCCAGCGCTACGCGCAGGCCGACGTGCGGCTGCTCTCCCCGATCCTGCCGAGCAAGGTGGTGGCCGTCGGCAAGAACTACGCGGCGCACGTCGAGGAGATGGGCACCGGCGACGCCCCGGCGCAGCCGCTGCTGTTCCTGAAGCCGTCGACGACGGTCATCGGCCCGGGCGACGCCATCCGCATCCCGCCGGGCAGCACCAACGTGCACCACGAGGTCGAGCTGGCCGTCGTCATCGGCGCCCGCGGCGCCCGCCACGTCACCCCGGAGCAGGCGCTGGGCAGCGTGTTCGGCTACACGATCGCCAACGACGTCACCGAGCGGGACATGCAGGCCGGCGACGGGCAGTGGACCCGCGCCAAGGGCTTCGACTCCTTCTGCCCGCTGGGCCCGTGGATCGAGACCGACCTCGCCGGCCTCGGCAAGGACCCCGCCGACCTCGAGGTCACCTGCACGGTGGACGGCGAGCTGCGCCAGTCCGGCCGCACCAGCCAGCTGCTCTTCGGGATCCCGACGCTGGTCTCCTACATCTCGCAGGTGATGACCCTGCTGCCCGGCGACGTCGTGCTCACCGGCACCCCGTCCGGCGTCGGCCCGATCCGGCCCGGCCAGCGGGTCGAGTGCGCCATCGAGGGCCTGGGGTCCCTGGTCAACGGCGTCAGCGGCGCCGACACCACCTCCACCGCCGGCGGCCTGCGGTGACCGGCGTCCGCACCCGGTTCTGCCCGTCGCCGACGGGCACGGTGCACGTCGGCCTGCTCCGGACGGCGCTGTTCAACTGGGCGCACGCCCGGCACACCGGCGGCACCTTCGTCTTCCGCATCGAGGACACCGACGCCTCCCGCGACTCCGAGGAGTCCTACCGGCACCTGCTCGACAGCCTGCGCTGGCTGGGCCTGGAGTGGGACGAGGGCCCGGAGGTCGGCGGTCCGCACGGGCCCTACCGGCAGTCCGAACGGCACGAGGTCTACCGCGAGGTCGCCCAGAAGCTGCTGGCGGCGGGGCACGCCTACGAGTCCTTCTCCACCAACGAGGAGGTCGAGGCCCGCCGGCTGGCCGCGGGGCAGGACCCGAAGCTCGGCTACGACAACGCCGACCGGTTCCTCACCGACGAGCAGAAGGCGGCCTTCCGCGCCGAGGGCCGCGAGCCGGTGCTGCGGCTGCGGATGCCCGACGAGGACCTGGCCTGGACCGACCTGGTCCGCGGGGAGATCCGCTTCGCCGCCGGCTCCGTGCCCGACTTCGTCATCGTGCGGGCCAACGGGGTGCCGCTCTACCCGTTCGTCAACCCGGTGGACGACGCCCTCATGGGCATCACCGACGTCCTGCGCGGGGAGGACCTGCTGCCCTCCACGCCGCGGCAGCTGGCGCTCTACGGCGCGCTGACCGACATCGGCGTCGCCTCCGGCACGCCGCGCTTCGGCCACCTGCCCTACGTCACGGGGGAGGGCAACAAGAAGCTCTCCAAGCGCGACCCGCAGTCCAACGTCGACGTCTACCGCGAGCGCGGCTTCGTCCCCGAGGGCTTCGCCAACTACCTGGCCCTGCTGGGCTGGTCGATCGCCGAGGACCGCGACGTCTTCTCGATGCAGGAGATGGTCGAGGCCTTCGACGTCACCCGGGTCAGCGCCAACCCGGCCCGCTTCGACCTGAAGAAGGCCGAGGCGATCAACGCCACCCACCTGCGCGCGCTGCCGGTGGGGGACTTCACCGAGCGGGTGGTGCCCTTCCTCGCCCGCGCCGGCCTGGTCGCCGAGCCGCCGACGGCCGAGCAGCGGCGCGTCCTCGAGACGATCGCCCCGCTGGCCCAGGAGCGCATGATCGTCCTCTCCGACGCCGTGGGGCTGCTCGGCTTCCTGTTCGTGGACGACGTCGAGGTCGACCCGGCGGCCGCGGCCAAGCAGCTGGCCGGCCCGGAGGCGGCCGAGGTGCTCGACGCCGCGCAGGCCGCGCTGCGCGAGCTGCCCGAGTGGACGACGCCGGCCATCGAGTCCGCGCTCAAGGAGGCGCTCGTCGAGGGGCTGGGCCGCAAGCCGCGCCAGGCGTTCGGCCCGGTGCGCGTCGCCGTCAGCGGCCGCACGGTGTCACCGCCGCTGTACGAGTCCATCGAGCTGCTGGGGCGCGAGCGCACCCTCGCCCGCCTCGCCGCGGCGCGGGCCGCCGTCCCCGGGTGACCGGATGAGCGCAGCGGGACCGCCCGGCTGGGCCGTGCCGGACGACGAGCCCTACACCGGGCCGCCGCCGACCGGGCCCTACGGAGCGCCGCCGTACGTCCCCGGGGCGCTGTACGGCGTGCACGCGGGGACGGCGGTCGGGCCGGTCCCGTGGCCGCTCGGACCGGTGCCGCTGCAGCCGGGGCCGCACACCGTCCCGCCGTGGGGACCGCCACCCGGTCCGCCGTGGGTGCCCCCGCCGGGGATGCGGTGGCAGCTGCCGCCGGGCACCCCGCCGCACGACGAACCGGTCGAGTACCTGCAGGTCATGCGCTCGCGCGACGGGCACTGGTGGCGGCCGCTGCTGGGCCTGCTGCTGTTCACGGCGGTCTACCTCGTGGCGACCGCGGTGGTGCTGATCGCCGGCTTCGCGGCCGGGGCGCTGCCGGACCCCACGGCCATCGACCCGACCGACCTCACCGACCCCGCCCTGCTGCTGCTCACGAACGTCTCACTGATCGTCGCCATCCCCTGCGTGTGGCTGTCGTGGG
Organism: Geodermatophilus sp. URMC 65; assembly: GCF_053502545.1. Taxonomy (NCBI): domain Bacteria; kingdom Bacillati; phylum Actinomycetota; class Actinomycetes; order Geodermatophilales; family Geodermatophilaceae; genus Geodermatophilus; species Geodermatophilus sp. URMC 65. The sequence continues at coordinate 3,847,990 of NZ_CP199954.1, forward strand.
TGGCCGCGCACGGGATGAGCATCGGCTGGTCGTCCTCGGTGCTGGCCCGGCTGCGGTGGCGGTTGCTGGCGCCGTACACGTTGCTGGCGCTGCCCACGCTCGCTGCGGGGCTCCTGCTGAGCGTCCTGCTGGGCTTCGTGGCCGGGGAGTGGGAGGCCACCGGCCCGGTCGACGGGTTCGGGTGGCTGCTGCTCGTCGTGCTGCTGACCACGCCGTTGCAGTCGGCCGCGGAGGAGTACGTGTTCCGCGGGTACCTCAGCCAGGCGATCGCCGGATGGGTGGGCCGGCCCCGCGCGGGCGCGGTGGTAGCCGCGGTGCTGACCGCCGCGCTGTTCTCGGCGGCCCACCTGCCGCCCGACGTCTGGACGTTCCTGGACCGGTTCGCCTTCGGGCTGGCGGCCTCGGCGGTCGTCTGGCTGACCGGCGGCCTCGAGGCGGCGATCGTGCTGCACGCCGTCAACAACGTGGTGGTCTTCCTGCTGGCCGGCTCGCTGGGGGAGGGCGTGGCCACCGACGCCGTCCCGGCCGGGACCGGCGTGCTCGTGGTGCTCATCGACCTGCTCGCCATGGCCGCCTACGTCGGCCTGGTCCTGCGTACCCGCCGGTGGCTGCGGCCGGAGGTGCGGACCGCCGCGCTCGACCTGCGACCACCGTCACCGAGGGGGGTGCCCGGACCACCCCCGGGCATCGGGTATGGTGTTGTGCAGCGCCGCGAGGTGCAGCACCACCCTTGGGGTATGGGGTAATTGGCAGCCCGACGGTTTCTGGTTCCGTTAGTCTAGGTTCGAGTCCTGGTACCCCAGCGAGGAAGCTGTCTGCCTGCAGACACAGATCCTCAGCACCACCCGCACGGCCCCGTCGTCTAGCGGCCCAGGACGCCGCCCTCTCACGGCGGTAGCGAGGGTTCGAATCCCTTCGGGGCTACAGCGAGCGAGAGCCCCCGGCCTCCCGGCCGGGGGCTCTCGTCGTCTCCGGGGCCGCCCCCCCGGTGGGCGGGCCCCCGACGGCGCGTGGCACCATGGGAGTGCACGGCCCCGTCGTCTAGCGGCCCAGGACGCCGCCCTCTCACGGCGGTAGCGAGGGTTCGAATCCCTTCGGGGCTACAGCGAGCGAGAGCCCCCGGTCACCTGACCGGGGGCTCTCGCCGCTCCGGTGCCCGCCGCCCTGCCGTGGGCGGCCGCGCGCCGCTCGCCCACCACGAGCCGCGCTCCCCTCCCGCTCCGGGAACAGAGACCGACTGGTCTCCGGCCCGTCCGCAGGACTAGCGTCTGGGAGCCGCTCACGCACCGTCACGGGCGGCGGGGAGGCTGGGGCAACGTGATCCGGACGAGTCGTCGACTGGCCGACGGCCGGGAGATCCTCTACTTCGACGACGACCGGAGCACCGAGCCGCGCGACGCGGTGGACCCCCGCGACCTGCCGCCGGTCAGCACCCGTTCCCAGCTGCGTCACGACGTGCTGCTCGACGAGTGGGTGGCCATCGCCTCGCACCGGCAGTCGCGCACGTTCCTCCCCCCGGCCGACCAGTGCCCCCTCGACCCCTCGCGGCCAGGGCACCCGACCGAGATCCCCGAGGCCGACTACGAGGTCGTCGTCTTCGAGAACCGGTTCCCGTCGCTGGCCACCTCGGTCGACCGCGACGTCCGGCCGACGGTGCCCGGTGGCGGCCCGGCCGGACTGCGCCCCGGGTTCGGCCGGTGCGAGGTCGTGGTCTTCACCAGCGACCACGACCGGATCTTCGCCGAGCTGGGGGCTGGACGCGCACGGCTGGTGGTCGACGTCTGGGCGGAGCGGACCGAGGCGCTGGGCTCGATCCCCGGGATCGAGTACGTCTTCTGCTTCGAGAACCACGGGGAGGAGATCGGGGTGACCCTCTCGCACCCGCACGGGCAGATCTACGCCTACCCGTACCTGCCGCCGCGGACGGAGAAGATCCTCGCCTCCGTCCGGCGGCACAGGGACTCGACGGGAGGTGACCTCTTCGCCGAGGTCGTCGCCTCCGAGCGGTCCGGCCCGCGGGTGGTCACCGCCAACGAGCACTGGACGGCGTTCGTGCCGGCGGCGGCCCGCTGGCCCTACGAGGTGCAGCTGTTCCCCCACCGCAGGGTGCCCGACCTACCGGCGCTCACCAGCGAGGAGCGCGACGCCTTCGTCGCCGTCTACCTCGACGTGCTCGGCCGGTTCGCCCGGCGGTTCGACACCCCGATGCCCTACATCGCCTCCTGGAACCAGGCACCCGTGCACACCGGCCGGGAGGACTGGTGGCTGCACCTGCAGGTCTTCTCGATCCGCCGGGCACCGGGCAAGCTCAAGTACCTGGCCGGCTCCGAGTCCGGCATGGGCGCCTTCGTGACCGACACCAACCCCGAGGACGTGGCCGAGCAGCTGCGGGCGGTGCGGTGACGGCGGCGGAGGTGGCCGCCAAGGCGTTCGCCGAGGCGTTCGGCGGGGCGCCCGAGGGCGTCTGGGCCGCACCGGGCCGGGTGAACGTCATCGGCGAGCACACCGACTACAACGACGGCTTCGTGCTGCCGGTGGCGCTGCCGCAGACCACCCGCGCCGCGGTCGCCCGCCGGGACGACGGGCTGGTCGCCCTCGTCTCCGCGCAACACCCCGACGACCGGGTGGAGGTGCCGGTCGCCGAGCTCGCGCCGGGGCGGCCCGGTGGCTGGGCGGGCTACCCGGCCGGCGTCGTCGACGCGCTGCGCGACCGCGTGCCCGGCGGGGTGAGCGTGCTGGTCGACGGCGACGTCCCGGCGGGCATGGGGCTGTCGTCGTCCGCCGCGCTGTCCTGCTCGGTGGCGCTGGCACTGCGTGACCTCGCCGCCCCCGACCTCGCCGTCGCCGACCTGGTCGACGTGGCACGGCGGGCGGAGAACGACTTCGTGGGCGCGCCCACCGGCATCCTCGACCAGTCCGCGTCACTGCTGTGCACCGCCGGGCACGCGTTGTTCCTCGACACCCGCGACCGCAGCACCGAGCAGGTGCCGCTGGACCTGCGGGCGGCCGGGTTGGAACTGCTCGTCGTCGACACCGGGACGACGCACGACCACGCCACCGGCGGCTACGGCGACCGGCGCCGCGAGTGCGAGCAGGCCGCCGAGCGGCTCGGCGTGCGCGCGCTGCGCGACGTCCCCGACGTCGCCGCGCTGGCACCGCTGGACGACGGCACACCCGAGGGCCAGGTGCTGCTGCGGCGGGCGCGGCACATCGTCACCGAGAACGCCCGCGTGCTCGAGGTGGTGCGGATCCTGCGCGCGACCGCCGACCCCGGCGCGATCGGGCCGGTGCTCACCGCCGGGCACGCCTCGCTGCGCGACGACTTCCAGATCTCCACCGTCGAACTCGACACCGCCGTGGACACCGCGCTGGAGGCCGGCGCGGCCGGCGCCCGCATGGTCGGCGGCGGCTTCGGTGGCAGCGCCGTGGTGCTGGTCGACGCCGACCGCACCGACGACCTCGCGCGGGCGATCACCGATCGCTTCGCGCAGCAGGGCTTCACCCCTCCGCGGGCCTTCGCGGTCGTGCCCTCCGCAGGTGCCCGGCGCCTGGCCTGACCCACACGCCCCCACAGGAGGTCCCAACCCGTGGATGCGCTCCGCCTCGACGCCTCGTTCGTCGACTACCTGCTGGTCATCGTCTACTTCGCGGTCGTGCTGATGATCGGCCTGGCCGCGCGTCGGCGGGTCTCCGACAGCCTCGACTTCTTCCTGTCGGGCCGGTCGCTGCCCGCGTGGGTGACCGGGCTGGCCTTCATCTCCGCCAACCTCGGTGCGGTCGAGATCATCGGCATGTCCGCCAACGGCGCGCAGTTCGGCATGCCGACCATGCACTACTTCTGGGTCGGCGCGGTCCCGGCCATGCTCTTCCTGGGCGTGGTGATGATGCCCTTCTACTACGGGTCGAAGGTGCGCAGCGTCCCGGAGTTCATGCGGCGCCGGTTCGGCACCGGTGCGCACCTGGTGAACGCGCTGTCGTTCGCGCTGGCCCAGATCCTGATCGCCGGCATCAACCTGTTCCTGCTGGCGACCATCGTCGAGTCGCTGCTCGGCTGGCCGCTGTGGGTCTCGCTGATCGTCGCCGCGGCCGTCGTCCTCAGCTACATCACCCTCGGCGGGCTGTCGGCGGCCATCTACAACGAGGTCCTGCAGTTCTTCGTCATCGTCGCGGCGCTGCTGCCGCTCACCCTGATCGCCCTGCACCGGGTCGGCGGGATCGGCGGTCTGGTCGACCGGGTCACCGCGGCCGGCAACGAGGAGCAGCTGCGGTCCTGGCCCGGCACGGAGCTGTCCACCTTCGAGAGCCCGGTGTGGTCGGTCATCGGGATCGTGTTCGGCCTCGGTTTCGTGCTCTCGTTCGGCTACTGGACGACGAACTTCGTCGAGGTCCAGCGCGCGATGGCGACCAAGTCGATGTCCGCGGCCCGGAGCACGCCGATCATCGGGTCGTTCCCGAAGATGTTCGTGCCGTTCATCGTGGTGATCCCGGGCATCATCGCCGGCGTCCTGGTGCCGGAGATCCAGCAGCTCAAGGCCGGGCAGAGCAGCGAGCTCCAGTACAACGACGCGATGCTCGCGCTGATCCGCGACGTGCTGCCCAACGGCCTGCTCGGCGTCGCCATCGCCGGCATGCTGGCCGCGTTCATGGCCGGCATGGCCGCCAACATCTCGGCCTTCAACACGGTCTTCAGCTACGACCTGTGGCAGACGTACGTGAAGAAGGACGAGCCGGACCACTACTACCTGCAGGTCGGCCGGTGGGCCACCGTCGGTGCGACGGTCGTCGCCATCGGGACGGCGCTGATCGCCTCCGGCTACAGCAACCTGATGGACTACCTGCAGACGCTGTTCGGCTTCTTCAACGCGCCGCTGTTCGCCACGTTCATCCTCGGCATGTTCTGGAAGCGGATGACCGCGACCGCGGGGTGGGCCGGCCTCGTGTCCGGCACGCTCGCCGCCGTCCTCGTCGCCTTCCTCAGCGAGGACGCGTTCGGCACGGCGTCGGTGGGCGTGATCCCGCTCAGTGGTCAGGGCGCGAGCTTCGTCGCCGCCAGCGCCGCGTTCGTCGTCGACATCCTCGTCAGCGTCGCGGTCTCCCTGGTGACCCGCCCGAAGCCGGTGGCCGAGCTCGCCGGGCTGGTCTACTCCGAGACGCCGCGCGAGCAGCGCACCGACCCCGACGCCCACCGGCTGCCCTGGTACCAGTCGCCGACCAAGCTGGCCGGGATCTCCCTGGTCCTGGTGATCATCCTCAACGTCATCTTCCGATGACCGCCGCACTACGGAGGAGCCGCACGTGAGCAACACCGGACAGCAGCCCCGGCCACACCGCGCGGGGGCCTTCGACGTCCGCAACGTCATCGCCGGCCTCATCGGCTTCTACGGCGTCGTGCTGGTCCTCATGGGGCTGTTCGGCAACTCGGCCGACGACCGGGCCAAGACCGACGGCTTCAACGCCAACCTGTGGGTCGGCATCGCCATGCTGGTGTTCGCCGCGGCGTTCGGACTGTGGTCGCGGCTGCGCCCCGTGGTGGTCGACCCGGGCGCCGACGTCGCGGGGGACGAGGACCGGCCCGTCGGGCACTGAAGGAGGACCCCGTCCTCCTCACCGCTCGCGAGCTCGCGGCGAGCCTCTGGACGGGGCCGGCGGGGTCCGGGAAGGGACCGCGTCCGGTCACTCGAGGACGGTCACCGGCACGCGCTGCACCAGGTTGTTCGCCATGCCCTGCCGGTTCCAGACCTGCTCGGTGGGCTGACTGCCCTCGGCGTCGGTCGCCCGGACGAGCAGCTCCCAGGCGCCCGGTTCCGCCGTCCACGGGTACTGCCAGGCCCGCCACGCGAAGGGGTGCGCCGGGTCGGGCGGGGCGAGCTCGGCGGGCGACCAGGTGACCCCGCCGTCCGTGCTGACCTCGACGCCGGTGACCGGGGCCCGCCCGGACCACGCCCGCCCGGTCAGCGTCACCGGTCCGGGGCGCAGGAAGCGCTCGCGGGTCATGAAGTCCGGCCAGCCGGGCGGGCTGAGCAGCACGCGGGGCGCGATCCGGGTGACCGGCTCGCCGATGTCGCCGGCGTCCACCTTGAGCCGGTAGGCCGTGGCGTTCTGGAAGCCGTCGAAGGGCCGGTCGAGGACCTCGACCCGGGTCAGCCACTTCACGTGCGCCATGCCGTACCAGCCGGGCACCAGCAGCCGCAGCGGAGCGCCGTGCTGGGGCGGCAGCGGCACGCCGTTCATCGCCCAGACCAGCAGCACCTCCGGGCGCATCGCCTCGGCCAGCGGCAGGCCACGCGCGTAGTCCTGCTCGACGCCGCGCTCCACGCCGTGGTCGGCGCCGGTGAAGACGACGTCGACCGCCCCGTCGGCGATCCCGGCCTCCTCGAGCAGCGGGGCCAGCGGCGTGCCGGTCCACTCGGCGGTGCCGACGGCCTCCAGCAGCCACGGCTGGCTCACCGGCCGCGGCTCGTAGCGGGCCCGGCCGTTGCCGGCGCACTCGAGCAGCACCCGGGAGGTGACGGCGGGACGGCGCTGCAGGTCCTCCAGCGTGAGTCGCAGCGGGCGGTCGACGGCGCCGCCGACCTGCAGCGACCAGGTGGCCGGGTCGACGGCGGGGATGTCGTAGTGGGTGAGCACGTAGTGCAGCCCCGGTGGCGTGACGTCGTAGCGCAGCGCCTCCAGCGGCATCCCGTGGTTGCGGGTGGCCAGGGCCAGCTCGTCGAGGCCTATGCCCTCCCCGGGCTCGGCGATCCGGGCGCGGCCGCGGTGGGTGGACTCGGTGGTGGTCATGGCCCCAGTCTCGACCGGGGGACCGGGGAGGGGAACTGCCCGGACGCTCGGGTGGTCAGGCGGCCGGCCGGGCCGCCGGCGAGGAGAGGCGAGGCGAGGCTCCACGCCCCCGTCCGAGTCGATCATGGGCTTCTGGCAGGCGACCCGCGCAGACACGCCGCGGGGCCCTGCACCAAGCCCATGATCACGACGGTGGCCCCCCGCGTCGCCGCGCTCGCGAGGAGTGGGGAGGACGGGATCCCTCCTCAGCGGGCGGCGCGCGAGATGGCGCCGGCGGCCTCGAGCACCGCGCCCACCACCTCCGGGGCGGGACGGCGGCCCAGTCGCTCGACCGGCCCGGAGATGGAGACCGCGCCCAGCACCCCGCCCGCCGCGTCGCGCACCGGTGCCGACAGCGACGCGACCCCGGGCTCGCGCTCGGCGATGCTGTGCGCCCAGCCCCGGCGGCGGACGTCGAGCAGCGTGCGGGCGGTGAAGCTGGCGCTGGGCAGCAGCGGGGTGACCTCGTCGGCGGGGGCGAAGGCGAGCAGCGCGTGCGCGGCCGAGCCCGCCGTCATCGGCAGCCGCGCCCCGACCGGCACGGTGTCGCGCAGCCCGTGCGCCCGCTCGGCGGCGGCCACGCAGACCCGGCTGGCGCCGTCCCGGACGTAGAACTGGGCGCTCTCCCCGCTGGCGTCCCGCAGTGCGACCAGGGGCCGGCCGGCCAGCTCGGCGAGGTCGGCCACCCCGCGGCCGAGCTCGGCCAGCGCCGGGCCGGGCGCCCACGCGCCGGCCGGCGTGCGCCGGACCAGGCGGTGTCCCTCGAGGGCCACGGCCAACCGGTGCGCGGTCGCCCGGGGCAGCCCGGTGCGCTCGACGAGCTCGGCGAGGGTCGCGGGCTCGGCGGTCACGGCGCGGAGGATGGCCACCGCTTTGTCCAAGACGGCGACGGGGTTAGGCTGTCCCACACAGCAATACTCGCATCCCACAGCGTGAGATGGCCAGCCCGGTCGTCCGCACCGGAGCGAGCCCCGACCCCGGAGGGACCAGCCGTGCCGAAGACCCTGGCGGAGAAGGTCTACGACGCCCACGTCGTGCGCAGCGCTGCGGGCGAGCCGGACCTGCTCTACATCGACCTGCACCTGGTGCACGAGGTGACCAGCCCGCAGGCGTTCGACGGCCTCCGCGCCGCCGGCCGCACGGTGCGCCACCCCGAGCTCACGATGGCGACCGAGGACCACAACGTCCCGACGCTGGACATCCTCAAGCCCATCGCCGACCCGGTCAGCCGCGCGCAGGTCGAGGCGCTGCGCGCGAACGCCGCCGAGTTCGGCATCCGCCTGGCCCCGATGGGCGACCGCGACCAGGGCATCGTGCACGTCATCGGCCCGCAGCTGGGGCTGACCCAGCCGGGCATGACCATCGTCTGCGGCGACAGCCACACCTCCACGCACGGCGCGTTCGGTGCGCTGGCGTTCGGCATCGGCACCAGCGAGGTCGAGCACGTGCTGGCCACGCAGACCCTGCCGCAGTACCGGCCCAAGCAGATGGCCGTGACCGTCGACGGCGTGCTGCCCGAGGGGGTGTCCTCGAAGGACGTCATCCTGGCCGTCATCGCGGAGATCGGCACCAACGGCGCCGCGGGCCACGTCATCGAGTACCGCGGCAGCGCCATCGAGGCCCTCTCGATGGAGGCCCGGATGACGATCTGCAACATGTCGATCGAGGCCGGCGCCCGCGCCGGGCTGATCGCCCCGGACCGGACCACCTTCGACTTCCTGCAGGGCCGCCCGCACGCCCCGCAGGGCGCCGACTGGGACGCCGCCGTCGAGTACTGGGAGACCCTGCGCACCGACGAGGGCGCGGTCTTCGACACCGAGGTCGTCATCGACGCCGCCGAGCTCACACCGTACGTCACCTGGGGCACCAACCCCGGCCAGGGCCTGCCGATCGCGGAGTCGGTGCCGGACCCCGCGGCCATAGCCGACGAGGGCCAGCGCCGTGCCGCCGAGCAGGCGCTGGCCTACATGGGGCTGGCCCCCGGCACGCCGCTGCGCGAGATCGAGGTCGACACCGTCTTCCTGGGATCGTGCACCAACGGCCGCATCGAGGACCTGCGCATCGCGGCCGAGCTGCTGCGCGGCAGGAGGATCGACGCCAACACCCGCATGCTGGTCGTCCCCGGGTCGGTCGGCGTCAAGCTGCAGGCGGAGGCCGAGGGCCTGGACCGGGTGTTCACCGAGGCCGGCGCCGAGTGGCGCGGCGCGGGGTGCTCGATGTGCCTGGGCATGAACCCCGACCAGCTCAAGCCGGGGGAGCGGTCGGCCTCGACCAGCAACCGCAACTTCCAGGGCCGGCAGGGCAAGGGCGGGCGCACCCACCTGGTGTCCCCGTCGGTCGCCGCGGCCACCGCGCTGACCGGGAAGCTGACCGCCCCCGCCGACCTGGCCGACGCCCCCGTCCCGGCCGCCGTCTGACCCGCACTGGAGCCCTGAGAGCCATGGACGCCTTCACCACGCACACCGGCACCGCGGCCCCGCTGCGGCGCAGCGCCGTCGACACCGACCAGATCATCCCGGCCGAGTACCTGAAGCGGATCACGCGCACCGGGTTCGAGGACGGCCTGTTCGTCGCCTGGCGCAGGAACGAGCCGGACTTCGTGCTCAACCAGCCTCAGTACGCCGACGCGACGGTCCTCGTGGCCGGCCCCGACTTCGGCACCGGCTCCTCCCGCGAGCACGCCTGCTGGGCGCTGCTCGACGGCGGGTTCCGCGTGGTCATCAGCTCCCGGTTCGCCGACATCTTCAAGAACAACTCGACCAAGTCCGGGCTGCTCACCGTCGTCCTGCCCCAGGCCGAGGTCGAGGCGCTGTGGGCGGCGGTGGAGGCCGACCCCACCACGCAGGTGACCGTCGACCTGCAGGAGCGGCGCGTCTCCTACGGCGAGCACAGCGTGCCGTTCGAGATCGACGACTACACCCGCTGGCGGCTGCTGGAGGGCCTCGACGACGTCGGGCTCACCGAGCGGCACCTGGCCGACATCGAGGCCTTCGAGGCCCGCCGTCCGGCCTGGCTGCCCAAGGCGCTACCGGCCCTGCCGGCGTAGGCGCAGCCCCACGAGGACCCACCGGGGGACGTCGTCCGACGTCCCCCGGTGGCCTTCAGCGCAGGCCGGTGGAGGCCGGGTCCTCGGCGGCGTCGGCCGAGAAGGCCCGGTAGTAGTCGGCCGACAGCGCGCCCGGTCGCCCGCCCAGCACCCACGTGCTGCCCTTCGCCGCGGGCGGCTGCAGCGCGCCGGGAACGCCGGCGAAGCGGACGCCGAGGGCCGCCAGCACCGACGGGATCGCCCCGCCCTGGCTGCAGACGACGGCCACCCCCGGCTCCTCACGCGGGCCGAGCAGCCGCTGGACCGCGGCGAGGGCCGCCTGCGGATCGGCGGCGAACTCCTCCTCGCCGAGCTCGGGCAGCGAGCCGATGTCCTGGCCCAGCCGGGCGGCCAGCGGCTCGAGGGTCTGCCGGCAGCGGACCCGCTCGGCGGTGAGCAGCTCCGCGGGGGCGAACAGCGGGAGCACCTGCGCCAGCCGCGCCGCCTGCCGGTGGCCCCTGCCGTCCAGCGGACGCAGCTCGTCGGGGCCGTCCCAGTCGGACTTGCTGCCGGCCTTGGCGTGCCGGATCAGCAGCAGGGAGGGCTGGCGGGGGACGTCGGTCCGCGCCAGGTCGGCCAGCACGGCGCGGTCGTGGGCGTGGCTGACCAGCCCGCAGGCCTCCTCGACCGGCAGCCAGCGCAGCTCGTCGACCTCGTCGTTGGGTTCGAACGCCCCGCCGACCACCCGCATCAGCCAGTAGTCGACCCGCTTGGGACCCTCCGCGACCTCGTACTCGGTGCGCACGCTGCGCCGTCCGACGACGACGTCCAACCCGGTCTCCTCGACCACCTCGCGCACCGCCGTCTCCAGCAGGTGCTCGCCCTCGTCGGGCTTGCCCTTGGGCAGCGACCAGTCGTCGTACTTCGGCCGGTGCACCAGCGCGGTCTCGATGCCGCCGTCCGCGGGGCGCCACAGGGCACCGCCGGCGGCGCGGACCACACCGCCGATCTCAGCCGGCATGGTCCACCGCCGCCGCCATCAGCGCGGCCTGGTAGTCGTGCTCGCCGGTGCGGGTCCAGGCGCCGTCGCTGCCGAGCTCCCAGCAGCGCACGCCCTCGGCCATCGCGGCGTCGAAGGTGTGCTGCAGCTGCCGCTCGGCGGTGTCGTCGCACACCCGCAGCAGCACCTCGACGCGGCGGTCGAGGTTGCGGTGCATCAGGTCGGCGCTGCCGATCCACCACTCGTCCTCGCCGCCGCCGGCGAACCACATCGCCCGCGAGTGCTCCAGGAAGCGGCCGACGATCGAGCGCACCCGGACGTTCTCCGACATGCCGGGGACCCCGGGGCGCAGTGAGCAGATGCCGCGGATGAGCAGCTCGACCGGGACGCCGGCCGCCGAGGCCTCGTAGAGCGCGTCGATCATCTCCTCGTCGACCAGCGAGTTCACCTTGATGCGGATGCCCGAGGGCCGGCCCTCGCGCGCGTGGCGGGCCTCCCGCCGGATCTTCTCCACCAGCCCGGGACGGACGCCGTGCGGGGCCACCATGAGCCGGCGGTACGTGGTCTGCCGCGAGTAGCCGGTGAGGGTGTTGAACAGGTCGGTGAGGTCGGCGCCCACCCGGGGGTCGGCGGTGAGGATGCCGAGGTCCTCGTAGAGCCGCGCGGTCTTCGGGTTGTAGTTGCCCGTGCCGATGTGGCAGTAGCGGCGGATCACGCCGCTCTCCCGGCGCACCACCAGTGCCGTCTTGCAGTGGGTCTTGAGCCCCACCAGCCCGTAGACGACGTGGCAGCCGGCCCGCTCCAGCGAGCGGGCCCAGCTGATGTTGGCCTCCTCGTCGAAGCGCGCCTTGATCTCCACCAGGACGACGACCTGCTTGCCCGCCTCCGCGGCGTCGATGAGCGCGTTGACGATCGGGGAGTCACCCGACGTGCGGTACAGCGTCTGCTTGATCGCCAGCACGTTCGGGTCGGCGGCCGCCTGTTCGATGAAGCGCTGCACGCTGGTCGCGAACGAGTGGTACGGGTGGTGGACGAGCACGTCGCCCTCCCGCAGCGTCGCGAACACGCTCTTGGGCGTCTCGCCCTCCGAGAGCCGCGGGTGGGTGGCCGGCACGAACGGCTCGTCCTTGAGCTCCGGCCGGTCGAGGCCGTAGAGCTCCCACAGCGCGCCGAGGTCGAGCAGGCCGGGCACGTGGACGACGTCGGAGCCGTCCACCTCCAGCTCGCTCGTGAGCACGTCGAGGATCCGCGGGTCCATCGGCTCGGCGACCTCCAGCCGCACCGCCGGGCCGAAGCGGCGACGGGCCAGCTCGCGCTCCAGGGCCTGCAGCAGGTCCTCGTCGCGGTCCTCCTCGACCTCCAGGTCGGCGTTGCGCGTCACCCGGAACAGGTGGTGGTCGATGACGTCGAGGCCCGGGAACAGCTGCTGCAGGTGCGCGGCGATGAGGTCCTCGAGCGGCAGGAACATGGCGTCGCGGTCGGAGCTCGCCACCCGGACGAACCGGGGCACGTTGTTGGGCACCTTGAGCCGGGCGAAGCGCGGCGCACCCGTGTCGGGGTCGCGCACCTGGACGGCGAGGTTCAGCGACAGCCCGCTGATGTAGGGGAAGGGGTGCGCCGGGTCGACCGCCAGCGGGGTCAGCACCGGGAACACCTGGTCGCGGAAGTACTCCCGCAGCCGCTTGGCCTCGTGCTCGGCCAGCTCGCCCCAGTGCACGATCCGGATCCCGGCCTCCTCCAGGCGCGGGGAGATGTCCTTGGTGAAGACGTCGGCGTGCCGGTGCACCAGGTCGCGCGTCCGCTCGGTGACCCGCGCCAGCTGCTCGCGGATGGTCAGCCCGTCGGGGGAGCGCACCGTCAGCCCGGTGCTCTGCCGGCGCTTCAGGCCGGCGATGCGGACCATGTAGAACTCGTCGAGGTTGCCGGCGAAGATCGCCAGGAACTTCGCCCGTTCCAGCAGGGGCAGCGAGTCGTCCTCCGCCAGCTCCAGCACACGGGCGTTGAAGTCCAGCCACGACAGCTCGCGGTTGATGTACCGGTCGGCGGGAGCGCCGGGTCTGGTCGGGGGCACGGACTCATCGTGCCGCAGTCCGCTGGCCGGTGGGTCACCGGCAACGGGTCAGCCGCGCGGCCGGGCGGCTCCGCCCAGCAGCGCCGCGGTGTGCGGGCCGACGCCCAGCGCCCGGGCGGCCTCGAGGTCCTCGGGTGTGTCGACGTCCCGCTGCAGCCCCGGCCAGCCACCGGTCAGCGGCACGGCGCCGCCGGACGCGTGCCGCTGCGCCGACCCGGCTCCGAAGGCGGGGGAGAGGTCGGTGCCGACGGCGGTGAGCAGCGTCGTCCCGGTGCCCTGCGCGTCGGCGACGAAGCAGCGCGCCGCCACCTCCGCCGCGGCGAGGGCGGCGGTCAGCTCCTCCGGGCGCAGCGCGGGCAGGTCCGAGGAGAGCGCGGCCACCGCGGCGGCCCCGGTGACGCGGGCGCCGTGGGCGAGCGCCGGGTTGAGGCCCCGGTCGGGCACGTCGGGCACCGTGCGGGCGCCCAGCCGGGTCACCGTCCCGGCGGCTGCGGGGTCGTCGGTGACGACGAGGACGCCGGCGACGGCGGGCGAGGCCAGGGCCGCCGCCACGGTGTCGGCCAGCAGCGCCAGGACCAGCCGGTCGTGCGCGGCCTCCGGCGGACCGTCCAGGTCCGCGGGCAGCGGGGTGAGGCGGGTCTTGGCCAGCGGCAGCCGCTTCGCCGGGACGACGACCGACCACGCGCGCACGGCCACAATGTGAGCACACCGGCGTGGGGTCGCCGACCGGCCGGACCGGACCCCGCTGCACCTCGCGGACCGGACCAGGCCACCATGGGCGCTCAGGACGTCGCCCGCCAGGCCGGAGCCGGGCGGGCAGGAGGGGAGGAGCCGGTGACGCAGGACGGATCCCCGGGGACCGGGGTGTCGCGCCGCACCGGAGCCCCGTCGTCGCGGTGGCGTACCCGCCGGCCGCTGCCGCTGGCCCTGGCGCTGTGCGTCGCGGTGGTCTACCCGGTCACGGTGCTGCTGTTCCGGATGCGCTACCGGCACGCCGAGCGCTTCCCCCGCACCGGCCCGGTCCTCGTGGTCGCCAACCACGTCTCGGTGCTCGACCCGCTGGCCTGCGCCCGGCTGGTCTGGGACTGCGGCCGCGTGCCGCACTTCCTGGCCAAGGACGCGGTCTTCACCGGGCTCGCCGGGCGGATCCTGCGCGCCGCCGGGCAGATCCCGGTGGCCCGCGGCCGGGCCGACGCGCGCACCTCGCTGGCGGCCGCCGTGGCCGACCTCGCCGCCGGCAACGTCGTGGTCATCTACCCCGAGGGGTCGGTCACCCGCGACCCCGACTGGTGGCCCATGGAGGCCCGCACCGGGGTCGCGCGACTCGCGCTGACCACCGACGCCGTCGTCCTGCCCGTGGCCCAGTGGGGGCCGCAGCGGCTGCACGACTACCACACCAAGCAGCTGCACCCGCGGCTGCGCACGCCCGCCGACTACCTGGTCGGCGAGCCGGTGGACCTCACCGACCTGCGCGCGCAGGTGCGCGCGGGCCGGCCGCTGACCGGGGAGCTGCTGCGCGAGGTGACCGACCGGATGATGGCGTGCGTGCGCGACCAGCTGGCCGAGCTCCGCGGGGAGCCGGCGCCCACCACGACCGCCCCCCACCCCCGCCGCACGCTGCCCGGCGACCTGCCCGGGAGCGCCGCGTGAGCCGCCGTGCCGGCACGCGGGCCGCCGTCCTGGGGGCCGGCTCCTGGGGGACCACCTTCGCCAAGGTGCTCGCCGACGCCGGCTGCTCGGTGGTGCTGCACGCCCGCCGCCCCGAGCTGGCGCACGCGATCGGCGAGACCCGGGAGAACCCCGACTACCTGCCCGGCATCCGGCTGCCCGACCGGCTGCGCGCCACGGCCGACGCCGCCGAGGCGCTCGTCGACGCCGACCTCGTGGTGCTGGCCGTCCCCTCCCAGTCGCTGCGGGACAACCTCACCGAGTGGGCGCCGCTGCTGCCCCCCGACGCGGTGCTGCTCTCGCTGATGAAGGGGGTCGAGCTGGGCACCACCAAGCGGATGAGCCAGGTGATCGGCGAGGTGACCGGCGCCGGGCCCGACCGGGTCGCCGCGCTCTCCGGCCCCAACCTGGCCCGCGAGATCGCCGAGGAGCAGCCGGCCGCGACCGTGGTGGCCTGCGCGGACCACGACCGCGCGGCGCAGGTGCAGGCGGCCTGCCACACCCCCTACTTCCGCCCGTACACCAACCAGGACCTGGTGGGCTGCGAGCTCGGCGGCGCGGTCAAGAACGTCATCGCGCTGGCCTGCGGCATCACCGAGGGCATGGGCTTCGGCGACAACACCCGGGCCTCGCTGATCACCCGCGGGCTGGCCGAGACCGCCCGGCTGGGCGCGGCCCTGGGCGCCGAGCCCGCCACGTTCGCCGGCCTGGCCGGCCTGGGCGACCTGGTGGCCACCTGCAGCTCCCCGCTGTCGCGCAACCGCACCTTCGGCGAGCGGCTGGGGCGCGGCATGTCGGTGGAGGAGGTGCAGCGGACCACCCGGCAGGTCGCCGAGGGGGTCAAGAGCTGCCAGCCCGTGCTGGACCTGGCGCGGGCGCACGGGGTGGACATGCCGCTGACCGAGGCCGTCGTCCGGGTGTGCCACGACGGGGTCCCGGTGACGCAGATCGTGAAGGACATCATGTCCCGGGAAGCCAAGCCCGAGTGACCGGGTCGACCAGAGCGGAGCGCGAGTGAGCGAACTTCCGGAGGAGTGGGGCGACGGCACCCGCTCGGTCCGTGCCGGTGAGGAGGCGCCCGTGCCGGGCGCGCCGCTGCGGCCCTCGCCGGTCTTCGCCGCGCCGTTCCACCTCGGGGACCGGCCCCCGCGCGCCGACGGGGCGGACGCGTACGCGCGCACCGAGCACCCCACCCTCCGGGCCTTCGAGGCGGCCGTGGGTGAGCTGGACGGTGGCCGCTGCCTCTCGTTCGCGACGGGCATGGCCGCGATCACCGCCGCGCTCATGGCCTGCGCCAGCGCGGGCGACCGGGTGGTCCTCCCCGCCGACGGCTACTACACGACCCGGCTGCTGGGACGTGAGGAGCTGGACCGGCTGGGCCTGCGTGTGGAGTACGTCCCCACGCTGGAGATCGAGGGCTCCGCCGCCCGCGGCGACCTCCGGGGTGCCCGCCTGGTGATGCTGGAGACGCCGAGCAACCCGCAGCTCGACGTCTGCGACGTCACCGCGGTGGCCGAGGCGGCCCGGGACGCCGGCGCGCTGCTCGCCGTCGACAACACCACCGCCACGCCGTTGGGCCAGCGCCCGCTGGCCCTGGGGGCCGACCTCACGATCGGGGCGGACACCAAGGCGCTGACCGGGCACAGCGACCTGCTGCTCGGGCACGTGAGCACCACCGACGACGCGGTGTACGCGCGCCTGAAGAGCTGGCGGGACCACACCGGCGCGACCCCGGGGCCCTTCGAGGCCTGGCTGGGCCACCGCTCGATGGCCACGCTCGACCTGCGGCTGACCCGGCAGGCGGAGAACGCCCGCGCCGTCGCCGAGCTGCTGGCCGCCCATCCCCAGGTGACCGGCGTCCGGTGGCCGTGGCGGCCGCAGGACCCCTCGTTCGCGCTGGCCTCGAGGCAGATGGCCCGTCCGGTGGGCGTGGTCTCGGCGGTGCTGCCGGACGAGGCCGCCGTCGCACGGCTGGTCGCGGCCAGCCGGCTGTGGGCGGCGGCCACCAGCTTCGGTGGTCTGCACAGCACGCTGGACCGGCGGGCCCAGTGGGGCGGGGACGCCGTCCCGCCGGGCTTCGTCCGGTTCTCCTGCGGCATCGAGGACACCACCGACGTGGTCACCGATCTCGCCACCGCGCTGGACGCGGCCCTCGACGTCCTGTAGCAGGTGACGTACTGGAACGGCCACCCTTCAGGGTCCCGCGCCGAGCGCGCGAGGCGCTGGGGAAGGGTGGTCCTTCTGTTCAGGCGGCCGCGGCGAGCTCGCCCCGCCGGCGGTGGGCCGCCCGCACGGTCAGCCACAGGCTCACCCCGACGTAGTACCCGAGGTAGGCCAGCGACAGCGCGACCACGACCGGGTGCGGGTCGGGCACCTGCAGCAGCAGGACGGCGTAGGCGACCAGCCAGACCGCCGTCAGCGCCAGGCTCAGCCCGCGCAGCGCCTTCGTCCGCGACGGGTAGAGGTAGCGCACCGGCACGAACACCAGCACCGAGCACACGACGAGCACCGTGGCCACGACCGCCGGGCTCAGGTCGAGGACGATGGCGTAGAAGGCGGCCACGTTCCAGTAGCTCGGGAAACCCAGGAACGCGTGGTCCTCGGTCTTCGCGTCGACCCGGCAGAACTGGTAGCAGGAGGCCAGCAGCGGCAGCGCGGCGACGACCCACCCCACGGCCCCGCCGGGCAGCGACCCGGTCGTCCACAGCAGCACCACCGGCGCGAAGGCGTAGGTGAGGTAGTCGACGATGTCGTCGAGCCGGGCGCCGTCGAACCAGGGGATCGTCTCCTTGACCCGCAGCCGGCGGGCCAGCATCCCGTCGGTGCCGTCGACGACGAGGGCCACCAGGCCCAGCCACAGGGCGGCCACCGCGTCGCCGTCGAACGCGGCCAGCACGATGAGCAGCCCGAGCACCGAGCCGATCGCGGTGTAGAGGTGGACGGCGCCCCCCGCCAGGCGCAGCCTGCGGGAGGTCGTCGCCGTTCCGGCTGCGTTCATCGAGGTCGAGGTTCCCACACCCGGGCGCGGCAGGTCCGTCCTGCCCGTCGTCCGGGCGCGGCGGAGGGCCTCCACTAGGGTCGGCCGCGATGAGCGGACAGGCGGGCAAGCGGCGGATCGCGGTCGTCTTCGGCGGCCGCAGCGCGGAACACCCCATCTCCTGCGTCTCCGCCGGGGCCGTCCTCGCGGCGCTGGACCCGGACCGGTACGACGTCGTCCCCGTGGGCATCACCCGCGACGGCGGCTGGGTGCTGACCGACCCGGGGCAGCGGCTGGCGATCGTCGACGGCGAGCTGCCGGAGGTCGCCGGCGGGACCCCGGTGACGCTGGTCGGCGACCCGAGCGGGCGCGGCCTGCAGCGCCTGGACGGCACGGGCGGGCGGATCGGCCTGGACGTCGTCTTCCCGGTGCTGCACGGCGCCTACGGCGAGGACGGCACCATCCAGGGGCTGCTGGAGATGAGCGGCGTCCCCTACGTCGGCTCGGGCGTCTTCGCCAGCGCTGCGTCGATGGACAAGGAGTTCACCAAGAAGCTCCTCACCGCCGCCGGGCTGCCCCAGGGTGACCACGTGGTGCTGCGCGACCCCTCCGGGGCGCTGTCGGCCGACCCCGCGGTGCTCGACGCCGCCACCCGGGAGCGCCTGGGCCTGCCGGTGTTCGTCAAGCCCTCGCGGGCCGGCTCCAGCATCGGGATCACGAAGGTCACCGACTGGGCGCAGTTCCCCGAGGCCGTCGCCACCGCCGCCGCGGTCGACGCCAAGGTGGTCGTCGAGGCCGCCGTCCCGGGGCGGGAGATCGAGTGCGGCGTCCTGGCCACGCCCGGCGGCGGGCTGCCGCAGGCGAGCCTCCCGGCGGAGATCCGGCTGCACCCGGGCACCGACTGGTACGACTTCGCCGCCAAGTACTTCGACGACGCCGCGGACTTCGACGTCCCCGCCGACCTCACACCGGAGCAGACCCGGGCGGTGCAGGAGGCGGCCTGCCGCGCGTACCTGGCGATGGACTGCCGCGGCCTGGCGCGGGTCGACTTCTTCCTCGGCACCGGCCCGGACGGCGCCGAGCGGCTCGTGGTCAACGAGGTGAACACCATGCCGGGGTTCACGCCGATCTCGATGTACCCGCGGATGTGGGCGGCCTCCGGCGTCGACTTCGCCACGCTGGTGGACCGGCTGGTCGAGGTCGCCCTCGCCGACGCGCCGACCGCCGCCGGCCACCCGACGCTGGACGGCACCCGGGCGTGAACCCGGTGGCGGCCGTCGGGCGCGGCGGGCTGGCGCTGCTGCTGGCCCTGCTGACCGGCTGCGCCACCTCGACGGACGGCGGCGCGGCCGCCGCACCGGCCGCGGCGACACCGGACACGCCCCGGCAGCTCGAGGCCCTCCTCGTCCCCGACGTGCCCTCCGGCCTGCTGCGCGTGCCCGACGACGCCCTCTCACCGCCGGCGGGGCAGAAGCTGGTCGAGGACGTCGCCGGCTACGCCGAGGACGCCGTCCGCGAGCGCCAGGTGCTCGACGACTACGGCTACCGCTTCGGGTGGGAGCGCTACTGGGGTGCGGGTTCCGGACCGCTGACCACCGTCGCCGCCCACCAGTTCGAGACGACCGACGGCGCCGCGGCGTTCACCGCGGACCTGGCCGCCCACGAGGCCGAGGTCTACGGCGGCCTGCTGCGCGAGGACCCGCCGGACCTGCCCGCGGGGTGCCGGCTGCTGCAGCTCGACGAGGGTGCCCCGGCGGCCGGGGTGGGCGCGCCGGCCGCCCTCGCCTGGTGCGCGCGGGGCGCGTTCAGCGTCACGGTCACCGCCGTCTCCGGGTCGGTGGAGTCGGCGACCGCGGAGGTCCGGGCCGTCGTGGCGGCCCAGCTGGAGCGTCTCCCCCCGTCCTGAGGCGCGGCTCAGCCGCCGCCGGCGTCGACCGGCTGGGCGAGGAGCGTCCCGGTGATGACCGGGCCGAGGGCGGTGACCGGTGCGGAGTCGGTGTCGGCGGAGACCGTCACCTGCACGTAGACCGCCCGGTCGACGGCGGTCCAGACGATGCTGTCCGGGTCGGTGGTGTCGACCAGCCACTCGACGCCGTTGACCTGGATGAGCGGGGACGTCGGCTCCAGCGCGGCGGGCCGCTCGACGCCGCAGACCAGCACCACCGGCGGCTCGCCCCAGGCGTAGGCGTAGGGGGAGTCGGACCGGACCGGGCGGGACTGCTCGCCGGCCAGCTCCAGCGGCAGGGCGCCCATGAGCGCCGGGCAGTTCGCGTCGGCCTCCGGGGTCACCGGCGGCACCTCCACCGGCAGCGGCGGCAGGTCGGCCCGCTCGGGCGCCGGCGTGGCCCCGACGTCGGCGACCGCGTCGTCGGCCCGGTCGCCGGCGTCGTCCCCACCGAGGACGCGGGTGAGCACCAGCAGCACGACCACCAGGGGCAGGACGACGGCCGTGACGACCAGCGCCACCCGCCGCAGCGGGTCGTCCGGCCGGGACGGCCGCGGCGGCGGACCGGGTTCCTGGGTGGGGTTCTCGGTCAGGGTGCTCAGATGTTGACGACGGGGCAGGTCAGCGTGCGGGTGATGCCGTCGACCGACTGCACGCGGGCGACGACCAGCCGACCGAGCTCGTCGACGGTCTCGGCCTCGGCCCGGACGATCACGTCGTAGGGGCCCGTGACGTCCTCGGCCTTGGTGACACCCGCGATCTCGCTGATGCTCGACGCCACCTGGGCGGCCTTGCCGACTTCGGTCTGGATGAGGATGTAGGCGTGGACCACGGGAGACCTTTCCTCGGCTGGCGCTGCGGGTGCGGCGTCCGCGCCGGTGGGCGGACAGTTGCGCAACCTACCTCAGTGAGCTGGAGGGGCCGGTGACTCGTCCTCGCCCGCTGGTCCCGCGCGACGACCCCGCCGACAGCGTGCGGGTCGTCGGCGAGTTCGGCGTGATCGCGCGCGTGCTCGCGCGGTCCGGCGTCGCGCGGGTCGCCGAGGTCGGGCCCGGCGACGACGCGGCCGTGCTGCGGGCACCCGACGGCCGTGTGGTCGCCACCACCGACGTCCTGGTCGAGGGCCGGCACTTCCGGCGTGACTGGTCGTCGGCCGAGGACGTCGGGCACAAGGCGGCGGCGGCCAACCTCGCCGACGTGGCCGCGATGGGCGGGGTGACGACCGCACTGCTGGTCGGCCTGGCCTGCCCGCCGGACACCCCGACCACGTGGCTGGAGGGGGTGGCCGCCGGCCTGGCCGAGGAGTGCGCGCCGCTGGGAGCGGCCGTCGTGGGCGGCGACACGGTGTCCGCGGCCCCGGACAGCGGGGGCGTCGTCCTGTCGGTGACCGCGCTGGGCGACCTGGGCGGGCGGGCGCCGGTGCTGCGCTCGGGTGCCCGGCCCGGCGACGTGCTGGCCCTGACCGGCCGGCTGGGCTGGTCGGCGTGCGGCCTGGCCGTGCTGCGCCGCGGGTTCACCAGCCCGGCCGCCGCGGTGGCCGCGCACCGCCGTCCGGCGCCGCCGTACGCGGCCGGCCCGGCCGCGGCCGAGGCCGGCGCGACGGCGATGTGCGACGTCAGCGACGGGCTGCTCGCCGACGCCGGCCACGTGGCGGAGGCGAGCGGCGTGCTCGTCGACGTCGACCGGGCCGCTCTGGTCCGGGCGACCCTCGAGCTGCCCGGCCCGCTGCAGCAGGTCGCGGCCGCCCTCGGCGGGGACCCGATGGCCTGGGTGCTCACCGGCGGCGAGGACCACGCGCTGCTGGCCACCTTCCCGGCCGGTGCCGACCTGCCGGAGGGCTGGGCGCAGATCGGCTCGGTGCGCGAGGGGGAACCCGGGGTGCGCGTGGACGGCGAGCCGGCCGAGGCGGTCGCCGCGGCCGTCGGGGCTGAGGGGACCGGTCATGCGCACTTCCGCTGACACCCGGCTGGCCGACGGCCGCCCGGTGGTGCTGCGGGCGGTGCCCTACGACGACCCGCTGGCCCGCGAGCTCGTCGACCGCGTGCAGCAGGAGTACGTGACCCGCTACGGCGGGCCCGACGAAGCCGTGGTCGACCCGGCCGAGTTCGAGCCCCCGGAGGGGCTGTTCCTCGTGGCCGAGGTGGACGGCGTCCCCGCGGGGTGCGGCGGCTGGCGGGTGCACGCGCCCGGCGTGGCCGAGGTCAAGCGCGTGTACGTGGCGCCGGAGTTCCGTCGGCAGGGCCTGGCGCAGCTGCTCATGGCCGCGATCGAGGACAGCGCGGCCGCGGCGGGCGCCCGGTCGGTGGTGCTGAACTCGGGGTCCCGGCAGCCCGAGGCGCTGGCGCTGTACGCCGCACTCGGCTACACCTCTGCACCCGGGTACGGCGTGTACGCCGGCCTGCCCGGAGCGGTGTTCCTGGGCAAGCGGCTGACCGGTGAGGAGGAGCGGTGAACGGAGCCGGAGTGGTGACGATCTCGGCCTCCTACGGCGCCGGCGGTGACCTGGTCGGTCCGGCGGTCGCGGCGCGGCTGGGCCTGGTCTTCCACGACCGCGCCATCCCCGCGCAGGTGGCCGGCCGGCTCGGCGTCCCGCTGGCCGAGGCGGAGGCCAACGACGAGAACGTTGCCCGCGGGCTGTGGCGGATCGTCGCCTCGCTGGGCACCATGCCCGACCCGATGGGCGGCGTCGTGCCGGTGACCGAGCAGCTCGACGAGCGGACGTTCCGCCTGCAGACCGAGCGGGTGGTGCGCGAGATCGCCGACGGACAGGGCGGGGTGGTCCTCGGCCGGGCCGCCGCGCTGGTGGTCGGAGACCGGCCCGACGCGCTGCACGTCCGCCTGGACGGACCCGAGGAGCGGCGGCTCGACGCGGTGGTGGCGCGCACCGGACGCCCGCGCGACGAGGTGCGGCGGGAGCTGCGGGCCAACGACGCGGCGCGCGAGGGGTACGTGCGACGGTCCTACCGCGTCGACGCGACCTCCCCGCGCATCTACCACCTCGTGATCGACAGCACGGCACTGCCGCAGCAGACGGTGGTCGACCTGGTGGTCGAGGCGGCCCGCGCCCGCGGCATCGGCTGAGGCCCCGCCGTGGGAGACCGGAACGCGACGGAGCCCGGAGGTCCGAGGACCTCCGGGCTCCGCATGGCGAACGGCCCCCTGCAGGGTCCCGCCGCGAGTTCGCGAGTGGCGGGGAGCAGGGTGGCCCCGTCCCGGGTCCCGCCCTGAGCGTGCGAAGGGTGGGGAGGACGGGGTCCTCTTTCAGGCGCGGACGACCTTGCCCGCGCGGATGCACGAGGTGCAGGCGTTGATGCGGCGACGGTTGCCCGGGGCGACGAGCGCCCGCACGGACTGGATGTTCGGGTTCCAACGGCGCGGCGTCCGCCGGTGCGAGTGCGACACCGACATACCGAAACCGGGCCCCTTGCCACAGACATCGCACACGGCAGCCACGGTGGATCACTCCCAGAGAATTCGTTTCACGGACGGCGGCACGCCGACGCGCCCGCACACAGACCAACGGAGAGTCTAACCGGTCCTCGGCGGAGACGTCGCGGAGGTCGGCCGGACCACGCCTCCGCCCGGTCGTGCACCCGGCGTCGTCGGTCCGCGTGGGTACCCTCCGGCCGTGCTGCCGGCGCTCGACGACGCCGCGGTCGGCCACTGGTGCCGGGCCGCGGTCGCCGCCCTGTCCGCGGCCCGCGGCCGCATCGACGACCTCAACGTCTTCCCCGTCCCGGACGGGGACACCGGCACGAACCTGCTGGCCACCGCCGAGGCCGCCGCGTCCGCGCTCGACGAGGCGGGGGAGGGAGGCACCGGGTCCGCCTGGGCACTGCTGGCCCGCGGCGCGGTGCTGGGCGCCCGCGGCAACTCCGGCACCATCCTCGCCCAGCTGTGGCGCGGGCTGGCCGACCAGCTCGCCGGGCAGCCCCCGGCCGACGGGCCGACCCTCGCCGCGGCCCTGCAGAAGGCCGCCGACACGGCCTACGGCGCGGTCGCCGACCCGGAGGAGGGGACGTTCCTCACGGTCGCGCGGGCCGGTGCCGAGGCGGCGGTCGCCGCGGTCGCCGCCGGGCGCGCCGCCCTGGGCGAGGTCGTGCGGGCCGCGGCCGACGGCGCCCGCGCTGCGCTCGAGGCGACGCCGGGGCAGCTGGCCGTGCTCCGCGACGCCGGCGTGGTCGACGCCGGGGGAGCCGGGCTGTGCCTGGTCTTCGACGCGCTGGTGACCACGGTGACCGGTGTCGAGCCCGACCGCCCGTCGCTGGCCCGCCGGCCCGAGCGCGGGCACCCCCACGACCACGACGACCTGCCGCACCAGCCGCCGGCCGGGCCGGGCAGCGAGGTGCAGTACCTGCTGGCCGACAGCGACGAGGCCGCCGTGGCGCGGCTGCACGAGCGGCTGGCCGCCCTCGGCGACAGCCTCGTCGTCGTCGGCGTCGACACCCCCGGCGGGCGCGAGTGGAACGTGCACGTGCACGTCGCCGACGTCGGCGCCGCGATCGAGGCCGGCATCGAGGCGGGCCGCCCGTACCGCATCTCGGTCACCCCGCTCGCCCCCGTGCGCCCGCCGGCGCCGGCGCCCGACGCGCGGGCGGTCGTGGCGATCGTCCCCGACGGCCGGCTCGCCGAGCTGTTCACCGACGAGGGCGCCACCGTCGTCCCCTGCGGGCCGGACGGGGTGGCCGAGGACGACGTGCTCGCCGCGGTCCTGGGGTCCGGCGCGGCCGGCGTCGTCGTGCTGCCCAACGACCCGACGGTCACGGCCGTGGCCTCCCGCGCGGCCGAGCGCGCCCGCGAGGAGGGGCGCGACGTCGCCGTCGTCCCGACCCGTTCACCGGTCCAGGGCCTGGCCGCGCTCGCCGTCGCCGACCCCGTCCGCCGCTTCGGGGACGACGTCATCACCATGGCCGAGGCGGCCGCGGCGACCCGCTGGGCCGAGGTCACCGTCGCCGAGCACGAGGCGCTGACCAGCGCGGGTCGCTGCGCGCCCGGTGACGTGCTGGGCTCGGCGGAGGGCGACGTCCTGCTGATCGGCGCGGAGCCGGCCGCGGTCGCCTGCGAGCTGCTCGACCGCATGCTGTCGGCCGGCGGGGAGCTGGTCACCCTGGTCGCCGGCGCCGACGGTGCCCTCGCCGACGCCGTGTGCGCGCACCTGGCGGGCGCCCACCCGACGGTCGAGGTGACCCGTTACGACGGCGCGCCCGAGGGGATCGGGCTGCAGGTGGGGGTGGAGTAGTGGCCGTCGGGATGACGACCCGGCTGGATCGGGTACTCGGTGCCAAGACCGCCAAGGCGATGGCGGAGTCGCTGGGTCTGCACACCGTCCGCGACCTGCTGCGGCACTACCCGCACCGCTACGCCAAGCGCGGGGAGATGGTCCGCCTGGACGACCTGCAGGTCGGCGACCGGGTGACCGTGCTGGCCCAGGTCCGGTCGGTCGACAGCCGACCGATGCGGCAGCGGCGCGGCACCCTCACCGAGGTCACCGTCGGCGACGGCGCCGGGACGATGAAGCTGGTCTTCTTCAACCACCGGCACGCCCGCCTGGTGCCCGGCGCCTGGGGGCTGTTCGCCGGCACGGTCAGCGAGTACCGCAGCAGGCTGCAGTTCGCCCACCCCGACTGCCACCTGATGACCGGGGACGACGACGACGTCGACTGGGCCCGCGCGCTCATCCCGATCTACCCGGCCAGCAAGGAGGTCTCCAGCTGGGTGATCCAGCGCTCGGTGCGGCTGCTGCTCGACGCCTCCGGCGGCTTCGGCTTCGTCGAGGACCCGCTGCCCGAGCAGCTGCGCGCCCGGCACGGGCTGGCGAGCCTCCCGGCCGCGCTGCTCGACGTCCACCGGCCCACCTCCGAGGAGGACGTCGAGCGCGCGGAGCACCGGCT
Source organism: Geodermatophilus sp. URMC 65 (assembly GCF_053502545.1). Lineage (NCBI taxonomy): Bacteria > Bacillati > Actinomycetota > Actinomycetes > Geodermatophilales > Geodermatophilaceae > Geodermatophilus > Geodermatophilus sp. URMC 65. Next base: position 3,873,386 of record NZ_CP199954.1, read on the forward strand.
CAAGTGGGACGAGGCGCTCACCCTCCAGCTGACGCTCGCCGCCCGCCGCCGCGCTGCCGCGCTGGAACCCGGCGTGGCCCGTCCCCGGCGGTCCGGCGGGCTGCTGGACGCCATCGACTCAGGCCTGCCCTTCGCGCTCACCGAGGGCCAGCGCCAGGTGGGGGAGGAGCTGGCCGCCGAGCTCGCCCGCGAGCAGCCCATGCACCGGCTGCTGCAGGGCGAGGTCGGCGCGGGCAAGACCGTCGTCGCGCTGCGGGCCATGGCCCAGGTCGTCGACGCCGGCGGGCAGGCCGCGCTGCTGGCCCCCACCGAGGTGCTCGCCGCCCAGCACGCGCGCAGCATCAGCGCGATGCTCGGGCCGCTGGGCCGCGCCGGCGAGCTGGACGGCGACCCGGCCGGCACCCGCGTCGTGCTGCTCACCGGCTCGCAGAAGACCGCCGCCCGGAGGGAGAGGCGCGCCGCGGTCGCCGACGGCAGCGCCGGCATCGTCGTCGGCACGCACGCGCTGCTGCAGGCCGGCGTGGACTTCGCCGACCTCGGCCTGGTCGTCGTCGACGAGCAGCACCGCTTCGGCGTCGAGCAGCGCGACGCGCTGCGGGCCAAGGGCAACCGGCCCCCGCACGTGCTGGTCATGACCGCCACGCCGATCCCGCGCACGGTCGCGATGACCGTCTACGGCGACCTGGAGACCTCCACGCTGCGCCAGCTGCCCGGTGGGCGCGGCGGCGTGGCCAGCTCGGTGGTCCCGGTCCGGGACAAGCCGGCCTGGCTCGACCGCGCCTGGGAGCGGCTGCGCGAGGAGGTGGCCGCCGGCCGCCAGGCCTACGTCGTCTGCCCGCGCATCGGTGAGGACGCCGCCACCGAGGAGGAGCCCGACGACGCCGACGGCGCCCCGGCCGAGGAGGGGTCGGGCCGCCGTCCACCGCTGGCCGTCCTCGACGTCGCCGAGCAGCTGCACGAGGGGCCGCTGGCCGGGCTGCGCCTGGAGGTCCTGCACGGCCGGATGACGCCGGAGGCCAAGGAGGCGACCATGCGGGCCTTCGCCGCCCGCGAGGTCGACGTCCTGGTCGCCACCACCGTCGTCGAGGTGGGCGTCGACGTGCCCAACGCCACCGTGATGGTCGTCATGGACGCCGATCGCTTCGGCGTCAGCCAGCTGCACCAGCTGCGCGGCCGGGTCGCCCGCGGCAAGCACCAGGGGCTGTGCCTGCTGGTCTCCGAGGCGCCCACCACCTCGGCCACCGGGCAGCGGCTGGCCGCGGTCGCCGGCACCTCCGACGGCTTCGAGCTCGCCCGGCTGGACCTCGAGACCCGCCGCGAGGGTGACGTGCTCGGCGCCGCCCAGTCCGGCCGCCGCTCGGGCATCAAGCTGCTGTCGCTGCTGGAGGACGAGGAGCTCATCGCCGAGGCGCGCGCCGAGGCCACCGCCCTGCTGGAGACCGACCGCGGTCTCGCCGACCACCCGGGCCTGGCGATGGAGGTGGCCGCGCTGGCCACCGACGAGCGCGCCGAGTACCTCGAGAAGGCGTGAGGGAGGCGGGCGGGTGACGCGGGTGATCGCAGGCACCGCCGGAGGACGGCGGCTGAGGGTGCCGCCGTCGGGCGTGCGGCCCACCGGCGACCGCGCCCGGGAGGGGTTGTTCAACAGCCTCTCGACGCTGACCGACCTCGAGGGCGCCGCCGTCCTGGACCTCTACGCCGGCTCCGGCGCCCTGGGGCTCGAGGCGCTCAGCCGCGGCGCGGCCCAGGTGGTGTTCGTCGAGAACGGCCCGCGGGTGCTGCCGGTGCTGCGCGCCAACATCGACGCGGTGGGCCTGCCCGGCGCACGGGTGGTGTCCGGCTCGGTGCCCACCGTGGTCGCCGGGCCGCCGCCGGCCCGCTTCGACGTCGTGCTCGCCGACCCGCCCTACGCCACGCCGCTGCCCGAGGTCGTCCGGGTGCTCGAAGCGCTGGTCGCCGGGGAGTGGCTGGCCGAGGACGCCGTGGTCGTCGTCGAGCGCTCCAGCCGCGAGGCGCCCTTCGAGTGGCCGACACCGCTGCACGGACTGCGCGAACGCCGCTACGGCGAGGCCGTGCTCCGGTACGGTCGCTGTCCGTGAGGCGAGCGGTCTGCCCCGGGTCGTTCGACCCCGTGACGAACGGCCACGTCGACGTCATCACCAGGGCGGCGGCGCTCTACGACGAACTCGTCGTCGCCGTGCTGGTCAACCCCGGCAAGGCCGGGCTGTTCAGCGTCGACGAGCGCATGGCCCTGCTGCGCGACGCGGTCGCCGACGTGCCCAACGTGACCGTCGACAGCTTCCAGGGCCTGCTCGTCGACTACTGCCGCGACAACGACATCCCGGTGATCGTCAAGGGGCTGCGCGCGGTCAGCGACTTCGAGTACGAGCTGCAGATGGCGCAGATGAACCGCGAGCTGGCCGGCGTGGAGACGCTCTTCGTGCCCACCGCCCCCCAGGTCGGGCACCTGTCCTCCAGCCTGGTGAAGCAGATCGCCACCTTCGGCGGCGACGTCTCGGGGCTGGTCCCCAAGGTCGTGCAGGAGCGGCTCACCGCGCACCGGGAGCAGGGGACGGGGACGTGACCGAGCTCGCGAGGTGGCGCGAGGACGCGGCACCGCCGGGCACGCCTCCCGACGAGCGCCAGCGAGGAGGGGACGTGACCGAGCTCGCGAGGTCGCGCGAGGACGCAGCACCGCCGGTCGCAGCGCCGACGAGCGCCAGCGAGGAGGGGACGTGACCGAGCTCGCGAGGTCGCGCGAGGACGCAGCACCGCCGGTCGCAGCGCCGACGAGCGCCAGCGAGGAGGGGTTGTGACCGAGGTCGTCTACCGGCTCTACGAGACCGTCGACGAGCTGAGCAGCGTCATCGAGAACGCCCGCAGCGTGCCGATGTCCGGCGGCTCGTGCATGGTGCCCCGCGACGTCCTGCTCGACCTGCTCGACGACCTCCGGGAGAACCTGCCCGCCGAGGTGCACAAGGCCGGCGCGATCGTCGAGCAGCGCACCGAGATCCTCCAGCAGGCGCAGGCCGAGGCCGAGCGGCTGACCGGCCGGATCCGCAGCGAGACCGAGCAGGTGGTCGGGGCGGCCCGGCGGCAGCGCGAGGAGATCCTCGGCACGGCCCGCCGGCAGCGCGACGACCTGCTCGCCCGCGCCCAGGCCGAGGCCGAGGACCTGCTCGCCCAGGCCGAGGAGGAGGCCCAGCAGATCGTCGAGGAGGCCCGCCGGCACCGCGAGGCGCTGATCGCCGACGGGCAGGCCCAGCAGGCGGAGATCCTGGCGGCCGCGCAGGCCGAGCACGAGCGGCTGATCAGCGAGACCGAGGTCTACCGGGGCGCGGTCGTCCGCGCCGACGAGCTGGGCGCGCAGACCGCGGCGGACGTCGCCCGGATGCGCACCGAGGTCGACGAGTACGTCGACAGCCGGCTGGCCGACTTCGGCGGCACGCTGGAGCGGATGCTGCGCTCGGTCGAGAAGGCACGGGCCAACCTCCGCGAGTAGGAGGACCCCGCGTCCCCCATCCCTCGTGGAAGGACCCCGTCCTCCCCACCCCTCGCGCGCTCGGGGCGGTGCCCGGGACGGGGCCGGGGCCTTGACGCGGGGCCGTCCCGGGCCGTCACCAGGCTCGGGGCGGGACGCGGGAGGGGCACCTGCACTCCGGAACGGTGTCGCTCCCCATCGGGTAGGCTGGGTCCCTGGTCCGATCGCCGGAGGTCCCCGCACCCCGGCCGGCCACCTCCCCGATGCCTACCGCGAGTACTGACATGCCTGCCGCACCGCTGCCCCGCCCAGGCGCCGCGTCCACGGACGCCCGGCGTCCCGCCGCCAATCCCTGGTTCGTGGACCTGCGGGAGCTCGGCCGTCGCGCCGGCTCGATGCAGGAGATCGAGCGCTCGCTCCCGACGCCCGCCGACTGGCGGGTCGAGCTCATCGGCGTCCCCGAGGGCGCCGAGGTCCGGCTGCGGCTGCGGCTGGAGTCGGTCATGGAGGGCGTGCTGGTCTCCGGGGAGGTCGACGTCCCCGTCACCGGCTCGTGCGCGCGCTGCCTGGAGCCGATCGAGGACACCCTCGAACTCGACGTCCAGGAGCTGTTCGCCTACGAGGGCAGCACCACCGAGGCCACCAGCGAGGAGGACGAGGTCCGCCGCGTCGAGGGCGAGCACATCGACCTCGAGCCGATGGTCCGCGACCTCGTCGTCCTGAGCCTGCCGCTGGCGCCGACCTGCACGGAGGACTGCGCCGGCCTGTGCGTCGACTGCGGGCAGCGGCTCGACGACCTGCCCGCCGACCACACGCACGAGCAGCTCGACCCGCGCTGGGCCGGGCTCGCCGGCCGTTTCGCCTCCGCACCGGGCACCCCCGCTGCGGACAACCCAGAGGAGAACTGACGTGGCCGTCCCGAAGCGGAAGATGTCCCGCGCCAACACCCGTGCCCGGCGTTCGCAGTGGAAGGCCTCCGCGCCGACCCTGACGCCGTGCCCGAACCGGGCCTGCGGTCAGCTCAAGCCGCCGCACCAGGCCTGCCCGAACTGCGGGCAGTACGCGGGCCGTCAGGTCCTCTCGGTCTGACGCCGGCAGGACCAGCCGTGGGGACGACGGTCACCAGTGCCCAGCCCGCTCCGGGCGGGGCCGCCGGCCGCTCCCCGGCGGGTGTGGCACACGCCGACCGCGCGGCCGCCTGGCTTCTCGACGCCCTCGGTGTCGAGCTGCCCGGCGGCCTGCTGGCGTTGGCGCTGACCCACCGCTCCTACGCCTACGAGCACGGCGGGCTGCCGACCAACGAGCGGCTGGAGTTCCTCGGGGACTCGGTGCTCGGGCTGGTCGTCACCGACGAGCTCTACCGGCGCCACCCCGAGCTGCCCGAGGGTCGGCTGGCCAAGCTGCGCGCCTCGGTGGTCAACATGACCTCGCTGGCCGGCGTCGCCCGCCGGCTCGGGGACGGCGGCCTGGGCCCGCACCTGCTGCTGGGCCGCGGCGAGGAGACCACCGGCGGCCGGGACAAGGACTCGATCCTCGCCGACGCGGTGGAGGCGCTCATCGGCGCTGTGCACGTCGGGCTGGGCCTGGAGGCCGCCGCGGTGATCGTGCACCGGCTGTTCGACCCGCTGCTCGACCAGGCCGCCACCCGCGGCGCCGGCCTGGACTGGAAGACCAGCCTCCAGGAGCTGGGCGCCCGGCTCGGCCTCGGTTCGCCGACCTACGTGGTCGAGGACACCGGTCCCGACCACGCCAAGACCTTCACCGCCGCCGTCGTCCTCTCCGGCACCGTCCACGGCCGCGGGTCCGGGCGCACCAAGAAGGCCGCCGAGCAGGAGGCCGCAGAGGCCGCCTGGCGCGCGCTGTCCGACGGCGCCGGCCCGGACGGCGAGGGAGCCGACGGCGCGGCACCGGACGGTGCGACCGTGCCGGCCGGGTCAGGAGCGAGCTGAGCCGCCGTGCCAGAGCTGCCCGAGGTCGAGGTGGTCCGGCGCGGTCTGGAGCGCTGGGTCGCCGGGCGCACCGTCGCCGCCGTCGAGGTGCGCCACCCGCGTGCCGTGCGCCGCCACCTCGGGGGCGTCGACCACTTCGTCGCCGCGCTGACCGGACGCACGCTGACCGCCGCCCACCGCCGCGGCAAGTACCTGTGGCTGCCACTGGCCGAGGCCGACGGCACGCCCGCCGGTCAGGCGCTCGTCGGGCACCTGGGGATGAGCGGCCAGCTGCTGGTCGAGAAGCCCTCCCAGCCCGACGAGACGCACCTGCGTGCCCGCTTCACCTTCACCGATGGGGGCCGCGAGCTGCGCTTCGTCGACCAGCGGACGTTCGGCGGGCTGGCGGTGGAGGAGTGCGCCGGGGGCGGTGGGGCGGGCGGAGCCACTGCTGAGCAGATCCCCGGCCGGCTGACGCACATCGCGATCGACCCGCTCGACGAGAGCTTCGACGCCGACACGTTCAGCGCGGCGCTGCGCCGCCGGCGCACCGAGGTCAAGCGGGCGCTGCTGGACCAGACCCTGGTCGGCGGGGTCGGCAACATCTACGCCGACGAGTCGCTGTGGCGGGCCCGGCTGCACGGCAACCGCCCGACCGACCGGCTCACCCGGGCGCAGGTCGCCGACCTGCTGGAGGGGGTGCGGGACGTGCTGACCGAGAGCCTCGCCCAGGGCGGCACCTCCTTCGACTCGCTCTACGTCGACGTCAACGGGCAGAGCGGCTACTTCTCCCGGCACCTCGCCGTCTACGGCCAGGCCGACCGGCCCTGTCCGCGCTGCGGGACGCCGATCGTGCGCGAGTCGTTCATGAACCGCTCCAGCTACAGCTGCCCTCGCTGCCAGCCGCGCCCGAGAGCCCGTCGCTCGTGAGCGGACAGGGGCGGGAGCCGTGAACGAGGAGCGGAGCGCCCCGCGGGAGCGGACCATGGGAGTCGTGACGCGGCGCGCGGTCGCCCTGGTCTCGGGCTCGGTGCAGGGCGTCGGCTACCGCTGGTTCGTCCGCGGCCGGGCCGAGGCGGCGGGGCTGGCCGGCTCGGCCACCAACCTGCCGGACGGGCGCGTCGAGGTCGTCCTCGAGGGGCCGGACGCCGCGGTGGACGCCGTCCTGGCCGACCTGCAGGGCCCGCGGGCGCCCGGCGCGGTGACGCGGGTCGACGTCCGGGACCAGCCGGTCGAGGGGAGCACCGGGTTCACGACGGCGTGACGAACGTGACACCTCTCCGACACGGGAGCGTTGGAGTGTGCCCGTTGACCTGCGTGTCCGGGCCTGTCACCCTGGGAACACACAGACCGCGCCGACCGTCGTACGGGGCGCAGGTCATCCCCTCACGCAGTCGAAAGGCCGTTGTTGCCATGGCCAAGGCCCTGTTCGGTCACGTCGTCGCCCCCGCGGAACTCCGAGTAGCCGAGGAGAACGCCGTCCTGCGGGCCAAGGTGCGTCGTCTGGAGCAGGAACTGGAAGAGCTGCGCGCCCAGCGCGACGCCGCCATCGCGCACGAGCTGCTGAGCCTGGCCGGCGACAACGCCGAGCCCGCGCTCGCCTGAAGAAGGACCCCTCTGCCCCCCGCCACTCCCAGGCTCGCGACGGGACCCTGCAGAGGGGCCGACCGCCGGGCAGGTAACCCGCTGTCGTGCACCTCTCCAGCCTGACGCTCAAGGGCTTCAAGTCCTTCGCGTCCGCGACGACCCTGCGCCTCGAGCCGGGGATCACCGCCGTCGTCGGCCCCAACGGCTCCGGGAAGTCCAACGTCGTCGACGCCATCGCCTGGGTCCTGGGCGAGCAGGGTGCCAAGAGCCTGCGCGGCGGCAAGATGGAGGACGTCATCTTCGCCGGCACCGCCGGCCGCCCGGCCCTCGGCCGGGCCGAGGTGACCCTCACCATCGACAACGCCGACGGCGCCCTGCCGATCGACTACACCGAGGTCTCGATCACCCGGCGGATGTACCGCTCCGGGGAGAGCGAGTACGAGATCAACGGGGACAAGGTCCGGCTGCTCGACGTCCAGGAGCTGCTCAGCGACTCCGGCATCGGCCGCGAGATGCACGTCATCGTCGGTCAGGGCCAGCTCGACGCCGTCCTGTCCGGTCGCCCCGAGGACCGCCGCGCCTTCATCGAGGAGGCGGCCGGCGTCCTCAAGCACCGCAAGCGCAAGGAGAAGGCGCTCCGCAAGCTCGACGCGATGCAGGCCAACCTCGACCGGCTGGCCGACCTCACCGCCGAGCTGCGCCGCCAGCTGAAGCCGCTGGGCCGGCAGGCCGAGGTCGCCCGCCGCGCGGCCGGCGTGCAGGCCGACCTCCGCGACGCGCGGCTGCGGCTGCTCGCCGACGACCTGGTGCAGCTGCGCGACGCGCTGGACAGGGACGTCGCCGACGAGACCGCCGCCCGCGCGCGGCGTACCGTCGTCGAGGCCGACCTGGCGCGGACCTCGGCGCGCGAGTCGGCGCTGGAGAGCGACCTCGCCGCGAACGCCCCGCTGCTGGCCGCCGCCCAGGACACCTGGTACCGGCTCTCCGCCCTCACCGAGCGCTTCCGCGGCATCGCGCAGCTGGCCGCCGAGCGGCACCGCCACCTCTCCGCCGCGCCGCCCGCGGCCGCCGCCGGCCGGGACCCCGACCAGCTCGAGGCGGAGGCCGACCGGGTCGCCGCCACCGAGGCCCAGCTCGCCGCCGGGCTGGAGGCCGAGCGCGGCCGGCTGGCCGCCGCCGTCGCCGCCCGCACCGAGGTCGAGGCCGCGCTCGCCGAGGCAGAGCGGGCCTGGGTCGCCGCCGCCCGCGCGCTGGCCGACCGCCGCGAGGGCCTGGCCCGGCTCTCCGGCCAGGTGGCCGCCGCCCGATCCCACGTCGCCGCCGGCGAGTCGGAGATCGAGCGCCTGGCGCTGGCCGCCGGTGAGGCCGCCGACCGCGCCGAGGTCGCCGCCGAGCGGCTGGCCGAGCGCCGCGAGGCGGTCGCCGAGCAGGAGGACGGCGACGTCGCCCTCGTCACCGCGCACCAGGACGCCGTCGCCGCGCACGCCGAGGCCGCGAAGGCCGTGACCGAGCTGGTCGCCGCCGAGCGGGCCGCCGAGCGCGACCGGGCCTCCGCGCAGGCCCGGCGCGACACCCTCGCCCAGGGGCTGTCCCCCGCCGACGGTGCGGCCGCGGTGCTCGCCGCGGGGCTGCCGGGCGTGCTGGGCCCGGTGACCGAGCGGGTCACCGTCGCACCCGGCGCCGAGGTCGCGCTGTCCGCGGCCCTGGCCGGCATGGCCGACGCGCTCGTCGTCGACTCCGTCGCCGGTGCCGCCGCCGCGCTCGCCCACCTCAAGGACGTCGACGGCGGCCGGGCCGGGCTGCTGGTCACCGGCGGCCTGCCCGCGCTGCCGCGCGAGGGCTGGCCGCAGCTGCCCGAGGGCGTGCGCTGGGCCCGCGACCTCGTCGACGCCCCCGAGGAGCTGCACCCCGCCCTGGACCGCGCGCTGGACCGCGTCGCCGTCGTGCCCTCGCTGGACGTCGCCGTCACCCTCGTCGGCCGCCACCCGCGGGTGCGGGCGGTGACCGCGGACGGTGACCTGGTCGGCTCGGACTGGTCGGTCGGCGGCCAGGCCGACGCGCCGTCGGGCCTGGAGGTCCGCGCCCGGGTGGACGACGCCGAGCGGGAGCTGGCCGCCGCGTCCGCGCGGGCCGCCGACCTGGCCGACCGGCTGGCCGCCGCGCGGGAGAGCGCCCGCGCGCGCTCCGCCGACGTCGACGAGGCCCTGGCCGCCCGCCAGGCCGCCGACCGCAGCCGCTCCGCCGTCGCCGCGCAGCTGGCCGAGCTGGGCGCGGCCGCCCGGTCGGCCACCGCCGAGGCCGAGCGCTCCGCGGCCGCCCGGGTGCGCGCCGAGCAGGCGCTCGAGCAGGCGCAGACCGCGCTCGCCGGGCTGGCGGAGCGGCTCGCCCAGGCCGAGGCCGCGCCGGTCGAGGAGGAGCCCGACCCCGCCGAGCGGGATCGGCTGCGGCTGGAGGCGGCCGCGGCCCGGCAGGCCGAGACCGAGGCGCGGCTGGCCGTGCGCACCGCCGAGGAGCGGGGCCGGGCGCTGTCCGGGCGCGCGGAGTCGCTCCGCCGGCAGGCCCGCCAGGAGCGGGTCGCCCGCGAGCGCGCCGCCGCGGCCCGCGTCGCTCGCGAGCGCGGTGCGCAGGTCGCCGCCCGCGTGCGGTCCGGCGCGGAGACGGCGCTGACCGCGCTGGCGACGTCCCTGGAGCGGGCGGCCGCGGAGCGCGACGAGCTCGCTCGCGCGCGGACCGCCCGCGAGGCCGAGCTGCTCGAGGTGCGCGCCGCCGTCCGCTCGGCCACGGCGGAGCTGGAGCGGCTGACCGACGAGGTGCACCGCGACGAGGTGGCCCGTGCCGAGCAGCGCTACCGCATCGAGGCGCTGGAGGACCGGGCCGCCGAGGAGTACGGCGTCGACCTGGCCACCCTGCTGGCCGAGTACGGTCCTGCGGCCCCGGTACCGCCCACCCCCGCGCAGCTCGCAGCTGCGCAGGACGCCGGCGAGCCCGAGCCCGACCCGGTGCCCTACGACCGGGCCGCGCAGGAACGCCGCGCCGCGAAGGCCGAGCGCGACCTGGCCACGCTCGGCAAGGTCAACCCGCTGGCGCTGGAGGAGTTCGCGGCGCTCGAGGAGCGGCACGGCTTCCTGGCCACGCAGCTCGAGGACCTCAGGGCCACCCGCCGCGACCTGCTCACCGTCGTCCGCGAGGTCGACGGGCGGATCCACGACGTCTTCGCCTCGGCCTTCGCCGACGTGCAGCGGGAGTTCGAGCAGGTCTTCGCCGTCCTCTTCCCGGGCGGGCACGGCCGGCTGCACCTCACCGACCCCGAGGACATGCTGACCACCGGCGTCGAGGTCGAGGCCCGCCCGCCGGGCAAGAAGGTCAAGCGGCTCTCGCTGCTCTCCGGCGGCGAGCGCTCGCTGACCGCCGTCGCGCTGCTCGTGGCCATCTTCCGGGCCCGGCCCTCGCCGTTCTACGTGCTCGACGAGGTCGAGGCCGCCCTCGACGACGTCAACCTCGGCCGGCTCCTGACCCTCGTCGAGCAGCTCCGCGTGACCTCGCAGCTGATCGTCATCACGCACCAGAAGCGGACGATGGAGATCGCCGACGCGCTCTACGGCGTGAGCATGCGCGGCGACGGCATCACCGGCGTCATCAGTCAGCGACTGCGCGAGGCCGAACCCGCCTGATCGAGGACCTCCCTCCCCGGCCACTCGTGGGAGGACCCCGTCCTCCCCGCCCCTCGCAGGCTCGGGGCGGTGCCCGGGGACGGGGCCGCAGCGGCGGTCGAGGCGCACCCTCAGGTGCGTGGTTCGCGACCGACCGGTTGCCTCGGCTCGTCGAGCAACGGGGTGGGGGCACGGAGCGGCACGTGGACAGCAGCGCCGGCCGTGACCGACCGACGGGCGCCGTCCACGACGACGGTGACCGGCTCCTCGCCGCGCACCAGCCTGACCGTGGTGCCCTCCCGCGTCGTCTCCACGCGCAGCAGCCTGCCGCGCCAGGTGACGGAGTAGGCGGTGCGCGAGAGCGAGGACGGCAGCAGGGGGGCGATCTCGAGGTCCTCGTGGTCCTCCCGCAGCCCACCGAGACCGGCGACGAACGCCAGCCACGCCCCGCCCACGGCAGCCAGGTGCAGGCCGTTCGAGGTGTCGCCCCGGACGTCGCGCAGGTCCACGAGGGCCGCCTCCCGCAGGTAGCGCAGGGCGAGGTCGGGGTGCTGCGCCTGGGCGCACACGACCGCCTGGACTGCGGCCGACAGCGAGGAGTCCCGGACGGTGCGCGCCTCGTAGTAGTCGAGGTCGCGCGCCACCTCCTCGGCCGTGAACTCGTCGCGGCACCACCACAACGCCTGGACGAGGTCGGCCTGCTTGAGCACCTGGCGTCGGTAGAACGTGGCGTAGTGGTGGTGCTCCTGGACCGGGTAGGAGTCGCGCTCGTCCTCGAAGGGCCACTCCCGGTAGCTCGTGAAGTCCTCGTTCATCGGGTGCACGCGCAGGCCCTCGTCCCACGGGACGTGGACGGCCTCCGCCGCGGACCGCCAGGCGGCGGTCTCGGCGTGGTCGACGCCCAGTGCCGACGCGCGCCCCGGCAGCCTCTCGCACACGTCGGCGGCCCACCGGAGGTTGCGCCGGGCCATGAGGTTGGTGAAGACGTTGTCGTCGACGACCCCGGTGTACTCGTCCGGGCCGGTCATGCCGTACAGGTGCCAACCGCCGGCCGCGTCCTCGTGGCCCACCGACATCCACGACCGCGCCGTCTCCACCAGCACCTCCGGCCCCCCGACGGCGTCGAGGTCCCGGCCCGTGACGTTCCCGTGGAGCCAGAAGGCGCGGGCGATGTCGGCGTTGACGTGCATCGCCGCCGTGCTCGCGGGCCAGTACGCCGAGACCTCGGGCCCGCTGATCGTGCGCCACGCGAACGCCGCGCCCTCCATCCCCAGCGTCGCGGCACGCTCCCGGGCGGAGTCGATCGTCCCGGAGCGCCACCGCAGCAGGCGTTCGGCCGCGTCCGGGCGCAGCAGGGTCAAGGCGGGCAGGACGAACCCCTCGACGTCCCAGAAGGTGTGGCCGCTGTACCCGATGCCGGTCAGGCCCTTGGCGCCGACGGGGGCGCCCGAGATGCAGGCGGCGGAGCAGAACAGCTGGAAGACGGTGTAGCGCAGCGCCTGCTGGAGTTCGAGGTCCCCGTCGACCTCGACGTCCGCGGTCGCCCACAGCTCGTCGAGCACGGCACGCTGACCGGCGAGCAGGCCCTCCCACCCGAGGTCGAGTGCGGAGCTCACGGCTGCCGAGGCCTGGCCGAGGACGGTGTCGGACCCGGCGTCGAGCGACCAGTTGTACCCGACGACCTTCACGACCGTGAGGCTCTCTCCGGAGAGCAGGTCGGCGGCGACCGTGGTGACGACGTGCTGCTCGTCGACGTGCGTGCTCACCCGCCCGCCGTCGACCTCGTGACCGACCGCGGTCGCGACCGTGATGCCCGACCGGCGCGTCCGTTCCACCAGAGCGCCGCCACCGTGCGCGTTGCCGATCTGGGCGCGCGGCTCGAAGGCCTCGTCCAGGCATTCCGCGACGCGCGGGTCGTCGTTGTCCACGCCCGCCGGCGTCACCTCCCCGGCGGCCAGTTCGGACCGGACGACCACGTGCGCGGGCCCGTCCAGGACGCGGACCTCGTACCGCACCGCGCAGACCGACCGCTCCACGAGGGAGACGAGCCGCCGCGAGGACACCTCCACCGAGGTGCCCGACGGCGACGTCCAGCGCACGCGGCGGTCGAGCGTCCCGGCGCGCAGGTCGAGCGTGCGCTCGTGGACCTGCGGCCGGACCTCTCGCACGTCCAGCGGGATCCCGTCGACGAGGAGGCGCAGCGGCGTGCCGTCCGCGACGGTGAGCAGCGCCTGCCCCTCCTCGGGGTGCCCGTAACCGCCCTCGGGATAGGACAGCGGGTGGGTCTCGTACACCCCGGACAGGTAGGTGCTCCGCATGGCGGAGGGCTCGACCTCGTCGAGCGTCCCCCGGATCCCGACGAAGCCGTTCGAGAGACTGAAGACCGACTCGGCGACGGCGAGCGTCTCGGGGTCCACGCGCGGCTCGCGGACCTGCCACGGGGCGGTGTCGAGGGTGGGGGCGGCCACGTACGGTCCTCGCTCGCGTCGTCCGGCAATGAGGCGGACGCCCAGGGCCGGCGTCCGCCCCCTGTCCTACCGGTCAGCACAACCCGGCGCGATCCGGGGCGGCGGACGTCCCGCCGCAGGAGCGCCGCTCGTCCAGACGACGCAGCAGGCGGCACACGTCGAGCGCGCGACCCGCTGTGCGCGACTTCAGACCCCTGACTGCACCTGCAGGTCGACGACCAGGGGCAGGTGGTCGGAGGCGCCGGCGCCGTCGAGCACGTGCGCGCGGGCCACCCCGACGCCGGGGGAGACCCACACCTGGTCGATCCGCCGGTGCGGGCGCCGGGCCGGGTGCGTCTCGCCGTGCCGGGCGTGCCAGAAGCGCCAGCCGGCCCGGTCCTCGCGGTCGGGGGCCAGCTCCCAGGCGTCGGCGAACCGCCCGGTCAGCGGAGCCAGCTCCGGGGCACCCGGGTCGGCGTTGAAGTCCCCGACGAGGACGCCGGTCTGCATCGGCCCGGTGTGCAGCTGCGCGATCGCGGCGAGCTGCTCGGCGCGCTCCTGCGGCGAGCGGGTGGACAGATGGGTGGTCGTCACCCACAGCGCGGCGCCGTCGAGTTCGACCATGGTCCGCAGCGCGCTCCGCGGCTCGCCGCTGCCGGGCAGCGGGTGGACGTCGCTGACGAGGATCGGCAGCCGCGACAGCAGCGCGTTGCCGTACTGCCGGCGCAGCCCCTCCTCCCGGCGCGGCTCGTCGATCGCCGGGCCCCAGGCCAGCTGCATGTCCAGCGCCCGGGAGAGCAGCAGCGCCTGGTCGACGTCCTCACTGCGCCCGCCGTAGTACCGGTCCACCTCCTGCAGGCAGATGAGGTCGGCGTCGGCCGCGGCGAGCACCGTTGCCAGCCGCGGCAGGTCGTGCCGGCCGTCGTCCCCGACGCCGTGGTGGGTGTTGAAGGTGATCAGCCGCACCGGGATCGGCGGCTGGTCGGGGCCCGGAGCGGGCCGCGTGCCGAGGGGGTCGCTCACCTCGTCAGCCTGTCACCTCCGCCGGGACCGGGTCCGACAGCGGCAGGTCGGCGACCAGCTCCAGCCGCTCCTGGCCCGCGTCGTCCCGGTGGGTGACGAACAGCCGGAAGGAAGCGTCCCGGTCGTGCAGGACCAGCTCGCCGAGCTGGTTGCCGAAGTACGGGCCGGCCTGCTTGGCCCAGTCCAGCTCCGACGGGCGGACCCGCGCCAGGCGGGACAGCCCCGTGGTCAGCCGGCGGGCCCAGCGGCTCCAGCCGATCCGGAAGCCCACCTTGATGGGGTGCGGCGCCTGGTTGTGCAGCGGCGACACGGTCAGCTGGTGCACCCGCGTGGCCAGACCGTCGGGGGCCACGAGCTCGGCGGCGTAGGCGTGGTGGACGTCGCCGGAGAGGACCAGCGCGGTCGCCGGCGCCCGGCCCTGCTCGCCCCGGGCCAGCCCGACCAGGGCACGGCCCAGCCGCTCGAAGGAGTCGCCGAACGCCGCCCAGTGCTCGAGGTCGGCGGCCTGCCGGAGCTGCTCGGAGACCCAGCCCAGCGGACGGCCCAGGTGCCGCCGGACGAGCGTCTCGTTCCACCGCTCCACCTCGTGGATGGCGTGCGGCAGCAGCCACGGCAGCGAGGTGCCCAGCACCAGGTGCTCGACGCCCTCGTCGACGGCGCGGCGCATCGCCGCCTCGACCCAGCTGAACTCGTCCTCGTCGAGCATCCCCCGCGCGGACTCGTCCAGCACCCGGCCGGCCCGGCTGTCGACCATGATCATCCGCGCCTCGCCCCAGTGCCGCACGTAGCTCCAGCGGGCCGAGCGCGGATCCCGGTCGGCGGTCTCGGCCATCGCCTGCAGCACCGGCTCGGCCTCGTCCCGGTGCTCCTGCACCGCCTGCCAGGTGGCGTTCCCGGCCAGCTCCTGGGGGCTGAGGTTGCCCAGGTGCTGGTAGACCCAGTAGCTGACCAGGCCGCCGCAGATCCGGCGGGTCCACCAGTCCTGCCCGGTCACCTTGCGGCGCCAGGCGGCGGAGGTGTTCCAGTCGTCGATCATCTCGTGGTCGTCGAAGATCATCGAGGACGGGACGGTGGACAGCAGCCAGCGCACCTGCGGGTCGCTCCAGGACTCCGCGTAGAGCCGGGTGTACTCCTCGAAGTCGTCGACCTGGGAGTCCTCCGGGGCCGGTCGCTGCCGGCGCAGCGACAGCCAGTGCCGGGTCGCCGGCGTCAGCTCGTCGGCGTAGACCTGGTCGCCCAGCAGCACCAGCGCGTCGGGCCACTCCTCCTCCGGCTGCTCCCTGAGCTGCGCGGCGTAGGTGTCCAGCGCGTCGGGCGGGATGCCCTCGGCGGCGTCGACGGTGCTGGGGGTGGCGTAGCGGCAGGAGCCGAACGCGATGCGGAAGGGGCCGGGCCGCCCCGGCGTCCGGATGCGGCCGGGCGGGAAGGTGGACGACGCCTCGGGCCACACGCGCGCGCCGTCGAGGTGCACCTCGTAGGGCGTGACGCTGCCCGGTTCGAGCCCCTCGACGACGACGAGGGCGTAGTGGTGGCCGCTCACGCAGAAGGTGCGGGCGCAGCGGCCGAGCACCGTCACCTCGCAGGGCCGGTCGGTCTCCACCCACACGGTCGCCGACACCGGGTCGACGTGCCGCAGGAGGGGACCGAGGAGGAGGACCGGGTTCTCCCGGCCGGGCAGCGGCATGCCGCCCAGGGTGGCCCACCGCCGCGGGTTCCGCAGCGACCCCGCACACGGGTGCTGGGAGACTGAGGGCCATGGAGTTCGTGCTGATCGCGATCGCGATCCTGCTCGTCGGGCTGGTCCTCGGGGTCAGCCTGCTCGTCGGTCGCGGCCGGCGGACCACCCGGCTGGACGACGATGCCGCTGCCGGCACCACGCTGACCCGGCCGCGCCCGCCCACGCCGACGACGGAGGCGCCGCCCCGGCCCTCGGGGGCGACGGCCAGCGGGATGGGGACGACGGCCGAGCCGGACGCCGTCTCGCCCGAGGCACCGCCCGAGGTCGAGCTGCCCCCGGCCGCCCCGGAGCCCGGCCTGGTCTTCGAGACCCCGCCGCCGTCGGCCGGCCGACTGGTACGGCTGCGCTCCCGGCTGGCCCGCTCGCAGTCGAACCTGGGCCGCGGCCTGCTCACCGTCCTCGCCCGCGAGCGGCTGACCGAGGACGACTGGGAGGAGGTCGAGGAGACCCTGCTGGCCGCCGACGTCGGCGTGGCCGCCACCCAGCAGATCGTCGACCGGCTGCGCACACAGTCGATGGTGCTGGCCACCGCCTCCGGCCAGGACCTGCGGCAGCTGCTGGTCCGGGAGCTGACGGCCGTGCTCGGCCCCGACCTCGACCGCAGCCTCGGCGTGGACCGGCACGACGGCCGGCCGGGCATCGTCCTGGTCGTCGGCGTCAACGGCGCAGGCAAGACGACCACGGTCGGCAAGATCGCCCGCGTCCTCGTCGGCGACGGCAAGAGCGTCGTCCTGGGTGCCGCCGACACCTTCCGCGCCGCCGCCGCCGACCAGCTGGAGACCTGGGGCGAGCGGGTCGGCGTCCTCACCGTGCGCGGTCGCGAGGGGGCCGACCCGGCGTCGGTGGCCTTCGACGCGGCGCGCACCGGGATCGAGGGCGAGGTCGACACCGTCGTGATCGACACCGCCGGCCGGCTGCACACCAAGGGCGGCCTGATGGACGAGCTCGGCAAGATCAAGCGGGTCGTCGAGAAGGTCGCGCCGGTGACCGAGGTGCTGCTGGTCCTCGACGCCACGACCGGCCAGAACGGCGTCGTCCAGGCCCGCGTGTTCACCGAGGCGGTGACCGTGACCGGCGTCGTCCTCACCAAGCTCGACGGCACCGCCAGGGGCGGCATCGTCGTCTCGGTGCAGCGCGAGCTCGGCATCCCGGTCAAGCTCGTCGGGCTGGGGGAGGGGGCCGACGACCTGGCGCCCTTCGAGCCGGAGGCCTTCGCGGAGGCCCTGGTCGGCGGGGCGGACTGAGGGGGGACCCCCTGCCCCGCCCCGCTCGCCGGAGGACCCCGTCCCTCTCACCCCTCGCAGGCTCGGGGTGGGCTTCCGGACGGGGCCGGCGTGGTCCTGCAGGGGGCCGCGGCCTCCGCATCCGGGGTGGTCCGCGGGAGCAGGTGCAGCACCAGCGTCTGCGGCGGGTCGGGGACGACGGTGACGCCCCGCAGGCCGCGCACCGCGTCGGCGACCTCGCGGGCGCGCTGCACGGAGGACGGCCTGGGCGGTGGCCGCCGGCGCAGGGGTCAGTCCCGTCGGGCCCTGGCCCGGTCGGGCACGGTCCGCGGGTCGAACCCGTAGGGCAGCTCCAGCCGGTGGCGGGCGAGCAGGTCGGGGTCGGCGAGCAGCTCGCGGGTCGGCCCGTCGGCGACCACGACCCCGCCGTCGAGGACGACCGAGCGCGGGCACAGCTGCAGGGCGTAGGGCAGGTCGTGGGTGACCATCAGCACCGTCACCGGCAGCGACTCGAGAACCTCGGCCAGCTCGCGCCGTCCGGCGGGGTCGAGGTTGGACGACGGCTCGTCGAGCACCAGGACCTCCGGGTGCATCGACAGCACCGTGGCGACGGCGACCCGCCGCCGCTGGCCGAAGGAGAGGTGGTGCGGCGGCCGGTCGGCGTAGCCGGACATGCCCACGGCACCCAGGGCCTCGACGACCCGGCGGGCGACCTCCGGCTCCGGCAGGCCGAGGTTGCGCGGGCCGAACGCGACGTCCTCGCCGACGGTGGGCATGAACAGCTGGTCGTCGGGGTCCTGGAAGACGATGCCGACCCGCCGCCGGACCTCCTGCAGGTTCCGCCGGTCGACCGGCAACCCGGCCACGTGCACGCTGCCGCGCCCGCCGGCGAGGATGCCGTTGAGGTGCAGCACCAGCGTGGTCTTGCCGGCGCCGTTGGGCCCGAGCAGCGCCACCCGCTCGCCGCGCTCGACGCGCAGGTCGACGCCGTAGAGCGCCTGGTGCCCGTCGGGGTAGGCGAAGGCGAGGTCCTCGACCAGCAGGGGGGGCTCCGGACGGGGGGAGCCCTGCGGGGAGGGAGCCTCCTGCGCGGCGCTCACCCGAGGAGCAGCCCGGTCGCCAGGACAGCGGCGGCACCCAGCGGGAGGGCGAGGGCGGTCAGCCACGCCCGGGCGGGCACCGCTGCGACCGGCGCACCGGGCATCCGGCCGGTGTAGCCCCGCGACAGCATCGCCAGGTGCACCCGCTCGCCGCGCTCGTAGGAACGGACGAACAGCGAGCCCGCTGCCGGGCCCAGCACGCGCAGCGCCGAGAGGTTGCGGCCCACGAAGCCGCGGGACTCCCGGGCCACCCGCATCCGGTGCAGCTCACCGCCGACCACGTCGGCGTACCGGATCATGAACATCAGGATCTGCACGAGCAGCGAGGGCAGCCGCAACCGCTCGAGCCCGGTCAGCAGCGCCCGCGGCTCGGTGGTCGCCGAGAGGACGACGGCGGCGAGCACCGACAGCGTCGCCTTGGCCAGCAGCCCGCCGGCGGCGACCAGGCCGCTCTCGGAGAGCGTGAGGCCGGCGACCTCCACGCGCGGCCCCTGTGCCACGAAGGGCAGCAGCACGGCGAACAGCACGAACGGCACCTCGATCGCCAGCCCCCTGGCGAGCCGGGTCGGTCCGACGCCGGCCACCGCGGCGGCGAGGAGGACCAGCGCCAGGTACCCGCCGTAGGCGGCCCAGGCCCAGCCGGCGTGCACGGGGGTGGCCACGACGACCAGCGCGAAGCCGAGGACGGCGACGAGCTTGAGGTGCGGCTCCAGGCGGTGCACCGGGCTGGACCCGGCGACGTAGGCCGCGCCCAGGACGCCGCCGTGCACTGCGGTCACGTCAGTCCTCCGCGGTCGCGTCGGACCGGCCGCGGCGGCGCAGCAGGAGCGAGAGGCCCCCGGCGAGCGCGAGGGTCACCAGGACGCCGATGACCCCGGCCAGCCCGCCGGAGAGGCGCTCGGAGTCGACGCCGGAGACGCCGTAGTCGGCCAGCGGCGAGGTCGCGGCCGCGCTGTCCTGGGCGCTGCCCAGGAAGCCGGACCGCTCGGCGGCCCACTCCAACCCGTCGGGGGAGGCGCTGGCGTAGTAGCTGACGACCCCGGCCACGACCAGGGCGGCGATCAGCCCGACGACCCACAGGGTGCGGCCCCGGCGGGACGTGCGCACCGGGCTGCCGTTCACCGGGCGCCCGCCGGCACCGACGCGGGCCGCTCGGCCAGCAGGGTGGCCCGGCGCAGCGCCCGGGCGCCGTACACCAGGTCGGGGCGGACGGCGAGGACCGCGCCGACGACCGCCACCGTGATCGCCGCCTCGCCGAGCCCGATGAGCACGTGCACGCCGCCCATGGCCGCGGCCACCGTGCCCACGGGCACGTCGGCGACCCCGCCGACCGCGAACAGGCCGACGAAGACCAGCGCCGCGACCGGCACCGAGAGGAACGCGCCCACGCCGGCCGCGGTCAGCACGCCGCCGCGCGTCGTGGGCAGCAACCGCGCCAGCAACCGGAAGGCACCCCAGCCGACCGCGACGGCGACCAGGCCCAGCAGGGTCACGTTGGTGCCCAGCGCGGTGAGCCCGCCGTCGGCGAACAACAACGCCTGGACGACGAGGACGACCGTCATGCAGAGCACCGCCGTCCACGGGCCGACCAGGACGGCGGCGAGCAGGCCGCCCATCAGGTGCCCGCTGGTGCCCGCGCCGACCGGGAAGTTGACCATCTGGACGGCGAAGACGAAGGCGGCGGTGAGGCCGGCCAGGGGAGCGGTGCGCTCGTCCAGCTCGCGCCGCGCGCCGCGGAGGGCCACGGCGACGCCGCCGGCGGCCACGGCCGCGGTGGCGGCGGACGTCGGGGCGTCGAGGAACCCGTCGGGTACGTGCACGCTGCCTCCTCGGGAGCTCGCCCGGCCTGGGACGGCGAGCGACTGACGCGACCTTATTGCAGGCGACTCGCAGTTGCACACGTCTTGCAACAAGGCGCGACGGACCCCATCGGGGGGAGACGCAACACGGCCGGAACACAGGAGCCGGACACGCGGCCGGGAGTTCACCGCACGGAAACAGCGGCGCGCCGGTCGCCGAAACGTGCCGACGGCACCGTGAACGCCACGTCGCCCCCTCCTGGGAGGGAGCGCCGCTCAGCCCCTCGGCCCGGGGCGTCGCCCGACGTCCCGGCCCCGCCCCGTGGCCCGCCCTCGACGCGGGCCACACCGATCCGTCAGGAGGTTGCCGTGGACACCGGCGACACCGCGTGGGTCCTGGCCAGCGCCGCCCTGGTGCTGTTCATGACACCCGGCCTGGCGCTCTTCTACGGCGGCATGGTCCGCGCGAAGAGCGTCCTCAACATGATGATGATGAGCTTCGGCGCACTCGCGCTGATCAGCGTGCTGTGGGTGCTCTACGGCTACTCGATGGCCTTCGGCGACGACATCGGCGGCGGCCTGCTGGGCGACCCGCTGGAGTTCTTCGGGCTCTCCTCGCTGCTGGGCACCAGCGGTCTGGACGGCGGCTTCCAGCCCGAGAGCCTGGTCTTCACGGTGCCCTCGATGGCCTTCGTCGCCTTCCAGGCGATGTTCGCCATCCTCACCGTCGCGCTCATCTCCGGTGCCATCGCCGACCGAGCCCGCTTCGGCCCGTGGATGGTCTTCGCCGGCGTCTGGGCGACGCTGGTCTACTTCCCGGTCGCGCACTGGGTCTTCGCCTTCGACGGCGCGGAGTCCGAGACGGGTGGCTGGATCGCCAACGACCTGCTGGCCATCGACTTCGCCGGCGGCACCGCGGTGCACATCAACGCCGGTGCGGCGGGCCTGGCGCTGGCCCTGGTGCTGGGCAAGCGGCGCGGCTTCGGGCGCGACCCGATGCGGCCGCACAACCTGCCGCTGGTGATGATCGGCGCCGGCATCCTGTGGTTCGGGTGGTTCGGCTTCAACGCCGGCTCCGCGCTGGCCGCCAACGGGCAGGCCGCCGAGGTCTTCGTGACCACGCTGGTCGCCACGGGTGCGGCGGTCCTGGGCTGGCTGCTGGTCGAGAAGCTGCGTGACGGCCACGCCACCTCCCTCGGTGCCGCCTCCGGCGTCGTCGCCGGCCTGGTCGCCATCACCCCGGCCTGCTCGTCGGTGACGCCGATCGGGGCGATCCTCATCGGCCTGGTCGCCGGTGTCGTCTGCGCACTGGCGGTGGGCCTGAAGTACCGCCTGGGCTACGACGACTCGCTCGACGTCGTCGGCGTCCACCTCGTCGGTGGCCTGTGGGGCACCCTGGCGGTGGGCCTGTTCGCCTCGGCGAGCACCACGGCCGGTGTCGACGGCCTCCTCTACGGCGGCGGTCTGGACCAGCTGTGGCGGCAGGCGCTGGGCGCCGGCGTCGTGCTGGTCTACTCGTTCGTCCTCACCCTGGTGATCGGCGTCGTCATCGCCAAGACCATGCGCTTCCGGGTGGCCGAGGAGGACGAGGTGACCGGCATCGACTCGGTCGTGCACGCTGAGACGGGCTACGACCTCGACTCCCTCGGCGGAGGGCGCAGCGCCCCTCTGACGGTCGGCGCCCAGGCGCACGCCGAGGCCCGTGGCACCACCGTTCCCACCGAGAGGAGCCGGGCGTGAAGCTCGTCACCGCCATCGTCAAGCCGTTCAAGCTCGACGACGTCAAGAACGCCCTCGAGCTGATCGGCATCGCCGGGCTCACCGTCAGCGAGGTCCAGGGCTTCGGCCGCCAGCGGGGACACACCGAGGTCTACCGCGGGGCGGAGTACCAGGTCGACTTCGTACCGAAGGTCCGCATCGAGGTCGTCGTCGACGAGATCGAGGCCGCCCGCGTCGTCGACGCGATCGTCGAGGCAGCCTCCACCGGCCAGATCGGCGACGGGAAGGTGTGGGTGACCACGATCGACGAGATCGTGCGCGTCCGCACCGGCGAGCGCGGCGCCGACGCCCTGTAGCGGAGGGACCCCGTCCTCCTCACGCCTCGCATGCTCGGCGCGAGCCACGGGACGGGACCGGTCAGCTGGTCCGTCGGCCGGGGTGGCGGGGTTGCCTGCCACCCCGGCCGACGCCGTCCCGGGGGACGTCTCAGAGGAGCGAGGGGGGAACGTGCTGGACACCGGGTCGCTGCCCGCACTGCCGCGGGCCGAGCGCTGCGGGGTGCTCGACACCTGGCTCACCGGTCTGCTGGACGAGGCGGCCGCGGGCACCCCGCCGCCCCGCGCGCGCCGAGGTGGTACGCCGCCGCGCACCGGCACCGACGGCGTCGCCCTGATCGCCGTCGGGAGCCTGGGTCGCCGCGAGCCCCCGCCGCACGGCGACCTCGACCTGGTCCTCGTCCACGAGGGGCGCCCGGAGATCGCCGCCCTCGCCGACGCGGTCTGGTACCCGATCTGGGACGCCGGACTGCGCCTGGACCACTCGGTGCGCACCGTCGCCGAGGCCGTCGGCGTGGCCTCCACCGACGTCAAGGCCGGCCTCGGGCTGCTCGACGCCCGCCTCGTCGCCGGGGACGCCGGACTCGCGGCGACCCTGCGCGCGGCCACCCTCGGCAGCTGGCGGCAGTCGGCGTCCCGGCTGCTGCCCCAGCTGCGCGACCTGCGCCGCGGCCGTGCCCGGCAGGTCGGGGAGCTGGCCTTCCTCCTCGAGCCCGACCTCAAGGAGGCCTACGGCGGGCTGCGGGAGGGACAGGTGCTGCGGGCGGTGGCCGCCGCCCAGCTGGCCGACGAACCCACCGCCGAGGTCGAGGGGGCCTACGCGTTCCTGCTCGACGTCCGCGACGAGCTGCGCCGGCGCACCGGCCGACCGGCCGACGTGCTGGTCCGGCAGGAGCAGCGCCCGGTCGCCGTGGCCCTCGGCCTGCCCGACGAGGACGCGCTGCTGCGCGAGGTGAGCCTGGCCGGGCGCCGGCTGGCCTTCGTCGCCGACGAGACCTGGCGGCGGGTGGAGGCCGCGCTGGTCCGCCGTCCCCGCGGCCGGTACCGCCGGGTCCGCCGCGAGCCGCTGGCCGAGGGCGTCGTCCGCCAGGGCGACGAGGTCGTGCTCGCCCGCGACGCCCGCCCCGCCGCCGACCCCGGCCTGGTGCTGCGCGGCGCGGCCGCCGCCGCGCGCGAGGACCTGATGCTCTCCCCGTACACGCTCAAGGTGCTCGCGGTGCACTCCCCGCCGGTCCCCGAGCCGTGGTCGGCGGAGGTGCGCTGGTCGTTCCTGCGGCTGCTGGCCAGCGGGCGGTCCGCGGTGCCGGTCCTCGAGCAGCTGGACCAGGAGGGGCTGCTGTCCCGGCTGCTGCCGGAGTGGGACCGGGTCCGCTCGCTGCCGCAGCGCCACCCCTGGCACCGCTACACCGTCGACCGGCACCTGGTCGAGGCCGCCGCGGCCGCCGCGGAGCTCACCCACGACGTCGACCGGCCCGACCTGCTGCTGGTCGGCGCGTTGCTGCACGACATCGGCAAGGGCTGGCCCGGCGACCACAGCGAGGTCGGCGAGCCGATCGCGGCCCGGATCGCCGCCCGCATGGGCTTCGTCGAGGCCGACGTCGCCACGCTGGCCGCGATGGTGCGCCACCACCTGCTGCTGCCCGACACCGCGACCCGGCGCGACATCGACGACCCCGCCACGATCGACCGGGTGGCCGCGACCATCGGGCACGACCCCGCGTTGCTGCAGCTGCTGCACGCCCTGGCGCAGGCCGACGGCGCCGCGACCAGCTCCTCGGCCTGGTCGCCCTGGAAGGCGCACCTGGTCGCCGCGCTCGTCGCCCGCGTGCAGGCGCGGCTGGGTGGCACCCCGGTGCCCGAACCCGAGCCGGTGCTGCACCCGGGGGAGCCGCAGGTGAGCACCGGCGTCCCGGCCGACGCCGACACCGGCATCTCGGTCGGGGTGGAGGACGTCGCCGACGGCCAGCAGGTGACGATCGTCGCGCCCGACCGGCACGGCCTGTTCAGCCAGCTCGCGGGGGTGCTGGCGCTCAACCAGCTCGACGTGCGCGCCGCCAAGGTCAACGTCGTCGGCGAGCGGGCCACCGCCGTCTTCGCCGTCCGGCCGAGGTTCGGGCGGGCGCCGGTGGCCTCGATCCTGGCCGATGCCGTGCGTGCGGCCCTCGAGGGCACCCTGCCGCTGGCCGAGCGGCTGCGGCAGCGGGAGGCCGACTACCGGCAGGACGCCGCTCGGGGAACGCCACCGCGGGTGTCCTGGCACAACGGCGAGGTGACCGGCGACGCGACCGGCATCGTCGAGGTGCGCGCGGGGGACCGGGCGGGGCTGCTCTACCGGCTGACCGCGGCCCTGGTGACCGAGGGCCTCGACGTCACCTCGGCGCGGATCGAGACCCTCGGCGCCGACGCCGCCGACCACTTCTACGTCGCCAACCCCTCCGGGCAGCCGATCAGCGGCGACCAGCGGGCCCGGGTGGAGGCCGCCCTGGCCGACGCCGTCCGGGGAGCGGTGCCCGACCCGGTGGCTGATCCGGCGGACACGCCGCGCTGAGGTCCGCGGTCCTGTCGTACCCCCGTGCCACCGTCGAGGGGAGAGCGGGACGGAACGGTCCCGCCGACGACGGCAGGAGGCAACCGCATGACCGGCACGTCCTTCGAGGTCGCCGCAGCCGAGAGCAGGGTCTGGCCCTGCCCCTCCTGCGACGGCGACCGGGACTTCGTCCAGCCGCCGTGCGTCGACGGGCACACCGAGGACGGCGGCGAGTGCCCCGAGTGGGCCTGCGCCGACTGCGGGACGGCGGTGTTCTCGGCCGCGCCGGGAGCCACCGTGGCCGCGCCCGCCCGCCGCGCCGCGTAGGAGGAGGACCCTCCCGCTCTCGTCGCGGCCCCGTCCCGAGGCTCGCCCCGAGCTCGCGAGGGGTGAGGAGGACGGGGTCCTTCTACTGGAGGGTGGCCGTTCCAGGACGTCACCTGGCTCGCGGCGGGGCCTTGCGGGTGGGTCGTTCCCGCGCGTCGCCAGGTGCGTACGCGGTCCGGCCGGTCGATCCCGCCGTCCCCCGGCCCGCGCTCGTTAGGCTGGTCGGGAGGTGGCGCGACGGCCCCGGGGTTCCCCGGACGCCGGAGGTCGAGCAGCCGGTCGGAGCGACCGGCCGGCCGCGCCCGCGAGAACTGCTGAGGACGTGCTGTGTTCGAGACCCTCTCCGACCGCCTGGACAAGGTCTTCAGCGGCCTGCGCGGCAAGGGCCGGCTGACCGACGCCGACATCGACGCGACCGCGCGCGAGATCCGCATCGCGCTGCTGGAGGCCGACGTCGCCCTGCCGGTGGTGCGGGCCTTCATCAACGCCGTCAAGGAGCGGGCGCGCGGGGCCGAGGTGTCCCAGGCGCTCAACCCCGCGCAACAGGTCATCAAGATCGTCAACGAGGAGCTCATCGAGATCCTCGGCGGGGAGACCCGGCGGCTGCGCTACGCCAAGCAGTCGCCCACGGTCGTCATGCTCGCCGGTCTGCAGGGCTCCGGTAAGACGACGCTGGCCGGCAAGCTCGGCCGCTGGCTCAAGGCCCAGGGCCACACGCCGCTGCTGGTGGCCGCCGACCTGCAGCGGCCCAACGCGGTCAACCAGCTCGCCATCGTCGCCGGCCAGGCGGGGGTCGACGTCTTCGCGCCCGAGCCGGGCAACGGCGTCGGCGACCCGATCCGCGTCGCCGCCGACTCCATCGAGCACGCGCGGCGCACCATGCACGACGTCGTCGTGGTCGACACCGCCGGCCGGCTGGGCATCGACGCCGAGCTGATGGCGCAGGCCGCTGGCATCCGCGACGCCGTCCGGCCCGACGAGACGCTGTTCGTCGTTGACGCGATGATCGGTCAGGACGCCGTCACCACCGCGGAGGCCTTCCGCGACGGCGTGGGCTTCACCGGCGTCGTCCTCACCAAGCTCGACGGTGACGCGCGCGGTGGTGCGGCGCTCTCGGTCCGCTACGTGACCGGCCAGCCGATCATGTTCGCCTCCACCGGCGAGAAGCTCACCGACTTCGACGTCTTCCACCCCGAGCGGATGGCCTCGCGCATCCTCGGGATGGGCGACGTGCTCACGCTCATCGAGCAGGCCGAGCAGGCGTTCGACGCCGACCAGGCCGAGAAGATGGCCGGCAAGCTCGTCAGCCGCGAGGGCTTCACCCTCGAGGACTTCCTCGAGCAGATGATGGCCATCCGCAAGATGGGCCCGATCGCCAACCTGCTCGGCATGCTGCCCGGCGCCGGGCAGATGAAGGAGCAGCTCAAGCAGGTCGACGACCGCGACCTCGACCGCACCGCGGCGATCATCCGCTCGATGACGCCGGAGGAGCGGGTCAACTCCAAGATCATCAACTCGTCGCGGCGGGTGCGCATCGCCAACGGCTCGGGCGTCACCGTCACCGAGGTCAACCAGCTGCTGGAGCGCTTCGCCCAGGCCCAGAAGATGATGGGCCAGATGGCCGGCAGCATGGGCCTGCCCGGCATGGGCCCGATGTCGAAGAAGGCCCGCGGGCGGCAGATGCAGGCCCAGTCGAAGAAGGGCAAGAAGGGCAAGGGGAAGGGCAGCGCCGCCAAGAAGGGTGGCGGTCCCGCCCGCCGGCCCGTCGGCGCGCCGGGTCTGCCGCCGGGTGCGGGCAACCCCTTCGGTGCCGGGTTCCCGGGCGGTGGGATGCCCGGCGGCATGCCCGGGCTGCCCCCGGGCCAGGGCCTCCCAGATCTCACGAAGCTGAACTTCGACCAGCCCGGGGACGAGCGGCCCTCCCGGTGAGCGGGAGGGCGGGGCAGCCGGCACTGCACCTCTCGGGGGTCGTGCTGCCCGAGGGGGAGCACCGCGACCTGTGGGTCCGCGACGGTCGCGTCACCTCCGACCCGGTTCCTGGCGCCGAGACGGTCAGCCGCGGTGGCTGGCTGGTGCCCGGCCTGGTCGACGCCCACTGCCACGTCGGCATCGGGCGCGGCGGCGTACCCGTCGAGGACCTCGCCGGCCTGCGCGAGCAGGCCCTGACCGAGCGGGGCGCAGGCGTCCTGGCGCTGCGGGACTGCGGCTCCCCGGTCGACACCCGGGCCCTGGACGACGCTCCGGACCTGCCGACGATCGTCCGCGCCGGCCGGCACGTCGCCCGCACCCGCCGCTACATCCCCGGCCTGGCCACCGAGATCGAGCCGGAGGCGCTGGTCGAGGAGGTCCGCGCGCAGGCCCGCCGCGGCGACGGCTGGGTGAAGCTGGTCGGGGACTGGATCGACCGCGGCGTGGGCGACCTCGCGCCCGAGTGGCCGGCCGACGTCCTCGCGGCCGCGATGGCCGCCGCGCACGAGGAGGGCGCCCGGGTCACCGCGCACACCTTCGGCACCGACGCGCTGCCCGGCCTCATCGGCGCGGGCATCGACTGCATCGAGCACGGCACCGGCCTGACCGAGGAGCTCATCGGGCAGATGGCCGCCCGGGGCACCGCCGTCGTCCCGACGCTGGTCAACGTCGAGAACTTCCCCGGTTTCGCCGCGGCGGGGGAGAAGAAGTTCCCGACCTACGCGAGCACGATGCGGCGGCTGTACGCCTCGTCGGGCGCCGTCGTCCGGGCTGCGTTCGAGGCCGGGGTGCCGGTGTTCGCCGGCACGGACGCCGGGGGCGGCATCGACCACGGCCGGATCGCCGACGAGGTGCGCGCCCTGCACGTGGCGGGCATCCCGTCCGAGGCGGCGCTGGCCGCGGCCTCGTGGTCGGCGCGCTCGTGGCTCGGGCTGCCGTGCATCGAGGAGGGGGCGCCGGCCGACCTGGTGGTCTACGACGCCGACCCGCGCGCCGACCTCGACACCCTGGCCCGCCCGCAGCGCATCGTCCTCCGCGGTCGCGTCGTCGCCTGAGGACCGCGCAGGCCGTCCGGAAACGGCTGGCCCCCGCCTGGGAGACTCGGCCCGTGCTCCTTCGCATGTCGACGCTGTTCCTGCGCACCCTGCGCGACGACCCGGCCGACGCCGAGGTCCCGAGCCACCGCCTGCTGGTGCGGGCCGGCTACATCCGGCGGGCCGCGCCCGGCGGCTTCACCTGGCTGCCGCTGGGCTACCGGGTGTTCCGCAACGTCGAGCGCGTCGTCCGCGAGGAGATGGACCGGATGGGCGCGCAGGAGGTGCACTTCCCGGCGCTGCTGCCGCGCGAGCCCTACGAGGCCACCAACCGCTGGACCGAGTACGGCCCCAACCTCTTCCGCCTCCAGGACCGCCGCGGTGCCGACTACCTGCTCGGCCCCACCCACGAGGAGATGTTCACCCTCCTGGTGAAGGACCTGTACGCGTCGTACAAGGACCTGCCGGTCGTGCTGTACCAGATCCAGACGAAGTACCGGGACGAGGCGCGTCCCCGGGCGGGGCTCTTCCGCGGCCGCGAGTTCACGATGAAGGACAGCTACTCCTTCGACGTCGACGACGCCGGCCTGGACAAGAGCTACGCCGCCCACCGCGACGCCTACATCCGGGTCTTCGACCGGCTGGGCCTGGACTACGTCATCGTCTCGGCCATGTCGGGGGCCATGGGCGGGTCCAAGAGCGAGGAGTTCCTGCACCCGACCCCGATCGGCGAGGACACCTTCGTCCGCTCGCCCGGCGGGTACGCCGCCAACGTCGAGGCGGTCAGCACCGTCGTCCCCGAGCCGATCCCGCTCGAGGGGCTGCCCGAGGCCCACGTCGAGGACACCCCCGACACCCCGACCATCCAGACACTGGTCGCGGTCGCGCAGCAGCTGTTCCCGGACGCCGGGTACACCGCCGCGGACACGCTCAAGAACGTCGTCGTCACGCTGGTGCACCCCGACGGCACCCGCGAGCCGCTCGTCGTCGGCATCCCCGGCGACCGCGAGGTCGACACCAAGCGGCTGGAAGCGCAGGTCTCGCCCGCCGAGGTCGAGCCGTTCACCGATTTCGAGGGCCACCCCGAGCTGGTCAAGGGCTACATCGGCCCGCAGGTGCTCGGCGCCGGGAGCGCGTCGGGCATCCGCTACGTCGTCGACCCGCGGGTGGTGACCGGCACCCGGTGGATCACCGGCGCCAACGAGCCGGGCAAGCACGTCTTCGACCTGGTGGCCGGCCGGGACTTCACCTGGGACGGCGTCATCGAGGCCGCCGAGGTGCTGCCCGGCGACCCCGCCCCGGACGGCTCCGGCCCGCTGGAGCTCGCCCGTGGCGTGGAGATGGGCCACATCTTCCAGCTGGGCCGCAAGTACGCCGAGGCGCTCGGTCTCCAGGTGCTCGACGAGAACGGCAAGCTGGTCACGGTCACCATGGGCTCCTACGGCATCGGCGTCTCCCGGGCCGTGGCCGCGATCGCCGAGTCCACCCACGACGAGCTGGGCCTGGTCTGGCCGCGCGAGGTCGCGCCGGCCGACGTGCACGTCGTCGCCACCGGCAAGGACGCCGCGGTGTTCTCGACCGCGGAGGCGCTCGCCCAGGAGCTGGTCGCCGCCGGGCTCACCGTGCTCTACGACGACCGGCCGAAGGTCTCGCCCGGGGTCAAGTTCAAGGACGCCGAGCTGCTCGGGATGCCCACCATCGTCACCGTGGGTCGCGGGCTGGCCGACGGCGTCGTGGAGCTGCGCGACCGGGCGACGGGGGAGCGCGAGGAGGTGCCCGTCGGCGAGGCCGCCGCCCGCGTCCTCGCCGCCGTCCGTCAGTCGCCGGCGGCCAGCGCCCGGTAGCGCGACGGGGTCATGCCGTAGGCCGCGCGGAAGGCACGGCCGAACACCGAGGGGTCGGCGAAGCCGCAGCGGTGGGTGACGGCGGCGAGCGGCAGGTCGCGGGCGCCGCTGCGGGCCAGCTCCTCGCGGGCCCGCTCCAGCCGCCGACGCCGCACGTAGCGGGCCGCCGTCTCCGCCTCGCCGGCGAAGAGCCGGTGCAGCTGCCGGACGGAGACGAAGTGGGCCGCCGCGATGGACCGTGGGTCCAGCGCGGGGTCGGCGAGGTGCTCCTCCACGTGCGCCCGGACGGCGGCGAGCAGGGCCCGATCGCCCGGCGGGGACCCCGCCGGAGGTGGGGGAGCGGCGCCGGCTGCGCTGGTCACCAGCTCGAGCAGCTCGCCGGCCAGCCGGTCACCGGGGTCGGTGCCCACGACGTCCCGGGTGCGCAGCAGGTCGGTCATCATCCGGCCCAGCACCCCGGTGAGACCCGACGAGCCGTCCATCCGCCGGGCAGTGAGCCCGGGGGACGTCGGGCCGGGCCGGCACCAGGTGAGGACCAGCAGCGACCACGCCGGACCCGCCCCTCGGTCTTCGCCGACCTGGGCCGCGCGCCGACCTTCTCGGACAACCGCGTGGAGGTCGAGCCGATGCGACCGGTGGACGCCGCCGCCCCGGCCGGAGTAGCCGGTCGCGCGGATCTGGCATGATGGACGGTCGAACACGGCGGTGGGCGGCCCTCTCACCGTTGCCGGCCGTGTCCAGCCGCACCGCCCCCGGCGTACCCCCACGCGTCGCTCCGGGCGGGCACACGACCTGCGTTCGAGGAGAACACCACACACGTGGCCACCAAGATCAAGCTCATGCGCCTGGGCAAGATGCGCGCGCCGTACTACCGCATCGTCGTCGCCGACTCCCGCACCAAGCGCGAGGGCCGCGTCATCGAGACGATCGGCAAGTACCACCCGAAGGAGGAGCCCTCCTTCATCGAGGTCGACTCCGAGCGGGCGCAGTACTGGCTGGGTGTCGGCGCGCAGCCGACCGAGCCGGTCGCGGCCATCTTCCGGGTCACCGGTGACTGGCAGCAGTTCAAGGGCGAGCCGGCTCCGCCGCCCATGAAGGTCGCCGCCCCGAAGCCGGACAAGAAGGCCCTGTACGAGGAGGCCGTCCGCGCCTCCGGTGAAGAGCCGGCCGCCGGCGCCACCACCCCGAGGAAGAAGGCCGCTCCCAAGGCCGACGAGGCGGTGGCGAGCGACGCCCCCGCCGAGACGCCCGCCGAGTGAGATCGTGCTCGAAGAGGCGCTCGAGCACCTGGTGAAGGGCATCGTCGACCACCCCCAGGACGTCACGGTCGACCTGCTCACCAACCGTCGCGGCAAGACCCTCGAGGTCCGGGTGCACCCCGACGACCTCGGCAAGGTCATCGGTCGCGGCGGCCGCACCGCCAAGGCGCTGCGCACGGTGATGACCGGCGTCGGCGGCCGCGGCCTGCGGGTCGACGTCGTCGACACCGACGGGCGCTGAGCCCCCTCCTCTAGGGCACCACCCGCTGGTGAACGCAGAACCGAACGACCCCACCGACACCGTGGTGGTCGGCCGCATCGGCCGGCCCCACGGTGTCCGTGGTGAGGTGACCGTCGAGGTCCGCACCGACGACCCGGACCTCCGGTTCGCACCGGGTGCGGTCCTGCGCACCGACCCCGTCGACCGCGGGCCGCTCACCGTGGCCGGCCGACGTTGGCACCGCGAGGTGCTCCTGCTCGCCATCGAGGGCGTCGAGAGCCGCGAGGCGGCCGAGGAGCTGCGCAACACCGAGCTGCACGTCGCCGTCGCCGAGCTGCCCGCGCTCGAGGACCCCGACGTCTTCTACGACCACCAGCTGGTCGGCCTGACCGCCCGCCTGCCCGACGGCACCGAGCTGGGCACGGTGGACGCGGTCCGCCACGAGGGCGCCGACCTGCTCGTCGTCCGCCGGGGCGAGGGCCGGGAGCTGCTCGTGCCGTTCGTGACGGCGATCGTCCCGACCGTCGACCTCGCCGGCGGCGCCCTCGTGGTCGACCCACCCGAGGGGCTGCTCGACCTGTGAGCGGCTCCGTCACAGGGCCGGCTCCGCCGGGCGGACGCGGACCGGGGGTACCGAGCGCCCCGTTCCGGGTGGACGTCGTCACGATCTTCCCCGAGTACATGGCGCCGCTGCGGCAGTCGCTGCTGGGCAAGGCTGCCGAGCGCGGCCTGGTCAGCGTCGGCGTGCACGACCTGCGGCAGTGGACCGACGACGTCCACCGCACCGTCGACGACGCTCCCTACGGCGGCGGGCCGGGCATGGTGATGAAGCCCGAGCCGTGGGCGCGGGCGCTGGAGGCCGTCCGCCCGCCGGGCACCCGCCTGGTCGTGCCGACCCCCGCCGGCCGCCCGTTCACCCAGGCCGTGGCCGCCGAGTGGGCGCGTGAGCCCGGGCTGGTCTTCGCCTGCGGCCGGTACGAGGGCATCGACCAGCGGGTCGCCGACTGGGCCGCCGAGACCGGGCCGGTGTCGGAGGTCTCGATCGGCGACTACGTGCTGGCCGGGGGCGAGTCGGCGGTGCTGGTCATGGTCGAGGCCGTGACCCGGCTGCTGCCCGGCGTCGTCGGCAACCGGGAGTCCGTCGAGTACGACTCGCACGCCGACGGCCTGCTCGAGGGCCCGTCCTACACCCGCCCGGCGTCCTGGCGCGGCCACGACGTCCCACCGGTGCTGCTCTCCGGCGACCACGCCGCGATCGCCCGGTGGCGGCGCGCGGAGTCGCTGCGGCGGACCGCGGCCCGGCGTCCGGACCTGCTCGCGGCGCTGCCCGAGAGCGCGCTCACCGCCGCCGACCGCGCCGTCCTCGACGAGTGAGCGAGGGCCCGGTGGGTGTGCGGGCGGTTATGCGGCCGACCGCGCGCGTCGTCGTCCTCGACCCGTCCGGGCGGGTGCTGCTGCTCGGTGCCCGGCTCACCGACCCCGCCATCCCGCCGGGGGACGTGCTGTTCTGGTACACGCCCGGCGGTGGCGTGGAGCCGGGGGAGGGCGTGCGGGAGGCCGCCGCCCGGGAGCTCGCCGAGGAGATCGGCCTGGTCGTCGACCCCGCGCGGCTCGAGGGGCCGGTGTGGTTCCGGCGGCACGTCGGCCCGTTCGCCGGCGTGCAGATCGACTCGCGGGAGACCTTCTTCGTGCTGCGCGACGTGGTGCACGAGGTGGACGCGAGAGGGCGCACGGAGCTCGAGCTGCTCGGCGCCGAGCCGCACCGCTGGTGGAGCGCCGAGGAGGTCGCCGCGAGCGCCGAGACCTTCGCGCCCCGCGGCCTCGCTGACCTGCTGCCGGAGCTGTCCGCCGGCCCGTGGACGGGGCCGCCGCGCTTCGTCGGCTGAAGATGTGGCACAGTAGAGAGCTGCTGCGGACGCATCGCTTCGTCGACGCCGAGCTCCTCCCGGAGCGCAGCGCCCCGGATCGGACAGCCCGGGCGCCTGCTGTCCGCACCGCAACGACATGACCGCTAGGACAGGACTGCCGCGATGAACACCCTGGACGTACTCGACGCCGACTCGCTGCGCGACGACATCCCCGAGTTCCGCCCGGGTGACACCGTCAAGGTGCACGTGCGCGTCATCGAGGGCAACCGTTCCCGCATCCAGGTCTTCCAGGGCGTGGTCATCCGCCGGCAGGGCGGGGGGATCCGCGAGACCTTCACCGTCCGCAAGGTCAGCTTCGGTGTCGGCGTCGAGCGCACCTTCCCGGTGCACACCCCGGTCGTCGAGAAGATCGAGGTGCTGACCCGCGGTGATGTGCGGCGCGCCAAGCTGTACTACCTGCGCGAGCTGCGCGGCAAGGCCGCCAAGATCAAGGAGAAGCGCGAGACCGTCTCGCGCTGACGCTCCGCGCTGACGCGACGCGGGCCGGCCGGTCCGGCCTGACCACGGCGGGTCCTCCGCGGCCGTACGCTGGCTCCGATGAGCAGCGACCGGCCCGGGAGGCCCGCCGACGTCGTTCCGGAGGGGGAGGACCCCCAGGCGACCGGGTCCACCGCCGACACCGGACCCGTCCGCCGTCCCGGTGGCCGCGCCGCGCGCCGGCGCGAGGAGGCCGAGAAGGGCTCGCTGATCCGGGAGCTGCCGGTGCTCCTGCTCATCGCCTTCGTGCTCGCCCTGCTGGTGAAGACCTTCCTGGTGCAGGCGTTCTTCATCCCGTCGGGCTCGATGGAGCGGACGCTGCACGGCTGCCCGGGCTGCACCGGCGACCGCGTCCTGGTCAACAAGGTGCCCTACTGGTTCGGCGAGCCCGAGCCCGGTGACATCGTCGTCTTCGAGGGGCCGGAGAGCTGGTCGCCGGAGGTGGACGTCCAGGAGCCGGGCAACTGGCTCTCCAGCGGCCTGCTGTGGCTGGGCCGGGCCATCGGGGTGGCCCCGCCGAGCGAGGACGACTTCGTCAAGCGGGTCATCGCCACCGGCGGCCAGACGGTGCAGTGCTGTGACACCGAGGGCCGGGTCACCGTGGACGGCGAACCGCTCGAGGAGCCCTACGTCTTCCAGAACACCCCGCTGGAGAGCCGGGCGTTCGGTCCGGTCACCGTTCCCGAGGGCCGGCTGTGGGTCATGGGTGACCACCGCTCCGCGTCGGCGGACTCCAAGGCGCACATCGGCGACGAGTGGTCCGGAACGGTCGCCGTGGACGACGTCGTCGGCAGGGCCGCGCTGATCGTCTGGCCGCTCGACCGTTTCAGCACGCTCGGCTCACCCGACATCCAGGGGACCGAGGCGGCCGGCGTGCCGGTCTCCGGTGCCGCGGCGGTCGCCGCCCCGTACGCCATGGGGCTCGTGGGTGCTGTGCCGCTCACCGCCTGGCGACGGCGACGACGCCTGTCCCGCAGCGACTGACGGATCCCGCGCTCCTCCCTCGACCCGCACGTCCCGGCATCCCCGGGCGTGCGGGTCGAGTCGTCCTCGCGCCTCTTACGGAATGGCGTCGCCATGTCGACACGAATGCAGTGGGTCGCCATTCCGGTGTTTCGCGTGTGACTCGATGCCACTCGGAGACCTGTCGGAGAATTCTTGCAAGAATTGTCGGAAAAGCGTTCAAGCACCCGTCTCACCCGTCCGATGGAGTTCGTGAGAAGTTCCCCGAACGTGTGAAACGGAGTCTGTTGTGTCCGCACCCATGGCGAGCGCCGCCCGCGGCGTCACTCGCGTGCTCATCCTCGCCGACGCCCCCGTCCTGCGCCGTGGGCTGGTGAGCATGGTGAATGAGACCGCCGGCATGCAGTCGGTCGGGACCCCGGGGGAGCTGCGCCGCGCCCTCACGCTGGTCGAGACCGCCCG
The DNA here is from genome assembly GCF_053502545.1 of Geodermatophilus sp. URMC 65. Taxonomy (NCBI): domain Bacteria; kingdom Bacillati; phylum Actinomycetota; class Actinomycetes; order Geodermatophilales; family Geodermatophilaceae; genus Geodermatophilus; species Geodermatophilus sp. URMC 65. Next base: position 3,908,425 of record NZ_CP199954.1, read on the forward strand.
CCCCGACGCGGTGGTCGTGGAGCTGGGCCAGGGTCGCGCCGCGACCCTCAACGCCTGCCGCGACCTGCGCCGCCGGTACCCCCGGGTGACGATCGTGGCCCTGGGCACCTCCGAGGACCCGGCCGTGGTGAACGAGGCGCTGGCCGCCGGCGTCCGCGGCTACCTGATGATCAACACCTCGCCGACCCTGCTCGGCTGGGCCATCCTGGCCGCCCGCGCCGGCCGCACCGTCGTGGACCCGCAGATCCGCCGGGTCGAGCCGTCGGCCGCTCCGGCTGGCAAGCCGTTCACCCCCGAGGTGCCGCTGACCCGCCGCGAGTCCGACGTCCTCGACGAGCTGATCCAGGGCCAGTCGAACCGCCAGATCGGCCGCAACCTGTTCATCAGCGAGGACACCGTCAAGTCCCACGTCAAGGCCATCCTGCGCAAGCTGGGTGCCCGCGACCGGGCGCACGCCGTCTCGCTGGTGCTCTCCTCCCGCAACCCCGCCGCCTGCACCTGCGGCGCCCACGCCCTGGCCCCGGCCGAGGCCTGAGAGAGAACGCCCTGCAGGGCCGCTCCGGCGGCCGACCGTCCACGGGCCGGCCCCTCTGACCCCGGGGCCGGCCCCTGGCGTTCCCGCCGGGCGACGGCCTCCCGCGGTCCCTCGCCGGCGTCGTACTGTCGGACCGCGATGGCTGTCCGTACCACCCCCGCTCCTCCCGGGCCGCGGAACCGCGCCCGCGCCGTCCCGGCCGCCGACGACCGGCCCGACGCCCTGTGGGAGATGGAGCGCTCCCTGCGCCGCCGCGGGTTCGCCGCGGTCGCCGGCGCCGACGAGGCCGGCCGCGGCGCCTGTGCCGGTCCGCTGGTCGCCGCTGCCTGCGTGCTGCCGGCCGGCCGCCGGGGGCGGGTCCCCGGCCTCGCGGACTCCAAGCTGCTGACCGCCGCGATCCGCGAGCGGGTCTACGAGGAGGTCGTCGACCGCGCCGAGGCGTGGTCGGTGGTCGTCCTGCCGGTCGCCGACCTCGACGCGCGCGGAATGCACGTGACCAACATCGAGGCGCTGCGACGCGCGGTGTGGGCCCTCGACCCCGGCGCGGACTACGTGCTCACCGACGGCTTCCCCGTCCCGGGGCTGGCCTGCCCCACCCTCGCGGTGTGGAAGGGCGACCGGGTGGCGGCGTGCGTGGCGGCGGCGTCGGTGCTGGCCAAGGTCACGCGGGACCGGATCATGCTCGACCTGCACGAGCGCTGGCCGGAGTACGACTTCGCCGTCCACAAGGGCTACAGCACTGCCGCTCACGACGCTGCCCTGCAGCGGTACGGACCCTGTCCGGAGCACCGGAAGCGCTTCGTCAACGTGGTCCGGGCCCGCGACGCACACGCCGCTCGGGGACTCCAGCTGACCGGCTCCGGCGCGATGGTCGATGATGGGGCCATGCGCCACGTGTCCGGAGAGCCGCGATGAGCACCGAGGACCTGGAGAAGTACGAGACCGAGATGGAGCTGCAGCTCTATCGCGAGTACCGGGACATCGTCCGGCAGTTCACCTACGTGGTGGAGACCGAGCGGCGCTTCTACCTCGCCAACTCCGTCGACCTGCAGGTCCGGGAGGCCGGAGGCGAGGTGTACTTCGAGCTCAAGCTCTCCGACGCCTGGGTCTGGGACATGTACCGCCCGGCCCGGTTCGTGCGCAACGTCCGGGTGCTGACGTTCAAGGACGTCAACGTCGAGGAGCTGGACAAGCCCGACCTCGAGCTGCCCGACGGTCCCCGGCTGACCTGATCCGCGTCTCACGGGGTGGAGGCTGACCCCGCCGGGTGACGTCCCGGGACCCGGCGTCCACAGGCAGCGCCGGTGTCCACAGATCGGCTGCGCGGCTGTCCCGGCCGGTGCGGGCGGACGACGGTCGGCCGGGTGCGAACGACATCGGACCTCGGCGCCCACGGCGAGCGCATCGCCGCCGCCTACCTGACCGACAGCGGCCTGCGGGTCCTCGACCGGAACTGGCGTTGCCGCGACGGTGAGCTGGACCTCGTCGCCCGTGACGGCGACGCACTGGTCTTCTGCGAGGTCAAGACCCGCCGCGCGGTCGGCTTCGGCCACCCCGTGGAGGCGGTCGGGCACGTCAAGCAGCGCCGGCTGCGCACCCTGGCCCAGCGCTGGCTGGCCGCCCACGACGAGCACGCGCCGGAGCTGCGGTTCGACGTCGTCGGCGTGCTGGTGCGTCCGGACGGGCCGGCGCTGGTCACCCACCTGCGGGCGGCGTTCTCGTGACGCTCGCGCGGACCTGGTCGGTGGGCCTGGCCGGGGTGCACGGCGCCATGGTCGACGTCGAGGTGGACCTGTCGGCCGGGGTCCCCGGCGTGGTGCTCGTCGGGCTGCCCGACGCGGTCGTGCGCCAGTCGGTCGACCGCGTGCGGGCGGCGGTGGTCAACGCCGGCGGGAAGTGGCCCCTGCGCCGGATCACCATCGGGTTGTCCCCGGCGTCGATGCCCAAGCAGGGCAGCGGCTTCGACCTGGCGCTGGCCACGGCGGTCCTGGCGGCCGACGGCGCGCTCCCGGCCGAGTCGGTGGGTCGCCTGGTGCTGCTCGGCGAGCTGGGGCTCGACGGCTCGGTGCGCGCCGTCCGCGGGGTGCTGCCGGCCGTGCTCGCCGCCGCCCGCGCCGGCCACACGACCGTTGTGGTGCCCGCCGGCAACGCGGGGGAGGCCGCGCTGGTCGAGGGGGTCGACGTGCTGGCCGCCGGCACGCTGGCCGCGGTGGTCGCCCACCTCCAGGGCCGGACGCCGCTGCCCCGGCACACCCGGGGCGTCGTGCCGCCGGCCCCGCCCGGGCCGGACCTGGGCGACGTCGTGGGCCAGCCGATCGGCCGCCGGGCGGTGGAGGTCGCGGCCGCGGGCGGGCACCACCTGTTCCTCAACGGGCCGCCGGGCGCGGGCAAGACGATGCTCGCCGAGCGGCTGCCGGGGCTGCTCCCCGCGCTGGACGAGCAGGCGGCGCTCGAGGTCACCGCCATCCACTCGGTCGCCGGGACGCTGCCGCCGGACGCCCCGCTGGTGACCCGCCCGACCTTCGAGGCGCCGCACCACTCGGCGACGATGGCCGCCCTCGTCGGCGGCGGATCGGGGCTGATCCGCCCCGGTGCGCTGTGCCGGGCCCATCGCGGGGTGCTCTTCCTCGACGAGGCGCCGGAGTTCCCGCGGGCGGTCCTCGACACGCTGCGCCAGCCGCTCGAGCGCGGTTCGGTGACCATCTCCCGCGCCAGCGGCGCGGCCACCTTCCCGTGCCGTGCGCAGCTGGTGATCGCGGCCAACCCGTGTCCGTGCGCCAGCGCCGCCGGTGACGCCGCCTGCACCTGCAGCCCGCTGGAGCGGCGGCGCTACCAGGCCCGGCTCTCAGGGCCGCTGCTCGACCGGATCGACCTGCGGGTCGACCTCCCGGCGGTCACCCGGGCCGCCTGGCTGGAGGCCGGGACGGTGCCCGAGCCGACCGCCGCCGTCGCCGGCCGCGTCGCCCAGGCCCGGGCGGCTGCGGCGGCGCGGCTGTCCGGCACGGGCCTGCAGGTCAACAGCCAGGTGCCGGGCCGGCTGCTGCGCGAGCGGTGGTCCCCGCCGCGGCCGGCGCTGCGGCTGGTCGAGCGGGCGCTGGAGCGCGGGGCGCTGTCGGTGCGCGGCTACGACCGGGTGCTGCGGGTCGCGTGGACCCTGGCCGACCTGGGCGGCCGCACCGTCCCGGGCGCGGACGACGTGGCGGAGGCGCTCGGCCTGCGGCTGCAGCGGGCGGCGACATGAGCGCCTTGCCGAGCCTCGACGAGGACATGGAGCAGGGGCGCTGCGAGGCGGCGTCCGACGGGCTGGCCGGGCCCGCGGTGCGCCGCGCGCGGGCGTGGCTGAGCCGCGCGGCCGAACCCGGCAGCGTGGCGTTCTGGCGCTTCGTCGAGGACGTCGGCCCAGTCGAGGCGGTCCGCCGGCTGCGGTCGGGCCGGGCGCCCGACGTCGTCCGGGCGCTGGTCGGCGCCCGTGCCGACCAGGACGCCTCGCTGGAGGACCTGCTACGGGCCGAGCGCTGCGACGCGCGGCTGGTCGTCCCCGAGGACGACGAGTGGCCGGCGCACCTGCTGCACTGCCTCACGCTGGCCACCAGCGAGGAGCCCGACGACCCGCGGCAGCAGTCCCCGCGGGCCACCGCCCCGGTGCCGCCGCTGGCGCTGTGGGTCCGCGGCACGGCCCGGCTCGACGAGCTGGCCGACCGGTCGGTGGCGATCGTCGGTGCCCGGGCGTCGACCGCGTACGGCGAGCACGTCGCGGGCGAGCTAGGCCACCAGCTGGGGGAGCGGGGCTGGACGGTGGTCTCCGGCGGGGCCTTCGGCATCGACGCGGCCGCCCACCGGGGCGCGCTGGCCGCGGACGCCCCGACCGTCGCCGTGCTGGCCTGCGGCGTCGACCGCGCCTACCCGGCCGCGCACGGGGCGCTGTTCCACCGCATCGCCGAGTCGGGGCTCCTGGTCAGCGAGTGGCCGCCCGGGGCCGCGCCGCTCAAGCACCGCTTCCTCGTCCGCAACCGGCTCATCGCGGCGCTGACCCAGGGCACCGTGGTCGTGGAGGCGGCGGCCCGGTCGGGTGCGCAGGCGACCGCGCGGCGGGCGCAGAAGCTGGGTCGCCAGGTGATGGTCGTGCCCGGCCCGGTCACCTCGGCCATGAGCGTGGGCTGCCACGAGCTGCTGCGCGATCCCGAGCTCGATGCGGTCCTGGTCGCCGACGCCGCGCACATGCTGGAGACCGTCGGCCGGCTGGGGGAGGACCTCGCCGACCTGCCGGAGCGCCCCACCGGTCCCCGCGACGGGCTCTCCGACCTCGCCGTCCGCGTGCTGGACGCCTGTCCGGTCCGCAACGGCGTCAGCCCCGAGCGGTTGGCCCGGGTGGCCGGCTGCGACGTCCTCGACGTGCTGCGGGTGCTGCCCGTCCTCGAGCTCGCCGACCTCGTCGAGGGAACCGACGCCGGGTGGCGGCTGGCCCGGGCAGCACGCACGGGGGAGGGACGGGGGTGACGGCAGGGGAGGAGGCGGCATGACCTCGCGCGGCATCGGCGCTTCGGCTTGACCCCCGGCCGGGCCCGACCGACCGTTTCGGGGTGACTGCTCGCACCGCCGACGCGCGGGCCGCGCTGCCGCCGGCGCTGGCGGAGGTGCTGGCCGACTACGAGGAGCACCTGCGCTGGCAGCGCGACCTGTCCGCGCACACCCTCCGCGGCTATGTCGGCGACGCGGTCTGGCTGCTCGACCACCTGGTGCGGCGCGGGGGCACGCGCATCGAGGACCTGGACCTGCCGACGCTGCGCAGCTGGCTGGCGCACAACCGCACCCGTGGTGCCGGGCGCGCCACCATCGCCCGGCGGGCGGCAGCCGCCCGCTCCTTCACCCGCTGGCTGCGCCGGAGCGGCCTCACCTCCGAGGACGTGGGCCTGCGGCTGGTCAGCCCCAAGGCCCACCGCACGCTGCCCGAGGTGCTCGCCCCCGACCAGGCGCGGGCCGTGGTCGACTCCGCCGCCGGGGCGGAGGACCCGGTCGGCCTGCGCGACGCCGTTGTCCTGGAGCTGCTCTACGCCAGCGGCATCCGGGTGAGCGAGCTGGTCGGTCTGGACGTCGACGACGTCGACCGCGATCGCCGCCTGCTGCGGGTGCTGGGCAAGGGGCGCAAGGAGCGCACCGTCCCCTACGGCGCCCCCGCCGAGCGGGCGCTGGACGCCTGGCTCACCCGCGGCCGCCCTGCTCTGGCGACCGAGCGCTCCGGGCCGGCGCTGCTGCTCGGCGTACGCGGCGGCCGGCTCGACCAGCGCGAGGCGCGTCGCACCGTGCACACGGCGGTGGCGGCCGCGCCCGGCGCGCCCGACATCGGCCCGCACGGGCTGCGGCACTCGGTGGCCACGCACGTGCTCGAGGGCGGCGCCGACCTGCGCCTCGTGCAGGAGCTGCTGGGCCACGCCAGCCTCGCGACCACCCAGCTCTACACACACGTGACCGTCGACCGGCTCCGTGCCGTCCACGCCCGAGCGCACCCGCGCGCCTGAGAGGACTGCCGCCCGTGTCTGACACAGTTGCCCTGCGCGCCATCGGATCGCGCACCACCACCGGGCCCACCCCGAGGTCCTCCGCCAGAGGCCTCCGACAGTCGGGAGCGCAGACCGTGACCGAGGCCGCCACCAACCGCCTCGACGAGACCCCGGACGACGTCGACGCCGTGCTGGCCGACCTGTGGGCCGGCTACGTCGCCGACCGGGCGCCCGAGCTGCGCGACCGGCTGATCCTGCACTACGCGCCGCTGGTGAAGTTCGTCGCCGGCCGCGTCGGCAGCGGCCTGCCCGCGCACGTCGAGCAGGCCGACCTGGTCTCCTACGGCACCTTCGGCCTCATCGACGCCATCACCCGCTACCAGCCCTCGCGTGAGGTCAAGTTCGAGAGCTACGCGATGGCCCGCATCCGCGGCGCGATCATCGACGAGCTGCGCAGCACCGACTGGATCCCGCGGTCGGTGCGCATGAAGGCCCGGCAGTTCGAGCGCACCGTGGCGGCGCTGGAGAGCCGGCTGCAGCGCAGCCCCACCGAGGAGGAGGTGGCCGCCGAGATGGGGATGGAAGTCGAGGAGGTCCGCAAGTTCCTCGGCCAGCTCTCGCTGGTCAACGTCGTCGCGCTCGACGAGCTGCTCTCCGACGACGAGGGCGGCGCACCCCGCCTGGTCGACACCCTCCAGGACACCAGCGCCCTGGACCCGCAGGCGATGGCCGAGCACAGCGAGGCCCGGCAACTCTTGGCCCGCGCCGTCGAGCAGCTGCCCGAACGGGAGAAGGTCGTCGTCAGCCTCTACTACTTCGAGGGCCTGACCCTGGCCGACATCGGCCGCGTCCTCGGCGTCACCGAGAGCCGCATCTGCCAGCTGCACACCAAGGCGGTGCTGCAGCTGCGCACCAAGCTCGCCGACATCGCCTGACCCCCCGCCCTCCAGATGGTGCAGCCAAGTTCGAGTCTCGACACGGCGATCACCGCCATCAGGGCATTGAGCCGATCGCTCGAGGCTGCACTCGACGAACAGAGGGGCGGTTTCGCCTGCTGGACGACCCTATCCATGTCGCGACGGATTCTCATCTCTGACTATAGTTTTGAGCTGTTGCTGGGCCTCGAGGGCAATCTGCGGCGCTTGCAGCTCACGCTGAAGGACTTCGATGCGCTGTAATCGGAAGAAGCAACATCGGTGCGTCACTGGGCGGCTCGGGCCGGCGGCGGGGCTGAACTTGAACGCCTCCCGGCAACGTCGAGCGAGCGCAGGGATCGTTTACGCAGCAGACTCGGCAGCTTCTTCTCCGGGGTGACCGCGACCCTGGATCAGGGTGCGGCCATCGTGGCCATCGTGACCGGTCTCAATCTGAACGTCTTGAAGGCGTCGTGGCGAGACCTTCAGGTTCTCCTGGGGGATGCGTCGAAGGAGCGGGCTCGTCTGCTCAAGGCACAGACCGAGCCCGAGGTGCTTGCGCGCATCGAGGATCTGTCGGCCGAGTTGGGAGGATCACTCGCTCGATCAGGTCCACCCGGGTGGTTGCAGTGGGCCGCGGCCATGCGGAATTCCCTCAATCACCGCGGGGACCGCGTGACGCTGACGTACTTCTGGCGACCGCCGCGAGACGCACTTCGAGTAGCCCTGCTATTACCGCGGCGCCCAGAGGTCACGGATGCGTGGGCGTGGTCTCGAGCGCAGGAGCCCGAGGAGCTATACCTGCAGGAACACGCGTCCGAGACGATGTCCGGAGTCCTCGACTCATTGACCCGGTTCACCGCCGAGTGCTGCGATCCACTTGGAGAGACCTGGGAGAACCGACGGGCGTTTGGACAACTCTGGCCGCAGCCCGCGTCTCAGTGGGTCCCACTGACGGGGCTCAGTTCCTTCGGCGGGTTCGCCGTTGGGCATCTGCCGAGAATGACCGGTGAAGTAGCCGTCAGCCCGAGTTCTGCTCGACGACTCAAGGCGGCCAAGAGCCTTGATGCAGATCGGCACATGTGGGCTGCTGAGGTGGAGTACTAGTACATCGGCAGCAGCCGGACCTCCGGCGGCTCCAGCAGGGACAGCGGGTCGAGGTAGACCTCCCCGCGCCGCAGCCCCCAGTGCAGGCAGGCCGCGACCGGGCAGCCGGCGTGACCGCCGACCAGCGTCCTGAGAACCGTGCCGCGGGCGACCGGCTGCCCGGCGCCCACGACGGCGTCGACCGGCTCGTACGTCGTCCGCAGTCCACCGGCGTGGTCGACGCTGACCACGGGTCGCCCGGCCACCATCCCGGCGAAGACGACGACGCCGTCCCCGGTGGCCAGGACGGGCGACCCCGGCGCCCCGGCCAGGTCCGCGCCGCGGTGCCCCGACCCGTACCGGTCCGGCGGCGGGTCGAACGGCCGGGTCACCGCCCCCTCCACGGGCCGCGCCCAGAGGCCGGCCGGGACGTCGTCCGGAGCCGCGACGGCCCCTCGGGCGGGCAGCAGCAGCGGGACCAGGAGCAGGACGGCGAGGACCGGTCGGTGCACCGGGGGAGCGTGCGCCCACGGGGTGCCGTACAGGGCCTGCCCACCGCGGTCTGTGGACGGCCCCGGCTACTGGGGAGGGCTGCCGACGACGGGGCGTATGCTGCGAGTAGCGACCCGTCTCTGGCGGGTCGACTTCGCGCGTCCTCTCGCCCCGCTGGCAGCAGCGGGACGGTCGCCACCCCGGTCCCCGCGGTCGCCCGCGGGGTCGTGGCGGCCCGGACGCCAGGGCGGAGCGCCACCCGGTGCCCGCGACAACCGAGGAGCGCGGCCCCGCGTGGCCGCGCGCAGAGCACAGAGAGGCTGCGGCCATGGCAGTCGTCAGCATGAAGCAGCTGCTCGACAGCGGCGTCCACTTCGGGCACCAGACCCGTCGCTGGAACCCGAAGATGAAGCGCTTCATCTTCACCGAGCGCAACGGCATCTACATCATCGACCTGCAGCAGACGCTCGGGTACATCGACAACGCCTACGAGTTCGTCAAGCAGACGGTCGCGCACGGCGGCACGATCCTGTTCGTCGGCACCAAGCGCCAGGCGCAGGAGGTCATCGCCGAGCAGGCGCAGCGCGTCGGCATGCCCTACGTCAACCAGCGCTGGCTGGGCGGCATGCTCACCAACTTCTCGACCGTCCACAAGCGGCTGCAGCGGCTCAAGGAGCTCGAGGACATGGAGCAGACCGGCATGATGGCCGGCCTGTCCAAGAAGGAGCAGCTGGGCCTGACCCGCGAGAAGGCCAAGCTGGAGCGCAGTCTCGGCGGTATCCGCGACATGCAGAAGGTGCCCAGCGCCGTCTGGATCGTGGACACCAAGAAGGAGCACATCGCCGTCGGCGAGGCCCGCAAGCTCAACATCCCGGTCGTCGCGATCCTCGACACCAACTGCGACCCGGACGAGGTCGACTACAAGATCCCGGGTAACGACGACGCCATCCGCAGCGCTGCGCTGCTGACCCGCGTGATCGCCGACGCCGTGGCCGAGGGCCTCATGGCCCGCTCGGCCTCGCAGGCCAACGCCGGCCGCGAGGACGGCGGCCAGCCGGCCATCGGCGGCGACGAGCCGCTGGCCGACTGGGAGCGCGAGCTGCTCACCGGCCAGCAGGGCGACGCCACCGGCGACGCGACCGGCGACGCGACGGCCACCCCGCTGCCGGAGACCCCCGCCGAGCCCCCGGCCGTGACCGCGAACGAGATCGCCCCGGTCGACGGCGTGCCCGCCACCGGCGGCACGGACACCGGCACCCAGGGCGCCCAGAACGGCTGATGAAGGACCCCGCTGCCCCCACCACTCGCGAGCTCGCGGCGGGACCCTGCAGCGGGGCCGCACTGACACAGAAGGAACGAGGCATGGCTGACTTCACCGCGGCCGACGTCAAGCGTCTCCGCGACGCCACCGGCGCCGGCATGATGGACTGCAAGAAGGCGCTCACCGAGGCCGAGGGCGACTACGACAAGGCCGTCGAGCTGCTGCGCATCAAGGGCGCCAAGGACGTCGGCAAGCGCCTGGAGCGCTCGACGACCAACGGCGTCGTCGTCAGCAGGGACGGCGCGCTGCTCGAGCTCGACTGCGAGACCGACTTCGTCGCCAAGAACGCGGACTTCGTCACGCTGGCCGAGCGCCTGCTCGACGTCGTCCTGGCGCAGAAGCCGGCCGACGTCGACGCGCTGCTGGCCACCGAGGTCGACGGCCAGACCGTCGCCGCCCTGGTCGAGGGCGAGTCGGCCCGCATCGGCGAGAAGCTGGTGCTCAGCCGGTTCGTGGTCCTCGACGGCCAGACCGCCACCTACCTGCACAAGCGGGCCACCGACCTGCCCCCGGCGATCGGTGTCGCGGTGCAGTACAGCGGCGGCACCGAGGAGGCCGCGCGCAGCCTGGCGATGCACATCGCCGCGGCCCGCCCGCGCTACCTCACCCGCGACGAGGTCCCGGCCGAGGCGGTCGAGACCGAGCGCCGCGTCGCCGAGCAGACGGCCAAGGAGGAGGGCAAGCCCGAGCAGGCGATCACCAAGATCGTCGAGGGTCGGGTCAACGCCTACTACAAGGACTTCGTCCTGCTCGAGCAGCCGTCGATCACCGAGCCCAAGCGCACGGTCAAGCAGATCGTCGACGAGGCCGGCCTGACCGTGGAGCGGTTCGCCCGCTTCGAGGTCGGCCAGGCGTAACAACAGCGGAGAAGGACCCCGCGACCCCCGATCGGCCCCGCTGCAGGGGCCCGCGCCGAGCTTGCGAGGCCTGGGGGGCCGCGGGGTCCTTCTGGTGTCCGGGCGCCGAGGCGGGAGACCCCCCGCCCGCGAGCTGCCGCACGCCCCGTGCGGCAGGATCAGGGGAACCACGCCGAGCGAGGGAAGAACCCGTTGACCGACACCGCCGCGCCGAGCGCGTCCGCGCCCATGTCCGCCCCCACCGCGTTCCAGCCCGCCGACGGCGCGGGCTACAAGCGGGTCCTGCTCAAGCTGTCCGGTGAGGCCTTCGGCGGCGGCAAGGTGGGCGTCGACTCCGGCATCGTGCAGAGCATCGCCACCCAGCTGGCCGACGTCGTCCACGGCGGCACGCAGGTCGCCGTTGTGGTCGGCGGCGGCAACTTCTTCCGCGGGGCCGAACTGTCCCAGGCCGGCATGGACCGCCGGCACGCCGACTACATGGGCATGCTCGGCACGGTCATGAACTGCCTGGCCCTGCAGGCCTTCTGCGAGCAGGTCGGCCTGGAGACGCGGGTGCAGACGGCGATCGAGATGGGCCAGGTGGCCGAGCCCTACATCCCGCGCAAGGCGGTGCGGCACCTGGAGAAGGGCCGGCTGGTCATCTTCGGCGCCGGCGCCGGCATGCCCTACTTCTCGACCGACACGGTGGCCGCGCAACGGGCCCTCGAGATCGGCTGCCAGGTGCTGCTCATGGCCAAGAACGGGGTGGACGGCGTCTACGACGACGACCCGCGCACCAACTCGGACGCGGTCATGTACGAGGACCTCGACTACGGCACCGTGCTGGCCAAGCAGCTCAAGGTCGCCGACGCGACGGCCATCAGCCTGTGCATGGACAACAGCATGCCGATCGTCGTGTTCAACCTGCTGCGCGACGGCAACATCGCCCGTGCCGTGGCAGGTGAGAGGATCGGGACGCTGATCAGCGACCCGGCCTGAGCGCCGCAGTCGGTCAGCCCGCAGACCCGCACCCGCGGCGGAGTGCTCCGCCGCACCAGGAGGAGAGACCCGTGATCGACGACACCCTGCTCGACGCCGAGGAGCGGATGGACAAGGCCCTGTCGGTCGCGCGCGAGGACCTCGGCTCGGTGCGCACCGGGCGCGCCGCCCCGTCGATGTTCAACAAGGTCCTGGTCGACTACTACGGCTCGCCGACGCCGGTGCCGCAGATGTCGTCGATCACGGTGCCCGAGGCCCGCATGGCGGTGATCAAGCCCTACGACACCAGCCAGCTGTCGGCCATAGAGAAGGCCATCCGCGACAGCGACCTCGGCGTCAACCCGACCAACGACGGTCAGATCATCCGCGTGGTGTTCCCCCAGCTGACCGAGGAGCGCCGCCGCGACCTGGTCAAGCAGGCCCGCTCCAAGGGCGAGGACGCCAAGGTCGCCATCCGCAACGTGCGCCGCCGGGCCAAGGAGGAGCTCGACCGCATCGCCAAGGACGGCGAGGCCGGCGAGGACGACGTGCGCCGCGCGGAGAAGGAGCTCGACGACCTGACCGCCAAGCACGTGCACGGCATCGACGAGGCGGTCAAGCACAAGGAGTCCGAGCTCCTCGAGGTGTGAGCCGTCCGGACCCCCTGCCATGACCCCCGACCCCGACACCGGGCCGATCCCGCTCGTCGGCCGGCGCCCGGCCCCGCCTCCGCCGCCGCTGCCGCCGCGGGCGGTCACCGAGCTGCGGACGGCACCGCTGCCCGTGCCGGAGCCGGCGACCGCCGGGCCGTCCGGGCGCGAGCCGGGGACCACGCAGACCGAGCCCCCCACGTCGACGACCGAGTCCGTCGGCCCCGACCTGGTCCCGACACCGGCGAGGAAGCCCGGCCGCGCCGGTCGGGACATGGTCGCGGCCATCGGCGTCGGCCTCGGGCTGGGCGCGGTCATCCTGGTCTCGCTGCTGGTCTACCGACCGGCGTTCCTGCTCGTGCTGGGTGCGGCGATCCTCACCGGCGTCGTCGAGCTGACCCGGGCGCTGCAGGCCGGGAGCGTCCGCGCTCCGCTCGTGCCCCTGCTCGTCGGCGCGGTCGCGATGATCGCGCTGGCCTGGACCCGCGGCGCCTCCGGGCTCGTGGTGGCGTTCCTGCTCACCGTCCTCGCCGTCCTGCTGTGGCGGCTGGGGGACGGTCCCGACGACTACCTGCGGGACGCCTCGGCCGGCGTCCTGGTGGCGCTGTACGTCCCGCTGCTCGCCGGGTTCGCCGTCCTGCTGCTGGTCCCGGACGACGGCGCGGCCCGCGTGCTGGCCTTCATCGCCACCGTCGTCGGCAACGACGTCGGCGGCTTCGCCGCGGGCGTGCTCTTCGGCAAGCACCCCATGGCGCCGTCGGTCAGTCCCAAGAAGTCGTGGGAGGGGATGGCCGGCTCGATCGTCGCCTGCGTGCTGGTCGCCACGCCGATCGTCACCCTCGCCCTCGGCGGGCCGTGGTGGGGCGGGGTGCTGTTCGGCGTCGCCCTGGCCGTCAGCGCGACCGCCGGCGACCTGGGGGAGTCGCTGATCAAGCGCGACCTCGGCATCAAGGACATGGGGCAGCTGCTGCCCGGCCACGGCGGCATCATGGACCGGCTGGACTCGCTGCTGCCCTCGGCCGCCGTCGCCTACCTGCTGCTGTCGGTCGTCGCGCCGGCCTGAGGAAGGACCCCCCTGCCCCCCACCGCTCGCCAGCTCGCGGCGGGACCCTGCAGGGGAGCCGCAGTCACCTCCCAGTTCGTCCCCACGACGGCGAAGCCGCGGCGGGCGTACCAGTGCCGGGGCCAGTCGGTGGCGTCGGCCTCCAGCACCACCAGGTCACAGCCGCGCTCGGCGGCGAGGTCCAGCGCGGCCGCCAGGACGGCGTCGCCGTACCCGCGTCCGCGGGTCGCGGGGTCGGTGTTCATCGACTCGAAGGCGGCGGTGGCGCCGTCGACGCGCAGCTGGCCGGCCGAGACGACCCGCCCCTCCTCCCGGACGGCGAGGTCGGTGACGGCGACGACCCGGTCGTTGCGGTGCTCCCGGCCGATCAGCTGGGCCACCACCTCGTCCAGGTCGGCCTCCGCGGTCGGCAGGTCGCGCCGCCACGAACGCTCCCAGAGGTCGTGCACCTCGCGCTGGTCGACGGCCTCCGCGCGGCGTCCCGGGAGCGGTGGCGTGGCCGGGCGGGCCATCACCACCAGTTCCTCGGCCCGCCATCCGTGACCGGCGAGCTCGCGTGCCACGTCGTCCGCACCCGACCAGGCCAGCGTGGCGGCGAGGTGCGGCCAGCCCGCGTCGGCGGCGACCGCGGCCGCACTCGCCGCGACCGTGCCGGCGTCGACCGGGTGCGACAGGACCAGCCGGTTGTCGTCCCGGGAGTACGGGAACCGCGGGTCCAGCACCGCCACCCCGCTGGGGACGTCGCGCACCTCGGCGGCCCGCCGGGTCCGCACCGACAGCGACAGCGCCCGCGCGCGGCCGAGCGCGTCGTCCGGCCGTGGGAGCACCGGTTCGACGGGCGGCCGGTACGGGACGACGGCGACGACGGCGCTGGTCGGCAGTGGGCCGTGCAGGTGCGGGAAGCGCATGCCGGGCGGGTCGCCGGGCACGCCGGGGGCCCAGCGCACGGGGTCGGTCAGCCGCGCGGGGTCGACGACGAGCAGCACGAGGTCCCGCCGTCCGGGGAACAGCCGCCCGGCCGGCAGGTGCACCTGCTCCGGTGTGGAGAGGTGCACGAAGCCCTGCCCGGCCAGGGACGGCGGGCGCAGCGCCCCGGTGTCGAGCGCCGCCCGCCAGGCCGCGGGGTCGGTGAGGTGGACGAGGACGCCGTCGGTCACGTCCGCCGATCCTGCCCCGGAGCGCACGGCGGTCCGGTGCGTGGGAGACGATCGGCCGCGTGGACGGCGAGGCGGGCCCGACGGAGTGGGGGACGACGGTGGGCGTCGGTCCCTGGCCCGGGCCGTGGCCCGGGGACCCGCGCTACGACCCCGAGCTGCTCGCGCACGGCGACCGGCGCAACGTCGCCGACCGCTACCGCTACTGGCGGGTCGAGGCGGTCGTCGCCGACCTCGACGCCCGCCGGCACCCGTTCCACGTCGCGATCGAGAACTTCGGCCACGACCTCAACATCGGGACGGTGGTGCGGACGGCGAACGCGTTCCTGGCCGTTGAGGTGCACATCGTGGGTCGCCGTCGCTGGAACCGCCGGGGGGCGATGGTCACCGACCGCTACCAGCACCTGCGCCACCACCCGGACGTCGGCGCGCTGGCCGCCCACGTCGCGCGGGAGGGGCTGACGCTGGTCGCCGTCGACAACGGACCCGGCGCCGTCCCGCTGGAGACCGCCCACCTGCCGGAGCGGTGCGTGCTGCTGTTCGGCCAGGAAGGGCCGGGGCTGACGCCGGAGGCCCGCGCGGCCGCCTCGATGACCGTCTCCATCGCCCAGTTCGGCTCCACGCGGTCGATCAACGCCGGCGTGGCGGCGGGCATCGCCATGCACGCCTGGATCCGGCAGCACGCCCGGCTGGGCCTCACGTGAGCGGGGGGTCCGGGTCGATGCCCCGGGCGCGCAGCGCCGCCTCCACGGCCTCGCAGACCGTGCGGACGACCGCCACCCGCGCCCACCGCTTGTCCTCCCCGGCGACCACGTGCCAGGGGGCTGCCTGGGTGTCGGTCCGCTCCAGCATCTCCTCGACCGCCGCCTCGTAGTCCGGGCGCTTCTCGCGGTTGCGCCAGTCCTCGTCGGTGAGCTTCCAGGCGCGGTAGGGGTCGTCGCGGCGGGACTCGAAGCGGCGCAGCTGCTCCTCGGGCGAGAGGTGCATCCAGAACTTGACGATCACCGTGCCCTCGTCAGCGAGGCTGGACTCCAGGTCGGCGATCTCGCCGTAGGCGCGGCGCCACGCGTCGTCGGCCGCGAAGCCCTCGACCCGCTCCACGAGCACCCGCCCGTACCAGGTGCGGTCGAGCACGGCCATCCCGCCCCAGCCGGGGAGGACCGGCCAGAAGCGCCACAGGAAGTGGTGCCGCTTCTCGTCGTGGGTGGGCGCGGCGAACTGGGCGACCCGCACGTGGCGAGGGTCGAGCCGCTCGACCAGACGCTTGATCGCGCCGCCCTTGCCCGAGGCGTCCCAGCCCTCGAACAGCACGAGCAACGGCGGTCCGATCTCGCCCGGGCCGATCTGTCCACCCAGGAGCAGGCGCAGGTGCACCAGCCGCTTCTGCGCGGCCTTGAGCTGCTTCGCCTCCTCGTCCTTGGACAACCGCAGGGTCAGGTCCACTTCGGCGAGCCGGCTCATGCCGGCCAGCGTGGCAGGACGTGGCGCGGCTCACCTGGCGAACCCGCGGCGTGCCAGGTGCTGTCCCGGGCTGCGGCTGCCGATGACAGGGAGACGGCACCGCACCCGGCGAGGCAGGGGAGGACATGGGCTCCAGTCATCCGGACGACGTCGACCAGCTGCCGGTCCCGGCCGATCCCGGCGCTCCCGACGAGACGCCCGACCCGGCCGACTGGGACGACGCCTGGCTGCCCGAGTGGCTGGGCGACGAGCCGGGCGGGACCCCGCCCGTCGAGGACGCCGGCCGCGGGCCGGCAGCCGGGGACCCCGAGCCCGAGCCCGACGGCCGGCAGCCGGACACCGACCCCGTGCCGGACGCCGGGCAGCCGGATCCCGACCCCACGCCGGACGCCGACCCCACGCCGGACGCCGGGCGCGAGCCGGACCAGGAGGACCAGCCGGACGTCGAGGACGCGCCGGACGCGCCGGACGCGGAGGACCAGCGCGCCCCCGAGCCGGACCTGGCACCGGCTGAGGTCCCCGCCGGCGACCTCCCGACCGCAGACCCCGACGACGGGCCGGCCGGATCCGCCACCGCGGCTGCCTGGCCGGCGGAAGTGACCGCCGGGCCGGCCCAGCCCGCCGAGCCGGCCGAGCCGGCCGAGCCGGCCGAGCTGGCCGAGCCCGCCGAGCCCGCCGAGCCGGCCGAGCCGGCCGAGGCGATCGACGCGTTCCTGCAGCCGGCGCCGGCGCCGGTCCGCGTCGTCGTCGGCGCCCGAGCCCCGTCGCGTCGACGCGCGCTCTCGGTGGCGGCCGGCCTGCTCGTTGCCGGGGCGGTCGCCGCGGCGTCGCTGCTGGCACCCGGGTCCGACACCCCGGTCCCGGCCGCGGACGTCGCCGCGCCGACCACCTCCGCACCGGCGGTGTCCGACCGCGCCACCCCTCGACCGACGCCGGCCCCCTCGCCGGGAACCCCGCCCGCGACGACGGTGGCACCGCCGCCGCCCGGGCCGCCGGCGCCTGCCGGTCCTGGCTCCCCGCGGTCCGATGCCGTGACCAGGACACCGCCGCGGGCCGCGGTCGTGACATCTCCTCGCCCCGCCGTGACCCCGGCACCGGCCGTGCCGGTCGCCGTTCCCGGGACGACGGATGCGGTCGTCCCCGTCGTCGCCCCCTCGGAGCCCGAGGGCCCCGAGTCCGCACCGGACGCCATCCCGGTCACCGGTGCGCCGATCGTGGGGACGCCGGACGGGACCGGCACCGACGAGACGGCGGGCGACGCCCCCGACGAGTCGACGGAGAAGGACGAGACCGGCGATCCGGAGCCCCCGACCGCACCCGAGTCGCCGGCCCCGGAGGACTCGGGTGGATCGGGGGAGGATCCCGCGGAGCCGGGGGAGCCGGGACCTCCTGAGGGCGACCCCACCCAGACGCCGTCCGACGTGCCCGAGCCCACGCAGCTCCCGCTGCCGACGGAGGGGACCGGCCCGCCGGGAGCGTGATCTCACCCGCGGGCCGGGCCGACGGGAGCCCCGGGGTGGGACCATGGGGATGCCATGACTGCCCTCCCTCTCGTGTTCGAGGCCCCCCGCCGGGGCAAGCCGCCACGCCACCTCGCCGACCTCACCCGCGCGGAGGCCCGCGCCGCGGTCACCGAGCTGGGCCAGCCGGCCTTCCGGGCCGACCAGCTCGCCCGGCACTTCTACCGGGGCGTGACCGACCCGGCGCAGATGACCGACCTGCCGGCCGCGGTGCGCGAGGAGCTCACCGGCGCGCTGCTGCCCGGCCTGCTCACGCCGGTGCGGACGCTGAGCGCCGACGGCGGCCGCACCCGCAAGACCCTGTGGCGGCTGCACGACGGAGCGCTGGTCGAGAGCGTGCTCATGCGCTACCCGGACCGGGCCACCGTCTGCATCTCCAGCCAGGCCGGCTGCGGCATGGCCTGCCCCTTCTGCGCCACCGGCCAGAACGGGCTGACCCGCAACCTCTCGGCCGCGGAGATCGTCGGCCAGGCGGTCGCGGCGGCCGCGGCGATGGCCAACGGTGAGGTCCCCGGCGGGCCCGGCCGGCTGTCCAACGTGGTCTTCATGGGCATGGGCGAGCCGCTGGCGAACTACGCGCGCGTCCGCAAGACCCTCGACGCCCTGGTGAGGCCCGCGCCGCACGGGTTGGGGCTGTCGCAGCGCTCGATCACCGTCTCCACCGTCGGCGTCGTCCCGGCGATCCGGCGGCTGACCGAGGAGGGGCTGCACGTCACCCTCGCGGTGAGCCTGCACGCGCCCGACGACGAGCTGCGCGACACCCTGGTGCCGATCAACACGCGTTGGAAGGTCGACGAGGTCGTCGACGCCGCCGACGCCTACGCCGCGCGCACCGGCCGCCGGTACTCGGTGGAGTACGCACTCATCCGCGACGTGAACGACCAGCCCGAGCGCGCCGACCTGCTCGGCCGGCTGCTCGCCGACCGGCGGGCGCACGTCAACCTCATCCCGCTCAACCCGACGCCGGGCAGCCGCTGGGACGCCAGCCCGCTGCCCGCGCAGCGCGAGTTCGTCGCGCGGCTGCGGGCGCACGGCGTGCCGACGACGGTCCGCGACACCCGCGGCCAGGACATCGACGGCGCGTGCGGTCAGCTCGCCGCGGCCGACCGGGTGGAGGGCGTGCCCACCGTGGCCGTCCCCGCGCCGTCCCTCGAGCCGCCGGTGGAGCTGGGCGCCGAGGCGGACGAGTGAGCTCGGAGGCGCCGGCGGCGGAGGCGCACGAGCACAGCCACGCCGACGTCTCCGGCGGGTGGCTGCGGGCCGCCGTCTTCGGCGCCATGGACGGGCTGGTCACCAACACCGCGCTGGTCGCCGGCGTCGGCGGCGGAGGCGCCTCCTCCCGCGCGATCGTGCTGTCCGGCGTGGCCAGCCTGGTCGCCGGCGCCATCTCCATGGCGCTGGGGGAGTACACCTCGGTGCGCACGCAGAACGAGCAGCTCGACCTCGAGGTGGAGAAGGAGCGCCGCGAGCTCGAGCGCAACCCGCGCGGCGAGCTCGCCGAGCTGGTGCAGATGCTGCGGGTCCGCGGCGTGGACGCCGACCTCGCCCAGCAGGTCGCCGTCCAGCTGCACCGCGACCCCGACACCGCACTGCGGCTGCACGTGGTCGCCGAGCTGGGGCTCAACCCGGCCGACAAGCCCTCGCCGTGGACGGCGGCGGTCTCCTCGTTCCTCACCTTCGCCACCGGCGCGGTGATCCCGCTGCTGCCCTACCTGCTGGGCTTCTCCGTGCTCGCCGCCGCGCTCATCTGCGGCGCCGTGGGCCTCGCCGTGGCCGGGGCGCTGTCGTCACGCTTCACGCCGCGGCCCTGGTGGTACGCCGCCGCGCGCCAGCTGCTCTTCGGCGCGGTCGCGGCCGGGGTCACCTACGCGGTCGGGCTGGCGATCGGCGTCGGCGTCAGCTGACCCGTCAGCCGCTGCACGAGAGGCCGGCGGCCTCGATCGCAGCACGCGTTCCAGCGGTGGGCAGAGCCACCGGGATGGCGCTGTCCCGGAGGTCGCTCGGCACCACCTCGGCCGTCGACAGGTCCGCGCCGGCGAGCGCGGCGAGATCGGTCAGGGAGGTCCCCGGGTCGACGGTGAGTGCCCCGGTGGTCGCCCACCCCACGGTCTGCAGCCGCCATGGCCGGACGACCGTTCCGCGGACGGAGTCCACCAGCGCCCCGAGCACCGTGCCGGCGGCCGACGCCCGTCCGTCCGGGTCGGCCGGGACCGGCGTCCAGGCCCCGTCGACGAGGTGCTGCGGGTGCCGGGAGCGGACCAGGGCCAGCGCGGTGCGCCCGTCGACGTGCTGCATGACGAGAGGCCCGCCCCCTGCAGCAGGGGACGGGCCTCTCGGGTGCTCGCGGCTACTTGGCGCGCCAGGCGTTGCGGCGGCGTCGCCAGTCGAGCAGCAGGATCAGGATCATCACGGCGGCGATGGACACCACCCAGATGTCCTCGATCCGGCCCTCGTGGTTCCCGAACAGGTAGGCCAGCATGAACAGCGTCGCGATGACCGCACCGACGCGGCCCCACCTGCCGGTCTCGCCGTGCCAGCCCCAGTCCTCGGGGCGCTCGTGCTCGACGGGCTGGGCCCCGGCCCGGACGACGCCCTCCTCGCGGTTGGGCTGGTTGACCCGCCCGGTCGCGGGGTGGTCCACGGAGATGCGCTCGCGGTGGGTCTGCTCGCTCACACCACCATCCTGCCAGCACCCCGTCGGCGGCACCCACCGAGGGAGGGCGGCGCGTCGGGGAGGATGCGCCCGTGAGCGACCTGCGCGAGGTGACGGTGCTGGGCTCCACCGGGTCGATCGGCCGGCAGGCGATCGCGGTGGCCGAGCAGAACCCCGACCGGCTGCGGATCACCGGCCTGGCCGCCGGGGGCGGGGACGTCGCCCGGCTGGCCGAGCAGGCGCTGTCCCTCGGCGTCCGCACCGTCGCCGTGGCGCGGGCGACCGCCGCCCAGGACCTGCAGCTGGCCTTCTACGCCGCGGCGTCCAAGCGCGGCTGGTCGAGGGGCGAGTTCGCACTGCCGGAGATCCTCGCCGGCCCGCGGGCGGCCGAGGAGCTCGCCGCCCGCCCGGCCGACGTCGTCCTCAACGGCATCACCGGCTCGATCGGGCTGCGGCCCACGCTGTCGGCGCTGCGGGCCGGCCGCACCGTCGCGCTGGCCAACAAGGAGTCGCTCGTGGCCGGCGGGGAGCTGGTCACCGCCGCGGCCGCACCCGGGCAGCTGGTGCCGGTCGACTCCGAGCACTCGGCGCTGGCGCAGTGCCTGCGCGGCGGCGCCCGCAGCGAGGTGGCCCGGCTGGTGCTCACCGCCAGCGGCGGGCCGTTCCGCGGCCGCAGCGCCGCCGAGCTGGCCGACGTCACCGTCGAGCAGGCGCTGGCGCACCCGACCTGGGACATGGGCCCGGTCGTGACGATCAACTCGGCGACCCTGGTCAACAAGGGCCTGGAGCTCATCGAGGCACACCTGCTCTTCGACGTCCCCTTCGCCGAGATCGACGTGGTCGTGCACCCGCAGTCGATCGTGCACTCGATGGTGACCTTCGCCGACGGCGCGACCATCGCCCAGGCCAGCCCGCCGGACATGCGGCTGCCGATCGCGCTGGCCCTGGCCTGGCCCGACCGGCTGCCTCGCGTGCAACCGGCGCTGGACTGGTCGACGGCGAGCAGCTGGGAGTTCGCCCCGCTGGACGACGAGGCGTTCCCCGCCGTGTCGCTGGCCCGCTCCGCCGGTCAGGCAGGGGGCGTGGTGCCGGCGCTCTACAACGCCGCCAACGAGGAGGCGGTCGCGGCCTTCCTGGCGGGTCGCCTGCCGTTCCGGGGCATCGTCGACCTCGTCGCGCGTACCCTCGACGACGCGCCGGACCTCGGCGCACCCACCCGCGTCGAGGACGTGCTGGCCGCGGAGAAGTGGGCCCGGGAGCACGCCCGGGGCGTCATCGCCGGAGGCTGAACTGAGCGGAGCACTCCTCACCGTCCTCGGCATCGTCCTCTTCGCGCTCGGACTGCTGTTCTCGATCGCCTTCCACGAGTACGGGCACTTCTTCTGGGCGCGGAAGTTCGGCATGCGGGTGCCGCAGTTCATGGTCGGCTTCGGCCCGACCGTCTTCTCCCGCACGCGCGGGGAGACCGAGTACGGCGTCAAGGCCGTACCGCTCGGCGGCTACATCCGCATCATCGGGATGATCCCGCCGGCCGAGGAGAACGAGAGCAAGCGGGCGACCCGCATGCGCTCGTTCATCGCCGAGGTCCGCGGCGCGGCGCTCGACGACGTCCGCCCCGGCGACGCGGGGCGGGTCTTCTGGGCCAAGCCCTGGTGGCAGCGGGTCATCGTGATGTTCGCCGGCCCCTTCCACAACCTGGTGCTGGCGGTGCTGCTGTTCAGCGTGCTGCTGACCGTGGTCGGCACCAGCGTGTTCACGACGACGGTGCGGACCGTCCCGGCCTGCGTGCTCCCGGCCGACGCCGTGACCCAGGGCGAGACCGACCCGTGCGCGGTGCCGATCGACCCGCAGGGACAGACCTGCGCCGAGGGGACGCCGGGCTGCGCGCTGCCCCAGCAGAGCCCGGCCGCGGCCGCCGGCCTGCGCCCCGGGGACACGATCGTCGCCATCGACGGTCAGCCGCTGGACCCGACGGCGTACGACAGCTGGACGCGGATGCAGGAGGCGATCCGCACCAGCCCCGGGCAGCCGCTGGACCTCACCGTCGAGCGGGACGGGGCACGACAGCAGCTCACCGTCACGCCGATCCCCAACACCGTCTACGCCGACCCGACCGACGCCACCGAGGGGACGACGACCGCCGGCTACCTCGGGATCTCGCCGAGCGGACAGCTGGCCCGGCAGGACGCCTCGGCCATCCCCGGCTACTTCGGGATGATCCTGACGAACGCCGTCGAGCGGCTGGTCGAGATCCCCGAGCGCATCCCGCAGCTGTTCCGCGCGGCGTTCCTGGGGGAGGAGCGCGACCCCAACGGGCCGATCGGCGTCGTCGGCGTGGGCCGCATCTCCGGCGAGGTCTTCTCCATCCCGCAGCTCACCACCCTGGAGAAGGTCAGCACGTTCCTGCAGCTGCTGGCCAGCATCAACCTGGTGCTGTTCCTGTTCAACCTGCTGCCGATCTACCCGCTCGACGGCGGGCACGTGGCCGGCGCGCTGTACGAGAAGGCGCGCTCGGTCGTCGCCCGGCTGCGCGGCCGGCCCGACCCCGGCCCGTTCGACATCGCCCGGCTGATGCCGGTCGCCTACGCCGTCGCAGGCTTGTTCGTCGTGCTCTCGGGCCTGCTGCTGATCGCCGACATCGTCAACCCGATCACCCTGCAGTAGCCGCGGAGGTGTTCCGCCCCACGTCACCGGCACCGATCTGTGACACAGGGCGATACTCGTGGTCATGGCCATCCCCGTCGGTCTCGGCATGCCCGCAGCACCCCCGCCCGTCCTCGCTCCCCGGCGCAAGACGCGTCAGCTCATGGTCGGCGACGTCGGCGTCGGCAGTGACCACCCGGTCAGCGTGCAGTCGATGACGACGACCAAGACCGCTGACATCAACGCCACGCTGCAGCAGATCGCCGAGCTGACCGCCTCGGGCTGCCAGATCGTGCGGGTCGCCGTCCCGGACACCGACGACGCCGAGGCGCTGCCGATCATCGCCAGGAAGTCGCAGATCCCGGTCATCGCCGACATCCACTTCCAGCCGCGCTACGTCTTCGCGGCGATCGACGCCGGCTGCGCCGCCGTCCGGGTCAACCCGGGCAACATCAAGAAGTTCGACGACAAGGTCGGCGAGATCGCCAGGGCGGCCAAGGGCGCCGGCATCCCGATCCGGATCGGCGTCAACGCCGGGTCGCTGGACAAGCGGCTGCTGGCCAAGTACGGCAAGGCCACGCCCGAGGCGCTGGTCGAGTCGGCGCTGTGGGAGTGCTCGCTGTTCGAGGAGCACGACTTCCGCGACATCAAGATCTCGGTCAAGCACAACGACCCGGTGGTCATGGTGCGCGCCTACGAGCTGCTGGCCGCACAGTGCGACTACCCGCTGCACCTCGGCGTCACCGAGGCCGGCCCGGCCTTCCAGGGGACCATCAAGTCCGCCGTCGCCTTCGGCGCGCTGCTCTCCCAGGGCATCGGCGACACCATCCGCGTCTCCCTCTCGGCCCCGCCCGCCGAGGAGGTCAAGGTCGGCAACCAGATCCTCGAGTCGCTGAACCTGCGCCAGCGCGGCCTGGAGATCGTCAGCTGCCCCTCGTGCGGCCGCGCCCAGGTCGACGTCTACACGCTGGCCGACGAGGTGACCGCGGGCCTCGACGGGCTCGAGGTGCCCCTGCGGGTGGCGGTCATGGGCTGCGTCGTCAACGGCCCGGGCGAGGCCCGCGAGGCCGACCTCGGGGTGGCGTCGGGCAACGGCAAGGGGCAGATCTTCGTGAAGGGCGAGGTCATCAAGACCGTGCCCGAGTCGCAGATCGTGGAGACCCTGATCGAGGAGGCCATGCGCCTCGCCGGTGAGGTCGTCGACGAGGGCACGCCGTCCGGCCCGCCCGTCGTCACCGTCAGCTGACCGGTCCGGTGCTGCGCTCGCCGGTGTCTTCCACCCACCCCACCACCCCGACGGCGCGGGTCCTCGACGAGACCGACGAGCCCGCCGTCCGTGCCCTGCTCGCCAGCGACCCGGTGGCGGCCTGCGTCATCGCCGGGCGGGTCGAGGCCGTCGGCACCTCCGCCGCGGCCCTCGGCGCCCCGCTGTGGGGTCTGGACAGCGGGCGCTCGCTGGACGCGATCTGCCTGGCCGGGGCGAACCTGATCCCGTTCGCCCTGCCGGGGGCCGAGCGCCCGGCGGCCGCCGCCTTCGCCGAGCGCGCCCGCCGCGCCGGACGGCGCTGCTCGACCATCGTCGGCCCGGCCGCCTCCGTGGACCCGCTGTGGGGGCTGCTGGAGCCCTCCTGGGGACCGCCCCGCGACCACCGGCCCCACCAGCCGCTGCTGGCCATCGAAGGCCCGCCGGCGATCGCCCCGGAGCCTCGGGTGCGCCCGGTGCGGCCGGTCGAGCTCGACGTCCTGCTGCCGGCCGCGGTGGCCATGTTCACCGAGGAGGTCGGGGTCAGCCCGCTGCGGGTGGACGGCGGCGTGGCCTACCGCGCCCGCGTCGCCGACCTGGTCCGCGCCGGCCAGTCGCTGGCCTGGATCGAGGGCGGCCAGGTGCTGTTCAAGGCCGAGATCGGCGCGGTCTCCCGCGGCGTCTGCCAGGTGCAGGGCGTCTGGGTCGCCCCCGCCCACCGCGGCCGCGGCATCGGCGCCGCCGGCACCGCGGCCGTCGTCGAGTACGCGCGCACCGCGATCGCGCCGGTGGTCAGCCTCTACGTCAACGACTTCAACGCCTCCGCCCGCGCGGCCTACGCCCGGGTCGGGTTCCGCGAGGTCGGGCAGTTCGCCAGCGTCCTGTTCTGACGGGAGGACCTCCCTGCCCCCCGTCATGTGAGGACCCCGTCCTCCTCACTCCTCGCACGCTCGGAGTGAGCTCGGGACGGAGCCAGCGGCGGGACCCTGCAGGGAGGCCGTTCCAGTACGTCACCGGTGGGGATCGGCCTCCCGGGGATCGACGTCCTCGTCTGGAACGCTGTCTCCCCGTGCGCACACGTCGGGGGACGGTCCTGGGGTCCACGTTCACACTGCTCGCCGTGCCGGTGCTGGCGGCCTGTTCGGGCAACGCCGAGGACGACGTCCGCTCCGCGGCCGAGGCCTTCCTCGCCGACTGGGCGGCCGGGGACACCGCGGCCGCCGCCGGTGCCACCACGGACCCCGACGTCGCGACCGCCCTGCTCGGGCAGACCGCGACCGACCTGCCCGAGGCCGTGCTGAGCCCGGAGGTCGGGCCGGTGACCGTCGAGGACGGCACCGCCACCGTCGACTGGACCGCCACCTGGGACCTCGCCGCCGCCCCGGACTGGAGCTACCCCGCCATCCTGCGGCTGCAGGAGGCCGAGGAGGGCTGGGACGTCGTCGCGGAGCCGGCCCTGGTGCACCCGGAGCTGGGCGAGGGCCAGCGCCTGCTGCTGGAGCGCGAGCTGCCCGAGCGGGCCGACATCACCGACGCGGCCGGGCAGCCGCTGTTCGCCCCGACCGAGGTCGTCAACGTCGGCGTCGACCCCGCCCAGGTCACCGACCTGCCGGCGCTCGCGGCGGGGCTGTCGTCGGCCACCGGGATCCCCGCCGAGGAGATCGTCGCCGACGTCCAGGCCGCGCCCGCGGGCCAGTTCGTGCCGGTCATCACGCTGCGCCGTCCGGACTTCGAGGCCATCCGCGCGCAGGTCTTCGACCTGCCCGGCGCGGTGTTCCCCACCGACACCCGGCTGCTGGCCCCCAGCCCCCGCTTCGCCTCGGCCCTGCTGGGCCGGGTCGGCCCGGCGACCGCCGAGGTGATCGAGGAGACCGCGGAGGACGGCACCCAGGTGTACGCCGCCGGCGACGAGCTGGGCCTGTCCGGGCTGCAGCGCGCCCTGCAGGAGCAGCTGACCGGCACCCCCGGCTTCACCGTCTCCGTCGTCAGCACCGACGAGGCCACCGGGGACCCCGGCCGTCAGATCGACGCGGTCGGGCCGGTGCCGGGCCGGCCGGTGCAGACGCCGCTGGTGCGCGAGGTGCAGACCGCCGCCGACGCCGCCGTCGCCACCCAGCAGCTGCCGACCCACCTGGTCGTCGTCCGGCCCGGGACGGGGGAGGTCCTGGCGGTGTCCTCGAACGAAGCGGCCGCGGCGGGCAACGCCCTGGCCGGCCGGTACCCGCCCGGCTCGAGCATGAAGACGATCACCGCCACCGCACTCCTGGCCACCGGCACGCTGACCCCGCAGACGCCGGTCGCCTGCCCCGGCACCTTCGTCGTCGACGGGCGCGAGTTCGAGAACGCCGACCAGTTCGACCTGGGCACGGTCCCGTTCACCGAGGCCTTCGCCGAGTCCTGCAACACGACCTTCATGCAGCAGGGGCTGCAGCTGCCCGACGACGCGCTGGCCGGCGCCGCCGCCTCCTACGGCGTGGGCACCGACTGGCAGCTGCCGGTCGACGTGTTCAGCGGCGAGGTCCCCGCGGACAGCACCGGGACGACGAAGGCGGCCAACGCCATCGGCCAGGGCCAGGTGCTGATGAGCCCCGCGCAGCTGGCCCTGGTGGCCGCGGGGATCGCGAGCGGGACCGCCGCGGCGCCGGTCGAGGTGGTCGGCGCGGAGCCAGCCGGACAGGTCCCCGCCGGCCCGGACCCCGCCGTGCTCGACGCGCTGCGGCCGATGATGCGCGAGGTGGTGCTCTCGGGGACGGCGAGCGGGCTGGCCGACCGCGGCGAGGTCTACGGCAAGACCGGCACCGCCGAGTTCGGCACCAACACCCCGCCCGACGCCCACGGCTGGTTCATGGGCTACCAGCTGGGCGGACCGCAGGGCGACCTGGCCTTCGCCGTCCTGGTGGAGACGGGGCAGTCCAGCAGCGTGGCCGTCGACGTGACCGACGCCTTCCTCGGCGGGCTGGGGTGAGGACCGACCCCCACTCCTCGGCATCGTCCTGGGGCCCGCCGCGAGCGTGCGAGCGGTGGGGAGGAGGGGGTCCTTCGACCTGCAGGGAGGCCGAGGGGCTCAGGAGAGTCCGGGGAACGCGCTGGTGACCGGCGTCCGGCCGGCGGCGGTGCGCCACCCGACAGCGCGCACCTCGGCGGTGCCCAGCTCCTCGACCGCGAGCTCGCGCACCGACGGCTCGGTCGCCTGGTCGAGCAGCCGGACCCAGGCCGCGGACACGCCCTCCTCGAGGACGACGGCCAGCGCGGCGGCGTCCACCGCCGACAGGACCGGGAAGGGCAGGGTGTAGCCGGCCTGGCCGGGCACCGGGTCGGCGCCGCGCGCGTCCAGCAGCGCCACCAGCCGGTCGCGGACGTCCCGGTGCGCGATGTCGCCGGCCACCGCGGGCTCGCGGGCGTCCGGCGGCAGCGCCGCGCCCACCGCGCCGTACCCCCACACGGCGGCGTGCTCGGCGGCCAGCACCTCGCGCAGCGCCGCGGTCTCGGTGCGCTCGTCGAGGACGCCGTCGTCAGCCACGTGCCCGTCCTCCGCTCACGCCAGTGCCGTCTCGTGCCCGCGCAGCCCCGCGGCGACCGCCCCGAGCAGGGCCGCCCGGGCGCCGGTCTGCCGGGCGCAGGCCGCGGCGTGGGAGGCGGCCGCGCCGGCCACCTGCTGACGCAGCCAGGTGCGCACGTCCCCGCCGGGCGGCGGGGGCGGCGGTGCGGAGGAGGACGCGGCCGGCGACGACGTCGAGGACGGCGCGGCGGCGCGCAGCCGGTCGAGCTGCTCGCCGGCCTGCGCGGCCAGGTCGCTCAGGGCCAGGGCGGGATCGGCGGTCGTCGCCACGGCGTAGGCCGCGACCACCGCCTCCTGGACGGCGACCTGGCCGGCCAGCCGGTCGGCCTCCTCGGTGCTCACCGCCGGGGCGCCCGAGGAGCCCGCGGTGCAGCCGGCGGCCAGCAGCGCGAGCCCGGCCGAGGCCGCGAGGAAGGCGCGACGGGGGAAGCCCGCGGGAGCGGGCGGAGCGAGGGGTGCCATCAGCCCCATCCTCTCAGCCCGGCCTCCGCCGGGCCGGAAGCACACGGCGGGCGGGTTCCTCCCCGGCCGCCCGGTCTCGGACCCGCGGGCGGAGCGGTAATCTGACCCTCCGCCCGGTTCCGGGCCGACGGCGTGTCCGCCGTCCCCCCGGCGGGCGGGAACACCGGCTCCGGACCACCGTGCGCGT
The DNA here is from genome assembly GCF_053502545.1 of Geodermatophilus sp. URMC 65. NCBI lineage: Bacteria > Bacillati > Actinomycetota > Actinomycetes > Geodermatophilales > Geodermatophilaceae > Geodermatophilus > Geodermatophilus sp. URMC 65. The sequence continues at coordinate 3,936,680 of NZ_CP199954.1, forward strand.
GCCGCCGACCGAGCCCAGGAGAGGGAGGGAGCCGTGTCCGCCGCCCCCCGCACCGACCCCGTCGCCACTCGGCTGGCGGGACTGGTCGCGCCGGTCGTCGAGGCCGCCGGTTACGACCTCGAGGAGCTGGTCGTCACCCCCGCCGGCCGGCGCAGCATCGTCCGCGTCGTGGTCGACCGGGACGCCGGCGTGACCCTCGACGACGTCGCGGAGGTCAGCCGCGCGGTGTCCACGGCCCTCGACGAGCACGACGGCGAGTTCGGCAGCGCCCCCTACGTGCTGGAGGTCACCAGCCCCGGGGTCGACCGGCCGCTCACCGAGCCGCGGCACTGGCGGCGCAACACCGGGCGGCTGGTCACCGTGGCCGTGGGCCCCGCGGGCTCGGCCGAGCAGGTGACCGCGCGGGTGCTGGAGGTCGTCGGCGACGGGGTGACCCTCGCGGTGGAGGCGAAGGGCAAGCCCGGGGCGAAGAAGCGGCCGCCCACCCGGCGACAGGTGCCGTGGCAGGAGCTGGGCACCGGACGGGTGCAGGTGGAGTTCGGCCGGCACGAGCCGGGGGCGGACGGGGAGCCCCAGGACGCCACCGCGCAGCCGGATCCCGCGGACGACGACGGAGGAGGACAGTGAACATCGACGTGACCGCCCTCAAGGCGGTCGAGCGGGAGAAGGGCATCCCGGCCGACACGGTCATCGAGGCCATCGAGACGGCCCTGGTGACCGCGTACCGGCACGCCGACGGCGCGAGCAAGCACGTGCGGGTGCACGTCGACCGAAAGACCGGCGAGGTCGCGGTGCTCGCCCAGGAGCTCGGTCCGGACGGCGAGGTCGTCCGCGAGTGGGACGACACCCCGCAGGACTTCGGCCGGATCGCGGCCAGCACCGCCAAGCAGGTCATCGTCCAGCGGCTGCGCGACGCCGAGCACGAGCAGACCTTCGGCGAGTACGCGGGCAAGGAGGGCGACGTCGTCAGCGGCATCGTGCAGGCCGACCAGCGGCGCAACGCCAGCGGCACGGTGCTCGTCGACATCGGCAAGGTCGAGGCGGTGCTGCCCGCGGCCGAGCAGGTGCCGGGGGAGAGCTACCCCCACGGCAGCCGGTTGAAGGCCTACGTGGTCTCGGTCGCCCGCACCTACCGCGGCCCGCAGGTCACCGTCTCGCGCACCCACCCGAACCTGGTCCGCAAGCTCTTCGCCCTCGAGGTCCCCGAGATCGCCGACGGCAGCGTCGAGATCGTCGCGGTCGCGCGCGAGGCCGGCCACCGCTCGAAGATCGCCGTCCGCACCTCGGTGGCGGGGCTCAACGCCAAGGGCGCCTGCATCGGCCCGATGGGGCAGCGGGTGCGCAACGTCATGAGCGAGCTGCACGGCGAGAAGATCGACATCGTCGACTGGTCCGACGACCCGGCGACCTTCGTGGCCTCGGCGCTGAGCCCGGCGCGGGTCTCCAGCGCCCAGCTCGTCGACCGCCAGGCGAAGGCCGTGCGGGTCGTCGTCCCCGACTACCAGCTGTCGCTGGCGATCGGTAAGGAGGGCCAGAACGCCCGCCTGGCCGCGCGGCTGACCGGTTGCCGGATCGACATCCGCAGCGACGCCCAGCCCGACGACGCCACGCCCTCGCCGGGCGTCGGACGGGCGCCGCTGCGCTCGGGCGCACCGGCCGTGCGCGGCGGCCGCCCCGGGGGCCCGGGCGTGGGCGCACGCCCCGGTCGGGTACCCGGTGGCCGGAGCCCGGAACACCCGGGGCCCTCAGCGCGCTAGAGTGCAGGGTGGCCGAAACGTCGATCCCGGTGCGCACCTGTGTGGGCTGCCGGAAGCGCGCTCCGGTCACCGATCTGCTGCGCGTCGTCGCGCGGGACGGGGCGCTCGTCCCCGATCCGCGACGGAGGCTCCCCGGCCGGGGTGCCTCGTTGCACCCCACTCCGGAGTGCCTGCACGCAGCGGAGCGACGCCGGGCCCTCCCCCGGGCGCTGCGCCTCCCCGGAGGCGGCGGCTCCCCGGTGGAGGCCGGTCCGCTCCGGGAGCACGTCCTCGGCGCCTCTGTGGCGCACACGGGGATCGGGTCCCGGACGGGCGAGCACGCACGAACGACCACCGCACCAACACAGACGGACCCGCACCCGGCGGGGCCGCACGTCGAGAGCGAGACGTCGTCGGATGAGCAAGCCGTGAAGTCCCCACGATGACAAGCCAGACCATGCAGTACTGACGACGAGGTCGCGCGGGCCAGCCGCCGGCCTCACAAAGAGGAGATCCGTGCCAGGCAAAGCCCGCGTACACGAACTCGCCAAGGAGTTCGGTGTCGACAGCAAGACCGTGCTCGCCAAGCTCAAGGAGCAGGGCGAGTTCGTGAAGTCCGCCTCCTCGACCGTCGAGGCCCCCGTGGCCCGGCGGCTCCGGGAGGCATTCGTCGCCTCCGGTGCCAACGGCGGCGGCAACGGTGGTGGCCAGGCGGCCGCTCCCAAGCCGGCTCCGCGCCCGGGTCCGCGTCCCCCGCAGGCCCCGGCCGCCGCCGCTCCGGCCGCGCCGTCCGTCCCGGTCGCACCCGCCCCGGCACCCGCTCCGGCTCCGGCCCCCGCGCCGCAGTCGCCGGCGACCCGTGTCTCCGGTGCCCCGGCTCCGGGCCCGCGTCCCGGCGCGGCCCGGCCCGGTGCGCCCGTCCCCGGCCCGCGGCCGACCACTCCGGAGCCCCAGGCCCCGGCGGCCAGCGCGCCGACCCAGCAGCCGCCCGCGACCCAGCAGCCGCCCGCGGCGCCCGCTGACCCACGTCCGGCGGGTGCCCCGCGCCCCGGCCCGGCCGGTGGCTCCACCCCGGGCCCGCGCCCGGCCGCGCCGGGTGCCGGTCCGCGACCGGGCCCGCGCCCGGCTCCGCGTCCGGGCAACAACCCCTTCAGCAGCGCTCCCCGTCCGGCTCCGGCCGGCGGCGCGCCGCGTCCCGGTCCCGCCGGTGGCCCGCGTCCGGGTCCCGGTGCCGGCGGCCCGCGTCCCGGCCCGGCCGGTCCCGGCGGTACCCGTCCGGGTCCCGGTGCCGGCGGTCCGCGTCCGGCGGCCGGTGGCCCGCGCCCGGGTCCCGGTGCCGGCGGCCCGCGTCCGGCGGCCGGTCCCGGCGGTCCGCGTCCGAACCCGGGGATGATGCCGCAGCGTCCCTCGCCCGGCATGATGCCGCCGCGGCCGGCCGGTGCCGGCCGTCCCGGTGCCCCTGCCGGTCGTGGCCGTCCCGGGGGTGGCCCCGGTGGCGGTGGCGGCGGCTTCCGTCCCGGTGGCGGTGGCGGTGGCGGTGGCGGTGGCGGTGGCGGCGGCGCTCCCGCCGGCGGCGGTTTCCGCAGCGGCGGCGGCGGTGGCCGCGGCCGGGGCCGTGGTGGCTCCGGTGCCGGTACCGCAGGTGCCTTCGGCCGTCCCGGCGGGCGCGGCCCGGTCCGCGGGCGCAAGAGCAAGAAGCAGCGGCGCCAGGAGTTCGACCAGATGGCGGCGCCCAGCATGGGCGGCGTCAGCCTGCCGCGGGGCAACGGGCAGGTCGTCCGGCTGCCGCGCGGTGCGTCGCTGACCGACCTCGCCGAGAAGATCGGCGCCCAGCCGGCCGCGCTGGTCACCGCCCTGTTCCACCTGGGCGAGATGGTCACCGCGACCCAGTCGGTGAACGACGAGACGCTGCAGCTGCTCGGTGCCGAGATCGGCTGGGACATCCAGGTCGTGAGCCCCGAGGACGAGGACCGCGAGCTGCTCGAGACCTTCGACCTCACCTTCGGCGACGAGGGTGACGAGGAGGACTGGGAGGCCCGCCCGCCGGTCGTCACCGTCATGGGTCACGTCGACCACGGGAAGACCAAGCTGCTGGACGCCATCCGGAACACCAACGTGGTGGCGCGGGAGGCCGGCGGCATCACCCAGCACATCGGCGCCTACCAGATCACCACCGAGCTGGAGGGCGAGGAGCGCCCGATCACCTTCATCGACACCCCGGGTCACGAGTCGTTCACCGCGATGCGTGCCCGTGGCGCGAAGGTGACCGACATCGTCGTCCTGGTCGTGGCCGCCGACGACGGCGTCATGCCGCAGACGGTCGAGGCGCTCAACCACGCCCAGGCCGCCGAGGTGCCCATCGTGGTCGCGGTCAACAAGATCGACAAGGAGGGGGCCAACCCCGCCAAGATCCGTCAGCAGCTCACCGAGTACGGGCTGGTGGCCGAGGAGTACGGCGGCGACACGATGTTCGTCGACGTCTCCGCGACCACCCGCCAGGGCATCGAGGACCTGCTGACCGCGATCCTGCTGACCGCCGACGCCTCGCTGGACCTGCGGGCCAACACCCAGATGGACCCGCAGGGCGTGGTCATCGAGGGCAAGCTGGACAAGGGCCGTGGCCCCGTCGCCACGGTGCTGGTCCAGCGCGGCACGCTGCGCCAGGGAGACTCGATCGTGGCCGGCGACGCCTACGGGCGGGTCCGGTCGCTGCTCGACGAGCACGGCAACAAGCTCAAGGAGGCGCTGCCCGCGCGTCCGGTGCAGGTCGTCGGTCTCACCTCCGTGCCCCGCGCCGGCGACACGTTCCTCGTCGTCGAGGAGGACCGGGTGGCCCGGCAGATCGCCGACCGCCGCCAGGCCCGCATCCGCAACGCGCAGAACGCATCGATGCGCAAGCGGATCAGCCTGGAGGACCTCGACGCGGCGCTCAAGGAGAACCGCCAGCTCAACCTGATCATCAAGGGCGACAACTCGGGCACCGTGGAGGCGCTCGAGGACGCGCTGATGAAGATCGAGGTGAGCGACGACGTCTCGCTGCGGGTCATCCACCGCGGGGTCGGGTCGATCACCAAGAGCGACATCGACCTGGCGCTGGCCGACGACGTCATCGTCCTGGGCTTCAACGTCCGGGCCGAGGGGCAGGCCACCGAGCTGGCCAACCGCGAGGGCATCGACGTCCGGTACTACTCGGTCATCTACCAGGCGATCGAGGAGATCGAGGCGGCCCTCAAGGGCATGCTCAAGCCGGAGTACGAGGAGGTCGGGCTCGGCACGGCGGAGGTCCGCGAGGTCTTCCGGGTGCCGCGGATCGGCAACGTGGCGGGCTCCATCGTCCGCAGCGGGACGATCACCCGGAACTCCAGGGCCCGGTTGGTCCGCGACGGCGTGGTCGTCGCCGACAACCTCACGGTCGAGTCGCTGCGCCGGTTCAAGGACGACGTGACCGAGGTCCGCGAGGGCTACGAGTGCGGTATCGGTCTCGGGTCGTTCAACGACATCAAGGTCGAGGACGTCATCGAGACCTTCGAGATGCGCGAGAAGCCGCGCGAGTAGTCCGGGACGGCCGCGGCCGGGGGGTGTCCCTGGCCGCGGCCGCGCGACCTGAGCAGACGAAGGACCCCGAGGAGGACCCTGTCCTCCCCACCGCTCGCGAGCTCGCGGCGGTTCCCAGGACGGGGCCGCCCGAGCCCTCGCAGGCTCGGGGCGGGGTCCGGGACGGAGCCGAGTGTTCACCGGGTCGCTGACCGCGGACCTGCTGCTGGGGGACGTCCACTCGCTCAAGGGCAAGCGCGCCGTGGTCCGGCCGATCGTGGCCGAGCTGCGGCGCCGCTACGCCGTGGCCGCCGCGGAGGTCGGTGACCAGGACCTGCACCGCCGCGTGCAGGTCGGGGTGGCCACGGTGGCCGGGGACGCCGCTCAGGTGAGCGACGTCCTCGACGCCTGCGAGCGGTTGCTGGCCGAGCGGCCGGAGGTGACGCTGCTCTCGACGCACCGGCAGCTGTTCAGCGACACCGACTGTTGAAGGACCCCGTCCTCCCCACTCTTCGCACGCTCGGGGTGGGACCCGGGACGGGGCCGCCCGCGGCCGAGTCCCGGCCGCTCCGTACCACCCCGCCCCGGCGCACCGGGGCGCCCAGCACCAGGAGGTCCGATGGCCGACCCGGCCCGCGCCCGCAAGCTCGCGGTGCGCATCCGCCAGATCGTCTCCGCCGCGATCGAGACGCAGATCAAGGACCCGCGGCTCGGCATGGTGACCGTCACCGACGCCCGGGTGACCAGCGACCTGCGTGAGGCGACGGTCTTCTACACCGTCTACGGCGACGCGACGGAGGTCGAGGACTCCGCCAAGGCCCTCACGTCGGCCACCGGCGTGCTGCGCTCGACCGTCGGCAGGCAGACGGGCATCAAGTTCGTGCCCACGCTCACCTTCGTCGCCGACCACGTGCCCGACACCGCGCGCGAGCTGGACGAGGCGCTCGAGCGGGTGCGGCACGCCGACGCCGAGCTCGCCCGCATCCGCGCCGGCGCGACGTACGCCGGTGACGCCGACCCGTACCGCCGTCCCCCCGAGGACGACGACGAGGGAGACTCCGCCGAGGACCGGGCGGAAGGCGGGACTGCCGATGACACCGCCGACGAGCCCATCCACAGCAGGAGCGTGTCATGAGCGAGAACGACCCGGACCCGAACCTGCCGGACGAGGGACAGGGCCGCTCCGAGCTGGGCGGCCGTCCCGAGCCGGACGCCGGCGACCCCACCCGGGGCGGCAAGCGGGGCGAGATCGGCGAGGCGCCGAGCATCGCCTCCGACGAACCCGACGACGGGGAGGGCTACCCGGTCGGCGGCGGGCTGGTGACCGAGGAGGAGAACGCGCCCCCGGCCGCCGACCCCGGCCCGGCGTCGTGACGGTCTCCCTCCCGCGCGGCACGGACCTGACCGACCGGGCTGCTGCCGTCCTCGCCGAGGCGGCCGTGGCCCGGGCCACCGTCGTCCTCTCCGGGCACGTGCAGCCCGACGCCGACGCCCTCGGCAGCACGCTGGCCCTCGCCGAAGGCCTGCGGCGCCGCGGCGCCCGGGTGCTGGCCACGTTCCCCGCCCCGTTCACGCTGCCGGCGTCGCTGGCCTGGCTGCCCGGGGCCGTGGGGCTGGTGCCCTCCTCGGCGGTGCCGGCGTCGCCCGACCTGTTCGTCAGCCTCGACGCCGCCTCGCCGGGCCGGCTCGGTGAGCTGGCCGCCCTGCTGGACGGCGCGGCCACCTCCGTGGTCGTCGACCACCACGCGAGCAACCCCGGCTTCGGCGACGTCCGCGTCGTCGACCCGGCCGCACCGGCGACCGTCGTCCTCGTCGCCGACCTGCTCGACGGTCTCGGCGTGACCCTCGACGAGCGGCTGGCCACCTGCCTCTACGCCGGGCTCACCGCCGACACCGGCTCCTTCCGGTTCGGCAACACCCGCCCCGACACCCACCACCTCGCCGCCCGGCTGCTGGCGACCGGCATCGACCACGCCGCCATCAGCCAGCGGCTGTTCGACACCGCCCCGTTCGGCTGGCTGGGGCTGCTCTCGGTCGTCGCCGGCCGCGCGGTGCTGGAGGCCGAGGTCGGCGCGGGCCTGGTGTGGACCTGGTCGAGCACGGCCGAGGCCGCCGAGCACGGCCTGCCCGGCGAGCAGCTCGAGGCGCTGGTGGACGTCGTCCGCTGCACCCAGGAGGCCGACGTCGCCTGCGTGCTCAAGGGCCAGGACGACGGCTCGTGGTCGGTGTCGTTGCGCTCCCGCGGCGCCACGGACGTCGCCCGCGTCGCCATGGCGCTGGGCGGTGGCGGCCACCGCGCGGCGGCGGGCTTCACCTCGCACGACGACCGCGAGACGACGATGACCCGCATCCGCCAGGAGCTGGCCTCCGGTCGATGACCCGGTCGTCACCCTTCCGGCGAGTTCGCCGGTCTCGCACGGATCCGCCCCCGCAACCGGGCGGGATCGCCGATCTCGCCGCAGCAGGGTCGACGTCCCGGTCTCCCGGCGTCCTCGCCCTCGCGGTCCCGGCCCTCGTCGTGCTGGCCGCGGAGCCGCTGTACCTGCTGGTCGACACCGCCGTCGTCGGGAACCTGGGCACGGTCGCGCTGGGCGGGCTCGCCGTCGGTGGCGGGCTGCTGGCGTGGGCCGCCGCGCTGCTGAACTTCCTCGCCTACGGCACCACCGCCCGCGCCGCCCGCCGCGCCGGTGCCGGCGACCGAGTCGGGGCGGTCGCCGAGGGCGTGCAGGCCACCTGGCTGGCGCTCGCGCTCGGCCTGGCGGTGCTCGCGCTGTTCCAGCTGCTTGCCGGCCCGCTCACCCGGCTGCTCGCCGGCAGCGAGGGACCGGTGGCCGCGGCGGGGGAGAGCTGGCTGCGCGTGGCCTCCCTCGGCGCGCCGCTGCTGCTGGTCTCCCTGGCCGGCAACGGCTGGCTGCGCGGGGTGCAGGAGCTGCGCCGCCCCATGCGCCACGTCCTGGTGGGGAGCCTCGCCAGCCTGGTGCTCTGCCCCCTGCTCGTGCACCCCGCGGGACTCGGGCTGGTCGGCTCGGCGATCGCCAACGTCGCCGGGCAGGCGCTCACCGCCGCCCTCTTCGTCCGCTCGCTGCTGCGCGAGGGTGTCCCCTGGCGGCCCCGCCTCACGGCGCTGCGGGCGCAGTTGGTCATCGGCCGCGACCTGTTGCTGCGGGCCGCCGTCCTGCAGGTGTCCTTCCTCGTGGCGACCGGCGTGGTCGCCCGCGCCGGAACCGCTGAACTCGGTGCGCACCAGATCGCCATCCAGCTGTTCTTCTTCCTCGCCCTGGTGCTCGACGCCTACGCCATCGCCGCGCAGACCCTGGTCGGCCAGGCCCTCGGCGCGGCCCGTCCGGACGCCGCCCGCGAGACCGCGCGACGGGTCACCCTCTGGGGTCTGGGCACCGGCGTGGGGGTCGCGGCCGCGCTGCTGGCGCTGCGGCCGGTGGTGCTGCCGCTGTTCACCGACGACCCCGCGGTCGTGGCGCAGGCGACCGTGGCCTGGTGGTTCCTCGCCGCGATGCAGCCGCTGGCCGGTGTCGTGTTCGCCCTGGACGGCGTGCTGATGGGCGCCGGCGACGTCGGCTACCTGCGCACGGTGACCATCGGAGCGGCCCTCGTCGGCTTCGTCCCGCTGTCGCTGCTCGCCGTCCCGCTGGGCTGGGGGCTGGCCGGTGTGTGGACCGGCCTGACCCTGTTCATCGCGCTCCGGCTGGTCGGTGTGCTCGTCCGGGTGGCGGGTGATCGCTGGCTGCAGGCGCCTGGGACGGTGATGGCGTGAGCAGACGCACGGACGCCGACGTCCCCCCGGGCCTGCTGCTGGTCGACAAGCCCGGCGGCATGACCTCGCACGACGTCGTGGCCCGCGCCCGACGGGTGCTGTCGGTGCGCCGCGTCGGCCACGCCGGCACCCTCGACCCGATGGCCACCGGCCTGCTGGTCCTCGGCGTCGGGACGGCGACCCGGCTGCTCGGGTACGTCGGCGGGCACGACAAGACGTACGAGGCGACCATCCGGCTCGGCCAGACCACCGTCACCGACGACCGCGAGGGCGAGGTCCTCGCCACCACACCGACCGGGCACCTGGACGACGACGCCGTCACCGCCGCCCTGGCCGCGCAGACCGGCCCGCTGCTGCAGGTGCCCTCGTCGGTGAGCGCGGTGAAGGTCGCCGGCCGCCGCTCCTACGACCGGGTGCGCGCCGGCGAGGAGGTCGTGCTCGAACCGCGGGCGGTGACCGTCCACAGGCTCGACGTCCACCGTGTCACCCGCCCCACGCCGGACCTGGTGGACGTCGACGTGACCGTCTCCTGCACCGCAGGCACCTACGTCCGGGCCATCGCGCGCGACGCCGGCGCCGCGCTCGGCGTGGGTGGGCACCTCACCGCGCTGCGCCGCACCGCCTCCGGCCCCTTCACGGTGGCCGGGGCGGTGCCGGTCGAGGAGGCCGGGCAGGCCCTGGCCGCCGGCGGGGGAGCGGGGGTGCTCGGTCTCACCGACGCCGCCCGCGCCGTCTTCCCGGTGCGCACGCTGACCGACGAGGAGTCGCGCGCCCTCGGGTACGGGCAGCTGATCCCGGCCACCGGCACCCCCGGCCTGCACGCCGCGGTGGACGGCGCGGACCGGCTGGTCGCCCTGGTCGAGGACGCCGGTGCCACCGCCCGCGTCGCCGTGGGGTTCCCGCCCGGCTGAGAGAGAACCCCTGCAAGGGGCCGCGGTGGCCCCCCCTGCAGGGTCCCGCCGCGAGCTTGCGAGTGGCCGGGGGGGCAGGAGGGCCCTCTTTCAGCCGCGCGCGACCCGCCCGATCAGCGAGTCGTCGAGGTGCGCCAGCAGGTCGGCCGGGTCGTCGTAGACCTCGTCGGCGCCGGCGTCCTCCAGCTCGGCCCGGGAGATGCCGCCGCAGGTCAGCGCGATGCACGGCAGTCCGGCGTCCCGCGCCGCCCGCACGTCCCACACCGTGTCGCCGACCGCGACGGTGCGCTCGGCGTCCAGCCCGTTGTCGGTGACGGCGGTCTGCAGCAGGTCCGGCGCGGGCTTGGCCGACTCCACGTCGGCCGACGTCGTGGCCCCGTCGACGACGTCCTCGCCCCCGATCGCCGGCACCATCCACTCCAGGTCGGACTCCATGCCGCTGGTCGCCAGCACCACGGCCAGGTCCCGCTCGCGGCACGCGGCGAGCAGCCGGTCCACGCGGGGGAAGGGGACGACCAGCTCCCGCAGCGGCTCGTAGCGCCGTCCCTTGGCCTCAACGACCTGCTCGGTGTCGGGAGCGTCGTCCCCCAGCAGGTGGGTGACCAGCTCGGCGCTGCCGATGCCGATGGCCCGGTGGCAGTCGGCCATCGAGACCTCGGGGTGCCCGGTGTCGCGGAAGGCCTGCCACCACGCGAGGACCTGCAGGTAGTTGGTGTCCAGCAGCGTGCCGTCGACGTCGAGGAGGACGCCGGGCCGCGGCGCCGGTGCGGCAGCGGTCATCGCGCCATCGTCACCCGGGGCCGACCGGCCCGCAGGGGCGCGGGATCGACCGGCCGCCCCGCGGCGTCGCGGGATTGACCGGCCGCCCCGCCGGGAAGGGGGCGTCCATGAGCGTCGTCAAGATCAACGCGATCACCGTGCCCAAGGACAAGCAGGAGCGCTTCGAGGAGCGCTTCAAGGGCCGCGCCGGTGCCGTCGAGAGCACCCCGGGCTTCGAGTGGTTCGAGCTGCTGCGCCCCCTGGAGGGCACCGACCAGTACCTCGTCTACACACGGTGGGAGAGCGAGGAGGCCTACCGGGCGTGGGAGTCCGGTCAGGACTTCGCCCGCGCCCACGAGGGCGGTGGGTCCGAGCTCGCGCCGGCAGCCAGCAACTCCTCCCACCTGTGGTCCTACGAGGTGATCGAGAGCGCGGCACCCGACCGGCCGTGACCGCCCCACAGCGGCCCTCGCCGGTGTGGTCGGGGGCGGAGCTAGGGTGAGCGGGCGGTCCGGCAGCCGCCGGACCGCCCCTCGGATCCGCGCACGCCGCAGGTGGGAGCCATGACCGACACGCTCGCCGACAGCCGTACCACTTCCCGGGTGTTCACCGAGGGCGTGCCGGTGGTCGTGGAGGACGTGCGGCGCCGCCCCGCCGCGGAGCGCGACGCACTGCTCGCCGACCCGGGCTTCGGCCGCTACTTCACCGACTCGATGTTCGTGGCGCGCTACCGCGCCGGCGCGGGCTGGTACGACGCCCGGCTGACCTCCTACGCGCCGCTGCAGGTGGACCCGGCCACCGCCGCCCTGCACTACGCGCAGTCGATCTTCGAGGGGCTCAAGGCCTACGCCCAGCCCGACGGCAGCGTCGCCACCTTCCGGCCCGAGGCCAACGCCGCCCGCTTCGTCCGCGGCGCCAAGCGGCTGGCCATGCCGCCGGTGCCCGAGGAGGCCTTCCTCGCCGCCGTCGACGCCCTCGTCGACGCCGACCGCGACTGGGTGCCCACCGGCCCCGACCAGACCCTCTACCTGCGCCCCTACCAGCTCGCGACCGAGCCGTTCCTCGGCGTCCGCCCGGCGCACGAGTACCTGTTCCTGGTGATCGCCAGCCCGGCCGGCGCCTACTTCCCCCGCGGCGTCCACCCGGTCTCGGTGTACCTGTCGGAGGACTACATCCGGGCCGCGCCGGGCGGCACCGGCGACGTCAAGTGCGCCGGCAACTACGCGGCCAGCCTGCTGGCCCAGGAGCAGGCCATCGACGCCGGCTGCGACCAGGTCGTCTGGCTCGACGCGGTGGAGAAGCGCTACGTCGAGGAGATGGGCGGGATGAACCTGTTCTTCGTCCTCGGCAACGGGGACGACGCCGAGCTGGTCACCCCCGAGCTCACCGGCACCCTGCTGCCCGGCATCACCCGCGACTCGCTGATCACCGTCGCCCGGGAGATGGGCCACCGGGTCACCGAGCGGCGGTTCAGCGTGGAGGAGTGGCGCTCCGGCATCGCTGACGGCACGGTCACCGAGACCTTCGCCTGCGGCACCGCCGCGGTCATCACCCCGGTCGGCGAGGTCAAGGCGCGCACCGGTGACTTCACCGTCGGCAACGGGGAGCCCGGGCCACTGACCATGCGGTTGCGCGAGCACCTGCTCGACATCCAGCACGGCCGGGTGCCCGACACCCACGGCTGGCTGCACCGGGTCGCCTGAGCGGCCCGGACGCATCGACGTGCGCCGGTGGCGGGGGCTCGAGGCGACCCCCGGGGACCTGGGACGCACGGTGGTCACCGTCGGCATGTACGACGGCGTCCACCGTGGTCACCAGCAGCTGATCGGCACGGCCGTGGCGCGGGCCCGCGCGCTGGGCCGGCCCTGCCTGCTGCTCACCTTCGACCCGCACCCCTCCGAGGTGGTGCGGCCGGGGTCGCACCCGGCGATCCTGACCTCGCTGGACCGCAAGGCCGAGCTGGTCGCCGAGCTGGGCGTGGACGAGATGTGCGTCCTGCCGTTCACCCCGGAGTTCATGCGGCTCCCGCCCGGGACGTTCACCCACACCGTGCTGGTGGAGCACCTGCACGCCGCCTCGGTGGTCGTGGGGGAGAACTTCACCTACGGCCACCGGGCGGCCGGCAACGTCACGACGCTCGCGGAGGAGGGGCGGCGCTTCGGCTTCACCGTGGAGCCGGTCCCGCTGGCCGGCGAGTCCTCGGCGGACGGCGAGATCACCCTCTCCTCGACCTACGTCCGCGCCTGCGTCGCGGCCGGGGACATGGTGTCGGCGGCGCGGGCGCTGGGCCGGCCGCACCGCATCGAGGGCGTCGTCGTCCGCGGGGACCGGCGGGGCCGCGAGCTGGGCTACCCGACGGCGAACGTGGAGTCCCCGCCGTTCACCGCGATCCCCGCGGACGGCGTCTACGCCGGCGCTCTGGTGATCCTCGACCCGCGCACCGGGGCCAGCGTGAGCACCTCGCCGGCGGCGATCTCGGTGGGCACGAACCCCACGTTCCAGGGCAGCAGGCGCACGGTCGAGGCGTACCTGCTGGACTTCGACGGCGACCTGTACGGCGAGCACGTCGGGGTGGAGTTCGTGCAGCGGCTGCGCCCGATGGCCGCGTTCTCCGGCGTCGACGAGCTGGTCGCCCAGATGGACCGCGACGTCGCCCGGACCCGCGAGGTCATGGGGGTGGAGCCGCGATGACCCCGGCCGCCTGTTCGGCCCCTGTCCTCAGCCGCCACGGTCGGTCGTCCCGCCCCCACTGGTAGCCTGATCGATGGTCGGGTCGACCCGACCTGTGTGCAGCCTGCCTCCGTGACACAGACCGGGGGCCACACGTGACCTGCCTCCGGAGGCGATCCATGGCGCTCGACAGCGCGACGAAGCAGCAGATCATGACCGAGTACGCCACGGTCGAGAAGGACACCGGTTCGCCCGAGGTGCAGGTCGCGATGCTGACCCGCCGGATCAGCGACCTGACCGAGCACCTCAAGCAGCACAAGCACGACCACCACAGCCGGCGGGGGCTGCTCCTGCTGGTCGGTCGTCGTCGCCGGCTGCTGAACTACCTGGCCAAGACCGACATCAACCGGTACCGGTCGCTCATCGAGCGGCTCGGCCTGCGCCGGTGAACCAGAGGGGACCGTCCCGGCCGGGACGGTCCCCTCTCTCGTGCGGCACCCGCCGCGCGAACCCAGGCAGCGCGCCGGAGGCCCGACGCTGGTCGGTCCTCGGTAGTGGCCCCCGGGCATGCCCCTCCAGGCGAGGGGGAACGTCTCCCGTGGGCTTCGATCGAAGACCGGTCACCCGGGCGCAGTTCGGCGCAGACGCCACAAGAGGACGTCGCCGCATGCGACGTAGGAAGAGGACACCGTGTCCGCACCCACCACCCAGAACAGCACCGTAGCCGCGGAGTTCGACCCCGAGGACGGGGTCACCATCGCCACCGCGGTCATCGACAACGGCAGCTTCGGCAGCCGCACCATCACCTTCGAGACCGGTCGGCTGGCCAAGCAGGCCGCCGGCTCGGTCGTCGTCAGCATGGGTGACACGATGCTGCTGTCGGCCACCACGGCCGGCCGCCAGCCCAAGGAGCACTTCGACTTCTTCCCGCTGACGGTGGACGTCGAGGAGCGGATGTACGCCGCCGGGCGCATCCCCGGCTCGTTCTTCCGCCGGGAGGGCCGTCCGTCCGAGGACGCGATCCTCACCTGCCGGCTCATCGACCGCCCGCTGCGCCCGACCTTCGCCAAGGGCCTGCGCAACGAGGTGCAGGTGGTCATCACCGTCCTGTCGCTGGACCCCGACCACCTCTACGACGTGCTGGCCATCAACGGCGCCTCGGCGTCGACCCAGCTCTCGGGCCTGCCGTTCTCCGGCCCGGTCGGCGGCACCCGCGTCGCGCTCGTCAACGGCCAGTGGGTCGGCTTCCCGACCCACGCCGAGCTCGAGGACGCCGTCTTCGACATGGTCGTGGCCGGCCGCGTCCTCCCCGACGGCGACGTCGCGATCATGATGGTCGAGGCCGAGGCGACCGAGAAGACGATCGAGCTGGTCGCCGGCGGCGCCACCGCCCCGACCGAGGAGGTCGTCGCCCAGGGCCTCGAGGCCGCCAAGCCCTTCATCAAGGCGCTGTGCGACGCGCAGTCGGCGCTGGCCGAGAAGGCCGCCAAGCCGGTCGCGGACTTCCCGCGCTTCCTCGACTACCAGGACGACGTCTACGCCGCCGTTGAGTCCGCCGCCCTGGACCGGCTCACCGAGGCGCAGTCGATCCCGGGCAAGCAGGAGCGCAACGACGCCACCGACGCGCTCAAGGACGAGGTCGTCGCCTCGCTGGCCGAGCAGTTCGCCGGCCGCGAGAAGGAGGTCTCCGCGGCCTTCCGCGCGGTGACCAAGAAGGTCGTCCGGCAGCGGATCCTGCGGGACAAGGTCCGCATCGACGGCCGTGGCCTCACCGACATCCGCCCGCTCTCGGCCGAGGTCGAGGTCATCCCGCGGGTGCACGGGTCGGCGCTGTTCGAGCGTGGTGAGACCCAGATCCTCGGCGTCACCACGCTGAACATGCTCCGCATGGAGCAGCAGCTGGACACGCTCTCCCCGGTGACCCGCAAGCGCTACATGCACAACTACAACTTCCCGCCGTACTCCACGGGCGAGACCGGCCGCGTCGGTTCCCCCAAGCGCCGGGAGATCGGCCACGGCGCGCTCGCCGAGCGGGCGCTGGTGCCGGTGCTGCCCGACCGCGAGGAGTTCCCCTACGCGATCCGGCAGGTGTCGGAGGCGCTGGGGTCCAACGGCTCGACGTCCATGGGTTCGGTCTGCGCCTCGACCCTGGCGCTGCTCAACGCCGGTGTGCCGCTGCGCGCCCCGGTCGCCGGCATCGCCATGGGCCTGGTCTCCGACGAGGTCGACGGCAAGACCGAGTACGTCGCGCTGACCGACATCCTCGGTGCCGAGGACGCCTTCGGTGACATGGACTTCAAGGTCGCCGGCACGCGGGACTTCGTCACCGCGCTGCAGCTGGACACCAAGCTCGACGGCATCCCGTCCGACGTGCTGGCCCAGGCGCTGACCCAGGCCCGCGCCGCCCGGCTGCACATCCTCGACGTGATGAACGAGGCCATCGACGGCCCCGACGAGATGAGCCCCTTCGCCCCGCGGGTGACCACGGTGCGCATCCCGGTCGACAAGATCGGCGCGGTCATCGGCCCCAAGGGCCAGATGATCAACGCCATCCAGGACGAGACCGGCGCGGACATCACCATCGAGGACGACGGCACGATCTACGTCGGCGCCTCCGACGGCCCCTCGGCCCAGGCGGCGGTGGACCGGATCAACGCCATCGCCAACCCGCAGATGCCCAAGGTCGGCGAGCGCTTCCTCGGCACGGTCGTCAAGACCACGCCGTTCGGCGCCTTCGTCTCCCTGCTCCCGGGCAAGGACGGCCTGGTGCACATCAGCAAGCTGGGCGGCGGCAAGCGCATCGGCAAGGTCGAGGACGTGGTCAACGTCGGCGACAAGCTGCAGGTGGAGATCACCGACATCGACGCCCGCGGCAAGATCAGCCTCGTGCCCGTCGCGGCCGATGGGGACGGCGCTGCCGAGGCCGCCCCGGCCGGCGACGCCGCGCCCGCGGAGGCATGACCGAGCTCGCGAGGTCATGCGAGGGCAGGGCACCACTGGGCACGTGTCTGCCGAGCGCCGGCGAGGGGCACACGTGACCACGGACCGGACGCGGGCCCTGACCGCGGCCGGGACGGGCGCCACCGCGTCCGTCCCGGCCCCGGCCGGTCCCGGGGAGACCGTCGTCCTGGACGTCGACGAGTTCGGCGGCCGGGTCGAGCGCACCGAACTGCCCGGTGGCCTGCGCGTGCTGACCGAGACGATGCCCGGGGTGCTGTCGGCGACCATCGGCATCTGGGTCGGCGTCGGCTCGCGGGACGAGACCGACGCCGTCGCCGGCTCCTCGCACTTCCTCGAGCACCTGCTGTTCAAGGGGACCGGCAGCCGCAGCGCGCTGGAGATCGCGACGGCCATGGACGCCGTGGGCGGTGAGATGAACGCCTTCACCGCCAAGGAGCACACCTGCTACTACGCCAACGTGCTCGCCAGCGACCTGCCGCTGGCCGTCACCCTGCTCGGCGACCTTGTCACCGACGCGCTCAACACGGCCGCGGACCTGGAGAGCGAGCGGACGGTGGTGCTCGAGGAGATCGCCATGCGCGACGACGAGCCCTCCGACCTGGTGCACGACCTGTTCGCCGAGACGCTGTTCGGCGGCACCGCCCTGGGTCGGTCGGTGCTGGGCACGGTCGAGTCCATCGAGGCCCTGACCCGGGACGACGTCGACGGCTGGTACCGGCGGCGCTACACCGTCCCCTCGATCGTGGTCACCGCGGCCGGCCGGGTGGAGCACCAGCAGGTGCTGGACCTGGTCACCGCGGCCTTCGGCGACCGGCTGTCGGGTCCGGCGCGTCCGGCACCGCTGCGGCGCGGTGAGGAGGGGGCGACCAGCCCCGCCCGGCCGACCGGGCTGGTGCGGCGCCGCACGGAGCAGACCCACCTGCTGCTCGGCTCGGTGGGGCTCGGCCGGCTCGACGAGCGGCGGTACGCGGCGGCGGTCCTGGAGACCGCGGTCGGTGGGGGCATGAGCTCGCGGCTGTTCCAGGAGATCCGGGAGAAGCGCGGGCTCGTGTACAGCGTCGGCTCGTCGCTGTCGCACTACGCCGGCACCGGGTCGTTCTCCGTCTACGCGGGCTGCTCGCCCAAGCGGGTGCCCGAGGTGCTGCGGCTGGTCCGCGAGGAGCTCGCGCGCGTGGCCGCCGACGGCTTGACCGCCGAGGAGGTCGCGCGGGGACGCGGCCAGCTCAAGGGCGGCCTGGTCCTCGGCCTGGAGGACACCGGCTCGCGCATGAGCCGGCTCGGCAAGAGCGAGCTCTCCTACGGGGAGTACCTGCCCGTGCGCGAGGTGCTCGACCGGCTGGACGGCGTCGACGAGGGCCAGGTCCGCGCGGTCGCCGCCGAGCTGCTCACGCGGGAGACCTGCCTGGCCGTGGTGGGTCCCTACCGCGAGTCGGACCTCGACCGGCTCTGATGGCCCGTTCGCACCCCGCCCTCGCCGTCCACGGCGCGCTCTCCCGCGGCGTGTTCGCCGTCGTCGTCCTGGTGTCGCTGGCGGTGCTCTTCGCTCCTGCGGACGACGTCCCCGCTGCGCCGCCGGGGGTGGACAAGTTGGTGCACCTGCTGCTGTTCGCCGCGCTGGCGGGTAGCGGCAGGTGGGCCGGTGCCCGTACCGGCGTCCTCGGCGTGCTCCTCGTCGTCTACGCCGCGCTCAGCGAGGTGGTCCAGGGGCTGTCGGCGCTGGAGCGGTCGGCGTCGGTGGCCGACTGGGCCGCCGACGTCGTCGGCGTCCTCGCCGGTCTGCTGGCGTGGGCCTGGGCCGGACGGCGCGCCCGGGCCTGACCCAGAAGCGGCCTTGCATCGCGCGCCGGTGGCGTGAAGCCTGACCCGGTGACCACGAGCTCCGCCGCCTCCGACCAGCACGGATCCACCGCTCCCACCGGCGAGACCTCGCTCATCCCCGTCGGCGTCCTGGGCGCCCGCGGGCGGATGGGCACCGAGGTCGTCAAGGCGGTCGATGCCGCAGCGGACCTCGAGCTCGTCGCCATGGTCGACGCGGGGGACTGGTTGTTCGACCTGGCGAACGCCGGCGCTCAGGTGGTCGTCGACTTCACCCGGCCGGACGTCGTCATGGACAACATCCGGTTCTGCATCGACAACAACATCCACTGCGTCGTCGGTACGACCGGCTTCGACGACGAGAAGCTCGCCACCGTCGCCGCGTGGCTCGAACCCAAGCCCGACGTCGGTGTCGTCATCGCCCCCAACTTCGGCATCGGTGCCGTCCTGCTCATGCGCTTCGCCCAGGAGGCGGCGCGCTTCTTCCCGTCCACGGAGATCGTGGAGCTGCACCACCCGAACAAGGTCGACGCGCCTTCGGGCACGGCGGTCCGGACCGCCCGCCTGGTGGCCGCCGCTCGTCGTGCGGCCGGCCTCCCCGCCTCGCCGGACGCCACCACCGACTCGCTCCCGGGCGCCCGCGGTGCCGACGTCGAGGGCGTCCCGGTGCACGCCGTCCGGTTGACCGGTCTGGTCGCGCACCAGGAGGTACTCATGGGCGCGGCGGGGGAGACCCTGACCCTCCGGCACGACTCCTACGACCGGGCGTCCTTCATGCCCGGCGTGCTCCTCGCCGTCCGGGAGATCGGCCGGCACCCCGGCCTGACGGTCGGCATCGAAGGGTTCCTGGGCCTCTGAGGGAGGCCCCCGGCTGCAGGGTCCCGCCCGTCCTCCCACCGCCGGCCGGCTCAGGACCGGGCCCGGGCCCGCGTGTGACGGCCGACGCCCTCCACCGACTTGCGCACCGGCCCCGAGAGTCGTGTATGGTTCTCTACGCGCCGGACGGGCCCGGGAGGGTCGCGGAGAGCACCCCCGGGTGCAGGACTCCGAAGACGGCGTACAGTAGGACAAGCCGCCAGAGACGAAGCCCGAGAGGGTCGAATCTCTGCGCGTCCGCTCCTTGAGAACTCAACAGCGTGCCGAAAGTCAGTGCCATGTATGTGACCCCTTTGTGGGTTTCTTTGGGTTGATTGACATCAAGAGCGTCCAGTTCTTGGTTCTCGGCCTGGTATCAAGTTCATCTACGGAGAGTTTGATCCTGGCTCAGGACGAACGCTGGCGGCGTGCTTAACACATGCAAGTCGAACGGGGCTCATCGCTTCGGTGGTGGGTTCAGTGGCGAACGGGTGAGTAACACGTGGGCAACCTGCCCCCGGCTCTGGGATAACTCCAAGAAATTGGGGCTAATACCGGATGTGACCGCTGGCCGCATGGTCTGGTGGTGGAAAGGGTTTCCGGCTGGGGATGGGCCCGCGGCCTATCAGCTTGTTGGTGGGGTAGTGGCCTACCAAGGCGACGACGGGTAGCCGGCCTGAGAGGGTGACCGGCCACACTGGGACTGAGACACGGCCCAGACTCCTACGGGAGGCAGCAGTGGGGAATATTGCGCAATGGGCGGAAGCCTGACGCAGCGACGCCGCGTGGGGGATGACGGCCTTCGGGTTGTAAACCTCTTTCAGCAGGGACGAAGCCGTGAGGTGACGGTACCTGCAGAAGAAGCACCGGCCAACTACGTGCCAGCAGCCGCGGTAATACGTAGGGTGCAAGCGTTGTCCGGAATTATTGGGCGTAAAGAGCTCGTAGGCGGTTGGTCGCGTCGGCTGTGAAAACCCGGAGCTCAACTCCGGGCCTGCAGTCGATACGGGCCGACTTGAGTGTTGCAGGGGAGACTGGAATTCCTGGTGTAGCGGTGAAATGCGCAGATATCAGGAGGAACACCGGTGGCGAAGGCGGGTCTCTGGGCAACAACTGACGCTGAGGAGCGAAAGCGTGGGGAGCGAACAGGATTAGATACCCTGGTAGTCCACGCCGTAAACGTTGGGCGCTAGGTGTGGGGGCCATTCCACGGTCTCCGTGCCGCAGCTAACGCATTAAGCGCCCCGCCTGGGGAGTACGGCCGCAAGGCTAAAACTCAAAGGAATTGACGGGGGCCCGCACAAGCGGCGGAGCATGTTGCTTAATTCGATGCAACGCGAAGAACCTTACCTAGGCTTGACATGCACGGAAATCCCGCAGAGATGTGGGGTCCGTAAGGGCCGTGCACAGGTGGTGCATGGTTGTCGTCAGCTCGTGTCGTGAGATGTTGGGTTAAGTCCCGCAACGAGCGCAACCCTCGTTCCATGTTGCCAGCGGATAATGCCGGGGACTCATGGGAGACTGCCGGGGTCAACTCGGAGGAAGGTGGGGATGACGTCAAATCATCATGCCCCTTATGTCTAGGGCTGCAAACATGCTACAATGGCCGGTACAAAGGGCTGCGATACCGCGAGGTGGAGCGAATCCCAAAAAGCCGGTCTCAGTTCGGATTGGGGTCTGCAACTCGACCCCATGAAGTTGGAGTCGCTAGTAATCGCAGATCAGCAACGCTGCGGTGAATACGTTCCCGGGCCTTGTACACACCGCCCGTCACGTCACGAAAGTCGGTAACGCCCGAAGCCGGTGGCCCAACCCCTGGTGGGAGGGAGCCGTCGAAGGCGGGATCGGCGATTGGGACGAAGTCGTAACAAGGTAGCCGTACCGGAAGGTGCGGCTGGATCACCTCCTTTCTAAGGAGCACTGGCCGCCACATGCGTGTGGTGGTCCAGAGCCGCGCCCAGCACGTGATGGCGCCCCGGTTGTGGGGTGCCGCGGGTTGTTGGGGTGGTGCTCGAGGGTGGAACGCTGACCAGTTCGGCCGCCGGCCGCTGCCGGCTCTCAGTACGGCGCCGCGTCCCCTCGGGGGCGGGGTGCGGGGAACGGAGTCGGTGGTGGGTGGTGGTGGTAGGCACGCTGTTGGGTCCTGAGGGAGCGGACCCTGCGGGGTGGACGGAGGACCGTCTGCCCGGCGGGGGTCGGTTTCTTCGGTCGGGGCCGTCCGGGTCCTCGTACCACCCGCCGTGTCCTTTCCCGTCGGGGGAGGGGTGGGGTGGGGTTCGGCGGGGCGGGTCCGGATGGTGGCCGGTTGGTCGTTGAGAACTGCACAGTGGACGCGAGCATCTTCTTTGATTGCAGGCCCGCGCAGCGCTGCCCTCGTCGGAGGGCGGTGGTGGGTGGGGTTTGTTGTAGTTGTGTGGCCAAGTTGTTAAGGGCACACGGTGGATGCCTGGGCACCAGGAGCCGATGAAGGACGTAGGAGGCTGCGATAAGCCTCGGGGAGCTGCCAACCGAGCGTTGATCCGAGGATGTCCGAATGGGGGAACCCCGCACCAGTCATGTGGTGTGACCCGCGCCTGAACACATAGGGCGTGTGGAGGGAACGTGGGGAAGTGAAACATCTCAGTACCCACAGGAAGAGAAAACAACCGTGATTCCGTGAGTAGTGGCGAGCGAAAGCGGAGGAGGCTAAACCGTTTCCATGTGATACCCGGCAGGGGTTGTGGGGACGGGGTCGTGGGACCGTTCTGCACGTGCTGCCGCGCGTGCGGGGAGTGAGAAAGTGTGGTCGTTAGTGGAAGGCCTCTGGAAGGGGTCGCCGCAGAGGGTGAGAGCCCCGTACACGAAAACGCCGCACCTCCCGAACGTGTTTCCCAAGTAGCACCGAGCCCGTGGAATTCGGTGTGAATCCGGCGGGACCACCCGCTAAGCCTGAATACTCCCTGGTGACCGATAGCGGACGAGTACCGTGAGGGAAAGGTGAAAAGTACCCCGGG
Organism: Geodermatophilus sp. URMC 65; assembly: GCF_053502545.1. Lineage (NCBI taxonomy): Bacteria > Bacillati > Actinomycetota > Actinomycetes > Geodermatophilales > Geodermatophilaceae > Geodermatophilus > Geodermatophilus sp. URMC 65. The sequence continues at coordinate 3,958,686 of NZ_CP199954.1, forward strand.
AGGGGAGTGAAATAGTACCTGAAACCGTGTGCCTACAAGCCGTGAGAGCCGTGCTGCCGCACCTCGTGTGCGGGCGGTGATTGCGTGCCTTTTGAAGAATGAGCCTGCGAGTTAGTGGTACGTGGCGAGGTTAACCCGTGGGGGGTAGCCGTAGCGAAAGCGAGTCCGAACAGGGCGATTCTAGTCGCGTGCTCTAGACCCGAAGCCGAGTGATCTACCCATGGCCAGGTTGAAGCGCGGGTAAGACCGCGTGGAGGACCGAACCCACCAGGGTTGAAAACCTGGGGGATGAGCTGTGGGTAGGGGTGAAAGGCCAATCAAACTCGGTGATAGCTGGTTCTCCCCGAAATGCATTTAGGTGCAGCGTCGCGTGTTTCTTGCCGGAGGTAGAGCACTGGATGGCCGATGGGCCCCACAAGGTTACTGACGTCAACCAAACTCCGAATGCCGGTAAGTGAGAGCGCGGCAGTGAGACTGCGGGCGATAAGGTTCGTAGTCGAGAGGGAAACAGCCCAGATCATCGGCTAAGGCCCCTAAGCGTGTGCTAAGTGGAAAAGGATGTGGGATCGCAGAGACAACCAGGAGGTTGGCTTAGAAGCAGCCATCCTTGAAAGAGTGCGTAATAGCTCACTGGTCAAGTGGTTCCGCGCCGACAATGTAGCGGGGCTCAAGCACACCGCCGAAGCCGTGGCACTCACACGACAGCCCGCCGTCAGATTTCGGTCTGCCGGCCAGGTGTGTGGGTGGGTAGGGGAGCGTCGTGTGGCGGGTGAAGCGGCGGAGGAATCCAGCCGTGGACGCCACGCGAGTGAGAATGCAGGCATGAGTAGCGAGAGGGGAGTGAGAACCTCCCCCGCCGGAAGACCAAGGGTTCCTGGGCCAGGCTAATCCGCCCAGGGTGAGTCGGGACCTAAGGCGAGGCCGACAGGCGTAGTCGATGGACAACGGGTTGATATTCCCGTACCCGCGAAGGAACGCCCATGCTGAACCCAGTGATGCTGACCGCCCGACGCCGGCCGATCCACTTGTGGAGAGGTCGGTCGAGCGCGGGACCCGAGCTGGTAGTAGGCAAGCGATGGGGTGACGCAGGAAGGTAGTCCTACCGGTGAGTGGTAGTACCGGTGCAAGGGTGTGGCCCGTGCCATAGGCAAATCCGTGGCGCACGAGGGTGAGGCCTGACGCATAGCCGATTGCGGTGAATGGGATGATCCTATGCTGCCGAGAAAAGCCTCTAGCGAGTTCCGAGCGGCCCGTACCCCAAACCAACTCAGGTGGTCAGGTAGAGAATACCGAGGCGATCGAGCGAACTGTGGTTAAGGAACTCGGCAAAATGCCCCCGTAACTTCGGGAGAAGGGGGGCCCTCGTCCGTGAACCGCCGTGCGCGGGGCAGCGGGTGGGGGCCGCAGAGACCAGTGAGAAGCGACTGTTTACTAAAAACACAGGTCCGTGCGAAGTCGTAAGACGAGGTATACGGACTGACGCCTGCCCGGTGCTGGAACGTTAAGGGGACGGGTTAGCCGCAAGGCGAAGCTCAGAACTCAAGCGCCAGTAAACGGCGGTGGTAACTATAACCATCCTAAGGTAGCGAAATTCCTTGTCGGGTAAGTTCCGACCTGCACGAATGGCGTAACGACTTCTCAGCTGTCTCAACCACAGGCTCGGCGAAATTGCACTACGAGTAAAGATGCTCGTTACGCGCGGCAGGACGGAAAGACCCCGGGACCTTCACTACAGCTTGATATTGGTGTTCGGTTCGGCTTGTGTAGGATAGGTGGGAGACTGGGAAGCGGACACGCCAGTGTTCGTGGAGTCGCCGTTGAAATACCACTCTGGTCGAATTGGATGTCTAACCTCGGTCCGTGATCCGGATCAGGAACAGTGTCAGGTGGGTAGTTTAACTGGGGCGGTTGCCTCCCAAAATGTAACGGAGGCGCCCAAAGGTTCCCTCAGCCTGGTTGGCAATCAGGTGTCGAGTGCAAGTGCACAAGGGAGCTTGACTGTGAGACCGACGGGTCGAGCAGGAGCGAAAGCTGGGACTAGTGACCCGGCACCGGCAGGTGGAAGCGGTGTCGCTCAACGGATAAAAGGTACCCCGGGGATAACAGGCTGATCTTCCCCAAGAGTCCATATCGACGGGATGGTTTGGCACCTCGATGTCGGCTCGTCGCATCCTGGGGCTGGAGTAGGTCCCAAGGGTTGGGCTGTTCGCCCATTAAAGCGGTACGCGAGCTGGGTTTAGAACGTCGTGAGACAGTTCGGTCCCTATCCGCCGTGCGCGTAAGAGACTTGCGAAGAGCTGTCCCTAGTACGAGAGGACCGGGACGGACGAACCTCTGGTGTGCCAGTTGTACCGCCAGGTGCACTGCTGGTTGGCTACGTTCGGCAGGGATAACCGCTGAAAGCATCTAAGCGGGAAGCTCGCTTCAAGATGAGGTCTCTCACCCAGTCAATGGGGTAAGGCCCCCGCCCAGACCAGCGGGTTGATAGGCCGGAGGTGGAAGCACCGCGAGGTGTGTGAGCTGACCGGTACTAACAGGCCGAGGGCTTGACCACACGACCTACACCCGATCCCACGCACATCCCGTGCGGGCACCGGATCGAAGACTGCTGCACCACCCACGCGTCCACTGTGCGGTTCTGAACGCACCAACCGGGGAATTGCCCCGGGTTGGTCAGGTTCACCGTGTTACGGCGGCCATGGCGAGAGGGAAACGCCCGGTACCATTCCGAACCCGGAAGCTAAGCCTCTCAGCGCCGATGGTACTGCCCCGGAGACGGGGTGGGAGAGTAGGACGCCGCCGGACAACCATCCCATGAAGGGCCCTCACCACACGGTGAGGGCCCTTCATGCACCACCGGCGGAAAAACTGCCGCGGCAGGACGAACAGTCACCGGCGAGCGCGCGGCTCCCTCGTCGTCGCCCCGACGTTGTCGGCCAGCCACGCGTTGAGCCCGGTCAGGTCCCGCCAGGAGGTCCGGACCTCCTCGAGCGCCCGGCGCTCTTGCAGCCAGTCCGCGGGCTCCCAGTGTCTGCTCGCGTACAGCGACTTGTGCCGGAGCAGGGCGGCGCGTTCGCCGTCCCGGTCGAAGCCGGAGGGCACCCGCACGAGCCGCTCGCCGTCGATGGACCACCCGGCCGCGGCCAGCCGGTCCACCTCGGCCTGGAGTCGCGGACCCTGCACCTCGTCGGCGACCGCCCGGCGGTACCGGGCCACCTGGTCGGACTCCAGCCGCCAGCAACCTCCGGCGACCATCAGCCCGTCGGCCGACACCTGCACGTACCAGGCACCCGCGCCACGGCCGGCGGGGTTGACGACCGCACCCTGGTGGGTCTTGTACGGCGTCTTGTCGTTGCTGAAGCGCACGTCCCGGTAGGGCCGGAAGAGCTTGGGGCTGCCGAACTCGCCCGCCAGCTCGTCGAGCAGCGCCTGCATCGGCGCCCGCACGCACTCGTCGTACACCGGACGGTGGCGGATCCAGTAGGTCTTGCTGTTGTCGGCCTCCAGGCCCTCGTAGAAGACCAGCCCCTCGTCGGGGAAGCCCTGGAACGTCATCGGTCCTCGTCCGCCTCCTCGAGCAACGTGTGCCAGCGAACCTCGCGCAGCGGCGTCCCACCGGTGTCCAGCGTGCGCGCCCAGCCGTCGCGCGCCCAGCCCGCCGACTCGAAGAAGCCCGCGGACACCGCGTCCTGTTCCGGCAGCCAGACCTGCAGCCGCACCGTCCCGTCGGCTCGGGCGAGGTCGGTGACGGCGGCCAGCAGCCGGCTGCCGTGCCCCCGCCGTCCCCACCGTGGCTCCACCAGCAGGGTGGCGACCTCGCCGCTGGGTCCCGCCGGGTGGGGGCGCTCGTCCCCGGCGAGCTCCGCCGGGCCGTACGCGGTGAAGCCGACCACCCGGTCCTGCTCGACGGCTACCAGGACGCCGTGGCCCGGGGTGGGCGGCGCGGCGATCGCGGTCCGCCACGTGTCCGCGGCCCCTGCCTCGTCCCAGCCGTCGAGCACCTCGGCCGGGAGGACGGCCCGGTAGGCGGTCCGCCAGGTCACCGCCTGCACGCGGGCGATGTCCGGGGCGTCGGCGGGCCGGGCCGGGCGGACCGACACCTCCGCGGTCCCCGACCGGCGGGGGAACGGCGAGGTCGGTTGCACGCCAGGCAGCGTAGGCCGCGGCGGGGTGGACCTCCGGGTGTCAGGGGCCCCGGGCAGGATCGGCGGCCGTGGGGACACCCGTCGTCGAGCGGCTGCCGGCCGCGCTGGCCCGTCGCATCGCCCTCGCCGCGCAGGGCTTCGCCGACCCTCGACCGCCAGGCGCCGTCGACGGCCGGCAGCTGCGCCGGATGACGGCCCGGCTGGCGGTGCTGCAGATCGACTCGGTGAACGTGCTGTCCCGCGCGCACTACCTGCCCGCGTTCAGCCGGTTGGGCCCCTACCCGCGCCAGGCGCTCGACGACCTGGCCGGCCGCCGGCGGGAGCTCTTCGAGTACTGGGCGCACGAGGCCTCGCTGTTGCCGGTCCGGCTGCACCCGCACCTGCGGTGGCGCATGGCGGCGGCGGAGGAGCACGCCTGGGGCTCGATGGTCCGGATCCAGCGGGAGCGGCCGGGTTACGTCAGCGAGGTGCTCGAGCGGGTACGGGGGGCCGGCCCGCTCAAGGCCAGCGACCTGGCCGAGCCGCGACCGGACCGGCCCGGCAGCATGTGGAACTGGCACGCCGGCAAGGTCGCCCTCGAATGGCTCTTCTACACCGGCGTGATCACCACCCGGGGCCGGACGGCGGGCTTCGAGCGGGTCTACGACCTCACCGAGCGGGTGCTGCCGGCCGCCGTCCTGCAGACCCCCACCCCGGAACCGGCCGACGCCGTCCGCGAGCTGGTGCGCACCGCCTCGCGCGCCCTGGGGGTCGCCACCGAGCGGGACCTGCGCGACTACTTCCGGCTCCGTCCGCCGGCAGCGCGAGCGGCGATCGCCGAACTGGTCGACGCCGGTGAGCTCCTGCCCGTCGAGGTGACCGGCTGGGGCGCCCCCGCGTGGCTGCACCCGCAGGCGCGTCGCCCCCGCTGGATACGGGCGCGGGCGCTGGTGAGCCCCTTCGACTCCCTGGTCTGGGAGCGGCCACGGGTGGCACGCGTCTTCGACTTCCGCTACCGACTGGAGATCTACACGCCGGCCGCCCAGCGCGTGCACGGCTACTACGTGCTGCCGTTCCTCCTCGGCGACCGGCTGGTCGCCCGCGTCGACCTCAAGGCCGACCGGCAGGCCGGCGTGCTGCGGGTGCAGGCGGCGTTCGCCGAGGACGGCGTGGACCGGACCGACGTGGCCGTACCCCTCGCCGAGGAACTGGCGCTCATGGCCGGCTGGATGCAGCTGGACGCCGTGGTCGTGGGGGAGCGCGGGGACCTGGCCGCCGAGCTCGCGGCCGCCGTGGGCCCGTTCGTCCCCTAGTCGGGCAGGCCGGCCAACCGGGAGACGAGGGCCAGACCCGCGGGCCCACCGGGCCATGCCCGCCGCACCGCCGGCGCCCCCGACACCCGCACCACCGAGCGCAGCGCCAGGGCCACGACGACCACGTCGTCGGCGTAACCGAGGACCGGGACGACGTCGGGTACCAGGTCCACCGGCGAGAGCAGATAGGCCAGCAGCAACCACAGCCGCACCCGGACGCCTCGCGGCAGGGACCGGTCCGCGGCGAGCCGACGCACCAGCCGCACCAGGTCCGGCAGCAGCCGCAGCGCCTCGCGGACGGTGAGGTCCGGTGGGCGTGCCCGCCACAGCAGCAGGAGCACCACGCCCCAGAGCAGGAGCAGTCCCGCTCCCACCGACAGCACCAGCTCCAGCCACCTCACGTGCTCCAGTGTGGTCGGTGGCTCCGCCTACCCTGGACCGGGCAGTCGACGACGAGGGGAACGGGTCTGGTGGGCACGAACGCTCCGGAGATGGACGCAGTGCGGGTCGACACCCAGTACGAGGACCTGCTGCGCCGGGTGCTCGAGCAGGGCACGCCGAAGTCCGACCGGACGGGCACCGGCACGGTGAGCCTGTTCGGCGAGCGGCTGCGCTACGACCTCTCCGAGCGGTTCCCGCTGGTCACCACCAAGTCGGTGCACTTCCGGTCGGTCGTCTACGAGCTGCTGTGGTTCCTCCGCGGTGACAGCAACGTGCGCTGGCTGCAGGAGAACCGGGTCAGCATCTGGGACGAGTGGGCCTCGCCGGAGGGGGAGCTCGGCCCGGTCTACGGCGTGCAGTGGCGGTCCTGGCCGACGCCAGGCGGCGAGCACGTCGACCAGATCGCCGGGGTCCTCGAGACGCTGCGCACCGACCCGGACTCGCGGCGCATGGTCGTCTCGGCCTGGAACGTGGCCGCGCTGCCGGAGATGGCGCTCGCGCCGTGCCACGCGCTGTTCCAGTTCCACGTCGCCGACGGGCGGCTGTCCTGCCAGCTCTACCAGCGCAGCGCCGACATGTTCCTCGGCGTGCCGTTCAACATCGCCAGCTACGCGCTGCTCACACGGATGGTCGCCGACCAGGTGGGCCTGGCCCCCGGCGACTTCATCTGGGTCGGCGGCGACTGCCACGTCTACAGCAACCACGTCGACCAGGTGCGCGAGCAGCTCTCCCGCGAGGTGCTGCCCTTCCCGACGCTCGACCTGGCCCCGGCGCCGTCGCTGTTCGACTACACCTACGAGCACTTCACCCTGCGCGACTACCGGCACCACCCGGCGATCCGCGCCGCGGTGGCGGTCTGAGGCGCGGGTGGGCGGGAGCGGGGTGCTCGGTCTGGTCTGGGCGCAGGCCCGCGGCGGGGTGATCGGCGCCGACGGCCGGCTGCCGTGGCACCTGCCCGAGGACCTGCGCCTGTTCCGCGAGCTCACCACCGGCTCCACCGTGGTCATGGGCCGGCGCACCTGGGAGTCCCTGCCCGAACGGTTCCGGCCACTGCCCGGACGGCGCAACGTCGTCCTCACCACCGACCCCTCGTGGGTCGCCGACGGCGCGGAGCGGGCCGGCGACGTGGCGCAGGTGCTGGCGCACGACGACGCCGGCGACCTCTGGGTGATCGGCGGCGGCCGGGTCTACGCCGCGTTCCTCCCGTACGCCGACCGGGTGGTCGTCACCGACGTCGACACCGAGGTCGAGGGCGACACCTGGGCGCCGGCGCTGGGCCCGGGGTGGACGCGGGTGTCGCGCACCCCGGGCACCGGATGGGCGACGTCCACCACCGGTCTGCGGTACGCGGTGTCGGAGTACGCGCGCGCATCGACCGACGCCGACGTGTCGCCCGGGTCGGGTCGGTAGATTCTCGGTATGACCAGCGACCCCGCCCGGCCCTTCGGGCGCGTGCTCACGGCGATGGTGACCCCCTTCGCCGAGGACGGCTCGATCGACCTGGCGGGGGCGCAGGAACTGGCCGCCCACCTGGTCGACCGGCAGGCGCACGACGGCCTGGTCGTGCTCGGCACCACCGGTGAGGCGCCCACGCTGAGCGACGGTGAGCAGCACGCCGTCCTCGAGGCGGTGCTCGACGCCGTGGGTGACCGCGCCACCGTGGTGGCCGGCGTCGGCACCAACGACACCGCGCACACCATCGACAACGCGCGCCGGGCCGAGCGGCTGGGTGCCCACGGCCTGCTCGTCGTGACGCCGTACTACAACAAGCCCCCGCAGGCCGGGCTGCTGCACCACTTCACCGCCGTCGCCGACGCCACGGACCTGCCGGTGATGCTGTACGACATCCCGCCGCGCTCGGTCGTCCCCATCGAGGTGGACACCCTCGCCCGGCTGGCCGAGCACCCGCGCATCGTCGCGGTGAAGGACGCCAAGGGCGACCTCGGCGCGGTGATGCACACCCTCGCCCGCACCGACCTCGCGTACTACAGCGGTGAGGACCTGCTCAACCTGCCGCTGCTGGCGGTCGGCGCCGTGGGCGTCGTGAGCGTCGTCGGCCACCTCGTCGGACCACGGCTGGCCGAGCTGATCGGCGCCGTGGAGTCCGGCGACCTGGTCAAGGCACGATCGGTCAACGAGAGCCTGCTGCCGGTCTACACCGGCGTCTTCCGCACCCAGGGCGTCATCCTCGCCAAGGCGGCGCTGCGCGAGCTCGGCCTCCCGGCCGGCCCGGTGCGCCCGCCCCTGGTCGACGCCACCCCCGACCAAGTCGCGCAGCTGCGCGCCGACCTCGCCGACGGAGGCATCCACCTGTGAGCGCGACCCCGTGACCACCTCGACCACCCAGCCCCACCTCGACCTGCAGGCACCCCCGGCGCTGCCGGCTGGTGGCCTGCGCGTCATGGCCCTCGGCGGGCTCGGCGAGATCGGCCGCAACATGGCCGTCCTCGAGTTCGACGGCAAGCTGCTGGTCATCGACTGCGGCGTGCTCTTCCCCGAGGCCGAGCAGCCCGGCGTCGACCTGATCCTGCCGGACTTCGGGGTCATCGAGCACCGGCTCGACGACGTCGTCGCCGTCGTCCTCACCCACGGGCACGAGGACCACATCGGCGCGATCCCCTACCTGCTGCGCATGCGCGGGGACATCCCGCTGGTCGGCTCGCGGTTCACCCTCGCGCTGGTCAAGGCCAAGCTGCGCGAGCACCGCCTGGACCCGGTGCTGGTCGAGGTGGCCGCCAACGACGACCACGTCGCGGGCCCGTTCCACTGCGAGTTCATCTCGGTCAACCACTCGATCCCCGACGCGCTGGCCGTCGCCGTCCACACGCCGGCGGGGGTGCTGGTGCACACCGGCGACTTCAAGATGGACCAGCTGCCGCTGGACGGCGTCCTCACCGACCTGGGCGCCTTCGCCCGGCTGGGCCTCGAGGGCATCGACCTGCTGCTCGCCGACTCCACCAACGCCGAGATCCCCGGCTTCGTCACCCCCGAGCGCTCGATCGGCCCGGTCCTGGAGGACGTGTTCCGGCGGGCCACCCAGCGGCTGATCGTCTCCAGCTTCGCCAGCCACGTGCACCGCATCCAGCAGGTGCTCGACGCCGCCGAGATGCACGGCCGCAAGGTCGCCCTCGTCGGCCGCTCGATGGTCCGCAACATGGGGGTGGCCCGCGACCTCGGGCTGCTGCGCGTCGCGCCCGGCCTCATGGTGAGCCTCGACGAGGCCACCAGCATGCCGGCGGAGCAGGTCGTGCTGGTCAGCACCGGGTCGCAGGGCGAGCCGCTGTCGGCGCTGGGGCGGATGGCCCGCGGCGAGCACCACCAGGTGACCATCGAGGCCGGCGACACGATCGTGCTGGCGTCCTCGCTGGTGCCGGGCAACGAGACCGCGGTCTACAAGGTCATCAACGGGCTGGCCCGGCTCGGCGCGACCGTGGTGCACAAGGAGACCGCGCGGGTGCACGTCTCCGGGCACGCCCCGGCCGGCGAGCTGCGCACGCTGCTCAACGTGGCCAAGCCGCGGCACCTCATGCCGGTGCACGGCGAGTGGCGGCACCTGCGGGCGCACGCGGCACTGGCCGAGGAGACCGGCATGCCCGCCGACCGGGTGCTGCTCGCCGAGAACGGCGTCGTCGTCGACCTCGTCGACGGCAAGGCGACGATCGTCGGGTCGGTGCCGGTCGGTGACGTCTACGTCGACGGCCTCAACGTCGGCGACGTGGGGGAGGAGTCGCTGCAGGAGCGGCGCATCCTCGGCGACGAGGGGTTCGTCGCGCTCACCGTCGTCATCGAGCCCTCCACGCGCACCATCGTGCGGCCGGTGCACCTCTCCGCCCGCGGCTTCGCCGACGACCCCACCGTGTTCGACCCGGCGCTGCAGCTGGTCGAGGAGAACCTGCGCCGCACGCTGGTCGACGGCGAGACCGACCCGCACCGGCTCTCGCAGGTGATCCGCCGGACGATGGGCAAGTGGGTGTCCGACACCTACCGCCGCCGCCCGATGATCATCCCGACGGTCCTCGAGGTCTGACGGCCCCGCTGCAGGGGCCCGCGCCGAGCAGGCGAGGCGCGGGGGGCGGCGGGGCCCTCCAGCCGACGAGTGGGGCCCGCAGGGTCCCGCGAGGAGGGCCGGGTTCGGCTCGGCCCAGCCGGGGACGCACGTGGCCGCGGTGTCGTCCGGTAGGACGACGGTGTCATCGCACCTGGCCGCGGTGCCACCCGGTGGGACGACGACGTCATCTCACCTCGATCGGACTGATCCCCTCCTCGGGAGGGAGCCCGAAGCCCCACACCTGCGCGTAGAAGGACAGCTCGCCGTCCAGCGCCGCGCGAATGTTCTCCGCCCGCCGGAAGCCGTGCTGCTCCCCCGGGAAGAGCAGGTAGGCGTGCGGTACGCCCTTCTCCCGCAGCGCCGCGACGATCGCCTCGGCCTGCTCGGGCGGCACCACCCGGTCCTCGGCGCCCTGGAACACCGCCAGCGGGGTGTCGAACGCGTCCACGTGCGAGATGGGCGAACGCTCGGCGTAGACGTCGGCGCCCTCGGGCCAGGGGGCGACGAGTGAGTCCAGGTAGCGGGACTCGAACTTGTGCGTGTCGGCGGCCAGCGCGGCCAGATCGGCCACGCCGTAGTGGCTGGCCCCCGCGGAGAAGACCCCGGGGCGCAGACACAGCGCCGCCAGCGTCGTGTACCCGCCCGCCGATCCGCCGCGGATCGCCATCCGGGCGCGGTCGACCCGGCCGGCATCGGCGAGGTGCTCGGCGCAGGCGACGACGTCGTCGAGGTCGACCACGCCCCAGGCGCCGCGCAGCGCCTCCCGGTAGCGCCTGCCGTAGCCGGTGGACCCGCGGTAGTCGACGTCGGCGACGCAGAACCCGCGGGAGGTCCAGTACTGCACCTCCGGGTTCAGGACCGAGGTGGTCGCGGCCGTCGGTCCGCCGTGCACGACGACCAGCAGCGGCGGGAGCGTGCCCTCCGGGGCAGCCGCCTCCGGGTTGGTCGGCGGGTAGACCAGCGCGTGGGCCTGCCCGATGCCGGTGCCGCGCTCCGGGGTCGGGAAGGTGATGTGCTCCGGCCGGGAGAACCAGGCGGGGTCCACGCCCAGGTCGCGCGCCGGCCGCAGCACCGCCGCGGCGCCGTCGTCCGCCGCGACCCGGAGGACGACCGGCTCGCTCGTCGGGCTGCCGGCGACGCACACCACCGACCGGCCCGCCGCCGTCACAGAACGGAAGGCGGTGTACGGCAGGTCCAGCTCGCGCAGCGCGCCGTCGGTCTCCCGCACGGCCAGCCGGTCGGCGCCGGCGCGGGGGTGGGCGAGCGCGACGCGCCCGTCGCCGAGCAGCGCGAAGCGGCGGGCCCCGAAGCGCCACTGCGGACCGGCGATGTCGGCGCCCACGTCGAGGACCGCCTCGACCTCGCCGCCCGGACGCCACCGGTACAGCGCCCAGACGTCGGTGCGGTCGGCGCAGAACCACAGCGCGCCGTCGGCGTCCCACGTCGGCTGCACCACGGACTCCGCCCGGCCGTCCGGGGAGCGACCGCCGGCGACCACCGTCCGGCCGCCGTCCGGACCCCGGACGACGAGCGCGGCGGCGTCCCACGGCATGTCGGGGTGGTCCCACTGCAGCCAGGCGAGGTACCGGCCGTCGGGGGAGGGGCGCGGGTCGGAGACGAAGTCCGGCCCGGCGACCAGGACCTCGACCGCCCCGTCGGGGCCGATGCGCACGACCTCGCTCACCACGTCAGCAGCCGCGCCGCTCGCCGCGTGGGTCTCCCGGACGGCGAGCAGCCCGCCGTCCCGCGTCGGCGTGAGGTCGGCGTACCGGACACCGGCCGGCAGCTCCGGCTTCGGAGTCACCGCGACCGGCCCGTCGTCGCCTGGGTCCAGCCGGTACAGCCGCTGGTCCGGGAAGTGCACGAACCACAGGACGCCGCCGGACACGGCCCACGCGCCGCCGCCGTACTCGTGCACCCGCGTCCGCGCGTTCCACGGCGGGGGCAGGACGTCGGCGGTCGTGCCGTCGCCCGTCCGCCGTACCAGCGCGGACCGCCCCCCCTCGCCGGGGCGTGCCTCCGACCACCAGACGGTGGGGTGGTCCGGCGAGCCGTCGACGGCCACCTCCTCGAGCCGGGCGGCCGCCTGGACGACCAGTTCGGAGGTGATCGGGGTCGGCCAGCTCCCGTGGGGCAGGGTGTTCCGTGCGGGCATGACCCGACCGTAGGTCGCGGACACGAGGCCGCGCCTGCCGTCGCCGCGGACCACGGGCGATTACCGTCGACACATGCCTGCTCGCACGACGACGACCCGACCCTCGGGCCGGTCGTCCGCGCGCGGCCGCTCGGGCTCCGGGTCGACCGCGGCCCGGAAGCGCCCGCCCGCTAAGCGCCCCGCGGCCGGCGGCCGCAAGCCCGCCGCCCGCAAGCCCACGCCGAAGGCCGGCCCCGGCCTCTGGGGTGTCGTCAGCGGCGGCTGGTCGCTGCTGGCCCGTGGCGCCGGCGGGCTGGCCCGCTCGGTCGCCCGGCCGGAGGAGGCCGAGCCGCTCGCCCCCGAGCACCGCCGCGACGGCGTGGGCCTGGCCGTGCTCGGCCTGGCCGTCGTCCTCGGCGCGGCCGCCTGGAGCAACGGCATCGGCCCGGTCGGCGCCGCCTTCGCCGGCGCGGTGCGCTGGGTCGTCGGCTCCCTGGTCATGGTGCTGCCGGTCGTGCTCTTCCTGGCCGCGCTGCGGTTGCTGCGCCGGGGGCCGCGCCCCGAGGCGCGCGGCCGGCTGGCCATCGGCTGGCTGTGCCTGGTGGCGTCGGTGCTCGGCATCGCCCAGATCGTCGGCGAGGGCGCCGTCCCGTCGCAGGACCGGCCCGGCTCCGGTGGCCTGGTCGGCTGGGCCGCGGCCACGCCGCTGGTCGCCGGCGTGGGCACCGTCGTCGCCGTCGTCCTGCTGGTGCTGCTGGCCTTCTTCGGCCTGCTCGTGCTGACCGCGACGCCGGTGCACCAGATCCCCGAGCGACTGCGCGAGCTCACCGACCGCCTGCTGGGCCAGGCCGACGACGAGGACGCCTACGACGACGAGGACTGGGAGGACGACGAGGAGCCGGTCGAGCCGCCGGCGCCGCGCTCGCGCCGCCGGTCGCTGTCGGACGACCTGACGGACACCGGCCCGGTGGAGACCCTGCCGGCCATCGACCACGCCGCCCTCGACGAGGCGCCCGAGGCCGTGCGCCACGAGCCGCCGCCCCCGCCGGTCCCGACCCGCCGTCCCGCGGTCGTCGACCGGACCGCGCCGGCGGAGGACCTCCCGCCGATCGAGGAACCCGAGCAGCTGCGGATCGAGCCGGTGGAGGGGCAATACACGCTGCCCTCGGTCGGCGTGCTGCGCGCCGGCGACCCGCCGAAGAAGGGCTCGAAGGCCAACGACGCGGCGATCGAGGCCATCACCGGCGTGCTCGAGCAGTTCAACATCGACGCCGCCGTCACGAGCTTCACCCGCGGCCCGACGGTGACCCGATACGAGATCGAGCTCGGCCCGGCGGTCAAGGTCGAGAAGATCACCGCGCTGACCAAGAACATGGCCTACGCGGTGGCCAACGACAACATCCGGATCCTCGCGCCGATCCCGGGCAAGTCCGCCGTCGGCGTCGAGGTGCCCAACGTCGACCGCGAGATGGTCAGCCTCGGCGACGTGCTGCGCTCGCAGGTGGCCAAGCAGGACCCGCACCCGATGCTGGTCGGGCTGGGCAAGGACATCGAGGGCGGGTTCGTCTGCGCGAACCTGGCCAAGATGCCGCACCTGCTGGTCGCCGGTGCCACCGGTGCCGGTAAGTCCAGCTGCGTCAACTCGCTGCTGACCTCGCTGCTGCTGCGGGCCACGCCCGACCAGCTGCGGATGATCCTGGTCGACCCGAAGATGGTCGAGCTCACCCCCTACGACGGCATCCCGCACCTGATCACGCCGATCATCACCGACCCGAAGAAGGCCGCCACCGCGCTGGCCTGGCTGGTCGAGGAGATGGAGCAGCGCTACCAGGACATGCGGGCCACCGGCGTCCGGCACATCGACGACTTCAACCGCAAGGTCGAGCGCGGCGAGATCGTGGCGCCCCCGGGCAGCGAGCGGGTGTACCGGCCCTACCCGTACATCCTCGCGATCGTCGACGAGCTCGCCGACCTCATGATGGTCGCCCCGCGCGACGTCGAGGAGTCGATCGTCCGGATCACCCAGAAGGCGCGTGCCGCCGGCATCCACCTGGTGCTGGCCACCCAGCGCCCGTCGGTCGACGTCGTCACCGGCCTCATCAAGGCCAACGTGCCCTCGCGGCTGGCGTTCTCCACCTCCAGCCTCACCGACAGCCGGGTCATCCTCGACCAGCCCGGCGCGGAGAAGCTGATCGGCATGGGCGACGCCCTGTTCCTGCCGATCGGCGCCGGCAAGCCGATGCGCGTGCAGGGCGCGTACGTCTCCGACGCCGAGATCGAGGCGGTCGTCGAGTTCACCAAGCGCCAGGCCGAGCCGGAGTACCGCGAGGAGGTCTTCAGCGCCGCCGAGGGCGAGAAGAAGGAGATCGACGAGGACATCGGCGGTGACCTGGAGCTGCTCGTCCAGGCCGTGGAGCTCGTGGTCACCAGCCAGTTCGGCTCGACGTCGATGCTCCAGCGCAAGCTGCGGGTCGGTTTCGCCAAGGCCGGCCGGCTCATGGACCTCATGGAGAGCCGCGGCATCGTCGGCCCGTCGGAGGGGTCCAAGGCCCGCGACGTGCTGGTCAAGCCCGACGAGCTCGAGTCGGTGATGTTCACGCTCCGCGGCACCGAGTAGAAGCCCCCGTCCCCCTCGCCCCTCGCGAGCTCGGGGTGAGCCTCCGGACGGGGCCGGTGAGCGGCGGGGGGCAGGGGGGTCCGTCACCTACGATGGACCGGTGACACCTCCGACCGACCCTGCGCGCACCGTGGCGGTGGTGACCCTCGGGTGCGCCCGCAACGAGGTCGACTCGGAGGAGCTGGCCGGCCGGCTGGCCACGGGCGGCTACCGCCTCGTCGAGGACGCCGAGGGCGCCGACGCCGTCCTGGTGAACACCTGCGGCTTCATCGAGTCGGCCAAGAAGGACAGCGTCGACGCGATCCTGGCCGCCACCGACTCCGGCGCCCGGGTGGTCGCGGTCGGCTGCATGGCCGAGCGGTACGGCTCCGAGCTCGCCGGCGCGCTGCCCGAGGCGACGGTGCTCGGCTTCGACGACTACGCCGCGATCGGCGACCGGCTCGACGACGTGCTCACCGGCCGCCCGCTGGTCCCGCACGACCCCCGCGACCGGCGCCTCCTGCTGCCGATCAGCCCGGTCGATCGCACGGCGGCGGTCGCCGCGGTCGACGCCCCGGTCATCCCCGGCCACGGCTGGGTGCAGCGGCGGCGGCTGGCCTCCGGCCCGTCGGCCGCGCTGAAGCTCGCCTCCGGCTGCGACCGGCGGTGCGCCTTCTGCGCCATCCCGGCCTTCCGCGGCTCGTTCGTCTCCCGGCCGCCGGCCGAGGTGCTCGGCGAGGCGCAGTGGCTGGCCGCCCAGGGCGTCACCGAGCTGGTGCTGGTCAGCGAGAACTCCACGTCCTACGGCAAGGACCTCGGTGACCTGCGGCTGCTGGAGCGGCTGCTGCCGCAGCTGGCCGCCGTCGAGGGGATCGCCCGGGTGCGGGTGGCCTACCTGCAGCCGGCCGAGCTGCGACCCGGCCTGCTCGAGGTCATCGCGGGCGGGGGCGGGCCCGGCGCCGTCATAGCCCCCTACTTCGACCTGTCCTTCCAGCACTCCTCGCCGACCCTGCTGCGCCGGATGCGCCGGTTCGGCGGCACCGAGGACTTCCTCGCGCTGATCGAGCGGGCCCGCGCACTGGCCCCGACCGCCGGGTTCCGCACCAACGTCATCCTCGGCTTCCCCGGGGAGACCGAGGACGACGTCACCGAGCTCGAGCGCTTCCTCGTCGAGGCCCGCCTCGACGCCGTCGGGGTGTTCGGGTACTCCGACGAGGAGGGCACCGAGGCGATGGGCCTGCCCGGCAAGCTCGACCAGGCCGAGATCGACGCCCGCGTCCGGCGGATCACCGATCTGGTGGAGGAGCTCACCGCGCAGCGCGCCGAGGACCGGCTGGGGGAGCGGGTCGAGGTACTGCTCTTCGAGGACCTCGCCGCCGAGGGGGGGCCCGGGGTCTGGTCCGGACACGCCGCCCACCAGGACCCCGAGGCCGACGGGACGACGACGGTCACCGGGGTGCCCACCGGTGCGGTCGCGGGGCAGGTGGTGGCCGCGGAGGTCGTGGGCACGGAAGGCGTGGACCTGGTGGCCACGGCCCTGGTGCCCGCGGTGCGCGCATGAACGATGCGGTGGACCCGGCAGCCACGCCGCCCCAGTCGGCGCGGGTGGTCAACCTGCCCAACGCGCTGACCGTGCTGCGGCTGGCCGTGGTACCGGTGTTCGCCGCCCTGCTGTTCACCGACGGTGGGATGGACGACGAGCGACGCTACTGGGCCACCCTCGTCTTCGCGCTGGCGATCATCACCGACCGCTACGACGGAATGATCGCCCGGCGCACCGGTCAGGTGACCGAGTTCGGCAAGCTCGCCGACCCGATCGCCGACAAGGCGCTGACCGGCACCGCCCTCATCGGCCTCTCGGTGCTGGCGCTGCTGCCGTGGTGGGTGACGTCGACGATCCTCGTCCGCGAGGTCGGCGTGACCCTGCTGCGCTTCTGGGTGATCCGCCACGGCGTGATCGCCGCCAGCCGCGGTGGCAAGGCCAAGACCGTCCTCCAGGCGCTGGCCATCGGCCTCTACACCCTCCCGTTCGACGGGCTGTTCGGAACGCTGCGGTGGTGGGTGATGGCCGCCGCCGTGGTGCTCACCGTGGCGACCGGCCTGGACTACGTCCACCGCGCCCTGGCGCTGCGCCGCACCAGCGCCCGTGCCATGCGCGCCGCGGCCGCCCGCCGCTCCACCGGCCCGGCCGGCCCGCGGACCGACGCCGCCGCTTGAGCAAGGACCCCCTGCCCCCCGCCACTCGCACGCTCGTGGCGGGACCCTGCAGGGGGCCGCCCGTCCTCCCCACCCTTCGCAGGCTCAGGGCGGGACCCGGGACGGGGCCGGTCAGGGTCGGGTCCGCAGTCCTCCCCACCCTCCCCGGGCGGGGCGGGGCCACGGAACAGGGCCTTTCCTCGCGGCGTTACGCCCAGAGCGGACGCGCCTGGCTCGGACGGTGGGCGTCGGTGGCGCCGCGTACCGTGAGCGCACGGCTCCCTCACCGGGTGCCGCCGCTTCCGCACAGGTAGGACAGGAGACGGCGATGACGCTGCTGCGCACCCAGCTCGGGACGACCCTGCGCGGCCACCGACTGCGGCAGCGTCGGACGCTGCGTGACGTCTCCGGTGCCGCCCGGGTGAGCCTGGGCTACCTCTCCGAGGTCGAGCGGGGGCAGAAGGAGGCCTCCTCCGAGCTGCTCGCCTCGATCTGCGACGCCCTCGACGTCGAGCTCGCCGACCTGCTGGCCGAGGTCAGCCTGGGGCTGCGCGGCGACGACGTCCGCGTCCGCCCGCTGGTCCCCGCGGCCGAGGCCGCCGGCGTCCCCGCCGAGGAGGAGACCGCGGCGGCCGTGTCCGACGAGCAGCCGGTCCCCGAGCCCGCGCTGGCGCTGGTCGGTGCGTCCGCCCGCGCCTCCGGTCGCCCGGCCGGCGCAGTGTCGCTGGCCGCCTGAGAGGAGGCCCCCCCCGCGCCTCGCACGCTCGGTGCGGGGTCCTGGAGCGGGTCCTCCTCTTGACACCGGCCGGGCCCTCGGTGCCAGACAGGGGGACATGGCGTCGGTCGGACCGCTCCCGCACGACCCCGCCCCGCCGGGCTGGGCGCCCCACGCCCCCGCGCACGTCCCCGGGGCGCGCACCCGCAGTGGCAACGCCATGGGTCGCACCCGCACCGGACTGCTCGACGGCGCCGCGCGGGCCTTCGCCGAGCGCGGCCTGCGCGGCAGCACGATGCAGTCGGTGGCGGCCGCCGCCGGGGTGGCGAAGGCGACCCTCTACAACCACTTCCGGACCAAGGACGAGGTCGCCCGCGCGCTGCTGGCCGCCGAGCTGGACCGGCTGACCGCGCTGGCCGCTGGCCTCCCGCCGGCCACGGCCCTGACGGCGCTGGCCGACGAGGTCGCCGGTCACCCCGTGCTGCGCCGGCTGGCGGACGACGAGCCGGCTGTGCTGACCGCTCTGCTGAACACGACGCCGGAGCACTGGGCCGAGCTGGTGCACCGGCTGGCCACGGTGCTGGGGGCGGATCGCGCCCTCGCCGAGCTCACCGCGCGCTGGCTGCTCGGCCTCGTTCTCCAGCCGGGGGAACCGGCGGTTCGCCGGGCGACGACCGAGCGGCTCGCCGGCCTGCTGCCGTCCTGACCGGGTCCTCCGGTCGGCTCCCGTGCCTCGCGCGCGGCGGACCGGTGCAGCGTGGGATGGTGACGGTCCGGCACCGCCCCGCCGTCGGCGTCGGCTGTCCTCGCAGACCTCCGGAGGTCGCCGTGCGGTACCTCTTCCGGCCACCGGCCACCGACGGGGCGGGCCTGCTGAGCCTGCCCTTCCACCTGCCGCTCGAGGAGTGGGACCCCGAACTGCTGCTCGAGGTCCCGCAGCGGGGCATCTCGCGGCACGTCGTCCGCTTCACCGCGCAGGGCGGTCACGTCTACGCCCTCAAGGAGATCCCCGAGCCGCTGGCCCGCCACGAGTACGCACTGCTCGGTCAGTTCGAGGAGGAAGGCCTGCCCTCGGTGTCGGTGCTCGGCATCTGCGTCGACCGGCCGGAGGGGCAGGACGCCGTCCTGGTGACCCGCTACCTCGAGTACTCGATGTCCTACCGGTACCTGTTCTCCCGGACGTCCGCCGAGCACTCCGCCGAACAGCTGCTGGACACGATGGTGGTGCTGCTGGTCCGGCTGCACCTGGCCGGCGTCTTCTGGGGCGACTGCTCGCTGTCCAACACCCTGTTCCGGCTCGATGCCGGCGCCTTCACCGCCTACCTGGTGGACGCGGAGACCTCCGAGCGGCACCCGCGGCTGAGCCCCGGGCAGCGGCGCTACGACGTCGACCTCGCCCGGGAGCGGGTGGGCGCCGAGCTGCTCGACCTGCAGTTCGGTGACCTGCTGCCCTCGCACGTGGACCCGATCGAGGTCGCCGACAGCCTGCCGGTGCGCTACGAGGCTCTGTGGGAGGAGGTCAACCGGGAGGAGGTCTTCGCCCTGGCCGAGCAGCGCCAGCGGGTCGCCGAGCGCCTGCAGCGGCTCAACGACCTCGGCTTCGACGTCGGCGAGATCGAGCTGGTCACCGACCCGGACGGCGGTGCGCGGCTGCGCGTGGAGACCCGGGTGTCCGAGCCCGGCCAGAACCGCCGCGAGCTGTTCCGGCTGACCGGGCTGGAGGTGCAGGAGCGCCAGGCCCGCCGGCTGCTCAACGACCTGCGCGCCTACCGCGCCACCCTGGAGCAGAAGCTGGGCACCCCCGTACCCGAGACCGTCGCCGGCTACCGCTGGCTGGCCGAGGCCTACCAGCCGGTCGTGGACGCCATCCCGCCCGACCTCGCCGGCCGGCTGGCGCCTGCCGAGGTCTTCCACGAGATCCTCGAGCACCGCTGGTTCCTGTCGGAGAAGGCCGGCCACGACGTCGGGACGACGCGGGCGGCACGGTCGTACTTCGACACCGTGCTGCCCCGCACGCCCAAGGAGCTGACCACGCCCTCGGCCATCGTCGGGGGCCGCGACTGACCCGGTCCGCGGGTCGTCCACGGGTGGTCACGAGCTGGTTTCGTTCGAGTTGACACCTCCTGTGGCCTGGGCCACGGTACGAAAACCGCGGTGATCTCAAGCTCACTGCTCCCACGGAGGCGGATGACGGTGGCGAGGAACGGCAAGGGCAGATCGTCCGGCGGAGCCGCGACGCGGGGGCGCAGACGTCAGCTGGGCGGAGCGGCGGCGGCCGCGGTCCTGGCCTCGACGCTCGCCGCCTGTGGCGGTGGCGATGGTGGGGGCTCCGTCCCCGTCCTCAACTGGTACATCAACCCGGACTCCGGCGGCCAGGCGGAGATCGCGCAACGGTGCAGCGACGCCTCCAACGGCGCGTACACGATCGAGACCTCGCAGCTGCCCCGGGAGTCCTCCGCCCAGCGTGAGCAGCTCGTCCGGCGGCTGGCGGCCAACGACACCTCGATCGACCTGATGAGCCTGGACCCCCCGTACATCCCCGAGTTCGCGCAGGCCGGCTTCCTCGCCCCCGTCCCCGGGGACCTCGCCGAGCGGGTCACGGAGGGCGTCGTGCAGAGCTCCATCGACTCCGCGACGTGGGACGGTGAACTGGTCGCCATCCCGTTCTGGGCGAACACCCAGCTGCTCTGGTATCGCAAGTCGGTGGCAGAGGCCGCCGGCCTCGACATGACCCAGCCGGTGACCTGGGACCAGCTCGTCACGGCCGCCCAGGAGCAGGGGAAGATCCTCAGCGCCCAGGGCCGGCGTGCCGAGTCCCTGACGGTGTGGCTCAACGCGCTCATCGAGTCCGCCGGGGGCTCCATCATCGAGGAGAACTCCTCGAACCCGGAGGACATCCAGCTGGGGCTGACCACCCCGGAGGCCGCCCGGGCCACCGAGGTGATGAACACCGTGGCGAACTCCGGCGTCGTCGGTCCGGCCTTCTCGACGTCCAGTGAGGACACCAGCGCCACCGAGTTCGAGAGCGCGGACGCCGGCTTCATGGTCAACTGGCCGTTCGTCTACTCGCGGGCGCTCTCCGCCGTCGAGGCGGGCACCCTGGATGCGTCCGTGCCGGAGGACTACGGCTGGGCGCTGTACCCGGCTGTCGACGCCGGCCAACCGAGCGCCCCTCCGTTCGGCGGGATCGACGTGGGCGTCAGTGCCGTGAGCCGGAACGTCGAGCTCGCCTACCAGGCGACCGAGTGCATCACCAGCGACGAGAACCAGGCGTACTACATGACCACCAACGGCAACCCGGCGTCCTCGGCCGCGGTCTACGACGACCCCGCGGTGCTCGAGGTGTTCCCGATGGCCCCGACGATCCTGGACTCCCTGGAGGCGGCGGCCAACCGTCCGCAGACGCCGTACTACAGCGAGGTCTCCGGAGCCATCCAGCGGGAGTTCCACCCGCCGTCGTCGGTGACGCCCCAGACCGGTGAGCGGGCCCAGGCCCTGATCGAGGCCGTCCTGTCAGGAGACCAGCTGCTATGAGCACCACCACGCTGCCCCCCACCGAGAAGACCCAACCGGTCGCGGCTCCGCGCGGGGCCATCAGCGACCGTTCGCGCGCCGAACGCCGGCTCGGCTGGCTGCTGGCCGGCCCGGCGTTCGTGGTCATGCTGCTGGTCACCGCCTACCCGATCCTGCAGGCGATCTGGTACTCGCTGTTCAACTACCGTCTGACCGACCCGGCGAACCGGTCGTTCCGAGGGCTGGGCAACTATGCGGTGATCCTGACCGACGGCCTGTGGTGGCAAGCGCTGCTCGTCACCCTGTTCATCACGGTCGTGACCGTCGTCGTCGAGCTGGTCCTGGGCTTCGCGCTGGCGCTGGTGATGGCCAAGGCGCTCAGCTCCATCCGCCCGGTCGTCCGGGCGGCGATCCTCATCCCGTACGCGGTCATCACGGTCGTCTCGGCCTTCGCGTGGGCGTTCGCGTTCCGGATCGACACCGGCTTCGTGAATAGCTGGTTCGCCTGGTTGCCCGGACTCGGGGCGGACACCGACTGGTTCGGTGGCCAGTGGTCCTCGCTCCTCGTGATCTGTGTGGCCGAGATCTGGAAGACCACCCCGTTCATCTCCCTGCTGCTCCTCGCCGGCCTGGCCCAGGTGCCCGAGGTGCTCCAGGAAGCGGCGAAGGTCGACGGCGCCAGCTGGTGGCAGCGGATGTCGCGGGTGACCATCCCGAACATGAAGGCGGCGATCATGGTCGCGCTGCTGTTCCGGACCCTGGACGCCTTCCGCATCTTCGACTCGATCTTCATCATGACCGCCGGCGCCAACGGCACCGAGTCGGTCTCGTTCCTGGCCTACCGGCAGACGATCGCGCGGGTGGAGATCGGTCTCGGTTCTGCGGTGTCGGTGCTCCTCTTCATCTGCGTGGTGGTCATCGCATTCGGCTTCATCAAGGGGTTCAAGATCGACCTGGCGCAGGCGAGAGGGGAAGGCTGATGTCCCGGCGGGAGAAGATCTGGTGGATCATCGGCGGCGTTCTGATCGTCCTCTACTGCCTGTTCCCGATCGCGTGGATCATCTCGTTGTCGCTCAAGGCGCCGGCTGACATCGCCAACGGCCAGTTCCTGCCGACCGACGCCTCGTGGGAGAACTACTCGACCATCCTCACCGGGACGGCGAGTGACCTGTTCCTCCCGGCCCTGCGCAACTCGTTCGGCATCTGCCTCATCGCGACGTTCATCTCCTGCGTCCTGTCGATGTTCGCCGCGTACGCGATCGCCCGGCTGGACTTCCCGGGGAAGAAGCTCATCCTCTCCACGGCCCTCGGGGTGGCGATCTTCCCGGTCATCTCGATCGTGACGCCGCTGTTCAACCTCTGGCGGCAGATCGGGCTCTACGACACCTGGCCCGGACTGATCATCCCGTACCTGTCGCTGACCCTGCCGATCTCCATCTGGACGATGTCGGCGTTCTTCCGGGAGATCCCCTGGGAGATGGAGCAGGCGGCGCAGGTCGACGGCGCCACCACCTGGCAGGCGTTCCGCAAGGTGATCGTCCCGCTCGCCGCGCCCGGCGTGTTCACCACGGCGATCATCGCGTTCTTCATCGCCTGGAACGACTTCGCGTACGGCATCTCGCTGACGTCGACCAGCGCCTCCCGGCCGGTTCCCGCCGCGCTGGGTCTGTTCTCCGGTGCCTCACAGTTCGAGGACCCGACCGGTGCCATCGCCGCCGCTGCGGTGATCGTGACGATCCCGGTCGTCGTCCTGGTCCTGCTGTTCCAACGGCGCATCGTCGCCGGCCTGACCAACGGCGCGGTCAAGGGCTGACCCCCGACCCATCCACCCAGCGAGGGGACGAGTTCTCATGGCATCGATCGAGATGCGCAACATCGTCAAGAAGTACGGCGACGGATTCCCGGCCGTGAACGACGTCAGCCTGGACATCGCCGACGGGGAGTTCATGATCCTCGTCGGCCCGTCCGGCTGCGGGAAGTCGACGCTCCTGAGGATGATCGTCGGGCTGGAGGACATCACCAGCGGTGACATGATCATCGGCGGCAAGCGGGTCAACGACCTCGCACCGCGGGACCGCAACCTGTCCATGGTGTTCCAGAACTACGCGCTGTACCCGCACATGACGGTGTACGAGAACATCGCCTTCCCGCTCCGGCTGTCCAAGACGCCCGACGACGAGGTGCGCCGGAGGGTCACCGAGGCCGCCGACGTCCTGGAGCTCAAGGAGCACCTCGAGCGCAAGCCGGCCAACCTCTCCGGTGGGCAGCGGCAGCGGGTGGCGATGGGCCGGGCCATCGTGCGGCAGGCGGAGGCCTTCCTGTTCGACGAGCCGCTGTCCAACCTCGACGCCAAGCTGCGCGGTCAGATGCGGACGGAGATCTCCCGGCTGCAGCGCCGGCTGGGCATCACCACGGTCTACGTCACCCACGACCAGACCGAGGCCATGACGCTCGGCGACCGGGTCTGCGTGCTGCGCAAGGGCAAGATCCAGCAGGTCGCCTCGCCGCGGGAGCTCTACGAGCAGCCGGTCAACCTGTTCGTCGCCGGCTTCATCGGCTCCCCGCCGATGAACTTCCTGCCCGCCACCCTGGAGGGCGACCGGCTGCGCACGCCGTTCGGGGAGATCACGCTCGACGAGCGCCGGGCCGCCGCCGTCCGCGGCCGCGACCTGCTGCTGGTCGGCATCCGGCCGGAGTACTTCGAGGACGCGTCGCTGGTGGACGAGGCGAAGCGGCCGCTGGGCTCGCTGTTCCGGGCGCGGGTCGACGTCACCGAGTGGCTGGGCGACTCGCAGTACGCCTACATCCCCTACGAGGCGCCGGAGTCGATCCGCGAGCAGCTGCGCGACCTCTCGCGAGAGCTCGACGCCGAGGAGCTGCGCACGCAGGCGATCGTGTCGATCGACGCCACCAGCCGGATCCGCGAGGGCCGCGAGGCGGAGTTCTGGCTCGACGCCCGCAAGGTGCACGTCTTCGACCCGCAGACCGGTGAGAACCTCACCCGCGATGCCGAGGCCGGGGCGCGGCTGACCCAGATGGCGACCGAGGACCGCGTCGAGCAGGTCCAGGAGGCACAGGCCCAGGGGACGACGGTCGGCGGCGGGGCCAGCCGAGCCGGAGCTGCCTAGCCCATCGGCACTGGCGCCGGCAGCCGAACTGGTTGCCGGCGCCGCTGCCTGTCCAGGGCCTCCCACGACACCAGGAGCGAGATGCACCCTCCCGCCCCGGAGAGCCGTCGTCCGTGGTGGCGGACGGCGGTCGTCTACGAGGTGTACCTGCGCAGCTTCGCCGACTCCGACGGGGACGGCGTCGGTGACGTCAACGGCCTGCGCAGCCGGCTGCCGTACCTGGCGGACCTCGGCGCGGACGCCCTGTGGGTCACGCCCTGGTACCCGTCGCCGATGGCCGACGGCGGCTACGACGTCAGCGACCACCGTGACATCGACCCGCGCCTGGGCACCCTGGCCGACGTGGACGCCCTGCTGGCCGAGGCCCACGCCGCCGGACTGCGCGTGATCGTCGACCTGGTCGCCAACCACACCTCAGCCGAGCACCCGTGGTTCCGGGCGGCGCTCGCCGGTGGCCCGACCGCGCCCGAGCGGGCCCGCTACTTCTTCCGGGACGGCCGCAACGGCGGCACAGCGCCGCCCAACGACTGGATCAGCGCCTTCGGCGGTCCGGCCTGGACCCGGGTGCGCGACCCGGACGGGTCGATGGGGCAGTGGTACCTGCACCTGTTCGCCCCGGAGCAACCGGACCTCGACTGGGACCACCCGGTCGTGCAGGAGGAGTTCGACGGGACCGTGCGGTTCTGGCTCGACCGCGGCGTCGACGGCATCCGGGTGGACGCCGCACCGGCCCTGGCGAAGGTGCCCGGGCTGCCCGACGCCGGCCACGCACCCGGGGCGCTGTTCGAGTCGGCTCGGTGGGTGGACAACCCGCACTGGGACCGCGACGAGGTGCACGAGGTCTTCCGACGCTGGCGCCGCATCAGCGACCGGTACGACGGTGACCGGGTGTTCGTCTCCGAGGCGGTGGTCGCCGGCCCCGAGCGGCTCGCACGCTACGTCCGGCCCGACGAGCTGCACACGAGCTTCAACTTCGACTACCTGCGTGCGGCCTGGGACGCGGATGGTCTGCGGGCGGCCATCGACGGGACGCTGTCCGCGCTGGCGCCGGTGGGGGCGCCGCCCACCTGGGTGCTGTCCAGCCACGACGAGACCCGGCACGTCACCCGGTTCGGCCGGGCGGCCAGCGGCGCGGGGACCATGGGCTTCGACGCGTCGTCCCCCACGGACCTCGCCCTCGGCCTCCGGCGGGCGCGCGCCGCCGCCCTGCTCACCCTCGCCCTGCCCGGCGGCGCGTACCTGTACCAGGGGGAGGAGCTGGGCCTGCCCGAGGTGGAGGACCTGCCCGAGGAGGTCCTCCAGGACCCGACCTGGGAGCGCTCCGGGCACACCGCCCGCGGCCGCGACGGTTGCCGCGTGCCGCTGCCGTGGTCCGGCGAGCGGCCGCCGTTCGGGTTCACCGCCGACGGGGTCCGCCCGTGGCTGCCGCAGCCGGAGTCGTGGCGGGAGCTGACGGTGGCGGCGCAGCGGGACGACCCGGCGTCCACCCTGTCGCTGTACCGCAGCGCCCTGCGGCTGCGCCGCAGCCTGCCCGGCCTCGTCGACGACGCACCGCTGACCTGGTGCGAACTCGGGGACGGCGTGCTCGCGTTCGACCGTGGCATCCACTTCCGCTGCGTCGTGAACCTGTCGGACCGGCCGGTGCCGCTGCTCGGTCAGGGCGAACCGGTGCTGACCAGCTCGCCTGTCGCCGTCGACCTGCCGGCGGACACGGCTGCCTGGTTGCAGAGGGACTAGCGGGCCGCGTCCAGCTCCTCGCGCGTCGGCGGGTCGGCGCCCTCGCGCGTGCAGTTGATGGCGGCGACGAGCAGGGCGTCGTCGACGATGGGCAGCAGGTCCTCGTCGGGCAGCTGCTCGAGCGCCGCCCGGGTGGTCACCCCGGCGCCCAGCAGGCCGGTGAACAGGCCCGCGGCCAGGGAGTCGCCGGCGCCCACGGTGTCGGTCACGGTCACCTGCGGGGGCTCGCGGTGCAGCAGTTCACGACCGGGCCGGGCGATGCGCAGCGGGGCCCCCCCGTCGGTCAGCAGCACCAGGGCCACGCCGCGGTCGGCCCAGCGCAGCGCGGTCGCGTCGAGGTCGTCGACGGCGTCCGGCTCGAGCCACTCGAGGTCCTCGGCGCTGACCTTGACGATGTCCGCGCGGGACAGCAGCCGCTCGAGGCGGGCGCGCACCGACTCCGGCGAGTTGCCCAGCGCCGCCCCGACCGGCCCGTCGGCCAGCATCGGGCGGATGTTCGGGTCGACGCTGACCAGCGCCCGGCCGTCGGCGGCCACCTGCTCCACCAGCCGGGCGATCGCCTCGCAGCCCGGCGGGGTCCAGCTGGAGATGGAGCCGACGTGCAGGATCGCCGTCCCGGCGGGCAGGACGGCGGCGAGCTCCTCGTCGCTCCACTGCCAGTCGGCGGCGCCCTGCACGTGGAAGCCGTAGTCCGCATGGCCTTCGGGGCTCAGTCCCACCACGGCGAGGCTGACCGGTTCGGTGGCCGGGACGAACCCGCCGAGGTCGACGCCGGACAGCTCGACGTGCCGCCGCAGGCCCGTGGCCAGCGGCCCGCTGCCCAGCCGGGCGAGCAGCCGCACCGGGACGCCGAGCCGACCGGCGGCGACCGCGACGTTGAGGGCGTTGCCACCGGGACGGGCGACGTAGTGCGGGGTCGTGCCGTGCGGCCCCGCGCCGGCCGCGGCGTCGGGCAGCATGTCGACGACGAGCTCTCCGAGGACACTCAGCACCGCGCGGTCGCTGCTCACACCCGCGACCCTAGCGAGCCGAACGCCTCCGCACCTGGCGCCGCTGGCTCACGCCCGGGCGCACCTGGGACGATGACGGGGACGACGATCGCAGCGGCGCGCCGGACGGGTAGGCCTGGTGCACGACCGCACGAGCAGGAGGACCGATGCCCAACCCGTTCGTGAAGCTGTGGCGGTACCTCACCGCCTCCGCCAACGCCAAGATCGACGAGAAGGCCGACCCGAAGATCCAGATCGCCCAGGCGATCGAGGCCGAGCAGCAGCGGCACCAGGCGCTGGCCAACCAGGCCGCGGCCGTGCTGGGCAACCAGCGTCAGCTCGAGATGCGGCTCAACCGGCAGCTCGGCGAGGTGGAGAAGCTGCAGGCCTCTGCGCGCCAGGCGCTGGTGCTTGCCGACCAGACCCGCGCCGGCGGTGACGCGGCGAAGGCCGCGGAGTACGAGCAGGCCGCGCAGGCCTTCGCCACCCAGCTCGTCGCCGCCGAGCAGTCGATGGAGGACCTCAAGCGCAGCCACGACGAGGCGCTGCAGGCCGCCGAGCAGGCGCGCGGTGCGGTGGAGCAGAGCCGGATGCGGCTGCAGACGACGCTGGCCGAGCGCACCAAGCTCATGAGCCAGCTCGAGCAGGCCAAGATGCAGGAGCACGTGGCCGCGTCGATGCGCCAGGTCAACGAGCTCTCCGCGCCGGGCAACACGCCGAGCCTGTCGGAGGTGCGGGACAAGATCGAGGCCCGCTACGCCAACGCCCTGGGTCAGGCCGAGCTGGCGCAGACGTCGGTCGAGGGCCGGATGCTCGAGGTGCAGAAGGCGACCCTCGACGTCGCCGGTGCCTCCCGGCTGGACCAGATCCGCGCCTCGATGGGGCAGCCGGCGATCACCGGCCAGAACGCGGCCCCGGCGCTGGAGGAGGGCACGCCGTCGGTGCCGACGGCCACCGCGCAGCCAGCGGCCCAGCCCGCCGAGCGCCCCGACCAGCAGTAGTAGGAGGACCCCCCTGCCCGCCGCTCGCAGGCTCGCGGCGGGGCCCTGCAGGGAGCCCGCGGCCGGTCACCGGGGTGACCGGCCGCGGCGTCTCAGGAGGCGTTGGGGAGCGGCGGTGGGTGGTCGGGCTCGCCGGTGCGGGCCGCCGGGTCGACGGGGGCGTCGGTGGCCTGGCAGGTCGGGCACCAGTAGGTGATCCGCTCCTGCAGGTCCGGCCCCTGGTCGCCGCGCAGGATCGGGGTGCCGCAGCGGTAGCAGGGGCGGTCCTTGCGGCCGTAGACCCAGTGGTCGCGGCCGCGGCGCAGGTCGCCGGTGGTGCTCTGCTCCGGGCGGTCGCGGTTGGCCAGCATCAACGAACGGGTCCGCTCCACCAGCCCGGGCAGGTCCTCGACGTCGGTCACCCGCATCCACGGGTGCACGCCGCAGACGAACAGGCCCTCGACCTTGTAGAGGTTGCCGGGACCGCACAGGTTGCGCTGGTCGAGGATGGCGACGCCGATCTGCTCGTCCGGCTGCGCCCGCAGTCGGCGCAGTGCCTCGTCGAGGTCCCAGTCGGGACCGAGCACGTCGGGACCGAGGTGGCCGACCAGCTGGTCCTCGTGCTCGGTGCGCACCATGGCGACGTCGTGCAGCCGGTAGCCCACGCACTCCCACTCGTCGGTGGCGAGGACGGCGCGGATCGAGAAGGCCGGACCGCCGCGCCACCGCGTGCCGTGCCGGTAGATGTGCCAGCTGCCGTCCATCCGGTAGTGGGTGCGCAGCGTCCAGCCGTCGGTGAAGCGCGTGAGCATGTGCTTGCCGCGCGGGACGACCTCGGAGACGGTGCGGCCGGCGAGGTCGGTGGCGGCCAGCTGCGGCACGCGCAGCTCGCCGCGGCGCAGGGTAGCGCCGGCGAGTGCGGTGTGCATCCGCTTCGCCGCCAGCCAGACGGTGTCTCCCTCGGGCACGTGCTCCAGTGTCCCGCCTCACCGGGGCCATCGCCGCACCCACCTGCCCGGACGCGGCGCAGGTCACCTCCGCGGCGGGAAGGCGCCGGTCCGCCGCGGTGCTGAGCCTCCCGTGCAGCGACGCGACCGATCGACGAACGCCCCGCTCACCGCACCCGAGGCGGTGGTCGCCGCCGCCGAGCCGGTCACGGTGACCGTCGCTCGCGACGTGCGTGCCGACCAGCGCGAGGCCTTCGAGGAATGGGCGGCCGAGGTGCTCGACCTGGCCGCGCGGTTCCCGGGCAACCTGGGCACCAGCCTGCTGCGTCCCGGTCCGGGCTCGACCCGCTACCACCTGGTCTACCGATTCGCCGACGGCGATTCGCTGGCGCGGTGGGAGCGCTCGAGCGAGCGGCAGGCCGCGTTGCAGCGCGCCGAGCACCTCACCGATCGGGTCGACTACGCCCACGTGGCCGGGCTGGACAGCTTCTTCACGGCCCTGACCCCCTCCCGGCCGGGGCCCCGTTGGCGGCTGACGGTCCTCACCGTGGTCGCGGTCTTCGCCATCACGCTCGCCTTCCAGCTGCTGGTCGCCCCGCACGTGTCGGGGTGGCCGCTGCCGGCGCGACTGCTGCTGTCGGCCGTCGTCGTAGTGGTGCTGCTCGGCTACGTCGTCATGCCGACGCTGTCGCGGCTGTTCCGTCGCTGGCTGCACCCTGCTCGCGACTGACCCGCCGGCTGCGCGGCGCGGCCGGCGTCGGGTCGCTCCGCCCGAGCCGTCGCCATCCATCTCCCCTGTAGGACCTCGGCCGGTTGCCGATGCCAGAGATGGCCGACCCGTCTCGGCCCCTTCCGCTTGCCGAGTTCCGAGGAGTCGACATGACCTACCCGCCTCACGCCGGTGCTGGACAGCCACACGTCTCGCCGGAGGGCCAGCCGACTCTCGGGCACCCGGCCTGGCCCCAGCCCGGACACCAGGTCGCGCCGGTGCCGCAGCCCCACCCGCCTGTGCCGCCGCAGGGCTACGCCGCGATTCCGCACGCGGCACTGCCCATGCCCTACAAGGACGGCACTGCAGCGTGGTTGCTGTGGTTCTTCCTCGGCAGCTTCGGCGCCCACCACTTCTACCTGGGCCGCACCAAGTGGGGCGTTGCCTACGCCGTGGGCTTCGTCCTGAGCTGGCTGTTCACCATCGTGCTGATCGGGTTCCTGGGACTGATCGCGCTCTTCGTGCTCTGGATCGTCGACGCGACGCAGATGTCCTCGCGTCTCCAGCGGTACAACGCACACGCCTACGCGGTGAACCGGTCGCTCGGCGTCGCCTACCAACTGTGGGCCGGCCTCGCCAGTCGACCGCATGACGGAGGCGACCTGCGGTGCCCCGGAGGAGGCCGCGCGGCCGGCTCAGGCGCGGACGCGCAGGCCGCGGGGGGTGGCGGCGAAGCCGGCTGCCTGCAGCGCGGCCGACAGCGGGGTCGACTCGTGCACCGAGGCGCCGTCGGCCTTCTGCACCACCATCCGGCCGAGCGCGCCCACCGCGACCGCCCCGGACAGCGCCGTCGCGGCCTCCTTGAGCGCGGTCTCGTCCTCGGTCCAGGACAGCAGCGTCTTGCCGCCCCGCTCCACGTAGAGCACGAGCTCCCCGTCGACGAGCACGACCAGCGCGCCGGCCTTGCGCCCGGCCCGGTGCCCGGCACCGCGCCGTCCGCCGCCGGTGCCCTCGCCGACGTCGACGGCTCCGCCCGGGTCGCCGCCGTCCTCTCCCGTCGCGCCCGGGCGTTCGGGCCAGGGGAGGGCCGCGCCGTAGACGTTGGCCGGGTCGGTCGCGGCCAGGACCACCGCGCCGCCGGGCACCCGGTCCGGCGACGCGAAGCTGCGCAGCCGGTCGACCGAGCCCGGCGTGCCGAACTGCGCGGCGCCGAGGGTCTCCACGAAGTACCCGCGTCGAGCACGGCCGTTCTCCTCGAAGGCCCGCAGCACCGGGTACACCGCGGAGAAGCCGCCGACGACCTGCTCGGCCACCACCGCGCCGCGGGTCAGCACGCCGTGCCGCTCGAGCAACGCCTCGGCGCGGGCCGTCGTCCGCTTGGTGGCGTTGGACTCCCGGTCGGGCAGCCGCGACCAGCGGCCGGCCATCGTGGGCGGCCCGCTGCGGGTCGGCATGGCCGGCCGGCCCAGCCGGGTGCGGCCGTAGCGGCTGCGGTCCAGCCGTGCCCGGGGCGGGGCGGGCTGGCGCTTGTGCGTCCCCCCACCGGACAGCCGGGTGCGCAGCGGCGCGAGGGTGTCGTTGGTGAGCGCGCCGGCCCAGACGAGGTCCCACACCAGGTCGGCGAAGGCGGCGTCGTCGGTGGAGCCGGCGAGGTCCGACAGCCCGCGGAAGAACAGCGCCTGACCACCGGCCAGGTGCTCGAGCACCACGGGGCCGGCCTCGGGCGACTCCAGCGGCTCGGGCAGGAGCAGCGGCGCGAGGTCGGCCGGCACGAGGCTGACCCAACCATCGCCGCCGGGCAGCCCGCCGGCGCCTGCCCACAGCACCTCCCCGGCGCTGGTCAGCTCGTCGAGCATCGCGGGGGAGTAGTCGCGGACCCGCGCCGGCAGCACCAGCGACTCCAGCGCGCTCGCCGGGACCAGCGCCCCCGCGAGCTGCTCGACGACCGCCAGCACGCCGTCCGGCCCGCGCATCCGGCTACCCACCGACTGCCAGGACGGCGTGAACCGCGCCAGCGTGTCGACCGGCACCGGCTCGACCTCCTGGCGCAGCCGGGCCAGGCTGCGCCGGCGCACCGACCGCAGCACGTCGGCGTCGCACCACTCCTGACCGGTGCCGCCCGGGCGGAACTCTCCGGTGACCAGCCGGCCGGTGCCGACCAGCCGCTGCACCGTGGCGGTCACCACCACGACGCCCAGCCCCAGCCGCTGGGCGACCTCGCCGGGCTGGAAGGGACCGTGGGTGCGGGCGTAGCGACCCACCAGGTCACCCAGTGGGTCGGGCACCGGCTCGGTGAACACCTCGGGCACCCCGACCGGCAGCGCGGTGCCGAGGGCGTCGCGCAGCCGGCCGGCGTCCTCGATCGCGACGTACCGCTCCTCGCCGGCGATGCGCACCACCAGCGCGCGGCGGGCAGCCACCAGCTCGTCGAGCCACTCCCGGCCCACGCCGCGGGCGGCGGCCTCGGTGGTGGTGAGGTCACCGACGATGCGCAGCAGGTCCGCGGCCCCGTCGGGGTCGCGGGGGTGGCGGTCGGCCGGCAGGCGCTGCAGCTCGGCCTCGACCTCGGTGAGCGCCTCGGCATCGAGCAGTTCGCGCAGCTCCGAGCGGCCGAGCAGCTCGGCGAGCAGCCCGGTGTCGAGGGCCAGGGCCTGCGCCCGGCGTTCGGCCAGGGGGGCGTCGCCCTCGTAGAGGAACTGACCGACGTAGCCGAACAGCAGCGACTGTGCGAAGGGGGAGGCCGCCTGGGTCTGCACGTCGACCACCCGCACCCGCCGGGAACGGACGTCGCGCATCAGCTCGACCAAGCCGGGCACGTCGTAGACGTCCTGCAGCACCTCGCGGGCGGCCTCCAGCGTGATCGGGAAGCTGGAGAACTCGCTGGCCACCGACAGCAGCTGGGCGGCCCGCTGCCGCTGCTGCCACAGCGGGGTGCGCCGGCGCGGGTCGCGGCGGGGGAGCAGCAGCGCCCGCGCCGCGCACTCGCGGAACCGGCTGGCGAACAGCGCCGAGCTGCCGACCTCGGCGGTCACCTCTCGCTCGACGTCGTCCGGGTCCAGGACGGCGAGGTCGGCCTCCGGCGGCTCCCCGGTGGTGTCAGGCAGGCGCAGCACGATGCCGTCGTCGGAGTGCATCGAAGCGACGTCGACGCCGTAGCGCTCGCGCAGCCGGGCGGCCAGTACCAACGCCCACGGCGCGTTGACCTGCGCGCCGAAGGGCGAGTGCACGACCAGCCGCCAGTCGCCGAGCTCGTCGCGGAACCGCTCGACCAGCAGCGTGCGGTCGTCGGGGAGGTGACCGGTGGCCGCCTTCTGCTCGGCGAGGTAGGCCAGCAGGTTGGCCGCGCCCCACTCGTCGAGGCCGGCGGCGCGGGCGCGGTCGAGCCCGGCCTCGGGCGCGGCGGTGCCGACCTCGCGGAGGAAGGCGCCCAGGGCGCGGCCGAGCTCCAGTGGGCGACCGGGGGCGTCGCCGTGCCAGAACGGCATCTTCCCGGGCTGGCCGGGGGCCGGGCTGACCAGCACGCGGTCGTGGGTGATCTCCTCGATCCGCCAGGAGGAGGAGCCGAGCAGGAAGACGTCGCCCACCCGCGACTCGTAGACCATCTCCTCGTCGAGCTCGCCCACGCGCCGCCCACCGCGGCTGTCCTCGCCGCCGACCAGGAAGACGCCGAACAGGCCCCGGTCGGGGATGGTGCCGCCGCTGGTGACGGCCAGCCGTTGTGCGCCGCCCCGGGCGGTGAGGGTGTCGGTCACCCGGTCCCAGGTCAACCGCGGCCGCAGCTCGGCGAAGGCGTCGGAGGGGTAGCGACCGGCCAACATGTCGAGCACCGCGTGCAGCGCGGAGTCCGGCAGCGAGGCGAACGGCGCCGACCGCCGGACCAGCGCGCCGACCTCGTCGACGGTGCGCGGCCGCTCGGACACGATCGCGACCACCTGCTGGGCCAGCACGTCGAGCGGGTTGCGCAGGTAGCGGATCGACTCGATCGCCCCGGACCTCATCCGCTCGGCCACCAGCGCGCACTGCACCAGGTCGCCGCGGTACTTCGGGAACAGGACGCCCCGGCTGATCGCGCCCACCTGGTGCCCGGCGCGGCCGACCCGCTGCAGGCCGGAAGCGACCGTGGGCGGCGCCTCGACCTGCACCACCAGGTCGACCGACCCCATGTCGATGCCCAGCTCCAGGCTCGAGGTGGCCACCACGGCCGGCAGCCGGCCCGACTTCAGCGCCTCCTCGACGATCGCGCGCTGCTCGCGGGAAACCGAGCCGTGGTGCGCGGCCGCGACCGGCTGCACGCCCTCGGGCACCCCGCCTCCGGACCCGGCCTGCGCCATGAGCGCCGCGGCGTTCGTGCCGGGCGGGACGGGCTCCCCGGTCGCCCGTTCGTACGCCAGCTCGTTGAGCCGGCTGGTCAGCCGCTCGGCCAGCCGGCGGGAGTTGGCGAAGACGATCGTGCTGCGGTGGGCCTCGACGAGGTCGAGCACCCGCTCCTCGACCGCCGGCCAGATCGACGCCCGCGGCTGGTTACCCGCCGCCGAGCCGTCGAGCTCACCGGTGGGCTGGCCCAGGGAGCTCATGTCCTCGACCGGGACGACGACCGAGAGGTCCCACTCCTTGGCCGACCCGGGCGCGACCACCTGCACCGGGCGGCCGCCGGCGAGGAAGGTGGCCACCTCCTCGACGGGCCGCACCGTCGCCGACAGGCCGATCCGCTGCGCCGGGCGCTCCAGCAGCTCGTCGAGCCGGTCGAGGGAGACGGCCAGGTGCGCGCCGCGCTTGGTGTCGGCGACCGCGTGCACCTCGTCGACGATCACCGTCTCGACGCCCCGCAGCGCCTCTCGGGCGGCGCTGGTGAGCAGGAGGAACAGCGACTCCGGCGTGGTGATGAGGATGTCGGTGGGCCGTCGGGCGAAGGCCCGCCGCTCCTCGGCCGGGGTGTCACCGGAACGGGTGCCCACCTGGATCTCCGGACGCGGCAGGCCCAGCCTGGCCGCGGCCTGCCCGATGCCGGCGAGCGGGGCGCGCAGGTTGCGCTCGACGTCGACGGCCAGGGCCTTCAGGGGTGAGACGTAGAGGACCCGGCAGCGGGCCTGCTCGTCGGCCGGCGGCGGGGTGCCGGCCAGCCGGTCGAGCGACCAGAGGAAGGCGGCCAGTGTCTTGCCCGAGCCGGTGGGGGCCACGACGAGGGCGTGACCGCCGCTGCTGATGGCCTGCCAGGCGCCCTCCTGCGCGGCGGTGGGCTCGGCGAAGGCACCGGTGAACCACGCCCGGGTGGGCTCGGAGAACCGGTCGAGGGCGGGCACGGCTCCCAGTGTCCACAGGGGTACGACACTCCGCTGGCCTGCGAGGAGCCGCTCGGGTGCGACGTGGCGTGCGGCACACTGACCGCCATGCGCCGATCCCTGTACGCGGCCGAGCACGAGGACTTCCGGGAGACGGTCCGGGCGTGGGCCGAGAAGAACGTCGTCCCCTTCCACGACCAGTGGGAGCGCGACGGCATCGTGCCGCGCGAGGTCTGGACCTCGGCCGGCGCGCAGGGCTTCCTCGGCACCGACATGGACGAGCGCTTCAGCGGCGGGGGCGTGCGCGACTTCCGCTACCAGGCGGTCCTCGACGAGGAGCTCACGCGGATCGGCGCCACCGGCCTGGGCTTCGGCCTGCACAACGACGTCGCGGGGCCCTACCTGCGCGACCTGGGCACCGAGGAGCAGAAGCAGCGCTGGCTGCCCGGCTTCTGCCGCGGTGAGCTGATCACCGCCATCGCGATGACCGAGCCGGCGGCCGGCAGCGACCTGCAGGCCATCCGGACGACGGCCCGGCGGGACGGCGACGGGTGGGTGCTGACCGGCTCGAAGACCTTCATCACCAACGGCATCAACGCCGACCTGGTCATCGTCGTGGCCCGCACCGACCCCGACGCCCCGGGCTCCCGCGGCCTGAGCCTCCTGGTGGTCGAGCGGGACATGCCCGGGTTCACCCGCGGCCGGAACCTGGCCAAGATCGGGCTCAAGGCGCAGGACACCGCCGAGCTGTTCTTCGACGAGGTGCGCGTGCCCGCCGAGAACCTGCTCGGCACCGAGAACCGCGGCTTCGCGCACCTGATGGAGAACCTGCCGCAGGAGCGGCTGTCGATCGCCGTCGGCGCGGTGGCCGCGGCCGAGACGGTGCTGGCGCAGACCGTCGAGTACGTCGCCGCGCGGACCGCCTTCGGCCGGCCGGTCGGCAGCTTCCAGAACAGCCGCTTCGTCCTGGCCGAGCTCCAGACCGAGGTCACCATCGCTCGCACGTTCGTCGACGAGTGCGTGCGCCAGCTCGACACCGGCGAGCTCACGCAGGTCGACGCGGCGATGGCGAAGTACTGGACGACGGAGCTGCAGAACAAGGTGGCCGACCGCTGCCTGCAGCTGCACGGCGGCTACGGCTACATGGACGAGTACCCGGTGTCCAAGGCCTGGCGCGACGCCCGCATCCAGCCCATCTACGGCGGCACCAACGAGATCATGCGCGAGATCGTCGGCCGCTCTCTGGGCCTCTAGGCCGGGCCTGCCGTGTCCGCGCAGACCCGGGGCGTCGACCCGGTCGCCGTCCAGCGCCGGACCCTCGGCGTGCTCAGCGGGGGAGTCGCCCTGGGCGGGCTCGGCATCACGGTGGGCATCACCGTCGGGGGCCTCCTCGCCCGTGACGTGGCCGGCACCGAGACCGCGGCCGGCCTGGGCCAGACGGCCGGCGTGCTCGGGGCCGCGGTCCTCGCCGTGCCACTGGCGCGGATCAGCGACCGCGCCGGCCGGCGGGCGGGCCTGGCCGCGGGGTACGCGGTCGCCGTCCTCGGCTCCCTCGTGACGGTCGTCGCCGCGGTCGTGTCCTCCCTCCCGCTGCTGCTCGTGGGCCTGTTCGCCTTCGGCGCCGCCACCACCTGCGGGCTGCAGGCGCGCTACGCCGCGGCCGACCTCGCCGTCCCGGAGCACCGGGGGCGGGCGTTGTCCCTGGTGGTGTGGGCGACCACGGTCGGCTCGGTGGTCGGCCCCAACCTGGCCGGCCCCGGTGAGGCGCTCGGCGACGTCCTCGGGCTGCCGCCCCTGACCGGGGCCTTCGCCGTCTCGGTCGCCGTCTTCGCCGTGGTGGCGCTGGGGCTGCTCGTCCTGTTGCGGCCCGACCCGCTGCTGCTGGCACGGCAGCTGCGGGGCGCGGGGGCGGACACCGGCCGGCCACGACGGGCGACCGCGGACGCGGTCCGGGCCGTCTGGGCCGACCCCCGCGGCCGGCTCGGGCTGACCGCGGTCGTGGTCTCCCACTCGGTGATGGTCGGCGTGATGGTGATGACGCCGGTGCACATGGGCCACGCCGGGGGGACGACGCTGCGCGTCATCGGCCTGGTGATCAGCGTGCACGTCGCCGGCATGTACCTGTTCTCCCCGCTGGTGGGGGTGCTCGCCGACCGGGCGGGCCGCCGGACGACGGTCGCCGTGGGCGCGGGCCTGCTGCTGACGGCGGCCGCACTGGCCGGGACGGCGCCGTCCGGAGCGGCGCTGCAGCTGGGCGCGGGGCTGCTGCTGCTCGGGCTGGGCTGGTCCTGCGGGCTCATCGCCGGCTCCACCCTGGTCACCGAGGCGGTCGACGAGGGACGGCGGCCCGCCGCGCAGGGCGGCACCGACCTGCTGATGGGCCTGGGCGCCGCGCTGGCCGGGGTCGCCGGGGGCCCGCTGCTCGCCCTGGGTGGCTACGGGCTGGTCGCGACGGTCTCGGCGGTGCTCGTCGTCCCCCTGGTGGTGGTGTGGGCGCGCACCCGGGAGCGCGGAGCAACGGTGGCGGCTCAGCGGCCCCGGTAGTTGCGCCAGAGCAGGACCAGGGAGACCAGGAGGGCCAGCGCGATCCCGATCTCGAGGACGAGGTCGAGGCTGGCCGAGCCGGTGCCGATCACCGCTCCAGCGTAGGAGTCCGGAGGGTCCGGCCGGACACCCCTCGTGCGCGCTAGCGTCGGGGGCGTGCGACTGCAGGACTTCTGGACCCGTCTCCGCGAGCAGTTCGGCTCCATGCGGGCCGAGAGCGTGGCCCGCGACCACGTCTTCTCCGCGCTGGGCGGCCGCAGCGCCGTCGAGGCGATCGATGCCGGCCTGCCGGTGCGACGGGTGTGGCTTGCGATCTGCGAGGAGTTCGACGTGCCGCACAAGGAGCGCTGAGTCGCGCGGACGGCGTGTCACCCTGGCAGTCGAACACGTGTTCGGGCTAGATTGGGGTGCCGCAGTCCACAGGCCGGGCGTTCCTCCACAGGTCGACCGGATCCCCCGGAAGCGTCAGACCTCCGCTCTAGCGTCGGCACCGACCCACCTCACGCGACTTCTCGAAGGTGAACACCATGGCAACGCTCGACCGCGACAAGGCCCTCGACATGGCCCTCGCCCAGATCGACAAGCAGTTCGGCAAGGGCTCGGTCATGCGGCTGGGCGACAACGCCGCACAGGCGATCAAGGTCATCCCGACCGGTTCGATCGCCCTCGACATCGCACTCGGCATCGGTGGCCTGCCCCGCGGCCGCGTCATCGAGGTGTACGGCCCCGAGGCCTCCGGTAAGACGACCGTCGCGCTGCACGCGGTGGCCAACGCCCAGGCCGCCGGTGGCATCGCGGCGTTCATCGACGCCGAGCACGCGCTCGACCCGGAGTACGCCCGGGCGATCGGCGTCGACACCGACGCGCTGCTGGTCAGCCAGCCCGACACCGGTGAGCAGGCGCTGGAGATCGCCGACATGCTCATCCGCTCCGGCGCGCTCGACATCATCGTCATCGACTCGGTCGCCGCGCTCGTGCCCCGCGCCGAGATCGAGGGCGAGATGGGTGACAGCCACGTCGGTCTGCAGGCCCGGCTGATGAGCCAGGCGCTCCGCAAGATCACCGGTGCGCTCAACAACTCCGGCACCACCGCGATCTTCATCAACCAGCTGCGCGAGAAGGTCGGCGTCGTCTACGGCTCGCCGGAGGTCACCACCGGTGGCCGCGCGCTGAAGTTCTACTCGTCGGTCCGGCTCGACGTCCGCCGCATCGAGACCCTCAAGCAGGGCACCGACGCGGTCGGCAGCCGGGTCCGCGTGAAGGTCGTCAAGAACAAGGTCGCCGCGCCGTTCAAGCAGGCCGAGCTCGACCTGCTGTGGGGTACCGGGTTCAGCCGCGAGGGCGGCCTGATCGACGCTGGTGTCGAGCAGGGCTTCATCCGCAAGTCCGGCGCCTGGTACACGTACGAGGGCGACCAGCTCGGCCAGGGCAAGGAGAACGTCCGCACGTTCCTGCGCGACAACCCCGACCTCGCCGACGAGATCGAGAAGAAGGTCAAGGAGAAGCTGGGCATCGGCCCGAAGCTGGATGAGCCCGTCACGGCCGACCAGCCCGACTTCTGACGGTGGGCGGCTGGCCCGAGGCCCGGGAGCGCTCGGCTCCCGGACGTCGACGCGGGCGGCGTTCCGGCTCGTCCCCTGACCCGGACGGCTCGGACGCCGCCCCGCCGGCCGGCGGCCCGCACCCCGAGGACGACCCGGGCGACCCCGAGCAGGTCGCCCGGTCGATCTGCCTGCGGGCGCTGACCGGTGCACCCAAGACCCGTCAGCAGCTGGCCGACCTGCTGGCCAAGCGCGGCATCCCCGATGACGTCGCCGAGGCGGTCCTCGACCGGTTCGGCGAGGTCGGGCTCATCGACGACGCCGCCTTCGCCCGGGCCTGGGTGACCTCCCGACAGGCCGGACGCGGGCTGGCACGGCGCGCGCTCAAGGCGGAGCTGCGCGCCAAGGGCGTCGACGGCGAGGTCGCCGAGGAGGCGGTCGCGCTCGTCGACGACCAGGACGAGTGGGACGCGGCCCGGCGGCTGGTGCAGCGCCGGCTGCCGGGCCTGCGGCGGGTCGACCGGGTGACCGCCGAGCGACGGCTCGTGGGGATGCTCGCCCGCAAGGGCTACGGCTCCGGACTGGCCGGGTGGGTGGTCCGCGAGGCCCTCGACGAGGACCGGTCCGGGGAGACCGCCGACGAGCCCGGGGTGCACGAGGAACGAGGTCTGGACGCCTGGCTGCCCTGACGGAGCAGCGTCAGGGCAGCCAGGCCCGCACCCTGGGCTGACCCGACCGGGCGGATCCGGCTCCGGGCCTGGCCCACTCTCCGTCCTGACGCGTGGCGCAGGCCCGAGCCGACGGCGACCGGACCGTGAGCCCCCGGACGGTCCCGCCTCGGGCCCCGCTGGCGCTGCAGGGTCCCGCTGGCCCCGTCCCGGTCCGCCCTGAGCCTGCGAAGGCTGGGCAGGACGGGTGGCCCCCCTGCAGGGTCCCGCCGCGAGCCTGCGAGTGGCGGGGGCAGGGGGGTTCTCTGTCAGGTCGGGTCGGGGTCCCGGCTGCCCTGCCGGCCGCCCTCGCTCAGGCCGACCTCGGAGACGCCGGCGTAGGGCTCGTGCCGACCACCGACGTGCTTCTCCTGCTCCAGGCGGTCCAGCAGGTGCGGGTAGTGCGCCTCGAACGCCGGCCGCTCGGAGCGGATCTTCGGGATCTCCACGAAGTTGTGCCGCGGCGGCGGGGACGACGTCGCCCACTCCAACGAGTTGCCGTGGCCCCACGGGTCGTCCCGCAGCGCCAGGGCCCCGTGGCGCCAGGACCGGATCACGTTGAAGAGGAACGGGATGATGGAGGCACCCAGGATGAACGAGAAGATCGTCGAGACGGTGTTCAGCGTGGTGAACCCGTCGCTCGGCAGGTAGTTGACGTAGCGCCGGGGGAAGCCCTCACCGCCGAGCCAGTGCTGCACCAGGAACGTGCCGTGGAAGCCGATGAACGTCATCCAGAACTGGAGCTTCCCGAGGCGCTCGTCGAGCATCCGGCCGCACATCTTGGGGAACCAGAAGGCGATGCCGGCGTTGGCCGCGAACACGACGGTCCCGAAGACCACGTAGTGGAAGTGGGCGACGACGAAGTAGCTGTCGTTGACGTGCCAGTCCAGCGGCGGGGAGGCCAGCAGCACGCCGGTCAGCCCACCGAGCAGGAAGGTCACCATGAAGCCGATGGACCACAGCATCGGCGTCTCGAAGGTCAGCTGACCCCGCCACATGGTGCCGATCCAGTTGAAGAACTTGATCCCGGTCGGCACGGCGATCAGGTAGGTCAG
Source organism: Geodermatophilus sp. URMC 65 (assembly GCF_053502545.1). NCBI lineage: Bacteria > Bacillati > Actinomycetota > Actinomycetes > Geodermatophilales > Geodermatophilaceae > Geodermatophilus > Geodermatophilus sp. URMC 65. Next base: position 3,999,382 of record NZ_CP199954.1, read on the forward strand.
GAACGCGAAGAACGGCAGCAGCACCGCGCCGGTGGCGTACATGTGGTGCGCCCACACCGTCACTGACAGCGCGCCGATGGCGATGGTCGCGAAGACCATGCCCTTGTAGCCGAACAGCGGCTTGCGGCTGAACACCGGGATGATCTCGGTGACGATGCCGAAGAACGGCAGCGCGATGATGTAGACCTCGGGGTGCCCGAAGAACCAGAACAGGTGCTGCCACAGCATCGGCCCCCCGTTCTCCTCCGAGTACACGAGGGCACCCAGCTGCCGGTCCGCCAGGAGAGCGAACAGGGCGGCGGTGAGGATCGGGAAGGCGAAGAGCACCAGCAGGCTGGTGACCAGGGTGTTCCAGCAGAAGATCGGCATCCGGAACAGCGTCATGCCCGGCGCCCGCAGGCAGACGAGCGTGGTGGCGAAGTTGACCGCACCGAGGATGGTGCCCAGGCCGGACACCGCCAGGCCGGCGATCCACAGGTCCGGCCCGGCACCCGGGCTGTTGGTCACGTCCGACAGCGGGGTGTAGGCGTACCAGCCGAAGTCGGCCGCGCCACCCGGGGTGAAGAACCCCGAGACCGCGATCGTGCTGCCGAACAGGAACAGCCAGTAGGAGAAGGAGTTCAGCCGCGGGAAGGCGACGTCGGGGGCGCCGATCTGCAGCGGCATGATCAAGTTGCCGAACGCGAAGAACAGCGGCGTCGCGAAGAACAGCAACATGATCGTGCCGTGCATGGTGACCAGCTGGTTGTACTGCTCCGGCGACAGGAACTGCAGAGCCGGCCGGGCCAGCTCCCCGCGCATGAGCATCGCCATCAGCCCGCCGATGACGAACCACACGAACGACGTGACCAGGTACATCAGGCCGATGGTCTTGTGGTCGGTGGTCCGCAGCAGGTTCGTCAGCCGCGAGCCCTTGTCCGGCACATGAGCCGTGCTCGAGCGCGTGACGATGGGGTGCGGGGCCAGAGCGGTCATGCGGCGACTCCCAGGGGCGACCGCGCTCCGCCGACTCGGAGCTGGCCCCCATGGTGTCCCAACAACGCAGGTCAGGGAAGCCGGGGCGGCCCGAGGATGCGCGCCCGCGGAAGGAGCGCCTCAGCCGGCGGAGGGCCTGGCGGCCGACCAGGCGGTCACGTCGACGGCGACGCCGTCCGGCGCCTCGTCATCGGCCACCAACCAGCTGCCCTCCCGGCCCAGCTCGGAGGACAGCCACGCCCGGATCTGCAGGTCGAAGACCTGCTCGGGCGCGGAGGTCGTGGAGCTCACCGGACCGAGGAAGGTCAGGTCGGTCTCCCCACCCTCGGCGAAGCGCAGCACCACCCGACAGCGCGAGCGCCGGTGCCGGGCCGGGGGCACGACCTCCCGGACGACGGCGGTCTCGGCACCGGCCGCGGCAGCCAGGGACGACCCGCAGGCACGCAGCCGGGTCACGAACTCCTGGGCGGCGTCCACGGACCCCGCCGGACGGCGCACCGGCGCCGGGAGCGGGGGCACGACGGGGCGGAGAGCGGTGTCCACGTCGCAGTTCTCGGCAGTCCCGCCGCCGGTCGGCACCGCCGGGCGGACCGGATCGGTCCCATCCGGCGGCCGGTGTCACCGCACCGCGGGGAGGACGCCGCCGCCACCGCCCATCTGCACGTCGGCGGGCAACTCGGTCGGCGTCGTGGCTGCCGCCTTGTCGCTGCGCCGCGTGCGCCGTTCCACGAACCGCGCCAGCCACGACAGCACCAGGTTGATGGCGATGTAGATCACTGCCGCCGCGACGTACAGCTGGAACGTGTACGTGTTGCCGAACTGGAGCGTGAAGAACTCGACCAGGCTCCGCGCTCCCCGCAGCAGCTCCGGGAAGCTGATGATGAAGCCCAGCGAGGTGTCCTTGAGCAACACCACGAGCTGGGCGATGAGCACCGGGAGCATGCGCCGGACGGCCTGCGGGAGCAGCACCAGCGTCATGACCTGCGTCTTGCGCATGCCCAGCCCGTACGCGGCCTCGCGCTGACCGCGGTCCACCGACAGGATGCCGGCTCGGAAGATCTCGGCGAGCACCGCGGAGTTGTAGAGCACCAGGCCGCCGACGAGGGCCCAGAACGCGCTGAGCCGGATCCCGAACTTCGGGAGCAGGAAGTAGAGCGCGAAGATCAGCACCAGCAGGGGCACCGCGCGGAAGAACTCGATCAGCGTCGTGACGAGCACGCGGACCCAGCGGTGCTCGGAGAGCCGGCCGACCGCCAGCAGCAGCCCCAGCACGGTGGCGAGCACCATGCCGACGATCGCGACCTGGAGCGTGCGCAGCAGGGCCTGGCCGAGCGCCTGCGGCACCTGGCTGGCCGGGTCGAACAGGACGGCCCAGCGCTGTGGCTCCAGCTGTCCGTTGCCGGCCAGCCGGACGAGCACGAGGGCGACGATCGCCACGACGACGAGGACGCCGACCGCCGTGGCGATGCGGATGCGCTGCCGGGCCTTCGGGCCGGGCAGGTCGAAGAGGACGGGTGTCGTCATCGCAGGATCGCCACCCGACGCTCGATCCGGTTGACCGCCAGGGCCGACGGCAGGGTGATGACCATGTAGCCCACGACCACGCCGACGAGCACGAGGGTCAGGTCACCGGCGTCGGCGTTGACCAACCGGGGCAGCAGCGAGCTCAGATCGCTGACCGAGAACCCCGCGGCGATCGAGGTGTTCTTCACCATCGCGATCAGCACGTTGCCCAGGGGCGGGACGACGGTCCGGAACGCCTGGGGGAGGACGACCTCGCGCAGGGACTGCCCGAAGGTCAGCCCCAGCGCGCGCGCGGCCTCGGCCTGTCCGGCCGACACCGCGTTGATCCCCGAGCGCACCGCCTCGCAGACGAACGCGGCGGTGTAGAGACCCACCGACAGGACCGCGCCGGGAAAGAAGCCGATGACGAAGTCGATCTGCGGCAGCCCGAAGATGAGGAAGAAGAAGACCACCGTGAGCGGTGTGTTGCGGAAGGTCTCGACGTAGAAGGTGGCCAGCCCGCGCAGCGGGGGGACCGGGCTGACCCGCATCGCGGCGAGGAGGGTGCCGAGCACCAGCGCCAGCAGACCAGCCAGCAGGGACAGTCCGAGGGTGGTCAGGAACGCGTCGAGGAACAGGTCGGCGTTCTCGCGCACGAAGTCCACGGCGCCTCCTCTCCGGGTCGGGACGGCGAGGCGCCGCCGGGCGGGAGGCCCCGCCCGGCGGCGTCAGGGGATCCGGTCGGTCAGTAGCGGTCGATCGTCGGGGGCTCGGGAGCCGGCTCGCCGGTGATGGCGCCCGCGGTGCGGTCCCACGCCGCGGCCCAGCTGCCGTCCTCGAAGGACTGCTCGAGGGTGTCGTTGATGAAGCCGCGGAACTCGTCGTCGCCCTTCGCCAGGCCGATGCCGTACGGCTCCTGGGTGAAGGGGTTGCCCACCAGCTCGAAGGCACCCTGGCCGCCCTGGACCAGGCCGGTGAGGATGACGTTGTCGGTGGTCACCGCGTCGACCTGGCCGTTGCGCAGCGCGTCGGCGCACTTGGAGTACACGTCGAACAGCGTCAGCTGGGCCTCGGGGTAGTTGTCCCGGATGTTCTGGGCCGGGGTCGAGCCCTCGACCGAGCAGACCCGCTTGCCCGCGAGGTCGTCCGGGCCCTCGATCGCCAGCGGGTTGCCGGTGGCGACCATGATGTCCTGGCCGGCCACGTAGTACGGCCCGGCGAAGTCGATGAGCTGCTTGCGCGCGTCGTTGATCGTGTAGGTCGCCACGACGATGTCGACGTCGCCGTTCTGGATGAACGACTCCCGGTTCGCCGACACCGTCTCCTTCCACTCGATGGCCTCGGGGGCGATGCCCAGCTCACCGGCGATGATCTTGGCGACCTCGACGTCGAAGCCCTCGGGCACGCCCTGCGGGTTGGCCAGGCCGAAGCCGGGCTGGTCGAACTTGGTGCCGACGGTGATCGTCCCGGCCTCGGCGAGCTCGGCCATCGTGCTCCCCGCCGGGAACTCGACGTCCTGGGCGACCTCGGGGGCGTTCTCGGTTGCCTCCTCGGCCTGCTGGCCGGCCTCGCTGGAGCAGCCGGCGAGCACGAGGCCGAGGGCCCCCAGGGTGGCGGCGTAGCGGGTGATGCGCATGTGCGTTCCTCTCTACCGGGCTCAGTGGGTGAGGATCTTCGCGAGGAAGTCCTTGGCCCGGTCCGACTGCGGGTTGGTGAAGAAGGTCTCGGGGTCGGCGGACTCGACGATCCGGCCGGCGTCCATGAACACGACCCGGTTGGCCGCCCGGCGGGCGAAGCCCATCTCGTGGGTGACGACGACCATCGTCATGCCGTCGCGGGCCAGCGAGATCATCACGTCGAGGACCTCGTTGATCATCTCGGGGTCCAGGGCGGAGGTCGGCTCGTCGAAGAGCATCACCTTGGGGTCCATCGCCAGGGCGCGCGCGATGGCGACCCGCTGCTGCTGACCGCCCGAGAGCTGGGCCGGGTACTTGTTCGCCTGCGCGCTCACCCCGACCCGGTCCAGCAGCTCGCGGGCGCGCCGCTCGGCGTCGCCCCTGCTCTGCTTGCGCACCTTGATCGGGCCGAGGGTGACGTTCTCGAGGATCGTCTTGTGGGCGAAGAGGTTGAAGCTCTGGAACACCATGCCGACGTCGGCCCGCAGCCGGGCGAGCTCCCTGCCCTCGTCGGGCAGGCGCTGGCCGTCGATGGTGATCTCGCCGGAGTCGATGGGCTCGAGCCGGTTGATCGTCCGGCACAGCGTCGACTTGCCCGACCCGGACGGGCCGATGACGACGACCACCTCGCCGCGGTCGATCGACAGGTCGATGTCCTGCAGGACGTGCAGCTCACCGAACCACTTGTCGACCCCGGACAGGCGGACGAGAGGCTCTCCGGCGGTACGGCTGGTCACCCGGGGAACCCTAGAGGCGGCGGACGACGCCATCCGCCTCCGGCCATCACGAAGGCGTAACGAAGCCCGGTCGGGTGAGGCGGGGGACACCCGATCGGGTCGCCGTACCCTCGTTCCGTCATGACGACCGACCTGCAGGCTGCCGGACGGACCTACCGGGTCCGCACCTACGGCTGCCAGATGAACGTGCACGACTCCGAGCGGCTCTCCGGGCTGCTGGAGGCCGCCGGCTACACCGCCGCGCCCGAGGGGGCCGACGCGGACGTCGTCGTCCTCAACACCTGCGCGGTGCGGGAGAACGCCGACAACCGGCTCTACGGCAACCTCGGCCACCTCCGCCCGGTCAAGGACGCCCACCCCGGCATGCAGATCGCCGTCGGCGGCTGCCTGGCGCAGAAGGACCGCGGCGAGATCGTCCGGCGGGCCCCGTGGGTGGACGTCGTCTTCGGCACCCACAACGTCGGGTCGCTCCCGGCGCTGCTGGAGCGGGCACGGCACAACGCAGAGGCGCAGGTCGAGATCGCCGAGGCGCTCGAGGTCTTCCCGTCGACGCTGCCGGCGAAGCGGGACTCCGCCTACTCCGGCTGGGTGTCGATCAGCGTCGGCTGCAACAACACCTGCACGTTCTGCATCGTCCCGGCGCTCCGCGGCAGGGAGAAGGACCGCCGTCCCGGCGAGATCCTGGCCGAGGTGCAGGCGCTGGTCGACCAGGGCGTGCTCGAGGTGACGCTGCTGGGTCAGAACGTCAACGCCTACGGCGTCGAGTTCGGCCAGCAGGGCGCCTTCGCCGACCTGCTGCGCGCGGCGGGGCGGATCGAGGGCCTGGAGCGGATCCGCTTCACCAGCCCCCACCCCCGCGAGTTCACCGACGACGTCATCGCCGCGATGGCCGAGACGCCCGCGGTCTGCCACCAGCTGCACATGCCGCTGCAGTCGGGGTCCGACGACGTCCTGCGCCGGATGCGCCGCGCCTACCGGCAGGAGCGCTACCTGGGCATCCTCGACCGGGTGCGGGCGGCGATGCCCGACGCGGCGATCACCACGGACATCATCGTGGGCTTCCCCGGCGAGACCGAGGCCGACTTCGTGCAGACCCTCGAGGTGGTCCGCCAGGCGCGCTTCGCCAGCGCCTTCACATTCCAGTACTCCAAGCGCCCGGGGACGCCCGCCGCCGAGATGGCCGAGCAGCTGCCCAAGGAGGTCGTGCAGGAGCGCTACCTGCGGCTGACCGCGCTGCAGGAGGAGATCAGCTGGGCGGAGAACCGCGCCCAGCTCGGGCGGACCGTCGAGCTGCTCGTCGCCGCGGGGGAGGGCAGCAAGGACGCCCGCACCGGGCGGATGAGCGGCCGTGCCCGCGACGGCCGGCTGGTGCACTTCACGGCGACGGACGGCGGTGCTGGCGGGGACGTGCGCCCCGGTGACGTCGTCGAGACCGTCGTGACCCAGGCGGCGCCGCACCACCTGGTCGCCGACGGTCCGCTGCTGTCGCACCGGCGCACTCGCGCCGGCGACGCGCACGCGGCCGGCACCCGCCCGACCACCCCCGGCGTGCTGCTCGGGATGCCCCAGGTCGGCGTCCCGGCTCCGCTGGCCCCGGCCGGGGGCTGCTGAGAGACGACCGGCTGCTCCTCACCGTTCGCAGGGTCGCGGCGAGCTTCTGGACGGGGCCGACCCCGGGAAGGGGCGAGGTGCACGAGGGGCGCTGTCCGGCCGGACAGCGCCCCTCGTACACCTGCTCAGCGGCGGGAGGCCGACTTCTCCGCCTCGGCCAGCCACTCCCGGCGGGTGACGAGGTTGGCCCTCGCCTCCTCGATGCGCCGCGCGTCGCCGGCGGCCTCGGCCTTGGCCAGCTGCTCCTCGGCCTTGGTGACGGCCTGCCGCATCGAGGTGACCATCGGGTTCTCCGGCGCCACCCGCGGTCGGGAGGAGTCGACGGCGCCCCGGATGCGCTGCTCGACGGCCTGCATGCGGTCCTCCAGCTGGCGCATCGCGCCGCGCGGCACGTGGCCGATGGCGTCGTAGCGCTCCTGCAGCTTGCGCAGCACGTTCTGCGCGTGGCGCAGGTCGGTGGACGGGTCGAGCTTCTCGGCCTCGGCGAGGATCTCCTCCTTGGCCTGCTGGTTGGCCACCTGCTCGGCGTTGCGGGCCTTGTCCGACTCGGCGCGGGCGGTGAAGAAGACGTCCTGCGCGGCGCGGAACTGCTTCCACAGGTCGTCGTCGCCGTCGCGGCCGGTGCGCGGGACGGCCTTCCAGCGGTCCATCAGATTGCGCATCGCGGCACTCGTGGGGCCCCACTCGGTGGACGTCGAGAGCCGCTGCGCCTCGGCGATCAGCTCCTGCTTGGCCGCCCGGGCCTCGCCGCGCTGGGCGTCGAGGGCGGCGAAGTGCGCGCCCCGGCGGCGACCGAAGGCGTCACGGGCGGCGGCGAACCGGCTCCACAGCGCCTCGTCGGTCTTGCGGTCGATGCCGCGGATGGTCTTCCACTCCTCGACGATGGCCTTGAGCCGGTCGCCGGCGGCCTTCCACGAGGTGGACTCCGCGGCGATCTGCTCGGCCTCGGCGGCCAGCGCCTCCTTGCGGGCGACCTGCGCGGCCCGGGCGGCGGCCTTCTCGGCCCGGGACTCGGCGGCCGCGGAGTCGGCGGTCCCGACCATGGCGCGGGCGCGGGCGGCCAGCCCGTCCAGGTTGCCGACGGCGGCGGCGGTGGGGATCGACTCGGCCAGCGCTTGCGCCTTGGCCTTGATCTCGCCGGGGTTGCCGGTGTGCGCCCGCAGCCGCGCCTCGAGCAGCGACACCTCCGTCGCGAGGTCGTCGTAGCGGCGGGCGTAGTGGGCCAGCCCCGCCGCCGGGTCGCCGGCCTGCCACGAGCCGACGGCGCGCTCGCCCTCGGCGGTGCGGACGTAGACCGTCCCGTCCTCGTCCACGCGGCCCCACTGAGCGGGGTCGGACGCGGCGGCGGCGTCCGCGGGCGGATGGGGGACGGGCTGTGCTGCGTGGGCCTCCGGGGCGGCGGTCTCCGGCGCGTGGGCCTCCGGTGCGGCGGACTCCGGTGCGGGGGACTCCGGTGCGTCGGTCTCCGGTACTGCACCCTCCGGTGCGGCCTGCTCGGCGGCCCCCGCGGTCGGGTCGGCGAGAGCGGCGTCGCCAGGGGTGGGCGCCGCCGCCGTCCCCGCCTCGGGGGCGACCGCCTCGGATCCGGCCGTCCCGGGCTGGGGCAGCTGCTGCGAGGGGTTTCCGGCGTTCTCCGTGCTCGACACGTGTCGGAGTGTCCCACGCCGAATCCGGGACACTGCTGCGGTGAGCTCAGTCCCGGCCGCCGTCGCCTTCTGCCCGTGCCCGCCGCTGCTGGTGCCGGCCGTGGCCGGGCGGGCCGCGGCGGACACCGCCGTCCTGCGGGCGGCCTGCGCGGCCGCGGTGGACGCGGCGCTGGCCACTCGCCCGCAGGTCGTCGTGGTCGTCGGCGGCAACGACGGCTGCGGGCACTTCGGCGACGGCGACGGCGGGGACCTGCGCGGCTACGGCGTCGACCTCGACGTCCCCTTCGCCGGCCGGGTGCGCCCCGGCGGTCGCCGCACCCCGCTGGCGCACACGATCGGCGCCTGGCTGCTGCACGAGGCCGGGTACGCCGGCCCCCGCCTCGGCGTCGGTCCCGGCGACCTCGCCGGAACCCTCGGGGACCTGCCCCGGCCGGTCGCCGTCCTGGCGGTGGGGGACGGCTCGGCGCGGCGCTCGCTCAGGGCGCCCGGCCACCTCGACCCGGCGGCGCAGCCGTTCGACGACGCAGTGGCCGCCGCGCTGGCCGCCGGGGACCCGGGCGCCCTGGCGGGACTCGACCCCGCGGAGGGCGCTCGGCTGCTCGCCGCCGGCGTGCCCGCCTGGCGGGCGGTCGGCGCCGCGCTGGCCGGCCGCGCGGTGCGCGGCCGGCTGCACGCGCACGAGGCGCCCTTCGGCGTCGGCTACCTGGTGGCCGACTGGAGCGTGCGGTGACCGCTCTCCCGCCGGTGGTCGCGCTGGTGGGTCCCACCGCCACCGGCAAGACCGCCCTCGGGGTCGCGCTGGCGCACCGGCTGGGCGGCGAGGTGGTCAACGCCGACTCGATGCAGCTCTACCGCGGCATGGACATCGGCACCGCCAAGCCCGACGCCGCCGAGCGCGACGGCGTGCCGCACCACCTGCTCGACCTCTGGCACGTGCGGCAGGCGGCGTCGGTGGCCGAGTACCGGCGGCTGGCCCGCGCCGAGGTGGACCGGCTGCGCGCGGCCGGGGTGGTGCCGCTGCTGGTCGGCGGCTCCGGGCTCTACGTGCGCGCCGTCCTCGACGAGCTGGACTTCCCCGGTACCGACCCCGCCGTCCGCACCCGGCTCGAGGCCGAGCTCGCCGAGGTCGGCCCGGCCGCGCTGCACGCCCGGCTGGCCGGGCTGGACCCGGCCGCCGCCGCGGCGGTGCTGCCGAGCAACGGACGGCGGATCGTGCGGGCGCTCGAGGTCGTGGAGATCACCGGCGGGCCGTTCCGCGCGACGCTGCCCGAGCCGCGGCCGCACTACCCGGCGGTCGTCGTCGGGCTGGACCGTGAGCCGCCCGAGCTCGACGAGCGGATCGCGCTGCGGGTCGACCGGATGTGGGCGGCCGGCTTCGTCGCGGAGGTGGAGGCGTTGGCCGCCGACGGGCTGCGCGAGGGGCCGACTGCGTCCCGGGCGCTGGGCTACGCCCAGGTGCTGGCCCAGCTCGACGGCGCCCTCACCCCCGAGGAGGCACGCGAGCGCACGGTGTCGACCACCCGCCGCTTCGTGCGCCGCCAGCGCTCGTGGTTCCGTCGGGACCCCGCGACCACCTGGCTCGACGCCGCCCGGCCCGACCTGGTGGAGGCCGCCCTCGGGGTGATCACCGCTCGTACCCTGGACCGGTGAGCGAGCCCGCGAGCTCACGCAGGGGTACAGCTGGGCCACGGACGTGGCCGACGAGCGCCAGCGAGGAGGGCCCGTGAGTGCGCACCGGGTGCTGATCGGCCACGGCACGGAGAACGACTTCGTCGTCCTGCCCGACCCCGACGGCACCGGCTGGCCGGAGGACCGGCTGGACGCGGCGATGGTCCGGCGGTTGTGCGAGCGCCGCGCCGGTCTCGGCGGGGACGGCGTGCTGCGCGTCGTCCGCAGCGTGCACGTGCCCGACGCCCCGGCCGTGCTCGGCGAGGCGCTGGGGCAGTGCGAGTGGTTCATGGACCACCGCAACGCCGACGGCTCCACCGCCGAGATGTGCGGCAACGGCGTCCGGCTGTTCCTGCACGTGCTCGTCACCGAGGGCCTGGTCGGGCGGGGCGCCTGCGCCGACGGCATCTGGGTCGGCACCCGCGGCGGCCCGCGCCGGGTGGGGGCCGCGGCCGACGGCGGCTACTGGGTGGACATGGGGCCGGCCCGGCCGTTCGGCGCCGGCACCGCCGAGCTCGGGAGCACGACGTTCCCCGGCCGCGCGGTCTCGATGGGCAACCCGCACCTGGCCTGCCTCACCGACGTCGACGTCGACACCCTCGACCTCACGACGGCGCCGACGGTCGACGCCCAGCTGTTCCCCGACGGCGTGAACGTCGAGTTCGTCAACGTCGTCGAGGCCGGCCGGCACGTGCGGCTGCGGGTGTCCGAGCGCGGGGTGGGGGAGACCCGCTCGTGCGGTACGGGCGCCTGCGCCGCGGCCTGGACGGCCCTGGAGGCCGCCGGCGCGGCGACCGGCACGGTGACCGTCGACGTCCCCGGCGGCCGGCTCGGCGTGACCGTCGACGAGCGGACGACGGTGCTGTCCGGTCCCGCGGTCGTGGTGGCGGCCGGCGAGCTCACGCCGGAGTGGCTCCGGGCCAGGTGACTCCCGGGAACGGCCACCGGTGACGTGCTGGAACGGCCCTCCTGCAGGGTCCCGCCGCGAGCCTGCGAGTGGTGGGGTGCAGGAGGGCCCTCTTTCTACCGGGTGTTCTCGGTCTCCTCCGGGGACTCCGGCACCATCGACTGGCCGGCGATGCCGGGGCTGCCCTCCGGCTCACCGCGGCCGCTGTCCTGGTCCGGTCCGCCGGTCGTGCTGCCCAGGCCGCCGGACAGCGGGTTGCGCGGCGGGTTGAGGCCCTTGGGGTCCCGGCCCGGGTCGTCGAGCTCCTCGTCCGCGCCGGCCGCGCTGCTTCCCGTCTCGCTCATCTCTGGCCTCCTCGGAGTGTCGGTCGTCGTCCGGCCCTACCCGGTCGCGACCCGGCCACGCGTGCCGGGATGGTCCGCCGCGCCCGCGGTGTTGGAAGAGTCGATGACAACTCAGATGCCCCAGGTGCTGGGGTCTGCGACGCTGGAGACGATGACGACAGCACAGAACCGCGCCGTGCTCGCCGAGGCCGAGGAGCGGGCCCTGCGGGCCGCGCCGGCACGCACCGAGGAGCCGCCCCGTCCCGACGGGGGACGAGACGAGCCGGAGGACACGACCGGCTCCTACGCGCTCGAGGCGCGCGGTGCGCTGCGCCGCGTCGCCGGCCTGTCCACCGAGCTCGCCGACGTCACCGAGGTCGAGTACCGCCAGCTGCGCCTCGAGCGCGTCGTGCTGGTCGGGGTCTGGACCGAGGGCACCCAGGCCGACGCCGACCGCTCGCTGGCCGAGCTGGCCGCGCTGGCCGAGACCGCGGGCTCGCAGGTCCTGGAGGCGGTGAGCCAGCGGCGCGACAAGCCCGACGCCGGCACCTACGTCGGGTCCGGCAAGGCCGCCGAGATCCGCGACATCGTCGCGGCCGCCGGCGCCGACACCGTGATCTGCGACGGCGAGCTGACCCCGGGCCAGCTCAACGCGCTGGAGAGGATCCTCAAGGTCAAGGTCGTCGACCGGACCGCGCTGATCCTCGACATCTTCGCCCAGCACGCCTCCAGCCGGGAGGGCAAGGCGCAGGTCGAGCTGGCGCAGATGCAGTACATGCTGCCGCGGCTGCGCGGCTGGGGTGAGTCGCTGTCCCGGCAGGCCGGTGGTCGTGTCGCCGGCGGTGGCGGCATCGGCACCCGCGGCCCCGGTGAGACCAAGATCGAGACCGACCGGCGGCGGATCCGCGCGCGGGTGAGCAAGCTGCGCCGGGAGATCGCCGGCATGGCGACCGCACGGGCGACCCAGCGCTCGTCGCGCGGGCGCAACGCCGTCCCGAGCGTGGCGATCGCCGGGTACACCAACGCCGGCAAGTCCAGCCTGCTCAACCGGCTGACCGGCGCCGGCGTGCTGGTCGAGAACGCGCTGTTCGCGACCCTGGACCCGACGGTGCGCCGCGCGCAGTCCCCGGACGGCCGCGAGTACACGCTCACCGACACCGTCGGCTTCGTGCGGCACCTGCCGCACCAGCTGGTCGACGCGTTCCGGTCGACGCTGGAGGAGGTGGCCGCCGCCGACCTGCTGCTGCACGTCGTCGACGGCTCCGATCCCGACCCGCTGGGGCAGATCGAGGCGGTGCGCGTGGTCCTGGGCGAGATCGAGGCCGCGTCGGTCCCGGAGCTCATCGTCGTCAACAAGGTGGACGCGATGAGCGAGGAGGACGTCCTCACCCTGCGCCGGGCCCTGCCGGGTGCGGTGTGGGTGTCGGCCCGCACGGGCGCCGGCCTCGAGCGGCTGCGCGAGGTCGTGGCCGCCCGGCTGCCGCACCCCGACGTCGAGGTCGACGTGCTGGTGCCCTACGACCGCGGCGACCTGGTGGCCCGGGTGCACCGGGACGGCGAGGTGCTGAAGGAGACCCACGAGGCCGGGGGCACGCGGCTCAGCGCCCGGGTCGACGGCGGCCTGGCCGCCGCCCTCGAGGGGTTCGCGGCGCCGGTCGCCTGACCCGCCCCCCGGCGAGCGAGGTCACGGTCAGGTCACGGCCCGGTACCGTGACCGGCGTGACCAGCGGCGCGGTGCGGCGGCGTCCGGGGACCTCCCCGCCGGACGCCTCGGACGCTGAGGTCCCGGCCGGCCGCCCGTCGCGGTGGCTCCTGGGAGCCGCCCTGGTGGTCGCCGTCGTGGTCACCGTCGACCTGCTCGGCCGCGGCGTGCTCGAGCGGATGGACCTGCGGGTCTCGGAGGTGGTCAGCGCTTGGGACCTGAAGGACTCGGCCGCCTACTGGCCGGTGTGGGCGGTGACGCAGCTCGGCGGGCGCGGCTTCATCCTGATCGTCCTGGCCGGGTTGGTCGGCTACCTCGGGTGGCGGTTCCGCACCGTCCTCCCGCTGGTGCGGGTGCTGCTGGCGCTGGTGCTGCTCACCGTCGTCGTCTACTCGTTCAAGTACGGAACGGGCCGGACGGCCCCGGCCTACCCCGGGTCGTTCTTCCACCGGGACGGCGCCTCCTACCCCTCCGGGCACGTCGCCAACGCCGTGCTCATGTGGGGGGTCGCCCGCTGGCAGGTGGTGCAGTACCGACTCGCGGCGTGGGTGCAGCGGACCGCCCGGGTGCTCAGCATCGCCGGCCCGGTGGCCACCGGTGTGGCCATGGTGTCCCTCGACTTCCACTGGGTCACCGACGCCGTGGTCGGAGCGGCCGTCGGCATCCTGCTGTTGGGCGTGGTTCACCTGCTCGACGCGGTCCTGGTGTCACGCTGGGTCGGTGCCCGAGCTGGCCGGTCGTCCGCGTAGCGGAGCCAGGGGGCGGCGTCTGGCGGCCGGGACCGGCCTCGCGCTGATGCTCGGCCTCGGGCCCGCCCTGCCCGCGTCCGCCGCACCGGTCGACCAGCCCGCACCCGCGACGCGCTGCCAGCTCACCGACCCCCGGCTGCCGGAGGTCTCCGGGCTGGTCGAGGTGGGCGACCGGATGCTGGTGCACAACGACGGCGGCGACTCCCTCGACGTCTACGTGCTGGACGGGACCTGCGCGGTGGTCACCGTGCGCTCCGCGGCGGTGGACCCCTTCGACCCCGAGGACATGGCGCCGGCGGTCGACGGGACCGTCTGGCTCGCCGACACCGGCGACAACACCGGCACCCGGACGACGGTCGCGCTGCTGGCCCTGCACGCCGACGGCAGCAGCTCGGTCTACCGGCTGGCGTACCCCGACGGCCCGCGGGACGTCGAGGCGCTGCTGCTCGCCCCCGACGGGACGCCGTACCTGGTGACCAAGGAGGTGCTGGGCGCCAGCGAGGTGTACCGGCCGGTCTCGGCGCTCGTGGAGGACGGCACGGTCGGCCTCACCGAGGTCGGCCGGGTGGAGTTCGTGCTCACCGGGACGCCGGGCGGCCCGGTCGGCCGCGCCGGTCAGCTGATGGTCACCGGCGGTGCGGTCTCGCCCGACGAGCGCTGGATCGCGCTGCGCACCTACACCGACGCCTACGTCTGGCCGCTGACCGGCTCGGACGTGGCCGGTGCGTTGGCGGGGGAGCCCCGCCGGGTCGCCCTGCCCGAGGCGCCCCAGGGCGAGGCGATCAGCTTCACCGGGGACTCCGCGGCGCTCGTCGTCGCCGGGGAGGGGCTGGTCAGCGACGTCACCGTGGTGCCGTTGCCGGCCGAGGCGGCACCCTCGTCGTCAGCGGCGGCCGCGGACGGCATGGTCTCCGGCCTGCTGTCCGGCGACGACGGACCGCCCCCGGTCGCGGCGGCGGTCGCTGCCGCCGTCGTGGCCGGCGTGCTCGTCTGGCTCGGGGGCAAGCTGGTGCGCCGGCGCGACTGAGGTCTCGGCCCTCGTTCCACATTACGGTGCTCCGGCCGGGGCCTGCGTACGGCGCGGCCGACAGGCCGGCGGTGCACCCGGCCGCCGGCGCGGCCGTGACCGCGCCGGCGGGACCGGCTCAGACCCGGCGGAGCACCGTGACGACGCGGCCGAGCACGGTGGCGTCGTCCCCCGGGATGGGCTCGTACGCGGGGTTGTGCGGCAGCAGCCACACGTGCCCGTCGCGCCGCTTGTAGGTCTTCACCGTCGCCTCGCCGTCGATCATGGCGGCGACGATCTCGCCGTTCTCCGCGGTCGGCTGCTGGCGCACGACGACCCAGTCGCCGTCGCAGATGGCCGCCTCGACCATCGAGTCACCGGTGACCTTGAGCATGAACAGCGTGCCCTCGCCGACCAGCTCGCGGGGGAGCGGGAAGACGTCCTCGACCGCCTGCTCGGCCAGCACGGGGCCACCGGCGGCGATCCGGCCGACGAGCGGGACGTAGGTGGGGGCAGGGGTCTCCTCGGCGCCGGCGGGGGCCACCACCGCGGGCGCGGGCGCGCCGGGGGTGTCGCCGGGGAGGCGGACGTCGAGCGCGCGCGGGCGGTTGGGGTCGCGGCGCAGCCAGCCCTTCTTCTGCAGCACGCTGAGCTGGTGGGCCACCGAGGAGGCCGAGGACAGCCCCACCGCCTCGCCGATCTCGCGCACCGAGGGCGGGTAGCCGCGCCGCTCGATCGAGTCGCGGATCACCTCGAGGACCCGCCGCTGCCGCTGGGTGAGCCCGTCGCCGCTCTCGCCCCGGTCGGGGAAGGTGCGCACCGACGCCGTCCCGGCGCCCTCCGGTGCGGCGGTCCGGCTCCCGGACGCGCGCCGCGACGAGCCGCCTCCGCCCCGGACACCGCCGCCCGACGTCCCGCTCGTGCCCGCCACGTCTCCTCCTCGCCGGCCGTGTCGCCACGGCCCTGTCGTCCTGCGCCCGCCCGGGAGCCGGACCGGGCCGGCTCCACTGCGTGGGGCCGCCGCCGGCCCCGACCCGCCGGCGCCCTCGCGGCGACGGCGGACGGGTGCTGCTCCGGACGGTAGCGCCTCGGAGCCGGGACTTCAAACGTGTGTTCGAAGCCGACGTGCGGTGTCGGGTCGACCTCGTCGGCGGGATGCGGTAGACATCGCACAGGCGTTCGATCGAACGTGCGTTCGAGCGAGCGGGGCGTCGGAGGAGGAGTGGTCATGACGAGCGTGCGGCAGGCTGTGCTGGAGTTCGACGCGACGGTCCAGGTCCCGTGGCGTCCGTTGCTCGGGTCGGTGGACGACGGGCGTGCGGCCGAGTCCGGGCGCCCCGCCCGGACGGCGGCTGCGTCCGGGCACGCCCCGCGGACGCCTGCTGCGTCGGGTCCGACCGGGACCGGTCCCCGTGTCGCCGGCCACCTGCGGCCGGTGCCCGACCGCCCGGTGGGCCCGGAGCCGCGCACCGCGGACCCGGCTCCCTCGGCCCGGGGCGCCGGCCGGGCCCCCGGTCGCCGGGAGCCGGCGTCCTCGGCTGGCCGGCCGACCGCGTCGCGCGCGGTGCCGTCCCGAGCGGTGCGCGGGGGGTGCGCCACCCCGGAGGGGGCTGCCGTCCCACGGCTGCGCCTGACCTGCAGAGGGCGCCGGCTGGTGCTCGCCCTGGCCTTCGTCGGCGCCGTCGCGCTCGGCTCGCTCGTCGGGGGTGCGGGCGACGGTGGACTGCAGCTGGCCGGCGAGCGGAGCGTGGTGGTGGAGCCCGGCGACACGGTGTGGTCGATCGCCGGGGAGGCGGCCGGTGCCGACCAGGACGTGCGCACGGTGGTCGACGCCATCGAGGAGCTCAACGGCCTCGAGGGTTCGGCCCTCGTCCCCGGCCAGGTCCTCGAGCTGCCCTGAGTCGCGCGGTCGCCCGCGGCAGGGGGGCGGTCGAGGAGCGACAAGAGGTGGCGGCCAGGTTCGTCAACCCGTCGTGCCGAGTCGCTGGCACTCTGTGGCTGACAGCCCGTTTACGGTCAGCTCCGTGTCAGCGATCTCAGACAACCGGGCCGCCGTCTTCACGCAGCAGTCGCAGCGCTGCGAGGTGTTCGTCGAGGGCGCTTGGTGGCCGGGTTCGCTGCTGGGGTGGCGGCACGACGGTCAGGGCGCGTGCCAGGTGTGGGTGCGGGTGACCGTGGCCGGCGCCGACCGGGAGACCTGGATCGACCTGCCCGAGGTGCGCCTGCCGGAGAGCCGGCCGGTGCTGGTGCCGGACAGCGGGCTCGACCCCTTCTCGGGTCTCGGCGAGGAGCTGCTGCCCGGCGCCGCGGCCGCCCCGCTGCTGTCGCTGAGCGAGGCCGCCGCCCGTGAGCAGCGGGTGGCGGGCGTCCTCCCCGTGTCGGCTCCGGCCACCGGTCGCCGTCGCCGCCGCCACGGCGGCGACGTGACCGCCGAGCAGCCCGCCGTCCCCGCGGGCGCGGCCGCCGGCCGGCACCGGGTCGGACGTCACCGGGCGGCGGACGCTGCGGAGCAGCCGGAGGAGGCGTCGGGCCCGGAGCTGGGTGACGCCACGGTGCTCATGCCCCGCGCGATCGAGGCCGACTGCCTGACCCGCCCCCTGCGGCTCGGCGACCGCGCCCCCCGTCCCCGCCTCGGGCGGCCCGGCGAGGCCCTCCACGCCTGAGACGGGACTCCCCTCACACCCCGCACGAGGCGTCCGGATCGGCGTCCCCGCGCCCGGCGCGCGACGCCCCTGCGCCGACCGGCCCGGTCGTCCTGTCGCGCCCGACCGGCGCGTCCCGCGTCCGCTGCGGCAGGTTCCCCGGCGTGTTCCCGGGGCGCGTGTGACGAGTGTGCGCGGGTGGTCACGAAGTCATCTCGGCGGACGACGCGCCTGGCGTTCGGCTTGCAGATCTAGTGGAGCCGGACCTAGGGTTCCCCTACATCTAGTAGTTGCACCGATGTAAGTCCGTCCACAGGCCGTCCTCAGGCACTCCCCACGACGTCCACCGGATGTCCCCAGGGAGGTCCACAGCCGGTCTCCCGGGCCCGTCGCTCCGGCCGCTCCCGCGGTCGCCGCGACGCCCGGGCGGACCCGCGCCGGAGCGCGTCGCGAGGGGAGGGGATCGGCCGTGCGCTGTCCCTTCTGCCACAACCCCGACAGCCGCGTCATCGACTCGCGCGAGGCCGACGAGGGGGCGACCACCCGTCGCCGCCGCTCGTGTCCCGCGTGCGGTCGGCGGTTCACCACGGTGGAGGAGGCCGTCCTCGCCGTCGTCAAGCGCAGCGGCGTGAGCGAGCCGTTCAACCGCAGCAAGGTGGTGGCCGGCGTCCGCCGGGCCTGCCAGGGACGGCCGGTCGACGAGGACCAGCTGCAGCAGCTCGCCCAGCAGGTCGAGGACGCCATCCGGGCCACCGGTGCGGCGGAGGTCCCCAGCCACGAGGTGGGGCTGGCCATCCTCCGACCGCTGCGAGAGCTGGACGAGGTCGCGTATCTGCGCTTCGCAAGCGTCTACCGCGCCTTCACCTCGCTCGAGGACTTCGAGAAGGAGATCACCGAGCTGCGGGCCCGGCACATCGCCGCCGGCACCCCGCCGCTGCCTGGCATGCAGGACCCGCCGGCGCGCCGGCGGGGTGGGGGGCGCGGTCAGGCCGCCCCTGACGGCGGACCCGGTCGATGACGACCACCGCCGTCTGAGCAGAACTGTCAGCAGCACCCGCTAGTAAGAGGGCGGCTCTCTTCCCCAGCCGCCGAAACGCCCACAACACAGGGAGAGCTCCGTGACCGAGACCGAGGATCGCTTGTCGGGCCGTACGCGTCGCGCCGCCAAGGCGCCGACCAGGGGGAAGGGCCTGAAGGTCAAGCGTGTCTTCACCACCGCCGGGGTGCACCCGTACGACGAGGTGACCTGGGAGCGTCGTGACGTCGTCATGACCAACTGGCGGGACGGCTCGATCAACTTCGAGCAGCGCGGCGTGGAGTTCCCCGCCGAGTGGAGCATCAACGCCACCAACATCGTCACCACGAAGTACTTCCGCGGCGCCGTCGGCACCCCGCAGCGCGAGACCAGCCTGCGCCAGCTCATCGACCGCGTGGTGCTGACCTACGGCCAGGCCGGCCGTGAGCACGGCTACTTCGCCAGCGAGGGCGACGCCGAGATCTTCGAGCACGAGCTGACCTGGATGCTGCTGCACCAGTACTTCAGCTTCAACAGCCCCGTGTGGTTCAACGTCGGCACGAGCGCGCCCCAGCAGGTCAGCGCCTGCTTCATCCTCGCCGTCGACGACACGATGGACTCGATCCTCAACTGGTACCGGGAGGAGGGGCTGATCTTCAAGGGCGGCTCGGGCGCCGGCCTGAACCTCTCCCGCATCCGCTCCTCCAAGGAGCTGCTCTCCTCGGGCGGCACCGCCTCGGGTCCGGTCAGCTTCATGCGTGGCGCCGATGCCTCCGCCGGCACCATCAAGTCCGGTGGGGCCACCCGCCGCGCGGCCAAGATGGTCGTCCTCGACATCGACCACCCCGACATCGAGGAGTTCATCGAGACCAAGGCGCGCGAGGAGGACAAGATCCGCGCGCTGCGCGACGCCGGGTACGACATGGACCTCGGCGGCAGGGACATCACCAGCGTCCAGTACCAGAACGCCAACAACTCCGTCCGGGTCTCCGACGAGTTCATGCGCGCGGTCGAGGACGGCACGGACTTCGGGCTGCGCGCCCGCCTCGACGGCTCGCTGATCGAGACCGTCGACGCCAAGGAGCTGTTCCGCAAGGTCACCCAGGCCGCCTGGGAGTGCGCCGACCCGGGCATCCAGTACGACGACACGATCAACGACTGGCACACCAACCCCGAGACCGGGCGGATCAACGCGTCCAACCCCTGCTCGGAGTACATGAGCCTGGACAACAGCTCGTGCAACCTGGCGTCGCTGAACCTCATGAAGTTCCTCAAGGACGACGGCACGTTCGACACCCGGAACTTCGTGAAGGCCGTCGAGCTGGTCATCACCGCGATGGACATCTCGATCTGCTTCGCCGACTTCCCGACCGAGCCGATCGGTGAGACCACCCGCGCCTACCGGCAGCTGGGCATCGGCTACGCCAACCTCGGCGCGCTGCTCATGGCCACCGGCCACGCGTACGACTCGCGCGGTGGCCAGACCCTGGCCGCGGCGATCACCTCGCTGATGACCGGCACCGCCTACCGGCGCTCGGCGGAGCTGGCCGGCATCGTCGGCGCCTACGAGGGCTTCGCCCGCAACGCCGACGCCCACGCCCGGGTCATGCGCAAGCACGCCGCGGCCAACGACGCCATCCGCCCGGTCGGCGCCGACGACGCCGACGTGCTCAAGGCCGCGACCGGCGAGTGGCAGGCGTGCCTGGAGATCGGCACCGACTTCGGCTGGCGCAACGCGCAGGCCTCGGTGCTGGCCCCCACCGGCACGATCGGCTTCATGATGGACTGCGACACGACCGGCATCGAGCCGGACTTCTCGCTGGTCAAGTACAAGAAGCTGGTCGGCGGCGGCTCCATGCAGATCGTCAACCAGACGGTCCCGCGGGCGCTGCGCAGCCTGGGCTACCAGGATGAGCAGATCGAGGCGATCGTCGAGTACATCGCCGAGCACGGGCACGTCGTCGACGCCCCGAGCCTGCGCCCGGAGCACTACGAGGTCTTCGACTGCGCGATGGGCGAGCGGGCCATCTCCCCGATGGGCCACGTCCGGATGATGGCCGCCGTGCAGCCGTTCATCTCCGGCGCCATCAGCAAGACGGTCAACATGCCGGAGACGGCGACCGTCGAGGACGTCGAGAACATCTACTTCCAGGGCTGGAAGCTCGGCCTCAAGGCACTGGCGATCTACCGCGACAACTGCAAGGTCGGCCAGCCGCTGTCCGATGCCCACTCCTCCAAGAAGGGGGCCAAGAAGGCCGACACCAAGGTCGAGGCCGCGCCGGTTGCCGCGACGTCGCAGCCGGTGCGCCGCCGGCTGCCGAAGAAGCGGCAGAGCATGACGACGTCGTTCAGCGTCGCCGGCGCCGAGGGCTACATGACCGCCGGGATGTACGAGGACGGCAGCCTCGGCGAGGTGTTCCTCAAGCTCGGCAAGCAGGGGTCGACCCTCGCCGGCGTCATGGACGCCTTCTCGATTTCGCTGTCGATCGCGCTGCAGCACGGTGTGCCGCTGGAGACCTACATCCAGAAGTTCACCAACATGCGGTTCGAGCCGGCCGGCATGACCGACGACCCGGACATCCGGATCGCCCAGTCGGTGATGGACTACATCTTCCGTCGCCTGGCGCTGGACCACCTGCCGGTGGAGAAGCGGGCCAACCTCGGCATCTTCAGCGCCGAGGAGCGCGCCGCCCAGGTCTCCGGCTACGGCGTCTCCGCGTCGACCCCCGCGGTGGCCGAGGAGGAGGAGGTCGACCTCGAGGCGCTGCGCGGCTCGGCGCCGACCGAGGGGCCGGCCAAGCCCGAGGTGAAGTCCGAGCCGGTCAAGGAGGCCCACTCCTCGGCCGAGCTGCTCGAGCTGGTCACCGGCACCGCCACCGACGCGCCGCTGTGCATGACCTGCGGCACGAAGATGCGCCCCGCCGGCAGCTGCTACGTCTGCGAGGGCTGTGGCTCCACCAGCGGCTGCAGCTGATGTGAACGGTCAGGGGAGGTCCCGCTGAGTCGGGCAGCGATGTCCTGAGTTCGGACAGCGATGTCCCGGGCTCGGCCAGCGGGACGTTTCCTCGGCTCGTCGGGGTCCGTCCACCGGCCCGGTTCCTCATTGAGGGCCGGGCCGGTGGCGTCTCCAGGTGCGCCCTACCGGGGAAGTGCACTCGACGTGAGCGAGCCAGGCGGCCGCCGAGGCGCAGCCGCTGTGCCCCGGGCGTGCCCGCTTCGCCCCCACGGGGAGATCGTGCAGGCCCGGGAGGACTGGGTGGCCGGACGGCGGGTTCGGCCGGGTCGCGCGTTGCAGCGCCGACCCGCTGCCGGCGCCGGCGCTGCCGACGGTGCGGCTCAAGGCCCGGGATCGTCACGGGCGCACCGTCGGCTGACGTGTGCAGGTGGAGGCGGGACCAGGGCCGGCCCGCCCCCCGGCATGTGCTCGGAGGAGGGACACCGAGGTCGGGTAGTGCATCCCCGCTCTGCGGGCAGGAGTGGGAGGCGGCGTCACCTCGGCTGGGCGCTGGTGAGGTCACCCCGGGGACCTGGCAACGCAGCCGGGTGAACCTCAGCGATCCGCGCTCCAGGGCGAGGACGATCAGCAGCGTCCACTCGTGGGCGAGGACGTCGAGCGCCGGACGCGTGGGCGATCCCACCGCGCTGAGGGAGCAAGCAATGAGTGAATCGCAGCGGACCTACCAGGTCGGCTACTTCGTGGGGAGCCTGTCCTCCACCTCGATCAACCGGATCCTGTCCCGGGCGTTGATCCGGCTGGCTCCGCCTGATCTCCAGTTCACCGAGATCCCGATCGGCAACCTGCCGCTGTACAGCCCCGACCACGACACGGACTACCCGCCCGAGGCCAGGGCGCTCAAGGAGGCGATCGCCCGGTCCGACGCCGTGCTCTTCGTGACCCCGGAGTACAACCGTTCCATCCCCGGCGCCCTGAAGAACGCCATCGACTGGGCCTCCCGGCCGTGGGGGCAGAACTCCTTCCACCACATCCCGGCCGGCGTGATCGGGGCGTCGATCGGCGCGATCGGGACGGCGCTCGCCCAGCAGTCCCTGCGGGGAGTCCTCAGCTTCTGCAACGCCCGCCAGCTGACCGCACCCGAGGCCTACATCACGTACTCCCCGGAGCGATTCCGTGATGACGGGGAGGTCATCGACGAGTCGACGGCGAACTTCCTGAAGGACTACATGGCCGAGTTCCGGGACCACGTCATGCGGGTCCTGACCGTCCTGCCGCGGCCCTGACCGGAGCGACCGGGTCCTCCCCCTCGGCAGGGAAGTCGTGTCCGTCCCGCCGTCAGCAACCTCGCGGGCGCACCGGATGCCCGCTGATGACGGAGATCCGGTTGAAGGCGATCATCGTGATGGTGATCCAGCTGATCGCCGAGAACTGGTCGTCGGTCAGCTGCTCGCGCGCGCGGGCGCGCTCGCGCTCCCGTGTGGTGATCCGGCAGCATCGTGATGCCCTCGGCGAGGGCCAGGGCCGCTTGCTCCGTCGGTGAGAACAGGTCGACGTCGCGCCACGCCGGGCGGACGGCGAGGCGTTGCGGCGTCTCGCCGTTGTCCACGGCGCGGCGCACGTGCAGGTCGAGGCAGAAGCCGCAGCCGTTCAGCGGGGAGATGCGGATGTCGACCAGCTCGACGAGCAGCTGGTCCCAGCCCGCCGCCTCCGCCGTGCCGGTGACCGCGGGCGCCACGGCCGACATCGACCGGTGGACATCCGGGCTCTGCTCGTCGATGAACAGCCGGTCGTACTCGGCCGTGAAGGTCATGTGAGCTCCACAGGGTGGTTCCGGCCGGCTCTGCCGACCGGGGACGGCGGGCCGAGTCGTCAGCGGTCGATGCGGCGGATGACGTGGACGGCGTCGGAGGGCAGCGCCCACCCGGGGCGGCCCGGGGCTTCGGTGAGGCTGTCGACCGCTCGCGCGGGGAACCCGTCGAGGACGCTGCGCGGCGGGTGGGTGTCGCGCTGCTTGACGCAGGCGCCGGCGCGGACCACGGACTCCTCGCCCACCCGGCTCCAGTCGCAGACGATCGCGGCGGGCTCGACGACGCTGCCGCGGCCGATGCGGCAACCGTGGATCATGGCGCCGGGCCCGATGACGACGTCGTCCTCGATGACGAGCTCGTTGTCGGGGAGCAGGTGGAGGACGGCGTTCTCCAGGATCTGGACGCGCGAGCCGATGCGGACCGGGCCGTGCGAGTCGCCGATGATCTTCACGCCGGCGCCGATGAGGGTGTCGTCACCGACCACGACGTCGCCGGTGATCTCTGCGCTGTCGAACAGCGCCGTGCCCGCTCCGAGGACGGGTTCCCTGTCGCGGTAGGCGTAGAGGGTGCCCATGTGTGCTCCTGCCTGCAGGGCGGCGGTCCGCCGGTGGCCGGGGTGGTCGGTGAGATCGGTCTGGTGCTCACGGAGCACCGCCAGGCGTTCGCGGTCGGCGTCGGTGGCGCTGCGGATGGCGTGTGGCGGGCGACCGACCAGCACCGTGGACGGCGGGATGACTGCCCCGGCCGGGACGAGCGTGCCCTCGCCGAGGATGCACCCGTCGCCGATCCGGGCGCCGGGCATGAGGATCGCGCCGTTGCCGATCTCGCAGAGGTCTCCGACCGCCGCGCCGATGACCTGCGCCCGGTGGCCGAAGACGGTGCGCTGCCCGATCCGCACGGGGTGCTCGCGGGTCCCCACGACGACACCGTTCTCCAGGACCGCGGAGTGGTTGCCGATGGAGACCGACTCGTCGTGCGAGCGCACCACGGTGCCCTGGGAGACGATCGCGCCGGCGCCGACGTGCACGATGCCCAGCAGGGTCGCCGACCTCGCGATCTCCGGCTGGGGCTGGGCGGGGAGCAGCCGGTTGAGGCTCATCAGAGCACCTGGTGGCCGTACATCTCGCCGAGCGGGTCGGCGATGAGCTCGATGCGGGCGCCGTCGGGGTCGCGGAAGTAGACCGAGACGCCGCTGTGCACCTCGTGTGCCACGCCGGCGTCGGTGAGCCGCTGCACCAGCTCGGACCAGCGCTCGGGGGCGACGCTGATGGCCATGTGGTGCAGCCCGCCGAGCACCTCGGCGTAGGGGCCGACGTCCAGGCCGGGGAAGTCGAAGAAGGCGATGAGGTTGCCGTTGCCGATGTCGAAGAAGAAGTGCGAGGAGCCGGGGTAGTCGCGGTTCTCGATGAGCTCGGTCAGCGGGAAGCCCAGCACGTCCTGGTAGAAGCGCACGGTGCGCTCGACGTCGCTGCTGATCAGCGCGGTGTGGTGCAGGCCGCGGGCGGTGGAGGCGGGGCGCTCGCCTGCGGGCGCGAGGTGGGCGTCGCGGATGCGGGCGCGTTCGGCATCGAGGGCGGCGGGGTCGGGGGTGGTGGTGGTCATCGCGGGTGGTCCTCTCGGAGCGGGTTCGGGCCCGTCAGGGGCGGTCGGGCTGGTCGGATGCGGGAGCGAGTGCGAACCCGGCTCGGCGGTCGGCGGGGACGAGGTCGAGGTAGGCCGGGTGGCGCTGGATGTAGCCGCGGATGAACGGGCAGTACGGCAGCACCGGGGACCCCGCTTCGCGGCTGGCGTCCAGTGCGCCCCGGGCGAGCAGGGAGCCGAGCCCTCGGCCCTCGAAAGCCGGGTCTATGACGGTGTGGGTGAAGGCCATCGAGGACTTCGTCCGCCGGTACTCGGCGAACCCGGCGACCTCGCCGTCCACGAGCACCTCGAAGCGGCTGGCCTCGGGGTTGTCGACGACCGTCGGGTCCTTCTCGGTCACGGCGTCTTCCTTCCTCTGGTGAGGGGGATGGTCCAGGCGGCGACGGTCGCGTGCATCTCCCACACGAGGACCTCGGCGGTGCCCAGCTCCCCGGTGACGGGCTCTCGGAGGAGCAGGTCGCCATGCTCGAGTCCTCCGGCACCCGGGTCCTGTCCCCGGCTTGGATCCGGCGGAGGGGACGACGCCCGTCGACGGTCGGGGGAAGGGCGCAGCGGCGGATGACCCGTGCGCCAGGATCCGCCGCGGAGCGGCAGGACCGGTGTCAAGGACCGGTCCTGCCCAGGAACTCGCGGATGGCAGCGTTGAACCGCTCGGGCGCCTCGACCGCACTGACATGACCGACGTCTTCCAGGACGACCAGCTGAGAGCCGGGGATGGCCGCGTGCAGGGCCTCGGACACGGGGAGCGGTGCGCGCACGTCCTGATCGCCGCACAGGACCAACGTCGGCACGGCTACCAGGCCGAGCACCGGGCGCAGGTCCGCCTCGGCGGAGGCCAGGGCCATCGTGCGGAACCCGAGGGGGTGGAACTCCCGCACCGTCGCCGCGAACGCGGCCACTCGCTCTGGGGCGGCGGAGCTCGAGAACATGCTGGGGAGCATCGACTCGACGAAGTCGTCCGGCGGCAGATCCGCCACATCGAGGCTGAACCGCAAGCGATCGGCGACCGCCTCGGGGGACAGCGATCCGGCCCAACCGGCGTAGGCGTCCGCCAGGATGAGCGTCCGGGGTACGGCTGGGTGCCGCCGGTAGAGCTCGAGCGCCACCGCTCCTCCGAACGAGAGCCCGGCAACGTGGGGGCGCCCAAGCCCCAGTGCGGCCACGAACCCGGCGAGGCAATCGGCGAACTCCGGCATGCGGAACCACCCCGGTGGATCGGTGGACCGTCCGGTGCCCGGCCCGTCCCACCCCACCACGGTGAAGTCGTCGGACAGCGCCTCGAGCTGGCGGCCCCAGGTGCCGCGCGCGTCGCCCACGAACCCGTGCACCAGGACCAGCGGCGGCCCGTGCCCCGCGCGTTCGTAGCTGATGCGGAGCCCGGCCACCTCGACCTCAGCCACGGCGGACCTCCATCCCGGAGCTTGCCATGTCGAGGGAGTCATCCTCCCCCGGGCGTGGCCCGGCGAGCGGCCGGGTGGGGCTCGTCCCGACTGCGGCCGAGGCGTGGACCGACGGGGGTCTGCTCGGGCGTACGAGGAAGGGAGTGTCCCGCTGACTCGGACAGCGATGTCCCGAGTTCGGACCGCGGGTGCTGCCCTACCCTCAGCTGCAGGACGGAGGCGCCGCGCTGCGCCGGCACCCGGGAGGCGCCGTGACCGACAGCCCGCGCGCACGCACCCGGCCCGACACCGGATCCGCCGCGGCGATCCGCGCCGAGCTGGCCGAGCTGGCCGATCCGGAGCGGGCCGCGGAGATGGCCCGCTACTTCCAGGCGCGGCCGGGCGGCTACGGGGAGGGCGACCGGTTCCTGGGGATCGCGGTGCCGCCGCAGCGGAGGATCGCCCGGCGGCACGCGGCGGCGGCGACGCCGGCCGACGTCGAGGAGCTGCTGCGGAGCCCGTGGCACGAGGAGCGGCTCACCGCGCTGTTCGTCCTCGTCCACCGCTTCGAGCGCGCGGACGACGGCGAGCGCGACCGGATCGTGGAGCTCTACCTCGCCCGGCGGAACCGGGTGGACAACTGGGACCTGGTGGACGCCTCGGCGCCGTACCTGCTCGGCCCCTGGCTGCTCGTCCGCGACCGGGCCGACGACGGGGCCCTGCTCGACGAGCTGGGCGCGTCGGCGTCGGTGTGGGACCGCCGCATCGCGGTGATGGCCACGTTCGCCGGCGTCCGGGCGGGCCGTCCCGAGGCGACCCTGCGGCTGGCCGACCAGCTCCTCACCGACCCCGCAGACCTGGTGCAGAAGGCCGTGGGGTGGATGCTGCGCGAGGTCGCGAACCGGGACCGCGTCCGGGCGGAGACCTTCCTCGCCCCACGCTACCGACGGATGCCGCGCACGATGCTCCGGTACGCGATCGAACGGCTGCCCGCGGACCGGCGCCGTGACTACCTCGCCGGGCGGGTCTGATCGCCCGACACGGGGTTCCGCGAGCCGGTCCGCGTTCCGTCGGTCGACGGTGACCGGCGGCAGCGGGAACGGGCGGCATCACCGCTCCTCGACCGCGGCCGCCAGCTTCTCCAGGCACTGCTCCTGACCCTGCCGCGACATCTCCAGCACCGGGCCGGGCTGGTAGCCGGACTCCTCGACCACCAGCAGCGTCCCGGTGTCGCCGCGGGGAGCCAGGGTCACCACGTGCGGCACGACCTCGGGTACGGCGGGCGGTAGGCCGACGTCGGACAGCGACACCGCGCTGCCGTCCTCGTCGCAGAACCGGGAGTCGAACTCGATCCGCGCGTACGGCCGGATCAGCCGGTACGTCCAGAGGTTGTGCACGTCCGTGCCGTCGGGCGCGCGCATCGTCACCACGCTGGCCTCCCCCTCGGCGAACCGCAGATCGGCGCGCGGGCAGGTGAACCCGGTCGGGCCCCACCAGGCGCGCACGAGCTCCGGTTCACGCCACGCCCGCCACACGGCCTCCGGCGGCGCCGCGACGACCCTGCTGACCTGGAAGGCCCCGCCGGGGGCAGCTGGGTGGGTCGCCGTCATCTCGCACCTCCTCGTCGTCCTCCCCGTTCTGACCCGGCCGGTGTCCGGGACTCATCGCGCCACACGTCCGGGAGCGCCGAGCATCGCGGCCACGATCGCGCGATGCGCGGCTGCCGGGCCCTCGACGGGCGTCGGCGACCCCCGTGCGAGCATCCAGGACGTGCTGGGGCGGGGGCGGGGGGAGCTGCCCCGTGAGGTCGGCATCCTCGCCGTCGTCGCCTTCGTCGTCGCGCTCGGCTTCGGCATCGTCGCACCGGCCATCCCGCTGTTCGCCCGGGCCTTCGGCGTCGGGACGACGGCCGTCGGGCTCGCCGTCAGCGCCTTCGCGTTCTTCCGCTTCGTGTCCGCCTTCGGCGGCGGCTCCCTGGTCGAGCGGTTCGGCGAGCGCACGGTCCTCTCGGCCGGCCTCGTCATCGTCGCGGTCACCACCGGGCTGGCCGGCCTGGCGACGTCCTTCCCGCTGTTCCTCGTCCTCCGTGCGGCCGGCGGCGTGGGCAGCGCCATGTTCACCGTCGCCGCCCTGTCGCTGCTGCTGCGGGTCGCCCCGCCCTCGCACCGCGGACGCGCCGCGGCCACGTGGCAGGGCGGGTTCATCCTCGGCGGGATCGCCGGTCCGGCGGCCGGCGGGCTGCTCGCCGAGCTCTCCCCGCGCCTGCCCTTCTTCCTCTACGCCGGCTTCCTGCTCCTCGCCGGCTCGGTCGCGATGGTGCTGCTGCGCCCGTCGGTGACCCCGCAGCGCTCGGCGGCACCTGCGGTGACCGGACCCGATCTCGCCGCCGACCCGGTCGGCCTCCGGACGGCCCTGCGCTCGCGCGTCTACCTCACCGCGCTGGTGGCCAACCTCGGCGTGGGCTGGGTGCTCTTCGGCGTCCGCAACTCGCTGGTGCCGCTGTACGTCACCGAGGAGCTGGGCCGCACCGTCGCATGGGCCGGCGCCGGACTGCTCGCGGGGTCGGTGGCGCAGGCCCTCGGCCTGCTGCGGTCGGGTCGCCTGGCCGACACGTGGGGACGGCGTCCCGCGCTCGTCCTCGGCGCCGCGCTGGCCACGGTCTCGACGGCGGCCCTGGTCCTGCCGCCGGTCCTGTGGGTGTTCCTGCTGTCCATGGCCCTCTTCGGGCTGGCCGCCTCGTTCCTCGCCAGCGTGCCGGCGGCACTGGTCGCCGACGTCAGCCCGGCCCGCGGCGGTCGGGTGGTGGCGGTGTTCCAGATGTCGGCCGACCTCGGCGCCATCGCGGGTCCGCTGGTGGCCGGCTGGCTCACCGACGTCGCCTCCTACCAGGTGGCCTTCGCCGTGACCACGGCCGTGCTGGCCGCCGGGCTCGGCGCCGCGCTCACCCTCCCGCGGACAGCGGGCGCAGCCGTCCGGGGGTAGGCCGCCGGACGGGTCCGCCGCGCGGTGCCCGGAGCATCGCGTGAGCCCCGCCACGGCGATGAGCGAGGTCACAGGACGATCACGCCGGATCGCCTCCCGTCACGGGTCCGGGCCGCCGATGACCCCTCTGGCCAATCCTGCTGCGCGCTCACCGATGAGCGCCCGGGGCCGGCGTGTGGCTGGACAGCCCGCCGGTGGCCGCGCCCATCGCCGTCCACCGAACGGATCCCCGCTCCACCATGATCGCCGCCCTCGGCTCCACCGCGGCCGCCCTCAGCATCACCGTCGTCTGGCCCCAGGTTTGGCTCTCCTGCCGGCAGGGCCGCACGCTCGGTCTCTCCCCGACCGGCAGCTGGCTCGCCGTCGGTCTCAACCTCTGCTGGCTGACCTTCGGTCTCCTCGTCGGTGACGGACCGCAGATCGCCACCCACGCCGTCGTCGGCGCCGGCAACACCGCCGTCCTCGTCGCCCTGCTCCGCGCCCAGCCGCAGCTGCGCACGGGACAGCAGCTCCGGCGCACCGCTGCGGGAGCCGCCGGCCTGGCCGCGCTCGCCGCGGGCAGCGTCGTCGCCGTCGTCCTCGGTGCCGCGACGGCCGCGGTCGCGGCCGGGCTCAGCGCGGTCGTCACCCTGGTCGGGATCGTCGCCGCGCTGCCCCAGCTGGCGAGCATCCTGTCCGACCGGACCCAGGACCTGTCCGGGATGTCCCCGGCGCGCTGGTACCTCGGCGCCGGCTCGTGCGCCTCGTGGACGGCCTACGGCTGGCTGCTCGGTCAGCCGACGGTGTGGCTGTCGGCCGGCTTCGGGCTGGTCTGCGCGGTCGCGACCTGTGCCGTCCTGTGGACCCGTGGGACGGCTCCCCGCGCCGTCCCGCGGCCGGCGTCCCGAGCGGTGCTGGCCGCGGCCTGACCTCCCGGCTGCGCCCGGCGCGGTCCCGTCGTCCGTGGTAGGCACCGGGCACGGCCGACGACGGGAGGACGACGTGCAGGCAGTGCTCATGGAGCGGACCGGTGGCCCCGAGGTGCTGACCGTCCGCGAGGTGCCCGAGCCCGAGCCCGGTGAGGGCCAGGTGCTGGTCGACGTGGCCGCCGTGGGCGTCAACTTCCGCGACGTGTACGAGCGCGAGGGGCGTCCGCCCTACGGCGGCGACCTGCCCAGGGTCGTCGGCGCGGAGGGGGCGGGCACCGTCGTCGGCACCGGGGAGCGGGTCGCCTGGCTCGACGTCGCCGGCAGCTACGCCGCCCGGGTCGCCGCACCGCGGGAGAAGCTGGTCCCGGTGCCCGACGACGTCCCCCTCGACGTGGCCGCCGCCGTGATGCTGCAGGGCTGCACCGCCCAGTACCTGGCCGCCGACTCGTACCCCGTCGCCGAGGGTGACTGGGTGGTCGTGCACAGCGCCGCCGGGGGAGTCGGGCTGCTGCTCACCCAGCTGGCGCGCGAGCGCGGTGGCCACGTGCTGGCCACCGTCTCCACCGAGGCGAAGGCCGAGCTCGCGCGGGCAGCCGGCGCCGACGAGGTGGTGGTCGGCTACGACGGCTTCCCCGAGCGGGTCCGCGAGCTCTCCGGCGGCGAGGGTGCGGCGGCCGTGTACGACGGTGTCGGGCGGACGACGTTCCCCGCGGGGCTGACCGCGCTGCGACCGACCGGGCGGATGATCGTGTACGGCGCCGCCAGCGGGCAGCCCGAGCCGCTGCCGGTGCAGCAGCTGGCGTCGCACGGCTCGCTGTACGTCCAGCGGCCGACGCTGGGCACCTACACCCGCACCCCGGAGATGCTGCGCGAGCGGGCCGGTGCGGTGCTGGGGATGGTCGCCGCCGGCCGGCTCGACGTCCGCATCGGGAGCCGGTACCCGCTGGCCGAGGCCCGGCGGGCGCACGAGGACCTCGAGGGACGCCGGACCACCGGCAAGCTGCTGCTGACGGTGTGACCCCCCGGGTCCGGCCGACGGCGACGGTCGGGAGCCGGTGTGCCGCCGGGCCCGGGGAGCGGCCCGGCGGCACGGCCGGGTCAGGAGCGCTGGCGGTCCGAGGAGCGGTACTTGCCGAGCAGCGACTCGGAGTGCTCGCCGGCCTCGTCGTCGAACACCATCGGCCCGATGCGACTGCCGACGGCCACGGCCGCGTCCCGGCCGGTGAAGTCGTACCGGTAGGTCCACGTCCCGTACTCGTCGACCGACGTGCCGCTCCGCCGCTCGCTGAAGGTGTCGCCGATCGCGGTCCACGTGATGTCCACCGCCGGGCTACCCGTCGTGTCCCCGTGCCCGCTGCCGACCGCGAGCGTGCCGGTCAGCCGCGCCGTCGTGAGCTTCTTGTCGACCGTGAACGTCACCTGACCGCCCTCGACGAAGCGGGTGGCGAGCAGCTCGCAGGGACCGTCCTCGGGCGCCGGCTCGCCGTGCCCGCCGGCGGGCAGGTAGGGCGTCGTCCCGTCGTCGCACTGGACGTCGAAGACGGTGCCGAACACCCGGGCCCGGCCGTTGCCGAGGTCCTCGACGTAGAGGTCGCCGAAGTGGGCGTTGCCCGGCGCGTTGGCGGCCTCCGGCAGCTCGCCGATCTCCAGCCAGGTGGTGGTCACCTGGATGCCCGAGGACTTGGAGAAGAACAGGTCGCCGGCCAGCGCCGGCGAGGGGACGGCGACGGCCAGCGCGGCCGCCGCGGCGGTGACCGTCGTCAGGCGGCGCAGGGGGGAGGCGGACATGGGACCTTCTTCCGTTGAGGCACGGCGGGACCGTGCGGGGACGGTGGAACACCCGGAGGGCGCCCCCGGGTGGGGACGACGGGACTCAGCGGCGGGTACGGACGCGCTGCAGGACCAGGGCGCCGACCTGCTCGCCCTGGGCGAGGCCCGCCTCGATCGCGTGCGGGAAGTGGATGCCGCCGTAGAGCCGGGACTGCGCCGCCTCGCGGGCGGCGTCGTGGAACGAGGCGAAAGTGCGTGGCGCGTGGCCGCGGACGTCGTGCGAGCGGTCGGTGAAGGAGAAGGTGCCCAGCCGGTCGGTGAGCACCGCGGCGGCCGCCGGTGACGCGACGCTGTGCCCCGAGGTGTGCTCCGGGAACTGCGGGCTGTTGACCAGGCTCGACCAGCCCGCGTCGATGTACCGGTTCACGTAGGTGACCGGGCGGAGCAGGTCGTACCGGTACTTCCAGGTCCAGCAGTTGAGGAACGCCTCGTGCAGGGCGATCCCGGTGACGGCGAGGGTGTCGAGCGCGACGCCGAGCCGTGCCCCCCGCAGGGCGAGCGCCTGGCAGGCGATGAGCATCCAGTGGCCGGACGGCAGGCCGGTCGGCGTGCCGGGCGGTGGGGTGAACGACCCGGGGTTGTCGGTCCAGAAGCGGGCGATCGCCCGGTGCTCGGCGGTGTTCGCGACCGACTGGCGGTGGACGACCATCGCCTGCTCGTGGAAGTCCGACCCCGGCTCGGTCGAGAAGGGCAGCGGCGGTTCCGGCTCGACCTCGTCGGCGCTCGTGAGCACCATCGGCCGGACCTCGGCCCAGTGGGGCTCGATGGCCGGTCGGAAGTTGGGCGGCGTCGACACCCAGTGCCAGGGTTCGGAGGCGGGCGCGGTGTGCGGGCGGCCCACGGTCCCGGCGTGTCCGTCGCTGGCGATCCAGCCGGCCAGGTGCCCCGCCACGGACCTGCCGTGCGCCACGGAGGCGTCCAGGGCCCGCTGGGTGACCCCCGCGGCGCGGCGCCGGCCCAGCACCGCGGCCTCGGCCGTGTCCAGCAGTGTCCGCGTGCCGACGCCGGCGAAGGGCAGCACCTGCCGCAGCACCTGCCGCAGCACGGCAGCCGCCGACGCCACCGCCGCGGCCGGCCAGTCGATGAGCGCGGCGAGGGGCTGCGGTGCAGGTGCCGTCAGGTCGCGCAGCTGACCGCCCAGGGACCGGTGCCCCGGCATCCCCCGGACGGCGGCCTCGTACATGGCGATCGCCGTGTGGGCGTAGGTGCGGGCGGCAGCCGGGGGGCTGAGGTTCTCCTTCAGCACGAGGTCGTAGGTGGTCTGCAGCCAGGACAGCGCCTCGTCGGCGGCGTGCCCCGCGGCGGTCACGCCGCCCGGCCCCGTACCACCTGCCGTCGCCGCCGATGCCGTCCGCGGCAGCACGGCGGCCGCTCCCGTGCCCAGTGCGGCGACGAGCACCTCGCGTCGGGTGATGAGGCTGCGCATGCCGATCCTCCGGCCGGCGGCGACCAGCGCTCCCGGTCGATCCGGACGGGCGCCTCCGTGGCCGGAGAGCGTGGCGGACGCCACCACTTCCCGGTCGGCCGCCGAGCCCATGCGTGACCGATACGTTATGCACTCAACACGGACGGTGAGGGGAGTTCGGCGCCTCGGCTGCCCCGGGAGAGCGCGAGTCGGCTCGCTGCCCCCGTCCGTCGACGGGGTGGGCAGCACGTGTCCTTCACGGGGGCTCGACCCACCCAGGACGGGCAGGCCCGCTCGCCCCCGGCCGGGGCGCGCGCCCACGCCTCCGTGCCGAGCCCGCCCGGAGGTGCGGCGGGGCGCGACGGGACCGAGGTGGTGCACTGTCGGGGTGGGCACCGGTGACCTCGACGTCCTGCTGGCCCGGCTCGCACCCGGGGTGGCCGACCTGGTGCACGCGGCGGACACGCTGGTCCGCGAGGTGGACCCGGACGTCGTCCGGGTCGTCTGGCCGCACCAGGGGACGGTCGGCTACGGCGTCGGCCCGGCCAAGAACAGCGAGCACTACGCCTACCTGGCGACCCTCGCCCGGCACCTGAACCTGGGCTTCAACCACGGGGCCGACCTGGAGCACGGCGGCCTGCTGGACGGCACCGGGAGGCCTTCCGCAAGCTGACCGTGCGCCGGGCCGAGGGACCTCCGCGACCCGCGCCTGGTGCCGCTGCTGCGCACCGCCCGCGAGGAGCGCCGGTCCGCTCTCGGCCGCACCTGACCCCGCGTGGGAAAGCTCACCCCGAGCGGCCTGGAGGACGGTGCTCGGCCGCGGGCCGGGCGGTGGGCGGAGGCGGTACGGCACCCGCTCCCACCTGCACCGGACCGCGGCTACCACGGCTCGCCGCCGGGGGCCAGCAGGCCGGGTCCTGCGACGGACCGGTCCGCTCCACCCTACCTTCCATAACGCTGCGCAGTTGCCTAACCTCGGGCGGTCACTGTCGTTCCGGATCCGAGGACGCCGCTCCCCATGCACCACCGCCCCTCCGGGCTCCTGTTCCGCCGCAGCGTCCGCTGGGTCCTCGCCCTCGTCGTCCTCGGGGTCGTCGCCGTGCTCGCCGTCCCCGGGCGGGCGGCCGCGGACACCGACATCGGGTCGCCGGTGCGGCAGGAGGACGGGACCACCGGTCCGCTCGACCCGGCCGACCGCGACGTGCTGCACAAGGTCAAGCAGGCCGGGCTGTGGGAGATGCCCGTCGGCAGCTCGATGAGCGAGCGGGCCGAGGACCCGCGGGTGCGCGAGGCCGGCCGGCTGATCGCCGCCGAGCACGCCGAGCTCGACGCGCTCGTGGAGACCGCCGCGGCGGAGGTCGGGGTCGCGCTGCCGGTCGAGCCGACCGCGCAGCAGCAGGACTGGATCGCCGAGATCGCGGCGCAGCCCCGGACCACCTTCGACCAGCGGGCGGTCTTCCTGGTGCGGCAGGCGCACGGCGCGGTGCTGCCCGTCCTCGCGCAGGTCCGCGCGGCGACCGAGAACACGGTGGTGCGGGAGTTCACCGCCGAGGCGATGAGCTTCGTCCAGCGGCACATCGAGTACCTCGAGTCGACCGGTCTCGTGGACTACGCCGCGCTGCCCGACCCGGCCGCTCTGGGCTCCGACGACTGGCGCTCGCACACGATGACGTTCGTCGTCCAGGCCGCGCTCGCCGCCCTCCTCACCGCCCTGTTCCTCGTCGCCGGCCGTGCCGTGGCCGACCGGGCGAGGCGCCGGGCCCCGACCCCGCGGGCGCCGGTCCGCGGGCACCACGCAAGGAGCTGACCCATGGACAGGACCACCAGGCGCCGCACGCTGACCCTCGTCGCCGGGATCGGGCTGGCCGGCCTCCTCGCCGGCACCGGCGCGGCCTCCGCGCAGGGCGGGCCGACCGCGACCGCGCCGGCCGCGACGGCGTCCGACGCAGGCAGCGCGGCCGCGACGGGGACCGGGGCCGCGACCGCCGGCCAGGCCGGTCAGGCCGGTCAGGCCGGTCAGGCCGGTCAGGCCGGTCAGGCCGGTGAGGCGACCGCGGACGTGTGCGCGCAGTCCGACCTGCCCGCGCACACCGGGTTCCAGGTCGGCCCGGCCTGCGTCTCGACGCCGTTCGGCGAGCTGGGCGCGCCCGAGGACAACCCGCAGCTGCTCATCACCGAGGCGCCGGAGGAGGTGGCGGTCGGGCAGGCCTTCACCCTCGAGGTGTCGACCCGCAACCTCGTCCGCGACCGCTTCCTCGCGGCCGCGGAGGGCGGCTACTACGTCGAGCCCTCGACGCTGACCGAGGGCGGCCTGGTCCGCGGGCACGTCCACACGGCCTGCCGCGTGCTCGGCGACACCGACACCGCGCCGCGGCCGGAGCGCCAGGCGGTCTTCGTCGCGACCGAGGACGGCGGGGGCGGCGCCCGCCCGGACACCGTCACGGTCCGCATCCCGGGCCTGCCCACGGCCGGTGAGGCGCAGTGCGCGACCTGGGCCGGCGACGGCTCGCACCGGATGCCGATGATGGTCTTCGCCAACCAGGTGCCCGCCTTCGACGCCGTCCGCATCAGCGTGCGCGGGGCCGGTGCGGCTGCCGCCGAGCCGGCCGAGGCGTCCGAGCAGGCCCCGGCCGCCGAGGCCGGGACGCCGGTCACCGGGACCGAGGAGCCGGCCACCGGCAGCGACGAGGGCACCGGCGCCGATCAGGACACGGCTACCGACCAGGCCACGGGCACCGAGGAGACGACCGAGGCCACCGGGACGGCTGCGCCGCAGCCCACGGACGTCGAGGACGCCACCGCCGACGCGACCGGCACGCGGTCCCGGGACGACACGGCCACCGGCTCCGACGACTGACCGGCCGCGGACCTCCGCTCCGGCGCGTGACCGCCACCGGCCGCGCGGCCCGGTCGGCAGAACGCAACGGTCCCGGAACGCCCGGGCAACAGTCGTCCTCCAGCGTCTGCGGGGACCGGGATCACCGACGCAGACCGGGGGACGGCCCATGGCCCATTGCGAGCTCGACACCGCGGCGACGGCACGCGTCGCCGCACCGACGGACACGGCGACACGGGAGACGCTCGAGGACTACACGCTGCGCTTCGCCCCGCGCAGCTACCGGAGGTGGTCGACCGGGGTGGTGGCGACCTCCGCCCTCGGCGGCATCGCCTACCTCGCCGACTTCGCGATCGGCGCGAACATCGGCATCAGCTACGGGACGACGAACGCGCTCTGGGGCATCGCGGTCTTCGCCGTCGTCATCATCCTCACCGGGATCCCGGTGGCCTACTACGCCGCCCGCTACAACCTCGACCTCGACCTCATCACCCGGGGCAGCGGCTTCGGCTACTACGGCTCGGTCGTCACCAACGTCGTCTTCGCGACGTTCACCTTCATCTTCTTCGCCCTCGAGGGCGCGATCATGGCGCAGGGCCTGGAACTCGGGCTCGGCATCCCGCTGTGGCTGGGGTATGCGCTCTCGACGGTGATCATCTTCCCGCTCGTCATCTACGGGATGAAGGCCCTGTCCACCCTGCAGGTCTGGACCACCCCGCTGTGGCTGGTCCTCATGGTGATCCCGTTCGGGTACCTGCTGGTCGCCCACCCCGAGTCGATCGACGCCTTCCTCGCCTACCGCGGGGAGGACGGCCAGTCGCCGAACGTGGGCTCGGCGTTGCTGGCCGCCGGCGTCTGCCTGTCGCTCATCGCGCAGATCGCCGAGCAGATCGACTACCTGCGGTTCATGCCGCCGAAGACGCCGCAGAACGCCCGCCGCTGGTGGACGGCGGTGCTGCTGGCCGGCCCGGGCTGGGTGCTGTTCGGCGCGGCCAAGCAGGTGATCGGGCTGTTCCTCGCCGTCTGGGTCATCGCCACCGTCGCCGACGGCGCGGCGGTGGCCAACCAGCCGGTGCACCAGTTCCTGGAGATCTACCGGGACCTGATGCCCGGGTGGCTGGCGATCACCCTCGCCGTCGTCCTCGTGGTGATCAGCCAGGTGAAGATCAACGTGACCAACGCCTACTCCGGCTCGCTGGCCTGGACCAACAGCTTCACGCGGGTCACCGGGCGCTATCCGGGACGGCTGGTGTTCCTCGCCGTCAACCTGGCGATCGCGCTGGTGCTGATGGAGGCGGACATGTTCGACTTCCTCAACACGATCCTCGGCTTCTACGCCAACTGCGGCATCGCCTGGGTGGTCGTCGTCGCCACCGACATCGCGGTCAACAAGTACCTGCTCGGCATCTCGCCCAAGGCGCCGGAGTTCCGCCGCGGCATGCTCTACGCGGTCAACCCGGTCGGCTTCGTCTCGATGCTGGTCGCGGCCGGCGTCTCGATCGTGTGCTTCTTCGGCGGCCTCGGCGAGACGCTGCGGCCGTACTCCCCGCTGGTCGCCATCGGCCTGGCGTTCCTGCTGCCGCCGGTGCTGGCGGTCGCCACCCGCGGGCGGTACTACCTGCGGCGCACGGACGACGGCATCGACCTCCCCATGTACGACGAGCACGGCAACCCGTCGGAGGAGTCGCTGACCTGCCACGTCTGCCGCCAGGACTACGAGCGACCGGACATGACCGCCTGCGCCACCCACGGCGCGCACGTCTGCTCGCTCTGCCTGTCCACCGACCGGGTCGGCGACCACGTGCTGCCGGCCCAGGTGCCCCACGCCCCGGATGAGAGCGCCCGTACCCGGTCGCTCGATCCGACGACGTAGGGCCTCACCGATCATCGGTGGTCATGCACGCCGGTGCATGAATAGGCTCCCGTGGTGCCTGCGCCCACCGCCTCCGTCGTCGCTGCCTCCACCGTGACGCCGCGACGCCGCAGCGGCCGCGCGGGAGGGCGCCGTCCTCCGGTGGCGTGATGGACGTGCGGGTGTGCTTCCTGGGCGACTCGTTCACCGCCGGGGTCGGCGACCCGACCGGCGCGGGCTGGGTCGGCCCGGTCACGGCGGTCGCCCGACGGGCCGGCTGGGAGCTGACCGCCTACGGCCTCGGCGTCCGACGCGACACCACGGTCGACGTCGCCCGGCGCTTCCTCGCCGAGGCGCCGTGGCGGCTGCGGGACGGGGACCGGTACGGCGTGGTCGTCGCCGTCGGCCTCAACGACGTCATCCTGGCGGACGGACGCCGGCGGGTGCCGCGGGAGCGGTCGCTGGCCGCGCTGGCCGAGGTCCTCGACGGCGCGGCCGCGCGGGGGTGGGCGGCGCTGGTCGTCGGCCCACCGCCGGTGTCGGAGGCAGACGAGAACGCGAGAGCCGCCGACCTCTCCGCCGGCATGGCGGCGCAGTGCGCCGCGCGGGCGGTGCCGTTCGTCGACACGACCGGCCTGGCGGACGACGCGGTGTGGGTCGCCGAGGTCGCGGCCGGCGACGCGTACCACCCGTCCACCCGCGGCTACGCCCACCTGGTCGTGCTCGTCGAGCCGGTGCTCCTGCGCTGGCTGGCCGCGCACGTCGCACCGTCGTCCCCGGAGGTGCCGTGACCGAGGAGTTCCCGCCGGGCCTGACCGCCCGCCACCCCGTGCCCGACGACCACGGCCGGGTCGTCGCGGCGCTCGACTCGTGGTGGGGCGGTCTCGGCGGCCCGGACGGCGCCCGGCAGCGGGCGCTGCTGCTGTCGCGGCTGTTCTTCGAGCACTTCTCCGACAGCAGCTGGGTGGTCGAGGACGCCGCCGGGGACCTGCGCGCCTTCCTCGTCGGGTTCCTGTCCTCGGCGCAGCCGGACGTCGGCTACGTGCACTTCGTCGGGGTCGACCCGGCGCTGCACCGCCAGGGTGTCGCCGGTGCGCTGTACCGCCGCTTCGCCGGGCACGTCGCGGGGCGGGGCGCCCGCCGGTTGTCCTGCCTCACCAGCCCTGGCAACACCACCTCGGTGCGGTTCCACCGCGGCCTCGGCTTCGAGGTCGTGCCCGGCGACGACGTCGTGGACGGCGTCCCGGTGCACCGCGACCACGACGGCCCCGGCCTGCACCGCGTGCTGTTCACGCTGACCCTGGAGGACGGTCAGCTGCCCGGGTGGCGCTCCCGCAGCTGGTCCACGTAGCGGGCGGTGACCGGGACGGCGATCCCGTGCCGGGTCGCGGCCCGCACCACCGCCCCGCCGATCGCGTCGAGCTCGAGTGGGCGGCCGGCCGCGGCGTCGCGCTGCATCGACGAGCGCATGCCCGCGGGGACGCCGTCGAAGAAGCCGACGACCTGCTCCTCGTCTGCGGGCGCACCCTCGGCGCGGGCGACGGCGGCGACCTCGCCGACGATGGCCAC
Organism: Geodermatophilus sp. URMC 65; assembly: GCF_053502545.1. Classification (NCBI taxonomy): domain Bacteria; kingdom Bacillati; phylum Actinomycetota; class Actinomycetes; order Geodermatophilales; family Geodermatophilaceae; genus Geodermatophilus; species Geodermatophilus sp. URMC 65. The sequence goes on from NZ_CP199954.1 coordinate 4,038,708, forward strand.
CAGGTCCTCCCGCCGGGACTCGCGGACCTCGCCGGCGGTCGCCTGTGCGGCGGTGGTGAGCAGCGCGAGCGGAGCGAGGAAGTTCAGCTTGCTCCACAGCGCGGTCGGCTCGTCGTCCCCGACCCTCGTCGTCACGCCGACCTGCTGCAGTGCGTCGGCCAGCCGCCGCACCCGCTGTTCGAGCCCGGGGACGGTGACGAGGTCGACCGTGGCGAACGGGCTGCCGTGCCGGATCACCCCCGGTGCCGTGCGGGTGCTCTCGACGCGGATCGTCGCCGGGACGACACCGGCCTGCGGGTAGCGCCGGCGCAGGTGGTCGACGTGCTCGACGCCGTTGAGCAGCGGCACGACCAGCGCGTCGCCGAGGACGTCGGCCGGCACCCGCTCGAGGGCGTCGTCCAGCTGCGTGGCCTTGACGGTCACGAGGAGGACGTCGACCGGCGCGGTCAACCGCTCGGCGGCGTCCACCGGGGTGGTGGAGTCGCCGAAGTGCGCGCTCTCCACCCGGATGCCGGCCGTCCGCAGCTGCTCCGTCGTTGCCGCGCCCGCCAGGCAGGTCACCACCGCCCCGCCGCGGGCGAGCAGTGCCGCCAGCAGGCCGCCGACCCCGCCGGGGCCGAGCACGGCGACGCGCAGTCCGGTCAGGGCGTTCTCTCCATCGGTCACGGCGGACATGCAAGCAGAGACCGGCCGGGCGGGTGCGCAAGCGAATCACGGGCCCGTGGTCGAGTGGGGCTGCACCCCTCGAGCATCGCCGAGCGGCTCTCGCCTCTGACCTGCACTTTTCTCTTGCCCCTTGATAAGTCGAACGTATGATCGATTGCATGGACGACGGTGCGCAGACCAGCACCATGGGTGCTGCTGCGCCCACCGTCGGCTGGGCGTCGGGTCCGCTGGGTGCGGTGCAGGCCGCGGCGCGGGAGATCGCCCGGCAGACGGCGGTCAAGGCATGCGCGGTGGCGGCGTTCGCCGCCTCGCGGCCGGCGTCGGCGGACCGGCAGCAGGGTGAGCGGGGCGCGATGTCGGCCGAGCGGTGGGCGGCGCGTCCGGAGCTGCTGCGGTCGGTGTCGGAGTGCGCGACACCGGAGCTGGCGATGGCGCTGAACCTGACCCAGCAGGCCGCGGAGAAGGAGCTGGAGCGGTCGCTGACGCTGGTGCACCGGCTGCCGGGGACGCTGGCGGCGCTGGAGTCGGGGTTGTTGCACGCGGGGCATCTGTGGCACCTGATCGACAAGGTCGCCCCGATCGCCGACGAGGCGCTGCGGGCGGAGGTGGAGGCCGATCTGCTGGGCTGGGTGGCGAAGCGGCACCGGGTGACCTCGCCGGCGCAGCTGGGCGACAAGGCCCGGAAGGTGGTGGCCCAGCGGGATGCCGCCGCGGGCGGCCGCCGGCTAGCCACGGCCTTGAAGGAGCGCGGGGTCTCGATCCGCCCGGACCGGGTGGAGGGCATGGCGCTGGTGAGCCTGTACTGCACCCTGCCCGAGGCGCGGGCGTTCTACGGCGCGCTGGTGCAGTGCGCCGAGGCGGTGGGGGACGAGCCGGGCGGTCCGGTGCGCACCCGCGGGCAGAAGATGGTCGACGCGCTGCTGGAGCTGGTGCTGCGCCCGGGGGAGTCCGAGCTGCCGCCGGTGCGGGTGCTGCTGACGCTGGTGGCCTCGGTGGCCACCATGCTGGGTGGGGACGCCCCGGCGGAGCTGGACGGGGAGCTGCTGCCGGCGGAGATGGCCCGCCGGCTGGCCCGCGCCTTCGCCGGCCAGCCGCCGATGCCGGACGCGGCCTCGGGCGAGCCGGAGCCGGTCCGGCCGACCGCCGAGGTCACGCTCCGGCCCGACGTGGCGTGGCAGGAGGCCGAGCAGGCCGAGCTGGCCGCCTGGTGGAACGAGGTGGAGCGCCGTCTGCTGGTCGGCGAGCTGGCCGACGAACCCGACCGGGGTCCGGACCCGCGGCCCGGTGACGCCCGCGGAGCAGACGACGACGGTGTCGACGGGTGGCCCGATCCGGGGATCCCGTGCCCGTGGGCCGCCGAGGACACCGGTGCCGAAGCGCCCGGCAGCAGCCGACCGCCAATCACCGAGCACCGCCGAACACTGACCCGGCACCGTCACCGGACACCGCTCCAGAGCCGGACGCGCCTGCGCCGCGGTCGGGCGGTGGCTGGTGGGCGGCCGCGGACCGGGCGGTGCAGGAGGCCGGTGCGGCGGTGCACGCCGCCCGGATGGCGCTGGGTCACGCCTCCCGCAGCGTGCGCACCGCGACCAAGGTCGACGCCGCGACCGAGGCCGGCTGGCGGGCGAGTGCCAGTGGGCGGGCCGATGCCGCCACCGACGCGCTCGGTGCGCTGGCCGCGGCGGCGGACGCCCAGCGGGAGCAGCTGGCCGACCTGCTGGACACCACGGCCGGGGGTGGGCTGGCCGACCGGCCGCGCCTGGCGCTCACCGACGCGGTGTCCGGGGCGCTGCTGACGCCGACCGACCTGCCCGGGCTGCGCCGCACCGGCAGCTGCGGGCGGCCGGCCTGCCGGCGCCGGCCGCAGACCTGCAGCCACGACCTGACCGGCCGCCCCGGGCTGGGCAGGCCCGGGCCCACCGACGGCTACGCACCCGGTGCGGCGCTGGACCGGTTCCTCCGCGCCCGCGACCGGCGCTGCCGGTTTCCCGGCTGCCGCCGCCGCGTGCCCCGGGCCGGCGAGCTGGACACCGGCCCCACGCCCGGGGTGGGGAGACCGCCGCGGCCAACCTGGCCGGCTACTGCACCGGCGACCACCGCGGCAAGCACCAGGCCCCCGGCTGGACCCACGACCTGGCCCCCGACGGCACCCTCACCGTCACCACCCCCACCGGCCTGACCGCCGTCACCGAACCACCGCCCTACTGAGCGATGCCCGGCGCCGTCGCCTCAGCCGGCAAGCGCATCCCGCAGCAGCCGCTGCTCATCGAGCACGTACGTCGCCGTCCCGCGGACGTGGCCGCACACGGTCGCCAGCACCACCGCGGGGAGGAAGTTCGCGCTGCTGTTGACGAGGGGGAAGACGTCCCCGGCCGCGGCGCCGATCTCCCCGGCCTGTCCGAGCGCGTAGGCCGCGGGGCGCTCGTAGCCGTCGATCGCGGCCTCCATCCGCTCACGCGCGGCCGCGATCTCCTCGGGCGTCGTCCATCGTTCGTCCGTCACGGCGTGCAGTCTCCTGACCCGTCGTCCCGCTGGTACGGCGGGCCATGCCCTCACGACGGACCGGGATCGGCGCCCACCGGGGGCTGCTCATGCAGGCTGCAGGGACACGGCCATGAGGACGTCGTCCACGTACCGGCCATCCAGGAAGAACTCGCCGCGCCGCACGCCCTCGACCACGAAGCCGCAGTCGGCGTACAGGGTGCGGGCGCCGGGGTTCGTGGCCAGCACGTTCAGGGTGAGCCGCCGCGCGCCGCGCCGCCGGGCCTCCTCGACCGCAGCGACCAACAGGGCCCGGCCCACGCCGCGGCGCTGCACGGCCGGGTCGACCGCCAGCCCGTTCACCTGGAGCACGTGCCGATGGGACGGCAGGGCAGTGGGCCGGCGCAGTCTCACGTAGCCGACCACCGCGCCGTCGAGCTCGGCCACGAGGACGTCCTCGGGCGGGTCCTTCTCGAAGAAGTCGACGTCCTCCGGCCACAGCGGCGCGGGGGCCACGGCCGGAGACCACGTCACCCGGTCGAGGGCCGCGAGCCGGCGCTCGTCGTCCCTCCTGGCGGTCCGGACGGTGACCACCTCGCGCCTCCGGACTCCGCCCACCCGGCGACGCTAACCGGCGGGGATCAGTCCGGCCCGGCCGAGAGGTCCCAGATGCGGGACGACCAGGACCGGAGGGCCCGATGACCGGGGTGGTTGCCGGGATGACGGTGTCGCTGGACGGCTTCGTGCAGGACGCCGAGGGCAGTGCGGCCGCGCTGTACACCGACCTCGCCGAACTGCAGGACCCCCCGGTACATGCAGGCGATGCAGGACGAGACCGGCGCCGGGCTGCGGCTGTTCGACGGCACGACACCGGTCGCCCTGGATGAGCCCGGTGTCGACGACATCGGCGCACGGACCAGCCTGCGGTTCCGGGGGCTGCGGTGGGGCTGAGCCGGCGCGTCAGAGCCGAGCCCAGAAGTGCTCGAGGACGGCGGCTGCACGCTGCGGGTCCTCCACCATCCACCAGTGCCCGAGGCCGTCGAGCACCTCGACCCGGGCACCGGCGCGGGCCGCGGCGCGGTGCCGCTGGGCGTCGGTGCCGACGAAGGAGTCCTCCGACGGGAGCAGCGCCAGCCCGGGACGGGCGGCGGCGGCCTCCAGCGACCGGCCCGCATCGGCCATGGCCGGCTGGGCCGCCGAACGGTAGAGCGCCAGGATCGCGCGGCCCATGTCGTCGTCCTGCCCTGCGGCCACCTGCTCCGCGACGTCCCGGGGGAGACCGAACGAGACCAGCCGCGCGGTCTTGTCAGCGAGGCTGCCGCCCAGCATCTGCGCGATCGAGTTCTCGCCGACACCCGGCTGCTGCAACGCCTGCGCCAGGTCGTGCCACACGTAGTCCTCGTCGAAGATGCCGATCGCGTCGCTGACCCAGCTGCGCAGCAGATCCGGCCGCGCCATGGCGACGTTCACCACGTGGGCGCCACCCCAGTCGTGGCCGACGAGGTCGACCGGCTCGCCGATCCGCTCGAGCTCCCCGACCAGCCAGTCGCGGTACTCGGGCATCGTCGCCCCGAAGTCGGCAGGCAGGGGAGCGCCGAAGCCGGGTGGGGCCGGCCGGACGACGTCCCGCTGCAGGGAGCCGACGAGCGGGTCCCACAGCGCCGGGGTCTCGGGGTTGCCGTGCACGAAGACGGCGGGCGGGGTCGTCACGGGATCTCCTCCGCGGGGTCGGTGCCGGGGTGCGACGGCCGCAGCCTGCCCCATCCCCAGAGGACGGCGGGACGCCGGACGTCCCGGCCGCACCGGACGACGTCGTCGACGGCCGCGGTCAAGACCATTTCACTCAAGGCACAAGAATTGCGCGAATGGCGAGATGCGCCATTTCGGCCGCGCATTTCGTCGTGCGCGTTGCTTGACTCCGGACCACCAGTCCACGGAAGGGGTCGGCCATGCACGTTCTCACGCCCACCAGCGCCGGCGCACCGTTCCTGCGAGCAGGGAACGGGCACGCGTCACTGCACGACGCCGTCTTCGACCGCCTGCTGCGGGAACGCATCGTGTTCCTCGGCAGCCAGGTGGACGACGACATCGCCAACCAGATCTGCGCGCAGATGCTGCTGCTCTCGGCCGACGACCCGCACCGCGACGTCCACCTGTACATCAACTCGCCGGGTGGCTCGGTCAGCGCCGGGATGGCCGTCTACGACACCATGCGTTTCATCGACTGCGACGTCGCGACCTACTCGTTCGGGATGGCCGCCTCGATGGGGCAGTTCCTGCTCACCGCGGGCACGCCCGGCAAGCGGTTCTCGCTGCCGCACACGCGGATCATGATGCACCAGGTCTCGGCGGGGGTCGGCGGGACACAGTCGGACATCACCATCCAGGCCGACATGCTCCGACGCCTCAAGCGGGACATCGACCAGCTGCAGGCCGAGCACTCCGGGCAGAGCGTCGAGCAGGTCGAGCGCGACTCCGACCGCGACCGCTGGTTCACCCCCGAACAAGCCCGCGAGTACGGCCTCGTCGACCACGTCGTCGCCTCGGCCGGGGCGCTGCCCGTCCCCGGCCCGGTCGGCGCCCCGTGACCCGGCCGGACGACGCGGTCGCGCGGTACCTGCGGGCGCTCGATCGGCTCGACGCCGTCGTCGACGCCGTCCCGGCGGAGCGCTGGGTCGCACCCACGCCCTGCTCCGGCTGGTCGGCCCGCCGGCTGGTGGGCCACCTCGTCGACGGGCAGGGCCAGGTGCTCGCGATGCTCGCCGGAGAGGGACCCGTGGCGCCGGTCACCGACCCGGAGGCACTCGGCACGCTCGCCGGGCCGGACCCCGCCGGCTCGTGGCGACGCGCCCACCAGGCGGCCGTCGCGGCGCTGGACGGTGCCGCACCCGGCGCCGTGGTGGCCACCCCGCTGGGCCCGCGGACCGTCGAGCAGCTCCTCGGTATCGCGCTCGTCGAGCCCGTCGTCCACACCTGGGACCTGGCGACCGCGACCGGACGTCCGGCCGACCTCGATCCCGACGCCGTCCGGGCCCTCCTGCCCGGCGTCCTCGCACTCGGCGGGCAGCTGCAGGCCACCGGCATGTACGGGCCGCCGGTCCCCGTGCCGGACGACGCACCGGCGCAGGACCGGTTGCTGGCCGCGCTCGGCCGCCGGCCGTGCCGTCCACCCGCCTGAGCGAGGCGGTGGGTCGGCGTCGGGATCCCTCGAGCGTGGTGTCGATCCGGGGGGGCCGCCGTTCGACCGAGGGGTGAGAGGGTCCGACGGGGACCCGGGATCGGTAGGAGACCACCGTGAAGTACATGCTGATCATGCGCGCGACCGACGAGACCTACGCCGCCTTCCAGGACGTCGACTTCACCGAGGTCATCGAGTCCATGGGCCGCTTCAACGACGAGATGATCCGGGCCGGTGTCCTGGTCGCGGCCGAGGGGCTCGACGACGCGGCGAAGGGCGTCGTCGTCGACTACTCCGTGGAGCCGCCCGTGGTGACCGACGGCCCGTACGGGGAGACCAAGGAGCTGTTCGGCGGCTTCTGGATCCTCGACGTGGCCTCGCTGGAGGAGGCCGTCGAGTGGGCCAAGCGGGCACCGATGGCCGGTCCGGGCAGCAAGACCGAGATCCGCCGCGTCTCCAGCATCGACGAGTTCCCGCAGGACAACGAGTGGATCCAGAAGGAGCGGGCGTGGCGGGCGGCGACCGGACAGCTGTGAGCCGTCCGGGGGGTGGCCCCGCGGCCACCCCCCGGGCCGCGGGCGGCCGGGAGGCGGTCGAGGCGGTGTGGCGGATCGAGTCCGCACGCATCACCGGGACCCTGGCCCGGTACACCGGGGACTTCGCACTGGCCGAGGACCTCGCCCAGGAGGCACTGGCCGAGGCGCTGGTCGCCTGGCCCAGGGACGGCGTGCCGCGCGAGCCCGCCGGGTGGTTGCTGACCGTGGGACGACGCCGCGCCATCGACGCCTTCCGCCGCCGATCGGCCCTCGACGAGCGGTACGCCGCCCTGTCCCGGGACCTCCCCGAGGGTGGCGCCGTCACCGGGGCGGCCGCGCCCGACGTGGCGGGACCGGACCGGGACCTGCTCTGGGACCCCGACCGCATCCACGACGACGTGCTCGCCCTGGTGTTCACCGCCTGCCACCCGGTGCTCTCGCGCGAGGCCCGGGTCGCGCTCACCCTGCGCGTGGTGAGCGGTCTGACCACCGACGAGATCGCCCGGGCCTTCCTCGTGCCGACCGCCACCGTGCAGGCGCGGATCACCCGCGCCAAGAAGACGCTCGCGGCCGCACAGGTGCCGTTCGAGGTGCCACCGCCCGAGGAGCGCCGCGTGCGGCTCGGCTCGGTGCTCAGCGTGCTGTACCTCGTCTTCACCGAGGGCTCGACGGCCACCTCCGGGAGCGAGTGGATCCGGCCGGACCTGGCCCGCGAGGCGGTCCGGTTGACCCGCGTGCTGGCGCAGCTGGTGCCCGACGAGCCGGAGGTGCACGGCCTGCTCGCCCTCCTCGAGCTCACCGCCGCGCGGTTCCCGGCGCGCGTGGGCGACGACGGCGAGCCGGTCCTGCTGGAGGCGCAGGACCGCCGGCGGTGGGACCGCGCGGCCATCCGGCGCGGGCGGGCGGCGCTGGCGCACGCCGGCCGGGTCGGCCGCGGCCTCGGCCCCTACGGCGTGCAGGCCGCGATCGCCGAGTGCCACGCGGTCGCGCCGTCGGTCGAGGAGACGGACTGGGAGCGGATCGTGCTCCTCTACGACGTGCTCGGCCGGCTCGCGCCGTCCCCGGTCGTCGAGCTCAACCGGGCGGTCGCCGTCTCGGTCGCCCGCGGCCCGGCGGCCGCGCTCCCGCTGGTCGACGAGCTGGCGCGAGGGGACAGCCTGGTGGGCTCGCACCTGCTGCCGAGCGTCCGGGGCGAGCTGCTCGCGCGGCTCGGCCGGTTCGACGAGGCGCGGCACGAGATCGAGCGTGCGGTGCAGCTCTGCGGCAACGAGCGGGAGCGGGAGCTGCTCCGCCGCAAGGCTGCGGCCTGGGCCTGACCGGCTACGCGCCACGGGACTCGGCGAGACGCCGCATCCAGTAGCGGAACCAGTCCTGGCCGTAGGGGACGTAGACCCGGGTCGGGACGTCGCGCCGCCGCAGGTCGCCGAGGACGTCGGGCCGCACGCCCAGGAGCTGCTCGACGGTCACCGGTCCCGCCAGCAGCAGCAGTGCCTCGCGCAACCGACCGTCGTGGGTGGCCATCGACCACTCGGCCCGCCCTCGGGGGAGCGGAGCAGGTAGGCCTGCACGGTGGCGCCGAGCCGGTCGGCCAGGCCGCGGCCGGCGACGTCGAGCACGCAGGACAGGACGGCGTCGGTGCGGCGGGCGTCCTCGGCGCCGACCTGGAGCCGCCGGCCCGGCGGGAGGACGGCGGTGATCGCCGCGAGCCGGTCGGCGGTGCCGGCCGGGTCCACGTCCAGGGCCAGGTGGCTGAGGTCGACCGAGAGCCAGGCGTCAGCCGGAGGTGCGGGCAGCGCGGCGGCCAGCGACCGGTACTGCTCGACGACCGCCACGGCGGTGTCGACGTCGGTCACCAGCTCGCCGAAGAGGTCGACGCTGACGCCGTGCCCGTCGGCCAGCAGCCGGTCGGCGACGGCGAGGGCCTCGGTTGGAGGCTCTGCTGACGCGGCACCACAGGACCGCCCCGAGGCCTGCGTCATCGAGCAGCGCCCAACGGCCGATCCCTGCGGGGATCGCCGAGCTCGTCGTCCGACCGGGTGAACCCCACCGACGAGCCCGGCGGCCGGCCGCACGCCCTGCATACCTTCTGCGCGTAGCTGACCGCCTCGGAGGTGACCATGCGCCGTCCTGTGCTGATCGCCGTTGCCTGCCTGGCCTTGGCCGGGTGCGGTGGTGGCTCGCCGTCATCGGCTGACTGCCAGGACCAGGCGTTCTACGACGAGAACACCGAAGCCTGCCTGGACGTGGTGCGCGACTCCGTCGGTGAGGCGATCGCCGAGGAGGAGGCCAACTCGGCAGCGGAGGAGGTCGACCGTGCAGGCGAGGGAGTGCCGGTTGTGGAGGGCCCTGTCACCGAACCGGGCACCTTCCCCGGTGACCTCACCGCCGAGGTCGTCGACGTCACCACCGCTGCCGAAGCCGACCCCTACGACTCTGTCAACGACACTCGTGTGCTGGTGACCGTCCGCTTCACCAACACCGGCACCGAGGCGTTCGCCTGGAGCAGCGACCCGAACGTCATCGACGCCGGCCCGGACGGGGACCTCCTCTACGGGGAGAACCGCTTCCCGGCCCACGCCTACTACAACGACCGGAACAACCTGCCTACGCAGCTGGTGCCGGGCTCGTCGGCGGAGTGGACCGGGCTGTTCTACATGCCCGGCGCCGAGCTGGGCACGCTCGCTGTCTCGGTGTCGCCCGAGCGCGGCACCTTCCAGCCATGGACGTTCACCGGGGTCGAGACCCTGGCAGCCGGCTAGAACCGCACGAGCCACAGCCGGGTCACAGCACAGCCCCGCGGCACACCCGCCAGTTGGCTCCTGATCGGCGGGTGGCAACGATCGGCCCGACAACCCGTTGGCACACCGAGCGGTGGGCCGGCAACTTGTCGCGCATCGCCCGCGCCGAGAAGGGCCCTCGCAGGCGCCGCGTCACACGACCGTGGTCGCCACCGCACGGATCGCGAGCCGACGCCGACCCGGGCTGTGGTCACGCCCTGTGGAACGTGACGATCCCACCTTGGCTGGTTGTAAACTCGCTTACCTACTGAGTGAGTGAGGTGGGAAGTGAGCCCACATGTCGAACGTGGACGTGCGTACCTGGCCCGGATCGCGCGCCGGTACAGCACGGCCACGGTGCTGTACCACCACGCCGTCGCCGAGCGGCTCGGCCTCGGGCCCTCCGACCACAAGTGCCTCGACCTGTTGCTGCAGCACGGCGAGCTCACCGGCAGCCGGCTCGCCGCGATGACCGGTCTCACCACCGGTGCGGTCACCGGTGTCGTCAACCGGTTGGAGGCGGCCGGCTTCCTGCGCCGCCGTCCGGACCCGGACGACGGTCGACGGCAGCTGCTCCAGCCCGTACCGGAGCGCGTGGAGGAGGTCGCCGCCGTCTTCGAGGAGCACGGGCCGGACCTCGACCGCCTCACCGCCGGGATGACCCGCGACCAGGTCGACGCGGTGCTCACCTTCCTGTCCCGCGCCACCGACGAGCTCGAGGAGTGCGCGATCCGCCTCCGGGCCCGGGCGCTCCTCGTCGGTGCTCCCACCCGTCCGGAACGAGCGGAGGACACCCGATGACCGTCGTCGACAGCAGCGCGGACGCGGCGCTGCACGAGCTGTTCGACCGCATGTGTGCCGCCTGGACAGCAGGCGACGCGGCCGCCTACGGGGACTGCTTCACCGAGGACAGCGACTACGTGTCCTACGACGGCACGCACGCGCGCGGTCGTCAGGCGATGGTCGACAACCACCACCGGCTGTTCACGGGCGTGCTGAGCGGCTCGGCACTCGTCGGCCGCGTGGAGTCGGTCCGCCACCTGCGACCCGGCGTCGCCGTCCTGCACGCGACCGGCTCCGTGCTGATGCCGTGGCGCTCGAGCCTGCCGGGGCGGCGGCTCTCACGGCAGACGCTGGTCGCCGTGGAGGAGGGCGGCGCGTGGCGGCTCGCTGCGCTGCACAACGGCCGGGTCCGGCCGGTCACCATCCCGGGGCCGGCGTCCGTGCCGTCCAGGATGTCCCGGGCGCTGACCGCGGCGGCCCGCGCCCTGGGCGTCGGGCACCCTCCGGGGCGGGGAGGGCGAGCGCTGCGGGTCTGAGCTCCCCGTGGGTTCTCAGATCCGGGTGTCCCGCTTGCCCCAGCCGACCGCGGCGGTGAGCACGAACAGGACCAGGCCGACCACTGCGAGCCAGAACAGGCCCTCGATCACCGCGCCGATGACGGAGACCACCACCCACACCACCAGCAGGAACCCGACGAGTCGCAGCACGGCGCACCTCCGGTGGAGCGGGGACCCGGTCGCCCGAGCGTAGGTCCGGAGGCCCCCGGTTCGGGTGTCCGCGCGCCGGGCAGGATCGCGGCCATGGCCTACACCGCAGCTGACGACCGCTACGACTCGATGACCTACCGGCGCACCGGCCGCAGCGGCCTGGACCTCCCGGCGGTCAGCCTCGGTCTGTGGCACAACTTCGGGGACGACGTCCCCTTCGACCGGCAGCGCGCGATCCTGCGCCGCGCCTTCGACCTCGGCGTCACCCACATCGACCTGGCCAACAACTACGGCCCCCCGTACGGCAGCGCGGAAGTCAACTTCGGCCGGCACCTGGCCGACGACTTCCGCCCCTACCGCGACGAGCTGGTCGTCTCGACCAAGGCCGGCTACGACATGTGGCCCGGCCCGTACGGCCAGGGCGGCGGCGGGCGCAAGTACGTCCTCTCCAGCCTCGACCAGTCGCTGCGCCGGATGGGCCTGGAGTACGTCGACGTCTTCTACTCCCACCGGCCCGATCCGACCACGCCGCTCGAGGAGACGATGGGCGCACTGCACAGCGCCGTCCAGGCCGGCAAGGCGCTCTACGTCGGCATCTCGTCGTACTCCCCGGAGGACACCGCCAAGGCGGCGGAGATCCTCGCCGACCTGGGGACGCCGCTGCTGATCCACCAGCCCTCGTACTCGATGCTCAACCGCTGGATCGAGACCGAGGGACTGCTCGACACCCTCGAGGACGTCGGCGCCGGCTGCATCGCCTTCTCCCCGCTCGCGCAGGGGATGCTCACCAGAAAGTACCTCGACGGCGTCCCGGAGGGCTCGCGCGCCAGCCAGGGCAAGTCGCTGTCGACCGACCTGCTCACCGAGGAGGCGCTCGGGCACGTCCGTGCGCTCAACGGCATCGCCGAGCAGCGCGGGCAGAGCCTGGCCCAGATGGCGCTGGCCTGGGCGCTGCGCGACCCGCGGGTGACCAGCGTGCTCGTCGGCGCCAGCAGCGTCGGCCAGCTGGAGCAGAACATCGGCGCGCTCGAGCGGCTGGACTTCACCGACGACGAGCTCGCCGCGATCGACCAGCACGCTGTCGACTCCGGCATCGACCTCTGGGAGGCCCCCCGCACGGCGTGATGGTCAACCACGGCGTTCGACGAGCGCGGCGAGCCGGTCCAGGGCCATCCGCCAGCCGAGCTCGTTGTCCGCGGGGGCCACGGCGTCGGGCACCCCGTCGTGGACGGCGGTCAGCTCGGTACCGCCGTCCGGGGTGTCGGTCAGCGTGATGGTGCTGGTCATCTCGGCCTGCAGCGCGGGGTCGGCGGCCTCGAAGACGTCGACCTCGACGACCAGCTCGTCGGGGACCAGGCGGACGAAGCGGCCGCGGTAGGTGTCGGTGTGCGCGGTGGTCTTGCCCCGCGGCCCGGGCTCGTCGTAGGTGAGCGAGACGCGCAGCGTGCCGCCCTGGCGGGCGTCGAACTCGTGCACCTGGCACGTCATGCCGTCGGGCACCTTCCACCGTGCGACGGCGCCGGGGTCGAGCAGCGCCCGGTAGACCGCAGGCCGCGGCGCGTCGACGTGCCGGCTCACCCGGGTGGTGATCACGGCGGCCATCGTGCCCGAGTGCCACCGAGGGCGTGGCAGGGTCGGCCGCGTGGATCTCGACGCGGTGGCCGACGAGCTGTACGCGGTGCCGCCCGACGAGTTCGTCGGGGTGCGCAAGCAGCGCCAGGAGGACGCCCGCGCGGCAGGGAACCGGACCCTCGCGCGGGAGATCGGTGCGCTGCCCAAGCCGACCGCGGCCGCCTGGGTGTGCAACCTGCTGGTGCGCGAGCAGCGTGCGGAGATCGAGGGGCTGGTCGAGCTCGGCGACCTGCTGCGGCAGGCCCAGGAGGACCTGGCCGGCGACCAGCTGCGGGTGCTGGACCGCCAGCGCTCCCGGCTGCTGACCGCGCTCACCCGTCAGGCGGCCGCACTCGCCCGGGAGAACGGCATGCGCGTCGGCAGCACCGTGGAGACCCAGGTCGCGGACACGCTGCGCGCGGCGATGGCCGACCCGGAGGCCGGCGAGGCGCTGCTGTCGGGCCGGCTCACCGGTGCCATGTCCCACAGCGGCCTGGGGACGACGGGCAGCCGGCCGGTGCTGCGGCTGGTGCCGACGCGGCCCGAGCGAGAGGGGACCGGCGGCCGGTCGCGCCCCGGCACCGCCGCCCGCCGGCGCCGCGACGAGGACGCCCGGCGGGCCGCGGAGGAGGCCCGCCGGCGCGAGGAGGAGGCGCGGCGGGAAGCCGAGGAGCGCCGGCGGCGCGAGCTCGAGGAGGCGCGCCGCGCGGCCGAGGAGGCCACCGCGCTGGCCGCGGAGGCCGTCGCCGCGGCCGAGGAGGAACGGCACCGGGTCGACGACCTCGACGCCCGCCGGGCCGACCTGCAGGCGCGGGTGGAGGAGCTGACCGACGAGCTGGCGCGCACCGAGGAGGAGGCCGCGCAGACCGCCGAGGAGCTCAAGCGGGCCGAGCGGCACCGGCGCACCGCCGAGCGGCGCGCCACCGAGGCGACCGCCGCCCGCGACCGCGCGGTGACCGCGCTGCGGGCGCTCGAGGAGGGCTGAGCCCCGGGTTTCCCGCCGGTGGTCATCGGCGAGTGGCTGCTCGACACGCCGGGCGCGCTGGCCACCCGCTGGTGGTCACGCTGGTCGGGGGGCCGAGGAACGGCGTCCCGCGGGGTGCAGCAGCCCGATGGTCGCGGCGAGTGGTGCGCACGCGACGAAGACCGTGGCGAGGCCGGCCTCCCCGGCGACGACGCCGGCCAGGGGCGGGCCGAGGACCAGTCCGAGGGACATGGCCAGCATGGCGGTGACGATCCCGGTGGCGGGGGCTCGCGGTACGAGGGCGTTGCTCCAGATCAGGAGCAGCCCGATGACCGCGATGAAGCCCGCGCCGTAGAGGACCGCCGAGAGCAGGACGAGGCCGGGCGCCGCGGCCAGGAGCAGGCACGACGCGGCGAGCGTCGACGCCGTGGCCGCCAGCAGGCGGGGGAGCGAGGTCCTGGCCAGCAGCGCCCCGACGAGCCCCCCCGCGACGCCGCTGATCCCGACCAGGGTCTGGAAGACCCCGCCGCTGACCTCGCCCAGCGGCGCCTCGGCGGTGGCGACCTCGACACCGAAGGTCGCGTAGCTGCCGGCGACGAGACCGGCGAGGAACGCAGCGAGCAGCAGCCGCCCACCCTGCTCCCGCGCCACCGCCACCAGGCCTTCGGCCCCGGTGCCGCCGTTGGTGTGGTGGATCCCGCGGGGCAGGGTGCGCACCGCCCAGATCGTGGCCAGGAGGGCCACGGCGGCGAAGGCCGACCACGCCACCCGCCAGGACCCCGTGGCCAGCAGGCTCACCGGCCCGGCCACGGCGACGCCGTAGGCGGTGCCCGAGTTGATGACCCCGTGACCGCGTGCCCGCCGGTCCACGGGCAGGTGCTCCTCGACCGCGGCCACGTAGGGAGGCCACACCAGAGCCGGGCTCGCGCCGGCGACGACGACACCGACTCCCAGGGTCAGCGGCCCGGTGGCCGCGGCGCACACCGCCATCCCCGCGACGGCGGCCGCCCCACCCGCCATCACGGTCGTGCGTGGCCCCCACCGGGACAGCAGAGCGGGGCAGGCCAGGGAGGCGACCAGGTAGCTGCCGTACCCGGCCCCGCCGATGACGCCCAGCTGGCCCAACGACAGCTCCAGGGAGGTCCGCATCTGCGGCAGCAGGAGCCCGTAGCCGTAGCGCGCGAGACCGAAGGCGACCGCCACCACCGCCAGTCCGGACCCGATCAGCGCCCACGGTGGGACACGCTCGGCGTCCGGCGCGCTGACGGCCGGGCCGCCGTTCACGCCGGCACGCCGTCGTCGGGCGGCCAGCAGTCCAGCGGGCAGCCCGGCGCCTGTCGGCAGGCGGTCACGTCACACAGCCGGCAGGTGCGCAGGACCTCCGTCCGGCTGCTCGGCAGAGCGGTCACGAGGTCCGGGAGCAGGTGCTCGAGCGCCGAGCGCTGGTCCTCGCCGAGGGCCTCCACCGTCTGGCGCACGGCTTCCTCCCGGGCGTGCAGCACCCGCCGAGCCGTCTCCGTGCCCGTCCCGGTCAGGCGCAGCAGGACGGTGCGCCGGTCGGTGGGGCTCGGCACGCGGGTGACCAGACCCTGGGCCGCGAGGCGGTCGACCAGGCGCACGCCGCCCGAGCCGCCCACCCCCACGACTGCGGCCAGGTCGGACACGGAGGTCTCCGGATGGCGGCTCAGGTGCACGAGCACCGCGGCCGCCGCGCCACCCGCACCGCATGCCGCCTCGGTGGCGGCTGCCACCCGATCGGCGACCGCCAGCGCGAAGGCACCCACCAGGTTCGTCAGCCGCTCCATGCAGCCATCTTATGACTGACTCAGTCATATATCTACCCGCGATGACGGCTGCTGGTCGACGAGGACCCGTGCCGGGCGTCCTCCGGGGCGTCCGGCACGGCCGGTCACCCCGGGCGACCCCGCGGCTGTGGCTCCGGCGGCTCAGCCCATCGTCTTCTGGCCGTCCAGGGACTCGCGCAGGATGTCGGCGTGGCCGGCGTGCTGGGCGGTCTCGGCGATGATGTGCACGAACACGCGGCGGGCCGAGCGGGTCGCGCCCGGCTCGAACCACGGCGCCTCCGGCAGCGGGTGCGAGGCATCCAGGTCGGGCAGCGTGCGCACCAGCTCGTCGGTGCGCCGGGCGATCTCCTCGTAGTGGGCCAGCGTGCCCTCGAGCGTCTCGTCGGGCCCCAGCCGGAACTCCTCGGCCCACTTCGCCATCTGCTCCGGGTCGGTGGCCGAGGCCATGGCCGCGGGGCCGTTGACGATGAAGTCCACCCAGCCGGCCTCCTGGGAGGCGACGTGCTTGACCAGGCCGCCGAGGGTGAGCTCGCTGGCCGTCGGACGCAGCCGGGCCTGCTCGTCGGTGAGGCCCCGGACGGTGAACCGGAGGAAGTGCCGGTGCGCGGCCAGCGCCTCCAGCAGGTCCGCCCGCTCGCCGGTGAGGGTCGTCGTCGTGTCCATCGGATCCGCCTCTCGGTGTCCTCTCGCTGACGAGGACCAGGCTAGGGAGGACAGCGGCCGGATCCTGACCGCAATGCACGGCAGGATCTCCACATGACCGATCCGTCCGCACGGACCCTGCGGCTGCTCTCCCTGCTGCAGCAGCGCCGCTACTGGGCCGGCCCCGACCTCGCCGACCGGCTCGGCGTCTCGGTCCGCACGCTGCGCCGGGACGTCGACCGGCTGCGCGAGCTCGGTTACCCGGTGGAGGCCCAGCGCGGCGTCGACGGCGGCTACCAGCTCGCCCCGGGCGCCGCCCTGCCACCGCTGGTGCTCGACGACGAGGAGGCGGTGGCGCTGGCCGTCGGCCTGCAGACCGCCGCCCAGAGCGCCGTCGCGGGGACGGCGGAGTCGTCGGTGCGGGCGCTGGCCAAGGTCGTGCAGGTGATGCCCACCCGGCTGCGGCGCCGGGTGGAGGCGCTGCGCGCGGTGACCGATCCCGCGCCCTGGGCCGGCCCGCAGCAGCTCGTCGACCCGGAGGCGCTCACCGTCGTCGCCCAGGCCTGCCGCGACTGCGAGCGGCTGGACTTCGCCTACACCGCCGCCGACGCCACCCCGTCGGACCGTCGCGTCGAGCCGCACCGGCTGGTCACCCTCGGCCGGCGCTGGTACCTGGTCGGCTACGACCTCGATCGCGGCGACTGGCGCATCTTCCGCCTGGACCGGCTGGCCCGGCCGCGGCCGACCGGGGCCCGGTTCGCGCCGCGGCGGCTGCCGGCCGAGGACGCCGTCGCCTTCGTCCGGGCCGGCACGGTCGCGGTGACCTCCGCGACGCCGGTCGAGTTCCTCGTCGACGCGCCCGCCGACCGGGTGCGGGCGCGGATCGGGCGGTGGGCGCGCGTGGAGGACGACGGCCCGGGCCGCAGCCGGGTGCACATGGCGGCCGACGGGCTGGACTGGCCGGCGTTCGCCATCGGCACCCTGGGTGCCGAGGTCACCGTCGTCGCACCGCCGGAGCTGCTGGACCTGCTGCACGAGTGGGGACGTCGGCTCGGCAGGGCCGGTTCCGTCGTACCCCTGGACGAGCATGGGCACCGTCCCACCGAGGGGAGGTCGCCATGACCCGCACCGATGCCAGCGTCGAGACGCTCGACCTGGAGATCGCCATCGCCCACATCGCGCTCGGTGTCGCCCGCAGCGCCGCGGCCCGCAGCCCGTCGGCCGAGAACGCGCGGCGCGTCGCCGAGGCCGAGGCCGACGTCGACGCCCTGCTCGACGAGCGCCTCGCCGCCGCCTGAACGACGGCCTCGCTGCCGCCGTCCGAAGCCCTTCGGGCGGCCCCCTGCAGGGCCGGCCCCGTCCAGGGCACCGCCCCGAGCCTGGCGACGTGCTGGAACGGCTCCCCTGCAGGGTCCCGCCGCGAGCCTGCGAGTGGCGGGGGGCAGGGGAGTCCTTCATCTAGCGTCGGGCCATGACCGGACCCGCACCCCGCATCGCCATCGTCACCGGCTCCGAGTCGGGCATCGGCCGGGCCACCGCCGTGGCCCTCGCCGAGGCCGGCTGCGACCTCGGGATCACCTGGTACCGCGAGCGCGAGGCCGCCGAGGCCACGGCCGAGGAGGTGCGGGCGCTGGGCCGCCGCGCCGAGGTCCGGCACGTCGACCTCACCCGGCTGCCGCAGGCCGCCGACGTCGTCGACGAGCTGGCCGAGGCCCTCGGCGGGGTCGACGTCCTGGTCAACGACGCCGGCACCGGGCACATGTCGACGGTCCTCGACACCGACTTCGCCACCTGGCGGGAGGTGCTGGCCACCGACCTGGACGCCGCGTTCCTCTGCCTGCAGCGGGCCGCGCGCCGGATGGTCGCCGCCGGCCGCGGCGGGCGGATCGTCAACGTCACCAGCGTCCACGAGCACCAGCCGCGGGTCGGCGCGGCCGCCTACTGCGCGGCCAAGGGCGGGCTCGGCCTGCTCACCCGGGTCGCCGCGATCGAGCTGGCCGAGCACGGCATCACGGTCAACGCGGTCGCGCCCGGTGAGATCGCCACCCCGATGACCGGCCAGGAGGACGAGGACCCGACCGCCCCCGGGCACGAGCGGCCCGGCGTCCCGCTCGGCCGTCCCGGCGACGCCCGCGAAGTGGCCGCCGTCATCGCCTTCCTGGCCTCGCCGGAGGCCTCCTACGTGACCGGGACCTCCTACGCCGTGGACGGCGGCATGCTGCAGATGGGGCCGATGGCCGGCTCGCACCTGACCTCCGACGACTGGCGCCGCCCCTGAGCGGCGCCGCTCAGCCGGTGAGCAGCTCCAGCAGCTGGCCCCGGTCCGGGCCGGGGGGAACCGGTGGCGGCTCGCCGGCGTGGGCAGCCAGCCGCTCGGCCATCCCGGGGCGTGCGAGCACCTCGTCGGGCGTCGCCAAGCAGGTGACCGTCTCCAGCAGCGCGCGGTAGGCGTCGGCGTCGTACGCGGCGGCGGTCAGCAGGCCGGTGCGGGCCGGGTCCGGCGGCGGGGGCTCGCGGCCGGCGCGGAGGGCGTCCATCTCCGCGATCCGCGCCCGATCGGCGGCCAGCTGGGTGCGGTAGAAGGGCGCCACCTCGCGCTCGGTGAGCTCGTCGAAGGCCCGCGCCAGCTCGACCGGGTCGTCGAGCGACGCCCGCACCACGGCGCGCAGCAGTTGGGCGTGCACCGCACCGACCGAGATGCCGCGCCCGGCCGAGGGGTTGGTGCACGCCCAGGCGTCGCCCACGGCGAGGAAGCCGGTCACCACCGGGACGCCGTCCACCACCAGGCGGCGGTAGCGGTCGAGCACGCCGGCCATCGCCAGCACGCCGGTGATCGGCTCCCCGTCCAGCCAGTGCGCCTGCCGCGGACACGCGGCGACCACCCGGTCGAACACCGCCGGCTCGCGCAGCGCCTTGAGCGGCGCGTCACGGGTGGGCCCGAACACCGTGACCGACCAGGTGTCGTTGTCCCCACCCAGCGTGATGAGCGAGATGCTGCCGACCGGGGCCAGCTGGGGACCCAGCCGCCGCGGCTGCTCGGGGCCGGTGAAGTAGCGGGTGTAGTAGACGAAGCCGCTGGTCTGGCTCTCCGGCCGGGCGGGGCGGGCGTCCAGCTCGGCCAGCCAGTCCGCGCACGGCGAGCGTCGCCCGGTCGCGTCGACCACCAGGTCGGCCGCGAGCTGGTCGCCGGTGTCGGTGCGCACCCCGGTGACGTGCGGGACGCCGGGCAGCGCCGAGGGGCCGGTCACCAGACCCGCGACCCGGGCGCCGCGGCGGACCCGCAGCCGCGGGTGTCCCTCCGCAGCAGCCGCGAC
This sequence comes from Geodermatophilus sp. URMC 65, assembly GCF_053502545.1. NCBI lineage: Bacteria > Bacillati > Actinomycetota > Actinomycetes > Geodermatophilales > Geodermatophilaceae > Geodermatophilus > Geodermatophilus sp. URMC 65. Next base: position 4,058,172 of record NZ_CP199954.1, read on the forward strand.
CACCGCCTCGGTGACCGGTCGCCGGCCGGTGACGAAGCGGAAGCGGCCGGGGTGCGCGGTCCGCGATCGACGGCGGCAGCGACTCCATGTAGTCGACCCGGACGCACCCGCCGTCGGCGAGCCGCTCGGTCAACCCGGGCAGCTCCCGGTCGACCACCTGCCGGAAGCGGGAAGAGGGTGTGCGGCTGACGGAACTGGGCGACCCCCACCCGCCGCCAGCCGTCCCACGCCTCCACCGGCCTCGGCGGGGGGCGGCGGGGTCCGGCTCGAGGACCGTCACCTCGTGCCCGTCCTCGGCCAGCATGAGGGCCGCACACAGACCGATGACCCCGCCGCCGCACACCACGATCGCCGCCATGCCGCCTCCCGGGTCCCCCGGGGACGCTGCCACCGGGTCCGGGGAGCGGACAGGCCGGAAGCCTCCGCGCGGACGGCGGTGTCGCGACCCGCCGCGGTGCGACGCCGGTCGTGTCGACCATGGGCTCGGTGCGACCCCGGACGGCGTGTCCTCGCATGTCGCCGACGACGACCCCGTGACCAACCGCTGCTGGTGGTCGTCGCTCCGCGTCCGGAGGACGGCGCGGCGTCAGGCGCCGCGGTTGCGGCGCTTCTCGCGGTACAGGTCGGCGTCGGCGCGGACCAGCAGTTCGGCGAGGGTGTCACCGGGCCCGGCGGTCGCCGTCCCGGCCGACCAGGCCGCGGGGTGGGCGGCGCGCAGCCGGGCCAGGAGGTCCGCGGCGCGAGCGGCGTCGGTGCCGGGCAGGCTGAGCACGAACTCGTCGCCGCCGTAGCGGCCCAGCAGGTCCGACAGCCGCAGCCGCGCGCTCCACGCGGTGGCCAGTTCCTGCAGCAGGGCATCACCGGCGCGGTGACCCGCCTGGTCGTTGACCGCCTTGAAGTCGTCGAGGTCGATGAGCACCACCGTGAACGGCTCGTCGCCGCGCAGCGCGTGCGCCAGGCCGCGGTCGGCCGCCGCCTGCCAGGCGCGCCGGTTGGCCAGCCCGGTCAGCGGGTCGGTGGCCGCGGCCCGGTGCAGGTCGCCGGAGATGCGCGACTGCACCTCGGTGAGGACGACGACGGTGACCACCGCGGTCAACCACAGGGGCAGGTACCCGGTGGGCGCCGCGGCGACGGCGCCGGCCGTGGTGAGCACCAGCAGCACCCCGACGTGGGCGCGCGCCGCCCAGCGGGGGAAGAAGTGCCCGCTGAAGACGCCGACCGACACCATGGCCGGCCCCAGCCCGACGATCCCCACCGCGGTCGCCGCGCGCCAGGTGAGCAGGCCCAGCGCCGCGGAGGCCACCAGGACCGCTGCGTGCAGCAGCCACGGCTCCGGCCGGTCGCGGCGCAGCCAGAGCACGACCGACCCGGCGGCGGCCAGCCCGGCCAGGCCCCACAGCAGCGCGACCGGCGACCGGTCGGACACCGGCACCAGCGCCCCCACTGCGCACAGCACCGCGCCCACCGCGTAGAGCAGTGCGAGCAGCGCGATGCCGCCTGGTCGCAGCGTGTGCATGGATCCCCCGTCCGTCCGGGCCAGGATCAGCTGCCCGGACGAACCACCGCAGCGCTGCGTGACCGACCCGACCCGATGGGGGGAGGCACCACCGCCCGTGCGGGCGACACCGGGTCTCACACCGTCGTCCCTCCGGTACGCAGGGTCACCCCCCGGTGAGCTCGGTGGGCACGGTGATGACGTCGACCATCGCGCCGCGGCGGTGCACGGTCACCGGCAGCGGCCGGCCGATCGCCTCGTCGAACAGCAGCCGCTGCAGGCTCTGCGCCTCGGCGACCGGCCGCCGTCCGGCCTCGAGCACCAGGTCGCCGGCCTTGAGCCCGGCCCGGTCGGCCGGCGACCCGGGCACGACGTCGACGATCCGCAGCCCGCGCCGCCGCCCGGTGCGCTCGGCCAGCGCCGCCGGCAGCGGAGCGGGCGTGCTCACCAGGCCGAGGTAGGCGCGGCGCACCCGGCCGTCGCGCACCAGCGCGTCGACGATCCGCCGGGTGGTGTCGTTGACCGGCACCGCCAGGCCCAGCCCCCAGCCGGCGACCGCGGTGTTGACCCCGACCACCCGGCCGGCGGAGTCGGCCAGCGCCCCGCCGGAGTTGCCCGGGTTGAGCGCGGCGTCGGTCTGGATGACGTCCTCGACCACCCGGGCGGTGCGCCCGTCCCGGGTGGGCAGCGACCGGCCCAGACCGCTGACCACGCCCGCGGTCACCGAGCCGGCCAACCCGAGCGGGTTGCCGACCGCGACCACCAGCTGGCCGACCCGCAGGGTCGCGGCGTCCCCGAGTTGCGCCGGTGGGGGAGTGGCGCCCCGCGCCCGGACGACGGCGAGGTCCGACAGCGGGTCGGCGCCCACGACCTCGACCGCGGTCTCGCTGCCGTCGGCGAAGACCGCCCGCCCTGCGCGGGACCGCCCGACGACGTGGGCGTTGGTCAGCATCAGCCCGTCCCCCGGGACGACGACCGCCGAGCCGGCCCCGCCGCCACCCCCGGGCGCGGTCACCTGCAGCGCGGCGACGTGCGGGGTGAGCTCGGCGGCGACGGCGGTGACGACCCGCGAGTAGGCGTCCAGCGCCCCGTCGTCCACAGCCTCGCCGTCCACATGGCCGGAGGTGTCCGGCTCCGGCAGCACGCCCATGGCGCACCTCCTCGATTACGCGATTACAACGCCAGTGAACCCCCGTGCGGACGCCTGTGGGAGCGGTCATGCCGTGGGCGAACGGCGGCCCGATACTGGCGCGGTGACGATCCCGGCGACCGCCCGCCGAGCTGCGGCGGAGCAGGCGTGGCAGCGGCTGCGGCCCGAGGTGGCGGCCGAGGCCGTCGCGGCCCTGGGCCCGGCCGAGGGCGACGCGTTCCTCGCCCGCGCCGACCTCGCGCTCCACGACGTCCACGAGCCGCTGGCCGCGCTCTACGGGGACGCGGCCGACGAGCTCCTCGCCCGTGCGCTGCGCGCCGCCCTGGCAGCCGCGGTCGAGCGACCCGAGCAGCTGCGCCGCATCGACCGGCGCCGCGAGGTCGACCCGGCGTGGTTCCAGCGCTCCCGCGTGCAGGGCTACGTCTGCTACGTCGACCGGTTCTGCGGCACCCTCGACCGGCTGCCGGAGCACCTCGACCACCTCGCCGAGCTCGGCACCACCTACCTGCACCTCATGCCGCTGCTGCAGCCGCGGCCGGGGGAGAACGACGGCGGCTACGCGGTGATGGACTACCGCGCGGTCGACCCCCGGCTGGGCACGATGGCCGACCTCGAGGACGTCGCCACGGCCCTGCACGACCGCGGCATGGCGCTGTGCATCGACCTGGTGCTCAACCACACCGCCCGCGAGCACGCCTGGGCGCAGGGCTGGCTGGCCGGCGACCCCGCGTACGCCGGCTTCTACACAGCCTTCCCCGACCGGACGCTGCCCGACGCCTACGACGCGACGATCCCCGAGGTCTTCCCCGACCGGGCGCCGGGCTCGTTCAGCTGGGTGCCGGAGGCCTGCGGCGGTGCGGGCGGCTGGGTCTGGACGACGTTCTGGCCGTACCAGTGGGACCTTGACTACGCCAACCCCGAGGTCACCCTGGCGATGCTCGGGGAGATCACCTGGCTGGCCAACCGCGGCGTCGACGTCTTCCGGATGGACGCCGTGCCGTTCATGTGGAAGCGGCTGGGCACCAGCTGCCAGAACCAGCCCGAGGGGCACAGCCTGCTGCAGCTGCTGCACGCGCTGACCCGGCTGGCCGCCCCCGGCGTCGTCTTCAAGGCGGAGGCGATCGTCTCGCCCGACGACCTCGTCGGCTACCTCGGCGGGCACGACCGCTACCGGCCCGAGTGCGAGCTCGCCTACCACAACCAGCTCATGGTGCTGCTCTGGAGCAGCCTGGCCACCGGCGACATCCGGCTCGCGCGGCAGTCGCTGCGCCGGATGCGGCCGGTGCCGCCCAGCGCCACCTGGTGCACCTACGTGCGCGGCCACGACGACATCGGCTGGGCGCTCGCCGACGAGGACGCCGCGGCGGTCGGCGTGGACGGCTTCGCGCACCGCCGCTTCCTCAACGACTTCTACGCCGGCCGCTTCCCCGGCTCCTTCGCCCGGGGCGCGCTGTTCCAGGAGAACGAGGTCACCGGCGACGCCCGGGTCTCCGGCTCCGCCGCGTCCCTGTGCGGCATCGAGGCCGCGCTCGAGGACGGCGACGAGGCCGCGCTGGACGCCGGGGTCCGCCGCCTGGTGCTGCTGTACTCGGTCGTCTACGCCCACGGCGGCATCCCGCTGCTGTACATGGGCGACGAGCTGGCGCTGCGCAACGACCCCGGCTACCTCGCCGACCCCGCGCTCGCCCCGGACAACCGCTGGATGCACCGCCCGCCGATGGACTGGGACGCCGCCGCCCGGCGCCGCGACCCGGAGACCCTCGAGGGCCGGGTGTGGCGGGAGATCCGCCGGCTGGGCGAGGTGCGCCGCGCGCAGCTGGCGCTGCGCGGCGGGGTCGAGTCGGCGGTGGTGGACGCCGGCAGCGACGCGGTCCTGGTCTGGCGGCGCAAGCACCCGCGCAGCGGCGCCTTCGTCGGCCTGGCCAACTTCTCGCCGTCGCCCCAGGCCGTGGACGCCGACACCGTCACCGGCTTCGGCAGCTTCGAGCAGGTGCACGGCAGCGACGGCGTCCTCCCGGTGCGCGACGGGCAGGTCGTCGTCCCCGGCCTCGGCTTCGCCTGGTACGCCGAGCCGTGACCGGGCCGACTGGGTCTCCGGCCCACCCACCGCCCCCGACCACCGCGGGGGTCACCGTCGGTGTCGAGGAGGAGTTCCACCTCGTCGACCCCGACACCCTCGCGCTCACCCCGAGCACGACGGTCGTGCGGGCCGCCCTCGCCGGCGACGCGGGGGAGCACGTCCACCCCGAGATCGTCACCACGCAGCTGGAGACCTCAACCGGGATCTGCACCACGCTCGCCGAGCTGCGCGCCCAGCTGGCCGCCACCCGCGCCGAGGCCGCGGCGGCCGCCGCCCGGGACGGGCTGGTGCCGTTCCCCGCCTCCACCCACCCCTTCGGCACCTGGCGCGAGCAGCGGATCACCGGCGCACCCCGGTACGAAGCGATGGTCGAGCGCTGGGGCGGGCTGGCCGACCGGCAGGACATCTGCGGGTGCCACGTCCACGTCGGCGTCCCCGACCTCGGGACGGCGGTGGCGGTGATGGACCGCGCCCGCCCCCACCTGCCGGTGCTGCTCGCGATGACCGGCAGCTCGCCGTTCCACGACGGCGCGGACACCGGCTACGAGTCCTGGCGCACGCTGTGGTGGTCGCACTGGCCCAACGCCGGGCCGCCGGAGCCGATGGGCACCGAGCAGCGGTTCCGCGAGGTCCTCGACGGGCTGGTGCGCTCCGGGGTCGTCGAGGACGGCCGGCACCTGTACTGGGACGTGCGGCCGTCCGCGCGCTGGCCGACGCTGGAGTTCCGGCTGGCCGACGTCTGCACCGACCTCGACGCCGCCGTCCTGCACGCCGCGCTGGTCCGCTCGCTGGTGCGGGTGCTCGCCGGTCGCGCGGAACGTGCCGAGCCGGTCCCCGAGGTGGGCCCCGAGCTGTTGCGCGCCGCCCGCTGGCGGGCCGCCCGCGACGGGTTGCGCGGTGAGTTGTTCGACCCGGTGCGTGGCGAGCCGGTCGCCGCGCGGGACGCCGTCGACGCACTGGTCGCCGAGCTCGCCGACGACCTGCGCGCGCACGGCGAGGAGGACGCCGTCGCCGCGCTGCTGGACCGGCTGTGGGCGCACGGCACGTCGGCCACCCGGCAGCGGGACACCTGGGCCGCGACCGGCGACCGCCGCGCGGTCGCCGCCGCGGTCGTGCGGGACGGCGCCGGCGGCACCGGGTGAGACGAGGTCTCCCGGGGTAGGGGGCGGCCATGACCGAACCGCGTCCCCTCGCCCTCGTCACCGGCGCCTCGAGCGGCATCGGGCTGGAGCTGGCCCGCCAGTTCGCCGAGCACGGCTTCGACCTCGTGGTCACCGCCGAGGACGCCGAGCTCACGACCGCCGCCGAGCAGCTGCGCACCACCGGCACCGCGGTGCAGACGGTGCAGGCCGACCTGCGGACCGCCGAGGGCGTGCAAGCCGTGTACGACGCGGTGACCGCCACGGGGCGCCCGCTGGCCGCGGCGGCGCTCAACGCCGGTGTGGGCAGGGGTGAGCCGTTCGTGGACAACCCGCTCGAGGACGAGCTGGCGATCGTCGACCTCAACGTCCGCTCGACCGTCGTCCTGGCCAAGTCGGTGCTCCGGGACATGGCCGCGCGCGGCGAGGGCCGGGTGCTGTTCACCTCGTCGGTCGCCTCGACCATGCCCGGGCCGTACCAGGCGGTCTACAACGCCTCCAAGTCCTTCGTGCAGTCGTTCGCCGAGGCGCTGGCCACCGAGCTGCGCGACACCGGGGTGACGGTCACCTCGCTGATGCCCGGCCCCACCGACACCGAGTTCTTCGAGCGCGGCGACCTCATGGACACCCGGATCGGCCAGGGCCCCAAGGACGATCCGGCCCAGGTCGCCAAGCAGGGGTTCGAGGCGATGATGGCGGGCGAGACCAAGGTGCTCGGCGGCTCGCTGCTCAGCAAGGCCCAGGCCGTGGTCAACTCGGTGCTGCCGGACCGGCTCAAGTCCGCCGGCCACGCGAAGATGGCCGAGCCCGGGGGCGCGGAGTAGGCCATGACCGGCGTCCGGGACCTGGCGCTGCCGCTGCGCGACCCCGCCGACCTCGACCCGGTGCTCGAGCGGGTCGGCGACGCGCGCGTCGTGGCGATCGGCGAGGCCAGCCACGGCACCTCCGAGTACTACGCCTGGCGGGCCGCGCTGACCCGCCGGCTGATCACCGAACGCGGCTTCGGGTTCGTCGCGGTGGAGGGCGACTGGCCCGACTGCTACCGGGTCAACCGCTCGGTCAAGCTGCGGCCGGGTGCCGACGCCGACCCGTGCGACGCCCTCGACGCCTTTTCCCGCTGGCCGACGTGGATGTGGGCCAACGACGACGTCGTCGACTTCTGCCGCTGGCTGCGCGACGTCAACGCCGGGCGCCCGGCGGACGAGCGGGTCGGCTTCTACGGCCTGGACGTCTACAGCCTCTGGGACTCGATGCACGAGCTCGTGGACTGGCTGCGGGAGCACGAGCCCCAGCAGGTGGAGACCGCGCTGCGGGCGCTGCGCTGCTTCGAGCCCTTCGGTGAGGACGGCGCCGAGTACGCCTTCGCCTCCCGCTTCGCCCCGACCAGCTGCGAGCAGGCCGTCGTCGACCTGCTGCGGCACCTGTGCGAGGAGCGCGGGCGGGCCGAGGCCGACGACGACCCCGAGGCGCGCTTCTCCGCCGAGCAGAACGCCGCCGTCGTCGTCGACGCCGAGCGCTACTACCGCGCGATGGTGCAGGGCTCGGCCGAGTCGTGGAACGTGCGCGACGTCCACATGGTCGACGTCCTCGACCGGCTGCTCGCCCATACGGGGGACAGGGCCGTCGTCTGGGAGCACAACACGCACATCGGCGATGCCCGCGCCACCGACATGGCCGACGCCGGGATGACCAACGTCGGGCAGCTGCTGCGGGAGCGCCACGGCGTCGACGACGTCGTCCTCGTGGGCTTCGGCGGGTACCGCGGCGGCGTCATCGCCGGCAGCGCGTGGGGCGCGCAGATGCAGCGGACGCCAGTGCCCGAGGCCCGGCCCGGCAGCCTGGAGGCGCTGCTGCACGAGGAGGTCGGCCGCGACGCGCTGCTCGTCTGGTCGCGTGACGGCTCCCGGCCGGCCGAGCTGGACCGGCGGCTGGACCACCGGGCGATCGGCGTGGTCTACCGGCCCGAGCGGGAACGGTGGGGCAACTACGTGCCGACCGTGCTGGGGGAGCGCTACGACGCCTTCCTGTACCTGGAGGACACCTCGCCGCTGCAGCCGCTGCACCTCGAGCGGGCCGACGAGCACGTGCCGCCGCTGGCGCACGCGGTCTGATGGCGCTCCGGCACGCCGCAGAGGGGCGGCTCGGCGCCCGGCCGGTGACCGCGCCCGCCGCGGTGCCGTACCCGCCGGGGGTCCGCACGCTGGAGCTCGGACCGCACGCGCAGGCGCAGCTCGTCGTCCCCGACGGGCCACCCCGGCCGCGGCCGCTGCTGGTGTTCTTCCACGGCGCGGGCGGGACGGCGGCGCAGTCCGTGGGTCTGGCCGGGGACCCGGCCACGGCCCGCGACGCGCTGGTGCTCGCGCCGTCGTCGGTCGCCGCCACCTGGGACCTCATCGCCGGCGGCCTCGGCCGGGACGTCGCGGTGCTCGACGCCGCCCTCGAGCAGGTCTTCGCCCGCCAAGCGGTCACCGGGGTGGCGTTCGGGGGCTTCTCCGACGGCGCCTCGTACGCGCTCAGCCTCGGGCTGGCCAACGGGGACCTCGCCGAGGCGGTGCTCGCCTTCTCGCCGGGGTTCGCCGTCCCGCCGCGGCGGGTCGGCCGGCCGCGGATCTGGATCTCGCACGGCACCGACGACCGGGTGCTGCCCGTCGCGCGGTGCGGACGGCGGCTGGCCCGCGAGCTCGGCACCGGCGGGTACGACGTCACCTACGAGGAGTTCGACGGCGGCCACGTCGTCCGGCCCGGGGACGTGACCGCCGCCCTCACCCTCTGGCTCGGCGAGCCCGGCCGTTAGGCGGACCGGCGCTCGGTCAGGTCCGTCTCCGGGGCGGTCGCGTCCTTGGGGCCGCCGGTCTTGGAGACCGCGAAGCCGGACCCCAGCGCTTCCAGCGCCAGCCGCCCGTACACCTGCTGCTGGGTGGCCACCCGCTCGGCGCGGCCGCGGCCCAGGAAGCTGACCATCCAGTGCAGCACCGCGGTCAGCCGGCTCTTGAAGCCCACGATGTACATCAGGTGCACGACCAGCCACAGCACCCAGGCGAAGAAGCCCTCGAACTTGAGGTTCTTGATGTCGGCGACGGCGGAGAAGCGGGAGATCGTCGCCATGTTGCCCTTGTCGCGGTAGTGGAACGGGCCCTGCGGGTGCTTGCCGGCGATCCGTCGCTGGATCGCCTCGGCGGCGTACCGCCCACCCTGGATCGCGACCTGGGCCACGCCGGGCAGCTTGTCCAGCGCCATCATGTCGCCGACGACGTGCACCTCGGGGTGCCCGGGCAGGGTGAGGTCGGGCAGCACGTTGATGCGGCCGGCGCGGTCGATCTCGGCCCCGGACTGCTCGGCGAGCAGCCGCCCCAGCGGGCTGGCCTGGACGCCGGCTGCCCAGACCTTCGTGGCCGCCTGGATGCGGCGGACCTGCCCGTCGCGGTCCTTGACCTCCAGGCCGTTGGCGTCCAGGTCGGTGACCATCGCGCCGAGCTGGACCTCGACGCCGATCTCGTTGAGGTGCCGGCGGGCGCGGTCGCCGAGCTTCTCGCCGAACGGCGGCAGCACCTGCGGGGCGGCGTCCAGCAGGATCACCCGGGCCTGCGTCGGGTCGATGTGGCGGAAGTCGCGGCGCAGGGTGCGGTGGGCCAGCTCGGCGATCTGGCCGGCCATCTCCACGCCCGTCGGGCCGGCGCCCACCACGACGAAGGTGAGCAGCCGGTCGCGCTCTGCCGGGTCCGTGGCGAGCTCGGCGAGCTCGAAGGCGCCGAAGATGCGGCCGCGCAGCTCCAGGGCGTCGTCGATGCTCTTCATGCCGGGGGCGAACTCGGCGAAGCGGTCGTTGCCGAAGTAGGACTGCCCGGCGCCGGCGGCGACGATCAGCTCGTCGTAGGGGTGCACCGTGGTGCGGCCCAGGATGGTCGAGGTGACCGTGCGGGCGGCCAGGTCGATGTCGGTGACCTCGCCGAGGACGACGCGGGCGTTCCGCTGGTGCCGCAGGATCTCGCGGGTGGCCGGTGCGATCTCGCCCTCGGAGAGGATGCCGGTGGCCACCTGGTACAGCAGCGGCTGGAACAGGTGGTGGCTCGTCTTGCCGATGACGGTGACGTCGACGGGGGCCCGCCTGAGCGCCTTGGCGGCGAACAGCCCACCGAAGCCGGAGCCGACGATGACGACCCTGGGCCGACCGGACGAGGAGGCGCCGACGGGGTCGGCCACAGGTGATGTCGTCATGATGAATCAGTCTCCCACCTCGGTGTCCCCGGGGCGCGGACGCCTCGGAGCGATCCAGCTCACAGTCCGCCGTCCTACCCGCTGGTGAACAGCTCACGCGGCTGCGGTAGACCGGTTCGGTGCCGAAACCCGGACCCCGGCCGGTCCTCGTCCCCGGACTCGGGCTCGACGAGCGCTCCTCGGCCCGGCTCCGAGAGCTGGTGCCCGCCGACGTCGTCCTGCTGCCGGGGATGGGGTTGCCGGGGCCGGTGCCGTCGCTCGAGGAGCTCGCCGCCGGGCTGCGTGCCCGACTCGGCGAGGGGCCGGTGCTGCTGGTCGGCCACTCGCAGAGCTGTCAGGTGGCCGCCGCCGCGGCCGGGGACCCCCGGGTCGCCGGGCTCGTGCTGCTCGGGCCCACCACCGACCCACGGCTGCGGTCGGCCGCGGGGCTGGTCCGGCGGTGGGCGGCGACGGCGGTCGGCGAGCGGTGGCCGCGCGCGCTGCTGGCGCTGCCGCAGTGGCGGCACACCGGGCCGCGGGCCATGCGGCAGCTGTGGGCCGTGGCCTCACCCGACCGGATCGACGCCCGGCTGAGGGTGGTCCGGGTGCCGGTGACCGTCGTCCGCGGCACCCGCGACCGGCTCTGCCCGCACGACTGGGTCGCGGCCGTGACGGCGGCTGCGCCGGACGGCCGGCTCGTCGAGATCCCCGGGGCGGCCCACCTGACCCCCATGACCCACCCGGAGCAGGTGGCGGCGCTGCTCCGCGAGGCGGCCGGCCGGACCGGGGCAGGAGGGCTCCGACCTGGTGCCTGATGGGCTGGGACACCCGGGCGGGTGGCCGCTGCGTGACACGATGTGCTCGTGGCCCACTCCTCCGCCTCGGCCGGCGCGCTGCTGCGGCACGTCCGCACCGGCCGCGCGTGCAGCCGGGCCGAGCTGGTCGCGCTGACCGGCGCCTCGCGGAACACCGTCAGCGCCCGCGTCGACCAGTTGATCGCGGCCAACCTGCTCGCCGAGGGCGGGCGCGGCTGGAGCACCGGCGGCCGGCCGCCGACCCTGCTGCGGTTCAACAGCCGCGCCGGGTGCGTGCTCGCGGTGGACCTGGGGGTGACCAGCGTCGACGTCGCCGTCACGGACCTCTCGGCCGAGATCCTGGCCACCATCGGCCACCCGATCGACATCGCCGACGGCCCCGGCCCGGTATTGGCCGAGGTCGACCGGCTGGCCCAGCTGGTCCTCGCCGAGGCCGGTCTGGAGCCGGACGACGTCTGCGCCGTGGGCGTCGGCGTCCCCGGGCCGGTGGAGCACTCCAGCGGGCGCCCCTCCCACCCGCCGATCATGCCGGGCTGGCACGACTATCCGATCCCCAGCGCGTTCGGCCGCTACGAGTGCCCGGTCTACGTCGACAACGACGTCAACGTCATGGCGCTCGGGGAGATGGGCGCCGCCGGGTCGGTGCAGGACGTGCTAGTGGTCAAGGTCGGCACCGGCATCGGCTGCGGCGTCATCGTCGACGGCCGGGTCTACCGCGGGGCGCAGGGCAGCGCCGGGGACATCGGGCACATCTACGTCAGCACGCCCGACGGGCGGGTCGTGACCTGTCGGTGCGGCCAGGAGAACTGCCTGGAGGCGCTCGCCGGCGGTGGCGCGCTGCTGCGCGACGCCGTGGCGGCGGGGCTGCCGGTCGGCACCACGCGCGAGGTCGTGGAACGCGCGGCGCAAGGCGACGGCGCGGCGATCGAGCTGGTCCGCGAGGCCGGCCGCACGATCGGCACGGTGCTCGCGGCGCTGGTCAACTTCTTCAACCCCCACCGCATCGTCATCACCGGCGGCGTGGCACAGGCCGGCGTCCCGCTGCTGGCCGGGATCCGCGAGTCGGTCTACCGGCGCTCGATGCCGCTGGCCGCACGCGCGCTGGAGATCACCGTCAGCGCGGCTCCGGAGCTCTCCGGCCGGGTCGGCGCCGCCCTCATGGCCATCGAGGGGTTCCTCGACGAGGAGTCCGTCGAGCAGGCCCTCGCGAGGTGACACCGCGGTCCTGAGGACCGCAGTGATCGCACATCTCGTTTCGGCAACCCCCGCTGCGTGGCCTTGACCACATGCCACGACGGCCTTATGTTCTCGCTTCAGCCGACTAATGGTCAGGGTTGAGCAGAAGTCTGGGTGGTGCCGATGTCCTCGTCTCCGTCGCCGTCGAGTGGACCTCCGCTGCTGGAGGTGCACGGCGTCGTCAAGTCCTTCCCCGGTGTCCGGGCGCTCGACGGCGTCGACCTCGACGTCCGCGCGGGGGAGGTGCACTGCCTGCTCGGCCAGAACGGCGCCGGCAAGTCGACCCTCATCAAGGTGCTGGCCGGGGCGCACCAGCCCGACGCCGGCCGGATCAGCTGGCGCGGCGAGCCGGTGCGGCTCACCGACCCGCAGGCGGCCATGTCGCTCGGGATCGCGACGATCTACCAGGAGCTCGACCTGGTCGCCGGCCTCACCGTCGCCGACAACGTCTTCCTCGGCCGGGAGCACGCGCGGCTGGGCGTGACCCGGCCGTCCTCGGCCAACCGCGCCGCCGCACGGCTGCTGGAGCGCCTCGGCCACGCCGACATCCGGCCCACCGCCGAGGTCGGCTCCCTGTCGGCGGCCGCCCAGCAGATGGTCAGCATCGCCCGGGCCCTCTCCCAGGACGCGAAGCTGATCATCATGGACGAGCCGTCGGCCGTCCTGGACAGCGAGGAGGTCGAACGGCTGTTCACGGTGATCCGCGACCTCACCGCGCACGACGTCGCCGTCGTCTACATCTCCCACCGGCTCGAGGAGATCCGCGAGGTCGGCGACCGGATCACCGTCCTCAAGGACGGCCGCACCGTCGCCACCGGCCTGCCCGCCCGCGAGACCGCCACCCGCGAGGTCATCACCCTGATGACCGGCCGGGACATCGAGTACGTCTTCCCCGAGCGGCGCGAGCACCCCGACCCCGACGCCGCCCCGCTGCTCGAGGTCGAGGGGCTGGGGCTGCGCGGCTCCTTCGCCGACGTCTCCTTCACCGTCCGCCCCGGCGAGGTCGTGGGCCTCGCCGGCCTGGTCGGCTCCGGCCGCTCGGAGATCCTCGAGACCGTCTACGGCGCCCGCCGCCCGACGTCCGGCACGGTCCGGGTCGGCGGACGGCGGCTGCGCCCGGGGGACGTCGCCGCCGCGGTCGCCGCCGGTGTCGGCCTGGCCCCCGAGGAGCGCAAGAGCCAGGGCCTGCTGCTGGGGGAGTCGGTCGCCCGCAACATCAGCCTCTCGAGCCTGGCCCGGTTCACCCGCGCCGGCTTCCTCTCCCGGTCCGCCGAGGGCGAGGCCGCCCGGCAGCAGGTCAGCGCACTCGAGGTCCGGCCGGCCGACGTCGACCGGGAGGTGCGGACGCTGTCGGGCGGCAACCAGCAGAAGGTCGTGCTGGCCCGGTGGCTGCTGCGCGACTGCCAGGTGCTGCTGCTCGACGAGCCGACCCGCGGCGTGGACGTCGGCGCCCGGTCGGAGATGTACGCGCTGATCCGCGGGCTGGCCGACCGCGGCGTGGCCGTCGTCGTGGTCTCCAGCGAGATCCCCGAGGTGCTCGGCCTGGCCGACCGGGTCCTGGTCATCGGTGACGGCCGCGTGCTGGCGGAGGAACCGGCCGGCGCGCTCGACGAGCACCGCGTGCTCGACCTGGTCATGGAGGACGCGGCCGCCCACGGCGCCGCACACGCACAGCGCGAAGGGGACGTGGCATGAGCAGCACGACCGTGGCGACGGGGACGGACGCTCCCCGGCAACCCTCCGGCACGGCGGGGCGCCGCAGCGGGCCGGGGTTCCTCGCCGGTCCCGTGGGCCGCAACCTCGGCCTCGTCGTCGCCCTGGCGGTGCTCTGCATCGTCGGCACCGCCACCGCCCCCGACCGGTTCCTCGCCGTCGACAACGTGCTGACCATCCTGCGGCTGGCCGCGGTGATCGGCGTGGTCAGCGTCGGCATGACGTTCGTGATCATCGGCGGCGGCATCGACCTCTCGGTCGGCGCGATCGTGGCGCTGTCCTCGGTGTGGGCGACGACGCTGGCCACCCAGGCGATGGCGGCGGACTTCCACTGGATCGTCATGGTGGTCACCGCGCTCCTGGTGGGCGCCGGCTGCGGGCTGGTCAACGGGATCGTCATCGCCTACGGCAAACTCGTGGCCTTCATCGCGACGCTGGCCATGCTCGCGGCCGCTCGCGGCCTGGCCGAGATCATCGCCAACCGGCGCACCCAGATCGTGCAGGACCGGGACTTCCTCGCCTTCTTCTCCGGCGACGTCCTCGGCGTCCCGACCCTGGTCATCATCTTCGCGCTGGTCGCCGTCGCCGGGTGGGTGCTGCTCAACCGGACGACGTTCGGCCGGCGCACCTTCGCCGTCGGCGGCAACGCCGAGGCCGCGCGGCTGGCCGGCATCCGGGTGCAGCGGCACACCATGTGGCTCTACGTGCTCTCCGGCGTCACCTGCGGCATCGCCGCGGTCATGCTCATGGCGCGGACGACCACCGGCAGCTCCACCCACGGCACGCTCTACGAGCTGGACGCGATCGCCGCGGTGGTCATCGGCGGCACCCTGCTCATCGGCGGTCGCGGCACCATCGTCGGCACCGTCCTCGGCGTCCTGATCTTCACCACGCTCGGGAACGTCTTCACGCTGAACAACCTGTCCAGCTCCGCCCAGGCGGTCGCGCGCGGCGTGATCATCGTCGTCGCCGTCCTGCTGCAGATGCGGCTGGCGACCGGCTCGTTCAGCCTCGGCCGGCTCGGCCGCGGCTCGGGCGCCGGCAGCCCGCCCGCCCCGGCCGGCGCGGCCGGCACGGTCTCCGGCGGCGCGACGCCCGGCGGTCCCGGCGGCCCCGCGCCCGGCGCGACGACCGACCGCCCCTGACGCGGTCCGGGGGGACGGCACCCGTCCCCCCGGACCGGCACCACCCGCACGACCCACCACCTGGCCTACGACAGCCAGGGAGGCGATCACCGAGGAGAGAACATGTCTGCAGCGAGGCAGCGCCCGTTCCGTCGTGTCACGTCGACCGCGCTCGCCGTTCTCGGCGCCGGCGTCCTGGTCGCCGGCTGCACGAGCAACACCCCCGAGGCCTCCGGCGGCGGGGGCGGCGGTGGCAACGAGGCCGCCACCGCCAACGACGAGCCCGGCGAGACGGTGCGCATCGGCTTCTCCGCGCCGGCCGCCGACCACGGCTGGATGGCCGGCATCAGCCAGGCCGCGCAGGCCGAGGCCGACCGCTACGAGGACGTCGAGCTCTCCGTCGCCGAGGGCACCAACGACGTCAGCACCCAGATCAGCCAGGTCGAGACCTTCATCAACGAGGGCGTCGACGCGATCGTGCTGCTGCCCTTCGACGGCGCCGCGCTGACCCCCGTCGCCCTGCGGGCCATGGAGGCCGGCATCCCGGTCATCAACGTCGACCGCGAGTTCAACAGCCCGTTCGCCGCCCAGGCCACCGTCCTCGGCGACAACTACGGCATGGGCGTCTCGGCCGGCCAGTACATCTGCACGCAGCTGGGCGACCAGCCCGACGCGGTCGTCGCGGAGATCGCCGGCATCGACTCGCTGCCGCTGACGCAGGACCGCAGCCAGGGCTTCGCCGACGCGCTGGCCGAGTGCGGCCTCAACGTGGACAACCGGGTGGCGGCGGACTTCACCGTCGAGGGCGGGGAGCGGACCGCGGCCAACCTGCTGCAGGCCGCGCCGCAGATCGACGCCATCTGGAACCACGACGACGACCAGGGCGTCGGCGTCCTGGCCGCCATCAACAACGCCGGCCGCGACGAGTTCATCATGGTCGGTGGCGCCGGGTCGGCCAACGCGATGCGTGAGATCCAGGGCGGCCAGTCGGTCCTCGACGCGACGGTCATCTACCCGCACACCCAGGCCGCGGACGGGATCGCGCTCGCCCGGCTGATCGTGCAGGGCAAGAGCCTGTCCGACCTCGCCTCGCAGGGGGTGCCGCAGCGGATCGTGCTCGACGCCCCCGTCGTCACCGCGGACAACGTCGACCAGTACATCGACGCCGCGTTCGAGTCCTGACCCGCTGACACGCCGGTCGCCGGGGGACGGCGCGCCGTCCCCCGGCGGCTCCGGTGAGGAGACCGCATGCCCCCGACCCTCGGCGTCGGCCTGATCGGCTACGCCTTCATGGGCGCCGCGCACTCGCAGGCCTGGCGCACCGCCCCCCACTTCTTCGACCTGCCCGTGCGTCCCGAGCTCACCGTGCTGGCCGGCCGGGACGCCGTCCGCGTCGCCGACGCCGCTGAGCGCCTCGGGTGGTCGTCGGTCGAGACCGACTGGCGCCGCGTGCTCGAGCGTGACGACGTCGACCTCGTCGACGTCTGCACGCCGGGCGACACCCACGCCGAGATCGCGATCGCCGCGCTCGAGGCGGGCAAGCACGTGCTCTGCGAGAAGCCGCTGGCCAACTCGGTCGCCGAGGCCGAGGCGATGACCGAGGCCGCCGCCCGCGCCGCGACCCGCGGCGTCCGGTCGATGGTCGGCTTCACCTACCGCCGCGTCCCGGCCATCGGCCTGGCCCGGCAGCTGATCGCCGAGGGCCGCCTCGGCGAGATCCGGCACGTGCGCGCCCAGTACCTGCAGGACTGGATCGCCGACCCGGCCGCCCCCATGTCGTGGCGGCTGGAGAAGGAGAAGGCCGGCTCGGGTGCGCTCGGCGACATCGGCGCGCACATCGTCGACCTCACCCAGTACGTCACCGGGCAGCGGCTCACCGGGGTCAGCGCGCTGCTGGAGACCTTCGTCAAGGAACGTCCGTTGCCGGCGTCGGCCGGGTCGCTGTCCGGCGTCGCCGGGGAGGGCATGGGCACGGTCACCGTCGACGACGCCGCGGTCTTCCTCGGCCGGTTCGACGGCGGGGCGCTGGCCAGCTTCGAGGCGACCCGGTTCGCCCTCGGCCGCAAGAACGCCATCCGGATCGAGGTCAACGGCTCACGCGGCAGCCTGGCCTTCGACTTCGAGGACATGAACGTCCTGCACTTCTACGACGGCGACGAGCCGGCCACGACCGCGGGCTTCCGCCGCATCGTCGTCACCGAGCCCGAGCACCCCTACGTCGGCGCCTGGTGGCCGGCCGGGCACGGCCTGGGCTACGAGCACGGCTTCACCCACCAGGTCGTCGACCTGGTCACCGCCATCGCCAAGGGCGAGGACCCGACGCCGTCCTTCGCCGACGGGCTGCAGGTGCAGCGGGTGCTCGACGCCGTCGAGCGCAGCGCCGCCGCCCGCTCCGTCTGGACCGAGATCTGAACCAGGAGGACCCCGACATGCCCCGTCCCGTCACCCTGTTCACCGGCCAGTGGGCCGACCTGCCCTTCGAGGAGGTGGCGCGGCTCGCCTCCGAGTGGGGCTACGACGGCCTGGAGATCGCCTGCTGGGGCGACCACCTCGACGTCGAGCGCGCCGCGAACGACGACGCGTACGTGCAGGAGCGCCTCGCCCTGCTCGACAAGTACGGCCTGAAGGTCTGGGCCATCTCCAACCACCTCAACGGCCAGGCCGTCTGCGACGACCCGATCGACGAGCGGCACCGCGGCATGGTGCACCCGCGCGTCTGGGGGGACGGCGACCCCGAGGGCGTCCGGCAGCGGGCGGCGGAGGAGATGAAGACGACCGCCCGGGCGGCCGCGAAGCTCGGGGTGGACACCGTCGTCGGCTTCACCGGGTCGAAGATCTGGAAGACCGTCGCGATGTTCCCGCCGGTGCCCGAGTCGATGATCGAGGACGGCTACGCCGACTTCGCCGCGCGCTGGAACCGGATCCTCGACGTCTTCGACGAGGTCGGCGTCCGCTTCGCGCACGAGGTCCACCCGTCGGAGATCGCCTACGACTACTGGACGACGGTGCGCACCATGGAGGCCATCGGCCACCGCGAGGCGTTCGGGCTGAACTGGGACCCGAGCCACTTCGTCTGGCAGGACCTCGACCCGGTGTCGTTCATCTGGGACTTCAAGGACCGGATCTACCACGTCGACTGCAAGGACGCGAAGAAGCAGGTGGGCAACGGCCGCAACGGCCGGATGGGCTCGCACCTGCCCTGGGCCGACCCGCGGCGCGGCTGGGACTTCGTGTCCACCGGTCACGGCGACGTCCCGTGGGAGGCGTGCTTCCGGATGCTCAACACCATCGGCTACGACGGGCCGATCTCGGTCGAGTGGGAGGACGCCGGCATGGACCGGCTGGTGGGCGCCCCCGAGGCGCTGGCGTTCGTGCGCCGGCTGGCCTTCGACCCGCCGGCGGCCGCCTTCGACGCGGCGTTCGCCAGCGGCAACTGATGGGCCGGGAGGTGGACGGCGGTCCGGGGGGCCCGCCGTCCACCTCCCGGAGTTCGGTGGCCCCTGGGGGTGGGAGGCCTCCCGTCCTCCCCGCCCCTCGGAGGCTCGGGGCGGCGCCCTGGACGGGCCGGGGGCGGGGGGTCCTCGCTCAGGCGCCGACCGTGATCGGCGTCTCCATGCCCGCGGCGCGGTGGCTGCCGACCGAGCAGTAGAGGACGTAGTCGCCCTCCTCCAGGTTGACCGTAAGGGTGGCCGACTGACCCGGCTGCAGGACCTCGGTGGCCGCGACGTCCTCGCCGTCGCGCTCCACGACGAAGTCGTGCGGCATGCGGCCCTCGTTGACGACCTCGAAGGTGTACGAGCCGGCGGAGTAGGAGTCTTCCGAGAGCTCGATGAACATCTCGCCCTCGGTGACCGAGACCGTCTCGGCCTCGGCCTGCGCAGGGGAGCTCGCGGCCGACGAGGAGGGCGCCGCGGACGACGTGCTCGCCTCCGCGCTGCTGGAGGGCGCGGCGGCCGAGGTACCGGCGGCGGGGGTGTCCACGGCCTCGGCGTCCGCGGAGCACCCGGCGACCAGGCCGATCCCGGCGGCCAGGACCATCGCGGCGGCTGCCGTGCGGTGGGAGCGGGCGAGAGCGGGCGGATGGGGCACGCGGACCTCCTCGGGACGACGGCGACGCCGCCCCGACGGCGGATCCCCGTTGCCCCGCGATGCTGCAGGGGTCAAGCACTCCGGGGAACCCCTCGACCCGGGGGTCACGACGACGCGGGCACTCCCGTCACGCTCCGGCACCAGGCGACCACGGTGGTGCGACGTCCCGGGGCGACCGGACGGCGCGGCTCCTCCCGGCCCCGGATCGGTGCGCAGCGGCCGGATGAGCCCCTGCGCGGGCACCGGATCGTCGGCCGGGGTGTCCCTGCGGGCTGACGCACGGGGCCGGGGGAGACCCCGGCCCCGTGTCCGTCAGGCGGCGCGCTCGGCGGCCCTGGCGACCTTCTTGTTGGCCTTGGTCAGGGTCTTCGCGGCCTTGCGCACCCGGCGCGGCTCCCGGTCGATCGTCCCGCGGGTGAGCAGGCCGATGCCGATGCCGAGCAGCCACACGTCCTTGGCCACCGTCAGCCCCTCCTGGGTCGGCGCCAGGCTGCCCGGCTTCCGCATCCCGGGGGTGTTCAGGTAGAGCCCCAGCAGCCCGCCGGAGAAGGCGGTCAGCGCCGCGCCGGCCACGGCGGTGGGCACGAACGGCGTCAGCAGTGCTGTCCCGACGGCGATCTCGCTGTAGGCCAGCACCTTGACGAACGTCGCCGGGTCGACGCTCTTGAGGAACGGGTAGGTGCCGGTGGCGAAGCCGTGCAGGCCGGCCGCGGTGCCCTCGTCGGCGCCGCGCTTGCCCAGGCCGCTGTTGAGGATGAACGCGCCGGCCGAGATGCGGGGCGCGATCTCGGAGAGGGTGATGGGCAGTGCCATGGTGCTCCTCGCTGGTCGCGGACGGTCAGGACCTGGCCTGGCCCTGGTCGAACGGTCCAGTGCCCATCAGCCGGGGCGTCAACCGTCGTTGCCGCCCCGGCCCGGTCAGCGCCCGCCGCGGCGGGCGCGTCCGCTGAACGACGCCGCCGAGTGCGTCCCGGCGCGCGCCGCGAGCTCGGCCCGGGTGCGCGCCGGACCCGAGGTCCGGCCCTGGCCGCGGGCGGACGCCGTCCCGCCGCCGGAGGCGGTGCCGGCCTGGCCGGTGGAGCGGCCGGAGCCGCCCCCGGACCGGCGGCGCCGGCCGCCGCCCTGGCCCTGCGGCTGGGGCTCCGGCGCGGGCGCCGGCTCGACGTGCGGGGCGGCCGGTCCGGTCAGCGCGCTGATCTGCGCCGCGCCGGGGCGGACGGCGCTCACCGTCGGGGTGATGCCGGCCTGCCGGGCGAGGGTGCGCACCTCACCGGCCTGGTCGGGGGTGGAGACGGTGACCACGGTGCCACCGGCGCCGGCCCGGGCGGTGCGGCCCGAACGGTGCAGGTAGGCCTTGTGCTCGGCCGGCGGGTCGACGTGGACGACGAGCTCGACGTCGTCGACGTGGATGCCGCGCGCGGCGATGTCGGTGGCGACCAGCACCCGGGTGCTGCCGTTGCTGAACGCCTCGAGGTTGCGCTCGCGGGCGTTCTGGCTGAGGTTGCCGTGCAGGTCGACGGCCGGGACGCCGGCCGCGGTGAGCTGCTTGGCGAGCTTCTTGGCCTGGTGCTTGGTGCGGGTGAACAGCATGCTGCGGCCCAGACCGGAGGCCAGCTCCCGGACGACGGCCGGCTTGTCCGCGGCCTCCACCCGGAACACGTGGTGGGTCATGGTGGACACCGGCGCGACCGCGGGGTCGACCGAGTGCGTCGTGGGAGCGGACAGGTAGCGCTTGACCAGCACGTCGACGCCGTTGTCCAGGGTGGCGGAGAACAGCAGCCGCTGGCCGGTCGCAGGGGTGCGGTCCATCAGCCGCTTGACGCCGGGCAGGAACCCGAGGTCGGCCATGTGGTCGGCCTCGTCCAGGACGGTGATCTCGACGGCGGAGAGGTCGCAGTGGCCCTGGCCGATGAGGTCCTCCAGCCGGCCGGGGCAGGCGATGAGGACGTCGATGCCGCCGGCCAGCGCCTGCACCTGCGGGTTCTGCCCGACGCCGCCGAAGACGGTGGTCGCCCTCATGCCCAGCGCGCGGGCCAGCGGGTCGACGACGGCGAGCACCTGGTTGGCCAGCTCGCGGGTCGGCACCAGCACCAGCGCGCGCGGCCGCCTCGGCTGCCGGCGGCTGTCGGAGGCGGCCAGCCGGGCGACCAGCGGCAGGCTGAAGGCCAGCGTCTTGCCCGAGCCGGTGCGGCCGCGGCCGAGCACGTCACGCCCGGCGAGGGTGTCGGGCAGCGTGGCCACCTGGATGGGGAACGGCGCGGTGATGCCGCTGGCGGCGAGCACCTCGACCAGCGGGGCGGGGACGCCGAGGTCGGCGAAGGTGGCGTCGGTGGGGAGCGTCGCCGGGGTGGTGGGGTGGGCGGACGACATGGCGTCGTCCCCCACCGGTACGACGGGCGAGCCGGCCGGGACGACGGCAGCCTCCGCCGTCGGCTGCTGCGCCTGGGCGGTGTCGGGGCGGGCGCCCCGGCCGCGGCCGCCGCGACGGCGCCGGCGGGCGCCCTCGGGGGCGGCGGTGGAGGGGTCGTGCGGGGTCATGGGTGTTCCTCGGTGCTCGGTTCGCCGTCGGGCGACCCGGCACGAGCGCACCAGCGCCCCCGCGCAGGGCAGGGACGGGTACCGCATCGTCGGCGGGACGTCGGACAGCCGGGCGCGCCGGGGTGGCGCTGCCACAGCCCGACGTCGAGTCCCGCGCCCCGGATGGGCAGCAGGGCGGCGCCGGTACTGCTACTCAACCAGACGCGGCGCTGACCTGTGCCGTCAGACGGGGGAGTGTCCGGTCACACCGCCGCCGCGGTAGCTGCGCCGGTAGGTGCCCGGCGGGACCCCGATGGTGGCCCGCAGGTGCTGGCGCAGCGACGCCGGGGTGCCGAAGCCGGCGTCGGCGGCGACCCGGTCGATCGGCGCGTCGGTGGACTCCAGCAGCTGCCGGGCGAGGGCCAGTCGCTGCCCCGCCAGCCAGCGCAGCGGCGAGAGGCCGGTCTCGTCGCGGAACCGGCGGGTGAAGGTGCGCACGCTCATCCGCGCGTGTGCGGCGAGGTCGGCGAGCGTCAGGGGTTCGCCGAGCCGCTCCACGGCCCAGGCGCGGGTGGCCGCCGTCCCGTGGTCGCCCACCTCGGGCAGCGGCCGCTCGACGAACTGGGCCTGGCCGCCCTCCCGCCACGGGGCGACGACGTTGCGCCGGGCCACCCGGTTGGCCACCTCGCCGCCGTGGTCGCGGCGGACCAGGTGCAGCAGCAGGTCGATGCCGGCGGCGTTGCCCGCGGAGGTCAGCACGTCGCCGTCGTCGACGAAGAGCACGCCGGGGTCGAGCCGGACGGCGGGGAACAGGCGGCCGAAGGCCCCGGCGTGCATCCAGTGCGTGGTGGCCGGGCGCCCGTCGAGCAGGCCCGCGGCGGCGAGCACGAACGCCCCGGTGCAGATCGACACCAGCCGCGCGTGCCCGGCGGCGGCCCGCAGCGTCCCGCCGAGACCGTCGGGGAGCGTGCCGTCGGTCATCGCCGGCCCGCCGTACACCCCCGGGACGACGACCGTCCCGGCGGAGGCCAGCAGCGAGGCGTCGTGCTCGGGGGTGATCGAGTAGCCGGCCGAGGTGCGCACCGGGCCGCCGTCGAGCGTCGCGACCCGCACGCGGTAGAGCCGGTGGCCGTCGGCGTCGACGGCGGACTCCAGCAGCCGGTGCGGCAGGCCGAGCTCGAAGGCGATGGAGCCGGGCAGCGCCAGGACGGCGACGTCGTGGGGACGGGCCGGAGTCGGGGTCGGGCCAGAGCTCGGGCCTGGGGTCATGGCCGGATCCTTCCACGTACTGGCCTCCCGGCCACTGTCCGGTCGTCCGCCGCGTCCGCCATGCTCTCCGTCGTGACGAGCACCGCCGCGCCGCGCACGTACCGCGTCCACCCCGCCTGGTGGGTCGCCGCGGTGACCTTCCTGGCCCTGGTCGGCGCCGCGGCGTTCCGGGCGGTGCCCGGAGTGCTCATCGAGCCGCTGCGCGCGGAGTTCGGCTGGTCGGTCACGACGATCTCGGCCGCAGTCGCGGTCAACATGGCGCTCTACGGGCTGACCGCGCCGTTCGCCGCCGCGCTGATGGAGCGCTTCGGCATCCGCCGGGTCGTCGTCGCGGCGCTGCTGCTGACCGCCACCGGCAGCGGGCTGACCGTCTTCATGACCACGAGCTGGCAGCTGGTGCTGCTGTGGGGCTTCCTCGTGGGTCTGGGCACCGGGTCGATGGCGCTGTCGCTGGTGGCGACGGTGACCGGCCGCTGGTTCGTGGCCCGCCGCGGCCTGGTGTCGGGGATCCTCACCGCGGGCGGGGCGACCGGGCAGCTGGTGTTCCTGCCCCTCGTCGCGGCGGCCGACGCGGCCTGGGGCTGGCGTTCGGCGTCGCTGGGCACCACCGCGGCCGCGCTGGCAGTCGTCCCCCTGGTGCTGTGGCTGCTGCGCGACCGGCCGCGCGACGTGGGCGTCGTCCCCTACGGCGGGACGGCGGCCGACGACGCCGACCCGGTGCGCACCGGCGCCGCGCGGACGGCGCTGCGCGGGCTCCTCTCCGGCGCGCGGACGGTCCCGTTCTGGCTGCTGGCCGGCGGGTTCTTCATCTGCGGGCTGTCGACCAACGGGCTGGTGCAGCCGCACTTCATCCCGGCCGCGCACGACCACGGCATGCCGATCACCACGGCGGCCGGGCTGCTCGCCGTCGTCGGGGTCTTCGACATCGCCGGGACGGTGCTGTCGGGCTGGCTGACCGACCGCACCGACCCGCGGCTGCTCCTGCTGGCCTACTACGGCCTGCGCGGGCTGTCGCTGTTCCTGCTGCCGGCCCTCTTCGGGCCCGACCTGCACGTCAGCATGGTCGCGTTCATCGTCTTCTACGGCCTGGACTGGGTGGCCACCGTGCCGCCGACCCTGGCGCTGTGCCGCGAGTTCTTCGGCCCCCGGGCGCCGGTGGTGTTCGGCTGGGTGTTCGCCTCGCACCAGGTCGGGTCGGCGTTCGCGGCCTTCGGCGGCGGCGTGATCCGCGACGTGACCGGCTCCTACGACCTGGCCTGGTTCCTCGCCGGCGCGCTGTGCATCGCCGCGGCGGCCATGTCGTTCCTCATCCCGCGCACCCCGCAGCCCGCCGTCGACACGGCGCTGCCGACCGACCGCGAGGAGGCCGCCGCCGCCCAGGCCCACGGCTGAGCCGCCGGCGTCTCAGGACGTGCGCGGGAGCGAGCCCGTCCCGTCGGCGGTGACCGCGTGGCGGCGCTCGGGACGGCGCCGCTCGGCGGCCAGGCCCTCGGAGAAGCCGTGGGCGTACCAGAGGGGCGCGTTCACCCGGAGGCCGCTCGGGGGAGCACCCGGCCGGTCGGCCCACAGGAGACGGGCGAACTCCTCCGGCTCGCGGCCCCGGCAGTACGTCGACCGCGGGACGACCGAGCCCGCCGGTTCGACCTGCGCGGCGAGACCGCCGTCCGCGCGGCCGAGCGAGTGGGCTGCCTCGAGCAGCTGGAGGTAGGGCCACGACAGGGGCGCTCGTCCGGTGCTCACACCCGTCCGAGCGTCGAGGCCCCCCGACGGATACACCGGGCCAGGAGTCCTCCCTCAGGCGGTACCGGTGAGGGCGGGGTCAACGGTGCGGCCGGTGATCAGGTCGGCCGCCCGCTCGGCGATCATGATCGTCGGGGCGTTGGTGTTGCCGCGCACCAGCGTCGGCATCACCGAGGCGTCGACCACCCGCAGCCCGTCGACGCCGTGCACCCGCAGCGTGGAGTCGACCACCGCGTCGTCGTCGGTGCCCATCCGGCACGAGGACACCGGGTGGTACAGCGACTCGAGCGTGTCGCGCACCGCCTGACGCAGCCCCTCCCGGGAGTGCACCGTGCCGCCGGGGGACCACTCCTCGGCCAGGACGGCGGCCAACGGGCCGGTCGACGCGATCTCGCGCGCCTTCTCGATCCCGCACACCAGCGCGTCGAGGTCGCGCTCGTCGGTGAGGTGACCGGCGTCGATGGCCGGCGCCCAGGTCGGGTCGGCCGAGCGCAGCCGCACCGAGCCGCGGGAGTGCACCCGCACCAGGACGGCGGCGGCGGTGAACGCGTCGACGTCGGGGTCGACCTCCGCCTGCCGCCAGAACTTGACCGGCAGGAAGTGGTACTGCAGGTCGGGCTCGGCCAGGTCCGGGCGCGAGCGGGTGAACAGCCCGGCCTCGGCCAGGTTCGAGGTCAGCGGACCGCGGCGGGCGCCGAACCAGCGCGCGTAGCCCGACGGCGACTCCGCCCGGGACAGCGACCTCCCCGACCGGGTGTGCCAGACGACCGGCACCAGCGGGTGGTCCTGCAGGCCGCCGCCGACCCCGGGCAGGTCGTGCACGACGTCGACCCCGACCTCGCGCAGGTGCGCTCCCGGCCCGATGCCGGAGAGCATCAGCAGCTGCGGCGAGTTGACCGCCCCGCCGGCCAGCACCACCTCGGCCGCGGCGTGCGCGGTGCGGGTCCGCCCGCCGGACCGGTACTCGACGCCGGTGGCCCGCCCGCCGGAGACGAGCACCCGGGTGGTCAGCGCGCCGGTCCGCACGGTCAGGTTGGGCCGGCCGGCGGCCGGGTGCAGGTAGGCGTCGGCGGCCGACCAACGGCGGCCGCGGCGCTGGGTGAGCTGGTAGAGCCCGACGCCCTCCTGGGCTTCGCCGTTGAAGTCGTCGTTGCGCCGGTACCCGGCGGCGAGCGCGGACGCCACGGCCGCCCGCGACCAGGCGTGCGGCGACCGCGGGTCCTCCACCCGCAGCGGCCCGCCGACGCCGTGGAAGCGGTCGGCACCGCGGGCGTTGTCCTCCATCCGGCGGAACAGCGGCAGCACGTGCTCGTAGGACCACGACGGGTCGCCGGTCAGCTCGGCCCACTCGTCGTAGTCGCACGAGCTCCCCCGGACGTAGATCATCGCGTTGATCGACGACGACCCGCCCAGCAGCTTGCCCCGCGGCCAGAACAGCCGCC
The DNA here is from genome assembly GCF_053502545.1 of Geodermatophilus sp. URMC 65. Lineage (NCBI taxonomy): Bacteria > Bacillati > Actinomycetota > Actinomycetes > Geodermatophilales > Geodermatophilaceae > Geodermatophilus > Geodermatophilus sp. URMC 65. Next base: position 4,084,175 of record NZ_CP199954.1, read on the forward strand.
GTCCGCCCAGGCCCGGCTGGGGCTCGGTCGTGTAGTTCCAGTCCCGCCGGGTGCGCCAGACCTTGTACAGCGCGGCCGGGACCTGCACCTCCAGGAGGTCGTCGGAGCCGCCGGCCTCCAGCAGCAGCACCCGCAGCGCCGGGTCCTCGGAGAGCCGCCCGGCCAGCGCGCAGCCGGCCGAACCCGCGCCGACGACGACGACGTCGAACTCCTCGCCGCCCACGGAGGCGGTCACCTGTGCCGCCCGTGCACGAGGCTCACGACCCGGGCGAGGGCGTCGGCGGCCGCGGCCGGCCGGGCGAAGCTCATCAGGTCCACCGGCAGCCCGAAGCGCCGGCGGGTGATGGCCTTGGCGCGGGTGAACTCGCGCAGCCCGTCCTCGCCGTGGATCCGGCCGAAGCCGCTCTCGCCCACGCCGCCGAAGGGCAGCGCCGGCACCGAGGCGAAGGTGAGCACCGAGTTCACCGACGTCATCCCGCTCCTCATCCGGCGGGCGAGGTCCATGGCCCGGGCCCTCGACCGGGAGAAGACCGCGCCGGCCAGGCCGTGGGCGTTGGCGTTGGTGCGCTCCAGCGCCTCCTCGGCGTCGCGCACCCGGGTGATGGTCAGCGTCGGGCCGAAGGTCTCCTCGCGCACCGCCGCAGAGGTCTCGGGGACGTCGAGCAGCACCGTCGGCGCCACCATGCGGCCCTCGACCGTGCCCCCGGCCGCGACCCGGCCGCCCGCCGCGACCGCGTCGTCCACGTGCCGGCGGACGACGTCGGTCTGCGAGGCCATCGTCATCGGGCCGTACGCGGCCCCGCCGTCGGTGCCCGGGCGCAGCCCGCGCACCTTCTCGGTCACCTCGGCGACGAAGGCGTCGTACACCCGCTCGGTGGCGTAGACCCGCTCGATGCCGATGCAGGTCTGCCCGGCGTTGCTCATCGCGCCCCACACGGCGGCGTCGGCCGCGGCGGCCACGTCGGCATCGTCGTCGACGATCATCGCGTCCTTGCCGCCGAGCTCCATGAGGACCGGCGTGAGGGTCTCGGCGCACGCGGCCATGACCCTCCGGCCGGTGGGAGCCGAGCCGGTGAAGGCCAGCTTGCCCACACCCGCGCGGCACAGTGCCGCGCCGGTCTCCCCGAGGCCGGTGACGACCTGCAGGGCGTCCGGGACGTCGGGGACGGCGGCCCGCCAGGCGTCGGCCAGCCACGTGCCCACGGCCGGCGTGTGCTCGGAGGGCTTGAAGACGACGGCGTTGCCGGCTGCCAGCGCGTAGGCGATCGAGCCCATCGGCGTGAACACCGGGTAGTTCCACGGGCCGATCACGCCGACGACGCCGAGCGGCTGGTACTCCAGCCACGCCGCGTGGTTGGCCGCCAGCAGGCCCGGGCTGACCCGGCGCGGGCCGAGCACCTTGCGGGCGTGGGTGGCGGCCCAGGCGAGGTGGTCGACGGTGAGGGTGATCTCGAGGATCGCGTCGGCGTGCGGCTTGCCGTTCTCCCGGTGCACCAGGTCGGCCAGCTCGTGCACCCGGCGGGCGAGGTAGCCGCGGTAGGCCGCCAGCCGCGTCCGGCGCCCGTCGAAGCCGTGGTCGGCCCACGTCGCGGCGGCGGCGCGGGCACGGTCCACCGCCGCGCGGACGTCGTCCTCCCCGTGCACGGGGAACACACCGACGACCGCGCCCGTGGCGGGCGCGGTCGACTCGAACGTCTCGGCGGCGGGGCTCCCGGCGCCGCCCCTCTGCTCCGCGAGCGACATGGGACGCAGGTTACCCGCCGGTAGCTGCCGCGGACGGCGACGACCGTCAGCGGGCCGAGGCCAGCTCCTCCCGCTCGAGCGCCTCGCGGTCGGACTCCAGGACGTCGGCCGCGGCCACGACGATGTTGGGGTCCGGTCGGCCGACGACCGCCTCGTCCTTGCCCTCGTAGGGCATGGAGTACAGGACGTGGCGCAGCGCCTCCAGCCGGGCCCGCTTCTTGTCGTTGCTCTTGATCACCGTCCAGGGCGCGTGGTCGGTGTCCGTGGCGGCGAACATCGCCTCCTTCGCCGCGGTGTAGTCGTCCCAGTGGTCCAGCGAGGCCAGGTCGGTGGGCGAGAGCTTCCACTGCCGCACGGGGTCGATCCGCCGGACGATGAAGCGGGTGCGCTGTTCGCGCCGGGACACCGAGAACCAGAACTTCACCAGCCGGATGCCGCTGTCGACGAGCATCCGCTCGAACTCCGGCGCCTGGCGCATGAACCGCTGGTACTGCTCGTCGGTGCAGAAGCCCATCACCCGTTCCACGCCGGCGCGGTTGTACCAGGACCGGTCGAACAGGGCGATCTCCCCGGCGGCCGGGAGGTACTGCACGTAGCGCTGGAAGTACCACTGGGTCTGCTCGCGCTCCGACGGCTTGTCCAGCGCGATCACCCTGGTGCCGCGGGGGTTGAGGTGCTCGGTGAAGCGCTTGATCGTGCCGCCCTTGCCCGCGGCGTCGCGCCCCTCGAAGAGGACCACCAGCTGCTGGCCGGTCTCCTTCACCCAGCCCTGCAGCCGCAGCAGCTGGATCTGCAGCCGGCGCTTCTCCCGCTCGTACTCCTTGCGCGGCAGCCGCTCGCTGTACGGGTAGCCCTCCCGCCAGGTCTCCACCCGCCTGCCGTCCGGGCCGAACAGCTCGCCGTCGTCGTCCCAGTCCTCGTCGGAGTCGTCGTCGGGGAGGGCCTGCAACCGGTACTGGGACACGTCGATCTCGGACACGCACTCGGGGTACCCCACTGGGCCGCTGCCATGCTGGCCGGGTGTCCGACCCCTTCGACACCGCCGAGCTGCGCCGGCGGGTGCTCGCGGCCTGGGCCGGCTCCCCGGCCCGCTTCCGCGAGGACGCCAACGCCGAGGAGGACCTCGTCCGCGGCGGCTACCGCGACCGGCTGCTGGTCGAGCTGGCGCAGAACGCGGCCGACGCCGCCGCCCGGGCCGGCGTGCCGGGCCGGCTGCGGCTCGAGCTGGCCGAGGACGGCGCCGGGGGAGAGGTGCTGCGGGCGGCCAACACCGGCGCCCCGCTCGACGCCGCCGGGGTGCAGGGCCTGGCGACGCTGCGCGCGTCGGCCAAGCGCGACGCGCCGTCGGCCGTCGGCCGCTTCGGGGTCGGCTTCGCCGCGGTGCTCGCGGTCACCGACGAGCCGGCGGTGCACTCCACCACCGGCGGGGTCGCGTTCAGCGCCGACCGCACCCGCGCCGAGGTCGCCGGCATCGGCGCGCTGACCGACGAGGTGGCCCGCCGGGACGGCGCGGTGCCGGTGCTGCGGCTGCCCTGGCCGGCCGAGGGGACCCCGCCCGAGGGCTTCGCCACCGAGGTGGTGCTGCCGCTGCGCGCCGGGTCGCGGGCCGCCGTCCGGGCCGCGCTCGAGGAGCTCGAGGCCGAGCTGCTGCTCGCACTGCCCGGCCTCGCCGGGATCGACGTCGTCCTCGACGGCACGGTGCGGTCCCTGGGGGTGCGGTACACGGACGCGCGGGCGCAGCTGACCGACGGCGACCGGACGACGACCTGGCGGCTCGAGCGGCGGGACGGCCTGCTGCCGGAGGAGCTGCTCGCCGGCCGGCCGGTCGAGGAGCGGCAGCGCCGCGCCTGGTCGCTCACCTGGGCGGTGCCGCTGGACGACGACGGCCGCCCGGTGCCCCTGCCGCTGCCGCAGCGGGTGCACGGCCCGACGCCCAGCGACGAGCCGCTGACCCTGCCCGTCCGGCTGATCGCCCCCTTCCCGCTGGGGCCCGACCGGCGCCACGTGCTGCCCGGGCCGGTCACCGACGCGCTGGTGGCCGAGACGGCCGGCGCCTACGCCGACCTGCTCGCGGGGCTGGCCGACGACGCTGCCGTGCTCGCGCTGGTGCCGCGCGTCGGGCTGGCCGGCGCCGAGCTGGACGCCGCCCTGTGCACCGCGGCGCTGGAGCGGCTGCGCGAGGCGGCGTGGCTGCCGGTGGCCGGGGCGGAGGGCGACCGCCAGCCGCCCGGCCGGGCCGCGGCGCTCGCCGAGCCGACCGAGGAGCGGGTGGCCGCGCTGACCGGCGTCCTGCCCGGGCTGCTGCCGGCGGCCTGGGCCGGCCGCGGCGACCTGCCCGCGCTCGCCGCGCTCGGGGTGCGCCGGGTCGGCACCGCCGAGGCGGTGGAGGCGGTCCGCGGGGTCGCCCGGCCGCCGGCGTGGTGGGCGCGGCTCTACGCCGCCCTGGACGGCGCCGAGCGCGAGGAGCTGGCCGCGCTGCCGGTGCCGCTCGCCGACGGCCGCACCGCGCACGGGCCGTCGGGGGTGCTGCTGCCCGACGCGGGGCTGCCGGTGGCGCGACTGGGTCCGCTCGGGCTGCGGGTGGCCGATCCGGACGCCGTCGCCCCGCCCGCCGCCCGCCGGCTGCTGGAGCGGCTCGGCGCCCGCCCCGCGACCGCCGCCGCGGTGCTCGACGACCCGCAGGTGCGGACGGCGGTCGAGGCCTCGGTCGACGCCGCCGACGACGGCTGGGACACCGACCGCGACCCGGGCGCGTTCGCCGACGCCGTCCTGGCGCTGGTCGCCGCGGCCGGTCCCGCGCCCGGGGAGCTGCCGTGGCTGGCCGAGCTGGCGCTGCCCGACGCCGACGGCGGCTGGACGCCGGCGGGGGAGCTGGTGCTGCCCGGGTCGCGCTTCGCCGCCGCGCTGGCCGACGGGGCACTGGGGACGCTGGACCCCGCGGTGGACGCCGACCCGGACGTGCTGCGCGCCGTGGGCGTGCTCGACGGCTTCGCGCTGGTGTCCGCCGAGGACCCCGACGACCTCGACGTCGACGGGGCCCAGGACTGGGCCGACGCCGTCCTCGACCGGCTGCCCGCCGATGCGCCCGCGCCGTCCTGGCCGCCGCTGACCGCGGTCCGGGACCTGGAACTGGTCGCCGACTGGACCCGGGCGCTGCCGCTGCTGGCCGAGCTGCCCGCGCAGGCGTGGGCCGACGTCGTCCTCGACGGCGTGCCCGTGCCCGGCTACCTGCGCTGGTGGCTGGCGACCCACCCGGTGCTCGACGGGCGGCGTCCGGACCGGCTGCGGCACCCGGCCGCGGCGGAGCTGCGGGGACTGTACGAACCGGCCGACGCCGCGCCTGCGCTGCTCGACCTGCTGCGGCCACCGGCCTCGGTGGAGGACGTCCTGGCCGACGTCGACGGCGCGCTGGACCTGCTCGACCGGCTCGGCGACCCGCGCCGGACCGTCGCCCCGGCGGTGCTGCGCACCGTGCACGCCCGGCTCGCCGCGGCGCTGGACGGCGTCGACGTGGACCCGCCGGACCGGGTGCGCGTGGCCCCGGACCGCGTGGTGCCCGCCGCGGAGGCCGTCGTCCTCGACGCGCCGTGGTCCCTGCCACTGGTCGACTCCGCACTCGTGCCCGCGGGCGGGGCGCCCGGGCCGGTCGCCGACCTGCTGGACCTGCCGCTGGCCGGCGAGGTGGTCCGGGCGCGGGTGGAGAGCCGCCCGGCGCGCACCGTGCGCTGGGCCGACGTCCCGGGGGCGGGGCTGGCCGCCGCTCGGCTGGGCGTGACCGAGCTGTCCGGCGAGGTCGCCGTCCACGAGCCGCTGCGGGCCGGTGGCCGGGCGGTGCCGTGGTGGCCGGGGAACGGGGTCGACCACGTCGACGGCACACCGGACGCGCTCGGGCGGGCGCTGGCCTGGCGGTCGGAGGCGTGGCCGCTGCGCCAGGCGCTGGCCGAGGCGTTCGCGCACCCCGACCGCGCCGCCGCGCTCGCCGCCGAGGACGCCGTCGGCCCGTGAGGTGGGACCGACGGCGCCTCCCGTCGGCCCCTTGCAGGGTCCCGCCGCGAGCTCGCGAGTGGCGGGGGGCGGGGGGCCTCTTTCACTGGCCCCAGCGCGGGATGGCGTGCGCGCCCGGTGCGTGCCCGTGCGCCGACGGTCGGCCGCTGCGCCCGCCGGCCGCGGCGGGCCCCGGGAGGTGCCCGGCCGCGGCGTAGCAGCGGTGCAGTGACAGCCACTGCTCGGCGGTCAGGTCGGCGGCGCGGGTGGTGGGGCGCAGGCCCTCCGACCGCAGCCACCGGGCGCCGGCCGTGCCGGGCAGGACGGCGCGCAGCGCGGCGCCGAGGGCAGCGCCGGGGCGGGCGAGGACCGCGTGCGCCAGGCGGTCGAGGTCGGCCGCCTCGGCCTCGGGGAGGGCGGCGCGGGCGGTGGCGGGTGCGCCGTCGAGGGCGCGGTGCGGGCGTGACAAGGCAGACCTCCGGAGGAGGGCAGGGCTGCGCGACCGGCAGCCGGGGGACAGCGGGGAGGAGGCGCCGGCGCAGGAGGACGGCGCGGACGGCGGGGAGCACGTGCTCGACCCGCGGGGCGTCACGAGGGACGGGTCAGGACCGCATGGGGACGACGCTACGGACGCGCCGCGGCGCCGTCGACCGGATTACCGGAGCGCCGCCGACCGGCTCACCGGCCGGCTCCGCGCTCCGCCTTGCGTCGCTGGTGGGCCTCCCAGCGGGCGCGGTCGCGGGCCCGGGCGTCCTTCGTCCTCTCCCGGCGCTCGGCGCGCCGACGGGCCCGGGCGAGCTCGCGCTGCTCGAAGGAGGGGTGCTGCTCCCAGCCGCTGGACAGCACCGCGACGCCCCAGAGGCACAGGCCGACGATGACCAGGAAGGAGGCGAGGATCGGGTCGAGCAGCAGGAAGGCGGCGATCGAGCCGACCAGCCAGACCCCACCCCACCCGATCAGTCGCCGCGCCACGCCGTCCAGTATCCCCGTCCGGGAGCGGACCGGGTCGCCCCACCCGGTGGGGTCCGGGGTCGCCGGACCCCGACTCCCCGGCAGGCCTTGATATCGGTGTCGGAGATCCCTACCGTCGGGGATAGCGGTTCAACAGTCAGCCGCGGCACCTGATGCCGGACTCCGCGTCGTGCCACGGCTGTCGTCGTGGTCCTCCGCACGGGTTCGCCTACCTCTGAGAGGCGCACCGTGACCGCTGCTCCCGTTCCCGACCTGGTCTCCATCGACGTGACCGGTTCCACCGACACCGGCGTCCTGCTCACCGTCACCGGCGAGGTCGACTCGTCCACCGCTCCGCAGCTGCGCGAGGTCCTGGACACCGCCTTCGCCGACGGCGTCCGGACGCTCACGGTCGACCTCGACGCCGTGACGTTCCTGGACTCCGCCGGCCTCTGCGTGCTCGCCGGCGCGCACCGCCGCGCGACCGAGGCCGGCGTCGCCCTCCGGGTGATCGTCTCCAGCCGGGCGGTCGTCCGGCCGCTGCAGATCACCGGCCTCTACGACCTGCTCGCCGTCGAGCAGCCCGCGTCCAGCGCAGGAGTCGGCGCGGCCTGAGAGAGGACCCCCTGCCCCCACCACTCGCAGGCTCGCGGCGGGGCCCTGCAGGGAGGCCGTCCAGCACGTCACCAGGCTCGCGGCGGGGCCCGGAACGAGACCGCCGAGTCCACTGAGCACCCCAGGGACCCGCTCTGCGGCGGGTCCCTGGTGCTGTCCGGAAGTTGCGATGCGCAACCCATTTGCTGTGGTGGGGAGCCCGTCGCGAGCCGAGGTCACCTGCTGATCACGATCTGCGTGGTCAGTGCACGGATCGGCGCGCCGTGCCCTTACAGTGTCCGGCCATGTGCCCTGCATCACAGACCGATGCCGTTCCGCGGCGCGCTGACCGGCCGCTGCCGGCCGCCTCGCTCGGAACCGCGGAGCGGCCCGCATGCTGAGCATCGACTCGCTGCGGGTGACCTACGGCGGCGCCGTCGAAGCCGTGCGCGGCGTGACCATGGAGGTCCCCGACGGCAAGGTCGTCGCGGTCCTCGGCAGCAACGGCGCCGGCAAGAGCACGCTGCTCCGGACCATCTCCGGGACGCTGCGGCTGCACCGTGGCCGCGTGGACGAGGGCTCGGTGCAGTTCGACGGCGACGTCCTCACCGGCCGCGACCCCGGGCAGATCGTCCGCCGGGGCGTGGTCCAGGTACCGGAGGGCCGGCGGATCTTCGGCCGGCTCACCGTCGAGGAGAACCTGCGCGCCGGCGGGATGGGCAACCGGGACCGCGCCGCCAAGGCCGCCGCGCACGCCCGGGTGCACGACCTGTTCCCCGTGCTGGCCGAGCGCAGCGGCCAGCGGGCGGGGCTGCTCTCCGGCGGTGAGCAGCAGATGCTGGCCATCGGCCGGGCGCTCATGGCCAGCCCCAGGCTGCTGCTGCTCGACGAGCCCTCGCTGGGGCTGGCCCCGCGGGTGATCGGCCAGATCGGCGAGGTCGTCGCCGAGATCAACCGGCAGGGCACCTCGGTGCTGCTGGTCGAGCAGAACGCCACGATGGCGCTGGGCGTGGCCGACCTGGCCTACGTCCTCGACGTCGGCCGGGTGTCCCTGTCCGGGCCGGCCGAGGAGCTGGCCCGCACCGACGAGGTGCAGCGGCTCTACCTCGGCCACGGCGACCCGGCGGCCTCCGGGCCGGTCGGCCGCCACTCGCGCCGCACGCTCTCGCGGTGGACGGCGTGACCGCGGCCGCGACCGAGACCCGGCCCGACGTCCCGCCGGTCGAGGTCGAGCACGTCAGCGTCCGCTTCGGGGCCATCCAGGCGCTCAACGACGTCTCCTTCACCGTCGCGCCGGGGACCATCCACGCGGTCATCGGGCCCAACGGCGCCGGCAAGTCGACGATGTTCAACGTCCTCTCCGGCGTCTACAAGGCCGCCTCCGGGGAGGTTCGGTTCGGCGACGTTCGGCTCGACCGGATGCGCCCGTTCCAGATCGCCGGGTTCGGCGTGGCCCGCGCGTTCCAGAACATCGCCCTCTCCGGCGCCCAGTCGGTGGCCGAGAACCTCATGCTCGGCCGCCACCACCTCACCAAGGCCGGGTTCCTCTCCTCCGGGCTGCGGCTGCCCCGCGCCACCCGGGAGGGGAAGGTCCACGGCGAGCGGATCCGGGAGATCGCCGAGTTCCTCGACCTCGGCGACAAGCTGCAGACCCCCGTCGGCGTGCTGTCCTACGGCGACCAGAAGCGGGTCGAGGTGGCCCGGGCGCTGTGCACCGAGCCGCGCCTGCTGCTGCTCGACGAGCCGGTGGCCGGGATGAACGCCGAGGAGACCAGCCGGATGGCCGAGGCCATCCGGGAGATCCGCTCGGCGCTGGGCATCTCGATCGTCCTCGTCGAACACGACATGGGGATGGTCATGGCCCTGGCCGACCGGGTCACCGTCCTGGACTTCGGACGCCGGATCGCCGACGGGACCCCGGCCCAGGTGCAGGCCGACCCCGAGGTCATCCGCGCCTACCTGGGCTCCGGCGACGACCAGGGGCCGGCCGAGGCCGCTGCCCACCACACCACCGAGACGCCAGGGACGACCTCGTGACCCAGTTCCTCTCGCTCCTGCTCAACGGGTTGTCGCTCGGCGCCATCTACGCGCTGATCGCGCTCGGCTTCGTGATCATCTTCAAGGCCAGCGAGGTCGTGAGCTTCACCCACGGCTCGCTGCTGCTGCTCGGCGCGTACTCGATCGCGCGGCTGTCCGAGCCGCTGGGCTTCCTCGGCGCGGTGCTCGTCGGCCTGGTGATCACCGCGCTGGCCGCGTTCCTCATCGAGCGCTTCATCATCAACCGCCTGCGCGGCGCGCCCGTGATCAGCCTGGCGATCGTCACCATCGGCGTCGACATCATCCTGCTGACCGAGCTGATCCGGCGGATCGGCCCGGACATCCTCAACGTGCCGCACCCGTGGGGCGGGGAGTCGGTCCGCATCGGCGGCATCGGGATCACCCAGAACCGGCTGATCGCCATGGTCGTCGCCGGCGTCCTGATCGTGCTGTTCTTCGTGGCCTTCAAGTACTCGAGCTGGGGCGTCGCCATGCGTGCCTCGGCCGAGGACGGCGAGACTGCGGCGCTGATGGGCATCCGGCAGGGCCGGGTCTCCGCGCTGGCCTGGGTCGTCGCCGGCGTCCTCGCCGGGGTGGCCGCGCTGTTCCTGGTCGGCAGCCCGACCCCGGGCGTCAGCTCGGCGGTGTACGCCACGGCGCTGCGGGCCTTCCCGGCGGCCATCCTCGGGGGCCTGGACTCCACCGGCGGCGCGCTGGTGGGCGGACTGCTCATCGGGCTCGCGGAGTCCTTCGCCGCCGGCTACCAGGAGAACCTGCTGTTCCTCGGCCGCGGCTTCGGCGAGGTCGTCCCCTACGTCGTGATGATCGCCGTCCTGCTCGTCCGGCCCTCGGGGCTCTTCGGCACCAAGGAGCTGACCCGTGTCTGAGCAGACCGTCTCCCGACCGTCGGGGGCCTCCCGCGCGGGGTCGTCCACACCGGCCCGGCAGGCCCCGGCCCGCCGTCGTCCCGGCACCGTGGCCAAGTGGGTGCTGATCGCCGCGCTGCTGGTGTTCCTGCTGGTCTTCCCGCTGTACTTCGACGAGTTCTGGTTGCGCACCGGCTTCGCGGTGTTCGGCGCCGCCATCGGCGCCATCGGCCTGAACCTGCTCGTGGGCACCACCGGCCAGCTGTCCCTGGCACACGCCTTCTTCCTCGCCGTCGGCGCGGTCAGCTACACCTACATCTCGGGGGAGTCCGGCGGGCTCGGCACCCGGGCCGCACTGCAGGGGCTGGGCCTGCCGCCGGTCGTCGGCATGGTCGTCGGCGTCCTGCTCGCCGGGCTGGCCGGGCTCATCTTCAGCCCGATCGCGGCGCGGCTGCGGGGCATCTACCTCGGTGTCGCCTCGCTGGGGCTGGTCTTCATCGGCGTCCACGTGATCAACACCTGGACGCCGGTGACCGGCGGCTTCAACGGCCGCGCGGCACCGGAGTTCTCGTTGTTCGGCTTCACCTTCGGCAACAGCGACCCGCAGCTGTGGGTGCTGGGCGTGCCGTTCCGGGAGGCCGAGCGGCTGTGGTACCTCGGGCTGGTCCTGGCGCTGGCCGCCTACGTCTTCGCCCGCAACCTGCTGCGCAGCCGGCCCGGCCGGGCGCTGCAGACGCTGCGCGACAGCGAGGTCGCCGCGTCGGTCATGGGCGTCAACGTGCAGGCCTACAAGGCCCGGGTGTTCCTGGTCAGCTCGATGTACGCGGGCCTGTCCGGGGTGCTCTACGCGCTGTCCATCGGCAGCATCGCCCCCGAGTCCTTCACGCTCGTCGTCTCCATCCAGTACCTGGCGATGATCGTGCTGGGCGGGCTGGGCTCGGTGGGCGGCGCGGCGCTGGGCGCGCTGTTCGTCACGGCGCTCCCGCTGCTGTTCCAGCAGTACGCCGACGTGCTGCCGCTGGTCAGCGCACCGGGCCAGGGCGGCATCTCCGCCGGCTTCGCCGCCCGGTTCCTCTACGGCGCCGCGATCATCCTCATCGTCCTGTTCGAGCCCGCCGGCCTGGCCGGCATCGCGCAGCGCCTCACCCAACGCTTCCGCCGGGGCCGTGCGCCCGCCCACGGTGGAGTGACCACCCCACCCCCGGAGCAACCCGGCTCCGCACCGACCCCCTCCGTCCGTCCATCGCAAGGGAGCGACACCAGATGAGAACAGGCAAGGCACTGCGCACGACCACCGCGGTCGCCGCGGCCGTCGTCGTGGCGACCGCCGGCTGCAGCACCAGGGCACCGGAGTCCAGCGGCGGCGGCGGAGGAGGGGGGGAGGGCGGCTCGGGTGGGGAGGTCCTGACCGACGTCGGCATCGAGGGGACGACGATCACCCTCGGCGTCCTCACCGACCTGACGGGCGTGTTCGCCGCGCTCGGCCAGGACATCACCAACGCCAACACGCTGTTCTGGCAGGACAACCAGGTCTGCGACACCTACAGCGTCGAGCTCGACGTCCAGGACACCACCTACGTCCCGCAGACCGGCGTGCAGCTCTACAGCGGCATGGAGCCGAACATCCTGGCGATGCAGCAGACGATCGGCTCGCCGATCAACACCGCGCTGGCCCCCGAGTACGAGTCCGACCAGATCGTCAACTTCCCGTCGGCGTGGGCACGCACGCTCACCGAGATCCCCGGCACCGGGGTCGTGGGCGCCACCTACGACGTCGAGCTGGCCAACGGCTACTCCTACCTGTTCGACCAGGGCCTGCTGCAGGACGGCGACACCGTCGGCCACATCTACTTCGAGGGCGAGTACGGCGAGAACGGCCTGGCCGGCAGCGAGGCGGTGGCCGAGGAGCGCGGGCTGACGATCATCCCCGCGCAGATCAAGTCGGCCGACCAGGACATGACCGCGCAGATCACCCAGTTCGCCGCGGCCGGGGTCGACGCCATCGCCCTGACCGTCGCGCCGACGCAGACCGCCTCGGCGGCCGGCGTGGCGGCGGCCCAGGGGCTCAACGTGCCGATCATCGGCAGCAACCCCGTGTTCGCGCCGGGCCTGCTGCAGGGTCCGGCCGCGCAGGCGCTCAAGGACAACCTGTACGTGGCCAGCCCGGTGTCGGCCTTCGACGCCCAGCCGGAGCTGCTCGCGCAGTACCAGGAGGCCTACCCGAACGTGCAGCCGAGCCTCGGCGTGCTCGTCGGCTACGGCATGAGCGCGATCATGAAGCAGGTCCTCGACGCGGCGTGCGAGAACGGCGACCTCACCCGCGCGGGCGTGGTCAACGCCTTCAACGAGCTGCAGGACGTCGACACCGGCGGCCTCGTCGTCCCGATCGACGGCTTCGAGACCGGACGCTCGCCCAGCCTGCAGAGCTTCATCCTGCGGCCGGCCGACGTCCCGGGTGGCGCCACGGTCGTCCAGGAGGCGTTCGAGGGCGAGTTCGCGGCGGGCCTGCGCTGACCCTGCGGTGAGCCCCCGGCGGCGCCCCCTCCTCCGGGAGGGGGCGCCGTCGCGCGATGGGAGCCGATGGCGGCCGAGCACGAGCACCCGGGGTGACGAGGCCGCGGTGCTCCCGCATAGGCCGTCCACGCAGCGGAGTGGACGCGCCGGGGTCGCCCACCCCGGCGCTGCCGCCGGACGACGCGGTGCGGCGCCGGACTACCTTGGGCCTCCCGCTTGGCGGGACCCGGGCGGGTCGCTGACCAGAGCGGAGTCCGCCATGACCCATGGGCTCGTCATGGACGTCCCGGCACCGATCGAGTTCTACGACGCCCTGCACGCCGAGGTGGCGCGGCGCAGCACCGGCGGGATCGACGGCCTGCTGCTGCACGTCGGCCGGGTGACGACCGGCGGCTTCCAGGTCCTGGAGATCTGGGAGTCCAAGGAGCAGTGCGACCGCTTCTTCGCCGAGGTCGTCGAACCCGCGAGCGCCTCCGTGTCGGGCGGCCAGGCGCCGCCCGGCCAGCCGGTGGTGGAGGAGTTCGAGCCGCGTGGCCTGGTCATCCCCAGCGCTGCCATCGCCGTCTGACCGCCGTCCGGTGCCTCAGAGCCGGCCGCGGTACGCGACCGGCAGGAGTCGGACGGCGAGCAGCCCGGTGAGTGCCGCGGCGACACCCAGCGGCACCCAGGCCGGCGTCGAGCGGACTGCGGTGGCCATGAGGAACGGGACGGCGAAGCCCAGGTAGGCGCAGGCCAGGAAGACCGACGTCAGCTCGCCCCGGCGGGTGGGCGCGGCCAGCCGGCCGGTCACCGTGAGCCCGGCCGCCAGGCACAGGCCGCCGCCGGACCCCAGCAGGGGGGCCGCGGCCAGCAGCCACGGCCAGACGCCGGTGGCCACGAACAGCGCCGCGGTCGCGTAGCCCGCCGCGCCGAGGGCGGCGCCCGTGACGGCGGTCCACGACCCCAGCCGGCGCTGCAGCCCGGCGACGAGCGTCCCCGCGCCGAGCGTCACGCCGGCGAGGACGCCGGTCACGGCGACCCCACCGGCCGGCAGCTCGCCGAGCAGCGGGACGGCGGAGATGACCGACGACGGGAACGCGTAGACGCAGACCGCGACCGGGACCAGCACGCTCGCTGCGAGACCCAGGCTGCCCGGCGGCAGCAGCGGGACGGCGGGGTCGCCGTCGTCCCGCTGTCGGCCGGGCCGCAGGACGACGGTCTCCGGCACCCGCACCGCCAGCGCCAGCCCCACGCCCACCAGCACCGTGTGCAGCAGGTAGGGCAGCACCGTGGGCGCCGGTGCGAACTGGCCCAGCAGCCCGCTGGTGAGCGGTCCGAGCGAGAAGCCCGCGGTCATCGCGACCGCGGCCCGCCGCCCTCCGGCCCCCTCCCCGGAGGCGGCCGACAGCTCGGCGACCCAGGCGCTCGCGACGCTGAACACCACGCCGCTGACCACGCCCTGCAGGAACCGGGCGGTGAACAGCAGCGCCAGCGACCCGCCGGCCGCGGCGAAGGCCAGCGACGCCAGCCCGGCGAGGACGACGCCGGGGAGGGCGACGCGGCGGCGGCCCAGCCGGTCCGAGAGGGGGCCGGCCAGGAACAGCGCCGGGACCAGACCCGCGGCGTAGCAGCCGAACAGCGCGGTCAGCACCTCGGCGGAGAGGCCGAGCCGCTCCTGGTAGACCAGCAGCAGGGGCGTCGGGACGTTCGTGCCGGCCGCGACCGCGAACAACGTGAACACCGCTCGCCTCCAGGCCACCGCGGCAGGCTACGGAGCGCGCGCCGACTCCGCGCGCGACGTGCGGAGAGGCCGCCGCGACACCGCCGTCCGCCCGGGGCAGACTCACGGGTGCCGACGGCGACGACCAGAGGAGGACCCCGTGCGCGATGCGGTCATCTGTGAGCCCCTGCGGACCCCGGTGGGCGGCTTCGGCGGCTCCCTGCGCGACGTGCCGGTGCAGGACCTGGCCTCGACGGTCATCCGGGCGGTGATGGAGCGCACCGGGCTGCCGCCGGAGTCGGTGGACGACGTGCTGCTGGGGCACTGCTACCCGACGATGGAGGCCCCGGCGCTGGGCCGGGTGGCGGCGCTGGACGCCGGGCTGCCGGTGACCGCCGCGGGCCTGCAGATCGACCGCCGCTGCGGCTCGGGTCTGCAGGCGGTGGTGTACGCGGCGATGCAGGTGCAGACCGGCACGTCGGAGGTCGTGCTGGCCGGGGGTGCGGAGTCGATGAGCAACGCGCCGTTCTACTCCACGGCCATGCGCTGGGGGGTCAAGGCCGGTCCCGGCGTGCTGCTGCAGGACGGGCTGGCCCGCGGCCGGGTGACCGCCGGCGGCCAGAACCACCCGGTGCCCGGCGGGATGCTGGAGACCGCGGAGAACCTGCGCCGCGAGTACCGGATCGGCCGCGAGGAGCAGGACGAGTACGCCGTGCGCAGCCACCAGCGCGCCGCCGCGGCGGCCGAGGCCGGCCGGTTCGCCGAGGAGATCGTGCCGGTGACGGTCAAGCAGCGGAAGGGCGAGGTGGTCGTCGACCGCGACGAGCACATCCGGCCCGACTCGACGGTGGAGACGCTGGCGAAGCTGCGCCCGATCATGGGCAAGGACGACCCGGAGGCCACGGTGACCGCGGGCAACGCCAGCGGGCAGAACGACGGCGCGGCGGTGTGCGTGGTCACCAGCCCGGGGAAGGCCGCGGAGCTGGGCCTGCGGCCGCTGGCGCGGCTGGTGTCCTGGGCGGTGGCCGGGGTGCCGCCCAAGACCATGGGCATCGGGCCGGTGCCGGCGACGGCCAAGGCGCTGGCGCTGGCCGACGTGAAGCTGGCCGAGGTGGACCTGATCGAGCTCAACGAGGCCTTCGCCAGCCAGGTGCTGGCCGTCACCCGGGAGTGGGGCTTCACCGACGCGGACTTCGAGCGGACCAACGTCAACGGCTCGGGCATCTCCCTGGGCCACCCGGTGGGTGCCACCGGCGGGCGGATCCTGGCCACCCTGACCCGGGAGATGGCCCGCCGCGACGCCCGCTACGGGCTGGAGACGATGTGCATCGGCGGCGGGCAGGGCCTGGCCGCCCTGTTCGAGCGCGTCTGAGACAGGACCCCTGCTCCCCGCCGGAGAAGGACCCCGTCCTCCTCATCCCTCGCAAGCTCGGGACGAGCCTCGGAACGGGGCCGGCGGCGGGCCCCTGCAGGGGCCGCGGTGGGGAGGGTCCGACCCGTCATCTCCGACCAGAGGAGCTGCCGCATGTCCGAGTCCCGTCCCAGCGACCAGCGCGTCGCGATCGTCACCGGCGCGGCGCGTGGCATCGGCGCCGCCATCGCGCAGCGGCTGGCGCAGGACGGCTTCGCCGTGGCGGTGGTCGACCTCGACGAGTCCGCGACCGCCGCAACGGTCCAGGCGATCGAGGCCGCCGGCGGCCGCGCCCTGGGGGTCGGGGCCGACGTCGGGGGCGCCGACCAGGTGCAGGCCGCCGTCGAGCGGGTCGTCGCCGAGCTCGGCCCGCCGGTGGTTCTGGTCAACAACGCCGGGCTCACCCGCGACAACCTGCTGTTCAAGATGACCGACGCCGACTGGGACCTCGTCATGCACGTGCACCTGCGCGGTTCGTTCCTCATGACCCGCGCGGTGCAGCAGCACATGGTGCAGGCCGGCTGGGGTCGGGTGGTCAACCTGTCGAGCACCTCGGCGCTGGGCAACCGCGGGCAGGCCAACTACGCCACCGCCAAGGCCGGGCTGCAGGGCTTCACCAAGACGCTGGCGATCGAGCTGGGCAAGTTCGGCGTCACCGCCAACGCGATCGCCCCCGGCTTCATCCAGACCGAGATGACCAAGGCGACCGCCGAGCGCATCGGCCGCGACTGGGAGGAGTACGTGGCCGAGCGGGCCGCGGCGATCCCGGTGCAGCGCGCCGGCACACCTGCGGACATCGCGCACACCGTCTCGTTCCTGGTCAGCGAGGGAGCCGGGTTCGTCTCCGGTCAGGTCGTCTACGTCGCCGGGGGCCCCCGCGGCTGAGCGCGTCAGCCCGCCGGTCGCAGCCACTTCCCGGCCAGGGCCTCGTCCACCGTCCGGGCCCACCGCTGCACGTCCTCGGGAGTGCGCCCGGCCGGCGGGCTGCTGCGGCTCTGCTCGACCAGGGCGTCCCGTTCCCGCCGGAGGGCCTCCTGCTGCAGCGGCGTGCGAGCGCGCCACGCCACCTCGGCCAGCAGTGCGAACAACCGGTCGACGACGGTGAGGTCCTCCCGGCCGTAGTAGCGGACCTGGGTGACCCCGAGGTCCAGCAGCTCGGAGAAGGTCCACGACCGGAGGAGGAGCCGTTCGGCGCCGTCCTCGTCGGTCAGCCGACGGTGCCAGGTGTCCCGCACGGCCGCATCGCCCAGCAGTGCCGAGACGTGCGACAGCGCGTGCCCGGCGGTCGTCGGGTCGTTGATGCCGGGGGAGAGCGCCCGGGCGGCGATGTCCACCAGCTTGCGCAGCCCGTAGCTGGGATCGACCACGTCGGTCCGCTCGTGGCCCAGGTCGACCGCGCGCTGCAGCGCCTCCTCCAGCTCCTCCACCGGGACCGCATCGCCGGCACCCTGCGGCCAGGCCCAGGCCATCGGGGTACCGGTGACGACCGGGTCGCCGGGACGCCGGTCGAGCAGCAGCACGGCGCCAGAGCCGGTGACCGCCTCGAGCAGCGGGCCCTCGAACACCTGCACCAGGAAGCCGCTCGACCGCGCGCACAGCGGGCGAGCGGTGTCGGGGACCTCCGGGAGCGGGCGGTCGGGCTGCCGGCCCTCCTGGCGCTCCTGCAGCCGCGCCCGGGTGCGGGCGGACTCCGAGTGGACGTCGCGCATCATCGTCTCGACCCGCAGCTGACGGGTCTGGTGGCTGAGGAACGTCACGAGCGCCGCGACCGAGGCCAGCGTGAGCACGAACGCGACGGTCACCGAGAGGCGCGGCACGAAGGAACTGCCCTGGGCCTCGTCGGCCGACCGTACGGTGCGCAGCACGACGAGGGCGTAGACGAAGGTGCCGAGGAGCGTGCCCAGGCAGACCTGCACCACCCGGTCCCGCACGAACGTCTGCAGCAGCCGCGGTGAGTACTGGCTGCTGGCCAGCTGCAGGGTGACGATCGTCAGCGAGAACAGGAGGGTCGTCGCCGAGATGAGCGACGAGGCGATCGCCGAGAGGAGGGTGCGGGCGGCCGACGGACCACCGGTGAACACGAACTGGATCGGGTCCTGACCGAAGGCCAGCGCCTGGTCCAGCTCGGTGAGCCCGATGCCGAGCCCCACGGCAGCGACGAGCGCCGCCGCGGGCAGCGGCCACAGCGCCCCGGTGGCTGCTCCCCACACCGCCTGTAGGCGTCCCCCGCGCGGTCTCGACGTCACGGGGGTCCTCTCAGGACGACGGGTCGCGGTCGGGGTAGCGGGCGCGGGCCAGCGCGTACACGCCGAAGGCGCCGAACCCGGTGGCGACCGCGCCCAGCAGCCAGGGGCCCGCGCCGACCGACGCGATGGCGGTCATCGCGCCGTCCAGGCCGGTGGCGGAGGAGACGTCGGCGGTGACGGCCGCCCGCGACAGCAGCACGCCGACCAGCCCGAACGCGACGCCCTTGGCGACGTAGCCGACCCGCCCGACCGCCTCGATCAGCGGCTCCCAGCGGTCGGGGGCGGTGGGCAGGTCGATGTCCTTCATGAAGCCGCCGGTCAGCCCGCGCACCAGCGTGTACAGCCCGACGGCGACCACCCCGGCGGCGACGGCGAGGACCAGCGCCGGTCCGCCCGAGACCTCCAGCGTCTCGCCGGTGAGCTCACGGAAGCGCTCGTCCGCCTCGTACTCCAGGCCGAGGGCGAACAGCAGCGCGGTCGCGCCGAGCACGGCGTAGACGGCGGCCTTGGCCACGCACTTCGCGCAGACGAACGCCGTCCGGACGACGTGCCGCCGGTCGAGCAGCCCGGGCCACCACCGCAGCACCTCGCCGCCCTGCCACAGCGCCAGCGCCAGCATGCCCAGCCCGATCAGCCAGAGCAGCACCGTGCCGCCGGGCGTACCGGCGACCGCCTGCAGCGCGCCGGTCTGGTCGGCGTCGGTGCGGCTGATGCCGCGGGCCAGCTGCACCGCCAGCCAGCCGATCAGCAGGTGCAGGACGCCGTAGGCGACCAACCCCACCCGGGCGACCGCCTCGAGCAGCGGGTGGTCGGTGACCTCGCGGGCGTTCTCGACCAGCCGGTGGATCCGGCCCCCCTGCTGGGTCCCGCCGCGGGCCCCGTTCCGAGGCTCGTCCCGAGCGTGCGAGGGATGAGGGGGACGGGGTCCTTCTCCGGTGGGGGGCAGGGGGGGCCTCCATCAGGTGCGCTCGGGATAGCGGGCGCGGACGAGGCAGTAGGCGCCGAAGGCGGCGATGCCGACGGCGACCAGGGTGAGCAGCACCTTGCCGAAGGGGGCGCCCAGGATGGTGCGCAGCGCGCCGTCGAGGCCCGTGGCCCGGGCCGCGTCGAAGGTGACGGCGGCGTACACCAGCAGCGCACCGACCACGCCGAGGGCGACGCCCTTGGCGGGGAAGCCGGCCTGTCCGAGGCGGGTGACCAGGCGCCTGGTCTGCGTCGAGGCCTGACCGAGGTCGACCTCCTCGAGGAACCGCTTCGACACGCCCTTGTGCACGAGGTAGACGCCGACCCCGATGACGACGAGGCCGACCAGCGCCACGAGCCAGCGCCCGGCCGGCCAGCCGAAGACCCCGGCGGCCTGTTGCTGACCCCCGCCGCCCCCACCGCTGCCGGTGGCGGTGCGGACCGCCAGGACGGCGAGCGCGGCGTAGAGGACCGCCTTGGCGATCGCCTTGCCGGTCTTCTCGAGGGCCTTCTTCCGCGCGTCCCCGGACGACGACAGCCGGCTGCGCCAGCGCAGCACCTCGGCCGCCTGCCAGGCCGCCAGGGCGACCAGCCCGACGGCCAGCAGCCACAGCAGCGGCCGGCCCAGCGGCTGCTCGGCCAGCGTGGCCAGCGCGCCGGCCTGGTCGGCGGACTCGCCGTTGCCCCCGCCCCACGCCAGCTGCAGGGCCAGCCAGGCGAGCAACAGGTGGACGACGCCGTAGGCGATCAGCCCGATGCGCGCGAGGTGCTCGAGGGCGTCGCTGTCGCCCGCCCGGCCCGCGGCTCCCGCCGCCCGCCCCGTCATCCCGCCCATGGCCGGCTCCTCCCGCCCCGCGGCACCCCCGTGGGGGTGATCAGGGTGGCACAGCGGGGCCCCCGCCGCCGGGCGTGCCGTCCCGCTGCTGCGGCGGGACCGGCGATCTCGCACGGACGGGGAGACCGGAGCCGGACGGGATCGGCGATCTCGCCGCCGCGGCCACCCTTCAGGGGCCCGCGCCGAGCGTGCGAGGCGTGAGGGGAAGGGTGGTCCTCCCTCAGCCGACGGGGTGCCGGGCGCGGGTCAGGCAGTACACCGCGAAGGCGGCCAGCCCGACCGCCACCCCGGCCAGCACCCAGGCGCCGTGCGGCTGGGCGGCCACCGCCCGCAGCGCGCCGTCCAGACCGGTGGCCCGCGCCGGGTCGAAGGTCGCCGCCGCCCAGGCCACCATCGCGCCGACCAGCACCAGGGCCACGCCCTTGAGCACGAAGCCAGCCTGGCTGGCCCGGTGCGCCACGGTGCAGAACGCGGGGGAGACGGTGGAGAGGTCGATCTCGTCGAGGAAGTCCGACCGCAGGCCCTTGCGCACGTGGTAGACGCCGATGGCGACGACGACCCCGCCGACGGCGACGACCAGCAGCTGGCCGCCGGGCCAGGCGAGCACGCCGCGCACCGCCCGGGTGTCCGCGGCGGGATCGCTGCCGCCGCCGAGGGCGACCCGGGCAGCCGAGACGGCGAGGAAGCCGTAGGCCAGCGCCGTCCCCACGGTCTTGACCGCCTGGACGACCGCGCGGCGCCGGTCGGGGCCGGGCGCGGGCAGCCGGCGGTGGTGGCGGAGGACCTCGACGGCCTGCCAGACGCACAGCCCGGCGAGACCCGCGGTCAGCAGCCACAGCAACAGCGGACCGGCGAGGGAGCCCGCGACCAGCGCCATCGCCCCGCCCTGGTCGACGGCGGCGCCGCCGCGGTCAGGCGGCTGCGACCGTCCGGCCTGCCAGGCCAGCTGCAGCGCCAGCCAGGCGACCAGCAGGTGCAGCAGCGCGTAGCCGACCAGGCCGACCCGGGCCACCGCGCGCAGTGCCGTGCTGTGGGCGGCCCGGTGCGCCAGTGGCGCACCCGCCGTCCGATCCGCCTCGGTCGCCACTCCGCTCGCTCCCCGCTCCGCCGGCCGCGCCGCTGCGGCCACACCTCGCAGGGTGACACGGCCCGCGCCGGGACGCCCGGACGGTGGGGGACACTCTGGAGCGTGGCGAGCGGTGCAGCGATGACGGCGGTGGAGCGGACGAGTCCGGAGCAGGCCCGGCGGGCGTGGCCCCGGTGGCTGGCCGGTGGGGTCGCGCTGCTGGTCGTCGCAGCGGTCGCGGTCTCCTGGGCCGACGGCGGTGCGCGGCTGGTGCTGGGCGTGGCCGGCGCGCTGGTCGCCTGGCGCGGTGGGCAGCTGGCGGCCGGGAGCGGCTCCCGGGCGCAGGGGTGGGCGGCCGCCGCCGGAGGCGTGCTGGCGATCGCGCTCGCCTCCGTCTCCGCGGGGCTGGCGAGCTGGGCGCTGCTCCTCGCCGTCCCGGCCGGACTCCTCGTCGGCGCGCTGACCCTGCTCGGCCGCGGCGGGGCGGTGCGCCGCAGCGGTCAGGCCGCCCTCGTCTGGTGGGCGCTGGTCACCGGCCTCCTGGTGGTCACCGGGCTGGTCACCGGCTGGGCGCGCGCGGCCGGCGGCGCCACCGTCGTCGGGGCGCTCGGCCTGGGCCTGCTCGGCGTCGTCCTGCTCGTCGGCTCCTCGAGCCTGCGCGCGATCGCCGCCCAGCCGGCACCCGTCCGGCCCGCGGCCTGCGCCGGGTGCGCCTGTGGCGCCGGGGGCTGCGGCATCCCGCGCTGAGCGCCCGACCCGGCCGGGCGACGCCCGGTCCGGTACCGGTTCACCCCCGGCCCGGCGGGGCACCCCTCCAGCCGTGAGCGGACACGTCTTCGTCGTCGGGGCGGACCTCCGGCGGCTGGTGTGCGACGACGTCCTCGTGCCCACCGACCGGTCGCTGCGGGTCACGCCCGAGTGGCGCCGGCTGCTGCCCGACGACCTCGTGGGCAGGGAGGACCGCGACGGCGTCTGCCTCGACCTGGGCTGGGACGGCGACGAGCGGGTGCTCGAGGTCCCCGGCCGCGGCCCCGGCGAGCCCGGGCGGCAGCTGTGGCTGGTCGACACCGTCGACGAGCGCGAGCGCGACCCCGAGGACGCGCTGCGCTGGCTGGTCGACGGCGCCCGGGAGGCGCTGGCCGCCGTCGTCCGGCGGGAGGTGCCGACCCCGGTGCACGGCCGGGCCCGCCGGCTGGTCGCGCTGCCGGCGCTCGGGACCGGCTGGGGCGGGGCGGCCGGGCAGCGCGGCACGCTGCTGCAGCGGCTGCTGCCGGTCCTGCGCGAGGCCGCGGACGCGCACGACGTCGACGTCGCGCTGGTGCTGCGCGGGCCCAGCGACCTGGCGGCGGCGCAACGGGTCCGCCGGGCCGAGGCGGGCAGCTGGGACCTGCCCGGGCACCTGGGGGAGCTGGCCGAGGACCTCGGCGAGCGGGCGGGCCGCGGGCAGCTGGCCGTCTTCGTCGGCGCGGGGGTCAGCGCCGCGGCGGGCCTGCCCACCTGGGAGCAGCTGCTCGACGAGCTGGCCGAGCGGTCGGGGCTGGACGACGCCCTGCGGGCCGGGCTGTCCCGGCTGCCGGCCCAGGACGCCGCTGCGCTGCTGGCCCGCGAGCTCGGCCGCGAGCAGCTGGAGACCTTCGTCAAGGAGCGGTTCGGGCCTGGGCACTACGCGCTGGCGCACGCGCTGATCGCCGACCTGCCGGTGCAGGAGTTCGTCACCACCAACTACGACCCGCTGGTCGAGCTCGCCGCCGCCGACATCGGCCGTGACCTCGCGGTGCTGCCCTTCGACGAGGCCGCCCCCGGCCGGCCGTGGCTGCTCAAGCTGCACGGCGACGCCGCGCACCCCGAGAGCGTCGTGCTCACCCGGGAGGAGTACCTGCAGTTCGGCGACACCCGCGCGGCCCTGGCCGGGGTGCTGCACTCCCTGCTGCTCACCCGGCACGTGCTCTTCGTCGGCACCTCGATGCAGGACGACGACCTGATCCGCATCGCCCACCAGGTGCGCAGCGCCACCCGGGCCCCCGGCGCGGGGCCCCGGCAGCGCAGCGGCACCGTGCTTGCGCTGCTGGAGGACCCGGCCCGCGCGCGGCTGTGGGAGCAGGACGTGCAGACGGTGGCGATCGCGCCGGCCGGCACCCCACCGGCCGAGGCCGCCCGCCTGCTGGAGGTGCTGCTGGACTGCATCGGCTGCCTGTCCACCCCGCCGACCGGCTACCTGCTCGACCCGGCCTACCGGGGGATGCTCTCCGACGAGGAACGCGCCCTGGCCGAGGCGCTGCAGCAGGTGGAGCGCACGGTCCCCGAGGGGGCGTCGTCGTCGGCGGTCGGCGAGGTCACCGCGCTGCTGCGCCGGCTGGGCTCGCAGGTGTGCACGCCCGGCGAGCCGCCGTCGGACGAGGCCAGCGCCCCGCGCGACGACCGCCTGCAGCAGCAGCGCCCCGGCTGACAGAGGACCTCTCTGCCCCCCACCGCTCGCAGGCTCGCGGCGGGCCCCTGCAGAGAGGCCGCCGTCTCGATGAGCCAACTGTGTACGGAGCTGCGGGCCTGGGCACACGGGCCCCCGTGCGCCGACCCCGACTCGAGAACAGCCCGCTCCTGATCGCCAAGGGCTACGGCTGGCTGCCCGACGCCCGGCGGGCGCGGGGCCGCCGCACCGTCGCCGCCCGGCTCGGCGGCCTGCCCGTCCTCGGCATCGAGGGCCCCGACGCGGCCCGGTTCCTCTACGACGAGGACCACGTGCGCCGCTCGCACGCCATCCCCGGGCCGGTGCAGGGCACGCTGTTCGGCAAGGGCGCCGTGCACACCCTCGACGGCGAGGCGCACCGCACCCGCAAGGCGATGTTCGTGGGTCTGCTGATGGACGACGACCGGGTCGCCACCCTGGTCGACGCCGCCACCGCCGCCTGGGACACCGCGGTGCCCGGCTGGGCGCGCCGCGGGGAGGTCGTGCTCTTCGACGAGGCCGCCGAGGTGCTCACCCGCGCGGTGTGCGACTGGGCCGGCGTCCCGCTGTCCGCCGACGAGCTGCCCTCGGTGGCCCGGGACCTGACCGCGATGGTCGACGGGTTCGCCACCGCCGGACCCCGGCACTGGCGGGCCCGCCGGGCGCGCGGCCGCCGCGAGGCGTGGGTGGCCCGGTTGGTGGAGGACGTGCGCAGCGGCGCGGCGACGGTGCCCCACGGCTCGGTCGTCGACGTCGTCGCCCGGCACCGCGACGCCGATGGCGAGCGGCTCGACCCGCACACCGCGGCGGTCGAGGTGATCAACGTGATCCGGCCGACCGTGGCGATCAGCTGGTTCCTCGCCTTCTCCGGGCACGCGCTGGTCCGCTGGCCGCAGCACCGGGACCGGCTGGCCTCGGGCGAGCCCCCGTTCGCCGAGGCGTGGGCGCACGAACTGCGCCGCTTCTACCCGTTCGCGCCGTTCATCGGCGGGCGCGCGCCGCGCGAGGTCGAGTGGGACGGCGAGCGGGTGCCGAAGCACTCGATGGTGCTGCTGGACCTCTACGGGCAGGACCACGACCCGGAGCTGTGGGGCGACCCGTACGCCTTCCGGCCCGAGCGGTTCCTCGGTCGCGAGATCGGTGCGTTCGAGCTGGTGCCGCAGGGCGCCGGCGACCCGCGCACCAACCACCGCTGCCCGGGCGAGCAGGTCACCGTCGCGGTCCTGGCGGCGCTGGCGGTACGGCTGGCCCGCCTGGAGGCCGACGTCCCGCCGCAGGACCTGTCCATCTCGCTGCGGCGCATCCCGGCCAGGCCGGCCAGTGGCGTGGTGCTGCGGGTCCGCAAGACCGAGTGAACCGGGCCGATCGCACAGCGTCACCGGCGCACCGGGGACGGCCGCGGGGTGTCACTGCCGCGTGGTGTCATCGCAGGGCCGTACGGACGAGGGAGGCGACATGGGCGGGTGGCTGGCGCCGCTGGTGGGCGTGGTCGGGCTGCTGACGCTCGTCGCCGGCGTGGTCTGGGCCGAGCTCGACATGAACACCATGGGCGGTGTGCCGCTGGTCGGCGTCGGCGGCGTCCTGCTCGTGGCCGCGGCCGTCGTGGCCGCCTGCGTCGAGGGCGCGGCCCGCCGCCGGCACGCCGTCCCGCACTGAGGGAGGGCCCTCCTGCGCCCCCACCTGCTCAGTTTCACAGCGGGGCCCTGCAGGAGGGCCGACGTCAGGTCGAGGCCAGGCGGGCGAGCTCCGCGGGCAGGTCGCGGGGGGTGAGGACGCCGAGCCGCTGGGTGGCCCGGGTGAGCGCCACGTAGAGGTCGTTGTGGCCGCGCACGCCCTCGTCGAGGACCCGCTGCGGGTCGACGACGAGCACCGCGTCGAACTCCAGGCCCTTGGCCTCGCCCGGCGTGAGCACCACCGGCCCCCGCGACGAGTCGGCCTCGGGACCGCAGGACACGCCGTCCACCCGGGCCGCGACCGCGGCGGCGAGCTCGGCGGCCCGGCCGGCCGGCGCGATCACGGCGGTGGTGCCCTCCTGCCGGGCCCACTCCTCGACCACCTCGGCGGCCCGCGCGGCCAGCCCGGCCTCGCCGGTCACCTCCGCCCAGGGCTGCGCGGTGCCGGGCCGGACCGAGCGCGGCGCGCCGGCCCCGGTGCCGCCCGCGGCGAGGACGTCGGCGGCGACGGCCATGATCTCGGCGGGCGTCCGGTAGTTGACCGTCAGCTCCTCCAGCCGCCAGGCGTCGCCGACGTGCGGGCGCAGCGCCTCGTCCCAGGCGGCGGCGCCGGCGAGCGTCCCGGTCTGGGCGAGGTCGCCGACGGCGGTCATCGACCGGGTGGGGCAGCGGCGCACCAGCAGCCGCCAGGCCATGGGGGAGAGCTCCTGGGCCTCGTCGACGACGACGTGCCCGAAGGTCCAGGTGCGGTCGGCGGCGGCGCGCTCGGCGGTGGTGCGGGTGTCGCGCGCCCGCTGCCGCTCGGCCAGCTCCTCGGCGCCGATGAGGTCGCCGGCGCTGAGCACCTCGGCCTCCAGGTGCTCGTCCTCCAGGTCGATGGAGCGCGAGCCGTGCAGCACGTCGAGGGTCTCCTGCGCCTCGGCCAGCCGGCGCCGGCGGTCCCGCTCGGCGCGGGCCCGCTGCGCGCTGTCGTCGAAGCCGAGCAGCTCCTCGGCCTCCTCGAGCAGCGGGACGTCGGCCGGCGTCCACGCGCTGCCCTTCGGGCGGTGCAGCAGCGCGCGCGTCGCGTCGTCCCACCCCGGGGTGGCGGCGGCGACGCGGGCCGGGTCGGCGAACAGCTCGGTGAGCAGCCGCTCGGGGGTGAGCACCGGCCACAGGTCGTCGATGAGCAGCCGGACGGCGGGCTCCTCGGCGACCTCGCGGCGCAGCGCGGCGGTGTCCTCGCGGTCGAACAGGTCGGCGCCGCCGTCGATGCCCGTCCCGATGCGCTCGGCGTAGCGCCGGGTGAGCAGGTCGACCACGCGGCGGGCGAACAGCGGCCGGGCCAGGTTGTGCAGCCGCTCGGCCTTGCGCGCGGCGTTCTGCGCCCGCCTGACGTCGATCGGCCGCAGCCGCAGCGCGAACCCGTCGACGGTCACCTCGAGGGGGCCGCCGGGCACCACCTGCCGGTCGGCGACGGCGCGCTCGAGCACCTCGACCATCTCCAGCCGGCCCTTGACCGCGGCGGCCTGCGGCGACTCGGTGCCGCGGGCGTCGAGGCCGGGGTGCAGCTGGCCCAGCCCGGCCAGCAGCACGCCGGTCTCGCCGAGGGAGGGCAGCACGTCGGCGATGTAGCGCAGGAACGTCGGCGTGGGGCCGACCACGAGCAGGCCGCGGCGGGCCAGCCGCTCGCGGTACGTGTAGAGCAGGTACGCCGCGCGGTGCAGCGCGACGGCCGTCTTGCCGGTGCCCGGCCCGCCCTGGACGACGAGGACGCCGCGGTCGTCGGCGCGGATGATGCGGTCCTGCTCGGCCTGGATGGTGCGCACGATGTCGGTCATCCGGCCGGTGCGCGCGGTGTCGAGGGCGGCCATGAGCGCGGCCTCGCCGGTCAGGGCCGACCCGGCGACCCCGTCGGTGAGCACGCCGCCATCGAGGACCTCGTCGTCGAGCCGGACGACGGTGCGCCCGCGGGTCCGGATGTGCCGGCGCCGCGAGACGCCCAGCGGGTGCACCGGGGTGGCGGTGTAGAACGGCCGCGCCGCGGGCGCCCGCCAGTCGACCAGCGCGGGGTCGCCCCCCGCGTCGTCGGCGGCCAGCCCGATCCGGCCGATGTAGAGCGGGCCGTCGTCGGTGCGGTCGATCCGTCCCACGCACAGGCCCGCCTCGGCCGCGTCCAGGGCGGTGACCCGCTCGGTCTGGAAGCGGACGGTGGCGTCGCGCTCCTGCAGCGCCTGCGGGTCCACCGCGGGCCAGGAGATGGCCTGCTTCAGCCGCCGCTCGGCCAGGTCGCGGGCGGCGTCCAGGCGGCCGTAGAGCTCCCGGACGTACTGCTGCTCGGTCTCGATCTCGGGGTGGGGTACGACCTCGGGCTGCGTCGTCGGCACTGCGCGTCTCTCTGTCGGAACTCTTCTGCGGGAACAGACGAACGTCCATGGTGCCCGCGCATTCCCGGTGCTGCGTCCAGGCGCCGCCGTGCGGTCGGCCACGGACCCGGCCCTCAGGGGACGGGTGGCGCGGGCAGGGAGCCGGCCAGCCGGTCGGCGAGCTCCCCCGGGCGGCTGAGCGCCACGAGGTGGCCGCCGGGCAGCTCCTCGACCGGCAGGCCCAGGCGCTCGGCGGCCACCCGCCGCTGGAAGGCCAGGGGGAAGAACCGGTCGTCCCGGCCGGCCAGCACCCGGGTCGGCACGTCCGGCCAGGCGGGCAGCGGCCACGGCTCGGTGAACGGCGTCCCCGACTGGGCGAAGGGCACGGGTGCGGTGGCCGCGACCGGGGGCGGGACGTCGTGCAGGAACGCGTCGTCGTCGTCCAGCGGCCAGCCGTGCGCCCGCGCCGCCTCCGCCCGGGCCTGCTCGTGTCCGGTCGTCGTCCACCACTCGCCGCCGGTCTCGCCCGGCCGCGGGACCATCGCGTTCAGCAGGACCAGCAGGTCGACCCGCGTCCGGGCGCAGACCAGGGGCGCGGTGAGGCCGCCCATCGACTGGCCGACGACGACCAGCGGCCCGCCGGAGCAGCCCGCGGCCGCGTCCAGCACGGTCTGCGCGTACCGCTCGAGGCCGGCGCTGTCGTCGCCGGCAGGCAGGTCCACGGCGACGGCCGCGTGGCCACGCCGTTCCAGCTCGGGGACCAGCCGGTGCCAGTACCAGGCCCGGCCGCCCGCTCCCGGGACGAGGACGAACGTCGCGCGCACGTCCTCCTGACCGGCGGCGGGGTCGGAACTCATCGCCCCCCGCGCTCGCCCCCCGCGCTCGTTCAGCCCGCCAGGTAGGGGATGGTCTGCGGCCCCTCGGGGAGGTAGCAGACGCGCGCCCCCGGACCGTGCCGCTCCACCGCCTCGGCGATCGAGGCGGCCAGGTCCGCGGTGGGGGTCAGGTGGGCGGCGCGCACCGCGTCGGGGCCCAGGCCGTCGCAGTACAGCTGGACGTCGGCCTTGCCGAGGATGCGGGCCAGGATCTGCACCTGCCACTGGTCGGGCACGCTGAACCCCTCCGAGGAGATCAGCTCGATCAGCCCCGCCGGATCGTCGGCCGCGCCGAGCACCTCGGCGAAGGAGCCGTGGTCGGGCAGGCCGTCGGCGCACTCCGCGGCCACCAGGACGCTGCCGCCCGTGCGCACCACGCGCTCGGCAGCGGCCATCCCCTTCACCGCCTGGTAGAGGTTCTGGTCCAGCGGGAAGCCGGAGTTGGTCGTGACGACGACGTCCATCGGCTCGGGCACGGCCCGCATGGCGGCGGCGCGGGCCAGCTCGCAGGCGCGGGCGTGCATCTGGAACAGCTCGCCGCAGACGACGTGGGTGATCCGCTTGGCGCGGTCGAGCAGCACGTCGAGGGCCAGGTGGGGCGGGGCGAGCGCCGCGCACGCCCGGATGTCGCGGTGCACCGGGTTGTCCTCGACGACGCCCCAGGTCGCCAGCGGGCTCCCGATGCGGGTGGCGTCGTGCAGCACCATCACGGTGTCGATCCCGGCCAGGCCGGGGGCCACCATCTTCGGCCCGCCGCTGAAGCCGGCGAAGAAGTGCGGTTCGACGAACCCGGTGGTGATGCGCAGGTCGGCCTCGACCCACAGGGTGTTCAGCTCCAGCGGCACGCCGTCGCCGGCGGTGCCGAGTGAGGTGAGCGAGCTGCGGTCCCGCGCGTCGTGGTTCACGACCCGGCACCGGGACAGCACGTCGTCGCCGAGCATCTCGCGCAGCTCCTCCGCGGTGTTGCCCCGGTGCGTGCCGGTGGCCACGAGGACCACGACCTCGCACCCCGGCGCGGCGGCGTCGATCTCCTCCAGCAGGGCGTGCAGCACCGGCCGGCGCGGCTGGGCCCGGGTGCCGTCGCAGACGGAGACCGCGACGGTCATCCCGGGGCGCACCTGCTCGCGCAGCGGGGGCACCCCGATGGGGTCGCGCAGGGCCTCCCGCAGGCCGGTCGCCGGGTCCTCGAGCGCCGGGTCGTCCTGCGGGGTGATCACCAGGGCCCCGTCCTGCAGCGGGACGTCGATCGCGCCACGGCCGTAGGCGAGGGACACGGTCGGGGGTGCAGCCGTCATCGGACCGTCCTCCATCTGCCGGCGGGACGTCGGCCGGCCGGGCGGCGACCGACGACGGCAGCCTAGCCACGGCCGCACCGGGGCGGCGGGCCGCGGACGGGTCCGCCCGCCGCGGATGCCGCAGGATGGGACGGCGGCCCGTCGGTCGCACGAGGAGAGGACCTGACATGAGGGCGCGGCTGCTGGACCTGCTCGCCGGCCTGCCGTACCGGGCGGTCGCCTGCAGCGGCGGCGTCGACAGCCTGACCCTGGCCGCGGCCGCGCACCGGGCCGCGCCGGACACCACGCTGGTCGTGCACAGCGTGACGCCGGCCGTCCCGGCAGCGGCCACGGCCCGGGTGCTCGGGACGGCGGCGGCGGAGGGCTGGGACCTGCGCACGGTGCGGTCGCGGGAGTTCGAGGACGAGGGTTACCTCGCCAACCCGCGGAACCGGTGCTACGTCTGCAAGTCCCACCTCTACGACGCGATGGGCGACCTGGTGGCCGTGGTCGGGGGCGGGCACGTCCTGCTCAGCGGCGCCAACGCCGACGACCTCGGGGAGTTCCGTCCCGGGCTGCAGGCCGCGGCCGAGGCCGGGGTGCGGCACCCCTTCGTCGAGGTCGGGGCGACCAAGGCCGACGTCCGGGCGCTGGCCCGGGAGCTGGGCCTTCCCCACGCGGACCTGCCGGCCTCGCCGTGCCTGGCCAGCCGGCTGTACACCGGGACGGCCGTGACACCCGCGCGGCTGCACGCCGTCGAGGTGGGCGAGGCGCTGCTCACCGCCCGCACCGGGGTGGCGGTGGTGCGCTGCCGGCTGCGGCAGGACGACGTGCGCATCGAGGTCGGTGCCGCCGACCGGGACCGCGTTCCCCCGGACGTCGTCTCCGCGGTGCTGGCCGCCATGCGCGCCGTCGAGCCGGGCATCCGCACCGCGGCCCTCGACGACGAGCCCTACCGCCCGGGGCGCGCGTTCACCCTGACCCCGGTGCCGCGGTGACCGACCCCGTCCCCGTCGACCGGGGGTACGTGGACCTCGGGTTCGCCCGCGTCGACACCGACCGGAGGGCCCGCACCGGGGACCCGGAGGTCGTCTACGCCGCCGGCAAGACCACCGAGGAGGTGGTCGCCATCGTCGCGGCGCTGCGCGCGGACGCCCCCGACCGGCCGGCGCTGGTGACCCGAGCGGTGCCGGAGACCGTCTCGGCGCTGGCCGCCCGCTGGCCCGACGCGCTGGTCGTGCGGTCCACGGTCGCGGTCGGGCCGCTGCCCCGGCCGGCCGGGCTGGTCGCCGTGGTCAGCGCCGGCACCTCGGACGAGCCGGTGGCGAGCGAGGCGGCCACCACGCTGCGCGTGCACGGTGCCGGCGTCGTCCGGGTGACCGACGTCGGGGTCGCCGGCCTGCACCGCGTCCTCGACGCCCGGCCGGTGCTCCGGGACGCCGACGTGGTGGTCGTGGTCGCCGGGATGGAGGGCGCCCTGCCGAGCGTCGTCGGCGGGCTGGTCGGGACGCCGGTCGTCGCGGTGCCGACCAGCGTCGGCTACGGCGCCAGCTTCGGCGGGCTGTCCGCGCTGCTGGGGATGCTGAACTCCTGCGCGCCCGGGGTGGTCGTCTGCAACATCGACAACGGGTTCGGCGCCGGGGTCTTCGCCGCCCGGGTGGCCCGGGCCGTCGCCGCCGGTCGCTCCGGCGAGCCGCCGGCGTGAGCCGGGTCGGCTGGCTGGACCTGGGCAGCGGCGTCTCCGGCGACATGCTCCTCGGGGCGCTGGTCGGGGCCGGGGTCCCGCTGGCCACGCTGTCCGCGGCCCTGGAGCCGCTCGGGTTGCCGATCACCCTGCGTCGCGAGGACGTCCGGCGCGGCGGGCTGGCCGCCGTCCGGGTGCACGTCGACGTGCCGGCCGAGGACCAGCCGCACCGGACGTGGGCCGACGTGCGGGGACTGCTGGACCGGCTGGCCGAGCCGCTGCGGTCGTCGGCGTCCGACGTCTTCGCCGCACTCGCCCGCGCGGAGGCCGCCGTGCACGGCGTCCCCGCCGACGACGTCCACTTCCACGAGGTGGGCGCCCTGGACGCGGTCGCCGACGTGGTGGGGGTGTGCGCCGGCGTGGCCGCCCTCGGCCTGGACCGGCTGGTCGCCTCCCCGATCGCCCTGGGCGGCGGGTACGTGCGGACGGCGCACGGCCGGCTGCCCGTCCCCGGCCCGGCCGTCCTGGCGCTGCTGGCCGACGCGGCGGCGCCGGGTTCCGGCGGAGGGGCCGACGAGGAGCTGGCGACGCCCACGGGGGTGGCGCTGGTGACCTCCCTGGCGTCGGGGTACGGCCCCCTGCCGCCGATGCGGCCCACGGGGACCGGCACGGGCGCCGGCGGCCGGGACCCCGCCGACCGGCCGAACGTGGTGCGGCTGGTGCTGGGGGAGGCCCTCGCGGCGGACTCCCCGCACGAGGTGGCGGTGCTGGAGGCCAACGTGGACGACCTCGACCCACGGGCCTGGCCGACGGTCCTCGCCGACCTGCTGGCCGCCGGGGCGCTCGACGCCTGGCTCACGCCGGTGCTGATGAAGAAGGGGCGCCCGGCGCACGTGGTCAGCGCGCTGGCCGAGCCGGTCGCCGTCCCGGCCGTGCGCGCCGTGCTGTTCCGGGAGACCACCACGCTGGGGATCCGTGAGTCCGGGGTGGCCCGCCAGGTGCTGGCCCGCCGGTTCCGGACGGTGGACGTGGGCGGCCAGCCGGTGGCCGTCAAGCTCGGCCTCGGGCCCGACGGCGAGGTCCTCAACGCCGTGCCGGAGTGGGAGGACGTCGTCCGGGCGGCCGCGGCGCTGGACCGGCCGGTGAAGGCGGTCCTGGCGCAGGCCCTGGGGCTGGCGCAGGCGCTGGCCACCGACTGACCGTCCCGAGCTGGTGGACGACGGCAACCCGGATGTCACCTGCGTGACACGCCGACTGCCTAGCGTGAGGACTGCGACCCCAGGAGGTGCCCATGAGTCCGACCACCACCGAGACCCGGACCGACCCCCGGCTCCGGCGCAGCCCACGCGCCCGCAGCCACCCGCGCATCGACCGCAGCGCGTGGACCTGCGCCAACTGCCAGCAGGAGACCCTGCCGCCGCGCAAGCGCTGCGCGGACTGCGGCACGTCCCGCTACTAGGGCCTGTCCTGCGGATCTTCGCGGAGCCAGAGGACGATGGCGGTGATGGTCAGGATGGCCCGGTAGTAGGCGGCTCGTTTGGCGTAGCGGGTGGCCAGGGCGCGGAACTGCTTGAGGCGGGCGAAGCAGCGTTCGACGACGTTGCGGCCGGCGTAGATGGCCGGGTCGAAGGCCGGTGGCCGCCCGCCTGCGGAGCCTTTGGCCTGGCGGTGGGCGATCTGGTCGGCCTTCTGCGGGCAGGTGAAGGCGATGCCGCGGGCGCGCAGCGCCGCGCGGGTGGAGGGGTGGGCGTAGGCCTTGTCGGCCACCACCCGGTCCGGGCGCTTGCGCGGTCGGCCAGGACCGACACGAGCGACCGACACCTGGTCCAGCAGCGGCAGCAGCTGCGGGTTGTCCCCGGCCTGGCCGGCGGTCAGGCCGATGGCCATCGGCAGCCCGCGGCCGTCGACGGCCAGGTGCAGCTTGGAGGTCAGCCCGCCGCGGGACCGCCCGAGGGCCTCGCCGTCGACGGCCAGACCCTCGATCCAGGCGGCGCACACGCCCCCTTTTTCCGGGCTCCGGTGGCGTGCTGGTGAGCTCGCACGGAGCTGGAGTCAACGTGAAAGGTCCACTCCACCGCGCCGACCGCGTCGTCTCTGACGATCACCTCGGCCAGGATCCGGTCCCAGGTGCCGTCGGCGGTCCACTTGCGCAGCCGCTCGTGGGCGGTTTTCCAGGGGCCGTAGCGTTCGGGCAGGTCCCGCCATGGCGCGCCGGTGCGGGCCTGCCACAGGATCGCGTTGATCACCTGGCGGTGGTCCCGCCATCGCCCGCCCCGGCCACCGGTTGCCGGCAGCAGGGGCTCGATCCGCGCCCACGCCGCGTCGGTCAGCTCACCGCGACCCACCATCGCGCCAGCATTCTCGCGGACCAGTCAGGTGATCCGCAGGACACGCCCTAGAAGGACCACCCTTCCCCCCACGCCTCGCAGGCTCGGCGCGGGTCCCTGAAGGGTGGCCGCTCCAGCACCTCACCAGGCTCGGGCCGAGCCTCGGGAGGGGGCCGGCCCCTCGTCAGGCGGCGGGCGGTTCCCCGCGCAGCCGGACGACGGTCGCGCGGTGGCGGCGCCGGCCGACCAGCCGCCAGGCCAGCCGCGTGGACGCCGGCAGCCCGGCGAGCAGCCGCGCCCGGTCGGCCGCGCACGCGTCCTCGAGCGCCAGGCCGAGCACCAGCGAGCGCTCGCGCCGCGACAGCGGGCAGCGTGCCGTCCGGGTGACCTCCGCCCACGCCGCGGGGGTGAGGTGCGCGGCCAGCAGCGGCAGCAGTTCCTGTTCCTCCTCGGCGGTCTGCGCGTCGACCGCGTCGGCGAGGTCCAGGCAGGCCAGCGCGAACGCGTCGCGCGCCTTGTCCGAGGCGGCGACCGCCCACTGCCGCGCGGCGGTGGACAGGCCGCGCAGCCGGGAGTCGAGGCCGGCGACGCGGGCGGTCCACCGCTCCACCCGCGGCCCGGCGGACGGCGCCGCGCGCAGCAGCGCCGGCCACAGCAGCTCGCGCTCGACGGCGTGGTGGTGCAGCAGCAGGCGGGCGATCAGGTCGGCGTGCCGGGTCAGGTCCCGGGTGCGGTCGGCGTCGTCGGCGAGCGCCCGCGTGGACAGCTCGGCCAGCAGCCGCAGCTCGCGGCGCACCACCCGGTGCAGCACCAGTTCCGAGGCGACCGCGCGCGAGGTCGGGACGTCGTCCGAGCGCTCTCCCGCCCGCCCGGCCGGGGCCGTGCGGGCGGAGGAGCGGCGGAGCGCCGCGGCAGCGGGCATGGGGCACCTCCGGAGCTGGGGTCCGGGACGTCGCCAGCGTAGGGACGGCGGCTCCCCGCGCGACAGGGCTCTCGGTCCCTGTCGCGTCCCGGCGCCGGGCCACGACTCGCGGGCGGGGGAGGGACAGGAGGGCCCTGCGGCGGTTACGTTGCCGCGGTGAGCGTGATCGCCCGGAACCGGGTCCGCGTGAGCGGGGTGGACGACGGGCGGCCGATGGTCTTCGCGCACGGGTTCGGGTGCGACCAGGAGATGTGGCGCCTCGTCGCCCCGGAGTTCGCGGTCGACCACCGCGTCGTCCTGTTCGACCACGTCGGGTCGGGCCGGTCGGACCTGTCGGCCTACGACCCGGTCAAGTACGGGTCGCTGGAGGGGTACGCCGCCGACGTCGTGGAGATCTGCCACGAGCTGGCCCTGGACGACGTCGTCTTCGTCGGTCACTCGGTGAGCGCGATGATGGGCGTGCTGGCCGCGGCCAGCGCCCCGGAGCTGTTCGGCGCGCTGGTCATGGTCGGGCCCAACCCGCGCTACGTCGACGACGGCGACTACACCGGCGGCTTCTCGCGGGAGGACATCGCCGCGCTGCTGGAGTCCCTCGACAGCAACCACCTCGGCTGGTCGGCTGCGTTGGCGCCGGTCATCATGGGCAACCCCGACCGGCCCGAGCTCACCGCCGAGCTGACCAACAGCTTCTGCCGCACCGACCCCGACATCGCCCGGCAGTTCGCCCGCGTCACCTTCCTCTCCGACAACCGCGCCGACCTGCCCGGTGTCCGGGTGCCCACGCTGGTGCTGCAGTGCACCGACGACGCCATCGCCCCCGAGGTGGTCGGCCGGTACGTGCACGCCCAGGTGCCCCGCAGCGTCTTCACCCAGTTGGCGGCCACCGGGCACTGCCCGCACCTGTCGGCACCGGGAGAGACGACCGCCGCGATCCGCGCCTTCCTCGGATAGCGCGGCCATGGACGAGCCGCGGCGACCGGACCCCCGCGAGGGTCCTGCCGGGCTGCGCCGGCTGCTGGAGGACGACC
Source organism: Geodermatophilus sp. URMC 65 (assembly GCF_053502545.1). Lineage (NCBI taxonomy): Bacteria > Bacillati > Actinomycetota > Actinomycetes > Geodermatophilales > Geodermatophilaceae > Geodermatophilus > Geodermatophilus sp. URMC 65. Next base: position 4,119,655 of record NZ_CP199954.1, read on the forward strand.
CGGCCGACCTGTACGAGAACGCCCCGTGCGGCTACTTCTCCGCACTCCCCGACGGGCAGCTGGTCAAGGCCAACCACACCTTCTGCGAGTGGACCGGACGGCCGATCGGCCAGCTGATCGGACTGCGCTTCCAGGAGCTGCTGAGCATCGGCGGCCGGGTGTTCTACGAGACCCACCTGGCGCCGCTGCTGCGGATGCAGGGGATGGTGCGGGAGGTCGCGCTCGACGTCGTCCGCGCCGACGGGTCGCTGCTGCCGTGCCTGCTCAACGCCGTCGAGGTGCGCGACGACAAGGGCGCGCCGCTGCTGCTCCGGGCGACGGTGTTCGAGGCGACGTCCCGGCGCCGGTACGAGCGGGCGCTGCTGGCGGCACAGCGTGCGGCGGCGGAGTCCGAGCGCCGCGCGCACACGCTGCAGCAGGTCGTCTCGGAGGTGTCGGCGGCGTCCTCGGCGCGCGACGTGGCCGAGGTGATCGTGCGGCGCAGCCGGGAGGCGGTCGGCGCCAGCGGTGCGGCACTGTGGCTGGCCGGCGAGCGGCGGGCCAACCGGCGGGCCGAGCCGTCGATGCCGCCGCTGGAGCTCGCCGCCGCCGACGGGATCGCCCCCGAGCTGCTGGAGGCGATGGAGGCCGCGGCGTTCGGCGGCGCGGAGCTCGTGCGCGACGGCGGGGTGCACACGGTCCCGCTGGGTGCGGGGCTGCGGTCGGTGTGGCCGGGGCTGGCCGCCGCGATGGAGGAGGCCGGTCAGGAGGCGCTGGTCGTCGTCCCGGTGGACGCCGACGCCCGCCACCTCGGCGCGCTGGTGCTGCTGCTCGGGGTGACGGGGGACACCGGGCTGATCGAGCTCACCCCGCCGGGCGAGCGGGGTCAACTGGTCCAGGCCGACGCCGACCTGCTGGCCACCGTCGGCCGCCAGGCGGGCCAGGCGATCGAGCGGGTGCGGCTGTTCGAGGAGACCGCGCGGCACGCGGAGCGCTCGGCGTTCCTGCTCGACGCGGCCCGGCTGATGGCCTCGGCCGGGGACGTCACCGAGACCGCGGAGCGGCTGGCCGAGCTGGCGGTACCGCGGCTGGCCGACGTGTGCGTCATCGACCTGGCGGGCGAGCACGGCCTGGTCCGGGCGGCCGCCCGGCACGGCGACCCGTCGCGGCAGGACCTGGCCGCCGCGCTGCAGGAGCGGCACCTGCCGCACCACGAGTCACCGCACCCGGCCGTGCAGGCCGTGGAGCTGGGCCGGACGGTGTGGATCCGCGAGGTGACCGACCGGTGGCTCGCGGAGATCACCGCTGACGACGAACACCTGGGGCTCGTCCGTGCCCTGGAGCTGGTCAGCCTCGTCTGCGTGCCCCTGCTGGCCGACGGGCGCGTCCTCGGCGTCCTCAGCCTGGGCAGCGACCGACGGCGCGGGCCGTTCACGCCGGCCGACGTCGAGGTGGCCGAGCAGCTGGCGCTGCAGGTGTCGCAGGTGGTGGACAAGGCGCAGCGCCTGGAGCTGGAGACCCGGACGTCGCACACGCTGCAGGCCAACCTGCTGCCGCCGGCGCCGCCACCGGTGCCCGGGCTGGCGGTCGCCGTCCGGTACCTGCCGGCCAGCCGTGGTGCCGACGTGGGCGGCGACTTCTACGACGTCGTCCCCCTGCCGGGCGGGCAGGTGGCGCTGGCGGTGGGCGACGTCGTCGGGCACGACATCCGCGCCGCGGCGGTGATGGGCCAGCTGCGCAGCGTCTACCGGGCGCTGCTGGCCGACCGGCCGCCGCCGAGCGCGGTCATCGACCGGCTGCAGGCGGGCTGGTCGCTGCTGGGCCTGCAGCTCATGGCCACCGCCCTCTTCGCGGTGCTCGACCCGGGCAGCGGCCGGCTGCGGGTCGCCTCCGCCGGGCACCTGGCGCCGCTGCTGGTCGCCGGCGGGACGGCGGAGCTGCTCGACGTGCGACCCAGCCGGATGCTCGGTGCGCCCGCGGCGCCGGGCCCCGCGGTGGAGTGGGCGGGGGTGCTCACCCCGGGGGCGACGCTGCTGCTCTACACCGACGGGCTGGTGGAGAGCCGGGAGTCCGACCTCGACCGGGGCCTGGCCGCGCTGCGGGAGGCGGCGGTGCGGGCCGACACGACCGACCCCGACGAGCTGTGCGACCGGCTGCTGGCCGAGCTGGCGGGCGGGGTGCGCGCCGACGACGTGGCCCTGCTGGCCATCACTCGCTGCCCCTGACCCCGACGGCCCTGGCGGAGGCTGCTCCGGCGGGCCACCATCGGTGCAGGGCACGTGCGGCGCGGGAGGCGGCCATGGAGCGTCGACCCAACCCGGTGACCGAGTCGATCGACGGGGCCACCGGCGACATCACGATGTCCGGCGACGCGATGCGGTGGTCGCCGGAGCTGGCCGACGGCCAGGTGCGTCCGGGGGGTGCGCCCGGTGCCCTCCCCGGGGTGGACGTCGCGGCCGGCTTCGGCGCGCTGCTCGGTCTCGACGGCCCGGGGGTGCGGCGGCTGGTGTCCGGTGCGGTGACCTCGCTGGCGACCGTGGCCGGGGACGTCGTCGCCGAGCTGCGCCAGCTCACCCGCGGTCCCGAGGAGGGCGAGCCGGACGAGGGCCAGGAGGACGACGGCGACCCGCCCGACGTCCTCCCGCCGGCGTCCCCCGGCTGACCGGGGCACCCGGACGCCGGCGCGCTGCCCACGCCGCTGCCCTGTACAACCAGGGGGGCACAGCCACACCGACGTGGGGAGTCGCACCGCATGAGCAGCTCGTTGACCCTGGTGCCCGCGCCGCCGTCCGAGGCCGCCGAGGAGGTCCGCACCCAGGTGCGGGAGTTCCTGGCCGAGGAGCTGGCCGCGGGCACCTTCACCACGCACGTCGACACGTGGTTGTCCGGTGTCGACCCGGCGTTCTCCCGCAAGCTGGGCGAGCGCGGCTGGCTGGGGATGACCTGGCCGAAGGAGTACGGCGGGCACGAGCGCTCGGCGATGGAGCGCTACGCGGTGACCGAGGAGCTGCTCGCCGCCGGCGCGCCGGTGGCGGCGCACTGGATCGCCGACCGGCAGTCCGGGCCGAACCTGCTGCGCTACGGCACCGAGGCGCAGCGACAGGCGATCCTGCCGCGGATCGCCGCGGGGGAGTGCTACTTCGTCATCGGCATGAGCGAGCCGGACTCCGGCTCCGACCTCGCCTCCATCCGCACCCGCGCCGCGCGCAACGGCGACGGGGACTGGGTGGTCAACGGCGCCAAGGTGTGGACGAGCAACGCCCACCACTCGCACTACGCGATCGTGCTGGTGCGCACCGGCCCGCCCGGGGAGGGGCCGCGCGGCAAGCACCAGGGCCTGACCCAGCTGCTGGTCGACCTGTCGCTGCCGGGCATCGGCATCAACCCGATCCGCATCCTCGACGGTGGCCACCACTTCAACGAGGTGGTGTTCGACGACGTCGTCGTCCCCGGCGACATGCTGCTCGGGGAGGAGGGTGCCGGCTGGCACCAGGTGACCGCGGAGCTGGCCTTCGAGCGGTCCGGGCCGGAGCGGTTCCTGTCGACCTACCCGCTGCTCGCGGAGTTCGGCCGGCGCGCCTGCGACACCGGTGACCGCGCGCAGCTGGCCACCCTCGGCCGGCTCTCGGCGCGGCTGCTGGCGCTGCGCCAGCTGTCGCTGCGGATCGCGGCGGCGCTGGACCGCGGCGAGCTGCCCGACATCCCGGCGGCGCTGGTCAAGGACGTGGGGACGACGTTCGAGGCCGACGTGGCCGACGAGATCCGGCGGGTGGTCGAGGTGACGCCGTCGCTGGACGCGCCGGACCCGCTGGGGCGGGCGCTGGCCGAGGCGCAGCTGCACGCGCCGGGCTACACGCTGCGGGGCGGGACCAACGAGATCCTGCGGGGGATCGTGGCGCGCGGGCTGGGGTTGCGATGAGCGACCAGGACCTGGTGGTCGAGACCGTCCGGGACATCCTCGCCGGCCACGAGCCGTTCGTCCTCACCGCGGACACCGCGTGGGACGCCGGGCTGTGGGGCGACCTGGCCGAGGCCGGGCTGACCGGGGTGGGGCTGCCCGAGGAGGCCGGCGGTTCCGGCGGCGAGCTGGCCGACGCGGTGGCCGTCGTCCGCACGCTGGCCGCCGGCGCGGGTGCGGTGCCGGTGGCCGAGCAGTTGCTGGCCGCGGGTCCCGCGCTGCTGGCCGCCGACCTGGACCTCCCCGACCCGGCGCAGCCGTTGACGCTGGCGCTCGCCAGCGCGGTGCACGCCGAGCCGTCGGACGACGGCGACGGGCCGGGGCGCTGGACGCTGACCGGCACCGCGACCGACGTGGCGTGGGCGAGGGTCGCGGAGCACGTCGCCGTCCTGGCGCAGCCGCCCGAGGGCATCGAGGGCGCGGTGCTCGCGCTGGTGGACGCCGAGGGGCTGGCGACCAGCGACGCGCGCAACCTGGCCGGGGAGCCGCGCGGGTCGCTGGTGCTCGGGGGCACCGCGGCGTCCGGCGCGCTGCTGACCTCCGTGCAGGCCGGCGAGGTGCGGGCCCGCTACGCGCTGGCGCGGGCGGTGCAGCTGGCGGCGGCGCTGGAGCAGGTGCTCGCGTGGACCGTGCAGTACGCCGGCGAGCGCCACCAGTTCGGCCGGCCGCTGGGCAGGTTCCAGGCGGTGCAGATGGAGCTGGCGCAGATGGCCGGCGAGGTCACCGCGGTGACCGCACTGGTCGACGCCGCCGTCCAGACCCTCCATCGCGCCACTGCCCCGCCCACCCGGGACGTCGTCCTGGCCGCGGCAGCGGCGAAGGTGCGCGCCGGTGCGGCGGTGGAGGTCGTGGCCCGGCTCGCCCACCAGGTGCACGGCGCGATCGGGTTCACCCAGGAGTACCGGCTGCACCACCTCACCCGGCGGCTGTGGTCGTGGCGCGACGAGGCCGGCTCCGAGCTGACCTGGTCGCAGGTGCTGGGCGTGGGCCTGCTCGCCCAGGGCGGCGACGGGCTGTGGCCGGCGCTGACCCGGGTGGTGTGAGAGCGGACCATGTCGCCCCGCGCTCCCCGCGGGTGCCGATCCACGCTCGTCCCGGGCGGGAGGCGAGGAGACGTGATCCCCGCAACCTCCACCGCTGCTTCCTCCTGGAAGCAGCGGTGGAGGTTGCGGGAGGAGACCTCAGGCAGGGGGACCTGGGCCGCCTTCCGTGGGCCGGCCGGTCGACTCGGCAGACCCGGCCGTGCTCACGCCGTCTCGGGGACCCGCAGGTGGGCGAGGACGAGCTCGAACTCGGCGACCTCGCTGATCTCGCTGTCCACGGCGGCGGCGAACTCCTCGTCGACGGCCGTGGCGTCGGTCCGGGAACGCTCCAGCGTCAGGCGGTCGGCGTAGGTGACCGAGCCGGCGGCCCGGCCCTCCCGGGGGTCGACGAGCAGGCTGGCGCTGCAGAAGCCGTCGAGCTCCTCGAGCCGCGGCAGCAGGCCCGTCCGGTAGGCCTCGAGGGCCTGCGCCAGCCGGCTGGGGTCGGTCCGGGTCCAGGTGACCCGGGTGCACGCCCCGTCGGGCGCCTCGTGCACCCGGTGCACGACGGCGATCTCCCACGAGTGCAGCTCCACCGACCCGCCGAGGACCTCGGCGAAGCGGGCCCGCAGCGGCCGCAACTGCTCGCCGGTGCCGGCCATGGCGGCCTCGTCCTTCCAGGACGTGGTGGCGATGCAGCGCCCGGAATCGCGGTCGGCGAGCATCGACAGGCCCACGTAGCCGGGCAGTCCCTCGACGGCGGGCATGACCCGGTCCCGCAGGAAGGCGATGCCCTCGTCGATGGCCGTCGGGTCGCCGTGGACGGTGGTGGTGCGTGCGTGCACGTGCTCTCTCCTCTCCCGGCGGGCGGGCCGGGGCGGTCCCGGCCGGCTCCGCCACTCGGCGCCGTCCAGGGCACCGCCCTGAGCTGGCGAAGGGCGGGGAGGACGGGGTCCTTCAGGCGGTCTCGGGTACCCGCAGGTGGGCGAGGACCAGGTCGAACTCCCGGACGTCGGTGACGGCCAGGCCCATCCTGGTCACGAACTCGTCGCGCAGCGCGCGGGCGCTCTCGCGGTTCTCGACCATGTCCTCCCGGCTGTCGTAGGTGACTGCCGAGACGGCCATGCCCTCGGCCGGGTGGGTCATCAGGCTGACGCTGCAGAAGCCGGCGAGGTCGTCGAGTCGCGGCATGAGGCTCATCCGGAAGGCGTCGATGGCGCGCTCCATGCCATCGGGCTCGCCGCGGATCCACGTCACGCGGGCGCAGGCGCCGTGGTGGGCCTCGTGCCGGCGGTGCATGGCCGACACCTCCCACTCCTGCACCTCGTACTCGCCGCCGAAGACCTGCACCGCCCGGTCCCGCATCGACCGCACCCCCTCGGCGCTGGCCTGCATCGCCTCCCGGTCGCGCCAGGACGTCGTGACGATGCACATCCCGGAGTCCCGGTCGGCGAGCAGGGACAGCCCGACGCAGCCGTCCATGCCGCGGACGGCGGGCATCAACTCGTCGCGGACGAAGTCGATCCCCGCGTCCATCGACTGCGGGTTGCCACGGATGGTGGTCGAGCGTGCGTACACGGCGCCGTTCCTCTCCAGGACGCAGCGGTTCCAGGACGGCGGTGCTCCTGCGGCATCGCCGCGGCGCCCAGGGTCCTCGCGGCGGCAGCAGGTGGCAACGACCTGGTGCGCCCTGCGCTGACGGCACCCCGCACGACGCCGCCCGTTCAGCCGTCGGTCCGCGCGGTCACCCCGGGAGCGGGTCCCGAGCGCACGTGGCCGCTCGCCGGTCGGCCACCACCCCGGACCGGGCACCTCACGGAGGAGGTCGTCATCCCCGGTTCCTCGCCGTGACCGGCGATCGGCCAGGCTGGTGGCACTGCGGGACCCGTTTCGACGGGACCTCGACGCGGGCCGGGACGCCCCGCCAGCTGTCCCGGACCACGACGGTCGCACACACCGCGACAGGTAGGGAGTGTCATGGCCAACCTCTTCATCGGCGGCACCTGGCGGCCGGGGTCCTCGTCGGACCAGCGCGAGGTCGTCAACCCGTTCGACCAGAGCGTCGTCGCGAAGGTCGACGAGGCGACCGTCGAGGACGTCGCCGCCGCCGTCGGTGCCGCCCGGGCGGCCTTCGACGCGGGCGGGTGGTCGGGCACCCCGGCGGCCGAGCGCGGTGCCTTGCTGCGCCGCGTCGCCGACCTCCTGGTGCGGGACCGGGAGGACATCGCCCGGCTGGAGACCCTGGACACCGGCAAGACCGTCGGCGAGAGCCGCCAGGACGTCGACGACGTGGCCGCGGTGTTCCGCTACTACGCGGACCTCGCGGACGAGGACCCCGGCCGCCTGGTCGACGCCGGCCGCCCCGACGTGGTCAGCCGCGTCGTCTACGAGCCCGTGGGCGTGTGCTCGCTCATCACGCCGTGGAACTACCCGCTCCTGCAGGTGTCCTGGAAGGTCGCACCGGCGCTCGCGGCCGGCAACACGATCGTCGTGAAGCCCAGCGAGGTCACCCCGCTGACCACCATCCGGCTCACCGAGCTGCTGGAGGAGGCCGGCGTCCTGGCGGGCGTGGTCAACCTCGTCCTCGGTGGCCGCGAGGTGGGGGCGGCGATGGTCGAGCACCCCGACGTGGACCTGGTGTCGTTCACCGGCGGCCTCAGCACCGGGCAGTCGATCCTGCGGGCGGCGGCCGAGACGGTGAAGAAGGTGACCGTCGAGCTGGGCGGCAAGAACCCCAACATCGTCTTCGCCGACGTCGACCTCGACACCGCCGTCGACAACGCCCTGACGGCGGTCTTCCTGCACGCTGGTCAAGTGTGCTCCGCCGGCACCCGGCTCATCGTGCAGGACGAGATCCACGACGAGTTCGTCGCGGCCGTGGCCGAGCGCGCCCAGCGCATCCGCCTCGGCAACGGGTTCGACCCGGCGACGGAGAGCGGCCCCCTCGTCTCCGAGCAGCACCGGGCGGGCGTGGAGGAGTACGTCGCGGCCGGGGTCCGTGAGGGCGCCCGGCTGGTCACCGGTGGGCGACGTCCCGAGGAGCCGGAGCTCGCCGGTGGGTTCTTCTACCTGCCGACGGTGTTCGCCGACTGCCGCCGCGACATGCGGATCGTCCAGGAGGAGTCCTTCGGGCCCGTCCTCACCGTGGAGCGGTTCTCGACGGAGGAGGAGGCGATCGCGCTCGGCAACGACACCGACTACGGGCTCGCCGGGGCGGTCTGGACCGCCGACACCGCCCGGGCCGAGCGGGTCGCCCGAGCCCTCCGGCACGGGACGGTCTGGATCAACGACTTCGGCCCCTACCTGCCGCAGGCGGAGTGGGGCGGGTTCGGACGGTCGGGCAACGGGCGCGAGCTCGGACCGTCGGGCCTCGCCGAGTACCGCGAGGCCAAGCACATCTGGCACAACACCGCACCTGCGCCAGCTCGCTGGTTCAAGGGCTGACCTCATCCCCAACCCCCAACCGGACGGACGCCCGTGAGCGCGCACTCCACGCAGGACGGCGACTCCCACCTCGCCGAGTTCGGCTACAAGCAGGAGCTCGACCGCAGCATCGGCAAGTTCTCCAGCTTCGCGGCCGGCGTCAGCTACATCTCGATCCTGACCGGCACGTTCCAGCTGTTCTACTTCGGCTACGGCGCCGGCGGCCCGGCCTACCTGTGGTCCTGGCCGATGGTCTTCCTCGGTCAGCTGATGGTGGCGCTGTGCTTCGCCGAGCTGGCCGCGAAGTACCCGGTGGCGGGGTCGCTCTACAACTGGACCAAGCGGCTGGGCAGCCGGACCACCTCGTGGATGACCGGCTGGATGATGCTCACGGCCTCGATCGTGACGCTCTCGGCGACCGTCCTCGCCTACCAGATCACGCTGCCCCAGCTGTGGTCGGGCTTCCAGATCGTCGGTGACGGCACGGGGACCTACGACTTCGCGGTCAACGCCGTGATCCTCGGCAGCGCCCTCATCCTGTTCACCACCGTGGTGAACGCCTACGGCGTGAAGCTCATGGCGCGGATCAACAGCGCCGGCGTGCTCATCGAGCTGGTCGCGGCCGTGCTGATCATCGTGATCCTGGCCGTGGCGATGACCCGCAGCCCGGTCGAGGTCCTCACCGACACCGCCGGTATGGGCGAGGGCCGGGACCTGGGTTACCTGAGCGCCTTCCTCGTCGCCTCGCTGGCCTCGGCCTACGTGATGTACGGCTTCGACACCGCCAGCTCGCTGGGCGAGGAGACGATCGACCCGCGGCGCACCGCCCCGAAGGCCATCGTCCGCGCGGTCATCGCGTCGTTCGTCCTCGGCGGCCTGATCCTGCTCTTCGGCCTCATGGCGGTGCAGGACCTGGACGACCCGCAGCTGTCGTCGAGCACCGGCGGGCTGCAGTACGTGCTGCTCCAGGTCGCGGGGACCGGGCTGGGCAAGGTGTTCCTGCTCTGCATCATGATCGCCATCACCGTGTGCTGCCTGGCGGTCCACACCGCGACGATCCGCATGGTGTTCGCGATGGCGCGCGACAACGGCCTGCCGTTCAGCACCCGGCTGGCGAAGGTCCACCCCAGGCGCAAGACGCCGGTCGTCCCCGCGGTCGTCACCGGGGTCCTGTCCATCGGGATCCTGCTGATCAACATCCGCCAGCCGCAGATCTTCACGGTCCTCACCAGCATCGCGATCATCATGGTCTACCTGGCCTACCTGCTGGTCACCGTGCCGATGCTGCTCAGCCGGCTGCGGGGTCGCTGGCCGGTCCCCGGTGGTCGCAGCGACGAGGGACACTTCTCGCTCGGCCGCTGGGGTCTGCCGGTCAACGTCCTGGCGGTGCTGTGGGGAGGGGGCATGGCGCTGAACCTGGCCTGGCCACGGCGGGAGGTCTACAACGCCACCGGGCCGTACCACTGGTACCTGCAGTGGGGGGCCTTCGCCTTCATCGGCGCCATCGCGCTGGTCGGGCTGGCGTACTACCTGCTGCGGGCCCGCCACAGCGGCGGCGTGCTGCCCGAGCACGCCGCTGGTACGGCGCCGGGTGCACCGGCCCGGTCGGGTCTCGAGACCGGGATCCGGGCTGCCCGCCTCGGCGATCCCGATGAGGACCCGGGGCGCGCCGACGTCCCGGTCGGCGGCATCCGCTGAGGAAGGACCACCCTTCTCCCACACCTCGCTGGCTGGGCGCGGGACCCTGGCGGGACCCTGGAGGTGGCCGTTGCAGTCCGTCCCCGGGCTCCCGGCGATCCCCTGGACGGGCCCCGCCCTCGTCGGGGGACCTCGATCGAGGGGCGATCAGCACGGTGCGGTCCGTCCCGCTGATCAGCAGGCCGTTGCCGGGCGGATGGCGGCCGCCTTCCGGCGAGGCGAGGAGCGTGGTGCCTCCGTGCTCCACTTCGGGCCCGCGCATGCCGTTCCTCCCCGGTCGTGCCGTCAGCTCGTCGACGGCGGCGTACCTCGTTACCTCGGGTCCACCCCGGACAGCCGGGCCAGCCACTCCTGCCGCCACGCCTCCGTCCTCGCCACCTCGTTGAACGTGAAGAAGTGGAACCCCTGCAGGTTGTGCTCGGGCCGGCCGAGGGCGGGTGCGAGGCCCTCCACGAGACGGTCCGGCCGGTAGCCGTGGGGCAGGAAGAAGCGCCAGAACATGCTCTGCTGCTTCACGAGGAACCGGGCCGACTGGCCGAGCCCGAGCCCGGCCGAGATGCGCACCAGCTTCTGGCGGGTCACTGCGCCGGGGAGCCCGATCCGGATCGGCAGGTCGACGTCCCACAGATGGACCTGTCGTGCCCATGCCGTCGTCGTCGAGGGGTGGAAGCACAGCTGGGTGATGACGTGGGTCGCGTACGGGGCCTTCCGCTCGAGGGCGCGCTCGATCAGCTCTGCGCTGATGTGTCCGTGCCCCTCGGGGTAGCCGCCGATGCCCACGTCCCGGAAGTGGTGGCCAACGGTCTCCAGCTCCTCGAGCAGGGAGAGTGCGTCGGGGAACCTCCCCGCGGGCTCAGCGGCATCGCCCCCGATGACGAACACGCTGTCCACACCGGCGGTACGCAGGCGGGCCACGATGTCGGCCAGGTGGGCCCGGTCCCGGATCAGGCGGGCGGCCAGGTGGGGCGTGGCGATGAACCCGTGACCCCGCAACCGCTCGGCCAACTCGATGGTCGGCGTCAGGCCCTTGGCCTCGGTCACCGTCACGGTGAGGGGCACGGTCCGGGGGACGTGCTCGACGACCGAGTCCTCGGCGCCCCGCAGCGGCAGGACCTCGTAGCTCGCCTCCCGCAACGCCCGCTCCAGCACACCCGGGGATCGCCGCCGCGTCGGCCGGCCCCCGACCGTGGGCGGTGACCCTGTTCCCCCGGGCGCCCGGCCTGGGCTCTCAACGGACACGGCACACCTCCGCGGCGATGGTCGTGTCGTCGCCGTGGCCGGTCCGGACGACCGTGTCACCGGCAGGGTCAGCAGACACGAGCGGATGGAGTTCAGGATGGTCGGCTCGTCGCTGTAGGACCGCCCGGTGGCGCCCGGGCCGCCGCAGAACAGCGTGTCCCCGGTGACGACGGTCTTGTCGATGCGGGCGGTCACGCGTCCTCCTCGCCGGCGCTCCGTCGTGCCCGTTCCCCGCGGTGCTGCGCTCATCGGTGGGCTCGCGAGCTCGGTCACTTGTCCAGCACCACGACCGAGCGCAGCACCTCACCCCGGCGCAGGTTGTCGAAGGCCTCCTCGACGTCGTCCAGGCCGATGGCCTCGCTGACGAAGTCCTCGAGCGGGAAGCGGCCCTGCCGGTAGAGGGCGGTCAGCATCGGGAAGTCCCGGGAGGGCAGGCAGTCGCCGTACCAGGAGGACTTGATCGCCCCGCCCCGGCCGAAGACCTCGATCAGCGGCAGCGTGATCTGCATGTCGGGTGCGGGGACGCCGACCAGCACCACCCGGCCGGCCAGGTCGCGGGCGTAGAAGGCCTGCTCGAACACCGCCGGGTGGCCGACCGCGTCGATGGCGACGTCCACGCCGAAGCCGTTGGTGTGGGACTTGATCGCCTCGACCGCGTCGGTCTCCCGCGGGTTGACGGTGTGGGTGGCGCCGAACCGGCGGGCCCACTCCAGCTTCCGGTCGTCGATGTCGACGGCGACGATCGTGGTCGCCCCGGCCAGCCTCGCCCCGGCGATCGCGGCATCGCCCACGCCGCCGCAGCCGAACACCGCCACCGACTCCCCACGCCGGACGCCGCCGGTGTTGATCGCCGCCCCGACGCCGGCCATGACGCCGCAGCCCAGCAGCCCGGCGGCGGTGGCCGGGGCCTCGGGGTCGACCTTGGTGCACTGCCCGGAGTGCACCAGGGTCTTCTCGGCGAACGCGCCGATGCCCAACGCCGCCGACAGCTCGGTGCCGTCGGTGAGGGTCATCTTCTGCGCGGCGTTGTGGGTGGCGAAGCAGTACTGCAGCTCGCCCCGGGCGCACGCCCGGCACTGCCCGCAGACGGCCCGCCAGTTCAGGATCACGAAGTCCCCGACCGCGACGTTGGTGACACCCTCCCCGACCGCGGAGACCACCCCGGCGGCCTCGTGGCCGAGCAGGAACGGGTACTCGTCGTTGATGTTGCCCTCGCGGTAGTGCAGGTCGGTGGCGCAGACCCCGCACGCCTGCACGTCGATGACGGCCTCGCCGGGGCCTGGGTCGGGGACGACGATCGTCTCGACCGTGACCGGGGCTCCCTTGCTGCGGGCGACGACGCCCTTCACCTCGTAGGCCATGGTGGTTCTCCTCTCGGGGATGTGCGGACCGGACGTACCGGGATCTCCACGGGTCGTGGCCCCGTCCCGGGCACCGCTTCGTGGTCACGAGGGGTGGGGAGGACGGGGATCTTCTGCGAGCGGTTGGGGCAGAGAGGTCCTTTCCCGGCGCCCCTTGACCCCGCCCGGAGCTCACCCTACGGTGTTGCACGACTGATATACCAGTTTTCGGCTTCATCTCATGACAGAAGGGACTGCGGCATGGTCGTCCAGGTCGACGGAGCGCTCCAGGCGCCGGCCATCTCGGACCGGGTTCTCAACCGATCGCTGGCGGACACCGACCCTGCGGTCTTCGACGCGATCACCGCCGAGCTGACCCGGCAGCAGACCACGCTGGAGATGATCGCCAGCGAGAACTTCGCTCCGGTGGCCGTCATGCAGGCCCAGGGCTCGGTGCTGACCAACAAGTACGCCGAGGGCTACCCGGGCCGGCGCTACTACGGCGGCTGCGAGCACGTCGACGTCGTCGAACAGCTGGCCATCGACCGGCTGAAGGCGCTGTTCGGTGCGGAGTACGCCAACGTGCAGCCGCACTCGGGTGCGCAGGCCAACGCCGCGGCGATGTCCGCCCTGCTGCAGCCCGGCGACACGATCCTGGGACTCGACCTGGCCCACGGGGGCCACCTGACCCACGGGATGAAGCTCAACTTCTCCGGGAAGCTCTACGACGTGGCCGCGTACCACGTCGGCCGTGAGGACCACCGGGTCGACATGGCCGAGGTGGAGAAGCTGGCGCTGGAGCGGCGGCCGAAGCTCATCGTGGCCGGCTGGTCGGCCTACCCCCGCCACCTGGACTTCGCGGAGTTCCGGCGGATCGCGGACGAGGTCGGCGCGTACCTCATGGTGGACATGGCGCACTTCGCCGGCCTCGTCGCCGCCGGGCTGCACCCCTCTCCGGTGCCGCACGCGCACGTGGTCACCTCGACCACCCACAAGACCCTGGGCGGCCCCCGCGGCGGCGTCATCCTCGCCACCGCCGACCTCGCGAAGAAGTTCAACTCCTCGGTGTTCCCCGGCCAGCAGGGCGGGCCCCTGGAACACGTGATCGCCGCCAAGGCGGTGGCCTTCAAGCTCGCCGGCGAGCCGGCCTTCCACGAGCGGCAGGAGCGCACCCTCGCCGGTGCCCGGATCCTCGCCGAGCGCCTGCTGGCCGCCGACTGCCGCGAGGCCGGCATCGACGTGGTCAGCGGTGGCACCGACGTCCACCTCGTCCTCGTGGACCTGCGTGAGTCGCCGCTGGACGGCAAGCAGGCCGAGGACCGGCTGCACTCCATCGGCATCACCGTCAACCGCAACACGGTGCCGTTCGACCCCCGGCCGCCGATGGTGAGCTCCGGGGTGCGCATCGGCACCCCGGCGCTGGCCGCGCGGGGCTTCGATCTCGACGACTTCGCCGAGGTGGCCGACGTGATCGCCGCCGCGCTGCGCCCCTCGGTCGGCGAGGAGCTGCTCGCCGAGCTCCGCACGCGGGTCACCCGGCTGGCCGACCGCCACCCGCTCTACCCCGACCTGACGGAGGTCCCCCGATGAGCCCCCGCACCCCCGGCGCCGACCTGCCCGAGCACCCGGACTTCCTCTGGCGGGACCCCGAGCCGAAGCGCTCCTACGACGTGGTGATCGTCGGCGGTGGCGGGCACGGCCTGGCCACCGCGCACTACCTGGCCAAGAACCACGGCATCACGAACGTGGCGGTGCTGGAGAAGGGCTGGCTGGCCGGCGGCAACATGGCCCGCAACACCACGATCATCCGGTCGAACTACCTGTGGGACGAGAGCTCCGCCATCTACGAGCACTCGCTCAAGCTGTGGGAGGGGCTCGAGGAGGATCTCGGCTACCCGATCCTGTTCAGCCAGCGCGGCGTGCTCAACCTCGCGCACACGCTGCAGGACGTCCGCGACAGCGTGCGCCGGGTGGAGGCCAACAAGCTCAACGGCGTCGACGCCGAGTGGGTCGAGCCCGACGAGGTCCGCAAGATCTGCCCGATCGTCAACACCTCGGCCGACATCCGCTACCCGGTGCTCGGGGCCACCTACCAGCCGCGCGCCGGCATCGCCAAGCACGACTACGTCGCCTGGGGCTTCGCCCGCCGCGCCGACGAGGCCGGCATCGACCTCATCCAGGACTGCGAGGTCACCGGCTTCACCACCGACGGCGACCGGGTCACCGGCGTGCAGACCACCCGGGGCACCATCGCCGCGGGCACGGTCGCCCTCTGCGCGGCCGGGCACACCTCCGTGCTGACCGACATGCTCGGCTTCCGCGTCCCGGTGCAGAGCCACCCGCTGCAGGCGCTGGTCTCCGAGCTGCTCGAGCCGGTGCACCCCACGGTGGTCATGTCCAACGCCGTCCACGTGTACGTCTCCCAGGCGCACAAGGGCGAGCTGGTCATGGGCGCCGGCGTCGACTCCTACAACGGCTACGGCCAGCGGGGCGCCTTCCACATCATCGAGCGCCAGATGGCCGCCGCCGTGGAGCTGTTCCCCGTCTTCGCCCGGGCGCACCTGCTGCGCACCTGGGGCGGGATCGTCGACACCAGCCCCGACGCCTCCCCGATCGTGGGCCGGACGCCGTACGAGAACGTCTACCTCAACTGCGGCTGGGGCACCGGCGGGTTCAAGGCCACCCCCGGCATCGGCTCGTGCCTGGCGCACACCATCGCGACCGGCGAGCCGCACCCGTACGTGGCGCCGTTCACCCTCGACCGCTTCGTCACCGGCGCGCTCGTCGACGAGCACGGCGCCGCCGCCGTGGCCCACTGACCCAGGGAGTCCCCCGTGCAACTCATCGAATGCCCGTGGTGCGGCCCCCGCGAGGAGGTCGAGTTCCACTACGGCGGCCAGGCCCACGTCCCCTACCCGGACAGCCCCGCCGAGCTCTCCGACGAGGAGTGGGCCCACTACGTCTTCTTCCGCGCCAACCCCAAGGGTCGCTTCGCCGAGCGCTGGAACCACAGCGCCGGCTGCCGCCGCTGGTTCAACGCGATCCGCGACACCACCACCTACCGCTTCGAGCGCGTCTACCGCCTCGATGACCCGAAGCCGCTCGCGACCGAGCTCGCGAGGTCACGCAGGAGCACAGCCCCATGACGAGCCCGTTCCGCATCCCCGAGGGCGGCCGCATCGACCGCGCCACCACCGTCGAGTTCACCTTCGACGGGCAGACCCTCACCGGGCACCCCGGCGACACCCTGGCCTCGGCGCTGCTAGCCAACGGCCGCCACCAGGTCGCCACGAGCATCAAGCTCGGCCGACCGCGCGGCATCGCCGCCGCCTGGGCCGAGGACCCCGGCAGCCTGGTGCAGATCGAGGAACCCTTCCCCGAGCCGATGCTGCTGGCCACCACGGTCGAGCTGTACGACGGCCTGGCCGCCCACGGCCTGCCGGGCCAGGGCCGCCTGGCCGACGTCCCCGACTCCGCCCGCTACGACGCGGTCCACCACCACGTCGACGTGCTGGTCGTGGGCGCCGGCCCCGCCGGGCTGGCCGCCGCGCTCACCGCCGCCCGGGCCGGTGCCCGCGTCGCGCTCGTCGACGAGCAGTCCGAGGCCGGCGGCTCGCTGCTCTCGGGCACCGAGCGGCTCGACGACGCCCCGGCGCTGCAGTGGGTCGCCGCGGCGGTCGCCGAGCTGGCCGGCCACCCGGAGGTGCTGCACCTGCAGCGCACCACCGCCTTCGGCAGCTACGACGACGGTTTCGTCCTGGCACTGGAGCGGCGCACCGACCACCTCGGCGCCGCCGCGCCCAAGCACGTCTCCCGCCAGCGGGTGTGGCGCATCCGGGCGCGGTCGATCGTCGTCGCGACGGGGGCGCACGAGCGCCCGGTCGTCTTCGCCGACAACGACCGCCCGGGGATCATGCTCGCCGGCGCCGCCCGGACGTTCCTGCACCGCTACGGCGTGCTGCCCGGCCGCGAGGCCGTCGTGTTCACCACGAACGACAGCGCCTACGACGCCGCCCTCGACCTGCACCGCGCGGGCGTGCACGTGCAGGCGGTGGTCGACGCCCGGCCGGAGGGGTCACCGCAGCGCCGCGAGGAGTGCGCGCACGCCGGCATCCGCGTCCTGTCCGGGGCCGTCGTGACCGGCACGCAGGGCGTGGAGCGGGTCACGCACGCCCTCGTCGCCCCGTTCGCGGACGGCGAGGTCGGCGCCAGCAGCGCGATCGCCTGCGACCTGCTCCTGGTCAGCGGGGGCTGGAACCCCGCGGTGCACCTGTTCAGCCAGGCCCGCGGCCGGCTCCGCTACGACGAGGCCCTCGGCGCGTTCCTCCCCGGGGAGGCGCTCGACGGCCTGACCGTCACCGGCTCGGCCGCCGGCGTGTTCGACCTGGCCGGGTGCCTGGCCGACGGGCAGCGCGGAGCGCGCGCCGCGCTGACCGCGCTGGTGATCCCGCCGGAAGGGGAGGACCGGCTGCCCGCCACCCCCGACCCCGTCGTCCCGACCGCGCCGCTGGTGCTGTGGCGGGTGCCGGACACCTCCGGCGCCGACGGCAGCACCTCATTCGTCGACCTGCAGCGCGACGCGACGGTCGCCGACATCGCCCGCGCGGTCGGCGCCGGCCTGCGCTCCATCGAGCACGTCAAGCGCTACACGACGATCGGGACGGCGCACGACCAGGGCAAGACCTCCGGCATCCTCACCTCCGGGATCACCGCCGAGCTGCTCGGGATCCCGGTGCAGGCCACCGGGACCACCACGTTCCGGCCGCCCTACACCCCGGTCGCCTTCGCCGCCCTGGCCGGCCGCGACCGCGGCCGGCTCTTCGACCCCGAGCGGATCACGGCCCTGCACGAGTGGCACGTGGCGGCCGGGGCGGTGTTCGAGGACGTCGGCCAGTGGAAGCGGCCCCGCTACTACCCGCGGCCCGGCGAGGACATGGAGACCGCGGTCCTGCGGGAGTGCGCCGCGGCCCGGACCGGCGTCGGGATCCTCGACGGCTCCACCCTCGGCAAGATCGACGTCCAGGGCCCGGACGCCGCCGTCCTCCTCGACCGGCTCTACACGAACATGATGAGCAGCCTGAAGGTCGGCTCCGTCCGCTACGGCGTGATGTGCGGCGTCGACGGCATGGTCATCGACGACGGCACCGTGCTGCGCCTGGCCGAGGACCGCTTCCTCGTCCTCACCACCACCGGCGGCGCGGCGAAGATCCTCGACTGGATGGAGGAGTGGGCCCAGACCGAGTGGCCGGACCTGCGGGTCCACTGCACCTCGGTCACCGAGCAGTGGGTCACCTTCCCCGTCGTGGGTCCCCGCTCCCGGGACGTCGTCGGCGCGGTCTTCCCCCAGGTGGACGTCTCGAACGAGGCCTTCCCGTTCATGACCTGGCGGGACACCACCCTCGACGGGGTGCCGGTCCGGCTGGCCCGGATCAGCTTCTCCGGCGAGCTGGCCTACGAGGTCTACGTCAACCCGTGGTACGCGGTCGCGGTGTGGCAGCGGCTGCTCGAGGCCGGCCGTCCGTACGGCATCACGCCGTACGGCACCGAGACCATGCACGTCCTCCGGGCGGAGAAGGGCTACCCGATCATCGGGCAGGACACCGACGGCACCGTCACCCCGCACGACCTGGGCATGGCGTGGGCGGTCTCGAAGAAGAAGCCCGACTTCGTCGGCAAGCGCTCCTTCGCCCGGCAGGCCAACCAGGACCCGCTGCGCAAGCAGCTGGTCGGACTGCTGCCCGTGGACCGGCAGACCGTGCTGCCGGAGGGGTCGCAGATCGTCGACTTCCTCGCCGACGGCCAGCTGCCGCCCCCGCCGGTCCCGATGCTCGGCCACATCACCTCCAGCTACCGCAGCGCCGAGCTCGCCCGTCCCTTCGCCCTGGCCCTGGTCAAGGGCGGCCGGGAGCGGATCGGCGACACCGTCCACGTCCCCGTCAACGGCACCCTCGTCCCGGTCGAGGTGACCGGCTCGGTGCTGGTCGATCCCGAAGGAGCCCGTCGCGATGGCTGAGCTGCTGCGCACCCACCCGCTCGAGGGGTGGCGCACCGCCTTCGAGCGTCTGCCCGACACCGTCGGCATCACGGTCGAGCCGTACGTCGCGATGGTCGACGTCCGGCTCGGCACCGTCGGCGCCGAGGCGTCGGCGGCGCTGGGCGTCGACCTGCCGACGGCTCCCAACACCTGGGTGCCGGCCGGGACGGGGCGGGCCGTCTGGCTCGGCCCCGACGAGTGGCTGCTCAGCAGCACCACGGAGACGCCGGAAGAGCTGGAGGCCCGCTTCCGCGCCGCCGTCCTCGAGCTGGGCGGTTCCGCGACGGACGTCTCCGCCCAGCGGATCGGCCTCCGGCTGACCGGTGCGCGGGTGCGCGACGTCCTGGCCAGGGGCTGCTCGATCGACCTGCACCCACGGGTGTTCGGCCGGGGCAGCAGTGCGCAGACGATGCTCGGCCAGGCCGGCGTCGTGCTGCTGGCCCTGTCCGACGCCGCCGACGACTTCGTCGTCCTGGTCCGGTCGTCCTTCGCCGGCTACCTCGCCGACTGGCTGCTCGACGCGGCCCTCGAGTTCACCACCACCCACGACAGCTGACCGACCCTCGTCCGCAGTCCCCGGATCCACCGGCACGTCAGGAGCGAAAGCAATGTCCACCACCCCTCGTGTGGTCATCATCGGAGCGGGGATCGTCGGGGCCAACCTGGCCGACGAGCTGACCGCCCGTGGCTGGGACCGCGTCACCGTGGTCGACCAGGGACCCCTCCCGCTGACCGGGGGCTCCACCTCGCACGCGCCGGGGCTGGTCTTCCAGACCAACGCCTCCAAGACCATGACGGCGTTCGCCAGCTACACCGTGGAGAAGCTCAAGGGCATCGACGTCGACGGCGCCTGGTGCTTCAACCAGGTCGGCGGCCTGGAGGTCGCCACCACGCCGGAGCGGCTCGCCGACCTGCACCGCAAGCAGGGCTGGGCCACCTCCTGGGGCGTCGAGTCGCGGGTGGTCGACGTGGACGAGTGCGTGCGGCTGCACCCGCTGGTCGACCGCGACCGCATCCTCGGTGGCCTGCACATCCCGAGCGACGGCCTGGCCAAGGCGTCCCGGGCGGTGGTCGCGCTGGCCCGCCGTGCCGAGGCGCGGGGCGCCCGTTTCCAGGGCTCGACCCGCGTGACCGGCATCGAGCAGACCGGCGGCCGGGTCACCGGCGTCCGGACCCCGGACGGCGTCATCCCTGCCGACATCGTGGTCTCCTGCGCCGGCTTCTGGGGTCAGGAGCTCGGTGCGATGGTCGGGATGGACGTCCCCCTGCTGCCGCTGGCCCACCAGTTCGTCTGGACCGGCCAGGTCCCGGACCTGGTCGGCCGCAACGACGAGCTCAGCGAGGCGAGCCTGCCGATCCTCCGGCACCAGGACCAGGACCTGTACTACCGGGAGCGCGTCGACCGCCTCGGGATCGGGTCCTACGCCCACCGGCCGATGCCGGTCGACCTGCGCGAGCTGCCGCAGGGGGACGGCGTGCGGGAGTCGTCGATGCCCTCGATGCTGCCCTTCACCGATGAGGACTTCGCGCCGGCCTGGGAGCAGAGCCAGCTGCTGCTGCCCTCGCTGCGCTCCTCGAAGATCGACAACGGCTTCAACGGGGTCTTCTCGTTCACGCCGGACGGCGGCCCGCTGGTCGGGGAGGCGCGGGACGTGGCGGGCTTCTGGATCGCCGAGGCGGTCTGGGTGACGCACTCGGCCGGGGTGGCCCGGTCGGTGGCCCAGCTGCTCGTCGAGGGCCGCTCGGAGGTCGACCTGCACGGCTGCGACGTCCACCGCTTCGAGGACGTCCAGCTCGCGCCGGAGTACGTCAGCGAGACCTCGCAGCAGAACTTCGTCGAGATCTACGACGTCATCCACCCGCTGCAGCCCCGGCTGTCCCCGCGCGACCTGCGGGTCAGCCCCTTCCACGCCCGGCAGCAGGAGCTCGGCGCGGTCTTCCTCGAGGCCGGCGGCTGGGAACGGCCGCACTGGTACGAGGCCAACGCGCACCTGGTCGACGAGCTGCCCGCGGAGTGGGTGCCGCCGGAGCGCGACGCGTGGACCGCGCAGTTCTGGTCCCCGATCGCGGCGGCCGAGGCGTGGAAGACCCGCACCGCCGTGGCGATGTACGACATGACGCCGCTCAAGCGGCTCGAGGTCAGCGGCCCCGGCGCCCTCGACCTGCTCCAGCGGCTGACGACGGGGCAGATGGACAAGTCCGTCGGGTCGGTGACCTACACGCTCGCCCTCGACGAGGCCGGCGGCATCCGCAGCGACCTCACCGTCGCCCGGCTGGGCGAGCAGCTGTTCCAGATCGGCGCCAACGGTCCCCTCGACCTGGACCACCTCCAGCGCCAGGCGCCGGCGGACGGCAGCGTGCAGATCCGGGACACCACCGGCGGCACGTGCTGCATCGGCCTGTGGGGCCCACGGGCCCGCGACCTCGTGCAGCGGCTCAGCGCCGACGACTTCTCCAACGACGGGCTCAAGTACTTCCGCGCCAAGCGGGCCCGGATCGGAGGGGTGCCGGTCACGGCGATGCGGCTGTCCTACGTCGGCGAGCTCGGCTGGGAGCTCTACACCAGCGCCGACAACGGCCAGCGGCTGTGGGACGTGCTGTGGCGCGCCGGCCAGGACCTCGGCGTGATCGCGGCAGGCCGGGCCGCCTTCAACAGCCTCCGGCTGGAGAAGGGCTACCGGGCCTGGGGCCACGACATGACCACCGAGCACAACCCCTACGAGGCCGGGCTCGGGTTCGCCGTCCGCAAGCAGAAGCAGGCCGACTTCGTCGGGCGGCAGGCTCTCGCCGGGATCGGGGACGACACGGTGGACCGGCGGCTGTCCTGCCTGACGATCGACGACGGCCGCAGCGTCGTCCTCGGCCACGAGCCCGTCTTCGTCGACGGCCACCCGGCCGGCTACGTGACCAGCGCGGCCTTCGGGCACACCGTCGGCCGGCCGATCGCCTACGCCTGGCTGCCGGCCTCGGCGACCGTCGGGACGAGCGTCGAGATCGGGTACTTCGGCAGTCGCATCCCCGCGACCGTCGCCGCCGAGCCGCTCGTCGACCCGGACATGACCCGCCTCCGCGGCTAGCCCGTTCCACAACCTCCGCCGGATCGGCGGGCGACCCCGGCCACGCCCGGGGCCGCCCGCCGGCCCGCGGCCGCGCCCACCCCCGGAGGGACCCATGCGCACCGACACCATCGAGACGTTCCTGGAGCAGCTCGCCGCCAGGGTGCCCGCCCCGGGAGGAGGGGCCACCGCCGCGCTGCACGCGGCCCAGGCCGCCGCCCTGGTGGCGATGGTCGCCCGCTACAGCGACTCGGCGAAGTACGCCGACCACGCCGAGGAGATCGCCACCATCTCGACCACAGCCGACCGGCTGCGCCAGAACGCGCTGGGCCTGGCCGAGGAGGACGCCGCGGCCTTCACCGCGGTCACCGAGGCCTACAGGCTCCCGAAGGGGACCCCTGACGAGGCCGCAGCCCGGTCGGACGCCATCGCGAGGGCCCTGGTCGCCGCCGCCCACGTGCCGGCGATCGTCGTCGCCGTCGCTGAGCAGGTGGTGGGCCTGGCCGAGCAGCTGCTGCCGATCGGCAACCGCAACGTGATCAGCGACGTCGCCGCCGCCGCGGAGGCGGCCCGGGCCGCGGCCACCACCGCGCGGGTCAACGTGGAGGTCAACCTCGGCGGCATCAAGGACCCGGGGACCTGGGGAGAGCTCGCTGCGGTCGTCGACACCGTGGACGACCTGGTCCTGCGCGCGGAGAAGGTCACCGCCGCCGTCCGGGACGGGCTGGTCCGATGACCGCGACGTTGAGCGGGACCGAGCTGGCCGCCGGCATCCGCGCCGAGGTCGCCGCCGCGGCCGCGGACCTGACCGCCGCCGGGACACCGCCCCGGCTGGCCGTGGTCGTCGCGACCGCGGACGAGTCCAGCGCCTGGTACGTCCGCTCCATCGCCCGCGCCGCGGAGAGGACCGGCATCGCCTGCTCGGTGGTCGACCTCGGGGAGACGGCGACGCCGGACCGCATCCGCGCCGAGCTGGTCGCGCTCAGCGCCGATCCCGCGGTGCACGGCATCATCCTGCAGACACCGCTGCCTGCCGACGCGGTCGTCGAGGACCTCGCCGCGTCGATCGACCCGGCCAAGGACGTCGACGGCGCCAACCCACTCAGCCTGGGGCGGCTGGCCGCGGGCCTGCCCGCCTTCGCGCCGGCGACCGCCGAGGCCGTGCTCGCGCTCCTGGACTCCCACGGGATCCCGCTGTCCGGGGCGCACGCCGTCGTCGTCGGGCGCTCCACCGTCGTGGGCAAGCCCGCGGCGCATCTGCTGCTGCAGCGGGACGCCACCGTGACCGTCTGCCACAGCCGCACCAAGGACCTGGCCGCGGTCACCCGGACCGCGGACGTGCTCGTCGCCGCCGTCGGGCGACCGGAGCTCATCACGGCCGAGCACGTCGCCGAGGACGCGGTGGTCGTCGACGTCGGGACCAACCCGACGCCCGACGGCGGCCTGGTCGGGGACGTCGACGCCGGCTCGGTCACCGGGCGCGTCGCCGGACTGACCCCGGTCCCCGGCGGCGTCGGCCCGGTCACGACCGCACTGCTCCTGCAGCACACGATCACGTCCGCGCGCGGCTGAGGGAGGACCCCCTCCTCCCGCCCCTCGCACGCTCGGCGGTGCGTTGCAGGGGGCCGCCCTGCCCCCCGCCACTCGCACGCCCACGGCGGGGACCTGCCGGGGCCCGGGGCCACCGGTGCCGAGAGCCCCGGGCGGCCGTGAACCCGCCCACCTCCCGGACCACACGGATCGGAGCAGCCAGATGACCGGCACGGCGTTGGCCGACCGCCCGGCCGCCACCACCGGCACCTCGACGCACGCCCTCGGTCGGGCCCTCGCGGCGAGGCGGCCCCTGGTCTGCGGCATCCTCAACGTGACCCCCGACTCCTTCTCCGACGGGGGGCGCTTCGACAGCCTCGACCGCGCTGTGGAGCACGGGTGCGCTCTGGCTGCCGAAGGGGCCGACCTCATCGACATCGGCGGGGAGTCGACCCGACCCGGCTCGCGCCCGCCGACCCTCGCCGAGGAGCTGGACCGCGTCGTCCCGGTCGTCGAGGCCCTGGTCCGGCAGGTCCCCGTACCGTTGTCCGTGGACACCTCGCGGCCCGACGTCATGGGGGCAGCCGTGGCGGCCGGCGCGAGCATGGTCAACGACGTCCGGGCACTGCGGTCGCCGGGTGCCCTGGAGGCCGCCGCGGAGCTGGGCGTGCCGGTGTGCCTCATGCACATGCAGCGCTCGCCGGAGACCATGCAGCAGGACCCGCGCTACCGGGACGTCGTCGTGGAGGTGCGCACCTTCCTGGCCCAGCGGATGCGTGCCTGCCTCGACGCCGGCGTCCGGCAGGAGCACCTGGTGGTGGACCCGGGGTTCGGGTTCGGCAAGACGCTGACCCACAACGTCGCGCTGCTGGCGTCGCTCGACGCGTTCACCGGTCTGGGGGTCCCGGTCATGGTGGGGCTGTCCCGCAAGTCGGTGCTCGGGCAGCTGACCGGGCGGACCGTGGGGGACCGGCTGCCCGGCTCCCTGGCCGCGGCGCTCGTCGCGGTCCAGCGAGGCGCCTCCGTGCTCCGCGTGCACGACGTCGCGGCCACGCGGGACGTCCTCGCTGTCCTGGACGCCGTCGGCCCGGTGTGAACAAGGACCCCTCTGCTGCCCCCACCGCTCAGGAGCTCACGGCGGGACCCAGCAGAGGGGCCGACAGGCAGTGACGGTCTGCGCGGATGGGCAGCAACCGCGCGAGACGGGGGCGTTGCGTTCGGTTCGACGCGCTGCGAGCGAGGGCCTCCTCTCAGATCACTGCGCGGATCGCCCGCTCGAAGCCCAGGACGTGCTCACGGGCGAGGGCGTCGGCCCGATCGGCGTCGCCGGCGGCGATCGCGCGGAGCAGCTCCACGTGCTCCCCTACGTGCTCGTCGACCGTGGGCAGCCGGTCCAGGAACAGGCAGAAGATCCGCGTCGCCAGGTTGTCGTAGCGGATCAGGACGTCCTCCAGGTGGGGGTTGCCGGCTGCCCGGTACATGGCCCGGTGCACGGCGAGGTCCCAGCGCATCAACTCGGTCCGGTCGATCTGGGCGACGTCCAGGTACTGGATGCGCGAGGCCAGGTCCTCGAGCTCGGCATGCGCCGTGCGGACGGCCCGCTCGGCGGCACGGCGGGCCGCCAACGGCTCGAGCTGGGCGCGGATGTCGGAGATGTGCGCCAGATCGGAGATGTCCATCCCGGTCGCGAAGGTCCCCCGCCGCGGGTAGGACACCACGAGCCGGTCGCCCTCCAGACGCTTCAGCGCCTCGCGGACCGGGGTGCGGCCCACGCCGAGGTCCTTGGCCAGTTCGTCGTCGTCGATCGGATCGCCCGGACGGATGTCGAGCATGATCAGCCGGTCCCGGATCGCCACGTAGGCCTTGTCCGCCAGGGACGCGACAGCGGACGAGTCGAGATCCAGAGGAGCAGCGGTCACGAGCAGATCGTAGAGGTTGTCGGCCACCGGGCCTTGCCTCTTGAGAGGGATCGACATACTTTTACCGTACATCTGATATACCAACTGTGTACCTGGTTCGACGGTTGGTGTTGGAACGCATCGGCGGGGGAGAGGGAGGCACGGGTGACCATCAGCGCCTTCGACCTGTTCAAGGTCGGCATCGGGCCGTCGAGCTCGCACACCGTGGGCCCCATGCGGGCCGCCGCCACCTTCGTCTCGCGCCTCGCCGAGGAGGGGCTGCTCGAGCGGGTGGCCGGCGTCCGGTGCGAGCTGTTCGGGTCGCTCGGCGCCACCGGGCACGGCCACGGCAGCGTCAAGGCCGTCGTCCTCGGCCTCGAGGGCGAGCAGCCCGACGTGGTCGACCCGGTCGCCGCCGGACCACGGGTCGACGCCGTCCGCCGCGAGGGCAAGCTGGCCCTGGCCGGCGAGCACCCCATCGCGTTCTCGGTGGACGAGGACGTCGTGCTGCACCGACGCAAGCGGCTGGAGTTCCACAGCAACGGCATGCTGTTCCGGGCGCTGGATGCGGGGGGCGACGAGGTCGACCGGCGCGAGTACTACTCGGTGGGCGGCGGGTTCGTCCTCGACGAGGACGACGCCGGCAACCCGGCCATCATCGAGGACCCCACACCCGTCCGGTACCCGTTCCGGACCGGTGAGGAGCTGCTGGCCCGGACGCGGGAGACGGGCCTGCGGATCAGCGATGTGATGCTGGCCAACGAGCTGTCCTGGCGGAGCGAGGCCGAGGTGCGTGCGGGCCTGCTGCAGGTCTGGTCGGTGATGCAGGAGTGCGTGGAGCGCGGCACCCGGACCACCGGCGTCCTGCCCGGGGGGCTGAAGGTCCGCCGGCGCGCGGCCGCGCTGCGTGCCCAGCTGGAGGTCCGTCCGGACGAGGCCGACCCGCTCCGCGCGATGGATTGGGTCACCCTCTACGCGCTGGCGGTCAACGAGGAGAACGCGGCCGGCGGGCGGGTGGTGACCGCGCCGACCAACGGGGCAGCCGGCATCGTGCCGGCCGTCCTGCACTACTACCGGGACTTCGTCGACTCCTACTCCGAGGACGGCGTGGTGCGGTTCCTGCTCACCGCCGCAGCGGTCGGGCTGCTGTTCAAGGAGAACGCCTCCATCTCCGGCGCCGAGGTCGGCTGCCAGGGCGAGGTGGGGTCGGCCTGCTCGATGGCCGCCGCCGGTCTGGCCGAGGTGATCGGGGGAACGCCGGAGCAGGTGGAGAACGCCGCCGAGATCGGCATCGAGCACAACCTCGGCCTCACCTGCGACCCCGTCGGCGGGCTGGTGCAGATCCCCTGCATCGAGCGCAACGCCGTCGGCTCGGTCAAGGCCATCACCGCCGCCCGGATGGCCGTGCGCGGCGACGGCCGCCACCACGTCCCGCTGGACAAGGCGATCAAGACCATGCGCGAGACCGGCGCGGACATGAAGGACAAGTACAAGGAGACCGCCCGTGGCGGGCTGGCGCTCAACATCGTCGAGTGCTGAGGAGGCACCCGTGTCCCACCCGTACACCCTCACGCTCAGCTGCCAGGAGCGCCCGGGCATCGTGCACGCGGTCAGCTCGTTCCTCTTCGAGCACGGCTGCGACATCGTCGAGCACCAGCAGTTCGACGACGCCGTCCGCGGCCAGCTGTTCCTGCGGACCGCGTTCGTCTGCTCGGAGGAGACCGACGCCGACCGCCTGTCGGCGGACTTCCAGGCGGTGGCCGACGAGTTCGGCATGTCCTACCAGGTCACCGGCGGCCAGCCGCAGCGGGTGCTCGTCATGGTGTCCAAGCTGGGGCACTGCCTCAACGACCTCATCTTCCGCTGGCGGTCCGGCACTCTCGGCGCCGACCTCGTCGCCGTGGTGTCCAACCACGAGGACCTGCGCCCGATGGCGGAGGCGGCCGGGCTGCGGTTCCACCACGTACCGGTGACGGCGGCCACGAAGCGGGAGGCCGAGGCGCGGCTGCTCGAACTGGTCGACGAGCACCGGGCCGACCTGGTGGTGCTGGCCCGGTACATGCAGGTCCTCTCCGACGAGGCCTGCGCCGCCCTGCACGGCCGGGCGATCAACATCCACCACTCGTTCCTGCCCGGCTTCAAGGGCGCCAAGCCCTACCACCAGGCCTTCGACCGCGGCGTGAAGCTGGTCGGCGCGACCGCCCACTACGTGACCCCCGACCTCGACGAGGGACCGATCATCGAACAGGAGGTCATCCGCATCGACCACACCTACGACCCGCGCGCACTCGCCACGGTCGGCCAGGACGCCGAGGCGCTGGCGCTGTCGCGCGCGGTCCGGTGGCACGGCGAACGGCGGGTGCTCCTCAACGGGCACAGCACGGTCGTCTTCCGGTGACCCGGTCGCTGGAGGTCTGATGTCGACCGGGACGGCGGAACTGCCGCCGTCCGCCGGCGCACCCTCGTCCAGGGCCGCGCTCGACCGCGTCCGCCGGTACCTGTTCGCGGAGCTCGGGCCGCAGCGGGGCCCGGCGGGGGTGGGGCTCGCCCGCCCGCGGGCCCTGTTCGGGGCGCTGGGGGATCCGCAGGACCGCTTCCGCGCCGTGCACGTCGCGGGCACCGCGGGGAAGGGGTCGGTGAGCACCTTCGTGGCGAGCCTGCTCCGGGCCCACGGGTTCCGGGTCGGCGCTCACCTGTCGCCGCACACCTACTCCGTCCTCGAGCGGTTCCAGGTCGACGGCGCTCCCGCCGGAGCCGACCTCGTCGACGCGGAGCTGGAACGGATCCGGCCAGCAGTCGAGGCGGTGGAGCAGGCCGGCCACGGTCGGCCGTCCTTCTTCGAGGTCACCAACGCCATCGCGTTCGGCCTGTTCGCCGACCGGGTCGACTACGGGGTCGTCGAGACCGGGCTCGGGGGACTGCTCGACTCCACCAACACGATCTCCCGGGCGGACAAGCTCGCGGTGATCACCCCGATCGGCCTGGACCACCAGGACGTCCTCGGGGCCACCGTCCGCGAGATCGCGGCGCAGAAGGCCGGCGTCCTCCCCGTCGGCGGCCGTGCGGTCGCGGCCCGCCAACGGAGCGCCGAGGTGGAGGACGTGCTCAGCGAAGAGGCGACCCGTCGGGGCTGTGACCTCCGGTGGGTGGACCTCGGCCCCCCGGCGGTGCGGTCCTGGACCGGACCGGGCGGCACCGAGCTGCACCTACGCGGCCAGCCGTCCCTGTCCCTGGGGCTCACGGGGCGGCACCAGGCCGGCAACGCCCATCTGGCGCTGTGCGCCGTCGAGGCGCTGGCTGCGCGGGACGGATGGTCCCTGGACCCGGATGCCGTCTGGCTGGGGATGCGCAGCGCCACGCTGCCCGGTCGGTTCGAACGCCTCGTGATCGCCGGCCGGCCCGCGGTGCTCGACGGAGCGCACAACCCGATGAAACTCGCAGCGCTGGTGGCGACCCTGCAGGACGTCCATCCCGGCGCCCGGTTCCCGTGGGTGCTGGCCGTCAAGCAGGACAGGGACCTCCAGGCCGCCGTGCGGGTCATCGCTCCCGCGGCATCGTTGGTGGTCGCCACCCGGTTCGCCACCGGAGACGGTGACCATCCCGCCGGCACGTCCGTACCCGCCGAGCAGATCGCCGTGGCGGCAGGGGAGTGCGGGGTCGAGGCCGTGGTGGAGGAGGACCCGGCGTGCGCGGTGGCCCGCGCCGCGCAACGCGCCGACGCCGGGCTGCCGGTCGTGGTGAGTGGCTCGTTCCACCTGCTCGCCGCCGTGCGCCCGGGGACGACACGGTGAGATCCGGCAGCCGGCCCGGGGTGCCGTGGGCTCGCTTCGACGACCTCCGCGCCGGGACCGCCGTCCAGTGTCCACCGCCGCGCCGGGTGTTGATCGCCGAGCGGCCCGAGGAGGTCCTCGGCGTCCTGACCGAGGTCGAGCGAGCCACCGATGCCGGACAGTGGGCCTTCGGATACGTCGCCTACGAGGCTGCTGCCGGGCTGGACCCACGGCTCGCCGTGCACCGATCCATGCCCATGGGCATGCCGCTGGTCTGGTTCGGGGTCTGCGACCAGCCGGTTCCCGTGTCTCCGCTGGAGGCGGCCGGGCCGGCCGGCGCCGGCCGGGGCGGGGCGGCCCGGTGGCAACCCACGTGGACACCGGCCGGGCATGCCGACGGCGTCCGGCAGGTCCAGGAGCGGATCGCCAACGGGGACACGTTCCAGTGCAACCTGACCGTCCGGATGTCCGGTCGCGTGTCAGGGGATCCCTTCGCCCTGTACCGGGACCTGGCCCTGGGTCAGCGCGGAGCCCACAGCGCCTATCTCGACCTCGGCCGCTTCGCCGTGGCCAGTGCCAGCCCCGAGCTGTTCTTCGAGCGCCGTGGCGACGCGGTGCTGCTCCGCCCCATGAAGGGCACGGCGCAGCGGGGACGGGACCGGGACGAGGACCGGCGCCTGGCCCACCGGCTGCAGTCCAGCCCCAAGGAGCGGGCGGAGAACGTCATGATCGTCGACCTCATGCGCAACGACATCGGCCGGATCGCCGAGATCGGCAGCGTCGACGTGCCGGCGCTCTTCACCGTCGAGCGCTACGAGACCGTGCTCCAGCTCACCTCCGACGTCACGGCTCGACTCCCGCCCGGAACCGGCCTGGTCGAGCTGTTCCGGGCACTCTTCCCCTGCGGCTCGGTCACGGGAGCGCCCAAGGCGAGCTCCATGGAGATCATCCGGTCCCTGGAACCCGACCCGCGCGGCGTCTACTGCGGAGCCATCGGCCTGGTGGGTCCACCGGACGCGCCGGTCCGGGCGCGGTTCAGCGTGGCCATCCGGACGGCCGTGGTGGACAGGTCCTCGGGAGAGGCCGTGTACGGCACCGGCGGTGGCATCACCTGGGGCTCGGAGGCGTCGGCTGAGCATGCCGAGCTCCTCGCCAAGGCCGCGGTCCTGTCCGCGCGGCCCCGGGAGTTCGAGCTGCTGGAGACGATGCGGCACGACCCTGAGTGCGGTCTGCGCAACCGGGAACGTCATCTGCACCGCCTGGCAGCCTCGGCCGAGCACCTGGGGTTCCGGTTCGATCTGCCGACGGCGCGACGCGTCCTGGCCGTGCGGCTGGCGGGAGAGCCGGCGGCACGCGTCCGGATCCGCCTCCGGCGCGACGGGATGCTCGCCGTCGACGTCGAGGCGCTCCCTGCGCCCTCGGCCGGCCCGGTGCTGCTCGCGGTCGACGACGATCCGGTCGATCCCCGGGAGACCTGGCTCTACCACAAGACGAGCCTGCGGGAGCCGTACGACCGGCGCCGCGAGCGGCGACCCGACGTCGACGACGTGATCATGGTCAACACGAGGGGAGAGCTCACCGAGGTGACCCGGGCCTCCCTCGCAGTGGAGCTCGACGGGTGCTGGTGGACGCCTCCACTGGAGGCCGGGTGCCTTCCCGGCGTCGAGCGCGCGCGGCTGCTCGAGATGGACAGGCTGCAGGAACGGGTGCTGCGCGTGGCCGACCTCGAGCGGGCGGAGGGGGTGGCGGTGCTCAGCTCGCTGCGAGGATGGCGTGCCGCAGAGTTGAGCGGCGTTCGTCGCAAGGCGGTGCCCATCCGAGGCCGGAAGGAGCCGGTACGGACCTCCCCCGGGGCGGGGAGCCTGGCGCCTGCGGCACTCGTCGGCAGCGGATGAGGCGCTGGGATCCCTCACGGCGGACAGGCATGTCGACGTACAGCTGTGCGTGGGTCGAAGTGACGCAACCGAACCCGCATGGCGACCTCTGAAGGCTGTCGGCCAGCGGCTCGGCGACACCCGGTTCGACCACCACTGGCGTCGGTCGGGGGTCATCGGCGACATCCGGGGTGCTTCCGTACAGCTCCTGACGTGCGCCGACGTACCAGGGCGGACGGCCTGGAACCGGCGGCCGACAGCTGGTGATCGGAGGACGTGAGCGGGAGTGACTCCGCGCCATGACCAGGCATCCGCGACCGCGATGGAGCCTCGGCCGGCGCAGCGATGGACCACGTCAGCGTGCGCGTCGGTTGTGGAGGACTGGCCACTCCAGCGTTCGAGGGCATGGCGTCCCGACTCGAGGCGGCAAGCTCCCGGGGGCCCTTGACCCTAGTCGGCAGTCTGCACTACGTTGTTATGCAACTGATATAACAGTCTTCCGTTGTAGTCATGGCGGCAAGGGATCCCGCTGCGCGAGCACACCTGCTGACCGTGTGCTCGTGGCTGGAAGGCTCCGCTCTCGCTGATTTTCGAGCACGCAGTCATCGGCGCGAGCCGACGCACGACAGAGGGGAGTCCGCCCGTGCCGTGGTCGCCGTCGCCCGCTTCAGACCCAGCGTGTCGCCCGGACCGCGATGCGGACGCGGTGGTGCCGGTCTTCTTCCTGTCCGACAGCACGGGGATCAGCGCCGAGACGATGGGCAACGCGCTGCTCATCCAGTTCCCCGACGTCCGCTTCGAACGCACCCTGATCCCGTTCATCTCCACGGTCGAGCAGGCCCGGGAGGTGGTGGCCCAGCTCGACGCGGCGATGGCGGGCCCGGTGCCCCCGCTGGTGTTCACCACCGCGGCCGTGGACGAGGTGCGCGAGGAGCTCCTGAAGACGAAGGCCCCGATCATCGACTTCTTCGGCATCCACATGAGCCGGGTGGAGGAGCAGCTGGGGGCCCGTGGGCTGCGCGAGGCCCGGCGACTGCACGGCGTCGGCGACGTCCGGCGCTACAACAGCCGGATGGCGGCGATCGAGTTCGCCATCGAGCACGACGACGGCCTGAGCCCCCGCGGGTTGGACCGGGCCGACGTGGTCCTGCTGGCGCCGTCGCGGTGCGGGAAGACCCCGACCGCGATGTACCTGGCCCTGCAGCACGGCCTGTTCGTGGCCAACTACCCCCTGGTCGACGAGGACCTGGAGAGCATCGACCTGCCGCGCCCGGTCCGGGACCTCGCGGACCGGTGCTTCGGGCTGACCACCACCGTGGCTCGGCTCAGCCGCGTGCGCCAGGAGCGACGCCCGGACTCGCGGTACGCCTCGGAGGAGCAGTGCCGCTTCGAGCTGCGGCGGGCGACGGCGATCTACGACAGGCACCACCTGCCCACGGTGGACACCTCGGCGGCATCCGTCGAGGAGATCGCCACCGTGGTCATCCAGACCCTGGCCCGGCAGCGGCGCAGTTCCGGCGCGCTGCCGACCTCCGGCCACGACCTCCGGCGAGATGGGACCACCTGACCATGAGCACCGACACCGCACCCGAGGTACCGGCCCGCAGCACGGCGGGAGGCACGGCCGGCGACGCCGACAACGTCCGGTGGTTCGCCGAGCTGGGGCTGGGCGACCTGGAGGTGGTCGGCGGGAAGAACGCCTCCCTGGGGGAGATGATCTCGAACCTGGCCGACGCCGGGGTGAGCGTCCCCGACGGCTTCGCCACCACGGCGGCGGCCTACCAGCGCTTCCTCGGCGACACCGGCCTGGCCGCCTCGATCGCCGAGCGGCTACGCGCGTTGGACACCGACGACGTGCGGGCGCTGTCCGCGGCCGGCCGGGAGATCCGCCGGGCGGTCGTCGAGCAGCCCTTCCCGCCGGCCCTGGAGGCCGACATCCGGGCGGCCTACGACCGGCTGGCCGGGGACGACGCGGAGACCTCCGTCGCGGTGCGCTCCAGCGCCACGGCCGAGGACCTGCCCGACGCCTCCTTCGCCGGACAGCAGGAGACGTTCCTCAACGTGCGGGGCATCGACGCGGTGCTGCAGGCGGTCCGGGAGGTCTACGCCTCTCTCTACAACGACCGGGCGATCGCCTACCGGGTGCACCACGGCTTCGACCACGAGGCGGTGTCGCTGTCGGCCGGTGTGCAGCGGATGGTGCGCTCCGACGTCGGGGCCTCCGGGGTGGTGTTCACCATGGACACCGAGTCCGGTTTCCGCGACGCGGTGTTCGTGACGTCGGCCTACGGCCTGGGCGAGGGCGTCGTGCAGGGCGCGGTCAACCCCGACGAGTTCTACGTCTACAAGCCGGCGCTGCGGGCCGGGCGCCCGGCGATCCTCAAGCGGGGCGTGGGGGAGAAGGCCACCAAGATGGTCTACACCGAGCACGCCGAGGTCGGCCGGACGACCGCATTCGTCGACGTCGACCCCGCCGAGCGCCGGCGGCTGTCCCTCACCGACGACGAGGTCACCGAACTGGCCCGGCAGGCCTGCCGGATCGAGGAGCACTACGGCCGGCCCATGGACATCGAGTGGGGCAAGGACGGTCTGACCGGGCAGATCCTCATCCTGCAGGCGCGCCCGGAGACCGTGCAGTCCCGCTCCGGCAACAGCACCGAGCGCTACCGGCTCACCGGCACCGGGGACGTCCTGGTCGAGGGCCGGGCGATCGGGCAGAGGATCGGCGCGGGTGCGGTCCGGGTGCTCACCGACATCGACGAGATGGACCAGTTCACGGCCGGCGATGTGCTGGTGGCGGACATGACCGACCCGGACTGGGAACCGATCATGAAGCGCGCCTCGGCCATCGTGACCAACCGCGGCGGGCGGACCTGCCACGCGGCGATCATCGCCCGCGAACTCGGTATCCCCGCCGTCGTCGGCACCGGCACCGCCACCCGGGTGCTGACCGACGGCGACCCGGTGACCGTCTCCTGCGCCGAGGGCGACACCGGCCTCGTCTACGCCGGCCAGGTGGGCTTCGAGGTGGAGGAGACCCGGCTGGACGCGATGCCGGACATCCCCACCAAGATCATGATGAACGTCGGGACCCCGGAGCAGGCCTTCGCCTTCTCCCGGCTGCCGCACGCCGGGGTGGGCCTGGCCCGGCTGGAGTTCGTCATCAACCGGCAGATCGGCATCCACCCGCGGGCGCTGCTGGACCTCGAGGACCTCGACGCGGCCCTGCGGGCGCGGGTCGAGGAGCGGATCGCGGCCTATCCCTCGGCGCGGGACTTCTTCGTCCAGCGGGTCGCCGAGGGGATCTCCATGATCGCGGCGGCGTTCGCGCCCGAGCCGGTGATCGTGCGGATGAGCGACTTCAAGTCCAACGAGTACGCCAACCTGCTCGGCGGCGAGCGCTACGAGCCGCACGAGGAGAACCCGATGATCGGCTACCGCGGGGCGTCGCGGTACCTGTCGGCCGGCTTCGCCGACTGCTTCGCCATGGAGTGCGAGGCGCTGCGCTACGTCCGCGACGAGATGGGTCTGACCAACGTCAAGATCATGATCCCGTTCGTCCGGACCGTCGCGGAGATCGAGGGCGTCGTGCGCCTGCTCGCCGAGCACGGCCTGCGCCGCGGGGAGAACGACCTGTCGGTGGTGATGATGTGCGAGCTGCCCTCCAACGCGCTGCTGGCCGGGGACTTCCTCGACCACGTCGACGGGTTCTCCATCGGCTCCAACGACATGACGCAGCTGACGCTGGGGCTCGACCGCGACTCCGCCCTGGTCGCCGGGGGTTTCGACGAGCGGGACCCGGCGGTGCTCGCCCTGCTGGAGATGGCGATCAGGGCGTGCCTGGAGCGCGGGAAGTACGTCGGCATCTGTGGCCAGGGCCCCAGCGACCACCCCGACCTGGCCCAGTGGCTCGTGCAGCAGGGGATCGAGTCGATGTCGCTCAACCCCGACACCGTCGTCGACACCTGGCTCCACCTCGCCAAGACCGCCCGCGAGACCTGACGCATGGCAGCCCGGGGAAGGCGCCTCGGCCACCTGTTCACGAGCGTGGTCGAGCGTGGCTTCGACCGTCGGTGTGGTGATCTGCCCGGCGCGACGACGTACAGCGGGCCGGCACAGCAGCGCGGCCGGAGTGCAGCAACGGTCACCACCGGAGCGCCTCATCGAGCCGGTCTGCCGCCTCACGCTGCTGAGCGGGACCGACTTGGCTGTAGATGTCCGCCGTGATCGCGTAGGACGAGTGGCCCAGGTGCTCCTGCATGACTTTCGTGTGGGTTCCGGCCGCCAGCAGCAAGCTCGCCGTGGAGTGCCGCAGCGTGTTCAAGTGGACGTCGCGGAGCGAGCCTCCTTGGTCGCTGCCCGCTGGGCTGCTGATGCCGTTGCCCCTCGCGCTCTCGCCGTCGAGCGCGGCACTCGGAGCTCCCGCTGGTCCCCATGCTGGCGACTCGGCGGACGCTCCTCCAGGAACTCGTCACCACGAATCACGGAACCCGGCGATGCATGCGGTGTGTCCCTCCTGGTCTTGCCATCTCCGGTGCGGACGCGGACCAGCCGGCAGGGTCCGAGCGGGGCACCCGGTGACGAGGTGGAGGTTCGGTGCTGCCGAGAGGTCCCCGGTGACGAGAGCGCAGCCCTGCCCCCCGCCCTGGTCGCCGTCTTCCGGGCCTCGTTCGCCGCCATCACCGCGGGCTCATCGGCCGTACCCACGGCATGGTCACCCCACCGCTGAGCAACACGGTGAGGACTACATCCACCTTGGCGGGACGTCACCCGTCTCGCGGGGACAACGAGTGGGCTGGCTGGCCGTGAGCGACTGTTCACCACGTCAGGTACTTGTGACGCAGGGTCGTATCACGGCGAGACTGTGTAGAGAATCACGTCTGGCCCTTGTTCTGCCGCGGGCCTTCTGGTTCCCTCATGCGAAGTCGGTCTCGGATGACGCAACACGATAGGGGAGTGTCATGGAGCAACCGCGCAGCGAGCACGCCTCGCCCACCCGCCAGCCGAGCTCGTCGGAAGCCGTTGGGGCTGATCCGACGGCTGGCACTGGAGCCGGTGGGTCGGGGACGGGGCCCTCAGCCATCAGGGCCACGGATGTGTCAGTGACGGGGACTCACCCG
This sequence comes from Geodermatophilus sp. URMC 65, assembly GCF_053502545.1. Lineage (NCBI taxonomy): Bacteria > Bacillati > Actinomycetota > Actinomycetes > Geodermatophilales > Geodermatophilaceae > Geodermatophilus > Geodermatophilus sp. URMC 65. The sequence continues at coordinate 4,155,596 of NZ_CP199954.1, forward strand.
GCTCTCGCCGAGCCGCCCCCCTGCATCGCCGACCGCCACGCAGCCGTGGACCGGGTGCTGTTCGCCGTCGCGGCGGTCATGGCGCTGGGCTTCGTCGCCTGGGGCTTCGTCACTCCCACGGGCCTGGGCACCGTGAGTGGTTCGGTCCTCGGCTGGGTCACCGGCAACCTCGGCTGGCTGTTCGTGCTGCTGGCGTCGTCGTTCGTGGTCTTCGTCATCTGGCTGGCGGCCGGCAAGTACGGGCGCATCCCGCTGGGCCGCGACGACGAGCGGCCGCAGTTCCGCACCATCTCGTGGATCGCGATGATGTTCAGCGCCGGCATGGGCATCGGCCTGATGTTCTACGGGGTCGCCGAGCCGCTGTCGCACTACGTCTCCCCACCGCCGCTGACGGCCGAGGCCGAGTCGTCGCAGGCCATCGAGACGGCGATGGCGACCACGCTGTTCCACTGGACGCTGCACCCGTGGGCGCTGTACGCCGTGGTCGGCCTGGCGATCGCCTACGGCACCTTCCGCCGCGGCCGCCGGCAGCTGATCAGCTCGGTCTTCGTCCCGCTGCTCGGGGAGCGGCGGGCCACCGGCCCGGCCGGCCGGGTCATCGACGTCCTGGCCATCTTCGCGACGCTGTTCGGCTCGGCGGCCTCCCTCGGCCTGGGGGCGCTGCAGATCGGCAGCGGGGTGGAGATCCTCGGCTGGGCCGGGGACGTCGGCAACGGCGTTCTGGTCGCGATCATCGCGGTGCTGACCGCCGCCTTCGTCGCCTCGGCCGTGTCCGGCATCGAGCGGGGGATCCAGTGGCTGTCCAACACCAACATGGTGCTCGCGCTGGTGCTGGCGGTGTTCGTCTTCGTGGCCGGCCCGACGATCTTCATCCTCAACCTGATCCCCGACGCGGTCGGCAGCTACTTCTCCGACCTCGGCGAGATGGCCGCGCGCACGGAGGCCACCGGCGGTGACCCGATGGCCACCTGGCTGCGCGGCTGGACGGTCTTCTACTGGGCCTGGTGGATCAGCTGGACGCCGTTCGTCGGGTTGTTCATCGCCCGGATCAGCCGCGGCCGGACCATCCGGCAGTTCGTCACCGGCGTGCTGCTGGTGCCCAGCCTGGTCAGCCTGCTGTGGTTCGCCGTGTTCGGCGGGGCGGGGATCGCCGCCCAGCGCGACGGTGCCGACGTCGCCGGTCAGGGCACCACGGAGGGGCAGCTGTTCGCCGTCCTGGGGCAGTACCCGCTGGCCACCCCCGCGACCGTGCTCGTCATGGTCCTCGTGGCGATCTTCTTCGTGTCCGGTGCGGACGCGGCCTCGATCGTCATGGGGTCGCTCTCGCAGCGCGGCACCCTGGAACCGAGCCGCTCGGTCGTCGTCTTCTGGGGCGTGGTGATGGGCTCGGTCGCAGCCATCATGTTGCTCCTGGGCGAGGAGGGTGCGGCGCTGACCGGGCTGCAGAACCTGACGATCATCGCGGCACTGCCCTTCGCGCTGGTCATGGCGGCGATGGCCGTGAGTCTGGTCAAGGACCTCCGCCGCGATCCCATCGTGCTGCGCGGGACCTACGCCAGCGTGGCGATCGAGCAGGCCGTCGTCGACGGCATCAGCCGGCACGGCGAGGACTTCGTCATCGTCGTGGAGAGGACCCCGAGCCCATCAGCGGACGCTGCAGCCGTGGCGCCACAGACGTCCTCGGCGAGCCCGCAGGCGCATGGCCAGCTGTCGGTCAGCCCGGGAGGCAACTTCGTGTCGTCGGCAGGGGACACGTCCGTCTCCGCGCAGAGCCAGCCCAAGGCCGAGGCCATCGGCCGACCGCAGGATCCGCGCGCCTAGGGTCTCGGCCGACGGGTGAAGGCCTCCCGGCGGTGGAGCGGCGTGCCGCTCCACCGCCGGGAGGCCTCTCCGTGTCCCGGAGGCGGTGCCGACCGAGGCACGTGAGGAGCCAGCCGGCCGCCCGGGTGGTGGTGTGCGACCTCGGGGTGAGGTGGGCGGGTCAGCGTTCCCGAGGGCGGCCGCGGCAGGGCTGTCACAGCGGCCCTCGAAGCGATGTGACGAATCCGTCAGAGGGTCCCCGAGGAGGGTCTCCTGGAGTCGCACCGGAGGTCGGACCGGGCTGATGCCGGCGCCACGAGGCATGGCCGTCCGTGAGGATCGCCGGGGGCGGGGTGGGATGCCGGTGCGCCGGCCCGCCTCGTGCGGGGAAGCGGTCGCGCGGCTGTTCGCCGATCGTGTGCTCGTCGCCTCGGGGCCGACGAGCCGCTCCCCTGACAGCTACCTACGGGCACCGGTTCGCCGGGCCGGGAAGGCCGGTAGCGGCGCACCCGCCGGGAGGGCGGGTTCGGCCAGGTCGGCCGCGGTGCATCAACCGGCCGGGCAGCGCGGGAGGCGCCGGCGAGCAGCTCGAGGTCACTGCCGGCCACGTGTGTGCGTTGCGGGAGGTTGGCCACTCCCGCGGACGACGAGCAGAGGTGCCTGCACCAGACGCTGCCGGGCCCGACCGGCGCACCGGATGGTGCGGACGTCCGCAGGACGCAGTCGAGCACCCTCGGACCGCCGTCACCACGTCGACGACGGTCCGAGGGTGCTCGAGTTGCGGTCGTGGGCCGCCTCGCCGCTGCGTGCGCAGGCGGCCGAGGGTCAGGACGCGGCCGGCACGGCCGCGCGCAGCTGCCGGCGCCACCGGGTGAAGAGGCGGGGCTGGTTCATCCCGAGGACGGCCACGGGGTGCCCGTCGCGCTCGTAGACGACGAGGAAGCTGCGGTCGGCACAGCTGCCCTCCACCACTCGGGCGACATCGCCCTCGCGGCGCGATCCCGCGAACTGGATGCGGGCGCCGTACTGGTCCGACCAGAAGTAGGGCACCGGCGTCGGCGCCGGCTCCCCGGCGCCCAGAAGCGTGGCGACCGCGGTGGCCGGTTGCTCGAGCGCGTTGGTCCAGTGCTCGATGCGCACGTGCCGCTCCGCGGAGGCCGACCACGCCGCGGCGCAGTCGCCGACCGCGACCACGCCCGGGATGTGCGTGGCCCCGCGCGCGTCGGTGAGGACGCCGTTGCCGAGGGCCACGCCGGAGTGGGCCAACCACTCGATGTTCGGTGTGGCGCCGATCCCCACGACCACCACGTCGGCGGGCAGGCGGGTGCCGTCGCTCAGTTCGACGGCCTCGACCCTGCCGGTGCCGACCAGTCCGGCGACCCCGGTCCCGGTCAGCAGGCGGGTGCCGTGGTCGGCGTGCAACTCCGCGCAGACCGCGCCCATGTCGGCGCCCAACGGGCCGGCGAGCGGGACGGGCTGGGTCTCGACGACCGTGACATCCAGCCCGAGCTTGCGGGCCGTGGAGGCGACCTCTGCCCCGATGAAGCCGGCGCCGATCACGACGAGACGTCCGCCGGCGGCCAGGTCCTCCCGCAGCCCGATCGCGTCGTCCAGCGACCGCAGCACGTGCACGCCGTCGAGCCCGTCGCTGCCGGGCAGGCGTCGGGCGCGGGCGCCCGTGGCGAGGACGACGCCGTCGGCGCGGACCTCGCTGCCGTCTTCCAGCAGCACCGACCGGCTGAGGTGGTCCAGGCCGACCGCCGTGGTGCCCAGCCGCCACTCGAGGCCGAGGTCCTCGTCGTCAGGCGCGCCCAGGGCGATGTCCTCCAGCGAGGCCGTGCCGACCAGGAACTCCTTGGACAGCGGCGGCCGGTCGTAGGGGGCGTGCACCTCGTCGCCGATGACGACGATGCGGCCGTCGTAGGACTGGTCGCGGAGCGCGCGGGCAGCGGAGAGGCCGGCCAGGGAGGCCCCGACCACGGCGATCGTGGAGCTCACGCGACGCCCTCCGCGGTGGTCCCCGGCTGCACGTAGACCATGCCGTCCTGAACGACGACCCGGTGCGTGCGGACCGGTGTCTTGGCCGGCGGGCCGGAGACCTTCCCGGTCCGCAGGTCGAAGCACGAGGCGTGCAGGGGGCACTCCACCGCGCAGCCGTCGAGCCAGCCGTCGGCCAGCGAGGCATCCTGGTGGGTGCACGTGTCGTCGATCGCGTAGAACTCGCCGTCGACGTTGAAGACCGCGATGGGCTCGTCGGCCTCGACTCGGGTCGCCTCGCCGGGCGGCAGCGCGGTCGTGGGACAGACCGGGATCATGGACGCTCCTGGCTGACTGGCGTTGCGTGCTCCGCAACGATGTGCCGATAGCGCAACAAGCATGACCGGGCGCCGCGGTGGCGTCAAGAGCGGCGGCCCGGCTCGCGCGGTCGGCCGCCTACGCTGAGGTCATGAGTGGGCCGCAGGGTGGGAACGGGGAGCGGAGCTCGGTCGCTGCGGTCCAGTCCGTGGACCGGGCGCTGAGCGTCCTCGAGATCCTCGCGGCGCACGGGGAGGCCGGCGTCACCGAGGTGGCCGCCGAGCTGGGGGTGCACAAGTCCACGGCCTTCCGGTTGGTCGCCGTGCTGGAGAGCCGGGGCTTCGTCGAGCAGCTGGCCGATCGGGGCAAGTACCGGCTGGGCTTCGGTGTCGTGCGCCTGGCCGGTGCCGCCGCCGCGCAGCTGGACATCGCCCGGGAGGGGCGCCGGGTCTGCGAGGCGCTGGCCGCCGATCTCGAGGAGACGGTCAACATCGCCATCCTCGACAGCGACCGTGCGGTGAACGTCAGCCAGGCCCGCGGGCCGGCGGCGCTCAGCACGCACAACTGGGTGGGGCAGAGCACCCCCCTGCACGCCACCTCGAGCGGCAAGGTGCTCCTGGCCCACGCAACCGACGCCGTCCGCAAGGGGGTGCTCTCCCGCGACCTGCCGCGCTACACCGCCGGGACGATCACCGACCCGGAGGTGTTGCAGCAGCACCTCGACCTGATCATCGAGCAGGGCTGGGGTGCCACCGCCGAGGAGTACGAGGTGGGGCTCAACGCCGTCGCCGCGCCCGTCCGGGGCGCCGACGGGGACGTGGTCGCGGCGCTCAGCGTCTCGGGGCCGTCGTTCCGCATGGGGGTGGAGGAGTTCCCGCGGCTCGCCCGGCGGGTGGTGGCGGGCGCCGAGGAGATGAGCCGGCGGCTGGGCTTCTTCGGCTGACCCCGCCGAGGCCCAGCGGCGTCGCCGCCCGCAGTGACCGAGACGTCGCGCTGACCTCGCGACGACTCCCTCCTTCGCGATGTGTGCGAACGGGACGGCGTCGGAAGCGCGCTGAGTGCACCCATCACGGGCACGGTGGGGGTCGGGCGGCGCCTCGTCCGGTCCGTACGCCCTGAGCAGATCCGGGACAGCTCTGGATGCCCGGGTTGTTGCGCTATGCGCGAACCGCTGAGTAATGTGCAACACCTCGGTCGTCCTGAGTTGTTGGCAGACGACGACCGTGGTCGACACAGAGCCGCGTTGCCCGACTCCCGGCGTGTCCCCGCCCAGCGCCGGATGGAACCCCCGAGGTGCCGAATGACCACCACCGACCTGCCCGCGAGCCTCATCTCCACGCTGCCAGGCCAGTACTACACAGACCCGGCCATCTTCGCCCTCGAGCAGACCCGGGTCTTCGAGACCATGTGGTTCTGCGCGGTGCGGTCGGCGGACCTGCCGACGCCCGGGAAGTTCCGGAAGGTCCAGGTCGGCCGCGAGAGCGTGCTGGTCGTCCGCGGCCGCGACGGTCAGCTGCGGGCCTTCCTCAACATCTGTCGGCACCGCGGTGCGCAGATCTGCACCGACGATTCCGGTGAGGTCAAGCGGGCCTTCCAGTGCCCCTACCACGCCTGGACCTACGATCTCTCGGGCAAGCTGGTCGCGGCCCCGAACCTGACCAAGATGCCCGACATCGACCGCGTCCAGTACGGCCTGGTGCCGGTGCACCTGCGGGAGTGGCTCGGGTACGCCTGGGTCTCCCTGGCCGACGAGCCCCCGTCCTTCGAGGACGACGTCATGGGCGACATCGCCGACCGCCTCGGGAGCCTGGACGCCATCGACCACTACGAGCTGGACTCCCTCACGGTCGGCCGCCGCATCACCTACGACGTGAAGGCCAACTGGAAGCTCATCATCGAGAACTTCATGGAGTGCTACCACTGCGCGACGATCCACCCCGAGCTCACCGAGGTGCTCCCGGAGTTCGCCGACGGCTACGCCGCGCAGTTCTTCGTCGGGCACGGTGCGGAGTTCGGTGAGGACGTCCAGGGCTTCACCGTCGACGGCAGCGAGGGCTTCGACAAGCTCCCCGGCGTCGACGAGGACCACGACCGCCGCTACTACGCCATCACCGTCCGGCCGACGGTCTTCGTCAACCTGGTGCCCGACCACGTGATCTTCCACCGCATGTTCCCGGTGTCGGCCGACCGGACGATCGTCGAGTGCGACTGGCTGTACACCCGCGAGGTGGTGGAGTCCGGGAAGGACGTGTCCCGGTCGGTGGAGCTCTTCCACCGGGTCAACGAGCAGGACTTCGAGGCCTGTGAGCGGACCCAGCCGGCCATGTCGTCCCGGGCCTACGCCAACGGCGGTGTCCTGGTGCCGTCCGAGCACCACATCGGGGAGTTCCACGACTGGCTGACGCAGCGCCTGACGGACTGAAGGAGGACCCCGTCCCCGTCCCATCCTCAGCGAGCTCGGGGTGGGACCGGGACGGGCCACGCCGGGGCCGGGAGGACGCTCGTCCTCCCGGCCTCGACGTGTCTTCCGACGGTCGAGTCCGGCCACTCGCGGGGCGCGAACCGGGCACGGTCCCCACACGCTCGACGTGGGTGGCAACCCGACGTCCCGCCGGATGGACGCGACCCAGCTCAGGACCGGTCGGTCGCCCGCACCGGCGCGCGGGAACGGCCGGCGCGCCTGTCGTGGTGTGACGGAGGAGCTGGTCGCGGGCGGATCGACGGTCGTGGACGACGCGGACCTCGGCCACGGGAGGTGGCGCGGCGACGACGATAGGTTGCGTCCATGACCGAGCAGATCGACGTGGAGTTCGACGACGAGGGCGTGACCCGGGTGGCCGACGTCCCCGGTGGGGTCCTGGTCGGGCACGACGGGTCGGCATGCGCGCAGGAGGCGCTGCAGTGGGCCGCCCGCCTGGCCGCCCGCGCCGGCTTCCCGCTGCACGTGCTGCGCGCCTGGAAGATCACCACGGCCCCGCTGCCGGCGACCTGGGCGCCGGGCTACATCCCCCCGTTCGAGGACTTCGAGCAGGCGGTGCGGGCCGACCTGGAGGCAGACGTGGCCGCCGCCGGCCTGGGCCCCGCGCTGTCGGTCACCTGTCACGTCACCCACGGCACCGCCGTGCGCGGGCTGGTCGAGTCGGCGGTGCGGGCCGACCTCCTCGTGGTCGGTGCCCGCGGCCGCGGCGGCTTCACCGAGCTGCTGCTCGGCTCGGTCAGCGACCAGGTCGTGCGCCACGCCCCCTGCCCGGTCACGGTCGTCCGGACCGGTACCGGAGCGGCCCACACCGGGTCCTGACCACCCGGGACGGGCCGGGACGGGGGGGTGACGTGGGGTCGCCGTCCCTGGTGCGGGGTGCCGACGGTGGCCGCCGTCCGCCCGGAACGGGCAGCATGCCGGGGTGACCACCGCCGGCGACCACCACGGGCACACCCACCGCCTCGACCTGACCGACGCCAGCGTCCGGGAGTGGGACGCGACGGTCGTCGCGGCCGACCCCGAGCAGGGCATCGTCCTCGACCGGAGCGCCTTCTACCCCGGGGGCGGCGGGCAGCCGCCGGACGAGGGCGTGCTGCTGTGGGGCGGCGTCCGCACCCGCATCGCCGGCACCCGCAAGGGCGACGAGCTGTACCTGATCCCGGTGGAGGGCGATCCGCTGCCGCCCCCGGGCGCCGCCGTCCGCGGGGCGCTCGACGACGAGCGGCGGACGGCGCTCATGCGGACGCACTCGGGGCTGCACGTGCTCACCGGCGTCGTCCTGCGCGACTTCGGCGCGAAGGTCACCGGCGGCAACATGGAGCCGCTGACCGCGCGCATGGACTTCGACCTGGCCGAGGTGCCGGCCGACTTCAAGGACCGCGTGGCCGAGGCGGTCAACGCCGAGATCGCCGCGGACCGGCGCATCGAGGTGCGGACGCTGCCGCGTGCGGAGGCCTACGCGATCCCCGACCTGATCCGGACGGCGACCGACCTGCTGCCGCCCGACATCGAGGAGGTCCGGATCGTCGACATCGTCGGCCTGGACCTGCAGGCCGACGGCGGCACGCACGTGGCCTCGACGGCGATGGTCGGCCGGGTCGAGGTGGTCAAGATGGAGAACAAGGGCCGCGGCTTTCGCCGGCTGCGCATCCGCATCGTCTGACGTGCCGGTCCCGGGCCGGGAGCGGTCCAGCTCCCGGCCCGGGGACCGGGTGGTGCTCAGGCGACGTTCGACGCCACCGCGGCGTCGATGGGGACCCGCGGCACGGGGATCGGCGGCAGTGCCGCGGTCGCGGGGGCCGCGTCCAGGTCCAGCGACCGCAGCACGTCGTCGCCGTAGATGTCCTGCACCCAGTTGGGCTGGTAGACGGTGTCGAGGTACCGCTCACCCAGGTCCGGGGCGATGGTGACCGCGGTGAGCTCCCGCCCGCCGTTCTCCAGGTGGCGGGCCAGCCAGCTCGTGGCCCCGCTGACCACGGTGCCGGTCGAGCCGCCGAACAGGAAGCCGCGCCGGGCCAGCCGGTGGCAGGCGCGGACGGTGTCCGCCTCCTCCACCATCACCAGCTCGTCGACGTAGGACTCGTTGAGCAGCGGCGGGCGGACGCCCATGCCCAGGCCGGGGATCATCCGCGTGCTCGCCGGACCGCCGAACGACACCGAGCCGACCACGTCGACGGCGACGATGCGCACCGAGGGGCGGTGCTCGCGGAACCACCGGGCGCAGCCCATCAGGGTGCCGGTGGTGCCGGCCCCGACGAACAGGACGTCCAGGTCCGGGAACTGCCGGTCGATCGCCGGCGCGGTCTGGCGGTAGTGCGCCTGCCAGTTGTTCTGGTTCTCGTACTGGTTGAGCCACACGTACCGGGGGTCGGCGGCACACCGAGCCCTCACGTAGTCCATCCGCGCACCGAGGAGGCCGCGGGCCGGGTCGGCCACCTCGGTGACCACGTGCACCTCGGCGCCGAGCGCCTCCATCAGCAGCCTGGTCTGCAGGTTGCAGCGGGGGTCGGTCACGCACAGGAACCCGTAGCCCTTGCTCGCCGCGATCATGCTCAGCGCGACGCCGAGGTTGCCCGACGAGGACTCGACGATGACCGACCCCGGCTGCAGCCGACCCTCGCGCTCGGCGGCCGCCACCATCCCGCTCGCGGCCTTGAGCTTCACCGACCCGGCGAAGTTGAACCCCTCGACCTTGAGGAACAGCGGGTGTCCGATCACCGACCGCAGGTCGATGAACAGGTCGTGCTGGTTGTACTCGTGCGGCTGGGAGATGACGGTCACGATCGGTTCTCATCTCGTCGGCGCGGAACTGCGGTGTCCCGCGCGGCCCGTGGGTGGATCCCCTGGAGACAAGAGTCCGGTGTGGCGCCGCTTGATACGACCGTGCCGACCCCCGGATCGACCCGGCGTTCCCCCACGGTCGGAGTGGGGTCATCCCCCCCCCGAGCGGACAGCCCCGACCTCGCGGTCACGCCGCGTACCCGGCCGGGCAGCGAGGCGCGGCTCGACCCCACTGGTGACCCGGGAGGCGTGCCGACGGTCGGCCGCGGAGCTGGACGGGACCGTCGGCGTCACCGTCCTCGACGGCGCGTTCGACCCGGTCAGGCCCGAGGCGCCGCCCACTCCGGGGTCTGCCTGCCGAGGGCGACGGCGTGCGCCAGCCGGAGGCTGCCGCTGAGCCAGACCAGGACGTCGTGCAGCCGCAGCCGGGTGAGCGGGACGCCCCCGGTCGCGGTCAGCAGTCCGGACGCCACGGTCTCGAGCGCGCCGAACGCCTCGGCGTTGGCCAGCAGCTCCCGGTGCACGACCGCCTCCGGGCCGCTGTCGCCCTCCTCGACATGGGGCAGCAACTGACGGCGGGTGGTGCTGCCGACCAGCGGCACGAGGTCCGGACGCCGGTGGTGCAGCGCCGCGGAGAGGTGCTCACGGTGCCGCCCGGGGCCGTGACCGCCGATGCCCCGCAGACCGGCGCCCACCGTGCCCGGCTCCTCCAGCACCGACAGCTCCCCGGGCGGGAGCTCCCAGAACCTCCGCCCGTCCGCCCGCACGGCCACGGCGTCGGCCAGTGGTCCGACCTCGTCGAGCGCGGAGCGGACCGCGGCCCAGCCCACCGGGTCGAGGCGGCCGTGCAGCCCCTCGGCGACCAGGACGTCGTCGTCGCCCAGCGGTCCGGCGACCGGCGGGCGGCAGTCGAAGCGCTCGTACCCGAAGGCCGGGACCCGCACCCACCGGCCCTGCGGGAGGCTCGGGGAGCGGAACCACAGCGGCCGCCGTCCCCGCGCGTACCCGAGCACCGCCGCGAGGGCGGTGTCCCAGGGGACCGGGTCCGGTCCGGCGCTGGGCAGCGACAGGGGCGGTCCGGCAGCCACCTCCCCAGCCTGCTCGACGTCGAGCCGGCCCGCGCCGTCGAGGGACCGACGCGCCGACGGTGTGGCGCGGTCCCGCGGACGTCCCGGCGGTCGGGTCGACCGTGCGCCGGCGTCTCGACTCCCGCCTCACCCGGTCGGCGGCCCCCACGTCGTGGGCTCGACGACCGGGACCACCCGCCCGCCGGCGGCCAGGTGCAGGCTCCACCTGCTCTCGATGGCGTCGTCGAGGACGGTGTGCAGCCCCGTGGCCCACTCGTCGTCCTCAGCGGTGACCACGGCGTGGCCGGGGCGGCACAGCGCCATCGCCAGGTGGGTGATGTCACGGGTGTGCTCCACCACGGCCTCGTGCAGGTGCACCAGCCCGCGCAGCGTGGGCAGGTCCGGCACCCGTGGTACGTCGTCCACCGGCATGACCACCGGCAGCGTGGTGCCGTCCTCGTGCAGCCACGACAGCCAGAGGCTGCGGGCGGCGAAGACCGGCGGGTCGAGCAGGTCGGCCCAGCGCTGGGTCAGCTCGGCGGCCGAGCGGCCGAGCGGACGGGGATCCGGGCGAGCGGGGGAGTCGTCATGCCCGGGACCCTGGTCGCGGCCACCGTCGGTGCGGTCCGCCGTCCACAGGAGGGCGCCCGTCCACACGGCCGACGACGCCGTCGGCCGGACGCTGCTAGTGGCTCCGACCACGGGCTCACGGGTGAGGATGTGGGCGTGGGCAAGCAGGCGAAGCAGCGGAGACAGCCTCCGGCGGACTCGGACGAGTCGTCGGTGGGCGACGCGATCCCGTGGCCGTCCGCGATCATCCCGGGTCGGTGGGTGGACGCCGAGGGCACCGCCTGGCGTCTCCGCGGCGGGGACGTGCCGGAGAAGCGCGTGGAGCACCTGTTGCGTTCGCCCGACGTCGCGGTCCTGCACTTCCACGGGCCGCACGCGCCGACGGAGGTGGCCGTGCCCGACCGCGAGGAACGGTGGCAGCGCGTCCGCCCGTACCACCGGGGAACGGTGCAGGAGCCTGGCGACCACACGAGCTTCGCCGTCGCCGAGTTCAAGGACGACCGGCGCCGCTACATGCTCGTCATCGAGGAGAGCTGCTGACCCATCCGGGCGGTCACCCGATTGAGCGCAGCGAGCCCGGAACCGGACCTGTCGATGGAGGGGGTGGCCGCGACTCGGGGACGACGCGATACGCGGCACGTCTGGCTCGTGACGACCAGTGGGTTCTCCCGACCGGCAGTCGACCTCGCGTGCCGTGGAGGCGGCGCCCTCAGCGACCGTCACGCGCTCGCGGGCTGGATGGCGGGCGCTCCGCCGACCGTCGGCAGTCCTCTCCATCGGGCCTCGGGAATGCCGCGATCCGGCCTCATCCGGATCTCTCGCACCATTCGGCCCTGATCGGATCAGCCGGCACACCTTGGGCGCGGCGCGCACGTACGGTGCCGCTGCACTGCTGAGGTCTCGCCCGCGCGGACGGCGCCTCGGAAGACGGCACTTCTCACTTCGGGGGACCGCGACGATGCCGACCGACCCGGGCATGCAGCCCACGCAGACCATGCAGATGCCCGTCCAACCGTCACCTGATCAGTCGCTTCGGCGCTCCCGTAGGGGGCTGCGCTGGGCGATCCCGCTGCTTGCCTTCCTGCTGGGGGCCTGCGTCGGTGGCGCCGATGACACGACCGACCCCACGTCGACACCGCAGTACATGACGCTGCAGAGCGAGCTAGAGACTGCGCAGGACGAGGTCGCGGGGGTCCAGGCGCAGATCGAGCAGATCACGGCGGAGGCCGAGGCCCGGGTCCAGCAGCAGATGGCCGGCGTCGAGGCGCGCAGCGCGGAGCTCGACCAGCGCGAGCAGGCCTTGATCTCTCGCGAAAACGCTCCGCGCAACGCCGAGGCTGCTGGATCGTCGCTCGGGAGCACGGGTACCGCATCGGCTCCCACCGACCGCGATTGCTCGGACTTCAACACCCAGGCCGAGGCCCAGGCGGCCTTCGACGCAGTCCCTGGCGATCCCGAGCGACTGGACGCCGACAACGACGGCATCGCTTGCGAGGACTCGGTGAGCAGTTCAGGCTCGGCCTCGTCCGGGTCAGCGCCGGTACGCGCGCCGGATGCGCAGGCTCCGGCGAGCACGTACTACGACAACTGCTCCGCGGCGCGCGCCGCCGGCGCCGCCCCTGTCAGCGTCGGCGACCCCGGCTACGGCCGGCACCTCGACCGCGACGGTGACGGGGTCGGCTGCGAGTGACCGCAGGGGCCGGTCCGGAGGACGTCCGGATCGGCCCCTACGTCAGTCTTCGGACCCGCCGTCGTCGGGGAGGACCTCGATGCCCGAGTCCGGCGCCAGGCCGGTGAGGGCGTCCATCACCTCGACGGTGCCGATGCCCCACATCTTCGACAGCACCCACGTGCGCTCGCCGTCGAGGAAGGGCTCGTCGAGGAACCACCGCCTCAGGTTCTCCTCCGCCCTCGGGTAGCGGGAGACGAACGCGGCGGTGAGCTCGTCGCCGGTCAGCCGTCCCGCGACGGGCAGGAACTTCGACCGCCGCATCACCCCGGCCATCGCCTCGGGTGTCACCCCCGCCGCGTGCAGCTGGTGCATGAGCAGCAGCAGCGCCCGCCGCTTGGGGAGGAAGGCGCTGGTGCCCGACGGCCCGGCGACTGCGTAGCGGGTCAGGTCGCGGCCGTCGCCGGACCCCGAGGCCGCCGCGCGGGTGGCCTCTTCGCGGCGGCGCAGTCCGACGGTGTACTCGGCGGCCTCCGGCAGCGGGATCAGCTGCTGCAGGTCGACCACCAGCCGCTCGCCCACCCGGTACGGCGTCATCCGGATGCAGGTGACGTCGAGGTCGTAGACGTCGTTGAGCCACAACACGGTCGTGGTGATCTGGGTGTCGAACCCGGCCGACACCAGCACGACCCGCACCCGCCGCTCGAGCACGGCGTCCTCACCGCCGACGTCCTCCAGCCACTCGGCGAGCACCTCGCGCGCCCGGTCGGCGTCGGGGGAGTCCACCGCCCGCAGGTGCCGGCCCAGCGTGGCCGCGAGCTGGTCGAACGTCATCGCCGAGACCATCGCGGCGTACCGGAGGGCCTGTAGCTCCATGTGACCGCCGTCCTCTGTGCGCTTGAGCTCGACGACGACGAGCTGCCCCGCGCGGTCGACGCACAGCAGGTCGATCCGGCGCTTGACGTCGAAGTCCTGGGTGTCCCCTGTCGGGGAGTGCCGTTCCGGGCTGAAAATGGTGCGCGGCCGCCCGTCGACGTCGTGGTGGCTTGGTCGTTCGAGGCCGGTCTGAAGTCGGGCGCCGGGAGCTGCGCTGTGGGCCGTTGCGTGTGCTTCGAGCACGAGGATCAGATTCGCCCTTCCCTGCAGCTCCCACGGGTGGCCGCCTCCGGATCAGGGTCAAGGGGGCGAGGGCGATGCGGGTCGACACCGACGAGCCCGAGATCATCGAGCGGGTCGCCGCTCTCGACGTGGCCAAGGCCGAGGTGGTGTGCTGCGCCCGGGTGCCCGGCCCGGGCCGGCAGCGGATGCAGGAGGTCCGCACCGTCTCCACGATGACCGCCGCACTGCTGGGGCTGGGCGACTGGCTGGCCGAGCTCGGGGTGAGCCGAGTGGTGATGGAGGCGACCAGCGACTACTGGCGGGCGCCGTTCTACCTGCTGGAGGACCGCTTCGAGACCTGGCTGGTCAACGCGCACGACGTCAAGCACCTGCCGGGCCGGCCGAAGACCGACCGGCTGGATGCGGTCTGGCTGTGCAAGGTCGCCGAGCGGCAGATGCTGCGGCCGAGCTTCGTGCCGCCGCCGCAGATCCGGGCCCTGCGCGATCTGACCCGCTACCGGGTCGATCTGCTGGCCGTGCGCACCGCGGAGAAGCAGCGGGTGGACAAGCTGCTCGAGGACGCGCTGATCAAGCTGACGGCCGTGGTGAGCGATCCGTTCGGGGCCTCCGGGCGGGCGATCATGGCCGCGCTCATCGCCGGCGAGCGGGATCCGGTGGTGCTGGCGAACCTGGCCCGCGGCAGCCTGCGGTCCAAGACCGCTCGCCTGACCGAGGCGCTGACCGGGCGGTTCACCGACCACCACGCCTTCCTGCTGGCCCAGATGCTGCACCGGGTCGATGCGGTCACCGCCGACATCGCCACGGTGCAGGCCCGCATCGAGGCCCAGGTCGGCGAGTTGGCATCCGCGGTCGCCAAGCTGGATGCGATTCCCGGCGTGGGGCCGGTCGCCGCGCAGATGATCCTGGCCGAGATCGGTACGGACATGACCCGCTTCCCGACCCCGGCGCACCTGGCCTCGTGGGCTCGATTCGCGCCAGGAGTCAACGAATCCGCCGGCCGCCCCACGGGCAAAGCAGGCAGCGGCAAGGGCAACCGCTACCTGGCCCGGGTGCTCGGCGAGGCCGCCGTCAGCGCCGCCCGCACCGACACCTTCCTCGGCGAGCGCTATCGGCGGATCGCCCGACGTCGCGGCAAGAAGCGGGCCATCGTCGCGATCGGCCGCTCGATCCTGGTCATCATCTGGGCGCTGCTCTCCGACGAGCAGGCCCAGTTCACCGACCTTGGTCCGGACTACTACGCCGCGCGCAACAACCCCGAGCGCAAGGCCCGTCATCACATCCGCGAACTGCAGGCCCTCGGCTACTCGGTCACCCTCAACCCCGCAGCCTGATCCACATCCCGGGAGATTTTCGGATCAGTCGCCGAACTCCTCGGCCACTACGAGCAGGTCGTCGCCGAGGACGTCGATGCGGTCGCGGATCGCCGCCTGCAGGTCCGCGCGCTCCCACACGCCCTCGGCCGCGAACGTCGTCGCCGGGACGTCGGCGAAGGCGCGGTCGGACGTCAGCTCGACGAGGGTCACCGGTGACCGAGGCCGCCGGGGCCGTGGTCGGCCGGCACGCGCTCGTCCGCAGGAGGGGGCGGGGGCGGCGTGCCGTCGCCGAACGGCGACCCGCCGAGCTCCTCGCGGCCGTGCGGGGTCAGCCAGTTCGACGTGTCGGGGCCCTGCGGGATGACCTGCGTCGGGTTGATGTCGGCGTGGACGACGTAGTAGTGCTCCTTGATCTGCGGGAAGTCGGTCGTGTCGCCGAACCCCGGGGTCTGGAACAGGTCGCGCGCGTAGGCCCACAGGGCCGGCATGTCGGTCAGCTTCTGCCGGTTGGCCTTGAAGTGGCCGTGGTAGACGGGGTCGAAGCGGGCCAGCGTGGTGAACAGCCGGACGTCGGCCTCGGTGATCGACTCGCCCATCAGGTACCGCTGCCCCGACAGCCGCTCCTCGAGCCAGTCCAGCGCCGTCCACAGCCGGTCGTACGCCTCGTCGTACGCCGGTTGCGAGCCGGCGAAGCCACACCGGTACACCCCGTTGTTGACCTCGGTGTAGACGCGCTGCATGACCTCGTCCATCTCGTCACGCAGCTTCTCCGGGTAGAGGTCGGGCGCGCCGTCGCGGTGGAACGCCGTCCACTCGGTGGAGAGGTCCAGCGTCATCTGCAGGAAGTCGTTGGTGACGACCTGCTTGGTGGGGACGTCGACCAGCGCCGGCACCGTGATGCCGCGGTCGTAGTCGGGGAAGCGGGCGAGGAAGGCCTCCTGCAGCCGCTCGTAGCGCAGGACCGGATCGCGGCCGCCGGGGTCGAGGTCGAAGGTCCAGGACCGCTCGTCGTGGGTCGGCCCGCACATGCCCATGGAGATCGCGTCCTCCAGGCCGAGCAGCCGGCGCACGATGACCGCCCGGTTCGCCCACGGGCAGGCCCGCGCGACGACGAGCCGGTAGCGCCCGGCCTCCACCGGCCACCCGCTGGAACCGTCGGCGGTGATCCGGTCGGGGATGTAGTTGGTGTCCCGCGTGAACTCCGCGGAGGTGACGTAGCCCGAGCCGCTGTTCTCTGCACTCACGCCACCCAGCGTCGACGACTCCACGGCGTTCCGCTCGTCAGAGCCGAGTGGTGGTCGCCTCGTCCCGCCGGCCGGCGTAGTAGCGCTCCAGCACCTCGCCGAACACCGGCTCGTCGGGCGCGGCCGCCTCGAACAGCGTCATCGACGAGCGCAGCTTGAGCGCGTCCACCGACCCGAGCACCCGCTCCGGGTCGTCCCCGGGCAGCTCCAGCAGCGCCCGCGCGCTCTCGACCAGCCGCGGGCCCAGCACCGGGTGCGCCAGGTACGCCCGGGCCTCGTCCAGGCCGCTGACCGCGTACCGCTGCGCTGTCGGGCTGTGCCCGAGCCCGGCCACCTGCGGGAACACGAACCACATCCAGTGACCGCGCTTGGCGCCGGCCCGCAGCTCGCGCAGCGCCTGCTCGTACACGCCGCCCTGGGCCCGCACGAACCGCTCCAGGTCGAACGGGTCCTCGCTCACCCGGGCAGGCTCCGCCGCGCCGCCGTCGCGGGCAAGTGCAACGCGCTGGTCTGCCCGTGGTCGAGCTGCCAGGCTGCGGCCGACGACGTGGGCGGACGGGGAGGTCCGGGGTGCCGAGCTGGTACGTGGCGAGCGGACCTGGAGTCGACGGGCCGGCGCCGGACGACCGCGGCCTCGAGCTGGCCGACCTCGGCAAGCTCGCCCGCCGCGGCCTGCGCGCGGTGACCAGGGCCGCCCGGGCCGACGAGCAGGTCACCTTCTCCTCGCTCCTGCGCGGGCACCTCGGTGCCGCCGCGGACGGCGACGTCGCGGAGGAGACCTGGCCCGGCTACGAGCACGTCAACGTCCAGGCCGGCCTCGACGCGTGGCTGACCGCGGACGGGCGCAGCAGCGAGACCGTCGGCGTCCTCAACTTCCGCCACCAGCACTTCGGCCTGGCCGAACTGCTCACCACGGGCGACCAGCCGCACCCGTTCGGCCTGCGGCCGGGCAACGCCGCGACGGTCAACCTGCCCAGCGGCCCGGACGGCGCCACCCGCGCCTGCCTGCGGTGCGCCCTGGTGCTGACGACCGAGGGGGACGTGCGGACGGCGCTGCTGGTGCGCGGCGCCGAGCCGGAGTCCGGGTTGACGCGCGTCTCGGTGCAGGCCCTGTCGTCCGACCCCGGGGCTGCGCGGGCCGCGGTCCGCGGCATCCGCGCCGCCGCCGACCGGGAGAACGTCTTCCGCGGCCAGGTGCTCTCCTTCGACCAGGAGGTGTTCGGCCACGGGCAGACGCTGCTGCAGTTCCACCGGCGGCCGCAGCTGGAGTCCGGTCAGCTGGTCCTCCCCGTGGGGACGCTCGCCGAGATCGAGCGCCAGGTCGTGGACGTCGCCCGGCACAAGGCGCGGCTGCTGGCCGCCGGGCAGCACCTCAAGCGGGGGCTGCTGCTGTACGGGCCGCCCGGCGCGGGCAAGACGCACACGGTGCGCTTCCTGGTCAGCCGGCTGCCCGGCACCACCGTCGTCCAGCTGACCGGCGGGGCGCTGCACCTGATCGCCGAGGCGTGCTCGGTGGCCCGGGCGCTGCAGCCGGCCATGGTCGTGGTCGAGGACGTCGACCTGATCGCCGAGGACCGCGGCATGCACCCCGGCCGCCACCCGCTGCTGTTCCAGCTGCTCAACGAGATGGACGGGCTGGCCGAGGACGCCGACGTCGTCTTCCTGCTGACCACCAACCGCGCCGACCTGCTCGAGCCGGCGCTGGCCGCGCGACCCGGCCGGGTGGACCAGGCCGTCGAGCTGACCCTGCCCGACCGCGACGCCCGCCGGGCGCTGTTCGACCTCTACCGGGGCGACCTCGCGATGGACCGCTCCGGGCTGGACGAGGTGCTCGACCGGACCGACGGGGTCACCGCGTCGTTCCTCAAGGAGCTCATCCGCCGGGCGGCACTGTTCGCCGCCGAGCGGACCGACGACGGCGCGCTCGACGTCTCGGCCGCCGACCTGACCGCGGCGCTGGACGAGCTGCTCGACACCCGCAACGCGATGACCCGCACCCTGCTGGGCGCCGGGGACCGCGGCTGACCCGGGCTACGCCCTGCGGGCGCCGTCCAGCGCGGCGGTGAGGAACCCGAGCAGCGTGCGGATCAACCGCTTGCGGGAGTGCGCCCGGCGGTAGTCGTGGCCCTCACCGGGCAGCTCCAGGTACTCGACCGGCCGGTCGAGCGCCCGCAGCGCGGCCACGATCCGGTGCGCCTCGCCGATCGGCACGTTGGTGTCGTGCTCGCCGTGCACCACCAGCAGCGGGACGTCGATGAGGTTGGCCGAGGCCAGCGGCGAGATGTCCTCGAGCAGCGCGCGGTCGCGCTCGGGGTGGCCGTACTTGGACACCGCCGCCGCGGCGATCCACGGCTCGCTGTCCCGGTAGAAGGTCACCAGGTCGGACATGCCGCAGACGTCCACGCCGGCGGCGAACACCCCCGGCGAGAACGCCAGGGAGGCCAGCGTCAGGTAGCCCCCGTAGGAGCGCCCGGTCACCGCCATCCGGTCCGGGTCGGCGACCCCGGTGGCGACGAGGTGGTCGGCCGCGGCGAGGACGTCGGCGAACGCCGCGTAGCGCCCGGTGAGGTCGTCGGCGTGCACGAACTCCCGCCCGAAACCGGACGAGCCGCGGATGTTCGGCGCGAACACCGTGATGCCGGCGGCGGCCAGGGCCTGGTGCTGGGGCGCGAAGACGGGCCGCTCCTGCGCCTCCGGGCCGCCGTGCAGGTACAGCGCCACCGGCCCGGGCTCCTTGAGGTGGCCCGGCGCCCGGTACAGCCAGCCGGTCAGCGGCAGCCCGTCACGCCCGGGGAAGGTCTCCAGCCGGGGGACGACGAGCCGCTGCCGGGGGAGGGGCGGTGCGGAGGTGACCCGGGTCCAGGCGTGCGTCGTGGTGTCCAGGTGCCACAGCTCCCGCGGGCGGGTGGGCCCCTGCACGCCGAGCACCACGCTGGAGCCGTCGCGGCTGAGCACCGGGTCGGCGGCGACCAGCCCGGGCAGCCCGGTGATCGGGGTGCGCCCGCCCGTGGCGGTGTCCATCAGCTCCAGTTCGCTGCGGCCGGCGACGTTCCACACCAGCAGCAGCAGCCGGCCGGCGTCGTCGGCGTCGACGAACTCCAGCTCGGCGTCGTCGCGCGCCGCGAGGGTCCGCGGCTCGCCGCGCCAGCCGTTGGGGCCGAACGGGACACCGATCAGCTGCCGGCGGGGCAGCCCCACGTCGGAGGCGAGGTACACGTAGACCGGCCCGGAGTGGTCCTCGGGCGCCGGCCGGATCAGCGCGACGTCGGTGGAGCCGGTCGCGCCGTGCGGCAGCACGCTGAGGGCCTCGTCGGTGAGCCGGTCGACGACGACGACGAACTGCTGCCCACGCGAGCCGTCGCGGATCACGATGAAGCGCTCCTCCAGCGACACGTCCAGCACGTGGATCAGCTCGCCCTCGGCCAGCGGGTCGAGCCGGCCGGTCGCGGGATCGGCGAGGTAGCAGCACGTCGGCGCGCCCTCCGTCGCGCCGGGGAAGGTGACGACGAAGCGGTGCCCGCTGCGCGTCCACGGCCCCAGCTCGGCGTGGGTCTCGGCGTCGCCGGCGACCCGGCGGGCGTCGGAGCCGTCCGGCCGCACCACCCACACCGCGGTCCGGACGCCGCCGTCGGTGGCCACCTCGACGGTCAGCCAGCCGCTGTCGGCGGCCCACCGCACCTTGGTCACCGGGTCGTCGGAGAGCTTGATGTGCTGCGCCGCGGGCTGCTGTCCGTCGAGCACGATGTCCTGGATGTAGACCTGCGGGACGCCGGAGCGGTCGCTGATGAACGCGGACCGCGCGGCGTCGGGGGTCATGTTGGGGCCCCAGCTGCCCCAGGCGTCGACGAGCGCGTCGCCCAGCGCGGCCGCCGTCTCCACCTGTGCCGGGGCCGCGGCCAGCTCCGTCGTCACCGTGACAGGTCCTCCACCTTCTGCAGCCACGTCTCCAGCAGCGCCGGCTGCAAGCGCGCGTCCACCCCGGTCGTCGTGCGTATGGCGTCCGGCCCGCGCAGCATGCCCTGCACCGTCCCGGACCGGGACGGCTCCAGTCGTCCGGCCGCCGGATCGCTCCCGCCTCCGTTGCCGCCCACGGTACGGCGCACTCCGCCGGGATCCCCGTCGGCGGGCCACGGGTGTCACTCCCGGCACGCTCTCCCCTTGCTCCCAGCTGTGAGCAGGGGGAGAGGTCGCCAGAGGAGTCGCGGCCCCGCGAGGACAGCTGCTCGGGGTCGAGCACGCGGTGCGTGTCGCACCGCGGCGCCCGGGCCCGCGACGGCGCCCGGGTGCGACCGGCACCACGCTCCTCTGACAGGCTGCGACGACCGTCGCCGACCCGAGGAGGACACGCCGTGCCGCCGTCGCCGGGCCCGCTCGCGGGGCTGATCGTCGTGGAACTGACGTCGACGTTCCTCGGCCCGTACTGCGCGGTGCTCATGGCGCAGATGGGGGCGAGGGTGGTCAAGGTCGAGCCGCCGGGGGGCGACATCATCCGCGGCGTCGGCGACGAGAACGGCTCCGGGCTCGGTCCGGCGTTCCTGACGTTCAACCGCGGCAAGGAGTCCGTCGTCCTCGACCTGACGACGCCGGCCGGGCGCGCGGCCCTCGACCGACTGGTCGACGAGGCTGACGTCGTCCTGCACAACATGCGGCCGCGGGCCGCCGCCCGTCTCGGCGTCGACGCCGAGACGGTCCTGACCCGCAACCCGCAGGTCGTCCACTGCGCCGCCGTCGGCTACGGCTCCGCCGGCCCGTACCGCGACGAACCGGCCTACGACGACGTCGTCCAGGGCGTCTCGGGCCTGGCCGCCGTCCAGGGCGGCACCGGGGAGCCGCAGTACGTGCGCACCCAGGTGGTCGACAAGACCGTCGGGGTCATGGCCCTGGCCGCCGTCCTCGCCGCCCTCCACGAGCGGTCGGTCTCCGGCCGTGGACAGGCCGTCGAGGTGCCGATGTTCGAGTCCATGGCGGGCTTCCTGCTCATGGAGCAGCAGGGCGCCCGGGTGTACGCCGGCCGCACCGACGGCACCGGCTACGCCCGCACGGCCTCGCCCTACCGCCGGCCGCACCGCACCGCCGACGGCGTGATCGCGGTGCTGCTCTACACCGACGCGCACTGGCGCGAGTTCTTCCGGCTGGTCGACCGGCCCGACCTCGCCGACGACCCGGAGCTGGCCACCATCCGCGGGCGGACCCGCCGCATCGACGAGCTGTACCGGCTGGTCGACGACGAGCTCGCCCGCCGTCCCACCGCGCACTGGCTGCGGGTGCTGCGCGAGCGGCACGTCCCGGCGATGCCGGTGAACACCGTCGACGACCTCTTCGACGACGAGCACCTGGCCGCGGTCGGCTTCTTCGAGCAGGTCGAGCACCCGACCGAGGGGGTGCTCGTGCACGCCCGGCTGCCGTGGACGTTCGGGCGCAGCGGCGCCCCCGTGCTCCCGGGCGCGCCCGCGCTGGGCCAGCACACGGAGGCGACGCTGCGCCGGCTCGGCCTCGACGACGCCGTGCGCGCCGCCGGGACCGCCCGGCCGGTCACCGGCGAGCGGCCCCCTCCGGGGTGAGGGCGGCGGCCCGCTCGGCCGACAGGATCAGCGCGGCCGCGGCGAGCGTGCAGGCCGCGACCGCCCCGAACGCCACGCCGTACCCGGCCGTCCCGATCAGCGCGCCGGCCGCGACCGGGGCGACCACCCGGCCCAGCTGACCGGCCACGGCCTGGCCGCCGGAGACCGACGCGAAGACGGCGGCGGGCACGTAGCTGCCCAGCAGTGCCGGGCGGGCGATGTGGATGACGCCGAACCCCGCTCCGAAGAGCAGCACGAACAGCACCGTCGACACCGGCTGGGGCAGGGCGAACAGCAGCCCGACGCCGACCGCCTGACCGGCGATCAGGGACGCGCTGACCGGACCGGTGCCCAGCCGCCCGGCCAGCGCGGTGAACGCCACCCGCCCGGCCACCGACAGCGCGCCGAGCGCGCCGGCCGCCATCGCGGCCAGCGGCGGGGGCGCGCCCCGTTCGAGCAGGTGGGCGACCAGGTGCACGGCGACGGCGGTGTTGGCCAGCATCTCCAGCGCCGTGGCCAGGGTCAGCCGGCGCACCGCGGGGTCCCTCCAGGGGTCGACCGGTGCGGCGGGCGGGGCCGCCGCCGACGGCCCGGGACCGGGTCCGGCAGCGGGCTCGGGGGACACCGCGTCGCCGTCCGGGGCGAGGCCGAGGTCGGCCGGCGAGCGCCGCAGCAGCAGTGCCTGGGGCACCGCGCAGAGCGCGACCAGGCCGGCCAGCACCAGCAGGGCGCCGCGCCACCCGAGCGCGTCGATGAGCGCCTGCGACGTCGGCAGGAAGACGGTGGAGGCGAAGCCGGCGACCACGGTGAGGGTGAGCAGCGCCGCCCGCCGGTCGCGGCGGAACCACGTGTTGATGACCGCGTAGGCCGGCTCGTAGAGGACGGCCGCGCAGGCCAGCCCGATGCCGGTGAACACCAGGTACAGCTGAGGCAGGCTGCGCACCTGCGACCAGCCGACGACGCACGCCGCGCCGAGCAGGCTGCCCGTGGTCATCAGCCAGCGGGCCCCGTGCCGGTCCAGCCAGCGGCCCACGCCGACGGCCGCCGCCCCGGTGACCGCCATGGCCAGGGTCAGCGCGCCGGACAGCTGCGCGGTGCTGGCGTCGAGGTCGCGCCGCATCGGCACGAGGAAGACCGCGAAGAAGTAGAAGAGCACCCCGTAGGCGACCGTCTCGGTGACCGCCAGCGCCCACACCATCCGCCAGCCGGGGAAGTCCCGGCGCCGCCGGGCGGCCAGCTCCTCCGTGGACATCGCGGTCAGCGGGACCTCACGAGCCGCGTCGGGCGACCCTGCCGGAGCCGGCCTGGTCGACCGGGTAGACGAGGACGTCGGCGACGACGACGTGCGGCGGCCGGTCGGCGATCCAGATGACGACGTCGGCGACGTCCTCGGGCGCCAGCGGCGTCATCCCCTCGTAGACGGCCCTCGCCGGTGCCTCGTCGCCGGCGAAGCGGACGAGGGAGAACTCGGTCTCCACCATGCCGGGGTCGACCTGGCTGACCCGCACCCCGCTGCCGAGGACGTCCATCCGCATGCCGCGGGTGATCCGCTCGACCGCGGCCTTGGTCGCGCAGTACACCGCGCCACCGGGGTAGACCTCGCGCCCGGCGTTGGAGCCGATGTTGATGACGTGCCCGGCGCCGCGCTCGACCATCCCGGGCAGCACGCAGGCCGAGACGTTGAGCAGGCCGCGGACGTTGGTGTCCAGCATCCGGTCCCAGTCCTCGGGGTCGTCGGTGTGGATCGGTCCGCGGCCGGCGGCCAGCCCGGCGTTGTTGACCAGCACGTCGATCGGCAGCCACTGCGCGGGCAGCGAGGCCAGGGCGGCCGACACCTGGGCGCGGTCCCGGACGTCGAGGGTCAGCGGCAGGACGGCGTCCCCGTGCCGCGCGCGCAGGTCCGCCAGCCGCTCGGTGCGACGGGCGGCGGCGACCACCCGGTCGCCGCCGGCCAGGAAGGCCTCGGCGCAGGCCCGGCCGATGCCGCTCGAGGCTCCGGTCACCAGCACGATCCGTCCAGCGCTCACAGGGTCTCCGTTGCTCGGGGGATGGGCTTCAGCCGCCGGCCCGCGGGAGGCGGGCCGGGGTGCCGGCCCGGGAGCCCGACGGCGCCCGGGTGCGGCGGAAGGCGACCGGCTCGGGGCCGGCGTCGCCGACGAGCTGGGTCTGCAGGTAGGAGTCGCGGGACCGCTCGACGTGCACCCGCATCGCCGTCGCCGCCTGCTCGGACCGGCCGGTCGCGATCAGCTCGGCGACCTCCCGGTGCTCGGCCCACGCGCGCGGGGCGATGCTGCCGACCAGCGGCGCGACGAACCAGCGGCTGCGCTGGGAGAGCTGCTCGCCGAACTCCAGCAGCAGGTGGTTGCGCGCGCAGAGCAGCACGGTGCGGTGGAAGCGCGCGGTGTGACCGGCCATCTGCTGGGTGGGGACGCCGCGCGCCCAGTCGGCGTCGGCCTCGTCGCAGATGGCGAGCAGCGCCGCGGCGTCCTCGGGCGTGCAGCGCTGGGCGGCCAGCTCGGCGGCCGAGCGCTCGACCAGTGCACGGGCCTCGAAGAACTCCTCGACCTGCTGCCGGGTCGGCTGGTTGACGAAGGCCCCGTGGCGCGGCCGCAGCGTGATCCAGCCGTCGCGGTGCAGCCGCTGCAGGGCCTCGCGCACCGGCCCGCGGCTCACCCCGAGCTCGGCGGCGAGGCGCTCCTCGACGAGGTGGTCACCGGGCGCGAGCGTGCGGGAGATGAGCAGTTCCTGCAGCCGCCCGTACACGTGCTCGCGCAGGGGGACGGCGTGGATGTGGTCGGCGCCGGACACCTGCGTCATCGACCTCCCGCCTCGGTGTGCGCCGGAAGCGTGGCACAAATCGTAAACAGTAGACAAGCGCGGATGTGAGCTGCTTCACTCGGCGACCGACCGCACGGCTCCACCCCGAGCCCGTCCGGACGAGGAGGAGCCCGACCCGGGGAGCCGACGACCGCACCCACCAGGAAGGCCAACGATGACCTCCACCCCGATCCCCGCCCGGCCGGCCCGCCGGCTGCCCGGCACGGCCCTGGCCGCGACCCTCCTGCTCACCGCCTGCGGCGGCGGGGACAGCGGCGGCGGGGGCGGCGGGGGCGGCGAGGGTGCGCAGCCCGGCGGCACCCTGACCTTCGCCACGGGCGGCACCGGCGGCGTCTACTACCCGTACGGCGGCGGCATGGCGAACCTGCTCAGCTCGCAGCTGGACGGCACCGTGGTGACGGTCCAGGAGACCAACGCGTCGGTCGACAACATGCAGCTGCTGGCCTCCGGGCAGGCGCAGCTGGCCTTCGGCCTCGGCGACGTGGTCTCCGACGCGGCCAACGGCGAGAACACCTTCTCCGAGCCGCTGCCGATCTGCTCGCTCGGCAACATCTACAACAACTTCACCCACGTCTTCACGACCGCCGACACCGGCATCGCCTCGATCGAGGACGTGCGCGGCAAGCGGGTGTCGGTCGGTGCCGTGGGCTCGGCGTCCGAGGTCACCGCCGACCGCATCCTGCAGGCGGCCGGCATCGACCCGCAGGCCGACATCGAGCGCGCCCAGCTCGGCGTCGCCGAGACCGTCGCGGCCATCCAGGACGGCACCGTCGACGTCGGCTTCTGGTCCGGCGGTCTGCCCACCGGCGCGATCGTCGACCTGGCCAGCACCGACGAGCTGGTGCTCATCCCGACCGCCGACTACGTCGACGAGATGGCCCAGCAGTACGGCGACTACTACTTCGCCGAGGAGATCCCGGCCGACACCTACGAGGGCCAGACCGAGCCCTCCCCGCAGGTGGTGTCCCCGAACATCCTGGTCGTCCGGGAGGACATGGACCAGCAGCTGCAGCAGGACATCACCCGCACGATCTTCGAGAACAAGCAGCAGCTGCTCACCGTCCACCCGGCGGCCGAGGAGCTGGACCCCGCCACGGCCGACGAGGTCGCCTTCATCGAGACCTGCCCCGGCGCGAAGGCCTACTTCGACTCGGTGGGCTGACCGGCAGACGCCGCAGCGAGGGAGGACCGGTCGTGGTCGCACCGTCGGGGGCCGGGGCTCGCGCCGCGGGCCCCGGCGGTGCGCCCGCCCGCCGCCGGACGCTGCGGTGGCTCGCCGCCGTCGTGCTGGGAGGCGCCGCCGTGCTGGTCGGGGCGGGGGCCGCCGCGACGACGGCGGCACCAGCCGGCGGCGAGGGCCGCGCGGTCGTCGTCCGGACGCCGGACGGCGACGTGCTCGCCCGGGTCCCGCTGACCGGGGACCGGTTCGCCGTCGGCTACCGCAACAGCGTCTACACCACCCTGGCCGAGGAGCGGTACCGCGTCCTCCCGGACGGCCGCTTCACCCTCGTCGAGATCGCCGCCGACCAGGTGGCGGTGCTCGAGGAGTACTACGCCGTCCCCGGTGCCCCCCGGCCGGCACCGCCGGGCGACCGCCGCGGGCACGTGGCCGAGCCCGACCCCGACCGGCCCGCCGTCTTCGACGTCCTGAACATCGCCGCCACCGACCTGGGCGAGCGCACCCTGTACGTCCCGGGCGCCGCCCCCGTCCCGATCTGGCGGCTCGTGAGGGGGGAGGACCCCACCGTGCTACTGGAGACCGAGCGATGAAGCTGAAGCTGCCGGGCCGCGCCCGGACCCAGACGGCCGAGGACGAGCAGGCCCGCGCCGAGCACCTGCGGCACGACGGCGTCCACAAGGCCGCCCACCACGCCGCGCACCGGCAGGGCGGCATCGTGGACGTCGCCACCCTCGACAGGCGCCCCGACGCCGAACCGCTCGACGATCCCGACCGGATCGACGAGGAGGCGCTGATCGCCGAGTTCGAGGCCGAGAAGCCCGCGCGCCACCTCACCGGCTGGCCGAGCTGGGTCACCTCGGTCGTCGGGGTCGGGCTGTCCCTGTTCGCCCTCTACTGGGTGTTCAACCCGATGCCACGGCAGGTGTACCTGCCGATGTTCCTCTCCGTCGGCCTGTTCCTGACCTTCCTCACCTACCGCGGCTGGCCGCGGTCGGAGAAGGCCAGGAAGGCCGGCAAGCGGGACTCCCCGAACGTCCTCGACTGGGCACTGGCGCTGGTCTCGCTGGTGCCCGGCCTCTACATGGTGGCCGACTGGCAGGGCTTCTTCCGGCGGGCGATCCTGCCCACCGACACCGACCTGATCATCGGCACGCTGCTGATCCTGCTGTGCCTGGAGGCCGCCCGGCGCACCGTCGGCGTCCTGGTCCCGGTCGTCGTCCTGCTCTTCATCGCCTCGGCGTACTGGGGCTCGTTCCTGCCGTCGCCGTTCACCACCGCCAACTTCGGCTGGCCGCGGCTGGTCGGGCACAACGTCATGGGCACCCAGGGCATCTTCGGCACGCCGCTGGAGGTCGCCGCGACCTACATCATCCTGTTCACCATCTACGGCGCCGTCCTGGCCGCGTCCGGCGCCACCCGGTTCTTCATCGACCTGTCCTTCGCCGCGTTCGGGCAGTCCCCGGCCGGACCGGGCCGGACGGTGACGCTGTCGGGCTTCCTGCTCGGCACGGTGTCCGGCTCGGGCGTCGCGACCACCGTGACCCTCGGTGGCATCTCCTGGCCGCTGCTGAAGCGGGCCGGCTACCCGGCCGAGGCCGGCGGTGGCGTGCTGGCGGCCGCCGGCATCGGCGCGATCATGTCGCCGCCCACGCTGGGCGCGGCGGCGTTCATCATCGCCGAGCTGCTGCAGGTCTCCTACCTCGAGGTGCTGATCTGGGCGACGATCCCGACGATCCTGTACTACCTCGGGATCATCCTGGCGATCGAGATGGACGCCCGGCGGCACAAGACGCACACCGTCGCCATCGAGACCCAGTCGCCGTGGAAGCTGCTGCTCCGCTTCGGTTACCACTTCTCGTCGCTGGCCGCGATCGTCTTCTTCCTGGTGCTGGGCTACACGCCCTTCCGCGCGGTCGTCTACGCCACCGTGCTGGCCTTCCTGCTCAGCTTCCTCGAGCGGCGGTCGTGGATGACGCCCCGGCGGATCTGGTCGGCGCTGGCGCAGGGCGCGACCGGTGCGCTCTCGGTCATCCCGGTCATGGCCGTCGCCGGCATCATCGTCGGCGTCATGACCCTGACCGGGCTGGCCCTGCGGCTGGCCGGGATCATCGTCGACTTCTCCAACGGCAACGTCGTCCTCACCGCGCTGTTCTCCGCGGCGGTCGTCGTCCTGCTGGGGCTGGCGGTGCCGGTGACGGCGAGCTTCATCATCTCGTTCGTCGTCATCTCGCCGGCGCTGCAGCAGGTGGGCGTCGAGCCGTTCGCCGCGGCGATGTTCATCTTCTACTACGCGGTGCTCAGCGAGGTCTCCCCGCCGACGGCGCTCTCCCCGTTCGCCGCCGCGGCGATCACCGGCGGCAAGCCGGTGAAGACGATGTGGCTGACGTGGAAGTACACGCTGCCGGCGTTCCTCGTGCCGTTCATCTTCGTGCTCTCCCCGCGCGGCGTCGGGCTGCTGTTCGAGGGGGGCACCGAGACGGTGGCGATCGCCTTCGTCACCTCCGTCTTCGCCGTCGCCTCGCTGGCCGTGGTCACCGGCGCCTGGCTGTTCGGGCCGGCACGGGTCCCCGAGCGGCTGCTGTTCCTGGTCGCCGCGATCGCGCTGCTGGTCATGACGCCGACGTTCATCGCCGTCGGCGCGGCCTTCCTCGTCGCCGGCGTGCTCGTGCACCTGCTCACCCGCCGCCGGAACCGGGCGGACGGCGGGAGCGGTGCGGACGCCGGGACCCCGGCCGCCCAGGACACCCAGGACACCCAGGACACCCTGGTGGCACCGTCGCCGCCACCGCCGCCGTCGTCCCCCGTCGGCAGCACCGCGGCGCCGGTGGACCGGCCGCGGACGGAGCGGTGAGCCCCCGGCTCATCAGCGGCGTCGCCGACCTGCACGTGCACGGGGCCCCGAGCCTCGTGCCGCGGCACGGCCTGGACCACGAGGTCGTCGGCGCGCACGCGCAGGTCGGGGTCGACCTCGCCGTCCTCAAGGCGCACGAGGGGTCGACGGCGGAGCGTGCCGTGCTGGCCCGGGAGCGGGCGGGGACCGACGGCGTCCAGGTCCTGGGCGGCATCGTGCTCAACTCGCCGGTCGGCGGGGCCAACCCCGACGCGGTGGAGGTCGCCGCCCGGCTCGGCGGGCGCGTGGTGTGGATGCCGACGGTCTCCGCTCCCGCGCACGTCGCGTCGGCGGCCCGCCCCGAGCTGTCGGTGCACCGGACGCTGTCCTTCCGGCAGGTCGACGTCCTGGGCGAGGACGGCGCGCTGCTGCCCGCGTGGCAGGAGGTGCTCGACGTGGTCGCCGCAGCCGACCTGGTGCTGGCCTCGGGCCACCTGAGCTGCGCGGAGGCGCTGGTGCTCTTCCGCGCCGCCCGCGCCGCCGGGGTGCGCCGGATGCTGCTCAACCACCCGCGCATGCCGTTCCTGCAGTGGGACGACGCCGCCGCGCCGGAGCTCGCCCGGCTCGGCGTGGTGCTCGAGCTGGGCATCCTCCCCGACCTCCTCACCCCCGACGGGCCGCGGTCGACCACGCTCGGCGAGGTCTACCCGCACGACCAGCTGGCCTTCGGCGGTGACCTCGGCCACGCCGACCACCCGACGATGGCGCAGGCGCTGCCCGGCTGGCTGGCCGAGCTGGAGGCCTGCCTGGGCGAGGCGGGCACCGAGCGGGCGCTCACCACCGTCGGCCGCGAGCTGGTGCTGCGGTGATCCGGGTCGCCCTCCTGCCGGGGGACGGCGTCGGCGCGGAGGTGCTCGACGGGCCGGCGCGGCTGCTGCACCGGCTGGCCGCCGACGGCGCGGTCGAGGTGACCGGGCCGTGGCCGGTCGGGGCCCGGGCCGCGGCGGCGACCGGCGACGTCCTGCCCGCGGAGACGCTCGCTGCCTGCGACGCCGCCGACGCGCTGCTGCTCGGCGCGGTGGGGGAGGACCCGCGGGTGCCGGCCGAGGTGTGCCCGCGCCCGGAGGTCGCCCTGCACCGGCTGCGCGAGCGCTACGACCTGCGCGTCTCGGTCCGCGGCATCCCGTTCCCCGACGGCCGGGAGCTCACCGTCGTCCGCAACCTCGCCGGCGGCTCCTACGGCGGCGCCGACGACCACCTGTTCCGGCCCGACGGCAGCGAGGCCGCCGACGTGCTGCGGCTGACCCGGGAGCGGGTGGCCGAGGTCGTGCACCTGGCCTGCGACGAGCTCGAGCGGCGGGGCGGGGGACGGCTGGTGTCGGTGGACAAGGCCAACCTCTACGCCACCGGCCGGCTGTGGCGGCAGGTCGCCACCGAGGTCACCCGCGAGCGCGGCGTGGCCGCCGAGCACCGCTACGTCGACCGGGCGGCCTACGAGCTGGGCGCCGGGGCCGAGGTCCCCGACGTCCTGGTGACCGAGGGGCTGCTCGGCGACGTCCTGTCCGACCTCGCGGCGGGCCGGGCCGGGTCGCCGGCGCTGTGCGGCTCGGCCTCGGTGCACCCGGGGGAGCCGGTGCGCGGCCGGTGCGTCGGGCTCTTCGAGCCGGCGCACGGCTCGGCGCCGCGGCGGGCACTGCGCGACCAGGCCGACCCGCTCGGGGGCTTCCTCGCGCTGGCCGCCCTGCTCCGGCACTTCCCGGCCACCCGGGAGCTCGGCGAGCGGGTGCGGGCGGCGGTCGACACCGTGCTGCGGTCGGGCCCGTGGACCTACGACCTGGCCCCCGAGGGGACACCGCCGGCGTCGACCACCGCGGTCGCCGACGCGGTGCTGGCCGCCTTCGACGCCGGCGAGGCGGCGACCGCCCCCGGGCCCGCAGCCGTCGTCGAGGAGCCCGACGTCCACGTGCCGGCCGACGTCCTCGAGACGTGGACGGTCGACGTGCTCGAGGCCGTCGGCGTCCGGCCGGCCCACGCCCGCGACGTCGCCCACGTGCTCGGCTACGCCGACCTGTCGGGCATCGACTCGCACGGCATCGCCCGGCTGCCGGCCTACGTCGCCGCGATCGGCAGCGGCGTCATCGCGGTCGACGCGGAGCCGAGCGTGCACTCCGACGGCGGCGCGGTGGCGCTGGTCGACGGCCACGACCTGCTCGGCCACCCGGTCACCACGCTCGCGTTCGACGAGGCGGTCTCGCGGGCGCGGCGGTACGGCGTCGGCTGGGTCGACGTGCGCAGGAGCAGCCACCACGGCGCCAGCGGCTCCTACGTGTACGACGCGGCGCGGCTAGGGCTGGTCGGGCTGGCCGCGACCAACACCGGGCCGATCGTCGCGCCCACCGGGGCCGCTGGCCCGTACCTCGGCACCAACCCGCTGGCGTTGGGGATGCCGGTGGCCGGCGAGGAGCCGTTGGTCTTCGACATGGCGACCTCCGCGGTCGCCGGGGGCAAGTTCGAGATCGCCCTGCGCCGGGGCAGGCCGGTGCCGCTCGGCTGGGGCCTCACGCCGGACGGGCAGCACACCACCGACCCCGGCGCGGTCTACCCGGGCAAGGGCGCGCTGCTGCCGCTGGGCAGCGACCGCGAGCGGTCCAGTCACAAGGGCTACGGGCTGGGTCTCCTGGTCGAGCTCCTCACCGCGGTCCTGGCCGGGGGGCCGACGGGGCCCGGGGTGGGCAACCTGACGTTCCGGTCCGGCGCCCGGCCGCCGGACACCAGCCACCTGGTGGTGGTCCTCGACCCGGCGCGGCTGGGCGACCCGGCGGCCATCAGCAGCGGGGCCGCCCGGCTGCTCGCCGGGCTGCGGGCGCTGGCACCGGTGGACCCCGACCTGCCGGTGCGGACGCCGGGACAGCGGGCCGCCGCCGAGCGGGCGCTGCGCCGGGCGCACGGGATCCCGCTGGACGCCGAGACGCACCGGGCGCTGCAGGCGCTGGCCGGGCAGGTGGGCCGCCCGCTGGGAGGAGCCGCGCGTGGCTGACCCGCCCGGGGAGGCCGACGGCGACCCGGTCGAACCCGGCCGGCGCCGCGCGGCCGGGGTCCGGCGCGCCCGGTCCCCGGCAGCGGTGGGCGCCGTGCTCCGGGCGGTGGCCGTCTCGGTGCTCGGCGTGCTGCCGGCCTTCCTCGTCGGTGCGCTGGCGGTGCAGATCCGGGCCGACCTCGACGTCGGCCTCGGCCTGTTCGGGCTCGCCGCGGCGACCCTCTTCACCGTCTCCGGCGGCCTGGCCCGCCCCGGCGGCCGGCTGGTGCAGCGGCTCGGGTCGCGCCGGGGCGCCGCCCTGGCCGCGGCGCTCGCCACGACCTCGCTCACCGTCATCGCCCTCGCCGGCTCGCCGGCCGCGCTGGTGGCCGGGCTGGCTGTCGGCGGCCTGGGCAACGCCGTCGCCCAGCCGTCGGCCAACGCGGTGGTCTCCGAGCTGGTCACCGAGCACCGGCTCGGCGTCGCCTTCGGCATCAAGCAGTCCTCGATCCCCGCAGCGACGCTGCTCGGCGGCCTGGCCGTCCCCGGGGTGGCACTGGTCTTCGGCTGGCGGTGGGCGGTCGCCGGCGCCGTCGGTCTCGCCGTCGTCCTGCTGCTGGCCTCGCTGGCCGGCGGCCGGGACGCCGGGCGGGGGGCCGGCTCGGCGCGCGCTCCCGCCGCCCGGGCGCCGGACCGGGGACTGCCCCGCGGCGGGCTGGTGGTGCTCACCCTCGGCGGGTTCCTCGGCTCGGCCGCGGCCACCCCGACCGGGATCTTCCTCGTCGACTCAGCGGTCGCCGCGGGGATGGGCGCGGGCGCGGCCGGGCTGCTGTTCGCGGCCTGCTCGGTGCTGGGGCTCGTCGTCCGGATCGGCTTCGGGTGGTGGGTCGACCGGCACCCCGGGCGCAGCGCCTACCTGTTCATCGCCAACCTGCTCGCACTCGGCACCCTCGGCTACGCCCTGCTGGCCACGGGCTCGGTGCCGGCCTCCGTCGCCGGCGGGGTGCTGGCCTACGGCGCCGGCTGGGCGTGGACCGGTCTGTTCCACTTCACCGTCATCCGCGACAACCGGGGCGCCGCCGCGTCGGTCACCGGCTTCGTGCAGACCGGGCTGTCGCTGGGCGCCGCCACCGGGCCGCTGCTGTTCGGCCTCGTCGCCCAGGCCTCCTACTCCGCCGCCTGGCTCACGACCGCCGCCCTCAGCCTCGCCGCGGCCGTCACGGTCCGGGTCAGCCGCCGGATGGTGCGCCGCTCGCGCGGGCTCCCGGTGAGCGGGCGGCGGCGGCCGCTCCGCCCCGACCGCACGCACCCGCCCGCCCCGTCCCCCGAGGAGGAGATGCACCGATGAGCACCTGCCGGCTGCACCCGCGCGGCCCGAGCCCCGACCCGGCCCTGGTGGACCGGTGCCGGGCACTGCCGACGAGCACCCTGTCCGACAGCATGGAGCGCACCGGCGGCGTCTGCGGAGTGCACCCGGTGCCCGGTGGGCGCTGGCCGCGGGGCGCCGGCCCCGCGCTGACCGTGCGCACCCGCCCCGGCGACAACCTCGTCGTCCACCGGGCCCTCGACCTCGCCGAGCCCGGCGACGTGCTCGTCGTCGACGCCGGCGGCGCCCTGGACCGGGCCGTGCTCGGCGAGCTCATGGCCCGCTGGGCGGCCGCCCGGGGGCTGGCCGCGCTGGTCGTCGACGGAGCCGTCCGGGACGTCGAGGGGCCGGCCGCGGGCCCGCTGCCGGTCTGCGCCCGGGGCGTCAACCACCTCGATCCCTACAAGGTCGGTCCGGGGGAGATCGGCGGCCCGGTGCACGCCGGCGGCACGGTCGTCCGCTCCGGGGACGTCGTGGTCGCGGACGCCGACGGAGTCGTGGTGGTGCCGCGCGAGCGCCTCGCCGAGGTGGTCGCGGCGGGCGAGCGGCAGCTGCGCGCGGAGGAGGCCGTCCTCGCCGACATCGCGGCCGGCACCTGGGACCGGTCGTGGGTGCTCGCCGCGCTGACCGAGGTTCCGGTCGGCGGGGAGGTGCGCCCGTGACCCGGTGGGGGCTGGTCGGCTTCGGCGAGGCCGGCCGGGTCATCGGCGGCGCGCTGGCGGCCTCCGGGGCCGACCTGGCGGTGCACGACCGCCTGCTCGGCGACCCGGACCGCGGCCAGGAGCTGGCCGAGGCGGTCCGCGCGACCGGGGCGCGGCAGGTCGCCGACGTCGCGGGGCTCGCCGACCGCGACGTGGTCCTGTCGCTGGTCACCCCGGCCACCGCGCTGGCCGCGGCCGAGGGGTTCGCGGCCGCCGCCCGGGACGGCGTCCTCTACGTCGACCTGAACTCCACCGCGCCGCAGGTCAAGGAGGCGGTGGCCGCCGCGCTGCCCGCCGCCCGCGTCGTCGACGGGGTGATGACCGGCGGCGGCATCCGGCTCGACGGCCGCCGCATCCCGATCTCGCTGGCCGGGCCGGACGCCGACGAGGCAGCCCGGCTGCTGTGCGGCGCCGGCCTCAGCGCGGCCGTCGTCGGCGATCGCGTGGGCGCCGCCGCGGCGCTGAAGATGCTGCGCAGCGTCGTGGTCAAGGGCCTCGAGGGACTCTGGACCGAGGCGCTCCTGGCGGCGGCGGAGCTCGACGTGGTGGAGCCGCTGCTCGCCATGGTCGAGGAGACGCTGGACCGCTGGCCGACCCGCGACTTCGCCACGATGCTCGTCACCACACACGTGGGGCACGCCGGCCGCCGGCAGGTCGAGGCGCGGATGGTGCGCGACACCGTGGCCGGCACGGGGGTGGAACCGCTGATGTCGGCCGCGCTCGTGGCCCGCCAGGAACGCACCGCGCGCGGGCTGGAGCAGGCCGGACGGCGGCCGGGGGAGGTGCCGGCGACCCTGGCCGAGGCGCTGGAGGTGCTGCGCGCCCTGCCCGGCTGAGCCACGGCCTCCCGTCCGTCGGTCCACGTCTGCCGGTGCAGCAGAGGCTCCTGACCGGCGCTTCCGGGCTGCCGCCCGCCACCCGCGCCTCGTCGCGGGCCGTGGAACCAGCGGGCAGCTGACCAAGCAGCTTGATGTGGACGAACCCGTGCGGCCACGCTTGCTCGACTAGGCGGCGCGGTACAAACCGGCCGACCGCGAAGTGCACATGCAGTCCGTGGTCGGTCTTGTGCCACTCCGACACCCACACGTACGGGAACGGGCCGCCGCCCAGCAGGTCGCGGAGCGAGCGGAAGAACGCGCCCACATCCTGGCGTAGCTGCAGCGGATCGTGACAGCCCTCACCGCGGTAGGTGAGCGTGCCGAGCCGAATGAGCCGGTTGTGCGCGCAGTACCGGCGCACCATGCGACCCGCCCGGCGAGCCGCCTCCTCCCGCGACCGCTGCGGATCACCACCGCCAG
Source organism: Geodermatophilus sp. URMC 65 (assembly GCF_053502545.1). Classification (NCBI taxonomy): domain Bacteria; kingdom Bacillati; phylum Actinomycetota; class Actinomycetes; order Geodermatophilales; family Geodermatophilaceae; genus Geodermatophilus; species Geodermatophilus sp. URMC 65. Next base: position 4,190,723 of record NZ_CP199954.1, read on the forward strand.
GTGCGCGCTGTACCGGCACCGAGTAGCGGAACGAACCATCGGCCTCCCCGGCACCGGGATACAGGGTCAGCGACCACCCGGCAGGGCTGGACGACGGCAGCACAGAAGACGACGAAACAGGGGCATCCACGAAGGCCTCCGAGGCATCCGATCAGCAACAGTGATCGGCCCCGCGCCTACGCCCTCGTAATCGTCTACTGCTTCCGCATCAGCAGCCTGCCGCCCACGCAACACTCATGACGATGGCCCGCGGGAATTGGGGCCTTACTCCGGCCGTGAGAGCGTGGGCTACACGGACCGTTTATCCGCGAACGCCGGGCAGCTTGACCCGGACCCCACGCGACTGTCAACGACGACGCCACACGCGCAACAGGAGTAACGCGGCGTCGCCGTCTTCCCCTGCGGCGCAGTCTCCGGCCCGTCCTCCACCGGTCAAGAGTCCGCTTCGCCGCTTCGCGCCCTTGACCGCCTCCCCCCGGCCTGCATCGGCGCCTATTGGAAGGACGCCTTCGTGTGGGAACCCTACGCAGGCGCGACGACGCCGCCCGAGCTACCCAGAACGACGACCCGAGTTATGTTGCTACTTCAAGTCAAGTGCGCGGCTGCGCCGCGCCTCCCCTGGGCCGAGGCGGGGCCGCCGCACACTATTCAGACTTCGGAGCATAGGACCCCACAGGAATTCCGGCGGCCTTCAACTGCTCATGACGCCGCCTTATGGAAGGTTCAAACCACTCAGCCGAATCCTCGTCCTCGGCCCAGTGGTGGCGACGAATGTAATTTTCGCCCATAGACGCCATCACTGTGTCGTCCAGGCGCGTCAACTGCCCTTGACGGCGACCCCAGAGTGCACGGCTGACGGCGTCATCGTCGTACCTAGAGATGCACTCATCCAGTTGAGCTAGATTCTCGAAGCCCATGTTCCTAAGCGTCTTGACCTGCCACGCGTAGCTGATGTCCCTCATGCGCATGTCTGGACCGAAACGCCGGTCCAAGTAGTTCTGCAACGAATCGGGCGTGAGCTCAACGTCCTTGAGGCGCCCCTCATCGATGGACTTCCTCGCCTCGACTCGTAGCTCTTCATGTGAGTCCGAGATCGCTTGGAACTCACGGTCCCCGATCTCGATCATGCCGGCTAGGGCAAGGAATCGACGCCTGATGGTGGCCGGAAGGACGTCCACGGACTTGTACTGAATGTCGTGCTCAATCTCGGCCCATGCATGCTGCAGGATCGTCCGTACCTGAATTTCCGCGCGCAGGCTTCTGAACGGCGCGTACTCCGGCAACTGCAGGCGGTCCTCCTTCAGCTGGACGATGTAGTGAACACTCTCATAGCCAAGACGTTCCTCCCCGCGGAGGAAAGCAGACCTGTTGGCTTTCTCTTGCACAAGAAACTGCGCACTGATGACTTGCCCCACTTCCTCGACATTCTTGAGAAAGAAGGTGATTACCCGACAGCCGGCCAGATCGGTGATCTGTGAGAGGGGATCCGGATACTTCGGCTTCTCCGCATCCGTCTCTAGAGCCCTGACGGCCTTGCGCCCGAAGCTAACTACCTCTTTTGCCCGCTTCTCGATCGAGTGAACGGTGATGCCGCGCGCACTCTACGCCTTCTCCAAGAGGTTGCCAACCGTCAAGGCCATGTCGGCGTAAGTGCCGCGCATCCGCCCATAAGACTCTTCGGCGTCTTTCCGATGGGCCTCGAAGTCGAACGCGCTCGACTCGGCCCCGTTTGCACCTTCCGCCGAAGCGTTGTCGCCCTCGACCGATGATTTATTGCCCACTTGCGCCCCCCGTCCTACGACACCCTGGGTGAATCGTAGATGTGGCCACTTGGAACGCGGACGGAACCGTCACGTGGCGCCCGGCCACGACGGCGACATGCGGCTGCTTGCCTCTGCTCGTTCGGGCGTTGCCCCGTCCTGTGCCGCAGGACTGGCTGTTGGGGGAAGTCGCCTGCCGTCCAACCGGTGGGTCTGGTTGGCAACTGGCGAGGTTGGCGCAGTCGGTGGGCCCGCCGCAGTCGTGCGGGATGACGTGGTCGCGGTCGGCCCAGCCGACCCGCTGAGCGCAGTTGGGGAACCGGCAGGCCCGGTCCCGGGTGGTGACGAAGGCGTGCTGGGCGGCGGTGGGGGGGGGGGGGGGGGAGGCGTCGGTCGCTGCCGGCTTCTGCAGCACCGGGCAGCCGCAGCCGCCGTCGGGGCGAGTGGGGCAGCCGCGGCGGGCCAGCCGCTGAAGTTGTTCCGGAGTGGTGGTGGCCAGCAGCCGGCCGTCGGCGTCGGTGACCGCGCAGGTCAACGATCCGCCCTCGGTGCGCGCAGCCCCAGCGCGCCGAGGCGGGTCAGCAGCTCGCGGACGTGCGCGGCGGTGATCAGCAACCCGTTGTTCGATCCCGGCGCGTCCGAAACGCCTTCGAGGGCATCAAGGGCGGCGGTGACCGTCAGGTGGGCGGTGCGGCCCGGTAGGCCGGAGTCGGCGGGACGGCGGATGAGCAGGGAGAAGACCTCGGCGCGGAGCTGACCGATGGGCCGCGCATCGCCGTCGGCCTTGGCCATCGTCGCCAGCTGATTGATCAGGTCGTAGGTCTCGGCGGCCTCCTCGGCAGGCAGCTCGGCGGCCAGGGTCGCCATGCCCTCCAGCGGCGAGCAGTACGTGCGCACGTCGGCCTGCCGCTTCGCCTCCTCGCGGCGGGCATCGACCGCGGCTGCGTCGCGCTCCAGCAGCAGCGCCAGCGCCCGGGCCCGCAGCCGCCCGGTGGACAGCTGCGTGGCCTCGGGCAGCAGCTGGGCCTCGATGGCCCGGGCGACCGCCGGGGCGGTGTGCTGCAGCACGTCGACCAGCACCTTGGCGCGGGGCTCGTCCAGCGTGCCGGCGGCCAGCGCCGCCCAGGTGGCCGGCAGCTGCTCCCGGTAGGTCCACGCCCGGCGCGCCAGGTTCGCCGCGGCCGGCGGCCGCAGTTGAGCACCACCGCCAGCTCAGACGTGAAGAATTGCGACACCCCGGGCAGCTCCGGCTCCGGCGCCCACGACCCCCGCCTGGCGCCGGGCCGGTCCGGCGGCGGGTCCAGGGTGTCGGGAGTGTCGTCGGCCAGGCCGAGCACCAGCTCGGCCTCATAGGCCGCCGCCATCGCCCGCACGGCGACCACCCGCTGCAGCTCGGCGGCCTCCTGTTCCCGGGACAGCAGCGCCACGGGCAGGTGCGGCAGGTCGGCCGACCGGGCGAGCGCCCAGTCGACCAGCACGCCCTCCATGGGCGAGACCTGACCGGTGAGCTGCGGCACGGACCGAACACACGTACGAGGTACGACAGTTCTCGACCGCCGACCAGGGGGTCTGCGCCCCGTTCGCACACGCCAGCGGGTCGAGGTCACCGCCGCTGAGGCGACCGCCCGCCGTCACCCCGCGACCGGCCGCGGACACCGCCGACCGGAACTGTCAGACCGTCCGGGCAAGGTGGCGGTGGCATGCCACACGCACTCCGGGGAGGGAATGCCGTGATCCTCGAACCCCGGGCCGCCGACCTCGACCTCGCCGACCTGGAGACCGCCTTGCTGCGCGCCGCGGTCGGCGACTACTCCGCCGAGGCGGCGGTCCTCCTGCTGGCCAACGCCGGCCACTGGCTGCCGCAGCTGCAGGCCGCGGGCCTGGTCAGCCTGCTCGACGACGTCGACGGCGAGGGGCTCTGGGCACAGGTCGCCTGGCCCGAGGTCGACGCCGCCCTGCGCGCCGGCACGATCGGCGGCAGCGGGAGCCAGCTGCGCCTGCTGCGCGCCGCCGCCTCGCTCGCCGACGGGCAGCCGGTCGACCTGAGCGACCTCGCCGCCGGCCTCGACCGCGCCGCCCTCGCGCTGCTGCTGGCCGCCGTCGCCCACGCGGGGGGCAGCCACGGCGACGACCAGCCGCCGCTGGCCGCCTGGCCCGTGCGCGGCTGACCCTGGCGCGCGGCAATCCCCTCACAGCGAACACCGTCTCCTCAGAGCGAACACGGGCGCGGGACACACCGTGCGCCGGTCAGGATCAGCACGTGGACGTCGTCGAGGTGGTCCCGGGCCTGCACCTGCTGCGGCTGCCCGTCGCCAACGCGTGGCTGTGGCGCGACGCCAGCGGCGCCACGCTGGTCGACACCGGTCCGCCCGGCAGCGGCCCGGCGGTCGCCGCAGCCCTGCGGTCCCTCGGTCTGGGCCGGGAGGACGTGCACCGCGTCGTGCTGACCCACTGCCACGACGACCACGCCGGCTCCGCGGCGGAGGTCGCGTCCTGGGCCGGCGCGGAGGTCGTCGTGGGGCGTGCGGACGCCCCGGTCGTGCGCGGCGACGTCCCCGGACCCCCGCCGTCCTTCACCGAAGCCGAGCGGGCGCTGCACGCCGTCGTCGCCGCCGACCTGGAGCAGGCACCGGCCTGCAGGGTGGACCGGGAGGTCGACGACGGGGACGTCCTGGAGTTCGCCGGCGGTGCGGTGGTGCTCGGCCTGCCGGGCCACACCCCGGGCAGCATCGCCCTGCACCTGCCGGAGCACGGGGTGCTGATCACCGGAGACACCGTCGCCGAGTACCAGGAACAGGCGATCCTCGGGCCCTTCAGCACCGATCGCGCCCAGGCGTGGGCGGACCTGCAGCGGCTCGCCACGCTGGACGTCGCGGTCGCCTGCCCCGGCCACGGGGACCCGATCGAGCCCGACGCCGCGGCGGCACTCCGCCGGGCCACCGACCCCTTCGCCTGAACGCCGCGGACTCCTGCGACTGCGCCTCCTGCGTGAACCGAGCGTCTGGTGCCATCTCGGGACAGCTCGAGGGCTCGCCGTCAGACCCGGAGCGGGGTCACCTCCTCCTGCCCAGCTGCGTCGAGTAGGCGGTGACCCCGACCGGAAGAGGAGTGCCGACGGTGATGACCCGACGGATGATCCACTTCGAGACGTCGACGGACGAGGGTGTCGTGCGGACGCGCGGGGCGTTGTCACGGGCGTTCGAAGCGCTGGCAGAGCAACGTCCGGCCGGAGTCGGCCTGACGTACCGGCAGGTCCGGGTCAGTCGCCGCTTCGTCGCTCTGATGGACCTCCCTGACGACGAGGCCGACCCCCTGCTGCAGGTGGACGCCGCGTGGGTCCGCCCCAGGATCATCGGCGACCGTGTCCCCGGCGGGTACCCGCGCCCGACGGTCGTCGAGCACGTCGGGGGCTGCTCCTCCCTGCCCGACAGGACGTCCGATCCCCATGCGTCGTGACCGCGCATCGGGACTCGGGGACCGGACGGCCGTCTTCGAGCGCGAGCGTGCGCACCTGCGTTCTGTGGCCTTCCGCCTCCTCGGCTCCGACTCCGACGCCGAGGACGCGGTCCAGGAGACCTGGATCAGGTACGAGCGCACGGACACCTCTGACGTCCGCAACGTGCCGGCCTGGCTGACGACCGTGGTGACCAGGGTGTGCATCGACTTCCTTCGCCGCCATCGAGAGGTGCCGCACGAATCGGCTGACCTCCTCGGCGGCTCCGGTCCCACCCACGAGGAACCCGAGGCCCTGGTCCTGCTCGCCAGCGAGCTCGCGGGAGCCTTCACGATCGTCCTGGAGGAGCTCACCCCTTGGCAGCGCGTGGCGCTCACCCTGCACGACGCCTTCGGGTACCCGTTCCAGGAGGTGGCCCACGTCCTCGGCACGAGCGAGGGGTATGCCAAGAAGCTGGCCAGCGGGGCGCGGCGACGCGTCCGGGGACGGGTCGGGCCGCCTGCCGGTGGCACCGCGGAGGCGCGTCGTGTGGTGGAGGCGTTCCTCGTCGCGGCACAGCAGGGCGACACCGACGGGCTGCTCCGGCTCCTCGCTCCCGGCGTCGTCCGGACGGCTGACGCGCAGGCCGTCCCCGACAGCGCGCCACTGCGGATCGAGGGTGCTCCGGCAGTCGTCGCGGAGACCCGCGCCCTGCGGGCCAACGCCCAGCACGCACGTCTGACCTCCGTCGACGGTCGGCCGGCCATCGCCGTACGCACCGACCAGGGCCTGCAGGCGGTGCTGGTCTTCTCCCTGATCGGCGGGCGGATAGCCGGCTACGACGTGATCGCCCACCCGCGGCGCCTCGCACGGCTTCGGCTCGCTTGATCCCGCGTGACGCCCTCGCTGAGACCCGAGGAGCAGGATCGTGTTCACCGGTTACGTCGTGGTCGTCGTCGTCACGGCCTTGGCCAACGTCGGCATCGCCATCGCGGACTACGCGAGAGCGGACTTCGTCCTCGCGAACTCGGCCGAGGTCGGCGTGCCACGGTCGTGGCTGCCGCTCCTGGCCACGGTGAAGGTCGCCGGGGCCGGGGGGCTCGTCGTCGGTCTCCTGGCCGCTCCCCAGCTCGGCATCGCCGCGGCCGTCGGCCTCGTCGCCTTCTACGTCGGCGCCATCGCCGCGCACCTGCGGGCCCGTGTCCTGTACAACCTCGCGTTCCCCGGTCTCTACCTCGCCCTGGCCATCGCCTCACTCGTGCTGGCCCTCGAGCACGCCGACGAGGCGCTCCTGACGTAGCCGGGCCCGCACGAGCGCGGTGAGCGTCGGCGATCTCCGCGACCGTGCGGGCGCTCAGGCCCGCGCAGCCGCCCGGCGCTGCCGGTGCGCGGCCACCAGCGCGGGGCGCTCGCGCAGCAGCAGGTGCCGGCCGAGCACGACGACCAGCCCCGCGACGACGGCGAGGGCGGCGGTCGCGGTCCAGGCGACGGCGTAGGAGCTCACCGAGAGCAACCCGCCGAAGGCCAGCGGGCCGGCTGCTGCGCCCAGGCCCATGCCGCCCTGGGTGATCGACGTCGCCTGGGCGGCCATGCCGTGGTGCATCCGGGTGACGGCGTAGGTCGACAGCCCGGCCCACGCCCAGCCGGTGCAGTAGCCGACCACCGCGCCGACGGCGATGAGCGCCTCGACGCCGGTGCCGAGCAGCGCGTAGGACAGCCCGCCCACCGACATCTGCGCCGCGACGACGAGCAGCCAGCGGGTGCGCACGCGGTCGGCCAGCCACCCGACGAGCACCCGGGTCAGCGCACCCAGCCCGCTGGCCACCGCGGCGAGCACGCCGGCCGTCGCGGGGGCGATGCCGCCGGCGACGGCGGTGCTGACCGCGAAGGAGCCCAGCGCGTTCCCGGTGCCGGCACCGAGCGCCAGCCCGGCGGCGAGCACGTACAGCGGCGCGCGACGGAACGGCCCGGCCGCCTCCGACGGCGGTGACGACGACCCGGCCGACCCCAGCCGCCGCGGACCCGGCACGGACAGGACCACGAGCAGCGCCAGGACCGCACCCAGGCCGAACGCCGTCCGCCAGCCCAGCGGGATGGCCACCAGCGGGACCGCCACGCCGGCCAGCAGCGTCGACAGCGGGATCGCCGCCTGCTTGAGGCCGTAGGCGAGGCCCTGCCGGCCGGCGGACACCGAGCGCGCGATGAGGTCGTTGCTCGCCGGCTGCCCGATGCCGTTGCCCCACCCGGCGACGACGAGCGCGGCGACGAGGACGGCGGTGTCGCGAGCGGCCAGCGCGACGGCGAGCATCGTGAGCGCCGCGGTGAGCCCGGAGAGCCGCACGACCCGGACGGTGCCCAGCTTCCGCACCAGCGTCCCGGCGGAGAGGGCCGACACCGCCGAGGTGGCGAAGAACGCGGCCACCAGCACGCCGAGCAGGGACGGGCCGACGCCGAGGTCGGCGCGCACCTGCACCCAGAGCACGCCGACGAGGTAGGCCGGGAGCACGCCCGCGGTGGTCACCGTGACCGCCGCGGTCGCCGCGCGGCCCGGGCCCGCGGGCCGGCCCCGGCCGGTGCTCACGAGGCCCTGCTCACGAGGCGCTGCTCACGGCCGGTCGTCCTCGGCGAGCAGCACGCCGACGAGGTGCTCGGCGATCGCCAGCGACGACGTGGCGGCGGGGGAGGGCGCGTTGCGCACGGCCACCACGGCGCCCCGCCGGGTGATGCGGAAGTCGTCGACCAGGCTGCCGTCGGACTCCAGCGCCTGCGCCCGGATCCCCGCGGCCGCCGGCACCATGTCGTCGGCGGTCAGCTCGGGCACGTAGCGGCGGGCGGCGGCGGTGTAGGCCTTCTTGGACAGCGACCCGCGCATCTCGGCCAGGCCGGTGCGCCAGTGCTGCCTGGCGAAGCGCCGGAAGCCGGGGAAGCGGGCGATCGCGGCCAGCTCGGCGGGGGAGACGTCGCGCCACCGGTAGCCCTCGCGGGCCAGCGCGAGGACGGCGTTGGGGCCGACCAGCACCTCCCCGTCGAACCGCGGGGTCAGGTGCACCCCCAGGAACGGGTACCGCGGGTCGGGCACCGGGTAGACCAGGCCGTTGACCAGCGACCGCTTCCCGGGCGTGAGCGCGTAGTACTCGCCGCGGAAGGGGACGATCCGCGGGGCGTCGTCGTCCCCGGCCAGGCGGGCCAGCCGGTCGACGTGCAGACCGGCGCAGAGCACCACCCGGTCGGCGACGACCTCCTCGCCGGACGTGCCGGCGACGACGACCTCCCCGTCGGTGGACCGGAACGCGGCCACCTCGAACCCGGTGCGCACGGTCGCGCCGGCGGCGCGGGCGTCGGCGGCGAGCTGCTCGGTGACCGACACGTAGTCGACGATCGCGGTGGTCGGCGAGTGCAGCGCGGCGATGCCGGTGACGTGCGGCTCGAGCCCGCGCAGCTCCGCCCGGTCGATCACCCGGACGCCGGGGACGCCGTTGGCGCGGGCCCGCTCGGCGATCGCGCCCAGCCGCCGCTCCTCGGCGCCGTCGAGCGCCACGAGCACCTTGCCGATCTCGTCGTAGGGCAGCCCGTGCTCGGCGCAGAACTCCTTGAGCAGGGCGACCCCGCGGCGGCACAGCGTCGCCTTGAGCGAGCCGGGCTCGTAGTACAGGCCGGCGTGCACCACGCCGCTGTTGCGGCCGGTCTGGTGGGCGGCGAGCCGGTCCTCCTTCTCCAGGACCGTCACCTCGGCGTCGGGCCGCTCGGCGAGCAGTCGCCGGGCCACCGCCGTCCCGATGATCCCGCCTCCGACCACGGCGTATCGCTGGACCGGCATCGTCCTCCGTCCTCCGGGTGCCTCCGCGTCGCTGCGCGGCACGGGTGGGGCCGTACCACCGGCCGGCGGCTACGGTGACCGGTGTGATCTCCGTCGCCCTCCCGGCTCCAGGCCGCCGTCCCCGTCCGCAGGGTAGTTCCCGGTGACCGCGCTCACGGGTGTGCTGCCGATCACACTCACACCGTTCACCGACGACGGTGAGGTCGACGAGGGCAGCATCGACAGCCTGGTCGAGGACTACCTCGGCGCGGGGGCGCACGGGCTGACCATCCTCGGGATCATGGGCGAGGCCGCCAAGCTGCTCGACGAGGAGCGCGAGCGGGTGCTGCGCCGCTACCTGCGCGCCACCGCCGGCCGGGTGCCGGTCGTCGCCGGGGTCTCGGCGCGGGCCACGAAGATGGCGCTGGACTACGCCCGCCGCGCCGAGGACGCCGGCGCCGCCGCCGTCATGCTCGCCCCGCCGGACAACACCCGGAACCTCGACCTGGTCTTCGAGCACTTCCGGCTGGTCGCCGAGGCGGTGTCGGTACCGGTCGTGGTGCAGGACGAGCCGGTGAACACCGGGGTCGTCATGCCCGCGCCCTTCCTCGTGCGGCTGCTCGACGAGATCGAGGGGTGCCGCTACCTCAAGCTCGAGGAGACGCCGACGCTGCCCAAGATCACCGCGGTGAAGCAGCGGGCCAAGGAGCCGGTGGGCGTCTTCGGCGGGCTCGGCGGGCTCTACCTGTACGAGGAGCTGCTCCGCGGCGCGGACGGCATCATGACCGGCTTCGGCTTCCCGCAGGTGCTGGTCGGCACCTACGAGCGGTTCGTCGCCGGCGACCGGGCCGGTGCGCAGGAGTTCTTCTTCCGGTACCTGCCGCTGATCCGCTACGAGGCCCAGCTCGGCGTCGGCGGGGTGACCATCCGCAAGCAGGTCTTCGCCCGCCGCGGCGCGATCGCCTCGCCGCACGCCCGCTTCCCGGCCCCGCCGGTCGACGAGCTGACCCTCGCCGAGCTCGACGACCTCATCGCCGCCGTCGGCCTGTAGCCCCTCATCCCACCCACCGCTCCGGCGGCGCGCTGCCGCGCGCCCGAGGCCCGCCCGCGAGAGGACACGCCCGTGCGACTGACGACCCTGCGACTCGACGGCGCGGAGCCGGGGGCGCTGGTGCGCCCCGGCGGCGCCGTGCCGCTGCCCGCGCTCAACGCGCGCCTGCGCACCGACTGGCCGGAGACGGTGCAGGAGCTCCTCGAGCGCGGCCGGGTCGAGGAGCTGCGCGACTGGGTGGCCGGCCAGGACACCGCCCGGCTCGACGAGCTCGCGCTGCCGCAGGAGCAGCTGGCGTACGCGCCGCTCTACCGCCGGCCGCGCAAGATCTGGGGCATCGGCCTCAACTACGTCGAGCACGCCGCGGACCTCTCGGAGAAGGCGCCCTCGACCGAGCCGGCCAGCTTCCTCAAGCCCGACACCGCGATCATCGGCCCCGGCGACCCGATCCGGATCCCGCCGCAGTCGCAGCGCACCACCGCCGAGGGCGAGCTCGGCGTGGTCATCGGCCGCGAGTGCAAGGACGTCGACGAGGCCGATGCCCCCTCGGTGGTCGCCGGCTTCACCACGATCGTCGACATGACCGCCGAGGACATCCTCGAGAAGAACCCGCGCTACCTCACCCGCTCGAAGAGCTTCGACACCTTCTTCAGCTTCGGGCCGGAGCTGGTGACCGTCGACGAGGTGGACGACGTCGACGCGCTCGAGGTCGCGACGATCCACAACGGCCAGGTGCACCGGCGCAACGTCGTCTCGAACATGACCTTCCGGCCCTGGTGGCTCGTCGCCTTCCACTCGCGGGTCATGACCCTGCTGCCCGGCGACGTCATCTCGACCGGCACACCGGGAGCGGTGCACATCCGCTCCGGCGACACCGCCGGCGTGCAGATCACCGGTTTCCGCGAGCTCACCAACCCCGTGGCCTGAGGGCCCCCGATCCGACGGAGCGCATCCCGATGGACCTCGAACTGACCGGGCGGGTCGCCCTGGTCACCGCCGCCTCCAAGGGCCTGGGCCGCGCCACCGCGACCCAGCTGGCCGCCGAGGGCGCGCGGGTGATGATCTCCAGTCGCGGCGCCGACCAGCTGGCGCGGACCGCGCAGGAGATCGCCGACGCCACCGGCGCGCAGGTCGAGCACTGCCCGGCCGACGTGGCCGACGCCGCCGACCTCGACCGGCTGCTGCGCGAGACCCAGGAGCGGCTCGGCGGCATCGACGTCCTGGTGAACAACGCCGGTGGGCCGCCGCCGGGCGGCTTCGACGCCCTCGACGACGCGACGTGGCAGCAGGCCTTCGAGCTGAACCTGCTGTCCACCGTGCGGCTCTTCCGCGGCGTGCTGCCGCACATGCGCGAACAGGGGTGGGGCCGGATCGTCACGGTGGCGTCCTCGTCGATCAAGCAGCCGATCGACAACCTCACGCTGTCCAACACCCTGCGCGTCGGCATCCTCGGGCTGGCCAAGAGCGTCGCGCTCGAGGTGGCCGGGGAGGGCGTGCTGGTCAACACGATCGGCCCGGGCCGCATCGCCACCGACCGCGTCGCCTCCCTCGATGCCGGGCGTGCCGAGAAGACCGGCCAGTCGGTCGAGGAGGTCCGCGCCCAGAGCGAGGCCGGCATCCCGATGGGCCGCTACGGCACCCCGGAGGAGTTCGCCAAGGTGGCGGCCTTCCTCGCCTCGGGCGCGAACACCTACGTCACCGGCCAGGCCTTCCTGGTCGACGGCGGCCTGGTCCGGGCCATCTGATGCGCCTGGTCCGCTACACCGCTGCCGGGAGTCCGGCGTCCTACGGCCTGGTGGAGGGGGACGGCGGCGACGCCGTCGTCGTCCGCCTCGACGGGGACCCGTTCGACGGCGTCCGGACGACGGGGGAGCGCACCCCGCTCGCCGACGTGCGGCTGCTGGCCCCCGTCGAGCCGAGCAAGGTGCTGTGCCTCGGCCGCAACTACGCCGAGCACGCCAAGGAGCTGGGCAACGAGGTGCCGGAGATCCCGGTGGTGTTCGCCAAGTTCTCCACGTCGGTCGTCGGGCCGGACGCCGAGGTGCCCTATCCGCCGGACACCGAGAACCTGCACTTCGAGGGCGAGCTGGCGGTCGTCATCGGCCGCGAGTGCACGCGGGTGCCGACCGAGGAGGTGGCCGACGTCGTCCTCGGCTACACGGTCGCCAACGACCTGACGCTGCGGGACATGCAGCGGGCGGAGAAGCAGTGGACCCGCGCGAAGGGCTTCGACCGGTCCTGCCCGCTGGGGCCCTGGGTGGAGACCGACGTCGACCCGTCGGCGCTGTCGCTGCGGACGACGGTGAACGGTGAGGTGCGCCAGGACGGCACCACCGCGGACATGCTGCTCGACGTCGCGGCGTGCGTGTCCTGGGTCAGCCAGACGATCACCCTGCTGCCCGGGGACGTCGTCCTGACCGGCACCCCGGCAGGCGTCGGGCCGCTGCAGGCCGGCGACGAGGTGACGGTGAGCATCGAGGGCATCGGGTCGCTGTCCACCCGCATCGTCGGAGGCTGAGCCGGTCTGGGTGACTCCCGGGAGAGTCAGCCCCTGCTTACACGTGGAAGCAGGGGTCGACTTCCACGGGAACAGTTCGGATCGTCCGGGAGTGGTGCCCCGGCATCCTCTCCCCCTGCCCCGCATGGTGGGCAGGGGGAGAGCGTCGGCAGGACAGGTGGGTGCGGCTCGGTCAGGTGTGCACCGGGAGACCCAGCGCCTGGGCCCACAGCCGGGTCAGCGTGGCGACGAGCCGCTCCTCCTCGAAGTCGCCGTCGAGCACCAGCCAGTAGTGCACCGCGCCGTTGACCATGGCGACCAGCGCGTGGGCGGCGTACTCGGCGTCGAGGTCGGCGGCGACCAGGCCGCCGCCCTGCAGCTGCTCGATGCTGTGCCGGACGCGGCCGACGTTGCGCTCCCGGGCCGCCTGCCGCTGCGCGCGGACCTCCGGGTCGAAGGTGGTCACCTGCTCGAAGAGCGCCATGAGCGCGGTGTTCTGCCGGTACATGGCGACGAACCGGCGGTTGGCCTGGTCGATGCGGTGCACCGCCACCTCGGCGGGGGAGCCGTCCGGCGGACCGGCCTCGCCGCGGGTCGCCATCGAGGCGTAGAGGTCGTCCATCGTCTCGGCCACCAGCGCCCGGAAGACGGCGGTCTTGGAGCCGAAGTACGTGTAGAAGCTGCCGTGCGCGACGCCGGCCGCCGCCGAGATGTCGGTGACGCGGGCCGCCAGGAAGCCGTCGCGCTCGAACACCTCGCGGGCCGCGGCGAGCAGCCGGGCCCGCATCCGGCGGCCGCGCTCGGTGGTCGGCAGGGCCGGTGGCCCGGTCGTCCCGGCGTCGCCGGCGGTCGGGTCGGCAGCGGGCACGCGCACCTCCGGCGGCACTCGTTGACATTGACGTCGACGTCAACTTAGCTGCGATCAGCCCACCTGTCGTCCTCCAGAGGAGGCGCTACCCCGATGACCGCGCCGACGCCGCCCCCGCAGGACGACGGGCTGCAGGCGCTGCTGCGGCCGCGCGGGATCGCGCTGCTCGGCATCTCGGGCCGGTCGGAGAACATCATGTCCCGCCCGCTGCGCTACCTGGTCGAGCACGGCTACGAGGGCGGCGTCCACCCGGTCAACCCGAACCACTCCGAGCTCGTGGGCCGGCGCTGCTACCCGACGCTGGCCGACGTCCCGGGCCCGGTCGACCTGGTGCTCGTGCTGGTCGCCGCCGACCGGGTCGAGGACGCGATCCGGCAGGCCGCCGCAGTGGGCGCCCGGGCGGCGGTCGTCTACGCCTCCGGGTTCGCCGAGGTCGGTCCCGAGGGGGTGGCGCTGCAGCAGCGGCTGGCCGCGGTGGCGCGGGAGACCGGCGTCCGCGTCGTCGGGCCGAACTGCCAGGGCTTCCTCTACGCGCCCACCGGCGTGGTGGCCACCTTCACCGCCGCCGCCGACCGGCCGCTGACCTCCGGCAGCGGCGTCGCGTACGTCGGGCAGAGCGGTGCGGTCGGCGGCTCGGTGCTCGACCTCGCCACCGACATGGGGCTGGGCCTGGCGGCGTGGTTCAGCACCGGCAACCAGGCCGACCTCGACCTGACCGAGGTCTCGCTGCACCTGCTGGCCGACCCGACGGTGCGGGTGCTGATGCTCTACGTGGAGGCCACGGGCGACGGCGCGGCCTACGCCGAGCTGGCCCGCCGCGCGCAGCAGGCCGGCAAGCACCTGGTCGTGCTGCGCTCGGGGCGCTCCAGTGCCGGGCGCCGCGCGGTGGCCAGCCACACCGGCTCGATGCTCGGTGACGACGTCGCCTTCGTGCTGACCTCCCGGCGGTACGGCGTGGTGCTGGTCGACGACATCGACGAGCTGCTCGCCGTCGCCGCGGTCCTGGCCGCCGGGAAGCCGGCGGAGGGGTCGCGGGTCGCCGTCGTCACCACCTCCGGCGGGGCCGGCAGCCTGGCCGCCGACCAGTGCGAGGACGTCGGCCTGCAGCTGCCCGAGCTGTCGGCGGCGACCCAGGCGCGGCTGCGCCCGCTGATCCCGCCCTTCGGCGCGCTGGCCAACCCGGTGGACGTCACCGCGCAGCTGTTCAACCGGGGCGCGCACGCCTTCGGCGACGTCTGCCGGACCATCGCCGAGGACGACGCGGTGGACGTCGTCGCCGTCCTCGTGACCATGGTCGTCGGCGACGCCGGCGCCCGGCTGGCCGAGGACCTCGTCGCCACGGCCGCCAAGCTGTCCTGCCCGCTGCTGGTCGGCTGGATCGCCGGCCAGGAGCTGACCGTCGAGGGCCGCCGGGTGTTCCGCGAGGCCGGCGTCCCGGTGTTCGGCTCGGTCGGCGACCTGGCCCGGGTCGCCGCGCGGCTGGCCCCGCCGCGGCACCGCGGCACCCCGCCGGCGTTGCCGCCGGTGCCCGAGGTCCCGGCCGCGGAGGTGCGCGCGCTGCTCGAGGCCCCGGTGGTGGACGGCGCCGCGCTGCTGCAGGCGATCGGCATCGCCCAGCCGTCGTCCACGCTGGTGACCACACCGGAGGCGGCCCGCGCGGCGGTCGCGGCGCTGCCCGGCCCGGGCGTGCTCAAGCTCGCCGCCGCGGACCTGGCGCACAAGAGCGAGGTCGGCGGGGTGCGGGTGGGCGTGGGTCCCGACGAGGCGGCGGGCGTCTTCACCGCGCTGCTCGACGCCGCGCGGGCGCACCACGTCCCCGGGGTCGAGGGCGTGCTGGTCCAGGAGCTGGTCCCGCCGGGCACCGAGCTGGTCCTCGCGGCGACCGCCGGGCGCGACGGGTTCCCGCCCGTGGTGACCGTCGGCCTCGGCGGGGTGACCACCGAGCTCTACCGCGACCTCGCCTCGGCGCTGGCGCCGGTGACGCCGGAGGAGGCGTGGGCGATGCTGCGCAGCCTGCGCGCCTGGCCGCTGCTGGCCGGCTTCCGCGGCGCCGAGCCCGCCGACGTGCCGGCCGCGGTCGACGCCCTCGTCCGGCTGTCGCGGGCCGCGCTGGCCGCGGGCGACCGGCTGGCCGAGTTCGAGGTCAACCCGCTCATCGTCGCACCGCGCGGCCGGGGCGCCACCGCCGTCGACGTCCTGGTCCGCACCACCGGCTCGCGGGAGCCGGTGGGCGAGTAGGCATCCTCAGCGGCACACCCCGGACCCCAGCAGAGAGGCAGGACACCCCCCGTGGGACAGATCCAGTTGGAGCGGCACGGCGGCGTCGCCGTGTTCACGGTCGACAACCCCGAGGTCAAGAACGGGCTCACCCCGGAGATGGGGCTGCAGCTGTCGGAGCTGTGCGACGAGGTGGACGCCGACCCGGCGATCGGCGCGGCCGTCGTCCGCGGAGCCGGCGGCACGTTCTGCTCCGGCGCCGACCGCCGGCGCTGGACGCCGGGCAGCGACCAGGCCGAGGACAAGACGTACAAGGAGCTCGGCGCGGTCTACACCGCCTTCCGCCGCGTGGGCACGCTGCAGGTGCCGACGATCGCCGCCGTCCGCGGCGCCGCGGTCGGCGCGGGGATCAACCTGGCGTTCTCCACCGACCTGCGCATCGTGTCCGAGAGCGCCCGGCTGCTGGCCGGCTTCCTGCGCATCGGCCTGCACCCCGGCGGCGGCTACTTCACGATCAGTTCCCGGACGGCGGGCCGCGAGGCCACCGCCGCGATGGGCCTGTTCAGCGAGGAGATCGACGGCGTGCGCGCCGCGGAGATCGGCCTGGCCTGGAAGGCGGTGCCCGACGACCAGGTCGAGGACCTCGCCCTCGAGCTGGCCGGCCGCGCGGCCAAGGACCCGGAGCTGGCCCGGGAGGCGACCCGCTCCTTCCGCACCGAGGCCGGCCCGCCCGGGATCGGCTGGGAGGCCGCCCTGCACTTCGAGCGGGCCACCCAGATGTGGTCCCAGCGGCGGCGCGAGACCGCCTGACCCGACCCCCCGCCGGGCCGGCGACGGCGCCGGCCCGGCGGGGCCCAACCCAGGAGGCACGCCGTGCAGTTCGCCCCCACCGCGCTCAGCCCCGCCGAGGAGGCGCTGCGCACCGAGGTGCGCGCGTTCCTCGCTGCCGAGCTGCCCGCGGGCTCCCGGCCCGCGCTCGGCTTCGCCGGCCGGCACGACCCGGCGTTCTCCCGCACGCTGGCCGAGCGCGGCTGGGTCGGCATGGCGATCCCGCCGGAGTACGGCGGGCACGGGCGCAGCGCCGTCGACCGCTTCGTCGTCGCCGAGGAGCTGCTCGCCGCCGGGGCGCCCATCGGGGCGCACTTCGTCGCCGACCGGCAGACCGCGCCGGCGCTGCTGCACTACGGCACCGAGGGCCAGCGTCAGCGGTTCCTGCCCGGCATCGCGGCGGGGGAGGTCTACTTCTCCCTCGGCATGAGCGAGCCGGACTCCGGGTCCGACCTCGCCTCGGTGCGCACCCGCGCCACCCGGGTCGAGGGCGGCTGGACCGTCACCGGCACCAAGGTGTGGACCAGCGAGGCCCACCGCAACCACTTCTTCGCCGTCCTCTGCCGGACCTCGCCGATGGAGGGGGGCCGCAAGCACGCCGGCCTGTCCCAGCTGATCGTCGACCTGTCCGCGCCGGGGGTGCGCATCTCGCCGATCCCGTACCTCGACGGCAGCCACCACTTCAACGAGGTGGCGCTGGAGGAGGTGTTCGTCCCCGACGACATGGTCCTCGGCGAGCTCGGCAGCGGCTGGCAGCAGGTGACCAGCGAGCTGGCCTACGAGCGCAGCGGCCCCGACCGCTGGCTGTCGACCTTCCCGGTGCTGCGCGAGTGGCTGCGCGAGCGCGCCGGCGTGAGCCATGTCGAAGCAGCCGTCTCCGACGGGGAGGCCGCCGTCCTCGGCCGGCTGGCCGCCCGGGCCCGCGCCATCCGGCACCTGTCGCTGTCGGTCGCCCGCCTGCTCGACGCCGGGGCGGCGCCGGCGGTCGAGGCCGCGCTGGTCAAGGAGGTCGGCACCCGCTTCGAGCAGGACCTCGTCGAGGCCCTGCGGGACGCCGCCGAGACCGAGCTCGACCAGGGCTCCGGCTCGCTGTTCCGGTCGCTGCTCGCCGAGGCGGTGCTGACCTCGCCGTCGTACACGCTGCGCGGCGGCACCACCGAGGTCCTCCGCTCCGTCGCCGCGAAGGGACTGGCCGCATGAGTGACGACCGCACCATGCTCACCGAGGTCGCGACCAGCCTGTTCCGCGACCTGTGCACCCCCGAGGACGTCGTCGCCGCCGAGGCGACCGGCTGGAGCGAGCGGCTCTGGGACGCGCTGGCCGAGTCCGGCTTCCCGTCCGTGTCGGTGCCCGAGGAGGCCGGCGGCTCCGGCGGGGACGTCGCCGACGCCTGCGCGCTGCTGACCGTCGCCGGCCGGTTCGCCGCCCCGGTGCCGCTCGCCGAGACCGGGCTGCTCGCCGGCTGGGCGCTGGCCGCCGCGGGGCTCGAGCTGCCCGACGGCCCGCTGTCGGTGGCGGTCGGCCGGCCCGAGGACACCATCCGGCTCACCGGCCGGCGCCTCTCCGCGCGGCTGTCCCGGGTGCCCTGGGGCGGGCGCAGCACCCGGGTGGTCGCCTTCGCCGAGAGCGGCGGGCGGTGCGTCGTCGTCTCGGCGCCCACTGCGGCCGCGAGCGTCACGCCCGGCCGCAACCTCGCCGCCGAGCCGCGCGACACCCTCGTGTGGGACGACGTCGAGCTGCCCGAGGACGCGGTGGCGCCCGCGCCGGACGGGGTGGACCCCGCGGCGCTGCGGCTGCGCGGGGCACTCGCCCGTTCGGCGCAGATCGCCGGCGCGCTGGTCCGCGTGACCGAGCTGAGCGTGCGCTACACCGGCGAGCGCCAGCAGTTCGGCCGCCCGATCGCCCGCTTCCAGGCGGTGCAGGCGCACCTGGTGACGATCGCGGAGGAGGCCCAGCTGGCCGGGCTCGCGGCGGAGGTCGCCGCGCTGAACGCCCGGCCGGACCCCTCGTTCGACGACGTCGCCGCGGCCAAGGCGGCGGCCGGCGAGGCCGCGACGGTCGCCGCCCGGGCGGCCCACCAGGCGCACGGCGCGATCGGCATGACCAAGGAGTACGAGCTCGGCCAGCTCACCCGGCGGCTGTGGTCGTGGCGCGACGAGTTCGGCGGCGAGCGGTACTGGAGCCGGGAGCTGGGCCGCCGGCTGGCCGCCGAGAGCGCCGACGCGCTGTGGCCGAGCATCTCGAGGGGGCTGCTGGCGTGAGCACCGACTGGGACGTCGCCGTCGTCGGCGCGGGCACCGCGGGCCTGGTCGCCGCCCGGGTCGCCGCCGAGCGCGGGCTGCGGGTCGTGGCCTACGAGCGGATGAGCCCCGGCGGGCAGCTGGTCGACCTGACCACGCTGCACGACCACCCCGGCGGGACCGGGCCCGAGCTGGTGTCGGCGCTGACCGCGGCCGCCGAGGGCGCCGGCGTCCGTCTGGTGCACGCGGAGGTCACCCGCGTGCACCCCGGGTCGCCGGCCCGGCTGGAGACCACCGACGGTGAGGTGACCGCCGGCGCGGTCGTGGTCGCGGCCGGGTTGTCCGCCGGGCGGCTCGGGCTGCCGGGGGAGTCGTCGCTCGTCGGCCGTGGCATCTCGACCTGCGCGGGGTGCGACGGGCCGCTGTTCCGCGGCCGCCCGGTCGCCGTCGTCGGCGACGACGAGTGGACGGCGGAGGAGGCGCTCGAACTGGCCGGCCACGCGTCGGCGGTGACCGTGCTGGTGCCGGGGGAGCCGCGGTGGTCGGCAGCGCGGGCGGCGCGGCTGGCGGCCGACGAACGGGTCGAGGTGGTGCCCGGCGCGACCGTGACCGCGCTGAGCGGCGAGGGCGTGCTGTCGGGGGTCGTCGTCCGCACCGCCGACGGCGAGCGGGAGCTGGCGGTCGCGGGGGTGTTCCCGTTCGTCGGGCGGCGCGGTCCGGAGGGGCTGGTGGCGGGGCTGGCCGCCGACGCGGAGGGCCGGCTCGTCCCGGGGGACGGCGTCCTCGTGGCCGGCGACGCGCGCGCCGGGGCGGAGCAGTGGCTGGCCGCCGCCGAGGCCGACGGTCGGACCGCCGGCGAGGCCGCGGTCGCGGCACTGGCAGCGGGCACGGGATCGCTGCGCGTCGTGGACCCGACGTACGGCGTGCTCCCCGACGACGACGCCGGGCCGCTGGAGGCCGCCGACAGCACGGCGACGTGGACCGACGTCGCGCTGTTCACCAACTCCAAGCCGAACGCGACCGAGCTGCTGCGCGGGTTGGGCGCGCGGCTGCAGGCGCACTGGGGGCTGCCGGAGCTGGGCTTCGCGGCCAAGGACAGCGCCTCGGTCCCGGCCGACCCGGACCAGATCGACTGGCTGTCGCAGCGCTTCAAGATGGTGCTGGTGGCGGTCGGCGACTAGGGCTCGTGCTCGTCGTGGAGTCTCCACGACTCGGTGGAACTGGAGCGGCGCGGCGTCGTGGCACCCCTGGTGGTGACCGAGACGTTCCTGCCGCTGGTGCAGGCGCAGGCCCAGGCGCGCCGGGTGCAGCCGCGCCTCCTGGTGGTGCCGCACCCGGTGGGCGGGTTGAACGAGGGAGAGCTGGCCGGGCGGATCGAGGGCGCGGCGGCCGAGCTGCTGCGGATGGCCGCCGAGGCGAGGGGTCCGTCGTGAGTGCCGTGCTGGACCTGCCCGGGGTCACCGAGGAGAGCTGGCAGGAGGAGGCGTACCGCCGTGGCTGGGGCGACGGCCTGCCGCTGGTGGCCCCGACGCCGGCGCGGGTGGCGGCCGCGTTGGCCGCGCTCGACGGCGTCGACCTGGAGCTGGGGCCGCTGCCGCCGTCCGGGCTGGTGCCGACCCGCGAGAGCTTCGCCGCCAACGCCGTGATGGCCGGCTGCTGGCCGGCGGACCTGCCGGTGGTGCTCGCCGCCGTCCGCGCGCTGCAGGCGCCCGGGTACAACCTGCACGGCGTGCTGGCCACGACGCACCCGTGCGCGCCGATGGTCGTCGTGAACGGCCCGGTGCGCGCGGAGCTGGGCATCAACTCCGGCGCGAACTGCCTGGGCCAGGGCACCCGGGCCAACGCGGTCATCGGCCGGGCGGTGCAGCTGGTCACCACGCACGTCGGCGGGGCGCGGCCGGGTGTCATGGACCGGGCGACGCAGGGCGGGCCGGCGAAGTACACCTTCTGCTTCGGCGAGAACGAGGAGGAGAGCCCCTTCCCGCCGTTCTCGGTGCGCCGCGGCTTCGCTCCGGGGGAGTCGGTGGTGACGGTCGCGGCGACGGAGGGGCCGCACAACGTCAACGACCACGGCGGGACGACGGCCGAGGACCTGCTGCTCACCATCGCCGGGACCATGGCCCAGCCGGGGTCGAACAACGTGTACGTGAAGGGTCCGCACTTCCTGGTGCTGGGTCCGGAGCACGCGGCGACGTTCGTCCGCGACGGGTGGACGGCGGAGGCGGTCCGCGACGCGCTGTGGGAGCGTGCGCGGATCCCGGTGTCGAGGGTGTCGGAGGCCAACCAGCGGCAGTTCGAGGACTGGGGCGTGGTGCCCGACGGCGACGCCTACACGGTGAGCACCGGCCCGGAGATGCTGCACGTGGTCGTGGCCGGGGGAGCGGGGAAGCACTCGGCGTGGATCCCGTCGTTCGGGGCGACGGCGGCGGTGTCGCGCGCCGTGCCCTCGCGTCCGTGAACCGTGCCCTCGCGTCGGTGACCCGTGCCTGACCGGCCGCTGGTCGGGCCGGACGCCGACCTCGCCGCGGTGTCGACCGAGCTGCTCGCCGCCGGGCACGGCGACGGGCTGCCGGTGGTGCCACCCACTGCCGACCGGCTCGCGGCGATGGTGGACGGCCTCGCCGCGCCGGACGCCGTCCTCGGGCAGGTGCCGCCGCTGTGCGGCGAGCTGACCGTGCGGGCGGTCGCCTGGTACGCGGTGCTGGCCGGGTGCCGGCCCGCCGAGCTGCCGGTCGTGGTGGCCGCGGTGCGGGCGGCGCTGGAGCCGCGGTTCAACCTGCTGGGCATCGCGACGACGACCGGGTCGCCCGCGGTGGCGGTGCTGGTGCACGGCCCGGTCGCGGCGTCCCTCGGGCTGACGCCGGCCGGCGGATTGGGCCCGGGATCGCGGGCGAACGCCTGCGTCGGGCGGGCGGTGTCGCTGGCGCTGGCCGGCATCGACGGTGCGCGGGCCGGGCTGACCGACATGGCGACGATCGGCTGGCCGGGCAAGTACACGTGCTGCACTGCGTCGCTCCCGGGACCCTTCCCGCCCCTGGCGGACGGCGACGCGGTGACCGTCGTCGGGGCGAGCGGAGTGCTCGAGGTGCTGCCGGCGTCGGGCTACCGGACGCCGGCCGAGGTCCTCGCGCCGGCCGCCGCGGCCCTGGCCGGGGTGGCGCTGGCCGCCGGCGACCCGGGCTGCTTCCGCGACGGCGAGCAGTTCCTGCTGCTGCCACCGGAGCCGGCCGGGTTCCTGCACGGCCACGGGTGGGGCCCGGAGGAGGTGTCGGG
Organism: Geodermatophilus sp. URMC 65; assembly: GCF_053502545.1. Classification (NCBI taxonomy): domain Bacteria; kingdom Bacillati; phylum Actinomycetota; class Actinomycetes; order Geodermatophilales; family Geodermatophilaceae; genus Geodermatophilus; species Geodermatophilus sp. URMC 65. Next base: position 4,212,686 of record NZ_CP199954.1, read on the forward strand.
GTTCCTGTTCGCGGAGGGCAACGCGGTGCTCGCCGCCGGGGCCGCGCGGCTGGCCGGGGTGTCGTCCGCTTACGGGGCCGGCGACCTGCGGGTGGCGGCCTCGGCCGACGGCCTCCGGGTCGTGGCCACCGGCGGGCCGGGCGTCAAGATGGCGCTGCTGCCGACGTGGATGGGCGGCACCCGCTCGGTCACCGCCGCCGTCCGTCCGCTCTGACGCCGCTCAGGCGGCGATGAGGACCCCGACGGCGTCGTCGACCCCGGCACCGGTGGCATCGACGACGATGACGGCATCGACGACCCGACCGGCAGCGACACCCCCGGCGACCCGGACGACGGGAGCTGACCCCCGGGCGCCTGATGTCCCCTCCGCGAGCCTCAGCCCTTGCTCACAGGTGGAAGCAGGGGCTGAGGTTCGGACAAGGGGTGGTGTCCTCTGCAAGGTCAGCCCCTGCCCCGCACTGTGGGCAGCGGGAGAAGCCGCGTCAGGCGGTGCCCTCGGCGGCGATCAGGTCGGTGACCGCCTGCGGCCGGGTCGAGCAGTCGTCGCCGGAGGGAGGCTGGTCGCTGGCCAGGCCGGTCACCCCGGCGTCCTCGACCGGCTGGAACCCGAGGCGCTCGATGTGTCGCGGCACCCGCTTCTGCGCGTTGATCACGTGCGAACGGGAGAGCCAGCCCTGGCCGTCGGCGACGTCGAAGTCCAGGCCGCCGCCGGACGCGCGCTGCACGTGGCCGGGGGAGGGCAGCAGCCCGACGAGTTGCACGGCCTGGTCCACCGGCAGGTCCTGCGGCGGGCGGTCGAAGTAGTACCAGCTGGCCGCGCAGACCCCGTACAGGGACGGCCCGAACTGGGCGTAGTTGACGTAGAGCTCGAGCATCCGCCGGTCGTCGACGGCCAGGGCCAGCTCCGCGGACAGCCCGGCCTCGACCGCCTTGCGCCAGGCGCTCATCTCCTGGTTGAGGAAGAGGTTCTTGGCGACCTGCTGCGGGATGGTGGAGCCCGACGGGTCTTCCTCACCGGAGAGGTGCGCCTGTGCGCGGGCGAGGATCTCGCCCCAGGTGAAGGCGCCGGCGCGGTAGGGCAGCTTGGCGTCCTCGTGCGCGATGACCGCGGCGAGGAAGTTGCGCGAGACGTGCTCGACCGGCACCGACTGCTGGATCGCGCCGTCCGGGTTGGCCGCCATGAACGCCGTCGTCGGCGGGTCGACCCAGCGCAGCGACACCATCACCAGCGCCTGGACGACGAAGCCGACCGCGAGCACCTTGCCCACCCGCCGGGCGAGCAGCCGGCGGGAGCGGGAGCGGGGCCGGTCAGGCCGCTCGTCGCGGTCCCGTCGTCCGCCGGCGGGGCGCGGCTCGTCGCGGTCGCGGCGGCGCCGCCGGCGCCCGGGCCGCTCTTCCGGCGCCGGACCGTAGCCGTCGTACCCGTACCGGTCGGCGACGTCGTCCCACGGGGAGCGCGGCGGGACCGGGACCGAGCCGTCGTCGTACCCGGACCAGTCGTCCGAGGGCCGGTCGGCGGTCGTAGAGCCACGGGTCCGGCGGCGGCGGACGGCGGGCCAGCGATCCGGTGAGCCGTACGGCATGGGGCGGTGTTCTCCCTGGGGGGCGCGAACCGTCATGGTACGGCGCCGGAGCGTGAGGACCGGGGAGCTCAGCCTGTGAGGTGCGCGAAGACGACGACGTTGTCCACGTAGTCACCGGTGTCCTCGTCGAAGGCGCCACCGCAGGTGATCAGCCGCAGGCCGGCGTGGTCGAGGTCGCCGTAGACGGCGTCGCTGGGGAAGGCGTCCTTGGCGTGCTCCTCGACCCGGTCGACGAGGAAGACGGCGGTGCTCCCGTCGGCGCGGTCGACCTCCACGGTGTCGCCGGGCAGCAGCTCGTCGAGACCGGCGAACGCCCCGGGCTCGCCGGCCCAGTCGACGTGTCCGGCCAGGACGGCGGGCCCGAGCTGGCCGGGGGTGGGACTGCGGTCGTACCAGCCGACCGGGTAGGCGCCCGGCGGGACCTCCATGGATCCGTCCCGCCGCAGCCCCAGTTCCATGACGTCGGAGGTCACGCCCAGCGCGCGGATGCGGACCGTGGTGGGCGGGCTCGCCGGCAGCTGGCGGACGACGGCCATCGGCGCGACGGCGGCGGCCGCCCGGGCCGGCTGCTCCGGCGGCAGGTCGGCGGGCGCGGCGACCACCCGGTGCACCGGCGCCTCGGTTGGGGACGGGCTGAACGCGAGGAGGCCCGCGCCGGTCACGGCCAGGACGACGGACGTGGCCGCCCAGGCGCGGGCGGCGCGCGGTCGCCGACGGCGGTGGCGGCCGTAGCGGGTGACCCGGGGCGGCCGGGCGAGCAGCGCGCCGACGTCCGCGGGCACCAGCGGCGGCGGATAGGCGCCGACGATCCGGACCTCACCGTCGGGGTCGTCGCGCAGCCGGATGGCGACCGTGCCGGTGCCGGGCGCGGCTCCGCCCGCCCCGGTCGGGTGCGGACCGGGACGGGCGGAGGACGGACGCTGCGGCACGGCCCGCCGGTCAGGCGGAGGTGCGGGCGCTGCGGCGGGCCGCGACGGCCGCGCCACCGGCGGCGGCCAGCGCCGCGCCGCCGAGGACGTAGGGCAGGACGCCGCCGTCCTCGCTCGCGCTGCCGTCACCGGCGGCGACGGCGCCGACCGGCCGGGTGGAGACCTGCGAGCCACCGGTGCTGGCCTGTCCGCTGGTCGACGAGGCGGGCGCGTACTGCTGGTCCTCGCAGGCGATGCCGTCGTTGTCGGCGTCCAGGCGCTCGGGGTCGCCCGGGACCGCGTCGAAGGCGGCCTGGGCCTCGGCCTGGCTGGCGAAGTCGGGGCAGTCGCGGTCCGGGGCAGCGTTCGCGGTGCCGGCGAAGCCGAGGCTGAGGACGGCGGTGACGAGGACACCGGCGGCGGCGGTGGTGGTGGGGCGGCGCATGGGATCTCCCGGGAACGGCGGTGGGGTGACCACCATCACCCATGCGTGACCGGTTGACCACGGACCGACAACACCGAGGCACCCACTATCCGTTCGTCGGATCATGCCAGTGCGACACGCGCCAACGCGCCGGTGACTTCCGGGGCGCCGGCCGGTCAGTCCTCACATGGAGACGACACGGCTGGACCTCGGCCCGCAGGCGACGGAGCTGGCCCGGGTGGTGGCCGGCATCCGCGACGACCAGCTCGGCGACCCGACGCCGTGCGACGGCACCCCGGTCGCGGGGCTGCTCGCCCACGTCGTGGGCCTGACCACGGCCTTCCGCATGGCCGCGGAGAAGACGCCGGTGTCCGGAGGGCCGTCGGCGTTGCCGGACGACCTCCCGCCCGACTGGCGCACCCGGATCCCCGCCCAGCTCGACGCGCTGGTGGAGGCGTGGCAGCAGCCATCCGCATGGGAGGGGACCGCGGAGGCCGGCGGCGTGGTCATGCCCGCGCCGGTCGCGGCGGTCGTGACGCTCGACGAGGTGCTCGTGCACGGCTGGGACCTCGCCGTCGCCACCGGGCAGCACTACACGGTCGACCCGGCATCGGTGGCGGCGTGCACCGAGTTCGCCGCCCAGGCCGCCGCCCAGGGGCCCACACCCGGGTTGTTCGGCGCGCCGGTGCCCGTGCCCGACGACGCCCCGCCGCTGGACCGGCTGCTCGGCCTCACCGGCCGCGACCCCGCTTGGCGTCCACCCGAGCGTTGATCGAGGGCTTGTCGCCGGGGACACAGTTCGACACGCCGCGCGGTCCGGCGACGAGCCCATGATCAACAGCAGGCGGGCGCTGCCCAGGTCAGGGCAGCTCGCGCGCCAGGCGCTCGATCGGGCTGGACCAGGCACCCGGCGTCGTCCACACGAAGCTGTGCGCGCCGGGCAGGGCGCAGAACCGGCCGTCCGGCGCCAGGGCGGCGAGCTCGCGCGCCCACGCTTGCGTGCACAGGCGGTCCTGGTCCCCGCGCAGCACGAGCACCGGCACCTGCACCTGCGGGACGACGTCCTCGAGGGCGTCGGCGAGGTGCGCCGCGAGGGCGTGCCGGACCCGGCGCAGTCCGGCGCGCTGCCGCTCGGAGGTGTGCTGCGCGTCGAGGCTCGGCGGCTCCAGTGCGTGGTTGCGGCGCCAGGCCAGCAGCACCCGGCGCAGGCTGCGGAAGCGGGGGTCGATCGTGGGGCTGGCCAGGACCAGCGCCCGCACGCCCCGAGGACGGCGGACCGCCACCCGCGCCGCCACCTGCGTGCCGCTGGAGTGCCCGGCGAGCACGACGCCGCCGAGCCCGCTGGCGTCGAGCCACTGCACCACGGCGTCGGTGAACTGGCCGACGTCCAGCGGGTGCGGCGGCTCGCCGCTGCCCGAGAAGCCGGGTAGCTCGACCAGGTGGGCGCGGGTCCAGGCGCCGAGCTCGCGGAGCGCGGGCTGGAGGTAGTCGGCCACGGCCAGGCCGGGGACGACGACCACCTCGGGGAGTCCCTCGCGTGGCGTGCCCACCGTGCGGCTGCGCATCACGCCCCAGCTGGTGCGGCGGTGGGCGAGCTCGACGTCGGGAGGCAGGTGTGGACCCGCACCGGGGTCGGCAGCCATGGCGCGACGGTAGCCACCGGCGTCGGCTGCGCGGGGACGGCGTTGCTGGTTGACTCCCGGCAGACGGTGAGCCGAGCCGTCCGGGTCGGCCCGCAGGGGTGTGCCATGGCGACGACGGTCGCGGGGATGTCGAAGCAGCAGCTGGCGAGAGCGCTGGGTGCCACGGGAGCGGCCTTCGGGCTGACCAGCATCGTCGCGCCGAGGGTGGTCGCCGGGACCTACGGCGTCCCCGTCACCCCGGCGGGGCTGCAGCTGCAGCGGCTGTTCGGCAGCCGGGCGCTGGCGATCTCGGTCCTGGCGCTGACCGCGCGCACCGACGAGGAGGTCGACCGCGGGCTGGCCGTGGTGGCCGGCATGAACGCGATCGACGCGCTGACCGCGCTGGCGGCGGCTGCGCAGGCCGGACGGGCGACCACGCTGCGGGCGGTCGCCAGCTCGCTCGCCTACGGGGCGGCCGCGCTGGTCGTCCGGTCGATGAAGGGCTGAACCGCTCGGGACGCGCACCCGTCCCCCGGACGGCGGGGGCACCACGCCCCGCTGTCTCCCCTTGAGTTGATCATGGGGGCGTTGCAGCCGACACGCGCGGACACGCCGTGCGCAGCGGCAACAACCCCATGATCAACCTGGGAGAGCGTCGCGCGGTCACATCAGCCGACGAGGAAGGCCGTGGCCTGCGGTCCGTCGCCGTCCACGCACGAGCCGGTGGCCACGAGGCCGGCGTCCCCGTCGAGCGGGGCGACGTCGCCCAGCACGGCGGCGCCGGCGCACAGCGACACCACCGACTCCCGCCCGCCGCTGGCCAGGTCGATCGTGACCAGCTCGGCGGGGAAGGAGAGGTCCGCCGTCGGCACCCACGCCGTGCCGCCGTCGGGGGAGACGACGACGTCCAGGGCGGAGTCGCCCACGCCGTCCAGCTCCACCGAGGTCGCGACCGCGCCGTCCACCACGGTGACCAGCCGGCCGAGCCGGCGGCCGTCGTCGACGTGGGCGGTGGCGACCACGGTGCCGTCGGCGGTCACGTCGACGGCGGCCGGGATGCCGACCGGGGCGTCGGGCGCGAGGTCGAGCGGTTCGCCCACCGGCCGCAGGTCGGCGCCGTAGGCGGTGAGCAGGGCCCGCCCGCCGCTGTCGACGAGTGCGGCCAGGCCGCCGTCCGGGCGGGCCGCGAGCGCGGTGACCGTGCCCTCGGGGACGACAGGCGCGGTGCGGGACACGACGCCTGCGGCGAGGTCGACGGCGAGCAGCTGCGCGGGGCCGGCGTCGGGCAGGGTGAGCGCGGCGAAGAGCGTGCGGCCGTCGAGGGAGAGGGCGGTGGCGGCCCGCTCGGGACGCACGCCGAGGGCGGTCACGGTGGCCTGCCCGTCGGGCCGGACGGTGAGCAGCTGGTACCCGGTGGTCGGGCTGGTGTTGGCGACGAGGAACGCGCCGTCGGCCAGGACGGTGAGCTCGGCGTCGTCCCCGACCGCGGGCAGCTCGAGCAGCGTCGTGGCCATCGGGCCGTCCCCGCCCGAGCCGACCCGCACCAGCCAGCCACGCGTGTCGCCGTCGCTCAGCAGGGCGACCGGATCGCCGCCGGGGGGAGCGGCGAGGTCGAGCAGCCGGGCGTCGCCGCCGACGGCCGCGTCGAGGTCGACGGTGCCGAGCAGGACCGGGCCGCCGTCGGGTCCGGAGCGCTGGGAGGGGCCCGCGTCGCCGTCGCTGGTGCAGGCGGCGGCCGCCAGGACGACGGCGAGGGCCGCGGCGGTGCGGCGGACACGGGGCATGTCGGCTCCGGGGTCGGGAGACGCGAGCGTCCGCCGAGGCCGTGACCGCGGCAACTCGGGCGGGCGGTTCCTGTCGCGGCTGGGGCGGGTGTGACTGGCTCGTCCATGCGCGCCGGATGGGTGCCGATGAGCCGGGGGAGACGACGGACTGATCTCTACCCCCGTCGTCGCGGGAGTGGCTCGGTATGGCGGCATGGCAGCAACGACTCGGTGATGGCCTGGCAGTGCTCGGAGGCGCCCGCCCCGACGTGCTGGACGCCGCGCCCGGTGCACGGCCGCGGTTCGTGGCGCTGGGCGGCGTCCTGTTGAGCACCGGTGGCCTGGCCGTCGTCTCGATGGCGTTCGCCGTGGCGATGGCGCTGGGCGTGTGGTGGCCGCTGGCACTGCTGGTCGGCCTGGGCTGGGGCGCGGTCGTGGTCAACCTCGACCGGATGCTGCTGGTCGGGATGGCGCACGACGCCTCGCTGAAGCGGAACCTGGTGCTCGCCGTCCCCCGGGTGGGGCTGGCGCTGATCCTGGGCGCGGTGATCGCGACCCCGCTGACCCTGCAGGTGTTCTCCTCGGAGATCGACACCGAGGTCAAGGCGATGCAGGCCGAGGCGGCCGACGCCTACCGGGAGTCGCTGGAGACCGACGCGCGTTTCGCCGGGCTTCCCGCGCTGCGGGAGGAGGTGGCGCTGCAGGAGTCGATCGTGGCCTCCGGGGGTGTCGCGGACCCGCAGCTGGCGGTCGTGCACGGCGACGCGACGGCGGCCCAGCAGGCCTACGACGCGGCCCTGGCCACCCAGCGCGAGCTCGAGGCCAAGGCGCAGTGCGAGCTGGACGGCACCTGCGGCACCGGGGACGCCGGCACCGGTCAGGCGTACGTCGAGGCGCGTGCGGCTGCGGACGCGCAGGCCGCGGTGGTGGCCTCGGCGCGGTCGGCGCTGGACGCGGCGACGGCGACCGCCTCAGCGGCGGAGGGGCGGGCCGCGGAGCTGGCGTCGGCGTCGCTGGAGTCCGACCGGGCCGAGCTGGAACGGCTGACCGCGGAGCAGACCCGGCTGCAGACGGCGTTCGACGCGACCAACGAGGAGTCCGCGGGGATCCTGGCGCGGCTGGAGGCGCTGGACCGGCTGGGCGACCGCAACGCGACCCTGGCCGCCGCGCAGGTGATGCTGTCGCTGCTGTTCATGAGCATCGAGATCCTGCCGGTGCTGATGAAGCTGCTGCTGAACTTCGCCCCGCCCTCGGCCTACGACAAGCTCGCCGCGCTGCGGGACTCCGGCGACGTGCAGATCGAGGAGCTGCAGAAGGAGTCGCGGCTGACCGTGGCCGCGGCCCGCGAGGAGATGCTCGTGATGGCCGAGCGGGAGCGGATCGACCGGCAGAAGCAGGCGATCACCGCCCGGCGGGAGGCCGCGGAGGCGGCTGCCGCGGCCGAGCGGGCGGCCGCCGTCCGCGCGGCTGAGCGGGCAGCCGCGGCGGCCGAGGCGCCCGCGCCGTCCGCGGGAGAGACGCTGCGGCCCTGGGACACCGGCCCGATGCGCCTGGCCCGCACCGTGCTCGGCGCCCGCCGCCGCCCGTCCGACCGCATCCCGACGGCGGTCTGAGCGCGAAACCCGAACTGACGGTGCCCCGGCCGCCACGGGGCGGCCGGGGCACCGTCGTCCGGACCGGGACCCGCGCCGCGTCGCAGAGCGGGCGCGCGGGGTCGGACCCGCCGGGGCTGAGGTGTCCAGTCCCCGACCCTCCCGGGCGCTGAAGACGTTGGTGTCCAGCAGGCCGCGACTCAGCTGATGGCCCCGAATTCGTCGGTGTCCCCGGTGAGGGCCCGCAGGGCCTCCCGGAGTGCGGGGTCGGCCTGGGCCCTGGCCAGTTGCGCGGCGAACACCGCCTCGGGCATCCAGTGCGAGCGCTGCTCCCGGATCGGGCCCAGCTCGGAGACGGGCTCGCCGTTCACCGTCACCTCCACGACCTCGCCGGCGGCGACCCGCCGGAGGACGCCGACCGTGTCATCGCGCAGCTCTCCCGACGTCACCGGCAGTGCCAGGACCATGGGCGGCTTTAGCACTCGGGATGGTCCTCGACCGACTGCGGCTCGTCGCGCTGACGGAAGCCAGCGATCCTGGAACCGGACTGCCATCGCCCAACCGAGCGGCTGCGCGGCTACTTGCGCGATGGGCCCCTGTCTCACAGCGACGCCGCAGCGGTCTCCAGGCCTACAACTCCTGGTCAGCCAGTCGAAGCACCTCGACGCGGCCACCGCTCTGCCCGGTACCTGACTCTGTCGGCACTGCCACGCGGGAGCCGACCCCAACGTCCGGACGCACGTGCCGTTCGAGTGAGCGCCATGAAAGGCGAAGGTGCGAGCCTCGGACCGCTTAGAGTCATCACGCTCCGCAGCGTCGCCAACGGCCCCGGTGAGCAGCGCCACCGCCGACTTGACCTGACGACTCCGCATCCCCGCGGGATGGAGGCAGTGATCCCCTGTGCCCGTCTCGATCTGGATTGCGGCATCCCTGGGCGCAGTCTCTACCTGGGCCCAACTCTACGTTCGCTTCTCAGAGCGTCGTCCGTTCGAGTCGCTGAAGACAGCGACCCTCTTCGTCTTCATAGGCCTCTTCGCAAGCGTCATCTCAGGTGCTCTGGCCTCCGTTCCTCTGCTGCCGGTGGGCGGCGAGGTAGCCGGCGCGACCGTGGGGCTGGGAACTTCGGTGCCGTTCTCCCAGGCTCCGGGAGGCTCCCTCAGAACAAGGAACGCCAAAGCCACCACGGAGATCACCAAGGCTTTGAACGGCCTCTGGGAAATTGCTGCCCTCATGTCGAACAGGCTGAGTGGGCTGCTCGCTGCGGCCAAGACCCGCCGAGTCGACGACGTGGTCCGGAGGATCAACGCGCTCACCCAGGGTGACGAATACCCACCCTTTGAGCGGGTCAGTTCCGCCCTGAAGTCTCTCACCAACAACCAAACGGGCAAGGAGAAAGAGAACTACAAGGGGCGTCTAGCGGCCGCATATCGTAGGTGCCAGAGCGATAAGGAACCGCTCAAGGTGTTGATCGAACTGGCCTATGACATGCATCAGGAGGGACTGATTCTGGATCTGGTTCGCGAGAACGCGCAACCTGATCCGGGAACCAGTCCCTCCTGACCCGACCGTTCAGATTCCGTGACTGACGCGGGCCGCCCGCGCCGCACGAGCAGCAGCGGATAAGGCTCGAACCCCTGCATCTCGATTCGACTGCTCGTCCTCTGCCGCGAGTTCGGTGGCGAACCTGATGTGGAAGTGACCCTCCAGGGCTGCAGCAAGGCCAGCCAGTGTCTTGAGCGTCAGGTTCTGATCACCAGAGAGGATCTGACTGACGCGGCCCTCCGACACGCCCATCTTCGCCGCCAGCTCCTGCTGGGAGACTCCGCGACTTCGCATGAAGTGCTCGACGCCATCCACGATCTGGTTCGACAGGTGGTCTCGCTCGAACGCCGCTCGCCCCTCGAAGGAGTCGGGGATCTCCGCGGGACCGCTGTCGACTTCGAGGTAGGCGCGTCGCAGCTGCTCGAGCTGCTGCTCGTCACGCCGCCCTCTGCGGGGCATCGTCAACTCCTCGGCTCAGTTCCCCCTGCGGGTCTGCATTCTCTTCCGAGAGGACCACGGGTTGGCTGCCACTGTGGCAGTGGTCAGCGGTGCTGGAGGGCGAGCCCTCGCCGTTGTCTCTCCAAGCGGGTAGGTGCAGGTGTTCCTGCAACAGCAGTCGTAGCCCTGGTCGTCCCGTCGCCCGCGGCTCTGCATCGCAAGCTGCGGGATCGCCGCCGGCGTCCTCCATCGAAGCGGTAGCGGGCGTGTCGGCCACGACTGACAGCGACCTCGGCGATCGAGTGTCATCACGAAGGCAGGTCCAGGCGCCTACCGCTCCTGACCAGTAGCGGTGGCACTGCGTCATCCCCTCTGTTCCTCGAACGTCCCAGGCGCGGACGGCGCTGACCGGCACATGACGGCGCGGTCCTGTCCAGCCGAGGACAGACCCGACAACGTCGTGACGGCGCAGCCCGTCCACGATCCCGTATGGCCCGTGGAGAAGGGACTGTGCGATGCACTGCCGCCACAGGTGCACGACAGTGGGACTCTGCGTCACCGGAGTGACGAATGCACCCAGCGGGCCTGTCTTGGGGTCGATCGGGCGGCGCACCGCGTGACCGCCGCCGGCTTCCTCGGGGCCCTCGTCGGTATCGGTCCGCCACTCAGACCAGAGTGCGATGAACTCACTCGAATGCGCCCATGACCTGAGGTACGACTCGATCGCTCTGAGGGACTCGGCGTGCTCCCAGTTCCGACCGGTCGAGCCCGTCTGCTCGGTGACGAGCGCCAAGGGCTCCGCAGGAGGGAGAGGTGCGGCATCGACGACTACGTCGGAGCTGCTCCTGGATTGCCGCTGCAGGCGTCCCAGGAGGGAGCGAGGGGAGCGCACGGTTCCTCCAGAAGCCAGGATCGGACGTCAACCCTGAGTTTAGCTACAACTCATCTTTAGTTACAACTACAGCGTCGGGCAGCGCGACACTCGGAGTCCTCACAGGGGGATGGGCCACTGATGACCGCCCCTCCGGTCACCCATGCTGGCGCCGCAGGCGCAGCTCCGAGCACGCGCCTGGGCCGCTGCGCGTTCGAGACCGACACCTGCACCACTGACAGCCCCACGTCGGCCGGGACAGCGCGCACGACGCCACGCTCAAGCAGAACGGGCGAGCGGCCGATACTCGTCGTACGCCCGTCCTAACCTGCAGTGCGGACCCGGGGAGGGGGACGCAGTGAGCACAGCCGTCTGGGCCTTCATCGGGGTGGTGGCCGGCGGGCTGCTCACGGTCGCGGCCCAGGCCACCGCCGAGTCCCTCAAGGCCCGTGCCGCGGCACGGGCACGGCACGAACAGCGCGAGCGCGCGACGCGCCAGTTCCAGCGCGACACGCTGATCGAGCTGCAGGCCGCCATGGCCGACTACCGGGCGGCGCTGTGCCGGGACAAGACCCAGCTGCTGCCCCTGCGGAGCACGGAGCAGCAGCTCTCGGCCGCCCGGGCGAGGTACCAGATGCTCGTGCACCGCGTGTCGTCGTCCGCCGCCCGGGAGGCCGCGCTGGCGTGGGAGGCGGCCGCACTGCCCTGGTTCCAGGGCGACGACTCCGGCACCGCCGCGGCGGAGTCCGAGGCGTGGGAGACGGCGATGCGGGTGACGGGCGAGGCCGTCCGCGCCACGGACTGAGTGCCGCTCAGGCGGTCCGCAGGCGCTCCGCGACCCCGTGGTCCCGGGCCGCCTCGAGCAGGTACTCGCCGAACTCCCGGGTGACGTGCTCGGCGCGCAGCAGCGCGGCCCCGCCGTCGACGAGCACTCGGGTGACGAGCTCGTCGGCGAAGGACGGGGTCCCTGCCACCATGCGGCGGAAGTCCACCACGATGGTGGCGCCGGCCATGCGGTCCGCGAGGCCGTCGACGAGGGCACGGGCGCGCTCGCGGCCGCCGCTCAGCTGCGGGACCTCGATCGGTGGGAGGACAGCGGGCACGGTCATCGACCTCCTCACAGGCTCAGGCGCACGTGGGCGAGCGTACCGGGATAGGGCGCGGGGAGATCGCTCAGCTCGGGGTCCAGGTGACCGTGCCGGAAGGTGCCGCTGGCCGCTCCGCTGATGAGCGTCACGCTGCCACGGTGCTCGCCGGTGATGCCGATGACCCGGCTGATCCCGCGTCCGCGGCCCGGGCGGCCGATCGAGGTCACGTGCACCTGGGCCGCGCGCACGATCGCCGTCCGGTCGTCGGGCACGGGGAACACCGCGGCGAGTCGCTCACGCAGACCGATCCCGCTGTCACCCACGGCGAACGAGATGTCCCCCCTGTTCTCGTATCGCTGGAGTGCCACGTAGCCGTGCGACCGCGTGCTGTGCTCCAGGACGTTCCGGGCCATCTCGTCGAGTGCTGCGTACAGCGGCTGGATGAGCCCGGGGTGGTCGTCGACGTAGGTCTGCACGAGGGCGGCGGCGACGGTGTCCAGCCCGGCCTCCCCGTCGAACCGGCGCAGCTCGACGAGACGGTGGCCGAGCCGGCGCTCCCGCACCTGGGGCAGGTCGTGCACCACGTCGAGTCCGGTGAGCTGCTCGCCGAGCCGCATCCGGGTGAGGTAGTTGGCGACGTCGCCGCCCTCGGGCTTGCGGAAGCGGACGGGGCGGTGCAGCAGGGTCGCCCGCTCGGCGATGACGGCGAGGCTCACCAGTCCGGCCGGGTCGATGAACTTCAGACCGGTCAGGTCGATCTCGACGGATCCGGTGCCCGCAGGGCGCAGGTGTCCGCCGATCTCGTCGTACGTCAACACGCCGTTGGTGCAGACCGTGATGTCGACGCAATCGGTCCTGGTCATCTCCGATACATCATCGACGAGGGTCTGACAGTCAGCGAGTGACGGCGTCGTCCTCGTCCGTGACCAGTGGTGTTGTCGCTCGGCCGCGCTGCGTCAGGACCGGACGCCCAAGTTCCGGGAGGTGTCGGCCGGCGCCCCGCGGGCCGCCGGAGACCGGTCAGGACGGCGCGTCGCCGAGCCCGGCGCAGGAGCGGAGCGCGGCGAAGTCCGCCCTCGCCCGATCGGCGTCGGGGCCGGTGCGGGGCTGCGGCAGGCCGGCGTCGTCGATCCGCGCCGGGACGAAGTCGGCCTGGAGCACGCGCCCGTCGTCGACGGTCAGGTTCAGGACCCCGGTCGTGACGGCGGCCGGGTAGTTCGACCGCCACCAGACGAAGTTGCCGAGGCCGTAGGCGACGTAGGTGTCCCCGAGCCAGCCGGCGCCCTGCAGCGCGTGGGCGTGCGTCCCCACGAGGACGTCCGCGCCGGCCTGCGACAGCTGCTCGGCGAGGTCGCGCTGCAGCCGCGAGGGACAGCTCGACCGCTCCTCACCCCAGTGCAGGTACACCACGACCGTGTCGGCCTGCTGGCGAGCCGACCGGACGGCCTGCAGCAGCCGGTCGGTGTCGAAGGCCGAGGCCACGCCCGCCCGGCCGGGACCGGCCGAGTACCGCCGCAGGGTCGAGTCGGGGACCTGGTCGGCTGCCAGCACCGCGATGCGCTCACCGCGGATCGTCGTCAGGTACGGGGCGAAGGCGGCGTCGTCGTCGGCACCGATCCCGACGACCGGGAAGTCCTGCTGCCGGGCGGCCTCCAGCGAGTCGGTGAGGCCGACCGGCCCGAAGTCGACGCCGTGGTTGTTGGCCATGCTCACCACGTCGACGCCGGCGGTCCGGAGGGCGTCGAACACCGACGGCGGCGCACGGAAGGTGAAGGACTTGGCCTCGGCGGTGCCGCGGTCGGTCACGGCGGTCTCGAGGTTCACCATGGTGAGGTCGGCGCCGTCCAGCAGCGGGGCCACGGGGGCGAGCGCGGTCTCGGGCTGCCGGAACCGCCCCTCGAGGCGCCCCGCGGTGTGCACGTCCCCGGCGAAGGCGAGGGTGACCGGACCCTCCGGCGGCGGGGTGGACGGGGTGGGAGCCGGAGCGGAGGTGGACGGCGGCACGGTAGCCGCGCCCGGTGTGCGACCGGTGCTGTCGCCCGCTGCGCCCATCGAGCAGCCGGCGAGCGCCAGGGCCACCAACGGGACGAGGTACCTCGCCACGGCGCCGACCCTAGCGAGACCCGGCCGTGTCGGTGCTCCCGCCGTAGCCGGGCAGCCACCGCCGGAGCTCGGCGTCGACGGCCACGGTGGCGTCCAGCGAGCAGAGGACACCGGCCAGCCCCGCGGCCACGCGCTGGAGCAGCAGGTGGCGCGGCGGGATGGTCAGCTGGCGCCGGGTGCGGGCTGCGGCGCTGAACGGGTCGGAGGCGAGCCGGGTCTGCTCCTGCAGCCACGCCCGGGTGCAGCGGAAGGCCGGGCTGCACAGCGGCTGGAGGTAGGGGTCCAGCAGCGCGAGCAGGGCCTGGACGGGCACCTGGTCCGCGCGCAAGAGTCCGGCAGAGGCGGCGATGCGGTGCAGGGCCGCGGCATCGCCGTCCCGCCCGGCCGCGAGCAGCGGGCCGAGCCGGGCCGGCCAGCCGTGCGGCAGAACCTCGGTCGCCCCGAAGTCGAGGACGGCGAGCCGCCCGTCGGGCAGCAGCCGGAAGTTGCCGGGGTGCGGGTCGCCGTGCAGCCGGCGGGCGCGCACCGGGGCGGAGGCGAGCAGGCGGACCAGGAGCTGACCGGCGTGGTCCCGGTCGTCCCGGGTGCCGTCGGCGATGACCCGCGACAGGGGAGTGCCGTCGACCCAGCGGGTGACCAGGACCTGGCCTGCGACGGCCAGCACGTCGGGGACGGCGATGTCCGGGTCGTCACGGTAGGCGTCAGCGAACGCGGTCTGGGCCTCGGCCTCCCGGGCGTAGTCGACCTCCTCGACCAGCCGGTCGCGCAATTCGGCGAACAGCTGCCGGGCATCGAGACCGGGCGCGGCCGCCTGCACGACCGGCGTCAGCGTCTGCAGCACACCCAGGTCGGCCACGAGGGCCTCGCCCGCACCCGGGTACTGGACCTTGACCGCCACCGGGGTGCCGTCGGACCAGGTGGCGCGGTGCACCTGCCCCACGCTGGCCGCCGCGACCGGCCGGTCGTCGAGGTCGCGGAACAGCCGCCGCCAGTCGGGTCCGAACGACGCCGCCAGCTGTCGGTGCACCAGGTCGGCCGGCATGGCCGGCGCCGCCTCCTGCAGCTTCACCAGCGCCTCGCGGTAGGGGCCGACCAGCTGGTCGGGCAGCGCGGCCTCCATCGCCGACATTGCCTGGCCGACCTTCATGGCGCCGCCCTTGAGCTGGCCGAGGACGGCGAACAGCTGCTCGGCGGTGCGCTGCTGCACCTGCGCGGCGACCACCTCGGCCGGGCGGCCCCCGATCCGCTTGCCGAGCCCCAGCGCGGTGCGCCCGGCGTAGGCGGCGGGCAGCGCGGCGAGCCGGGCCGTCCGGGCCAGGCGGCCCCGCGGCGGCCGGCCGTCCTCGGAGGTCACCGGCGGACGGTAGCGCCCCCGACGACGGCGTCGCCTGCTCCCGCGGACCTCAGGCGCGGGCCGTCAGCGCAGCTCGTACCACTCGTAGTCGATCGTGAGGTCCTCGTGGACGATCCCCTTGCCGACCGCCTGGACCCGGTTGAGCCACGCGTAGCGCTCGTCGCCGGTCTCGAAGCGCGGGGTCACGTAGATGGTCTTCGGCAGGTCCAGGCCGTCCGAGGCGTCCATCCGGCCGTGGACCTGGCCGAAGACGATCGCACCGTCGGAGGTGCGCCACGTCGACCGGATGTCGAGCGTCGCCGTGCCCTCGGGTCCGACGAGGAACCAGTCGCCGGAGGCGGTCCCCACCATCTCGCCGCTGAAGCGGTCCCCAACGAACTTCGCGCTCTCGTGCTCGAAGATCAACCGCGTCCCGGCCGGCCCGATGCCGACCTCGATCGGCGGCTTCAGCTGGACCCGCATCGTGCACAGCGGCACCAGTTCGATGGCCATCGTGCCTCCCCCGTCCTCCGAGTGGAGGCGCGAGGCTATCGCCGCGCAGCAGGCGCGACCCGGGTCTTCCGACCCCGACTGGGGGGAATCAGGACTGCGTGTCGAGAACCTGAAGCCCCTCCCGCTGCCAGGCCTCGAGCAGGTCTCGATCACCGGCCAGTGCGACAGTCGACGTGCTGGTGACCCGCAGCGCTGCAGCGCAGTGGACGGCGTCATAGCCGCGGAGGGCGTGAGTGCGCGCCAGAGCCCCTGCCGCGCGCACGAGGTCGTCGTCCACGTCGAGGACATCCATCTGGACCCAGACGGACTCGAGCTCGGCCAGTGCTCTGTCGTGCGCGTCGGCTGTCAGGCGACCAAGCCGGGACGCGCGGGCGAGCGCGGCGGAGGCCTCGGCGAACGTCATCCGGACGGTCGCCACGGTCTCGGCCTGGAGAAAGACCCGGAGGGAGATGTCGGTCCCGGGCTCCTCGACGAGCAGCGGCACCACTGCCGACGTGTCGAAGTAGGCGATCACCTGCGCTGTTCGGCGACCAGGTCGCTGACCGTTCCGGAGGCCTTGACCGGCCGGGGCGCCGAGCGCTTGCGCTGCCGGGCCGGTTGCACGAGCCCCTCCGCGATCAGCCGCTCCAATGGGCTGGGCTCGTCGACCGGGACGATGCGGGCGACCGGGCGGCCGTGGTCGGTGACGGTGACGGTGCGCCCGGCGCGCACCTCGGCCAGGTACCGGCTCAACCCGTCGCGCAGTTCCCGGATGCCGACCGAGTCCACTCGGACCTCCTTGTGGCCACTTCTTGAGACGACATCGTAGCCACATCGGACGTCAGTGGACGGCGCGCTCCTGCCCGGCCCAGTAGGGCTCGCGCAGTGCCCGCTTGAGCACCTTGCCGGCCGCGGAGACCGGCAGCGCGTCGACGACGTCCATCGACCTCGGCACCTTGTAGCCGGCGATCCGGTCGGCGCAGAAGGCGCGCAGCTCCTCCAGGGTGACGGCGGCGCCGGCCGCCGGGACGACGACGGCGTGCACGCGCTCGCCCCAGGTGTCGTCGGGGACGCCGATGACCGCGCAGGTGGCCACCGCCGGGTGCTGGGCGAGGACGTTCTCCACCTCGATCGAGTACACGTTCTCCCCGCCGGAGATGATCATGTCCTTGAGGCGGTCGGTGAGGTACACGTAGCCCTCGTCGTCCATCCGGCCGGCGTCGCCGGTGTGCATCCAGCCGCCCCGCAGCGCCTCCGCGGTCTCCTCCGGCCGGTTCCAGTAGCCGAGCATCACGTGGCCGCCGCGGACGACGATCTCCCCGACCTCGCCGCGGGGCAGCTCGACGTCGTCCGCGCCGACGACGCGGACCTCGGCGTGCGGAGCCGCGCGGCCGACGGAGCGCCGGTGCCTGGGGTCCTCGTGGTCGTCGGGCGTGAGGAGGGTCGCTATGGGGCCGAGTTCGGTCATGCCGTAGGCCTGCATGAACCGCGCGTTGGGCAGCGCCTTCACCGCCCGGCCGAGCAGCGCGTCGGACATGGGGGAGGCCCCGTACATGACCCGCCGGACGCTGGTCAGGTCGAACTCGTCGACCCGGGGGGAGTCGACCACCAGCTGGATCATCGTGGGGACGAGCAGCACGTCGGTGATGCCGTGCTCGCGGACGGCGGTCAGCACGGCCACGGGGTCGAACACCGGGATCATCACCTGCGTGCCGCCGACCACGCCGCCGGTGACCCAGCTGGAGAAGGCGGCGGCGTGGAACATCGGCGCGGCGTGCAGGAGCACGCCGCCGGGCTGGAACTGCTCGGTGGCCAGCGCGCCCATGGCCGACGTCAGCAGGTTGTCGTGGCTGAGCATCACGCCCTTGGACCGGCCGGTGGTGCCTCCGGTGTAGAAGACGCCGGCGAGCTGGTCGCCGCCGCGGCGGGCGTCCTCGACCGGGTCGGAGGTCTCCACCAGGTGTTCGAAGGCGAGCATGCCGTCGGGGGTCGAGCCGTCGCCTGCGTGGACGACGTGCCGGAGCCACGGGTGGCCCGCCCGGATGCCGTCGACGCACGCCGCGAAGACGTCGTCGACGACGAGGACCCGGGCGTCGACCTCGGCGAGCGAGTCAGCGATCTCGGGGACGCTCCACCGGATGTTGACCGGGACGACGACGCCGCCGGCCCACAGCGTCGCGGCGAGGAACTCGTGGTAGCGGTCAGAATTGAGGGACAGGATGGCCGCGCGCTCGCCGTCCCGGACCCCGAGCTGCCGGAGGGCGGCGGCCAGCCGGGCGATCCGGTCGACCGACTCGGCGTGGGTCCGGGTGCGGCCGGCGCAGACGGTGGCGATCTCGTGCGGGCCTTGCTGAACGTGGCGGTGCAGCCCCTGGGTGAGGTACACGGCGACCTCCCGGTGGGATGTGAGGTACATCACGCTGGCTACCGAGGTCAGGGCGTGCCAGGGACTCAGGTCCCGCCGCCCCAGCATCTCCGCCGTGATCGTGGAATCGTCGCTTGCCCGTCCGGAGTGTCCCTCCTCGTATCGCGACGTCGGCAGCCTCGAACGCGGCGCGGCGGGTGTTCAGGCCTCGTAGTCGAAGAGGCGCACCTCCGAGTAGTCCCCACTGCAGGAGTACTGGAAGCTGTAGCTGCCGGAATCACGCAGGGAAAACGTCAGGGTCCCCTTGTAGTGTCCCGGCGAATCTATGGCCAGGAGGGAATCCCTAACCGGCACATCCCTGTACCCAGACACCAACAGGCATGAAGTCCGTGGGCTGCGGAGATCTACCTCGCCGAATGCCTCGAACTCCACAGACGCCAACTGCGCCTCATGATCGACCGTGACCGTATACACGTGGGCGTAGTAGTCGTCGGAGTAGATGGACCTGTCGTTGATCCGGTACTCAGCGACAGGACTCGGGGTCGTCGGATCGCTCGGGGGAGGATCCGAGGGCGCCGGTGCACTGGGCGCCGGCGCTGTGGCCGTCGCCGTCGCGCTCTGAGTGGGTGAGGGTTCCGGCTGCCCATGCGGCAGCGAGGTGGAGCCGTCGAACCAGCCGTTCAGCGGACCCAGGGCAGCCAGGGGCAGCGCAAGGACTGCTGCAATGGCACCGATCTTGCCCCAGTTCCACCCATCTCCATGACCTGGCATGTCGGCAGCTGGTCCCCCGTCGCTTCGAGCATCCAGAAACCTCGCTCATGATGGTAAGAGCCAGTCCCCCTGATTCCAGGAACGACGTAGCGCGGCGTGCCGGCGACGGGGCTGGGCGTGATGTCCGCGTGGTGGCGTCGCATTCCATGGCGACGTCGGGCGGCACGGAGTTCCTCGCTGGGGCAGCTCTCGGGCTGAGGTCGGGCTGAAGCACGGCCTAGGGTGAGCGGCGGTGTGCGTAGACGGATGACCTGCGGTTACCCGGTCCGAGGATCATCGACGTGCCGCCGTCCCTGAGATCCGCGTCGCCAGGGGCGGACGGCTCTGCGGCCGTCCGCCCCTCGCGGCAGCCCTAGGAGGCCGTCCGCTCCCGGTCTCGGGCGGAGGCGATGAACTCCCGGACGACGGGGTAGACCTCGGCCTCCCAGCGGGACCCGCTGAAGACGCCGTAGTGGCCCACCTTCTCCTGCAGGTGGTGGCGCTTGCGCTCCTCGGGGATCCCGGTGCACAGCCGGTGGGCGGCTTCGGTCTGGCCGGGGGAGCAGATGTCGTCGTTCGCGCCCTCCACGGTGAGCAGCGCGGCG
Organism: Geodermatophilus sp. URMC 65; assembly: GCF_053502545.1. Lineage (NCBI taxonomy): Bacteria > Bacillati > Actinomycetota > Actinomycetes > Geodermatophilales > Geodermatophilaceae > Geodermatophilus > Geodermatophilus sp. URMC 65. Next base: position 4,232,165 of record NZ_CP199954.1, read on the forward strand.
TTCCGGATGGCGCCGGGGTCGACCCGCTGTCCCCGCCAGGTGAAGCGGCCACGGGGGAGCTCGTGCTGCTGGAAGACGCGGCCGACGGTCTCCAGGTAGAACTCGGCCGGGACGTCCATGACCGCGCCGTACTCGTCGTAGAAGGCGCGGGTGGTCGCGGCCCGGACCGCGTTGCCGGTGACCAGGTCGCGGTACAGGCGCGCATGCGCGGTGAGGTGCCGCCGGGGGTTCATCGACATGAAGGCCGTCAGCTGGAGGACGCCGGGGTAGACCCGCCGTCCGGCGCCCGGGTACCGGCTCGGGACGGTGTCGACGACCCGGCGCTCGAACCAGGAGAGCGGCTTGTCGGCAGCTGACGTGTTGACCCGGTTGGGGTTGATGCGGGTGTCGATGGGGCCGGCCATGAGGGTGACGCTGGCGGGCTCGGCGGGGTCGCCCGCCTCGGCGAGCAGGGCGACGGCGGCGAGCACCAGCGGCGCGGGCTGGCAGACGGCCAGGAGGTGGGTGTCGGGGCCGAGGTGGCGCAGCGCCTGCATGACGTGGTCGATGTACTCGTCCAGCCCGAAGGGCCCGTGCTCGGCGGGGACATCACGCGCGTTGTGCCAGTCGATGACGTAGACGTCGTGGTCGGACAGGAGCGTCTTGATCGTCGGCCGGATCAGCGTCGTGAAGTGGCCGGACATGGGGCCGACGACGAGCACGCGGGGCTGGTCGCCCACCGAGGGCTTGGTGAAGTGCAGCAGGGTGCCGAAGGGCGTCCTCAGGGCCGGGCGCTCGAAGACGTCCGCCTCGCGGTCGCCGACCGGCACGGTGGTGATGCCGAAGGCCGGACGGCGGTGGGTGGGACGCGCGTTGGCGAGGATGTCGCAGGCGGCCACCATGTGACGGACGGCCGGCGTGCGGCCCAGCGGGGCCGGCAGACCCTGCAGCGCGCGGGCGGTCCACTCGGACGCCGCGACGACGGGCGCTCCCATCCGGCGGTTCATCTCGTAAGCGCTGTAGAGCATCGGCCTGCCTGTCGCTGGGTTGCGGTTTGTCAAGTGACCTAGGTCACCGGTTGGGAACGTTAACCCCTGTGAACGACGGCCGCGCGGAGGGGCCTCGGCTCGGCGACGTGGCGGGCACGTGTCGCGGCACTGGTGTCCCTTGCGCAACAGCCGTCACTCCGGTCCCAGCTGTGGCTCGGGGCGTCGAGGTGGAGTCGGCGCTCGGCGCCGGTGTGGCCGGAGTCTGACCCACCTCGCGAGAGCGCCCCGACGACCACGGCCGCCGGGGCGCTCTGCGTTGTGCAGACTCCTACACCGCCTCGGGGACGTGCAGGTGGGCGAGGACGAGGTCCATCTCGGCGATGTCCACGATCTTGGCGCCCATGGCCTGCGCGAACTGGTTGCGGAGCGTCCTGGCGTGCTTGCGCACCAGCCCCGCGGCATCACGGTTCTCGAAGCTGGTGACGCTGACCGTCCGGCCAAGGCGCCGGTCGACCAGCATGCTGACGCTGCAGAAGCCGGGCAGCTCCTGCAGCTTGGGCAGCAGGTTGTCCCGGTAGGCGTCGAGCAGGTCGTCGAGGTGACTCGGGGTGATGCGGGCCCAGGTGACCTGCGCGCCGGCGCCGTCCCCGGCCGGGCGCTCCCGGTGGAGGACCGCGATCTCCCACTCCTGGACGTCGGCGTGCTCGCCGCCGAGGGCGTGCAGGAGGCGGTGCTGGACGGTGCGGTCCTCCGCGGCGGTGGCGCGCATGGCCTGCTGGTCGACCCAGGAGGTCGCGACGATGCAACGGCCGCTCTCGCGGTCCGTGAGCATCGACAGGCCGACGCAGCCGTCAGCCCGCTTGACCGACGGCATCACCTCGTCGCGCACGTACGCGATGCCGGCGTCGAGGTTGCTGGGGTTGCCGCGGATGCTGGTGGATCGGGCGTACATGCCACCTCCGTTCGGGCGGCGCCCCGGCGGCATCGCCTCGCGGTCAGCTTCGCGGCCGCCGATCGGCGAGGCAATGGCAGAAGTGAGGCACGTGCCGATCCCAGAGCGGTGCGCCGGGCGAGGGGACGGTGGCGCCGACCAGGGCGGTCAGTGGACGGCGCGCTCTTGGCCGGCCCAGTAGGGCTCGCGCAGGGCCCGCTTGAGTTGGCCGATTGAAGCGTCACCTCAATCGTCTGCAGCTGGGCGGGCACGGCCGGTGGGACGGGAACGGGCGGCGCGGCGAGCACGGGCTGTGCGACGAGCGTCGTCGCAGCGGCGACGACGCCCAGCACGACGGCACCGCGGCTGCTGTGTGCGGACATGGCTGCATCCGAGCGGACACGCGGGCGGGGTGGGGCAGGGGTGCGGGCGTCAGGGTCCTCGCAACCGTCTCGCGCCGTCCATCGTGCCGTTGACGGTTCGTGAGGCGTCGGTTGCGCCGTGCCCCACGGTCATGGGCGGCCAGAACGAGTGACCTCTGTGGACGAGGAGACGGAGGGGGGTCACGGTGATCGCGCCAGTCCCGCACCCGTGTCGCGCAGTCCCCGATGGGAGGAGGGCAGGTGTGATGCGGGAATGACCGACAGCACCATCTTCCTCGCGGTCGACGGTTCGCTCACCGCCCTGCGCGGGGCGAACTACGACAGCGAGGACGTCCTCCAGCAGGCCCTCGCGCAGTTCCCAGAGATGATCGCCGGCGTCGGCACGGCCGGGGAGAGCGCGAAGCTGCTATTGGTGCGGCGGGAGATGCCGGTGGCGGCCGCAGAGGGAATCGGCCTCTCACTCGACCACCTGTTCATCGACCAGTCCGGCGTGCCGGTCCTGGTCGAGGTCAAGCGCGCCTCGGACACCAGGGCCCGCAGGGAGGTGGTCGCGCAGATGCTCGACTACGCGGCCAACGGTGTGACGACGTGGCAGAACGACCTGCGGGACGTGGTCGCCCAGGCCGCTGGCAAGACCGAGCCGGCCACTTACCTGCAAGAGCAGCTGGGGATCGAGGACGTCGAGGCGTTCTGGGCCACGGTCGAGGACAACCTGCGGGTGGGCAAGATCCGGCTCATCTTCCTGGCCGACCGCCTGGCTCCCGGGCTCGTGCGGATCATCGAGTTCCTCAACGAGCAGATGCGCGACGTCGAGGTGCTGGGTATCGAACTACCGAAGTACACGGCTCCTGCGGGGCAGGTCGTGTACGTGCCGCGAGTGGTTGGGCGGACGGCGGCCGCGGTGGAGACGAAGCAGCGTCGGGCCAAGGGCGCGCCGTGGTCCGAGCAGACCCTGGTCGACGCGGCAGCGGCGGCTCGGACGCCCGAGGAGGTCGATCTGGTTCGGCGTCTGATTCAGGACGTCAAGACGCGGGGCGGCCGGTTCTCCTGGGGGAGCGGCAGGACGGCCGCGGTCACCGGTCGGTACGTCGTTGACGGGGTGGACACGCCGGTGTGGAACGTCAATGTGGGGGACGGGACGACGGCCGGCTCGCTCTACTACCTCCTCCCCGACTACTCGACGAGGCACCAGGGCGACCGCCTCGAGGCCTTCGCGGACGCTGTGGCGCAGACGGGCGAGCTGAAGGACAGGGTCGAGCAGGTGCGGGCCCAAGGGTGGAGCGGCTGGCCGTCCCTACCGCTGGCTCGTGCGGCAGCCATGGCCGAGGAGGCCCTCCTGCCGTTCAAGGTGGCCATCGGGTAGCGACGACTCCGACATCAGGGCGAGGCGGTCCACTCGCTGCAACGCGGCAGCGGGGTGCGCCCGCCCGAGCACCGTGCCGCGCTGCTCGTCGCGGCCCGGCGGACCCTGGCGCCGGCCGTGGCGTCCCGCACGCCGGACTGGGAACTCGCGCTGGCCGACCTGCAGCCCGCTCCGTCCGCTGGTTCGGGCGCGGGCACCCCGATCGCGCTGCAGTTCGACGTCGAGAGGGCCGGAACCGCCGCGCCGGCGCGGCCGATGTAGCGGTGCGGCTGCGCCCGGTCGTGCCCGGCCGCACACTTCTCCTGACCTTCGACGGGACCCGCTGCATCTCTGCCTCTCGGGTCGAGGAGGACTGCGCACCCCAGCAGGACGCGCTCGAGCTGACCTGGTTCTCACCCCTCGAGGCGCGGAGCCGGCCGTGCTGGCCGAGCGGATGAACGGGCAGAGCACCTTGCCGCTGCAGGCCCCGGCTCACCTCGCGTCTGACCGCCGCCATCTCCCCGTGTGGGTCGACACAGCAGCGGCGCTCGGGGCCCGTGGGGCACATGCGCCCAGTCCGGAGGACTGCTCCGAGCAGGTTGCGTCACAGTGGCGTTCCGCTCGGTCAGGATGCATCGCAACGCGCGCAAGCCGCCAGTGAGTGTCTGGCCGGTGTCTGTGAAGAGCCCGACTCGTCTGCCTCCTTCGCAGGGCGTCCCCTACCCGCGTTCGAGGAGCCCACCGTGGATGCCGAAATCCAGCTGATCAGTGACGGCGATGGCCTGGCGGTCATCGGAAGCCCGACCGCGGTCGATCTCTTCCTCGCCGCTGAGCGGCTGGCGTCGCAGGATCTCGGACTGCCTCGTCTCGGAGCCGCTTTCAAGGCCGGCGCCCAGGTCGCCCAGGTGTATCCCGAGATCGCGGAGATGGCGGGTCGCTGGGTGGAGCTGACCAAGGACTCCGCGCACCTGGTCAAGGGCCTGACGAAGAGTTCGACGTCCGGAGTGAGCACCGGTGTGGTGAAGGCCGGAAAGGGCAACGGCCGGTTCGGCGCGTTCGTCGAGTTGGCGAAGGAGCCCGTGTCTCAGCTGTCCAAGAACCCGGCTGTTCTGTCCGGTGCGCCGGTGCTCATGGCGCAGCTAGCGATGCAGCAGACCATGGACGAGATCACCGACTATCTCGCCACGATCGACGCCAAGCTCGACGACGTGCTCCGCGCACAGGAGGACGCCGTCCTCGCGGACATGATCGGCGTCGGCTTCGACATCGACGAGGCGACGACCCTGCGCGAGCACGGCGGCCGGGTCAACGAGGTCACGTGGTCGAAGGTTCAGGGGTCGTCGGCGACGATCGCGCGCACCCAGGCGTACGCACTGCGCCAGCTCGACGCGCTCGCCGAGAAGCTGGAGCGCCACACGAGCGTTGGCGACCTCGCCGAGACGGCCAAGAAGGCCGAGGCCAAGACCCAGGACTGGCTCGCCGTCCTGGCTCGCTGCTTCCAGCTGCAGGACGCGATTGCCGTGATCGAACTCGACCGGGTGCTGGACGTGGCCCCGGACGATCTAGACGGGCACCGCCTCGGACTGAAGGCCGTCCGGCAGAAGCGGCTGGAGACCATCGCGCAGGCCACCGGGCAGCTGCTGGCCCGCATGGACGCGGCAGCGGGCACGGCCAACGCGAAGGTGCTGCTGAACCCCCTCCAGTCGCCGGCCATCGTGCGGGCGAGGCAGCACGTCGCGATCGCCGTCACCGACTTCCACGGGCGGTTGGGGCTCGAGTCGGACGGGCGGCAGTCGGTGGAGGCGCGGGCCTGGACGTCGGCCGCCACGGAGTTCCGGGACAAGGTGCTGGAGACGGGAGCGGAGGGCGTCGACGCTTCCTGGCGCCTGGGGAACGAGACCTTCGGCCGGGCGAAGTCGGTCACGGGCAAGCTCTCCAGCGGGATCGCCGGCCGCGCGGCGCGCTGGCGGGGGAACGGCGAGGAGCCCGCGCAGGGGGCCGAGTAAGCGACGTCGCCTGTCCGAGTGACGCTTCTGCTACCGGGGCTCGCGCCCACCGATTCGTGTCGGAGGCGTCCGCTTTCCCGAGGGCCGGCAGAGGCGGGCTGCCGGGCGACGGCGATCGGGAGGCACGGAGTTGTGCAGCGCGGCGGGGAGTGAGTGGCGCCGCACGTAGAGCCGCACGTAGATACGACGGAGGCGCTGTAGTTCGTCTTCGACAGCGGCTTGCAGCACGAGCGCGAGTACCTGGAGTGGCTGAGGGCCGAAGGCACGACGGGCGAGGAAATCGAGACGGCCTTCGACGCCGAGGGACGATGCCGCGCGGAGGCGCAGACCGTCGAGGCGATGCGCTGCGGCGTCGACAGACCGGGTGCTTCTCAACCGCGTGCGACGTGGGGTCCGCGAGGTTGCAGCTCAGGGTCGTGGTGGCGCAGGAACGGAACGGTTGGGAGCGGAGATGCGCGTGTCCCAGCGCGTGCTGGCCAGTTGCCGCTCGGCATGGGTGACGACCGAGAACACGTCCGTGGCGGTGTAACCGGTTGTTCCGCGTTCGACGGAGCGGCGGGTGAGGATGCCGGCATCCGCGAGCTCCTCGAGGGCGGCCCGTGCAGCGGGGAACGAGACGCCCAATCGTCGCTGGGCCGTGCGGGTGGTCATGATGGGCACCTCAGGCAAGGTGCGCAGGATGCGCGAGGTCGCCGAGTCAGCACGAGGTGTCTCGCGTCGTCCCCGTGCGGCACGGTGTTCCGCCAGCTTCGCCTCCCACTCCGTCTGCAGCTCGCTGATCTGCGTGGCGAACAGACTCGCCTGTTCGGCTGCCACCGTCGTCGCGTGCAGGAACAGGTCCAGCCAGGCAGCCACGCCGTCGGCTGCCTGGTCCGACTCCGGCGGACCCACGTACCGGTAGGACGTGAGCCCTTGGACGTATCGATCGCGGAGTGTGGCCAGTACGAGGCTCACCGGCAGGACCGCCGACGGCGTGAGCCCGCGGCGTGTGAGCACCGTGTGGATCAGGGCACGACCGACACGCCCGTTCCCGTCCGTGAACGGATGGATGGTCTCGAACTGGGCGTGCACGATCCCGGCCTGGACGAGCGGCGCATGGACGGAGCCGTTCACGTAGTCGACGAGGTCCGCCATCAGGCCGGGGACCAGCTCCGGTGGTGGTGGGACGAACTCGGCGGACAGCGGATGCCAGGACGAGCCACCGATCCAGTTCTGGACGCGCCGGAGACCGTGGTGGCGCTCGTCGGGCAGAAGGGCCCGGTGCAAGGCCTCCACATCGGCAACGGTGACGGCGTCCACGCGAGCGAGCTCGTCGCTCGCCCTGCGCAGGACCGTGATGTTGTTGGCCACGAGGCGTGCCTGGTCGCTGAACCCGCGTACGTCTTCGTCCTGGGCGAGCTCGGCGAGTGCCACTTGCTGGGGTGACGGGGCGATGCCTTCGATGAGGGAACTGGCGATTGCCTCGGAGCGCAGGAGGAAGCGGGCGAGCCCTTCCAGCGCCCGCGCTCCTCGTCCCCTGTCCAGCTCTCGAACCGCTCGTTCGGCCACCGTCGCGGCGTGATTGGCCTCGCGGGACATGCGCAGGGGGCGGGCGGTGACGCCGTCAGGCTCGTACGTGCGATAGGGGCCGGACAGCCGGTCGGCGCGCGGGACCATGGTCACGTCCGAGTGTTCCCAGACTTCGTCCAGCCAGCGGGCCATGCGGGAAAACCTTTCATGACAGGGTCCGTCATTAAAGTTTGACACGCGATCCTTTGGTCGACGGTGTCGCGATTCAAGGATGTGCCGGCCCGCGGGCGACGATCACGGCACCGAGCTCGACGTCGTCCCGCCTGCCATCGAGGCGAGCCCGGTCAGCTCGGCCTGGGGCGTGTCAGTTCTCGTCCAGCGTGCGCACGGCCGTACGGAACGCGGCGGCGGACGTGTCGACCGCGGCCAGGGCATCGTCCGTGAGCTCCTGTCGGAGGCCGCGGGCGGCGTGCCCGTGGGGGATCAGGTCGCGGAGCAGCTCCGGTGCGCGGTCGAGGTGCGGGGTGCCGGGGGCGAGGAACGTGCGCTCGGGATCGAGCAGCCGGGCGACGTCGTCCCGGCTCCAAATGAGCGAATCCCCGATGCCGTTGGCGCTGCCCGCGGCCAGCACCTCGTCCACGAGCCACCGCAGGTCGTCGTCGGCCGACGGCTCCTGCAGCACGGAGCCGTGGCCGCCCTCGGAGAGCAGCGAAAGCATCCACTCGACGACCGCGCGGGATTCGGCCAACGTCTCGGACCCGATCCGCCCGGGGCCGAGGTCGAGCTCGGCGAGGGCCGCGGTGATGCGGGCGCGGGCGTCGGGGGGAGGGATGTCGCGCACGTGGACGTCCGGGTCGTCGTCCTCGACCAGCAGCTCGATCACCGACGCGAGCGGGGACTGGACGACGTACCCGTCGGTGGCGACGGCGCCGGCCTCGTTGTCGATGCGGACGACGGCGGTCAGGGGGTGGCCGCCGGGCACGGTGACGCCCACGAGCAGCTCGTCGGCGTCCCGGAACACCGTGCTGACCTCGACCGCCCGGTCGACCGGTGCGGTGCGGTCGAGCTCGGCGAGCCATCGGGGGAGCACGTGCCCGCGGTCGGCGATCTCGCGGCGCACCCGCCGGCGCAGGCCGGCGTCGACGGCGACGGTGGCGCCGAGGGGGTCGGAGGCGCGGCGGGTCTGCCCCTGCATCCAACGGCGGGTGAACCGGTACTCCGGGGTGCGCAGCGGCTGAAGGTAGGTGTCGAGCAGGTCGAGCAGGGCCTGTGGGGTCACCTTGTCGGGCTCGAGGAGGTGCCCAGCGGCGATGCGGTGCAGGGTCGCGGCGTCGCCGTCCCGGCCGGCGGCGAGCAGGGGGCCGAGCCGGTCGGGCCAGCCCTGCGGCATGGCCTGGGTGGAGCCGAAGTCGAGGACGGCGAGCCGTCTGTCGTCGAGGAGGCGGAAGTTGCCGGGATGGGGGTCGCCGTGCACGCGGTGGGCCCTTGCCGGTCCCGAGGCGAGGAGGCGGACGAGGAGCTGGCCGGCGCGGTCGCGGTCGTCCTGGCTGCCCTTGGCGATGACCTGCGAGAGGGGAGTGCCGTCGACCCATTCGCTGACCAGCACCTGGCCCTGGACCCTGAGCACGTTCGGGACGCAGATGTCGGGGTCGCCGCGGTAGCCGTCAGTGAAGGCCCGCTGCGCCGCGGCTTCCCGCTGGTAGTCGGCCTCCTCGGTGAGCCGTTCGCGCAGCTCGGCGAACAGCTGCCGGAGGTCGAGGCTGGGCGATGCCGCCTTCAGGATCGGAGACAGGACCTGGAGGGTGTCGAGGTCGGCTACGAGCGCCTCGGCGGCGCCGGGGTACTGGACCTTGACGGCCACCGGCGTGCCGTCGCGCCAGGTGGCGCGGTGCACCTGGCCGATGCTGGCCGCGGCGACAGGGTGGTCGTCGAAGTTCTCGAGGACGTGGCGCCAGTCCCGGCCGAGCGAGCGGTCCAGCTGCTCGTGGACCCGCGCCGTGGGCATGGCCGGCGCCGCCTCCTGCAGCCGGACCAGCGTCTCGCGGTAGGGGCCGGCCAGCTGCTCGGGCAGCGCGGACTCCATGGCCGACAGCGCCTGGCCGACCTTCATCGCGCCACCCTTGAGGTGGCCGAGCGTGGCGAACAACTGCTCGGCGGTGCGCTGCTGCACCTGCGCCGCGACGGCCTCCGCGGGGCGGCCGCCGATCCGCTTGCCCAGCCCGACGGCGGTGCGCCCGGCGAACGCGGCCGGCAGCGCGACGATCCGCGCCGTCCGCGCCAGACGGCCCCGCGGCGGCCGGCCGTCGTCCGCGAAGCCCATCTGAGGACGGTAGTCCCGCGTGCCGCCAAGGCACGACAGCGCGCTAGCGATTGACTCGGTCAGGCCTGTGCACTGGCCGCCCTCAATACCGGGCCCGTTGCGAAAGCAACTCGTCGCTGGGGAAAGTAGCTTGGACGTGCAGGCGGGAGGCGACTGCCTAGGATGCCATCGACCCGGTAATCAGCGGGTTCGGGGTTCGAGTCCCTGATGGCGCACCCAGTAGGTCTGTCCTTGCTGGTCACACGCGAGGCTAGCCATGGCCGCCGCAGTTCAGCGGCGTTGAGGCAGAAAACGCACGTCAAACTCGCCAAGCCGCGAGCGGGCTCGGGACGCTGGCTAGCGGACCGGGCCGCCTACAGGTCGGCGAAGAACTCGGGAACGACGACTGGCCGGGACTCGACGCCGAGGCCGTGCTCGTAGAGCAGGTCGCAGAGAGCTTCGCCGTCGATGAGGTCGATCGGCGCGCCCCCTCGTCGAGCCTCGTCCCTCGCTCGGGCGGTGAAGACGCTCGTGGTGATGCAGAAGCCCTTGTCGCCGCGGTGAGCCATGGCGCCACGGAACTCACGAATCTTGTTCGGCTGGATGGGGTGATCGATCTTGTACCGATTGGCCTGGACGAAGACCGGGAAGCTGAGCAGCGAGACCTGGAGAACGCCAGTGCCATCGAGCCCCTCGTCGTCTGAGTATCGGCTGACGTCGACATCGCGACAGCCGAGGGACCGCAGCAATCGCTCGCACAGGCGCTCGAAGCTGTCCGGGGGCATCGAGGTCAGGACCTGAACCAGCTTGAGCGCCAGGACTCGCTGGCCTGCTCGGCGAGGTCGTCGCTATCGCGGTCAGCCACGGAAGGTTCCTCGGGTAGCGACTTACGACGGCGCCAAGCCTCGCTCCGAGCCGTTTGGTTGGCGGCGACGACTGCCTCATGGCCTTGTGCGAGCAGCTCGCGGCCCCGACTCGTGATCGACCACACGCCCCGGTCGGAGTTGTCTAAGCCGCCCATGAGTTTGAGTGAGCTGAGGGCCCACCCGACGCGATCAAGGGCAACGCTTCGCCCCTCGTGCTTGCCGCCGGGGCAAGTCAAAGCAAGCTGATCGTCGCTCAGGCGCGTCTCCTGGACGACCTTTTTCTTGACCTCGGATCGCCCTAGGGCGCCGTCAGCTCGTGAGATCCCCGTCAGAGCGGGAAGCAGAAAGTTCTCGTACGTAGGGAGCGCGTGCTCGCCCAACTCAGTTCCAGTCCTCGTAAGCAAGGGTGGACTCGTTAAGCTCGTCGCGACGAGAACGCCAATCCGGCAAGTGCTTATCCATCAAGTCGACAAACCGTTCGTTATGGGTCCGCTCGTGGAAGTGAACGAGTTCGTGAACCACGACATACTCCAAGAATCGTGGATGCTTCTTCGCGAGTTCGGGATTGAGCCAGATCGTCCCCGAACGAGCGATGCAAGTACCCCACTTGGTCTTCATGCGACGCACTACGACGCTGGGCGCCTCCACTCCGATGACTCGAGCCCACTTCTCGAACAAGGCAGGCAACGCCGCCCTGAGTTCACGGCGATACCAGCGGTCGAGAACACCGAGCCGCTCCTCGGGCGCTGCTCCAGCCGACGCAACCACCCATAGCGTGCTCCCGCTCATCTCGACGCGGTGGTGGCCGCTAGTACGTGACACATCGAGCAAGTAACGCTGGCCCCAGACGAAGTGGCTCTCACCCGACAGCATCTCGCGCTTCGTTTCGCGGTCTGCTGCGAGAAGTTCCTTGCGTTGGCGTCTAATCCAGGGCAGGCGCTCAACGACGGCACGCCGGATGGCGTCCTCATCCATACGATCCGGCGCAGCGACGCGCACTCGGCCTAAGGGCGGGTACACGGAGATGTGCAGGTTTTTGATGTCCTTGTAGACGACCTCGACTGCAAGATCGCCCACCTCGAGATGTGCAGCGTTAGCGATACTCATGATTCTCCTTGAGCAGTGCCAGCAACGCGGTCACAACACCAGGGTCCGTGTCGGGCGGCATCGCATCCGCGATGGCCAGTTCTAGCGCCCGTTCCTTGATCAAGGAGGTAGTCCAGCCGTGCTCCTTGCTGCTCTCGATGACGTCGTGAAGCCCTTCGGTGTCGATGCCATATGGTAGGCAGAAGTTCACAAGGGCACGCTTGCCTGGAGTATTCGCCCACTTCGGGAAGGGCGTCGTTGCCTCACCTGTGCCGATCTTCTTGACCAGGTCGATCAACTGATTGAGGAAGGCCTCATAGTCCAGGGAATCTTGCCGCTTCTCGGCAATTAGCGCATCGAGCAGCCTGGACATTTCATCGTAATAGCGCGGATCGGTAGCTCGCTTATTTACGATAGTCCTGCGAACGTTGTTGAGGATCGTTGCGGCCACCGCCCTCCGATCAGCTCTCACTCGAGCGGGGAGCGTGTTCACCGCGCCGAGTCCAAGTTCGACGATCGTGTGGACGAGACCCTCCTCCAAATCAGCAATAGTCTCGGAAGGATCGGCTTGTATGTAGCTGTCGAGGAGCTGGCGCATGGCCGGCTCGTATTTCTTGAGGTCGATGTTCTCGTCAGCAGCGAGTTGAACGCCCTCACTGAGCGATACGAAGTCGGCGACCTCCTTCTTGATCGCCTCGGCTTCGGCCGCCGTGTAGCCGGCCTCGGCCATATCATTTGCGAGGGCAGCGTACGCACGAGCGAGCGCGCCGACCGCCTTGTACAAGTCCGCTCGTTTCGGCTCGTTGACTAGCAGCAGAATCTTGTCGCCGTCGTCGCCGCCGCAAAAGTACTGAAGGAAGTCGGCGATTTCTCTTGGCGGAGCGACCGGCTCGCACAGCAACCGGATTTTGTCCAGCGCGTCATCGAGGTCCTGTCGCCCCTCTTTGATGCGGTCCTTCAGCAGGCCCTTCACGTCCTCCTGCGAGTAACCATCGAATGCGCCCGACGTGTAGTCAGTGATGGCTGCTTGTATCGACTTGAACAGGTCCCGATAGTCGACAATGTAGCCATAGACCTTATCGTCGCCGTCCAAGCGGTTCACGCGACAGATCGCCTGAAACAGCCCGTGGTCTTTCATCTTCTTGTCGATGTAGAGGTATGTCGCACTCGGCGCATCGAAGCCTGTCAGCAGCTTATCGACGACAATGAGTAGCCGCATCTCGCCGGGCTTTTCGATGAACGCCTGCTTCACGTCCTCCTCAAACTCGTCAATACGCTTGACGGCTTCGTCAGCCGGGACACCGAAGTGGTCCGAGAGCATCTGCCGATAGATGTTGTACTTGGCGATTTCCTCAGTGTCGCCCTCGCCAGCGTCTTCCTTGGAGATAAGCGTTGGATTCGGAACGTAGCTCGTAACAATCGCCAACTTGCTCTTGAGCGTCGTGGAGCTGAACGCCTCATAGAACTTGCACGCCTGATAGACGTTGTCGCACACAAGCATGGCGTTGCCCGTGCCGTCCATTAGGCGCGGTTGGCGCGCCATGTCCATAAGGATGTCAGCAACGATCTGATTAGTTCGCGGCTGCGACGAGAAGACCTTTTGCATGGTGCCCCAACGGCGCTTCAGTTGGGCTTTGGCCATGTCGGTCATTCCAGCTGTATTTGCGTCGAACCAAGCGTCTACCCTGTCGGGTCGCACCAAGTCCTGATCGATTCTTCGCGCTTGGTAGCGAAGGTCAAGCACGACGCCGTCCCGGACAGCCTCGTCGAACTTATACGTATGGATAAAGCTGCCGAACTTGGCGATGGTCGATTCCTCGTCCGCCTTGAGCAGAGGCGTACCGGTGAAACCGATGAACATCGCCGAGGGCATCAAATCCTTCATAGCGTCGTGCAGCTTGCCGCTCTGGGTCCGGTGCGCTTCGTCGACGAACACGAACAAGTTGCCCTTTACAGAGAAGTCGGCCGGCAGGCGCTTGTTGAGATCAGCGATGAAGTCCTCACTGACGTCGTCGTTGCCGTCGTCCACATCTGAGGTGTCGTCGCCGTGAAATTTGTGCACAAGCGAGCAGATCAGCCAGGGCTGCGTCGCGTTGAGTTGACCGATTAAGTCCGCGCCAGACTTGGTGCGGTAGACCCCCAGACCGACCCCGTTGAAGTCGCCCTCGATCTGCTTATCCAGTTCGTCGCGGTCTGTTATCACAAGAACACGGGCGTTGTCTTCGTGCTCTCTAATCCATTGGGCAAGCCAGACCATCGTGAGCGATTTGCCCGAGCCCTGGGTGTGCCAGACAATGCCGCCCTCTCGGGAGCCAATGCGCGCCTGTGCGGCTTTGACGCCAAAGTACTGGTTGTGCCGGGCTGTCTTCTTTGTGCCACGGTCGAAGACGATGAAGTCGTGGATCAGCTCAAGAAGCCGGTCCTTGTTACACATCTGCACGAGCGCGCGGTCCAAAATCTCGCTCACGCCTCGGCCAAGCTTGCTGGTCTCCGGCTCCTTCCACTTCATCCAGTATTTTTCGCCGGCTCCAATGACACCGTAACGCAGCCCCTCCCAGTCATTGCCTGCGAAGAGAAGCTGGTTCGTGGTGAAAAACGGTCGGATGAAGTGCGCGTTTTGGTTCCCGATGTTCTGCCTGATGCCGTCACCGACGCTGATTGTCGACCGCTTGAATTCAATGATTCCCAAGGCGATGCCGTTAACGTACAGAACGACATCCGGACGCTTGTTGTGATTCCCGGTAATGGAGACTTCTTCCGCAACGGCGAAGTCGTTTGTTTCCGGGGCGTCCCAGTTGATGAGCATTACGGTCTCGTTTGCACTGCTGACGTCCGTCTTCACCTCGACGCCGTAACGCAGCAATCTGTAGACCTTCAGGTTCACGTCGTACAGAGAAGCGCCAGCAGGAAGCGCCGCCGCACGTGAAAACTCGAAGATGGCGCGAGTGACTAGGGCCTCCTCGTACCCGCGCTTGAGCAGATTGGCCCTCAGTTCATCCTCGCGAATGTTCTTATTGTCTTGGTCGTCGAGGTTGCCCGCGTATCGATAGCCCAGGCGCTTCACGAACGTTTCATGGATGACGCGCCGTTGCGTTGCGCGCTCCAGCTGGTTGAGTGTCATGCGGCCACCTCGGCAATCGGCAGCCGCGTACGGCCGGTCAGAAGCTCTTGCATCATGCCCTTCTTGACGGCGCGCGCCGACTCAAGACGCCGTATCAGGGCGTCGATCTCGGCATCTACGTCTTGTAGAACGAGGACTATCCGAAGCTGTTCCTCACGATCTGGCAGGGTGACGCGTACACGGCCAAGAGAACCACCGTTGGTAAGTGCGCGCGTAGTGTACGACGCCGAAGACACAACCTGCTTTCGGACTTCCTGAAGGTGGAAGACCAACGCAAGGAAGGTTGGGTCGAAGTGCGGGGACTTTGGCCGCCCGCGAAGCACAAAGCCACTGAACGATGCTCTTGGGATGTCGTCGACGAGAACAGCAGCCGTGCCGATCTCGTCCACGGTTTCCGATGTTCGCGTGAAGAACAGGTCGCCACGCTGTGCCGAGAAGCGCTTGATCTCGTCAGAGCTGAGGCTGACTAAACCTTTGACACGGTCGGATGTGATGATGGGCGACTTCATCACATCCATGAAGTTGACTATGGGGGTTCCGTGCCCGAAGTATTCGCTTGCCTTATTTAGACCGTTCTTAAACTCGAGTAGGTCGCGAACCATGTGATCCTGCCAAGGGTCGGCGCAACCAGGGAGACGAGTGCGACCCGTCAGAAGTTGTTGCCTCATGCCCTGACGAATGCCGCGCTTCTTTGTAATTAGCCTCTCCAGTGAAGCTATGAGATCGTCGGCGTCAGCGAGAACGGCGGCAACTTCTTCCTGTTCCGAAATCGTTGGTGGAAGAAGAATCGGGATCGAGCGGAGCTGCTTGCCGTTGAGCGAGGGCAGCGCTCCGACAGCAACAAGCGTACTGAGTTTGAAGTTCCTAAGAGCGAAGTGAACAAACCGCGCGTCCGCACGCTCGGGATCAACTACAAACGCCGCCATGTTGTTATCGATACAACTCGGAATAGCGAGCAGCCGCTTGCGATCCAGGTATACAGCGGCGCCAACCTTGGCGAACACGATGGCGTTCGGCGGGAAGGCGGTGGCGCCAAGCGCGGCGCGCACTCGCTCGGAGATGTAGTTGTTAGCCGTCGTCATGAATATCTCGTTGCCAACGAGATTCATGTCCGACACCTTGTAGTAGGGGTAGTCGCCGCTTCGATGGCCCTGATAGCGAGTCGGGAAGCCCGAGCCGCCCTTGAAGTATCCGATCTCGCCGGCCGTCGTAGGTTGCCAAGCCGAGGGTGTGGCGCTCACGGCTTCAGACCCATCGCGACCAAGTGCCCGTCGACTTTGGCACTCAACGCAGTCATGCGCGCTTCAATGTCCTGAACGGTCAGTTCGTAACGCGCGGCTAACACGGCCAAGCGAGCCACGAGCTTGTGTGTTAGTGAACTCAGCTCAGCGTCAATGCCCTGCGCGAGCGTCACGCCCCACTTGTCATCGATGACCAGGGAGCGGACTTCGTCCTCCGTGAGTTTTCCGTATCGAGCGAGGGTCATCTCATCGAGCTTGGCCTGAGCCACTCTGACGGCCTTCTTGGCTGCCGCCTCTGCCTTGAATAAGGCCATGACTCGCTCAAGCGCGGCGATCTCTTCCTCGTCACCGTCATCACCGATTTCTTGAAGCCGGGCCTTGGCTGAGCTGTCGGTGACCGCGTCCTTGCCCTCGTCCACGGCATCCCATAGGAGGCCCTCTTCGACGGCGTGTTCCTCGACGTACTCAGCGATCGCCTGCCCCGCCATTTCGGCTTCCAACCTCAGTGACAGCAGGCGGTCGCGCTCGTCTGCGAAGAATCGCGCAACTATGTATTCGGGGGGCACGAGGTCCATCACCCATCGCTTCGTGCGAGCCCCGGTGCCGAACTTAAGGTGAATGCTCTCGTACTTTGGCTTGCCGTTGTTGTCCGTGCCGACTATGCGCGCCGCGCGGGGGCGAGAGGCCTCGACCCAACCCTCACTCATCACCAGCACGACATCGTCGTGCATCGTGGTGTTCCAGTAACTCATCAATTGCTCGTACACGCCATACTCGTCCAGAAGGGGACGAGGCCGAAAGATGTCGAGCAAACTTTCCCCGAGGTCGGTGATCAGGACTGCCGACTTCGTCGTCGCGTGGATTTGCTCCAGGGTGCCGCGGTGGCCCGTCCACCACTTATCAACGACATCATGCGTCTCTGATGCATAGGTGAGGTACTCCGCTGACGCCGATACAACGAACTGGATGTCACTCTTAGGAACCTGAAGTTCCGAGTAGCCGTCTCGAAGTTGCCGGAACAATGCGCCGCGCAGACTCGGGAAGGCGTCCCAGTACGGCTGCAACGCATCGAGGTCCGGGTTGGGTATGCCGCCTTGCAGATGACCGTTCAGGTCTTGGATGTCTTCGGGGTCCGACGAGTCGACGTAGCGCGGGATGTTGAGGTTGTAGTCGTTCTTCGAGTTTGCGATTTCGCTAACTGGAACGACACGCGAGTAGCGAGGAAACTCAGCTTGTTTCACAAAGGCGTCGACAATCTTATGCATGTCGCGCGGGCGAAGGCGATTCTTATTGCCGTCTTTGATGAAGCCCTGAGAGGCGTCGATCATAAAGATTCCAGTGCGGCCAGCGGCGTCCTTCTTATCCAGGACGAGGATGCAGGCCGGAATACCCGTGCCGTAGAACAGGTTTGGCGGTAGCCCAATCACGGCCTTGATCAATCCGCGCTTGATAAGCAGCTTTCGGATTGTCGCCTCGGCGTTTCCTCTGAAAAGAACGCCGTGTGGGAGAACGATGGCTGCGCGCCCAGTCGACTTCAGGGATTTCACCATGTGTAGCAAGAACGCATAGTCGCCGTTCTTTGCTGGCGGCGGCGCGTAGCCATCAAACCGGCCGTAGTCGTTCTCGACGCCGTTCTTCCAGGTCTTCACCGAAAACGGAGGATTGGCGACGAGCAGGTCGAAGGTGTCGAGTTGTTCGTCAGTCCTAAAGCGGGGGTTTGCGAGCGTGTTTCCTTGCAGAATCGTGCTGGTCTCGTTGCCGTGCAGGATCATGTTCATCTTGGCCAACGCCCACGTAGCGTTGTCCATCTCTTGACCGTAGATCGTTAGACCTTTGGGGGAGGCGTCGGCGACCTTGATAAGCAACGAGCCGGAGCCACAGGTTGGGTCGTACACCGTTGTCGACTTTGGCGTGTTGTCTGGTATCTGCAGCAGCTGAGCCATTACACGCGAAACTTCAGCAGGCGTGTAGAACTGCCCCTTGCTTTTGCCCGACTCGGTGGCGAAGTGCCGCATCAGGTACTCGTATGCGTCGCCCAGTAGGTCGTCGCCTTCGGCCTTAGACGCAGTGAAGTCAATGCCTTCAAAGATGCCGATGAGGTTTGACAGCAGGTCCTGCCGGGCCTTGCCGTCGCCGAGCTTGTTGGGATCGTTGAAGTCGGCGTTGTTGATTACACCCTGCAAGTCGTTCGCATCCGCCAGCTTGCGGATGGCCTTGTTCATCTGGTCGCCGATGTCAGCCTTGCCCTTGAGTGCCACGAGGTCGCTGAAGGAGCCGCCGGCGGGAACCTTGATGAGACTTCTGCTACTAGCCGCGGCCTTATCGGAGACGTACTTGACGAAGAGCAACGTCAAGACATAGTCCTTGTACTGGCTCGCGTCCATGCCGCCGCGCAGTTCATCCGCGCTCTTCCAAAGCGAGCTGTAAAGGTCCGACTTCTTCAGTGCCAACGTGATCTCACCTCTCTGTGCTTCCTTGCGGTCCGTGGCGGTCGCCTCTCGCCACAAGTGCGTTCACCCTAGACGGCTCACACGCGAGCCCGAGGTGTCGACACGGCCGGCGGTAGAGACCCCCTGACGTCAGGTTGGGTGCGCCTGGCCCACTCGGCGCCGCTGCATCACGCGTCGACCGCCGGAGCGCCACGACCTCCCGTGGTCGCCGCAGTGCGGCTCGACCGGAGACCCGAGGGCCGTCGACGTAGTGGAGTCAGCGGGCTACTTCAGTCATTTCGCTCAGTGATCCGTAGGGTTGACGCCTGCTCTTGCGGCGAATGCGGTCCACATGCGGCTGTCTCCAAATTGTCACCGTGGCACTCGTTTTGACATATGGCTGCGGTGCTAGCTTCGCCGCAGTGGCTAAGAAAAGCCTGGTCAGAGCCAGTGGAGCTACAGGGACTCGAACCCTGGGCCTCTTCCATGCGATGGAAGAGGTGGGGGTGTACCATAGGGTCGCAGGAAGAGCAAGGCAAAGTAGCGTGGCAACTTCGCCTCTTTGGACGTTACCTATTGAGTGACTTCCATTCGCGGCCATAAGATCATGCGACCTTGGCGGCGTGGAAAACGTCGGCAGGTAAGGCGTGCTCCAGTTGCCAGAGAACCCGCATAGGCCGCTCGCCGGTGTGCGACACGTAGGTCATCGGTCCGGCGTAGAGGTACGGGGGCGTGCCGAGCGTCCCGTCCGCGGTCTTGGTCTCGCGTACGAACAGGTGCACGGAGGTGCCCATATCGCGGTGGTGCACGTAGCGCTGGCCTGTCGCTGAACGTTCGGCTGTTGAGTTCTGCGACTCCCACTGGAACAGCGTCGGCGAGATGGCGTGGTCTGCGTACATCGTGGTGGGGGAGAAGTGCGCCTCGGTCTTCACCAGCGTCACGAAGAGGACGTCCGCCTGGTCGCCGGGCACCCAGCGCACACCCGAGCCCCACGTGCCGTTCAGGTCGTCTATGCCGAACGCGGCCAGCGCCTCGTCGCGGCTGTATCGGGCGTGCACGTGCAACGGGCGGTCCCCGCCAAGCTCCAGGGCCGGCGTCACCCGGTGAATGCGGTCGTGTAGGACGCCGCTCACCTCGATCAACTCCCGAGCTCGGCCGGGGTTGGCCAGCAGACGCTGGAGGCTGGCCTCCACGCCGCTGAACGGGCTGCGAGAACCCCAGAGTGAGAAGTGCAGCATCGCGGCCAGGCGACGGATGCGCTCCGAACCGTCGACTCCAGTGCCGGCGTTCGCTGCATCGAGCAGTTCCCGCACCTTCTGGAGTCGCTCCAGGTCGTCGATGTGCAACATGCGACCGAACGCCCCGCGCAGCGTCGCGTCGTCCGGACCGGGCACCGAGTCGTCCCAGCCGGCGGCGCGCTTGAGATCGAGCCAACTGCGGCCGTTGCCGCGGTAGAGGTCCTCGAGTTCGACGCCGGTCTCCACGAGGAAGTCGGCGAGCGAGGGCGACTGCGCGGCAGCGGCCTCCGCGACCAGTCCCTTCCACGAGACGTTGAGCGACTGCTTGATGTTGTCGAGGACGATCCGCTGCGCCACTCGATCCAGTTCGACGTGGCAGCCGGCCGGCAGCGTGGGGAAGCCCAGCTCGACGACGCGCTGCACACCGCGCCGTGAGGTCCCGGTCAGCGCCCGGAAACGGAGGTCGAAGCGGAACTCCTTGCGCTGCGCGCCGATGAAGTCGAGGACGGTCAGGCAGGCCTTGTCCTCCGACAAGCGCAGCCCGCGGCCCAGTTGCTGCAGGAAGACGGTCGCGCTCTCGGACGGCCGCAGGAAGAGCACGGTGTCGACTGCCGGGACGTCGAGGCCCTCGTTGAACAGGTCGACCGCGAAGAGGACGTTCACCGTGCGATCCCGGAGGGCCGTCAGCGCGGCTGCCCGTTCTTCACGGGACGTCGTCGAGGTGACCGCCAAGCTCGGGATGCCCGCAGCGCTGAAGCGCTCAGCCATGTACTGCACGTGCTGGATGCTCACGCAGAAGCCCAGGGCGCGCATCTGCTGCGGGTCCGCCACCTTGTCGTGGACCGCCTGCAGGACCAGCCGGACGCGCTTGTCGTTGCCGGTGTAGACGTTGGTCAGCTCGCCGACGTCATACCCTCGGCCGCGTCGCCACCGCAGCTGGTCGAGTGCCACGTCGTCGTGGATGCCGAAGTACTGGAACGGCGCGAGCAGCCCCTGCTCCAGCGCCTCCCACAGCCGAAGTTCGACCGCTGTCCGGCCGTCGAACCAGCGCCGGACGTCGGCACCGTCGGTGCGCTCCGGCGTCGCTGTCAGGCCCAGTAGGAGCTTCGGCTGCAGGTGCTCCAACAGCCGGCGGTACGTGGCTGCCTCGGCGTGGTGGAACTCGTCAACGATCACCATGTCGAAGTGGCGCGGGTCGAGCTGAGCCAGGTCGAGCTGGGTCAGCGACTGCACCGATCCGAAGACGTGCCGCCACTCCCGCGGTCGCTGGCCGCCGACGAACAGCTCGCCGAAGTCGCCGTGGCGGAGCACCTGCCGGAACGTCGACAGGCTCTGGAGCAGCAGTTCTTCGCGGTGGGCGATGAACAGCACCCGCTCGACAGCCGCGGCCGTGCGCAGCCGCCGGTAGTCGAGGGCGGAGACGACCGTCTTCCCGGTTCCGGTCGCCATCACGACGAGGTTGCGCCAGCGGTCGTGGACCTCTCGCTCGGCGTGAAGCTCGTCGAGGATTTCCTGCTGGTATCCGAACGGGCGGACGTCGAGGGTCGCGATCTCGATGGGCAGGTCGCTCGGGCCGCCGCGCTCGGCAGCGATGGCTTGGCGCAGCCGGTCGCCGTCCCGGCTCGGGTCGTAGCTCTCGAAGGACGGATCCGCCCAGTAGCTGTCGAACGTCTCGGCGAAGGTCGTCAGGAGGTGAGACTGTTCGACGTTCGACAGACGCACGTTCCACTCGAGGCCGTCGATGAGCGCCGTCCGGGAGAGGTTCGAGCTGCCGACGTAGGCCGTCGACATGCCGGTGTCCCGGTGGAACAGCCACGCCTTGGCGTGCAGTCGCGTCGTCCGTGTCTCGTAGGAGACCTTGACCTCGCCGCCGAGCTCGACCAGCCGGTCGAGGGCGCGCTGGTCGGTCGCGCCCATGTAGGTGGTGGTGATGACGCGCAGCCGGACACCGCGCTCGCAGAGGTCGATGAGAGCGTCTTCGAGGACGCGCAGCCCGTGCCACTTGATGAAGGCGCAAAGCAGATCGACCCGATCGGCGGATGCCAGCTCTCGGGTGACCTCGTAACCGATCCGCGGCTGCCCACGGCCGTTGACCAGTAGTGCGCTCGTGGAGAGCGGAACGGCCGGTCGCTCAGGGAACGACGCGGGACCAGGGACGCCGCTCGGTGGGGCGATCGCCAGGAGAGTGCGGGCTGGATCCGCGACGGCGTCCTCCATGCCGGCCACATCCGGCGACAGGTCGCTGATGGCCGCGACGATCCGGTTGGCCAGCTCGACCTGCCGGCTGATGGCCGATGCGTCGCTTCCGCCAGCGGCCCGCAGCGCCCGGCTCGCGAGCTCGGTGATGTGTCGGGTCAGGGACTCGTGCGCATCTGCAGGGTCGAGCGTGCCGAGCTGGATGAGCTCGCGGGCCGCTACGGACAGGTCCTTGTTGAGCCGATCGGTGACCAGGTGCTCGTACAGCCCTGTGGGCAGCCGTTCCACCCGGATGACGCTAGACAGCTCATCCGCAACGCTTGGTAGCGACAGGCCAAGATTCGCGATAGTCGTGTGCTTCCATCCAGGGCGTGCCACTCGAAACACCGCGAGGTGTGTCCATCCGCATCTACCTCGTCGACGGCAAACCACAGGGGCTTCGTGTGGTCGATCGTGCGGGCTGGACCGGGACCTGCCTTGCCTTTGCCCGAGCCGACTACGGGGAGGCCCGTCTCCGAGACGAGATGCGGCGCTCTGGCGCCTACGTGCTGACCGGCCCTGAGGAGAACGGCAAGCGCCCCACCCGCGTCTACGTGGGTGAGGGAGATGAAGTCCGCAGCCGACTTGACAGCCACCACCGCGAGAAGGACTTCTGGACTCACGGGTACGTCCTGACCACCAAGGACGATTCCCTAAATAAGGCACATGTGCGATACCTCGAGGCGCGTCTGCTGCACCTCGCGGCCGACGCAGATGCGGCGGTCCGCGAGAACGGCACCTTGCCCCCCGTCCCGCGCCTCGGGGAGTCAGAGGAGGCGGACCTGGAGTGGTACCTCGACACAGCGTTGACACTCCTGCCTCTCGTTAGCGTCACGCTGTTCGACGTCGTCAAGGACCGGCCCGTGCCTGCCGGCGGGGCGACGGACTCGAACGACGAGTCCCCGCTCGAAGGAACCGAGTACTTCCTCCGAGCCGATCTGACTGATGCCACCGGGCGAGATGACTCACGTGGGTTCGCTGTACTCGCCGGGGCATTGGGTCGAGCGGAGACCAAGGTCATGACGTCGAGCTACAAGGACAAGCGGAACCGCCTGCTCGTGGAGGGAGTGCTGGCCTCTCACGGCGACCGACAGTTGCGGCTCACCAAGACGTACGTCTTCGACAGTCCCTCCCAAGCTGCCAGCGTCCTGTCCGGTGGAAGCAAGAACGGCCGCGATGCCTGGCGAGACTCGCAGGGACGATCGCTGAAGCAGAATCAAGAGCGTGTCACTGGCAGCCCAGGTTGATGCTCGGTCGGTGCGGGAGGCCCCGGAGCGGCGTCGTGCGTGACAGCCTCCTCGAGGCTCTGCACGCTGTACCACGGGGGAACGTTGTCGCACTCATCGCTGCCCGCCGTCGTCCGCTCGACCGAGGGCTGACGCCGTGTACCGACTCGACGGACGGCTGGTTTTCAGCCCCAGTGACCTGACCCGGCACATCGCGGTCGAGGGCTGGGCGAGTGGGCTCGCCGTCCGGTTTGTCGAGCACACACGGCCTGCGGCGGCTGCGTCGGACGACGAGGCGGCGGCGGTGGCCGGGCTGTGGCGGTCGCTGCAGGGCGTTGGCTGGGTCGACGCGGCGGGGGAGCGGTCGGTCATCGGCGCGGACGACGTGCTGGTGGTCGCGCCGTACAACAACCAGGTCGCTCGCATCCGGAGCCTGCTGCCTGACGGCGCCCGGGTCGGCACCGTGGACAAGTTCCAGGGCCAGGAGGCGCCGGTCGTCGTCTGCTCGATGACGTCGACCTCGGCCGAGGACGCGCCCCGCGGGGTCTCCTTCCTCTACGACCTGCACCGGCTCAACGTGGCGGTGTCGCGCGCCAAGGCCTTGGCCGTCGTCGTGATGAGCGAGGAACTGCTCGACGCCGCCGTGCGGACGCCGGAGCAGCTGCGCCAGGTCAACGCCCTCTGCCGGCTTGTGGAGATGGCCGGCACGACCCTGCGAGGGGACTAACTCGATGGCATCAGGTGTGACCACCGCCGCGGGGCCGGTGCTCGGGCCGGCCTGGTCGAACAAGGCCTCGCGAGTGGTGCAGGGTCGGTTCCCGCTCGGCGTCGAGCGGTTCATCATGGCGAAGGTCAACGACCTGGTACCTGGGGTTACCACGGTGACCTTGAACGCCCGGTACTACGCACTGCACGGCTACGTGGCCCACACAGGCCAGCGGGACGGGATCACCGACTCGGAGCTCATCACCCGCCTGCGCAGGGCAGAGGTCGTCCTCGGCGCAGTCTCCGCGCACCACCTGAACGTCGACCCCGATGCGCACCGCGCCTATTCGCAGCCGCACGGGTACAACAAGATCGTCTCGGCGCTCCGTCGCGACGGTGCGGTCAACGTGGAGGCACTCTCCGCACGAGGCGCGTACGCGACCGCCCGTCAGGGCTTCCTCGCGGCCTACCGGGGCAGCGAGATGCTCCTCGACGTCCTGGCTCCCGGAGCGCGACTGCGTCCGGGGGAGAACTGCGACGGCACCGCCCTCACGGAGGCCCTCGGTGACCTGGACGGTCTGGTGGGCCGGCCGAGCCTCACCGAGGCCGATCTGGAGGCCCACGTCGATCTCTGCCTGTGCCGCATGTCTGCACCCACCGCCACCGACGGGGCGTGGCTGTCCCGGACGTTCGCCGCTCCGGACTGCGACCGGCCCAGCGATCGACGACGCCGACAGACGCTGCAGATGATCCACCGCGCCGTGACGCTCACGGAGATCGACGGCATGACCCGCGACCTCTCGCGGTTCATCTGCTACTCCGATCAGGCCCACGACGACCCCGTCCTGGCCCGGCTGCCCCTCGTCCAGGACTGGCGCGGCCTGATGCTGCGCAACCAGTCGACCAGCGCCTGGCGACGACTGTGGGCCTGGCTGGTCGATGCCGTCGACGCGCTCAGCACCCGCCGCCTCGTCGCAGATCGCCTCGCCGACGAGCTCCCGTCCGGAACGGTCCAGCAGTGGCTGTCGCAGTTGCCGCCCACGGCGACCCCGTCAGGGCGCGTGACCCACGCCGAGCGGCTGCCGGAGCTCGACGGTACCGAGCACGACGTCGAGCGGTGGCTGGCGGTCCTCGCTCTCGGAGCCCGCCGCTCCGGAGAGCTGCGGGGCCGAGAATTCGACGGCTTTACCAACCGCGTCCCCACGGACGTCCACGAGGAGTTGGCGCCGGCCTGGCTGGCCCAGCAGCTGACCAACTGGACGGAACGCTCGCTCCGCGACTTCGCCCGTCACCTGACCCAGGTGCTCGTGAACCGATCCCAGCGTCTGGCTCTGGCCAAGGCCCGTCCGAACCCGCGTACCGGGGTGCTTGAAATGCCCACCCGACTCCTGACCCGGGACGAGTACTTGTTCACCCAGGGCCGCGAGGGACGCGGTCCGGCGTCCCTGCGGCTGGACCAGCTCGCTCAGATCCTGGCCGGCATGGGACTGCTCGACCGTGTCGGGGACCAATGGACGCCGGGCACCCGAAGCGACCTCCTCGAGGACTGACGTGGACCTTCTCCCCGCACGGCCCGATGAGGCCGCTCCCGACTCCGCTGTAGACCCCGTGGTCGCCAACATCGCATCCCCGATCGCCCAGCTCTACGCGGAGGAACGTCACCGGGACCTCCAGGCGCGCGAGGCCGTCTTCACCACGTACAACGCCGACCTGGGCTTCTTCGAGCGCACGGTGCTGGGGGTGGCCCAGGCGAGCGGAGCCCGGATCACCGTGGTGGCCGACGGGAGGGTCAACGAGCACGATCCACGTGCCGTCCGGAACGCCGGCGTCCGCTACGTCCCAGGCATCGCCGTGACGGCCAGCGGTGCCGCGTTCCACCCCAAGGTGAACGTCGTGGTCGGCAACCAGCGGGCCGTGGTGCTCATCGGCTCCGGGAACCTAACCGCATCCGGCTGGCACCACAACGCCGAGACGTGGACCGTGGTGACTGCTGATCGGGAGCGCTGTCCGCGGATCGTCCGGGACGTGGGCGACTGGCTGCGCCGGCTCCCCGACACAGGGGTCAGCGGCGTGGTCGTGACGCAGGAAGCCGCCCTCCGCATGCGTGCGGCGGCCGAGGGGCTGGACTCCCTGGCGGCCCAGGCGCCAGCGGCCGACGGAGAGGACGAGCGGCACCGGCTCGTGCACTCGCTGGACCGTCCGATCCTCGAGCAGCTCCCGGAGCCGGGGGCCGCGGTGCAGGTCCTGGAGCTGTACGCGCCGTTCCACGACCCGCAGGGGAGTGCGATCCGCGCCCTGGTCGAGCGGTATCGGCCGGCGCAGGTGCGACTCGCCGTCCAGAGCGATGGGCGGACCGTCTGGGTCCCCGGCGCCGTGTCCGACGTGGTCGAGGACCTGCGCGCCCGCTTCGCCTTCGGGTTCACTCTCGTCGAGGACCGGGACGAGCGTTACCGGCACGGGAAGCTCGTCCAGGCCACCCTGGGGAACGGCTACCGGTGGACGTTGACCGGGAGCCCGAACCTGTCGGTCGTGGCCCTGCTGCGGACCGCGCGGCAGGGCGGGAACGTCGAGGTCGGCGTAATCACCACCGATCCGCCGTCGCTCTTCCCGGCCGGCGTGGAGATCGATCTCCGGGACGCCACGCACGGGGAGATCGCGCCGGGCCCCGGGGACACCACGGACGGTGGCGCTGTCACCACCGTGCTGCTCCTCGCGGCCGTGCTGCGCGACGGGCTGCTGCGCGTGACGCTCGCACGGCCCGCGCGCTCAGAAGTCACCATCGTGGCCAGCCACAGCACCGACTACGACGTCTGGTCGCCCGTCGGCCGGGTTCCCGCTGGAGTGACGACGGCGGAGTTCCCCGTTCCCCCGGGCATGGGATCCGCCGACCGCGTGCGTGCGCAGTGGGAGGGTCCTGACGGCATCGTGGACGGACTCGTCACCTTCGTCATCGACCCCGCACGGGTGAGCGTCACCGCTGCCGACGTCCTCAGTGGACGACGCCGCGCGGACCACACCCCGACGCAGCTCGCCGTCGACGCCCGCTTCCTCGACATGTGGGTCGACCACATCACGCAGGTGTCCACCGCGGTCTCCACCGTCACCCTGCCCCGGGTCTCCGGGACGTCGGCGGCAGCCGAGGACGAGCCGGATCACGGTGCGCGGCTCGCCGACGAGGACGCCTGGCTCCGTTACACCGACGACGCCAAGCGACACCTCGGTCGACGGGTGGTCGACTTCGCGCTCGGCGGCTTCCCGCGGCTCACGAACCCCGAGCGCACCGGGGCGGTCTTGGAGCTGGCGACGCCGACCGACGCACTGGTGGACGAACGGGCGGCCGCGCTGGAGGGGGACGACGCCGACCAGGTTAACGAGGAGACCGATCCCTTCGCCGCGGACGGGGAAGCGCCTGGCGAGGGAACGACGCCCTCCGGAGCACCATCCGGGGACGTCGCCACCGGTGCAGAGGAAGCGGCCATCCGGCGGGTCCGCGAGGCGCGACATCGCCGTCGCATCCGCGAGCGGCTTCGGGGCCTCGTCGGCCAGGCGCCACTCCTGCACCCGCTCGCCCGTCAGTCCGTGGCACTCCTCGTGATCGTCGCTCAGCAGTCCGACGTCTTCGACAGCCCGAACGGCGAGGAGGGCTACAGCGGCACCCTGTCCGAGGCGCTGCGCAACCTGGAGCACCTCGACGCCTACGGGGGAAGCGACATCCCCGAACGGCTCCTCGATCCCTTGGCCTCAACCGCGGCAGTCGGTGTCTTCCTCCTGCACGAGGTGCTGCCGACCGGCATCCGCACGTCCGAGGTCATCTCCTATCGAGCCGTCCTCGACGCCGTCGGCCACCTCCTGCCGTATGCCAGCCAGGAACAGGTCGCCGGATTCGTCGGGCCGATGCGCAACCGGCACGGCTTCCCGATCGACCCCGAGGAGGTCATGCGGATCGCCGCCCTAGCCGTCCAGGACGATCCGCTGCTCACCGCGAGGGAGCAGCTGGAGAGGAACCGGCCGAGATGGGACGTGCACGCCCACGGCGCCCGGCTCCTGCACGTGCACAGCGCTCGAGGGGTGCCGTTCAGCCTGGCGTCCGAAGCGCTCGAACTGCTCGGCACGGTCGACAACGCTCCGGCTGAGGCGGCCTGCTGGGCGTCCAACGATCGCGGGGACTGGTGCCTGCTGGCACGCGAGAGAGAGGACGTGTGGCGGGCGGAGCCGCAGCCGTCTGGGCGTGTTCGGTGGATGCACTATGTCCTACGCCCCCTCATGGGCCCGGTGGCTCTGCGGGATGCCGATGCGGCCATGCGAACCCGGCAGCAGCACGGCCCTCTGCTGACGCCGATCCCGGAGGCGATCGCTGCCTTCGTCAGGTGTGGTGCTGACATCTCCGCCGGACCGCCGGCCGACTGCAGGGACTGAATTCCGGTCACGCGTGTTCGTGTCCCCGGCCGGCGGTGGTCAGCGTCGAGGACTACGGCTGGTCGAGCGGGATGTCCTCCCGTGGGGCACCTGCTGCGGCGAGCAGTTCATCGACGGCGCGGTGTAGTGCGTTGACGGCCGAACTGCCCGACAGCCGCTCCGTGACCGCCCGCTCGACGCTCGTGTAGTACCAGACCAGCTCGTCGCGGCTCGCGTTGAACGTCGCCCAGAAAACCTGCCCGTACCGGCGGACGTCAGCGGCGATGCGCAGCCCGTTGTGCGTTTTGTCCGCCGCCGTCACCAGGAGTGCGTCGAGCGCCTTGTGTGCGAGGCCGGCAACGTACGGGCGCTTGCGCTCGGCCCACGTCCCACTGCGGTTGCCGTCGGCGTCGAGGCCGTCCGAGCACGCCCGCACGATGTCGGCCACAGCGTCCCCGAACGTCGACCGGATCTCGGCCAGCACGGCGCCGCCGGTCCCGGCCGGTGCGTCCTCGACGGCGTCGTGCAGCAGTGCGGCGATCGCCTGGTCCTCGCTGCCGCCGTGCTCCATCACCAGCGCGCTGACGCTCATCAGGTGCGTCATGTACGGCACCCGCGAACCCTTGCGCAGCTGCTGCCGGTGGTGCTGCGACGCGAACAGCAGCGCCTCGTCGAAGCGCTGGCTCAACGGCCCGCAGCCCAGCTCGCGGCGGTCCTCCAGAGTCGCGGTCATTCCCTCTCCTTCCTCGTCAGGACGGCAGCGCCGATCGACTCGACGTCCGCCCGCACGGTGGTCCTCCGGGACGCCGCGCGGATCGCAGCGTCCTGCTGGTACAGGTCATCGCCCCTGGCGTCCCATCCCGGCTCGGGCGCCCAGTAGCGGACGACCGCGACCCCGGCGGTCGGCTCAGTGCTGTGCGTACGGGGCCGGCGCGGAGCCCGGCATCGGCAGCCCGCCGACCTGCTGCACCGGGATGGCCGGGCGGACGTCGGTCAGCGGCAGCGGGGTGCGGCTGCGGTCGAAGTCGGTGTGCTCCCACTTCCACTCGGCGATCCGCGGGCCGACCCAGAACAGGTAGATGCCGAACGTGATGAAGCTCAGCAGCAGCCACTTGATCCAGTTGCCGAACAGCCCGACGGCCGAGCCGGTGAAGACCAGCGGGAAGCCGTCGATGTAGCTGTGCTTGGCCCGCCACCGCTCCTTGAGGACCAGCGCGAACGGGTAGCAGATGCCGAAGGTGCAGACGGTGATGAGGACGCCGAGGAGGGCGGTCCCCACGTAGGTGGCGGCACCGCCGTCGCAGCGGAACCTGCCGGACCTGGACATGACGTACTCCCGTGGAGAGACGGTGATGGACCCCACGTCCATCGGCAGGACGCCGACTCGGCGGAAACCGGCTCGTCCCCAATCGCACCGTCGGCCTCATCGGGCTCCCGCGAGTCGGTCGGACTCGGTCTGGTCGGTCACCACGGGACCTCCTCGCGGTTAGCTCATCCTTGCGCTAACCCAAGGTTAGACGGATTCTGCGCTAATGTCCACTCCGTGTACCGCGACAGTTCGGACAAGCGCCTCGTCGACTACCCGCGGCCGTCGGTCGCCGTCGACACGGCTGTCCTGACCGTCCCGGACGCCGACCCTCGGCTCTCGGTGCTGCTCGTCCGCCGGGCGGGTGAGACGCGCACGGAGGAGTGGGCGCTGCCCGGCACGTTCCTGCACGAGGGGGAGATCCTCGCCGGCGCCGTCCAGCGGTCACTGCGGGAGAAGGCCGGCCTGACACCGGAGGTCGCTCCGCGCCAACTGCACGTCTTCGACGACCCGGACCGTGACAACCGCGGTTGGGTGCTGTCCGTCGCGCACGTCGCCGCGCTCCCCTGGCGAGCGGTCGCACCGGTGCTCGGGGCGCGGCCCGAGGGCGTGGTCGCGCGGCCGGTCGACGAGGTGCGCGGGCTGCTGTTCGACCACGACGAGATCGTCCGGCGGGCCGCGGCCGACATGCGGGCCGCCTACCGGGAACGACCGGACCCGGACCGGTTGCTCGACGAGCCGTTCACGATGCGCGAGCTGTTCCGCCTGCACGACGCCGTCGCCGGTGGGCTCGGCCACTCGGCCGACACCTTTCGCCGGGCGATGCTGCCGATGCTCGAGGAGACGCAGCGGAGGTCGGAGGGGACGGTCGGCAAGCCGGCCCAGCTCTACCGCCGGACGTCCGTATCGGCCGGCTGACCCGACGGGCATCGGCCGTCCGTCGGCGCCCGGGCACTCCTGTCGGTGGCGCGTGCCACCATCCGCGCCCGGCCGTCACAGGGACGGTCAGCGAGACGGGGAGTGGCATGACGGAACCGGTCGGCGTCCAGGTGGGGCGTGTCTGCCCCGGGTGCGGGCGGGAGGACTCGGTCCCGCTGCGTTGGGGTCTGCCCGCGGTCGAGGACTTCCGGCTCGCCGAGCGCGGCCTGGTCGCGCTCGGCGGCTGCCTGGTGCCGGGGGAGGAGCCGGTTCTCTCCTGCCGCTCGTGCGGGCTCGAGTGGGGGCGCGAGGGTGGCCCGACCGCTGACGAGCAGGCGTTGGCGGATCTGCTGGGCGTCCGGTACGCCGACGTCGTCCGCGCCCTCGGTAGCGGGTGGCGACGGGAGAACCCCGCCGTCGACGACGGGTTGGAGTGGTTCGTCAGCGGTGAGCCGGCTCAGGTCGCCGTCGGCGTCGACGACCTCGGGTTCGTGCTGGCCCGCCCGCTGACCTCGTGGGGCGAGCAACGCGCAGATCTCCAGCCGACGGACGGGGGCCGGTTCGGCCGGGACGACCTCCTGTGGTCGCCCGACGTCATCGCCGAGGTGGCGGAGGCCATCGCCGCACGCCGGCGCCGGTCGTTCCGCTGGTGCCGCACCTGCCGCCGGGCGCACGCACCCGAGTCGTTCGTCGGTGTCGCGAGTGCCTGTCGACCGTGTGCATCGGCCTTCTTCGACATCGAGGCATGACACCGTTGGTCCTCCGCCTCACCAAGTCGACGGAGGGCTGGAGAAGGGCATGGAGTTCGTCGTGGACGGTGCACGTCACACCTTCGACGCCGCCACGGTGCGGTCGGCTCTCCGCGGCATGAGTCCCGACGACGTGTTCCGACGACGTGTTCGAACACCGGGTGGACGTCGACGGCGTGCGCCGGCCGCCGAAACGGCTGTTCCCCTGGCGACCGGCCTCGACCGCGTCGCGTTCACCTCGCACACCGCGCTGCGGCAGCTCCGGTGTCTCACGACGGGCGCCCGGGCACCTCGCGCCGGCGGAGGGGGGGCCTGCCCGGCGCACCCGTCAGGACGGCGACGTCACGGGGAGACCCACCTCGGTCGCCGCGGCGGCCAGCTCGGAGTCGTAGGTGACGAAGTCGGTCAGCTCCGATCCGAAGGGCTCGGCCGTGGCCAGGTGGAGGGCGTCCAGCGAGCCGAGCTCGCGGAGCCGGTAGCCCTTCGCTCTGGCCAGGACCGCACGGCTGAGGTCGAGGACGTACAGGCCGCGCAGCGCCTGCCCGACGACGTACGGCACCCGCTGGTGGTCCACGCCGGCGCGCAGCAGCGCGCGGCTGATCTCCAGCTCGGCCAGCTCGCTCGTCGCCAGCTCGGTGCCGGAGGGGAGCCGGCCGCGCCAGCTCCGCAGTGCCTCCGACTCGGCCTCGCACTTGACGAACTTCACCAACGCGCTGGTGTCGAAGTAGATCAACGTCCGCGCTGGTGGCGCCGGTCGGCGACCACCAGCTCCGACAGGCTGTCGAGCCCGGGAGCGAGGTCGGGGATCAACTCCGGCATGCCCTGGTCGACCGGTGCGGTCGCCTCCCCGGAGGCCACCAGGTCGTGCAGCGAGCCCGGGCGCTCGACCTCGGGCACCATGCGCAGGATCGGGCGGCCGCGATCGGTCACGACGACGGTCACCCCGGCCCGGACGCGCGCCACCGCCCTGGACGGGTTCTGGTTCAGCTCCCGCAGACCGATCGTCTCCATGCCGGAAATGTACCTACATGACCTAGGTACCTCAACAGGAGTGCGGCCGAAGCCGTTCCCACGCGCGGCCGGCGGTGTCGCCAGGTCGGCGCGTCGGCCCCCGGCCGCCTGCTGGGCTTCGAGACGTCCGGCTGCTTCGCGGATGGTGGTGCCGCGTTCGGTGGGCCCTGCCGATGGCCAAGGGGCAGCGCCGCCGAGCCAGGAAGTCCTACATGCCCAGGTCCACCGCATCCCGGCCCCCCTCCGGAGGGAGGCAGAGCACCCGGCCCACGAGAGGCGCCCGGTCCGCGAAGGGCGGCCGAGCCAGGAGCGGACGGACGGCGAAGGGCCGCCGCCGGTCGAGGCCCGGACGTGGTCTTCGAGCGGCCCTGCTCATCGTGGTGCTGGTGACCGCCGGCGTGGTGGTCACGTGGCCGGCGGCGGAGAAGCACCTGTCCGCCGTGCCGTACCTGGACTCGATCATCGCCGCGGTGACGCGGCCGTCCGCGCCTGCCTGGCCGCTGACCGGGGTCCCGGCCGACGCGGTCGCCGACCGCCCGGCGCTCGCGGTGAAGATCGAGAACTCCGCCGACGCCCGCCCGCAGACCGGGCTGGCCGCCGCGGACGTGGTGTGGGAGCAGGTCGTCGAGGGCGGCATCACCCGGTTCGTCTCCGTCTACCACTCCGAGCTCCCGCCCGAGATCGGCCCGGTGCGGTCGATCCGGCCGATGGACCCCGCGATCGCCGCGCCGCTGGACGGGCTGCTCGCGTTCTCCGGTGGCGTGCCGACCTACATCAGCGCCGCCCAGGACGCGGGGCTGCAGGCGGTCAGCCAGGACTCCGGGGCCGACGGCTTCCACCGGACGACGACCCGCGCGGCGCCGCACAACGTCTACGCGGTGCCGCAGACCCTCGTCGGCCAGGCCGACGCCGCCCACCGAGCCGCACCCGGCGCCCAGTTCGACCACTCCGCGGCCGGCAAACACCCCACCGCCGTCGCCGCGGGGCAACCGACGACCACCCTGGAGCTCACGTTGTCCGGGGTCAGCCATCCCCGGTGGACCTGGAACCCTGCGGACGGGCGCTGGCTGCGCAGCGAGGGGAGTACCCCGGCGGTCGAGGCGGACGGCCGGCGGATCGGCGCCACCAACGTCGTCGTCCTGCGCGTCGACGTCGTCGCGACCGAGGCCCGGGACCCGGCCGGCAACCCCGTCCCGGAGACCATCCTGACCGGCACTGGCCGGGCCCTCGTCGCCTCGGGCGGGCACACGGTCGAGGCCACCTGGTCCAAGCCGGGGACCAACGACCGGGTGACGCTGACCGGAGCGGGCGGCGATCCGGTGACCCTGGCGCCCGGGACCACCTGGGTCGAGCTGGTCCCCAACGGCGGCGGTGCA
The DNA here is from genome assembly GCF_053502545.1 of Geodermatophilus sp. URMC 65. Classification (NCBI taxonomy): domain Bacteria; kingdom Bacillati; phylum Actinomycetota; class Actinomycetes; order Geodermatophilales; family Geodermatophilaceae; genus Geodermatophilus; species Geodermatophilus sp. URMC 65. The sequence goes on from NZ_CP199954.1 coordinate 4,265,505, forward strand.
GTCGCCACCGGTTGACCACGGAGGGACGACGACGTGGGACTGGCACCGCTGCATCGGCCACGAGGAAGATGGCCGGTCGCGACTACCATGTAGTCATGGGTAGTCCCCGCTCGGTCCGCCTGTCCGATGACGTCCTCCGCCGACTCGCGGACCTGGCCGGACGGCGGGGCGCCTCGGTCTCGTCGACCATCGAGCGGCTGCTCGACGAGGCGCTGCGCCGGGAGGCCCATCCCGGGATCACCTTCCGCGACGGCCCGAGTGGCCGGCGGGCCGGTCTGGTTGGTGGCCCGGACGTCGACGAGGTGATCCGGACCCTCCGGGCTGTCCAGGACGAAGGCCCCGAGGACGTCGTCGCCGCGGTCGCCGAGATGACGTCGTTGACGGAGGCGCAGGTGCGGACGGCAGTCGCCTACTACGCCGACCACCGGGACGAGGTCGACGCGAGGATCGCCGCCAACGACCGGGCCGCCGAGGAGCTGGAGACAGCCTGGCGGCGCCAGCAGGAGGTCCTGGCCGGCCCCAGCCGGTGAAGCTGCTGCTCGACGAGATGTACCCACGGCGACTCGCCGAGCAGCTGCGTGCGGAGGGGCACGACGTCGTCGCCGTCGTCGAACTGCCCGACCTCGTCGGCCGGGAGGATGCCGAGGTGGCGCGCTGGGTCCGCGAGCACGGCCGCGTCGTCGTCACCGAGAACGTCGCCGACTACGCGCCTCTGGACGTCGACGAGCACGCCGGCCTGCTGCTGGTCAACGCGCGTCGCTGGCCGCGCACCCCGAGCGGCCTGCCGCGGTTGCTCACGGCCCTCCGCGCCTGGCTCGACGCGCGAACCGGTGGAGACCGCAGCGAGCGAGGCGCCCACCTCGTCGATTGGCTCTGGGAGCCTCACCGGAGATGACGTCAGCCGGCCAGCGCCGTCCCCTGGAAGACCTGCTCACGGTGCCAGGCCACGTGCCGCTCGGCCGGTGGGGGAGTGCCCGGACGTGGCCGCAGCCGCCGCCCGTGCACGTCGTACAGGGCGCGGCCCTGCGGCGTGCGGGCGGAGAAGCGCTGGGACACCACGACGGCCAGGTCGTCGTCCAGCCCGAGCATCCCTTGGTCGAACAGCCTGTGGCTCCCGCTTGGCACGTTGGGCCGTGTCATACGCACATGACGTCACGTGCGTATGACACGGCGGGTCTCGTCCCTGCTGACCGTCCTGCGCAGCGGGACGCAGGCCCGGTTGCTCGCCGCGCTGCTGTTGCAGCCGACGCGCGATGCCGGCATGACAGAGTGTACGATTTGTACATGTCCGACCTGAGCGAGCGCAGTGTGTCCGAGGCGCGCAAGGACCTCGCCGCAGTCGTCGACCAGGCCCGCGCGACGCACCAGCCGGTCTACCTGAGTCGCCGCGGTCGGCGGGTGGCGGCCGTCATCGCCGCGGATGACCTCGAACGCCTGCAGACGCTCGCCGAGGACATGTCCGACATCCTCGATGCCGAAGCGGCACGTGCCGACCTCCGGAACACGGCAGCCGAGCCGGTGCCCTGGGAGCAGGTGAAGGCCGACCTGGGTCTGGCGTGACCTACGAGGTACGGCTCGCGCCTGCGGCCGTCCGTCAATTGCGCAAGCTGGACCCGCCGGGCCGCCGGCGGGTCCAGGCGGCCATCGACCTCTTGGCCGAGGAGCCCCGTCCCCCCGGGGCGCGGCAGCTCGTCGGCGGCGCCGGAGAGTGGCGGGTGCGGACCGGCGACTTCCGCATCATCTACGACATCCGCGATGGAGAGCTGCTCGTCCTCGTCATCAAGGTCGGTCACCGGAGAGACGTCTACGAGCGGCGATGACCCAAGGCGGCGACTGTGGTGAGGCCGGCGCCCGCTCAGTCGCGACCAGGCATCTCCATCGGGACGGCGGACCGCTCCCTTCCTGCGGCGGCGAGCAACTCGTCGACGGCTCGGTGCAGGGCATCGGCGATCGAGCTGCCCCGCAGCCGCTCAGCCACCGCCCGTTCCACGCTCGTGTAATACCAGAGCAGCTCGTCGCGGCTCGCGTTGAACGTCGACCAGAAGCCCTGCCCGTACCGGCGGACGTCGGCGGCGATGCACAGCCCGTTGTGCGTCTTGTCCGCCGCCGTCACCAGGAGTGCGTCGAGCGCCTTGTGGGCGAGGCCGGCAACGTAGTCCCGCTTCCGCTCGGCCCACGTGCCGCTGCGGTTGCCGTCGGCGTCCAGGCCGTCGGAGCACGCCTGCACGATGTCGGCGACGGCGTTCCCGAATCGGAGGCGGATGTCGACGAGCGCCGCAGCACCCGTACCCGGTGCAGCGTCCTCGACCGCGTCGTGCAGCAGTGCGGCGATCGCCTGGTCCTCGCTGCCGCCGTGCTCCATCACCAGCGCGCTGACGCTCATCAAGTGGGTCATGTAAGGCACGCGCGAGCCCTTGCGCAGTTGCTCCCGGTGGTGCCGCGACGCGTACAGCAGCGCCTCGTCGAAACGCTTGGTCAAGGGTCCGCAGCCCAGCTCGCAGCGGGTCTCCAGAGTTGCAGTCACGCGTTTCCCCTCGTCTCAGCACGGCGGCGACGATCGCGTCGACGTCCGCCGGTCCAGTCGTCGCTCGGGACGATGCGTTGACGACGGCCGCCTGCGCGTACACGTCGCTCCTGGCGTCCCATCTCGACTCTCGCACCCACTGGCGGACGACCTCGCCGGCAGCGCGATGTGACGCCGCTGGATGGCATGCCACCGCCTCGTGCCTCCTGAAGCACTCGCGACTGCCGACCGGAATGTCTACCTGCCCAACTGGGCCGACCGCTCCAGGCAGCGCCACATCGGCGTCAGATTCACTCGATCGTGCGACGTAACTCCAGTCCTCCCTCGCCGAGGACGTTGAGCGGGCATGGGCGCACCCATCGTGGGACCGGGGATGGCTGCCGGCGATCTCGTCGGTGTGGTGCTCCGGAGCCTCCTGGTGGAGATCCTCGCGACCCCGTGGCTGGCCGGTCTCCTGGCGGTGCTGGCGATCGGAAAGCTGGTCCAGCTCGGTCGCGCGGTGGTGCACGGAGGGCACGGGCGGGACCCTCGCCGCACCTTCCCCCGGGCCGACAAGGTCCGACTCCTCGAGCGGGCAGGCCACCGGTGCGAGCACCACTCCTGGCTGCTCGGTCGGTGCCGGGAGACCGAGGCGCTCCAGGCCGACCACGTCCACCCGCACAGCCGTGGCGGGGCGACCGACGTCACGAACGGCCAAGCGCTGTGCAGGCGTCACAACAGGAGGAAGGCGGCTCCGGTGCCGTGGGGATGGGAGCTGGGTCGCCTGGAGCGGCGCAGGCGAGCCTACTTCCCACCGGGTTCCGTTGCGGCCGTCGTCCGCCATGGACCGCGCGTCCGCTCGACGGGTGAGAGGCAGCCGGCCGGCGCGGTGTCCGGGACGAGGGTGCTGCAGCACGTGCCCGCCGACACGGACTGAAGCGCCGAGCGAGGTACCACCTCGGTACCATCATGGCATGGCGATGACCCTGCGGACCGACGACGAGCTGGATCGGGCGCTCACGGCCCTTGCTGCCGCAGAAGGGACGTCCCGGCAGGAGATCATCCGCCGGGCCGTCCTCGAACGGTACGAGCGGAGCGGCCACGCTGCGCGGGTCCAGGAGAGTTCCGGTCGGCTCATCGACAGGTGGGGTGACGTGCTGCACCGCCTGGGCACGGTGTGAGCGAGGTCGAGTACCTCGACCTCGATGACCTCCTCGGCCTCGTCCGGGCGCTGCAGACCGGCCCGGTGCGCGACGTCGGCCTGCTGGACTCGGCCGCTGCGCGACCCCGGACGATCGTCTTCGGGCAGGAGGCCTACCCGATGCTGCCACTCAAGGCCGCCGCGCTGCTCCACTCGCTCGCGCGGAACCACCCCCTGGTCGACGGCAACGAGCGGCTCGGCTGGCTGGCCACCGTCGTGTTCCTCGACCTCAACGGCACCCAACCGGACCTGAGTGACGATGCGGCCTTCCAGCTCGTCATGGACGTAGCCGCTGGCGAGGCCGAGGTCGAGGAGATCGCCGAACGGCTGCGGGTCGCTCCGCGCTGACACCACTGGAGCACTCCCCTCGGACAGCTCCTGGGCACTGCCACGCCGACGTCCACCGCGGCCGCGGGGTGACCCGTGCGGACCGCGCCCAGCACCCACCCCGGTCATGCCTCCCGCAGCGGGTTGACGGTGTCCATCGGGACGTCCCGGTCGAGGGTCCAGACGCCATCGGCCCGGAGTCGGATGGAGGCCTCTGCCGGCTCGACGCCGACGATGGCTGCAGAGCCAGCAGCAATCGGCTGCTGGCGCTGCTAATCTGCATGCGTGCCCGTGTCGATGACCATCCGCGACGTCCCTGACGAGACCCGCGACGAGCTGGCTGCCCGCGCGGCCCGCGCCGGTCAGTCGTTGCAGGAGTACGTCCGCGCCCAGTTGACCGAGCTGGCCCGGCGGCCCAGCCCCGCCGACCTCTGGGACCGGGTGCAGCACCGGGTACGGACGACGGGCACCAGGCTGCCGGCGGCGGAGATCCTCGACCTGCGTGACCACGACCGCACGTGACCATCGTCGTCGACTCCTCTGCGGTGGTCGCCGCGTTGGTGGACGACGGCCCCGACGGCACGTGGGCGCGCGACGGCCTCCGGGGCGACGTCCTGACGGCGCCGGCCCACCTGTACGTCGAGGTGTCGAACATGCTCCGGCGCGCGGTCCTCGCCCGGCGACTCGGGCGGGATGCCGCCGCCCTGGCGCACCGCGACCTCGTGCAGCTGCCCGTGACGACCTTTCCCTTCGAGCCGTTAGGCAACCGGGTGTGGGAGCTGCACCCCACGGTGACCGCCTACGACGCCACCTTCGTCACCCTCGCCGAGGAGCTGGACGCGCCGCTGTGGACCCTCGACCGGAGGCTCGCCGACGCACCGGGTCCGCGGTGCACCTTCCGAACACCTGACCGCTGAGCCGCGACGGGACGCTGCCGGGCGTCGATCGGACCGGTGGATCGATCCCCGGGGACGACGACGGCGCGGCCGCGCCCCGCAGGGGAACTCAACCGACGGATGTGTACGACAGACAGTCGGAGACGGTGGGTCCGGGCGGCACCGAGGTCTGGCAGGCGCGCATCAGCCGGGCGGCCAGTGGACGGCGAGGCCGACCCCGGTCAGTTCGTCACGGGGGCGATGGCCACGTCGGCAACCGGCGCAGGGTCGGCCGCCGGTTCCGCCGGAGCAGGCGTGACCGTCTGGGTGATCGTGACGGTCCGGCAGACCTCCGCGGTGCAGGACTGGGCGTAGACGTCGATGGTCGTCGGCAGGGGCAGGAAGACCCGCAATGCCCCGACGGAGGTCGCGGTCCAGGCCGAGGGGCTGCTGGAGCACTGCACGGCCGTGTCGAGGGAGAAGAAGTCGCGCGCGATGTCCAGGTCCTGGACCTGTGCGACGCTGCCGAAGACCCCCGCCTCGATGGGGGTGTCGCAGGCCACCGTGCCGCTGAGCACCAGGGTCCCGGGTGCGCTGCCGATCTCCACCGAGTCCAGCGTCACCTCGATGGGCTGGGCCTGGGTGGGTGTGGGGGAGGGGACGGCGGCGAGTGCGGACGGTGCCGCGAGCGCCGTCGTCGCGACGACCCCGCACAGCACGAGGGCGCCCCGGGCCAGAGCCGGACCACGGCGAGTTGTTCCTGACGACATCGCTGCCTCCGAGGGGACACACGGGCGGGGAAGCGGCACGACGTCCATCCCTGGGGCGAGTGGGCGCTCGCCGACCTCGTCGTGCCCGTGCGCCGCGGCTGCGGAGCGGCGAGCGGCAGGGTGCTCGCCCCTGATGCGCTCCGTCAAATCACACCGGTGACCGACCGTCAGGTGCCGGCTGCGCCGGGATCCACAGTCATGGGGTTTCGACGGAGGGTCACCCGGCGGAGGGCCATGCCCGCGGAAGTGCGCCGTAGCAACTTGACCGACTAATCTGTACGACAAATAGTCGTACACATGAAGGAGAGTCCGGTCGGCACCGAGGTCTGGCAGGCGCGCATCAGCCGGGACCTGGCGGCCCAACTGCAGGCGGATTCCGAGGTCCTCGGACTCTCCGGTCGGACCGAGATCGTCAAGGCAGCGCTGCAACTGCTGCACCAGCGGGCCGCAGAGGAGCGCATGGTGCGCAGCGTGGAGGAGTTCTACGGCGACGAGGAGCCACCCCTGCCCATCGGCGTGGCGGCGGACGAGCCGGACGACGCGGACGCGTCCTGACCCGTGGCCCTGCCCGAACCGCTGCGCGGTGAGGTGTGGGACGTCGCGTTCCCCGGTTTCGGCGTGCACCCGGCCGTCGTCCTCAGCGTCAACGCCCTCAACAGCAGGCTCGGCCACGTCGTCGTCCTGCCGGTCACGGGGACCAGCGGGCCGTCGCTCACGCACATCCCGCTGGGCGCCGACGCCGGTCGCTGCGTCGACGTCACCGGCGTCCAGGCCGTGGCTCGCGGCCGATGCCGTCGGCGCCGCGGGCTGCTCGCGCCGAGCGAGATGACCCGCATCGAAGGGCAGCTGCGGGTCTACTTCGGACTGTGACCGCTCGGCGTCCCCGCCTCCGCCTCGTCCAGCAGGGCGCCGCCGGCCCCGCTGTCGGCGAACCACCGGTCGCCGCCCGGGGTGTGGTCGTACGGGTGCGTCCCGGGCTTCCGCCGTCCCACGGCGCTCGGGGGTCAGGTCAGCCCGGGCAGGTTGACCACGATCGCCTCCTGGCTGCTACGGGCGATGACCACCACAGCCTCCTCGTCGGTCGGGTTCTCCTCGCGGTGCGGGGTGTGCGGCGGGACGAAGACGTAGTCACCGGGCCCGGTGGCCAGCCGGACCTCCTCGCCGTCCTCCGCGAAGACGAAGACCGGGTGGCCGCGCAGCACGTGGATGGCGGTCTCGGAGTCGCCGTGGTGGTGGTCGCCGGACGACGTCCGCGGGGCGACGTGCGTCTGGCCCATCCACACCCGCCGGGATCCGACCGTCTTGGCCGACACCGCCTCCAGCCTCGTCATGCCGCTGGTCTGCCCGGTGTCACCGGTGAGCTCGTCGGCCCGGATGTGCCGCAGCGGCTGGTGCCAGCCGTCCATGGGTTCCTCGGTCATGACGGTCAGCCGACCGCGCCGGTGCCCGGGCGTCAAGCGCCCTGCGGGATCGACGCCTGCGGAGCTCAGCGGCGGTATCGCTGCGGTCCCCAGGACGTCGACTCCGCGACCAGGCGTCCCCCGCAGATGGTCACCGTGGTGAGTCCCCTCGGCGGCTGAGCCCTCTCACCGGGTCGTCAGTCGGGGCTGTCGGGTTCGCCGAGCAACGCGGACGCGACGAGCTCGTCGTACTCGTCGAGCGGGAGGTCGAGGGCGTGGCGCACGCGCAGCCGCGCCATGAGCAGACCGGCGGCGTCCTCAGCTGCGCGGTCGTCCCCGGCCTCGACGTCGTCGATCGCCCGCCGCGCCCCCATGGTCAGCCAGCGGTGCGCCTCGCGGAGGTCGCCCGCCAGCTCGTGGTTCTCGCCGAGGAAGAGGTAGACGTCCCCGTCGACCGGGCACTCGCGGCGCAGCTCCTCGGCGATCCGGCGTGCGGCTCCGGTGTCGCCCACCCGGAGCAGTCCGCCGTGCAGGTAGCAGCGGACGTCGGGCGGCACGTGCTGTCCGGTCGCGACAGCCCGGCGGAAGAGGGCCACCGCCCCCTCGGGGTCCCCGGCCTCGGTGAGGTGCTCGCCGGCGCTCACCAGCAGGGAGGCGGGGGAGACGTCCTGGTCGTCCGGACGGGCCTCCCCCGCCCAGGCGGCGAGCTTCTCGGCCGTCGCGCGGTGCTGCTCCGGCGTGCGGGCTCGGGCGTACAGCTCCTCGACCTGGTCGCTGGTGAGCGGTCTGCGCACGACGGTCACCGTATGACCGGACCGGCGAGCCACGGAACCGGCGACGGCTGGCGTGGTGACGCGTGAGGGCACCTGCCGTAGCGGCGGAGTCTCTCCTCGCACGGATAGCCTGGTGATCGTGAGCACCGCCGAGAGCTGGGACCTGGTCGTCCCGGAGGACGCCGCGGAGCTGCTCGCCCAGTTTCGTCGTCACGGTGTGCGCCCCGGCACGCGGCTGTGGGTCGTGGAGCCGGCAGGTGACGTCCCCGGCGACCCGGACGAGTGGCATCGAACCGTCTCCGCGTTGCTCACCGCTGTTGCGGTCATCAGTTCGGCCACCGGCGAGGTCGCCGAAGCGCTGCGGGCGGCCATCGGTCCCCAGCTGGGAGAGATCACCAGAGCCCGCCATGCGATCGTCCACGGCCGAGAACTCGACGACGCAGAGCGGAACGCCCTGGCGACCGTCGCACGTGCGCTGGAGGACGCGCTCCGACACGCTGGCCGGATCACTGCCCAGCCCGCGACGGCGGAGGCTGAGCGGCCGCGGCGCCGGCTGCGCTTCACCGGCCTGATCGAGGGCCCACCTGACCTCGCGACCCGCACGGACGAGTACCTCGCGCGGGGCTTCGGTCGCGATTGACCCTCGTCGACTCCAACGTCCTGGTCGCGCTCATCAGCCGCACGGACGACAAGCACACAATGGCGACAGAGTGGGTGGAAGGCGTCACCGACGTGCTGCTGGTCCCGCCGACTGTCATCGCCGAGGTCTGCTGCCTGGTCGGTGAGCGAAAGGGCGATCGACGAGCCGAAGCGGAGTTCCTCCGTTCCTTCGACGACGAGGACGGGCTGCGGCTGGCCGAGCTCGTGCCCGATGACCTGCGACGTGTGGCCGAGCTGGTCGAGTGGTACGCCGATCTGGGTCTCGGCGCCACCGACGCGTCAGTCGTCGCGATCGCCGAACGACTCGGTGTCGAGCGCGTGGCCACGTTAGACCGCCGCCACTTCGCGGTCGTCGTCCCGAGCCACGTCAGCGGACTGACTCTGCTGCCCTAGCCTCGCCAGCCGGACCTGGCTGTCTCCCGGATCAGTACCCGGGAACGACGACGGCGCGGCCGCGGACCGCCCCCTCGTGCAGCCGGCGGTAGGCCTCGGGCGCCTCGTCGAGCGAGTACTCCTCCACCTCGACGTGCACCGCGCCGGCCCGGGCGAGGTCGAGCACCTCCATCAGCTCCGTCCGCGTGCCCCAGTACGGCGCCCGCACCGACGCCCCCATCGGCGTGGAGAAGAAGCCGGTCGGCAGCCGCCCGCCGCCGATCCCGACGATCTGCACGACGCCGTCCATCGCGACCGTCTTCCGCGCGATCTCCACGGTCGGCGCGGCGCCGACGAAGTCGAACACCGCCTGCGCGCCCACCCCGCCGGTCAGCGAGCGGATCGCCTCGATCGCCGACGGGTCCGACCGCAGGACGTGGTGCGCCCCCACCTCCGACGCCAGCGCCAGCTTCTCCTCGCTGATGTCGAGCGCGACGACGGCGGCGCCGGTGACCGCGCGCAGCACCTGGATGCCGACGTGCCCCAGACCGCCGGCACCGATCACCACGGCGGTGCTGCCCGCGGGCAGCGCGTCGAGGCTGGAGACGATCGCGTGGTACGGCGTCAGGCCGGCGTCGGTGAGCGAGACGGCCTCCACCGGGTCGAGGTCGCCGAGCGGGACCAGGTGCCGGACGTCGTCCACGACCAGGTACTCGGCCAGTGCGCCCGGGGCGCCCAGCCCCGGTGGCTGGATGCCCAGTGACGCCGCCCGCGGGCAGTAGTTCTCCGCACCCCGCGCGCACGCGGAGCACAGCCCGCACCCCCAGGGGCCGTAGACGGCGACCGGGTCGCCCACCGCGACGCCGGTGACGCCCTCGCCGAGCGCGTCGACGATCCCCGTGCCCTCGTGCCCGAGCGTCAGCGGCAGCCCGTAGGCGTACTTGTCGGCGGGCAGGTCCATGACGAACCAGTCCGAGTGGCACAGCCCGGCGGCGGTCACCCGCAGCCGGACCTGCCCCGGTCCCGGTTCCGGGGTCGGGACCTCCACCACCTCGGGTCCGCCGCCGATGGTCCGGTACTGCACCGCTCGCATGCGCGCTCCTCGGGACCCCGGGTCGTGCCGCTCGACGGTGCGCTGGGTTCCCTCCGGGCCGGCTTCGCACTCATGCAGCCCCCGTCTCAACGGGTTGCTCCGGTGTCGGCGACTCGGGCAGCTCACGGAGCCGGCGGACGGGACCATCGTGTCGCTGCTGCCGGACCGCACCCTCACCGGGGACGGGGGCACGGTCAGCCGATCACCGACACCGGGCACCGCAGGCCCGGCGCACGGGACAGCCGGCGGTCGCCGGTGACCACGGTGGCGCCCAGCAGCTCGGCGAGTGCGACGTACGTGCCGTCGTAGGCGCTGACCACGTCGCGGAGCTCGAGGACGCGGTCGAGGAGCGGTTCGTGCCCGTGCCGGGTGATCGCCAGGTCACCCAGGTCACGGATCGAGGACCGTGCCTCCTCGACCGTCAACCGGCCGGCCAGCACCCAACGCCGGACGGCGGAGGTCACCTCCACGTCGAGCAGGTGAGGGGCGTGGGCCGCCTCCGATCGCAGCGCCTCCCGGGCGGCGTCGCCCTCCTCGCTGTCGACCAGGAGGGCGGCCACCACGACCGAGGCGTCGACCACGATCAACGCTCGGGGCGTTCAGCCCGGATGGTCTCCACGACGTCGGCCATCGAGATGTCCAGCCGCCGCGACGCCGACCTCGCCAGGACCTCCTCGATCGGTGGCCGGGCGGCGACCTTCTCCAGCTCGCGGAGCACGTACTCGGACAGCGAGACGCCGGCGGCCTGGGCGCGTCGGCGCAGCTCCGCGTGCACGCCCTCCGGCACGTTGCGGACCTGCAGCATCTTGCTCACGGGCCGAGGCTACATGCGATCCGCATGTGCGGCGTCGGTCCTGGAGGGCGGTGAACAACCGGTGGCGCTCGGCCGGGGCAGCGCTGATCGCCGGCCGGGCCCGCCCCTGGCTGCTCCGCGCGGAGCAGTGGTTCAGCCCTCGGGGCGCGCATGGTCGCGGAAGCCCTCCTCGATCCCCACGAGCACCCGGTCGAGCCGGAACAGGGGAGTGGCGAACAGGGACGTGTCCCTGAGCGCCTCGACCAACCGGTTCCACTCCCGGAGGTCGTCGGTCTCGGCGACCAGGACGTCGGAGGACTCCGCGCTGAACGCCTCGACGTCGACCCACCGGACGCGGACCGCCGGGTGCGCCGCGAGCACCGGTGCGACCTCGCGCTCGACCAGTTGGTCCCGTTCCTCGCGGGTCTTGAACAGCCAGGCCGGCAGGGCGGTGAGGTGGACGAAGGCCAGGTGGTGCAGTCCGGAGTCGGTCATGCGGCGAACCGTAGATGTAGCGATCGCTACACTCAAGGGGTGCCCCGCCCCCTCGATGTCCGGCGCCGCGAGGAGCTGCTCGCCCGCGCGCTGCCCTACCTCGCCGAGCACGGCCTGGCCGGCCTCTCGCTGCGCCCGCTCGCCGCGGCCCTCGGGACCAGTGACCGGATGCTGCTGCACCACTTCGGCGACAAGGAGTCCCTGGTGGGGCGCCTGCTGGAGTGGTCGCGCCCGGACGTCGCGGCGCTGACGCGCGAGGAGGGGGACGTGGCTTCGCTCGCCGGCCGGCTGTGGGCCGACCTGACCGGCGGGGGACCGCAGCGACCGCGCGTGCGGGTCCTGCTCGAGGTCATGGCCCTGGCGCTCACGCGGCCCGGCAGCTACCGGTCGTACGCGGTGGCTGCCGTGCACGACTGGGTCGCTCCGATCGCCGAGGCACTGGTCCGGGACCTGGGCGAGGACCCCGCATCGGCCGAGGCCCGCGCCACCCTGCTCGTCAGCGGATTGCGCGGGCTGGCGCTGGACCGGTTCGTCACCAGGGACGACGCCCGCACCGACGGAGCCGCGGCCCTGCTGATCGCGGCCGCGACACGACCGCCCGAGGCTCCGCACGACGACCGTCGCTGAGGACGCCTGGATCCCGTCCTGTCCCCTTACCCTCGGGTGGGTGCGGCAGCTCGATCGCGCTGTTCCTTCCCCACCGCGCCGGCGACGCCGGTGGGAGGTGGCCATAGCCACCGCCGCCGCGGCGCTGGCCGTGAGCGCCCTGGTGGCCCTGGCGACAGCGGACGACGGCCGTCCTCCGAGCGCGAGCCCGAGCGCTGCGGCCACGAGCAGCAGTGCGGCCTCGACGCAGGCGTCGCCGTCGTCCCCGTCCCCCGTCGAGGAGTCGGCGCCGGCCCCGCCGCAGACGGTCGAGGGCCTCATCGCGGACCTGACGGCGCGACCGGACGCTGCCGGACCGGCCGGCCCGCAGCTGCGGGACGGGCTGGAGGGGCTCGTGTCGGGGGACGAGGCCGTGCGCCAGCGGTCGGCCCAGCAGGTGCTGCCGATCGTGATCAGTGGTGAGGCGCTCGACCCCCGGTACGCCACCGCGAGCCGGCTGGCCCTGTTCCGCACGATGACCGGTCCGACGCCGGCACCCTCGGCGCCGACCGGATCCCCCACGTGCCTGGAGGTCCGGCAGGGGACGCCTCCCGAGGAGGTGCTGGCATACGTGCGTCAGGTCCTCGACCGGTTGCCGGCCTGGCAGGCCGACGGGTTCCCGGCCGACGAGAGCGCACGCCTGCAGGCGGCGATCACCCCCGTGGCGGCTGGGCAGGCCACCATCGAGCTCCGTCCGTGCCCGGGCCGGTGACCCCTTCGGCGCGGGAGGTCCCGGAACGGCGTCGTCCGTGACAGGGTCCCCGAGGCCCTGCACCACGCACCACGGGGGAACGTTGTCGCACTCATCCCTGCCCGCCGAGGGCTGACGCCGTGTACCGCGTCGACGGGCGGCTGGTCCTCAGCCCCAGTGACCTGACCCGGCACCAGGAGTGCCACCACCTCACCGCGCTCAACCTGCAGGTGGCCGACGGCCGGCTGCAGCCCCCGGCGGAGGGGGTGAGCGACCAGACGGTGCTCGTCGCCGACCTCGGCATCGCGCACGAGCTCAGCTACCTGGAGTACCTGGAGGAGCAGGGGCTCGAGGTGGCCCGGCTCCAGGGCAGCCGGAACGAAGCCGCCACGATCGAGGCGATGCGCGCCGGCGTCGACGTCGTCCACCAGGCGACGCTGTTCGACGGCACCTGGGGCGGACAGGCCGACTTCCTCCTGAGGACGGCGGAGCCGTCCGACCTGGGCGACTGGTCCTACGAGGTCGCCGACGCCAAGCTCGCCCGCCGCGTCAAGGTGCCGGCGCTCCTGCAGATGGCCACCTACGCCGACCGGCTCGCCGTCCTCCAGAGCCGCACACCCGAGCGGATCCACGTCGTCACCGGCGACGGGGCCCAACGTCCGTGGCGGCTGGTCGACGTCGCCGCCTACGCCCGCCGCGCCCGCGCCCGGCTGCAGGGCTTCGTCGCCGACGTCCCGGTCACCGGACCGGTGCCCATCGCGCACTGCGACCAGTGCACCTGGCAGCCGCGCTGCACCGCCGAGCTCCGGGAGAACGACGACCTCAGCCTCGTCGCCGGCATGCGCCGAGACCAGCGCGCCGCCCTGCTGGCCGCCGGCATCGCCACCCTCACGCAGCTCGCCGACGCCCCGGACCACACGCTCAAGGCCGCCGGTCTCGGCCGGTCCGCGCGCACGCGACTACGCGACCAGGCCCGCGAGCAGCTGCGTGGCCGCCAGGTCGACCGGCCGACGCGCACGCTGCTGCCGCCGCTGCTGGCCCAGGGGCTGCTGCGGCTCCCCGAGCCCAGCCCCGGCGACCTCTACCTCGACTTCGAGGGCGACCCGCTGTCCGGCGACGGCCAGGGGCTGGAGTACCTGGCCGGCCTCGGCGACCGCGCCGGCCGTTTCACCGCCCTGTGGGCCCACGACAGCGCCGGGGAACGCCGCATGGTCGAGGAGCTCGTCGACCGCGTCGTCCAGGCCTGGCGCGCCGACCCCGGCATGCACGTCTACCACTACGCCGCCTACGAGGTCAGCGCGCTCAAGCGGCTCACCGGGCGGGACGGCGTCCGCGAGGCCGAGCTCGACCAGCTGCTGCGCGCCGGGCGGTTCGTCGACCTGCTGCCCGTCGTCCGCCAGTCGATGCGGATCAGCAAGGAGTCCTACTCGATCAAGAAGGTCGAGGCGTTCTACGGGCGCGAGCACACCGGCGACGTCGCCGACGCGATGTCCAGCGTCGTCGAGTACGAGAAGTGGCTGATCGACCGCGACCCGGCCCGCCTGCAGGCCATCGAGGACTACAACCGCGACGACGTCGACTCCACCCGCGAGCTGCACGACTGGCTCGAGACCCAGCGGACCGAGCTGGCGGAGCGATACGGCGTCCTGCCCCGACCGTCGGCCGCCGAGGTCGCCGCCCCGGCGCCGCGGTCGGACGCCGAGGCCGCGGAGTTCGCGCTCGTCGAGCAGCTCCGGGACGCCGGCCACCCCCTCCTCGGTGACCTGGTGCAGTGGCACCGCCGCGAGGCCCGGCCCGGCTGGTGGGAGTTCTTCTCCCGCAGCGAACTGGAGGACGAGCAGCTCGTCGAGGACCGCACCGCCCTCGGCGGCATCTCCGGCGGGTTCGAGGTCGGCACCGACAAGCGCAGCAAGCTCTACGAGTTCTACTTCCCGCCGCAGGACACCAAGCTGTCGGTCGGCGCCCGGGTCGTCGACGTCGACACCCGCGTGCGCATGGGGGAGGTCCGCGAGATCGACGCCGTGGCCGGCCGGGTCGTGGTCAAGAGCACCAAGCCGCCGGCGTCGGCCCGCGGGATGGGTCCCGAGGGCCCGCTCGACGACAAGGCCATGCGCGAGTCGATCGCCGCGACCGCGGACGCCGTCCTGGCCGGGCGGTCCTGCCTCGGGCAGCGGCTGCTCGACCGCGTCGTCCCCGCGGACACCCGCCGCCTTCCGGGGGAGGAGGCCGGCGACGCCGTCGTCCGGCTCGGCCGGGCGCTGGACGGCGAGGTGCTCGCCGTGCAGGGCCCGCCCGGCAGCGGCAAGACGCGGGCGGCGTCCCGGCTGATCCGCGCGCTGCTCGACGCCGGCAAGAAGGTGGGCGTCACGGCGACGTCCCACGCGGTCATCGGCAACGTGCTGAGCGCCGTCGGCCGGCCGGCGCTGCAGAAGTGCGAGGAGCACCAGGCGTGCGGGGCGCCGGGCGTCGAGTGGTCCAAGGACGGCAACGACGTGGCCTCGCGGCTGCTGGACGGCTCCGCGTCGCTGGTCGGTGGGACGGCGTGGTTCTGGTGCCGTCCGGACCTGGCCGAGGCGGTCGACGTCCTGGTGGTGGACGAGGCGGGCCAGTTCTCGCTGGCCAACGCGGTCGCCGTGGCGCGGTCGGCCCGCTCGCTGGTGCTGCTCGGGGACCCGCAGCAGCTGGCGCAGCCGACGCAGGCCGTGCACCCGGGGGAGTCGGGGCTCTCGGCGCTCGAGCACCTGCTCGACGGGCACCTGACCGTGCCCGAGGACCGCGGCGTCTTCCTCGACCGCACCTACCGGATGCACCCGGCGCTGACCGCGTTCGTCTCCGACCTGGCCTACGAGGGACGGCTGGAGTCGGCGGCCGATCGCGAGCGGATCGCGGTGGACGGCTGGGCCAGCGGGCTGGCCGTCCGGTTCGTCGAGCACGCGCAGCCGTCGATGGCGGCGTCCCCGGACGAGGCGGCGGCGGTGGCCGAGCTGTGGCACTCGCTGCAGGGCGTCGGCTGGACCGACGCCGCGGGGGAGCGGTCCACCATCGGTCCGGACGACGTGCTGGTCGTCGCGCCGTACAACAACCAGGTCGCGCTGATCCGGCGGGCGCTGCCGCACGGCGCGCGGGTCGGCACCGTGGACAAGTTCCAGGGCCAGGAGGCGCCGGTCGTCGTCTACTCGATGACGTCCACCTCGGCCGAGGACGCGCCCCGCGGCGTCTCGTTCCTCTACGACCTGCACCGGCTCAACGTGGCCGTCTCGCGCGCCAAGGCGCTGGCCGTCGTGGTGATGAGCGAGGAACTGCTCGACGCTGCGGTGCGGACGCCGGAGCAACTGCGCCAGGTGAACGCGCTGTGCCGGCTCGTCGAGATGGCCACCGTCGTCCGCTGACCCGCGCTCACCCGCTGCCCACAGTGCGGGGCAGGGGACGAGGCCGCGGAGGCAACACCTTCCCGGCGGACCTCCGCCGCTGCTCACAGGTGGAAGCAGCGGCGGAGGTCAGCAGAAGGGCTGTTCGGCGGCCGCGGCTCGCCGCTCGTCATCGTCCGAGCCGCCGCGGGTGTCGCTGCTCGCTGTGCGAGGAGGCCAGCGTCCGCGGCGGTCAGCTCCCACCAGCCGAGAGCGGCCGCCGACCACGCTGAGACCTCCGAGCTGGATGGTGGACGGCGTAGCGACCGGGGACCCACCGGGGCGATGACGCGTAGGCTCCCCGCCTCACACGGGTCGTGGAACGACAGCGGGGGGCGTCCGTGGTCACTGCCGAGTCGCCCGGGAGTCCATCCACATGGCCGACAAGAGCTCTTCCCCCTCTGACCGACACCGGCACGCCCACCGCCCAGCGCCGAGGCATCGCCGCAGGCGCCTGCTCCTGATCGCAGTCGGCGTCCTCGTGGCCGTGATCGCTGCCGTGCTCGTCCTCTCCTCGTGGGACCGGTCCGACGACGCGGCCGCCGATCAGGCCGTCGCGCCCGCTCCCGCCGCTGCGAGCACGTCCCCGACCCCTGCCAGCCCGCCCGCCGCGACACCGGCTCCGACGACCGAGCAGACGACGCCCACGTCGGACGTGCCTGTCGAGTTTGCCGACGCGATGCGCCAGACCGGCATCCCGCTGGACCCCCACACGGGCTGGGTCGTCGCCCAGGGGATCTGCGTCCGGCTGGGGCAACCGTCGTACGACCAGTTCAGGTTGTCCGAGGGCGTCGAGAGGTTGTTCCCCTCGGTCTCCGACGAGCAGGCCCACGAGTTCGTGGCCATGGTCGCCGAGTCGGTGTGCCTAAAGTAATCCCACCCCGGTGCTGCGGCGCCGGGCCCCCAGCACGCCTCACAGCCAGGCCTCGATCGCGTCCAGCTGCTCGTGCGTCAGCCCGACGTACAGGTCCGGCGCGACCACCAGTACGTGCGGGTTCGCCGCCAACCAGTCCCCGGTGTCGGCGGCCTGCATCGCCAGGTCGTCGTCGACCCAGATGATCCGCCGGTCCGGCTCGGACTCGGCGACGGCCCGAGCAGCGGTCAGCTTCCACCAGCCGGAGCTGCCGCCGAACACGCCGGAGAACCCGATCGGGGCCGAGTCGGCGCGGGCGTGGGTCACCAGGCCGCGGGGGAGTCCCATCGGCTCGGCCAGCAGCCGGTCGGCGTCCGTCGTCCAGGTGGTCAGCCACTGGATCTCCACCCGGCCGGACTCGTGCAGCTTCCGCAGCCGCGCCGTGATCGTCGGGTCCCAGGTCAGCACGTAGCCGTTGAACGTGCCTCGCTCCCAGCCGGCGGGCAGGTCGGCGCGCGCCGCGTTGAGCACGCCGTCGACGTCCAGCAGCAGGATGGGGACGTCGCTGGTCGAGGCCATGTCCCCATCCTGGCGCCCGAGCACCTCCGCCGTACCAGAGCCCGTGTCCGTATCAGATCCCCGCGTCGGGTCATCTGCATGTCAGCTGCCGGGTGTCGAGCGTCGTCGTCCTCATCGCGCCGGCACTCCGACGCCCGGGAGCCTCCTGGGGTTCGAAGGGGGAGATCGGCATGAAGTACGTCGTCAGCTGGCGCGAGCGGCCGACCGGCTCCGCCGCGGAGTTCGAAGCGGCACGGAAGCGGGTCGTCGAAGCCTTCTCGACGTTGGAGAAGCCCGAGAGCCTCACCATCCACCACTTCGTCGCCCGGATCGGGCTCGACGGGTACGCCGTCGTCGAGACGGACGAGCCGGCCGACCTGCAGTACCTCGCCACGGCGTACGAGCCCGCCAGCTTCACGGTCCGGCCGGTGATCGACGTGGTGGCCGCCGTCGCTGCCGGGACGCGCTACAACTGACCGCGCGTGATCCGGGAGGACGGCGGCGGTCCTCCGCGCGCCTTCCGGGATCGGCGCAGGGACCTCCGAGTCTGGTGACGGAGGTGGCGGCTTTCTGGCTTCGGCTCGTGTCAGTGACGCCTGCGCGGCGACCCGACCAGCCCGGGTCGAGCAATGAACGCGTGGCGTCAGCTCCTGGTGGTGGTTCTCGTCCGCAGGCGTCCGGCGAGCGCCCCGACGTCGTTGAGGTCTCCCACGGCAACCGCCATCACGAGGTCGTACGCCTCGTCGTTCGACAGGGTCAGCCGGTACCCGTCGAGGCCGTAGAAGGTCGGTGAGCCGCAGCGTCATGGCCATGAACCACCGGTATCAGTACTGATACCATGGGTGGTCACGGCGGCGGCTGTCCTCCGACCACACCGGCGACCACGGCGGCCGCTGCATGACCGGCCCGGACGGCGTCCGGCACGGGGATCCCGGCGCGCCAGCCGGTCAGCACTCCGGCCACGAACGCGTCCCCGCAGCCGGTCGTGTCCCGCGGCCGTCCCTCCGGCAGCGGCTCGACCGGTACCTCCTCCGTGCCTGCCCGCGTTCCCACCCGGGTCGGCCGCGCCCCGGCGTGCACGAACACCAGTGCCGGCGCCCACGCCGGCAGGTCGCCGTCCAGACCGATCACCGCGGCCTCGGCGGCGTTGCCGAACAGCACGTCGGGCCGCAGCCCGACGAGCAGGTCGACGTACGCGCCGACCCCGTGGCGCTCGATGCGGGGTGCAGCGGCGACGTCCACGCTGACCGGCACCCCGACGTCGTGCGCGGCCGACGCCGCGGTGCGCAGCGCCTCGGGGAAGCGCAGCAGGTCGTAGCCGTCCAGGTGGACGACGGCGGCGTCGGCGGACCACTCCGGGCGGACGTCGGCCGCCTCCAGCCCGCCCTCCCCGCGGTCGGTGAGCAGCGTCCGCTCGCCGTCCGGGTGCACCAGCACCGTCGACAGCGGCGCCCGCCCGCGGCGCACCACCGCGACCTCGACGCCGCGCTCGGCGAGGTCGGCCAGCAGCCCGTCGGCGAGCGGATCAGCACCGGCCCAGCCCGCCAACCGGGCCGGCACCCCGAGGCGGGCCACGCCGGCCGTCACGTTCGCCGGCGCGCCGCCCGCCGTCGTCGTCCGCATGACCCGCTGCTGACCACGGACCACCAGGGGCGCGGACAGCTCGAGCAGCTGGTCGGCCACCAGCTTGCCCAGCACGACGATCGGGCCTGAGCCGGCCGGACGAGGCCATGAGGGTGCGTCTCCCGGGACCACGACGGCAGCATGGCCGGTCCTCACGGCCACGGTGCGGCTGTTGCGTGGCCCTGCCACGCGTCGCCGGGACCAGTTCGAGGTCAGAAGACCTGCGCGATCGTGTGGACGACGAGCCCCCCAGCCCGCCGACGACCCGTCCGTCGACGTGCGACGGTCTGCCTCTGACGTGCTGCTGATGGACTCACCGATCGGCCATCGGCATCCCATGTGCACCACTGGAGCCAGCGGTCGGCGTGCGTTCCCGCCGCGGCCGGCTTCGCCACGGGGATCGGTACCTCGATGCACCCATCCGTGCGATCACCCGCTGCCGCTCGACGACCTCGGGGGCACGTCGCTCACCCGCCGCCCCGCTCGAGCCGGGCGAGCGCGGCGGTGAAGCTGTCGTTCCAGAGGCCCAGGTGCGGCCACCGCTCGACCACGTACGTCGTCGCTTCCTGTGCCGTCATCCCCTCCTCGCGGACCAGCCAGGCGCGCAGCACCAGCCCGGTGCGCGAGGCACCGCCGTGGCAGTGCACGAGGAGTCGGTGGCCCTCGGCGCGCAGCGCGGCCATGTCGTCGAGGACGTCGGCCAGCATCACGTCGAGGTCGGCGTTGTGGTCGCTGTCGGCGATGTAGGCCATGCGGTGCAGCGCGTGGGTGAACGGTTCCCCCAGCCGGCACAGGGAGATGACGGCGAAGTCCTCGTCGCTGTAGCGGGCGCCGTCGAGGTTGCCCGCCCAGATGCCCGGCAGCACCTCCTGCGGACCGATCCGCGGGATCACCCCCGGGTCGTAGCTCTGCTGCGCGCCGCCGTCCAGCGCGGCCGCCAGCTGCTGCAGGTCGGCCAGCCGCCACACCTGCTCCCCGTGCCCGGGGATGCGCCCGTGGACGACGGACGACCAGCGCATCGGGATGCCGCCCATCCCGTGCACCGCGCCGGCCAGCCCGCCGGCGACCGCGGCGACGGTGTCGGTGTCACCGCCCAGGTCGACGACCAGGCGCAGCACCTCGGCGAACGACGTCCCGCGCCGCAGTGCCCACACCGCCTGACCGAGCGTCGGCCACACCGCGCCGTTGGGCATGCCGGGCTCCGGCGTCCAGTCCGGCGCGAGCACCGCCGCGTACCGCTCGCGGTGCTCCTCGGCCACCGCCTCGAGCGCCGTGGGGACGGCGGCCAGCGGGTCGCCGCCGTCGAGCGCCACCCGCACCAGTTCGTGGAAGACCGCGCAGCCCTCGCCGGCGGCCGGGTCGCCGTGGGTCAGCGCCGATATGCGCCGGGCGGCGTCCGTGGTCGCCTCGCGTCCCTCGCGGGCGAACCGGATGGCGGCCGGCGTGGTGCGCATCAGCGACCCGTTGCCGGCGGCCCGCCCGGTGCGGCGGAAGTGCTCGGCCGCGGCGCTGTCCCAGGGCAGGCCGGAGCCGAGGACGGCGCGGGTCTGGTCGCCGATGTCCGGCGGGCCCGCCTCCGCCCAGCGCAGGAAGCGGTCGAACAGGTCGGCCTCGTCCAGCCCGCCGCGCTCGACCAGGGACGTCGCGACGAGCAGCGCCATCTGCGTGTCGTCGGTGAACTCGCCGGGTGCCCGGCCGAGCGCCCCGCCGCCGCACATCTCGGTGTGCGCGCCGCGGGCCGGGGTGGGGAAGCGGGCGGAGAACTGCCCGGGCGGGCC
Organism: Geodermatophilus sp. URMC 65; assembly: GCF_053502545.1. Classification (NCBI taxonomy): domain Bacteria; kingdom Bacillati; phylum Actinomycetota; class Actinomycetes; order Geodermatophilales; family Geodermatophilaceae; genus Geodermatophilus; species Geodermatophilus sp. URMC 65. Next base: position 4,286,322 of record NZ_CP199954.1, read on the forward strand.
GAACTCGAAGGGTGCGCCGAGCGCGTCGCCGACGGCCGAGCCGACCAGCGCGCCGGCGGCGCGGTGCGAGCGGTGCATGCGCGGGGTCACGCGAGCATCGTGCACACGCCCCGCGTCCCCGCCGTCAGGCACTGACCTCCTCGTGCGTGTTCACGCCGGGGATGCGCCGCACCGACCCCCACCCGAAGCGGGCCCACACCACCAGCAACGCGGCGCCGACGAGCGATCCGAGCGTGTCGCGGAAGAGGTCGCCGTTGGTGTCGTCGTTGTCCTCGGAGAGCTGGGTCCCGAACCAGGCGTCCGACCGCCACTCGAACAGCTCCCACAGCGCCCCGACGGCGATGCCGAGGGCCGCGGTCACGACGCCGATGCCGACGTAGTGCCGCAGGTGCGTCTCGTCCCGGGGTCCGGGACGACGTCCAGCCGGGCGAGGCCGATGTAGACCACCGGCGCCGTGAGCATCGGGAGCGTGAAGTGCACCAGGTCGTCGAAGCGGACGAACGCGTCGTAGAGGCCGAGCGTCTCGCCGAACCCCTGCAGCGCCATGCCGAGGGCCAGGGACAGGTCGTAGAGCCGGGGCAGGTTCACCAGTCGCGAGACGAGCGTGATGCTGCCCAGCGCGGTCAGGAGCGCCGCCGACCCCCACTGCCCGTCCGCCGCGTACACCGCGGCCCCGGCGAACACGATCAGCCGGAGGACGTCGATGCCGTCCCTGATCCACGGCGTCCAGTCACCCAGCAGCAGCGTTCGCCCATCCACCTCGCCGACCTACCCTCCGGACACGTCGCACGCTCGCCGTTCGCGACCCTGCGTCACCGGGTTCCGCCGTCACCCACGCGACCGGGGGACGACCGCGTCCAGGGCGCGCGCACGGCGACCTCCCGGTGCTGCACTGTCCCAGGCCGGCGCACAGCCGCCGGAGGCACCGCAGGACAGGAGCACGCCGTGACCGATCGCGAGCTCGGGCCGACCACCGCGAACAGCAGCCGCACGGCCCGCTGCAGCAGCCATGCCGCCGGTCACGGGGTCCACCCCACCCGCGTGCTGTTGTGCGACGACAGCCCGGACGACGCGTGGACGCCGGTCGTCGTCATGGGCGCCGTAGGCGACGTGCTCACCGTCGCCTGCGGCGCCGAGCTCCGGCGCTACCGCAACCACGACACCGGCCGCCTGGTGGACCTGGTCGACACCACCGGCCCCGACGCGCTGGTGAACGAACGGTACGGCCTGCTCTTCCTGCGGACCTGGCCGCAGGACGCCGCCTCGGTGTTCTCGCTGCAGCCGGCCGACCAGCCGCCGCACCCCTGCGGCTGACCGGCCGTCGAGACCGCCGATCCCGCACGGCCACAGCGTCGTGTCGTGCGGGATCGGCGGTCTCGTCGCGCGGATGGGTCAGGCGACCCGACGGGCGCCCGCGTAGCTCGGCATGGAGTCGAGCTTCATGACCTGCACCGGCTTGCTGGAGTTCAGGGCGTGCACGATCTGGCCGTTGCCGACGTACATCGCCACGTGCGAGACCGGGCTGTAGAAGAACACCAGGTCACCGGGCTGCAGGTTGCCCTTCGACACCGGGGCGCCGAACGTCGACTGCGCCTTGGACGTGCGCGGGAGGGAGATGCCGGCCGCCTTGTAGGAGAAGCTGGTCAGCCCCGAGCAGTCGAAGGAGTTCGGGCCGGTGGCGCCGTACACGTACCGGTCACCCACCTGGGCGAGCGCGGTGTTGACGGCGGTCTGCGCGGCGCTGCTGGCCGCGGCGGTCGGCGCTGCGGTCACGGCCGGGGCGGCGGCGACGGCCGCACCGGTCGCGCCACCCACAGCGGCCGAGGCCGGAGCGGGGGCGAGGGCGATCCCGGCGCCGGCGATGGCGGCGACGGCGACACCACGGAACGAGCGACGAGCGAAGGACGTGCGGGCAGTCGTCATCGACGACGGTTCTCCTGTTCTCCACGACCGCCTACCGGGTTAGCTGACGGGTTCGGACGGGGGAGTCGCCCGGCGCGACGAGGTCGCGCTTCACCCCAGTGCTGCGGTGGGTCCCCGGCCTGCGCAGCGGTCATCGACCGGTGCACGGTTCGGCGGCGTCCGTCGGGTGTCGCAAGGTCAGCGACGCGGGCCCTCCGGACGGCGACAGACGCTAGGTGGGCCCTAAGGCCCTGTCCAAAGTGAGGACGGGGGGCCCGGACGGCGGTCGGCGCGGGCCGCGACACGCCGGGCTGACCACCGTGAACGCCGTCGACGACCTACGGACACGCCGGGGGGAAAGTCCTGGTCAGAGCGTTATGAAAAAGTTGCCTCGGAAGCGGAGAGCCGATGCGCACAGTGTGTGGTCAGGTGCTCAGAGCTGTGGCGGCGTCGTGGTTGGTCCGGGTGTTCCCCGGGCACGATCAGGGGCAACCGACCCAAGGAGGAACACCATGGCCGGCATGTTGAGGAAGGTCCTGGCCTCGGGGATCGCGGCGAAGGTCATCCAGGAGGCCCGCAAGCCGCAGAACCAGGCCAAGATCAAGGAGTTCATCGCCAAGATGGGCGAGCAGAACAAGAAGCAGGGCGGCGGCCGGGGCTACGGCCGCGGTCCGGTGCGCTGAGCGCCGGCAGCTGACCGCACGGCGACCCCCCGCTCGCACCGGGCGGGGGGTCGCCGTCATGCTCGGGGACCGTGCTGCGCATCGCCGTCCTCGACGACTTCCAGTCCGTCTCCGGTGAGTTCGCCGACTGGTCGCGGCTGCCCGAGGAGGCCGAGGTCGTCGCCTTCGCCGACCACCTCGACGACGAGGACGCCGTCGCCGACCGGCTGGTCGGGTTCGACGTCGTCGTCGCCATGCGCGAGCGCACCCCGTTCCCGCGCAGCCTCCTCGCACGGCTGCCGCGGCTGCGGCTGCTCGTGACCACCGGCGCCCGCAACGCCGCCATCGACGTCGCCGCGGCCGCCGAGCGCGGCGTGACCGTCTGCGGCACCGGTGCCCACCCCACCGGCACGGCCGAGCTGACCTGGGCGCTGGTCCTCGCCGTGGCGCGGCACGTCCCCGAGGAGGACGCCGGGGTACGGGCGGGCGGCTGGCAGCGCACCGTCGGCACCGACCTCGCCGGCGCCCGGCTCGGCGTCGTCGGCCTCGGCCGGCTCGGCACCCGCGTCGCCCGCATCGGCCAGGCATTCGGCATGGACGTCGTCGCCTGGAGCCAGAACCTGACCGACGAGCGCGCCGCCGAGGCCGGCGTGCGCCGCGTCGACCGCGACGAGCTGTTCGCCACCGCCGACGTCGTCACCGTCCACCTGGTGCTCTCCGAGCGCACCCGCGGTCTGGTCGGCCGCGACGAGCTCGCCCGGATGAAGCGCAGCGCGATCCTGGTCAACACCTCGCGCGGCCCCATCATCGACGAGGCCGCGCTGCTCGAGGTGCTGTCCGAGGGCCACCTCGCCGGAGTCGGCCTCGACGTCTACGACCGCGAGCCGCTGCCCGCCGACGCAGCCCTGCGCACCGCGCCGCGCACCGTGCTCACCCCCCACCTGGGCTACGTCACCCGGGACACCTACCGCGTCTTCTACGGCGACGCCGTCGAGGACGTCGCCGCCTTCCTGCGCGGGGAACCGGTCCGCGTCCTCGCGCCCGCGTGACCCGTGCCCGGTCCGGGTACGGACCGGGCCCGGCACGAGGAGGCCTGCGATGACCGAGGGCAACATGACCGGCCGCCCCTACGGCGGCGCCAACGAGCGACCCGACGACGACGTCCTGCCCGGCGAGCGGCCGGAGAAGGACCTGGTCGGACCGCCGTCGCAGCAGGAGGAGCCGCGGGCGGCGCGGGACGGCGAGATGTCGACCAACCCGGGGGAGACCGGCAGCGGCGTCCCGGACACCGACCACCCGCTCGGGGGCCGGCAGGGCAGCAGCTGACCCGGCGGGGGCTACGGCCGCCCGGCGTGCGGGACGCCGACCTCGGTCGCCACCAGCACCGCCTCGCGCGCCGGCGCCCGGTTGTGCTCGTAGAAGTCCGGCGCGCAGCACATCAGCAGCGTGCGGCCGTCCTCCCCGCCGAGCATGCAGGCGAAGACGCCGAGCCCCTCGGGCGCGGCGACCTCGTCGACGATCGCGCCGCCCTGCGCGACCCGCACCACCCGGCCGCCGACCGCGTCGGCCGCCCACACGTGTCCCTCGGCGTCCAGCGCGCAGCCGTCCGGCGCCACCGTGAGCTGGCCGAGCACCTCCTCGGTGGTCCGGCCGGTCACCTCCGGCCCGAGCGGCGCCCACACGCGCCGGTTGGTCAGCGCGCCGTCGGCGTCGAGGTCGAAGGCGGTGTACCGGTTGCCGAGGGTCTCGCCGACGACGAGCGTGCCGCCGTCCGGGGGGACCACCATGCCGTTGGGGAACTGCAACCCCTCCGCGGCGACCGACACCGTGCCGTCGAGGTCGATGCGCTTCAGTGACGCGGTCCGCGCGTCCCCGCCGCCCATCAGGTCGAAGCCGAAGTCGCCGACGAACACCTGCCCCGCGTCGGTGACCACCAGGTCGTTGAGGTGCCCCCCGCAGTGCTCGGTCAGGTCGGCGTGCGTCGACAGGGTCCCGTCGGCGTACCGCAGCACGCGGTGGTCCTTCATCGACACGACCACCAGGGACCCGTCGGGCAGCCAACCCAGCCCCGAGGGCTGACCCTCCACCTCGACGACGACGGCCTCCGCGCCGTCCGGCGTCACCCGGCTGACCGTGCGCCGGTAGAAGTCCGACACCCACCAGGTGCCCTCGTGCCAACGCGGGCCCTCGAAGAACCCGCCACCCTCCAGGACCGTCCTGAGCTGCTGCTCCGCCATGACCCGGACAGTAGGTGACGCCGGTCACGCACCGACGGCACGGTCGGGACGGGGGCCGCGCGGGTGCCGGCGGCCGTCCTGCGCCTGACCGGACCGGGCGGTCCGGCGCGTCGTTTCCGCAGCTGACCGGCCGGGCAGGCCCTCGCGGACCCGCACCCGACAGTGAGGACGACGACCATGCAGGTCGGCTACAAGCTCGCGACCGAGGCCTTCGGACCGGAGGACCTGGTCCGCCAGACGATCCGCGCCGAACAGGCGGGCTTCGACTTCGTCGAGATGAGCGACCACTTCCACCCGTGGCTCGACGTCCAGGGCCACAGCTCGTTCACCTGGTCGGTGCTGGGGGCGATGGCGGCCAGGACCGAGCGGATCGGCCTGGCCACCGGCGTGACGTGCCCGATGATCCGCTACCACCCGGCCGTGATCGCCCAGGCCGCGGCGACGGTGCAGATCCTCTCCGGCAACCGCTTCACCCTCGGCATCGGCTCCGGTGAGCGGCTCAACGAGCACGTGGTGGGCGCCGGCTGGCCGGCGGTGCGGAAACGGCACGAGATGCTCCGCGAGGCGCTGGAGATCATCCGGCTGCTGTGGCAGGGCGGCTACCGGTCCTACGACGGCAGGTACCTGCAGCTGGAGGACGCCCGCCTCTTCGACCTGCCCGACCAGCTGCCGGTGATCGCGGTGGCCTCCGGTGGGCACAACGCCTCGGCCATCGCCGCCGAGCTCGGCGACGGGCTGTTCGCCACGGAGCCGCGCAGCGACCTGGTCGAGGCCTACACCGGCGCCGGGGGGACGGGGCCGCGGTACGCCGAGGTGCCGATGGCGTGGGCGGCGGACGAGGACTCCGCCGTCCAGGCCGCCCTGGAGACCAGCCGCTGGGCGCTCACCGGCTGGAAGGTGATGAGCGAGCTGCCCAACCCGGTCAACTTCGACGCGGCCAGCGCCACGGTGAAGCCCGAGGACATCCGGCAGCAGTTCTCCGTCGGCCCCGACCTCGACGCGCACGTGCAGCACGCGCAGCCCTACGTCGACGCCGGTTTCGACCACGTGGTGCTGCAGAACACCGGTCCCGACCCCGACGGCTTCCTGGAGGTCTGCGAACGCGAGCTCATCGACCGGGTGCGCGCGCTGACCCCGTCGTCCTGAGGAAGGACCCCGTCCTCCTCACCACTCGCAAGCTCGCGGCGAGCCCCTGGACGGGGCCGGGCCGACGCCCCTCGCGGGGACGTCGGCCGGTGCCGCTCAGGCGGCGTCGACGGGCGAGTGGTCGGCCCGGGGGTCCAGCAGGCCCACCATGCCGGTCAGTCGCAGCAGCCGGACGGTGAACGGCGACGGATCGACCAGCCGCAGCGTGCAGCCGCGGTCCTCAGCCAGAGCGGCGCCCGCGGCGAGCACCCGCAGGCCCTCGGCGTCGCAGAACGTGATGCCCGCGGCGTCCACGGTCCAGGTGCGGTGACCGGTCACGCTGAGCGCGTGCAGCGCGTCGCCGAGCCGGTGGGCGACGAGGCGGTCGAGCTCACCGGCGGCGGTCACGCGGCCGGTCTGCAGGTCGATGGACAGGAGCAGCGGACGCTCGAACGAGCGCTGCGGGCTGACACGGGCGCGCATGGTGTTCCCCTCCCGGGGACTCCAGCCGGCGGCTGAGCACCGGACGACGTCCCCACGGACGTGGGAGTCCGGGCCAGCTCTTCGACCCGGTCTCGACGTTAACAGCACAGCCCCGTTCTGGCTGGTGCTCGATGAAGTGGTGCACCACTGTTCCGTGTCGACACGCCGGGCTCGGTGCCGGGATGCCGAGGTCGGTCGGGCCTCCAGACGTCGACCGGCCGGCGTCCGCGGGGTGCGGACACCGGCCGGTGCGGCGCGGGTCAGGCCCCGTCGTTGCGGGGCAGGTAGGGCGCGCCCGGGTTGAAGACCACGAGGGTGTACCGGTCGAACCGGCGGATCCAGGACCTGATCGTGCGAGCGGTCCGCGTGGTGCTGCGGGATGACATGGGTGTCCTCCTGTCGTCCTCCGGACGTGCGTCGTCCGGAGGTGGCGGTCCGTGGGGTGGCTGACCGGCCGGCCCGGCGCTGGGCGGCGGCGCGTCGGCGCGCACACGTGCTTCCGCACGGGGGCCGGCGCGGTAGCGGGTCAGCTGCGCTCGGCGTCGTCGCGGGGCGCGGTCACCGGCGCGTGCGAGCGCCAGCACCCGGTGGAACGTGCACGCAGGGGTCCCCGTTCCGCGACTCCGGTCACGCATGCAGGTCCGCCGCAACACGCCGAGGTCGAGCGCTGAGCGACCTCCGTGCCGCCGCTGGGCCGTGGTGTTCCTCCACGGACGTCTCCCCCTGCTCCGCATGCGGAGCAGGGGGAGGCCGCCCGGGACCGTCGGTTCCTGACCGCCCGCTCGGCCGGTGGACACCGGCCACTGGTGCACACCTGGTGAGCCACGCTTGCACGCCCTTGGTCGGGGTAGCCCGTAGTCCGTGAGCGAGACGACGAGCGGCCGCGTCAGCAAGGTCGGGGCGGCGGACGTGCACGCCGGCCAGATGGGGCAGCGGTACCTGGCTGCGGGCTCCCGGGTCGCCATGCGGCTGTGGGCCGCGGAAGAGCCGACCCAGGGCAAGCCCGAGGCGGCCCGGGACTACGAGACGGTGGGGTACGTCGTCACCGGTCGGGCCCGGCTGCGCGCAGGGGACCAGACGCTGGACCTCGGGCCGGGGGACTCCTGGGTGGTGCCGGCCGGGGTGAGCCACACGTACGAGATCGTCGAGGCGTTCACCGCGGTGGAGGCGACGGCCCCGCCCGCGCAGGAAGCCGGCCGGGACGCCCCGTCCTCCTGAGCGGCTCCGCGCCGGGTGGTGTGGCAGGGGAGCACCCCAGGGGCCCCGCCGCGAGCCTGCAAGGGGTGGGGGGCCGGGGGTCCTTCTTCAGTCGCCCTTGACGTTGACGACCTGGCGCAGGGTGTGCCGGACCTCCACCAGGTCGGCGGCGTCGGCCATGACGACGTCGATCGGCTTGTAGGCATCGGGGTGCTCGTCGAGGAAGGCGTCCGAGCGGCCCCAGGCGATGCCCTTCATCCGCCGGTCGAGGTCGGCGCGGGTGAACATCCGCCGCGCGGCACCCCGCGAGTGGTTGCGCCCGGCGCCGTGCGGCGCCGAGGTCAGCGACTCCACGTTGCCCCTGCCGACGACGACGTAGGACGCCGCGCCCATCGAGCCGGGGATCAGCCCCCACTGGCCGGCCCGCGCGGAGATCGCGCCCTTGCGCGAGAGCCACACCTCGGTGCCGTAGTGGGTCTCCCGCTCGGTGTAGTTGTGGTGGCACTGCACGACCTGCGCGCGGTGCACCTCCTCGGTGACGAAGCGCGACACCTGCTCGGCGAGGCGGTCCATCATCTCCTCGCGGTTGAGCGCGGCGAACCGCTGCGCCCAGTGCAGCGCCTCGACGTAGGCGTCGAACTCGGGCGTCCCCTCCTCGAGGTAGGCCAGGTCGCGGTCGGGCAGGTCCATGTCGCGGCAGCGGTCCTGCGCCACCCGGATGTGCTTGGACGCCAGCCGGTTGCCCACGCCGCGCGAACCGGAGTGCAGGAACAGCCACACCCGGTCGTCCTCGTCGAGGCAGACCTCGATGAAGTGGTTGCCCGAGCCGAGCGAGCCCAGTTGCAGTGGCCAGTTGTGCGCGACGCCGTCGGCCTGCGCCACGCCCGGGAGGTCGCGCAGCTCCTCGACCCGCGCCGCCGCCGTCTCGCGCAGCTTCTTGTTGTAGCGGCCGGCCGACAGCGGGATGGCCCGCGAGATCTGCTCGTGCAGCGTCGCCAGGTTGCGGCCGCGGACGTCGTCCCCGGTGAACTGGGTGCGCACGGCCATCATCCCGCAGCCGATGTCGACCCCCACGGCCGCCGGGATGATCGCCCGGTCGGTCGGGATGACCGAGCCGACGGTCGCCCCGAGCCCGAGGTGCGCGTCGGGCATCAGCGCCACGTGCGGGTGGATGAACGGCATCGAGGCGGTGCGCTCGGCCTGCACGCGCGTGGTCGGCTCGAGGATCGACGCCCAGTTGAGCAGCCGGTCGCTGATCTTCTCCATGGCCCTCTCGTCCCGGGTCGGTGGCGCGACGGTGGCGCAGGACCGCCCCGCCGTCGATCCCCGCACTACCCGATCGAGGAGCTCAGTCGTCGTCCTTCCCGTTGCCCCGGCCGCGGCCCCGGCCGCGCTCCTTCTCGTCGTCCTCCCCGTCCCCGGTCGCGGTCCGGGGTGCCGGCGCAGGAGCCGCCGTCGTCGGCGGGGGAGGCGGCGGGGGGACCGCGTGGGTGACGGTCACCGTCGTCCCGACCGGGAGGTCGCCGGCCGGCGCGAGCGCGAGGACCTGCCCGGCGGGGACGTCGGCCCGCTCGACCGCCACCAGCGCGACCGGCAGGTCCAGGCCGGTGAGCCACGCCTGCACCTCGGCCACCGGCTGACCGACGTGCCTGGCCGGGTCCACCCGGACGTAGGGGCCGGAGGGCCGCGGGGCGACCGGCGTCGGCGCCGCGGACGTGGTGGGGGTGGCCGCGCGCGGCGCCGCCGTGGGGACGTCCCGGGTCCCGAGCACCAGCCCGGTGACGACGAGCACCGTGGCCACCAGCCCGACCAGCACCGGCACCACCAGCCGGCGCAGGCGGCCGCGGTCGTCGGGCTCCTCGTCCTCGTCGCCGTCGAGCGCGGGCAGCGCCGGGGGGACGGCGGCGGCCGCGACCGGGTTCGCCGGCAGCGGGGCGGTGGTCGACTGCGGCACGGGGGCGATGGGCAGCACGCGGGTCGCCGTCCGCTCGTCGGCCGGCTCCGGCGCGCGGCCCGCGACGGCGTCGGCCACCGCTGCGACCAGCGCGGCGCCGTCCGGGATCCGCGCGGCCGGATCGGTGGCGAGGGTGCGCTCGACCAGCTCGCGGACCGGCGCGGGCACGTCGGCCGACAGCGGCGCGGGCGTCTCCGAGACCCGCCGCATCGCGACCTCGACCGGGTCGGGCCCGTCGAAGGGACGGCGCCCGGCGAGGCACTCGTAGGCGACCGTGCCCCACGAGTAGACGTCGACGGCGGGCGTGGCCTTCTGTCCCTGCACCAGCTCGGGCGCCAGGTACTGCGCGGTCCCGACGACGTGGCCGGTGCGGGTGACGGTGGCGTTCGCGGCCGACCAGGCGATGCCGAAGTCGGTCATCTTCACGGTGCAGTCGGTGCGGACCAGCAGGTTGGCCGGCTTGACGTCGCGGTGCACGACCCCGGCGGCGTGCGCGGCGGCCAGCCCGGCGGCGACCTGCCCCAGCAGGTCCAGCGTCCGCTCCGGGGTCAGCCGGCCCTCGCGCGCCAGCACCGCCGACAGCGGCTCGCCGTCCACCAGCTCCATGACCAGGTAGACCAGCCGGTCGCCGCCGGGGGAGACGGGCTCTCCCTCGCCGTAGTCGTGCAGGACGGCGATGTTCGGGTGGGTCAGCCCGGCCGACAGGCGGGCCTCGGTGCGGAACCGGGTCAGGAAGACCGGGTCGCCGGTGAACTGGCTCTTGAGCACCTTGACCGCGACGTCGCGGCCGAGCACCCGGTCCTGCCCGCGCCAGACCTCGCCCATGCCCCCGGTGGCGATCAGCGACCGGAGCTCGTAGCGGTCCTGGAGGACGTCTTCCGTGGCCGCCATGCTCAGACGGGGTCGACCAGGCGCAGCGGCGGGTGCGGCGCCAGGCGCTTCTCCAGCGTGACGCGGTGCCGCCCGTCGGACTCGTGCCGGAAGTCCAGCCGGTCGACCAGCGCCTGCATGAGCAGCAGGCCGCGGCCCTCGTCCAGCGGCGAGTGGTCGTCCCGCTCCGAGAGCGCGGCGGGGTCGAAGCCCTCGCCGCTGTCCACCACGCTGATCCGGCACAGCCGGTCGTCGATGGCGACCTCGACCTCGTACTCGGCGTGCTCCCCGGCGTGCTGGACGACGTTGGCGCAGGCCTCGGTGAGCGCCAGCGCGATCTCGTCGACCACCGTCCGCTCGATGCGCAGGTGCTCCAGCGCCTGCCGGCACAGCCCGCGGATGAACGGGACGCTGCCGGTGTCCACCGGGAGGTGGACCGTGAACGCGATGTCCACGCCGGGTTCCCCCCTCCCGCCCGCAGGCATCTAGGCTGCTCAGGTTCCACGTCGTCGATGGAGAGGACCGATCCGTGCAGTTCGACGTCGAGCGGACGACGGTCCTCGGACGGCCGGCGCTGAGCGTACGCGGAGAGCTGGACCTGGCGACCGCCCCGCGCCTCGCGGAGGCGGCGGAGTCACAGCTGTCCCAGCAGCCGCAGTCCCTGGTCGTCGACCTGACCGACACGACGTTCCTCGACAGCTCCGGTGCCCGGGAGCTGGTGCGCATCGCCCGCCGCGCCGCTGCGGAGAGCGTCGCGCTCGAGGTCGTCTGCCCCCGCGCCAACCGGCCGGTGCGGCTGGTGGTCGACCTGCTGGAGCTGCGGGCGGTCGTGCCGATCGTCGAGTCGCCCAGCCTGACGGAGAACGAGGTCGGTCCGTAGTCCGTAGGGTCGGACGGCGATGACGCTGACCGCGAGCACAGCCCGGCCTGATGTCGACGAGGACGCCCTGCAGCGCTGCGCCGACGAGCCGATCGCCGTCCCGGGTGCGATCCAGCCGCACGGCGCGCTGCTGGCCGTCACCGAGCCCGACCTCGCCGTCGTCGTCGCCTCGGCCAACGCCACCGACGTCCTGGGCCCGACCCCGGCGTCCCTCGCCGACGTGCTCGGCCCCGCCGACCTCGACCGGCTGCGCGCCGGCCTGGCCGGGGACCCTCCCGAGGTCACCCCGCTGCGGGTGACCGTCGCCGGCGCCGAGGTTGACCTCGTCGTCCACCGCGCCGACGGCCTGCTGCTCACCGAGTGGGAGCCGCTGGCCGGCGCCGAGCAGGCCGGCGCCGTCTGGCACGCCCGGCTGGCGTCGGTGCTGCAGCGGCTGTCGGCCAGCCGGACCCTCGACGAGCTGACCGCCTCCCTGGCCCGCGACGTCCGGGCGCTCACCGGCTTCGACCGGGTGATGGTCTACCGCTTCGACCCCGAGTGGAACGGCGAGGTGGTCGCCGAGGACCGCCGCGCGGACCTCGAGCCCTTCCTCGGCCTCCACTACCCGGCCAGCGACATCCCCGCCCAGGCCCGCGCGCTCTACGCGACCAACTGGCTGCGGCTGATCCCCGACGCGACCTACCGGCGGGTGCCGCTGGAGCCGGCCAGCAACCCGGTCACCGGGCGCCCGCTGGACCTCTCCGGCGCGGTGCTGCGCAGCGTCTCGCCGGTGCACCTGGAGTACCTGGCCAACATGGGCGTGCTCGCCTCGATGTCGGTGTCGCTCATCGACCGCGGCCGGCTGTGGGGGCTCATCTCGTGCCACTCCTACAGCGGCCCGCACCGCCCCTCCTACGCCGACCGCGTGGCCGCGGAGTTCCTCGGCCGCACCGCCTCGCTGCTGCTGCACACCACGGTCGAGGACGGCGATCAGGGCCGCGTGGTGGCGGTGGCGCAGCGGCAGGCCGAGCTGGTGGCCGCGCTCGGCCGCACCCCGCGGACCCCGGCGCAGGCCCTCACCGAGGGGACGCCGACCGTGCTGGACCTGCTGCCCGCCGCCGGCGCCGCCGTCCGCCTCGATGGTCGGCTGCACCTGCTCGGCAGCACCCCGCCCGCCGAGCGGGTGCCCGGGCTGGTCACCGCGCTGCTCGACCAGGGCCGCCCGGCCACCGACGCGCTCGGCAGCGTGGTGCCCGGGGCGGTCGACGTCGCCGACACCGCCAGCGGCCTGCTCGCGGTCGAGGTCGGCGGCGGGCGCGGCGACTTCCTGGCCTGGTTCCGGCCGGAGACCCTGCGCGAGGTCACCTGGGGCGGCAACCCGCACACGCCCAAGACGGTCGAGACCGGGACCGGGCCGCGGTTGTCCCCGCGCCGCTCGTTCGCCGCGTGGCGCGAGACGGTGCGGGGGACGGCGACGCCGTGGCGTGCGCACGAGGTCGAGGCCGCGCAGGCGCTGGCCGCGCACCTGACCGAGTCGGCGCTGCTGCGCGCCGCGGAGGACGACCGGCTGGCCGCCGCGCTGCAGCGCACCCTGCTGCTCGGAGCACTGCCGGAGGTGCCCGGTGTCGCGCTGGCCGCCCGCTACCGGCCCAGCGCCGCGGACGTCGTCGGCGGCGACTGGTACGACCTGGTGCCGCTGCCCAGCGGCCGGCTGGCCATCGTGCTGGGGGACGTCGCCGGGCACGGCCTGGCCGCCGCCTCGGTCACCGCCCAGCTGCGGCACGCGCTGCGCGCCCACCTGCTCCGCGACCGCGGCCCGGCCGCCGCGCTGCAGGGGCTGGGCGAGCTGATCGCCGCGCTGCTGCCCGGGGAGCTGGCCACCGCGGTCGTCGTCGAGCTCGACCCGGAGACCGGGGAGGTCGCGGTCGCCAACGCCGGCCACCTGCCGGTGCTGCACGCGGCGGCCGACGGGGTGCGGCTGCTGTCCGAGGGGCGCGGACCGGCGCTGGGACTGCTCGACGAGGTCGACTACGCCGAGACCCGGCTCCGGCTGGCCGGGCCGGACCGGCTGCTGCTCTACAGCGACGGGCTGGTGGAGCGCCGCGACGTCCCGCTGCCCGACCGGCTGGACACGCTCTGCGCCGCCGTCGCGGCCGGCCAGGAGCCCGAGGCGCTGCTGGACGAGGTGCTCGCCGCCCTCGACCCGGCCGACACCGACGACGTCACCCTGGTCGGCCTCGGCCGCACCTGAGCCGCGCCGGACCGCTCCCTCCCCGACCCGCGCCGCTGCTCCGCACTGGGAGCAGGGGAGAGGTCAGCACGACCCGGGTGCTCCGAACCCGACGCCTCCGTGGACGGTCAGGCGCTGCTCCGCACCGGGAGCAGGGCGGACGTTCGAGGAGGGCAGTGCCGCCGGGGCCTCCACCTCTCGCGGCGATGGTGTCGCTACCGAGCGCGGCCGTCGGCGTCCGCGCGGCTCGGGACCGGCGGCTGGCGGCGCACGCCGGCGTCGAACCGCTGCGTCCGGTCGCCGGGGTCGTCCTCGCCGTCGGCCGCGTGCCGCCCGAGGGTGGGGAGCGCGAACTCGGCGGTCTCGTCCAGCAGGTGCTTGGCCACGATGAGAGTCCTTCCGTGCGTGGTCAGCACCGAGGCTAGGAGCCGGAGCGGACGTGGCTGGGATGCACCGGGACGGCTGTGCCCAGTGGGACTGCCGGGGCAGCGGAGGTGCCGTCGTCGGGGTCTCTCACCCGTCGCCGCGGCGACGGCGCCGGCGAGGCGGGTCGCCGCCACCACGGCTGCGCGCGAACGACTGCGCCAGCTCCTGCGGCCAACCGTCGTCCACCAGCAGCAGCTCCAGGCGCCGGCCGAGCACCTGGTCGACCTCGTCGGCCGGGAGCTCCGAACCGAACACCACCTCGCGCAGGGCCCAGCCACGCCCGGCGGCGGCCCCGGTCGCGACGGCCGCGGCCAGCTCCTCGACCCCGGCCACGTCCATGCGCAGTGCCGCCCACCGCAGCGCCGGCGGCAGCGCCGAGACCGGGACGGCGTCGCCCAGCCGGGCCAGCCAGCCCGGATCGGCGACCAGCAGGTGCCCCAGCAGCTCGCCGTGCTCCGCCGTCCACCCCCCCGACGACCGCCACTGCGCGAGCAGCGCATCGCCGACGACCTCGCGGCGGGTGGCCAGCAGTGCCAGCTCCCAGGTCTGCCCGGTGAGCCGGAACAGCGGCAGGTCGACGCCCAGGGCCAGCGCCTGCTCGACCAGCAGACCGGCCGCGCGGTCCAGCCGGGTGATCCGGCGCCCACGGCGCACCTCGTCGGCCAGCGCCGCGCACAGGTCGGCCTGCCCGACCCCGGCCACCTCGACGGCCAGCTCGGCCGGGCCCGCGGCGCCGTCGAACACCTCGTCCAGCAGCGCCGCGAGCACCCGGCCGCGCACCAGCTCGGCGACCGCCGGCCACCGGTCGACCGCCGCCCGCAGCGCCGTCTCGACGGCCGGGCTGCCGGCGGCGAGGTCCAGGGCGGCGGCCGCGTTGCCCCCGCGCCCCAGCCAGCGCGGTGCGGCCGACGACTCGAGCACGCTGGCCACCTGGTCGGCCGACAGCCCGGCGGCGTCCTGCTCGGCCCAGGCGTCGGCGAACAGCCACGCGTCCAGGCGGCGCAGGTCGGCCAGCTCGTCGGGCGCGAGCTCGGCCTTGCTCGCGGCCTCGAGCAGCGTGCGGGCGCGCTCGGTGTCGTGTGCCGCGGCCGCCGTCGGGGCGGGCGCGTCGGTGAGCCGCACGCCGACGAGTGCGGTGTCTCCGACGTCCTCCCGGGTGCCGCTGTGCAGCGAGACGCCACTGGTCAGCGCGCGCGGCAGGACGACGAAGAGCACCTCGGCCACCTCGCGGCCCGACGCCGTCCGCACCGGCAGCGCGCAGCTGCCCGAGCCCGCGGCGAGGGTGGCCAGCAACCCGGCCAGCGGCGGGGTGAGCGCGTCCACCTCGTCGGGGGTCAGCGCCGGCGCGGCCCGGTCGGCGAACGCCACCCGCAGCGGTGGCAGGTCGGCGGTGGGGGCCCAGTCCTCGGGGAGGGCGTCGAGGAACCGCCCGGCCCGGCGCAGCGCGAGCACGTCGCGGACGCCCAGCCGGCCGCCCTCGTCCCAGAGCAGGTGCACCAGGTAGTTCCCGGGGCGGCCGAAGCCGTCGGCGCGGGCGGCCACCGCGCGGTAGAGCACCCGACCGGCCCCGCGGGAGAGCACCCCGTAGGCCTCGCCGTCCTCGGGCCGGAAGCCGACCAGCGCGCCGAGCGCCTTGCGGGTGCGGCCGACGTCGGCCGGCCAGTCCGCGGAGTGCGCGTAGACGCCGAACCCGGGCCCCTCCAGCGTGCGGCTCGCCGAGGTGTAGAGCGCCTGCGGGCAGGCCCGGCCGCTCACCGCGACCACTCGCCGCGCAGGCCCGCGCCGTACTCCTCGGGGTCCAGGCCCTCCGCCGAGAGGAAGCCGGAGCGGGCCAGCAGCACCAGCAGCGGGTCGAGCACGCCGACCGGCGCGATCCGCGGGTAGCCGCCGTCCCGGGCGTCGGCGCCGGTGGCCGAGACCGCGTGCACGGTCGGCCGGGGCAGCCGGTGCAGCACCGCCGTCAGCAGGTTCGACCCGCCGCTGACCTCGAGGAAGTCGACCAGCCGGGAGCTGTTGTCCCGCACGTCGGCGAACCAGTGCGCCAGCGGCATCGTCCGCAGGTCGGGGTCGCGCAGGGTCTCGGCCGGGAAGTCCGGCACGCCGCGCAGCTTGTCGGCCTTGCTGAGCACGACGGCGGTGGCCACGTCGTCCACGTGCGCGTCGAGCGGCAGGCTCCGGGCGGCGCGCAGCACGTTCGCCAGGTTGACGACCATCTGCGTGTGCCGGGCCAGGCCCATCGAGTCCTCACCGGGATCGGCCACCGAGCGCAGCCGCGGGAAGACACCGGGGGAGAGGACGACGAGCAGCGAGGTCGCCGCGTAGAGGAACCTGCCGTAGAGCCCCATGTCCTCGCTGCGGTACAGCTGCTCGCCGGAGGCGTCGAAGAAGACCAGGTTGACCGTGCGCTCGGCGCCGTTCCGGCCGGTGCCGCGGAGCACGAGCATGAACGGCTCGGGGGAGCTGCCCTCACCCAGCAGCGGCAGGGTCAGCGGCAGCTGCTGGCGCTGCACCAGGAGCCGGTAGCGGTGGTCGTCGAAGCGGGCGGCGGACTCCTCGTCCATCTCGACGGAGACGCCGAGCGGGGCCAGCGCGCCCTCGTGCAGCAGGTCGATGAGCACGGTCAGGTAGGTGCTCTTCGAGGCGCCGGTCAGCCCGACCAGGCCGATCACGATCGTCGGCCGGTCGAGGTACTCCGGCGGCAGCCGGTGCCCGCGCGGGCAGGTCGGCACCACGTTGGCCGCGGCCGCGCCGGCCGCGTCCCGGGCCGTGGGCACCGGCAGGGGGTCGGTGCGCAGCGGGTCGAGCAGCCGCTGCCAGCGGGTCCGGCGCTCCACCGGTGGCCGGGTGGGCGCACCGGTGGCGTCGCGCCACACCGGCGCGGTCAGGGGCTCCAGGCAGCGGGGGCAGACGCGGCGGCGCATCGTCAGCGGACGAACAGCGCGAAGAAGACGACGGTGGTGACCACCAGGATCGCCAGCAGCACCTGCTGGCGCTCCCGGAACCGCTGGCGACGCGCGTCGAGCCGTTGCTGGGTCAGCGCGCGCTCGTACAACCCGGACACGGTGCTCCTCCTCGAGGGGTTCGGGGCTCAGATGGACACAGTGCTGGAAGACACCGTGCTAGAAGACGACGTGGTACAGGACGGCGAGCAGCAGCCCGGCGAGGACGCCCAGCAGCACCATCACCGCGGCGGCCGCCGCGAAGCCGGACCAGGTGTCGGCGACCGCCCGCTCCAGCCGGGCCAGCTCGTAGCGCGCCGCCTCGGTGACCGCGCCGAGGGAGCGCAGGTCGCGCATCGTCGTCCGCGGGTCGGGGATCTGCGAGGTCTCGCCGAGCCAGCGGGTGCGCTGCTCCACCTGGCGGGCCAGCTGGGCCACGGTCGGGCGGCGCTCGGGGTTGAACCGCAGCGCCTTCTCCACGCTGTCGAGCAGGTTGGCCGGCACCCCGCTCAGGTCCAGCCGGCCGGCCCGCAGCGCCAGGTAGTAGTCGGAGTCGGGCATCGTGTCGTCGGGGTCCACCGGGTGCACCGCGCCGGCCGCGTAGGCGATCACCATGCCCCAGCTGTAGACGTCGCTGGCCTCGGTGAGCACCGCCCCCGCCAGCTGCTCCGGGCTGGCGAACAGCTTCGTGCCGAGCGCCGCCATGCCCGTGGTCGCGGTGCCCGACGGCGGCTCCGGGCCGATGTAGCGGCTGATGCCGAAGTCGACCAGCCACACGTCGTCCCCGGAGATGATGATGTTGCCCGGCTTGACGTCCCGGTGGACGACGCCGGCGGCGTGCACGTCGCGCAGCGCGCGCAGCAACCCGATGGCGATCCGGCGCAGCTCCTCGGCGTTCAGCCCGCCGGAGCGGTGCGCCATGAACTCGTCCAGCGGCGTCCCGGAGACGTACTGCTGCACGTAGTAGGGCGCCTCGGCCTCGAGGTCCTGGTCGACGATGCTGGCCACCCGCGAGCTCTTCACGCGGGCGGCGTTCTCCACCTCCCGGGCCAGCCGCTTGCGGGCCAGGTCCGGCGCACCCTCGGGCAGCCGCTTGATGACGACCAGCGCGCCGTCCGGCCCGGCCGACCCGACGAAGACGTCCGCGCCCTGGCCACCGCGCGGCAGCCGGCACAGCAGGTCGTAGGGACCGATGCGGTCCGGGTCGCCGGGCTCGAGCAGGCCGATCTGGCGGGTCCCGGCCAGGTCGGCGACCGCTCCGGCGGGATCGAGCGCCTCGTCCACGCGGTAGGGCCTCCCATCGAGAGCGAGGATGCCGACGCTAGGCCCTGTTCCTGGGAGCGAGGTGGGAGTCGGCCGCCTCCACATCCATCCGGTGCCGCCAGGGTGCACTCCTCCCCGTGCTGACGACCATCCGGGACATCCCCCATTTCGCCCCGAGGAGGCCGCAGCGGACCGCGCTGCACGCACCGTGCAGTCATCGCCGCTGTGAACGTGCGGGGGCAGCTGACCGCACTCGCGGAGCGACCTGATCCCGACGAGCTGTGGGATCGCGTGGCCGAGCGGGTGCGCACCACCGGCACGCACGTGCCGGCCGAGGCGATCCTCGAGGCGAGGGACGCCGACCGTCGGTGACCCTGGTCGTCGACCCGTCCGTCGTGGTCGCTGCCCTCGTCGACGGGGGCAGCGACGGGGGATGGGCGCGGGCGCTGCTCCGGGGGGAGGACCTCACCGCCCCGCCGCACATGCAGGTGGAGGCGTCCAACGTCCTGCGCCGGGCGGCGCTCGGTGGCCGGCTCGACGCCGGTGTCGCAGCGCTCGCGCACCTGGACCTCACGCGGTTGACCGTCAGGTCGTTCGGCTTCGAGCCGCTGGCGACCCGGATCTGGGAGCTGCACCCGGCGGTGACCGCCTACGACGCCGCATACGTGGCGCTGGCGGAGGAGTTCGCCGTGCCGCTGGCGACGCTGGATCGACGTCTCACCCGGGCCACCGGCCCGACCTGCACCTCGTCCTGCCGGATCGAAGGACCTCGGCCTCCTGCAGCAGGGCAGGTGCGGTCAGCCGGCGGTGAGGACGCCGGACTCCTGCCGCACCAGCCGGCCGGCGTCCAGGGCGCGGGTCAGCGCGGCCTGCAGCAGCGGGATCAAGGACGGCGTCCGGCGGCGGTAGCCGAAGACCTCGGCGGTGCGCACGAACAGCTCGTCCTCGGCCAGCTCGCCCGCCGCCAGGCACAGCGCGGCCATGGCGTTGCCGACCTCCTCCGGCGCGACGTGCTCCAGCGGCCGGTCCGCGGCGGCCGCCTGCCGCCGGAAACCGGTCCAGCCGGCACGGTCCAGCGACTCGGGCCAGGCGAAGTCGCCGTCGACGACGCCGTCGGGCAGCAACCGCAGCAGCGCGTCGCGGCGGGCCTCGCTGACCCGGGACAGCCCGAAGGCGCCCGCCGCGATCCGCACCAGCCGGTCGCGGTGCACCGGGCCCTCGGCCCTGAGCCCGGCGGTCAGCACCCGTCGCACGGTGCGGGCGGCCCGCGGGTCGTCCAGCGAGTCGAGCGCCTTGCGTTCCAGGCCGCCCCTCGGGGTCCAGGGCGAGAACGCCGTCTCGCCCTCCAGCAGCGGAGCGGTGGGCTTCCGCGACGCCCGCCGGGCCGGCCGCGGGGTGGTCGTGGCCTCGACGGCGGGTTCCGCGGGGACCGCCGGGACGGGCTCCGGCGCGGCTCCGGGCTCGGCCACCACGGGTTCGGGCGCGGCCGCCACGCTCTCCACGACCGCCGACGGCGCGGCCCGCAGCGGCACCACCGTGCGGACCTCGGGCGCCGGCGGCTCGGCGGGCGCGGGCAACGGCGGGACGACGGCAGCCGGCTCCGGGTCCGCCACCACGACGGGGACAGCCGCCACCGCCGCCGGCGCGGGGACCGGTACCGCCGCGACGGCGGCGACCAGCCGGTCGAGCACGGCCTCGCGGTCACGCAGCCAGGTCGGCAGCCAGACCCGCTCGACGGCGGGCCAGCCGAGCATCCCCGACAGCACCTCGACCGGAAGGCCGTCGCGGTCGCCGACGGTGCGCCGCCGGGCCCACGCCGGGCCGTCGAGCAGCACGGCCACCACCGGCTCGTCCGGCGTCCCGTTCCGGGCCACCGACAGGTCGACGCGGAACTCCGAGAGGCCGACGTCGGTGCGCACGCTCAGGCCCCGGTCGCGCAGCGCCGCGGCGATCTCCTCGCGGTGCCGGTCCGGGACGGCGACCGGCCGGGCCTCACGCGGCAGCGCGTCGGTGCCGAGCGCGGCCAGGTCGAGGTAGGCCCGCAGGTGCTTCACGCCGACCGACGAGGTCTGCTCGGCGCGCAGCTGCGACGGGTCGAAGGAGGAGACGACGACGACCTGCCGGCGGGCGCGGGTGACCGCCACGTTGAGCCGCCGCTCACCGCCGACCCGGTTGAGCGGGCCGAAGTTCAGCGGCAGCACGCCGCGGTCGTCGACGCTGAAGCCGGTGGAGAACAGCACGACGTCGCGCTCGTCGCCCTGCACGTTCTCCAGGTTCTTGACGAACAGACCCTCGCCGTCGGTGCGGTCCAGCGCCTCGACCAGCCGCTCGTCGCTGGCGTCGCGCAGCAGGCCCTCGATGTAGGCGCGCTGCTGGGCGTTGAAGGTGACCACGCCGATCGAGGGCACCACGTCCGGCGAGGCGTCGAACCGGCGGCGCACCTCGGCCACGACCGCCTTGGCCTCCATCGGGTTGGTGCGCAGCAGCCGGCCGGCGCCGGTGCGGTGGAAGGTGCCGTTGACCCGGACCAGCGAGATGCCGCGGCCGTCGACGTCCGCCGAGGGCCGGCCGTGAGTCGGCGCGGGGAACGACGAGAGCCGGTTGTCGTAGTAGTTGGCGTTGCTGAACGCGATGAGCGACTCGTCCTGGCTGCGGTAGTGCCAGGACAGCCACTGCCGCGGCACCCGCGCCTGCACGCACTCGGAGAGGATCGACTCCTCGTCCTCGACCGAGGTGCCCAGCAGCTCGACCGCGTCGTCCTCCGCGACGCCGTAGGTCGGCTCGGCGAACGACGTCGGCGGCATCTGCCGGCTGTCGCCCACGACGACCGCCGCCCTGGCCCGGCCCAGCGCGCCGACCGCGTCGGCCACCCGGATCTGCGAGGCCTCGTCGAAGACCACCAGGTCGAACAGACCTGCCTGCGCGGGGAAGAACCGGGCCACCGAGTCCGGGCTGACCAGTACGCACGGCATCGCGGTGGTGACCAGCCGGCCGTGGCGGGCCAGCAGCGCGCGCACGCCCAGCCCGCGGCGGGGCTCGGCCAGCCCTCGCTGCAGCGCGCCGACCTCGCCCTCGCCGCCGACGGCGTCCAAGGACCGGGCCTCGAGCAACGAAGCGGGCAGTACCGAGCGCAGGTGTGCGCGCACCGCCCGGGAGGCGGCGGTGAACCGGGTGATCGCCCGCTCGTGCGCGTCGGCGTCGAAGTCGTCGAGGCCGGCGGCGTCGCGGCGCTCGGTGACCGAGGCGCGCGCCAGGCCGCGCTCGAAGGCCCGGACGGCGTCCTCGGCGGGCAGCTCGCCGGTGACCAGCAGCGCCCGCGCCTCGTGCAGACCGGCGGCGCGAAGCGGCTCGAGGGTGTCGACCAGATCGGCCCAGCGGCGCAGCGACATCAGCCCGGTGTGCTCGACGCCGCGCTCGGGCCGGGTCATCTGCCAGCGCAGCACCAGGCCGTCGTCGCCGGCCCACTCGGCCAGCCGCCGCGCGTTGCTGCGGCACACCCTCAGCAGCGCGGTGACCGCGTCGCGCAGCCGGGCGACGGCGGCGCCGGCGGCCGGGTCGGGGCCCTCGCCCTGCACGACCCATCGGCGCAGCGCGACGGCGAACTCGCTGGCGCTGTCGGTGGCGGAGCCGGCCCGCTCCAGCCACTCGACCTGGCCGACCAGCAGCTCCGGCTCGGCCAGCGGGTTCCAGCTGGGCGGCACGACCAGGCCGGGGATCACCGACGCGCGGGCGACGATGCCCTGCGCGGCCGTCTGCAGCCGCCACAGCTGCGCGGTCAGCTCCGGGACGTCGCCGAGCTTGACCTGCACGCCCGGACGCAGCACCGGCTGCAGCCGGTCGCGGACGGCCCGCAGCCCCGCGCGGCGGGCCAGGAAGCGGCCGGCTTGCGCGGTCTGCGCGGCGACGTAGAGGTCGGCCAGGGGCAGCTCCAGCGCGGCCGGGGTGGCCAGCTCCATCCCGGGGTGGACGGCGCCGGAGAACGCCGCGACCTCGCTCAGCACGGTCGTCGTCGCCACGTTCCAGCGCTCGGTGGGCACCTCGTCGAGGACGTCGAGCGTCGTCGCCGGGCCGCAGAGCAGGTGGGCCAGCGCGTCGAGGTCCGCGGGCGTGCGGACCTCGCGCAGCACCCGGGCCAGGTGCGGCTCGCTGGGCAGGTCGCGGACGGCCTGGTCGACGGCGGCGGCGGTCTGCTGGGCGGCGAGCAGGTCGACCTGCGCGGTGTCCACGAACGCCCACGCGTGCCGCGGCGAGGGGCGCACCAGGTCGGCGATGTCGGGCAGCAGCGCCAGTGCTCGGCGCACCGCGGTGAGCGTCTCGGCCGAGGCGGCGGCCACGAACGCGGGCGAGACCGGCAGGCTCGGGACGCCGTCCCGCCGGGCCAGCGTCGCCGTCCGTGCCGTGTAGTACGACAGCCCGGCGGCGTTCTCCGCGTGCAACCGCTCGGCGTAGCGGGCCAGGGTGCGGCGGGCCGAGCGCAGGTCGTCGGAGTCGGCGGTCAGGCCCTCGGCGTCGACGGTGACCGCGTGCTCCAGTGCGGCCTGCACCTGGGCGCGCACTCCTGCGGCCTTGGCCCCCTTGTCGTGCAGGTCGAGCACGAAGGGGCCCATGCCGACGGCCTCGAGCCGCCGCGCGACGACGTCCAGCGCCGCGCGCTTCTCGGCGACGAACAGCACCCTCTTGCCGTCGGCGACCGCGCGGGTGAGCAGGTTGGTGATCGTCTGCGACTTGCCGGTGCCGGGCGGGCCCTCGAGCACGAAGGTGCGGCCGGCGGCGGCCTCGGCGACCGCGCGCAGCTGCGAGGCGTCGGCGGGCACCGGGCACGCGGCGGCCAGCTCGTCGAGGTCGGTGGCGTCCGCGGTGTCGGGGACCGGGTCGACGAACGCCTCCGTGGGCCGGTGCACGAGGTGGTGCACCAGCGGGTTGGCGGTGAGGTCGGCCCAGTGCTCGTCGAGGTCCTTCCAGAGCCGGTACTTGGCGAACTGCAGGACGGCGAGGTCGGCGGTGGCCTCGACCCGGTGCGGCAGCCCCGCGTCGGCCAGCGCCTGGCGCATCGCCTGCAGCGACCGGTCCAGGTCGATGCCCGCGCCGTCCTCGCCGGGCTCGGTCAACCCCGGGACGGCGAGGCCGTGCACCTGCCGCAGCTTCTCCAGCAGGCAGTGGTTCGGGGTGCTCGACCCGGTGTCGTCGAGCGCCAGCCGGTAGACGCCGTTGCGGCTGGTCGGGGTGAGGGTGACCGGCACCAGCACCAGCGGGGAGCGCAGCGGCCGGCCGTCGAGTTCCCACACCAGGCTGCCGAGGGCCAGGTACAGGTTGTTGGCGCCGGTCTCCTCGCGCACCGTCTTGGCCTTGTAGGCCAGGTTGCGCAGCCGCGGCAGGTAGCCGCCCTCGCTGACCTGGGCGTGCACCGCGCGGCGCTCGACGAGCACCTCGGCCAGCTGCGCGTCGGGCAGGTCGCGCGCGGTCGCCAGGCCCCGCTCGCGGTGCACGGCGGCGATCCGGTCGTCGGGCAGCAGCTGGACGGCGGTGCCGCTGTGCAGCAGGTCCTCCAGCACTCCCAGGTGGGACGCCGGCACGGTCAGCGGCAGGCCGGCCCGCTCGCTGTAGTTGATCAGCCGGTTGCGCAGCGAGAGGTCCAGCAGGCTGTTCTTCCACTGCTGCACGCGGGCCGGGATCTCGGGGCGGCCCGGCTGTGCCGATGACCCGCCCGCCCCCGGCGCCCGCTCGACCGGCCGGGCCGGGACGCTGTGCACCGCCGGCCGGTACTCGACGACCTGCACCGCGCCGTCCCGGCCGCGGGTGCGGGCCGGCAGCGGCACGATGCCGTCGCGCCGGGCGCGGTGGACGTCGGTGACGCCCAGGACCCGGTCGAGGTCGCCGGCGCCGGCCAGCCAGGCGCTGTAGGCGGGGGCGTGCAGGTCGGCGCCGGCCGAGCCGCGGCTGGTGAGCAGCGTGGTCTCGACCAGCCGGATCAGCCCGAGGTCGACGAGGTTGACCAGCGGTGCGACGTCGGTGGTGGCGACGCTCTCGGCGCTGCGCTCCTCGCGCCAGTAGCCGAGGAACGCGTGTCCCGTCCCCACCCCGCCGCCGACGCCCTCGGCCACCCACAGCAGCGGCCGGATGCCCGCCTGCTCCAGCGCGGCGGCCAGCGTGACGACGGTGTCCAGGCAGGTGCCGACCCGCCCGTCGAGGACGTCCCCGGGAGTGCGCACCTTCTGCCCGACGTCGGCCCAGGAGGCCGGGGGCTCGGTGTAGCGGATGGCGCGGCGCTGCATCGCCTCGGTGAGCGCGGCGACGATCTCGTCGACCCGCTCGGGGCCGGACTGGTAGCCCTGCACCGACCCGCTGCCGGTGCGCGCCTCGAGCAGGTCGGCGGCCTCGCCGATCAGCGTGGTCACCGACGGGTGGTTGGGCAGCACGTGCGCCGCGAGCATCTCCAGCGCCAGCGGCACGGGGGCGGCCAGCCACTGGTTGGCCGCCAGCACCTGCACCGGGACGGCGGTGCCGCCGACGTCCTCGCCGTCCACGAGCAGGTCGATCTCGATCGAGCCGGGCCGCTGCTCCTCGATCTGCAGCATCGCGGCGGGGTCCATGACCAGGCCGACGTCGCTGAGCACCGTGGTCTGGCCGGCGTCGAGGTCGACGAGCAGCTCGACGGGGCTGCCGATCGGGCCCTCCGCGTCGCGCACGCCCAGCCGCACGGTCGCGCCGTGCACCGCGCCGCCGTGGTTGGTGAACGCCAGGCGGGAGACGACCGGGACGCGGTTGTGGGCCAGCGCGTAGCTGAGCACCGGCGTCGAGGTCACCTGGATCGCGACGGCCGGCCGGGTGCCGGGGCCGGAGGGCCGGACGTGCGTGGTGCTCATGGCGTCCTGTCTACCGGTCCGGACGGAACGGTCCCTCAGGTCGCCGAGGCGTCTGGGACGGGTGTGACGGGCGTGCCGCGACTGAAGAAGGACCCTCCTGCCCCCCATCGCTCGCACGCTCGCGGCGGGACCCTGCAGGAGGGCCGGCCGGGTGCCCCTGCGGAGGGTCACGACGCCGGGGTCGCGTGCCGAGACGGCCCCCGGCGGGCCCGATCCCAGCAGCGCCGGGCCGCCCGTCCTGGCCGTGCGGCCAGACCGTCGCCCCACCCCGGAGGACCTCATGACCCGACCGCCGTACGACCCACCGGGCCAGTTCGCCACTGCCCCCCTCCCGTCGGCGCCCGCCAGGAAGCCCCTCCACAAGCGTCCGGCGGTGTGGGCGGTGGCCGGAGCACTGGTGGTCGGCGTGGGCATCGGCAACGCCGGGGGCGAGACGGGGGAGGCGTCGACGAGTGCGACGGCGTCCACCTCCTCGTCGGCGCCGAGCCCGGTTGCCGTCGCTCCCACACCTGCGCCGGTGACGGTGACGGTGACCGAGACACCCGCCCCGGTCCCGTCGCCGGCCCCGGCCCCGGCCACGGCCACCGCCCCCGTCGTCGACTTCGCCATGCCGGATCTCGTGGGGCTCGACCTGCAGACCGCGCAGAACCTCATCCAGGGCAACGGTGTCTTCCTGAGTCGCTCCCACGACCTCCTGGGGATGCGCAACCAGGTCCTCGACTCCAACTGGGTGGTGTGCACGCAGAACATCCCGGTCGGTCAGCAGGTGACCGGGGACGCCGAGGGGGTGATCGACCTCGGCGTCGTGAAGCGTGAGGAGTCGTGCCCCTGAGCCAGCCCCGGTGATGTGCAGCTGGGGCGCGTCTCGTGGCCGAGACGCGCCCCAGCTGCACATGGTCGGCAGGGCACGGGCGCGTGGCGGTCCCTCGCGGATTGTGCGGCGCCGCCGTCCGTGATCGTCTGCTGGCGCCGGTGCGCGGGCCCGGCGACCGTCCCGGCGACACCCAGGAGCGAGGAAGGCATGAGCCTCACGGCCACCCCGGCGGGCAGCGACACCGGCAGCGACCGGGCCCTGCGCCAGATCGAGGACCGCGTCCTCTGGCTGGCGACCGCGATCGTCGACCACGCCAACCGGGTGCGCCCGAACCCGGGCGGGCTCAAGGTCGGCGGGCACCAGGCCTCCAGCGCCTCGATGGTCACGATCATGACCTCGCTGTGGCTCGAGCAGCTGCAGGCCGAGGACCGGGTCTCGGTCAAGCCGCACGCCTCCCCGGTGCTGCACGCGCTGGAGTACCTGCTCGGCCAGCTCGACGCCTCGTACCTGACGACGCTGCGCGAGTTCGGCGGCCTGCAGAGCTACCCCAGCCGGCTCAAGGACCCGGTCCCGGCCGACTACTCGACCGGCAGCGTCGGCATCGGGGCGACCGCGCCGATCTGGGGCGCCATCGCCCGCCGCTACGTCAACACCCAGCTCGGCGCCGGCGGCACCGGCCGGCAGTGGTCGCTGGTCGGGGACGCCGAGCTCGACGAGGGCGCGGTGTGGGAGGCCGTGCTCGACCCGATGGTCGCCGAGCTCGGCGAGGTGGTGTGGGTCGTCGACCTCAACCGGCAGTCGCTGGACCGCGTCGTCCCGATGATGGGCGCGACCCGGCTGCAGGGCATGTTCGCCGCGGCCGGCTGGCAGGTGCTCACCGTCAAGTACGGCCGGCTGCTCGAGGAGCTGTTCGCCCGGCCCGGCGGCGGGGCGCTGCGCGACCGGATCGACGCGATGTCCAACCCCGAGTACCAGCGGCTGCTGCGTCACGACCCCGCCGACCTGCGCCGGCTGCTGCCGGGGGAGGGCCCGGGCGCGACCGAGATCGCCGCGCTGGTCGCCGACCTGCCGGACGCCGCCCTGCGCGCCGCGGTGCGCAACCTCGGCGGGCACGACCCCGCCGCCCTCCGCGCCGCCTTCGCGCAGATCGACGACACCCGCCCGACGGTGGTCCTCGCCTACACGCTCAAGGGGTACGGGCTGGCCACCGAGGGCCACCCGCAGAACCACTCCGCCCTGCTGACCGAGGCGCAGCTGCACGAGCTCGCCGCCCGGGTGGGCGCCGACCCCGCCGACCCGTGGGCGGGCCTGCCCGCCGACGGCGACGCGGCCCGGCTGCTGCGCGACGCGGCCCAGCGGCTGCGCCGCCGGTCGTACGAGGCGCAGGCCACCCCGCCGGTGCCTCCCGACCTGGGCCGCACGCCGGCGGGGACGGCGACCACGCAGGCGGCGCTGGGCCGCACCCTGCTCGACCTCAACCGCGCCGCGCCCGAGGTGGGCCGGCGGGTGGTCACGGTCAGCCCCGACGTCAGCTCCTCGACCAACCTCGGCGGCTGGGTGAACAAGGTCGGCGTCTGGTCGCACGAGGACAGGCGGAACTGGTTCGCCGACGACGCCGAGACGATCCTGCACTGGCGCGAGCGCCCCTCCGGCCAGCACATCGAGCTGGGCATCGCCGAGACCAACCTGGTCGGCGCCATCGGCGAGCTCGGCGCGACCTGGAGCCGCTGGGGGCAGCCGCTGCTGCCCATCGGCGTGCTCTACGACCCGTTCGTCGAGCGGGCGCTGGAGCCGTGGTCGTTCGGCATCTACGCGGGCGGGCAGTCGATCCTCGTCGGGACGCCGTCGGGCGTGACGCTGGCGCCCGAGGGCGGCGCGCACCAGTCGATCACCACGCCGTCGGTCGGGCTGGAGCAACCCGGCTGCACCAGCTACGAGCCGGCGTTCGCCCTCGACACCGAGTGGTGCCTGCTCGCCGCGCTGTCCCAGCTGGGCCGGCCCGGCGGGTCCTCGGCGTACCTGCGGCTGTCCACCCGACCGGTGGACCAGGCCCTGGCCGCCGTCCCGGCCGATCCGGCCGCCCGGGAGCGGCGCCGCAGGCAGGTCGTCGCCGGTGCCTACCCGCTGCGCCGGTCCGCCCGGCCGGTGGTGACCCTCGCAGCCATGGGTGCCCTGGTGCCCGAGGCTCTCGCCGCCGCCGGGCGCCTGGAGGCACTGGGTCTCGGGGCCGACGTGGTGTGCGTGACCAGCCCCGGCCTGCTGTTCCGGGCGCTGCAGGGCCGTCGCGGCCTCGACGAGGCCTCCGGCTGGGTGCTCGACAGCGTGTTCCCGGCGGAGCGGGCGGCGCCGTTGGTCACCGTCCTGGACGGGCACCCGCACACGCTGGCGTTCCTGGCCGGCGTCCGCGGCGTGCCGGCCACCCACCTGGGTGTCACGGCCTTCGGGCAGAGCGGCGACCTCGAGAGCGTCTACCGGCACCACGGCCTCGACGTCGACTCGATCGTCGGGGCCGCCCTGGACCTGGTCGACTGAGAGGCTTCCGGCATGGCTGATGCACAGCGCCGGGAGTCCGGACTCGTCGTCGAGGAGCGCGGGCACGTCCGGGTGCTCACCCTGGACCGGCCCGAGCGCCGCAACGCGCTGTCCAGCGCGCTGCAGGCCGACCTGGTCGAGGAGCTGCTGCGCTGCGGGGAGGACGGCGACGTCCGCGCGGTCGTCCTCGCGGCCAACGGGCCGGCGTTCTGCGCCGGGTTCGACCTCGACGAGATCCGCCAGCTGGACCGCCGTGGCGAGCGGTTCCGCCCGCCCATGGACCGGCCCACCCGCGCGCTGTTCGAGGTGGTGACCGAGGTGCCGGTGCCGGTGGTCGCGGCGATCGCCGGTGCCGCCGTGGCCGGCGGGTTCGAGCTGGCGCTGGCCTGCGACCTGCGGGTCGCCGCCCCCGGCGTCCGCATGGGGCTGCCCGAGGCGAAGATCGGCATGGGCGCCAACTTCGGCTCCGTCGTCCTGCCCAAGCGGATCCCCATGGGCATCGCCCTGGAACTGCTCTACACCGGCGAGTACGTGACCAGCGAGGTCGCCGAGCGGTGGGGGCTGGTCAACCGCCTCGTGCCGGCGGACGACGTGCTGCCCACCGCGCTCGGGCTGGCCGACGCGATCGCCGCGAACGCCCCGCTCTCGGTGCGCCGCATGAAGGCGACGGCGGTCAAGGGCCTGGAGCTGCCGCTGTGGCAGGCGCTGCGGCTGGACGTCGGCCCGAACCCGTACCTGTCCGAGGACCGCAAGGAGGGCATCGCCGCGCAGCGCGAGAAGCGCGCACCGCGGTGGACCGGGCGCTGACCCGCTCCGTCCGCCCGCGGTCGGGAGCCGGAGCACGGTCCTCCCCGGAAGCTCTCCCCCTGCCCTGCACCGTGGGCAGGGGGGAGCTTCCCGGAGAGAGTGGGACGGCTGGGGTGGGAGGCGCGGCCGGGACGGTCCGTGCCCGGATCAGTGCACGCCGCCCGCTTCGCGCTGTGGATCGGCGAGCTGGAGACCGAGCCCGGCTCGGCTCCTGCTCACGAGGGCGAGCAGAGGTGGGCGCAGGGTGTCCGAGCCGTGCGGCGGCGGGTCAGGCGGTGCCGAAGCGACGCTCCAGGTCCTGCACCTCGGGCAGCCCGATGAGGTCGGTGAACTCCTCGAACGCCGGCAGCCCGTCGAGCGAGGGGGTGCCGTCGCGGCGGAGCCCCGCCAGCAGCGAGCGCATCCCGGCCGTCGCGGCCAGCAGGGTGCCGATCGGGTAGATCACCAGCGCGAAGCCGAGCTCGGTCATCCGCGCCAGGGACAGCGGGGGCGTGCGCCCGCCCTCGGCCCAGTTGAAGACCAGGGGCGCGACGCCCGCGAGCTCCCCGGCGATCCGCTCGATGTCGGCCTCGCTCGTGGGCGCTTCCACGAAGAGCAGGTCCGCGCCGGCGTCGGCGTAGGCCCGGGCCCGGACCAGCGCGTCCTCCACCCCGCTGACCGCCACCGCGTCGGTGCGCGCGACGAGCACCAGGTCGGGGTCGCTCCGGGCGGCGGCGGCAGCGTGCACCTTGCCGACCATCTCGTCGGCCCCGATCAGCGCCTTGCCGCTCATGTGGCCGCACTTCTTGGGCATGACCTGGTCCTCGAGCTGGATGCCGGCTACGCCGGCCTGCTCGTAGAGCTGCACGGTGCGGACGACGTTGAGCGCGTTGCCGTACCCGGTATCGGCGTCGGCGATGACCGGGACGTCGACCGCCGTGGCGATCCGGCGGGCGTTGTCGACCATCTCCGCGCCGCTGAGCAGCCCGACGTCCGGCCGGCCGATGAGCGAGGCCGTCGTCCCGAAGCCGGTCATGTAGACGGCGTCGAAGCCGGCCTGCTCCACCAGCCGGGCCGACAGCGCGTCGTAGGCGCCCGGCGCCACGAGCGGCGCGGGCGCCGCGAGCAGTTCACGCAGCCGGGCCCGCGGTGCGCGGCCGCCTCCCAGTAGGTCTCCCACGTGGGCCTCCTCGTTCGTGTCCAGCCCCGCGGGACGGTCAGTGCAGGACGTTGACGCCGTCGCTCATGTAGACGAAGACCCGCCGGAACCGCAGCCCCTCCAGGTAGAAGAAGTTGCAGTTGGTGAGCGTGACCTCGGTGCCCTCCACGTCGGTCAGCTCGACGGTGAACTGCGAGGTGATCCGGTTGTTCGCCGGGTCCGCCACGTGCGTGAAGTGGATGTGCCGCATGCGCGGCCGGTAGGTCGCGAACAGGTCCTCGTACATCTGGCGCAGCTCACCGTCACGACCGGTGTGCGTCGAGTGGGCCGACTGGATCGTGAGGACGGCGTCCTCCGTGAAGCAGTCGAGCACTCCGTCCAGGTCGTTGTCGTCGACGCAGGAGAAGTAGCGCTCGACGAGGTTCACCAGGTAGCCGTAGGTCGCGACCTGGTCGGCCGGACGCGTGAGCGTTGCAGAGACCATGACCTGTCCTCGTTCCTCGGAGGTCGGCCGGGCGATCCGGCCGGACTGCCGGTGTCACGACGCCGACGCGGCCGGTTGCATACAACGCCCGGCCGCGGGTGCCTCGGCGGCGAGCAGTCTGTACCCGGGGTGACGAGCCGCGCAAGCATGATGTCGACCCGAGGCCGTCCGCCTGCACCCTCTTGTGCCGCACCGGCATCAGCCCTAGGTTGCATGCAATCGTACGGGAGGTGTGACCTGTGCCACGTACCCTGACGTCCGCGGAACGGGTGCTGGCGACCCTGCGCGACCTGATCATGGGCGGCGAGCTGGCCCCCGGCGCCCGCCTCGGTGAGGTCGAGCTCGCCGAGCGGCTGGGGGTCAGCCGGACGCCGGTGCGCGAGGCCCTGTCCCGGCTGGCCGCCGAGGGGCTGGTCGAGGTCGTGCCCAACCGCGGCGCGCGCGTCGCCACCTGGACCGTCGCCGAGCTCGAGGGCGTCTTCGACCTGCGCGCGGTCCTCGAGCCGCAGCTGACCGCGCACGCCGTCCCGAACGCCACGCCGACCGACGTCGAGGAGCTGGACGACCTCGCGCGGCGCATGCGCGAGGTCGGCACCCCCGGACCGGGGCAGGACCTCGATGCGCTGGTCCCGCTCAACCGCGATTTCCACGACCGGCTCGTCGCCCTCGCCGCGCACCCCACCTTGGCCACCGCGCTGGCTGCGGCGATCCACCCGCCCATCGTGCGCCGCAACTTCCTCACCTACGACGAGGCGTCGCTGCGCCGCAGCCTCGCCCACCACAGCGAGATCGTCGCCGCCCTCCGCGCGGGTGACCCCGAGTGGGCCCGTGCGGTCATGACCTCGCACATCGCCAACGCCCGCGCCGTGATGGTGCGGGCGGCCCGTGTGCAGATCGCAGAGCAGGCAGCCCGAGAAGAGGAGTCCGCATGAGTTACCGGCTCGGAGTCGACGTCGGGGGCACCTTCACCGACGTCCTGCTCGTCGACGAGGACAGCGGGGCCACCTGGCGGGCCAAGACCGCGTCGACGCCGGCCGACCAGGCCGTCGGGGTGCTGCACGGCATCGAGAAGGTCTGCGCCGACGCCGGCATCGCGATGAGCGAGGTCGCCCAGGTGCTGCACGGCACCACCGTCGCGACCAACGCCATCCTCGAGGGCAAGGGCGCCACCGTCGGGCTGCTCACCACCAGGGGCTTCCGGCAGGTGCTGCAGATCGCGCGCTCATTCGTGCCCGGCGGACTGGCCGGCTGGATCATCTGGCCCAAGCCCGAGCCGCTGGCCGACCTGGAGAACACCGTCGAGGTCGACGAGCGGATCGCCAGCAACGGCTCGGTGGTGCGCCCGCTCGACGAGGGCGACGTCCGGCAGCAGCTGCAGCGGCTGGCCAGCCGGGGCGTGCAGGCCCTCGCCGTCTCGCTGGTCAACTCCTTCGCCGACCCCGCGCACGAGCAGCGGATCGGCGCGATCGCGGCCGAGGTGCTGCCCGGCGTCCCGGTGTCGCTCTCCTCCGACGTCCTGCCCGAGCTGCGCGAGTACGAGCGGACGCTCACCACCGTCGCCAACGGGTACGTCCAGCCGCAGGTGGCCCGCTACGTGCAGCACCTGTCGTCCGGCCTGCGCCAGGGCGGGGTGACCGGCGAGCTGTCCATCCTGCGCAGCGACGGCGGGCTGCAGTCGGCCGATGCCGCGGTCGCCGCTCCGGTGACCATGCTGCTGTCCGGCCCGGCCGGCGGGGTCACCGGCGCGGTGTGGGTGGCCGAGCAGTGCGGCCACCGCGACCTGATCACCTTCGACATGGGCGGCACCTCGACCGACGTCGCACTGGTCCGCGACCTCGACCCGCGGATCGGCCGGGAGACCAAGGTCGGCGACCTGTCGGTGCGGGCCTCGAGCGTCGACGTCCGGACCGTCGGCGCCGGCGGCGGCTCGATCGCGCACGTGCCCGAGCTGACCCGGGCCCTGCGGGTGGGCCCCCAGTCGGCCGGCGCCGACCCCGGGCCGGCTGCCTACGGCAAGGGCGGGGTGGAGCCCACCGTCACCGACGCCAACGTCGTCCTCGGCTACCTGCCCTCGTCGCTGGCCGGCGGGGAGATCACCCTGGACGTCGAGGCGTCGCGGGCCGCGGTGGGCAAGGTCGCCGAGGCGATGGGGCTGGACTCCCCGGAGGCCGCGGCCGCCGGCATCGTCGACATCGTCAACGAGAACATGCTCGGCGGCCTGCGCCTGGTGTCGGTGCAGCAGGGCTTCGACCCGCGCGACTTCGCCCTCGTCGCCTTCGGCGGCGCCGGCCCGCTGCACGCCAACGCGCTCGGGAGGCTCACCGGGGCGTGGCCCGTGATCGTCCCGCCCGGCCCGGGGCTGCTGTGCGCACTGGGCGACGCCACCACCAGCCGCCGCGACGAGTCCGCCCGCACCGTGCTGCGCCGGTTCGGCCAGCTGACCGGTGCCGAGCTGGCACAGGTCCTGCGCGAGCTCGCCGACGACGCCGGCGGGCGGCTGGCCGCCCAGGGGTTGCCGCGGGAGGAGCAGACGGTCGGCTACCAGGTCGACGTCCGCTACCACGGTCAGGGCTTCGAGATCCCGGTGACCGTCGACCCGGCCTGGCTGGCGGGCGACGGTGGGACGGATGGGGGCAGCACGGACGCCCTGACGAAGCTGGGGGAGGCCTTCGACGCCGAGCACGACCGGCTCTTCTCGTTCCTCCTCGACGTCGACCACGAGCTGGTCAACGCCCGTGCCACCGTCACCGGCCCGCGCCCGGACGTCGCGCCCGTGCACCTCGAGCCGGGGGACGGTGACCCGAAGGGCGCGCTGGTCACCGAGCACCCGATCCACGTCGGCGGGGACCAGGTGACCGCGTCGGTCTACGACCGGGCGCGGCTGCGTGCCGGCGACGTGGTGACCGGTCCGGCGATCGTCACCGAGATGGACTCCACGACCCTCGTCCTGCCCGGGCACGCGGCCGCCGTGCACCTCTCGGGCAGCCTGCTCATCAACCCGGTGGAGGTCTGAGACGTGGCACGGATCCTCGAGAC
The DNA here is from genome assembly GCF_053502545.1 of Geodermatophilus sp. URMC 65. NCBI lineage: Bacteria > Bacillati > Actinomycetota > Actinomycetes > Geodermatophilales > Geodermatophilaceae > Geodermatophilus > Geodermatophilus sp. URMC 65. The sequence goes on from NZ_CP199954.1 coordinate 4,320,143, forward strand.
CGCGACCGGCGTCGTCGAGCGGGTCGACGTCGACCCGGTGACCCTCGACCTCATCGAGAACGGCTTGCGCAACGCCCGGTACGAGATGGACGAGGTGCTGTTCCGCACCGCGCTGTCCCCGGGCATCCGCGAGCAGCACGACGAGTTCCCGCTCATCGGCGACCCCAGCGGGAAGATGGTCGTCGGCCAGTTCGGCCTCTCCATCCCCGACTTCCTCGAGGGCTTCGACGGCACCATCGAGGAGGGCGACGTCCTGCTGACGTCGGACCCCTACTCCTGCGGCGCCGCCATCAGCCACGCCAACGACTGGCTGGTCGTCGTCCCGATCTTCCACGAGGGCCGCATCGTCGGCTGGGCGTCGATGTTCGGCCACATGTCCGACGTCGGCGGCAAGACGCCGTCGTCCATGCCCACGGACGCGACCACCATCTACGAGGAGGGGGTGGTCATCCCGCCCTTCAAGCTCTACAAGAAGGGGGTCCCGAACGAGGACGCGCTGCGGATCATCCTCAACCAGGTCCGCAAGCCCGACTGGAACCGCGCCGACCTCAACGGCCTGGTCGCGGCCTGCCGCACGGCGTCGCGCCGGGTGGTCGAGATGTGCGACCGGTTCGGCACCGACACCTACCTGTCGGCGCTCGACGCGCTGCTGCAGCGCAACCACGACGCCATGAAGGTGTTGCTGTCGATGGTGTTCGAGGAGGGGCGCACGCTCTCGTTCACCGACTACATCTGCGACGACGGCGTCGGGAACGGGCCGTACGAGCTGAAGATGTCGCTGACCCGCACCGGCGACAAGGTGCACATCGACTTCACCGGCTCGTCCCCGCAGGCGGTGGGGCCGATCAACTACTACATCAACGAGAACCTGACCCGGATGTTCTTCGGGATCTACATGATCACCGTCGCCGACCCGCAGATCCTCTGGAACGACGGCTTCTACCCGCTGGTCGACGTCACCATCCCGGACGGCTCCTACTGGAAGCCGAAGTTCCCGGCCGCTCTGTCGGGGCGCAACCACGGCATCGGCCGGGTCTTCGACCTGTTCGGCGGGCTGCTCGGGCAGACCAACCCGGCGCTGCTGAACGCCGCCGGGTTCTCCTCCTCGCCGCACTTCATGTACTCCGGGCACTACTCGCAGGGCGAGCGGAAGGGGGAGTGGTTCCAGCTCTACTCGATCGGCTTCGGCGGCATCCCCGGTCGGCCGCTCGGCGACGGCCCCGACGGGCACTCGCTGTGGCCGAGCTTCGTCAACATCCCCTGCGAGTACCTGGAGTCCTACTACCCGCTGCGGATCGAGAAGTGGGAGACCGTCCCCGACACCGGCGGCCCCGGTCTGCACCGCGGCGGCAACGGCGTCGACGTGGCCTACGTCTTCGAGGAGTCCGGCGAGATCGCCATCCACGACGACCGCTGGCTGACCTACCCGTGGGGCGTGAACGGCGGGCACCCCGGCGCCCGCGGCCGCAAGTGGATCGACCGGGCCGACGGCACCCGCGAGGTGCTGCCCTCGAAGTGCCACGGGGTGCCCGTGTCGCCCGGTGACGTCCTCCACTTCGTCACCTGGGGTGGCGGCGGGTGGGGCGACCCGCTCGAGCGCGACCCCGAGTTGGTGGCGCTCGAGGTGCGCCGCGGGCTGGTGACGGTCCGGGGCGCCGAGCGGTACGGGGTCTGCGTGACCGAGGACGGCAGCGGCTCCTTCGTCGTCGACGCCGAGGCCACCGAGCGGGTGCGCGACCAGATGCGGGCCGACCGGCCGGCCGAGCTGCCGGTCTTCGACATGGGGCCGCCGATCGAGGAGCTGCTGGCCCGCTGCGAGGAGGAGACCGGCCTCCCCGCACCGCGGCGCCCGGTGTGGGTCTGATGCCCGTCCCCGTCGAGATCGCGCCATCTCGCCCGTCCGGCGGGCTCCCTGCGTGCGAGACCGCGCGATCTCGACGCCGGGGGGCGCGGTGACCGTCCCCGAGCCGGCGCCCGGGCCGCACGGGTCGGCGTTCTCCGGCCGGGTCGGCTGGGGGGTGCGCCCGGCGCTGCTGGTCATCGACCTCTGCCGGGCCTACACCGAGCCGGGCGGGCCGTTCGCCCTGCCCGACCCGGGCCCCGCGGTGGGCGCGACGGCCGAGCTGGTGGCGGCCGCCCGGGCAGGTGGCCACCAGCTCGTGTGGACGGCGGTCCGCTACGCCTCCGGCCTCGGGGACGGCGGGCTGTTCGTCCGCAAGGTGCCGGCGCTCGCCTGCTTCGTCGAGGACGCGCCGGGCGACTGGGGTGCGCTGACCCTGCGACCGGGGCCCGGTGAGCCGGTGGTCGTCAAGCAGTACGCCTCGGCCTTCTTCGGCACCTCGCTGGCCTCCACCCTGCACGCGGCCGGTGTCGACACGGTGGTGGTCGCGGGCGTCTCGACGTCGGGCTGCGTGCGGGCCACCGCGATGGACGCGCTCAACTGCGGCTTCCGCCCGCAGGTGGTGCGCCAGGCCTGCGCCGACCGGACGCCGGCGCTGCACGACAGCAACCTCGCCGACCTCGACGCCAAGTACGCCGACGTCATCGACCTGCCGGAGGCCCTCGCGCACCTGTAGACCGCGGCGCCGCCCGGCTGCCACCCCCCCCGCCGGGTGGCGTCGCTCCCACGAGCCCGGGGGCGGCGGGGGTGGCACGCGGGCGAGGATGGGGCCCGTGCCGAGGACCAGTGCGGGGCTGCTGCTCTACCGGCGGCACCCCGAGCGCGGCGTGGAGGTGCTCGTCGGGCACATGGGCGGGCCTTTCTGGGCGCGCAAGGACGCCGGCGCCTGGTCGATCCCCAAGGGCGAGCACGGCCCGGACGAGGAGCCGCGGGACGTCGCCCTGCGGGAGTTCGCCGAGGAGCTGGGCTCCCCGGCACCGGTCACCGATCTCGTGCCGCTCGGTGAGGTCCGGCAGTCCGGCGGCAAGCGGCTCACCGTCTGGGCCGCGGAGGGCGACCTGGACGCGGCGGCCGCGGTCAGCAACACCTTTTCCCTGGAGTGGCCGCCGCGCTCGGGTCGCGTGCAGGAGTTCCCCGAGATCGACCGCGCCGCCTGGCTGACCGTCGACGAGGCCCGCGGGAAGCTGGTGGCGGGCCAGGTGCCGCTCCTCGACCGGCTGCTCGACCTGCTCGCGTGATCGTTCCGCAACGGTTGGACGACGGCTCGTCCCACCCGTCCCACTCCGCACCGGAGCGGGCCGCCGTCCTGGCAGGGTCCGGCCGAGCGAAGTCGCCGGACTTCCCGAGGACGAGGAGGACGCCGATGTCGGCGTGTGCGAAGTGCGGTGCGGCCCGTCAGCAGGGCCGGTTCTGCGTCGGCTGCGGCGCGGTGGTCCCGGTGGCTACGGTGCGGCCCCGGTCGCCGCTGGCCGACGAGCTCACCCAGCCGGTGCTCCGCCTGGACCGCCCGTCGAAGCCCGCCGTCCCCGCACGCTGAGCCGACCCGCCCACCGCAGCACGACACGTCGACCTGTCCACAGGTCGACGTGTCGTGATGGGGTTCACAGCAAGCAATGCGCTTGCAGTAGTTAGCAAGCGCTCGTGTCGGGCATGGTGTGAGACGTCAGGTCATCCCCGATGTCTGGAGTCCCCCCCGTCATGACCGACAACGCCAAGATCATCAACCAGCTCCGTGCCCTCGTCCTGCTGACCCAGACCGAGGAGCAGGTCGCCCGCACCCGCGTCTCGCAGGCTCGCACCGAGGCCGTGCGTCGTGAGCTGACCCAGAACGCCGACAACGCCGCCGAGCGGACCCGGGCCATCACCGACCAGCTGCGCGCCCTCGGTGGCGTGCCGGACGTCGTGACCCCGGCCGTGGGTCGTCTCTCCGCCGTCCTCAAGGCCGGCTTCGAGCAGGCCGAGCCGCTCGAGGAGGCCCTGCTGCAGGACCTGTCGCTGGAGCACCAGCTGCTCGACCGCGCCACCTACCTCAAGGTCCTCGCCGAGCAGGCCGAGCTGCCGAAGGTCCGTCAGCTCGCCGAGCGGCTGGTCACCGCGCACAAGGCCACCGTCGAGTGGCTGACCGTCGTCCTCGCCGAGGAGGCCATGGGCGGCCCGGCCGCGCTGCAGGCCACCGCGCTGCAGCGGGTCGCCGGCACCGCCGCCCGCGCCGCCAACGCCCCGGTCCGCTTCTGGGCCAACCGGGTCAACGAGGTCGTCGAGTCGGTGCACCAGCGCCGGGAGCAGGCCGGCGAGCGGCTGAACGAGGCGTCCGACAAGGCCTCGTCGTTCACCGACGCCGTCCGCGAGACGCTGACCGTCGGCCGCAGCGCCGCGCTGCGCCGGGCCGAGCGGATCGCCCGCCGCGAGGGCAACAAGGACGCCGCGAACGCCGCCAAGGCCGCCCGCGAGGAGCTCGGCGACGTCAGCGCCGACGAGCTGCCGATCAAGGGCTACGACTCGCTGTCGACCCAGGACGCCATCAAGGCGGTCAAGGAGCTCAAGAGCGCCCACGACGTCCGGGTGATCATCCGCTACGAGGAGACCCACAAGAACCGGACCAGCGTCGTCAACGCCACGCAGACGCAGCTGGCCGCGCTGGCCAAGGAGGCCGTGGGCGTCTCCGAGTGAGGCTGCACCACCCTTCGCGAGGGCCCGTTCCCACCCCGGGAGCGGGCCCTCGCGGCTGTCCGGGGCGGGCTGCACGTGCACGCCCGGGCGCGGTCGGTCGGGGGCTCGCGCAGTCGGGTGGATCACGGTCGCACCGCGTTTGACCTGCGGCGCACCCCGGGGATGGGATGCCGCATGAGCATCACACCGGACGCCCTCGAGCAGGAGTTCTCCCTGACGACGGCCGTCACCCGCCTGGACTTCCTGGCCCGGCGGGACAGCGGGGAGACCACGCTGAACACGGCGCAGGACGTCGACGCCGACGACTGGACCTCGTTCAGGTCGGCCGGCACCTCGCTCGACGTCCCCGAGTCACTGGAGCTGCTCGCGCTCGGCGAGGTCGTCGCGCGCAAGGCCCGCGACAGCCAGCTGACCGGCTTCCGCGCCGCGCTGCGCGGCGGCGCCTCCTGGGAGCAGATCGCCGCGGCGCTCGACGTCCGGCCCGAGGAGGCCTGGACCCGCTACCACCAGCTCATCGAGCGCCAGGAGCGCGCCCGCGTGCTCGACGCCGACGCGGCCGCGGCCGCCCGCGAGCTCGCGGGCACCCGCCCCCGCTGACGCCGGGCGACCGCGCCGCGCACGGGCCGGTTCCGCTCCGCGAGCCGATCCGCTGCACTTGCCCTGCCGACGTCGTCCGGGGCAGCTGCCACGGGGGCGCCGACGCGCGACAGCCCGAGCAACCGTCGAGGAGGAACGCGATGAGCCAGGCCACGGAGACCGGCGACGTCACCGGCACCAAGGACAAGGACTACAACATCATCTGGTTCACCGAGCAGTGCCTGAGCAACGCGCTGCGGCTGGAGACCTACATCCAGGACGCGGAACGGGACGGTGACAACGAGGTCGCCGAGCTGTTCCGCAAGGCGCAGAGCGACAGCCGCAAGGGCGCCGAGCAGGGCAAGGCGCTGCTGCGCTCCCGCATGAGCGGCTGAGTTCCGGCGATCGGGGCCGGTGCCGGACGACGTCCGGCCCCGGCCCCTCCGCGTGTCAGCGGGACCGGTGCCCCTACGAGGGCTCGATGTTCTGGTTCAGCCGGAACAGGTTGCCCGGGTCCCAGGCGCGCTTGACCTCGCGCAGCCGCGCGTAGTTGGCGCCGTAGTTCTCGGCGACCTTGGGTGCGTCGTCGGCCGAGGCGAAGTTGGTGTATCCCCCGGCCTGGGAGTGCGGCGCGATCGCGGCGTGGTAGTCGCGAACCCAGCGGATGTTGGCCTCGTTGTCGGCCGGGTCCGGCCACATGCCGGCGATCACCGCCGCGAAGTCCGCGTCCCGGTGCCCGAACGCGGTCGCGTCCGACGGCACGTCGTGCACCGCTCCGTTGATCGGGTAGATGTGCACCGTCGAGTTGACGACCGGCACGCGGGGGCCGTGCTCGGCGTGCGCGGCGATCGCCTCGTCGGTGAGCTCGGTGACGAACGCGGCCTTCCAGTAGTGCTGCAGGCCCGGTGGCACCAGCGGGTCGAAGGCGCTGTTGAGCGCCGGGTAGGGCATCGGCCCGACGTGCTCGGCGACCGGCATCGCTACCTCGCGCAGCCCGTCGATGATCCGCTCGCCCTCCTCGGCCGGCCCGGTGTAGCAGGACACCACCGCGGCGAACGGCTCGCCGACCCGGTCCGCCGGCACGAACGGCAGCGGCGGGGCGATCTGGAAGGCCGGGAAGCCGCCGTACTCGCGGGGCGCGTCGCGGATGAACTCACGGAAGAACGTCAGCACCGCGGGTGCGTCGGAGAGCTCGAAGAACATGGGCCCGCCGTAGACGGTCTCGACGGGGTGCAGCCGGTAGGTGAAGCGGGTGACGACGCCGAAGTTGCCGCCCCCACCGCGCAGCGCCCAGAACAGGTCGGCGTTCTCGTCCTCGTCAGCGGTCACCACGCGGCCGTCGGAGGTGACCACCTCGGCCGCGGTCAGGTTGTCGCAGGACAGGCCCGCGGCGCGGCACAGGTAGCCGATCCCGCCGCCGAGGCTCAGCCCGCCGATGCCGGTGGTCGAGATGATCCCGCCGGTCGTGGCCAGGCCCGAGGCGGCGGTCGCGTCGTTGAACCGACCCCACGTCGTCCCGCCGCCCGCGGACGCCGTCCTGGCGCCCGGGTCGACGTCCACCGCCTGCATCGCCGACAGGTCGACGACGACCGCGTCGTCCGCGGTGCCGAAGCCGGGCACGGAGTGCCCACCGCCGCGGACGGCGACCGTGCGACCGGTCTCCGCCGCGTACCGGACCGTGGCCACCACGTCGTCGGTGCCTGCGCACCTGACGATCAGGTGCGGCCGGGCCTCGATCATGGCGTTGTAGACGTGCCGCGCCTCCTCGTAGTCCGGGTCCTCGGGCCGGATCACCTGGCCCCGGACGCGGTCGGCGAGCGTGCCTGGCACCTGCGTGGTCATGGCCCCTCCAGCTGTCGTCCGGAACGGTGGACGACGCCGACGGGGGTGCGGCCTGGCCAGCAGCGCGCGGCCGCCGACCCGGGGACTGCGGGAGCTCGCTCCTGGCTCGGCGCAGCCCCCGTCGTCGCCGGCCGGGGCCGACCGTAGTGACGCCGCACCCGCGCGGACAGGGCCCATCGACCGTGCGCCGGTGAGGGCCGCAGCGCGGCCGGAGGCGGCCTCCTGCAGGGTCCCGCCGCGAGCTTGCGAGCGGTGGGGGGCAGGGGGTCCTTCTTCAGCGCTGCAGCAGCGCGAACGTGGCGACGGCGTGCGCGACCGCCTCGCCGTCCTGCTCGACGTCGGCCTCGCAGACGGTGAGGTGCTTCCCGCGGGTGCGGACCCGGCCGGTCACGACGAGCGCGCCGGGCTGCCCCGGCCGCAGGTAGGTGACGGTGAGCTGGCTGGTCGCCGGCACCTCGCCCTCCCCGGTGGTGGTGCGCACCGCCTGGCCCATCGCGGTGTCGACCAGCGTGGCCACCACACCCCCGTGCAGCGTCCCCGCCGGGTTCAGGTGCTCGTCGCGCACCTCGAAGGCGATCCGCGCGCCGCCGTCGTCGGCGTCCTCGACCTGCGCGCCGATCCGTCCTGCGAAGCCACCCGGGCTCGTCTGCTCGCTCATGCCGCCGCGCTACCCCCGCACGGAGCCGCCGACGCACCGGCCCGGCTCGTGTCGCGGCCCCCGGGGCCCTAGCGTCGGGGCCGTCCCGCCGGCGCGGCCGGCGCCGTCGGGAGGAGGACGCGTGAGTGCACCGCAGCAGGTCCTGGACCGGTGGGCCGACGGCGAGCGGTTGTTCGCCACCGCGCTGGGGCGGCTGACCGACGAGGAGCTCGACGCCGCCTCGCTGCTGCCCGGCTGGGACCGCCGGCACGTGGTGGCCCACGTCGCCCGCAACGCCGACGCGCTGGGCAACCTGCTGACCTGGGCGCGTACGGGCACCGAGACACCCATGTACCCCTCGCGGGAGGCCCGCGAGGCGGGCATCGCCGAGACCGCCGCGCTCGACGCAGCGCGGCTGCGCACGGAGCTGGTCGCCGCCACCGCCCGCTTCGTCGACGCCGTCCGCGGGCTGCCGGGGGAGGCCTGGTCGGCGCAGGTGCGCACCCTGCTCGGCCGCGAGGTGCCGGCCACCGAGGTGCCGTGGATGCGCTGCATCGAGGTGGTCGTGCACGCCGTCGACCTCGACGCCGGCGTGGGGTTCGCCGACGTCGAGGAGGGGCTGCAGGCCGCGATCTGCGAGGAGGTGCTCGCCTCGTGGGCGCGCCGCGGCGAGACGCCCGACATCGTCCTCTTCGCCGGCGACCGCGAGTGGGGCAGCGGTGCGGTCGCGGTCTCCGGGCCGCTGCCGGCGGTCACCGGCTGGCTCACCGGGCGCAGCCGTGGGGAGGAGCTCACCGCGGACGGCGACCTGCCCGCCCTGCCCCGTTGGATGTGAGAACCCCGCCCGTCCCGTCGTTCGTCTGTCCCGCCGTCGTGCGCCGAGTGTGGTCTCGGCGCGGTCGGAGACCACACCGAGCGCACAGCCACCGGATCCACGGTGGTGCCCGGGGCCGGCTGGGCCGCTGCCCGGAGCTCACCGGTACCTGAACCTCATGGTCTCGTACAGTTCGGTGTGTCCGGCGTCACGGGGGCGCCGGACACCCCTCCTCGGGGGCGGACCCGCGGTTGCGCGCCGCGCTCGCCCGGGTACCGGGCACGGGCCCGCCCGCCCCCGAGCCTCCGGAGTGGTCCGTGGACCCGACCGACCCGCCCGTGCCCGAAATGCAGACCATGCCACTGGGCCTCTACGACGTGGTGCAGTTCGCCATCCTCGGCGCGGGCTTCGCGCTGCTCGCCTACTTCCTCTACTCCCTCGTCAGTCGGGACGAGGTCTCCGCCCGGTACCGGCCCTCGTCCTACGCCGCCCTCTGCCTGGCAGCGGTGGCGACGGTCGCCTACGCGCTGCTGTACCAGGACTGGGACAGCGGCTTCCGGCTCGAGGACGGCGTGTACGTGCCGACCGAGGAGGCGCGGACGACGGAGAGCACCCGCTACATCGACTGGTCGATCACGGTGCCCCTGCTGACCGTCGAGCTGCTGGCCGTCTGCTCCCTCGCCGGGTCTGCCGCCCGCCGGCTGCGCTCCAGCACCATGGCCGCGGCGTTCCTCATGATCGCCACCGGCTACCTCGGTGCACAGGTCCTCGACCAGGGCCGCGACCGGACCGCGCTGGTCGTGTGGGGCCTGATCAGCACCGCCTTCTTCGGCTACCTCTACGTCGCGCTCATCGGTGCGGTGCGCCGGTCACTGCCGACGATGGGCCCCGAGGCGGCCGTGAGCCTCCGGAACGCGACGATCGTGCTGCTCAGCAGCTTCGGCGTCTACCCGCTGGTCTACGCGGTCCCGGTCTTCGCCGACGTCACCCCCGCCTGGTTCACCGCCATGCAGGTCGGCTACTCCGCGGCCGACGTCGTGGCCAAGATCGGTTTCGGCGTCCTCGTGCACAAGGTCGCCAAGCTGCGCACCGCCGAGGACGTCGCGGCCGGGGTCGACACGCACCCCGAACCGGTGTGGTCGAGCAACGTGCACAAGAGCGACGGCGTGCTCCCCGAGGTCGGGCGGGTCGCCCCGGGGGTGCTCGACCGGCTCGGCGCCGCCTCGGGCGGGCAGGTCCTCCGCCGGACCGACGCGGTTCCCGGCGCTGCCGGCCGCCGCCGCGGGGACACGTGACGGGCCCCGTCCTCCTCACCGTGGAAGGACCCCGCCCTCCCCACCCTTCGCAGGCTCGGGGCGGTGCCCAGGACGGGGCCGCGGCGAGCCTCTGGAGGGGGCCTGCCCTGGACGGGGTGCTCCTTCAGGGCAGCCGGGCCAGCAGCGCCCGGGCGAACGCCTCGGCCGCCGGGTCGACCGGACCGCCCGCCGCCGCGGCCCGCAGCCAGCCGGCCAGCGGTTCGGCCAGCGCGGGGGAGAGCGCCGCGATCCACGCCCCGGTCCCCGCCCGCGCCTCGGCCACGTGCTCGGTGCCGCCGTCGGGGGAGTGCGCGACCACCTCGGGCCGGGTGGCCAGCAGCCCGCCGACCCGCCAGTCGCCGGGTGTCGTCCGGGCGGCGAGCGCCTCCAGCCGGTCGGCCGCCGTCCGCAGCAGGACGGCCCCGTCGAGAGGCTCGCCGCGAGCCTGCGAGTGGCGGGGGACAGGGGGTCCGTCCATCAGGCCGGCTCGCGGCGCATGGGCACGTGCGGGATGCCGTCCTCGACGTAGCCCGGGCCGCTGCGCACGAAGCCGAACCGGGCGTACCAGCCCTCCAGGTGCGCCTGCGCGCCGAGGGTGATCGGCGCGCCCTCGCACAGCGCGATCCCGGCCTCGACCAGTCGCGCCGCCAGCCCCTCGCCGCGGTGCGCGGCCGCGGTCGCCACCCGGCCGATCGCGCGGGTGTCGCCGTCGTCGAGCACGCGGATGGTCGCGGCGATCCGGCCGTCGTCGTCGGCGAACCACAGGTGCACCGTGGCGGGCTCGACGTCCCGGCCGTCCAGCTCCGGGTACGGGCACTGCTGCTCGACCACGAAGACGTCGACCCGCAGCCGGCACAGGCCGTAGACCTCGGCACCGGTCAGCTCGGCGAAGCGGGCTGTGCGCATGCGGAGCGGTGCAGCAGTCACGAGGTGAGTTGTAGCCGATCGGGCAGACCTGCCCGCTGCCGCCCGTGGTACACCTTCTGCTGAGGTTTGGCTTGCCTATCTTCTGGAGCTCCTACGTGACCAGGCTCGTGCGGACCACCGCGACCGCCCTCTCCGCCCTCACCGTCGCCGGGGCGCTCGCCGGCTGCGGGGGAGGGGACGCGGGGGCAGCCGAGACGCTGACGGTCTACAGCGCCCAGCACGAGAGCCTGGTCCGCACGATGCTCGAGGGCTTCACCGACGAGACCGGCATCGCGCTGGAGTTCCGCGACGCCAACGACGCCGAGCTGGCCAACCAGATCGTGCAGGAGGGCGAGGCCAGCCCGGCCGACGTCTTCCTCACCGAGAACAGCCCGTCGATCGACGTCCTCGACCGCGAGGGCCTGCTCGCCCCGCTGGACCAGGCGACGCTGGACCAGGTCGGCGCGCAGTACCGGCCCGCGTCGGGCAACTGGACCGGCTTCGCCGCCCGCTCGACCGTGCTGGTCTACAACCCCGCGCAGCTGCCCCAGGACCAGCTGCCGGCGTCGATCCTCGACCTGGCCGACCCCGTGTGGCAGGGCCGGATCGGCATCGCCGCGGGCGGGGCGGACTTCCAGGCGATCGTGGCCGGGGTCCTGGCGCTGCGCGGCGAGGAGGCGACCCGGGCCTGGCTGGAGGGGCTGGAGCGCAACGCGAACGTCTACCCGAGCAACTCCGCGGTGATGGTCGCCGCCGACGAGGGCGAGATCGACGCCGGGGTCATGTACCACTACTACTGGTACCGCGACCAGGCCGAGAACGCGCTCAAGGGCGACGACGCCGAGCTGCACTTCTTCCGCAACGGCGACCCCGGCGCCTTCCTCAGCGTCTCCGGCGCCGGCGTCCTGGCCTCGTCCGACCAGCCCGGGCAGGCCCAGCAGCTGGTCGCCTACCTGACCAGCCCCGAGGCGCAGCAGCGGCTTTCCGAGAGCAGCGCGCTCGAGTACGCCGTCGGCAACGGCGTCCCCTCGGCCGAGGTGCTGCCGCCGCTCGAGGAGCTGCAGGCGCCGGAGGTGGACCCGGGGTCGCTGGACCAGCAGCGGGTCACCGAGCTGATGCAGGACGTGGGGCTGCTCTGAGCGCTCCCGCGTCGCCGGTCGCCGCGCCCGGGACGACGGCCCGGCCGGCCGTCCCGGGGCGGTCGCGCACGCGCGCCCCGCTGACCCTGCTGCTCGCCGCGGCGGTCGCGGTGCTCGCGCTGGTGCCCCTGGCCTTCGTCGTCGCGGGGGTGGTCGAGGTCGGCTGGGCCGGCGTGCGGGAGCTGGTGTTCCGCCCGCGGGTGGCCGAGCTGCTGGGCAACACCGCGCGGCTGGTCGTCGGCACGGTGCTGCTGTGCGCCGTCCTCGGGGTCGGCGCGGCCTGGCTGGTGGAGCGCTCGGCGCTGCCGGGACGGCGGCTGTGGCACGTGCTGCTGGTCGCGCCGCTGGCCGTGCCGGCGTTCGTGAACAGCTACGCCTGGATCTCGCTGCTGCCGGGGCTGGACACCTACGGCGGGGCGCTGCTGGTCGTGACGCTGTCGTACTTCCCGTTCGTCTACCTGCCGGTGGTCGCCGCCTTCCGCGGCCTGGACCCGGCCCTGGAGGACACCGCCCGCGGCCTGGGCCTCTCCGGCCCCGCTGTGTTCCGGCGGGTGCAGCTGCCGCAGCTGCGGGTGGCCCTGCTCGGCGGCAGCCTGCTCGTCGCGCTGCACGTGCTCGCCGAGTTCGGCGCGCTGCAGATGCTGCGGTACCCGACCTTCACCACCGCCATCTACGACCAGTACCGCGCCACCTTCAACGGGCCCGGCGCGACCGCGCTGGCCGGCGTCCTGCTGCTGCTCTGCCTGGGCCTGCTGCTCGCCGAGCTGCGGCTGCGGGGCGTGCGGGGTTACGCCCGCACCGGAGCCGGGGTCGCACGCACCGGGCGGCCGGTCCGGCTCGGGGCCCTCGCCGTCCCGGCGCTGCTGGGCCTGGGCGGGCTGGTCGCCCTGTCGCTGGCCGTGCCGCTGGGCAGCCTGGCGCTGTGGATGGTGCGCGGCTCGTCGACCGCGCTGGACCGGTCCGCGCTGCTGGAGACCACGGGGACGACGCTCGGGCTGGCCGCGGTCGCCGCCGTCGTCACCACCGCGATGGCGCTGCCCACCGGCTGGCTCGCCGTCCGGGCCCGGGGCCGGGTGGCCACCCTGCTGGAGCGCAGCACCTACCTGGGCAGTTCAGTACCGGCGATCGTCATCGCGCTGGCGCTCGTGACCGTCTCCCTCGAGGTCACGCCGTGGGCCTACCAGACCGTGCCGGTGCTGCTGGCCGCCTACGCGATCCTGTTCCTGCCCCGCGCGATCGTCACCGTGCGCGCCGCCGTCGAGCAGGCACCGCCGCTCTACGACGACGTCGCCGCCTCGCTGGGCTCCTCGGCGGCCGACCGGCTGCGCCGTGTCACGCTGCCGCTGCTCGCCCCCGGCCTCGGCGCCGGCGCGGCGCTGGTGTTCCTGGCCGTGGTCACCGAGCTGACCGCCACGCTGCTGCTCGCGCCGATCGGCACCACCACGCTGGCCAGCGCCTTCTGGTCGGCCAGCAGCGCGCTGGAGTACGGCGCGGCCGCCCCCTACGCCGTGGTCATGGTGCTGCTGTCGGCGCCGGCCACCGTGCTGCTCTCCCGCGACGCCCGGCGGGGGCTGACGACGTGAGCCCCCGCCCCCCGACCCCACGAGGACCGCTGCCATGAGCTCCCTGACCGTCACCGGCGTGACGAAGTCCTACGGCGCGACGCCCGTGCTCACCGGCGTGGACCTGCACGTGCCCGAGGGCGGCTTCACCGCGCTGCTCGGACCCTCCGGCTGCGGCAAGACGACGCTGCTGCGGCTGGTCGCCGGCTTCGACGACCCCGACCGCGGCACCGTCGACATCGGCGGCCGCACGGTGGCCGGCGCGGGCCGCAGCGTGCCCGCGCGGCGCCGGCACGTCGGCTTCGTGCCGCAGGAGGGCGGGCTGTTCCCGCACCTGTCGGTCGCCGGCAACGTCGCCTTCGGCCTGCCCCGCCGCCAGCGCCGGGACGCCGGCCGCGTGGCGGCGCTGCTCGAGCTCGTCGGCCTCGACGCCGCCCTCGCCGAGCGCTCACCGCACCAGCTCTCCGGCGGTCAGCAGCAGCGCGTGGCGCTGGCCCGCGCGCTGGCACCCGCGCCGTCCCTGGTGCTGCTCGACGAGCCGTTCTCCTCTTTGGACGCGTCACTGCGCGAGGAGACCCGGCAGGCGGTCGCCGACGCGCTGACCGCGGCCGGCGCGACCGCCGTGCTGGTCACGCACGACCAGGCCGAGGCGCTGTCGATGGCCGACCAGGTGGCCGTGCTGCGCGGCGGGGCGCTGGTGCAGCTGGCCGACCCCCGCACCCTCTACCGCAGCCCGCAGGACCTCGACGTCGCCACCTTCGTGGGCGAGTCGGTGGTGCTCGACGCCGACGTCCGCGCCGGCCGGGCGCACTCGGCCCTCGGCGTGCTCGACCTCGACCGGACCTGCCCCGACGGCCCGGTGCGGGTCCTGCTGCGCCCGGAGCAGCTGCGCCTCGGACCGGCGGCCGGGGCCGGGCCGCGCGCCCGCGTGCGCGGCGTCGACTTCTTCGGCCACGACGCGCGGGTGCGCCTCGAGCTGCCGTCCGGGGTCGCGTTCAGCGCCCGGCTGGAGGGCTGGGACCTGCCGGCGGCGGGGGACGACGTGACGGTCGGCGTCCTCGGCGCGGCGCTGCCGTTCCCGGGGGACGACGCCCGCATACCGGCCTGAGTGTCCGCCGTGGGTTAGGTGTGCCTAAGCTCACCTGCGTGGACCTCTTCCTCTTCACGGTGGACCCCTCCTGGGGCGCCGACGTGGTCGCCGCCGGCGCGGCAGGGATCGTCGTGGACTGGGAGCGGCGCGGGAAACACCGCCGTCAGCTCGGCGAGGGCACCCAGATCAACAGCGACACCCCCGCCGACCTCAGCCGGGTGCGGGCGGCCACCGACGGCCGGCTGCTCTGCCGCATCAACGGCTTCGGGCCGTGGACGCCGGCCGAGGTGGACGACGCCGTCGCGCGCGGCGCCGACGAGCTGCTGCTGCCGATGGTGCGCACGGCCGAGGAGGTCGACCGGACCCTCGACCTGGTCGCCGGCCGCTGCGGACTGGGCATCCTGGTCGAGACGCAGGACGGCGTGGCGCGGGCGGCCGAGCTGGCCCGCCGGCCGCTGTCGCGGCTCTACGTCGGCCTCAACGACCTGCGCATCGACCGCGGCGCACAGGGGCTGTTCACGCCGCTGGTCGACGGCACCGTGGACGCCGTCCGTTCGGTGGTACCGGGTGTGTTCGGCGTCGGCGGGCTCACCCTGCCCGAGGGCGGCGCCCCGGTGCCGGCCTGGCTGCTGGCCGCCGAGCTGGTCCGGCTGGGCGCGGACTTCACCTTCCTGCGGCGCTCGTTCACCGCCGACATGGCCGGGCGCGACCCCTTCGTCGAGGTGCCGCGGCTGCTCGCCGTCCTCACCGGGCTGGCCACGGCCACCGCGGCCGAGGTGGCCGAGCGCCGGGCCGCCTTCGTCGCCGCCGTGACCGGGGTGCCCGCGGTCCAGCCGGCGTGAGGGCCCTGGTCACCGGCGCCGGCGGCTTCGTCGGCCGGCACCTGGTCGCCCGGCTGCGCGGCGACGGGTGGCACGTCGTCCCGCTGACCCGCGCCTCCGTCGACCTGACCGATGCGGTCGCTGCCGCCGCCGCTGTGCGGGCGGCCGACCCCGACGTCGTCTTCTCGCTGGCCGCGGCACGACGCAAGGCGACCCCGTCGGAGCGCACCGACACCGTCGCGGTCAACACCAGCCCCTGGCTGGTCGACGCGCTGCCCGACCGGTGCCGGGCGGTGGTCCGGCTGGGCTCGTCGACCGAGTACGCCGCCGCGCCGGTACCGCTGGCCGAGGACGCCGCGCTGCACCCGCGCGGGTTCTTCGGCGCCACCAAGGCGGCCGGCTCGCTGCTGCTGCAGGCCGCCGCCGCCGAGCGCGGGGTGCGGTCGGCGGTGCTGCGCGCGTTCCAGGTGTACGGGCCCGGCGACCACCCGACCCGGCTGGTGCCGGTCGTGCTGGACGCCGCGCGCACGGGCGGGGAGGTCCCGCTGCCGGCACGGGTGAGCCGGCGGGACTGGGTGTGGGTCGGTGACGTGGTGGACGCGTGCGTGCGGGCCGCCCTCGCCGACGACCTGCCGCCGGGGCAGGTGCTCAACATCGGCACCGGCGTGCAGACGTCCACCGAGGAGCTGGTGTCTCTCGCGTCGCGGGTGACCGGGCGGCCGATCGCCGTCGCGGCCGGCGCGCACCCCGGCCGGGACTGGGACACCGACTGCTGGGTCAGCGACCCGTCGCTGGCGGCGTCCTTGCTGGGCTGGCGGGCCTCCGTCGACCTGGCCCAGGGGCTGGCCCGCACCTGGGCCGCGCTGTCGTGACCCGCGTCGCCGTCGTCGTCCCGGTGTACCGGAACGCGGCGACGCTGGAGGCGCTGGTCGCCCGGCTGGGGACGGCGCTGGCCGGCCGGGACTGGCGGCTGCGGCTGGTGGTCGACGCGTGCCCTCTCGGCAGTGCGGAGGTCGCGCTGCGTCTCGCTGCCACCGATCCGCTGGTCGCCGTCACCGGGCTGACCGTGAACGGCGGGCAGCACGCCGCGCTGCGGCAGGGCCTGGCCGACGAGCCGGACGCCGACGTGTGGGTGTGCATGGACGCCGACCTGCAGGACCCGCCGGAGGCCGTACCGCTGCTGCTCGACCGGTTGGCCGGCGGTGACGTCGAGGCGGTGTTCGCCGGACGGCGCGGGGCCTACGAGTCGTGGCTGCGGCGGGTGACCGGCGGGCTGCACCGCCGGGTGGCCGCGCGGCTGACCGGCCTGCCGCCGGACGCCGGCGCCTTCCTCGCGCTCGGTCCTGCCGTGCGGTCCGCCGTGCTCGCCGCCCCCGCCTCGCCCAGCGTGGTGCTCGCCGTGGGAGTGGCCCGCCGCCCCGTCACCAGCGTGCCGGTGGCGCGGCACGTGCGGCCGGAGGGCCGCTCCGCATGGACGGCGCGAGCCCGGCTGGGGCAGTCGGTGCGCTCGCTGTGGTGGGCCCTGCGTCGGCGGTGGTCCGGTCGGGCGCCGGCAGCGCTTCGTGCACTCATCGTTCTCCAGCGCGCCGACTTGCCGCGATGAGTGCACGAAGCGCTGCCTGGAGGTCGGGGCGGTGAGTGCTCACGCTGCCGAACACGGGCCAGGAACGGGCACCGGCGTCAGGCGTGGGCCGTGTCAGTGCGTGGCCCACTCCTGACGTGGTCCGCGGTGGACGGCGGCGTAGACCTGGTCGCGCAGCTCGTTGGCGCGCTGGTCGGTCAAGGTCCCCGACAGGGGGCGCAGCACCAGCCGCAGCAGCACGTTGACCTGGTCCTGGCGCAGCCCGAGTCGCCGGCGAGCGACATCGGGGAGGTCGGCGTAGCCGGTACTGGACAGGACGGTCACCGCCTCGAGGTCGTCGACCGCCGGTCCGAGGGCGGCGCGGACGGCGTCCCCGAGCAGCTCGGCGTCGACCGGGGTGTCGGTGACGATGGACAGGTCCCGGCGTACTACCGGCTGCGACGACACCGGTCGCCACGGGCGCAGGTCGAGCAGCTGTGCGGCGATGCGCGGCTCGGTCGAGCGCAGTACACGGATGTCCGGGATGCCCTTGCGGGCCATGAGCGCCCGGTCCAGCCCCATGCCCAGCGCCAGGCCGGTGCAGCGGTCGGGGTCGAGACCGGCGCCGGCGAGCACGTGCTCAGCGGCCAGTCCGCACTCGGCCAGCTCCACCCACCCCGAGGCGGTGGCCACGTCGACCTGCAGGCCGCCCGTGGTGTAGGGGTGCCGGGCGGGGGACGTGCGCCGGCGTGCCCCGGGCAGCACGGCGCCGACGACCAGCTCGACCATCTGCTGGAGGTCGTCGGCGTCCAGCCGCCGGTCCGCGGACCCGGTCGCGGTGATGCGCCACAGGTCCACCTGGTGGGGCGTGCCCACGTGCAGCCGGTCGATGCTGTCCCGGCGGTAGCACACGCCGGGGAGCGCCAGGAGCACGTCGGCCTCGCCCTCGACCGCGTGGGTGCCGGCGAGCGCGCGGAGCGCGGGCGGGACCCCGGCGGTGGTGTGGCTGCGCAGCATCACCGTCTCGGCCGCGTAGCGGCTGTACCGGGCGTCCCGGGTGACGTCGGCAGCCGCGTAGCCGAGGCGGTCGTAGTTGTCCTCCACGCTCACCAGCGGCCGGCGCCGCTGCACGTCGAGGACGCAGTGCCAGGCGTCGGTCAGGGCGGCCAGCACGTCGTCCAGCAGCAACTGCATCGCGTGCGGACCGCCGCCGGGATCGGACAGGTCGCGCAGCTCGAGCGCGACCTCGAGGTCGTGGGGAGACAGCAGGGTGGTCATGGCAGGCCCCTGTCGGGTCGTCGGCGAGTGGTGGGGGTCACCCCCGGCCGACGGCTCCGGGAACGGGCTACCGGCAGACCTCGGCACCCGCCCGGCTGCTCGGCAGCCGGGGGCGGGCGAAGGAGGTTCCGCGCTCGGGCACGGGTCGACGGTAGCGCCGGAGAGCGACACCGCCCACGGGATGTCGGCGCCAACGGGGGCCGGCCGACGTCGGAGCTGGACGGGCTCAGCGCTGCCAGACCTGCACCAGCAGGTTCGTCTTCGAGGCGTCGAACGCGTACTCGTCGACCACCCGCAGCCCCGCGTCCAGCAGGATCCTGTCGTCGTCGGTCGAGACCGCCTCGCCGCGGACCACCCGGCGGACCAGCCACACCCGGTCCGCGGTCGCCGGGGCGTCGTCCGGCGGCAGCACGACGTCGGGCCGCAGCTGCGGAGCCGTCGTCCGCACGTAGTGGTCCAGGCCGGTCGCCGAGCGCTGGTCCGCGGCGACGATCGGCTCGCCGGCGCGGTGCCGCTCCGCCAGCAGCGCCACCACGTCGTCCGCCCGCTCCCGCGGCTCGCGCGCGGCCAGCGGCGAGGACGCCACCAGCGAGCACGCCACCAGCAGCCCGGCGACCGGCGCCCGAGCGGTCCGCGGCAGCGTCAGCGCGCCCACCGCCGCCAGCACACCGAGCCCCAGCAACCCGGCCAGCAGGTAGCGCGGCAGGTACACCGGCCGGACCTGCTCGGCCAGCAGCAGCAGTCCCAGCGGCACGAGCACCCAGCAGGTGCCGACCACCCGCGCGCCGACGCCGCGCAGCGCGCCCAGCACCGCCAGCCCCACGGTCAGGCACACCAGCGGCCGCAGCCCGCCGGCCCACGCCACGACGGCGAGGTCGGCCAGCGTCCCCTCGGTGTCGCGCAGGTGCTCGGCGTTGCGCGCACCGGTCCCGTTGAGCAGGTTCACCCCGACCAGCCCGACGGCGGGCAGCGCCGCCGCAGCACCGGTGAGCACCACCGGCCACGCCCGACGTCCGCGCAGCAGCAGCGCCGCGACGACGAGGGCCGCGAGCACCGTGACCGCGTACCAGTGCGCCAGCCCCATCCCCGCGCCGGCCAGCCCGAACTGCAGCAGCCCCCGCGGCGCTCCCTGCAGCCAGCGCACCAGCCCCAGCAGCGCCCCGCCGGTCGCCAGCACCGCCAGCCCGTACGGGCGGGCCTCCACCGCCTGCTCGAGCAGCAGCGGGCTCGCCGCCAGCACGACCCCGGCCAGCACCCCGGCCGCGCGCGAGGTCAACCGGGTCACCGCCCGCGTGACCAGGGCCAGCCCGCCGGCGGTCGCCAGCAGCGACAGCACCCGCAGCGACGTGTCGCCACCGATCCCCGGCAGCAGCACCCACGTGTGCACGACGAAGTACCAGGGCGCGTTGTAGGACGGCGGGACGTCGGCCAGGTAGCTCGTCGTCCCGCGTCCCTCGACGATCGCCGCGAGGATCTCGGCGTACGACCGGCGGCCCACCTCGGCGGTGAACAGCTCGTCGAACCACAGACCGTGCCCCGGCAGCAGCAGCACCGTGCCCAGCAGGAGGACGACCAGCGGTGGCAGCAGCTCGAGCACCGACCAGCGGGCGGGCGGCGACGGCACGCGGACCGGCTGCGGCGGTGCGGACACCCGGTCCGCCGTCGTGCTCACGCCCAGCAGGTTAGGCGACCCTTCCTCGGCGGCCGGACGTGTCGTCGGCGCGCCGTAGCGTCCGGGCCGACGCAGGGACGGGAGAGCAGGGGAGGGGAGAGGTGGCAGCAGGTCCGGGGCCGAGCCCGCCGCCGTCGTCGGAGACGGTCGCCCGGCGGTTCCGTCGGCAGCCGCGCCGCGACACCGCCCACGAACTCGCTGTCCGTCGCCGACTGCACGCCCGCGGGGTCCGCTACCGAGTCGACGTCCGCCCGTGCGCCGGCACCCGGGCGCGCGGGGACATCGTCTGGAAGGGACGGCGGCTGGTCGTCTTCCTCGACGGCTGCTTTTGGCACGCCTGCCCGACCTGCGGCCACCTCCCGCAGGCGAACCGGGAGTGGTGGGCCGCCAAGCTGGCCGGCAACGTCGCCCGCGACCGGCGGGCCGACGCGGTGCTGCGCGCCGAGGGGTGGCGGGTGCTCCGCTTCTGGGAGCACGAGGACCCCGACGCGGTCGCCGACGCGATCTGCCGGGCGCTCGGCCACCCGTCGGACGAGGAGTGAGTCAGGCCGGCGGCTCGTCCTGCCGGTTGTGAGCCCTCTTCCAGAGGGGGACGGCGATCCACCACCAGGCGAGGAACACGGCGATGGCCACCGCGGTGATCCACGCCAGCGTCAGGTCGAAGACCGCGTCGGTCACCAGCAACACCGCGCCGACGATCGCGACGGCCAGCACGGTCAGCCCGAGGAACGCCGACCGGTTGCTGCGCCGCAGCAGCGCCTCCTTGTCGTGCTGGCGGAACAGCACCCGGTGCTGTGCTGCGGGCGCGATGAGCAGCCCGGTCGCCACCGCGGCGGCCAGCAGGGTCACGAAGTACACGTCCCGCTGGAAGTCGGTGAACGGGGTGCCCGGCTGCTGGAAGGGCACGATCAGCAGGAAGGCGAAGAGGAACTGCACCCCCGGCAGCGCCACCCGCAGCTCGTTGAGCAGTTCCATCAGCTCGCGGTCGATCCGCTCCTTGCGGCTCTCTCCGGGCTCACCCTGCGGGTCGTCGCGCCGCTGAGCCGGTCGCGCGTCCGTCACCGTGCTCACCACCCATCCGTTCACCTGGGCTCGGGATGGTGCCACGCGGCGAGGCGGGGTACCTGCACTTCGTACGCCGAGTACCCCGGGAGGACGACGTGTCGATGTGGACGCCCATGGAGCCGAATCTCGGCCGGGGGGACGACGGCATCCCCGCGGCCGACCCCGGTGCGGGCGCTCCGCCGCCCGCCGACGGCTTCGGCGTCGGGGGCGAGGAGCCCGACCGGCCGGAGGACGCCGGCACCCGGGACGCCGACGCGCACGGGAGGACCGGGGACCGGCCGGACGACGACCCGCCGTTCCGCACCCCGGACCCCGGCGAGGTCGGACGGAGCTGAGACACGACGAGGCCCGGTGGACCGATCCGGTCCACCGGGCCTCGTGCGTGCGCGGTCAGCCCGTGACGGCTGCCATGGCGCGGTCCACCAGGTGGTAGTGCCCCACGGCCCACAAGACGACGCCGGCCGCGATCAGGCCGCCGATGGTCACCGCCGCCGAGCTCACCGGGTGCTGCTTGGCGTGCGCCCAGGTGTCGCGGGCCTTGCGGCAGAACGCCACGAAGAACCGCCGGGCCCACTCGAACTCCGTCGACCACACCCACAGGCCGATGAGGATCGGCGGGATGGTGAGCGGCCCGGGCAGCACGGTGAGCGCCAGGCCGAGCAGGACGAACAGCAACCCGGCGAAGAACACCGCGACCCGGTAGGCGGTGGCCAGTCCGGGCTTGCTCCGGACGCGGTCCCGCCACGAACCGGGCTCGACCGGGCGCGGCTGGCCCAGCCCGTCCGTGCAGTCGGGACAGCGGGTCGCGCCGCCGCGCGCGTGCGTCTGGTCGCGGGCGTCGAGGGTGCGGGTCACCAGGACTCCTGGTCGCGCTCGGGGATGCTGCTGAGTGCGGTCAGCGCGTGGCGATCCCGCGCGCGACCTCGCTGGGCCGCTGCTGCTCACCGGCGTAGGAGCTGACCACCACGAGGGCACCGGTCAGGGCCGGGATCACCCACTGCAGCTGGTCGAGCTTGGCCTGCGCGGCGGCGACCTCGGCCTTGGCCCGCTTGCTGGGCTTGGTGCCCGAGCGGGAGGGCGTGGCCCCGGCGTCGGAGACGACCCTGCCCAGCGCGCGGCTGTAGGCGGTCACGCCCAGCGCTGCCGCGGTCAACGCCGTCTTGAGCGCGCTCATCCCGCCCACGCCCTCCTGGTTGGCCACGCGCTGCCGGTTGGCCCGTAGCTGGCCGACGCTGCCGATCAGGTGCGCGCCGATGGCCGCCGCGTTGACCGGCGTCCACCGGTCCCAGCCGGCGTTGGCGACCCGGCCGGTGTCCGAGGCGCCGCCGGCCTCGCCGGCCGCGGCGTTGAGCGCGACGGCGTTGGCGAGCGTGCCGCCGAACCAGGCGGAGAGTCCGAGGTCGTGCAGCGAACGGGACAGGGTGTTACGCGCCATTGCTGAGCTCCTCCTGGGATGTCTGTGGGTGGAGTCGCTCTACCCCGTCTCCGAGATCCACACTCGATCGCGCGTGATCGTTCTCAGCTGCCGTAGCGCAGCGCCGCCCGCCGCCGCGCCTTGGCCGCCTCCTCCTCGCGGTCCTTGGGCGGCGCGGCGGTGACCAGCGCGGCGAGCAGCCGGGCGGAGGCCTCGGCGACCTCCGCGACGGCGCGGTCGAAGACCTCGGCGTTGGCCTGCGAGGGCCGCGCCGTCCCGCTGATCTTGCGCACGTACTGCAGCGCGGCGGCGTGCACCTCGTCGTCGGTGACGGGCGGCTCGAAGTTGGCCAGCGGCCGGATGTTGCGGCACATACCGGCAGCGTAGGAGCGCCCGCCGACGGTCCGGGGGTCCTCAGGCGCCGAAGCCGGCCCGGTCGACCCTGCGGTGGTAGCGGGTGCCCAGCCCACCGCCGAGCAGCGCGCCCACCAGCGACGCGCCCGCGGCGGCGGCGAGCGCGACCAGCCCGGCCGTGGTCGCGGTGCCCTCCCCGACCGGGATGCGCGGCAGCTGCAGCCGGGCGAGCACGTTGTACTCGCTGCCCAGGAGGGTGGCGGCACCGGAGACCAGCAGGACGACGACCAGGCCGACCAGCCAGACGGCCAGGCCCTGCCGCATCCCGGTGAAGCGGGCCATCCGCCCGGCCACGTACCCGCCGGCGAGGTGGGACAGGAACAGGACGACGAGCAGCGCCACCGCCCCGCCGAGGCCCACCTCCCCGGACGACGCCCCCTCAGTCAGACCCAGCGCGACGTCGGCCGCCGACACCAGCGCGAGCAGCAGCACGGCCAGACCGGTCGCCGACAACCAGCCGAAGAAGGCCGCTCCCCACTTGACGCCGCCGAACTCCGACTGCTGGACGGCCACGGCCTCCCGGGAGGCGGCCTCCCGAGCCGTCCCGTCGGCTCCCGGCAGGGGGTGGTCGGTGCGCGCCAAGGGGGCCTCCTGGGGAAGATCGGAGCCGGCCGTGCCCGCGGAGTGCCCGGTGCGGGCCAGGGGAAACGACACGCCGGAGAGGGGAGATCGGTGGTCGTGCTGCTGGTGGACACCGCGAACGTGGTCGGCTCCCGGCCCGACGGCTGGTGGCGCGACCGCGCCGGCGCGACCTCCCGGCTGCTGCAGCGACTGGCCCCGCTGGCCGGCCGCGAGCTGCCCGCGCCCGGTGGTGGCACGGTCGTCTGCGACGAGGTGGTCGCCGTCGTCGAGGGCGCCGCGCGGGGCGTCGACGCCCCGGACGGCGTGACCCTGGTGCGGGCCGAGGCGAGCGGCGACGACGCCCTGGCCGGGTGCGCCGCCCGGCTGGCCGCGGAGGGGCGGGAGCAGCTGGTCGTCACCGCCGACCGCGGCCTGCGCGCCCGGCTGCCCGACGGCGTCCCGGTCACCGGCCCCGGCTGGCTGCACGACGTCCTACCCGCGTGACCCGGGGAGGGCCGACGGTCGACTCCCTCGCGTGGGCCTGGGGAGGGCCGACGGCGGACTCCGTCGCATGACCCGGAGGGGCGGTGGGTAGAGCCACTCCACCGACGCGCACGGGACCCGTCCCCGCGCCCATCCCCCTCCCGAGCCCGAGGAGCCGCATGCCGCCGCCCGCCGCGCCGTCCCGCCCCCTGACCGCCCTCGTCACCGGCGCCTCGAGCGGGATCGGCCGAGCCACCGTGCACACCCTCGCCGCCCGGGGCGCCCGGCTGGTGCTCGTCGCCCGGGGCCGCGAGGCGCTGGAGGAGACCGCGGCCGAGGCCCGCGGGAAGGGCGCTGCCGACGTCCTGGTCTGCCCGGCCGACGTCAGCGACGCCGACGCGGTGCAGCGGGCGGTCGAGACCGCCGTCGAGCGGCTCGGCCGCCTGGACGCCGTCGTCCACTCGGCGCAGACCATGGCCTACGGCCGGATCGAGGACGTGCCCCGCGCGGCCTTCGAGGCCGTCGTCGACACCTCCCTGCACGGCACCGCGAACCTCGCGCGCAGCGCGCTGCCGGTGTTCCGCCGCCAGGGCGCCGGTCACCTGGTCGTCGTCAGCTCGCTGCTGGCCTCGGTGACCGCGCCGCTCATGGGCACCTACGCGGCGGCCAAGTGGGGGCAGCTGGGTCTGGTCCGCACGCTGCAGCAGGAGACCCGGGACGCACCCGGCGTGCACGTCTCCGCCGTCGCCCCCGGCGGGGTGAACACCCCGATCTACTACCAGGGCGCGACGTGGGCCGGCAGCACCGGCCGCCCGCCGCCCCCGGTGTACTCGCCGGAGCGGGTGGCGCGCGCGGTGGTGGCCCGGCTGGACCGGCCGCGGCGGCTGGTGCAGTCCGGCTTCGCCAACCCGGTCGTCATCGCCGGGTTCCGGCTGCTGCCGGCGGTCTACGACGCGCTGGTCGGGCCGCTGTTCCAGGTGTTCGCCCTGGCCGGGGACGGCGCACCGCCCACCGAGGGCAACGTGTTCGCCCCGCGGCAGGAGCGCAACGCCAAGGACGGCCGCTGGCACGGCCTCTGAGGCGCGGAGCGGTCACCAGGTCACCACCGCTCGCGCCGGTCGGCCAGGCCCTCCTCGAACGCGGCGACGACGCCCGCGGCGACGTCGCGGAGCTTGACGTTGCGCCGCTGCGAGGCGATCCGCAGCAGGTCGAAGGCCTGCTCGGCCGTGACCCGCTCCTGCGCCATGAGCAGGCCGACCGCCTGACCGATGGTGGCCCGGGTGTCCAGGCCGCTGAGCAGGGACTCGGCGCGGTGGTCGCTGTCGGCGATCCGCAGCGCCACCGCGAGCGCGCCGGTGGCCTGCCCCGCCCAGCGGTACGCGGTCGCCTCGTCGTCGGCACCGAACACCCGCGGCTCGGTGGCGTAGAGGTTCAGCGCACCGCGGCTGCGCCCCTCGACCACCAGGGGCAGTGACAGCGACGACCGGACGCCGAGCTCCGCGGCCTGCGCCGGATAGGGCGTCCAGCGTTCCTCGGCGGCCATGTCGTCCACGCGGACGACGGTGCCGGTGCGCATCGACTCCAGGCACGGGCCGGTGTCCTGCCGGTACTGCTGCTGGTCGGCCCGCTGGGCCATCGACCCGGTGCTCGCCACGGTCACCCCGGTGGCGTCGCGGGCCAGGGTCAGCCCGCAGGCCTCCGCGCGCGGGACCTGCCGGACGGCCAGGCGCACCAGGTCGCCCAGGAAGGACCGCAGGTCACCTCCCGCCGCCAGCAGCGCGAGCAGCTCGCCGTCGTCCGACCGCGTGTCCCCTCCCGGCGTCACTGCTGCCCCTCCGTGTCGCGCCCGATCCGGTGGTGCCCTGCTGGAATCATCCCGCACGCCGGCGGAGGCGGCAGCCCCCGGGGTCGGGTGTGTCGTGAACAGCGTGTTGCCGCCGTCGCGGCCCGTTGACCTGGGCCGGACGCCGGACCACGCTGGCCCTCCCCGCCTCCGGCGGGCCGACTCCCGGAGGCGCCCGTGACCGCCGATCCCAGCGCCCGCCCCACCCCGCCGAGGTCCGCGCACGCGGGCGTGGAGGCCGAGCGGGTCGAGGCCGGCTACCTCGAGAGACGCCGGCTGCGCACCGGGACGGCGGGCTGGCTGCTGCTGGCCGGTCTCGGCGTCTCGGCCGTCATCTCCGGCGACTACGCCGGCTGGAACTTCGGCCTGGCCGAGGGCGGCTTCGGCGGGCTGCTGATCGCCGTCGTCCTCATGGCGGTCATGTACACCGCGATGGTGTTCGGCCTGGCCGAGCTCGGCTCCGCGCTGCCGACCGCCGGTGGCGGCTACACCTTCGCCCGCCGCGCCCTGGGCCCGTGGGGCGGGTACGCCACCGGCGTCGCCGTGCTCATCGAGTACGCGATCGCGCCGGCCGCCATCGCCACCTTCATCGGCGCCTACGTCGAGTCGCTCGGGCTGTTCGGCATCACCGACGGCTGGTGGGTCTACCTCGCCGTCTACGCGCTGTTCGTCGGCATCCACCTGCTGGGCGTCGGTGAGGCGCTGAAGGCGATGTTCGCCGTCACCGTCGTCGCGCTGGCCGGGCTGGTGGTGTTCCTGGCCGGCGCGATCCCGCGGTTCGACGGCGCGCTGCTGCTCGACATCGCACCCACCGACGCCGCCGGCGCCTCGGCGTTCCTGCCGTACGGGCTGATCGGCATCTGGGCGGCCTTCCCGTTCGCCATCTGGTTCTTCCTCGCCGTGGAGAGCGTGCCGCTGGCCGCCGAGGAGGCCCGTGACCCGGCGCGGTCCATGCCGCGGGGGATCGTCGCGGCGATGGCGGTCCTCGTCGTCCTCGCCGTCCTCATGCTGGTGTTCACCCCGGGCGCGGCCGGGTCGGCGGCGATCGCCGGCTCGGGCAACCCGCCGGTCGACGCGCTGGCCGGTGCCGGCGCACCCGAGGGCCTGACCACGGTGGTCAACTACGCGGGCCTCTTCGGGCTGGTCGCCAGCTTCTTCTCGATCATCTACGCGTACTCGCGGCAGACCTTCGCGCTCTCCCGCGCCGGCTACCTGCCGCGGGCCCTGTCGGTGACCAACGCGCGCAAGGCGCCGATGCTGGCCCTGCTGGTCCCCGGGGCCATCGGCTTCGTGCTGTCGCTGACCGGTCAGGGCGCGATGCTGCTCAACATGGCGGTCTTCGGTGCGACGGTGTCCTACGTGCTGATGATGATCAGCCACATCGTGCTGCGCCGCCGCGAGCCGGACCTGCCGCGCCCCTACCGGACGCCGGGCGGGACGGCGACCACCGGGGTGGCGCTGGTGCTCGCCGCCGCCGCGGTCGTGGCGACCTTCCTCGTCGACGTCACCGCCGCGCTGTGGACCCTCGCCGCTTACGGCGCGTTCCTCGCGTACTTCGCCCTCTACAGCCGGCACCACCTGGTGGCCTCGGCGCCCGAGGAGGAGTTCGAGCTGCTGGCCGACGCGGAGGAGGACGTGCGATGAGACGCGTGGGCACCGTCGGCGGGCACACCTACGAGTTCCCGACGCTGGTGGAGCTGATGGCGAAGGCGACACCGGCCCGCTCCGGCGACGTCCTCGCCGGCTGCGCCGCGGAGTCGGCCGCCGAGCGGGTCGCCGCGCAGACGGTGCTCGCCGACCTCCCGCTGGCCACCTTCCTCGACGAGCAGGTGGTCGGCTACGACGAGGACGACGTCACCCGGCTGGTCCTCGACACCCACGACCCGGTCGCCTTCGCGCCGGTCGCGTCGCTCACCGTGGGGGAGTTCCGCGACCGGCTGCTGGCCTGGGCCGCCGCGGGGGACGAGGCGTCGATCAGCGACCTGGCCCCCGGGCTGACCCCGGAGATGGTCGCGGCCACGTCGAAGCTGATGCGCAACGCCGACCTGGTCGCCGTCGGCCGGCGCACCCGGGTGGTCACCGGGCTGCGCAGCACCCTGGGCCTGCCCGGCCGGCTGGCCTCCCGGCTGCAGCCCAACCACCCGACCGACGACCCGCTGGGCGTGACGGCGTCCATCGTCGACGGGCTGCTGCAGGGCTGCGGGGACGCCGTCATCGGCATCAACCCGGCCACCGACTCCCCGGCCCGCACGGTCGCGCTCCTGGAGCTGGTGGACGAGGTGATCGGCCGCTACGGCATCCCCACCCAGTCCTGCGTGCTCGCGCACGTGACCACCACGCTGCGGGCCCTCGAGCAGGGCGCGCCGGTCGACCTGGTGTTCCAGTCGGTCGCCGGCACCCAGCCGGCCAACCGCGGCTTCGGCGTCACCCTCGACCTGCTCGCCGAGGCCCGCGCCGGGGCGCTGGCGCTGGGCCGCGGCACGGTGGGCTCGAACGTCACCTACTTCGAGACCGGGCAGGGCTCGGCGCTGTCGGCCGACGCGCACCACGGCATCGGCGGCCGGCCGGTCGACCAGCAGACGCTGGAGGCCCGCGCCTACGCCGTCGCGCGGCACTTCCACCCGCTGATCGTCAACACCGTCGTCGGGTTCATCGGCCCGGAGTACCTCTACGACGGCAAGCAGGTGCTGCGCGCCGGGCTGGAGGACCACTTCTGCGGCAAGCTGCTCGGTCTGCCGATGGGCGTGGACGTCTGCTACACGAACCACGCCGAGGTCGACGAGGACGACATGGACTCGCTGATGCTCCTGCTCGGGGCGGCCGGCTGCACCTTCCTCATCGCCGTGCCGGGGATGGACGACGTGATGCTGCACTACCAGTCGCTGGCCTTCTCCGACGTGCTCACCACCCGCTCGGTGCTCGGGCTGCGGCCGGCGCCGGAGTTCGAGGCGTGGCTGGCCCGCATGGACCTGCTCGACGACGCCGGTCGGGTGCGCGAGCTGGCCGCGGACGCGCCCGCCGCGCGGGCCCTCCTCGCGGCGGCGTCGTCGTGACCGAGCTCGCGAGGTCATGCAGAGGTACAGCAGCTCTGCGAACGAGGTCGACGAGCGCCAGCGAGGAGGGCTCGTGAGCTCGGCCCTCGACGCGCCGCTGCCCCCCGGCGACGACCCGTGGGCGGTGCTCCGCGCGGCCACCCGCGCCCGGGTCGCGCTCGGCCGGGCCGGCGACGCCCTGCCCACCGCGCGGGAGCTGGAGTTCCGCGCCGCCCACGCTGCCGCGCGCGACGCGGTGCACCAGCCGCTGGACCCGGCGGTCGTCCGGGCCGCACTGCCGGGCGTCGAGTTGCTCGAGGTGCACTCGGCCGCGCCCGACCGCGCCACCTACCTGCAGCGGCCCGACCTCGGCCGGCAGCTCGCGGCCGGCACCGAGCTGCCGCGCAGCGGCGCCGACCTCGCGGTGGTCCTGGCCGACGGGCTCTCCCCGCGGGCGGTGCACGAGCACGCCGCCGGCCTGGTGACCGCGCTGCTCGAGCGGCTGCCCGGCTGGTCGGTCGCCCCGCTGGTGCTGGCGCACCAGGCGCGGGTGGCGCTCGGCGACGCGGTCGGCGAGGCGCTGGGGGCCCGGGCCGTCGTCGTGCTGATCGGCGAGCGGCCGGGGCTGTCGTCGGCGGACTCCCTCGGCGTCTACCTGACCTGGGCCCCGCGGCCGGGGCGGGCGGACTCCGAGCGCAACTGCGTGTCCAACGTCCGCCCGCCGCACGGGCTGTCCTACCCGCAGGCCGCGGACACCGTGGCCGCGCTGCTCGGGGCGGCGCGCGAGCTCGGCGCCTCGGGCGTGGTGCTCAAGGACGAGGGCCCGGCACTGCCCGCCGGCGCCGGCTGACGCCTCACCCCAGGACGGCGTCCACCGCGTACTGGTCCTCGAACGCCTGGTGCCACTCGGTGACCCGGCCGTCCCTGAACCGGTAGACGTGCAGCTCGAGCACGTCGTCGAACGTGCGGTCCCCGCCGCGGGCGCTGGTCCGCAGGACGGCCACGCCGTCGGTGTCGTCGGCGAGCACGGTGCGGACGTCGACCCGGAGGCTGCCCCCGGTCAGCTCGCCCAGCCGCTGCAACACCCGCTGCACCGCGTCGCGGCCGCGGTGGAGGCCGCTGAGCTGGTTGCGGCCGGCCTCGTACCACTCGACGTCCTCGGCGAGGAGGTCGTCGAGGGGGCCGAGGTCGCCCCGGAGGAAACCGTCGTAGGCATCCCGGATCCGCTGCGCGTTGGGTGTGCCGAAGCGGAGGACGCCGGGCCCGCCTGCATCGTCATGGGTGCCTCCTCGCAGGAGGAGGACCCTCCTGCCCCCGGCCCCGTCCGGGCAGGACGGGGGTCCTTCCACCTGCAGGAGGGCCGCACGGGTGGAGGACCGCGTCGGCGTCGCCGGGCGGACGACCCAGAACGACGCTCGGCGACACCGGCGGGCGCCTGCAGCGTCGACCCCGCCGTCCCGCCGGGGAAGGGGAGCGGCCGCGGGCGGTGTGGCGGTCGCCCTCCGTCCCGGCGCGGGTGGGCTCCGGTCAGCAGGGAACGGCGAGGGGGGAGGGAGGCCGCGGCCTCCCTCCCCCCTCGCCGTCGTCGTCAGAGGCTGTCGGAGTCCTGGGACCGGTCGAATCCCCGCTTCGCCCGGGCCTCGACCGAGATCGCGTCGGTCGTCCCGTGGTGGTGGTGCGCCTCCTCGATCTCGTGCACGGCTTCGTCGATCACCGGCACGTGCGCCTTCTTGGGCAGCACCCGGCGGATCAGCGGGAACAGCAGGATGAGCGCCACGATGACGTAGACGACCACTGCCACCGGGTCGACGAGCCCGCTGAGCTGGCCGTTGCTGATCTGCAGGGCGGTCCGGAGCTGCTCCTCGGCGAACGGGCCGAGGATGACCCCGATGATCGCCGGCAGCAGCGGCAGGCCGTAGCGCCGCATCATGAAGCCCAGCGCGCCGATGACCAGGAGCAGGAACAGGTCGAACACGTTGGCGTTGGCCGCGTAGGCGCCGAGGCTGGCGAAGAAGAGGATCCCCGCGTACAGGTACGTGCGGGGGATCCGCAGCAGCCGGGCCCACAGCGGCGCCAGTGGGAGGTTCAGCAGCAGCAGCGCCGCGTTGCCGATGAAGAGGCTGGCGATCAGGCCCCACACCAGCGCCGGCTCGGTGGCGAACAACCGGGGCCCCGGCTGGATGCCGTAGCTCTCGATGGCCGCCAGCATGACCGCCGCGGTCGCGGTGGTCGGGATGCCGAGCGTCAGGAGCGGGACCAGGCCACCGGCGGCGGAGGCGTTGTTGGTCGCCTCCGGGCCGGCGACGCCCTCGATGGCGCCCTTGCCGAACTCCTCGGGGTGCTTGGACAAGCGCTTCTCGGAGACGTAGGAGAGGAACGT
The DNA here is from genome assembly GCF_053502545.1 of Geodermatophilus sp. URMC 65. NCBI lineage: Bacteria > Bacillati > Actinomycetota > Actinomycetes > Geodermatophilales > Geodermatophilaceae > Geodermatophilus > Geodermatophilus sp. URMC 65. The sequence goes on from NZ_CP199954.1 coordinate 4,351,098, forward strand.
CGGCACCTCGGCGCCACCGGCGGGGATCGCGCCGAACGGGAAGCCGATGGCGGTGCCGCGCAGCCACGGCTTCCACGACCGGCTCCAGTCCGACCGGCTCATCCGCGGGTTGCCGACCGGGATCACCTCGACCGGGCGGCGGCGCAGGTGGGCCGCCGTCCACAGCGCCTCGCCGACGGCGAACAGGCCGACCGCCACGACGACGATGTCGATCCCCTCGGCGAGCTCGCCGATGCCGAAGGTGAGCCGCTGCTGACCGGAGGTGGCGTCGATGCCGATGAGGCCGACGGTCAGGCCCAGGCCGAGGGAGGCCAGGCCGCGCACGCGGGAACTGCCCAGCACCGACGTCACGGCGATGAACGCCAGCAGCATGACGGCGAACATGTCCGCGGGCGAGATCTGCACGGCGAGGTCGGCGACCGTGGGTGCGACCAGGGCGAGCAGCAGCGTGGCGATCGTGCCGGCCACGAACGAGCCGATCGCCGCGGTCGCCAGGGCCTGGGCGGCACGGCCGGAGCGGGCCATCTTGTTGCCCTCGATGGCGGTGACCACCGAGGCGCTCTCGCCGGGGGTGTTGAGCAGGATCGACGTCGTCGACCCGCCGTACATGCCGCCGTAGTAGATGCCGGCGAACATGATCAGCGCGGTGGTGACGCCCAGCCCCGTGGTCAGCGGCAGCAGCAGCGCGACGGTCATGGCCGGGCCGATGCCGGGCAGCACCCCGATCGCCGTGCCCAGCAGCACGCCGAGCAGCGCGAAGGCGAGGTTGGTCGGTGTCAGAGCGGTGGCGAAACCGCTCCCCAGTTGGACGAAGGCGTCCATCAGAGGATCCCCCTCAGGATGCCCGGGGGCAGGACGATGCCGAGCCCGAGGGCGAACAGGTAGAAGCTGCCGATGGACAGCGCGACGGCGATCACTGCGTCGCGCACGTAGTGCCGGCTGCCGAGGGCGAAGGCGCTGCCCCAGAACAGGATCGCGCCCGAGAAGACCCAGCCCAGCGGCTCGATCAGCAGCGCGTTCGCGACGAACGCCACGGCGAGCATCGCGACGGTGCGCCAGTCGCTGCCCCCGGTCAGCTCGATGTCCTCGCCACCCTCGGGCTCACCCCGGCCGCCGCGCCAGACGTCGACGGCCAGGAACACCGAGGTGAGGACCAGCAGGCCGCCCACGACCACGGGGACGGCGGCCGGGCCGACCGGACCGCGGGCGATCCGGCTCTCCGGCAGCAGCAGTGCGGAGACGACGACGAGGAGGCCGAGCGCCCCCAGGAACAGGGCCACGCCGAACTCGGAGCGGCCCTGCTCCCGGGTCGTGCCTCCCGAGGAGGCGGCGCTCACGTCAGGCCCAGCTCGCTCAGCACGCCCTGGACCCGCTTGCTCTCCTCGTCGAGGAAGGAGCCGAACTCGTCGCCGGTGACGAAGGAGTCGGTCCAGCCCTGGTCCTCGAGCACCTGCTGCCAGGCCTCGCTGTCGTGGATCTCGGTGATGAGGTCGACGTGCCGCTGGGCCTCCTCCGGAGTGATGTCCGGGGCCGCCACGATGCCGCGCCAGTTGGTGAAGGTGAGGTCCACGCCCGACTCGGTGAGGGTCGGGGCGTCGACGCCCTCGACCGGCTCCGCGCTGGTGACCGCGAGGATGCGGACGTCACCGGAGGCGGCCGGCTCGGTGACCTCGCCGATGCCGGTCGCGGCGAAGGCCACGTCCCCACCGAGGATGCCGGCCAGCAGCTCGCCGCCGCCGTCGTAGGCGACGTAGTTGACCGCGGTCGGCGTCACGCCGACCTCCTGGGCCAGCAGCATCGGGGTCAGGTGGTCGGGGCCACCGGGGTTGGACGCACCACCCACGGGGGTGTTGCCGGGGTCGGCCTGCCAGGCGGCGACCAGGTCGTCGATGCTCTGGAACGGCGAGTCCGCCGGGACGACGATCGCCTCGGCCTCCTCGATCAGCCGCGCGATGGGCGTGGTCTGGTCGAGGGTCGCCTCGGACTGGTTGCTGTACTGCGCGCCCACCACGCCCAGGCCCATCTGCATGAGCAGGTCGGCGTTGCCGGTCTCGTTGACCAGGCGCTGAAGGCCGACAGTGCCGCCGGCGCCCTCGAGGTTGAACACCTCGATCGTCTCGGCCAGCCCCTCCTCCTCGGCGACCTGGGCGAAGGCGCGCGCGGTGGTGTCGTAACCGCTGCCGGGCGAGTTCGGGACCAAGACCCGCAGGCCGGTGACCGGGCCCTCCCCGGTGCCACCGCCGGAGGCGGAGCCGCCCTCGGCGGTGGTGCCACACCCGGTCAGCAGCAGACCGGCGGCCACCGTGCCGGCGGTGAGCTTCCGCAGGGAAGCAGTGCGCATGGGTTCCTCCTGTGTGTCCGGCGGACGTCCGCCGCTCGCAGGGACCGTCGCAACACGCGTGGCGCGTGTCACGCTTGCGTGCGCATCGGACGTTGTGGTCGTTGTGTGCACGGCGTCGTGTTGCGACGGCAGGCCCGGCCCGGGTCCGATGGCGTGCCGCGTCCCCCGACCAGTCAGGAGTGCCCGTGCCCCGGCGGCTGTCGCTCGCCGGCCAGCTGCTCGCGCTGCAGGTGGTCATCGTCTGCGTCGTCCTCGTCGGCGTCGCGGCGGTCACCGTCGCCCAGTCGACGCAGCGGGCCGAGGAGGTGGCGGGCCGCCGCGCGCTGGAGATCGCCGAGACGCTGGCCAACAGCCGCGCCACCCGCACCGCGCTGGAGCTGGGCCGCGTCGAGTACGTCCGCAACGCCGCGGAGGACAGCCGCAGCACCTCCGGGTCCGCCGACGTCGTCGTCGCCCTGGCCGACCGGACCGTCCTCGCCAGCGCCGACCCCGGGCTGCTCGGCCAGCCGCTCGATCTCGGGGTCAGCCGGGTGCTGGAGGGGCGGTCCTGGGTGGGGGACGTCGAGGTGCGCGACGGTCACGCCGCGGTCGCCATGGCGCCGGTCTACTCCTCGCAGGGGGACCGCGTGCTCGGCCTGGTCGCGGTGCGGCGGGACTACCCGGGGATCCTCGGGGGCCTCGAAGCGGCCGCGCCCAACCTGCTCACCTACCTGGGGCTGGCCAGCGCGCTGGGCATCGGCGGGTCGCTGCTGGTGGCACGCCGGGTGAAGCGGCAGACGCTCGGGCTGGAACCGGCCGAGATCGCCGGGCTGGTCGAGCACCGCGACGCGATGCTGCACGGCATCCGCGAGGGCGTGGTCGGGCTGGACCTGCGCGGCCGGGTGACCCTGGTCAACGACGAGGCGATCCGGCTGCTGCGCATCCCCGGGGACGCCCTCGGCCGCACGCTGGAGGAGCTCGGTGTCGCCGAGGAGGTGCGCGCCGCGCTGCTGTCCACCGGGGTCGAGCGGGACCGGGCCGTGGGCAGCGCCGGGCGGGTGCTGGTGGTCAACCGGCTGCCGCTGACCAGCCGGGGCCGCCCGCTGGGGTCGGTGGCCACGCTGCGCGACCGCACCGAGCTGCTCGAGCTGCGCCGCGAGCTGGAGCTCACCCGGCACGTCACCGACACCCTGCGCGCGCAGGCCCACGAGTTCGACAACCGGCTGCACACCATCGCCGGCCTGATCGAGCTGGGCGAGGCCGAGGAGGCGGTGCGCTTCGTGCACCGGGTCAGCTCCAGCCGCTCGGAGTTCGGCGCCGCCGTCACCGACGCCGTCCGCGACCCGGCGCTGGCCGCGCTGCTCATCGCCAAGGCCAGCCAGGCCGCCGAGCTCGGCGTCGACCTGCGCGTCGCGCCGGACTCCGCGCTGCCGGTGCTGAGCCCGGAGCTGAGCACGGACGTCGCCACCGTCGTCGGCAACCTGGTCGACAACGCCCTGGACGCCGCCTCGGGCGCCGCCGAGCGCTGGGTCGAGGTGGGCCTGGGGCTGGTGGACGACGAGGTCGACGTCGTCGTCCGCGACTCCGGCCCCGGCGTCCCCCCGGGCATGGAGGCCGAGGTCTTCCGCCGCGGGGTCTCGACGAAGAGCGGCCGGTCCACCGATGGCGCAGCGGTCCCCGCCGGGCGGGGCATCGGGCTGTCCCTGGTGCAGCTGGTGTGCACCCGGCGGGGCGGCGAGGTGACGGTCAGCTCGGCGGACGGCTCGGTCTTCACCGCCCGCATCCCTGCCGGCGCGTCGCTGGTGGACGCGTGATCCGGACGCTCATCGTCGACGACGACTTCATGGTCGCCAAGGTGCACGCCGGGTTCGTGGCGGCCCTCGACGGCTTCGAGGTGGTGGGGACGGCGTCCACCGGGGCCGACGCGCTCGCCGCGGTCCGGCGGCTGCGGCCGGACCTGGTGCTGCTCGACGTCTACCTGCCGGACATGACCGGCCTGGAGGTGCTCCGCCGGCTGCGGGCGGACGGCGCGCCGGTCGACGTCGTCGTCATCAGCGCGGCCCGGGACGTCGAGAGCATCCGCAGCGCGCTGCACGGCGGCGTCCTGCACTACCTGGTGAAGCCCTTCGACCGGCGGACCTTCGAGAGCCGGCTGCGGGAGTTCGCCGCGGTGCGGGCGGAGCTGGCCGCGCTGAGCCAGCCGCGGCAGGCCGACGTCGACCGGGTCTTCGCCGGCGCGCGCGGCGGGGGCCGGCCCGTGCCCACCACCCCCAAGGGGATCGCGCCGGAGACCCTGCAGCTGGTGCGGGAGGTGCTCGGCGCGGCGGGCGCCGACGGGCTGTCGGCCACCGAGTGCAGCGAGCGCACCGGGCTGGCCCGGGTCAGTGCCCGCCGGTACCTGGAGCAGCTGGTCACGCAGGAGGAGGCCGACGTCCGCCAGCGCTACGGCACCGCCGGGCGGCCGGAGCGGCGGTTCACCCTCCGCTCCCCGCAGCGTCCCGGGTGAGCGGCGGCGGGGACGCAATGACCGCAACGACCGCTAGGGGCACAAGCGCAGCCGGGATCCCACCGCCGCTTACTCTCCGGCCATGACCATCGTCGTGGGCTACGTCCCCACCCCCGAGGGCGAGGCCGCCCTCGACGCCGCCATCACCGAGGCCCGGCTGCGCGACCAGCCGCTGCACGTCGTCAACAGCTCGCGCGGGGACGTCCTCGCCGACCCCCGGTTCGCCTCGGAGCGGGCGCTGGACCAGGTGCGGGCCAAGCTCGACGGCGCCGGGGTGGTCTACGAGATCGACCAGCGGGTGGCCGGGCACGACGCCTCGGACGAGGTCGTGGACGCCGCCGATCGGGTCAAGGCCAGCCTGATCGTCATCGGCATGCGCCGCCGCACGCCCACCGGGAAGCTGATCACCGGCAGCCAGGCCCAGCGGATCCTGCTCGACGCGCACTGCCCGGTGCTGGCGGTCAAGGCCGGCTTCTGAAGAAGGACCACCCTTCCCCCCACGCCCCGCAGGCTCGGCGCGGGGCCCTGAAGGCCGGCCGTTCCAGCACGTCACCAGGCTCGCGGCGGGACCCTGCAGGGGGCCGTTCCAGCACGTCTCCGGGCTCCCGCCGGCCACCCTCAGAGGGGCCCGCGCCGAGCTTGCGAGGGGTGGGGGAGGGGTGGTCCTCAGCCGAGCAGGTCGAGGGCGTCGCCGGGGCCCGCGGCCAGGTTGCGGAAGATCGTCCGCAGGCTGAGCTCGAGGTGCTCGGCTGTCGCCGCCGCTGCCGTGTCGGCGTCCCCGGTCAGCAGCGCGTCGCAGATGACGATGTGCTCGGCGACGGACACGTCGACCCGTGCGGGGTCGACGTGCGAGAGGTTGCGCAGCCGGGCGGTGTGCGGCCGCACCTCGGCGATCGTGCGGCGCAGGTGCTCGTTGCGGGTCGCCTCGATCACCGCCCAGTCGAACCGGTCGGCCAGGTGGTAGAACGCCCGGGACCGCGCCTGGGACGGCTGCTGCGCCTGCAGCCGTGCAAAGCCCTCGCGCATCTCGGCGAAGGCCCGGTGCACCTGCGGGTCGGCGACCGCGGCCTCGGTGGCCTGTCGCACGGCCGCCGGCTCCAGCAGCGTGCGGAACTCGAAGAGGTCGCGGACGCTGCGGGCCGACACCCGGGAGACCCGCGCGCCCTGCCGCGGCACCAGGTCCACCAGGCCCTCGGCGGCCAGCCGGCGCAGGGCCTCGCGCACCGGCGTCCTCGAGGCGCCGGTGCGCGCGACCAGCGAGAGCTCCGACAGCGGCGTCCCCGGGGCCAGCTCGCCGAGCTCGATCTCCTCTCTCAGCCGCCGGTGCACCTGGTCGGCCTTGCTGGCCTCCTCGGTGCTCACGCCCCCTCCCCACCGGGGAACGGCACCCCGGCCTCTGCTCCGAGTGCACGGAGGTCGGTCAGCGACTGCTCGGCGAGGACGACGCCCCCGGCGGCGAGGTTCGCCGCCTCGGCGCGGTCCTCGGGCTCCCCGGGGTAGAAGACCTCGTCGAAGCCCTGCGCGAGCGGAACGGACTTCACCTCGTCGACGAGTCGCCGCACGCGGGCCTCGTAGCCGGCGCGATCGCCGAACGCATCGGGATCCAGCGCGAGGAAGAGGTGGCCGCAGCCGCTGGGCCGATCGGCCTCGTACGGCCCGCGGACCCCTGTGCCGACGGCGCTGCCGGTCAGGGCCCCGGAGAGGACGTCCATCAGGAACGTGATCGCGTACCCCTTGTGGCCGGCCATCGGCAGGATCACGCCGAGCACTCCTTCCGCCGGGTCGGTCGTCGGCGCGCCGTCCGCGGTCAGGGCCCAGGTCTCCGGGATGGGCTCGCCCCGGTTCTTCGCCAGGTAGATCTTGCCCCGGGCCACTGCCGTGTTGGCGATGTCGACCGCGACCACCCTCCCATCGGGGCCGGGCGCCGCGATCGACCAGGGGTTGGTGCCCAGCCGCTTCTCCCGTCCACCCCACGGCGCCATCGCCGGACTCGCGTTGGTGGTGAGGACGGCGACGCACCCGTCCTGTGCGGCGCGGCGGGTGAAGTACATGGCCGTGCCGAAGTGGTTGGAGTTGCGCACCCCGACGACCCCGACGCCGTGGGCGCGCGCCCGCTCCACCGCCATCCGGCGCGCGCGCTCGGTGAGCACCTGCCCGATCCCGTCGCGGCCGTCGAGGAGGACGAGTGGGCCGGTGTCGGTGAGCACCGCCGGGTCGGTGACCGCGCGCATGGCGCCCGAGCGCAGGCGCGCTGCGTACCAGGGCAGGCGCAGGAAGCCGTGCGACTGGTGACCCCACAGGTCGGCCTGCACGAGGCTGTCGGCCACCAGGGCGCCGTCCTCGCCGGGGACCCCCTGGGAGGCGAGGACCTGGGTGCCGAACTCCCGGAGGGACGTCGCGGGGATCCGGCCGCCCACTCCTTGCGTCTCGTTGTATGCCATGATGTATACAGTATTGCATACGGCACTTCGAGGGAAGGGGAGACGATGTTCAGCCTGGTGGTCCAGATGGAGGTGCGGCCGGGCCGGCGCGAGGAGTTCCTCGCCGGCATGGCCGCCAACGCGGAGGCGTCGGTCCGCGACGAGCCGGGGTGCCTGCGGTTCGACGTCTGCTCTGTGGAGGGCGACGAGAACCGCTTCGTGCTCTACGAGCTCTACGCCGATGCGGAGGCCTTCGCCGCGCACAAGGCGTCCCCGCACTTCGCGCGGTGGCGCGAGATCGCCGAGCAGGTGCTCGCCGGCCAGGTCAACACCCCCGGCGAGCTGCTGGTCACCCACACCACCGAGGAGTCAGCGTGAGCACCGCACCCGAGCCGACGCAGCCCGTCCCGCCGTCGATGGTCCTGCGCCCCGAGGAGATCGAGCGCTTCGACCGCGGCAACGGCGTCGTCACCATCCCGTTCGTCGGCAAGTGGAACTGCGAGGGCAACCGGGTCACCACCGGGATGACCGTCTTCTCGCCCGGCACCAGGATCCCGCTGCACTCGCACAACGTCGAGGAAACCGTCCTCGTGTACGAGGGCGAGGCCACCGCGGTCGTCGGCGACGACGAGTTCGACCTGGTCGCGGGGCAGGCCACCTGGGTCCCGGCCGGCGTCCCGCACTGCTTCCGCAACCGAGGCGAGGGCACGATGACCATCTACTGGGTCTACGGCGGCCGCGACGTCACCCGCACGATCACCGCGACCGGCGAGACGTTCGAGCACCTGTCCGACAGCGATCGCGGCGCTGGACCCGCGCGCCAGGGCGACAGCGCGAGCCGGGCGTGAGCGCCGTCGTCACCGTCGACCCCGCCACCGGGGAGCGGCTGGACGAGTACCCGGCCTTCTCGGACGCCGACGTGGACGCCGCGCTGGACCGGGCGTCCGCGGCGCAGACCGGCTGGGCGGCGCTGCCGTTCGCCGAGCGGGCCGCCGTCCTGCGCCGGGCGGCCGGGGTCCTGCGAGCCGACGCCGAAGAGCTCGCGCTGCTGGTCACCCGGGAGATGGGGAAGCCGCTGGCCGAGTCCCGCGCCGAGGTCGAGAAGTGCGCCACGGCCTGCGAGTTCTACGCCGAGCACGCTGCCGCGTTCCTGGCCGACGAGCCGGTGGCCACCTCCGCCGACCGCAGCTGGATCGGCTACGAGCCGGTCGGCGTGGTGCTCGCCGTCATGCCGTGGAACTTCCCGCTGTGGCAGGTGCTGCGGTTCGCCGCACCGGCGCTGATGGCCGGCAACGCCGCGCTGCTCAAGCACTCGCCGAACACCACCGGGTGCGCACTGGCCGTGGCAGGCGTGCTGCGCGACGCCGGGGCACCGGAGGGGCTGTTCACCGCGCTGGTGGTCGCCGAGCCGGACGTCCCCGCCGTGACCGGGCGGCTGATCGAGGACCCCCGCGTCGGGGCGGTCACCATCACCGGCAGCGAGCGCGCGGGCCGGGCGGTCGGCGCGGCCTCCGGCGCCGCGCTCAAGCGATCCGTGCTGGAGCTGGGCGGCTCGGACCCGTTCGTCGTCCTGGCCGATGCCGACCTGCCTCGGGTGGCCGCGCTGGCCGCCCGGGGACGGCTGCTCAACGCCGGGCAGAGCTGCATCTCGCCGAAGCGGCTGGTCGTCGACGCCGCCGTCGCCGAGGAGTTCACCCGGCTGCTGGTCGCCGAGGTCGAGGTGCTCACGGTCGGGGACCCGCAGGACCCGGGCACCGACGTCGGCCCGATGGCGCGGGAGGACCTGCTCGAGGGCGTGCACCGCCAGGTCGCGGCCTCGGTCGCCGCGGGCGCGCGGCTGCTGACCGGCGGGCGACGGCTCGACCGACCGGGCACCTTCTACGCGCCGACCGTGCTGGCCGGCGTCCGGCCCGGGGTGCCCGCCTACGACGAGGAGGTCTTCGGCCCGGTGGCCGCCGTCGTCGAGGTCGACGGGGAGGACGAGGCGGTGCGGGTCGCCAACGACACCCGGTACGGCCTCGGGGCCAGCGTCTGGACCGCCGACCCCGAGCGGGGGATCGCGGTGGCCCGCCGCATCCGCTCGGGCGCGGCCTTCGTCAACGCCGTCGTCGCCTCCGACGTCCGCATGCCCTTCGGCGGCACCCGCGCGAGCGGCTACGGGCGGGAGCTGGCCGCGGCCGGCATCCGCGAGTTCGTCAACGTCCGCACCTGGTGGGTCCTGGACGAGCCCGCCGCCACGGTGCCCGCGTCCGAGTGACCCCGAGGAGAGACATGACCACGGAACGCCGCTACCGCCTGGGTGTGATGCTGGGCGACGGCATCGGACCCGAGATCGTCCCCGCGTCCGTGCGGGTGGTCGACGCCGCTCTCGCGGCCGCCGGCGCCGAGCCGGTGGACTGGCAGGAGCTCCCGGTGGGGGCCGGCGCGATCGAGACGCACGGCAGCGCCATCCCCGACGTCACGCTGGCGGCGCTGGCCGGCCTCGACGGCTGGCTGCTCGGCCCGCACGACAGCGCCGTCTACCCCGAGCCGCACCGGTCGCAGCTCAACCCGAGCGGCACGCTGCGCAAGCACTTCGACCTGTACGCCAACGTGCGGCCGGCGCGCGCCTTCGAGGGCGGGCGGGCGATCGCCCCGGACACCGACCTGGTCATCGTCCGGGAGAACACCGAGGGGTTCTACGCGGACCGGAACACGCACGCGGGCACCGGCGAGTACATGCCGACCCCCGACGTCGCCATCGCGATGGGGGTCTTCACCCGGCCGGCCGTCGAGCGCATCGCCCGGACCGCCTTCGAGCTGGCCCGGCGCCGGCGCAACCGGCTCACGATCGTGCACAAGGCCAACGTCCTGCAGCTGAGCTCCGGGCTGTTCAAGCGCGTCTGCCTCGAGGTCGCCGCGGGCTACCCCGACGTGGCTGTCGACGACTTCCACATCGACGCGATGACGGTGCACCTGCTGCGCCGGGCCGCGGACTTCGACGTCGTCGTCGCCGAGAACATGTTCGGCGACATCCTGTCCGACCTGGCCGGCGAGCTGGCCGGCTCCCTCGGCATCGCGCCGTCGGTCAACGCCTCGGACGACCGCGCCATGGCCCAGGCCGCCCACGGGTCGGCCCCGGACATCGCCGGGAAGGGCCTGGCCAACCCCATCGCGATGGTCCTCTCGGCCGGGATGCTGCTCGACTGGCTGGGCACCCGGCACGGCGACCCGCGGCTCGTCGACGCCGCGGTGCGCGTTGAGGAGGGGGTCCGAGCGGCCGTGCGCAGCGGCGTCAGCACCCGCGACCTCGGCGGCTCCGCCTCGACCGGAGAGTTCACCGACGCCGTGGTGGCGCGCATCGCCCGGGCCTGAGGTCAGGGGCCGCCGTCCACGTGCAGCCGGCGGGCGGCGGCCCCGGCCAGGACCAGCGCCCCGGCCGTCGCCCACAGCACCCCGGCCGAGCCGACGCCGGCGGCCAGCAGCCCGACGGTGCTGGGGATGAGCACCTGACCGAGCCGGTTGCCGGTCAGCCGCAGCGACATCGCCCGGCCGCGCAGCCCGGCCGGCGCCATCTCCGCCAGCCAGGACATGGTGAGCGGCTGACCGACGCCGAGCCCCAGTCCCAGCAGGACCACCAGGACCACCGTCCCGGCGACCGGCATCGGCACCGCGACCGCCGCCATCGACACCGCCGAGAGCGCGACGCTGGTCAGCATCAGCCGCCGTCGTCCGGTCAGGCGCACCAGCCGGCCGAGGAAGAACCGCGAGGTCATCGAGGCGGCGGCGCGCAGTGTCAGCAGCACGCCGACGGTGCCGGCGGCCAGCCCGCGGTCCGCGCCGAGGGCGGGCAGGTAGACCAGCGTGATGTCGACGGCGGCGAGCACGACGCAGCTGACGGTCAGTGCCCGCAGCAGGCCGGGCAGGCGCAGCAGGGTGCCCATGCCGCCGGTCTCGGCGGCGCCGCCGGAGCGCTCGCGGACCGGGAACCGCAGCACAGTGGTGCACCCGAGCAGCAGGACGGCGATCCCCGCGGCCCCGAGGAAGATCGGCCGGGTGTCGGGCAGGGCGCCCTCACCGCCGGCCACGGTGATCAGCGCGGGGCCCAGCGCCTGCCCCAGCGAGGCGGCGAAGGTGTAGTGGCCGAACGCCGTGTCGAAGCGGCCCGGCCCGGCGGTGTTCGCCACGGCCGCCTGCTGGCCCACGACCGAGAGCAGGTGGCCGGTGCCGAGTACCACGCTGCCGGCCACCAGGCCGGCCGCTCCACCGCGCCCGCTGGCGAGCACGACCGCCGAGAGCAGCAGCAGGACCGCCCCGGCCAGCATCACCCGCCGCTCGCCGAACCGGTCGGTGGCCTGCCCGGAGGGGACGGCGAGCACCAGCGGGACGACGGCGAACGAGGCGGTGAGCGCGCCGAGCCAGGCGGTCGGCACGTCCAGCTCGATCGCCCGGTACGCGGTCGTGGGGCGCAGCACGAAGGTGACCACCTGGGTGAGCGCCGAGTGCGCGAGCAGCAGCCCGAACAGCCGCCGTCCCCCGGGGAGCCGCGCGCTCACGCCGACGACCGGTCGGCGGCGGCCAGCCGACCGGCGGCCCGGGCGGCCAGGCTGGTCTCCACGTGCCGGCGCATGAGGTCGCCGGCCGCCGCGGCGTCGCGGTCGGAGACCGCCTCGACCAGCAGCCGGTGCTCCTCGGCCCGCTGGGCGACCTCCTCCTCGCTGCGCCCGGCCCGCAGCGCGTGCCGCCGGTAGCGGTCGGTCTTGTCCCACAGGCCGTCGAGGGTCTCGACCAGCAGCGCGTTGTGCGAGGCTCGGTACAGGGCTGCGTGGAACCGCCGGTGGCCGGCCAGCTGGGCCGGCGACGGGTCCGGAGGCAGCGACTCCAGGCGGGCCAGGCTGTCGGCCATCTCGGCGAGGTCGGCGGCGGTGCGGCGCTGGGCGGCCAGGCCGGCGGCGAGCGGGTCGAGGTCCTGCCGGAGTTCGACGAGGTCGCGCGCCTCGGCGGCGTCGAGCGGGGCCACCCGGGCGTCGCGGTGCGCGCCGAGCTCGACCAGACCCTGCTGGGCCAGCCGCCGCAGGGCCTCACGGAGCGGGGTGGTGCTGACGCCGATCTGCCGGGCGAGGGTGGCCTGGTTGAGCACCGAGCCCGGCTCCAGCTCGCCGCCGAGGACCATCTCCCGCACCCGTGCGTAGGCCAGCTCGCTCTTGGTGGCGACGCCGGTCCCGGACACCGTCACAACCTCCACACCACGCTGAGCTGCTTATTGGGACCGGAGCTGCGTCCCGACGTCCTCAGGTTATAACGTGTCCGCATGACCGACGCGCCGGCCCAGGCCACGACGGACCTCTCCGACGACCACCCCGACGCGCAGGTGTGCGACCCGGTGTTCCAGGCCTTCGGCGGCCGGCCGGCGTTCAGCGGGCCGGTCACCACGCTCAAGGTCTTCGAGGACAACGCGCTGGTCCGCGACGCGGTCGAGCGGCCGGGGGAGGGCCGGGTGCTCGTCGTCGACGGCGGCGGCTCGCTGCGCTGCGCCCTGTTCGGCGGCAACCTCGCCGTCCTCGCCGCGCGGAACGGCTGGGCCGGTGTGGTGGTCAACGGCGCGGTGCGCGACGCCGACGAGCTCGACGCCCAGCCGATCGGGGTGCGCGCGCTGGCCACCCACCCGCGGCGCAGCGTGAAGGGGCTGCACTCGGGCCAGGCCGGGCTGCCGGTCGTCTTCGCCGGCGTGGTGTTCCGCGAGGGGGCGTGGCTGGCCGCGGACCGGGACGGCCTCGTCGTCCTCCCGGCACCGCCGGCCTGAGCGTCAGCGGCGGCGCAGCACCCGGGCGAGCCGGTGCCCGCGCCCTGAGACCAGCTCCGCGGTCGTGACCGGCTCCGGGACGTCGGCCAGCGCGGCGTGCCGCTCGCTCAGCCGGGCGGGGATCTCCTCGGGGGTGTGCGCCCGGCGCTGCCGCTCACCGCGGGCCAGCACCGCCCCGGTCGCCACGACGCCGGCGAGACCGGCCAGGCCGAGCAGCTTCCACAGGCGCACGGCCCCAACGTAGCGCCGTGCCCGAGCTGAGCTGGACGCGGCGGTCGACCGCACCCGCACCGGCGACGACCTTCGGCTGCTGCAGGGCGTGACGCTGGGTCCGGGGATCCCGGTCGCCGTCCCGGCGGCTCAGCCCTCGCGGCGCACCCGGTAGGTCGTCTGCACCATCCCGCCGGGGAAGGTCCGGGTGCGCACGTGCTCGAGCAGCACGTCGGCCGGCAGCGGCCCGAACGGCGTGTGCCCCTCGCCGATGAGCACCGGCACCCGCGACAGCGTGAGGTCGCCGACCAGCCCGGCGGCGAGGAAGTCGTGCACGGTCCGGCCACCGTCGACGTAGACCCGGCGGTGGCCGGCGGCGGTCAGCGCGGCGATCATCTCTTCGAACGAGCGGTGCACGGTGACGCGGGGGTCGGGCTCCAGCGTGGTGCTGAGGACGTGCACCGGCTTGCCCTGGTAGGGCCACTCGGCCAGCGGTGCGATCACCTCGTAGGTGCCGCGGCCCATCACGAGCGCGTCCACCCCGGAGACGAACTCGGCGAACCCGAAGTCGCCGCCCTCGCCGTCGTCCGGCGCGCCGCCGGTCAGCCAGGCGAGGTCGCCGTCGGGACGGGCGATGAACCCGTCGACGCTCATGCCGAGGAACACCGAACCGGTGAAGGACGCGTCCATGCCAGGAGGGTGCCCGACGGCACCGACGAGCGGAGGCGCCCGGCCGACGTATCTGCTCAGGACTGTCGGACCTCTGCGCTACACAAGGCATGCGCCACCTCCCCCCGGCGTTGCACCAGAGCACGGGGAACCGCTCAGGAGAGCACCATGTCCGAGGCCATCGTCAGAGCACCCCACCCCACCCACTGGGGCCGGCCGGACATCGCCGGCGACCTGATCGCGGTCGCTGTCACCCCCGGGGCGGCCCCGCCCCGCGAGCTCCGCATCCGGCCCGAGCTGTACGAGCGCATGCTCGCCCAGCTGACGCCCGACGAGCGCGCTGCGGTGGTCGGCGGCCGCCTGCTGGGACCGCCCCCGGGCGTGCCGGTCGTGGTCGACCCCGCGCTGCCGGCCGTCCCGGGGTTCGAGGTCGTCCGCGCCCGGCCGCAGGCCCCCGGCCGACCGCACGCCGCGGCCGCCTGAGGAAGGACCACCCTCCTCCCCACGCCTCGCAGGCTCAGCGCGGGCCCCTGAAGGGTGGCCGTTCCAGTACGTCGCCAGGCTCGCGGCGGGCCCGGGACGTGGCCGCCGGATCAGCTCGCGAGTGCGCCCTGCGTCGCGCCGATCCGCACGACGGTGTCGCCGGGCTGCTCGACGGAGTCGTCGTGGGTCACGCAGACCACGACCCGGCCGGCGAGCGCCGCCCGCAGGTCGCGCAGCAGTGCCGCGGCGGTGGGCGGGTCGAGGTGCGCGGTCGGCTCGTCGAGCAGCACGACGTCCCGGTCGGCCAGCAGCGCCCGCGCCGCGGCCAGCCGGCGCCGCTCGCCGCCCGAGAGCGCGGTGCCGCCCGCGCCGACCGGGGTGTCCAGGCCCGCGGGCAGCGCGGCCAGCAGCCGGCCGAGCCCGGTGGCGCCGAGCGCCGCACGCATCCGGGCCTCGCCGTCCGGCCCGGCCAGCTCGCCCCGCGGCGCGGCCAGGGCCAGGTTGGCGCGGATGCTCGAGGCGAAGACGTGCGCGTCCTGCGGCAGCCAGGCGATCCGGGAGCGGACGCCGTCCCCGGTCAGCCACGCGGTGTCGACGCCGCCCAGCGCGTACGTTCCCGCCCGGGGCCGCAGGGCGGCGAGCAGCACGGCGAGGAACGTCGACTTGCCGGCGCCCGAGGGCCCGCGCAGGACCAGCCAGCCACCGTCGGCGTCGACCCGGGTGGTCAGGCCGCGGAGCACGTCGGGGCCGCCGGGCCAGCCGGCGACCAGGCCGTCGGTCGCGAGCGCGCGCACCGGCGCGGGGACGGGGCGCGGGTCGGCGGGGTCGGCCGGCACCGGCGCGGTGAGGACGGCGTCGAGCCGGTCGCCAGCGTCGGCGAGCGTGCCGCGCCGCTGCAGCGCCGTCACCAGCCCGGCCAGCGGCTCGGCCAGGGCCAGCGGGGCGAGCGCCACCGCCGCGATCGCCGGTCCGATCACCCCGGCCGCGGCGCCGGCAGCCGTGGCGGCCACGGCAGCCAGGCCGGTGCCGAGGACGACGACCCCGGTGCCCAGCGCGCCGGCGCGGGTGCGGGCGCGGTCGGCCACGCTGCGGTCGGCGGCGAGCGCGGCGAGGTCGGCCGCCGTCCGCCCGGCCAGGCCGTGCGCCCGCAGGTCGGCCGCGCCCTCGAGCGCGGTGGTGGTGTCGCGCAGCGCGGCCACCCGCAGCGCCGCCTCGGCGCGCGCGGCGCCGGCGTCCACCCGCCGGTGCGCGAGCAGCACCAGCGCGACGGTGGCCAGCAGGACCGCCGCCGCGGCGCCGGCCGCGGCGGGGGAGACCAGCGCCAGCGCGCCGACGGTCGCGGCGGTCACGGTGCCGGCCACCAGCGCGGGCGGGACGACCCGCACCGAGAGGTCCTGCACCAGGCCCACGTCGCCGACCACGCGGGCCAGCGCCGAGCCCGCCGTGCGGTCGGCCGCGATGCCCTGGGCGGCCAGCGCCCGCCAGACCCGGACCCGCAGGTCCGCGGCCAGCCGGAGCGCGGCGGCGTGCGCGGTCATCCGCTCTCCCCAGCGCAGCCCGGCGCGGCCCAGCCCGAAGGCCCGGACGCCGACGATCGCCACCAGCAGGGTGAGCACCGGCGGCATCTCGGCGGCCCGCACGATCAGCCAGCCCGAGACCGCGGTGAGCGCCACGCCCGCGCCGGCCGAGGCGGTGCCGGCGGCGACCGCCCGCACCAGCGCCCGCCGCGGCCAGCGCAGCCCGCCACCAGCGGAGCCGGTCGGTGGAGGTGCGGCCGGGGTCGGGACAGCGGTGTGTGCACGTGCTGTCGTCGGGGTGGGGGTCGGTGCGGCGGGATGTGCACGGACCGCGGACGAGGGACCGGGAGAGACCAGGTCGACGGTGCGGTCGGCGAGCGCGGCCAGGCCTGCGTCGTGGGTGACCAGCAGGACGCTCACCGTGCCGCGCAGCCCGGCCAGCACCGCGGCCACCCGGGCGGCGGAGGCGTCGTCCAGGTGCGCGGTCGGCTCGTCGAGCAGCAGCAGCCGGGCGCCGCGGCGCACCCGCACCAGCGCGCGGGCCAGCGCCACCCGCTGCAGCTCGCCGGGGGAGAGGGTGGTGCAGTCGCGGCCGGCCAGGTCGGTAGCGCCGGCCCGGGCCAGCGCGTCGACGACGTGGGCCTCGCCGGCCAGCCCGTCCTCGACGTCTCGACTCCCGCCCGGCCCGGAGCCCGCGTGCCGGCGCAGCTCGTCGGCGACGGTCGCGCCGGTGGTGCGCGGGTGCTGGGGCACGTACGCGACGCCGCCGGCAGGGACGCCGGACACCGTGCCGTGCACCTCCGCGGCGGGGTCGGCCAGCCCGGCCAGGACGGCGAGCAGCGTCGACTTGCCCGAGCCGCTGGCGCCGCGGAGGGCGACCAGCCCGCCCGGCCGGACGGCGAGGTCGACCGGGGGCAGCGCCGGGACCGTGCGGCCGGGGAAGCGCACGGTCAGGCCGGTGACGGCCACGTCGGCGCCGCGCGGGTCGCCGCCGTCGTCCGCCGTCGGGGCGGGGGTGGCGACCGGGGTGGCGAGCACCGCGCGGGCCTCGGCGGCGGCGAGCGCGGCGTCCTCGCCGGCGTGGTGGGCGGCACCCAGGGCGCGCAGCGGCGCGAAGGCCTCGGGCGCGAGCAGGAGGGCGGTCAGGCCGACGGCCAGGTCGAGGTCGCCGTGCACCAGCCGCAGGCCGACGGTGACCGCGACCAGCGCCACCGACAGCGTGGCGAGCAGCTCGAGCACCAGCGCGGAGAGGAAGGCCAGCCGCAGGACCGACAGGGTGCGCCGGCGCGCGGCGTCCCCCAGCTCGGCGAGCGCCGCGGCCTGCTCGGCGGCGCGGCCCAACCCCACCAGCACCGGCAGCCCGCGGACCAGCTCGGCGACGTGCGCGGCGATGCGGTCCAGCGCCCGGGCGGCGGCGGTCGTGCCGTCGCGGGTGGTCAGCCCGACCAGCACCATGAACAGCGGCACCAGCGGCAGGGTGACCGCGACCAGGCCGGCCGAGAGCAGGTCGGTCCAGGCCAGCGCGACCAGCAGCACCGGCGGCACGACCAGTGCCTGCGCCAGCGCGGGGAGGCGGGTGGCCAGCGCCGGCCCGAGCTCGGCCAGCCGGGTGGTGGCCAGCAGCGCCGCCGGAGCGGGACCCCCGGCCGCCGCGACCGCGGCGGGGGAGGCGGCGAGCCGGGCGGTCAGTGCCGCGCGCAGCTGCTCCTCGGCCCGCCGGGCGTGCCGCGCGGCCGTCAGCTCGCCGGCCCAGCCGGCCACCGCGCGCAACAGACCGCCCGCGGCGGCGAGGAGCAGCGGGCCGGTCAGGACGCCGTCGTCCTGGCCGGTGGCGCGGGCCACCGCGTGCGCCAGCCCGGCCGCCAGCAGGACCAGCCCGGCGACCTGGCCGAGCGCGGCGAGGGCGGCACGGACCACTGCCCCGGTCACCCCCGGCACGCCGGCCAGCGGGCCGAGCGGGCCCCGGTCCGACCTCATGCGTGCACCCCTGCGGGCTCGCCGTGCTGGGGCTCGGCGGTCAGCCGCCTGCGGAAGACCCAGTAGGTCCACGCCTGGTAGCCGAGCACCACGGGCAGGCCGACGCCGGCGGCCCAGGTCATCACCGTGAGCGTGTAGTCGCTGACCGAGGCGTCGGCGATCGTCACGTCGAAGGCCGGGTCGATCGTCGAGGGGACGACGACCGGGTACGCGGCACCGAACAGCGTCGCGGCGGCCGCGACCAGCATCGCGCCCCACGCGGCGAAGGCCTGCCCTTCGCGGCCGACCCGCAGCCGGGCCCAGGCGATCAGGACGGCGAGCGCGGCGAACAGCCACAGCGCCCCGGTGACCGGCGTGCCGTACCGCAGGTGCACCAGGCCGGCCCAGGCCAGCAGCGGCAGCGCGGCCACCGGCGACCACCGCAGCGCGAGACGCCGGGCGGCGATCCGCAGCGGGCCGTCGGTCTTCAGCGACAGGAACACCGCGCCGTGCACGACGGAGAAGGCCAGGACGGCGACCGCGCCCAGCAGCGCCGACCAGCCCAGCCCGGAGAACGCCCCGCCGACCCGGTCGCCCTCGGCGTCGATCGGCAGGCCCAGGGTGGTGGCCCCGAGCGCGGCGCCGATGCCGGCCGCGGCGATGAGCGAGCCGGCGGTGATCACCCGCGTCCAGGTGGCGTCCCACGCGTCGGTGTGGTGAGAGTGCCGCCACTCGAAGGCGACCGCCCGGACGATCAGGCCGAACAGCACCAGCACGAAGGGCAGGTACAACGCCGGCAGCCAGGTGGCGTACCAGCCGGGGAAGGCGGCGAAGACCGCGCCGACGGCGGTGATCAGCCAGACCTCGTTGCCGTCCCAGAGGGGGCCGATGGTGCGCAGCATCAGGTGCCGCTCGGCGGTGCGGCGGCCGAGCACCGGCAGCAGCGCGGCGACGCCGAAGTCGAAGCCCTCGAGCAGCAGGAAACCGGTCCACAGCAGCGCGACGGCGGCGAACCACAGGGTCTGCAGGTCCACGGGGGAGCTCCTGGGTGGGTGGGCGGACGAGGACTCAGTACGCGAACTGGAGGACGTCGTCGTCCTCGCGGGACTCCGGCGTCCCCTCCGTCGGGGTGGCGGGGGTGGGGGTGCCGTCCCCGGTGGGAACGCCGCGGCGCACGAAGCGGGTGATCAGCCACAGCTCGACGACGGCCAGCGCGCCGTAGACGAGGGTCAGCAGCGACAGCGACGTCCAGACCTCGGCGGCGGTGACGCCGGGCGAGACGGCCTGGGCGGTGAAGAAGTACGTCTGCTCGCCGACCGGGACGTCGGGGTTGGGGTGGACGACGAACGGCTGGCGGCCCATCTCGGTGAAGACCCACCCCGTGGCGTTGGCCACGAAGGGTGCGGCGACGGCCAGCAGCGAGCCGTAGACGCCGATCCGCGAGGTCGGCACCCGGCCCTTCCGCGTGGCCCACAGCGCGTAGGCGGCGACCCCGGCCGAGACCGCGCCCATGCCGATCATGAGCCGGAAGCTCCAGTAGGTGACGCCCAGCAGCGGGGTGTAGTCGATCTCCTCGCCGGCCTTGTCCCCGAACCGCGCCGGGTCGTCGGGGTAGGTCGCGCCGTAGACCGCGGCGTACTCCTCCTGCAGCTGGTTGACACCGGGGACGGCGGTCGAGAAGTCGTCGTGCGCGAGGTAGGAGAGCAGGTACGGGACGGTGATCGAGTGGACGTCGTCGCACTCGTTGGAGCCGAGCTTGCCCCAGGCGAAGATCGACAAGGACGCCGGCGCCTCGGTCTCGCAGAGCGCCTCGGCCGAGCTCATCTTGAGCGGCTGCTGCTCGTACATGAGCTTGCCCTGCCAGTCGCCGGTGAGGGCGACGAGGACGAAGGCTGCCAGCGACACCCAGCCGCCCAGCCGGACGGAGCGGCGCCAGACGGCGTGATCGACGTCCGTGGTCGACTGCTCCGCCAGCTCCCGCCGGCGCAGGTGCCACAGCCCGATGCCGACCAGCAGCGCGCCGGCGACCATGAGCGCGGCGACGATCGCGTGGCTGAAGGCGGCCAGCGCGGTGTTGTTGGTCAGGACGGCGAGGAAGTCCACCTGCAGCGGGCGGCCGGTGGTGTCGTCGACCTCCACGCCGACCGGGTGCTGCATCCAGGAGTTGGCCGCGATGATGAAGTACGCGCTGACGATCGAGCCGACCACCGCGGCCCACAGCGCGGCGAGGTGCAGCTTCTTGGGGATGCGGCCCCAGCCGAAGATCCACAGACCGAGGAAGGTCGACTCGAGGAAGAAGGCCAGCAGCGCCTCGAGGGCCAGCAGCGAGCCGAAGACGTCGCCGACGAAGCGCGAGTACTCGCTCCAGGCCAGGCCGAACTGGAACTCCTGCACGAGGCCGGTGGCCACGCCGAGCACGAAGTTGATCAGGTAGATGCGGCCCCAGAAGCGGGTCATCCGCAGCCACTCGGGCTTGTCGGTGCGCACCCAGAGGGTGTGCATGACGGCGACCAGGATCCCCAGGCCGATGGTCAGGGGGACCATCAGGAAGTGGTAGACGGTCGTGATGCCGAACTGCCAGCGCGCCACGTCCAGGACGTCCACGACGGGCCCCTCTCCGGTCGTCGTACCATCGACACGTTCTTTCTACGCCTCGTAGAAGACCAACTTCTACACGACGTAGAACATGCCGGTGTGATCCCGGGGACAGGAGGAGCCGTGGCGTCGCTGGGAGACCTCGAGCGGGCGGTCATGGACCGGCTCTGGTCAGCCGAGGAGCCGCTGGCGGCGGCCGAGCTGCGCGACGGCCTGGCCGACCGCGGCCTGGCGCTGACCACCGTGCACACCGTGCTGTCGCGGCTGGAGCACAAGGGCTTCGTCGTCCACGACGAGGGCCGGCCGCGACGCTTCCGCGCCCGCGGCACCCGGGAGGACCACGCCGCCGAGCTCATGCACGAGGTGCTCGGTCAGGCCGGGGACCGGCAGGCGGTGCTGGCCCGCTTCGTCGGCGGGGTCGACCCCGACGAGGCCCGGTTGCTGCGCGAGCTGCTGGCCGCGGCCGGTCCGGACGACGCGACCCGCTGACCTTGCTGCCCGCCACCGCGGCCGCCCTCGCCGTCCTGGCCGCGCTGCTGGCGTGGCCGGTGCCGGTGCTGCTCGGGCGTGCCCGCTGGCCGCGGCGGGATCCGCTGGTGGCCCTGGTCTGCTGGCAGGCGATCGGGCTCGCCGGCGGCCTGTCGATCATCGGCGCGCTGCTGGTGCACGGCCTCGCGCCGTGGGGTCACTCGCTGCCCGAGGCGGTGTGGGCCGTGGCCACCGGGCACCCCGCCGAAGCGCGGGTCCGCGGTGACCACTGGGTCACCCTGACCCTCGCCGCCGTCCTCGCCACCGAGCTGGTCGGCGTCCTGCTGCTCTCCTGGGTCCGGACCGCGCGCACCCGCCGTCGGCACCGCGAGCTGCTCGAGCTCGTCGTGCAGCCGGCCTCGCTGCCCGACGCGCGGCTGCTCGAGCACCCGGCCCCGGTCGCCTTCTGCATCCCCGGCGCCAAGCCGTTGCTGGTGCTCTCCTCCGGCATGGTCGCCGAGCTCGACGACGCCCAGCTGGCCGCCGTCGTCGCGCACGAGCGGGCGCACCTGCGCGAGCACCACCACCTGTACCTGCTGCCGTTCGTGGCGTGGGAGGCCGCGCTGCCGGTGCTGCCCGCGGCCGGCCGCGCGCACGCCGCGGTGCGCACGCTGGTGGAGATGCGGGCCGACGACGTCGCGCTCGGCTCGCTGCCCGGGCGCGCGCCCCGGCGGACGCTGGCCCGGGCGATCGTCGTCGCGGCCGGCGGGGCCGGGGGAGCGGGGGTGCCCTCCGGAGCGCTCGCGGTCACCGGCAGCGCGGTCGGGGGGCGCGTGGTGCGGCTGCTCGAGCCGCCGTCCCCGCTGCCGGCGTGGGCGCGGGTGCTCGCGCTGCTGTCGGCGGGCCTGCTGCTCCTGGTCCCGACCGCGCTGCTGCTCCTGCCCGCGCTCTAGGTCGGTGCGGTGGACGTCGACGTCCCCGGCGCCGGGGCTCCCAGCGCCACCTCCCCGATGATCATGGGGTTGTCGCTGCCTGACGCGGCGTGTCGGCGCGTGTCGCCTGCACCAACCCCATGATCAACCGGGAGGCCCGGCTCAGGCCGGGACGGCGGTGGTCG
The DNA here is from genome assembly GCF_053502545.1 of Geodermatophilus sp. URMC 65. NCBI lineage: Bacteria > Bacillati > Actinomycetota > Actinomycetes > Geodermatophilales > Geodermatophilaceae > Geodermatophilus > Geodermatophilus sp. URMC 65. Next base: position 4,373,141 of record NZ_CP199954.1, read on the forward strand.
CGTCCGTGTTGCCCGGCAGCGGGGCGAACCGGCGCAGCCGCAGGCTGTTGGTCACCACGAAGACGGAGCTGAACGCCATCGCCGCGCCCGCGATCATCGGGTTGAGCAGCCCGGCCATGGCCAGCGGGATCGCCGCGACGTTGTAGGCGAACGCCCAGAACAGGTTGCCCTTGATGACCGCGAGGGTGCGCCGGGCCAGCCGGATGGCGTCGGCCGCCGCGCGCAGGTCGCCGCGCACCAGCGTGAGGTCGGAGGCCTGGATCGCCACGTCGGTGCCGGTGCCCATGGCGAGCCCCAGGTCGGCCTGGGCCAGCGCCGCGGCGTCGTTCACCCCGTCACCGACCATCGCCACGACCCGGCCCTCGCCCTGCAGCCGCTTGACGACGTCGACCTTGTCCTGCGGCAGCACCTCGGCGACCACCTCGTCGATGCCGACCTCGGCGGCGACCGCGCGGGCCACCGTCGCGTTGTCCCCGGTCAGCAGCACCGGGTGCAGACCGAGGTCGCGCAGCTGGCGGACCGCCTCGGCCGAGGTCGGCTTCACCGCGTCGGCGACGGCGAGCACCCCGCGGGCGGTGCCGTCCCAGGCGACGAGCACGGCGGTCCGCCCGGTCGCCTCCGCGGCGTGCTGTGCCCGGGAGAGCTCCGCCGGGACGTCGACGCCGGTCAGCAGGCCGGCCCGACCGACGAGCACCGCCGTCCCGTCGACGACCCCGCGCACACCGAGCCCGGCCTCGTTGGCGAAGCCGGTGACCCGCCGCAGCGGGCCGGTGCGCTCGGTCGCGGCCGCGGCGATCGCCCGGGCGACCGGGTGCTCGGAGCCGGACTCGACCGCGCCGGCCAGTGCCAGCACCCGGTCGGCGTCCTCCCCGGTGGCGGGGACGACGTCGTGCAGGGTCATCCGGCCGGTGGTGACCGTGCCGGTCTTGTCCAGCACCACGGTGTCGACGGCGCGGGTGGACTCCAGCACCTCCGGGCCCTTGATGAGGATGCCGAGCTGCGCGCCGCGGCCGGTGCCCACCATGAGCGCGGTCGGGGTGGCCAGCCCCAGCGCGCACGGGCAGGCGATGATCAGCACCGCCACCGCGGCGGTGAAGGCGGCGGGCAGGCCGGCCGACGCGCCGATCCAGAACCCCAGCGTCGCGGCGGTGAGCGCCAGCACGACGGGGACGAAGACGCCGGAGACCCGGTCGGCCAGCCGCTGCACCTCGGCCTTGCCGTTCTGCGCCTCCTCGACCAGCCGGGCCATCTGCGCCAGCTGCGTCTCCGACCCCACGCGGGTGGCCCGCACGACCAGGCGGCCGCCGGCGTTGACGGTGGCGCCGACGACCGCGTCACCCGGGCCGACCTCGACGGGCACCGACTCGCCGGTGAGCATCGAGGCGTCGACGGCCGAGGCGCCCTCGGTCACCACGCCGTCCGCGGCGATCTTCTCGCCGGGCCGGACGACGAAGCGGTCGCCGACGGCCAGCCGGTCGACCGGCACCCGGGTCTCGGTGCCGCCGCGCAGCACCGAGACCTCCTTCGCGCCGAGCTCCAGCAGCGCGCGCAGCGCCGCCCCGGCCCGCCGCTTGGAGCGGGCCTCGGCGTAGCGGCCGGCCAGGATGAACGTCGTCACCCCGGCCGCGGCCTCGAGGTAGATGTTCGCGCTGCCGTCGGTGCGGGCGATGGTGAGCTCGAACGGGTGCGTCATGCCGGGCTCGCCGGCGGTGCCGAGGAACAGCGCGTAGAGCGACCAGAGGAACGCCGCCCCGGTGCCCAGGGAGACCAGCGTGTCCATGGTCGCCGCGCCGTGCCGCAGGTTGGTCCACGCGGCGCGGTGGAACGGCAGCCCGCCCCACACGACGACCGGCGCGGCCAGCGTCAGCGAGAGCCACTGCCAGTAGGTGAACTGCAGCGCCGGGACCATCGCCATCGCGACCACCGGCACGCTGAGCAGGGTCGACACCAGCAGCCGCTGCCGAAGCAGGAGGACCCCGTCCTCCTCACCCCTCGCAGGCTCGGGGCGAGCCTCGGGACGGGGTGGGAGCTGAGCGGTGTAGCCGGTCCTCTCGACGGTGGCGATCAGGTCGTCGGTGGTGACGTCGCCGCCGAAGGACACCCGCGCCTTCTCGGTGGCGTAGTTGACCGTCGCCGTGACGCCGTCCATCCGGTTCAGCTTCTTCTCGACGCGGGCGGCGCACGACGCGCAGGTCATGCCGCCGATCAGCAGCTCGACCTCGCCGGTCCGGACGTCGGGGGTGCTCATGTGCTGCGTCTCCTCAGCCGCCACGTCGTCGGTCGGCATGTCGTCAGTCGGCATGACCGTGCGCGGCGGGCTCGTCGGCCGCCGTCCCGGTGACCTGCACCGTGAACGCGGCGGTGTGCACGGCGTCGCCGTGCCGGAAGTCGAGGAACAGTCGGTGGGTGCCGGCGGACGGCGCGGTCGCGGCGAAGGCGACGTGCGGGCCGGGGGCCGGGGCGACGTGCGCGTCCTCGACGGGGTGCACGTGCAGGTACTCGAGGTCGCCCTCGCGCAGCGCGACCAGGTGCCCGTAGGCGCCCAGGTAGGGCTGCAGGTCGACGACCGGACGGCCGTCGCGGCTGACGCCGAAGGTGAGTTCGGACTCCGCGCCCGCGGTCAGCTCCCCGGTCAGGACGACGGTGTAGCCGTCGACCTCGGCCACCCGGGCGGGTCCGGGCAGCGGCTGGGGGTCGTCGGTGCCGGCCACCTGCAGGTCGGCGGTCAGCGCGAGGTCCTCGTCCGCGGCGGCCGGCGTCGTGTCGGCGACCAGGCGCCAGCTGCCCGGCGTGAGGGTCAGCAGGGTCTGCCACGTGCCGTCGGGCGCGCGGTCGGGGTGCACGTGCTGGTAGCCGGAGAGGTCGGCGCGGACGGCGACCAGGTGCAGGTCCTCGCCGTGGTCCTGCGTGTACTCGGTCACCGGGGCGCCGTCGGGGCCGAGGACCCGGAACGCCACGGTCGTCGTCCCGGCGGCGGGCTGTTCCTCGAGGACGTCGAGGACGTAGCCGGTGCCGGTCGCGGCGGACTCCGGCGCCGGTGCGGCCGCGGCGGGGTGGGCCTCCGGCGCGCCCACCGGGCCGACCGCCGCGCCGACGCCCACGGCCGCGGCGAAGACGGCGCCGAGGCCGGCGACGACGACGGCGAGCCGGATCGGGGTCCGCACGAGGAGCCCCCTCAGCCCGTGACCTGGTAACCGGCCTCCTCGACGGCGGCGCGCACGGCGTCGTCGTCGACGGGCTCGGTGCTGCGGACGGTCAGGCCGCCGCTGGCCAGGTCGACGTCGACCGCGGTGACCCCGGGGACGGCGCTGACCTCCTCGGTCACGGCGTCGACGCAGTGGCCGCAGGTCATGCCGACGACGGTGTAGCTGGTGGTGCTCACGCTGGGACTCCTCAGAGGGGCGGATCGGGTGGGGTCAGGACCGGACGAGGCGGGCGATCGCCTCGGAGGCCTCGCGGACCTTCTCGTCGGCCTCGCGGCCACCGGTCTGGGCGGCCTGGACGACGCAGTGCGACAGGTGCTCCTCGACCAGGCCGAGGGCGACCGACTGCAGCGCCTTCGTCATCGCCGAGACCTGCGTGAGGATGTCGATGCAGTACTTCTCGTCCTCGACCATCCGCTGCAGCCCGCGGGCCTGGCCCTCGATGCGGCGCAGCCGCTTGAGGTAGTCGTCCTTGCGGTGGATGTAGCCGTGCTGGCTGCTGGTCTCCACAGGTGTCCTCCCGACGCGTCCGGTGGCGCTCGGGAGCAACCATACCCCCCTAGGGCATATTCCGCCGTGCGCCGTGGGTCACCCGTCGGTGTCGTGCGCCCGCAGCCGCTCCACCGTGGCCTGCAGCCGCGCGGTGTCGGCTCGGGCGTCGGCCAGCTCGTCCTGCAGCCCGAGGATCACCTCGGCGGAGGCGAGGGTGTGCCCGTCGTCGAGCAGGCCGCGCAGCCGCGCGGCGAGGGCCAGCTGGTGGCGGGAGTAGCGGCGGTGCCCGCCGGGGGAGCGGTGCGGCTGGAGGACGCCGGCGGTGTCGAGGCTGCGCAGGAAGGCCGCCTGGACGCCGAGCAGCGCCGCGGCCTGGCTCATGGTCAGCGCGGGGAAGTCCGGGTCGTCGAGACGGCCGACCGGGTCGTCGTCCCGGGAGGCGGGGGCGGGCATGGCGGTCCTCCGGGTCTGCGGGTGGCACGGGGCCGGGAAAGCGCGAGGGCCGGGTCCACACGGACCCGGCCCTCGGGGAGTTGCCGCCGATCAGCTCTCGACGGACTTGCGCTCGGACGCCTCGCCCTCGATGGTGCGCCCCTCGACGGCGGCCGGCGTGTCGGCACGGGTCACCGAGATCTTGCGGGCCCGCGCCTTCTCGGCGACCGGGATGCTCACGGTGAGCACGCCGTCGTGGTAGTGCGCCTCGAGGCGGTCGGTGTCCAGGCTCCTGCCGAGGACGAGCTGCCGGGTGTAGCTGCCGTACGGGCGCTCGGCGATCGCCCACTCGGCGTTCTCCAGCTGCGGCACCGAGCGCTCCGCGGTGACGGTCAGCGTGGTGCCCTCGACCTGCAGGTCGATCGAGCCGGGGTCGACGCCGGGCAGGTCGAAGTGGGCGACGAAGTTGTCACCGACCCGGTAGGCGTCCATCGGCATGCCCGACAGCGGGCGGGCGGTCAGCCCACCGCCCCGGCCGGTCAGCTGGTCGAGCGCCCGGAAGGCGGCGTTCGTGGCGGCGAACGGGTCATAGGCGGTCAGCATGGCCATCGCTGTGTCAACCTCCTGTGTTCGTGCTGGCGGGTTCGCTGCCCGAGGTGAACCTCTAGTGGCAACTGGAGATTACCTCGCACGTGCACCGGAGTAAACATCCTCTGCGCAGATTTCTTCCCGCGTGTCCGCCGGGCCGGCGCGGACGGGTCCGCGGCCCGTGGCCGGGGTCGGGACTCGCACTGCCGGTGCGTCACGCGCACGCCCGCGCGTGAGCGGCGTCTCCCCGGGGCAGGAGACGGCCGTGGACGAGACCAGTGCCCCGCGAGCGCAGGGGGAGACCGAGCAGCAGCGCGGCGACCGGGAACCGGAGGTGACCACCGACCTCGACGGCGACGTCGCGACGCTGACCGTCGGTGGGGAGCTGACCGAGGAGGCCCGCCGTCCGCTGGTGCGGACTATGACCGACCTGATGCTCGGCCGGCCGGACCTGCGGCGGGTGCGGCTGGACCTGCGCGCGGCCACGTACCTGAACTCCGCCGGCATGGCCGTGCTGGTGCAGCTGCAGAAGCTGGGCCAGCCGCGTGGCGTGGAGGTCGCGCTCGTCGCCCCGCCGGCCGCGGTCGCCCGGCCCCTGCAGCTGTCGGGGTTGTGGCTGCGCTTCCCGGTCGAGGAGGACCGGGCGGTGGAGGACGACCGGGTCGACCGGGAGGGTGGCGCCGGCTGAGTGCCGGTGTCGCGGACGGCGCGCCGCGGTCCGGCTCCTAGCCTGACCCCGTGCCGTCGAGCCACTCCCACAGCCACGGTCCCGACCCGGACGCGCCGCCGCCGACCCCGGAGGTGCTCGCCCGGAGACGGCGCGCGGTCTGGCTGATGCTCCTGCTGCTCGTACCCGTCGGCCTGGCGACCGTGGTCGGGCTGGTGGTGCTCTGGCCCGGCGACGAGCCGACGCGCGCCCAGCAAGCGGCGGTGCAGTTCTCCCCGCCGGGGACGACCTACCCCGAGGGCCGGGTCTCCTCCGTCGAGCCGTTCGACTGCTCGATCCCCGGTGGCGGTGGGCAGGTCGCACAGCAGCTGACCTGCGCGAACGTCGTCGTCGAAGTGCTGGAGGGCGACGGTGTGGGGGAGTTCCAGCAGCTGGAGCTCCCACCGGAGGTCTACGCCGGCGGGATCGACGTGGGTGATGTCCTCGTCCTCACCAGGGACCCCGGCGCCCAGGGCGGGACCGGGTACGCGTTCTTCGACTACGACCGCGACGTCCCCATCATCGCCCTGACCCTGGCCTTCGCCGTCGTGACCGTGGCCGTCGCCCGGCTCCGGGGGCTGGCCTCGCTCGTCGGGCTGGCGTTCGCCTTCTTCGTGATGCTGCAGTTCCTGCTGCCCGGCCTGCTCGGCGACTCCTCGCCGACGCTGGTCAGCCTGGTCGGCTCGGCGGCGATCATGTTCGTCGTCCTCTACCTGGCCCACGGCTTCTCCGCCCGGACGACGACGGCGCTGGTCGGCACCCTCTTCGGGCTGGCCCTGGTCGCCGTCCTCGGGGCGGTGGCGGTGTCGGCGGCCCGGCTGACCGGGCTCACCAGCGAGGAGACCGTGCAGCTGCAGACCTTCGACCCGACCCTCGACTTCTCCGGCCTCGTGCTCGCCGGCATCACCGTCGCCGGGCTCGGCGTGCTCAACGACGTGACGATCACGCAGGCCTCGGCGATCTGGCAGCTGCACGAGGTCGACCCGGGCATGACGTGGCGCGACCTCTACCGCCGCGGGATGGCGGTCGGCCGCGACCACATCGCCTCGACCGTCTACACGATCGTCTTCGCCTACGCGGGCGCCTCGCTGCCGGCGCTGCTGCTCTTCGAGCTGTCCGGCCGGTCGTGGTGGACGACGCTCACCAGCGCCGCACTGGCCGAGGAGGTGATCCGCACACTGGTCGGCTCGATCGGCCTCGTCCTCGCGGTCCCAGTGACGACGGCGGCCGGCGCCTTCTTCGCCAAGGCCGCCGGCAGCCGGGCGGGCGCGGCGACCGACCAGCGGCTGACCGCCCTGCGCGCCCGTTTCGCCCGGTGAGCGAGGCTGTGCAGGTGTCCCACCCGCCCGCGCCGCCCGCCGACCTCCTGACCGCCGCCCGCGCCGCCCCCGGCTTCATGCCCGACGACGAGGGGACGGCGCTGTACGACGCCGCCCGCACCGTCGCCGTCCCGGGGCCGCTGCTCGAGGTCGGCAGCTGGATGGGGAGGTCGGCGCTCTACCTGGCCGCCGCGGCGCGCAAGACGGGCCGGCAGGTGGTGACCGTCGACCACCACCGCGGCTCGGAGGAGCACCAGCCGGGCTGGGAATACCACGACCCGTCGCTGGTCGACCCGGCCGTCGGGCTGCTCGACACGCTGCCGCGGTTCCGCCGGACGATCGCCGACGCCGGCGCCGAGGACGTCGTCATCGCGGTGGTGGCGCGCTCGGAGGTGCTGGCGCCGCTGTGGGCGACCCCGCTCGCGCTGCTGTTCCTCGACGGCTCGCACACCGAGGAGTCCGCCCGCCGCGACCAGGACGCCTGGGTGGCGAAGCTGGCCGTCGGCGGCACGCTGGCCATCCACGACGTCTTCCCCGACCCGGCCGACGGCGGTCAGGCGCCCTACGGGGTCTACACGCGGGTGATGGCCTCGGGCGACTTCGAGGAGCTGCCCGGCACCGGTTCCCTGCGGCTGCTGCGCAGGCTGCGGTGAAGGACCCGCTGCTGGCCGAGCGGGACGCGGCGCGGGCGCAGATCGCGGCGCTCACGCGCGAGTTCGACCAGGTCGTCGACGCCTCGAGGCAGTCCAACGCCGACGACGAGCACGACCCCGAGGGGGCGACGATCGCCTTCGAGCGGCAGCAGGTGGCCGCCCTGCTGGAGTCGGCGCAGCGCCGGCTGGCCGACGTCGAGGCGGCCCTGGAGCAGCGGGCGGCCGGCGCTTACGGCGCCTGCCAGACCTGCGGCCGGCCGATCGCCCCCGAGCGACTGGCCGCCCGCCCCGCCGCGCGCACCTGCATCAGCTGCGCCCGCTGAGGGGCCGCTCTGCTGGTCGAGATCGCGCGATCTCGGACGCCGGAGCGGGTGCACGTGTGCGAGATCGCGCGATCTCGACGGAGAGCTCCGTCAACTCACGTACCGGCGGGCCGTGGACGTCCGCTGGGCGTGCTCGAGCGCGGCGAAGCGGGCCTCGGCGTGCGGGGGCAGCACCCGCCGCTCGCGCAGCACCCAGGGGACACCACGGGCGGCCGCCCACAGGCCCTGGGCGGTCACCCGGTCGCGGGGCAGGGTGCGCAGCAGGTGCACGGTGCGGCGCAGCGCCGGGCGGACGGGACGGCGCAGCCACGTCGTCCAGAGGGTGTTGCGGATGCCGTCGCGGCGCCGGCGGTGCGAGTCGCGCGCCTTCGACGCCTGGTGGTGCACCGTCAGCGCGGGCAGGTAGCACAGCTCCCACCCTGCGGCGGCCAGGTCGCCGGCCATCAGCTCCTCCTCGCCGCCCAGCCACAGCCGCTCGCAGAAGCCGCCGACCTCGGTGAAGGCCTCCCGGCGCAGCACCGAGGCACCGGCGAGGAAGGAGCCCAGCGCCGGCCCGGGCAGCCAGCCGGCGCCGCGGACGGGGGAGTCGCGCAGCTCGGGCACGATGGGGTCCTCACGCCCGCCCGGCTCGACGAGGATGCGCGCGGTCACCACCGCCAGGCGCGGGTGCGCGTCGAGGACGTCGGCCGCGGTGCGCAGCGACCCCGGGTCCCACCAGGTGTCGTCGTCGCAGAAGGCGACGTAGGGGGTGTCCACCCGGGCCACGCCGACGTTGCGGCCGATCGCGCCGAGGTTCTCCGGGCTCGCGACCAGCTCCACCTGCGGGAAACGCTCGGCGACCGCCGCCGCCGTCCCGTCGGTGGAGCCGTTGTCGACGACGACGACGTGGGGCTGCTCGGGCAGCGCGACCAGCCGGGAGAGCGCGAGCAGCACCTCGTCGCGGCGCTGGTGGGTGATGACGACGACCGACACCCGCGGGTCCGGTCGGCCCTCCTGCAGGGGCCCGCCGCGAGCTTGCGAGTGGTGGGGGGCAGGAGGGTCCTCTTTCTGCGGCCGGGCCTGCGTGGCCGTCACGCCGCGGCCCCGGCCTCGGCCAGCACGCGCAGGTCGGCGCGGACGTGCTCCGGGAGCACCCGGCGGCGGCACAGCGCGGCCGGCACCTCCGGCAGCGCGCGCAGCAGCCCGCGGCGCTCCGGCGCCCCGGTGCGCAGCGCCTGCAGCGCGAGCCCGGCCACCTGGGCCCACGGACGGCGCATCACCGCGGTGAGCAGCCGGCTGCGCCAGATCGCCGTCCGCCGGCCCTCCGGTGCCGACCGCCGCGGCGACGGGTGGTGGTGCACGGTCACCGAGTCGACGTAGGCGATGCCCCAGCCGGCGGCGGCCAGGTCGAGCGAGAGCCGCTCCTCCTCGCCCGGGAAGCGGACCACGGGGTCGAAGCCGCCGACGGCGAGGAAGGCCTCGGTGCGCACCATCGCGCCGCAGGCGATGAACCCGAGCAGCGCCGGGCCGGGCAGGTCGTCGGGCGTCCCCAGCGGGCTGCGCGCCAGCTCGCTGCAGAACGAGTCCAGCCGCTCCTCGGGGCCGACCAGGATCCGCGCGTTGAGCACCGCCAGCCGCGGGTGCGCGCGCATGACCTCCACCGCGCGGGCCAGGTCGCCCGGCGCCCACCACGAGTCGTCGTCGGCGAAGGCCACGAACTCGGTGCCGGCCCGCTCGACGCCGAGGGTGCGCGCGTAGGACCCGACGTTGCGCTCCAGCGGGACGACGGTGACCTCGGGCAGGGCCGCCCGCACCGCCCCGACGGTGCCGTCGGTGGAGGCGTTGTCCACCAGCACCACCGGCGCCTCGTGGCGCGGCAGCGTGCGCAGGAGGTCCTCGCGGCGGTTCTGGCTCATGACGACGACGGCCACGTCGCCAGGGAGGGGGTCGCCGCGGCGGGGAGGGCTGCTCACGGCAGCACCCTGCCCGCGCCGCCGGGCAGCCAACCCGCGGTCTCCTGTGATCCTGCCGTCCCGGCCGCGGGCAGCAGGCCCGGGTCGGTGAACAGGCCCGACGCCGCGGTCGCGCCGGAGAGGGCGTCGGCGGCGAGGACGACGGCCGCCGCGGTCCACGTCGTCCGCTCGACCGGCCAGCGGGCGTCGTCGGGGTAGACGTAGCCGGTCCAGTAGGAGCCGTCCACGGCCCGCAGGTGCTGCATGGCGGCTACCTGTTCCAGCGCGGCGTCCGGCCGCCCGGCGGCGGCCAGCGCGAGCGCCAGCTCGCAGGTCTCCGCGCCGGTGACCCACGGCCGGTCGGCGACGCAGCGCGCGCCCAGCCCGGGGACGACGAAGCGGTCCCAGTCGGCCGCGAGCCGGGCGTCGGCCTCCTCGCCGGTGACCGCGCCGCCGAGCACCGGGTAGTACCAGTCCATGGAGTAGCGCGACCGGTCGGCGAACGCGTCGGGCCGGGTGCGCAGCGCCGCGCCCAGGTCGGCGGCGGCCAGCTCCCAGTCCGGCTGGGGCTCGCCCGTCAGACCGGCCAGCGCGACCCCGCAGCGCAGCGCCTGGAACAGACTGGCGTTGCCGGTGAGCAGCGCGGTGTCGTCGGCGGTGCCGTCGGGGCGCAGCGCCCAGCCGACCGCGCCGCCGGGCAGCTGCATGCGGGTGACCAGGTCCAGGCCGCGGCGCACGGCCGGCCACAGCGTGGCGACCAGCGACTCGTCGCGGGTGAGCAGCCAGCTGTGCCAGGCCCCGACCGCGAGGTAGCCGGCGTGGTTGCTCTCCGCGGCGGGGGAGGTCTCCGCGCCGTCCCGGTACTCCGACGCCCACGAGCCGTCCGGCCGCTGCCGGTGGGCCAGCCAGCGGTAGGCCGCCCGCGCCCGCGCGTGCTCACCGCCGAGGTCGAGGGCCATCGCGGCCTCGACCATGTCCCAGGGGTCCAGCCGGCCGCCGCGGAACCAGGGCAGCGCGCCGTCGGACGCCTGCTCGGCGGCGATCGCCGCCACCGTGGCGCGCACCTGCTCCCCGCTCAGCACGCCGGGCAGCTCGGGGAGCTCAGACAGCGGTCGCCTCCAGCTCGGTCTCGCTGCCCGTCGCCGCTCCCGCCGGCTTCTCCGCGTAGACGACCAGGCTCTTGCCGATCACCGGGTCCAGCAGCCACTCGGCGAACCGGGTCGGCCACGGCCGCTCCGTCAGGTCCCACACCAGCAGCCGGTGGTAGGCGCGGACGGCGGCGCTGTCGCGCTCCACGCCGACCGCGCACTTGAGCCACCAGAACGGTGCGTGCAGCGCGTGCGCGTGGTGCTGCGCGCCGGGGACCAGGCCCACGGCCGACAGCCGGGCACGCAGCACGTCGCCGCGGTAGATGCGGACGTGGCCGCCCTCGTTGGCGTGATAGGCGTCCGACAGCGCCCAGCACACCCGCTCCGGCCCGTACCGCGGCACCGTCACCGCGACCGTGCCGCCCGGCGCGAGCACGCGGGCGATCTCGGCCATCGCGGTCGCGTCGTCGGGGATGTGCTCGAGCACCTCGGAGGCGATCACCCGGTCGACGCTCCCGTCGGGGAAGGGCAGCGCCAGCAGGTCGGCGCGCACCACCTCGTAGCGCGCACCCGCCGGTGCCTCACCGGCCTCGGCGATGGCGCCCAGCCAGCGCTTCGTCGTCTCGACCTCGGACGTGCCCCAGTCGACGGCGACCACCCGGGCGCCCCGCCGGTAGGCCTCGAACGCGTGCCGGCCCTCGCCGCAGCCCAGGTCCAGGACGGTCATCCCCGGCCGCAGGTCCAGCCGGTCGTAGTCCACGGTCAGCACGGTGTCGCCGGTTCGACTCCGGACTCGATCCGCTGCTCGGTCTCTGTCCCCCGCAAGCGGGAGGTGCCCCCAGCATGCGGCGATGCTCCCTCGTCCGTCGCCTTCACAGGCGCCCCTTCCGGTCCAGCACCTCGCGGTACCACTCCGCCGTCCGTTCGGCGGTCGACCGCCAGGTGTAGGAGGCCAGCACCCGGCGCCGTCCGGCCCGGCCCAGCTGGTCGGCCAGGGACGGCGAGTCGAGGACCAGCTGCAGGGCCGCGGTGAGCTCGCCGACGTCCCCGGCCCGCACCCGCAGGCCGGCCTTGCTGCCCACCACCTCGGGCAGCGCCCCGGCGTCGGTGGTGACCAGCGCGGTGCCGCAGGCCATGGCCTCGATCGCCGGCAGCGAGAACCCCTCGTACAGCGAGGGGATGGCGACGACGGCGGCGTTCTGCAGCAGCCGGACCAGGTCCGCCTCGGGCAGCGGGCCGGTGAAGCGGACGGCGTCGCGCAGCGCCAGCCGGTCGAGGGCCGCCTCGGCCGGCCCGCCGGGCCGCGCGCTGCCGACGACGGTCAGCCGCACCGGCCGCTCGGTGCGCAGCTTCGCGACCGCCTCGAGCAGGTGCACCAGCCCCTTGAGCGGGACGTCGGCGCTGGTGGTGACGACGATCGAGCAGGGGTCGCGCGGCCGGTCGGCCGGCGGCGGGGTGAAGACGTCGGGGTCGATGCCCACCGGGACGACCCGGATGGCATCCGCCGGGACGCCGAGGTGGGTCTCGATGTCGCGGCGGGAGTTCTCCGAGACGGTGGTGACGCCGTCCAGCTGGGGGGCGACGCGGGCCTGCATGCGGGTGAAGCCGTACCAGCGGCGCAGGGTGAGCCGGCGGCGCAGCGAGGGGGCGGCGGTCAGCTCCAGGTCCCGGTCGATGGCCACCGGGTGGTGCACCGTGGCCACCGTCGGCACGCCGGCGCGGGTGAGCCGCAGCAGGCCCGAGCCCAGGCACTGGTTGTCGTGCACCAGGTCGAAGAGCGGCGCCTGGGGGAGCAGCAGCCGGGCCGCGCGCAGGCTGAAGGTGAGCGGCTCGGGGAAGCCGGCCGTGCACATCGTGGCGTACTCGAGCAGGTCGATCCGGTCGCGGAACTCCGACGGGCGCGGGGTGCGGAACGGGTCGGGCTCCCGGTAGAGGTCCAGGCTCGGCACGCGGACCAGCGGCACCCCGTCGTCCAGCTCGGGGTGGGGCTGGCCACTGAACACGGTCACCCCGTGGCCGAGGGCGGTGAGCTCGCGGGAGAGCGCCCGGACGTAGACGCCCTGACCACCGCTGTGCGGCTTGCTGCGGTAGGACAGCAGTGCGATGCGCAGCGGCCGTCCCATGGTCGGCGACTCTAACCAGCCCCCGTTCCCGTCCGTTCCGGGGAGCCCCGTGCTGCGGCGCCGCCCCGGTGCCTGACAGGGTGGCCGCATGCTGCGTCACGTCGTCCTCTTCACCTGGTCCGACGACGCCGACGAGGAGCGCCGGGAGCAGACCCTGGCCGCCCTGCGCCGGCTGCCCGAGGAGGTGGGCGGGATGACCTCCTTCGCGGTCGGCCCGGACGCCGGGCTGCGCGAGGGCAACGCGCACACCGCTCTGGTCGCCGACTTCCCCGACGTCGAGGCCTGGCGGCGCTACGCCGACGACCCGGTGCACCTGCAGGTCATCGCCGACCACGTGAAGCCGATCCTCGCCGCGCGCAGCGCCGTGCAGTACGAGGTCTGAACAAGGGCCCTCCTGCCCCCGCCACTCGCGAACTCGCGGCGGGACCGTGCAGGAGGGGCGTTCCATGACCTCACCTGGCCGGCGGGACCCTGCAGGAGTCCGTCGCGTAGCCGCCGCACCGCCCGGCACGGGGTTACCGTCGGCGGCATGCGAAAGGACCCTCCTGCCCCCCGCCACTCGCCAGCTCGCGGCGGGACCGTGCAGGAGGGCCGGCGCAGCCGCCGCACCACCCTGCTCGCCACGGGCCTGGTCGCCGGTGCGGTCCTGACCGGCTGTGCCTCGGGCGCCGATGTCCGGGAGGCCGCGGCCACCGGGACGCCGTCGCCGTCCGAAGAGGCCGCCGCGGCGACCCCCTCCGGCGCCGACCTGGCCGCCGGACTGCTGCCCGGCGAGGCGTTCGGCCCCGGCGCGCGGGTCGTCCCGGTGTCCGGGGAGCAGCTGTCCCGGGGCGCGCTGGCCGGGATGGGCTCGCCGGCCGACGTCGAGGTCACGCCCGAGTCGTGCACTGCGGTCCTGCAGGCACTGCCGGTGCAGCAGCCGCCCGCCGCGGAGGACCTCGCCGCGCAGGTCGCCGTCCAGGGGACGACGTACACCGCCGAGCTGCTGGCCGTGGCCGGGCCCGCGGCCGAGCTCGTCGGCCGGGTGCCCGAGCTGGTCGACCGGTGCCCGCAGGTGACGGTCAGCTCGCCCGAGCGCGGCAGCGCCACGGTCGACCTGGCGACGTTCGACGTGCCCGACCTCGGCGACGCCGCGGTGGGGGTGTCGGTGGAGGTCGTGGCCACGGAGCCCGGCGGCGCCCAGCGGGAGGCCTCCGGACTGGTCGGGCTGGTGCGGGACGGGGACCGGGTGGTCGCGCTCGCGACCGGTGACCGGGAGGGCGCCGAGGCCGACCGGGCGGCCTTCACCGCGCTGCTCGAGCAGGCGTACGACGTGCAGGCCGACGCTCTGGACTGAACGAGGACCCCGCCCCCCGCCTCGGAGGCTCGCCGCGGGACCCTGCAGGGGGCCGCGGCGCCGTATCCACAGCCGTCCGGCCGGTCCCCAGACCTCCCCGCGGGCCCGCTCCGGGCGGGCACGGCGGCCAGGGTCGGGCGCATGGACGACCCCATGCGCCCCCTGGTGTCCCTCTCCGACTCCGCGGACATCGCCGCCGCGCTGCCCTACCTCGTCGGGTTCCACCCGCACGAGTCGGTCGTGCTCGTCTCGCTCGGCGGGCCGACCGGCAACCGGGTGGGCCTCACCGTGCGCGCCGACCTACCGGCCCGGTCGGCCTCGGCCGCGGTGGTTCCCGCCCTGGTCCGCAGCGTCGCCACCGACGACCCCGCCGGCGTCGTCGTCGCAGTCGTCTCCGAGGCGCCCGACGAGCGCGCGTCGCTGCCCGGCGGCGACGCGTTCGCCGGCCTGCCGCACCGCGACGTCGTGCACGACGCCGTCGTCGCCCTGGCGGGGCTGGACATCCCGGTCCGCGACACCCTGCTGGTGCGGGGCGGCCGCTGGTGGTCCTACGACTGCCCCGAGCCCTGCTGCGCCCCGGGGGCCGGTGCGCCGCTGCCCGGCGGCGTCTCCCCGCTCGCGGCCGCCTCGGCCGCCGCCGGCCAGGTCCTCGCCCCGGACCGTGCGGCGCTCGAGGCGCGGATCGCGCCGCTCGACGGCCCGGCCCGCGCCGCGATGGAGGCGGCCACCTGGCGGTCGGTGGACCGCCGCGCCCGCGCGGCGCGGACCGACCCGGACGCCGAGGCCCGCCGCTCCTGGGACGCCGTGCTGCAGGCCGTCCGCGGCTCCCGTCCGCCCGAGGCCGGCCGGCTGCCCGACCGCGAGGTCGCCGGTGTGCTGTGGGCGCTGGCCGACGTCCGGGTGCGCGACCGGGCGCTCACCCTCGCCCTGGGGGACGACGCCGCCGCGGCCGAGCTGCTGTGGACCGAGTGCACCCGCCGGGCCCCGGCCCCGCTGGACGCGGCCCCGGCCACGCTGCTGGCGGTCAGCGCGTGGCTGCGCGGGGACGGCGCCATGGCCAACGTGGCCCTGGAGCGGGCGTTGGACAGCCGCCCGAGCTACACGCTGGCGAGGCTGCTGGCCGACGGGCTGGCCGTCTGCCTGCCGCCGGCCGAGCTGCGCGCGATGCTGGCCGAGGTGTCCGCCGACCCGGGCGAGGTCTGGGCCGCCGGATGATCGACGGTCCGGTCGCTGCGAGCGAGGACGGGGCCCTCCTTCAGAGCAGGTCGGGGCGCTGCCACTCCTGGCCGTGCACGTGCTCGGAGAGGAAGGCCAGCACCGTCTCGTACCAGACCTGAGCGTTGCCCGGGGTGAGCACCCAGTGGTTCTCGTCGGGGAAGTAGAGGAACCGGGACGGCAAGCCGCGCTTCTGCAGGTCGTACCAGAGCCGCAGCGCCTCGCCGATCGGCACCCGGTAGTCGCGGTCACCGTGGATGACCAGCATCGGCGTGCGGATGGCGTCGGCGTAGCGGTGCGGCGAGTTCTGCTCGTAGCGCTTGGGCTCGCGCAGCGGGTCGCCCCACTCCCGCTCCCAGTAGTAGGCCGCGTCGGTGGTGCCGACGAACGAGTCCACGTCCCACAGGCTGGCGTGGGTGACGATCGCCCGGAAGCGGTCGGTCTGGGTGGCCACCCAGTTGGCCATGTAGCCACCGAAGGAGCCACCCATCGCCGCGGTGCGCGTCTCGTCGACGTCGGGCCGCTGCTCGACGGCGTCGACGGCCGCCATGAGGTCGGTGTAGGGCGCCTCGCCCCACGCTCCCCAACCGCGGCGGACGAAGTCCTGCCCGTAACCCTGCGAGAGCGCCGGGTCGGGCAGCAGGACGGCGTAGCCGCGGGCGGCCATGACCCACGGGCACCAGCGCCAGGACCAGGAGTTCCAGCTCATCAGCGGCCCGCCGTGGATCCACAGCAGCAGCGGCGCCGGGTCCTCGGCCGACGCGCCCTCCGGCAGCACCAGCCAGGAGTGCACCGACGCCCCGTCGGCGGCGGTGGCCTCGACCTCGTGCAGGCTGCCGGGCAGGGCAGCGAGCGTGCCGGGGTTGGGCAGCGGCTCGGGGTGCTGGCCGGTCGCTCGCGGGTCCAGCCGCACGGGCGCGGGCGGCTCGTCGTACGCCGAGCGCAGCGCGTACAGGGCGCTGCCGTCGCGGGCCACCTGCAGGTCGCTGTAAGCGCCGTCGGTGGTCATCCGCACCGGCTCCCCGCCCTCGGCCGGCACCCGGAACAGCGCGTGCCGGCCGTCGTCATCGCCCAGGAAGTACACCGTCGTCCCGTCGGCGGCGAACTGCGGCGCGGAGGGCCAGCGGTCGAAGCCGGGCGTGAGCTCCCGCGCCACGCCGGTGGTCACGTCGACGTGCAGCAGCGTGTAGTCCGGCGGGTCGTCGTGGGTCGACATCGACTCCCGCACGCAGACCACGGCGCTGCCGTCGGGGGAGAAGCGCGGCGCCGAGAGGTCGGCGAGCGGGTCGTCCACCAGGATCCGGCTTTCGCCGGTCGCGGTCTCGACCAGGAGCAGCCGGTCGCGCCGGCCCGCGGGGCCGTCGGGCACCGTCTCCACGCGCACCAGCAGCCGGCCGTCGGGGGAGAGGTGCAGGTCGCCGCCGGCGCCGCTGGGCGGGACCGCCCCGGGGGTCAGGTCGCGCAACTCGACCGGGGGATGCTCGGCGCCGGCGTCGGGGTCGGCGGGCAGCGCGCCGGCCCAGAACACGTGCGGGGTGGCGGGGCCGAGGTCGGCGTCCCAGTGCCGCACCGGGTAGGCCTCGTGCAGGATCGCGGTGACCCCGGCCTCCTTGCGCCGCTTCCGGCGCTCGGCATCGGCCTCGGCGTCGGTCGCGCCGGGCATGGCCGAGGCGGTGACCACGACCTCGCCGGTGTCCGCGGCGACGCTGACAGCACCGATCCCGCCCGGGTGGGTCAGCACCAGCCGGGCCTCACCGCCGTCGGCGGGCAGGCTCCACAGCGCCGGCTTCGGGTCCTCCCCGGCACCGGTCCCGGACCCTCCCCCGGCGTCGGGGTCGGGGCGGGCGGAGGTGAACAGCAGCGAGTCGTCGGGCGCCCACACCGGTGCGGACTCGCCGGGCGCGCTGCGGGTCAGGCGGCGGGCCGGCCGCCGTCCCTCCGGGTCGACCTCCCACAGGGCGGACTGCCACTTCTTCCGCTCGGCGTCCAGGGTCTGCACCGCCACGGCGAGCCGGCGGCCGTCGGCAGAGAGGGCCAGCCCGGCGACCCGGGGCAGGGCGACGAATGCGGCCAGGTCGGCGAAGGGGGAGGCGGGCGTGGCAGGGGCGTCGGAGGGCTCGCTCACCCGGCCCACCGTAGGAGCCGGGGGAGCGTGGCCCCCGTGGAGGGTCCCGCCGCGAGCTCGCGAGTGGGGGGCGGCCCCGTCCAGGGGCCGGCCCCGAGCCTGCGAGGGGTGGGGAGGACGGGGTCCTCTCTCAGAGGCGGGGAGCCGCCTCGGCCGGGGTGAGCTCCTCGTCGAGGGCGCTGACGAACACGTGCTGGGCCACGCCCATCGGCAGCACGTTGCCGTCGAGGCTGACCGAGCCGGCGGTCAGCTGGGCGACGGCGGTCATGCCCGGCCGCAGGCCCTTCGCGGCGAGCTCCCGCATGAGGGCACTGTCCTCCTGCAGGTTCTCACTGATCCGCTTGATCTCCACGCGGCGCCCCTCGGGGGTGGCCGTGGTCGACAGCAGCGTCAGGGAGTCGAGCACCGCGGAGGTCGCGCCACCGAGGGCGTCGAGGCCGGGGATGGGGTTGCCGAACGGCGACACCGTCGGGTTGCCGAGCAGGGTCAGCAGCTTGCGCTCGACGGCCTCGCTCATGACGTGCTCCCAGCGGCACGCCTCCTCGTGGACGTCGGCGTAGTCCAGCCCGATGACGTCGACCAGCAGGCACTCCGCCAGCCGGTGCTTGCGCATGACCGCGGTGGCCAGCTTGCGCCCGGACTCGGACAGCTGCAGGTGCCGGTCGCCCTCGACGGTCAGCAGGCCGTCGCGCTCCATCCGGGCGACCGTCTGGCTCACCGTCGGGCCGCTCTGGTGCAGCCGCTCGGCGATGCGGGCGCGGAGGGGGACGACCCCCTCCTCCTCCAGCTCGAAGATCGTCCGGAGGTACATCTCCGTGGTGTCGATGAGATCGTTCACTGGTCTCCTCCGTGTCGTCCCTGATGGTACGGGGGGAGAGCGCGTGCACCCGCTCACGCGGCGGCACCGTCATCGGGACGGCGCCGTGGTGCCGACGGTAGCGTCGCCAGGGACATCGCCGTCGCCGTCGAGGAGTGTGCCGTGAGTGACTCGGTCGCGGTCGTCTGGGACGACGCGCTGCTCGGCTACACGATGGGCGGGGACCACCCGCTGCACCCGGTCCGGCTGGACCTCACGATGCGGCTGGCCGACAGCCTCGGCGTCCTGGCCACCGACCGGCTGCAGGTGCTGCGGCCCACGCCGGCCGACGTCGACCTGCTCACCCGGGTGCACGACCCGGCCTACCTGGACGCGGTGAAACGCGCGCCGTCGGACCCGGACGTCGGCCACGGGCTCGGCACGGCGGACAACCCGATCTTCGACGGGATGTACGACGCCGCGGCGCTGATCACCGGCGGCAGCGTGCTCGCCGCCCAGCAGGTGCACGGCGGCCGGGCGCAGCACGCGGTCAGCATCTCCGGCGGCCTGCACCACGCGATGCGCGACCGCGCGTCGGGCTTCTGCGTCTTCAACGACGCCGCCGTGGCCATCACGTGGCTGCTCGACCAGGGGCACCAGCGCATCGCCTACGTCGACCTCGACGTCCACCACGGCGACGGCGTGCAGGCCGCCTTCTACGACGACCCGCGGGTGCTGACCGTGAGCATCCACCAGACGCCGCTCACCCTCTTCCCCGGCACCGGGTTCCCCGAGGAGACCGGCGACCCGGAGACGGCGCTGGGCAGCGCGGTCAACCTGGCGCTGCCCAACGGCACCGACGACTCGGGCTGGCTGCGGGCCTTCCACGCCGTCGTGCCCAGCGTGCTCAAGGCGTTCCGGCCGGAGATCCTGGTGACCCAGTGCGGCTGCGACGCCCACCACGAGGACCCGCTCGCCGATCTCGCGCTGACCGTCGACGGGCAGCGGGCCAGCTACCGGGCCATGCACGACCTGGCCCACGAGATCTGCGACGGCCGCTGGATCGCCCTCGGCGGGGGCGGCTACGGCCTGGTGCGCTGCGTGCCACGCGCGTGGACGCACCTCATCGCCGAGGCCGCCGGAGCCCGGCTCGACCCGGCCACCGAGATCCCCGAGTCGTGGCGGGAGGACGTCGTCCGCCGCAGGTTGCGCGCCCGTCCGCCGACGCACATGACGGAGGGCGGCTACACCGGCTTCGCGCAGTGGGACCCGTTCACCGAGTCCCGCGTCGACCGGGCCATCGCCCGCACCCGGACCGCCTCGTTCCCCTACTTCGGCCTGGACCCGGACGACCCCCGTGACTGAGCAGAGCACCTCCACCCCACCGGCACCGGCGGAGGACGCCCTGCCACCCCAGCCGCCGGCCCACTGGGAGGCCGACATCATCGCCGCCGACGGCGGCACGGTGCACCTGCGCCCGATCTGTCCCGAGGACACCGAGGGCCTGGTCGGGCTGATGGACCGCAGCTCCGACCAGACCCGCTACTACCGCTTCTTCGGTCCGATGAAGCGGCTGTCGGACAAGGACCTGCACCGCTTCACCCACGTCGACCACGACACCCGGGTCGCCTTCGTGCTGGTGCTGGGCGACCAGGTCATCGGTGTCGGCCGCTACGACCGCTACCCGGGCACGGACGACGCCGAGGTCGCCTTCCTCATCGAGGACGCGCACCAGGGACGCGGGCTGGGCTCGGTGCTGCTCGAGCACCTGGCCGCCGCCGCCCGGGAGCGGGGCATCACGAACTTCGTCGCCGAGGTGCTCGCGCAGAACAACCGGATGGTGCGGGTCTTCCTCGACGCCGGGTACACCCCGACCCGGTCCTACGAGGAGGGCGTCGTCCACCTCACCTTCCCGATCGCGCCGACCGAGACCGCGCTGCAGGTGGCCTACGAGCGGGAGCAGCGCAGCGAGTCCCGGTCGATCGCGCGGCTGCTCACGCCGTCGTCGGTCGCGGTGGTGGGCGCCAGCAACGACGAGGAGAAGATCGGCCACGCCGTCCTGCGCCACCTGCTCGACTACGGCTTCCGCGGTCCGATCTACCCGGTCAACCCGGGCACCCGGCACGTGCGCGGGGTACCGGCCTACGCCGGCATCGAGGACATCCCCGACGACGTCGACCTCGCCGTCCTCGCGGTGCCCGCCGACGAGGTCGCCGACGTGGTCGAGGCATGCCGGCGCAAGCGGGTCCACGGGCTGGTCGTGATCTCCGGCGGCTTCGGTGAGTCCGGCCCGGAGGGACGGGTCCGCGAGCGGCAGCTGGTCACCGCGGCCCGCGCCTCCGGCATGCGGGTGGTCGGCCCCAACTGCCTGGGCATCGTCAACACCGACCCGGCGGTGCGGTTGAACGCCAGCCTGGCGCCGCGCATCCCCGGTCACGGGCGGGTGGGCTTCTTCGCGCAGTCCGGCGCGCTGGGCTCGGCACTGCTGGAGCGGGCGCGCAGCCGCAACATCGGCCTGTCCAGCTTCGTCTCCGCCGGCAACCGGGCCGACGTCAGCGGCAACGACCTGCTCCAGTACTGGGCCACCGACGCCGGCACCGAGGTGGTGCTGCTGTACCTGGAGAGCTTCGGCAACCCGCGCAAGTTCGCCCGCCTGGCCCGCCGGTTGGCGCGCATGAAGCCGGTGGTGGCGGTGAAGGGCGGCCGGCACGTGCGGATGACCGAGGGCCTGGCCGGGACCTCGGTGGCGGTGCCCGAGGAGTCGGTCGCGGCGCTGTTCGCCTCGGCCGGGGTGATCCGGGTCGAGACCCTGGCCCAGCTGTTCGACGTCGGCACGCTGGTGGCGCACCAGCCGCTGCCGGCCGGCGACCGGGTCGCCGTGGTCGGCAACTCCACCGCCATGGGATGGCTGGTCAGCGACGCCGTCCTCGAGCACGGCCTGCGGCTGGCCCACGAGGCGCCCACCGACATCGGCGCCGCCGGGACGGCGGAGGAGTTCCGGGCCGCGCTGCAGGACGCCGTGGACGACGAGGACGTGGACGCCGTCGTCGCGGTGTTCCTGCCGCCGGTGACCCGAGGGTCCGGGTCCGCGGAGTTCGGCCGGGCGCTGCTGGAGGTCACCCAGACGGCGGACAAGCCGGTCGTGGCGAGCTTCCTCTCCACCGAGGGCATCCCGCCGGAGCTCGCCGTCCCCGGGGAGGACGGGACGCCGGCCCGCGGCTCGGTGCCGTCGTTCTCCACCCCCGAGCGGGCGGTCATCGCCCTGGCCAAGACGGCGCAGTACGCGGCCTGGCAGCGCCGCCCGGTCGGTGAGGTCCCCGAGCTCGAGGGGATCGACGAGCAGGCCGCGCGGGACGTCGTCCTGTCGGCGCTGGCCTCGGCGCCGGATGGCCGGGCGCTGACCGACGAGGAGCTCATCGCGCTGCTGGCCGCCTACGGCATCCCGCTGCTGGGCACCCGCACGGTCAGCGACGCGGAGGCCGCGGTGGCGGCGGCCGAGGAGATCGGCTACCCGGTGGTGCTCAAGTCGACCGCTCCGTGGCTGCGGCACCGCTCGGACCTCGGCGGGGTCCGGCTGGACCTGGGCGACGCCGACGCGGTGCGATCGGCGATGGCCGCGATCCCGTCGGGCGACCCGGTGATCGTGCAGGAGATGGCCGCGCCCGGGGTGGCCACCGTCGTGGGGGTCGTGGACGACCCGTCCTTCGGTGCGCTGGTCAGCTTCGGCCTCGGCGGCGTGGCGACCGACCTGCTCGGCGACCGCGCCTACCGGACCCTGCCGCTGACCGACCTGGACGCCGCCGAGCTGGTGCGGGCGCCGCGAGCGTGGCCGCTGCTCAACGGCTACCGCGGCTCCGAGCCGGTCGACGTCGCGGCGTTGGAGGAGCTGCTGCTGCGGGTCGCCCGGCTCGCCGACGACCTGCCCGAGGTGCTGCAGCTGGCCCTGGAGCCGGTCCTCGTCGGCCCGCCCAACCCCTGGCACGGCGGCCGGTCCCTGGTCGTGGCCGGGGCCACCGCCCGCGTCGGCCCGCCCACCGCGCGGGTCGAGCCCGGTCCGCGCCGCATGCGCACCCCCGGGGTGTGACGCACGTCGCGACGACCGGCTGAGCCCACCTGATCACCGAGGGCGGTCCCGGACGCGACGGAGGGCCGGCCACCTGGCGGTGACCGGCCCTCCGTGCGGCTCGTTCAGGCGAGGTAGTCGCGCAGGGCGTCGGCGCGCTGCGGGTCGCGCAGCTTGGCCATCGTCTCGCGCTCGATCTGGCGGACCCGCTCGCGGGAGAGACCGAACTGCTTGCCGATCTGCTCCAGCGTCCGGGGCTGGCCGCCGTCGAGGCCGAAGCGCAGCACGACCACGTCGCGCTCCCGCTCCTCCAGCGTGGCGAGCACGTTGCGCACGTCGCCCTTCATCATCTGGAAGGCCACGGCGTCCTCGGCGACCGCGGCGTCGGCGTCCTCGATGAAGTCACCGAGGCGTGACTCCTCGTCGGCACCGACCGTCTGGTCCAGCGACACCAGGTCGCGGGAGTACTCCAGCAGCTCGGTGATCCGCTCGGGGGTCATGTCGAGCTCGAGGCCCAGCTCCTCGGCGGTGGGCTCGCGCTCGAGCTCCTGGTGGATCCGGCGCCGGGTCCGCACCACCTTGTTGACCTGCTCGGCGAGGTGCACGGGCAGCCGGATGGTGCGGCCCGAGTCGGCCATCGCGCGGGTGATGGCCTGGCGGATCCACCACGTCGCGTACGTCGAGAACTTGAAGCCCTTGGTGTAGTCGAACTTCTCGACCGCCCGGATCAGGCCGACGTTGCCCTCCTGGATGAGGTCCAGGAACGTCATGCCGTGGCCGGTGTAGCGCTTGGCCACCGAGACGACCAGGCGCAGGTTGGCCTCGAGCAGGTGCCGCTTGGCGGCCTTGCCGTCGGCGGCCAGCGCCTTGTAGTCCCGCTGGAGAGCAGGGGTCAGCTGCCGCTCGGCGAGCAGCCGCTCGGCGTAGAGACCGGCCTCGATCCGCTTGGAGAGCTCGACCTCCTGCTCGGCGGTCAGCAGCGCGGTCTTGCCGATGGTGTTGAGGTACACCCGGACGAGGTCGGTCGAGACCAGCCCGCTGGTGTCCGGCTCGCGGCGCGGCGAGCGGACCTCGAGGGTGTCGGTGGTGGAAGACTGCAGCAGCGTCACGATCTGTCTTCGTCCTTGCCTTCGGATCGGATGCGCACCGTCGGTCGTCGATGGGCGACGGTGCACCCCGGGCGTCGGGGGTGGGGCCGCTCGGCCGGCTCCGGTGAACCGGTGAGCCCCTGCTCTGTGTGTCCGTGTGGTACGCCCTGTCCAACGGCACCGACGGGGTCGGGTGTTCCACGGATGCCCGTTTCACAGCAAAAGCACAGGGCGTGTGTCGCGTCACGTCGGGATACCCCGATCGGGACCGGGTCAGACCTCCAGCAGCAAGGTCATCGGCCCCTCGTTGACCGACGACACGAGCATGCGGGCCCCGAACACCCCGGTCGCCACCTCGCTGCCGCGGCGGCGCAGCTCGGCCACCACCTCCTCGACCAGCGGTTCGGCCACCTCGCCGGGGGCGGCGTCGGCCCAGGAGGGACGGCGGCCCTTCCGCGTGTCGGCATAGAGTGTGAACTGGCTCACGACGAGCACCGGGAGGCCGAGGTCGCCCACCGAACGGGCGCCGTCCTCGGTGGGGAAGACCCGCAGCTCGTGCACCTTGCGCGCCAGCGCCCGGGCCCGCTCCGCGTCGTCCTCGCGGCCCACCCCGACCAGGGCCAGCAGTCCGCGGCCGATCTCCCCGACGACCGCGCCGTCCACCGTCACCGCCGCCGTCCCGACCCTGCTCACCACCGCGCGCACCCGGCCATCCTCCGTCGGGTGGACCGGCGGACTGCCGGCCCTCGGATCCCGCGGCGGACGGGCTGCAGGTCCGCTCAGCGGTCGCTGGCGGCGTCCTGCCCGAGCTGCTGGGCCGTGAGCCGGCCTGCGACGAGGTCCGCGGCGAGGTCGTCGACGGTGCGGTCGACGGCGTAGGCGCGGCTGCGCAGCACGGCCAGCGCGTCGGAGGTCTGGAGCCGCAGCGCGAGGCTGACCATGCCGGTGGACATCCAGACCCGCGCGCGTTGCCGGGCGGCCTCGGTGTTGGTCCAGGCGGGAGCCGCGACCTCGGTCCACTCCGACCAGGCAGCCGCGTGGCCGAGTTGGTCGGAGATCAGCTCGGCGACGCAGAGCGCCTCCACCGCGTCGAAGGTCACCAGGCCGACGGGATGGGTCAGGTACAGGTCCAGGGCGCCGGAGCCGCGCAGGTCACCGGGCAGGGCGAGCGCCACGACGCTGCGGAACGCGGTGTGGGTCAGCAGCAGGTCGTGGAACGCCGGCCAGCGGGTCCGCAGCTGGTCCTCGGGGGCGAAGACCGGCCAGCCGGAGCTCGCGGCGAACGTGCACGGACCCGCGCCGGCGGTGAACTGCAGTCGCTCGGCCGTGGTCGCGGCCTCGTCGTTGGCGCCCAGCGGCGTGCTGTGCCCGGCGGTGTCGTGGATGCTGAGGCCGGCTCCGTCGACGCCCAGCGCCGCAGCCGCCGCCCGGGCCAGCTGCACCGGCAGCACCTCCGGGTCGTCCCCGTCCCGGGTCCATTCGCGAGCCAGCGCGTTGCCGAACTCCTGCCGGATGTCCACGGCCACCCTCCGTGCCGTCCAGCGGAACGCGCGACCGGTGGGGTGCCGGTCCCCACGTCGGCGCGAGCCGGGTGAGGAGGCGCGATGGCCAGGGCTGCACGGGCTCGGCTGGCCGACTGGGCGGTGGTCCGACAGGTACCCGGGCGAGCCGCGCCAAACGTCGTCCACCCCACGAGTCACGCGGGAACGCCTGGTGGGAGGCCCGATTGTTACGGTCGTGTTTCGTGCGCGCCAGGGTGGGCATGGTCTCCCGGCGCGGCCGGGGTGGAAGACCCCGCCCACGGGCCGGGCACGACTCCGGGTGGCGGCACATCGTGTGGACCGGTACGCCTCGTCCGACCTCCTGCCTACGAGCGGCACGGCACGGCGGGGAGGTGACCCGTGGTCGCGCGGCCTGAGCTCCGCCGGCGGCCGCTGAGCGCCGTCCCGACGATCACCGGTACCCCCTGGCACCCGCCGTCGGAGCACCAGCTGCGCGGCATGGACACCGAGGCCGCCCTGGACCTCGGCTGGGGTCGGCTCCTGTTCGGCCAGACGTTCGCCGACCCGCAGCGGCTGGTGGAAGCGCTGCACGGGGAGGCCGAGGGCCGCCGTGACATCTGCATCTACCCGCGCGACCCCCAGGTGCTCCTGAGCCTGGCGCCCACCGAGCTGTTCCTGGACCCCTCGCTCACCTTCCGGCTGGACCTGCACCGGTACCGGCCGCGACGGGAGCTGGTCGAGAACGTCTTCGTGCGCACGGTGACCTGCCCGGACGACGTCGCCGAGATGGAGCGCATCGTCACGCTCACCGGCATGGTCCCCGGGGACCCGGACACCGTGTGGCACAACCACTCCACCCGCACGGTCCGGTACCTCGTGGCGGAGGACCGGCGCACCGGGCGGGTCGTCGGCACGGTCACGGGGGTCGACCACGTCCGGGCGTTCGGCGACCCCGAGGGCGGCAGCAGCCTGTGGTGCCTGGCCGTGGACCCGGGCGAGGCCCCGCCGGGGACGGGGGAGGCGCTGGTGCGCGTGCTCGCCGAGCGCTACCTCGCGCGGGGGCGCAACTACCTCGACCTCTCGGTGCTGCACGACAACGGCCCCGCGATAGCGCTCTACCGCAAGCTCGGCTTCCGCCAGGTGCCCGCGTTGGTGGTCAAGCGCCGCACCGCGGTGAACGCGCCGCTGTTCGTGCCCGGCCCGGCCGGGCTCGACCGGCTCAACCCCTATGCCCGGATCCTCGCCGACGAGGCGCTGCGCCGGGGCATCCGGGTCGAGGTGACCGATGCCGCCCACGGGGAGATGCGGTTCACCCTGGGCGCGCGCGGCGTGCTGACCCGCGAGTCCCTCTCCGAGCTGACCACGGCGGTGGCCATGAGCCGCTGCGACGACAAGCGGGTCACCCGCCGCATCATGGCGGGCGCCGGCGTCCGCGTCCCCGTCGGCGCCGAGGTGGCCGGGGATGACTTCGGGCCGGCCCTGGCCCTGCTCGAGCGCTTCGGCGAGCTGGTGGTGAAGCCGGCTCGGGGGGAGCAGGGCAAGGGCATCACCGTCGGGGTGCGCAACGAGGCGGGCTTGCGGTCGGCGGTCGCGCTGGCGCGGCAGCACTGCCCGGACGTGCTGGTCGAGGAACTGGTGGCGGGGGAGGACCTGCGGGTGGTCGTCATCGACTGCGAGGTGGTCGCCGCGGCCGTGCGGCGGCCCGCCACGGTGGTCGGTGACGGCGTCTCCGACGTCACGACGCTGATCCAGCGGACCAGCCGGCGCCGGGAGCGGGCCACCGGCGGGGAGTCGCGGATCCCGCTGGACGACGTGACGGCCGCCGTCGTCGCCGAGGCCGGCTGGGCGATGGACGACGTCCCGCCGGCCGGTGAGCGGATCCGCGTGCGCCGGACGGCGAACCTGCACACGGGAGGCACCATCGAGGACGTCACCGATCGGCTGCACCCCGAGATCGCCGCGGCCGCCGTCCGCGCTGCCCGGGCCATCGGCATCCCGGTGACCGGCCTGGACTTCCTCGTCCCCGACCTCGACGGGCCCGAGCACGTCTTCGTCGAGGCCAACGAGCGGCCGGGGCTGGCCAACCACGAGCCCCAGCCGACCGCCGGCCGCTTCGTCGACCTGCTGTTCCCCGAGACCCGTCGCCGCTGAAGGAGGGCCCCTTCCTGGGTCCCCCGCACGCCGGGGGACGGCGAGGGAGGGGCTAGGCCGACGGGGACCCGGCCGGGTCCAGGGGTGGGGTCGGACTCCGGTGCCGCGGGGTCGACGGAGCAGTGGCGTCCGACGCTGGCCACGCTGTCACCAGCACGTGCAGGAGCCCCCGGCCCGTGCGCGGGCCGGGGGCTCCTCCGGGTGGGGCCGGTCAGCGGGACAGGTGCTCGATGATGGCCGCGGTGACCTCCTCCGTGCTGGCACTCCCGCCGACGTCGCGGGTGCGGATGCCCTTGCCCGAGGTGACCTCGATGGCGTGCTGCACGGCCTTGGCCTCGTCGTGCAGACCGAAGTGCTCGAGCATCAGCGCCGCGCTGCCGATCGCGCCGACGGGGTTGCAGATCCCCTGGCCGGCGATGTCCGGCGCGGAGCCGTGCACGGGCTCGAACATCGACGGGAAGCGCCGCTCCGGGTTGAGGTTGGCGCTGGCCGCCAGGCCTAGGCTGCCGGCGAGCGCGCTGCCGAGGTCGGAGAGGATGTCGGCATTGAGGTTGGACGCGACGACGACGGAGAGGTCCTCGGGGCGGAGGACGAACTTCGCGGCCATGGCGTCGACCAGCACGCTCTCGGTCTCGACGTCGGGGTACTCGGTGGCGACCCGCGTGAAGACGTCGTCCCACAGCACCATGCCGTACTGCTGGGCGTTGCTCTTGGTGACGCTGGAGACCTTCCTGCGCGGCCGGGTGCGGGCCAGGTCGAAGGCGAACCGGATGATCCGCTCGCAGCCGACCTCGGTGAAGACCGCGGACTGGACGGCGACCTCGCCTCGGTCGGCACGACCGCCGAAGTTCCGGCCGCCGAAGCCGGCGTACTCCCCCTCCGAGTTCTCCCGGACCACGACCCAGCTCAGGTCGGTGCTGTCGGCCTTGCGCAGCGGACTCTGGATGCCGGGGAGGAACTCGACGGGGCGGACGTTGGCCCACTGGTCGAAGTTCTGGCAGATCTTCAGGCGCAGGCCCCAGAGGCTGATGTGGTCGGGCACGGTCGGCCAGCCGACGGCGCCGAAGTAGATGGCGTCGAAGTCCTTCAGCTGGTCGAGGCCGTCCTCGTCCATCATGCGGCCGTGCTGGGCGTAGTGGTCGGAGCCCCAGGGGAACTCCTGCCAGGCGAAGTCGAACCGCCCGGTCGAGGCGTCGGCGAGGGCGTCGAGGACGGCGCGGCCGGCCGCGACGACCTCGATCCCGACTCCGTCGGCGGGGATGGCGGCGATGCGGAACGTGCGCTGGGCGGTCATGACGATCTCCGTGGGGACGGCGGTGGGGTCGTCATCGAGTGAACGGCGTCACTCCGCCGGCGTCCAAGACGGAAGCTCGATGGTCTCCATAGCTCCGGCCTATAAGTGGTCGGAGCCGGTCCTCGCGGAGATGTAGCGCTCGACGCAGGTGACGAAGGCCTGTGCGGCCGGCGTCAGGCTGCCCGTCCGGGACACGAGGGAGATCCGCAGGAGAACGGGCGGCTCGAGGAGCCGCACGCGGGCGCCGGACCGCTGGGCCAGCGGCGACCAGGACGACGGCAGGACCGCGTGGCCGACGCCCGCCAGCACCAACGGGAGGATCGACGTGCGGTGCTCGACCTCGACGACGATCTGCGCGTCGACGCCGCTGGCCAGGACCTCGTCCACCAGCCGCCGCATGAGGCTGCCCTCCTTGCTGACGACCAACCGCGCGCCGGCCAGGGCCTCGCGGACCACGGCGGTCGCGGCGGGTTCGTCCGGCCGGCTCGGCTCCCGGACGTCCGGCGGGGAGATCAGGACCAGTGGCTGGTCCTCGATCGGCAGGACGCGCAATCCGCCGGTGTGCGGCGGTGACGCCGCGCCGAGCAGCCCGAGCTCGCTCCGGCCGGCCTTGACCGCCTGGACGACGTCCTCGGGGGTGAACGCGGCATCCGCCGTCACCGTCATCGCCGGGTGAGCGTCGGTGAAGTCCTGGATCAGGGTCGACAGCGGTTCCATGCCGGGGCTGGGCATGGCGATCAGCTCCACGCGGCCGCGTTCGAGGCCACGCGCGGAGCGGGCCGCGGCCTGGGCCGCCTCCAGGTCACGGACCACCTGGCGCGCCGGTTCGATCAGCTGGCGGCCGGCGTCGCTGAGCACGATGCCCCGGCCGACCCGGTGGAACAGCGGCACACCGAGCTCCCGCTCGAGCGTGCCGATCGCCTGCGACAGCGAGGGCTGCGCGATGTACAGCTGCTCCGCGGCACGACCGAAGTTCATGTGCTCGACGACGGCCAGGAAGTAGGTCAGCTGCCGGACGTCCACCGCAGCTCCTCCCGACGGACCGATAGGCCCAACCTACCGGTGAGGTAGCCAATGCGTCTTGGACCGGTGTGGCCGGGCTCACCCACTGTGGCGCCTACCACGTCCACCCCGTCGGCAGCTGAAGGACCGAGGTGCCTCCCATGGATCTGACCCACGCACACACACCACCGGCCGAGAAGAAGCGCTGGTACCGGCAGCTGTACTTCTACGTCCTCGTCGCGATCGTGCTCGGCGTCGTCGTGGGCGCGCAGTGGCCCGGCGTCGGGGTGGCGATGGAGCCCATCGGCACCGCCTTCGTCGGGTTGATGAAGATGCTGATCGGCCCGATCGTCTTCCTCACCATCGTCGGCGGGATCGCCAGCGTCGCGGATCTGAAGAAGGTCGGGCTGACCGGCATCAAGGCGCTGACCTACTTCCAGATCGGCACCATCCTCGCGATGGTCTTCGGACTGGTCGCCATCAACCTCTTCCGCCTCGGTGACGGCGTGAACGCCGACGTCAGCACGCTCCGGCCGACCGACGACGTCGGCTCGCTCGTGGAGGCCGGGCAGGAGCAGCACTGGTGGGACTTCCTGCTGCGGGTGCTGCCGGAGAGCGCCGTCGCCCCCTTCGTCGAGGGCGAGATCCTGCAGATCATCTTCATGGCGGTGGTCTTCGGCGTCGCCCTCAACGCCGTCGGCTCGGTCGGCGCTCCGGTGCTGTCGGGGATCCAGCGGCTGACCGCGGTGGTCTTCAAGGTGCTGGGCTTCATCATGAAGGCGGCCCCGCTCGGCGCGTTCGGGGCGATGGCCTACGCCATCGGTGAGTACGGCCTCGAGACGCTGACCAGCCTGGGTTCCCTGATCGCGCTGTTCTACGTCACCTCGGCGCTGTTCGTCTTCGTGGTCCTGGGCTCGCTGATGGCCTACCTGCGGCTCAACATCTTCCACCTGCTGCGGTACCTGAAGGAGGAGCTCCTGCTCATCCTCGGTACCTCCACCGCCGAGCCGGCCCTCCCTGGCCTGATGAGGAAGCTGGAGCACGCCGGGGTGGAGAAGTCGACGGTCGGCCTCGTCGTGCCGACCGGCTATTCCTTCAACCTCGACGGCGCGGCCATCTACCTCTCCCTGGCCGCCCTCTACATCGCCCAGGCCACCAACACCGACCTGTCGATCGCCGAGCAGCTGGGCCTGCTCGCGGTCATGCTGCTGACGTCGAAGGGTGCAGCCGGCGTCGCCGGTGGCGGCTTCATCGCCCTGACGGCCACCCTGTCCACCGTCGGCACCATCCCCGCGGCGGGCATCATGCTCGTCTTCGGCATCGACAAGTTCATGTCGGAGTGCCGCGCGCTGGTGAACTTCTGCGGCAACGCCGTCGCCACGCTGTTCATCGCCCGCTGGGACAGGACGCTGGACCGGGACCGCGCCCGCCGCGTCCTCCGCGGGGACGACGTCCCGCCGCTGCACGAGATCGACGAGGTGCCTGGCGAGACCGTCGACGCCCCGAACGTCACCGCCGCTCCGCCGGCCACGCCGCAGCCGGTGACCGGCGACGCCGCCCTCCCCGTGGCAGTGCGGGCCTGACGTGCACGTCCTCGTCGCTCCCGACAAGTTCAAGGGTTCCCTCACCGCCCTCCAGGTGGCGACGGCCATCGGGCAGGGCCTGGAGGCGGCGGGGGTCGCCTTCAGGCTCCTGCCGCTGGCCGACGGCGGTGACGGCAGCGTGGCCGCCGCGCTGCACGCCGGCTCGACGGCCCGCACGGTGACCGTCCGCGGCGCCGACGGGCGACCGCACCGCACCGAGTTCGCGGTCGACGACACGACTGCCGTCGTCGAGGTCGCGACCACCTGCGGACTGAGCACCCTCCCGCCGGGCGTGCTCGCCCCGATGACGTCGTCGAGCCACGGCTTCGGGCAAGCCGTGCTCGCCGCGCTGGATGCGGGAGCCCGGCGGATCGTCCTGTGCCTCGGCGGGAGCGCGAGCACCGACGGAGGCGCGGGCATGCTCGCCGCGCTCGATGCCCGGTTCCGGGACGACGCGGGCCAGGACGTCGACCCGACGGGCGGCACGCTGGCGCGGATCGCCGAGGTGGACGCGTCGGGGCTGCGGAACCTCGCCGGCGTCGAGCTGGTCGTCGCCACCGACGTCACCAACCCGCTGCTCGGTGCCGACGGTGCTGCCGCCGTGTTCGGGCCGCAGAAGGGGGCCACTCCGGACCAGGTCCGCGAGCTCGAGGTCGGCCTGCGACACCTCGTCGACCTCCTGGCCGCCTGCCGGTCGTCAGCGGCCGACCGCGGCGGGGACCTCGCGGACGAGGCCGGTGCCGGGGCGGCGGGCGGTCTCGGCTTCGCCTGCCGGTGGCTCGGTGCGCGTCGGGTGGCCGGGGCCGACTTCTTCCTCGACCTCCTCGGCTTCGACGCCGCGGTCGCGGACTGCGCCGTCGTCGTCACCGGCGAGGGGCGCATGGACGGGCAGACGCTGGCCGGGAAGCTGCCCGCCGTCGTCGCGGCACGATCGGTGCCGCGTGTGGTCAGCGCAGTCGTCGGGCAGTCGCTGCTGACCCCCGAGGAGCGACGACGGCTCGGGCTCGAGCAGGTGGTCGCGCTCGGCGAGCTGACCGACGAGGACCCGAGCCGGGACCCCGACCTGTCGAGGCGCCTCGCCGCGGTCGCGGGTGGACTCATCGGCCGGCAGGTCCGCTCCCTGGCCGCCACCACGTCGTAGGAGGGCCGCGGCAGACCGTGCGGCACACTCCTCGTGTGCCGCAGCTCCGCATCACCCAGGACGCGGCCGATGGCCGGCCGCGCGCTGTCCTCGGAGTCGTGCCGGGCCCTGCGACGTGGCCAGCTGTCCGCCATCGCGTCGGCAACGACGGCGAGTGCGATGGGCGTGCTCCGCGCGATCGCATCCCGAGCTCTGGGAACGACGCGTCGACTCGCGGGACGTGACCGGGCTGGTCCACGTCGCGCCCGACGGCCTCATCCCGTCGAGCCCGGGGTGCGCCGCCGCCGGAGCGGCGCGCATTGCTGTTCGCGTCGCACGGCGCGATGCTGCTCACTGGCCGGAATCCGCCCGGGCAGGCTGACGCGCTCGCGGATGGAGGCAGGTGAGGGTGACCAGCGAGGTCCGGTTCTGCACCGCTCCCGACGGCTCGCGGCTGGCCTGGACCCTGCACGGTTCGGGCCCGCCGCTGGTGCGAGTCGCGACCTGGCTGACCCACCTCGACCGCGACCGGGAGAGCCCGGTGTGGCGCCATTGGCTGGACCGGCTGGGCGCCAACCACACGCTGCTGCGCTACGACGAACGCGGGTGCGGTCTCTCCGACACCCAGATCGGCGACCCCTCGGTCGAGACCTGGGTCGGGGACTTGCAGGTCGTCGTCGAGGCAGCGGGCCTGGAGCGCTTTTCCCTGCTCGGCGTCTCCCAGGGCGCGGCGATCGCGGTGGCCTACGCCGCGCGGTACCCGCAGCGGGTCCGTGATCTGGTGCTGTACGGAGGCTTCGCGCGAGGTCGGCGGCTTCGCGGCCAGACCAGCCAGGAGGACGCGCTGATCGCGGCCATCCGGGCCGGCTGGTCCGACGACGACTCGGCGTACCGGCACTTGTTCAGCATGTTGTTCCTCCCACGCGGCACTCCGGAGCAGATGGCCTGGTACGACGAGCTGCTGCGGACGACGACCTCGGCCGAGACCGCAGTGCGGCTGTTCCACGCGCGGGGCGGCATCGACGTGGTGGACGCCGCGCGCGAGGTCCGCGCCCGGACCCTGGTGATCCACGCCTGGGACGACCGGATCGTGCCCGCGGCCGAGGGGCGGCTGCTCGCGACGCTCATCCCTGGCGCACGGTTCGTCCTGGTCGACTCCTGCAACCACATCCTGCTGGCCGACGAGCCCGCCTGGGGCACGTTCATGGCCGCGGTGGACGACTTCCTCGGCCGTGCCGGCACGCGACCGCTGCCGCGGCCCGCCGCCCTGAGCGCCCTGAGCAGTCGCGAACTCGAGATCCTCGCGCTCGTCGCAGCCGGGCTGACCAACGAGGCGATCGCCGAACGTCTGTGCCTGAGCACCCGCACCGTCGAACGGCACCTGTCCAACCTCTACGCCAAGCTGCACGTCTCCGGCAAGGCGGCGCGCGCGGCGGCCGCCGCCTCCTTCGCGGGAGTACGACCCGCCGGCTGACCGACGGCGCCCGGCGGCGTACGTGCATGCCGACAGGAGGCCCCGCAGCGATTGCGTGCTGGCACCGATGCTGCGGCAGCGGGCCGTTCCTAGCGTCGTCCCCGTGCACAGATGCACACCGGTCGACGTCCGGAGGAGGCGGAGATGGCATCCGATCTGTTGGTGGGCACCCCGCCGACGACGCCCGTGGACGAGTACACGGTCATCGGTGGCGCCGGGGTGGAGCTGCACGCCCGGGAATGGGGTGACCCCGACGGCCCGGCGATCGTGTTCGTCCACGGCTGGTCACAGTGCGACCTGTGCTGGCGGGCGCAGGTCGGCAGCCCGCTCGCGGCGCGGTTCCGGATGGTCACGTTCGACCTGAGGGGCCACGGCATGTCCGAGCGGCCGCCGGCGGCCGGCAGCTACACCGACGAGCGGCTGTGGGCCGACGACGTCGCTGCGGTGCTGGATCAGCTGGCGGTGGAACGGCCCGTCCTGGTCGGGTGGTCCTACGGCGGCTTGGTCATCGGCGACTACCTCCGCGCCCACGGGGAGGCCTCCATCGCCGGCATCGACCTCGTGGGCGCCGCCGTCCAGCTCAGCCCGCCGACCTTCGAGCACATCGGCCCCGGCTTCCTGGAGACGGCGCCGGAGGCCAGCGTGCCTGACCTCGGCACGAACATCGCCGCCATCCAGCGGTTCATGCGCCGCAGCACGGTCCGGGCCCTACCCGACGAACTCCGCGACACGGCGCTGTGCTGGACCATGGCCGTCCCGCCGGAGGTGCGCGGAGCGCTGATCAGCCGCCGGGTCGACAGCGACGACGTGTTGCGGCAGCTCACGGTCCCGGTGCTGGTGACGCACGGCTGGCAGGACGAGATCGTCCTGGCGTCGATGGCCGAGCACGTCCTGGACGTGTGCCCTACGGCGGTCGCGTCCTGGTACGACGGTGTGGGGCACATGCCCTTCCTCGAGGACGCCGAGCGCTTCAACCGCGAGCTGGCCGGGTTGGTGGGGCGGACGAGCCGGTGAGTGCCGATCCCGACGGCCACGGAGATGGGGGGCACGTCCGGTGCCGTGCACCGCAGGGTGCGGCACCATCTCCGGTGTGCCGCCCCTGCGCCTGACCCAGGACACCGCCGCCGACGCGCTGCTGAGCCGCGACCCGCTGGCCCTGCTGCTCGGGATGCTGTTCGACCAGCAGTTCCCCATGGAGCGCGCCTTCTCCGGCCCCCGGCTGCTGGCCGACCGCATGGGCGTCGACACCCTCTCGGCGGCCGACCTCGCCGACGCCGACCCCGAGCAGGTGACCGCCTGGTTCCAGGGGCCGCCGGCGGTCCACCGCTACCCGGGGTCGATGGCCGCCCGCACCCAGGCGGTCTGCCGGCTGCTGGTCGAGCGCTACGACGGCCGCGCCGAGGGCCTGTGGGCCGACGTCCCCGACGGCGCCACGCTGCGGAAGCGTATCGGCGAGCTCCCGGGCTTCGGTGCGCAGAAGGCGAAGATCCTCGTCGCGCTGCTCGGCAAGCAGTACGGCGTGACCCCGCCGGGCTGGCGGGAGGCCGCCGGCGACTACGGCCAGGAGGGTTCCCGGCGGTCCGTCGCTGACGTCACCGGCCCCGAGTCGCTGGCCGAGGTACGGGCGTTCAAGCAGGACGCCAAGCGCGCGGCGAAGGCGGCCGTGACCTCCTGAGATGCGGTGCCGGGGCGCCTGCATCGTGCGCGATCCGGTGGCACGATGGGCGGCAGACCCCGGGCTGTGCGGGGATCCAGGCGCCGTCGGGACGCCGGGCGCCGCAGCCCGTAGAGGGTATCCGTCGTCCCGGGGGGACGGCGGAGGGGAGGAAGCCCGTGGCCTCGAGCCAGCAGCCCGCGCGATCCCGCCGGCCGGAGCCGGTGCTCATCACCGAGGCAGCACCGAGCCTGGCCGAGCAGCACGCCGCCCGGAAGAAGCGCTACGTCCTCACCATGGCCGTGCGTGCCGTGAGCCTGGTGCTGGCGGCGGTCTTCTACCAGACGCTGTGGTTGGCGATCATCTTCGCGGCACTCGGCACCGTGTTGCCGTGGATCGCGGTCATGATGGCCAACGACCGGCCGCCGAAGAAGAAGCTCGACGTGAACCGCTACAGCCCGCCGCGGCCGGACCGCATCCTGGAGAACCCCGCACGCCCGAGTCGGGTCATCGAGCACTGAGAGGGGGGCCCGTCCTCCTCACCGCTCGCAAGCTCGCGGTGAGCCTCTGGACGGGGCCGGCGGCGGGCTCCTGCAGGGGGCCTCACCGGGCACCGGCCCGCGCGACCACGGCCGCCGCCCGCGCGAGACCGGCCTCCAGCGCGGCAGCGGGGTCGCCGTCCGGGGCGGTCAGCCAGACCGCCAGCAGCCCGGCGGTGAACGCGTCGCCGGCGCCGGTCGTGTCGACCACCGCAGCCGGGTGCGCCGGGCGGTGCACCAGCCGGTCACCGGCGGCCCACAGCGCACCCTCGGCGCCCAGCGTCACGACGGCGACCGGGTGGCGGGTCGCCAGTGCCCGCGCGGCCGCCGCCGGATCGGCGCAGCCGGTGAGCAGCCGCGCCTCGTCGGCATTGGGCAGCACCAGCGTGGCCGCCGCGGTGTCGGCCAGCCAGCGCTCGACGCCGTAGGCGGCCAGCGGCCCGGTGGAGGCGGGGTCCAGTGACACCGTGCAGCCGGCCGCGCGGGCCGCGGCCAGCGCAGCCAGCCCCGCGGCGCGCGGACCGGGCGCGAAGAGGGTGTAGCCGGACAGGTGCAGGTGCCGACGCGGCGGGGGGACGTCGTCCGGCGCGAGCGCGAGGTTGGCGCCGCGGTCGGCCAGCATGCTGCGCTGCCCACCCGGCTCGACCAGGCTGACGATCGTGCCGGTGGCCGCGCCCGGGACGACGCGGACGGCCGGCGTCACCCCGTCGGCGGCCAGCTCGGCGACCAGGGCGGTCCCGGCGGCGTCGTCCCCCACGCACCCGGCGCAGGTGACCGGCGTGCCCAGCCGGGCGAGGTGGACGGCGACGTTCGCCCCGGCACCCCCGCCACGGCTGCGGATCGACGCCGGCCGGTCGGAGCCGGGCGCGGGGTCGCCGTCGAGCAGCACGACGACGTCGGTGGCCAGGTCGCCGACGACCACGACGTCCGGCACGGTCAGCGGGGGACGCCGGCGAGGGCGGCGGCGATCCGGCCGGCCAGCTCCGCGTTGCGCAGCACCAGGCGCACGTTGACCGCCAGGGTGGCGCCCCCGCTGGCCCGGTGCAGGTGGTCGAGCACGAACGGCGTCACCGCCTTGCCGCGCACCCCCGCCCGCGCCGCCGCGGCCAGGGCGTCGGCGATCACCCGGTCGTGCAGCGCGGGGTCGAGCTGCTCCTCGTCGGCCAGCGGGTTGGCGACCACCACGCCGCCGGGGGCCAGGTCGCGCCGGGCGGCGAGCACGGCCGCGGCCTCCTCCGGCGAGGACACCGCCCAGTCCACCGTCGCACCGGAGTCGGCGACGTAGAAGCCGGGGAAGGTCGTCGTCCGGTAGCCGACGACGGTGACCGACAGCGACTCCAGCCGCTCGAGCGTCGCCGGGACGTCGAGGATCGACTTCACCCCGGCACAGACCACGAGCACCGGCGTGCGCGACAGCGTGGTCAGGTCCGCGGACTCGTCGAAGGTGTCCGCCGCCTCGCGGTGCACGCCGCCGAGGCCGCCGGTGGCGAAGACGCCGATGCCCGCGGCGGCGGCCAGCAGCGCGGTGCTCGACACCGTCGTCGCCCCGCTGCGGCCCAGCGCCAGGGCCACGGGCAGGTCCCGGACGGCGAGCTTGGCCAGGTCGGGGTCGGCGCAGACCCGGTCGAGCTGGTCGGCGGTCAGACCGACGTGCGGTGCGCCGTCCAGGACGGCGATGGTGGCCGGGACCGCCCCGCCGGCCCGCACGGCAGCCTCCACCTCGTCGGCCGCGGCCCGGTTGTCCGGCCGGGGCAGACCGTGGGCGAGCAGGGTGCTCTCCAGCGCCACGACCGGCCGGCCGGCGGCCAGCGCCTCGGCGACCTCGGGGGAGAGCACGGGCGCAGAGGACGTCGACGCGGAGGACGCGCCGGAGGAGGGCAGCTGCACCCTGCCATCATGGAGGGCAGGGGAGCCACGCTCAGGGAGCGCCTCCCGGACCCGTCCCCGACCCGAGGGAGCACCGCGTGAGCAGCACCGACCTCCTCGAGAAGCCCGACGTCCGCGAGGGCGACACCGGCAACGCCAACGAGGTCTTCCACTACGTGCGCAAGAACAAGATCGCCGAGAGTGCGGTCATGGGCACGATGGTCGAGGCCCTGTGCGGTGAGGTCTTCCCGGTGACCAAGAGCCCGAAGCCGGGCAGCCCGGTGTGCCCGGCCTGCAAGGAGATCTACGAGCAGCTCCGCAAGTAGGAGGACCCCGTCCTCCTCACCGCTCGCAGGCTCGCGGCGAGCCTCTGGACGGGGCCACGGGACCCGCTCCCGCGATGATCATGGAGCCCGGGTGGCGACGCGCCGTCCGGACGCGGTGTGTCGCCACCGCAACTCCATGATCGTCGCGAGGAGCGTCCTGGGATTCCATGTGCTCAGTCCTGCAGCTCGCGGGCGCGCTCCAGCTTGGCCGCTCGCCGGGCCTGGCTGCGGCGCTGGTGCCGGCGCAGCGGTGCCGGCCAGCGGGACTGGATCGTCGCGTTGAGCTCGGCGCCCAGCAGCACCGACATCCCGAAGAAGAAGCAGAACAGCAGGACGGCGATCGGGGTCGCCAGCGCTCCGTAGGGCAGCGTCGTGGTGAGGATGTCGGCGACGTAGGCGCGGGTGGCCAGCGCCGCGACGACGAAGAAGGCGACGGCCAGCACGGTCCCCGGCAGGTGCCGGTGCCACGGCAGCCGCCGCGGCAGCACCACGTGGTAGAAGCTCGTCAGCGCCAGGAGCAGGCCGATCAGCACCACCGGCCAGTAGACGGCGTTCACCAGCACCATCGCGGTGCCCCGCCAGTCGGCCGGCAGCAGCGAGACCAGCACCCCCCGGCCGAGCACCAGCAGCGGGAGCGTGAGCACCGCCAGCAGCAGGCCGACGACGAACAACCACAGCGCCTTCAGCCGGGTGCGGATCGGGCCGCGCACGTCGCGCTGGTCGTAGGCGATGACGACGGTGTTCATGAACGTCGCCGTCGCCGAGGAGCCGGCCCACAGCGACAGCAGGAAGCCGACGCTCACCAGGTCCAGCCGCCCAGAACCGAGGATGTCGTCGAGCGTCGGCTGCACCAAGCCCTCGACGACGTCCGGCGTCAGCACCTCGGTGGAGGCGCGGACCAGCTCCGCCTCGATCCGGGTCACCGAGGCCTCGCCGATGAACGTGCCGAGGTAACCCAGCGTGCCGAGCAGCCCGATCAGCAGCGGCGGCACCGAGAGGATCTGCCAGAACGCCGCCTCGGCGGAGAGCCCGAGGATGCGGTCGTGCCAGGCCTTGCTGACCGTGCGCCCGAGCACCTGCAGCGGGACCCGCAGCACCGCGGGCCAGCGATCCAGCCGTCCCCGCGACAGCGGGGTCTCCAGGCGGACGGCGGTGGCGCCCGCCGGCCGGTCGTCGTCGGCACCGTCCTCGGGGTGTCCGGCGTCGGCCGGTCGGCCCCCGGGCAGGACGGTGCGCACCGTCCCAGTGTGCACGCCGGTCAGCCCGCCGACCGGCCCGCCTGCAGGGTCCCGCCGTCGGCCCCGTCCCGAGGCTCCGGCCCCGTCTCGGGTCCCGCCCCGAGCTCGCGCGAGGTGAGGTGGACGGGGTCCTTCCATGGCGGGGGCAGGGGGGTCCTTCTTCAGCCGCCCGGGGCGGGCGCCGGGGCCGGGACTGCGCCGTCCGGCGCCGGCGGGGCGGCGGGTGCGGCGACCGGCACGCAGGTGATCCGCGGCTCCGCGGCGTACCGGGTGCGGAAGTCCTCGCGCTTGACCTCCGCCTCGCTGGCCGGGTCGCGGAACACCCGGGTGACGGTGATGTCGAAGCCGGTCGAGCCGGCCTGCGGCTTGCAGCTGCCGTCGTCCGGCTTCTCCTGCACGACCGGCTCGCGGAGGTTGTAGCTCTCACTGCTGATCGACTCGATGTCGTAGCGCTTGGTCCCGTAGAAGGTGACCGTCAGCGAGTTCGGCGTCCACTGGGTGTCGACGTAGACGCCGGTGTCGCTGTCGTTGCGCCACTTCAGGTCGATCGAGTCGTAGTAGACCGTCGCCTCCCGGCCGGCCGGGTAGCGGCTGATGTAGAAGCTGTGCGGCTTGTGGTGGACGTCCTCGAGGCCGGCGAAGAAGACGGCGTTGAACATCGTCGTGGCGACCTGGCTGACACCGCCGCCAACGGCGGTGTCGAACGCTCCGTTCTGGATGACGCCGGCCTCGACGTAGCCCTGCGCGGTGGTGCGCGGGCCGGTGTGACCGTTCAGGCTGAAGGTCTCGCCGGGCCGGACCAGCGCGCCGTCGATCTCGGCGGCGGCCACCCGGATGTTGGTGCCGCTCGCCGCGCTGGTGAAGTTCGTGGTGAAGCTGCTGATCTCCTCGCGGATGCCCAGCGCCTCCGCCTCGGCGGTGCTGAACTCCGCCGGCACCGGACCCAGGTCGGCGGTGACCGTGCGCGGCGCCGGCTGCGGCAGGACGTCCAGCAGGTGGGTCGCGAGCGCGTCCGGGTCGACGCCGGTGCCGTCGACCGACGGGACGATCGAGACGCTGCCCCCGGACAGCTCGAAGCGCGCGTCCTCGGCCGGCGTGCCGAACTCGGCGAAGTCGTCGCCCATCGCCTCCTGCAGGGCCGCCGGGTCGACGGCGACCGCGAGCCCGCCGTCCTCCTGCGGCGTGAAGGTCAGCGAGGCGGCGATCGCGGTCTCGGGCACCTCCACGGAGGTGGCGCCGTCCTGGCTGGTCACCGTCACCGGCGCGGCCAGGCCCGGGGTGACGGTCTCGTCGAGCACCCGCTGGGCCTCAGCGGCGTCCACGGACACCTC
Source organism: Geodermatophilus sp. URMC 65 (assembly GCF_053502545.1). Classification (NCBI taxonomy): domain Bacteria; kingdom Bacillati; phylum Actinomycetota; class Actinomycetes; order Geodermatophilales; family Geodermatophilaceae; genus Geodermatophilus; species Geodermatophilus sp. URMC 65. Next base: position 4,413,702 of record NZ_CP199954.1, read on the forward strand.
GGTCACGTCGACGGGCAGCTCGATCGGGGTGCCCGGGTCGCCGCCCGAGGCCAGCGCGGTGGTGACGGCGTCGGCGGCTCCCTCGCGGTCGAGGGTGCGGCCGGGCACGGGCTCGACGACGCCGGCGCTCGTCCCCTCGATGGCGATGGTCGCGTCCACCGGGGCACGGTCGACCTGCTCGGCGATGACGTCGATCTGCGCGGCCAGCGCGGTGTCCTCGCCGGTGATGACGGGGGCCACCTCGCGCTCGTCGACGAGGGTCATGAGGCGGGTCCAGGGGTTGAGCGGCTGCTCGCCGGCCCGCTCGACGGTGCCCTCGACGTCGAGGGTGATCCCGGCGGTGGCGGGGGAGAGGGTGCCCTCCACGTCGTCGGCCAGCATCACGTGGTCGGCGACCACGCGCGGCGCGAGCTCGGTCTGCAGGCGCTCGGTGGCCGCCGCGGGGGAGAGCCCGCCGAGGTCGACGCCGCCCACGACCGTGTTGCGGGGGACGTCACCGCTGGAGACCAGCAGGTCGACCCCGTAGGCGGCGGCCAGGACGCCGACGGCGGCGACCGGCGTCACGACGGCCGGGCGGCGCCACCACGGACGGCGGGTCCGTGGCGTGTCGTCAGGACCACCGGAGCCGTCGGAGCCGTCGCCCGTGGCCCGGGTGTCGTCAGGGACGTCGTCCGGGCCGTCGGTCACCGGGGGCAGGACGCCGGTGTGCTGGTCGGCGTCCGCGGTGGGTGGAGGCAGCTGGGCGGGGGCCTCCCCGGGAGCGAAGCGGATGTCCTGGGTCTCGCCGTCCTCGACCGCCGGCGTGCCCGCGTCGTCCTCCGCACCGGTCGCCGGCGGAGCGGGCGTCTGGGCGGCGGTCGCCGGGCCGGGCACCTCGGGGCCGACGGGCCCACGGTCGCGCGGGACCGGGCGGGTCTCGTCGGACAGGCCCTCGGCGTCGGTGCGGTCGGGCTGGTCGGGTACCTGCTGCGCCGGCGTCTGCCCGGTGGGGGACTGCTGGTCGTGCGGCGCGGGGGTCTGCGGGGGCATCGCGGGATCTCCGGGTAGTCGTCGACCGGGAGATCCCGGGAACGACGGAGCCGCCGGCGCCCTGTCCCCGTCAGTCGGGAACGGGACGCCGGCGGCGGCGTCGGGTGAGGGCTTCATCGCTGTGCGCGACGATAGCGCCTCCGTCAGTGGCTGAGGCGCTGCTCGCCGTCGGTCTCGATGATGTCGACCGCGATGTCGCGGAGCTTGCCTTCGTACTCACGGGCGTGGTGCCCGCAGAAGACGAGGTCACTGCCGCTGGCGAGGACCACCCGCACCTTGGCCAGTGCGCCACAGCGGTCACAGTGAAAGGGAACGACGAGGTCGTCGGCGGGCGGGGTCGTCGTCAGCGTCTGGGTCATCTGGGTCATCACTCGCTCTCTACCGCACGGACCCGCGGCTGCGGATCGGCCTCCTGCACAGCGCCAGGATGTCCCCCTGTGTTCCCGACCCGCCCGATCCGACGCCGGGACTCGCCGAGAGCGGTGAGGCCGGTGCAGGTGGTGCAGGTGGTCCGGGTCAGCAGGGACGTCACTGGGTCGTGCCGGTCTGTCGTGTCGTGCTGTTCTCGTCGTTCGCGTGCGCCGGTCGTCGTCCGGCTGGTGGGTCCGCTGCTGTCTTGACGGGCCCCACGCTACGCCGTCTACCCGGCGCGTGACGGCGTACACCGGCGGACCAGCTCATCGGGGTGAGATCGTGACCTCGCCGCAACACTGAGCACATCGTCGGCCTGCCGGCCGACACCGCGGCCAGGTGCCGTCCCCGGCCTGCGTGGAGCCCCGCCCGGCCAGGTGTCGTTTCCGACCTGCGTGGAGGCGTGCCGAGCGGCGGGTCGTCGTGGTCTCGAGGGGGACGAGGCCACGACAGGTCGCGACTCGGTGGTGTGACGCACACGACAACGGCCCCCGACCTGTGGGTAGGGGGCCGCCGGGCGGAGCTGGGAGTGCCTAGTCGAGGTGGTCGCGCACTACGGACGCCTGAACGGTTGTGCATCGTCTGCGCCCAAGCCTGCAGGTGAGAAGCGCTGTGCCTGCAAATATCCTGGACGGCCGCGGCCAGGGATGACGAGACAGCGCGGCGCGGGCTGACCCTGCCCGACGCAGATCGTGTTCCGCGACGTGCAGCGGCGGGCAACTCGGGATCGTCACGGATTTCCAGTTCCGGCCGCACCCGGCGGGACCGCACGTCATGGCCGGTGCTGTCTTCTGGTCGACGCATACGCCCCTGCGGTTCTGCAGTTCTACCCGGACTGGATCGCGGACTGCCCGGACGAGCTCATGACATCGCCGGGCAGCGCAGGGCACCCGCGTTGCTCGGCGTCGCCCCCGAACCTCGTCGGCAAGCTCGCCACCGCGGTCCCCGTCTGTCATGCCAGGCCGGTCGACGCCTGCCAGCCTGGCACGCGCTGAGCCCGCCGGCGTCTTGCCTCGGCGGGGTGCTCAGCGCGCTGGTTAGGCGGCCTCGGCGTGGTGCCACGATGGTGGCCAAACCGTGGCGTTCACGGTCGTCCGCAGTGGTTCCTCGGAAACCATACCTGGCGGTGACCTGAGCAAAGACAACGGCGGACGTCCGCAGACCCCCACCAGCCGCCCTGACATTATGAGGGTCCGGGGTCCGAGTCCCCTCAGCTCCACCCGTAGGCAGGCCTGACCGGCCCGGGACGATGGCTGCGCTCGCGGCCGGCGGCGGTCAGGTTACCGCAGGAGCTTGTTCACCGCCTCGGCACCCAGACCGGCCTTCTCATAGTGCTCGCGCGCTAGTTCCAAGTAGTCGTAGGCGTCGAACGTGCCGTTGGGCTCCCCGTTTTCGTCGAGCCAGATCAACGGTCCGGTGACGTTGAAGTGGACGCGCATGGGCTCGGGGGATTCATGCGCCACCAGCGTGTGGGCCTCGCCAGGCGCCTCGTAGACAAAGGTGCCGGCGGTGGCGACCCAGTCGTGTTCAAGGTAACTCCACTGGCCAGAGAGGGTGTAGCCGAACACCTGGTGAGGGTGATAGTGCCGGTTGACCAGGCCTGGCTGCTTGGCCATGAGGACATCAGCCCACCGGTTCTGAGCCAGGGAGATCCACAACGGCCGAGTGAACACAGTTTCCGACAGCGGTACAAAGAAGCGGTCGTCGTCGGACATCGTGTCGGGCAGGAAGACCTCGGGTGCGGCGTCCTTGCGGAAGACCTTCTCCTTGTCGATCGGCTTGATGTCACGCCAGAACTCGGTACCGGCAACGGGATCGGGGGTGACCATGGAGCCTCCTCGCGCGCAGGTCGGCGCAGAGCGGAGTGCCGCCCTGCGGTCCACCGACCGACAGGACGCCCGAGGAGGCTCGCGGCGCCGAAACCGACCCCGGGCCGCCCTGCGATCCGGTGTGTCTCCATTCTCTCCTCCACCGGAGGACCCGGCACACCGAGCGGGCAGCGTTGCGCACGGGGAGACGGCGGCCGGTCAACCTTTCAGGGACACCAAGCGGTTACCTGTCGACCGTCTCCAGCACGGCGGCAGCGCTGGCGGCTGGTTAGCGCGGCCGAAGTAGACGTCGGCGCGTCAAAGGGTGTCCGGGCGTGGGTGTGACGGTCGTAATCGTCCTACTCGGCGGCCGTATCCGCCCGATCCCGCCATGCACGGTGAGCGGTACTCCATCATGGACCGCCTCTGACCTCAGTGACACGCCCGAGCGCGGGGGAGAAGTACAGCAACCGGTACAGCAACGCGCCCCGAACGGCGACGAATTGAGGGACCACAGTGGACGTCATAGACCGTTGACCTGGGCATGTACCACTATCACGAACCAGGGCGAACCCCTCGGATGTGACTGGGGTTATGTCGGCATCGGGTCGACCGGCTTAGAAATCGTTTCAAGATGAACTCGGCGTGCCTCCCGCGAGGATCGGGCCGACCTGCTGAGGCTGTGGTGGGTGATCGAGGAGCTCGTACCTGACGGGTTGTGGGAGCGGGTCGCTCCCCTGTTGCCGCCGCCGAAGCCACGCCGCTACCGCCATCCGGGTCGGCGGCCGATCGATGACCGGGCCGCACTGGCCGGCATCGTGTTTGTGCTCAAGACCGGCATCAACTGGAACCAGCTGCCCACGTCGCTCGTCGGCTGCTCCGGGGTGACCTGCTGGCGCCGGTTGCGGGACTGGACCGCCGCCGGCGTCTGGCCGGCCCTGCACGGACAACTGCGGGACCAGCTGCGCGCGCTCGGTGAGCTGGACCTGGACCGGTGCGCGGTCGACGGCTCCCACGTGCGAGCGCTCAAAGGGGGGACCACGTCGGCCCGTCGCCGGTCGACCGCGGCCGGCCCGGCTCCAAGCACCACCTGATCTGCGACGCCGGCGGCATTCCGCTGGCGGTCAGCCTGACCGGCGGCGACCGCAACGACGTCACCCAGCTCATCCCGCTGGTCGATGCCGTTCCGCCGATCCGGGGCCGGCGCGGCCGACCCCGCCGCCGACCGCGGGAGCTGTTCGCCGATCGCGGCTACGACCACGACATCTACCGCCGACAGCTGCGCGCCCGCGGCATCACCCCGCGGATCGCCCGCCGCGGCGTCGCGCACGGCTCGGGCCTGGGCCGTCAGCGGTGGGTGGTCGAGCGCGGCTTCGCCTGGCTGCACGCCTTCAAGCGGCTGCGCACCCGCTACGAGCGCCGCGGCGACCTGCACCTGGGCCTGCTCCAGTTGGCCTGTGCGCTGATCTGCTACCGGCAGCTGACCGTCGTTCTGAAATGAGTTCTTACGACCTCGTGCATGGTTAGCGGCGAGCGGTCGTTGCACTGCTCGGGGCGGACCTGCTCACCTGGTGGTGCCGGTCGCGAGCGCTTCCGGTTGGCGGAGCCGGTCGGGTCGTGGGGCTCGTTCCTGACTGGAGACCAGTCCGGCGACCGCGGGAAAGATCGTGTCCAGGTGCTCGCGTCGACCGAGGTGGCGAGACAGGGCCCGCCAGTTCTTCAGGTGGCTGATGCCGTGCTCGACGCGGATTCGCCTGGACGTGTGAGCCCGGCGTTCGGCCTCGTGCGCCGCGGCGACGGCGGGAAAGACCGGGATCTGGTTCCTCCGCCGGTGCGGCCGCGGGGTGATGACCGCACCGGCGGTCTGCGCGCTGAGCCCCTGATAGCCGGCGTCGGCCAGCAGCGTCACGCCCGGAGTGCGGGCCAGCAGTTCGACCAGGCCGGCCTGGCGGACCTGGGTCAGGTCATGGAGGGAGCCCGGGCGGGTCTGTCCGCAGAACAGCAGCCGCCCATCAAGGTCGGTGAGGACCAGCGCCTTGACGGTGTTGGCCCGGGCCTTTCCCGAGACGAACCGATGGCGGCCGGCCCGATGGGCCGCCGGGCGGCGCACCCGGACCTCCGTGGCATCCAGCAGGCCGACCCGCCCGCTGGCACCCAGGTGGGCGACCACATCGGCCAGCGTGCGCAGCCGGAGCCCGCCCTCGACGGTGCACCCGCGCTCGGCCAGCAGCGGGCCGACCTCCCCGACCGCGCGGGTGATCGTCGAGCGGGACACCCCGAACCAGCAGGCCAGCACGTCATGGGTGACCCCGTGGCGCAGATGGACCAGGGTGGCCAGCAGCCGGTCGAGGAACACCAGCCGGTACCGGGCACCGGCGCCGACCGCCCGCCGGCGCGGCCGATCGGCCAGCCGCGCGTCCTGGCGTGCCTGCCAGCGCGGTCCCAGCTCGGCGACCAGCTCGGCCAGGACCTCTCGAGACAGTCCGGTCACCCGGCGATCGACGACAGCGGCGGCACGGGGAAGAGTGCTCGACACATCACGACCCTGCCCGTCCTGCCCACAGCACGGTCAAGTCGTCGGGCTAACCATGCACGAGGTCGTTAGATGACATTGCAGAAGTAGGTCGTCGGGCTCTGTTCCGTCCTGACGGTTCGGCGCAGGTTGCTGGTCATGTCCTCGCCGGCGTCTTCCCCGCCCCGGCTGATCAGCGACGAACTGTGGGCGCTGTTCGAGCCGTTGATCCCACCGCAGCCACCCGCGGTGCACGGGTGCACCGGCCGGCCCCGGGTCTCGGATCGGGACGTGCTCGAGGGCATCGCCTTCGTGCTCTTCACCGGCATCGGCTGGACCAAGCTGCCCCGCCGGCTGGGCTACGGCTCGGGCTGGACCTGCTGGCGGCGGATGCGCGAATGGGCCGAGGCCGGCGTCTTCGACCGCGTCCACCAGGCCGTGCTCGACCGCCTCGGGGAGCAAGGTGCGCTGGACTGGTCGCGGGCCAGCCTGGACTCGGTCAGCGTCCGGGCGAAAAGGGGGGTGAGCTGACCGGCCCGAACCCCACCGACCGGGGCAAGGCCTCCCAGCTTGTACCACCTGCTCGTCAACGCGCACGGGCCAGCGCTGAACGTGCTGGTGTCGGCCGCGAACGACACGACAGCCTGTTCGTCGAGCCGATCCTCGACGGCATGCCGGCGATCAAGCGGGGTGGTCGCGGTCACCTCGGCGTCGGCCGGTCAAGCTGCACGGCGACAAGGGCTACAACATTCCACGGGTGCGCCGCTACCTGCGCCGCCGCGGCATCACCGCCCGAATCGCCCGGATCGGGGTCGACTCCAGTCAGCGCCTGGGGCGGCACCGCTGGGTCGTGGAACGGACGCTGGGCTGGCTGCTGTCCTACAAACGCCTGGCCCTGCGTTACGACCGCACCGCCACAACGATCACCGCACTGGTCCGCCTGGCCGTCATCCTCATCTGCGCCCGACGCCTACCGCCGAACTAATGCAACGACTTCTAATACTGCAATGGCAGTTATGGGGGTGCCTGGCCTCGGGTGCGGTAGTGAGCGGCGCGGGCCTGGGCCTGGCGTCGTCGGCGCCACCAGGACCAGTCCGCGGCGTGGTCCAGGTCGGGCCGGGGAGCGCGGATGAGGGTGTTGAGCAGGCGCCGCAGCTCGGGCACGGTCAGCGCGATGAGCTGGTCGGTTCTGGCTGCGGATCCCCTTTTTCCGCGGTGGCGCGGGTGGCGGACAGATAGGCGTGGGCGAGCATCGCCAGGGTGATGTGCCGATACCAGGCGGTGTAGTCGCGCACCTGGTAGGAGGCCAGCCCCGCCTCGTTCCTGGCGGCCTGGAAGCACTCCTCGATGCGCCAGCGACCGCCGGCCACGGCGACCAGCTCCTCGAGGGTGGTGCCCGCCGGGCCGGCGCAGACGTAGAAGGCTAGCTCCGGCGTCTCCTCCGGGGTCTGCGGGATGCTGCGGCGGGCCAGCGCCCAGCGGGATCAGTCGGGATCGAACCCGGCTAGCAGCTCGACTCTTGCCCAGTCGTAGAGGCGCAGGCCGTGCGCGCCGGCGCCGGCCGAGCGCCGCTGCCAGTTCTCGGCCGGGACCTCGGCGATCAGCGCGCGGACCCGGCGCTGCCGCCAGTCGACGGTGGCCACCGTGTCGTTGCTGCGGGTGGCCAGCACGTAGGGCAGGCCGTGCTGTTCGCACCAGACCCGCAATCGCTTGTCCTGTCCGTAGATCTCATCGGCGGTCAGCCAGCCGACCGCCACCCCGGCGTCAAGGGTTCGCTGCAGCATGCTGCGGGCCAGCTCGGGCTTGGTGGCGAAGCCGACCTCGTCGCCGATGCCGGCGGCGCGGGCCCGCTCGCGGTCGTCGGTCCAAGCCTTCGGCAGATAGAGCTCCCGGTCGATCAGCGCCCGCCCGATGTCGGTGGCGTAGGCCAGAAAGACCCCGATCTGGCAGTTGTCGATCTTGCCGGTGGTGCCGGTGTACTGCCGGCCCACTCCGGCCGACCGGGTGCCCTTCTTGATGAACCCGGTCTCGTCGACGATGAGCACCCCGCCCGGGCCGAGCCCCTCGCTCACGTAGGAGCGCAGCTCGTCGCGCACGGCGTCGGCGTTCCAGTCCGCGGTGCGCAGCAGCCGCTGCATGCCATCGGGTGAGATCTCGCCGGCGGCCTCGGCCAGCGTCCAGCCGTTCTTGCGCTCCAGCTGGCCCAGCAGCCCCCGCAGATACGCCAGCACCCGGGCCCGCGGCTCCGCGCGGGCGAACACGCCGGCGATCCGCCGGTGGACCTCCTCCAGGCCTGCCGCCCAGTCCTGCACCTCGGCCACCAGGCCATCGCAGCGCATCGGCACACGCTGCTACCAGCCCTCAGCCGATCCCGGCAACGACACGCGCAAGTGCCGTTGCAGTACTAAGCCAGGTACCGCGTGATCGGGTGGTCCGCGCCGAGCATCCGGCGGCAGCGCTGCAGGGTGTCCTCGCCCAGGGCACAGGCCGACTTCGCCCCGCTCGGCTCGTTCAACGCGCCGGCCAGCGCAGTCACCGCTGTCAGGGTAGTGGGGTGGTCTGGGCCCAGGGCCCGGCGGCAGCGCTGCAGGGTGTCCTCGCCCAGGGCGCGAGCCTCCTCTGCCTCGCCGCCCAGGACCAGTGCGCTGGTCAGGGCGGTCGCCGCCCACAGGGTTCTCGCGTGGTCCCGACCGTGTATCCGGCGGCAGCGCTGCAGGGTGTCCTCGCCCAGGGCGCGAGCCTCCTCTGCCTCGCCGCCCAGGACCAGTGCCCTGGTCAGGGCGGTCGCCGCCCACAGGGTGACCGGGTGGTCCGGACCGTGTATCCGGCGACAGCGCTGCAGGGTGTCCTCGCCCACGGCGCGAGCCTCCTCTGCCCCGCCCAATTCGGTCATAGCGCGGGTCAGGGCGGTCGCTGCCTGCAGAGTGGTGGTGTGGTCCGGGCCGAACACGCGACGGCAGCGCCGCAGAGTGTCCTCGGCCAGGGCGCGGGCGGGCCTGGCCTCGCCCCGCTGGAACAGGACTCGCGTCAGGGCGGCGGCCGCCCACAGGCAGGTGGGGTGGTCGAAGCCGAGCGCCCGGCGGCAGCGCTGCAGAGTGTCCTGGCCCAGGCTGCGGGCCGACTCCGCCTGACCCAGCGACACCAAGGCGCGGATGAGACTGCTCGCGGCGGTCAGGGTGTCGGGATGGTCGAGACCGAGGATTGCTCGCCAGCGGTCGAGCAGTGGGTCGGCGACGGCCCTGCTGGCGTGGCTGTCTCCATGGGCTTGCAGGTAGCGGGTGGTGTCCAGGACCAGGCGTCGGCCGGCGGGATCGTGGTCGCACAGCAGGGCGGTGGCCAGCACGTGTGGAGCGAGCTCAGCCCAGCCGGCCCAGCCGGCCGGGTCCTCCGGGTCGCCGGGGCAGGCGGCGGCCAGCAGCGCCACCACTCGCTCGGCGGTGGCCTGCTGCCGCTCGGGGGCAAGCTGGTGACGGATGACCGCCTGCACCAGCCGGTGCAGCTGGAACCCGCCGGGGGAGCGGCGCGCCAGGGAGTAGCCGACCAGCGTTCCCACGGCGTCGGCGAGCGCGTCAGGGTCGGCGGCGCTCCGCAGCGGCTCGTCGAGCAGTTCGGCGTGCTCGCCGAACAGGGTCAGGGGGATGGGTTCGGGGGCCAGGAAGGCGGCCAGCTCCAGCAGCTGCACCACGGCCGGGTCCGCGCCGCGCAGCCGCTCCAGGGCCAGCGCCCAGGCGGTGTCGAGTCGCCCTCGGTAGCCGAGCACCTCGCCGCGGGCCAGCAGGGTCGTCCGGCGGGCGCGGAAGCGGCGCAGATAGTCCGCCGCCGGCAGGTCGGTCTGCTCCAGGTAGCCGGCGGCCTGCGCGGCGGCCAGCGGCAGATCCCCGAGTTCGGCGGCGAGCTTGTCGGCCAGCTCCTCGCCCAGGGCCGGGATCCGTGCTTGGAGCAGCGCGATCGTCTCCGCCCGGGTGAGCACGTCGACCTCTAGCCGGCCACCGAGGGCGCCCCAGCCAGGGGAGCGGGAGGTGATCAGCACGTGCCCGGGCCCGCCAGGCAGGTAGGCGGCGACGTCCTGGGGCCGCTCCGCGTTGTCGAAGAGCAGCAGCCAGCGGTCCCCGCCGCGCAGCTCGGCCAGCAGCCGCTCCACGGTGTCGGCCACCGTCGGCCCGGGCGGCAGGTCGAGTCGGGCGGCGAGGGCGGCGAGCTGCTCGGGGATGAGCACCGGCTGCTCGGCGTCGATCCACCACACCAGGTCGTAGTCGGCGGCGAACCGGTGGGCGTGCTCGATGGCCAGCTGGGTCTTGCCGACCCCGCCCAGGCCGTAGAGCGCCTGCACCACCAGCGTGGCCTCACCCGAGTGCAGGCGCCGGCGCAGTTCGGCGAGCATGCCGTCGCGGCCGGTGAACCGTGGATTTCGGGGTGGGACTTTCCAGCCCTCGGGCAGGCGGCCGGCGAACCGCGGCCTGTCCTTCGATGCAGGTCCCGCTCTCGGAAACGGTGGTGATCGGGTCGGGCGGCCTCCGGACAGGCGGTTTCGCAGCCGGGCCGCCGCCGCGGTCTCATCCAGGCCGGTCAGGTCCAGCGGGATCAGCGGCGCGTACAGCGCGGGCAGGGTGACCGGCTCGACGAGCACCGGCACGATCCGCCCCAGCGCCTGCTGGGCGAAGGCGGCGCGCAGCTCCGCAGCGCCGAACGCGGAGGCGAAGTAGGCGTCGGTGCACACCGCCAGCAGCCGGTACGCGCGCTCCAGCGCCTGCTGCATGCGGGCGATGAAGTCCTCCCCCGGCGCCCAGTCCCACACGGCCAGCTCGACGGTGTACCCGGCCTGGTGCAGCTGCCAGGCCAGCCATTCGGCCCAGCCGGTGTCCCGGCCGGCGTGGCTGATGAAGAAGTCGGTCTGCTCACCGCTGACGCGCCACGGGGTCGCGCCGCCGGATGCGGCGCCCGCTGGCCCGCCCACGGTCACGGCTTCCCCCTTGTGGCAGGTAGGGGAATCGAGCGTCGAACCTGCCGGTCTGATACGGGGACTCACTGTTCTCACGATGAGGCGCATGAGTTCCGTAGGTCCACGTTCACAGCGGACGATCCAGGCCGTCGGCCGCGGCGTCGCCAGCTGGCGGGGGATGGCTGGTGCGGGTGGCACGGCTCAGGTACAACGCGATCGCGTGGTCCGGGCCGAGGACCCGGCGGCTGCGCTGCAGCGTGTCATCGCCCAGCGAGCGGGCCGGATCCACCTCGTCCAGCTGGGCTAGGGCTTGGGTCAGGGCCCTCGCCGCCCACAGGGTGATCGGGTGGTCCGGCCCGAGCCCCCGGCGGCTGCGCTGCAGCGCGCCACCGGTTGGTCGACATCCGGGTCACCCCGAAACCGGGTCGCCACCTCCCGGTCGGTGGGCCCCTCCTCGATCCACTCGGCTGTCGCCAGCCGCATCCGCTCCCGCCGAGCCCGCTCCACGGCGGTCAGCCCACCAGCCTCGGGACACCGCATGTCACCGGCATAGCGCGGACGACGTCGACTGTCAGCAGGACTCGCAACCCCCGCCGTTGATTGACCTTAGCTCGCTGCCTCATAGGCGTCGACCTTGATCGTCTCGCCATGCAGCGCCTTCTTCAGACACTGCTCTCTCTCCTTGACCTCCTGCTTCTGTCGGTGCGCCGATTCCGCCTCGGAGAGGTGTGCCAGAAACTTCTCCAGGTTTTTCATGAGCCGACTGAAGTCGTATTCTCCAGCTATCACCAGGATCTCATAGCAGAGGGCCTGCAGCCTCAGCTCCTCCGAGGGGTAGTCACCATTCTCCTTGTCGTATATCTCATCCATCTTCTTCTTTGACGCGCATCACATGCTTCACCCCATGCGATGTCAAGCGCGGGACCGCGTCCCGTTGGTGCCGGTCCCGCGGGGAGGGCAGCGCGGGGAACCGCCTTCTGACCCATGGGACGACACGCCGACGACAGGGCGCGCAGCCCGGCATGATCCCCGCCGCTCGGGCGCGGTAGTGCTCATCGGCTCGGCGACCGGCATACAGCGGCTGGTCGCCCGGACGCCTTACGCCGCCTCGGAGATGGCGTTGGTCGGGCTGGTCGGCACGCTGGCCTGGGGGCGGCCCTCCCGCGTCAGGCGGAGACCGTGCGGCTGATCCAGTCCGCGACGAGTGCGTGCTTGGTCCCGCCCTCGATCTCGACGGTGCGGACGAACTGCAAGGTGTCCTCGCCCTTCAGTTCGACCTCGGGCAGGATGTTGGACGCCCGGGTGCGGGAGCTGACCTTGACCGGGTTGATGACGCGCACCTCTTCGAAGACATGTTGACCCGACGGCCGCACCCTCGTGTCATTCGGCCGGCTCCTCGATCGTCTCGGTGAGCCGCGGCAGCAGCCTGTGCACCGGCGACGCCCGCAACGGCCTGCCCGCGGCCGCGGCCCGGCTGCTGCACCGACTCGCGCGGGACCTGCCGATGCTGAAGACCCTCACGTGATGACCGGGCACGCCTGTCGGTTCTGCTGCGTGGCGGCTGGGCGGTGCCCGGCGACGGCGTCGACGGCGGCTCGGCTGCCATCGCGGTGCATCCCGACGTCCGCTTCTCCCGCGCGCTCGACGAGGGCTTGTCCTGCACCGCAGCGACCGCGACCTCGCCGCATGCACCCCGCGGGCGTCGCCCGCTGCCCTGGCTCACCGATACCGATACCGACACCGAGGCGGAGGCACCGTGACCGACGACGAGGTGACCCGGCTGCGGGCACTGCTGGGCCACCCGCCTCGAGCGGGACGAACGGGCCCGCGCCGGTTGGCCGCGGCAGCCGACGAGCCGCCGACGATGACCGCAGGCCAGGAGCCGCGGCCGCTGCCGGACCTGCCCGGTCGACGCACCGCACCGAGGTAGGCCCGCCGACCTGCCCATACCCGTCACCGGGCTGCTGGCCGGTCGGCGGTCGCCGCATCAGCTTCCGTTCACCTACGGGCGCACCGCCACGACCTGCTCCGCGCCGTCGTGCGAGGCGCCTGGCCCGGCATCAATCCACGCCTGGTGGTCCGCATCCCCGCGCCGCTCATGTGCCCCACCTTCTCGAAAGAGGGCTCGCCGGCCACCCCGTGCCCACGACGGTGCCTCCGGAGGCGGACCGCGGCGCTCCGGCTGCACCGCGGCGGGGCGGCCCGGCAGGCCGCCGCCGGGGGCGGTACAGACCGGGCCTCACGTCCTCGATGTCGGCCGCGCGGTCGGCGAGGGCCCGTGCGGCTCGGTGCTGCCGGGAGTCTCGCCGGCGAGCAGCGACGCGGCGAACGGTCCCCGGTTGAGTCGGAACTCGATCAGGTCGTAGGTCGCCACCCCCGCCCGGGCGAACGGGTCGGTCCGGGTCAGGGCCTCGAGGTCGGCTCGGTGGTGGCCGCGAGCCAGGATTACCCCGCCGTCACGGGGGACCCGTGGTCCCGAGGCGAGGAAGGTGCCGCGGGCGTAGTGCTCGTCCAGCCAGCGGCGATGCTCGGGCAACAAGACCTCGATCTCCTCCAGGGGCTGCGTGTAGGTCAGGACGACGAGGAAGAGTGAGACGCCGTCGTCGGGGGTGGGCTGGTTGGTCGCCGTGGAGTCGCTGCCGGTGGTCATGGTGGTCGCGGCGTTCCGCATGTCCTTCCGGTCGGAGGTCGGTGGATCGGTGGCCGGTGGGTCCCGGCGCCGGTGCGCCGCGCGGCCGGAGGTGGCGGTGTTCGGATGACGGGGCGGGGGCTCCGCCATGTCGAGGGCCTCCAGGGTGCTGACGGCCGGCTTGGCGTAGCGGTACATGATGGTCCAGGCCAGCACGATGGTGACCAGGATGACGGTGGGCAGGATGAACGGGTCGGCGACCATCGCCGAGGCACCGACTGCGCCGCCGAGCATCGCGGCAGGTCGAGCACATGGAGCACAGGATGGCAGCCAGCAGCCTGTCGCTGCCGTGGTGGAAGGCCCAGCAGCCGGCGCAGAACGCGGCCTCGATGGCGAAGTCCCGCCAGAGGTTGCCCTGCAGGTCAGCCCGAGCGCAGGGTGGGGCATCCACGGCAGCAGGCGGATGTTTGGTTCGTGCTGGACGACGTCGCGGATGATGCGGCTGGCGCCGACCCAACCGAACACCCAAGGCCAGCTGCGGTCGGCGGATCACCCAGCGCACGACCGCGACGTGGCCGAGTGAACCAGGCGGGCCGACGTACTCTGCACCGCCCGCGTGCTGCGACTGCCCGGGCATCCGCGACCGCGCGGCGCAACCACCTCAACTGATCCGGGTGCCAGCTGATCCGGCGCGCCCTCGTCGGGCATCCTCCTGGCCCACCGCACGGCCAGTGGCCAGCCTGACCCGTTCGGTTGACGGCGGCGGCTCGGACGAGGTGGCCATCCCACGGTCTCGTAATCTGGCCGACGTCAAGCACGTCGTCGGGTCCTCAGCGGATGACCGCTGCCCGCCGCCGTCAGAAGTCGCCGAGCCCCAGCGGGCGGGCCTCGGCGGCGGCTCGGGCCGACGCCTGCGCGCGCGTGTAGCGCAGCATGTCCGGCCGCGTCCAGCCGGCCACCGCCATCAGACTACCCTCGCTGCCGCCGGCGGCGAGCCAGCGGTGCGCCGCGGTGTGCCGCAGCCGGTGCGGCCGGTGCGGCCGGAACCCCTCGATCCCGGCCGCGCGGGCCCGCTCACCGAGCGTCTTGTGCAGTGCGTCGTAGGAGAACGCCCTGCCGCGGTCGCCGAGCCACAGCGCCGGGGCGCCGGCCAGCCGGTGGCTGCGGCGGGCACGGAGGTAGCGGTCCAGCGCCCGGGAGGTCTGCGGGCCGAAGGGGACCACCCGGCCCCGACCGCCCTTGCCGCGGCGCACGGTGGCCGTGCCGGTGGACAGGTCGACGTCCGCGGTGCCGAGCGCGACGACCTCTCCGGCCCGGGCGCCGGTCTCGATCATCAGCCGCACGAGCGCCTCGTCCCGGCGGTCGCGTAGATCCCTGCCCGCGCAGGCAGCGACCAGCGCCCTGATCTACTCGGGAGTCAGCGGCTCGACGACCTTCGCGTCCAGCTTGGGCGACTTGAGGCCGAGCAGGTGGTCGGCGTCGCTCTCACCCTCCTCCAACTACCACGCGGAGAAGCGCCGGAGGGCCAGCTGCCGGGCGCGGGCGGTGGCGGGCTGGCCGCCGCCCGCGAGCAGGTCCGCGGTGAAGGCGTTCACGCTGGCCCGGTCGAGCACCGCGGGGCGGCCGGCGGCGTCGGCCCAGGCGAGGAAGCGGCGCACCCCGTCGCCGTAGGACTTCACCGTCTCGGGGGGGCTCTTGCGCTCGGCGCGCAGGTGCAGCTCCCAGGACGGCAGCAGGGCGGCGAGGTCCACGGCCACGCCCCGCACCGTAGCCCGATATCTGGACTGGGAGCGGTGTGCATGCGTCCCACCGGCCGGCCCGAGCCCAAGCCGTCCCCTGACCTGCGCAGACAGGTCAGGAGACGGTCGGTGCTCAGTCCAGGTAGTCGCGCACTAGGGAGGCCTGAACGGTGTGCACCGCCTGCGGGTAAGCCTGCCGGTGAGAAGCGGTGTGCATGGAAATACCCTGGACTGACGACCTCGTGCATGGTGAACCAGACGGCTTGCTCGTGAGGGACGGAGCAGGGTCGTGGTGTGTCGAGGAGTCTGGCC
The DNA here is from genome assembly GCF_053502545.1 of Geodermatophilus sp. URMC 65. NCBI lineage: Bacteria > Bacillati > Actinomycetota > Actinomycetes > Geodermatophilales > Geodermatophilaceae > Geodermatophilus > Geodermatophilus sp. URMC 65. Next base: position 4,429,081 of record NZ_CP199954.1, read on the forward strand.
CGTGCCGCCGCTGTAGTCGATCGCCGGGTCACCGGGCTGTCGACGCAGGTCTTGGCGAAGTTGGTCGCCGAGCTGGGGCCGCGCTGGCAGGCATGTCGGGACGCGCGGCTGGCTGATCGGCCGCGTCGGCAGGCGATTGGGGCCCGGGCTGACGATCCTCTGGTGTCCGTGGACCGGCTGTTGGCCGATGTGGTGGCCCACCTGGGCGCCAGCGGGCAGGTCGGCCTGCTGGATGCCATGGCGGTGCGGTTGCGCCGCCCGGCCGCTGGCCGCGCCGGTCGGCCGGTTCGTCTTGGGCAAGGCCCGGGCGAATACGGTTGAGGCGTTGGTGATCACCGATGCCGACGGGTGGCTGCTGTTTGCGGGCAGACCTTCCCAGGCTCGATCCGCGATCTGACCCAGGTCCGCCAGGCTGACCTGGTCAAGTTGCTGGCCCGCATCCCGGGCGTCACTTTGCTCGCCGACGCCGGGCGCTCAGGGGTTGTGCCGGCAGACCGCCGGTGCGGTCCTCACGCCGCGGCCGGCTCGGGGGAAGAACTAACTGCCGGTCCGGCCCATCGTCGCCGCCGCGCACGAGGCCGAACGCGGAATTCACACGTCCAAGCGGATCTGCGTCGAGCACGACATCAGCCGTCTGAAGAACTGGCGGGCCCTGTTCCGTCATCTCGGCCGACGCGACCACCTCGACACCATGCTGCGCGCTGTGGCCGTAGTGGTCCCCAGCCAGCAGCGAGACCCACGATGTGACCAGCCCCGCCGCCCACGGAAGCTTTGCCGGCCCGCAGGGCCGGGTGATGAACCCCCTGCACAGGTCAACGACGGTCCACGGCTGACCATGCACGAGGTTGTGAGCGGCGCGCGGCTCTTTCGGTCCCTGGGGCGCCCGGTCGGGTCGCCTCCGCTCCCAGTTATCGAGCCGCACGCTGGTAGAGGCGCGGCCGTGCGCGGGTCATCTCGTCACGCGGGTCGGACGGGCACCTCGGTGACCTCGACCCAGCTCTTACCACCGAAGTGCACGGTGTTGCGGCACGGGTACGGCGGCACTGGCATGTCGAACTGGGCGTAGCCCTCGTTCGGGTCCATGCGGAGCAGGTCGATCCGGCTGGCGAGCTCGAGCCGCAGCGTGTCGCCGCGGCGGAGCAGCGTCGGCCCGGGAGTGAGGCTGAAGCGGAGGACGACTGGCTCGTCCGGGACGAGTGGCTCGCGGCGCCCGGCGTCGATGGCGATCTCGAGCGGCGTGCTGCGCTCCTCCTCCTCCGTGCGGGACACGGGCCGGATCGCGCCGAGGGAGAGCTGGTGGCGCTCCCCGACAGCGTCGAGCCGGGACAGCCGGGCGACGACGTAGGAGTCGAGCTCGTTGCAGCTGTAGGTGAGCCGTGCGGTGACCGGCCCCGCGAGCTGGGTGTCCTGCTCGACCGGCAGGTCGAAGGCGAGTGTCTGGTCGGCCACGTCGTCCATGCCGCCGAGGAGCGGCAGCCCCAGGGGAACCGCGACCCAGGAGCCGGTGCCCGCGGCCGTCGCGTTCCGGCTTAGCCGGTGGGTCGTGGCGTCCTCGCCGGGTGTCCCGAGGTAGAGGCGGCGGACATTGCCGCTGGCGGGCGGGAAGGCGTCGGCGGTCTCGAAGCGCTCGGCGCCCTCGACCCAGTAGCGCACGTGCGGCTGCTGGGCGTAGCCGTTGTCGGTGCCGCGCAGGATGTGGTCGAAGAACGCGAGCGCCTCGCCCTGCCAGGAGTAGACCGGTAGGTCGTAGGCGGGCGGGGCGAGGATGAGCCACTTGTGGTCAGCGGGTGTCGCGGCGTTGGCAATCAGGTCGTAGCAGCCGAACTGGTGGAGGTTGAAGTAGCCGAGGTTCTGCACGACCGTGAACGGCACCTCGACGTTGCCGAGCGTGGCGGTCGGGCCCTCGGGGATCGTCGCCTGTGCGCGGGTCTTCTCGTCGAACATCCAGTGCGCGTAGATGCGGCGCATGAACTCCACGGGCGTGGCGGACTCGAAGGACTCGAACATCCCCGTGACCCGGCGGTGGACCAGCCGCTCGAGCAGGGGGTGCAGCGGTCCGTTGGTGACGTGGCTGATGAGCGCCCGACGGTCTGGTGATACGCGCTGGTCGTAGTTGTGCTGGGTGTAGTTGGCGCCCATCCAGAGGCTGACGAAGAACCAGGCGGGCACGCCGGCGAAGTGGACCATGTGCCGCCACAGGTCAGTCGAGACCTCGTTGCAGAACAGCGCCTTGAGCGCCGGTGGCTTGCGTGCGGCGACGCTGAGCTGGGAAACGGCGTAGTAGGAGGTGCCGAAGAGGACGACCTCCCCGTTGCACCACGGCTGCTCGGCCGCCCAGGCGATGACCGCCTCGTGGTCGTCGATGTCCTGCGGGTCGAAGAACATCACCTGCTCGCCGGTGGAGCGGCCCATCCCCCGGCGCTCGACGACGACGGGACAGAAGCCGCGGTCGGTGAACACCGGCGGCGAGCCGATCTCGTTCGACCCCGTCGGGACGCCCGCCGTGTGCGTCTCGGTGGCGTAGCCGCCGAAGGACACGACCGCCGGATAGCGGCCCGGCGCGCTAGGGGTGTAGACGTCGGCGTGCAGCTCGGCGCCTCCGGCGACGGGGATGCGCTGGTCGGCCAGCACACGGTCGCCGAGCCCTTCCATCGCGACAGCACGCGGTTCCCAGCCGGCGTACTGCCGGCCGGCGATCGAACCCTTCAGGGGGATGTGCGAGGTCATGCCGGTGCCTCCCGTGCGTCGGTGCTGCGGTGGGTGATGCCGGTTCCGGTGTAGGGCTGCTCGGCGAGCAGCCCGGTGAGCAGCTGGGTGAGGATCTGCTCGGCGCGGTCACGGAACGCCTCGCCGCCGGTGGCCAGGGCGAGGACGGCGATGCCCGTGGACGTCGCCTGCAGCAGCGCGAGTGAGGCCTCGGTGGGTTCCGCGCCGAAGGCCTCGAGCAGCGCGGCGCCGAGCGGGGCGATCCCGGCGCCCAGCGCCAGGAAGGCGCGGCGCACTCCCGGGTCGGCGTCGGCGCTCTGCGTGAGAGCCGTCAGGATCCGCGTCTGGCGGGGGTCGACGAGCACCTCGACGAGCCCGGCGACCTTCGCAGCAGGGTCCTCGGCCGACACCGCCGCGCGTAAGACCTCGATGCGCCGGCGCACGGCCTCCTCGGCGACGGCGAGCAGCAGGTCGGCCCGTGTGGGGAAGTAGTAGGTCAGATGGCTCTGACGCAGCTCGGCGCGGAGGGCGACCCGCGGCTGGGTGAAGCCGCTGGGCCCCTCTTCCCCGATGACGTCGAGCGCGGCCGCCACGATCGTCTCTCGCTTGCCTGACACCTACAGCCTCCTGGTTAGTAAACTTACCAACATACTAGCGTAAGGAGTCACTGCATCGGGGCCGGCTTTCCCGGGTGCTTACTTCGGCAGGTCGGTGACGTCATTGGTTGAGGCCTGCCAGATCGGCCTGTCGATCTGCGCGGTCACCGACGCCGCCTCCTGCCCGCTCTCCTGGCGGCTGTTCCCGCCGGCCGCCTGGGATGACCCCGAGGCCGCGACGGAGGCGGCCGCCGCGGCGATCGGGGCGCATGCTGTGAGAGGTGGAAACGAGCCGCTCGCGTCACCGGCTTCCCGGTCGGGCACTGGAAGGAGATCTGGTCGACCAATCGCTGGAGCAGCTGAACAAGGAGATCAAGCGTCGCTGCGCCGGACTACTGCGGCCGATCTTCGTCCGGCCCTTTTGGTCCGCCGTCCACATCTTCGACGGCGGGTGCCTTGCGTCGCGCCTGTGCCGACCGCAGCGCGAGGCGGGCGAAGTAGGCCTTGCGAGCGTGCTCGGCTCGGCGTGCCCGCTCGGCCGGTGACAACACCCCGTCGGGATCCACTTGGCGCTCGAAGCGATCCAGCAGCGCGCGACGTGCCGGCGCCGTCCGCGCACTGGGGTCGGCCGTGTTGGCCCACGACTCATGCGCGGCGAGTCGCGCTATCAGGGAGCGGTCGGCCGTCATGGAGGCGAGGCTGCATCCTCCTTCTCCAGTGCATCTCCAGTGAGGCAGGTGCTGCACGGACCCTCTGGCTTGGGAGCGATTGAAGTCTCTTGTTTGTCCGCGCTCCTGGCGACGCGGACTCCCGACATCTGGCGCCCGCGGTGACTGGTGCTCCAGTCCTTCCGGTGTCGTCTCCACTGCAGAACAACTGGAGGCTCGCGTCTGCGCTCAGGGTCCAAGGCCCACCGCGCAGGCCGAACGCTCCAAAGCTGAACCGGGCCCGGGGCGCTCACCGCAGATCGGGGAAGCCTCCTGTGCGGCTCCGGTCCTGGACGTACGGGCGTCGGCTGTAGGCATAGATGACGGTGTTCAGCGCCGTGGCGAGTGCCACGAGGTCGCGGTCGTAGATGCGGCCGTCCTCCAGTTGACGGGCCAGTTCCCTCAGTAGAGGCGCCCAGTCCCGACGCGTGGGTGCGAGCGGCGTCGGGATCGCGACTCGGCGTTCGACGACCTGGACGGCCGAGCGGCCGGATGCTGCGGCCCGCGTCTGCTCCCAGGCGCGGTGGCGGCAGTTGGCTGAGCACCACTTGGGAATTGGTCCCCGCGATCGTGGCGTGATGGCACCGCCGCACCAGGCGCAGGACGTGGCGGCTGTCCGTCGAGCACTGCCGTCTACCGCCACGGGAGTGGCCTCGCTCGGCGGCGTTGGGACGTGCCTGGCTTCCTCGCGTTGAGGGCGCTGGCGACGCTGACGCTCGCGCTCTCGCCGGCGTGCCCTGTGCTCGGCGCTGCCTCCGTTTGCCACGTCCCCAGCGTCCGAAGCGACCTCCTGTAACCCGTCACCACGAGTTCCCGAGCCCGAGATGCAAGACGTGTGTGGCACATGATCTTGGTCCTTCTCCAGTAGCGATGAGGAGCAGGATGGCCCGGTGGAGAAGAGCACCAGGACCGAGGTCGACTCCCCGGTCGAGCAGGTCTGGGAGGTGCTGCGCGAGGTCGAGCGGTGGCCGGAGCGGGCGCCGACGGTGACCTCGGTGCGTCGCCTCGACGACGGGCCGTTCGCCGTCGGGTCCCGGGCCCGGGTGGAGCAGCCTCGGATCCCCCTCGGTGTCTGCGGCGGAGACGGCACCGTGGGCGCCGCGGCGCAGGTCGCCATCGAGGCGGCCCTGCCCCTTCTGGTGCTTCCCGGCGGCACGTTCAACCACTTCGCCGCCGATCTCGGGATTGACCGGATGGCTGACGCGCTGGCAGCGCTGCGCCGCGGCACGGCGGTCCGGATCGACGTCGGCCTGGCTGGTGAGCGGCTGTGCCTCAACACGTCCAGCTTGGGCAGCTATCCCGCGTTCGTTGCCATCCGGGAACGCTGGGAGGGCCGGGTCGGCAAGCCCGCGGCCGCGGTCATCGCACTGTGGTTCGCCGTTCGGCAGCAACGACCGCTGCGGCTGGTGGTCGACGGGCACGAGCACGACGTGGCCATGATGTCCATCGGCAACGGCCGGCACCAGCCGCAGGGTTTCGCGCCCAGCTGGCGTCCCCGACTCGACGACGGGCGGCTGGACCTGCGCATGGTAGTCGTGGCCGGCCGCGCGCCGCTGCTGCGGCTGGCCCTCTCCATCCTCACCGGCCGACTCGTCCGCAGTCGCCTCTACATCGAGGACGACCCGGTCGATGTACACATCACCCGACCGGATGGTCCTGGCCTGCTGGCCAGCGACGGCGAGATCACCCTCGGCCCTGCCGAGATGGACTACAAGAAGCTGGCCCGTAGCCTGATCGTCTATCGATTGTCGGTCGGCGCACTCTTCGAGCGCTGAGCCCTGCCGCGTCCGCGTGCGCCCTCGCGCCACCCCCCGACGTCTCATCCAGACGGTTGCCGAGCGCCCCGCAGCCGTGAACCCCTGCTCACCGGTGATGCGTCGGAACTGCACACTGGCGGCCGGCACGCTGGGGGACCCAGACGCTGACTTGGGTGGGTGACCGGGTGGGGTCCCTGGTGGGCGCGGGGCGCCGCTGCTGACCGTGTTCGCGCGCTCGGACGAGCCGGACACGCTCCTCCGTCAGGCGGGGCGTGCGGTGGAGTTCGATGAGCGCGACCCGAACGAGTGCGGTGTAAGTCCTTGCGGAGCACGGTGTCGTCGGCTCCTCCTCTTGACACGGTCCCTTGTCGACACGGTCCCTCGTCGACACGGTCCCTCATCGACACGGCCTGAAGGCAGGCAGGTGGAGCACGACCTGTAGTTGCTTGACGCAGCAAGTAATTCCCTTGTACACTCACTTGCGCAATCAAGTCATCGCTCGAGGAGTCCTTCGATGAACGTCGTCAGCAGGAGCCGATCGCTCGTGGACCGGCTGCGCAGCGACGAGGGGCCGGCCCAGTTCGCCCGGTTCGTCGTCGTCGGTGGCCTCTCGAGCGCGGTGTACGCCCTCCTCTTCCTGGCCCTGGCCGGGTTCGGCGACCAGGCGGCCATGGTCGCGGGATCGGTCGCCTCCTCCGTCCTGGCCAACGAGTTGCACCGCCGGCTGACCTTCCACGCCGGCGAGCGGGTGACCTGGCAGGCCGCGCAGGCGGAGGGCGGGGCGCTCATCGTCGCCGGGATGGTCCTGACCGGCCTCGCGCTGTACGGGTGGGACGCCGTGGCCGGCCCGGGCAGTGCGCTCACCGACCTGGCGGTCATCGCCACCGTCACCGCGACGATCGGGCTCGTCCGGTTCGCCGCACTGCGCTGGCTGTTCCGGCCGCCCGCCCACGCCCCCGCCCTGGCCCTGGCCCTGGCCTGAGTCCGCGGCCCTCCCGGCCCCATTGCCGGACGCCATGCCGCTGTCCGGATCCGCCTGTCCCTGTTCGAGGAGCACGTCATGACCAGCAGCCCTGCCGTCACCACGCCCAGTGCCCCGGAGTCGACCGCATCCTCCGGAGCTCGGCACCCGCTCGCCGCCGCGATCGCGGTGGCAGCGGTCGGCTCCGCGGTCGTCAACTCCGTGATCGCCGCCATCGCCCGCGGTCCGCTGGACGCCTCACCGGACTTCCAGCCGCTCACCGCGCCGGTCTTCCTGATGTGGACGGTCGTCGGCACCATCGTCGGGGCGCTGGGGTGGCGGCTCATCACGCGGCGCAGCGCCCGCCCCGCGCGCCTGCTGCGCTGGCTGGTCCCCACGGTGGTCGTGGTCTCCCTCGTCCCGGACCTCCTGCTGCTCGCCGCCGACTCGATGCCCGGCACCAGCGTTTCCGCCGTGCTCGCCCTGATGGCCATGCACGTCGCCACCGCAGCGGTCGCCGTCCCCGCCTACCACCGGTTCCTGCCCGCCACCGACTGATCCGACGCGGGCGGGCCGGGTGGTCAGGCAGGCCCGCCCGCAGCCGCAGTCGACCCCGAAGCAGCCGGCGCTCGATCATGCTCGTGGGCGGTCGTCGACCGCACCGCCGGATCCGTGGCCGAGAAATCTGCGCCGTCGCGTGAGAAGAGGTGCCATGGAAGCGGTCGAGGAGCCGCGGTGGTTGACCGCGGAGGAGCAGCAGACCTGGCTCGAGCTGATCGGGGTGCTCACCTGGCTGTCCGACGCCATCGACGCCCAGCTGCAGCGCGCACCCCTCCACAACAGACCGGCGGGCAGGTCGACTGGCCGCACAACCCACCGGACACGACGTGACCTCGACCGGACACGGGAACCGGGTGAGCGACCGGTACCGACCGGGCGTCCGTGGACGGGCGTGCACGTGGAGCCACGAGCAGCGATCCTGGCGGGGGTCGGGGAGTGGCTGCCGCGGCCAGGAGGGTCTGACGTGTGGGGTCGCCGATCGGTCACCGGGCCGGCCAGGTGAGCAGACTCAGGTTGCCGCGGCGCGCCGGCCGGGCAGGTGGACCGGACGACCTGCCCCGCGAGGACGTCGCGAGCCGCGTGTCCGCCTACGTGTACGGCAACGTCCTGGTGATGGCGGCGTTGATCGCACTGCACCCGGACGAGCTGCGGGGACCCACTGGCGTGCGCTACCTGTTCGGGGTCGGGGTCTCGACCTTCGTCGCGCACACGGTGGGTGAGGCGGTCGGGGCTGCGGGTCCGCGAGGGCCGATCGCTGGACACGACTGCTGTCCGGCGGGAGATCCGGAATGCACTGCCCATCGTGTCGACCGCCGGTGCCCCCATCGCGGTGCTGCTGCTGGCGTGGACCGACCTGGTGGACGCCGACGTGGTGCTCGTGCTGGCGCTCGGGCTGGTCGACGTCCGGTTGGCCCTGCTGGGCTCGGTGGTGGCGTGGGTGTCCGGGGAGCGCAGTTCGACCCGGGTGTTCCGGGCGGGCTTCGTCCTGGCGGTCGTCGCCGCTGCCACGGTCGTGCTCAAGTGGCAGCTGACGCACTGAGCAGCGGGGACCGGGACTGCGGACCGGTGGCCACCGATGGCGGGATGACGGCGGCGCGGACGGTGGCGCCCTACCGGGACGTCGGCACTCGGGGAATCATGCCGGCCGCACTGAGCGTCGTCCGCCTGTCGACCACGCCGATCAAGGGTCTGTCGCTGGACCATCCCTCCTCGATCGAGCTGACGACGCACGGTGCCGTCGGCGACCGGCAGTTCTTCCTCATCGACGAGGAGGGGCGGCTGCAGAGCTGCACCGCCAACGCCGAGCTGCTGCCCCTGGCGGCGAAGTTCGACCAGGACAGCCGCCACCTGGAGGTGGTCCGCGGCGACGAGGTGCTGTGCGCCGGCACCGTCGACTCCGCCGGCGCCGTCGACACCGACATGTGGGGCCTGCGCACCATCGTCGCCGATGTCGTGGCCGGCCCGCAGTGGAGCACCTTCTTCTCCGATCTCCTCGGTACACGGGTCCGCCTGGTGCAAGCCCGGCAGTCCGCCTACGACGTGCACCCCGCGACGGTCCTGGGCAGCCATTCGGTCGCCGAGCTCGCCCGCCGGTCGGGCCTGGCCTCGGTCGATGCCCGGCGCTTCCGGATGCTGATCGAGTTCTCCGGCGGGACGCCGCACCTGGAGGACTCGTGGGGTGGCACGCTGCTGCGGATCGGCGGCGCGGTCCTGCGGGGCGGTGGCCCGGTGAAGCGCTGCGCGGCGACCACGCGCGACCCCGCGTCCGGTGCTGTCGACCTGCAGACGCTCCGCCTGATCACGGCCTACCGCGGCCGCCGGGAATCCGAGCTCGGAGTCGGGGCGACCTTCGGCCGGTACTGCGAGGTGCTCGAGCCAGGGACCGTCGCGGTCGGCGACTGTCTGCGCGTCGGCTGACCGATCTGGCGAGCCCCCGCCGTCCTCAGCTGCTTCTCGCGGGCCTCGAGCCACCGGCCTGCAAGGTGGCCCCGCTCGGCGACGTCACTCGCACACATCAGCTCGAGATCGGCGAGCGTGTCCGTGAGCAGGGACTCGACAGCCAGGCAGCTGGGGACGGGCGGTCGCCCTGCTCGTCACCGGCGTCGTAGTCGGGCCGCTGGGCACCGTCCTCAGCCCGTCCTGGGACGCCGTCAGCTGCCCCACCCATGCATCCAGTACTCATCCAATACCGCCGTCAACAGCCGTAGTCCAGTGAGTCGAACCCTCGACTCGCTTCGCCCTCGACCTGCGCGTGCAACGCCTGCCAGCGCCAGCAAACAAGACCGCGATCAAATCGCAGGGTCACCTGTGTTGAGGTACGGCTGGTCCAGCGGGCACTCAGCAGGCGAGGTTGTGGCCGCGGACGAGTCGGTGGGCCTCGACAGTGTGTCGTCGCCTTCGGTCCATCCGTGGGACCACGTCACTGCGGTGCCGTGTCGGTGTAGCAAACGACGCCGGATAGCCGACTGGAGAAGTAATGGAGAAGTACTGGAGGATGTATCCATCCTGCCAGCCGGGAGTGCAGCAGGCGCCCGCCTGGGTTCAGCACTGGAATGCTGTGAACAGTGGACGACACGCCCGGGCGCAGGCGAGGACTACAGCAACGGGTACAGTCACGCGCTGCGAACGGCCGCGACTGCGGGCGGGCGACAACGAACTCTACGAGTCGCTGACCTGCACGTATGCGCCTGCGCGAACTTCCGCGAATGCCCTGCATCCGACTGGGGGTTATGGGTCCAGCAGCGCTCCCAAGTGTCCCCAAGCGGCCCACTCAGGGCGAGCGGCGTTGTGCAGCGGGCGCCAATCAGGTTTCGTCGGGCTGCACCCCGTCGACGATGCCGGCCGCGATGTCCCTCAGCTTGCAGTCGTATCGCTGCGAGGCCTCCCGCAGGGTTCCGAACGCTGGTCGGCGTTCACGTGCCGCTGAGCCATGAGCATGCCCTCGCCTGCTCGATAACCGACCGCGACTCCGTGGCGTGGCGCAGGTTGAACCCAGTCGCCTACCTCGGGCACGACGCCGGCCACAAACAGGTCGCACGCACCAGCCGCGTGAGCTACCTGATGGGCGCGAGCCCCGAGAGCTTCCAGCTCCGCCAGGGATGGTTCACGGACGCAATGAGAGACCGTCACCGATAGAGCACCTTGCCCCCACAGTGGGAGCAGTACTCGGATGAGGCAGTTGCTATCTGCCTTCCGCAACTGCAGCAGTAAGGTTCTACGTTGTCCGGGAGATCTACTGCACGTGGCACGCCACATACCGAGCAGTACTTCGACGTTACAGTCGAATATTGTTCACCGCAGCCGGGGCAGAAACCCGGGCGTGGCGCACTCGGAGTGTATGGACGATCCGTTCCCGGCGCGCCGCAGTGGGGACAGAATCTCGTGAAGCCTGACTTGTGTCCACACTGGTCGCAGTATGTATGTCGTACCTCTACCATGGTGCACTATAGCCTGACTGGCAAATTGGGAACCGAGGGCGGGTCGACCCCATTCGCTGGGTGGTCCCGACGTGGGGTGCGGCCGTGCCAGTCGCGACCGTCAGCACCGGTGGGGATGGGGTCCTTGATTGCCCGATCCACGTGGGACGCCGTCACGCTGCTCTAGGCCGCCTGCGGATCCCGGGTGGTCGCGCCCGTCGGCTCAGCGGCTCTGGCGGTCGATCCGGAGCACCATCCCGTCGGCGCCGGCGAGGACGATGAACTGGCCGCGGCGGAACCGGATCCGTGACGGCGTGTTCTCGTTGGGGGAGACGTCGTCGGGCGCATCCAGGCAGCGCCGGATGTCGGCGTTGGCCAGTTTCATGCCGGTCGCAGCCTTGCGCGCGCCGCGCGTCATTCGCACTGTCACAGTCGCCTGCTGACCGCTGGCCGTGTGCATGGTCGAGCGGCTGGGTGAGGTGAGGGCCGGGATGTCGGGCGGGCTGTGGTCATGGTCGTCGTCGAACGACGGGGGAGCGAGAAAGGTCAGGGGAGGTGCAGTCATGCAGTCTTCCGAACTGTACGGGCGGGGGCGCGTGGCCTCTCCGCGACGCAGGGTGCCGGGGAGGGCCCGCTCGAGCGGTGTGGCCTCGCCGCCGTGCTTGTCGATGATCTTGCTGCTGTCGATGACGAACGGCTCGGCGAACTGGTAATGCATCTCGACCAGCTCCCGGAGGGCGGGGTTGACCAGCCCGAGGGCCCGCAGCACGAGCGAGGGCATCGCGCGGAGCCGGCCTCGCGGGTGGCCGGCCTGCCGGTAGACGAGGTCGACCAGCTGGCGGGTGGTGCGGGGGTTCGACTCGTTGGGCAGGTGCCACACCTGCCCCGAGGTGTCGGGGTGCTCGCCGAGGACGGCGAACCCTTCGCCGATGTCGGGGATGTAGGTGTAGGTGTGCGGCTGGTCGGGGTCGCCGAGCACGCCGGCGGTCGTGCCGGCCAGCGCGGCGGGGAAGACGTGGTCGCCCGGGTTGGACTGGGCGCCGCCGCGTGGCCCGGAGTAGTCCGAGGCCCGGCCGATGGCGACCTCGACCCGTCCGGCGTCCTGGGGCGCCGAACAGCTCGCGCGCCATCCGGCCGCGCAGCTGCCCTTGATGGTGTGTGCGCCGTCGGGCAGGTCCTCGGTGAGCACCCGGCCGGTGGGACGGCCGTACGTGTAGACGTTCTCCATGCTGACCAGCCGGGCGCCGGTCGCCTCGGCGGCGGCCAGCACGCCGGCCTGCAGCCGCGGGAACTGGACGGTCCACTCGTGGTAGGGCGGGTTGAGCGTCTGGTAGACGACGGCGGCTCCCCGCGCGACCTCGGTGTGGAGGCCGGGTCGCGGGGGTCCCCGCCGATGACCTCGACGTCGTCGGGCACGCGGGCGGAGCCGGAGCGGTTGGCCAGTCGGGCGGTCTCGCCTCGGCGGCGCAGGGCATCCAGCACGGCCAGGCCGATGGCACCGGTGCCGAAGATGACGTGCCGCGGGCCGGCGGTCATGCCCGCGCCCCGCTCGGTGCCGGCGCCGGTGCCGCGGCGGAGCCAGCCGCCGTGCGGTCGGGCAGGAGCAGCAGCAGGAGCAGCCCGGACAGGGCCGAGAAGGTCGCCGCGCCGTAGGCGCCGAAGACGGTGAACTGCTCCTCGACGGCGATCCCGCCCAGGGTGGTGGCGGTCCAGCCCAGCGCCCACAGGGCGGGCATCGCGGCGGCCCACAGCCAGCGCAAGCGCGTGCCGCGGGGCAGTGCCAGCGCCTGCGCGGGCCCGAGCACCAGGCCGGTGAGTCCACCCATCAGCGCCAGGTCGACCAGGGACGTGCCGTAGCCGACCGTGGCGGCGCCCAGCAGCAGGCCCAGGCCCATGCCGACGCCGGTGGCCGGCACCCACCTGCGGATGTCGAGCCGCCCCAGGCCGGCCAGCGTCTGCCCGAGGCCGATGACCAGGCCGGCGACCGCCCCACCGAGCAGCGCGGCGAGCGGGCTGTCGACCCGGCCGGCGGCCCCGGTCCCGGCCAGCCCCGCGAGCGGGAAGGCGAGGAACCCTGCGGTCCAGATCAGCCACCGACGCAGGCGGGAGGCGCGGGATCCGGCGCGAGCGGTCATGGCGGTCAGCTCCGGACACGGGCCGCGGCCGGCGGTCGCGGGGAGGGGACGGTCGTCGAGCCGGTCGACGAGTCGCTGTCGAGCGGGGCACGCGGAGGCCGCGCCAGCACCATCAGCCCGAGGGCGGCGACCCACAGGCCCCACGCGGTGCTGCCGATCAGGCCGCCCAGATCCCAGACCGGAAAGCCGGAGACGGCGGTGGCCAGGATGTCGCCCTGGTCGGTCAGGTACAGCGCGCCGGCGATCAGCCCGGTGAGGCCCAGCCAGCGCGGCAGTACCCGGCTGCGCAGGATGACTAGGCTGAGCGCGACCGACCAGCCGACGGCCAGCAGCTGCCCCAGGTGCTCGCCGAGCAGGGAACCGCCGAACTGGTGCTGAGCGGTCCAGGCCGCGTCCACCGCGGCCCGGGTCGTGGCGTTCCCCGCAACGTAGGAGTCGGCCAACGGCGGCACGACGAACACCCAGCGCAGGAACCCGATCAGCGCGAGCACCACCGAGGTGGCGCCCACGTAGGTGGCCGCCCGCAGCACCGGGTCGCCGCGCCGCCCCAGTGCAGCGGGGAGCAGCAGGATCGGCACGAGCAGGGTCGCGTACGTCCACGCTGTGGCGAACCAGGTCCACACCAGGCTCGTGCCGCCGGCGACGAACGCGGGCAGCACCACCTCGGCCGGTTCCCGCAGGACGTCCGGCCAGTCGAAGGTCGACGACAGCGCCGTCGCCGCCGCGGCGAACGCCAGGGCGCCGCCGAGGAAGAGCGTGCCAGTCGTCCGGCGCAGGCTGTCGCTCACGCTCGCAGCAGTCATCGCAGGGGCCTCATCTCACCGAGGGATCGAGGAGCAGCAGGAGACGGGTTGCCCGCCCGTCATCGGATCGGTGGGGGACGGACGACCGAGCACCCGTGTGGTCGGCGCGCGAGCTCAGGCGCGGGACACGTCTGCGGGCAGCTTCACCGAGGCGGTCCTCGCGGCGGTGATGGGCGAGGGCTGGAAACCCTTGACGACGAGCCACACGCCGAGCGACAGCTCCCAGAAGAAGATCGGAGCGAGCGCGATCGCCGACCACAGGGAGACGTCGTCGTTGACGCCGAAAACCGTCCCGAGCTTGGCGGAGAGCAGCAGTGGCGCTCCGATGAGCCCCATGAGCGGGATCGCACGTGGCACGAGTCCGGACCGGTACACCAGGGTGCCCAACAACAGTGCGTTGATGGCGGCCATGACGCCGGGCCCGAGCAGGAACGTCCAGTCGCGGATCGCGACGAGTGACGCTCCGACGGTGATCAGGGAGTCCGCGTCCCCGTCGGCGGCTCCGGCCATGTCCTGCCGCAGGGTCACGACCGCGAAGAGGCTGATGACGCCGAGGAAGATGATCGCCGCCTCGAGCATGCGGGAGGTGACGAAGCCGAGGGCCAGGGTCTCGTTCTGCCGCTTGACCACGGGGAACAGCACGACCGCGGTGCCGATGCAGGCAAGCGCGTTGACGATGTCGAGCAGGCCGCCGAAGAGGACGCGGGTGTCGGCGCCCGAGCCGACGACGTAGTGCGCGTCGCTCAGGACGGGGTCCAGCACGAAGATCGCCGGGATCGAGGCGGTGAAGGTGAGGAGGTACAGCGCGCCCGCCAGGAACGCGGTCCTCCGCAGGGGGGCCGTCGGGATCTCGCCGGTTGCCGTGGTTCGGCTGGTGATGGTCATGACGGCCTCATCCTGTGGATCGATGGCCGCGCGAGGTGCGCGCTGGGCGGGATGGCGGGTGCGGGCTCCGCCTGGCCGCCCCGGGGCTCTCGTCTCCCGGGGCGGCCAGGGCTCTCACGGCGTGGAGGCGACCGGCGTCGGCGGGCCCGCCGCCGGCGCCGCGGGGGAGTGCGGCGGCGTCGGCCCAGGGGGCAGCGAGACGGGGTCGGTTCCGCCCATGTCGAGCCGGAAGGGGGGATACCGGTCGGTCATCAGCGCCACGTAGGGCCCCACCCGGAGCGCCCACCGGTCCATGCCCATCACGAAGTCGTAGATCGGCTTCGGGTAGCCGCCGGTGAACAACAGCACGATCGCGGCGATCAAGACGAGCAGGCCGACCAGGCTCCAGCCGGCGTTCGCGCCGTCGTCCCAAGAACCGTCCACGTCGCCGACGCGCGTCCCCAGCCACACCCCGCCGCCGACGAAGACCGCGAGGACCAGGAGGTGCGGGAGAGCCAGCAGCCACTTCACGAAGATCAGACCTCGGGACAGCCGATCGGGGTAGGCCACGTCGAGGTGCGCCGGGTAGTCCGGCACCTCGTGCAGCGAGAACGGCGGATAGCGGTCGGTGCCCAGCGCCCAGTAGCCGTAGTAGTGCACCCGCCAGGACCAGCGCATGACGCCGACGTTGAAGTCGAACAGCGACCGTGGATAGCGGCCGGTGAACAGGATCGCGAAGAACGCGATCACCGTGACGACGACGAACGCCACCCACAGGAAGAACAGCACGATGACGTGCGGGATCAGCAACAGCCACTTGACCAGCCACAGCCACCGGGAGAGCGGCGCGTCCAGCACCGCGTCGACGCGCACGGGACAGGGGGGGCGGTGCTCGGTCATTCCGGCCTCCCCGAGGCTGGTGTCAGAACGCTCTGGGGTGAGGTCTGCAGTCTGGAGCCGCCCCGCGGACGGGCACATCGGCGTGATGACCGGGCCGGGCGGGCGATGTGACGTAGGCCCGCTGACGGACTCGCCCTCCGGTCAGCACGGGGATGCCGGCATCGACGGTCCGGCCACCGCCCGTACCGCCTCGGCGAGTCGGTCGGAGAAGTCGACGCCCTTGTCCAGGCAGGCACTGGCGCCGGCCTGGAGGACGGCGGTCATCGAGGTGGGCCCGCTGCACACGGCGATCACCGCGCGTCCGCGGCGGGCGAGCTCTTCGACGATGCGCAGGTCCTGGGCCTGCTCGCCCCGGCTCAGGTCCAGAACCACCAGATCAGGGCCGAGGTCGGCATCCTGCTGCGGCAGCAGGCGCGGCGCGCCTGTCGTCCCGACGACTCGGACCCCGTCGAGCTCCAGCAGGTTGGACAGGGACCTGCGGACGCGGACGTCCCGAGCGGCAACCAGCACCCTCATCGCTGCACCGCCTGAATCCGGAGTGCCTGCCCTGCATCTCATCACGCCCCTGGCTGGGCGACATCGGCGCTATGTCCGGTCGCGGCGGGGTGGAATGTCCCAGGCGGAGCTACGGGGAAGGTGTCGCCTGTGCCAGGCCCTGCTGGATGGCGTACAACGCCGCCTGAGTGCGCGATCGCAGCCCGAGCTTGTCCAGGATGCTGCTGACGTGGGTGCGGGCGGTGCGCTCGCTGATCACCAACCGGGAGGCGACCTCCCGGTTCGACAGCCCGGCCGCGAGCAGCACGAGGACCTCGTGTTCCCGGGCGGTGAGGGTGTCGGCTACGGCCCGGGCCGGTGCGCTGAAGGCCCGGGCCAGCTGCCGGGAGACCGCCGCTCCCAGCGGCATCTCCCCGCGACGGGCCTTGCGGATCCCGTCGACGACCTGGTCGGCCTCGGCATCCTTGAGCAGGTAGCCGGCGGCGCCTGCCTCGAGCGCGCCGCGGATCCGGTCGACCTCGCTGTAGCTGGTCATCGCCATGACGGCGAGGCCGCCGTGCCGCTGAGTGAGCAGCCTCGTGGCGGTGACCCCGTCCATGCCGGGCATCAACAGATCCATGAGCACCACGTGCGGGGCTCTCCCGTCGGCGACCAACGCGGCCACCATGTCCAAGGCGGCCTGTCCGTCGGTGGCCTCGCCGACGACCTCCACGTCGTCGACGAGCTCGAGGTAGCCGCGCAGTCCGCGCCGCACCACCCCGTGGTCATCGACGAGGCAGACGCGGATCCGACCGCCGTCCGGTTCGGGCGTGGTCATCGCGCGTCCGATGCCGGTGACGTGCCGGCCGGCACCGCCAGCCTGCCCCCGGGTGGGGTCAAGGGGATCGTCGCCGAGACCCGGGTCCCTCGTCCGGGACCGGTGTGCACCACGAGGGAGCCGCCGAGCTGCTCCGTCCGCTGCGCCATCGTGCGCAGGCCCAGATGGCCGGGCCGGGGGGCGGATGGGTCGAAGCCCACGCCGTCGTCTGTCACTTCCACGAACAGCTCACGCCTCGTGCGCCGGTGGCGCAGCTGCACGACCGCGCCCTGGGCCCCGGAGTGCTTGGCGATGTTCGCCAGGGCCTCCTGCACCAGCCGGTAGACCTGCTCCTCGACGTCCCCTGGCAGCGGGATCGGCCGCTTCGGCGCACGGACGTCGACGGTGATCTCGGTGCGGGCGCTGACGCCCTCGGCCTGCTTGCGGATGGCGGCCGCGAGACCCTCCTCCCGCAGCGCTTCCGGCCGCAGCTCGAAGATCAGCGCCCGCATCTCCGCGAGCGCACCCTGGGTCAGCTGGCGCAGATTCCTCAGCCGCTCACCCAGCGGCCCGTGGGGCGGCAGACCTGCCCGTTCGAGGAGGAGCTGCGCGCCGCGGGTCTCCAGCGTCATCGAGAACAACGCCTGGGACACCGAGTCGTGCAACTCACGCGCCAGGCGGTGCCGGGCCTCCAGCGCCAGCCGCTGCTGCGCCTCGGCGAAGAGCCGGGCGTTCTCGATCGCGACCCCGGCCTGCGCGGCGAGGGTGACCACGGCGCGCTCGTCGCCGTCGGTGAACTGGGATCGGCCGCGCTTCTCGGTGAGGTAGAGGTTGCCGTAGATCCGGCCGCGCACGCTGATCGGCACCCCCAGGAACGAGGTCATCGGCGGATGGTGCTGCGGGAAGCCGACCGAGCGCGCGTCGCCCTGGATGCTGCTCAGACGCATCGGATGGGCGTCGGAGGTCAGGGCCCCCAGGATGCCCCGGCCGATGGGCAGGGCTCCGATCGCGGCGCGCTGGTCCTCGGTGAGGCCGTGCGTGATGAAGTCCTCCAGGCGACCGTCCTGGCCGAGCACCCCCACGGCGCCGTACCGGGCGTCGGCCACGTCGCACGCAAGCTCGACGATGTTGGTCAGCACGGCGGGCAGGGACAGTTCGGAGGCCAGCGCCAGCCCGGCCGCGATCAGTCCCTCGTCCCGGCGGGAGGACGCGGCGGCGTCGGCGAACAGTCGCGCGTTGTCGACGGCTGTCGCGGCCTGGTCGGCGATGGCGGCGAGGAACCGGAGTTCCTCGCCGTCCGGCGGTGGGCCCGGCCAGAAGGTCTTGACCGCGCCGACCGGGTGGTTGCGGGCAACCATGGGAAAGGATGCGATGCTCCGCCATCCGAGATCGCCGTCAAGGTGCTCCAGCGCATCGAGCACCGGCTCGCCGCGCGTCCGGTCGACGATGACCGTCCGCTGGCCGCGGAAGGCGGACAGCGCCGGGAGGGCCTCGTTCCCGGACCGCAGCGCCCGCCGGAAGCGGTCGGCGTAGTCCGCCGGCAGGCCGGCGGTCCCGGCGACGCGCAATCGGGCGGGCTCACCGTCGAAGACGATGGCGGCGCAGCCAGTCATCTCCGTGGACTCCAGGAGGCAGGCGGCGACGGTGTCGAGAGTGGCCTCCAGCGACTCCGCCAGCGCGACCCGCGCCGCCACCTGGGTCAGCGTTGCTTGCCAGCGCATCGCCCGACGCTCCTCGGTGACGTCCCGGAACGCGCGCACGACGAGGTGCTGGCCCTGGACTTCCAGGGGCACATCGGAGTACTCGACCTCGCGCCGCCCACCGCCCGCGGGCGGGTGCGTTCCCCGCTCGGGCACCGTGATCCCCGCGGTCAGCAACGGTGCAGCCGGACCCATCAGCGCCTCACCGCCGCCGCCCTCGATCGCACGCCCAGCGGGATTGACGTGCAGGACGCGCAGATCTGGCGTGAGCAACGCGACGCCCCGGGGCAGGCCGTCCACTATCCGGGCGAGATCATCGAGTCCCCGTATCGTCGGCCAGGCGCCATCCCAAGCCAGAGCGGCGGTGTCGGCAGCGCTCTCCACAGCCACCACCACCCAACGGTCCGCTGCCGCCGACCGTACTCGCGCCTACCGGCCTCGAGATCGTCCTCGACCGCGTCATGACGGCCGCCGTGCGGGGAGCCACCTGAACTCGCCCAATCCCTCCGTCCATGAAGGGTGTCGGAACCCATTTTCGTTTCCCCGGTGGATCCGGCTCCCGCGATGGACAGCACCGTGGCCAGTGGGAGACGTGGCTGTGCGGCAGGTAGGTCCGGTGTCCTGCGTCATTGCGGTGGAGCGGGTGACCGGAGTCGAACCCGCACAGTCAGCTTGGAGCGCAAGAGATCGTCGTCGCCGCTGCTCGGCTCGGACTCCGCTACCCGGTTGGTCGCCACCGGCGAAGCCTTCGGGACCGCGAGGGTGACGGCCGGACGGTGGGCTCTCGGCGGGCGACGCCTCTTCAACGCTCAACGCGTGCCGCGGGGCATGACCGTCACGGTCATGCATCCTTTGCTCATTCAATACTCCCGGAAGCAGCCGGTCCGAGCCATCGACGCTCAACGCCGCGCTGGCCGCTCCACCTGCATGTTCAACGCGAGTTAACAGTGGTCAACGATCCCGAGATCAAATCGCAGGGTGAACGGTCTGGCGGCCGCGTACGTGACGTCTCCGCCGAGGCGAGCCAGAAGAGCCAACTGGAAAAGTACCGCAGAAGGGTCTGGCCGCTGGGTCGATGCAACCTTGCGACGAGAGTTGTGTCCGCCGGGTGCAAGCGTCGGCAAGGCCGGCTCTGGTGGGAGTGAGCCCTGGAGTGAGAGACACGCCCGAGCGCGGGAGCGAAGTGCAGCAACCGGTACAGCAACGCGCTCCGGACGGCGGTGGACCAAGACGGATCCCGGCGGAATCCGCAGGCCGCGAACCAGCGGAAATGAATGACGGCGCACCAGGGTGAACCCCTCGAATGTGACCCGGGGTCCAGGGGTCGCGATTCAGATCCTGTCAGCCCGACAGCGGGAAACCGCGGGTGAGGGGCCGTGTTCGGAGAGATCCGGAACGGCCCCTGACTGCTTCTCGAGGCGGTTCGACCCCCGATCTGACCACCATCAGGTCACCTCGAGGTCGTGCCCGTTCGCCGTGCTGCTGCGCAGCGTGTTCCTCGGTGACGAGCACGGAGCCCGCGCCATGCAGGCCGGCGGGCGGGGCGGGGCGATCATCGACACGGCCTCG
Source organism: Geodermatophilus sp. URMC 65 (assembly GCF_053502545.1). Classification (NCBI taxonomy): domain Bacteria; kingdom Bacillati; phylum Actinomycetota; class Actinomycetes; order Geodermatophilales; family Geodermatophilaceae; genus Geodermatophilus; species Geodermatophilus sp. URMC 65. The sequence continues at coordinate 4,449,047 of NZ_CP199954.1, forward strand.
GTGGCAGCGCCCAGCGGGGGAGCCGGCCCGCAGGCGTACTCGGCCGCCAGGGCAGCGGTGCTCGACCTCGGTCGGGATCCCGCTTGTCGGCACCCGCCCGGCACCGGCAGGCTGCTGCCGTGCAGGTCCCGCTGACCGCCGAGGACAAGACGATCCTCGCCCTGGAGGACGCCCGGCTGGTGGGGCACACGGCCACGGTGGTCCACCTGCCGGGAGGCGCCCCGGACCTGCGGCGGCTGCGTGACGCGGTCGCTCGCCGGCTGCCGGCCGCGCCGCGGTTGACCTGGCGGCTGAGCGGGACGCCCGACGAGCCGGTGTGGCGCTCGGACGAGGTGGACGTCGCGGCGCACGTCCGGGCCGTCGGCGCGGCCCGCCCGCTCGACGGCTCCGGGTTGCGCGCCGCGCTGGTCCGGCTGTTCGGGGAGCGCCTCGACCGCAGCCGGCCGCTGTGGCGGATGGATCTGATCGGTCCGGTGGCGAGCGGCGGTGCGGTCCTGGTGTGGCGGGTCCACCACGCCCTCGCCGATGGCGGGACGGTCATGCGCCTGGCCGAGGACGTGCTGTGGGATCCCGCGCCGACCCCTGCCAGCCCGGGCGGGCACGGCTCCGGAGCCGCGGGGGCAGGGGCTGCCGGCGGACCCCCGCAGCGTTCGTCCCTGGCCGGCGTGCTGACCGGTGAGCTCCTCCCCGGGCTGCGGCGTTCGCCGTTCGACGCGGCGGTGGGCCGCGAACGCGAGGTCGCCCTCGCCGTGACCTCGATGTCGGGTCTGCACGAGGCCGCCGGCAGGCTGGCCGGCGCGACGGTGAACGACGCCGTGCTCGCGGTGGTGGCGGGTGCGCTGCGCCGGTGGCTGGAGCACCGGCACGGGCCGATCCACGGGCTGAGGGTCAAGGTGCCGGTGACCATGCACCACGACGGCGACCGGGCCGGCAACCGCGACTCCTGGTTCCGGGTGGACCTGCCGGTGGACGAGCCGGACCCGGTGGCCCGGCTGGTCGCCGTCCGCCGGGAGACGGCGCAGCGCAAGGCCCGCCACGACGCCCAGGAGCTGGACGAGCTCTCGGACCGGATGGCCCGGTTCTCACCCCGCCTGGCGGACTGGTCGCAGCGGCTGCAGCGCAGCGGGCGGTCGTTCGCGTTGAACGTGTCCAACGTGCGCGGCCCGGACCGGGCGGTCACCGTGCTCGGCGCGCCGGTCGGCGCCGTCCAGCCGCTGGTCGAGGTGGCGCAGCACCACGCGTTGCGGGTGGCGGTGCTGTCGGTCGCCGACCGGCTGGGCTTCGGGTTGGTCGCCGACCCCTCGGTGGTTGGGGGTCTCGACGTGCTCGCCGCCGCGGTGGAGCAGGAGGCAGCCGAGTTCCTGCGTGGAGCGAGAGGGGCGCGGGTAGGCCCTCCAGATGAGCCCTGACGGGTCCCTCACCGGCACCGACCCACCGGGGACCTCCCGACCGTGGGCGGCGCGCACGCCGGAGGCACGGTCAACGGTGCGCGACACCGGAAGCCGACCCGCGGCCCCCCTACTCGACTGCCACCCTCCGCGGGGCCGACGATCGCTGTGAGATGGACGACCGGGTCTCCGCGGTCATCGACCATGGGCCCTTGATCTGTGTCCGAGGGGAATCGGACACCGTGAGACGGGAGCCGTCCCACCAGCGACGTCCCGATGGGGGAGCGCGGTGGTGCACCAGCACGACGGTGACGTCGGCCGCGTCGGGGCAGCGTGCGGCCCTCCCGAGAGGCGACCGGCGGCAGGTCGAGATGGGGCGGCCGCCCTCACTGCGATGGGACGGCAGGGCCGATGGCGTGCCGGGTGATGCCAGGCAGCGGCTCGACGATGGGCGGGGACCCGTCTCGGCCACACCAGCGGCATTCCTCCAGGGGCGGTCGCCGGCCGACGCGGTCGACGACCGCGCAACTCGTCGGGGCTCACCGGAGGGACCTGCACGCTGCCGCCCTCGCGCTGTCCAGCACGGGCGGCGGGTCACCTGGGCTCACCTCAGCGTGGCTGGGAGCGGTGCACCTCAGCGCGCCCGCGGGGAGGGCGCCGGCCCGGCCGAGCGGGGCCGGTCGGACGGGACCCAGCTGGTGAGGTCGCGCCAGGTGAGGCCGGGTTGGCCGCGCATCGGTGCCGGGCCACCGGGCTCCGGATGGCCCAGGCACACGATGAGCTCCGGCGTCCACGAGTCCGGCAGGCGCAGGAGCTCGGCGACCGCGGCGCGGCTGAAGGAGGTCACCGGCCCGGCTCCGACCCCGAGGGCGTGGGCTGCGAGCAGGATCGTCGCCATCGCCGTCCCGACGTCGACGAACAGACCGGGTGCGTCGGGCGGGAAGCCGTAGTCGGCCGCCAGCTCCCGGTCGGTGCAGATGGTGATCGCCGCGGCCGGCCGCTGCAGCATGCCGGGGGAGACCGCGCGCAGCACCCGGAGGACGCCGGCGTCGTCGGTGACGACGAACCGCTGCAGGTGCCGGTTGCCTGCGGTCGGAGCCCACCGGGCGGCGTCGAGGACGGTCTCGAGCGTCTGGCGGTCGACCGGCTCCGCCGTCATCGCGCGCACCACCCGGCGGCTGCGGATCGCCTCGAGCACCGCCGCGCCCCGGATCCGGCCGTCCTCGCCGATCACGCCGACCCCGACCGATCGGGTGCCCACCGGGCGGTCAGGTGCGCGGCGAGCGCCCGGCAGAGGTCGTCGAGGCGGCCGACGTACCCCTCCCGGTCCTCGCGCGGGACGGCGAGCTCGGGCACCTGTTCCAGCGGGCCGGCGATGAAGGCGGCGGTCTCGTCGGAGGACCGCGGTGCGATTCGGTCGGCGAGTCGATGGGCGGCGGTCAGCAGCCGCAGCGGCCCGTACTCGGCGGCCTCGTCGACCTGGGTGCGCGCGGCGGTGAGCAGGTAGGCGAGCAGTTCGAGCGCCTCGTCCTCGTCGAGGACCCAGGCTGGGTCGGAGCTCGGCATGACGGATCCCTCCCTGCCGAGGATCCTGCCAGCGGATCCGAGCTCCGCGGCCACGACCGCACGCGCCGGGCGTCGGGGCGTCGGGGCGGCGGGGCGGCGGGGCGGCGGGGCGTCGGGGCGGAAGCCTGGCCCGCACCCGTCACCGGTTGGCCTGCCGCTCCCCCGCGGCACGCGTGAGCAGTCCTGCTCCGATGAGCAGCGCCACGACAAAGGCGGCGGCCGCGCAGCCGAAGCCGGCGGCGATGGCATCGGCGGTGCCGGCCCGGTCCGGCGGGTGCGGGGTGAGCCGCAGCACCACGCTGCCGATGACCGCGAGGCCGAGCGTGCCGCCGAGCTGGCGGACCGCCTGCACGACGCCCGAGGCCTGACTGCGCTCGGACTCCCGTGCCCGGCCAAGCGCGTCGGTGTTGGTGGGGGAGGGTCAGCCCAGGCCCAGCCCGACCGCGACCATGCCGGGGACCTGCCGGGAGTAGTCCAGGGCCGGCAGGGCAAGCAGCCAGACGACCGTGCCGGCCGTGCACAAACCATCCCGGTGAGCACGGGGGCACGGACCCCGGAGCGGTCGTACCAGCGGCCTGAGCCTCCATTGAACCGGGGCGGTTCATGGCGTTGCCGGCCAGCGCCGGGTGACCGCTCGGGTCGTGGACGGGGGCGCGACGGTCGAGGTGCTCTGCCCGGGGCGCGGCTGCGCCCACGACGACGCCCCGGACAGCTCCTGGGCGAGGCCGGCTCGCTGACAACCCAGTCGAGGACCTGCCTGCGGGATGATCCGGCCGGCCGCGGCCGGACCAACGACGGGAGATCCGCGTGGACGCCGTCCTCCTCGTGGACGACCTGGTGGCGGTCTTCGTCGTGGCGCTGCTCGCCCCGGTCGTCGTCGGGCTGCTGCCGCGGCTGCCGGTGCCGCAGGTGGTGCTCCTGCTGGCCGGCGGCATCCTGATCGGCCCCGACGTCCTGGGCCTGAGCACACCGGGCGGGGTGCAGGTGCTCGCCGACGTCGGCCTCGGGTTCGTCTTCCTCCTCGCCGGTTACGAGGTCGACCTGCGGCTGTTCGGTCAGGACGCTGGACGGCGGGCGGTGCTCGCTTGGTTCGTCTCTCTCGTCCTCGCCCTCGGCGCCGTGGGATTGCTCGCCGCCGCCGGCCTGGTGCGCGCGTTCGCGCCCGTGGCGCTGGGCCTGACCACGACCGCGCTGGGCACGCTGCTGCCGGTGCTCCGCGAGCACGGCCTGCTCGGTGGCCGGCTGGGGCGATACCTGCTGGCGGCCGGTGGAGTGGGCGAGCTGTTCCCGGTGCTGGCGATCGCGCTGTTTCTCGGCAGCCAAAACCGCTTTGCGGCGCTGGTCTCGCTGGCCGCCGTCGGGGTGCTCGCGGTGCTGCTCGCGGTGGCTCGGCGCGGGGTGCGGGAGGGTGGGCGACTGGCGACGGTGGTCCTGCTGGGCCAGCACGAGACCGCCCAGATCACCCTGCGGGCGACGATCTTGCTGCTGATCGTCCTCATTGCCGTCACCGACGAGTTCCACCTCGACGCGGTGTTGGGTGCCTTCCTCGCCGGCGTCGTCCTGCGGCACTGGGTCGGGGGGCAGGCGCCGGTGCTCGAGGGCAAGCTCGACGCCGTCGGGTACGGGTTCTTCGTCCCGGTCTTCTTCGTGTACTCGGGGATGAGCCTGGACCTGTCCTCGATCGCCGGGGCGCCGCTGCGGGTGCTGCTGTTCTTCGCGCTGCTGCTGGCCGTCCGGGGTCTGCCCGCGCTCCTGGTCTACCGCGGCGTGCTGCCGGCGCGGCAGCGCGTGCAGACCGCGCTAGTGACGGCGACCGCGCTGCCGGTCCTGGTGGCGCTGGCCGAGATCGGCCTGCGCAACGGCACAATGCTCCGGGAGAACGCGGCGGCGCTGGTGGGGGCCGGCGTGCTCACCGTGCTGCTCCTGCCGGTGCTGGCCATCGAACTCGACCGGCCGGCCCGCTCAGCCCGGGGTCGGCGCGAGGCGACCGAGCAGGGATCGCTCCAGCGGGCCGGTGAAGAACAAAAGGAACAGCTCGAGATAGCTGACCCGCGGGAATACCAGGCCGAGGACCAGCGCCAGGAGGATGCTCCTGGTCGTGACAACGCCCGCCACGGGCGGCGCCGATCGCGTCCCGGAGCGGCGCAGTGACGGGCGCCGCCAGACAGGGAGGCTCAGGGTGGTCAGGCAGGCCGAGATGGTGGATGTCGCCTGTCCGGCCCATGGCGGACGGTGAAGGCGGCCGCGCCACACCTGCTGGCTCAGGGAAGCGGATCGGTGATCCTGACGTCGTCGGTCAACGGACTCGAGGCTGGTCCCAACTACGCGCACTACACCCCGGCAGCGCAGCGTCGGTGATCTTCGTATGCGGCATGAGGTGGGGGAGTAACTAGGGCCTGTCCTGGCGATCGGCCGATGGCACCGGTGCCGAAGATGACGTGCCGCGGGCCGGCGGTCATGCCCGCGCCCCGCTCGGTGCCGGCGCCGGTGCGGGTGCCGCACGGGAGCCGGCCGCCGTGCGGTCGGGCAGGAGCAGCAGCAGGAGCAGCCGTCCTACTCACCGGGATCGGCGCAACCACGCCGCACGTGCTGGAGCTGCGGCACCTGGGCGGCGCACTCGCCCGACCGGCGGCCGTGCCGAACGCGGTCGGCCACCGCGACGCGGCGTTCAACCTCTTCACCTCCGCCCACCCCGGCCCGGGCTTCAGCGCAGCCGTCGCGATGCAGACCGAGCTGTACCGGCGGCTGCTGCCCAGGAGCGGCGGACGGTCCGTCTACATCTTCACGGCGCGACCCGACGGCCGACCCGCCGACGCCCGCGGCGCCTTCGAAGCTCCCGTTCTCAGCAGGCTCCAGTCGGTCAAGGCGGCATGGGACCCGCAGGACCTGTTTCGCTTCGCGGTCACCATCCCGCCGGCCGGGACCACCGACCGGGCCGACGTTGACTCACCGCGGTCCGGCGCCGCACCCCTCCCGGGCTCCGCATGAGGCAGGCCATGGCCCCTTGTCCGTGCCGGTGGGCGAGGGGCCCCAGTACGTCGGCGCTGTGCCTGCTCACCCACGACGCCACGCCGGACCACATCCACGGGGCCCGCGCCGGCACGTACGCCGAGCCGCTGGCTGAGAACTTCGACCGCGGGCAGGAGGTCGCCCTGCGGCGGGCCCTCGACGCCGACCCCAACGTCCGATGAACGCACATCAGGTGGCACGAGACGGCCGAACGCACCGCGACAGGAGAGACGACCATGACCACGACGGATGAGGTGCTGGTGGTGGGGGCCGGCCCGGTGGGGCTCACGGCCGCCTGCCAGCTGGCCCGCCACGGCGTGCCCGTACGCGTCATCGACACGCTCGAGCAGCCGACCACCGAGTCGCGCGCGGTGGGCGTGCACGCCCGCAGCATGGAGATGCTCGCCGCCCTGGGGGTCCTGCCCCGGCTGGAGGCACGGGGCCGTCGCATCGACGCGCTCGTCGTGCTCGACGGCCGCACCGGCGCCACCCGGGCCCGTCTCGACGTCGGCAGTGTGCCCAGCCGCCACCCCTATGTCCTCGACGTCCCCCAGCCCGACACCGAGGCCGTCCTGGCCGAACGAGCCGTCGAGCTCGGCATCGTCGTCGAACGCGGCGTCACGCTCACCACGCTCGCGCAGGACGCCGACGGCGTCGACGTCACCCTCCGCTCCCGTGCCGGGGAGGAGTGCGCGCGCGTCGGCTGGGTCGTCGGCGCCGACGGCGGCCACAGCAGCACCCGCGCCCTCGCCGGCACGAAGCTGGAGGGCGGCTTCCACGGCCAGCACTTCGCCATGGCCGACGTCGACGTCGACACGGCGTGGCCACCGGACACCATCCGCATGTTCACTCACCCCGACGGGATGGGGATCCTGTTCCCGTTGGCCGGGAGCCGCGCGCGGATCATGTTCGTCGTCGACGACCCCGGTACCGGCGCCCCCGACCCCACGCTGGAGCAGATCCAGGCCCTCGCCGACGCGCGCATGGACGGCGGCGTGACGGTGCGCCACCCGCGCTGGCTCGCGTACTTCGAGGTCCACCACGCCCAGGTCCCGCAGTACCGCCTCGGGCGCGTCCTGCTCGCGGGCGACGCCGCCCACATCCACAGCCCCGCCGGCGCCCAGGGCATGAACACCGGCATCCAGGACGCCGCCAACCTCGCCTGGAAGCTCGCCCTCGTCGCCCACCGCCGAGCGGACCCGGAGCTGCTCGACACCTATCAGGACGAACGGCACCCCGTCGGAGCCATGGTGGTCCGGGACACGACGACGCTGACCGACGTCGGCACCGCCACCGGTCCGGAGGCTGCGATCCGCGACCTCGCCCTGTTCCTCGTCGGCCACCTCCCGCGGCTCACCGACACCGGCGCCGCGACGCTGACCGAGACGACGATCCGCTACCGCGACAGCGTCCTGTCGGTGCAGCACGGCGCCCACCACCGCGGCGCGAGCCGGGCGGGAGACCACGCGCCTGACCCCGATGGCCTGCTCCGCCCGGACGGCACCCCCGTGACCGTCGAGGACCTGCTGGCCCGGCCCGGCATGCTGCTGCTGGTCCGGAGTGTGGACTCCGACATGCTCGACGAGCTGCGCGAGGCCCTCGGCGACCCCGGCACGGTGGTCCGGGTCGTGGACGGCGACGAGGGGGCGCCCGAGGACTGCGTGGTCGATCCGGACAGCGGGATCGCTCGGGCGTATGGCCTGGGCGCAGCGGGATCCGCGGGGCTTGCTCTGATCCGCCCGGACGGGTACCTCGGCCTCGTGGCGGACTCGGCCGACGTCGGCGTGCTGCGCGCCTATCTGGCCGATGCGCTGCGCATCACGCAGCTGTCGACGAGCTGACCAGCCCACCTCGCCGTCGCGGGCCGGCTGGGCGGCTGCGCCTGTTGATCGGTGTGACGATCGCCGACCGCCCACGGTGGCCGGACCCACCCCGGGAGTCGATCGTCGTGGAACCGGGCGCGGCGGGGAGGCCAGCCGTCCGCCGGCGCGGCCGTGGGGGCGACCCGGGCGGTGGTGGCGGCTGTGGGTGGGGGTGGGTCGCAGACGTCCGTCACCGTCAGCCGCGGGGCTGGGGACGGCGGGCCCGGGCCACGGACGGAGGAGTGGCAACGGTCGCGTTCGCCGCCACGGTCATGACCCCGTGAGGACCGGCGCCGCGTCGTCGAGCCCCGGCACGCGGTCGTCGATGCGGCAGCCGCTGGTTCGCACCGCGCATGTGGCCCGCGGGGCGGTCGCCGCGCGAGCGGTGGCCTGGCGCAAGGGGTATCCGGGCGGGTCCCGTCCGTCAGATGGCGGATGTCCGCGAGACCTCCGGCTGCGAGGCTCGGCTTCCGAGCAGCTCGAGCCGAGGAGGAGGCATGACCGCGCAGCAGACGGTCCCGACCACCGCGACCGGTTCCCACGTGCTGGAGGAGGGATTCTTCGCCAACCGGAGCTTCGACTACGGGATCCGCATCGCACTCGGCGCCACTGCCTACGGGGTGGGTGACGTCGGAACGGTGCTGGCGACTGCGGCACGGATCACCAACGGCGACTGGGCGAGCTGGTTCTCGGCGTGGACGGATCGGGCGGACCAGCTCGCGGCACTCGCTGCGCAGCACCGCCAGGCGGGCGACCTCCGGGGAGCGAGCTGGACCTTCCTCGCGGCGGCCGACGCCTGGTCCCGCTCGCTCGATGCCGTCGACGGCCTGCCGGCCGAGCAGGCCGAGGCCGTCCTGCTGCCGACGTTCCGCAAGGGGCGCGACTGCTGGGAGGCGTGGATCGACTGCGCGGGCTCCCGGTTCGTGCGGGTCGACGTCCCGTACGAGGACACCACCTTGCCCGGGTACCTGCTACGGCCCGACGCCTCCGGTAGGGCGCGGCCGACCCTGGTGATCACAAACGGCAGCGACGGCCCGATCACCGACATGTGGTGGGCCGGCGCGGCGGAGGCCCTGGACCGCGGCTGGAACGCGTTCGTCTACGACGGCCCGGGGCAGCAGTCGATGCTCTTCGAGCGGGGGACGACCTTCCGTCCCGACTGGGAGGCGGTGCTCACCCCGGTGGTGGACGCCCTCGTCGGGCGCCCGGACGTCGACGCCACCGCCCTCACCGCCTCCGGGATCAGCCAGGCCGGGTACTGGGTGCCACGGGCGTTGGCGTTCGAGCACAGGTTCGTCGCGGCGGTCGCCGACCCGGGGGTCGTCGACGTGTCGACGTCCTGGACGGAGTACCTGCCGGCCGAGATGCTCCAGCTGCTCGACGCCGGCCGCAAGGACGACTTCGACCGGTACATGGCCCAGGCCGGCGGGGACCCGGAGACGGCGCGCACCTTCGCCTACCGGGCCCGTCCCTTCGGCGTGAGCAGCCCGTTCGACCTGTTCACCGAGGTCCGCCGCTACCAACTGCGGGACGTGGCGGAGCGGATCCGAACTCCGCTGCTGATCACCGAACCCGAGGACGAGCAGTTCTGGCCCGGGCAGTCCGAGCAATTGGCCGGGCTGCTCAGCGCACCGCACGAGATGGCCCGCTTCGGCGTGGCGGACGGCGCCAACTGGCACTGTCAGCCGCTCGGGCGGCGGCTGACCGCGCTGCGCGCGTTCGAGTGGCTGGAGGCCCACCTGCCGAGCCGCTGACGTCCAGGCCGCGATCCGTGCTTCCCGGCCTGTACCGAACCTGGGTTCCTACGGTGCCGGGGGTGTCCTGCTGGACCGGCTGCCTGCCGATCCCCTCGTCGCCGGCCACGTGGTGCCCCGCGCGAGTGGGGACGACCGCGGCCTGCGGCACGGCCTCGCAGTGGTCGCGCAGCTGCTGGCGCCCCGCCGGACGGCACCCACCCGGCTGACTTCGCCTGCGCACAGGTGGACCCCTGGTGCCAGGCGGGGCCGGTCCTGCTGTGCGTCGACGACGCCCCCGGTTGGACACCGCGTCTCTGCTGTTCTCGACCGAGCCGCGGCGACCCGCTCTTCGTCCTCCTGCTGATGGGGACCTGCAGACCCGGGGCCTGCTCGTCCGGTCGGGTCGCGACCGGATCGCTGTGTCGAACGACGCGAGTGCCGTCCCGGCGGCTGTAGGTCTCGCCGCGGACGGTCCAGAGCCACGTCCCGCACATCCTCGCCCAGTTCGACCTCCGCTCCGGGACGGAGATCGCCGCGCAGTGCGCCGATGTCGCTCCCGCCTGGACCGAACATCGGCCTGATGGCGGATGTCTCCTCGGTGGCGGCTTCCTAGCGTCGCTGCCATGAAGCCACTGTCCTTCGTCCTCGACTTCCTCCCGTGGATCGTCTTCACGGTCGTGGCGCGTCGATCGGCCGCGGATGCCGTGGCGTGGAGCGCGCTGCTCGCGGTCGTCCTCACAGCCGTCCTGCTGATCAGGGCCAGGCAGCGGGGCGATCCCACGACGCTGAACGCCGTGTCCCTCGGCACCTTCGGGGTGATCGCCACCCTCGGGTTCGTCGGCGGCCCTCCGGTCGACGACTGGCTCTACACCTGGGGCCGGCCCCTCGTGGGCGTGGTCCTCGGCGTGTACGTCCTGGCCACAGCCTCGGCGCGCCCCTTCACCGAGCAGTACGCCCGGCAGTCGACCCCGCGTCAGTACTGGGGATCACCGACGTTCCACTCCATCAACCGGGTCATCAGCGCGGCCTGGGGACTCGGCCTGGTCGTCATCGGGGGGTGCTCTCTGCTCCTCACGGCCCTCGACCAGCAGCACACCACCTTCTCCTCGGTCCACCTCGTGGAGCTGCTCCTCAACTGGGTGATCCCCATCGCGGTCATCTGGGGACTGGTGAAGTTCACGGCTGCCTACCCCGACCACGTCACCGGAAGGGAGCAGACGGTCCCGACGCCGGCGCAGGACCACGACCGCAGGACCTGACCCGTGTCGGGGGACCGGGAGTACCAGGACGGGGGTGGTGTCCGCCGGGGGCTCGTACGACCTGTGGGCCTCAGGACGAGGCTGACCGCGCTCGTCGAGCGGTCGGCGCTATGGCGACCGCAGCACGGGCAGCACCTCCTCGGCGACCAGGCGGTCCGAGCGCTCCCGCACGGGGGAGTCCATGTCGCGGGACCCGCCCCCGACGGTCACGTGGGACCGACATACCCCTCTGGCCTCCCACTGCTGGGTCAACGGGATGTGGGGGATCGGATCACGAGGACCTGTGTCGCGGCCGCGTCGCCGTGATCCGGGGCGATCGCCGCTGGGCACCCGATGGGTCGACGGCGGCTCCCGGCGGGAGGCGGACGGGATCACCGGGAGCCGGTGACCTCGCCCGGCGCTTCCCTGCGAGAGCGGTCCGGGTGTCGGTGGCGCGGCCCGCCAGACCGGGCACGCTGTCCCCGGGAAGAGCACGGTCGGTCAAGGCCCACGTCCGGCGCCGTCGGCGGTACGCCTGAGGTCAACGGTGCCGCGCCACCGTGGTGGCCAGCTGGACCCGGGAGCCGAGGCCGAGCTTGCGCAGGCTGTGCGAGATGTGCGTCTGCACAGTGCGGGGTGAGACGTAGAGCCGGGCGGCGATCTGCGGGCTGGTCAGCCCCCGCCCGACGAGCTCGGCGACCTGCAGTTCCGTGGGCGTGAGGCTGTTCCACCCCGATGACGGACGTCGCCGCCGGCCGGTCACACCCAGCCGGATCTCGTGCTCGCGCAGCCGGGCGGTCAGCCGTCGCTCGACGGTGGTGGCGCCGAGCAGGTCGGCCACGCTCGTGCACCGGGCCGCGCAGCTGCGGGCCCGTTCCGTGTCCCCGCGGGCCGCGGCGGCCACGGCGGCCTCCTCCCAGGCACCGAGCTCACCGGGGACGTGCCCGCGCCCGGCGAACGCCGACGCGGCCGCCATCGCCCGGTCCGGGTCCCGCTCCGCGATCGCCCGGACCAGGTCGGTCGCCGGGGCCATGCCGGGCATCTCCTGGACGGGCGCCGCCGCCGAGTCGGCCGTGATCCGGGCGAGCAGGTCGGTGTCCCCAGCCTGTAGAGCGATGCGGGCGGTGTCCGGACCGGCGTACACCGCCCACACCAGGCGGCCGGAGCCGAGGGTCTCGATCCAGCTCCGCCGCGCCAGGTCGATGGCGCCGGCGAGGTCGCCACGGGCCTCGTGCAGCAGCATCTCCGCGTGTCCGACGGCCGGCAACCCGTACTGCTCGGGCAGCGCCCGCAGCTTCCACCGGGAGAGCCCCGTCGCGGCGGTGTCGAGCTCGCCGCGCCGCACCCGGATGCCGAGGCCGAGGCCGACCGCGCGGGAGAGCCATCCCGTCCCGGTGACTGCGGTCGCCTCGAGACCGGAGTCGAGAAAGGCCAGCGCGTCGTCCCAGCGGCCTCCGACGTAGTCGATCGAAGCTGCGACGAACAGGTGGTACGGCAGTTGCCAGCCGCGCCCCGACTGCTGTGCCTGCCGGCGCAGCTCCACCGACCGTGCGCGGGCGACCTCGATGCCGTCGGCGTACAGGGCGAACCACGGTGGCAGGACTGGAGCCGTCGGCCCGTCCGCCCAGTCCGGGGAGCCGGCGTCCACGCGCGCGCGCACCGCGTCGTCGATCATGCACAGGGCCCGGCGGCAGCGGCCCGACAGGAACAGGTCCACCGCGGCTGGCAGCAGCGCGGCGCCGCTGCTGCCTGTGGGGACCCCGTCCCCGACCGGCTGACGTCCCCCGAGCACGACCACCCACCGGCGCAGCTGGATCAGCGCCTCGCGGGCGCTGTCGGGGAGCTCGCCAGCCAGATGACGGTCGATCTCGCTGAGTGCGCCGGGGACGTCGGCGGTGCTCACGATGTGGTGCAGGCGGAGCCGCACGAGCTCCGCGCGCACCGCGGGATCGGACGTGCGGTCCAGGGCCTCGCTCGCCACCTGCATCGCCTCCGCCATCCTGCCCGCCGTTGCCAGCACCCCGGTCCGGGCGACGGCGATCCGGTCCTCCAGCTGCGTCCGCTCCGGGCTCGCGGGGAGCGCGGCCACCTGGTGCGCGGCGGTGGCGAGCAGATCGGCTGCCTGCACAGGGGCGTGGGCGAGGTCGGTACCGGCGACCTGAAGCGCGACCTCCGCCTGCGATGCCGCGGACAGAGCCGCGGCGGCGGATTGCTGCAGCACCTGCGACGGGATCTCCCCGCCTGTTCGCAGCTCCGCCGCGCACGCCGCATGCAGCATCTCCCGCAGCGGGGGCTCCAGATCGGCATAGACGACGTCGCGGTAGAGGTCGTGCCGGAAGGCGAGCAGCCCGTCGTCGGTCCAGCGGGCCACACCCGAGCCGACGGCGGCCTGGATGGCGCCGAGCAGGGCGGCTGGTCTGCTGCCGGTCACCGCCGCGAGCTGGTCGGGCGCCGCGGGCCTGCCCCACACGGCCAGCACCTGCAACAGGTCCCGGGACGCCGGGTCGAGCATCGCCAGGTGCGTCCGCGCCCCGGCCTGCACCGACGCGGGCGTGTCGGCGGCCGTGGCCGAGGTGGTGAGCAGCTCTCGCCCGGCGTCGAGCAGCCCGCGCCGCTGCAGGTCATCGAGCATGACGCGCGCGTGGAGCGGGTTGCCGCCGGTCACGGCGAGCAGCTCCTGGACCTGCGGACCGGGTGGCGCGCCGTAGCGGGCGGTGACCAGAGCGTCCAGCTCCTCCGGGGCGAGCCCGCTGAGCTCCACCTCGTGCACATCGGGGCGGGCCGCCAGCACGGCCAGACCCTCACGGACGGGCAGCGGCCGCCGCGTGAGCAGCAAAGACAGCGGCAGGTACCGCGACATGTCGACGAGCCACCCGAGCAGGTCGAGCGAGTCCCCGTCGGCCTGGTGGAGATCGTCCGCGCACAACAGCACCGGTCCCTCGGCGCACAGTCTCTCCGTCGCCTCCACCATCCGGTCCCCGGTGTCCGGCCCCGGCGGGTACACGGCCTCGACCCCCAGCAGGCCCGCGATCAGACCAAACGGCCGGCTGCGGCTCATCTCGTCCGCTTCCACCCAGTGCACGGACGTCCCGGCACGGGCGAACCTGGCCGCCAGGAGGCCGACCGTCGTGGACTTCCCGATCCCTGGCAGCCCCGTGAGCAGGACTGCCCGATCCGCGTCCCCGCTCAGCCGCCGGAAGAGCTCGTCGACGACGGTGGCGTGAGCACGGGACGGTACGGGGGCCACCGCGGCAGGCTATTGGCCGCCTACCCGTCGCTCGTGCTCCTCGCGCATGGTCCCTGGGGCCGAGGAGGAACGCCCGGACGCCGGTGAGGGAGCTGTCTGGCTCCGCTGCGTGGCAGGCGGAGACCGGGACCAGCCTGTGCGAAGCAGGAAGCCGGCCACGATGTGGGGGTGTGGCTGCACCTCGGTCCGCGGAGCAGGAGGCATGCAGTCCCGTTGTCGGGCGCCGCCAATCCCATTCCTGGCACCATTGAGTGGCCCGCTCGCGGAGTAAGACGGCTCCGTCCGCCAGTGTCTCGGCCGCCGTCCACGCCTCCGCGCATGACGAGCCCACCGGACTCGCCTCCGCCATCTGACGACCGAGGAACCCGACAGCGGTGCGGGTACACGTCGGCGACGCCGGCCTGCGCGGCGCGGGCGTTGCGGACGGGCGCAGGCGCCGTCGGGCGTCATCAGGCCGCGCTGGCCGAGCAGCAGCCGCGGGGAGCGGGCGTGGGGGTGCAAGGCCCGCACACGGGAGCCGACGCCGAGCAGGGAGTCGGGGTCACTGCGGATGACCGCTGCCCGCCGCCGTCAGAAGTCGCCGAGCCCCAGCGGGCGGGCCTCGGCGGCGGCTCGGGCCGACGCCTGCGCGCGCGTGTAGCGCAGCATGTCCGGCCGCGTCCAGCCGGCCACCGCCATGAGACCACCCTCGCTGCCGCCGGCGGCGAGCCAGCGGTGCGCCGCGGTGTGCCGCAGCCGGTGCGGCCGGTGCGGCCGGAACCCCTCGATCCCGGCCGCGCGGGCCCGCTCACCGAGCGTCTTGTGCAGTGCGTCGTAGGAGAACGCCCTGCCGCGGTCGCCGAGCCACAGCGCCGGGGCGCCGGCCAGCCGGTGGCTGCGGCGGGCACGGAGGTAGCGGTCCAGCGCCCGGGAGGTCTGCGGGCCGAAGGGGACCACCCGGCCCCGACCGCCCTTGCCGCGGCGCACGGTGGCCGTGCCGGTGGACAGGTCGACGTCCGCGGTGCCGAGCGCGACGACCTCTCCGGCCCGGGCGCCGGTCTCGATCATCAGCCGCACGAGCGCCTCGTCCCGGCGGTCGCGTAGATCCCTGCCCGCGCAGGCAGCGACCAGCGCCCTGATCTGCTCGGGAGTCAGCGGCTCGACGACCTTCGCGTCCAGCTTGGGCGACTTGAGGCCGAGCAGGTGGTCGGCGTCGCTCTCACCCTCCTCCAACTACCACGCGGAGAAGCGCCGGAGGGCCAGCTGCCGGGCGCGGGCGGTGGCGGGCTGGCCGCCGCCCGCGAGCAGGTCCGCGGTGAAGGCGTTCACGCTGGCCCGGTCGAGCACCGCGGGGCGGCCGGCGGCGTCGGCCCAGGCGAGGAAGCGGCGCACCCCGTCGCCGTAGGACTTCACCGTCTCGGGGCTCTTGCGCTCGGCGCGCAGGTGCAGCTCCCAGGACGGCAGCAGGGCGGCGAGGTCCACGGCCACGCCCCGCACCGTAGCCCGACATCTGGACTGGGAGCGGTGTGCATGCGTCCCACCGGCCGGCCCGAGCCCAAGCCGTCCCCTGACCTGCGCAGACAGGTCAGGAGACGGTCGGTGCTCAGTCCAGGTAGTCGCGCAGCACCTGGGAGCGGCTCGGGTGGCGCAGCTTCGACATCGTCTTGCTCTCGATCTGCCGGATCCGCTCGCGGGTGACCCCGTAGACCTGGCCGATCTCGTCGAGGGTGCGCGGCTGGCCGTCGGTCAGGCCGAACCGCAGCCGGACGACGCCGGCCTCCCGCTCGGAGAGCGTCTGCAGGACGCTGGTCAGCTGGTCCTGCATGAGGGTGAAGCTCACCGCGTCGACGGCGACGACCGCCTCGGAGTCCTCGATGAAGTCGCCGAGCTGGCTGTCGCCCTCGTCGCCGATGGTCTGGTCGAGGCTGATGGGTTCCCGGGCGTACTGCTGGATCTCCAGCACCTTGTCCGGGGTGATGTCCATCTCCTTGGCCAGCTCCTCCGGGGTGGGCTCGCGCCCGAGGTCCTGGAGCAGCTCGCGCTGGATGCGGCCGAGCTTGTTGATGACCTCGACCATGTGCACCGGGATGCGGATGGTGCGGGCCTGGTCGGCCATGGCGCGGGTGATCGCCTGCCGGATCCACCAGGTGGCGTACGTGGAGAACTTGTAGCCCTTGGTGTAGTCGAACTTCTCGACCGCGCGGATCAGACCGAGGTTGCCCTCCTGGATCAGGTCCAGGAACGCCATCCCGCGGCCGGTGTAGCGCTTGGCGAGGGAGACCACGAGGCGGAGGTTGGCCTCCAGCAGGTGGTTCTTGGCGCGCTCGCCGTCGCGGACGATCCAGTTGAGGTCGCGGCGCATCTGCGGGGAGAGCTTCTGGCCCTCCTCCTCGGCCTGGCGCAGCCGCTCGGCGCCGTAGAGCCCGGCCTCGATGCGCTTGGCGAGGTCGACCTCCTCCTCGGCGTTGAGCAGTGCGACCTTGCCGATCTGCTTGAGGTAGGCGCGGACCGAGTCGGCGGAGGCGGTGAGCTCGGCGTCCTTGCGGGCCTGGCGGAGGGCCTCGGACTCCTCCTCGTCGTCCCACTCGAAGTCGCCGCCCTCGGCGACCTCCTCGGGACTGGGGGCGTCGGTCTCGGCGACACCGTCCGGGGTCGCTACGACGGTCTCGTCGATCTTCAGGCCCTCGCCACCGGCGTCGACCACGGCGACCGTGGCGCCGTCGGAGGCCACCGCGGTGAGCACGGCACCCTCACCGCCTCCCGGCGACGGGGAAATCGTGGGCTTGCGGGCGCCCTTGGCGGCGGTCGGCTTCGCCGCGCCCTTGGCCGTCCGCTTGCGAGCGGGGGCCTTGGCCGGTGCTGGCTGGTCGGCGGGCACTCATGTTCCTTCCCGTGCTGGGTGCGTTCCCCGGGGAGCCGTCTGGTCCCCGGGCAGCGGCCTCGGCCGGCGTCCGGAGCGGGAGGGCCCGACGAGCGCTCCGGGGTTTGACCGGAGCGCGGGCGGGGGATGCCTCTCCGCTGGGAGCGACGGGAGCGGGGCTCCTCCATTGTAACGACGCGTTGTGGTGGGTCCACCGCTTCGGACCGACGAGCTGCCCCCCGACCTGGGGAGGACACCAGGTCCAGGGGCGTTCTCACTCTCCGTGGTGACCCGGCGGCGGGCGGCCGCGCCCCTCCGGTGTCACTGCCCGATGCGCTCCTCGGCGGCCAGGGCCGCGCCGACGATGCCGGCGTCGTTGAGCAGCTGCGCGGGGACGACGGGGGTGCGGGTCGACAGCAGCGGCACCCACTTGTGCGCCTTCTTGCTCACCCCGCCGCCGACGATGACGAGGTCCGGCCAGACGGCCGCCTCCAGGACGTCGAGGTAGCGGTCCACCCGCTTGGCCCACCGCGGGTAGCTGAGGTCCTCGCGGTCCTTCGCGGCGGCCGACGCTCGCTTCTCGCCGTCCTCGCCGTCGACCTCGATGTGCCCGAACTCGGTGTTGGGCACCAGGACGCCGTCGGTGAACAGGGCGCTGCCGATGCCGGTGCCGAAGGTCAGCATGAGGACGACACCCCGCTTGTCGCGGCCGGCGCCGTAGCGCATCTCGGCGATCCCGGCGGCGTCGGCGTCGTTGAGCGTCTGCACGGTGCCGGGGATGCGGGAGGCCAACCCCTCGGCCAGGTGGGTGCCCAGCCAGCTCTTGTCGACGTTGGCCGCGGTGCGCGCGACCCCGCTCTTCACCACGCCGGGGTAGGTGACGCCGATGCGTCCCTCCCACCCGAAGGAGTCGACGATCCGCGCCACGACGTCGTAGACCGGCTCGGGCAGCGAGGGCTGCGGCGTCTCGATGCGCAGCCGATCACCCTCCAGTTCCCCCTTGTCGAGGTCCACCAGGCACCCCTTGATCCCGCTGCCACCGATGTCCACGCCGAACCCGAGCACGCGGCCAGGGTAGTGATCGCCCGCACAGACGCCAGACCTGCTCGTGCAGGATCGGGCGATGACCACGACGCCGGAGCCCGCCGCCCTGCTCGACCTCGCCGTCTCGACCGCTCGCGAGGCTGCCGACCTGGTCGCGCGCGGGCGCGCCTCAGCCGCCGAGCAGGTGGACGTCAAGTCCAGCCCCATCGACATGGTGACCGCCGTGGACCGGGCCTGCGAGGAGCTGGTGATCAGCCGGCTGCTCGGCCCCCGTCCGGACGACGGGCTGCTGGGGGAGGAGGGCGGCGAGCGCACCGGCACCAGCGGGGTGCGCTGGGTCGTCGACCCCATCGACGGCACCACCAACTTCGTCTACGGCCTGCCCGCGTACGCGGTGTCGATCGCCGCGGAGGTCGACGGGCAGGCCGTCGCGGGCGTGGTGCTCAACGCCGCCACCGGCGAGCTGTACTCGGCGACCGCGGGCGGCGGCGCGCACCTGACCCTGCCCGGCGCCGAGCCGGTGCGGCTGACCGGCAGCCGGCCGGCCTCCCTCGGGCAGGCACTGGTCGCGACCGGCTTCGGCTACCGGGCCGAGCAGCGCCGCGCCCAGGCCGCCGTGGTCGCCGAGCTGCTGCCGGAGGTCCGCGACATCCGGCGTCACGGCTCGGCCGCCCTCGACCTGTGCACCGTGGCCGGCGGCCGGGTGGACGCCTACTACGAGATGCACCTCAACCGCTGGGACTTCGCCGCCGGCGCGCTGGTGGCGGCCGAGGCCGGCGTCGTCGTCACCGGCCTGCCAGGACGGGCGTTCGGCGAGCCCCTGGGCATCGCCGTGGCGCCGTCGGTCGCCGAGGAGTTCCTCGAGCTGCTCACCCGTCTGCACCCCTCCGGAGCCTGATGGAACGGCCCTGGTGACGGGCTGGAACGGCCATCCTTCAGGGCCCCGCGTCGAGCTTGCGAGACGTGGGGGGGAAGGGTGGTCCTTCGTCAGCAGGCGGCGGCCGCGCTGGCCCCTGCCGCCAGGGCGGCGTCGACGTCCTCCGGCGGCGCGAGGCCGGCGAAGTCGGGGCCGATGACGACGTCGACCGTGGCGGTGGCCCGGGTGTCGAGGAAGTCCCCGGCCTGGGGGAGGAACAGCCGGACGAAGACGGCGGCGTCGTTGCCGCGCGGGCCGTGCCGCAGCTCGCCGACGCCGGTGACCTCGCGCTCGCTGGGGTCGTTGGCGATCTCCTCCACCACGAAGCCCCGCTCCTGCAGCGCCGCGGCGACCTCCTGGGCCAGGCCGCCGCGGTCGGTGGCGTTGAAGACGCGCAGCGAGACCGTGGTCGGGTCCAGCGAGGGCGGCGCCGCCGACGCGCTGGCGCAGGCCTGGGCCTCCTCGGCCTCCAGCTCACCGTCGGTGTCGAACACGTTCCACCAGACGACCAGCGCGGCCAGCGCGAGCACCAGCAGGAACACCAGCGGCGGGATCGGCCGACGGCCGCTGCGGGGACGCACCGCGGAACGGTCGGTGGGCGGCGCGCTCACGGGCTCTCCTCGGTCACTGACGGTCGACCGGAGTCTAGGGCCGGGAGGGTGTCTAGATCACACCGTCGTCGAGTGCGGCGCGTCCCCGCTCCACGCACGGGTCGATGCGGTCGGCGTAGCCGGCGGTGTCCTTGCCCGCCATGGCCCCGGCGGCCGACCGGGCGACGATGCCGGCGACGATCGCGGCGAACTTGAAGTAGGCGAAGGCGACGTACCAGGGCAGGTCGGAGAGGTCCAGGCCGCTGCGCTCGCCGTAGCGTGCCGCGACCTCCGCGCGGGTGGGGAAGCCCTCCAGCGCGGTCACCGTGCTCTGCCCGGCGACGGCCTCCTCGCCGGCCTGCGGCCAGTAGACGTGCAGCATCCCCAGGTCGGCGAGCGGGTCGCCGAGGGTCGACATCTCCCAGTCCAGCACCGCCCGGACGCGGCCGGGGGCCTGCGGGTCGAGCAGGCAGTTGTCCAGCCGGAAGTCGCCGTGGACGATCCCGTTCCGTTGCGTGGTGGGCACGGTCTGGGCCAGCCGCGCGGCGAGGGCGTCCAGGCCCGGGCGCTCGCGGTCGCGGGTGGCGTCCCACTGCTGGGTCCAGCGGCGCACCTGCCGCGCCATGAAGCCCTCGGGCCGACCGAAGTCGCCCAGCCCCACCGCGACGTGGTCGACGGCGTGCAGGTCGGCCAGAACGTCGACCAGCCCGTCGCCGATCGCCCGCCGCTGGGCCGGCTCGTCGGCGTAGCCGGCCGGGATCCGGTCGACGACGTGCAGGCCGACGACCCGCTCCATCACGTAGAAGGGCGCACCGAGCACGGCGGTGTCGGTGCACAGGTGCAGCGTCCGCGGCACCGGGACGGGCGTGGGCCCGAGCGCCGAGACGACCCGGTGCTCACGCGCCATGTCGTGCGCGGTGGCCAGGACCGCACCCGTGGGCGGGCGGCGCAGGATCACCGCGTCGTCGTCCGTCCCTCCCTCCGGGGTCACCGTGTAGGTCAGGTTGGACATGCCCGCCGCGATGAGCTCGACCCGCACCCGGGACCACCGCTCGTCGCCCAGGACGGAGGCCAGATAGGGCCCGACGACGGCCGGGTCAGCACCCACAGGAGTCGACACGGGCGCAGGGTAACCTCTGGCGCTCCGCGTCCCGTCCGACCCGACCCGGCAGCGAGGTGGTTCTCCCCTCGCGCGTCGGGCACAAACGGGGGCCGCGCGACGTTGGGGGGTCCGCCGGTCAGACCGTGCCGGCTCGCTCCGCCGTCCGCCGGTGGGTCGGACGGCGCGGTGAGGACCAGTACCGGCCGGTGCCCGCCTCCGCGGTCACCGGCCCACCGACCCCCGGTCGCCCCCGGTGACCGGACAGCACGGCGGCGCCACCGCGCGCCGCCGCGGAACATGCGGGCTGCGCCCGCGACGACCCCGGAGGAGGGGCACTTCCCATGGCCACCGACTACGACGCCCCGCGCCGCAACGAGGCAGACGAGCTCGGCGAGGACTCGCTCGAGGAGCTCAAGGCCCGGCGCGCCGAGGCGCAGTCCTCGTCGGTCGACGTCGACGAGACCGACTTTAACGAGAACCTCGAGCTCCCCGGCGCCGACCTGTCGAACGAGGAGCTGACCGTCCGCGTGCTCCCCAAGCAGGAGGACGAGTTCACCTGCTCGCGCTGCTTCCTCGTGCAGCACCGCAGCCGCCTGGCCGCCACCAAGGGCGACCAGCTGTTCTGCCGCGACTGCGCCGCCTGATGGAGGACCCCGCTGCCCCCCGCCGCTCGCACGCTCGCGGCGGGACCCTGCAGCGGGGCGCCCGTCCTCCCCACCCTTCGCAGGTTCGGGGCGGGACCCGGGACGGGGCCGCCGTCCTCACACTCGAGGGCGGGCCGAGGAGAGGCACGTGATCGAGGAGGGTCAGTGACGGACCACGGAGAGCGCACCGGGCCGGTGCGGGACGTCCCGCCACCGCGCCCGGTCCTGCCCGGCGCGGCCGGTGGACCCACGGCCCCGCCCGCGGAGGAGGGCCCGCTCGCACGGGCCGGCCGGCTGCTCGCCGAGGCCGTGTCCGGCCTGGTCGGCGGGACGAGCGAGCCGCCCACCGAGGGGCGCCGCTCGACCGCGGCGACGCTGCGCGACGTCGTCGCCGCGGTCGCGGCCGCCGGGGCGCGCGCCGGCCGCGGCGCCCGGGACACCGTGCCATCCGGTCCGGACGACGGCGGGGCCCCCCGCACTCCTGGCGCGATGCTGGGCGACCTGCTGGCCACCGCCGCCCCGCGGCTGCCGATCCGGGACGCCGCCCGGCTGCGCGTGGCCCACCCCGGCGCCACGGACGACGAGATCGCCGAGGCGCTGGTCTCCCGGGCCGCGACGCTGACCGCCGGCATCGGCGCCGCGACCGGCGGGCTGTCCGCGGCCTCCTGGCTCGCCCCGCCCTCGCTCCTGGCGCTGCCTCTGGAGCTCGGCGCGGAGACGGTGCTCACCGCCGCCGTAGAGCTCGTCCTGCTGGGCGAGCTGCACGAGCTGTACGGGCGGCCGGCCCCTGGTGACGCCCGCGACCGCGCGCTGGCCTACCTGTCCAGCTGGACGCGGCAGCGGGCGGTCGAGGACGCCGCCGTCCCGGGCCTGGGCGCTGTCCTGGGCTCGGCCGGCCTGCGCACGCTGAGCCGCCGGATGACCCGGCGGATGGCCCGCAGCGTCCCCGGCGCAGCTCCCTTCCTGGTCGGCGCGGCCCTCGGCGGCCGGGCCAACCGCAAGGCGACCGAGGCCCTGGCCCGCCGGGTGCTCGCCGACCTGCGCCGCCCCCGCCCCTGAGGCGAGGACCCGGCCCCCTCGCAGGGTCCCGTCGCGAGCTGGCGAGGGGCTGGAACGGCCACCCACCAGGAGCCCGCCGCCCCGTCCAGAGGCTCACCGCGAGCCTGCGAGCGGTGAGGAGGACGGGGTCCTTCTCCGAGCGATGGGGGACAGGGGGGTCCTTATAGGGTCGCGGACGTGCCCGACCCCTCCCCCCCCGCCGTCCCCGAGGTGGAGGTCCCGGTGCGGCTGACCTCCCCGGAGGACGTCGTCCCCGCCTACGCACTGCCCGGGGACGCCGGCGCCGACCTGGCGATCGCCGAGGACCTCGAGCTCGCGCCGTTGCAGCGCGCGCTGGTGGGCACCGGCGTCGCGGTGGCCATCCCGGAGGGCTACGCCGGCTTCGTCCACCCGCGCTCGGGCCTGGCCCACCGGGTGGGCCTCTCCCTGGTGAACGCCCCGGGCACCATCGACGCCGGCTACCGCGGGGAGGTCAAGGTCAACCTGGTCAACCTCGACCCGACGACGCCGCTGACGCTGCGGCGCGGCGACCGCGTGGCCCAGCTGGTGGTGCAGCCGGTCGTGCGCGCCCGCTTCGTCCCGGTCGAGCAGCTGCCGGAGAGCGCGCGGGGAGCCGGGGGCCACGGGTCGACCGGCGGGCACGCGAGCGTCCAGGAGAAGGGGGCCGACTGACATGCCGTTCGGACGGCGACGCAACCGGATCGACCGCAGCCTGCGCGAGCGCGGGGTGCCGCCGGAGCCGCAGCACAAGGTCCGCGAGGTCGCGGAGACCACGGGGCCGTGGGACTCCGCCGACGCCCCGGACGACGGGGTCGCCCGCATCGACCTGGGTTCGCTGCTGCTGCCGGCGGTCCCCGGCACGGAGCTGCGGGTCGACGTCAACAACCAGCAGAAGGTCATCGGCGCCACGCTGCGCTACGGCGACTCGCTGCTGCAGGTGGCGGTGTTCGCCGCGCCGCGCGCGTCCGGCATCTGGGACGACGTCCGCGCGGACCTGGCCCGCAGCGCCTCGGGTCAGGGCGGGCACCTCGAGGAGGTCGACGGGCCGTTCGGGCCGGAGCTGGCCGGCTTCGTCCGGACCAACCCGCCGGCGCAGCCCGGTCAGCCCGCACCCGCTCCGGTGCGCCGGGCCGCCCGCTTCCTCGGCGTCGACGGCCCCCGCTGGTTCCTGCGCGGCATGATCAGCGGCCCCGCGGCGGAGAGCCCGGAGGCCGCGGCGGCGCTGGAGCAGACGTTCCGGCAGATCGTCGTCGTCCGCGGGAGCGCGCCGATGCCGGTCCGCGAGCAGCTGCCGCTGACCCTCCCGCCGCAGGCCGCCGCGCAGCTGGCCGCGCAGCAGGCCGCCCGCCAGCCGGGCACCCCACCGCCGGCCGCGCCCGGCCCGTGAGCGGGTTCGCGCATGGGTGCAGCAGCGCCGTCCGCACCGCCTACGGACCGCACCCCGACCAGTTCCTCGAGCTGACCCTGCCCGCGGGCACCGGCCCGGCGCCCGTGGCAGTGGTGCTGCACGGTGGCTTCTGGCGCGCCACCCACGGCGTCGAGCTGGCCCGGCCACTCGCCGCGGACCTGGCCGCGACCGGCCTCGCGGCGGTCGCGGTCGAGTACCGCCGGGTCGGCGCCGGCGGCGGCTGGCCGGCCACCCTGGAGGACGTCGCCGCGGCACTCGACGCGCTCCCGGACCTGTCGAGCGCCGACCGGCTGGACCCCTCCGACGTCGCGGTCGTCGGGCACTCCGCCGGCGGGCACCTGGCCGCCTGGGCGGCCGGGCGGTCGCGGCTGCCGGAGGGCGCGCCGGGTGCGCGGCCGCGGGTCCGGGTGACCGCCGCCGTCCTGCAGGCCGGGGTGCTCGACCTCGAGCGCGCCGCCGCCCAGCGGCTGGGCGGCGGGGCGGTGCAGGACCTGCTCGGTGCCGAGCCCGCGGACGCGCCGGAGCGCTACGCGGCGGCCGACCCGGTACGGCTGGTCCCGCCCGGCGTCGACCTGCTGTGCGTGCACGGCACCGGCGACGACGTCGTCCCGGCCGAGCAGAGCGCCCGCTACGCGGCAGCGGCCGCGGCGGAGGGCGGAGCCGTCGACGTGCGGCTCGTGCCGGGGGACCACATGGTGCTCATCGACCCGGCGGGGGAGCCGTGGGCGCTGGTGCGGAACTGGCTGCGGTCGCGCGCCGAGGGGGTCCGCGGCGGTTCTACGCTGGGGCCGTGACGCAGACACGCCAGAGCGGTTGGTTCGCGCGGACGCTGCAGCGGCTGACCGCCGACGACCACACCATCGACGCGGAGGAGCTGCGCGCGGGCTCGGCCAACGCCGGCTGCGAGCCGGTCAGCGCCTGCCGCAAGGGTGCCGTCGTCACCGTGACCGGCCGGCTGAAGTCGGTCGTCTACACGCCGCGGGAGACGGTGCCCACCCTCGAGGCGGAGCTGTTCGACGGGTCCGGTTCGGTCACTCTCGTGTGGCTCGGCCGCCGGCGGATCCCCGGCATCGAGCCCGGCCGCTCGCTCACCGCGCACGGCCGCTTCGCCTCCTTCGACGGGCGGCAGGTCATCTACAACCCCCGGTACGAGCTGAGCGCCGGGTGACGGCTGCGCCCGAGGGGGACGGGCGTCCCGGTCCGGCGCGTCCCGCGGACGGCGCCGGGACCGGGTCGCAGGGCCTGGCCTTCGACCGGCACCTGGTCCTCGAGCAGCTCGGCGGCTGGCGCGGCATGCTCGACGCCACGCTGCCCACGGTCGCGTTCATCGTGGCCAACTCCCTGGCCGGGCTGCGCGCCGGCATCTGGTCCGCGCTCGCCGTCGCCGTCCTGCTCTTCGCACTGCGCCTGGTGCGGCGGGAGAGCGTGCAACAGGCCTTCAGCGGGCTCTTCGGCGTCGCGATCGCCGTGGCCATCGCCGCCGCCTCGGGTCAGGCCCGCGACTTCTTCGTCCCCGGCCTGATCCGCAACGCCGCCCTCGGTGTGGTGCTGATCGGCTCGATCGCCGTCCGCTGGCCGCTGGTCGGCGTGGTCGCCGAGTTCCTCGCGCCCAGCCACCTGGGCTCGATGGCGTCGCACTCGTTGCCGGGCCTGCGCCGCCGGATCGACCGGGTCAACGCCACGCTGCACCACCGGCCACCGCCGGACCCCGCGACCGGCGCCCGCCCGGCCGACCCCGCGCCCGAGCGGCACTGGCGCGACGACCCGCGGATGGTGCGCGCCTACTCGTGGCTGACGCTGATGTGGGGCGTCGTCTTCCTCGTCCGCGTCGCCGTCCAGTGGGTGCTCTACCGCGCCGACGAGGTGGAGCTGCTGGGCACCGCCTCGCTGCTGCTGGGCCTGCCGGTCACCGCCGTCGAGGTCGTGGTGACGCTGTGGGTGGTGTCCCGGCTGCACCGGCACCGGATCGACGCGGCCGACCCGCCGGCGGAGGCCGGCGGGCAGCGCCCGGCCGCCTAGAAGGACGGCGCGGGGGAGAGCACCTGCTGCAGCTGCTCCTCGACGTCGGCGTGGGTGATGAACAGCAGCTCGTCGCCGACCTCGAGCGGCTCGTCCGGGCTGGGGGTGATCACCCGGTCGCCGCGCAGGACGGCGGTGAGCACGGTCTCCCGCGGCAGCGGCACCTCGCGCAGCGGCTTGCCGGCCCACGGGGTGTCCTCGGCGAGGGTGATCTCGACCAGGTTGGCCGCGCCCTTGCGGAAGGTCATCAGCCGGACGACGTCGCCGACGGTCACCGCCTCCTCGACCAGCGCGGCCAGTACCCGCGGGGTCGAGACGGCGACGTCGACGCCCCACGCCTCGGTGTAGAGCCACTCGTTGCGCGGGTCCTTGACCCGGGCGACGACGCGGTTGACCGCGAACTCGGTCTTGGCCAGCAGCGAGACGACCAGGTTGGCCTTGTCGTCGCCGGTCGCGGCCACGACGACGTCGCAGGTGGCCAGCTGCGCCTCCTCCAGGGAGGAGACCTCGCACGCGTCGGCCTGCACCCACTCGGCGCCGGGCACCGCCCGGGTGCGGACCTTGCGGCCGTCCTTCTCGATGAGCATCACGGTGTGCCCGTTGGAGAGCAGCTCCCCGGCGATCGAACGCCCGACGGCGCCCGCGCCCACGATGGCGACCCGCATCAGTGTCCTCCTCCCGTGGGGCCCTGCTCGACGACCTGGTGCACCCGCTGGGTGATCGCGTCGGTCGAGGCGACCACGAGCTGGTCGCCGTCCTGCAGCACGGTTCCCGCGGTGGGCAGCTGGGCGTCGCCGTAGCGGACCAGCCAGGCGGCCCGCGCCCCGGACGCGGCCTCCAGCTCGGCCAGCCGCCGGCCGACCCACGGCTCGGTGACGGTGACCCGCATGAGCAGCACCTGCCCGGTGGGCTCGCGCCACAGCTCGCTGACCTTGACCGAGAGCAGCTCGCGCAGCAGCCGGTTCACCGTCCACGGGACGGTCGCGACGCTGGGGATGCCCATCCGCTCGTAGACCTCGGCGCGCTTGGAGTCGTAGATGCGGGCCACGACGTGCTGGACGCCGAAGGTCTCGCGGGCCACGCGCGCGCTGATGATGTTGGAGTTGTCACCGCTGCTGACGGCGGCGAAGGCGCCGGCGGAGTCGATGCCGGCGTCGAGCAGCGTCTGGCGGTCGAAGCCCAGGCCGGTGACCTGGCGGCCGGTGAAATCCGGGCCCAGCCGGCGGAAGGCCTCCGGGTCCTGGTCGATCACGGCCACGCTGTGGCCGATGTCCTCGAGCCGGCGGGCGATCGCCGACCCGACGCGGCCGCAGCCCATCACGACCACGTGCACGAGCAACTCCCGAGTTCACGAGTGCGGTGCGCCGGGGCCGGAGCCCGGTGCGTGTCCGGCCGCGAAGCTACACCTGAGCCGCGGTGGGGCCGCGGTCCGCAGCGCCGCAACTCACCCCCCGGACGGGGGCGGGAGGGGTCCCGGCGTCCGTACCATCGCCGCCGTGCCAACGCTGTCCGACCTCGGACAACTCCCGAAGCGCCTGGTCCTGGGTCGTCCCGTGCGCAGCGACCGGCTCGGGGAGTCCCTGCTGCCCAAGCGCCTGGCGTTGCCCATCTTCGCCAGCGACCCGCTCTCCTCCGTGGCCTACGCCACGCAGGAGATCCTCATCGTCCTCACCCTGGCCGGGACGGCGTTCCTCTACCTGGCCCCCTGGTTGGCGATCGCCGTCGTCCTGTTGCTGGTGACCGTCGTCCTCTCATACCGCCAGGTGGTGCGGGCCTACCCCTCCGGCGGTGGGGACTACGAGGTCGCCATGAAGAACCACGGGCAGCTCGCCGGGCTCACCGTGGCCAGCGCGCTGCTCGTGGACTACCTGCTCACCGTGGCGGTGTCGGTGGCGGCCGGCACCGACAACATCATCTCCGCGTTCCCGGCGCTCGACGAGCACCGCGTCGCACTCGCCGTCGGGCTGGTGGCGCTGCTCGCGGCGGCCAACCTGCGCGGGCTGCGTGAGTCCGGCCGCACCTTCGCCGTCCCGACCTACCTGTTCATCTCCGGCATCATCGTGATGGTCGTCACCGGGTTGGTGCGCGACCTGTTCACCGAGTCGCCGGTCGTCGCCGAGAGCGCGGGATACGCGATCACCCCCGAGCCCGGGTTCGAACAGGTGACCGGCCTGGCGCTGGTCTTCTTCGTGCTGCGGGCCTTCGCCTCCGGGTGCACGGCCCTCACCGGCGTCGAGGCGATCGCCAACGGGGTCCCGGCGTTCAAGCCGCCGAAGAGCCGCAACGCCGCCACCACGCTCGCGCTCATGGGCGGCATCGCCGCGACGATGTTCTCCGGCGTCACCGCGCTGGCCCTCGCGGCCGACGTGAAGTACGCCGAGCACCCGTGCGACCTGGTGGGCTTCACCGCCTGCGAGACCGAGCCGCAGCGGACGGTCATCGCGCAACTCGCCGCCGCGACGTTCGGCGGGCCGACGTCGCCGGGCTTCTTCTACGTCCAGGCGGCCACCGCACTGATCCTCATCCTGGCGGCCAACACCGCGTTCAACGGCTTCCCGCTGCTGGGCTCGGTGCTGGCCCAGGACCGGTTCCTGCCCCGGCAACTGCACACCCGCGGCGACAAGCTGGTCTACAGCAACGGCATCCTGCTGCTGGCCGGCTTCGCCGCGCTGCTCATCGCCGCCTTCGACGCCGACGTGAACCGGCTGATCCAGATGTACATCGTCGGGGTCTTCACCAGCTTCTCGATCGGCCAGTGGGGCATGGTCCGGCACTGGAACCGGGAGCTGCGCTCGGAGAACGACGCGCAGGCCCGCCGCCGCATCCGCCGGTCCCAGGCGATCAACGCCGTCGGCGGCAGCCTGACCACGATCGTGCTGCTGATCATCGTCGTCACCAAGTTCACCCGCGGGGCGTGGCTGGTGCTGCTGGTGATGCCGGTGCTGTTCCTGTTGATGAAGGCGATCAACCGGCACTACTCGCACGTCGCCGAGCAGCTGGTGCCCGACACCGACTCACGACTGCTGCCCAGCAAGGTGCACGCCGTCGTGCTGGTCTCCAAGGTGCACAAGCCGACGCTGCGGGCGCTGGCCTTCGCCCGGGCGACCCGGCCGGACCACCTCACCGCGCTGACGGTCAACGTGGACGACGCCGAGACGCGGGCCCTGCAGCAGCAGTGGGAGCGCTACGACATCCCCGTGCCCCTGACGGTGGTGGAGTCGCCGTACCGGGAGATCACCCGGCCGGTCGTGGACTTCGTCAAGTCGATCCGTCGGGACAGTCCGCGCGAGCTGGTGGTCGTCTTCGTGCCGCAGTACGTCGTCGGCCACTGGTGGGAGAACGTGCTGCACAACCAGAGCGCACTGCGGCTGCGCGCCCGCCTGCAGTTCCAGCCCGGCGTCATGATCACCACGGTGCCCTGGCAGCTGGAGAGCTCCCTCGGACGGGAGGACGCCGGACTGCGCGGCACCGGGCCGGCGCCCGGTGACCTGCGCCGCGGCCTGACCGACGAGCCGGAGCAGACCCCCTATGGCTGAAGTCGGAGGACCCCGTCCTCCTCACCCCTCGGGGAAGGACCCCGCTGCCCCCCACCGCTCGCAGGCTCGCGGCGGGGCCCTGCAACGGGGCCGGAAGCGGGCGGCGGGCCCCGACCGCGGCGGTGGCTGGGTCGGCCGCGAGTTCGAGGTCACCGTCGGCCCGGTGGCCCACGGCGGGCACTGCGTCGCCCGGCACGAGGGGCGGGTCGTCTTCGTGCGGCACACGCTGCCCGGCGAGCGGGTCGTCGTCCGGGTCACCGAGGACCGCCAGCCCGGCTTCTGCCGCGCCGACGCCGTCGAGGTGCTCGAGGCCGCCCCCGACCGGGTGCCCCGGCCCTGTCCGCACAGCGGCCCGGGACGCTGCGGCGGCTGCGACTGGCAGCACGTCGCGCACGAGGGGCAGCTGCGGCTCAAGGCCGCGGTGGTCCGCGAGCAGCTGACCCGGCTCGGCGGACTGTCCGGGGACGACGCCGTCGTGCGCGACCTGGTCGTCGAGGCGTTGCCCGGTGGTCCGCTGCGCTGGCGCACCCGCGCCCGGTTCGCCGTCGACCGCGCAGGGGCCCCGGGGCTGCGCCGGCACCGTTCGCACGACCTGGTGCTGCTCGACGACTGCCCGATCACCGTGGAGCCGGCCGCGGCCGCCGTCCTCGACCGCCGCTGGCCGGGCGCCGGCGCGGTGGACGTCGCCGTCGACTCCGCCGGCACGGTGACCACCACCCGGCTCGACCGCCGGGGCCGGCCGCAGTCGACGCGGGTGCTGCGTGCCGGCGAGGACGTGCCTGCAGAGCCGGCCGGCCGGGCCGCGCGCTGGGCCGCCGGGCGCGACTGGGAGGTCGAGGGCACCGGCTTCTGGCAGGTGCACCCCGCCGCGGCCGACGCGCTCACCGCGACCGTGGCCGAGTTCACCGCCGTCCGGGCGGGGGAGACGGTGCTCGACCTCTACGCCGGGGCGGGACTGTTCGGCGGCGCGCTCGCGCCCGCGGCCGGATCTGCGGGTCGGGTGGTCTGCGTGGAGGCCGACGAGGCCGCCTGCGCCGCGGCCGAGGCCAACCTCGCCGCGCTGCCGCAGGCGGAGGTCTGGCAGGGCGACGTGGACGCCGAGGGGCTCACCGAGCTGCTCGCCGAGCTGGGCGGGGCCCCCGACGTCGTCGTCCTCGACCCGCCGCGGGCCGGTGCCGGGGCGGCGGTCAGCCGGGTGCTCGCCGGCGCCCGGCCGCGCGCGGTGGTCTACGTGGCCTGCGACCCGGCAGCACTGGCGCGCGACGTCGCCGCGTTCGCCGAGGGCGGCTACCGGCTGACCGGGCTGCGCGGCTTCGACGCCTTCCCGATGACCGCGCACGTGGAGTGCGTGGCGCTGCTCGAGCGCGCCTGACGGATCAGTCCCGGTCGCGCTTCTGCTTCTTCTGCTTGCGGTCCCCGTCGTCCTCGCGGTCCGGCGCGGGGGTCGTCTCCGTGGCCTCCGTCGGCTCCGCCGACGGGGTCGACGGCACCACCTGCGGGACGGCGGGGGCGGCGGACTGCACGGTCGGGGCCGGGGCGGCCGGCTGCGGGACCGACGGCCGCGGGACCGACGGCCGCGGGACCGACGGCGCCGGGGCGGCCGGGGCCCGCGGTGCCGGGGTGGAGGACGACGCGACCGACGGCGAGGGAGCCGACGGCGACGCAGCGCGCGCCGGCTGCTGCACCGGCGGCGAGGCCGGCGCGGTGCCGTCGGCGGAGGGCGTGGAGGCCGGTGTCCCGGCGGCGGTCGGTGTCCCGGCGGTGGTCGGCGTCCCGGCGTCCGCGGGCACGGAGGCGGCGGAGGAGGGGACCGGGGTCTCGCTCTCAGCCGTACGGACGGTGCCGCCGACCTCGCCGGCGCGCTCGGCGTCCCCGATCTCCCCGGCCCGGACGGCCTCGCCGACCTCTCCGGCCCTGACCGCGTCCCCGACGCCGCTGTCGGAGGCGTCGACCGTGCTGTGCACGGCCGTGGTGCCCGGCCCGGACACCCCGCCGTCGTCGGCCGCGACGGCGCCCAGGCCGGCGGCCATGCCGACGAAGGACAGCATCCCGAGGGCGGTCGTCGCGAACCGGGGCGAGCGGGCGCCCTCGGGGTGCGGGCGCGACAGGCGGAGCATGCGGGTGGTCCCCTCGGCGGTGCGTGCGGCGGGTGTGGGGCGGCGGTCGGGCGGAGGGCCCGGAGGACGGCACTCCGCTCTGCACACGCAGAGCGCTCGGACGGCCGCGCAAGGTGACGGTAACCCGGACGGCGCCGTGACGGAAGGGTCCGGCCGGGATCAGGTCGGCCGGACCGGGGAGGAGGAGGGCGACCGACTACGGTGCTTCCCGTGACCACCTGGGAGTACGCCTCGGTCATCACGGCCAACGACGCGGAGTCGCAGCGGGCAGGGGTGAGCGTCAAGCTGCCCGGCGGCCAGCCGGAGCGCCAGGCGGGTGACACCAGCTCCGTGCTCAACCGACTGGGGAGCGAGGGCTGGGAGCTCGTGAGCTACCACTCCAGCGGCGCGGGCACCTGGGGCTTCGAGCAGTTCTGGCTCAAGCGCCCCACCTCCTGAAGGAGGACCCGCCACCCCCACCGATCGGCCCCCTCCCGGACACCGCCCCGAGCGGAGCGAGGGGTGGGGGGACGGGGTCCTTCTCCCTGCAGGGAGGCCGGTGAGATCGACGATCGCGCCGCTGACCAGCGCGACGGATCGAACGTGCGTTCGACCGGTGGGGCAGACTGCGGCGGTGGACGCTTCGCTGCCGCCGGGCTGGCCCGCCGCCGTGCGACCGCCCGGCGCCCCCGACTGGGAGCACACCGCGGTGGCCTGGCTGTTCGACCTGGTGCCGCCGGACTACCGGGCACACGAGGTGCTGCGCCGCTATCCGCTGCTGCTGGCCCGCTTCGCCCGTGACCACGTCGCCGCCGGGCTGGAGGCGGCGCGGGCGGGGTGGCGCACGGTGCGGGTGGAGCTCGCCGACGAGCTGCCGGCCGATGCGATGGAGGCGGCGATCACCGCCTACGAGCGGGAGGGGGCCCGGCTGGCGGCCGCCGCCCGCGGGGTCGAGGCGGTGGCCGGTGCGCTGCGGGGCGAGCGGTGGGTGCCGCGGTTGTGAGCCTGCATCCAGCGCCGGTGCTCGGCCGGAAGAGGGAGGAAAGCGCGGATACAGTGGGTCGGCGGCCGTTGCGACGCCGCACCTGCCGCCGATGGAGAGGACGCACCCCCTCGTGTCGCTCCTGCGATCGCTCCACAGCCCCGACGACCTGAAGGCGCTCCCGGCCGACCAGCTGCCGGCACTCGCCGCCGAGATCCGCGACGCACTGGTCACCAGTGTCGCCAGGACCGGCGGGCACCTCGGGCCCAACCTCGGTGCGGTCGAGCTGACCATCGCCCTGCACCGGGTCTTCGACTCCCCGCGCGAGCCGATCGTCTTCGACACCGGTCACCAGAGCTACGTGCACAAGATGCTCACCGGCCGCGTGGAGGACTTCACGCGGCTGCGCCAGCGCGGCGGCCTCTCCGGCTACCCGAGCCGCGCCGAGAGCGAGCACGACTGGGTGGAGAACAGCCACGCCTCCACCTCGCTGTCCTACGCCGACGGGCTGGCCAAGGCCCTCGCCGTCCGCGGTGAGCAGCGCCCCGTGGTCGCCGTCATCGGCGACGGCGCGCTCACCGGCGGCATGGCCTGGGAGGCGCTGAACAACATCGCCGGCGCGCAGGACCGCCCGGTCGTCATCGTCGTCAACGACAACGGCCGCTCCTACTCGCCCACGATCGGCGGGGTCGCCGACGCGCTGGCCACGCTGCGGCTGCGCCCGGGCTACGAGCAGGCGCTGCTGCAGGTCCGCCAGGCGCTGCACCGTGCTCCGGTGGTCGGCTCGGCGCTCTACGACGCGCTGCACGCCATCAAGAAGGGCCTCAAGGACGTGCTCTCGCCGCAGGGCATGTTCGAGGACCTCGGCCTGAAGTACATCGGCCCGGTCGACGGGCACGACGTCCGGGCGATGGAGTCCGCGCTGCGCCGCGCCCGCTCGTTCGGCGGGCCGGTCATCGTGCACGCCGTCACCACCAAGGGCTTCGGCTACCCGCCGGCCGAGACCGACCAGATCGACGCCTGGCACGCCACCGGCGTCTTCGACCCCGACAGCGGGGTCAGCCCCGCCGCCAAGGGCCGGGACTGGACGACGGCCTTCTCCGACGAGCTGGTGCGCATCGGCGCCGAGCGCTCCGACGTCGTCGCGATCACCGCGGCGATGCTGCACCCGACCGGCCTGGCCGCCTTCGCCGAGCGCTTCCCGGAGCGCACCTACGACGTCGGCATCGCCGAGCAGCACGCGCTCACCTCGGCCGCGGGTCTGGCGATGGGCGGGCTGCACCCGGTGGTCGCGGTCTACTCGACCTTCCTCAACCGGGCCTTCGACCAGCTGCTCATGGACGTCGCGCTGCACCGCCAGCCGGTCACCGTCGTCCTGGACCGGGCCGGCGTCACCGGCAGCGACGGCGCCTCGCACAACGGCATGTGGGACATGTCGATCCTCTCCGTCGTCCCCGGGCTGCGGCTGGCCGCGCCGCGGGACGAGGCGACGCTGCGGGAGGCGCTGCGCGAGGCGGTCGAGGTGACCGACGGGCCGAGCGTCGTCCGCTTCCCGAAGGGGGTCCCACCGGTCGACGTCCCGGCGCTGGAGCGGCGCGGCCCGGTCGACGTGCTGCGCCGCGGTGGGCAGCAGGAGGTGCTGCTGGTCGCGGTCGGCTCGATGGTCCCGCTGTGCCTGGCCGCCGCCGAGCGCGCCGCAGACCACGGCATCGACGTGACCGTCGTCGACCCGCGCTGGGTTCTGCCGGTCCCGTCCGAGCTGGTCGACCTGGCCGACGCCCACCGGCTGGTGGTCACCGTCGAGGACGGCGGCCGGGCCGGCGGCGTGGGCACCATGCTGACCCAGGCGCTGCAGGACCGCGGCGTCGACGTGCCGCTGCGGTCGCTGGGCCTGCCCCAGGCGTTCCTCGAGCACGGCAGCGTCGGGCAGGTGCTGGCCGACGCCGGCCTCACCGAGCAGGACGTGGCCCGGCGGATCGCGGAGTGGACGGCGGTGCTCGCCGAGCGTTCCGAGGGCAGCGTCGCCGAGGTGGTCGAGAAGCGGCCGTGATAGCCGAGATCCAGGTCGCGCCCTCGCCGGCCGGGACGCCCGACGACCCGCACGCGTACGTCGAGGCTGCCATCGCGGTCATCCGGGAGTCCGGGCTCCGCTACGAGGTGAGTGCCCTGGGCACGACTCTCGAGGGGGACGACGACGCCGTCTGGACGACGCTGCGGGCCGCGCACGAGGCGATGCTGGCGGCCGGCGCGTCGACCGGGCTCTCGCACGTGAAGATCGCCTCGGTCGGCCGGACGATGGAGAGCCTCACCCACAAGTTCCGCTGAGCGAGGAGAGGGCCGCCCCGGGTGCACCCGGGGCGGCCCTCTCGTCGCGCGGGTTCGTGCTGTCCTGGCTCACCTTTCCGGCTCCTGCCTCACGACTGGTCGTGAGGCAGGACCCGGCAGGATCAGCTCAGCTGATCACCGCTGCCCTCGAGCGGGCAGCGAGGCCACCCCGCACGGCAGGAAGCGGGAGCCGGTGACCCGCTCGGAGACCCCGGCGCGGTCCAGGTAGGCGGAGATCCCGCCCAGCCAGAACGGCCAGCCGGCGCCCAGGACCATGCACAGGTCGATGTCCTGCACGGCCTGGACGACGCCCTCGTCGACCATCAGCCGGATCTCCTGGGCGAGGGCCTCGACGGCCCGCCGGCGCACCTGCTCCTCGGTCAGCGGCTCGCGGTGGGTTGTGGGCGAGTCATGGCCGATGCCGGCGAGGTCGGGGTCGACGACGCCCGGCTCGCTGTAGATGGACGACCTGCCCAGCTCGACCATCCTCCGCAGCCCCTCACCGACGGCGAACCGGTCGGGGAAGGCCTCGTGCATGCGCTCGGCCACGTGCAGCGCCACCGGCGGGCCGACGAGGGTGAGCAGCTCGAACGGCGTCATCGGCAGGCCGAGCGGGTCCAGCGCGCGGTCGGCGACGGCCACCGGCGTCCCCTGCTCCACGGCGGCGGTGACCTCGCCGAGGAAGCGGGTGAGCAACCGGTTGACCACGAACGCCGGAGCGTCGGCGACGAGCACGCACGACTTCTCCAGCGACTTCCCGACGGCGAACGCGGTGGCCAGCGTGGCGTCGTCGGTCCGCTCGGCGCGCACCACCTCCAGCAGCGGCAGGACGGCGACCGGGTTGAAGAAGTGCAGGCCGACGACGCGCTCGGGGTGCTCGAGCTTGGAGGCCATCTCGGTCACCGACAGCGCGGAGGTGTTGGTCGCCAGCACGCACTCGGGGGAGACGACGGCCTCGACCTCGGCGAACACCTGCTGCTTCACCGACATCTCCTCGAAGACCGCCTCGATGACGAGGTCGGCGTCGGCGAAGACCGCCTTGTCCAGGGCCCCGGTGACCAGGCCCTTGAGCCGGTTCACCCTGTCGTTCGACAGCCGACCGCGGGCGGCCAGCTCCTCCAGCTGCGTGTGGACGTAGCCGACGCCCTTGTCGACGCGCGCCTGGTCGATGTCGGTGAGGACGACGGGCACCTCGAGCCGGCGGACGAACAGCAGCGCCAGCTGCGAGGCCATCAGGCCCGCACCGACGACGCCGACCTTGGTGACCTTCCGGGCCAGGCTCCTGTCCGGTGCGCCTGCCGGTCGCTTGGCCCGCTTGTTCACCAGGTCGAACGCGTAGAGGCTCGCCCGCAGCTCCTCGCTCATCAGCAGGTCGGCCAGGGCGTCGTCCTCGGCCGCGGTGCCGGCGAGAAAGGCCTCGCCCTCGACGCCGTTGCGCGCGAGGTCGAGCAGCTCGACGGTGTGCAGCGCGCCGGGGGAGGCGTCGCGGGTCCGTGCACGCACGATCGCCCGCGCACGGGCGATGCCGTCGTCCCAGGCCGAGCGGTCGATCTCGGGACGGGCGACGGTCACGTCGCCGGTGAGGACGCCCACGGCCCACTCGATCGAGCGCTCCAGGAAGTCGGCCGGCTCGAACACCGCGTCGGCGATGCCGAGCTTCGCCGCTCTCGGGCCCGGTGTCACCTTGTTCTGCGCGAGGGCGTTCTCGACGATGACGGTGACCGCCGGGTCGATGCCGATCAGGTTCGGCAGCAGCTGCGTGCCGCCCCAGCCGGGCATGAGGCCGAGGAACGCCTCGGGGAAGGCGACGACGGCGGTCGTGGCGATGGTCCGGTGGTGGCAGTGCAGCGCCAGCTCCAGGCCGCCGCCGAGCGCCGCGCCGTTGACGAAGGCGAAGGTCGGGATCGCCGAGTCCTTCAGCCGGCGGAACACCCGGTGGCCGGTCTCGGCGATCTCCCGGGCGTCGTCGGCCGAGGTGATCGCCGGGACGCCGGAGAGGTCGGCGCCGACGGCGAAGACGAACGGCTTGCCGGTGACCGCGATCGCCGCGGGAGCCGGGGTGTGGGCCGCGATCTCGTCGAGCGCGGCGTCCAGCGAGGCCAGCCCGCCGGGGCCGAAGGTGGACGGGCGGGTGTGGTCGTGCCCGTTGTCGAGGGTGACCAGGGCGATCTCGCCGGCCAGCCCGGGCACCCGCAGGTACCGCACCTTGGCGGCGGTCACGACCTCGTTCTCGAAGACGGCGGTCACTTGGCGTTGCCCTCCCAGTTCGGGTTCTCCCAGATCACGGTGGCGCCCATGCCGAGGCCCACGCACATGGCGGTCAGGCCGTAGCGGACGTCGGGCCGCTCGGCGAACTGGCGGGACAGCTGGGTCATCAACCGGACGCCGGAGGAGGCCAGCGGGTGGCCGACGGCGATCGCGCCGCCCCACGGGTTGACCCGCGGGTCGTCGTCGGCGATGCCGAAGTGGTCGAGGAAGGTCAGCACCTGGACGGCGAAGGCCTCGTTGAGCTCGAACAGCCCGATGTCGTCGATGGCCAGGCCGGTGCGGGCCAGCGCGCGCTCGGTGGAGGGCACCGGGCCGACGCCCATCACCTCGGGCTCGACGCCGACGAAGCCGTAGCCGACCAGCCGCATGCCGATGTCCAGGCCGAGCTCGAGCGCGACCTCCTCGGCGGCCAGCAGGCAGCCGGTGGCGCCGTCGTTGAGGCCGGCCGCGTTGCCCGCGGTCACGTTGCCGTGCGGGCGGAACGGGGTCTTCAGCGTCGCCAGGCCCTCGAGGGTGGTGTTCGGCCGCGGCGGCTCGTCGACGGTGGCGACGCCCCAGCCGTGCTCGGCCGAGCGGGTGGCGACGGTGACCAGCTCCGGGCCGATCTGGCCGTTGGCGACGGCCTTGGCGTACTTCTGCTGGCTGGCCAGCGCGAACGCGTCGGCGCGCTCCCTGGTCAGGTGCGGGAAGCGGTCGTGCAGGTTCTCCGCGGTGGAGCCCATGACGAGCGCGGAGCCGTCGACCAGCTTCTCGCTGGAGAACCGTGGGTTCGGGTCGGCGCCCTCGCCCATCGGGTGGCGGCCCATGTGCTCGACACCGCCGGCGATCGCCACGTCGTAGGCGCCGAAGGCGATGCCCGACGCGGTGGTGGTCACCGCGGTCATGGCGCCGGCGCACATGCGGTCGATCGCGTAGCCGGGCACCGACTTCGGCAGCCCGGCCAGCAGCGCGGCGGTGCGGCCGATGGTCAGGCCTTGGTCGCCGACCTGCGTGGTGGCGGCGATGGCCACCTCGTCCACGCGGTCGGCCGGCAGCGCCGGGTTGCGGCGCAGGAGCTCGCGGATCACGCGCACGACCAGGTCGTCGGCGCGGGTCTCGGCGTAGATGCCCTTCGGGCCGGCCTTGCCGAAGGGGGTGCGTACGCCGTCGACGAAGACGACCTCACGCAGCGAGCGGGACATGGGACCTCCGCAGCGGATCGGTGCCGGGCCGGGACGGCGCGGCACCGATGAAGTTACCCGCGGGTAATCAGCGGCGGCGACACCCTCCCGAGGGTGTTGCGCTGGCGTATCCCGATGTCGAGATCACGGGATCTCGCACGGACACGGGCCTCCTGTCGTGCGAGATCACGCGATCTCGACGGGAGGGGCCAGCCTCGTCAGGCCCGGTTGAGCGCGTCGGTGAGCGGGTCACGGGTCAGCTCGACCTGCCACTCCCGGGCGCCCCCGGCCCGCAGCGTCGCGGCCACGGTCTCGGCGTCCCGCGGTTCGGGCGGGGTCCACATCAGCCGGCGCACGAGGTCGGGGGAGAGCAGGTTCTCCACCGGCAGGGAGTGCGTGGCGGCCAGCTCGGCCAGCCCGGCGCGGGCGGCCTGCAGCCGGGTGGCGGCGGCCGGGTCGCGGTCGGCCCAGCGGTTCACCGGCGGTGGGCCGTCGCTGGGGCGGCTGTGCGGGGGCAGCTCGGACTCCGGCAGCTCCCGGCCGCGGGTCAGCGCCCCGAACCAGGTGCCGACGAGCTTGCGGTTGGCCCGGCCGCGGAAGACCGGCAGCTCCAGCAGCGCGGCCTCGGTGCGCGGGTCGGCCTGCACCGCCGAGACCATCGCGGCGTCGGGCAGGACCCGCCCCGGCGCGACGTCGCGGCGGCGGGCCAGCTCGTCGCGGGCCTGCCACAGCGAGCGCAGCATGCCCAGCTGCCGGCGGTTGCGCAGCCCGTGCACCCCCGACGTCCGCCGCCAGGGGTCGGCCTTGGGCGCGGGCGGCCCGGCGGCCAGGATCGCCTCGAACTCCTGCCGCGCCCACTCGGTCTTGCCCTGCTCCTCGAGGATGGCGGCCAGCGCGTCGCGCAGGTCGACGAGCACCTCGACGTCCAGCGCGGCGTAGACCAGCCACTCCTCGGGCAGCGGGCGGGTGCTCCAGTCGGCGGCCGAGTGCCCCTTCTGCAGCGACCAGCCCAGCAGCGACTCGACGACGGCGCCCAGCCCGACCCGCGGCAGCCCGGCCAGCCGGGCGGCGAGCTCGGTGTCGAAGACGCGCGTCGGCACCAGGCCGATCTCGGCCAGGCAGGGCAGGTCCTGGTTGGCCGCGTGCAGCACCCACTCGGTGTCGACGATGGCCGACTGCACGACCGAGAGGTCCGGCAGCGGGATGGGGTCGATCAGCCCGGTGCCGGCGCCGGCGCGGCGCAGCTGCACCAGGTAGGCCCGCTGGCCGTAGCGGTAGCCGGAGGCGCGCTCGGCGTCGACGGCGACCGGGCCGCTGCCGGCGGCCAGCGCCTCGGCGTACTCGACGAGCGCGGTGGAGGTCTCGATGACCGGGGGCAGCCCGTCGCGCGGGGCGAGCAGCGGGACCGCCGGCGGAGTGGTCGGCTCGTCGTCCGGCGCAGGGGCGGGCTGTGCAGGGATGGGCTGGGTGCTCAGGGCAGGTCCACCTTCTCGCCCGTCTCGACAGCGTGGTCAGCGCGCGGTTCCGCGGCGGGGCCGCAGCAGGCCCCGGGAGGGGGGCGCCGGCGCGGGGGTGTCGAACACCCCCGGGACACCGATGTTACGGAGTGCCGTCGTTCTGCGAGCCGGAGGGACCCAGCAGCCGGACGCCCGGCGGCGGCAGCCCGGCCGCGCTGCCCAGCACGTCCAGCCACGCGGTGAGGTGCCGGTCGAGGTGGCTGTCCTCCGCCGTCCAGGAGGCACGGATCTCGACGTCGACCGAGTGCTCGGGGCCGGCGAGCTCGCCGAACCGGGTCGAGGCGGTGCGGGTGACGGTGCCGCCCAGGGCGTGCGACGCGGCGCCGCACTCCTCGAGGGCGTCGGTCAGCCAGCTCCAGGCGACCTCGGAGAACATCGCGTCGTCGACCATGTGCTCGTCGGTGGTGGCCGACAGGTAGCCGACGCAGCGGGTCGTGCCCGCCCAGGACTCGTGGCCGGCCGGGTCGTGCAGCACGATGAACCGCCCGCTGGCGACCTCGACCTCCTCGTCACCGTCGGGCTCGGTGACCAGCGCGCCGACGGCGTACGCGTGGGGTGCCAGCCGCTGGGGGGCGGGGATGGCCTCCAGGACGATCTCGGGGCGGGCGGTCACGCCGGCCAGCGCCTCCAGGGCAGCACGGAACTCCGCCGGCGGCTCGTCGCCGGGTCGGTCCGCGCCGTGGCCGGCACCGGCCAGGCTGGAAGGCTCCACGTTCGCAGGGTAGGTCGCCGGACCGCCCCGTGCCTCCGACGCGCCGCGCGGGTTCTGGGAGGATGGGACGTCGTGACCGCTGTTGCCGACGCCGCGCCGACCCCCGCGTCCTCTCCCGCCGACTCGGACCTGGTCCGGACCGCCCGCGGCCTGCCGGTGCGGCGCACCCCCGTCTGGTTCATGCGCCAGGCCGGCCGCTCGCTGCCGGAGTACCGCGCGCTGCGGGCCGGCACCCGGATGCTGGAGGCATGCCAGGACCCCGACCTGGTCACCGAGATCACCCTGCAGCCGGTGCGCCGGCACGGGGTGGACGCCGCGATCCTCTTCTCCGACATCGTGCTGCCCCTCGTCGTGGCCGGCGTCGACATCGACATCAAGCCCGGGGTCGGGCCGGTGGTGGCCGAGCCGGTGCGCTCCGTCGCCGACGTCGACGCGCTGCCGCCGCTGGAGCCCGACCGGCTGGCCTTCCTCGCCACCGCCGTCCGCCGGCTGGTCGCCGAGCTGGGCACGACGCCGCTCATCGGCTTCGCCGGGGCGCCGTTCACCCTGGCCACCTACCTGATCGAGGGCGGCCCCTCCAAGGAGCACGCCCGCACCAAGGCCTTCATGTACGCCGAGCCCGAGGCGTGGGGCCGGCTGCTGGACCGGCTCGCGATCTCCGCGGCGACCTTCCTGAACACCCAGGTGGACGCCGGGGCCTCGGCCGTGCAGCTGTTCGACTCCTGGGCCGGCGTCCTCTCCGCGGCCGACTACGCCGAGCGGGTGCTGCCGCACTCCCGCGCGGTGTTCGACGCGCTCGGCGACCGCGACGTACCGCGCGTCCACTTCGGTGTCGGCACCGGCGAGCTGCTGGCACTGATCGGCGACGCCGGGGCCGACGTCGTCGGCGTCGACTGGCGGGTGCCGCTGGACGAGGCCGCCCGCCGGGTGGGCCCGCAGCGCTCGCTGCAGGGCAACCTCGACCCCGCCGTCCTGCTGGCCGACCGGGCCACCGTCGACCGCGAGGTGCGCCGGGTGGTCGAGCAGGGGCGGGCCGCGCGCGGGCACGTGTTCAACCTCGGCCACGGCGTGCTGCCCGAGACCGACCCCGGCGTGCTCACCTCCGTCGTCGACCTGGTGCACGAGCTGACGACGCGGTGATGTCCCGCACCCGCACCGCCCCACCAGCCCGCCTGGTCGTCGTCGGCGCCGGGATCACCGGCCTGGCCGCCGCGTTCGAGTGGCACCGGCGGCGCCCGGACGACGAGGTCGTCGTCCTCGAGGCCGGCGACCGCATCGGCGGCAAGCTGGACCGCGTCGAGCTGGCCGGGCACTGGTACGACACCGGCCCCGAGGCGATGCTGGCGCGGGTGCCCGAGGCGGTGCAGCTGGTGGAGCGGCTCGGCCTGGCCGACCGGCTGGTCGCCCCGGCCACCACGCAGGCGGTGGTGGTGCTCCCCGACGGCCGGTTCCCGCTGCCGGCCGGTACCGTGCTCGGTGTCCCGGCGTCGGCCGAGGGCCTGGACGGCGTCCTGACGCCGGACGGCGTGGCGCGGGTGGCCGCCGAGGCCGGCCTGCCGCCGCTGACCCTGGACGGGGACGTCGCGGTCGGCGCACTGCTGCGCGCGCGGCTCGGTGACGAGGTCGTCGACCGGCTGGTCGAGCCGCTGCTCGGCGGCGTCTACGCCGGGCGCGCCGACGAGCTGTCGCTGAGGGCCACCATGCCGCAACTGGCCGCCCACCTGCCCGCCGCAGGGTCCGTGCTGGGTGCGGCCGCCGCTGCCCGCGACGCCGGGGCGCGCAGCCGCTTCGACGCAGGCGGCCCGGTGTTCGTGACCGTCGACGAGGGCATCGGCTCGCTGCCCGCCGCGCTGGTCGCGGCCTCGGGCGCCGAGGTCCGGCTGCGCACGCCGGCGCACGGCCTGGTGCGGACGCCGTCGGGCTTCGAGCTCGCGATCGGCCGGGCGAACGCACCGGAGCGGCTGAGCGCGGACGCCGTCCTGGTGACCGCGCCGGCGCCCAAGGCCGCCCGGCTGCTGGCCGGGGTCGCGCCCGGCGCGGTCGAGCCGCTGCAGGGCATCCCGTACGCGTCGATGGCCGTCGTCGCCATGGCCTTCCCGGCGCAGGAGGTGGCCGCCGGGTCCGGGCTGCTGGTGCCGCCGGTGACGGGCAGGCTGGTCAAGGGGGTCACCGTCTCCTCGCGCAAGTGGCCGCACCTGGACGGCGAGCACCTGCTCGTGCGCTCGTCGGTGGGCCGGTTCCGCGACGAGCGCGAGCTCCAGCGGGACGACGACGACCTCGCCGCCGCCGTGGTCGCCGACGTCGCCGAGCTGCTGCAGCTGTCCCGGCCCGAGCCGGTCGCCACCCGAGTCGTCCGCTGGGGTGGCGGGCTGCCGCAGTACCTGGTCGGCCACCAGGAGCGGGTGGATGCCGTCCGCGCGGCCGTCAGCGCGGTGCCGGGGCTGGCCGTCGCCGGGGCGGTGTTCCGCGGTGTCGGCGTGCCGGCGTGCATCCGCGACGCGTACCACGCGGTCGACGCGCTGCTCTGAGCCTCGAGCGGGCCACTCCCGGAGTGCTGCGCGCAGGTCGGCCGTGGTGACGGGCGGGAGGGCCGCGCTGCTGTGCCCCTGCGTGCAGGATGCGGGGCATCGCCTGCCCGGGTCGTCCCCTTCTCACTCGCACGGTGGAGGAGCCCCATGACACGTCGTCGGTTGCCACGGTGGTCGGAGTTCCGCCCGCTCCTGCAGGTCCAGCCGATGACACTGGACCGGACGGCCCGGCGACTGCGCCGGGCCGCGTCGGTGGAGGACCTGCGGGACCAGGCCCGGCGGCGCGTCCCCCGGGCGGTGTTCGACTACACCGACGGCGGGGCGGGACGAGAGGTGAGCCTCCGCCGGTCCCGGGCGGCGTTCGACCGGGTCGAGTTCCTGCCGACCGTGCTCCGGGACGTCTCCTCGGTCGACGTCTCGACCACCGTGCTCGGCCGGCCTGCCGCCCTGCCCCTGGTCATGGCCCCGACCGGGTTCACGCGGATGATGAACCACCAGGGCGAGCCCGCCGTGGCGCGTGCCGCCGCCCGGGCCGGTGTGCCCTACGCCCTGTCCACCATGGGGACGACGTCGCCGGAGCGGCTGGCCGCGGAGGCGCCGGAGGCGCATCGCTGGTTCCAGCTCTACCTGTGGCGCGACCGCGCCGCGAGCACCGAGATCGTCCGCCGCGCGGCCGGGAACGGCTACGAGGCCCTCGTCCTGACCGTGGACACCCCGGTGGGCGGCCTGCGCCTGCGGGACGTGCGCAACGGGATGACGATCCCGCCGGCGCTGACCGCCCGGACGATCCTCGACGGCGCCCGGCACCCCTCGTGGTGGGCGAACCTGCTGACCACCGAGCCTCTGGAGTTCGCCTCGCTGAACTCGTTCGCCGGGACGGTCTCCGACCTCGCCAGCCAGGTGTTCGACCCGAGCGCGACGCTGGCCGACGTCCGCTGGTTGCGCGACACGTGGTCCGGCCCGTTGATCGTCAAGGGCCTCCTCACGGTCGACGACGCGGTGGCGGCCGTGGACGCCGGCGCCGACGGCGTCGTCGTGTCCAACCACGGCGGCCGCCAGCTCGACCAGTCGCCGACCCCGCTGGAGCAGTTGCCGGCCATCGCCGAGGCGGTCGGGGAGCGGGCCGAGGTCTACGTCGACGGTGGGGTCATGTCCGGGTCGGACGTCATGGCCGCGGTGACCCTCGGGGCCCGGGCGGCACTCGTGGGCCGGGCCTACCTCTACGGCCTGATGGCCGGGGGAGAGGCCGGGGTCGACCGGGTCCTGGAGATCCTCCGGAAGGAGCTGGTCACGGCCATGCAGCTGACCGGTGTGACGTCGGTGGCCGAGCTGACCAAGGACCGGGTGCGCCTCCGGTGAGGCCCCTCGACGCCCCTACGGGGGGTCGAGGACGCCGACCCCGTGCCCGCCGGTGACCGTGCCGCCCAGGGGACCGACCTGCCGTGGCCGACGCCACGGTGGGCCGGGGCATGGGGACGTGCGCCGGATCGTTGAGTCCGCAGTGAGTTCCGTGCACCACCCTGTCCGACCCGTTCCCCGACCCGCCCGCTGCCTGCGGCACCACGTGTGGATGGCCGCGTGCAG
The DNA here is from genome assembly GCF_053502545.1 of Geodermatophilus sp. URMC 65. NCBI lineage: Bacteria > Bacillati > Actinomycetota > Actinomycetes > Geodermatophilales > Geodermatophilaceae > Geodermatophilus > Geodermatophilus sp. URMC 65. Next base: position 4,493,422 of record NZ_CP199954.1, read on the forward strand.
CGACTGCCGTGAGGCCCACACCGAGCCCGTCCGCGACCTGCGGGAGACCGGCTCGGCCTCCCGCTGAGGGAGGGCCTCCCTCCCCCGGCCACTCGCGAGCTCGCAGCGGGGGCAGGGAGGCCGCCGCCGTCCGCCCACCGTCGGGCGGACGGCGGTCGCGCGGCACCGCGGGGGATGATGGGGCCATGAGCGAGCAGACCGACCAGCGCAGCATCGGCAAGCGGGCGAACGAGTTGAACGCCACCATCCGCTACACGATGTGGTCGGTGTTCCGCCTGGCCCGCCCGCTGGGCGAGGAGCAGCGCACCGCCGTCGCCGACGAGGTGCAGGGGCTGCTCGACGAGCTCGCCGGCAAGGACGTCGTCGTCCGCGGGACCTACGACGTGAGCGGCCTGCGGGCCGACGCCGACCTGTTGGTCTGGTGGCACTCCTCCACCCCCGAGGCGCTGCAGGAGGCCTACACCCGGCTGCGCCGCACCGCGCTGGGCCGGCACCTCGAGCCCGTGTGGTCCCAGATGGCCCTGCACCGGCCGGCCGAGTTCAACCGCAGCCACATCCCGGCGTTCCTCGCCGACGAGGAGCCGCGCCGCTACGTGTGCGTCTACCCGTTCGTGCGGTCCTACGAGTGGTACCTGCTGCCCGACGAGGAGCGCCGCGCGATGCTCGCCGAGCACGGCCGGATGGCGCGCGGGTACGCCGACGTCCGCGCCAACACCGTGGCCTCGTTCGCCCTCGGCGACTACGAGTGGATGCTCGCCTTCGAGGCCGACGAGCTGTACCGCATCGTCGACCTGATGCGTGAGCTGCGGGCCTCGACCGCCCGGCGGCACGTCCGCGAGGAGGTGCCGTTCTACACCGGCGTCCGCAAGTCGGTCGCGGAGCTGGTGCAGGACCTGCCCTGACATCGTCGAGTGGCGAGTCGTCGTGGTCTCCGGGTTCTCGGCACCACGGCAACCCACCACTCGCTGCCCGGGGTACGTGCTGACGAGGGCTCAGCCCTGTGCGGGCTCCAGCCGGATGCTCACCGAGTTGATGCAGAAGCGGTCGCCGGTCGGGGTCTGCGGGGCGTCGTCGAAGACGTGGCCGAGGTGGCTGTGGCAGGTGCCGCAGAGGACCTCGGTGCGCACCATCCCGTGGCTGCGGTCCTCGCGGAGCACCACGTTGTCGGCGGACGAGGGCTCGTAGAACGACGGCCAGCCGCAGTGCGAGTCGAACTTCGTCTCCGACCGGAACAGCTCGGCCCCGCAGGCGCGGCAGCTGTAGACGCCCTGCGTCTTGGTGTCGACGTACTCCCCGGTCCACGGCCGCTCGGTGCCGGCCTGGCGGAGGACGGCGTACTCCTCGGGCGACAGCTGCGCCCGCCACTCCTCGTCGCTCTTGGTGACCTTCGGCTGGTTCTGCGCGGACGTCGTCATGCGCTCAACGGTACGAGCCACCCGCCACGGGCCGACCCTGGTGACGGCGCGGCGTCGCACCCGGCGGAGACTGGACCGGTGCGCTCGCTGGACACCCCGCTGCCCGACGTGTGGTTCACCCGCGACCTGCCGGTGCTGCGCGCGATCGCCCGCCTGGTCGACGGGCCCGAGTACGGCGGCAACCCCTACCTGGGTCAGGTGGTGCCGGCGAGCGGGCTGCCCAAGCCGGACGTGACGGCGGCGGCGCGGGCGCTGGTGTCGGCGGGCTACGTCGAGGCCCTGACGAACTACGCCGGGGAGATCGTGCGGTTCACCGGCATCTCGGCGGAGGCCCGGCGGCTGGCCGGACTCTGGCCCACGCCGCAGGGGGAGTGGGACCGGCTGCTCGAGCAGCTCACCGCCCGGGCGGAGAACGCGCCGACCGACGTGGAGCGGGCCCGGTGGCGGGCGTTCGCCGACGCCGCCGCGGCGGTGGGGCCGGACGCCGGCGCGCTGCTCATGTCGGCGCTCATCGGGGGGTACGTGCCCCGGGCCCGCTAGTCCCGGGAACGACGGCGCCCCCGCCCGGCTGAGCCGGACGGGGGCGCCGTGCTGATCGGTCGATCAGAGCGGGTTGACGTTCGCCGCCTGCGGGCCCTTCTGGCCCTGCTCGATGTCGAACGAGATCCGCTGGCCTTCGTCGAGCGAGCGGTACCCGCTGGTCTGGATGGCCGAGTAGTGGACGAACACATCCGGTCCGCCACCGTCAGGGGTGGCGAAGCCGAACCCCTTCTCCGCGTTGAACCACTTGACAGTTCCTTCGGGCATTGCTCGCTCCTAGCTGAGGTGGTGCATCGGGGTCCTGCCAGTGCGCAGGGCCTTCCCGACGGCGACGACCCTAGCGGTCGAACCGGTCCCGCGGGGGGCTGGGGCGACCGCGCCTGGTCTTGCGGGGATCGTGCGGCTCTCTCGCAGGGGTGCTGCGGGGCGGGCCGGATCGTCGTTCCTGCCGGGACGGACCCGGCCTCGAACGGAACGGACGCCTCCCATGACCGTCACGCCCTCCACCGACCCGATCGTCCTGCTCGACGTCGAGGACCTCGCCGAGGCCGACCTGGACGCCGACCTCGCCGAGCGACTGGAGCTGGAGGGCCGGGTTTACCTGCGCCCGGACGCCGCGGGCGCCCCGGCCGACGGGGTGCGGGGACTGGTCGCCGGCACGGGTCCGCGGCCGACTCCGGCCGACGCCGTGTCGCTGGCCCGGGCGATCCGCCGGGGCGGTGCCGCCGCGGCCGCCGTCCACGACCTGGGCCTGAAGGCCGCGATGCTCGCGGGCTGAGGCCACGCTCTGCGCACGTCGCTGTCCCACCCCTCGTGGGTTCGCGAGGCGTGCACGAACCGCCGTCAGAGCAGGCGGCCGGGGTCCTCGGGGAAGGGACGGCCGCGCGACGGGACGGCGTAGTCCCCGCCCGGTGCGGGCTCCCAGGACCGGCCGGCCGGCAGCGCCAGGGGCTCCGGTCGCCAGGAGGACACGGTGATCGTCCCGGGCTCGTCCCACGACTCCCCGGCGAGTCGCGCGCGTTCCTCGCGCCAGGCCAGCATCGAGCGGTGCCAGCGGCGACCGCCGACGTCCGCGCCGACCAGGACGGCGATGCCGACGGCCACGGTCAGGCAGGCGTTGGCCACCGCGGTGGCCACGTCCAGTGCGGTCAGCTGCGGCCAGCCGATCGTCTCGATCTGCGCGCCGACGATCTCGACGACGACGTAGAGCACGCCGTAGACCAGGAACGAGATCCGCACCGTGCACCTCCTCCGTCGTGGACCGGACACGTCCTCAACGGCAGGTCGGAGGTCACGGCGTCGTCCGGGCGGAGGTCCGTCACCCGTCCGGGTGACCGGTCAGGGCTGCAGCACCTCGTTCCAGGGGCGTACCGCCCAGCTGGCGACCACGCCGTTCACGACGAACGGGTCGCCGGCGATGAACTCCTCGGCGGCCTCGCGGGTGGCGAAGACGCCCATGGCCTCGCCGTTCATCGGCTCGTCGAAGGTGCCGACCATGAGCAGGTCCCCGCGCCGGGCGAACTCGTCGACCCGCGCCGAGTGGGCGGGGTAGTTCTCCTGGGCGAGCGGCAGGAAGTCCTCGACCGCGCGGTAGGTCATCACGTACTTCATGGCCGGGAATCCTGGCGTGCCGCGGCGCCGGGCCGGGGCGTCCGGTGCGTGGTCACCCCGCGGGGGACGGCGTCACGCGGACGGGTGACAGCTGGCTGCCGGACGAGGGTCGGCCGGGCACGGTCATCGGGTGACCACGCCGCTGATCGCCGTCCTGGTCATCGCGGTCGGTCTGCCCCTGGTCGCGTGGTGGGTCGCGCGCCGGCCGTACTGGTCGCGGCTGCGTCCGGGTGCTGAGCCGGACCCGTGGCGGGACCTCGTCCGGCGGTACGGGCTGTCGGCAGCGGAGGCGGCGCGGGTGGCGGCCGACGTCCCGCGCGGAGTACGGCTGCCGGACCCGCGGCTGCGCCGGGCGGCCGTCGAGTGGGCTCGGGAGCTCCTGGAGCAGGAGCAGGTCCGGCTGCCGCGGAACCCGCGCACCCGTGGGGTGGTGGTCGTGCTCGTGGTCGTCTGGGGAGCCACCGCCCTCGGCCTGCTGGTCTCCCAGCTCGCCTCGGGCGAGAGGGTCGACGTCCCCTGGGTCGTCGTCGCCGTCTGGCTCGTGACCGGCATGTGGGGCGTGCGCCGCCGCCGCGCGCTGCGCCGTGCGGTCGAGTGCAACGACGACCGGGCTGCCGACGGCAGCTGAGGCACGACCCTTGACGGTCACAGGGCGGCACACTCGCCCACCTCTGCCCCGGCCTGCCGATGTACCGGGCATGGAACGTCAAGTTGTGCCGAGTGCCGTCACGTCCGTCCTCGCCCTCCTCGGCGCCGCCCTCGGAGCGGCCCTCCTGGCCTGGCTCGTCCTCGGCGACGGCTGGGGGACCCCCGCGGCGATCGGTGCCGGGACCGTCCTCGGCCTGACGCTGACGACCGCTCGGCAGAAGGAGCGCGCAGCGCGCGGCTGACAGCGAGGACCTCGTCGGCGCCATCCGGCGCGGTCTGACCCCGGCCGTCCAGGGAGCGACCGCGCGGATGGCGCCTGAGCGGCCGGGGATCGGCTGGACAGCCTCCTGGTGCGGCCGGGTCGGATCCGGAGCGGGGTCACTGCCCGGCGTCGGCTCCGTCCGGGCCCCGCCCCTCGTCCTCGGGCCGGGCGTTCGAGCCCTGTGCGTCCACGCGCTCGAGGCGCTGACGGATCGCCGCGACGTTGAGCGCCAGGTCCTCGAGCGCCTCGACAGCGCGCGTGGCGAGCGCGAAGGTGAGGTTCTCGCGCTGCTGCTCAGGGCTGGGCTCGCGGTCGCCCGGCGGGATCTCGGAGCGCTCGCCCGGACGACGCGTCGCTTCGGCCCACGGCTCGTCACCGCTCCGCGGACCGCCGAACAGCTCCCGCAGCATCCGCTGCGCCAGCTCGAGGAACTCGCCCGGGTCGGGCCGGTCGGTCGCCATCCGGTTCCCCTCTCAGATCATGTCGAGCACGTCGCACGGACCGGAGGACGGCCCGTCCACGAGGTCCGGTACCGCTGCCGGAGCTCCCCCGGCCGCCGGGCGGCGAGGTCGTCGGGACGACCGCACCGACTCTGGTCTACACCGTCGCGGGCACCTTCCCGCTGATCTCGTGCGCCGTCATCCCGCGCTCCGGCGGCCGGCCGGCCACCCGCACGCCGTCCGGCGGTGGCTACGCCCGCACGCGGTGCAGGCCGCGCTCCAGCGCAACAGCAAGCCCGAACAGGAGGGTGGCCGTCGGCAGCAGCGGTCAGCCGACGACGAGGGAGTGCCACGGAACCCGCCAGGGCCGGCGGCTGTACTCGAGGTGGAGCCGGCCCGGTCGGGCGTCGATGAACTCCCCGAAGACCGTCGCGAACACCAGACCGTCCTGCTCGTGGTGGACCACCAGGGCGCCCGGGTCGTCCCTCGGGGACTGGCTCTGCACGAGCCGGCGCCAGCCGTCCGGGTACCCGGCCTCGGCGAACAGCGGCAGGAAGCGGTCGGCCTTGCGGTCCTCGGGGCCGCCGGAGGTGACCATCCACGTGCCCTCCGGGTGCTCCGTCGTCACCACCTGCGCGCCGTCGAAGTCCCAGGTGGTCAGCCGGTCCGGCGCGACCAGGACGAGCAGGAAGCTCGCCATGCCGTCGAGGCGGACCGCCGAGAGCCAGTCCGCGCCGTGCTCCGCGCCCAGCAGGGGCAGCGTTCCCCGGCTGGGTGCGCCCGGGTCGGCCACCCGCTTCTGCGGCCGGTTGAGCACCAGTGCGGTGACGCCGGTGTCGACGTGGGTCGCGCACCACGTCCCGCCCGCCAGACGGTCACGGCCCCCCACGACAGCGGGGTGCTCCGGCCACCACCGCCCGGGGTCGTCGAACTCCCGGCTGGTCAGCTCGTCCCGGAGGGCGAGGATCCGCGCGGGCGCGCCCCGGCTCCACCGCACCACCACCGTGCACATGCCGACGATCGTCCCTCGGTGGCGAGCAGGACCGCGGAGGGCTTGCCGTGCACGGGCGAGTCCACCCGCGCGTGCTGGCTGCTGAGGCGCGCGGCGAGCTCGGACAGGTGGGCTCTCGCGTCGGCCGGGGACAGCCTGGTCGTGGTCAGAGGTGTGACCACGACCATCCGGGGGAGGAGGCACGGTCTCGAGGGCCACCCGAGGTCCGGTGGCGTCGCTGCCTCGATGCGGGGCCGGGGATGACCGCGTCACCGTTGTCCGCGGTTGCCGACACCCGGCAACGACGGCCGGCTGGGCATGACCGGTGAGATCTCTCGTGCACCTGGCCCCTTCGCGCCAGGCTGGGGACCACAGGAGGTGGACGGTGCTCAGTCGCGACGAACAGAGAGCCTGGGACGAGATCCGGCGTCGTCATGCGGAGGAGGCCGAGGAGCCTGCTGGTCCGGTCCTCGACCCGACGCTCCGGCGGCCACGCTCCGCGGAGCCGGCCGGCGTCCCCGTCGCGGTCGTCGTCGCCAGCCGGGTCGCCGTTCTGCTGCTCCTCTTCGGAGCCCTCAGCGTCGGTCTGGCCATCGCCGTCGCCACCGCGTTCGGGTGGCTGCTGTGGCGCTACCGGCGGCTGCTGGGCGGCGCGGCCAGGTCGCCCGCACCGTCGGCGACCCGCGACGTCACCTTCGACCGTGAGGGGCAGCCGTCGTGGGAGGAGCCGTGGCACCGGCGCACCCCGGGGACGGGTGGGTCACTGCCAGGGGAGGACCGCAGGCCCCGCTGATCCACGACATCCGGCGGTGCGACGGCGGCGACCGGGCACGGGGACGAACTCGCACCGCGGGTCTCCCCGTGGCGGCTCCTTCCCCGCCGCTCGGTCCGGGTGGCCGCTGCGAGCTCACTGATGGCGTCGTCGAGCACGCGGAGGACGGCCTCGGCCAGCATCGGCAGGTACTCGTCGAGCAGGTCGACCGGGGCCCGGCAGGCAGCGGCCGCCCGAGCCCGCGACCGGATCGAGCCAGTCGTCGGGGACCGGGGGCCGGCCGGATCCTCCGGGAAGTCCGCGTAGCCGACGGCGTGTCACGTCCCTCCTCGCGGCGGTCACCGCGGGGGATGCCCGACGTCCGGACTGAACGCGCCTTGCCGGCGGCCGGCAACGTCGGCGGGTGTGAGCTGCCCGGCGCCGGCCCTGTCGCAGCCCTCGTCGATGCGGGCATGCTGCGGCCAGGAGGTGGCTCGTGCTCAGTCACTCTGAACAGCAGGGCGGCGACGCGCCGGGACCGGTCGCCCCCCGGCCCCAGCGCCCGGCCGCGGTGCTCGGCGTGCGGACCGCGGACGACGTCATGGACCGGCGCCCTCCGACGGTCGACCAGGACGCGTCGCTGTGGGGTGCCTGGGGTCGGCTCCGCGGGGCGGGCTGCCGGCACCTCGTGGTGGTCGACCGGCAGCTGCGCCCCGTGGGTGTGCTCGAGGAGCGGGATCTGGCGCTGCGCTGGCCACCCGGCCCGTTCGAGGCGCACCGCGTTCGCCTCCGGCGTCTGGTGCGCGGAGGGCCCCCGCCGCAGGCGCGCAGCGGTGACGCCCTCGCCACGGTCGCCCGCACCATGCTGGTCGCCCGCACCGACGCCGTCCCGGTGGTCGACGACGGCGGCCGGTTGCTCGGCCTGGTCACCGCACGGCACTGCGTCGAGCTGGTGGCCTGCCACGGGGTCGCGTGAGCCGACGGGGAGGGCGATGCCCCGATCCCGTCACGGACCCGCGCGGTGGCCGTTCCGCGGCCGCTGGGGTGCGCCGCCCGCTGCCGAGGGGGCCCAGCGGCTGCTGTGGTCGGCCGGGTCGGCGCCGGTGGCGATCGCCTCCAGCCGGGCCAGGTCGGCCGGGTGCAGGTCCGCGGTGGCGCGGAGGGCGCCGAGCAGCAGATCGCGTTGGCGGCGCAGCGCCGGGGCGTGCTCCGGGCGCCCGACGGACTCCACGTGGGCGAGCAGCATCCGCAGCACCCGCAGCAGTGCCGCGGCGACCTGCGGCTGAGCCGGCGCGGCGTGCCGGAGCTGGTCGAAACCGTGCGCGACGTACTCGTCGGCCGACAGCTGCCAGGGCCGCAGCAGCAGCCGCCCGTCCGGCCCGGCGACCGCCTCGGCCGGCGGGTCGGCGACCAGCAGGCGCCGCAGCAGGCTGCCCACCCGCAGCGTCGCCTCCACCGCGGTCGTGGGGTCGTTGACCGCGGCGCTGAGCGCGCGCAGCCCGACGTCCACCAGCTGCCGGAGGGCGAAGTCGACATCGGTCTGCATGGTGCGGCTGTCGGCGATCAGCACCGTGGCCGACAGCCGGCGCAGCACCGGCTGCGGGTTCCCCGGCGCCGGCCACACGGTGGTCAGCGGCTCACCGGTGTGGACGTAGGCGCCGGCCCGCGTCTCCAGGCGGACGGTGCTGCCCGGCGGCACCGCGGCCAGGATGCGGTCGCTCGGGGCCAGGGTCACCCAGCCGTCGCGGGGCGCCGGCACGGTGAGCACGGTCTCCCCGGCGGACGGGGTGCGCGCGGTGCCCGGCCGCTCGTCGCTCGTCGCCCGCTGCGCCGCCGCGAGCACCTGCTGGCCCTCCCCGGAGATGGCCCGGACGACCTCGCCGACCTGCAGGCCGTGGGCCAGGTGGTCCAGGTGGGCCACGATGAGCAGCACCGTGACCACGGTGAGCAGCACGGCGACGGTCAGCGCCGGCCCGGCGGCCTCGGCGTCCACGCGGCGCAGGACGAGCACGCAGTAGACGAACGTGGCGATCAGCAGGCCGATGACCACCTGGCTGAGCCGGTCGCGGATGAACGACCGCATCACCCGCGGCGAGAACTGGCTGCTGGCCAGCTGCAGGCTGACCACCGTCAGGGAGAGGACGACGCCGGCGGTGGTGATGGTCGCGCCGGCGACGGTGCTCAGCAGCCAGGTGGCGGTGCTGCTCGCCATCGTCAGGGTCAGCGGGACGCCGTCCTCGCCGGCGACCCGGTCGACCGCGCCGGTGACCTCGGCCAGCGCGAGACCGCCGAGGACGATGAGCGCGGGCAGCGCGAACAGGCTCTCGCGGAACCGGTAGGCAGCGGCCTGCAGGCGCATCGGCAGCGGCGGCCGGCTGCCTCCCCTCAACGGCACGGTTTCCTCCGGCGGCGCCGCGCACCGGCCCGGGACGGCGCCCGCGCCCGGACGACGCGACTCCCCTCCGGCCCCGCGACCGCCGGCGCGGGAGGGAGGACGTCGTCGAGCCCGCACCGCCGCAAGGCACCGAGCACGCGGCCCTGGCCGTCGGGCAGGACGGCCAGCCGTGCCCCGCGCATCCGGCACCGACGCTGCGCCCGGGCGAGCACGGAGACGCCGGCGCCCCCGAGGAGGGTCACCCGCCGCATGTCGACGGTCAGCGTCGCGACCCCGCGCCGGCGGGTCTGCGTGGTCAGGCACGCGTCGAGCAGGGGAGCGGTGTGGGTGTCCACCTCGCCGGCCACCTCGACGACCAGGTGACCCGGTCCGACCGGCGGGAGCGCGGTGACGGACAGCAGCGGCGCGCGGTCGGGGGCGTGCAGCACGGGAGCTCCTCCGGGCAGGCAGCGGACGGTCAGCGGAGCGGGCCGAGGGGCGCCGGCTCGGGCGGCGGCTCGCCCTGACCCGACCATGCCCGCTGCCTGTCTGCCGCGGAATGGCAGCCACTGGTCAACTCCGGGCACCCGTGGTTGCCGGCGCCCGGCACCACGGACGGGTGAGCCGGATGGCTTCCCGGGACCGGGGCGCTGCGGGTACGGGACGCTGCGGGTACGGGACGCCCCCTCGGCCCCCAGCCGGCTGAGTGTTCGTCGCCGGCCGCGGGCGGAGGGCGGACCGGCGGCCGGCCGCGGCCGGCGCGGACTCGCCGTGCTCGCCCGGCCAGCTCGCCAGGCGGCCGGCGCGATGCACCGCGCGCAGCCGAAGCTCCACCTCGGCCCGGGCGCTGCTGGGCAGGACGAGGAGGAGGTGGTCCCCGCGCCACAGCGCGGTGTCTCGGTCGGGGACGAGGGTGCGCCCGTCGCGAGGTGGACCTGATCGAGCTGAACGAGTTCTCCGCCAGTCAGGTGCCTCCCGTCGGCCGAGAGCGGGACTCCACCGACGCGGACCTCCAGCGCACCGACGTCAACGGCTCGGGCATCCCTCTCGGGCACCCGGTGGGTGCCACCGGCGGGCGCCTCCCGGCCACTCCGACCCAGATACTTGAACTATCAACCGACTATCCGTACGGTGGGCAGTGCTTGAAACTTCAAGTATCTGGAGGACTGATGTCCGGCACCCCGTCCGCGTTCCCGCCACCCACGCCCGGCGAAGCGCCGGTGGACCGCACCGCCCGGCAGGACCGGACGATCGGCTCCCGGGCCGACGTGGCCACCGGCGCCCCTGCCCGCTACGCCAAGCAGCTGATCTCGCACCTGGGCCGCAAGGTGCCCTTCACCGGCGACGCGATCACTGCGCCTGCGACCGCGGTGATCGGCGCGGCCACCGCCGGGATCGTCGTCGGCGACGGCGTGCTCACCCTCTGGGTCGCCGGTCACGACGAGGAGTCCGTCGCGCGGGTCGAGCACGTGCTCGGCAGCCACCTGGAGCGGTTCGCCCAGCGCGAACCCCTCGCCGTGCGGTGGGTCCGCACCGACGGCGCCCCGATCCCCACCTCCGGGGCGTCCCCGACCTCTCCCGCCACGACCACCGAGGAGTCCGCATGACCACGCCCGCCCCCACCACGACCGCCCTCGCCGACGCCCGCATCCCGGCCGCGCACCCGTTCGCCGCGCACCTGCGCCGCACCGCCGCTCTCGAGGCCGAGCAGCCGCACCGGCCGTGGACGCTGGAGGACGGGCCGCTGCCCAGCCTCTACCTGTCCCACGGCGGCGGGCCGCTGCCCTTGCAGAGCCCCGAGTGGCTCGACCCGCTGCACGACTGGGCCCGCGCGCTGCCCAAGCCGAAGGCGATCCTGGTCGTGTCCGCGCACTGGGAGTCCGCGCCGCTGTCCGTCAGCGCCGCCCGCCCGAGCGAGCTGGTCTACGACTTCGGCGGCTTCGACGCGCTGTACCACACGTTCCGCTACGACACCCCCGACGCCGGCGACCTGACCCGGCAGGTGGTCGGGCTCATGCCGGACACCGAGCAGGTGCACCAGCACGCCCGCCGGGGGCTCGACCACGGCGCGTGGGTGCCGCTGAAGATCATGTACCCGGCCGCCGACGTCCCGGTGCTGCAGCTGAGCCTGCCCACCGAGGACCCCGAGGAGCTGCTGGCGCTCGGCGAGCGGCTGCGGCCGCTGCGCGAGCAGGGCGTGCTGGTCGTCGGCTCGGGCCACATGACCCACGGCCTGCCGTTCCTCACCCGGGAGATGTGGCGGGAGAACCAGGTGCCCGGCTGGTCGGCCGACTTCGACGCCTGGGCCGCCGACGCGCTGGCCCGCGGCGACGTCGCCGAGCTCGCCCGGTTCCGCACCGCCGCTCCGGGCATGCCCCACGCGCACCCGACCGTGGAGCACTTCACGCCGCTGTTCGTCACTCTCGGCGCGGCCACCGACCCCACCGCGCCGGTGCTCACCACGCTCGACGGCTACGGCGTCGGCCTCTCCCGGCGGTCCTTCCAGGCGGCATGAGCACGACGGACGTCACTCCGACCACCGGCGTCGCCGTGCCCTCGCGCGACGGGGAGCCGCGCTGGCTGAGCGAGGCGGAGACGGCAGCCTGCTGCCGCTGGTCCGGTTGATGACCCTGCTGCCGCAGCGGCTGGACGGAAAACTGCGCGAGGACGCCGGCATCGGCCACGTCTACATCCAGATCCTCGCCATGCTCTCCCAGGCCGCGACGAACAACTGCGGATGAGCGAGCTGGCCGGACTCACGGCCATCTCGCCCAGCCGGCTGTCGCACGCCGTCACCGCGCTGGAGGACCGCGGCTGGGTGACGCGTTGCCCGGCCGCCACGGACCGGCGCGGCCAGCTCACCCGCATCGCCACCGAGCTCCTCGACACCGCGTCGAGGTGACGGGCCGGCGCGGGTCCACGGCCGGAGCTCCCTGGCTCGCCGTCGCCGCGTCGCTCGACGTGTCCGTCCGGTCCCTGTCGCTGGGACGCGGCGGTGGTCCGCTCCCGCTCGGTGCGGACCACCACCTCGCGGCCGAGTGGTGGCGTCCCCGTTCGGACGGCAGGCGCCCGACCGGGTCGGTCAGCGGCCGGCCGGCACGGCTGCGGCGACCTCGGGGTCCACGGTGAGGTCGGTGGTGGAGGTCTCCCGGAGGGCGAGGATGCAGCCGACGCTGAGCAGGCAGAACGCGGCGATGATGGTGGAGACCAGGATCGTGCCGCCGCCCGCGGCGAGCACGGAGGCGAAGGCGACGGGCGCGATGCCCGCGCCGAGCCCGGAGATCTGGTAGCCGAGCGAGGCTCCGGTGTAGCGGGAGCGGGTCGAGAACAGCTCGGTGTAGAGCGCGGCGAGCGGTCCGTACATCGCGGCGTGCACGACGCCCTGACCGACCACCACGACGAGGGTGAGCAGCAGCGTGGACCCGCTGTCGATCATGGGGAACATCAGGAAGGCCCAGACCGCCATGGCGACGGCGCCGGCCACGACCACCGGCCGCCGCCCCACCCGGTCGGACAGCGAGGAGAACCCGATGATCCCGATCGCCGCGACGACCGACGACAGGGTGAGCGCGTTGAGCACGGTCGACCGGGGGAAGCCGACCTGCACCGCGTAGGAGATCACCAGCGTGGTCAGCGTGGCCTGGGCGACGAAGGCACCGAAGCCGACCCCGACCGACAGGGCGAGGTTGCGCGGGTGGTGGCGCAGGACCTCGAACAGGGGCGGTCGCGCGGGCCTCTCCGCGGCCGCCTCGGCGAACACGGGGGTCTCGGCGACCTTCGCGCGCACGAACAGGCCGACGGCCAGCAGCAGGATGCTGATCAGGAACGGGATCCGCCAGCCCCAGGCGAGGAACTCCTGCTCCCCGGTCAGGCCGGCGGAAGCGGCCAGCACCAGGGTCGAGAGCACCACGCCGCTGGGTGCACCCGCATTGGTGAAGCTGGCCCACAGCCCGCGCCGGGACGAGGCGTGCTCTGCGGACATCAGCACCGCGCCACCCCACTCCCCGCCGACCGCGAAGCCCTGCACGACGCGCAGCAACACCAGCAGGACCGGGGCCCAGACCCCGATCTGGGCGTAGGTGGGCAGCAGGCCGATGAGCGTACTGCCGACGCCCATCATGACCATGCTGATGATCAGCATCTTCTTGCGCCCGATCCGGTCGCCGAAGTGCCCGAACACGATGCCGCCCAGCGGGCGGGCGATGTAGCCGGTGGCGAGCGTGCCGAAGCTGGCGACGGTGCCGACGAGCGGGTCGAGGTCGGAGAAGAAGACCTGACTGAACACCACGGCCGAGGCGGTCGCGTACAGGAGGAAGTCGTAGTACTCGATCACGCTGCCGAGGTAGCTCGACAGCACGGCGCGGCGCAGTTGGGTGCGCGAGAAGTGCGGGTGCGTCATCGCGGTTGCCCTGTCTGCTGGGGACCGGTCGGCCGAGCGGCCGGGGTCATGGCTGGCTGAGAGCTGAGGAGCCGGAGCGGCCTGCGTCACATGCGCCGCCGATGTTAGGAACCTTGATAGAGCTTCGCAAGGGCCTTGCTATCAGGTTGCTTGATAGGCTGGGTCCATGAGGGAGCGCCTGTCGCCGACGACCGGTGGGCGCGGTCAGCGCCTCACGTACCTGGTCAAGCGCCTGGAGATGGCCGAGCGGGCGCGGATGGACGAGGTGTTGCGGCCCCTCGGGGTGACGCTGCACCAGTACACGGCGCTGAGCATCCTCGAGCGCCGGGAGGGGTTGTCGTCAGCGCAGCTGGCCCGCCGGACCTACGTCACCCCGCAGGCGATGCACCAGCTGGTCGCCTCCATGGAGCGCGACCGGCTCATCGAGCGCCGTCCGGACGGGGAGAACCGCCGGATCCTGCGCGCGTGGCTGACGCCCCACGGCGCCGAGGTCCTGCAGGCCTGTCACGACGTCGTCGACGGGCTGGAGGAGCGGATGCTGTCGGCCCTCAGCCCCGAGGAGGCCGCGGTGTTCGAGCGGGCGCTGGAGGCCTGCCTCACCGCTCTCGCCGAGCCCGGGATCAAGGTGCGCCGGCTCGAGGCCCCGAGCGTGCTGGCGGACGACGCTTGACTCGATCTCAGGGTACTTGCTATCAAGTTCCTTGAGACGACGAGGTCGCTCCCGCACTCGCTGAGGAGGCGCGATGGACCTGATCGCCGGACCGAACCCCGGCCTGGGCACCTGGCCCGCCCGCCGAGCCCGGATCTCCCCGGACCGCACCGCACTGCTCGACCCCCGCCGGTCGCTCACCTACGCCGAGCTCGCCGACCGCACCGCGCGGTACGCCGGGGCGCTGCGCCGGCTCGGCGTCGGGCGGGGCGACCGTGTGGCGTACCTGGGCGTGAACGCCGTCGAGGTGTTCGAGACGTTCTTCGCCACCTGGCTGCTCGGCGCGATCGCGGTACCGCTGAACCACCGCCTGTCCGGAGCGGAGATCCGCTACATGCTCGAGGACTCAGGTGCCTCGGTGCTCGTGCACAGTGGCGACGCGAACGCCCTCGTCGCCGCAGCCGTCCCCCTGCCGGGTACGGTGCGCCACGTCCTCGCCGTCGACCCCGCGGACCGCCCGGTGGACGGCGCGGAGTACGAGGCCGAGGTCGCCGCCGGCCCCGCGCTCGACAGCGAGCCGCAGGTGTCGCTGGACGACCCCGCGATCCTGCTCTACACGTCCGGGACCACGGGCCGCCCCAAGGGAGCGGTCCTGACCCACGGCAACCTGACCTGGAACACCGTCAACTACCTGGCGCACGTCGACGTGCTGAGCACCGACCGCGCGCTGGGCATCGCGCCGCTGTTCCACTGCGTCGGTCTCGGCCAGGTCACGCTGCCGACCCTGTTCAAGGGCGGCAGCGTCGAGCTGGTCCCGAAGGCCGACCCCGGCCTGGTCCTCGAGCGGGTGGCCGCAGCGCGGATCACCAGCTTCTCGGCCGTGCCCACCATGCTCCAGATGATGTGCGAGCACCCGGCCTGGGGCACGGCCGACCTGAGCTCGCTCGCCGTGGTCCAGTACGGCGGGTCGCCGGTGCAGGAACGGGTGGCCCGCGCCTGGCTGGATCGCGGAGTGCGGCTGCTCCAGGGCTACGGCATGACCGAGGCGTCCCCGGGGGTGTACATGAGCACCCACGACGGAACGGCGGCCCACCCGACGGCGGTCGGGGTGCCGCACTTCTTCACCGACGTCGCCCTGCTGCGCGACGGCCGGCCCGCGCCGGTCGGCGGCGAGCCGGCGGAGCTGGTGGTGCGCGGACCCCACGTCTTCGCCGGCTACTGGAACCGACCCGAGGACACCGCGGCCGGCTTCGTCGACGACCGGTGGTTCCGCACGGGCGACGTGCTGAGCGTCGACGACGACGGCTGGGCGCACGTCGTCGACCGGGTCAAGGACATGTACATCTCGGGCGGGGAGAACGTGTACCCCGCGGAGGTGGAGGCCGTGGCGGTCCAGCTGGACGCGGTGGCCAACTGCGCCGTGGTCGGACTGGCCGACAGCCGCTGGGGTGAGGTCGGCGTCGCCTACGTGCAGCTCCGGGAGGGGGCGACGCTGACGGAGGCCGAGCTGCGCGCCCACCTCGAGGCCCACCTGGCCCGGTACAAGGTGCCGAAACACGTGGAGTTCGTGCCGGAGCTGCCGCGCAACGCCACCGGGAAGATCCGCCGGGTCGTGCTGCGACACCGCGCCGTCGAGGACCACCCGACCGCCGGAGGACACGGAGCCGCCGAGGCGGACCCGAACGAGCAGGCCGCGGCCGCGCCGCGGCGGCCGGAGGGAGTGTCGTGACCAGCGCCGCCGAGCGGTCCGCCCAGGACCGGGTCCACGCCCTGCTGCCGCCGTCGCTGCAGCTGGAGCGCCACGGCGAGGTGGCCGTGCTGCGGTTGACCCGCGCCGCCAAACGCAACGCGCTCGACGACCCGACGGTGCTCGGCATCGAGGCGTTCTTCGCCGCTCCGCCGGACGGGGTGAAGGCGGTCGTGCTCGACGCGGAGGGGAAGCACTTCTGCGCCGGGCTGGACCTGTCGGAGCTGACCGAGCGCACCGCCTTCGAGGGCCTGGAGCACTCCCGGATGTGGCACCGGGCCTTCGAGCGGATGGAGCACGGGCGCGTCCCGGTCGTCGCGGTGCTCAAGGGGGCGGTGATCGGGGGCGGGCTGGAGCTGGCGTCGGCCACCCACCTCCGGGTGGCCGAGCCGAGCGCGTTCTACGCGCTGCCGGAGGGGCAGCACGGTCTGTTCGTCGGCGGGGGCGGCTCGGTGCGCGTGCCGCGGCTCATCGGGGCGCACCGCATGGCCGACATGATGCTGACCGGGCGCGTCCTGGACGCTCAGGAGGGGCAGACCCTCGGGCTGTCGCACTACCTGACCGGGCCGGGGAAGGGACTCTCGCACGCCTTGGAGCTGGCGCAGAAGATCGCGGCCAACTCCCCGGTGACGAACTTCGCCGTCCTGCAGGCGCTGCCGCGGATCGCGGAGTCCAGCCCCGCGGAGGGCTACCTGATGGAGTCGCTGATGGCCGCCCTCGCGGGGAGCAGCGAGCAGGCCCAGGAGCGGATGCAGGCGTTCCTGCAGGGCAGAGGCGGCAAGGTGCAGCGGGGGGAGGGCGCGTGACCGCCGTCGGGACGCCGGAGCCGCTGCGCCCGGTCGCCGCCGATGTCCGGGAGACCACCGAGATCGACCGGTTCCTGCGCTGGCTGGAGCGGGAGCGCGGGCTCGCCTTCGAGGGGTACGACGAGCTGCACCGCTGGTCGGTCGAGGACCTGGAGGGCTTCTGGTCGGCAGTTGCGGAGTTCTTCGACGTGGGCTTCGCGACGCCACCGGAGCGCGTGCTGGGCCGGCGGGAGATGCCCGGCGCCGAGTGGTTCCCGGGCGCGACGCTGAACTACGCCGAGCACGCCGTCGGGCTGCCCGAGGACGCGGACGAGATCGCCGTGCTCGCCTACTCGCAGACCCGTGACCGGCAGGAGCTGACCTGGGGTCGACTGCGCGAGCAGGTGGCCCGTGCCCGTGCCGGGCTGCGGCGGCTCGGCGTCGGCCGCGGCGACCGCGTCGTGGCGTACCTGCCGAACACCCCCGAGACACTGGTGGCGTTCCTGGCCACGGCGAGCCTCGGCGCGGTGTGGGCCAGCTGCGCGCCGGAGTTCGGCGCCCGCAGCGTCGTGGACCGGTTCGGGCAGATCGAGCCGACCGTGCTGCTGGCGGTGGCCGGGTACGGCTACGGCGACAAGGACGTCGACCGTCGGGAGCAGGTGGCGGAGATCCGGGCGGGGCTGCCCACCGTCCGGCACGTCGTGCACGTCCCGTACGGGGGGAACGACCTGCCCGACGCGCTCGGCTGGGACGAGCTCCTCGCCGAAGCCGGGGACCTGACGTTCGACCCGGTGCCGTTCGCGCACCCGCTGTGCGTGCTCTTCTCCTCCGGGACCACCGGCAAGCCCAAGGCGATCGTCCACGGACACGGCGGGATCCTGCTGGAGCACCTCAAGAACCACGGCCTGAGCTGGGACCTGCGCTCCGGCGACCGGATCCTCTGGTTCTCCACCACCGCGTGGATGATGTGGAACGCGCTGGTGTCGGGGCTGCTGGTGCGGGCGTCGATCGTGATGATCGACGGCAACCCGATGCACCCCGACCTGCGCTGGCAGTGGCAGCTCGCCGCCGAGACCGGGGCCACGCTCATGGGCGCCAGCCCCGGGTTCCTCATGGCCTGCCGCAAGGAGGGCGTGCGGCCGGCCGAGGAGTTCGACCTCTCGCGGATCCGGCAGATCGGGGCCGCCGGCAGCCCCTTGCCCGCGGAGGGCTACCGGTGGGTGGCCGAGCAGTTCGGGCCCGGCGTGCTGCTCAACGTGGGCAGCGGCGGCACCGACGTGTGCAGCGGCATCGTGCAGGGCAGCCCCCTGCAGCCGGTGTGGGTGGGGGAGATCTCCGGCCCCTGCCTGGGCGTCGACGCGCAGGCCTTCGACGAGGCGGGCAACCGGGTGGTCGGCGAGCTGGGCGAGCTCGTGATCACCCGTCCGATGCCGTCGATGCCCGTGGGGTTCTGGGGCGACCCCGACGGGGCGCGCTACCGGGACACCTACTTCGGCGTCTACCCGGGCGTGTGGCGGCACGGCGACTGGGTGCGGTTCTCCCCGGTGGGCAGCGCGGTGATCGCCGGGCGCTCGGACGCGACGCTCAACCGGGGCGGGGTGCGGCTGGGCACGGCGGAGTTCTACCGGGTGGTCGAGGAGCTCCCCGAGGTCGTCGACAGCCTGGTCGTGCACCTGGAGGACCCGGCCGGCGGCAACGGGGAACTGCTCCTGTACGTGCAGCTCCGCCCCGGCACCACCCTGGACGACGAGCTGCGCCGCCGCATCGCCACCGCGCTGCGCACGGAACTCTCACCACGGCACATCCCGGACGGCATCGCGGAGCTGCCGGTGATCCCGCGCAACCGGACGGGGAAGAAGCTGGAGCTGCCGGCCAAGCGGATCCTGCTCGGCGCGGCGCTCGACGACGTGGCCAGCCGCGACGTCCTCGCCGATCCGACCGCGCTCGACCCCTTCGTCGGCCTCGCCGCCTCGCGGAGCCGGTCGTGACCGTCCAGCGGGTGACCGTGGTGGGCACCGGGGTGATCGGGGCCAGCTGGGCGGCGCACTTCCTCGCCCACGGCCTCGACGTCACCGCGACCGACCCGTCGCCCGGCGCGGAGGAGCGGCTGCGGTCCGACGTCGCGGCGATCTGGCCGACGCTCACGCCCGCCGCGGGCGGGTCGCCGGAGCGGCTGGCGTTCACCTCCGACGTCGCCGCGGCGGTCGCGGACGCGGACTTCGTGCAGGAGAACGGCCCGGAGCGGGAAGACGTCAAGCACGAGTTGTTCGCGGTGCTCGACACGGCCGCGCGGCCGGACGTCGTCCTGGCCAGCAGCTCCTCGGGCCTGCTGCCCAGCGTCATCGCCCGGGGCTGCCCGCGGCATCCCGAGCGGGTCGTGATCGGGCACCCGTTCAACCCGCCGCACCTGATCCCGCTCGTCGAGGTGGTGCCGGGGGAGAAGACCTCGGAGCAGGCGGTCGAGGCCGCGCTCGCCTTCTACACCGCCGTCGGCAAGAAGCCGATCCGGCTGCGCCAGGAGCTGCCCGGACACGTGGCCAACCGGCTGCAGGCGGCGCTGTGGCAGGAGGCGTACTCGCTGGTCGAGCGCGGAGTGGCGACGGTGGCCGACATCGACGCCGCCATCGCCCACGGTCCCGGGCTGCGGTGGGCGGTGCTCGGGCCGTTCGCGAACCAGCACCTGTCCGGCGGGCCCGGCGGGATCGCGCACGTCCTGGAGCACCTCGGCCCGCCGACCGAGGCGTGGTGGCGCGACCTCGGGCAGGTCACGCTCACCCCGGAGCTCGTCGCCAAGCTCGTGGCCGGCGTCGACGAGGAGCTCGCCGGCGTCGATCCCGCCGAGCTCATCGCCCGGCGCGACGCCGTGCTCACCGCCCTGCTGGCAGCCAAGGCCCGGACCGATCTGTAGGAGGGGCGCACCATGGATCTCGCCGCACTGGACGCGATCGACGTGCACGTGCACGTCGAGCAGGACAGCCACGGCTGCTTCGCGCTGGACCAGGAGCTGCTCGACGCCTCGGCGAAGTACTTCCGCGCCGACCAGGACCGCACCCCGACCGTGGCCGCGATCGCCGAGCACTACCGCGCCCGCCGCGCCGCAGCGGTGGTGTTCACCGTCGACGCCCCCGCCGGCACCGGGCACCCGGCGCTGTCCAGCGAGGAGATCGCCGAGCAGGCCGCCGAGCACCCCGACGTGCTCATCCCGTTCGGCTCGGTCGACCCGCACGCGGGCAAGGCCGCCGTCGCCCGGGCGCGGCGGCTGGCGACCGAGCACGGGGTGCGCGGCTTCAAGTTCCACCCCAGCCTGCAGGCGTTCGAGCCCAACGACGTCCGCTTCTACCCCCTGTACGACGCGTTGCAGGAGCTGCGGGTGCCGGCGCTGTTCCACACCGGGCAGACCGGGATCGGCGCCGGGCTGCCCGGCGGGCGGGGGATCAAGCTGCGCTACTCGGCGCCGATGCTGCTCGACGACGTGGCCGCCGACTTCCCGCACCTGACCATCGTGCTGGCGCACCCGTCGGTGCCGTGGCAGGACGAGGCGATCTCGATGGCCACGCACAAGGCGAACGTCTACATCGACCTGTCCGGCTGGTCGCCGAAGTACTTCCCGCCGCAGCTGGTGAAGGCGGCCAACTCGCTGCTCAAGCGCAAGGTGCTGTTCGGGTCGGACTTCCCCGTCGTCACCCCCGACCGCTGGCTCGCCGACTTCGCCGAGCTGGAGATCAAGGACGACGTCCGGCCGCTCATCCTCAAGGACAACGCCGTCCGGGTGCTCGGGCTCGCCTGACTGCGCCGTACCGGGGTGTCGCCGGCCAGCCGGGACGACCCCGGCGCTCTGGAGACGCTCACCGGCGTCGTGCCGGTCGCACCACGAGCCCGCCCCGAGCGGACAGGAGACCCGCACTTCCGTTCGCGGGCCGTCCAGGGCGGCCCGCACCACGCAGTTGACGCCGGGCGTCGTCCGGGGATGAGGGAGTGGACATGACCAGGTGGGGGACCCGACTGACGGCGATGGCAGGGGCCGTCGCAGTGGCCGGTGGGGCAGCGTCGATGACGGCGGCGAACGCTGCGCCGCCGGTCCCGCCCGACGTGCCTCCCGGCGAGTACCGCGGTGACCTGGCCAGCGGTGCCGACTGGATGGCGCACGTGCCACAGCAGTGGAACGGGACCGTCGTCCTGTTCGCCCACGGCTTCGGGCAGTTGGCGGCCCAGGACGCCCCGGACGAGCCGACCCGGCAGGAGCTGCTCGAGCAGGGATACGCCCTCGTGGGCTCGTCGTACTCGGGGCCGTCGCTGTGGGCGCTGGAGTCCGCGGTCGACGACCAGTACGCCGCCCTGGCGGCGTTCGAGGAGCTGCTCGGCGCCGAGCCGGGGCGGACCATCGCCCTCGGCCGGTCCATGGGCGGCCTGGTGAGTGCCCGGCAGGCGGAAGACCCTCGCGGGGAGATCGACGGCGTCCTGACCACGTGCGGGCTCGTCGCCGGTGCCCTCAACCTGAACGACTACCAGCTCGACGGCGTCTACACGCTGTCCCACCTGCTGGCTCCGGATCAGGACATCCCGCTGGTCCGGTACGAGAGCCCGGAGCAGGCGGCGCAGGCAGCGGCGGACCTGATCGCGGTGGTGACGGAGTCGCAGGGCACGCCCGAGGGGCGGGCCCGCATCGCGCTCGCCTCCGCGTTCCTCAACATGCCGACCTGGTACTCCGGGGACGTGCCACCGACGCCGCAGGACCACCGGGCCCGGCAGGTGCAGCAGTACGAGGCGCTGGTCGCCGGAGGCCTCGAGCGGTACGTGACCGGCCGGCAGCAGATCGAGCTCGCGGCGGGAGGCAACAGCGCCTACAACGCCGGCGTCGACTACCGCGCGCTGTTGGACAGCAGTCCCCATGCCGACCAGGTCCGGGCGCTGTACCGCGAGGCCGGGCTCGACCTGGACGCCGACCTGGCCACGCTGACCCGCGACGCGGACGTCGAGGCCGACCCCGAGGCCGTGGCCGACCTGACCCGCTCGTCGATGGTCTCCGGGGAGCTGGCGGTCCCGGAGCTCGCCATCCACACCGTCGCCGACGAACTCGTCCCGGTGGAGCACGAGGACTGGTACGCCGAGCAGGTGGCCAGAGAGGGTGAGGCGGGTCTGCTGCGCCAGGCCTACGTGGACGGGGCCGGCCACTGCGGGTTCCAGCCGGCCGAGCAGGTCGCGGCGCTCCAGGCGCTCGAGCAGCGGCTCGACACCGGCCGCTGGGACGACCTGGCCGACCCGGCTCGGCTGAACGCCGCGGCCGACGCCCTCGAGCTCGGGACCACCGCCCGGTTCACCCCGTTCGACCCGGCGCGGCTGGTCGGCGGGCTCGGGGAGCCGGGGCGCGACCGGGACCGCTGACCGCCGGCGGACCGGCGGGGCACCGGGACCCCCCATGACATCGAGGGCGGGCAGGCGGCGTGCTCGGTGCCTCAGCACTCGATGACGTCGACGGCCAGCCCGCCGCGCGAGGTCTCCTCGTACGAGGCCGAGGCCGTGCTGGATGCCGACCTCAGCGGCGTTCTCCGCCTGCTCCGACGTGCCGCCCAGCACCTCGCAGGGCGCACCGGGCGCCATGGAGCAGGCCGGTCCCACCTCCCTCTTCTGGGTCGACGGCGTCCGGTCCGGCGGGCTCATCGGAGGGGATCACGGTGAACCGAGCTCCGGTCAACAGCGCGGCGAGCACGGAGGCGCGATCAGCGGGCAGTCGAACCGTCGTGAGTGCTTCGTCCAGGCGAGGATCGACGAGCACGAGATGGCGAGGTCCGCGGTCCTCGACGACGACCATGACGTGGCGGCCCCTGTCGGCCGCGATGGTGTAGCGCCAACCGACTCCCGGCAGCCGCTGCGCCCGCACGGGGAGGGCGGTCATCGCTCGCCCTCCCGCGCTGTCCTCGGGCGACCCGACGACCCCACCCGTATGCGCTGCGCCCGAGCGGCGCCCGCATCTCGGTGGCCGTCTCGCCGGCCGGCGAGACGGCGGGTGAGGAGATCACGCGAGCGTCGCGGTCCGTGTGCAGCACCGCCGGGCCAGGTCACGGTGTACGGGCAGGGACATCGCCGGAGGGGGCCGGGAGCTCCTCCGTGCGGCGTGGTGTTCCACCGGTCATCCCACGTCCCAGTGAGCGCAGGGCGGCGCGCGCGACCGCGAGCCCGAGGGTGGAGCGCAAGGCGGACAACCGGGGGCTTCCCAGCTCCCGCTCCAGTCGCACGAGATCGTGTGTCAGCAATTCGTTCACCTTTCCTCGAGTTGGGTTCGTCATTCCTGCAGCGGGGTTCTTCACCAGTTCATCGGCGGATCGCTGGCAGGAAAGCTCTGCGTTCCCCACTCCTCGACGATGTCGATGGGCGGTCTCGTCGGCCTCGCCTTCCTGGCGAGCACCGGGATGAATCCGTCGACGTTCGCGCGGGTGGGGCTGCGAGTACCGACGACGGCCTCCGGGAACTGTGCTGTCGCAACGTGCCGTGACGTGTCCTCTCGACTGCGGGAGGCGGTGAGGGGCATGTCGTCATCTCCTTCCACTCGGGGAGCGCACACCCAGCCTGCTGCTGGGTCACCCATTCCTCCACGGTGCCGTCCGGCCAATCGGAGGTGGTCGTGGTTGCTGACGCCCGGCAAGGTGTGGCCGGACGTGATCGGCGAGGGCTCCCGTCGGTGGGGAGCCCGAACCGTCAGCGCAGGGACCCTCGTCCCGCGCGCGCATTCTGCGACCCGCTGTCCACGGAGGCCTGGTGAGCGCCACCGGGACACGGTGCCGTCCGTCGTCCTGGTGTCGTACGGGTCGGTCGTGCGGCCGATGGTTTGATGGCATCCGCATTGCCGACTGTCGGCAATGTCAGTGTGTACCAGCTGACCGACGGCGCCCCTGGCCGGGCCGGCGTCCCCGAGGGCATGGTCGAGCTCGACAGGAGGAGGACCGTGCTCAGCAGCCACGAACAGCAGATCGGGGACGACACCGAGCGGTTCCGGGCCGCCGAGGCCGAGGAGCCCACGCTGCTCGGTGACGGCGGCACCCGTGCTTCGTCCGGCTGCGCGAGGAGCATGCCGCGACGCCGAGCGTGATCAGCAGCTGCTCTGGCCCGCTGAGGCGATCGTCGTCGAGCGATCGTCCCCTGAGCCCCGCGAGCCGGCGTCACCAGCCACCGATGACCTGAACCGATCGAGACCCAACCGGAGGAAACCAGGTGTCCATCGCCACCGTGGACAGGAACGTCGAGTTCGCGATGCCCACCGTCGCCCCCCTGACGCTCGCGGACCGCTGCGACGCATCCGCTGTCGTGGGCGGCCCGAACGGCAGGACCGGCCGTGGTGCCTGCGGCGCGCAGGGCTTCATCCGCGCTGTGCTGCCCAGCGGCAACGACCTGGTCTTCTGCGCCCACCACGGCCGGGAGCACGAGGCCGCCCTCGCCGCTGCCGGTGCGACCGTCCACGACGGGACCGACGCGCTCAACGCCTAGCCCGGCGCGTCCAGAGCGCTCCGACCTCGGCACCGCACTCCCCGCCCCCTGGGTGCGCTGGGTGGCTCCGTCCGCCCTCTGCGCGTCGAGGGTCCCGGCGTCGGCGCCGTCCCGACCGAACGGCCCCTCGACGGAGAGGGGCGGAGATCCGTGTCGGCAGGGCCAGGTGGCACGGCCGGCACACGCGGCAGGCCGGCCGGCGCCGCACCGAGCCGGCCTGGGTCGGGCCGACCCGGTGGGGTAGGGGCGGTCGGCGGAACCGCGGACGGACGAGGTGGCGATGACCGACGAGGTCGTGGTGGGAGTGGACGGTTCGGACCGCGCGCGCACCGCCCTGGCGTGGGGTCTCCAGGAAGCGCGGCTGCGCGGGGGAGCGGTGCGGCCGGTCACCGTCTGGCCGGAGAACGGGCCACCGCACGCCCACGACGGGGGGATCGGCCGGCCGAGCGTCGCGGACTTCGAGCGGGACGTGCTGTCGAGGATGAGCGCCGACGCCGCCGAGGTCGCAGCGGCCACGGGCTGCGAGGCCGTCCCGGTCCACCCGGAGGTGAGGTACGGGCAGCCGGCCCAGCAGCTGATCGACACCGCAGGCGACGACGGGCTGCTGGTGGTCGGCTCCCGCGGCCGGGGCGGTGTGCGTGGTGCGGTCCTGGGCTCGGTCAGTCAGCAGTGTGCCCAGTACGGCCGGGGGCCGGTGGTCGTCGTGCGCGACGACGACTCCTCGCACGGCGCCGTCCTGTGGCAAGGAGCCGCCAGTCGGGTCGTGGTGGGTGTCGACGGCTCGGCCGGCTCGGTCGCCGCCCTCCGGTTCGCCGCAGCGGAGGCCCGGCTGCGCGGTGGCGAACTGCACGTCGTGCACGCCTGGATGGACACCGTGTCCGGCTACGGCGGCCCGCCCTGGGCGCTCTCGGACACCGCGCTGCGGGACCAGGCCGACGACACGCTGCGGGAGAGCGTGGAGGAGGCGTGGCGCGACGGGCCTCCCGGTGTCCAGGTCCGCGCGGAGACCATCGAGGGCGTCGAGTGGGACGTCCTGACCGAGGTGGCCGATGCGGCCGACCTGCTCGTGGTCGGGTCACGCGGTCGAACCGGCTGGTCGAGCCTCCTCCTGGGGTCGGTCGGCCTGCGCTGCATCACCTACGCCCCGTGCCCCGTGGCGGTGGTCCGTCCGCCCCGGTGACAGCACGAGGAAGGCGTCGAGGAGCAGGCCGGCGGCCATGGTGTAGGCCGGTTGCCGGGAGGAGCCCAGCGGGATGATGCCCGGAGGCGACACCGCCTCGGCACTCGCCGCGGGCTGCCCGGTGGTGGTCGAGGCGCACAGCTCGCACCCAGGCGACGTCACAGCTGTGCTCCGACGTGATGGTGGGCTCGTTCACCCTCGGTGCCGGACAGTTCTGCACCGAGCCCGGCCTGGCCTTCGTGCCCGTCGGCCCCGACGGCGACCGGCTGGTCGATGCGATGGCCGGGCGGTCCGCGGCACGGGTGCGCAGGTGCTGCTCAACGAGGGCATGGCCACCTCCTACGGCCGCATCTCTGACGGCCTGGCCGCGGCCCCGGGTGTCGAGGAGATCGCGCGCGGCGGTGATCCTCCGGGGTCGGGCTTCGCGGGCGGTGCCCCGGCTGCTGGCGAGGTCGGCCGGCCACCTGCCGCACGAGGTGACCGAGGAGTGCTTCGGGCCCGGTCGCCGTCGTGGCCCGCTACGACGGCTGGGACGATCCCTCCTCCGCGCTGGACGCCATGCCGTCGTCGCTCACCGCGACCGTCCTCCGTGGCCAGGGGGAGATGGACCTGCTGCTGGCCGTCTCTCGGGAGCTGCGCACTCGCGTGGGACGGCTCGTGTGCGACGCCTACCCCACCGGCGGGCGGCTCGCCGTCCAGATCGCCCACCGATCCGGCCCGGACAGGGACCTGTGGCCGTGTCCGGCTCCCCGGCCGGCCCCCTAGCGTTGCCGCCGCGGTGCGCGCTCCCCACGCGGGTGCGTGTCCACCGAGTTCGACGAGGAGCAGCCATGGCGCAGGGACTGTCGACTCCGATCCCCCTCCGTTCCGGTCAGCCCGCCGATGAACCACCCACCGGTGCGGCTGCAGCCCGGCCCCGTCGGCCGGCCGGGCCCGCGGGCGCGATGACCCGGCAACCCACCCGTGCGTCGAGCGCACCGACCACCGGCTGCCCGGTCGACCTGGCCCCGGTCGGCCTGATGGGTGACGCCATGGCGGGGGTTCCTGCCGCGTTCGACGGGCCGCTGAGCCTGGCCGGTGAGACGGAAGGAGGCGCGGCATGAGCCCCGAGTCCCGTCGGGTCGCCGGCATCGTCCTCATCGTCCTTCCCACGGTCGTCATCGGCGGGGTCAGTGTGCTGAGCCTGCTGATCGGCCACCCGGGCTACCGTGACAACCCGCTGCGGCAGGACCTGTGGCGCGCCGGTCACGCGCACGCAGGCGTGTTGTTGCTCCTGTCCCTGGTCGCGCTCCGGTACGTCGACGAGACCAGGCTGTCCGAGCGCGCCCGCTGGTTCGTGCGGCTCGCCTTTCCCGCCGCCGCCGTCCTGCTGCCCGTGGCGTTCTTCCTGTCCATCCTGGGGCCGCAGGACCGGGAACCCAACGCGGTCGTCTACCTGGCCTACGCCGGGGCGGTCGTCCTCGTGTCCGGGATGCTGACCCTCGCCGTCGGTCTGCTCCGGACGGCGAGGTCAGGGTCGACTCCGGGCGGGTCACCGTCACCCCAGACCCTGTCGCCGCCCGCCCCGCCTCCCCGTGCCTCCTCACCCACACCCCCGATGGGTCGATCCTCATGATCTTCCTCGTCGTGCTCGCGCTCGCGACCGTGGTGGCCGCGCTCGTCCTGTGGCCGTCGTCCGGCCGCCGATCCGCCCGCCGAGCGGCTCGCCTCGGCATGGCCACCGCGATGGTCTTCGCCGGGGTGGCCCACTGGTTGATGCCGACGCCCTTCGTCCAGCACCTACCGCCGTGGGTGCCCGCCGCGGAGGCCCTCGTCCTCGTGACCGGTGTGGTGGAGAT
This sequence comes from Geodermatophilus sp. URMC 65, assembly GCF_053502545.1. Lineage (NCBI taxonomy): Bacteria > Bacillati > Actinomycetota > Actinomycetes > Geodermatophilales > Geodermatophilaceae > Geodermatophilus > Geodermatophilus sp. URMC 65. The sequence continues at coordinate 4,520,531 of NZ_CP199954.1, forward strand.
CGGCCTCGGCGCCGCGCTGCTGCTCCGCCAGCCGTGGCGGCGCCGCGCCGGGCTCGCGCTCGCCGCCTACCTGGTCGCCGTCTTCCCGGCCAACGTGTACGTCGCGGTCGGCGGCATCGACGTCGAGGGACAGCCCGGCGGCTGGTACCCCTGGCTGCGACTGCCCTTCCAGGTGCTGTTCGTCGCCTGGGCGCTGTGGAGCACTGAGTGGGACCTCCGGCAGTTGCGCGCAGCGGTGAACAGGCTCGTCGCCAGGACCCCTCGGGCTGAGGAGGTCGCGCCGGTGGCCTCCCGGCCAGAGAGGTAGGGGACCGGCTCGTCCGGGCGGCTCCCGCGGCTGCTCCACCGCGCTTGCCGGTGAGGGGAGGGGGCACCTGCCCTACCAGCCACCGCCTCCTCGGCGCGTGAGGAGCCGATCGGCCTCGGGTGGCTGCTCAGGCGAGCGCTCAGCGCGTCCGCAGCGGCGGCTCGCCTGATCGACGCATCCGACTCGCCGATGCGTGCACCGCCGGCTGGGCCAGGTGCCGGGATGGCTGTGCCGGAGGGACGAGCGCGTTCTGTCCGGGCGACGCCTCCCGTCGGTCGCTGCTGCTACGCCAGCAGCGACACCACCGCCATCCGTTGCAGGTGCCTGACGTAGGTCTCGAACGTCCAGCCCCATGTGCCGACCAGGCGCTGGTGGTGCGTCGGGTCGATCAGGACGTCGGCGATGGCGGCCGCCTGTTCGGGGTCGAGGTCGGGCCGAAGCCCGCCGAGGTCGGCGACACGGCCGACGACAGCGCGGGCGCCCTCGGCCCGCTGGTCGTCGGTCGTGGCGAGGAGGGCTGCAGCGTCGGGGTCGGCGTCGGCCGCCACGACGAGAACGTGGTACAGCGTGGCGAGCCGCCTGTTGATGGCTGCGTTCATCGCCATCCATGCGGTGAGCAGTTCGGCAGGGTCCTCGCCCCGCATCATCCGCTGCACCTCCGGCCGGTCTGCGATGGCCACCGGTTCCTCATCGCCGGCCAGCGTCCAGTCGAAGGCGAGTTTGAGTACGGCGGCCTTCGCGCCGACCGAGGTGAAGACGGTCCTGCGGCTGACCCCTGCACGCTCGGCGATGGCGTCGATCGTGGCCGGGACATAGCCGCTCTCCACGAACAGCGCGGCTCCGGCGTCGACGATCCGCCGGCGCGTGACCCGCGCTTGCTCGTCGCGCAGGGCGGAGCGGTACGGGCGGCCGCCGCCCGTCATGCGCGCAGGTCCGTGGGATGTGCCGATCCGTTTGACAGCACTGCTAGTGTAATGAACACCTCGCCAGTGTAATGGAGAGTGGAATGGACGTCATCATCGTCGGCGCCGGGCCCTCGGGCCTGACCCTCGGCGCGGCGCTCGCCCGGCGCGGCCATCGGATCGTGGCCGTCGACAGGGACCCCGGCCCTGCACCCGACGGCTCGTGGCGGCGCCGGGGCGTGATGCAGTTCCAGCAGGCCCACGGGTTCCGCCCGCAGGTACGCGACCTGCTGCTCGCCGAGTGGCCGGAGGCATGGCATACGTGGCTCGACCTCGGTGCGGAACCGATCGACTTGCCCGCAACCGGCCCCTGGACCCCAGCGGTCGGGGTGCGGTCCCGCCGCATCACCTACGAGCGAGCCCTCCGCCGGGCGGCGGCAGAGGTCGACGGGCTGACCGTCGCGGTCGGCCACGTCGACGGCCTCGCCGAGCGGGGCGGCCGGGTCGTGGGCGCGGTCGTGGACGGCTCGACCGTGAGCGCCGACCTGGTCGTCGATGCGAGCGGCCGCCTCTCCCGGCTGACGCCGCCGCAGATCCGCGGGGACGTCGGCATGGCCTACGTCTCGCGGACCTACCGCCGGCACCTGGGCGCGACGCCGGCTGCTCTGGCCACGCCGTTTGCTTGGAGCGCCCGATTCCACGGGTACGACGGCTACGCCTTCCCGCACGAACACGGCCACGTCTCAGTCGTGATCATCCGGCCCACCACCGACGCCGGCCTGGGCGCCCTCCGTCACCCGGATGCCTTCGATGCCGCCTGCCGGGCGATCCCTGGGCTGGCCGAATGGACCGACACCCGCGTCGCCACGCCGACCAGCGGCGTCATCGTCGGTGGTGGGTTGCTCAACATCTACCGGCGGCAGCTCGGTCGGCGCGGTCTGGTCGCCGTCGGTGACGCAGTCGCGACCACGGCGCCCACGGCGGGCCGAGGGCTCGCCATGGCCAGCATGCAGATCGGCGCACTCCTGCAGCTGCTCGACGCCGGCGTCGACCCCGCCACCATCGCTGCCCCGTTCGGTGCGTGGTGCGCCACGTGGATCCTCCCGTGGGTCGAGGACCACCTCGCCTTCGACGCCGAATCGGTACGCCGCTGGCAAGGCCACGACCTCGACCTCACCCGGCCCCTGACCTCGGCCGCCATCGTCGCGGCTGCCCAGGCCGACCCCCGGATCGAACCCCACGTCGCCGACTTCATGGCCATGACCGCGTTGCCGGCGTCGCTGGCTGTCGCCGAGCCGCTGGCCCGCGCCGTCTACGAGACCGGCTGGCGTCAGCCGACGGCTGAAGGCCCCACGCGTGACGAGCTCGTCTCGATCGCCGAGGGGGCGCAGGCCAGCTCGGGCCCCGGCTCCAGACGGCGGTGGCGCCGATCCCCAGCTACCTCGAGAGGAGCGCATAGTGAACGCCCGACGCCCGACGCCCGACGCCCGACGTCCGCCGATCGCGACGCTGCCGACGATCGAGGCGGTGCCGACGATCGACGCCGCGGCGGTCGTCGAGCCGCTGCTGCGCGAGTACGTGGCGTGGGCGGCCGAGCAGCTGCCCCAGCCCGGCGTGGCAGCGGATGCTTCCCTCGCCGGTGAGCTGGCCGGCACCCCTCGACTCCAGGGCCGGAGGATCGGTGCCCGTCAGACGCGCCGTTCGGGATCACCCTCCTGACCACCGGCGTCCTCGGTCCGGGACCGTTCGTCCCCTCCGCACGCTTCCGTAGGGGGCGTGGGCTGCACACACGCACTCAGGCGGACCGTCACGAACGCGCTGCGCACGTCTGGGGGCGAGGCGTCGTAGGTCCGGGTCCCGCCGTCCCGACCATGTGGTCTGTCGGGACATCGGCTCCAGCTCGGACCCTCCGGGTCCGGTTGTCCCGGCACGGGCAGCCACCCGGCGGCGGTGGCGAACCCGCCGGCCGCCGACCGCATCGACTCACGCCGGACCGGCGGCGCCGATCAGTGCCAAGGTGTGGGGTCCACGTGGCGACGGTGCCGGTGACCTCGCCACTCCCCGTACCGGGAGGAGCAGGTCGTGGTCGTCCTCCACACCGCGATAGCCATCGCCATCATCGTTCTGCTGATCATCAAGATCAAGGTCGACCCGGTGATCTCGCTGATCATCGGGTCGCTCTATCTCGGCCTCGCGACCGGTGTCGGCTTCACGGCGACGCTGACGGCGATCGCCACCGGCTTCGGCGAGATCATGGGCGAGGTCGGCCTCCTCATCGGCTTCGGCGTGCTCATCGGGGCGATGCTCCATGCGATCGGCGCGTTCCGGAAGATGGTGACGATGCTCGTCGACCGTGTCGGCGCGCACCGGCTCCCGTATGCGATGACGGCGGCGATGTCGACGATCTTCCCGTCGATCTATGTGGACGTACAGGTCGTGCTGGCTTCTCCGGTGGCGCGGTCGACCGCGCCGTTCATCGGCCGTACCGGCTTGCCGCACATGTCCGGTGCGCTCGGGACCGGGATCTTCGCCGGCTACGTCTTCGTGATCCCGGGACTGGCCGCGGTCTCCATCGCGGGCCTGCTCGGGATACCACTTGGCACCTGGCTGCTCTACGGCCTCGTGCTGGGGCCGTTGACCGCGATCGTGACGACGTTGATCTTCCGATTGCTCCTGCGCGGCCGCTACTGGAACCTGGCCAGGGACGAACACGTCGACGAGGCCATGGTCGAGCAGGAGACCACCGAGCTGGTCGAGGACGAGAGCGCGACGCCTCCGCTGCTCATCTGCCTGCTGCCCATCCTGGTGCCGCTGGTGATGATCGCGTTCGGTGCCTTCGCCGAGCTGCTGGAGTTCTCCAACGACTTCATCGCCTTCCTCGGCGACGCCAACTTCGCGCTCTTCGTCGGCCTGATCGGTGCCTACGTGCTCTGCCGGCGCACCCTGGGCTCGGAGGGCACGGACACGGCGATGAGCGAGGGCTTCCACACCACCGGCGCGATCCTCCTCATCACCGGCATCGGTGGGTCCCTGGGTGCCGTCATCGGGGAGACCGGGCTCGACACGATCCTGGCTGACCTCTTCACTGCCGAAGCAGAGGCACCGGTCATCCTCAGCATCCTGCTCGCCTGGCTCATCGCGGCAGTGCTGCATCTGGCGATCGGGTCTGTGTCGGTGGCGGCCATCACAGCCGCCGGGATCATCGGCCCGGTGCTCGGGTCGATCAACGTGTCGCCGATCGTCATCGGCCTCGCCATCGCCTCGGGCGCGATGTTCGCACTCCAGGTCAACAGCAACTTCTTCTGGATGTTCAAGTCGCTGCTGGGACTGTCGACCCAGGGGACCTTCAAGACGCTGACGATGGTCACCTCCATCGCCTCGATCGTCTCGCTGCCGATGGTCATGGCGGTGGCGCTCGTCGCCTAGGGTGGGCCGCAGGTCGCGCCCAGCCGGGTGACCAGTACTGCAGAGCCGACGAGGTGACGCTCAGGTCGAGGGGCGCAGTGGCCGGGGCGACTACCGAACGGCCGCTGCCGTGGCGAACTGCGACCAGAGCGCCGGCGCGGCGGCCAGGGTCAACTCCGGCGTGGGCACGCCGTCCGGTCCGGACAGCACTACACCAGCCTCCGCGGCGACGAGCAGCCCCGCCGCGATGTCCCAGAGCTTCGTGTGGACCAGCAGACCTGCGTCGAAACGCCCGGCCGCCAGGTAGGCCAGGTGCAGTGCTGCGGGGATGCGGCGGATGTCCCCGACGGCCGGGAGCAGCGCCGGCAGGATCTCCGCCATGGCACGCTTCGCCTCGGGTGACGGGTTGAAGCTGAACCCGACGATCGCCTCACCGAGGCGGGAGCAGGCTGAGGCGCCGAGCGGCTCGCCGTCGAGTGCCGCGCCTGCACCGCGCACGGCGGTGAACGTCTCTCGAGCAGCGGGGTCGTGCACCACCGCCACCAGGGTGTCGTCGCCGTCCTGCAGCGCGATGCACACCGACCAGGGACCGGCGCCGGTCACATAGTTCCGTGTTCCGTCCAGCGGATCGACGATCCACCGGCGGCTGCTCGAGCCGGTGCTGCTCGAGCCCTCCTCGGCCAGCACGCCATCGGCGGGGAATGCCGTGCGCAGGCCGTCGACGATGAGGCGCTCGCTGGCGAGGTCGACGTCGGAGACCAGATCGTTCGCGTGCGCCTTCCACCCGTGCACCGTCAGCGTGGCACGCTCGCGCATCTGCAGCCGACCGGCTGCGCGGGCGAGGCTCTCGGCGGTCGCGAGGGCGGCTGGGAGATCGGTGTGGGTCACCTCGCCGACCTGCCCTGCGCCGGCGCGGCGAGCCGGTTCCGAACTCGCCAGCGGACCGTACGGTGGGCTCCGGGCTTCCCGACGACGCCGACGTGCACGTGCGAGGCGTGGGCGTTCATGCGTGTCCGGCGCCGGCTGTCAGGTCGGGCGGATGCTGGTGCGGTGTCGGGTCCAGGCCGGCGAGCCCGGGCTGCGGCGAGCTCGTCACGGTCGCTCACCTCCCGCCCCGTGGCCGACACGATTGCGGAGGGTGCCCAGTCCGGTGATGGAGACCTCGACGACGTCGCCGGGGGTGAGGAACCGCGGTGGGGTGAACCCGATGCCGACACCGGCGGGTGTGCCGGTGGCGATGATGTCGCCCGGCAGCAGCGTGATGCCTGCGGAGATGGTGGCCATCAGGTCCGGGATGTCGAAGATCAGGTCCTTCACCGTGCCCGACTGGCGGGGCTCGCCGTTGACCGTGGCCGATACCCCCAGCGCGGTGACATCGGTGATCTCGTCGGCCGAGACAGCGAAGGGACCCATCGGGCAGAACGTGTCGAGGGACTTGCCGAGCAGCCACTGCTCGTGTGCCCGCTGCAGGTCCCGGGCGGTGACGTCGTTGATGATCGTGTAGCCCCAGACGTGGTCGGAGGCCCGCTCGCGGGGGATGTCCCGCCCGCCCTTCCCGATGATCACGGCCAGCTCGGCCTCGTAGTCGATCTCGCGGGTCAGTCCGGGGTGTGGGTCGATGTCGGCGAACGGGCCGGTGACGGCAGTCGTGGCCTTGGCGAAGACCACCGGGTGCGTGGGCAGCTCCTCCGATCGGCCCGCGGCGTCGTAGCCGCTGCGGCTGAACTCGACGGCGTGCTCCCGGTAGTTCTTGCCCACGCAGAACAGGTCGCGGCGGGGCTCCGGGATGGGGGCGCGGAGCGTGACGGCGTCGAGCGGGTGCGCAGGCGTCGAACGCACCGGGTCGAGTGCGGGTCGCAGGCGGGTCCAGTCCGTGATCAGGTCGAGGACACCGGCGCCGGACGGGAGCAGGTCGGTCACGTCGTGGACGACGCCGTGTTCGACGTCGGCCACGCCCACCCGGTCCTCCTGCCCGAGCCGGAACGTCGCCAGTCTCACCGGGGGACCCCTCCGGCGGGCCGGGGGGCGGACGTCAGCGGGGCGCCGCGGAGCACCTCGATGACGGCGGAGTCGTCGCGCCGGCCGAGTCCGGCGCGACGGCCGGCGAGGTAGAGCTGTTCGGCTGCGGACGCCAGCGGCGCGGGGTAGCTGCTGGCGCGGGCGGCGTCCGTGACGAGCCCCATGTCCTTGACGAAGATGTCGAGCGCGCTCTTGACCTCGTCGGTGCCGTGCACCATCCGTGCTCCGCGGTCGTCGAGCATGAACGACGCGGCGGCACCGCCGCGGAGGACTTCCCAGGTGGCGCCGCAGTCGAGCTGCAGCGCCTCGGCGAGGGCGAGGGCCTCGGCGGCCGCGGCGATGTGGACGCCGCACAGCAGTTGGTTGACGAGCTTCACCTTCTGCCCGTCGCCGGGGGCCGTCCCCACGTGGGGTGCGCTGCGAGCCATCGCGTCGAGCAGCGGCTGCACCCGGTCCACGGCCGTCTGCGTGCCACCGACCATGATCAGCAGGTCACCGGCGCCGGCGCGGGCCGCGCCGCCGGAGACCGGTGCATCGACCACGTCGACCCCCTGCTGCCCGAGCCGCTCGGCCCATCGCTGGACCGGAGCGGGACCGACCGTCGCCATGACGACGACGGTCGCGCCGGAGGGGAGCGCTTCCGCCGCCGGGTCGTCGCCGAAGAGCACGCTCTCGACCTGGTCGGACGTGGCGACCATGACGACGAGCACGTCCGCCCCACCGGCCGCAGCGCCGATCGACGCCGCCGGCTCCACCCCGTCGGCGGCCAGCGCCTCGGCCCGGGCGGGTTCGATGTCGTAGGCGCTGACGTCGAATCCGGCGCGGGCCACGCACCCCGCCATCGGGAAGCCCATCGCGCCCAGGCCGATCCATCCCACTCGTGTCACGGGGCAGTCCTTCCGCGGAAGAGGTCGATCACGTGAGCCAGGGTGGTCTCGTCGCCGACGTTGCCGGCGAAGACGACGTAGGGCGTGCCGACGACCGGCGGGAGGGCCTCGACCGGCTGGAACACCGACACCAGGCCGGGCAGGAGCTGCCCGAGGACCGTCGCGCGCCGGATACCCAGGCCCCGCACCGCGACGTCGTGAGAGGTGATGCCCCCCTTGGCGACGACCCACGCCGGCTCGGCCGCCACGGCGCCGCGCACCACCTCGATGACCGCTGTGGACACCTGCCGGGCGATCTCCAGGCTGGCCTCGGGGTCGGTGTCGCGCAGCAACGTCCGGCTGGTGAACAGGAGCACGTCGGAATCGGCGAGCGCGGCCACCACCCGTGCGGTGATCTCGGCGACATGGGCGTCGCGGCGCTCCGGGTCCGCGACGGCTGGGACCTCGAGCTCGACCTCGGTGATGTCGCCGCGGTCGCGCGCCACGGCCACCTGGCGGCTCGTGAGGCCCACGTGGGAGCCGACGACGACCAGTCCGTGCCCGGCGGGTCGCCCGCCGGGCCAGATGTCCGACGCCTGGAGCGGCGGGTGCGGGTCCAGCCCGGCCAGGGGCTGCGGGAACGACGGACCCGTCCGGTACAGGAACGACTTCCCGGTCGCCTCCGACTCCAGCAGACCCAGGACGACGACGTCGAGGTCGGCGTACTCCACCGCGTTGACGACGACGAACGCCCCGTCGGTCACCCCGGAGAGGATCTCGGCAACCCGCTGGGGGCCGCCGCCGCGGATGTCGTCGAGCGTCAGGCTGTGCGCCTGGTCCGGCCGGATGCTGCCTCCGCTCTTCTCCGCGACGAACTCCCGCAGGTCCGACGCGGAGAAACCGAAGGTGGCGTCGCGCGCGAACTCCGTCTCGCCCACCGGCTGCGGCCGACCTCCCACCCGCGCCCAGTGCACGTCGCCCGCGGTGAAGCGGCCGGCCTCGAAGTAGGCGGGGATGAGCAGCACGCCGTCGTACCCGCGACCCAGCACCTCCCGGCGCACCGCACCCAGCGCCGTGACCTCGGCGATGACGTGTCCGCGCAGCGTCGAGTCGCTGCGGCTGATCACGTCGATGGGTGCATCGAGCCGCCTGCTCAGCTCGAACAGCATGCGACCGACGCGGGTGTTCACCCCGACGGCGTCGGCCTCGCCCATGCTGCGGGTGTTGGTGAGGATGAAGCACGTGGAGCCCGGCCCGTCGAGGCCGGCAGCGATCTCCTCGGCGTCGAAGACGGTCACGACCGCCACGTCGTGCACCGTCTGTGATCCGGTGGGGTCGTCGTCGAGAACGGCGATCCGGCGACCGGAATCAGCCAGCGCCTTGCGGATGCGCTGCCGCGCATCCGGCTCCACCCGCGCCGGTGGGAGAGCGGTCAGGTCCAGGGTCGACTTCGTCATGGGCTTCCGGGTCCGTTCGGTGGTCGGGCACTGATCTGCCGGGTCATGACATCTGCTGGCCGCCGTTGATGTCGTACGTCGCCGCCGTGATCCAGCCGGCGTCCTCACTCATCAGGAAGGTCAACAGCGCGGCGACCTCCTGGACCGTGCCCACCCGGCCGAGGGGGATGTCGGCGCTGAGCGCCGCCTTGCGCTCGTCGGTCAGCGTGCCGCCCATGATGTCGGTGTCGATCGGCCCCGGCGCCACGCAGTTCACCGTGATGTGGTGCGGGCCCATCTCTCTCGCCACAGCCCGCGTGAAGCCGATGACGGCGGCCTTCGAGGCGCTGTAGGGGGTCTTCGAGAACGTGCCCCCGCCTCGCTGGGCGGAGATGGAGGAGACGTTCACGACGCGTCCCACGTTGGCAGCGACCATCGCGGGGAGGGCCCGCCTCGTGACGAAGAACGTGCCGCGCATGTTGACGTTGAAGACGCGGTCCCACTCCGCCGTCGTCACCTCGAGGAAGTCGACCGGAGAACTCACCCCCGCGATGTTCGCCAGCCCGATGACCGGCGGCAGGGCCTCCTCCACCGCCGTCACGGCGGAGTCCACCGCCGTCTCGTCGGTGATGTCCACGGCGACGCCGAGGGTGGGAACGGAGTGGGCCTCGGCGATCTCCGCCGCAGTTCCCTCGGCGGCGTCGGCGTCGAGATCGAGGACGGCGACGGCCCAGCCGTCACGAGCCAGCCGGTCGGCGGTGGCCCGGCCGATGCCGCGGGGCGATCCCGCTCCGGTGAGGATCGCGGTGCGCTCGCTGGGCAGGGGAGTGGTCACGTGAGCTCCTCGATGGCGGTGCGGAGGGTGTCGAGCTGGGCGGGTGAGGGCTCGTCGAGCGCGACCCGCGGCGGACCCGCGGGCAGGTGGAACGGGGCGATCGCGGCCAGGTTCCGGGCGCCCGGGGCGACCGCTCGGGCCGCGAGGCGCGTCGCCTCCCAGGCGGACGCAGCACCCACGTGGGCGTACAACCGATCGGGGCCGAACACCTCCAGCGCCTCGGTGAGGACGGTCTCCCGCTCGTCGTCGAGCGCGGTGGACTCCCCGGTCGTCCCGGCGGTGAACACCCCGTCCACGCCGGCGGCCGCGAGGTACCGGTACAGCGGCTGCAGGCCTCCGCTGTCGAGGTCTCCGTCTGCCGTGGGAGGCACGGGTACCGCGGAGACGAGGGTGGCGGTCGGAGCGGACACCGCGGCTCCAAGGTCGGGTCGGATGCGTGGCGGGAGGTGCGCCGCCCCCGCTGGCGGCTCAGTGGGAGTCGCGCGTCACCTCGTCGCCGCTGGAGCCGACGAGGAAGTCCAGGTCCGCACCCTTGTCGGCCTGCATGACGTGGTCGACGTAGAGGCGTTGCCAGCCGCGGAGCGGCTTGGTGTAGGCAGCTTCAGCCGCCTCGGACGGGCGCCGGGCCAGCAGCTGCTCGGGCGGGACGTCGAGGTCGAGCCGTCTGCCGGGGACGTCGAGGACGATCATGTCGCCGTCCTGCACGAGGGACAGGGGGCCACCCGCCGCCGCCTCCGGAGCCACGTGGAGGACGACGGTGCCGTAGGCGGTCCCGCTCATACGGGCGTCGCTGATCCGGATCAGGTCGCGGACGCCCCGGGCCAGCAGCTTGGGAGGGATGGGCGTGTTGGCCGCCTCGGGCATCCCGGGGTAGCCCTTGGGGCCGCACCCTCGCAGCACGAGCACGCAGGTCTCGTCGATGTCGAGGGCCGGGTCGTCGAGCCGGGCATGGAGGTCCTCGATGCTGTCGAAGACGACCGCGCGGCCCCGGTGCACGAGCAGGTCCTTGGACGCCGCGGCGGGCTTGACCACCGCGCCGTCCGGGGCGAGGGAGCCGCGCAGGACAGCGATACCCGCGTTGTCCTGCAGGGGCGCGTCCCGGCGGCGGATGACGTCCTCGTCCCAGATCCGGACGTCGGCGAGGTGCTCGACGAGGGGGTTCCCGGTGACGGTCATCGCGCCGGGGTCGAGCAGGTCCTGCACCTCACGCAGCACTGCCAGGAGCCCACCTGCTCGGTGCAGGTCGTCCATCAGGTACCGCCCGGCCGGCTGCAGGTTCAACAGCAGCGGTACGCCGGAGCCGATGCGGTCGAAGTCCTCGAGCCGCAGTTCGATGCCCAGTCGGCCGGCGATGGCGAGCAGGTGGACGATCGCGTTGGTGGACCCGCCGGTGGCGGCCAGCGCGACGATGGCGTTGTGGAAGGACGCCGCCGTCAGCACGGTGCTGGGCCGGCGGCCCGCCTGGACCATCTCCACCGCGAGCCGACCGGCCGCGTGGGAGTGCTCGAGCAGGCTGGTGTCCGGAGCGGGGGTACCGGCCACACCAGGGATCGTCATGCCCAGCGCCTCGGCCATGATCGCCATCGTCGAGGCCGTGCCCATCGTGTTGCAGTGGCCCTTGCTGCGGATCATCGCCGACTCCGACCGCCGCAGGTCCTCGTCGGTCATGAGGTTGGCGCGTACATCGTCCACGAAGCGCCACACGTCCGTGCCGCACCCCATCGGCGCACCCTTGAAGTGGCCGGTCAGCATGGGGCCTCCCGGCAGGACCACCGCGGGGACGTCGACCGATGCCGCGGCCATCAGCAGCGCCGGGATGGTCTTGTCGCAGCCACCGAGCAGGACCACCCCGTCGATCGGGTTCGCCCGCAGCGCCTCCTCGATCTCCATCGCGGCGAGGTTCCGGAACAGCATCGCGGTCGGGCGCATCTGTGTCTCGCCGAGCGACATGACCGGCATGTCCAGCGGGATCCCGCCGGCCTCGTACACCCCCTGCTTGACGCTCGTCGCGACCTCGTCGAGGTGCATGTTGCAGGGGACGAGGTCCGATGCCGTGTTCGCGATGGCGATGTGGGGGCGGCCGTCGAATGCGTGGTCCGGCAGCCCTCGGCGCATCCATGCCCGGTGCAGATAGGTGTTGCGCAGGTCCGCACCGGCGTACCACTGCTGGGATCGGTGTGCAGTCATCGCCGGTCCCGTCTGTCCGCCACCTCGGCCGGGTCACCGCGGTGGTGCAGCTCGTCGGCGGGCATCTCGAACGCCGCGGCCTCCTTGGCCAGCACGTCCTCGTGACTGGCCGTCGGGACCCTCCCGGCGTGCGCGCTGCGGCCGTAGAGGAAGGTCGCCACGGCGGTGACCGCCAGTACCCCGGCCAGGAGCAGCAGCCCGGCCTTGGCGTCGCCGGTGCGGTCCACCAGGGCGCCGACCGCGTACGGAGCAGCGAAGCCACCGAGGTTGCCCAGCGAGTTGATCAGCGCGATGCCGGATGCCGCCGCCGCGCCCCCCAGGACCGCGGACGGCAACTCCCAGAAGGGGGAGATCGCCGAGAAGGTGCCCATCGCGGCGAAGCAGAGGGCGACCATCGCCCACACCGGGCTGACCTCCAGCAGGAAGCCCGACGCCAGGAGTCCGGCGGCCGCGAGCACCATCGAGAAGGTGGCGTGGCCGACCCGCTCGCCCGTGCGGTCGGAGTGCCGGCTCCAGAAGAACACGAAGGCGGCGGCACAGATGTAGGGGATGGGGACGATGAAACCGATCTGCGTCGTGGAGAGGTCACCCATCGCCTCGACGATCGACGGCAGCCAGAGGCTCAGGCCGTAGATGCCCATCACCAGGCCGAAGTACAAGGCTGCGAAGACCAGGGATCGCCGGTCCTTGAGCCCGGCCACGAAGCTGTGACTACCAGCGGCCGTCTTGGCCGCGTCCTCGGCGTCCATCGTCGCCTGCAACCACTGCCGTTCCTCCGGAGCCAGCCACATGGCGTCCTTCGGGCGGTCGGTCACGGCGACCAGGACCACGAAACCCATGAGGACCGCGGGGAGGCCCTCGATGATGTACATCCACTGCCACCCGTGCAGACCCCAGATGCCTTCCATCCTCAACAGCAGGCCCGACACTGGTGCACCGAGCGCGTTGGCCAGTGGCTGGGCGAGGATGAACAGGCCCAGCACGGCTACGCGCTGCGCCGAGGGGAACCAATAGGTGAGGTAGAGGATCACCGCGGGGAAGAAACCCGCTTCGGCGGCACCCAGCAGGAAGCGGATGATGTAGAAGCTGGTCTCTCCCTGCACGGCCGCCATCGCGGTGGCGAAGATCCCCCAGGTGACCAGAATGCGGGCGATCCACTTGCGCGCACCGAAACGGTGCATCCCTGCGTTGCTCGGGATCTCGAAGATCGCGTAACCGATGAAGAAGATCCCCGCGCCCAGACCGTATGCAGTCGCGCTCAGTCCGATGTCCTCACTCATGGTGAGTTTCGCGAAGCCGACGTTGTTGCGGTCGAGGAATGCGATGAAGTACAGCCACACCATCAGGGGGACGACCCGCCGCCGCACCTTGCGCAGCGTGCGATCACCGAGCTCGCCCAATGACGCGCCGGGTGTTCCGGGAAGGGCCACAACAGCCTCCGTTGAGGATGATCGAGCACGGCGGGCGGCAGCGTGCCGCAGGTCGATCGGTACGCATGCAGTCGTCGCCGGTGCGATCGTGCTGAGCGCTGAGGGCGCAACGGGAGTGCGATCCGCCTGCCTGCGGCCGGCTGGACCGGCTCGGCGCTCGAAGTAAAGAAGGGAGGGCGAACGCTGTCAACAGAACGAGTGCCTCAACCATTTTGAACGCGAGGCGGTGGCCTCGTTCACACTGTTCGAACGTGCCGATGGGTGGGTTGATGCCGCGGTCAGGCGGCGGGGCTGCTCCGCGGACTGACGCGGAAGCGCTCCATGTACTCCTCGGTCACGGTGAGGTGCTCGCGCATGTTCTCCCGGGCTCCCTCGGTGTCGTGCTCGGTGACTCGACGGAGGATCCGGCCGTGGAAGTCGATCGCGTGCTCCCGCGTCTCCGGAGCCGACGACGTCTCCGCCCGCAATTCCCGGATCACCGAGGCGAGCGGCTGCATCAGGGCCTCCAGGAACGGGTTGTCCGCGGCCTCGAAGAGGACCTCGTGGAACGCGAGGTCGGCCTCGACGAACCGGGGGACATCGCCTTCGTCGTGCGACTCCTGCATCGCCGCGATCGCGGCCGTCATCCGTTGCAGGTGATCCTCGGTGCGGCGGTCGGCCGCCATCTCGGCGATGGCCACCTCGATGACGCGCCGCGCCTCGAGCAGACGCTTGGGCAGGCGGAGTGGCTCACCGGAGGCGTGCCCGCGCGCCTTGAGCAGGCGCGGATCCAGCGCCGACCACTGCTCGACCGGGTTGATGGTGCTGGATCGTCCCTGCTGCACCCGGATGACCTGCGTGGACGCGAGCGACCGGATGGCCTCCCGCACGGTGAGGCGGCTGACGGCGAACCGGCCGGCGAGCTCGGCCTCGCTCGGTAGCGAGGTGCCCGGCGGGAACGTGCCGTCGAGGACGAGCCCGAGCAGTGCATCCGCCGTCGCCTCGGCCCTGCCTGTCCTCATGGGCAACCCCCACCGGGGGACGGTCGAGGGTCGACCGTCGTGTCGGACCCCGAGTGTAGCCAACTCATCAGACAGGTCAGTTCCCATGTCTTGACGCACTGGAGCTCACGAGGCAACCTATCAGATATCTGATATCAAGAGCTCGATGTAGCTCATGAGAGAGGTGCTCGATGGGCACTGCGGCGTCCACAGCAAGGGCACAGCGATCGCCACTTCGTCAGACCGGCCCGTTCGCGACGACGGCCCCGGACACGAGGCGCCTCGGTGCGACCACGAACGCCCGAGTCACCGGGTCGAACCTGGTGTGCGTGCGGGACCACAACCAGTTGTTGGTCCTCCACACCATCCGGACCCGAGGTCCTTCGACGCGGCGCGACCTCTCGAGGCTGACCGGGTTGACGTTCCAGACCATCGAGAACATCTCCCGGCGCCTCATCGAGGCCGAGATCCTCGAGTCGGTCCCCACCTCGACCTCGACGAGCAGGGCACGTCAACTCGCCCTGCGACCAGCCGGTGCCAACGCGGTCGGCATCGAGGTGACCCCGGAAGCCTGCCGGGTCGCGCTGTGCGACCTCGGCGACGGCACCCTCGTTGCCGAGCAGCGGCTCAGCACACGCGCAGCGAACACTGCCGCCGACCTCGATGAGCTGGTCCTGGGGGTGCAGGACCTCATCGATGAGTCGGAGACACCCATCACCGCTGTTGCCGCCGTCGGTCTGACCGTTGACGACTCGCTGCCGACTACCGCCGACGGTCACGGGCCGTCGGCTGACAGCGCCCTCCCATGGCAGGAGTGGGTACGGGATGGGCTCGAGCGGAGGCTTCGGATGCCCGTGCTGTGCACCAGCGGGGTCGTCGCGGCGGCGCGGGAGGAACAGTGGTCCGGTCGGATCTCCTCCACGGACTTCATCTACGTCCACCTCGCATCGGAGATCCGGTGCGCGATCATCAGCCACGGCCAGCTCTGCACCGGGGCCAGAGGCCGTGGTGGAGACATCGCGCACACGCCCGCCACGATGGGTGGCGAACCGTGCACGTGCGGCCGACGGGGTTGCCTCCACACCGTCCTCGCCGAGCAGGGGCTCCGGCGCGTGTTCGCCACGGCTCTCGCCGTCGCAGAGCCGCCCACGCTCGAGGAGATCGCCCGGCTCGCCGCTGCTGATCACGAGTCCGCCGTCGCATTCGAAGCCGTCGCCACGTACCTGGCCGACGCACTCCTGCCTGCGGTGCGGCTGCTCGATCCCGAGCTCGTCGTGATCGGGGGACGCAGCGCGGACGCGCTCGGTGAGACGTTCCGCAGCGTCCTGGAGCGATGCGTCACGGACCGCAGCGGTGGCGGCCCCGGGCCAGCTGTCCAGCGTGCTCGGGATGGCGCGGGAGGAGCAGCGAGCGCTGCGCGAGCCGTCCTCTACGAGTTGTTCACACCCGGTATGGACCACCTCGTCCTGGGACTGCCCGACGTGCAGCTGACTCCCTACCGGTGAGGCCCGAGACGATCAGGGACGCTGACCTGGGCGGCGTCAGTGCGCCGGCGCGGCATGCCGTCGGCAACGTCGGTAGGTGTCCTTCTGTCGTCCTCCTGGCGGCTCGACACCACGGACGACGGCGCACCGTCCCTCGTGGACCCGCGCCTCCGGCGCGGGGTCCGTGGGGGAGTGGACACCTCTGTCCTCGGTGTGGTGGGGAGGACCGGCGCCGGCGGTCGGGCGCTCACGTGACGTGGAGGTGGGCCGCCGCGACGAACAGCCCGAGCGCGAGCCAGGTCAGCGCTGCCCGTTGCCAGTTCAGGCGGGAGTACCGGGCCCTGGCGACACCACAGTCCTGCGGGACCGCGTCCGGGTCCCAGCTCAGGATGACGGCGTGGTTCGGTTCCGCGGGCCGGCTGGACAGCAGCAGCGGACCGGCCGCCGTGGCGGTCAGGCCGGCCGCGGTCAGGATGAACGGCGCGCTCCCGAACTGGTGCCACAGGCCGACCAGCGCCACCACGGGGCTGACGATCAGCGCGATCACCAGCACGTAGTTGGTCGGCGAGCGCCGCGCGATCGGCAGGAACCGGCGCATGTCCTCGATGGAGCCGGCCGCTCCGCGAGGCGCGAACATGGGGTGCAGGAGGTGGTGACGGTGAGGAGCAGCCCCGACCACAGGGCGGTGGCGACCACGCTCAGGCCCAGTCCGATGTCAGCGGTCACGCTGTCCTCCCTCTGCGTCGCGGTGGTGGCGTCGTCCGCTGATCGGCGAGGTCGCCGGCGGGCGTACGGGGAGCTCCGCCGCCGCGCTGTCGGTGCGGCCGGGTGGTCCGGCCGGGAGCCGCGCGGATGACGTGGATGCGGCGTCCACGGTGGGCCGCAACCGTCGTGGTAGGGCGAAGACCAGCAGAGGCGCCGCCAGGCTGACCGCGATCAGTGACACGAGAAGGTGGTCGTGTCGGCCGGGAGCTCGACGATCTTGAAGCTGTCGATGGCGGTGTGGACCAGCGCGGGAGCCCACAGGGTCCGCCGGCCCCACTCGTAGAGGTAGCTGAGCGGCACCGAGGTCACGGCTGCCACCAGCATGGGCGCCCAGTCCCACCACCGGGCCGACCGTCAGCACGATCGGGACGTGCGCCGCGACGACGAAGGGCATGCTCCACCAGACCGCCGGCCAGAACGCGTGGGTCTCGCGCAGCCGCCGGAGGACGAATCCTCGCCAGAGCAGTTCCTCGGCCAGCCCGTGCACCGCGAACACCCCGAGGAGCAGCCAGGGCCAGTTCGGCGGAGCGCGACCGTGCTGCCGGTCAGTGCTCCCGTCAGCGGGTAGACCGACAGCACCAGGAGCGACACCGCCGTGGCCGCGAGGAGCGCAGGGACGCCCGGCGCGCCGAGTCCCAGCCGCGCGCACACCACCACCCGGGCCGATCGAGCCTGCATCCACTCGGGGAGGGCAACCGCCACGAGCACCGCAGCCAGCGTCAGCAGGCCGGAACGCACCGAGGAGTCCAGGGCAGTCCCGATCGCCAGGACGCCGTACACGACGACGAAGCCGACGATCAGGCGGGTCCACGTCGTGGCGGAGCGCGTGGTCATGCCGCCGACCCGTCCGCTCGGCTGGTGAGTGCCGCGGCCGGTGAAGGCGGTCGGACGACGCAACGCGCATCGACCAGGACGATCCGTGACGGCGGGGCACGTCCGCGCGCGGTAGCGGCGGCACGGGTCTTGCGCGTGCTCATGACGTCGGCTCCTCGTCAGTGACGGAGGTCATCGGCCGGTGCCTCCGCGGGCTGCTGTCCACCGACAGGGCGGCGATGGTGGAGCCGGTGTCCCACATCAGCTCGGGCAGGTCCCGGAGCGCGGACCGGTCGGGGACGGTGCCGGGAACTGCGGTGGTCCCGCCCCCTCCGGCCGTCCACGCGGCCGTCCGGCCACCGGCACCTCGGAGTGCGAGGTCATGGCGAGAGGGTCCCCGCAGCGACACCGTCCCGGCGCCCAGGGCGCGGTGGTCGCCGGGGCGTACCGGCCCGAGGAGCCCGGTTGCGGCGCCGGCTATCCGTTGCTGTAGATCCGGTCCGGATCGATCAGCACGGCGGTGCGCCGTTGTTCGGCCATGACCCGGTCGTACTCCTCCCAGTTCTCGTGCCGGCCGCCGGCCGCGGCGAACACCGCGCGCAGCAGCAGGCGGAGCTGGTCGGCGTCGGCCAGCCACGGCTGCGGGTCGTCGGGCCCGGCCACCTGCGCGCGTCCTTCCACCGTCGCCCACTGCCAGCCGTGCCGGAAGGTCACGCTCACCTGCGGGCGGGCGCGGAGGTTGGCCAGCTTGACCCGGCCGTAGGTGACGAAGGCCAGCGACGGCCGCCCGGTCGCCGGGTGGGCGAGGATCCCCGCGTTGACCACCGAGGCCTGGATGGTCGAGTCCGCCCGCAGCGTGGAGACGACCGCGAGGTGGTGGTCGTCGGCGGCGATGGCCGCGACGTCGTCGAGGCTGGTCATACCCAGACCTTGGCACCAGCGCCGCGACGGCTCAGGTCAGCTGCTCGGGGGTCGACGAACGGGCTACGGCCGTAGGCGGGGTGCAGGCCGGGCGTCCGGCGGCCGGCACGAGCCCGGTCGGCGATGGCAGTCGACGGCGTGCGGGGGAGTTCGCGGCCGCGGGAACCTGCCGGTGAGGCGGCCTGGGGGGGCGGCGGTGCACCGCCATGAACGCGATCATGACGGCCTCGGGGGTGCGAGGATCAGGACTTCGGTCGAGACGGCCGCTTCCCCGTCCGGGGGTGGCCTGAGCGGCTCACGGCTTGACCCCATAGCGAATGGCAAGATCTGCAACGCGGTCCCAGTGGAAGGTCACGCCGTAGCGAGCGTGGTGCGCTTCCAGGGCCTCACGCCGCTCCTGTTCGGTCATCGCGGAGTCGGCGAAGATGGCGCCGACCTCGTCGTAGTAGTGAGCGAATGTTGCCGGCACGTGCAGCTCCATCACCCGCGCGGGCTCGCTGCCGGGGTTCCAGAAGGCGTGCGACACCCCGCGAGGCTTGATCACGTAGCTGCCGGCATCGGCTGTGACGATGTCCTCATCCACCTGGAACATCACTCTTCCGGAGATGACGTAGGAGCATTCGTCTTCACGGGTGTGGGTGTGCGGCGGGATGAGCGCACCGGGAGCGACCTGACCTTCCATGATGAGTAGACCGACCGCCGAGACGGTGTGCGTCCACCTTGTGAGCCATGTCCATCCCGTGCACTCGTGCGCCTTCGCCGGGCCGGATGATGATCGGGCTGCCAGGGTCCTGGCTCATCGCCACTCCTGTCGCGGGCTCCTCGATGCCGACGGGATGCGCGCTCCAGGTCGTCGGTCCAGCCAACCCGTCGATGACCGCGCACGGTCCCAGTCGACCAGGGTCACGCCGACGCCTGCGCGGTGAGCGCCACGAGCCCGTCGACTGCGCAGCGTGAAGGTCTGTGCAGCCTGCTGTGGCCGATGCGTGTCCCACGCGGAGGCATGCGGGCGCACCTCGGCAGCTGCGGCCGGCGGGCGGGATCTCGTTGCTGTGGACGGTCCCGGGATGATCGGGTCCGGCTCGAGCCGACGACCCAGACCGAGCGGTGGTCGAGTACCGCCATCCGGCCTGAATCGCAGCCACCGCAGGTCGGGCGGAAGACACGCCCGCAGGAATCCCTGCCGAGCTGGCAGGCGTGGGCCACGTCGACGCCGAGCACCTCGCCGAGCGCGACGACTCCCAGCCGGTCCCCGGTGCTCAGCTCCTGGCCCTGCGAGGGTGCATCAGCCGCTCCATCTCCGTGGCGGCCCGCTGCTTCTCCTTGTGCTCGCTGCGCTTGACCTTGACGGCCTTGCCGGACTTCTTCGCGGAGTGGTTGTCGTGGGGCGACTTGTCGGCCATGGGAGTGCTCCCTCGTCGACGGCCAGAACGGCTCCTCCCTACCTCTGATTGCGCGGCCACGCCAGGGTGTCCGCCGCGTCCTTTCTCGGCTCACGGCGTGAATCCACCCGGATGAGCGTGTCCCCGGTCCGGGCCTGCCCGTGGGTCACGGCGACGCTGCCGTCCGCGGCCGGCAGCGTTCGGCCACACGGACCGACCGGTCGAGGACGCCGACCGGGTGACCGGCGGTCGATGCAGGTCCTGCTGCGCGAGTCAGCCGTCATCAGGGGTGGCATGGTCCCTTGCCGGTCCAACCGGATCCGGCGCCGGGCAGGTCTGCGGCGGGCGACCTGCCGGGTTGGCACGTTCCGCGCGATGGATGCTGTCCGGGTGCCTGCCGTCGAGCGCCATCGCTCACGAGCCTCGCTCCTCCCCGAGCCGCCGCGGGCGGGACTGGACGTCGCCGCCCTCGCGGCCGCCTGGCCGCTGCTCGCGACCGCCTGCCGTGGTGACGGCCACCCGGTGCTGGTGCTTCGGGGCTGATGACCGACGACCCCGCCACCTCGGTTCCCGGACCCCGCGCTCCGCGCCCTCGGCCACAGCGTGACCGGCTGGAGCCTTGGCCTCGATCGGGGCCCGACGAGCCACGTCGTCCACACGTCCTGCGGGATCACCTGATCGATTCGCGATGCTGTTGCCATCGTGGGTCGGATGAGCCGACGAGTGCAGCCCGGACGCGGGATCGACCCCCGTCTGCCATGCGGCCAGACTGAAGTCCGATACGAGAATGTCGTGAACCGCCACACGGCAATACCCTGATCGGTCATGGGTCGGTGCCTTCCGGCCTGACCGCTGTTCGTACTCCGACTACAAAAGTCCCTCGGGGCTCATCATGGCCCTCACAGGTTCCGGTCGGTTGACAACCTCCTACGCCTCTGATTCCTTCGCTCCATGGCCACCAAGACTCAGGTCGTTCTGGTCGATGACCTCACTGGCGACTCGGCCGACACGACCGTGACGTTCGCCCTGGACACGACCGAGTACGAGATCGACCTCTCGGATGAGAACGCAGCTGAAATGCGCAAAGCACTTTCTCGGTACGTTGATGCTGCGCGGAGGGTGACCGGCGGCGGACGCCGGAGCGCGCCAGCGGCGAAGCCGACGTACTCCGGATACGACCCGGCCGCGGTGCGCGCGTGGGCGGCCGGGCAGGGCATCGAGGTCAACGCCCGCGGGCGCATCAAGGCAGATGTCGTGGAGCAGTTCCGGGCCGCCGGCAACTGAAGCCCCACCGCCTTCGACCGGCGTGCCCGGCGAGCGCCCTGAGGGCCTTCATCGATGGACTGAGGTGTTCTCAACGGATTGGTCGCTCGGCGGTGGTCGGGACCGAGGCTGCAGCGGCCATCGCACCGATCCGCTGCGGGCACAGGCGGACGTGGCGTAGCGCTCCCCACCGGGTCTTGAGCAGGGCGACGCCGCGTGCGCCGTCGGCGCGTAGCCGGATCAGGAGCTGATTGCGGGTCGCGGTGCTCGGGGCCAGGCGGGCGCCCTCGACCGGCGAGTGCACGCCGATGCCGGCGCCGTGGTAGCCCTGGTCGGCCAGCGCGGGTGACCCGAGCAGCGCGGCCGCGGCGTGCACGGCACCGAGTAACCCGGGGCCCGGGCGGCGGCGATGTCGTGCACCGAGCCCGGCTGCGCGTCGGGGACCGCGACCGGAAAGCCCTCCGGAGCGCAGCGGACCTGCACGTGTCCGCCGTGGGCGCGGTGTTTGCCCGAGTACCACCGGTCATTGCCGGTGCCGGGGGGGGGTGGTTCGGCAGCGGTCGGTGGCGATCAGCGTGCCGTCGAGCACGACGTGGCTCCAGCCGGCGGCCGTGCCCTGCTCGAGCACGGAGTGCCGGTCGGGGGCTCGGGCGGCCAGCACGTCGATGCCCTCGTGCAGGTAGCGGTAGCCGGTAGCCGACGACACTCCGGCGTCGCGGGCCAGGGTGGGCATGCCGGTGTCCTCCCGGAACCAGCGCAGCACCAGGATCGCCTGGGTGCGGCAGGTGGCGGCGCGGGCGCCGATACCGGTGCCGCGGCGGCGACGTTCGGCGATGAGCAGGTCGGTCGGCAGCGTGGCGCCACGTCAGAGCCGCAGGACGGCGTCAGCCGACCATCCGTTGAGGACACGTCACTGGCACCAGGCTCGAGTTCGGACCCCTTCTGCGATCCCGCCCGCAAGGATCTCTACGCGGCATCGTGCGCCCTGATGGACACCACAGCCATGATCAGGGCGCCAGGAAGGTGCGCCATCCGTCGGGAGGTGGTTGACCCGGCGAGAGTGTCCGCAGCCGGGCGAGCATGGTCGGGTCCTGGGCTTCCAGCCAGGCGACGAGTTGGCGGAAGGACACCAGGCGCACGTCAGGCTGTTCGGCCATCTGGCGCAGGGCCTCCTCGATGGCGTCCATGTAGATGCCGCCGTTCCACTGCTCGAAGTGGTTGCCGATGAACAGCGGCGCCCGGTTGGTGGTGTAGGCGCGTTCGAAGCCTGCGAGGTAGGCGTCGCGGGCCTGGGCCCGCCAGGTCGGGTACATGCCCGGGTCGCCGTCCGTATCGCCGTTGTTCTGCTTGTACATGATGTTGTAGTCCATCGCCAGGGCGTGGCGGCTCTTACCGGCGATGGCGCCGGGGAACGGCACAGCCTGCAGTGGGAAGTCCCACAGGCCCGACCGCTGGTCGGGCCAGACCTGCACTCCACCGGGTGAGCTGGCGTCGTACTTCCAGCCCAGCGCAGCGGCGGTGGGCAACAGCCCCTCCTGGCCCTGCAGGCAGGGGGTGCGGCCACCGATGAGCTCGCGCTCGTAGTCGAAGGGGAGCGGCGCCACGTCGGGTCGGCCGGCCAGCCCGGTGGTGGTCTTCCAGGTCTGCACGAACCGCTTGGCCTGGGCTATCTCCTCGGCCCAGTCGGCCGGCGTCCACAGCGCGACCCCGTTGTCCCCACAGAAGTGCCCGTTGAAGTGGGTGCCGATCTCGTGACCGTCCAGCCACGCGGCGCGGACCTCGCTCATGGTGGCGACGACCTCGGCGGTGGACAGGAACTCGATGTCCGAGGCGCCCACCGGATGCCGTGGCGGGGCGTACAGCATCCGGTGTTCGGACGGCAGGGCGTAGATGCCGCTGAGGAAGAAGGTCATCGCCGCGCCGTACTCGGCCGCCAGCGAGCGGAACCGTGGGAACAGTCCGGTCTCCAGGTTGGCGGCTCCGTCCCAGGAGAAGACGACGAACTGCGGCGGCGTCTGTCCTGGCTCCAGCCGCTGGGGCACTGGCTGGTGCGGCTGGGGGCCTGTGTCGGCGGTCGACCCGTCGCCGATGAGCCGCCCGGTTCTGTCACTGCTCTCAGCAGCAGAGTCGTATCCGGTCAAGCCGCGACCCAGCCCGATCCCCAGCACTGCTACCGACGCATACTCCAGGAACTCCCGCCGAGACAACCCGCTCATGTGGCCGAGCCCCTTCCGCTTGGCATCGTGTGCGGATGTCGAGTCCGACCGGGCTCGAACGGCATCCGCAGGTCGGCCGCCACCGCCACCATCAGCGCGGCCAGTTGCTCGTGGACGAAGCGGTCGCGGGCCCATCGTTCACGCGCTCCAGGATCAGCCGGTGGTGACGCGCCGAGCACCTGAACGACTGTCCGCGAACGCCGTCACGAGGTGTCCTCATCGAGATGGGCTGTTCATGGACGCGTGTCGGCCGCGTCGTCTCAGAACGCGTCTTCGCACTCGCTCACCGAGCCGGCCGGCGGGACATGGTCATGATCATGGCGAGGTGGACCATCGCCTCGGCCTGCTCGGGCCGGGTCTCGTAGTCGCGCACGCAGCGGCGGTGCTTGCTGATCCAGGCCAGGGTGCGTTCCACGACCCAGCGGCGGGGGATGACCTGGAAGCCGGTCAGGTCATCGGTGCGCTTGACGATGCTGACGGTGAGCGCGAGCACCGTCTGCGCCCATCGCACCAGGCGTCCGGCGTAGCCGCTGTCGGCCCAGATCAGGACGATGGTGGAGAACGTGGCGCGCAGCGCGGCCGGCATCCAGGACCGCGCCGTCGCGGTCCTGGATGCCGGCGATGGTGACCACGACCGTCAGCAGCAGCCCGCCGGTGTCGACGGCCGGGTGCCGCTTGCGGCCGGTGACGCGCTTGCCGGCGTCGTAGCCGCGGGAGCGGGCGGGCACGGTGTCCGCGCCGCGGACCCAGGCGGGGTCGATGAGCGCCGCGGTCGGGTTCGGGTGCCGTCCGGCCCGGATGCGGGCCCGGTCACGCAGCGCGTCATGGATGCCGGCCCACGCGCCGGCGGCCGCCCAACGGCAGAACAGCCCGTGGACGGCGGCGCCGCCGCGCTGGTCGGTGCAGGTCGACTTCCCACGACGTCGTCAGCGCGCACGGGCCACCCGGTGTGGGCATGCTCCTCAGCGCGCCGGCCCCGCCAGTTGCCGCCCGGCCCCCGGCCCATCGTCTTCGGCCCCGGCGGCGAGCTCGCGGATGCGGCCGGCCACGTGGTCCCAGCTCCACAGCCGGACCGCTGCTCGGCGAGCTCCCTCGGAGAGCGCTCGCCAGGACCCGGTGTCCAGGTCCAGCAGCTCGCGCAGCCGGGTGCGGAGGTCCTCGGCGTCACCGCTGGTGAAGGATGCCAGGTGCCGCAGGTGCGGCGGGTACTCGCCCTGCAGGCCGGCCGCGATCTCGGCCAGACCGGAGTGCCGGGCGACCAGCGGAGGCGACCCACAGGCCGCGGCTTCCGCAGCCACCATGCCGAACGCCTCCGGGAAGACCGACGGCACGACACTGACGTCCGCCAGCGGCCACAGGTGTGCCAGGTGGCGGTGCTGCAGCGGGCCGGTGAACAGGACGTCCGGGCCGGCCGCAGCCGCCAGCTCGGCACGGGCCGGGCCGAAGCCGACCACCACCGCCCGGGCGTCCAGTCCGTGCAGCGCCTCCAGCAGCAGCGAGACCCCCTTCTCGGCGCTGAGGCTGCCGACGTACAGCACCGTCTTGCGGTCCCCGCTCAGGAACCCCGCCAGCCGCTCGGCGTTGCCCACGTCGGGCAACCGCTCGTCGTGCCCCCCCACCGGATGAGCCGGATCCCGCCGGCTCTCCTCGACCAGCGCGGTCAGTGCGGCGGCCCGCTCGCGGGGGCGCAGCGCGTCGACGTCCACGCCCGGGGGGACGACGGCGACCCGCTCGGGGGCCACGCCGACGAGTTCGCCGAGGACACCGGACACGTGGCGGGACCCGGCCAGGACGACAGCCGCGCCGGCGAGGGTCTCCCGGGCCCAGGCGCCCAACTCGGCGTTCCCCCGCATGGCGAACTCCAGTTCCGACCCGTGCGCCTTGACGACGTACGGCAGCCCGGACGCCGCCCCCACCGGAGCGCCGAGCAGCACGTGGTTGACCAGCAGGAAGTCCGCGGGGCCCTGCGCCCGTACGGCCGCCGCGTTCGCCGCCACGAACGCCTCCCGGTCAGCGCGGCTCAGCTCGGTCAACAGCCGCGGCTGCACGTCCTCGTAGGGTCCCAGGACGAAGACCGGGAGCGGCCCGGGCAGGCTCGGCCGGACGACCGCGGCGCCGCCCAGGTCGTAGCGCTCGGGATGCGGCTCCTGGCAGAGGACCACGACCTCGTGGCCCATCCGGCTCCATGCCCGAGCGAGTTCCCGGGTGTAGACGTTCGAGCCGCTGCCCTCGAGCAGATAGCCGTGCCAGATCAGGATGCGCATCGGATCAGAGTGCGTGACGGACGCCTTCGCCGCCGGTGTTTCGCCGGGTGGGGAGTCGGTTCGCAACCGGCTCCCTCGTCATCCGGCGCTCTTCTCTGTCTGGGTTGAACACCCGCACGAAGTCGGCCCTCGGCACGCCGTTGGGCGACGGAATCGCCCAGGGGCCGCCGTGGGCAGTACCGCGTCTGCCGACGTTCACCCTGAGCGGCTACGACTGCTGATCGGCCCTCGGAATCGACGAGATGGTGGATCCGGTCCAGCGCTGGCCGGCCACCTCGAGCTCGCGAACCTTCAGCGAGCCGATCTCGATCTCCTCGGCGCGCAGTCTCCGGATCACCGCGTCAGCAATCGCGAGCCGGCCGACGGCCATCGCGCCGACCGCGGTGACGGCGAGAGCAAGGGGGCCCATTGCCGACGGCCCGAGGATGCGGGCGCCGACAGCCATCGCGCCGGTGACGCTCGCCGTCGTGGCGGTGGAGCCGGTCCTCTGGCGACGGATGCTGATGATGCTGGACATGGCGCCTCCTGTGACGGTCCCTCGTTCGTGGCAAGCCACCGTTGCGCGTTCGGGCACGCCCATGCAACCACCGGTGGGCGTCGAGCTGTCGGTCGTCGACCTCCGGCGTAGTCCTCGGGGTACTGGTCGGTCCGGCGTGCGGCTCCACCGTCTCCACGACCTGCCGACGGCTGCACGCTGAACCGTCGTTGGCCCGATGGAGGTGGTGGCGTGGCCGAGTTGGTCGGCGGCTGCGCGGGCGGACAGGCCGGCGTGGTCCACGGGCCGGATCGCCATCTGCGGAGATCATCCGGGGGAAGAAGCGCTGTGCCAGGCCCACGAGAGTGCCGGATCCACCCGTTCTCGCTGGTGGGACGCCTGGCGCGGCTGGGCTGCACCCGCATCGGCTCGCCCAGCATCTTCGGGGAGCGGAACCCGAGAGCGCTGTCTGCCGTAACGGCCCTCGCAGTGGCCCCCGACGGACGGATAGTTAGCGCTTGGGGGGATCGGCGACTTCGACTATGGGATCCAGATGAGGGAAGCGCCGCGGCGGAGATGGCGTGCCTGGCGACCGCAATTTCTTTCGCACCGATTAACGACCAAGGTGCGTCCCGCTTCGCTGTCGCGCATGAAGGTCACGGCATTAGTTTGTGGTCCTTGCGCTCGCGGTAGTGCGGCGGGTAACCCACCAACTTAAGTAGGCGTGTCCCAAGCGTCAGATTGACCTGTCTAGGGCTCCTGGGGGTCGACGGCTGGCGAGGCTGCACGCCTTGCTCGCCGTCCGTCCGGCGTAGCTGGACCCGGCGGACGCGCCCGGACGCATTGGTACTGCAGCGGCACCTGGCGAGGCTTTGATCCGCTTGGCGTGGCGTCATCCCCCTGCTGCGCGCGCGGCGGTGATGATCGCGTCGGCGCTACGGTGGGCATCGGCTGGGGTGGTCTGCCATCCGACGACCGAGATGCGCATGACGCTGCGTCCGCGGAAGGTGCTGCCGGCCAGCCAGCAGATTCCGTCACGTTGGACCCGTTCGATCACCGTGTTGGTGAGTGCGTCGTCGTCGCCGAAGCGTACGAGGACCTGGTTGAGCACGACGTCGTTGAGGACGTCGATGCCGGGCTCGGCGGCGAGGCGTCGGGCGATCAGCCGGGCGTGGTCGCAGCATCGGTCGACGAGATCGGCCAGGCCGTGGCGGCCCAGCTGGCGCAGCGCCGCGTACACCGTGACGCCCCGTGCCCGCCGGGAGAACTCCGGTGTCCAGTCGAAACCGTAGGGCACGTCGTCGGCGTGCGCCGGGACGTAGGCCTGGGTCGAGGTCATCGCCGCGCGGTGAGCGGGCGGGTCGGCGACGATGGCGATTCCGCAGTCGTAGGGGACGTTGAGCCACTTGTGGCCGTCGGTCGCCCACGAGTTCGCCTGCTCGGCGCCGGCCAGGAGCGGGCGCCGCCGGGGGTTGGCGGCGGCCCACAGCCCGAACGCGCCGTCGATGTGCAGCCACGCGCGGTGCTCGCGACAGGTGCGGGCGATGTCGACGAACGGGTCGAACGCCCCGGTGTTGATCTCTCCGGCCTGCGCGCAGACGATCGTCGGGGTGTCGGCGCCGTCGGCGAGGGCGCCGCGCAGCGCGTCGGCGCGCATCCGGCCCTGGTCGTCGGCCGGTACCACGTCGAGGAGTTGGCCCAGCCCGAGCAGCCGGCAGGCGACCCCGACGGTGACGTGGGCGTACTCGCCGGCCAGGACGCGGACCCGGGGCGCACCCTGCAGCCCGTGCGCCTCGACATCCCAGCCGGCGTCGCGCAGGACCGCATGCCGCGCGGCGGCCAGGCAGGTGAAGTTGGCCATCTGGCCGCCGGTGACGAACCCGACCCCACTGGACGCCGGCACACCGAGGAGCTCGCGGACCCAGGTGGCGGCGACCTCCTCGACCACCGACAGGGCCGGTGAGGCGACGAAGCCGCCGCCGTTCTGGTCCCACGCCGACACCAGCCAGTCGGCCGCCACCGCGGCCGGCACCGCGCCGCCGATGACGAACCCGAAGTACCGCGGTCCACCCGACGCGACCAGCCCGGGGTCGACGTCGCGCGCCAGGCTCTCGACGATCACCGAGGGATCATCGCCGTCGTCGGTCAGCGGGTGTGCTAGCACGGCGCGCAGCTCACCGAGTCCCGCCGTCGCGCCCACCGGTCGATCCGGCAGCCCGTCGAGATACCGGCGGGCCAGTCGGGCGGCGTCGTCGAGACAGTCATAGCGCCGATCCGACGCTGGGGCATCCCCTGCCCGGAGAGACCGGCTTGAGGTGATGGGGGTCTCGTCGCTCGTCATGGCGGTCCTCCTCGCTCGCGGACACCAGGCCGTCGGCCAAGAATGGTCCGCCGCCGGGCTGTGCACAGGACGGTCGACGATCGCCCGCGACGGGTGTCTGGACGAGCAGGTGATCACCACCCGGCTGGGCGGCGTCGCGACAACCTGCCCCCGGTCCGCTGCTCGTCGAGGCGACGGACGCCGGCCGTCAGTGGACGCCGAGTAGCTCCTGCGCCGGCGGCGGCGAAAGGCCCGGTTGCCGAGCTCGGCTCGGTACGACCGCCCGTCCTCGACCGCCATCAGCGTCGCGCTACCTGCCGATGTCGGCGGCCCGCGTGGTGACGACTGGGCGGGAGACATCGACTGTGACGTCCTCCGGTCAAGCGCACGCACGGACAGAAGTGCGTCCAGCGGCGGCACGACGCGCTCCATCGGAGTCTGGTGTTTCGTTCCAGCGCTTCTTGATGCCGTCTCTAATCAATGTTCCCGATTCGCCATCGGTCTGTAGGACCCTCATTGCGCAAGGCTCCAGGTCCAGGCGGTGAATGGAATGTTCACTGCGGCCGCCTCGGGCGGTCGGCCGCCGCGTCGCCCCCGAGCACAAGGTGGCCACTGCTGGTGGCCTGTGTCAGGTACCGCATGAATGGGTGGTCGGGGCTCACCGCCCGGCGGGAGCGCTGCAGGGTGTCCTCGCCCAGGGCGCGGGCCGGCTCGGCCTCGCCCAGTTCGGCGTGTCGGTTCGGCAAGGTCTTGGTCGTTGTCTGTCATCGGCCACCACTGGCCCGCGGTGTCCTCGAGTGGCCCACTATCTGACAGCTTGGGTAGCGCACTCAGCCGGCGGGATCAACGCTCCCGAAGGCTCGGACAAGTGTCGTCTGACTCGGAGTCAGAGCGTCGTCGCCAGGGCGAGGTGATCCATCAGACGGCGATGGCCGCGCTGGGGATGATCAGGCCACGCGGCTCGAACTCCATCGTCACCGGTTCACCTCGCCGCGCATGGGCGCCCGACACGGCGTCCATCGCCGGCCAGACGACCTCGGCGAAGAAGCGGTCGCACTTCTCCTTGGACTCCCAGATCTCCAACACCTCGAAGCCTTCATCCGTCACCCGGCCCACGTGCAGCAGCAGACCGTCAGCCCTCCCGGTGCTGCGCTGCCCCACCTCGGTGTGCAGGGCGTCGTAGAACTCGGTCGGTGCCGGAACCTTCATGACGAGCCCATGGGTCATGGCGAACTCCGTTCTCGGCCGCGGCCCGCTCGGTGATCTCACCGGACGAGGATGTCGGTTCCCATGTGAACGAGATGGCGTCACCGTGCTGTCACTACGTCGTCACCGTGTGATCCGCTGGTTCCGGTCTACTGCCGGTGCCGCGACAGCCAACGTTCGCCCTCAGCGGCCCCACCTCACCCTGGACACCTGAGTGCAGCCAGACCACGGCCCGTTCGGCCGCGGTCATGGCGTCGGCGCACGTGCTGCTACCGACTGGCTGAGCGGAGCCGTTCTCCGGAGCGACGATCCCGCCGACTCCACGGGCCCTCCACCGTCCGCCCGTGTTCGGTATGCCGTCTGAGCTTGGCGGATGAACATGAGCGAACCTCCGCGAACCCGCGGCCGACATCTGGGGGATAAGAAGACATCTGGGGGATAAGAAGAGGTTGCATGAGTTCGTCGGTAGGCGTCGGACCCAGCCGGCCCCGCTCACCGAGGCGGTCGAGCACGGCCTGGTGCAGCCGGTCGAAGACGCCGACGTCGGCCCACTCGTGCATGCGCCGCCAGCAGGTCCAGCCCGACCCGAAGCCGAGCTCGCGGGGCAGCTCGGCCCAGCCGATGCCAGTGGACAGCATGAGGGCGATGCCCTCGAGCACGTCCCGATCCGTGGTACGCGGCCGCCCGGTTCGACCGTGCACCGCCGGAGGCCGCGGCGGGATCAGTGGCTCGGCCAGCGCCCAGAGCTCGTCACTGATCAACCGGGGCGGCGGGGAAGACGCCGACGAGGACATGCGCCGCACCCTGCGGCGGACCGTCAGGACAGGGCAGAGCCCGAAGACCTACTCTCGCAACGTCCTCTTACATGGCCGTGAGCGCGCTGAGGTCCAGGTGCAGCAGGCGCACGGGGTCGCCGAGGACGTCGATGCTCACGATCCTGCCGCCGCGTACGGTGAAGCCCATCACCGCGACGGGACGGGTGCCGACGAAGATCACGGCACCGGCGGCGCCGTTGACGGTCACGTGCACCACCCGCCGGTCGGGGGCGGCGAACGTACTGGCCCGGGCGGCCACCGCCGCGGCGCCGACCGCGGTCGAGGGCACCCCGGCGGCGGCCGCGCCCAGGTCCGCGCGCAGCACCGCGTCGGGATTCAGCACCGCCACCAGCGCGTCGAAGTCCCCGCCGCGGGCCGCCGCGAAGAACGCCTCAACCACCGCGCGTTGGTCCCTCAGGTCGCCGTCGGGGTGGACCGGCGCTGACTGCACGCGCCGACGGGCCCGGCTGGCCAGCTGCCGGGTGGCTGCGGGCGTGCGCTCGAGCAGCGCTGCGATCTGCTCGAAGGGGACGGCGAACACGTCGTGGAGGACGAACGCCAGCCGCTCAGCAGGAGACAAGGTGTCCATCACAACCAGCAGCGCCAGGCCGACCGAGTCGACAACCACCGCCTCCTGCTCCGGATCCACCCCGGGCGCCGGGCTCCCGGCACCCTCGGTGGCCGGCCCCACATCCGGGTCCGGCAGGTGGATGCCCGCAGCCTGCTCGCGCCGAGTGGCTCGCGCGCGCAGCATGTTCAGGCTGACCCGAGCGACGACGGTGGTCAGCCAGGCGCCTAGGTTGGCGACCTCACTGGTGTCAGCCCGGTTCAGGCGGATCCACGCTTCCCGGACGGCGTCCTCCGCGTCGCTGAAGGACCCCAGCATCCGGTAGGCCACCGCGCGCAGGTACGCCCGCTGCTGCTCGAAAGCAGCCGCCAGCAGGTCAGGTCCATCGACACCGCCCACGCTTCCCCTCCCCTTGTCGCCTTCGTACGCGCGGCGGAGTCCGGCCGCTCAGGGCCCGGCGCGGCTCACGGACTCCCCCGGACCCCTGCCCGAGCGTGCCGAGCCGATGCCCCGGGCCGTCCCGCCGGGCCGCAAGGTCGTGCCTCGCGCCCGCCGGCGAGTCCGCAGAACGGCTCTCAAGACATAGACCCCCTACGCCCGGCGGATGTGACCGGCAGACGCCAGAGGACAGCCAGAACCGTGACAAGGGCACCACGGCCGTCCGCGACGGTGTCCGTCGCGGGCCCGGCCCATGACCGTGCCGGTGGACCTGCCGATGACCGGCCAGCGCCGGGCGCAGGAGGGTGCACCTCAGTGGCCGCGAGCCGCACCGGGTGTCCCGGTGCATGCCCGCCGCAGCCGAATCGCCGCTCGGGACGCTACTGCCTGGCAGCGTCCAACCGCCGGCCGGCCACCGCACAGCCACCGGCACACCCGGCGCTGTCCGCCGCTCCACTCAACGGGACCGCCTCGCTGCACGATGACCTCTACGCGAGCCAATGCGTGGGTCAGTCCAAGGGACCTTCCCCCCGGCTCGACCGCCGGCCACGGCAAGCACGGTCACATTCCCACCGTTTGGCGGGTCGAAGGGATGGGAGCCGATTCCCTCCCCGGCGGGACACCGGTCGAGCACCGACTACCCGCCCGCAGCGCGCCTCTACGGAGTTGCAGCCACCTGAGGAGATCCACATGAGTGCACAGAACCCCAGCCCCGTCGCACCGGACGCGCCCTCTCACGCACCCGTGTCCGAGGCGACCGCAACCCTCACCGCGCCTTCGCCTCACGCCGACGCATCGCCCGGCAGGCGCAGGCGGATCCTGATGCAGGGCCTGTACTGGGTGGTCAGCCTCCCGGTCCTGTTGGAGACCGCCGTCGGAATCCAGTGGGACCTGGCTCGCGTGCCCTACGTCCTCGACGTCCTCGACCGGCTGGGCTACCCCCACTACGTCGCCACCGTCCTGGGGGTCGTGAAGATCCTGGCGCTGCTCGCGATCCTCGCGCCGGGTCTCGCCCGCCTCAAGGAATGGGCCTACGCCGGCATCTTCTTCGTCTACGCGGTGGCTGCTACCTCCCACTTCGCCGTCGGCGACACCATCGGCAGCGTCGTGACGCCCCTGGTCTTCGCTGGGCTCACGCTCCTGTCCTGGGCGCTGCGGCCGGCGGCGCGCCGTGACCCGCGACCGCTGTCCGCTGTGCTGAGCCGTCGGGGCCGGTGACCCACCTGCGTGACCCAGCGCCGCCTGGGTATCCGGCCACGCAGGCGGCGCCTCGCGACCGCCCACCGGGACACACCATGCATTCCTCTTCCACTGGCTCCACCGGCGTCCTCGTTGGTACTCGCGAGTTCCGTCGGCCAGCGCCAATCGGTCTCAACTCGAGCGTTGGACGCGGCTGGGGTCATTTCCGTCCTTCGAGGCCCCCCGGTTGGCGTAGCACTCATCAGGAACGCCCAGCTCCCGTGCCCCACGAAGGCCATCCTGCCGCCGGCGTAATCGATCAGGGCCGGAACGGTGCAGTGGACGTTGCGTGTCCAGCCATGCCGACGTAGTTTCCCTAGATACGATCCGTTTCGATCGACGATCGTCCGGGAGGCCGCATGGACCGGCCCGTCGCACAGCTCCCGCCCGGCCTGCCTTCCGACGCCCTCGACCAGACGCTCATGGCGCCTGGGGAAGACGGTCTCCTGCGCGTAGGACCGGGAGGGCACTGCCGGTGTCCGGCTCTGCCGCGCCGCTGTCGGTCTTCAGGTTCGGCCCGGCGATCGCCCGCTCACCCGTCCGCCGCGCGACACCGCCCATCGGCACGCCGCAGTCCGACCGTCAGGAGCGCGTCATGACCGGCACGCTGCACCGTCACCAACTCGTCGTACCGATCGCGGCGCTGAGCCGCGAGGATCTGGCTCTGGCCGGCGGGAAGGGCGCCAACCTCGGCGAGTTGGTGCGCGCCGGCTTCCCCGTTCCCGACGCGGTGGTCATCTCCACCGCCGCCTACACCCACGTCGTCGAGAGCGCCGGGCTGGCCGCGACGATCCACGCGGGCCTGCGCTCGGGTGACGCCGCAGGCATCCGTACAGCGTTCGAGGTCGCCACCATCCCGGACCGGCTGCAGGCGGAGATCGTCGAGGCGTACGCGCTGCTCGGCGGCGGCCCGGTGGCGGTGCGTTCCAGCGCCACCGCCGAGGATCTGCCGGGCGCCGCGTTCGCCGGTCAGCAGGACACCTACCTCAACGTCGTCGGCGAGGCCGCGCTCCTCGAGGCGGTGCACCGCTGCTGGGGGTCGCTGTGGACCGAGCGGGCCATCGCCTACCGCGACCGGCGCGGTGTCGACCAGGCCGGGGTGCAGATCGCCGTCGTCGTGCAGCGGATGGTGCCCGCCGAGCACGCCGGGGTGATGTTCACCGCGAACCCGGTGACCGGCGCGCGCGACGAGGTGGTGATCGACGCCAGCAGCGGACTGGGTGAGGCGGTCGTCGCCGGGCTGGTCACGCCCGACCACTACGTGCTGGATGCCCGTGGGGCCTTCCGGCAGCGCTCTGCGGGCCGGCGTGAGGTCGTCATCCGCGGCATGGACGGTGGCGGGGTGGCGCACACCGCCGACGAGCAGGTCGACCCGCTGCCCGACGAGGCGGTGGTCGAGCTCGCAAGGCTGGGCCGGGCCGTCGCCGCGCACTTCGGGCGTCCTCAGGACATCGAGTGGGCCCGCGCCGCCGGACGAGTCTGGCTCGTGCAGGCCCGCCCGATGACCGCGCTGCCGCCGTCCCCACTCCGGCTGGGACGGGTCCGACGCCGGCTCGGCCAGCAGCTGCTCGACTACTTCACCGACCGGCCCTACCCACTGGACGTCAGCGCCTGGATCCTGCCGGGCATCGGCCGGCTCGTGGAGCGGATGTTGGCCGAGATCCCCGGGCTGCGCGTGGAGATGTCCGAGCTGCTGCCGGAGGTCGACGGGGTCGTGGACCGCTTCGTGCCTCCGCTGCCCCGGCCGACGCGGGCGATGCTCACCGCGCCCGCACGCCTGGCCGGCCGGATCCGCCGCTTCGCGCCCGCGGCCTGGGAGAGCGACCCGCGCTTCACCCGCTTCCACCGCGAGGTGCGCGAGCTCAGCACGACCGCCCTGGCCGAGCTGGAATGGCCGGCACTGACAGCGACCGCGCGCCGGGCGCTCGCGGCGACGGACCTGGTCAGCGACCTGCGGGTCGACTACCTGCCGCGCGCCGGTTACGACCTGCTGTGCCTGCACGCCCTGCAGGCCGTCCTCGGCCTGCGCGCGCTGTCCGGTCAGCTGACCCTGGGCACGCGGACCCGCACCGAGGACGCCAACCGCGGGCTGGAGGCGCTGGCCGCCCAGGTCCGGCACGACCCGGTGCTGCGGGCCGCGTTCGCCGAGCTCGACGGGCCCGCCCTGCTCGAGCAGGTCACCGGCGATCCCGCGTTCGGCGCGTTCTCCGCGGCGCTGCAACAGTTCCTCGTCGAGTACGGGCACCGCGAGACCACCAGCCCGCTGCTGATGTCCGCCCCGACCTGGATCGACGCGCCAGCGACGGTGCTCGCCCTGGTCTCGGTGCTCGCCGCCGGCCCCGCGCCGCCGTCCCCAGGCGAGGCCGCCGCGGCGGAGGAGCGGCTGGCCCGCCATCCCCTCATCCGCGCCACGGGCACGGCCGAGGCAGCGCGCCGGGTCGTCGAGGCAGCCCGCGCCGGCATCGCGTTCCGCGAGGACTCACACTTCCACGCCACAGCGGTGCTGCCGGTGCTGCGCCGGGTGGCTCTGGAGACTGGCCGGCGGCTGACGTCGGTGGGGGTGCTGGCGACTCCCGAGGACGTCTTCCACCTGCGGCTGGAGGAGCTGGAGCACTGCGCCGCCCCGGACCGGCTCCCGCCCGACGAGGCGGGGCGGCTGCGGGCGCTGGTGCGTGCACGCTCGGCTCGGCGCGACGAGTTGGCAGGCGTGCCGATGATCAGCACGGCCACGCTGTTCCCGCAGTCCGACCCCGGTGCCGACGCGCTGGTCCGCGGCGTCGCGGCCAGCGGCGGCCGGGCGACCGGGCCGGTGCGCGTGGTCGGCGGCCCGTCGGAGTTCGGCACGCTGCGCGACGGCGAGGTCCTGGTCTGCCCCTACACCAACCCCGCGTGGACACCGCTGTTCCGGCGCGCGGTCGCCGTCGTCGTCGACTCCGGTGGGGCCGGGTCACACGCCGCGATCGTCGCCCGGGAGTACGGAATCCCGGCCGTCATGGGCACCGGGACGGCGACCACGGTCCTCGCGGACGGCCGGCTGGTCACCGTCGACGGCGACGCCGGACTCGTCGCCGAAGCCGATGCGGCCGACCGGCCCGGGCGACGGCGGAACCGCTGACGTGCGCAGCGAACTCGACGTGCGCGACGTCCTGGAGGGGCCGCGGCGTAGACACGGTCAGACCCTCGTCGCGGCCATCCTGGAGGCGACGATCGCCGAGGTCGACGAGGTCGGCTACGCGAACCTGAGCATGGAGAAGGTCGCCGAGCGAGCTCGCGCCAGCAAGGCGTCGGTGTACCGCCGCTGGCCGGGCAAGGTGGCGCTGGTCGTGGACGCCGTCCATCACGCGCTGCCCGATCCGGCAGCGCTCGCCGACACCGGCACCTTGCGCGGGGACCTGCTGGCCCTGCTACGGACCGCGGGGGAGCAGCTCGCCGGCCCGGCGGGACGGGCCATGCGAGGCGTGCTCGGCGACGTGCTGCGCGACCCCGAGCGCGCCGAGCAGTTCCGCGCCCGGACACGGGGCAACAGCGCAGCGATGGTCGAGACGGTGCTGCGACGAGCGCAGCAACGCGGTGAGCTCGACGCTGACGCCGTGACCCGACGCCAGCGCGAGGTCGGGCCCGCGCTCATGCGCTTCCACTTCCTGACCAACGACGGACCGGTGCCCGACGAGGTGATCGTCGAGATCGTCGACGAGGTGGTGCTGCCCCTCCTGTGGTCGCGACAGAGCGGGCCGAGCCACGTCGAGCGGCAGCAGGTCTCGGGCTCACTGGCGAACGAGGAGCCGACAGGAGGTAACGGATGACCGCGACACCTGCCGGGTGGCCGGCACGTCCCCGCAGGCCTACCGGCTGGCCTTCCGAGGCAGCGGGGACCGGGACCCGGGCGCTCGGCCAGGCCGTCGTCGACAGGGCGGGGTAGTTGCATGACAGCCGTGAGGATCCGCGGGACAGGCCCGGGGAGGCCTCAGCCGACTCCGTGGGCGACATAGCTCATGACCGTGTACGGCTCGACGTCGAACTCGTCGGTGTCGCCCAGGAACGACAGCTCGCTGGACAGCACGGCGCCGGTGGCGGGGTGCGGCGGGAGGTTGAGACCCCGGGTCGGGGCCGGGCGTCGCCGTCGCGGTCAGGCGGCGCGGATGTGCGCCCGGACCTGTGCGGCTAGCTCGGCGGGGACCTCGATGAGGCCGTGGTCGGCGCGGGCGTGGTCGGCGACGGCGGCGAGGATGCCGTCCTCGGTGGGCGCGGTGAACGTGCGCCCGCACGAGGGGACGACGTCGCCACAGGCGAACTGCTTCACGGGTACCTCCAGGGCGGGACGGGACCGTCGCCGGACGGCGACGGGGGATTCGGGTCCGGGCGGAGCTCGGGGATCAGTCGGTGCCGGTCGCGGCGAGGGTGAGCAGCAGCCGCTCGACACGGACGACGCCGACGGCGGCGCCCACGGAGTCGACGCAGACGATGGGGTCGAACCGGGTGTCCTCGGAGCGGGCGACCACGCGCTGGGCGACCTCGCGGACACCCGCGGACCCGGGCACCCGCAGGATGGTGTCCGTGCGGCGGTGTCCGGGCGGGTCGTCGTGGCGGCGGTGGGGGAGCAGCAGGGCCACCGGGTGCCCGTACTCGTCGACCTGCACGGCGGGGCGCTCGGGTGGGATCTCGCTGCCGTCGTCGCCGGTGGTGAGGGGAACGGTCTCGACGAGGCTGGCGACGTGCCCGGTCAGCCGCGCCTGGGCCGCCCGGTGTCGTAGCCGCTCGACGACGGCGGGGTCGAGCCGCGCCCAGGCCGGTGCCGGTCGGCCGAGCAGGTATCCCTGGCCGAGGGGCACGCTCAGGCGGAGGAACGCCTCGAGCTCACCCCACGTCTCGATGCCCTCGGCCAGCAGCCACGCGTCGATGCGGGCGCCGAACTGCCCGAGCAGCTCGGCGAGGGCGAGCTTGGTCTCGTCGCCGTCGGCGCCCGCGACGAGTGCCCGGTCGAGCTTGATGAGCTGGGGGCGGAACTGGGTGATCTGCTGCAGGCCTGAGTAGCCCGAGCCGGCGTCGTCGAGGGCGAGCAGGGCGCCCCTGGAGCGCAGCCGGTCGCGCAGGTCGATGAGGGGGCGCAGGTCGGCGACGGCCTGGTGCTCGGTCAGTTCCAGCACCAGTGGGGCCAGGTCCTCGGCGCCGAGGAGCAGGTCGGCCAGCTCCGGCTCGGTGAGCAGGTGGGGGCTGACGTTGACGGTCAGGAAGCAGTCCGGAGGCAGGGTCGGCAGCAGGGCGAGGGTCTGCCGGACGACGACGGCCTCGAGGCGGGCTCCGCAGCCGCTCGCGTCCGCCGCGGCGAACCAGCGGTCGGGGGTGTCCGGGCTGGGCCGTCCGTCCGGCTCGTCGAAGCGGGCCAGGGTCTCGTAGCCCGCGATGACGCCGCGCTGCAGGTCGACGATCGGCTGGAAGACCAGTCGCAGCAGGGAAGGGTCGGTGAGGACCGCGGCGAGCCGGGCATCCCAGAGTTGAGACGCGGCGGACGAGCGCTCTGCGAGGACCATCGACACGAGTCCTGTGTCGGTCGCCCGGCCCGGCGGCTTGAGCGCAGCACCCCAGCGGAGTGGATCCTCACCCCCTCCGAGGGACTTCGCTGGCGCCGATGGGCGTAAGCAGAGGGGAGCTCGGTCGTGGGCACCCGATTCGTCTCCAGGCGTCCGCCGCGTCGGAGCCGGCCCAGCGGCGGCTGTGGCGAGCCGCCGGGGACGTCGCCCCGACCGGATCCCGCTCCTCACGAAGCGCACTCGTGTTCTGCAGCGGAGCTCGACGTCGGGATGGCGCCGACGGACGGCGGCGGCGAAGCGGGGTGCCTCGTTGCTGCTGGACGACGGTGGCGGCGCGGCCGGGGCGAGTGCATCGACGTCGAGTGCATCGACCCGATGTCCGAGCGCCCAGGGCGGTTCGCGACTCGCTCGTCGGGTCTGCTCATTGCCGTGGCCGCGCGGCCGCCGGAGTCGTGTCCGTGCCCCAGCTCGCCATCAGGGCAGCAGCCGGGCGGTGGGTGAGTCCGGCTGGGCGGTGTAGACGACGAGGCGCTGGTCGGACTCGTGCGGTGCGGCGACGATCTCGATGTCGAAGGCGAGCGGCCCGGCCGCCGGATGGTCGATGCGCTTGGCGACCGACACGGTCGAGCAAGCTTTCGACCTGCAGGACGCGGGCTCCGCGCCGAGTGGGGGTGGCCGGAGGCCCCGCCAAGTACGCCGCGATCCGGGGCGGCTGGTGAACGTTCTCGTCACGGATCAACACACAGCTCAACAGCTGGCGGAAGAGTCGCCGGCGGATCAGGAGCCGGCGGTGCGCTGACGTCGCCGTGGCGGCGGACCATCGACACGGGCGAGCGCATCCAAGCAGCTGTCGTCCGCTCTCCCTGAGCATCTCTGAACCTGCAGGACGTCGCGCCGCCGCGCATCGTCGAGGCCTGGGTCGCCGTGCTCCAGGGGCGTGGTGAGCGCCCGCCAGGTGTGGAAGCGTCCTGCGCATGGTCGGACACGAGGACCTCGTCGTGCGGACGCTCGGTCCCTGCCGGATCGACTCGCCGCTCGCCTCCCGGCTGGGCGGGCGCGAGACGACCCAGCACTCGGTCGTGGAGGAGGACCGCATCCTCTTCGACGACACGCTGTCCATGGCCGGTGCGCGTGGCGTGGCCGTCGATCGGCTGCCCAGTCTCGAGCCTGGCGGCCCCCGGAAGCGGATCTACTTCGACCCGGCCAAGACGCGGGTCGGGATCGTGACGTGTGGGGGCCTGTGTCCCGGCCTGAACGACGTCATCCGCGGGCTGGTGCTCGAGCTCTCCCGGCACTACGGCGTCCGGCGCATCGTCGGGTTCCGCAACGGCTACCGCGGGTTCATCCCGCGCTACGGGGAGGACGTCGTCGACCTCACCCCGGAGGTCGTGATGCACATCGACGACGAGGGCGGCACGATCCTCGGCACCTCGCGGGGCGAGCAGGACCCGGAGGAGGTCGTCGACGCGTTGGAGCGCCTCAACATCAACATCCTCTTCGTGATCGGTGGCGACGGGACCATCCGCGGGGCCATGGAGATCGTCCGGGTGGTGGGTGAGCGGGGCCTGAAGGTGGCGGTGGTCGGGATCCCGAAGACCATCGACAACGACATCCCCTACATCGATCAGAGCTTCGGCTTCCAGACCGCGATGGCAGAGGCGACGAAGTCGATCCACGCCGCGAGCGTCGAGGCCCGCTCCGCGCCGGGGGGCATCGGCCTGGTCAAGCTCATGGGCCGGCACTCGGGCTTCATCGCCTGTTACGCGACCCTGGCCAAGGACGACGCCGACTACGTCCTCATCCCCGAGGTGCCGTTCGCCCTGGACGGCGACCGCGGGCTGCTGGAGCACCTGCGCCACCGGGTGCAGGAGCGTGGGCACGCGGTCGTGGTGGTGGCCGAGGGGGCCGGGCAGAAGCACGTCGAGGGGGAGGAGCCGGGCCGGGACGCCTCCGGCAACGTCCGCTTCGGCGACATCGGCCGGCTGCTGCGTAAGCGGATCATCGAGCACTTGGACGCGCACGGCGTGGAGAACAACGTCCGGTACTTCGACCCGAGCTACGCCATCCGCAGCGTGCCGGCCAACCCGTTCGACAGCGCCTATTGCCTGCGCCTGGCCCACGCCGCCGTGCACGCCGCGATGGCCGGGCGGACGGAGATCATCGTCGCGCGCAGACGGCGGCGGTTCGTGCACATGCCCATGCCACTGGCGGTCAGCCGACGGAACCACGTCGACCCGCTGGGCGACCTGTGGCTGTCGGTGCTCGAGGCCACCGGGCAGCCCGTGCGCTTCGAATGAGCTGGGACCCTGAAACCGCACATCCCCGGCCTCGTTCGACCGCCCTCGGCTCCCCCCGCTGTTCACCTGCGCGGGGCACGGAGGGGGACCCGGCGAACGAGCAGCTCAGGACTGAGGTCTGTGGCAGGCTCTCGGGCCACGTGCTCAGTCGTCTTCTCGACCTCAGCGTCGCATCAGCCGACGGTGCAGCTCAGGCCATAGCAGCAGAGGAAGCAGAGCCTGCATCCGGCGATCTGTCGGGCCGCCTCACACGCCCGGCTCGCAGGGGACGGCGCCTCGCGCCACTGCGTCGACGAGCCGCTGGTGGTCTTGCTCGGTCTGGTCGGCGTATGCGCGGGCGAACGC
Source organism: Geodermatophilus sp. URMC 65 (assembly GCF_053502545.1). Taxonomy (NCBI): domain Bacteria; kingdom Bacillati; phylum Actinomycetota; class Actinomycetes; order Geodermatophilales; family Geodermatophilaceae; genus Geodermatophilus; species Geodermatophilus sp. URMC 65. The sequence goes on from NZ_CP199954.1 coordinate 4,561,237, forward strand.
GCACAGGGCGCGGTCGACCTTGTCGGACCTGCCCAGGTAGCCGGATACCCACACGGCCTCCGCCGTCCATCGGTGCAGCTCAAGCCGCTTACGGAATGGCGGCGAACCGCCGCGAATGCGATCATGACGGCCTGGCAGTGTGAGAGTCAGGGGGCTTCACCAACATGAACCGGCGATGCCGCCTCCGACACCGAGCACGCAACCGTCACCGCCGGCGACGATGTCAGCCGTGACGATCAGCGGCCCGAGCCTTCAGCTCTGCGCAGCCGGGCCACGCAGAGCTCGCCGGGCGGCAGCGATCAAGCCGATGCCCACCACGGCGGTGACTGATGGCTTGGGCGACCATCGCAGCGCGGCGACGGCCATGCCGGGAGGTGCGTCGCGCTGCGGATCGGACTCAAGCCCCGGCGCTGTCGTAGACGGCTCCGGCGCGGTACTGGCGAAGACAGCGAGCATTGCGGGGACGAAGGCCGCCATGTCCTGGGGCCCTCTGCTGGTGATGAGGTTCCCGTCCCGGACGATCTCCTGATCGAGCCAGGTGGCACCGGCGTTGACCAGATCGTCTCGGATGCCCGGCCAGGAGGTGAGGGTCCGTCCCTCGAGAAGTCCCGCCGATGCGAGTACCCACGGCCCATGGCACAGGGTCGCGATGGGCTTGCCGCTGGCGGCGAACGCGCGCACGAACTGGCGTGCCGGGGCGGACTGCCGGAGCAGGTCGGGATTGAGGAACCCACCGGGGAGAAGCAGACCGTCGTAGTCGCCAGAATCGGCCTCGCTGATCGTCTTGTCCACGCCGACCCGGCTGGCGGGCAGGTGCAGGTTCACTCCGCGGATGCGTCCGTGTCGAAGGGACACCACGTCGACCTTCGCGCCGGCCCGCTTGAGGGCTCGCAGCGGGATGACCAGTTCGACCTTCTCGAAGCCGTCGGCGGCCAGGGCCGCGATCGTGCGGCCCTTGAGCGGGCGTCGGGTAGGCATCTGGTCCTCCTGTCGCGACGATGGCGCCGCAGAGGTGCCATGGGTCCCTGGCGGCGGAAGCGTCAGCCAGGGCGCCCGGAGCCGTTCACATCTGGCTGGTTGCTCGGCCGTGAGCGGCTACCCACAAGCGACCGCCCGACACGTTGCCGGGCGAACCGAGGGTTGACCTGCCCAACGCCCGCATGATCCTGGCCGAGCTCACCGCCCGGCTGACTCCTCGGTGCGCGTGGAATCACTCACCATTGGTCCGCACTCGGATGCGTCTCTCTCGGAAGCCGCCCACCTGTCTCCAAGCGGCCCATCTAGGGACAGCCGGACTCCCTGCGGCCGAGGCCGGCTCTTCTGAGTCAGCCGCGCAGCACTAGCTCCACGATCCATCCTGCGTACATTTTGTGAGCTTGGGCGGGCGGCTCCGGCTTCCCGGGGTCGGCGACCTCGACCATCTGGAGCCGCCCGCTTCCAGGTACGGGCACACCGCTGAAGCTCGTGGAGTTGGGTTTCGCCTTGCGGTCGCATGTCACAACGCGGATTGATCGGACCATGCCGTGCAGCTCGACGACGGGATTGAGCTCGTCAGGGGGACCGTGGTGGTTCTCCTCGTATTCGACTGCGTCCGCCCACTCCAGCTCCAGTAGCGAGGTGACCCAGCTCTTTCTCTCCCTTGTCCGGTGCCCGTGCCAGTGAACTTCCGAACCCACGCGGAACTTTCGCCGCAGCACTGCTGCTGCCACGCATCCACCGACACGAATGCCCGCACAGGCAGAGGGTCACCTGGTCGGCTGACGATGACAACCATCATCGTTAGGCCCGCCGGCAGGGTGTCCCGTAGGTCGCCCTCAGGGACACCATGAAAGGCGCACGCGGTGGTCGGTGCGAGCGTCGTCCCGCCAACGTGCGTCCGACCGAGGAGCTGTGGCGCGGGTGAAGCCCGCGGGTCACGGCGGAGGCCACAGTGCGGACGTCGATGACGGCTAAGTGAACCGCCTCCGGAAAGTCGGGGAAGTCTCCGGACTCGCCGGGGCGGTTCACGCCCGGCGTGGCTGATGAAGAAGTCGGTCCTTCGACCGCTCATGCTGCATCCCTACAGCCATCCGAGTGACTGGGGCGTCACCGCTTCGTCACCCGGCGCCGCCCGCCACGTGAACCACCGCATCGGGCGTGCACCGTCGCCGCCAGCACGCGGGAATGAATCCCTTCTGATCTCCTGCGGCACCCACAGCCCGTCGTCCGCACTGGTCGGTGCGCGGGGGCGGTTCGGCGTCACCCAGCCGCTGATCTCCAGACAGTCTGGTCTGTCTGAAGTCCTGGGTGTCCCCTGTCGGGGAGTGCCGTTCCGGGCTGAAAATGGTGCGCGGCCGCCCGTCGACGTCGTGGTGGCTTGGTCGTTCGAGGCCGGTCTGAAGTCGGGCGCCGGGAGCTGCGCTGTGGGCCGTTGCGTGTGCTTCGAGCACGAGGATCAGATTCGCCCTTCCCTGCAGCTCCCACGGGTGGCCGCCTCCGGATCAGGGTCAAGGGGGCGAGGGCGATGCGGGTCGACACCGACGAGCCCGAGATCATCGAGCGGGTCGCCGCTCTCGACGTGGCCAAGGCCGAGGTGGTGTGCTGCGCCCGGGTGCCCGGCCCGGGCCGGCAGCGGATGCAGGAGGTCCGCACCGTCTCCACGATGACCGCCGCACTGCTGGGGCTGGGCGACTGGCTGGCCGAGCTCGGGGTGAGCCGAGTGGTGATGGAGGCGACCAGCGACTACTGGCGGGCGCCGTTCTACCTGCTGGAGGACCGCTTCGAGACCTGGCTGGTCAACGCGCACGACGTCAAGCACCTGCCGGGCCGGCCGAAGACCGACCGGCTGGATGCGGTCTGGCTGTGCAAGGTCGCCGAGCGGCAGATGCTGCGGCCGAGCTTCGTGCCGCCGCCGCAGATCCGGGCCCTGCGCGATCTGACCCGCTACCGGGTCGATCTGCTGGCCGTGCGCACCGCGGAGAAGCAGCGGGTGGACAAGCTGCTCGAGGACGCGCTGATCAAGCTGACGGCCGTGGTGAGCGATCCGTTCGGGGCCTCCGGGCGGGCGATCATGGCCGCGCTCATCGCCGGCGAGCGGGATCCGGTGGTGCTGGCGAACCTGGCCCGCGGCAGCCTGCGGTCCAAGACCGCTCGCCTGACCGAGGCGCTGACCGGGCGGTTCACCGACCACCACGCCTTCCTGCTGGCCCAGATGCTGCACCGGGTCGATGCGGTCACCGCCGACATCGCCACGGTGCAGGCCCGCATCGAGGCCCAGGTCGGCGAGTTGGCATCCGCGGTCGCCAAGCTGGATGCGATTCCCGGCGTGGGGCCGGTCGCCGCGCAGATGATCCTGGCCGAGATCGGTACGGACATGACCCGCTTCCCGACCCCGGCGCACCTGGCCTCGTGGGCTCGATTCGCGCCAGGAGTCAACGAATCCGCCGGCCGCCCCACGGGCAAAGCAGGCAGCGGCAAGGGCAACCGCTACCTGGCCCGGGTGCTCGGCGAGGCCGCCGTCAGCGCCGCCCGCACCGACACCTTCCTCGGCGAGCGCTATCGGCGGATCGCCCGACGTCGCGGCAAGAAGCGGGCCATCGTCGCGATCGGCCGCTCGATCCTGGTCATCATCTGGGCGCTGCTCTCCGACGAGCAGGCCCAGTTCACCGACCTTGGTCCGGACTACTACGCCGCGCGCAACAACCCCGAGCGCAAGGCCCGTCATCACATCCGCGAACTGCAGGCCCTCGGCTACTCGGTCACCCTCAACCCCGCAGCCTGATCCACATCCCGGGAGATTTTCGGATCAGCCGCCCACAGGGACACCGGGGAAAGCTACGTGTTGAGGGCTTCGAGGACTGTGGCGGCGCCGATGGCGGCGACCTTGCGGCCGAAGTGGACGTCGGTGGTCATGGAGGTGTTGGCGTGGCCGAATTGGTCGGCGGGGCGCGAGTACCGGCCGGCGTGGTGCATGACCCGTTGTGCACGTGCTCGAGTTCGAGGTCCTGTCTGCAGGTCGACGCGGAGCGCAGGGAGTGGCGCGACCCTGCGGCGGCAACTTGCTCCAGGGGTGGGAACGGCGGCGGACGCGCCTCACCCGCGTCCCCACCGTTGAGGGTGGCGGAGCTTCGCCGTGGCACGCCGGAGCACGCCGACCCGGTCGTGAAGGCAGGTCACTGGCATGCCGCGGTGAAGCAGAGGGGTCGCCGCTGGCCTCGTCGGGGGGCGAGCAGCGCAGCGATCAGGCGCTGGACAGGGCCGGGCAGTTCGCCGACGAGAAGACCGGCGGCAAGTACGACCGGCAGACCGAAAGGCCGGCGACCTCGCCGACCAGCGCATCGGCCAGCAGGACGCCGGGCAGCCCGGCAGCTGAGGAACCGAGGAGGGCAGGCTGCGTGCTGCACCCTGCCCTCCTCGGGACGGGCGATGCGTCCGTCCCGCCCTTTCGCCACCAACCAATTCGAGCGACCCACCCGTGGGGGCCGGCCCCGGAGGTGATCACCAGCAGCGGGAGGTCCGGGGAGCGCCGTGCACGACCGCCACGACCGACCGGGACAGGATGATCGCCGGGAGCATGCACCGTAGGGGACGGCGAGCACCACCTCGCCGCTGATCGGCCTGGCCGCGTCGCCCTGGCCGAACAGCTCGACGGTGTTGCCCCCTCTGCTGACGACGGCGCCGATGGCCGAGCTCATGGTGCCGGTGCCCATGATGCTCACGCGGGCCATTGCTCCCTCCAGTGGCGTCAGGTGACGGGGGGCGGGACGCCGTCGACGCTCGCGGCGAGCGCCGGCTCCCAGTCGCACGCGGAGCAGGAGTGGCGGATGACCGACCGGGCGAAGGAGACCGCCGCCCGGTGCGGATCCTCGTCACCGCGGACGTCCTCCCAGTCGAGGATGAACTCTCGGAGGGCTGGTTCCCAACGAGCCTGAGGCGGCTCGAGCCGGGCGTCCTGGTAGCCCCTGGGCGCCGGGTGCGCGTAGCCGTAGAAGGCGGCCCGTGGGTAGCGTTCGTCCCCGGGCCACCACCCGACGGCGACCTCCTGCGCGTCCATCGCGTTCCGCATGATGAAGTCGTCGGACGGCGGGTCCGCGGGCTGTCCCGAGAAGAGGTTCACGGCCAGGTCGAACGACCCCCACCAGGCGTTGACCGGCGTGGAGCGGCCCCGGTAGGGAGCACGGACCTCGGCGAGGGCCAGGGAGGCGCGAACCGCCGCCGCGAAATACGAGCCGACATGGTCCGGGTCGTACGTGGCGTGCTCCTCGTCCTCGTCCAGAGGAGTCGACCACGGCGTCTCCTGCGGACGGGAATCGATCATCACCGGTCCCGCCACATCGCGAACCGCGGCGAGGACCTCGCGCGTCACCTCGCCCACCGAGCGGGAAGGCCCGAGGCCGATTCGGTGCCGGCGTCCGTCGCTGTGCTCCACGCCCGCCTCGTGCGCGTGGAGGTCCAGGACGACGACCAGGGTCCCGGATCCGTCGGGTGCGGGCAGGGGCTGTGTCTCCCAGCCCCTGGCGGTCAGGCGCAGGGCGGCGTGCTGCAGCTGCGGTTCCGGCGGCGCGAGCGCGGCGGAGAGCTTGCCGAGGACCTGTGTGTGCGCGTGCAGGGTGTCGAGGGTCGCCCGCCACTCCTCGTAGGGCAGGGCCGGCCAGGGCTCGGACGCGGCCATGCGCGGACCGTGTCGCCGGACCGCGGGCTCCAGAGCAGTGTCGGAGTCCATGCCGGGGTGTCGCGGTGTCCGCCGCGTCATGCGGAGACCGACGCCGTCGCCTCGGCGGCCTCCAGCACCAACCGGGTCGCCTCGCCGTGGTGGGACATCCCGACCACGTGCGAGGCGCCAGGGATCTCCAGGATGCGCCGGGCTCCGGCCCGCTCGGCCATGCGGCGGTGCGCCCCGGCGGGGATGTTGTGGTCGAGCTCCCCGAACAGGAACCAGCTGGGAAGGGCACGCCACAGCGGCCGGTCGCCTGACGGTTCACCCAACGCGGCCTCGGTGATCGGACGCTGGGTGACCGACATCAGCATCGCCTCCTCCCGGGGCAGGTCGGCGCAGAACTGCTGGTGGTAGCGGTCGGGTGCGATGTAGGTGTCGGTGCCGCCGTCGGCCAGTGGCACGCGCACCAGCGTCTCGCCCAGAGTGCCGCCGGGGACCAGGGAGGACGCGTCCGCGGAGCTCTCTCCGGACTCCAGCGCGAACCCGGCCACGAACACGAGCCCGACGACGTCCCCGGCATCCGCGGCCATGTTGGTCATGACCGAGCCGCCGTAGGAGTGCCCCACCAGGAGCACGGGTCCCTCGATGCTGCGTACCAGGTCGGCGAGCGCCGCAGCGTCGCCGGCGACGCTGCGCAGGGGGTTGGCCCAGGCGATGACCCGGTGCCCCTCGGCAGCCAGGGGGCGTATGACGCTGTTCCAGCTCGAGGACTCGGCGTAAGCGCCGTGGACCAGGACGATGGTCTGCTTCGCGTTCACGGGTCTCCCGTCGTGAGGCCGGGGCCCGGTCCGGCCGAGCCGCCTGTGAACCTCCCGGCTCCGCCGATCGCGTGCATCGGCCAGATGACTGCGCATCGCTCCCGACCTCGCCCGTCACCGAGGGCGGTCAGATGGCCGACGCGGCGCCCGATGAGCCGGTCAGACTCGGAGGAGGACGCGACCATCATCCCGGAGGTGCAACCGTGGTCTCCGATCCCGCTCCCGCCCCACGGCAGGCACCGGACGCATTCGCCGGGAAGCTGAAGCGTACCGAGGTCCAGCGCAGCCTCGTCTCCGTCCCCGGACGGGAGATCGTGCAGGTCTTGACCGAGATCCCGGTCGGCGTGGAGTCCGGCTGGCACACGCATCCGGGGGAGTAGGTGGGTTCATCGCCGCCGGGACCGACCGGAGGTCGGAGCGCCAGCACCCCGTGCCCATCGCCCGGGGGCTGTGAGCCCCGGTCATCGTCCGCGCGGTCGGGTCGCCTCAGGCTGCGGCTGTCGCCCCCTCACATCGCAGCGGGATCGGGTCGCGTCGTCGGAGCCGGACGCGGGCCACGACGTCTGGGGTGATCTCGAGCCAGGGCTCGACGCCCTCGGGCCCGGGCCGGCGGCCGGATCCGGCGTCGTCGACGGGGGAGGCCCGTCGCCCCCGACGAGGCCATCGAGGACGGGCGCGAGGTGACCGCCCCTCGGCGGACGGGAGCGGACCATCCGCACGACCAGGGTCGTGACAGCTCTGGGCACTCCAGGGTGTCCGCGCAGCTCGTGACGTGCCCGACGGACGTGTGCCGGATCCCGGCCACCTCGCCCGTCGCTCGCGACCGGACCCGCGATCGGAGGCTGAGGGGCAGCTCTTCGGAGAAGAGTCAGTCGGCCGATGCGAGCGATGAGGGGTCCTGGCGAAGGTCTGGAGCACCGGGCGGCCCGCCCGGCGGCCATGGGGGACACCACACGCACCGGGAGCTGGCATGGGCGTCTACACCACCAAGGACGGGGTGGACATCTTCTACAAGGACTGGGGGAGCGGGCAGCCCGTCGTCTTCAGCCACGGCTGGCCGCTGACCTCCGATGCGTGGGATCCGCAGCTCAAGCTCGTCGCCGACGCCGGGTACCGGGCCATCGCCCACGACCGGCGGGGTGGTGGTCGCTCGTCGCAGCCGTGGGAGGGCAACGACCTGGCCACCTACGCCGATGACCTGGCCGGGCTCATCGAGCAGTTGGACCTGCACGACGTCGTCCTGGTCGGGCACTCCACCGGCGGAGGAGAGATCACCCGGTACATGGGGCGGCACGGCACGTCCCGGGTGGCGAAGGCCGTACTGCTGAGTGCCATCCCGCCACTGATGCTGCGCACCGACGCCAACCCCGAGGGGTTGCCGATCTCGGCGTTCGACGCGATCCGCGAGGGTGTCGCCAGGGATCGGTCGCAGTACTACAAGGACCTGTCGGCGGCCTTCTACGGCAGCAACCGTCCCGGGTCAACGGTGTCGCAGGGCAAGCGGGACGAGTTCTGGCTGCAGTCGATGACGGTGGGCATCAAGAGTGCTTACGACTGCATCAAGGCCTTCTCCGAGACCGACACGACCGAGGACCTCAAGGCCATCGACGTCCCCACGCTGATCGCGCACGGCGACGACGACCAGATCGTGCCCATCGTCGCCGCCGCCGAGAAGTCGATCAAGCTCGTGGAGAACGCGACCCTGAAGGTCTACCCCGGCGCCCCGCACGGTCTCACCGGCGCCCACGAGCAGGAGTTCAACGCCGACCTGCTCGCCTTCTTGACGGGCTGACCGGCGCAGTCGGCGCGGCGTGACGGCCCGATCTGCGACATGGGGGTGGCAGTGGCGATCGACCACTTCGGCACGGTTCGGCGCGCCTTTGCCCGGCTCAACGGGCTCCTCGTCCGTCGTCCAGAGCCATCGTCGGTTGTCGCTGACAGATCGGAGTCCGCAGGCTGGTGCGCGCCGGTGGGGGCGGAGTAGCCGTTTGGCCGATGTGTGGCCGTGGCGCCGCTGCGGAGGCTGAGCGAGTCCATCGTCCACTCGATCCCTGCATCGGCTGGCCGTCGAACGCCTCCTGATCCGCACGCACATGCCAGTGCCGAACCGGGCCGGAGGCTGCACTGGCACTGTGCCTGCGGTGTCGGCTCGTGCACACCCGCGAGGAGCAGCGATGTCACTCGAACCATTCCGCCTGCCTCAACCCGTCGCTCGACGAGGCCGCCCGCTCGCGGTCCTGGCGGCGGCGCTGGTCCTGACCGGAGCCGCCTCGGTCAGCGCAGCCGCACACCCGGGCGGGTCACCCGGCCAGGCACCCACGGTGGTGCTGGTGCACGGCGCCTTCGCCGACGCCTCGAGCTGGAACGGGGTCGTCGAACTGCTGCAGCGCGAGGGCCACACGGTCGTCGCCCCGGCCATTCCGCTGCGCGGCGTCGCCTCCGATGCGGCCTACGTCGCCAGCGTCGTGAACCAGATCGACGGACCGGTCCTGCTGGTCGGCCACTCCTACGGCGGAGCGATCATCAGCAACGCCGCGACCACGACCCCGAACGTCGTCGGCCTGGTCTACGTCTCCGGCTACGCGCCGGAGAAGGGCGAGAGCCTCAACGACATCGCCAGCAGGTCCAAGGACAGCCTTCTCGGCCCAGCACTCGTGGAGAAGCAGTACCCGACGGGGCAGGGCAACGAGACGGCGACCGAGCTCTTCATCGACCCGGCCGCCTTCCGAGCGGCGTTCGCCGCGGACCTGCCACCGGAGCGGACTGCCGTCATGGCCGCCACGCAGCGGCCGGTCACCGCCGCGGCCTTCGCCGAGCCGAACGGCGAACCCGCCTGGGAGACGCTGCCGTCCTGGGCGGTCGTCGGCACCGGGGACAAGGCGGCCGGCGCGGACGTGGTGCGGGCCAACGCCGAGCGTGCGGGCGCTCAGATCACCGAGCTCGACGGCTCGCTCGTCGTCATGCTCTCCCAGCCGCAGGCGGTGACCGACGTGATCCTCACCGCGCTCCACGCCGTCGGCTGATCCGCCACGAGCCGCTGTCTGGGGGGCGGGCCCCGCCGGCTCAGATTCTCGGTCGGGGAGTCGCTCACCCGAGAGACCAGAACAGGAACCGGCTGGGCGGCTGACGGCAGCGCCATGTGTAGGCGTCGAGGAGTGAAGCTCGGAGACCGCTGCGGCTCTCGGTCGGTCGCAGGTTGACTCCTCAGACGGTGGTCCTATGACGGATACCGCACCCTGGCCATCGGGGACAGGGTCGGCAGGGGCGCCGGCCACGGCGCCACCGGAAGGAGGACAGGTGTCCGACCAGCTGCGGGTGTCCGAGGTCCCCGGGGACGTCGCATCCGTCGTCGATCGGCTGATCGGGGGCCTGCGCGTCCGCGGGGTCGAGGTCTTCGCCATTATCGACCACGCGGCTGGCGCGCGCGCCGCCGGCCTGGACCTGGCCGACGAGGTCCTGCTCGTGTTCGGCAACCCAGCGGTCGGGACGGCGCTCATGCAGGCCGATCCCCGATCCGGGGTGGACCTGCCGTTGCGGATGCTGGTGTGGTCCCAGGACGGCAGGACACGGCTGGCCTACCAGGACCCGGCCGTGCTCGCCGACCGCTACGAGGTGGGCTCCGAGCAGGCGACGTTGGGCAAGCTGCGCGGCCTGCTCGAGCAGCTCGTCGCCGAGGCCGGGCGACCGCGCTGAGACGGGCCCTCACCGGCGCGGTACCGTCGCCGTCCTGTTCGCCGACTGCCACGCCGGGAAGGACGCAGCAACCGAGACCGACGCTCCCCACCGCGGGAGTGAGTGCCTTCGCCGGGTCGTTCCGGGTCATCGACGCCTTCCTCGACACCGGAGCGCCGTGCCCGCGGGAGGCGAAGTCGCTCTCTGGCGGTCCTGGTCAACGCCGACGACCGGGACGACCGGCTCGTGACGGTTCGCACGCCGACGGCATCCCGTCCCCGCCGGTGGGGAGGTCGACTCGACGACGGTCCGGTCCACCAGCAGCCCACCGGGCCGACCGAGGCCCGCCGGTCGGAGGAGCGTGCCTGGGACCTCCACGTCCGCGACCGCGGGCGCCAACCAGCAGCGGCGGCACAGCCCGCCCCGCGGTGATGCATCCGTTGTGCGGCGCTCCAGGAGTCGGTTGGAGTGCCCGGGTCAGTCGGTGAGGACGCTCGCGGAGGTCAGCCCGCAGACGACGAGCACACCAGCGGTGAGCAGCAGGGGTCTGCCGGGGCCGTGTGTGGTGAGCCGCCGCGGTCGTCCGGCCGATCGCGCGCAGGCCACGGCGCAGGTGATCGCCAGCACTCCGGCGATCCAGAGGGGCCACGACTCCCGTGACCAGCCCTGCCGGAGCAGCAGGAGGCCGAGGACCAGCTGCCCCAGCGCCGTCCGTTGCCAGCCCAGACGGGTGCGGGCGTGAGCCGTGTCCCGGTCGGTGCTCACCGCGTCACCAGCACGAGCACGAGGACGACCACGGCCAGGACGATGAGGGCTGCTGTGAGCAGCAGCAGGCTGCGCCCCGCAGGTCGGGCCTCCCGCTCGCGCATCGCCTTCTCGGTCGCCGCCCAGCGGGTGTAGGCCAGCGACGCCGTCCCGGCCGCGAGGATCGCGAGGAAGGCGCCGAGGGCCCAACGGAGGTCGGTGCGAGGAAAGGGTGGGATCAGCTGGACGACGGCCACCGCGGCGGCGATGAGGGACAGCGACGTGCGGATCCAGGCCAGGAAGGTGCGCTCGTTGGCGAGTGACCAGCGGTAGTCGACCTCGCCCTCGCCGGGCGCGGTCGGGGGCCTCGCGGCCAGGGTCGGGTCGGCCGCATCGTCTCGTTCCCTCGCCACGTCGGCCTTCCCCCTGCGCCCGCGGAGGCCGGCGCATCGCACCAGAGTCGCCACGACGTCGACCTCCCCGCATCCGCCACATGACCCGACGCGGAACTGACCGGGTCGGCGGGCGAGCGGCGTCCTCGCGGCACGTCACGGACTCAGCGCCGTCGAGCCGGGCGGAGGTCGAGCAGCTCAGCAGGTGATCAGGACATGCCCCTGGCGCTCGTCCTCTTCTCCCCGGCTGGAGGACGCGGTCGGCGGGCGACCCCAGCCTCGGACCGTGGCCGGCCTCGGGCCGGACCGGCTTCGTGAGCTGGGACTGTCGCACGCCAAGGCAACCGCCATCGACGGTCTCGCGCAGCGGCATCTGGCCGGCACGCTGGACACCGACGACCTCGACGGACTGAGCGACGAGCAGGTAGTGGCGGCGCTGACCGCGACCAACGGCATCGGGCTGTGGACGGCCCCGATGTTCCTGATCCACCAGATGCGCCGTCCCGACGCGCTGCCCGCCAGCGACCTCGGGATCCGCCAGCCCGTCGAGCGGGCATCGACGCTGCCGGGGCTGCCCATGATCGACGAGGTGCGGGAGATCGGCGAGCGGTGGTCCCCGTGGTGCACGTACGCCGTGGCGTTGCTGTGGATTCTGCTGCGCCCCTTCCCGGCGTCGGCGTGAGGCCGCTGGGCGTCGATCTGCCGCTCCGGGTGCTGTCCCTTCCCGAGCCCTCCCGGCGAGGGAACTCCGGTCGGCTCGGCGGGGTCCGGCTGCGCGCGGGCCTGCGCCGGTGCTTGTCGATGACCGGTCCTGGGGGCGCGTCGTCGCATCGGGTCCGGTTGACCCGGGTCGATCGCAGTCGACCGGCCGATGCCCGCGGGCCGGTCCGCGGCGATCCTCAGGTCACGGTTGCCGGACCGAGGTGGTCCCCGGTGAACCTTGGAGTGAGAGGTCCGACCATGGTCTCTGATCCGCTGACTCAGGTGCAGCCGTCACACGACGCCTTCGCGGGGAGGCTCAGGCGTACCGAGGTCCAGCGCAACTCCTCGTCGATCCCGGGCCGCGAGATCGTGCAGGTGCTCACCGAGATCCCGGTCGGCGTGGAGTCCGGCTGGCACACGCATCCGGGGGAGGAGGTGGGGTACATCGCCGCCGGGACGGTGGAGTTGCTCGTCGAGGGCCGACCGCCGCGCACGCTGCACGCCGGGGAGGGGTTCCTCATCACGCCGGGGACACCCCACAACGCCCGGGACCTGGGCCCGGGGACGGGGCAGATGCTGTCCACGTATCTCGTCGAGGTCGGCCAGCCGCTCGTCACACTCCTCGGCTGAACGACACTCCTGTCCCGACCGCCAGCAGCCGGTTGTGCTGTCGCGGGGCGCTGCGTGAGAGCCGCCGAAGCCCTCGGCTTCGGCCACCGGATCCGCGAGGAGAAGCTCATGGACAGCGTCGTCGCACGCGTCGCGGACCTCACCCATGGGCGGTTCTGCACCGGGTTCCTGATCGGTGCGCGGGGAACCCCTTCCTCAGATGGTCGCCGACGACGTGGGCTTCGCCTGGCCGACCGAGCCGGGCGCAGGCCGCTTCTCCGCCACGCAGGAGCGCAGGCTCATGAGGAGCACTCCTGGACGCTTGGCGGAGCGCTGCAGATGACCGACATGCGCCAGCCGCCCACGACGGTCGCCGACGACTCAGTCTCCACACGACAGCAGGGACACATGCGGGCGATCCCCGGCAAGCGCACTGCACCCTCTCCGCGCTGCGCGGTGCAGGGGCGTCGGAGACCACGAGTACATCGCCCGGGAGCCAGCGGGCAGGTGCGACCGGAGGTCGGAGCGCCAGCACCCCGTGCCCATCGCCCGGGGGCTGTGAGCCCCGGTCATCGTCCGCGCGGTCGGGTCGCCTCAGGCTGCGGCCGTCGCCCCCTCACATCGCAGCGGGATCGGGTCGCGTCGTCGGAGCCGGACGCGGGCCACGACGTCTGGGGTGATCTCGAGCCAGGGCTCGACGCCCTCGGGCCCGGGCCGGCGGCCGGATCCGGCGTCGTCGACGGGGGAGGCCCGTCGCCCCCGACGAGGCCATCGAGGACGGGCGCGAGGTGACCGCCCCTCGGCGGACGGGAGCGGACCATCCGCACGACCAGGGTCGTGACAGCTCTGGGCACTCCAGGGTGTCCGCGCAGCTCGTGACGTGCCCGACGGACCTGTGTCGGATCCCGGCCACCTCCCCCGCCGCTCGTGGGCCGGGTCGCCCACGGCACACCTGCTCGCAGCCAGGCGCCCATAGTCAGGGCTCTGGCCAAGACGACTTCCCGAAGCTGCGACCCGGGGAGGTCATCGACGCCAATCGGCCGCCGAGCCTGTCCATCGGTGGGAGGCAGCGGTCGTCGGAGCTTCAGCCGACGGTCGCGGGCTGCGGGCAGGCGCGCTGTCTGGCGCGCCTGCTTCGGGGCTGGTCACGGCAGGCGTGCTGCGCGTCCCGCGGCTGGCCTACCGGCTGTCTGTGCGTGGGGCGACGGCCGGGGCCGTGACCGCATAGAACGCCGCATAGCCGCCACTGACCAGCGCGGCACGGCGATACCGGGCAGACCAGAGCAGCGGGACCATGCTCGCTGCGTGCAGCCCGTCCACCATGGCCGCCGCGCGGACCTGGCGGCGGGCGGGGGAGGCCAGCACCACGGCGTGCTGCACCACCAGCCGGGCGCCAAGCACGCGCACCATCCACAGCTTCGGCTCCGGGAACTCCGGGCACAATGCGTTGGCCAGCGGTCGGGGCCGGACGAGCAGCAACACTCCCCACACCCCGCTCAGCGCAGCAAGCACACGGCTCACCGCCCGTCGCCGGTCAGGATCCGCGACCTCGGCAACCACGCTGTCCATCGGACCACATCCGGCCGCGTCGGTAAGGCTGATCTGACCGCAGCGAGCCGGACACCGCCAGACGCGCGCGGTCCGGCCGGCTCCGGATGTGTCCTGGTTGCTGCATAGACCTGACACTGACCGCCGCGTTGCGGGCCGCCGACGGGCGTGCTGGCGATCGGTCGCCCGCCTCGTGCTCCCGGGGAGTGAGGGGAGACGGCTCCTTGGGGGCCGTCTCCCCTCGGCGTTCTGCCCGCCGTGCTCGCCGCTGGTGTCAACAGCGTCTTGTGCAGCGCCGGCAGACACAGCGCACAGGCCAGGCGACGGTGCACTGGAGCGATCCTCTCCGGCAGCTGCCTGTTCGGACTGTGACCCGATTCAACATGGCCCGACCACGCCGGCGATCCGATAGGACGTGGTCGACGTCGCGTCCGTGCCAGCGACCTCGCGGAGGAGTGACGAGTGCGCGTTGTGTGGCGAGGACAGCGGACCGCCTCTGATTCCACTTGGGAGGCGAGTGGGCCGCCCCGGCGAGTCCGGAGACTCTCTGAACTCGCCGGGGCAGTTCAACCTGTCTCGCTGATTGATCCCTGTTGCCAGTGGGCGCACACTGCGGACGACCTCGCCAACGAGGAGGAATTGGTGACCCTGTACGGGACCCTCGCCCGATCGGACCAGCAGACTCTGCGGCTGGCACCGCTGTGGATGTTCAGCGCACTGGTCGGCCGGACACGGCTGGAGACCTGGGAGCTGGATGCGATCTGGGACGCCGTTCGTGCCACGCTGCCAACGACGACCTGGCTCGGCACCGAGGCGCTTCAGGCGACGCTGGACGATCCCGACCTCGTGGCGGCATACGAGCGGGACGGTCGCCCCGTCACCACCGGCCTGCTCGCGGCGGCGACGGTGTCGGCCAGGCTCGGCGCGGGGGCCGCGAGCTCGATGAGAGCTGCTCTCCTCGCCGTCGGCGAAGGGGTCGCGCGGGCGCGGGGACCGTTCGGTCGCTCCATCAGCCGCCAGGATGCCGACACACTCGAGCTGCTGGCCGAGATCATGGACCTGAGTGACGCGGACCCGCACCGACTGTTCGCGTTCGTCTGATCCCTGCCGACGCCACTGGACAGCCGCCAGGACCAGCGCAACTCACCTCAGCCGGTCTCCGACGAATCCTGGAGGGCACCGCCTGAGCCGGCAAAGCGCGCGAACGCGGAGGGAGCAGCACAGCAACCCGTACAGCAACCCGCTCGGAACGGCCGCGAATGGCAACGAACGGCGACGGACACCGTGATCCGCTGACCTGCGGCTACACCACTTCCGCGAACCCTGGCGAACCCCTCGACTGTGACTGGGGTCAGGGGGCGCAGGTTCGAATCCTGTCAGCCCGACGGAGCAGGTCAGGGGCGGGTCGGCCGGAAAGGCCGGCCCACCTCTCGCACGACTACAGCCGACAAGGCCTACTCCCACCCCTCCACCCGAGGAGCACTGCGGGCCCGCGGCATCGGCTCCACCAGCCCCGAACGCGCGGACACCGCCCTCACCGCATTCGTGCCCGGCCCCGGTGCTGGTCGCCATCCGTTCCCTGAGCGGCGCACCGGCCGGCCACGAACCCACGATCCGCTGACCGGCGTCGCCACCCCGACCGTCACTTCAGGCTGTCGATGGTCTCTGCTAAGGCGGTCCAGGTCCCACAGCGGCTCGAAGGTGATGTTCACCGCCGAGGCGTAGGCCTGGTTGTGGTGCGCCTGGTAGCGGCCGAACGCCTGGGGGTCGTCCACCTCGATCAGCACGTAGCCACCCCAGGCCGTGCCGTATGTCCGGTGGTGCCTCACCCCGCTGTCCACCCCGCCCCAGTTGCCCGAGCGGGCGAACGTCTTGAAGGCCTCGGTCCAGGCCGCGTCGATCTCGGACCGGGTGGCGCCGTCGCGGTAGGCGAAGCGCTGCAGGTACAGCTGGCCCATTCGAGGTCCCTTCTCTGCGCGCGGCCGCTCGGCCCGGTCAGGACGGCGGCGCCTGGTCGGAGTTCCAGATGTCGATCCCGTACTTCCACGAGCCGTCGGATTGCCGCCGGTGGACGACGACGTACTTGCCGGTGTCCACGACCTGGTTCCCGGCGCGCAGCTCGTAGCGGCCTTCCTCGACGGCGAGGTCGCCCTGCTCCTCGAGGGACACCGTCGACAGGCTGCCCCCGGTGAGCCCCTGGCCGAGCGCGCCCTGCCAGAACTGCTCGATCGCCGCCTGTCCGCTCACCGGCTCGGACCCCGGCGCCAGCACCCGGCCGTCCTCTGCGTAGAGCGAGGCCATCAGCCCGGCATCGCCCTTCTCCAGGCCCTGCACGAACGTGGCATTGAGCGCATCGATGTCACTGCGCGCCATGGCTCTTCCCCTCTGCTGTGAGAGGTCCAGCGTTGAAAGGGGCAGCAGCCCCGACAAGGCCCGCCCGCGCCCGGACACGCCCAGCAGGGCCGGAGCGGACTCAGCGCAGCAGCGGACTCACCGGTTCCCGAGGACGGTCGGCGACACAACGGGTGGACGGCGACGACGCGCATCGTCCGCCTCGGCACTGATCCGGTGTCCCACCCGCACCTGTGCCAGGCCGGGCTCCCACCGCGGTGTAGTGATCTCGACGCACGTCATCGTGACGGTGCCGCTCGCCCTTGAGGGTCGTCCGCCTCCGCCAGCCTGCGGGCACGACAATCCGGTGGTCCACGGGCGCGACCATGCTGGAAGTGTCCCGGGACCCTGGCCCGTAGGGATCCCGAGGCGATGCGGGATCAGCGGCGCGACACGTCACGAACGAACGCGCATCCTCCGCGGGGCTGAGCCGGTGCGTGGAGCCCGTAGACGCCGGGAGGTGGGAGATCTGGGCGACACGTGAGCCTGGGGGATCTGCCGATCAGCCGCGTGCGACGAGGGTGTCGAGGATGGGTCGTGGGTGGGTCCACAGGACGGCGTCACCGATACCAGGAACGACGTGGCGGTGAGCGCCGGGGATCCGGCCGGTCAGCGTCGCGCCGTTGTCGGGGAGTGGCCCACGTCCTCTTCGCCACACCAGACGTCGACGGGGATCCCGATGTGCGCGAGGGGAAGGGGCCCGCGGCTCATGGCGAGCAGGGTGTCGCGGACGTATCCCTCCGGCCCTTGGGCGAGCCTTCCCGTAGCGCCGTCCGGCAAGCCCGTTCGAAGCTCTTGGCGCGGTACACCGCTCGGTCGCACGCTGGAGCCCCGGTCATGACCAGGTCCCACATCGCGTCTGCGTCGAAGCGGCGCAACATGGCCGTGGCGCCGTCGGGATCGGTGGCCACGAGATCGAGCAGATCCCGCAGGTGCAGGGGCAGTGCGCTCGTGAACTCCGGGGCGGCCACCGCACGTGGCAGAGCCCGCCCGTGCCATCGATAGTCGTGCCTCGTGCCGCCGCCAGGGCGGTGGCCGGGCTCCGGACTGCCGTGGCGCGATCGATGATCGAGGACGAAGGTCGCGATCCGGGCGCCGACGTGGTGCGCCGCGCCCTCGGGGGGCCAAGCTTCGCCGGGGCATCGTGCCCGCTGCACACCGCCCCTCGGCCGCTGTTGGGCGGCAGTGTCCCGGCGCAGGACTCACCCTGGAGGGGATCCGGATGCAACTGGTCGGTGAGACCGCCGTGGTCACGGGCGCGGCCAGTGGTATCGGACGAGCTCTGGCCCGGCGCCTGGCTCAGGCCGGTGCCCGCCTCGTGCTCGCTGACATCGACGACGCGGCGCTGACGGCCACCGCCCACGAGGTGGGGGCGACCGCGGTCGTCACGGACGTGGCCAGCCCGGATGACAACGAAGCGCTCGCTGACGTAGCAGGTTCCACTCGCGTCCTGTGCCTGAACGCAGGGGTGACCGGCAGCCATGTCGGACCGGTGTGGCTGACCCCGCCCGATCAGTGGGCGCGCGTGATGGGCGTCAACCTCGGAGGCGTGATCAACGGGTTACGGGCGTTCGTCCCCCGCATGCTCTCCGACGACCAGCCGCACCACATCCTCATCACCGCCTCCCTCGCGGGTCTGGCCACCTGGCCCGGTGGTGGCGCCTATGCCGCGTCGAAGCACGCGGTCGTGACGGTCGCCGAGCAGGCGGCACTGGAGTTGTCCGACAGCAGGGTCACGGTCACGGTGTCGTGCCCGGCGCTCGTGCGCTCGGGCATGTCCGCCGAGGGAGCCGAACCCGACGGCGTGGCCGTCGAGGCACTCGACGCGACCGGGCGGGGGCAGTTCACCGTCGTACCGGCCGAGTGGCGCCAGGCGGTCCGCGACCGCGCCGTGAGGCTGGCCGCCGGAGAGCGGCCGCGACTCCCGGCCGCGACACCACCGGAAGGCGGCGAGAGGTCGAGGTGACGGCTTCGACCTGTGATGCGCCGCGGGCCGGAGACGATGGACCCCGAGGGTCGGTGGCTGTCCATCCTCTCCGGTGGCGCGGCGCGGACCGGCCTGCCGGTCAGACTGTCTCGGGTACCCGCAGATGGGCCAGGGCGAGGTCGAACTCCGCCACCTCGAGGATGTCCATCCCCATCCTGGCCACGAACTCCTCGCGCAGGGTCGTGAACTGATCACGGGTGTGCGACATCGCCTCTCGGCTCTCGAACACGACCGCCGAGGCGCATCGCCCGTCTCGACGGTTCACCATGAGGCTGTTGCTGCAGAACCCCGGTGTCTCCTCCCACCAGGGCATCAGACTCTCCCGGTAGGCGTCGATCACCCGGTCCAGGTTCGCTGGGTCGGTCCGGGTCCACGCCACCCGCGCGCACGCGCCGTCCCCGGCCCGGTGTGCCCGGTGCAGGACAGCGATCTCCCACTCCTGGACCTCAGGCGTGCCGCCGAACACCTCGGCTGCGCGTTCGCGCGACGCGCTTACCTGCTCGGCGCTGGCGTGCATCGCGTGGTCGGTCTCCCAGGCGCTGGTGGCGATGCATCGACCGGTGTCGCGGTCGGTCAGGAGCGAGAGACCGACGCAGCCCTCCAGGTGCATGACCATGGGCATGACGTCCTCGCGGATGTAGGCGATGAGGTCGTCGAGGGTCTCGGGGGCGACCCGCATCGTGGTGGATCGGGCGTACATGCCACCACTCCTTCCTCGTGACGGCGACGCCCCTGCGGCATCGCCGCGCGGCACACTGTGCTCTCCCTCGGAGGCCGAGGCAACGGGCCTCGGGGCTCGAGCTCGTGGGCAGCTCCGTGCTGCCCTGCGAAGGCGCTGCACCCGCGGGGACGGTCGCGACGCGGTAGTCGGCGGCGTGCTCGTCCTAGCGGGTGGCGATGCCGTGCGAGGCCTCGAGCCGGTGGAGGACCCGCTCGATGCCGTTGCAGCTGCGGTAGGCGATGCGGTCGTAGCTCACTCGGCCGCCGTGGGTCCCGCTGGCTGCCGCCCGGCCATCGGCCCATCGTCCTCGGCCCCGGCGGCGAGCTCGCGGATGCGGCCGGCCACGTGGTCCCAGCTCCACAGCCGGACCGCTGCTCGGCGAGCTCCCTCGGAGAGCGCTCGCCAGGACCCGGTGTCCAGGTCCAGCAGCTCGCGCAGCCGGGTGCGGAGGTCCTCGGCGTCACCGCTGGTGAAGGATGCCAGGTGCCGCAGGTGCGGCGGGTACTCGCCCTGCAGGCCGGCCGCGATCTCGGCCAGACCGGAGTGCCGGGCGACCAGCGGAGGCGACCCACAGGCCGCGGCTTCCGCAGCCACCATGCCGAACGCCTCCGGGAAGACCGACGGCACGACACTGACGTCCGCCAGCGGCCACAGGTGTGCCGTCGTGGGCGCGTTCGACTGCCGTGGAGGCGGCGTAGCGGGACAGCATGTCGTCCGAGCGCCAGCCGGCGAGCATCATCAGGTCCCGCTCCTGCCCGCCGCCGGCGAGCCAGCAATGCGCGAAGGTGTGCCGGAACCGGTGCGGGTGCACGTCGGCGACGCCCGCCTCGGCGGCCCGCCGGTACAGCACCTCCCGGAGCCCGTCGGGCGTCATCGGCCCGCGCTGGCTGAGCAGCAGCCGGGGAGAGCGGGCGTGCGCGTGCAGCGACCGGATGCGCAGGTAGCGGTCGATCGCCTGTGCGGTCTTCGCCCCGAACGGCACCACCCGCGGGCGTGAGCCCTTCCCCATGACGTAGGCCAGCTCGCGGTCCAGGTCGACGTCGGTCAGCTCGAGCCCGCTCAGCTCCGACACCCGCACGCCGGTGTCGAGCAGCAGCCGCAGGATCACCTCGTCGCGGCGGCCGAGGAAGACGGCGCGGTCGAAGATCCCGGGCCGGCCGCGCCCGACTGCGCACGCCTTCAGCAGCGCGGCGATCTCCTCGTCGGTCAGGATCGGCACCGGCTTGTCGGGCGGGCTGGGGATCTCGATGCCGTCGGTGGGGGCCTTCCCCAGTTCTCCTTCAGTGACCAGCCACCGGCAGAACCGGCGCATCCCGCGCAGCCGGGTGCCCACCGTGGAGGGCTCGCACGTCTCGGCCAGCTCGGTCAGCCAGGCGCTGATCGCGTGCCGGGTGAACTCGTCCAGCGTCGCCTGCCGGCCGCGGTCGGCCAGCCAGCGGCTGAAGTACCGCACCGACTGGCTGTAGAGCTCGATCGTCCGCGGCGCCTTGGCGGCGGCCCGCAGGTGCCGCCGGAAGGACGCCAGCAGGTTCTCCAGCCGGATCGCCACGGCGGGAGGTCATCGGGCGAGTGAGCGCTGTGCTAGGTCCACGAGAGCGTCGAGATCAGCCGTTCTCGCTGGTGGGACGCCTGGCGCGGCTGGGCTGCACGCGCATCGGTTCGCCCGGCATCTTCGGGGAGCGGAACCCGAAAGCGCTGTTCAGCGCAGCGAAACCGCAGGTCGTGGACGAGCGTCGGCGGGTGGGTTATCGGGTGAGTTCTCGCGCCCGGAATCCGCGCAGGTGTCCGTTCCGTGCCCTCCCGGTCCTGATCCTCGCGCCGTGGAGCCGGCTACCCACCCGTCTGGTGCGGCGACGGTGAGAGGGGCACCGGCCACGGGCCTCGCTGCTGTGTCCGAGGAGGGACACAGCGCTTCCGCCGATGCCGGTGCCGGCACGGAGGCGCCGGTCAGCCGTAGACGTCGGCGCGGTGCGAGATGCGCACGACCCTGACGAGGACCTCGTCGTCGTGGATCGAGTAGATGACGCGGTACTGGCCCCGTCGCGCGGACCAGTAGCCCTGGAGCTCGAAGCGCAGCGGCTTCCCGACGCGGTACGGGTCCGCAGCCAGCGGCCCGTAGAGGAAGTCGACGACCGCGACAGCCACGCGCTCGGGGAGGTCTCGCTCGATGGCCCGCTTGGCCGCCGCCGAGAGGACGACGTCGAACTGATGAGGGCCGGTCACCGCCGGCGGGCCGCGAGTGCGGCCCGCACCTCGGCCTCGCCGTAGACCTCACCGGCGGCCATCGCTTCCTCGGCCTGCCTGATGTCCGAGCGCGCTCGGGGATCGGAGAGGATCTCCAAGGTCTCCATCAGGGACTCGTAGTCCTCGACGGCGAGGATGACCGCGACCGGACTGCCGTTCCTGGTGACGGTGACGCGCTCGTGCGTGCCGGCGACCTCGTCGATCACCTGGCTGAAGTGCGCCTTGACCGCCGCCAGCGACTGGGTCGTCATGACCACAATCATGGTCAGCTCGCCGGCTGCGGTCAAGCAGCTCGGCCGGGGCTCTGACAGAACCTCCGCCCACCACCGGCTCAGTCGGGCGGCGGAGGCGACGGGACACGTGAACGGGCAGAGCGGTGACAGGCCGACAGGTTCGTGCCACTCGCGGACGGCCCAGGACGTTGTCCACAACCGCTGGCTCGGACCGATCAGGCGAGTGACCGGCACCCTGAGACGACGGAGCCCCTGCAGTCATCGGGCCGGCGAGCCACGCCGCGACGGCGTGCCGGGCAGCTCGTCGAGCACCGGCTCGCGGCCGCGGGTTGGTCAATCAGCGGGAGGAGCAGACGCTCCAGCTGATGAGCTCGATGGCCCACGGTGCTTGAGGGGTGGTCTAGGCGCTAGGAAGGTGACTGGAGGAGTACCCCAAATCCACTGCAGGACGCGGGTTGTCCGTCGAGTGAGCGCTGTGCTTCCCTGACGCCGAGCGCCGGATCAGTCGTGTGCTGGCAGGACGCTTGGCGCGGCTGGGCTGGACCCGCATTGGTTTTCCCGGCATCTTCGGGGAGCGAAACCCGAAAGCGCTGTTCAGAGCGGTGAAACCGCAGGTGGCGCATGAGCGTAAGCGGGGGAGTTATCGGGCGAGTTCTCGCGCCTGAATCTGCGCTAGGAGCCGCTGCCCGTGCCACCACGACCACCGTTCACGGTAGTGGTGCTCGCTGCCGCACGAGACCCGATCGGGCCGCCTTCGGCAATACGCGGGGAGGGGCCGCGGCGCTCCGATCTCCGTGCGGGTCGGGCACTCCTCGGGCGATTATCGGTGCGTTCCGGCAGACCGCTCGTCCGAGGCGGGTGGAGCGATTCCGCTCGGGAGGGCCTGCATACAGCCCGAGTAGAGGGTGTGCGAATGGAGCAGGCGTCCTGGACTCCAACAGCCGCTTCCGCGGTACCCGGTACCGCACTCGTGGTCTGGGGGCGGGAGTTGTGTACGCCCATCGACCTCACGGTGAGTCGTGGCGAGCTCCAGGCGCAACGCCGAGAGCTCCGCTTCAAGCCGTGCCGCGGAGAGCCCTTGGCGCCGATCAGTTCAGGCTGAGGGCAGCCACGCTTCCGGCCAGGAGGCCAGAAGCGTCGGTCCCGCCGCACACCGACCATGGCACGAGTCTGGTCGCAGGGGAGACCTTCGACTCCGCCTGTACGGCTGCGATCTCCCACGTACTGCTCTTGACGAACGTCGAAAAGTGGGTGTCCGTGATGACGTCGGACGTCGTCAGGCACCGGGCAGTGAGGCATGGGTTCGGCCCGGCAGTGGTCAGTGCCGCACGCAGCCGCTCGCAGATTCCCTCGAGATAATCTTGTGGACGCGGCACATCACGGGACACGTGCACGTGGATGGTCAGGAGTTCACGTTCTGCCGGTGCAGGAGTGTGCTCGTCGACGGCCCAACTCAGGGAGACGAAGCAGGACAGCGCCTGATCCCCTGGAGCGCCGTCGTCCTCCAAGTGCCGGGCATAGTTGGCGAGCAGCGTTACTAACGTGGCGTCGCGAGCGATGAGGTTGAAGGCCACGAAGCGAAGGTTCACCGAATCCTCCTCGGCACCACTTGTGCATGTGGGATAACAAACTTCGTCGTTTCACAGCTGTCGAACTCTGCTTCCTTGACGGTATTCGAGCGGTGGCGCGCGACAGGCCAGGAGAAGACAAGGCTCCGGTCGACCGTGCAGCCTGAGCGGGCTCGTCAGGCCCGTAACTCACAACTCGCCGGACCCATATCCGTGAACAGGGACGTTGCATAGAATCGTTACTGGCCGCGGGTGTCGCAAGCCCTCCATACAACCATTCGTGGTCACTTCAAACCTCCTGCATACGCCGCCCACCCGGGCCGGGGCCCCGGTCGTTCCTGGTGCACCGCCTCAACACTGGCGGTGGGCGCTGGAAGGTCGCTGGACGGCCGCTGAATCGTCTTGAACGCTTGGCCGGTAGCGGGCACCCTGGGTGGTGGAGGGCCGTGGCCCACCGTGCTGCCCGACCTGCCGTGGCTTCGGCGAGCGACGCTGGCGGGGGTGAAGGGACCAGGTATGGATGTCCGGATCCTGGGCCCGCTCGAGATCCGGGGGGCAGGCGGGCTGCTTGTCTTGCGGGGCACTCAGGCGCGCGCGGTGCTGGCCATGCTGGCGCTGCACGTCAATGAGGTGATCTCGACCGATTTCCTGGTCGACGGCCTGTGGGGAGATCGAGAGCCGCCGGCGAGCGCCGTCAACATCGTGCAGGGTTACGTCTCGCGGCTACGTAAGGTCCTGCAGGTCGAGCAGAGGTTGCAAGACGTGGGCGCTGCGGTCTTGCAGCGGCGCGGGCCGGGCTATCTGCTCGAACTTGACCCCGAGCAGGTCGACGTGCATCGCTTCCAGCGGTTGGCCCGCGACGGCACGCAGGCGCTGCCTGCGGCGCCCGCCCGGGCGGCGGGCACGCTGCGCGAGGCGCTGGGGTTGTGGCGCGGGCAGCCGCTGGCGGAGTTCGCCGACACCCCCTTCGGCCAAGCGGAGATCCCCCGGCTGGAGCAGCAGCGGCTGGCTGCGCTGCAGGCCCTCCTGGAGGCCGAGCTCGCTCTGGGACGCCACGCCCAGCTCGTCGGCGAGCTGGAGACCCTTGTCGCCCAGCATCCGCTGCACGAGGGGCTGCACCGGCTGCTGATGCTCAGCCTGTACCGCTCGGGTCGGCAGGCCGAGGCGCTGGAGGCCTACCGACGGGCCCGCCGGACCCTGTGTGAGGAGTTGGGCGTCGATCCCGGCCGGGTGCTCCAACAGCTCGAGGGTGCCATCCTGACCCAGGACCCGTGCCTGGACTGGTCCCCACCACAGGCCGGGTCTCCACTGCAGAGTCCAGCCGATGCGCCGATCGCTTCCGCCGCCATGCCGCGGTCGCAGATATCGCAGGTTCCCGCCCGCAATCCGCACTTCACCGGACGAAGTGACATGCTCGCCGACCTGCGGCGGCGGATGCGCGCCGGGGAGGCCACGTTGGTGGTGCAGGCGCTGTACGGGCTCGGCGGGGTGGGCAAGACCCAACTGGCGATCGAGTACGCGCACCGGTTCGCCGCCGACTACGACCTGGTGTGGTGGATCGACGCCGAGCAGCCGGTGCTCATCCCCGACCAGCTCGCCGAGCTTGCTGCCCGGCTCGGTATGCAACGCGGACCCACGGTAGCCGACACCGTCGGCCGACTGCTGGCCGAGCTGCGCGGCCGGGACCCTTGGCTGCTGGTTTTCGACAATGCCGAACGGCCGGCCGACGTCGCCGCCTACCGGCCCGGCGGCGCCGGGCACGTGCTGGTCACCTCCCGCTATCCCGGCTGGGGGGCACTGGGCGGCCGGCTGGAGGTCGACGTGCTGGCGCGGTCGGAGACGATCGCGCTGCTGCAAGCGCGCATGCCGACGCTGGGGGAGGATCTGGCCGACAAGCTCGCCGCCGAGCTGGGCGATCTGCCGCTGGCCGCCGCCCAGGCCGCCGCATACCTTGAGCAGACCGACCTCCCGGCGGTGGACTACCTGCGCCGGTTTCGCACCCGCCGCGCCGATCTGCTCGCTCGCGGCGAGGTGGTGGGCTATTCCGGGCGGATCGACACCACCTGGGCGCTGTCGCTGGAGCGGCTGCGTACCGACGATCCGGCCGCGGTGCAGTTGCTGGAACTCGCGGCCTTTCTCGCCCCCGAACCCATCCCGCTGACCCTGTTCACCGGCCACCCCGACCTGCTCCCCGAGCCGCTGCGCAACAGCGCCGCCGACCCCGACGCCCTCGCCGACACAGTGGGAAAGCTGGTTAGCTATTCCCTGGTCCGCCACCCCGACGGCTTTCAGGTCCACCGGCTGGTGCAGGCGGGCATCCGCCAGCAGCTACCGCTCGACCGGCAGCAGGCCACCGCCGAGCAGGTGGGGGCGCTGCTGGCCGCCGCATCCCCCGGCGCGCCGGAGAAGCCGAGCAGCCACGGCGCCTACGTCCAGCTGGCTCCACACGTACTCGCCATCGGTTCGCTGGGGGACTCCTCGCCCGACGCTCGGCACCTGCTCCTGGACACCACCAGCTTTCTGCTGGCCCACGGCCATACTCAGGGCAGCCGAGTCGTGGCCGAACCGCTGCTCGACCGCTGGCGGTCGGTCCTCGGCCCTGACCATCCCGACACCCTTGGCGCGGCGACCATACTTACCCTCGCCCTGGCGCAGCTGGATGAGGCGGAGCGGGCGCGCGCTCTGGGCGAGGACACCCTGCAGCGCAGCCGCCGGGTGCTCGGTCGCGGTCATGCGCTCACGCTGTGGTCGGCGGCCGCCCTGACCTACGCCCTGGTGCAACAGGGCGAGGCGGAACCGGCCCGCACCCTGGGCGAGGACACCTTGCAGCGCAGCCGCCTGGGACTCGGCCCCGACCACCCGATGACCCTACTCGCGGCAGCCGCACTGGCCTTCGCCCTACACCAGCTGGGCCAGGCAGGGCCGGCGGGCGCCTTGGGCGAGGAGACCCTGCAGCGCAGCCGCCAGGTCCTCGGCCCCGACCACCCGATCACTCGGAGCGTCGGAAGCATCCTCGCCGTTCAGAGCAATAACGCACTGACTTTCTGACGCCGCCAATGCTCAGTACTTCGATTCCCGTCGTCTCGTGCGGCCCACAAACCGCTGAAGGACGGGGTTGCCTGTCGAATTGGCGCCGTGCTTCCCTGGCTTCGAGCGCCGGATCACCCGTCCGCGCTGCTGGGACGCCTGGCGCGGCTCGGCTGTACCCGCATCGGTTCGCCCGGCATCTTCGGGTAGTCCGGGGGATAGGGCAGGTCGCCGACGCCCTGGTCCTTCGCCTGCCGCTCGGCCAGCTCCAGCAACGGCTCGATGCCGAACGCGTGGTCGGAGATCCCGGCGTGCTTGTCACCGACCTGGCGGAAGCGGGCCGGCATGGTCAGCACGTCGAAGTCGGTCGGGTGGACGTCGGGCAGCTCGTCCCAGTCGACCGGCGCCGAGACCGGCGCGTGGGGCTTGGGCCGGATGGAGTACGCCGAGGCGATCGTGCGGTCCCGGGCCATCTGGTTGTAGTCGATGAAGATCTTCTCGCCGCGCTCCTCCTTCCACCACGACATCGTCACGCGGTCGGGGAGGCGCCGTTCCAGCTCGCGGCCGAAGGCGATGACCGCGCGGCGCACCTCGGGGAAGGTCCAGCGCGGCTGGATCGGGACGTAGACGTGCACCCCGCGGCCGCCGGAGGTCTTCGGCCAGCCCTGCATGCCGCACTCGGCCAGCAGCTCGCGCACGTGCGGCGCCACCCGGACGGCGTCGGAGAAGTCGGTGCCCGGCTGCGGGTCCAGGTCGATGCGGATCTGGTCCGGCGACTCGACGTCGGACTTCGACACCGGCCACGGGTGGAACGTCAGCGTGCCCAGGTTGGCGCACCAGGCGACGACGGCCACCGAGTCCGGCGCGATCTCGTCCGCCGTCCGCCCGCTGGGGAAGGTGATGTGCGCGGTCGGCACCCAGTCGGGGGCGTTCTTGGGCACCCGCTTCTGGTAGAAGGCGTCGCCGGTGTTGTCCATGCGGGTGGACAGCCGCGCGCCCTCGAACACCCCACCCGGCCAGCGCTCCAGCGTCGTCGGCCGGTCCCGCAGCGCGTGCAGGATCCCGCCGCCCACGGCGATGAAGTACTCGACGACGTCGATCTTGCGGATGCCGCGTTCGGCGAAGTACGGCTTCTCCGGGCTGGAGACCCGCACCTCGTGCCCGTCGACCTGCAGCAGGACGGCGTCCTTCGACGGCGCCATCAACGACCCGATCCCGCGGAACTGATCACCCGGCGCACCCTAGGGCGCTCCGGCCGGGCACGTCAGCCGTCCTGCGGCACCACCACTCAGGCGGGGCAGGTCAGCCCGTCCTGCGGCACCACCAGGTCGATGAGGTAGGCGTTGACCGCGCCGGTCACGCAGTCGGTCTTCGGGTAGGCGGTGTGGCCCTGCCCCTGCCAGGTGAGCAGGACGCCGGAGGTGAGGTCCTCGGCCATGTCCACCGCGCCGGGCAGCGGGGTCACCGGGTCGCCGGAGTTGCCGATCACCAGGATCGGCGCGGCGCCCTCGGCGTCCCGCTCGGGGATGGGCGTGCGCTCGGCCTCCCACACCGTGCAGCGGTGCAGCCCCACGGCCGAGCCGGCGCCGAACAGCGGGAAGCGCTGGCCCCACTCGGCGGCGAGGGTGCGGACCTCCTCCTCGGGCACCGCCGTCGCCGGGTCGGTGTCGGCGCAGTTGATCGCCTGGGCGGCGTCGAGCAGGTTGGTGTAGGTGCCGTCCTGCAGCCGACCTGCGTAGGCGTCGGCGAGGGAGAACAGCTGCTGGGAGTCACCGTTGCGAGCGGCGGCCAGGCCCTGCGCCAGCTGCGGCCACGAGTCGGTGCTGTACAGCGCCGAGAGGACGGCGGTCATGATCACGCCCGGCGTCGCCTGACGGGTCTCCCCGGCCAGCGCGCTGGGGATCGGCGCCGTCGCCGCCTGGTCCAGCAGCTCCTCCACGAAGCGGCGCGGGTCCGGGCCGAGCGGGCAGCCGGCGACCAGTCCGGTGCAGTTCGCCGCGAAGGCGTCGAAGCTGGCCTCCAGCGAGGTGGACTGCTGCTCGGCGTCTCCCCGCGGGTCGTCGTCCGGGTCGACGGCGGCGTCGAGCACCAGCGCCCGAACCCGGTCGGGGAACAGCTCGGCGTAGGTGGAGCCGAGGGTGGTGCCGTACGAGTAGCCGAGGTAGGTCAGCTGCTCGTCGCCGAGCGACTCCCGCAGCAGCTCCATGTCCCGCGCGGTGTCGACGGTGTTGAAGGTGCCCAGCGAGTCGGGGTACTGCTCAGCGCAGCCGTCGGCGATCTCCTGCTGCAGCGCGAAGGCCTCGTCGACCTGCTCCGGCGTGCTCGGCCGCGGCTCGGAGGCCACCATCCGGTCCTTGAGCTGCGGCGGGATGCACTCGACCGGCGTGGAGAGCCCGACGCCGCGCGGGTCGAAACCGACGACGTCGAAGCGGCGCAGCACGTCCTCGGGCAGCGTGAGCGCCGAGCCGATCGCGGCGTCGGCGCCCGAGCCACCCGGGCCGCCGGGGTTGATCACCAGCGAGCCGAGGCGGTCGGCCTGCTGGGCCCAGCGGGCGCGGACCAGGGTCAGCGGCAGCGTCTCGCCCTGCGGCTCGTCGTAGCTGATCGGCACCTCGGTGCGGCCGCACTCGAAGACCAGGTCGCGCTCGCTGCCCGGGGAGCCGGCCACCAGCTGGGAGATCTCGGCGTCGCAGTCGCTCCAGGCGATCTCCGCGGCCTGCGGCTCGGCCGGTGCCGAGGACGCCGAGGCCGACGCGTCCGCCGCGGTGTCCTCGGAGGAGGAGGTGCAGCCGGAGACCGCCAGGAGCAGGCCGGAGGCAGCGGCGACGAGGCCGCGGGACAGGCGCATGGGTCCCCAGGGTATGAGGCCCAGCCGGGCGGCGCAGGCACGGGCCCCGACCGGTGACCGGCCCCTCAGCCGAGCGTCACGCGACCGTCACCCGGCGAAGACCTCGGCCAGGTCGTAGCGCACCGGCACCTCCAACTGGTCGTAGGTGCAGCTGCGCGGCTCACGGTCGGGACGCCAGCGCAGGAACTGGCCGGTGTGCCGCAGCCGCCGCCCCTCCAGCTGGTCGTACTTGACCTCCACCACCAGCTCCGGGCGCAGCGGCACCCAGGAGAGGTCCTTGCCCGCGTTCCAGCGGCTCTGCGCGCCGGGCATCCGGTGCTCCTCGCCGTTGGCCCCGTTCGCGACCTCCGCGTTGGCCCAGTCCTGCCACGGGTGCCCGTCGAGCGCCTCGGCCCGGTAGGGCGCCAGTTCCTCGACCAGCTCGGCCCGCCGGGCCATCGGGAAGGACGCCGCGACGCCGATGTGCTGCAGGTCCCCGGAGTCGTCGAAGAGACCCAGCAGCAGCGACCCCACGATCGGCCCGCTCTTGTGCCAGCGGAAGCCGGCGACCACGCAGTCCGCCGTCCGCACGTGCTTGACCTTGGTCATCAGCCGCTGGTCGGGGCCGTAGGGCAGATCCGGTGCCTTGGCCACGACGCCGTCCAGCCCGGCGCCCTCGAACTGCTCGAACCAGCGCTGCGCGGTCGCGGGGTCCTGGGTGATCGCCGTGACGTGGACCGACTCCGTGCCGGTCACGACCTCCTGCAGCCGGGCCCGCCGCTGCGCGAACGGCACCTCGAGCAGCGACTCGTCGCCGACCGCGAGCAGGTCGAAGGCCACGAAGGAGGCCGGCGTCTGCTCGGCCAGCAACCGGACGCGGGACTCGGCCGGGTGGATGCGCTGCAGCAGCGCCTCGAAGTGCAGCCGGTCGCCGTTGGGGACGACGATCTCGCCGTCGACCACGCAGCGCTCGGGCAGCGCCGCCTTGACCGCCTCGACCACCTCGGGGAAGTAGCGGGTCAGCGGGCGCTCGTTGCGGCTGCCCAGCTCCACCTCGTCGCCGTCCCGGAAGACGATGCACCGGAAGCCGTCCCACTTCGGCTCGTAGAACACGCCCTCGGCGATGGGCACCTTGGTCACGGCCTTGGCCAGCATCGGCTTCACCGGCGGCAGGAGGGGCAGGTCCATGCCGGTCAGTCAAGCAGTCACCGCCCACGGACGGCGGCGTGCGGCCGGCTCAGTAGCTGAACGTGGTGGCGCCCTCGTCGCCGATCCACTCCCACAGGGGAACCGTGCCGGCGAGCTCGGCGCCCTTGACCAGCCCGGCGGCGTCCAGCTGCTTGGCGTTGAAGCAGATCGGGCAGACGAACAGCCGCCCGCCGGCCGCGGCGTAGCGCTCGAAGAGGCTGGTCAGCGGGGGACAGCCCTCGCACGCGGTCCCGACGGCCACCCCGTCCAGGGCCAGCCGCACGGCCTCCTTGGCCAGGAACATCGCGGTCGGACGGCCGGACTCGGCCGCTCCCACGGCCATGAGCATCGCGACGGTGACCGTCTCCGCGTCCTCGAGTCCGGTCCTCAGGCTGACCACTGCCTTGCCCATGGCTCCTCCTCGCACGGTCGGGGAGGCGGACGCTAGGGGCGGCCGGGTGGCCGGCGCAGGAGTCGGAGGTCCCGCGGCAGTGGTCATGGCGTTCTGGGGGACGACGCCCCGGGCTGCCCGCCGACCGTGATCGCGACCCGCGCGCCGCGGTGGCCGTCCTCGTGCTGCAGCGCACGGACGATGACCGCACCGCGAGGACCGGGGCTCGAGCGCAGGCCGAGCGGGCAGCTGGGCCAGGGAACGAGGGCACGCCGCGAGTAGACTAAGTGACATGACCACGTCGGTCGGCGTGCACGAGGCCAAGACGCACCTGTCGCGACTGCTGGAGAAGGTCGCCGCCGGTGAGGAGGTCGAGATCACCAACCGCGGCCGGGTGGTCGCCCGGCTGGTCGGGCCGGCGCGGCGGACGCCGAACTTCGGCTTCGACCGCGGCAGGGTGTGGCTCGCCGATGACTTCGACGAGCTGCCCGAGGACCTGCGGCGGGCGTTCGAGGGCGAGGAGTGAGGGTCCTCCTCGACACGCACGTCCTCGTGTGGGCGGCGACGACACCGGAGCGGCTGGGATCCGACCTGGCAGTGATCGAGGACGCCGACCGCCGGATCGTCTCGGCCGTCTGCGTCTGGGAGCTGGCGATCAAGCTGGGCCTGGGCAAGCTCTCGCTCGGGTCCGACGTCCGGACCTGGGTGCGACGGGTCACCAGCGAGCTCGTGCTCGACCACCTCCCGGTCACCGCCGACCACGCCGCCGCGGTCGAGCACCTGCCCGACGTCCACCGCGACCCGTTCGACCGGCTCCTCGTCGCCCAGGCCGTCGCCGAGGGGGCGGTGCTGCTCACCTCGGACCACCGGCTCACGGCGTACGGCGACGCCGTCCGGCTGGTGGGCTGACCCGTGTCCCGGTCGAGGACGGACGACGCAGCGGCGTGGGCGCTGGCCGCGCTCATGGTGGTCAGCGGGGTCACCCACTTCACGAAGCCCGGCTACTACCGGGGCCTGGTGCCGTCGTGGCTGCCGGCGCGGTCCGCGCTCGTCGCGGTCAGCGGACTGGCCGACGTCGCGGTCGGCGTCCTCGTCGCGGCGCCCGCGACCCGCCGGACCGGCGCGCGGGCGACCGCAGCGCTGATCACGACCTACCTGCCCGCGCACCTGGAACCGCTGCGCCACCGGCACACCGCGCAGCGGGCGTTCGACCGGCCGGTCGGCGTCGCCGCGCGGGTCGTCGTCAACCTGGGCTACGTCGCCTGGGCAGCGGCGGTCGCCCGGCGGGCTACCGGTCGACCGCGTACCGGGTGAACAGCACGCCGTCCTCCTCGAGCACCTGCACCAGCCGGGGGCGGACGACGTCGGTCAGCGCGCCGGCCAGCAGCCGGTCCGGGCTGCCGACCAGCGCCGGTGCGATCGACAGGTCCAGCTCGTCGACCACCCCGGCCGCCAGCGCCGCCGACAGCAGCGCCGGCCCGCCCTCGCACAGCACCTGCTCCAACCCCCGCTCGGCGAGCGCGTCGAGCGCGGTGGGCAGGTCGACGTCGTCCTCCCCGCAGACCAGCACGGTCACGCCGACGTCGGCCAGGGCTGCCCGCCGGCCGGCGTCGGCGGCCGCGCAGGTGACCAGGACGGTCGACGGCACGGCGAGCCGGTCCCCGGGCGCGAGCGACGCCCGCCGGGACACCACGGCGACCGGCGCCGATGCCGGCCGGCCGATCGCCGTCCGCAGCCGGCCGACGGCGGGGTCGGCGTCCACCGGGCGGTAGCCCTCGGCCGCCGCCGTCCCGTGCCCGACGAGGACGACGTCGGCGAGCGCCCGCAGCGTGCGGAACACCCGCTTGTCGCCGGGCGAGCCGAGGCCGCCGCTGCGGCCCTGCACCGTGATCGAGCCGTCCAGCGAGGCGACGAAGTCCACGCGCAGCGACCGCCCGGCCGGCAGCCGGTAGGCCTCGACCAGTGCGTCGTCGTCGAGGTCCTCCGTGTCCTCCCCACCCGCCCCGGGCAGCAGCCGGCGCACGTCAGGCGGTGGTCAGCACGGCCGCGCTCTCGGCCGGCATCGTCACCGTGGTCCCGGCGAGGTCCGGCTGGTTCCCGGTCGCGAGGAGGACGCCGGTCGCTGCGCGGTCGAGGTCCACCTCCCGCGCGTCGCCGGACAGGTTGACCACCACGCGCAGCACGCCGCGGTGCACGACCAGCCAGCGGTCCTCGTCGTCCCAGGCGACCTCCACCTGCGACAGGTCGGGGTCGACCAGGTCGGGGTGCTCCCTGCGCAGCGCCAGCAACGCCCGGGTGGTCGCGAGCAGCCGGGCGTGCGGCTCCCGCGCCACCTCCGACCAGTCCAGCTTGGAGCGGCTGAAGGTCTCCGGGTCCTGCGGGTCGGGCACCTCGTCGGCGTCCCACCCGTGCTCGGCGAACTCGCCCTTGCGCCCCTCGGCCGTCGCCCGGCCGATCTCCGGGTCGGTGTGGCTGGTGAAGAACTGCCACGGCGTCGAGGCGCCCCACTCCTCGCCCATGAAGAGCATCGGGGTGAACGGGCTGGTGAGCACCAGCGTCGCGCCGACGGCGAGCAGGCCGGGGGAGAGGGACGCCGAGATGCGGTCGCCCACCGCGCGGTTGCCGATCTGGTCGTGGTCCTGCAGGTAGCCGAGGAACTTCCAACCCGGCAGCAGCGCGGTGTCGACCGGCCGGCCGTGGTGCCGGCGGCGGAAACTGGAGTACGCGCCGTCGTGGAAGAACGCGCCGGTCAGCGTCTTGGCCAGCCCGGACAGACCCGCCGCGGCGAAGTCGCCGTAGTAGCCCTGGCCCTCACCGGTGAGCACCGAGTGCAGCGCGTGGTGGAAGTCGTCGCTCCACTGGGCGTGGATACCCGTGCCGTTGGCCACCCGCGGGGTGACCATCCGCGGGTCGTTGAGGTCGCTCTCGGCGATGAGCGTCAGCGGCCGGCCGAGCGCCACCGACAGCCGGTCGACCTCCTGCGCCATCTCCTCGAGCACGTGGGTGGCGCGCTCGTCGACCAGCGCGTGGACGGCGTCCAGCCGCAGCCCGTCGACGTGCATGTCGCGCAGCCACATCAGCGCGTTGTCGAGGATGTAGCGCCGCACCTCGTCGGAGTCCGGGCCGGAGAGGTTGACCGAGCTCCCCCAGGTGTTGGCGCCGCCCTCGCTGAAGATCGGCATGAACAGCGGCAGGTAGTTCCCGGACGGGCCGAGGTGGTTGTAGACGACGTCCTGGATGACGCCGAGACCGCGCTGGTGGCAGGCGTCGACGAAACGCTGGTAGGCCGCGGGGCCGCCGTAGCTCTCCTGCACCGTGTACCAGAGGACGCCGTCGTAGCCCCAGTTGTGCGTGCCGTCGAAGCCGTTGACCGGCAGCAGCTCGACGAAGTCGACGCCGAGGTCGACGAGGTGGTCGAGCTTCCCGATGGCGGCGTCGAGGGTGCCCTCGGGCGTGAAGGTGCCGACGTGCATCTCGTAGACCACGCCCCCGGCCAGCGGGCGGCCGGTCCAGGCGCGGTCGCCCCACTCGTACGAGGCGGGGTCGTAGCGGCGGGACAGCCCGTGCACGCCTTCGGGCTGGCGGCGCGAGCGCGGATCCGGGCGCGGTGTGTCGTCGCCGCCGAGCAGGAAGCCGTAGTCGGCCTCCGGGCCGGCCTCGACCTCCGCGCGCCACCAGCCGCCCTCCTCCCGGCGCATGTCGTGCACCGACCCCTCGACCTGCAGCCGGACCCGTTCCGGGACCGGCGCCCAGACGGCGAACTCGACGGCAGCGGACATGCAGGGGCCTCCAGAGGACTGATGGGTGGTGCGGGGGGTCATGCCCCCGCGGACGGCCGCCAACCACGCGATCCCGGCGTGCCATGCGCCACTGGCCATCCGGACCGTCGTGGTGTCGTTACCGTGCGCACCCACCGGTGCCGGAGGGCACCACCCCGCCCCGAGGAGCGCCATGAGCCGCGCCATGAACACGGTCCGCACCGTCGTCTTCCCAGCACTGCGCCTGCTGGTGTGGACCGTCATCGCCGTCGCCCTCGTGGTGCTCGCCTTCCGCGGCGGCACCGGCGAGGCGGCGCCGGCTTCGGGCGGGGCGCCGCCGGTCGACCTGACGTCCCCCGTGGTCCCCGTCGCCCGCGGCACGGTCGCCAACACCGTCACCGTCCAGGGCACCGTCGTCGCCGACGCCACCGTCCCGGTCAAGGCCACCAAGGCCGGCACGGTCCGGCGGGTGCTGGTCGGGGCCGGCGACGTCGTCGACGAGGGTGACGCGGTGCTCGAGGTCCGCTGGGAGGAGGAGCGCGAGCCGGTCGCCGGCACCGACGCCGACGGCAACCCCACCAGCACGCCCCGCGCGCCGCTCGTCCGGACGGCGAGCGTCCCCGCGCCCACGGCCGGCACCGTCACCGCCGTCGACGTGCTGGTCGACCAGGTCGTCGCGGTCGGCGACCGGGTCGCCGGCATCTCACCGGGTTCGCTGTCGGTCACCGCGACGCTGACCCAGGACGACCAGTTCCGGCTGCTCGCGCCGCCGTCCACCGCGCAGGTCGAGGCGCAGGGCGGGCCCGCCCCCTTCACCTGCACCGACCTCACGCTGGGCGCCCCTGCCCCGACGGACGGCGCCGGCGGCGACCAGGCCACCGCCGGCGCCGACCCGGCGTCCACCGGGTCCGGGCAGGGCGGCACGACCGCCCGCTGCCGTGTCCCCGCCGGGACGACGGTGTTCGCCGGCATGGCCGCCACCGTGGTCGTGGACGCCGGGGTCGCCGAGGACGTGCTGGTCGTCCCGGTGACCGCGGTCCAGGGCTCGGTGCAGCAGGGCAACGTCTGGGTGGTCGGGGCCGACGGCACCCAGGAGCAGCGCGCCGTGGTGCTCGGGATGACCGACGGCGACCAGGTCGAGGTGCGCGAGGGCCTGGCCGAGGGCGATGAGGTGCTCGCGTTCGTGCCGGTGCCCGACGACACCGTGGAGAGCCCGGGCATGGCGGGGCCGTTCGGATGAGCGAGCGTGCGAGCTCATCGATGGGCAGTGCAGCCCGGCGGACGCCGGCGACGAGCGCCAGCGAGGAGGCGGCGTGAGCCTCCTGTCGCTGCGCGGCATCAGCCGCGAGGTCGCGCTGCCCGACGGCGGCGTGCTGCCGATCCTCACCGGGGTCGACCTCGAGGTCGCCGCGGGCGAGCACGTGGCGATCGTCGGCCGGTCCGGGTCGGGCAAGTCGACGCTGCTCAACATCCTCGGGTTGCTCGACACCCCCACTGGCGGGGAGTACCTGCTCGACGGGGAGCCGACCGACGCGCTGCGGGCCCGCCGCCGCGCCCGGCTGCGCGGCGAGGTGTTCGGGTTCGTCTTCCAGCAGTTCAACCTGCTGCCCCGGCGCACCGCGGAGGAGAACGTCGCCGCGCCGCTGCTCTACGCCCGTGGCCGCGACTACCTGCACCGGCGCCGGACGGCGCGCGACCTGCTCGACCGGGTCGGCCTGGGCGCGCGCGCCGACACCGTCCCCGAGCGGCTCTCCGGCGGCGAGCAGCAGCGGGTCGCCATCGCGCGGGCGCTGGTGCGCTCCCCGCGGGTCGTCCTCGCCGACGAGCCGACCGGCGCCCTCGACGTCGAGACCGGCGCCCAGGTGATGGCGCTGCTCGCCGAGGCCGCCGCGGAGGGCGGCGCCGCGCTGGTCACCATCACCCACGACCTGAACGTCGCCCGGCTGGCCGACCGTCGCTACCGGCTGGACGCCGGCCGGCTCACGCCGCTGGAGGACCCGACGCCGACCCTGGTCGCCCCGGCCCCTGCGCCCGCCCCGCTCGAGGAGGCGCTGCCGTGATCCCGGTGCTGGCCACCGTCGCCGAGGCGTGGAGCGAGGTGCGGGTGCACAAGGCACGCGTGGTGCTCTCCCTCGTCGGCGTCTTCCTCGCCGTCTTCGCCATGACGACGGTCACCGCGCTGGGTCTGCTCGTCGCCCAGGTGCAGCAGGAGCAGGGGGAGCGGATGGGCGGCCGCGCGGCGACCATCGCGGTCACCGCGTACGACCCGCAGACCGGGATGCCGCCGGCCGCGCAGGAGTGGGACGCCGCCGTCGCCGACCTCACCGAGCGGTACGGGATCACCGCCACGGCCAGCATCGGCTACGAGGAGACCCGCTTCCGGCTGCCCGGCGGCACCCAGGCCGTGCAGACCAAGCGAGTCTCGCCGTCCTACGGGCAGCTGCACCGCATCGAGCCGATCGAGGGCCGCTGGCTGCGCGAGGGCGATCGCGCCAGCCTGGCCCCGGCCGTCGTCGTCAACGAGGCGTTCCTCGGCGCGCTCGGCGTCCCGGACCTCTCCTCGCAGCCGACGGTCGTCATCGGCGGCCGCACCCCGGTGCGCGCGGCGGTCGTCGGCGTCGTCCGCGAGGGGTACGCCGACGAGCTGCTCGCCTACCGGGTGGACCGCTCGGCCGGCCCGTGGGACGCGCCGCGCGCGGCCGACCCGTCGGAGACGGTGTCCGGCCCACCCACGCTGGAGCTCTGGGTGCCGCCGGAGCAGGCCGACGAGGTCATGGCGGTGGTCACCAACGACCTCGGGCTCGCGCTCGGCGGCGTGCAGGTCGACGCCTACCGGCAGGACTCGCAGGGCCTGGAGGAGACCCTCGGCATGCTGCGCCTGGCGATCCGCGGGGCCGGCGTCGTCGTGCTCGTCCTCGGCGGGCTCGGCGTGCTCAACATCGGGCTGGTGACGGTGCGCCAGCGGATCCGGGAGATCGGCGTCCGGCGCAGCTTCGGTGCGACCTCGGCGCGGGTCTTCTCCGCGATCGTGCTGGAGAGCGTCTGCGCCACGTTCCTCGCCGGGCTCGCCGCCGTGGCGCTGTCGGTCGTGCTGGTGCGCAACCTGCCGTTGGAGCGGCTGCTCAACAGCGGCGTCCCGCTGGCCGACACCCCCGGCTTCCCGGTGGCCGCGGCCGTGGAGGGGCTGGTCGCGGCGACCGCGGTGGGCGCGCTGGCCGGGCTGCTGCCCGCGGTCATCGCCGTCCGGGCGCGGGTCATCGACGCCATCCGCTTCTGAAGAAGGACCCCGCGGCCCCCACCGCTCGCAGGCTCGCGGCGGGACCCTGCAGCGGGGCCGTTCCAGTCCGTCGCCAGGCTCGGCGCAGGACCCGCAAGGGTGGCCGTTCCAGTCCGTCACCGGCACCCGGCG
Source organism: Geodermatophilus sp. URMC 65 (assembly GCF_053502545.1). Lineage (NCBI taxonomy): Bacteria > Bacillati > Actinomycetota > Actinomycetes > Geodermatophilales > Geodermatophilaceae > Geodermatophilus > Geodermatophilus sp. URMC 65. The sequence continues at coordinate 4,599,101 of NZ_CP199954.1, forward strand.
GCCGGGGGAGTGCGTCCCCCGGCCGCCGGTCCGCCTCACGGCAGCTGCAGCACCTGGCCGACCGCGATGCGGTCCGGGCTGCTCAGCTGGTCGTCGTTGGCGGCGTACAGCGCCTGCCAGCCACCCGCGACGCCCTGCTCCGAGGCGATGCGGCCGAGCGTGTCACCGGCCTGCACCGTGTAGGTCCCGCCGGTGGCGGCCGGTGCGGGGGCGGCCACCAGGGCCGATGCGGCCGGAGCCGAACCCGCCTCGGGGGCGGAGGGGTCCAGACCCTTGCCGCAGGTCGGCCAGGCACCCGGGCCCTGCACGTCGAGCGTGCGCTCGGCGACGGCGATCTGCTGCGCCTCGGTGGCCAGGTCGGCGCGCGGCGCGTACTCGGTGCCGCCGAACGCGGCCCAGGTGCTCTGGCTGAACTGCAGGCCGCCGTAGTAGCCGTTGCCGGTGTTGATGGCCCAGTTGCCGCTGGACTCGCACTGGGCGACGGCGTCCCAGTCGTTGGGGGCCGCCGCCGAGGCCGGGGCGGCGAGGACGCCGAGGGACACGGCGGCAGCGCCGCCGAGCACCACGGCGCCGCGGCGCAGGGCGCGTGCGGGCATGCGGGAAGACGAGGACGAACGCATGGAGGACTCCCGATCCGCCGCCTGCGAGGTGAGCTGTCGGGTTCGGAGCGATCGGTGCCCCGGCCGTGCGCGCACGGCTTCACCCCGAGGTGCCCGGCCGGACCGGCCGGACACCGAGATGGGTCCCCCACCCCCGTCCTGGCTGTGCAGGAGGTACGGCGGCCGACGGACGGGGTTCGGCGGATCGGCTCCGGCACCCGGTCCCGGACGGGGGGTGCCGGGACAAGGTAACGGTCAGGTCACGGCGGTTCACCTCGTGCCCCCGGGGCAACGGGGGTGACACGGCCGGCCGTCGGGACCGGGAGCGAACGGATCACCTGGTCACGTCCCCGCGGGCGCGCGTGCACCCGCGGGGACGTGAACTGCGTCTCAATCCGGCCGCCTGTGGCCCCGTCCAGGGCCCTGGCCCCCTGCAGGGCCCCGCCGCGAGCCTGCGAGCGGTGGGGGGCAGGGGGTCCTTCTTCAGTCGCGGACGAGCAGGGCCACCGGGAGCCGCTCGAGGAGTCCCGCCACCGGCAGCCCCTCGGCGTCGGAGACGAACCGGCCGCCGGTGAGCAGGTCCCGCCAGGCCCCGGTCGGCAGCTGCAGCGCGGTGTCGCCCCAACCGACGATCGACAGGCCCACGGGCAGCCGGGTCGCCACGGGCACCACACCGCCCCGGTCGAAGGCGAGCAGGTGCTCGGCGGCGACCCCGGTCGCCGCCACCGGCTCGTACCCGGCGAACCACTCCGGGTGCTCCCGCCGCGCCCGCAGCACGCGGGAGACGACGAGCAGCTTCGCCGCGCCGGTCTCGTCGACCGGGGGGACCTCGCCGGCGTCCAGCTGCGCCAGCAGCCGGCGGCGTTGCTCGTAGTCGACCGGACGGCGGTTGTCCGGGTCGACCAGGGAGAGGTCCCACAGCTCGGTGCCCTGGTAGACGTCGGGAACGCCGGGCATCGTCAGCTGCAGCAGCTTCTGCGCCAGCGAGTTGGACCGGCCGAACGGCGCGATGCGGGCGACGAACCGCTCGATCTCGGCGTTCGTCCGCTCGTCGTCGTAGGCGGCGTCGACCATCTCCTGCAGCGCCGTCTCGAACTCCTCGTCGACGTCGGTCCACGTCGTCGACGTCCCCGCCTCGCGGGCCGCCTTCTCCGCGTAGCCGTGCGCCCGCTCGCGGGACAGCGGCCAGGCGCCGACCAGGTTCTGCCACACCAGGTGCGCCAGCGGCCGGTCGGGCAGCGGGTGCCGGGTCAGCAGCCCGCGGACCAGGTCGGCCCACTCGGCGCCCAGCTCGGCGAGCACGGCCAGCCGGGCGCGGGTGTCCTCGCTGCGCTTGGTGTCGTGGGTCGACAGCGTGGTCATCGACGCGGGCTTGCGCTCCACGCGGCGCTGCTGCGCCTCGTGGAACTCCTGCACCGTGCTGCCGAACCGCGCCGGGTCGCCGCCGACCTCGTTGAGCACCACGAACCGCGCCCACCGGTAGTAGGCGCTGTCCTCGACGCCCTTGGCCATGACCGGGCCGCTGGTCTGCTCGAAGCGGGTCGCCGCCTCGGTCCCGGCCTGGGAGAGCACCGGGTGCAGCGCGTCCACCGCGGCGGCGAGGTCGGGACGGCGCTCCCGCACGGCGGCCACGGTGGCGTCCAGGTGCTCGCGCCCGTCGGGCAGGTAGGTGCGGTAGACCGGGAAGCTGGCCAGCAGCTCGGCCAGCGCCTCGGTCTGCTGCTCCCGAGGAACGCCGGGCAGCTCGCCGATGACCCGCACCAGCCGGGCCACCTCCGAGCCGAGGATCCCGTCGGTCACCTCGCGCTTGCAGTCGTGCACCAGCCGCGCGTAGTCGACCGGCGCGCCCGTGAGCTCGGTGTCCAGCGCGCTCAGCACCGCCTCCCCGGCCGGGTCGACCAGCACGTCGTCGACCTCGGCGAGGGCGTCGTAGCCCGTCGTCCCGGCGGTCCGCCACGACTCCGGGAGGTCCTCCCCGGGCTCGAGGATCTTCTCCACCACGGTCCAGCGGCCGCCGGAGGCCTCGGCCAGCCGGTCGAGGTAGCCCTTGGGGTCGGCCAGGCCGTCGGGGTGGTCGATGCGCAGTCCGTCGACCGCGCCCTCCTCGACCAGTTGCAGCACGAGCCGGTGCGTCGCCTCGAAGACCGCCGGGTCCTCCGTGCGCAACCCGGCCAGGGTGTTGATCGCGAAGAACCGGCGGAAGTTGAGGTCGCGGTCGGCGCGCCGCCAGTCGACCAGCTCGTAGTGCTGCCGGTCGTGCACCTCCTGCGGGGTCCCGCGCTCGGTGCCCGGCGCGACGGGGAAGCGGTTGTCGTAGTAGTGCAGCTCCGGGCCGTCCGGTGTCTCGACGACCTCGAGCTTCTCGACGTCGTCCGCCGACCCGAGCACCGGGATGCGCACCCGGCCGCCGCCGAAGTCCCAGTCGACGTCGAAGGCGGCCGCGTGCGCGCTGTCCCGCCCGTGCTTGAGCACGTCCCACCACCAGGGCGCCTCGGCCGGGTCGGCGACCCCCATGTGGTTGGGCACCAGGTCGAGCACCAGGCCGAGGCCGTGCTCGTGCAGCGCCGCGACCAGCCGGTCGAAGCCGGGCCGACCGCCGCGCGACTCGTCGATGTGCGCGTGGTCGACGGTGTCGTAGCCGTGCGTGCTGCCCGACGCCGACCGCAGCAGGGGTGAGGCGTAGGCGTGGCTGACCCCGAGGTCGGCCAGGTAGCCGGCGAGGGACGCGGCGTCGTCCAGCGTGAAGTCGGCGGTGACCTGCAGCCGGTAGGTCCCGGTGGGGACGTCCCGGCGGCGGGCGGCGCTGTCCGGCGGCTCGGCCGCCGGTCCCGTGGACACCCTCACGACCGGCGCGGCGCGCTGAGCACGACCATCGAGCGGTCCTGCAGCGTCAGCGACTCGCCCGGTTTGAGCTCGCGGGGCTCCACCGCGCCCATCTCGGCGGTGTCGACGACGACGGTCCACGCCTGGGCGTACTCCTCCGACGGCAGGGTGAACTCGATCGGCTCGTGGTGGGCGTTGAAGGCCAGGTAGAAGTGGTCGTCGACCACGTACTCCCCGCGCTCGTCGGTCTCCCGGATGCCGTGCCCGTTGAGGTACATGGCGATCGTCTTGGCGTAGCCGGCGTCCCAGTCGTCCTCGGTCATCAGGTCGCCGGACGGGGTCAGCCAGGCGACGTCCTGCACCGGGTCCTCCGCGCCGCGGCGCACCGGGCGGCCGTGGAAGAACCGGCGGCGGCGGAACGTCGGGTGGTCGTGGCGGAGTTTGGTGACCAGCTTGGTGAACCCCTGCAGCCCCTCGTCCACCTCGTCCCAGTGGATCCAGGTCAGCGGCGAGTCCTGGCAGTAGCCGTTGTTGTTGCCCTGCTGGGTGCGGCCCAGTTCGTCGCCGTGCAGCAGCATGGGGACGCCCTGGCTGAGCATCAGCGTGGCCAGGAAGTTGCGCCGCTGCCGGGCGCGCAGGTTGAGCACCTTCTTGTCGACGGTCGGGCCCTCGACGCCGCAGTTCCAGCTGCGGTTGTGGCTCTCGCCGTCGTTGTTGCCCTCGCCGTTGGCCTCGTTGTGCTTCTCGTTGTAGGAGACCAGGTCGTTGAGGGTGAACCCGTCGTGCGCGGTGACGAAGTTGATGCTCGCCACGGGGCGCCGGCCGGAGTGCTGGTAGAGGTCGGCCGAGCCGGTGAGCCGGCTGGCGAACTCGCCGATGGTGGAGGGCTCGCCGCGCCAGAAGTCGCGGACGGTGTCGCGGTACTTGCCGTTCCACTCGGTCCACAGGGCCGGGAAGTTGCCGACCTGGTAGCCGCCCTCGCCGACGTCCCACGGCTCGGCGATGAGCTTCACCTGGCTGACCACCGGGTCCTGGTGCACCAGGTCGAAGAAGGCCGACAGCCGGTCGACGGCGTGCAGCTCGCGGGCCAGCGTGGAGGCCAGGTCGAAGCGGAACCCGTCGACGTGCATCTCGGTGATCCAGTACCGCAGCGAGTCCATGATCAGCTGCAGCGCCTGCGGGGTGCGGGCGTTGAGCGAGTTCCCGGTGCCCGTGTAGTCCATGTAGTACTGCGGGTCGTCCTCGACCAGCCGGTAGTAGGCCCGGTTGTCGATGCCCTTGAACGACAGCGTGGGGCCGAGGTGGTTGCCCTCGGCGGTGTGGTTGTAGACGACGTCGAGGATGACCTCGATGCCCGCCTCGTGCAGGGTGCGGACCATCCCCTTGAACTCCTGCACGTGCATGCCGTTGTCGGTGTTGCTCGCGTACTCGTTGTGCGGCGCGAAGAACCCGATCGTGTTGTAGCCCCAGTAGTTGCGCAGGCCCTTCTGCTGGAGGGTGTCGTCCTGCACGAACTGGTGCACCGGCATGAGCTCGACGGCGGTCACGCCGAGTTCCTGCAGGTAGGAGATGACGGCCGGGTGCGCGATGGCGGCGTAGGTGCCGCGCAGCTCCTCCGGGACGTCGGGGTGGGTCATCGTCAGGCCCTTGACGTGGGCCTCGTAGATGACCGTCTTGTGGTACGGCGTCCGCGGCGGCCGGTCGACGCCCCAGTCGAAGTACGGGTTGACGACGACGGACTTCGGCATGTGCTCGGCCGAGTCGTCGTCGTTGCGCTCACCGCTGTCGAAGTCGTAGCCGAAGACCGACGGGTCCCAGTCGATCTGGCCGTCGATCGCCTTGGCGTAGGGGTCGAGCAGCAGCTTGTTGGGGTTGCAGCGCAGGCCCTGGGACGGGTCGTAGGGGCCGTGCACCCGGTAGCCGTAGCGCTGCCCGGGCTGGATGCCGGGCAGGAAGGCGTGCCAGACGTAGCCGTCCATCTCGGGGAGCCGGATGCGCTCCTCGTTGCCGTGGTCGTCGAAGAGGCACAGCTCGACCTTCTCGGCGACCTCGCTGAAGATCGCGAAGTTGGTGCCGGTGCCGTCGTAGGTCGCGCCGAGGGGGTAGGCGGTTCCAGGCCAGACCTGGTTCATGGACGGGGTCCTCCTGTGCTGGCGCCCCCGGACGCCGGGGGCCGGTGGCCTCCCCGCCGCGGGGCGTCGTCGGGGAGGTCGGTGCGCGTGGTGTTCCGGACCGTCCTGCCCGAGCGCGCCGCCGTCCAACCCTCTCCGAGGTCAGGGCTCGGAGACGTCGGTCACGCCCCCGGAGGGAGGAGCCGTGGTGGGACGACGACGCCCCCCGCGGAGGTCTCCGTGGGGGGCGTCGTGCGCAGGTCCGGCCGGGGCAGTGACGCCGGGTCCGACCTCGTCCTGGGCGCAGGGCCCCGGGTGGCACTGGTCCTCGGCGGTGACCGCTCCTGCGACCGGGGACGCTAGGCGGCGACCCCAGCACGTGCAAGCACCGGACGCCAGCCCCGCAGTCCCACTCGTCCCTCGCGTCCGCCCACCGCTCACGGACGGCTTCCTGTCACTGGGGGGTCGTACCGTCGACCCCGTGCGCACGACCACCGACCTCCGGCCCACCCGCGGGCGTTTCCGCGTCGTCAGCGAGTTCGAGCCCTCGGGCGACCAGCCGGCCGCGATCGAGGCGCTGGCCGAGCGGGTCAACTCCGGCGCGACCGACACCGTCCTGCTCGGTGCGACCGGTACCGGCAAGTCGGCGACGACGGCCTGGCTGATCGAGCAGGTCCAGCGGCCGACGCTGGTGATGGCCCCGAACAAGACGCTGGCCGCGCAGCTGGCCAACGAGTTCCGGGAGCTGCTGCCCGACGCCGCGGTGGAGTACTTCGTCTCGTACTACGACTACTACCAGCCCGAGGCCTACGTCCCGCAGACCGACACCTACATCGAGAAGGACTCCTCGATCAACGAGGAGGTCGAGCGGCTGCGGCACTCCGCCACCAACAGCCTGCTCACCCGGCGCGACGTCGTCGTCGTCTCCACCGTCTCCTGCATCTACGGCCTGGGGACGCCGGAGGAGTACGTCGACCGGGCGCTGAAGATCAAGGTGGGGGAGGAGCGCGACCGCGACGAGCTGCTGCGCACCCTGGTCACCGAGCAGTACACCCGCAACGACCTCTCGTTCACCCGCGGCACCTTCCGGGTGCGGGGCGACACGATCGAGGTCTTCCCGGTGTACGAGGAGCTCGCCTGCCGGATCGAGATGTTCGGCGACGAGGTCGAGCGGCTGTACTACCTGCACCCGCTCACCGGTGAGGTGGTCCGCGAGGTCGACGAGCTGTTCGTCTTCCCGGCCACCCACTACGTCGCCGGCCCGGAGCGGATGGAGCGGGCGATCGCCTCCATCGAGGCCGAGCTCGAGCAGCGGCTGGCCGAGCTGGAGCGGCAGGGCAAGCTCCTGGAGGCCCAGCGGCTGCGCATGCGCACCACCTACGACATCGAGATGATGCGGCAGGTCGGGTTCTGCTCCGGCATCGAGAACTACTCGCGGCACATCGACGGGCGCGCCCCCGGCAGCGCCGGCGCCTGCCTCATCGACTACTTCCCCGACGACTTCCTGCTGGTCATCGACGAGTCGCACGTGACCGTGCCGCAGATCGGCGGCATGTACGAGGGCGACATGAGCCGCAAGCGGACGCTGGTCGAGCACGGCTTCCGGCTGCCCTCGGCCATGGACAACCGCCCGCTGAAGTGGGAGGAGTTCACCGACCGGATCGGGCAGACGGTGTACCTGTCGGCGACCCCGGGGCCCTACGAGCTCGGGCGGGTCCAGGGCGACGTGGTCGAGCAGGTCATCCGCCCGACCGGCCTGGTCGACCCGGAGGTCGTCGTCAAGCCGACCAAGGGGCAGATCGACGACCTGGTGCACGAGATCCGGGTGCGCACGGAGAAGGACGAGCGGATCCTGGTCACCACGCTGACCAAGAAGATGGCCGAGGACCTCACCGACTACCTGCTCGAGCTGGGCATCAAGGTCCGCTATCTGCACTCCGAGGTCGACACCCTGCGCCGGGTGGAGCTGCTGCGCGAGCTGCGGCAGGGCGAGTACGACGTGCTGGTCGGCATCAACCTGCTGCGCGAGGGCCTGGACCTGCCCGAGGTGTCGCTCGTGGCGATCCTCGACGCCGACAAGGAGGGCTTCCTGCGCTCCGGCACCTCGCTCATCCAGACGATCGGCCGCGCGGCGCGCAACGTCTCCGGCCAAGTGCACATGTACGCCGACACGGTGACCCCCTCGATGGCGCTGGCGATCGAGGAGACCAACCGGCGGCGGGAGAAGCAGATCGCCTACAACCGCGAGCACGGCATCGACCCGCAGCCGCTGCGCAAGAAGATCGTCGACATCCTCGACGGCATCTACCGGGCCGCGGAGGACGCCGAGAACATCGAGCTGGTCGGCGGCTCGGGCCGGCAGCAGTCCCGCGGCAAGGCGCCGGTGCCGGGGCTGTCGTCGAAGAAGGCGGGCAAGGCCGGCGGCATCGACGTCCAGGGCCTGCCGCGGGCCGAGCTGGCCGACCTCATCACGCAGATGAACGATCAGATGCTGGCCGCCGCCCGCGAGCTGCAGTTCGAGGTGGCCGCCCGGCTGCGCGACGAGCTGACCGAGCTGAAGAAGGAGCTGCGCCAGCTCGACGCCGCGCACGCCTGAGGAAGGACCCCTCTGCCCCCCGCCACTCGCAGGCTCGCGGCGGGACCCTGCAGAGGAGCCGCCCTCCGCTCGACCCGGATCGCGGCCACCGGGCCGGTGGTCCATGTCACGCCGGACGAATTGGTTTCCCTTCGAGGAATGCAACGCATCGCGGTAGCGTCATGGGGTAAGCAACCCGCTCGACGGCGGCCCTGCAGTGGGGGTCGGCGTCGGCGGTTCCGTGGAGGGGAGTATCCCCGCGCGGCGGTGTCGTCAGTACGGGGTCCCCATGGACCCCCGGCGCCGCTGGCCACCTCAGCAGTGAGGGGGCGGGAGAGACCTCTGGTTCGACATCGCGGCGCCTCGTGCGCCGCCGAGTCACCGGAGGTATCTGCCTTGGACGTGCCCTTCTGGGTCTGGGCCCTGACGATCGCCGCGATCGTCGGGATGCTGGTGTTCGACTTCGTCGGTCACGTGCGCACCCCGCACGCACCGACGCTGCGCGAGTCGGCGATCTGGTCGGCGGTCTACGTCGGCATCGCCGTGGTCTTCGGTCTGCTGGTCCTGTGGTTCTCCGGTGGTCAGTACGCCGGTGAGTACTTCGCCGGGTACATCACCGAGAAGAGCCTCTCGGTCGACAACCTCTTCGTGTTCGTCCTGATCATGGCCAGCTTCGCGGTCCCACGGGAGCTGCAGCAGAAGGTGTTGCTGTTCGGCATCGCTTTCGCCCTGGTCCTGCGGACGGCGTTCATCTTCGTCGGCGCGGCCGCCATCGAGCAGTTCAGCTGGATCTTCTACGTCTTCGGCGGGTTCCTCATCTGGACCGCGTGGGCGCAGGCGCGCAGCGGCGGCCACTCGCACGACGAGGAGTTCAAGGAGAACGCCGCGCTGCGGCTGGCCCGCAGGGTCTTCCCGACCACTGACGAGTACCACTCCGACAAGATGGTGACCAAGCTCAACGGCCGGCGGTACATCACCCCGCTGGCCATCGCCCTGGTCGCCATCGCCAGCGCGGACATCCTCTTCGCCGTCGACTCGATCCCGGCGATCTTCGGGCTGACCCAGGAGACCTACCTCGTCTTCACCGCCAACGCCTTCGCGCTGCTGGGCCTGCGGCAGCTGTTCTTCCTCATCGACGGCCTGCTCGACCGGCTGGTCTACCTGTCCTACGGGCTGGCCGTGATCCTCGGTTTCATCGGCGTGAAGCTGCTCATCCACGCCCTGCACGAGAACGAGCTGCCGTTCATCAACGGCGGTGAGCACGTCACGGTCATCCCCGAGGTGCCCACCTGGCTGTCGTTGACGGTCATCCTGGTCACGCTCCTCGTGACCACGGTGGCGAGCCTGGCGAAGAACCGGCGTGACGCGGCCCGCGGCCTCGAGTCGCCCACCGGCGCGGGGGACGCGGCGGCCGGCCGCGAGGGTCTGGCGGCGCAGGGGCCCGGCGACCGCGACCCGCGCGCGCGCCGTCCCGACGAGGTGCCGCCCTCGCCGCACGACGTGCCGGTGACCGGTGCCCCCGAGCCCGCGGGCAGCAGCTCCACGCGTCACCGCGGCTGACCGCCTCCGCACCACCACACCGGGCCCGTCCTCTCCCGAGGGCGGGCCCGGTGCCGTCTGCCGGCCGACCGTGACCAACGGCGCCAGGGAGATCACCCGGGACGTCGCGTCGAGGGACGACGAGCGGGCGGGTACGGTGGGCGCGGCTTCAGAAGGCCGCAGCCAGCGACGACTGCGCCGGTCCGGGGCCGTTCGATGGAGGGGAGTATCCCCCCGTGGCAGTGTCGTCATCACGAGGTCCCATGGCCTCCGGTGCTGCCGATCGCCGGCCCTCGGGCCGGCGGTGGGAGAGACCTCCGGTGCTGACACCTGCCTGTCCCCGGAGGAAATGGCCGTATGGAACTCCCCGTCTGGTTCGAGATCGCCACGTTCGTGGGCCTCACGGCCCTGCTGCTGGCCGACCTCGCCATCGTCGCGCGTCGCCCCCATGAGCCCTCCGTCAAGGAGGCGAGCATCTGGGTGAGCTTCTACGTGGCCCTGGCCCTGCTGTTCGGGCTGCTGCTGCTGAGCTTCACCAACGGCACCTACGCGACGGAGTTCTACGCCGGCTGGCTCACCGAGTACTCGCTGTCGGTGGACAACCTCTTCGTCTTCGTGATCATCATGGCCCGCTTCCGGGTGCCCCGGCACCTGCAGCAGGAGGCCCTGATGGTCGGCATCATCATCGCCCTGGTCCTGCGCGGCATCTTCATCCTGCTGGGCGCCGCGGTCATCGAGCGCTTCATCTGGGTCTTCTACATCTTCGGCGCGTTCCTCGTGTACACCGCCATCAACCTGGTGCGTCACCGCGGCGAGGACGAGGACTACGAGGAGAACGCGTTCATCCGGCGGATGCGCCGCGTGCTGCCGATGACCGACGACTTCCAGGGCGCCAAGGTCCGGGTCACCGAGAACGGCAAGAAGCTCTGGACGCCGATGGTCATCGTCTTCCTCGCCCTGGGGACGACGGACCTGCTCTTCGCGCTCGACAGCATCCCGGCGATCTTCGGCCTCACCCGGGAGCCGTTCATCGTCTTCACCGCGAACGTCTTCGCACTGATGGGCCTGCGGCAGCTGTACTTCCTGCTCGGCGGCCTGCTCAAGCGGCTGGTGTACCTGTCGCTGGGGCTGGCGGTCATCCTCGCCTTCATCGGCGTCAAGCTGATCCTCGAGGCCCTGCACGAGAACAACCTGCCGTTCATCAACGGCGGCGAGCACGTCGAGGCGGTCCCGACCATCCCGATCTGGCTGTCCCTCTCGATCATCCTCGGCGTCCTGCTCGTCGCCACCGTCGCGAGCCTGCTCAAGACCCGCGGTCAGCTGCCGGACGAGGACTCGGGCCCGGGAGCTCCGGACGTCGCGCCGGAGACCGCCGAGTCCGTGGCCACGGGTGGGCCGGCCGCGGCGGCGAAGGCCGAGGCGCGGCTCACGGTGGAGCCCGATGAGGAGACCCGCCGCCGCTGAGCCCCGCGCCCGGCGAGCACCACCGTGCGCCCTGACGACCTCGCGCTGCTGCGCACGCCCGGCGTCCCCACGGTCTCCCCGGACGGGCGCATGGCCGTCGTCGCGGTCACCCGGTCCGACCCGGGGGACGACGCCGAGCGCAGCCGGCTGTGGGCCGTGCCCACCGACGGGTCGGCGCCGGCCCGCCCGCTGACGCCCGGTCCGCGGGACACCGACCCGGTCTTCTCCCCGGACGGCCGCTGGCTGGCCTACCGGGGTGCCGAGCCGGGTGGGCCGCCGCAGCTGCACCTGCTGCCCACGGCCGGCGGCGCACCGCGCCGGCTGACCGACGCCCCGCTGGGGACCGGCCGGCCGGTCTGGTCCCCGGACTCCCGCCGGCTGGCCTGGACCGGCCGGGTGCCGCAGGTGGACCGCTCCGGCGCGGACCGCGCCGCGCAGCCGCCGTGGCTGGTCACCACGCTGCGCTGGCAGGCCGACGGGGCCGGGGTCGTGACCGACCGGCACAGCCACGTCTTCGTCCTCGACCTGCTGGCCGACGGGGAGGACGACGGCACGCCGCCGCGGCCCCGCCAGGTCACCGACGGCAGCGTCGACGACACCGACGTCACCTGGAGCCCGGACGGCGCGGAGCTGGCGTTCGTCTCCGCCCGGCACGCGCGCGCCGACCGCGACCTGGTGCGTGACGTGTACGCCGTCCCGGCCGCGGGCGGGACGCTGCGCCGGGTCACCGACGGCCGGGCGGAGTGCGCGCGGCCCGCCTACGACCCCTCCGGCGACTGGATCTGGCTGACCGCCCGGCTCGAGCTGGGCCGCGACGGGCTGGACGTCGCCGGCCGCGGCGCCACGCTCTGCCGGGTACGGGCCACCGGCGGCGCGCCCGAGCCGGTGCTGGCCCCCGCCGCCACCGACCGGGGCGACGCGACCCCGGCCACCGTGCTGGCCGGCGGAGCGGCCCACCTCGGAGTGCGGTCGCGCGGCGCCGTCGAGCTGCTCCGCGTGCCGCTGCACGGCGGGTCGCCGGAGGCACTAGTCGACGGGCCGTTCACCGTGCACGGGCTGGCCGCGGCCGGCGGGGTCGTCGTCGCCACGGTCGGGCACGACCGCTCCGCGGGTGAGCTGATCGCCGTCACGCCCGGCCGACGGCGGCTGCTCACCGGCTTCGGCCGGGCGCTCGGCGCGACCGGGCGGCTGCGCCGCTCCGAGGAGCGCACCGCGACCGCACCGGACGGCACCGAGGTGCACGGGTGGGTGACCCTGCCCGACGGGCCGGGGCCGCACCCGGTGCTGCTGTGCCTGTCCGACCCGCTGCACCGTCCCGAGGGCTGGTCGCTGTCGGTGGACACCCAGGTGCTGGTGTCGGCCGGCTACGCCGTCGTCCGCTGCGCCCCGCGGGGCTCGCCCGGGTACGGGCAGGCGCACGCCCGGGCGGTGCGCAGCGCCGGCGGCACGGTGGACGCCGACGACGTCACCGCGTTCCTCGACGCCGTGCTGACCGACCCGGCGCTCGACCCGGAGCGGGTCGGGGTCATGGGCACCGGCTACGGCGGCTGGCTGGCGACGGTGCTCACCGGCCGGACGACGCGGTTCGCCGCGGCCGTCGTCGACGGAGCGCTCACCGACCCGGCCGGGCTGGTCGGCACCTCGGACGTGGGCTGGTGGTTCATCGACCAGTACCTCGGCGCCGACCCGCCGGTCCCGTCGGCCGGGACCGCCACGCCCACCCTGGTGGTGCACGGGGAGGACGACCGGCGCTTCCCGCGTGAGCAGGGGATGCGGCGCTACGTCGAGCTCAAGCGCCGCGGCGTCCCCGCGGAGCTGCTGCTCTTCCCCGGGGAGGGCTCGGACCTCGGCCGCACCGGGCGGCCCCGGCACCGGCTGGCCCGGCTCGAGCACCTGCTGCGCTGGTGGGCGCGCTGGCTGCCGGTCACCCCTGATCAGGACCTCCCGGCTGCGGTCGTGGACGGCGGACCGCGGCCGGGCGACCATGACCGCCGGGAGCCGCTGACCGTGCGGGCGACCCGGCTGGACTGAGCGGACGGTCTGCTCACCGCCGAGCCGCTGGAGTCGATCTCCCTCCCCGGGCGCGACGGTCGCCGACCTGCGGGCGCGGCGCGGGACCGGGCGGAGCGCGCCGGTCGTGCAGGGCGTAGAGACGGCTCTGGGTGGAGGCAGGACGGTTTGCCGTCGGTGTCCCCGCGTCCCTAGGGTGCGGCATGGACGTCGTCGAGGTCACGCCCACGTTCGAGCAGTACGCCTACACCTTCGGCGGCGTCGCGCCGCTCATGCGGATCAGGCCGGGGACGGCGCTGCGGGTGTGGTCCGAGGACGCGTTCAACGGTGCGCTCCGCTCGACCAAGGACCTCTCGAGCGACAAGGTCGACCTGCGCTTCATCAACCCGCAGACCGGGCCCTTCCACGTCGAGGGCGCCGAGCCCGGGGACACGCTGGCCCTGCACTTCGTGGCGATGGAGCCGGCGCGGGACTGGGGCGCCTCGGCCGCCATCCCGTTCTTCGGCGGACTGACCAGCACCGCGGTGACCGCCACCCTGCAGGAGGCGCTGCCGGACACCACCTGGATCTACGAGCTCGACCGCGCGGCCAACACGGTGACCTTTGCCGCCCGCCACACCGACCTGGAGATCGCCCTCCCGGTGGAGCCGATGCTGGGCACCGTCGGCGTCGCGCCGATGGGCGGCGAGGTGCGCAGCTCGCTGGTCCCCGAGCGCTTCGGCGGCAACATGGACACCCCGCAGATGCGGGCCGGCACCACCTGCTTCCTCGGGGTCAACGTCGAGGGCGCGCTGTTCTCGGTCGGCGACGGGCACTACCGGCAGGGCGAGGGCGAGGCCTGCGGCACCGCTGTCGAGGGCGCGATGACCACCACGCTGATCGTCGAGCTCATCAAGGGCGACGCGCCGGCCTGGCCGCGTCTGGAGGACGACACCCACTGGATGACCGTCGGTTCCAGCCGTCCGCTGGAGGACGCCTGGCGGATCGCGCAGGTGGAGCTGGTGCGCTGGTTCCGCGACCTCTACGGGCTGCACCCGATGGACGCCTACCAGCTCCTGTCGCAGACCGTCGAGGTGCCGATCGCCAACGTCGTCGACGCCAACTACAGCACCGTCGTGAAGGCGCGGAAGTCGCTGCTGCCACGGGCCACCGCGTACGGCGGACTGCACGAGGACCTCCGCCGCCGCGCGGCCACCCTGCTCTGACGCCCCCTGGAGGTACCCGTGGACCTGCAGCTCACCGGCTTCCGCGTGCTCGTCACCGGCGGCACCCGCGGCATCGGCCGGGCCGTCGTCGAGACCTTCGTCGACGAGGGCGCCGTCGTGGAGTTCTGCGCCCGCGACACCGCCGAGATCGAGGCGGTGGAGAAGGCGGTGGTCGAGCGCGGCGGTCGGGCGACCGGCGCGCAGCTCGACGTCCGGGACGGGCCGGCGCTGACCGGCTGGGTCGAGGCCGCCGCCGGCCGGCTCGGCGGGATCGACGCCGTCGTCGCCAACGTCAGCGCGCTCGCCATCCCCGACACCGAGGAGAACTGGTACGCCTCCTTCGAGGTCGACCTCATGCACACGGTGCGGCTCGCCACGGCCGCGATCCCGCACCTGGAGGCCAGCCCGAACGGCTCGATCGTCGCCGTCTCCAGCGTCTCCGGGCGCGAGGCCGACTTCGCCTCCGGCCCCTACGGGACGATGAAGACCGCCATCGTCGGCTACGTCTCCGGGCTGGCGTTCCAGCTGGCCGGGCGCGGGGTGCGGGCCAACGTCGTCTCGCCGGGCAACACCTACTTCACCGGCGGGGTCTGGGACCAGATCGAGCAGGGCCAGCCGGACCTGTACTCGTCCGCGCTGGGCCTCAACCCCACGGGCCGGATGGGGACGCCGGAGGAGATGGCCCGCGCCGTGGTCTTCCTGTCCAGCCCGGTGTCGAGCTTCACGACCGGCACCAACCTCGTCGTGGACGGCGCCCTCACCCGCGGCATCCAGCTCTGAGAGGCTGCGGCATGGCACTCATCTACCCCGTGCAGGCCGACTCCCCGGAGCCCGAGGACGGCACCGACCCCGAGTTCGCCGAGCTGGCCGCCGACCTCTCCGACACCTGGCTGGTCGAGATCGCCCTCAGCGACGACGGGGACGACGCGTGCTTCGGCCCGCTGTCGGCCCGCGCGGCCTGGGATCTCGCGCTCGGCATCGACGAGCGGCGTCCCGGGTGGACGGTGTCCGTCGTCCCCCTGCACGTGGCCGGCACCCCCGACGAGCTGGTCGCGCTCTTCGAGGAGTGACCGCGGGTCGACGACCCGCCCGGGCCCCGTCGCCGGAGTGGGTGATCCGACGACCGGGTCCTGCCCACCCGCCGAGGAGCTGGAGCCCGCCAGACCGGCAGCACTCCGAGGCTGCCGGTTCCCGGCCTCACCGGTGGTGATGTGTTGCACGTGGACGGCGACACCCGGCCGACCGGCCGTCGCGCAGGGGATGGCGCAAGCGGTCGGTGGTTGCCCAGCCATCCGGACGGGACGAGCATCCCGCGCGCACTCGGCGGTGGGTCGAACACCGCGGGTGCCCGAGGCGTGGAGTCCCTCCCGTCTCGGCGGGAGAATGATCGTCGATTGCGGCCGGACTCGTGGCCGCGACGCGTGAGTCCGGCCCGGAGGAGGTGTACGCGGTGCTGGGTGAGCGTCTGGGTGAGTCCTCGGGGAAGTTCACGAGCATCCGAGTCCTGCCTTCGGAAGGAGAGCGGGTCTGGCTGGAGGTGTCCTTCTAGGGGCGCGGGACCCTGCTGGGGCGGGAGATCACGGACACCGGAACCTATCGGCAGACCTTCCGTCCCGGAGGTGTCCTCGTCGGTGAGGGCCACGTGCTGATGATCACAGACACCGGGGATCTCGCCGACTGGGTGGGCGGTGGGGTGGGCCGTCAGACGGGCCCCGGCTACCAGGCCAGCTTCGGCGTGTGGGGCTCGTGCCCATCAGCGACGGGTGCCCTGTGTCGTCTCGCCGAGGTCGCTGACGTCATCGAGTACGAGGTCGAGGAAGACGGCAGCTACCACTGGACCATGTGGGCGTGGACGGGCGCCGGCGTCCCGTCGATCCCGCGCCAGGAGGCCCCGACCGGTGCGATGGCCTGACCGATCTCGGTGACGGGGTCGGGGTCACAGGCCCCGGCCCCGGTGGCACGGCCGGATCCGCTCCCGGCAGGTCCCGTCCGCCGGCCCTGCTCAGCGCGTCCGCCGTGCGGGGCCGTTCGGCGCCCGGGGATCCGTCGGTCACGGCTTCGCCCTTGGACGGCCAAGGCTTGGATGATCGCCCGGCCCAAGAGCAGACACCGCTGCTGACGATCGACCTGCCGGAGGACGACATCCTCGGCGTGCCACCTCAGCAGGCGCTCTCCGTCGCCGCCGGCTTCGTCGCGCTCCTGCACCCGCTACCACCGGCGACGCACGAGATCGTGATCACCGGCACGGGCACCTTCTTCGGCGACTCCACCAACGTGACGACGATCGTGGTGGAGCCGGGCCGCCCCGGGGCAGCAATCCGGACCTGGAGGTCACCACCCCCGAGCGCGCCACTCCGCGAGGTGCGGGCGCTCGGCGCCCAGGGTCGTGTCCTTGCCGTGCCCGGGGTAGACCCAGGTGTCGTCGGGCAGCGCGCCGAACAGCCGCTCCTCGACGTCGTCGACCAGGCTGGTGAAGTCCTCGGGCGACCAGGTCTTGCCCACCCCGCCGGGGAAGAGGCTGTCTCCGGTGAAGAGGTGCGTGCCGGCGCCCTCGGGCCCGCGCCAGAGCAGCGCGATGCTGCCCGGCGTGTGGCCGCGCAGGTGGATGACCTCGAGGGTCTGCCCGCCGACGCGGACCGTGTCACCGTGCACCACCGGCCGCTGCACGGGCACGGGCAGGTCGTCGGCGTCGGCGGGGTGTGCGACGGTGACCGCGCCGGTCGCCTCGACCACCTGGGGCAGCGCGCGGTGGTGGTCCCAGTGCCCGTGCGTGGTGACGACGGTGTGCACGGCGGCGTCCCCGATGAGGGCGCGCAGCGCCTCCGGCTCGGCCGCGGCGTCGATGAGCAGCGCCTCGCCGGTCTCCGGGTCGCGCACCAGGTACGCGTTGTTGGCCATCTCGCTGACCGCCAGCTTGCTGATCGTCAGCCCCGGCAGCTGCCGGACGTCGGCCGGCCCGCCCACCTCGACGTCCCCGGTGTAGCCCATCCCGTGCCTCCCGTTCGGAGAGTGTCGGCGGCCGCGGTTACGGTCCAGGCATGGACGCTAGCGGAGGTCTCACGGCCGGTCGGATCGTCGGGCTCCCCGCCACCGAGCTGGCCACCCGCGTTCGGTCGGGGGAGCTGACCGCGGTCGAGGTCGTCCGCGCCCACCTGGCCCACGTCGACGCGGTCGAGCCGCGCCTCAGCGCCTTCCGCGTCGTCCGCCGCGAGGCCGCCCTGGCCGAGGCGCACGCCGTCGACACCGCGCTCACCCGCTTCGCGATGCCGCTGGCCGGGGTGCCGGTCGCGGTCAAGGACAACGTCGCCGTCGCCGGTGAGGTCTGCACCGACGGCTCCGCCGCCCGCACCGGGCCGCCGGAGACCCGCGACGCCGAGGTGGTGAGACGGCTGCGCCGGGCCGGGGCGGTCGTCGTCGGCATCACGCGCGTGCCCGAGCTGTGCCTCTACGGCGCAACCGACGGGCCGGGCACGGTCACCCGCAACCCCTGGGACACGGCGCGGTCGCCGGCCGGCAGCTCCGGCGGCAGCGCGGCTGCGGTCGCCTCCGGCGCGGTCCCGCTGGCCCACGGCAACGACGGCATGGGCTCGCTGCGGCTGCCCGCCGCCGCCTGCGGGCTGGTCACCCTCAAACCCGGCCGGGGCGTCGTGCCCGGCGGCATCGGCGCGGACGACTGGTCCGGCATGGCCGTCAACGGCGCGCTGGCCACCACGGTCGCCGACCTCGCCGTGGCGCACGCCGTGCTGGCCGGCGAGGAGCCCACCCCGCTCGAGGCGCCCGACCGGCCGCTGCGCATCGCCGTCTCCACCCGCTCCCCGGTGCCCGGCACGCGCGCCGACGGGCCCGCCCGCGCAGCCGTCGACACGGTGGTCGCGGCCCTCACCGCCGCCGGCCACACCGTCGTCCGCCGCGACCCGCCGATCTCCACGGGGGCCGCGGCCGGCGCGCTGGCCCGCTGGATGGCCGGCGCCGCCGACGACGCCGCGCACCTCGGCATCCCGCTGGCCGACCTCCAGCCGCGCAGCCGCACGCACGCGCGCATCGGCCGCGCCGTCCGGGCCGCCGGCCTGGTCCGCCCGGCGACCGCCGAGCGGTTCCGCGAGCGGATGACCGCCTTCTTCGCGGACGTCGATCTACTGCTCAGCCCGGTCACGACCGGCCCGCCGCTGCCCGCCCGGCCGTGGCACGAGCGCTCGTTCCTGGCCAACGTGACGGCCAACGCGCGCTGGGCGCCGTGGACGGCGGCCTGGAACCTGGCCGGCCTCCCGGCTCTCGTGCTGCCCGCCGGCACCCGCCCCACGGGGCAGCCGCTGGCGGTCCAGCTGGTCGGCCCCCCGGGTGCCGAGAGACGACTACTCTGGCTGGCCGGAGAGCTGGAGCGTCGGCTGCCCTGGCGTCGTCACGCTCCGGTCTTCGACCCCGCCGGAGCGTCGTCCCCGGCTCCCGTCTGAGCACCCCGGCGAGCGGCAACGTCGCCGTCGTCACGGATTGCACCCGGGCGGTGACGGCGTTGTCCGTATCGACATCTCCACCGCGGGCCCGGCGCGACCGGCCGGCCCGGCTGACCGACAGGGATCACATTGGACCGTCTCGTCGTCCGCGGCGCCCGCGAGCACAACCTCAAGGACGTCCACCTCGACCTGCCCCGTGACGCGCTGATCGTCTTCACGGGACTGTCCGGCTCGGGGAAGTCCAGCCTCGCCTTCGACACGATCTTCGCCGAGGGCCAGCGCCGCTACGTCGAGTCGCTGTCGGCCTACGCCCGCCAGTTCCTGGGCCAGATGGACAAGCCCGACGTCGACTTCATCGAGGGCCTCTCGCCGGCCGTCTCGATCGACCAGAAGTCGACCAACCGCAACCCGCGGTCGACCGTCGGCACGATCACCGAGGTCTACGACTACCTCCGGCTGCTCTACGCCCGCGCCGGGCAGCCGCACTGCCCCAACTGCGGCAAGCCGATCTCGCGCCAGACCCCGCAGCAGATCGTCGACCAGGTGCTGGCCATGGAGGAGGGCACCCGCTTCCAGGTGCTCGCGCCCGTCGTCCGGGCCCGCAAGGGCGAGTACGTCGACCTGTTCAGCTCGCTGCAGACCCAGGGCTTCTCCCGCGTCCGCGTCGACGGCGTCGTCCACCAGCTCACCGACCCGCCGAAGCTGAAGAAGCAGGAGAAGCACACGATCGAGGTGATCGTCGACCGGCTCACCGTCAAGGGGAGCGCGAAGCGGCGGCTCACCGACTCGGTGGAGACGGCGCTGGGCCTGGCCGGCGGCCTCGTCGTCCTCGACTTCGTGGACCTGCCCGAGGACGACCCCTACCGCGAGCGCACCTTCTCCGAGCACCTCGCGTGCGTGGACGACGGGCTGTCCTTCGAGGCGCTCGAGCCCCGCTCGTTCTCCTTCAACTCACCGTTCGGCGCCTGCCCCGAGTGCACCGGCATCGGTACCCGCAAGGAGGTCGACCCCGACCTCGTCGTGCCCGACCCGGAGAAGAGCCTGGCCCAGGGCGCGATCGCCCCGTGGGCCACCTCGATGAGCAACGAGTACTTCACCCGGCTGCTCACCGGCCTCTCCCAGCAGCTCGGCTTCTCCATGGACGACCCGTGGGAGCGGCTGCCGGCCAAGGTGCAGAAGGCCGTGCTGCACGGCTCGCCGGACCAGGTGCACGTCCGCTACCGGAACCGCTACGGCCGCGAGCGCAGCTACTACGCCGCGTTCGAGGGCGTGCTGCCCTTCCTCGAGCGGCGGCACGAGGACACCGACAGCGAGTACATGCGGGACAAGTACGAGGGCTACATGCGCGACGTGCCCTGTCCCGTCTGCCACGGCACCCGGCTCAAGCCCGAGATCCTCGCGGTGAAGCTCAACGGCCGCTCGATCGCCGACGTCACCGGGCTGTCCATCGGCGAGGCCTCGGAGTGGCTGGGTGCGCTGGAGCTGGGTGAGCGGGAGCGGGCCATCGCCGACCGCGTGCTCAGGGAGATCCAGGCGCGGCTGTCCTTCCTCGTCGACGTCGGCCTGGACTACCTCTCGCTGGACCGGCCGGCCGCCACGCTGGCCGGTGGCGAGGCGCAGCGGATCCGGCTGGCCACCCAGATCGGCTCCGGGCTGGTCGGCGTGCTCTACGTGCTCGACGAGCCCTCCATCGGGCTGCACCAGCGCGACAACACCCGGCTGATCGAGACCCTCGTGCGGCTGCGCGACATGGGCAACACGCTCATCGTCGTCGAGCACGACGAGGACACGATCAAGACCGCCGACTGGGTGGTCGACATCGGCCCCGGCGCCGGCGAGCACGGCGGCGAGGTCGTCGTCAGCGGCACCGTCGAGGAGCTGATGGCCAGCGAGCGGTCGCTGACCGGGCAGTACCTCTCCGGGCGCAAGGAGATCGCCGTCCCGCAGGTGCGCCGCCAGCCCACGCCCGGCCGCGAGCTGGTGGTCAAGGGCGCCCGCGAGCACAACCTCAAGGGCGTCGACGTCACCTTCCCGCTGGGCCTGCTGGTCGCGGTCACCGGCGTCTCGGGCTCGGGCAAGTCCAGCCTGGTCAACGACATCCTCTACACGACCCTCGCCAACGAGCTGAACCGCGCGCGGATGGTGCCCGGCCGGCACCGCACCATCACCGGCCTCGACCAGCTGGACAAGGTCGTGCACGTCGACCAGTCGCCCATCGGCCGCACCCCGCGGTCCAACCCGGCGACCTACACCGGCGTCTGGGACCACGTGCGCAAGCTGTTCGCCAGCACCTCCGAGGCGAAGATCCGCGGCTACCAGCCCGGCCGGTTCTCCTTCAACGTCAAGGGCGGCCGCTGCGAGGCCTGCTCCGGCGACGGCACGCTGAAGATCGAGATGAACTTCCTGCCGGACGTCTACGTGCCGTGCGAGGTGTGCAAGGGCGCCCGGTTCAACCGGGAGACCCTCGAGGTGCACTACAAGGGCAAGACGGTCGCCGAGGTCCTCGACATGCCCATCGAGGAGGCCGCCGACTTCTTCGCCGCCATCCCGGCCATCTCGCGGTACCTGCGCACCCTCACCGAGGTCGGGCTGGGCTACGTCCGGCTCGGCCAGCCAGCGACCACCCTCTCCGGCGGCGAGGCGCAGCGGGTGAAGCTGGCCAGCGAGCTGCAGAAGCGGTCCAACGGCCGCAGCATCTACGTGCTCGACGAGCCCACCACCGGGCTGCACTTCGAGGACATCCGCAAGCTGCTCATCGTGCTCCAGGGCCTGGTCGACAAGGGCAACTCGGTGGTCGTCATCGAGCACAACCTCGACGTCATCAAGAGCGCCGACTGGCTGATCGACATGGGCCCCGAGGGCGGCTTCCGCGGCGGCACGGTCGTCGCCGAGGGGCCGCCGGAGTTCCTCGCCACCATCCCGGAGAGCCACACCGGCCGCTACCTGGTGCCGGTGCTCGACCCCGACGCGGTGGCCGCCGCGGCGGCGCCGAAGAAGCGGGCCCGCAAGAAGGCCAGCTGAGCGGCGGTCGGGCACCCGGGCGAGGATGGCCGGGTGTCCGATCCCGCGCGCACGCACGACCTCGTCGTCTACGGCGCCACCGGCTTCGTCGGCCGGCTGCTCGCCGCCTACCTCGCCGAAGCCGCCCCGGCCGGCCTCCGCATCGCGCTGGCCGGGCGGTCCCGCAGCCGGCTCGAGCAGGTGCGCGGCGAGCTGCCGGCGGCCGCCCGCGACTGGCCGCTGGTCGAGGCCGACTCCACCGACGCCGCCTCGCTCGCCGCGCTGGCGGCCTCGACCCGGGCGCTCGCCACCACGGTCGGTCCCTACCTCCGCCACGGCCTGCCGGTGGTCGAGGCCTGCGCCCGGGCCGGCACCCACTACGCCGACCTCACCGGCGAGGTGCTCTTCGTCCGCCGGGCGATCGACGCCACGGACGCGGTCGCCCGCGACACCGGCGCCCGCATCGTGCACGCCTGCGGCTACGACTCCATCCCCTCCGACCTCTCCGTCCTCCTGCTCGCCGAGCGGGCGCGGGCCGACGGTGCCGGCGGCCTGCATGAGGTGCAGCTGGTCGCCACCGCCCGTGGCGGGGTCAGCGGCGGCACCGTCGACTCCGTCCGCGCCCAGTTCGAGGAGCTGGGTCGCGACACCACGGCGCGCCGGCTGGCCGGCGACCCGTACGCGCTGAGCCCCGACCGCGACGCCGAGCCCGACACCCGTCAGCCGCGAGACGCCGGTCCGCCGTCGCGCACCCCCGACGGCCGGTGGACGGCGCCGTTCGTCATGGCCCCGTTCAACACCCGCGTCGTCCGCCGCAGCAACGCCCTGCAGGACTGGGCGTACGGCCGCGGGCTGCGCTACGGCGAGGTGATGGGCTGCGGGCGGGGGATCCCCGGTGCCGCAGCGGCCACCGCGGTCACGGCCGCGCTGGCCGGCTTCGCCGCCGCGATGAGCCTCCCCCCGACCCGATCCCTCCTGGACCGGGCGCTGCCCGCACCGGGCACCGGGCCCGGCGAGCGGACCCGGGCGCGAGGCTGGTTCCGCATGGAGGTCGACGCGACCACCGGGAGCGGACGCCGCTACCGCGCCACCGCCGCCGGACAGGGCGACCCCGGCTACGCCGCCACCGCCGTCATGCTGGGCGAGACCGCCCTCGGGCTGGCGCTGGACGGCGACCGGCTGCCCGACCGGGCCGGGTCGCTCACCCCGGCCACCGCGCTCGGACCCGTGCTGGTCGAGCGCCTGCGCGCCGCCGGGCACACCTACGAGGTCGCGGAGACCTGAGCCCTCCTACCGGGGGACGCCGGGCTTGAGCGGAGGGCGACCTCCGCCCTACCCTCCGTGTGACCCACGTCACGCCGGTGTCCC
Organism: Geodermatophilus sp. URMC 65; assembly: GCF_053502545.1. Lineage (NCBI taxonomy): Bacteria > Bacillati > Actinomycetota > Actinomycetes > Geodermatophilales > Geodermatophilaceae > Geodermatophilus > Geodermatophilus sp. URMC 65. The sequence goes on from NZ_CP199954.1 coordinate 4,622,246, forward strand.
TGCGTGGCGGGTCCCCGATCGAGGAGGCGCTGGTGACCGCGCTCACGCCCGACTGTGACCCGGACCTGTCGAACTGCGGCTCGCCGACGTCCCCACCCGGAGGCGGCGTGCGGTCCACGGTCGTCCTGCTCGCCCTGGTGACCATCGCGGTGCTCGCGGTCACCGGCGAGGCGGTGCCGGGCGCGGTGGCCGTCCTCGCCGGCGGCGTGGGTCTGGTCTCGGCCCTGGTGCTGGCCGGGCGGGCGGTGCGGCTGGCCGGGCGGGCCGGTGCCGCCGTCGCGGCGCACGGGCCCTGGGCCGGGGCGGCGCACCGCTCGCGCCCGGTCGGCTGACCGCGGCGGGTCGCCCCCGGACCTGCGCGGGCGGGGGTGGACGGGCAGGCTGACCGGCGACGACGCCGTCCGAGGAGGCCTCCCGATGACCAGCCCCGCCCCCGTCACCTGGATCGACGCCCGCGACGGCGTCCGGCTGGCCGAGCGCCGCTGGATGCCCGACGGCGCGGTGCGGGGGACCGTCCAGCTGGTGCACGGGCTCTCCGAGCACGCCGGGCGGTACGAGCGGCTGGCCGGCGCGCTCACCGCCCAGGGTTTCGCCGTGGCCGCGCTCGACCAGCGCGGGCACGGGCTCACCGCGGAGTCCACCGGCCCCGGCGGCTTCGGCGAGGGGGCCACGAGCGACGCCGTCCTCGACGACGTCCGCGACCTGGGGGAGCGGCTGGCCGCCGAGCACCCCGGCGTCCCGCGCTTCCTGCTCGGCCACTCGCTGGGCTCGGCGGTCGCGCTGGCCTCCGCCGAGCGGGACGGCGTGGACCTGGCCGGCCTGGTGCTGTTCGGGCCGATCGGCGTCGCGCCGCAGCTGGCCGAGGCGGTGCCGCAGCTGGAGGCGGCCGTCGCCGGCGGCATGGGGGAGCAGCCGATGGACGCCCTCGGCGCCTTCAACGCGCCCTTCGAGCCGGCCCGCACGCCCTACGACTGGCTCACCCGCGACCCCGCGGAGGTCGACGCCTACCTCGCCGACCCGCATTGCGGCGACGACGTCCCGCCCACGTACCGCTACGGCGCCGGCATGTTCGCCCTCGTCACCCGGGCGGCGAGCCCCGAGGGCGTGGCCGGGCTGCCCGACGGGCTGCCGGTGCTGCTGCTGGCCGGGCAGCGCGACCCGGTCGGCGGGACCGACGCCGCCCAGGTCGCCGCCCTGGCCGACCTGCTGCGCGACCGCGGCCTGCCGGTGGAGCTGCGGGTCTACCCCGACGCCCGGCACGAGGTCTTCAACGAGACCAACCGCGACGAGGTGACCGGCGACCTGCTCGCCTGGCTGGGTGCCCGGCTCGGCGGCTGACCGGCGTCCGAACCACACCGGTGTCATCCGGACGGCGAACCGTCGTCCCGCCGACCTAACCTGGGGTACATGCCCGACCCGTCCACGTACCGACCGGCGGTCGGCAGCATCCCGGAGTCACCCGGCGTCTACAAGTTCCGCGACCCCAACGGCCGGGTCGTCTACGTCGGCAAGGCCAAGAGCCTCCGGCAGCGGCTGAACAGCTACTTCGCCGACGTGGCGGGCCTGCACCCGCGCACCCGGCAGATGGTGACGACGGCGGCCAGCGTCGAGTGGACCGTCGTCGGCACCGAGGTCGAGGCCCTCCAGCTCGAGTACAACTGGATCAAGGAGTTCGACCCGCGGTTCAACGTCCGCTACCGCGACGACAAGAGCTACCCGTCGCTGGCCGTGACGCTGAACGAGGAGTACCCGCGGCTGCAGGTCATGCGCGGCCCGAAGAAGAAGGGCGTGCGCTACTTCGGCCCGTACGCCCACGCCTGGGCCATCCGCGAGACGCTCGACACCCTCACCCGGGTCTTCCCGGCCCGCACCTGCTCCAACGGGGTCTTCAAGCGCGCCGGGCAGATCGGCCGGCCGTGCCTGCTCGGCTACATCGGCAAGTGCGCCGCGCCCTGCGTCGGCCGGGTCTCCGCCGAGGAGCACCGGGAGATCGTCGACGGCTTCGTCGAGTTCATGGCCGGCCGCACCGACCAGATGGTCCGCCGCCTCGAGCGCGAGATGGCCGCGGCCGCCGAGGCGATGGAGTACGAGAAGGCCGCCCGGCTGCGCGACGACCTCGGCGCGCTGAAGCGGGCGATGGAGAAGCAGGCCGTCGTCCTCGGGGACGGCACCGACGCCGACGTCGTCGCCTTCGCCCAGGACGAGCTCGAGGCCTCGGTGCAGGTCTTCCACGTGCGCGGCGGGCGGGTGCGCGGCCAGCGCGGCTGGATCGTCGACAAGGTCGAGGAGGTCAGCACCGGCGAGCTGGTCGAGCAGTTCCTGCTGCAGGTCTACGGCGGCGTCGACGAGGCGACCGGCGTCGGCGAGGCGGGGGAGGCGGTGCCCAGGGAGGTGCTCGTCCCCGAGCTGCCCGACGACGCCGACGTCTACGAGGAGCTGCTCGGCGAGCTCCGCGGCAGCCGGGTCAGCCTCCGGGTGCCCCAGCGCGGCGACAAGCGAGCCCTGCTGGAGACGGTCGAGCGCAACGCCAAGGAGGCCTTCGCCCGGCACCGGGTCAAGCGGTCCAGCGACCTCACAGCGCGCTCGCTGGCGCTCTCGGAGCTGCAGGAGGCGTTGGAGCTGCCCGAGGCGCCGCTGCGGATCGAGTGCATCGACATCTCGCACGTCCAGCAGACCAACGTCGTGGCGTCGATGGTGGTGTTCGAGGACGGGCTGGCGAAGAAGTCGGACTACCGCCGCTTCTCGGTGCAGCAGGGCACCGACGACACCGCGGCGATGGCCGAGGTCGTCCGCCGCCGGTTCGCCCGCCACCTCAAGGAGGAGGCCGACCGCCGCGACGAGCAGGGGATCGCCGCGGAGGAGGGCCGGCCGCGCCGGTTCGCCTACCCGCCGAACCTGCTCGTGGTCGACGGTGGCGCGCCCCAGGTCGCCGCGGCCGCCCGGTCGCTCGACGAGCTGGGCGTCGTCGACGTCGCCGTGTGCGGCCTGGCCAAGCGGATGGAGGAGGTGTGGCTGCCCGGGGAGTCGGACCCGGTCATCCTGCCGCGCACCTCCGAGGCGCTGTACCTGCTGCAGCGGGTCCGCGACGAGGCGCACCGCTTCGCGATCACCTACCACCGGCAGAAGCGGTCCACCAGCATGCTGGTCTCCCTGTTGGACGACGTCCCCGGTCTCGGGGAGACGCGGCGGAAGGCGCTGATGAAGCAGTTCGGGTCCCTCAAGCGGCTGCGTGCCGCCACCGTCGAGGAGCTGGTGGCCGTGCCCGGCATCGGCCGGCGGACGGCGGAGGCCGTCCTCGCGGCGGTGGCGCAGCCGGAGGTGGGGGAGGCGACGGCGGCGCAGCCGGAGGTGGGGGAGGCGACGGCGGCGCAGCCGGAGGTGGGGGAGGCGACGGCAGCACAGCCGGAGGCGACGGCAGCACAGCCGGAGGACGACGCCGCCGCGGAGGAGACCGTGGAGACGACCACCGCCCCGGCCGGCCCGGCCGAGCGCGGCACACCCCGCAGCGGCTCCGGCGCCACCGCCGAGGTCGGACTGGTGGCCTCGTGAGCGGACAGGGGCGTGAGCATCGCAGCGAGGAACGAGCGAGGAGCGGAGCGCCCCGCGGGAGCGAACGGGGAGCATCGTGAGCGAACGGGTCGAGACAGCACCCCAGGACGCCGCACCGCAGGACACCGGACACCGGGACACCGCCCACCTCGAGGTGCCCCCCGGCGCGCCGGGTCACCCGCACACCGACGTCTCGCCGCCGCTGGACCCGTCGTCCACCGAGACCCAGCCGCTGGACGTCGTCGTCGTCACCGGGCTCTCCGGCGCCGGCAAGAACAGCGCCGGGCGGGTGCTGGAGGACCTCGGCTGGTTCGTCGTCGACAACCTGCCGCCCGCGCTGCTGCTGCCGATGGTGGAGCTCGGCGCGCGCGGTGACGTCCGCCGGTTCGCCGCCGTCGTCGACGTGCGCAGCCGGGCCTTCTCCAGCGACCTGCAGGAGGCGATCCGGGTGCTCGCCGAGGCCGGCCACCGCCCGCGGGTGGTCTACGTGCACGCGCGCGACGAGGTGCTGGTCCGCCGCTACGAGTCCAACCGGCGGGAGCACCCGCTGCAGGGCGGTGGCACGCTCATCGACGGCATCACCGAGGAGCGGGCGCTGCTCACCGGCATCGCCGGCGAGGCCGACCTCTGGGTCGACACCAGCGACCTCAACGTGCACCAGCTGCGCGCCACGCTGGAGAACGCCTTCGCCCGCGAGGGCAAGGCGCCGCCGCTGACCGCGACCGTGCTCAGCTTCGGCTTCAAGTACGGTCTGCCGCTGGACGCCGACCTCGTCGTCGACGCCCGCTTCCTGCCCAACCCGCACTGGCTGCCCGACCTGCGCCCGCACACCGGCCAGGACCCGGACGTGCGCGACTACGTCCTCGGCCAGGAGGACGCCCGGCCCTTCCTCGACCGCTACACCGACGTGCTGCGGCTGCTCATCCCCGGCTACCGCCGCGAGGGCAAGCGCTACCTGACCCTCGCCGTGGGCTGCACCGGCGGCAAGCACCGCAGCGTCGCCATCGCCGAGGAGTTCGCCCGCCGGCTGCGCGCCGACGGCGTCGACGCCGCCGTCCAGCACCGCGACCTGGGCCGCGAGTAGTGGGGGCCCCGGAGCTCGCCCCGTCCGCCGGGCCGGACGGGGGCGCGGTCCGACCGCCGCGGGTCGTCGCCTTCGGTGGGGGCCACGGCCTGGCCGCCGCGCTCGCCGCCTGGCGCCGGATCACGCCGGACCTCACCGCGGTCGTCACCGTCGCCGACGACGGTGGCTCGTCGGGACGGATCCGCCGGGAGATGCCCGTGCTGCCGCCCGGCGACCTGCGGATGGCGCTGACCGCGCTGGCCGGCGACCGCGAGGACACCCGGCAGCTGGCAGCGCTGCTGCAGCACCGTCTCGGCGGCACTGGTGTCCTCGCCGGCCACTCGGTGGGCAACCTCGTGCTCACCGGGCTGACCGAGATGCACGGCGGGGACACCGTCCGTGCGCTGGACGACGTGTGCCGGCTGCTCGGCGCCCGCGGGCGGGTGCTGCCGATGGCGGACGTCCCGCTCGACCTGGTCGCCCAGGTGGAGAGCGCCGACCCCGACGACCCGGTGCGCAGCCGCACGATCCGCGGCCAGTCGGCGATCGCCGCGACCCCCGGCCGGGTGCGCCACATCATCGTCTCGCCGTCCGACCCGCCGGTGGACCCCGCCGTCCTCGACGCCATCGCCGCGGCCGACGTCGTCTCGCTCGGCCCGGGCTCCTGGTACACCTCCGTGCTGCCGCACCTGCTGGTGCCGCGGCTGCGCGCCGCGCTCGCCGCGAGCAGCGCCCGGGTGGTCGTCGTCCTCAACCTCGAACCGCAGCCGGGGGAGACCGACGGCTTCTCGCCCGAGGAGCACCTGACCGTCCTGCGGAGCCATCTCCGCGGAGTGGCATTGCACACGGTGATCGCCGATGAGGAATCGGTGGTTGACCGCTGTGGTCTCCTGTCTGCGGTACGTGAGTGCGGTGCCGAGCTCGTGCTGGCCCCGGTCGCCGAGGACGGCGGCGTGCCGCGGCACGACCCGGCACGCCTGGCCGGAGCTCTCCGGCAGGCGCTCGGGACGCGGCAGGGCATGGAAAAACGCGAGCCGGTACCGCACCCTCACGTACCGGATCCGGTCCGAGGGGGAGATGAAGGGAACGCCGCACATGGGGCTGGTTGAGCCCGGGGGAACGTGGGGGTGGACGGCATGGCGATGACTGCCATGGTCAAGGACGAGCTGTCGCGCGTGGAGTGCACGAAGACCTCCGAGCGCAAGGCGGAGGTCACCGCGCTGCTGCGGTTCAGCGGCGGCCTGCACATCGTCGGTGGCCGGGTGGTCATCGAGGCAGAGCTGGACACCGGGTCGGTGGCCCGTCGGCTGCGTCGCGACATCAGCGAGGTCTACGGCTACACCAGTGGCGTGAGCGTGCTGGCCGGCGGCAACATCCGCCGCGGGGTGCGCTACCTGGTCCGCATCGCCAAGCACGGCGAGGGCCTGGCCCGGCAGACCGGGCTGGTCGACCAGCGCGGTCGTCCGGTCCGCGGGCTGCCGCCGTCGGTGGTCAGCGGTGGGATCAACGACGCCGAGGCCGCCTGGCGGGGGGCCTTCCTGGCGCACGGCTCGCTGACCGAGCCCGGCCGATCCTCCTCGCTGGAGGTCACCTGCCCGGGTCCCGAGGCCGCGATGGCCCTGGTGGGTGCGGCCCGTCGGCTGGGCATCGCCGCGAAGGCCCGCGAGGTCCGCGGCGCCGACCGGGTGGTCGTGCGGGACGGCGACGCGATCAGCGCGCTGCTGACCCGGATGGGCGCCCACGACGCGGTGCTGGCCTGGGAGGAGCGGCGGATGCGTCGCGAGGTCCGGGCGACCGCCAACCGGCTGGCGAACTTCGACGACGCCAACCTTCGCCGCTCGGCCCGCGCCGCGGTCGCCGCCAGCGCCCGCGTGGAGCGGGCGCTGGAGATCCTCGACGGCGACGCCCCCGAGCACCTGCTCGTCGCGGGCCGGCTGCGGCTCGAGCACGGCCAGGCGTCGCTGGAGGAGCTCGGCCAGCGCGCCGAGCCGCCGATGACCAAGGACGCCGTCGCGGGCCGGATCCGGCGGTTGCTGGCCATGGCCGACAAGCGCGCCAAGGACCTCGGCATCCCGGACACCGAGTCCGTCGTCACCGAGGACATGCTGACCCAATGAGGACCACCCCTCCCCCCACGCCTCGCACGCTCGGCGCGGGACCCTGAAGGGCGGCCGTTCCAGCACGTCACCTGGGGCGCCTCCCGCTGCTGCGGGGGGCGCCCCGTCGCTTCACCCGGCCGGGTGAGGGGACCTCCAGCCGTGCGTCCGCCTCGTCGATGCCCGGTTCACGAGGCGTGTGATCGGACGCGCCCGGTGGCGCATCGTCGTCGTCCGGGACCTGAGCGAGCAGCACGAGCGGCAGGCTGCCGTCGAGCAGCTCGACCGGCAGCTGGCCGAGCAGGTCGAGGTCATCGAGCGGCTGCGGGCCGAGCTCGCCGAGGTGGCCGTGCGCGACCCGCTGACCGGGCTGCACAACCGCCGGCACCTCGACCGCGCGCTCGCCGCCGCCCTGGCCCGCCGGCCGCGCGCCGGACAGCTGTCGCTGCTGGTGGTCCACGTCGACCACTTCGCGAGCGTCAACGACCGCTTCGGCCACGCCGCCGGTGACACCGTCCTCACCTCGGTGGCCACCACGCTGTCCGCCGCGGTGCGCGCGGGCGACACCGCCGCGCGGCTGGGCGGCGAGGAGTTCGTGCTGGTCCTGCCCCGCGCCGGGCGCGAGCAGGCGATCGAGCGGGCCGAGCAGGTCCGCCGGCAGGTCGCCGCCGTCCGGCACCTGCTCGACGGCGACGACGTCGGCGTCGCCGTGAGCATCGGCGTCGCCGTCTGCCCCGCGGACGGCAGCGACCCGGCCGCGCTCCTGGGGGCCGCCGACCACGCGCTCTACACCGCCGAGGCCACCGGCCGGGACCGGGTCGTGGCCGCGGTCCCCGGCGGTCCCGACGGGGTGCTCGTCCCCGCTGCTGGCGCCGGCGCGGCTGAGCTGGTGTCCGGCCGCTGAGCCTGGACCGGACGGCCGGGGCCCTGGCCGATAGGGTCGTCGCAGATCGCGGCCGCGCGCCCGCGCGGCCGACCGAGGCGACAGTCCCATCGAGCACATGGAGGGTCAGCTGTGACCGTACGAGTGGGCATCAACGGTTTCGGCCGGATCGGGCGCAACTTCTACCGGGCGGCCGCCGCCAGTGGCAAGGACATCGAGATCGTGGCGGTCAACGACCTGACCACCCCCGAGACGCTCGCGCACCTGCTGAAGTACGACAGCATCCTGGGCACGTTCCCCGAGGAGGTCTCCGCCGTCGGCGACGGGATCAAGGTCGGTGGCGCCACCCTCAAGGTGCTGGCCGAGCGCGACCCGGGGAACCTCCCCTGGGGTGACCTGGGCGTCGACGTCGTCGTCGAGTCCACCGGCTTCTTCACCAAGGCCGACGACGCGCGCAAGCACGTCGACGCCGGCGGGGCCAAGAAGGTCGTCATCTCCGCGCCGGCCACCGGCGACGACCTGACGATCGTCATGGGCGTCAACGACGACCTGTACGACGGCTCGCAGACGATCATCAGCAACGCGTCCTGCACCACCAACTGCCTGGCCCCGCTGGCCAAGGTGCTCAACGACGCGTTCGGCATCGAGCGCGGCCTGATGACCACCATCCACGCCTACACCGCCGACCAGAACCTGCAGGACGGCCCGCACAAGGACCTGCGCCGCGCCCGCGCCGCCGCGCTCAACATGGTGCCGACCTCGACCGGCGCCGCGAAGGCGATCGGACTGGTGCTGCCCGAGCTGAAGGGCAAGCTCGACGGTTACGCCATCCGCGTGCCCGTGCCCACCGGCTCGGCGACCGACCTCACCGTCCAGCTGTCCCGCGAGGCCTCCGCCGAGGACATCGACGCCGCCTACCGCGAGGCCGCGGCCGGCCCGCTGGGCAAGTACCTCACCTACACCGACGCGCCGATCGTCTCCTCCGACATCGTCACCGACCCGTCGTCGTGCATCTACGACGCCAAGCTCACCAAGGTGTTCGGCCCGATGGCCAAGGTGCTGGGCTGGTACGACAACGAGTGGGGCTACTCGAACCGCCTGGTCGACTCCGTCGAGCTCGTCGGGCGATCGCTGTAACGATGCGGACCCTCGACGACCTGCTCGCCGAGGGCGTCTCGGGTCGGCGCGTGTTCCTGCGCGCCGACCTGAACGTCCCGCTGGACAAGACCACCCGGGCCATCACCGACGACGGCCGGATCCGCGCCAGCCTGCCCACGCTGCAGGCGCTGCGCGACGCCGGTGCCCGCGTCGTGGTCGCCGCCCACCTGGGCCGGCCCAAGGGCGCGCCGGACCCGCAGTACTCGCTGGCGCCGGTCGCCGCGCGGCTCGGGGAGCTGCTCGGCGCCGACGTCCCGCTGGCGGCCGACGTCGCCGGGGACGACGCCCGGACCCGGGCCGAGGCGCTCGGCGACGGGGACCTCCTGCTGCTGGAGAACGTGCGCTTCGAGGCCGCTGAGACGTCCAAGGACGACGCCGAGCGGGGCGGGCTGGCCGACCGGTTCGCCGCCCTCGCCGACGTCTTCGTCGACGACGCTTTCGGTGCGGTGCACCGCAAGCACGCCTCGGTGTACGACGTGGCGCTGCGGCTGCCGCACGTCGCCGGGCGGCTGGTGGCCACCGAGCTCGACGTGCTGACCCGGCTGACGCAGGACCCCGAGCGGCCCTACGTCGTGGTGCTCGGCGGCTCGAAGGTCAGCGACAAGCTCGCCGTCATCGAGGCGCTGCTGCCCAAGGTCGACCGGCTGCTGGTCGGCGGGGGGATGTGCTTCACCTTCCTGGCCGCCCAGGGCCACGGTGTCGGGAAGTCGCTGCTGGAGGCCGACCAGGTCGAGACCTGCAACCGGCTGCTGGCCGAGGCGGGGGAGCGGATCGTGCTGCCGCTCGACGTGGTCTGCGCGCCGGAGTTCAGCGCGGAGGTGGAGACGACCACCGTCCCCGTCGACCAGATCCCGGACGACCAGCTGGGCCTGGACGTCGGCCCGCGCACGGTGGAGGCCTTCGGTCGCGAGCTGGGCGGCGCCCGGACGGTCTTCTGGAACGGCCCGATGGGCGTCTTCGAGCTGGCGCCGTTCCAGGCCGGCACCCGCGGGGTGGCCGAGGCGGTGGCCGCGGTCGACGGCCTGTCGGTCGTCGGCGGCGGCGACTCCGCCGCCGCGGTGCGCCAGCTCGGCCTCGACGAGGCCGCCTACGGCCACATCAGCACCGGCGGCGGCGCGTCGCTGGAGTACCTCGAGGGCCGGGAGCTGCCCGGCCTCGCGGTGCTGGCCGACTGAGCGAGGAGGACGGACGTGGCACGCAGGGGCACTCCCGCACGCCGTGAGGGACGCCGGCCGCTCATCGCCGGCAACTGGAAGATGCACCTCACCCACCTCGAGGCGATCGGGCTGGTGCAGAAGCTCGCCTTCAGCCTCAAGGAGCCCGAACTGGAGGCCGCCGAGGTCGTCGTCCTGCCGCCGTTCACCGCGCTGCGCAGCGTGCAGACGCTGGTGACCGGCGACAAGCTCGAGATCGGCTACGGCGCGCAGGACCTCTCGGTGCAGGACTCCGGTGCCTACACCGGCGAGGTCAGCGGCGCGATGCTCGCCGCGCTGGCCTGCCGCTACGTCGTCGTCGGGCACTCCGAGCGGCGCGCGCTGCACGGTGAGGACGACGCCGTGGTGGCCGCCAAGGTGCAGGCGGCCCTGCGGCACGGGCTGGTGCCGATCCTCTGCGTGGGGGAGGGGCTGGAGGTGCGCCGGTCCGGCGAGCACGTCGGGCACTGCACCGCCCAGCTCGACGCCGCGCTCGAGGGGTTGACCGCCGAGCAGCTCACGAGCCCTGGAGAGGGCACCGGCATCGTGATCGCGTACGAGCCGGTGTGGGCGATCGGCACCGGCGAGGTCGCCACGCCCGAGGACGCTCAGGAGGTGTGCGGTGCCCTACGGCCACGGCTCGCCGAGCGTTTCGGCGCCGAGACCGCCGGGATCGTCCGTATCCTCTACGGCGGGTCGGTGAAGGCCGCGAACACGGCCGGGATCCTGGCCGGGCCGGACGTCGACGGTGCACTCGTCGGGGGCGCCAGCCTGGACGCCGACGAGTTCGCGCAGATCTGTCGGACAGCCGCCGACGGCAGCTGACCGCCGCCGCCGGACGGGCGGGGAGCGGGTGGGGTGGACAGCACGCTGGAGCGGGGCCCCGCCTGGGCGCGGGGCACCCGCGGCCGGGTGGCCGGCATCGCCGCCGTCGTCCTGCTGGTGGTCGGGGTGGCGGTCGGCTGCGCCAACGCCGGTGAGGACGGCTCCACGCTGCCCGTCTTCGGCGGCGGCCCGGACACCGGCGTCACCGGCGTCCGGGCGCCGTCCGAGGCCGCCGGCGGCACGCTGCGGGTGGTGACCGGCGAGGTCGACAACCTCGACCCGCAGCGCTCCTACCTCCCCGGCGTGTGGAACCTCATGCGGCTCTACACCCGCACGCTGGTCAGCTACTCCTCCGAGCCCGGCCGCACCGGCGAGCTGGTGCCGGACCTCGCCACGGACCTCGGCACCACGCCGGACGGCGGCACCACGTGGACGTTCACGCTCCGCGAGGGCGTCCGCTTCGAGACCGGCGCGCCGATCACCTCGCGCGACGTCAAGTACGGCATCGAGCGCTCGTTCGCCTCGGACGTCGTCGTCGGCGGCCCCACCCGCGTGGTCGAGCTGCTCGACGACCCGGACAACCCCTACGCCGGGCCGTACCAGGACGAGACCGCCGGCCGGCTGGGTCTGGCCTCGGTCGAGACCCCCGACGACCGCACGATCACCTTCCGGCTGCGCGCGCCGCAGCCGGACTTCCCGTACGTCATGGCGCTGCCCTCGAGCAGCCCGGTGCCGGCCGACAGCGACACCGGCGCCGACTACGGCCGCGACCCGGTGTCCTCCGGCCCGTACCTGGTCGCCACGCGGGACGACGTCACCGGCATCGTGCTCGAGCGCAACCCGCAGTGGGACCCGACGACCGACGAGGTCCGCACCGCGCTGCCCGACCGGGTCGTCGTCCGCTCCGGGCTGAGCGGCGTGGAGCGCGACCAGGCGCTGCTGGCCGGGTCGGCCGACGTCGACATCTCCGGTGCCGGCATCCAGGCCCCGACGACGGCCCGGCTGGGCGAGGACACCAGCGGCGACGTCCCGCTGGTCGACCGCATCGACGAGGTGACGAACAACGTCGTCCGGCTGCTCGCGCTGCCGACCGACGTCGCGCCGTTCGACGACCCGGCCTGCCGGGCCGCGGTCGCCGCCGTGGTGGACCGCGTCGCCGTGCAGGAGGTGCTCGGCGGGCCGACGGAGGCGGTGCGCACCTCGCAGCTGTGGCCGCGCGGTGTGGAGGGCGGGCCGGAGGAGCCCGACCCGACGCCCGACCCGGCCGCGGCCGAGGAGGCCCTGGCCACCTGCGGGCAACCGGAGGGCTTCGACACCGTGCTCGCCGTCCCGGACGCCCCGACCGGTGTGGCCGTCGCCGAGGAGGTGGCCGAGCAGCTGTCGGGCGTCGGCATCCGGGCCGAGGTCCGCCCGCTGGACGCGCCCAGCTTCTACGCCACCGAGGTGGGCAACCCCGACCGGGTCCGCGACAACGGCATCGGCATCGTGCTGGCCACCTGGACCGCCGACTTCCCGACCCCTGGATCGTTCCTCGTGCCGCTGGTCGACGGCCGGTCGGTGAGCACCGTCGGCAACACCAACTTCGCCCGGCTCGCCGACCCCGGGATCGACGGCCTCATCGACGCCGCGCGCGCGGCGGCCGGCGACCCGGAGGCCGCCCGCGCCGCTTGGCGGGAGGTGGCGACCGCCGCCACCGCCACCGGCGCGTACGTGCCGCTCGCCGAGTCGCGGGTGCAGCTGCTGGCCGGCCAGCGGCTGCGCAACGGCGTGGTGATGGGCCCGTACACCAGCTACGACCTGGCGACCGCCGGCGTCCGCTGACAGCCCGGGGAGCATCGCAGCGAGCGCCAGCGAGCGAGGAGCGGACCCGGGCGCGGAAGCGGACCGTGTGCACAGCCGCTGACCGCTCCGGGGGAGGACGGGGTGGCCGGGGACACGGTCGGTTGGACGGCCCACCGCGGCCGGTCGGTTACCCTCGGGGCATGGTCGAGCTGGTCCTCAACGTGCTGCTGGTGCTCACCAGCGTGCTCCTCGTGGTGCTGATCCTGCTGCACCGCGGCAAGGGCGGGGGCCTGTCCTCGATGTTCGGCGGTGCGGTCTCCTCGCAGCTGTCCGGTTCCTCGGTGGTGGAGAAGAACCTCAACCGGCTGACGGTCTTCATCGGCCTGATCTGGACGGTCTGCATCATCGGCCTGGGCATCCTGCTCAAGGTCTGAGAGAGGACCACCCTTCCCCCCACGCCTCGCCAGCTCGGCGCGGGGCCCTGACGGGTGGCCGTTCCAGTGGTCACCCAGCTCGTGGCGAGCCTCTGGACGGGGTCGGGCGCCCTGCAGGGGCCGTGCCCGGGACGCAGCCGCGGCGCGCCTCTGGACGGGGGCGGCGGCGGACCCGCGAACGCCGAGGTCACCGGGACCAAAGTCCTCTCCGCGGCAAGACCCAGGCCCTAGACTGCCCCGGCGGCCACTCGTCGCCGCAGATCGCCGAGACGCGCAGGGGGCACTGGTGGCTGGTGGTAACGCGATCCGGGGGACGCGGGTGGGGGCGGGCCCGATGGGCGAGGCCGAGCGCGGCGAGGCAGCGCCCCGCCGGCGAGTGCCGTTCTGGTGCGCCCAGGGCCACGAGACGCAGGTGTCCTTCGCCTCCGACGCCGAGGTGCCCGAGCTGTGGGACTGCCCCCGCTGCGGCCTGCCGGCCGGCCAGGACCAGGCGGCGCCGCCCCCCGCGCCGCGCACCGAGCCCTACAAGACCCACCTGGCCTACGTCCGCGAGCGGCGCAGCGACGCCGACGGTGACGCCCTCCTCGAGGAGGCGCTGGCCAAGCTGCGGGCCCGCCGCGGCGCCTGACAGCGGCGCCTGACAGAGGACCCCGTCCTCCCCACCCTTCGGAGAAGGACCCCCTGCCCCCCGCCACTCGCGCGCCCGCGGCGGGACCCTGCAGGGGGCCTGCGGGACCCGGGACGGGCCACCCCCTGAGGTCCCTCTCTACTCGCGGGGCGGTCGCGGCTGAGGCACGGTCGTCCAGGCAACCCAGGCCGCCCGCTCCCAGTTCCAGTAGCACCCCCGGTGCCCCGGCGGTGCCACGGGGACGACCTCCCGCACCGGACGAGGCGTGCGGCGGACGGCGGGGGCAGAGAGCGTCATCGCGGGCTCCACGAGGAGGGCCTGCGGCCGGGTGGCTGCCGGTCGCAGGCCGCAGTCTGCGCGCCACCCGGCCTCCCCGCCAGGGTCGCCGGACCCCCGGCTCAGCTCCGTCCGTCGAGCTCCGCTGCGGCCTCGGCGTCCAGCAGCCACCGGGTGGCCCGGCGTCCGTGCACCCCGGCCGCGGGCACCTCGTCCGGCGTCGTGCCGGCGGTGAGCGCCCGCGCCACGGCCGGTGCCTTAGCCGAACCGGAGACGAGCAGCCACACCTCCTCGGCCGCGTTGATCGCGGGGAAGCCCAGGCTGACCCGGGTGGGTGGTGGCTTGGGGCAGTCACGCACGGCGACCACCGTGCGCTCGTCGGAGACCGCCGGCGTCCCCGGGAAGATCGACGCCACGTGACCCTCCGGGCCCACGCCCAGCAGCAGCACGTCGATGCGGGGGAGTGGCTCGCCCTCCGGTGCCGCGGCGGCCAGCTGCTGGGCGTACCAGGCGGCGGCGTCCTCGGGCTCGGCGAACCCGGCGTCCGAGGCCGGCATCGCGTGCACCCGCTCCGCCGGGACGCCGGCCGGGTCCAGCAGCGCCCGCCGGGCGCCGAGCTCGTTGCGCTCGGCGTCGTCGGCCGGGACCCAGCGCTCGTCGCCCCACCAGACGTCGACGGCGGTCCAGTCCACCCGCTCCCGCGCCGGCTCGCGGACCAGGTCGGCGACCCGCTCCAGGACGGCGGTGCCGATGCCCCCGCCGGTGAGGACGACCGACGCCGTCCCGTGCACCGCCTGCGCCGCCGCCAGCCGGGCGACCAGCGCCGCGGCGACCGCGCGGGCCAGCCGGTCGGCGTCGGGCTCGACGACGACGTCCGGGACTCGGCCCTCCTGCAGGGGTGCATCGCGAGCTTGCGAGCGGTGGGGGGCAGGAGGGTCCTTCAGCTCGTCGGCCAGTCGGGCGGCGATCCGGTCCCCGGGTGGCAGCGTCACGAGACGGCCTGTCCGGCGTCGCGAGCGCCCTGGTCGGGGTCGTCCACGCCCTGCTCGGCGACCTCGTCGGTGCCCTCCGAGTCCGGCGGGACGGCGGGGAGCGTCTCCCCGCCGCTGCCGGCGTTCTCCTCGGCGGGGTCGAACCACACGTACTCGCGCACGGGGGAGCGGTACGTCAGGTCCGGGACGCCGGTCGTGGCCTCCAGCGCGTCGGCGAACGGCTCGTCGGGGTCCAGCCGGCGCAGCTCCTCGCCGACCAGGTCGCCGAGCTGCCGGTCGGGCAGGGCCACGGTCGCCCCGGGCCGGTAGGGCTGGTGGATGACCGCACCGCCGCGCCGGTCGGCCTCCACCCGCACCTGCTCGTCCTGGTCGAGCTCCAGCGCCACGGCCGAGACGCCGCTGGGGCCGGCGCGTCGCTCACCGGGCACCACCGGGATCTCGCAGCCGCAGCGCGCACGCAACCAGCCGGCCAACAGCAGCGCGGTCGCGTGCCCGGGGTCGCCCTCGACCCGGCCACCGAGCACCCGGACGGCGTCCCCGCGGCGCCCGGACACCGAGTCGACCGTCGAGGTGAGCGTGGACCGCCACGGCGTGCTGCGGGTCCAGGCCAGGTCGGTGTCGCCGGGCGCGTAGTCCTCGGCGCGGGCGCGCAGCGCGGCCTGCTGGTCCGCGGCCAGCGAGCTGTCGGTGATCCGGCGGTCGGCGATCACCGCCAGCGCGTCGGTGGCCAGCTGGTCCGGCGGGGTGCCGTGCCACCAGGTCACCACGGGCGCGTCGGCGGCCAGCAACGGCAGCACGACCGACTCGGCGTGCAGCGCCAGCCGGCCGTACATGCGCATGACCACGGCCTCGCCCGGCCCCAGCCGCCCGCCGATCAGCACCTCGGCGTCCAGCCGCGGCGTGGGTGCCTCGATCTGCCGGCGGACGACGATCAGCAGCCGGCAGGGGTGCTGCTCGGCGGCGGCGGTCGCGGCCTCCTCGGCCTCGGCCACCCGGTTCTCGTCGGCCACGACCACGAGGGTCAGCGCGACGCCGGAGAGCACCGCTCCGCCGGTGCGCCGCTGCGCGGCGAGCTCCTTGACCACCGCGGAGCCGGTGGTGTCCCACAGGGTCGTCATCGGGTTCCCTCCCGTCGGGCGGCTGTAGCGGGTACGCCGCTCACGGACGCCGCCACCGGCGGCCCTCGGCGGCGAGCATCTCGTCGGCCGCCCGCGGCCCCCACTCGCCGGCCCGGTACGGCTGCGGCGTCGTCCCGGTCCAGAACTCCTCGAGCGGGTCGATCACCGACCACGACGCCTCCACCTCGGCGTTGCGGGGGAACAGCGTGGCGTCCCCGAGCAGGACGTCGAGCAGCAGCCGCTCGTAGGCCTCGGGGCTGGCCTCGGTGAACTGCTCGCCGTAGAGGAAGTCCATCGACACGTCCCGGACCTCCATCACGCTGCCGGGCACCTTCGACCCGAACTTGAGGGTGACCCCCTCGTCGGGCTGCACGCGCACGACCAGCTGGTTGTTGCCCAGCTCCTCGGTGTCGGTGTCGGCGAAGGGCAGGTGTGGCGCGCGCTTGAACACCAGCGCGATCTCGGTGACCCGCCGCGGCAGCCGCTTGCCGGTGCGCAGGTAGAACGGCACGCCTGCCCAGCGGCGGGTCTCCACGCCCAGCCGGACGGCGGCGTAGGTCTCGGTGGTGGAGTGCGGGTCGACGCCCTCCTCCTGCCGGTAGCCGGTGGCCCGCTGGCCGGCCAGCCACCCCTGCTCGTACTGGCCGCGGACGGCGAAGGTCGAGAGGTCCTCGGGCAGCGAGACCGCGCGCAGCACCTTGAGCTTCTCGGTGCGGATCTCCTCGGCGGAGAACTCGACCGGCTCCTCCATCGCGGTGAGCGCCAGCAGCTGCAGCAGGTGGTTCTGCAGCACGTCGCGGGCCGCGCCGGTCTGCTCGTAGAACTGCGCCCGCCCGCCGATGCCGACGTCCTCGGCCATGGTGATCTGGACCGAGTCGACGTGGTGGCCGTTCCAGACCGGCTCGAACAGCTCGTTGGCGAACCGCAGCGCCATCAGGTTCTGGACGGTCTCCTTGCCCAGGTAGTGGTCGATGCGGAAGACGTCCTCGGCGGTGAACACGGAGTCGACGAGCTCGTTCAGCTCCCGGCTGGAGGCCAGGTCGGTGCCGAACGGCTTCTCCACGACCACCCGGCGCCACCGTCCGGGGGTGCTGTCGGCCATGCCGGTGCGCTGCATCTGCTTGAGCACGACCGGGAACATCGACGGCGGGATGGACAGGTAGAAGGCGGCGTTGCCGCCGATGCCGTGGCTGCCCTCGAGGTCGCCGAGGGTGGCGGCCAGCTCGTCGAAGGCGTTGTCGTCGTCGAAGGACCCCTGGACGAAGCGCACACTGGCGGCCAGCCGCTCCCAGACCTCCTCCCGCCACGGGGTCCGGGCGGCCTTGCGGGCGGCGTCGCGGGCCAGCTCGGCGAAGTCCTCGTCACCCCAGTCGCGGCGGGCGAAGCCCAGGAGCGCGAAGTTGGTGGGCAGCAGCCCGCGGTTGGCCAGGTCGTAGACGGCCGGGAGGAGCTTCTTGCGGGCGAGGTCCCCGGTGATGCCGAAGACGACCAGGGCGCAGGGCTCGGGTACGCGGGGCAGCCGCCGGTCCCGCGGATCGCGCAGCGGGTTGGTGATCATGTCCGTCCTCGAGGTCGGGAGGGGACCCGCGACCCGGCGCGGCGGTGCACCGAGCGACGGGAGCGTGCGGGGACTGTGTCGATTCTCCGTCTCCACGCCGGATCCGCGCGGCGAGCGGCCTCCCACGGCGCGGCAGACCCCGGACCGGGAGCCCCCGCTCGGCTCCCGGCCGCGACGGATCCGGGCCCCACGCACCCGCCGACGTGGTGGGTGCGCGGGGCCCTGGGGTCAGGCCTTGTCCTCCAGCTCGGTCCGCACGGACTCGGTCAGCTCGTCCCACGAGTCGATGAACTTCTGCACGCCCTCGTCCTCCAGCACGCGGAAGACGTCGTCGAGGTCGACCCCGGCGTCGGCGATCGCGCGCATCACCGAGGCGGCCTCGTCGTAGGTCTTCTGCACCGGGGTGCCGATGCTGCCGTGGTCGGCGAAGGCCTCGAGGGTCTTCTCCGGCATCGTGTTGACCGTGCCCGGCGCGACGAGCTCGCTGACGTACAGCGTGTCGGGGTAGTCGGGGTTCTTCACGCCCGTGGACGCCCACAGCGGCCGCTGCGGACGGGCGCCCTTGGCCTCGAGGGCCTTCCAGCGCTCGGAGGAGAAGACCTCCTCGTAGGCCTGGTAGGCCAGTTGCGCGTTGGCCAGCGCCGCCTTGCCCTTCAGCGCGGGATCGGCGCCCGCCTTCTCCAGCCGCTTGTCGATCTCGCTGTCCACGCGGGACACGAAGAACGACGCGACCGAGGCGATGCCGGACAGGTCGGCGTCGGCGTCGTCGGCCAGCCGCTGCTCCAGCCCGGACAGGTAGGCGTCCATGACCGCCCGGTACCGCTCGAGACTGAAGATGAGGGTGACGTTGACACTGATGCCCCGCGCGATGGACGTCGTGATGGCCGGCAGGCCCGCCTCCGTCGCCGGGATCTTGATGAACAGGTTGGGCCGGTCGACCAGCCACCACAGGTGCGCCGCCTCGGCCGCGGTGGCGTCGGTGTCGTGCGCCAGGCCGGGAGCGACCTCCAGCGACACCCGGCCGTCGCCGGGCTGCCGCTGCGCGACCGGCGCGAGCAGGTCGCAGGCGTCCCGGACGTCGGCGGCGGTGATGGTGCGCAGCGCCTCCTCCACGCTCACCTTGCGCACCGCGAGGGCGTGCACCTGGTCGTCGTAGGACTCCGACCCGCTGACCGCCGCGGCGAAGATGGTCGGGTTCGTGGTGACGCCGACGACGGAGTACTCGTCGACCAGGGACTGCAGGTTCCCGCTGCGGATGCGGTCGCGGGAGAGGTCGTCGAGCCAGACGGCGACCCCGGCCGACGACAGCTCGGCCAGTTTCTCGTTCTGTGCCATCTCAATTGCCCTTCTCGATGGGAGTGATCGGCCCCGCTGCAGGGTCCCGCCGCGAGCCTGCGAGCGGTGGGAGGCAGCAGGGTCCTTCAGCGGTCGCCGGTGGGGTGCGGCAGGCCGCCGGTTGCGGCGACGGGGCCGGCCGGGACGGCGTCGCCGGAGCGGGCCGCCTCGATGCTCTCGCGGGCGGCGGCCACGACGGCCTCGTCGGTGAGGCCGAACTGCTCGTAGAGGACGGAGTAGGCGGCGCTGGCCCCGTAGTGGGTGAGGCCGACGATCCGGCCGGCGTCGCCGACGAACTCGCGCCACCCCATGGGCACGCCGGCCTCGACGCTGACCCGGGCGCGGACGGTGGGCGGCAGGACCTCGTCCTTGTAGGCCTGGTCCTGGTCGGCGAACCACTCGACGCAGGGCACCGAGACGACCCGGGTGGGCACGCCGTCGGCCTCCAGGCGCTCGCGGGCCGCGACGGCGATCTGCACCTCGGAGCCGGTGCCGAGCAGGATCACCTCGGGGCTGCCGTTCGACGCCTCGGCCAGGACGTAGGCCCCGCGGGCCACGCCCTCGGCGGAGCCGAACTCCGAGCGGTCGAACACCGGCAGGTTCTGCCGCGACAACAGCAGGCCGGCCGGGCGGTCGTTGTTCTCCAGCACGGTCCGCCAGGCGACGGCGACCTCGTTGGCGTCGGCCGGGCGGACGACGTCCAGCCCCGGGATGGCCCGCAGCGCCGCGAAGTGCTCGATCGGCTGGTGGGTCGGGCCGTCCTCGCCCAGGCCGATGGAGTC
Organism: Geodermatophilus sp. URMC 65; assembly: GCF_053502545.1. NCBI lineage: Bacteria > Bacillati > Actinomycetota > Actinomycetes > Geodermatophilales > Geodermatophilaceae > Geodermatophilus > Geodermatophilus sp. URMC 65. The sequence continues at coordinate 4,641,918 of NZ_CP199954.1, forward strand.
GTGCGTCCACACGTAGGTGACCGGCAGCTGCATGAGCGCGGCCAGCCGCACCGCGCCGCGCATGTAGTCGGAGAAGGTGAGGAAGGTGCCGCCGTAGACGCGGGTGCCGCCGTGCAGCGCGATGCCGTTCATGATCGCGCCCATCCCGTGCTCCCGGACGCCGAAGTGCAGCGTGCGCCCGTACGGCCCGCCCGACCACATCTTGGTCTGGCGGTCGGCCGGCAGGAACGACGGTTCGCCCTTGACCGCGGTGTTGTTGCTCTCCGCGAGGTCGGCCGAGCCGCCCCACAGCTCGGGCACCACCGGGTAGAGCGCCGCGAGCACCTCGCCGGAGGCCTTGCGGGTGGCCACGCCCTTCGGGTCGGCGTCCCAGCTCGGGAGGTCCCGGCCGAAGCCCTCGGGCAGGGTGCGGGTGCGCATCCGCTCGAGCAGCGCGGCCGCGTCGGCGTCGTCCCGCTGCCAGGCGGCGAACCGCTCGTCCCACTCGGCGCGCTCCTTGCGGCCCTTCTCGACGACCGAGCGGGCATGGGCCAGGACCTCCTCGTCGACGTCGAAGGTCTTCTCCGGGTCGAAGCCGAGGACCTCCTTGGTGGCGCGCACCTCGTCGTCGCCGAGCGCCGAGCCGTGCGCGGCGCCGGTGTTCTGCTTGTTCGGCGCCGGCCAGGCGATGATCGTGCGGAGCACGATGAGCGAGGGGCGGCCGGTCTCGGCCTTGGCCGCGGCGAACGCGGCGTCGACCGCGGCGAGGTCCTCACCGTCGTCCACGTGCTGCACGTGCCAGCCGTAGGCCTCGTAGCGCTTGCCGACGTCCTCGGTGAAGGCGACGTTGGTGTCGTCCTCGATCGAGATCTGGTTGTCGTCGTAGACGAGGACGAGGTTGCCCAGCTGCTGCGTACCGGCCAGGGACGACGCCTCGCCGCTGACGCCCTCCTCCATGTCGCCGTCGGAGGCGAAGCACCAGACGGTGTGGTCGAAGAGGCTCTCGCCCTCGGGGGCGTCGGGATCGAACAGGCCGCGCTCGCGGCGGGCGGCCATCGCCATCCCGACGGCGTTGCCGACGCCCTGGCCCAGCGGACCGGTCGTCGTCTCCACGCCGGGGGTGTGGTTGACCTCGGGGTGGCCCGGGGTCCTCGAGCCCCAGGTGCGCAGCGCCTCGAGGTCCTCCAGCTCCAGGCCGTAGCCGGAGAGGTAGAGCTGGATGTAGAGGGTCAGGCTCGAGTGGCCCATGGAGAGCACGAAGCGGTCGCGGCCGATCCAGTTCGGGTCGCTGGGGTCGTGCCGGAGCCACTTGTGGAACAGCAGGTAGGCGGTGGGGGCCATGCTCATCGCCGTCCCCGGGTGGCCGTTGCCCACCTTCTGGACGGCGTCCATCGCCAGCACGCGCACGGTGTCGATGGCGCGGCGGTCGAGCTCCCCGAAGCCCTCCGGGAGCGTCGGGTGCGGCTGGCGCGGGTCGCCGGTGGGTGCGTCGGTGGCGGCCTCGGCCGGGGCCTCGGCCTCGGTGCTCTTCGTCGCGTCGTCGGTGGTCATCGGTCTGTCGTGCTCCCTCGGGTCGGCCGTACGGGACCCGCCCGGGTGATCTGCGGCGACCTGTCAGACCCGGGCGGACGGCGGTGCCTGGCCCCAGCGACCGGCCTCGCGTCAGTCACGGCCCGGCTGCTCGTCACCAGGACGCACCGTCGTCGTCGACATCGGCCCTACCCGCTGCGTGCGCAGCACCAACGTGATCGACCCTAGTGGTCTGCCCGGGGGAGGGGACCCTGGTCATGCCGACCGTGGGCGGGGGTGGCCGCGGGCTACAGTTGGGCCGTTCTCCCGTCCCCGGTCGAAAGGGACCCCGTGCTGCCTCCGTACCCGGTGGAGCTGTGCCCGGTGGTGCCCTGGGCGCGCGTCGACTCCCCGTCGGTGGCCGCCCGGTGACGACGCTCTCGGAACGCCCGGCGGTCCAGGCCCGCCGGCTGTCGACCACGCTGCGCGCCTACGTCGCGCTGACCAAGCCGCGGATCATCGAGCTGCTGCTGGTCACCACCCTGCCGGCGATGATGCTGGCCTCCGGCGGGCTGCCCTCGTGGGAACTGCTCCTGGCCACGATGGCCGGCGGCACCCTCGCCGCGGCCGCGGCCAACGTCTTCAACTGCTGGTACGACCGCGACATCGACCGGCTCATGCACCGCACCGAGCGGCGCCCGCTGGTGACCGGCGAGGTCACCCCGCGGGCCGCGCTCGTGTTCGGCCTGGTGCTGACCGTGCTGTCGGTCGCGCTGCTGTACGCGACGACGACGCCGCTGGCGGCTCTGCTGGCCGCGGGCGCGATCTTCTACTACGCCGTCCTCTACACCATGGTGTTCAAGCGGTACACCCGCCGCAGCACCGAGTTCGGCGGGGTGCCGGGGGCGGCCCCGGTGCTCATCGGGTGGGCGGCGGTCACCGGCACGCTGGCCTGGCCGGCGGTGGTGTTCTTCGGCGTCGTCTTCTGCTGGCAGATGCCGCACTTCTGGGCGCTCGCCATGCGGTTCCGCGCCGACTACGCGCGCGCCGACGTCCCGATGCTCCCGGTGGTGGCCAGTCCGCTGTCGGTCGGCCGGCAGACCGTCGCCTGGACCTGGCTGACCGTCGCCGTCTCGCTGCTGCTCTGGCCCGTGGCCGACGGCTTCGGGATCGGGTGGGTATACACGGCCGCCGCGGCCGCCCTGGGGCTGTGGTTCGTCGTCGAGGCGCACCGGCTGCTGCGGCGCATCCGCGCGGGCGGGGAGACCAAGCCGATGCAGCTGTTCCACGTCTCGATCACCTACATGACCCTGCTCTCCATCGCGATCATCGTCGACGTCCTGGTCTGAGCCGGACGATCCCGGTCCCCGCCGTGACGCGGCGGTGACGCCGCGGTGACGGACCGCCCCTAACCTGTGCGGCGCCCTGCCGGACGCTGCCGGGATGGTCGCCATGCGGAATCGTCAACGGGCGCCGCTGCTCCTGCTGGTCACGCTGCTCGGCGCGCTCGCCGCCGCGGCGGGGGCGCAGGCGGGTCCGCCCCCAGGGGGCGCCCCCGAGCTCCTGGTGACCGGCCTGGCGGGCGGCTCGGGTAGCACGGTGGGGCCCGACGGTGCGCTGTACGTGCCCGAACCCGTCTCGGGTGAGGTGACCCGGATCGACCCGGGGAGCGGGGCGACGACGGTCGTCGCCTCGTGCCTGCCTCCGCAGGTGCTCGTGGGAGATGCCGGCGGCGCCATGGACGTCGCGTTCCTCGGCTCGACGATGTACGCCCTCACCTCGCTGGTCAGCGAGGACGTCGGTGGCAGCGCCGTCACCGGCGTCTTCCGCGTCGAGGACGGCACCTGCGAGGTCGTCGCCGACATCGGCGCATGGACGATGGCCAACCCGCCACCGCCGGACTTCGACTACTTCGTGCCCACCGGTGTGCCGTACGCGATGGAGGCGTACCAGGGCGGCTTCCTCGTCACCGACGGGCACGCCAACCGCGTGCTGCAGGTCACGCTGGACGGCCAGGTCCGCACGGTGCTGCAGCTCGGCAACGTCGTCCCGCTCGGGCTCGACGTGGTGGACCCCACGGTGTACTTCACGCTGGCCGGCCCGGTCCCGCACCTGCCCGAGGACGGCCAGGTGTTGTCGTTGGACGTGGGGTCGGGCGACTCCGAGCTCGTCGCCTCGGGTGGACGGTTGCTGATCGACGTGGAGGCCGGCCGGCACGCGCTGTACGCGCTCGCCCAGGGCGACTTCCCCGAAGGGGCACCGGAGGGGTCACCGGCCCTGCCGGACACCGGTCAGCTGCTGGTGGCGGACCGGGCCGGCGGCTTCGACGTGGTCGCCGGTGGACTGGACCGCCCGACGTCGATGGAGGTCGTCGACGGGAACGGCTACGTGGTCACCTACGACGGTGAGGTCTGGCGGATCGAGGACCTGCCCGGCTGCCGGCACCGCTGACCCGACCGGGCCTCGCTGGTCGGACCGATCGGCCGGCGACGAGCGGGTGGCCGGCCGGCTGACCCGCCGTCCACGGTGAACACCAGCACGTCCACCCTGGCCTTCGACGACGACGGGCGGCGCTGACCGAGATCCGGAGCGTCGGCGGGTGACGGACCACCGCGTGCCTGGGCGGACTCTCGCGCTGTTCCTGCTGCTCGTGCGCTCGTGCACCAGCGCACGAGCGTGGGAAGCGGCGCGGGAGTGGGCCCGCGCCCGTCAGCGGGTGGCGGATGCCGGGACCTGCGAGGAACTCAGCGGGGCCTCGGACGCCGGGCCGCGGACCGACCACACCAGGCGGGCGGTGAACACGGTGACCAGCACCGCGCCGAGCATGTGCAGCAGCACCAGCACGACCGGCAGGTGCGTGAAGTACTGCACGAAGCCGATCACGCCCTGCAGCAGCTGGATGACGAGGAGGTCGCGGGCGGCGCGGCGGACCCGGCCCGGGGCGTCGGTGGCGTACAGGGCCACCAGCAGGGCGATCGTGAGGCCCACGAGCAGGAACACGACGTCGGCGTGCAGCTGGCTGACCAGCTCGATGTCGAAGCCCATCCGGTCGCCGGTCGGGACGTCGTTGTCGTCGACATCGCCGCTGTGCGGGCCGCTGCCGGTGACGATCGTCCCCAGCACGAGCACGGCCGCGGTGACCGCGGCGATCCCGCCGACCAGCAGGGCCATCGGGCGGCGGACCAGCGGCTGGCCCACCCCCGGCTCCCGGGACCGCAGCCACAGCACCGTGGCCACTGCGGTCAGGACGACGGAGACCAGGAAGTGGACCGCCACCGTCCACGGGTTGAGCCCGGTCAGCACCGTGACGCCGCCGATGGCCGCCTGGGCCGGGATGCCGAGGAACGCCAGCACGGCCAGCGGGCGCAGGTCGCGCCGGGGCGAGCGGAGGACCGCCACGAGCAGGGCGACGGCGACGGCCGTGAGGACGAAGGTCAGCAGCCGGTTGCCGAACTCGATGACGCCGTGACCGGCGAGTTCGGGGGTGGTGACGAAGCTCTCCTCGGTGCACCGCGGCCAGGTCGGGCAGCCGAGCCCCGAGCCGGTGAGCCGGACGACACCGCCGGTGACGATGATCGCGCCGTTGGCGACCACGTTGGCCAGCGCCAGGCGTGAGATGGCGGCAGGGGAGAAGGCGGTGGGGAGGACCGGCACGCGCCGATGCTAGCCGCGCGGACGGACGCCCCTCGGTTCGCCGAGAGCGGAGCGCGGAGCGGAAGGACGGGCCGCCGTCCTGCGCTGTACGGGACGCGAGCGGCCGAGTCGCCGCCACCGGTGTCGGTGCGCCCACCCGGGTAAGGGAGCTGCAGCGGGAGCCCGCCGCGAGCTGGTCCCCGAGTCCCGCGGGACCTCCCGGGCGCCCCCCGACCGATCCGATCTCCTGGACGTGAGGCATGACCACCCCCTTCTTCCCGGGCCCCTACGGGAGCCCCTTCGACGACTTCTTCGCCCGCTACCTGGGCGGGGAGCAGCGCACGCCGCGGCAGCGCGTCGACATCACCCAGTTCCTCAGCCAGCAGGCGCGGGAGCTGGTCAACGCGGCCGCGCGCGAGGCGGTCTCCACCGGCAGCGCCGACCTGGACACCGAGCACCTGCTGTGGGCCATGACGGGCGACGAGAGCACCCGCCAGTTCCTGTCCCGCTCCGGCACCGACCCCGACCGGCTGCGTGCCTCCCTCGAGGAGCAGATGCGACGCGGCGAGCCGCGGGACGAGGCGCCGTCCCTCACCCCGGCCGCCAAGCGCGCCCTGCTCGACGCCCACCGCGTCTCCCGCGCCCTCGGCTCCACCTACATCGGCCCCGAGCACCTGCTGTTCGCCCTGGCCGTCAACCCGGACTCCCCGGGCGGGCGGCTGCTGCGTGAGCGCGGCGTCACGCCGGAGGCGCTGCAGCAGGCCGCCATCGGCGGCGGCCAGCCAGGCGGCGGGCGCCCCGGCGGTCCCGGGCAGGGCCAGTCGAGCACCCCGACGCTCGACGAGTACGGCCGCGACCTGACCGAGATGGCCCGCAACGGCCAGATCGACCCGGTGATCGGCCGGGAGGTCGAGATCGAGCAGACCGTCGAGGCGCTCTCCCGGCGGCGCAAGAACAACCCGGTGCTCATCGGCGAGGCCGGCGTCGGCAAGACCGCGATCGTCGAGGGCATCGCGGCCCAGATCGTCGAGGGCGACGTCCCGGAGACGCTGCGCGGACGGCGGCTGGTCGAGCTGGACCTCACCGGCCTGGTGGCCGGCACCCGCTACCGCGGTGACTTCGAGGAGCGGCTCAAGAAGATCATGGACGAGATCCGCGAGCACAGCGACGAGGTCATCGTCTTCATCGACGAGCTGCACACCGTCGTCGGCGCGGGCGCCTCGGAGGGCTCCGGCGGCGCCGGCAACATGCTCAAGCCGGCCCTGGCCCGCGGCGAGCTGCACATCATCGGCGCGACCACGCTCGACGAGTACCGCCGCAACATCGAGAAGGACGCCGCCCTGGAGCGCCGGTTCCAGCCCATCCTCGTCAGCGAGCCCGGCGTCGAGGACACCGTGCAGATCCTCTGCGGGCTGCGCGACCGGTACGAGGCCCACCACGAGGTGCGCTTCACCGACGACGCGATCCGGGCCGCGGTGGAGCTCTCGGACCGCTACATCACCGACCGCCACCTCCCGGACAAGGCCATCGACCTCATCGACCAGGCCGGCGCCCGGGTCCGTCGGCGGGTGAAGACCCCGCCCACCGACCTGCGCGGACTGGAGCAGGAGGTCGAGCGGCTGCAGCGGGAGAAGGACCAGGCCGTCGCCGCTGAGCAGTACGAGCGCGCCTCCGAGCTGCGCGACCAGCTCAGCGAGGCCCAGGAGCGGCTGGAACAGGCGCGCACCGGCGGCGGGCAGTCCGGCTCGGGTGTGCCGGAGCTCGGCGTCGAGGACATCGCCGAGGTGGTCTCCCGGGCCACCGGCATCCCGGTCAACCAGCTCACGCAGGAGGAGGTGCAACGGCTGCTGCAGCTCGAGGAGCACCTGCACCAGCGGGTCGTCGGCCAGGAGGACGCCGTCCGCGTGGTCGCCGAGGCGGTGCGCCGCTCGCGCGTCGGCCTGGGTGACCCCGACCGGCCGATCGGCAGCTTCTTGTTCCTCGGGCCCACCGGCGTCGGCAAGACCGAGCTGGCGCGGGCGCTGGCCGAGGCGCTGTTCGGCGACGAGGACCGGATGATCCGGCTGGACATGAGCGAGTTCCAGGAGCGGCACACGGTCAGCCGGCTGGTGGGCTCCCCGCCCGGGTACGTGGGCTACGAGGACGCCGGCCAGCTCACCGAGGCGGTGCGCCGCCGTCCGTACTCGGTGGTGCTGCTCGACGAGATCGAGAAGGCGCACCCCGACGTCTTCAACACCCTGCTCCAGGTGCTCGACGACGGCCGGCTCACCGACTCGCAGGGCCGCACGGTGGACTTCAAGAACACCGTGCTGATCATGACCAGCAACCTGGGCTCGGAGCTCATCCAGGGCCGCAACACCCCCCTCGGCTTCGGCTCCGGCGACGGTGCGTCGTCCGACAACGGGCTGCGGGAGCGGCTGATGCGGCGGCTGCGGGAGCAGTTCCGGCCGGAGTTCCTCAACCGGATCGACGAGGTCGTGGTCTTCCAGCAGCTGGAGACCGAGCAGCTGGCCCGGATCACCCGGCTGCTGCTCGACGAGACGCGTCGCCGGCTGGCGGCCCAGGACATCGAGGTGGCCTTCACCGACGAGGCGGTCACCTGGATCGCCGAGCACGGTTTCGAGCCGCAGTTCGGCGCCCGGCCGCTGCGCCGCGCCATCCAGCGGGAGGTCGACAACCCGCTGGCGCGGCTGCTGCTCGACGGCCGCCTGGAGCGGGGCCGGCGGGTCACCGTCGGCGTCCGGGACGGCCGGCTGGACTTCGCCGTCGACCAGCCCGCGGAGCCCGCGACGGCCGGCGTCTGACCTGCGCCGACGTGGTCTCGGTCACAGGGCCGGCGGAGGAGGTGTGCGACACCGCCTCCGCCGGCTCTGCCTCAGGCCCGGAGCCGTGCCCGGCTTAGGTTGCCCTTGCTTGCACGCCGCCGGAATTAGGTGAGACTCGTGTTGTGGAAAGCAGCGCGGTGCAGGTCGGCGGCGAGGCGAGCAGCCCGTCGCGCCCCTCGCCGTCCGCCGAGGACGGGCGCACGCGGCACCGCGTCACCGCCCTGCTGCTCGAACACGGGCCGCAGACCGCGACCGAGCTCGCCGGGCGGCTGGGGGTCTCGCCGACCGCCGTCCGGCGGCACCTCGACGCGCTGGTGACCACCGGCCGTGTCGAGGAGCGGCAGGGTGGGGCGGGGACCAGCAGGGCGCCCCGGGGCCGGGGCCGACCGGCCCGGCTGTTCCACCTCACCGACGCCGGCCGCTCGGCCTTCCCGCACGCCTACGACGACCTGGCGCTGACCGCGCTGCGGTTCGTCGCGGCGCAGGGCGGGCCGGACGCCGTCCGCGCGGTGGCCGAGGTCCAGCTCGCCGGGTTGGAGCAGCGCTGCTCGGCCGCGGTGGAGACGGTGCCGGGGCCGCCGGTCGACCGGGCCCAGGCCCTCGCCGCGGCGCTCACGGCCGAGGGCTACGCTGCCTCGGCCTCGGCGATCTCGGGTGGCGGCCAGCTGTGCCAGCACCACTGCCCGGTCGCGCACGTGGCGGCGGAGTTCCCGCAGCTGTGCGAGGTCGAGACGGCCGTGATCGGCCGGCTCGTCGGCACGCACGTGCAGCGGCTGGCCACGATCGCCCACGGCGACGGGGTGTGCACCACGCACATCCCCGGGCCGGTCCGCCGCAGCGACTCGTGGCCCCAGGGAGAACCCCGTCCCACTCACCCCTCGCACGCTCGGGGCGAGCCTCCGGACGGGGCCGACGACGGGGTCACGGCTCACACGCGCGCGGGGAACAGATCGGGCCCCGCGAGCCCTGTACCGGACGAGCGCGCGGCGCACCGGCTCCGAGCCGGCGGGCGCACCGCACCGTCCACCAGCACGACCCAACCACCCGCCCGACCCAGCCCCGTGAACGACCGGGAGAGGACGCCCGCATGACCAGCACCCAGCAGCCGGTGACCGGTACGCCGCTGACGCAGGACGAGCAGATCGAGCAGCTCGGCCGCTACCAGTACGGCTGGGCCGACGCCGACGTCGCCGGGGCCTCCGCCCGCCGCGGCCTGGACGAGGACGTCGTCCGGGACATCTCGCGCCGCAAGAACGAGCCCGAGTGGATGCTCGAGCGGCGGCTCAAGGCCCTCAAGCTCTTCGGCCGCAAGCCGATGCCCGACTGGGGCTCGGACCTGTCCGGGATCGACTTCCAGAACATCAAGTACTTCGTGCGCTCCACCGAGGCCCAAGCGGCCTCGTGGGAGGACCTGCCCGACGACATCAAGAACACCTACGACCGGCTGGGCATCCCGGAGGCCGAGAAGCAGCGGCTGGTCGCAGGCGTCGCGGCGCAGTACGAGTCCGAGGTCGTCTACCACCAGATCCAGAAGGAGCTGGAGGACCAGGGCGTCGTCTTCCTGGACACCGACACGGCCCTGCGCGAGCACGAGGACATCTTCAAGGAGTACTTCGGCTCGGTGATCCCGTCCGGCGACAACAAGTTCGCCGCGCTGAACACCGCCGTGTGGTCCGGTGGCTCGTTCATCTACGTGCCGAAGGGCGTGCACGTCGACATCCCGCTGCAGGCCTACTTCCGCATCAACACCGAGAACATGGGCCAGTTCGAGCGGACGCTGATCATCGTCGACGAGGGCGCCTACGTGCACTACGTCGAGGGCTGCACCGCGCCGATCTACAAGTCGGACTCGCTGCACTCCGCGGTCGTCGAGATCATCGTCAAGAAGAACGCGCGCTGCCGGTACACGACCATCCAGAACTGGTCGAACAACGTCTACAACCTGGTCACCAAGCGGGCGATCGCCCACGAGGGCGCGACCATGGAGTGGGTCGACGGCAACCTCGGCTCCAAGGTGACGATGAAGTACCCGGCGGTCTGGATGACCGGCGAGCACGCCAAGGGCGAGGTGCTCTCCATCGCCTTCGCCGGCGAGGGCCAGCACCAGGACGCCGGTGCCAAGATGGTGCACGCCGCGCCGAACACCTCCTCGACCATCGTGTCGAAGTCGGTGGCCCGCGGCGGCGGCCGGACGTCCTACCGCGGTCTCGTGCAGATCGACGAGGGCGCGCACGGGTCGAAGTCGACGGTGAAGTGCGACGCGCTGCTGGTCGACACGATCAGCCGCTCGGACACCTACCCGTACGTCGACGTCCGTGAGGACGACGTGGCCATGGGCCACGAGGCGACGGTCTCCCGCGTCAGCGAGGACCAGCTCTTCTACCTGATGAGCCGCGGCCTGTCCGAGGACGAGGCGATGGCCATGGTGGTGCGCGGGTTCGTCGAGCCGATCGCCCGTGAGCTGCCCATGGAGTACGCCCTCGAGCTGAACCGCCTGATCGAGCTGCAGATGGAAGGTGCCGTCGGCTGATGTCGGCCAGCGACAACGTCAACACCACCGGTCTCACCACGGATTCGGCCACCCTCGCCGGCGAGCTGTTCGGCGAGGGGGTCGGCACCCAGGCCGGCCCGCCCGCCACCCCGGCCGCGGGCACCGGCACCGCCGGCCAGGCCGCACCGGGGGCGCACTCGCACGGCGGGACGGCTCCGACCGGCTCGCCCGCGGAGCGCTTCACCTCGACCGACCCCGACGCCTTCGGCGTGCCCACCGGTCGCGAGGAGACGTGGCGCTTCACGCCGATGCGGCGGATCCGCCCGCTGCTCGACGGCGCGCCGTCCGACGCGCACCTGACGTGGACGACGGACCTGCCCGAGGGCACCGAGCTCACCAGCGTCGAGGCTGACGACCCGCTGCTCAAGGGCCTGCCCGAGCCGGTCGACCGGCTGGCGGCGCTCGCCCGCCGGCGCGCGGGCGGAGCCGCCCTGCTCCGGGTGCGTCCCGAGGCGGTCCTCGACCGCCCGGTCACGCTCGCCCTGGCCGGCACCGGTTCCGACGACGTCGTGTGGGGCCAGCTCGTGATCGAGGTCGGCGCCTTCGCGCAGGCGACCGTCGTCCTCGACCACAGCGGCCTGGCGAGGTACGCCGGAGGTGTCGCCGTCCTGGTCGGGGACGGCGCGCAGGTGGCCCTCGTGTCGGTGCAGGACTGGGCACCCGGTGCCGTCCACGGCGCGCAGTACGACGCCGTCATCGGCCGCGACGCCTCCTTCACCCAGACCGTGGTCACCCTCGGCGGCGACCTGGTGCGCTTGGTCAGCAACGTGCAGTACGCCGGTCCGGGCGGCTCGGCCGACCTGCTCGGTGTGTACTTCTCCGACGAGACCCAGCACCAGGAGCACCGGCTCTGGGTCGACCACGCGGTGCCCAACTGCCGCAGCAACGTGCTCTACAAGGGCGCGCTGCAGGGCGAGGGTGCGCGCACGGTGTGGATCGGCGACGTCCGGATCCGCCCGTCGGCCACCGGCACCGACACCTACGAGCTCAACCGCAACCTGGTGCTCACCGACGGCGCCCGCGCCGACTCGGTGCCCAACCTGGAGATCGAGACCGGCGAGATCGTCGGCGCCGGCCACGCCAGCGCCACCGGCCGCTTCGACGACGAGCAGCTGTTCTACCTCTGCTCCCGGGGCATCGACGCCGAGACCGCGCGCCGCCTCGTCGTCCGCGGGTTCTTCGCCGACGTCGTCCAGCGCATCGGCATCGACGAGCTGCAGGACCGGCTGATGCGCACCATCGAGACCCGCCTCGGCGCCCTGCCCGGGCTCGACGAGCAGCCGGTCGAGGTGGCCTGACCCATGGCCTTCGAGCGGGTCTGCGCCCTCTCCGAGGTGCCGGAGGACGGCGCCCTGCGGGTCGAGCTGTCCGACATCGACATCGCCGTCGTCCGGTTCCAGGGCGAGGTCTACGCGGTCCAGGACGTCTGCTCGCACGCCGAGGTCCCGCTGTCGGAGGGCGACGTCGAGGAGCTCGACGGCGCCCCCACCATCGAGTGCTGGCTGCACGGGTCGTGCTTCGACCTGCGCACCGGCGAGCCCACCAACCTGCCGGCCACCGAGCCGGTCGACGTCTACCCGGTCCGCGTGGAGGGGGAGGACGTGCTCGTCGACACCGAGTCCGACGGCCGCCTCCGGCTCGCGGCCGGCAACTGAGGAGCGAGAAGAGAAGTGTCCGTTCTGGAGATCCGCGACCTGCACGTCAGCGTCGGCGAGGGTGACGACGCCAAGGAGATCCTCCGTGGTGTCGACCTGACCATCCGGTCGGGCGAGACGCACGCGATCATGGGGCCGAACGGGTCGGGCAAGTCGACCCTGGCCTACTCGATCGCCGGCCACCCGAAGTACACGATCACCGGCGGCACGGTGACCCTCGACGGCGAGGACGTCCTCGCGATGACCGTCGACGAGCGGGCCCGCGCCGGCCTGTTCCTCGCCATGCAGTACCCGGTCGAGGTCCCCGGCGTCTCGGTGTCGAACTTCCTGCGCACCGCCGCCACCGCCATCAAGGGCGAGGCCCCCAAGCTGCGCACCTGGGTCAAGGACGTCAAGACCGAGATGGCCGGCCTCGAGATGGACCCGGCGTTCGCCGAGCGCAACGTCAACGAGGGCTTCTCCGGCGGCGAGAAGAAGCGCCACGAGATCCTGCAGATGCGGCTGCTCAAGCCGGCCATCGCGATCCTCGACGAGACCGACTCCGGCCTGGACGTCGACGCGCTGCGGGTCGTCTCCGAGGGCGTCAACCGCACCCGCGGGGAGGGTGACGTCGGCGTCATGCTGATCACCCACTACACGCGGATCCTGCGCTACATCAAGCCCGACTTCGTGCACGTCTTCGTCGCCGGCCGGATCGTCGACGAGGGCGGCCCGGAGCTGGCGGCCAAGCTCGAGGACGAGGGCTACGCCGCCTACGTCAAGGACTCCAACGAGCAGGCGAGCATCGAGAAGGCCGCCGCGGAGGTCGTTCAGGCATGACCCAGACCGTCTCGCGTCCCGGTGCCGGGGCGCAGAAGGCGCCCCTGCCTCTGGACGTCGAGGCGATCCGGGCGGACTTCCCGATCCTGTCCCGTACCGTGCGGGACGGGAAGCGGCTGGTCTACCTGGACTCCGGGGCCACCGCGCAGAAGCCGATCAGCGTGCTCGACGCCGAGCGCGACTTCTACCTGACCTGCAACGCCGCACCGCACCGGGGCGCGCACCAGCTCGCCGAGGAGGCGACCGCCCGCTACGAGGCGGCCCGCGCCACCATCGGGGCGTTCATCGGTGCGCCGGCCGAGGAGGTCGTGTTCACCCGCAACAGCACCGAGGCGATCAACCTGGTCGCCTACGCGCTGTCGAACGCGGCCACGGCCAAGGAGGAGCAGTTCCGGCGGTACGCCGTCGGGCAGGGCGACGAGATCGTCGTCACCGAGATGGAGCACCACGCCAACCTGGTGCCCTGGCAGCAGCTGTGCGAGCGCACCGGCGCCACGCTGCGCTGGCTCGGGCTGACCGACGGCGGCCGCCTCGACCTCTCCGACCTCGGCACCGTGGTCAACGAGCGGACGAAGCTGGTCGCGGTCACCCAGCAGTCGAACATCCTCGGCACGATCAACCCGCTCGAGGACATCGTCGCCCGGGCCCGCGAGGTCGGCGCCCTGGTGCTGGTCGACGGCGCGCAGTCGGTGCCGCACCAACCGGTCGACGTCACCACGCTCGGCGCGGACTTCCTGGTGTTCTCCGGGCACAAGATGCTGGGCCCGACGGGCATCGGCGTGCTGTGGGGCCGCTACGAGGTGCTCGATGCGCTGCCGCCCTTCCTCACCGGCGGCTCGATGATCGAGGTCGTGCGCATGGAGGGCAGCACCTTCATGCCGCCGCCGCAGCGCTTCGAGGCCGGCGTCCCCATGACCGCGCAGGCGATCGGGCTCGCCGCCGCGGTCGAGTACCTGCAGCAGCTCGGCATGGACCGGGTGCAGGCGCACGAGGAGGCGCTCACCGCCTACGCGCTGGAGAAGCTGGCCGAGATCCCCGGCGTCACGGTGATCGGCCCGCCCGACACCGTCGCCCGCGGCGGGGCGGTCTCCTTCACCGTCGAGGGCATCCACCCGCACGACGTCGGCCAGATCCTCGACGACCTCGGCGTCGAGGTGCGGGTCGGCCACCACTGCGCCTGGCCGGTGGTGCGCCGCTACGGCGTCCCGGCCACGACGCGGGCCACCTTCTACGTGCACACCGGCTACGACGACATCGACGCCCTGGTCGACGCCGTGCGGGAAGCCCAGCGCTTCTTCGGCGTTGTACCTGCCGTGACACCGGGTGAGGCGAGCTGATGCAGCTGCAGTCGATGTACCAGGAGATCATCCTGGACCACTACCGCAATCCGCACGGCCGCGGGCTGCGCGAGCCGTTCGAGGCCGAAGTGCACCACGTCAACCCGACGTGCGGTGACGAGGTCACCCTGCGGGTGCACCTGGACGGCGACACCCTCGCCGACGTCTCCTACGAGGGGATGGGCTGCTCGATCAGCCAGGCGTCGGTGTCGGCGATGTACGAGCTCGTCATCGGCCGGTCGGTGCCCGAGGCGCTGGAGACCGGCGAGCACTTCATGACGCTGATGCAGAGCAAGGGTGACGCGTCGGTGGCCGAGAAGCTCGAGGACGAGCTGGAGGACGCCATCGCGTTCGCCGGCGTGTCCAAGTACCCAGCGCGGATCAAGTGCGCGCTGATGAGCTGGATGGCCCTCAAGGACGCGTCCGCCCGCGCGCTGGCCGCCACCCCCGCGTCAGCCACCCACCCCACCACTCCAGCCGGAGGCGACAGGGCATGAGCGAGACCACCGAGAACGCCACCCCGGCGACCGACGGGGCGCCCGGCGACCTGCCGGCCTACAAGTCGGCGCTGCTCGAGGACGTCGAGGAGGCCATGCGCGACGTCGTCGACCCCGAGCTCGGCGTCAACGTCGTCGACCTCGGCCTGGTCTACGGCATCGACGTCGTCGACGAGGTGGCCGTCATCGACATGACGCTGACCTCGGCGGCCTGCCCGCTGACCGACGTCATCGAGGACCAGGCCCGGCAGGCTCTCACCGGCGGCCCCGGCCCCGGCCTGGTGGACGACGTGCGGATCAACTGGGTCTGGATGCCGCCGTGGGGTCCGGACAAGATCACAGACGACGGCCGCGAGCAGCTGCGCGCCCTCGGCTTCCGCGTCTGAAGCAGGACACCCGCGCGATCATGGCGCCGTGACCACGTCGTCCGACCGGACGGTGGTCACGGCGCCATGATTGCCTCCGGGATCTCCTGTCACCGCATGTCCGCCAGACGGGCGTCGAAGCCGGCGACGGGGTACCGCTCGCGCCGGGCGCCGACCGCTAGCAGCACCACGCCCACCACGAGCGCCCCGGCCACGGGCAGCGGCAGCGCCCGCACGGCCAGGCCGAGGGCCAGCGCCACGATGGTCCAGGCGGCGACCAGCAGGGGAGCGCGCACCGCCCGCCACGCGGCCGCGGCCATCACCGCGGCGGCGACGAGGAGCACCAGCACCGGGCGGGTGCTCCCGGGTGTCATGACCGCCCACACCACCGACGGCACCGCCGCGACCAGCAGCCCCGGACCCCACGCCGGCCAGGACGGTCCGCCGGCCAGCCGCGGCCCCGCAGCGAGCAGCAGCCCCAGCGCCGCCGGCAGCGTGTACGCCTCGACCACCGACCAGCCCGCGAGCGCGGCGGCCGTCCACGCGGCTCCCACCAGCTGGGCGGCGCCCGCCCGCCACGCAGGGGATCCCTCGGGCTGGCCCCTGCGCGGGTCCGGCGTGTGCCACACGAACCAGCCCCAGGCGGAGGTCAGCAGTCCCTGCGCGGCCAGCTGCACTGCCAGCATCGTGCGGTCCCGGGCGACGACCAGCAGCACCACGGCCAGGGCCGCGCACACCGCGCCGGTGACGACGGTGGCCCGCCGGGTCCGCGGGTCGAGCACCAGGCCCGCGCCGAGCGACGCCGCGTAGAGCACGCCCAGGCATCCTGCGGCTCCGCCGACGCCGACCAGCCCGCTCGCGGCCGCGACCAGTGCCGCAGCGGCCAGACAGCCGACCGCCGCGGGGACGGCGACCGGCCGGTCTTCCCCGCGCAGCGCCGCGACCAGCACGCACGGCAGCGCGGTGAGCACCAGCAGGAGGACCAGCTCCAGCCACCGCGATCCGGCGACCAGCTGACCGACGCTCAGCACCACGAGCGTGCCGCCGGCGGCGAGGGCCGCCGGCAGGAACAGTCCGCGCACCCAGCCGGTCAGCAGCGCCGCGGCGGCCGCGGCGATCAGCACCCCGGTGTAGCCGGCCAGCAGCACCGCACCGGGTCCAGGGGCGCCCAGGGCACCGCAGAGCGCCGCGCCCGAGACCGTGCCGGCCAGCACGGGGACGGCGACCGGTGGCCCGAGCAGCGGCTCCAGGGTGCGCACCAGCCGGGCGGCGACCAGCTCCAGCGCCGCGGCGACGGTGAGCGCGGCCGACGTCCAGCGGGCGGCCGCGTCGCCGCTCCACGCCGTCCCCAGGGCGCCCACCACACCGGCCACCCACCACGGCGCGGCGGTCACCAGGGAGACCCGCGCGACGAGCCGTCGGGCGCCGAGAGCGACGCCGAGCCCGACCAGTGCCACGGTCAGCAACTCGGCGGTGCGGACGACGCCGGCCCCGGATCCGTCCAGCGCGCGCACCGCGGCCAGCTGCAGGGCCAGCCAGGCCGCCAGCGGCCAGGTGGCGGGACGCCGGAGCAGGCGGGCGAGGACGAGGAAGACGCCGCCCAGCACGAGCGGGGGGACGACGGAGCCGCGCAGCAGCGGGGTCCCGGCATCGGCGCCCAGCACGGCCAGCGCCACCGCGGCGGCGGCCAGCGTCTCCTCGGTGGCGCGCAGCCGGGCGTGGGACCCCCACGCCGAGGCACCGGCGGCCGCGGCGGCCAGCGCGAGCAGCAGCACCCGCGCGGACCCGCCGCCGTAGACCGCGGCCGCTGCCCCGCCGGCGCTGACGACCAGCACGGCGCCGACGACCAGCAGCAACTGCGACGGACGGGCGCGGTAGGGGAGCGGCGGCACCGGCGCTGAGCCCACGACCTCCCCTTCCTGCGACCCTGCGACCGGTCCACGGTAGGGCGGCGCGACCCCCGGCGCGCTCCGGTCGCTCAGCGCATCTGCGCCACCCAGGCCACCGCCTCGCGGGCCTGCTGCCGTCGGCGCTCGTAGGTCGCGCCCAGCGCCAGCAGGAGCAGGCCGACCACCGCCAGCGTCAGCCACCGCGGGGCCAGTGGCGCGTAGGGCGTCAGCCGGCCCAGCACAACGAACGCCAGCGACGCGGCGCCCACCACGAACGGCGCCTGCCGGTGCGTCACCGTGCCGACGACGGTCAGCGCGCCGGCGGCCACGACGACGAGCCCCAGCCGCAGCGCCGAAGGCTCCGCGACCGCCACCAGGGCCGAGGGGACCAGCGCGGTGGCCACCGCAGCGCCCTCGGCCGCCCACGACCGGGCACCGGCCCGCAGCTGCGGCAGGGCCACGACGAGGAGACCCGCCGCGGCCGGCAGCGTGTAGACCTCCACCGTCTGGACCGCTGCGCCGCCCGCGGCCACCCAGCAGGCCACTACGAGGTCGACGACGGCGAGCACGGCCACGTCGCGCCGATGCGCCACGAGCGCGTAGGCCCCGGCTGCGGCGCCGGCGACGGCGAGCTGGACGGCCACCTGGCCCCAGGCCCCCGTCTCCGCCGAGGACACCGCGGCCAGCAGCGTGGCCAGCGCCGCCGCGCCCGCCCCGGCCGGCTCCTCGGGCGTACCGGCCCGGGCCGCGGCCAGCGCGAACCCGGCTGCGGCGACCAGCACGACCAGGAGACCGGCGACGGCGGCGCCGAGCCACCCCGCGTCCCGGGCGAGCAGCACCGCCCCGACCGGGCACAGCAGCGCGGCGACCGTGGCCTGCGGCCGGAGCCCCGGCAGCCGGACCGCGGCCAGCGCCGCGGGGACCGTGCCGGCGAGGGCGACGAGACCGAGGACGCCGGCGTGGCCGTCCGCCGCCAGCAGCGCCGCGCCGCCCGCGGCGAGCAGGCCACCGGCGGGCACCAGGGCGGCCAGCGCCGTCCGGTGCGGCGCGGCGGGCACGGCCGCGGTGAGCAGGACGAGGCCCAGCGCGGCGGCCGCGACCCAGCTGGGCAGGTCGGCCCGGGCCAGCGCGCCGGTGAGCGCCAGGGCGGTGGCGGTGGCTCCTGCGGCGGCCACGGCCGGGGCGGCGGGGAGGCGGCCGGCCAGCCGCGCGTCCTGCCGCAGCAGCAGCCCGACCGCGCCGGCGGCCGCCAGCAGGGCGGTCGTGGTCCACGCGTCGACCGTCGTCCCCGTCCAGGCCACGAGCACGCCGCCGACCGCCGCCGCGGCCGCCCACAGGGCGGCCAGCACCTGCGCGACCGGTGCCAGCAGCCGGCGCAGGCCCAGCAGGACGACCACGTCGAGCAGCGCGGCGCCCAGCACGGCCGCCACCCCGGCCGCCCCGGTGATGGCGTCCTCGGGGAGCAGCAGGAGCGGGACGAGCTGCACCGCGAGCAGGGCGACCAGCGGCCAGGTCACGGTGCTGCGCGTCAGCCGGCTCGAGCCCAGCGCCACCGCCGCGACGAGAGCACAGGAGACCGCGGTCCACAGCCGCACCGGGACGCCGTCCAGACCCCACAGCCCCAGCGCGTGCGCTGCGCCGAGGTCGACGGCGAGCAGCGCCGCTCCCGCCGCGGCCAGCGCCTCCTCGGTGGCCCGCAGGCCGCGGCGCGCCGTCCACGCCGAGACGCCGCAGGCGGTGGCGGTGACGGTCGCCATCACGGCGGACTGGAAGACCAGGCCCAGCCGGGTCCAGGCGACCGCGACGAACGCGATGCCGGCGGCTACGACGAGCAGCGCCCCCAGACCCAGGAGCACCTGCTGCGGGCTGACCCGGCGCGGCGGCCGGCCGGGCGGCGCGGGGGACAGCGGCGGTGGAGCGGCGACCGGTGGCTCCGGGGGAGCGGGGGTGGTGACCTGGGAGACCGGAGCGGTGACCTGGCGGACCGGGGTGGCGAGCACCGCTGACGGCGCGGGGGCCGGGGCCGGGCGTGGCGGCGCGGTCGTCGCCGTCCGCAGCGTGGTCAGGAGCCGGTCGCGGTCGCGCTCCAGTTCTTCGATGGTCGCCCCCATGCGGGCGACGACGCGGGCCGCCTCGCCGACGGCGGGCAGCCCGCAGGAGGGGCAGGGTGCCGGCCCCGGTCCGGCGCTCGGCAGGCCGCACACGGGGCACGGCAGGCCCCACGAGGGGCCGGACGTCGAGGTCATGGCCGAGATGGTGGCGTGTCGTGGGTCCGCGTGGGAGCCGCTTCCCCCGTCTGTGGACGACGGGCTGCCGCCGACGTCACCCGGAACTCGGTCGGGTGCGGGCCGCCGAGCGCCTATCCTGGGATCGGTGATCACGACGACCGGCCTCGAGCTGCGCGCCGGGGCACGCGTCCTCATCAGCGACGCTGACCTCCGCGTGCAGCCCGGCGACCGCATCGGCCTCGTCGGCCGCAACGGCGCCGGCAAGACCACCACGCTCACCACGCTCGCCGGCGAGCGGCTGCCGCACGCCGGCAAGGTGGCGGTCACCGGCGAGATCGGCTACCTGCCGCAGGACCCGCGCAGCGGCGACCTCGACACCACCGCGAGCGACCGCGTGCTGTCCGGCCGCGGGCTCGACGTGCTGCGCGCGCAGATGACCAAGGCGCAGGTCGCGATGGCCGAGCCCGCCGACGACACCGAGCGCGACCGGGCGGTGCGTCGCTACGGGCGCCTCGAGGACCAGTTCGCCGCGCTCGGCGGGTACGCCGCGGAGAGCGAGGCAGCGCGCATCTGCACCGCGCTCGGGTTGCCCGACCGCGTGCTGGGCCAGCCGTTGCGCACCCTGTCCGGCGGTCAGCGGCGCCGCGTCGAGCTGGCCCGCATCCTCTTCTCCGACGCCGAGACGCTGCTGCTCGACGAGCCCACCAACCACCTCGACGCCGACTCGATCACCTGGCTCAAGACGTTCCTCGCCGCGCACAAGGGCGGCCTGATCGTCATCAGCCACGACGTCGAGCTGCTGGACGCCGTCGTCAACAAGGTGTGGCACCTGGACGCCAACCGGGCCACGGTCGACGTCTACAACCTCGGGTGGAAGCCCTACCTCGCCCAGCGGGAGACCGACGAGCGCCGGCGGCGGCAGGAGCGGGCCAACACCGAGCGCAGGATCGACGCGCTGACCGCGCAGGCGGACAAGATGCGCGCCAAGGCCACCAAGGCCAGGGCCGCGCAGAGCATGGACAAGCGCGCGCAGCGGCTGGCCGCGGGGCTCGAGGAGGTCCGCGTCGCCGACCGGGTGGCCAGGCTGCGCTTCCCGACGCCGGTGCCGTGCGGGAAGACGCCGCTGACCGCCGAGGGGCTGTCGAAGAGCTACGGCTCGCTCGAGGTCTTCACCGACGTGGACCTGGCCGTCGACCGGGGGGCGCGGGTCGTCGTGCTGGGGCTGAACGGCGCCGGGAAGACGACGCTGTTGCGGATGCTGGCCGGCACCGAGGCGCCCGACACCGGCGAGGTGAAGGCCGGGCACGGGCTGCGCGTCGGCTACTACGCGCAGGAGCACGAGACCCTCGACCACGACCGCTCGCTGCTGGAGAACATGCGCGCGGCCGCCCCGCAGAGCACCGACACCGAGCTGCGGCGGATCCTCGGCGCGTTCCTGTTCTCCGGGGACGCCGCCGACCAGCGCGCCGGCACCCTCTCCGGCGGCGAGAAGACCCGGCTGGCGATGGCCACGCTCGTCGTCTCTGGCGCCAACGTGCTGCTGCTCGACGAGCCGACCAACAACCTCGACCCGGCCAGCCGCGAGCAGGTGCTCGACGCCCTGCGCACCTACGCCGGGGCGATCGTGCTGGTCACCCACGACGAGGGCGCGGTGCGCGCCCTGGACCCGGACAAGGTGATCCTGCTGCCCGACGGCACCGAGGACGCCTGGAGCGAGGACCTCGCGGACCTGGTCGAGCTGGCCTGAGCCACCGGGGCGGCCGCCTGGGGAGGCGGCCCTGCGCCGGTGGGTGGAGTCGGTCCCCCCGATCACCCGTTCGCGTGGCCGACGTCGCCCTCCTGGGTGATCATGAGGAGGTGGGACGCCGAGGTCAGCGGGGCCCGGCGCCGACGGGACGAGCAGCCTCGACGGGCCACGGGCCCGCGGCTGGTTGCTGACGGAGGGGAGTCATGGCCGACTCGAGCACCGCGGATCTCAGCAAGGGCAAGCGCATCACGGGGGGCGACCGCACGTCACTGGCCGACGAGCTGCGCAAGCGCTACGACGGCGGGGAGAGCATCCGGTCGCTGGCGTCGTCGACCAACCGGTCCTACGGCTTCGTGCACCGGCTCCTGTCGGAGTCCGGCGCCACCCTGCGCAGCCGTGGGGGAGCCAACCGGAACAGCAAGAAGAGTTGAGCGAGCCCGCGAGCTCGACCGGGGACGGAGCACCTGCGGGCAGGCGGTCGACGAGCGTCAGCGAGGAGGACGCGTGACCGGTCCCGACCAGGACGGGTGGGTGAGGACGGCGCGCGACGGCGCCGTCCTCACCGTCACTCTGGACCGGCCGGACCGGCTCAACGCGCAGACCCCCGCCACCTGGGCGGCCCTCGCCGCCGTGGGTGCCGCCCTGGACGACGGCGTGCGGGTCGTCGTCGTCCGCGGCGAGGGGCGCTCGTTCTCCGCGGGGCTGGACCGCAGCCTGTTCAGCACCGACCCCGGCACCGCCGGCGGCCTCGGCGAGCTGGGCCGGCTGCCCGCCGAGGAGACCCAGGAGCGCATCCGCCGCTACCAGGGCGGGTTCCGGTGGCTGCGCTCGCCGGGGGTCGTCTCCATCGCGGCGGTGCAGGGGCACGCCATCGGCGCCGGCGCGCAGCTCGCGCTCGCCTGCGACCTGCGCGTGCTCACCGAGGACGCCGACCTGCGGCTGCCCGAGGCCACCCTCGGGCTGGTGCCGGACCTCACCGGCACCAGCACGCTCACCGAGCTGGTGGGCTACTCGCGGGCGATGGAGATCTGCCTGACCGGCCGCCCGGTGCCGGCCGCCGAGGCGCTCGCCCTCGGGCTGGCCAATGCCGTCGTCCCCGCCGAGGCGCTCGACGGGGCGGTCGGCGCGCTGGTCGCCGCGATCACGGCGGCGCCCGTGGGGGCCAGCCGGGAGACCGCGGCACTGGTCCGCTCCGCCGTCCGCAACGACCCCGAGACCCAGGACGCCGCCGAGCGGGCCGCCCAGACCCGGCGCCTGACCGAGCTGGTCGGCGGCCGCTGAACCGTCGGAGCGCACTGCCAGACTGCCTCCGGAACAGCCCGCCCGGTGGGGGTGTTGGCCGGTCGGGAGAGGGGGTGGCATGGACATGAGCGGTCCCATGACCTCCATGGCGGCGATGCGGTCCTTCCGCCGCGACCCGTCGGTCGTCGCGCGGGAACTGCCCAAGGGCACCGTCCGGCGCATCCTCGGCATCGCCCGGCCCTACCGGCGCGACCTGACCTGGTTCGTGCTGCTGGTCGTCGGCTCGTCGGTCATCGGTGTGCTGACCCCGCTGCTGGCCGGGCAGATCGTCAACCGGATCGCGAGCCTGCAGGGGACGACGGGCGACATCGTCCGCATCGCGCTGGTCATCGCCGGTCTCGCGGTCCTCGACGCCGGCATCTCGCTGGCCACCCGCTGGTTCTCCGCGCGCATCGGCGAGGGCGTCATCTACGACCTGCGCAGCCGGGTGTTCGAGCACGTCCAGCGGATGCCGGTCGCCTTCTTCACCCGCACCCAGACCGGAGCGCTGGTCAGCCGGCTGAACAACGACGTCATCGGCGCCCAGCAGGCCTTCACCTCGACGCTGTCCGGGGTGCTCTCCAACGCCATCGGCCTGGTGCTCACCGCCGGCGTCATGTTCTCGCTGTCCTGGCAGATCACCGCGCTCTCGCTGGTGCTGGTGCCGGTCTTCGTGCTGCCCGCGCGCCGGATCGGCCGGCGGCTGCAGGAGATCACCCGGGAGTCCTACGGGCTCAACGCCTCGATGAACTCGACGATGACCGAGCGGTTCAACGTCGCCGGCGCGCTGCTGGTCAAGCTGTTCGGCCGGCCCGAGGCGGAGGCCGAGGGGTTCCGGGGTCGGGCCGCCCGGGTCCGCGACATCGGCGTCCTCTCGGCCATGTACGGCCGCACCTTCTTCACCGCGCTCACCCTCGTGGCGGCGCTGGCTACCGCGCTGGTGTACGGCCTCGGCGGCTGGCTGGCCTTCACCGGGTCGCTGAGCCCCGGCGACGTCGTGGCGCTGGCGCTGCTGCTCTCCCGGTTGTACGGCCCGCTGACGGCGCTCTCCAACGTCCGGGTCGACGTGATGAGCGCGATGGTCAGCTTCGACCGCGTCTTCGAGGTGCTCGACCTGCAGCCGATGATCCGCGAGGAGCCCGACGCGGTCCCGCTGCCCGACGACGACCGGTCGATCGAGTTTGAGCACGTCTCCTTCAGCTATCCCTCGGCCGCGGACGTCTCGCTGCCGTCACTGGAGGACGTGTCGTTGCCCGAGCACGGCGGGCCGGCGGCGGTGCTGCGCGACGTCTCCTTCCGCGTCGAGCCGGGCCAGCTCGTCGCGTTGGTCGGCCACTCCGGCGCGGGGAAGTCGACGATCGCCAACCTGGTGCCGCGGCTGTACGACGCGACCAGCGGCACGGTGCGGGTCGGCGGCATCGACGTCCGGCGGGCCACGCTGGCCTCGCTGCGCGACGCGATCGGCGTGGTCACCCAGGACGCGCACCTGTTCCACGACACGATCCGCGCCAACCTGCTCTACGCCCGGCCGCAGGCGACCGACGACGAGCTGTGGGCCGCGTTGGGCGGCGCCCGCATCGCCGGGCTGGTGCGGTCGCTGCCCGACGGCCTGGACACCGTGGTCGGGGACCGCGGCTACCGGATGTCCGGCGGGGAGAAGCAGCGGCTGGCGATCGCGCGGGTGCTGCTCAAGGCGCCGGGCATCGTGATCCTCGACGAGGCCACCGCGCACCTCGACAGCGAGTCGGAGGTGGCGGTGCAGCACGCGCTGGACACCGCGCTGGAGGGCCGGACGTCGCTGGTGATCGCGCACCGGCTGTCCACCATCCGCAGCGCCGACCAGATCCTCGTGGTCGACGAAGGTCGCATCGTGGAGTCGGGCACGCACGCCGAGTTGCTGGCGCTCGGGGGCCGGTACGCCGACCTCCACCGCACCCAGTTCGCCGTCGGCGAGGGGCGAACGGTCGGCGCGGCGTGACCACTACCGTCACTCCTGTCCCAGCAACGCAGGAGGAGCCAGCGTGACGTCCGCGCACCCGAACGACGCCCAGATCCGTGCGCTCTACGCCCAGTTCCTCGACGGCTGGAACCGGCGCAGCGGCGCCGCGGTCGCGGCCGCCTTCGCCGACGACGGGGACATCATCGGGTACGACGGCACCCACCACCACGGGCGTCTGGCCATCGCGGCCGACTTCCGGCAGATCTTCGGGAGCCACCCGACGGCCGCCTACGTCGCGGTGATCCGCTCCGTGCGTCCGGTCGCGCCGGGCGTCGCGATGCTGCTGGCCCACGCCGGGATGATCCCGCCCGGGGAGAGCGACATCGACCCGCGCTACCACACGGTTCACACGGTGGTCGCGGTCGACGAGGGCGCCGGCCGCTGGCGGATCTCCCTGCTCCAGGCCACCCCGGCGGCGTGGCAGCAGCACCGGGGGGGCCGCGAGGCGCTGACCCAGGAGCTGCGGGGGCTGCTCGCAGCCCAGTGACCTGCGGATCCGTCGTCCTCGGTACAGCGACTGCAGGAACCGGTACCCGGAGCGGCTCTGCTGGCATCTCCCGCCTGCCCCGTCCCGGGCCCCGCCCTGAGCCCGAGAGACGGGGTCCTCCTCGAGGCGGGGGGAGAAGGGTGGTCCCTTCTCAGTGCAGGACCTTGAGCCCCACGACGCAACCGACGATCCCGGCGAGCAGCAGCAGCTTCACCGGGGACACCGCCTCCTCGCCGGACACCATGGCGATCACGACGGTCAGCACCGCGCCGATGCCGACCCACACCGCGTACGCCGTCCCGACGGGCAGCTCACGCATCGCGTAGGCGAGCCCCACCATGCTCAGGACCAGGGCGACGACGAACACCACCGACGGGGCGAGGCGGCTGAACCCCTCGGAGCGGCCGAGGGCGGTGGCCCAGACGGCCTCCAGCACACCGGATAGGACGAGCACGAGCCAGGACACGACGCCTCCACGGGCGCCGTCTTGTCGCTGTCCGGGTACGGCACCGCTCGTCCGGGGGCCCGTGAGCAGGCCCGTCCCCATGGTCCCAGACCGCGGGCTGTCCGTCAGACGGACCAAGCGGCGACCGCGGCGTCGTAGCGGTCGAGCAGGACGGCGGCGATGCGGTCGTCGGGCAGCAGGGGAGCGGTGAGCACGTCCGCACCGGCTCCGCGGAGCTTGTCGTGGAAGTGACCGGGTGCCAGCAGGTAGGCGGCGAGCACCACCCGCCGGGCGCCGGCGGCCCGGGCGGCGGCGACCGCCTCGGGCACCGGGGGCTGCGCGGCCGAGCCGTAGCCGGTCGTCACCGGACCGGTCCAGCGCTCCTGGAGCGCCGCCGCGGTGGCGCCGACGTCGGCGACCGAGCGCGGGTCGCTGGAGCCGGCCGCGGCGAGCACCACACCGGTGGCCGGGTCGTCGGGGTCGGCGCCGGCAGCGAGCAGCCGGTCGTGCAGGACGGCGACCAGCCGCGGGTCGGGGCCCAGCGGACGGGCGGCGTGGGCCGCGGCGTGCTCCTGCACGGCCCGCGCGATGTCGACGTGCACGTGGTAGCCGCCGGACAGCAGCAGCGGGACGACGACCGAGGGCCGCCCGTCCCCGGCCAGGCCCGCGACGACGTCGGCCACCGTGGGCGGCTGCACGTCGACGAACGCCGCGGTGGTGACCAGGCCGGGGCGTAGATCGCGGGCGGCGAGGGCCAGCTCGGCGATCAGCCGCCGGCCGGTGGGGTTGCGAGTGCCGTGCGCGCAGGCGACCAGCACCGGGGTATCGGTCACGGTGTCCATGGGTTCACCTCCGCGGCCGCTCCGCTCCTCGCTCGCTGGCGCTCGCTGCGATGCTCACGCCCACGTCGGCTCACGGTGTCCTCAGCCGGCCGCCGTCCACCGCGACGGAGGTGCCGGTGACGTAGGAGGCGGCGGGGGAGAGCAGGAAGGCGGCCACCCGGCCGAACTCGGCGGGCTCGCCGACCCGGCCCAGCGGGATGCCGGCCTCGGCGCAGGCGCGGGCGCGGGCCGGGTCACCGGAGGCGTCCTCGCGCCCGACGACCAGCTCGGTGGCGAAGGTGCCCGGCAGCAGCCCGACCACCCGGATCCCGCGGGGGGCCAGCTCGTCGGCCAGTTGCTTGGCGGTCATCGCCAGGCCCGGGCGCAGACCGTTGGAGACCGCCAGGTCGGGCAGCGGGGAGCGGGCCGAGGTGGAGAGCACGAAGCCGATCACGGCGCCCGCGCCGAGGTGGGGGACCAGCGCGCGCACCAGCCGGAGCGGGCCGAGCAGCACGGCCTCCATGCCGTCCCGCCATGCCTCCTCGGGGGTGTCCAGCACGGTGCCGGGATCCGGGCCACCGACGCTGATCAGCGCGCCGTCCACCCGGCCGAGCCGGTCCCGGGCGGCGGCGACCAGCCGCTCGGCCGTGTCGGCGGCGGTGAGGTCGGCCGCCAGGCCGTGCGCCGCCGGAGGTCCGCCCAGCGTGGCGACGGCGGCGTCCACGGCGTCGGCGGCGCGTGCGCTCACCAGGACGCGCGCCCCGTCAGCGACGAGGGCCTGGGCCGCCGCGAACCCCAGCCCCCGGCTCGCGCCGGTGACCAGGTATCCGCGGCCGCCCAGGCCCAGGTCCATGCGGTGTCGTCAGCCGCGCAGCGAGCGCAGCACGTACTGCATGATCCCGCCGTTGCGGTAGTAGTTCGCCTCGCCGGGGGTGTCGATCCGGACGGTGGCGTCGAACTCCACGTCGCCGGCCTGCACCTTCACCGTGCGGGGCGTGCGGCCCTCGTTGAGCTCGG
Organism: Geodermatophilus sp. URMC 65; assembly: GCF_053502545.1. Classification (NCBI taxonomy): domain Bacteria; kingdom Bacillati; phylum Actinomycetota; class Actinomycetes; order Geodermatophilales; family Geodermatophilaceae; genus Geodermatophilus; species Geodermatophilus sp. URMC 65. The sequence goes on from NZ_CP199954.1 coordinate 4,669,002, forward strand.
TGATCCCGGTGATCGTGAACTCCTCGTCGCCGGTCAGGCCGAGGGACTCCCGGTTCTGGCCCGCGGGGAACTGCAGCGGCAGCACGCCCATGCCGATGAGGTTGGAGCGGTGGATCCGCTCGTAGCTCTCGGCGATGACCGCCTTGACGCCCAGCAGCGCCGTCCCCTTGGCCGCCCAGTCGCGCGAGGAGCCGGAGCCGTACTCCTTGCCGGCGAGCACGACCAGCGGGATGCCCTGCTCCTGGTAGGCCTGCGAGGCCTCGTAGATCGACGTGGTCTCGCCGGTGAGGTGGTTCCTGGTGACCCCACCCTCGGTGCCGGGCACCAGCTGGTTGCGCAGCCGGATGTTGGCGAAGGTGCCGCGGATCATCACCTCGTGGTTCCCGCGCCGGGAGCCGTAGGAGTTGAAGTCGCGCCGCTCCACGCCGTGCTCGCGCAGGTACTGACCGGCCGGGCTGTCGGCCTTGATCGAACCGGCCGGCGAGATGTGGTCGGTGGTCACCGAGTCACCGAGCACGGCCAGCGTGCGGGCGCCGGCGATGTCCTGCACCGGAGCCGGCTCGGCCGGCATGCCCTCGAAGTACGGAGGACGCCGGACGTAGGTGCTCTCCGGGTCCCACGCGAAGGTGTCGCCGGTCGGCGTGGGCAGGTTCTGCCACTGCTCGGTGCCGGCGAAGACGTCGGCGTAGTCCTTGCTGAACATCTCCGCCGAGACGGCCTCGTCGATGACCCGCTGGACCTCCTGCGGCGAGGGCCAGATGTCGTGCAGGAAGACGTCGTTGCCGCCGGGGTCCTGGCCCAGCGGGTCGTTGTTCAGGTCGACGTCCATCGACCCGGCCAGCGCGTAGGCGATCACCAGCGGCGGGCTGGCCAGGTAGTTCATCTTCACGTCCGGGTTGATCCGGCCCTCGAAGTTGCGGTTGCCCGACAACACCGAGACGACCGCGAGGTCGGCCTCGTTCACCGCGTTCGACACCGGCTCCGGCAGCGGGCCGGAGTTGCCGATGCAGGTGGTGCAGCCGTAGCCGACCAGGTAGAAGCCGAGCTTCTCCAGGTACGGGGTGAGCTCGGCCTTCTCGTAGTAGTCCATGACGACCTTGGACCCGGGGGCCAGCGTCGTCTTCACCCAGGGCTTGCTCGTCAGGCCGCGCTCGACGGCGTTCTTGGCCAGCAGGGCCGCGCCGATCATCACCTGCGGGTTCGAGGTGTTGGTGCAGGAGGTGATCGCGGCGATCACCACGTGGCCGTGGTCGACGAAGGTCTCCGTGCCGTCCTCCAGGACGACCTTGGTCGGCTTCGACGGGCGGTCGGGCACCCGGTCGGGGACGACGTTGTGGTGCGGCTTGCCGGCCTCGCCGTTGCCGTGCGCGAACGGGCTGACCGGGTCGGACGCGGGGAAGGACTCGGCCGAGGCCTCGTCGGCCGCCGACTCCACGCCGTAGGGCTGCTCCTGCTGCGGGACGCCGGGCTTGCGGTCCTCGCCGCCGGTCTGGTCGTCCTGCACGTAGTCGGCGAGCGCGGTGCGGAACGAGGGCTTCGCGTCGGTGATCGCCACGCGGTCCTGGGGCCGCTTCGGGCCGGCGATGCTGGGCACCACGGTCGCGAGGTCCAGCTCGAGGTACTCGGAGAACGCCGGCTCGCGGGAGGGGTCGTGCCAGAGGCCCTGCGACTTGGCGTAGGCCTCGACGAGCTGGACCTGCTCCTCGGAGCGGCCGGTGAGCCGCAGGTAGGTGATGGTCTCCTCGTCGATGGGGAACATCGCCGCCGTGGAGCCGAACTCCGGGCTCATGTTGCCGATCGTGGCGCGGTTGGCCAGCGGCACCGCGGAGACGCCCTGGCCGTAGAACTCGACGAACTTCCCGACCACACCGTGCTCGCGCAGCATCTCGGTGATGGTGAGGACCAGGTCGGTGGCGGTGGCGCCGTCCGGCAGCTCACCGGTGAGCTTGAAGCCCACGACCCGGGGGATGAGCATCGAGACGGGCTGGCCGAGCATCGCGGCCTCGGCCTCGATGCCACCGACGCCCCAGCCCAGCACGCCCAGGCCGTTGACCATGGTGGTGTGGCTGTCGGTGCCCACGCAGGTGTCGGGGTAGGCGACGACGCGGTCACCCTCCTGGCGCGGGAAGACCACCCGGGCCAGGTGCTCGATGTTGACCTGGTGGACGATGCCGGTGCCCGGGGGGACGACCTTGAAGTCGCTGAAGGCGCCCTGGCCCCAGCGGAGGAACTGGTAGCGCTCGCCGTTGCGCTGGTACTCGATCTCGACGTTGCGCTCGAAGGACTCCGGCGTGCCGAAGACGTCGGCGATGACGGAGTGGTCGATGACCAGCTCGGCGGGCGCCAACGGGTTGATCTTCTGCGGGTCGCCGCCGATCTCCGCCATGGCCTCGCGCATGGTGGCCAGGTCGACGATGCAGGGGACGCCGGTGAAGTCCTGCATCACCACGCGGGCCGGGGTGAACTGGATCTCCTGGTCGGGCTCGGCGTTCGGGTCCCAGTTCGCGATCGCCCGGATGTGGTCGGCGGTGATGTCCGCGCCGTCCTCGGTGCGGAGCAGGTTCTCGAGGAGGACCTTGAGGCTGAAGGGCAGCTTCTCGGAGCCCTCCACTGCGTCGAGCCGGTAGATGTCGTAGTCGGTGCCGTCGACGCTCAGCGTCGCCCGCGCTCCGAAGCTGTCCTTGCTGGCTACCACTTCTCTGCGCCTACCCCTCAGCTGGTCCGTCGCGCTGCTTGCCACCCCGCATCATCCCAGGGCCCCGCCATCCTGCAGAGGTGAGGCGACCCTTCCTCGTCCCGAGGGGCTCCTCCGGCCCCTCGATGATCAGGTGAGCTGGTCGATCCGGCTCCTGGCTCAGCACCGGTGGTGAGCCAGGAGCCGGATCGGTGATCCGGGCTGATCGTCGGGGAGAAGCTCCTACGGTGGACGACGTGACCGGGCTTGCGGGGTCACGCAGGGACACAGCACCGTGGCAGCACGGCGCTGACGAGCGCCAGCGAGGAGGTGACGTGACACCTCCTCGCTGGCTGACCGGCGCGCGGCGCGTGACCGTGCTCACCGGCGCGGGCATCTCCACCGACAGCGGCATCCCCGACTACCGGGGGCCCAACGGCCTGTGGACCCGCGACCCGGACGCCGAGAAGCTCGTGACGCTGTCCTACTACGTCGCCGACCCCGACATCCGCCGCCGGGCGTGGCTGATGCGCCGCGACACCGCGCCCGACGCCCGCCCCAACGCCGGGCACGCCGCGCTGGTGGACCTGGAGCGGCAGGGCCGGCTGCGGGCGCTGCTCACCCAGAACGTCGACGGGCTGCACCAGGCGGCCGGGTCGTCACCGGAGCTGGTCGTCGAGCTGCACGGCACGGTGCACGCCGTCGCGTGCCTGGCCTGCGGCGACCGGACGACGATGGCCGAGGCGCTGGCCCGCGTCGCCGCCGGCGAACCCGACCCGTCCTGCCGCGTCTGCGGAGGCATCCTCAAGTCGGCCACGGTGAGCTTCGGCCAGGCGCTGGACCCGGCGGTCATCGAGGCCGCGGCGGAGGCGGCGACCGACTGCGACGTCTTCCTCGCCGTCGGCACCTCGCTGACCGTGCACCCGGCGGCCGGGCTGACCGACCTGGCGCAGCAGTCCGGCGCGCGGGTCGTCGTCGTCAACGCCGAGCCGACCCCCTACGACGTCGTCGCCGACCTGGTCGTGCGCGAGCCGATCGGGACGTCGCTGCCCCGGCTGCTGGCACCGTGACGCGGGACGAGCTCCACGCCCGCTACCGGGAGCTGGTGGACGACGAGCTGCCGCGGCGGGCGCGGGAGGGCCGCTGGGTGGTGACCGCCGACCACTGCTTCGGGCGGATCCTGCTCGACCACGCCGTGGGCGGACGCTGGTACGACGCCCTGGACCGGCGCCGCTCGCCGGCCTCCGCCCAACTGGACGACGACCAGCTGGCCGCCGCGGTCGCGCTGACCGAGCGGGTGCTCGCCGAGGGCGACCCGCTGCTGCGCGAGCTCGACGCGCAGAGCCTGGCCTGGCGCGACAAGCGACCGAAGCGGTGACCCTGCTCGCCGTCCACCTGGCGCTGACCGCCGCCTACGCCGGCTTCCAGTGGACCGTGCGGGCGCTGGTCTACCCGCAGTTCGCGCTCGTCCCGCCGGCGGTCTTCCCGGCCTACGAGCGCTGCCACCAGCAGCGGATCACCCGGGTCGTGGGCCCGTTGTTCGCCGGTCAGGGCGTCACGACGTCGTGGCTGCTCGCCGCCCGCCCGGAGGGGACGCCGCTGCTGCCGGTCCTCGTGGGTGCCGCCTGCCTGGCCGTCGTCCTCGGGGCGACCGCATGGGGCGCCGTCCCGCTGCACCGCCGGCTCGGGGCGGCGTGGGACGACGCGGCGTACCGGCGGCTGCTGCGGGTCGACACCGTCCGCGCGCTCGCGGCCACGACCGGGAGCGCCGCCGCACTGGCCGCGTTGCTCGGCTGAGCCGAGGACCACCGGACCGGGACCGGCCGCTAGCGTGATCGGCACCACGTCGAGCGGCCGGCCGGCTGGTCGGCCCGAGGACCCGGGAGCTCCGATGCGCGTGCCCTTGACCACCCGAGACTTCCTCGACCGCGCCGAGCTGGTCTACGGCGACCGCGTCGGGATCGTCGACGAGCCCAACCAGCCCGCGCCGTCGCTGGGTGACGTCACCTACCGCGAGGTCGCCCGCCGCGCCCGCGCCATGCAGGCCGCCCTCGACGGGCTGGGCATCGGCGAGGGCGACCGGGTGGCGGTCGTCAGTCACAACGCCGGGCGGCTCATCGAGCTGCTGCTCGGCGTCCCGTCGTCGGGCCGGATCCTCGTGCCGATCAACTTCCGGCTCTCCCAGGAGGAGGTCAGCTACATCGTCGGCCACTCCGGGGCTCGTGTCCTCTTCGTCGACCCGGAGCTGGAGTCGTCGCTCAAGCCCGTCGAGGCCGAGCACCGGTTCACCATCGGCGAGGAGTACGAGCAGCTGCTGCGGTTCGACGTCGAGCCACGACCGTGGTCGGAGCCCGACGAGGACGCGACCGCCACGATCAACTACACGAGCGGCACGACGGCGCGGCCCAAGGGCGTGCAGATGACCCACCGCAACGAATGGGTCAACGCGGTCACCTTCGGCATGCACATGCAGGTCAGCGACCGGGACGTCTACCTGCACACGCTGCCCCTGTTCCACTGCAACGGCTGGGGCATGCCCTACGCCCTGGCCGGCCTCGGCGCCCGCCAGGTGGCCCTGCGCAAGGTGGAGGGTGCGGAGATCCTGCGCCGCGTGGAGCAGCACGGCGTGACGTTGATGTGCGGGGCGCCGGCCGTGTGGAGCGCCGTCCTCGACGCCGCAGCCTCCTGGGAGGGGGAGATCCCCGGACGCGACCGGGTGCGCATCGTGGTCGCCGGCGCGCCGCCGCCGTCGCGGACCATCGCCCGCATCGAGGAGGAGCTGGGCTGGGAGTTCAACCAGATCTACGGCCTCACCGAGACCGCCCCGCTGGTCACCGTCAACCGGCCGCGTGAGGAGTACGACGCCCTCGAGCCGGAGGAACGGGCCAGGAAGCTGTCCCGCGCCGGCGTCCCGGCGCTCGGCACCCGGATGAGGACCAGCGAGTCCGGCGAGGTGCTGGTGCAGAGCAACACGGTGCTGGCCGGCTACTGGAACAACCCGGATGCCACGGGCGAGGCCCTCGAGGGCGGCTGGTTCCACACCGGGGACGGCGGCAGCATCGACGACGGTGGCTACCTCACCATCTCCGACCGCAAGAAGGACGTGATCATCACCGGCGGCGAGAACGTCTCGTCGATCGAGGTCGAGGACGTCCTCTTCAGCCACCCGGCGGTCGCGGAGGTCGCGGTCATCGGCGTCCCGGACGAGAAGTGGGGCGAGATGGTGACCGCCGTGGTGGTCGTCGCCGAGGGCCGGCAGGTCACCGCCGAGGAGATCGTCGCCCACTGCCGGGGCCGCATCGCCGGCTACAAGATCCCCAAGCGGGTGGAGTTCCGCGACGAGCTGGCCCGCACCGCGACCGGCAAGATCCAGAAGTTCAAGCTGCGGGAGGCCTTCTGGTCGGACTCCGACCGCCAGGTCAACTGAAGAAGGACCCCGTCCGCCCCACCCTTCGCAAGCTCAGGGCGGGGCCCGGGACGGGGCCGCCCTGCCCCCGCCACTCGCGAGCTCCAGGCGGGCCGCAACGGGGCCGCGTCTGACACCCCATTTCCGGCGGCGGCCTCCCCCCATGTGGGGAGTGCCCGTTCAACCCCTTCTCCGATCTTGTCGTTCCGGCACCGGAGCGCGCCTCCGGGCGCCGGTCGACGAGGTCGTGAGGAAGGTCGGACGTGGGCAGGACGGACGAACGGGAGAGCCATCCGAGGCGCTCCGGGTGGCTGGTGCGCGGAGCCGGGGCGGCGGTCACCGCCCTGGTCCTGGCCGGCCTGGTCCCGGGGACGGCCGTGGCCGCCCCCGGGGACGACGAGGTGGCCGCCGCGCAGAGCGAGCGCGACGCCGCGGCCGCCCGCGTCGGCGCGATCAGCGCGCAGCTCGCGCAGGCCCAGGAGCGGGTGGACGCCGCCCGGCGGGGCGCGCAGATCGCGCTGCAGGAGTACGAGGTCCGGCAGGCCGCGCAGGAGGAGGCGCGCGTCGCGGCGGACGCCGCCGCCGCTGCTGCCGAGCGGGCTGCTGCCGAACTGGGCCGCGGCCGGGACCAGGTGGTCGCCTTCGCGCGGTCGAGCTACATGCAGGGCAGCACCAACCCGGGTGCGGCCGCGCTGGTCACCGCCGAGGGTCCGGCCCAGCTGGTGGAGCGGGCCGCGCTGCTCGAGGCCGCCGGCGGCCACCGGGCCGACGTCGTCGCCGAGCTGACCGTCCTGGAGCAGCAGGCCGCCGCGGCGGACGACGCGGCGCAGACCGCGGTGCGGGCGGCCGACGAGGCCGAGGACGCCGCGGCCGGGGCCCTGGCCAGCGCCCAGGAGCAGGAGGTCTCAGCGCGCGCCCAGGCCGCCGAGCTCGCCGACCGGCGCCAGGTGCTGGAGGCCGAGCTGGCCGAGGCCCAGGAGCTCCTCTACGGCGCCGAGGGTGCGGCTGCCGCGGCAGCTGCAGCCGAGGCCGCGACCGCCGCGGCGCAGGCGCGCCCGCCGGCGCCGAGCACGCCGTCGGCCTCCTCGTCGGCGGGGTCCCCGACGCGGAGCGCGCCGTCCTCCGGGTCGTCGTCCTCCGGCTCGTCCTCCGGCGGCGGCTCGCCGACCGGCACGGCCACCACGGCCGGCGAGCCCACCGGGTCGGTGGTGCAGCGGGCGATCGCGGCGGCGAAGAGCCAGCGCGGGCTGCCCTACAGCTGGGGCGGCGGGAACGCCAACGGCCCGACGTGGGGCATCCCGCCGGACACCGACGTCTTCGGGTTCGACTGCTCGGGCCTGACCGAGTACGCCTACGCGCGGGCCGGCGTCCGGATCGGCGGTACCAGCCGCGAGCAGTACTGGCGCTTCCGCGACCGGACGGTGGCCGCCGACGACCTGCAGCCCGGCGACCTGGTGTTCTGGGGCGAGACCGCCGACCACACGTCGATCTACCACGTGGCGCTCTACATCGGCGGCGGTCAGGTCGTCCAGGCGCCGCAGAGCGGGGACGTCGTGCGCATATCGAGCATGTGGTTGGGCAGCGACTACTACGGCGCGGTCCGGCCGACGGCTTAGCGCGGGCGTGGTCCGGGCCTGGAGATGGGGCGTCGGGCAGCCACGGGGGGAGCTGCCCGACGCAGGACCGAGGCTAGCAGTCGGCGGAGGCTGCGGGCAGGTGTGTGCACGCGACCCGTGCTCCCCGGGCGTCGTTCACCGTGGGTGCCCGGTCGGCTCGCCCGCGTGCGCGGCCAGCTGGCGCCCAGGAACGTGTAGGACACTGGCGGGGACGGGCACGCCGTCCGTCGTCGGCCCCATGGCGTCCTGTCGGACGCGGGGCCGTGGACCGGCTCGACCAGGGAGTTCCGTGAGCAGCGCCGCCAGCACCTCGCTCGACCAGTCCGCCGGGCAGCTGGTCCCGCCGTCGGTCGATGCCGCCCGCCTGGAGCGGGTGCTGTTCGAGATCAAGCGGGTGATCGTCGGTCAGGACCGGCTGGTCGAGCGGATGCTCGTCTCCCTGCTGGCCCGGGGCCACGTGCTGCTCGAGGGCGTTCCCGGGGTGGCCAAGACCCTCGCCGTCGAGACGCTGGCCACCGTCGTCGGTGGTCGCTTCGCCCGCCTGCAGTTCACCCCCGACCTCGTGCCCGCCGACATCATCGGCACCCGCATCTACAAGGCCGGGCAGGACGCCTTCGACACGGAGCTGGGCCCGGTGTTCGCCAACTTCGTGCTCACCGACGAGATCAACCGCGCGCCGGCCAAGGTGCAGTCGGCGTTGCTGGAGGTGATGGCCGAGCGCCAGGTGTCCATCGGCGGCGTCACCCACCCGCTGCCCGACCCGTTCCTCGTGCTGGCCACCCAGAACCCGATCGAGTCCGAGGGCGTCTACCCGCTGCCCGAGGCCCAGCGCGACCGCTTCCTCATGAAGGTGCTCGTCGACTACCCGAGCCCGGAGGAGGAGCGCGAGATCATCTACCGGATGGGCTCGACCCCGCCGGTGCCCGAGACCGTCCTCGGCCCCGAGGACCTCGTCCGCATGCAGCGCACCTCTTCACAGGTGTTCGTGCACCACGCCCTGGTCGACTACGTCGTCCGGCTGGTGGTCGCCACCCGCGCGCCGCGCGAGCACGGCATGGAGGACGTCGCGCAGTGGGTCTCCTACGGCGCCAGCCCGCGCGCCTCGCTCGGGCTGATCGCGGCGAGCCGTGCGCTGGCGCTGGTCCGCGGCCGCGACTACGTGCTGCCGCAGGACGTCCTCGACGTCACTGTCGACGTGCTGCGCCACCGGCTGGTGCTCTCCTACGACGCGCTGGCCGACGGCGTGCCCGCCGACCACGTGGTCAAGCGGATCCTGCAGACCGTGCCGCTGCCGCAGGTGGCCCCGCGCCAGCGCTCCGGCGGCTTCGGCCCCGGCACCCCGGGCGGCCCCTCGGTGCCGACCGCGCCGCCGTTCGGCGCGCCCCAGTTCGGGCCGCCCGGACCTCAGTACGGCCAGCCGGGGCAGCCCTACAACGGCCCCGGGCAGCCCGGTCCCGTGCCGCCGACCGGGCCCTTCGGGGCTCCGGGCCAGCCGGCCGCGGGTCAGCCCGGCCCGGCGTTGCAGGGCCGGCCGGACCCGTCCGCCAACGGCGCCGAGCGCGGGTCCTCGCCGGCGTGATCCTGCGTCGCCGGTCCGGCGGCGCCACGACTCCGGAACAGGCCCCGGAGCAGGCCGGCCCTCCGCCCACCCCGGGTTCCGGCATCGACCCGAGGGCGGGAGACGACGCCCACACGCCCGGGTCCGGCGGGGCACCGCCGCACTTCGGCGAGGGCCCGTCCGACGTCCTGCTGCAGCGACTGGAGCTGACCGTCCGGCGCCGGCTCGACGGGCTGCTGCAGGGTGACCACCTCGGCCTGGTGCCCGGCTCGGGCACCGAGGCCGGCGACTCGCGCACCTACCACCCGGGGGACGACGTCCGGCGGATGGACTGGCCGGTGACCGCGCGCACGCAGGTGCCGCACGTCCGGGAGACGATCGCCGACCGCGAGCTGGAGACCTGGGCGGTGGTCGACCTCTCGGCCAGCCTCGACTTCGGCACCGCCAACTGCACCAAGCGGGACCTGGCCATCGCCGGGCTGGCCGCGGTCAGCCACCTCACCGTCCGCGGCGGCAACCGGCTGGGGGCCGTCGTCACCACCGGCGAGCGGGTCGACCGCCACCCGGCCACCGCCGGACGCTTGGCCGCCGACCGGCTGCTGCGCGCCGTCGTCGCGACGCCGCGGGCCGCCGGCGGGCGCCGGGGCGACCTCGCCGCCGCGCTGGAGTCGCTGCGCCGACCGCCGCGCCGCCGCGGCCTGGTGGTGGTCGTCTCGGACTTCCTGGGCTCCGACGCCCAGGGTGCGCCCGACTGGGAGCGCCCGCTGCGGGGCCTGAGGGCCCGGCACGAGCTGCTGGCCATCGAGGTGGTCGACCCGCGGGAGCTCGAGCTGCCCGACGTCGGACTGCTCACCGTCGTCGACCCGGAGAGCGGCCAGACCCTGGAGGTGCCCACGGGCGACGCCGGGTTCCGGGCCCGGTTCGCCGAGGGGGCGGAGGCCCAGCGGCGGGCGATCGCCGCGGCGCTGCGTCGCGCCGGCGCCGGGCACCTGCAACTGCGCACGGACCGGGACTGGCTGATGGACGTCGTCCGGTTCGTCGCGGACCGGCGACGGGCGGGCTCCGGAGGCGCGTCCCGATGACGTTCCCGACGACACCTGGCGACCGCCGGCGCGCCGGCAGCGGAGGACCCTCCCGATGAGCTTCCAGGCCCCGTGGTGGCTGCTCGGCCTGCTGGCCGTCGTCGCGCTGGTGGCGCTGTACGTGGTGCTGCAGCTGCGGCGCAAGGCCTACGCCGCCCGGTTCACCAACGTCGCGCTGCTGGGCACGCTGGTGCCCAAGCGCCCCGGCTGGCGGCGGCACCTGGCCTTCGGCCTGGTCGCGCTCGGGCTGGCCGCGCTGATCGTGTCCCTGGCGGTGCCCAGCACCGAGGTGCGGGTGCCGCGGGAGCGGGCGACGGTGGTCATGGCCGTCGACGTCTCGCTGTCGATGCAGGCGACCGACATCGAGCCCAGCCGCTTCGAGGCGATGCAGGTGGCGGCCAAGCAGTTCGTCGACGTGCTGCCCGAGCGGATCAACCTCGGCCTGGTGTCCTTCGCCGGCACCGCGACCACGGTGGTGACCCCGACGACCGACCGCGGTCAGGTGCGCACCGCGATCGACAACCTGGAGCTGGCCGAGTCGACCGCGATCGGCGAGGCGGTGTTCACCTCGCTGACCGCGATCGAGAACTTCCAGTCGTCGCTGGACGCCGACGGCGAGGAGGTGCCGCCGGCGCGGATCGTGCTGCTCTCGGACGGCTACAACACCGTGGGCCGCCCCGACACGCAGGCCGTCGACGCCGCGCTCGACGCCGGCATCCCCGTCTCCACGATCGCGTTCGGCACCGACTACGGCACCCTCGACCTCGACGGCGAGCGGGTCCCGGTGCCGGTGGACCGCGCGACGCTCGAGGACATCGCCGACCAGACCGGCGGCAGCTACAGCGAGGCGGCCAGCGCCGCCGAGCTCGAGCAGGTCTACCAGGACCTCGGCAGCCAGATCGGCTACACGACCGAGCCGCGCGACGTGAGCTACTGGTTCGTCCGCGGCGGGGTGCTGTTCGCCCTGCTCGGCGTCGTCCTCAGCCTGCTCTGGACCAACCGCCTGCTGTAGGGGGAGGCCTCCCGGGTCCCCGCGCTCACCGGGGGACGCCGGGAGGGGTCCGCTCAGACCGTGAAGCCGCGCTGGCGGCGGACCAGCTTGCGCACCATGAACAGCGTCTGGAGCACGGTGAGCAGGTAGAGCACCGGCCAGCCGATGGACAGGATCGCCGACTGGATCCCGATGCTCTGCTGACCCCAGGCGACGATCAGGACCACGAACGTCGCCACGGCGCAGACCGCGGGCATGACGTAGGCCGACCCGCGGCCCCGCTCCGCGGCCGCCTGCGCGGCCCAGTTGTCCTTCTCCACGCGGGCGAAGAACTGCACCCACGCGGTGAGGAAGTGGCCCATCCGGAGCCACATGTAGAGCTCGGCCGGCGCGACCAGCAGCGCGTAGAGGATGTCCGAGGCGCTCTTGTCGTGCATCGACGCGGCGATCCGCAGGTTGAGCAGCGTCGCCACCACCGGTGGGATGAGCCAGACCGGGTTGAACACGAACGCGTCGATGGACAGTGCCGCGGCCAGGAGCAGCAGGAAGCCCATGCGCGCGGTGATGTTGGACAGCATCGCGATGTTCTCGTACCAGCGCAGCCGCAGGTTGGGGTGCAGCGGCTGCCCCTTGCTGTCGCCGCGCTGACCGGGCCACAGGAGATCGATGCCGCCGTAGTTCCACTTCACCTGTTGGCCGTGCAGAGCGCGCAGGGTCTCCATCGGACCCACGAAAGCCCGTGCATGGGCACTGATCTTCGTGCTGAAGCCCGCGTCCTTGATCTGCAGCGAGAGCTTGGAGTCCTCGACCTCCGAGTCGCGCACCCACGGCGCGGCCTGGTGGTGGCGGTACATCACCGATTCGAGCGCGCGGACGTTGAACAGGCTGCACTGGCCGCCGAGCACGGCCATGTTCCGGCCGCGCACCAGGTTGTCCATGTTGAAGCCGGCGAACTGGGCGCGCTGGCCGGCGACCAGGAACCTCGCCATGGCGCCCTTCACCCTGGTCTTGTCGAACGTGTAGATGGCCGAGATCCCGCCGATGCGCGGGTCGGAGACCATCTCCTTCTCCAGCCACTCGACGCAGCGCCGGTCCAGCGTCGTGTCGCCGTCGACCCCGAGGATGTAGTCGTGGCCGCGGCTGACGTAGTAGCCGAAGTTGAGCGCGCCGACCTTCTTGTCGGGGTTCGCGCCGATGTCGTGGACGTGCACCACGGTGGTGAACACCTCACCCTTGACCACCCGCTGGTGCTCGCCCTCGAAGCGGCGGGCGATCTCGGAGGTGTCGTCGTCGGTGTTGTTGATGACGACGTGGATGGCGTCGGGCAGCCGGGTCTGGCTGAGCAGCGAGGAGAGGACGTCGGCGATCGACGACTCCTCGTTGTAGGCCGGGATGATGCAGCTGATCGTCGCGTGCCGTCGCTCCTCGGCGGCCTGGGGACCGCCGAACTCGGCGGGGACCAGGGAGCTGATGTCGGGGACCTGGGCGGTCCCCTTGGCGAGCAGCTGGACGCGGTCGGTCGCCCGCCGCATGCCGTGCAGGACGACCTGGCTCACGGGGTCTCCTCCTGGGTGAACGGCAGCACGATGCTGTCGAGGACGGTCTGGCGGAAGTAGCGCTCGGACCCGGGCTCGGTCTCGACCAGGAGGTCGAACTGGATCGAGAGGGTGACCTGCTCGGCGTCGGGGGCCGAGGGGGTGAGGGCGAGGGCGGTGCCGTAGCTGTAGGGCGGCTGGAGCGCGAACTCGCCGCGGTCCTCGGCCACGGTGGTGCGCGCGGTCCTGTCGTCGGCGGTGGCCACGAAGCGGGTGACCAGCACCTCGAGGTCGGCGTCCCCACCCTCGAGGTGGGCCGACAGCTGTACGCCCTTGGTGTCGGCGGCCCGCCACTGCGTGGCCTGCTCGGTGGTCCACCAGTCGACGACCAGGGTGCGCTCGCCGGCCGGCACGGTGCGGGTGGTGGAGCCCGTGTCGAGGTCACCGGCCGGACGCGTCGGGGCGGGGGCGACGACCGGGACGGTGGCGGGTGCCTCCGGCTCCGGGCTCGGAGGGGGCGCAGTGGTCGACGCCGACGCGTCGCCGAGTCCGGGGCTCATGCTGACGTCGGGCAGCGTGCAGCCCGAGAGGGCCACGCCGGCGGCGACGAGCAGTACGACCCCCGCCCGGAGCTGCCGGGACACGGGTTTGATCACGAGGTTCTCCCTGAGTGCGGCACGAGGCCGCGGCTGACGGACACCCGCACGGGGGAGAGCGGCATCGGCCTCCGGCTGCGGTCATGCCTGACAGTAGGGAGATCATCACCTCAAGTCATGCTCATATCACCCGTTCGAGGAGGACTCCCGCTGGTCCGGGGCTGCCCGGACGGTCATCGAGCAGGGTCGAGGACGAGCTTGCCGGTGGTGCGGCGGGCCAGCAGGTCCTGGTGCGCCTCGCGGACGGCGCTCAGCGGGTAGCGGCCGCCGACCACCGGGCGCAGCGCGCCGTCGGCCACCAGGGGCAGCAGCTCGGCCATGGCGTCGTCGAGCATCGCGGGCCGCGCCATGCAGTGCGCCAGCCAGAAACCGACGACCGCGCGGCTCTTCTGCAGCAGCATCCCCGGCGGGACGGCGGCGGTCTCCTGGCGGGCGGCCATCCCGTAGGTGACGACCCGGCCGAACGGGGCCAGGGCGGACAGCGAGCCGGCGAAGACGTTGCCGCCGGTCATCTCCAGGACGACGTCGACCGGGCGGCCACCGTTGGCCTCGCGCAGCGCGGCGGTGAAGGCCCTGGGGTCGTCGTCGGCCAGGGTCGGGTCCACGGAGGCGTCGGCGCCGAGCTCCTCGGTGAGCGCCCGCTTCTCCGGGCTGGACGCGGTGGCGATCACCCGGCCGGCGCCCCAGCGGCGGGCCAGCTGCACGGCCAGCGACCCGACGCCGCCCGCGCCGGCGATGACGACGACGGTCTCCCCGGCGGCCAGGTGGGCGCTGGTGCGCAGTAGGTGGTAGGCGGTGCTGCCCTGCAGGACGACGGCCAGCGCCTGCTCGTCGCTGACGCCTTCGGGCACCTGCCAGGTCAGCCGCGGGTGTGCGGCGACCTTCTCCGCGTAGCCGCCGCCGTCGAGCAGGCCGACCACCCGCGGGCCGCCGCCGGCCGGCGTCCCCACGAACTCCGCGCCAGGCACCAGCGGCAGCTGCTGGGCGGCGAGGTAGCTGTTCTCGATCTGGTGGGTGTCGGCAAAGTTAACTCCTGCCGTGCTGACCTCGAAGAGCTGCTCGCCGTCCCCAGGGACGGGGTCGGGAAGGTCGACGACGTTGAGGACCTCGGGCCCACCGAACTCGGTGATCTGCACAGCACGCATGCACGTGAGGTTAAAGCTCCGCGGCCGTCAGCAACGGTGAACGGCTGCAGCGGGAAGACGGAGCGGCCGAGGGACGGCGTAGCTGGTGCGGTGGGGCGACTATTGCCCGGCGAGGTGGCCGAAGTGCCGGCGATGGTCTCCAGGGGTGATGTTCAACCGACGACGGAACGCGCGGTTCAGCGTCTCCGGCGCCCCGAACCCGCAGAGGCGAGCGATGTGGTCGACTGAGTGGCTGGTGGTCTCGAGGAGTTGGCAGGCCGCCTCGAGACGCAATCGCTCCACGTGCTCGCTCGGCGTCACCTCGACTTCGGCCTTGAACACCCGGCTGAACTGTCGCTCGGACAGGTGCACGCGGCGGGCCAGGGCGAGCACCGACAGGTCTGCGGTGAGGTGGTCGGGCAACCACGCCAGCAGCTCCCGTACCGGTTCGCTCTCCGCTGCCTGTGCGGCGAGCAGCGTGGAGAACTGCGCCTGCCCTCCGGACCGCCGCAGGTAGACCACCAGGTGCCGGGCGACCGCCGCCGCCGCTCGTGCCCCGTGGTCGTCGGCGAGGAGGGCCAGCGCCAGGTCGATGCCCGCCGTCACCCCGGCGGAGGTCCACACATCGCCGTCGCGCACGTAGATCGCATCGCCGTCGACCGACACCTCGGGGTGCGCGGTTGCGAGCAGCTGGCACTCCGCCCAGTGGGTGGTGGCGCGTCGCCCGTCCAGCAGTCCGGCGGCTGCGAGGACGAAGGCCCCGGAGCAGACCGAGGTGACCCGTCGGGCGCTGCCCGCCAGCCGCCGGACGTGGGCCAGCAGGTCCTCGTCCGCGCACGCCTGGTCCATGTCCCGCCCGCCGGCGACGACCAGCGTGTCGACCGGCTCCACGATGTGGGGGAGCGCGGTGGTGCTGAACGAAAGCCCAGAGCTGGCCAGCACCGGACCGCCCGACGTGCTCACCACCTGCGTGCGGTACTCCGCCGACGGCAGCAGGTGGGTGGCGCTGGAGAAGACCTCGAGCGGGCCAGTCACGTCCAGGATCTGCGCCGACGGGAACGTCACCACGGCGACGTCGAGGGCAGCCACGCCCCGCACAGTACGGCCCGGCATGTCCGGAATCGTCAAGACCGCGTCCTGGCGCCTTCGAGTCTCCGTGCCCCATCGTTGTCTCGTGCCCGCATTACAGATCTGCCTCGGTCTGACCAGGGTGAGGACGGGAGATCACCCATGACGACCACGCTGGTCACCGGAGCTACGGGCACCCTCGGCGCCCCCACCGTCACTCGCCTGCGCGCGGCCGGGCACGACGTCCGAGCGCTGAGCCGACGCAGCGGTCCTGGCCTGACGACCGGTGACCTGCTCACCGGGGCCGGCATCCACGAGGCGGTCGCCGGCGTTGACACCATCCTGCACCTGGCCACCGGTTCGCGCGGCCGGGGCGACGTTGAGGCGACCCGCAGGCTGCTGGAGGCGGCCGACGAGGCCGGAGTGCGGCGCCTGGTGCTCATCTCCATCGTCGGCATCGACGACATCCCGCTGGGCTACTACCGGGACAAGGTGGTCATCGAGCGCTTGGTCCAGGAGTCGGGCCTGGGCTACAGCATCCTGCGGGCCACCCAGTTCCACTCCTTCGCCGAGGCGATGTTCACCGCTCAACGCCGTTCGCCGGTCGTGGTCGCGCCGTCGTTCCAGCTGCAGCCCATCGCGGTGGGCGAGGTCGCCGACCGCCTGGTCGAGCTGGCCGGCGAACCCCCGGCAGGCCGGGTCGCCGACATCGGCGGCCCGGAACAGCACCGCGTCCCGGCCGTGGCCCGGCTGTGGGCACGCGCCACCGGCACGCACCGGCCCGTGGTGCCCCTGACGTTGCCGGGAAAGCTGTTCACCGCTTACCGGGCCGGCTCGGCGCTCGTGCCGGATCCCGCCTACGGCAGGCGGACCTTCGCCGATCACCTGGCCGCCCGGGTGGAGGCGCTTCGATGAGGCGGCTGCTGCGGCCACCGTTCAGCGAGCACCACGCCAGCACGTCCGATCGGGCCTCGGTCCCGTGACGGCAGAGGCCCGCGGCCTTGCGCCGGCCACCTCGTCCGGCTCCACGCACCGTCCACTGCGCGCACCGCTGATCTGGGGCGTCGTCTTCGGCGTCCTGCAGGCGGCCTCGCCGCTGGCGTTCTTCTGGCTGGACACGGCAACCGTCTACGCGCTCGGCCTCACCCTCATCGCCGCGGTCTACGTCGGCTTCGCCGTGGCCGACGGGCGCCGGCACGTGCTGATCGCCGAGGCGGCAGTCGCGTCGGTCTTCGTGGTCGCTGCCGCCTCCGCGGAACTCGGCTCGGCCTGGCTGATCGTCGCCGGCCTGGCCGGACACGGCTTCAAAGACCTCTGGCAGCACCGCACCGGCTTCGTGGCCGGCACCCGCTGGTGGCCCCCCTTCTGCGCGACCGTCGACTGGGTCGCCGCCGCCCTGATCGCGGTCACGCTGGCCGCGGGACTGCTCCCGACCTGACCGTGACTGCGACGGACCTGGCGCGAATGCCGGTTCTGCGTGCACACCTCGACGGCAATTCCAGACCGACCGAACCGCAGGAGATCCCACCGATGCCCGCACCCGCCTCGACCGCGGAAGCCACCGGGCCCATCCCCGACGGCGAAACCAACACCGGCCCCATCCGCCGGATCGTCGCCGCATCACTGGTGACCGGGACATCGCTCGCCGCCGTGCTCACCCTCGTCGTCTTCGCCGGCGCGCGAGAGCACGTGATCACCGGGGCGGCCCTGCTCGGGTTCGCTGCCGGATGGGCGCTGCTGGCGGCGCTGTCGGCGCGGATGACCAGCCAGCCGCAGCCGTGGGCGTGGGTGCCGGCCGGCGGACTCGCCGCGACAGGGCTGGGGCTCCTGGCCCTGGCGCCGGACGACTGGGGGCTGACTGCCGCCGGATGGGTGTGGCCCCCGGTCCTGCTGGCGCTGGCCGTGTGGATGGGCGTACGGATCCGCCGCACCCTGGCCGCCGGCAGCGGCCGCTGGTTGCTCTACCCCGTCGTGGTGGCCATCGCCGCTGCCGCGGTTGGCGGCGCTGTGGAGACGGTCGGCCTGGCCTCCGACGATCCTGGCCGCAGCATGCCTGGGCAGGCCTACGACGTCGGCGGCTTCCGGTTGCACCTGGACTGCACCGGCTCCGGCGGGCCCACCGTGGTGCTGTTCAACGGGCTGGGCCTGACGTCGGCCAACTGGGCGCGCGTCGTCCCGGAGGTCGCGAGCGGCGGCCGGGTCTGCGCCTACGACCGCGCCGGGCAGGGATGGAGCGAGGACGCCCCGCAGCCGCGAGACGGCCACCGGGCCGCAGCCGACCTGCACACCCTGCTCGAGAGCGCCGGCGAGGACGGCCCCTACGTGCTGGTCGGGCACTCCATCGGCGGGGACCACGCGATGACCTACGCCGCCCGCTATCCCGAGCAGGTCGCCGGCATGGTCCTGCTCGACGCCACCGACCCCTACCGCGTCGGCGGCGGTCCCCCCAGCGCGATGGCGATCCTGCCCAGCCTCTCCCGCCTCGGTGTCGGGCGGCTGTTCCCCACGTCGTACTGGTCCACCCTGCCCGAGCCGGCCGCCGGGCAGGTACGGATGTTCAGCGCCAACCCCCGCGGCTGGCGCAACATCCGCGACGAGGTCACCACCCTGCCTGCGCTTCTCACCCAGGCCCGTGCGCTGACCACCCTCGGCGCCACGCCGCTGGTGGTGCTCACCGCCGCCGGGGCCGAGAACGATCCGGCCCGGCTCGCCGGGCAGGAGCGCATGGCCGCGCTGTCGACCAACAGCTCGCACCGGCACGCGGATGCAGGGCATGGCGCCCTGCTGGACGAGGAGCGTGGCGCCACCGGCTCCGTTCAGGCGGTCGAGGACGTCGTCCGGGCCGTGCGCGCCGGCGCGCCGCTGCTGTGACCCGACGGTTTTCCCGGCGTGAGAGCGACGAGCGGCTCCTGGGGCCGGAGCTACCCCCCGCTCGGACCGGCCGCTCAGGACCACCACCGCGGCGACGAATCCAAGACCCGCAGCCCGTCCGACGGGGCTGCGGCTGCCCATGCAGCGTCGATCACGATCGGCCGAAGGAGGCACCGATGGCCACCACGACCATGCACACGCCCCCGCACTCGAGCTCAGCGAGCGACGTCGCAACAGCTCCGCTCGCCAGCCAGCAAGTGGAGGAGGGCGCGTGAGGGACCCTGGAGCTCTCGGTGAGGCCGTCGAGCGCATCGCGGCCCGGCACGGCAAGCAGCACGTCGGGTTGGTGGTGGGGGCGGTGACGTCCGCGGGCGCGCGCTTCGTCGTGCCGGCCGGGCGTGTTCGCGCGCCTGACGGCCCGGTTCCCCGCGCGGACACACTGTTCGAGATCGGCTCGGTCACCAAGGTGTTCACCGCGTTACTGCTGGCCGAGGCCGTGACTCGCGGCGAGCTCTCGCTGGGCACGCCGCTCGGTGACCTGTTGCCGGAGGTGGACGTCCCGACTCGCGACGGCGTCGCGATCACCGTCGAGCACCTGGCCACTCACACCGCGGGGGTGCCCAACAACCCGATGCCGTTCTCGGCTGCGCTGCGCGCCCAGTGGAGGGCACGTGGGGGCGACCCGTGGGAGGCGATCGACCGCGCCGCGCTGCTGGCCGCGCTGGGCCAGACCAAGTTGCGCCGCACGCCCGGCAGCGGCCGTATCGCCTACTCGAACTTCGGTGCCGGCGTGCTGGGGCACGCGCTGGTCGCCGCGGCTGCCACCCGCGACTTCGGCGAGCTGGTGCGCTCGCGGATCTGCGAACCGCTCGGAATGGCGGACACAGTCCTCCTCCCGGACCGGGAGCAGACCGAGCGCGAGGCCGTCGGCCACCGTGGGCGCCGCCGGACCACCGGCCACTGGGAGGTCGCCGGCCTTCCCGGCGCCGGTGCACTGCGCTCCACAGCCACCGACATGCTCGCCTTTCTGCACGCCCAGCTGCGCCCGGATGACACCCTGCTCGGACCGGCGATCGCGCTCACCCACCCGGAGCGCCGCCCAGGCAAGCGACTTGGCATCGGGCTCGGCTGGCTGCGGGTGCCGATGAAGGGCGACCAGGTCGTGCTCTGGCACAACGGCGGCACCGGCGGATTCCGCGCGTTCGCCGGGTTCGCGCCGGCTGCCGGTGTGGGCGTGGTCGCCCTGGCCAATGACGTGCGCAGCGTCGACAGAGTCGGCCTGGACCTGCTCACGGCGCTCAGCACCTAGGCGCTCGAGCGGTTCGCTGGTCGCCCCCACCCCGCGCCGAGGGCGCGCACACGCCGCACGTCACTGCACCCCGGTTCCCCGGAGGCCAGTCCCTGCCAAGTCAGACAGGCAGCCGGTGGTGGGTGTCTGCTAAGTTAACTCCTGCGGCACTCACCTCGTAGAGCTGCTGGCCGTCGCCGGGGACGGGGTCGGGGAGGTCGACGACGTCGAGGACCTCGGGGCCGCCGAAGCGGGTGGTCTGCACGGCTCGCACGCGCCTGAGGCTAGGGCTCCACCGGCATGCAACGGCTCCAGGGGCCGACAGCGGACGGCGCACGAGGCAGTCCTGTGCGGGCAGGCCCCCGACACCGGATGGTGCCGCTCGTCTCGGAACGCTCACCACCGCCTCGAGCCGGCGGTCTCCTCGAGCGGGGGAGGGCCGGCCCCGCCGGCGGGGTACTCCAGCATCGGCACGGCGTCCTGCGCCCACGCCTGCAGGACCGGATCGACGATCCGCCAGGCCTGCTCGGCCTCCTCGCCGCTCACCGAGAGTCGGCTCCCGCCGGACAGCAGGTCGGTCAGGACCTGGCCGTACGCGGCGCGCTCGCCCGGGGCCGCCACCTGCACGCCGGGCTGCCGGGTCTCCTCCGGCGCGTCCAGCTCGATCCACACCCGGTCAGCCGCCACCCGCTCGGCGTCGCGCGGGTCGCACGCCGGCGCGGCGGTCCGGAAGTGGAGGGCGACTCCCTTGCGAGGCGTCCCCAGTGCCTTTCCGGTGCGCAGCACGAATCGGGTGCCGGTCCACCGAGGGGTGTCCAGCTCCAGGAGCAGCTCGGCGTAGGTCTCGGTGCCGCGGGCGGGGTCGACGCCGTCCTCGTCGGTGTACCCGGGCACGGCCCGACCGCCGGTCGCGCCCGTCCCGCTCAGTGTCCCGGCGGTGTAGCGCGCCCGTCGGGTCCGAAGGGGGACCTCCGCGGCGGAGAGCACGCGCACCGACCGCAGCAGCTCCAGCTTCGCCGCATGCAGCTCGCCCTGGGTCTGGCCGGCCGGCGGATCCATCGCGACGAGGGTCAGGACCTGCAGCATGTGGTTCTGCATCACGTCCCGGACGGCACCGGTCCGGTCGTAGAAGTCTGCCCGGCCCTCGAGCCCCAGCGTCTCCTCCCACAGCACGTCGACCTGTGCGATCGAGGCACTGTTCCAGGAGGGGGCCAGCGAGCGACCGGGTGCGTGCAGGTCGAGCAGCGCCTGCACCTTCGGCATCCCGAGGAAGTGGTCGACGCGGAACGCGGCCTCCTGGTCGCCGCCGGTCACGCGGGTGAGCAGCTCGTTGAGCGCCACCGCGCTGCGCAGGTCGGAACCGAACGGCTTCTCCACCGCGGTGCGGCTGCCGGCCGGCAGGTCCGCCCCACTGAGCGCGCCCAGCACCGCCGGGAACAGCGCCGGGGGCAGGGCCAGGTAGACCGCTACCGCCGCCCGGTCAGTGGCATCGCCGCCATCATCGAGTGCGCGCACCGCGGCGGCGACGGTGTCGGGCTGCTCGGGGTCGACCGCCCGGTACCGCAGTCGATCGACGAGCGCGTTCCGCACCTCGGTCGGCACGTCCCCGGCGTGCTGCTGCAACCGGGTGGCCGCGTGGGTTCGGAAGGTCTGGTCGTCCCAGTCCTGGTGAGCGCCGCCCACGACCTGCAGGCCATCGGGCACCCGGCCGTCGGCCGACAGCCGGGCCAGCGCGGGCAGCAGGAACCGTCCGGCCAGGTCCCCCGTGGCACCGAGCAGGAGCAACCGGCTGATCACGAGTCCTCCTGGCGGACGGTGACGGCCTGGGGTTGGCTCCGTCCGGGCCGTGGGTCGGGTCGGACGGGCGGCGGGGCTGTGACCATGGCGCGACCAATCCTTCCCGAGCCCCGCGACCGGCGTCCACGCGGCCGAGGTGGCCGTTCGCGCGGGACGACCGGCGCGTAGTACACCCTTTCGTCAGCGGCGGCCCCGTGCGGTTCGCGGCATCTCGGGTGGGGCATCGTGCCCGCGGAGTCGGGACCGGGCGACGGCTGTTGCAGTCGCGGTCGACCGTCTAGATCGTGCGGGCCTCCGCAACCCGAGCAGGACCACCGTCGGAGAGGAACTCGATGTCCACCTGGCTCATCACCGGCTGCTCGAGCGGGCTTGGCCGAGCCCTTGCCGGAGCAGTCATCGAGGCCGGCCACCACGCCGTGGTCACCGCGCGCTACGAGGCCAAGGTCGCCGACCTCGTGGAGCTGGCCCCGGATCGCGTGCTGGGCGCGGCGTTGGACGTCACCGACCCGGCGCGAGCGGCAGCCGTCATCCAGCAGGCCGAGGACCGCTTCGGCGCCGTCGACGTGTTGGTCAACAACGCCGGGTACGGCTACCGCGCCGCGGTCGAGGAAGGGGATGACGCCGACGTGCGTGCGTTGTTCGAGACCCACTTCTTCGGGTCGGTGACCATGATCAAGGCGGTGTTGCCCGGGATGCGTGCGCGTGGTGCGGGGGCGATCGTCAACATCTCCTCGATCGGGGCGCAGATCACCCCACCGGGATCGGGCTACTACTCGGCGGCGAAAGCGGCACTCGAGGGGATGTCCGGATCCCTGCGCGCCGAGCTGCAACCGCTGGACATCTCGGTGACGGTCGTCGAGCCCGGCGGATTCCGCACGGACTTCTCCGGTCGGTCGCTGACCCAGTCCCGAACCGTGATCGACGACTACGCCGAGACGGCGGGCAAGCGCCGCAAGGAGCGCGACACGACGCACGGAACCCAGCCCGGCGACCCGGTGCGCGCCGGCCGGGCCATCCTCACCGCCGTGGAGTCCGCCCAGCCGCCGGCGATGCTGCTGCTGGGCACCGACGCCCTGACCAGCTACCGGCGGGTGCTCCGCACGGCCCTCGCCGAGGCCGACCAGTGGGAGGAGCTGAGCGTCAGCACCGACTTCGAGGACTGATCCCGCAGCGCGGGCCGGGTGACCGGCGGTGTCGCTGTGGACGTCGGGGTCCCACCGCACCCGTCCGGCCGGGTTCGTCGAACTGCGGGCCGCCTCGGCGTCCTGGCTCGGGCATGTCCTGGGGCAGGGCGTGGTGGGTGTCGGCGTAGTTGATGCCGGCGGTGGAGACGTCGAACAGCTGCTGCCCGTCCGACGGGACGGGGTCGGGAAGGTCGACGACGTCGAGGACCTCGGGGCCGCCGAAGCGGGTGATCTGCACGGCTCGCATGCAGCCGAGGCCAGGGCTTCACCCGCGGGCCACGACCAGGGAGCCGGGACGTCAGCCCTTCCTGCCGCGCCCACCGCGGCATGACCGCCACACATGACGTGTACGGAGAACCGGCTCAGGCTCCCGGAGGCACGGACGGCCGTTGGGAGAGGAGGCTCCCGTCGCCCGGAGCACCAGGTCCGTGTCGGGCCCGGGCCGCGATCACTCCTCGCAGCACGCCCGGTGCAGCCACTCCGGCTCGTGCCACCAGTGCGTCCGGTCGTGGGGGTGGTCGCCGAGCCGCCAGCCGGGGGTCGCTCCTGCGGGTGCCCGGACGAGCGCGGGGACGGCGGGTGGCCG
The DNA here is from genome assembly GCF_053502545.1 of Geodermatophilus sp. URMC 65. NCBI lineage: Bacteria > Bacillati > Actinomycetota > Actinomycetes > Geodermatophilales > Geodermatophilaceae > Geodermatophilus > Geodermatophilus sp. URMC 65. The sequence continues at coordinate 4,692,438 of NZ_CP199954.1, forward strand.
GGCGGCCCCGTCGAACGGCGCGAGCAGCTCGTCGACGGTGTGCAGCCGCCCGGCGACCATCACCTGCGCCACGTCCGCGGCCGCACGGATGTCGGCGAGCGGATCACCCCGGACGAAGGACAGGTCGGCCTGCGCGCCGGGTCGCAGGACGCCGAGCCGGTCCTCCGCGCCCAGCCACCGGGCCGGGTTGCGGGTCGCCGTGACCAGCGCCTCGTACGGGGTGAAGCCCCCGCCGACCATCGCGCGCAGGTTGGCGTGCAGCGAGATGGCCACGTTGTCCAGCGGGGCGTCGGTGCCGGCGATGACGAACCCGCCGCCGCGGTGGATGCGCAGGAGCATGTCGACGTTGCCGGCCAGCAGCACACGGGTCGTCGCCCCGGCCGGACCGGCGGCCTGCGCCACCCGGTCCAGCAGCAGCTGGTACTCCCACGCCGGGTACAGCGTGCGGGTGCGCCGGTCCTCGACCAACGCCGGGTCGTCGACGTGCACGACCGTGGAGTTGAACAGCGTCGGGGTGATCGACATCCCGGACGTGGTGAACAGGGTGACCACGTCGTCGTAGGCGCGCCCCAAGCGGCTGACCGTCTGCGAGTAGCCCAGGCGGTTGGTGGCGCCGGTGTGCTCCATCCCGTCCATGCCGATCGTGGCGGCCGGGTACAGGTAGTGCGACGTCAGCCGCAACCGCAGGTCGTGGGCCACCTGCACGGCACGCTGCTGCAGGCGCACCGGCAGGCGCACGTAGGTCTTGACCAGGTCGTAGCGCAGCCGGCGGGCACGCTGCATCTCCAGGTCCACCTGCTCGAGCGACAGCGTGGGCCGCATGAAGTTGTAGTAGACGCGCGAGCCGTCGATCGCCTCACCGGTCGCGAACAGGCGCGGGCCGACCAGGGTGCCCGCGGTGAGCGCCTCACGGGTCTCCTGCATCTGGTAGGCCGGGTCGCCCGGCGAGCGCGTCGTCGTGACGCCGTAACTTAGCCAGACCAGACCCTGCCGCGCTCCCCAGGCCCGGCCGCGCAGGTGCCAGTGGTTGTGGGCGTCGATGAGCCCGGGCATCACGGTGAGCCCGGAGGCGTCGACGTCGGGACGGCGGGTGGGGTCGTGCGGGTGCACCGCGGCGATGCGTGGCCCGTCGAGCACGACGTCGACGTCCGAGCGCAGCTGCTGCGCGACGCCGTCCCAGAGCCGGCCGGCGTGGACGACCTGCGGTTCCCGCACCACGGCCCGGGCGTAGCGGAGGTGCAGCGGGACCGTGACCGCCGGGTCACCGGCGATCGTCGTCCGCCGCAACCGGCCGCCGCTGAGGTAGAGCAGTGTGCGCTCGTCGAGCCAGACCGGGGAGTCGGTGATCTCGCTGGTCACCGCCCGCGGGGTGCCCGTGGGCCGGCCGGTCGGGCCGACCGGCACGACGTGCAGCAGGCTCTCGACGACGAAGGCCAGGTGCCGCCCGTCGGGGGAGAAGACCGGACCGTCGTCGCCGCGCGTCGACAGCGAGCGGAACGGCATCGGTTCGACGTACTCCAGCGCGCCGGAGGCGACGTCGACGAACAGCAGCTGGCTGGTGCCCTCCCGGAAACGCCCGGTGAACGGCTTGACCGCGGCCAGGACCAGCGTGCGCCCGTCGGGGGACCAGCTCATCCGGCCGGGCTGGAAGAGAGCCGGGGTGACCTGCCGGATCTGCAGGGTGTCGAGGTCCAGGACGCTGCCCACGCCGTTCTGGTCCTGGTAGGCGACCTGCCGGCCGTCGGGTGAGAAGCGCGGTGCCGTCTGCGCCCCTGTCAGGGCGGTGACCCGGCGGTCGACGCCGGTGGTCAGGTCGCGCAGCCACAGGTCGGCCTCGCCGGCCCGGTCGCTGGAGTACACGAGGCTGCGGCCCGTCGGGGGAGAAGTCCGGGTCGGCGTGGAAGTACCCGCCACCGAGCAGGCGGCGCGGTCGGCCGCCCCCCGCCAGGTCGGCGGTCCACAGCGCGTTCAGAGCGCGGAAGGCGATCCGGCGACCGTCCCGCGAGGCGACCGGGCTGGCGATGCCGAGCGCCTGCCGCGTGTCCGGGGAGCCCAGGTCCACGGCCCGGGGCTGCGGGCGGCGGGTCTGCACGGGCACGACCGCGGTGAACGGGACCTCGTCGGGGGGCCCGTCGACCAGCTGCCGCCAGATGCGCCCGTCGGCGGTGTAGACCAGCTCGTCGTCGGACAGCCACGACGGCGGCAGGGCGAAGACGTCGCGTCCCCGGGTGGCCTCCTTGCCGTCGACCACGAGGTCGCTGCGGGCGCCGGTCAGGCGCACGTGGGCCAGCCGACCCGAGCCGGGGGAGAACGACGGGCCGTAGACGGAGGTGCCCTCGACGGCGGGCACCAGCGTGCGGCGGGCGCCGCCGGCGAGCACCACCTCGTCGATGCGGGTGGCGTCGACGGTGAAGGCCACCCGGGCGCCGTCCGGCGACACCGTGGGCTCCCCGTCCTCACCCGGGCCCTCGGTGAGGGCGAGGACCTGGCCGGTGGCCAGGTCGAGCAGGTGCAGGTCGTAGGTGCCGGCACCCGCCCGGTCGGACGAGAACACCAGCCCGGACCCGTCCGGCAGCCACCGCGGCTCCCGGTGGTCGTGGGGGCCGGAGGTGTGCTGGGTCAGCCCGCTGCCGTCGGGACGCACCGTCCACAGGTGGAAGTTGCCGTCCCGGTAGGACTGGAACGCGATCGTCCGCCCGTCCGGCGACCAGGCGGGCCGGGTGGCGTCCTGCAGGTCGTCGGTGAGCCGGCGGGCCGGGCCGCCGCCGGTGGGCAGCACCCAGATCGACACGACCAGGTCGAGGGCGAGCTCCTGCCCGCCGGGTGCGGCGGCGACCATGACGTTGGTGCCCTGCCGCAGCGTCGTGGGGAGACCGGCCACCGCCCGCGCGGGCGGGGCCCACGGGATCGGCAGTGCGGCGGCCGCAGCGAGCAGTCCGCCGGCCTGCAGCACGCGCCGCCGGGTGATCCCGGCGGGAGAGCTGGGTACGTCGTCGTCCGGGCGCTGGAAGGGGTGCGGCACGAGGTCCTCCTGCGGCCGCCCACCCCCTCGTGTCCTCGGGTGAGGACGGTGGGTCACCGGGCATCCTGCCGCTGCCCACAGCGGCGCGTCGAGGGCCCGTCACGATGCGCGGTCGCAGGCAGCTGCGGCTCCCGTGCCACTGGCCGAGCCCGTGGTCGGCTCGACGAGGCGACGCGGATCGCCGATCTCCCGCTCCGCGTCCGGACGCGGCCGGCGTCAGCCCGGGGAGCGGTGTCGAGGTCGGCGGCGGTCCGGCCGTGGGTCTCCGCCCCCCGGGTGCTCGCCTCGGAGCTTCCGGGGTGCCCGTGAGGCGCCAGCACTTCCTGCACGGTGCTGAGGGAGTCCCGGGCCTCGATCTCGTGCGCTACGACGATCGAGAGGTTTTCGGGTGGCGCGGCGCGCAGCGGATCGACTGCCTCACGAGTTCGCCAGCCACGCGAGCAAGGAGCCCCGCGACCAGCAGCGGCCGATGGCCTCGGCGCGCAGAGCCGACCGGTCGAACACCGCCAGGCCGATGGTGCTGTGGCCGGAGGCGCGGCGATCGCCGAGCGTCGGTATCGCCGGCGCGACGCCGACCCCCTCCGCTGGCACCCACGCCACCGTGCGACCGGCCACCGCTTCGTCGAGGCGGTGCAGGAAGCGCAGGCGGCTCTCGAGCGGGAAGCGCGACAGCGCCCACGTCGTGGTGACGACGGGCAGGGCGTCCGCGGGCACCCGGGCGAAGGCGTCGGGCAGCACCTCGACGGCGTTCCCTCGCAGCAGCAGCGGAGGGGCCGCCGCCACCAACGCCATCTCCGCGTCGAGCCTCGCGACCCGCTCCGGCTGATCCGGCCACAGGCAGGCGCGCAACCACCGGGCGTCATCGGCGTCGGTCACGTCGACCGGATCGCGGTCGATGCCGATCCGGGCGACGACCTCGGGCACCGCCCGCGTAGGGACGGGCCGGTCTCCCACGATCGACGCCGACAGCTGCACGGGAGATGACGGGTCGCCCAGCGATCGTCCGTTGCTGTACGTGATGCCGACCCGGTCGACATGGAGGTTGAGCCCAGCCGAACAGCCCACGTCGATCAGGCCGACCGCATGCGCGCCCACCCGGCGCGCCGCCTCGGCGATGGCCGGGTACAGCACGGCGCAGCGTCCGGTCTCGAAGGTCTGCGTCTGCCGGCGCTCGGCGATGGCCACGACCGAGTCGGTCATCCGCAGCAGCGTGTCGATCGCCGCGCCGGCGGCAGCGTCGCCGTCGGCAGCGGCACAGGCCGCGGCGAGCGCCGGGGCGCGTCCGGCGAGGGCGAGGTCGTGCAGCGCCGCGAGGATCACCGTGGGGTGCCGCTTGCGCGCCGGCGCCGCCTCGATGGCGCGCAGCGCCTCGTCGGACTCGCTCAGGGCGACGGCGACGCGCTCGTACAGCGGCGATGTCCCAGCGGCGTCGACCTCACCGAAGTGGCGGTACACCTGGGCGAGTGTGCGGGCCCTGCTCACGAGTGCGGCGCCTCCTGCGGTCGATCCCGGCATGCCGACGATGCCAGCCACCGAAGCGACGACCCCGACCCTCCACCTGACGCAGGAGCGCCGAGGAGATCCTGCCGGTCCGCCGGCCACCACCGGTCCCTCGACCGACGGCGAGCGCGCTCACGTGACAGGACACCAGGACAGGTGGACGGTTGGATCGCCGGCGCGGTCGGCGGCCGCGAGGAGAGAACTCGGCGACGCAGGGCCACGGCAGATCTGCCTGGCCGGGCCTGGGCGGCCGGGACGCCGCGAACCGCGACGGTGCTCAGCGACCCCATCCGCCAGCGGAACGCGACCGCCCCGTGACGGATCCGGTCGGGCGCTCGAAGCGCCCGGGCACCCGGCGACGAATCCCCTCGGTACGCGACGGCCGGCCGCGATCCTCGTGCCGGGGCCACCCGTGGTGGTGCGGCGGGCGACGGCTTGCCTGGTGCCCCATCCCACCCAGTGCCGAGCGCAGGAGACAGGAATGAGCAGCATCACGACCGCTGACGGCACCGAGATCTTCTACAAGGACTGGGGCACGGGCCAGCCCATCGTGTTCAGCCACGGCTGGCCGCTGTCGGCCGACGACTGGGACGCGCAGCTGCTGTTCTTCCTGCAGCACGGCTACCGGGTCATCGCGCACGATCGGCGCGGACACGGTCGCTCGAGCCAGACCGGTGACGGGCACGACATGGACCACTACGCCGACGACCTGGCCGCCCTCACCGCACACCTGGACCTGCAGAACGCCGTGCACGTCGGTCACTCCACCGGCGGCGGCGAGGTGGCGCACTACATCGCTCGCCACGGTGAGGACCGGGTGGCGAAGGCCGTGCTCATGAGCGCCGTACCCCCGCTCATGGTGCAGACCGAGAACAACCCGGGCGGCCTGCCGAAGAGCGTGTTCGACGACCTGCAGGCCCAGTTGGCCGCCAACCGGTCGGAGTTCTACCGCGCGCTGCCCGCCGGGCCGTTCTACGGGTTCAACCGGGCCGGGGTCGAGCCGTCCGAGGCGATCATCCAGAACTGGTGGCGACAGGGGATGATGGGCGGCGCGAAGGCGCACTACGACGGGATCGTGGCCTTCTCCCAGACGGACTTCACCGAGGACCTCCGGAAGATCACCGTGCCGGTGCTGGTCATGCACGGCGACGACGACCAGATCGTCCCGTACGCCGACTCGGCACCGCTGTCAGCGGAGCTGCTGCAGAACGGGACCCTGAAGACCTACGCGGGCTTCCCGCACGGTATGCCGACGACGCAGGCCGAGACGATCAACGCCGACGTGCTGGAATTCATCCGGTCCTGACCGGTGGTGCGGCTGCACCCGCCGCGGTGGTCGAGGGCCGCCGGCGTCGCGCCGGGGCGGGTCCCGCCACCGGTCCCGTGCCGGGGGGATGCTGGACCCACCGGCCCTGGCGGGTCGTGGCCCACTCGGGGTGCCGGCGACCGGTAACGACGGAGGAGGCACCCCATTCCGGCCGACCAGATCCTCGACGAGGCGACGCGGATCGCCGATCTCCTGCTCGACGTCCAGACGCGGGTGAACGGGCAGATCGACGCCGCGCTGACCGACCTGCTGCCCGAGGTGCAGCACCGCCTCGGTGTCCCGCAGGAGGACGCGGTCGACCTCTCCGGCCTGGTGAACACCAGGATCACCGGCCTGAGCGTCGTGGTCACCCCAGCAGCGGTCGCGACCGTCGTCCCGCTGTCGGCTGCGTCCGCCGCCACGACCAGGGCGGGGCGCCGTGCCGTGACCGGCATCGTCACCGGCCTCGACGACCGCCTGGCCGTCATCGCCGGACCCTGCTCGATCCACGACCCGGAGGCCGCGCTGGAGTTCGCCGCCTTCCTCGTCCGCATGCGGGAGCGGCACGGGGACGACCTCGAGATCCTGATGCGGACCTACACCGAGAAGCCGCGGACCGAGGTCGACTGGAAGGGGTTCGCCTACGACCCGTTCCTGGACGGGTCCAGCCGGATCAGCGTCGGGCTGGTGGCAACCCGGTTGCTCATGTGCCGCATCACGGCCATGGGCGTGCCGGTCGCGGCCGAGCCGCTGAACGCGCTCACGCCGCAGTACGTCAACGGACTGGTCACCTACAACGGCGTCGGCGCGCGCAACGTCACCGACCAGACCGCCCGGGAGCGGGTGTCGGGCTTCTCGTCCGTCGTCGGCTTCAAGAACTCCCCGGAGGGGAGCATCGACGCCGCCGTCTCGGCGGTGCTGACCGCGCGCGCTCCGCACGAGTTCCTGGGCGTCGACCACCACGGGGTCAGCGCGCAGCTGTCGACCACCGGCAACGACACCGCTCACGTCATCCTGCGCGGGGACAAGGACGCCCCCAACTACTCCGCCGCGCACATCGCCGACACGAAGCGCAAGCTGGCGCAGCGCGGGCTGCCGGAGGTGGTCGTCGTCGACGCCTCCCACGGCAACAGCCAGAAGGACCACCGGCGCCAGATCGGCGTCGTGCGGGACCTGGCCGGGCAGGTCGCCGGCGGTGAGCGTGCGATCCGCGGCGTGATGGTGGAGAGCAACCTCGTCGCCGGGAGGCAGGACCTCGACCGCCGGCACCCCGAGCGGCTCGAGTACGGCCTGAGCGTCACCGACGCCTGCGTCGACCCCGGGACGACGGAGGTGGTGCTCGCCGAGCTGGCCGACGCCGTCCGGGCACGGCGCGGGGCCGTCAGCAGGGAGCCCGCACCTCATCGAGCCTGAGGCCGGGACCCGGTCAGCCGCGCAGGCGCACGGGCAGGCAGGTCACGCAGCCCTCGAGCTTCTCGAACTCGGTCGCGTCCACCGCGACGACGCGCAGACCGCGCGCCTCGAGCAGCCCCCGGGTGGCCGGCGCGCTCGAGGACATCAGCACCGTGGCACTGTCGAGCAGGACGACGTGCGAGCCCTCCTCCTGGGGAGCGCAGGCCGACCGCGCCGGGCAAGCGGCCCTCAGCCCAGGCGCGCACCCACGACCGCGACCCCGGGACCCTGCAGCGCCTCGAGCCCGGCGCGTCGTCCCGCCGCGACCAGCAGCAGGTCGATGTCGGGCCCGCGCAGTTCGGCGCCGTCGCCGTGGGTCCACCCGGTGTCGGTCGAGACCAGTCGCACCCCGGCCAGCCGCCGCGGACCGCCCATGAACCGGTTCGTGGCGACGTAGGCCAGGCAGTCGGCCACCACGTCGGGAGGCGACACGGAGCGCCGGCCCAGGGGGCGGGCGATGTCCTGACCGTGCACGACGAGGTCCATGAGCGGGTCCCTCGGGGTGCTGCCCGGGAACCGCCGCGTGGAGTCGGCGCTCTCGCGCAGCTGCGCGACCAGTTCGTCGGCGGAGTACGCCGCGGCCCGCTGCGCCGCGAGGTCGATCTCCATCCGGTCGAAGCTGCCCCGGGCCCGCACTGCCGCCCGCACGAGCCGCGGCACGGTCATCCTCGTCGTGACCGTGAGGTGGGCGACGACGTCGCGCACCGTCCAGGCCGTGCACAGCGACGGCGTCGTCCACTGCTCGTCGGTGAGGTCGGCCACGAGGTCGGCGACGCGGTGCCGCTCGGCGGCGACCGCCGCGTCGACCTCGGCGGGGGACAGGGCAGGCGGCGTCCTCATGAGGGTCTCGACTCCGACTCCTGCGGGAACTCGTCGGTCAGGGGGTGACGGGCGTGGCGTCGTGCCCGAGGTACCAGGCGCGCAGGCGGGCAAATCCCTCGTCGAGGCGCACGGTCGGGCGCCAGCCCAGGGCGGCCCGCGTCCGGCGCTGGTCGAACCAGTGGGCGGTCGCCAGCTGCTCGGCCAGGAAGCGGGTGAGCGGCGGGACCGACCGCCGGCGCGTTGCCGCCCAGACGGTCTCCGCGGCGGCGCCGACCACCCAGGCCGCCCCGAGCGGCACCCGGCCGCGCGGCCCCGGGACCCCCGCCGCCCGGCACAGCCGGCCGAGCACCTCGGCCACCGGGCGGGGCTCCCCGTTCGAGACGACCAGCGCCTCGCCGTGCACCGGGCCGCACGCGTCCACGGCGGCGACCAGGGCCGCTGCGGCGTTGTCGACGTACGTCGTGTCGATGAGCGCTGCGCCCGACCCGATCACCGGCAGCCGCCCGGCCCGCGCCCGCTCGACGATGCGGCCGACGAGCTGGGTGTCGCCCGGGCCCCACACCAGGTGGGGGCGGACGGCCAGCACGGCCAGCGCGGAGGAGTCCGCGGCCAGCGCGTCGAGCTCGGCCACGGCCTTGGATCGGGAGTAGCGGCCGCGGGCACGGGCGGGGTCGGCTCGTCCGGCGCCGACCCCGGCGAGCGCCGTCCCGGCGTGCGCCACCGACGGGGAGGAGACGTGCACCAGCCGGCCGACGCCCGCGTCCCGGCACGCGTCGAGGACGGCCCGGGTGCCCGCGATGTTGGCGTGCGCGTACTCCGCCCACGGCCCGGTGACGTCGACCTTCGCGGCCAGGTGCAGCACGGCGTCCTGCCCCCGGGCGGCCCGCCCGACGACGTCCGGGTCGGCGACGTCCCCCAGCACCTCCGCGCACGGCAGGCGGGAGGGACGACGCTGCAGCACCGTCACCTCGTCCCCGCGCTCCAGCAGCCCGGTGGCCGTGGCCCGGCCGAGCATCCCGCTCGCCCCGGTCACCAGCACCCTCACCGTCGGTGGAGGGCCCGTGCGCCGGCCAGCACCCGCGCGGCCCGGCGGGCGACCTCGCCCCGGTCCACCTTCGACTGGTGCCGGACGTCCACCGGCAGCCGGGAGGTGACCAGGACCGCGGCGACGTCGACGCCGGCGGCCGCGCGGACGGCGTCGGCGAGGTCCGTCCCGGCCAGCGCCGGTCGGCCGCCGAGCCGGGTCGGGCGTCCGGACGGCACGACGACCACCACGACGACCTGCGCCCCGGCGGGTCCCACGCCGACGGCCGCGGCGGCCGACACGCCGTCGACCGCCTCCACGCGCTGCTCGATGCCGACCGGCGTCACCGGCCCGGCGGCCGTGGTCACCACGTGCTGGAGACGCCCCTGGATCCAGAGCCGCCCGTCGGCGTCCAGGTGCCCGACGTCGCCGGTGCGGTGCCAGCCGGGGTCCCGGGACGTCGACCGCTCCAGGGCCCACAGGGCGTCGTAGCGGTCCTTGACGTGCGCGGCCCGCACGCACACCTCGCCGGGGACGCCGGGGCGGTCGGTCAGCCCGCCGTCGGCCCGCCCGTCGGGGGACAGCGGGCTGACCCGCACGTCGACGCCGGGCAGGGGCCGGCCCACGCACACCCCGTCGCCCGTGCCGGCGGCCTCGACCTCGGCGAGCGAGACGTCGGTGACCGGCAGCACCTCGGTCATCCCATAGGGCGTGTGCGCGTCGGCGGCGGGCAGCACCGCCCGCAGCGACCGCAGCAGGGACGCCGGGACAGGGGCGCCGGCGGACATGAGCAGCCGGACGCGGGCCAGGGCCGTGCGCCGCTGCGGGGGGAGGTCCGCCGCCGTGGCCACCACGCGCCGCAGCGCCGCAGGGGAGGCGAACACCACGGTCGCGTCGACGGCGGCCGCGGCGTCGGCCAGCGCCGCCGCGGTCAGCGAGCCGGGCGCGGTCACGTCGACGTCCGGCACCGCCGACCCGATGCCCAGCGCCGGCCCGAGGATCGCGAACGGCGCGAACGCCGCCACGAACCGGTCGTCGGCGGTGAGGCCGTAGGTGGACCGCACGAGCTCGAGCTGGGCGGCCGCCTGGCGGTGCGTGTAGACGACGCCCTTGGCCGGTCCGGTGGCCCCGGAGGTGAACAGCACGGCGCAGTCGGCGTCCAGCGGCGGTTCGGCGGGCGCCGGTGCCGACCGGCCGAGGGCCTCCAGGTCGGCGAGCGTGTACTGCGCGCCCAGGCCGCGCAGCGCCGTCCGGCCCCTCGGACCGGCGGCGACGCGGGAGCCGGGCAGGCCCATGAGGCGCGCCGCGGCCAGACCCGCCCGGCTGCCGACGACGGAGTCGACCGCGGCGCTGCGCAGCGCCCGGCGCATCCCGGCCAGCCCGAGGCCCTTGTCCGCGACGGCGACGACGCCCCCGGCCCGCCACACGGCGTAGACGGTCGCGGTGAGGTCGGCCGAGGGCTCCAGCAGCAGGGCGACGCGGTGCCCCGGGCGGACGCCGGTCGCCGCGAGCCCGGCGGCGAGGTGCGCCACCCGCCGGGACAGCTGCGCCCAGCCGACCGTCGCGCCGCCGACCTCGACGACGGCGGGGGAGTCGTCGTCCGCCCGCTCGTCCAGGGCCGACCACAGCCGGCGGCCGGTCGTCGCGGGGGCCGGCCGCGCGGGCGTGCGGTCCCCAGTGCCGAGGTCGGCCACCCACTGCGCCACGGCCCCGGCGTACTGCGGCGCGTCCTCGGGGAGCAGGTGGGAGGCGCCCTCGTAGCGGTGCAGCCGGGCCTGCGGCAGGCGGCCGCGCAGGTCGGTCAGGTACCGCTCGCCGAACACCGGGTCGCGGGGGCCCCACAGCAGCAGCGCCGGGACGTCGAGGCCGCGGATGCCCTCGGCGATCGCCTCCTGCACCGGGCGGGACGGGTGCCCGGGGGAGAACGGGATGTCGGCAACGAAGTCACCGACCGACCGTCGCCGCGCCGGCGAGCGGTAGGGCTCGGCGAAGGCGCGCCGGACGTCGGCGGGCAGCGCCGGCCGGGACAGCGCCGTCGTCGCCCGGACGAACACCGGGGTGCCCACGGTGACCGCCGCGCGCACGCCGGGGGCGTGGGCCAGCCGGATCAGGGCCGGCCCGAGGTCGCCCTCGGGCATGGCGACGGCCGTGTTGGCCAGGACGACACCCCGCAGCTGGTCGCGGTGCTCGAGTGCCCAGCCCAGGGAGATGACCCCGCCCCAGTCGTGGCCGACCGTGACCACCGGGCCGGTGACGCCCAGGGCCGCGGTGAGGTCGCCGAGGTCGGCCACCCGCTGGCTCAGGAGCCGCGGCTCGGCCAGCCGGTCGGACCACCCCATGCCGAGCTGGTCGGGGGCGACTACCCGCCAGCCGGGCGGGGCGGCGGCCAGCAGCCGGCGCCACAGGTAGGACCAGGTGGGGTTCCCGTGGACGCACAGCAGCGTGCCGACCGGCTCCCGGACGCCGTTGTCGAGGACGTGCCAGCAGTGCTCCACGCCGTCGGCGTCGGGAACGGTCAGGAGCCGGGACCAGGCCGGGTCCAGTCCCGGGAGTGCCGGCCGGGCGGGCGTCTCGTCGGCCGCCCTCACCAGGCGATCTCGAGGCAGGAGGCGTTGAGGCCCGAGCCGATCCCCATGAGCAGCACCCGGTCGCCGTCGACGAGGGAGTCCTGCTGGCCGGCCAGCGTGAAGGGGACCGAGGCCGGGCCGAGGTTGCCCCGGGTCGGGAACGTCGTCGGCACCAGGGCCGGGTCGATCGAGAACCGGTCGCACATGGCCGTGGTGTGCACCTTGGAGACCTGGTGGACGACGTAGCGGTCCATGCCGCGGGCCCAGTCGAAGTCCGCCGCGGCGTCGGCCCAGAGGTCCTGGGACAGGCTGAGCCCGGCGTCGAGCAGGCCCTTGAGGTCGGTCCGCATCTCGTCGTTGTCGCCGGTGCAGAGCTCGTGGTGCTCGCTGCCGGCCCGGCTCGCGGACCCGACCAGGCGGTGCCCCTCCGGGTGCTGGTCGGCGCGCCCGAGGACCATGGCGACCGCACCCGAGCCCAAGGTCAGGGTCGCGAACTGCGCCAGCACGTCCTTGGACGTGCTGTCCGGGCGGTTCAGCCGCTCGACGGTGCGCTCCTGCACCGGCCGGGAGTCCTCGCCGTTGACGACCAGGACGTGGTCGACCATGCCGGAGTCGATCATGGCGGCCGCCAGCTCCATGCCGTTGACGAAGCCGAGGCAGGCGTTCGTCACGTCGAAGTTCTGGCACGAGCGCGGCAGGCCCAGCGCGTGGTGCACCGCGACCGCCGTCGAGGGCTCGAGGTACCGGCGGCTCACCGAGGTGTTGACCATCAGGCCGATGGACGCCGGGTCGACGCCGCTCTCGCTGATCGCCTTGGCGCCGGCCATGGCGGCGCCGTCGACGAAGGTCACGCCGTCGGCCCACCACCGGCGCTCCCGGATGCCGGCGAGGCGCTCGAGCAGGCCGCGCCGCAGCCCCACCCGCTGGTAGGTCCCCTCGAGCGCGTCGTCGAGGTCGTCGGAGCCGATCACCCGGGTGGCGTCCTCCGTCTGGACGGACAGGACCGCCGTGTTCGTGAACCTGCGTGTGCTGTTGCTGCTCATCTGTGGGATCCAGTCCTCGCCGGGGCCGGCTCCCCATTCCGTGCCGCCCTCATCAGTCGCGCACTACCCGAGCCGTGCGCCACTACTCAACCAGCCGACCGGCCCCGGCGTCACCGTCCGGCCGCCGTCACCGGGTGTGACCTGCACCCACCGGCTAGGTTCTGGACCCGGACGTCAGCGACCGGCGCAGGGGGTGTGGCACGTGGCGAGATCGGTGCTCGTGACCGGTGGGAACCGTGGTATCGGGCTGGCGATCGCCCGCGCGTTCGGCGAGGAGGGCGACCGGGTGGCGGTCACCCACCGGGGCAGCGGCGCCCCCGAGGGCCTGTTCGGCGTGCCGTGCGACGTCACCGACGCCGAGGCGGTCGACCGCGCCTTCACCGAGGTCGAGCAGCACCAGGGGCCGGTCGAGGTGCTGGTGAGCAACGCCGGCATCACCCGGGACGGGCTGCTGATGCGGATGAAGGAGGAGGACTTCACCGACGTCCTCGACGCCAACCTCACCGCCGCCTACCGGGTGTCCAAGCGGGCCGCGGCCCGGATGGTGCGCGCACGCAGCGGCCGGATGGTCTTCGTCTCCTCGGTGGTCGGGCTGCTGGGCTCGGCGGGGCAGACCAACTACGCGGCGTCCAAGGCCGGGCTCGTCGGGCTCGCGCGCTCGATCGCCCGTGAGCTGGGCAGCCGGGGCATCACCGCCAACGTGGTGGCCCCCGGCTTCGTGCAGACGGACATGACCGCCGCGCTGCCGGAGGAGCGGCAGCGGGAGATCCTCGGGCAGGTGCCGCTGGGGCGGTACGCCGCGGCGGAGGAGATCGCCGGCGTGGTGCGCTTCCTGGCGAGCGACGCGGCCGGCTACATCACCGGGGCGGTCGTCCCGGTCGACGGCGGACTGGGAATGGGGCACTGATGAGCGGCATCCTCGAGGGCAAGAAGATCCTGGTCACCGGGGTCCTCACCGAGGCCTCGATCGCCTACGCCACCGCGCGCATCGCGCAGGAGCAGGGCGCCACCGTCGTCCTGTCCAACTTCGGCCGGGCGCTGTCGCTGTGCCAGCGGATCGCCAAGCGGCTGCCGCAGGAGGCGGCGGTCGTCGAGCTCGACGTGACGAACACCGAGCACCTGGCGACGCTGGCCGACCGGCTCCGCGAGCACGTCGGCGACACCCTCGACGGCGTTGTCCACTCCATCGGCTTCGCGCCGCAGGAGGCGATGGGGGAGGGCTTCCCGGAGGTCGCCTGGGAGCACGCGGCGACGGCGTTCCAGGTGTCGACCTGGTCGATGGCCTCGCTCACCCAGGCCTGCCGGCCGCTGTTCGGGGAGCAGGCGTCGGTCGTCGGGCTGACCTTCGACGCGACCGTCGCCTGGCCGGTCTACGGCTGGATGGGCGCGGCCAAGGCGGCGCTGGAGTCCACCTCCCGCTACCTGGCCCGGGAGCTGGGCCCCGAGGGCGTGCGGGTCAACCTCGTCGCCGCCGGCCCGCTGCGCAGCATGGCGATGAAGTCCATCCCGGGCAGCGCCCAGTTCGAGGAGGCGTGGGAGGCCCGCGCCCCGCTCGGCTGGTCGGTGACCGACACCGAGCCGGCCGGCAAGGCCGTCGTCGCGCTGCTGTCGGACTGGTTCCCGGCCACCACCGGCGAGATCGTGCACGTCGACGGGGGCTTCCACGCCGTGGGGGTGTGAGCTCCACCGCGGGCGTATGAAGGAGCGCGGGAGCCGCATCCAGCGGCGCTCAGAGGGAGAAGAGGAACCGTGCCGCTCGCCACCGACGTCGACATCACGCCCGCCGGCCAGCGCCCCGACGAGGACCCGTCGCTCGCCGTCCGCAACAACGGCGGGACGCCGCCGTCCGCCGACCCCGCGCCGTCCGGGCGGCGGGAGGCGCTGCTCGTGCTCGGCTTCGGTGGCCCGGAGGGGCCCGACGACGTCATGCCGTTCCTCGAGAACGTCACCCGCGGCCGCGGCATCCCGCGCGAGCGCCTGCTCGACGTCGCCGAGCACTACATGCACTTCGGCGGGGTCAGCCCGATCAACGAGCAGAACCGGGCGCTGACCGCGGCGGTCGAGCGGGAGCTCGCCGCCGCCGGCCTGGACCTGCCGGTCTACTGGGGCAACCGCAACTGGTCGCCCTACGTCGAGCACGTCTGGCAGCAGATGGCCGACGACGGCATCGAGCACGTCTACGTCTTCCCGACGTCGGGGTTCGCCTCCTGGTCGGGCTGCCGGCAGTACCACGAGGACGTCGCCCGGGCCCGCTCGGTGTCCACCGGCGCGGCCCCCGGCGGCGGGCCGACCGCCGAGAAGCTGCCGCACTACGGTGACCACCCCGGCTTCGTGCAGGCCAACGCCGAGGCGCTGGCGGCCGCGCTGGCCTCGCTGCCGGACGACCTCCGGGACACCGCGCGGCTGGTCGCGACGGCGCACAGCATCCCCGACACCATGGCCGCGGTGGCCGGGCCGGACGGCGGGGCCTACCAGGCCGAGCTGCTGCGCTCGGCGCGGCTCGTGGTGGACGCGGTCGCGCCCGGCCGCGACGTCGACCTGGTGTGGCAGTCGCGCAGCGGCCCGCCGTCGGTGCCGTGGCTCGAGCCGGACGTCAACGACCACCTGCGGGCGCTGGCCGCGGCGGGGGAGAAGGCCGTCGTCGTCTTCCCGATCGGCTTCGTCAGCGACCACGTCGAGGTGATCTGGGACCTGGACAACGAGGCGAAGGAGACCGCCGAGGAGCTCGGCATGGCCTTCGTCCGCGCGGCGACCGCGGGCACCCACCCGGCGTTCGTGGCGATGGTGCGCGAGCTGGTCGAGGAGCGCCGGTCGGGCACCCCGCCGCGGCTGGGCACCAACTGCCCGGCGTCCTGTTGCCATGTCCGACGTCGGCCTACCGGCCTCCACCGCGACCAGGAGCCGTCCCCGGCCTGAGCTGAGCCGCTGCGTCCCGCCTGCGCGGAGCCCTCCGGGCCCCACTCGGCGGGACCCCCTTCGCGGAGTCCGTCCCCGATGTCGCTCAGGGCGCGGAGGGCAGCGGCTCGGTCGACCCCGCCTCGAGCGCTTCCCGCACGTGCCACAGGCCGGCGCGGATCATGCGCCCGTAGTCGTCGTCCGCGAGCTCGTCGATCGACGCCGCCGCCGCTGCCAGGTGCTGCCGCGCGCCGGACCCATCGCCGAGCCGGCGGAGGCAGTCGGCGAGGTTGAGGTGCAGCGACGGCAGGAGGCCGCGCACCGGAGTGCCGCGTCGTACTGCTGTGCGCGCTCGTCGGTGAGGTCGCCTGATGGCATCAGGGCCGGCTCGTCCCAGCGCAGCTCCGCGCGGACGTCGTCCTGCAGGTCGGCGAGGAAGTGGGCGAGCGTCACCCGGTGCAGCGGGTCGCCGGCGGGCCCCACCCGCTCCCACAGGTCGGTCAGCCGCCGGCGGGCCTCCGCGCGCGCACCGCCGCGGCCGACCTCCACCGCAGCCACGATCTCCGCCATGGTCTCGTCGGAGGCACTCATCGGTCAGCGGTCCGTGGGGGTGGGAGCCGGGGATCCCGAGGTGTCACGCGCACATCGTGCGGTCGCGAGGAGATCGAGGGTCACGGGGTGCACTCCCGCGGGACGGCGTTGTAGGCGGCGGTGACCGCCTCGCGCACGGCGTCGCCCAGCGGACGCAGGGCGTCGTCCCGGGCCGCGGCCTGGCGGTGGGTGACCGCGCCGCCGGGTGCGTCGGTGAGCGCCAGGTCGAGCACCTTCGCCAGCCGCTGGGCGCGCGCCAGCAGCGACATCGCGACCGGATCGGTGCCCGGCGGCATCCCCGGCACGTGCGCGGCCTTCGCCAGCCCGGCCAGCAGCGCCGGCACCTCGGGGTGCCACCGCGCCAGGTCCAGCTCGGCCAGGGTGCGGGCCGCGTCGCCGACGGCGAGGTCGAGCGCGCCGGACACCGCGCGCAGCGATCCCTCGACCGGCGGCGGCACCGGAGGTGCGCCGGTCAGGTCGAACGCCGTCCACTGCACCACCTCGGGGCCCAGGGGCTCGGGCACCAGCGCGACCCGCTCGCCGACGGCGGCCTGCCCGGCCGCCACGGCGAGCTCGGCCAGACCCGGGACGCGCGGCAGCCCCCGGACGTCGCCGGGCACCGGCAGCACCAGCCGGATGCGGCGCTCGCCGACGCCGCGCAGTGCGCTCAGTGCCCAGCCGAGGGGAACCGCCTCGTCGGTGTCGGGCAGGCCGCAGACCCGGTGCGCGGTGTCGCCGACCAGGGCGTCGAGTGCGTCGTCGTAGGAGGCGCGGCCGGTGAGCCAGGCGGTCGCCCACACCGCGAACCGGCCCGCGGGGAAGTCGTGCACCGGGCGAGGTTATGCCGGGCCCGGCCGAGATGACGATCCGGTAGAGATCGATCACAGCGCGGCCCGGATCTGGGAGAGTGCGGACGTGGACGCCTGGGTGCTGTGGCTGATCGCGTCGGGTCTGTTCACCGCCGGTGAGCTGGCCAGCGGCGACCTGTTCCTGCTCATGCTGGCCGGCGGGGCGCTGGGCGGCGTCGGGGTCGCGCTGCTCGGCGGTCCCGTCGTCCTGCAGCTGGCGGCGTTCGTTGTGGTCTCGGCGCTGCTGCTGGCGGTGGTGCGGCCACTGGCCAAGCGCCATCTCACCGAGGGCACTCCCGACCAGCCGGACGGCGTCGCCGCGCTCGTCGGCCGCACCGCGAAGGTGACCCGGGCCGTCGACGGGCACGGGGGGCGCATCCGCCTCGGCGCCGACGAGTGGACCGCCCGGAGCCAGTACGGCGGCGAGCACTTCCCGGTCGGCGCGACCGTGCGGATCCTCCAGGTGGACGGCGCCACCGCCGTCGTCGGTGACGCCCTCGAACTGGAGTAGCGCCTCCTGCGGGTGATGGCACGTCGCGCCGTGACCGCATCGTCACCGAAGCCGGGCAGGATCGGCGGTGGAACCCGGAGAAGGGAGCGTCCCCGTGACACCCGCACTGATCGCCCTGATCGTGATCGCGCTGCTGGTGGTGGTCGTCGTCGCCAAGAGCGTGACCATCGTGCCGCAGGCGCAGGCCAAGGTCGTCGAGCGGCTCGGCCGCTACAGCCGCACGCTCTCGCCGGGCCTGTCGTTGTTGGTGCCCTTCATCGACCGCGTGCGGGCCACGATCGACCTGCGCGAGCAGGTGGTCTCCTTCCCGCCGCAGCCGGTGATCACCTCGGACAACCTGCAGGTCGGGATCGACACCGTCGTCTACTTCCAGGTGACCGACCCGCGGCTGGCCGTCTACGGCATCGCCAACTACATCACCGGCATGGAGCAGCTGACCACGACGACGCTGCGCAACGTGGTCGGCGGGCTCAACCTCGAGGGCGCGCTGACCGGCCGCGACGGTATCAACAGCCAGCTGCGCGAGGTGCTCGACGGCACGACCGGGCCGTGGGGTCTGCGCGTCGCCCGGGTGGAGATCAAGGCGATCGACCCGCCGCCGTCCATCCGCGACTCGATGGAGAAGCAGATGCGGGCCGACCGCGACAAGCGCGCGATCATCCTGCAGGCCGAGGGTGCCCGGCAGTCAGCGATCACCACCGCCGAGGGGCAGAAGGCCTCGGCCATCCTCTCCGCGGAGGGCAAGAAGCAGGCGGCGATCCTCGAGGCGGAGGCCGAGCGGCAGAGCCGGATCCTGCGGGCCGAGGGTGAGCGCGCGGCGCTGTTCCTGCAGGCGCAGGGCCAGGCCAAGTCGATCGAGACGGTCTTCCAGGCCATCCACGACGGCAAGCCCGACCAGGGGCTGCTGGCCTACCAGTACCTGCAGACGCTGCCGCAGATCGCCCAGGGCGACGCGAACAAGATGTGGATCGTCCCGAGCGAGTTCAGCAAGGCCCTGGAGGGCCTGGCCAAGCTGGGCGGGGCGGACGGCGACGGGCGGTCCTGGATGGACGTCGACGCGTCGGCGAACGGCGCCGGCCGGCCGACCGCAGAGATGGACACGTCCGGCTGGTTCGAGTCGGCACTGCCCCGCGCCGCCGACCAGCCCGAGGCGAAGATCGAGCTGACGAGCATCGTCGACACCGCGCCCGCCGTGCCGGCGCCGGCGATGCCGGACACGACGTCACTGGCCCGCGCCGCCGAGGAGGAGACCACCGGCGGCGAGGTGCAGCCCCGTCCGTGACCGGCCCCGCGAGTTGACCACGGGGTTGTGGCAGGAGGAACGCGCGGACCCGCCGCGCGGCCCTGCCACAACCCCATGACCGACCACTGGCGGCGGGCAGCGGCGAACCCTTCACGGTCCCGCCGGCCCCGTCCAGAGGCTCGCCGCGAGCTTGCGAGCAGTGAGGAGGACGGGGTCCTTCCACGAAGGGTGGGGAGGACGGGGTCCTTCATCAGTCCTTGAGCAGGCCCTCGCGGAGCTTGGCCAGGGTCTGGCTGAGCAGCCGGGACACGTGCATCTGCGAGATGCCGATGTCGGCGGCGATCTGCGACTGGGTCATGTTGCCGAAGAAGCGCAGGATCAGGATCCGCCGCTCCCGCGCCGGGATGGTGGCCAGCAGCGGCTGCAGCGACTCGCGGTACTCCACGCCCTCGAGCGCGGCGTCCTCCTCGCCGAGCGTGGCGGCCAGGGTGGGGGAGTCGTCCTCACCGGAGAGCCGCTCGTCGAGGGAGCTGCTGCGGTAGGCGTTCGCGACGGCGAGGCCCTCGAGCACCTCCGCCCGCGGGATGCCCAGGTGCTCGGCCAGCTCCGACGGAGTCGGCGCGCGGCCGTTCTTCTGCGCCAGCTCGCCGACCGCCGCGTTCAGCGACAGGTGCAGCTCCTGCAGCCGCCGCGGGACGCGCACCGACCAGCCCTGGTCGCGGAAGTGCCGCTTGATCTCGCCGGTGATGGTCGGGACGGCGAAGGAGAGGAACTCCACCCCGCGGCTCGGGTCGAACCGGTCGATGGCCGCGATCAGGCCGAGGGTGCCGACCTGCAGCAGGTCGTCGAAGGGCTCGCCACGGTTGCTGAACCGGCGCGCGAAGTGCCGTACCAGCGGCAGGTGCTCCTCGACGAGGATCTCGCGCAGCCGCTCACGGCGCGGGTCGTCCTTCTCCAGGGTGGCCAGCTCGGCGAACAGCGGCGCGGTGCGCTCCGCCCGCCGCCGGTTCTCCGAGATGGGCGCGGCGCCGGTGGAGCCGGTGTCACCCGTCGCGGTCTCGTCCTCGTCGTCGGAGGCGGCGCCGTCGGTGGCGGCGTCCTCGGCCTCGTCCTCGGAGGCGCCGTCGTCCTCGAGTTCCGCGTCGGCGTCCGCCGCGTCCAGGTCCGCCACGTCGCCACCGACCGGGGTGCCGGCGTCCGGGCCGGGCACGACCTCGCTGCGCGGGTCGGGCACCACGACGGGCTGCTCCTCGGACGCGACCTCTCCCTCCGTGCCGCGGCGGCCGGTCGGGAACTCGTCGTCGCGCAGGGTGTCCTCCTCGACGGTCTGGGGTTCCGAGGCTGGCGCCCCGGTCACCGCGCGACCGAGACGTTCTGGCCCGCGTCCCCGAGCCGCTGGTCCGGGTGCTGTCCCGGCAGGTACTTGTCCATGGAGATGACGGCGACCGGCGAGGTGGTGCCGTCGCCGGCCGGCACGGTGGCCTGGGTGGCGGGACCGGCCTGGACCTCGTCGACCAGGGTGTGCAGCACCGCCCAGCCGAAGCCGTCGCGCGGGACGTCGGTGCCCTCGGTCGTCGGCACCCAGGCGTCGATGTGCAGACCCCGGCGGGTGGTCTCGAAGACCACGGTCAGCCGGCGGTCGTCGGAGACGATCGCCGAGAGCGTCGCGCAGGCCTCGTCGACGGCCAGTCGGAGGTCCTCCACCGCGTCGAGGTCGTAGTCCATCCGCATCGCCAGGTCACCGGCCATGGCCCGCACGGCGGGCAGCTGGTTCGGGGTGGTGGGCACCCGCAGTTCCAGTCGCTCGGCGCGCCGCCCGTCCTGCGTGAGGGCACCCCTCGAGTCCACCATCCGTCGTACGCTCCTCATCCTCGCATCGCCACCGCGCACCGCGGGTCCTGGAGACCCCGGTCCGCGCGGTTCGCACCCATCCTGCCCGACCGGCCGCGGCGGCCTGCCCGGCGCCTGTCGGGCGGTGCGCCTGACGAGGAGGGCTACCCCGGTGCGGGCAGCCGCCAAACCCCAGGTCACACGGCCGGTGAGCGCGGTTGCAGGCCCCTGTGGGCTGCGGTTCGCTGGCCCGAGATGAACACCAGTCAGGAGAGCCCGCCGTCCGGGCCCGCCCCCGCCGACGACGCCGGCGGTGCCGCGCTCGTCGCGGCGTTGGAGACCGCCTCCACCGCCATCTGGTGCCTCGCCGGACCTGGGCTGGAGCCGGTCTGGGCCAACGCCCGCGCCCGTGACCTGGGCACGGCCACCGGCGACATCGCCGCGGTCACCGGCCACCGCGTCGCCGAGCTGGCCGGTGAGGTCGCCCGCAGCGGGCACGCCGAGACGGTCACCGGCGCCCTCCACCCCGCCGGCCGGGCCGCCACCGTCGTCCTGCAGCCGCTGCAGGTGCACGGGCAGCCCGGCGTCCTCGTGCTGGTGGAGGCCGACCACACCGGCTGCGAGCACGTCGCCACCGTGGGCGCCGAGGGGGACGTCGTCGACCAGGTGCAGCACTCGCTGCTGCCCCCAGCGCTCCCGCTGCTCCCGGACGTGCGCCTGTCGGGCAGCTACCACCGGGCCAGCTCGGTGCACGCCGCCGGCGGCGACTGGTACGACGCCGTGCCGCTCGGCCGCGGTCGGCTGGCGCTGGTCGTCGGCGACGCCGTCGGCCACGGGGTGCCCGCGGCCGGGGCGATGAGCCGGCTGCGCGGGGCCATGCGCTCGGTGGCGCTGCGCGACCCATCGCCCGCAGCGGTCGTGGCCGCACTCGACGCCTTCGCCGGGCAGATGGACGACGTCGAGGGCGCCTCGGTCTTCTACGGGGTGCTGGAGGCGGCCACCGGGCGGCTGGTCTACGCCGCGGCCGGGCACCCGGCTCCGGTGCTGGTCCGGGCCGACGGCAGCGCGGAGTTCCTCCCGCTGGCACCCCGGCCGCCGTTGGGCACCCTGCCGGGCGCGTCCAGCGTCGCGGCCACCGCGCAGCTGCCGCAGGGCTCCACCCTCGTGCTGTTCTCCGACGGCGCGGTGGCTGCCTCCGGCGCGCTGTCGGCCGCGGGCCTGGACCGGCTGGCGGAGGTCTCGCGGGCCGCGCTCGCCGCGCCGGGCGCCCTGGCGGGCGACGCGCCGGGTGAGCTCGCCGCGGCGATCGTCGAGGGGCTCCTGGACTCCGAGGAGCGCCCCGACGACATCGCCGTCCTGGTCGCGCACCGCCGGGCGGAGACGACGCAGCCGCTGGAGCTGGACCTGCCCGCCGTCCCGGCCGCGCTGCCGACGGTCCGCCGGCACCTGGGCGGCTGGCTGGCCGGGCTGGGCATGGGGGAGCAGGACCGGGTCGGCGTGATGGTCGCGGTGGGGGAGGCCACCGCCAACGCCGCGGAGCACGCGTACCGCGGGGTGGAGCCGGGGCGGATGCAGGTGACCGCGGCGGTCGACGTCGACGGGCAGCTGACCGTGACCGTGCGGGACCAGGGCCGGTGGCGCCCACCGGACCGGGACCCCGGTGACCGCGGCCGCGGGCTGCTGATCATGCGGCAGCTCGTCGACGGGGTGGTCCTGCAGGGCGAGCACGGCACGACGGTGACGCTGAGCATGCGGCTGCGCCGCCGTCCGGAGGACGACGAGGACCGTCCCGGCGGCACGAGCGCGGCGGACGTCGTCGTCGACCGGAGCGGCGAGCGGCCGGTGGTGCGGGCCGCCGGGGCGGTCGACACGGTCGGCGCCGAGCAGATGCGGATCCGGCTGCTGGAGGCCAGCCACGGCGGCACCGGCCGGGTGGAGCTGGACCTCACGGCGGTCACCCTGTTCAGCAGCGCGGCGGTGCGCGTCGTCCTCGCGATGGCGCGGATCGCGGGCGAGGAGGGCTGGCGGCTGGTCGTGCACGCACCCGCGGGCGGGGTCACCCGGCACGTCCTCGAGATCAGCGGGCTCGGCGGGCTGGTCGAGCTGCGCTGAAGGGGGAACCGCCGTCCCCACGCGTTTGCCGAACGCCGGCGGTGCCCATCCTCTGGGCGTGAGACTCCGCCGCAGCGACGTGCACGGCCCGGGATGGCGGCGCCGGCGGGCCGGCCGCGGCTTCGCCTACTACGACGAGGACGGAGCGCTCATCAAGGACGAGCGCCTGGAGCGGCTGCGGTCGCTGGCCATCCCGCCGGCCTGGAAGGACGTCTGGATCTGCCCCTGGCCCAACGGGCACATCCAGGCCACGGGGGTGGACGTCGCCGGCCGACGGCAGTACCGCTACCACGACCAGTGGCGGGCGCGGCGGGACGCCGAGAAGCACGAGCGGGTGCTGGAGATCGCCCACCAGCTGCCCGACGTGCGCGACGCCGTCGTCGACGCCATCCACGGCACTGGGCTGACGCGGGAGCGCGTGCTCGCCACCGCCGTCCGGCTGCTGGACCTCGGCGCCTTCCGCGTGGGCAGCGAGCAGTACGCCGAGGACAACGGCACCTACGGGCTGGCCACGCTGCGCAGGGAGCACGTGCGGGTCCGAGGCGAGCGGGTCTTCTTCTCCTACACCGCCAAGGGCGGCATCGAGCGGGAGCTGGAGCTCACCGACAAGCCCACCGCCGACGTCGTCCGCGAGCTGCTCAGGCGCCCCGCGGACCAGGGGGAGGAGCTGCTCGGCTACTGGGTGGACGACCCGACCGACGGCGGCCGCACCTGGCACGACGTGACCAGCACCGAGGTGAACGCCTACCTCAGGGAGATCAGCGACGCGGAGATCACGGCCAAGGACTTCCGCACCTGGAACGCCACGGTGCAGATGGCCGCCACGCTGGCTGCGGCTCCGCCACCGACCAGCAAGACGGCGCGCAAGCGGACGGTCAACGCCGCCTACAAGGAGGTCTCCGAGCAGCTCGGCAACACCCCGGCGGTCTGCAAGGCCAGCTACGTCGACCCGCGGGTGGTGGACCGCTACGAGAACGGGGAGACCATCGCCGACGCGCTGACGGAGGCGGCGGAGGCCGAGGGGGACCGCGAGGTGCAGCGCACCTTGGAGCAGGCGGTCTGCCGACTGCTCAGCGCCTGAGAGAGGACCCCCGCCTACCCACCCTCGCGAGCTCGGGGCGGTGCACTGGAGGGGGCCGCCGTAGACGACGAGAGGCCCCGCCAGAGCGGGGCCTCTCGTCAGGTCGTGCGGGTGTGGCCCCCTGCAGGGTCCCGCCGCCGACCCCGTCCCGGCCGCCTCCAGGGTCCCGCCGCGAGCTCGCGAGTGGTGGGGAGGAGGTGGTCCTCCTGCCGAGCCTGCGAGGGATGAGGACGGGAGCCCCACACGGTGGGGCAGGGGGTCCTCCGTCAGCGGGCGCTGCCGTCGACGATCGTGAACAGGTCGATCAGGCCGGTGACCTCGAGCGGGCGGGTGACCGCGCGGGTGGTGGCGATCAGGCGGAGGTCTACGTCGCGGGAGCGGGCCGACTTCTGCGTCTCGACGAGGACGGCCAGGCCGGCGGAGCCCAGGAACTGCACGCCCGACAGGTCGATGACCAGGGCCTTGGGCTGCTGCTCGAGCTGGGTGTCGAGCGACGACCGGAGCACCGGGGCGGTGAACGTGTCCACTTCGCCGACGACCGTCACCGTGACCACGCCGTCCTCGCCGGTGGAGGTCGAGAGCGTGATCACGTCGTCGAAGGGTGCCTCGGTGCCCTCGGTCGACACGTCGGGCTGCCCCTCGGCGGGCAGGTCGGATGTGGTCACGGGCTGAGCTCCTCTCAACGGCCGTACCCGGCGGCACGACCGCCCGGACAATCTACCGCTGCGCGGCCCCCCGGATGTCGTGGCCCCCGGGACACGTACGTCGTCGAACGTGTCCGTACCGGGAGGTTGCCCGGCGCGGCCGCGGCTGCCTGCTCAACCGCAACAACAACGTAGACATCCGATCTGGAACACGCCAACCCGCTCCCGCGACCGCCCCGATCCGGTGAGCCTCTCCACCGCCGCTGAGCAGCGGGTACGCCTGGACGGGGCACGTCGTCGCGTGGGTGGAGTCGGTCCAGGGACAGGCCGTCGGGGCACCTCCGGTGGGGCCGCTGGTGGCCGCGGTCGGGTCGACGAGTGGGGGCCGCGGGCCCCGCGATCAGGCCCGGGGTGGGATCGGCCAGGGCCGGGGACGGCACCTGACCGCGGTGCCGGCCGGGAGGCCGACGGACCACACTCCGTTCGCTCAGTCCACCAGGTGGATGGCGGTCTCCTCCGGACCCTCGCCACCGACCACCGGGTCGCGGCTGGCCTCGACGTCGTCGGCGGTGCGGTTGGTGCCGGAGTCGGTGTCCGGGGTGGTGTCGTAGTCCTGCTCGAGCTGCCCGATGCCGCGGCCCGGGTCCTCGGCGGGGCGCACGTCCGGGACGTCGTCGGCGACCTCCTCCTCCAGGCGCGCGGACAGCGGCTTGCCCTCGGACTGCTCGAACGCGGTCGTGCCGAAGTCGACGGTCCGGTGGCTCTCGCGGTCGCCGAGCTCCGGAGCGAACTGCGGGTCCTCGGACCGCTGCATGGTCGGGAAGTCGTCCTGCGAGACGTCCGGGACGCCGTTGTCCTCGGGGAACACGTCCCGGGCGGTCTGGCCCTCGGGGCCGGTGGCGCCGGTGTCGCCGCGGACATCGTCGCGGGTCCCGGTGAGGCCGCGCTCGTCGTCGGGGAAGTCGCTGTCGTTGAGGGCGGAGTGGACAGCTCCGCGGTCGTTCGGGTCGGGCTCGGTCATGGGGTTGCCTCCGTTCTGCGTGCGGCCGCCATGCACACGCTCGTCCGTCCCGTGGACGGGGGACCGGTCGGGCGACCGGCGTCGTGATCTCGCCCTACCCGTCGGGCTCCGCCCCATGCGTGAGCCGGCTCCCGGACACCGGTCGGGCCCGTTCCGCATGGCACCCGCGGGAGTGGGTAGCGCGCCTGCCATGGCCATCGCAGATGAGGTACAGCGGATCGGGGCTCCCGTCCGTCGCTGGGCCCGCCACCAGAAGCGCGAGTACACGCAGGGCGAGCCGCGCCCACTGGGCGGTGACCTCGGCGCCATGGGCGTCTACCTCGGTCTGGTGTCGGCCGGCGCTGCCGCCGTCCGGGCCTCGGGCCGGGAGCTCCCCGAACGGATCCCGCCGGGCGATGCGGCACTGCTGGCGGTGGCCACCTTCCGGCTGGCCCGGCGGATCGCCAAGGACCCGGTGACGAGCCCGCTCCGGGCGCCGTTCACGACCTTCCAGGGTCCCTCCGGCCATGCGGAGGTCGCCGAGGAGGTCCGCGAGCACGGGGGCGTCAAGCACGCCATCGGGGAGCTGCTCACGTGTCCGTTCTGCCTGGCGCAGTGGGTGGCGACCGGGCTCGTCTTCGGCTACGTGACCGCACCGAAGGCCACCCGCCTGGCCGCGTTGACCATGACCCTGGTCGCCGGTTCGGACGTCCTGCAGTTCCTCTACGACTCGATCCAGAACGGTGCGCTCGCTCCGGAGGGCGAGGGGGAGCCCGGCGTGCAGTGACTCCTCCGTCCGGAGGAGGTGGCGTCGCTCGACCTGCCGGAGGGGTCGCGGCGGTCCTATCCTGCTGATCTTGACCGCCCGCCTTCCCCGCCCGCGGTCGCGGACCCGATCCCTGGACAGGAGCACGGCATGCGGTCGATCTGGCGCGGGGCGGTGTCGTTCGGCCTGGTGAGCATCGGCGTGAAGCTGTACACGGCCACCGAGGACCACGACATCCGGTTCAACCAGGTGCACGCCGTCGACGGCGGGCGCATCAAGTACCGGCGGGTGTGCTCGATCGACGGCGCGGAGGTCGAGTACTCCGAGATCGCCAAGGGCTACGAGCTGCCCGACGGCCAGCTGGTGGTGCTGACCGACGAGGACTTCGAGGAGCTGCCGCTGGTCAGCCGGCGGGAGATCGAGGTGCTGCAGTTCGTCGACCAGGACGAGATCGACCCGATCCAGTACGAGAAGACGTACTACCTGGAGCCCGACCCCTCGGCGACCCGCCCGTACGTGCTGCTGCGCGACGCCCTGGAGAACGCCGGCCGGGTCGCCATCACCAAGATCGCCATCCGCTCGCGGGAGTCGCTCGCGGCGCTGCGCGTCAAGGACGGCGTGATGGTGCTGCACACCATGCGCTGGCCCGACGAGATCCGCCGTCCCGATTTCGCGTTCCTCGACGAGGACGTCGCCGTCCGGCCGCAGGAGCTGCAGATGGCCGAGGCGCTGATCGGGTCGATGACCGGGGAGTTCGACCCGACCGAGTTCACCGACGACTACCGCGAGGCGATGGCCGAGCTGCTGGAGGCCAAGCAGAGCGGCGGCGAGGTGCAGCCGCTGCCCGAGACCGCCGACTCCGGCGCCGCCGTCGTCGACCTGATGAGCGCGTTGCGCCGCAGCGTCGAGGCCGCGCGGGGCGGCGCTCCTGCCGAGGAGCCTCCCGCGCGCAGGGTGCCGGCCAAGAAGGCCACCGCCGCCAGGAAGGCCGCGCCCGTGGCGGACGACGAGGCCCCGGCCCGTCGGACCGCGGCCGGGAAGACCACGGCAGGCAAGGCGACCGCGGCCAAGAAGGCGACCACGGCGAGGAAGGCGACCGCCGCGAAGAAGGCGACCGCGGCCGAGCGGGCCACCGCCGCGAAGGCGCCGGCCAAGCGGGCCCGCCGCACCGCCTGAGGTGCCGGCTCGGGGGAGTGCCCGGCGGACGCCGCCGGCGGGGGACCCGTTCGCGGTGTCCGAGGGCGCGGCCGGCCTGGTGCTGCGGCTCGAGCGGGACGGCGTCCCGTGGTGCTGGGTGCTCCCGGAGGGGCCGCCGGCCGGGCGCGGGCCCGCGCTGCCCGCCGTCCCCACGACGGACGGCGGGGCCCCCGGGACCCGGCCGTGGGACTCCGGCCGCTACGCGGTCGAGGAGTGGCGCGAGGACCGCGTCGTCGTCGCCCTCGCCGGACGGCGGCTGCGCGGTCGGCACGTGCTCTTCCGCGAGCGCGACGGCTCCTGGTGGGTCCGCGCGCTCGACTCCCCGGCCGAGGGCGCGCCGCTGGCGCCGATGCTCGCGACCCCGGGTGAGCTGCCGCCACCCGGGCAGGACGACGCGTGGGGCTACGAGTTCAAGTGGGACGGCGTCCGGGCGATCTCGGTGGTCGAGGCCGGGACACTGGCCCTCTGGGCCCGCAGCGGCACCGACATCACCGTCCGTTATCCCGAACTGAACCGACTACCCGAGGCGCTGCGCGGGCACGACGCGATCGTCGACGGCGAGGTGGTCGCCCTCGACGCGCGCGGTCGGCCGGACTTCGGCGCGCTGCAGGGGCGGATGCACCGCACCGGCCCGGAGGCGCGCCGGATGGCCGCCGCCGCGCCGGTCACCTACCTGGTCTTCGACCTGCTGGAGGTGGACGGCGAGAGCCTGCTCGGGGTGCCGTACGCGCAGCGCCGGGAGCGGCTGGAGACCCTCGGCGTCGCCGGGGAGCAGTGGCTGCCCACGCCGTGGTTCCGCGGCGGTGGAGCCGCGGTGCTGGCCGCCAGCCGGGACAACGGCCTCGAGGGGATCGTCGCCAAGCGGCTGGACGCGCCGTACCGCCCGGGGCTGCGCGGGCCGGACTGGCGCAAGGTGAAGAACGTCCGGACGCAGGCGGTCGTCGTCGGCGGCTGGCGGCCGGGGCAGGGCCGGCGGGCCGGGGGAGTGGGCTCGCTGCTGGTGGGCGTGCACGACGACGCCGGCCGGCTGGTCTACGCCGGGCACGTCGGCACCGGCTTCACGGCGGCGGCCCTGAAGGAGCTCGAGCCGCTGTTCACCCCGGCCGACGCGCCGCCGTTCGCCGACGCGCTGCCCCGGGAGGTCACCCGCGACGCGCACTGGGTGGTGCCGGAGCTGGTCGGGGAGGTCGCCTTCGCCGCGTGGACCGCCGACGGCCGGATGCGCCACCCGTCGTGGCGCGGGCTGCGCGACGACCTGGTGCCCGAGGACGTGGTCGAGGAGTGGTGACCGCCTGGCGGGTACAGGTGTGCCCGTGAGCAGGCAGCTGGTGCGCGTGGACGGGCGTCAGCTGCACGTCTCGAACCTGGAGAAGGTGCTCTTCCCGGAGGTGTCCTTCACCAAGGCGCAGGTCATCGACTACTACGTGCGCATCGCGCCGGTGCTGCTGCCGCACCTGTCCGGCCGGCCGGTGACCTTCACCCGCTGGCCCGACGGCGTGGAGGGGCAGGCGTTCTTCGAGAAGAACAGCGCCCGGCACGCCCCGGACTGGGTGCGGAAGGTGACCGTCCCGAGCCCCGGCAGCTCCCGCGGCCGGGAGACCCTGGAGATGGTCGTCCTGGAGACCGTCGCCGACCTCGCGTGGGCGGCCAACCTGGCGGCCCTGGAGCTGCACGTGCCGCAGTGGCAGGTGGGCAGCCGGCTGCAGCCGACGCTGCCGGACCTGCTCGTGCTCGACCTCGACCCCGGCCCGGACGCCGGGATCCTGGAGTGCTGCGAGGTCGCCGACCGGCTGCGCCAGCGGCTGGTCGACGACGGCCTGGACCCGGTGGTGAAGACGTCGGGCTCCAAGGGGGTCCAGGTGTACGCGCCGATCCGGGTGACCGACCGCGAGCACCCCAGCCGGTACGCCCGCGCGCTGGCCCAGGAGCTCTCCGCTGAGACCCCCGACCGGGTCGTGTGGCGCATGGAGAAGGTGCTGCGGCCGGGCAAGGTGCTCATCGACTGGAGCCAGAACAACCCGGCCAAGACGACGGTCGCCCCGTACTCGCTGCGCGCCCGCCCCGACGCCCCGGTGTCCACGCCGATCGGCTGGGACGAGGTCGAGGCGGTGCTCGACGGCGCCGACCCCGGCTCGCTGCGCTTCCGCACCGAGGACGTGCTGGCCCGCGTCGAGGACTACGGCGACCTCTTCGACATCGCCGGGGCCCAGCGCGCCGTCCTGCCCCCGGCCTGAGGGAGGACCCCGTCCTCGCCGTCCCCCGCAGGCTCGGGGCGGTGTCCTGGAGGGACCATCGCCGAGCCTGGCATCCTCGACAGCCGTGTCCGCTGAACTGCCCTCGCCCGGCCCCCACGACGAGCGACTGGCCGACGTCGGCCGCCTCGTCGTCCGCTGCCCCGACCGGCCGGGGATCGTCGCCGTCCTGAGCGGGCTGATGGCCGACGTCGGGGCGAACATCATCGACTCGCAGCAGCACTCGTCGGACCCGGTGGGCGGCACCTTCACGCTGCGCCTGGAGTTCTTCCTCGCCGACCTGGCCGGCCGGCGCCAACAGCTCGAGGCGGCCCTGGCGCTGCTCGCGCAGACGTGGCAGTTCACCTGGCGGCTGACCGAGGCGGCGCACCGCCCACGCCTGGCGGTCTTCGTCTCCCGGACCGACCACGTGCTGCAGGAGCTGCTCTACCGGGTGCGCGCCGGCGACCTGCGCGCCGAGATCGCCGCCGTCGTCTCCAACCACCCCGACCTCGAGCCGGTCGCCCGGGCCGCCGGCGTCCCGTTCCACCACGTGCCGGTGACGCCGGAGACGAAGGTGGAGGCCGAGGCGCGGGCGCTGGAGGTCATCGGGGACGTCGACCTGGTGGTGCTCGCGCGCTACATGCAGATCGTCTCGGCGGACTTCTGCAGCCGGTTCCCGGAGCGGCTGATCAACATCCACCACAGCTTCCTGCCGGCCTTCGTCGGGGCGAACCCGTACCGGGCGGCGCACGACCGCGGCGTGAAGCTGATCGGGGCCACCGCGCACTACGTGACACCCGAGCTCGACGCCGGGCCGATCATCGAGCAGGAGGTCGCCCGGGTGGACCACCGCGCGACCGTGGAGGACATGCGCCGGATCGGCCGCTACGTCGAGCGCCAGGTGCTGGCCCAGGCGGTCACCTGGCACGTCGAGGACCGGGTCATCGTGGACGGCGAGAAGACCATCGTCTTCGCCTGAGAGAGGACCTCGTCCTCCTCACCACTCGCAGGCTCGCGGCGAGCCTCTGGACGAGGCCGGGCGGGTCCTTAAGTTGACTCAGTCAAGAAAACAGGGTTGGGTGGGACCCGATGGAGACGACCTGGCAAGAGCAGCTCCGCGCGGTGGGGCTGCGCGTCACGCGGCCCCGGCTGTCGGTGCTGGAGGTCCTCGCCGAGCGTCCGCACGCGGACGTCGACACGATCGTCACCGCCGCCCGCCAGGCGCACCCGACGTTGTCGCCGCAGGCGGTCTACGGGGTGCTGCAGGCGCTCGTCACCGGCGGCCTGGCCCGCCGGATCGAGCCGGCCGGCGCGCCCGCGCTCTTCGAGCTGCGCGTCGGTGACAACCACCACCACCTGGTCTGCCGCTCGTGCGGTGCGGTCGCCGACGTCGACTGCGCCGTCGGGGCGGCTCCGTGCCTGACGCCCTCGGACACGGCGGGTTTCGTCGTGGACGAGGCGGAGGTCGTCTTCTGGGGTCTCTGCCGGGACTGCCGGGTAGGGAGCCCCTCGGAGACAGCGAAGGTCCCCGAGCACCACGATCGAGGAGGAGTACAGGAATGACCGACGTCGCATCGCAGGGCCCTGCGCCGAGCGAGGCCGACCGTCCGGTCCTGACCAACCGTCAGGGTCACCCGGTCTACGACAACCAGAACCAGCGGACGGTGGGCGCTCGTGGCCCGGCGACGCTGGAGAACTACCAGTTCCTCGAGAAGATCAGCCACTTTGACCGGGAGCGCATCCCGGAGCGCGTGGTGCACGCCCGCGGCGTGACGGCCTTCGGCTACTTCGAGGCCGACGGCACGATCGGCGACGAGCCGATCAGCACGTACACCCGCGCCAAGCTGTTCCAGGAGAAGGGCAAGCGCACCGACGTCGCGCTGCGGTTCTCGACCGTCGCCGGTGGCCGCGACTCCTCGGAGTCCGCGCGCGACCCGCGCGGGTTCGCCGTGAAGTTCTACACCGAGGACGGCAACTGGGACCTCGTCGGCAACAACCTGGGCGTCTTCTTCATCCGTGACGCGATCAAGTTCCCCGACTTCATCCACTCGCAGAAGCCGGACCCGGTAACCTTCGAGGCCAGCGTCGCCGAGCGCGCCTTCGACTTCTTCAGCCAGACCCCCGAGGCCATGCACATGGTCTCGCTGGTGTTCAGCCCCCGCGGCACGCCGGCCTCCTACCGGTTCATGCAGGGCTTCGGCGTCAACACCTACAAGTGGGTCAACGCCCAGGGCGAGACCGTCCTGGTCAAGTACCACTGGCTGCCCAAGCAGGGCGTGAAGTCCTGGACCGCCGCCGACGCCGCGGCCGTGCAGGCCCAGACCCTGGGCGCGCACACCAAGGACCTGCACGACGCGATCGCCGCCGGCGACTTCCCGTCGTGGGACCTGCACGTGCAGATCATGAGCGACGACGAGCACCCGGAGCTGGACTTCGACCCGCTCGACGACACCAAGGTCTGGCCGGAGGAGGTCTTCCCGCTCCGCAAGGTCGGCACGATGACCCTCAACCGGATGCCGGACGACAACTTCACGCAGAACGAGCAGATCGCGTTCGGCACCGGCGTCCTCGTGGACGGGCTGGACTTCTCCGACGACAAGATGCTGGTCGGCCGGACGTTCTCCTACTCCGACACCCAGCGCTACCGGGTGGGCCCGAACTACCTGCAGCTGCCGGTCAACCAGCCCAAGGCGCGGGTGGCCACCAACCAGCGCGATGGCCAGATGGCCTACGGCGTGGACCGCGCCGAGGGCGCCAACCCGCACGTGAACTACGAGCCGTCGATCCTGGGCGGCCTGCGGGAGGCCCAGTACCCCACCCACGACGAGCAGGGGCCGCTCATCACCGGCCGGCTCACCCGCAAGCGGATCCCGCGGACCAACGACTACGCGCAGGCCGGCGAGCGCTACCTGCTGTCGGAGCAGTGGGAGAAGGACGACCTGGTGAAGAACCTGGTCGACGCCCTCTCGCAGTGCCGCCGCGAGATCCAGGAGCGGATGGTCTGGCACTTCTTCATGTGCGAGGACGAGCTGGGCCAGCGCGTCGGTGACGGCCTGGGCATCACCGCGGACGACGTCCGTGGCCTGCCCCCGCTGCAGACGCAGACCCTCTCCGAGGAGGAGCAGCAGCGCGCCGCCAACCTCGGCAAGAACGGTCCGCGTGACGTCACCGGTCACCAGATGACGCACTGCGTGCCCAACGAGCACGTCGTCGTCGCCTGACAGCCAGGGGAGCATCGCAGGGAGCGCCAGCGACCGAGGAGCGGATCGTGGCGCAGCAGGCGACCGGCGACATCGTCGCCGGCTGACACCAGCGCACCAGCACTCAGCGGCGGGCCGCGACCGGGACTCCCCGGTCGCGGCCCGCTGTGCCATCTGTCGGCCTACCGGCCGACACCGTCTCCACGTGCCGTCCCGGCTCGCGTGGAGCCGCTGCCTGTGTCCCGGTCGGGAGGTCCTCCGGACCCCCGCGACCGGCCCACACCGCCTGACGCCGTCCCCGTCCCCCAGATCTGCACAGTGGCGGTCATCAGCACGCTGAAGACGACCACTGTGCAGATCTCGCGCGGGTGGGGCGCCCGGCTCAGTCGCCCCGGCGGCGCTCCTGCTCGGCGAGGAACCGCTCGAGCTCCGCGCCGATCTCCTCGCCACTGGGCACCTCGCCGATCCCGCTGAGCAGGTCGCTGTCCTCGCGGGCGGCGGTGAAGCGGTCGAACTGCTGCTCCAGCGCGGCGACGACGGCGGTGTTCTCCGGCGAGCTGGAGATCTGCTCGTCGACCTCGGTGCGGTGCGCCTCGGCGGCCTCCCGCAGCGCCTCGGTGGGCAGGTGCAGCCCGGTCAGCCGGGACAGGTGCTCGAGCAGCGTCAGTGACGCCGCGGGGAAGGTCGTCTGCGCCAGGTAGTGCGGCACGTGCGCGGCCACCCCGTAGGCGTCGACGCCGGCCTCGCCCATCCGCAGCTCCAGCAGCGCGGCGACGCTGCCGGGGATCCGCACCTCGCCCCAGTACACCGGGTACTCGGCGATGAGCGAGCGCCGCGTCGCGTGGGCCGTGACGGTGACCGGCCGGGTGTGCGGCACCGGCATCGGGATCGCCTGCAGGGACACGACCGAGGTGACGCCGAGCCGCTCCACCAGGACGCCGACCGCGGCCACGAACCGCTCCCAGGCGAAGTCGGGCTCCGCGCCGTGCAGCAGCAGGAACGGCTCGCCGGCGTCGTCCTCCAGGGCGTAGAGCAGCAGCTCCGGCGCGGCGAAGGACTCGTAGCGGTCGCCGTGGAAGGTGACCCGCGGCCGGTGGGCCCGGTAGTCGACGAGGCTGTCGACGTCGAACCGGGCGATCACCTCGTGCGGCAGCGCGCCGAGCAGGTGCGCACCGGCCAGCGCGCCGGCCGAGGCCGCGTCGAACTCGCCGGCCAGGTCGTGCACCAGCACCAGCCCGCGGCGCACGCCGGCCTCGGTGACCGCGGCCTCGCGGGCCAGGAACGGCTCGGCCTCGGGGAGCAGCTCGACGAGTTGCTCCGGTCGCTGCGCCACGGTGGTGCCTCCTCGCGGTACGGGTCTGCGACCTACAGCTCTCCCCGTGCCGGCCGCATTCCCGGGGGTCCCCCGGGGGGGGGTCAGGCAGGCGGCCGGGCCGGGGGCTCCTCGTCGGCAGGGGGATCCGCCGCGCCCCGCTCCGGGGTCGCGACGCGTTCCCGGACGACCGTGGCGCCCGTCTCGTCGCCGGTGACCTGCACCCGGGTGCCGTCGTCGGCGACCTCCGGCGTCCGGCCGTCGAGCTCGTCGCGGACGTAGCGGTAGATGACGGCGATGAGCGCGGCCACGGGCACGCCCAGGAACGTGCCGAGGATGCCGTACAGGCTGCCGCCGAGGGTGACCGCCAGGATGACCACGGCCGCGTGCAGGTTGAGCCCGCGGCCCTGCAGGATCGGCTGGAGCACGTTGCCCTCGAGCTGCTGCACCACCAGCACGATGACCAGCACGATCAGCGCCGTCTGCCAGCCGTTGCTGACCAGCGCGACGATCACCGCGAAGAAACCCGCGACGAAGGCGCCGATGATCGGGATGAACGCGCCGAGGAAGGTGATCACCGCCAGGGGGAGCACCAGCGGGACGCCGAGGATCCACAGGCCCAGGCCGATGAAGAGGGCGTCGATGAAGCCGACCAGGGCCTGCTGCCGGATGAACTCCGACAGGGTGGACCAGGTCTTGTACGACAGCGCCGCGACGTGCGGAGCCACCTTGGGGCCGGTCTGGGCGGCCAGCCAGGGCAGCCAGCGCGGGCCGTCCTTGATGAAGAAGAAGGTCAGCACCAGCGCGAGGACCAGGTTGAGCAGGAAGCCGCCGACCGCCGTGGCGCCGGTGAGCGCGTAGCCGGCGATGTTCTGGGCGTTGTTCTGGATCGTGTCGATGACCTGGTCGACCGCTTGGCCGATCTGGTCCTCGCCGAGGTTGAGAGGTGGTCCGGTCACCCACGTCTGCAGGTCCTGCAGCCCGGCGGTGGTGGCGTCGGCGAGCTCGCCGGCCTGGTCGGCCACCTGCGGGACGATCCACGAGAACAGGCCCACGATCAGCGCCAGGAAGGCCAGCAGCACCACCAGTGCGGCCAAGGCCGGCGGGAAGCGCAGCTGGCGCAGCACCCGGGTGGGCGGCCACAGCACGGTCGCGAACAGCAGGCCGAGGATGACCGGCAGCAGGACCGGCCACAGCCTCCCGAGCACCCAGCCGACCACGACCAGCGCGGCCGCGATGATCAACAGCTGCGCCGAGGCGATGGCGAGTGCCCGGACGCCCTTCTGCAGCCGGGGCCCGCGCTCACTGCTGGGAGCGGGGCTGGCCGTCACCCCTGCTGTGGGCACCGCGGCGAAGCTGGGCGTCCGCCCGGTGACCGGGGGTGCGTCGCCGGACGGTCGATCGGACGACGCACCCGAGCGGCCGGGCATGCGGAGCCTCATGCGGTCGATCACAGCACACGCGGGTACCCCGGGAGGGCCCAGGACGATCATGACGTGGCCGTCGTAACGTCCGGGCCATGCCGAGAACCGCGACCGCCGACCGCGTCGACCGTGCCGCCCTCGAGGAGTTCCTCCGCCCCCGCCACAAGGCGGTGCTGGTCACCCGGCGCAGCGGCGGGGGCGTGCAGCTGTCCCCGGTGACCTGCGGCCTCGACCAGGAGGGGCGGGTCGTGGTCTCGACCTACCCGCAGCGGGCCAAGACGGCCAACGCCCGGCGCGATCCCGCCGTCTCGCTGTGCGTGCTCTCCGACGACTTCGACGGCCCCTGGGTGCAGGTCGACGGCCGGGCCGAGGTGCTCGACCTGCCCGAGGCGCTGGAGCCGCTGGTCGACTACTACCGCGCGATCAGCGGCGAGCACCCGGACTGGGACGAGTACCGGGCGGCGATGACCCGGCAGGGCAAGTCGCTGCTGCGCGTGACCATCGAGCGCTGGGGACCGATCGCCACGGGTGGCTTCCCGCCGGAGGTCGTCGACAAGCTCTGAGGCTTGCTGCCCCCTAGGAAAGCCGACAGACTTGCGGGGTGCCGTACGTGCTGACCGTGGGCCAGCAGGCCGGTCGCCGGGGCCCGGACCGGGTCGCCGGCGCCCTGCGGCGGCTGGCGGACGGCGTCCCGACGGTGCTGCCCTTCGAGCGGACCGCGGGCGACGAGTTCCAGGGGGTGCTGGCCGACCCCGCGGTCGTCGTCGACGTCGTCCTCCGGCTGGTGCGTGAGGGCGGCTGGGGCATCGGCGTCGGGGCCGGCCCGGTGCAGACGCCGCTGCCCGACAGCACCCGCGCCGGCGCCGGGCCCGCGTACCTGTGCGCCCGCCGGGCGGTTGACGCGGCCGAGCAGCGCAGCGTCCGGCTGGCCGTGCGCGGCGCCGTCCCTCCCGACGCCGGTGACGCGCAGGCCGTGCTGAGCGCGCTGGCGGTCGTCGTCCAGCGGCGCAGTGCCCAGGCCTGGGAGGCCATCGAGCTGGTCGGCACCGGACGCACCCAGGCCGACGCCGCCGCGTCCCTGGGCGTCTCCCGCCAGGCGGTGGGCCAGCGCCTGGCCGCGGGCCTGTGGGAGCTCGAGCGCGAGCTGCGGCCCACCGCCGCGCGGCTGCTGACCCGGGCGGCCGGGTGAGCAGCCGCCGTCCTGGTCCTGCTCGGGGTCACCGCCGTGGCCGGGCTGGCGCCGGCCGCCGTGGCCGGCACGCGGGTGGCCCGCCGGGCTCGCCGTCGTCCTCGCGGTGCAGGGGCCGGGCTGCTGTGCCGAGCTCGAGGGCCGGCCGCCGCGCGCGGTGATCACCGGGCGGCGAGAATGGTCCGGCACCTCTGCCGTCCGATCCCCGGGAGCCCCCGTGTCCGAGTCGACCGCGCCAGGCGGGATCCGCAACGCCGACCTGCTCGGCGTCTACACCAACGACCACCTGGCCTCGGCCACCGGCGGCATCGAGCTGGTCAGCCGCATGCTCGGCCGCTGGCGCGGCAGCCCCTACGAGTCGCGGCTCGAGGAGCTGCTCGACGAGCTGCGCGAGGAGCGGTCGTCGCTGGAGGGCCAGATGCGCGCCCTCGGCCTGCCGGTCCGGCAGTACAAGCAGGCCGCCGTCTGGTTCGGCGAGAAGGTCTCCCGGGTCAAGTTCAACGGGCACCTGCTGACCCGCTCGCCGCTGTCGGACCTGGTGGAGTTCGAGTTCATCGCCACCGCGGTGCTGGCCAAGCGGGCCGGCTTCGAGACCCTGCGCGCCGCCGCGGAGGCCGAACCGCGCATCGACGAGGCCTTGTTCGAGCGGCTCATCGCGCAGGCCGACAAGCAGCACCACTGGCTGGCCGACGTCCGCCGCGAGGTGGCCGCCGGCGTCTTCGGCGGGCACCCCGGCGCGGCCGACGCCGCGGCCGACACCTGAGCGGGCGACCACCGGGCAGCCCGCCCTCCCCCCGGGTAGAACCGGGACATGTGCCACGACACCGACAGCCGGCCGCCCGCCCCGCCGAGGAGCGGTGACGTCGCCGAGCGCGGCACGCTGACCCTCACCTCGACCGACGGCACCGAGGTCGCCGCCGCGTACGCCGCGCCGGGCGGGGAGGCGTGGGCCGGCGTGGTCCTGCTGCCCGACATCCGCGGGCTGCACCCGTACTACGTGGCGCTGGCCGAGCGGTTCGCGCAAGCCGGGCTGCCGGCACTGGCCGTCGACTGGTTCGGGCGGACGGCGGAGCTGCCCGAGACCGGCACCCGCGGGCAGGACTTCGACTGGCAGACGCACATCCCGCAGGTCACGGCGGCCGGCGTGGACGCCGACGTCACCGCGGCGATCGCCTACCTGCGCGAGCGCACCCGTCCGGACCTCCCGGTGCTCACCGTCGGCTTCTGCTTCGGCGGCAGCCACTCCTGGCGGCTGGCCGGGACCGCCGACGTGGACCTGGCCGGCTGCGTCGGCTGCTACGGCAAGCCGGAGCTGACCGGCGACGCGCCCGCCGTCCGCCCGACGCTGATGGTCATCGCCGGTGCCGACGCCGCCACCCCGGTCGAGGACCAGCTCGCGCTGGCCGAGCGGCTGCGGGCCGGTGGCGCGGAGGTGGAGACCGCCGTCTACGACGGGGCGCCGCACTCCTTCTTCGACCGCGCGTACGGCGACTGGGCGGAGGCCTGTGACGACGTCTGGCGCCGGGTGCTGGCGCTCGCCGACCGCGTGCCGGCCGGCTGAGAGCGGGCTCGGGGCGGGCCGCTCGGAGAGCGGCGGGGTACGGGAGCCGGCCGGTGCCGACGGGAGCTGGACGCCGCGGCGCCCTCGATGGCGGGCCGACCTCCTACCCTCGGCAGCGCGACCGAGCGCGCGAGGTCGGGCGGGAGTCCAGTAGTGCCATGCACCGGGCGGACGAGCGCCGGCGAGGAGGACCGATGAGTGAGCAGCAGAGCGGCGGGATCGACCCCGGGGTCATCGAGCTGGCGGGGCGGGTCTTCGACCTCGCACGCGGCGGGGCCACCGAGGAGCTGGCCGCGTACGTCGACGCCGGTGTGCCGGTGAACCTGACCAACGACAAGGGCGACACGCTGCTCATCCTGGCCGCCTACCACGGCCACCCGGAGACGGTCGCCGCGCTGCTCGAGCGCGGCGCCGACGCCGGCCGGGCGAACGACCGGGGCCAGACGGCGCTGGCCGCGGCGGTCTTCAAGCAGTCCGAGGAGGCCGTGCGCACCCTGCTCGCGGCCGGTGCCGATCCGGACGCCGGCGGCCCGACCGCCCGGGAGACGGCGGCGTTCTTCGACCTGCCGGCGATGACCGCGCTGCTCGACGGTGCGCGTCCCTGAGCCGGCCGGCCGCCCGTGCCAGGGTGAGGGCCCGGGCAGCGCGGCGATCCGCGGAGGAGGGCACATGGTCCGGATCCACCCGGGGCCGTCGGGCGTCGGTACCTCCGGCGCGCCCACCGGCGCGGCGGGCTGAGGCGGCCGACGGTGACCGCGCAGCGGGGTGTCCCGGGAGCCGAGGTCCCGCAGGCCAACGGGGCCACCGGCGTGCCGCCGGCGGCGGCCGCGGAGGCCCAGAAGGCCGCCGTGCAGGCCCGGGCCGCGGCAGACATCGCCGCGGTGCCCGGGACCGAGGCCGCCCTCCTGCCCGAGGACGCGCTCGGGGCGCCGACCGGCGGCATGCCGCGCTGGATGGTGCTGCTGGTCGGCGCGGCCACCGCGACCATCGCGATCGCCGGTGTGCGATCGATCGCGTGGCTGGTCGGGCCTGTGCTGCTGGCCCTCGTCGTCGTCGTCGCCCTCGCGCCGGTGCAGCGCTTCCTGCAGCGGCACGGCTGGCCGCGGTGGGCCAGCGCCACGGTGTTGCTCCTGCTGGTCTGGGCCATCCTGCTGGGCTTCGTCGCGCTCCTGGTGGTCTCGATCGCCCAGTTCGCCGCACTGCTGCCGAACTACGCCGGCTCGGCCGAGGCGCTCATCGCCTCGGTGGTCAGCGACCTCAACGACCGGGGCATCGTCTCCGGTCAGCTCTCCGACCTCGTCGCGCAGTTCGACTACAGCCAGCTGGTCGGCGTGGCCACCGGCGTGCTCTCCCGCGCCACCGATGCCGCCTCGACCCTGGTCCTGCTGCTGGCGGCGCTGGTGTTCCTCTCCATCGAGGCGGGCGGGTTCGGTCGGCGGCTCGCCCTGGTCGCCGCTGACCGGCCCCACCTGCCGATCGCCCTGGGCCTGTTCGCCCGCGGCACGCGCAGCTACCTGTGGGTCAGCACGGTGTTCGGCGGGATCGTGGCGGTCGGCGACGGGATCGCCCTGGCGATCATCGGGATCCCGCTGCCGGTGGTGTGGGGGCTGCTGTCCTTCGTCACCAACTACGTGCCCAACATCGGGTTCGTCCTGGGCCTGGTGCCACCGGCGATCCTGGCGCTGCTCGACGGCGGCTGGACCGAGTTCTGGGTGGTCGTCGCGGTCTACGCGCTGCTCAACTTCGTCGTCCAGACGCTCATCCAGCCGCGGTTCGTCGGCGACTCGGTGGGGCTGTCGATGACGGTCACCTTCGTGGCGCTGCTGTTCTGGGGATGGGTGCTCGGCGCGCTGGGCGCGCTGCTGGCCATCCCGCTCACCCTGCTGCTCAAGGCGCTGCTGGTGGACGTCGACCCCCGTGGGCACTGGCTCGACGCGCTGCTGCGCGAGGAACCGCGAGCGCCCCGGACCAGCCGTGCCCGCCAGCGAGCCAACGCCCGCCGCGCAGCGATCGCCTCCGTCCGCGCGCTGCACGTCCCACGGCCGCACCGGCGCTCGTCGGAGGAGTGAAGCCGCAGGTCAGCCCGGAATGTCGGACCCCTGGAGGACGTTGTCACCATGTCGGGCACCGCGCCCGGCACGACGTCTGGAGGACGCGATGAAGGGCGACCGTGTCGAGATCGTGATCGACGCCGGCGGGGGCACCCGCACCTACGAGATCGAGGCCACCCGCGCCGGGCGGCGGGTGGACGTGACCCATGGCCGAGGGCTGGTGGAGGTCACCGAGAGCACCCGGGGTGGCACCCCGATCCGCACCGCCCGGTTCATGGCCGGCCGGGTCCTGGCGCTGGTCGAGCACCCGGCCCCCCGGCCCACGCTGGACGACGACGCCGACGTGAGGCCGCTGCGCCAGACCGCCTGAAGAAGGACCCCCTTGCCCCCCACCGCTCGCACGCTCGCGGCGGGCCCCTGCAAGGGGGCCGCCCCGTGCAGGAGCTCGTCGTGATGGCCGGCCTGCAGGGCAGCGGGAAGTCGACGTGGGTGCGCGAGCACCTGGCCGCCACCCACGCCGTCGTCAGCAAGGACCACTGGCCCAACGCCCGCCGCCGGGAGGCCCGGCAGCGGCGGGTGGTGGCCGAGCTGTTGGCCGAGGGACGCAGCGTGGTCGTCGACAACACCAACCCCGCGCCCGAGGACCGTGCGCCGCTGGTCGCGGCGGCCCGGGCGGCCGGCGTGGGGGTCCGCGCGGTCTGGCTGGACACCCCGGTGCCGGTCTGCGC
The DNA here is from genome assembly GCF_053502545.1 of Geodermatophilus sp. URMC 65. Taxonomy (NCBI): domain Bacteria; kingdom Bacillati; phylum Actinomycetota; class Actinomycetes; order Geodermatophilales; family Geodermatophilaceae; genus Geodermatophilus; species Geodermatophilus sp. URMC 65. Next base: position 4,733,591 of record NZ_CP199954.1, read on the forward strand.
TGCGCGCAACGACGCGCGGGAGGGGCGGGCCCGGGTGCCGCCGGCAGGTCTGTACGGGACGGCGGCGCGGTTCGTCCCGCCCACCACGGAGGAGGGCTTCGACCGGGTGGACGTCGTCCGGACCGCTGGGGCGGCAGGCGCGTCGGGACACGCCGGGGCGGGTCCGGGGAGGCCGGTGCGGTAGACACGTCCGGCGTCCGCCCGTCCCGCGTCCTCCGGAGGTCCCCCGTGCTGGCCAGCATCGGTTACGCCGTCGCCTACACCGGGGTCGGCATCGTGCTGCTGACCCTCGGCTTCCTCGTGCTCGACCTGCTCACCCCGGGTCGCCTCGGCCGTCACATCCATGAGGAGCGGTCGGTCAACGCCGGCATCGTGCTCGCCGCCGGGTTCCTCGCCCAGGGACTGGTCATCTTCAGCGCCATCTGGACCAACGCGACGAGCGGGTTCGGCGAGGCGCTGCTCTACACCGTCGTTTTCGGCCTGCTCGGCGTGGTGCTGCAGGGGATCGCCTTCCTGGTGCTCGACCTGCTGACCCCGGGCAAGCTCGGCCAGCACGTGACCGAGGTCGCCTTCCACCCCGCGAGCCTGGTGCTCGCCGCCGTCCAGCTCGCCGTGGCCGGCATCGTCGTCGCCAGCATCTGGCCCTGACCAGGCCGGTCGCGGCCGGCCGCGCCGGCCGCGGCACACGCGGGGCTACCCGCCGGTAGCCCGGCGATCCGGATCCGTACCGTGTGCTCCAGCGCACCGGACGGCGCAGGATCGGAGAGGACAACACATGAGCGAGTCGAACAGCACCGGCGCCCGCGTGGCGATCGTCACCGGGGCCGCACGTGGCATCGGTGCGGCCGTCGCCAAGCGGCTGGCGCAGGACGGGTTCACCGTGGGCGTGGTCGACCTGGACGAGGCAGCGGGCAAGGAGACGGTGGCGGCCATCGAGGCGGCCGGCGGTCGTGCGCTGGCGGTCGGCGCCGACGTCAGCGACGCCGAGCAGGTGGAGGCCGCGGTCAGCCGCGTCGCCGCCGAGCTGGGCGCCCCGACGGTGCTGGTCAACAACGCCGGCGTCATCCGCGACAACATGCTGTTCAAGATGACCGAGGCCGACTGGGACACGGTCATGAACGTGCACCTCCGCGGTGCCTTCCTGATGACCCGCGCGGTGCAGAAGCACATGATCGACGCCAAGTGGGGCCGGATCGTCAACCTGTCCAGCACCTCGGCGCTGGGCAACCGCGGCCAGGCCAACTACTCAGCGGCCAAGGCCGGTCTGCAGGGCTTCACCAAGACCCTGGCGATCGAGCTCGGCAAGTTCGGCGTCACCGCCAACGCCATCGCCCCAGGCTTCATCCAGACCGAGATGACCAGGGCGACCGCGGACCGGATGGGCGTCGCGTTCGAGGACTTCATCGCCTACGCCGCCAAGGAGATCCCGGTGCAGCGCGTCGGCCAGCCCGAGGACATCGCGCACCTGGCGTCCTTCTTCATCAGCGAGGGCGCGGGCTTCGTCTCCGGCCAGGTCGTCTACGCCGCCGGCGGCCCGAAGGCCTGAGAGAGGACCCGTCCCTCCCACCCTCGCTCAGGGCGGTGCCGGGACGGGATCGTCGCTGCAGGGCCCGGCCGGGCACCCCGGCCGGGCCCCGCAGCGTCCGGGGCGCGGGCATGGCGGTGCGTGCGCCGGTGTTGCACGAAGCGTGAACCGCACGCCCCTCCGACTCGCCCTCCTCGGTGACTCCCTCGCGTACGGCTCCGGCGCCGCCGGGCCCGGTGACGCCCTCGGCCCGCGCCTGGCCGCCGCCCTGACCGACGCCGGCTACGACATCGACCTGTCGGTGCTCGCCGTTCCCGGGGCGGTGTCGCGCGACCTGGCCGCGCAGGTCCGCCGGGCCGCACCGCTGGACGTCGATCTCGCCGTGGTGGTGGTCGGCGCCAACGACCTGGCGCGGCTGGTGCCCCCGGCACAGGCCGCCGCGGCCCTGGCGAGCGCGCTTGCCGGGCTCCGCGCCGCCGGCACCGACGTGGTCGTCGTCCCGGCGCCGGACATGTCGACCGTGCCGTGGGTGCCCCCGGCACTGCGGCCGGTGGTGCAGACCGCCTCGAGGCTGCTCCAGCGCGAGCAGGCCGGCGTCGCCCGCGCGCACGGCGCGATGGTCGCCGCCGTCTCCGACGCGGTGGCCGCGGCCTTCGGCACCGACCCGGCGCTGTTCTCCGCCGACCGCTTCCACCCGTCGTCGGCCGGCTACGCGCACATCGCCGAGGCGCTGGTGCCACACGTCGTCGCCGCCGCCCACGCCCGCCGGGACGGCGCCGCCGCCTGAGGACGCCAGTGAGAGGGAGCCCCAGACGCGGTCACGCGGCCGTCCACACGCACCCATCCCCCTGGACGGTCACCGGAACACTCCCTAGCGGTGCCGACGCGTCATTCGGACGGATGTGTTCCGAAGAGGGAGACGTGTCGCCCGTGGCCGTGCCCGGGGTCGGCGTCGGTGGAGGACCCCGCCTGCGTCGAGACACGGCCCGATCCCGCAGCGGCGTATCAGGCGCGCTTCCCCGGAGCTCATCCGTGTCGAGGACGACGACGCGTCCCGGCTCGCGGATGGGTGGTCGGTCATGGTCAAGCGGCTCGTGGAGTTCCCGCTCGAGGACGGCGGCACCGTGCTGGTGCAGGCCGAGGACGGCACCGCGGCCGGCGGACACGACGGCGGTGAGGTCACCCGGGGGTGGGGGGACCGGGACGAGCGGGTGGTCCTGCAGGCACAGCAGAGCTTCGAGCAGGCCGTCGGCCGCGTCCAGCCGGCCGTGCAGGCGCTCGTGCGGCGACTGCGGTCGGTCGCGGAGAGCCCGGAGGAGATCAGGGTCGACTTCGGTCTCGAGCTCAGCGCGGAGGTGGGGGCCTTCGTGGCCGGCGCCAGCTCCACGGGCAACTTCACCGTGTCGATGACCTGGCGGCCCGCACGGGCTCCCCGGTCCGCTCCCGACCCGGCGGAGTCCGGCCCGGATGACCTGAGGGACGGGACAGCCGGATGACCGAGCGCACCTACCTGGACTTCGACGTGCTGGTCGAGCCCGCGTCGGCGACCAGCTACCACGCCCGGGTGCTGCACTCACCGGTGGGCGAGACCCGCCCGGTGCCGGTCACGATCCCCTTCTCCGACCTCGAGCTGGAGAACTTCCTGCTGCGCATCGGCCGGCCGCGCCGGTACCTGGTCCGCAGCGAGGACGAACCGGAGGCCATCGCGGTCCGCGACTTCGGCGCCCGGCTGTTCGACGCCGTGTTCCACGACCAGGTGCACAGCGCCCTGGCGGCGAGCCTCGACCACGCGGAGGGCCGGGACGCCGGGCTCCGCGTGCGGCTGCGGCTGACCGACTCGCCCCAGCTGGCCGACCTGCCGTGGGAGTACCTCTACGACACCGACGCCCGCCGGTTCCTGGCGCTGTCGGAGTGGACCCCGTTGGTCCGCTACCTGGACCTGCCCGGGCGCATCCGCCCACTGTCGGTGCACCCCCCGCTGCGCATCCTGGTGGTGGTCGCCAGTCCCACCGATCTGCCGCCCCTGGACGTGGACGCCGAGTGGACCCGGCTGCAGGAGGCGCTCCGGGACCTGCAGCACGACGGACGGGTCCGCCTGGAGCGGTCGCCGAACGGGACCATGACCGAGCTGCAACGCCAGCTGCGGCGGGGCGAGCACCACGTCTTCCACTACATCGGTCACGGGCGGTACAGCTCGGAGTTCGGCGACGGGCAGCTGGCCATGGAGGGGAGGACCGGCCGGGCGCAGCCCATCAGCGGCTCGGACCTCGGCGCCCTCCTGCACGACCACCGCACTCTGCGCCTGGCCCTGCTGAACTCCTGCGAGGGCGCCCGGGGCGGCCGCACCGACCCCTACTCGGGGACGGCGCAGAGCCTGATCTACCAAGGCATCCCCGCCGTGGTCGCCATGCAGTTCGAGATCACCGACCGGGCCGCCATCGTGTTCACCCGCGGCTTCTACGAGGCCGTCGCCGACGGCTACCCGCTCGACGCGGCCATGGCCGAGGCCCGCAAGGCCATCCGCCTCCAGCCGAACCAGGTCGAGTGGGGCACCCCGGTGCTGTACCTGCGCGCCCCCGACGGGCGCATCTTCGACGTCGCACCCTCGTCGCAGACGGCCGCGGGGGCCCCACCCACCGGCACCGACGACCTGGTGCCGCCCCGGGTCGCCCCGGACACCGCTCGGGTGCCGGTCCGGGACGGGCCCGCGGCTGCGGAGCAGGGGCCGGGCTGCCCGGGACCGCCCAGCCCGTCGCCGTGGAGCAGGCGCAGCAGCGCGGCTCACCCAGCACCGGCGCATCCGCTGCGGAGGGTGGTGCGACGGCGGCTGGCGAGCAGCGCGACCGCGACGCCGCGACGACACCCGCCGGACGGCGGCGTCGGTCCGGCACCGGCGAGGGCGTGCCGGCCGGCGGGCCCGCGCCGACCACGACCCCGCAGCCGGGACGCCCCCGCAAGGCCACGGCTCCGCGCGCCCGGTCCAAGGGGAGCCCTCCCGGACGGGAGGCGGTCGGCACGGACCCGACGGCGTCCCCGACGTCGACGCGGAGCCTGTCGGCCGCGGGGACGCCCGCCGACTCCCCGGCCGGAGCCGGCGCGGCCGCCTCGGGACCCTCAGCCCCGCCGACCCCACCGGAGACGACCCCAGCTGAGGCGACCCCACCTCCAGCGGGTCCCCCTCCCTCCTCGCCGCCCCCACCGCCGGTGCTGGCCCTCCAGCCGTGGTGGAGGAACCGGCGGGTCGCCGCCGCTGCCGTCGTCCTGCTGCTCGTGCTGGTCGGCGGGTCGGTCACCCTGGCCCTGACGCCGGCGCGGACGGGCGGCCAGGACACCGGGTCCGAGCCGGTCGCGTCCGACACCGCGACTCCGGAGCCCACCGCGTCCACCACCCCGGGCCCACCGCCCCCGGCTGCGAGCGTGCCGTTCCCCTCGGTCGGCCAGGCGATTCCGGTGGGCGAGACCCCGGGCTACGCGGTGGCCACGCCGGACGGGCGGCAGCTCTACGTCGCCAACCGCGAGGCCCGCACGCTCACGGTGGTCGACGTCGAACTGGAGCAGACGATCGGGCAGATCCCCGTGCCGGTGGGCCCGGTGCGGTTCGTGGCGTTCGCCCCGGACGGCCAGACGGCCTACCTCAGCCTGTACGACAAGGGCAGCGAGGCCGGCGCCTTCGGCGTCCTCGACATCAGGACGCGGGAGGTCGTCACGACCGTCCCCCTGGACGGTGAGCCGTGGTCGCCCGCGGTCACCCGCGACGGATCGCGGGTCTACCTGCCCCTCGTGGGTCCGGACACCGTCACGGTCATCGACACCGGGACCTACGAGGTCCGGACCGAGATCCCGGTCCGGCCGCTGCCGCACTCCATCGAGTTCACTCCCGACGGCGCACGCGGCTACCTCGCCGACCACACCTCCAACGTCGTCTCGGTCATCGACACCACGACGGACACCGTGCTACGGGAGGTGCCGGTCGACGCGGGCCCGCACAGCGTGGCGGTGAACCCGGTGCGACCGCTGGTGGCCAACGTCAACTACGACGCCGACACCGTCACGGTGATCGACACGAACACCGACCAGGTGATCACCAGCATCCCGGTCGGGGCGGGACCGCAGGACGTCACCTGGGCCCCCGACGGCCACTTCGCCTACGTCACCTGCGTCGACGCGGACACGCTCTCGGTGATCGCGGCCGACGACTGGAGCGTCACGGCGACGTTCCCGCTCGGCGACGCCCCGACCTCGGTGGCGGTGCTGCCCGACGGGTCGCGCGGCTACGTGACCAACCTCAACGACGGCACCGTCCGGGTGCGCGACCTCGACGGCTGACGACGGGGCCGCGAGCACGGCGCCGTGACCACCCGTCCCGCCGGCGGGGTGGGTCACGACGCCGTCGGCGTCACGGGGCCTCACAGCGCTTCTCAGGCGGGTTGGCGCGGTCGGGTGTCGTCCGAAGGTGCCGGCTCGCCAGGTACACGTCGTGCGGGCTGGACCCCACCGGACGGCCGGCCCACGCCCCCGGTCGGGCCCCGCCGTGACCGCCGACGGGGCCGCCGGGTGCAGTACCTCCGTAGGAGCTCCACCCCTGCTTCCCACCTGTGAGCAGGGGTGGAGCTCCCACGGAGGATGTTCGACAGCGTGTCTCGGGACGCAGTCGGGGCCTGCTCCGCGACGGGCGGGCGGGCCTGACCGGGTGTCGCCGGCCGACTCGCCCTGGCGGTCCCCCGACGCGTCAACCGATGCGATCACCGCTGTCAGGAGGTGTGGTGCACCTCCTGCAGGCGGTAGACCGGGGTCGGGATGTCCTCGGACCGGGCCTTGAGCTGCAGTGCCAGGTACAGCGAGTAGTGCCGCGACTGGTGCAGGTTGCCGCCGTGGAACCACAGGCCTGGCTGCTGGGTGGGCTTCCACATGTTGCGCTGCTCGCCCTCCCACGGACCCGGGTCCTTGGTGGTGTCCGAGCCCAGGCCCCACACCTTGCCCACCTTGTCGGCGACCTCCTGGGAGATGAGGTCGGCCGCCCAGCCGTTCATCGACCCGTAGCCGGTGGCGTAGACGACGAGGTCGGCGGGCAGCTCGGTGCCGTCCTCGAGGACGACGGCGTCCTCGGTGAGGTGGTCGACCTGCCCGTGCGCCAGCTTCACCTCGCCGTCGGCCACGAGCTCGGCGGCGCCCACGTCGATGTAGTAGCCCGAGCCGCGGCGCAGGTACTTCATGAACAGGCCGGAGCCGTCGTCGCCCCAGTCCAGCCAGAAGCCGGCGTCCGCCATGCGCTGGTAGAAGTCGGCGTCGCGCTCCTTCATCTGCTCGTACAGCGGGATCTGGAACTCGTGCATGATCCGGTACGGGATCGAGGCGAAGGTCAGGTCGGCTTTCTCCGTGGTCACCCCCGCGGCCAGCGCCCGCTCGGAGTAGAGGTCGCCGAGGCCGATATCCATGAGGCTGTCGCTCTTCACGATGTGCGTCGAGGTGCGCTGCACCATCGTCACGTCGGCGCCGATCTCCCACAGGGCGCCGCAGATGTCGAACGCCGAGTTGTTGCTGCCGACCACGACGACCTTCTTGCCCTTGTACTCGTCGGGCCCGGGGTGGGCCGAGGAGTGGTGCTGCTCGCCGCGGAAGACGTCCTGGCCGGGCAGCCGGGGGACGTTCGGCTTGCCGGACATGCCGGTGGCCAGCACCAGCTGCTTCGGGCGCAGGGTGAGCGGCTGACCGTCGCGCTCGGCCTCGACGGTCCACTCACCGGCCTGCTCGTCGTAGCTGGCGGACCGTGCCACCGTGCCGCCCCAGTAGGGCACCTCCATGACCGTGACGTAGGACTCGAGCCAGTCGCCGATCTTGTCCTTGGGCGAGAACACCGGCCAGTTGTCCGGGAACTTCAGGTAGGGCAGGTGGTCGTACCAGACCGGGTCGTGCAGGCACAGCGACTTGTACCGGCTGCGCCACTGGTCGCCGGGGCGGGCGTGCTTGTCGATGACGAGGGCGGGGACGCCGAGCTGCCGCAGCCGGGCGCCCAGGGCGATGCCGCCCTGCCCGCCGCCGACGACGAGGACGTAGGGCTGCGTGGTGTACCCGAGCTCGGCCTCCTCCTGCTCCCGGCGCTCCCGCCAGGTCGTGCGCTCGCGGTTCGCGCCGTGCTCGGCACCCATCGGCCGGCGCTCGCGCAACGGCTCCTCGTGCCCCTTGAGCTCGTACAGCGTGGTCAGCAGGGTGAACGCCTTCGTGCCCTCCTCCTGCAGCCGGAGCAGCCCGCGTCCGCGGCCGACGGCGGTCTCGAACTCGATCCAGGCCGTGGTGGTGCCGTCGGCCTCGATCGGCTCCTCGGTGGTGCGGAACCCGCGCGGGTCGGTGCCCTCGAGCGTGGTGGCGAGCAGGTCGCGGACGCCGTCGGGCCCCTCCACCGTGGTGATGTTCCAGGTGAAGGCGATGAGGTCCCGCCAGAAGCTCGTCGCGGCGAACATGCCCGCCGCGCGGTCGACGTCCCGGGCGGTCAAGGCGTCCTCGAACGCGGCCAGCCAGGCGTCGGTGCGCTCGGTGGGGGAGCCGGTGGTCTCGGATCGTTCGGCGGTCTGGGTCACCGGTCCTCCTCGCTGGCGCTCGTCGGCCAGGTGCCCTGGGTCGCTCTGCTCATCGCTGCCCTCGCAAGCTCGGTCACTGCGCGCCTCCCGCGTCGTCGTGGGCCGGTGGTGACCCACGACACCCGCGTATCGGAACCGGTGCCAGCCGTTGCAGGGGGTTGCACGGCCTATGGTCGTGGCGCAGGTCACAGTGGAGGAGCTGCCGATGACCGCCGTCCAGAGCGCCCTGCCGCCCGGGGCCGACCCGCGGGTGCACACCCGGCTGCTCGCGCGCGTGCGCGCCGCGGCCCTGTCCGGAGGCACCCCGCCCGCCGCACCCCGTCCGGTGATCGGCGCGTCGTGGCGCCGGCTGCGCGGCAGCGGGCTGGACCCCTCCCGCGTCCCGGACGTCGCCCTGCTGGACGGCGCCGTGCTGGAGCGCCGCCGCGCGGAGAGCGGGCTGGCCCCGCTGCTGCCGCTGCTGCGCGAGCGCCTGCTGCCGGTCGCCCGCGACGCCGGGCAGGTACTGGTGGTCGTGGACGCCGGGTGCCGGGTGCTGTGGCGGGAGGGCGGCGCCGAGGTGCGCCGGCGGGCCGACCGGCTGGGCTTCGTCGAGGGCTCCTGCTGGGACGAGGACGTCGTCGGCACCAACGCCATCGGCACCAGCGTGGTGGTCCGCGCCCCGCTGCAGGTGCACGCCGCCGAGCACTACGCCGAGGGCCACCAGCCCTGGACCTGCGCCGCCACCCCGCTGCGCGACCCGGTCACCGGCCGGGTGCTCGGGGTGGTCGACCTCTCCGGCCCCGCCTCGACGGTGCACCCGAGCACGATCGCCCTCGTCGACGCCGTCGCCGCGCTGGCCGGGCAGGAGCTCCTGCAGGCCCACACCCGACACGTCGAGCGGCTGCGGACGCTGGCCGCGCCGATCCTCGCCCGCCTGACCGGCCCGGCGCTGGTGGTGGGCGTCGACGGCTGCACCGCCGCCGCGACCGGCCTGGCCGCGCCCGACCGGGTGGCGCTGCCAGAGGAGGTGCACGCCGGCCCGGTGTGGGTGCCGGCCCTGGGCCGGTGCAGCGTCGAGCCGCTGCCCGGCGGGTGGCTGCTGCGCCCGTCGAGCCCGGAGGACGACGACCGGCCGGCGGGGCTGGTGCTCGACCTCGCCGGTCCTCGCCCGCAGGTGCAGGTGACCGGGGCCAGCGGCAGCTGGACGGCCGGGCTGAGCCTGCGGCACGCCGAGATCCTGCTCGCCCTCGCCCGGCACCCGGCGGGGCGCTCGGCCGCCGCGCTGGCCGCGGACCTCTTCGGCGACCCGACCCGGACGGTCACCGTGCGCGCCGAGGTCTCCCGGCTGCGCCGCACGCTGGGCTCGGTGCTGCTGACCCAGCCCTACCGGGTCGACGAGGACGTCGCCGTCGAGGTCCGGCTGCCCACGCCGGCCGCCCGGCTCCTCCCGGCGTCCACCGCGCCGCTGGTGGAGCGGCTGCGGCGCGGCTGAGGAGGACCCCCTATCCCCACCCTGCAGGGGGCCGGCGCGTCGGGCTCCTCGGGCAGGTGGGTGCGGACCCACAGCGCGGCGGAGGTGCGGTCCCGGACGCCGATCCGCTGGGGAAGACGCCGGTCAGGTGCGCCTTGACGGTGCCCTCCCGCTCTCCGGTCGGGACGGGGGTCACTGCACCGGCGCGTCGGTCGGTGCCGCGCCTGGACGGGGGTCGTACGACTCGCACGGCCCGGCGGTGGGGCCGGACGGGGTGGGGGGCCCGACGCACCCCCCACCCCGGCGCTCACTCGGTCGGTGGCTCGTCCTTGCCGGACTCCTCGGCCGCGTCGGCCTCCTCCTTGGTGCGGTGCACCGCGCCGTCGGCGTGCTCCGGCGGGCCGTAGACGGTGTAGAGGACCAGCGGGTTCGGACCGGTGTTGACGAAGTTGTGCTTCGTGCCGGCGGGGACGACGACGAGGTCGCCCTGCGCCACCTGCTTCTTGTTGCCCGAGATCCGCGCCTCGCCGGTGCCGCTGACGAAGGTGAGTATCTGGTCGATGTCCTCGTGCACCTCCTCGCCGATCTCACCGCCCGGCGGGATGGTCATGATGACCAGCTGCGTGTTCTTGCCGGTCCACAGCACGCGGCGGAAGTCGTCGTACTTCTCCGCCTCGGTCGCGATGGTGTAGTGGATGACGGACGCCATCGAGGGCTCCTCTCGTCGGTCGGGCAGGGGTCGGTGCGGCCGCGGCCCGGTCGGGCCCGGCGGACGACGTCCTCCTGCCCCCGGTCCGCGCCGGTCATACCTGCATGGAGGACCCCGTCCTCCCACCCGTCGCACGCTCAGGGTGGGACCCGGGACGGGACGGGGTCCTTCTTCAGCCGCGGCGTTCGAACAGGCCGACCAGGACGGCCGCGGCGACGTCGGCGTCCTCGGTGAGCCGGGCGGCCTGGCCGCGCTCGACGCGGGCGAGCATGAGCTCGTGGATGCCGCCGACCGCGGCGAGCACCAGCTCCGCGCCGACCGGGCGGACCTCGTCGGGGAAGCGGGCGGCCAGGTCGTCGGCGGTCTCGCACAGCAGGGTCACGTAGCGGTCGAGGACGTCGCGGCGCAGCGCCAGCCCGCTGCGGCCGGCGGCCTGCACCTCCACCAGCACCGCCCAGGCGATCTCCGGGCCGGAGGCGAGGGCGGAGAGCAGCGCCGAGACGGTGCCGTGCATCCGATCGCGCCACGGCAGCCCCGCCGCAGCACCCTCCTGCTGGGTCCGGCGCAGCTCGTCGAGGACCTTGTCCGTGGCCCGGGAGACCAGCTCGAGGAGGCAGTCCTCCTTGTCGCGGAAGTGTGCGTACAGCCCGGTCTTCGACACCCGGGCCACCCGCGCGATGTCGGCTACGGTCGTGGCGCGGTAGCCCTTCTCGGCCATGCAGGTGGCCAGGGCACCGAGGATCCGGCCGCGGCGCTGGGCGTCGCCCACGGTGGGATCGTCGCCGAGCTCGACGAGACCCCCCACGCGCGGGACTGTATCGGCCCTGGCGGTGGGGGCCCCGCGCCGACGCCCGGTGTCCGGCGTGCGGCGTGTCCGGACGCCGCACACAGGCACGGTGACAGACCTCACCGGCGGACCGGGGAAGGAACAGGGACGCTCGCGGCGTCGTCCCTGAGGTGACGACCGCGACCACCTCCCGACCGACGGCCCGTGCCTACGCGATGTGGCTGGTCGCACTGGCCGCCTACACCGTCGCGGTCTTCCACCGTGCCTCCCTCGGCGTGGCCGGCGTGGAGGCCCAGGAGCGCTTCTCCGCCGGTGCCTCGGCCGTCTCGCTGTTCCTCGTGCTGCAGCTGGTCGTCTACGCCGCGATGCAGGTGCCGGTCGGGGTGGCGCTGGACCGCTTCGGCTCCCGCCGGCTGATCCTGGCCGGCGCGCTGACCATGGCCGCCGGTCAGGCGACCCTGGCGGTGGCCGGTGACGTGCCGACGGCGATCGCGGCGCGGGTGCTCGTCGGCGCCGGCGACGCCATGACCTTCGTCAGCGTGCTGCGGGTGGTCGGGCTCTGGTTCCCCGGCCGGACCATCCCGTTGATCACCCAGCTCACCGGCATCCTCGGCCAGTTCGGTCAGATCGTCGCGGCCTACCCACTGGTCGCGCTGCTGCACTCGACGTCCTGGCAGAGCACCTTCCTCGGTGCGGCGGCGGTGAGCGTGCTCGTCGCCGTCCTCGTGGTCGTGGCGTTGCGCGACGCGCCGCCCGGCACCGCCGTGGCCGCTCCCGCCGGGCTGGCGGAGGTGCGGCGCAGTCTGGCGCTGACCTGGCGGGAGCCGGGGACCCGCATCGGCCTCTACACGCACCTGGTCACCCAGTTCTCCGGCACCGTCTTCGCGCTGCTCTGGGGCTACCCGTTCCTGGTGCTCGGCCAGGGCCTGAGCCCGGGGACCGCCGCCGGGCTGCTCACCCTGCTCGTGGTCGTGGGCATCATCGTCGGACCGCTGTTCGGCCGGCTGTGCGGTCACTGGCCGCTGCGCCGCTCGTCGCTGGTGTTCGGCATCCTGGCCGTGACCGCCGCGATGTGGACCGTCGTGCTGCTGTGGCCCGGTCGCGCGCCGCTGCCGCTCCTGGTGCTGCTGGTGGTCGTCCTCGGCACCAACGGCCCCGGCTCGATGATCGGCTTCGACTTCGCCCGCACCTGGAACCCCGCCGAGCGGCAGGGCAGTGCCAGCGGCGTGGTCAACGTCGGCGGCTTCGTCGCCTCGTTGCTCACCGTCCTGGCCGTGGGCGCGGTGCTCGACCTGCTCACCCCGGGCGGCTCGACCGACTACCCGCTGGACGCCTTCCGCGCCGCATTCGCCGTCCAGTACGTCTTCTGGGCGATCGGCCTCGTCGGCGTGGTCCGGCACCGGCGCCAGCTGCGCGCGCGGCTGGCCCGCGACGGCGTCGTCCTGGCGCCGCTGGTCGTCGCCGTCGGCGCCCGGCTGCGGGGGCGCTCCGCCTACCGCTGAACGAGGACCCCGGCCCCCTTGCAGGGGCCCGCCGCGAGCCTGCGAGTGGTGGGGGCAAGGGGGTCCTCTTTCACGCGCCGTGGCCGGCCGGGCACGCAGGCGGCGGACACCACCGTCGCGCCCGCCACGCCGGGTGCGCGGCCACCCCCGCGGTCCCCGCGGTCTGGCAGCGTCCGGCCCTCGGCAGGAACGCAGGACGCAGGGAGGCGCGGTGTTCCGACGCAACGAGGTCCCGGCCGGCGGCTGGTCCGGGTCCGGAGGGCCGCCGTTCCCCTGGACGGACCCCGCATCCTCGGGTGAGCTCGACGCCCTGCTCGAACCGCGGCCGGTCTTCCGGGCCGCGCTGCGCGGCTACGACCGGCTGCAGGTCGACAACTACGTCGCCCGGGCCGAGACCGAGCTGCTCGCTGTCCGGCGGGCCAACGACGACCTGCTGACGCGGTACGGCGCCTGCTCGGCGGAGCTGGAGATCTCCCGCCGGCTGCTGGCCTGCTCCCCGGCCGGTCGCGAGCAGGTGCGCACCTCCGAGCGGGTCGGGGAGATCCTGCGACTGGCCGCCGACGAGGCCGCTCGGCTGACCGAGGCCGGCGCCGCGGACGCCGACCGGATCCGTGGAGTGGCACGGGCCGAGGCCGACGCGCTGCTCCGGCGGGCCCGCGAGGTCCGCGACGGCGCCGTCGCCGACTGCGAGCGCATGCGGGCGGAGGCCGAGGAGGCCCGGGCGGCCGCGGAGGAGGAGCTGGCGCTGGCGCACGCCGAGGTCCGCCGGCTGACCGTGCAGCTGGACGAGGTGCTGCAGGCCCTGGCAGTGGAGGAGCAACCCGCCCGCGCGCCACTGGCCGGGTGAGCCGCTAGCGTCGGGCCCGATCGCAGGACCCCAGCGGGAGGTGCGCGTGGACGTCGTCGTCGGGCTGGACTCGGGGACGACGGCGACGAAGGCGGTGACCGCGGGTGTCGACGCCCGCGTCCGCGACCTGTTGAGCGTCGGCTACCCGCTGCTGGTGCCGGGCCCCGGCCGCGCCGAGCTCGACGCCGGCCGGCTGCAGCAGGCCGCCGTCGAGGCGCTCACCGCCATCGCCGGGCACGCCCGCGAGCGCGGCGACCGGGTCGTCGGGATCGCGCTGTCGGCTGCCATGCACGGGGTGGTGCCGATGGACGGCGACGGCGCGCCGCTGGGGCCGCTGGTCACCTGGGCCGACGCCCGGGCCACCGAGTGGGCGCGCGCCCTGCACGCCGACGGGCGCGCCCCCGCGCTGCACACCCGGACCGGTACGCCGGTGCACGCGATGTCGCCGCTGGTGAAGCTGTCCTGGGAGCGGGCGCAGGACGGCGACCGGGTGGCCGCGACCCCGCGCTGGGGCGGGGTCAAGGAGCTCGTCCTCGCGGCGCTGTGCGGCGGCCCGATGGTGGTCGACCGCTCGTGCGCCTCGGCGACCGGGATGTACGACATCCGCGCCGGCCGGTGGGACGACGAGGCCCTGGGCATCGCCGGTGTGCGGGCCGACCAGCTCGGCGAGGTGCTGCCCACGACGGCGGTGCTGCCGGCCCTGCACGCCGAGGTGGCCGCCGCGACCGGGCTGCCCGCGGAGACCCCGGTCGTCATCGGGGCCTCGGACGGGGTGCTGGCCAACCTCGGCGTGGGCGCGGTGCGCCCGGAGGTCGCCGCGGTCTCGCTGGGCACCAGCGGCGCGATGCGCGTCGTCGTCCCCACGCCCCGGGTGGACCCCGGCCGCCGGCTGTTCTGCTACGCGCTCACCGACGAGCACTGGGTGGTCGGAGGGTCGGTGAACAACGGCGGGTCGGTGGTGCGCTGGGCCTCGCACGCGCTGGCCGTCGAGCCCGGCGGGGCCGAGCCGCAGGGCGAGGAGGCCGACGCGCTCGACGCCCGCCTGCTCGAGGAGGCGGCAGGGGTCCCTGCCGGCAGCGCCGGGCTGCTGTGCCTGCCCTACCTGCTCGGCGAGCGGGCGCCGTGGTGGCGCTCGGGCCTCCGCGGGGCCTACCTGGGGCTGCGCCGGGAGCACCGCAGGCCGCACCTGGTCCGGGCCGCGGTCGAGGGCGTCTGCCAGCAGCTGGCGCTGGTGCGCGACGCGTTCTCCGCCACCGACGTCCCGGTGCGGGAGGTGCGCGCCACCGGGGGAGCGGTGGCCTCGCCGCTGTGGGTGCGCACGCTCGCCGCCGCCCTCGACCTGCCGGTGCGGGTCGCCGACTCGCCGGAGGGCACCGGCCTGGGCGCCTGCCTGCTCGGTCTGCACGCGCTCGGCGCGCTGCCCGACCTCGACACCGCGACCGCGCTGGTGACCGTGCACGACCCGGTCGAGCCGGAGCCGGCCGAGGCCGCGGTGTACCGCGAGCTGCGGCCGCTGGTGGAGCGCTCCACCGACGCGCTGACCGACGTCCTCACCGCGCTGGACGCCCTGGACGACCCGCCCCACCCCGTCTGACCCGCCGTCCTCGTGCGCGCCGGTCAGCTCATCGGCGCCACCCCCGTGGCCCTGCTCATCACCGTGCTCGTGGCGATGGTGGTGCTCGGCGTGCGGTGCCCAGGTCGAGGCGATCGTCAGCAGCGCCCTGGGGCCGGTGTGCGCGATCACCCTGATCACCGGCGCCGGCGGCATGTTCGGCGGCGTGCTGGGGGCCAGCGGCATCGGCCAGGCGCTGGCTGGCGTCCTCGGGGACATCGGGCTGCCGGTCATCGTGGCGGCGTTCGTCATCTCGGTGCTGCTGCGTGTGGCGCAGGGCTCGGCGACGGTCGCGCTGACCAGCGCGGCCGGCTGAGGGCGCCGGTCGTCGAGGCGACGGAGGGGCTCTCGCAGGTCGACCTGGCGCTCGTCGTCATCGCGATCGCCGGTGGGGCGACGGTGCTCTCGCACGTCAACGACTCGGGCTTCTGGCTGGTCAGCCGCTTCTTCCGGATGGACGAGAAGACGACGCTGAAGACCTGGACGGTCATGGAGACCCTGCTGGGCAGCCTCGGCTTCCTCTTCGCGCTGGTGCTGAGCCTGGTCCTCTGAAAGAGGACCCATTGCCCCCCACCGCTCGCAGGCTCGCGGCGGGACCCCGCAGGGGGCCGCCCGTCCTCCCCACCCCTCGCAGGCTCGGGCGCGACCGAGGACGGAGGTCAGTGAGGCCGGGCGCAGACGCCGCGGCGACCGGACCGCCGCAACCGGGGCCGCGGTGACATCGTGGCGCGATGGGACGCACCCTCCGTCTCGCCGGAGCCGGCCTGGCCGGTCTCGCCGCGGTCGCCGCCCGCGACCTGCTGCAGCGCGAGCACACCCTGCTGCGCAACTTCCCGGTGATCGGCCACGCCCGCTACCTGCTGGAGTCGGTCGGCCCTGAGCTCCGCCAGTACCTCGTGGCGGGCAACAACGAGGAGCGACCGTTCACCCGCGACCAGCGGCGCTGGGTCTACGCGTCGGCGAAGCACGACAACAACTACTTCGGCTTCGGGACCGACAACGACCTGGAGTTCACCGCCGGCTACCCGGTCATCAACCACCGCACGTTCGGCCGGGCCGTGCCGCCCACCTCCGTCCACGCAGGCCACGACGTCGCGCTGCCCAGCGCCAAGGTGCTCGGCGGACCACGCGGGCGGGCGCGGGCGTTCCGGCCGGCCTCCGTCGTGAACATCTCGGCCATGAGCTTCGGTTCGCTGTCCGGCGCGGCGATCGAGGCGCTCAACCGCGGGGCGGCGCTGGCCGGCTGCCTGCAGAACACCGGTGAGGGCGGGCTCTCGGTGCACCACCGGCACGGCGGTGAGTTGGTGTTCCAGATCGGCACCGCGTACTTCGGCTGCCGGGACGAGCAGGGCCGCTTCGACCTGCAGCGGCTCAAGGACCTCGTCGCCTCGGCGCCGGTGTCCGCCCTGGAGGTCAAGCTCAGCCAGGGCGCGAAACCCAGCCTGGGCGGCGTCCTGCCGGCCGCGAAGGTGTCGACGGAGATCGCGGCCGCGCGCGGCGTGCCGGAGGGCGTCGACTGCATCAGCCCGTCACGGCACGCGGAGTTCTCCGACACCGACAGCCTGCTGGACTGGGTCGAGCTGCTCGCCGCCGAGACCGGGCTGCCGGTGGGCATCAAGTCCGCCGTCGGTGACATGACCTTCTGGCACGAGCTGACCGACCTGATGGCGAGCACCGGCCGCGGCGTGGACTTCGTGACCGTGGACGGCGGCGAGGGCGGCACCGGGGCTGCGCCGCTCATCTTCACCGACTCGGTGTCCCTGCCGTTCCAGCTCGGCTTCGCCCGCGTCCACTCGGTGTTCGCCCGCGCGGGGCTGCACGAGCAGGTCACCTTCATCGGCGCCGGCAAGCTGGGCCTGCCCGACAACGCGATCGTGGCGTTCGCGCTCGGCTGCGACATGGTCAACGTCGGTCGCGAGGCGATGCTCGCGATCGGGTGCATCCAGGCGCAGAAGTGCCACACCGACACCTGCCCGACCGGGGTCGCCACGCAGAACCCGTGGCTGGCGCACGGTCTGGACCCGCGGCTGAAGTCGGTCCGGGCGGCGAACTACATCGGGACGCTGCGCCGCGACCTGGTCAAGGTCGCGGAGGCCTGCGGTGTCGAGCACCCCGGGCTCATCGACGCCTCCTCCGTCGAGGTGCTCACCGGGCGCACGGCGTCCACGCCGCTGGGGGACGTCTACGGCTACCAGCCGGGGTGGGGGCTGCCCTCGGCCGCCGACCGCGAGGAGATCGCCCGGATCATGACGGCCGAGGCCCCGCAGGGCGGCTCCGCCGTCCCCTCGGAGGACGCCGTCCGCTGAGTCCATCCGCGCGATCATGAGGTTCTGGGCGCGACGCGCGGTCGCATGTCGGCGTGTCGCCTACAGAACTCCATGATCGCGGTCCGGGCACGGGTACTTGCTGGTCGCGCCGGAATGGTCGCCAGACGGGAGCCCCGGATGACGGGGCAACAGGGACCCTCTCGTGCCGACGGTGGACGGCGAGGCGCTGGCAACGCCACAATTGTGGCCATGACGACGGAGTCGCTTCGCGCAGTGCGTGATCACCTGTCCGAGGTCATCGACCGGGTCGAACACCAGCATGAGCGCGTGGTGATCACGCGGAACGGGCGGGCTGCGGCGGTGCTGATCAGTCCCGAGGACCTGGAAGGGCTCGAGGAGACGCTGTCGGTCCTCCACGACCCGGAGGCCCTGGCGGACATCCGGGAGGCGGATGCCGCCTATGCCCGAGGCGACGTGGTGCGCGGTGTGGAGGCGGTCCGTCGGCTGCGGCAGTGACGGGAGAGCAGCCGTACGAGCTCGTCTTGACGCCTCCGGCGAGGCGGGCGCTGGCCGAGCAGCTGCCGGAGCCGGTGGCCGTCGCGGTGATCGACTTCCTGACCACGGCGCTGGTCCGGGAGCCGCGCAGGGTCGGCAAGCCGCTGCGTGGCGATCTGGCCGGGGTGTGGTCGGCTCGACGCGGGACCTACCGCGTCCTGTACCGAGTCCTCGACGAGCCGCGCGAGGTGGTCGTCCTCAGGATCGACCACCGCCGCGACGCCTACCGAGCCGGCTGACTGACCGGTCCGAAGCGACGTCCCTTGACGATCATGGCGCCGGGACCCCCCCACCGAGCTGCGGAGGTGGTCCCGGCGCCGTGATCGCGGGGGAGTGCGGGCCTCAGTGGCCGCGGAGCAGCTCCTCGAAGGAGGGCACGTCGGCGAATGGGTCCACCGGCCTCTTGACGGCCGGCCGGCCGGCGACCAGGTCGGCCAGCTCACCGGCGGCGCGGTCGATCCGCCGGGCCAGCTCGGCGTCCACGCCACCGGCACCGGCCCAGTCCTCCGGCGCGGCGAAGACGCCGGTGGGCGCCGGGATGGCGCGGAGGTAGGCGAACAGCGGCCGCATCGCGTGCTCGATCACCAGCGAGTGCCGAGCGGTGCCCGCGGTGGCGCCGAGCAGCACCGGCGTCCCGGTGAGGGAGTCCTTGTCCAGGACGTCGAAGAACGTCTTGAACAGCCCGCTGTAGGACGCCGAGAACACCGGCGTCACCGCGATGAGCCCGTCGGCGCCGGTGACCGTGTCGATCGCCGCGCGCAGCGACTCGTTGGCGAAGCCGGTGACCAGGTCGTCGGCCAGGTCGCGGGCGTGCGTACGGAGCTCGACGACCTCCACCGTCGCGTCGTCGCCCCGCTCGCGCAGGGCGGCGACGGTCGCGGCGGTGAGCCGGTCGGCCAGCAGCCGGGTCGACGACGGGGTCGACAGCCCGGCGCTCACGACGGCCAGGGTGCGGGTGGTCATGCGGAGACCTCCTCGAGGGACGCCTGCCGGGCCGCCACCAGCGAGGCGTGGGTCGGGGCGTCGGGCACGTGCGCCGGCTTGAGCGCAGCGAACTCGCGGCGCAGCACCGGCACGACCTCCTCGCCCAGCATGTCCAGCTGCTCCAGCACCGTCTTCAGCGGCAGGCCGGCGTGGTCGATGAGGAACAGCTGCCGCTGGTAGTCACCGACGTAGTCGCGGAAGCCGAGGGTCCGCTCGATGACCTGCTGCGGGGAGCCGACGGTCAGCGGCGTCTCGCGGGAGAAGTCCTCCAGCGACGGGCCGTGGCCGTAGACCGGCGCGTTGTCGAAGTACGGGCGGAACTCCCGGACGGCGTCCTGGCTGCTCTTCCGCATGAACACCTGCCCGCCGAGCCCGACGATCGCCTGGTCGGCGCTGCCGTGACCGTGGTGCTCGAAGCGGCGGCGGTAGAACTCGACCATCCGGGCGGTGTGCTCGGCCGGCCAGAAGATGTGGTTGGAGAAGAAGCCGTCGCCGTAGTAGGCGGCTTGCTCGGCGATCTGCGGGGAGCGGATCGAGCCGTGCCAGACGAACGGCGGGACGCCGTCCAGCGGCCGCGGGGTGGAGGTGAAGCCCTGCAGCGGCGTGCGGAACTGCCCCGACCAGTCGACGACCTCCTCGTCCCACAGCCGGCGCAGCAGCGCGTAGTTCTCCACCGCCAGCGGCAGGCCGTTGCGGATGTCCTGCCCGAACCACGGGTACACCGGGCCGGTGTTGCCGCGGCCCATCATCAGGTCCACCCGGCCGCCGGCCAGGTGCTGCAGCATCGCGTAGTCCTCGGCGATCTTCACCGGGTCGTTCGTGGTGATCAGCGTGGTCGCCGTCGACAGCTGCAGCCGCGACGTCTGCGCGGCGATGTAGGCCAGCGTCGTCGTCGGCGAGGAGGAGAAGAACGGCGGGTTGTGGTGCTCGCCCAGGGCGAAGACGTCGAGCCCGACCTCCTCGGCCTTCTTCGCGATGGTGACGATCGCCTGGATCCGCTCCGCCTCGCTGGGCGTGCGGCCGGTGGTGGGATCGGTCGTGATGTCGCTGACCGAGAAGACGCCGAACTGCATGTCGGTCTCCGTTGGTTGAGAGTGCAACTACCGGCCGGTGCAACGCATCCGGTCCCGTGGTATTCCCCTCGGCCGGCTCCCCCGGAGGGAGGGCGGGCGCCGCACGGCGACGTCACTCGCGTCACACATGTGGTCCCCGGCATTGTCACGGGACGGTAACGCCGCTTACGGTGGCTTCCGTCCGGTCGGTCGTCTCGTCCCCGCTCGGGGAGCCTGACCGGACGCCGCCGAGTCGTGTCCGCCACCAGCGGGCGCGAGCCGGGGACCCACCGCAGTACTGGGGTGAATCCCGCCCGCGTGCACGAAACGCGGGCCGGTAGGGCTGCTTCCCGCCCGAACCCGTCAGCTAACTCGGTAGGCGGCTCACGGAAGAACGGAGCACTCCGCATGCCCCGCCCCCGGGCCCTCGCGGCTCGCCGGTCGACCCGGCCACGCGCGCTCCGCGCCTCTTCCCCGGGCAGCTGACCCGGCACCAGACCGCGCCCGCCGGCACCCCCGATCCGCCGGCGTCCCCGTAGACCGCGCCGCACCGGGCTGTCCCCTGCCATGAGGACCACCCCGCGCGCCCTCCCGCCACGGAGCACCCCCACCTGATGGACACCAAGCAGTTCCCGGCCGTCCCGGCCACCGACGCCCCCGCCAACCGGACCGCCCGGCGCCGCCTGCGGCTGCCCGCAAGCGGCCGCCGTCCGGCGATCCTGCTGGCCACCGCGGCCGCCGGCGCGATCGTGGTCAACACCGTCGTCGGCGCGCAGCCGGCCCCCGAGGCCGAGGCCGAGACGGTCACCGCCTCGATGAGCGTCGCCGAGCAGCTCGGCATCACCGAGGAGTCGGCGCAGCAGCCGCTCGCCGCCCCGGCCGCCACCGAGCTGGCCGCGCTGCAGGACCTCGCCGCCTCCCGCAGCGAGCGCCAGGCCGCCGAGGCGCAGGCCGCGCAGGTCCAGGCCGCCGCCGAGCAGGCCGAGCTGGACCGCCAGGCCGCCGAGAAGGCCGCCGCCGAGCAGGCCGCCCGCGAGGCCGCGGAGCGCGCGGCCGCCGAGAAGGCCGCGGCCGACAAGGCTGCCGCCGAGCAGGCCGCCCGCGCGGCCGCCGAGAAGCCCGCCGCCGCTGCGCCAGCCCCGGCCGCCAGCAGCTCGTCGTCCGCCGCGCCGCGCGGCTCCTTCAAGGAGTACGCGATGAGCAAGGTCGGCAGCGCCCAGCAGTTCAGCTGTCTGGAGAACCTGTGGGGCAAGGAGAGCGGCTGGAACCCCAATGCGCAGAACCCCACCAGCACCGCCTACGGCATCCCGCAGTTCCTGAACTCGACCTGGGCCAGCACCGGCATCGCCAAGACGTCGGATGGCTACCGCCAGATCGACGCGGGCCTGATCTACATCGACAGCCGCTACGGCAGCCCCTGCGGCGCCTGGGCGCACTCGCAGTCCACCGGCTGGTACTGAGAAGGACCCCGTCCTCCCCACCCCTCGCAGGCTCGGGGGGGACCCGGGACGGGGCCGCCTCCTGCCCCCGCCACTCGCGAGCTCGCGGCGGGACCCTGCATGAGGGCCGCCGAGGGCTGTCCCCGCACCGCGGGGGCAGCCCTCGGTCGTCTTCAGTGGTGGTGGCCGCTCCGTCGGGCGAACCGGCGCCCGGACGGAGGGCCGGTGATCACCGGTTCGCCGCTGCGCGCCCGCTCGACGCGCGCGTGGTCGGCCTTCCCGGCGTCGCGCAGCGGCCCTTGCCAGGGCCTGCCGCCTGAGACGGTGTAGACCCGCTGGGCGGGTTGGTCGCAGGAGGGACAGACCGCGGAGTCGGCGACGTCCTGCATGTCGCGTCGCAGGTCGAACGGGCCGCACTGCGGACAGCGGAACTCGTAGAGGGGCACGGGTGTCTCCTGCCGGTGGCGGGGGGCCGGGGCGGCGGCGGGCCGCCGCCCCGGCCCGGGGATCGGTCAGTCCGCGACCAGCTCGCGGCCTCCGCCGGCACCCTCCGGCAGGAGGCTCCGGTCGAAGATGGACAACGGGATGCTGAGCGAGACCGCGCTGTTGGGGATGTCCACCACGCCGCCGATGCGGCCGTCGATCGGCGCCGCCCCGAGGAACAGGTACGCCTGCTCGAAGGTCCAGTCCATCGCCGGCATCAGGTAGTTGATGGCGTTGAGGCAGGCCCGGCGGTAGGCGACCGTGGCGTTCATGTAGTAGTTCCGGCCGTCCTCCACGCTGATGCCCTCGAAGGTCAGGTACTCCGAGTAGTTGGGGCCGACCCGGCCGGGCTTGAAGAACGGCATGTCGGTCTTGTACCGCTCCATCCCGCCCTTGATGACGTCGAAGTGCAGGTCGATGAAGCCGGGCATCTCGATGGCGCCGCAGAAGGTGATCTCCCCGTCGCCCTGCGCGAAGTGGAGGTCGCCGATGGAGAACAGCCCACCGGGTACGAAGACCGGCATGTAGACCCGGCTCCCGACGCCCAGGTCCTTGATGTCCACGTTCCCCCCGTGCTCCCGGGGCGGGATCGTGCGGCAGGCCTCGGCGGCGGCCCGTTCGAGGTCCGAGCCGCTCAGCCGGCCGAGGAGCGCGTCCTTCGGCTGCGGCGGGAGGGCCAGCGCCGGGACCTGCGGCGCACCGGGTGTCTCACCGCCGTGTGCGGGGATGTCCCCGGTCACCCGGTCGGGGTTCTGGTCGATGAGGGCCTGCTCGCGGCGGTTCCACTCGGCGAGCAGTTCCGCGGAGGGAGCGCAGCCGAACAACCCGGGGTGGGAGTTGCCGATGAAGCGCACACCCGGGACGTGCCGGCTGGTGGTCCAGATGCCGTCGAGGTCCCAGATCGCCTTGGACGCTCCCGGGGAGTAGTCGGTGAGGAAACCGCCCCCGTTCTCCTTGGCGAAGATGCCCGTGTAGCCCCATGGCTGGACGTCGAACGGCCCCATGTCGACGATGTCGACCACCAGTAGGTCTCCGGGCTCCAGTCCCTCGATCGCGAAGGGGCCGCTGAGGACGTGGCAGGGGTCGAGGTTCATGGTGCGGATGTCTTCGGCGTCGTCGCTGTTGCGGACCTGGTCGTCGGTCCAGTCCTTGCACTCGATCCGGTAGGTGGCGCCGGGGCGGACCGTGTTGGCCGGCGGGATGTCGGGGTGCCAGCGGTTGTGTCCGGGGACCGCCTGCTGGGCCATCGGCACGCTCAGGTCGCGGTTGATCTCGAAGATGACCTCGGGCACGGGAACTCCTCGGGTGCGGTGCGGGAAGGGAGACCCGGCGACGGGCGTGCCCGTGCGCCGGTGGTGCGGGGGTGGTCGGGCCGACTTCGGGAGGACCACCCCGGTGCCGGGGCGCCACGAGGCGCCCCGGTACCGCGGTCCGTCAGTAGGTGGAGCGGGGAACGCCCATCCCGGGGTCGATCCGGGTCGGACCCGACACCGAGGGGGTGACGTCGACGTCGAAGATCGCGGTCGGGATGTAGACGGTTGAGCAGGAGTTGGGGATGTCGACCACCCCGGACAGCCGGCCCTCGATCGGCGCGGCCCCGAGGATCATGTAGGCCTGCTCGGGCGTGTAGCCGAACGTGGTCAGGTAGTCGATGGCGTGCAGGCAGGCCCGCTGGTACGACAGGTGCGAGTCCAGGTAGCGCTGCTCGTCGTCCAGGGTCACCGAGGTGCCGGAGAAGGCCAGCCACCGCTCGTACCGCGGGTCGACGTTGCCCGGCATGAAGATGGCGTTCTCGCCCACTCCGTAGGCCTCCATGCCGCCTTTGATGAGGTCGACGTGGAGGTCGATGAAGCCGCCCATCTCGATGGCGCCGCAGAAGGTGATCTCCCCGTCGCCCTGGGAGAAGTGCAGGTCACCCATCGACAGCTTCGCGTCCGGCACGAAGACCGGGTAGAAGACCCGGGTCCCCCGCGTGAAGTTCTTGATGTCCTGGTTGCCGCCGTTCTCCCGCGGTGGCGCGGTGCGGGCGGCCTCCGCGGCGACCCGGTCGAACTCCTCACCCTCCAGCCGGCCGAGGATCGCCTCGTCCGGCAGCGGGGGCAGTGCCAGCGGCGGCACCCGGTCGGGATCGGTCGCGATCAGCGCGCCCTCCCGCCGGTTCCACCGGGCCAGCAGGTCCGCCGAGGGCGCCGTCCCCATCAGACCGGGGTGGGTGATGCCGGTGAAGGACACCCCGGGGATGTGCCGGGACGTCGCCCGCTGCCCGGAGAAGTCCCAGATGACCTTGTACGCGTCGGGGAACTGGTCGGTGAGGAAGCCACCGCCGTTCTGCTTGGCGAAGATGCCGGTGTAGCCCCAGCCCTGGCCGGCCAGCGGGCCGGAGTCCTCCTGGGGGATGGGCCCGAGGTCGAGGATGTCGACGATCAGGAGGTCCCCCGGCTCCGCTCCCTCGACCGCGATGGGCCCGCTGAGCCGGTGCACCGTCGGCAGCGGTGCGTCGCGGACGTCGTCGGCCGAGTCGTCGTTGTGGATGGCCCCGTCGAACCACTCCCGGCAGTGCACCCGGAAGGTCTGCCCGGGGCGGACGCTGACCTCGGCCGGGATGTCCGGATGCCACCTGTTGTGGCCCACGTACTTCTGCTCGGTGAACGGTTTCGTGGAGTCGAGCGGGAACACGACGTCCGGCATGGCTGACCTCCAGGTCTGAGTGGTCCGAGCGGCGACGGCGGGAGTCGAAGGGCGCCGGCATCACCGCCCGCGGTCCGTCGGGACGTCGGTCGTTCCTCGCGCGGTTTGCTCCTCGGTCGCGGCGACGTTGCCGTGCATCCGCGTGGACGGCGCCGCGGCCCCGGCAGCAGCGACCTGCTGGGGGGACTCGCCCTCCCGCAGTTCCGGTGCGGGAGCCGTCGCCGGGGTCACCCGCGGTTGCCGCAGCGGGCCGTAGAGGCCCAGCGACAGCAGGCAGAGGGCGGCGAGCACGATCGCCGCCGTCCTCGTGTTGGGTGCCCACACGCCGACGAGCAGCATGAACGCGGGGACGGCGCAGGTGATGACGCCGGCGACGACGGCGATGGCCCCGGTGAACCGGGTCAGCTCCTCTCGCTTCAGTCCCAGCACCAGGAAGAACAGCCCCCACAGCACCGCCCAGTACAGCCAGATGACTCCGAAGGCGGGGTCGTCGAAGCGGCCGAAGTTGAGGCCGGCGTACACGACGGCGCACGCCGCGACGAACGCGGAGAACCACCCGAGCCCGGTGCCGTCCAGGCCGCCGAGGAGGTTGAACCCCACGTAGAGGTACGTGAAGCCGAAGAGGTAGAGGCCGGAGGCGGCGAGGATCGTGTCGGTGTCCCCGCCGGACGTGAAGATCAGGTACGTCGGCGTGATCACCTGCAGCCCGCCGACGAAGAAGTTCAGCGGGGCGGCCGCTCGGGCGTCGACCCGCCCCAGCAGCATCAGACCGTTGACGACCAGGACCGCTCCGACGTACAGCAACCCGACGCTGCCCATGTCGCTCCCCTCCTCGTGGGGTCGATCAGGCGTTCTCTCGGTGTCTGGGGTGGACCGTCCGGGAACGGCTGCCTTCAGGGGCGTGGCAGTCGTCGCAGGGCCGGGTTCCGCGCCACCGCCGCTGCTCCCGCCCGGGGTGGCGGAGCGGACACGACGTCCGGTTCGTCGCGCGTTCGTTCGGTGCGGTCGATGAGCGCCCGCCGGGCCGGGGACCCGAGCGAGAGCCGCGGCGCGGTGTAGACCCGTGCCGCCTGCAGACCGCAGGCCGGGCACGGCACCCCCGCGTCGGCCGTGCCCATGGCGCGGGTGACCTCGGTGAGGCCGTGTGCGGTGCAGCGGTAGACGTAGACGGCCACCTCGGCACCTCCAGGCCGTTCCTGACCCGAGCACTCCCGGGGAGCCCGGGAGGACGGGCACGCTCCACCGGGTGCATCCCGGGGTCAAGCCCCTGCCGAGCCCCCGGTCACATCCCGCACCCGCCACGCGCGCTCCTCGGCGCGCCGTGACCCCGTGGGGGAGACGAGCAGGCACCCAGTGTCGGGATGCCGGGAGGCGGCAGTCGACGTGGTCGAAGCCGCGAGGCGTCACGTGCCGAGGGCGCCCCATCCCAGGGAGCGGCCCTCGGTCGTCAGGTCAGGCCGAGCTGGCGGAGGCGCTCCGCGGTGTCCTCGAGGCCCCACATCTCGACGATGCGGCCGTCGTGGACGCGGAAGAAATAGACCTCGTCGACGTCCTCGAAGCGGCGACCGGTCGGTGGGTGACCGATCCAGGCGCCGGTGTGGGTCCCCGAGCAGCGGAAACGCCCGGCGACTGGGTCGTCCTCGGCGACGAGCGTGACCACCTCCACGTGCACGTCGGGGAACGAGGCCCGGAACGGCTCGACCCACCATTTGGCGGAGGCCGCGAGGGAGAGGGAGAAGATCTCCTCGGCCACGTCGAGGTCGCCCTGGTCGACCATCTCCTCCACCCAGCGGCGGACGACGTCCTCGTCGGCTCGGGACACCACGTGCTCCTGTCCGCTCAGGGGGTCCGCGGGGCGTACATGATCACAGCGACCCCGACGAGGCAGATCAGCACCCCGAGGACGTCGAAGCGGTCCGGCCGGTAGCCGTCCAGCGCCATGCCCCAGGCCAGGCTCCCGGCGACGAAGACACCGCCGTAGGCGGCCAGGATCCGGCCGAAGGCGGCGTCCGGCTGCAGCGTCGCGACGAAGCCGTAGCCGCCCAGGGCCACCACCCTGAGGCCGATCCACAGCCAGCCGCGGTGCTCCCGCACGCCCTGCCAGACCAGCCAGGCGCCGCCGATCTCGAGCACGGCGGCGGCGAGGAACAGGGCGACCGATCGGGCGACGAGCACGGGCGGATGCTCCCAGGCGGGCGGTGCCAGGTGAGGGCGCGTGGTGGACTCGGGGCGTGACCGTCCGCGCCGTCCCGTCCGCCTTCGTCCGCGCGCACACCCAGGTGCGGCGGCCCTCCTGCGTGCCGGAGGTCCGGCTGCACGTCGCCGACGACGTCGTCGCGCTGTGGGAGGCGATGGAGGCCGCGGACGGCGGGGCGGGGGAGACCCCGCCGTTCTGGGCCGCCGCCTGGCCCGGTGGGCAGGCGCTGGCCCGCTTCGTGCTCGACAGCCCGTCGGTGGTGGCCGGGCGGGCCGTCCTCGACCTCGGCTCGGGCAGCGGGCTGGTGGCGCTGGCCGCGCGCCTCGCCGGCGCCCAGCCGGTGCTGGCCAGCGACGTCGACCCGTTCAGCCGCACGGCGGTCGGCGTCAACGCCGGCCTCAACGGCATCGGCGGGATCAGCGTCACCGGCGACGTTCTCAGCCGGGACCCGGTCGGCATCGACGTCGTCCTGGCCGGCGACGTCTGCTACGACCGGGAGATGACCGAGCGGGTGCTGCCCTTCCTCGACCGGGCCCGCGCCCGCGGCCTCGAGGTCTACGTCGGCGACCCCGGCCGCCCCTACCTGCCGCACGACCGGCTCGAGTCCGTCGCCGTGTACGAGATCCCGGAGACCGAGGGGCCAGGGCTGCGCCGCACGACGGTCTGGCGGCTGCCCTGAACGGCACGGTGCACGTCGGGACGTCGGGCTGGAGCTACGACCACTGGGACGGCGTCCTCTACCCGCCGGGCACCCCGCCGCGGGACCGGCTGGCGCACTACGTCCAGCGCTTCGGCACCGTCGAGCTCAACGCGAGCTTCTACCGCTGGCCGCGCACGGCGACCTTCGCCTCCTGGCGCCGCCGACTGCCTCCGGGCTTCCAGCTCTCGGTCAAGGCGCCGCGCGGGCTGACCCACGCCAAGCGGCTGTACGCCCCCGAGACCTGGGTCGGCCGGCTCACCGCGTGCTGGCATGAGCTGGGGGACCGGCGCGCCGTCCTGCTGGTGCAGCTGCCGCCCACCCAGGCCCGGGACGACGCCCGGCTCGACTTCTTCCTCGGCCTGCTGCCGGACTGGATGCGGGTCGCGGTGGAGTTCCGCCACCCCAGCTGGCACGACGAGGCGGTGTACGCCCTGCTCGAGCGGCACGGCGCGGCGTACTGCGTGATGAGCGGCGCCGGCCTGCCGTGCGTGCTGCGGGCGACCGCGCCCTTCGTCTACGTGCGCCTGCACGGCCCGGACGACGCCCACCTCTACGCCGGCTCCTATCACGACGCCGACCTGCGCTGGTGGGCCGACCGGATCGGCGAGTGGGCGCGGGACGGCCGCGACGTCTACGCCTACTTCAACAACGACGGGCACGGCCACGCGGTCCGCAACGCCGAGACCCTGCGAGGGCTGACCGGGGGATGAGTCGTGCCGGGGTGCCTGTCCGGCGCAACCACTGCACCTCGCTCGTGCCGGCGGTTCGTGCGCCCACCCCTGTCGGGTGGGCTCGGCCACAGGTTGGCGGACCGTCCCGGCGCTGGGTGTCGGCCGTCCGCTCCTCGGTCAGCTCGCCGCCACCGACGCGAGCGAACTCGACCACCCGTGACGTCCCGAGATGTGTCGGGAGTCGTCACGTGGCAGCCGGTGCTGCCATGTCCCTGGAGGAGGCCTATGGGACGACTTCGACCGGGCGTGATGGGCTCGTCGATGGACTGCTCGCCGTGTCTGTTCCCAGCCGTCGCGAGTCCGCGGTCAGCGGCACCAGGCTGGCGAGCAGGATCCCCATGCCCACCCAGCCCAGGGGTGGCAGGTGCTCGTGCAGGACGAGGACGGCGATGAGGGCGGCAACGGCGGGCTCGAGCAGGGAGAGCGTGGTTGCAGTGCTCGCGGGGACGGCGGCAAGGCCCCGGCCGAACAACACGTAGCCGAGGAACATCGGCACGAGGGCCAGGTAGGCCACGGCCGCGAGGTTGGACCACGAGGCGACGATCGGAGCGCCGGTGAGCAGCAGGACCGGTAGCAGCAGGACACCGCCGGCCCCGAAGACGGCGCCCATGACCGGGCGGGAGGGCAGTCCACGGCGCATCACTCGCGCCGCACCCCACGAGTACAGCGCGTAGGTGACCCCGGCCAGCAGCCCCAGTGCGATGCCGAGCACCGGCTGCGCACCGGAACCGCCGGTCGCCTCCTCGCCTGGGTGCGCGAGGGCGAGCGCCAGCACGCCGAGCACGCCGGCGGTGGCGCCGAGGGCCCAGCGGCGGGACAGCGGCTGGCGGTCGATGACGCGTTCGATGAGAGCGGCCGTCATCGGCGCTGAGCCGATGGACACCACGGTGCCGATCGCGACCCCGGCGAGGCGCATCGAGGTGTAGAAGGCCAGCGGGTACACCGCCACTGCGACAGCGGCCGCCGCCAGCGGCCGCCACTGCGCGGCCAGGCCGGCGCGGTGCGCGCGCATCAGACGGTGCGCGGCCGCGGCCTGCAGCAGGCCGCCGACGCCCATCGCCGCAGCACCGACCGCCAGCGACCCGACGCCGGGGGCCAGCGCCGCCGCGGTACCGGTCGTGCCCCACAGCACGGCTGCGGCCAACACGCACACGGTGCCGTACGTCGTACCGTGCCTCACCGCGCGGCCCGGCCGCCGGCGGGGTCCACGCACCGTAGGGCCAGCTCGCGGACGCGGTGCAACCGGCGGGAGTCGCCCTCCAGCCCGGCCCGGGCCATCGCGCCCTCCAACAGGAACGACAGCTCCTCGGCCAGGTCGGCGACCCGCTCGGCCGGCACCTCGTCCAGCTCAGCGAGGTGCTTGGCCAGCAGTGCCTCGACCTCCTCCTTGTGCCGGCGCACCAGCTGACGGCCGGGTGCACCGGCGGGCAGCTCGGCCGCCGCGTTGAGCAGCCCGCAGCCGCGGAACCCGTGCCGGTGAGCCATCTCGGCATGGTCGACGTAGGCGTCGAACACCGCGGCGACCCGCTGTCGGGCGTGGGTCGCACTGGCCAGCCGGCGGCGGTAGAGGTCCAGCCACTCCTCGTGCCGCGCCTCCAGGTAGGCCGCGACCAGGTCGTCCTTCGAGGCGAAGTTGTTGTACAGGCTCATCTTCGCCACGCCCGCCGCGGCGGTGATGGTGTCGATCCCCGTGCCGTTCACCCCGTGGTCGTAGAAGCACTGCGCTGCCGCCGCGAGCAGCCGGGCGCGGGCCGAATCGCGACGCGGCCGCACCGCCGGCTCGGTCCCCAGGGCCTCTTGGTGTCCACGGTCGGACATGGGCAGCTCCTCATCCGGCTACTAGGTAGACCAGTCTACCTAGTATCGTGCCGGCATGTTGCCTTCGAGGATCGAGACGGTCGACTACCACACCGGCGGGGAGCCCTTCCGGATCGTCGTCGAGCCCCCGGTGCCGATCCCGGGCGCCACCGTGGCCGAGCGCCGCGCACGGGCCATCGAAGAGCCCGACGTCCAGGCGCTGCGGGCGGTGCTGTGCTCCGAGCCGCGCGGCCACGCGGACATGTACGGCGGGTTCGTCGTGCCGCCGGACGACGACGGTGCTGACCTGGGCGTGCTGTTCTGGCACAAGGACGGCTTCTCCACCGCCTGCGGGCACGGCACGATCGCACTCGGCGTCTGGGCCGTCGAGACCGGGCTGGTCGCCGCACCGGAGAACGGCAGCGTGGACGTGGGCATCGACGTGCCGTCGGGGCGGGTGACCGCGCGGGTGCACCGCGAGGCCGGCCGGACGGTGGCGGTCGACTTCGTCAACGTGCCCAGCTGGGTGGTCGCCCGCCAGGTCCCGGTGACGACCTCTCGAGGCGAGGTGACCGTCACCGTTGCCTACGGCGGCGCCATCTACGCGACCCTGCCCGCCGATCAGCTGGGCCTGACTGTCACCCCCGAACGTCTCGGCGAGCTAGTCTCGCTGGGCCGGGAGATCAAGCGGGCACTCAACGACAGCGAGCACGCCGTGCACCCGGCCGACCCACGGCTCAATGGCATCTACGGGACCATCTGGTACGACGAGCTCGGAGACACCGACGGACAGGTGCACCAGCGCAACGTGGCCGTCTTCGCCGACGGTGAGGTCGACCGCTCACCCTGCGGCTCGGGCACCTGCGCGCGACTGGCGGTGCTGGCCGACGAGGGCCGGCTTCCGTCTGGCACAGTGCTGCGGCACGACTCGATCGTGGGCAGCACCTTCGCCGGGACGGTACTGGGGACCGTGGACGTCGACGAACGTCGCGCGGTGCTCCCGCAGGTCACCGGGATGGCCTACCGCACCGGCGAGCACCGGTTCGTCGTCGATCCGCACGACGCGCTGGTTCCCGGGTTCGTGCTGCGGTGAGGTTCTTCGACGCGGACGCCGTCGCCGCGCTCGGCCCGGCCGGCGCGGTCCGGGCGGTCACCGATGCACTGCGCGGCGGCCTGGACCCCGCCGCCGACCCACCCCGCACGGCGGTCGGCCTCTCGCACGGCCACTTCCCGCTCATGCCGTCGGAGTCGCCGGCCGTGGCCGGGGTCAAGGTGGCCACCGTCGCCCCCCGGTGATGCGCCACCTCGGCGCGCGCCGCTGTTCGACTCGACGCTGCTCGGCAACGGCGCCGCGGTGGTCGCGGTCGGCTCGCACCAGCCCGACGCCCGCGAGCTCGACGCCGCCCTGCTGGGCCGGGCCACCGTAGTGGTCGAGGACGTCACCACCGCGCTGCGCGAGGCCGGGGAGGTGGTGCTGGCGATCGCCGAGGGCGCTGACCGCCGCCGACCTCGTGCCCGTGCGCGACCTCGTGACCGGCGCGGCTCCCCCGCCGGCCGACCGGCCGCTGGTCTTCACGAGCGTCGGGATGTCCTGGCAGGACCTCGCCGTCGCAGCCGCCGTCGTGCGCACGGCGGCGGCTGGCTGTCCCTGAACGGGCTGCTCTGGGTCATGCGGCCACGTCCCTGTGGGGGGCGACAAGCGGGCTCCCCGGTGGTCCGATCTGCCATGACTGCATCCTGCTCAAGGACTGGAGTCTCCGGACTCGCCGGGGTGGTTCAGGCAGCGATGCTCACCCACGCGCCGATCAGCTGTGCGCGATGTCTGAGGACGTCCTCGTCGAGCAGTGACCGCTCAGGCGAACCGCTTGACGAAGTCGAGCGCCGTCCGGGCGACCTCGCGCCAGCCGTGGTCGATCGTGAGCGAGTGGCCCCGGTTCGGGATCCTCACGATCTCCGTCACGGCGGGGTTGCGCCGCTGCAGCTTGTAGGCGGCGTTCGCGATCGCCCAGGGCACGGTGTGGTCCTTCTCGCCCTCGATGATCAGCAGGGGACCGCGGTCGGGGTTCTTCGTGTCCACCCTCGCCTCGCTCCACGGGTTGAGGTTCGCGGTGCCCATCTGCACGAGGGCCATCCCAGAGCCGGCGACGTGGAACCGGTCGTAGAGCTCCCGCGCCTCCTCCTCGTCCAGCGCGTTCGCCCAGCCGTACGTGAACTGGTCGAACGTGAGGGTGATCGCGCGGCCGCGCGTGCGCGGGTCGACCAGGAACGGGCCCACCCCCTTGAGCACGGAGGCCGGCAGGGGCAGAACGCCGCGGAAGACCCCGGGGTCCATCGCCACCGTGGCAGCCGCGAGGCCGCGGCCCGCGAGCATCTGCGCCAGCAAGCCCCCGGTCGAGTGCCCCATGACAGCCGGCTTCCTGTCCAGGGCCTTGATGACGTCGGTGGTGTGATCGGCGATCTGCTCCAAGGTCTTCCTGGCGAACACGCTTGGCTTCGCCCGGGCCTCGTCAACCGTCTCCGGATCGTCCGGCCAGTCCGGCGTCAGCGGCGCGTAGCCGGCCTGCTCGAAGAAGTCCGCCCAGTTGGCCCAGCTGCTCGGCAGCAGCCAGAGGCCGTGGATGAAGACGACCGGGGTGTTGCCGGAGGAGTTGGCCGCCTCGATCTCCCGGTTCTCCCGCGCGGAGATCGACGCCATGACCAACTCCTCTCCGGTCGGGATGACCTGTCGAGCCCGGCCGACTCGGCGGCCCTGCGGAACCGTCCCAGCTCCTCGTGGAGGTCCGCCAGGGGTTCAGCACTCCCGGCCATGGCTCAGCGTGCCACTCGGCAACGCGGACGTGGTCGGTGGTGCAGCCGCATCAGGGGACGAGGCGTCCTGCGGGCACCGGGCTGACCCAGACCGGGCGCTCAGGAACACCTCGGCGGCATCGCACTCAGCCGAAGGCACCTCCCTCGCTCGCCGTCCTCACCCGGCCGCGGCCGGCCCGAGCGGCCAGCAGTCCGTAGCCGAGCACGTTGGGCACCAGCGCGACGGTGTAGATGCCGGCCTGGACGGCGGGACTGGCCACGTCCAGCCCGAACGGCGCCAGGGCGTAGTGGCCGAGGAACCCGCCGGTGTACGGCTCGCCACCGGCCCGCTCACGCAGCGCCAGCTCCAGGTCGGTGAGCGGGCACGGCGCCCCGGCCAGGTTGACCGCGAGGATCGCTGCGGCCACCGGCGCGTGCACCCACAGCAGCCGGGGCCGGCGCAGCGCGACCAGCGCGCCGGTCACCATGAGGACGACGGCCAGCGCGTGGACCACCGCGACCAGGTGCGCCCACAGCACGCACCCAGCCTGGCACGCCGGAAGGGCGCCGGGGACCCCCCGGCGGGAGGATGAGGCCATGAGCGAGAGCGATGCGGGCGGCCGCGAGAGCGGGTCGGGCAGCCGGGTGAGCCGGTCGGTCGAGGAGTTCGTCGGCCAGCTGCGCAGCTTCACCGACCGGGCGCGCGGCGCGGTGCCGTTCTCGCTGCCGCGGCTGCCCTCGCCGCCCGGTGCGATGTCGGCGGCCCAGCTGCGCGCCATCGACCGGGCGGTGCGCAGCCAGCGGCAGCAGATCGCGGCGATGACCGCCCAGCTGCAGGCCTTCGACGAGCAGCTGGCCGTCTTCGAGCGGATCCTCGACCCGCTGGTGGAGTGGAGCGCGACGTGGGCGCGGCTGGAGGAGTCGGTGGCCGACCTGGTGCGCCGTCCGGGCGACGCCGCCGATCCCGACGACGGGACGGCGGGGACCACGCCGCGCGCCTGAGCTACCGCCGGTCGCGCCGCAGCGGGTGGTCGGGCGGCACCTCGACCAGCGCGATCCGCACGCCCTCGGGGTCGGCGACCCACGCCTCGACCAGGCCCCACGGCTCGGTCCGCGGGTCGCGCAGCACCGTCGTCCCGGCGGCGCGCAGCCGCTCGACCTCGGCGTCGACGTCGCGCACCTGCACCCACAGCGCCATGCCCCGGAGTGGCTCGTCACCGGGCCCGGACACCTCGAGCAGGCCATTGCCCAGGAAGAACACCACCCCGGGGTGCTCGGGCGGACCGAACTCGCGGTACACCGCCAGCCCCAGCACGTCGCGGTAGAAGGCCTGCGACCTCGCGGGGTCGACCGGCCGGAGGAGGACCCGGCTGCTCAGCACGTCCACCCGGGCATCCTGCACCGCTCGAGGGCCTCCCTCGCTACGGCACCAGCTCCTGCTCCTCCCCGGTGAGCCACTCCAGGACGACGATGCTGGCGTCGTCCTGCAGCCGGCCGCCCTGGTGGGCCAGCACGCTGCGCATCAGCCGCCGTACGGTCTCCGGTGCCCGGTCCCCGGCCGCGGACGCCGAGAGGATGAAGTCGGCCAGCCGCTGCTCGCCGAAGAACTCCCCGTCCGGCGAGCGGGCCTCGGTGATCCCGTCGGTGTGGAGCAGCAGCCGGTCGCCGGGCTCGAGGCGGGTCTCGCCGCAGAGCGGCCGGTCCTCCTGCAGTCCCAGCGGCCGGGACGGAGCATGGTGCGGCAGTTGCACGAGCGACGAGCCGCGCAGGATCAGCGGTTCGGGGTGCCCGGCGTTGATCCACCGCAGCCGGCCGGTGTCGATGTCCAGGCGTGCGATGACCGCGGTGGCGAACTGGCTGCCGGGGAACTGGCCGGCGACGGCGGCGTTGACCTCGGCGGCGATCTCGGGCAGGTCGAGCATGTTGCGGCGGGCGTGGCGGTAGGCGCTGATCGCCACGCTGGCCAGCACCGCGGCGGGCAGGCCGTGCCCGACGGAGTCGATGACCAGCAGGTCGGCGGTGTCGCCGTTGACGGCGTAGTCGAAGCTGTCGCCGCCGACGTCGTAGGCCGGTTCCAGGCCCCCGGTGATGACCACCCGCTCGGTGCCGAAGGTCGGCGGCGGGAGGAGCTCCCACTGCATCTCCGCCGCCAGGCTCAGCGTCTTGCGCCGCCGCAGCCGGGAGAACACGTCGCTGTAGGCGTCCTTCGTCACGACGAGCTCGGCGACCAGGCTCACGAAGGCCTTGAGCCGCTCCTCGGACTCCTCGTCCGGAGTCGACGGCAGCGCCAGCTCCACCACGCCGAGGCGCTCGACGCCGTCGAGCAGCGGCAGCCACATCCGGACGGCCGGCCCGGCGCTGCTGGTCAGTACCTCGACCCGGCGGAACGACCGGCCGGCCATCGTGCCCTCGATCGGCAGCTCCTCGCGCTCGGGGACGCCGTCGCCGGGTACCGGCAGGAGGGCGACCTGTTCGTAGTCGGCCCAGGTACAGGACGGTCTCGGCCACCCCCAGAGCCCGGCCGTGGGTGGCCACGGTGGTCGCCAGCCTCGACGGCGACATCAGGTGCGCCGCCCGCAGCAGCGAGCTCAGGGGGTCGGTCACCGAGCTCGTCCTGTCCGTCGGCGGGATCGGGTCGCAGGCAGGGTATCCGCTGGTCGCCACCGCGGCCGGTCTACGGGTCGGGGCCCGGGAGGCATCGTCCGGGCCGCGCCGGGGCAGGGACAGGGAACACCGGCCGACGAGAGGAGACGGGACGTGGCGCAGCGCTACGAGTACCGGGTGGTCGAGCTCCGGGAGGGGCTGATCGGCGGCAAGATGTCCGGTGACAAGCTGGAGAAGGTGCTCAACCAGCACGCCCGCGAGGGCTGGCAGCTCAAGGCCATCACCTCGGTCGAGGTCAAGGGCCGGATCGGCCCGGGCGGCGTCGAGGGCGTGCTGGTGACCCTGGAGCGCCCGACCACCTGACCGGAGGAGCGCCCGTGCCCGACGCCGTCGCGGTCCGCGCCCGGCTGCGCGCGGACTGCACCCGCTGCGCCGGGCTGTGCTGCGTCGCCCCGGCGTTCGCCGCCTCGGCCGACTTCGCGATCGACAAGCCGGCCGGGCGGGCCTGCCCGAACCTGCGGGACGACGACCGCTGCGGCATCCACGCGCAGCTGCGCGAGCGCGGCTTCCCCGGCTGCACGGTGTTCGACTGCTTCGGTGCCGGGCAGCAGACGGTGCAGGTGACCTTCGCCGGCGCCCCGCACTGGCGGGACTCCCCGGAGCAGGCGGCGGCGGTGTTCGCGGCCTTCGGCGTCCAACGGCTGCTGCACGAGCTGCTCTGGTACCTCGCCGAGGCACTCGCGCTCGACGCCGCCGAGCCGCTGCACCGGGAGCTGGCCGCCGCGCACGAGCGCGCCACCGGCCTCGCCGCCGCCGGACCCGACGAGCTCGCGGCCGTCGACGCCGGCGCTCTGCAGGCGGAGGCCGGCGCGCTGCTGCTGTCGGTGAGCGAGCTGGCGCGGGCGGGCGTCCGGCCGCGCGCAGGAGGCCGGCGGCGGGCCGACCGGCGCAACGCCGACCTCGTCGGTGCCGACCTCCGGCGCGGGGACCTGCGCGGCGTCAGCCTGCGCGGAGCCCTCCTGATCGGGGCGGACCTGCGCGGTGCCGACCTGCACCTGACCGACCTGCTCGGCGCCGACCTGCGGGGCGCGGACGTGCGCGGCGCCGACCTCTCCGGCGCGCTGTTCCTGACCCGGCGCCAGGTGGCCGGCGCCCGCGGCGACGCCGCGACCCGGCTGCCAGCCGGGCTCGAGCACCCGGCGCACTGGGAGGCGGCGTGAGCGAGCTCGCGAGCTCACCGGTCGGCACAGCAGCGCCGGGAGCGCGCCCGACGAGCGCCGGCGAGGAGGACTCGTGAGCGACGACGCCCGCCGCTGGGTCGAGCGGCACCGCGGCGGGGCGGCGCCGGCCGACGTCCTGGCCCTCGCCGACCGGCTGCCCGGTGTCGCGGTCGAGGAGATGACCGGCCGCTGGCGCGGCGCCGAGCTGCCCACCGGCTCACCGCTCGACGGTCTGCTTCCCGCGCACCGCTGGTGGGGCAAGGAGGTGCGCGACGCCGACACCGTGCACCCGCTGCTGTTCCCCGACCGGGCGGGCCGGCCGCGGCCGATCGACCCCGCGCCCGCGCCGCTGACCCTGCTGCGCCGCGCCCCCGGTCTGGCCCGTAGCGCCCCGGCCCGGTTGGCGTTCACCGCCGTCCGGCCGCTGCTGACCACCCGCCGTCCCACCGCCCGGCTGCGCGCGGTGGTGCACCGCGGGGTGCCCACGGCGGCGCTGGTCTACGACCGGCTGCCGGTCGTCGACGTCTTCCGCCGGGTGACCCCGGACCTGCTGCTCGGGCTCATGGACATGCGCGGCCTACCCGGCCCGTTCGCCTTCCTGCTCGAACGGGCCCGCGAGACCGCCTAGAGGTCGTCCTCCGGCCGGTCCTTGTTCCCGGGCGCGTGGCGGCGCAGGAAGCCGGTGACCGAGCCGACCCGATCCGTGGCCTGCCGCAGCCCGTGCACCAGCGGCAGCAGGTCGTCGGCGACGGTGCGCAGGGTGTCCGGCACGGTCTCGATGGCCGGGTCGTCCAGCACCCGCCCCACGCGCTCGAGCCCGGGGCGCAGTGCCCGCACCGGCTCCTCGAGTTCCTCGACCAGGCCCTCCAGCCGTTCAGCGGTCCGCTGCGCCGACGCGATGGTCTCGGTCGCCACCCGCGTGGCGGTGATCAGCTCGCGGACGGCGGCGTTGAGGTCGGCGATCGTCCGTGGCAGCTGCGCGAGCGCCTCGGTCTGCTTCTGCAGGACGTCGACCAGCTCGGACAGCCCCGGGATGCGGGGGAGGCCGAGGCCGCGGAAGGGGTCCACGTGCCCACCGTCGGGGACCCGGGCCGCCGCCGCAACCGCCAGTCCGCCGGAAGGGTCACAGGGCCTTGAGGATGTCCTCCACCCGCTCGCGGGCGTCGCCGAAGAGCATCCGGGTGTTCTCCCGGAAGAACAACGGGTTCTGCACGCCGGCGTAGCCGGTGCTCATGGACCGCTTGAAGACGACGACGTGCTCGGCCTCCCACACCTGCAGCACCGGCATGCCGGCGATCGGACTGCCCGGGTCCTCGAGCGCGGCCGGGTTGACCGTGTCGTTCGCCCCGATGACCAGCACCACGTCGGTCTTGGCGAGGTCGTCGTTGATCTCGTCCATCTCCAGGACGATGTCGTAGGGCACCTTCGCCTCGGCCAGCAGCACGTTCATGTGGCCGGGCAGCCGGCCGGCCACCGGGTGGATGCCGAACCGCACCTCCACGCCCTTCTCGGTGAGCGTGCGGGTCAGCTCCGCCACCGGGTACTGGGCGTGGGCCACCGCCATGCCGTAGCCGGGCGTGATCACCACCGACTCGGCGTCGCGCAGCAGCTCGGCGACCTCCTCGGCGGTGATCTCGGTGTGCTCGCCGTCCTCGGTGCCGGAGGCGGTGCTGCCCTCGTTGCCGAATCCGCCGGCGATCACCGACAGGAAGGAGCGGTTCATCGCCCGGCACATGATGTAGCTGAGGTAGGCACCCGAGGAGCCGACCAGCGCGCCGGTGATGATCAGCAGGTCGTTGTCGAGCAGGAAGCCCGACGCCGCGGCCGCCCAGCCCGAGTAGCTGTTGAGCATCGACACGACGACCGGCATGTCGCCGCCGCCGATCGAGGCGACCAGGTGCCAGCCCAGCGCCAGCGCGAGCACGGTGACCGCCGCCAGCACCCCGAGCGACGGCGAGACGACGAAGACGACGGTGAGCGCGGCGAAGGCCACCAGCGCGCCGAGGTTCAGCCAGTTGCGGGCAGGCAGCATGAGCGGGTTGCTCTTGATCCGCGCCGAGAGCTTGAGGAAGGCGACGATGGAGCCGGTGAGGGTGACCGCGCCGATGAAGACGCCGATCACGACCTCGGCGGAGTGGATGCCGAGCAGGTCGGCCGGCACCTCGGTCTGCTGCCCGGCGTCCGCCTCGACGGACAGGTAGCCGTTCCAGCCGACCAGGACGGCGGCCAGGCCGA
This sequence comes from Geodermatophilus sp. URMC 65, assembly GCF_053502545.1. Classification (NCBI taxonomy): domain Bacteria; kingdom Bacillati; phylum Actinomycetota; class Actinomycetes; order Geodermatophilales; family Geodermatophilaceae; genus Geodermatophilus; species Geodermatophilus sp. URMC 65. The sequence goes on from NZ_CP199954.1 coordinate 4,772,340, forward strand.
CGAAGCTGTGCAGCAGCGCGATCAGCTCGGGCATGCCGGTCATCTCGACCCGGCGGGCCCGCCACAGTCCGATGGCTGCGCCGCCGGCCATGGCGACGACGATCAGCCCGACGGCGGCGGCCTCGAGGCTGCGGGCGGCCAGCCCGACGGTCGCGGCCAGGGCGATCGCCATGCCGGCGATGCCGAAGGCGTTGCCCGACTTGGCGGTCTCGTGCCGCGACAGCCCGGCGAGGCTGAGCACGAACAGCAGCGCGGCGACGATGTAGGCCGCGGCAGCGGCTGAGGTGGCGGTCATGTCAGCGCTCCGTGGTGGCGCGGGCCGGCCCGCGGGTGAACATGCCGAGCATGCGGCGGGTCACGGCGAAGCCGCCGAAGACGTTGATGCTGGCCACCAGCACGGCGACCGTGGCCAGCACGGTGACCACGGCACTGGTGTGGCCGATCTGCAGCAGGGCGCCGACCACGATGATCCCGGAGATGGCGTTGGTGACGCTCATCAGCGGCGTGTGCAGCGCGTGGTGCACGTTGCCGATCACGTAGAAGCCCACGACGACCGCCAGGGCGAACACCGTCAGGTTGCCGATCAGCTGGTTCGGGGAGAACGCGGCGGCCAGGAACAGCAGCAGCGCCGCGACGCCGACGACGGCCGCGGTCCGGGCGGGGGAGCGCGGCTCCCTCGGGGCGGGCGCGGGCGGGGCCGGGCGCGGTGCCGGCGCAGCAGCCGGTGCCGCGGACACCTGCACCGGCGGCGGGGGCCAGAGCAGCTCGCCGTCCCGCACCACGGTCATCGAGCGCTGGACGACGTCGTCGAGGTCGAGCACCAGCTGCCCGTCCTTGCCGGGGGTGAGCAGCTTGACCAGGTTGACCAGGTTCGTGCCGAACAGCTGCGAGGCCTGGCCGGGCAGCCGGCCCGGCAGGTCGGTGTAGCCGATGATCGTGACGCCGTTGCCGGTGACGACGACCTCGTCGGGCACCGAGCCGGCCACGTTGCCGCCCTGCGCGGCGGCCATGTCCACGACCACGCTGCCCGGCGCCATGCTGGCCACCATCTCCTCGGTGATCAGCCGCGGCGCCGGGCGGCCGGGGATCAGCGCCGTGGTGATGACGATGTCGACCTCGCGGGCCTGCTCGGCGTACATCGCCGCGGCTCGCCGGTCGTAGTCCTCGCTGGTCACGCTCGCGTAGCCGGTGCCGCCGCCGCCCTGCTGCTCGGTGCCGTCCGTGGGGGAGGCCGGCACCCCCACGTACTCACCGCCCATCGAGGCGATCTGCTCGGCCACCTCGGGGCGCACGTCGGTGGCCCGCACGATCGCACCCAGGCTGCTGGCCGCGCCGATCGCGGCCAGCCCGGCGACGCCCGCGCCGACGACGAGCACCGTCGCGGGGGGCACCTTGCCCGCCGCGGTGACCTGGCCGGTGAAGGAGCGGCCGAACGCGTGCGCGGCCTCGATCACCGCCCGGTAACCGGCGATGTTGGCCATCGAGCTGAGCACGTCCAGCGACTGCGCGCGGCTGATCCGCGGGACGGCGTCCATCGCCAGCGCGGTGATCGGCCGGGCGGCCAGGGTCGCCAGCAGGTCCGGGTCGAGCGCGGGCGCGAGGGTGCTGACCAGCACCGCGCCCTCGCGCAGCCGCCCGACCTCCTCCGGCGTCGGCCTGGCCACGTGCAGGACGACGTCGGCGCCCCACGCGTCGGCCGCCGTCCCCACCCGGGCCCCGGCCCCGTGGTAGCCGTCGTCGGGGAAGCTGGCCGCCGCCCCCGCGCCGGTCTCGACGACGACGTCGTAGCCCAGCGCGGTCAGCTGGCGCACGGTGGTCGGCGTAGCCGCCACGCGCGTCTCGCCGGGCCGGGTCTCCCGAGGGACTCCGATGAGCACGTCCGGTTCCTCCTGCACGGGGTCGGTCGCCGCCCATCCTCGGCGACGGAGCCGGGGACGGGTCGGTCCGGAACGGCGTGCACCGGTGGCGCAGCCAGGGAGATCATGCCGAACCGCGGAACTCCTCCGTGAGTGGGCTGCGTCACCCTCCGCAGCGGGCGCCGCCTCCGCGCCTGCGGGGCCGAGGGTGCACCCCGGGAGGGTGAGGCCGCCGTCCCACGACTGGTGGACGCACCCCCGGGTGCCGTACTCCTGTCCAGGCGGACGAGGGGCACGGATGCCGGTCGACGCCTGTTCGGGAGGGGGGCGCGTGTCAGCGACGACCGCGACCGCTGAGCCACTGGTGCCGGCGGAGATCGTCTCGTCGGTCTTCTACGGGGCCGCGGTGAGCGACGGCCTCGTGCTCCTGGTGGCCGAGGTCGTGGACGGGACGCCGCGGATCGTCTGGGGCAACGAGGGCGCGACGCAGCTGCTGGGCTACGGGGCGGACGACCTGCGGTGGCTGCCGGTCGCCTCGCTGATGCCGTCGTTGCGCGGCGCGGAGACCGGACTGCTGCTCCGCCCCGAGCGCAGCGCACGCATGAACCTGTCCGTCCGCACCGCCAGCGGCGCCCTCGTCGGGGCACTCGTGCTGTGCACCCCCACGCCCAGCGGACGGACGTGGACGCTGCAGGTGGTCCCGGCCGACAGCGGGTCCGAGCGGGTCCTGCGGGCCACCGCCGACGCCCACGAGCGGCGCCTGGCCACGCTGGCCGAGCGCTCCCCGGTGCCCACGCTGCTCTCCGAGCAGGGCATGCGGCTGGCGCACGTCAACGACGCCTTCTGCAGCCTGGTCGGGCTGCAGGCCGAGCAGCTGCTCGGCACCGGCTGGATGGCCACGGTGCACCCCGACGACCTCGACGCCGTCATCGAGCAGGTCGTCGCCGTCCTCGGCGGGCACGACGGGGAGACCAGGGCCCGGTTGGTCCGCGCGGACGGCACCGAGCGGACGACGGTCATCCGCTTCTCGCAACTGTTCACCCCCGGCGTCGGGGCCGGCTTCGTCGGCACCATCGAGGACATCACCGACCGGCTGGCCTTCGAGGCCCGGCTGGAGCACCAGACGCACCACGACCCGCTCACCGGGCTGCCCAACCGCAGCCTGCTCGCCGAGCGGGTGGCCGAGCGGTTCCGTCCCGGCGCCGGCGGCCTGGCCGTCATCTCCCTCGACCTGGACGACCTGACCGTCGTCAACGAGTCCCTCGGCCACGCCGCCGGTGACGAGCTGCTCGTGGAGGTCGCCACCCGGTTGCGCGCCACGGTGCCGTCCGCTGACCTGGTGGCACGCCCGGGCGGCGACGGGTTCGTCGTCGTCTGCGCGGACCTCGACGAGGACGCCGCGGTGGCGCTGGCCGAGCGCATCGGTGCGGCGCTCGCCCAGCCGTTGCGGCTCAGCGGGGTCGACGTCCGCCCGCACGCCAGCATCGGCGTCACCGTGCAGACCGCCGAGCACGGCACGGCGGAGGAGCTCGTCCGCGACGGCGACATCGCGGTGTGCCAGGCCAAGGCCGGCGGCAAGGGCCGCATCACCGTGCTCGACCCGAGCGCCCGGGCCGAGGCGCGGGACAAGCTGCGGCTGGTCGCCGAGCTGCGCGAGGCGATCGAGCGGCGGGAGATCACGCTGCTCTACCAGCCGATCTTCCGCGCCGCCGACGGCGCCCCGGTGGCCGTCGAGTCGCTGGCCCGCTGGCACCACCCACGCCGTGGCCCGATCAGCCCGGCGGTGTTCGTCGCGCTGGCCGAGGAGGGCGGGCTGATCGGCGCGCTGGGCCTGCTGGTGCTCGACGAGACCTGCCGCCAGTTGGCCGAGTGGGACCGCGTGCTCGGCGACGCCGCCCCGCAGCGGGCCAATGTCAACGTCTCGGCGCTGCAGCTCGACGACCGGTTGCACGGCCACGTGGTCACCGCCCTGGATCGGCACGGGCTGGCCCCGGCGCGGCTGCAGATCGAGATCACCGAGTCTGCCCTGATGGAGGACCCCGCCTCGGCCCGCGAGGTGCTCGTGCAGCTGCGCGACCTCGGCGTCTCGTTGGCCATCGACGACTTCGGCACCGGCTACTCGTCGCTGTCCTACCTGCGCCACCTCCCGGTGGACGTCCTCAAGGTGGACCGCTCGTTCGTCGCCGAGCTCGCCGACGGGCACCCCGAGATCGCCTCGGCGGTGATCGCGCTGGCCCGCAGCCTCGGCCTGACGAGCGTGGCGGAGGGGGTGGAGACCGAGGAGCAGTCCGCGCGGCTCGCCGACCTCGGGGCCGGCTTCCTGCAGGGCTTCGCCCTCGCCCGGCCGATGACCGGCTCCCGCGCCGCCGCCTGGTACGCCGCCCACACCCGATGACCGTCAGCCGCCTCGTCCTCCCGGGAGCAGCCGTGCCCACGACCCTGGCCACCACGCAGTCCTTCGACCTCGAGGCGGTGCTGAGCAGTATCGAGACGATGGCCGCGCAGGAACCGACCGCCGCGCAGATCGTGTCGATGGCCGACTCCGACGACACCGACGCGCGCACCCTCGCCCGGACCCTGGCCTCCGACGTGGCGCTGGCGGGGCGGGTGATGAAGCTGGCCAACTCCGCCTACTTCGGCATGCGCGGGCGGGTCACCTCGCTGCAGGTCGCGGTCACGGTCGTCGGCTTCCCCACCGTGCGCACCATGGCCGCCGTCGCGCTGTCCGGCCTGGACGACGAGTCGCGGCTGCCCGAGGGGTTCTGGGCCATGAGCACCTGCGTCGCACTGGCCGCCGCCACGCTGGCCCCGCGGTTCGGCGAGCGGCCGCAGGACGCGCTGTGCCTGGGGCTGCTCGCGCCCCTGGGCGTCGCGCTGCTGCACCACAGCGACACGGAGGGCTACGCCGAACTGGCGGCCGCCGAGCCGACCGCCGCCGGTCGCCGGGCGGCCGAGGTCCGCCGCTACGGCATCCACGCCTTCCGGCTCACCGCGGTGGCGCTCGAGCAGTGGGGCTTCCCACCGAGCATGGTCACCCCGCTGGGCGCGGTCGACGACCACGGCAGCCAGGACGGCGCGCTGCTGCGGGCGGCCCTGGAGGTCGCCACCCGGCTGACGGTCGCGGACCACGTGCCGGTGCCGGTCGAGGAGCTCACCGGCGGGCAGCTCGGCGAGGACGTCGTCGTCGCGGCGCTGGACCGGGTGTGCGCCGAGGCCGACGAGCTGCGCCTGGGGGTGCTCGGGGAGTAGGGCCGCTCACGACCCGGCGGCCTGGACCCGGTCGGCCACGTCCCGCAGGACCGCGGGCCAGTCGTCGATGCCGTACTCGCGGCCCATCCGGACGACGACCACGTCGGTGGCCGGGTCCACGTAGACGTGCTGGCCCTTGTTGCCCCGCGCGGAGAAGCGCCCCTCCCGCTCGGTGTCGACCCACCACCAGTACTGGTAGTGCTCGGCCGGGTCGGCGGAGGTGTCGCGGGCGGTCGCCTCGGCGATCCGGGCCGCGGACACCACCTGCCGGTCGCCGACCCTGCCCTCGTGCGCGACGAGGTACCCGAAGCGGGCGTAGTCGACGGCCCGGGCGTTGAAGCCGCTCTCCATCTTCGGGAAGCGGGAGGCCTCGCTGTCGGCGCTCCACGACGCGTCGGCCTCGGCGCCGAGCGGCTGCCACAGCACCTCGCTCGCGTACTCGGCCACCGGGGTGCCGGTGGCCCGCTCCAGGACCAGTCCCACGAGCAGCGGGTTGTAGTTGTCGTAGTGCCAGCGGACGCCCGGGGCCTCGTCGATCTCCACCGAGAGGGCCGTCGCGCGCAGGTCGGGGGAGTAGTAGGTGACCGAGTCGTCGCTCCAGGGCAGCCCGTGCTCCTCGTAGTGCAGCCCCGACGACATGGTGACCAGGGACCGCAGGGTGACCCGGGCGAAGTCGGGGTCCCGGTCCAGCAGTTCCGGCACGTAGATGGTGACCGGGTCGTCGAGGCTGCCGATCTGGCCGCGGTCGAGGGCGATGCCGACCAGGGTGGAGAGGATCGACTTGGCGACGGAGAACGACGTCTGGGTCGCCTCCCTCCCTCCGCCGTGCAGGTACCGCTCGACGACCAGCTCGTCGCCGCGCAGGACGAGGAACGCCTGGGTCCCGGTGCGCTCGAGCAGCGCGTCCAGGTCCTCGGTCCCGCCGTCGGGCACGGTCACCTCGTCGAGGACGCCGTCGGGCAGGGACGCCGGCCGGAGCTGCAGGGTCTGCGGGCCGGCGGGGACCGGCAGCGCCGGGAAGCGCCGCCAGTCGTCGACGTCGGCGTCGCGCCAGACGACCGCCCGCGCCACCGCGGAGGAGTCGAGCGCGGCCAGTGCCCACAGCTGCACGCCCCCGGCGGTGACCGCGAGGAAGGCCAGGGCCGCCACCAGCGCGGTGACCGTCCGGCCGCGCCTGCGGCGGACGAGCCGGGCGACGCCCCAGCCGGCCAGGCCGGCGACCGCGAGGAGGAGCGGCACGAGCAGCGGGGACGTGAGCACACCGGGAGGCTAGGGACCGCCGGGCACCGCGCGGCCGGGTGGAAGGCCGCGCGTGTCCGGACCGGGAGACGACTGCGGCCGGCGTCGCACGTGGGGACGCCGGCCGCAGGCCGTTCGCTCGTTGCTCAGCCGGTGTAGGGCGCACCCAACGGGTCGACGGTCTCGTGCCCGGTCACGTCCGCGGCGAGGCGGGACAGCGCCCAGTCGCCGTCGCCGAGGACGTGGTCGATGGCGGTGAGCCGGCTGGTGTGGTGGCCGATCGTGTACTCGGCGGTCACGCCGATCCCGCCGTGCAGCTGGATCGCCTCCTTGCCGATGTGCCGGCCGGCGCGGCTGGTCTGCAGCCGGGCGCGGTCGGCGGCGGTGACGACGTCCCCGCCGGCGTCGGCCACCATCGACGCCCACAGCGCGGTGCTGCGGGCCAGCTCGAGCGAGACGTACATGTCCGCGGCGCGGAAGGTGAGCGCCTGGAACCGGTTGAGCGTCACGCCGAACTGCTTGCGGGTCTTAAGGTACTCGGCGGTGGTGCGCAGCGCCGTGTCCATCGAGCCGATCGCCTCGTGGGCGTAGGCGGTGCGCGCCTCGGCGAGCACCCGCTCGATCTCCGCGGTGCGGTCCGCAGTGCCCTCGCCGAGCAGCTCGGCCGGGGTGCCCTCGAAGCGCACGTTGGCCGCGCGGCCGCCGTCGTGGGTGCGGTAGCCGCTGCGGGTCAGGCCCGCCGCGTCGCCGCGGACGAGGAACAGCGCCGTCCCCCCGTCGACCACCGCGGAGACCACGAGGACGTCGGCCCGCGCACCGTTGAGGACCGGCTCCTTGACGCCGGTGAGCGTCCAGGAGTCGCCGTCCTGGCTCGCGGTGACGGCCTCGGCAGCCGGGCTCCAGCGGGTGCCCGGCTCGGCGTGCGCGGCGGCGGCCAGCGTCGTCCCCTCGGCGATGCCGCCCAGGATCTCGCCCTTCTGGGCGTCGGTGCCGACGGCGGCGACCAGGCCGCCGGCGAGCACGACCGCCTCGACGAACGGCTCGGGCGCGAGCACCCGGCCGATCTCCTCGGCGACGATCGCCACCTCGATCGGCCCGGCGCCCATGCCGCCGTGCTCCTCGGCGAAGGGCAGCCCCAGCAGCCCCATCTCGGCCAGCCGCGACCAGGTCTTCTCGTCGAAGCCGGGGTCGGTGCCGGTCACCCGGCGGCGCTGCTCCCCGTCGCCGTAGGCGCGCTCCAGCAGACCGCGCACGGCCTCCCGGAGGTCGTTCTGCTCACTGTCGAAGGTGAAGTCCACGGTTGCCTCAGAGCCCCAGGATCGTGCCGGCGATGATGGTGCGCTGCACCTCGTTGGAGCCTCCGTAGATGGAGACCTTGCGGTAGTTGAGGTACTCCGGCGTGGCCACGCGGGCCCAGTCGGGGACCTCGGAGCCGCCGTCGGCGAACGAGGACAGCGAGAGCGGGCCGGCGATGTCGACCACCAGCTCCGTGGCGGCCTGCTGGAGCTCCGAGCCACGGAGCTTGAGCACCGACGAGGCCGGGTGCGGCTTGCCGTCGGCCGAGTGCGCGGCCACGCGCAGCGCGGTCAGCTCGAGCGCGAGGAGCTCGTTCTCCACCTCGGCGATACGGCTGGCCATGCGCGGGTCCTCGGCCAGCGGGCGACCGCCCACGGTGACCTCCTGCGCGTACGCCTTGGCCTGGGCCAGCAGCCGCTTGGTGCTGCCGACCCGCGCGATGCCCACCCGCTCGTTGCCGAGCAGGAACTTCGCGTAGTCCCAGCCGCGGTTCTCCTCGCCGATCAGGTTCTCGGCCGGCACGCGGACGTCCTCGAAGAAGACCTCGTTGACCTCGAAGCTGCCGTCGATGAGCTCGATCGGCCGCAGTGTGACGCCGGGGGTGTCCATCGGGAACACCAGCAGCGAGATGCCGCGCTGCTTCTTCTCCGCGGTCGGGTCGGTGCGGACCAGGCAGAAGATCCAGTCGGCGTGCTGGCCCAGCGTCGTCCACGTCTTCTGGCCGTTGACGACCCAGTCGTCGCCGTCGCGGACGGCGGTGGTGCGCAGGCTGGCCAGGTCGGAGCCGGCGTCGGGCTCGGAGAAGCCCTGGCACCACCAGATGTCGAGGTTCGCCGTCTTGGCCAGGAACCGCTCCTTCTGCTCCTGGTTCCCGAAGGCCGCGATCACCGGGCCGATCATGCTGGCGTTGAAGGCCAGCGGTTCGGGCACGCAGGCCAGCTGCATCTCCTCGCGCCAGATGTGCCGCTGCAGCGGCGTCCAGTCCCTGCCGCCCCACTCCACGGGCCAGTGCGGTACGGCGAGCCCAGCGGCGTTCAGGATCCGCTGGGTCTGGACGTACTGGTCCTTCGAGACGTGCCGGCGGGCCGCGACGGTGTCGCGGATCTCCTGCGGCACCTGGGTGGTGAAGAACGTCCGCATCTCCTCCCGGAAGGCCTCCAGTTCCGGGGACAGTTGCAACCGCATCGGGCCTCTCTCCTGACGGCGACCGTGCCGTCTCGCAGGGTGGGAGACCGACTCTCCCACAATTCCTACCGACGGGTAGAACCGGTCGGTACGGGTTCCCGCGGCGTGTCGGTCGGGGGGAACGTGGGCGGTGTGCCGCCCGTTGCCGGGCCATGGAGCTGACCTGTCCCAAGTGTCACGGTCCGATGCGCACCTACGAGCGCAACGGGGTCCACGTCGACCAGTGCACCGAGTGCCGCGACATCTTCCTCGACCGCGGTGAGCTCGAGCGGCTGATCGACGCGGAGAACGCCTGGCACGGCGGCCGGTCCGCGGCGTCCGCGTCCCCCGGCGGGTCGGCCGGGTACGGCACGGCCCAGGGGACGTCGGGCCACGGCAGCGGCCACACCGCCGGCGGGCGGGCTCGGCGCGGTGGTCGGCGAGGTGCTCAACCAGGTCCAGAAGAAGCAGCACTCCTCCGGGTACGGCCACAAGCGCAAGCAGTCGTTCCTGGGCGAGCTCTTCGGCTGAAAGAGGACCACCCTTCCCCCCACGCCTCGCAGGCTCGGCGCGGGCCCCTGAAGGGTGGCCGTTCCGGTGCGTGATGGGGCTGGCGGCGGGCCCCGCTCCGCGGGGGGACGCTGGGAGGCGTGTTCGACGTCGACTGGATGGGCCAGCTCGGCCGCGAGGTGCTGCAGGAGCGGCTGCCCGCGCTGATCGCCGAGACCTGCGCGTGGACCGTCGGGATGTCCGACCGGCCGCACCACGAGCGGCGCCGCGGCCGGCTGGGCGAGACCGGCGGGACCATCGGCGACCGCATCGCCCATGGGCAGCCGCTGTCCGGCGAGGAGGACGGCCGGCTCGACCTCGGCGACGCCCGGCCGGGCAGCTTCCGCGACGTGCTGAACGCGGTGGACGCCACCGGGGTCCTCTACGCCGACCGGTTCGACCGCGAGGTGCTCGAGCCGTTCGTGCTGGCCACCTGCGTGCTGGCCGCCGAGCGGGCGCGGGCGACCCGGCGGGCGGAGTGGGCCGAGCTGCTGGACGACCTCGGGGAGGACGGCCGCGACCTGGTCGGCGTGGTCCGGGCGGGGGAGTGGGAGGCGTCGCTGCGCACGGAGGCCGAGCACCTGGTGCTGGCCGCGCTGGCCGACGTCCCGCTGCTGGAGGTCGAGGCCGAGGGGCTGCCGCTGTCGCTGGTGCGGGCGGCCGAGGCGCTCACGTGGGAGGCCGCGACCGCTCCGCCGTCAGCACCCTCGGGGGAGGACCCGGCCGCCTCGGGTGCGGTCTTCCTGGCCCGGGCCGCGGTCGCGGACCTCGACGAGCCGGTGCCGCCGTCCCAGGCCGACCGGGTGCTCACCGCGCTGCTCGCCGAGGGCATCGAGCCGGAGGAGCTGCCCGCCGTCCTGCCGCACCTGCCGCTGGCGCCGGGCACCGCGGACGCCGTCCTCACCCTGCTCGACGCCGGCCGCTGACCCCCCCGCCGGGTCCGAGCGTGCCTCGCTGGACACCGCCCTCGCGCCGGGGTGCCTGCCTCCGTCACGATGGGCGCCGGTGGTGGTCCAGGGCGCCTGGGTGCCCCGGTGGACGGAGGACGGGATGACGGAACGACAGCCGGTCGAGCCCGACGCGATCATCGGGAGGGACGGGGCCGCGGTCCCGGGTCCGCGCCCGCGGGGTTCCGGCGTGGCGCCGCAGCGGCGCCCCTCGCTGGTCCCGGCGCTCGCGCGCGTGGCGCTCGCCGGGCCGCTGCTCACCGCGTCGGCGGTCGCGCTCACCGCGGCCGCGGCCGCCAAGGCGGTCGAGCTGGCCGGCCGGATCGCCCAGCAGCGGATGGGTGCCGGCGCGGTGGAGCAGGTGTTCCCCGGCGGGTTCGAGGTCACCTGGACCAGGGTCGAGGTCCGCTGGCGCCCCTGAGAGTCGCCGCTCCCCACAGCCCGGCGCGACGAGGCCGACCAGGCCGCTGCCCGGCGCCGCGAGGGATCCCGAAGCCGGTGGCCGGCAGCTGTGGCCTCGTCAGAGCTCGAGCGGGAGACCGGTGTAGTTCTCGGCCAGCTCGCGCGCGGCGGCCTCCGACGAGCAGACCCGCCGCAGCTGGGAGAGCTGCAGCTCGGCGTCGAAGTCGTCGCCGGAGCGGTGCAGCATCGACGTCATCCACCAGGAGAAGTGCGTGCACCGCCAGACGCGGGCCAGGGCGCGGTCGGAGTAGGAGTCGACCAGGTCGGTCTCCTTCTCCTGCAGCAGCCGCACCAGCGCCTGGGCCAGCAGGGTGACGTCGGCGACGGCGAGGTTGAGGCCCTTCGCGCCGGTCGGCGGGACGATGTGCGCCGCGTCCCCGGCGAGGAAGAGGCGGCCGCGGCGCATGGGGGCGCTGACGAACGAGCGCATCGGCAGGATCGACTTCTCCGTCACCGGCCCGCGGTTGACCGACCAGCCCTCCAGCGCCATCCGGGTGTCGAGCGCGTCCCAGATCCGCTCGTCGGACCAGTCCTCGATCAACTCCTTCGGGTCCACCTGCAGGTACAGCCGGGACACCGTGGGCGAGCGCATCGAGTACAGCGCGAAGCCCTCGGGGTGCCAGGCGTAGATCAGCTCGTCGGTGGCGGGCGCGGCGTCGGCCAGGATGCCCAGCCAGGCGTAGGGGTAGGTGCGCTCCCACACCCGCCCGCCGGCCTCCTGCACCACGGCGCGGGAAGGGCCGTGGAAGCCGTCGGTGCCGGCGACGACGTCGCACTCGAGCACCTGCGGGACGCCGTCCGCGTCGGTGAACCGGATCCGCGGGTTGTCGCCGTCGACGTCCTCGGGCCGGACGTCGGAGACCTCGAACAGCAGCGGCGGGCCGCCGTCCAGCTGGGCCTTGATGAGGTCCTTGGTGACCTCCGTCTGCCCGTAGACCCACACGGTGCGCCCGCACAGCTCAGGGAAGTGCAGGGTGTGCCGCACACCCGGGTACTGCAGGTGGATGCCGGAGTGCTCCAGACCCTCGCGCTGCAGCCGGTCACCGACCCCGGCCGCGGTCAGCGTGTCGACGGTGTGCTGTTCGAGGATGCCGGCGCGGATCCGCGCCTCCACGTAGTCCCGCGACCGGTTCTCCAGGACGACCGAGTCGATGCCCTGGAGGGCCAGCAGCCGCGACAGCAGGAGGCCGGCCGGGCCGGCGCCGATGATCCCCACCTGGGTGCGCACGGGCCGAGTGTGACCGCCGCTACGCCGGGATGGGAACCGTTCGCTCCCGCTCAGTGGAAGGGCTGTGCCCGTGCCAGCTCCCGCCCGATGCCGCGCGCGGCCACCTCCAGCACCGGCACCAGCCGCAGCAGGTCCCGCCGGTGACTGGGGACGACGACGCCCAGGGCGGCGACGACCGCCGGGCCGGCCGGTCGCTCCACCCGCACCGGGACGGCGACCGACAGCGTGCCCAGCGACATCTCCTCGGCGGTCCGCGCGTAGCCGCGGCGGCGCACCTCGGCGATCTCCCGGCGGAGCCGCCCGGGGTCGACGATGGTGTGCCGCGTCTCGCGGGTCGGCGTGCGCAGCACCGCCTCGGCGACGTCCTCCGGCGCGGCGGCCAGCAGCACCTTGCCCACCCCGGTGGCGTGCAGCGGCAGCCGGCTGCCCACCTGGCTGACCACCGGCACCGACTCGCGGCCGGAGACCCGCTCGACGTACAGCGCGCTGCGGCCCTCGCGGACCGCCAGGTGCACGGTGTCGCGGGTCGCGGTGTGCACGTCGAGCAGGAACGGCGCGGCGACCTGGCGCAGCTCCAGCTGCACCGGCGCGAGCAGGCCGAGGTCCCACAGCCGCCGGCCGATCTCGTAGCGGCCGTCGGGACGCCGCTGCAGCGCACCCCAGTCGGTGAGCTCGCCGAGCAGCCGGTGCACGGTGGTCAGCGGCATGGCGGATCGCTCGGCGATCTCCGACAGCGACAGTCGCGGGGCGCCGGTGTCGAAGGCGCCGAGGACGGCGAGCGCGCGGGACGTGACCGACCGCCCGGGCGTGCTGCTCCGACCGGCCATCGCACCTCCCGGCTTCCGTCCATCGGAAGCGATCGCTTGGGCAGCGTAGAGCCGGGCCGTACCTTCCACGCTATGACCGGCACCACATCGGAGAGCAGGCTGATCCTGCCGCGCTACCTGCGCGAACCCGCCGAGAAGCGGACGCCCGTCGGGTTCCCCGACTACCGGAGCACCGCGCTGCGCGCGCCGTTGCGGACGCCCGTCGACCTGCCGCACCGGCTCACCGAGATCACCGGCCCGGTGCTCGGCGAGGACCGGGTGCTGCCCCAGGACGCCGACCTGACGCTGCGCAACGGCGGCGAGGCGATCGGCCAGCGGATCCTCGTGTACGGCCGCGTGCTCGACAGCGACGGCCGCCCGGTGCCCGACGCGCTGGTCGAGGTGTGGCAGGCCAACGCGGCCGGCCGCTACCGGCACGTCGCCGACAACTGGCCGGCGCCGCTCGACGCGCACTTCGACGGGCTCGGCCGGGTGGTCACCGACAGCCTGGGCCGCTACGAGTTCCTGACGATCAAGCCCGGCGCCTACCCGTGGGGCAACCACCACAACGCCTGGCGCCCCGCGCACATCCACTTCAGCCTGTTCGGCCGGGCGTTCACCCAGCGGCTGGTCACCCAGATGTACTTCCCGGACGACCCGCTGTTCGGTCAGGACCCGATCTTCAACGCGATCCCACCCGTCGCCCGGCACCGGGCGGTCAGCCGGTACTCCCTCGAGCGCACCCAGGACAACTGGGCGCTGGCCTTCGAGTGGGACATCGTGCTGCGCGGCACGGACCAGACCCCGTTCGAGACCGAGGACGACGGAGACGTGGCGTGATGACAGCCGAGGGAGCATCGCAGGGAGCGCCAGCGACCGAGGCGCGGAATCGCACGGGAGGTATGGCGTGAGCGCGCAGTTCGTGGACCCCCTGGACGTCCCGCCGGACCCGGCCACCCCGTTCCAGCCCCGGTCCGGGCAGCGCGGCAGCGGCTTCCTCACCGAACCGTTCCGGCTGGGCACCACCCCGAGCGCCACGGTCGGCCCGTACCTGGCCATCGGTCTGACCTGGCCGGACGGCATCTGGGCCGCGCAGGAGGGCACCGAGGGCGGGATCTGGATCCGCGGCCGCGTGCTCGACGGCGCGGGCGACGTCGTCCCCGACGCCATGCTGGAGACCTGGCAGGCCGACCCGGACGGCCGCTTCCCGTCGCCCGAGGACCCCCGCGGCGGGTCGTCCCACCCGGGCTTCCGCGGCTACGCCCGCGCCTCGACGGTCCACCCGCCGGGGGAGTTCGAGATCTTCACGCTCAAGCCCGGCCGGGTGCCCGACGGCGAGGGCGGTCTGCAGGCGCCGCACATCGACGTCTCGGTCTTCGCCCGGGGCCTGCTCGACCGCGTCGTCACCCGGATCTACTTCGCCGACGAGGCCGCGGCCAACGCCGAGGACGTCGTCCTGCGGGGGCTGACCGAGGAGCAGCGCCGCACGCTGGTCGCGGAGCCGACCGACGACGGCTACCGCCTGGACATCCACCTGCAGGGCGACCAGGAGACGGTGTTCTTCGCCGTATGACGCTGCTCTCCGGGACCTTCGCCCGCGGCGGGGCCGCGGCCGCCGTCTCCGACGACGCCTGGTTCCGGGCGCTGCTGGCCGTCGAGGCCGCACTGGCCCGCGCCGCGGCGCGCACCGGGCTGGTGCCCACCACCGCGGCCGACGCGGTCACCGCCGCCTGCACGCACCCCGAGCGGCTGGACCTGGCGACCGTGGTGGCCCGGGCGGCGGACGCCGGCAACCCGGTGCCGCCGCTGGTGCGGGTGCTGCAGGACGCGGTGGGCGAGCGGGAGGCGGTCGCCGTCCACGTCGGGGCCACCAGCCAGGACGTGCTGGACACCGCGCTGCTGCTGATGGCGCGGGCCGCGATCGCCGCGGTCGACGCCGACCTGGCCGCGGCCGCGGAGACCGTCGCGGGGCTCGCCCGCACCCACCGGGACGACGTCCTGGCCGGCCGCACGCTCATGCAGCAGGCGCTGCCCACGACCTTCGGGCTCAAGGCCGCCGGCTGGCTGGCCGGGCTGGACGGCGCCCGGCTGCGGCTGGCCGAGGTGGTCGCCGAGCTGCCGGTGCAGTACGGCGGCGCGGTCGGCACGCTGGCCGCCAGCGGCGGGGCCGGCGTCGCGCTGCGGGCGGCGCTGGCCGAGGAGCTGCAGCTGACGAGCACCGCCGTCCCGTGGTTCACCGTCCGGCTGCCGGTCGCCGACCTGGCCGGGGCGCTGGGCGCGGCCGCGGGCGTGGTCGCCACGGTGGCCGTCGACGTCGTGCTGCTCGCCCAGACCGAGGTCGCGGAGGTCGCCGAGGTGGGCGAGGGGCGGGGCGGGTCGTCGGCGATGCCGCACAAGCGCAACCCGGTCGCCGCCATCTCGGCCCGGGCCTGCGCCCGCCGTGCGCCGGGGTTGGTCGCCACGCTGCTGTCGGCGATGGAGCAGGAGCACGAGCGGGCCGCCGGCGGCTGGCACAGCGAGTGGCCGACGCTCACCGAGCTGCTGACCACCGTCGGGTCGGCGGCGTCGTGGCTGGCCGAGAGCCTGCGCGGGCTGCGCCCGGACCCCGCGCGCATGGCCGCCACCGCCGCGGCCGCGGCCGAGGGTCCGCTGGCCGGCGCGCTCGCCGAGGCGCTGGCACCCACCCTCGGCAAGGGTGCGGCGCACGACGCCGCGGCCGCCGCCGTCCGCGAGGCCCGCGACAGCGGCCGGCCGCTGGCCGAGGTCGTCGCCGCCCGCACCGACGTCGACGTGCGTGCGGTGCTCGCGGCCGGTACACCCGACGTCGGCGAGGCCGGCGCCCAGGTGGACGCCGCGCTCGCCGAGCACGACCGCCTGACGACGGGCTCGGGAGCATCGCAGCGAGGAACGAGCGAGGAGCGGACCGAGCCGCGGAGTCAGGCCGATGGACATCGGCTCACGGAGGGACGCCCATGACAGCCGTCGAGGTCTCGTACACCGAGGACGGGCCGGCCGACGCGCCGGTCGTCCTCCTGTCCAACTCGCTGGGGGCCACCCGCGGCATGTGGGACCCGCAGGTGCCCCCGCTGGCCGAGCGCTACCGGGTGGTCACCTACGACACCCGCGGCCACGGCGAGTCGCCGTCCCCCGCGGGGCCCTACTCCCTCGACGACCTGGTGGACGACGTGCTCGCGCTGCTCGACCGGCTCGGCGTGCGGCGGGCCCACGTCGCCGGGCTGTCCCTGGGCGGGATGATGGCGCTGCGGCTGGCCGCCCGCGAGCCCGCGCGGGTGGACCGGCTGGTCGCCCTGGCCACGTCGGCCAAGCCCGATCCGCAGGGCTTCCTCGACCGGGCCGCGGCGGCCCGCTCCGGCGGGACCGCGCCGCTGGCACCGACGGTGGTGAGCCGGTGGCTGACGCCGGCGTACGCCGCCGAGCACCCCGACCTGGTGGCGCGGCTCGAGGCGATGATCGTCGCGGCCGACGACGAGGGCTACGCGCTGTGCTGCGAGGTGGTCGCGGCGGTGGACCTGCGCGAGGACCTGGGGCGGATCACCGCCCCGACGCTGGTCGTGTCGGGCGCCGAGGACCCCGCGCTGCCGCCGCCGCACCAGCAGGCGATCGCCGAGGGCATCGCCGGCGCCTCGCTGGTGTCGGTGAGCCCGGGCGCGCACCTGCCCAACCTCGAGCAGCCGCTGGAGGTCACCGGTGCGCTGCTGGGGCACTTCGACGCGGCGGGCGGCCACGCGTGACCGAGCTGCCCGACACCGACGACGCTCGCCGGGCTCTGCACCCCAGCACGGACGACGAGCGCCGTGCTGCCGGCATGCGGACCCGGCGCGAGGTGCTCGGCGACGCCTGGGTCGACCGCGCCGTCGCGAGCACGACGCCGTTCACCACCGACTTCCAGGACTTCATCACCCGGGTGGCCTGGGGCGACGTGTGGCAGCGCCCCGGCCTGGCCCGCCGCGACCGAAGCCTCATGACGCTGTCGATCACCATCGCGCTGCGCCACTGGGACGAGTTCGCGCTGCACGTGCGGGCGGCCAAGAACAACGGCCTGTCCGACGAGGAGATCGCCGAGGTGATCCAGCACGCCGCCGTCTACGCCGGCGTGCCCGCGGCCAACCACGCGTTCAAGGTCGCCGCGCCGATCCTGGCGGAGCTGCGCGGCGAGGGCTGACCGCAGCCGGTGGTGTGCGTCCGTGGCGCGTCGCCCGCCTTGGACGCGCCACGGACGCACACCACCCCTCAGGCCGGGCGGCCGCGGCCTTCCCGCAGCAGCCGGACCAGCGCGTTGGTGGAGGAGTCGGAGTCGTACTCCGGCGCCGTCTCGCTCTGCAGCTTCGGCGCCAGCTGGCTGGCCATGACCTTGCCCAGCTCCACGCCCCACTGGTCGAACGAGTTGATGCCCCAGACGACCCCCTGGGTGAAGACCCGGTGCTCGTAGGCGGCGACCAGCTGCCCGAGCGCCGACGGCGTCAGCTTGGGCGCGACGATCGCGTTCGACGGGTGGTTGCCCGGCATGACCTTGTGCGGGACGACGTCCGGCGCCGTCCCCTCCGCGGCGACCTCCTCGGCCGTGCGGCCGAAGGCCAGTGCGCGGGGCTGGGCGAGGAAGTTGGCCAGGAACAGGTCGTGCATGCCGTCGAGGTCGTGGTTCGGCTGGGCGAAGGCGAGGAAGTCGGCCGGCACCAGCACCGTGCCCTGGTGCAGCAGCTGGTAGAAGGCGTGCTGGCCGTTGGTGCCCGGCTCGCCCCACACGATCTCCCCGGTGGCGACGTCGACCGGTGAGCCGTCGAGGGTGACCGACTTGCCGTTGGACTCCATGCACAGCTGCTGCAGGTAGGCCGGGAAGCGCGCCAGGTACTGCGAGTAGGGGAGCACCGCCTGGCTCTGCGCGCCGAAGAAGTCGACGTACCAGACCGAGATCAGGCCCAGCAGGGCCGGCAGGTTCTCCTCGTACGGCGCGGTGCGGAAGTGCTCGTCGACGGTGTGGAAGCCGTCGAGCATCTCCCGGTACTGCTCCGGCCCGATGGCCACCATGAGCGAGAGGCCGATCGCCGAGGTGAACGAGTACCGGCCGCCGACCCAGTCCCAGAAACCGAACATGTTCTGGGTGTCGATGCCGAACTCGGCGACCTTCTCGGCGTTGGTGGAGACGGCGACGAAGTGCTTGGCGACCGCCTTCTCGTCGCCCCCGTGTCCCCCAGATGCCAGCCCCTCGACCAGCCAGCGGCGGGCCTCCTTGGCGTTGGTCAGCGTCTCCTGGGTGGTGAAGGTCTTCGACGCCACGATGAACAGCGTGGTGGCCGGGTCGAGGTCACGGGTCGCCTCGGCCAGGTCGGTCGGGTCGATGTTGGAGACGAACCGGAAGGCCAGCGACCGGTCGGAGTGGTCGCGCAGCGCCAGGTAGGCCATGGCCGGCCCGAGGTCCGAGCCGCCGATGCCGATGTTCACCACGGTCCGGATCCGCTCGCCGGTGTGCCCGGTCCACGCCCCGCTGCGCACCCGGTCGGCGAAGTCGGCCATCCGGCCGAGGACCTCGTGCACCTCGGCGTTGACGTCGTGCCCGTCGACGACCAGGCCGCTGGTGCGCGGATCGCGCAGCGCCACGTGCAGGACGGCGCGGTCCTCGGTCACGTTGATGTGCTCGCCGCGGAACATCGCCTCGGTGCGCTCGCGCAGGCCCACCCGCTCGGCCAGCGCCGCGAGCAGCCGCACCGTCTCGCGGGTCAGCCGGTTCTTGGAGTAGTCGAGGTACAGGTCGCCGGCGGTGACCACCAGCTCGGTGCCCCGCTGCGGGTCCTCGGCGAACAGGTCGCGCAGGTGCCGGTCGCGCACCGCGCGGTGGTGCTCGGCCAGCGCCTGCCACTCCGCGCTGTTCGTGATGCCCATGGACCCCTCCTGCTCATGGCCGACGGATCGGCTGCCGACGCACCTACCCTGCCGGGACGCGGCCCCCGGGGCGACTCCGGGAGACCCGGGGTCTCACATGTCCCGGTAGCGCGCGGCTGCGTCCAGCTTCTCCCTCAACATCTCCGGTGTGACCTGACGCCCGGGCCACGTGGGGTACTCAGAGCCAGGGACCGCGTACGGCTGGACGTACGCCGCAGTGTCGCGCTGGTAGCGCCAGCCCTCGGAGAGCGGGCCGACGTCGTAGGCGTCGTAGCCGATCGAGTCGAGGAACCCGGCCACCGTCCGCTTGGCCGCCTCGTCGTCCCCGGCGATCGGCAGCACGGAACGCTCGGGGTGACCCGCCGGGCGCTGGAGGCTGCCGAGGTGGCTGACGTAGATGTTGTTGAACGCCTTGACGACGCGCGACTCCGGGAGATGCGCCTGCAGCAGCTCGCTGGTCGTCGTCGACTCGTCGTCGAGCTCGGCGATGTGCCCGTCGCGCTCCGGGTAGTAGTTGTTGGTGTCGATGACCACCTTGCCGCGCAGCGGCTCGGCCGGCACCTCGCGGTAGGCCTTCAGCGGGACGGTCACCACGACGATGTCACCGGCCGCGGCGGCCTCGGCCGCGGTGGCCGCTCGTGCGTGCGGGCCGAGACGATCCACGAGGTCGGTGAGGGTCTCGGGTCCACGGCTGTTGCTGAGCACGACGTCGTGGCCGGCGTCGACCGCGAGCCGGGCGACGGTGCTGCCGATGTTCCCGCTGCCGATGAGTCCGATGGTCGTCACGTACGCCGCAAGCCGTGCTCCGGCGGAGCCATTCCCGCACGGCGTCGTCAGGGCCACGCTCGCAGCTCACATACCGACCCGAACCCCTCGATCACGTCGCGGGCTGACCCTGAGCGGGCCGCTCGGGGCGACGGCGCGGTCCACGAGACGTGATGAGCGCCGAGGAGGAACGGCGCCCGCCGGCGGGGAACCGCAGGGTCTCCTGGGTCGAGCGCTACCTTCCGGGCGGTGTTCCTGCCCTGATCGGCGCGGCCGAGAGCGGGGTCGCCGGCCCACGACCGGGAGATCGTCATGAGCATGCTGATCGCTCGCGCCGGCGCCACCCGGCTGCTGGACCTCCGAGCGATCGCCGTGGCGCTCGCGACCGTGGCCGTTGTCGGGACCCCGTGGTGAGCGCTGCTCCACGCTGGGCCGGTGAGCGCCCCTGCACCACCGAGCGGGCGGCGGCACTGGTCGCGGCCGCCTTTCCCCCGCTGCGCGGCCTGCCCGTGGTGCCGCTGGCCGAGGGATGGGACAACACCGTCCACGTCGTCGGCGACAGGTGGGCCTTCCGGTTCCCCCGTCGAGCGGTGGCACTTCCGGGATTCCGCCGGGAACTGGCCGTTCTGCCGCAGCTGGCTCCACTCGTTCCGCTGCCGGTCCCCGTGCCGGAGTTGGTCGCCGTCGACGACGACCCGGCCGATCCGTGGCCGTTCGCCGGCGCCCGGCTCCTGCCCGGTCGGGAACTGGCCGAGGCCGGCCTCTCCGACGCCGCGCGGACGGCCGCGGCGCGCGCAGTGGGCGGCTTCCTCCGGGCGCTGCACGACGGCCGGACACGAGCGGCCGTGGACGTCGAACTGCCGGTGGACCCCATGCGCCGGGGAGAGCCGCGGGCCCGCATGGACGACACCCGCGAGCACCTGCGGAGGCTGGTCACGGACGGGATCTGGGCAGGGGATCGGGCCGTCGAGGCCGTTCTGCGCTCGGCCGAGCGGCTGGGGGCACCGACCGGCGACCCGGTCCTGGTCCACGGTGACCTGCACGTGCGGCACCTGCTCCTCGACCAGCAGGGCAACGCCGTCGGGGTCATCGACTGGGGCGACGTCTGCCTGGCCGACCCAGCCGTGGACCTGGCGCTGGCCTACACGGCCTTCGTCGGGCCGGCGCGGGTGGCCTTCTTCCGGGCGTACGGCGAGGTGGACGCCGAGCGGGAGCTGCGGGCCCGGGCGTTGGGCGTTCGCCTGAGCGGGTTCCTGGCCGCCTACGCCGCCGCGGTGGACCGTCCCGCGCTGCTCGCCGAAGCCCTCGCCGGGCTGCGCCGAGCGGCCGATCGGCCGTCGCGCGACGGGAGGTCCTGACGCGATGTGGGCGCGGGGCAGCGCACTCGGAGTCACGGTTCGCGGCTGGTCATCGGGAGGAGCGCGGCGACATGGCACCGCAGGCTGACGGCACCGACGAGGAGCGCCGCGACCACCAGCTCCAGGAGATCACGGTCGGAGCGCTGGAACCGCACAACGCCTCGATCACCCTCGCGCCGTACGACCCCGACTGGCCTCGGTTGTTCAGCCGCGAGGCCGACCGCCTGCGCTCGGTGCTCGGCAACGAGGCGCTGCACATCGAGCACGTCGGATCGACCTCGGTCCCCGGTCTGATGGCCAAGCCCATCATCGACATCCTGCTCGTCGTGCCGGATTCGGCTGACGAGCCGAGCTATGTGCCGCATCTGCAGGCGGCCGGCTACGTCCTGCGGATCCGGGAGCCGGAGTGGTTCGAGCACCGCCTGTTCAAGGGTCCGGACACCAGCATCAACCTGCACGTCTTCAGCTCGGGTGCGGCCGAGGCGCAGCGGATGCTCCGCTTCCGGGACCGACTGCGCGACGACGACGTGGCGCGGGAACGCTACGCGCGCACCAAGTGCGACCTCGCCGAGCGGACCTGGCGGCACGTGCAGGACTACGCCGACGCCAAGACCGCCGTGGTCAACGAGATCCTCGACGATGCGGGGGGCACACCGGCTCCGCGCCCATAGCCGACGGCGGGTCGAGGGTGTCGGGGGTGTCGTCGGCCAGGCCGAGCACCAGCTCGGCCTCGTAGGCGGCGTCCATCGCCTGGCGGGCCTGCAGCCGGCGCAGCTCGGCGGCCTTCTCCGCCCGGGTCAGCACGCCCACCGGCAACCGGGCGCTGCTCGGCGGCCGGTCCAGCAGCCGGACCACCAGCGCCGCCTCGATCGGCGTGCGCAGGGAACCGGCCGACGTCATGGATCGAACATACGTACGGGGTGCGACAGGTCCGGCCCGCTGAGCAGGTTTGTCGACCGACCTGCCGGACGTTCCCAGTCGGCCAGGCTTCGCAGGGGCCGGGGAGCCGCGGTCAGTGGCGGGCTCCGGCAGCGCGGGCGGCACCCGTCGTCGCCTCGGTCACCAGCCGCGGCCGGCCGGCGTACAGCCCGGCCGCGAGCTGCAGGACCTGCAGGACGGCCAGGACGGCCAGCCCCGCGCGCCACCCGCCGGTCGCGTCGTGCAGCAGGCCGACGGCCAGCGGGCCGGTCGCGGCCAGCAGGTACCCGACGCTCTGCGCGGCCGCCGACAGCCGGCCGGTCTGGGCGACGTCCCGGGTGCGCACCAGCACCAGGGTCAGGGCCAGCGGGAACGCCGTCCCCGTGCCCAGGCCCCACAGCACCGCCCACACCGCCGGGGCGGCCGTGGGCGCGACGAGCAACCCGAGGACCCCGACGGTCGACAGCAGCGTCGCGCCGATCACCCACCCGACCTGGGACCGCGCCCGCGCCGCCAGCGGCGGGACGACGAGCGCGCAGGGCGCACCGAACGCGGCTGCGGCGGCCACGAGCGCCCCGGCGCTGACCGCGGACGTGCCGGCGTCGTCCTCCAGGACGTCGGCCAGCCAGGTGAGCATCACGTAGAAGGCGAGCGACTGGAGGCCGAAGAAGACCGTCACCGCCAGTGCCACCCGGTCGCGGAGGACGGCGACCACGGGCGGGCGGGCCACCCGCGAGCCGGCCGCGGGCCCGCGGCGCCGGGCGAGCAGCGCCATCGCGGCGGCCGCGAGCAGCACCGGCGCGAGCCACACGGTCAGCCCGGCGACCGCGCTGCCGGTCGCCGTGGTCAGCGGCTGGGCCAGGCCCGCGCCGAGGCTCGCCGAGAACCCCATCGAGGCGGTCGCCGCGCCCAGCACCGGTGCCGCGCGCTTCCCGTACGCGGCCCGCGCGGCCGCCGGGACCAGCACGTTGCCCACCGCGATGCCCGCCGACAGCAGCACGGTCCCGGCGTAGAGACCCCAGGTGCCGGCCGTGCGCAGGGCGATCCCGGCGGCGAGCACGGCCAGGCCGGCCAGGACGGCGCGCTGGACGCCGAGCCGGGCGGCCAGGGCGGGCGCGACGGGGGAGACCAGGCCGAAGCAGACCAGCGGGAGCGCCGGCAGCACCGACAACGCGGCCTGCGGCACGGACAGCTCGGTGCCCAGCTCGCCGAGGACCGGCCCGACGGCGGAGAACGGCGCGCGCAGGCACAGGGCGGCCAGCACCAGAGCGGCGGCAGGGGCGAGCACCACCCACCAGCGGCGTGGGGAGCCGGATCGGGTCGCCGGGTCGGCGGTTCGCACGCGCGTTACTCCCTGGGGATCGGGGACCGGTGATGGGAGGACCTGATCGTCGCGCAGCGCGGGCCGGCCGCTCTCGGCGGTGGCCGGGCAGCCGCTCGGAGGTGACCCGCCGCCCAGTGGTGGACGTGCCGTTCCGGTGGTCGGGCGTCACCCCTTCCGCGGTGGCGCCACGACCAGCGCGACGCCGGCAGCGGTGACCCCGATCCCCACGAACGACAGCCCGCTGACCCGCTCGCCGAAGAGCAGGTACGCCTCGACGGCGGTGGCCACCGGCACGAGGTAGTACAGGCTGGAGACGCCGGCGGCCGTGCCCCGGCGGAGCAGCAGGAGCAGCAGCAGGACTGCGCCGATCGACAGGAACAGCACCAGCCAGACGAACGCGGCGACGAACTCAGCGGTCCACCGGATCGACATGTCCTCGGTCGCCACCGCGACCGCCAGCAGCACGGCCGCGGCCGCCGCGTACTGGACCGCCGTCCCCCAGACCAGCGGGATGCGGTCGCCGTGCCGCTTCTGGTAGACGGTGCCGAGCGTTCCCGAGGCCAGTGCCACCAGGCACGCGACGAGACCGGCCACCGGGAGCGGCTGGGCCGAGCCGGCCTCGCCGACGCCCGGGCCGACGACCAGCGCGACGCCCCCGACGCCGAGCGCCAGCCCGAGCCACTGGCGCGCCGTGGGCCGCTCGCCGAGCACCCGCGCGGCCAGGACGGCGGTGAGCACCGGTTGCAGGCTCACGATCACCGCCGACACCCCCGCGGGCACACCCAGCGAGATGCCGTAGAAGACGCCGCCCAGGTATCCGCCGTGCAGCAGCAGCCCGGCGATCGAGGCGCGGCCGTACTGCGGGCGGGAGGCCATGGCGGCCGAGCGCAGCGCGACGGCGAGGAGGCCGAGCAGGGCCGCGGCGACGCCCAGGCGCAGGCTGAGGAAGGTGAAGGGCTCGGCGTAGGGCAGCCCGTACTTGGCGCCGACGAAACCGGTGCTCCACAGCAGGACGAACAGCGCCGGTCCACCCAGGGTCTGGACCCGCGAGGTCGTCCCCGTCATCGGCTCAGTCTGACGACGCCGGGTCGCCACCCCCGGGAGGTGCTCCGGAGTCGGCCGTTAAGCGGCACGAGGCATCCCGTGCTCTCACGCGCGGGGCGCGGGCTCAGGGGGGAGAAGACGGCGCATCAGGACCCGGGGGAACCCACCTGCGACGGCGTCGGTGTCCGCGGCCTTGGTGAACCCGGCCTGCTCGAACAGGCTCCGGGTACCGACGAAGGCCATGGTCGAGTCGACTCTCCGGCCCCTGTTGTCAGCCGGGTACCCCTCGACGGCGGGAGCGCCCTGGGACGCGGCGTAGTCCACCGCCCCCCGGACGAGCGCGTGCGCGATGCCCCTGCCGCGATGACCTGGACGCACGCGGATGCACCACAGGGACCACACGGGCAGGTCGTCGACGTGGGGGATCTTCCTGGAGCGCTCGAAGGGCAGGTCCGCCCGCGGCGCGACCGCGGCCCAGCCGACCACCTCGCCTCCGTCGTACGCGAGCACTCCCGGGGCGATCGGGCGGCCGGTCAGTTCGCGGACGTACTCACGGCGTGCCGGTCCGACGAGCTCCCGGTTGGTCCTCGAGTCGAGTCGGTGGCTCAGACACCAGCACACGTTGGAGGTCGGGTTCTTGGGACCGAGCATCGTTGCGACGTCGTCGAACCGTGTCCTCGTCGCCGGCTCGATCTCGACACCCACTCGTGCACGCTAGCGCCGGCGGCAGTACCGGACCATGCCCGTCGGTGCAGCCCGAGGGGAGGACGACGGACAGCCGTGCGGTGCCCGTGACGTGAGGGGCCGCGACGGGACAGGGGGCCGCTGCGGGGACCGATGACCCGTCCGTCGCTCTCCGGTCCAACCTGCATGACGTACCAGACGGTCACCTCCGCTGACGGCACCTCCATCGCCTACGAGGTCTTCGGCGCCGGCCCGCTGCTGATCGCGGTCTGCGGTGCCACGTGCGACCGCGCCCTGATGCGTCCCACGGCCCAGGCGCTCGGCGAGCACTTCACGACCGTGAACTACGACCGGCGAGGTCGCGGCGACAGCGGCGACACGCTCCCGTATGCCGTCGATCGCGAGATCGAGGACATCGCCGCGTTGATGGACCGGGTCGGCAGCCCGGCCCACCTCTACGGGCACTCCTCGGGCGCCGGCCTGGTGCTGCATGCCGTTGCTGCCGGCCTGCCCGTCGACGCGTTCGTCCTGCACGATCCGCCCTACTCACCCGACGACGCGTCCTCGCGGGACGAAGCGCGCCGCTACGGACACACCATCCGCAGGCTGCTCGCGCAGGACAGGCGTGCCGATGCGATCGAGACCTTCTGCCGCCTCACCGGGATGCCGGACGACGTGATCGAGGGAATGCGGGGGACGCACAGGTGGGCGGAGTTGACCGCGCTGGCGCCCACCCTCGCGTACGACTCGGCGGTGATGGGCGACATCGAGAACGGTGGCGCCGTCCCGGAGGACGTCGCAGCCCGAGTTCCTCGGCCCGGCGTCGTCCTGGTGGGTGGCGAGAGCCCCCCGTTCATGAGGGAGGTGGGCCGGCGGCTGGCACACCTGCTGCCCGAGGGCCGTTCCCACGTGATCGAGGGGTACGGCCACGTCGTACCGCCGGACGTGCTCGCACCGGTGGTCGCGGAGCACCTGCGCGACTGAGCCGCTCGGTGACACAACGAGCCGACCAGCCGGCAGGTACGGCGTCCAGGCGACGCCGTACCCGGCGGGCGGATCCGTCAGCCCTCCTCAGCGGGGGACGACGGCGCCGCGGAAGCGCAGCGTCTGGCCCGGGCGGAGCTGGCCGCAGCGGTCGACGTCGGCGTCCTCGACGTAGCCGATGACCGGGTAGCCGCCGGTCACGGGGGCGTCGGCGAGGAAGAGCACCGGCTGCCCGGACGGCGGCACCTGCAGTGCGCCACGCACCATGCCCTCGCTGGCCAGCTCGCCGGTCCGCGACCGCTCCAGGGCGACGCCGGCCAGTCGCAGGCCGATCCGGTTGCTCTCGCCGGTCACCTCCCAGGCGGTCGTGGTCAGGACCGCCGCGGCCTCGGAGGCGAACCAGTCGGCGCGCGGGCCGGGCAGCACCCGCACCGTCACCTCGCCGCCGGGCGGGTCGGGCACCGGCGCGAGGTCGACCCCTGGCATCGGCCCCGTGGGCTCGCCGACGGGCAGCACGTCGCCGGCGGAGAGCGCCGGCGGGCCGAGGCCGGAGAGCAGGTCGGTCGAGCGGCTACCGAGCACCGGCTCGACGGCGATCCCGCCGCGGACGGCGACGTAGGTGCGCAGGCCCGTCGGCGGCAGGCCCAGCCGCAGCTCGCGCCCGGCCCGCAGTGCCGTCGGGGCGTTGTGCGCGCCGGAGCACCGGGCGCCGGTCGTGGCCACCACCAGGTCCGCGCCCGCCCGCAGCACCAGCCCGCCGAGGGTCACCTCTAGCACGGCGGCGTCCGGGTCGTTGCCGACCAGCCGGTTGGCCAGCCGCGCGGCGGCCCGGTCACAGGCGCCGGACCGGCCGACGCCGAGTGCGCCCTGCCCGGGCCGGCCGCCGTCCTGGACGGTGGTGAGCGGGCCGGTCGCCAGCACGGTGAGGGAGCGCGTCGCTGCGTCCTGCGACGTGGCGCGGCCGGTCACGGGACCTCCGTGAAGCGGACCCGGACACCGGGGCGCAGCAGCGCCGCCGGCTCGCGGTCGACGTCGAAGACGGCGACGTCGGTGCGGCCGATGAGCTGCCAGCCGCCCGGTGACTCCCGCGGGTAGACGCCGCTGAACTCGCCGGCCAGGGCCACCGAGCCGGGCGGCACCTTGGTCCGCGGGCTGGCCCGGCGCGGGACGTGCCACGGCTCGCCGTCGGGGGTGAGGTAGCCGAAGCCGGGGGCGAAGCCGCAGAAGGCGACGGTCCACTCCGTGCCGGTGTGCCGGCGCACCACCTCGCCGGGGTCCACGCCCAGGTGCGCGGCGACGTCGGCCAGGTCGGCGCCGTCGTAGGCGACCGGAAGCTCGACCAGCTCCCCACCGTCCCGCCGGCCGGAGCGGGGCGTCGTCCGCCGCACCGCCTGCTCCACGGCCGCGAGGCCGGTCACCGCGGGGTCGGTCACCAGCAGCACGGTGCGCGCCGCGGGGACGACGTCCACCACCCCCTCGACCGGCTCGGCCGTGAGCGCGGCGTACAGCCCGAGGACCTCGTCGAGGCCGTCGAGCTCGACCAGCAGCGCGGTCGACCCGCTGGGCAGGACGCGCATCAGTCGGCGAACGGCGCCAGCGAGATCCCGGCCGCGGTGAGGGCCTCGCGCACCTGCCGGGCGATCGCCACTGCGCCGGGGGTGTCGCCGTGGACGCAGATCGAGTCCGGCGCCAGCCGCAGCAGGCCGCCCTCGACGTCGGTGACCGGCTCGCCGGTGGCCATCGCGACGCAGCGGCGGGCGATCTCGTCGGGGTCGTGCAGCACCGCGCCGGACAGCCGGCGGGAGACCAGCGTGCCCTCGGGGGTGTACTCGCGGTCGGCGAACGCCTCGGCCACCGTCGTCAGCCCGGCCTCGTCGGCCAGCCGCAGCCAGGCCGAACCGGGCAGGCCGAGCACCGGCAGCTCGCGGTCGTAGTCGACCACCGCCCGCACCACCGCCGCCGCCTGCTCCTCGTGGCTGACGATGGTGTTGTAGAGCGCGCCGTGCGGCTTGACGTAGCGCACCCGGGTGCCGGCGACCCGGGCGAAGGCCTCCAGCGCGCCGATCTGGTAGAGCACGTCCGCGGTCAGCTCGTCGGGCTCGACGTCGACGAAGCGGCGGCCGAAGCCGGCCAGGTCGCGGTAGGAGACCTGCGCGCCGACGGCCACCCCGGCCTCGGCGGCGCGGGTGCACACCCGCCGCATGATCGACGGGTCCCCGGCGTGGAAGCCGCAGGCCACGTTGGCGCTGGTGACGACGTCCAGCAGCGCCTCGTCGTCCCCCAGCCGCCACTGGCCGAAGCCCTCACCGAGGTCGGAGTTGAGGTCCATCCCGACAGCCTCCCTCACGAGAACAGCGCGATGACCGGGCGGACCGAGTTGACCGCCAGGTAGATCGTCAGCAGCCACGCCGTCCAGCCGACCACGAGCAGCCACCGCGGGTAGCGGTACCCGTGCATCAGGTCCGACCGGCGGGTGGCCACCCAGAGGATCACCGCGATCCCGATGGGCAGCAGCAGCCCGTTGAACGCGCCGGCGAAGACCAGCAACGTGGTCGGCGCCGCGCCGATGAGCAGGAACGCCAGGGTGGTCACGGCGATGAAGCCGACGACCAGCAGCGTGCGGGTGCGGTCGCTGGTGCGGGTGCGGGAGGTGATGAAGGAGATCGTCGTGTAGGAGGCGCCGATGACGCTGGTGATCGCCGCGGCCCACAGCACGACGCCGAAGACCCGCAACCCGACCTCGCCCGCGGCGATCTGGAAGGCGTTGGCCGCCTGGTTCTCGGTGCCGAGGTCGGCGCCACCGGCCACCACGCCCAGGATGGCGAGGAAGAGGACGACCCGCATGATCCCGGTGATCACGATCCCGGTGACCGAGCCGCGGGTGATGTCGCGGACGTGCTCCCGGCCGGTCACCCCCGAGTCGAGCAGCCGGTGGGCGCCGGCGTAGACGATGTAGCCGCCGATCGTGCCGCCGACCAGCGTGGTGATCGCCAGGAAGGAGACCTCCTCGGGGAGGACGACGTTGCGCAGCGCCCGGCCCACCGGGGGGCCCGAGGTGATCGCGATGTAGGCCGTCAGCACGATCATCAGCAGGCCGAGGACGACGACGATCCGGTCGACCGCGACCCCCGCCCGGCGGCTGAGGAAGATGCCGATGGCGATCACGGCGGAGATCGCGCCGCCGATCCTCGGGTCCAGCCCGAGCATCGCGTCGAAGCCGAGGCCCGCGCCGGCGACGTTGCCGATGTTGAACACCAGCCCGCCGATCAGCAGGAAGGCGGCCATCACCCAGCCGAGGCCGGGGGCGACGAGGTTGCCCAGCTCCTGGGCCCGCCGGCCGCTGACCCCGATCACCCGCCACACGTTCAGCTGCAGCGCGATGTCGATGACGATCGACACGGCGATGGCGAAGGCGAACGCGGCGCCCAGCTGGACGGTGAACGTCGTCGTCTGGGTGATGAAGCCGGGGCCGATGGCCGAGGTGGCCATGAGGAACATCGCGCCGAGCAGGGTCGAGCGCGTGCCCGCGGCCATGCGGCCGCTCGTCGGGGCCGCGGTGGCGGGGGCGGGTTCGTGGCTCTGCGACATGGGCTTCTCCACGACGGCGGGGATCCGACGCTAGGGGCCCTTGCAGGTGGCGGCAACGCGAGGGCGGACGGCGCTCCGGTCGCGCCCGCGGCCGGCCGCCCGGGGACGATCATGGTGTCGGCGCGGCGACACGCCGGGGCTCGTCCGCGTGTCGCCCCCGCAGCTCCATGATCGTCTGCGGGTCGGACAGGACGGTGGGCCAGGGGGCAGAAGGGGGCCTGCGGGCGAGCCCGGCGGGGGGACCATGGGGGCATGACGATGCTGCGCCCCGCCGCCGACCCCGCGGCCGCCCGTGAGCACTACCGCGCCGGCCTGGCCGTCCCGTCGTCGGGCTGGGCGCCCGGCTTCACCCAGGCCAACCTCGTCGTCGTCCCGCAGGACTGGGCCTACGACGTGCTGTTGTTCGGGCAGCGCAACCCGAGGCCGGTGCCCCTGCTCGACGTCACCGACGCGGGGTCGACGTCCACCGCGCTGGCGCCGGGGGCGGACCTGCGCACCGACCTGCCGCGCTACCGGGTGTGGCGGGACGGCGAGCTGGTCGACGAGCCGACCGACGTCGTCGACCTGTGGCGCGACGACCTGGTCGCCTTCCTCATCGGGTGCAGCTTCAGCTTCGAGACCGCATTGCTCGACGCGGGTGTGCCGGTGCGCAACATCGAGCAGGGCCGCAACGTGTCGATGTACCGCACGAACCGGGACTGCCGCCCCGCCGGCCGGCTGTCCGGGCCGCTGGTGGTGTCGATGCGGCCGGTGCCCGGCGAGCTGGTGGCCGCCGCGGTGCAGGTGACCGCCCGGATGCCGCAGGTGCACGGGGCGCCGGTGCACGTCGGGGTGCCCGAGGCCCTGGGCATCGCCGACCTGGGCGCCCCCCACTTCGGCGACCCGGTCGAGTTCGCCGAGGGCGACGTCCCGGTGTTCTGGGCCTGCGGGGTCACCCCGCAGGCGGCGCTCATGGCCTCCCGGCCGCCGTTCGCGATCACCCACGCACCGGGGCACATGTTCGTCACCGACGTCCCCGACGCGGTCTACCGGCAGTAGCAAGGACCCCGTCCTCCCCACCGCTCGCGAGCTCGCGGCGGGACCCGGGACGGGGCGGGCCGACCCCTGCAGGGGGGTTGTCAGTCCGTGCCCGACTCCATCGCGGCGCGGTCGAGCAGCTGCTCGTCGGCGGCGACCGTGCCGCGGGAGGCGATGGCCTCCGCACCCCCGGCGTCCATGGCGCCGATCAGCCCGGTCGAGGCCGCCTGCGCGGCGCCGATCAGCTGCGGGTGCCCGCTGCCGACCATGCCGAGGGCCGCGTACTGCTCGAGCTTGGCCCGGGAGTCGGCGATGTCGAGGTTGCGCATGGTCAGCTGGCCGATCCGGTCCGACGGTCCGAAGGCGGAGTCCGCGGTGCGCTCCATCGACAGCTTGTCCGGGTGGTAGCTGAACGCCGGTCCGGTGGTGTCGAGGATCGAGTAGTCCTCGCCGCGCCGCAGCCGCAGGGTGACCTCGCCGGTGACCGCCGTCCCGACCCAGCGCTGCAGCGCCTCCCGGAGCATCAGCGCCTGCGGGTCCAGCCAGCGGCCCTCGTACATGAGCCGGCCCAGGCGCCGGCCCTCGCTGTGGTAGGTGGCGAGGGTGTCCTCGTTGTGGATGGCGTTGACCAGCCGCTCGTAAGCCGCGTGCAGCAGCGCCATGCCGGGGGCCTCGTAGATGCCGCGGCTCTTGGCCTCGATGACGCGGTTCTCGATCTGGTCGGACATGCCCAGCCCGTGCCGGCCGCCGATCGCATTGGCCGCCAGCACCAGGTCGACGGCGGTGTCGAACGTCTTGCCGTCGATCCTCACCGGCCGGCCCTGCTCGAAGCCGATCGTCACGTCCTCGGGCTCGATGTCGACCGCCGGGTCCCAGAACCGCACGCCCATGATCGGCTCGACGATCTCGACGCCGGTGTCGAGGTGCTCGAGGGCCTTGGCCTCGTGGGTGGCGCCCCAGATGTTGGCGTCGGTGGAGTAGGCCTTCTCCGCGCTGTCCCGGTAGGGCAGGCCGTGCGCGGTCAGCCACTCCGACATCTCCTTGCGGCCGCCGAGCTCGGTGACGAAGTCGGCGTCCAGCCACGGCTTGTAGACCCGCAGCGAGGGGTTGGCCAGCAGGCCGTACCGGTAGAACCGCTCGATGTCGTTGCCCTTGAAGGTGGAGCCGTCGCCCCAGATCTGGACGTCGTCCTCGAGCATGGCGCGCACCAGCAGGGTGCCGGTGACCGCGCGGCCCAGCGGGGTGGTGTTGAAGTAGCTGCGCCCGCCGGAGCGGATGTGGAAGGCCCCGCAGGTCAGGGCGGCCAGGCCCTCCTCGACCAGCGCCGCGCGGCCGTCGACCAGCCGGGCGATCTCGGCGCCGTAGGCCGTGGCGCGGCCGGGCACCGAGCTGATGTCGGGCTCGTCGTACTGGCCGATGTCGGCGGTGTAGGTGCAGGGGACCGCGCCCTTGTCGCGCATCCACGCGACCGCCACCGAGGTGTCGAGACCACCGGAGAAGGCGATCCCGACGCGTTGGCCGACGGGCAGGGACGTGAGCACCTTGGACACACGAGGAAGTATGCACGACGGTGAATGGTCATGCGGGCGCGGGTCGGGGAGGCTGCGCCGAGCGGGCTCCCGCGCCGAGTGCGCAGGTGCGGTCGCCGGGCGCGGCGCGTCCTCGCGTGTCGCCGACCGCAGCTGCTCACTCGACCTCGGAGACGCAGGCGCTCACGTGCGGACGACGTCGTAGCGGACGCAGACGAACTCGCCGTTGACCGCCTCCTCGACCCGGGTCAGCTCCAGCCGACGCGGCAGCAGCGGCGCCCCGCCGCCCAGGGTCACCGGGGCGATCGCCACGACCACCTCGTCGAGCAGGCCCCGGTCGGCGAACTGGCCGGCGAGGTCGCCGCCGCCGACGATCCACACGTCGCGGTCCCCGGCGGCCGCGACCATCTGCGCGTGCACCTCGGCGACGTCGGCCGCGGTGAAGCGGATGTCCGCGCCCGGGTACGCGCTCAGCTGCCGGTGCGTGAACACCCACGTGGGCACGCTGTAGGCCCACGAGTCCGGGTCGTGCTCCCGCACCCACTGGTAGGTCGTGGCGCCCATGGCCAGCGCGCCGATCCGCTTCTCGAACTCCGCGTACCCCATCGGGCCGTGCTCGTCGGAGTGCCGGGAGAGCAGCCAGTCCAGCGAGTTGCGCTGATCGGCGATGAAGCCGTCGAGGCTGGTCGCGGTGTAGTAGACGGTGCGCGTCATCGGTCCCTCCTGGTCAGCCACTCGATGGGGTCCCCGTGGTCGACGGCCAGGCCGGCGTCCCGGAGCAGGTGGCGCACCAGCAGCCGCCGGTGCGCCGAGAAGGTGAGGACGTGGGCGACGACGCTGCCGAGGACGAAGGTCTCCGGCGGCTCGCACAGCGCGTCGACCAGCCGGTCACCCCACGCGCCGCGGCGGGCGACGTCCCGGACGGCGGCCAGCCAGCGGGGCGCCACGGCGTCGTGCCGGGCCAGCAGGGTGCCCGGGTCGTCGGCGCCGCGGGCGGGGTGCCCGGCGCCCTCGATCGAGGCCAGCCACACCTCCTTGCTCCACACCAGCGCGTCCAGGACCGCGGCGACCGACTCCTCGGGGCCGTCCCATGGCAGCACCGAGAGCCCGGGCAGCCGGGCGCGCCGGTAGGCGTCGTCCGGCAGCTGCTTGGCCACCTCGAGCAGGGCGCGGGTGTCCTCGACGTCGTGGTGCACCAGCAGCGCGGTCACCTCGTCCGGAGCGCCGCGCCGTCCCTCGTCGGCGACCCACAGCGAGGTCGGCGGGTGGAAGTGGATGCCGTTGGGCGCGGGCAGCCAGTGCTCGTCGCGGGTGCGTGGGCGGTCGTCGTCCGGGGTGCCGGGGGAGCGGCCGTAGGCGCGGGCGAAGGCGCGGGCGAAGCCCTCGACCGATTCGTAGCCGGCGGTGAAGGCGGCCGCGGTGACGCTCGACCCCTCGCGCAGCTGCCACGCCGCGCGCTCCAGCAGCACCCGGCGGCGCAGGGCCACCGGAGGCTCCCCGGCGCCCCGGCTCACCTGCCGGGCGAAGTACCAGGGACTGGCGAAGGCGTCGCCGGCCATGTCGGGCAGTGTGCGGTTGTCCTCGTCGAGGACGGCGTCGAGCAGTTCACGCAGGCGGTCCCGCCCGGGGAGGGGGTCGTCGTCGGCCACGTCAGTGAGTCTGGCCGGGGACGGCGGCCCCGCGCCCGACCGTTCTTGCCCTCCTGCGCCACCGCGAGGCGCGCGGCGGCCGCTGGATGACGCTCCCGGCCGGGGATAGCGTGATCGCGTGGCCGATCGCGTCCCCGGGAACGCCGACCGGTGGCCAGCGGGCACCGTTCCGTCCTTCTCCGACCCCGGGCTGCTCGGTGTTCTGGAGGGCGCGCCGGTCGAGGCCCTCGACGACCTGGCCTTCGGGCTCATCACCATGGACCGCCACGGCGTGGTCCTGCACTACAACGCCGACGAGTCACGACGGTCGGGGCTCAGCCGCGAGCGCGTGGTGGGACGCGACTTCTTCAGGACGGTCGGTCCCTGTGCCGACCACCCCCTGGTGGCCGGGCGCTTCACCCGGGCTGCCGAGGCGGGACGCACGCTGGACGAGGAGCTCGACTTCACGTTCACCTTCCGGATGCGGCTGTCCCCGGTCCGGCTGCGCCTGCTCGCCGCAGCCGGGTCCCCACGGCAGTACCTCGCGGTCCGCGACCCATGAGCGCGGGAGAAGAGCTGGAGCGCATGTACCGGTTCTTCTACCTGTGCCCCGTCGGGTTGATCGAGGTGGACGGCGCCGGCGCCGTGCAGCACGTCAACCCGGCTGCGGTGCGGATGCTGACGCCCGTGGACGGCGACCTGCCGGCGCAGGACCTGGTGCCCGCCCTGGACCGCCTCGCGCCGGGCCTCGGGGCGCTCCTGGACACCCGACCGGAGCACCTGGGTCAGCTCGCGCCCGGCCGTCGCATCGAGCTCCCGGGCTCCTCGGCGGACACGGCGGTCCACGTCGAGGTGCAGCTCCACCGGGTCGATCCGGATCGGGTCGTGGTGCTGCTGCAGGACGTGTCGGCCGAGCACCGGCTCGCCGAGCGTGAGCACGAGATCGCCGTGGAGCTGCAGCGCTCCCTGCTGCGGCAGGTCGACGTCCCCGATCTGCAGACCTGCCACGTCTACCGTGCCGCCGAGCCGGAGCTGGAGGTCGGCGGTGACTGGTACGACGTCATCACCTTGCCGCAGGGCGCCGTCGGCCACGTGGTCGGTGACGTCGTCGGACACGGCGTGCACGCCGCCGCGACGATGGGCCAGCTGCGCAGTGCGCTCCGGGCACTGGCACCCGCCTTCCCCGACCCCGCGGAGTTGCTGGGGCGCGTCGCGGCCTTCGCCGAGACCATCTCCGGCGCGGCCTGCACGACCGTCGCCTACGCGGTGCTCGACCCCGGGGACGGCCGGCTGACCTACGCCTGCGCCGGGCACCCACCGCCCCTGCTGATCGGGTCCCACGGCACCAGCCGCTTCCTCGAGGGCGGCCGGAGCCTGCCGCTGGCCAGCCTGCCCGGGCCCCGGATCGTGTCCGCGCACGACCGGCTGACCGCCAGCGACGCGCTGCTCCTCTACACCGACGGGCTGGTCGAACGACGGGGACAGGACCTCGGCGCCGGGCTCGACCGACTCCGCACCGCCGCGCAGTCCCTGTCCGGAGCACCGGCCGACCAGCTGTGCGACCTCCTGGTCGCCGACATGACCGGGGACGACCCGCTGCACGACGACATCTGCATGCTGGCGGTGCGCTGGACGCCGCCCGACGACCTCGCTGCGGCCTCGGCGGGGAGCCGCGGGCGGCCTCGGCGGCTGACCCGCGCGACCGACCCGGCCGGTCGTCCCCGCTCCGTCGTGAGACGGACGTCCGCCTGGCGGTGACCTGCGGGTACGGCGTCGGCCATGCCGCGAACCGACCGCATCGCCGAGCCGTGGGAGACCCGGACGCCGTACGGGCCGGGGACGCCGCGGTCGTCGTCAACGCGGTCCACCGGGCCACCGGCGTGCGGGTGCGGCACCTGCCGGTGACCCTCGACGAGCTGCTGACCGGCCCGCCCTGAGGAAGGACCCCTGCCCACCCCTCGCACGCTCGCGGCGGGTCCCTGCAGGGAGGAGCCCGTCCTCCGTCGGCTCGAGGCGGGGAGGACGGCGTCGCGGCCTCAGCCGGCGATCGTCTGGCGTTCCGGCTCGATCCACACGGTGACGCGCTCGGTCCTGATGTTCTCCGCCGGATACGGCTTGCCGTCGTACTTCTGTGACAGCTCGTCGATCTGGTCGCGGGCGCGCTGGCCCCGCTCGGTCTCGACCACGCGGCCACGGACCTCGGCGTAGCGGTACGGGTTCTGCTCGTCCCGGATCGCCAGGGTCACCCGCGGGTCCTGTTCGAGGTCCTGGAACTTCTGCCGGTGCGGTTCGGTGTTGACGAACAGCCGGTCTCCCTCGACGCCGACCCAGATGTACTGCGTCTGGATCCGGCCGCTGGGCAGCAGCGTGCTGATCGCGGCGTAGTTGGCGCCGCTGGCCAGCTCGCGGGTCGTCGGGTGCAGGTCGGGACCGTCCTGGGTGTCAGCCACGGACCCGGACTACCCACCGGGCGCCGTGGCACGCCCGCCCCCGCCCGGAGCCCGGGAGGCGCGGGGAGGTCGGGGTCCTCCCTCGCTGGAGGACGACGTCCCCCGGTCGACGCGCCGCGGGCTCCGGCCGACCTGGGTGGTGGCTCGGAGGTGACCGGGCAGGTCGGCGGGGGATCCGCTCCGGTCCCGCGGGAGGCGGCGAGGCAGTAGCTTTCCTCGTCCCGGAGCCCACGGGTCGACCAGGGGGACGCCGATGACTGATCGCCGCTCGATCTGCCTCTACACGCCGTCGACCGACCCCTCGGGGATGGGCGCGCACATGGTGGACCTGATCGCCGAGTTCGCCGGGACGGCCGACGTGGCGCTGATGATGAGACCGACGGTGGGCGGCCGGCGGTTGCTGGACCGCGCCGCCGAGCTGGGTGCCCGCACGGTGGAGCTGCCCTCACCCCGCGACCCACGCTTCGCCGCCGTGGTGTCGGACTCCCTCGCCACCCACCCCGCCGACGTCTTCCACTGCCACGTCGGCACCGGCTCCGAGGACTGGGACGGCGTTCGGCTGGCCCGCCGCGTCGGGTGCCCGGCGGTCGTGCAGAGCCAGCACCTGCCCTACCTGGTGTCCTCCCCGCGCAAGCGGCGGGCCTTTCACCACGCGATCGAGGGAGTCGACCGGCTGATCGCCGTCTCGGAGGGACTGCGCCGCAGCTACGCCCGGATCGGCGTCCCCCCGGAGCGGTTCACCACCGTGCCCAACGGCGTGGCCCCGCTGCGCGACCGGATCGGCCGGGACGCCGCCCGCGCCGCCCTGGGCCTGGACCCGCGGCAGCCCGTCGTCCTCACCGTGGGCCGGCTGACCCACATGAAGGGCCAGTGGCACCTGGTCGACGCCGTCCCCGGCCTGCTGGAGCGGTTCCCGGACCTCGCCGTCGTCCTGGTCGGCGACGGGCCGCTGCGCGAGGCGCTGGAGAAGCGGGCGGCCGAGTCGGGCGTGGGCGGCGCCGTCCGGTTCCCCGGTCACCGGACCGACGCCCGCCAGCTGCTCGCCGCGGCCGACGTGTTCGTCCTCCCGTCGCGGCACGAGGGGATGCCGCTGGTGGCACTCGAGGCGATGGAGGCGGGGCTCCCTGTGGTGGGCACCCGCGTGATCGGCACCGAGGAGGTCGTCGTGGACGGCGTCACCGGCGCGCTGGTGCGGCCGGGGGACCCCGCCGCGCTGGGGGCGGCCGTGGGACGGCTGCTCGCCGACCCCGCGCTCCGGCGCCGGCAGGGTGACGCCGGCCGGCGTCGCTACCTGGCCGGCTTCACCCGGGAACGGATGGCCAGGGACACCGCAGCGGTCTACGAGTCCGTCCTGGGCGGGGTGCTGCGGTGAGCCGCCTGCGGGTCGGCGTCGTGGGCACCGGCTTCATCGCCGGTCGGCACCTGGCCGCGCTGGCCGGCTTCGACGACGTCGAGGTCGTCGCGGTCGCCGACGCCGACCCCGCGCGGGCCGAGGAGGCCGCCGCGCGTTCCGGCGCGCGGCCCCACCCGGACGGGATCGCGCTCCTGGAGACCGAGGAGCTGGATGCCGTCTGGCTGTGCGTCCCGCCGTTCGCCCACGGGCCCTTGGAGGCCGCGGCGATCGCCCGCGGCCTGCCGTTCTTCGTGGAGAAGCCGCTGGGGCCGGACCTGGCCACCGCCGAGGCGATCGGGGCCGAGGTCGCGGCGGCCGGGCTGACCACCGCCGTCGGCTACCACTGGCGGCACCTGGGGCTCGTGCACCGGGCGCAGCAGCTGCTGCGGGACCGGCCCGTGCAGCTGGTGACCGGTGCCTGGCTGGACCGCACGCCCGGTGCGCCGTGGTGGTCGCGCCGGGCGGCCTCCGGCGGGCAGGTCGTCGAGCAGACCACCCACCTGTTCGACCTCGCCCGGCTGCTCGCCGGCGAGGTCGACACCGTCGCCGCGGTCGAGCGGGCCGCGCCCGAGGGCGACGTCCCGGCCGCCTCCACCACGCTGCTGACCTTCGCCTCCGGCGCCGTGGGGAGCATCTCCTCGGCGCGGGTCCTCGGCCGTCGCCACTCCGTCGGCCTGGAGCTGGTCACCGAGGGGCTGGCCGTGCAGGTGACCGAGCGCGGCCTGTCCGACCACGAGCTGCGCGTCTCCGGCGCCGACGGGGAGGAGACCACCGGCTCCGCCGAGGACCCCATCGCCGTCGAGGACCGGGAGTTCCTCGACGTGCTGCTGGGGGCGGCCCCGGGAGTGCGGGTCCCCTACGCCGAGGGGCTGCGCTCGCACGCCCTGGCCTGCGCCGCCGACCGGGCAGGGCGCGAGGGCCGGCCCGTCCGGCTCGGGGGCTGACGAGGGTTGCCGCCCGGCCGGCCCGGGCAGGAGGCGGACATGACGACGAGGATCGGCCTGGTCGGGGCCGGGTTCATCGCCGGTCGGCACCTCGACGCGCTCACCTCCATCGAGGGCGTGACCGTCGCCGGGATCGCCGACCGACGCGCCGACCGGGCCGAGGTGCTCGCCGCCCGCGCCGGGGCCGCGGCCTACGCGCACTGGGCCGACCTGCTCGACGTGGAGCGCCTGGACGCGCTGTGGGTCTGCGTCCCGCCGCACGCGCACGGCGAGGTCGAGACGGCGGCCGTCGAGCGCGGGCTGCCGCTGTTCGTCGAGAAGCCGCTGGCGACCGACCTCGCCACCGCGGAGGCGCTGGCCGACCGGATCGACGCCGCCGGCCTGCTCACCGCCGTCGGCTACCACTGGCGCTACCTCGACACCCTCGAGATGGCGCGCGAGCTGCTCGCCGGGGCGCCGGCCCGCATGGTGCTCGGTACGTGGCTGGACCGGGCGCCGCGGGTGGACTGGTGGGCGCGGCAGGACGGCTCCGGCGGGCAGACCGTCGAGCAGGCCACCCACCTCTTCGACGTCGCCCGGGTGCTGGTCGGGGAGGTCGAGGCCGGCTGGGCCACCGGCTCGCGCTCGCCCGACGGCCCCGGCGACATCCTCGACGTCTGCACCGCCGCGCTGCGCTTCGAGAGCGGCGCGGTCGGGTCCTTCTCCAACAGCTGCCTGCTGCCCCACGCGCACCGGATCGGCGTCGAGCTGGTCGCCCCCGGCCTGGGCCTGTGGCTCACCGAGCACCGGCTCGTGGTCACCGACGCCGACGGCGAGCGCACGATCGACCGCGACGTCGACCCCTTCGAGGCCGAGGACCGCGCCTTCGTGGCCGCCGTCCGGGGCGAGGGGCACGACGTCCGGACGCCGTACCGCGAGGCGCTGCGCACCCACCGGCTGGCGGTCGCCGTCGCGACCGCGGCCGCGGACGGCGGGACGGTGCAGCTGTGAGCGGCTCCGTGATCGACCGGCTCTGCCGGGCGGGAGTGAACGGAGGAGCGTTGTGAGCCGCGCGATCCGCAGCATCGGCGTCGTCGAGCCGGGGCGGCCGGCGATCCTGGACGCCGAGGAGCCCGACCCCGGCCCGGGGCAGGCGTGGGTGCGCACCGAGTGGAGCGGCATCAGCGCCGGCACCGAGGTGGCGCTGGTCCGCGGCACCGACCCGCACCACCTGCTGCACTGGGACCCCGACCTGCGCTCCTTCGACGAGGCCGGCCCGCCCGCCGCCTACCCGGTGACCGGCCTGGGCTACATGGAGGTCGGCCGGGTCACCGAGAGCCGCACCCCCGACCTGGCCGAGGGGCAGCTGGTCGCCATGGCCTACGGGCACCGCACCGGCATCTGCGCCGACCCGTCGGTCAAGCCGGTCATCCCGGTGCCCGACGACCTCGACCCGCTGCTGGGCGTCTACCTGGCCCAGATGGGGCCGATCTGCGTCAACGGGCTGCTGCACGCCGCCGCCGACGTCGCCGGACCGGGCGTGGGCGTCGACGCCGGGGTGCGCGACCGGCACGTGCTGGTCACCGGGGCCGGGGTCATCGGGTTGCTCAGCGCGATGCTCGCCGTGCGGCACGGGGCCGCGGACGTCGTCGTCGCCGAGCCCTCCGCCGAGCGGCGCGCGGTCGCCGAGGCGCTGGGCCTGACCACCCTCGCGGACGGCGCCGCTGCCGAGCCCGCCTCCCCGGCCTGGCGCGCGGTCAAGGAGCGCTGGCGGCACGGGCCGGGGGACGCCGGCGCCGACGTCGTGCTGCAGTGCCGCGGGCACGACGCCGCGCTGGCCACCGGGCTCAAGGCGCTGCGCCCGCAGGGCACCGTCGTCGACCTCGGCTTCTACCAGGCCGGTGCCGAGGCGGTGCGGCTCGGCGAGGAGTTCCACCACAACGGCCTCGCGGTGGTCTGCGCGCAGATCGGCCGGGTGCCGCGGGGCATGGCCGGCGCCTGGCCGAGGACGGCGCTCGCGGAGGTCACCCTCGACCTGCTGCGCGAGCGCGGTGACGACGTCCGCCGGCACCTGGTCACCGACGTGCTGCCGTTCGAGGAGGGGCCGCGGCTGCTCGCCGACCTCGCCGGCCGCCGGCTGGCCGCGCCGCCGCTGCAGGCCGTGCTGCGGTTCTGACCCCGTGCGAGTGCTGCTCGTCGGCAACCACTGGACCGAGGGGCCCGGCGGCGCGGAGACGATGCTGATCCTCACCGCGGACCTGCTGCGGGCCGCCGGGCACGAGGTGGTGCCCTTCGCCGTGGCCGAGGAGCGCACCCTGCCCACCCCGGTGCGCGCCTCCCTGCCGGCAGCGGCGGGGGCCGGCGCGCGGACCCGGTTCGGGGAGGCGGCGGCCGGGGTGTGGTCGCCGTCCGCGTACCGGGCGCTGGCGCGGGTGGTCGACGAGGTGCAGCCGGACGTCGCGCACGTGCACCACGTCTTCGAGCGGCTGACGCTCTCGGTGCTCGACGCGCTGCACCGCCGCGGCGTGCCGACGGTGATGACGCTGCACGACTACAAGCCGGTCTGCCCGAACTTCCGGCTGTTCACCGAGGGCGCGCCCTGCACCCGCTGCCTGTCCGGCGGCTACTGGCAGGTGGTGCGGCACCGCTGCCTGGAGGGCTCGCGGTGGCGGTCGGTCGCCGCGGCGGTGGACTCCTACGCCGCCCGCGCCCGCGGCGTCTACGACCGGGTGGACCGGTTCGTGGCGCCGAGCGCGTTCCTGCGCGACCGGGTGGTCGAGGGCGGGCTGCCGGCCAACCGGGTCGAGGTGCTGCCCAACCCGGTGCTCGCGGCCCCCTCGCCCCGGCCGTCCCCCGGCGACCCGCCGGCGGTGCTGTACGCCTCCCGGCTGGTCGCGGAGAAGGGCGTGGACACCCTGCTGGACGCCGCCGGACGGCTGCCGGCGGGCGTGCGGGTGCGGCTGGCCGGGTCCGGGCGGCTGGAGCGGGCGGTGCGGGCGCGGGTCACGGCGGAGGAGCTGCCGGTCGACGTCCTGGGCCCGCTGGCGCCGGACCGGGTCGCCGCCGAGCTGCGGGCCGCGGCGGTCGCCGTCCTGCCGGCGCTGTGGTGGGAGAACTGCCCGATGGCGGTGCTTGAGGCCGCGGCCCAGGGCGCGCCGGTGGTGGCCTCCGCGGTGGGCGGCGTCCCCGAGCTGGTGGACGACGGCACGACGGGGCTCCTGGTGCCGCCCGGGGACGCCACCGCGCTGTCCGGCGCGCTCACCCGGCTGCTGTCGGACCCCGCCGAGGCGGACCGTCTCGGTCGTGCGGGCTGGGCGCGGGTGCGGTCGCGGCACGACCCCGCGGCCCACGTCGCGGTGCTGCAGGAGGTGTATCGGCGTGTCGCCCGGTGAGTCGTTGCGGACGCACTTGTCCCGCAACCCCTGGGGGCGGATCCTGCCGACATCGCCGCGCACGCCGGGTGGGCCGTGCTCCCGCGGCGCTCGGGGAGTGGGTCGTCATGAAGTGGGCGGCTGTCGTCGTGCTCGGCTTCGGGCTGGAGATCGCGCTTGTGATCGTGATGGCGCGGAGCAACACCGCGCGGTGGGAACGTGATCACCGGGCCGCCCGGGCGGCGATCAGAGCGCGTGAGGAAGCGGGATTGCGCGTGCGAGCGGCAGGGCTGGTGGCGCAGCGCGTCCCGCACCCACACCTGGCACACCTCCCGCACGTGCACCTGTCACCGCGGGTCGTCGACCGGCTGGCGCACACCCGCGAGGCGCTGCGCGTCCCGCGCCTGCACCTGCCGCACCTGCGCCTGACCCGGCGGCGTCCGGAGGCGCAGGGGGAGCCGGTGCTCGCCCAGGAGGGGCCGGTGCCCGCGCAGGAGGGGCGGGTGCCCGCGCAGGAGAGGCGGGTGCCCGCGCCGGAGGACGTGAGCCCGCCGTCCG
Source organism: Geodermatophilus sp. URMC 65 (assembly GCF_053502545.1). Lineage (NCBI taxonomy): Bacteria > Bacillati > Actinomycetota > Actinomycetes > Geodermatophilales > Geodermatophilaceae > Geodermatophilus > Geodermatophilus sp. URMC 65. The sequence continues at coordinate 4,814,568 of NZ_CP199954.1, forward strand.
AGGAACAGCCCGCGTCGTAGCGTTCGCCGTCCGGCCGCGGGATGTGCACGCAGCGCTGTCCGCGCGCCGTCCGGCCCACGCGGTGTGCACGCATCGCGCACGGCCTCGCCGTGCCCGGCACCTGCCACCGGCCGCGTCCTCTGCGCGGTGCGGCACACTGCCGCGGCAGATGCCGGACGAGGAGGTGGGCATGACGCCCGAGGACGACCGCACCGAGCCCCCGCTCACCGGGGACGAGGTCACGCTGGTGACCGGGTTCCTGCAGTACCAGCGGGAGACGCTGGCCTGGAAGTGCGCGGGCCTGACACCGCAGCAGCTGGCGACCCGCGCCGTCCCCACGTCCGAGCTCACCCTGCTCGGCATGGTCCGCCACCTCGCGGCGGTCGAGACCGGCTGGCTCGTCGGCTTCGGCGGGCTGCCGTACGACATGTGGCCGGACGTGGTCCGGGACCGCGCCGAGCAGTTCCGGGTGGACCCGGACACCGTCGCCCAGGCCGACGTCGACGCGGCCTGGGCGACCTGGCACGCCGTCACCGAGGCGGTCGGCAAGGTCGTCGACCAGCTCCCGCCGGACACCGCGGACCGGCCGTGGGGTCGGCACGACGAGTACTCGCTGCGCTGGATCCTGCTGCACCTGGTCGAGGAGTACGCCCGGCACAACGGCCACGCGGACCTCCTGCGCGAGGCGATCGACGGCGCCACCGGCGAGTAGCCGGGCGCTTCCGCTACGCGGGGAACGGGAGGACGGGCGGCGCGTCGACCCGCGGGTGGTCCCGCGGCCCCTGCTCCGCGCACCGGGCGGCGCGTCGCGCCGCCTCCTGCCGGTCGGCCGCGCGGCAGGCGTGCAGCGCCCGGGCCTCCGCGGCGCCCGGTGCCTCGAACCCGTCGGGAGTGAGGCGGCAGGCGCCGAGTCGCACCCAGCGCGTCCCGCCGTCGACGTCCCGGACGCCGACGAGGAGCCCGGTGTTGTGCCGGCGCACCGCGTAGGCGACGCCCCGGACGGCCAGCTCGGTGTCGCCGGCCGACTCGGCCGCGGGTCCGTACAGCCAGGTCACGTGCCGGACCTGCCTGCGGTACCGGTCGTCGCGCTCCCGCCAGGCGGTGTCCGGCAGAGGCGAGAGCTGCACGACGACGGCGCAGCTCACCTCGGCCACGACGACGCGCAGCCCGCCGCTCCCGGGGACCTCCTCGAGCACCGCCCGGAACCCCTGCGCGGCCAGCCACGCCCCCAGCGCCCGCCGGTGGCGGAGGTGCTCGTAGGCCGGTCCGGCGTCGGATGCCGTGAACGCACAGCGCACGTCGCCGGAGTGCCGGAACTGCGGCCGGGCGCCGTCCCGGGCTTCCAGGACCAGCCGGCCGCCGCACCCGCCGGCCTCGCGCGAGCACCAGAAGCCGCGGCTGCGGTCGAGGCCGAGCACGCGGACGGCCGTCCCGTCCTCGGGCAGCGTGACGGCAGCGGTGCCCGCCGGCCCGTCCGTCACCGCCCACCGAAGCTCGATCGACACGCCGCGACGGTAGGCCGGGGGACCGACAGGTCCGGGCGTCACGACCGGCCGGCCGCACCGGTCCCGCCTGGGCCGTGGTGCTCCGCGAGCCACTCGTCGAACGACTGGTGGCCGCGCCGGCCCCCGGTGGGCAGCTGCGCCCCGTCGCGCATCGCCCGCCCGGCCCGACCCGGCCAGACGACCGGCACCACGACGCCGCGGTCGCCCCGTGCGCGCAGGAGCACGCGGACCAGGTCCACGAACTCCTCCTCCCGCGGTCCCCCGATGTCAGGTGCCCGACCGCACGGCCCACCCTCCACCACGTCGGCCAGCGCCCGGGCGACCTCGACGGCGGCCACGGGTGCGGTGCGCAGCCGGGGGACGAGGACGAACGGGCCGACGCGGCCGCGGCGGGCCACCGTGGCGACGAACTCGTGGAACGGCGTGGCCCGCAGCACGGTGGACGGGACCGGGCCGGCCGTGACCGCCTCCTCCTGGCGGAGCTTGGCGGCGTAGTAGGGGTAGGGGATCCGGTCGATCCCGACGATCGACAGCAGCACGTGGTGGTGCGCGCTGGCCGCGGCCCCGGCGTCGAGCAGCCGGCGGGTGCCACGCACCAGCACGGCCTCGGCGCGGCCCCGTCGGACCGTCTCGACGTTGAGGCAGTCGACCACGGCGTCGACACCGGCCACCGCCTCGTCGACACCGGTGCCGGCGGCCACGTCCCCGCGGTAGCCGACGGCGCCGGTGGCGCCGGCCGTGCCGCCGCTCCTGCTGAGGACCCGGACCTCGTGACCGCGGCGGACCAGCTCCGCGGTCAGGGGCCGGCCGACGGTGCCGGTCCCGCCGACGACCAGGGTGCGCACGGCGTCCTCCTCGGTGCGTGCTGGCCGTGAGGGTGCCGGGCGGTGGCCCGCACCACCAGGGCCGAGCGTCACCGGGCGCCGAGCACCGAGCCGAACAGCTCCAGCACGCGGTCGGCGTGCGCGTCGAAGGTGTGCTGCTCGCGCACCGCCAGCGCCGCGGCCGCGCCCTGCCGGGACGCCAGCTCACCGGCCAGGACGTCGGCCACGTCGTCGGCGGACCGGTAGGACAGGCCGGTCCCGTCGCGGCGCAGCACCCGCTCCACCGACACCAACGACCCGGGGTTGGCCTGCTGCAGCAGCGGCAGCCCCGCGGCCAGGTAGACCGGCAGCCGGGCGGGGGAGTTGAGGTCGTCCCACGTGGCCCGCCGCAGGTCGCCGCCGTTGGCGCTGTCGAAGCGGTGCAGCCACCCGGCGTCGTACCGCGACAGCTCACGCACCCACCCGTCCGGCCCGACCGGCGGGTGCACGTGCACGAAGCCCGGCGCGGCCGCGAGCGCGGCGTCGAGCCAGCCGGTCCACGAGCCCTTCGGCCCCGGCGCCCGCACCTGCCCGTAGAGGTGGGTGTGCACGCCGCGCGCGGCCAGCCCGAGCACCCAGTCGAGGTCCAGCCCCGACGGCCGGCCGGTGACGACGGTGTGCGGCTGACCGTCGGCGTCCGACAGCTTCGGCGTGAGCGGCGCGTCCAGCCAGTCCCGCTTGGGCAGGTCGCCGTCCAGCACCCCGAGCCGGGACGGGTCGACCCGGCCGGACAGCGCCAGGGCGAACCAGTCGCGCTCCTCCGCGGTGGCGAACAGGGACGCCGAGGCCCGCCTCACCAGGTCGGCCAGCAGCGGCCACTCCCCGCGGACGGTGCTGCGCTGCGGCGCCTCCTTGAACGTCCACACGAACGGCAGCTCGGGGAACGCCGACTGCACCGCGTGCGCGAACGGCACCGCCCGCCAGTTCAGCTGCGCCCACACCACGTCGGGTGCGAGTGCGCGCACGGCGTCGCGCCACCGGTCCCGGGGGAGGTCGGGCACGTGCCCGAACGGCAGCGGACCCACGGTGGCGTCGCCGAGGCCGTCGGTCGTCCAGAGCCCGGTCAGCCGGGTGCCGCGCTCGGCCAGGGCCAGCACCCGCTCGGGGTTGAGCGCGAGCTCGCCGACCAGCAGCACGGACAGCCCGTCGGCCGGGTGGGACCGCGACCGGAACCGCGCGTAGCGGGCGACCTCGTCGACGTCCCCGCCGTCGGTGGAGGCGAAGCGCAGCGGCTCGCGCACCCGGTAGCGGCTGCGGAAGACGTTCAGCCCGCCGTCCCGCGACTCGCGCAGCGCGGCGGAGCGCTGGCCGGGGTGGCGGGTCCACGAGCAGGTGACCCGGCCGGTGTCGGCCGTCCGCCCGCGGGTCCGCAGCCGGTCCCACATCAGCCGGCCCAGGTCGTCGGACTCGAGCTCCGCCCGCTCGATCCACCGATCGGCGGTGAGCCGGTGCGCGACCTGCACCAGCTGCTCGTAGGGGGTGTCCGACGGCTCGGCGAGGCCCGACCGCGCCAGGACGACGCCGGGCGCGGCCAGGCAGTCGAGCAGCGCGGGGAGGTGGTCGGGGGACCAGACGTCGTCGGCCGGGAGGTAGGCGACCAGGGGGGCGTCCAGCGCGTCGAGCCCGGCGTTCAGCGTCGCGCCGAGCCCGCGGTTGTCCGCCCAGCGGACCAGCCGCACCCGCGGGTCGTCGAGGGCGGCCACGACGTCGGCGACCGCCTCCGGGTCCGGTGAGCCGTCGTCGAGCACCAGCGCCGTCCAGTCGCCGGACCGCTGCGCGCGCAGGCCCTCCAGCGCGCGGGGCAGGAAGGCGGCCTGGTCGTACACCGGCACGAGCACACCGACCGCCGTCACGCGGCGACCCCCACCGCGCACCCTCCCCGCACCCGCGCGTAGACGGCGGCCACCCGCGCGGCCAGCCGGGGCCAGGCGTACTCGGCGGCCCGGGCACGCGCCCCCGCCGACAGCCGGGCCCGCAGGCCGGGGTCGGCGGCCAGCCGGTCCAGCGCCGCGGCCAGCGCGGCGACGTCCTCGGGCGGTACGAGCAGGCCGGTCTGCCCGTCGCGGACCACCTCGGGGATGCCACCGACGTCGCTGGCCACCACCGGCAGCCCCGAGGCCATGGCCTCGGTCAGCACCGAGCCCATCTCCTCGTAGGCCGACGGCAGCACCAGCACGTCGAGCGAGGCCAGCACGGCCGGGACGGCGGTGTGCTCGACGAACCCGCTGAGGTGCACCCGCGGCAGGCCGGCCGCCAGCCCGTGCACCCGCTCGCGGTCGGGGCCGTCGCCGACGACGACGAGGGACGCCGGCTCCCGCATCCGCCCGAACGCCTCGACCAGCCGGTCGGCCCGCTTCTGCGGCGCCAGCCGGCCGACGTAGCCGATCCGTGGCCGCGTGACGTGCGGGAAGACGTCGGGGGAGCCGCCGGTGAAGAGGCCCGGGTCGAAGCCGGACGGGATGGTGTGCACCCGGGCGGACGGCACGCCGTCGGCGGCCAGCGCGGTGGCGGTCCGGTCGGTGAGGACGACGACCGCGTCGGCCCGGCGCAGCGCCGACCGCTCGACCCACCCGCCCAGCGCCCGCAGCAGCCGGGTGCGCGGGCCCCGGCCGGTCAGCGTGTGCCCGACGCTGCAGTGCACGGTGACCACCAGCGGGCAGCGGTGCCGCCGCGCGGCGAGCCGGGCCAGCGGCAGGGTGGCGAGGTCCTCGCCCTGGTGGGCGTGCACGACGTCCACCGGCCGCGCCGGCCGCCGCAGGACGACGCGCAGCGCGTCGAGGGCCCACAGCTGGCGCAGCGACGGCACCCGCAGCCCGGTGCGGTGCACGACGGCGGAGCGGCCGAGCCGGGTGACACCGCGCCGACCGGCCAGCCGCGAGGTGACCACCGTCTGCGCGTGCCCCTGGGCGTCCAGGCAGCGGGTCAGCGTGGCGGTGTGGTTCTGCATGCCGCCGATCGGGTCGTACCGCGCGGACCGTCCGTCGACCCGCACGGGCTCGAACACGCTGCACAACCGCAGCACGTGCGGGCTGGAGGAGTGCACCACCGGACCTCCCGCACGCATGGGACCTGCCCGTTCTGGACAGGACCCGCAGTACAGCAGACCCGGCGGACGCCCGCCGGGGGGGAGGACGGGCCGGTGAGCGGACCCCTGGTCGACCCGGCGGTGCGCCGGATCGCGCTCGTGCGGCTGCGCGTGGGCCTGGGCGACCTGCTCTGCTCCCTGCCCGCGCTGCGCCGGCTGCGCGCCGCCCGGCCCGACCTGCGGGTCAGCCTGGTCACCTGGCCGGAGACCGCCGCGGTCGTGGCGCGGATGGGGGACGCCGTCGACGAGCTGCTGCCCTTCCCCGGGGCGGACGACGTCCCCGACCGCCCACCCGGCCGCGAGCCGGACCCGGCGTCCTGGGCGGCCTTCACCGCGGCGGCGGCCGAGCGGCGCTTCGACCTGGCGCTGCAGGTCTACGGCGACCGGCCCGCCGCCAACCGGGTCACCGCGGCCCTGGGCGCCCGGCTCGTCGGCGGCTTCGCCCCGACCGGCTGGGAGCCACCGCCCGGCACGGAGCACCTGCACCTGCGCTACCCGGTGCACCTGCACGAGGCCGAGCGGCACACCCGGCTGTTCGAGCACCTCGGCCTGCCGCCGGCCGGCCCGCCCGAGATGGCCTTCCCGATGACGCCCGCCGACGCGGCCGAGCACGCGGCGACGCTGGCCCGCACGGGCCTGGTGCCCGGCGGCTACGCCGTGCTGCACCCGGGAGCCTCCTCGCCCACCCGCATGTGGCCGGCCGAGCGGTACGCCGCCGTGGGCGACGCGCTGGCCGCCGACGGGCTGGCCGTCGTCGTCACCGGTGGGCCGGGGGAGCGGGCGGTCGGCGCGGCGGTGGCGGCCGCGATGCGCGCCCCGGCGGTCGACCTCGCCGGCGCCACCAGCCTGGGCGGACTGGCCGCGCTGCTGCGCGACGCCGCGGTCCTGGTCGGCAACGACACCGGCTCGGCGCACCTGGCCGCCGCGGTGGGCGCCCGAAGCGTCACCGTCTTCCTGCCCGGTGACCCGGTCCGCTGGGCGCACCCCGGTCCGCGGCACCGCGCGCTGGTCGCCGACGTGCCGTGCGCGCCCTGCCCGCACCTGGTCTGCCCCATCGACTTCCGCTGCGCCGACTCGGTGCGGCCCCGGGACGTGCTCGCCGCGGCCCGCGAGCTCGTCTCCGGCCATCTTCGCGGAGAAGGCCGGGAGGCCGTCGCATGACACGCGTCTCGCTGGTCTGCGACTCCGAGAACTGGGGCGGCGCCGAGGTCTACCTGACCCACCTGCTGCGCCGCGCCGGCGACCAGGGCCGGACGGCGTGGCTGGTGTGCGCCGAGCCGCTGGCCGGCCGCTTCGCGCCGCTGCTGCCGCCCGACCGGCTCGCCGTCGTCCCGCTGGCCCGGCACTCGGGCACCGCGCCGGGGGTGCGGGCCGCGCTGGCCGCGCAGCGCCCGGACGCCGTGCTGGTCAACCTCGTCGACCCCGGGTCCAACGCGGCGGCGGTGGCGGCGGCGCTCGCGGTCGCGCCCACCGTCGGCGTCCTGCACCTGCCCGGCGATCCCGGGACGGAGCGGCCGCACCTGGCCGGCCTCTACCGCGCGATGGCCGCCGTCCTCACGCCGGCCGCCGGCGCCCGCGACCAGCTGGTCACCGAGCTGGGCGTGCCCGCGCACCGGGTGCACGTCGTCCCGAACGGCGTCGACGTGCCCGCCGACCCGGCCGGGCCGGCCGGGCGGGCGGTGCCGCGGATCGGTGCGCTGGGCCGGCTGACCGCGCAGAAGGGCTTCGACGTGCTGCTCGACGCCGTCCGGGTGCTGACCGGCGAAAGCGTGCCGGTCGAGGTGGTGGTCGGCGGCGAGGGGCGGGACGGCGACCGGCTGCGCGCCGCGGCGGCGGGGCTGCCGGTCACCTTCTGCGGGTTCGTCGACGACGTCCGCGGCTTCCTCGCCGGCCTCGACGTCTTCTGCTTGTCCTCCCGCCGCGAGGCGCTGCCCCTGGTGCTGCTGGAGGCCATGGCGGAGGGGGTGCCCTGCGTGGCCACCGACGTGGGGGACGTCGCGGTCGCGGTCGGCACCGACGCCGTCGTCGTCCCGCCGGAGGACGCCGGGGCGCTCGCCGCGGCGCTGGCCGGCCTGCTCGCCGACCCGGCCACGCGCGCGGAGCTGGGCCGGCGCGCGCGAGCCCGGGCGGTCGCCGCCTTCGACGCCGACCTCATGGCCCGCCGGACGTTCGCCGTGCTCCCGACTCCAGGCGGTCCAGCCAGCCGACCACCAGGACGTGCGGGAGCGTGAGCGCCGCCAGCACCGGCACGTCGGTGGCCACGAACGCCCGCCACCCGCCGGCGGTCGACCACAGCAGCGCGAGGACGACGAGGACCGCCGCCGTGGGCAGCGCCGCCTGCACGGCGAAACGCCGCAGCGGCCGGCCCAGCCGACCGGCGACGAGGTCGGCGCGGTTGCCCGGGTCCTCGGCTCCGACGCGGGCCACGTGCCGGACGGCGTGCCAGCAGCCGAACCAGACCCCGAACGCGGCCAGCGGCGGGACGACCAGCACCAACGCGGTCAGGACGCCCAGCTCGGCGGCGTCCAGCCACCGCCGGGCGCACAGGTGGGTCCCGGCGAGCACGGCGGTGGCTGGGAGGACGACGCCGAGGACGACGGCCGCGAGCTCCGACGGCAGGCGTCCGTCCGACCCGGGGACGACCGCGGCGACGACGGCGGCGGTCCCCTCGGCGCCGCGGACCAGCGGCACGAGCAGCACCAGCGCCCCGACGACGACGGCCGCGGGCACCCGGCGCCGCACCGGGCGGCCGGCGCGCAGGTCGGCGAAGGCGGTCTCCCCGCTGCCGAAGTGCCACACGGAGACGGCGACGAACGCCAGCAGGGCCGCACCCGGGGCGGCGCGGAACGCCAGCCAGCCGGCCGCGGCGAGGACGGCGTAGCCGGCGGCGAACCCGGCGAGCACCCGGAGCCGCCAGCCCAGCCGGAACCCGGGGACCAGGTGGTCCACCGCCCCGTGCGGCAGGCCGAGCAGCAGCCCGGCCACCAGTACGGCCGGCGCCGCGTCCGCCCAGCCACCCGGGACGGTCAGCTCGACCAGGCACGCCGTCCCCGCCGCTCCGATCGAGACCGCGGTGGCGGCGCGGACGGGTCGGGCGAGGGCCTCCCCGGGCGGCAGCCCCTCCGGGGCCGGGGCGGACGCGACCCGGCTCCCGAGGGCCGGCGAGCGGGGCATCGTGCTCCTCGGAGGAGGGGTCCCGGGTGCGGACCGGGTCTGGACCGGGCCGCCGGTACCCCCGCGGCGAGCGGCCAACCCCTGCCGGCGGACGACCGGAGGCGTCACCTCCGGCGGGTGTGCGCGCCCCCGCTGCGGGGAACCGGACCCCCATGAGCAAGAAGACGAACCAGCAGGAGCAGCAGGCCGCCGCCCGCCAGGCCAAGAAGGAGGGGCTCTCACCCAGCGAGGCGGGCGTGACCACCGGCGCCAGCAAGCAGATGCGGCACGTCAGCACGGGGGACGACCGGCACGAGCACTCGAGCGCGCAGGGCAAGAGCAAGACCTGATCCCCCGGGCTCCAGCCGAGACCGAGCGCCCCGAGAGAGGACACCCATGGCCATCGCCACGATCAACCCCGCCACCGGCGAGACGTTGCAGACCTTCGAGCCGTTGTCCGACGACGCCGTCGACGAGCGGATCGCCCGGGCGGCCGCGGCGTTCGAGGGCTACCGGCTGACCAACCCGCGGCAGCGGGCCGGCTGGCTGCGGGCCGCCGCCGACGTGCTCGACGCCGACGCCAAGAGCGTCGCGGAGCTGATGACCACCGAGATGGGCAAGACGCTGGCCTCGGCGCAGGCCGAGGTCGGCAAGTGCGCCAAGGCGCTGCGCTACTACGCCGAGCACGGCGAGGACATGCTGCAGCCCAAGCCGGCCGACGCGCAGGCGGTCGGTGCGACCGAGGCGTACGTGGTGCACCAGCCGCTGGGCGTGGTGCTGGCGGTGATGCCGTGGAACTTCCCGCTGTGGCAGGCGATGCGCTTCGCCGCTCCGGCGCTCATGGCCGGCAACGTCGGCCTGCTCAAGCACGCCAGCAACGTGCCGCAGACCGCGCTGTACCTGGAGGAGCTGTTCCGCAAGGCCGGCTTCCCCGACGACGTCTTCCAGACCCTGCTCATCGGCTCCGGTGCGGTGGAGCGGGTGCTGCGCGACGACCGGGTGGTGGCCGCGACGCTGACCGGGTCGAACGCCGCCGGGCAGGCGGTGGCCACGGTCGCCGGGGACGCGCTGAAGAAGACGGTGCTGGAGCTGGGCGGCTCGGATCCGTTCATCGTGATGCCCTCGGCGGACCTGGACCGGGCCGCGGAGGTCGCGGTGACCGCGCGCTGCCAGAACAACGGGCAGAGCTGCATCGCCGCCAAGCGGTTCTTCGTCCACGCCGACGTCGCCGAGGAGTTCACCCGGCTGTTCGCCGAGAAGATGGCGGCTCTGACCGTCGGGGACCCGATGGACGAGGGCACCCAGGTCGGCCCGCTGGCCACCGAGTCGGGGGTCCAGGACGTCGAGGGGTACGTGCAGGACGCCGTCGAGAAGGGCGCCACCGTGGTGGTCGGCGGGAAGCGGGTGGACCGGCCCGGCTGGTTCTACGAGCCGACCCTGGTCACCGACGTGACCCCGGAGATGGGCATCTGGTCGGAGGAGGTCTTCGGGCCGGTCGCCGCGCTGCACACCGTGGCCGACCTGGACGAGGCGATCCAGCTGGCCAACGAGCACGTCTACGGCCTCGGCTCGAACCTGTGGAGCGAGGACCAGGGCGAGCGGCTGCGGTTCATCCGCGACATCCAGTCGGGGATGGCCTTCGTCAACGGGATGACCACCAGCTACCCGGAGCTGCCCTTCGGCGGGGTCAAGCAGAGCGGCTACGGCCGGGAGCTGACCGAGGTGGGCATGTACGAGTTCTGCAACGCCAAGACCGTGTGGATCGGACCGCCCAGCAGCCAGCAGGGCGAGGGCAACACCGCCGCAGCCGCGTCGGAGTGACCCGCGTCGTCCTGGCGACCGCCTACGGCGGTCCCGAGGTGCTCACCGTCGTCGACCAGCCGGTCGCCGACCCCGGCCCCGGGCAGGCGCGGGTCCAGGTCCGCGCCGCCGGGGTCAACCCGGCGGACTGGAAGAGCTACACCGGCGCGTTCGGCACCGACCCGGCCGCGCTGCCGCGGCGGCTCGGCTCCGAGGTGTCCGGGGTGGTCACCGCGGTCGGTCCGGACGTCGCCCTCGCCGTGGGGGACGAGGTCATCGGGTTCCGGGTCTCCGGCGGGTACGCCGCCGAGCTCGTCGTCCGCGCGTCGGCGCTGGTGCCCAAGCCGGCGTCCCTCGGCTGGGAGCAGGCCGCCGGGCTGATGCTGACCGGCGCCACCGCCGTGCACGCGCTCACGGCCACCGGGGTGGGGGAGGGCGACACCGTGCTGGTGCACGGCGCCGCCGGCGGGGTGGGCCTGATGGCCGTCCAGCTGGCGGCGCTGCGCGGTGCCCGCGTGATCGGCACGGTCGGAGGCGGCGGCGGCGAGCTGGTGCGCCGGTTCGGCGCCGAGACGGTGCGCTACGGCGACGGGCTGGCCGACCGGGTCCGCGAGCTCGCGCCGGACGGCGTGGACGCCGCCGTGGACCTCGTCGGCACCGACGAGGCCGTCGACGTCTCCCTCGAGCTGGTCGCCGACCGGCAGCGGATCGCCACCATCGCCGCCTTCGGCCGCGCCGCGAGCGAGGGCATCAAGGCCCTCGGCTCCGGGCCGGGCGCCGACCCCGGCACCGAGCTGCGGGACGCCGCCCGGCTGGACCTGGCCGACGCCGCCGGCGCCGGTCGGCTGGAGGTCGTCGTCGCAGGGACCTTCCCGCTGGAGGAGGTCGCCGCGGCGCACCGGCAGGGCATGGCCGGCCACACCCACGGGAAGTTGGTGCTGCTGCCCTAGAGAAAGGACCCGCTCCTCCCGACCCTCGCACGCTCGGGCCGGGCCCCTGGAGCGGGCCGGTTCAGACCTCCTCGACCGCGAAGGTGCGGCTCGGGGACACGACCTCCTCCTGCGCGGCGACCAGCAGGATCTCCCGCGAGCGCGCCTGCTCGGTGGCGGCCAGCAGGCCGTGCACCGACGCGGCGGCCGCACCGAGCGCGGTGCCGGCGTCCCGGCCGGCCAGCCAGTGGGCGAGGAAGAGCGCGGCGATGGCGTCGCCGGCGCCGTTGACCGCGACGTCCAGCCGGGGGGTGCGCACCCGGAAGTGCCGGCCGCCCTCGGAGGCGAGCAGGTCGACGGCGTCCCCGGGGGTGTCGTCGGTGACCAGCGAGGTGGTCAGCACGACCCGCGGGCCCATCGCCTGGACGGCGGCCACGGCGTCCCTCACCTCGCCGAGCGTCCGCGTCGTCGCCCCCGCGAGGTGGTCGAGCTCGTAGTGGTTGGGGGTGACCAGGTCGGCGGCGGGGACGGCGACCTCGCGCATGAAGTCGGGGATGCCGGGGCGGACGAAGACGCCGCGGCCGACGTCGCCGATGACCGGGTCGCAGCAGTAGACCGCCGCCGGGTTGGCCTGGCGCACCCGCTGCACGGCGCCGACGACGGCGTGCCCGATGTCGGCCGAGCCGAGGTAGCCGGAGAGGACGGCGTCGCAGCTGCCCAGCACGCCGCGCTCGGCGATGCCGTCGACGACCTCCTCGATCGCCGGGCCGTCGAAGACCCGGCCCTTCCACTCGCCGTAGCCGGTGTGGTTGGAGAACTGCACGGTGTGCACCGGCCACACCTCGATGCCCAGGCGCTGCAGCGGGAAGACGGCCGAGGAGTTGCCGACGTGGCCGTAGGCGACGTGGGACTGGATCGAGAGGACGGCGACCATGGGGGAACGTTCGCACAGCCCCCACCCGGCGCCGATGACCCGTTCCGGCTCCGGCAGCGTCCTCGGGCTGCTGCAGGAGGGCTGACCGCGGCGGGCAGGATGGCGGCATGGCCCCGTCTCCAGTCACCTCTCCCGGGATCGTCGGCGTCGCCGGCCGCGTCACCGAGCCGGTCGACGTCCGCAGCGCCGACCTGCGGCTGGGCGGGCGACCGCTGCCGGTGGTCAGCCCCGCGCGCGTGTACGTCTGCGGGATCACGCCCTACGACGTGACCCACCTCGGGCACGCGGCGACGTTCGTGTGGGCCGACGTCCTCGGGTCGGTGCTGCGGCTGGCCGGCGCGGACGTGGTGACCAGCCGGAACGTGACCGACGTCGACGACGTGCTGACCCGCGCCGCCGACGCCCGCGGCCGGCACTTCGACGAGTTCGCGCTGTGCCAGGAGTTCGCCTTCGAGCAGGACATGCGGGCCCTGGGCGTGCGCCCGCCGACCCACGCACCGCGGGCGCGCCACCACATCGCGCACGTGCAGCAGCTGGCCGCGGCGCTGCTGCGGGCCGGCCGGGCGTATGAGCGGGAGGGGCACGTGTTCTTCCGCGGTGCCGAGGCGGTGGCGGCATCGGGGCTGCCTTCCGACCGGGCGCGCGAGCTGGCCGCCGAGTACGGCGACGGCCCGGACGACCCGCTGCGCGAGGACCCCTTCGACGTGCCGGTGTGGCGGCCCTCCGGCGAGCAGGACCCCGCCTGGCCCTCCCCGTGGGGCTGGGGGCGGCCGGGCTGGCACGCGGAGTGCGCGGCGATGGCGACCGCGACCCTGGGCCACGGCGTGGACGTCCTGGTGGGCGGCGCCGATCTGGCGTTCCCGCACCACGCGCACCAGGCGGCGATGGCCGAGGCGGCCTCGGGGGTGGCGCCGTTCGCGCGCAGCCGGGTGCACGTCGGGGCGGTGTCCCAGGACGGCGCCAAGATGGCGAAGTCGACCGGCAACCTGACGCTGGTCGCGGACCTGCTGCGGGTGGCCTCCGGGCCGGCGCTGCGGTTGCTCGTGCTGGACCGGCCGTGGTCGCAGCCGTGGGAGTACCGGCCGGAGCTGCCGGAGAGGGCGACCGCGCGCTTGGACGCGCTCTTCTCCGCCGCCGGCCGGTCCGCCTCGTCGCCGGCAGCAAGCCGCGCGGTGGCCGACCGGCTGTTCGACGACCTGGACGTGTCCGGCGCCCTGGACGTGGCCATCACCGACGGAGGGGACGCCGCCCGCCAGCTGGTGCGGGTGCTCGCGCTCGGCTGAGGGTCAGCCGCCTGCCTCCGCGAGGAGCCCGGCGAGCGCGCGGAGGCGCCCGACGTAGCGCCGCTCGTGGGGTCCGTCAGCCCGGGCAGCAGTCGGTCGAGGTCCTGGAGGCAGGCGTGGGCGACCGACCGCTCTGCCGGGCCGATCCGGCCTCCGTGCCGCCACGTCTCCACGAGTCCGGACAGGTCCGCGTCGAGGATCGTGGCCTCCACGCCGGACGGGTCCTCGTCGCGGAGCCGCTCCGGGAACCTGGCCCGCCGGTGCTCCCCGGACAGGCGGAGGGCGGTGTCGGCCCGGTTCCCCTGAACACACCCCGAACCCACGGCCGGCGTACGACACATTCCGGCCCCTCACCAGCGGAGACGATGACCGGCGCGGTCCTGACGGGTTGATCATGGGGTTGTTGCAGGGGACACGCGTGGACGCGCCGCGCCCGGCAGCACCAACCCCATGATCAACGGGCCAACGACGAGCGGTGCAAGTCGGAGCGGATGACGGCGATCCGCCGAACCGCCCTACGTCGATCATGGGGCCGTTGCAGGCGACACGCGCAGAAGCGCCGCGCCCGGCGGCGACAACCCCATGATCACGGCCGCCGGGCTCCGACGACCGGTGGCAGTCGGGTGCCGGCCGAGCCGGGCGCGTGGGAGTCGACGGGGCGGAACCCGGAGGACCTGACCGGGTGACCTGCGTCGAGACGCCGCGAGACCCCGCCGATCACCGGGGAGCGGCGGGGTCTCGCGGGGAGGGTGGGTCAGGCGGCGCGGAGCGTGGCCGGAGCGGCGGTCGGGTGCGCCGTCGGCTTGGCGGGCACGGTCCAGCGCATCTCCATGTGCCGGTGACCGGCGCTGTCCACGACGGGGACCCAACGCACCTGCGGACACGGATTGACACGCATGACAGCCACCTCTCGTTCACCTGTTGTTCACCATTGTGACAGCAAGCACCCCTTGTGCAAACCGGACACGACGGGGTGACCCGGAAGCGGGGTTAGAGCCAGCCGACCACGGAGGCGCCGATGCCGACGTGCAGCACCGCTCCCGGCACGACCCCGACGACGGTGCCGAGCGTGGCCGGCAGCCACCGGATGCTCGACAGGCCGGCGGCGTAGCTGACGATCCAGAAGGGCACCGGGCTCAGGCGCGCCAGCACGACGGCGAGGAAGCCGCGGTGCCGGAACAGCCGGTCGGCGCGTGCCAGCCGCGGGCCGGTCAGCCGGGCGACGGCGTCGCGACCCAGGTACCGGCCGAGGGCGAACCCGCCCATCCCGCCGGACCAGCCGGCGAGCACGGCCACCGCGAGCCCCGCGGGGAACCCGGCCGCGGCGCCGAGCAGCACCGACAGCGCCGTCCGGGGGACCGGGGTCATCAGCGCCGCGGACACCCCCAGGACGACGGTGGCCCAGCCGAGGGGGCCCGCGTGGTGGAGCCAGGCCTGCAGCGTCGGGACGCCGGGCCGCTCCACCGTCAGCGCCACCACGGTGGCCGCGGCCAGCAGCACCCCCAGGACGGCGAGCCGCAGCCACGGTCGGCCGGTCGGCGGGCTCTCCGGCTCCGGCTGGGGGGATCCGGACCCGGGGCGCACGTCGCCCACGCTACGGGCGCGGCCGGAGAACCCGGTTGCGGCCGCTGCGACGCTGACGGCGATGACCGACCGCCTGCTCGTCGACTTCTTCTACGCCCAGCAGCTGGGCCACGCCGTGGAGGCGCTGCAGTACTGCGTCGGGCACGCCGCCGCCGTGCCCGGGCGCGAGGTGTCGGTGCTGCTCAACGCGGCCACCCCGACCGAGCTGGCCACCTGGTGCCCGGGGGTGTCGGCGGTCTTCCCCGTCGACGGGCCGTTCCTCGAGGCCGACCCGGCCGCCGCGCGGCGGCTGGCGGCCGTCCCGCGCCACTGGGACTGGGTGGTCGACGACACCCGCCGCCACCAGCCCTTCCAGCTCGACCTCTTCCCGGGGATGCGCGACCACTACGCCGCCTCCGACGCGCACCTGCGCGCACGGCGGGGCCGCTCGGTCGTCGGCGCCGACCGCGTCGGTTACCTCCCGCACCAGCCGGTGCGCCTCGACCTCCCCGCCGCCGCCCGGGCCGCGGCTCCCCGTCGGGTCGGCGACGACGCGCGCCCGCGGATCGCCGTCCTCCCCGCCGGGTCCAGCGAGCCGTCCCTGTACCCCTCGGTCGCCTCCTGGCTGCTGGTGCTCGACGCGCTGACCGACGCCGTCCCCGGCCTGCAGCTCGTCCTGGTCGGCCGGCTGGCCCGCGACGAGCGCAGCTCCACCTCCTGGCGGCGGGAGGACGTCGACGCGCTGCTGGCGCACCGGTCGCGCCCCGTGGACTGCGTGGACGTCCCCCTCGCCGAGCAGCTGGCCGTGGTCGAGGCCTGCGACGTCCTGCTCGCCCCGCAATCGGGCTTCGGGATGGCCGCGCTCGCCGTCGGCACGCCGTGGCTGGCGCTCTCGGGCGGGCGCTGGTTCGAGTACTGGGCGAACGCCGGCGTGCCGTTCCGGTCGGTGCTGCCCGATCCGGCGAGGTACCCGGCGTTCAGCCAGTTCGACCCGGCGGACGTCGTCCTCGACGGGGACGACGGCCCGCGGACGCCGAGCATGACGCGGGCGCGGGTGCGGGAGGACCTCGGCCGCCTGGTCGCCGGCGCTCGCGAGCTGCTGGCCGGGGAGCTGACCCACGAGCGGGCGCTCGCCGAGTACTACCGCGACCTGCGCGCGGCCGTCGGCGCGGAGGCGATCTGGTCGATCGACGGCGTGCACGCCGCGTACGCCTGACGCCGTGCACCATGGCCGGGTGGCGGAGAGCCGGCTGGTCAGGGACGCGACGGTCGAGGACGCCGCGGCGTGCGCCCGCATCTACGAGCCCTACGTCCGCGACTCCGCCGTCTCCTTCGAGCTGGAGCCGCCGACGGCCGCGGAGGTGGCCGGCCGCATCGCCGCTGCGCTCGCCCGGCACGCCTGGGTGGTCCTCGAGGACGGCGGCCGGGTCGTCGGCTACGCCTACGGCTCGGTCTTCAACGCCCGCGCCGCCTACGACTGGTCGACGTCGGTGAGCGTCTACACCGAGACCGGACGGCGCCGCACCGGCGCCGGCCGCGCGCTCTACACCGCGCTGCTCGACCGGCTGGCCGCCCGCGGCTTCCGCACCGCGCTGGCCGGCGTCGCGCTGCCCAACGACGCCAGCATCGGCCTACACACGGCGATCGGCTTCGAGCCGGTCGGCACCTACCGCCGGGTCGGCTGGAAGCTCGGTCGCTGGCACGACGTCACCTGGTTCCAGCGCCCGCTCGGTGATGGTCCGTGGGACGACGGGGCCCCGCCCGCCCCTCCGCGGTGACCGTGGACAGGGCGGCCCTGCCGGGAGATACTAGGACGTCCAACTAAATCGGCGCGGGTGGCGAACCGGCGTCCGACCCCGGGAGCGGCATGCCGTCCGACCTGCACGTCCCCACCCACCCGGTCCGCTTCGTGACCGCGGCGAGCCTGTTCGACGGCCACGACGCCGCGATCAACGTGATGCGCCGGCTGCTGCAGTCCCAGGGCGCCGAGGTCGTGCACCTCGGGCACGATCGCAGCGTCGACAGCGTCGTCCGCGCGGCGCTGGAGGAGGACGTGCAGGGGGTGGCGATCTCCTCCTACCAGGGTGGGCACGTCGAGTACTTCGGCTACCTGGTGGAGCGGCTGGCCGAGGCCGGCGCCGGGCACGTGAAGGTCTTCGGCGGTGGCGGGGGCGTGATCGTGCCCGAGGAGATCGCCGCGCTGCGGGAGCGGGGCGTGCGGATCTTCAGCCCCGAGGACGGCCAGCGCCTCGGCCTGCCCGGGATGATCAACGAGCTGATCCGCGAGTGCGACGTCGACCTGACCGAGCACGGCCCGGACCTCGACGCCCTGCTCACCGGCGACCCCGCCGCCCTGGCCCGCGCCATCACCGTGCTCGAGGCCGGTCGCGACCCCGAGCTCGCGACCCGGGTGCGGCAGGCGGCCGAGGGCCGGACGGTGCCGGTCCTCGGCATCACCGGCACCGGCGGCTCGGGCAAGTCCTCGCTCACCGACGAGCTGCTGCGCCGGCTGCGCACCGACCAGGAGGACAAGCTGCGCGTCGCCGTCCTCGCGATCGACCCGACCCGGCGCCGCGGCGGCGGGGCGCTGCTCGGTGACCGGATCCGGATGAACGCGCTGGAGACCGGCGAGGGCAGCCACACCTTCTTCCGCTCCATGGCCACCCGGTCGGCCGGCGCGGAGACGCCCGAGCACCTGGACGACGTGCTGTGCGCGGTCAAGGCCGCGGGCTTCGACCTGGTCATCGTGGAAACGCCGGGCATCGGGCAGGGCGACGCCGGGATCGTGCCGTTCTCCGACGTCGCGCTGTACGTGATGACGCCGGAGTTCGGCGCCGCGTCGCAGCTGGAGAAGATCGACATGCTCGACTTCGCCGACGTCGTCGCGATCAACAAGTACGAGCGGCGCGGGGCCGAGGACGCCCGGCGGGACGTCGCCCGGCAGATGGTGCGCAACCGCGAGGCGTTCGGGCAGCCCTGGGAGGACATGCCGGTCTTCGGCACCAGCGCCGCCCGGTTCAACGACGACGGCGTGACCGCGCTCTACCAGCACCTGCTCGGCCTGCTCGTCGGGAAGGGCCTGCCCGCGGGCGCCGGCGTCCTGCCGCGGGTCGACGTCAAGGCGTCGAGCGGGCTGACCAGCGTCGTCCCCGCACAGCGCGCGCGGTACCTCGCCGAGATCACCGAGGCCGTCCGCGGCTACCACGCGGCCACCGAGGCGCAGGCGGCGGTCGTGCGCCGCCGGCAGCACCTGACCACCGCCGCCGAGGTGCTCGACGGGGACGCCGCCGCGGCCGCCCGGGCCGCGGTCGAGGCAGCCGACCGCGAGCTGCTGCCCGAGGTGCGCGACCTGCTCGACGAGTGGCCGGCGCGGGTCGAGGCGTACTCCGGGGACGAGTACGTCTACACCGTCCGCGGCAGGGAGATCCGCACGCCGCTGACCCGCGAGACGCTGTCCGGCTCGAAGGTGCGCCGGGTCGCGCTGCCGCGGACCCAGGACGACGCCGAGCTGTTGCGCTTCCTGCGCCGGGAGAACCTGCCCGGCGCCTACCCGTTCACGGCCGGCGTCTTCCCGTTCAAGCGGCAGGGCGAGGCGCCCGCGCGGATGTTCGCCGGCGAGGGCGACGCCTTCCGCACCAACCGCCGCTTCACGCTGCTCAGCCAGGGCAACGAGGCCACCCGGCTGTCGACGGCGTTCGACTCGGTCACCCTCTACGGCCGCGACCCCGACCCGCGCCCCGACGTCTACGGCAAGGTCGGCACCTCCGGCGTCTCCATCGCCACGTTGGACGACATGGAGGTGCTCTACAGCGGGTTCGACCTGTGCGACCCGACGACGTCGGTGTCGATGACGATCAACGGCCCGGCGCCGGCGATCCTGGCGATGTTCCTCAGCACCGCGATCGACCAGCGGCTGGACCGGTTCCGCGAGGAGGAGGGCCGCGAGCCCGACGCCGCGGAGGCCGAGGAGATCCGCGCCTGGGTGCTGGCCAACGTCCGCGGCACGGTGCAGGCCGACATCCTCAAGGAGGACCAGGGCCAGAACACCTGCATCTTCTCGACCGAGTTCGCGCTGCGCTGCATGGCCGACATCCAGGAGTGGTTCATCGACCACCGGGTGCGGAACTTCTACTCGGTCTCGATCTCCGGCTACCACATCGCCGAGGCCGGGGCGAACCCGATCAGCCAGCTGGCCTTCACCCTCGCCAACGGCTTCACCTACGTCGAGGCCTACCTGGCCCGCGGCATGGCGATCGACGACTTCGCGCCCAACCTCTCCTTCTTCTTCTCCAACGGCATGGACGCCGAGTACTCGGTCATCGGCCGGGTGGCCCGCCGCATCTGGGCGGTGGCGATGAGGGAGCGCTACGGCGCCGGGCCGCGGTCCCAGCAGCTGAAGTACCACGTGCAGACCTCGGGCCGGTCGCTGCACGCGCAGGAGATGGACTTCAACGACATCCGGACGACGCTGCAGGCCCTCTGCGCCATCTACGACAACGCCAACAGCCTGCACACCAACGCCTACGACGAGGCCGTGACCACCCCGAGCGAGCACTCCGTCCGCCGGGCCCTGGCCATCCAGATGATCATCGACAGGGAGTGGGGGCTGGCCGACAACGAGAACCCGCTGCAGGGCTCGTTCGTCATCGAGGAGCTCACCGACCTGGTCGAGGAGGCGGTGCTGGCCGAGTTCGACCGGATCGCCGAGCGCGGCGGCGTGCTGGGCGCGATGGAGACCGGCTATCAGCGCGGCAAGATCCAGGACGAGTCGATGCTCTACGAGCACCGCAAGCACGACGGCAGCCTGCCGATCGTCGGGGTCAACACCTTCCTCGACCCGCACCGCGACGAGACCCCGCCCAAGCCCCTGGAGCTGGCTCGCGCCACCGAGGCCGAGAAGCAGTCGCAGCTGCAGCGGCTCGCGGACTTCCACGCCCGGCACGCCGACGAGGCCCCGGCCGCGCTGGCCGAGCTGCAGCGGGCGGCGACCGAGGGCGGCAACGTCTTCGCCGCGCTCATGGACGCCGTCCGGGTCTGCTCGCTCGGCCAGATCAGCGACGCCTTCTTCGAGGTGGGCGGCCAGTACCGGCGCAATGTGTGAGGACCCCCGTGCCCCCCACCGATCGCAAGCTCACGGCGGGCCCCTGCACGAGGGCCGATGACCTCGGCCACCCGGTCGAGCTGCCGCGGCCGCCGCGGCGGGTGGTGTCGCTGGTGCCGTCGCTCACCGAGGCGCTGGCGGAGACGGTCCCCGAGCGGCTGGTGGGCGCCACCGACTGGTGCACCCACCCGGCCGGGCTCGAGGTGACGCGGGTCCGGGGCACCAAGAACCCCGACCGCGCGGCGATCGCGGCGCTCGAGCCGGACCTCGTGGTCTGCAACCGGGAGGAGAACCGGCGGCTGGACGTGGACCGGCTGCGGGCGGCCGGCGTCCCGGTGTGGGTGACGGTCATCGAGTCGGTCGACGAGGGGCTGGCCTCGATGCGCCGGTTGTTCGCCGAGGTGCTGGACGTGGGGGAGCCCGGCTGGTTGACGACGGCGGCCGCGGAGTGGGCCCGGCCGGTGCCCGCGCCGCCGTGCCGGGTCGCCGTCCCCGTATGGCGGGACCCGTGGATGGTGGTCGGCCCGCGCACCTTCACCGGCGACGTGCTGGCCCGGCTCGGGCTGGTCAACGTCTTCGGTGCGGGGGAGGACCGCTACCCGCACGTGTCGGTCGAGGCCGTGCGGGCGGCGGGACCGGACGTCGTCGTCCTGCCCGACGAGCCCTACGTCTTCACCGCGAACGACGGGCCCGAGGCGTTCCCCGGGATCCGCACCGCGCTCGTCTCCGGCCGCGACCTCACCTGGTACGGCCCCTCGCTCGGCCCGGCCCGGCAGCGGCTGCTCGACGGGATCCGCCCGGACCGATGAGGCCCGCGCGCGTCCCCCAGGAGGGAGGGGGACGACGTCACGAGGTGACCTTGGTCAGGGCGACCGCCTCGTGTCACCGAAGCAGGCGTGAATCCAGGCATCGCCATCGGGCCCAGCCGTCGTTACGGTCGTCCCCGGGCTACCGCTCGGCGGCGGCTGCGGGAGACGGAGCGAGCAGCGGAGTCGACCAGCGCGGAAACGGAGGTGTGCATGGACATCCCCGCCATGCGGGCGAGCTTCGCCAAGGCAGCAGCTGCCGGGGACGAGGCGCCGCTCTACTTCTACTCCCACTTGTTCCTGAGCCATCCCGACACCCGGCAGCTCTTCCCCGTCTCGATGGCCCACCAGCGGGACCGGCTGTTCCAGGCACTCGGTGACGTGGTGGCTTACGTCGACGACCTCGACCGGCTCGTGCCGCTCCTGCAGGCGCTGGGTCGTGATCACCGCAAGTTCGGGACCGTCGCCGATCACTACCCGGCCGTCGGTGCGAGCCTGATCGCCACCCTCAAGCACTTCGACGACGAGTGGAACCCCGCACTCGAGGCGAGCTGGACCGAGGCGTACGGCCTGGTGGCGGAGGTCATGATCAAGGCGGCGGACGCGGCGGCCGAGCAGCCGCCATGGTGGGACGCCGAGGTGATCGCGCACGAGCGCCGCACCGTCGACACCGCGGTCATGTGGCTGCGGCCGGAGCCGGAGTACGCCTACCAGGCGGGGCAGTCGGTCTCGCTGGAGACCGACGTCCGGCCTAAGCTGTGGCGCTACTACTCGCCGGCCAACGCGCCCCGCTCGGACGGGGTGATGGAGATCCACGTCCGGGCCTACGACGGCGGCCCGGTCAGCGCCGCCCTGGTCCGCCAGATCGGCAAGGGCGACGTGCTGCACCTGGGACCGCCGCTGGGCCACATCGCATTCGACGCCGAGTCCGACCGCGACCTCCTGCTCGTCGCCGGGGGCACCGGGCTGGCGCCCCTCAAGGCGGTGGTCGACCACGTCGCCCGGATCGGGCCCCCACGACGGGTGGACCTGTTCGTCGGTTCCCGTACCGAGGAGCGGCTCTACGACCGCACCGACCTCGAGCGCCTGGCGGAGGAGCACAGGTGGCTGACCGTGACTTTCGCCGTCTCGGGCGACGACCTCTCGCCGCTGGAGCAGGGTGACGTGGGGGAGGTCGTCGTGCGGCACGGTCCATGGTCGAGCCGGGACGTCTACGTCGCCGGGCCGGCTCTGATGGTCGAGGACACCACAAGGCGGCTCGTCCAGGCCGGCGTCCGTCCCGGACGGATCCGCAGCGAGGTCTTCGCCCCCAGCCGGCTGGGACCCAGCCTTGACGGAGAGGTGACCGAATGACCGCCCAGCACCACGAGTCGGAGCGCAGGGAGCGGCGGCTGAGCCCCGGCGACGTGCGCAGCGTGCACCTGCCGCGCGCCACCATGCTGCGGCCGGGGTACAACGATGTCGAGGTCGAGCGCTTCCTCGACCGGGTCGCCGACGAGCTCGCACGGCTGCACGCGGACAAGGCCGAGCTCCGCGACCAGGTCCGCGCGCTGCAGGAACAGGTGGCCGGTGCGGCCGTGCAGGAGGCACCGAGCGACCAGGCCGTACGCATCCTGGCCGTCGCGCAGCAGACCGCCGACAGCTACGTCGCCGATGCCGAGGACTTCAGCCGCCAGATGACTGCGGACGCGCGGGCGCAGTACGAGGACCAGGTGCGACGGGCGCGGGACAACGCCGGCGCCATCATCCAGGCGGCACAGGAGGCCGCTGCTCGGATGACCGCCGGCGAGCGTCCGCCTTCTACTGACGGCGCCCCGGGGAACACCCAGGAGCTCGAGGCCCAAGTCGCCTACCTCAAGGCATTCGGGCAGGCCTGCCGGACGCAGCTGCGGGCCTACCTCGAGGCGCTGCTGGTCGACATCGAAACGGAGTGGGGTCGCGCCGACCCCGGTGTGCTCTCGAGGCCGCCTGTCCAGCGGTCGGCCGCCGCCGGGGGCACTCTGGCACCGGAGCCGAACGTGGCACAGGAGCTGCCGCCGGACGACGACGGGGACGGGGAGGCCAGGACCGGCCAGGAGAGCGGAGCCGAGCCCTCCGTGCGGTGACGGCTCACGCCGCCGTCAGGAGCAGTACCACATCCACGGCCGGGGAGGCGTCAAGCCCGCGGCCCGGGACGACGAGGTGATGTTGCATGCTGTCCGATCGGGCCCGACCGGTTGTCGAGGCGACGCTGCCGGCGGTGGCCGACAACATCGGTGAGATCGCACGCCGCTTCTACCAGCACATGTTCGCCGCCCGACCGGAGCTGCTGGACGGGCTGTTCAACCGCGGCAACCAGGCCGAGGGCACCCAGCAGGTCGCGCTCGCCGGGTCGGTGGCCGCCTTCGCCTCCGCGCTGGTGGGGACGCCGGAGCAGCTGCCCGAGCAGCTGCTGAACCGCATCGCGCACAAGCACGCCTCGCTGGGCCTGCACCCCGACCAGTACCGGATCGTGCACGAGCACCTGTTCTGGGCGATCGCCGACGTGCTCGGCGACGCGGTCACCCCCGAGGTCGCCGCCGCCTGGGACGAGGTCTACTGGCTGATGGCCTACGCCCTGATCAACCAGGAGCGGGGTCTGTACAGCGCGCGCGGGGTGCGCCCGGGCACCGTGTGGCGGGACTGGCGGGTCGAGGAGAAGACCGCCGAGACCGACGAGGTGGTCACCTTCCGGGTCCGGCGGGTCGACGACCGGCTGGTCAAGACCTCGCTGCCGGGCCAGTACGTGTCCGTCAAGGTGCGCATGCCCGACGGGGTGCACCAGCCGCGGCAGTACAGCCTGACCGCGGCCGACGACGGCGAGCACCGCCAGTTCTCCGTCAAGCGGGTCCGCGGCAACGGCAAGCCCGCCGGCGAGGTGTCCACCCACCTGTGCGACACCGTGCAGGTCGGTGACGTCCTGACCCTCTCGCTGCCCTTCGGTGACGTGGTGCTCGACGACTGGCGTCCGGCGGTCTTCGCCTGCGCGGGCATCGGCATCGCCCCGATGGCCGGCATGCTCTCCCACCTGCGGCACGCCGGCTCCGGGCTGCCGATCACCCTGCTGCACGCCGACGCCGACGAGGCGTCCTTCGCCCTGCGCCGCCAGGTGCTCGACGACGCCCGGGCGCTGCCGAACGCCACGGTGCACGTCTGGTACGAGTCCGGCGCCGACAGCGCGCTGCCGGTCGACGGCGTGCACGCCGGGACGATGGACCTCGGCGCGGTCGACCTGCCCGACGGCGCGGCCTACTACCTGTGCGGTCCGCTGCCGTTCATGCAGGCGGTGCGCAGCGCCCTCGTCGAGCGGGGCATCCGACCCCAGGACATCCAGTACGAGGTGTTCGGGCCGGACCTGTGGCAGGCCGACCTCCGCACCGAACCCGCACCCAGCAGCGGCGCCGCCACCTGAGCCTCGCGCGTTTTGGCAACGCGCGGGAGCGCGGTGCCTGGCTCAGGCGGGGCAGCCGTGCCCGCGTCCGTGGCACGAGGAAGCCCGAGCGGCGGCGGCCTAGTACTACAGCCGCACTTCTAGATGGCGTTCAAGCCGGTCGCCGGCGCGCTCACCCTCGCCCTGGCGGAGGACGGCGTGCTGGGCCTCGACGACCCGGTCGCCGAGTGGCTGCCCGAGCTGGCCGCCCCACGGGTGCTGCGCGACCGGACCGGGCCGCTGACCGACACCCTCCCCGCCGAACGACCGGTCACCGTACGGCACCTGCTCACGAACACGCCCGGCTTCGGCGGCCTCTGGGACGGCAGCCCGCTGGACCGGGCGATCGAGGAGCGCGCCATCGGCCCCGGGCCCTGGCCGCCGCAGGTGGCCCCGGACGAGTACCTGCGCCGCCTCGCCGAGCTGCCGTTCGCCGCCCAGCCCGGCGAGCTGTGGCTGTACCACATGGCCGCCGACGTCCTGGGCGTGCTGCTCTCCCGCGCCGCCGGCCGGCCGGTGTCGGCGCTGCTGGCCGAGCGGGTGACCGGCCCGCTGGGGCTGACCGGCACGGCCTTCACCGCCGCCGACCCCACCCGGCTGGCGACCGTGCACCAGGCGACCCCGGACGGCCTCGTCCCGGTCGACGCGCCAGACGCCACCGTCCCGCCGGCGTTCGAGAGCCTGGCAGCAGGACTGGTCGCCACCGCGCCGGACGTGCTCGCGATCCTGGCCGCGCTGGCCGACGGCGGCGCTGCGCTGCTCACGCCGGCGTCGGTGGCCGCGTTGTCCGCCGACTCGCTCACCCCCGCACAGCGGGCGGGCGCGGCGGACTTCCTCGGGCCCGGGGTCTCCTGGGGGCTGCAGAGCGGCGTGTGCGTCGAGCCGGCCGAGCCGTGGACCACCCCCGGCCGCTTCGGCTGGGACGGCGGCACCGGCACGAGCGCCTGGGCCGACCCCGCCCGCGACGTGGTCGCCGTCCTGCTCACCGGCCGGCTCTGGTCCGGCCCGGACGACGAGCCGCGCGACTTCTATCGGACGCTGTACGGCTGCCTCCCGGCCGCGCCGCGTTGACGCGGCCGGTCCCCGCCGCCAACCTGTGCTGGTGACGGTGCTGCCGCTCCCGGCTCGCGGACGCTGGGTGTGGGACGCCCGCGACCGGGCCCGCGCGGTCCGCGTCGCCACCCACGACGAGGTCGGCCTGCTCAACCTGAGCGTGTGGCGGGGCGGGACCTGCGTGGGGACGGTCAAGCTGCGCCCCGAGGAGGCCGCGGACCTGGTGGGTGCGCTCACCGAGGGGCTCGCCCGGCTCGCCGCGGACCGGACGCCCGCAGCCGCTGTCCCGGAGACGGCGCGCCTGGCCGAGCTCGAGGGCCGGCTGGCCGGCCTGGAGTCCCGGCTGACCACCCCACCCTGGCGGCAGGCGGTGGCCGACGCGGGGACGGCGGCTGCCGCGCTGGCCGGGCGGCTCCTGCGGCGACGGGGCTGAGCCTCTAGGCGGGGCGGACCCGGACCAGGTTCATCGCGGTCATGGTCAGCACGACGGTGCCGTCCTGCCGCAGCAGCTCGACGTGGGTGCGCACCAGCCCGCGGTCGGGCTTGGACCGCGACGGCCGGGCCTCGGCGACCGTCGTCCGCAGGGTGAGCTCGTCGCCCGGCCGCACCGGGGCCACCCACCGCAGCTCGTCGACCCCGGGGGAGCCGAGGCTGGAGACGGGGGAGAGGTACTCGTCGGCCAGCAGCCGCATCATCAGCGCGCAGGTGTGCCATCCGCTGGCGATCAGCCCGCCGAACGGCCCCGCCGCCGCGGCCCCGGGGTCGACGTGGAACGGCTGCGGGTCGAACCGGCGGCCGAAGTCGACGACGTCGTCCTCCTCGACCCGCAGCGGTCCGTGCTCGGCGGTCGTCCCGGGCACGTAGTCCTCGAACCAGCGCTCGCTCGGAGACATCGGTCCACTCCCGCGGGACGCTCCGCTCCTCGCTCGTTCGTCGCTGACGGGCTCCCGTCCCTGTCCGCTCACGAGGTGGACCGTAGGGCGTTACGGTGCGTCCCGTGCTGCCGCCCACCGGCCCCCTCGCGGGCACCCGCGTCGTCGAGCTGGCCGGTCTCGGTCCCGCCCCCTACGCCTGCCTGCTGCTGGCCGAGCTGGGCGCCGACGTCGTCCGGGTCGACCGGCCCGGCGGTGGCACCCAGCTGGTGCCCCCGGAGCGGGACGCGCTGAACCGCAGCCGCCCCTCGGTCGCCGTCGACCTCAAGAGCCCGGCCGGCCGCGACGTCGTCCTCCGGCTGGTGGACAGCGCCGACGTGCTGGTCGAGGGGCTGCGCCCGGGTGTCACCGAGCGGCTCGGCGTCGGCCCCGACGACGCTCTCGCCCGCAACCCGCGGTTGGTCTACGCGCGGATGACCGGCTGGGGCCAGGACGGCCCGCTCGCCGACCGCGCCGGGCACGACATCAACTACCTGGGGCTCACCGGCGCCCTGCACGCCATCGGGACGGCGGAGGCGCCGGTGCCGCCGCTCAACATCGGCGCCGACTTCGGCGGCGGCGCGATGTTCCTCGTCGTCGGCGTGCTCGCCGCCCTGCTCGAGCGGCAGACGAGCGGGCGCGGCCAGGTGGTCGACGCGGCCATGGTGGACGGCGCCAGCTCGCTGGTCACGATGGTCTACGGCCTGCTCGGTGCCGGCGCCTGGCAGGACCGCCGCGCGGCCAACCTGCTCGACGGCGCCGCCCCCTTCTACGCCACCTACGCCTGCGCCGACGGCCGGCACGTGGCGGTCGGCGCGATCGAGCCGCAGTTCCACGCCCAGCTGCTCGCCGGCCTGGGCATCGACCCCGACGGCCACGGCGACCAGCTCGACGTCGCCCGCTGGCCGGAGCAGCGCGCGCGGATCGCCGCCGCCTTCGCCACCCGCACCCGCGACGAGTGGGCCGAGGCCTTCGGCGGCACCGACGCCTGCGTAACGCCGGTGCTCGGGCTGACCGAGGCGCCGCACCACCCGCACCTGGCCGCCCGCGGCACCTTCGCCGACCGCGGCGGACACCCGGAGCCCGCGCCGGCGCCGCGCTTCTCGCGCACTCCCGGCGCGGTCCGCGGAGCACCCCGTGCGCCCGGCCAGGACACCCGCACGGCGCTGGTCGCGTGGGGCTTCGGCGAGGAGGAGGTGGCCGGCCTGCTGGAGGCCGGCGCCGTCGTGCAGGCGGAGCGAGGGGGGCAGCGGTGACCGACGGGGTGCTGGTGGAGCGGCGCGAGGGCGTCCTGGTCGTCACGATCGACCGGCCGGAGGCGCGCAACGCGCTCGACCGCGCCGTCGCCGAGGGCGTGGCCGCCGCGGTCGACGAGCTCGACGCCGACGAGGAGCTGCGGGTCGGCGTCCTCACCGGCGCCGGGGGCACCTTCTCCGCCGGCATGGACCTCAAGGCCTTCCTGCGCGGTGAGACCCCCGCGATCGAGGGCCGCGGGCTGTGCGGCATCACGCAGACCCCGCCGCGCAAGCCGCTCGTCGCCGCCGTCGAGGGCTGGGCGCTGGCCGGCGGCTTCGAGCTGGTGCTCGCCTGCGACCTGGTGGTGGCCGCCGAGACGGCGCGCTTCGGGGTGCCCGAGGTGAAGCGCTCGCTGGTCGCCGCCGGCGGCGGCGCGCTGCTGCTGCCGGCGCGGGTGCCGCGCAACGTGGCGATGGAGATGCTGCTGACCGGCGACCCGATCGACGCCCGGCGGGCCGCGGAGGTCGGCCTGGTCAACCGGGTCACCCCCGAGGGCGGAGCACTGGAGGGCGCCCTCGCCCTGGCCGCGACGATCGCCGCGAACGGCCCGCTGGCCCTGGCCGCGACCAAGGCGGTCGTCCTCGGCAGCGCCGACTGGGCCACCGCCGAGGGATGGGTCAGGCAGGCCGATCTCGTCGTGCCGGTCTTCGCCAGCGAGGACGCACGGGAGGGCGCGGCGGCCTTCGCCGAGAAGCGCCGCCCCGTCTGGCGGGGCCGCTGAGCGTCCCGCACGGGGGTCGCACCACGGGGCTCCGCCCGGCGGCCGGTGCGCGCTCTCGGGGCCGTGACCTGCGCAACCGGCCGGTGCGGCCCCCTGGCGTGTCGCCGCCGGACGGGATCAGCCAGGATGGTGCGGGAACAGGGGGAAGGAGGGCCACCGTGGGCAAGCACCGGGCACCTGACGCGGACCCCACCGACTTCGACGCGGCGACCAGCGCGCTCGTCGACGTCACCGGGGACTACGAGGTCGACGTCGCGCACACCCGGATCGGGATCCGCGCCCGGCACGCCATGGTGACCACCGTGCGCGGGTCGTTCGGCGACTTCACCGGGACGGCGCACCTCGACGTCGCCGACCCGGCGGCCAGCTCGGTGTCGCTGCGCATCCGGACGGCGAGCATCGACACCGGTCAGGCCGACCGCGACGCGCACCTGCGCTCCCCGGACTTCCTCGACGTGGAGACGTACCCCGAGATCGTCTTCGTCTCCACCGACGTGGAGCAGGTCGACGAGGAGACCTACACGGTCACCGGTGACCTCACCATCCGGGACACCACCCAGCCGGTGTCGGTGGACTTCACGCTGACCGGTTCGGCGAAGGACCCGTTCGGCAACATGCGGGTCGGCTTCGAGGGCGCGCTGGCGATCAAGCGCAGCGACTGGGGCCTGACCTGGAACACCGCGCTGGACACCGGCGGCGTGCTGGTCAGCGACCGCATCCAGATCGAGTTCGACGTCTCCGCCGTCCGCGTCTCCTGAAGAAGGACCGCGTCAGCGCGGGGGCAGCATCGAGCCCTCGGCCAGGTAGCGGGTGTGCCAGCTCAGCGCCTCGGCCAGCAGGTGCGGGGTGTGCCGGCCGGGCGAGTCGCGCAGCGCCCGGTCGTAGTAGTCGCGCAGCAGTGGGCGGTAGTCCGGGTGCGCGCAGCGCTCGATGACCAGCTCCGCCCGCCGCCGCGGCGGCAGGCCGCGCAGGTCGGCCAACCCCTGCTCGGTGACGATGACGGCGACGTCGTGCTCGGTGTGGTCGACGTGGCTGACCATCGGCACGATCGTCGAGATCGCGCCGCCCTTGGCCGTCGACGGGGTGGTGAAGAAGGAGATGTAGGCGTTGCGGGCGAAGTCGCCCGAGCCGCCGATGCCGTTCTGGATGCGGCTGCCCATGACGTGCGTGGAGTTGACGTTGCCATAGAGGTCGGCCTCGATCAGTCCGTTCATCGCCAGCACGCCAGCCGCGGGCCACGTGCTCGCGGACGTGCGGCAGGCAGACCTCCTGCGGCGGCAGGGTGCGGAACCGCGCCACCGCCGTCCCGAGGTCGGCGTACACCCGCTGCCCCAGCGACCGGGCGCACCCGCTGCTCCTCGGGCGGCTGCCGGTCCAGCGGCGAGTCGATGACGGCGACGCCCGCGACCTCGTCCCCGTGCTCGACGCCGACGGTCAGCGCCACCCAGCCACCCATGCTGTGCCCGAGCACCACCGGGCGGTCGAGGCCCTCGGCGGCCGCGACGGCGAGCACCTCGCGGGCCCACTGCCCGGTGCCGTAGTCCGCGCGCCGGTCGCTGTCGCCGTGGCCGCTCAGGTCGAAGGCGACCACGCGGTGCGTGCCGAGCAGCGGGGCGACGTGGTGCCACCAGCCGGAGTGCGCCGCGCCGCCGTGCACGAGGACCAGCCCGGGTCGGCCCGGCTCGCCCCACCCGCGGTAGTCGACCCGCGCGCCATCGACGACGACGTCCCGGTGCTCGGGGGCGCTGGCCAGCGCGCGGGCGAACCAGGCGGGGACGGCCTCACGGGACCCCGGGGCCCCGGACGTCGGGAGCCGCGACGGACGCTACGCAGCGCCGTCCGACGGGTCGCCCTGGGCCCGGGGGCGGGGTCCCTCACCAGTCGACGCCGGCGCGCTCGGTGCCGGTGCGCACCAGCAGCCGCCCCTCGACGCGGTAGGTGTTCATCACCGTGAGCCGCGGCGTGTAGACGTGCACGCTCACCGCCTCCTCGGCGCGGGAGTTGGTCACCCGGTGCACGTGGTGGGGGCCGAAGTGGCGCACCCGGCCCGCGGTGAGCTCGGTGGCGCCCGCCCGGGCGCCCACCGCTTCGGACAGCGTGCCGCGGACGACGGCGAGGGCACCGGCGGAGCCGCCGTGGTCGTGCAGGCCGGTGCCCTGGCCGGGCAGCCAGGACAGCAGCCAGACCTGGGCGCGGGCCAGGTCCTCGTGCAGGGACGGGTCGAGGACGCCGGCGGCGGCGTCGTGGGGGAGCGGTGCGCTCCACCGGCTCTCGGCGCGGTACTCGACCAGCGGCAGCCAGCGGTCGGCCGCGACGGCCAGGGCCGCGGCGAGCGCGGCGGACCCGGTGCGGCGGTCGGCCGGGCGGGCCGGGCGCAGGTGGGCAGGGGACAGCAGGGATCGGGACACGACGGGTCTCCTCGGGGAGGTCGGGGTCCGGTCGCGCGGGTCGGCGGCCGGCGGGGGAGGGACGCCGTCAGCGACAGGCGGCGGACCAGACCCGGCCGAGGTCGACGTGCACGCGCCGGACCAGCCGCGGCGGGGCGGCGGAGGCGGTTCGGGCGGCGGGCACGGACCTATCCCTACCACCCCGATCGGGTTTGACGGGAATCGGGGCGGCGTGTCACGCTCCCGGCGGGTCACGAGCGCCAGCGACGAGCCCCGGCTCGCTGGCCGGCAACCCTCCTCCGCGGTGGGGTGCCCCGGGTGACGACCTGGCGGGTGCCGACCGGCACCCGCAAGCGCGGCCCCCTCACGCCGGGCCCCGGAGGCGAGGAGCGCTGCGTGCCGCGGTCAGGCGTCGAGCAGCACCGTGCGCAGCTCGTGCGCGCCGTCGGGCCGGGTGGCCTCGTAGAACCACCGCGCACCGCCCCCGGGCAGCGCGACCACGTCGGCGTAGCGCAGTCCGTGCGGTGGGTGCGGGCTCTGCAGCAGCGGGCCGCTCGCCGCGGCGGTGAACCGGCCGTCGCCGCCGGCCTCCGCGAGCCCGGTGCGCTCCTCCCAGTTCTCGCCGGCCGTGGCGCGCCCGTCGTAGAGGGCCCAGGCCCGGTCGCCGTCCAGGACCACGGTCGCGAACCGGACCCCGCGGGCGTCCCAGCTGCCCGGGGTGCCGGCCAGGGCGGTGCCCTGCCAGGTCCAGTCGACGCCGTCGGGGCTGGTGGCGTGCTCGGTGGTCATCCGGTCGGTGGCGTCCGGGTCGTCGAGCGGGTGCACCGAGGCCCACAGGTGCCACTGCCGCCCGTCGTGGCGGACCACCGGGTCCTTGACCGCCTCGTGCTCGGTGCCCGGCAGCACGGTCCGCGGCTCGGCCGTCGCCAGCCCCTCGACGTCGTCGGCCTCGAGCAGGTCGACCCGCCAGTGCTTGGTGCCCGGCGTCGCGCAGCTGACGTAGAGCCGCCACCGGCCCTCGGGCGTGTGCACGAGGGCCGGGCGCTCGAGCGACTCGGCGCCGAGGCGGTCCTTGCCGACGGCGACCACCGGGGTGAACCGCACGCCGTCGTCCGACCGCGACACCACGTTGGCGAACCCGCGGCCCTCGCCCACCGGCCGGCGCAGCCGGGCGGCCAGCCACCACGTCCCGTCGACCAGCTGGACCGACGGGCCGCCGGCCCAGGAGCCCGGCCGCGGGTCCTCCGGCTCCAGCACCACCTCGGCGTCGGCCCAGAACCGGTCGGGGGCCGGCGGGCGCACCGGGGACGTCGGGGCGGGGTGGGTGGGCACGCGGCAGCTCCGGGTTCGACCGTGGGGGACGCCGCCCAGTGTGCATCCGACCGCGACCCGACCAGGAGGACCACACCGTGACCGGACGCCTGCCGCAGTTCGTCATCGCCGGCGCCCCCAAGGCCGGGACGACGGCGCTGCACGCCGCCCTGGCCACCCACCCCGGCCTGTACCTCTCGCCGGTCAAGGAGCCGAAGTACTACCTCACCGACGGCCGGCCGCCGCCGCGGTCGCAGCAGCGCGGCCCCGGCGACGCGCACAGCGCCCGGGAGTGGATCTGGCGGCGCGACGACTACCTCGCGCTGTTCGCCGCCGCGCCAGAGGAGGCCGTCCGCGGCGAGAGCACGCCGTTCTACCTCTACGACCGCGCGGCCCAGGCCCGGCTGGCCGCCGACGTGCCGGACGTCCGGGTCGTCGCCGTCGTCCGGGACCCCGTGGACCGGGCGTGGTCGAACTGGGTGCACCTGCGCGCCGACGGGCTCGAGCCCGAGGGGGACTTCCTGACCGCGGTGCGGCGGGAGGAGCGGCGGATCGCCGGCGGGTGGGCGCCGTTCTGGCACTACCGGGCGCTGGGCCGCTACGGGGAGCAGCTGCGCGACCTGTACCGACAGGTGCCCCGGGAGCAGGTCCTGCTGCTGCGCTACCGGCAGGTGGTCGACAGCCCGCGGGAGACCCTCGACCGGGTCAGCGCCTTCCTCGGCGTGGCACCCGGCGTCGCGCACGCCGTCCCGCCGGAGAACGTCAAGCCCCACGTCGCCGACACCGCCCGGTACCGCGCCCTGTCCCGGGCCGTCCGCGCCGGCGCGGCACTGGGCGCGTACGCGCCGCCGCAGGTGTGGCGGCAGGTCAGCCGCCCGCTGGTCGCGGCCCTGCACGTCGGGCGGACCCCGCGGCCGCCGATGCCGGTCGAGGTCCGCCGCGAGGTGCTCGAACCGCTGCTGCCCGACATCGGGCTGCTCGAGGAGCTGACCGGCGAGTCCTTCGCCGACTGGAAGGGCGACACCGGCCGCGGCGACTTCCGCTCCCGGTCGGCCGGGAGCGAGGCCCGGTGACCGCGCCGCGGGACGATGCCGCCGTGGAGCGACCCCGTCCCGGCGAACAGGCCGTCGTCCCGTTCGGGACCGCGGTGCGGGCGTGGTTCCGCATCTCGCTGCAGACCTTCGGCGGCCCGGCCGGGCAGATCGCGGTGATGCAGCGCACGCTCGTCGACGAGCACCGCTGGATCGGCCAGCGCCGGTTCCTGCACGCCATGAACTACTGCATGCTGCTGCCCGGTCCCGAGGCCCAGCAGCTGGCCACCTACGTCGGCTGGCTGCTGCACGGGACACGTGGCGGGCTGGTCGCCGGGGGGCTGTTCGTGCTCCCCGGCGTCGTCGTACTGCTGGTGCTCTCGGTGGTCTACGTCGCCTTCGGCGACACCACGACCGTCCTCGCGGTGTTCGCCGGGCTCGCCCCGGCCGTGCTGGCGATCGTCGCCCAGGCCGTGCAGCGGGTCGCGAAGCGGGCGCTCGACAGCCGGGCGCTCATCGCGATCGCCGTGGCCGCGTTCCTCGCCCTCGCCCTGTTCGGGGTCCCGTTCCCGGTGGTGGTGGCGCTGGCCGGCGTCGCCGGCTGGGCGCTGGGCCGCTGGCGCCCGGGCGCGCTGCCGCAGAAGGCGGCCGCCGCGGGGGACGACGGCCCGCCGCCGGTCATCAGCGACGACGTCCTGCACTCCGAGGCGCCGACCGCGCGCCGGACGCTGCGGGTGCTGCTCGTCGGGCTGCTGGTGTGGGGCGTGCCGGTGGCCGCGATCGCGCTGCTGACCGGCGTGGGCAGCGTCTTCACCCAGCAGGGGCTGTTCTTCTCCGGCGCCGCGGTGGTCACCTTCGGTGGCGCCTACGCGGTGCTGGCCTACGTGGCCCAGCAGGCGGTGCAGGTCTACGGCTGGCTGCAGCCGCGCGAGATGGTGCGCGGCCTGGCGCTGGCCGAGACCACGCCGGGGCCGCTGATCATGGTCGTGCAGTTCGTCGCCTTCCTCGGCGCCTACCGCGACCCCGGCGCCCTCGACCCATGGGTCGCCGCCGTCCTGGCCTCGCTGCTGGTCACCTGGGTGACCTTCGTGCCGAGCTTCCTGTTCGTGCTGCTCGGTGCGCCGTACATGGAGCGGCTGCGCGGCAACCGGTCGCTGTCGTCGGCGCTGACCGGGATCACCGCGGCGGTGGTCGGCGTGATCGCCAACCTGGGCGTCTACTTCGCCGTCCACACGCTGTTCTCCGGGACCGTCGACGTCGACCGCGGGCCGCTGCACCTGGCGCTGCCCGACCCGGCGACCCTGCGGCCGGTGCCGCTGGCGATCGCGCTGCTCGCGGCGGTGCTGCTGTTCCGGCTGCGCTGGTCGGTGCTGCGGACCCTCGGCGTGTGCGCGCTGCTGGGCCTCGTAGCGGGGCTGGCCGGGTTGCCGGTCGCCTAGGGAGGAGCGGCCTCAGCCGCGGGCCGGCAATCGGCCCTCCTCGTGGTCGAGCTCGCGCTCGAGCCGGCGCAGCCCCTCGTCGGGCAGCCGGCCCACGTCGCGCCAGTGCAGCAGCTCCTCCCGCTCGGCGTCGAGCACCGCACGGCGCACCCGCAGGGCCGCCTCGTACTCCGGGGACATCGGCACCTCGCCACCCTCGACGCCCTGCAGCATGTCCAGCCGCCGCCGGTAGCGGTCCAGCCGGCCCTGCAGCTGGGAGCGGATCACCTCGATGGCGTCGTCGTCGACGTGGTCGTGCTGCTCGGCGGCCAGCTCGTCCAGCCGCCGCAGCCCGGCCTCCACCGACGCCGCCCGCGCCTCGTTGCGCAGCCGCGCCTGGTCGGCCTCGTCGGCGCGCAGGCCCAGCGCGCGCACCAGCGGCGCGAAGGTGAGCCCCTGCCCGACGAGGGTGACCAGCACGGCCAGGAACGCGCAGAAGAGCAGCAGGTCGCGGTCGGGGAACGGCGCCCCGGTCTCCGTCGTCAGCGGCAGGGTGAAGATCGCCGCCAGGCTGATCACGCCGCGGGTTCCCGCCCAGCTGAGGACGACGATCTCCCGTCCGCTGAGCCGCAGCAGCGCCGTCCGCGGGTCACCGTCGTCGCCGGCGACGTCCTCGCCGCCCAGCCGGGTGTGCAACGCCTGCGGCAGGTGCTCGGTGAGCCACAGCCACAGCGGCCGCAGCAGCAGGACGGCGCCGACGGTGATCGACGCCGCGGTGACGACCGTGCTGGTGTCGTAATGGCCGAGTCCGCTGATCACCGCGGGCAGCTGCTGGCCGATGAGCAGGAAGACGACGCCCTCGAGGAGGAAGTCGACCAGCCGCCAGACCGCCTCGGTCTGCAGCCGGCTGGCGCCCGACGCCCAGCTCGGGTTGTTGTGCCCGATGACGAGCCCGGCGACGACGACGGCCAGCACCCCGGAGACGTGCACCGTCTCGGCCAGCAGGTAGGCGACGAACGGCGTGGCGAGGGAGATCGCGTTCGACGACAGCGGATCGCGCCGGACCCGGCGCAGCGGCCGCACGGCGTGCGCGACGAACACCCCGACGGCGACGCCACCGGCCGCGACCACGACGAACCGGCCGAGGGCCGCCGGGGTGGAGAACCCGTCGCCCACAGCGGCGGTGACCGCGACCGACAGGATGGTCAGCGCGGTCGCGTCGTTGAGCAGGCCCTCGCCCTGGACGAGCGTGACCAGCCGCGGCGGCAGGCCCACCCGGCGCCCGACGGCGAGGGCCGCGACGGGGTCCGGGGGCGCCACCGCGGCGCCGAGCGCGATACCGGCCGCCAGCGTCGCCCCGCCGACGAAGAGCGCG
The DNA here is from genome assembly GCF_053502545.1 of Geodermatophilus sp. URMC 65. NCBI lineage: Bacteria > Bacillati > Actinomycetota > Actinomycetes > Geodermatophilales > Geodermatophilaceae > Geodermatophilus > Geodermatophilus sp. URMC 65. Next base: position 4,850,541 of record NZ_CP199954.1, read on the forward strand.
AAGCCGACGCCGATGAGCAGGGCGGTGGCCGTCACGAGGAGGACCGAGAGGCTGACCACGGTGCGCAGGTTGTTGCGGATCGCCGTCAGCGAGCTGTCCAGCGCGGCGCTGTAGAGCAGCGGCGGCAGCACCAGCGTGAGCACCAGCTCCGGGTCGAGGTCGACGTTCGGCCCGGGCAGGTAGGCGTAGGCGATGCCGGTCAGCGTCAGCAGCGCCGCAGCCGGCAGACCGGTCCGGTCGGCCACCCAGCGCACGGCGACGATGAGGGCGACGGCGCCGAGGACCAGCAGCAACAGGGTCTCCACGTGCACCTGGACATCCTTCCCCGGCCGCGGGGGCCGGGCAGGGCGGCCCGATGAGTTCCGGCTCCCCGCACTGTCTGAGCAGGCACACCCGAGGAGAGGACGGCGACGATGCCCACCACCCCGCTGGACACCGCGTTCACCGCGCCCCTGGTCCGCAGCTCCGCGCCCGGAGGCTGGACCTACGTGCAGATGCCCGGTTCCGCGGAGTTCTTCGGGACCCGCGGCCTGGTCAAGGTCCGCGGGTCCATCGACGGCCACCCGTTCCGCAGCTCCTTCATGGCCCTCGGCGACGGCACGCACAAGCTGCCGGTGGCCGCGGACGTCCGCCGGGCCATCGGCAAGGAGGCCGGCGAGGAGGTCACCGTGCACCTCGAGGAGCGCCTCGGCTGACCGCCTCGGCCGCTCCCGGGACGGCGGCGGCGCTGGCGTAGATTCCCTCCGTCAACGGCGGTTGCGACGACCGGAGGCGGGGGGCGACGTGAGCGAGGCGGCAGCGTCCGCGGCGATCCCGGCGTCCCCGAGGGCAGACCTGCAGGTGCCCGGCGTCGCGGTGTTCGACGGCGACTGGACGCTGGTCTCGGTCGACCAGGCCACGGCCGACCTGCTCGACCGCCGGCGCGAGGAGCTGACCGGCCGCAACATCTGGATCGCGCTGCCCGAGCTCGCCGGCACGATCTTCCACAGCTTCCTCCTGCACGCGCGCAGCGTCGGCGGCCGGGTGACCTGGCGTGGCTTCTACCCGCCGGCCGGCCGCTGGCTCGACGCCACCGCGCAGCGGGCCGGCGACCGGCTGCACGTCTCGCTGCGGCCCAGCACCGGCCCGGTGCCCGAGGGCACGGCCGGCCCCGCCGCTGGGGCGGCCGAGAACGAGCGGCTGCGCTACCTCGCCGAGGTGAGCGAGTCGATGGTCAGCACCCTGGACCCGCGCGAGTCGGTGGCCACGCTCATCGACCTCGTCGTCCCCCGGCTGTGCGACTGGGCCATCGTCAGCGTGACCCGGGACGACGGCGTCTCCGCCGACGAGGGCTGGGCGCACCGCGACCCGGCCCTGGCAGCGGACCTCGACCTGTACCTCAGCAAGCGGGTGCGCAGCGCCGTCGAGGACAACCCGCTGGCGACCGCGCTGCTCACCGGCGAGCCCATCCACCTGCCGGTCATCGACCCGGCGATGGTGGAGCCGGCGTTCGGCGGCAGCGAGGAGGTCCGCGCGGCCTGGGAGCGGCTGGACGCCGGCTCGATCACCGTCGTCCCGCTGCGGGCGCGTGCGGAGACCTTCGGCGTCCTCGGGCTGGTCAACGGGTCGGCCCGGCCGCCGCACAGCGAGATGGAGATCGCCACGGCGGTGGAGGTGGCCCGTCGCGCCTCGCTGGCCATCGACAACGCCCGGCTCTACGGCCGCCAGCTCGCCGTCGCCGAGACCCTGCAGCGCAGCCTGCTCACCCCGCCGCCGCAGCCCGACGACCTGGAGATCGCCGTCCGCTACCTGCCGGCGTCGAGCACGCTGCACGTCGGCGGCGACTGGTACGACGCCTTCCAGCAGCCCGACGGCGCGACGCTGCTGGTGATCGGCGACGTCGTCGGCCACAACGTCGACGCGGCCGCGGCGATGGGGCAGGTGCGCAGCATCCTGCGCGGCATCGCCTACGACCGGAACGAGGAACCGGCCCGGGTGCTGGCCCGGGTGGACGCCGCGCTCACCGGCCTGCGGATCGGCACCCTGGCCACCGCGCTGATCGCCCGCCTCGAGCAACCGCCGGAGCTGGCCGGCAGCGGGCGGCGGGTGCTGCGCTGGTCCTCGGCCGGGCACCTGCCGCCACTGCTCCTGCACGGCGACGGCCGGGTGGAGCTGCTGGCGAGCGGGCCGCAGACGCTGCTCGGCGCCGAGTCGACCCGCCCCCGGAGCGACGCGGTGGCCGAGGTCGGCGCCGGCGACACGCTGCTCTTCTACACCGACGGGCTGGTCGAGCAGGGCCGCACCGGCATCGACGAGGGCACCGACCGGCTGGTGGCCGCGGTCCGCGAGCTGGGGGCGGTCCCGGTGGACCGGCTGTGCGACGCGCTCCTCGAGCGGATCGTCGGGCACCGGCCGGACGACGACGTCGCGATCGTCGCCGTCCGCTGCCATGCCCAGGACGACATGGCGCAGGGCGGCACGTGACCCGTGCCCCCGTCGCGGCCCGCTGACCTGGGCGTGCGGCATGCTCGGCGGGCCGCACCCCGAGCCCGTGGAGGACCCGCCCATGTCGACCCTGTCCGCGTTCGCCGCCGCACTGACCGGAGGGGGCATCGAGGTCGTGGACCTCACCGCCCCGCTGTCGGCGGAGACGCCGGTCATCGCGCTCCCGCCCCAGTTCGCGCAGACCGCGCGCTTCGAACTGGAGGAGCTCAGCCGGTACGACGACCGCGGCCCGGCCTGGTACTGGAACAACTTCCGGACCGGTGAGCACACCGGCACGCACTTCGACGCGCCCAACCACTGGGTCACCGGTGCCCACGGCGACGACGTCGCCTCCGTCCCGGCCGCCCGGCTGGTCGCCCCGGCCGCCGTCCTGGACTTCTCCGCCGAGGCGGCGGCTGACCCGGACTTCCTGCTCGAGGTCGACCACGTCCGGGCGTGGGAGGCCGAGCACGGCCCGCTGCCCGAGGACGGGTGGCTGCTCTACCGCACCGGGTGGGACGCCCGCAGCGCGTCGCAGGAGCAGTTCCTCAACGCCGACGACACCGGCCCGCACACGCCCGGCCTTTCGCCCGAGTGCGCCCGCTGGCTGGCCGAGGAGGCGCCGGTGTTCGGGCTGGGGGTCGAGACGGTCGGCACCGACGCCGGCACGGCGCACTCCTTCGACCCGCCGTTCCCCTGCCACGCCGCGCTCATGGGCAGTGGCAAGTACGGGCTCACCCAGCTGCAGAACCTGGCGCTGCTGCCGCCGACCGGGGCGGTGCTCGTGACCGCGCCGCTGCCGATCGTCTCCGGCTCGGGTTCCCCGGCCCGGGTGCTGGCTCTGGTCGAGCGGGGATGAAGCGGCTGGGGGTGGCTCGGGCGGGGACGGGTCGGATCACCACCGTCGCGGAGGCGGTCGGGACCGCGCTGGTCGGTTGTGGCGTCGACACGGTCGTCGGCGTCGTCGGCTCGGGCAACTTCGCCGTCACCAACGCCATGGTCGCTGCAGGCGCCCGGTTCGTGGCCGCGCGGCACGAGGGCGGCGCGGCGACGATCGCCGACGCGCACGCCCGGATGAGCGGCCACCCGACCGCACTCACGCTGCACCAGGGCTGCGGGCTCACCAACGCGCTCACCGGGATCACCGAGGCGGCGAAGAGCCGGACGCCGCTGGTCGTGCTGGCCGCCGAGGCCACGTCGCCGCGGTCGAACTTCGCCGTCGACCAGGCTGCGCTGGCCACCGCCGTCGGCGCTGTCCCGATGCGGATCTCCTCGGCAGCGGGGGCACTGGACCAGGTGGCCGCCGCCGTCGGCACGGCCGTCCACGGCCGGCGCACGGTGCTGCTCAACCTCCCGCTGGACGTCCAGGCCGCGGAGCTGGCGCTGCTGGCGCGCCCGCCGGAGGTCCCGGCGCCGCTCCCCGCGGTGCCCGGTGCCGCGGAGGTCGACCGCCTGGTGACCGCCCTGCGGTCCGCCCGGCGCCCGGTGTTCGTGGCCGGCCGCGGTGCCCGCGGACCCGGTGCCCGTGTGGCGCTGGAGACGCTGGCCGACCGGTGCGGCGCGCTGCTGGCCACCTCGGCGGTGGCCCGGGGCCTGTTCCGCGGCAGTCCCTGGTCGCTGGACGTCTCCGGCGGCTTCGCGTCCCCGCTGGCCGCCGAGCTCATCGGCGGCGCCGACCTGGTGGTCGGCTGGGGGTGCGCGCTGAACATGTGGACGATGCGGCACGGCCGGCTGGTCGCCGAGGGCGCGGTGGTCGCGCAGGTCGACGACGACCCGTCCGCGATCGGCGCCCACCGCGACGTCGCCGTGGGCGTGGTCGGCGACGTCCGGCGGACGGCGGAGGCCGCGGCGGCCGCGTTCGGCGACGAGGCCGCCCCGGGTTACCGCAGCCCGGAGCTGCGGACGGCGATCGCCGCGCGGGTGCGCTGGCGCGACGTGCCGTTCACGCCCTCGGGTGGGCCGGACCGGATCGACCCCCGCACGCTGACCATCGCGCTGGACGACCTGCTGCCGGCCGAGCGGGTGGTCGCCGTCGACTCGGGCAACTTCATGGGCTGGCCGAGCGTGTTCCTCGACGTCCCCGACGAGTTCGGCTTCTGCTTCACCCAGGCCTTCCAGTCCGTCGGGCTCGGGCTGGCGACGGGGATCGGCGCCGCGCTGGCCCGGCCCGACCGGCTGCCGGTGGCCGCGCTGGGCGACGGCGGCGCGCTGATGGGGGCGTCGGAGCTGGAGACCGTCGTCCGGCTGGGCCTGCCCATGGTGGTCGTCGTCTACGACGACGCGGCGTACGGGGCCGAGGTGCACCACTTCGGCCCCGACGGGCACCCCCTGGACACCGTCCGCTTCCCGGAGACCGACTTCGCCGCGCTCGCCCGCGGCCACGGGTTCACGGCGGTCACCGTGCGGGCGCCCGGGGACCTGGCCGGGGTGGCCGAGTGGGTGGCCGGTTCCCGGGACATGCCCCTGCTCGTCGACGCCAAGGTGGCCGCGGACGAGCCGTCGTGGTGGCTCGCGGAGGCGTTCCGCGGCCACTGACGGCGGCGTTCGCAGCGGTTGACGGGGTCGGGGTGACCGGCGCGGGCGAGTCGGCCGGCGGCACCTGATCGGTGCCGTGCTCGTCCGGCGCCGGACCGTGCCCACCGACGCGGACCGCGTCCCGAGGCACGGCTGCCGGACGCCTTCCGCGGAGGCTCCACCCCTGCTCACAGGAGGAAGCAGGGGTGGAGCCCCCGCGGGGGTACTGCACCTCGGGAGGTACTGCACCTCGCGGGCTCGTCGGCGGTCAACCGGTGCTCGACCCGGGGGAGCGGGGGCACGGCGCCGTGACCACCGGATCCCGCTCGGGGGTGGTCACCGCGCCGTGGTCGCGGAGGGGGTCAGCCGATCCGGCGGGCGCTGTTGTAGCCGCCCATCGCGTCGATGGGGGCGACCTTGACCGGCTGGCCGTAGGTCGAGGCGTGCACCATCTGCCCGTCACCCACGTAGATGCCGACGTGGCTGACCGGGCTGTAGAAGAACACCAGGTCGCCGGGCTGCAGCTGCGACCGCGACACCGGCGTCCCCAGCTGCGACTGCATCGTGCTGGAGTGCGGCAGGCGCACGCCTGCGGCGGCGTAGGCGTACTGCACCAGGCCCGAGCAGTCGAAGGCGTCCGGCCCGGCGGCGGCCCACACGTAGGGCTCGCCGAGCTGGGCCAGGGCGGTGTCCACGGCGGTCCGCGCGGCGCCGCCGGCCGCCGCGACCCACGGCGCGGGCGCCGGGGCTGCGGCGGGCGCGGTCTCGCCGGAGGAGCCCTCCGACGGCCCCGGGGTGGGCGCCTCCGCCGAGGTCTCCTCGGCGGCGTGCCGCTCGGCGGCCTCGCGGGCGGCCCGCTGCTCCTCGGCCGCCAACCGGTCGTACACGGCCTGGAAGGTGGCGACCTGCCGGTCGAGGTCGGCCTGCTGGGCGGCGACCCGGTCGAGCAGCGCGGCCGCCTCGGCCTGCGTGCGCTCGGCCGCGCTGCGCGCCGCGGCGGCGCTGTCCGTGGCCTGCACGGCGCCGCCGAGGACGCCGTTGGTGTGGTCGGCGATCGCCTGGAGCGTGCCGACCCGGTCCAGCAGCTCGTCGGGGGAGTCGGCGGTGAGCATCGCCGAGAGCGTGGTCAGTCGGTCGCCGGTCCAGGCGCCGCGGGCGACGCTGCGGACCTGCTCGCGTGCCGCGGCCAGGGTGGCCTCGGCGGCGGCGACGTCCCGGGCGGCCTGCGCGGCGGCGTCCTGGCTGGCGCGCAGCTGCTCGCGCGCCTCGTTGAACTGCTCGGCGACGACCTCGAGGTCGTGGGCCCGCTCGGAGACGAGGGCGGCAGCCTCGGCGGAGGTCTCCGGGTCCTCGGGACTGGCGGCGGCGGGGACGGTCGCGAGGGTGAGGCTGCCGACGGCGATCAGGCCGATCACGATGCGGGGGACCGCACGGCGGGCAGGGGTGAGGGCACTCGCCATGGAGGCGGGTTCGTCCTTCCTTCCACGGCCGCCTACCGAGTTAGCTGACGGGTTCGGGCGGGAAGTCGCCCGGCGCTGCCCGGCCTGGCGGCCGGGTGGCGCTTCACCCCGGTGCTGCGGTGGGTCCCCGGCCCCCGATCCGGCGAGACGGGCCGGTACGGGGTTCGGCGGCGTCCGCCCGGTCGCCACGGGGAGTGGCGGAGACGACCCGGTCGGACGGCCGGAACGGTAGGTCCGTGACCTGGTCGTGACAAACGGCGGGACGGGTTCGGGTGGACACCCCGAGCCGGAGTGACCCACGGTGACTGAGACCGGCACGGTGCGTCCCGAGCGCAGGTCAGCGGCGCCTTGGCTGCTGAGGGTGCGGGCAGGATGGCGTGGGTCACGATGACCTCCGGCACCGGGCCGTCCGCCGGGCCACACCGGACGAGGAGGCAGCCGTGATCGGACGACCGACGGCCGGAGGTGACCCGGGACGGGCGCGGATCGGTGTCCCCTCGCGGGCGGCGACGACCGGCCGCTCCGTGGTGGTCTTCGCCGACCCGGACGAGGACGGCGCGGCCGCGCTGCGCCGGCTGGCCGGGCTCTCGGACGTCGTCGACTCCCGCGACGCCGAGCCGCGGGACGCCGACGCGCGGGCGCTGCGGCAGGCCGACGCGGTCGTCCTCCCCGGGCTCGGGCTGGCCGTGGCCGCCGTCGACCCGCGGCGGCTGGCCGAGGACGGGTCGGTGCTCGCGGTGACGCCCGAGCTGGTCCAGCACGTGCTGCCGGAGGTCCCCGAGGGCCACCTCGCCGGGTACCGGGACGCCGTCACCGACCTCACCGGGCGGCTGCTCGACCTGCCCGGGGCACCGCCGAGCCCACCATCCCGCCCTTCGCCGACACCTGCCAGTACACCTGGGGCCTGCAGGTCACCGAGGTGCCGGCCTCGCCGCGCACCGGCCGCGGCATCCGGGTGGCCGTCCTCGACACCGGCTTCGACCTCGACACCGGCTTCGACCTCGACCACCCCGACTTCGCCGGCCGCGCGGTCACCGCCACCTCGTTCGTCGCCGGGCAGTCGCCGCAGGACGTGCACGGTCACGGCACGCACTGCGTGGGCACCGCCTGCGGCCCGCGCACCCCGCGAGGGTCCCGCGGCTACGGCGTCGCCTCGGACGGGGAGGTCTTCGTCGGGAAGGTGCTCAGCGACGAGGGCTCGGGCACCGACGCCGAGATCCTCGCCGGCATCGCCTGGGCGGTGCGCAACGGGTGCCAGGTGATCTCGATGTCGCTGGGCGCCGACGTCGTCGAGCCCAGCCCGGCCTACACGGCGGCGGGCCGGCGGGCCCTGGACCAGGGGTCGCTGATCGTGGCGGCCGCGGGCAACAACGCCGATCGGGAGAACGGGGACGTCGGCTTCGTCGGGGTGCCGGCCAACAGCCCGGAGATCCTGGCCGTCGGCGCGCTGGACCCCGCCTCCGCGGTCGCCCGGTTCTCCGCCCGCAGCAGCCCCGTCCCGGGTGGGCAGGTCGACCTGGCCGCGCCCGAGGTGGACGTGTACTCGTCCTGGCCACTGCCGGACCGCTACAACACGATCAGCGGCACCAGCATGGCGACGCCGCACGTCGCCGGCCTGACCGCGCTGTGGGCCGAGGAGACCGGGCTGCGCGGGCGGGAGCTCTGGCAGACGCTGACCCGGGCCGGGCGGCGGCTGACCGCGCCGTCGGCCGACGTCGGCTCGGGGCTGCCGCTCGCGCCGCGGTGAGAGCCCACCCCGGCGGTGCCGTCCGGGGCTACCGTTCCCCCGTGACCGCTGTGATCGTCACCGTCGACGACGCGCACCGCGCCCAGCTGGACGCGGTCGCCGAGTCGCTGCGCCGGCACGGCCTGCAGGTCGAGCAGGTGCTGGCCGAGGTGGGCCTGATCGCCGGGCAGCTGCCCGCCGGGCGGGCGCTCGGCGAGCTGCGGGTCGAGGGCGTGGCCGCGGTGGAGGAGGCCCGCACCGTCCGGCTGCCACCGCCGGACGCCCCCGTGCAGTGACGGTCGGGTGACACTCCCCGGGGCCTGGTTGTCGCCGCGGACGGGCGCGGCCACAGTGGGGGTGTGCACCGCCTGAACCCCGGGTCCGAGCCACCGAGCGGCACCTACCGGGTGGTGCAGGAGGACGCCGGCCCGGTGCTGCACCTGCTCGGCGACGTCGACGAGCCCCTCGTGCGGCGGATGCGCGCCGAGGGCGTCGACGAGCGCGAGCTGGTGGCGGTGCAGGTCGGCTCGGTCGGCTACATCGACTCGACCGGGCTGTCGCTGCTGGTGCGGTGGGCGCAGTCCGCGGTGCGGAACGGGCGGCCGGCGGTGCTCCGGTCGGCGTCCCCGCGATTCCGGAAGGTGCTCGACCTCGCCGGCATCTCGGTGCTCTTCGTCCTCGCGGACGACGGCCGCGGCTGACCGGCCGCACGGGTCCGGCCTACAGTCCGCCGGGGCGGCCCGCCGGGGCCGCAGGAGGTGGGGACCGTGGACCGACCGCCGGCGATCGCGTTGCTGGGACTGGGGGAGGCCGGGGCGGAGATCGCCCGAGACCTGGTCGCCCTCGGTGCCGACGTCCGGGGCTACGACCCGCGGGTGGCCCCGCCGCCCGGCGTGCTGCCGCGCGCCGACGAGGCCGCCGCCGTCGCCGACGCCGACGTGGTGCTCAGCGTCAACAGCGCCGCCGACGCGCCGGTCGCGCTGCGCAACGCGCTGCCCCGGCTGCAGCCCGGAGCCGTCTGGGCCGACCTCAACACCGCCGCCCCCGGCGTCAAGCGGGACCTCGCCGCGACCCTCGCCGGCCGGGGCGTCCCCGTGGCCGACGTGGCGCTGCTGGCGACCGTCCCCGGGCGCGGGCTGCGCACCCCGATGCTGGTGTCCGGCGACGGCGCCCGCAGGTACGCGCAGGTGCTGGCCGGTTTCGGCGTGACCGTGGACGTGCTCGACGGCCCACCCGGTGCGGCGATCTCCCGCAAGCTGCTGCGCAGCGTCTTCTGGAAGGGCGTGGCCGCCGCCGTGGTGGAGGCGGTGGAGGGCGCCGAGGCGGCCGAGGTCGGCGACTGGCTGCGGCGCGACATCGCGGTGGAGCTGGACCGTTTCTCCGCCTCCGACCTCGAGGTGTTCCTCACCGGGTCCCGCCAGCACGCCCGCCGCCGGGCCGCGGAGATGGCGGCCGCCGCCCAGCAGCTGGCCGACCTGGGTGTGCCGTCCCGGGTGGCCGCCGCCGCGCGGGACCAGCTGGCGGCCCTGGCCGACGTGGTGGCCGCGGGCGAGGACGACGGCCGGCCCTGACCGGCGTCCAGCGACTGCCAGCGCGGGTCCGGGCGACCCCCGTGCCAGACCCTCGACGCCGGCACCGGCGCCCCGCCCGATGGCGTGATGTCGGTCACCGTCGTGGCCGCCTCGCTCACCGACGCCGCCCTCGGTGCCACGGCCGCATACGCCCAGGGCGCGGATGCTGTGCGGTGGCTGGCGATGCGTCCGGGGCGCACGGGGCTGGTGGTGTGGGCGGACGGGACGGCGAGCGCGGTCGAGGGAGACTGGGTGGACGTGTCGCGGCGTCGTCATGTCGTCATGACGTATGGTCGACGGCGACCCGGCCCACGACCCAGGGAGACAGCCGGTGCGCATCGGTGTCCTGACCGGCGGGGGCGACTGCCCCGGCCTCAATGCCGTCATCCGCTCGGTCGTCCGCACCGCGGCGACCCAGTACGGCAGCTCGGTGATCGGATTCCGCGACGGCTGGCGCGGCCTGCTCGAGAACCGGACCACGCCGCTGGACGTCGCCGCCGTCGACGGCCTGCTCACCCGCGGCGGGACGACGCTGGGCTCGGCCCGGGTGGCGCCGGAGAAGCTGCACGCCGGCCTCGACGACATGAAGGCCGTGCTGGCGCAGCACGGGGTCGACGTGCTCATCCCGATCGGCGGCGAGGGCACGCTCACCGCGGCCCACCTGCTGTCGGAGGCCGGCGTCCCGGTGGTCGGCATCCCCAAGACCATCGACAACGACATCGACTGCACCGACCTGACCTTCGGCTTCGACACCGCGGTCAGCGTCGCCACGGAGATGATCGACCGGCTGCACACCACCGCCGAGTCCCACCAGCGGGTGCTGCTGGTGGAGGTCATGGGCCGGCACGCCGGGTGGATCGCGCTGCACGCGGGCCTCGCCGCCGGCGCGCACCTGACCCTGGTGCCCGAGGAGCCCTTCGACGTCGCCGAGGTGGCGAAGATCGTCGAGGACCGCTTCGCCCGCGGCGACTCGCACGTCATCGGCGTCGTCGCCGAGGGCGCGTCCCCGCTGCCCGGCACGATGCTGGTCCGCGACGGCGGCGTCGACGAGTACGGCCACAAGCGGTTCACCGGTGTGGCACAGCAGCTCGGCGAGGAACTGGAGCGGCGCACCGGCAAGGAGGTGCGCACCACCGTGCTCGGCCACGTGCAGCGCGGCGGCACCCCGACGTCCTTCGACCGGGTGCTGGCCACCCGCTTCGGCCTGCACGCCACCGTCGCCGCGCACGACGGCAAGGTCGGTCAGATGGTGGCGCTGCGCGGCACCGAGATCGAGCTGGTGCCGCTGGCCGACGCCGTCGCCCGGCTCAAGACGGTGACGCCCACCCGGCTGGCCGAGACGCTGGCCTTCACCGGCTGAAGGACCCCCTCTCCGGGCGGCCCCGTCCAGAGGCTCGCCGCGAGCTCGCGAGTGGTGAGGAGGACGGGGTCCTTCACCGGTAGCAGTACGAATCCGAGGAGGCGTCACCGCCCTGCAGTCGCACCTGGTGCGGCCGCAGACCGCGCCAGTCCTCGCCGTGCGGGAAGAACCGCTGGTCGAGGGTGAGGCCACCGGTCCCCGGGTCGGTGTCGATCTTGGCCATCCAGGAGCCGGTGCCGTCGGGGAAGAACTGGTCGTCCCACGCGCCGTACAGCGAGTTGGTGACGTAGATGCGCCGGCCGTCGCGGCTGACCTCGACCATCTGCGGACCGCCGGCCAGCGGTTCACCGGGTGCGGCCGGGTGGGCGGTCTTCCGCACCACGCCGCCCAGGTGGACCGAGCCCACCTCGCGCGGGTGCGCCGGGTCGCTGACGTCGTACTGCTTGAGCTCGCCGATGCCCCAGCACGAGACGTAGAGCATCCGGTCGTCGACCGACAGGTCGATGTCGGTGACCAGCGGCGGCACCGCGGAGAACGGCTTCAGCGCGGGCGGCAGGTCGTCGGGGTCGGCCGGCTCGGCGGGGATGGTGATCACCTGGTCCGCCGTCCAGCGGTCGCCGTCCCGGTGCCAGCGCCACACCGACGCCGACAGGTCGGCGGTCGAGACGACGACGCCGACGAACCCCCAGGTGGCGTCCGGGTCGTGGGAGGGCCGCAGCTCCAGCACCATCTGGTGCTCGGGGCCGAGGTCGACCTCCTGCACGTGCCTGCCCTCGGCGAGGTCCCAGAAGTGGATGCGGTGGCCGTACTCGTTGTCCAGCAGCAGCTCGGGCACCAGCCCGTCCTCGACCATCGAGGGGGTGCCCCACTCGCTGGAGACCAGGGTGTTCTGGTTGAGGTGCCACCACGCGTCGTAGGCCAGGTACTGGGGGCCGCGGTCGGTCTCCCACGCCCGCAGGACGTCGAAGGTGCTGTGGTCCAGCAGCGCGATCCCGCCGGGGCCGTCGTCCCCGTCCCCGCTGCCCAGGCAGGTGAGGAAGACGCCGTCCGGCCCGCAGTGCAGCGTGTGCGGCCGTGAGTAGCCGGCCTTCTCCGCCAGCTCCTCCGCCCCGATCGTCTTGTGCAGCCGGGGCGCGCGCGGATCGGGGTGGGTGTCGTAGACGTACACGTTCGAGCTGCGCAGGCCGGGCAGCAGCAGGTAGCGGCGCTGCAGGCCGTCGTGGCCCATGTCGTGCCCCTCGTGCATCAGCGCGCTGGAGCAGGCGTTCCAGCCGAAGTGGTGCAGCTCGTCGCCGACCGTGGGCAGCTCGGCCCAGCCGACGATCTGTCCGTAGGTGGGGGAGTCGGCGTCGGTGTCGACGACGGTCAGGGCGTCGGGCCTGCTGCCCGCGCGGTCGAACGCGACCACGTAGGCCAGTCGCTCGGTCGGTGCCGCGATCGCCTCGGCGGCGCTGCGGTAGAAGGTCGGGTCCATCCGCGTCGGGGTGCTCATGCCGTGGCCTCCTGGACTGGCGGGGTCCCGACCATCCCGCGCCCGACGGCCGCGTGGAAGACACTGCTGCGTCAGCCCACGGGCGCGGCCCGTCCTCTCGCGCTGCCGGGCCCGGCCGCGCTGGGTAGCGTCCGGGACCACACGCCAGGACGACTGGAGGCTCCGTGCCCGACACGACCGTCCCTGGTGGGGCCAGTGCACCGGAACTGCGCGCGCACCTCGCGGTGCCGCCCGTGCCGGAGGGGCCGTGGCCGGGCGTGGTGGTGGTGCACGAGGCCTTCGGGTTGAACGACGACACCCGCCAGCAGGCCGACCGGCTCGCCGCCGCCGGCTACCTCGCCCTCGCTCCCGACCTGTTCAGCGCCGGCGGCGCCGTGCGCTGCCTGAAGCGCACCTTCGGCGACCTGTTCCGCCAGGACGGCCCGGCCTTCGGCGACCTGGAGACGGCGCGCAGCTGGCTGGCCGGCCGGGAGGACTGCACCGGCCGGGTCGGCGTCGTCGGCTTCTGCATGGGCGGCGGGTTCGCGCTGCTGGCGGCCACCCGCGGCTTCGACGTCGCCGCGCCGAACTACGGGATGCTGCCGAGAGACGCCGAGCGGGCGCTGGCCGGCGCCTGTCCGGTCGTGGCCAGCTACGGGCGCAGGGACCGCGCCCTCCGCGGGGCGGCCCAGCGGCTGGAGCGGGTGCTCACCGAGCACGGGGTACCGCACGACGTCCGCGAGTACCCCGACGCCGGGCACTCGTTCATGAACCGGCACGACGTCGGGCCCTTCGCCGTCCTGGAGCGGGTGGCCGGCCTCAGCTACCACCACCCGTCGGCCGAGGACGCCTGGGCGCGGATCCTCCGCTTCCTGGACACCCACCTGCGCGCCGGCTGAGCCGCCCCGTCGCGCACCGCTCCCGGCGGTCCCCTCTCAGGGCGCGATCGGGACGACGGCCGCCTGACGCCGGCGGCGGTGGGCGGCCATCCGCACCGGCGCGTCGGCGGTCCCGTAGCCGTCGTAGCCGCCCAGGCGCTGCACGACCTCGACGAACACCCGGTCGCCGAGCAGCTCGGTGGCCAGGTGCAGGTAGCCGCCGGCGCCGTCCTCCTCGTACATCAGCCCGTGCTCCCGGACGGCGGCGAGCAGGTCGGGGGGCAGGTCGAAGCGGGCCTCGAGGTCGTCGGCGTAGTTGGCCGGCAGGGTCAGCAGCGGCGCCCCGGCCGCGCGCAGCGCCGCCGCGGTGGCGACCAGGTCGTCGGTGGCCAGGGCGACGTACTGCGGCTCGGGCACACCGGGTGCCCAGCCGCCGCGGCGCAGCGTCGCGGCCGACAGGGCCAGCCGCACGGAGCGGTCGGGATCGGTGACCGCACGGGTCCGCACCAGGCCGAACGGGGCGGCCAGCTCGGTGACCTCCTGCGACTCCAGTCCGAGGACGGCGCGGTAGAACAGCCCCGCCTCGTCGAAGGAGTCGAACGGCTGGGTCAGCCCCACGTGGTCGACGTGCGTGATCCCCGCACCCGGCCCGGGCCGCTCCCCGGTGGGCAGGAAGTCGGCCGGCCAGCCGTCGGGGACGGTGCGGGTGAAGAAGACCTGGGTGCCGTCGGGCGCGGCCACGGCCGACAGCTCGGCCTCCGCGACGCCGCGGGTGCGGGGGAGGACCGGGGCGCTCATCGCCTCGGCGCGGGCGGCCGAGCGGCCGGGGTCCGCGCTCTCCAGGCCGAGCGCGGCGACCGACGCGACACCGGCCGCGGCCGGGCGTACCACCGACGCGTTCAGCAGCACCCGCGCGCGGCCCTGCTCCCACAGCTGCACCGGCTTGGAGCGGTGCTGGCCGGTGTGGGTGAAGCCGAGCGCGGCGAGCACCTCGGCCACCCGCGGACCGGAGACGCCGTCGATGCCGAGCTCGGTGAACGACCAGCCCGACAGCGCGGGTGCGGCCGGGGGCAGCGGGAGGCCGGACGCCGGGTCGCGCAGCGCCAGCGCCTCCTCCAGCCACTGCAGCGAGCGCATCGCGTCCACCGCGGTCCGGGCCGGGTCGGCCTGCCGGTAGACGTCGTTGAAGACCTCGAGCGACAGCGGCCCGGTGTAGCCGGTGGCGAGCACCGCGGCGACGAAGCCGGGCAGGTCGAAGGCGCCCTGACCCGGGAAGAGGCGGTGGTGCCGGCTCCACTGCAGCACGTCCATGGCCAGCTGCGGGGCGTCGGCCAGCTGCAGGAAGAACAGCTTCTCCCCGGGGACGTCGGCGAAGCCGGCCGGGTCGCCGCCGCGGGAGAGCACGTGGAAGCTGTCCAGGCACAGCCCGAGGGCGGGGGAGTCCGCCCGGCGGACGGCGTCCCACGACCGCTCCCAGGTCGACACGTGCCGGCCCCAGGCCAGTGCCTCGTAGGCGATCCGCAGGCCGCGCTCGCCGGCGCGGGTGGCGGCGGCGGCCAACTGCCCGGCCAGCCGGTCGGCGTCCTCGACGGCGTCCGGCGCGACCGAGGAGCACACCAGCACGGTGTCGACGCCCAGCGCGGCCATCACGTCGAACTTGTGCTCGGCCCGGCGCAGGTTGCGGGCGAAGCGGTCGGGATCGGTGGAGTCCAGGTCGCGGAAGGGCTGGTAGAGGTCGATCGACAGACCGAGGTCGGCGCAGCGGGCGGCCAGCTCCGCGGGTGACCAGGGGGAGGCGACCAGGTCGGGCTCGAACACCTCGATGCCGTCGAACCCGGCGGCGGCGGCCGCGGCGATCTTGTCCTCGAGGGTCCCGGAGAGGCAGACCGTCGCGATCGCGCGACGCGGGCAGCGGGCGGGTCGGCCCCGTCCCGAGCCTGCGAGGAGTGGGGAGGACTCGGTCCTTGCTCTAGCCGACACGGACGTCGTGCCCCGGGCCGGAGACCAGCGTCGTGAAGTGGGCCAGCATGCGTTCGGCGTCGGGCTCGACGCCGGTGAACAGCCGGAAGGCGTCGACGGCCTGGAACACGGCCATCCCGCCGCCGTCGAGCACCCGGCAGCCCAGCTCGCGGGCGGTGCGGACCAGCGCGGTCTCCAGGGGCCGGTAGACGATGTCGGCCACCCACAGCTGCGGTCGCAGCAGGCCGGCGTCCAGCGGCAGCCCGGGGTGGGCGGCCATGCCGGTGGGCGTCGCGTGCACCAGACCGTCGGCGCGCTCGAGTGCGGCCGGGAGCGCGCCCAGGTCGCTGCCCGCGGCGCGGTCGGCGCCGAAGCGCCCGCCCAGCGATGCGGCGAGCTCGCCGGCCCGTCGGCCGTCCGTGTCGAGGACGGTCAGCCGGCGGGTGCCGAGAGTGAGCAGCGCGTGGGCGACCGCGGCGCCGGCGCCGCCGGCGCCGAGCAGCACGACCTGGTCCAGCGGGGCCTCGGGCAGGCCGCGGTCGAAGGCCCGGGCGAAGCCGGACCAGTCGGTGTTGTGCCCGACCGCCCGGCCGTCGCGGAGGACGACGGTGTTCACCGCACCGAGGGCCGCGGCGTCGGGGGAGAGCTCGTCGAGGTGCTCGAGCACCAGCTGCTTGCAGGGGTGGGTGACGTTGAGCCCGTCGTAGCCGACCAGCCGGGCGGCGGCGAGGACCTCCCCGATCGCCGACGCCGGCCGCTGCAGCCGGTCGAGGTCCAGCCGACGGTAGAGGTAGCGCAGGCCCAGCTCGTCGGCCTCGCGCTCGTGCAGCGGTGGGGACAGCGAGGGGCCGATGCCGCTGCCGACCAGACCGACCAGGAAACCCTGCGAACCGTCCGTCACGGGACCGCCCCCTCTTATGTACCAACTGGTGAGTTGCTGTGCAGCAGACCACATCCGGCCGTCCCGCACCAGCCTCCACCGGCGGATCGCGACCGCTCGCGGGCCGGGGCTTGTGTTCCACGCCACGCTAATGTACCAATTAGTTCATTGCGGACGTGGTGCCGGTCACCGCGCTCGCTCTCCGCACCGAGCACCGCCGTCCCCGCGCCCGCCGGCGCACCCCCTTCCCTCCCAGGAGGACCGATGCGCGACGCAGTGGCCGAGCCCGGCTCGCACGAGCCCAGCGAGTTCAAGAAGACGCCCAAGAAGGCCGCGGCCAGCGGCTGGATGGGCAGCGCGCTGGAGTACTACGACTTCTTCATCTACGCCCAGGCCGCCGCCCTGGTGTTCCCGACGATCTTCTTCCCGGAGTCCGACCCGCAGATCGGGATCATCGTCTCGCTGGCCACCTTCGGGGTGGGCTACGTCGCCCGGCCGATCGGGGCGTTCGTCCTCGGCCACTGGGGTGACACCCGCGGCCGCAAGAACGTGCTGGTGCTCTGCATGCTGCTGATGGGCGTGTCCACGTTCCTCGTCGCGCTGCTGCCCACCTACCAGCAGGTGGGCCTCCTGGCCCCGGCGCTGCTGGTGGCGCTGCGGCTGGTGCAGGGCTTCGCCGTCGGCGGCGAGATCTCCGGCGCCAGCGCGATGATCGTCGAGCACGCGCCCTTCGGTCGGCGCGGCTACTACGCCAGCTACACCCTGCAGGGCGTCCAGGCCGGGCAGATCCTCGCCGCCGCGGTGTTCCTGCCGCTGGCGGCGATCCTGCCCGAGGAGGCGTTCCAGTCCTGGGGTTGGCGGATCCCGTTCCTGCTGTCCGCCCTCGTGGTGATCGCCGGCGTCATCATCCGACGCCGGGTCGACGAGACGCCGGTCTTCCAGGAGGAGGCCGTGCACGGCGAGGTGCCCAAGGCGCCGATCGTCCAGGCGGTCCGGGAGAGCGGTCCGGACATGCTGCGGGTGGTCTGCATGGCGCTGATGAACGCCGTCCCGGTGGCGACCACCGTGTTCGGCGCCACCTACGCCACGCAGGAGGCGTACGGCATCGAGTTCAGCCCCGCCACCTACCTGTGGATCTCCGTGGTCGGCAACGCGGTCGCCGTGCTGCTGATCCCCTACGTCGGCAACCTGTCCGACCGCATCGGCCGGCGGCCCTGCATCATCGTCGGCGCCCTGGGCTCGACGGCGCTGTCCTTCGCCTACCTCTACGCGATCAGCCAGGGCTCCGTGGTCTGGGCCTTCGTGTTCGCCATCCTGATGTGGGGCGTCGTCTACCAGGGCTACAACGCGGTCTTCCCGGCCTTCTACCAGGAGCTCTTCCCCACGCGGACCCGGGTCACCGCCTTCGCGGTCTCGCAGAACCTGGGCACGATGATCACGGCGTTCCTGCCCACCCTGTACGCGATCATCGCCCCTGGCGACGCCAACGTGCCGCTGATCGTCGGCGGCATCACCTTCGGCATCGGGATCATCGCGGCGACGGCCGCCTGGTCGGCCCGGGAGACCCACCGGGTGCACATGGACGACCTGGGCCGCGACGACGCACCGGTGGTGCCCCGCGAGGAGTACGAGCGCATCCGCGCCTCGCTCTGAACCCCGTACCCCACCCCGGTGGCCGGGCCGACTCCCGTCGGCCCGGCCACCGGCCCCTCCGACGCCGGGGAGGCGACGTGATCGGGGATCCGGTCGACCTGCCGGGACCCGCCGCCAGCCGTCCTAGGCTCGGGGTCAGTCCACCGACGTGAAGGGGTCCGCAGCCGTGTCGTCCGCCGCCCAGCCGCTGCCCGACGAGCCCGTCCCCTCGGTCGCAGCCGTCCCCGATCCGCCGCGGCAGCGCGACGCCGAGCGCACCCGCGCGGAGATCCTCGACGTGGCCACCAGCGAGTTCGCCGACCGCGGCTACGCCGGGGCGCGGGTCGACGAGATCGCCGCCAAGACGAGCACCACCAAGCGGATGATCTACTACTACTTCGGCGGCAAGGAGCAGCTCTACGTCGCCGTCCTGGAGCGGGCCTACAAGCGGATCCGCGGCCTCGAGCAGCAGCTCGACGTCGAGCACCTCGACCCGGTGCAGGCGGTGCGCGAGCTCGCCGGGCTGACCTTCGACCACCACGAGGCCCACCCGGAGTTCATCCGGCTGGTCAGCATCGAGAACATCCACCGCGCCGAGCACATCGCCCGTTCCGAGGCGCTGTCCGGGCTGGCCAACCCGGTGCTCGACGTCCTCGGCCGGATCCTCGAGCGCGGCTGGGACGCCGGGCTGTTCCGGGACGACGTCGACGCCCTCGACGTGCACCAGGTGATCAGCGCCTACTGCGTCTTCCGGACGGCGAACCGGCACACGTGGCGCGCCCTGTTCGGCCGGGACATGCTCGACCCCGAGCGGCGCGAGCACCAGCGCCGGATGCTCGGCGACCTCGTCGTCGCCCACCTCACCGCCCGCTGAGCACGCGCCGCCGCCCCGAGTGCGACGAACTCGTGGTCATCGCGCGCTGATGACCACGAGTTCGCAGCACCCGACGGGGCCGGGCCTCAGTGCAGGCGGGACTGCCAGTCGGCCGGCACCCGGTCGCGCGGGCCCGGTGCCGGCTGGTCCAGCGGGTGGTGGGCGGGCGGCGCGAGCTCGGGGCCGGGGACGACGTCCTCGCGGGTGAAGTCCCAGAACCAGCTCTCCCCGGGCTCGAAGCTGCGGATGACCGGGTGCCCGGCCTCGGCGGCGTGCCGGCGGGCGTGCTGCGAGGGGGAGGAGTCGCAGCAGCCCACGTGCCCGCAGGCAGCGCAGCGGCGCAGGTGGAACCACCACCCACCGGTGGCCTCGCACTCCAGGCAGCCCGTGCCGCTCGGCGGCACGGACGGGTCGATCGCAGCGGCAGCGTCCACGACCGTCACGGTAGGGACGGCGCCCCGCTCCGCGGAAGCCGTCGCGCGACGGGCGGAGCACACTCGGTCCGGGGGACGGAGGTCAGCATGGGGACGGTCAGCCTCTCGGGGGACGACTTCGCGGCGGCGACGCAGGCCGCGGGGATCGTGCTGGTCGACTTCCGCGACGCGGGGTCCGGGTCGAGCCGGGCCTTCGCGCAGGTCTTCGACGCCGCCGCGCAGCGCCACCCGGACCTGCGCTTCACGACCGTCGACCTCCGCGCCGAGCCGGGGCTGGCTGCGGCGGTCGGGGTGAAGCGGGCGCCGAGCCTCATGGTCTTCCGCGACGGCGTGCCGGTGTTCGCCGAGCCGGGCTGGTTCCCCGAGGACTCCGTGGAGCTGCTCATCGCCACCGTCCGCGAGCTCGACATGGTCGCCGTCCGCGAGACCTTCCCGGAGCCGGTCCACCGCCCCTGAACGCCTGTGGTCACCCCGTGCTCCTGCGACCTCCGACGTCGGGGGACGGGACGGCGACGGGCTCTCCCGTCAGGCCACTGGGGCGAGGGGGGTTGGCGGCGTCGTTGGCAGCCGCGTCCGCCGCGCCGGTGATCTTCGCCAGGATGCCGAGGATGAAGGGCTCGGAGAAGCCGGCCGCGAAGGCGTAGACGACGAACGAACTGGTGCGGGCCGTGTTGCTCGTCGCGTCGGACCCGGGGAGCGACAGGATCGGGGACTGGAGCACCGCGTACACGAGCAGGCCCACGGCTGCTCCCACCGCCGGCTGGATCCACCACCACGCCTGGAACCCACGGGCTCTGGTGAGGTTCACCGCGTCGCGGAGCGCACGTGTGCCGCTCAGCGCCCCACCTGTGGCACCGGCCAACGCCGTGAGCAGGAGACCGCCGACGTCGTCGGCGACGATGATCCCGACGACCGTGGACGTCAGCACGAGGGCCCACAGGATCGCGCCGACCCGCTGCAGGTAGTGGGTCCTCAGCGCGGCCCGGGCCCGTTCGTGGGAACCGCGCTTGCGTCTCGCGTCGTGGTCGTGCAGGAGCCACACACGCAGGTGGGCAGCCCGTTCGGCGGCACTGGCGGACGTCGCGGGCCTCGGCACCGGGTGCTCGCTCGCGTAGGCGAGGAGTGCGTCCTCGGAGGCCAGGTCCAGCCACAGGGCCCGCAGCGCGTCCGCGAGCTCCCAGGCCTGCTCGGGCGTCGGTGGACGAGGGTCTTCGTCGCCGGTGAGCCACTCGGTCCTCCTCAGCAGCGCACGCAGCCTGCAGTCGCGCGCGTCGGACCGCATCGCCGGGTCACACAGCCGGCGCAGCCGGTCGCTGGTGTTCTCCAGCGTCTTGCGCACCTCGGGGTGTCCCACTGCGTGCCGTTGCGGCACTGCGCGGGGTGGGGGTCGCCGCTCGCCCAGGAGTCGGACGACGCGGCGCTGCGCCTCGAGGAGGTCGTCGGGCACGTCGGTGCCGGGAGCCCTGACCCCGGCCGCACCACCGTCTCGGTGCGTCGGGACCGACTCCTGGAACACGGCATCGGCCCTCCGGGTCCTCCGCGCGGACCGTCCGTCGCGGATCGCCCGCAGACTCCCGCTCGCGGCGTCACCGCAGCGTCACCGGACGATTGCTGAGCCCATAGGCGCTCGTGCCCGCGAGGCTGTCGCCGGGGCGGCACCGCGGGCTAGCGTGGCAGCAGCCGGCGACGACGCCGTCCTCCCGCACCCACCCGGCCCGCGGCGGGCCCGGACTGGAGGCCGCCATGGGCCGACCCGTGCTGCTCACCGTCGACGACGACCCGCAGGTCTCCCGCGCCGTCGCCCGGGACCTGCGCCGTCACTACGGCGAGGCGTACCGGGTGCTGCGGGCCGGCTCCGGCGGCGAGGCCCTCGAGGCGCTGCGCGAGCTGAAGCTGCGCGGCGACCCGGTGGCGGTGCTGCTGGCCGACCACCGGATGCCGGAGATGAACGGCATCGAGTTCCTCGAGCGGGCGATGGACCTGGTCCCGCGGGCCCGCCGCGCGCTGCTCACGGCCTACGCCGACACCGACGCCGCGATCGCGGCGATCAACGACGTCGACGTCGACGCCTACCTGCTCAAGCCCTGGGACCCGCCCGAGGAGAAGCTGTACCCCACCATCGACGCGATGCTGGCCGCCTGGCACGACACCCCCGACCCGGAGGTGCACGGGGTCAAGCTGGTCGGGCACCGCTGGTCGGCGCCGTCCTTCCGCGCCCGCGACCTGCTGGCCCGCAACGCCGTCCCGTACCGCTGGTTCAACGCCGACGAGCCGGACGGACAGCGGATCCTCGCCGCCGCCGGAGCCGGGCCGGACGACGTCCCCGTCGTCGTCACCGCCGACGCGCAGGTCCTCAAGCACCCCGGTGAGGCGGAGCTGGCCGCCGTCGCCGGGCTCGCCGTCGACCCGCGGGAGGAGTTCTACGACCTGGTGGTCGTGGGCGGGGGGCCGGCCGGGTTGGGCGCCGCCGTGTACGGCGCCTCCGAGGGGCTGCGCACCGTGCTGGTCGAGCGGGAGGCCACGGGCGGGCAGGCCGGGCAGAGCAGCCGGATCGAGAACTACCTGGGCTTCCCCGACGGCGTCTCCGGTGGGCAGCTGGCCGACCGGGCCCGCCGGCAGGCGGTCAAGTTCGGCGCCGAGCTGCTGCTGGCCCGCGACGTCGTGGCCCTCGAGGCGCACGGGCCCAAGCGGGTGCTGCACCTCGACGACGGCCGCCGCATCGGCGCGCACGCGGTCGTCCTCGCCACCGGCGTCTCCTACCGGAGCCTCGGTGTGGACGGCGTCGACGACCTGACCGGGCGCGGCGTCTACTACGGCTCCGCGATGACCGAGGCAGCCGCGTGCGCCGACAGCGACGTCTACATCGTGGGCGGGGCCAACTCGGCCGGGCAGGCGGCGGTGTTCTTCTCCCGGTACGCCAGCTCGGTGTGCCTGCTGGTGCGCGGTCCCTCCCTGGAGGCGTCGATGTCGGCCTACCTCATCGAGCAGATCGCCGGCATCGGGTCCATCTCGGTCCGCACCTGCACCACCGTGGCCGGCGCGCAGGGCGACGGACACCTGGAGGCGCTCACGGTGGAGGACGCGCGGACCGGTGAGCGGGAGACGTTGCCGGCCAGCCACCTGTTCGTCTTCATCGGCGGCGCGCCGCGGACCGGCTGGCTGGACGGCGTGGTGGCGCGCGACGAGCGCGGCTTCATCCCCACCGGCCCGGCGCTCCTGCGCGAGGGGCGCCGTCCCGCCGGATGGGACCTCGACCGCGACCCGTACCTGCTGGAGACCAGCCTGCCCGGCGTGTTCGTCGCCGGGGACGTGCGGGCCGACTCGGTCAAGCGCGTCGCCTCGGCGGTCGGCGAGGGCGCGATGGCGGTCACCCTGGTGCACCGCTATCTGGAGGACCGATGACCGAGCTCGCGCGGTCGTCCGAGGGGGGAGCACCACCGATGACCACGGCGGCGGCCCGGCTGGGCCCGGGGGAGCTGCGCGAGCTGTTCCTCTTCGCCGATCTGGACGACGAGCAGCTGGCCTGGGTTGCCGAGCACGGCGCCGTCGTCGCGTTCCCGGCCGGTGCGGAGGTGTCGGTCGAGGGCGAGCCGGCCCGGTGCTTCTCGGTCCTGCTCGAGGGGACGCTGAGCATGTCCCGCCGGGTGGGCGGCAGCGAGGTCGAGATCGTGCGGACGTCGCACCGCGGTGTCTACTCCGGTGCGGTGCAGTTCTACGTCGGCGAGCGGGTCGAGCAGCGCTATCCGGCGACGGTCCGGGCGGTGGCCGACTGCCGCTTCCTCGAGCTGCCCGCGGCCGAGTTCGCCGCGCAGTTCCGGCGCTGGTACCCCATGGCGGTGCACCTGCTGGAGGGCATGTTCATCGGCCAGCGGAACTCCGCCGAGCTGGTCGGGCAGCGGGAGCGGCTGCTGGCCCTCGGCAAGCTGACCGCCGGCCTCACCCACGAGCTGAACAACCCGGCCGCGGCCGCGTCGCGGGCGGCCGCCGCGCTGCGGGAGCGCTTCGCCGGGATGCGCCACAAGCTGGCCCTGCTGTCGGAGGGCCGGCTCGACGGCGCGGTGCTGCGCGCGCTCACCGGGCTGCAGGAGGAGCTGGTCGCCCGCGTGGACAGCGCCCCGGAGCTCACCGCGCTGGAGCGCTCGGACCGGGAGGACGAGCTCGGCGACTGGCTCGACGAGCGGGAGGTCGGCGGCGCGTACGAGCTGGCCGGGGTCTTCGTCGGCGCGGGTCTGGGCCCGGCGGACCTGCAGCGGGTCGCCGACGCCGTGGAGCCGGCCGCCCTGGAGTCCGCGCTGCGCTGGCTGGCCTACGCGGTGGAGACCGAGTCGCTGCTGGCCGAGATCGCCGACAGCACCGGCCGCATCTCCGGCCTGGTGGACGCCGCCCGCCAGTACTCGCAGCTGGACCGGGCCCCGTACCAGCCCACGGACCTGCACGCCGGGCTGGACGCCACGCTGGTCATGCTCAGCGCCAAGGCCCCGCCGGGCGTGCGCGTGGTCAAGGACTACGACCGGTCGCTGCCCCCGGTGCCCGGCTACCCGGGGGAGCTCAACCAGGTGTGGACCAACCTGATCGTCAACGCCCTCGATGCGATGGCGGGGGAGGGGACGCTCACCCTGCGCACCGCCCGGGACGGCGACTGCGCGCTGGTGGAGGTCGCCGACACCGGGCCGGGGATCCCCGAGGACCTGCGGCAGCGGGTGTTCGAGCCGTTCTTCACCACCAAGCCGGTCGGCCAGGGCACCGGCCTGGGCCTCGACGTGTCCTACCGCGTCGTCGTCACCCGGCACGGCGGCGACCTGCGGGTGCGCTCGGAGCCCGGCGACACCCGCTTCCAGGTGCGGCTCCCGCTGACCGAGGCGGCCGCCACCTGACTCCGTGCGGGGTGCGGGCCACGTAGACCGAGTCGAACGGGTCGTCGGGCACGCCGTGCACCGTCACGTCGACGAAACCGGCCTCGTCGAGGGACGTGGTCATCGTGCACCTCCGTGGTCGTCGGGAGTGGCCACGCCAGGAGCGCGAGGGGGCGGACAGAGCCGGAGGCCCCGTCCTGCGCCCCCGCCGGGAGCGGCGGAGTATCGGGGGGACGGCGGGCGCGCACCGGGCGCCGCCACACCAGACCCCCGGAGGCGCCCGTGACGGCCCGGCCCGACCTCGACCGGTCCGCGCGGGACGCCGACGGCGATGCGGAGGAGGAGTACCGGCCCGACCCGCGCCGCTGGCGGGCGCTGTCGGTCACCCTCGTCGCCGGGTTCATGAGCCTGCTCGACGTCAGCATCGTCTCGGTCGCACTGCCCACGCTGCAGCGCGACCTCGGGGCCTCGCCGGCGGCGGTGCAGTGGGTGGTCTCCGGCTACGCGCTGACCTTTGCGCTGATGCTCGTGCCGGCGGGCCGGCTGGGCGACGCCCTCGGCCGGCGGCGGATGTTCCTCGTCGGGCTGGCGGGCTTCGTGCTGTGCAGCGCGGCGGCCGGCGCGGCACCGAGCGTGGGGCTGCTCATCGCGGCCCGCCTGGCCCAGGGGCTGGCGGCCGGGGTCCTGGCCCCGCAGAACTCCGGGCTGATCCAGCAGCTGTTCCGCGGCGGCGAGCGGGGCCGGGCGTTCGGGCTGTTCGGCGCCGTCGTGGGGGTGTCGACCGCGGTGGGGCCGATCGCCGGCGGGCTGCTGCTGCGGGTGGCCGACTGGCGCTGGATCTTCTACGTCAACGTGCCGATCGGCGTCATCGCGTTCGTCCTCGCCTGGCGGCTGCTGCCCCGGAGCGGGGCGGGCGGGCGCGGGCACATCGACGTCGGCGGGGTCCTGCTGCTCGGCGGCGGGGCGCTGGCCCTGCTGCTCCCGCTGGTGCAGGCGGAGGCCGGCGGGCTCTCGCAGCTGTGGTGGCTCTTCCCGGTCGGCGTGCTCGTGATGGGCGGCTTCGTCGCCTGGGAGCGGCGGGTGGTCAGGCGCGGTGGGGAGCCGGTGTTCGACCCGCGGCTGGTCACCCAGACCCGCGGCTACGGCCTCGGGGCGGCGCTGGGGACCGTCTACTTCGTCGGCTTCAGCGGCATCTGGCTGGTCTTCGCGCTGTTCTTCCAGACCGGCCTGGGGCTCACCCCGCTGCAGTCGGGCCTGGCGGTCACGCCGTTCGCGCTGGGCTCGGCGACCGCCGCTGTCGTGGCCGGACGGCTGGTCGAGCGCGTCGGGCGGCTGCTCACCGTCATCGGCCTGGTCGGGGTGCTGACCGGCCTGGGGGCGACGGTCGCCGTCCTGCTCCTCGTGCCGGCCGACGCCGTCCCCTGGGCGGTGGCCCCCGCGCTGCTGGTCGGCGGGCTCGGCGGCGGTTTCGTCATCTCGCCGAACATCACGATGACGCTGCGCGACGTCCCGGTGCGGATGGCCGGCGCGGCCGGGGGCGGGTTGCAGACCGCGCAGCG
This sequence comes from Geodermatophilus sp. URMC 65, assembly GCF_053502545.1. Lineage (NCBI taxonomy): Bacteria > Bacillati > Actinomycetota > Actinomycetes > Geodermatophilales > Geodermatophilaceae > Geodermatophilus > Geodermatophilus sp. URMC 65. Next base: position 4,876,175 of record NZ_CP199954.1, read on the forward strand.
CTTCGGCGCGGTCATCGGGACGGCGGCGCTGCCCGGCCTGTTCTACGTCGTCCTCGGCGCCACCGCCCAGGACTACTCGGCCGCTGCGGCCGCGGGCCTGGCCGTCGCCCTCGCCGGGATCGTCGCGGCCCTCGTGCTCGCCGTCGTCGACCTGCGCCGCACCCGGCGGCAGGACCGGGTGGACGCGGCCGAGCACGACCACGGCGCCCGGCACCGGCACGGGCACGCCGCCCACTCCTGAGCCGACGCAGGGGGTGTCCGGCCCGTGATCGGGCCGGACACCCCCTGGTGTCGGGTGCGTTGCCGCGTCAGCGCACCGAGGTCTCCGCAAGCCTGGCCTGCGCGTCGCCCGCGTCCCGCTGACCGGGGCCGGCGTTGGTAGCGGAGGCCGGGAGTTCGTCACCGTGCGAGGCCAGGTAGTCGTCGTGCTCGTCGAGCATGGTGGCCTCGTCGAACGGCTCGCGGCCCGAGAGCGCCGCGGACAGCTGCTCGCGGTCGAGCTCCTTGGTCCAGGTGGCGATCAGGACGGTGGCGATCGCGTTGCCCGCGAAGTTGGTCACCGCCCGGGCCTCGGACATGAAGCGGTCGATGCCGACGATCAGGCCGACGCCGTCCAGCAGGTCGGGACGGTGGGCCGAGAGCCCACCGGCCAGCGTGGCCAGGCCCGCGCCGGTGACACCCGCCGCCCCCTTCGAGGCGATGATCATGAAGACCAGCAGCCCGATCTGCTCACCGAGCGACAGCGGGTCACCCAGCGCCTCGGCGATGAACAACGAGGCCATCGTCAGGTAGATGGCGGTGCCGTCGAGGTTGAACGAGTACCCCGTCGGGACGACGATGCCGGCGACCGGCTGGCTCACGCCGGCGTGCTCCATCTTGGCGATCAGCCGCGGCAGGGCGGTCTCCGACGACGAGGTGGAGACGATCAGCAGGAACTCGCGGCCCAGGTACTTCAGCAGCGAGAAGACGTTGATCTTGGCGACCAGGCGCAGCAGCAGGCCGAGGACGACGATCACGAAGACCGCGCAGGTGGCGTAGAAGCCCAGCATGATGATCGCGAGGCTCTTCAGCGCGTCGATCCCGGTCTCGCCGACGACGGCGGCGATCGCGCCGAACGCGCCGATCGGGGCGACCCACATGACCATCGCGAGGATGCGGAAGACCAGCCGCTGGAAGTGCCCGATGCCCCGCAGGATGGGCTCGCCGGCCCTGCCCATGGCCTGGATGGCGAAGCCGGTCAGCAGGGCCACCAGCAGCGCCTGCAGCACCGAGCCCTCGGTCAGCGCCGACACCAGCGTGGTGGGGATGAGGCCCAGCAGGAAGTCGACGGTGCCTCCGCTCTCGTGAGCCGTGCCGGCCAGCTCGGCACCCTCGCCGCGCAGCTCCTCGGACAGCTGCAGCCCGTCACCGGGGCTCAGGATGTTGCCGACGACGAGCCCGATCGCCAGGGCGATCGTGGACATGAGGATGAAGTAGCCCAGCGCCAGCCCGCCGATGCGGCCGACCTTGGCCGCCTGCCGGATGGCGCCGATGCCCAGCACGATGGTGCAGAAGATGACCGGCGCGATGAGCATCTTGATGAGGCCCACGAAGGCCGTCCCGAGCCACTTGAGCGAGACGGCGAACTCGGGGAAGGCGAAACCGACCGCGATGCCGGCGAGCACCGCGCCGATGACCGCGATGTAGAGCCAGTGCGTGCGGTCCCGCCGCTTCGCGGGCGGCGGCGCGTCAGCGACGGTGCCTGAGGCCATGACTGCTCCTGGGGTCCGGGGGGATGGGGCGGCCCGTGATGCGGGCCACTGCACAAACGGTGCGGGTACCCGGTGACCGCCGTCACGCATTCGTTCATTGCGTACACGCCGGTCGCTGCACCGAGGCGCCGACGCGGGACACTCGCGGACGTGCGCGTTCCCGACCCGCTGTCGCACCGCCGCCGGGGGGACGCGAGCCTGGCCCGGCGGTTGTTGCTGCTCCAAGCGCTGGTCGTGGCCGTGGTCGTGCTGACGGCCATGGTCGTGGCCTACCTCGACGCCCGCCAGGCGGTCCGGGCCGCCGCCGAGGAGGAGACCACGGCGATCGTCGAGAGCATCGCCGACTCACCCCTGGTGATCGACGCGGTGACCGGTCCCGACCCGACCGCGGTGCTGCAGCCCTACGTCGAGGCGGTCCGCGCCGACACCGGGACGTCGTTCATCACCGTCCTGGCCCCCGACCGGACCCGGTACACCCACCCCGACCCCGACGAGATCGGCCGGCCGTTCCTCGGCAGCATCGCGCCGGCCCTGGACGGGGAGACGTTCACCGAGACCTACACCGGCACCCTGGGCCCGTCGGTGCGCGCCACCGGTCCCGTGGTCGACGCCGACGGGGACGTCGTGGCGATCGTCTCGGCGGGGGTCACCGTCGAGGCCATCGGCGAGGACCTCGCCGCCGCCGTCCCCGGCATCCTCGGGACGGCGACGGCCACGCTGGCCGTCGGCGCCCTCGGCAGCTGGGCGCTCTCCCGGCGGCTGCGGCGGCAGACGCACGGGCTCTCGCCGGCGCAGCTCGCGCGGATGGTCGACTACCACCACGCCGTGCTGCACGCCGTCCGGGAGGGCCTGCTGCTGGTGGACGACGAGCAGCGGGTGCAGCTGGTCAACGACGAGGCCCGGCGCCTGCTCGGGTTGGCCGACGACCCCACCGGCAAGCACGTCGGCGAGCTGGGGCTGGCGCCGGAGCTCACCGCCGCGCTCACCCAGCAGCGCACCGCCGTCGACGAGGTGCACGTGACCGGCACCCGGGTGCTCGTGGTCAACCAGGCCCCGCCGCGGCCGGGGGGCCGCTCCGCCGGGGCGGTGGTGACCCTGCGCGACCACACGGAGCTGCAGGCGCTGACCGGCGAGCTGGACAGCGTGCGCTCCTTCGCCGAGTCGCTGCGCGCCCAGGCGCACGAGGCGGCCAACCGGCTGCACACCACCGTGTCGCTGGTCGAGCTCGGCCGCACCCAGGAGGCGATCGACTTCGCCACCGCCCAGCTGGCCTCGGCCCAGCAGCTCACCGACCGGGTGGTCGACGCCGTCGGTGACCCGGTCCTGGCGGCGCTGCTCCTGGGCAAGGCCGCGACGGCGCACGAGCGCGGCGTGCTGCTGGAGGTCGACCCGGCGACGGCGGTGGGGGAGACCCGCATCCCCGGCGGCGACCTGGTCACGATCGTCGGCAACCTGCTCGACAACGCGATCGACGCCGCCCTGGCCGGCGACCCGCCGCGGGAGGTGCAGTTCGCCGCCGAGGTCGACGGCGGGCGGCTGGAGATCCGGGTCGAGGACACCGGGCCCGGCGTCCGCGAGGAGGACCTGCCGCGGGTGTTCGAGCGCGGCTGGAGCACCAAGGAGACGGCCGCCGCGCCCACCGGGCTCGGTCGCGGGCTGGGGCTGGCGCTGGTCGCCCAGGCCGTCGCCCGGCACGGCGGCACGCTCACCGTGCGGCCCGGGCCGGGGGCGCTGTTCACCGTCACCCTGCCCGTCGGCGTCCCGGCGGTGTCCCGGTGATCCGCGTGCTGGTCGTCGAGGACGAGCCGGTCGCCGCCGAGGCGCACCGCGCCTACGTCGACCGGACGCCGGGCTTCACCACCGCGGCGGTCGCCGGCACCGGGGCCGCGGCCCTGGACGCGCTGGCCCGCCAGCCGGTCGACCTGGTGCTGCTGGACATGAACCTGCCCGACGGCCACGGCATCGACCTGTGCCGGCGGATCCGCGGCGCCGGCGCCCAGGTCGACGTCCTCGCCGTCACCTCGGCGCGGGAGCTGGCCACTGTGCGCGCCGCGGCCGCCCACGGCGTCGTCGGCTACCTGCTCAAGCCGTTCACCTACCCGGCGCTGCGCGACCGTCTGGCCGCGTACGCCGAGTACCACGCGCGGCTGCACGCCGGCGGGGACGCCGCCGGGCAGGACGACGTCGACCGCGTGCTCGGCGGGGTGCGTCCCAGCCGGCCGGCGCCGCTGCCCAAGGGGATGGGCCGGGAGACCCTCGACGCGGTCGTGGCCGCGGTGCGCGCCGCCCACGAGGGGCTGTCGGCCGCGCAGACCGCCGAGTTGATCGGGGCCTCGCGGATCACCGCCCGCCGCTACCTGGAGTACCTCGCCGACACCGGGCTGGTCGACCGGGCGCCGCGCTACGGCGGTGCCGGCCGCCCCGAGCTGGAGTACCGCTGGCGCTGAGCCGCGACGCCCCCCGGGGCGGTAGCGTGGACCCGAGCGTCGGACAGCGCCGGCGCTCCTCGTGCGTCACTCCCGCGGCGTACCCGAGCACCGGCCCCGGCTCGCGGGGTCCTGGAGCTGAGGTCGTCCAGCCTCTTCCGGTGGACGACCGGAGGGCGCCGCCATGTCGAGGAACGAGCTGCCGGACCCCCTCGACCCGGTCGAGGCGCTGGAGCGGTTGAGCCGCCTCACCTTCCGCGAGCACGGCATGAGGTCGCTGCTGCAGACGGTGGCCGACCTGGCCAAGGAGGTCATGCCCGGCGACCCGGAGGCGTCGGTGTCCCTGCTGATCAACGACAGGCCGAGCACGGCGGTGTTCACCGGCGAGCTGGCGCGCGCCTGCGACGAGAGCCAGTACGGCCGCGGCTACGGACCCTGCCTGCACGCTGCCGGCACCGGCGAGGTGGTCGAGATCGCCGACGCGCGGGCGGACACGCGGTGGGGGGACTACACGGCGTACGCCGTCGAGCGCGGAGCCCTCAGTTCGCTGTCGGTCCCGCTGCCGATCACCGAGGGCATCGCAGGGGCGGTGAACGTCTACGCCCGCAAGCCGCACGCCTTTGGCGAGGACAGCCGCTCGGCGGCCATCCGGTTCGCCGGCCACGCCGCCGTGGTCGCCGCGAACATGTACGCCTACGAGGAGGCCCGCGACCTGGCCGAGCACCTCGAGCGCAGGGTGGGGTCGCGGGCGGTCGTCGAGCGGGCCACGGGCATGCTCATGGAGCGCCACGGGCTCACCGTCGAGCAGGCGCAGCAGGCCCTGGCCCGGGTGGCGCGGTACACCGACACCAGGGTGAAGGACATTGCGGGCGGTCTCGTGCGGACCGGCGAGCTCCCGGACGACGGAGGTCCGGCGGCTGACCTGCTCGGGGGCACGAGTCCCTGACTGCCCGCGGAGCCGGCGGATGTGCGGTCCCGGTGGCCTCAGCACCCGCCGAGACCACCGGGACCGCGCAGCGGTTCCGATGACGGCGGGGTCAGCCGTGCGGGAGGCGCGGTACGGGGCGCACGGGGAACGGCTCCGGGGTGTCGTGGTCGCGGAGGACGCCGCTCATGCCCGCCGTCCTCCCTCGTCGTCGGTGCTGCCCCAGCCGCAGGCCCGCTCCAGCGCTCCGGCCGCGGCCGCGGGGTCGGCCCCGCGCCAGGCCACGTGCTGGTCGGGGCGGACCAGCAGGAACGGCGCGCCCCAGGTCTCGCGCAGCGGGGCGCCGCCGGACGCCACGTCGCCGTCCCCCAGCCGGACGACGGTCAGCGGGATCCCGCGGCGCGCCGCCGCCTCGCGGACCGGCCCGGGATCGCCGTCGGCCAGGGCGAGCAGCGTGAACCCGCGGCCCAGCAGGTCGTAGGCCGAGCGCCCGCCGGTCAGCCAGCGGTGCGGCAGCAGGCAGCCGGGGTGCGCCGAGGGGGTGTAGCGGATCGGGTCGTCGGCCGGCAGGTCGCTGCCGTCGTCGCTGGTCAGCGGCGAGGCGGCGTACTGGTAGCCCAGCACCAGGCCCAGCGAGTGGAACTCGCTGTCCTTGACCTCGAGCGCCACGGCGACCTCCTTGCGGAGGAGGTCGGCCTCCGGGCCCTCCTCGCCCAGCCGCGGGTCGGCGAAGTGGTGCGCGAGGGCCCGGTCGTTCGCGCCGGCGTCGGCGATGGTGCGGGCGGCGACCGGACGGCGCTCGGCCTCGTAGCTGGCCAGCAGGCCCGGCCCGCCCCAGCCCTGCAGGACCGCGGCGGCCTTCCACCCGGCGTTGACCGCGTCACCGACGCAGGTGTTGAAGCCGTGCCCGCCCCACGGCGGGTTGAGGTGGGCGGCGTCCCCGACCAGCAGCACCCGGCCGGTGCCGTAGGAGTCGGCGAGCAGCATCCGCGCCACCCACGGGTCGGTGGCGACCACCTCCACGTCGACCGGCTCGCCGACCAGCGCGTGCACGAGCGCGACCGGGTCGACGTCGTCGGCGCGCACGTCCACCCCCTGCACGATCGCCCACCACGTGTCGGCCGGGTCCAGCCGCCCGACGATGCCGGCCGCGCCCGGGGCCATCACCCAGGAGTGGACGGCGCCCGCGAACGGCACCCGCTCGGCCAGGCCGGGCGCGCGGAACAGGATGCTCAGGTTCGGCTTCTCGCCGGAGCCCCCCTCGTAGCGGGCGCCCAGCGCCGTCCGGGCGACGCTGCCGCCGCCGTCGGCGCCGAGCACCAGGTCGGCGCGCACGAGCGAGGTGCCGCCGTCGGCGTCCTGGACGGTCACGTCCACGCCGTCGTCGTCCTGCCGCAGGCCGGTGACGCGGGCGCCGGTCAGCAGCCGGGCGTGCGCGGAGGCCTGCACCGCCGCGCGCAGCACCTCCTCGATGACCGGCTGCGGCACCTGCTGGCCGGCCTCCGGGAACTCCTCCCGGCGGGTGGCGTACAGCTGGAAGGCGTGCTCGAAGCGGCGCACCTCGTAGCCCAGCAGCGTGGAGCAGAAGACGACGTCCTGCGCCTCCTCGACCGGCAGGGGTGCCGCCGCGCGGAGCCGGTCGGCGACCCCCCAGCGGCGCAGGTGGGTCATCGTGCGGGCGTTGGTGGTCTTGGCGCGGGGGCGCAGCGGGTCCACGGTGACGCGGGGCTCGACCACCAGGCTGGCCACGCCGTGGGTGTCCAGCTCCAGCGCGGCGGCCAGGCCGGCCGGGCCGCCGCCGACCACGAGGACGGGCACGTGCCGGCTCGCCGTGCCCATGGGGGACCTCGCGAGCTCGGTCACGCGGCACCCCCGGTGGTGGCGGCGGGACGGGGCGCGGCGACGACGGGGACCTCGGTCCGCGAGCGCGGCAGGCGGCTCATGACCAGCGCGCCGAGCAGCGCAGGGACGGCGAAGGCGACCGCGCTGGCGACCACCGCGCTCCCACCGCCGACGAACAGGGCGCCGTAGGTCGGCCCGACGATGGCGCCCACCCGGCCCACGCCGAGCGCCCAGCCCAGCCCGGTGGCGCGGGCGCCCGCCGGGTAGAAGCCGGCGACGTGGTCGTTGAGCAGGTTCTGGGTGCCCAGCCCGCCGAAGCCCGCGACGGCGACCAGGACGAGCACCACACCCGTGGGCGGCTGCGAGGCCAGGAGCGCGAGGGCTGTCGTGGCCGCGGCGAAGCCGGTCAGCACCATCGCCTTGGCGCCCAGGCGCTGGGCGAGGTGCGCGGCGACCAGCGTGCCGACGATGCCGCCGGCGCTGTAGACGAGCAGGAAGGCCACCGACGAGCTCAGGCCGTAGCCGGCGGTGCGCATGATCTGCGGCAGCCAGGTGCTCAGCCCGAACAGGGTCAGCAGGCTGCAGATGGTCACGATCCAGATGCCGATGGTGGCCGGGCCCATGCCGTCGGCGAACAGCGTCCGCACCGGCGAGCGGCGGCCGGCCGGCGCGGGCACGGCGGTGGCTGGGGCGGGCAGCCCGAAGGCGGCGGCGATCCCGTCGGCCTCGGCGGTGCGGCCCCGGGCGCGCAGGTACGCCGGCGACTCGGGCAGCAGGCGCAGCGCGACCGGCACGAGCAGCAGCGGGACGACGCCCAGGCCGTAGACCAGCTGGAAGCCGTGCTCGGCCAGCAGCGCGACCGACGCCGCCGAGGCGAGCAGGCCGCCGAGCGGCGGGCCGGTGAGCACCGCGCCGAGGATGCGCGAGCGGTGCTGCGGCGCCGCGAACTCGCTCGTCAGCGCGATCGCCGTGGGCAGCAGGCCGCCGATGCCGAGGCCGGCGAGGAAGCGGAACGCGGCGAAGACGCCGAAGGAGGGCGCCAGCCCGCAGCCGAGCATCGCGAGGGAGAACAGCGCGACCGAGGCGGCGAAGAGCCGGCGGCGGCCGAGCAGGTCGGTCAGCGTCCCGGCGACCAGCGAGCCGCAGAGCATGCCGACCAGGCCGAGGCTGGCGACCGCGCCCACCGACGCGGGCGTGGCGCCCCAGTCGGGTGCGGCCAGCAGCCCCGGCACGGTGGCGCCGTAGGCGAACAGGTCGTACCCGTCGGCGGTCAGGGCCAGCCAGCAGAGCACGGGCACGAGGAGCGCGGATCGGGACGGGGTGCGCGAGGCGAGGGTGTCCACGCGGGTCTCCGGGGAGTCGGGGGAGGGGGCGGGCGGCCGCTGCGCCAAGAGTGGGTGGCGCGGGTCACCCGATCCGACGGGGTTGCCATCCAATGGCAGACCGAGGTGCCAGGATCCCCGCGTGGACGAGGACCCGGGACCCCCTCCGCCCGCGCGCGGCAAGCGGCCGCCGCAGGGCGATCCCGTCGTCGACCGAGCGCTGGCCCTGCTGGCCGCCTTCGACGACGGCCACCGCCGGCTGACGCTGTCGGACCTGGCGCGGCGGGCCGGGACGCCGCTGAGCACCACCCGCCGGCTGGCCGAGCGGCTGGTCGCCTGGGGCGCGCTGGAGCGGGCCGACGAGGGCGGTTACGTGGTCGGCCTGCGGCTGTGGGAGGTCGGGTCGCTCGCGCCGCGCGCACTGGGCCTGCGCGAGGTCGCGATGCCGTTCATGGACGACCTGTACGAGGCGACCCGCCAGCACGTGCTGCTCGCCGTCCTCGACGGGGACGCCGCCCTGCTGGTGGAGCGGCGGTCCTCGCGGGCCGCCGTCCCGGTGCAGTACCGCGTCGGCGACCGGCTGCCGCTGCACATGACCGGGGTCGGCCGGCTGCTGCTGGCCCACGCGCCGGCCGAGCTGCAGGAGCGGGTGCTGCGCGGTGAGGTCGGCGGCCGGTCCGACGACCCGCCGCCGCAGCCGGCCGCGCTGCGCCGGGAGCTCGCCGAGATCCGCCGCAGGGGGATCGGGGTCATCAACCGGCGCCGGCCCGCGCCGGTGGTGTCGGTGGCCGCACCGGTGTGGGATGCCGCGGGGCGCGTGGCGGCGGCGCTGTCGATCGTGGTGCCGGCCGGTGGCGCCGGCCCGCGGACGATCGAGCCGGCGGTGCGGGCCGCGGCCCGTGCGGTGTCGCGCGGGCTGGGTGCCCCGGCCGCGGGGCGGCCGGGGCCGTCAGCGGGCTGAGCGGAGGAAGGCGATCGTCCGGGCCAGCGCGTCGTCCGCCGCCTCCGGGCTGCCCAGCCACATGTGGTCGGCGCCGTCGTAGGTCGTGAGCTCGACCGACACACGGGCGTCCTGCAGCGCGTCGCGCAGCCGCTCGCTCTGCACGCAGGGGATGAGCCGGTCGGCCCGCCCGTGCAGCAGGAGGAACGGCGGCGCGCCGGGGGAGACGTGTGCGACCGGGCTGGCCTGCGCCGCGCGGTCGGGCACGGCCGCGACGGGCGCGCCGAGCAGCTGCGCCTCCCGGGAGTCGGCGGCCGCCGGGTCGGTGCCGAGGTCCCCGGGCAGAGCGGGCAGGTCGGTGGGCGGGTACCAGGCGGCGACCGCGGCCACCGCGCTCGAGGGGCCGGTCACCCCGACGTCCCCCTCCAGCTCCGGGTCGCCCGCGGTCAGGCCCAGCAGCGCGGCGAGGTGGCCGCCGGCCGACTCGCCCCACGCGTGCACCCGCCCGGGGTCGACACCCAGTTCGCCGGCGCGGGCGCGCAGCCAGCGGACGGCCGCCTTGACGTCGTGCAGCTGGGCCGGCCACACCGCCTCGCCGGAGAGCCGGTGGTCGACCGAGGCGACCGCGATCCCGGCGCGGGCGACCGCCTCGAACGCCGACGGCCGCCGCCCGGCGTAGGCGGGCCCCGCGGAGTGCCGGCTGCCCAGCCGCCACCCGCCGCCGTGCACGAAGACGACGACCGGGGCCGGTCGCTCGGCGGGCAGGTACAGGTCCAGCTCGAGCGGGCGGGCGCCGGACAGCGCCGCGTACGGGACGCCGGCGAGCACCGTGACGCCCGCGCCGGCCTCCCACGCCGGCGGCAGCGGAGCGGTGTGTGCGGGCGGGAGCAGCGGGCGGTCGGGCACGCGTCGCCCTCCTGGGGTCAGGCGTCGGGCCAGTCGACGTCGCGGAGGAACTGCATCCGGTGCGCCTGCGCGGCGGCCTGCATGCGGGGCGGGTCGGGGACGAACGGCGGCTGCTCGCTAGGCACGTCGGTCGGCGCCCCCATGTGCTGGAAGAACCGCTCGAACCCGCCGGTGACGACCCCCAGCATCCGGCTGGGCCGCTCGACGCGGTAGGCGTGCGGCAGACCGGCCGGCACGAAGCCGAAGTCGCCCGGGCCCAGGAGCCGGGACGTCTTCTCGCCCCGCCGGTCCTGCACGAACACGCGCACCGCGCCGTCCACGACGTAGAACACCTCGTGCGTGGCGTCGTGCGCGTGGGTCGGGATGACGTCGCCGGCCGGGCAGTCGGCGGTGATGACGCCGAACTGGCCCTCGGTCTCGTCGCCGCTGAGCAGGACGGTGAACAGGTCGCCGAAGAGCCGGGCGTGCTCGCCCTCGCCCCGCTGGAGGAAGAAGGGCTCGGGTGCGCCGGGCAGCAGGCCGCGCCACTGCGGCCCCTGCTCCGGATCGGTCAGGTACTCGAAGCTCATGGCTGCTCCCGGGCCGGGCGGACGACGTCCCGGGCAGCGTGGGGAACGCCGGTCCCGCCCGGCCAGTGGCTTGCCATTGGACGGCAGGGTCAGCGCGCCGGGGTGGCCTCGAGCGCGTCGTCGTCCCTGCGGTCGACGTCGTCCCCGGCGACCGCCTCGCCGCGGGCGACCAGGCCGGCGACGTCGGACAGCGGGATCTCCCTGAGGAACAGCGCCAGCAGCAGCGCGACGGCGAAGGCCGGCAGCAGGTAGCCGAACACCGGGGCCAGGGCGCCGGCGTAGGCGTCGACGATCGCCGTCCGCAGCGGCTCGCCGGCCGCCTCGACCGCCTGCGGCACCAGGCTGTCCGGCGAGGTGATGCCGGCCGCGACCGCCTGCTGGGCGTTGTCCTGCAGTGCGCCGGTGAGGTTCTCGGCCAGCCGGTTGGTGAAGACCGTGCCGAAGACCGCGACGCCGAGGGTGGCGCCGACCTCGCGGAAGTAGTTGTTGGTCGAGGTGGCCGTGCCCAGGTCGCGCGGGGAGACCGCGTTCTGCGCCACGAGGACGACGACCTGCATGACCAGGCCGAGGCCCAGGCCCATGACGAACAGCATCGTGCAGATGGTGACCAGCGAGGTGTCGCCGGACAGCGTGGTCATCCAGAGCATCGCCGCGGCGATGACCAGCACGCCGGCGATGGGGAAGGCCTTGTACCGGCCGGTCCTCGTGGTCGCGACGCCCGAGCCGATGGCCGTGGTGAACAGGCCGGCCATCATCGGCAGCATCAGCAGGCCCGAGCTGGCCGCCGAGGTGCCCGAGGCCATCTGCAGGAACGTGGGCATGAAGGCGATGGCCGAGAACATGCCCAGGCCGATCGCGGCGCCGAGCGCCGTGGCCACGACGAAGGTCGGGTTGCCGAAGAGGGACAGCGGCACGATCGGCTGCACGGCGCGCTGCTCGACCAGCACGAAGGCCAGCACCGAGACGGCGAAGGCGGCCATCAGGGCGAGGGTCCAGCCGTCGGTCCAGCCGCGGTCGCCGCCGGAGTCGGTGGCGAACACCAGCGAGGTGGTCGCGGCCGACAGGGTGACGATGCCGGCGTAGTCGACCGGCTCGGTGTTGCGCTTGCGCGGCAGCGTCAGGGCGAACCAGCCGATGACCAGCGCGGCGACGCCGACCGGGACGTTGATCCAGAAGCACCACTGCCAGCCGAGGCTCGCGTGGTCGGTGAAGAACCCGCCGACGAGCGGGCCGGCGACCGCGGCCAGGCCGAAGACGGCGCCGAGCGGGCCGAGGTACTTGCCGCGCTCCCGGGCCGGGACGACGTCGGCGATGATCGCCTGCGACAGGATCATCAGCCCGCCGCCGCCCAGGCCCTGCACGCCGCGCCAGAACACGAACCAGGTGAAGTTGGTGGACAGCGCCGCCCCGACGCTGGCGGCGGTGAACAGCGCGATCGCGAGCAGGAACAGGGTGCGGCGTCCCCACAGGTCGCCGAACTTGCCGTAGATCGGCATGACCAGCGTGCTGGCCAGCAGGTAGGTCGTCGTCACCCAGGCCATGTGCGAGACGCCGCCGAGGTCGCCGACGATGGTCGGCATCGCCGTCGAGACGATGGTCTGGTCGAGGCTGGAGACCAGCATCCCGGCGATCAGCGCCGAGAAGACGAGGTTGATCCGGCGCCGGGTGAGGACGAACAGCGGTGCGTCGTCCGTCGCGGTCGGGGTGGGGGCGTGCACGGGGCTCCTCGGGTCAGTGGGGGAGGGCGGCCAGGCCGCGGGCGAGTACGTCCCACGCCTCGTCGACGAGGCGGGGCAGGGAGTCGGTGAACCCGCCGGTGAGCCAGCGGTGCAGAGCGGTGCGCAGCACCGCGCCGCTGGTCAGCGCCAGCAGCGTGGGCAGGGTGTCGGTGTCCACGTCGGTGCCGGTGCGCTCGGCGACGGCGGCGGCCAGGGCGCGGTCGGCCTCACCGAAGTGGGTGACCAGCCGGCCGACGAGACCCGGGTTGGCCTCGATGACCTGCAGCCGCAGCGGCCACAGTTCGGGCTCGCGCGCCATCTCCTCGGCCCGCGCGCGCTGGACGGCGCGCAGTGCCGCGACGGCCGGCTCGTCCGCGGGCCGCTCGGCGAGCGCCTGCGCCGTCCGCCGCAGTTCGGCCGGGTCCAGGCCGAGGACCGCGTCGTCCTTGGTGGCGAAGTAGTTGAAGAAGGTGCGCGGGGAGACGTCGGCTCGGGCGGCGATGTCGTCGACCGAGACGCCGTCCAGGCCGTGCTCGGCCACCAGCCGGAGCGCGGCCTCGTGGAGCGCGGCCCGGGTGGCGGCCTTCTTGCGCTCACGGAGTCCGGTGGTCACCCAGCCATCGTTGCACCGTCTGCAACTTTGCGGACTCTGCAGGACTTGTCGTGTCCGTCACGGCGGACGCGTGCCGCGGTTCAGGCCGGCCGCGCCGTCGGCGCGTACGCCAGCAGCCGCCACGACCCCCCGCTCCGCGTCCAGACGGCGAGGGCCAGGTTGTCGAGCGTCTTCGGGACGCCGGCGACGTCGACCACCGCGGTCATCCGGCCGACGACGATCGCGGTGTCGCCGGTGACCTCGACCCGGTCGACCGGGTGCTCGGCCCGGCGGTACACGTAGTACCGCGACCGCAGCTCGGCGAGGTACTCCTCCTTGGTGTCCCGGCTGCCGCTCGAGTGCGTGTAGCAGAGCCCGTCGGCGAGCGACTCCCCGAGCGCGTCCAGGTCGCCGTCGACCATCGCCCGGTACCGGCGGTCCTCCGCCGCGAGCACTGCCTGCACGTCGTCCGGGCTCCCGGTCACGGGGCCATCGTGACCCGTCCGGCCGTCGGGCCGCACCGCGAGTCGGCGGTGGGTCGGGCGACGGACGCCGAAAGCACCGTGGATCACACCCGGTGAGGGAGGGACTGCACCGGCCCCTACGCTCCGCCCGTGCCGCTGTTCTCCTTCGAAGGCCGTGCCCCCTCCGTCTCCCCGGAGGCCTGGATCGCACCGACCGCCACGCTCGTGGGGGACGTCGTCGTGGAGGCCGGGGCGTCGGTCTGGTACGGCGCGGTCCTGCGCGCGGACTTCGGCCGCATCGTGGTGCGGGCCGGCGCCAACGTGCAGGACAACTCGGTGCTGCACGGTGGTGCGGACCCGGAGACCGAGATCGGGCCGGGCGCGACCATCGGCCACCAGTGCGTCGTCCACGGCGCGGTGGTGGGCGCAGAGGCGCTGATCGGCAACGGCAGCACCGTGCAGGACGGCGCCCGCATCGGCGCCCGGGCGCTCATCGGCGCGCACAGCCTGGTGCCGCCGGGGGCGGTTGTCCCCGACGGGGTGCTGGCGCTCGGCGCCCCGGTGACGGTGCGGGGACCGCTCAGCGAGGGGGCCGCGGTCTGGGTCGACGGCAACCCGTCGATCTACCGGGAGCTGGCCCGGCGGCACGCGGCCGGCGTCGAGCAGGTCGGCTGAGCTGGCGGTGACGGTCCGCGAGCTCGTCGTCCTCGGCACCGCCAGCCAGGCGCCCACCCGCACGCGCAACCACAACGGTTACCTGCTGCGCTGGGACGGCGAGGGGCTGCTGTTCGACCCCGGCGAGGGCACGCAGCGGCAGATGCTGCTGGCCGGCGTCCCGAGCAGCGCGGTCACCCGGATCTGCCTGACCCACTTCCACGGCGACCACTGCCTGGGTGTGCCGGGCGTGGTGCAGCGGATGTCGCTGGACCGGGTCGCGCACCCGGTGGTCGCGCACTTCCCGGCGTCCGGGCGGGAGTACTTCGGCCGGCTGCGCGCCGCGTCGGTGTTCCACGACGTCGTCGACCTGCGCGAGCAGCCGCTGACCGCCGACGGACCGGTGGCCTCGGGGCCGTCGTGGACGCTGGAGGCGCGCCGGCTCGACCACCTCGTCGAGTCCTTCGGCTACCGGCTGGTCGAGCCCGACGGCCGCCGGATGCTGCCCGAGGAGCTGGCCCGCGCGGGGGTGTCCGGCCCGGACGTCGGCCGGCTGCAGCGCTCCGGGTGGCTGGACGTCGGCGGGCGGACCGTGCGGCTGGAGGAGGTGAGCGCCCACCGCCCGGGGCAGCGGGTGGCCTTCGTGATGGACACCCGGCTGTGCGACGCGGTCCCCGCACTGGCCGACGGCGCGGACCTGTTGGTGATCGAGTCCACCTTCCTCGAGGAGGACGCCGCGCTGGCCCGCGACCACGGGCACCTGACCGCCCGGCAGGCGGCGACGGTGGCCGCCGAGTGCGGCGTGCGCCGACTGGTGCTCACCCACTTCTCCCAGCGCTACCCCGACCCCTCGCGGTTCGCCGACGAGGCGGCCGCGGTGTTCGACGGAGACCTGGTGGTGGCGGCGGACCTGGGCACCGTGCCGGTGCCGCGCCGCGCCTAGCGGACCTCGCCGGAGCCGTAGTCGCCGAACGGCTCGGTGGCGACGGCGCTGATCGGCACCTCGGCCAGCGCCCGGCCGGCCGCGTCGAGGGTGCGCACCTCGCGGGCGCCGGCCGGGAGGAGGGCGGCCCCGCCGCCGTCGGGCAGCGGGACGGTGGCGAGCACGCCGCCGCGCTCGTCGAGCACGGCGGCGGCGGTGGCCGGGGCCGGCGCGGTGACGACCAGCCAGCGGCCGGCGTCGGACGGCTCGGTCTCGGGGGAGGACAGGTCGCAGACCCGCGCCACGACGAGCCCGGCGACGTCGGTGGTGCCCGGCGGGGTGTGCACGCCGCACGGCACGGTGCGCCCGGCCCCGGAGCTGCCGAGCTGCCCGGCCCGGGTGGTGACGACGAGCCCGCCGCCCGGGCTGCGGCCCACGACGACGGCGGCGCTGCCCGGCACCTCGGGCATCGGCAGGGTGCCCGACCAGAGCAGCTGCGGCTGCAGCTCGGCGGGCTCGGTGCCCAGCGGGACGGCGATGTCGGTGAGCGCCTCGGTCACCAGCCGGTCGGCCGGACGGGTGGTCGCCGGGCGCAGCGGGTCCAGCGGCGGGACGTCGACGGCGCCGACCGGGAGCGCGGGACTGGTGACGCCGGCGCGGTACAGCGGCTGCCCGTCGCGCAGCACGCGGACGCTGGTGCCGGATCCGGCGGCCGTCGTCGGGACCTCGGTGACCGCGAGGCCGTCGTCCGCCGGGACCGGCTCGTAGCTCCGGCCGACCGTGCCCCGCGGGCCGACCTGGAGCCGGGGGGAGACCTCGACCTGGTCGCCGGGGGCGGTGACGACGACGAGGGTCGCCGGGCCGGGGCCGCCCACCAGCAGCGACGCCGGCCGGTACGGGCCGAGGTCCTGCGGGACGTGGCGGGTGAGCTGCTCGGGCGGTGCGCCCACCGGACCGGTGAGCCAGACGCCGCGGACGTCCTCGTCGACCGTGCCGGCGAGCAGGACGACGCGGCCGGCGGGGGTGTCGGTGGCGAGGACGACGCGCCGCTCCTCGACCGGGGGCGGGGTCAGCGGGCCCCAGTCGGCGCGGCGCGCGGCCTCGACGAAGGCGGTGTCGTCGGCGAGCGAGCCGCGGGTGGGCTCGGTGAGCACGGGGACGTCGGCGGCCTGCTTCTGGGCGCTCGGCGCGTCGGGCGGCTCCACGCTCAGCTGCGGGACCACCAGGGCGGCGGCGGCCACGGTGGCGGCGGCCGCGGCGGCGATCCCGGCGGCGCGGACCCGGCGCTGCCGGCGGGCGCGGCCGAGGGCGTCGGCGGCGGCTGCGTCGGCGTCCAGGCGCCAGCGCGCGGGCGGGACGGCTGCCGGTCGGGGGCGGTCGTCGAGCGACTCGAGGACCTGCCCGTCCCCGTGCGGCGACGCGGCGGCGTGCAGGGCGTCGGCGGCGGTGGTCGCGGGATCGGTGCCGCGCCGTCCCCAGTGCCGCCGGGTGCGGGCCAGGGCGCGCTGGACGGCGTCCTCGGCGCGGTCGGGGTCGCCGGTCAACCGGAGCGCCTCGGCGAGGAGGCCGTCGCGCTCGGCGGCGACGAAGCGGCGGAAGGCCGCGTCGTCGTCCTCGCCCATGCCGGTCCTCTCTGGGTGCGCTGTGCCCGGAGCCCCAGTGTCCCGCTCCGCGGTCGTCCGGACCCACTGCTGGGGCTAGCGTCAGCAGACGTGCAGCTGCCCGACGGACTGGTCGCCGTCGTCAAGCGGGACTGCCCGACGTGCACCCTCGTCGAGCCGGTGCTGCGTGGGCTGGGTGCCGCGGTGTGGTGCCAGGACGACCCGGACTGGTTCGACGGCGACGACACCGGTCTGGAGCTGTCGTACCGGCTGGGCATCGAGACCGTGCCGACGGTGCTGCGGGTCGAGGACGGTCGGGAGACGGGCCGGGTCGTGGGGTGGAGCCGGGAGCAGTGGGAGGAGCTGACCGGGGCCGCCGGGCTCGGTCCCGGGCTGCCCGATCACCGGCCCGGCTGCGGGTCCCTGTCGGTGGACCCCTCCCGGGTGGACGAGCTGGAGGCCCGCTACGGCGACGGGCTGGCCAGCCGGCGGGTGGCGCTGGCCGACCTCGAGGACGAGCACGAGGCGCTGTTCGACCGCGGCTGGACCGACGGGCTGCCCGTGGTCCCGCCGACGCCGGAGCGGGTCCTGCGGCTGCTGCGGGGGACGACGCGGGATCCGCGCGAGGTGGTCGCCGTCGTCCCGCCGGACCTCGTGGCGTGCACCGTGGAGAAGGTCGCGGTCAACGCGGTGATGGCCGGGTGCCTCCCCGAGTACCTGCCTGTGGTGCTCGCCGCGGTGGAGGCCGCCTGCGCCGAGGAGTTCGCCCTCCACGGGCTGCTGGCCACCACCTACTTCTCCGGTCCGGTCGTGGTGGTCAACGGCCCGGTCGCCCGGCGGGTGGGCATGAACAGCGGGGTCAACGCTCTCGGCCAGGGCAACCGGGCCAACGCCACGATCGGCCGGGCGCTGCAGCTCGTCGTCCGCAACGTCGGCGGCGGCCGGCCCGGGGAGGTGGACCGGGCCACGCTCGGCAACCCCGGCAAGTACACCTCCTGCTTCGCCGAGCGGGAGGAGAACAGCCCCTTCGCTCCCCTGGCCGCCGACCGCGGTGTGCCCGGGGACGCGGTCACCGTGTTCGCCGGCGCCGGAGTGCAACCGGTGGTCGACCAGCTCAGCCGCGACCCGGAGTCGCTGGCCCGCAGCCTCGCCGCCTGCCTGCGGGTGAACGCCCACCCCAAGCTGCCGATGGCCTTCGACGCCATGCTGGTCGTCTCCCCGGAGCACGGCCGGGTGTTCCGGGAGGCGGGCTGGGACCGGGCGCGGCTGCTCGCCGAGCTCGACGGGCTGCTGCGGCTGCCGGCCGGCGAGCTGGTGCGGGGGGCGGGGGGCATGGCCGAGGGGCTGCCACCGGGGGTCGAGTTCGAGCAGCTGCCGAAGTTCCGCCCGGGCGGTCTGCTCGTGACGCACGCCGGCGGGGACGCCGGTCTGTTCAGCGCGATCATCGGTGGGTGGGTGTCCGGCGAGACGGGGAGCGTCCCCGTGACGAGGGAGGTGCGCGGGTGAGGACCGTCCTGGACCCGACCGGCGAGCGCAGGCCGGCGACACGGGAGCTGCTGCCCCGGCCCGGTGCGCTGCGCGGCCGGACCGTCGGCCTGCTCGACATCGGCAAGGCCCGCGGGGACGTCGTCCTGGACCGGCTGGAGGAGCTGCTGCGGGCCGACGGGGTGCGGGTGCTCCGGTACCGCAAGCCGACCTTCGCCCGGCCCGCCCCGGTGGACCTGCGGCACGAGATCGCCGAGCACTGCGAGGTGGTCATCGAGGCGCTCGCCGACTAGGGCTCGTGCACGTCGTGCAGTGTGCACGACATCGCCGACCTCGAGCGCCGCGGTGTGGTGGGGGTCTTCCTCGCCAGCGAGGCCTTCGCCGAGGCCGCGCTCGTCCAGGGCCGGGCCCTCGGGTACCCGGCTCCCGCCGTCCTCGTGCCGCACCCGGTGCAGGACCGCACCGACGACGAACTGCGTGCCGCCGCCGACGCCGCTTATCCCGCGGTGGTCGCTGCGGTCACGGCGGCCCGGTGAAGCCGCTGCGCGACGTCATCGCCCCCGACCTCGACGTCGTCTTCTGCGGGATCAACCCGTCGCTGCTGTCGGCCGAGCGCGGGCACCACTTCGCCCGGCCCGGCAACCGCTTCTGGCCTGCGATCCACCGGGCGGGCCTCACCCCGCGGCTGCTTCGGCCCGAGGAGGACGTGCAGCTGCTCGACCACGGCCTCGGGGTGACCAACGTCGTCGACCGCCCGACCCGGACCGCCGCGGAACTATCCCCCGAGGAGCTGCGGGCTGGCGCCGTGGCGCTGGGCGAGCTGGTGGCGCGGTACCGGCCGCGGGTGCTCGCCGTCCTCGGCATCACGGCCTACCGGATCGGCTTCGACCGGCCGCGCGCGGGCGTCGGGCTCCAGCCCGAGCGGGTCGGTGGCGCGGCGACCTGGGTGGTCCCCAACCCGAGCGGCCTGAACGCCCATCACCAGCTGCCCGACCTGGCCCGGCTCTACGGGCAGCTGCGGGAGGCGGCGCTCTCCGGCTGACCGTCGGGCCGTCAGCGGCGGGTCGAGAGGGCGCGCAGCTCGTGCGCGGACTCGACGGTCGGGGCGCGGGCGAGCAGTCGCTCGAAGGCGCGGTCCTCGCGCACGCGGGCGCGGGTGCGGCGGCGCTCGGCGATGGTGGTGCGCAGACGGGACACGGTGGTTCCTCTCGGGTCAGGCGGCGGCGGGCACCGTCGCGCTGGGCAGGGCGCTGTGCACGGCGTAGACCCCGTGCTCGGGGGTGAGGCGCGCCCCGGGGAGCAGCCGGCGGACCAGTCCGACCATGCGGTCGTTGTCGGCCTGGACGTCGCCGGTGAGGCTGCGGACGCCGCGGCGTGCGGCCAGCTCGGTCAGCTCGGCGAGCAACTGGCGGCCGACGCCGACGCCCTGCCAGGCGTCCTCGACGACCACGGCGACCTCGGCGGACGCGGGGTCGGCGGGGGAGCGGTCGTAGCGAGCCACCCCGATCACCTCGCCACCGACGACGGCCACGAGCGCCTCGCGCAGGTCGTGGTCGACCTCGACCAGCCGGTGTGCGTCCCCCGGCGGGGAGCGCAGCGGTGCGTGGAAGCGCCGGTAGACCGTCTCGGGGGAGAGCCGGTCCCACAGCCGGCAGAACAGCGGGGCGTCGTCCGGCCGCACCGGCCTGGTCGTCACGGGCAGATCCATCCCGGCCTCCCTGAGTTCGTGTGCCGAACTCTGCTCCTCCCGAGTGAGTTCGTCAAGTGAACTCAGCGGGCTATGCTGGTCCTGTGAGCGAAGCCGAGTGGGACCGGTCGCGGTGCTCGGTCGCGGGCACGCTGGCCGTCGTCGGCGAGAAGTGGAGCCTGCTGGTCCTGCGGGAGGCGTTCCTCGGAGTGCGCCGGTTCGCCGACTTCCAGCGGGTGCTCGGCGCACCGAGAGCGGTCCTGACCGACCGGCTCGCCACGCTCGTCGACCAGGGCATCCTGCGGCGGGTCCCGTACCAGGCCCCGGGGGAGCGGCAGCGGCACGAGTACCGGCTGACGCAGAAGGGCATCGACCTGCACCCCGTGCTGGTGGCCCTGATGAGGTGGGGGGACCAGTACCTGGCCGAGGACGGCGACGTGCCCCTCGAGTTGCGGCACCGCGACTGCGGGGAGCCGGTGCGCCTGGCCCTGGTCTGCGACGCCGGCCACGAGCTCTCCGGGGCCCGCGACGTGCGGCCGGCGCCCCGGGGCTCCGCGGGGTGACCACACCGGCGGCCGGCGCACACCGTCCGCCGGTCGCTCACTGCCGGGACCCCGAGCTCGCCCGTGTCCACGGGCAGCAACGGCCCCGCGTCCGATCGGTGCCGCCAGCCAGCGCCGGGGTCAGAACGGTGGGAGGTCGGCGTCCGGGTCGGGTGCTGGCGGTGGGTGCTGGCCGGGTCCTGGTCCGGGTGGTCGGGTGAGGACGCGGGGGCCGACCGGCTGCAGGCCCGGTGGCCGGCTGGTGCGGGTGACCCCGGAGGGTGCGGTGACGGTGAGGATGCCGTCGGGGTCCATGGCGAACCGCCAGCCGCGGGCGTGGGTCTTGAGCCGGTGGTGGGTGCGGCACAGGCAGCACTGCTAGACCTGAAGGGCAGCCTCTGAGGGGTGCTGACGAGGCCTTCGGGTCTGACCGCAAGGGGTACAGGACCGGCCCAGTGGTCCACTCGGGAGTTGTTGGCCCGGAGGCTTCGCCGCTGCCCCTCTGACCGGGCTGCCGCTCCGCCTGACCGAAGGCAGCACACGGGCGCTTCGCTGCCTCGAATCTGGCCTGTCGGCGGGCGGCAGCCCTTCTCGGCTTCACCCCGGTCAGATCCAAAGAATGGCTCTGGTGTCATTGTCCGCAACGGCGGATCCTCGCCCTGTGGACTGACTTCTTGGATCACTGACCCTCGTGTCTTGCAATGGACTCGTCGCCGCAGGTACCGAGCTCCGTTCCTTTGACCGCCAGCCCGCGTGACCGAATAGGAGCGTGCCACGCCGCTAGTGCATGGCCGATAGCAGTGCTGTCCATTGCGGACGAAGCGGTCGAGAGGTCCCTTCGGAAGTCGACAGGAGTAGTGCAGAAGTGATGAAATCGAAGGCTTCAGGTCGAACGGCCGATCCGGTCGCCAGTCTGTTCCGGGAAAGAGCGAAGACAACGGCTCCTGGTTCGGCGCAGGAGGTGTGGATCGGCATCGACACCCACAAGGACGTCAACGTCGCCGCCGCCGTCGACGAGGCCGGCCGCACGATCGGCGACGAAGCCCCCGCCTCCATCACCGTGCCGACCACGCCGGCCGGCAACGCCGACCTGCTGGCCTGGGCCGGCAGTCTCGGCGCGACCGTCGTGGCCTTCGCGGTGGAAGGCACCGGCAGCTACGGGGCCAGCCTGACCCGGTTCCTGCAGGCCAAGGGCCAGTACGTGGTCGAGGCGACTCGGCCCAAACGGGAGGACGCCGCGGTCCGCCGTAACCGGGGCAAGTCCGACGCCATCGACGCCCTGCTCGCCGCGCAGCGGCTGCACCGGCTGGAGCTCAAGATCAGCCCCAAGTCCCGGGTCGGCGACGTCGAGTGCCTGCGCATGCTCCGCGTCGCCCGCAAGACCGCGGTCAAGGCCCGCACTCAGGCGCTGAACTCGATGAAGGCCCTCATCGTCACCGCACCCGACGACCTCCGCGAGCAGCTGCGCGGACTGACCAAGGACACGCTGCCCGACAAGTGCGCATCGTTGCGGCCGAAAGGCACCGAGCCCACCGCGGCAGCGAAGCTTGCGCTGCGCAGCCTCGCCCGGCGAATCCATGCTCTCGACGCCGAGCTCCAGGAGCTCGACAGCGAGATGGCCACGATCATTGAGCGCGCCGCTCCGCAATTGCGTAGCCGCATGGGCGTGGGAACCGACGTGGCGGCCGCTCTTCTGGTCGCGGCCGGCGACAATCCCGACCGCATGAGAAGCGAATCCTCGTTCGCCGCCATGGCTGGAGTCAGCCCCTTGCCCGACGGTAGCGGCAAGACCAATGGCCGCCACCGGCTCAACACCGGCGGCAACCGCGACGCCAACAATGCCCTCTGGCGCATTGTTCTGACCCGCATGAACCACGACCCGCGCACCAAGGCCTACGTCATGCGCCGCACGCTCGAGGGAAAGGACAAGAAGTTCATCATGCGAGCGCTCAAGCGCTACGTCGCCCGAGAGATCTACGCCGCCGTGATGGCCGACCAGCCCGCCCTCGCGGCCCGTTCCTCGCCGCCACCGCGCTGACACCCGACGCCGCTTGACGAGACATAGGAGCGTCAGGTTGGCGCAGTCGGTGGCCCCGCCGTCAGCGTGCGGGACGACGTGGTCGGCGTCGACCCAGCCGGCCCGGTTGTCGCAGCCGGGATGGCGGCAGCTGCGGTCCCGGGTGGTGATGAACCGGTCCTGCGCGGCGGTCGGTCTGTAGGCCTGGGTCGGTTCCGGCCGGGTGATCACCGCACAGCCGCGGTCCCCGGCCGGGTGCTCCGGGCAGCCCCGCCGCGTCGCCTGCCGGAGTTCGTGCAGCGTGGCCACGGCCTGCAGGGCGCCCGCGTCGTCGGTGAAGGAGAAGGTGCTCGACCCGTTCGCCGGCGGCTGGAAGCCGGCGGCGTCGAGCTGGGCGAGCAGGTCCCGCACGTGCGCGGCGGTGATCGGGGTGCCGGCGACCGCACCGGTGGGCTCGGCCACGTCATCGGGCCGCTGGAACTCCGCCGGCAGCGGCGCACCGGCGGCCAGGAACCGCTCCGGCGTCAGGGCCCCGAGGGGCACCTGGATCTCGAGGTGCGCGGCCACCGGCTCGGGCGCCAGACACGGCCGCAGCACCAGATCGGCCAACACCCCCACCCGCAGCAGGCCGATCGGGCGGGCGTCGCCGGCCTGGTGCGCCCGCCAGGCCAGCTCGTCGATCGTCGCCTGGCAGGCGGCGGCCAGCTCATCGGGCATGCCGGCGACCAGCTCGCTGATCCCGTCCCCGACCGAGCGGCGGCGCGCGGTGACCGCCCGGTGCGCGCGTTCGCGGCGGCGATCGGAGGCCGCCGCATCGCGGGCGGCCGGCTCGGCGCGCAGCCGGGCCTTGAGCTTGCGGATGGACAGCGAGGCGGCCTCGGGCAGCACGGCGGCCTCCACCGCGGCGATCACCTGCGGGTCGGTGCCGTGCGCCGGCCAGCCCAGCTCCTCGCTGATGGTGCGGGCGCGGGGCCAGTCCAGCCGGCCCTGCGCCAGCTCGGCCAGCGTCGCGGCCAGCGACCGGGTCAGCGTCAGTGCGTGCTCGGTCAGCGTCGACGCGGTCGCGCGGGCGCAGCTGAGGGTGAGGGCCAGCTCGTCGGCGAAGAACTCCGACACCCCGTCCGGCGCGGCGCCATTCGCCATGTCGGCGGCGGCACCGGGCTCGCCGGGCTGGCAGTCGGCCGAGGCAGGGCGGTCGGCGGCGAACGCGGCCACCAGCTCGACCTTGTAGGCAGCGAGCTCCGACTCCAGCTGCTGCACCCGCTGCAGCTCCAGCGCCTTCTCCTCCGGCGACCGCAGGTGCACCGGCAGCACCTCACCCAGCGACGGGATCGCCGTCCCCGGCGGGGCGACCAACGGCAACTCGACGTCGGTCACCGTCAGCCCGACGCCGTAGCCGCCACCGATGAACACACCCCGAACCTACGGCCGGGGTACGACACTTCCCGGCCTTTGACCAGCGGAAACGGTGCCCGACGCGGTCCTGCCGAGGTGATCATGGAGTTGTTGCAGGCGACACGCGGAGACACGCCGCGCTTGTCAGCAACAACCCGATGATCAACGGCGCGAGAGCGGCACCCCGGCCGGTCCAGCAGACCCCCGAGCGTCAGACCGGCTGGGGTCCGGACGGTGGCGGAGCCGACGGGTCGGCGGGACCGGGCACGGGGAACGGGGCCGGCTCGGGCGGCGGCACGGGGTCCACGGGGGACGGCGAGGGCGAAGGAGGTTGCGGACCGGGCGGAGGCGGGACGGTCATGGACCGACGCTAGACCTCGGGAGCAGCTCGCCAGCCGCCGAACGGCGCCAGGAGACCAGCAGCTCGCGGCCGCTGGACCCGCCGGTGAGGACGACGACGGAGCCGGCCACCTCGCGACATCGGACCTCCCGGGGACGACGGTCGGCCCCGGGCTACCCCGGCCTGGACCGGCGGACGCGCACCGGGTCCCCTAGCGTCCGGGACGTGGGCAGACGCGTGGTCGTGATCGGTGGGGACGCCGCGGGTGGCAGTGCGGCGTCGCAGGCGAAGAAGCGACGTCCCGACCTGGACGTCGTCATGTTGGAGCGGGGCCGTGCGACGTCCTACTCGGCCTGCGGCATCCCGTTCTGGATCAGCGGCACCGTCGACTCCGAGGCCGACCTGATCGCCCGCACCCCGGAGCAGCACCGCGCGATGGGCATCGACGTCCGGATGCGGACCGAGGTCGTCGGCATCGACCTCGACCGGCGCGTCGTCCACTGGCGCGGCCTGGAGGACGGCGGCAGCGGCATCGAGCCGTTCGACGACCTGGTGTACGCCACCGGCAGCGTCCCCATGCGGCCGCCGGTGCCCGGCATCGACGCGACCGGGGTCCACGGCGTCCAGACGCTGGACGACGGCGCAGCGCTGCGGGCCGCGCTCGACGACGACGTCCGTCGCGTGGTCGTCGTCGGTGGCGGCTACATCGGCCTGGAGATCGCCGAGGCCTGCCGGATCCGCGGGCTCGACGTGACCGTCGTGGACATGTCGGCGACCCCGGTCGGCACCTTCGACCCCGACGTCGGGGAGTTCATCGCCGAGGCCGTGCGCAAGGAGGGCATCGAGCTGGTCCTCTCCGACGCGGTCGCGGCGATCGAGACCGACGCCGGCGGCCGGGCCCGGGCGGTGGTGACCGCCAGCGGCCGGGAGCTGCCCGCCGACGTGGTGGTGCTCGGCCTCGGTGTGCGCCCGGCGGTCCGGCTGGCCGAGGAGTCCGGCATCCCGCTCGGCGTCTCCGGCGGCATCGCGGTCGACGCGGGGATGCGCACCCGGGTCGAGGGCGTCTGGGCGGCCGGCGACTGCGTGGAGTCGGTGCACCGGCTCTCCGGCCAGCGGGTGGTGGTCGCCCTGGGTACCCACGCCAACAAGCAGGGCCGGGTGGCCGGCATCAACATCGGCGGCGGCTACGCGACCTTCCCGGGCGTCATCGGCACCGCGATCACCCGCATCTGCGAGCTGGAGGCGGCGCGCACCGGGCTGTCCACCGCCGAGGCCGAGGCGGCCGGGTACCAGTTCGTCACCGCCGTCGTCGACTCGACCACCAAGGCCGGCTACTTCCCGGGCGCGCAGCCGATCCGGCTCAAGATGATCGCCGAGCGGCGCAGCGGCCGGCTGCTCGGCGCCCAGGTCGTCGGCCGGGAGGCGGCGGCCAAGCGCGTCGACGCGCTGGCGATCTGCATCTGGAACGAGATGGGCGTCGACGAGATCCTCTCGCTCGACCTCTCCTACGCCCCGCCGTTCTCGCCCGTGTGGGACCCGGTGCTCATCGCCGCGCGCAAGGCCTTCGAGGCCGTGCAGGCCGACGTCCACCAGCTGTAGGCCCCGTCCTCCCCGCCCTCGGCTCGCGACGGGCGGGGAGCACGGGGTCCTCGCTCAAGCGGGGTCGACCCGGTCGGCCTGCCGGCCGCGCTGACCCTCGCTGGCCTCGAACTCGACGCGCTGGCCCTCGTCGAGGCTGCGGTAGCCGCCGCGGTCGGCGATGGCCGAGAAGTGCACGAATACGTCCGGGCTGCCGTCGTCGGGCTCGATGAACCCGAAGCCCTTCTCCGCGTTGAACCACTTCACCGTGCCGTTGGCCCGGCCGCCGCCCGAGGGTCGGCGCCCCTCACCGGCGCCGCCGCGCCCGGCGTCCCGGCCGCCGTCGCGGTAGCCGCCACGGTCCCGGTCCTGGTAGCCACCGCGGTCGCGGTCCTGGTGGCCACCGCGGTCGCGGTCCTGGTAGCCGCCCGAGTCGCGGTACCCACCGCCGCGCGGGCCGGCGTCCCGGGAGCCGCCGCTCCGCTCGGCCGACCGCACGTCCTCGGCCTGCGGGCCGCGCTGGCCCTGGGTGACGTCGAACTCGACGCGCTGGCCCTCGTCGAGGCTGCGGAACCCGCCCCGGTCGGCGATGGCCGAGAAGTGCACGAACACGTCCGGCCCGCCGTCGTCGGGTGCGATGAACCCGAAGCCCTTGTCGGCGTCGAACCAGGAGACCGTGCCGGTGGCCCGCCCGCCGCGCGACGGGCGGCCGCCCTCGCGCCCGCGGTCGCCGCCGCGGCCCCAGTCCCGCTCGTCGTCCCGCCCGCGGCCCCGGTCGTCGCGCCCGCGCTCCTGGCGGCGGGGAGCGCCGCCGACCGGCCGCACCGAGTCGGCCTGCGGGCCGCGCTGCCCCTCGCTGGCCTCGAACTCCACCTGCTGGCCCTCGTCGAGGGAGCGGAACCCGCCCTCGTCGGCGATCGCGGAGAAGTGGACGAACACGTCACGCCCTCCGTCATCGGGTGCGATGAACCCGAACCCCTTCTCGGCGTTGAACCACTTCACCGTGCCCTGCGGCATCCACGTGCTCCTGCACTGCTCGTCGCCGGCGGGCCCATCCCACCGGCCGTCCTCCGGCCCCACCGTCCCCGAGGAGAGGCACGGCCGCGCCCCCAGCCTCCCTCACCCGCCGCGCGCCCGGGCAGGCACCCGGCAGGACACCGGTCACGTCGCCCCCGCGGCGGGCGGACGGCCCGCGGCGGGCGTCCGGTCGAGGCGGACGTCGGGACAGCTCGTCCAGCCGGGCCTCGGCGGTCCGGCAGGCCGTGACCGCCGCACCGCTCGGGGTGCGCGCGAACGCCGAGCGGGCCGCGCCGAGGTCGCGGTGGGCCCCGATGACCAGCCGGTCGATCGCGGACACGGTGCCGACGGCGGGTGACATGGGAACTCCGCTGGGGACTCCGACCGGAGTCCGACTGGCCGGACTCCGGTCGCACGGCTGGACATACCCACCGGTGACCGCTCCCATCCCCGGCCCGGCACTCCCGCGGCGTGTCGCCGAGGTCGGCGGGCGTGTCCCGTTACCCGGGCGCGGGTCCGGGTAGGGGCGGCCACTCGCACGGGGAGACCCGACCGGAGGAGGAACGATGACGTCGAGCAGCGACAACCACGTCGTGGCGCAGGCGGTGCACGACCTGGGCTCGGCCCTGTGGTTCGGCGGGGCGGTGATGGGCATCGCCGGCGTGAACAAGTCCGGCCAGGACCTCTCCCAGGGCCTCGACCGCATCCGGGTGGCCGGGTCGGCATGGAGCCGGTACCAGCCCGCGCAGTTCGGCGGCATCGCCGCCACGCTGCTGGCCGGGCTGCGGCTCACCCAGGTCGGCGGCCGCCGGATCGCCCTGCAGAAGGGCTTCGGCACCGTGGGCGCGCTCAAGGCCGGGCTGGCCGTGGCCGGCGCGGGCGCCACCGCCTACGCCGCCTACACCGGCAGCCGCATCGGCAAGGCCGCCGAGGAGGCGGCGCGCCGCGGTGAGCAGGTGGAGGTCAAGGACGCCACCCTGCCGACCCAGAACACCCCGCCGGAGATCGCCAAGTGGCAGAGCCGGCAGCGGGTGACGCAGTTCCTCGTGCCCGCGCTGGCCGGCGCGAACATCGTCTGCAACTCGTGGCTGGTGCAGTCCTACCGAGTCGGGGCGACGGCCAAGGGCGTGCTGGGCCGGCTGTTCAACTGAGAGAGGACCACCCTCCGCCCCACGCCTCGGAGGCTCGGCGCGGGCCCCTGAAGGGTGGCCCTTCCAGTCCGTCACCGGGCTCAGGGCGGGTCAGGGGACGGGGCAGGGTGCAACCGGCTGCAACGCTCCCGGGGACCGGGCGCCTCGCGGTGTCCTGTCGGCAGCCTCCCGCGCGGAGGTCCACCGACGGACGGAGACGACGCCATGCAGGCAGCCCGGTTCCACGGTCGCGGCGACATCCGGGTCGAGGAGGTCCCGGACCCCCAGGTGCGCCCCGGCACGGTCGCCGTCGAGGTCGAGTGGTGCGGCATCTGCGGCACCGACCTGCACGAGTACCTCGAGGGCCCGATCTTCGTGCCCACGGCCGGGGCGCCGCACCCGCTGACCGGCGAGAGCATGCCGGTGACCCTCGGCCACGAGTTCGCCGGCGTGGTGGCGGAGGTCGGGCCCGGGGTGGACGACGTGCGGGTGGGCGACCGGGTGGTCGTGGAGCCCTACGTCGTCTGCGGCCGCTGCGACGCCTGCCAGCAGGGTCGGTACAACGTCTGCCGCACCCTCGGCTTCGTGGGGCTCTCCGGTGGCGGCGGGGGCTTCTCCCGGTACGTCGTGGCCGAGCGCCGGTGGATCCACCCGCTCGGCGACCTCGGCACGGACGTCGGGGCGCTCGTCGAGCCGCTCGCCGTCGCGTACCACGCCGTCCGGCTCTCCGGCGCCCGGCCGGGGCACGCGGCGGTGGTGTTCGGGGCCGGTCCCATCGGGCTGGTGACCACCGCGGCGCTGACCGCCGCCGGCGTGGAGCAGGTGGTCGTGGTGGAGCCTGCCGAGGCGCGCAAGCAGAAGGCGGCGGGCGCCGGCGCGGCCACCGTGCTCGACCCGCGGTCGGTCGACGTCGTCGAGGCCGTGGAGGAGCTGACGAAGGGCCGCGGCGCCGACGTCACCTTCGAGTGCGCCGGCGTCGACCAGGTGCTGGCGACGGCCATCCGCTCCACCCGTGCCGGCGGCACCTGCGTCAACGTGGCGATCTGGGGGCACGAGGCCCGGGTCGCGATGAACGACCTGGTGTTCCGCGAGGTCAGCGTGCTCGGCAGCCTCGCCTACGCGCATGACCACCCGGCGACGATCGAGATGGTGGCCTCCGGCCGGGTCGACCCGTTCCAGTTCATCACCGGGCGGATCGGCCTCGATGACATCGTCGAGCAGGGGTTCCGCGAGCTGATCGACAACAAGGAGGAGAACGTCAAGATCCTGGTGCAGCCCCGATGACGACGTGACCGGGTCGGTCGACCCGGCCGGTCCGCTCCTCGCTCGCTGGCGCTCGCTGCGATGCTCACTCGCTGTCGGCTCGCTCCGCGCGCTGCGATGCTCACTCGCTGTCGGCTCGCTCCGCGCGCTGCGATGCTCACTCGCTGTCGGCTCGCTCCGCGCGCTGCGATGCTCCCGGCCGCGTCAGCCGACGACGACGGTCCACGGCCGGATCGTCCAGCCGGTCACCAGCCCCTGGACGACGTAGGGGTCGGACTCGACGAAGCGCTCCACCACCTCGCGCGGCGCCGTCCACACCAGCAGCGCGCGGTCGTGCGGGTCGGGCAGCGCGCCGGCCATGAGCAGCTCCCCGCGCTCGTGGGCGGCTCGGAGGAGCGCCAGGTGGTCGGCCCGCAGCGCCTCCCGGCGCTCCAGGTAGTCGTCGGCCAGCGTGTACTCCAGGACGCTGTACTGGGGAGGGTTCACGCCGACAGCCTCCCAGGCCGGGCTCAGCGCAGCGCGGTCGTCAGCCGCACCGTGACGCCGTCCGGGCCGGAGCTGATGTCCACGTGGTCGCACAGCTGGCGGGCCAGCCACACGCCCATGCCGCCGCGGGAGAGGTCCTGGCCGTGAGCCGGGCCGTAGCCGGCGAACGGGTCGTCCAGGCCCCGGCCGTGGTCGGTGACGGCGCACACGACCCGGTCGGCCGACGTCCACAGCCGCAGGCCCACCGGCGGCGCGCCGTGCCGGACGGCGTTGGAGGTCGTCTCGTCGACGGCCAGGAGGAAGTCCTCGACCACCTCGCGCGGGCCCCCGACCGCGGCCAGCTCGGCGGCGACGGCGTGCCGCAGCGCGATCGGGTCGGCGACGTCGTCCACCGCCAGCCGCGGGACGCCGGACTGCAGCGGCTCATCGGGCACCGGCAGACCGCGCAGGTACGCGGCCGGGTCGACGAAGCGGGGATTGGGCGTCCGGGAGCGGCCGGCGACGACGGTCGGGTGGGTGCGGGCGACCGACTCGAGCACCGGCTCGGGCAGCCGCGTGGTGTCGAAGATGCACAGCCCCCACAGCGGCCGGTCGGCGAGGGCGCGGTTCACCACGGCCTCGTAGCGCTGCCACTCCAGCTGCTCGCGCTCGGTGCGCCCGAAGTCGGTCTCGCCGACCACCCGGACGCGGCGCGCGCCGGTGGCGGTGAGTTCGTCGGCCAGCCGGCGGAACGCGGTGACCGCCGCGGGCGTGCGCTGCGCGTAGGCCTCGGTCCACGCCAGGACCCTGACCCGGTCGTCGTCCACGGCCGTCCGGACGACGTCGGCGGTGGCGGGGGAGGCGGTGACGACGACGGCGTCACCCGCGGCCAGGCCCTCCTGGACGAAGGGAACCGTGGCCTCGACCAGTTCGTCGGGGGAGGAGTAGAAGAGCGCGTCGTGCACGTAGCGCGGGCCGGGCGCCGGGACGACTCCGTGCGGTAGCGCCGTGTCCACCTGCTCGTCCCTCCGCGTTCGGCCCGCCGATGCCCTACCACGGTAGCCAGCGCCGCGGTGCGGCCGCCCGCGGACACGGGGCGATGTAGCCCACCCCGGGCACGCCGCGCCTCCCGGCCGGGCTCGGACGGGCTCCTCCTGCACCGGGCGCCGGACGTCGTCCGGTCTCCCCGGACCCCCTGCGGGGACCAGCTCCCCGCCGGCGCGGACCCGGCGCAGCCGGTGCGCGGCCGGCCGGCTCCTGGCGCACCATGACGGGGTGATCGGCGCTGGAGGGTACGTCGCGCTCGGCGACTCGATCTCGATCGACGACTACTCCGGCGGCCCGGGCTGCGGCGGGGCCAGCCTGCTGTACGCCAACCGGGACGACGACTTCCCGGACTGGCGCGGGCGCGACCTGCGCAGCACCGCGCCCGGGACGGCGTTCGCGTTGCTGGCGACCGACGGCGCGACGACCGGCACGCTGCTGGACCGCCAGCTGCCCCGGCTCGCCGCGCTGCCCGCCCGGCCCTCGCTGGTCACGCTGACCATCGGCGGGAACGACCTCCTCGGCGCCTACGGGGACACCGCGGCCGCCCGTGCGGTCGTCGCCAGGGTCGCGGCCGCGCTCGACCGGGCACTGGTCGCCATCGGCGAGGCGCTGGCGCCGGACGGCCGCGTCGTCGTGGGCACGGTGTACGACCCCAGTGACGGCACCGGCGACGCGGCGCGGCTGGGCCTGCCGCCCTGGCCGGACGCCGTCGCGCTGATCGCCGAGCTCAACGACGCCCTTCGCCGGGGAGCGGCCCGGCACGGCGCCGCGGTGGCCGAGATCGCCGAGCTGTTCCGCGGCCACGGGCTGGCGGCGGGCGACCCCCGGCGCCACGAGGCCCGGCCGGAGCAGCGGGACCTGTGGTTCTGCTCCCTCATCGAGCCCAACGCCTGGGGTGCCGACGGCGTCCGCGCGGCCTTCTGGGCGGCCCTGGACGGCGGCTGACGGTGGCGTCCCCGGGCCCCGGCTGGACCCGCCGGCGCCTGCTCGGCGCCGCTGCGGCGCTCGCCGGTGCGGGTGGCCTCGCCGGCTGCGGGGTGCAGCTGCCGGGGTCCCCCGGCAGCACGGGGACGGTCGCGCGGCTCACCGCCCGCCCGCAGCCGGAGCTGCCCACCGCGCCGCCCGCGCCGGGGACGCAGCCGCTGGACCTGGGGGTCGAGCGGGTGCCGTTGCTGCACGTGCCGCCCGGGCTCGCAGCGGGCAGCGCGGTGCCGCTCGTGGTCGCCCTGCACGGGGCGGGCGGGAACGCCGACACCGGACTCGCCATCCTCGGCGGCCTGGCCGACGAGCGGGGCCTGCTCGTCCTCGCGCCGGCCTCCCGCGGGTCGACGTGGGACGCGGTCACCGGCCGCTCCGGTGAGGACGCCGCCCTGCTGCACCGGGCCCTGGCCCACGTCTTCTCGACCGTGCCGGTCGACCCGGGGCGCACCGCCGTCACCGGGTTCTCCGACGGCGCCTCCTGCGCGCTGGGGCTCGGCCTGGCCAACGGGGACCTGTTCACGCGGGTGGTGGCCTTCTCCCCGGGCTTCGTGCCCGGGGTGTCGCGGGAGGGGCGGCCGGCGGTGTTCGTGTCGCACGGCGACGCCGACGAGGTCCTGCCCGTCGAGCAGACCAGCCGGCGGATCGTGCCGGCCCTCCGCGACGACGGCTACGACGTCACCTACCAGGAGTTCGCCGGCGGGCACGCCGTCCCGCACGAGGTGGCCGTGGCGGCCGTGGACTGGCTCGGCGCGGGATGACGACGCCTCGGGGCGCGGACACGCGTCGACCGGCGTAGCGTCCGCAGCCACCCTGGTTCCGGGAGACCGAGTTCCGGAGGAGCGATGGCCCTCAGACGCCGGATCGGCGGCGCGCTCGGCGCGGCCGCGGCCCTGGCCGGTGCCGGCGTGGTGGCCGGCGCGGGGGTCACGGCCGGGCTCGTCGGTGGCACCGCCGGGCTGGTGCAGGGGGCCGCCCGCTCGTCACTGTCCCTCGCCCACGCGGCCGCGGTCACGGGCACCCGCGCCGTCGGCACCCTGGTCACCGGCGCCGACCCGCTGCCCGACGGGCGGTTGCACGACCTGGTGGACGCCGCGCGGGGGATGCTCGAGCCCCCGCCGGCGCGGCACACCCGCCGGGTCTGGGCCGACCGCGGCCGGGTGCAGGTCGAGCTCCTCGCACCGGATGCGCAGGAGACCCCGGAGGTCCGCACCGCGCTCCGCCGGCACCTCGAACGGCTCGAGGGCGTGGAGTGGGCGACCGTCAACGACGTCGTGGGGCGGGTCCTGGTCGCCTTCGACGAGCGGCGGATCACCGCCGAGGACCTCGTCGGCACGGTGACCGCCATCGAGAAGGCCCGCGGCGGGCAGGGTCTGCTCCCGGCACGGGAGGACCACCCGGCCGACCTGGAGCCGCTGCTGGCCGCGCTCGCGGCTGCCGGCATCGACCTCGCGGCCGTCGGTGTCGCCTACGCGGGGAAGCTGCTGCCGGTCCCGGCGCTCACCCGCCACGCGACCCTCGCCGTCGCGCTGCTGGAGTCCCAGACGTGGCTCAAGCGGGAGCTGTACCGGCGCGTGGGCCCGACCGGCACGGAACTGGTCTTCTCCGGCGTCAGTGCGCTGCTGCACGCGCTCACCCAGAGCCCCACGGTGCCGGCGCTCAATGCCGCCGCCGCGCTCCAGGAGGTCCTGGAGATGCGCGCCCACCGGCAGGTGTGGCGGCGCCGCGAGTGGGAGCTGTGCCGCCCGGAGCCGGACGACGGCGAGCGGGAGCCGCTGACGCCCCCGGGACCGCGGCCGTGCCCCCTGCCACCCGGCCCGGTCGAGTCCTACACCGATCGGCTGGCCCCCACCGAGCTCGCCGCCGCGCTCGGCCTGCTGGCGCTCACCGGGCGCCCCGGCCGCTCGGCCGACCTGCTCAAGGCGCTGAACCCGAAGGCCGCCTTCCACGGGCGGGCGGCGTTCACCACGACGCTGGACCTGCTGCTGTGCCGCCGCAACGTGCTGCCGATGGACGGCTCGGCCTACCGGCGGCTGGACCGGGTGGACACCGTCGTGGTCGACGGGGACGCGCTGTGCACCGGCCCGCCGGTGGTGCTGGAGGCCACCGCGGAGGCCGACGGGTGGGACGACGCCCGGGTCTGGACGGCCGCCGCCCGGCTGGTCGGCGCGCTCGAGGGCGACGAGCCGGACGAC
Organism: Geodermatophilus sp. URMC 65; assembly: GCF_053502545.1. Taxonomy (NCBI): domain Bacteria; kingdom Bacillati; phylum Actinomycetota; class Actinomycetes; order Geodermatophilales; family Geodermatophilaceae; genus Geodermatophilus; species Geodermatophilus sp. URMC 65. Next base: position 4,909,946 of record NZ_CP199954.1, read on the forward strand.
GGCGTGCGGCTCGGGCCGCCCGGGGCTGCCGGAGACGCCCCCGGGGCCGAGGTCCGGCCGCTGTACGAGGGCCGGCACCGGGTGGGCACGGCGACCGTCGCCCGCGAGCTGGACCCGCACGCCGAGGCCCTGCTGACCACCGCCGCGACGGCCGGCGCCCGGCTGGTGCTCACCGCGCACGCCGGCACGCGTGAGGTGGCCGCGGCGGCCGACGAGGTGGCACCCGCGGACGAGGCGCTGGTGGAGACGGTGCGCCGGCTGCAGGACGACGGGCGCGGCGTCCTGCTGGTCAGCGACACCGACGGCCCCGCCCTGCTGGCCGCCGACGTCGCCGTCGCCCCCGTCCGGCCCGGCCGGGCGCCGGCGTGGGGCGCCGACCTGGTCACCCCGCCGGGGCTCGCCGACGCCTGCCGGCTGGTCGCGGCGACGGGGGCGGCCCGCACCGTGAGCCGACGCTCGGTGCAGGCGGCGCTCACCGGCAACGTCCTCGGCGCGCTGCTCGCCGCCGTCGGCAGCGAGCGGTACGGGCAGCGCAGGTCCACCACGCCCGGGAAGACGGCCACCACCGTCGCGATGCTGGGCGGCACCTGGGCCGCCTTCCGGGCCGCCGGCCGCCCGGTCCCGCCCCCCACGGTGCACACGCCCTGGCACGCGCTGGACCCCGACGACGTGCTGCGCCGCGTGGCCGAGCTCCCGGGCGCGGAGGACGCGCGGCCGGTCCGCCTCCGCCGGGTCCGGGCGCACCCGCTGGTGCGGGGGCCGTCCCGGTTCGTCCGCACCGTCGCCGCCGAGCTGGCCGACCCGCTGACCCCCGTCCTCGGCACCGGCGCCGCGGCCACCGCGGTGCTCGGCGAGGCCACCGACGCGGTCCTCGTCGGTAGCGTCACGGTCGCCAACTCGCTGGTCAGTGGCCTGCAGCGGCTGCGCGCGGAGACGGCGCTGGAGTCGCTGCTGCTCGAGCAGGACGTCGTCGTCCACCGGGAGACCGACGGCGGCCGCGAGGAGGTGCCCGGCAGCGCACTGCGGGTGGGGGACGTCGTCGTGGTCGAGCCCGGTGACGTGCTCCCCTGCGACGCCCGCCTGCTGGAGGCGGTCGACCTCGAGGTCGACGAGTCCAACCTGACCGGGGAGTCCCTGTCGGTGGGCAAGTCGGTGCCGGCCACGCCGGGGGCCGAGGTCGCCGACCGCACCTGCATGCTCTTCGACGGCACGACCGTGGTGGCCGGGCGCGGCCGGGCCGCCGTCGTCGCGGTCGGCGACGCCACCCAGGCCGGCCGCGCGGCCCGGGCCGCCGGCGGCGCCGCACCCCCCGCCGGCGTGCAGGCCCGGCTGGGGGAGCTGACCCGCTCGGTGCTGCCGCTGACCCTGGCCGGCGGCGCGGCGGTGACCGCCCTCGGGGTGCTGTGGCGCCGCCCGCTGCGGGACGCCGTCCGGGACGGCGTGGCCGTCGCGGTCGCCGCGGTGCCGGAGGGCCTGCCGCTGGTGGCCACCGTGGCGCAGCAGGCCGCGGCCCGGCGGCTGTCGCGGCGGGGCGCCGTCGTCCGCAGCGCCCGGGTGCTCGAGGCCCTCGGCCGGGTGGACACCGTCTGCTTCGACAAGACCGGGACGCTGACGGAGAACCGGCTGCGGGTGGCCGGCCTGGCCCCCCTGGACGGGGAGCTCGACGAGGAGGGACTGCTGCGGCTGGTCGCGGCCGGTGTCGGCAACGGCGACGACCGGGCGCACGAGACCGACCGCGCGGTCGTGGAGGCCGCCGAGGAGCGCGGTGTGTGCCCCGACGGCGACGCGGGGGAGAGCCTGCCGTTCGCTGCCGGGCGCGGCTTCTCCGCGGCCGTGCGCGAGGGCCGGCTCGTGGTCAAGGGCGCGCCCGAGGTGGTGGCCGGCCGCTGCCGGGACGCCGGAGACCTCACCGGGCGGGTCCAGGAGCTCGCCGCGGAGGGGCTGCGGGTGCTGGCCGTCGCCGACCGGGAGTGGGACGGCGGCGCGGACGACCTGGAGGAGGGGGCCCGCGACCTCACGCTGCGCGGGCTGGTCGGGCTGGCCGACACGGTGCGCGGCTCCTCGGTCGCGGCGGTCGAGCAGCTCCGGGCAGCCGGCGTCCGGGTGATCGTGGCCACCGGCGACCACCCGGAGACCGCCCGCGCCATCGCCGCCCAGGCCGGCGTCCCCGGTGCCGACCAGGTCGTGACCGGCGCGCAGTTCGCCCGCGCCTCGGAGTCCGAGCGGGCCCGCATGGTGCGCGAGACGACGGTGTTCGCCCGACTGTCGCCCGAGCAGAAGGTGTCGCTGGTCGCCGCCCTGCGCCGGGCCGGGGCGACCCTGGCGATGACCGGCGACGGCGTGAACGACGCCGCGGCGATCCGGCTGGCCGACGTCGGGGTGGGGGTCTCCGGGGCCGAGTCGCCCGCCGCCCGTGCCGCTGCCGACCTCGTGCTCACCGACCTGGACCTGACCCGGCTGGTCGACGCGATCGGCGAGGGCCGGGCGATGTGGTCGCGGGTGACGGACGCCGTCTCGGTGCTGGTCGGCGGCAACGCCGGCGAGGTGGCGTTCACCGTGCTCGGCACCGCGTTCGGCGGGCGGGCGCCGATCAACACGCGGCAGCTGCTGCTGGTCAACCTGCTCACCGACATGTTCCCGGCGCTGGCCGTCGCCGTGGCCGCGCCGCGCGGCGCCGCACCCGGCGGGGACGACGGCCCGCTGGCCGGCCACCCGCTGGCCGCGGTGCTCGAGGCCGGGCCGCAGCGGGGCTTCGCGCGGGAGGTGCGCCGGATGGTGCTGGTGCGCGGGGCGGCCACCACCGCCGGCGCGACCGCCGCCTGGGCCACCGGGCGGCTCACCGGCCTCCGCGGCCGGGCCGGGACGATGGGCCTGGCCGCGTTGATCACCACCCAGCTGGGGCAGACCGCGTGGGCCGGCCGGCGCAGCCCGCTGGTGCTGGTCACCGCCGCGGGCTCGCTCGCCGTCCTGGCCGCCGTCGTCCAGACGCCGGGGCTCAGCCGCTTCTTCGGCTGCACGCCGCTGGACCCGCTGGCCTGGCTGGTCGTGCTCGGCTGCGCGGCGGCCGGCACCGCCGGTGCCGAGGTCGTGCCGGCGCTGGTGACGCGGGTGCGCGGGGAGCCGGCGGCGGCGATCTCCGCGGAGGTGGCCGCCGCCGGCGATCAGCCGGCGTAGCGGGCCGCGAACGCGCCCGGCGTCATGCCGGTGACCCGGGCGAAGTCGCGGCTGAAGTGGGGCTGGTCGGCGTACCCGAGCAGCGCCGAGACCTCGGCGAGGGTCGTGTCCCGATCGCGGAGGCGCTCGGCGGCCTCCTGCAGCCGGCGGCGCTGGATGAGCCACTTCGGCGTCAGTCCGAGCCGGCGCCGCACCAGCCGCTGCAGCGCCCGCTCGGACAGGTCGAACCCCGCGCAGACCTGGGCCACCCGGGTGACCTCGCCGTCGCCCTCCACGAAGGCCACCACCCGGTTGACCAGCTCGCCCTCGGCGTCGACGGGCAGCAGCGGCCGCAGCGCATCCCCGAAGGCGGCCATCGCCGTCCGGTGCGCGGCGGGGGACGCCGGGTCGGGAGCCATCGCCGCCCGCACCCGCGCGGTCAGCCGCTCGCCGTCGGCACCGAGCACGTCGGCCAGGTCGACGGAGCGGTCGGTGTACGGGGCCACCGAGCCGCGGGCGACGAGCGCGCCGGCGGCGGGGGCGCACATGACCCCGACCGCCCAGCCGTCACTGGTCAGCGTGGTGGTCGACAGGCCGGACACGACGCCGTAGAAGCGGGCGTAGGCGGCGGAGACGACGAGCAGCGTGACCGGGTACTGCAGCACCTGCTGCGGCGCCTCCCGGCCGGGTGGCACGGACCAGACCGGGATCCAGAAGCGCTCCAGCAGGCCGGCGAACTCCGGCGCCGCGTCGTAGCGGTACATCACGTGGGAGGCGTCGCCTGGGGAGCGCAGGTGCGCGCGCTCGACGTGGTCCAGGGGCCGCGGGGCGGTGTCGGGTTCCATCAAGACCCCACCCTGCCCGGCTCCCTACCGTCCCGGCCATGACCTCACCGACGACCTCACCCCGCAGCTCGATCGCCACCGCCCACGCCGCGGCCGACCGCCCGCTCACCGCCGTCCTCGACGCGGTCCCGGCCGACGCGTGGGACCGGCCCTCGACCTGCGAGGGGTGGACCGTGCGCGACGTCGTCCGGCACCTCGTGCAGACCCAGCGGGAGTTCCTCACCGAGCGCGGCGTCGACCTCGGGGCGGAGCCGGACGTCGACGCCGACCCGGCGGCGGCGTGGCGGGCCCACGCCGCGCGGGTCGCGGCGGCGGTCGCCGACCCGGCCGTCGCGGAGCAGGCGTACGACGGGTTCTTCGGCCCCACGACGGTCGGTGCGACCCTCGAGCAGTTCTACGTGTGGGACATGGTCGTGCACCGCTGGGACGTCGCCCGGTCGGTCGGCGCCGACCCCGCGCTCACCGACGCCGAGCTGGGCCGCGTCGAGTCCGGGGCGGACGCGTTCGGCGACGCGCTGTACATGGAGGGCATCTGCCGGCCCGCGGTCCAGCCGCCCGCCGACGCCGACCGCACGACGCGCGTGCTCGCCCGGCTGGGCCGCGCCTGAGCCCAGCCGGCGGGCTCCCGCGCCGGGAGGGCGTCCAGCGAGCGGCGCACGGTCTGGACGACGTCCCCCGCCACGAACAGGTCGTCGGCGGTGGTGGCCCGCGCCCGGCGGACCGCGTCGGCGAACTCGTGCAGGCACGCCCGCGCCCGGCTCGGGGCACCGGGGTCGGCCGCCGCGTCCTCCACCGAGCGCAGCGCGGCGGCCAGCGCGGCGAGGGTGCGGGCTGCGGACGGGCGCAGCGCGGGGCCGAGCGCGACCCGCTCGAACTCGGCCCGCTCCGTCTCGGCGATCACCTGGGTCAGCTGCTCGACCATCAGGCTCAGCCGCTCCAGCGCCCGGGCCTGCCGGTACTGCGCCTCCGCGGCGGCGCGGTGGTGGCGGGCCCGGCGGTTGCCCCGGCGCGCCTCGGCGGCCTGCTGCACCGCCTCCCGCATCTGCACGAGCACCGGGTCGATCCGGTGCGTGCGCCGCCGCCACTCGTCCTCGGTGGGCGGGTGCTCTTGCTGCAGCCCGTCGGCGAGGTCCTCGAGCTGACCGGCGAGCGTGTCGCGCAGCGCCCGCAGCTGCTCGGCGGCCGGCGCGAGCGGCAGCGGCGGGGAGGCGGCGGTGACCGCGAGGCCGATGACCGCACCGACGGCGGTCAGCCCCGTGTAGGCCACGACGAAGCCGGAGTCCTGCGTGCCGAGGACGAGCACGAACAGCGCCGAGGTCGCCGTCCAGCTGCCGGAGCTGCCCAGGCGCCGCCAGCCGGCCAGCAGCACGCTGGCGGCGACCATCACGGCGAGGGCCCCGAAGCCGTCCCCGAGCACGGCCGAGACCCCGAGGGCGAGAGCGGCGCCGAGGGCGATCGCGGCGACCGACTGGATCGACCCCCGCACCGAGCCGGACAGCGTCGTCGACGTCGCGATCACCGCGCCCAGCGGCGCGAAGTACGGGTACTGCTGGGCCGGGTCGAGGGGCAGCAGCCCGGCCACGTGCCAGGCCAGGGCGGCCTTGACGGCCAGCCCTCCCCGCGGGTGGCGCGCCCAGGTCCGCCGCACCCGGCCCGGCCGGCCGGGGTACGGCCGCCGGACGCCGGTCACCGGCCCAGGTGCGCCCGGAGCGCGGCCACGACCATGCGGTGGTCCTCGAGCTGCGGCAGCCCGGAGACGACGACCGCGCCGACCGGCCCCACCGAGCGGACGACGACGGGGAACGCGCCGCCGTGGGCCGCGTAGAGGGCGGGGTCGAGGCCGAACTCCTCCTCGAACGTCGTCCCCCGCTCGATCGAGGCCTGCCGCACGTAGAGGCTGCTGTGCCCGAAGCGGTGGACGACGCGGGTCTTGCGCTGGATCCACGAGTCGTTGTCCGGGCTGGTGCCCGGCAGCGAGGCGTGGAAGAGCTGGTGGCCGTGCCGGCTGACGTCGACCGCCACCGGGGCGCCGTCCCGCCGCGCGGCGGCCACCAGCGCCGAGCCGAGGTCCCAGGCGTCGTCGTTGGTGAATCCGGTGAACTGCAGCTCCTCCTCCTCGGCGGCGAGCTCGGCGAGGGAGGGGAAGGGGTCGGCCATGTCCCCTTCCTACCGCGCTCGACCGTCCTCCTGCGGGGTAGGAGGGTGTCCCTCGACGCGACAGGGGTGGGCCATGAGGTGGACGGAGCGGGTCGACCGGTTCCAGCGCCGGCACCCGGCGGCCGGGTTCCCGATCGCGGTGGTCTACAAGTTCATGGACGACGACGCCGTCTTCCTCGCCGCGCTGATCACCTACTACGGCTTCCTGTCGCTGTTCCCGACCCTGCTCCTGCTGGCCACCGTGCTGGGGCTGGTGCTGGCCGGGGACCCGGCACTGCAGCAGCGGCTGCTGGACTCGGCGCTGGCCGAGTTCCCGGTGATCGGGCCGCAGCTGGCTCGGCCGGAGGGCCTCGGCGGCGGGGTCACCGGCATCGTGGTCGGCGGACTGGTCGCCCTGTACGGGGCCCTGGGCATGGGGCAGGCCATGCAGCACGCGATGAACACCGTGTGGGCGGTGCCGCGGCACAGCCGGCCGGACCCGATCACCGCCCGCGGGCGCAGCCTGCTGCTGCTGTTCACCCTGGGGCTGCTCCTGCTGGCCACCACCCTGCTGTCCGCGCTGGGCACGGGTGCGGCGGCCTACGGCGGCGGGTTCAGCGGCTGGCTGCACGTGCTGCTCACCGTCGCCTCGGTGCTGGCCAACGCCGCCGTCTTCGTGCTCGGGTTCCGGGTCACCACGGCGCGCCGGCTCACCACGCGGCAGGTGCTGCCCGGTGCCGTGGCCGCCGCCGTGCTGTGGCAGCTGCTGCAGTCCTTCGGCGGCGTCTACGTCGCCCGGGTGGTGGCCAACGCCAGCGCTGTCGACGCGGTCTTCGCCCTGGTGCTCGGACTGCTCGCGTTCATCTACGTGGCCGCGGTCGCGCTCATGCTGTGCGTGGAGATCGACGTGGTCCGGGTCGACCACCTCTACCCCCGGGCGCTGCTCACGCCCTTCGTCGACCACAAGGACCTCACCGAGGGCGACGAGCGGGTCTACTCGGACGCCGCGCGCGCCCAGCGAGCGGTGCGGCACCAGGAGGTCGACGTCCGCTTCGAGTCGGGGGACGACGGGGGCTGACCCCGCGGGGCTTGACCTCGAGTGCACGTGAGGTCCGACGATCGGGTGGCCGGAAATCGGGTGGCGGTCCGATGAGTCCGGCGCGCACATTCGGTCGGAGGGGCAGAGGACGCTGCGACGCACCACCTGCTGAGGAGCCCGGATGACAGCCCAGCCAGCGCTCGCCATCGAGGCGGTCGGCCTCGAGAAGTCCTTCGGGGACACCCGGGCGGTGGCCGGCGTCGACCTCGCCGTCCCCGCCGGCGCCATCTACGGGGTCCTCGGACCCAACGGCGCCGGGAAGACCACCACGATCCGGATGCTCGCCACGCTGGTCGGACCCGACGCCGGCAGCGCGCGGGTCCTGGGGCACGACGTGGTCACCGAGTCCGACGCCGTCCGCGGTCTGGTCAGCCTCACCGGTCAGCTCGCCTCGGTCGACGAGGAGCTCACCGGCCGCGAGAACCTGGTGCTCGTCGGCCGGCTGCTCGGCCACCGCCGGGCCGCGGCCCGGGCCCGGGCCGACGAGCTGCTGGAGGCCTTCGGCGTCGCCGACGCCGCGGGCAGGCTGGTCAAGCACTGGTCCGGCGGCATGCGCCGCCGGCTGGACATCGCGGCCAGCATCGTCGTCACGCCGCAGCTGGTGTTCCTCGACGAGCCGACGACCGGGCTGGACCCGCGGTCGCGCAACCAGGTCTGGGAGATCGCCCGGGCGCTGGCCGCCGCCGGGACGACGATCCTGCTCTGCACCCAGTACCTGGAGGAGGCCGACCAGCTGGCCGACGGCATCGCGGTCATCGACCGCGGCCGGGTCATCGCCGAGGGCACCCCCGGCCAGCTCAAGGCCTCGGTGGGCACCGGCTCGCTGCACGTGCGGCTGCTCGACCCCGGCCGCCGCGCGGAGGCCGCCCGCATCCTCGAGGCCGCGGTCGGCACCGTGGTGCTGGAGCCGGACCCGGCCGCGCTCTCGGCCGCCTGCGCGGACGCCGAGCGCGCGGCCGTCGGCGTCGGTGAGCTGGGGCGCGCCGGCGTCGGCGTCGCCGGATTCTCCCTCGACCAGCCCAGCCTGGACGAGGTCTTCCTGGCCCTCACCGGGCACGCCGCGGAGCCCACCGCCACCCTTGAGGAGCAGGCGTCATGACCGCCACCACCAGCGCACCCGGCTCCGCCGACACCGCCGCCGTCCGCCGGGCCATCGCCGACACCGCGCGGCCGCCGCGCCCCGGTCGCCTGTCGACCGCGCTGACCTTCGGCTGGCGCGGCATGCTCAAGGTCAAGCACGTGCCCGAGCAGCTGCTCGACGTCACGGTCACCCCGGTGATGTTCCTGCTGCTGTTCACCTACCTGTTCGGCGGCGCCATCGCCGGCTCGACCAGCGCCTACCTCGACTACACCCTGCCGGGTCTGCTGGTCATGTCAGTGCTGTTCACCACCGTCTACTCCGGCGTCTCGCTGAACACCGACCTCACCAAGGGCGTGGTCGACCGGTTCCGGTCGCTGCCCATCTGGCGGCCGGCGCCGCTGCTGGGGTCGCTCCTGGGCGACAGCGTCCGCTACGTCGTGGCCGGCACGGTGATCATCGGGGTCGGCGTCGCCCTGGGGTACCGGCCGGACGGCGGGGTCGGGGGAGCGCTCGCGGCGCTGGCGCTGGTCGTCGTCTTCTCGTTCGGGCTGTCGTGGGTGTTCTCGGTGCTCGGGCTGCTGATGCGCTCGCCGAACGCGGTGATGAACGCCGGGTTCATGGGCATCTTCCCGCTGACGTTCCTGTCCAACGTCTTCGTCGACCCGGCCACGCTGCCCGGCCCGCTCGAGGCGTTCGTCGAGGTCAACCCGATCTCGGTACTGGCCACCGCCTCCCGCTCCCTCATGGCCGGCACTCCCGACGGCACCGCCATCGCGGTCTCCCTGGCCGTGGCCGCGGCGCTGGCCGCGGTGTTCCTCCCGGTCACGACCCGCCTCTACCGCAGCCGCTGAGGGCTACCGTGACGGCCGTGGTGCCGTCGGACCCGGACCCGTCGGGATCGGTGCGGCCGCTGGAGGACGCCATCCGCACCGACCTCGGCGGCGCCATGACCTACGCCGCGTACCTGGACCTCGACCACCTGCTGGCCGCCCAGCACCCCCGCAGCAGCCCCGAGCACCACGACGAGCTGCTGTTCATCGTCCAGCACCAGACCAGCGAGCTGTGGCTCAAGCTCGTCCTGCACGAGCTGCGTGCCGCCTGCCGGCACCTGGCCGGGAACGAGCTGGCGCCGGCCCTCAAGTGCCTGGCCCGGGTGAAGAACGTGCAGCGGACCCTCATCGAGCAGTGGTCGGTCCTGGCGACCCTGACCCCGCGCGAGTACGCCCAGTTCCGCGGCGCACTCGGCAATGCGTCGGGCTTCCAGTCGCACCAGTACCGCGCGGTCGAGTTCGTCCTCGGCGACAAGCACCCCGGCATGCTCGCGGTCTTCGACGGCGAGCCCGCCGCGAGGGAGCTGCTGGAGGAGCTGCTGGGGGCGCCGACGCTCTACGACGAGTTCCTCCGGCTGCTGGCCCGGCTCGGCCTCGCCGTCCCGGCGGTCGTCCTGGAGCGCGACGTGCGCCGGCCGTGGACCTTCCAGCCGGACCTGGTCCCGGTCTTCCGGGAGGTCTACGAGTCGACCGGCACGCCGTGGGGCGTCTACGAGGCCTGCGAGAGCCTGGTCGACGTCGAGGACAACTGGCAGCTCTGGCGGTTCCGCCACCTGCGCACGGTGCAGCGGACCATCGGCGCGAAGACCGGGACCGGCGGCTCCTCCGGGGTGGGCTTCCTGCGCCGGGCCCTCGACCGCACGTTCTTCCCCGAGCTGTACGCCGTGCGCACCGTCATCGGCACCCCGGCGGAGACCTCCCCGGGCGAGCCCGGCACCGAGCGGTCCTGAGGCTCGTCCCCGGGGGCGGCGGCCGCCGTGGAAATGCGGTGGCGTCGTCCGTCACACACCGAGCAGCGTTCTCGTCAGTAGGGGAGAGCAGGGTGCGCACCCACCGAGGAGAGGAGCGGCATGACCGCACGACCGGGCCACGCGGATGTCCTTGTGGCGCTCCCACCGGGGGGTCGAGCATGGGCACCCTGGCGCACCCGCAGAGGAGGAGCCGACATGGAGCCCGACCCGCGCGAACCGACCGGGGACCTCGGCTACGACACGGCGCACGAGGTGACCGGCGGCCGGGCACGGCCGCAGGGAGGGACCCCGGAGACCCCTCCGGTGGACGACGGCCGGGACGACGCGGCCGGGGACTACGGCTACGACGAGGCGCACGACTTCCGGCGCTGACGGCGACCCCGCGTGAGAACGCCGCGCCGGGGTAGTCGACGGGGACCCGCTCGTCCCCAGGGAGCGTCGTGACCGACCGCAGCTCGCCCCGATCCCTCCTCGGCACGCTGACCGGCGGCCTCGTCCGCGCGCCGGAGCTGCGCACCGACGACGACCGTACGGCCTCCCGTCTGGAGCTCTTCTTCGACCTGGCCTTTGTCCTCGTCGTCGCGGAGCTGGCCATCGACTTCCGTGCCGACGTGACCTGGCACGGGGAGCTGGTGTTCGCCGGGCTGTTCACCACCGTCTGGTGGGCGTGGGTCAGTTCGACCCTCTACGCCAACCGCTTCGACCACGACGACGTCGTCTACCGCCTGCTCAAGCTCGGCAGCATGGCCGCCGTCGTCGGGATGGCCGCCACGGCCACCGAGGCGACCGGCACCTACTTCGGCGTCTTCGTCGGCTGCCAGCTGGTGCTGCGGGCGATGTTGTTCCTCCAGTACCTCCGCGCGTACTGGCACCTGGCCGGTGCCCGGCCGATCGCCCGGCTGTACATGATCGGCACCGTCATCGGGGCGCTGCTGTGGGCGGTGTCCCTCGCGGTGCCGCGGCCGATCGGGTTCGCCCTGTGGGCCGCCGCCGTCCTGGTCGAGGTGCTGGTGCCACTGGTGGCCACCCGCTCGTCGGCCGACGTCCCGCTGCACGTCGAGCACCTGCCCGAGCGGTTCGCGCTCTTCGTGATCCTGGTGCTCGGCGAGTCGGTGGCCGGCATCGCCCACGGGCTGCACACCGCCCACTGGACCGGCTCCGGGCTGCTGGTCGCGGCGCTCGGCTTCGTCCTGGCCGCGGCACTGTGGTGGAGCTACTTCGACCTGGCCGGGGCCCGCGCCAAGCAGCTGCTCAGCGAGGTGGGCGGGGAGCGCAGCGACCACTCGCACGACGTGTACGTCTTCGGGCAGCTGCCGCTGACCCTGGCGCTGGCCACCATTGGCGCGGGGCTGGAGCTGGCGGTCGTGCAGAGCGGCGAGGGCGAGGTGCCGACCGGCACCCGGCTGGTGCTGGCCGGCGGGGTGGTCGTCTACCTGCTGTCGGTGACCGCCACCGAGGTGGGCATGTCCAAGCGGGGGGCGCGGCGCGGGCTGTGGTGGCCGGTCGTCGCGGCCGCGGTCGCTGCGGTGGACGTCGCGCTGGAGCTGCCGGCCGCCGTCGTGGTCGGCGCGCTGGCCGCGGTCGTCGTCACCGTGGTGGTGGTCGGGCTGGCCGAGCGGTCCACCGGGCGGCTGGCCGTCGAGGAGGTCTGAGACCGGTTCAGCGCGCCCGGCGGGCGACCAGCCGGCGCAGCGGGTCCGGCAGGAAGAGCAGCAACAGCGCGAGGTTGCCGACCGCCGGGACGGCGACACCGAGGAGGAGGGCGACCCCGAAGGCGGCCGTGGTGAGCAGGGAGCCGGTCGGGTCGTCCTCGGCGCCGTCGTAGCCGTGCCGGCGCAGGTGCGGCCGGCCGGAGACCATCAGGTTCAGCACGGTCAGGCAGGCCGAGCTCAGGGCCATCGTCCCGATGTAGATCGCGATCCCCAGCCGGGTGCTGTTCCCGTAGACGGCCGCCACCTCGGTGGCAAAGGGCAGCAGCACGATCGTCATCGTCCAGAGCAGGTTCACCAGCACGAACGGCCCGTCGTAGGAGCCGACCCGCTCGACGATGCGGTGGTGCACCAGCCACAGCTGGGCGATCACCGCGAAGCTCAGCGCGAAGGCGCCGAACCGGCCGGCCTCGTCGGCCAGCAGGGTGTCGAGGTCCAGCGTCGCACCCTCGGCGGGGAGGACGTCGACCAGCGGCAGGACGAGCAGCGTGATGGCGATCGCCACGACGGCGTCGAGGAACGTGATCAGCCGGTCGAGGCCCCGGTCGGTGCGCACCCGCCGCAGGCTAGGTGCAGCCCGTGCCCGAGCGGGGCGGTCGGAGCGCCCACCGGCAGGGTAGGGGCGGGGCATGCGGGAACGACCAGGCCACGGCGGACGACTCGGACCCCGGGAGGGCAGCATCCGACTGCCGGACGGGCGGGCGATGGCGTACGCCGAGTACGGCGACCCGGCGGGCCGGGTGGTGCTCGGCTGCCACGGCTCGCCGAGCTCCCGGCTGGAGCGCCACGTCGAGGACCCCGAGGACTACCGGCGCTGGGGGGTGCGGTTCGTCGTCCCCGACCGGCCGGGCTTCGGCCGTTCCGACCCGCAGCCGGGACGGCGGGTGGTCGACTGGCCGGACGACGTGGCGCGGTTGCTCGACTCCCTCGGCATCGGCGAGTTCTCCGTCCTCAGCCTCTCCGGCGGCGCCGCCTACGCGCTGGCGTGCGCCGCCGCGTTCGGCCCCCGGGTGCGGGCCGTCGGGGTGCTCGGCGGGGCCCCGCCGCCCGACGTCCCGTGGCCCTGGCCGCAGTGGGTGCCCCGGCGGCTGCGCTCGGCCGCGCACCGGCCGTCTGCGGCGACGGCGCTGCTGCGGCCGCTGTTCGGCCCCGTGGCGCTGCGCCCGGCGGCGATCCCGCGCTACCTGCAGGCTCGCCTCAACCCGGCCGACCGGCGGGTGCTCGGACGTCCCGAGGTCCGGCGCATCCTGTCCGAGACCTTCACCGAGGGGCTGCGCAACGGCGCGGCCCCGCTCGCCGAGGACCGCGCGCTGCTGTTCCGGCCGTGGGGGTTCCCACTGTCGTCGGTGGAGCAGCACGTGCACGTCTGGCACGGCACGCAGGACTGGCAGGTGCCCGCCGGGCTCGGCCGGGTGCTGGTCGCGATGCTGCCCCGCTGCACCGCGCACTGGCTGGTCGGCGAGGGGCACTTCGCCGTCTTCGACCACGCCGCGGAGGTCTACGGCGCGCTGCGCCCCTGACCGGGCGGGGGAGGATGCCCGCGTGCCCCGGCTGCTCGTCGTCCACCACACGCCCTCGCCGTCCCTGCAGGCCGTGCTCGAGGCGGTGCGCGAGGGCGTGGCGCTGGTCGAGGAGGTCGAGCTCGAGGTGCGCCCGGCGCTCTCGGCCGGGGCCGCGGACCTGCTCGCCGCCGACGGCGTCCTGCTCGGGACGCCGGCCAACATCGGCTACATGTCCGGGGCGCTCAAGCACTTCTTCGACACCGTCTACTACCCGTGCCTGGACGCCACCGTCGGTCTCCCGTACGGGGTGTACGTGCACGGCAACGACGACACCGCGGGCGCGCTGCGCAGCATCGAGCGGATCACCGGCGCGCTGCGGTGGAAGCAGGTGGCCGCGCCCCTGAGCCTCACCGGTGCGCCCGGGCCGGCCGACCTCGAGGCCGTCCGGGAGCTGGCCTCCACCGTCGCCGTCCAGCTGTAGCCGAGCACCCCGCTCAGCCGGGCGGAGTGGACGGCGCTGCGGCGGTGGGCGCGTGCCGCGGGGGGACCTCGGCGAACAGGTCGACCAGCGCGTCCCAGCGGGTCCGCCGGCCGGCGGGGAAGCGGGCCTCGGCGCGGGCCTGCCGTCGCGAGCCCGGCCGGTACCAGCGGTGCGCCCAGAACGAGCCGGGCCGGGCCAGCCGCACCGCGCCGACCAGCGCGACCAGCGGGACGAAGACGCCGACGACGCCCAGCACCACCCGGCCCTTGAGGATCGCGGCCAGGGCGAAGAGCAGGTTGACCGCCACCGTCACCCACAACAGGGTCTCGCTCCCGGCGTCGTCGGCGTCGAACGGGTTGGCGCCGACGAGGAGCAGCCCGCCGACGACGAGCGCGACCATGACCGCGTCGATCGAGCTGCGGCCCTGCCGGCTCCAGTAGACGTCCTCCAGGTGCAGCCACAGCGCGAACTCGTCGAGGGTGAGCGCGGCGCCGGCCCCGAACAGCACCGCCAGCAGCTGCACCCACGGCGGGCCCGGCCGGTAGGTGAACTCCAGGGTGCCGGTGCCCAGCAGCAGGAAGATGCCGTAGACCTCGTGGTGCACGTGCACCCCGCCGACGCTGGCGTCGCGGAACGGCCCGCGGCCGGTCCGGATGGCCCGGACGACCAGGCGGGTGACCAGGAAGGTCACCAGGAACGCCAGCACCATCCAGGCGACGACGGACCGCCGCCCGGCCAGCTCGGGCAGCACCTCCGGAGTGACCTCCACCCGCCACCTCCGCGCGCCGCGGCCCCGGTCCCGGCCGATGGTGGTGCCGGCGGCGGTCCGCCGACAAGCGGGTCAGCCGCCGTGCAGGCGCAGCAGGACGGCCTCGTCCGGCAGCAGCACCAGGTCGCGCACCGCCGAGGTCGAACGGCCGGGGTCGGTGGAGACCAGCAGGGTGGACTCCTCGCCCGGGGCGAGGGCGCGGGGCCCGAGGCTGAGGTTGACGGCGGCCAGCAGCCGCTCGTCGCCCTCCTCCCGGAGCCAGGCCAGCACGCCGGGCGCGGTGTCCAGCATGCGCTGCCGGCCGGTCTGCAGGGCGGAGGAGGCGGCGCGCAGCGCGCCGAGACGGCGCACCAGGGACAGCGTGGACGACGGGTCGGCGGCCTGGCGCTCGACGCACAGCCGCTCGGCGTCGGCGACCAGCGGCAGCCAGGGCTCGCCGGTGGTGAACCCGGCTCCCTGGCCGGCGACCGACGGCGGCCGCCAGGGGAGCGGCGCCCGCTCGGGGTCGCGGCCGTCGACGTCGACCACCCGGTCCGTCGGGACGACGGCGTCGGGCAGTCCCAGCTCGTCGCCCTGGTAGAGGAACGGCGTGCCGCGCAGCGCGGTCAGGAGCAGCGCGACCGCGCGCGCCCGCGCCGGGCCGTGCCCGCCGTCGTCGTAGCGGGTGGCGATGCGGGAGTGGTCGTGGTTGCCGAGGAACCACGCCGGCCAGGTCTCGGGCTCGGCCTGCGCCTCGAACTCCTCGATCGCGGTGCGGAAGGCGATGGCGTCCCACGGCAGGTGGACGAAGACGAAGTTGTGCGCCAGGTGCAGCTGGTCGCCGCCGGCGAGGTAGGCCAGCACGCGCCGTAGGTCGAGCAGGTAGACCTCGCCGACGATCATCCGGTCGGGGAACTCGTCGACCACCCGCCGGATGCCGCGCAGCCGCTCGTGCGCGGTCTCCCAGTCCTGGTCGTGCCGGCGGTCGGAGCCGGCGTTGCTGCGCAGCAAGGGGTCCTTGGCCAGCCGCTGCAGCGCGTCGATCCGCAGCCCGTCGACGCCGCGGGCGAGCCAGAACCGGATCGTGTCGTGCATCGCCGCCTCGACCTCGGGGTCGTCCCAGTTGAGGTCGGGCTGCTGCGGCGTGTACGAGTGCAGGTACCACTGGCCGGTGGGCTCGTCGTAGGTCCACGCCGGGCCGACCGCGGCGAACTCCGAGCGCCAGTCGTTGGGCGGCCCGCCGTCGGGGGCGCCGTCCCGCCAGACGTACCAGTTCCGCTTCGGGTCCTCGCGCGAGGACCGGGAGGCGCGGAACCACGGGTGCTGGTCGGAGGTGTGATTGGGCACCCAGTCCAGCACCACCCGGATGCCGCGCGCGTGGCAGTCGGCGACCAGGTCGTCGAGGTCGGCGAGCGTGCCGAACAGCGGGTCGACGTCGCAGTGGTCGGAGACGTCGTAGCCGAAGTCGGCCATGGGGGAGGGGAACACCGGCGAGAGCCAGACCGCCACGACCGACAGGTCGGCGAGGTGGTCCAGGTGCGTCCGCAGGCCGCGCAGGTCACCGATCCCGTCGCCGTCGGAGTCGGCGAACGACCGCGGGTAGACCTGGTAGACCGCGCCGCGCCGCCACCACTCCGTCACGGGCCCTCCTGGCTGGCGCTCGTCGGCGTCACGACGGACCGTGTCGTGTCCGTGCGGAACCTGGCGGGTTCGGTCACGGGCGCGGGATGTTGCGCAGGTTGCTGCGGGCCAGGTCGATCATCTTCCCGACACCGCCGCCGAGCACCTGCTTGGTGGCCGACGTCGCGAAGCCGCGGATCTGCTCGCCGGTGATCGCCGGCGGGATGGACAGCGCGTTCGGGTCGGTGACGAACTCCATGAGCACCGGGCCGGGGTCGGCCAGGCCCTTGGCCAGGGTGTCCCGGACGTCACGGGGGTCCTCCACCCGCATCGACCGGATGCCGACGCCCTCGGCGATCGCGGTGAAGTCCGTCGGCTCGTGGTCGGTCTCGAAGTCGGGGATGCCGTCGACCATCATCTCCAGCTTCACCATGCCGAGCGAGGCGTTGTTGAACAGCACGACCTTCACCGGCAGCCGGTGCAGCCGCACGGTGATCAGCTCGCCGAGCAGCATCGCCAGCCCGCCGTCGCCGGACATCGACACCACCTGCCGGCCCGGCGCGGCGAACTGCGCGCCGACGGCGTGGGGGAGGGCGTTGGCCATCGAGCCGTGCCGGAAGGAGCCGATGACCCGCCGGCGGCCGTTGGGCGTCAGGTAGCGGGCCGCCCACACGTTGCACATCCCGGTGTCGACGGTGAAGATGGCGTCGTCGGCGGCGAGGTCGTCGAGCTGCGCGGCCACGTACTCGGGGTGGATGGGCCGCATCCGCTCCACCCGGTGCGTGTAGGCGTCGACCACCTTCTCCAGCGCCTCGGCGTGCTGCCGCAGCATCGAGTCGAGGAAGCGCCGGTCGGTCTTCTGCTCCAGCAGCGGCAGCAGCGCCCGGATCGTCTCGCCGACGTCCCCGTGGACGGCGACCTCCAGCGGGCTGCGCCGGCCGAGGTGACCGGCGTCGGCGTCCACCTGCGCCGTCCGCCGCTGGGGCAGGAAGTTCGTGTACGGGAAGTCCGTGCCCAGCAGCAGGAGCAGGTCGGCCTCGTGGGTGGCCTTGTGCGCGGCGCCGTAGCCGAGCAGCCCGTTCATCCCGACGTCGTACGGGTTGTCGTACTGGATCCACTCCTTGCCGCCGAGCGCGTGGCCGACCGGGGCCAGCACCCGCCCGGCCAGCTCCACGACCTCGTCGTGCGCGTCCGCGCACCCGGCGCCGCAGAACAGCGTGACCGTGCGCGCGGCGTTCAGCGCGTCGGCCAGGGCCTGCACCTGCTCGGGCACCGGCCGCACCGGCGAGGGCCGGGGGACCAGCGCGGTCGGCACGGTCGGGCCGCCGGACTCCTCGGCCGCCAGGTCACCGGGGAGCACGACCACCGAGACCCCGCGCCGGCCGATCGCCGTCTGGATCGCGACGCGCAGGTTGTGCGGCATCTGCTTCGGCGTGACGACCTCGCACCAGTACGAGCAGTCCTGGAAGGTGCGCTCCGGGTGGGTCTCCTGGAAGAAGCCCATCCCGATCTCCTGCGACTGGATGTGCGAGGCGATCGCCACCACGGGGGCGCCGCTGCGGTGGGCGTCGTAGAGACCCTGGACCAGGTGGGTGTTGCCCGGCCCGCAGGAGCCGGCGCACACCGCCAGCTGCCCGGTGACCTGGGCCTCGGCGGCCGCCGCGAACGCGCCGCCCTCCTCGTTGCTGACGTGCACCCACTCGATGCCCTCGGTGTGCCGCACGGCGTCGACGACGGGGTTGAGGCTGTCGCCGACCACGCCGTAGATCCGGCGGGCACCGGCGTCCCGCAGCATGCGGACCAGTTGGGCGGCGACGGTCGGGTGGGCCATGGCGACCTCCGGGGACGGGGGAGCGGCGGCGACCGCGTCTGGCTGGGCGTGCCCTACCCGAGAGGCCCGCTGTCGAGTCGTGGCGGGGGACGTCCTGCGGCGACACGCCGTCACCGGGCGAGGAAGTGCACCCCGAGCCACACCCAGACGAGCAGCACCGCGACCCGCCCGGGCGTCGTCCGCATGGCGGCGCCGACCGCCGCGCCGACGGTCGCCGGCCCCGCGCCGCGCCGCGCTCCGGCCTCCAGCGCGAGGGCGGTGACCACCAGGACGGCGAACCCGACGGCGCCGGTCACCCCGGCCGCCGGGAGCCGGGACGGGTGACCAGCCAGGCGCCGGCCGCCAGCCAGGCGAGCGTCGCCCCGCCGCGCAGCACCGGCGAGGCCAGGACCGGGTCGGCCAGGTCGCTGAGCGTGGGCAGGTCGTCGTCGGCCAGGGTGACCAGTTCCCAGGCGACGGCCGCTCCCAGCCAGCCGAGCCACGGCAGCCCGCGCCGGCCCACCGGCGCCGCCCCCGCGCCCGCGCGGCGGGCCAGGCCCGCGGCGGTGACGACGGCACCGGCGGCGGCCACGGCGAGCAGCGCGCCCGAGGACAGCTCGCCCGCGACGGCGACCGCGACGGCGCAGGCGACGGCCGCCGCGGCGCAGGTGAGCCGGCGCGCGGAGCGGGAACACCGCATCCGTGCATGCTGGCGCAGCCGACCGCAGGAGGGTGCTGGTCCTCGCCGTGGCGCTGGTCCCGGTGCTCGGCGCCTGGAACAACCTGGTCGTGCACCGGCTCCCGGGCCAGCCCGGGTCCTACGTGGTGGCCAACGTCGCGGCGGCGGGTGTCCTGCTGGCGGCGGCCCGTGCGAGCGGCCTGTCCTGGGCCGAGCTGGGCCTCGGCCGCCGGCGGCTCGCGGCGGGCGCGCGGTGGGGCGGCACGTGTGCCGCCGTGGTCGCGGCCGGCTACGGCACGGCACTGGCGGTCCCCGCCCTCCGGCCGCTGCTCGGCGACGCGCGGGTGGCCGGCCTCGGGGGCGGGGAGCTCGCCGGGCAGGTGCTGGTCCGGATCCCGCTCGGGACCGTCCTCTGGGAGGAGGTCGCCTTCCGCGGGGTGCTGCTGTCGACGCTGGGCCGGCTGCTGTCCCGGCGCGGGGCGACCGGGGTCTCCGCCGCCCTGTTCGGCCTCTGGCACGTCCGGCCCACGCTCGGGGCGCTGGCGGCCAACGACCTGGCGGGTGGACCGCTGGCGCGCACCGGCGCCGTGGTGCTGGCCTGCCTGGGCACCGCGGCTGCCGGCGTCCTCTTCGCCGAGCTGCGGCTGCGCAGCGGGAGCCTGCTCGCCCCCGCCCTGCTGCACCTGGCCACGAACTGCCTGGGCCTGCTCGCCGCGGCCGCCGCGCACCGGTGAAGGACCCCGTCCTCCTCACGCCTCGGAAGAGGACCCCGTCCTCCTCACCGCTCGCAGGCTCGCGGCGAGCCTCTGGACGGGGCCGGCCCGGGACGGGGCGGAGCCTCGGGACGGGGACGTCCCTACACTCGCGCTCGATGACGACGGCGGGGTGGCGGGCGGCGCTCGCCATCCTCGCGGTGGTGGCCGGTGCCCTGGCCGTGCTGACCAACCTGACGCTCTTCCCGCTCTACTCCCTCAACCGCGACGACTCCGTCTACGTCGCCATGGCCCGGCTGCTCGAGACCGGCGCGGTCACCCTCCCCGCCGACCACGACGCCTTCCGGCCCTGGGCCTCGGCGGTGGTCGGCGACCGGATCGTGCTGAAGTACACGCCGCCCTGGCCGGCCGTGATCGCGGCCGGCGACCTGCTCACCGGCTCGCCGCAGGCGGCCCTCGCGGTCAGCGCCGCGGCGGCCGCGGTGCTCGTCGCGTTGCTGACCGCCGAGGTGCTGCGCGACCGGGTCGTCGCCCTCACCGCCGGGGCGCTGTTCGCGCTGTCGCCGGTGGTCGTGGTGCAGAGCGGCACCTTCCTGCCGTACCTGCCCGCCCTGGCGCTGGGCCTCGGTGCCGCCGTCCTGCTGCTGTCGGGGGCGCGGCTGGGCTCGACGCCGCGGCTGGTCGCGGGCGGCGCGGTGGCCGGGGTCGCCGCGTTCGCCCGGCCCTTCGACGCGCTGCTCACCGTCGCGCCGTTCGCGCTCGCCGTCCTGCTGGCCCGGGAGCGCGGGGGCCTCTCCCGCCCCGGCCTGGTCCTCCGGGTCGCCGCCGGGGCTCTGCCGGTGCTCGCGCTGACGCTGGTCTACAACGCCGTCGTGGTCGGCGGGCCGTTCCGGCTGCCGTTCACCGTCACCGGCCCGCAGGACACCTTCGGCTTCGGCGACCGCGGCGTCTTCCCGCAGTACACGGTGCACTTCACGGCCGCCGACGGCGTGACGGGAGTGCTGGCCAACCTCCTCGCGACGCCGGGCTGGGTGGCCGGCGGGGTCGTGCTCGTGGTGCTCGCCGTCGTCGGCCTGGTGCGGACGCGCGGTGCAGCCCGCTGGGCGGTCGCGGCGCTGGCCGTGGTGGTGCCGCTGGGCTACCTGCCGTTCTGGGGGCCGTGGGCGATCAGCGCGCAGTGGGAGGGCCTGGAGCTGTTCGGCCCCTTCTACTGGCTCCCGGTCGTCGTCCCGCTGGTCGTGTTCGGCGCCGCCGGGCTGGCCGTGGTGGTCCGGCGGGGGCGGGTGTCCGCCGCCGTCGTGGTCGCGGCGATGGTCGGGTTGACCGCGCTGGCCGTGCCCGGCCCGGTGACCGGCAACCGGGCGGTGACCGAGCAGTACCGGGCGGTGCAGCGGGTCGTCGAGGACGCCGGCCTCGACGACGCGCTGCTGTTCCTCCCGGAGCGGGGCGACCTGGGCTTCGAGAGCGACACGCCGTTCCTGCAGAACGACCCGTCGCTGCAGCAGCCGGTGCTCTACGCCGAGCAGCGCGGCGGGGCCGACCTCGCCCTGGCCGCGCGCTTCCCGGAGCGCTCCCCGTACCGGCTGTCGCAGGACGACGAGGGCCCGCCGGTCGTCGAGCCGCTGCGGGTGGACGCCGGCCCGCAGGTGACCCTCCGGCTGCGGCTCGCCGTCCCCGCCGGCGCGCCATCCGCCGTCGCCCACCTGCGGGTGGGGGACCGCACGTACGAGCAGCCCCTGGACCCGTCCGGCGAGGTGACCTGGACCGTCGCGGCACCCGGCGCCGCGGCCGACCCCGGCGCGGTGGTGCTCGACGCCGGCGGCGTGCTCGGCGTCGGCCTGGCCGTCCGCGCGCCGGGGGACGACGGTCCCGGCGACCGCTGGGAGCGGCGCATCGCGCACCGCACCGTCGACGGCGGGGCGCGGGTGGAGCTGCTGCGGCCGGGGCAGGCATGGGCGCGCACCGACGGCGGCGGCTGGGTGCCCGACGCGACCGGCAGCCCGGTCGAGGAGCTCGCCCCCTAGCCGAGCTGCCGCGCCAGCCAGTCGAGGACCCGCTCCCCGCGCAGGGCGACGGCGAGCGGCTCGCAGTGGCCGGCCGCGCCCTCGTCGGCGGTGAACCGCACGAGCTCCTTGGGGCCGGGCAGCATCTCGTACAGCCGCCGGGACTGGCCGGGCCAGAACTCCTCCTGCTCGGGGTCGGTGACCAGCACCGGGCAGGTGATCAGCCGCACGACGTCCTCGGTCAGGGTGTACGCGCGGGCGGCGGTGAAGAAGTCGAACGGCGAGGTGGTGCCGTAGGGCCGCATCCGCCACGTCATCATCGCCTGGACACGCGGGGCCAGCCGCAGCCCCAGCCTGATCTCCCTGTCGAAGACCTCCCGGTTCCCGGCGTCGAGCAGCCGCACGAGGTGGTGCGGCAGGTGGGTGAGCATCGCCGCGGACACGTCGACGACGCCGGGGTCGGCGACGGCGGCGGCGACGCGGTGCTCGAAGGCCGCGGCCCGAGGCACCCAGTAGCCGGCCTGGCTGACGCCGACCAGGGCCAGCCGGTCCGGGTCGACGTCGGGACGGGCGAGCAGGGCGTCGACGACCGGGGTGACGACGTGCTCCCAGTCGGGCCGGAAGTGCAGCTCCTGGCGGACGAGGGCGGCGTTCTGGCCGGGGCCGTCGAAGGTCATCGCGTTCCACCCGCGGGCGAGGGCACCGGAGATGCCCCGCACCCAGGCGCCCACCACCGAGCCGTCGCTGCCGTTGGTGTAGACCAGCGTGGGCCGGGGCTCGTCCGCCGCGCCGGACCGGAACAGGTAGCCGGGCAGGGTGGTGCCCTCGTAGGGGATCTCGAGGCGCTCGACGGCGAGGTCGGTGGCGTCGACGAAGGCGTCCCAGGCCTGTCGATGCCGTTCCCACAGCGACGCGAACAGGCCGTCGTCACCGGTGCGGTCGGCCGCCTCGGTCGCGGTGGCGAGGTAGTTCGCGGCGCGCAGGGACCGGGCCGCGGTCGAGGCGGCGCTCCCGTCCTCGGCCAGCAGCCGCTCGGCGGTGGCGATCCACTCGTCGACCCAGGACCGGCCGTTGCCGTCGCGGATCCGGTCGACGGTGGTGAGCACCTCGCCGACGTCCGCGGCGCCGGCGAAGACCCCGCCGAGCAGGGTGCGGGTGGCGAAGTCGAAGTCCTCGTCGGTGAACAGGGGGCGCACGGCCGTCACCTCCCGGGTGGACGACGACTGTGCCGCCCGGCGGCAGCCCACGGCACCCCGCCGGCGCCGCGCGGGGGCGGGCGCTCGCGGGTCGCGCCGGGGCGCGAGCGGACCGGCCGGTTCCGTGAGGCCGCGCAACGGGGTTCCCGGGCTGGACCGCGCCCGGGAGCATGGCGCGGTGGACGGACTGGCCGCGGCGCTCGCGCTCCTCGCCGCCGTCCTGTTCGCGGTCGCCTCGGCGGTGCAGCAGGAGTCGGCCGCCGACGTCCCCCAGGCGCAGGCCCGCGGCGGCCGGCTGCTGCTCGCCCTGGCCCGCAGCCCGCGGTGGTGGGCCGGGACGCTGTGCGACACCGCGGGGTTCGCCGCACAGGCGGCGGCGCTGGGCCTGGGTTCGCTGCTGCTGGTGCAGCCGCTGCTGGTCACGACCCTGCTGGTCGCGCTGCCGCTGGGCGCCCGCTGGGGCGGCCGGCGGCTGCGCCGCTCGGACTGGGTCTGGTCGGCGCTGCTGGTGCTCGCCCTGGCCGTCTTCGCCGTGGTGGGGGAGCCCACCGCGGGCGTCGACCGCGCCGGCTGGCGGCCGTGGCTGCCGGCCCTGGTGTTCCTCGGCCTGCTCCTCGGCGGCTGCCTGGCCGGTGCGGCGGTCCGCCGGGGGACGGCGCGGTCGGTCCTGCTGGCCATCGCCGCGGGCGTGGCCTACGGCGTCGGCGCGGCGCTGACCAAGGGCGTGGTGAGCCTGCTGGACGACGGGCTGCTCGCCCTGCTCACCAGCTGGGAGACCTGGCTGCTGGCCGTCGCGATGGGCGGCGGCACGCTGCTGCAGCAGTCGGCCTACCAGGCCGGCGCCCTCGAGGCGTCGCTGCCCGCGGTGACCGTGGGGGAGCCCGTGGTCGCTGTCGCGCTGGGGATCGCGGTGCTGGGGGAGCGGCTGCGCGCCGACGGGGCGGAGTGGGCGCTGATCGGCATCCTCGTCGTGGTCATGGCCGCTGCGACGGTGGCGCTGGCCCGGGCCGCGGCGCGGGACGCCGCGCCCGTCCCCGCTTGACCACGGCGGGCAGACGCGGTGGACCCGGCTGACTCCGATGCCGCCGAGGTGGTCATGAGCGGCCCACTCAGCGGCAGCGCAGCCCGAGCCTGTGGGTCAGCGGAGTCTTCGGGCGGTGAGGGGCGCGCCGCCGGAAAGCAGTAGCCACCGGAATGCGGTTCCGACAGTCTGGCCGCCCGGACACCATCGGGGGGCGAGGCTGATCATGGTCGAGGATGCTGTGTCGACGGTCGGTGGGACGGGTGGGGAACTGCTCGCCGGGGGCAGGACCTCGCCCGGGGTCGTCCGCATCGGGAACACGGTGCATCGCCCGGTCCGCCGGTGGACGACCACGGTGCACGCGGTGCTGCGGCATCTGGAACGGGCGGGCTTCACCGCGGCGCCCCGGGTGCTCGGGTTCGACGACGCGGGACGGGAGGTGCTCACCTATCTGGAGGGGGAGACGGCCGGTGAGGCGCCCTGGCCGGCGTGGGTGTCCTCGGACGACGCCCTGACGCAGGTCGGCACCTGGTTGCGGCGGCTGCACGATGCGACGGTCGACTTCGTGCCGCCGCGGGATGCGGTGTGGTTCGCCGGCCGGCCCGGGCGACCGGGTCTGGTCATCGGCCACCACGACGCAGCTCCGTACAACGCGGTCTGGCGGCAGGGACGGCTTGTCGGGTTCGTGGACTGGGACGTCGCGGGGCCGTCCTCGCGGGAGTTCGACCTGGCGTACTCGGCTCTCATGTGGGTGCCCCTGCTCGCCCCGGGGTCCGCGTGGCCGATGGCGTCCCGCCCGATGGAGGAGCGGTACCGGCGCCTGCACCTGTTGCTCGACGCCTACGGGTACGACGACGACCGCTCCGCGCTGGGGGAGGCCGTGCCCGCGCGCGCCAGGAGGAACGCCGAGGTGACCCGTCGGCTCGCCGACAGCGGCGACCCGGTGTTCCAGGCCCTCCGTGGGCAGGCCGCCGACCTGGACCGATCCGCGCAGCAGGTCGACGAACTCCCTGGGTCCTTCTGGCGGCGACCCGCAACGGGCTCCGGACCTCGACCGCAGGAGTCACCTCGGGGCGAACCAGGAGGAACGGGCGAGTAGCCGCCATTCGGCCCACGGCTCCTCCTGGGCTGCGCCTACGATCGCGACTGCCTCCGAGACCGTCCCCCGTCCCTCAGCGGCCCATCCGGTGACAGCTCGGATGGTTCCAGCAGTGGCCCGTCGGCAGGGCCGGTGGACGCTCGTCCTCGTCCTGCTGCCCACAACGCCGAAGGCGGCCGGCTGCACGGCGTGGCCGCTCGTGCTCCTGGTGCCATCGACACGTCTTAGCGATCACGAAGCGTGCCGCCATGCAGGGGAGGGGCCTTCCGACCCTGGCGTCCCTTTTAGGTCCTACGACGGTGGAACCGCCCCCGGTATGCGTCGACCGCGCCGGTGGCGCTGGTTCGGGGCTACTGCGTCACGCCCGGTCTCCGGGGTTTCCCCGTAGGTCCGAATCGGAGAGGCAGACCCAGCCATGACTGCAGTTGCAGGACAGACGGCACGTGGGATTCGCCCGTTCACCATCCACGTTCCCGAGGCGGACCTCGAGGACCTGCGTGCTCGCATCGTGGCCACGCACTGGCCCGAGAGGGAGACGGTCCCTGATCAGTCGCAGGGGCCACGGCTCGCCACCATGCGAGCGCTCGCGGACTACTGGGCCACCGAGTACGACTGGCGCAGGTGCGAGGCGCGCATGAACTCCTTCCCGCAGTTCCTCACCGAGATCGACGGACTGGACATCCATTTCCTCCACGTGCGGTCCCCGCACGAGGATGCGTTGCCGCTGATCGTCTGCCACGGGTGGCCCGGCTCCATCGTCGAGCAGCTGAAGATCATCGAGCCGCTGACCGACCCCACTGCCCATGGTGGGCAGGCGTCGGACGCCTTCCACGTGGTGGTCCCCTCCATGCCCGGCTACGGGTACTCCGGCAAGCCGACCACCACCGGCTGGGGCCCCGAGCACATCGCGCGTGCCTGGGCCGAGCTGATGGAGCGTCTCGGATACGACCGCTACGCCGCCCAGGGCGGCGATTGGGGCGGACAGATAGTCGATCTGATGGGTGCGCAGGCACCGACGGGGTTGATCGGCATCCACACCAACTTCCCTGGCGCTGTTCGCGACGACGTCACAGCGGCAGTCGTGTCGGGCGGCCCGCCGCCGTCCGGTCTCGATGACGAGGAGACGCGCCTCTACGAGAAACTGAGGGACTTCTGGGCGACAGACGTGGCCTATGCACTCGAGATGGGGACCCACCCCCAGACGCTGTACGGAATCGCGGATTCACCCGTCGGCCTGGCCGCCTGGATGCTCGACCACGACTCGACCAGTCTGGCGCTGATCGCCCGCGTCTTCGACGGTCAGCCCGAGGGCCTCACCCGAGACGACGTGCTCGACAACATCACCCACTACTGGTTGACGACCACGGGGGTCTCTTCGGGACGTCTCTATTGGGAGAACGAGTTGTCCTTCTTCGGCCCGAAGGGCGTCGCCATCCCGGTAGCCGTGAGCGTCTTCCCTGACGAGCTCTACCAGGTGCCGCGGAGTTGGGCAGAACAGGCCTATCCCAATCTCATCCACTACAACCGGCTCCCCGCGGGCGGGCACTTCGCAGCCTGGGAGCAGCCGGACCTCTTCACAGAAGAGGTGCGCGCGGGCTTGAGACCTCTGCGCAAGGCCCGGGTGCCTGAACCGCGTAGCTCCTGACGGACCCGCGGCTTCAGGGACATGACCGTTGCCCCTGGAGCCGCCTTCAGGACGACGGTCGCGACGCGCCGGGCGGACGGGCCGGCGCACCGGCGGCTCAGCAGGGCCGACGCTCGGGACGGCCCGGGACGTCGTCGGCGCGCTCGCCCACCGACGGAGCAGGGACCCCGCCCTCTCCACCCTTCGCGAGCTCAGGACGGGGTCGAGGGTCCTCGTCGGCGTCGCTGCGGCTGACCAGCCACGGCTGCAGGTCCTCGAAGCCGCTCACCGAGCGGCGCTGCAGCGGCTCGATCCGGTAGCCGGGGTGCCGCCGCAGCCGGGCGGCCAGCTCGCGGTCGACGAGCACGCTGCCGGCGCGGGCCACCGTGGTCAGCCGGCTGGCCAGGTTCACCACTGACGAGTACACGTCCCCGAGCCGGGTGAGCACCCGGCCGTGCGCCAGGCCGACCCGCAGCGGCGGCCGGTCCCCGGCCGCCCACCGCTCCGGCAGCGACAGCGCGATCTCCGCTGCGGCGGCCGGGTCGGTCGCGGTGAACAGCACCCCGTCCCCGACGGTCTTCACCACCCGCCCGCCGCCGCGCGCGACCACCTCGGCGGCGGTCGCCTCGAAGTCCTCGACCATGACGCCCAGCTCGGCGCCGCTCATGCCGCGCGTGCGGGTGGTGTAGCCGACCAGGTCGGCGAAGCCGACGGCCAGCTCGCGGATCTCGTCGCCGGGCGGTGCGGTCGGCGCCCGCTCGACGGCGGCGGCCAGGTGACGGCGCCACACGTGGTCCTGGACCTCGCGCAGCCGCGACAGCAGCGCGTCGGCCGCCGGTGACCCGTCCGGGGACGGGGTGCCCGGCTGGTCGGGCTGCCCGGCGCGGTCGCGGGCGAGGACGCCGGTGAGCAGCGGAGCCTGCCAGTCGGCCAGCCGCGCCAGCGGCTGCGCCAGCGCACGGGCGAACGACGCCTCGGTGCCCGGGCCGACGGACCCGGCGTCGGCGAGGTCCGACAGGGTGCGCAGCGCGGCGACGTCGTCGTCGGTGAACACCACGTCGTCCTCGGCGGCCTCGGCGAAGCCCAGGGCGTGCCACAGTCGCCGGAAGCGGTCCGGCGCCAGCCCGGACAGCTGCGCCACTTGCGCCCGGGTGTACCGGCGGCGGCCGCCCAGCAGCAGCCGGTCGAGCTGCGCGGCGGTCGGGTCGCGACGCGTCCCACCCTCGTCGTGCACCTCCCGAGTGTGCGGCTCACCCCGGGACGGCGCTGCGCCGACGCTCGAGCAGGGCGAAGACGAACGGCGGCAGCGACAGCACCACGGTCGCCAGTGCGAGCAGCAGCACGTAGACCACCGGGTTGCCGGTCTGCAGCTGGTCGGGGGGCACGAACCCGAGCAGGAACGAGACGACGCAGCCGAGCAGGCCCACGCCGCCGACGAGCCAGACGCCGGGCAGGCCGCCGGGGATGCGGTACGGGCGGGGGACGTCGGGCTGCGTGTGCCGCAGCCGGATGACCGCGGCGAACACCAGCGCGTACATGGTCACGATGACCTGCGCGGTGACCGCCGAGAGCATCCAGTACGAGGTGCTGACGCTGGGCACGAGCACGAACAGCAGCGCGAACACCGACCCGGCGACCGCCTGCACGACCAGCAGCGCCACCGGGACGTCGTTGCCGTTGACCCGGCCCAATCGCGCCGGGGCCAGCCCCTCGCGGGCGACCGCGCCGACGCCCTTGGCCGGCCCCAGCACCCACGGCATCAGGTGCGCGACCCCGCCGAGCGCGACGACGACGGCCAACGGGGCCAGCAGCCACCCGATGTCGAGGCGCTGCAGCACGGTGGAGAACAGCTCCATCGTCCCGGAGACCAGGCTGATCTCCCGCTGCGGCACGACGAGGGCCATGAACAGCGAGCCCAACACCGAGAAGGCGACGGTGACGGCGACGGCCAGCGCGATCGCCCGGGGCACGGTGCGACCGGGGTCGGCGGTCTCCCGGGCGTGGAAGCCGGCCATCTCCATGCCGGTGAACAGCAGGATGACCCCGCCGAGGAAGGCCACGTTGCCGAGCGAGACGTCGGGTACCAGCGCGCCGGCGGAGAACGGGATCTCCGAGGCGTTGCCGCGCAGCAGGAACGCCGCGCCGAGCGCCACGACGAGGACGGCCGGCAGGATCGACCCCGCGATCGTGCCGACCGCGCCGATCACCGACGACGTCCGCACCCCGCCCAGCGCGGCGGCGGTGGTGCCCCAGAAGACGACGAGCATGACCGCGACGAGGAAGAACCGGTCGTCGGCCAGCGCCGGGTCGAACGCGTAGGCCAGCGAGGCGGCGATGAACGACAGCACGGTGGGGAACCAGGCGACGTTCTCGGCGTAGTCGCACCACACCGCCAGCGCCCCGGTCCGGCCGCCGAAGGCCTCCTTGACCCAGGCGTAGACGCCGCCCTCCTTCGGCCAGGCGGTGCCGAGCTCGGCGGCGGCCATCGAGACCGGCACCAGGAAGACGCCGATCGACAGCGCGAACAGCGCGAGCATCGACCAGCCGTACTCGGCCATGACCGGCAGGTTCCGGGCGCTGACGATCGAGGCGATGTTGACCATGGCCAGCGACAGGACGCCGAGGCGGACCCTGCCGCCCGGCCGGGTCACGCCGCCGACCGCCGCTCCGGCGCCGAGGGCGCGGGCACGCCGCCGACGGCCTTGGGCACCAGCAGCTCGCCGAGCCCGGGCACGGCCAGGAAGCCCTCCGCGCCGGCGTAGCGCAGGCCCACCCGCGGCAGGTCGGCGCGGTGCCGGTAGGCGAGCACGCGGGGCAGCCACTCGGGGTCGAACTTGGCGTTGAAGTCGTGCAGCGACTTGATCTGGAAGAACGGGTTGAGCGCCCCGACCGCCCAGCGGGCCGCGCGCTGGGCGGGGGTGAACGGGACGTCGTCGGCGAACAGCCGCCCCCACAGCGCGAAGTTCATCGACAGCCGGGCCACGCCGCGGGCGCCCAGGGCGGTCGCGGTGGAGGCGATGAGGAACTCGGTCATGCCGTTCGGCGCATCGGGGTCGTGGCGCATCAGGTCCAGCGTGTAGCCGAACGACGGCCCGTAGGCGGGCACCAGGCGCAGGAAGCCGCCGGGCCGGCCGTCGGCGTCCTCCGCGACGCAGAGCAGGAACCCGGGGTCGGCGCCGGCGCCGCGGACGTCCTGGGACAGCGACATCGTGAAGCCGCGCTCGGGGTGCTTGCCGCGCCAGCGGGCGCTGATCGCGTTGAGCTGGTCGACCAGCGCCGGTGGGGCGTCGGTCTCGGCGACCAGCCGGAAGCGGTGGGTCCGCCCCACCCGCCGGACGGCGGCGCGCAGCCCCTTCTTCGCCGGGCCCTCGAGGCCGAACCGGCGGCAGTCGATGACCGCCTCGTCGCCCAGGTAGAACGCGGTGAACCCGCGCGAGGAGTACAGCGGCATGCTGGCCTCGCGAGCGGCCAGGAGGGCCGGCGTCCAGGCCCGCTCGGCGCAGAGGGCGAGGAACTCGTCGAGCACCCGCGGGACCGACTCGCGGGCGCCGATCGGGTCGCCGGAGACCAGCGCGTAGCCGCCGAGGTAGGTGTAGGCGAGGAAGGCCTCGCCGTCCCGGGAGAAGAAGAACGTCTTGTCGTCGCGCAGGGCGAAGTAGGCGAGGGTGTCCCAGCCGTAGGTGTGCACCAGCCGCTCGGCGTGCGCCCAGTCCTCCTCGGTGTGCGGACGGCGGGCCGCGGCCAGCGGGCGGAACAGCAGCACCGCCAGGGCGACCAGGCCGACGATCCCCAGCGCGAGCAGGGCCGCGGGGTAGAACGCCGCGAAGAAGCGGGAGCCGTAGGCGTAGGGGCCGTCGAGGCCGACCAGCCCGGCGAGCACGGTCTGCAGCGCCCCGGCGAGGGTGAGCGGCGGGTCGACCCGCCCCCGCTCGGCCCACAGCGCGGCCAGGCCGAACAGCAGCACGCCGGCCAGGTACAGCGGGACGAACCGCAGCAGGCGCAGCAGCGACGGCGGATCGGCCGGCGCCCGGAACGCCGACCGGTACCGCACCAGCCCGGCGAGCAGCGCCAGGCACAGCGCCACGGCGACCGGGTGGGGTCCCTTGGCCACGTGCGCGACCGCCCCGACCGCGGACAGCAGCACCGCCAGTCGCCAGGCCAGCGCCTTGCGCCGGGTCAGCTGGTCGGACAGCAGCAGGAGCAGCAGCCCCACCACCACCGACGCGACCGTGCCGCTCACCGGCACCCACAGCGGGCCGAACGCCGTCCCCCGGCCGACGAGCCGCTCGTGCACCACGGGCAGGGCGGTGAGCAGCTGCAGGACGCCGGAGAGCGCGGTCAGCCCGGCCAGCACCCGCACGGCCAGGGCGTGGGTGGGCGCCGTCGGCGGGGGTGCCGGGACCGGACCGGACGAGGGGGCCATCGACGGCAGCGCGACGACCGAGCCGTCCGCCGTCCCTGCGCCGTCCTGGCCGGCCGCGCTGCCGGCGGGGATCGGGGTGGGGGCGACCAGCGGGCGCACCGCGCCGTCCGGGCCGGTGCCGGGGACCTCGGGGCGCAGCGTCGGGAAGAGGATCACCTCGCGGATCGAGTCGACGCCGGTCAGCAGCATGACCAGCCGGTCGATGCCGATGCCCAACCCGCCGGTGCAGGGCATCCCGCACTCCAGCGCGCGGACGTAGTCGAGGTCGACGTCCCCGGCCTCCGGGTCGCCGTGCGACTTGGCGCGGGCCTCGGCCTCGAACGCGGCGAGCTGCTCGACCGGGTCGTTCTGCTCGGAGTAGGCGTTGCACAGCTCGAAGCCGGCGACGATCAGCTCGAAGCGCTCGACGTAGGCGGGGTCGTCGCGGTGCACCCGGGCCAGCGGCGAGACCTCGCGCGGGTAGTCGACGCAGAACACCGGCCCCACGACCGAGTGCTGCACCTTCTCGTCGTAGACCTCCTTCATCAGCCGCCCGGCGCCCCACGAGGCCTCGTACGGGATGCCCAGCCGGTCGAGCACCGCGCGCGCGTCGCCGATCGGCATGGCCGGGTGCATCTGCGCGCCGGTGACCTCGGCGATCATGTCGGCGAACCGCGTGCGGGGCCACGGCGTCGCGGCCAGGTCGATGGTGTGGCCGGCGTAGTGGACGGTGAGGTCCTCGCCGAGAGCGGCCCGGGCCGCGGCGGTGACGAGCCCCTCGGTCAGCTCCATCATGTCGGTGATGTCGCCGAAGGCCTGGTAGGCCTCCAGCAGCGTGAACTCGGGGTTGTGCCGGGTGTCGACGCCCTCGTTGCGGAAGACCCGGCCGATCTCGAAGACCCGCTCCAGCCCGCCGACGATCAGCCGCTTGAGGTGCAGCTCCAGGGCGATCCTCAGGTAGAGGTCGAGGTCCAGGGCGTTGGAGTGGGTGACGAACGGCCGCGCGCTGGCCCCGCCCTGGATCGTCTGCAGCACCGGCCCCTCGACCTCGGTGAAGTCGAGGTCCTCCAGGTGCCGGCGGATCGCCCGCACCGCCGCGTGCCGGATGCGGAAGACCTCCCGGGTGCGCTCGTTGACCTCGAGGTCGACGTAGCGCTGCCGGTAGCGGGTCTCCACGTCGGTCAGGCCGGCGTGCTCGGGCGGCGGCGCGCGCAGCGCCTTGCCGAGGACGGCGAAGTCCTCGACGCACACCGACAGCTCGCCGGTC
Source organism: Geodermatophilus sp. URMC 65 (assembly GCF_053502545.1). NCBI lineage: Bacteria > Bacillati > Actinomycetota > Actinomycetes > Geodermatophilales > Geodermatophilaceae > Geodermatophilus > Geodermatophilus sp. URMC 65. Next base: position 4,941,935 of record NZ_CP199954.1, read on the forward strand.
CGGGTGGTCATCACGGTGCCCTCGGCGCCGAGCCAGTCGCCGCGGTCGACGTCGTCGAACTCGGCGTGCCGGTCCCCGCCGAGGACGGAGCTGTCGACGTAGAGCTGGATGGCGCCGGTGCGGTCGCGCAGCGTCGCGAAGGTCAGCCACCCCTGCCGGCGGATGAGCTCGACCCGGCCGGCGACCCGCACCCGGTCCGTCGTCCGCACGTCGGGGGCCAGGTCCGGGTGGGCCGCGCGGATGCCGGCGGCGGTGGCGTCCGGGGGCCAGCGGTAGGGGTAGGCCGCGGTGCCCCGGGCGCGCAGCGCCTCCAGCTTGGCCAGCCGGTGCGCGCGCTGTCCCGCGCTGCGCCCGGCGACGTCGGATCCGCTGACCACCGGGCCATGATGGTGAGGTCCCGGCTGGTGCGACCCCTCCGGCGACGCCGGTCGCCCCGGCCCCGTGCGTGCTCGGTGGGTCGCTGCACTCAGGGTCGGGCGGCCCTCGCTGCGTGTGGTCGCGACCGGGACCCTCGCCCCTGGTGCCGGGCCGGGCGCAGCGCGATCGTGTCCTCTCGTGCGACGGACTTCCCTTCCTGCGTGGGCGGCTGCCGGCCTGCTGGTCCTGGGTGGCTGTGCCGCCGGGCAGGAGGCCGAGACGGCAGAGGAGACCCCGGACGTCGCCGGCGTCGACGGCACGGTCGGCTCGGTGTCGCTGGACGACGTCTTCCTCGACGCCGAGGACACCGTCGAGGCCGGGGCCTCCGTACCGCTGCGGGGTGTGCTGACCAACGACGCCGAGCAGGCCGACCGGCTCGTCGGCGTCAGCACACCGGCGGCGGAGTCGGTCCAGCTGCTCGACGAGTCCGGTGCACAGAGCGCCGACGGGATCGAGCTGCCGGCCGGCGGTCAGGTGGAGGCCGTCAGCGGCGCCGTGCGGATGCAGCTGGAGGGGGTGACCGCGCCGATCGCCCCCACCGACACCGTCTCGGTCACCTTCACCTTCGCGACGGCCGGTGAGGTGGCCCTCGACGTGCCGGTCGCCCCCGGCCCCGGTCCCGTGGACTAAGACGACGGCCGCACCCGTTCGGCGGCTCCGCCGGATGCGTGCCCGGCGGCGTGCGCACGGTCCGCACGCGCCGCGTCCCTCGCTGGGCAGCCCGACGGGACGCTCCGGGCGCCGCCCACCCCGGCGCGAGCGAGGACATTCCCCTCCGTGCGGTGCCGCCCGGCGCCGCCAGGGAGGAGACCGGTCATGTACGCCAGGACCACCACCGTCCGCGGCGACCCGCGCGCGGTCGACGACGGGATCGCCTTCATCCGGAACGACGTCTGGCCGCTGGTCGAGCGGATGGACGGCTGCATCGGGATGTCGATGCTCGCCGACCGCGAGGCGGGGCGGTGCATCGTCACCTCCGCGTGGGCGAGCGAGGACGCGATGCGGGCCAGCGCCGACAAGGTCCAGGAGTCGCGGCGGCAGGCGGCCGAGGTGCTCCGCGCCGATGCTGTCGACATCGCCGAGTGGGAGATCGCCATCCTGCACCGGTCCCGGCCGGCGGGGGACGCGGCGTGCGTCCGGGGCACCTGGCTCGACGTCCCGGCCGGCCACGTCGACGAGATGGTCGACACCTTCCGGATGAGCCTGCTGTCGAGGCTCGAGGACCTCCCCGGCTTCTGCAGTGTCAGCCTGCTGGTCGACCGGCCCGGCTCCCGCGGCGTGGCCGCCGTGACCTACGAGGACCGAGCCGCCCTGGAGCGGACCCGCGAGCAGGGCGCCGCGCTCCGCGAGGAGTTCAGCCGGGCGATGGGCGCGAGGATCACCGAGGTCGCCGAGTTCGACCTCGTGATGGCCCACCTGCACGTCCCCGAGATGGCGTGAGGTCGTCGCGCCGCTGAGGCGGCGCCCCTGCAGTACTGCGCGCCCACGGCCCGTCCCGACTGCCTGGACGGGCCACCGGCGCGCGACGCCCGGTGTGCTCAGCCGCCGGGCCGCCAGCCCAGCGCCGGGCCGAGGCGTGTGGCGACGTCGGTGAGGATCTGCTCGTAGTCGGCGGGCGCGAAGTCGAACGGCAGCGCGAAGACGACCTCGGTGACCTCGCGGAAGCCGGCGTGGGTGTACAGGGCCTCGGCGATCTCCTCGGAGCCGCCCAGCAGGTCACGGGCGAAGAGCATCCGCGCCGGGCCCTGCGGTGCCGTCGTCCGCGGGGTGCGGGCCTCGACGTAGGCGGCGTACCGCGCCCACTGCTCGGGGGTGGCGCTGTCGGTGGGGATGACCACCAGCCCCTGGGAGACCCGGCCGGTGGGGCTGGCGGCCCGGAAGGTCCGCACGTGGGAGGCCTGGACCTCGGCGAAGTCCTCGGACTCCTCGGCCTTGACCACGCTGGAGGTCAGGAAGTGCATGCCGTGCTCGCCGGCCCACGCCGCTGAGCGCAGGCTGCCCCCGCCGTACCACATCCGGCCGGCCAGCCCGGGGGACTGCGGCTGCACCCGGTCGGACCACTCCTCGACGACGCTCTCCCGGCCGACGAAGGTCGACGCCCGCTGGCCGCGGACGAACCGCAGCAGCCGCTCCACACGCGCGTAGCTGAAGTCCTCGCGGTCGGCGGTGTCGGGGTAGAGGGCGTCCTTGACGTCGTCCCAGTGCATCGGCGGTCCGACGCTGACGCCCGGGTTGAGCCGCCCACCGGAGAGGACGTCGACGGTGGCGAGGTCCTCGGCCAGCCGCAGCGGGTTCTCCCAGGCCAGCGGCGTGACGGCGGTCCCGAGCCCGATCCGGCGGGTGCGCTGGGTGAGTGCGGCGAGGACGGCGACCGGCGAGGAGATGCCCGGCTGCAGGTGCCGGTGGCGCAGCCACGCGCTGTCGAACCCCAGCTGCTCGCCGAGCTCGACCATCGCGAGGGTCGCCTCGTGCCCGGGGCCGGGGTCGGCCGGGTCGAAGGTGCCGATGGTCAGGAAGCCGAGCCGGTCCAGCGGGGTCCCGGGGGCGGGCATGGGGCGGCTCCTCGATCGGTGCGGCGGGGTCCGTGCCATCGTCGGTCAGTGGCCGACGACGTGCTCCTGCGCCGTCCCCCGCGGAGGGGGCGTGGGTGGACCCCAGTAGCGCCGCAGGTCCACCGCGGGGAGGGAGTCAGGGTCGCGTGGGGGCTGTCGTGCGGGTCGAGCGCGCCGCCACTGCACCGATGTCTCTGAGCGGCCCACTGTGGGACAGCCCCATGTCGCACCCGACCCGACTCCGTGCTCCCGTGCTCTCGGATGAACGGCAGCCTCTGCGAACCGGTCGACGCGTCCCTGGGCCTGCTCGGTGCCCGCAATGTGACGACCCGGCACTGCCTCACCCGGCATTCGGCTTTTCATGGGCCGCTGAGCGCCAAGCCCCGGCGACACGCACCAGCGAAGCCCTGGACCGGCGCCAGTTCCTCACTCAGCGTATGTAACCCTTCACTTGCGCGACGACACACCGCAGGGACAGGGGCACCGACTGTTTCGACTCACTCGACCCTAGGCCCGGCCCCCGGAGGGAACTACCGTGCGCCAAAACCCTGCGGAACCGACTCAGTACGGACTGCTGGTGAACTTCGTCCGCAGCGATGCAGAGGCGCTCAATGACTCGGCCGCCGACTTCGAACGTGAGGGAGCACAAGGGTCCCTTCGGCACGCCGGACGGTTCACGTGCGGACCTCGAGGACATCCTGCGCGATTTTGTCGCCTTGGACGGAAGGCCTGGCTTTGGCGGAGTGGCAACGCGCGCCGACGATGCCATGGTTCGGGTCATCGTTGGTCGGATAGGGGCTGGCAAGACCGTATACATGCGGCGTCTATTCAGCTACCAAGAGGCCAGCAAGTCAGTCTACGCCGATCCGCCCCAACAGGACTTGCCCCAGACCGACCTGGTGATACAGGCGTGTCAGTGGTTCCCGAGCGAGCTCCTCACCGAGAAGTGGATGCAACTCTGGCACCGTGCGATTCTGCGCAGCCTCACAACGCATCTGCTCACAGCTCGGCAATTGCGTGGCACGGTAGAAGCGGCAGAGGCGGCCGCGATCCGGGGAGAGTACGGGCACCTCATTGGTAAGTTCCGGCAACCTCGGTCCATCTATAGCGAGCTTCGTGACATAATTTTCAGTCACAATGCGGCTATTCACCTGCGGCGATACCTTGAGAATCCCGACTGGGACGATCTGGAGTCGGTCCTTGCGGACCTGCTGCGAGAGAGCATGCCGGTCTTCTTCTATCTGGATGCCGTGGACGAAAGGATCAACAGTGCACCCATGTACTGGCTCCGATGCCAAGAAGGCTTGTTTATGCAAGTCATGCAATTGCTCCGGGACTCGAGGTTCGGCTCACGGTTGCACGTCGTGGTGTGCGTGCGCGAGCTCGTGCTTGCCTCCATCTATCGAAGTGAGCATGCCCCGCGCTATCACAACGAACCGCACATCCGCGTGTTGGACTGGTCTCGGGAGGCGATCGAGTTTCTGTTACGACAGAAGATCGAGCGGCTGCCTGACGAGTTTCTGATGGCCCCATCACTACCCAGCGGATCGTTGTCATGGCTGGGACGCACCTGGGTGCACAACGAAGCTCGCGGCGTGGATGAAGATGTTCTGGAGTACATAATCAGGCATACAAGACTTATTCCACGCGACATAGTCTCCCTCGGCAACGATCTTTGCCAGGTGGTCGCGCAGCAAAAATCGCTTGGGCGTACCGAAGTTCCTGGAGAGGTGCTGCGCCGCGTGGTGTCCTTGGCCGCGAAGCGCTTCGGCGACTCTCAGTTGGCGCAGTGTGCCAGCCAGATCGCGGCCGATGCGATACCCCGCCATGCGGTGAAGAAGGGCTTTGCCGACTTCTACCTGTCCGACCAGGAGTACGCCAGGTCCCTGCGGCAGGAGCTCAAGGAGATCATACGAGCCGTAGGTGTGGATCGATTCGACGCCGGAGACCTGCGCCAAATGGAGGAACTCGCCAAACAGGGCTTCGACGGGGCGACGAGCATTGCGTCGATCCTTTGGCAGAACGGCTTGCTCGGATACGTCGAGAACGGCCGGTACAGCTTCTATGCCGTCTCGGACATGAATGAACTCGAGTTACCGCGACATGCTCACGAGTACGTCTTTCACCCCTGCCTCATGGACGCCGTGCCTGGATTGCGTCCGTCGGGGCGGGAGATCGTCTACCCCTACTACCGGGAATAGGAGGGCAGTGTGGCCAAGGTTGCTCGCCTCGCGCTTCACTCCTGGGAAGAATTGAAGCGCGACCTGGTGCCTCTGCTCTTTGATCGAGAACCATTCCGATCAGGCGAGTACCTGTTCCGTGGGTGCGGAGACGCCGAGTGGTCGTTGATATCATCCTTCGATCGACAGTTCGGTCATCTGTCGAGCGACAAGCGCATGGCGATCTGGAAGGCTCTGCTACGGGAGTTCAGAGAACAAGGCGCTGAGCATGGCGTGGCCCGCGAGATCCTCGCGGACGACAAAGCGCTGCTTGCGTTCGCTCAGCATCACGGATTGCCAACGCGGTTGCTGGACTGGTCGTTGAGCCCCTACGTGGCCGCCTTCTTTGCCTTCCGTCAGGCGTTGAAAAGCCCCGGCGCAACCGGTCAGGTGGCGCTATGGGTCCTTGACACCCGGTCCAGCGCTTGGTCAGCGGAGATGGGGGTCGAGCTGGTCGCCCCTTTCGCGTCAGGCAATCTCCGACTGCGTAACCAGTCTGGTCGCTTCACGTATGCTCGCACCCCTCACCTGACCTTGGAGGAGTACGTCAGCTACGTGCCGACGGACGAAAGCCTTTTGACGCAGGTCACCTTGCCCAGTATCGAAGCCATCCGCGCTATGCCCGATCTCGACGCCATGGGCACACATGCCGTCAATCTGTTCCCGGATTGGGAGGGCCTTGCTGAGGGAGTGGCCATCCGACTCGAACTGGAGGCGCTGGCGAGTAGCGAAGCTCCGGTCAGCTGACCGTCCTGGCTGTGCTCTGGCGTTCCCGCGGGTGCATGGGGCAGGGCCGCTGTCGCCTGTCCCAGAGGCCGCCATCAGGGACACGGGTGGCGGCGCAGAGGATCTGCAGGACAGGCACTCGTCGTCATGTCCAATCGCCCGAAACCGTCAGACCCCGTACGTATGTTCGGGTCATGACGTCGACCGGCTCCCTGCGCACGCCGATCGAGGCGGCGCTGGTGGTCCGGCTGCTGGACCGGCCGTCGAGCAGCGCCCGGTTGCCGGTGGGTGTGCTGACCCGGGCGGAGAAGGCCGCCGAGCTGCGCCGGCTGCAGGCCCGCCAGGCGATGGACGCCGCGTATGAGGCCGAGCTGGTGCTCGGCCTGGCCGGCGACACCCCCGACACCCTGGACCCGCCGCCGGACGGCCCGGTGCCCGGCGCGGGTCGTGGGCGCCGGAGCCCGAGCTGCCCGGGGTGTCACAGTTCTTCACGTCTGAGCTGGCGGTGGTGCCCAACTGCGGCCGCCGCACCGCGGCGAACCTGGCGCTGCGGGCGTGGACCTACCGGGAGCAGCTGCCGGCCACCTGGGCGGCGCTGGCCGCCGGCACGCTGGACGAGGCGCGCGCCAGGGTGCTGGCCGACGTCCTCGGCCTGACCTCGCCCGCGCTCGCCCGGGCCGTCGAGGCCCAGCTGCTGCCCGAGGCGACCGGCCTGTCCACCGGCGGGCTGCGGGCCCGGGCGCTGGCGCTGCTGCTGGAGCGCGACGCCGCCGCCGTGGATGCCCGCCGCACGGAGGCCCGCCGGCAGGCCGACGTGCGCACCTATCCCTCGCCGCTGGAGGGCATGGCCACCCTGGCCGCGGACCTGCCGACTCCGGTGTCGGCCGAGTGCCTCGACGTCATCAACCGGCTCGCGGCGATGCTCAAGGCCGACGGTGATGCCCGCCCGATCGGGGAGCTGCACGCCGCGGTGCTGGCCGACCTCATCCGCCGCCCCTGGGACACCGGCCGCCCGGCGGTCACCGCCCACCTGACGGTCACCGCCGCCCTCGACGCCCTGGCCGGCACCGCGCACACCCCCGGATCGGTCAACGGGTTGCCGATCACCGCCGCGCACGTGCGCGAGCTGCTGGCCCGCCTCGGCGCGCTCGGGCTGCGCACCCCGTCGTCGGGTGCGGTGACGATGAGGGCCTTCATCGAGTTCAGCGCCTGAGTGCGGGCCTTGACCGCGGTCTTGCGGGCGACGCGGAGCATGCGCAGGCACTCGACGTCGCCGACCCGGGACTTGGGGCTGATCTTGAGCTCCAGCCGGTGCAGCCGCTGCGCGGCGAGCAGAGCGTCGATGGCGTCGGACTTGCCCCGGTTACGGCGGACCGCGGCCTCCTCCCGTTTGGGCCGAGTCGCCTCGACCACGTACTGGCCCTTGGCCTGCAGGAACCGGGTCAGGCTGGCCCCGTAGCTGCCGGTGCCTTCCACCGCGAAGGCCACGACGGTCGCGCCGAGACTGCCGGCCCAGGCCAGCAGGTCGGCGTTGCCGGCCGGCGTGGTCGGCACGGTGATGGAGGCGGGGGCTTCGTCGCCGATCGTGCGGCCGGCCTCGTCGACGGCGGCGGCGACGTTGACGTCCTTGTGGGTGTCGATGCCGATCCACACCTCCTGCGCCGAACCAGGAGCCGTTGTCTTCGCTCTTTCCCGGAACAGACTGGCGACCGGATCGGCCGTTCGACCTGAAGCCTTCGATTTCATCACTTCTGCACTACTCCTGTCGACTTCCGAAGGGACCTCTCGACCGCTTCGTCCGCAATGGACAGCACTGCTATCGGCCATGCACTAGCGGCGTGGCACGCTCCTATTCGGTCACGCGGGCTGGCGGTCAAAGGAACGGAGCTCGGTACCTGCGGCGACGAGTCCATTGCAAGACACGAGGGTCAGTGATCCAAGAAGTCAGTCCACAGGGCGAGGATCCGCCGTTGCGGACAATGACACCAGAGCCATTCTTTGGAGCTGACCGGGGTGAAGCCGAGAAGGGCTGCCGCCCGCCGACAGGCCAGATTCGAGGCAGCGAAGCGCCCGTGTGCTGCCTTCGGTCAGGCGGAGCGGCAGCCCGGTCAGAGGGGCAGCGGCGAAGCCTCCGGGCCAACAACTCCCGAGTGGACCACTGGGCCGGTCCTGTACCCCTTGCGGTCAGACCCGAAGGCCTCGTCAGCACCCCTCAGAGGCTGCCCTTCAGGTCTAGCAGTGCTGCCTGTGCCGCAGCCACCACCGGCTCAAGACCCACGCCCGCGGCTGGCGGTTCGCCATGGACTCCGACGGCACCCTGCACGTCACCGCACCCAGCGGGGTCACCCGCACCACCCGACCACCCGGCCTGCGGCCACCGATGGTCGATCCGCGCATGACGGACGGAACCTCACCACCGCCGGCACCGCCGGACGACGGCCCGCCGCCCTTCTGACCGGCCGCACCAACGTGTCGGTTCGTCGCCTTGTCGACGAACCGACACGGGCCGAGCCCGCGACTGCGAAGGGCGTGGCAGCCCAGGAGCGGTGGGCAGCCCAGGAGCGTTGGGCAGCCCAGGAGCGTTGGACAACAGCTCTGGCTGCGGCATCGGTCGACACCGGACCGATCACCGCCGACCGACGCACCACTGTCAACTGCGCCCTGCGAACTCCAGGAGCTCGGACAGCGCGGCCTCCGGTTCCGGCCCGAGGACGCCGACCTCCGCCGTCCCGGACGAGGGGACGACGTGCGCCGCGTCGCCGTCCCGGAACTCCACCACGCCACCGGGCAGCGCCGCCGCGGTGAGCGTGCCGGCCCGCGCCGCGGCCGAGACCCAGACGGTGGCCGCCTGCCGGTCCCATCCGGCCGGCACGGGCGCCCGGGCCCAGCGCTGCTCGCCCGGGGGCGCGCCGTTCCGCCCCACAGCCGCCCAGAGCTCGTCGAGCGAGGCCACCGGGCGGGCGGCGCCGGTCGCCGTGGCCAGCAGGTAGCCGCCGCGCCAGGGCGTGACCCGCAGCCGCCGGCCGGTCAGCAGCCGGCCGACGGCACCCGCCCGGGCGGCGCGCTCCGCGGGACCGGCCCCGGCCAGCACGTCCTCCCACGGCACGGTGGCCCGGCCGGTGCCGCAGGCGCCGCACACCGCGTCAGGCCGGGCGGGGCGAGCGGCGCAGGAAGTCCTGCGCGATCTCGTCGAAGGTCACCCAGTGCACGCCCTCGTGCCCCTTGATGTGGGCGATGATCCGCTCCAGGGCCATCAGGACCTGCGGTCGTCCGGAGACGTCGGGGTGGATGGTCATCGTGAACGCCGCGTAGTCCTGCTCGCGGTAGACCCAGTCGAACTGGTCGGTCCACATCTGCTCGATGTCGCGCGGGTTGACGAACCCGTGGCTGTTCGGACTGGTCTTGACGAACATCATCGGCGGCAGGTCGTCGAGGTACCAGTTCGCCGGGATCTCCACCAGCTCGGTCTCCCGGCCGCGGACCAGCGGCTGCATCCACGTGTCCGCCGGCTGCGAGTAGTCGATCTTCGTCCAGCTGTCGCCGACGCGGACGTAGTAGGGCTCGAAGTCGCGATGCATGAGCGAGTGGTCGTAGGTGATGCCCCGCTCCAGCAGCAGCTCGTTGGTGACGCGGGAGAACTCCCACCACGGCGCGACGTACCCGGTGGGACGGCGTCCGGCCCGCTTCTCGATGAGGTCGATGCAGCGGTCGAGCACCGCCGACTCCTGCTCGCGGGTCATCGCGATCGGGTTCTCGTGGCTGTAGCCGTGCACACCGATCTCGTGGCCGGCCGCCACGCAGGCGTCGAACTGCTCCGGGAACGTCTCGATGGAGTGGCCCGGCCAGAAGAACGTCTGGGTCAGCCCCTCGCGGCGGAACAGCTCGAGGATGCGCGGCACGCCCACCTCGCCGGCGAACAGCCCGCGCGAGATGTCGTCGGGGGAGTCCTCCCCGCCGTAGGACCCCAGCCACCCGGCGACGGCGTCGATGTCGACGCCGAAGGACACGAAGATCTCCTTGGCCATGCCCGTTCCCCTCTCGATCCGTCGGTGCTCACAGCCGGCCGGCGAGGACCCGCCCCGGGTCCTGCGGGTCCAGCGCCAGGGCGGCGGCCAGCAGCAGCCGCCCCTGCCAGGGGCTCAGGTCCCCGCCGAACAGGGCGCCGTCGCGCGCCAGGCTCGCCCCGCCCCCGGCGTAGAGCGGGGCGACCGGGCCCGACGGCACCCGCGAGCACACCAGGACCGGCACGCCGCCCGCCACCAGCTCGGCCGCCGCTGCGGCCACCGGCGGCGGGACGTTGCCCGCCCCGAACGCCTCCAGCACTACCCCGGCGGCGCCGGCCGCGACCGCGGCGCGCAGCAGGGCGTCGTCCGACCCCTGGGCGCAGGCGACGACGTCGACCCGCGGCAGGTCGGCGGCCAGGTCCAGCGGCAGCGCGGGCGGCCGCGGCGGCCGGCCCAGGGGGACGACGGCACCGCCCGCGACCCGCAGCACCGGTCCGCGGCCGGGGGCGCCGAAGGCCGCGCCGCGCAGGGTCTCCACCTTGCGCACCCCGCGGGCGGCGAAGACCAGGCCGTCGAAGGCGAGCAGCGCACCGAGGTCCCGGGCCGCGGGGTCGGCGGCGACCCGGAGCCCGTCGGCGAGGTTCGCCGGACCGTCGGGGGCCGGCGCGTCGAACGGCCGCTGCGCGCCGGTGAAGACCACCGGCCGCGGGTCGTCGTGCACCAGGTCGGCCAGGAACGCCGACTCCTCCATCGTGTCCGTGCCGTGGGTGACGACGACGCCGTCGACGCCGTCGGCCAGGCGCTCCCGCACCGCGCGGAGCAGCCCCCGCACGTCGGCGCCGGTGAGCGCGAAGCTCGGCACCGTCGTGAGGTCGCTGACGGTGACCTCGAGGCCCGGGAGCGGCCCGGCAGCGGCCAGCAGCTCGGCGGCCGGCGTGGTGGCCGACAGCCCGTCGTCGGTGCGGCGGCTGGCGATCGTGCCCCCGGTCGCCAGCAGGTGGACCCGTGCCACGGCACCCTCCCGTCCTCGCACCCGACCTCCCGCAGCGGCCCCAGGTGACCACGACGCGCCGAGCGACGCACCTCGGGGTGCGGTGTGAGCGGACCCACCCTGGGCGCTGACCTGCGTCGTCGTCGGACCGGTCCGTCCCGGGCTTGACGGCGCACGGCAGGACTCACTTAGAGTCCTCGACCGGACACCGCCCGTCATGGGGGGCCGCACGCCGCGGGGGCCACGGGGCTCTCGCGTCGCGCGGTGCGGGGGTGGCCCGCCGGAGCGCCGTGTCGCCCGGACGACCGCCGCCCGGGTGCTCGGAGCCCGGGTGCGCCTGACGCCCGCACGCACTGGAGAACGCCCTGATGCACCCTGCCCTCCGGCGTCGCACCACCGCAGGAGCCCACCGGTGACGACGGTCCTCGACCGGCCGCGCGTCTCGGACCTCACCGGCGAGATCCCCGTGCCGGTCACCCGCCGGGCCGCGCCCTCGACCCGCGCGCAGGCGGTGGCCTGGACGGCGCTGCACGCGCTGCTCGCCGCCGCCCCGCTGGCCCTGTGTCTCACCGCCGTCCGGCCCGGGCGCGGCTTCCTCGTCGACCTCTCCGTGGCGCTGGGTTTCGTGGCCCTCTCGGTGATGGGGCTGCAGTTCGCCCTGGCCGCGCGGTTCTCCCGGGCCACGGCCCCCTTCGGCATCGACGCCGTCCTGCGGTACCACAAGCAGATGTCGGCGCTGGCCGTCGTGGCCGCGTTCGGGCACCCGGCGCTGCTGTTCCTCGCCGACGACCGGTACCTGGTGCTGCTCGACGTCGCCGACGCGCCGCTGCGGGCCCAGTTCGCCTGGCTGTCGGTGCTGGCGCTCGGGCTGCTGATGGTGACCTCGATCTGGCGGCGGGGGCTGCGGATCCCGTACCAGGTCTGGCACGTGCTGCACTCGCTGCTCGGCGTCACCATCGTGCTGGCCGGCCTGGTGCACGCCTTCCTCGTCGGCAACTGGATGAGCGCGCCGTGGGTGCGCATCGGCTGGATCGTCTACGCCGCGGCCTTCCTGTGGCTGGCGGTGTGGGTCCGGCTGGTCAAGCCGCTGCGGCTGTGGCGCCGTCCCTGGCGGGTGGTGGAGCTGTGGCCCGAGCCCGGGGGCGCCGTGACCGTCGGCCTGGAGCCCGCCCACCGGCACGGCGGGCGGCCGTGGTCGTTCACGGCCGGGCAGTTCGCCTGGATCCTCCCCGGCCGGGTGCCCTTCACCCCGACCTACCACCCGTTCTCGATCTCCTCGAGCGCGCTGCGGCCCCGCGTCGAGTTCACGATCAAGCAGGTCGGCGACTTCACCCGCTCCATCCGCCGGCTGCGGGTGGGCGACACCGTCTACGTCGACGGTCCGCACGGCTCGTTCACCCTCGACCGGCACCCGGGCATGGGCTACGTCTTCCTCGCCACGGGCGTCGGCGTCACGCCGTTCCTCAGCATGCTGGCCACGCTGGCCGACCAGGGCGACCGGCGCCCGGTGTGGCTGTTCCTCGGCAACCGCAGCGAGGACCAGATCACCGGGATCCGCCAGCTCGAGCGGCTGAGGGGCCGGCTGGACCTGCGGGTGGTGCACGTCATCAGCCGGGCGTCCGAGGGCTGGCCGGGCGAGCGCGGCCGCATCGACGCCGCGCTGCTGGCCCGCCACCTGCCGCCGCACGCGCGCTCGCTGCAGTACTTCGTCTGCTCCCGCGAGGAGACGGTGCGGGCGGTCCGCGCCTCGCTCGGCGAGCTGGGCGTGCCCGCGGACCGGGTGCACAGCGAGCAGTTCGGGATGGTCTGACGTGCGCGCCGACGGACCGGCCTCGGCGGCCTGGGTGGTCAGCGGCGTGCTGCTGGCCCTCTGCGTGCTCTGGGCCCTGCTGCAGACCTGACCGGCCGGGCGCGCGCCGGGCGGTGACCGTGGCCACAATCCCCTCACCGGGACCGTCCGCACCGCGCCCTAGGAGGACCAGGTGGCGACCTTCAGTTCCGCCCCGCTGACCCCGACCGCCTTCCTCGACCGCTCCGCGCGGGTGTTCCCGGAGCGCACCGCGGTGGTCGACGGCGACCGGCGGTTCACCTACCGCGAGTTCGCCGACCGCTCGCGCCGGCTGGCCGGGGCCCTGGCGGCCCACGGCGTCTCACCGGGGAACCGGGTGGCCGCGCTGTGCACGAACAGCTCGGCGATGCTCGAGCTGCACAACGGCGTGCCGTGGGCAGGGGCGGTGCTGGTCCCGCTCAACACGCGGCTGAAGGCGGGCGAGCTCGACTACATCCTGCGGCACTCCGGCGCCGAGGTCCTCGTCGCCGACGCCGCGTTCGCCGCGACCGCCACCGAGGTCGCCGCGGCGGTGGGGATCCCGGTCGTGGTGGCCGGCGGCGAGGCCGACGAGTACGAGCAGCTGCTGGCCTCGGCCGAGCCCCTGGCACGGCCGTGCGCGGACGAGTGGGGGCTGCTGGCGCTCAACTACACCTCCGGCACCACCGGCCGGCCCAAGGGCGTCATGTACAGCCACCGGGGCGCCTACCTGCAGGCGATGGCGATGGCCCTGCACACCGGACTGGGACCCGGCAGCCAGTACCTGTGGACGCTGCCGATGTTCCACTGCGACGGCTGGTGCTTCCCCTGGGCGGTATCGGCCGGCGGCGCCACCCACGTGTGCCTGCCCCGGGTGGAGCCCGCCCGCATCTGGCAGCTGCTGCGCACCGAGGGCATCACCCACTTCAGCGCGGCGCCGACCGTGCTGACCATGATCGCCAACGCCGAGGAGGCGGAGGCCGGCCCGGTCTCCACGCGCGTCGCGGTGCAGACCGGCGGCGCGCCGCCCACCCCGACCCTGCTGGCCCGGATGTCCGCGCTCAACATGGACGTCACCCACCTGTACGGGCTCACCGAGACCTACGGGCCGGTGGCGGTCAACCAGTGGCACCCGGAGTGGGACGACCTCCCGGGCGAGCGGCAGGCCGAGCTCAAGGCCCGGCAGGGTGTCGCCAACGTGGTCGCCGAGCCACTGCGGGTGGTGGGGGAGGACGGCACGGACGTGCCCCGCGACGGGGAGATCATCGGGGAGATCGTCGCCCGCGGGAACGACGTCATGCTCGGCTACTACCAGGACGAGGAGGCGACGGCGAAGGCGACGCTGCCGGGGCCGGACGGCGGACCCGGCTGGTTCCGCACCGGGGACCTGGCGGTCGTCCATCCGGACGGCTACCTGGAGATCCGGGACCGCAGCAAGGACATCATCATCTCCGGCGGCGAGAACATCTCCTCGGTGGAGGTCGAGCGGGCCCTGGACGCCCACCCCGCCGTCCTGGAGTCCGCCGTGGTCGCCGAGCCCCACGAGAAGTGGGGGGAGGTCCCGGTCGCCCACGTGACGCTGCGGCCCGGGAGCGAGGTCACCGACGAGGAGCTCGCGGCCTTCGTGCGATCGCGGCTGGCCGGGTTCAAGGTCCCCAAGCGGTTCGTCCACGGGGACCTGCCGAAGACCTCCACCGGCAAGGTGCAGAAGAACCTGCTGCGCGAACGCTCCTCCGGCTGACCCGCGGGCCCTCAGACGGCGGCGGTGCCGATCAGGCCCTTGCGGGTGACCAGGTCGGCGAGCTGCTCCTCCGTCATCCCGTCGGTCCCCTCGGGCCGACGGGGGACGACCATGTACCGGGACTCGGCGCTGGCGTCCCACACGCTGATCCGCGTCCCGGCCGGCAGCTCAAGCCCGAACTCCCGCAGCACGCCGCGCGGGTCCCGGACCACCCGGGACCGGTAGGCCTCGCTCTTGTACCAGGCCGGGGAGGGGCCGAGCAGCGCGATCGGGTAGCAGGAGCACAGCGTGCAGACCACCACGTTGTGCTCGTCCTCGGTGTTGGCGACGACCTTCAGCCGCTGCTCCTGCAGCCCGCCGGACATCGACAGCCCGAGCTCCCGGATCGCGGCGTTGGCGTCGGCGAGCAGCCGGTCCCGGAAGTCCGGGTCCACCCAGGCGCGCGCGGTGATCCGGGCCCCGTTGGCCGGGGAGGCCTTGGCGAGGAACGCGTCGATGCGCCGGTCGACCTCGCCCTCGTCGACGAGGCCGCGCGCCTCCAGGAGGGCCTCGACGTGCCGGACCCGCTCGGAGATCGCCGAGCTGCCGTGGTGCTCTCCGCTCATGGTGTCCCTCCCTGGGGGTCGGCGGGCTCCAGGTAGTCCTCCCAGAGCTCCACGGTGACGGCGTGGTCGCCGTCGCCGAACAGGTCCGCGGCGGCGAACCGCACGTGGTAGACGGCTCGCGCCGTGCCCGGCAGGCCGCGAGCCCGGTCGTCGGCGAGGGGGTGGTGCCCGGCCAGCTCGACCACCCGGCCGACCGCGCCGCGGGTGTACCGCGGCAGCCGGGTGTGCCACGCCGGGTCGGCGGTGCTGGTCCGCACCGCGTCCCCGGGGGCGAAGCGGTCAGGCACCGGGGTCGGCCCCGGGGACGGCGAGCTCCTCCGGCGTCGCCACACCCTTGTCGACGAGCAGGGTCGTGATGGCCGTGAACCACTTCTCGTAGTAGGAGCTCGAGAGGTAGGCGTCCGGCGGCATCCGCTCGATGGCGTCGCGGAACTCGTCGAGGTTGTAGACGCCCCGCCGGAGCAGCGCCGCGTTGAGGGCCAGGACGTGCGCTTCCCAGTCGGCGTGGAAGGCCGGCTCGTCGGGCTCCTCGACGATCGCGGGGAAGCCCACCATGCCGCCGACGTCGTTGATGCGGCTCACCCGTCGATCCTGTCCCGTCGCACCGGTCCGGTCCAGCTCGCCGGGCGGGCCGGCCGGGCCAGGAGCAGGCTGGGCCCCTGGACCGCGACCGTCCCGACGCCCGAGGAGTCCCCGTGCCGCGTCGACGCACCGTCTTCACCGCCCTGACCGCCGCCGTCCTGGCCGGGGTCGCCCCGGCCGGCACCGCGGCAGCCGTGCCCGCGGACGCCGCCGTCCCGCCGCCGGAGAAGGTGCCCCGCGCGGTCGGGACCGGTGGTGCGGTCGCCACGGTCGACCCCGACGCCACCCGGGTCGGCCTGGAGGTCCTCGCCGCCGGCGGCAACGCCGCCGATGCGGCGGTCGCGGCGGCTGCCGCGCTCGGCGTGAGCGAGCCCTACTCGGCGGGCGTGGGCGGCGGCGGCTTCTTCGTGTACTACGACGCCGCGACCGGGGAGATCACCACGGTCGACGGCCGGGAGACCGCGCCGCAGGCGATGGGGGCCGACGCCTTCCTCGGGGAGGACGGCCAGCCCCTGCCGTTCGAGGAGGCGGTGACCAGCGGGCTGTCGGTCGGCACGCCGGGGACCCCGCTCACGTGGCAGCGGGCGCTCGACGAGTTCGGCACGCTCTCGCTGGCCGAGGCGCTGGAGGGCGCGACCGAGCTGGCCGAGGAGGGCTTCGTCGTCGACGAGACGTTCCGCCAGCAGACCGCCGACAACGAGGAGCGGTTCCGCCGCTTCGCGCCGAGCGCCGAGCTGTTCCTCCCCGGCGGCGCGCTGCCCGAGGTGGGCTCGGTCTTCCGCAACCCCGACCTCGCGGGCACCTACGAGCTGATGGCAGCGAAGGGGGTCGAGGCGTTCTACACCGGCGAGCTGGCGGAGGAGGTCGTGCGGACGGCGCAGGAGCCCCCGGTGGCGGACGGCGCCGCGCCGGTGCGGGCCGGCCTGCTGGAGGAGTCCGACCTCGCCGGCTACGAGGCACCGCTGCGCGAGCCGACCCGCATCGAGTACCGGGGCCTGGAGGTCTACGGGATGGCGCCGCCGTCCAGCGGTGGCCCGACCGTCGGTGAGGCCCTGAACGTCCTGGAGGGCGCCGAGCTGGCGACCCTCCCCGAGGTCGACGTCCTGCACACCTACCTCGAGGCGAGCGCGCTGGCCTTCGCCGACCGCAACGCCTACGTGGGCGACCCCGCCTACACCCAGGTGCCGCTGGCCGAGCTGCTCTCCGACGCCTTCGCCGCCGAACGTGCCTGCCTGATCACCCCGGACCGGGCGGCGCCCAAGCCGGTGCCGGCGGGCGTCCCGGACGGCGAGTACGGCCCGTGCCCGGCCCCGGCCGCTGCCACCGACGACGGCGGTCCGGAGGGACCGTCCACCACGCACCTCACCGTGGCCGACGCCGACGGGAACGTGGCCAGCTACACGCTGACCATCGAGCAGACCGGTGGCAGCGGGATCACCGTCCCCGACCGCGGGTTCCTGCTGAACAACGAGCTGACCGACTTCACCTTCGCGCCGGCCGACCCGACCCGACCCGAGCCGAACCTGCCCGGTCCGGGCAAGCGGCCGCGCAGCAGCATGGCGCCGACGGTCGTGCTGCAGGACGGCGAGCCGCTGCTGGCCCTCGGCTCGCCCGGCGGCGCCACGATCATCACGACGGTGCTGCAGACGCTGGTGGACCGGCTGGACCGCGGCACCGACCTGGTCGACGCCATCGCGGCCCCGCGGGCCAGCCAGCGCAACGCCGCGACGGCCGACGCCGAGCCGGCCTTCCTCGACGCGTACGGCGCCGAGCTGACCGCCCGCGGGCACGCCTTCGCCCCGGTCGACGAGATCGGGGCGGCCACCGGCGTGGAGTTCCTGCCCGACGGCCGGCTGCTGGCCGCGGCCGAGACCGTGCGGCGGGGGGGCGGCAGTGCCGGGGTGGTGCAGCCGAGCGACGGTTGACCCGCTCCGGTCAGCTCCCGGGCGCCCGTCGCCGGCCGAGCTGCACCAGCACCAGCAGCCGGGGGGGGGGGGGGGGGGGGGCGGACGAACGCGGCCGCCAGCGCCAGCCGCCGCCGCTGGCCGGAGGAGAGCTCCGAGGGCAGCGCGTCGGCGCGCTCGCCGAGGCCGAACGCCTCGACCTCGGCGTCCACGACCTCCTCGCCGCGGCCACCCCGTGCCCGCGCGCGGTCAGCAGCAGGTGCTCGCGCCCGGTGAGCGAGACGAAGAAGGCGTCGTCGTCCAGGACGGCGGCGACGTCGCGGCGGAAGGCCGACGACCGCTCGTCGACCGGTGCGCCGGCGAAGGCCACGGTGCCGTCGAGCGGCTCCAGCAGCCCGACCAGCGTGCGCAGCAGCGTGGACGTGCCCGAGCCGTTCGGACCGACGACGGCCACGGCGCGGCCGGCGGCCGGACGGAGGTCTACCGGGGCGCAGACCGGGGCGGTCCCGTGTCCCACGGAGAGGTCCTCGGCGACGAGCAGGTCGGGCTGACACACGGTGCGGTCCATCAGCGACCAACCTGGGTGCAGCCGGCGAGGGCACCGGTCGGCGACCCGGCGATGACTTCCCACGGGCACACGGGTCGGTAGTCGCAGAGCAGCCGGGACGACAGGGAGGACGGCATGGCGGAGACGACGTCCGCGGACGGCACGACGATCGCCTACGACAGCTGGGGCGACGGACCCCTGGTCGTGGTGGTCGGCGGCGCGTTCAACGACCGGGGTACGTGGGCGCAGCTGGCTCGGGCGCTGGCCGACCAGGGGTTCCGCGCGGTGTCCTACGACCGCCGGGGCCGGGGCGGCAGCGGGGACACCCAGCCGTACGCGGTCGAGCGGGAGATCGAGGACCTCTCCGCAGTGGTCGACGCGGCAGGGCAGGACGGCGTGACGTACGCCCACGGCGTCTCGTCGGGTGGCGCCCTGCTGCTCCGTGCGGTGGCCGCCGGGGTGCCGGTGGTGCGGCTGTCGGTGCTCGAGCTGCCCTACCGGGTCGGGGGCGCACCCCCGGCACCGGAGCGCTACATCGAGACGCTGCAGGGCTTCGTCGACGCCGACGACCGGTCCGGCCTGGTCGAGTACTTCCAGACCCGGGTGATCGGGCTCCCGGCCGAGATGGTGACCCGGTTCCGGGGGACGCCGATGTGGCACGCCCTGGAGGAGATGGCGCCCACGCTGCGCTACGACGGCCTGGCCCTGGGCGGCGACGACCACTCCCTGCCGGTCGACCTGCTGTCGCGCGTCGACGTGCCGGTGCTGGCGGTGACGAGCACCGGGACCGCGGCGCCCTGGATGGGGCGGGCCACCGAGGAGCTGGCGGCCGCGCTGCCGTCCGGTGAGTTCGCCCGCCTGGAGGGGGGCTTCCACGAGGTGCCGGTCGAGGTCCTCGCGCCCGCCCTCGCGGACTTCTACCGCCGGGACTGAGCGCGCCCGTCCCTCCGGACGGCGGTCGGTGGCGGGAGGATGCGGCATGGACGCCGACCCCGCGCTCGGACCGGACCTCGAACCCGACCTCGGATCCGGCCTCGAGCCGGACCTCGAACCGGACCTGGACGGCTTCCTGCTGGCCCGGATCGCCGAGGACCAGCGGCTGGCGGCCGAGGCCGCCCAGGCCACCGGCCACGAGTCCTGGGCCGGCGGCGTGACCGCGCCGGACGGCGCCGCGGACCACGTCGCCCACCACGACCCGGCACGGGTGCTCGCCGAGTGCGCCGCCAAGCGCCGGCTGGTGCTCGCCTGCCGGGACGCGCGCCCGGACCTGCACCGGCTCGGCGCGCGCCCGGAGGGGCTGGACTTCCCGCTCCCACCCACCGACCAGCACCAGCTGGCCGCGCTCACCCTGGCGCTGCTCGCCCTGCCCTACGCCGCGCACCCCGACTACCGGCCGGCCTGGCGCCCCTGACCGCGATGAGTTCCCCCCGCCCGCGGGGTCGGTACTGCAACGGAAGCGACCCCGGGAGGCACGGTGCGCACCCTCGCGATCACCCAGAACACGACCGTCGACGGCGCGGTGGAGATGCTCGACGACTGGTTCGCCCCGCAGGGGCAGGCGGAGGTGGACGAGTCCGACCTGGTCGAGGAGATCCACCGCCAGGACGAGCGCGCCGACGCCCTCCTCCTCGGCCGGCAGACCTTCGAGGACTTCCGCAGCTACTGGCCGGGGCGGACCGACGACCCGACCGGCATCAGCGCCTACCTGGACCGGGTGCAGAAGTACGTCGTCTCCTCGACGCTGACCGAGCCCGGCTGGCAGTACACGACCGTGCTGGACGGCGACCCGGTCGAGCAGGTGCGTGCGCTCAAGCAGCAGCCCGGTGCGGACATCGTCGTCACCGGCAGCATCACCCTCTGCCACACTCTGATCGGTGCCGGGCTGGTCGACGAGTACCGGCTGTTCACCTACCCCGCCGTCCAGGGCCGCGGCCGGAGGCTGTTCCCCGACGGCGCCGCGGCGGACCGGCTGCGGCTGGTCGAGTGCCGGGGCTTCCGCAACGGCGTCACGTACGCGCGCTACGCCCGGGGGTGACGTCCGCTGCCGCCCGCGCGCGGGGGCAGCGGGTCCCTCGGCTCAGCGGTGCGGCAGCTCCCCGAAGGCCGCGCAGGTCTCCTCGACGGCGGCCTGCGCCGCCGGGGACACCGCGCCCATGGCGAAGAAGCCGTGGATCAGCCCGTCGAACCGGCGGACCCGCGCCTCCACCCCGGCGGCGCGCAGCGCCTGGCCGTAGGCCTCGCCCTCGTCGCGGAGCGGGTCGTACTCCGCGGTGACGACGACCGCCGGCGGCAGCCCGGAGAGGTCGGCGGCGTGCAGCGGGGACAACCGCGGGTCCTCGGCGTCGTCCCACGCGCCGGCGTAGTGGCCGTAGAACCAGTCCATGGTCGCCTGCTCGAGGAAGTAGCCGCGGGCGTTCTCGGTGCGCGAGGGGTGGTCGCCGAGCGCGTCGACCGCCGGGTAGACCAGCAGCTGCGCGGCCAGCGGGGTGCCCTGGGCGGTCAGCTGCTGGGCGACGACGGCGGCGAGGTTGCCGCCCGCGCTGTCGCCGGCCACGGCCAGCCGGTCGTCGCCGCCCAGCTCACCCCGGTGCGCGGCGATCCAGCGGGCGGCGGCGACCGCGTCCTCGGCCGCGGCGGGGAAGGGGTGCTCGGGGGCGAGCCGGTAGTCGACGGCGACGACGACCGCGCGGCTGCCGCGGCAGATCCCCCGCACCGACCGGTCGTGGGTGTCGAGGTCGCCGATCACCCAGCCGCCGCCGTGGAAGAAGGCGACGGTGGGGAAGGGGCCCCCGCCCTCGGGCCGGTACACGCGGGCGCGCAGGTCGCCCTCGGCGCCGGGCACGGTGGTCTCCTCGACCGCCCCGACCGGCACGACCAGCTCCGAGGAGCGCGCGGCGCTCAGCGTCAGGTACTGGGTCCGGGCGGCCTCCGGCGTCCCCTCGTGCATGGGCGGCAGACCGGTCTCGGTGAGCATGGTGAGCAGAGCGGCGATGTGCGGGTCGACCGGCACCGGGCCTCCTGTGCGTGCGCGTGCTGGGTCACGGCAACCTATCCGCGCCGGACGACGGTTCCGGCACTTGGGTGTCCGCACCGCCCCGGTCCGTCCGCCGCCGACCTCGGGCCGGGGGTCGCCGCCTGGTTGACTGGTTGAACACTGGACCGTCGCCGGTGGCGGCCCCCACCCCGAGGAGGACAGCCGTGCACGTGGGCGTCGACAGCTTCGTCGCAGCGGTGACCGACCCCTCGACCGAGCGACCGGTCGGGCCCGAGGAGCGGATGGCGCACCTGCTCGAGGAGATCGCCCTCGCCGACGAGGTCGGGCTGTACTCCTTCGGCATCGGTGAGCACCACCGCCCGGAGTACTACGACTCGGCGCCGCCGGTCATCCTGGGCGCGGCGGCCGCGCGCACCTCGCGCATCCGGCTGGGCAGCGCGGTCACCGTGCTCAGCGCCGCCGATCCGGTCCGCGTCTTCCAGCAGTTCGCCACGCTGGACCTCGTCTCCCGCGGCCGTGTCGACCTGGTGGTGGGCCGCGGCTCGTTCGTCGAGGCGTTCCCCCTGTTCGGGCTGTCGCTCGCGGACTACGACGAGCTGTTCGAGGAGAAGCTGGACCTGCTGCTGCGGCTGCGGGACTCCGAGGAGGTGACCTGGTCGGGGCGGCACCGCCCCCCGCTCACCGGGCAGGGCGTCTACCCGCGGCCGCTGCAGGACCCGCTGCCGATCTGGGTCGGGGTCGGCGGGACGCCGGAGTCCTTCGTCCGCGCCGGGCTGCTCGGCCTCCCCCTGATGGTGGCGATCATCGGTGGGGAGCCGCGGCAGTTCGCACCCCTGGTCGACCTCTACCGCCGGGCCGGCGCGCAGGCCGGGCACGCGCCCGAGAGCCTGCAGGTCGGGCTGCACGTCTTCGGCTACGTCGCGGAGAGCACCCGGGCCGCCGCCGACACGATCTACCCGGGGTGGCACGAGATGTTCACCAAGGTCTCCCGAGAGCGCGGCTTCGCCCAGCCGACGCGAGCGCAGTTCGACGCGACCAGCGGCCCGAACGGCGCCTTCTTCATGGGCGACCCGGACACCGTGGCCGACAAGCTCGTCCGGGTGTCCGAGCAGCTCGGCGGGGTCGACCGCGTCTCGATCCAGATGACCAACCCGCGGCTGGCGCACGCCGACCTGCTGCGCGGCATCGAGCTGCTGGGGACCGAGGTCGCGCCCCGGGTGGCCTGGGCGTAGAGCTCAGAGGAAGGACCCCGTCCTCCCCACCCTTCGCAGGCTCAGGGCGGGACCCGGGACGGGGCCGCGCTGTCAGACGATTCTCTGAGCGGTGGCCAGCAGCACCGGGTCGGGCTGGCCGGCCCAGGTGCCGGTGAGCGTCGCGGCGCCGTCGACGGGCACGCCCGGGGTCAGCACGCGGCGCACGACCAGCTCCAGGTCCCCGGCGCGGACCGTCGTCACGTCGCCGGTGTCGGTGACGGACGGGGTCCCGAGGGTGTCGACGTCGGCCGCCGTCCCGCTGCCGGCGACGTGTGCCGTGGGGTCGCGGCGCTCCTGCCGGTCGTCGACCACGACGTACTCCTCGGCCTGCGGGGCGCCGGTGAGCACCGCGGCGGCCAGCGCGGCGACGTACACCGGGTCGGCGCACGCGTCGTAGCACCAGCGCCGGCCGAGCACCGAGTGCTCCGTCGTCCCCACCAGGTGCTCGGCCAGCTCCGGGACGGGCGCGCCGCGGTAGGTCAGCGGCACGTGCAGCACGGTGTCGCCGGCGCGCAGCACGAACGTCTCGGCGCCGACCTCGCCGGCCGGGTCGTCGAAGCGGTAGGCGGCGACCTGCTCGAGCTCGGCGCCTGCAGCCGCAGTACCCCACGGCCGGCCGGGCGCCCACCCCGCCACCAGCTCGAGCTTCGACGGCTGCAGGGTGGCCCGGTGGATGAGTGCCATGAGGGCGACCGTACGGGCCGGCGTCCGGGCTGCCCGGACGGGTGTCGTCGCCGGTGGCTGCCGCGGATCGCCCGTCCGCCGTACGCTGCTACGACCGGGAGCGGGTGGCGGGACGCCGCTCGTGCCACCCGGTCGGAGCGCACCGGGACCCCTACGTCGGGACAGCCGGTGGAGGAGGCGGGGCGATGGCGCAGGGTCCGGCGTCCATGCCGGTGCTCAGCCGGGGCAGGCACCGCAGTCCGGCCCGCGGGGCGTGTTTCCTGGAGTACACCGCCCTCCTGGCCGGCGAGCCGTTCACCGACGCCCCGGACTGCGTGGACGGGGAACTGGCCGCGGTCCTGCGGCACGCCAACGACCGGCTGTCCAACGGCGACCGGTTCCGGCTGACGCCGCTGCTCGGTCGCGCGATCGGCCTGGTGGTCCCGGGGCCGGCGGCGCCACGACGCCGGCGCCGCTCCGCGCGCCGGGCCGACGGGGAGGACGTGCACGCCCTTGCCGTCCACGACGCGGTCGTCGGCGAGCTGCGGGAGTCGGTCTCGCGGCGCTTCACGGTCGCGCTCGGCCACCGCCCGTCCCCGGCGGAGTGGCGCGGGCACGCCTGCGGCCGGGACGTCGACCGGCTCTTCTGGTCCCTGATGCTGGAGCCCACCCCGGTCAGCACCTCCGCCGCGTACGTGGACCGGTTGGTCGGCCGGCTGGTCCTGCTGCACGAGTGCTACGAGCAGGCGATGGCGCAGCTCGGTCTCGCGAGGCGGCCGCCGGCCTCGGCCACGGCCGCGCCCTCCCCGGACGGCATCCCGGCCGCGTCCCCGTCGGGGGTCTGACCGCCCCGCCGCACGCGGACCGACCCCGGCGTCCGGGCGCGCTCCCCGTGTGGTGCGGTGGGCGGGATGCGGACACCGGGAGGGACGAACACGGCGGTCTTCCTGCTGGGCCTGTCGGCGCTGCTGACCATCTACGCGACCCAGCCGCTGCTGCCGGCGCTCGCCGCCGACCTCGGCGTCTCCGCGACCGCCGCCGCCTGGACGGTGAGCGCCACGGCGCTCGGGGTCGCGGTCGCCGCGCCGTTCGCCGGGGCGGTGTCGGACCGGCTGGGCCGCAAGCGCGTGATGCTGACGGCGATCGCCGTGCTGGCCGGAGCGACGGTGGCCTGCGCTCTCGCTCCCGGCTTCGCGGTGCTGCTGGCCGCGCGGGCGGCGCAGGGCCTGGCCGTCCCGTTCGTCTTCGCGGTCGCGGTCGCCTACGTGGCCGAGGAGGTGCCCGCCTCCCGGTCGGCCGCCGTCAACGGCCTCTACGTCTCGGGGACGGCGTTCGGCGGTTTCCTCGGCCGGTTCCTCTCCGGCGCGGTCGCGGACGCGTTCGGCTGGCGGGCGTCGTTCGCGGCGCTGGTGCTGGTGCTGCTGGCCGTGCTCGGCGGGGTCGCGGCGCTGCTGCCGCGGGAGCGGCGGTTCGCGCCGACGGCCGGTGTGCTCGGCGGCCTGCGCGGCATCGGCGGCCACCTGCGCAACGGGCGGCTGCTGGGCACCTGCGCCCTCGGGTCCGCGGTGCTGTTCGTGCAGGTCGGCGCCTTCACCTACGCCGGGCTGCACCTGTCCGGACCACCGTTCGGGCTGGGCACCGCGCAGGTCGGGGCGGTGTTCGCGGTGTTCCTCGTCGCCGTCGTCGTCACGCCGCTGACCGGGCGGCTGGTGTCGCGGGTGGGCCGTCGTGGGGTGCTCGTGCCGGCCACCGTCGTCGTGCTCGCCGGGCTGGCACTGACCCTCGTGCCGGCGACCGCGGCGGTCGTCGCCGGACTGGCCGGCGCGTGCACCGGCGTGTTCGCCGCCCAGGCGTGCGCCACCGCGCAGGCCGCGGCCAGCGGGGGCGCGGCCCGCTCGAGCGCGGTCGGGCTGTACCTGACCTGCTACTACGTCGGCGGCGGGATCGGCGCCGTCGTCCCGGCGCCGCTGTTCTCGTCGGCCGGGTGGCCGGCGTGCGTGGGGCTGCTGGGCGCGGTCGCCGTCCTCGGTGCGGTCGCGGCGCTGGTGAGCTGGCCGGCGGGAGCCGGCGTCCAGCCCCCCGCGAGCGACGCCCGGGCGGCGTCGACCGGATCGGTGCCGGCCCGTGACCGGTCCAGCCGGTAGCGGACAGCGAGCGAGACGGTGGCCGTGGCCGATGTGTCTGCGGCGGTGCCCTGCCCCTGCCCCGCATGGTGGGCAGCGGGAGAGCGTGCGCGGGTGGTGGTGGGCCACCGGGCCGGACCGACTCCCGGGGACGGTGGTCGTGGACCGCGGAGCACGCCGCGCCGCGAGGCGCGGGGGTGGCATCCGGCGCCGGCCTGTGAGGAGATGCCATCTCGGACGGGACCACGCGGAGGTGCGGCATGACCCGAGCGATCGTCGTCGGGGGCGGGGTCGCCGGGCCCGTCGTGGCGATGGCCCTGCAGCGCGTCGGCATCGAGGCCACCGTGCACGAGGCGCACGCGGGCCCCGCGGGGGACGTCGGCGCGTGGCTGGGCCTGCAGACGAACGGGCTCGACGCGCTGCGGGCGATCGACGCGGAGCAGGCGGTCGCCGGCGTGGGCTTCCCGACGCCGGTCATCGAGTTCCGCAGCTGGACCGGCAAGGTGCTGGGCGCCGTCCCCACGTCGGGTCCCGACGGGAGCGTCGGCCTCTCCATGCGGCGCTCCGACCTCTACCGGGCGCTGCACGCCGAGGCGCTGCGCCGCGGCGTGCGGGTCCGCTACGGCTCCCGCCTGGTCGACGCGCGCGGCACCGACTCCGCCGTGACGGCGTCCTTCGCCGACGGCAGCTCCGAGGAAGCAGACCTCCTGATCGGGGCCGACGGCGTCCGCTCCACCGTCCGGGCCCTCGTCGACCCCGGGGGTGCGGCGCCCCGCTTCGTCCCCGTGCTCAACACCGCGGGGTACTCCGAGCACGTGCCGCCGGGTGCGGAGGTCGGCCGGCTCACGATGGTGTTCGGCCGCCGCGGGTTCGCCGGGTACCTCGCGGCGCCGTCCGGGGGGACCTGGTGGTTCGCCAACCCGCCGCTGACCCGCGAGCCGCCCTCCGGCGAGGTGGCGGGCACCTCGGACGCCGAGTGGCGGGCCCGGCTGTCCGACCTGCACCGCGGCGACCGGTCGCCGATCCTGGCCCTGGTCGAGGCCACGCCGGGTCCGCTGCGCGGGTGGACGACGTACGACATCCCGACCGTGCGCCGGTGGTCCGCCGGCCGCATGGTGCTGATCGGGGACGCCGCGCACGCCACCTCGCCGGCGGCCGGTCAGGGCTCGTCCCTCGCTGTCGAGGACGCCGTCGTGCTCGCCCGCTGCCTGCGCGACCTGCCCCTCCCCGCGGCCCTGGCGGCGTTCGAGGAACTGCGCCGGGAGCGGGCGGAGCGGGTCGTCGCCCAGGGCTTCCGCACCAGCAGCGCCAAGTCGCCACCCGCCATCGGCCGGGTCGTTCGGGACCTGGTCATGCCGTTCGTGCTGCGGCGCCGGGACCCGCAGGCCTGGGTGCGGGCCCACTCCGTCGACTGGGACGCCCCCGCGGTCCCGGCCTGAGGACCCTCGCGCTCAGCTGCCGGCGAGCAGCGCGCGGACGGCGTCGAGCGGATCGGCGTCGGCCGGGGACCTGTCCGGCCGGTAGCGGACCACCCGGGCGAAGCGCAGCGCGACGCCGCCGGGGTAGCGGGGGCTGCGCTGGGCGCCGTCCAGGGCGACCTCGACGACCAGCTCCGGTTGCAGCAGCACGCCCCACTCGTGCTGCTCGCGGGCGAGCCCGGGGAACGTCTGCGTCTGCCACTCCAGCAGCTCGTCGGTCATCCCCTTGAAGGTCTTGCCCACCATGACCGGCTCGCCGCCGTCGGGGTCGCGGGCGCCCAGGTGGATGTTCGACAGCTTCCCGGAGCGCCGGCCGTACCCCCACTCGGCGCCCAGCACGACCAGGTCGAGGGTGTGCACCGGCTTGACCTTCTGCCAGGCCCGCCCGCGCCGGCCGGCGGCGTAGGGCCCGTCGAGCGCCTTGACCACCACGCCCTCGTGCCCGGCGCCCAGCGCGCCGTCGAGCACCTCGGCGGCCTGCTCGGGCGTGGGCCGGCGGACGCCGGGCATCCGCAGCGG
This sequence comes from Geodermatophilus sp. URMC 65, assembly GCF_053502545.1. Lineage (NCBI taxonomy): Bacteria > Bacillati > Actinomycetota > Actinomycetes > Geodermatophilales > Geodermatophilaceae > Geodermatophilus > Geodermatophilus sp. URMC 65. The sequence continues at coordinate 4,969,061 of NZ_CP199954.1, forward strand.
CGCGTGCTCCTCGCCGGCCAGCAGCTCCGCCAGCGCGTCGAGGCGGACGGCCAGCGGCTCGTCGAGCAGGTCACGGCCGTCGAGGTGCAGCAGGTCGAAGAAGAACGGGCTGAGCACGACGGCGGGGTCGGGCTCCCCGTCGTCCGGTGCCTGGCTGCCGAAGCGGCTCATCGTGTCCTGGAAGGCGCGTGGGCGGCCGTCGTCGTCCAGGGCGAGGGTCTCCCCGTCGAGGACTGCGGTGCGGCACGGCAGCGACCGGACCTGCGCGACCAGCTCGGGCACCCCGTCGGTCACCTCGCGCAGGGTGCGGGTCCAGACGCGGACGACGTCGCCGTCGCGGTGCACCTGGATGCGGGCGCCGTCCAGCTTGTGCTCGACCGTGACGTCGTCGCCGAGGTCGGCCAGCACGGCATCCAGCGAGGAGCCCGGGCTGGCCAGCATCGGCCGCACCGGGCGGCCGACCTGCAGGTGCACGGCTGCCAGCGCCGTCGTCCCGCCGTCGAGGGCCGTGGCGGCGGTGTCGGCCAGGCTGCCGGAGAGCATGAACGCCCGCCGCACGGCCGCGGCCGGGACGTCGGCCGCGGCGGCGATCGCGTCGAGGACGACGCCCTCGAGCGCGCCCTGCCGCAGCTCGCCGGTGAGCAGCCGGACGAGGAAGCGCTGCTCGTCGGCGGTGGCGGCGGTGAACAGCTGCTCGAGGAGCGCCTCCCGCCTGGCCGCCGACCCGGTGCCGGTCGTGCCGGCCAGCTCGGTGAGCGCGCGGTCGACGTCGGGGACGGTCAGCTGCGGTGCGACTGCCGGGTCGTGCGCGAGGCGGCCGAGGGTGCGCCAGCCGACCCCGAGCCGACCCTGCAGGGGATCGCCGGCCAGCCACGCGGTGACCGGCCGTACCTCGTCGCCGTCCGCGCGGCGCAGCAGGTCGGCGATGGCCGTGGCCTTGGCCGTGCGCGAGCGGGTGGCCGCCACCGCGGCGGAGGCGGCGACGACGTCGGCGAACAGCACGGCGCCATGGTGGCAGCCGGGACCGACACCGCCGCGGTGCCGGTGACGCAGCGCTGTCGAGGGGGTGGGGGCCGTGTCAGCCGCGTGACAGGGCGCTGCGAGGGGGCGCCGCCACTCTCAGGACACCCGGGAGGCGGAGGACGAGATGGTCGGTGGACCGGTGGGTGCAGGGATGCGGGTGGCTCCCGCGCCGGAGCGGGGCCACGGAGCGGTAACGCCGGTGGCGGCCCTGGGGGTCGGCGCGTTCGCGACCGGCACCGACCTCTTCGTCGTGGCCGGGGTGCTCCCCGGCCTGGCCGCCGACCTCGGTATCACGGTCGGCACCGCCGGCCTGACGGTCACGGTCTCCGCGGCCGCCTACGCCGTCGGCGGTCCGCTGCTCGGCGCTGCGCTCGGCGCGCGGCCGCGGCGGCGGGTGCTGATCGGTTCCCTGGCGCTGTTCGGTGCGTGCACCGCGATGGCGGCGGTGGCGCCGACGTTCGCGGTGCTGCTCGTCGCCCGGGCACTGGGCGCCCTCGCGGCGTCCGTGCACGTGCCGGTCGCCGCCGCGGCAGCCGTCGCGGCGGTCCCGGCGCGGTCCCGCGGCCGGGCGCTGGGGGTGGTCCTGGGTGGGGCCTCGGCCGCGATGGTCCTGGGTGCCCCGCTCGGCGTCCTGCTGGCTGGTGTGCTGTCGTGGCGTGCGGCCTTCGGCCTGGCCGCCCTCTTCGCGGCGGGCGGCGTCGTCGTCCTGCTGTGCGGCGACGTCGGGTCCGGTCGGCTGCCCCCGTCGACGCTGTCGGAGCGGCTGCGTCCGGTCCGCCGGCCCGCGGTCGTCGTCACGCTGGGCGCGACGGTCCTGGTGATGGCCGGCTCGAACGGCGTGTACAGCTACCTCGGCGTGCTGCTGGACCCGGTCGCCGGACCGGCCGGTCCCGGCCTGGTCATGGCGGCGTTCGGCCTCGGCGGTGCGGCGGGGGCCTGGTGGGGCGGGACCCTGGCGGACCGGCTCGGGGACCGGCGCCTCGTCCTGCTGGCGGGAGGCGCACTGACGGCGGCGGTCGCCGCGCTCCCGCTGGTCGCCTCGACCGGTGGCGCGCTGCTGGTCGTCGTGGCCGGGTGGGGGACCGCGGCCTGGGCGTTCACCGCGGCGCAGCAGCACCGCGTGCTCCGGCTGGGCGGGGACGCGGCGTCGGTGTCCCTGGCCCTGAACAGCGCGGCGACCCACGTCGGGTTCGCGGTGGGGGCGCTGCTCGGCGGTCTCGTCGTGGACACCGCCGGCCCCGGCCCGCTGGCGCTGCTGGGTGTCGCTCTCGGCGGCGCCGGACTGACCCTGCACCGATCCCTCGACCTGGAGGTCCGATCATGACCGAGTCCGCATCCGTCGTCGCCGAGCTGGGCACCGTCCTCGGCATCTGGGCGCACCCCGACGACGAGGCCTACCTGTCCGGCGGGCTGATGGCGCTGGCCCGCGACGGCGGCTCGCGCGTGGTGTGCGTGACCGCGACGCGCGGCGAGCTGGGCACCCCCGACCCGGAGGCGTGGCCGCCCCGGCGGCTGGCCGCGGAGCGCGCCCGCGAGCTGGCGCGCTGCCTGGCGGTCCTCGGCGTCTCCGAGCACCGCTGGCTCGGGTACCGGGACGGCGAGTGCCCGGACGCCCCCGCCTCCGAGGCGGTCGGGGAGCTCTGCGAGGTGATCGACGAGGTCGCACCGGACACCGTGGTGACGTTCGGCCCGGACGGCATCACCGGTCACCCGGACCACCGGGCGGTGTCGGCCTGGGCGACCGCGGCGTTCGACCGGGCGGCGCCGCCGGGGGCCCGGCTGCTGTACGCGGCGGCCGCCGAGCGGCGGGTGCCCCGGTGGCGGGACCTGGACGAGCGCCTGGGCGTCTACCTGCCGGGCTACCCCGTCGCGGTCCCCGACGAGCGGCTGGCGGTCGACCTGGTGCTGGACCCGGACACGGCAGCCCGCAAGGTCCGGGCGCTGGCGGCCCAGACGACCCAGACGGCCGGCCTCATCGCCACGATGGGGATCGACCGCTACACCGCCTGGGTCGGTGAGGAGTCGTTCGTCGAGCACCGGCGCTCGGCGCCGGTCGCCCGGCGGCCGGTCGCGGCGGTCACGCGCGGGTGAGCGTCGCATCCGGGTGACCTGGGAGACCGAGCCCTGCCCGGGGACGTCCTGTACTCCGAGGCGCGGCTCAGCGAAGGCGAGGCGCGGGCGCCCGCCGGAGTGCGCCTCGGCCACATGTCCCCACCCGGGTAGCGGGTCCTGGCGAGGGCCCTCGAGCTGGGACGCCAGCACCTGCCGACCCGGGCTGGACCGGCAGGCAGCGGAGCCCGGTGGGCCCGGCCCTGGCCGCGGCGGGAGGGGAACCCCCGTGACTCAGGGACGGGTCCCTGTGGTGCCGTCAGCGGAGCCGGCTGGGGAGCACGCTCGTCAGACGGGTACGGAGTCGTAGCGGGAGGAGATCTCGCGGCGGACGACCGGGTCACGCAGGCTGTCACCGGGAAGCCGGCTGAGGGCCTTGAACATCTCGTGCAGCCCGGCCGGGGCCATGATCGCCAGCAGGGTCCCGCCGCCTCGCCGCGCCGTGATCATGTGCGGGCTGCCGACCGGGACGAGGAAGTAGTCCCCGCGTCCTGCGGTGACCGCATCCCCGTCGCACTCGAAGGCGAACGTGCCGTCCAGGACGAAGAACGACTCACTGGTCCGCTGGTGCACGTGCGGGATCGTCCAGGGCCCTCGTCCCCGCGGAACTCCGCCAGGGCGAAGGCGCCGCCGGCCTGGTCCTCGACCAGGACGCGCATCGAGACCACGCCCAGGTCGCAGATCTCCCCGGCGTCCTTGTTGACGTAGTACCCGGCCACTGTGACCGCCTCCTTCAGTGAGAGGAACCCACGATGCTGCGCCGTCCTCGGGCACTCCAGCCCAGAAAGTGAACCGCCCCGGTGACCCTCCGGCTGCCAGACTGCGGGGTGTGCGGACCTACGGTCAGTACTGCCCGGTCGCACGGACGGCCGAGCTGTTCGCCGAGCGCTGGACGCCGATCATCATCCGGAACCTGCTCGCGGGTGTGACGACCTTCGGCCAGTTGCTGGCCGGGGCGCCGGGCATCCCGAAGGCGCTGCTCGCCGAGCGGCTGGCCGGCCTGCAGCGGGCTGGCATCGTCGAGCGTCGCACCGGCCCCGGCCGCCGGGTCACCTATGGCCTCACCGATGCCGGCCGGGACCTCAAGCCGCTGTGCGACGCGATGGGCGCCTGGGGGATGCGCTGGCTCGAGGTCGAGCCGCAGCACATCGACCCGGCCTACGTCCTGTGGGCCACCGCGCGACTGGTCGACGTCGACGCCCTGCCACCCGGCCAGGTGACCGTCCGGGTCGACCTGCGCGAGGCAGCCTCCGGCCCCTACTGGTTGCTGCTGCACCGCCCCGTGGCCGAGGTCTGCACCCACTACCCGGGCACCTCCGAGGACCTGGTCCTCCGCACGGACGCCGACGCACTCGCGCGCTGGCACCTGCGCGAGTGCAGCTACGCCCACCTGGTCCGTCAGCAGCGCATCCGGATCGACGGGCCGCCGGGCCTGGTCCGCGCGTTCCCCCGGTGGATCCGCCCCAGCCCGCATGCCGTGCACCGCATCCCTGCGTCGGCCCTGCCGTCCTCCTGAGGTCTTCCCGCATGCAGCTGGGGGATCCTCCACCCGCATCAGCCGCACTCAGTCGTCGCCGACCGCGCCTGGGGATCAGGTCACCTCCGTGCGGCGGTCACACGCGGGTGAGGTTGCGCTCGATGGCCAGCCGGGCCACCTCGAGGACGGCAGCCCGGCCGGGGACCTCGACGGTGGCCGGCTGCGGTGGGGCGCTGCGGGCGGCGGCGTCGGGAGCCCGGTCGGAGGCCGCGTCGAGCACGTCGGCCGGCTGGTCGTCCCCGAGCCGGCGGAGCAGGTCGGCGAGGTTGCGCAGCGTCGTCCACTGGTGGGTCCAGTTGCCGGTGCGGGCGAAGTAGTCGACCACCTCCCGGTACCCGACCAGCGCCTCACGGACCCGGCCGGCGTCGGCGCGCGCGGGGAGGAGCCCCACGGAGGCGATGCCGACGACGAAGGTGGCCCCCGACGTCCGGGCGAGGTCGATGGCCCGGACGTAGTGGGGCTCGGCGCGGTCCCGGCGGCCGACGGCGGTCTCGATCTCCCCGGCGACGTAGGCACCCCAGGCGCGCATCGAGGGCGAGACCGCCTCGGCGAGCCCGCGCTCGTTGAGGGTCCGTGCCCGGTCGGCGTCTCCCGAGTAGGCCAGCGCGAGGGCGGCGATCCCGGGCAGCTCGGCGGGCCGGATCCGGAGCGCGGCCGCGGCGAGGGCGTGCTCGGCGGCCTCGGTGTACGCCCCGCGGGCCAGGGCGACCACCGACAGCGGCAGCAGGCAGCACCCCGTCCCGGTCACGTCGGTCGCGCGCTCCAACCCGGCGCGGGCGAGCCGGACCGCCGTGGTGAGGTCGCCGCGGTGGTAGGCGGCCTCACCGGCGGTGCCCAGCACCGCGGCCTCCTGCGGGTGGCCGGCGAGCGCCGGGTCGGCGGCCAGCTCCTCGGCCCAGCTGCGGATCTCGACGAGATCACGGTACGTGACGGCGTCGTACAGCCCCAGGACCATCGCGACCGCGTCGTCGAGGGCGCCCCGGCTCCGGGTCGACCGCCACGCGGCCCGCAGGTTGGCCACCTCCCTGCGCAGGACGGCGTCGGCCTCGGGCTCACGGTCGGTGAGGCTGGCGGCGGCGAACCAGGCGGTCAGCTCGACCGCCCAGCGCTGCATGCGGTCGGTCGCGGCCTCCTCCTCGCCGGCCGTGGTCAGCCGGTCCAGGCCGAACGCCCGCAGCGTGTCGAGCATGCGGTAGCGGGTGCCCGCCTCCCCGATGTCGGCCTCGATCATCGAGGCGTCCACCAGGCGGGCCAGGACGCTCCCGGGGTCGCTGCCCAGGCGCAGGTCGGCGGCGACCCGTTCGGCGGTCGCGAGGTCGACCCCGTCGACGAACACCGACAGGTGCCGGAACAGCCGCCGCTCGTCCTCGGAGAGGAGCTGGTAGGACCACTCGACGGTCGCGCGCAGCGTCCGGTGCCGGGCGTCGCCACTGGGTCGCCCCCCGCCCAGCAGGTCCAACGAGCGGGTCAGCCGGCTGCGCAGGTCGGTCAGGGAGAAGGTCGACAGCCGGCCGGCAGCGAGTTCGATGGCCAGCGGCATGCCGTCGAGCCGGCGGACGATGTCCGCGACCGTGCGCAGCTCGTCGGGTGTCGGTGGGCGGCCGGGACGCACCCGCTCGGCCCGGTCCAGGAAGACCGCCACGGAGGGGACCAGGGAGAGGTCCCGATCGCCGTCCGGGAGCGGGAGCGGGGCCAGCCGGACGACGCACTCGGCCGCGAGGCCGAGCGGTTCCCGGCTGGTGGCCAGCACGGCGATCCGCGGGCAGGCGGCCAGGACGGCATCGACCGTGTCACGCACCGCGTCGAGCAGGTGCTCGCAGTTGTCGACCACCAGCAGGCCGGGGCGGTCGCCCAGGACGGCGAGGCAGGCCGCGAGGACGTCCCCCCGCACGACCTCCAGGCCCAGGGCCGCCGCCAGCGCGTGCGGGACGGCAGCCGGATCGGTGACCGGTGCGAGCAGCAGCGCCGCGGTCACCTCGCTCCGTCGTGCGACCTCGACGGCGACGCGGGTCTTCCCGACACCGCCCGGCCCGACGAGCGTGACCAGCCGCTCCCTCTCGAGCCGCCGGTGCAGCGCAGCGACCTCCGCGTCCCGGCCGATGAGCCGGGTCGTGGGCCGGACGGCCACCCGGGGTCCGGGCACCGGGCCGGCGGCTCCCCCGGCGACCTCGCGTTCCAGTCGGTCCAGCTCCGGTGACGGGTCCAGGCCGGTCTCCTCGGCCAGCCGCTGCCGGTACTCGCGTCCGGTCTGCAGCGCCTCGGGCGCCCGCCCGGTCGCCGCCAGTGCTCGCATCAGCAGCAGCACCGCGGGTTCGCGCAGCGGGTCGTCGGCCAGGGACGCAGCCGCCAGGCCCAGGACCTCCTCGGCCTCTCCGGCGGCGATCGCACTGCCGATCAGCGCGTCGGTCACCTCGCGCCGGAGCCGCGTGCACTCCTCGACCGCGGTGGCGATCGGCAGGACGTCGGTGAGGTCGGACAGGAGCGGTCCCCGCCAGAGGGCCCGTGCCTCCCGCAGCACGGCGAGCGCACCGGCCGGGTCCTGCCGTCCGCGCGAGCGCGCCGCCGCGAGCAGTGCCCGCGCCCGCGCCACGTCCAGGGCGTCGTCCTCGAGCACGAGCCGGTAGCCGTCCGGCTCGGTCTCCAGCCGGGCCGCCGCGGAGCCGAGGTGCCCGCGCAGCCGGGACACGTGGCTGTGCAGGGCCTGGCGGCCCGACTCCGGCACCTCCGACGGCCACAGCGCGTCCACCAGGGAGTCCACCGGCACGGTCCGACCCTCGGCGAGCGCGAGCAGGGCGAGCACCGCGCGCCGCTTGGGGCCGCGGACGTCGACCGGTCGGCCGTCGACGACCAGCCGCAGCGGACCGAGCACCTCCACCCGGACCCGCGCCGTCGCCTGGTCGTCCGACATCGCGCACCTCCGGAGCCCAGCCTGCCCGCGTCGGCGTCCGGACGGGAGGCCCGGGGCCGCCCTGTCAGCGGGCTGCCAGCGCGTGCGAGAGCCGTGACAGGGCCCGCGCCCACCGTCTGTCGCGACCGGGCAGGACACTGGGAGGAGAAGGAGATGGACCAGAGCAGGGTGACGGCGTTCCTCGAGCGCTTCGTCACGGACCTGGGTGCGGGTGGATCCGTCGGCGCGGTGGCGATCGGCCACCGGCTGGGGCTCTACCGCGCCCTGGCGCAGGGCCCGGCGACGCCCGAGCAGCTCGCCGAGCGCAGCGGGTGCCACCCGCGGTACCTCACCGAGTGGCTGCGCGGCCAGGCCGCCGGCGGGTGGGTGAGCTACGACGCGTCGACCGGCGAGTTCTCGCTCACCGAAGAGCAGGCGTTCTGCCTGGCCGACCCGAACGGGCCGAACCTGGCCGCGGCGTCCCTCGTCGTCCTCGGCTACCTGCGGGCGGAACCGAGGATCACCGAGGCCTTCCGCACCGGTGCCGGCGTCGCCTGGAGCGAGCACCACGAGGACGTCTTCGTGGGGTGCGACGCCTTCTACCGGCCCGGCTACGTGGCCCAGCTGGTGCCGGACTGGATCCCCGCGCTCGAGGGGGTCGAGGAGAAGCTGGCCGCCGGGGCGCGGGTCGCCGACGTCGGGTGCGGTCTGGGCTCGACCTCGGTGCTGCTCGCCCAGGCCTACCCGCGCACGACCGTCGTCGGCTCGGACTCGCACGCCGAGTCGATCGACCTGGCGCGCAAGAAGGCCGCCGAGGCCGGGGTCGGCCACCGGGTCACCTTCGAGGTGGCCTCCGCGCAGACCTTCTCCGGCAGCGACCACGACCTCGTGACGATGTTCGACTGCCTGCACGACATGGGGGACCCCGTGGGTGCCGCCCGGCGGGTGCGCGACGCGCTGGCGCCCGACGGCACGTGGCTGCTCGTCGAACCGTTCGCCGGCGACACGGTGGAGGACACCCTCAACCCGGTGGGACGGCTGTACTACAACGGCTCGACGTTCCTGTGCGTCCCCAACGCGCTCTCCCAGCCGGGCGGCCGCGCACTCGGTGCCCAGGCCGGTGAGGCGGCGATCCGCCAGGTCGCGGCCGAGGCGGGCTTCACCCGGTTCCGGCGGGCGGCGCAGACCCCGTTCAACCTGGTCTACGAGATCCGCCCGTAGGCGGGTCGGCCGGCGCCGGGGTCCCGGCCGGCGGGGTCAGCCCTCGTCGGCCGGCTCGCCGAGGTGGGCCTGCTTCGGCGCCAGTCCGCGCAGGGCCTCGGCGGCGACCCGGTCCCGGTCGGCCCCCGCGGCCGCGGTGACCGCCGCGCCGACGAGACCCTCGACCAGGGGAGCGGGGGAGAGGACCACCCGCTCGCGGACGTCGTCGTCCAGCAGCTCCAGCGCGGTCTCGGCGGAGAGGACGGCGCTGCCGAGGTCCATGAGGACGACGACGCCGTCCCCGCTGTCGGCCGCGGTGACCGCGTCCGCGATCGCCGTCGCGTCGGTGCCGAGGCCGCCGTCGACGTCCCCGGCCGCCACGCCGACGGCGAGCTCCCTGCCGGGCAGCATGCCCCGGGCGAGCTCCACCGCGGCGTCGGCGAGGGCGCGGCTGTGCGACACGACCACCAGTCCGACCGGCACCGCTCAGCCCTCGCCGGCCAGCGCGGTGGCGGCGGCCTGCACCAGCAGCGTCGCCGAGGCCGCGCCGGGGTCCACGTGGCCGGCGCTGCGCTCGCCGAGGTAGCTGGCCCGGCCCTTGCGGGCGACCAGCGGCTCGGTCGCGTCGCGGCCGGCCGCGGCCGCCTCCGCGGCGGCGCCCAGGGCCGCGGTGAGCGGCTTGCCGGAGCCGACCGCCTCGTCGAGCGCGTCGCACGCCGGGCCGAGCGCGTCGAGCATCGTCTTGTCCCCGCGCTCGGCCTTGCCCCGTGCGACGACGCCGTCGTACCCGGCGCGCACCGCGGCGGCGAGGGCCCGGCCGTCGTCCCCGTCCAAAGTGCCTGCGGCCCGAAGGAAGAACGTGCCGTAGAGCGGCCCGCTGGCGCCGCCGACCGTCTTGATCAGCGTCGTCGCGACGGTCTTGAGGACGGCGGCGGGGTCGTCCGAGGGGGTGGCCTCGAGGGCGGCGACGGCGGCGGTCATCCCGCGGTCGAGGTTGGCGCCGTGGTCGGCGTCGCCGATGGCGGCGTCGAGCTGGGTGAGCGCGTCGCGCTGCTCGTGCACCAGCCGGGCGAACTCCCGGACCCAGGCGGTGAGCGCGGCGGCGTCGACGGCGCTCATGCGCCCCAGCGCAGGGACGGGGTGCGCACGGGGGCGTCCCACAGCCGCAGCAGCTCGTCGTCGGCCTTGAGCAGGGTGACCGAGCAGCCGGCCATGTCCAGGCTGGTCATGTACGAGCCGACGAGGTTGCGGGCGACCCCGACCCCGGCCTTCTCCAGGACGGCGACCACCTCGGCGTACATCAGGTAGAGCTCGAGCAGCGGGGTGCCGCCCATGCCGTTGACGAAGGCGATCACCCCGTCGCCGCCGGTCATGTCCAGGTCGGCGAGGACCGGCTCGAGGAGCATCTCGGCGACCTCCCGCGCCGGCGCCAGCGGGACACGGCGGCGGCCGGGCTCGCCGTGGATCCCGATGCCGATCTCCATCTCGTCGTCCGGCAGGTCGAAGGTGGGTCGCCCCGCCGCGGGCACGGTGCAGGAGGTGAGCGCCATGCCCATGCTGCGGCCGTTGGCGTTGACCCGCTTCGCGATGTCGGCGACCTGGGCCAGCGGCCGGCCCTCCTCGGCCGCGGCGCCGGCCAGCTTCTCGACGAGGACGGTGACGCCGACGCCCCGCCGCCCGGCGGTGTAGAGGCTGTCCTGGACGGCGACGTCGTCGTCGGTGACCACCGCGACGACCTCGGTGTCGGACTCGGCGGCCACCAGCTCCGCCGCCATCTCGAAGTTCATGACGTCGCCGGTGTAGTTCTTCACGATGTGCAGCACCCCGGCGCCGCCGTCGACGCCGCGGGTCGCCGCCACCACCTGGTCGGGGACCGGCGAGGTGAACACCTCCCCGGCGCAGGCCGCGTCGAGCATCCCCGTCCCGACGAACCCGGCGTGCATCGGCTCGTGCCCCGAGCCGCCGCCGGAGACCAGGCCGACCTTGCCCTGCACCGGCGCGTCGGCCCGGAGGACGACGCGGTTCTCGTGGTCGACCCGCAGCTCGGGGTGGGCCAGGGCCAGACCGCGCAACGCCTCGGGGACGACGTCCGCGGGGTCGTTGATGAGCTTCTTCATCGCAGCCTCCTGGCCTCGGCGTTCCCGGTGACGGGGGTCACGGGGCAGGAGGCTAGGAGGGGGCACCGACCGGCACAAGCGAGGCCGGGCCCCGCGCCGGTCCGTCGCCCGGGGTTCCCGTCAGGGGACGACCACGACCGGCCAGCGGCCGCTGCGCACCAGGCGGTTGCCCAGCGACCCGAGGAGGCGGTGCCCCACCCGGGCCGAGGCCCCGACCACGACGAGGTCGGCCCGCAGCTGCGTGGCCAGGCGGCACAGCCGGGCGAAGGGCTCGCTGCGCACGGCGACGAACTCGGCGCGGACCCCGGCGTGCGCGGCGTCGTCCTCCACCTGGGTGCGCAGGTCGGCGGTCCGCTGCGCCATCGTCTCCTGGATCGGCCACGGCTGGTCGGTGGAGAGCAGGGCCATCACCGGTGGCGTCTCGACGTGGACCGCCACCAGCCGGGCCCGCTCGCGACGGGCGACCCCTGCGGCGTACGCGCCGGCCGTCTGCGAGGGGGGCGACCCGTCGAAGCCCACGACCACCACGGACGGGCCGTCGGTGCCGAGCTCGAACGCCGGTCGCTGCGGCGCGGCCTCCTCAGCCATGGCGCCCGCCGGTCCGGTGGGGCCGGTCCTCGGGGCAGGGGGACGCCGACGCCGCGGAGGACGGCGCGGCCGGGCCTGCGGACGGCGTCGCCGTCGGCGCCGTGGGAGTGGACCCCGGCGTGCCGGGCGCGGACGGCGTCGGTCCTGCGGCGGACGACGACGGCTCGGCGGGTGCCGCCGCCGACTGCGCCTCGGGAACCGGGGTGGGCGGCGTCGCGACGGCGGCCGGGGTGGCGGGCTGCGCAGCCGGCGCTCCGGCCGGGGCGTCCGCGTGCGCGGTGGCGGCTGCGGGCTGCGGTCGCGGGGTGGACGGTGCGGGCACGACCGGTCCGGCGCCCGCCGGTCGTCCGGCAGCGGCGGGAGCGGTTCCGGGCGCAGGGGCTCCCAACCCGCCGGGCGGCTCGGTCGTGCTGCTCGGCGCCGCGGCGGCCGTGGCGGCGGGCCCGGGACCGGCCGGTGCGGCCTGCTGGTCGCCCGCGGTGCCGGCCAGGACGGCCCCGCCGGCGATCACCGCGGCTGCCGCCCCGGCCGCCAGGGTGAGCCGGCCGCGGCGCGCCGGCCGAGGCGCGGGACCCGCAGAGGCTCGGGCGACCGCCGCGGCTCGCTGCCCAGGATGCGCAGGGCGGCCACCGCCGGCGGGCTGAGCCGGGTCCGGCCGGCGCGGAGTTCCGCGAGGACGACCCCGGCGAGGTCCTGACGCAGGTCGTCGTCTGCGTCCGGCATCGGGCAGCCTCCTTCGGCGCGGTGGGGTCGGGTGCGTCAGCCGGCCAGCACGGCCTGGATCTCGAGCTCGACGAGCAGGTGGGTGCCGACGAGGGAGAGGCCCAGCTCGACGGCCTGGTTCCAGTTCATCCGGAAGTCCTCGCGGTCGAGCCGGGCGGTGGCCGTGAAGCCCGCCCGGACGCCGCCCCACGGATCGGGGCGGGTGCCGCCGTAGTGCAGCTCCAGCGGCACGTCACGGGCGGTGCCGGCGAGGTCCAGCCGGCCGTGCACGGTCCACCGGCCCGGCCCCGCGGGCTCGACCGCGTTGCCGGTGTAGCGGATCTCGGGGATCCGCTCGACGTCGAGGAAGTCCGCCGAGCGCAGGTGCGCGTCGCGCTGGTCGTTGGCGGTGTCGATGCTGGCCGCGTCGATCACCGCCTCGCACCGCGAGCGCTCGAGCGGCTCGGCCACCACGATCTCGCCGGAGAACGCGCGGGAGCGACCGTGCACGGTCGAGAGGGCCAGGTGCCGGGCCGTGACCTCGATCGTGGAGTGCGCCGGGTCGATGACCCACCGGCCGGGCCGCGGGGTGCCGGAGTCGCCGGGGCGGCTCAGCACGAGCGGCCCGAGGTCGGTGCCGATCGGTCCGGTGGCCACGGTGCGCGCGACCGGGACGCAGCCGGGGGCGGCCACGATGACCGTCGCGGTCCCCGGGGCGGAGACCGGGACGGCGAAGCGGCCCGCGGCGTCCACGGCGGCGCGGCCGAGCTGCCGGCCGGTGCCGTCCACGAGCGTCACCGTGGCCGCCTCCAGCGGCTCGCCGTCCCGGCCGAGGACCGTTCCGGTGACGGCGTCCCGGACCTCCAGCCGACCGGAGCTCACCGCAGCGCTCCCAGCGTCATGTCGCGCGCCACAGCGGCCCCGGCGGGCAGCCGCAGCGCCTCGGCCACCGGGGCGAAGCCGCTCGCGGTGACCGTGTAGTCGCCGGGCAGCAGGTCGGCGAAGGCGTAGCCGCCGTCCCCTCCGGTGCGGGTCGTGGCCAGCACGTTGCCCGCCTCGTCGAGCAGCGTGACCGTCGCCTCCGGCAGCGGACGCCGGTCGCTGGCGGCACGGACGGTGCCGCTGAGCCGGGCGCCGCCGACGAGGGCGAGGTCCCGGACGACGGTGCCGCCGTCGGGCAGCTCGACGGTGCCGGCGACCGGCTGGTGCCCCGGCGCCTGGGCGGTCAGGGTGTAGGCCCCGGCCAGCAGATCGCCGAGGGTGAACGCCCCGTCGGCGGTGGTCGTGGTGCTCGCCACCACCTCGCCCTGGACGTCGGTCAGGGTGACCAGCGCCCCGGGCAGCGGCCCGCCGGTCGCTCCGCACACGGTGCCGCGGATCTCGCCACTGCCGGCCAGGACGACGTCCCGGTGCACGGCGGAGTCGGCCACGGCGACCATGGCGGCGTTGGGGGCCAGCTGTGGCGCGGCGGCGATGAGCAGGTAGGTGCCGCCGGTCGTCGGCCGCAGGCGGTAGCCGCCGTCGTCCCCCGAGCTGGCGCGGTCCACCTGCCGCCCGGTGACGTCGGCCAGCGTGACCGACGCGCCGACGAGCGGCCGGCCGTCGCCGCGCAGCACCCGGCCCAGCACCGACCGTCCGTCCGCGGAGTGCCCGTTGCCGTTGGCGCCGGGCACCGCGCCGTTCGCGCTCGCGGCGGCGGCCAGGGGGACGGGCTGCGTCTGCGGCGCTCGAGGGGCCTCGACGGCGGCCGCCGGAGCGGCCTCGCCGGCGGAGTTGCTGCTGCGCAGCGGCACCTCCTCGATGAACAGGACGGCGAGCACCGCGACCGCGGAGATGACCGCCGCGATGACGAACACGTCGCCGATGACGTCGCCGTAGACGGCCCGGACCAGGCTCTGCACCGGGCCGGGGAGGCCGGCCAGGTCCAGGGACTCCGAGCCGCCGCCCTGCGGTGCCGGCAGGCCCATCGCCACCAGGCCCTCGGCCACCCGGTCGCTGACCCGGTTGGCGGCGATCGAGCCCAGGACCGAGACGCCGGCGGCACCGCCCATCGAACGGAAGAAGGTGACCACGGAGGTCGCGGCGCCGATGTCGCGCAGGTCGACGGTGTTCTGCACCGCCAGCACCAGGTTCTGCATGGTCATGCCGACGCCGAGGCCGAGCAGCGCCATGTAGGCGGCCATCACCGCGTAGTCGGTCTCGTGGTCGATCGTGCCGAGCAGGCCCATGCCGGCGACCAGCAGGATCGTGCCGGCGACCAGGTAGACCTTCCACCTCCCGAACCGGGTGACGAGCTGGCCGGACACCGTGGAGGAGACCAGCAGCGCCCCGATCATCGGGATGGTCGCCAGCCCGGCCTTGGTCGGCGACCAGCCGCGGGCGATCTGGAAGTACTGACCGAAGAAGACCGAGGCGCCGATCATCCCGACGCCGACCGCGATCGAGGCGATGATCGCCAGCGCGGTGGTCCGGTCCCGCACGATGGGCAGCGGGATGATCGGCTCCCGCACGCGGCTCTCGACGAGCACGGTGAGCAGCAGGGCGGCGAGGCCTCCGCCGGCCATGACCGCCGACTGCCAGGAGACCCAGTCGAACTCGTTGCCGGCGAAGGTCACCCAGATGAGCAGGTCGCTGACCGCGGCGGTGACGAGCGTGGCACCCAGCCAGTCGATGCTCACCGGCCGGCGCACGGTCGGCAGGTGCAGCGTCTTCTGCAGCAGCACGAGGGCGATGAGGGCCAGCGGCACGCAGGCGTAGAAGGTCCAGCGCCAGCCGAGCCACGACGTGTCGACGATGACGCCGCCGAGCAGCGGGCCGCCCACGGTGGCCACGGCCATCACCGCGCCCAGGTAGCCCGAGTACTTGCCCCGCTCCCGAGGCGGGATCATCGCCCCGATCACGACCTGGACCAGGGACTGCAGGCCGCCCATCCCGATGCCCTGGAGCACCCGGAACCCGATGAGCATGCCCATCGACGAGGTGAGGCCGCAGAGCGCGGAGCCGATGACGAAGACGACGATCGCGAGCTGGACCAGCAGCTTCTTGCTGTAGAGGTCGGCGAGCTTGCCCCAGATGGGCGTCGACGCCGTGGCCGCCAGCAGGGCCGCGGTGACGACCCACGTGTACTGCGACTGGGTGCCCTCGAGCTTGGCGGTGATCGTCGGGAGCGCGTTCGCGACGATCGTGGTGCTCAGCAGGCCGACGAAGAGGGCCATCAGCAGGCCGCTCAGCGCCTCGAGCGTCTCGCGGCGCGTCATGGCGGACTCGACGGCGACAGGCCTCGTGGCCCGGTGGGTGGTGCTCATGCAGTGTCCTTCGCGGATGACGGCCGCCGGCCGTGCGCAGGTACCGGGGAGGCGGTCGGCAGGTCTCTCGGCCGCCGCTACAGGTTGTATTACGCAACGACATGTGGAGAGCTTCCCGCCGTCGGGGGAGACCTGCGTCACCGTCGGTGCCCGCCAGGTCGCCGACTGGGAACGGCGTCACTCGCGGCGTCCTCGTTTGGTTAGCCGGCCGGAGTGCGCGGTCATCGGCGACTCGGGCGAGGATGGCCGCCCGTCCTGCCGCCTCCCAATGGCATCGGCTGCGATCTTGTGCCGCGCTGGCTCCGCGCCTCTGACCTGGGCCTTCCTCTTGTGGAGCGCGGCCGGTCGAACGTATGATCGAACACATGGGCGGCGGGATGCAGGGCAGCACCATGGGTGCTGCTGCGCCCACCGTCGGGTGGGCGTCGGGTCCGCTGGGTGCGGTGCAGGCCGCGGATCGGGAGATCTCCCGGCAGACGGCGGTCAAGGCGCGGGCGGTGGCGGCGTTCGCCGCGTCCCGGCCGGCGTCGGCGGATCGGGCGCAGGGTGAGCGCGGGGCGATGTCGGCCGAGCGGTGGGCGGCGCGCCCGGAGATGCTCCGTGCCGTCAGCGAGTGGGCGACGCCGGAGTTGGCGATCGCTCTCAACCTCACGCAGAAGGCCGCCGAGGGACTGCTGGAGGAGTCCTGACCCTGGTGCACCGGCTGCCGGGGACGCTGGCGGCGCTGGAGTCGGGGTTGCTGCACGCCGGTCATCTGTGGTGTCTGATCGACAGGGTGGCACCGATCGCCGATGACCGGCTGCGCGCGGCGGTGGAGGCGGACCTGCTGGCCTGGATGGCCAGGAGGAACCGGGTCACCTCACCGTCGCAGTTGGGCGACAAGGCCCGGAAGGTGGTGGCCCAGCGGGATGCCGCCGCGGCCGGCCGCCGGCTGGCCCGGCCTTGAAGGAGCGCGGGGTCTCGATCCGCCCGGACCGGGTGGAGGGCATGGCGCTGGTGAGCCTGTACTGCACCCTGCCCGAGGCGCGGGCGTTCTACGGCGCGCTGGTGCAGTGCGCCGAGGCGGTGGGGGACGAGCCGGGCGGTCCGGTGCGCACCCGCGGGCAGAAGATGGTCGACGCGCTGCTGGAGCTGGTGCTGCGCCCGGGGGAGTCCGAGCTGCCGCCGGTGCGGGTGCTGCTGACGCTGGTGGCCTCGGTGGCGACCATGCTGGGTGGGGACGCCCCGGCGGAGCTGGACGGGGAGCTGCTGCCCGCGGAGATGGCCCGCCAGTTGGCCCGCGCCTTCGTCGGCTTCGACCCCGTCGCCGCCGCGGCCGACGAGCCGCCGGGAATGCCGTGGCAGGAGGCCGAGCAGGCTGAGCTGGCCGCCTGGTGGGACGAGGTGGAACGCCGTCTGCTCGCCGGCGAGCTGTCCGACGAACCCGAGTGGGGCCCGGACCGGCTGTCCGCGGACGCTGTCGGAGGAGGTGGCGAGGGCGTCGGCTGGTGGCCCGATACGGTACTGCGGGGCCCGTGGGCCGCCGCGGATCCCCAGCCACGGCCGGACCGCGAGCCACCGCCAGACGCGCGTGCGCCGCGGTCGCGAAATGGCTGGTGGGCGGCCGCGGACCGGGCGGTGCAGGACGCCGGCGCGGCGGTGCACACCGCCCGGATCGCCCTCGGCCACGCCTTCCGCAGCGTGCGCACCGCGCAGCAGGCCACGGCCGCCGACGAGACCGCGTGGCGGGCCGGCCCGGCCGGGCGGGCCGATGCCGCCACCGACGCGCTCGGCGCGCTGGCCGCGGCGGCGGACGCCCAGCGGGAGCAGCTGGCCGACCTGCTGGACACCACGGCCGGGGGTGGGCTGGCCGACCGGCCGCGCCTGGCGCTCACCGACGCGGTCAGCGGCGCGCTGCTGACGCTGACCGACCTGCCCGGGCTGCGCCGCACCGGCAGCTGCGGGCGGCCGACCTGCCGCCGCCGGCCGCAGACCTGCAGCCACGACCTGACCGGCCGCCCCGGGCTGGGCAGGCCCGGGCCCACCGACGGCTACGCACCCGGTGCGGCGCTGGACCGGTTCCTCCGCGCCCGCGACCGGCGCTGCCGGTTTCCCGGCTGCCGCCGCCGCGTGCCCCGGGCCGGCGAACTGGACCACCACCGGGCGTATGCCGAGGGTGGGGAGACCGCCGCGGCCAACCTGGCCGGCTACTGCACCGGCGACCACCGCGGCAAGCACCAGGCCCCGGGCTGGCGCCACGACCTGGCCCCCGACGGCACCCTCACCGTCACCACCCCCACCGGCCTGACCGCCGTCACCGAACCACCGCCCTACTGAGGCCGTCACCGGTCGTCCGGCGGGCGCCGCGGGGTCCCGAATGGGTGCCACCCGGTCGGGACCCCGCGGCAATCCGGACAGCGCACCCGGTGGAGCCGAGCGGCTCAGGTAGTGGGCGGCGAGGTGCTGGTGCCGTCCTCGGGCGGGTCCTGGTCGGGGTCGTCGTCCGGGAAGTCGAACGGCGGCGTCGGGTTCCGCCCCTCGGCGGACACCGGCACGTCGACGGTCACCTCGCCGACCTCTCCGAAGGCGTCGTCGTCCTCGATGCCGAAGGCGTCGTCGTCCTCGATGATCAGCACGGACCGGGCCATGCCGCGGCACTGCCCAGCGATGCCGCCCTCGACACCGCCCGGTCCCGGCGCCGGGCTCAGAACCAGCCCCGGCGGGCGCCGAGCTGACGGACTGCGGCGTCGAGGTGCGCGGCCACGGTGCGCACGTCGGTGTCCGAGTGGCTCAACCGCAGCCGGCCGCCGACGTCCCGTCCCTCGCTGAGCAGCCCGCCCCGCCGGTCGACCTCCAGGACGACGTCCACGCCCTGCGGGTCGGCGAGGAAGGTGACCTCCAGCTCGTTCACCCGGCCACGCAGGCCGGGCGGCGGGGCGAACTCGACCTCCTGGTAGAAGGGCAGCTCGCTGCCGCGGACGTGGCCCTTCTCCACGTCGGCGCCGCGGAAGGCGAAGCCGAGGCCGTCGAGCGCGTGGAGCACGGTGCGCTGCACCGGCAGCGGCAGCACGGTCACCGGGTCGAGGTCGCCGGGGTCGACCGAGCCGGGGATGTCGACCCGGGTGCGCAGGCCGATGCGCATGCCGCGCAGGTGCCAGCCGTCGATCGCGGTGATCGGGCACTGCCACGGCACCGGCAGGCTGAACGGCAGGGTGTGGCGAGCGCCCGGCTCGACCCGCGCGGCCCCGGCGACGGCGACCGTGCCGAAGGTGACCTCCTCGCGCCAGGAGGAGTCGCCGCGCTCCACCTCCACGGTGGCCTGCAGCGCGACGCGCACCTCGGTGACGTCCTGCGGCACCGTGCCGCCGGTCACGTGCACGGTGCCGGTGACGGCGCCGCCGGGGGTCGTCTCCGGCCGGTCGAGCACGGTCTCGACGCCGGCGCCGCCGGAGCCCAGGCGCGCCATCATGCCGCGGAAGGCCATCGGTCCTCCTGAATCGTCGGGGGTGGTGGGGTGCCTCGGGATCCTGGCGACCGGAGCCTGTCACGGGGCTCGTCCGCGTGTCACCGTCTCGTGGCGAGGGCACCGGGGTCCGCACGGACCTCCCAGTGGCACCGGCGCCGAGGAGGCGGACGTGAGCGAGACCTTCAGCCTGGGCCGGATCGCCGGCATCCGCGTGGGCGTGAACGCCAGCGTCCTCGTGATCGTCCTGATCATCGCCGGGGGACTGGCATTCGGCCGGTTCCCCCTGGTGCTGCCCGGCCGCGGCGCCGCCGCGTACGTCGTCGCCGCGCTGGCGGCCGCCGTGGCCTTCCTCGCCTCGCTGCTCGCGCACGAGCTGGCCCACGCCCTGGTGGCCCGCCGCAACGGGGTCGAGGTCGAGGGCATCACCCTGTGGCTGTTGGGGGGTGTGGCCCGGCTGAGGGGAGGGGCCCGCACGCCCGGGGCGGAGTTCCGCATCGCCGGCGTCGGCCCCCTCACCAGCCTCGTCCTCGGCCTCCTCCTCGGCGCCTGCGCCATGCTGGCGCGGCTCGCGGGAGCCGACGGCCTGCCGGTGGCCGTCCTCGAGTACCTGGCCGGCATCAACGTGGTGCTCGCCGTCTTCAACCTGGTCCCGGCCGCCCCGCTCGACGGCGGGCGGCTGCTGCGCGCGCTCCTGTGGCGTCTCCGCGGCGACGCGTGGTCCTCCGCGGTGACCTCGGCGCGGGCGGGCCGGGTCTTCGGCTTCGCCCTGATCGCCCTGGGCTTCCTGCAGCTGGTCACCGGCCAGGGGTTCGGCGGGCTGTGGCTGGCGCTCATCGGGCTGTTCGTCGTGAACGCGGCGACGGCCGAGGAGCAGCACGCCCAGGTGTCCGGCCGCCTGGGCGGGCTGACCGTCGGTGCGGTCATGAGCAGCCCCGCGCTGGTCGCCGACCCCGAGCTGACCGTCGAGCGGTTCCTGCACGAGGTCGCCCTCGTCCGGCGCTTCAGCACCTATCCGCTCGTCGACCCCTCCGGCGCACTCGTCGGCCTGGTGACGCTCAACCGGTTGCGCTCGGTGCCGCCCGCGGCCCGGGCCACGACCCGGCTCCGGGACGTCGCCTGCCCGCCGCCGGAGATCCCGGTCGCCCGCCCCGGCGAGCCGCTCACCGAGCTGCTGCCCCGCATGGAGGGGTGCAGCGACGGCCGTGCCGTCGTCCTCGACGGCGGCCGGGTCGTCGGTGTGGTCTCACCGAGCGACGTCGCCCGGACCCTCCAGCTCGCCGACCTCGCCGCCTTCGACCGGTACCCGTCGGCCGGGGGCGGGGCGGACGTGGCCCGGGTGCCGGACGCCGGTCGTCCCTGATCGTCCCGGCCCGCCCCTGGGAACCGGTCAGGCGCCGCCGGCGAACCGGCGCTCGGCGCGGGCGACCAGCACCGGGTAGAGCCGCGGCGCCAGCCGGACCAGCAGGTCGACGGCCTTGGCGTCGGTGCCGACCAGGATGCGCGGCCGGCCGGCCTCCACCCCGTCGACGACGATCCGCGCGGCCTGCTCGGGCGGCATCCTCAGCAGCTTCTCGTCGTAGGCCCGGTGGCGCGCCTCCTCGGCAGCGGTCATCTCCTGGCCCTGCGCCCGTGCGTGCTGCATCGCCGCCGTGGCGATGTTTGTCCGCACCCCGCCGGGGTGGACGACGCTGACCTGCACCGGGTGCCCGGCCGCCAGCAGCTCCGCGCGCAGGCTCTCGGTGAAACCGCGGACGCCGAACTTGCTGGTGCAGTAGGCCGTCATGCGGCCCTGGCCCATGATCCCGTTGAGGCTGGAGACGTTGACGACGTGCCCGTCGCCGGAGGCGATCAGGTGCGGCAGGAACGCCTTGGTGCCGTGGATGACGCCGAACAGGTTGATCGACAGGACCCGGTCGTAGTCGGCCCAGCTGCTGTCGAGCACGGTGCTCCCACCGGCGACCCCGGCGTTGTTGTAGACCTGGTGGACGACGCCGAAGTGCTCGGCCACCGCGGTCGCGTACGCCTCGACGGCCGCGCGGTCGCTGACGTCGAGCCGGGCGGTGTGCACCTCCGCGCCCAGCGCCTGCGCGCGGTCGGCGGTCTCGCCCAGGCCCGGCTCGTCGACGTCCGACAGCGCCAGGCGCGCGCCGCGCCGGGCCAGCTCGAGGGCCAGCTGCCGGCCGATGCCGGAGGCGGCGCCGGTGACGACGGCGACCTTGCCGCGCACGCTGCTCATCGGGTTCCTCCTGCGGTGGTCCGGACGAGGTCGGTGGTGAGCTCGACGAGGCGGTCGACGACGCCGGGCGCGAGGTGGTGGCCCATGCCGGCGATCTCGACGTGCCGCGCCCCCGGGATGGCGTCGGCGGTGGCCCGCCCGCCGGTCGGGTGCACCATCGGGTCGCGGTCGCCGTGGACGACCAGGGTCGGCGCGGCGATGCGGGCCAGCTCCGCCGTCCGGTCGCCGGAGGCCTGGATGGCGCCGATCTGCCGAGCCACCGGCGCGCCGGAGCGGGCGCCGCCGCAGCGGTCCCACACCGCGGTGGCCCAGGCCCGCTCGTGGTCCTCGTCCGGCGGGAAGGTGGTCGAGCCGATGTGCGCCAGCATCGCCAGGTGCCGCTCGACGGACTCCTCGACCGTGCGCGCCGGGCCCCTGCCCAGCCGCAGCAGCGTCGAGCGGGCCGGCTGGCCCACCCGCCGGTGCTCGGTGGTCGAGAAGATCGACGTCAGGGTGAGGACCCGCGCCGGGTGCCTCGCCGCGACGGTCTGGGCGATCATCCCGCCCATCGACATCCCGACCAGGTGCACCCGCTCGATGCCAAGGGCGTCGAGCAGGCCCACGGCGTCGGCGGCCATGTCGGCCAGGTCGTAGGCGTCCGGCCGCGGCCGGGCCAGCAGCTGGCGCAGCCGGCCGGGCGGCGGGGCGTCGATCCGGGAGGAGCGGCCGGCGTCGCGGTTGTCGAGGCGGACGACGCGGAAGCCCCGCTCGACGAAGCCGTCGACCATCCGCTGCGGCCACGAGGTGAGGTCCAGGCCGAGGCCCGCGACGAGGAGCAGCGGCGTCCCGTCGTCCGGCCCGTCGACGCGGTGGCAGATCCGCGGGCCGGCCGGGAGGTCGACGAAGCGGTCGGTGTCCTGCGCGGTCGCCGTCACGGTGCCTCCTCGCCGGCGCTCGTCGGCTCCGTGCCGAGTCGTGCTGTGCTCCTGCATGACCTCGCGAGCTCGGTCACGCGGTCACCACCGCGCGGTCGGCGGAGCGGGACAGGTGCAGCTCGGGGTCGGTGACGCTGTCGGCGCGCAGCAGCTTGACGTCGGAGCTGTAGCTCATGGACGTCAGCCACGGCATCCGGTCGCCCTGGCGGGGCAGCTGGTCGACCGCGCGCTGGATGTAACCGGCGGCGAAGTCCAGGAACGGCCGGGTCGGCATGTCCGGGTCGCTGGGCTCGGGCCGGGCCACGTCGTACCCGTGCGCGTCCATGTACGCCAGCAGCCGGCAGAAGTGCTCGCAGAGCAGGCCGATCTTCAGCGTCCAGGAGGAGTTCGTGTAGCCGATCGCCAGCACGAAGTTGGGGACGCCGGAGAGCATCATCCCCTT
Source organism: Geodermatophilus sp. URMC 65 (assembly GCF_053502545.1). Classification (NCBI taxonomy): domain Bacteria; kingdom Bacillati; phylum Actinomycetota; class Actinomycetes; order Geodermatophilales; family Geodermatophilaceae; genus Geodermatophilus; species Geodermatophilus sp. URMC 65. Next base: position 4,991,566 of record NZ_CP199954.1, read on the forward strand.
GTAGGCGACCGTGTCGGGCAGGTGCACCGGCTCACCGTCGACGGTCAGCGAGATGCCGCCGATGGCCTGCACGTTGAGCCCGGTCGCGGTCACGATCACGTCGGCCTCGAGCTCCCGGCCGGAGGCCAGCAGCACGCCGTTCTCGGTGAAGGTCTCGATCCGGTCGGTGACGACGTCCGCCGTCCCGTTGCGGATGGCGCGGAACAGGTCGCCGTCGGGGACGGCGCACAGCCGCTGGTCCCACGGGTCGTACGGCGGGTTGAAGTGCTCGTCGACCGGATACCCCTCGGGCAGCTGCTTGGTGTTCACCCAGCGGATCAGCCGGCGGGCCGCCTTGGGGTACTTCTGGCAGAACTTCCAGATGCCGATGCCGCGGGCGATGTTCTTGCGCCGGGTCAGCGCGAACGCGCGCTCCTCGCCGAGCAGCGCGCGCAGCCGGTCGGCGAGGGCGTCGTTGCGCGGGACGGGCAGCACGTAGGACGGCGTGCGCTGCAGCATCGTCACGTGCCCGGCGGTCTCGGCCATCGCCGGCACCAGGGTGACCGCGGTGGCGCCGCTGCCGATAACCAGCACCCGCTTGCCGGCGTAGTCGAGGTCCTCGGGCCAGTGCTGCGGGTGGACGATCGGGCCGCGGAAGCGCTCCCGGCCGGGGAAGACCGGGGTGAAGCCCTCGTCGTAGCGGTAGTAGCCGCCGGCGCAGAACAGCCAGCTGGCCGACAGCTGCAGCCGCTCGCCGGTGTCGGTGCGCTCGACGTCGACGGTCCAGCGGGCGTCGGCGGTCGACCACGAGGCCGCCAGCACCCGGTGGTGGTACCGGATGTGGGCGTCCAGGCCGTTCTCGGTGATCGTCTCGCGCAGGTAGGCGAGGATCCGCGGGGCGTCGGCGATCGACTGCTCGTCCCGCCACGGCTTGAACTCGTAGCCGAAGGTGTGCAGGTCGGAGTCCGACCGGATGCCGGGGTAGCGGAACAGGTCCCAAGTGCCGCCGGAGGCCCCGCGGGCCTCGAGGACGGCGAAGCTCGTCGCCGGCAGCTCGGTCGTCAGGTACCGGCCGGCCCCGATGCCGGAGATCCCGGCCCCGACGACGAGGACGTCGAGGTGCTCGACCGGCGTCTGCGTGGTGGTCACCCCTCCGACTCTCCGTGGTGCGCACCACTTGCGCCACCGCACGGTGCACCACGATGCTGCCCGCGTGGTGCAGACTGCTGCGCGCGGGCGGTGGCCCGACGTCTCCTCTCGGGTGCGGGAGCTCTTCCGGAGGGGTGCGGAGCTGGCGCTCGACCCCAACGACGCGTGGGTCGAGGAGCTGCACGCCGCCTCCCTGGGCGGGGCGCGGATGCGGCCGGTCGCCGAGGACCCGGTGCTCGCCGCGGCGACCCGGCGGGTCAGCCTGGCCAACCTGCTGCACTGGGCGGCGGCCAACGTGCAGCACCCGGGACGCCGGGTGCCGCCCAACACCGGGCCGGAGTCGCTGGAGGCGGCGCGCGACCTGGTGCGCCGGGGCCTGGACGAGTCGGCCCTGGACGCCTACCGCGCCGCGCAGGGCGTGGCCTGGCGGCGGTGGATGGAGATCTGCTTCGAGCTGACCTCCGACCCCGCCGAGCTGCGCGAGCTGCTCGACGTCTCCGCCCTGTCCATCGCCACCTTCATCGAGGACACCGTCGCGGCCACCTCCGAGCGGATGCGGGCGGAGCGCGACGAGCTCACCCGCGGCGCCCACGCCGAGCGCCGGGCCGCGGTCAGCCTGCTGCTGGAGGGCGCCCCCATCAGCCGGGCCCGCGCCGAGGTCCAGCTCGGCTACGGCCTGGCCGGCCCGCACACCGCCGTCGTCGTGTGGAGCGGGTCGGGGACGGCCTCTGGCCAGCTCGAGGCCGCGGCCGAGGCCGTCGTCCGGGCCAGCGGGGCCGCGCACCGGTTGACCGTCGTCGCCAGCGCCGCCGCGCTGTGGGTCTGGCTGCCGGTGGCGACCGCGCCCAACGCGGGGCAGCTCGCCGGCGAGCTCGCCGCGCACCCCGACGTCCGGGTGGCCGTCGGCCGTCCCGGCCGGGACGTCGACGGCTTCCGCCGCAGCCACCTCGACGCCGCCACCACCCAGCGCATGGTCGCCCGGCTGACCAGCCCCCAGCAGGTGGCCCGCTACGAGGACGTACAGCTGGTCGCGGTGCTCACCGCCGAGCTGACGCAGGCCGACGAGTTCCTCGCCGACACCCTGGGCGACCTGCTGCACGCCGCCCCCGACACCCAGCAGGCGGTGCTTACCTACGTCCGCGAGCTGGGCAACGCCTCGCGCACCGCCGAGCGGCTCTACACGCACCGCAACACGGTGCTGCGCCGGCTGGCCCGCGCCGACGAGCTGCTGCCGCGCCCGCTGGCCGAGAACGTCGTCAGCGTCGCCGCGGCGCTGGAGGTGCTGCGCTGGCGGGGGACGGCCACCTGAGAGAGGACCCCGTTGCCCCCGCCACTCGCAGGCTCGCGGCGGGACCCTGCAGCGGGGCCGTCCAGGGGGGGCGGGGTCCTCGTTCAGGTCCCGGGTGCCTCCGGCCCGTCGGCCAGCAGCAGGTAGAGCGACCGGCGGGCGTCGGCGAGGACGGCGGCAGCCGCGGCGCGCTGCGCGTCCGTGCCGGTCCGCGCGATCTCCCGGACGGCGGCGTGCAGCTGCTCGACGGGGCCCCGGAGGTCGGCGCCGGGACCGGTGGCGTCGTGCCCGGCGAACGGGTCGGCTCCGGTCTGCCTGTGCTCGTCGACGTGACGGCGGCCGGCCTCGGTCAGCGTGACGAGTTTGCGGCCGGCCTCGGCGGTGACGGTGACCAGTCCCTCGTCCTCGAGCTGGCTGATCGTCGGGTAGATCGCCCCCGGGCTCGGCGTCCACCGGCCGCCGCTGCGGTCGGCGATCGCCTGCATGAGCTGGTACCCGTGCATGGGCTGTTCGGACACCAGCAGCAGGACGGCCGCGCGGACGTCGCCGCGAGCGGCCCGTCCGCGGCCTCCGCGGCGGTGCCCCATCGGCCCGTCGAAGGCGCCCGGGTGGCCGCGGCGGGGGTGGTGGTGACGTCGGTCGGCGGGGTGTCCGCCGTTGTCTCGCATGGGGTGCATGTGCATCTCCTCGGTATATCGGATGACGGTAACGATACATCGTTACCGTCATCCGATCAAGCCGCCGGAGGATGCGCGAACGGTCCCGCTGCAGGGCGGGGGAGGCGGTCCTCCTTCAGCGCACCCGGAGCAGCACCTTGCCCGTGGCCCGGCGCTCGTCGAGCTCGGTGACCGCCGCGGCGGCGTCGGCGAGGTCGTGCACCGAGCCGAGGACCGGGTCGAGGGCGCCGCGCTCGAGCAGCGGCTGCAGGTCGCGCCACTGCTCCTGCACGTAGCCGGGGTCGCCCGTCCAGAACGCACCCCAGCCGACGCCGACGACCGAGACGTTGTTCAGCAGCAGCCGGTTGACCTTGACCGTGGGGATCTCCCCGCCGGTGAAGCCGAGGACCAGCAGTCGGCCCTCCCGCCCCAGGCTGCGCAGCGAGTCGGTGAAGCGGTCGCCGCCCACCGGGTCGGCCACGACGTCCACGCCGCGGCCGCCGGTGAGCTCCTTGACCCGGTCGCGGAACCCGTCGGCGAGCACGACCTCGTCGGCGCCGGCGGTCCGTGCGGTCTCGCCCTTGCCCTCGCTCGACACCACCGCGAGCACGCGCGCGCCGTAGGCCTTGGCCAATTGGATGCCCGCCGTCCCCAGGCCGCCGGCGGCGCCGTGCACCAGCACCGTCTCGCCCTCGCGCAGCTGACCGCGGCGGCGAAGCGCGAAGTGCATGGTCAGGTAGTTCATGGGCAGCGCCGCGCCCTGCTCGAAGCCCACCCGGTCGGGCAGCGGGAAGACGAGGCCCGGGTCGGCCGAGGCCACCTCGGCGAACCCGCCGAAGCCGGGGAAGGCCGCCACCCGCTGCCCGGGCTGCACGCCGCTGCCCTCGGGCGCGCTGCGCACCGTGCCGGCGACCTCGCTGCCGGGGACGAACGGCAGCTCCGGCTTGATCTGGTACTGCCCACGGCTGAGCAGCACCTCGGGGAAGGTCACGCCGGCGACGTGCACGTCGATCAGCACCTTCCCGTCCGCGTCGGGCTCGGGGACGTCGGCGACCGAGATGGCCGAGGGGCCGTCGAGGGTGGCGATCTGGGCGGCGCGCACGGGTCCTCCTGCACGGTGGGGGTACGGGGTCGCGAGCCTCTCAGAGCGGGTGACCGGCGTCGCACCACGGGGTGGCGGTCTCAGTCGGTCTCCGGCTGCTCGGTCGACTCCGGTCCGACGGCGGGGGCGGCGCCGCCGAGCTCCTTGCTGCGGGTGGGGTCGGCGTCCTCGAGCCTCGGGACGCGGGGGTCGTCGGGCAGCGGGGGAGCGGTCTCCTGGGGCCTGTCGTCGGCGGGGGGCGGGGTGCTGTCGGTGTCCATGCCCATGGGGTACCCGCTCGCCGGCTCGTCCTCGCGGGTGAACCGCACCTCCATCCACGGCTGCCAGGTCACGCCGTCCTCGGCCCGCTCCCACAGCGCGGTCATCGTCCGGCGATCCGAGGCGATGCGCAGGGTCGACCGTACGGCGGCCGTGGGGGCGTCCGGGTCGAACTGCGCGGCGCGGGCGACGTCACCGCCACCGGTGAAGTGCCAGGCGCCGTCGTCGTCGATGCGGACCCGCATGAGCGTGACGTCGCCGGTGTCGTCGTAGGAGCGGGCCAGCATCGCGTCGCCGTCCCGCTCGCCGATGATCTCGAGCGCCCGCACCGGCGTCCCGCCCACCAGGACGTCGACGGAGTGCACGAGGACGTGGCCGCCGGGGCCGGGCTCGTAGACGTCGCTGCCGGTGACGGGCACCGGGTCGTCGCCGAGGACGTGGCCCTCGGTGCGCCACCGGCCCACCACCGGCGCCAGGTCGGTGCGGGTCATGACGCCCATGGTGGGACAGCCGGGCGCGCCGCGGAACCGGCCTAGCGACCGACCAGCTGCCGCAGCCGGCGGACCGGCTCCCGGACGGCGCACACCGCCAGTCGCACCGGCAGGGTCGCGACGGCCTGACCGACCCGGACGCCGAGGCGCCACAGGTCGCCGTAGTCCGGCGGCGGCGGAGGCGCGCTCGGCGTGGGGTCGGCCGGGGGCGGCGTCGCGGGCACGATCAGGTCCACCGTCGTCCGGCGGCGCGTGCTGCGCAGCGACTCGAACGACGGGATCGCCGGGGCGGCGGGCGACTCCTCGTCGTCCGGATGCGTGTCCGGGGAGGAGAGCCGCTCCCCGCGCCCACCCGCGGCAACGCGGCCGGGCGGCTCCGGGACGACGCGGCGGATGGCCGCGATGCTGCCCGGGCCCAGCCCGTTGACCGCCAGCAGGTCGGCCCGGGTGAGGCCGGCGAGTTGTGCGGTCGTGGTGATCCCGGCCCGGGCCAGTGCGGTGACCGCCCGCGCGGGCAGGCCGAGGTCACTGACGGTCTCCCCGGGCGTGGTCCCCGGCGACGTGGTCGGCATGGTGTCCAACCTAGGACCGGCCGTCCGGCCGCACCGGTCCAGGTCTCCTGCAGGATGCGCAGCAGACCGCACCCGCGCAGGAGGACTCCCCGATGACCGCTGCTCAGCCCGTGCACGCCGAGGGCACCCTGGCCTCGGGGCTGTACCGGCAGGCCTGGACCGTCGAGGACCCGGTCGGCGCCGTCGTCCTGGTGCACGGCGCGCACGAGCACGGCGGCCGGTACCGGCACGTCGCCGAGCGGCTGGCCGCCGCAGGGTACGCCGCCCACGCCGTCGACCACCCCGGGCACGGCCGGTCCCCGGGTCGCCGCAGCAACATCGGCAGCATGGCCGCCGCCGTCGACGGCGTGGCCGAGCTGGTGCGGTTCGCCGGCGAGCAGCACCCCGGCGTCCCGCTGTTCGTCTACGGGCACAGCCTGGGTGGGCTGATCGCGCTGCAGTACCTGACCGGGACGCCGGACGCCCGGGTCGCCGGCGCGGTGGTCTCGGCGGCGGCCCTGGACACCAGCGCCGCGACCGCCGTCCAGCGGACCCTGGCGCCGCTGCTGTCGCGGGTCCTGCCCGACCTCGGCGTCCTGCGGCTCGACGCGGAGGCGGTCAGCCGGGACCCCGAGGTGGTCCGCGACTACTGGACCGACCCGCTCAACCACAACGGCCGGGTGGTCGCCCGCACCGGCGCCGAGCTGATGGCCACCGCGCTGGCCATGCCCCGGCGGCTGCCCTCGCTGACCATGCCGCTGCTCGTGCTGCACGGCACCGCCGACCGGCTCGTGCCGCCGGCGGCCAGCGAGGTCGTCCGGGCGCACGCCGGCTCACCCGACCTCACGGTCACGACCTACGAGGGGCTCTTCCACGAGCCGCACAACGAGCCCGAGAAGGACGACGTCCTGGCCGACGTCGTCGCCTGGCTCGACGCCCACCGTCCCTCCTCCTGACCGACCACCGCCGGCCGGGAGGCCGTGCGGCCGGGGCAGGAGTGACCACGGCTACACCGGCGCGACACGCCGCGTCGACCTGCGGCGCGCTGCTGGATAGCCGGTTTGTGACCGGCGTCACGACGACAGTGCACATGACTGCACGTAGCGTTTTGTGTGCGCTCAGCAAAGGAGAGAGCGCGGCGCCGGACCGCCAAACCCTGCCCACCGGTCGCCATCCAGATCCCAGGGCAGGGGTGGGGGACCCACGACCACGGCGCGCCACGACTCGAGCCGCACGGCTCGAGCCGAGGACCGCCTCGGGGTGAAGCCGCGGACCGCGGCCGGGCACCGATCGCCCGAACCCGACAGCTCACCTCGCCGGCGGTGATCGGAGATCACCATGGCCAAGCACCGCGCACCCCGCTACGTCCGCACCAAGAAGGTCCTCGCCAAGGCGCCCGTCGCCGCCGGCGCCACCGTCGTCGGGTTCGGCGTCCTGGGCTCCCCGTCCCAGGCCCTCGCCGGGACGACGGGCCCCCTCCCGGCTCACGCCGTCGAGGCCCCCGCCGCGACGGCGGTCGCCGACGCCGGCGCCCCGGAGGCCGGCTACACCGTCGAGCGCGGTGACACGATCGCGACGATCGCCGCCGCCCACGGTCAGTCGTGGCGGGACCTGTACCAGCGCAACGTCGGCGTCATCGGCGCCGACCCGAACCTGATCTTCCCGGGTCAGGTCCTCCACACCGCCGGCTCGGCGGCCGCCGCCCCGGCCGCCCCGGCTCCCGCCGCCGGCTCGGCCGGCGACGCCGCGCCCGCGCCGGTGGTCGCCCCGCTCGCCGCGGCGGCCGCTCCGGCACCAGCGGCCACCGCGCGCATCAGCAACAGCTCCGGCGACGTGGCCTCGCAGGTGCAGGTCGCGGCGAACCGGGTGGTCAGCGAGGTGTCCGGCGCCGGCTCGATCACCATCGGCGGCACCCGGGCCAGCGCCACCGACCCGAACGGCCACCCGTCCGGCCTCGCGCTGGACTACATGGTCATGTCCGACGCCGCCCTCGGCGACGCCATCGCCGAGTACCACATCGCCCACTGGGACGAGCTCGGCGTTGAGTACGTCATCTGGCAGCAGCGGATCCTGACCTCGCCGGACGGCGTGTGGAAGGCCATGGCCGACCGCGGCGGCGCGACGGCGAACCACATGGACCACGTGCACGTGAACTACGTCGGCTGAGTCCCCGGCCCGCACGTCGGCGGCCCTCCACCCCCTCGGTGGAGGGCCGCTGGTGTGCGGAGGGCCTCTCAGAGCAGCTCGTCGAGGTCGTCCGGGCCCGGACCGGTGCCGCCGGAGTCGCGCAGCGGCGAGGTGTCGGGCAGGTCGTCCTCGGGCGGCTCGGGCGCGACCGGACCCTCCGAGTACAGGGTGCTCGGGTCCCGCGGGTCCATCTCGCTCATGCCGACTCAGTGCCCCGGGGAGCCGCGGAGAACCGTCCGCGGGCAGCCCGACTCCGGGGTGGCGCTCGGTGCCCGCGGTCAGACGTCCTAGACATCTGTTGCGGAACCGTTCCGTCGACCGCATGCTGTCCCCGGCGGGGCCCCGGGGCAGAACCTGGGCGAGCTCCGCCGCCAGCTCCCCGCCGCCCCCGGGCCGCGGGTGCGGACCGGGCGGGGAAGCGCTCGCGCGGTCAGGCGGGACGGTCGAGCAGTTCCTTCAGCGTCCGGTCGACGACGTCGTTGTCGGCGGGGTTCATCCCGAGGCCGCCGAAGTGCCCCCAGATGGTGTCGATGACCCGGACCTCGCCCCGGGCGATGAACTGCGAGGCCCACTGCTCGTCCTCGGGGGGGAAGTAGAGGTCGGTCCGGGCGGGCATGGCCACCAGCGGGCAGCGGATCGAGCGCAGTGCCGCCTCGGTGTCCCCGTCGAAGCCCGGCGTCCGGCCGACGTCCCCGTGCTCCCAGGTCCAGAGCATCGCCAGCAGGTTGTTCGGGTCCCGGTCCCGGTCGAGCCAGAAGCCCTCCCAGAACCCGACCAGGAAGTCCTCGAGCGAGGAGTAGCCCATGGTCCGGTACTCGCGCTCCCAGTAGAACGCCTGCGACAGGCCCCACCCGGCGTAGATCCGGGCGAAGGCCCGCATGCCGGCGGTGGGGCGCGCGTCGGGGGAGTACTCGCCGCCCCGGAACGCCGGGTCGAGCGTCAGCGTGGCCCGCAGGCTCTTCAGGAACACCTGGTTGTGCTCGCTGGTGCGGCTGGAGCCGACGATCGGGGCGGCCCGCTTCACCATCTCGGGGTGGCTGACCGCCCACTGGTAGGTCTGGCCGGCCCCCATGGAGGAGCCGAGCACCAGCTCGATCGACTCGATGCCCCACTGCTGCGTGAGCAGGCGGTGCTGGGCCTCGATCTGGTCGGAGAAGGTGATCCGGGGGAAGTGGGGGCCGTCGAAGGGGGGAGGGGTGGTGCTCGGCGAGGTCGACAGGCCGTTGTTGAGCTGGTTCGGGACGACGATGAAGTACCGGTCCGGGTCGCAGGCCAGGCCCGGGCCGATCGACCACTCGTTGGCGTCGTGCCAGGCGCTGAACCACGTGGGGTGCACGATCACGTTGGACCGGTCGGCGTTCAGGGTCCCGTACGTCTTGTAGGCCAGTCGGGCGCCGCGCAGCGTCGCGCCGCTCTGCAGCGGCAGGTCGCCGAGGTCGAACAGCTCGTGGTCCGTCGGAGCCGGCACGGCGGGTTCCTCTCAGCTGGGAGGCCGGCCAGCCTGCTCGCCGCGATGTGCTCAGCGCAACCCCGAACGCCCGGGTCAGCGGGTCGCCAGCCGCTCCAGCAGCCGGCGGAGCGTGCGCGCCTCGGCCGAGGACAGCGCGGCGAGCCCGGCGCGCTCGGCCTCGGCGATCTGCGGGGCGAGCGACCGGCACAACGCCCGGCCGCGTTCGGCGGCGTGCACGACGACACGGCGACGGTCGGTCGCGTCGACGTTGCGGTAGAGCAGCGCGCGCTCCACCAGCCGGTCCACGAGCCGGGTCACGGTGGGCCCGGAGATGCGGGTGCGGCCGCTCAGGTCGCTCATGGACAGCGGGCCGGCCTCGGTCAGGGTGTGCAGCACCCGCCACTGGTCCAGGGTGAGGTCGCTCCCGACGAGGATCTCCTCGACGCGGGAGGTCAGGCCGGAGGTCACCTGCCGTAGCAGGTCGACGTGGGGCAGTGACCCCCCCGACGTCTCCTGTCGCATGCTCGCCTCTCCCTCGCCCGGGACCCTTCCCATGGCCGGGGCGGGTCAGCATAGTGATGCCCGACTCGGGCCGATTCTCGCAGAGGTCCGGGACGTCCCGCTCCAACGCCCGCGCACTCCACGCCTGGGGGGATCGATGCGTCGTCGGTCCGCAGAGGTCGCGCGGGTCGGGCTGGTCGTGCCCCTGCAGGGGCCCGCGGGCCTCTTCGGCCCGTCCTGCGAGGCGGTCGCGGCGACGGCGGTGCGGACCATCAACGACGCCGGCGTCCTCGGCCGGGAGCTGGCCGTCGAGGTCGTCGACGGGGGCGCGCGGCCGGAGCAGGTGGGCGCCGCCGTCGGCCGGCTGATCGACGCCGGGCGGATCGACGCGGTGACCGGCTGGCACATCTCGGCGGTCCGGCACGCCGTGGCCCCCGTGACCGCGGGGCGGATCCCCTACGTCTACACCTCGCTGTACGAGGGCGGGGAGTCCCGGCCGGGCGTCTTCTGCTCCGGTGAGACGCCCGCGCGGCAGATCGCACCCGCGCTGCGGTGGCTGCGCGACGTGTGCGGCGTGCGGCGGTGGTTCGTGGTGGGCGACGACTACGTCTGGCCCCGCGCCTCGGTCGCGGTCACCCGGGAGTTCGCCCGGCAGCTGGACCTGCGGCTGGTCGGGACGGCGTACGTGCCGCTGGGGACCGACGACTTCCGCGGCGTCGTCGGGCGCATCCGCGCCAGTGACGCCCAGGGGGTGCTGCTCTACCTGGTCGGGCAGGACGCGGTCCAGTTCAACCGCGTGTTCGCCGAGGAGGGACTGCAGGACGGGCTGGTCCGCTTCACCCCGCTCATGGAGGAGAACATGCTCCTGGCCAGCGGGGCGGAGGCGACGAGGAACCTCTTCGTCTGCGCGTCCTACTTCCGGTCGCTGGCCACGTCGTCGGCGCTGGAGTTCTGCGGCGACTACGTCGACCAGCACGGTCCCGACGCGCCACCGCTGAACAACGCCGCGGAGTCCTGCTGCGAGGGGCTCATGGCCCTGGCGGCCCTCGCCCGGCGCGCCGGCAGCTTCGACGTCCACCGGATGGTCGCCGTCGCCGACGGGCTGGGCTACGACGGGCCGCGCGGCCCGGTGTCCTTCGCCGGCAACCACCTCCAGCAGCGGGTCCACCTCGCCGTGGCCGACGGCTACGACTTCGACGTCCTCGCCGCGCTCTAGCGGGACCACCTGCGCACTCCTCTTGACAGTTCTTTTCACCTGAATAAGTTGCAGGTGAAAAGAACGGAGGAGTCATGGCCACGTACGTGTTCCGCTGCCCCGACTGCTCGGTGTTCGAGGTGGTGATCCCGATGTCCTCGCTGCGCTCCACGCACCCCTGCCCGACGTGCGCGGAGGAGTCCCCCCGGGTGTGGACCGCGCCCGCCCTGGCGACGACACCCGCCGCACTGCACCGCGCCGTCTCGGCCGCCGACGCCAGCGCCGAGGCGCCGCAGGTGGTCCGTTCGATCCCCGCCGGCAGGCCCCGGCCGCGGAGCCGGCGGTGGAGTCCCACCACGGGCGCCGCCCCGGTCAACGCGGCGCACCGTCCCGCGGGCCCGCACCCCTCACTGCCGCGCTGGTGACCCGTGGGCGCCGTCGGCCTGCTCTACGTCTGTGCCGTGCTCGTCGTCAACGGGTTCATGCTGCTGGGGCGCGTGAGCCCGCGCAGCGCCGCACCGCTGAACCTCTTCGTCGGCGGGCTCCAGGTGGTCACGCCGACCTACCTCATCATCGCCGCGGGCGGTGACCAGGCGCAGATCGCGCTCGCCGCGGGGCTCTACTACTTCGGCTTCACCTACCTGTGGGTGGGCATCAACGGCATCACCGGCTGGCCGGCCGAGGGACTCGGCTGGTTCTCCCTGGTCGTGGCCGCTGCCGCCGTGGGTTTCGCCGCCCACTCCTGGCTGGAGGTCGGTGACCGGACCTTCGCCGTCATCTGGCTGCTGTGGGCGGTCCTGTGGTTCTGCTTCTTCCTGCTGATGGCCGGGCACAAGGACCACCTCATCGGCGCGGTCGGCGTCCTGACCCTGGGGGAGGGGCTGCTCACGGCCGCCGTCCCGGCCTTCCTGATCATCACCGGTTGGTGGAGCGAGTCGCTCACCACTGCCCTCGTCGTCGCCGCCCTCGGGGTGCTCCTGCTCGTCGCCAGCGTCCCGCTCAGCCGGACCCTGTCCGCCTCCGCTCCGCCCACCCCCACCCAGCCCGGTGCCGCACCGGGCGCCCAGTGAGAGGAAACCGCCATGCCCGAGGTCGTGTTCAGCGTCGACCAGAGCAGGTCCATGCGGGACCAGGCCGTCCCCGGCCACAACCGCTGGCACCCGGACATCCCGCCGGCGGTCACCGTCCGTCCGGGGCAGGACTTCCGGGTGGAGTGCAGGGAGTGGACCGACGGCCAGATCGGCAACAACGACTCGGCCAACGACGTGCGGGACGTCGACCTCTCCCACGCCCACATGCTCTCCGGGCCGATCGCCGTGGAGGGGGCCGAGCCGGGTGACCTCCTGGTCGTCGACATCCTCGACCTCGGCCCGGTGCCGCAGGTCCAGGGCCCCAACTGCGGGGAGGGCTGGGGGTACTCCGGGATCTTCGCCAAGGTCAACGGCGGGGGCTTCCTCGCCGACTACTTCCCCGACGCCTACAAGGCCATCTGGGACTTCCGCGGGCAGAAGTGCACCTCCCGCCACGTCCCCGGGGTCGAGTACACCGGCATCACCCACCCCGGCCTGTTCGGCACCGCGCCGTCGGCGGACCTGCTGGCGCGCTGGAACGCCCGCGAGCGCGCGCTGATCGCCACCGACCCCGACCGCGTCCCGCCGCTGGGGCTGCCGCCGCTGCCCGACAACGTCCTGGGCGGCACGGCCACCGGTGACCTGCTCGGGGCGATCGGGCGGGACGGCGCCCGCACCGTCCCGGCGCGGGAGAACGGCGGCAACCACGACATCAAGAACTTCACCCGCGGCAGCCGGGTGTTCTACCCGGTGTACGTCGACGGCGGGCTGCTCTCCGGCGGGGACCTGCACTTCAGCCAGGGCGACGGCGAGATCAACTTCTGCGGCGCCATCGAGATGGGCGGCTTCATCGACTTCTCCGTCGACCTCATCAAGGGCGGCATGGAGACCTACGGCGTCACGACCAACCCGATCTTCATGCCCGGCCGGGTCGAGCCGCGCTACTCGGAGTTCCTGACGTTCATCGGTGTCTCGGTCGACCACCGCGACGACACGAACGTCTACATGGACGCGACGCTGGCCTACCGCAACGCCTGCCTGAACGCCATCCGCTACCTGGAGAAGTGGGGCTACACCGGCGAGCAGTCCTACCTCATCCTCGGCACCTCGCCGATCGAGGGCCGGATCGGTGGTGTGGTGGACATCCCCAACGCCTGCTGCTCGGTCTTCCTGCCGACGGAGATCTTCGACGAGGACATCCGGCCCGGCGGCCAGGGCCCGCAGCGCAGGGACCGCGGGCAGGTCTGCGTCACCTCCTGACCGAGGTGCTGCGGCCGGGCGCCGGCGGCCGACGGTCCGCCCGCGCCCGGCCCCCCGACCCGGCTTCCCGCCGGCGCTCGCACTCGCAGGACCCCTACACCCTCCGGCCCCCGATCCGGGGGTGGACGACGTGCATCACCTCACGAAAACGGGGCCGCGGATTGTCACAGTTCGATGACGCCGTTACGGTCGATGGGTCCGGTCGGTCGTTCCGCCTCCGAAGGGGGCCCGAGCGGACGCCGCCGAGTCGCCCCTTCGGGGCGAGCCGGGGACCCACCGCAGTACTGGGGTGAATCCGCTCCTGGACGCACGTCCGGGGGCAGGTAGGGCTGCTTCCCGCCCGAACCCGTCAGCTAACTCGGTAGGCGGCTCACGGAAGAAACGGAGAGCCGCCGGATGGCGTGCGCCTGCCCCGCTGCACCACCCCGCCGGCTCCGGTCCCGGGGGCGCTCGCGCACCTGACCGCCCGCGGCCGTCCGCAGCGGACGTCGCCCGCGCAGGCCCACCGGACCCCCCCGAGCACCTCAGCTCGACCGGCACCCCGCCGTTCCCCTCCGGTGCGCCCGCCCCGGCGCTCGCCGCACGGCCGCAGCCCCCTGCCGTCCGCACGCCTCCGCAGCTCCGCGCGCCCGCGCGCCGCTGCGCCCGCACCCCGGAGAACTCCCATCCCCATGGACACGCGCACTCCCACCTCTGGCCGCCTCGCCCGCGCACGCCGCCGTCCCGCCCTGTACCTGGGGGCGGCCACCGCCGGCGCCGTCCTGGCCGGCGTCGTCGTCGGCACCGAGCCGGCCGCGCAGGCCGGGGCCGCGCCGCCGCGGACCGTCAGCGTCGCCCAGGAGCTCGGGCTGACCGCCGGGTCCGGCCCGGTCGACGTCGCCACCGAGCTGCAGCCGCTGCAGGACCTCGCCGCCACCCGCAGCACCCGCGAGGCCGCCGAGACCGCTGCCCAGCAGGTCCAGGCCGCCGCCGACCAGGCGGTGCTCGACCGGCAGCGGGCCGAGGCCGAGGCCGCCGCGAAGGTCGCCGCGGACGCCGCCGCGAAGGCCGAGGCGGAGGCCGCGCAGGCCGCCGCCCCGGCGCAGGCGGGTGCGGCAGCTCCCGCGGCGGCCGCGCCCCGGGCCTCGGCCGCCTCGGCCGGCACGGTCGCGCGCGTCACCAACACCGCCGGCCCCGTCGCCGCGGTCGTGCAGGCCGCGGCCAACGCCGTCGTCAGCGCCGTGCCCGGCGCCGGCTCGATCACCCTGGGCGGCACCCGCCCGAGCGCGGCCGACCCGGGCGGCCACCCGTCCGGCCTGGCGCTGGACTACATGGTGATGTCCGACGCCGCCCTCGGGGACGCGATCGTCGAGTACCACAAGGCCCACTGGGACGAGCTCGGCGTCGACTACATCATCTGGCAGCAGCGGATGCTGTCCTCGCCGAACGGCTCCTGGAAGGCGATGGCCGACCGCGGCGGCGCGACGGCCAACCACATGGACCACCCGCACGTGAACTACCGAAGTTGACCTGCGGTTGCCCGCCGCGCCGGCGGGGCAGGACGGCACGATGGGCACCAGCTCCTCCCGTCCCGTCCCGCCGACCCTCGTCGACGCCAACCGGCTCTGGGTCGACTCACGCGTCCGTGCGCTGGTCCAGCGCCGCGTCGAGGCACCGGTCCTGCTCCGGCTGGGCGGGCCGGTGCCCGGCGGCCGGGTCCTGGAGCTCGGCACCGGGCGGCGCGGCACCGGGTTGCGCCTGGCGCTGGAGGTCTTCGGCGCCGCACACGCCGACGGCGTCGAGCGGTACGAGCCGAGCGTCGCGGCATGCCGGGCGGCGGTCCGCGACCTGGGCGGCCGGGTCGACGTGCAGCGCGGCGACGTGACGGCGCTGGTCGCGCAGGACGGGGCCTACGACGCGGTCTTCGGCTACCACGTCCTGCACCACGCCGACGCCTGGCGGGACGTGGTCCGGGAGGCGGCGCGGGTGCTGCGGCCCGGCGGGCGCCTCTACTCCTGCGAGATGACCGCGCGCTTCGTCGACAGCCGCCCGCTGCGGGCGGTCTCCCGCCACCCCGCCGACGGCGACCGGCCCACCCCGGACGGCCTCGCCGCCGCGTGCCGGGCGGCGGGGCTGACCGTGACCGCGCAGGACACCCGGCTCGCCGGCTGCTGGACGGCGCTGGTCGCGACCCGGCCCTGAGCCGGCCGGACCCTGAGCCGGCCGGACCCTGGGCCGGCCGGACCCTGGGCCGGCCGCCCGGCAGGCGTCAGAAGAGCGGGGTGACCGTCCGCGCGGTGTCGTGCTCGGCGATGAAGGCGCGGACGACCGGGTAGATCTCGGCCTCCCAACGCGAGCCGGCGAACACGCCGTAGTGACCCACGCCCGGCTGCAGGTGGTGCCGGCGCCGCTCGGGCGGGAGCCCGGTGCACAGCGCGTGCGCGGCCTCGGTCTGCCCGGGTGAGCACATGTCGTCCTGGGCGCCCTCGACGGTGAGCAGCGCGGTCTCCTCGATGAGCGAGGGGTCGACGTGCCGGCCCCGCCAGGTCAGGACGCTGCGGGGCAGGTCGTGCGCCATGAAGACGCGCTGCAGCGTCTCCAGGTAGAACTCCGCGGGCACGTCCATCACCGCGCCGTACTCGTCGTAGAAGGCGCGGGTGGCGGCCGCGGTCGCCTCGTCGCCGGCCACCATGGCGCGGTACATCCCCAGGTGGGCACCGAGGTGCCGCCGCGGGTTCATCGACATGAACGCCGCGAGCTGGGCGACCCCGGGGTAGACCCGCCGTCCGGCGCCCGGGTACCGGGCCGGGACGGTCGTGATCAGCAGCCGCTCGTACCGGGACAGCGGGACGCGGCCGGCGTTGGCGTTGACCCGGTTGGGGTTGACCCGGGTGTCGATCGGGCCGGCGATCAGCGTGAGGCTGCGCGGCTGGGCGGGGTCGTCGTCGGCGGCCAGCAGGGCGACGGCGGCGAGCACGAGCGGCGCGGGCTGGCACACGGCCAGGACGTGGGTGTCCCGGCCCAGGTGCCGCACGGCCTGCAGGACGTGGTCGACGTACTCGTCGAGCCCGAACCGGCCGGCGGACACCGGGACGTCGCGGGCGTTGTGCCAGTCGATGACGAACACGTCGTGGTCGGCCAGCAGGGTGCGCACCGTGGGGCGCAGCAGCGTGGCGAAGTGCCCGGAGATCGGCCCCACGACCAGCACCTGGGGCTGACCGGCGATGTCGGGCTTGGAGAAGTGCAGCACGTCGGCGAACGGCGTCGACAGCACCGGCTCCACGACCACCTCGGCGGCCCGCCCGTCGACGTCCACCGTGTCGATGCCCCAGTCGGGGCGGACGTGGGTGGCGCGTGCGTCGGCGACCACCCGGCAGGCCGCCCGCAGCCGGCGGGTCCCGGGCAGCGCGGCCAGCGGCGCGGGCAGTGCCTCGAGGGCACGCGCGGTCAGCGCTGTCGTCGTCCGGGCAGGAGCGGTCAGCCGCCGCTGCCACTCGTACGCGGTGTAGAGCACGGGTGTCCGCCCTTCGGAGCTCCTGCCGTGTGGCCGGTGCCACACCCTGCCGACGCTAACCGACGGCTCCGGGGGAGGGCCCGTCGGGACGCGCGGGCGCCGGTCAGCCGGCGAGGTCCGCGTACGCCATGCGCAGCTCGCGCTTGAGGATCTTGCCGCTGGCGTTCTTCGGCAGGCCGTCGGCGACGGCCACGTACCGGGGGGTCTTGTAGCCGGCGAGTCGCTCGCGGCAGAACGCCACGAGCTGGTCGGGGTCGACCGGCTGCCCGTCCCGGGGGACGACGACCGCGGCGACGGCCTCGATCCAGCGCGGGTGGGGGATGCCGAAGACGGCGACCTCCGCGACGGCGGGGTGCTGGTAGAGGACCTCCTCCACCTCGCGGCTGGCCACGTTCTCCCCGCCGGTCTTGATCACGTCCTTCTTGCGGTCGACGATCGTGATGTAGCCGTCCTCGTCGGCCACGCCGAGGTCGCCGCTGTGGAACCAGCCGTTGCGGAACGCCTCGGCCGTCTTCCCCGGGTCGTTCCAGTAGCCGGCGGTGGCGTGCGGGCTGCGGTGCACGATCTCGCCCTCGACGCCCGGGCCCACCGGGTCGTCGGCGTCGTCGACGACCCGGGTCTCGCTGTTGACCACCGCCGTGCCGGCCGACCCGGGCTTGCGCAGCTGGTCCTCGGGTGAGAGCACGAGGGCGACCGCGGACATCTCGGTCTGGCCGTAGAAGTTGAACAGCGCCATGTCGGGCAGCCTGCGGCGGAGCTCCTCGACGACGGCCACCGGCATGATGGACGCGCCGTAGTAGCCGGTGGCCAGCGACGAGAGGTCGCGGCGGTCGAAGTCGGGGTGCCGCAGCAGCCCGATCCACACCGTCGGCGGGCAGAACAGGCTGGTGATCCGCTCCCGCTCGACCGTCTCGAGCAGGGTGGCCGGGTCCGGCCCGTCCAGGACGACGTTCGTCCCGCCCAGGTAGAGGTTCGGCATCAGGAAGCAGTGCTGGGCCGCGACGTGGAACAGCGGCAGCGCGTGCAGGGCGACGTCCCCCGCGGTGTAGCGGCCGTCGACGATGCAGCTGACGTACTGGGCGATGAGGCTGCGGCTGGTCATCATCACGCCCTTGGGCCGCGACTCGGTGCCGCTCGTGTACATCAGCTGCAGCACGTCGTCGTCGGCGACGTCCACCTGCGGTGCGGTGGGGTCGCCGTGCGCGGTCCAGGTCTCGACCGCCTCCCAGCCCTCCGGCAGGCTCCGGGATTGCTGGGAGGCGGTGGAGCCCAGGACGCCGCGGACCCGGACCGACTCCGCGCGCCCGGCCTCCTCGATCGCCTCCTGCGCCACCGGCAGCAGCGCGGACTCGGCGACGACGCCGATCGCCGCGGAGTGCTCGAGGATGTAGGCCACCTCGCCGGCCCGGAGCATGAAGTTCACCGGGACGGCGATCGCACCCAGCCGCGCGAGCGCGAAGGTCAGCACCACGTACCCGTCGTCGTTGTGGGACAGCAGCGCGACCCGGTCGCCCTTGGACACGCCCCGTTCGGCCAGGGCGTTGGCGGTGCGGTCGGCCGCGGCGTCCAGTTCGGCGTAGGTGTGGGAGCGGTCGCGGAAGCGCAGGGCGGTCTTGCCCGGCACCCGGGCCGCGGAGCGGCGCAGCAGGTCGCCGAGGGCGTGCCGGCGGGCGCGGGCGATCGTCGTGGTCAGCGCGTCGTCGAACACGGAGGGCCTCCCGGGGCCGGCAGCGGTCGGGGTCGGTGGCGCCCGGGACGGTGGTCCGGGTCACGCACACGAGTACCACGGAGAGCCGGGGACCGGCCCCGGTGCTACCTCCCGGAGTGGGCGCGGACCTGCTCGACGGAGGCGCCGGCGTCCTGGTCGCCCAGGAAGTCCTCGACCAGCGCGCAGCCCTGCTCCGGGTCCTCGAACAGGAACAGGTGGCCGCTGTCGACCATCTCCAGCCGGGCGTGCGGCAGGGCGGTCGCGAGGATGTCGGCGTTGCGGGGCCGCGCGAGCGGGTCCCGCCGCGCGCCGATCACCAGGGTCGGGTGGTCGAGCTGGCGCAGCCAGCACCGGCTCGACCAGCCGGAGACGGCGTAGAGCTGCTGCGTGTAGCCGGCGAGGCTGGGCGGCCGGTGCAGCCGAGCCCGGCCGTGGAGCGAGTCGGCGGCCGCCCGCGGGCTGGTGCCGAACAGCAGCGGCGCGGTCAGCCGCAGGTAGGTGCGCGAGTAGTAGCGCGCCGGCGAGCTCATCAGCGCCAGGACCCAGGGCCACGGCGGCTGACCGCCCACGCCCGGCGTCGTGGCGGCCAGCACGAGCGCCCGCACGCGCTCCGGCGCCTGGTGGGCCAGCTGCTGGGCCAGCGCGCCGCCCCACGAGTAGCCCAGGACGTCCACCCGGTCCAGCCCCAGGGCGTCGAGCACCTGCGTCACCAGCTGCGCGTAGCCGCGCATCCTCAAGCCCACCCGCAGCGCAGGGGACCCGCCCGTCCCGGGCACGTCCAGCATGACCAGCCGGCGCCCGGTCAGGTGGCGTGCAGCGGGCTCCCACATCTCGATGTTGGCGCCGATGCCGCTGAGCAGCAGCAGCGGCGGGCCCTCACCGGCGACCGCGACGCGCACCGTGGCCGAGGCCGTGCGCACCGTCGAGTACACGGGGGGCCAAGCCGTGCTGGCTGCGCCTGCGCCGTCCCGGGACACCCGGGGGACGATACGCAGCGCCTCCGGTGGCCGCTCGGCGCGCCGGCCGGCCGGGCCGGGTCGGAGGACACCGGCGACGCGGGCCGCGGTGCGGTCGTGCACCCGTACGGAAGTGGTGTCCTGCGCCACCATGGACGACGCTGACCGCGCTCGACCACGCAGAGGGAGGACCCCGATGGACGTCGCCGAGGCCTACCGGGCCAGCCGGGACCAGCTGCTGGCGCTGCGCGGCCGGCACGAGACGGCGGTCGCCGAGTTCCGCTGGCCCGAGCTGGGGGAACGGTTCAACTGGGCGGTCGACTGGTTCGACGCCGTCGCGCGGGGCAACGACCGTCCCGCCCTGGTCCTCGTCGCCGAGGACGGGACGACGACGCGGCGCTCCTTCGACGAGATGGCGCGGCGCTCCGACCAGCTGGCCGCCTGGCTGGCCGGCCGCGGCGTGCGCAGGGGCGACCCGGTGCTGCTCATGCTCGGCAACCAGGTCGAGCTGTGGGAGTCGATGCTGGCCGTGATGAAGCTCGGCGCGGTGATCGTGCCGACCACCACGGCGGTCGGCCCCGCGGACCTGGTCGACCGGATCACCCGCGGCGGCGCGCGGCACGTCGTCTGCAACGCCGCCGACGTCGGGAAGTTCGACCAGGTCCCCGGCGACCACACGCGGATCAGCGTGGGGCCGGCCGAGGGCTGGGCGGACCTGCGGGCGGCCGCCGACCTCGAGCACGCGCCGGTCGAGCACCCGGGGACCGCGCCCGGCGACCCGCTGCTGCTGTACTTCACCTCGGGGACGACGTCGCGCCCCAAGCTGGTCGAGCACACGCAGGTCTCCTACCCGGTCGGGCACCTGTCGACGGTGTACTGGCTGGGCCTGCAGCCCGGCGACGTGCACCTCAACATCTCCTCGCCCGGCTGGGCCAAGCACGCCTGGTCCTGCTTCTTCGCCCCGTGGATCGCCGAGGCGACGGTCGTCGTGCACGACTACCGCCGCTTCGACCCGACCACGCTGCTGGGGCTGATCCGCGAGCACGGCGTGACCACCTTCTGCGCGCCCCCCACGGTGTGGCGGATGCTCGTCAACGCCGACCTCTCCGGCGGCCCCGGCGCGTTGCGGGAGGTCCTGGCCGCCGGCGAGCCGCTCAACCCCGAGGTCATCGAGCAGGTCCGCCGCGCCTGGGGGCTGACCGTCCGCGACGGCTACGGCCAGACCGAGACGACCGCGCAGGTCGGCAACACCCCCGACTCGGAGGTCAGGCCCGGCTCCATGGGGCGCCCGCTGCCCGGGGTGCCGGTGGTGCTGGTCGACCCGGTCGGCGGCCGCCGCGTCGAGGGGCCGGGGGAGGGGGAGATCTGCCTGGACCTCTCGCCGTACCCGCTACCGCTGATGACCGGCTACCAGGGCGACCCCGAGCGCGACGCCGAGGCCAAGGCCGGCGGTTACTACCACACCGGGGACGTCGCCAGCGTCGACGCCGACGGCTACATCACCTACATCGGACGCACCGACGACGTCTTCAAGGCCAGCGACTACAAGATCAGCCCGTTCGAGCTCGAGTCGGTCCTCATCGAGCACCCGGCCGTCGCCGAGGCCGCCGTCGTCCCCGCGCCCGACGCCCTGCGGCTGGCCGTGCCCAAGGCCTACGTCACGCTGGCCCCGGGGCACGAGCCGACCGAGGAGACGGCGCTGTCGGTGCTGCGGTACGCCCGCGAGCGGCTCAACCCCTACCAGCGGGTGCGGCGCATCGAGTTCGCGGAGCTGCCCAAGACCATCTCGGGGAAGATCCGGCGGGTGGAGCTGCGCGCCCGCGAGGAGGAACTCGCCGGCGCCGACAGCCGTTCGGGCGTCGAGTGGCGCGACGACCAGTTCCCCGAGCTGAAGAACTGATCCTGGAGGACCTGCCGTGACCGTCGACCGCCTGGTGCCCAGCGAGGAGGCCGAGGACCTGCTCGCGCTCGTCCGCGAGGTCGCCGACAAGGAGCTGGCGACCCGCGTGGACGAGCACGAGCGGGCCGAGACCTATCCCGAGGGGCTGTTCGCCACCCTCGGCGGGCTCGGCCTGCTCGGCCTGCCCTACCCCGAGGAGCTCGGCGGGGGCGGACAGCCCTACGAGGTCTACCTGCAGGTGCTCGAGGAGCTCGGCGCGCGCTGGGCGGCGGTGGCCGTGGCGGTGTCGGTGCACGGGCTGTCCTGCCACCCGCTGGCCACCTTCGGCACGCCGGAGCAGCAGGAGCGCTGGTTGCCGCGGATGCTCGCCGGTGAACTCGTCGGCGGCTACTCGCTGTCCGAGCCGCAGGCCGGCTCCGACGCCGCGGCGCTGGCCTGCAGGGCGGAGCGGACCGAGGGCGGGTACCGGGTGACCGGCACCAAGTCGTGGATCACCCACGGTGGGAAGGCCGACTTCTACGCGCTGTTCGCGCGCACCGGCGAGGGCTCCCGCGGGATCTCCTGCTTTCTCGCGCCCGGGCAGGTCGAGGGGCTGTCGTTCGGCCGGCCCGAGGAGAAGATGGGCCTGCACGCCATCCCGACCACGATGGCCAACTGGGACGGCGCGCTGATCGAGGCCGACCGGCTCATCGGGGCCGAGGGACAGGGTCTGCCGATCGCGTTCTCCGCGCTGGACTCCGGGCGGCTGGGCATCGCCGCGGTCGCCACCGGCCTGGCGCAGGCGGCGCTGGACACCGCGGTGGACTACGCGCACCAGCGCAGCACCTTCGGCCGGCGGATCATCGACCACCAGGGGCTGGGCTTCCTGCTCGCCGACATGGCCGCCGCGGTCGACACCGCGCGGGCCACCTATCTGGACGCCGCCCGCCGCCGCGACGCCGGGCGCCCGTACAGCCGGCAGTCGTCCGTGGCCAAGCTGGTCGCCACCGACGCCGCGATGAAGGTGACCACCGACGCCGTCCAGGTGCTCGGCGGGTACGGCTACACCCGTGACTTCCCGGTCGAGCGGTACATGCGCGAGGCCAAGGTCATGCAGATCTTCGAGGGCACCAACCAGATCCAGCGCCTGGTCATCAGCCGCCAGCTCGCCCGCTGACGGTCCGCCTCGGACGGCGGACGGCGGCCGGAGTGCCGTCGACGGACGCAGCGCGCTGCGAACGCGCCCCCGCCACCGATCCCACCGGTGCGGGACGGGGGACAGCCCCACCCGGATGACGGGGGACCCGACCGGCGGAGTGGGGGTTGCCTCGATGACCCGGCGCCCGGGGGACCGCCAGGCTCTGTCCACAGAGGAGCCCGACCGCCCGAGGAGCTGACGATGATCACGACCACCGCCATCCCGACCAGCACCGCCATCCCGACCAGCACCGCCACCCCGATCACCGCCAGCCTGCAGACCGTCCTCGAGGACGACTTCGCCCTGACGCGCTCCGAGTGGTCCGCGGCCCGCTCGCAGCGGCAGCGGAAGGACACCCCGGCCCACCGCGCCGCGGTCGCCCAGGCCGGCGCCCGCATCGACGCCGTCCTGGACATGTACCTCGACGCGCGCCTGGCCGCGTGAGAGGTACCGGACCGGCTCAGCCCGCCAGGTCCAGGGGTACGAGCACCCCGGCGTTGAGCACGCTGACGTAGGCCCGGCTGCCGTCCGGCAGCACCGCGACGGAGGTCGGCCCGACACCGACCGGCAGCCGCGCGGTCGCCTCGGACGTCTCGCCGTTGACCACCCCCGCCACGGCGTCAGCGGTGACGGTCGCGACGTAGGCGAACCGGCCGTCGGTCGACCAGGTGATGTCCTGCGGGTTCTGGTCCACCGGGATGCTGGCGACGACCGAGTTGCTGTCCGTGTCGATCATCGTCACCGAGCCGGAGTCGTAGTTGGCGTTGGGACCAGCGGCCGGTCCTGGTGCACCGCCGCGCTGTGCGGGCTGGTCCCCACCGGGATCTGGCTGGCCACCTCGAGGGTCCCCGGGTCCTGCTGGGTCACGAGGTTGGACTTGTGGTTGGCGACGTAGGCCCGCGACCCGTCGGGGGTGAACTCGATCCAGTGCGGGTTGGGCGGCACCTGCACCTCGGGGACCATCTCGTTCGGCGCCGTGTCGATCACCGAGATCGTGCCCGAGCCGTGGTCGGGCACGAACAGCCCGCGACCCGTCCCGGGTCACCGCGCCGAGGTAGGGCCGCGTGCGCACCGGGATCGTTGGGAGCACGTCGTTGTCGGCGGTGTCGATCACGGCGACGGCGGCGATCGGGCGCTCGTCGTTGTACACGCTGACGTAGAGCCGCTGCCGTCGGGCGCGAAGGTGAGGAACTGCGGCGACCCGGCTGGGACCGGGATCGTGGCGGTCACCGCGTCGACGGCGGAGTCGACCACGGTCACCACACCCGCCGTCCGGTTCGCCACGTAGAGCTGCCGGCCGTTGGGTGAGACGGCGACGAAGCCGGGGGTCGCACCCACGTCGATCGGCTCCCCGATGGAGGGGATCGGCACCGCGGTCAGCGGCGGTGGTGTCGGGACGTCGGACGGCGCAGGTCCCGGGACGTCCCGGTCGCGCTAGGACGCGCCCACCCCGGCGTCCTCCTCGTGCGCCGCGGTGACGGGGTCGTCGTCGCGCAGCAGCACCAGCGCGAGGGCGACGCTGAGGACCACCACCAGCAGGGCCGCGGCGCCGGCCAGCACCGCGCCGCGGCCGGACCGACCGGACCCCTTCGGCCCCGCACCGGGGACGCCCTCCGGCGGGCCCGCCGAGCCCATCGGACCCGCGGGACCCATCGGCCCGTGCCGGCCCGGGCCCATCGCGCCCGGCCCATCCGGACCCATCGGGCCCGGCGCACCCGAGCCCGGGAACGGGCCGCCGACAGGAGGCGGGCGGTCCCCGCGGCCGGCCGCCCGAGGCGGGGACCACGGCGGCCACGTCCTGCTCGCGTACCGGCTGGGGTCGGCGGCACGCCAGGTGTTCGAGCGGCTCGGGATCGACCGGCGCATCGTCCCGCAGTGGAACCGCCACGACGTCGCCGGGATCCTGGCGCACTACGACGAGCAGATCACCTGGCACGACGTGGCCCGGGGGCAGACGCACTGGGGGAGACGGGAGGTCGGTGCCCACGTGACGGCGTTGTACACCGCGCTGCCGGACCTGCGGCTGGACCTCACCACCCGGCTGCCGCACGGCGACCTCGTGGCCGAGGAGTACACGATCACCGGCACCCACCTGGGCGAGCTGTTCGGCATCCCGCCGACCGGTCGGCCGCTGCACATCCGGGCGGTCAGCGTCGTCCGGATGCGCGACCGCCTCCCCGAGGACACCTCCTACGTCGACCTGGCCGGGGTCCTCGGTCAGCTGGGCCTGTTCCCGCCGCTCGGCCGCGCCGAGAGCCGCTGGGGGCGGCTGGGCCTGCGGGTGGCCGCCCTGGTGCGCTCGCCCCGGCGCGGCGTGGCGACACACCGGGCCCGGCGCGGCGGCTGGGACCCAGGCCTGGCCCGGCGGCGCCCCATCGGAGGACGCTGACGGACCGCCGCCCCTCGCCTGACCCCAGGAGGCCCCGATGCGCCGACCGGTCGTCACCTCGGTCCTGTCCGCGTGTGCGCTGGTCGTCGTTGGCGGCTGCGGGGGTACCGACGAGGCCCCGTCGGCGTCCACCGGTGGAGAGACCGCGGCCACGGGGTCCGCGTCGCCCGAGGCCGGTGCCGGGGAGCTCACGGCCCGGCTGGTCGACCCGGAGGGCGGGGAGGTGGGCGTCGCGACCCTCACCGAGGTGGACGGCGGCACGCAGGTCGACGTCCGCGTGACCGGCCTCCCGCCCGGTTTCCACGGGTTGCACGTGCACGCCGTCGGACTCTGCGAGCCGGACAGCCCCAGCCCGGCCGACCCATCGATGTCGGGGGACTTCCTGTCGGCCGGCGGGCACATCGGTGCCGGCGCGGTCGACCACGGGGAGCACGCCGGTGACCTGCCCGTGCTGTACGTGACCGAGGGCGGCGCCGGGACGCTCACGGCCGTCACCGACACGCTGACCCGCGACCAGCTCACCGACGAGGACGGCAGCGCGGTGATGGTGCACGCCGGCCGGGACAACTACGCGCACGTCCCCGAGCGCTACGCACCTGGTGGCCCCGACGAGATGACGCGGAACACCGGCGACGCCGGAGGCCGCATCGCGTGCGGGCCGGTCGAGGGCTGACGCGTCCGCGTCCCCGGCGCGATCGATCCGCGGGGCCGGCAGCAGGGCCGGTGCCGAGGCCCCCGGCCGGGGATGCCGGGGCCTGCACGCCACAGCCGAGCTGGTCGTCCACCGACGCGGCGATGCGGATGACCACCGGCGCGCGCAGGTGCTCGGCGGGTACGGCATGACCGGGCAGGTGCGGTCGGAGGCATGCTCGGCGGGGACCCGAGGCGACTGCGCTGGGATCGGCACGGCCGCCGTCCGCCGAGGGGACGTCGGACCCGCCGCACGGGGCATCCGCGAAGGCTGGAACCTGCCGCTGTACACGGTTACTCTCGGTCCGTTTGAGACCCACCTCACACCGCTGAACAGACGGCGGCGCAGGTCCCACGGCTGGGGGCCGATGACTCGACCGCACGCCAACCGGGCGGGCCCGATGGACGCCCGAGCAGCCGCCCTGCGCCGCACCGAGCGGGCCCCGCACCCGTGCAGCTCTGCCGCACCACCCGACCCGAGCGTCGCCCAGCGCAGCTGAGCACCCAGTCCACCGGGGGCAGGGGGAGACCCGATGTCCGACACCCGACCGTTCCGCGGGGCCGTCTTCGACGTCGACGGGGTGCTCGTCGACTCACCGCACGAACTCGCCTGGCGGGAGGCCTTCCGGGCCCTGATGGAGAGCGACTGGCGGGACGTCCGGGACCAGACGACCTGGACGCCGGAGCGGTTCACGCCCGCCGTCTACCAGGAGGTCATGGCCGGGCGGCCGCGCATGGAGGGTGCCCGGGCGGCCATGGAGTACTTCGGCGTGCCGGACGTCGACACCCGGATCGAGGCGTACGCGGCCGCCAAGCAGGAGCACGTCGTCAAGCTCATCGAGGAGGGCCGCTTCATGGCCTTCCCCGACGCCCTGCGCTTCATCCTCACGGTCAAGGGCGCCGGGATCCCGGTGGCCGCCGCGTCGTCGTCCAAGAACGCCCGGCTCTTCCTCGAGCGGATCCGGCTGGACCTCTTCGTGGCCGAGCAGCGGATCGACTGCGACTTCGTCCCCGAGGGCATGACGCTGCTCGAGCTCTTCGACGCCGACATCTCCGGCCGCGACTTCCCCCGGGGCAAGCCCGACCCGGAGATCTTCCTGACCGCCGCGGCGGAGCTGGGTGTCGACCCCGCTCACTGCTTCGTCACCGAGGACGCGAGCACCGGCATCCAGGCGGCCAAGGCGGCGGGGATGGCGGCCCTGGGCGTGGCCCGGCTCGACGACCGGGACCTCCTCGTGGAGGCGGGCGCGGACCTCGTCGTCACGACGCTGGACGACGTCTCGCGGCGGGCCCTGGCCGGGGGACGGCTGGAGGAGCGGCGGGCCGCGGGCGAGCTGCGACGGCGCCGCACCCAGCAGCCCCCGAGCGTGTGGACGCTGGTCTACGACTCCTTCGACCCGGCTCGACAGGGGCTGCGCGAGGCGCTGCTCGCCACGGGCAACGGCTACGTCGTCACCCGCGGCGCGCTGCCCGAGGCGACGGCGGACGACGTCAACTACCCGGGCACCTACTTCGCCGGTCTCTACGACCGCGCCGAGAGCGAGGTCGGCGGTCGGACCGTCGAGAACGAGGACCTGGTCAACGCGCCCAACTGGCTGCCCCTGCGCTTCCGCGCCGAGGGCGGGGAGTGGTTCGACGCCCGCGGCGCGGGCGTCACCGAGCACCGGTTCGAGCTCGACATCCGGCGCGGCGTCCTGACCCGCCACCTGACCTGGGAGGACGCCGACGGGCGGCGGACGGGCATGACGCAGCAGCGGTTCGTGAGCATGAAGGACGAGCACCTCGCCGGCCTGCTCACCACGTTCACCGCGGAGAACTGGTCGGGCCGGCTGGAGGTGTCCTCCGGGCTGGACGGCCGGGTGGTCAACGCCGGTGTCAAGCGCTACCGCGACCTCACCGGCCGCCACCTCCAGGTCCTCGGCCAGGGCGAGGTCGACGAGCGCACCGTCGACCTGCAGGTGGAGACCCTCCATTCGCACGTCCGGGTCGCCATGGCGGCGCGCACCCGGGTCGTGGCGGAGGGCCACTGGGTCGACGCCGACCGGCGGCTGGTCGAGGAGCCCGGGTACGTGGCCCACCAGCTGGTCCTCGACCTCGAGGAGGGCCGGCCGACGAGCGTCGAGAAGGTCGTCGCGATGTACACCTCGCGCGACCGCGCGATCTCCGAGAGCCGGGACGACGCCCGGCTGGCCGCCGTCGGTGCGGACGACTACGCCGCTCTCCTGGCCCGGCACGCGGGCGCCTGGAACAGCCTGTGGAACCGGTTCGACATCGAGCTCGACAGCGCCAACGAGTGGACCGAGACCGTCCTGCACCTGCACGTGTTCCACCTGCTGCAGACCATCTCCCCGCACACGGCCGACCTCGACGTCGGCGTGCCGGCCCGCGGCTGGCACGGCGAGGCCTACCGGGGGCACGTCTTCTGGGACGAGCTGTTCATCTTCCCGTTCTTCAACTTCGAGCGACCGAGCCTCGCCCGGGCGCTGCTGCGCTACCGCTACGACCGGCTGGGGACGGCGCGGGCGGCGGCCCGGGCCGAGGGCTTCGAGGGTGCGATGTACCCGTGGCAGAGCGGGGCGACCGGCCGGGAGGAGACCCAGCGGGTGCACCTCAACCCGAAGTCGGGGCGCTGGCTGCCCGACCACTCGCACAACCAGCGGCACGTCAACATCGCGATCGCCTACAACGTCTGGCAGCACTACATGGTGACCGGGGACACCGGCTTCCTGCGGTTCACCGGCGCCGAGATGCTCATCGAGATCGCCCGGTTCTGGTCGAGCCTCACGACGTTCGACGCCGCGGAGGGCCGGTACGAGATCACCGGCGTGATGGGCCCGGACGAGTACCACGAGACCTACCCCGGCTCCGACGAGCAGGGCCTGCGCAACAACACCTACACCAACGTCATGGCGGTGTGGGTGCTGCAGCGGGCGCTGGAGACCCTCGACGTCCTGCCGCCGCACTACCGGGAGGAGCTCGTCCACGAGCTGACCATCCGCGACGAGGAGCTCGACCGCTGGCGGGACATCACCAGGAAGATGAGGGTCGTCTTCCACGCCGACGGCGTCCTGACCCAGTTCGAGGGCTACGAGGACCTCCCCGAGTTCGACTGGGACGGCTACCGCGAGCGCTACGGGAACATCCAGCGGCTGGACCGGCTGCTGGAGGCCGAGGGCGACAGCACCGACCGCTACAAGCTGGCCAAGCAGGCCGACGTCCTCATGCTGTTGTTCCTGCTGTCCCGCGACGAGCTGCGCACGCTGCTGCACTCCCTCGGCTACAAGGTGACCCTCGAGCAGCTCGAGCGGACGGTCGACTACCACCTGGAGCGGACCTCGCACGGCTCCACGCTCAGCGGCGTCGTCAGCGCCTGGGTGCTGTCCCGCTACCGGCCCGAGGAGGCCTGGCGGTTCCTGCAGCACGCCCTGGAGAGCGACGTCTCCGACGTCCAGGGCGGGACGACGGCCGAGGGCATCCACCTGGGCGCGATGGCAGGGACGGTCGACATCGTGCTGCGCTGCCTCACCGGCATGCGGGCGCTCGGCCCGGTACTGCGCCTGGACCCGGCGCTGCCGACGGAGGTCAAGCAGCTGCGGTTCAGCGTCCACTACCGCGGCCAGCGGGTGCACGTCGAGCTGGCCGAGGACCGCATCAGGCTCGCGGTGCGGCCGGGCGGCACCACGCCGGTCCACCTGCTCGTGCACGGGCAGCCGGTCGAGCTGGCGCCGGGCCAGGAGCGCGAGCTGGCACTGGAGCGGACACCGTGACCGAGCTCGCGAGGTCACGCCCGAGCGCGGCACCGCCGGTCACGACGACGACGAGCGCCGGCGAGGAGGAGACGTGACCGCCGGGACCGCCCAGGTCGGGGAGGTGGCGCGCGAACTCGCGGGACGGGCCCGGGAGGTCGCGCTGTGCCTGGACTTCGACGGCACCCTCAGCCCGGTGGTCGACGACCCGCAGGCGGCGCGGCCGCTGGAGGGGATCGTCGACCTGCTCGCGCCGCTGGCCCGCCGTTTCGGCGCGGTCGCGATCGTCTCCGGCCGCCCCGCTCCCTACCTCGCCGAGCACGTCGCGGCACCCGGCGTCCGGTACCTCGGGCTCTACGGGCTGCAGGAGGTGTACCAGGGGCAGGTCCGCGTGGACGCGCGGCTGGAGGCGGCGCGGCCGACGGTCGCCGACGCCGAGGCCGCGCTGAGGGACTCACCCGCCGTGCGGGACAGCGGCGCGTGGCTCGAGGACAAGGTCTACTCGGTCGCCGTCCACACCCGGCGCGTCCCCGACCGGGACCGCTGGGCCGAGCCGATCGACCGGACCGCCCGGCGGATCGCCGACGACCTCGGCCTGGAGATCGTGCCCGGGAAGCTGGTCTGGGAGCTGCGGCCGGCGGTGCGGGGGGACAAGGGGGACGCCGTCCGCCGCGTCGTGGAGGAGTCGGGGGCCCGCACCGTCGTCGTGGTCGGGGACGACCTCGGTGACCTGCCCGCGTTCGCCGCGGTGGCCGAGCTCGCCGCGGCGGGCGTTCCCGGGCTGCGCGTGGCCGTCCGCTCGGAGGAGGCACCGCCGGACCTGCTCGCCGCCGCCGACCTGGTGGTCGAGGGGCCCGACGGCGTGCTCGACCTGCTCCGCCGGCTGGCCGCC
The DNA here is from genome assembly GCF_053502545.1 of Geodermatophilus sp. URMC 65. Lineage (NCBI taxonomy): Bacteria > Bacillati > Actinomycetota > Actinomycetes > Geodermatophilales > Geodermatophilaceae > Geodermatophilus > Geodermatophilus sp. URMC 65. The sequence goes on from NZ_CP199954.1 coordinate 5,021,654, forward strand.
TGAGGCCGACCACACGAGGCGTACGCACGAGGAGGTGGACCGTGGGGCTCACGATCGGCGTGGACATCGGCGGGACCAAGGTCGCCGCCGGGGTGGTCGACGAGCAGGGCGGGATCGTCGCCAGCGCCCGCCGCGACACACCGTCGAACGACCCGGCCAAGATCGAGATGCTCATCGCGGACGTCGTCCGGGAGCTGCAGGCCTCGCACGACATCGAGGCCGTCGGCATCGGCGCCGCCGGCTTCGTCGACGCCGCGCGGTCCACGGTGGTGTTCGCGCCCAACCTGGCCTGGCGGGACGAGCCGTTGCGCCGGAACCTCGAGAAGCGGTGCGGCCTGCCCGTCGTGGTCGAGAACGACGCCAACGCCGCGGCGTGGGCGGAGGCCCGGTTCGGTGCCGGGCGGGGCCAGCAGTACCTCGTCGTCCTCACCGTCGGGACCGGCCTCGGCGGCGGGCTGGTGATCGGTGGGGAGCTCTACCGGGGGCGGCTCGGCATCGCCGCGGAGTTCGGGCACGTGACGGTGGAGCCCGGGGGACGGCGCTGCGGCTGCGGCGGCCGCGGCTGCTGGGAGCGCTACGCCAGCGGCCGGGCGCTCATCCTCGAGGCGCAGGAGCTCGCCACCGTCTCGCCCGCCATCGCCGGCCGGTTGCTCGAGCTGGCCAGCGGCCAGCCGGAGGCGATCACCGGGCTGGACGTCACCCGTGCCGCCCAGGACGGCGACGAGGCGGCCCTGGAGGCGTTCCGGGTCATCGGCACCTGGCTCGGGCAGGGCATGGCGGCCCTCGCCGCGGTCCTGGACCCGGGGATGTTCGTGCTCGGCGGTGGGGTCTCCGCCGCCGGCGAGCTGCTGCGCGAGCCGGCCGAGCGGTCGCTGCAGGAGCGGATCACCGCGCGGGCGTACCGGGAGGTGCCCGGCGTCCGGCTCGCCGAGCTGGGCCCCGAGGCCGGGATCGTCGGCGCCGCCGACCTCGCGCGGCGCCGGTGACGAGCACGGTGCCCGGCGGGTGGCCGGGGAGCACGGGACGTGGCAGCGACCAGGGCACAGCGGAGGGGATCAGATGAGCGAGCACGGTTCGTTCAGCGAGCAGGCGTCCATCTACGACGACGCCGACACCGGGAGTGGCCGCAGCGCGATACGCATCGCGTCGGTGGCCGCGCTGGGCGGGTTCCTGTTCGGCTACGACAGCGCGGTCATCAACGGCGCCGTCGCCGCGGTGGAGGACCGGTTCGACGTGGCGCCGGGTCCGCTCGGCTTCGCCGTCGCCTCGGCCCTCCTCGGGGCCGCGGCCGGCGCGCTGACGGCCGGGAAGTTCGCCGACCGCTTCGGCCGGCTGTTCACCATGAAGGTCGCCGCGGTGCTGTTCTTCGTCAGCGCCCTGGTCACCGGGTTCGCGCCCAACCTGATCATCCTGATCCTCGGCCGCATCGTCGGCGGCATCGGCGTCGGCGTGGCCTCGGTCATCGCCCCGGCCTACATCGCGGAGGTCGCCCCGGCGCGGATCCGGGGCCGCCTCGGCTCGCTGCAGCAGCTGGCCATCGTCACCGGCATCTTCCTGTCCCTGCTGGTCGACTTCGCCTTCGCGGCGGCGGCCGGGGGGTCGCGCGAGCCGTTCTGGTTCGGGCTCGAGGCGTGGCGGTGGATGTTCCTCGCCATGGCGATCCCGGCCGTCATCTACGGCCTGCTCACCATGACCATCCCCGAGTCGCCGCGCTACCTCATCGCCACGCACCGGATCCCCGAGGCGCGGCGGATCCTGAGCTCCCTGCTCGGCGAGCGCGGTCTCGACATCAAGATCAACCGGATCCGGGAGACGATGGAGCGCGAGAAGCCGCCCTCCTGGGCGGACCTGCGCGCGCCGCGGAGCGGGCTGCTGCCGATCGTCTGGGTGGGTCTGGGCCTGTCGGTCTTCCAGCAGTTCGTCGGGATCAACGTGATCTTCTACTACTCGAACGTCCTGTGGGAGGCCGTCGGCTTCAGCGAGTCCGACGCCTTCGTCATCACGGTGATCACGTCGGTGGTGAACATCGCGACCACCCTGATCGCGATCGCCACGGTCGACCGCTTCGGCCGGCGGCCGCTGCTGCTCATCGGCTCGGTGGGGATGGCCGTCACGCTCGGCACCCTGACGGTGATCTTCGGGACCGCGCCGGTGAACGCCGAGGGCAACCCGGTGCTCTCGGGTGCGACCGGCCCGATCGCGCTGGTCGCGGCGAACCTGTTCGTGGTCGCCTTCGGCATGTCCTGGGGCCCGGTGGTCTGGGTCCTGCTCGGCGAGAAGTTCCCCAACCGGATCCGCGCCGCGGCGCTGGCCTTCGCCGCCGGCGGTCAGTGGGTGGCCAACTGGCTGATCACGGTGAGCTTCCCCAAGCTGAGCGACGCGTCCCTCGGCCTGGCCTACGGCTTCTACACCGTCTGCGCGGTGCTGTCGTTCGTCTTCGTGCTGCGCTGGGTGCAGGAGACCAAGGGCAAGGAGCTGGAGGAGATGCAGACCGGAGCCCGGGCGTGAGGGCCCGGGCGGGCGTCCACCCGCAGACGCCGTCGGCAGGTCGATCGGACAGGAGGTCGGTCCCATGCGCAGGGTCCTCGTCGTCGCCAACCAGACCATCGGCGGGCCCGAGCTGAGGAGGGAGCTCGAGCGCCGCGTGCAGGCCGGGGAGTGCTCTTTCCACGTGGTGGTCCCGAACACGGCCGCGGCGAACTACCACGTCGTCCCCGCGGCCGGGGGCCTCGTCCCCATGCCCACCCTAGCCACCGGGTACGGCGGCCCGGCGACCGACGAGGAGGCCACCGAGGAGGCCCAGGGCCGGCTCGCGGAGATCCTCGCCGAGCTCGGCGAGCTGGGCGCCCGGGCCGAGGGCTCCCTCGGCCGGGCCGACCCCGTCGAGGCCGTCGGGGACGCCCTCGCCGCGGGACGGTTCGACGAGATCGTCGTCGCGACCCTGCCCAAGCGGGTGTCGCGCTGGCTGGGCTCCGGTGTCCCGGACCAGATCGAGCGGCGCTTCGGACTGCCGGTGACGACCGTGGTCGCCCGCGGCTGACCGGGAGGGAGGGCCGGCGCCATGGGTACCGCGCCGCAGTCCGCAGCGACGCCCACGGGCCGGCACCCGGTCGTCGTCCCGCTGCGGGACCTCGACGCCTCGGCCCTCGCCCTGGCCGGTGGCAAGGCGGCCAACCTCGGTGAGCTGATCGGAGCCGGGTTCCCGGTCCCCGACGGCTTCTGCGTGACCACGGACGCCTACGCCGAGCTGGCGGTCGCGGCCGGTCTCGCCGAGCTGCTCGACGGGCCGGCCCTGCCCGCCGCCGAGCTGGCCCGGGCTGCGCGGGAACGGATCCTGGCCGCCCCCGTGCCGCGGTCCGTGGCCGCGGCGGTCGCGGACGCCTACGCGGGGCTCGGCGACTCGGTCCCGGTCGCGGTCCGGTCCTCGGCCACGGCCGAGGACCTCCCGTTCGCCAGCTCCGCCGGCCAGCAGGACACCTACCTGGACGTCATCGGGGAGGACGGCGTCCTCGACGCGGTGCACCGCTGCTGGGCCTCGCTGTGGACCGACCGCGCCGTCGTCTACCGGGAGCGGAACGGCATCGACTCCACCCGGACCCGGCTGGCGGTCGTGGTGCAGCGGATGGTCGACGCCGCGGTGGCCGGCGTGATGTTCACGGCCAACCCGGTCACCGGACGGCGGACCGAGACCGTCGTCGACGCCGCGCCCGGGCTCGGGGACGCCGTGGTGAGCGGCTCGGTCGACCCCGACCACGTCGTGCTCGACAGCGCGACAGGCGCCGTGCTCGAACGCCGCCTGGGCGGCGGGCGCGACGCCTGCCTCACCGACGAGCAGCTCCGGGCCCTGACCCGGCTCGGCGCCCGCGTGCAGGAGCACTACGGGGCACCGCAGGACACCGAGTGGGCGATCGACGGGGCCGGGACGCTGTGGCTCACCCAGGCCCGCCCCGTGACGACGCTGTTCCCCGTCCCGCAGCGCCCGGCCCGGGACGACGGCCTGCGCGTCTGGTTCTGCGCCAGCCTCGCGCAGGGGCTGACCCGGCCGCTCACCCCCATGGGGATCTCGGCCCTCCGCCTGCTGGGCGGGTCGGCCCTGCGCCTCGCCGGACGCCCCCCGGCCGATCCGGTGGCCGGCGCACCCGGCATGCAGGACGCCGCCGGTCGGCTGTTCTTCGACATCACGCCGATCGTGCGCAGCAGGGCGGGCCGGACGTACTTCCCCCGGCTGCTCGACGTCATGGAGGCGCGCTCGGCCGTCGTCCTGCGCGGCCTGTTCGACGATCCACGGCTGTCGGTCGTGCACCGCTCCTGGCGGCCGGTGGCACGGCGGCTGGCGTTCGTGGCCGCGCGGTACGGCGTCCCGCTGCAGGTGGTGCAGGCCCTGGTCAGCCCGGCCGCCGCCCGCCGGCGGCTCGACCGCCTCGGCGCGGGGCTCCGGGAGCGCCCGCTGCCAGGGGACCAGGCGCCCGCGATCGAGCGGCTGGACGCCGTCCTCGACCTCCTCGGCGACGCGATCCCGCAGGTCGTGCCACGGGTGGCGCCGCCCATGGCGACCGGGTTCGGCCTGCTCGGCCTGGCGGGGGTGCTGCTGGGCCCCGACGCGCACCCGGGGGACCTCGCGACGGTGCTCCGGGGACTGCCGCACAACGTGACCACGGAGATGGACCTGGACCTCTGGCGGCTGGCGACCGCCGTGCGCGCCTGCGCGGCGTCCGCCGACGCGGTGCGGCACGGGACGGCGGTGGAGCTGGCCGAGCGGTACCGGGCCGGCACGCTGCCCCCCGTCCTGCAGCGCGGACTGGGCGACTTCCTGGGCCGCTACGGGTTCCGTGCCGTGGCCGAGATCGACGTCGGGGTGCCCCGGTGGGCCGAGAACCCGGCCCACCTCCTCGGCGTCCTCGCCAACTACCTGCAGCTGGACGACTCCGGCCGGGCACCGGACGCCGTCTTCGCCGGCTCGGCCGCGCAGGCCGAGGGCATGGTGGCCGTGCTGACCGATCGTGCCCATCGGCGCGGACGGCTGCGTGGGGCCCTGGTCGCGCTCGCGCTGGACCGCGCCCGCCAGCTGGCCGGCCTGCGCGAGCTGCCCAAGTACGACCTCGTGCTGGTGCTCGGTCGGGTGCGGGCCCTGCTGGCGTCCATCGGCGCGGACCTCGTGACGGCCGGGGTGCTCGCGGAGGCCGGCGACGTGTTCGCCCTGGAGCTGGGGGAGGTCCGGGACGCGCTGCGTGGTGGCGGGGGGCTGCAGGACGTGGTCGCCGGGCGCCGCGTGACGTACGAGCGCGAGATGGCCCGGCGGCGCGTACCGCGCGTGCTGCTCAGCGACGGCACCGAGCCGGAGGCGGTGTCGGCCGGGCCACCCGCGGATGCCGGTGCCCTCGTGGGCACCGCGGCGTCGGCCGGGACGGTGACCGGGCGGGCGCGCGTCGTGCTCGAGCCCACGGGCGCGCACCTCGTGCCCGGCGAGGTCCTGGTCGCGCCGTCCACCGATCCCGGGTGGACGCCGCTGTTCCTCACCGCCGGCGGGCTGGTCATGGAGATGGGTGGGGCCAACTCCCACGGGGCCGTCGTGGCCCGCGAGTACGGGATCCCCGCAGTCGTCGGTGTCCCCGGTGCGACGAGTCACCTCGTCACCGGCCAGGAGGTCACCGTCGACGGCACGCGCGGGATGGTCATCGCCGGGGCGACGCCGGACTGAGCCGCGGGTTGCCGCGACCTGCGTCCACGAGCGGGTGGTTCCCGGCGACGGGGCCGGTCCGTGCGGGGGCGGTCGCACGCCCCCACGGCCCCGTACCCCGAGGACGATCCCGTTCCGGACGGCTCGTACGGTCCTCCGAGACCGCCCGGTGGACGCCGGGAGGGTGAGGATCGGAGAGCAGTGAACGCAGACGTGCCGCCGGTCGTGGAGCGGATCTACGACGAGGTCCTCCGCCGGAACCCGGGTGAGGTCGAGTTCCACCAGGCCGTCCGCGAGGTGCTCGAGTCCCTCGCGGTCGTGCTGACGCGGCACGCCGAGTACACCGAGATGAAGACCGTCGAGCGCATCTGCGAGCCCGAGCGGCAGATCATCTTCCGCGTGCCGTGGCAGGACGACCGCGGCGAGGTGCACATCAACCGCGGCTTCCGGGTCGAGTTCAACTCCGCGCTGGGCCCCTACAAGGGCGGCCTGCGGTTCCACCCCTCGGTGAACCTGAGCATCATCAAGTTCCTCGGCTTCGAGCAGGTCTTCAAGAACGCCCTCACCGGGATGCCGATCGGCGGCGGCAAGGGCGGCTCCGACTTCGACCCCAAGGGCCGCTCCGACGCCGAGATCATGCGGTTCTGCCAGTCGTTCATGACCGAGCTCTACCGCCACCTGGGGGAGTACACCGACGTGCCGGCCGGCGACATCGGCGTCGGCAGCCGCGAGATCGGCTACCTGTTCGGCCAGTACAAGCGGATCACCAACCGCTACGAGTCCGGGGTGCTCACCGGCAAGGGCCTCGGCTGGGGCGGCTCGCTGGTGCGGACCGAGGCCACCGGCTACGGCGCGGCCTTCTTCGCCGACGAGATGCTCAAGGCCCGCGGCGAGTCCTTCGACGGGCGGCGGGTCGTGGTCTCGGGGTCGGGCAACGTGGCCGTCTACGGCGTCGAGAAGGTGCACCAGCTCGGCGGGACGGCGGTCGCCTGCTCGGACTCCAGCGGCTACGTCGTCGACGAGAAGGGCATCGACCTCGACGTCCTCAAGCAGGTGAAGGAGGTCGAGCGCGGTCGGATCAGCGCCTACGCCGACCGGGTCGCCTCGGCGACCTTCGTCGAGGGCGGCAGCATCTGGGACGTCCCCTGCGACCTCGCCATCCCCAGTGCCACGCAGAACGAGCTGGACGGCGATGCCGCGACGACGCTGGCCCGCAACGGCTGCCGGTACGTCGTCGAGGGCGCGAACATGCCCTCCACCCCGGACGCGGTGCGGGTGTTCCGCGAGGCCGGGATCGCCTTCGCCCCGGGCAAGGCCGCCAACGCCGGCGGGGTGGCCACCTCCGCGCTGGAGATGCAGCAGAACGCCTCGCGGGACCGCTGGACCTTCGAGCACACCGAGGCCCGCCTCGAGGAGGTCGTGCGCGACATCCACACCCGCTGCCACGAGACGGCCGAGGAGTACGGCTCCCCGGGCGACCTCGTGCTCGGGGCCAACGTGGCGGGGTTCCTGCAGGTCGCGGAGGCGGTGCACTCCCTCGGTCTGGTGTGACACCGGCCCCCCGCTTTTGTGAGCGCGGCGGCACGGTGGCAGGGTCTTGGGGGGAGTCGTCAGAGAGGGAGGCCGGCATGGCATCGGAGGACGACACGCGTGAGGTGGCGGGGGCGGCCGGGCCGCTCGACCTGCTGCTGACCCAGGCGGCCCAGGGGACGCTGCGGCGGCTGTCCCCGGGGAAGCCGGGCTTGAAGTTGCTGGGCGGGCTGGCGCGCCGTCCGGACCGGGTGGCCGCACGGGCGCGGTCACTGGCCGGCCAGCTGGCGCAGATCGCCGTCGGCACGTGCGACGTGGCCCCCTCCAAGCGGGACCGGCGCTTCGCCGACCCGGCGTGGACGGAGAACCCGCTGCTGCGGCGCCTGGTGCAGGCCTACCTCGTCACCGGCGAGACCGCGCTCGGCCTGCTGCACGACGTGCCGCTGGAGTGGAAGGACGCCGAGCGGGTGCGCTTCGCCGGCACCAACCTGGTCGACGCGCTCGCGCCCAGCAACAACCCGCTGATCAGCCCGGTGGCGTGGAAGGCCGTCATCGACACCGCCGGCGCCAACATCGTGCGGGGCCCGCGGAACCTGGTGCGCGACCTGGCCAGCCCGCCGCGGGTGCCGACGATGGTCGACCCGGACGCCTACGAGGTGGGCGAGGACCTCGCCGTCACCCCCGGCGCGGTCGTGCTGCGCACGCCGGTCTTCGAGCTGATCCAGTACCGGCCGACGACGGAGACCGTCCGCACGGTGCCCGTGCTCATCGTGCCGCCGACGATCAACAAGTACTACGTGCTCGACCTCGCGCCCGGACGCAGCCTGGTCGAGCACCTCGTCGGCCAGGGCCAGCAGGTCTTCATGGTCTCCTGGCGCAACCCCGACGCCCGGCACCGCGACTGGGGCTTCGACACCTACGCCACTGCCATCCTCGACGCCCTCGACGCCGTCGAGGAGATCACCGGCGAGGACGCCACCCACCTGATGGGCACGTGCTCGGGCGGCATCCTGGCCAGCATGACCGCCGCCGTCCTGGCCGCGAAGGGGCGGCAGGACCGGCTGGCCAGCCTGAGCCTGCTGGTCACCGTGCTGGACCAGACGCGCGCCGGCCTGCTCGGCGCGACGATGGACCCGGACACCGCCGCGCAGTCCGTCGCGGCGTCCCAGCGCGCCGGCTACCTCGACGGCCGCAAGCTCGCCGAGGTGTTCGCCTGGCTGCGGCCCAACGACCTGATCTGGAACTACTGGGTCAACAACTACCTGCAGGGCAAGCGGCCGCCGAAGTTCGACATCCTGTCCTGGAACTCCGACACCACCCGGATGACCGCCCAGCTGCACGCCGACTTCGTCGACATGGCCCTGGGCAACAAGCTCACCCGGCCCGGCAGCGTGACCCTGCTCGGCACCGAGGTGGACCTCAGCCAGGTCACCGTCGACTCCTACGTGCTGGCCGGGTCCGCCGACCACATCTGCCCGTGGCAGTCGTGCTATCGCAGCAGCCAGCTGCTCGGCGGCAAGATGCGCTTCGTGCTCTCCACCAACGGGCACATCGCGGCGCTGGTCAACCCGCCGGGCAACCCCAAGTCCAGCTACCGGGTCACCGACGACAACTCGGCCGCGGTCGAGGAGTGGAGCGACACCGCCCGCACCGAGAAGGGCTCCTGGTGGCCGGACTACTCCGCGTGGCTCGGGGAACGCTCCGGGCCGGACAAGCCGGCGCCCGAGCAGCTCGGCAGCGCCCGGTTCCGGGTCCGGGAGGACGCCCCGGGCAGCTACGTCCGGGACAAGTGACACGCGGACCGGCACGCTGCGACGGGAGGCGACTGACGTGACGTTGGCAGAGGGCATCGGCAACGCACTGTCCACCGACTACTTCCAGCTGCGCGAGGAGCTCTCGCCCGAGCAGATGGACCACCTGATGCGCACCCGGGCCTTCGTCGAGGACGAGGTGCTGCCGGTGATCAACGGCTACTGGGAGCGCGCGGAGTTCCCCCGGGAGCTGGCCGAGAAGCTGGGCGCGGCAGGCCTGGTCGGTGACGGCATCGAGGGCTACGGCTGCCCGCCGATGGACCACCTCTCCGCCGGCCTCATCCACATGGAGCTCAACCGCGGCGACGGCAGCCTGGGCACCTTCCTCGGCGTCCAGGCGGGGCTGGCGATGAAGTCGATCGCCATGCTCGGCTCGGAGGAGCAGAAGCAGCGCTGGCTGCCGCCGATGGCCCGCTGCGAGGCGCTCGGCGCCTTCGCCCTCACCGAGCCCGACCACGGGTCGGACTCGATCGCCCTGGAGACGTCGGCCCGCCGGGACGGCGACTCCTACGTGCTCAACGGGTCGAAGAAGTGGATCGGCAACGGCACCGTCGCCGACGTCGTCGTGGTGTGGGCCCGCGACACCGACGACCGCCAGGTGAAGGGCTTCCTCGTCGAGAAGGGGACGCCGGGCTACCGGGCGCGCCGGATCGAGGGCAAGGGGTCGCTGCGCGCCGTGTGGCAGGCCGAGATCGAGCTCGAGGACCTGCGCGTCCCGGCCGAGAACCACCTGCCGGGCTCGCGCAGCTTCAAGGACACCGGGGCGGTGCTGGCCACCACCCGCGGCTCCTGCGCCTGGATGGCCCTGGGCCACGCCGTCGCCGGGTACGAGGCGGCGCTGACCTACGCCGGGCGGCGCAAGCAGTTCGGCAAGCCGCTGGTGGAGTTCCAGCTCATCCAGGAGCGGCTGGTCGGGATGCTGGCGAAGGTCACCGCGATGCAGCTGTACTGCCGGCGGCTGGCCGACCTGGGGATGGCCGGGCGCGTCGAGCCGACGCTGGCCGGGCTGGCCAAGGCGCACAACACCAGCACCGCCCGCGCGGTGCTCGCCGAGGCCCGCGACCTGCTCGGCGGCAACGGGATCCTGCTGGACTTCCACGTCATCCGGCACATGGCCGACATCGAGTCGATCCACACCTTCGAGGGCACCGAGACCATCCAGACCCTCATCGTCGGCCGGGACATCACCGGCGCCTCGGCATTCGCGTGAGGCCGGCGGAGGTCCGCACCATCCAGGTGGGGGAGGTGCGGCTGCGGACGTCGGTCCGCGGCTCGGGGCGTCCGCTGCTGCTCATCACCGGCCTGGGCGCCAGCCTGGAGCTGGCCGAGTCCTTCGAGCGGGAGCTCGCCGCCCGCGGCCGCCAGGTGATCAGCTTCGACGCGCCCGGCATCGGTGGCTCGACGCCGTACCGCACCCCGCGGCGGATGCCGGGGCTGGTGCGGACCGTGATCGGGCTGCTCGACGCCCTCGGGCTGGACGAGGTGGACGTCTTCGGCGTCTCCCTCGGCGGTGTGGTGGCCCAGCAGCTGGCCCACCAGGCACCCCACCGGGTGCGGGGCCTGGTGCTCGCGGCCACCGCCCCCGGGGTGGGCGGCATGCCGGGGGCGCCGTCGGCCCTGCTGGCGCTGGCGACGCCGCGCCGGTACCGCGACGTCGAGCACTACCTGTCGATCGCCGGGCGCATCTACGGCGGCATGGCGCGCACCGACCCGCACCGGCTGCTGCGCACGGTCATCGGCCGGGTGCGGCCCCCGTCGGTGATCGGGTACGTCGGCCAGCTCTACGCGATCACCGGGTGGACCAGCATGCCCTGGCTGCACACCCTGCGGCAGCCGACGCTGGTGCTGGCGGGGGACGACGACCCGATCATCCCGCTGGTCAACGGGCGGATCCTCGCCTGGCGCATCCCGAACGCGACGATGCACGTCGTCCGCGGCGGGGGACACCTGTTCATCCTCGAGCGCCCGGCGGAGATGGCCGGCCTGATCACGTCCTTCCTCGAGGGGGAGCCCGTCGCGACGAGGGTCAGGTCCGGCGCGACCAGGTGGACAGACCACCCGCGCGACGGAAGCCCAGTGCCTCGTTGACCGCGACCATCGGCCGGTTGGACTCCGAGTTGTAGGTGCTGATCCGCCGCACCTGCGGCGACGTCGCGGCCAGCTCCCGCAGCACCGCGACCTTGACGCGGGCGCCGAGGCGGTGCCCGCGGTGCTCGCGCAGCACCAGCGTGGCGCCCTGGTGGGCGCGCTCGGGCTGCTCCAGCGGCACGTGCAGCTCGGTGTAGGCGACCAGCCGGCCGTCGCGGACCGCGCCGCCGGTGAGCACCGTGCGGCCCCGGGCGACGTGCGCCGCCTCGTCCTCGCGGATCCGGGCGACGTCCCAGTGCTCCTCCTCGACCGGCACGTCCCCGCTCGGTGCGTCGGTCGACATCCGGCGGCCGAGCAGGGCGCGGTCCTCGGCCAGGGCGTCCGGCGTCCGGTCCCGCCAGGTGAGCACCTCGTAGTCCTCGCCGGCGGCACGGGCCTCGGTCTCGAGCGCCGCGAGCCGTGCCTCGTCCACCGGGAGCGCCAGGTCGCGGCGGCTCTCCTGCAGGTCGCACGTCCACCCGTGGTGCCGGGCGAACGCGCGCCCGGCGGTGTCCGGCACCGGCTCGTCGACCTCCGCGACCATCGCCGTCCGCCCGGCCGCCGCGGCGATCCGACCGGCCTCCTCCAGCAGCGCGCTGCCGACGCCCCGGCGGCGGGCGTCCGGGTCCACCGCCAGGTCGACGTACGCGACGGTCGTGTTGTCGCGCACCGGCAGGAGCAGCCGCAGCGCGCCGACGACGGCGTCCCCGGCGACCGCGGCCCGGTGGGTGCCCTCCATCGAGCCACCCGGCTCGACCAGCCGGCGTCCCAGGGCCACGTGGTCGCGCGCCGTCCGCGGCAGCTCGTCCGGGCGGTCCGCGCGCTGGCTCGCCGCCCACACCTCGCACCAGGCGGCGAAGCGCGCGTCGTCGGGGTCGGTCTCCAGGATCCGCACCTCCCCGTTGTAGCGAGGGGCGCAACGGGGTTTCCCGGTCAAGGGAGCAGGGCGAGCTTCCCCACGACCTCCCGTCGGGCCAGCCGCGTGAGGGCGTGCGCGGCCTCGTCGAGCGGGAGGGAGGTGGGCGGCGGCGGCCGGAGCTCGCCGCGCGCGATGCGCCCGAGGACGTCGGACACGAGCGCGTTCGCGGCCTCGGGCTCGGTCCGGGCCCAGTCACCCCAGTCGACCCCGATGACGCTGCGGTTGCGCAGCAGGACGACGTTGGCCGGCAGCCGGGGGATCTCCCCGCCGGCGAACCCGACCACGCAGAACCGCCCGTAGCCGGTGAGCGAGCGCAGCGCCGTCTCGGCCAGCGGGCCGCCGACCGGGTCGATGACGACGTCCGCCCCGCCCCCGGTCACCTCGCGGACGCGGTCCTTCAGGTCGGTGTAGTCGAGGACGACCTCGGCACCGGCCGCGGTGGCGGCGGTCCGCTTGGCCTCGCTGCTGGCGGCGCCCAGAACCCGGGCGCCGGCCGCGCGGGCGACGTCCACCGCGGCCAGGCCGATCGCCCCGCCCGCGCCGAGTACGAGGACCCACTCACCGGGCTCGACGCGCACGCGGTGTGCCAGGGCGAAGGACAGGGTGCTGTAGTTCTCGATCGCGGTGGCCGCGAGCTCCGGCGCCAGGCCCGGCGGCAGCCGGCACAGCGCTGCGGCGGGGACCACGAGGTGCGTGGTGAACCCGCCACCGGCCATCGACAGCACGGCGACCGGGTCGCCGACCTCGACCGCCCCGACGCCCTCGCCGACGGCGCGCACCCGGCCGGCCACCGCGGACCCCGGCGTCCAGGGCAGCAGCGGCCGCACCTGGTAGCGCCCCTCGACCATCAGGCCGTCCACGAAGCTGACCGCGGCCGCCTCGACGGCCACCACCACCTCGCCGGGCCCCGGTGTGGGGTCGGGCTCCTCCACGAGGGTCAGTCCGTCGACCGGACCGAACTCCCGACACACGATGCGCCGCACGCGTCCTCCTCGGTGGCCGCCCCGACGGCTGCTGGACCGCAGCAGACCACGGATCCGGGTGCTCGTCGCGCCGTCGTCCCGGCGGACCCGTCCCGGTCCCTGCGCCGGCCCGCCCACCTCGGGTGAACCCCGACAGGACGCAGGGGAGCCTCGTGCGGTCCAGCGCTGCGAGCACCACCGCTGGTCACCGCGCCACCGCGGGAGACCACGGCGCGCCCGCCCGCCCGTCCGTCGAGGGCGCGCGGGGACTCGGGACCGCCGGTGCGGGCTAGCGTCGCCGCCGCTGTGTCCCGTCGAGTAGGGAGCCTCATGGCACGCGGCGTCGCCCTCGCAGACATCCACCCGTCCGTCGAGAAGGGGGTCAACGACCAGGACCTGGACGGCCTGATGGCGCTCTACGCGCCGGACGCGACGATGGTCCTGCCGGATGGCTCCACAGTGACCGGCACCGAGGCCATCCGCGAACTGTGGTCCGGGCTCCTCGCGATGGGGGGCCGGATGACGCTGCGCACCCGCTACGCCATCGAGGCCGGTGACCTGGCCGTCCTCAGCAACGAGTGGACGTACACCGCGGGCGAACAGACGGTGGGCGCGACCACGGCCGAGGTCGCCCGGCGGCAAGCCGACGGTGGCTGGTTGTACGTCGTCGACCATCCGTACGCGGGACTCGAGGCGGAGGAACTGGCCGCGCTGGCCGCCGCGATGCAGGGCTGACTCCGCGGGTGCTGCGTGCGGCGCGGCGCTCGGTCGCACCGGGCGCCGGTTCAGCGCAGTCGCACGGGCAGCCGGGTCAGGCCGCGCATGAGGATGCTCTGCCGCCAGGTCAACGCGGCGGGGTCGACGGCGAGGGCCAGGTCGGGGAAGCGGTCGAGCAGGGTGCGGAACGCGACCTCGCCCTCCAGCCGGGCCAGCGGCGCGCCCAGGCAGTGGTGGATGCCGTGCCCGAAGGCCAGGTGCCCGGCCTCGCGGTGCAGGTCCAGCTCGTCGGGGTCGGCGTAGTGCTCCGGGTCGCGGTTGGCCGACGCCAGCGACACCAGCACCACCTCGCCGGTGGGGATGGTGGTGCCGCCGACCTCGACCGGCGCGGTGGTGTACCGGAACGTGGCCAGGTTGACCGGCCCGTCGAAGCGCAGCAGCTCCTCGACCGCGGCCGGCACCAGACCGGGGTCGGCGCGCAGCTCCGCGAGCCGGTCGGGACGGCGCAGCAGCGCCAGCACCCCGTTGCCGATGAGGTTGACCGTCGTCTCGTGGCCGGCGACCAGCAGCAGGAAGGCCATGGACACGGTCTCGTCGGCCGAGAGCCGGTCGGCGTCCTCGGAGGCGGCGACGATCGCCGACAGCACGTCGTCCGCCGGGTGCGCCCGCTTCTGCGCCACGAGGTCGGTCAGGTACACGGCCATCGACATGCCGGCGGCAGTGCGCTCGTCGACCGCGCCGTCGGAGGACAGGAGCGTGTTCGACCAGCGGCGGAACGACGTCCGCTCGGCGTCCGGCACGCCGAGCAGCTCGCAGATGACGCCCATCGGCAGCGGGAAGGCGAAGGCGTCGAGCAGGTCCACCTCCGCGGGTCCGGCGGCCATGCGGTCGGCGAGCCGGCCGGCGATCGCCTCGATCTGCGGGCGGAGGGCGGCGATGGCCCGCACCGTGAAGGCCCGGCTGACCAGCTTGCGCAGCCGGGTGTGGTCGGGCGGGTCGGTGCTGAGCATGTGCCGGTTGAGCTCCTGGGTGAACGCCACCCGGGAACTCGACGGCAGCGGCTTGCTCTCCAGCACCCGGGCGAACCCGTCGGCGTCCTTGGCCAGCCGCGGGTCGGTGAGCGCCTCCCTGACGTCGTCGTACGGCGTCACCAGCCAGACCGGCATGCCCACTGGGGTCACCGCCCGCGCCACCGGCTCCTCGACCCGCAGCCGCGCGTACAGCGCGTACGGGTCGGCGAAGAAGCCCGCGTCGAGCGGGACGACGGGGGCAGCGAGGTCCATGGCCCGAGGTTCCCGACACCGCCGAGCGCACGCCAGGTGCCTAGGTCCCACGTGGCGCGGACCCTGGACGCCCACGTCAGCCCGCCACTACGGTCCCCGGCGACCACGGGTGCCCCGCGTGCCGACCGCCCCCGGCCGGCCCCGCCCGTGGCGCTCGACGAGCAGGCGTCCGCGCGGCGGCGCCGGTCAGGACCGTGCCCGTGTCCGAGTCCCCGAACGCAGCAGCCCTCCGCCGTCGCAGGCTCAGGTCGACCGGCACGGCCGCGGCCGTCGCCACCCTGACCGCCCTGACGTCGGCCTGCGCCACCGGCGCCGTGGCCGCTCCCGCACCTGCGACGAGCACGCTGCCCCCGGTGCCGCCGGGGCCGGCCGCGTCGCTGAGCCAGGAGCAGGTCGAGCACGCGGTCAGCAGCCTGGACGGGCTGGTGACGGACGCCATGGACCGCACCGGGGTCCCCGGCGTGGCCGTCGCCGTGGTCTACCGGGACCAGGTCGTGTACTCGAAGGGCTTCGGGGTCCGGGAGGTCGGCAGGCCCGAGCCCGTGGACCCGGACACGGTGTTCCAGCTCGCCTCGGTGTCCAAGCCACTGGCGTCCACCGTCATCGCCGGCGTCGTCGGGCAGGGTGTCGTCGAGTGGGACCAGCCTGTCGGTCGGTACGACCCGTCCTTCGCCCTGAACGACCCCTACGTCACCGAGCACGCCACCCTCGCCGACCTGCTGTCGCACCGCAGCGGACTGCACACGGGGGCGGGTGACCTGCTCGAGGACCTCGGCTTCGACCGCGAGTACGTCCTGTCGCACCTCGACCAGCAGCCCCTGGACCCGTTCCGGTCGAGCTACAACTACAGCAACTTCGGGTACACGGCGGGCGGGGAGGCCGCGGCCGTCGCCACGGGGACGTCGTGGGAGGACCTGGCCGACCAGGTGCTCTTCGACCCGCTGGGGATGACCGACACCAGCTACCGCCACGAGGACTACGTGGCCGCGGCCGACAAGGCCGTCATCCACGTGCCGGCCGGCGACGGGACCTGGGTGGCCCGCTACACCCGGGACGCCGACGCCGAGGCGCCCGCCGGTGGTGCCAGCTCCTCCGTGCGCGACCTGGCCCAGTGGATCCGCCTCCAGCTGGGCAACGGCGTGCACGACGGCACCCAGGTCATCGACCCCGACGCACTGGCGGTCACCCGTGTCCCGCACTCCGTCTCCAGTCCGCCGGCGTCCCCGGACGCCCGCACCGGCTTCTACGGCCTGGGCTGGAACGTCTCCTACGACGACCAGGGACGGCTGCAGATCGGGCACTCCGGCGCCTTCGCCCTCGGCGCCGCCACCTCGGTGCTCATGCTCCCCGCCGAGCAGCTCGGCATCGTCGCCCTGACCAACGGGCACCCCGAGGGCATCCCCGAGGCCATCACCGCCGGCTTCCTCGACGTCGCCGGCCACGGGGAGCCGACCGTCGACTGGCTCACCTTCCTCTCCGGGATCTTCGCCCAGATCGAGCAGGCCGACGCCCCGGAGACCGACTGGTCGCAGCCGCCGGCCGACCCGCAGCCGGCGCGCGACCTCGCCGCCTACACCGGCACCTACGCCAACTCCTACTACGGGCCGCTCACCGTCACCACCGACGGCGACCGCCTCGCCATGACGATGGGCCCGGCGCAGGCGCCGACGACGTTCCCGCTGACCCACCACTCCGGCGACGTCTTCACCTTCGAGTCGATCGGCGAGAACGCCAACGGCCTGGCCGGGGCCCTGTTCACCGTCGACGGGGGTGGGACGGCGGCGAGCGTGCGGCTGGACTTCTACGACCGGGAGGGGCTGGGCACCTTCACCCGCGAGTGATCCCGAACGGCGCCCCCGACCGCACCGGCCGGGGGCGCCGCCGGGTCAGCCCGAGTGCGCCGGGGCGCGCCGCCGGCCGGGGGCGCCGCCGGGTCAGCCCGAGTGCGCCGGGGCGCGCCGGGCGAAGGCCGGCGCGTGCTCGGGCCGCAGTCCCACGCCGATCAGGTACGCCGGGACGACGGAGAGCTGCGGGAACCGGTGCACCAGCGCGAGCACCGGCTTCGGCGGGCCGGCCCGCCGTCCCTCGACCAGCGGGCCCACGAAGCCCCGGTGCAGCGCCCGCTGCAGCGTCTGCACGGCCACGGTCGGCAGGATCCGGCGGGCGCGCACGGCGGCCAGGTCGGAGGGGCCCACCGTGCCGTTCCGCAGCGGCTCGGCCAGCAGGGTCGCGGCGGCGACGGCATCCTGGACGGCGAGGTTGATGCCGACACCGCCGACCGGCGACATCGCGTGCGCGGCGTCGCCGATGCACAGCAGCCCGTCGACGTGCCACTGCACCAGGCGGTCGACCCGCACGTCGAGGTGCTTGACGTCGTCCATCGAGCGCAGCGTGTCCACCCGGTCCCGGAACTCGGGGATGAGCTCGGCGACGTCCGCGCGGAACGCCTCGATCCCGCGGGCCCGCAGCTGCGCGTCGGTGCCCTTGCGGCCGATGTAGGCGATCTGCAGGAAGTCCTCGCGCGGGATGACGACGGCGAACCGGCCGGGCGCCGCGTGGGGGGACAGGGCGGAGGGGCGGTCGTCGGGCAGGCGGGGGACCCGGAACCACCAGGCGTCGATGGGGACGGCGAACTCCTTGGGCCGCAGTCCCGCCTGCAACCGAGCGAGGGAGTGCCGGCCGTCGCAGGCCACGGTCAGGTCGGCACGGATCTCGCCGGTATCGCCGTCCGCCGTCCGGTAGCGCACCCCGCGGACCCGTTCGCCCTCGCGCAGGAGGTCGGTCATCTCGGTCGACATCCGCAGCGTGAACGTCGGCTCGCGCCGGCCGGCGTCGGCGAGCAGGTCGAGCAGGTCCCACTGCGGCGTCATCGCGATGTAGGGGTAGGGGACGTGCAGCCGGCGGAAGTCCCCGAGGGTCACGGTGCCCCCGTCGGCCGTGGGGATGACGACCTGCTCGACCTTCGTGTGCGGCAGCCGGTCGAACTCCCCGGCCAGGCCCAGCTCGTCGAGCAGCTGCAGCGTCGAGGGGTGCACGGTGTCGCCGCGGAAGTCGCGGAGGAAGTCGGCATGCTTCTCCAGCACGGTCACCTCGACGCCGGCGCGGGCCAGCAGCAGGCCCAGCACCATGCCGGCGGGACCGCCGCCGACCACCACGCAGGTCGTGTGCTCACTCATGCGCCGGCCTCCCGTCGGCCACCCGGGACGCGTCCGGCGTCGCGGGGCGGATGGAACGCCCCCTCTCTACCGTCGAGTCGTCCGGACGGGAAGGGCAGCCCGACCCCGTTCCCGTGGCCCGGCGCGCCGGTGCCGCCGGCCCGTCCACGGGTCCAGGCGGACGCCCCGGGTGCGGGAGCGCTCGAGTCCCTCCGACGCCGGACCCACGGGTGTCGGTGCGAGCCGTTCCACCAGTGCCGGTCGTCGGGTGGAGGGGCGGTAGGTCACGGCTGCCCCTTCGCGCACGGCGCCTCCCTCGGCATGGAGGTCGCATGCTGCTGGAGAACCCGGTGGGGGTGCTCGCCGGACTGCGCGCCGCTGGCCGCCGGCGGCTGCTGACCGTGGTCCGCAAGGCCGCCGGGCGCTGGCGAGCAACGCGTGGCCGACGTCCTTGCCGCACCGGCCCAGCAGACCGTCGTCGTGCCGGCAGCGCCGCGGCGGAGAAGGTGCTGCCACGGCCGGCCACCTCCCTGGCCGGCGTGCTCGCCCACCGGCGGGCGATTGCCGCCGAGGTCGAAGGGTCCTCGATGCCCACCCTCTTGCCCGGGTCATAGCCTCGATGCCCGGCGTGGGGTCAGGACCGCAGTCCGCGTCCTGCTCGAGGTCGGCGACGGCGGCGGCGCACCGACCGGCGGCCGTCTGGCCGACTACGCCGGCCTGGCCCCGGTCAGCCTCCGCTCGGGTGGCTCGATCCGCGGTGAACATCCACCCCCGCGCGGGCAACAAGCAGCCCAGGCCACGACGCCGCCCGCATCTGCCTGGCCCGCCGCCGCGTCGACGTCCTGGTGCGCCATGCGCCGCGACGGCACCCCCTGTACGAGCCCCAACCGGCTTGCCCGAATCCATGAATCCATAGGGCCTGCCCCCCTTGTCGCCGGGGGCCCGCCCTTTGTCGCCGGGGGTTTCCCCGATTGTGACCGGGGTCGCTCCTGCCGGATTGTATGCGTCGTCGGGTTCGGGATTCGGCCGGCTCGACGAGCCCCTCCCTCTACGACACAGGAGAGATCCATGTTCGAGATGTTCGAAGACCAGAGCGTCGAGCTGCTGCCGGCCCGTACCGTGATGAGCACCGTCTCTCTCGGCAGGCGGCGGCGCCGCGGCAACGTCAACGTGGCCGTCGGCGGTGACGGCGGTAACGGCGGTGCCGGCGGTGCCGGCGGTGACAACAACGTCAACATCGGTGCCGGCGGCGCCGGCAACGGCGGCGACGGCGGTAACGGCGGCAACGGCGGCAGCGCCACGGCAGGCTGATCAGGCCCGCCGCTGCGGGCGGTGTCGCCCGCGGGTGAATGTCCGGTGGAGGGGCGGTCGGTCGCGGCCGCCCCTCCACGCACGCCGCCGCCCATCCTGGAGGTCGCATTGTTGCTGCAGGACCCGGTGGAGGCGCCGCCGCTGGCCGGCGCGCGCCGGGTGCACCGGCTGGTGCAGGGCACCGAGCTCCTCGGTGAGTACCAGGGCGGCGGCTTCCGGGAGCCGAAGTTCCTGATCCGCCGCTCCGACGGGCAGGTGCTGCAGCTGCCCGATCTGCTCTACCGGGTGGCCGGCGCGCTGGACGGCCGCCGCGATGACGCCGCGCTGGCCGCGGACCTGGCCGCCGAGCTGGGCCGGGAGCTGACCGCGGAGCAGTTCTGCTTCCTGGTGGAGGAGAAGCTGCGCCCGGTGGGCATCGTGGTCGGCGATGCCGCCGACCCGGGCGCGGGCGTGCCGGCCGCGCCGGTCCGGTCCGATCCGCTGCTGGCGCTGCGCTATCGGGTGGGGGTCGTGCCCGAGCGGATGGTGTGGCGGCTGGCCGGGCCGTTCCGCTTCCTGTTCCGCCGGCCGGCGTGGCTGGCGGCGCTGGCCGCGCTGCTGGCCGTGGATGTGGCGATCGTGGCCGCCGGGGACCTGCTGGACACCTCCCTGCGCGGGGTGGAGCAGCTGGTCCGCCATCCCGAGCTGTTCCTCGTGCTGTTCGTCTTGACCCTGCTGTCGGTGGTGTTCCACGAGATCGGGCACGTGACCGGCTGCCGCTTCGGCGGGGCCCGCCCCGGCGACATGGGCGTGGGGGTGTACCTGGTCTGGCCGGCCTTCTACAGCACGGTCACCGACGCCTACCGGCTGGACCGGGTCGGCCGGCTGCGGACGGACCTGGGCGGGGTGTACTTCAACGCGGTGTTCCTGGTCGCCACCGGGCTGCTCTACCTGCAGACCGGCCAGCCCTGGCTGCTGCTGGCCCTCATCGGGCTGCACACCGAGACCGCCTGGCAGTTTCTGCCCTCGATCCGGCTCGACGGCTACTACATCCTCGGCGACCTGGTCGGCGTGCCGGATCTGTTCGGCTACATCCTCCCGGCCCTCAAGAGCCTTCTGCCCGGGCGGCCGGTCCATCCCCGGATCCGGGACCTGCGCCCCGGGCCGCGCCGGCTGATCATCGGCTGGGTCGCCGTCACCGTTCCCCTGATCCTGGGCTACCTGGCCGCGTTCCTGATCATCCTGCCGCACGCGGTGCCGGTGGTGGTCCGCGAGCTGCGCACCTACCTGCAGCTGCTGGAACAGCACGTCCGGGCCGGCCACGTCGTGGAGACCACCGTCGGCGTGCTGCAGGGGTTCTTCCTGCTCGTGCCGTGGATCGGCTCGGCGATGGCCACCTGGATGCTGCTCCAGTGGATCGCGAGCTGGAGCCCCCGCCGCCGGGAACGCCGGTGGGGACCCGGCCGGGTGCCCTCCGGCACGTGGGGCCGGGTTCGTCGCGGCGCAGCGCTGGCCGGTGTCGGAGCCCTGGCCGCCCTGGTGGTGGCGCGGGTCTGGCAGGTCGGGACGTCGCTGCCCGCGTCCCCCGGAGAGCTCGGGCTGACCGACGAGTCCTTATCCGGGGTGGCCGGCGCCCCAGGGGCCGCGGATCTGCTCCGAGCCCATGTGGCCGTGCTCGGCTGGTTGACCGGCGCCGATGGGGGCGACCCCGGCACCCTGGACGGGAGCCGGCTGCTGGCCGTGGTCTGCACGGCCGTGCTGGTCACCTGCCTTCTGCTCTTCGCCGCGAGACGGCGGGTCCGGCTCGCGGTGGTGACGTTGCCGCTGCTGGCCGCGCTGGTCATGGGGCCGGCGGTCGGCGCGCTCGCCGGCGTGAACGGTGCCGTGGTGGGTGCGGCCTGGGCCGCCGCGGGCCTGCTCGCCCTGACCCCGACCCCGCGCCGCGCCAAGCACCGGCCCCCCAGAGGAGCCAAGCACCGCCGCCGCAGACGACCAGCGGGGACGGCTCCGGGCGCGGCCGCGGTCGCCGTCGGGATCCTGCTCTGCCCCCTCGTCGCCGTGCCGCTGGCCGCCGGTCTGGCCGTCGTGCTCGCCCGCGGCACGCTGGGGGCCGACCGGCGGGCAGGTCCGCGCTGGGCCGCCGCGGTCCTCCTCACCGCCGCGGCGGTGCTGGCCGCGCTCCAGGCGGACCCGCTGGGTGGCCAGCTGGTCACGGGGCCCGACCGCACCGTGCTCCTGCTGGCCGCCGGGCTGGTCACCGTCGCCGGATGCGCGTTCCGCCGGCTCCGCCCCTGGGCGGCCGCGGCGGCCCTCGCGCTCCTCATGGGGGCACTGCCCTGGCCCGGCGCCGGCGCGGCGCTGCCGCTCGTGGTGGTGACGGCCGTGCCGCTCGCGATGCTGATGACCGACGCGCTGATCGGGAGGCCGGTCGCCGACCGCCCGCACCCGATGGTCAGGGCTGCCCTCGCCGTGCCGATCGGCATCCTGGTCATCGTCGGCGCACTGTTCACCCCCTGAGCGCCCCGTCTCGCGCCTGCCGCGCTCGCCCTGCCCACCACCTCTCCGTCGAGGAACCTCGATGCCCGGCGTGGGGTCAGGACCGCAGTCCGCGTCCTGCTCGAGGTCGGCGACGGCGGCGGCGCACCGACCGGCGGCCGTCTGGCCGACTACGCAGGCCTGGCCCCGGTCAGCCCCCGCTCGGGTGGCTCGATCCGCGGTGAACATCCACCCCCGCGCGGGCAACAAGCAGCCCAGGCCACGACGCCGCCCGCATCTGCCTGGCCCGCCGCCGCGTCGACGTCCTGGTGCGCCATGCGCCGCGACGGCACCCCCTGTACGAGCCCCAACCGGCTTGCCCGAATCCATGAATCCATAGGGCCTGCCCCCCTTGTCGCCGGGGGCCCGCCCTTTGTCGCCGGGGGTTTCCCCGGTCGTGACCGGGGTCGCTCCTGCCGGATTGTATGCGTCGTCGGGTTCGGGATTCGGCCGGCTCGACGAGCCCCTCCCTCTACGACACAGGAGAGATCCATGTTCGAGATGTTCGAAGACCAGAGCGTCGAGCTGCTGCCGGCCCGTACCGTGATGAGCACCGTCTCTCTCGGCAGGCGGCGGCGGCAGCAACAACAGCAGTGGCGCTTGCGAGGGCTACGGCGGCACCCCCAGCTCCGGCAGCAGGTGATCAGGCCCGCCGGCGGGTGATGTCGCCCGCTGGTGAAGGTCCCTTGCGGGCGCCCGGACGGTGGCAGGACGATCGTGCGCACGGGCCCGGTGGACGCGCATCGGCCGACCGTCGCGGTCGTCGCCGGGCATTCCCGGGAGGGGGCTCCGTGCGTCGTGCCGTCAGCGGCCTGCTGGCCTGGTTCGTGGTCTTCGGCCTGGTTGTCGGCGGGTGGCAGACGCTCGCGCCGCGGTCCTTCTACGAGGACTTCCCGGGCTTCGGACGGACCTGGGTGAGCGTCGACGGCCCCTACAACGAGCACCTGCTCCGGGACGTCGGTCAGGGCAACCTCGCCCTCGGGGTCGTGGCCCTCGTCGCGCTGCTGACCGGCGGGGTGTGGCTGGCTCGGGCGACGGGCCTGGCCGCGGTCGTGGCCTACCTGCCGCACCAGCTCTACCACCAGCTGACCCTGCACCTGCTCGAGACCAGGAGCGACGCGGTCCTGCAGACCCTGACGCTGACCCTGGTGTCGGTCGCCGCGGTGCTGCTCACCGTGCTCGCGTTCCGGCTGCCGGTCGGTGAGCGACCGACGCGGGGGCCGGCCCTGCGGCCCGACCCGGTCCGCGTCCCCGGCCAGGACGCCGGACGCCGGCACGCCGTCCCGGGGGAGTGAGCCCGCAGGACGGTGGACCGCGGACGTCAGGGCTTGACGGCGAGCACCGGGCGGTCGGCGTCAAGCAGGATCCGCTGGGCGGTGCTGCCCATGAGCAGCTTGCCCACCGGGGAGCGCTTGCGCAGGCCGATCACGATCATCTCGGCGTCGACCGCGCCGGCGACGCGCACCACCTCGTCGGCGACGTCGCCGGTGTGCGCCTCCTGGTGCACCTCGACGTCGACGCCGGCCGCGGCGGCGCGTTCCACCAGCGCCCGCACCGCGTCCTCGTCGGCCATGGCGGCGCTGACCGGCGCGCCCTCGCGCGGGGTGTTGAGCAGCACCAGCCGTCCGCCGCGGCGGCCGGCCTCCTCGACGGCCGCGGCGAAGGCGGCGTCCCCCTCGGGCGTCGGGACGTAGGCGACGAGGACGGTCACACGAGCTCCTTGGTCTTCTGGCGGTCGTTGCTCCGCCGGCGGGAGAGGGCGCCCCGGATGACCGGGAGCAGCGCCACGAGGAAGAACAGGACGAGCAGCGTCCCGGAGATGGGGCGGGTGAGGAAGCCGGTCGGGTCGCCGTCGAACAGCAGCAGCGAGCGGCGCAGGGAGTCCTCGAGCAGCGAGCCGAGGACGAAGGCGAGCACCAGCGGGCCCGGGTCGAAGCCGAGCTTCTTCATCAGGTAGCCCAGCGCCCCGAAGACGACCACCAGCCCGATGTCGAAGACGTCGTAGTTGACCGTGTAGACCCCGATCAGCGTGATGAGCACGGTGATCGGCGCGAGGATCGTGGCCCGCACCCTCAGGATCTTCACGAACAGGCCGACCAGCGGGATGCTCATGATCAGCAGCAGGATGTTGCCGATGTACATGGAGTTGACCACGCCCCAGAACAGCTCGGGCTCCTGGTCCACCAGCTGCGGGCCGGGGCTCACGCCCTGGATGAGCAGCGCGCCGTAGATGACCGCCATGGTCGCGTTGGCGGGGATGCCCAGGGTGAGCAGCGGGATGAAGGACGACGTGGCGGCCGCGTTGTTGGCCGACTCGGGCGCGGCGACGCCCTCGACGGCACCCCGACCGAAGCGTTCCGGCGTCTTCGACCGGCGCTTCTCCAGCGCGTAGGAGGCCAGCGAGGCGAGGGTGGCGCCGCCGCCGGGCAGGATGCCGAGGAAGAAGCCCAGGACCGAGCCGCGCCCGATGGCACCCGAGGACTGCCGGAGGTCCGTCCGCGACGGCCACACGTTGGCCACCTTCGCGGGGGCGTGCACGGCCCGGTGGCGCTCCTCCAGGTTGTAGAGGATCTCGCCCAGGCCGAACAGGCCCATGGCGATCGGCACGAAGTCCAGGCCGTCGGCGAGCGAGAGGTTGTCGAAGGTGAACCGCTCGGCGCCGGTGAACCCGTCGCGGCCGACCGTGGCCAGCAGCAGGCCCAGGCAGGCGGCGATCACGGCCTTGAGGCGGTCCCCGCTGCTGACGGTGGCGACGAGCAGGATGCCCAGCAGCGCCAGGGCCGTGTACTCCGGCGGGCCGAAGTCGAGGGCGAAGCCGGCCACCAACGGGGCGACGAAGGACAGCGCGACGATCGAGACGGTGCCGCCGATGAACGAGCCGACCGCGGCGATGCCCAGCGCGGTGCCGGCTCGGCCGTTGCGAGCCAGGGCGTGACCGTCGAAGACGGTGACGACCGAGGAGGCCTCGCCGGGGAGCCGCAGCAGGACCGAGGTGATCGTGCCGCCGTACTGGGCGCCGTAGAAGATGCCGGCGAGCATGATGATCGCGGTCACCGGCTCGATGCCGATGGTGATCGGCAGCAGGATCGCGATGGTGGCCGCCGGGCCGAGGCCGGGCAGCACGCCGACCAGCATGCCGACGACGACGCCGATGAGGCAGTAGAGCAGGTTGGTCGGCTCGAGCACGACGCCGAAGCCGTCGAGCACCGGGGTGAGGTCCACGGCGTCTCCTAGAACAGGTGCGGGATGGGGACCGAGAGGGCCGCCACGAAGATGAGGTAGAAGGCGACCACCATGGCGAGGCTCCCGACGATCGAGGTGCGCCAGCTCTCGTGGCCGAGGAATCGGAGCCAGACGAAGGCGAGCAGTGCCGCGGGGATCTCGAAGCCGATGACCGAGATGACCGCGACGAAGACGACCATGGTCGCCAGGCCGGCGAGCACCAGCCAGCTGGTGCGGGAGAACCGCTCGGCGTCGGTGGTGCGCCGGGCGGTCGCCACGAGGCCGAGGCCGAGGACGACGATCGCCACGCTGAGCAGGAGCGGCCAGGTCCCCGCCTCGGGGCTGCTGGCGCTGCCGACGTCGACGGCCAGGGAGCCGACGACCGCGGCCACCCCCAGGGCGACGACGGCCGCGGCGACGACCAGGTTGCCCAGCAGCCCGGCGGCCGGCGGGCGGCCCTCGTGCTCCTCGGCCTCGACCTGGTGGATGGCCTCCTCGAGGTCGAAGTCGTCGGCGGGGGACTCCACCGGCGGCGCCCCGGGGCCGGCCTCGGGGGTGGCCCCGGCGGCCGTGCGGCCGCCGGGGCGCCCCGGGCCGTGCGCCCCGCCTGCGGGAGAGGTCACGAGTCCCCGCCGAGGTCGATCGAGTACTGCTCGACGACGCCGCGGTACCGCTCCAGGTTCGACGTCCAGGTCTCGCGGACCTCCTCGCCGTCGACCTCGTTCGGGGTGAGCTGGTTGTCCTGGTTGAACTGCTGGTAGGCCTCGGACTCGAAGGCCGTCTGGAACGAGGCCTGCAGGGTCTCGATCACGTCCTCCGGCGTGCCCTTGGGGGCGAACACCGCGCGGGACTGCTGCACCGGCACGTCGTAGCCGGCCTCGACGGCGGTCGGGGTGTCGGGCAGGTAGCTGACCCGCTCCTCGGCGAAGGTCACGATCGGCGTCAGCTCGCCGGCCTCGATCTGCTCGATGGCCTCGCCCAGCTGGATGGAGCCGACGTCGACCTGGCCGCCGAGCACGGCGGTGAGGGTCGGGGACCCGCCGTCGAAGGGGACGGCGGTGGCCTCGATGCCGGCCTGGTTGAACAGCAGCTCCTGGGAGAGCTGGCTGCCGGTGCCGACGCCCGTCGTCCCGAAGGTGATCGGCCGGCCGGCGTTGGCCAGGTCCTCGACCGTCGTGAAGCCGGAGGACGGCGCGGTCACCAGCACGTAGTCGTCCTGGCTGACGCCGGTGACGATCTCGTAGTCGGCGATGTCGGGCGCCTCGCCCTCGGCGACGGCCAGCGGCGTGATGTAGGCCAGGCTGCCGTTGTAGACCATCAGGGTGTGGCCGTCGGGCTGCGCACTGGCCAGCTCCTGGGCGGCGAGCGCGCCGTTGGCGCCGGGCCGGTTCTCCACGGTGACCGGGACGCCGAGGTCGTCGGAGACCTCGTCGGCGAGCGCGCGGGCGATCAGGTCGGTGCTGCCGCCCGGGTCCTGACCGACCAGCACGGTGATCGGGTCGCCGCCCGGGAAGTCCTCGCCCTCGGCGGCCTCTCCGCCGCCGACGTTGCCGCCGCAGGCGGCCAGCGACAGGGCCAGGGCGAGGCCGGTGCCGGCCGTCGCCCACCGGCGCGCGCGGTTGTTCGTGGTCATTCGTTCTCCTCGGAGAGCAGCCGGAGCCGGCCGCGGGCGGTGTGAGTGGCGTCACGGACGCCGGGTCGTCGGCGAGCCTAGGAAGGCTTGCTCATGCCTGTCCAAATCCATTGAGGCATCGATTGATACCTTGTCGGCATGGCCTTTACGCTGGAGCAGCTCCGCGGGTTCGTCGCCGTCGCCGACGAGCTGCACTTCGGTCGAGCCGCCGCTCGGCTGAGGATGACCCAACCGCCGTTGAGTCGGCAGATCCAGAAGCTCGAGCGGGTCGTCGGCGCGCAGTTGCTCGAGCGGGACAACCGCCGGGTCACCCTCACGGCTGCCGGTCAGGTCTTCCTCGTCGAGGCGCGCAGGCTGCTCGGCCTGGCGGACTCCGCGCCCGAGCTGGCCCGGCGGGTGTCGTCGGGGGCCAGCGGCGTGGTGCGCATCGGCTTCACCGCCGCCTCGACCTACGGCATCCTCGGCCGGCTGCTCAACGACCTGGCGCAGGAGCTGCCCGACGTCGACGTCGACCTCGCCGAGATGGTGACCCGCGAGCAGGTCGCCGGGCTGCTCAACGAGGAGGTCGACCTGGGCCTCGCACGCCCGCCGTTCGACGAGGACGCGTTCGGCCACCGGCTGCTGCACCGGGAGGCGCTGCTCGTGGCCGCGCCCGTCGGGCACCGGCTGCTGGAGCTCGGCCGGCCGGTGACCGCCACGGACCTCGCGTCGACGCCGGTCGTCATGCACTCGCCGACCCAGGCGAAGTACTTCTACGACCTGGTCGCCGGCGTCGCACCCATCGCCGCCGAGAACACCGTGCACACCGTCAGCCAGGTGCTCACCATGCTCTGGCTGGTGGCGGCCGGCCGCGGGGTGGCCTTCGTCCCGGAGTCGGCGGCGCGGCTGCCCATCGAGGGGGTGTCGTTCGTCCGGCTGGAGACGCCGGTGCCCGAGCCGGTCGAGCTGCACCTGCTCTGGGCCAAGGACTCGAAGAACCCCGCGCTGTGGCGGGCGCTCGCCGTGCTGGAGCAGCAGGCGGGCCGACTCTGATACCAGCCGGGCATCGAGCGATGCGAAAGTGCTCTTGGACGTGCATCGTCTGTGGTTCCTACGGTGGCC
Organism: Geodermatophilus sp. URMC 65; assembly: GCF_053502545.1. Classification (NCBI taxonomy): domain Bacteria; kingdom Bacillati; phylum Actinomycetota; class Actinomycetes; order Geodermatophilales; family Geodermatophilaceae; genus Geodermatophilus; species Geodermatophilus sp. URMC 65. The sequence continues at coordinate 5,049,616 of NZ_CP199954.1, forward strand.
GCGACCACAGCCCGCGCCGCCGGAGGACCCCGGCGCGGACCCGTCGGACCCAAGGACACGATCCCCGTGACGCTGCTGCCCCCGGACGCCCTCGCTGACCGGCTGAAGTCCGGCCTGCTCTCCTTCCCGGTGACCCACTTCGACGCCGAGCTCCAGTTCGACGAGGCCCGGTACCGCGAGCACCTGGCGTGGCAGGCGGGCTACGACGTCGCCGGCCTGTTCGCCGCGGGTGGCACCGGCGAGGGCTTCTCCCTGACGCCGGCCGAGATCGACCGGGTCGTGCGCGTCGCCGTCGACGAGGTGGCCGACCGGGTGCCGGTCATCGCGCCGGCCACCGGCGGGACCGCCGTCTCGGTGGCGCAGGCCCAGGCCGCCCAGGCCGCCGGCGCCTCCGGGCTGCTGCTCTTCCCGCCGTACCTGACCGAGGCCAGCCAGCAGGGCCTCGTCGAGCACATCAGCGCCGTGTCCCGCGCCACCGACCTCGGCGTCATCGTCTACAGCCGCGCCAACGCCGTCCTCACCGACGCCACCGTCGCCGAGGTCGCCGAGCGCAACCCCAACCTGATCGGCCTCAAGGACGGCGTCGGTGACATCGAGCAGATGACCCGCACGTACGCCCGCGTCGGCGACCGGCTGATCTACGTCGGCGGGCTGCCCACCGCCGAGACCTTCGCGCTGCCGCTGCTGCAGCTGGGCGTGACCACGTACTCGTCGGCGCTCTACAACTTCCTGCCCGAGTTCGCGCTCCGCTTCTACGCCGCGGTGCGCGCCCAGGACCGCACCGCCGTCTACCAGATGCTCAACGACTTCGTGATCCCGTACCTCGACATCCGGGACCAGGCCAAGGGCTACGCGGTCTCCATCGTCAAGGCCGGCCTCACCGCGGTCGGCCGCGACGGCGGGCGGGTCCGCCCGCCCCTGACGGACCTGACCGAGGCCGAGCTCGCCGAGCTCACCGCCCTGGTCGACAAGGTCTCCTGAGCCCCGTGGAGGACCAGATGACCGGCCGCACGCCCACCGTCGCCCGCGTGGAGGTGGTGCCCGTCGCCGGGCACGACAGCATGCTGCTCAACCTCAGCGGCGCGCACGGGCCCTTCTTCACCCGCAACCTCGCGATCGTCACCGACAGCGAGGGCCGGACCGGCGTCGGGGAGGTGCCCGGCGGCGAGGCGATCCGTCGCACCGTCGAGGACGCCGGCGCGGTGCTCACCGGGCAGCCGGTGGCGCGGTACGGCAGCCTGCTCCGCCAGGTGGCCGCCACCTTCGCCGACCGGGACGCCGGCGGCCGCGGCCTGCAGACCTTCGACCTGCGGACGACGATCCACGCCGTCACCGCGCTGGAGTCCGCGCTGCTCGACCTGCTCGGCCAGCACCTCGGCGTCCCGGTCGCCGAGCTGCTCGGAGAGGGCCAGCAGCGCGACAGCGTGCCGATGCTGGGCTACCTCTTCTACGTCGGCGACCGCCGCGCCACCGACCTGCCCTACCTGGCCGAGACCGACCCGGCCGACGACTGGGAGCGGTTGCGGCGCGAGCCGGCGCTGACCCCCGAGGCGGTCGTCGCGCTGGCCGAGGCGGCGCAGGCCCGCTACGGGTTCTCCGACTTCAAGCTCAAGGGCGGCGTGCTCGCCGGCGAGGAGGAGGTCGCCGCGGTCCGCGCGCTGGCCGCCCGCTTCCCCGACGCCCGGATCACCCTCGACCCGAACGGCGGCTGGCTGCTCGCCGAGGCCGTCGAGCTGTGCCGCGACCTGCACGGGGTGCTGGCCTACGCCGAGGACCCGGTCGGCGCCGAGGGCGGCTACTCCGGCCGCGAGGTCATGGCCGAGTTCTGCCGGGCCACCGGGCTGCCGACGGCGACCAACATGGTCGCCACCGACTGGCGGCAGATGGCGCACGCCATCCGCTCGAACGCCGTCGACATCCCGCTGGCCGACCCGCACTTCTGGACGATGCGCGGCTCGGTGCGGGTCGCCCAGCTCTGCCACGAGTTCGGGCTGACCTGGGGCTCGCACAGCAACAACCACTTCGACGTCTCGCTGGCGATGTTCACCCATGTCGGCGCGGCGGCCCCGGGGCGGATCACCGCCCTGGACACGCACTGGATCTGGCAGGACGGGCAGGCGCTGACCCGCGAGCCGCTGCAGATCCGGGACGGCGCGATCGCCGTCCCCAGCGCGCCCGGCCTGGGCGTCGAGCTGGATCGCGACGCCGTGGCCGCCGCGCACGAGCTCTACCTCGAGCACGGGCTCGGCGCGCGGGACGACGCGGCCGCGATGCAGTACCTCGTCCCCGGCTGGGCGTTCGACCCCAAGCGCCCCTGTCTCGTCCGCTGAGCGACCGGAGCCCCGACATGACGACGACCGTCCCCACCCTGCTGCAGTCCACCGCCCCGGCGGTCCTCGACCGCATCGAGTCGGTGACCCTCTCCTCGGTCACCCTGCCGCTGCCCAACCCGATCAGTGACGCGAAGGTCTTCACCGGCCGGCAGCGGCCGATGACCGAGGTCGCGTTCCTGTTCGCCGAGGTCACCACCGAGGGCGGCCACGAGGGCGTCGGGTTCAGCTACTCCAAGCGGGCCGGTGGCCCGGCACAGTTCGCGCACGCGAAGGAGGTCGCGCCCGACCTGATCGGCGAGGACCCCAGCGACATCGCCCGGCTGTGGACCAAGCTGGTCTGGGCCGGCGCGTCGGTGGGCCGCAGCGGCGCCTCGACCCAGGCCATCGCCGCGATCGACGTCGCGCTGTGGGACCTCAAGGCCAAGCGCGCCGGCCTGCCGCTGGCCAAGCTGCTGGGCGCGCACCGCGACTCGGTGCGCTGCTACAACACCTCCGGCGGCTTCCTGCACGAGTCCGTCGACCAGGTCAGGGACAACGCCACCCGCACCCTCGAGCAGGGCATCGGCGGCATCAAGATCAAGGTGGGGCTGCCCGACTCGGCCGAGGACCTGCGCCGGGTCCGCGCCGTCCGCGAGCACCTCGGCGACGGCGTGCCGCTCATGGTCGATGCCAACCAGCAGTGGGACCGGCCGACCGCCATGCGGGTCAGCCGGCGGCTGGAGGAGTTCGACCTGGTGTGGATCGAGGAGCCGCTCGACGCCTACGACGCCGAGGGCCACGCGCAGCTGGCCCGGTCGCTGGACACCGCGATCGCCACCGGCGAGATGCTGACCAGCGTCGCCGAGCACGCCGAGCTGATCCGGCACGGCGCGGTCGACGTCCTCCAGCCCGATGCTCCGCGCATCGGCGGCATCACCCAGTTCCTGAAACTGGCCACCCTCGCCGACGTCGCCAACCTGCAGCTGGCTCCGCACTTCGCGATGGAGATCCACGCCCACCTGGCCGCGGCCTACCCTCGCGAGCCGTGGGTGGAGCACTTCGACTGGCTGCACCCGCTGTTCAACGAGCGGTTGGAGACCCGCGACGGGCGCATGTACATCTCCGACCGGCCGGGCCTGGGCATCACCCTCAGCGAGCAGACCCGCGCCTGGACGGTCGACCGCGTCACCGTCGGCGCCATCCGCTGACCACCCGCACCACAGCACAGGAGGCAACCGTGTCCGCACCCCCCGACCGCGGGGTCGTCAGCACCGACCCGCGCACCGGCGAGACCGTCGAGGTCGTCGCCCAGGAGACCCCCCGCGAGGAGGTGGACCGGCTCTGCACGGCCGCGCTCGCCGCGGCCCCCGCCTTGGACGCCCTCGGCCGCGCCGGCCGGGCGGCGCTGCTGCGCGCCCTCGCCGACGCCCTGGAGGCCCGGCGGGACGACGTGGTCGCCGTCGCGGACCGCGAGACCGCCCTCGGCCCGACCCGGCTGAACGGCGAGCTCACCCGCACCTGCTACCAGCTGCGGCTGTTCGCCGAGGTGCTCGACGAGGGCAGCTACCTCGAGGCCGCGATCGACTCCCCCGGGCAGACCCCGATGGGCCCGCGCCCGGACCTGCGCCGGATGCTCGTCCCGATCGGCCCGGTCGCGGTCTTCGGAGCCAGCAACTTCCCGCTCGCCTTCTCCGTGCCCGGCGGCGACACCGCCTCGGCGCTGGCCGCCGGCTGCCCCGTCGTGGTCAAGGCGCACGGCTCGCACCCGGCGACCTCGCAGCTGGTCTTCGACGTCCTGGACGCCGCCGCCCGCGAGGCCGGCGCGCCCGACGGCACGCTCGGCATCGTGCACGGCCTGCAGGCCGGCGCCGACCTGGTCGCCCACCCCGCGATCCGCGCCGTCGGCTTCACCGGCTCGGTCAACGGCGGCCGCGCCCTGCTCGAGATCATCGAGCGGCGGCCCGACCCGGTGCCGTTCTTCGGCGAGCTGTCCAGCCTCAACCCCGTCGTCGTGACGCCGGCGGCCGCCGCCGAGCGGGGGACGACGATCGGCACCGAGCTGGTCGGCTCCTTCACCCTCGGCGGCGGCCAGTTCTGCACCAAGCCGGGGCTGGCGTTCGTGCCGGCCGGCCCCGAAGGCGACGCCGTCGTCGACGCGATGGCCGAGGCCGTGCGCGGCACGGCCGCCCCGGTGCTGCTCAACGAGGGCATCGCCGCCTCCTACGAGCGAATCTCCGACGGCCTGGCCGGAGCGCCGGGCGTCGAGGAGATCGCCCGCGGCGGGGAGCCCTCGGGCCGGGGCTTCGAGGCCGTGCCGCGGCTGCTGCAGACGACCGCCGCCGCGCTGCCCGAGCAGGTGACCGAGGAGTGCTTCGGTCCGGTGTCGGTCGTCGCCCGCTACGACGGCGAGAAGGAGCTGTTCGCCGCGCTCGACGCCATGCCGTCCTCGCTGACCGCGACCGTGCTGCGCGGCGAGGGGGAGACCGACCTGCCGCTTGCCGTCTCGCAGGAGCTGCGCACCCGGGCCGGCCGGCTGGTCTACGACGCCTACCCGACCGGCGTGGCGGTCTCCTGGGCGCAGCACCACGGTGGGCCGTGGCCGTCGACGAACTCGCAGCACACCTCGGTGGGGACGACGGCGATCCGTCGCTTCCTGCGCCCGGTCACCTGGCAGGGGGCGCCACAGGAGGTGCTCCCGGCCGAGCTCACCGACGACTACCGCGGCATCCCGCGGCGGGTCGACGGCGTCCTGCAGCTGCCCCGGTGAGCCGGCGGGTCGCCCTCGTCAGCTCCGAGCGCGGCCTGCGCGTCGACCCGGACCTCCCGCTCGCCGCGCCGGCGCTGCGGGAGGCCGGGTACGCCGTCGACTGCGTGCGCTGGGACGACCCGGCGGTCGACTGGGCCGGGTACGACCTGGCCGTCGTGCGCTCCTGCTGGGACTACGCCTGGCGGCGGGCGGAGTTCCTGGCCTGGGCCGGCGCCGTCCCGCGGCTGCGCAACGACGCCGCCGTGCTGCGCTGGAACACCGACAAGACCCACCTGCGCGACGTCGAGGCCGCCGGGCTGCCCGTCGTGCCCACCGTCTGGGACCCGGCGAGCGCCGCCGACCTGCCCGACGCGGGGGAGTGGGTGGTCAAGCCGTCGGTGTCCGCGGGCGCCCGGGACACCGCGCGCTGGACCGATCCTGGCGACGTCCTCGCGCACGTCGTGCAGCTGACCGCGGCCGGCCGGACGGCGATGGTGCAGCCGTACCAGGCCAGCGTGGACGACGCGGGGGAGACGGCGCTGCTGTTCCTCGGCGGGCGGTTCTCGCACGCCGCGCGCAAGCCCCCGATGCTCGGCCGCGGCGAGGGCGTGCGTCAGGACCGCAACGGCCGCCGGGGCGTGCGACCGGCCACCACGACGCCGGAGCAACGGGAGCTGGCGCAGGCGGTGGTCGACGCCGTCCCCGCGCTGGCCCGTGATGCCGCACCGCTGCTCTACGCGCGGATCGACCTGGTCGCCGACGCCGCCGGTCGGCCGGTGGTGCTCGAGGTCGAGCTCACCGAGCCGAACCTGTTCCTCCCGCAGGCCCCGCCGGAGGCGCTGCCCCGGCTGGTCCGCGCGGTCGGGGACGCGCTCGCCGCGTGAACGGGGTGGTGGGGGGCTTCGCCGCCCTCACCGCGGTCATCGCCGTCGGTTGGCTGGTCGCGCGCACTGGCACCCTGGGACGGGACGCCGCGGCGGTGCTCTCGAAGCTCTCCTACGTCGTGGCGACGCCGGCGCTGCTGCTGCTCACCCTCGCCGACGCCGACCCCGGCGTGCTGGTGTCACCGGCGCTGGTCGCCACCGCCGGCAGCGCGGTGCTGGCCGCGCTGCTGTTCGTCGGGCTGGCGCGCTGGCGCTGGCGGCTGCGGCCGGCCGAGCTGACCGCCGGCGGGCTGGCGTCCTCGTACGTCAACGCCGGCAACCTCGGCGTCCCGATCTCGGTGTACGTGCTGGACGACGCCTCGTTCGTCGCCCCCGTGCTGCTGTTCCAGGTGCTGGTCATGGCGCCGGTCGGCCTCGCCGTGCTGGCCGGGTCGCGCGCGCAAGGGCGCTCGCGCTGGCGGGTGCTGGTCCAGCCGCTGGCCACGCCGGTCGTCCTCGGCTGCGCCCTCGGCGTGCTGGTGGCCGCGACCGGGGTCGAGCTGCCGGCGCTGGTGCTGCAGCCGGTCGAGCTCACCGCCGGGCTGGCCGTGCCCGCGGCCCTGCTCGCCTACGGCATGAGCCTGCACGGCGCGCCGCGACCGGCGTCCGGCGAGGGCGCCGGGCCGGTGTGGCTCGCGGTGGCGCTCAAGACGGTGGGGCAACCGGCGCTGGCCTACGCCCTCGGCCGCTGGGTCGCCGGCCTCGACGGGGGAGCGCTGCTCGCGGTCACGGTGACCTCCGCGCTGCCCACGGCGCAGAACGTCTTCGTCTACGCCGCGACCCACGGCCGCGGCACGCTGCTCGCCCGGGACGTCGTCCTGCTCAGCACCGTCCTGTCGGTCCCGGTGCTGGTCGGCATCGCCCTGCTCCTCGGCTGACCGCCGGCTCAGGCCGCAGCGGACCGGAGCCGCGCACGCACCTCGGGGACGCCGTCGCCGGTGAGCTCGTCGAGGGCCGCCGGTCGGCCGGCGAGCGTGCAGAGCAGCGCGGTGGCCGGCCCGCTGACCGGGAGGCCGGTGCCGTGGCGCCAGTCCGCGTCGGTGGCCGCGAAGGCCAGTCCGTCGAGCAGGCCGGCGGCGAGGGCGCGACGGCCGGTCAGCTGGCCGAGGGCGATGCCGGCGTCCTCCGGGTCGGTCGGCGACGGGACGCCGAGCGGCCGGTAGACGTCCTGGGCGTGGATCACGAGGTGGCTCAGCGGCGCCTCCGCCGGCGCTCCCGGCCCCGCCTCGAAGCGCCGGTGCTCGGTGTCCCGCAGGGCGGTGACCACCTGCGCGGGGGACCGCGGGTCGCGGCGGGCCCAGCGGTCCGCGGCCCGGTCGAAGCGGAAGCCGGAGCGCGCCATGAGGGCGAGGAACCGGGGCATCGAGAGCTCGTAGGGCATGAGCAGGTGGACGACGAGGTCGCGCACCGTCCAGCCGGCGCACAGGCTCGGTGTGCGCCACTCGTCGGCGTCGAGGCCCTCCAGCACGGTGAGCAGCCGGTCCCGCTCCCGGCGGACCCGCAGGTCCACGTCGTCCTCGTTCGCCGTCATCCCGGTGCCCTCTCGTCGGTCCGCTCGCCGCGGACGCCGGGTCCGCGTGTCCAGAGCAGTGACGCCCGGTGGCGGGCGGACTCATCGCCGCTCCCCATGCCCGCTGGGCATCGCGTCATGCCACACCGGTCTTGGACAGGCATCGCGGTGGCTCCCTAGCGTGCGCATCGTGCGCGGAACCGGGCCGGTCGAGAACTGGGACGCCGTGCTGGTGGGCGGCGGGGTGATGAGCGCGACGCTCGGCGTGCTGCTCGCCCACGCCGAGCCGGACCGGCGGGTCCTCGTCGTCGAGCGGCTGGACGAGGCCGGGTGCGAGAGCTCGGCTGCGGAGAACAACGCCGGCACCGGGCACGCCGGGCTCTGCGAGTTCAACTACACGCCGCGGCGGCCCGACGGCACCGTCGACCCGAGCGCCGCCCTGCTGATCGCCGAGCAGTTCGCCACGTCCCTGGTGTTCTGGGCCCGGCTGGTCGAGCGCGGTGAGCTGGGGCCACCCGGGGCGTTCGTCCGGTCGGTGCCGCACCTGGGCCTGGGCCGCGGCGCCGACGGGGTGGCGTACCTGCGGGCCCGGTTCGAGGCGCTGCGCGGCTCCCCGCTGTTCGCCGACCTCGAGTACAGCGACGACCCGGCCGTGCTCGCCTCCTGGCTGCCCCTGGTCCTCCGGGGCCGCACGGACGGCGAGCCGATCGCCGCCACCCGGGCGGCGCAGGGCACCGACGTCGACTTCGGCGTCCTCACCCGGCAGCTGCTGGCGGCCCTGCGGGCGCGCGGTGCCGAGGTGCGGCTGGGCACCGAGGTCACCTCGCTGCGGCGACGCGGCGAACGCTGGGAGCTGGCGCTGCGGGACCGGGCGACGGGGGCGCGCCGGCGGGTGCGGACGCCGTACGTCTTCGTCGGCGCTGGCGGCGGGACGCTGCCGCTGCTGCAGTCGGCGCGGGTGCCCGAGGTCCGGCGGTACGGCGCCTTCCCGATCAGCGGCCGGTTCCTGCGCACCGACCACCCCGAGCTGGTGGCCGCGCACCGCGGCAAGGTCTACGGCCACGCCGAGCCCGGCGCGCCGGCGATCTCCGTGCCGCACCTGGACCTGCGGGTGGTCGACGGGCGCGAGTCGCTGCTGTTCGGTCCGTTCGCCGCGTTCTCGCCGCGCTTCCTCACCCGCGGCCGACTCGGCGACCTGGTCCGCTCGGTGCGGCCGGGGAACCTGCCGGTGCTGCTCGCCTCGGTGCGCGACAACCGCGCGTTGATCGCCCACCTGGTCCGCCAGGTCACCGCCCGGCCGTCGTCCCGGATGGCCGCGCTGCGCCGGTTCGTGCCCACGGCGCGCGAGGAGGACTGGCGGCTGGTGAGCGCCGGGCAGCGGGTCCAGGTGCTCAAGGAGACCGACGGGCGCGGCACCCTGGTCGGCTTCGGCACCGAGGTCGTCACCTCCGCGGGCGGGTCGCTGGCCGCCCTGCTCGGCGCCTCGCCGGGGGCCTCCACCGCCGTGGCCACCGTGCTCGACGTCCTGGACACCTGCTCCCCCGGACGGCGGGACGAGTGGGGCCCGCGGCTGGCGGAACTCGTGCCGCTCCCGACGCCCGAGGAGCTGGCCCGGGCGCGCCGGGTGCTCGGCCTGGCGCCGGTGCTCGCCGTCGGGGGTGCGCGGTGACCGCGGACCTCGCCGCCCGGCTGCGGGACCTCGTCGGGCCGGCCGGCGTGGTCGACGACCCGGCGGGCTTCCTCACCGACTGGCGGGGCGCGTACTCGGGGACGGCGGCGGCCGTCGTCCGCCCCGGCAGCACCGAGGAGGTGGCCGCGGTGGTCGCGCTGTGCCGGGAACTCGGCGTCGCCGTCGTCCCGCAGGGCGGCAACACCGGGCTGTGCGGCGGCGCGGTGCCCGACGCCTCCGGCCGGCAGGTGGTGCTCTCCCTGACCCGGATGCGGCGGATCCGGGACCTCGACGCGGCGAACTCGACGATCACCGTGGAGGCCGGGGTGGTGCTGCAGACGGTGCAGGAGGCCGCCGCGGCCGCGGGCCGGCTGTTCCCCCTGTCCCTGGGCGCCGAGGGCAGCTGCACGATCGGCGGCAACCTGGCCACCAACGCCGGCGGCACGGGGGTGCTGCGCTACGGCACGATGCGCGACCTCACCCTGGGTCTGGAGGTCGTGCTGCCCGACGGGCGGGTGTGGAACGGGCTGCGCGGCCTGCGCAAGGACAACACCGGCTACGACCTCAAGCACCTGTTCGTCGGGGCCGAGGGGACGCTCGGCGTCATCACCGCCGCCGTGCTGGAGCTGTTCCCGGCCGTCCGCAGCCGGGCGACGGCGTGGGTGGCGCTGCCGGACCCGCAGGCGGCGGTGGACCTCATCGGCGTGGTCCGCGAGTCGGCCGGCGACCGGCTGACGGCCTTCGAGCTCATGTCCCGGCAGAGCGTGGAGTTCGTGCTGCGCCACGGACCCGGCGCGCGCGACCCGATCGCCGACACCTCCCCCTGGTACGCGCTGGTCGAGCTCAGCGACACGCTGCCCGACGCCCGCCTCGACGCGGTGGTCGAGGCGGCGCTGGGGGAGGCGGTCGAGCGGGGGATCGTGACCGACGCCGTGGTGGCCTCCGGGTCGGCGCAGGTCGCCGCGCTGTGGGCGCTGCGCGAGGGCATCTCCGAGGCGCAGAACTGCGAGGGCCCGAGCCTCAAGCACGACGTCACCGTGCCGATCAGCGCGCTCCCGGCGTTCGTGGCCGCCACCGACCGGGCGCTGGCCGCGGCCCTGCCCGGCGTCCGGGTGGTGGCCTACGGCCACGTCGGGGACGGCAACCTGCACTACAACCTGAGCGGGCCCGAGCCGAGGGACGACGGGGCCTTCCGCGCGCGGGCCGGCGTGCTGAGCCGGATCGTGTACGACTCGGTGGCCGCCTTCGACGGCAGCATCAGCGCCGAGCACGGGCTCGGGCAGGCCAAGCGGGATGTGATCGCCGACTACAAGAGCCCGCTGGAGCTGGAGCTGATGCGCGGGGTCAAGCGGCTGCTCGACCCGGCCGGGTTGATGAACCCCGGCAAGGTGCTGCCCGGCTGACCGGGTGGGGCGGGCGGCGCCCCCGGGCCGGCCGGGAGCGGCGCCCGGTCACCAGCGGAGGGGATCGGTCAGCCGGGACTGCGCCGTGCGGCAGGCTCGGCAGTTGCCCCACGAGACGATGGCCAGCGGCGTCGTCGGCGACCCGCACTCGGGGCAGTCGACCGGCTCGCCCGACCGGCTGCGGGCCTCGGTGATCTCGCGGGACCGCTCCTCGTGGATCTTCTCGTCGCCCCGGCAGGGGCACCCGAGATGGGCTTCGGCGCAGCGTCCGCGGTGTGTGGCGATGGGGCCTCCTCGTCTCGGGGCGACGCTACCCGCCGGCCCGGTCCGCGACGGCCGAGCCGCGCCGAGCGCGGTCCCGCGGGTCAGCGGTCGCGGCGGCTGACCCGCAGGACCATCCCGTCGGCGCCGGCGAGGACGACCAGCGAGCCGCGGCGGAAGCGGGTCCGCGTCGGGGTGTCGGGATGGGGCGAGACGTCGTCGGGCGCGTCGAGGCAGCGCTGGATGTCGGCCTCGCCGATGCCCATGCCGGTCGCCGCCTCCCGGGCGCCACGCGTCATCCGCAGTACCGGGCCCCGGCGACCCCGGGAGGGGGGTCCTGCGGGGCGGATCGGGTCGCTGGGGGACCGGACGTCCGTGGCGTCGTCGGGGTCGTACCCCGTGGACGGGGGAGCGACGAAGGTCAGAGCGGGTGCGCTCATGCAGGGTCCAGACTGGACGGGCGGGGGCCGGTGGCCGCTCCGCGGTGGCGGGCGCCGGTCGGCGCCAGGGGCCCGGGTGCGCGTCGCGCTGCGGCCGGGCGGGAGTCGGTGGCGCGAGCACCGAGCGGGCTCGCGATCACCACGCTACGCGCCGGCATCGGAGGACCGGCCTCGACGGGCGGTTCCGCGCCCGGCGAGCGGGTGACGCGCCCGGTGCGGGATGTCGACGGCAGTCGGCCGTCCCGCGCTCCGGTGTGTCCCCCGAGGGTCGAGCCGTCCGTACATTCCCGTGCATGAGCCGGGCGTTCCGGTACACACCGCCACTCGCCGCCCATGGGCTCATCGTCCGGCCCCGACTGCTGGACCGGCTGCACACCCGGTTCGAGCGGCGGCTGACCGCCGTCGTGGCGCCGGCCGGGTTCGGGAAGACGACGCTGCTGGCGCAGGCGGTGCAGGAGAACACCCTCTCGCCGCTCGGGGAGGACCGCTGGCTGACCTGCCAGCGCGACGACACGGCGCTGTCCTTCCTGGGTGCGGGGGCCTTCGCCGCCGTGGGTCTCACCACGCCCGTCCCCGACGACCCGCGGGAGGCCGCGGTCTCCGTCGCCGAGGCCATCTGGAGCGCCGCGCCCCGGCAGGTGGCGCTGATCCTCGACGACGTCCACCTCGTGGGGCCGAGCTCGCCCGGCGGCCACTTCGTCTCCGAGCTCGTCGAGGAGCTGCCGCGCAACGGCCACGTCGTCCTCGCCTCCCGCCCGCCGCTGCCCGTGCGGACCTCCCGGCTGCTCGCCACCGGCGACGCGGTCGTCGTGGGCGAGTCCGAGCTGCACTTCGAGGACGACGAGATGGCCGCCTTCGCGGCGTCCCGGCACGTCGCGCCGGACCTGCTGCGGGACGTGGGCGGCTGGCCGGCGCTGGCCGAGCTGACCGCGACCGCCGGTCCGTACGCGGTCAGCGGGTACGTGTGGGAGGAGCTGCTCAGCCGGCTCACGCCGGACCGGCGCCGCGCGCTGGCGGTGCTCGTCGCCGTGGGCGGTGCGGACGACGAGCTCGCCACGGCGCTGCTCGGGGAGGACGTGCGGCTCGAGAAGCTGCTGGACGGGCTGCCGCTCGTCGCCCGCGGCCGCTCGGGCTGGTGGTCGCTGCACGGACTGTGGACCGAGGTCCTCCAACACCAGCTGGACGCCGCCGAGGTGGCGGCGGTCCGCCGCACCGCGGGCCTGGTCCTGGCCCGCCGCCGTCGCTACCACGACGCCGTGGAGCTGCTGACCGAGGCCGGCGCGTGGGACGACGTCCGGCAGCTCGTGGTCGAGGTGTGCGAGGTGGGGACGCCGCTGGTGCAGCCGGACGTGCTCGAGGGGTGGCTGCGCCGCCTGCCGCCCTCGGTCCAGGGCAGCGCCGAGGGGCTGCTGCTGTCGGCGATGGTCGCCGAGCCCATCAGCCCGGACACCGCCGGACAGATCCTCGAGCACGCCCTCACGCTGGCGCCCGACGTCGCCCCGGTGCGCGTGGCCTGTCTCAACGCCCTCCTCGAGGTGGCCTTCCGCCGCAGCGACGGCCGGGGGATGAGGCGCGTCATCGAGCGGCTGACCGACCTGGCCGCGCACGGTCACGAGCGCGCCGCGAGCTGGATCCCGCTGTTCCGCGGCCTGCTCGCGCACACCCCGGGTGAGGTGCGGGCCGAGCTGGCCAGCCCCGCCCTGGTCGCGGGGACCGCGCTCAGCCCGGTGCAGGAGTGGCTGCGCGGCCACCTGCTGCTGCGCTCGCTGGGCGACGCGGCCGCCGCCGAGTCCGTCGCCCGGGCAGCGCTGCAGCGGCCGGTCCCGAACATGCTGGTCCAGACCCAGTGCCTGCTCCTGGAGTCGCTGCGGCTGCAGGGCCGGTGCGACGAGGCGGCGGCGCTGCTCCCGGACCTGCTCGCCGGCATCGACCCGGCGCGGGTGCGGACCTCCCCGGAGTCCGTCACCTACGCCGTCGTCCTGCTCGGCGTCCTGGGGCGCGACGCCGAGGCCGGGGGACTGCTGCACGCGTCGCGGGGCGCCCTCGCCGACTCGTCGGTCGACTGGGCGCCGGTCGCGGCCGCCGTGGCCGAGGCCGATGCCGCCGTGTCGGCCGGCGACGAGACGGCTGCCGCCGCCGCGCTGCGGGCGGTGCAGCACCTCCGGCAGAGCCGGCGTGGCGCGGTCCTGACGGTGACACCGGCGGCCCTGCCACTGCTCTACGTGCTGCTCCCGGAGGTCCGGCCCCAGTGGGACGCCGCGCCCCCGCCCGGCTGCTTCGAGGCGGTGCTCGACCTCTCCCGGGCGCTCGTCGCCGTCCGCGAGGAGGGGCGTCTGGAGCCGGTCCGGCAGCTCTCGACCGAGGCGCGCGCGGTCGTGCGGGCCGTGCTCCCGGCGCCGTGGACCGCCGAGCTGGCCCTGGCGATGGTCGCCTCCGGGCTGGAGGAGGCCCGTGCGCTGGTGGAGAAGCTCGGGCCTCGGGCCCGGCCCAAGCTACGGGCGATGAGCGCCGCCGGTCCCGCGCCGGTCGCCGCCACCGCCCGGCGGCTGCTCCGGGAGATGCCGCCGGCGCCGACGTCCCGGCTGGGACTGCGGGTGCTGGGGCCGATGCAGCTGCGCCGCGACGGGACCGTCGTGACGGCCCGGGAGCTGCGCCGCGAGCGGGTGCGCCAGCTGCTGGGGTACCTGCTCGCCCACGACCGGCCGACGCGGGCCGCCGTCACCGCCGACCTGTGGCCGGACCTGGACGAGGTCGCCGCGGCCCGGAACCTGCGGGTCACTCTCGCCTACCTCCAGGACCTGCTCGAGCCCGACCGGGACGAGTCCGACGCGCCGTACTTCGTCCGCAGCACCGGGCCGGTCCTGCACCTGGTCGTCGACGAGGCGCTGCAGGTGGACGTGGTGGAGTTCGAGCGGCACCTCGACGAGGCCGCACGGCTGGAGCGCCAGGGAGCGCCGTCGGCCGCACTGGCCGCCTACCAGCAGGCGCTCGCGCTCTGGGACACCGACTTCCTGCCCGACGTGAGCGGCGGGGACTGGCTGCAGTGGGAGCGCGACCGGCTGCGCGGCCGGTTCGTCGGGGCCGCCGTCCGTGCCGGGGAGCTCCTCCTGGCGCGGGGCGACGACGCCGCCGCCCGGACGCTGGGCGAGCGCGCGCTCGGGGTCGACAGCTGGTCGGAGGAGGCCCACCAGCTCCTCGTCGCCGCGCTGCTGGAGTGCGGGGACCTCGCCGATGCGCGCCGGCAGCTGCGGCGCTGCCTGCAGGCGCTCGCCGAGCTGGGCGTCCCGCCGCAGCCGCGCACGGTCGCCCTGGCCCGGCGACTGGAGGTCCACCTCCACCGCGGCCGGCCGCCCGGCTGACACCCCCTCCGGTCCCGGCTGACGCCCGGCTAACACGGCCCCCGGACGCTCCGGTCCGACGGCGAGGCAGCCGTCCGGGACCGAGGGGAGCCGCCATGGACGCCGCAGAGGTGACCGGCCTGGTCCGGCGAGCCGCTCAGGGGGACGAGCGGGCGTGGCAGGGGATCGTCGACGAGTACAGCGGCCTGGTGTGGTCGGTTGCCCGGGGTTTCCGGCTCGACGAGGCGCAGATGGCCGACGCCGTCCAGACGACCTGGCTGCGGTTGGTGGAGCACCTGGCCGAGATCCGCGAGCCGGAGCGCCTGCCCGGGTGGCTGCGGACGACGACGCGGCGGGCCTGCCTGGCGACGGCCCGTCAGTCGCTCCGAGAGCAGCCGGTCGACGCCGCCGAGCAGTCCTCCGCCTGGGACCACGGCGGCCTCCTCGACGACGCCGGGCCGGAGACCAGCGCCGTGCGCCAGGACCAGCAGGTCCTGGTCCGCCGGGCCGTCGCCACCCTCCCGCCGCGGCACCGGGCGCTGCTGGGGATGCTGGTCAGCTCGCCGCCGGTGAGCTACGAGGAGATCAGCGCCGGCCTCGGCATCCCGGTGGGCAGCATCGGGCCGACGCGGGCCCGGATCCTGGGCCGGCTGCGGACGGCGCTGGAGACGGCGGGCCTCCACGACGCGGCGCTGAACTGAGCCGCCCGTCGCCCGTCGTGCCGATCTCGCCCGGCGCTCGCGCGGGAACGCCGGGCGACCCGCGCCCTCGCGGTCCGCCGGCTCACAGGCCGGCGAGGTGGCGGATCCCGGTGAGGCTCGGCAGGAAGACGTAGGCGCAGCCGCGGGTGGTGACCAGCCGCGGCAGGTCGGTCAGCTCCGCCCTGCCCCCGGAGGTGCGGAACCGGAAGGTGCCGCCCGCGCCCTCCCCGGCGCCGGTGCCGAGGAACGGGTCCTGCGTGCGGCCCAGCCCGGGCGCGAAGAGCCCGTCGTGCGCCCACTCGGCCATGAGGAACTCGAACTGGTCCCGCAGGCTGGCGCCGATGAAGAGGCCGACGACCCCGCGCTCCTGCCCGTCGCGCGGCCGGGCCGGGTCGTAGGGCGGGCCGTAGGTCAGTCCGCGGCGGACGATGCGGTGCTTGGCGCCTCCGTTGCCGGCGACCCGGGAGTTCCGCGGGTGCATCCGCCGGACGTGCGCGCCGATCGGGCAGCGCTCGCCGCGTTCGTCGCCGGTGTAGTCGAAGTCGTTGAGCGCCTCGGGCGGCAGCCGGGAGTCGGTGTCGGGGGAGAGGACCAGCGGCGTCCCGCTCCGCCACCGCCCGCACAGCTTCGCGGCGACCAGCTCGGGGGACATGCCGGTGCGCTGCGACTGCTCGGCCAGCAGCGCGCAGAAGGCGTCGACGTCCTGGGCCATGACCCGGAACGCCGCGAAGCTGCCGTTGCGGCCGAGGGCCGGCGGGTCGGGCACGGGGTAGCTGTGGGCGGTGAACTGGCTGGGGTGGCCGAGCAGGAAGGCCCCGGTCGGCTGGACCGGCAGCCGGTCCGGGGGGCCCGGCGGCGGGGCGGGGGCGACGGTCGGCTGGGAGATGCCGTCCACGTACCCGAAGTGGTCGGTCCGGTTGGGCAGCAGGTCGGCGTCCACGCGGTCGAGCTCGGTGAGCCCGGGCGCGGTCCCGGCCAGGAGGGCGTCGGTGGCCTGCTCCCGCGCCTCCGGCGTGACGGCGGACAGCGAGAGGAGCAGGTGGAAGCCCGGCCCGGTGAAGACCGGCCGCCAGTGCGCGGGGTCGCACGGCCCGACGTCGCCCACGACGCCGGCGCGGGCGACGGCGCCCTCGGTGAACTCGGCGGGGAAGCCGGACAGCGACGCGCCCAGCACGCCGAGCCCCTCCGCGGTGACCGCCACGTTGAGGCAGGAGTCGGGCCGGACCTCCCACGCGGTCGCCGTGGTGACCTGCGGCCGGCCGGGCGTGCCGTCGACCACCGAGCCCAGCAGCGCCCGGGCCGCCGGCACCGAGTCGATGCGCACCAGCAGGTGGCGCGCGTGGGCCATGGTGTAGCCGCGGACGACCAGCCCCTGCACGTCGGCCAGGTCCAGCACGTCGGCGTCCCCCGGGGCGCTGCGGTCAGCCGGCGTCGTCAGCACGGATGTCCAGGACCGGCCTGGTGGGGTAGGCGCTGTAGAAGGTACCGACGCACTCCAGGTCGTGCCGGTTCACGTAGGCGAGGAACTCCTCGGGGTGCTGCTGCACCGGCAGCGGCGGCGGGTCGACCATGTGTCGCAGGAGCGTGTCGAACACCGGCCCGATGTGGTCGACGAAGTCCATGATGTAGCGCTCGAAGTCGCCGTCGTAGGTGGTGATCACGGCCAGCCGCTCGTCGTCGAGGAAGACGAACCGGGCGAAGTGCACGGTGCCGATCGCGTCGAGCGCGGTGATCACCGGGTTCTGCTCCCGCGGCAACGCCTGCAGCCGGTCGACCTCCGCCCGCAGCGCCTCGCGGGCCTCGGGCCGGACCGGCATGACCAGCGTCAGCGGCTTCTGCACCGTCGTCTCGGTCGTGGTTCCCCCGGTCATGGACGGACCTCCTCCTCCCGCGGACGGCGAGGTGCCGCCCGGACCAGCGACGATGCGGGAGTGGCGTCACCGCCGCGTCACGTCCGCGTCACCGCTCCCCGGCCGTATCAGCGGGGCCGCCGACGTCCTCTGTCGGTCGGGCACCGCCGGAGGGGGACTGCATGGACGCGCGGATCGACCTGCTGGACGGCTTCACCCTGGTCCTGGACGGGGGGCGACCGACCGGGCGGGACGCCGTCCCCCGTGCGGTGCAGCGGCTGGTCGCCTCCGTCTGCCTCGCCGGCCGGCCCGGCCGGGCGGCGGTCGCCGGGCAGCTGTGGGGCGAGGTCCCGGAGGAGCAGGCGCAGGCGAGCCTGCGGTCGGCGCTGTGGCGGCTGCACCGGGTGGCGCCGGGACTGCTCGACACCGCCGGAGGCGCGCTCGCACTCGCCCCGGGCGTGGGCGTCGACGTCCGTGACCTGGCCGCCTGGGCGATCCGGACCCGGGACCCGCGCACCGACCTCGACGACCTGGACCTGCCACCCGCGGACCTGCTGGGCGACCTGCTGCCCGGCTGGCACGACGACTGGGTGCTCGTCGAGCGGGAGCGGCTGCGGCAGCTGCGGCTGTACGCGCTGGAGACCCTCGCCGCCCGGCTGGCCGCGGCGGGCCGCCCCGGCGACGCGGTCGCGGCCGCCCACTTCGCCGTGCGCGGCGAGCCGCTGCGGGAGAGCGCGTACCGCCTCCTCGTGCGGGTCCACCTGGCCGAGGGCGACGTGGCCGCCGCCGTCTCCACCTACCGGCAGTTCCGCACGCGGCTGCGCGACGAGCTCGGCATCGACCCGACCGACCAGCTGACCCGCCTGGTCGCCCACCTCGGCGAGGGACGGCGCCTGGCCTCCTGAGCACCTGGCCTCCTGAGCGCCTGGCCCCCTGAGGAAACGCCGAGCGGCGGTGTATCAGCCGAACCTGCCCTGCGCTCTGTCCGACGTGGGCCCGGCCACGGTGTCGAGGGGGTGGCCGGGCCCACGCTCCCGCCGAGAGCCCCGGAGGCCGTCCATGACCACGCAGCCACCCGGTCCCGCAGACCCGCGCTGCGACGTCCCGTACGGGGAGCTGCTCAGCGGACTGCGCCGCCTCATCCGGACCGAGGGCCGGCGCTACCTCGACGACCCGAACATCACCTCCATCGGCCTCGGTCACCGGGTCGTCGGGGGCTGCCGGACCAGCGAGCTGGTGGTGCAGTTCACCGTGGAGGAGAAGCGCGCCGAGCCGGAGGCCCTGGCCGCGCTGGGGACCACCCCCGTGCCGGAGGCGGTCACGGTCGCCGGCGTACGCGTGGCGACCGACGTGCTCGAGCGCCGCTCGCAACCGGCCCTCACCCACCCGTCCACCCCGGTTCCCGGCGAGCGCCCCGGGACCGTCGAGATCGCCGCCGGACGGTCCCCGCACCCCACGGCGCCCGACGGGACCCCCGGCCCGGTGAGGAGGGTCCGTGCTGTGCGGTGACGGCACCGTGCTGTGACGGCACCCGGGACACCGCCCGGCCGGCGCCGCCGGACCCGGCCGTGCCCGGTGGACGGGGGCACCCCGCGGACGACGCCGGTCCCGGTCGACCGGTCACCGGCCGACGTGCGCGGGACGTCGTCCTGAGCGGGGCCGTCAGCCGCGGACGGCATCGCGCGCAGGCCCCACCCGATCACGGTCCGCCCGGTATCTCCCGGCGCCACGCGTCCTCTGTCGGGGGAGAACCGGTCAACACCCCGCTGCGGGACGCTCTGCGCCCCTCGATGGCAGGAGGTGGCACGCATGCTCGTTGACGACGACGTCCCCCAACTGGTCGCGGCCGCGTCGCGCGGTGACCAGGGGGCGTGGAACGCCATCGTCGACCGGTACCTGCCGCTCGTGTACTCGGTGACGCGCGCCTACCGGCTCGCCCGGAGTGACGCCGAGGACGTCAACCAGACCGTGTGGCTGCGCCTGGTGGAGAACCTCGACCACCTGCGCGAGCCGCGCGCCCTCCCCAAGTGGATCCTGACGACGGCCCGGCACGAGTGCAGCCGCCTGACCAGGGCCGGCCGCCGCGAACAGCCCGTCGACCCGCTGACCGACCGCACCCTCGGCGGCGCGGTCGACGGCGAGGTGGTGGAGGCCGACCTCCTCCGGGCCGAGCGGCAGCAGTCGTTGCGGGACGGCCTCGCGCAGCTGCGCCCCGCTGACCGCCGACTGCTGGTGCTCCTGGCGGAGGACCCACCGCGGAGCTACCGGGAGATCTCCGAGCTCACGGGTATGCCGATCGGCAGCATCGGCCCGACCCGGGCCCGGTGCCTCGAGCGGCTGCGAGAGACCCCTGCCGTGCGCGCCCTGCTCGCGGGAGAGTCTGCGGCAGCCCACACGAGAGGTGACCGGGATGAGCGCGCACCCACGCCACAACGGCGATGACCCACTGCTCGCCGAGCTGGCGGAGGCGTGGAGCGCGGCACGGGCCGTACCCGAGAGCATGCGGGTGGCGGCCCGTGCGGCGTTCGCCTGGAGGACCGTGGGGGAGGAGCTCGAGCTCCTGGTCCTCGCGCACGACTCGGCGCTCCTGACCGACGCGGGCGACGTCCGCGCCGCTCCCTCGGACGGCCCGCGCGAGCTGACCTTCCGGGGCGCCGCGCTGTCCGTGGAGTTCGAGGTGGGCGCGGACGTCATGGGCCGGCTCGTCCCGCCGCGGCCCGGCCGGGTGACCCTGGCCGGCACCCACGGGGTCCTCGCCGAGACGGATGCCGACGCGCTGGGCTCCTTCCGGCTGCCCCGGCCGGACTGTGGACCGGTCCGTGTGGTGTGCCGGACCGACGACGCGGCCGTCACCACCGGGTGGATCCGGCTGTAGCGGCGACCGGGACCGGCCCTCCGACCGGCGCGCCGACGCGCCCCCGTCCCCGACGCGCCCCGTCCCCGGCGCGGCCCGCTCAGGCCGAGCCCGCGCTGGGCCCGGTCACCCCCGCGCCCCCTCCAGCCCGAGGCCGACCCAGGCGGTGACCACGCGGGCGCCCGCGTCGGTGCGCAGGTGCAGGCGGAAGCACCCGCGGGGTGCGGGCCGGACGACGAAGCACCCCAGGGCGTCGATCTCCGCGGACGCCCGGTCGCCGTCCATGGTCTGCAGCTGCACCCGTCCCGGTCCCGGCGGGACCACCTGCCCGAGCAGGCGCTCCCCGCCGAGCGCCACCTCCACGGTGAGGTCGGCGGCGACGAAGGTCAGGTCCCGGAGCTCGGCCACGTCCTCCCGGCCCGTCCGGCGGGTCCACGGGACGGTGGCGCAGTCACGGGCGAGGGTCGCCAGCTCGGCGTCCAGCGTGCGCCAGTCGTAGGCCGCCCGGGCTGCCACGCGGAACTGCGGCGGGACCGCCCGTGCGGCGAGCACGGCCTCGGCCAGGGCCCGCTCCAGCCCCGCATCGTCTCGCGTCCACCCTCCGCGCACGTCCCTCAGCTCCTCGTCCGCTCGCTCCGGTCGCGGTCGCCGGCGTCCCCTCCCTCACGGTCGGTGTGCGTGGACGTCCTGGCCGTCCCCGTGGCGGCGGGACCTGGTCCGGCTGAGCGCCTGCCGTGCCGTCGCGCCCTCCTCCCGGGCCACCCGGGCGATCGGCCCGCTGACGCCGGCGACGGCGGAGGAGGCTCGTGCCACCGGGCGGAACCGTGGGGGAACGCGACGCGCCGGGTCGGCCCGAGGACCACCCGGCCCTCCTCCCGCCGGACGTCGAGGACGTCGACGTCGCCGGTCAGGAACGCGCGGTCCGGTGCGTCGTCCCCCGGCTCTGCCCCCAGCCGGTCGACGTCCGGGAGGTCCGGGACGCCCCTGGACGCCCACCCGGGCACCGTCAGGAGGGTGGGGCCCAGCTCGGGCAGCGGCTCGTCGGTCCCGGTCACGTCGGGGAACCCGCTGTCGGCCAGCAGGTCCACGACCACCCGCCGGTGCCCGGTGTCGACCACGACCTGCTCGCGGTCGAACCGCTCGCCCCGCCGGACTCCTGCGCTCGAGGTCATCTCGTCCTCCCTGGTCGCCGCTCGTGCCCATCCGGAGCGGACACGGGGCGCCGTGATACGAGGCGCTCCGGCGCGGTCGGCTCCAGGGGGCCGGCGGCCGTCCTGCTCAGGGCACCGGCCGTCCGGCGTGGCAGGTCTCGAGGTACAGGTCGAGGACGACGTCGACCCGGGCCGAGCACTCCTCGACGGCCGCCCGGTGCTCGCGGCTGTCCCGATCGCGCCGGTGCAGCCGGGCCCGGGTGAGCTCCGCGCAGGCGGAGGCGAAGTCGGCGCCGAGCTGTTCGACGAGGCTGCCGAGGACGACCGGCGGGGACGTCTGCACCGGGTGGTGCACGGAGGCCCCCGTCCCCGGCCCGGTGCCCGTCACGGGTGCACCCGGCGGAGGTCGGCCCGGACGCTGCTCGGCAGCGCGGCCTGCTGGGCCTCGGCCAGGGCCGGGGCCGGTTGCTCCTCGGGGGCGAGCGCCGCCAGCGGCCGCGGCGGCAGGAGCAGTCGATCGAGCACCGTGCGCCTCCTCTCGGGTCCCGGCCGGCGGGGACGCCGCCCGGCAGTCCTGTCGGCTCCGCCCCGATCCGGGGCGCGTCGGCCGGTACCCACCTGAGGAGCGGCCGGCCCGCCAGATACCTCGCCGGCGCGGGATCGGCGTCCGGGTCGGCGCCGCGGTGCGGCCCCGGCAGGAGGCGACCGCGGGTCAGGCGCTGAGGTGGGTGCGCTGCTGCAGGCGCAGCCGGCGGCGCTCGCGCTCGGAGAGGCCGCCCCAGATGCCGAAGCGCTCGTCGTTGGCCAGCGCGAACTCCAGGCACTCGGCCCGCACCGTGCAGCCGCTGCACACCCGCTTGGCGTCGCGGGTCGAGCCACCCTTCTCCGGGAAGAACGCCTCCGGGTCGGTCTCCGCGCACAGCGCCTCCAGCCGCCACGACGCGTCGCCCACGGGGGACAGGTCCGTCCACGGCGAGGCGGCAGGGGTGGCGGCGGTGTCGGGCCAGCCGGAGACCAGGGACAGGTGCGGGCGGGAGAACGTGGACACGGCGGGCTCCTCGGGGAGGGGGAGTCGGATGGATGAGTGACGGACCGGTACGGCCTCGTTGCTGTACGTGACGTTACGGAATGCGGAGCCCTGGAGGCACTGGCAGAAATGGGCCGAAAACGCCCATCCGTTCTGGCGGCATCTGTCGGTGCCCGCGCCGTCCGGCGCGTCGTCCTCCCGCACCAGTGCCGGTCGTCCCTGGTGGTCGTTGCGGGATGAGAGGACCCTGGGACCCCTCCTGGGAGGTGACCTGCATGACGACCACCCGACCCACGTTCGACGAGTTCGTGGCCTGGCTGGAGGCCGGCCGGGACCAGGGTCAGGTCCACTTCGACGAGCACCAGCAGTGCTGGCACGTGCTCGGCCACCCAGAGGCGAGCACCGTCCTCTCCGACCCGGCGGTGTTCTCCTCCGACCTCACCTCGCTGCAGCCGGCCCAGGACGACTTCGCGCTCTTCCAGCGCGGCAACCTCGTCCGGATGGACCCGCCGCGGCACCGGACGCTGCGCGCCCTGGTCAGCCAGGCGTTCACCCCGCGCGTCGTGGCCGACCTCGAGCCGCGCATCGCCGCTCTGACCACCGAGCTGCTGGACGAGGCCGGCGAGCGCTTCGACCTGGTCGACGCACTGGCCTACCCCCTGCCGGTCATCGTGATCGCCGACCTGCTCGGCATCCCGACCTCCGACCGGGCGCTCTTCCGCCGGTGGGCCGACGTGCTGCTCGGCCAGGAGATCGACCCCGACCAGCCGCTGGTCGAGGCCGGGGAGCAGGCGATGAGCGCCGTCGCGCCCGTCATCCGGGAGATGAACGAGTACTTCCTCGCCCACATCCGGTCCCGGCGGCGGCGCCCGGGCAGCGACCTGACCAGCCGCCTGGTGCAGGCCGAGGTGGACGGCGAGCGGCTGGCCTACGAGGAGATCGTCGGCTTCGTCGGCCTGCTGCTCATCGCCGGCCACATCACCACCACCGCGACGCTGGGCAACGCCGTGGTGGCCTTCTCCGACGCGCCCCAGGCCGCCGCCGCGGTGCGCGCCGACCCGGCCCTGCTGCCGGCGGCGATCGAGGAGGTGCTGCGGCTGCGGACGCCGTTCCCGCGCCTGGCCCGGCTCACCACCACCGAGGCGTGGGTGGGCGGCGCGCGCATCCCGGCCGGGCAGGTCGTGCTGCCCTGGCTGGCCGCGGCCAACCGGGACGGGCGGGTCTTCGCCGACCCGCAGCGCTTCGACCTGCACCGCCGGCCCAACCCGCACCTGACCTTCGGGCACGGCGTCCACTTCTGCCTGGGTGCGCCGCTGGCCCGGCTGGAGGCCAGGGTGGCGATGCGCCTGCTGTTCGAGCGCTACCGCGACGTCGAGATCGCCGCCGACGAGCCGGTCGAGCACCGCAACCCGTGGACGATGGTCGCCGTCACCCGGCTGCCGCTCGTCGTCCGTCCCGCCTGACGCGGCGGCTGCCCTCCAGCCGCCGCCCGGCCCGCGCCTCGATCAGGCCGCGACCGGGGTCTCGCCGAACAGGCTGCAGTCCGAGCCGAGCTCGTACGGCCGGTACTCCACGGCCCAGCCCCGGCCGGCGTCCCGGACGACGGTGTGCGCCCCGGTGATCGCGTACATGCAGGACGAGTCCGGGTCGCTGCCGACCCACAGGTCGATGGTGTACTCGGCCTCGGGCGTCCAGTCCGAGCAGCCGCCGCACCGGTCCTCCACCACGAAGTACGCGCGGACCAGCGGCACGTAGAAGACCGTCCCGACGGGGAACTCGTCGCCGCCCGCGTAGCCCACGGCGAGCGTGATCGGGTCGTCGAAGGTCCCCGTACCGCCGGCCTTGCGGCCGGAGGAGGTGGCACGGGTCCCGGCGGGCGAGTTGTCCTCCAGGCTGTACCCGGTCAGCCACGCCGTGTCGACCCAGCCGTGTGGCTCGGAGCCGGGGTGGGCGGTGGCCACCGTCGGCACCAGGACGGCGGCGCACAGGCCGGTCAGTCCTGCGACGGCGGTGGTCACGGTGCGGCGGGTCGGTGTCCTCATGGCGGTCCTGTCCGTGGGGGGCGGGAGCGCAGCCACTCTCCTGAGGGCGGGACCCGGCGACAACTCGGCGCCCGGCATCGCGGACGGGACCCGCGCGTCGGCGACCGCGCGTGTCGGACACGCGCAACGACCTGCGCGACGGCGCGCCGTGTCGTTGCGGGAGGGAGCCGTCTCCTGTCTTGCCGTGCCGCCCGCTCGGCACCATGCTGCCCGTACCCCGATCCGGAGCCGTGTCGGTGGCATCGACCAGGCTCCGGCCCATGGACGAGGCGCACGCGCCCGAGCCGCAGGAGGAGCCGGTGACAGCGACCCAGGAACGGACCAGCAGGACGGGCGACAAGCTCTCCGGCCGGGTGGCGTTCGTGACCGGGGGCACCCGGGGGATCGGCGCGGCCATCTGCCGCAGCATGGCCGCGCAGGGCGCCGACGTCGCCGCCGGCTACAGCGGCAACGACGAGGCCGCCGAGCGCTTCCGCAAGCAGTTCTGCGACGACTTCCCCGACCAGGGCTTCTCCGTGCACAAGGGCGACATCGCGAACGCTGACGACTGTCGCCGCACCATCGCCGAGGTGATCGAGAAGCACAGCCGGCTCGACATCCTGGTCAACAACGCCGGCATCACCGTCGACCGCACCGTGCTGAAGATGACCGACGACGACTGGCGAAGGGTCATCGACGTCAACCTGTCCGGCGCCTTCTACCTGTCGCAGGCCGCGCTCAAGCACATGCTCGAGCGCGGCAGCGGGCGGATCGTGATGATCTCCTCGGTCATCGGGGAGATGGGCGGCATCGGGCAGTCCAACTACGCCTCGGCCAAGGCCGGGCTGCTGGGCCTGACCAAGACGCTGGCCCGCGAGGCCGCGATGCAGGTGCAGCGTTCCGGCAAGACCGACGGCCTGGGCATCACGGTCAACGCCGTCACCCCCGGCTACACCGCCACCGAGATGCTCGGGACGGTGCCGGACAAGGTGCTCGACAACCTCAAGGGCAAGATCCCGCTCGGCCGGCTCGGCGAACCGGAGGAGGTCGCCCGCGTCGTGCACTTCCTCGCCGCGGACGCCTCCGGCTACATCACCGGGCAGGTCTGGGGGGTCAACGGCGGCCTGGACATGTAGCAGCAGGCACGGGTGGCCACCGAGCCGCCCTTCCACCACCACCACCGACCAGGGAGAGGTGTCCCGGTGTTCGACCGCATCGCCGTCGTCAACCGTGGGGAGCCCGCGATGCGGCTCATCCGTGCGGTGCGGGAGCTGGACGCCGAACTCGGCACTCGCACCCGCGTGATCGCCCTGTACACCGAGGCCGAGCGGCGGGCGACCTTCGTGCGCGCCGCCGACGAGGCGGTGCTGCTGGCCGACACCGGCGCCGGCTCGCCCTACCTCGACCACGCCGAGCTGGCCCGGGCCCTGCGCGCCAGCCGCGCCGACGCGGCGTGGGTGGGGTGGGGCTTCGTCGCCGAGGACCCCGCCTTCGCGGAGCTGTGCGCCGACCTCGGCGTGACCTTCATCGGGCCGTCGCCCGAGGCGATGCGGCTGCTCGGCGCCAAGATCGAGGCCAAGGTGCTGGCCGAGAAGGTCGGCGTCCCGGTCGCACCGTGGAGCCACGGCCCGGTCGAGGGGCCGGACGACGCCCGGCGGCACGCCGACGCCATCGGCTACCCGCTCATCGTCAAGGCCCGCAGCGGCGGTGGGGGCCGCGGGATCCGCGTCGTCCGCTCGCCCGAAGAGCTCGAGGAGGCCCTGGCCCGCACCCGGTCCGAGGCGGAGAAGAGCTTCGGCGACCCGGTCGTGTTCATGGAGCGGCTGGTCCAGGGCGGCCGGCACGTCGAGGTCCAGGTCATCGCCGACCAGCACGGCACCGTCTGGGCCCCGGGCGTGCGCGACTGCTCGGTGCAGCGGCGCAACCAGAAGATCATCGAGGAGTCCAGCTCACCGGCGCTCACCCCGGAGCAGGACGCCGCCCTGCGCGAGTCCGCCGTCGCGCTGGTCCGTGCGGCCGGCTACGTCGGCGCGGGCACCGTCGAGTTCCTGTACCAGCCCGAGGAGCAGCTCACCACCTTCCTCGAGGTCAACACCCGGCTGCAGGTCGAGCACCCCGTGACCGAGGCGACCACCGGCCTGGACCTGGTGAAGCTGCAGTTGCACGTGGCCGAGGGCGGCCGCCTGGAGGGCGACCCGCCCCCGGCCACCGGGCACGCCGTCGAGGCGCGGCTCACCGCCGAGGACGCCGAGCAGGGCTTCGCGCCCGCACCCGGCCGGGTGGAGCTGCTGCGGATGGCGAGCGGCCCCGGCATCCGCGTGGACACCGGGCTGAGCGTCGGCGACGCCGTCCCGCCGCAGTACGACTCGATGATCGCCAAGGTGATCGCCTGGGGCCGGGACCGTCCCGAGGCGCTCGCCCGGCTGCGCTGCGCCCTGCGGGAGACCACCGTCGTGCTGGCCGGCGGGACGACGACCAAGTCCTTCCTGCTCGACCTGCTGGACCGTCCTGAGGTCGTGGACGGCACCGCCGACACCGGGTGGTTGGACCGCACCGGCACGGCTGCCGCCCGACCGGCCGCCAACGCGTGGGTTGCGCTGGTGCAGGTGGCGCTCGACCTGGCCGAGGCGGAGGTCGAGCAGGAGCGGCTGGCCTTCCTGGCCTCGGCGCGCGGCGGCCGGCCGCGCGCGCCGCACGAGGTCGGCCGCACCATCGAGCTCGGCATGCGCGGGCAGGTGTACCGGCTGACGGTGGCCACCGTCGACCACGACCGCTACCGGGTCGCGCTCGACGACCGGGTCGTCGACGTCGAGGTCGACCGGCTCGGCCCGCTGGAGAGCCGGCTCACGGCCGACGGACGGCGCTACTCCGTGGTCACCGCCGAGGCACCCGGGTCCGCCCTGGTCGAGGTGGAGGGGGAGACGCACCGGGTGAGCCGGGACGTCGGCGGGGTGGTCCGCGCCCCCGCGCCGGCCGTGGTCGTCGCCGTCCGGGTCGAGCCGGGCGACGAGGTCGAGGCCGGCCAGCCGATCGCCGTCCTGGAGAGCATGAAGATGGAGACGGCGGTGCGGGCGCCGTTCGCGGGCCGGGTCCGCGAGGTGCGGGCCGCGGTCAACAGCCAGGTCGACGCCGGCGCCCCCCTGGTCGCCCTCGACCGGGTCGGCGGGGACGTCGAGGAGGCCCAGGGCGAGCGGGTGGCCCTGCCGGGCGCGGGCGAGGTGCCGGACGGCGACCCGCGGGCGCGGGCACTGGCCCGCCTGGCGGCGCTGCGGGCGCTCGTCACCGGCTACGACGTCAGCGGCGGGCACGCGAAGCAGCTGGTCGCCGAGTACGCCGCCGCCCGTGAGGAGCTGCCCGTCGACGACGCGGACCTGCTGTCTGCCGAGCTCGACGTGCTGGTCACCTTCGCCGACATCTCCGAGCTGTCGCGCAACCGGCCGGCCAGCGCGGAGGAGGAGGCCGAGACCCAGGTCCACAGCCCGCGGGAGTACTTCCAGGCCTACCTGCGGTCCCTCGACGTGGAGCGGGAGGGGCTCCCGGAGGCCTTCCGCGCCCGGCTGCGGCGGGCACTGGCCCACTACGGCGTCGAGGACCTGGAGCCCAGCGCGGCGTTGACCGAGGCGGTGCACCGGGTGTTCCTCGCTCAGCAGCGCGTCAGTGAGCAGCTGCCCGCCGTCTCCGCGCTACTGGACCGCTGGCTCACCGCCGACCAGCTGCCCGACGGGCCCGCGCGCGCGGAGGTGGGGGAGGTGCTCGACCGGCTGGTCGTCGCCACCCAGTTGCGCTATCCCGTGGTGGGCGACCTGGCCCGCGCCGTCCGCTACCGGCACTTCGAGGAGCCGGTCGTCCGGGCGGCCCGGCAGGAGGTCCTCGACCGGGCCGCCCGGCTGCTCGACGAGCTCGACGAGGCCGCGGCGCGTGGCGACACCGCGGAGAGCATCCGGCGGATGGAGGCGCTGGTCGCCAGCCCCGAGCCGCTGGTGCGGCTGCTGGCGCAGCGGTTCGGCCGGTCGACCGCCGTCCCGGACCCGGTGCTCGAGGTGCTCACCCGCCGCTACTACCGCAGCCGCAGCCTCGAGGACGTGCGCGCGACGCTGCTCGACGGGGACACCTGCGTCACCGCGGAGTTCGACCTGCACGGCAACCGCCTGCACCTGCTGGCGCTGATGACCGACCACGCGCGGCTGCCCGAGGCGCTGGGATCGGTGGCCGGCGCGCTGGCCGACGTCGCCGACCCGAGCCAGGTGGTCGTCGACCTCTACGTGAACTGGCCGGACCGCCCCGCGGACGACGACGAGGTCTCCGAGCGGCTGCGCGAGCAGCTCGAGGGCGTGCCGGCGCTGCGGACCGGCCGCCGGGTGACCGTCACGGTCTGCATCCCGGAGGGGGAGGTCGAGACGTTCACCTTCCGGCGGACGCCGGACCGGGCACAGAGCCCGACAGGGGAGGGCGGCCCGGCCACGGGGCTCGCCGAGGAGCGTGTCATCCGCGGCCTGCACCCGCTCACCGCACAGCGGCTGGACATCTGGCGGTTCAAGGAATTCGACGGCGAGCGCGTGCCGTCCCCCGAGGACACCTACCTGCTGCACATCACGGCCAAGGAGAACCCGAACGACGAGCGGTTCATCGCCATGGCCGAGGTCCGCGACCTGACCCCGGTGCGCGACGAGCACGGCGAGGTCGTCGGCTTCCCGACGATCGAGCGGCAGCTCACGTCCTGCCTGGACGGCCTGCGGCGGGCGCAGTCGCTGCGGCGGTCCCGGCGGCCGCTGGAGAACAACCGCATCCACCTGTACGCCTGGCCGTCGATCGAGGTGCCGCTGGCCGAGGTGGCCGAGTTCGCGCGCACCGCCGCCCCCCTGACCTACGGCGCCGGCCTGGACCAGATCGTGCTGCTGGCCCGGCTGCAGGAGGAGGGCGGCCCGCCGCGCGACGTGGCGCTGCGCTTCTCCGCCCGCCCGGGCACCGGGGTGCAGATGCGGGTGACCGACCGCCCGACCGAGCCGCTCAGGGTCCTCGACGACTACACCGCCAAGGTGCTCAGCTCCCGGGCCCGCGGTGCGCCCTACCCGTACGAGCTGGCCCCGCTGCTCGCCGGGTCCGACGGCTCGTTCGTCGAGCACGACCTGGACGCCGACGGCCGGCTCGCACCCGTCGAGCGCCCGCCCGGGCAGAACAAGGCCGGGATCGTCGTCGGCCTGGTCACCACGCCGACGCCGCGCTACCCGGAGGGCATGACCCGGGTGGCCCTGTTCGGCGACCCGACCAAGGCGCTGGGCACCGTGGCCGAGCCGGAGTGCGCGCGGGTCGTGGCCGCCCTGGACCTCGCCGAGGAACGGGACATCCCGGTCGAGTGGTTCGCGCTGTCGTCGGGCGCACGCATCTCGATGGACAGCGGCACCGAGAACATGGACTGGGTGTCGCGCGCGCTGCGCCGGATCATCGAGTTCACCCAGGCCGGTCACGAGATCAACGTCGTCGTCACCGGGATCAACGTCGGCGCCCAGCCGTACTGGAACGCCGAGGCCACGATGCTCATGCACACCAAGGGCATCCTGGTCATGACCCCGGACAGCGCGATGGTGCTCACCGGCAAGCACTCCCTGGACTACTCCGGCGGGGTGTCGGCCGAGGACAACTTCGGCATCGGCGGCTACGACCGGGTCATGGGGCCCAACGGCCAGGCGCAGTACTGGGCACCGGACCTCAACGGGGCGCTGGACGTGCTGTTCCGGCACTACGACCACGCCTACCGGGCGCCGGGGGAGCGCTGGCCGCGGCCGGCGCAGACCTCCGACCCGCGCGACCGGGACGTGCGCTCCTTCCCGCACTCGCACCCGGACAGCGAGTTCACCACCGTCGGCGACGTCTTCTCGGCGGAGGCCAACCCCGAGCGCAAGAAGGCCTTCGACATCCGCACCGTCATGCGCGCGGTCACCGACCAGGACCACCCGGTGCTCGAGCGGTGGGCCGGCATGGCCGACGCCGACACCTCCGTCGTCCTCGACGCCCACCTCGGCGGGCACCCGGTGACCGTGCTGGGCGTGGAGTCCCGGCCGATCCCGCGGCGCGGCAGCCACCCCGCCGACGGGCCCGACCAGTGGACGGCGGGGACGCTGTTCCCGCGCTCGTCGAAGAAGACCGCCCGCGCCATCAACGCGGCCAGCGGCAACCGGCCGCTGGTGGTCCTGGCCAACCTCTCCGGCTTCGACGGGTCACCGGAGTCGCTGCGCAACATCCAGCTGGAGTACGGCGCGGAGATCGGCCGGGCGATCACCAACTTCGACGGCCCGATCGTCTTCTGCGTCGTCTCTCGCTACCACGGCGGCGCCTTCGTCGTCTTCTCCGGCGTCCTCAACGACAACATGGAGGTCCTCGCCGTCGAGGGCTCCTACGCCTCGGTGATCGGCGGCGCGCCCGCCGCTGCGGTGGTGTTCGCCCGCGAGGTCGACAAGCGCACCGCCGCCGACCCCCGGGTGAAGGAGCTGGAGGCCGCCATCGCCGCGGCCGACGCCGTCGAGCAGGCCCACCTCCGGTCGCAGCTGGCGACCCTCCGCAGCGCCGTCCGCTCCGAGAAGCTCGGCGAGGTGGCCGCCGAGTTCGAGGCGGTCCACGACATCGAGCGCGCCCGCCGGACGGGCTCGGTGCACGCCATCATCCCCGCCGCCGAGCTGCGGCCCCGCCTCATCGCCGCCGTCGAGCGCGGCATGGACCGCGCGGCCACGACCTGACCCGCCCACAGAGAGGACTCCCGTGAACGCGTTCGTCCTGAACCGGCACGGCCACATGGTGTTCCCCTCGAACATCATGCCCGAGCTGGACTTCTCCACCGTGGAGACGCTCGAACAGCTCGACAGCGTCATCCGCCGGGACTTCGAGACCAAGGCCCCGAGCGGCACCGAGATCCTCGAGCGGGTGCGCACCGGGGCCTACGCCACCCGCTACGACCTGATGCGGGACATGGCCCTGAACCTGTTCTGGGCCAACCGCTTCTCGATCACCATGTACGACAAGCGGCCCACCCGCTGGGCCGACGTCCCCCGGTCCCGCTCGGACGTGTTCCTCCCGGTGCTGGAGCCCTGGGAGGACGGCGAGACCAAGATCGCCGCGGTGGAGGAGGCCTACCCGCAGCTGCCGTCGCGGTGGGACGAGGGCTGCGAGGACCGGATCTTCGACGTCCTGTTCGACGTCTACGGCCACCGGAAGCACCACGCCTCGACGCTGCCGGCGGTCAAGCCCACGGTCGCGGAGTTCATGGAACAGCCGGGCGCGCTGACCTTCCGGCTGCCGGACTACGACCCGGACTACCCGGTCTACGACTACACCGACATCCTCGACGTCTCCGAGGACGTCCCCGAGCTCGAGGCGCTGCACCGCTGGGCGATGGTGCTGCACAACCAGTACCCCTGGGACAGGTCGAAGATGGAGCTCGCCTCGGCCGGCGAGCTCAAGGACGACGACTACGTGGTCGCCTTCCACCCGCGCGACAAGGAGGTGCGGGCCTTCCTGCGCCGGCTGCGTGCCGGTGCCGAGCCCCGGCACGTCGCCGGGCCCCGGGAGTCCCGCCCGCCGGTGCGGCCGTACCCGGAGCTGGACGTGCGGCAGCGCTTCTCGGTGCAGCCGCGGATCGAGGCGCTGGCCGCGGTGCACGGCGACCAGGTCTGCAGCAACGACGACCTGATCCGCAACACCGCCTACAACTGGTCGCCGATGAGCGCCGACGAGATCTCCTCCAAGACCGGCATCGAGCAGCGCGAGTACAGCTCGCTGCCGCTGGAGGACCTCGCCCTGCAGGCCGCCGAGGCCGCACTGGACAAGGCGGGGCGGCAGCCGGAGGAGATCGGCGCCGTGCTGGTCTGCACCTGCACCAGCTCCCGGCTCATCCCGTCCCTGGCCACCTACCTCTGCGGCCAGCTGGGGATGCACCAGGTGTACGCGGCCTACGACATCATCGCCGCCTGCGCGGGCATGCCCTACGGCGTCGCCGACGCCGTGCGGATGCTGCAGGAGGTCGAGCGGCCGGTCCTCGTCGTCTGCGTCGAGAAGTTCTCCGACAAGATCGGCAACGTCCGCACCTCGCGGATGATCTTCGGGGACGGCGCGGCGGCGCTGGTCGTCGGCCCGGCCCCCGAGGGGACCGACGGCGACATCGACTACATGAAGACCTACGCCAGCGGCCCGGCCAGCGAGGTGAACTCGATCCTCTGGCCGAACCCCGAGTTCGACAACAACATCACCGTGTTCGGCCCCCAGGTGAAGGCGCTGGCCGGTCGCTACCTCTCGCAGATGATCGACGAGCTGGGGCAGCTGCCGGCCCCGGACGGCCGGGAGGGGTCGCTGATGGACGCCATCGACCTGATCGTGCCGCACCAGGCGAACAAGACGATGGTGATCGGCCTGGCCGAGCGAGCCGGGCTGACCGCCGACCAGCTCTACTTCAACATCGAGAAGGTAGGCAACACCTCCTCGGCCAGCATCCCGCTGGCCATCCACGACGCCGTGCGCGACGGGGTGGTCACCGCGCCGGTGCGGGTCTTCGCGCCGGGGTTCGGGGCGGGCGCCGTGGCCGGGTACACCGTCATGCGGGTCGACCCGGCGGTGGTCGCCGTCCAGGGGACGTCCGCGCCGCACGAGCACGCCGAGATGCCCGCCCCGACGCCGGCCGACGAGGCGCAGCCCGGATCGGCCTCGGAGGGGATGCGGGAGGCCTTTACCTGATGGAGGACCTCCCTGCCCCCCGCCACTCGCGAGCTCGCGGCGGGACCCTGCAGGGAGGCCACACGACGGTGCGGGCCGCGGACGGGACGCGGCTGCGCGCCTGGACCAACGACGGGGACGGCGTCCCGGTCCTGCTGTGCAACGGTCTGGGCGCGCCGCCGGCGGCCTGGCCGCGGGTGGTCGAGCGGGACAGCGGCTTCCGGGTGGTCACCTGGGCGCACCGCGGTCTGGCCGGCTCCGCGCGGCCGGCCGACCGCAGCCGGGTGCGGGTCGAGGACCACGCCGACGACGCCCGCGCCGTCCTCGACGCCTTCGACATGCCGTCGGCGACGGTCGTCGGCTGGTCGCTCGGGGTCAACGTGGCCTTCGAACTGGCGCTGGAGCAGTCCTCACGCGTGCGGTCGCTGCTCGCCGTCGCCGGCGTGCCGGGCGGGAGCTTCTCCGCGATGTTCGCCCCCTACGGCGTGCCGCGGCGGCTGCGGGCCCCGGCAGGCCGGCTGAGCAGCCGGCTGCTGCCGGTCGTGGGCCCGCTGCTGCCGGTGGTCGTGGCCAGCCTGCCGCCGTGGCACGAGCTGCTGACGCCGGCCGGGTTCACCGGCCCCGCGCGAGAGGCCACCCACCCGGCCGCGCTGTACCAGGTGCTGCACGAGTTCTCGCGGCACGACTGGCGCTGGTACCGGCACCTGGCCCTGGCCGTCGCGGAGCACGCGCCGCTGGACGTCGCGGGGGTGACCTGCCCGGTCACGTTCGTGGCCGGCCGCTTCGACACCCTGGTCGACCCCGTCGACGTCCGGACGGCGGCCGAGGCGGTGCCCCGCGCCCGGCTCCGCACGCTGTCGGGCACCCACTTCGTGCCGCTGCAGTACCCCGAGGTGATGCGCGCGGAGCTGCAGGCCCTCGTCGCCCGCGAACCCCGCTACCGCTAGTCCCGGGTCCGGCGGCGGCCGGTCGGTGCTCCGGCCGCCGCCCCGGTTCGGCTCGCCGGTGGTCCGGGAGCCCGGCCGGCCGCTAGATCCGGGCCGGCACCCGGTCCCGGACGTAGGAGCCGGGCGCCGGCTCCAGCGGCGGGTGCGCTGCGCTGCCCAACGTCTCCGGTGCGGGCACCTCCTCGCCGGAGCGCTCGATCGCCCACTCCGACCACGGCTCCCACCAGCTGCCGGTGTGCTCCTCGGCCGCCGCGCGCCAGGCGTGCGGGTCCGCACCGGGCTCCCCGCCGGTCCAGTACTTGGCCCGGGGGTTGCCCGGGGGGTTGACCAGGCTCTGGATGTGGCCGCTGGAGCTGAGCACGAAGGTGCTCGGTCCCGACAGCAGCTGGGTGGTCCGGTAGCAGCCGTGCCACGGGGTGATGTGGTCGGTGAGCGCCCCGGTGACGAACGTGGGGAGGGTGATCCGGCTCAGGTGGACCGGCGTCCCCAGGACCCGCAGCGCCCCCGGCTTGACCAGGGCGTTGTTGCCGAAGATGTCGAGGAACTGCTCGTGCAGCCGGGCCGGCAGGTTCGTCCCGTCCGCGTTCCAGGCGAGGACGTCGAACGCCGGCGGGTCCTCGCCCATGAGCCACTGCTGCACCAGGTAGTTGAAGATCAGGTCGTCCGGGCGCATCCAGGTGAACATCGACCCCATCTGCCGGGCGCTGATGACGCCCCGCCGGCGGGAGTTGCGCCGGGCGGTCTCCAGCATCCGCGGCCCGGAGAAGGCGCCGAGCGGGGCCTGGCTGGAGAAGTCGAGCAGGGTCACCGCGTAGCCGGCGGCGTGCACCCGGTCGTCGCCGGTCGCGGCGAGGTGGTTGAGCGCCGTCGTCATCACCTGGCCGCCGGCGCACAGGCCGAGGGTGGTGGCGTCGGGGGAGCCGGTGACCTCACGAGCCACGTCGACGGCGGTGAGGACGCCCTGTGCGTACTCGTCCAGGCCCCACTCGGACTGTTCCTTCGTCGGGTTGCGCCAGCTGATCATGAAGACCTGCAGGCCCCGGCTGACCGCGTACTCGACGAGGCTGCGTCCCGGTCGCAGGTCGAGGAAGTAGAAGCGCCCGATGGGCGGCGGCACGATCACCAGGGGCCGTTGCCGGACGCGCGGCGTCGAGGGGGTGTACTGGATGACCTCGATGACCTCGTCCCGGTGGACGACGGCGCCGGGGGTGATCCCGAGGCTCTCGCCCACGGTGAAGGCGCTGCGGTCCACCTGGCGCGGCAGGCCGCCGTTGCGCACGAGGTCGTGGAGCGCGTTCCGGAGCCCGCGGACGACGCTGACCCCGGCGGTGTCGAACGCCCGCTTGAGCGCAGCCGGGTTGCCCAGCAGGGTGTTGGTCGGCGCCATGGCGCTGGTGAGCGCGTTGAGCACGAAGCGCACCTGCTCGACCTCGCGCCAGTCGGCGCCGCCGGCCTCGAAGTCCGCCACCAGGCGGTCCAGGGAGGACGCCGCCGCCACGTAGGACTGGGCGAGCCGGCGGTACCCGGGGTGCAGCGACCAGGCCGGGTCGGCGAACCGCTTGTCCTTCGGGGAGGGCGCGATCTCCGCGGTGCCCCGGAGGATGCGCACCGTGTCCCGCCCGAGCCGGACGGCCTCCCGCGCCATCGGCCGGGGCTGGGTGAACGTGGCGACCAGGCCTCGGGCCATCCCCCGCGGGGAAGGCAGGCCGACGTCCTCGCCACCCTCCACCGGAGCCGACGTACCGGGTTCCTCCGGAGCGAGCCGGTCGACGGCAGCGGGGCGGGGCCTGCCGGATGTGCGCGGACGGGGTGGGGTCGTCGTCACGGTGCCTCCGTTGTGAGCTGGGTCACAGGCCCTCCGACGGTAGCCCGTCTCCTCGGTGTCGGTCACCCCCTGCGACGGCCGCGGGGTCCGCGCCCGCCGCGCCGGCGTCGGATCTCTCCCGCCCCGGCACGTGCGGCCGGTCGATGACGGCCCCCCCTCCCATCCCACGGGACGCGGCGGTAGCGTCGCCGACGTGAGCGCCGTGAGGAGGCTGGACGCCCCGACGGGTCTGCGCCCCGGCGACCACGTGTGCTGGACGTTCGCCGACACCGCGGACTTCACGGCCGCCGTCCTGCCCTTCCTCGAGGAGGGACGACGGCTCGGTGAGCACCTGCTGCTCGTCGGGGCGTCGCGACCGGAGCTGCTGTCGGCCCTGGCGCCGCTGCCGGACCGGGACGAGCTGCTCGCCAGCGGGCAGCTGGAGGTGCGCAGCACCGCCGAGGTGTATGCGTCCGGCGGACAGCGCTCACCGGCCGAGCAGGTGACGGCGTACCGGAGCCTGGTCGATGCGGCCCTGGCGCGCGGACGCACCGGCGTCAGGGTCGCCGCCGACGTCACCCCGCTGGTCCGCTGCGGGGTCGACGGCCGGCGGCAGCTGCACGTCTACGAACAGCTGGCCGACGCCCTGATGGGCACCGTCGCCATGACCGCGCTCTGCCTGTACGAGGCCTCGCTGGGGGCGGAGGTCCTCGGACCGGTGACCCTCCTGCACCCCGATCAGCACTCCGGCGAGGAGGAGCCCCTCGCCCACCTGTCCGGGCGGGGCCCGTCGCTGTCGCTGCACGGCGAGGTCGACATGACCCAGGCCGACGGCTTGTCCCGCGCGCTCGTCGACGTCGCCTGCGGCACCCCCGGTGAGGTCGTGCTCGACCTCTCGGACCTCCGGTTCCTGGACGTCGCGGGCGCCCGCGCGCTGGCCCGGGCCACCCAGGTGCTCCGCGGGGCCGACGTGCACCTGCGGCTGGTGCGGGCCCCCCGGGTGGCCGCTCGCTGTCTGGGGCTGTTCGGCCTGCACGGCGAGGAGACGGTGTCGGCGTGAGCCCAGTCAGCCCGACCGGCGACTGGGACGGGAGGAGCTTCGCCCACGAGGCCTTCGCGTTCAGTGCCGACCAGGAGCTCGTCGACAGGGACGTCCCGTTCGCGGTGGAGGGGTTGTCCCGCGGGGAGCCGGTGCTCGTCGTCGCCGGCGAGCGTGTCCGGACGCTCCTCGCCCAGGAGCTGGGCGCGGACGTACGTCGCCTGGCGACCTTCGCCGCCGCGGAGACCTGGTGGCAGGGCGGGCACCGCACCCTGCACGCCTACGACCGGGACCTCCGTGCCCTGCAGGCCGTGGCGCCGACCTGGCGGCTCGCCGCGGAGCCGACCTGGCTGGCCCGCGACGACGGGCGGGAGTGGAGCCGGTTCGAGGCCGTCGCCAACCGCTGCTATGCCTCCCTGCCGTACTACAGCCTGTGCCTGCACGACCGGCAGCGGCTCCCGGCGTCGGTGCTCGACGCGGTGGCGCGCACCCACCCGCTCACCTGGGGTGGCTCCGCACCGGTCCCGGAGCCGGCCTACGAGGACCCGCAGCAGTTCATCCGGTCGGTGCACCCGGCCTGGGTCCCGCGGCCGGCGCGCGCCTCCGTGGCGGTGCTGACGACGCTTCGGGAGGCGCGCCGCGCCGTGTCGGCAGCGGCGCTCGGCTGGTGGCCGGCGCGCGTCGGCGACGTCGTCCAGGCCGCCCACGAACTGGTGGTCAACTCGCTGCGCGTGGCGGCCTTCACCGAGGTGTCGTCCTGGACCGACGGGGACACCCTCGTCGTCGAGGTCGCCGACTCCGGGCCGGGCCTGCCGGACGAGACCCTCGGCTACGTCCCGCCCCCCGGGGGCCCCGACGGCGCCGGGGGGATGTGGCTGGCCTGGAGCCTGGCCGACGACGCGGCGGTCGACTCACACCCGGCGGGCACCGCCATCCGGCTGTTCTTCCACCGCTGAAGGAGGACGCCCCCTTCCTCCACGCCTCGCAGGCTCGGCGCGGGACCCTGGAGGGTGGCCGGACGGTGGGCGTTAGACGAGGACGCGAGCGTCTCCGTGCGCGGGGACCGTGCGGCTCTCGCTACCTCCAGCGGTTGATGAACTCCACCGTCGCGGTGTCGACGTCCTCGGGGTTCGATGCGCTCAGGAAGTGCCGGCCGCCCTCGGCGACGCGGGGCTCGGCGGCGGGGCTGTTGACGAACAGCGTGATCTCGTCCTCGGCATTGGCCACGGAGTAGACCGGGTCTGCAGTGCCGTGCATCCACAGGACCGGGCACCGCACGCTGTCCAGTCGGCCGTGCAGGCCGTCGCGGTCACGCAGGTTGATGCTGCTGGTGCGAAGACGCTCCCGTCCTGCATCGCAGGCGTAGTTCTCCTGGTGTGCTGTGTGCCAGAACGTGCGCTCGTCGGGTGGCACGTCCTCGCCGAGGCCCTCGTGGAGGACGGCGTCCACGAGCTCGGTCGGGATCACCCAGTCGTCTCCGACGCTCGCGGCGAGTGCGTCGATGGCCGGCGTGCAGAAGGCGATCCCGTCCCAGCACCCCAGGTCTCGGCTGCGCTGGCTCTCGGAGTCCATCGAGGTGCCGAGCGGGATGATGCCCCTCACGGTGTGGGGGTCGAGCATGGCCATGCGGGCCGCCATCCATCCGCCTTGTGACGTGCCCAGGACGAACGCCTCGGGGATGCCGAGCGCGTCGAGGACCTGCAGGTTGGCGACGGCCGAGTCCCAGTAGGTGAACTGCTGGTACGAGGCGCGGGTCCGGCCGTGGCCGTATGGCTCGAGAGCGAGCACGTTGACCGCGGCGGCGAGCTGCTCGTCCGCGGACTGGGGCCGGAACAGCTCGGCAGAGGTGCTGAACGAGTTGACCATGACGAGCGTCGGGAGGGAGGCGTCGTACGCCCGGCCGAACCTGTAGCCGATGGTGGAGGTGCCGAGATGGGGCACCGTGACCGTTTCCGCGTTCAGATCTCCCCGGTGTCAGCAACTGGCGCACGGCGGGTCGGTCGGAGCCGCGGTGGGCCCGGCAAGCCTGACCTCGCCCTCGTCACCGGTCAACCTCTCGAACCGCGCAGCCGACCCGGGGTGGCAGACCCTCAGACGAGGACGCGGCGTCCGGAGCGGGTGTCGGCGGCCTCGGCGGCCAGCAGGATCCGGCGGGCCGGGCGGTAGCGGCCCTCGCGGAGGCTGCGGGCCTTGTCGGGGTCGACCCGCGCCAGCTCGGCGTTCGAGGCGAGGTTGTGCGCGTTGTCGGCCAGCTTGACCAGTCGGCCGAGCGGGTGCGCCGCGGCCCGCCGGATCAGGCCGGCGATGTAGGGCTCGCCCGGGCGCCGGGTGACCGCGTCGATCGCCTCGACGACGACCTCCGGGACACCGAGGGCGCGGAGCCGGTCGAGGTCGTAGCGGCGGGCGGGGTCGGGGTGGTCGCGGGTGTCCTCGACGATGTCGTGCAGCGCGCCGGCCATCTCGGCGTGCGGGCCATGGGGGCGCAGGGCCTCGGCGATCGGCCGCAGGTGGGCGAGGTAGTAGTCGCGGCCCTGCTTGTCGACCTGGCCCTGGTGCGCGTGCAGCGCCAGCAGGTGCGCGTCAGGAACGGTGAACCCCACGCTCCGAGGCTAGGCGCTGGGTACGACGCCGGCGCCACGGTCGCCGTCACCGGCCGCCGCGAGGACCGCCTCGAGCAGGCGCTGGTGGGGTACCCGGCCGACCGCGCCGCGCAGGTCCCCGGCGGCACCAGCGCGTCGACCGGGCAGCCGCACGTGTGGCCGAGCCGCCCGTGTCCGCCTGCGCCGAGCGACGGGTCTCAGTCCACGACCACCTCGTCGTGCACGCGCATGCGCTCACCGACGAACCCGCCGACGGCGGTGACGAGCGAGACGGCGATCAGCAGGGTCGCGGGCACCCACGGGTCGTCGCCGATGCCGCTGGTCAGGGCGGTCGCGACGAAGGGGAGGAACCCGCTGAGCGCGCCGGCGATGTTGTAGGCCAGTGCCACCCCGCTGTAGCGGTAACGGGCGGGGAACAGTTCGGCCAGCAGGGCCCCGGTGACGGCGTACGCCACGGAGAGCGCGGCGATCCCGACCGAGATGGCGAGCACGACGGCAGCGGGTGAGCGCGTCGTCAGCAGGGCGAAGACCGGTAGCGCCAGGACCGCGCTGGCCAGGCCGCCCCAGAACGTCACCCGTCCCGGGCCGAGCCGGTCGGCTATCCGGCCGAACAGGACGATGACGCCGATCTCGACCACGGCGGCCACCAGCGTGGCGTTCACCATGAGGGTGCGGGACAGGCCGAGGGTGTCCACGCCGTAGCTGATCGCGAACGTGGTCAGCACGTAGAACCCGCCGACGCCGAGGAACGCCGCCGCGATGGCGACGAGCAGGCGGCCCCAGGCGTGGGTGAAGACCTCCCCGGCCGGGATCTTCGGCCGGTCGGCCTCCTGCGCGAGCATCTGGTCGAAGACCGGTGACTCCTCGACGCGGCGGCGGATGTAGAAGGCGATGACGAGCAGGGGGAAGGCCGCGAGGAAGGGCAGCCGCCACCCCCACGAGTCGAAGCTCTCGGCCGGCAGCAGCAGCACGAGCGCGAAGGCGCCCGAGGACATCAGCGTGCCCACCGGCGAGCCGAGCTGGGGGAGGGCGGCGTAGCGGCCGCGCTGGTCCGGCGGGGCGTGCTCGACGGCGAGGGTCACCGCACCGCCCCACTCCCCGCCGACGGCCACGCCCTGCGCGAGGCGCAGCAGCACGAGCAGGGCCGGCGCGGCGACGCCGATGGCCGCGAAGTCGGGCAGCAGGCCGATCAGCCCGGTCGCCACGCCGATCATCACCACCGTGATCAGCAGCGCGGGTCGGCGCCCGATGCGGTCGCCCACCGCTCCGAAGACGACCGCCCCCACCGGGCGGGCGACGAAGCCGACGCCGAAGGTGGCGAAGGCCGCCAGCGTCGCCGCAGTGGGGTCCAGCGTGCTGAAGTAGAGCCGGTTGAAGACGAGGGCGGCGGCGGTGCCGAAGAGGAAGTAGTCGTACCACTCGAGGGCCGTGCCGACGAAGGCCGCGAAGGCGACGCGGCGGGCGTCCTGGGGGCTGACGTGAGCCGGCGCGCCGGCGGCGGCGGAGGTCCTCGTCGTGCCAGGTGACGAGGCGGTCGGGTCACTCATGCCTGCGCTCCCTCGGAGTGGGGGTGGGTGCGGGGAGGTCCCGGCCCGTGAACAGGCCGGTGTCGTGCACGGGCGCCCCGGCGAGCAGCGTCGCCAGGACGCCGATGGCGCCGATCCGGTCGGCATCGACGCGGAGCGGGTCGTCGTCCAGCAGCACCAGGTCGGCGAGCTTGCCGCGGGTGAGGCTGCCGCGGGTCCGCTCGTCGTGGCTGGCCCAGGCCTCGTCCAGGGTGTAGGCCCGCAGCGCCTGGGCGGCGCTCACGCGCTCGTCCGCCCCGATCAGGGCCCCGCCGGACGACAGGCGCTCGACCATGGACTGCATGCCGAGCAGCGGGGCACCGGGGGCGACCGGCCGGTCGGAGCTGCCGGGCACCCGCAGTCCGGCGTGCAGGAACGAGCGGTGCCGGTAGAGCCAGTCCACGCGCCGGGGCCCCACCGCGGCGGCCATGGTGTCCCCGATCGCGTACAGGAAGCGCGGCTGCGGGACGGGTACCACGCCCAGCTCTGCGAAGCGGGCGAGCTGGTCGGGACGGACCAGGCCGGCGTGCTCGACGCGATGGCGGACGTCGGCGCGCGGGTGCACCCGGGTGGCCTCGGCGAACGCGTCCAGCGCCAGCTCCACGGCGTCGTCGCCGATGGCGTGCGCGGCCACCCGCCACCCGGCGCGGTGCGCGTCGACCACGAGGCGGCGCATGACGTCCGGGTCGTCCTGGAACACCGCGGTCCCGTGGTCGCAGAAGGGCTCGGACAGCGCGGCCGTGCGCCCGATCAACGACCCGTCCAGCCAGATCTTCATGGGTCCCAGCCGCAGCCGGTCGTCGCCGAATCCGGTGCGCAGCCCGAGGTCGAGCCCCACGTCGATACCGTCGGCGGGGTGCGCCCGGAGGCGGTGCAGGGTGTCGCCGGCGACCATCAGCTCGACGCGGGTGCGCAGCAGCCCCCGGTCCCGGGCTACCAGGTAGGCGGCCGCCTCCACCGGCGTGCGGCCGAGCAGGCCCAGGCCGATGCCGGCCTCGACGACGTGGGTCAGCCCCTCCGCGGCGTAGACCTCGCTCGCCCGGCCGAGCGCCGTGGCGACCTCCTCCACCGGGTACGGCTTCACCAGGTCGTCGACGAGCGCCTGAGCGCGCTCCTGGAGCAGCCCCGTGGGCTCGCCGGACCCGTCACGGACGACGACGCCGCCCTCCGGCTGCTCCGTGCGGCCGTCCAGGACACCGCAGCGTCGCAGCACCTCGCTGCTCACCACGCTCATGTGGCCCGAGCGGTGCTTCAACCACACCGGGCGGCCACCGCCGGCCCGGTCCAGCAGGGAGCGGTCGGGGTGGGCGCCCATGACCGTGTCGTCGTAGCCGGAGCCGACGACCCACGCGTCCGCGGGGAGGCGTTCGGCGTCCCGGGCCACGGCGTCCTCGACGCCGGCCAGGCTGCTGGTGACGGACAGGTCGATCTCGCCCAGCGACTGGCCGAACCAGGCCATGTGGTTGTGCGCGTCCCCGAAGCCGGGGACCACCACGGCACCCTGGCCCTCGACGACCGTCCGGGCGGGCAGGTCCACGACCTCCTCGTCCAGGCCCACGACCCGGCCGCCGAGGACGCCGATCGCCGACGCCGTGGGACGGGCGTCGTCGACGGTGTGCACGCGGACGTCCCGCAGCAGCATGTCCAGCACGGTCGCTCCGTTCAGGCCAGGTGGTGCAGGCGGGTGAGGGGCAGGTCGGACACGCGGTGCACGGGCACGGGACGCCCGTCCACGAGGACGGGACCCGGCTCCGTCGGCACGGCGACCGCGGGCAGGGCGGTGTTGGCGACCATGTCCGCGCTCGTCAGGCCCCGGCTCGCCCGGATGGCGGCGTAGCGCACGCCCTCGGGCAGCGCTCTGCGCGCGTCGGCGTCCGCGAGGCACTGCTCGGAGACGAACACCCGCGAGAGCCGGCGTGGCGCGGCCCCGAGGCCACCGAAGTACGGCCGCAGCACGCGCGGCTGGGTCAGCCGGGTGGAGCCCGAGCCGGACCCCGAGGTCCCCCACGCGACGAAGCCGGACTTGAGGACCAGCTCCGGCGCGGTGCCGAAGGTGGCCGGGTGCCACAGCACGACGTCCGCGAGCCGCCCCGGCGTCAGGGATCCCACTTCGTGCGCCATGCCGTGGGCGATGGCCGGGTTGACGGTGATCTTGGCCAGGTAGCGGAGCACCCGCTCGTTGTTGACGTGCTCCGGCCCGGCCTGACCGGCCAGGTGCGCCTGCACGTGGGCCAGCTGCCAGGTGCGCCGGGCGGTCTCCGCGATCCGGCCCATGCCCATCGAGTCGGAGTTCACGATGCTGATTGCGCCCAGGTCGTGCAGGGCGTTCTCCGCGGCGATGCCGTGCTCGCGCACGCGGCTGGTGGCGATGGAGACGTCGCTGTCGATGCCGCGGTGACCGCGGTGGACGGTCAGGGTCATGGGCAGCAGCTCGTCGACCGTCGCGACCGTCAGCGGGAGCGTCGGCGTGGTCGAGGAGGTCAGGACGTGGGCCTCGCCCACCACCTGCAGCAGGTCGGCGTGCCCACCACCGCCCTCGACGTGGTAGGCGTGCACCGTCCGGCCGCGGGTGGCCGACAGCGTGTCGGCCAGGGCGCCGGACTCGTTGAGGGTGTCCGTGTGCAGGGCCACGGGCAGGTCCACGTCGTCGGCCACGCCGAGGCAGGTGTCCACGATGCGCGGGGTCGCGCCCCAGTCCTCGTGGATCTTGAACCCCCCGGCCCCGGCGAGGGCGGCACGCTCGAGCAGCTCGGTGGACGAGGTGGATCCCCGGGCGAGGAAGGCCGCGTTGAGGGGGGTGTCGCGCCACCCCTCGATGAGCGTGTGCAGGTTCGTCGCGGGGTTGGCGCCGACGTCCCACACACCGCCGATGCCCATGCCCACCAGTGAGGTCACCCCGGCGGCCAGGGCCGCGGGGGCGATCTCGGGGCTGGACAGGTGCACGTGCGAGTCCACGACGCCCGGGGTGGCGAGGAGGCCCTCCCCGGTGATCATCGCCGTGTGGGAGTCGACCACCAGCTCGACGGCGTCGCTGGTGTCCGGGTTGCCGGCCCGGCCGACGCCGACGATGCGGCCGTCCTTGACGCCGATGCTGGTCTTGCGCACCCCGAGCAGCGGGTCGACGACCACGACGCCGAGCACCACCATGTCCAGGGCGCTGTCCCCGGGGGCGCGGTCGGTCACGAGCAGCCCGTCCCGGGCGGTCTTGCCGCAGCCGCCGAGCAGCTCGTCGCCGGGGTCGGTGTCGTCGGCCTCGATGCGCACCCACAGGTCGGTGTCGCCCAGGCGCAGCAGGTCACCGGTGGTGGGGCCGTAGAGGCCGGCGTAGCGGGCGTGGGAGATGCGGCTCACCGCTGACCCCCGCGGGCCACCACGGGCACGGTGGAGGTGGTGCCGGGCGGGAACTCCCGGCTGACCCCGGCCGGCAGGTCGAGCCGGAAACCACGCACCGCGTCGCGGTCGAACTCGACCGCCGGGTTGACCTCCTCCAGCGGGAAGTGCGAGGAGATCCACACGGAGCGGTCGCTGCGGTTGGTGACCTCGACGGTGCGCCGGAGCCGGCCCGGCGCCAGCTCGACGTCGCCGTCCTGCGCGAGGACGGCGCCCGGACCGGTCGGGTCGGCCGGGCCGAAGGGCTCGGGCACGTGCACCAGGGAGGTGCCGTGGGGGAACAGCGCCTCCACCTGCAGGCTGGGCACGGTGGTGGCGACCCCGGGGAGCACCTGGTCGACCGCGACCACGCTCCGGGCCCGCCGGACGACCTCCTGGAGCGGCAGCCCGTCCCAGGCCATCTCCAGGACCTCGTCGCAGACCAGGGCGATCGCCTCGGTCGCGCCCAGGCGCGCGCCCCGGGTCAGTCGCCGGCGGGCGAGTTCGGCGGCGTTGAAGAGCAGCAGGCGCTCCTGCTCGCGAGGGGTCA
Source organism: Geodermatophilus sp. URMC 65 (assembly GCF_053502545.1). NCBI lineage: Bacteria > Bacillati > Actinomycetota > Actinomycetes > Geodermatophilales > Geodermatophilaceae > Geodermatophilus > Geodermatophilus sp. URMC 65. The sequence continues at coordinate 5,094,393 of NZ_CP199954.1, forward strand.
GGTGCACCGCGGCCTCCGGGGTCCGTGCGGTCGGTGGTGTCGAGCGCCACGGTGCTCCTGACCTCGGCGTTCGGCAATCCGCGGCGTGCGGCCGGTGTCCGCTCGCGGCCGCCGGTCGTGGTCCGCGGTGCGACCGGCGGACTCCTGAGGGCGCTGCCGGAGCCCCGCCTGTGGGCGATGTCGCAGGTCCGGCGTGTCGGTCGGGCCGGCCGGCTCAGTAGAGTCGACGGGCAACGCCATCCGGAGCGGCCGAGAGACCTGGCTCGACGACGCCGCAGCAACCCCCCGCCCCGGCGGACGAGGGTGCTACTGCCAGGACCGATGGAGGACGCGATGACAGGCCCAGCGCCCACGTGGGCCCGCCGGCACGTCGACCTGTGCCGCACCGCCGCGGCCCTGTGTCGCTGACCGCCCGGCCCTCGTCGCGGTAGCTGCCCCGCCGTCCGGGGCACACAGCCCCTGCTGGTCCGTCGCTCCCGCGCGGCCCGGACGTCGTCCGGACGTCGGTGCGCCCCTGCCCGGGGCTGCCGGTCGGCCGGCGCCGTCCGGAGACCGTTCCCGCCTGCTCACCCCTGAGGACAGCCCACCCGTGATAGATCTGCACGACGTCCGCAAGGTCTTCCCCGCCCGGAGGCGGTCCGGGGAGGTCGTCGCCGTCGACGGCATCACCCTGCACGTCGAGGCCGGCGAGTTCGCCGGCGTGGTCGGCCCCAGCGGGTCGGGCAAGAGCACGCTGGTGCGCTTGGTGAACCTGCTGGAGCGGCCCACGTCGGGGTCGGTGACCGTCGACGGCCGGGTGCTCACCGAGCTGCCGGACGACGAGGTGCGGCAGGCGCGCCGCTCCATCGGGATGGTCTTCCAGCACTTCGAGCTCCTGGACTCGCGGACCGCGGCCGGCAACGTCGAGCACCCGCTCGAGCTGGCCGGTGTCGGCCGGGCCGAGCGCCGCCGCCGGGCCACCGAGCTGCTGGAGCTGGTCGGGCTGGGGGAGCGCGCGGACGCGCACCCCGGGCAGCTCTCCGGCGGGCAGAAGCAGCGGGTGGCGATCGCCCGTGCGCTGGCCGGCCGCCCCACGGTGCTGCTCTGCGACGAGGCGACCTCCGCCCTCGACCAGGCCAGCACCACCGGCGTGCTGGAGCTCCTGCGCCGGGTGCGCTCCGAGTTCGGCCTGACCGTGCTGCTCATCACCCACGAGATGGCGGTCGTCAAGGCCGTGTGCGACAGCGCCGTCCTCCTCGAGCGGGGCCGCGTCGTGGACAGCGGCCGGCTCTCGGAGGTCCTGACCCGCGAGCACTCGCCGCTGAGCGACGCACTGCTGCCCGCGCCGCTCGCCGACGCCGGCGCCGGGCACGACGGCGTCCTCCTCCGGGTGACCGTCACCGACCGCACGCCCGAGACCGTCGTCCTGCAGACCCTGATCGGGCAGCTGGGGCTCGCGGTGGAGGTCGCCGGCGGTTCGGTCGAGACCGTCGCCGGGGGCCGCTACGGCCGGCTGCTGCTGCGGGCCACCGGCGACCTCAGCCGGCTGGACGGGGCGCTGCGCGGGCTGCGCGACGACGGCGTCCTCATCGAGGCGGTGCCCCGGGACACGGACGCCGTGGCGGCGACGGGAGCGGGCCGATGAGCGACTGGGCCCGCATCTGGCCGCAGTTGATGGAGGCGACCGGCGAGACGCTGTACATGGTCGGGGTCTCCGCCCTGCTCACCGTGCTGCTCGGCATCCCCCTCGGGATCCTGCTGACCGTCACCGCTCCGGGGGCGCTCGCCCCGCGACCGCTGCTGAACCGGTTCCTCGGGGTGGTCGTCAACCTCGGCCGCTCGCTGCCGTTCATCATCCTGCTGTTCCTGGTCGCGCCGGTCACCCGCGGCATCGTCGGGACGACCATCGGCTCGACGGCGGCCATCGTGCCGCTGACGATCGGCGCCGTCCCCTTCCTCGCCCGCCTGGTGGAGACCAGCCTCCGGGAGGTCGCCCCCGGGAAGGTCGAAGCGGCGATGGCCATGGGCGCGCGCCGCCGGGACGTCGTCCGCACCGTGCTGCTGCCCGAGGCGCGCCCCTCGCTCATCGCCGGGACCACGGTCACCGTCGTCGCGCTCATCAGCTACTCGGCGATGGCCGGCGCGGTCGGCGGTGGCGGGCTCGGCGACTTCGCCATCCGCTTCGGCTACCAGCAGTTCCGGACCGACATCACCCTGCTGACCGTCGTCCTGCTGCTCCTCGTCGTGCAGGCCCTGCAGTGGGCCGGCGACCACTGGGCGCGCCGGCTGGCGCACGTCTGACCACCCACCCCACCGACCCCCCGGTGGCCGGCCGGCCACCTCTCCCACCACGTCCGAGGAGGACCCCCGTCATGCGCTCCCGTCTCACCTCGCTCCTGGCCGCGTCCGCGGCGACCGCCCTCCTGGCCGCCTGCGGCGGCGGCGAGGCCGAGCTGTCCGCGGCCGACGAGCCGCTGCGGGTGGGCGCGTCCCCGGTGCCGCACGCCGAGATCCTGCGCTTCGTCGACGAGAACCTCGCCGCGGACGCCGGCCTGGACCTCGACATCGTCGAGTTCACCGACTACGTGCAGCCCAACGTCGCCCTGGACGACGGGTCCCTGGACGCGAACTACTTCCAGACCATCCCGTACCTGGAGGAGCAGGAGGCCAGCGCCGGGTACGACTTCACCCCGCTGGCGCCGGTGCACATCGAGCCCCTGGGCATCTACTCCCAGTCGCTTCCCGACCTCGCCGCCCTTCCCGACGGCGCGACCGTGGCGATCCCCAACGACCCCACCAACGCCGCCCGGGCCCTGCGGCTGCTGGAGGCCAACGGGCTGATGACCCTGGCCGACACCGGCGACGCGGCGCCCACGTCGCTGGACGTCCAGGACAACCCGAAGGACCTGCAGATCTCCGAGGTCGAGGCCGCGCAGGTGCCCCGGTCGCTGGCCGACGTCGACATCGCGGTGATCAACGGCAACTACGCCATCGAGGCCGACCTCGTGCCGGCCGAGGACGCCCTGGCGCTGGAGTCGGCCGAGGGCAACCCCAACGCCAACCTGCTGGTCGTGCGGACCGGGACCGAGGACGACGAGCGGATCCAGGAGCTCGAGGGGCTGCTGCACTCCGACCAGGTGCGTCAGTTCATCGAGGACACCTACGAGGGCGCGGTCATCCCCGCCTTCTGACGGTCGCCGGGCAGGGGGCCGACCGGGGGTCCCGGCCGGCCCCCTGCCGCGTGCGGTGCCGGTCGTGGTCCGCGCGGCGGGTCGGGCGCGAGTAGCGCCGCACGCGGTGGGAACTGAGGAGGCCGGGCCTCCCGGCCCCGTCAGCTCCGGGCTCCAGTCCCGCGTCGGCAGGAGGACACGTGCGCACGCTGCTCACCAACTTCCGGAACTTCGCCTTCTCCGGCAGTCTCATCGACCTGGCCGTGGGCCTGGCGATCGGGGCGGCGTTCGCGACGGTGGTCGACTCACTGGTGGGCGACGTCATCCTGCCGCTCGTCGCAGCGATCTTCGGGCAGCCGAACTTCGACGCCCTCGTGCTGACGGTGAACGGCGCGGAGATCCGCTACGGGTCGTTCCTGACGGCGCTGGTCTCGTTCCTGCTGCTGGCCCTCACGATCATGCTCATCGTCCAGGCCATCCGGCGTGCCACCGGCCGGGAGACCGCCGGCGCGCAGGGCAGCCGGGAGTGCGACCACTGCAAGAGCTTCATCCCGGTGGACGCGTCGGTGTGCATGTTCTGCACCCGGGACGTCGACCCGATCGTCTCCTGAGCGGCCCCGCCGAGCCCGTCGCGGGCGGGGACGTGGTGCCCTGTCCGGGGCACACCCGCCGGCATAGCGTCCGGTTCGGCTCCCACGACCGCCGCCGGACCCGAGGAGGTGGACCCGGGGAGCGGGGGCGGCGGCACGTCGGGCACCCGCGGACACTGCCCGGCCCGGTCCCGGACGGCGGGAGGGAGCCGGGAGGTCAGGAGGCACGCCATGACCAGGACCCGCTCCGCTCGGCGTCAGGCGGTCGTGACCGCCGCGCTGCTGGTCCTCGCCGGAACGCCGACCGCGGCGGCCGGGGACGAGGCGGCCTCCCCGCGAGGTGATCCCGGGGTGGTGCTCAGCTGGAACGCCCTCGCCTGGCGCACCATCGGCGTCGAGGGGGAGCAGCCGCCGCCCGTGGCGCAGCTGTACCTCGGCCTGGTGTCGACGGCCGTGCACGACGCGGTCGTCACCGCCGAGGAGGCCGACGTCCCCACCGCCTCCGACGTGGCCGCGGCGACCGCGGCGCACGACGTCCTCGTGCACTGGTTCCCGGCGTCCCGGGCCGCCCTGGACGCCGATCTCGCCGCCTGGCTCGGCACCGTCCCGGACACCGCGGAGCGGCAGCGCGGCCTGCAGGTCGGCCGGGACGCCGCGGCGGAGCTCATCGCCGCCCGCGCCGACGACGGGCGGGACGCACCGATCACCCTCGACCGGCCCGCCGAGCCACCCCCCGGGATGTGGGTGCCCACCGGCAGCGGGGAGATGCTGGCCCCGTGGCTGGGCTTCACGGAGCCGCTCGTCGTCGAGTCGCCGGTGGAGTTCGCCACGGACGGGCCCGACCCCCTGGACAGCGAGGAGTACGCCGCGGACTTCGCCGAGGTGGCGGCGATGGGGTCCGCGACGAGCGCCGACCGGACGGCGGAGCAGACCGACCTGGCCCTGTTCTGGAGCGACAACCCGGTCCGGCAGTACCAGGACGCTCTGCGGGAGCGGGCGGCCCGCCACCCCATGGACATCGTGGACACGGCGCGGGTGTTCGCCGCCGTCAACACCGCTGGAGCCGACACGCAGATCACCTGCTGGCGGGTCAAGTACGACACCGCCTTCTGGCGCCCGGTCACCGCGATCCAGCAGGCCGACCGGGACGGCAACGACGCCACCGCGGCCGACCCGGCGTGGACCTCGCTGCGTGCGTCCCCGCCGTACCCGGACAACCCCAGCGGCCACGGCTGCGTCAGCTCGGCCGTCGCCGGGACGCTGGAGGAGATGTTCGGTCCCGGCCAGCTGGACATGGCGATCTACAGCACCGTCACGGACACCACCCGGGTCTACGACGACGCGGAGGCCTGGCTGGACGACGTCACGAACGCGCGGATCTGGCTGGGGATCCACTTCCGGGACGCGATGGACGACGCCCGGGAGATCGGTACCGGGGTCGCCGATGCGGTGGTCGACCGCGCGTTCCGGCCGGCGGACAGCTGAGGCGGGCGCGGTCAGCGCGTCCCGGGCGGCACGCCGTCAGGCCCTCCCGAGCCGCCGGCGGTGGCTTTCCGACACGGCGCCGGAGGGCCACACTCCCGGGAGCAGGGCGACGACACGCCGATCCAGGCCGACGATCGCGGGAGGGACCACGATGCCCGACCACCCGATGCTGGACCGCAGCAGGTATCTCGAGGGGGCGTTCGCGCCGGTCACGGAGGAGATCACCGCGTTCGACCTGCCGGTGACCGGGACCCTCCCGGCCGAGCTGCACGGGCGGTACCTGCGCAACGGGCCCAACCCCCTGGGCCTGGACGACCCGGTCCAGCACTGGTTCCTCGGTCCCGGCATGGTGCACGGGGTCCGGCTGCGGGACGGTCGGGCCGAGTGGTACCGCAACCGCTGGGTGCGCTCGAGGCAGGTGGCGGAGGCGCTGGGGGAGCGGTGGGCCGGGGGGCCGGTGCACGCCGGCATGGACTTCGCCGCGAACACCCACGTCATCGCGCACGCCGGGCGCACGCTCGCCACCGTCGAGGCCGGCGCGCTGCCGTACGAGCTCACCGACGAGCTGGACACCGTCGGTCCGTGCGACTTCGGCGGCACGCTGCCGGGCGGCTACGCCGCGCACACCAAGCTCGACCAGCGGACCGGGGACCTGCACGCCGTCGCCTACTACTGGGGATGGGACCACGTGCAGCACGTCGTCATCGGCCCCGACGGGCGGGTCAGCAGCACCACCGACGTCCCGGTCGCGGACGGGCCGATGATGCACGACTTCGCCCTGACCGAGCGCTACGTCGTCCTGCTCGACCTCCCGGTGACCTTCAGCATGGCCGCCGCGGCCACCGGCTCCTCGCTGCCCTACGGGTGGAACCCGGCGCACCAGGCCCGGGTCGGGCTGCTGCCCCGGGAGGGGACCACCCGCGAGGTCCGCTGGTTCGAGGTGGACCCCTGCTGGGTCTTCCACACGCTCAACGCCTACGACGACGGCGACCGGGTCGTCGTCGACCTCTGCCGCTACGAGGGCGCCTACGACCTGTCCGGCCTGTCCGGGCAGGGCTCGCTGACGCTGGACCGCTGGACCGTCGACCCCACCGCGGGCAGGGTCGGCCAGCAGCGCCTCGACGACCGCCCGCAGGAGCTGCCGCGCACCGACGAGCGGGTCGTCTCCCGGCCGTACCGCTACGGCTACAGCGCGGTGACCCGGGAGGTGAGCCGGTCCACCGTGCAGGTCGACGGCACCTTCGCGGACGACGCCTTCGCCGACGCGCTGCTCAAGCACGACCTGGCCACGGGCCGCGTCGAGGTGCACCGGTTCGGCCGGGACGCCACCGTGGGCGAGGCCGTGTTCGCGCCCTCGGCCCCCGACGCGGCCGAGGACGACGGCTACGTCCTGGCGTTCGTGCACGACCCCGAGCGGGGAGCCGCGGACCTGGTGGTCATCGCGGCCCAGGACTTCGCCGGCGGACCGGTCGCCCGCGTCCACCTGCCGGCGCGGGTCCCGCTCGGCTTCCACGGCAGCTGGATCGCCGACCGGTGAGCCGCCGTCCCCGGGGAGGGGCGACGGGGGCACCATCAGCGGTGTCGCCGACGAGCAGGGCCGGCGCTCGCAGCCGGGCGAGCCGGTACGGGAGGCGCGGCGATGGCGCGGAGTGACTTCCACGTGGCCCTGGCCAACGCACTGGACGTCGCCATGCCGCCGGAGGTGCCGCAGGAGTACGACATCGAGGCCGTGGTCGACCAGTGCATCGCACTGCTGGAGCGGGCGGGATGGCGCTTCACCCGGACGCGACCCTCCTCCGCGCCGCCCGCCCGTCGTCCGCCGCAACCGGTGTGACCCGGGCGCGCCGCGGCCGGCGGCCCGGGGGACCGCCGTGGACGTGTGTAGGCGAGGGAGGCCCCGCGGTCACCGACCGCGGGGCCTCCCTGGGAGCGAGCGTGGGGGAGGGGCACGGCGTGGCGTCGCCGTGCCCCTCCCGTCGCTCAGATCGCGCGGACGTTCTCCGCCTGCGGGCCCTTCTGGCCCTGGGTGACGTCGAACTCGACGCGCTGCGCCTCGTCCAGCGACCGGTAGCCGCTGCCGGTGATCGCCGAGTAGTGGCAGAAGACGTCGGCGCCGCCGCCGTCCTGCTCGATGAAGCCGAAGCCCTTCTCCGCGTTGAACCACTTCACAGTGCCCTGAGCCATGTCGTTCTCTTCTCCGTGCTGTCGTGTCAGGACCGACCGCTGTCGGTCCTGGGGCGCCGCACCGACCGGCAGGACCGAGAGGAACGTCAGGCAGAGACGACTGCGGACGTCCGAGAACGAAGCAGAGGCACAACGGCGACCGCACTCGACTGTACGGGCTGCCGCACCGGTGCGGGGCCGTGTCGGGCAACCGAGGCGGATCTCACCGGGGGGCGCGGTCCGCTGCCGCCGTGCCCGCCCGCGCAGGAGGCTGTCCCGATGGACATCACCACGGTCAACGACCGCCACCTCTACGAGGGCCGGGTCGTGGTGCAGGACCCGGCCGACCCGTCCCGCCACATCGACCTGCCGAGGAGGATCGTCCGCTTCGGCCCCGCCGGCTGGCTGACGGTGATCGCCGCCCTGGCCGAGGACGCCGAGATCGAGCTCTATCCGATCGGCCGCGTCCTGGCGGTCACCGACCTCCGCGAGGCCGGAGTGCCCGGCCACGCCCCGGGTACCGGTGCGTGACCACCGCCGTGACGATCCGGCGATGCCGGATCCGGGCACGACGACGAGCGACGGAGCAGCACTCCACCACCCTGGTGTGCACGCCGTGGTGGGCGCCGGGGGAGCGACCGGCCGGCGGCTCGTCGCCCATCTGCACGCGGCGGGGTACCGGGTGCGCGCGGTCACCCGTGACGGCCGCGACGTCGGCACGCCCGGCGTGGAGACGGCGGCGGCGGACGCCACCGACGGTGCGGCCCTGGCCGCGGCCTGCCGGGACGCGGCCGCCGTCTACCACTGCGTGATGCCCGTCCTCGCCCGCTGGACCGGCGAGTTCCCCGTGGTCACCGACGCCCTGGTCGACGCCGCCTCCCGCGCCGGCGCACGTCTGGTGTTCGCCGACGACACCTGGATGTACGGGCGGGTCGACGGGCCGATGACCGAGGACACCCCGTGGCGGCCGGTCGCCGCCTTGGGCGTGCTGCGCGCCTGGATCGCCGAGCGGGTGCTCTCCGCCGGTGCGGCCGGACGCCTGCCGGTCGGCCTCGTCCGCGCCGGGGAGCTCTACGGGCCCGGCGTCCGGTCGGTCGTCGCCGGCAACGTGTTCCGGGCCGCGCTGCGCGGGTGGCCGGTGCAGTGGCTCGGGGACCCGGACCTGCCCCTGACACCCACGTTCATCGACGACTTCGCCGCCACCCTGGCCGCCGTCGGGACGGGCGACACCTCGCCGGCGGCGGTGTGGCACGTGCCGCACCCGGGCGTGACCACCGGCCGGGCGCTCGCCGCGGAGGCGTGCCGGCAGGCGGGCACCCGGCTGCGGCTGGTGCGGCACGGGAGCCGCCGGGTGCGCGCCCTCGGCTCCGTCGTCCCGCTGGCCCGCGAGGGAGCCGAGATGGTGTACCAGTTCGAGCAGCCGTTCGTGGTCGACGGCAGCCGGGCCGCCCGGGCCTTCGGCCTCGCGGCGACCCCGTACGAGGAGGGCGTGCGCCGGACCCTGGCGGCGAGCTCCGCTGCCGGCCACTGAGCCCGGCCGGCGCCCCGGGCTCAGCCGCCGGGTCGGGCCGCGGGCGGCCGGCCCGGGAGGGCCCGGCCCAGCACGAGCGCGCCGACCCCGGCCAGCACGACGCTGAGCAGCGCGACCCGCAGGCTGGTGGCGTCGGCCAGGGCACCGATCAGCGGCGGGGACACGAGGAAGCCGATCCGCAGGAGCCAGTTGATGACCGCCAGTCCCACCCCGTGCGGCAGCCCGGGCAGCTCGTCGGCGGCCTGGTAGACGGCCGGGATCAGGGTGGCGACGCCGAGCCCGGCGAGGGCGAACCCGGCCAGCGTGGCGGGCACCGACGGCAGGCCCAGGGCCAGGCCCATCCCCACCGCGGCCAGCGCCCCGCCGGCCCGGGCCACCCGGCGCCGGCCGAACCGGTCGACGACCCGGTCGCCGGTCAGCCGCCCGACGGTCATCGCCACCGACAGGGCCACGAAGCCCAGCCCGGCGGTGGCCGCGCCGGCCGCGAGCTCGGTGCGCAGGTACAGCGCGCTCCAGGACGCGCCGGCGTCCTCGACGAACGCGCCGCAGGCGGCGAGCACGCCGAGCACGGCGAGCGCCGGGACGGCGGTCCGCCGCCGCGGTCGCTCCCGCGGGTGTGCCCCGGGAACCGGGTCGGGCTCGTCCCGGCCGGGCAGCACCGCCCGCGAGGCGACCACCGCGACGGCGCCGAAGAGGACGGCCGAGGCAGCGAGGTGGACGCCCAGCGGCACGCCCAGCCCTGCGGCGGCCGAGCCGAGCAGCCCACCGGTGACCGCGCCGACGCTCCAGACGCCGTGGAAGGCGTTGATGATCGAGCGGCCGTAGTACCGCTGCACGCGCAGCCCGTGGGCGTTCTGCGCGACGTCGACGACCGCGTCCAGCGCGCCGAGCACCAGCAGCGCCGCGGCGAGGCCGAGCCAGTTGGGCACCACCGACACCGTCCACACCACGACGCCGAGCAGCACCAGGCCGTAGGAGGCGACCCGGCCGGAGCCGAACCGGCGGATGAGGACGGCCGACGACAGGCCGGCCAGCAGCGCACCCAGCGGCAGGGCCGCCAGCGCTGTGCCCAGGGCGGTGCTGCTCAGCCCCAGCTGGGCCTTCACCTCCGGCAGGCGTGGCACGAGGCCGGCGTAGAAGACGGCGTTGAGGAAGAAGCAGGCAGCGACGGCGGCGCGGGCCCGGCGCAGGGCAGCGGTGTCGGTGACGGGGACGGCCACGGGGGTCCTCGGGAGGGTCAGCCGGCGAGCCGGTGGAGGGCGGAGCGGATCTGGTCGGCGGTCATCGGGTCGGTGGACAGGGCGCTGTGCAGGACGAGCCCCTCCACCAGCGCGTCGACCTCGCGCGCGGTCACCGGGTCGAGGTGCCGCTCCAGGCTGCGGCGGCTGCGGGACATCCAGTCCTGGGTGACCGCGCGCAGCGCCGGGTCGCGGGCCGCGGCGACGTAGAGCTCGACGGCGAGCACCAGGTCGCGCTGGGAGCCGAGCAGGTCGCCGGTGAGGTGCTCGACCAGCGCCTCGAGCGCCGCCGCCCGGTCCGGCGCGGCCCGCATGCGCTCGTCGAAGCGCTCGGCGACGGCGTCGACGTGCCGGGTGAACGCGGCGGCGAGCAGCTGGCTCAGCGAGGCGAAGTGGTAGGTCAGCGACCCCAGGGGGACGTCGGCGGCGCGGGCGATCGCCCGGTGCGTGGCGGCCGTGACGCCCTGCTCGGCGATGACGTCGAGCGTGGTGTCCACCAGCCGGTCGCGCCGTCCCGGGTCGTGCCGCCGGGACCGCCGCGCCGGGGCGGACGTCACCGGCCGGGCCCGTCCAGGGTGCGGACGACGCGGGCGGGGTTGCCGACGGCGACCACGTCCGGCGGCAGGTCGCGGGTGACCACCGCTCCCGCACCGACGACGGTGTTCTCGCCGATCGTCACGCCGGGCAGCACGATCGCCCCGCCCCCGAGCCACACGTTGTCGCCGATCGTGATCGGCTCGGCCGCCTCCCACTTGGCCCGGCGGGGCTCCGGGTCGAGCGGGTGGGTCGGGGTCAGCAGCTGGACGTTGGGCCCGATCTGGACGTCGTCCCCGATGGTGATGGGCGCGACGTCGAGGGCGACCAGCCCGACGTTGGCGAAGCAGCGGGCGCCGATGCGGATGGAGCTGCCGTAGTCGACGAAGAAGGGAGGCCGAATCTCGGTGCCCTCCCCGACGGCGCCGAGCAGCTCCTCCAGCAGCCGGCGGCGCAGCGGGCCCTGGCGGACGGTCGTCGCGTTGTAGGCGTCGGCCAGGTCCTGCGCCCGGGTGCTGGCCTCGCCGAGGTCGGGGTCGTCGGCGATGTAGGGGTCGCCGGCGAGCATCCGCTCGCGCATGGTCCTGGTGTCGCTGGCGTCGGGCCGGAGGCTCATAGGAACAAGCGTACACAACGGCCGCCTGCAGGCCGCCGCCCACCCCGGTCCCGCGCTGCCTCAGGCGGTGCGGTCGGCCTCGGCGGCGGTGACGGCGTCCTCGCGGCTGGGGAACGGCCCTCCGGTGCGGCCGTCGGCACGGCAGGTCCACCGGTAGCCGTCGGGCGTCTGCTCGATGCGGTAGCCCTCCGGGTCGGACGGACCGTGGCCCGGGCGTTCCCACGGGTCGGTCATGCGAACCCCACGTTCCTGAAGCGCACTCCCGCGAACGCCCCGCCGAGGTGGACGACGGGCACGGGGCGGTGGGTGGCGTCCGCGACGGTCACGCTCTCGCCGCTGGCGGCCGTGAAGAGCAGGCCCGAGCCGGTGACGGTGATCCGGAGCGGCACGTAGGTGCCCGTCCTCGGCGCCGTTCCCGCCGTCGAGGACGCCAACGGGGTGGGGACTCCCTCGACGACCCGGTGGACGTCCAGGGTGCCGTCTCCCCGCAGGAGGAATAGGTAGCCGTCGGCACCGGGCGACCGGTCGGACGACGGTCGGTACGGGTGGTCGTCGGTGCTCAGGAAGACGAACCCGCAGCTCGTGCGGCCGTCCGCGCAGGTCTCGTCCATGCGGAGGTCGAGGTACAGCGTGAACGCGGCCGGGTCCGGCGGTGCCAGGAAGCCCATGAGCGTGCAGGTGGCGGTGGCCGAGATGTCGAGGCCCCAGGAACCGTCGTCCGCGTGGAACCGGCCGCGGCTGGTGTCCGGCAGCATCCCCGGCAGCCAGACCTGACGGGCGAACAGGTCCGAGGCACGCCGCCCCGCGTCCCCCGCGATGTAGACCGGGTCGTCGGAGAAGATCGCGTCCACGCCGTCGGCGACGAGGACGTCCCGCTGGTGCCGGCGGTTGACCGTGTGGACGGCCACCTCGATCCCCACGGCATGCGCTCGTGCACACACCGCCGCGGTGACCTGGCCCGCCTCCGGGCCGATCCAGCCGATGCCCTCGGCGGCGGCCCGGACGACGTCGGTGGTCCCGAGCCAGATGACGTCCCGCCCCCGCGAGCGCGCCAGCCGGCACTCGGCGAGTGCGTAGGACTGGAGCAGTACGGACGCCGGGCTGACGCCACGTCGGTCGAGCGCGTCGATCACCGGCTCCATCGCGTCGCTGCTCTTGGTCTCGACGCAGAGGAGGACGCGGTTGCCGAACTCCACGAGCACCTCCTCGAACAGCGGAGGGCGCAGGCCGTCGGGCCAGCCTCCGCCGAGGATGGCCGAGGCGTCGATGTCCAGCTGCTTCCAGGACACCGACGTGTGGTCGGCGACGTTGCCGCTGGAGGTGGTCATGCGGTCCACCGTGCCGTCGTGCATGACGCCCAGGCCGCCGTCGGCGAGCGTCGACACGTCCTGCTCGATGACCGGCAGGCCCTGGCCCACCGCGACCCGGTAGCCCTCCATGGTGTGTTCGGGGACCTGCAGGGCACCGCCGCGGTGGGCGATGACGAACGGCCGGCTCAGGTCGGCGAAGTCCACGGGGTGATCCTGGGGCCCCGGCCGCGCGGCCGGGGTGCGAGCGGCCGCCGGGCTCCGGCCTCGTCGTCGGTCCGGCCGGGGGCGTGCGCCCGTCCGGAACGGGTGTGGTCAGCCGCGCAGCACGTCCCCCAGCGCTCGGGCGTCGTACAACGCGGAGGAGTCGACCGGTCGCCCGTCGAGGAGGGCCGCGGGCGTGCCCTGCGGATCCTGCTCCTGGAACGCCCGGTCCACCTCGACCACCCAGGCCTCGTACCGCCCGTCCCTGACCCCGGTCTGGTATGCCGGGTCGTCCAGGCCCACGCGCCTACCCAGGACCAGCAGGTCCTCGGCGGTGAAGCCGCCGCTGTGCTCGGGTGGTTGGCTCGCGAACACCTCGCGGCGCAGCTGGTCGAACCGACCCGCCTCCGCGGCGAGGGCCAGCGCGTTGTCGGCGCGCACCGACTCCGGGCCCAGGAAGCACCGCATCCGGTACTCGACCGCGACCGCACCGGCAGCGACCTCGCGGCGCAACAGGTCCCCCGACGCCTCCTCGAACTGCCGGCAGTAGGGGCACTGGGGGTCCTCGAAGACGACGAGCCGGCGACGGGCGCCGTCGCTGCCCACGAGCACCCCGCCTCCCGGGGTATGGCCAGAGGGCGCGGGCGGGGTCGCGGCGGGGTCCATGGCAGGTCCGTACCCACGATCCGGGTCCGGCAGCCCCGTTCGCGCGCGCCCGGACCCGGGAGCAGGATCGTCCCGGCGGAACTCCGAGGCGCCGGCCCACGACGCCGCCGGAGTCGGGGACCGGAGGAGGGGTGCCGGGATGGCGGTCAGCGAGGTCGACCTGCGGCGGCGGTGGTCGGACGGGCAGCCGTGCCACGGTCTGTGGAACACACTGCCCGGCGCGGTGACCGGCGAGGTGCTGGCGCGCACCGGAGCCGACTTCGTCGTCGTCGACCTGCAGCACGGCGCCGGAGCGGAGGCCGAGCTGCCGGGCGTCGCGGCGGCGATCACCGCGGCGGGCTCGGTGCCGCTCGTCCGGACCCGCAGCCCGGCCTTCGCCGATGTCGGACGTCCGCTGGACCTGGGAGCCCGCGGTGTTCTCGTGCCCAACGTGCGCGACGCCGACCACGCCCGGGAGGTCGTCGCCGCCTGCCGGTACGCCCCGGCCGGTGGTCGGTCGATCGGACGGCTCTCCGGCGGGGCGGACCAGCCCCTGGTGGTCGTGATGGTGGAGGCCGCGACCGCGCTGGACGACCTCGACGCCGTCCTCGCCGTCGAGGGGCTGGACGGCGTCTACGTCGGACCGGGCGACCTCTCCCTGTCGCTGGGGCTGACCGGCGACGACCACCGGGAGGAACTGCGCGCCGTGCTGTCCTCGATCGTCGCCCGGGCCGGCGCCGCAGGCGTGCCCGTCGGCGTGCACGCCTACAACGGTGCGCAGGCCGCCGGGTACGCCGCCGAGGGCGCGACGATCGTGACCGTCGCCGTCGACGCCGTCTCGCTGCGCGAGGCGGTGACCTCCCACCTCGGCGTCGCCCGCGGCGGCCCGGGGCCGGATCCCGGCTGACCATCGCCCACCCGGTCGTCACCCCCCACCGCCCGCGACGGGATACTCGTCCCCGACGCGGTCCACCGGCGGTCCCGCGGTGGAGGAGGTCGCACGACGTGCCCAGAGCCCTGCTGCTGGAGAACATCGACCCGGTGGCGGCCGACCTGCTCGGCTCGGCCGGCTACGAGGTCGAGTCGCTGCGGGGGGCGCTGGACGAGGCCGACCTGGCCGCCGCGCTCGACGGCGTCGACCTGCTGGGCATCCGGTCGAAGACCCAGGTGACCGCGGAGGTCCTGCGCCGCCGTCCGGGCCTGGCGGCGGTGGGGGCCTTCTGCATCGGCACCAACCAGATCGACCTCGCCGCGGCCGCGGCCGCCGGGGTCGCGGTGTTCAACGCGCCGTACTCCAACACCCGCAGCGTGGTGGAGATGGCCATCGCGGAGATCATCATCATGGCCCGGCGGCTGGTCGACCGGGACCGCGCGCTGCACGCCGGCACCTGGGACAAGTCGGCGGCCGGCAGCCACGAGATCCGCGGGCGCACCCTGGGCATCGTCGGCTACGGCAACATCGGCAGCCAGCTGTCCGTGCTCGCCGAGGCGCTGGGCATGCGGGTGCTGTTCTACGACCTCGAGGACAAGCTCGCGCTGGGCAACGCGGAGGCCTGCAGCAGCCTGGAGGAGCTGCTCGAGCGCGCGGAGACCGTGACGCTGCACGTCGACGGCCGGGCCGGGAACGCCGGGCTGTTCGGCGCCGAGCAGTTCGCCCGGATGCGTCGGCGCAGCCTGTTCCTCAACCTGTCCCGCGGGTTCGTCGTCGACCACGAGGCACTGCGCGAGCACATCCTCAGCGGCCACATCGCCGGCGCCGCGGTCGACGTGTTCCCCGACGAGCCCCGCGAGCAGGGCGACGCGTTCACCTCCGTGCTGCGCGGACTGCCCAACGTCATCCTCACGCCGCACGTCGGTGGTTCCACCCAGGAGGCCCAGCACGACATCGGGCGGTTCGTCGCCGGCAAACTGGTCGACTACACCGGCTCCGGGACGACGACGTTGAGCGTCAACCTGCCCACCGTGGCCCTGCACGGCTCCTCCGCAGCCCGGTTCGCGCTGCTGCACCGCAACGTGCCCGGCGTCCTCGCGCACGTGAACGCGCTGGTCGGCGAGCACGGGCTGAACGTGGACGGCCAGGTGCTGGCCACCCGCGGCGAGCTCGGGTACGCGGTCACCGACATCAGCGCGGCGCTGCCCGCGGACCTGCTGGCCGCGCTGGACGCGCTCCCGGAGACGCTCCGTCTCACGACCTTCGGCAGCCGGACCGGCTGACCACCGGGTCGGCGTCCGCACAGCCGGCGCCGGTCACCCCGTGCCTCCCGGGACCGGCCGGGGCGGGCCCGGCGTCTGCCACCATGCGGCTGTGGACCTCGAGGAGACGATGCTGCCCGGCGTCGGTGTCCGGTACCGGCTGCGGACCCGCTCCGGCGAGGTCCTCGCCATCGTCCTCGACCGGGAGGGCACGGCCGAGATCGCCGTCTACGACCGGCGCGACCCCGACCGGGCGCGTGGCGTGCTGCGGCTCGAGCCCGACGAGGTCGACGCCGTGGCGGAGGTGCTCGGGGCTCCCCGGCTGACGCAGCGCTTCGCGGACCTGTCCCGCGAGGTCCCGGGGCTGGAGTCGGGACGGTTCCGGATCCGTGCGGGCTCGCGCTTCGCCGGCCGTCCGCTGGGCGACACGCGGGCACGCACGCTGACCGGCTGCTCCATCGTGGCGATCGTGCGGGACGCCGACGTCGTCCCGTCCCCGGGGCCGGGTGACCTGCTGCACCCGGGGGACGTCGTCGTCGCCATCGGGTCGGTGCGGGGGCTGGCGGACCTGGAACGGCACCTGGACGAGCCCGCGTAGGGGCACCGGTGGACCACGTCGCCCAGCTGCTGCTCGAACTGGGTCTGCTGTTCTGCGGGCTGTCCCTCATCGGTCTGCTGGCCCGCCGGCTGGGCCTGTCGTCCGTGCCGTTCGTCCTGCTGTCCGCGCTCGCGCTGGGGGAGGGCGGCATCGCCCCGCTGACGACCTCGGAGCCGTTCATCGAGGCGGCCGCGGAGGTCGGCGTGGTCCTGCTGCTGCTCGCCCTCGGCCTGGAGTTCACCGCCGACGAGCTGTTCGCCTCGCTGCGGCACCACGGCTCCTCAGGACTGGTGGACCTGCTGCTCAACGCCCCGCCGGGCTTCGTGGCGGGGCTGCTGCTCGGCCTGCCGTGGCAGGGTGCGCTGGCGCTGGCCGGGGTCACCTGGATCTCCTCGTCGGGCATCGTCGCCCGGCTGCTCGGCGACCTCGGGAGGCTGGCCAACCGGGAGACCCCAGCGGTGCTGTCCGTACTGGTCCTGGAGGACCTGGCGATGGCGCTGTTCCTCCCGCTGCTGGTCGTCGCGCTCGCCGGTGGTGGCCCGATGACGGCCGTGGCGGGCATCGCGCTGGCGGCGGGTGCTGTCGGGCTGGCGCTGCTGGCCGCGAAGCGGCAGGGCCACCGGCTCGGCCGGCTCCTGGCCTCGGACGACGACGAGCAGGTGCTGCTGCGCCTGATGGGGCTGACCCTGCTGGTGGCCGGGCTCGCCCAGGCGGCGGGGGCGTCGGCCGCGGTGGGGGCGTTCCTGGTCGGGCTGGCGCTGCCCACCGCGGTCGCCGACCGGGCGCGAGCGGTCCTGGGGCCGCTGCGCGACCTGTTCGCGGCGATCTTCTTCGTCGCCTTCGGGCTGTCCACCGACCCCCGCGCGGTGCTGCCCGTGCTGCCCGCCGTCCTGCTGCTGGCCCTCGTGACCGCCGGGACCAAGGTCGCCACCGGCTGGTTCGCCGCCCGGCGGGACGCGGTGGCCGTGCCCGGCCGGCTGCGCGCCGGGACGGCCCTGGTGGCCCGCGGCGAGTTCTCCGTCGTCATCGCCGGCCTGGCGGTGACCGCGGGGGTGCCGGAGCTCGGGCCGCTGGCCACCGGCTACGTGCTGGTCCTCGCCGTGGCCGGTCCGGTGCTCACCCGCCTCGCCGAGCCACGTGCTCGGCGCGCCGGCCCGCGACCGCCGGCTCCCGGGCGGACGGTCGCCTGACCCCGGTGGTCGTGGCAGCGGTCGGTCAGGCGCGGCCGAGGTCGTCGGTGCGCGCCGTGGACGGACCTCGCCGGGCGGACGCGGACCGCGCCACGGCCTCGGCCTCGCGGAACGCGCGCAGGACGTTGCCGCCAATCAGCCGGGTGCACTCGTCCCGGCTCCACCCCCGGTCGAGGAGCTCGGCGACCAGCGCGGGATAGCAGGAGACGTCCTCCAGCCCGTCCGGCAGGTCCTCCACGCCGTCGAAGTCCCCGCCGAGGCCGACGTGGTCGACGCCGGCCACCCGCCGCACGTGCTCGACGTGGTCGGCGACCTGGGCGAGCGTCGCCCGCGGACGGGGGTGGTCGGCGAGGTACTCGCCCGCCACCGCGGCCCGCACGCCGGCGTCCCTCGGATCGAGCCCGCGGTGCTCCATCTCGGCGCGCAGCCCGAGCGCCCACGCACGGCACCCCGGCGACACGAAGTCCGACACGAACGTCACCATGCACACCCCGCCGTTGGCGGCCAGTCCGCGGAGGAGGTCGTCGGGGACGTTGCGCGGGTGGTCGCACACCGCGCGGGCACCCGAGTGCGAGCAGACGACCGGCGCCTCCGTGACCCGGAGCGCGTCGCGTGCGGTGCTGTCGGCCACGTGGGACAGGTCGACCAGCATGCCGAGCCGGTTCATCTCCCGGACCACCTCCTCGCCGAACGCGCTGAGCCCGCCCGCGGCGGGGACGTCCGTCGCCGAGTCGGCCCAGGGGACGTTGACGTTGTGCGTCAGCGTCAGGTAGCGGACGCCGAGCCGGTGCAGCATGCGGAGGACGCCCAGGGAACCGGCGATGGAGTGGCCGCCCTCGGCGCCCAGCAGCGAGGCGATCCGCCCGCGGGCGAAGGCGCTCTCGACGTCGTCGGCGGTCAGCGCCAGCTCCAGGTCGTCCGGGTGCCGGTCGATCATCCGGAGGACGAGGTCGACCTGCTCGAGGGTCGTCGCGACCGCCGCCTCGCCCTGCAGCGCACCCGGCACGTAGACCGACCAGAACTGGGCGCCGACCCCACCCCGCCGCAGCCGCGGGAGGTCGGTGTGCGTGCCCGCCACCGGGGCCGCGAGGTCCAGCCGGCGCAGGTCGAGACCGGACCCCTCGCGGATCCTCCACGCGAGGTCGTTGTGGCCGTCGACCAGCGGGTGGGAGCGCAGCAGGTCGCGGGCCGTCGTCAGTGCGGCGGCGGGTCCACTCCGCATCCCGATCCTCCGGGGGACGTGCCTACAGCCCGAGGGCCTGGCGGACGGACGGCGCGTGCCGGCGGGAGACCGGGACGGTCTCGTGGACGCGGGTGTCGGTGGCGAGGAACAGCGTCCCCTTGAAGCCCGGCTCGATCTCCCTCACCCGGCCCAGGTTGACGAGGAAGCGGCGGTGGACCCGGAGGAACCCCTTGTCCGTGAGGTCCTGTTCGAGGCGGTCGAGACCCCGGGCGGCGGCCAGGAGCCGTCCCTGGTCGCTGACGAGCCAGACGTTGTTGTGGTCGGCCTCGGCGAACCGGATCTCGCGCGGGTCGAGCAGCACCCAGCGGTCCTCCCGCAGGGCGACGACCCGGCTGGGCAGGGGGTGGCGGGGACGCGGGAGGGTGGGGCCGGGACCGCTCGGGCATGCCCCGGCGCCGGATCCCCCGTCCTCGGGTCCGTCCACGTCGGACCCGTCGGCGGAGCCGAGGGCCAGCAGCGCGCCGATCACCTGCGTGCCGGCGAGCACCGGACGGACGGCGACCTGGAGGGCAGTCCCCAGGAAGGGCACGTAGACCCGCGTCGACCCCCGCCAGCCGGGGTCCTGCCGGGCCCGTTCGGTGACCCAGCGGACCAGCTCGGGCACCCCGGGCACCTGCGGGGTCCACCGCTGTGCCGGGGCGTACGCCGGGGTGTCCGCGGGCGTGCCGACCAGGACGGCGGCCCCGCTGTTGGCCAGCACGACCTTCCCGGCGGTGTCCACGGCGGCCAGCGGTGTCGCGCAGGGCAGGCGGGCGTCGGCCACGGCGGCGGCCAGCAGGGTGCCGGTGTGCCGCGCCCGCTGGCGCAGCTTGGCCTCGGTGGCCGCGGCGACCCCGCTCAGCCACGGCACCACGGCATCGGGCGGCGGCGTCCGCCAGCAGGAGACGGTGAGCACGGCGAGCGGCTCGTGCGTGACGACGTCGCGCACCGCGACGCCGGCACACGTCCACGGGTCGAAGCTGCGGCACCAGTGCTCCGGGCCCCGGACCAGGACCGGGCGCTGGCTCTCCAGCGGGGTCCCCAGGCCGTTGGTGCCGCTGGTCCGCTCCGCCCAGACCGACCAGGCGGCGAGATTGCTGTCCGCGGCGAGGCGGAGCATCCGCCGACTGCCCCAGGAGGCGAGGACGCGGCCGTCGCAGTCAGCCACGGTGACCAGGCCGTCGAGGCCGTCGACCTCACCGGCGGCGCAGGCCGCCGAGCCCCCGAGCTCGGCGAACACCACGTCGTGCCCCATCGAGTGCGCGCTGCCCTCGGCCGCGGCCGGCGCCCGCTCCAGCTCGGGGTCGACCTCGTACTCCTCGCGGCACCGGTACCAGGACACGAGGATCTCGGAGCGGACCCCGTGGACGGTGTCCGCTCCGGCGGCGAAGCGCTCCCGGGCAGTGGCGATCCGCCTCAGGTCGTCGTCGGAGAGCGCAGCTCCGCTCGTCACCGGGGGTGCGCCGTTCGTCCTGCCTATCGCGCCGTTCATCCCGATCCCCTTGGGCTGTGGGGGGAAGCGTCCCACGCTCGGGCCGCGGTCGAGGAGCAGCAGGCTATCGGGCCCGGCGCGGTTCCAGGACGCAGACGGCAGCCGGAGGGGGGTGGGCGGCCATGCGGGCGGTGGTCTACCGGAGGCCCTTCGAGGTCGCGGTCGAGGAGGTCCCCGACCCCCGGATCGAGCAGCCGAACGACGCGATCGTGCGGATCACCTCCACGTGCATCTGCGGCGCCGACCTGTACGTGTACGAAGGGCGGACGGGCGCCGAGCCGGGCACCGTGGTCGGCCACGAGACGCTCGGCGTCGTCGAGGAGGTCGGCGCCGGCGTCGCCGCCCTGGAGCAGGGCGACCGCGTCGTGGTGCCCTTCGCCGTGGCCTGCGGCTTCTGCAGGAACTGCCGGGCGGGCTCCACCGGCTCCTGCCTCACGGTCGCCCCGGCCGGCCGTGCGGGCAGCCCGTACGGCGTCGCGCCGGCCCCGCGTGCCGGCGGCCAGGCGGAGTACCTGCGGGTGCCCTTCGCGGACGCCAACTGCCTGCCCCTGCCGGCCGGCACCGACCACGAGTCCGACTACGTCCTGCTCTCCGACGCCTTCCCCACCGGCTACCACGGCTGCCGCCTCGCGGGCCTCTCGCCCGGTGGGACCGTCGCGGTCTACGGCGCCGGGCCGCTGGGACTGATGACCGCGTACTCCGCGCTGCTGTGCGGCGCGTCCCGCGTCTTCGTCGTCGACCGCGTACCCGAGCGACTCGCCAGGGCGCGGGACATCGGTGCCGTCGCCGTGGACTCCTCCGCCGGCGACCCGGCCCAGCAGATCGCGGACCTGACCGGAGGTGAGGGCACCGACACGGGCGTGGACGCCGTCGGGTTCCCGTTCCCCGCCGAGACCGGTGAGGGCGGGGAGCCCGCGGCGGTGCTGGACCAGCTCGTGCGCACGGTGCGGCCCACCGGCGGGCTCGGCGTCCTCAGCCCGTGCGTGCGCCGCGGACCGGACGGCGGCGCCGGGGACGCCGGACCCGGCACGCTGCCCGTCACCATCCACACGCTGGTCGAGAAGGGCCTGCGCCTGGGCGCCGGGCGGGCGGACGTCCGGCGCTACGACCGGCAGCTGCGCGACCTGATCACCGACGGCCGGGCCAGGCCGAGCTTCGTCGTGTCCCACGAGCTGCCGCTCGACCAGGCACCGGACGCCTACCGGGCCGTCGACCGCCGCGCCGACGGCTACACCAAGGTCGTGCTCAGACCCGATGCCGCCTGATCGCCGTGCGGCCCGCAGCAGCCAGAGGGAGGAGGTGCCATGGCCACCCAGGCGCCGACCGCGCGGGGGACGGCGGGACGTCGTCCGGGGGCCTGGCCGTGACCGTCGAGGGCACGGCAGGCACCCCATCAGTCCGCTCTCACAGGACACACCGCACCAGGAGGGAAGGTCGATGACGACCACCGCATCGGAGCGATCCGCGGCGCTGCACGAGCTCGGGTTGGACGGGCAGAACCAGGCGACGATCGGCCGGCTGCTGGCCACCGGCAACATCGCGCGCGCCGAGGAGGGCGCCGACGGCCGGATGCGCGCGCGGATCCGGATCGTGCCCGACCAGCTGATCTGGGACCCCTCGGTCCTCGTCCTGCCCCACGGCGGGCACCTGGACATCGAGTTCGTCAACGACGACCAGAACACGCACTGCGCGCTCGTGCCGAGCAACGGCGACAGCAAGTGGATGTGGTTGCCGAACTACTCGCGCGGGACCATGTCCGTCACCCTCGACGGCCCTGGTTACTACTGGTTCAGCTCCAACATCGGCAACGACGAGGGCCGGGGGCTGATCGGGGCGATCGTCGTCATGGGCGACGTCCCGGAGTCCGCCCGGCTCGACCGCCCGAAGCAGCCCCGACCGTAGACAGGACTGGGTCAATGACCGACATCCAGGACAGGACCGACATCGAGTACCGCGAGGCCCCGCCGGCCGTCGACTTCGGGTCCCTGACCACCGCGGTCGGGACCGCGCCGCCGGTGGTCCAGGACGTCACGTACGAACGCATCCTCGACGCCCGCTCGGAGCCGCAGAACTGGCTCACCTACTACGGCGCCTACGACGGTCAGCGGTACAGCCCGCTCGACCAGATCAACACCGAGAACGTCGTCCGCATCACCCCGGCCTGGGTGTTCAGCTTCTCGCCCCACGGGCTGCACGCGGGCCAGTCGACCTACGCCTTCGAGAACTGCCCGATCGTCGTCGAGGGCGTCATGTACGTCTCCGGGTGGGACGGCTGGGTCTGGGCGCTCGACGCCAAGACCGGGCAGCTGCTGTGGCAGTACAAGCACGCGATCCCGTTCGACGTCTCGCTGTGCTGCGGCAACGTCAACCGCGGTGTCGCCGTCGCTCGCGGCAAGGTGTTCGTCTGCACCCTCAACGCCCACGTGCTCGCGCTCGACGCGACCACCGGTGAGTGCCTCTGGGACGTCACCAGCGGCGACGTGCGCGCGGGGGAAAGTCTCACGGTCGCCCCGCTGGTGGTGAAGGACCGGGTCGTCGTCGGCAGCTCCGGCGGGGAGTTCGGCGTGCGTGGCCACCTCGACGCCTACGACATGGAGACCGGGGAGCGGGTCTGGCGGTGCTACACGATCCCCAAGCCCGGCGAGCCCGGCTCGGAGACCTGGCCGCAGGAGGGCGAGGCGTGGGCGCGGGGCGGTGCCAACGGCTGGATCACCGGCACCTTCGACCCGGAGACCAACCTCCTGTACTGGGGGACCGGCAACCCGGCGCCCGACTTCGACGGCGAGGTCCGTCCGGGCGACAACCTCTACACCGACAGCGTCATCGCGGTGGACGCCGACAGCGGCGAGATCCGCTGGCACTACCAGTGCACCCCGCACGACCTGTGGGACTACGACAGCAACATGGAGTGCATCCTGTTCGAGCAGGACGGGCGCAAGCTGCTGGCCCACTTCGACAAGAACGGGTACTGCTTCGTCCTGGACCGCACCACCGGCGAGCGGGTGCGGATCTTCCCCTTCGTCGACCGGATCACCTGGGGCGAGATCACCCCCGACGGACAGGTGACGCCCCGGATCTACCCCGACAAGGAGGGCGAGGAGGTGCACTTCTACCCCGGGCCGGCCGGGGCGAAGGAGTGGACCCACGCGGCGTACAGCCCGCGGACGGAGCTGTTCTACGTCCCGGTGCAGGACACCGGCGCGAGGGTCGCCCGCCGGCGCAGGGAGTTCAAGGAGGGCATCCCCTACTGGGGCGCCGCCGTGATCGTGGACGCCGAGGACATGGCGGGGTCGGTGTCGGCGTTCAACGCCTCCGGCGAGGAGGTGTGGCGCTGGCGCAACGACCTGCCGATGTGCGCGTCGGTGCTGGCCACGGCGGGCGACCTCGTGTTCGCGGGCACGCCGTCCGGGACGTTCGTGGCCCTCGACGCCCGCAGCGGCGAGTTCCTGTGGCAGTTCAACTGCGGCAGCGGCCACCACAGCAGCCCGATCACCTACAGCGTCGAGGGCAAGCAGTACATCGCCGTCCCGGTCGGCTGGGGCGCCTGGGTCGAGGGCTTCCTGCCCGGGATGATGGGCGGCCCGCACGGCCAGGCGATGTTCGTCTTCTCGCTGCCCGAGGACATCGACTCGGCTGGGGGGAGGTGACCGTGATGGACCAGGAGCTCTGCGTCTCCCCGCACTGCGCCGAGGAGTGGGAGGCCCCCTCCTTCGAGGAGATCCGGGTGTCCGCTGAGGCGACCGCCTACATGGGCGTCCAGGAGGACTGGGACTAGGCGGATCCGGGCGGAGAGGCGTCGGGCGGTGCGGTCCGGCGCCTCTCCGTCTCCGCGCGGCTCCGTCTCCCCTCTGCAGGGAGGACCACCGATCGACATGTGGGTGCGGGTGCTGGGCTCGGCAGCGGGCGGCGGGTTCCCGCAGTGGAACTGCGCCTGCCCGCCGTGCCGCGCGGTGCGCGACGGATCCCGGCCGGCCCGCCCGCGCACCCAGTCGTCCGTCGCGGTGAGCGCGGACCGCCGGCGGTGGTCCCTGCTCAACGCCTCACCCGACGTCCGGGTCCAGCTCGAGTCCTGCCCCGACCTGCAGCCCGACGCGAGCCGGCCGGTCCCGCTGCAGGCCGTGCTGCTCACCGACGCGGAGCTGGACCACACGCTCGGGCTGCTGCTGCTCCGCGAGGGGGGCGGCCTGGTCCTGCACGCCACCGAGGCGACCCGCGACACGCTGTACGACGGGACGGCGCTGCTCCGGACGCTCGAGGCCTACTGCCCGGTCGAGTGGCGGCCGGTGGTGCCGGGCGCGGACGTGCCGCTCGGCGACGGGCTGTCGTACCGGGCCTTCGACGTCCCCACGACCAAGCGCGCGCGCTTCGGCTCCGGTTCCCGGGAGGGGCGGGTCGTCGGCTACCGCCTCACCGACGAGCGCAGCGGCCGGGCGCTGGTCCACCTGCCGGTGCTGCAGGAGCTGACCCCGGCGGTGTGCGGCCAGCTCGAGGACTGCGCCTGCCTGCTCGTCGACGGCACCTGCTGGTCCGACGACGAGCTGGTCCGGCTCGGCCGGGGCGGCCGGACGGCCCGCGAGATGGGGCACCTGCCGATCAGCGGTCCGGGCGGCAGCCTCGAGCAGCTCGCCCCGCTGCCCATCGCGCGGCGCATCTACGTCCACGTCAACAACACCAACCCGATCCTCCTCGAGGACTCGCCCGAGCGGCGCGCGGTCGAGGAGCACGGCCTGGAGGTCGCCGTGGACGGGCTGGACCTGGAGGTGTGAGGCTCCTCATGACGCTGATCGACAGGACCGACACCACCGACACGGCGACCGGCCGGTTCGTGGCCGCGTTGCGCATGCAGTCGCGGCGCTACCACGACCAGCACCCCTTCCACCGCAGGATGAACGCCGGCGAGCTGGCGCCCGGGCAGATCCGCTGCTGGGTGGCCAACCGCTTCTGCTACCAGGTGAACATCCCCCGCAAGGACGCCGCGATCCTCGCGAACTGCCCGGACCGGGAGGTCCGCCGCCGCTGGCTGCGGCGCATCGTCGACCACGACGGCACGGTCGACGGCGAGGGGGGCACCGAGGCAGGCGGCATCGAGGCGTGGCTGTGCCTCGGCGAGGCGGTGGGGCTGACCAGGCGGGAGATGGAGGACGAGCGGCACGTCGTCCCGGGCGTGCGGTTCGCCGTCGACGCCTACGTCACCTTCGCTCGCACCCGGCCGTGGGTGGAGGCGGTGGCCTCCTCGCTGACCGAGCTGTTCGCGCCGGACCTGATGGCCGAGCGCCTGGCCGCCTTCGAGCGCCACTACACCTGGATCGACCCGCAGGGCCTCGCCTACTTCCGTGCCCGACTGACGCAGGCGCCCCGCGACTCCGCACACGCCCTGGAGGTGGTGACGGAGCACTGCCGGACGCCGGACCAGCAGGCGGCCGCCCTGGCGGCCCTGTCCTTCAAGTGCGACGTCCTCTGGAGCATGCTCGATGCGATCGACCGCGCCTGTGCAGACCGCTGACGGCACCGGCCGCCCCCGGCTGGCCCGCCACGTCAGGCTGAGGTTCGACCCGGCACGCGGGCAGCACGTGCTGCTGACCCCGGAGGCGGTCACCGTCCTCAACGGCACGGGCGCGGCCGTCCTGGAGCTGTGCGACGGGCAGCGGACGGTGGCCGAGATCGTGGCCGAGCTGCGCGGGCGGTACGCGCACGTGGACGACGACGAGGTGCGCCGCTTCGTCGACCGCCTCGCCGCCCGGCGGTGCCTCGAGATGGGGGACGCGGAGGCCTGCCGTGGACGGGCCTGCCGTGGATAGCGCCGTGGAGCGGCCGTTCGGCCTGCTGGCCGAGCTGACCTACGGCTGCCCGCTGCACTGCTCCTACTGCTCCAACCCGCTCGACCTCGGCGCGTACGCCGACGAGCTGACCACGGTGGAGTGGCTCCGGGTGCTGGCCGAGGCCAGGGAGCTGGGCGTGCTGCAGCTGCACCTCTCCGGCGGGGAACCCCTCCTGCGCCGCGACCTCGCCGACATCGTCCGGTGCGCCGCTGAGCTGGGCCTGTACACCAACCTGATCACCAGTGCGCTCGGGCTGACGCCGCGCCGTGCGGAGGAGCTGCTGGCCGCGGGGCTCGACCACGTGCAGATCAGCCTCCAGGCCGACGAGGCCGCCCTGTCCGACCGCATCGCAGGGGCGCGGTCGTTCGAGCGCAAGCTGGTCGCCGCCCGGCTGGTGAAGGCGCTGGGCTGGCCCCTCACGCTGAACGTCGTCCTGCACCGGCACAACGTCGACCGGGTCGCCGGGGTCCTCGACCTGGCCGAGGAGCTGGGGGCCGACCGGATCGAGCTGGCCCACACGCAGTACTACGGGTGGGCCCTGCGCAACCGCGAGGGGCTGCTGCCGAGCAGGGCCCAGCTGGAGCGCGCCCAGGGGGTGGTGCGGGCAGCGCACGAGCGTCTGCAGGGGCGGATGGAGGTCATCTACGTCCTGCCCGACTACCACAGCCGGTACCCGAAACCGTGCATGGGCGGCTGGGGCCGGCGCCAGCTCACCGTGGTGCCCGACGGCGACGTCCTCCCGTGCCCGACCGCACACACCCTCCCGCTTCCCCGGGCCAGCGTGCGGGATCACCCACTGAGGTGGATCTGGGAGCGGTCACCGCTCTTCCAGCGCTTCCGCGGGACGGACTGGATGCCGGAGCCCTGCCGCAGCTGCGACCGCCGCGAGCTCGACTTCGGCGGCTGCCGCTGCCAGGCCTTCCAGCTCACCGGCGACGCCGCCCGCACCGACCCGGTGTGCCACCTCTCGCCCGACCACGGGCTCGTGGCCGAGGCGGTGGCCGCCGCCGACGACGGGGCGTGGCCCCGCGAGGCGGTGCTGACCCCGCGGCGACACCCCGCTGCCGGGCGCCGCCGGTGACCGCCCGTCGACACCCCAGCCCACGGCTCGTCGCGAGGAGGACCCCAGGACATGACCTCGGCGTTCGTCTTCATCTCCGGGGCGACCCTGCTGGTGATCAGCGCGGAGAAGCTCATCACCCACCTCGTCGGGGCGGCGAGCGGTCTGCGGATCCCGCTGTTCCTGCTGGCCGTCGTCTTCACCGGTGTCGAGTTCGACGACATCGCGCTCGGCGTCGGGCTGAACCTCGAGGACCTCAGCGGTGTCGCGCTCGGCGTCGTGTTCGGGACGGCGCTCTCGTTCACCGGGGTCGTCCTCGCGGTGGCCGCGCTCCTCCGGCCGAGCCGGGTCGACATCCCGCGCGACTACCTCGTCCTGTTCGCCGTCGCACCGCTCGTGATGGTCGCGTTCACGCTCACCGGGCCGCTCACGGTGACCGACGGGCTGCTGCTCCTCGGGCTGTTCGTCCTGTTCGTCACCTACGTCGCCGCCCGGGAGCTGCGCAGGAGCGTCGCGGTCTTCCGCGACGTGGAGGTGTACGAGGTCGCCGTCGCCGAGGCCGAGGACGATCCGCACCCCGCACGCGGGGTGGGAACGGCGGCGCGGCTGGACCCGCCGGTCGGGGCGGGAGCACGGACCGGCGCCGAGCGGACGCAGCAGGTCGTCGAGGACGCGCCTCGCACCGAGGAGCGCGGCCTGCCCGGCTGGGCCCATCTCGGACTGGCGGTGGTCGCGCTGGCCGGCCTCGTCGTGGGCGCGGCGACGGTGAGCACCGGGACCGAGGGGATCCTGGAGGCCTACGGACTCGAGGGCACGGTGTTCGGCGCCACGATCGCCACCGCCGTGCTCACCATGGAGGACGTCTTCCTGACCGTGGAGCCCTTCCGCAGGGGCGTGCCGGAGATCGGGGTCGGCAACGTCATCGGCAGCGTCGTCTTCTCCGTCACCGGGAAGCTGGGCATCACCCTCCTGGCCGGCGGCATCGTCGTCGGCCCGGACGTGTTCACCTGGCACCTGCCCGCGCTCGTCGTCCTCACCGCGCTGGCTGCGTACCAGCTCTCCACCGGCCGGCTGACGCGGTGGCACGGCGGCACCCTCCTGGCGCTCTACGTCGGGTACTGGGTGGTCAGCCTCGTCGCCTTCGGCGAGGTCCCGGTCGAACTGGACTGAGAGAGGACCCCCTTGCCCCGCCGCTCGCAGGCTCGCGGCGGGACCCTGCAGGGGGGCCAGCGGGACCCTCCGAGGGGCCACCGTCCCCGCCGGTGGACGGGACGAGGGAGGTGACCACCATGCCGGACTGGGCGTGGACGCTGGTCGGGGTGCTGGGTGGCCTGCTGCTGTGCTGGCTGGTGCTGATGGCCGTGCTGTGGACGACCCGCCCCGACGACCTGCGCCTGCGGGAGCTGCTGCGGCTGCTCCCCGACGTGCTCCGGCTCGTGCACCGGCTGGCCGGCGACGGCACGCTGCCGCGCGGCGTCCGGGTGCGGCTGTGGCTGTTGCTGGGCTACCTGGCGATGCCGGTCGACCTGGTGCCCGACTTCGTGCCGGTGCTCGGCCACGCCGACGACGCGATCGTGGTCGCCCTCGTGCTGCGCTCGGTGGTCCGCCGCGCCGGAGCGGCCGCGATCGACCGGCACTGGCCCGGGACGCCGGACGGGCTGGCCGCGCTGCGCCGCGCCAGCCGGCTGCCGGCGTAGGCGTCCTCCACCGGGATCGCCGTGCCGGCGCGCGGCGACGCCGCGGGTGCCGCGGACGTCAGAAGCCGGCGGTGGCCGCCTCGCACACCGCGGTGTCCTGCTCACCGGTGCCGCCGCTCACCCCGACCGCGCCCACGATGACGCCGTCCGCGCGCACCGGTGCGCCGCCGGCGAAGACCATCACCTTGCCGTTGTTGGACGCCTGGATGCCGTAGAAGGGCCCGCCCGGCGTGGCCAGCTCGGCCAGCTCGGCGGTGGCGATGTCGAACGCCCGGGCGGTGAAGGCCTTGTTGATGGCGATGTCGACGCTGCCGCGCCAGGCGCCGTCCATCCGGACGTGCAGGATCAGGTCGCCCCCCGCATCGACCACGGCGATGTTCATCGGCTGCCCGATCTCCCGGGCGCGGGCCTCCCCGGCCGCGACGATGCGGCGGGCGTCGTCCAGGGTCAGGCTGGTCAGCTGCTGGGTCACGGGGATCCCTCCCGGTCGAGCGCGGGTCAGGGGCCAGGGCTCGTCAGCCCCTGTTCCGGTCCAGCGGGCCGGAACAGGACGGGGGTACCCGGACCGCTGCCGTCACCAACTCCGCTCCCGGCCGGTCGCCGTCCCTCGCGACCCGCGGGACCGGGCCCGGAGCACCTCACTGCGACCTACTCCTGGTCCAGGACGCCGAGGACCGTGCCCCAGAGCTGCCGGTCGGGCACCACGCGCTCGTCGGTGTCGGCGTCGCCGCAGGAGCGCAGGCGGCTGACGTGGATCTGCGGGGCCGGCTCGTCGGTCGGGGAGGCGTCGGCCGGGTGGGTCATCGCGAACGGGTGGGTGAAGTCCGTCGTCGACCCGTTGACCAGTGGGGAGTACCCCGCGATCGCGGTCGCGGGCGAGTCCGCGGTGTCGACGATCCACACGGTGCTCCCCGGGACGCTGCACGGTTGCGGACCGAGCGGCTGGTCCTCGTACGCGGTGCCGGGCCAGGCCCACGCACAGGCCGCTGGCGACACCCGAGGGCGCGTACTCCAGCTGCGCTGCGCGCAGGCTGCCGTGGTGACAGTCCACCGCGGCGGAGACCATGCCAGCAGCGGCGAAGTCGGAGACCAGGCCGCCGCGGGGCACGAAGTCCCCGGACGGGTCCGAGCTGCTGGCGCGCTGCAGGACGAGGGGCTGGCCGACCCTCGCCACCCCCTCGCCGGGAGCGTCGTTCCCGTGCCCACGCCGACGACCGTGGCCGTCGCCGCTGTGGCAGCCAGGACCTGACTCCTGACGGACGTGAGCCACTCCTCCCTCGTCAGGTGCGGCCCCGACCGGCACGTCTCGGCGCTGGCCTGCGCTGTCGTGGGCCCGTGTCGCCGGGACGGCTAGGACGGATCGCTGGACCCGCCGAAGCGCTCGAGCCTGATCCACGACGGGTCGTGACCGAGGTCGACGAGCGTCGTGGCGGTGCTCTCGACGAAGGACGTGGGGCCGCACACGAAGACCCGCGGCCGCGTCGTGGGCGCGAGGGTCTGCGCCTCCAGCATGCGGCGGTCGATCCTGCCGGTCAGCCCCCTCCAGTCGGGAGGCGCCTCCCGGGTCAGCGTGATCGTCGCCTGCGGCCCCAGGGCGTCGCGCGCGAGGACGTCGTCGACCGTGCGTGCCGAGTACAGCAGCCGCACCGGCGTGGAACCGCCCGTGCGCCGGTGGTGGTCGAGCATGGCGAGGAACGGGGCGACGCCGGCACCGCCCGCGACGAGCTGGACGGGGCGGCGACCCTCGGCGTTCCCCCCGTCCCGGTCCACGGCGGACGACCAGACGAAGTACCCGCCGATGGGGCCGCGCAGCTCCAGCAGGTCACCGGGGCGCAGTTCGCCGGTGAGGTACGGCGAGACCTCACCGCCCTCGAGGCGCTCGACCAGCAGGTGCAGCCGGGGGTCCTCGGGAGCGGAGGCCAGCGAGTAGCTGCGCTGGGCCGTGTACCCGTCCTCGGCGGTCAGCCGCAGGTCGATGTGCTGGCCCGGGAGGTGACCCGGCCAGCCGGGGACGTCGAAGAGGAGCCGGTGGACGCGGGCGGTCTCGGGTCGGTTCTCGAGGACCGTGGCGCGCAGCCAGTTCAGTCGCCGCTGTACCGCTGCTCGAGCCATGGGTCCCCGCGATCGTGGTAGCCGAACGTCTCCCAGAACCCCGGCTCGTTGAACCGGGTCAACGCGAACCCGCGGAGCCACTTGGCGCTCTTCCAGAAGTAGAGGTGGGGGACCAGCAGCCGGACCGGCCCGCCGTGCTCGGGTGCCAGCGGCTGCCCGTCGTAGGTGTCGACCACCCACGCCCGGCCGTCGGTCAGGTCGGACAGCCGGTGGTTGGTGGTGTACCCGCCGTCGCAGAAGGCGAGGGCGTACTCGGACTCGGTCCGGACGTCGGCCAGCAGCGTGTCGACCGCGACGCCCTCCCAGCGGGTGTCGAACTTCGACCACTTGGTGACGCAGTGGATGTCGACCGAGACCGCCTCGCGCGGCAGGTCCCGGAACTCCTCCCAGGTCCAGCGCCGCAGGCCGTCCACCTCGCCCTGGAGCGTCAGGTCCCACTCGCTCAGCGGCGTGTGCGGGGTCGGGCCGGCGGACAGCACGGGGAAGACGGCGCCGGTGTCGTACTGGCCCGGGGGCAGTCGCTCGTCCCGGCGCTGCTCTCGGCGACCGAACCCTCGAGAGACCACTGACATGGCGGCTCCTCCCGGACGTTCCCTCCGGCAGTGCCGACTCTCCCCGCCGCGGCGGGCGGAGGCATCAGTCAAAGGACCACGGCTGCACCCGCAGCGGCCGCCTCGCGCGCGGTGCCGCTCAAGGCGTCCCTCAGCGCGGCCCGGGAGCTGATGCCCAGCTTGGGGAAGACCCGGTAGAGGTGGGCTCCGACCGTCCGTGGCGACAGGTACAGCCGGCTGCCGATCTGCTTGTTCGACAGGCCCGAGGCGGCCAGCAGGGCGATCTGGTGCTCCTGTGCGGTCAGTGCGCTGGTGCCCCGGTCGCCGACGGCTCCGCGGTGGGTCAGCCCGGTCGCCCGGACCTCGTTGGACGCCCGCGTGGCCCACGGTCGCGCTCCGAGCTCCTGGAAGGTCTCCAGTGCCGCGCTCAGCTGTACCCGGGAGGCGTTGGTCGCGCGACTGCGGCGCAGGTGCTCCCCGTAGGCGAGCTGGACCCGCGCGCGCTCGAACGGGTACTGCTCGGCCCCGGGGACGGCCAGGGCCCGCTCGAAGCACCGGGACGCCTCCTCACCCGATGCCACGAGAGCCGCCGAGCCGGCCCTCACCAGGGCGAGCTTCGGACGGCCGGTGAAGATGGCGGACCGCTCCATGGCCGCCACGTGCGCCGCGGCCTCGCGCCGACGGCCCGTCCGCATCGCCGCCTCCACCAGGTCCATGGCGACGGCGAGGCCGACAGGGGCGTAGGGGGCGAAGCCACCGGCCTGGCTGACGGCGCTGAGCTCCCGGTAGGCGTCCTCGAAGTCACCTCGTCCCAGCGCGGCCAGCCCGCGGACGCGGCGGGCGAAGTCCTCGAGGAGACCGAGCGCCCTCGGCCCCGACCACGCGGTGAGCTCGTCGGCCAGAGCCTCGGCTGTCCCCTCGTCCCCCCGCGCGGCCGCCAGGAGGGCCGAGCAGTAGACGCCGCACAGGGTGAGCAGCCGGTAGCCCAGCTCCTCACCCCAGGCGCGGCCCTCCTCGGCCGTGCGCCCGGCCTCCTGCCAGCGACCGCCGTCGAACGCCTCGTGGCAGAGCAGCATCAGGGCGTTGACGGCCGAGCCGGCCGCGCCGCCCTCCCTCCCGTCCCTGACGACCCTCCGGAGCGCCTGCCGGCAGCTGGAGAGACGATCCGCGTAGAAGGCGGCCATGCCCACGCGGACCACGTGGGTGGGATCGACGCCGGTGTGCGCGGAGACGATCAGCTCGTCGAGCCCCTCCAGCGCCGCCGGTGCCGCGCGGACGGGGTCGGCGAACACCGTGCGCGACACCGACAGCACCGGCGGGACGTCCGGTCCGAGGGCCGTGAGCGCCCGCTCGAAGGGTCGCCAGAGCTCGTCCCGGCCGCCGAAGTGGCACACCAGCATGAGGCTGTGCAGTGCGTCCTCGACCGCGGCCGCCGCCGATCCGTGGTCGAGCGCGTACTCGACGGCCCGCACGAGCATGCGGTGCGCCGTCTCGACGTCGCCCTCCCCGTTGATCAGGTGGTGGGCGGCGGCCACGGCGACCTCGAGGGACACCGCCGTCCGGGGATCGGCCGTGCGCGCCGCGGACAACAACTCGGGCACGCTCCGCAGGTCCCCGGTCGTGTCGGCACCCACGAACGCGGCGGCCGCCAGCCGACGGGCCCGGTCGGGACCGCTCGGGGTGAGGTCCGCGGCCCGGAGGAGGGCGTTGACCGCACGGACCGCGTCCCCCTTGTGGCGCGCGCGGTGCGCCGCGGTCTCGAGGAGGTCGGCGGCGTGGGCGTCGGTACCGACGACGGCCTCGGCGAGGTGCCAGGCGCACTCCTCCGGGTGGTCGACCAGGACGTGGGCCAGGGCGCCGTGGGCCCGTCGGAGCTCACCGCTGGTCGCCAGGCCGACCACCGCCGACCCGATGAGCGGGTGCCGCAGGGTCACCCGTCCCGCGGCGAGGTCGACGCGCAGCAGCCGCGCTCTCTCGGCCGGCGCCAGGTCGTCGAGCCACCCGTCGGTGGCCGCCACAGCACGCAGCGTCCGGAGGTCTCCCGTCCCCTCGAGGGCGGCCAGCAGCAGCAGTCCCCGGGTCCGCTCGGGCAGGTCGGCGAGCTGCTGGGCGAAGACCCTCTGCAGGTGGCTGCTCAGCGGCAGCGCCGACGGGAGGGGGTCGGACCCGGTGCGCTGCGCCTCGGTCATGACCGCGGGCAGCTCCAGCAGGGCGAGCGGGTTGCCCTCGGACACCGCCAGGACACGTCCGCGGATCTGGGCGCCCAGCACGGGGAAGCGGGTCTGCAGCAGCTCCGTGGCGGCGTCGTCGTCCAGCGGGGGCACCTCGAGCTGTGGCAGGCCCGCCTGGAGGAGGACGCAGTCGCTGCCCGTCCGCGCCGCGGCCAGCACACCGATCCGACTGCGGTCCAGGCGGCGGGCGACGAAGCCGAGGACCCGGGTGCTCGGCCGGTCCAGCCACGGCACGTCGTCGACGACGACCAGCACCGGCCGGGACTCCGCCGCCCGCGTGAGCAGACACAGGACGGCGGCCGAGACCAGCAGCCGGTGGGGGAACGGCCCCGCACCCAGACCGAGGGCCACGACCAGTGCCTCCCGGTGCGGCTCGGGGAGCGTCTCGAGGTCGTCGAGGAGCGGCAGCAGGAGCTGGTTGAGGCCCGCGAAGCCCACCTCGGCCTCGAACTCGACCCCGGCGGCCTGCACGACCGTGGCGCCGGCTGCCGCCGCGTCCCGCGCGGCCGTCTCCAGGAGGGCCGTCTTGCCGACGCCGGGTTCCCCCGTCACCAGCAGCACGGCACCGGTGCCCAGCGCCCGGTCGAGGAAGGAGGCGAGTACGGAGGTCTCCGCCGACCGGCCGACCAGGCCCGCGTCGGCGAGGTGGATGGAGGCGAGCGCGTCTGGCAACGGAACCCCTCCCGCGCGTCGCCGGCGGTGTCGGCATGCGAACCCCCCGTCGTGGAGGGTCCCTCGTCCGGTCGTCTGCGGATCAGTGAGAGTGTCTCTCACTCGCGGCGCGGTCCACCAGGGCCCTCGGGCCCGAGGGGCAGCTGCCGACCTCCAGTCGGATGACCGATGCGTCGACGGGGTCGGTGCTGCCACGGTCGCCGACGGGACACGGGTGAGCGGCCCTCTGGCGGGCGCTCGTCCCTGCTCCGGCCCGGGGTCGAGGAGGTGTGCGGTGGACCCGTTCGTCTTCGGCACCGACGGGACCGATCCCGAGGAGGACTCCGGCGTCCTGGAGCCGCAGGACACCCTCGAGGACCTCCACGGCGTGGCCGACGTGCTGGACACCGGCTGGTCCCCGGCCGAGCGCCCGTGGGCGGTCACGGACTGGGGGACCACGGAACGGGAGGAGCTGGCCGGTGAGAGCCTGGCGGGTCGCCTCGCCCGCGAGGTCCCGGAGCAGCAGGAGGTCGAGGGCGACGGACTCGGCGACGCCTCCGACACCGACGGGGAGCTCATCGACGACGAGGTCGGCGGCCGCCGCGCGGGGAGGCTGGTGGAGACCGCCGAGCGCTGGGGGGACGTCGAACCGGAGCTGTACGCCCTCGACGTGGGCATCGACTCGGGGGCGGCCTCCGCGGAGGAGGGCGCTGTGCACGTCGTCCCCGAGGAGGACGCCGTCCGGGCCCCCGGCTGGACGGATCGATGACGAGCAGGCCGGAGCGGATCGGAGGTGTGTCCCGTGACCGGTGTCCCGGAGACGGGTGATCGTCGCCTGGACGGCAACGCGGCGGGCGGGGTCCTGCGCGAGGTCTTCGCGGTGGACCCGACGACGGCGGTCTCGACCTGTGCGCACTGCGGACGTCCGGCGCCCTTGGGTGCGCACCTGGTCTACGCCGACGCGCCTGCGCTCGTCGTCCGGTGCCCGAGCTGCCTGCAGGTCGTCCTCCGGTGCGCCTCCGACGCGGCGGGGCTGCGACTGGAGATGACCGGGGTGCGGCTGCTGCGCATGGCCCCTGCGGAGGGCGCCTCCGGTTGACGCCGGGCGCGCTCGGGCCGTCGTGACCGGGACGCGGTCCCGACGGCCCGACCGGGCCCCCCGACGGCTACGCCGAGACCGCCTGGAGCGCCTGCTGGACCACCTCGGTGACGACCTTCGGCTGCGAGACCATGATCACGTGCGAGCCCTCCGCCTCCACCACGGTGGCGCCGGCCCGCTGCGCCATGGTCCGCAGGACGTCGCTGCCGGCCGCCTTGTCACCGGTCGGGATGACGGCCCAGGACGGCAGGCTCTTCCACGCCGGAGCCGAGGTCGGCTCCCCGAAGCCCAGGGCCGAGATGGGCCGCTGGGTCGCGGCCATCACGCGGGCCTGCTCCTCCGACACGTCGGCGGCGAAGGCGTCGTGGAACCTGTCCGGGTCGATCGCGAACTCGGTCTCCGTCCCGGAGTCGCCGGTCGGGTAGCTCCACTGGAGCAGGGCCGTGGTCAGGACGCTGTCCCTGGAGTCGGCCTCGATGTCCAGCAGGGTCTCGCCCTCGTCGGGCGCGAACGCGGCCACGTAGACCAGTCCGACGACGTTGCCCACCCGCAGCGCGGCGTTGGTGAGAACCGCCCCGCCGTAGGAGTGACCGACGGCGAGCACCGGTCCGTCGATCTGCGAGAGGGCGCTGGCCACGTAGGCGGCGTCGTGGGCCAGGCCGCGCAACGGGTTCGAGACGGCCCGCACCCGCACCCCGTCGGCGAGGAGCTGGGCGACGACGTCGTTCCAGCCCGAGCTGTCGGCGAAGGCGCCGTGGACGAGTGCGACGGTCGGCCGCGAGCCGTGCGTGCTGGTGGCCTCGGTCATGGTGATCTCCTCCGGGACTGGTCGGTGGAACGTGAGGCGGCAGCCCCCCGTGCTCTCGCGCATCGGGGACGGCGTGCCGCAGGCTGGGACGTTGCCCCGGCGTCCGGGCGGCCGCATCGGTCAGGTGACCCGGTGGTCGGCCGTCAGGGGTCAGCCGGACCCGGTCGGCGC
This sequence comes from Geodermatophilus sp. URMC 65, assembly GCF_053502545.1. Taxonomy (NCBI): domain Bacteria; kingdom Bacillati; phylum Actinomycetota; class Actinomycetes; order Geodermatophilales; family Geodermatophilaceae; genus Geodermatophilus; species Geodermatophilus sp. URMC 65. The sequence goes on from NZ_CP199954.1 coordinate 5,130,749, forward strand.
GGTCGGGCTCCGGGAGCCGACGTGGAACTCCCGGATCGCGGCGAGCATCTCGTGCGGTCTCTCCTCGACCATGAAGTGACCGCAGTCGATCGCCCGCCCGGTGACGTCGTCGGCCCACTCCCGCCAGATCGCGAGGGTGTCGTACCACGCCTCGAGCGCACCCCTGCCCGCCCAGAGCACCTGCGTGGGGCAGGTGATCCGTCGCCCGGCGGCACGGTCCTCGTCGTCCTCCCGACGGTCGCAGGTGGCCCCGGCCCGGTAGTCCTCGCACATGGCCTCGATGGCCGCCGGGTCCCGGGCGCAGCGGACGTAGTCGGCCACCGCCACCGGGGGGAACCGCCGGATGGCACCGCCGAACTCGGCGTCGAACAGGAAGAAGTCGGGATCCTGTCCGATGAGCCGCTCGGGGATCGGGTGCGGCTGGGCCAGGAAGGCCCAGTGCCAGTAGCCGAGGGCGAAACGGTCGTCGGCGCGGGCCCAGACCTCGCCGGTCGGGACGACGTCCAGCACCGTGAGCCGGCGGACCACCTCGGGGTGGTCCAGGGCCATCCGGTAGGCCACCCGCCCACCTCGGTCGTGGCCGACGACGTCGAAGGCGTCGAAGCCGAGCCCGCCCATCAGGGCGATGCAGTCCTCCGCCATGGCCCGCTTGCCGTAGCTCTCGTGACCGGGCACCGCGGCCGGCTTGGAGCTGTCGCCGTACCCGCGCAGGTCGGGGGCCACGACCGTGGCGGTCCGGGCGAGCTCGCCGGCCACCAGCCCCCAGGCCAGGTGGGTCTCGGGATAGCCGTGGAGGAGGAGCAGTGGAGGTCCCGAGCCGCCGTGCCGGACCCGCAGGGTGACCTCGCCGACGGGGATGCGCGACAGTCCCAGGTCGTCGAACCCGTCCGGGAAGACGCCGTCACTGGTGGTCCCGGCGGGTGTGGACATCCGGTTCCTCCTGCGGGGGCACGGTCGAGGCGACGGCAACGGGAGAGCGTGCCCGAGAGGCGGGCCGCGGCGCATCGGTCAGACGACTGCTCAGGGAGGAACGCCCACGTCAGTGAGGGCGCGGGCTGCTGGAGTGACACACTCCGTCCGGGATCGGCCCCACTGCGCACACGGGAGGGAGGCGGCATGCCGCCGAGCAGTCCGGTCGCCGGCTCCCGGGAGCAGCGGCGCGCCCGGATCGAGAAAGCGGCGCTGGAGCTCTTCCGCGCCAGGGGGTTCGACCACGTCACGGTGGAGGACGTCTGCGCCGAGGCCGGTGTGGCTCCCGCGACCTTCTACCGGCACTTCGGGACCAAGGAGGAGGTCGTCTTCGCCTACCGGGAGGACTTCACCGCGGCGCTCGGCAGGGCGCTCGAAGCCGCCGCGCAGGTGCCGGACGTGGAGCGCCTGCCGGTCGTCCTCGGCGAGTTCGCGGCCTTCCTCGAGTCGCAGCAGGACGTGCTCGCGCTGCGGGACCAGATCGTGCTCGGACACCCGCGGCTCATGCAGCGGACGCTGACGGTCCAGCGGGACATGGAGAGTGCGCTGGCGGCGGGTCTGGCGAGGTCGCGCGGCCTGCCGTCGCCCGACCCGGCGGCCCTGCTGGAGGCCGGTGTGGGGATCCTCGTGCTCCGCGTCGCACTCCGGTCGTGGCGGGCAGAGGGCGGGGGGTCCCTGCTGACGGCCACGCAGCGGACGCTCGTGCACCTGCGGGAGGTCGTCGCCGGCCTGGCCATCGGTGGCGGGTGATCGCTCGCCACGCGCCAGCCGGCACGGGCAGCCGTGGTGGGGGATCGGACGGAGGACGGAGCGCCGACCAGGGAACCGGCCAGGGACCCTCCCGGGCGCGACGGGCGGCACCGCGACGCCACGGTGGACGCGGCGGCAGCGTCGGATGCCGCCGACGACCCGGAGGTGGTGGGCATGAGCGCCCGGTCTGCTCCGGACACCGGCGTCCACCGTCCGCCGGAGCCCGGTGACGCACGCCCGCGGGGCCTCTGGGACCGGCTGCGGGGCCGACCCGGGAACGGGTCCCGCAGCCCGGGCCCGTGGCGGGTGGAGGGCATGCCGGACGACCCCTCCTCTCGTACGCCGGAGCAGCGACCGCGCCGAGGTGGCTTCTGGTGGCTGGTGATCGGCTTCCTGGTGATCAACTGGATCGTCATGTCGGTCGTCATGGGGCCGCCGTCGCGGTCCGACGTCTCCTACACCTTCTTCACGGACCAGCTGGACGCGGGCAACGTGGAGACGGTCACGTCGACGGCGGACACCATCCAGGGTGAGTTCAGGAAGGCGGCGGAGTACCCGCCCGGGTCGGAGGACGCGGCCCGGGTCGACCTGTTCACCACGCAGCGCCCGTCGTTCGCCACGGACGACCTGTTGGGGACGCTGGAGGCCAAGGGCGTCACGGTCAACGCCGACCCCCCGGACGCCGCCGCTCCGCTGTGGACGCGGGTGCTCCTCGGCTTCGGTCCCACCGTGCTGCTCGTCGGCCTGCTCCTGTGGTTCGCGCGGCGCAGCGCCTCCGGCCTGAGCGGTCTGGGCGGGTTCGGCCGGTCCCGGGCGACCCTCTACCGGCCGGACGCCGGGCCGCGGACGACGTTCGCCGACGTCGCCGGCATCGACGAGGTCGAGAACGAGGTCATGGAGATCGTCGACTTCCTCGGCGACCCGCAGCGCTACAGCCGGCTCGGGGCGCGGATACCCCGGGGTGTGCTGCTCTCCGGTCCGCCGGGAACGGGCAAGACGCTGCTGGCCCGGGCCGTGGCCGGGGAGGCCGGGGTGCCGTTCTTCTCGATCTCCGCGTCCGAGTTCATCGAGGCGATCGTGGGGGTCGGCGCCAGCCGGGTGCGCGACCTGTTCGACCAGGCCAAGCAGGTGGCGCCGTCGATCGTCTTCATCGACGAGCTCGACGCGATCGGCCGGGCGCGTGGTGGTGCCTTCTCGGCCGGCGGGGTCGACGAGCGGGAACAGACGCTCAACCAGATCCTCACCGAGATGGACGGGTTCCAGGGCAACGAGGGCGTCGTCGTGCTGGCCGCGACCAACCGCCCGGAGGTCCTGGACCCGGCCCTGCTGCGGCCGGGACGGTTCGACCGCCGGGTGAGCGTGGGCCCACCGGACCTGAGCGGGCGGCTGGAGATCCTGCGGGTGCACACGCGGCACGTGCCGCTGGCACCCGACGTGGACCTCGCCGCGGTGGCCGCCGCGACGCCGGGCATGGTGGGGGCGGACCTGGCCAACCTCGTCAACGAGGCTGCGCTGGCGGCCGCCGGCCACCGGCGCGAGCAGGTCACCCCCGCCGACTTCGGCGAGGCGCTCGAGAAGGCCCTCCTGGGCACGGTGCGCGGCATCGTGCTCTCCCCGGAGGAGAAGCTGAGCACCGCCTACCACGAGTCCGGCCACGCGCTGCTCGGCATGCTCACCCCGGGAGCCGATCCGGTGCGCCGGGTGACGATCATCCCGCGGGGGCAGGCGCTCGGCGTGACCGTGCAGACGCCGCAGGCCGACCGGTACGGCTACACGGCCAGGTACCTGCGGGGCCGCATCGTCGGGGCGCTCGGCGGCCGCGCGGCCGAGGACGTCGTCTACGGCGAGGCCACGACCGGGGCCGAGAGCGACCTGGACCAGGCCACCCAGCTCGCTCGCCGGATGGTCGGCCGCTGGGGCATGTCGCCCGTGGTGGGACCGGTCACCGTCCTGCCGCCGCCCGGCCAGGAGCAGCCCTTCGGCCTGGACGGCGTCGCGCCGGCGACCAGGGAACTCGTGGACACCGAGGTCCGGCGGCTGGTCGACGGCTGCTACGCCGAAGCGGTGGAGACGTTGCGGAGCAACCGCGAGCGGCTCGACCGGCTCGCCCACACCCTGCTGCAACGGGAGACGTTGGACGAGGACGAGGCGTACGCCGCCGCAGGTGTCACCCGGGACACGGCACCGGCCGCCGTCGCCCGCGGCGAGACGCCCGGCACCGACCGCGCACCGGGACTGCCTCCCGAGAACGCTGCCGCCCCGGTGCGCTGACCGCGCGCGGCCACCGGCGCGACCGGCACGGGAGGTGCGCGGGCGCCGCAGGCACGACGGGGCCCGTGCGGGCTATCCGAAGGTGAGGGCGTGGACCGCGACGCCGGGGTCGAGGAACTCGACCTCGAAGGTCCCGCCGGTGACCCGGCCGCGTCGACGGACGAGCTGGTACAGACGGGGTTCGGTGACCGTGCCCTGACCGGTGCTGTCGACGTCGAGGCCGTGGTCGGCGTCCGGGGCCCGGCCGTCGAGCTGCACGCGGAAGCGCACCGTCGCCCCGGGAGCCGGTGGCGCCACGACCAGGTGGAGGTCCCGGGCGTGGAAGCGGCACGTGAGGCGTCCGCCGGGCTCGTGCGAGGACGACGACTCGCTGCCGACCGTCCAGCTGCCGGCGAGGGACCAGTGCCCGAGGCGCAGCCGCTCGGCCGCGGTGTAGGCGTGCGGCTGGTCCGGCACGACGTCGGGGGAGGAGGCGAACCCGGAGGTGCGGTCGTAGCCGAGGTGGATCTCCGCGGAGCGGAGCGTGTCCCAGTCGGCGGGGGCCTCGATGCCGCGGGCGTCGACCGGCGCCGGTTCGGGGCCGAGGTCGCCGGCCCCGGCCTCGGCGAGGAGCTGCCGGAGGACCGTCTCGTCCTCCTCGTAGCCGCCCTCGCCGAAGCTGTGGTGGCGGAGGCGTCCTCCGGCGTCGACCAGGTAGCGGGCCGGCCAGAAGTGGTTGTGGAAGGAGCGCCAGACCGCGAAGTGGTCGTCGATCGCCACGGGGTGGCCGATGGACCGGTTCCGCATGGCCCGGCGGACGTTGTCCACGTCGTGCTCGAAGGAGAACTCCGGTGAGTGCACGCCGACCACGACCAGCCCGGAGTCGCGGTAGGCCTCCTCCCACGCCCGGACGTGGGGCAGCGACCGGAGCCAGTTGATGCAGGTGTAGGTCCGGAAGTCGACCAGCACCACGCGACCGCGGAGGTCCGCGCCGGTGAGCGGCGGGGAGTTGAGCCAGTCCGTGGCTCCGGCGAGGGAGAACCCGTCCTCTGCCGGCCAGAGGGCGTCCTCGCCGTCGGCCGCCCCGCGGTCCTCGGCCCGGACGGCGTCGTGGGACAACCGCTGCCCGAGACGGCGGGCGACGTCGACCAGGCGGTCGTGGGATGCCATGGCCCGGGGACGGTCAGCGGACCGACCGGAACGCGGCGCGCAGTTCCTCGGCGAAGAGCTGCGGCTGCTCCCAGGCGGCGAAGTGGCCGCCCCGGTCGGCCCGGTTGTAGTGGATCAGGTTGGGGTAGGCCCGCTCCGTCCAGCTGCGCGGAGCCTCGTACTGCTCACCCGGGAAGACGGTCACGGCCACCGGGATCGTGACGCCCTTGGCGTCGAAGAAGCCGCCCCGGTACTCCCAGTAGAGGCGGGACGCGGAGACCCCGGTGTTGGTCAGCCAGTAGAGCGTGATGTTGTCGAGCACCTCGTCCCGCGTCAGCTCACCGGTGGCGCTGGCGTGCCGGTCCAGAGCCGCGACGACCGCCGCGGCCGGCTGGCCGTCGGCGTCGTTGTGGTCGAGCAGCCAGGCGGCCAGGCCGACGGGTGAGTCCGCGATGCCGTACAGGGTCTGCGGGCGCGCGGCCATGTACCGGGCGTACTCCACCTGCCCGAACGTCCGGATCAGCTGCTCGTAGGCGCGCCGCTCCTCGGCGGAGAGCCCGGCGGGCGGCGGCTGACCCGCCAGCGCGGCGTCGTTGACGTCGGCGGGCACGGTGGCCGGCATGTTGGTGTGGACGGCGAGCAGCCCCTCGGGCGCCTGCAGTCCCATCTGGTCGACGACGAAGGCACCCCAGTCGCCGCCCTGGGCGACGTAGCGGGTGTAGCCCAGCCGTCCCATCAGTTCCGCCCAGGCCCGGGCCATGCGCTCCGGGCCCCAGCCGGTGCTCGTGGGCTTGCCCGAGAACCCGTAGCCGGGCATGGACGGGACCACCACGTGGAAGGCGTCCGCGGCGCTCCCGCCGTGTGCCGTCGGGTCGGTGAGCCGGTCGATGATCTTGAGCTGCTCGATCACCGAGCCGGGCCACCCGTGGTTGACGACGATCGGCAGCGCGTCCTCGTGCTGGGACCGGGCGTGGATGAAGTGGATCTCCAGGCCGTCGATGTCGGTGGTGAACTGCGGCAGCGCGTTGAGCCTCGCCTCGCAGGCGCGCCAGTCGTAGTCCGTGGCCCAGTGGCGGGCCAGCTCCTGCACCATGGCGAGCGGCACGCCCTGCGACTGGTCCGCGACGGTCTCCTCCTCCGGCCACTGCGTCGCGGCGATGCGCCGTCGCAGGTCGGTGAGCTTCTCCTCGGGGATGTCCACGTGGAAGGGGCGGATCCCGGTGGCGGTCTCGACGGTGCTGGTCATGACGTCCCTCTCTCGCGCAGTGACCGGAACTCGGCCCGTACCTCGGTCGTGACGAGGTCCGGTCCTGCTCCGTGGCGACGTGGTCTGCGGCCTCCGTGGTCGGTGTCAGCAGGGAGCCTGGCGGTGCCCTGAGCGCCGCGCGCCCGTCGTGGTCCCTGGTCCGTCCCTGGTCTCCACCGGTCCACTGGTCCGCTGGTCCCTCCCCGGTGGGCGGTCGGGAGGAGCGGCCTCCACCGCCGCGGCGTCAGCGGCCCGGCAGCCGGGTCGTGATCTCCTGGAGCACCCAGCCGTTGCCGTCCGGGTCGCTGAACACGGCGTGCGACTGGTAGCTCCGACCCTCGGGGTCCCGCCCGGGCAACCGGACACCAGGGTCGTCCGGGTGGAACCGCCCGGCCGGGCCGTGGAAGACCTCGCTCACCGGGGCGCCGCGCTCGACGTACTCGGCGCGCGTGGCCTCGATGTCCTCCGTGACGAGCAGCAGCCCCTGCTGCGATCCCGGCGGCACCGTCGTCACACCGGTGCCGAAGGCGATCGAGCAGGACGACCCGGGCGGGGTGAGCTGCACGATGCGGAAGTCGGCGCCGCTGACGATGTCGGCGTCCTCGCGCCACCCGAGCCCCTTGTAGAACTGCTTGGCGCGGTCGACGTCGGACACGGGCAGGACGACGACCTCGAGCTTCACGTCCACGAGCGGACCTCCTCAATCTGGGGTGTGACGGCCGGTGCGGTCACCGGCACGGCGCCGAGGGCCGCCCGTCCACGTGTGGGCGTCACGGCGGCGAGGCGCTCGCGCGGGCCGCCGTCCCGGCGCGAGCACCGTCCGGTCCGGGGGGACGACGATCAGCCGTGACGGACGGCACGCCCTGTTCCCCGGCCAGTCGACCGGCGGCCGGGTCGACCAGACCGAGCTGCGCGGCGATCGGCCGGCTGACCAGGTTCACCGCCCAGTCGGTGGCGACCCGCAGCCGGTTCGCCGCTGCCGGGAGGGCGTAGAGGTGGTAGCCCTTCGTCGTGACCTTGGCCGTCAGCCCGGTCAGCGGGAGGCCGAGCGGCCGCGCGACGGCCGCCGCGCCGCCGAGGTCGGCCACCAACCCGAGGTCCCGGCGCCGGTAGGGACGCGGCCGGCCGAAGCCCAGGTCCGCGGCGATGTTGCGGCCGATGGTCACGCCCTGCCGCTGGGCGTGCTGCGCGGTGGGCGGGTAGTCCGTGCCCGTCTCGCTGAAGGGGTCCCGGGCGGCGGCGGTGTCGCCGGCGGCCCAGACCCCGTCGCGGAGCCGGAGCTGCTCGTCGACGACGAGCCGGCCCCGCGCCACGGGCAGGCCGAGGCGCTCCACCAGGGCCGGCGGGGTCACCCCGACGGTCCACAGGACGGTCCGGGTCGCCAGCCGGGTGCCGTCGGAGAGGAGGATCCCGTCGTCGGTCACCTCCGACACCGTCGTGCCGAGCCGGACGTCCATGCCCCGGCGGCGGATGACCCGCATGGCGGCGCGGCCGAGCCGCGGGCCGAGCTCGGGCAGCACCCGCGGGGCCAGGTCCAGGAGCACCCACTGCAGGTCGTCCGGGGAGAGCCGGGGGAACCGGTCCAGCTGCGAGGTGGTCATGTGCTGCAGCTGCGCGGCGGTCTCCGTGCCCGTGTAGCCGGCGCCGACGACCACGAAGGTCAACCGGGCCCGGCGCTCCTCCCGGTCGTGGGTGGCGTCGGCCAGCTCCATCTGGCGCAGCACGTGGTCGTGCACGTACTGCGCCTCCACCAGGGTCTTGAGCCCCAGTCCGTGCGTGGCCACCCCGGGCGTGGGCAGCACGCGGGTGACGCTGCCGGTGGTCAGCGTCAGCCGGTCCCAGGCGACCGGGGCCAGGGGACACCCGGCGGCGGCCAGGGTCAGCGTCCGCCGGTCGAAGTCGACCATCTCGACCGTCGCCTGCAGGATGCGGGTGCGGCGCAGCCGGGCGTGCAGGGGGACGGCGATGCGTCGCGGGTCCAGTCGTCCGGCGGCCACCTCGGGCAGGAGAGGGCTGTAGCAGAGGTGGTCGGTGGCGCTGACCAGCGTCAGCTCGGCGGCCTCCGCGGGCAGCAGGCGCTCCAGCGTGCGGGCGGCGTAGAAGCCGGCGAACCCGCCGCCCACCACCACGACCGACGGGGTGGTCGTCGTGGTCCTCCTCCGCGGCCCGGACGGGTCGTTCACGGCGACGCCGCCTCGAGGGGCCGCTCCGCCGTGACCTCGGCGAGCAGCGACTGCAGCGCCGAGAGGTGGATCTCGGAGAAGGTGGGGAACGGCTGGATGGTGTCGACCAGGACCTCCAGCGGCACCCCGCCGCGGATCGCCACCGTGGCCTGCTGGAGCCACTCGCCTGCCTCGGGACCGAGCGCGTAGGCGCCGGTCAGTCGCCGACCGTCGCTGAGCAGGGTCAGGAAACCGTTGCTCTCGGCGTACGCGCGGGTGTGGACCGCCGTCTTGGCGACGCCCGACAGCGCAGCCGTGGCGCGCAACGGTGCCTCCGCGGCACCGACGGCAGCGGCCTGCGGATCGGTGAACACGACGCGGGGGACGGCCTCGTAGTGCGCCTCGCGCGGTCGGCCCAGGATGTTGGCCGCGACGATCCTGCCCTGGTACTTGCCGACGTGCGTCAGGGGCCAGATGCCGGTGACGTCGCCGATCGCCCACAGCCCGTCGCCGGCGCGCAGGTGGCTGTCCACCGGGATGCCACGGGCATCCGCCCGCACCCCGACCGTCTCCAGGCCGAGATCCGCGACCCGCGGCCTGCGGCCGGTGGCGACGAGCAGGCGGTCGCCGCGCAGCTCACGGCCGTCGTCCAGGTGGAGGACGACGTCGGCGCCGTCGCGTCGCACGCTCCGGGCGGTGCGACCGAGCTCCAGCTCGACGCCGTCGCGACGCAGTGCCTCGCCGAGTGCGGTTCCCAGCGGCGCGGCCTCGCGGGGGAGCAGGTGGTCCCTCATCTCCACGACCACAGCCCCGCCACCCAGGCGCCGGACGGCCTGGGCCGTCTCCACGCCCACCGGGCCGCCGCCGAGGACGAGCATCCGGCGGGGGACGGCCGCCATGGCGGTCGCCTCCCGGCTGGTCCAGAGGTCGTCGATCTCCCGGAGTCCCGGGACCGGGGGGATGACGGGGTCCGAGCCGGTCGCGATGACGACGTGCCCGGCCGTGTGCCGGACCCCGTCGACCTCGACCGCCCCCGGCCCGGCGAGCCGGCCCGTGCCGCGCAGCAACCGGATGCCCTTGTCGGACAGCCAGCGCTCCTGGCCGGCATCGGAGTAGCCCGAGACCATGGAGTCCCGCCAGGCGAGCGCGGCCTGGACGTCGACCTGCGCGGTGGCCGCCGCCTCGCGCGCGCCGTGCACCGCCTCGCCGGGGCGGAGGAGCGTCTTGGACGGGATGCAGGCCCAGTACGAGCACTCACCGCCGACGAGGTCGCGCTCGACGAGCGCGACGCGCAGCCCGCCGTCGGCGAGGGCGCCGGCGCAGTGCTCCCCGGGCGAGCCGCCCCCGAGGACGATGACGTCGTGGTCGGTGGTCACCGCGGCACCGACTCCGTGTGCCGAGTGGCGTCGGCGACGGCCAGGTCCTCGGTCCGGCCCCGCTCGCGCGCGATGACGTAGGCGGCGTACCAGTCCGACCAGTGGTGCGGCGGTGCGGTCGGCTCGTACCGGCCGTGGTGCTCCTCGGCCTCCCGCAGGAGCTCGGTCAGCCTCGTGACGTCCATCGGTGGTCCTCGTCCTCGGGGGAGCCGGCACCCGACGGGGCAGGCTCGACCACCCTGGCGCGGCCACCCCCGGGGTCGCCCCAGGGAGACTCCCTGGTCTGCTGCCCGGTCGTCGGCTGAGCGCTGGGGGCGGAGGGCGTGTGCCGGACCAGGGAGGCACCAGGGGATCTCCCTGGGGCGAGGGGCTGCTCGATGCCGCCACGGTGGACCGGGAGGCCGGCCGGCGGAGGCGTCCGGTCACCGGACGGGACACGAGGGGACGTGCGACACCTCGTCGCCGCGACGCACCCTCGGGTGCGGCGTCCGGAGTCGCCGTCCCCGGCGCCCGATGAGAGGCGGTGACGCCATGCGGTCCGACATCGTCCCCGGCGGGGTCTTCCCCGACTACGCGCTCCCCGACCACACCGGGACCGTCCACACGCTCAGCCGGCTCCAGGGCCGTGACCCGCTGATCCTCACGCTGGCGCGCGGTCACCACTGTCCGGAGGAGCACCAGCAGCACCTCGAGCTGGCGGCGTTCCAGCCGGAGATCGCGGTGGCCCACACCCAGGTCGTCACGATCGCGACCGACGACCACCACACGCTGCAGGAGTTCCGCGCGTCCGTCGGCGCCCGGTGGACCTTCCTCTCCGACCCCGGGCGGATCGTCCAGCAGGACCTCGACATCCAGGAGTACACCGACCCCGAGAACGACCCGATGATCCCGCACACGCTCGTGCTCAAGCCCGGCCTGGTCGTCCACTCGGTCTACAACGGCTACTGGTTCTGGGGTCGCCCGTCGGTCCAGGACCTCTGGCACGACCTGCGCGCGGCGACGGCCGAGATCCGCCCGGACTGGGACCTGAGCGCGCCGGGGCTGCGTGCGGCCTGGACCGCCGGCGACTGGTCGCCCTCCCACGGGCGGGACGGACGCGCCCGGACGCCGCTCGCCACGACCTGAGGCTCCGTCGCGACCACGGACCGCGGGGCCGGCTAGGTGTACTGACCGGAGACGTTGGTGCAGCGGCTGATCGGCGGGAGATTGCCCAGGGCGGTGTGTGGCCGGTGGTGGTTGTAGTGGTGCAGCCAGCCTGACAGGGCCGCCCGTCGCGCGGGCTCGGAGGTGTAGAGCCGCTTGTAGGCCCACTCGGCGAGCAGCGTGCGGTTGAGCCGTTCGACTTTTCCGTTCGTCCGGGGTCGGCGGACGCGGGTCCGTGAATGCCGGATGTCCAGCCGGCGGTGTTCATCACGCCAGGCGTGACTGACATAGGGGCTGCCGTTGTCGGTCAGCACGCGCTCGACGGTGATGCCGTGGCCGGCGAAGAACGTCCGGGCCCGCCCCCAGAAGGCCAGCGCCGTGGCGGCAGTCTCGTCGTCGAGGGCCTCGCTGTAGGCCAGCCGGGTGTGGGCGTCGATGGCCGAGTGCACGTAGCAGTAGCCGATGTGGGGACGGCCGTGCACCTTGCGGGGGCGGGCGGGGTCGCGGTGTGCGTGCCGGTGCACCTGGCCCTGCGCACGGCCGAGCTTGGCCCAGCCGCCGCCATCGGGGATGTTGCCCAGCTTCTTGACGTCGACGTGCACCAGCTCGCCGGGGCGGGTCATCTCGTAGCGGCGGATCGGTTCACCGGTGAGCCGGTCGACGTGCCAGAGCCGGTTGATCCGGCAGGCGACCAGGATGCGGTGCACGGTCGAGGGCGCCCGGCCGACCCGGGCCGCGATCGCCACCGGGCCGAGTCGCTGCTTCCAGCGCATGTGCACGATCTTGCGTAACACCGGCTGGGGCGTACGCCGCGGCGAGTGATGCGGCCGGCTGGACCGGTCAACCATGCCGGCCGGTCCAAGGTCACGGTAGCGATCCGCCCATCGCTTGGCCGTCGTCCGAGCCACCTGGAAGCGCTCCGCGGCGCGGGCGATCGGCCAGCCGTGATCGACGATGCAGCGGGCCAGCCGTAGCCGGCCGGTCTCGCTCAAGGGCGCATTACGGTGAACCACGAGGGACCTCCTGGGTCTGGATGGGTGCTTGGCAGCTCCCACACCGAACCCGGAGGTCCCTCCTCACATCAAGATCAGCCTCGGCTGGAGGCGGTGCACCAACCTGTCCGACCAGTACAGCTAGGTGGCGGTGGCGGCGCCGTCCGGCAGGGACCGCCGCAGCTCGCGGCGCGTGGCGACTCCGAGCTTGGTGAAGACCTTGCGGAGGTGCCACTCGACCGTCCGGGGGCTGAGGTACAGCTCGGCACCGATCTCGCGGTTGGTGAGCCCTCGTGTGGCGAGCCTGGCGATGTGGGCCTCCTGGGCGGTGAGCTCCCCGGTGGTCTCCGCCGTGCGCTTGCGCACCGTCTCCCCGGTGGCCAGCAGCTCGTGGCGCGCGCGCTCGGCGAAGGCGGCGACGCCCATCGCGGTGAACGCCTCGTGGGCGGTGCGCAGCTGGGCGCGGGCGTCGACGCGGCGACCCTCCCGCCGCAGCCACTCGCCGTAGAGCAGCCGAGCCCGGGCGAGCTCGACGCGGACGGTGGTGCGGCCGAGTCGGTCGAGGGCCTCCAGGTGAAGCCCCTCGGCAGTGCGACCGCCGCTCAGCAGGGCGCGCCTGCCCGCCTCGACCCCGAGCGCCCACTCCGTGCCGCTGGCCCGCGCCATGGTCGAGAGCTGCTCCAGCGCAGCAGCCGCCGCCCCGGTGTCCCCGGTCCGCACGCCCGCCTCGACGAGTTCGGCGAGCGCCCACTGGGGTGGCCCGAGTCCGAGGGGGGACGCGGCCGCCTCGCAGGCCGCACGCAGGGCGTCCCCGTAGCGGCCGAGGCCGTTGCACAGCACGGCCCGGGCCCACTGCACCATGGTGGCGCCGGCCCCTTCGCCCCGGGCGGTGACGTCCTCCAGACAGCGCTGGATCAGCGGTTCGGCCTGTGCGGCGTCCCCCCGGACGGCGAGCAGCCCGACCTCCCCGTAGGGCGCGAGACTGCTCCTCGTCACCTCGGTGACGGACCGGGCCTCCTCCACCAGGGACGCCGCGGTGGCAAGGTCGCCGGTGAAGAGGTGCACCTCGGCACGGGTGTGGAGGGCCAGGGGGAGGGCGCTGAGGGCTCCCGAGTCGCGGGTGACGTCCAGGTGCCGACGGGTGAGGACGTCCCAGCTGCCGTCGTCCCACAGGGACGCCGCCGTGGCGGCCGCGAGCCAGGCGGAACGCAGCGCCTCGTCCAGCGTCAGCTCCTCGGTGACGAACGCCCGCACCGCCCGGTGCAGGAGCGGCGTCGCGGGCGCGTACCCGTCGGTGAACAGCACCGCGAGCCCGGCCAGGAGCGCGTCCCCCTTGCGCGGGGCATCCGGCGTGGGCGCCTCCCGCACGGCCTCGGCGACCTGTCGCGCTCCCGGACCGGCAGCCAGCCGTCCGGCGAACAGCGCGGCGGAGAGCGCGTCCAGGTAGGTGTCCCGGGACAGCTGCGCATCGAGCGGTTCCAGTCGGCGGGCCGCGGGCAGCAGCAGTGGCAGCGACTCGTTGCCACGGTTCGCCGCGAAGGAGATCTCCGCCCGGAGCAGGTCGACCCGTGCCCGCCCGGCGTCCCCGAGCGGTCCTCCGTCGGCCGTGGCCAGGAGGGCCGAGGCGTCGTCGAGCGCCCCGGCGTGCACCTTGGCCTGTGCGGCGTCCAGGGAGCGCCCTGCCCGCCGTGCCGGGTCGGGCGTCAGCGCTGCGGCCTGTTCGAGGAACGCGGCCGCCGCCGCCAGCCCGCCGTGCGAGAAGGCGCGGCCGGCGGAACGCTCCAGTTCTGCGGCGGTGTCCTCGTCCGGGCCGACCGCGGCGCGGGAGCGGTGCCACGCCCGACGGTCGGGGTCCACCTCCGGGTCGGTGACGTCGGCGAGCGCTCGGTGGACCTCCCGCCGTTCGGCCGGTGTGGCCGACCGGTAGACCGCCGAGCGGACCAGCGGGTGCCGGAACCGGACCCGGTCGCGCAGCTCGATCAGGCCCGAGGCCTCGGCCGCAGCCGCGGCCCCGGACCCGATGCCGAGCCGCTCGGCGGCGCGCCACAGCAGCTGGACGTCACCGACCGGTTCGGCGGCCGCCGTCAGCAGCAGTCGGAGCGACTGCGGCGGGAGGGGCGCCGCCTGGCGCAGGAACCCCTGTTCCAGCCGCTGGACCAAGGGTGTCGCGCTGTGGCCGGTCTCGCCCCCGAAGGCCAGGTCGGCCGGCGCGAGCCCTCGCGGCAGCTCGAGGAGAGCGAGCGGGTTGCCGTGGCTCTCGGCCAGGATGCGGTCACGTACCCGGGGATCGAGCACGCCGGTCACCGATGACTCCAGGAGTGCCGCCGCATCGCCGGCGCCCAAGCCCCGCACCACGAGATCCGGGAGCCCGCTGAGCTGGGGCTCCTCGTCGGACGCGCGCACGGCGAAGACCATCGCCACGCGTTCGTGCACGAGGCGGCGGGCGACGAACTCCAGCGCCTGCGCGGACGCCCGGTCCAGCCACTGGGCGTCGTCCACGACGCAGACCAGCGGTCGCTCCTCGGCCACCTCGGACAGGAGGGCGAGCACCGCCACACCCACGAGGAAGCGGTCCGGGGTGCTGCCCGGCCGCAGTCCGAAGGCGGTGCCGAGCGCTTCCTGCTGGGGGTCGGGCAACTTGCCCAGCCGGTCCAGGTGGGGGCTGCACAGCTGGTGCAGGCCGGCGAACGCGAGCTCCATCTCCGACTCGACACCGGCCGCCCGGGCCACTCGGCACCCCGCTGCGCGGTCGAGGAGGACGTCGAGCAACGCGGTCTTGCCGATCCCGGTCTCGCCGCGTAGCACCAGGACCTGGCTGCGGCCCGCCTTCGCCGCCGCCACCAGGGTGCTCAGCGTCTCGCACTCCATCCGGCGTCCGAGCAGGCCTGGCCACGATCTGGTACCGGACATGGGTTACACCGCCAGAGGTCGTCGGAGGGCGCGCCGGATGGTCCGTGCTCGACCACGTGCCGGGCCGCCGGGCGGACACGGCCCTCCCGGTCCGATGCCGGACGGTCGATCAGCCGACCGGGAGGGGGTCCGGGAGGAGACGGTTCGTGGACGGGTGCACGCCGGCCGGGAACCCGTGGAGATCAGCAGGGGGTGACGGAGGGGCGGTTCTTGGTCGGACGCCACGAGATGGGACTGCCATCACGCCTCCTCATCGGGAGCCGGGGGAGCGGTGACCGGCCGGCGCAGGAGCCGGGCGGGAACTCCCCGGCGCCATCACGCTAGGGGAGGCGATCCGGGCACACATGTGTCATTTGACCTCGACGGCCGCCGGTGGTGTCGGACCCGACCGCGGCGACCGCCGCCGCGACCGCGTCGTCGACGTGCGCGGACGACCAGTGACCGGTGCGGGTCCCGAGCACGGGACACCGGCCGGCGTGCAGCGGGACCTGCGCTGTGCAGGGGACGTGGACGGCTGCGCGGAGCGGCTCCAGGGACACCACCGGTGTCCCTGGAGCCGCGGCGCCCGTGATCAGTGACGCGGTTCGGGGACCTGGGGTCCGCGCAGGGGGCGGAACGCGGCCCGGACCTCGGTCGCGAACAGCTCGGGCTCCTCCCAGGCGGCGAAGTGGCCGCCGCGGTCGACCTCGTTGAAGTAGGTGAGGTCGGGATACGCCCTCTCGACCCAGCTCCGCGGGGCCCGCCAGATCTCGCCGGGGAACGTGGTGAAGCCGGTCGGGACCGACACCGCCGCAGGAGCCCGGCCGGCCGCTGCGGCGGCGGCCGCGGGAGCGTCGGGTCCGTAGCTGTCCCAGTACGACCGGGCCGCCGAGGCGCCGGTGCCGGTCAGCCAGTACAGCGTGATGTTGTCGAGGACGTGGTCGCGGGTGAGGTTGCCGGTGGGCCGCCCGTCGACGAAGGCGCCGGAGATCTTGTAGTAGGCGTCGGTGTCGTGGTCGAGCATCCAGGCGGCCAGGGCGGCGGGTGAGTCGAGCAGCGCGTAGCCGATCGTCTGCGGCCGGGTGGCCTGCTCGAGGAAGTAGGCGAAGCCGCTGGTCCGGAACGTCTCGACCGCGTCGGCCGCCGCGCGTTCCTGCTCGGTGTCCGTGGGCTGGGGACCGGCCAGCGCCGACACGAGCAGGTTGAGGTGGATGCCGAGCAGGCCCTCGGGGGCCTGGCGGCCCATCGCGTCGGTGACGCCGGCGCCCACGTCACCGCCCTGGGCGACGTAGCGGGTACAGCCGAGGCGACGCATCAGCTCGGCCCAGGCGCGCCCGACGCGGGCGACGTCCCACCCGATCTCCCGCGGCTCCCCGGAGAAGCCGTAGCCGGGCAGGGAGGGCAGCACGACGTCGAAGGCGTCCTGGGCGCGGCCGCCGTACGCGGTCGGGTCGGTGAGCGGGCCGATGGAGTCGAGCAGCTCGATGACCGAGCCGGGCCAGCCGTGCGTCACGACCAGCGGAAGTGCGTCCCGGTGCGGTGACCGGACGTGGACGAAGTGGATGTCCACCCCGTCGATGTGGGTCGTGAACTGTGGCAGCGCGTTCAGCCGCGCCTCGATCCGGTGCATGTCGTAGTCGTTCGCCCAGTAGCGGCAGAGCTCCTGCATCGTCGCCAGCTGCACGCCCTGCGACCGGTCGTCGACCAGCTCTCGGGTGGGCCAGCGCGTCGCGGCGATGCGGCGGCGCAGCTCGACCAGCGCGCTCTCGGGTGTCTCGATCCGGAACGGGCGGACCGCTGCGGCGGCTGCAGATCGCTCGGTTGTGGTGGCCACGTGTGCCTCCTGTGTCGACGAGGCCGCCAAGCGTGATGACCTCGTCGCCACCTCGCGCCCGTGGAAGTCCCTGGTCCTCCCCGCGTGGACGGGGGGACGGTGGACGGGCGTGCCACCGTCCCCCTCCGGATCAATGCAGGGACCGGAACGCGGCGCGCATCTCCTCGGCGAAGACCTGCGGCTCCTCCCACGCCGGGAAGTGGCCGCCGCGCTCGGCCTCGTGGAAGTAGACGAGGTCGGGGAACGCCCGCCGGGCCCACGTCTCGGGAGCCCGGAAGAGGTCGTCGTCCGGACACACCGTGATGGCCACGGGCATCCTGATCGTGTCGGTCCTCTGCCCGGCCGCGCTGATCAGGCTCTGTGCCCGGTTCTCCCAGTACAGCCTCGCCCCGGAGGCCACGGTGTTGGTCAACCAGTGCAGGGAGAAGTTGTCCAGCACCTCGTCGACGGTCGGCGTCTGCGCGGGGTCCCTGCCGTACGTCCACTTCCCGAACCCGCCGTGCACGAGCATCCACCCGGCGAGCCCGGCGGGGGAGTCCGTGAGGCCATAGCCGACCGCCTGCGGTCGCGCGGTCATCATCTGGTAGTAGTCCCAGCCCCCGGTCGCGAGGAACCTCCGCACGTCGTCGAACGCCGCCTGTTCCTCCTCGGAGAGTCCCGCCGGTGCCGGCCCGCCGCTGGCGATCGCCGCAGCGGCATCGGGCGGGACACCGCCGGCAGGTTGGTGTGGATCCCGAGCAGTCCCTCGGGCGCCTGCCGTCCCATCGCCTCGACGACGCCGGCCCCCCAGTCACCGCCCTGCGAGACGTAGCGCTCGTACCCCAGGCGCTTCATCAGCACGTCCCAGGCACGCCCGATCCGTTCGACGTCCCAGCCGGTCTCCGTCGGTCGTGACGAGAACCCGTAGCCCGGCAGGGAGGGGATGACGACGTCGAAGGCGTCCTCCGCCCGACCGCCGTGCGCCGTCGGGTCGGTGAGCGGAGCGATGACCTTGATCTGCTCGATGACCGAGCCCGGCCACCCGTGGGAGATGACCAGCGGCAGCGCCCTCGTGCCGGGAGCGGACGTGGAGGAAGTGGACGTCGACCCCGTCGACGGTCGTCATGAACTGCGGCCAGGCGTTCAGCTGCGCCTCGCCCCTGCGCCAGTCGTACTCCGTGTGCCAGTACTCGACGAGCTGCTGCAGGTCGGCCAGCTTCGCGCCCTGGGACCGGTCGGGCACGGTCTCCCTGTCGGGCCATCGCGTCGCTGCCAGGCGCCGGCGGAGGTCGTCGAGGTCCGACTGCGGCACGTCGACCCGGAAGGGGCGGACGGCGGCGGTCCGGGCGTCCTGCGTGGTGTCGACGGGCGGCTCGGTCGTCGTGGTCATGGTCGTCGTCCTCCCTGACGAGTGCGCTCGGGCACGTCGAACGTCGTGCCGTCCGCGGGACGTCGCGCCCGTGGAAGGCCCTGGTCCGCTGCCTGCCGGCCTGGACCAGTGGGCGAACGGCGGGGAGCACGTCGGCTCGGCTGACCGGGGGACGTGTACCGGTGCCCGGCCGACCGGGGACCGGACCAGGGGTGTCGACGGGTGCGACGGGCAGGGGGAGCGACCAGTCTCCGTGCCGTTCCCTCCACTGCGCACCTGGTCGGTCGAACGGAGGCCTCCTCGATGAGCGTGTTCGAACGTCTCCGTCTGCACATGCCCTCGCTCGGCGGGGCGACCGACTGGATCAACTCCGAGCCGCTCGGCCCCGACGAGCTGCGCGGGCACGTCGTCCTCGTCGACTTCTGGACGTTCACGTGCATCAACTGGCTGCGCACGGAGCCGTACGTCCGTGCGTGGTCGCAGGCCTACCGGGACGACGGGCTGGTCGTCATCGGGGTCCACACGCCGGAGTTCTCCTTCGAGCACGAGATCGACCGCGTGCGGCAGGCGACGCAGGAACGAGGGATCGACCACCCCGTCGCGGTCGACAACGACTACGCGATCTGGAGCGCCTTCGACAACCACTACTGGCCGGCGCTCTACTTCGTCGACGCGGGCGGCGTGATCCGCGACCACCACTTCGGCGAGGGACGCTACGAGCGGTCGGAGCGGGTCATCCAGCGCCTGCTCGGGGTCGAGCGTGGGCTCGTCGAGGTGCAGGGGCAAGGCGTGGAGGCGGAGGCCGACTGGGACCACCTGCGGTCGCGGGAGACGTACCTCGGGTACCAGCGCGGCGAGCGCTTCGCGTCGGCGGACCGCGCAGCGTCGGACAGCCCGGGCAGCTACGAGCTCCCCGGAGACCTGCGCCCCGACCACTGGGGCCTCGGTGGCGAGTGGACGGTGCACGGGGAGCACATCGCGCTCCACCGGGCCCCCGGGCGCATCGCCTACCGCTTCCACGCACGCGACGCGCACCTCGTGCTGTCCTCCCGGACGCGCGAGCCGATCCCCTTCCGCGTGCTCCTCGACGGGGAGGTCCCGGGCCCGTCACACGGCGTGGACGTCGACGAGGGCGGGGACGGCGTGCTCCGCGACGGCCGCCTGTACCAGCTCGTGCGCCAGCACGAGGCGGTCCGCGACCGGACGCTGGAGATCACGTTCCTCGAGCCCGGCGCCGAGGCGTTCGTCTTCACGTTCGGATAGGTGGGAACGGCGGCAGACGGTGGACGGCTACCGCTGCCCGAGGGGCTGCAGGTCCAGGCCCGCCAGGGTCTCCGGGGCGGCGAGCAGGTCGATCGCGGTCACGACGCCGTCCTCGACGGTGAAGGCGAAGACCACCTGCGGCGTCCCCCTCAGCGACCACACGGCACCCGGCACGCCGTCGACGAGCACCGGCCGCGCGGCCCGCGCCCGGCCGGACAGGAACCGGGCGACCGCCGTCGCCCCGCGCACCTCGGCCGCGCTGCCCATCCGGGTGGCCACGGCGTCGGACCGCAGCACCGCCTCCGGGTGCAGGAGCTCGAGCAGGGCGGAGAACTCCCCGTTGCGGGACGCGTCGAGGAAGGCCGCGACCACCTCCCGGCGCCGCTCGGTGGCGTCGGGCAGTTGGGCTCCGCGCACGCGGCGCCGGGCCCGGCTGGCCAGCTGCCGGGCGGCGGCGGGGGAGCGGTCGACGATGGGCGCGATGTCGTCGAAGGGCACGTCGAACAGGTCGTGCAGCACGAAGGCCAGCCGCTCGGCGGGCGCGAGCTGGTCGAGGACGACGAGCAGCGCCAGCCCGACGGAGTCGGTGAGCGCCGCCTCCTCGGCGGGGTCGGCGACGGCGTGCAGGCGGGCCGGCGGTGCGTCGTCGAGGGGGTCCTCACGCCGGGAGGCCCGGGCGCGCAGCTGGTTGAGCGCCACCCGGGCCACGACGGTCGTCAGCCAGGCGCCGAGGTCGACCACCTCAGCAGTGCCGGCCCGGCTGACCCGCAGCCAGGCCTCCTGGACGGCGTCCTCGGCCTCGGCGCGCGAGCCGAGCAGGCGGGAGGCCACGGCGGTCAGCCGGTCGCGGTGCGCCTCGAACCGCGCGGCGAGGACGTCGTCCCCCGTCATGTCGTCACATCCCCCGGTCGGCGGGTGTCAGGGAGGTGGGAGACCCGACCCGACCATCCGAGGAGCACATCATGACGACCGGGATCCGCACCGTCATCTACCCCGTGGCCGACCTGGCCCGCGCGAAGGCACTGTTCGGCGCACTGCTCGGTGCCGACCCGGTGGTGGACGCGCCGTACTACGCCCAGTTCGACGCCGACGGCCAGACTATCGGCCTGGACCTGCACGGCCACCGGCACGGGCAGTCCGGCCCGGTCGCCTACTGGCACGTGGACGACGTCGCACAGAGCCTCGCCGCCCTCCTGGCGGCCGGCGCCGAGACGGTGCAGGACCCCACCGACGTCGGCGGCGGCCTCCTCGTCGCCCTGGCCAGGGACGGCGACGGCAACCTGATCGGCCTGCGCCAGGCGTGCTGACCCGCCCGGCGCGCGACCGGCCGCGTGGGTGAGCGGTGTGGCGGACCGTAGCGGAGGGCTGACCGGACGGCCGGGGACGGGCAGGGACCCACCAGGCCGTTCCCGTGCCAGGCTGACGCCATGACCGTGGAGCGGACGGTCCAGCTGCAGTTCGAGGACGCGGCGCGGACGGCCGGCACCCACAGCAACCTCTCGGCCGTCCGCAGCGACGGCGCCGTCCTCTGGGTGGCCGGCGACGAGACCGCGACGATCGAGCGGCTGGTCGCCGACGATCCCGGGGAACCGCGTCGATACGGGCGGCACACCGGCGTCCGGCTCGCCGACCTCGTGGCGCTGCCGGGCACCGAGGACGACGAGGAAGCCGACATCGAGGGCCTGGCCCGGCACGGCTGCTTCCTGTGGGCGGTCGGGTCGCACAGCCTGCGCCGCAAGCAGATCAAGGCCGGGCACAGCGGCGAGAAGGCCCTGCGCCGGCTGGCCCGCGTCTCCGGCCAGCCCAACCGCCAGGTGCTCCTCCGACTGCCGGTCGGCGTGGTGGACGGCCTGCCGACCGTCGTGCCCGAACTGGAGGAGGACGGGGTACGGCACCGCGCGGCGTCCTTCGGCGTCCACGGCACCGACCTGCGGGACGTCCTGGCCGACGACGAGCACCTCGGCCCCTTCCTGCCGCTGCCGGGCAAGGACAACGGGCTGGACGTCGAGGGCATCGCGGTCGCCGGATCGCGGGTGTACCTGGGCCTGCGCGGGCCGGTGCTGCGCGGCTGGGCCGTGGTGCTGGAGCTGCGCCCCGAGGTCGACCCCGACGCACCCGACCGGCTGCGCCTGGCCGCACTCGACGACGGCCGTGCGTACCGCAAGCACGTCCTCCGGCTGCGCGGCCTGGGGGTCCGGGACCTCTGCCCGCACGGCGACGACCTGCTCGTGCTGGCCGGGCCGACGATGGATCTCGACGGACCGGTGCACGTCTTCCGCTGGCACGGCGCACTGCAGGCGGACACGCCGCAGGTGGTCCGCGGCGACCTGCTCACGCGGGAGCTCGACCTGCCCCACGGCGACGGCTGCGACCACGCCGAGGGCATCGGACTGCTCGGTCCCGCCGACGGCCCGCGCCTGCTGGTCGTCTACGACAGTCCGTCCCCGGCCCGGCTGACCGACGACGGGAGCGTCCTCGCCGACGTGGTCCGGCTGCCGGGTGCGCCGGACGGATCCGCACCGGACCGGGGTGGTGCTCCCGTGGAGCAGGAGTCGACCGCCGGGACGGAGGCGGGCGGCACGACGTCCCCGGGCGTGCACCTGCGGGAGGTCACCGACGACAACCGCGAGGCCGTCCGCGCGCTGCGCGTCCGAGGTCGCCAGAAGCGGTTCGTCGCCTCGGTGTCCTGCTCCCTGCGGGACGCCGCCGAGTCGCCGGAGGCCAACCCGTGGTTCCGCGCGGTGTACTGCGGCGAGGAGCCGGTCGGCTTCGTGATGCTCTCCTGGAAGCCGCGGAAGGGCCCGTACCGAGGGCGCCACTTCCTGTGGCGGCTGCTCATCGACAAGCGGTACCAGGGTCGCGGGATCGGCCGAGCGGTGCTGACCCAGCTCGTCGACCTGGTGCGCGCCGACGGCGGCACCGAGCTGCTGACCAGCTACGAGCCCGGCGAGGGCGGACCATCGCCCTTCTACCAGGGGTTCGGCTTCCGGCCCACCGGCCAGGTCGACGACGGGGAGATCGTCCTGCGGCTCCCACTGCCCGCCCGGTGAGCACGAGCGCCCTCAGCCGGTGGGCTCGCCGGCGGTCTGGACGGCGGTGCTGGTCGCGGCCCAGCTGGCGAGCAGCTTGAGCCCGTCCTCCGACGCCGACCCCGGTTCGGCGGTGTAGATGGTCAGGCGGAGGTCCGAGCGGTCCTCGGTGGGCAGCTCGAGCGTCCAGTAGTTCAGGTCGAGCGCGCCGACGACGGGGTGGTGGAAGTGCTTGGCGCCGTTGTGGTGGATGCGGACGTTGTGCGCGGCCCAGCGGGTGCGGAACTCCTCGCTGACCGTGGAGAGCTCCCCGACGAGCTCGCGCAGCTGCGTGTCGTGCGGGCGGCGACCGGCCTCGGCGCGGAGCAGGGCGACGGTGATGGTGGCCGCGGCCTCCCAGTCGGAGTAGTACTCGTGCGCCTGAGGGTCGAGGAACTGGAACCGGGCGAAGTTCGCCGGCCGCTGCGGGCTGCCGAACATCGGTGAGTGCAGCGCCCACCCCAGGGTGTTGGTGGCGAGGATGTCCAGGCGGCCGTTGGCGACGAACGCGGCCGACCCCGTCATCGAGTCCAGCATCCACTGCACCCGCGGCTGGATCTGCGCCTTGCTCCGGCGCTGGGGCGCGCGGGTCGGCCTGGCGGCGGCGCGGGCGAGGTCGAACAGGTAGGTCCGCTCGGCCTCGTCCAGCTGCAACGCCCGGGCGACGGCCTCGAGGACGTCCTCGGACACCCCGGTGATGTGGCCCTTCTCCAGCCGGGTGTACCAGTCGGTGCTCACCCCGGCGAGGACGGCGACCTCCTCCCGGCGCAGGCCGGGCACCCGCCGCCGACCCCCGCCGGGCAGCAGCCCGGCCTGCTCCGGGGTGATCCGGGCGCGCCGGCTGGCGAGGAAGTCGCGGATGTCGGAGCGGTTGTCCACGCCGTCGACGCTACGTCGACCGGCCGGTGGAGGGAGGTCGAGCTTCTACCCCCCACAAACCCGACCTCCCACGCCCGCGCCCTGAGGCGTTCCGTGGAGTCCACCGCCCATCCACTCCAGAAGGAGCACCGTCTTGCGAGGAGCCGTTCTCCACGCCCCCGGCGACGTCCGCGTCGAGGAGCGCCCGGATCCGGGCATCGAGCAGCCCACCGACGCGGTCATCCGGCTGGCCGCCACCTGCGTGTGCGGGTCGGACCTGTGGCCCTACCGCGGCATCGAGGCGGTGGACGGGCCGGCCCCGATGGGTCACGAGTACGTCGGCATCGTCGAGGAGGTCGGCGGCGAGGTCACCACGGTGCGGCCCGGGCAGTTCGTCGTCGGCTCGTTCTTCGCCTCCGACAACACCTGCGAGATCTGTCGCGCCGGCTACCAGACCCACTGCGTCAACCGGCAGCCCGGCGCCCCCACCGGCGCGCAGGCCCAGTACGCCCGCATCCCGCTGGCCGACGGCACCCTGGTCGCCACCCCCGACCTGCCCTCCGACGACCTGGTGCCCGGCCTGCTGGCCGCCTCCGACGTGCTGGGCACCGGCTGGTTCGCCGCCGTCGCCGCCGAGGCCGGCCCGGGCAAGACCGTCGCCGTGGTCGGTGACGGCGCCGTCGGCCTGCTCGGCGTCCTGGCCGCGAAGCAGCTGGGGGCCGAGCGGGTGATCGCGATGAGCCGGCACGAGCCCCGTCAGCGGCTGGCGCGGGAGTTCGGCGCCACCGACGTCGTGGTCGAACGCGGCGACGAGGGCGTGGCCCGCCTCAAGGACCTCACCGGCGGGCTGGGCGCGCACTCGGTCATCGAGGCCGTCGGCACCCAGGAGTCGATGATGCAGGCCATCCGCGCCACCCGCCCCGGCGGGCACGTCGGCTACGTCGGGGTCTCCCACGACGTCTCGCTGCCCGGCGAGGAGCTGTTCTTCTCCGGCGTCCACCTGCACGGCGGGCCCGCGCCGGTGCGCCGGTTCCTCCCCGAGCTGATCGACCTCATCTGCACCCGGGCGATCGACCCGGGCAGGGTCTTCGACCTCGAGCTCCCGCTGGAGCAGGCCGCCGAGGGCTACCGCGCGATGGACGAGCGGCGCGCGATCAAGACCCTGCTCACCGTCTGAGCGGACCCGTACCGAGGAGGACGACCGTGCAGATCACCCGGAGCTCCATCGACACCGCCAAGGGCCCCGCCGACTGGTCCACCCCCGATTGGGGGCACCTCCCGCTTGCGGGGGACTACATCGACGCCGTCGCCGCCGCACCGGCGCCGTCCCGGGTCACCGCCAACCTGGTGCACTTCATGCCCGGCGCGCGCACCCACTGGCATCGCCACCCGCTGAGTCAGAACGTGTTCGTCACCGAGGGCGTCGGCCTGTGCCAGCGCCGGGGCGGCCCGATCGAGGTCATCCGTCCCGGCGACCGCGTCCTGTTCGAGGCCGACGAGGAGCACTGGCACGGGGCGGCGCCGAACCGGCTCATGGTCCACCTGGCCATCAACGAGGCCGACGCCGACCACGCCGTCGTGCACTGGCTGACCCCCGTCACCGACGAGGAGTACGCCGCCGCCCCGGCCGCCGACTGACCGCCGACCCACCCCACCACGGAAGGACCACTCCCCATGCGCGTCAACGCCTACGCCGCCCCGGCTGCCGGCCGGCCCCTGGCCCCCACCACCATCGAGCGCCGGGACGTCGGCGCCACTGACGTCCTCATCGAGATCACGCACGCCGGCATCTGCCACTCCGACATCCACACCGTCAACGGCGACTGGGGCCCGCAGCCCTTCCCCGTCGTGCCCGGCCACGAGATCGTCGGCGTCGTCGCCCAGGTCGGCACCGACGTCACCACGCACCAGGTCGGCGACCGCGTCGGCGTCGGCTGCATGGTCAACTCCTGCGGGCACTGCGCCAACTGCCGCAACGGCGACGAGCAGTACTGCCTGAACGGCATGGTCGGCACCTACGCCGCCACCGACCGCGACGGCAGCACCACCCAGGGCGGCTACTCCACCCACGTGGTGGTCGATGCCGGCTTCGTGCTCCGGGTGCCCGACGGCATCGACTCCGCGGCGGCGGCCCCGCTGCTGTGCGCGGGCATCACCACCTACAGCCCGCTGCGCCACTGGGGCGCCGGCCCCGGCAAGCGGGTCGCGGTCGTCGGCCTCGGCGGCCTGGGGCACATGGCCGTCAAGCTCGCACACGCGATGGGCGCGGAGGTGACCGTGCTGTCGCAGTCGCTGAAGAAGCAGGAAGACGGCCTGCGCCTGGGCGCCGACGCCTACTTCGCCACCAGCGACCCGGACACCTTCAGGGAGCTGGCCGGCCGGTTCGACCTGGTCGTCAACACCGTCAGCGCACCGATCGACGTCGACGCGTACCTCTCGCTGCTGGCCGTGGGTGGCGCGCTGGTCAACGTCGGCGCCCCCGCCGAGCCGCTGAGCCTCAACGTCTTCTCCCTCATCGGCGGCCGCCGCAGCTACGCCGGCTCCATGATCGGCGGCATCGCCGAGACCCAGGAGATGCTCGACTTCTGCGCCGCGCACGGCATCGGCGCCGAGGTCGAGGTCATCGCCGCCGACCAGGTCAACGACGCCTACGAGCGGGTCCTGGCCTCCGACGTCCGCTACCGGTTCGTCATCGACACCGCCACCCTGCGGTGACCTCGGACCAACTGACCCGCCCGGCCGGGTCGGCGGCGTCGCCCGCCGGCCCGGCCCCCGACGGTGGATCCCCGACGCCGCGGCCGGTACGGCTCCCCTTCGTCGTGCACGTGCTGGCGGTCGGCACGTTCCTCATGCTCACCACCGAGTTCGTCGTCGCGGGCCTGCTGCCGGAGATCGCCGGCGACCTCCAGGTGGGCGTGGCCCAGGCCGGACTGCTGATCACGGTCTTCGCGGTCGGCATGGTCGTCGGCTCTCCGACGATGGCGCTGCTGACCCGGCGGATCCTCCGACGGACGACCCTGGTGCTTGCGCTCGTCGTCTTCGCGGTAGGCCACGTCGTCGTCGCGATCGGCAGCAGCTTCCCGCTGCTGTTGGCCGCCCGGTTCGTGACCGCCTGGGCGACCGGGGCGTTCTGGTCCGTGGCGTCGGTGGCGGCCACTCGCGCCGCCGGTCCTGGCGCCAGCGCCCGCGCCCTCGGCCTGGTCGGCGCCGGGGGCATGCTCGCCAACGTCGTCGGCGTGCCGCTGGGCGCGTTCGCCGGCCAGCTGTCCGGCTGGCGCGGCCCGTTCTGGGCCCTGGCCGGCCTCGCGCTGGTCGCCGTGCCGCTGATCGCCCGGCACGTCCCGCGCGAGGAGGGCGACCAGCGGTCGGTGACCCTGCGGTCGGAACTCGGTGCGATGCGGTCCGGCCGGCTGTGGCTGGTGCTGGCCGCCTGCGCGACCACGACCGGCGGCGTGCTCTCGGCCTACTCCTACATCGCCCCGCTGCTGACCGACCGGGCCGGGATCGCGCCCGGATGGGTGCCGCTGGTGCTCGTCGGCTTCGGCGTCGGCTCGCTCATCGGCACGATCGTCGGAGGCCGCCTCGGCGACGCCCGCCCGCACGCGACGACCATCGCCGTCGCCGCGTCGACCACGGTCGTGCTGCTGGCGATCTGCCTGCTGTCCGCCTACATCGTCCCCACGGTGCTGCTGGTGGTCGTGCTCGGCCTCCTCGGGTTGAGCGCCAACCCGGTGCTGTCCTCGCTGGCGGTCCGCTTCGCCGGCGTCGCGCCCACGCTGGGAGTGGCCATGTCGGTCTCGGCGTACAACCTCGGCACCGCGGTCGGCTCCTGGACCGCCGGCTGCGCCCTCGACTCCGAACTCGGGGCGATCGGTCCCGCCGTGGTGGGGACGACCTTCGCTGCGCTGACCCTCATCCCCACGATCGCCATCTCCGTGCTCCAGCGCCGCTCCGTTCCTGGAGGCAGACCATGACCACCATCGCGATCGCGGGCGCCGGCCGCGGCCTCGGCGCCGCCGCCCCCCGCCGCTTCGGCCGGCAGGGCTTCGACGTCGCCCTGCTCGCCCGCCGTCAGGAACACGTCGACGAGCTCGCCGCGCAGCTGACCGCGCAGGGCAGCACCGCACGCGGCTACGCCGCGGACGTCCGCGACCCCGCCTCGCTGACTGCTGGACTCGACCGTGCCGCCGCGACCCTCGCCGACACGCTCTGGGCGATGCACACCGAGGGCGGTGGGTCCCGCCGCTTCGCCGACGACCTCGACGCCTGAGCACCCGAACCGCCGGCGGCCGGACCACCCAGCAGACCAGGAGGCAGCCATGATGCAGGCCGACCGCGGCCGCACCGGGCGCGCGGTGACCGAGCGCGCGCTCCGCACCAGGACCCCCGAGGGCGGGTCCGGGAGGGACGGCGCCCAGACGATCGGCGCCGGCATCCGCCACGGGTCCGGCCACGTCGTCGGCACCTCGAGCACCCCGGCGTGGGCCG
The DNA here is from genome assembly GCF_053502545.1 of Geodermatophilus sp. URMC 65. Classification (NCBI taxonomy): domain Bacteria; kingdom Bacillati; phylum Actinomycetota; class Actinomycetes; order Geodermatophilales; family Geodermatophilaceae; genus Geodermatophilus; species Geodermatophilus sp. URMC 65. Next base: position 5,158,534 of record NZ_CP199954.1, read on the forward strand.
GCTGATGGACTGGCTCAGCACCCTGCCCGCGTGCACCGTCCCGGCGGTGGTCGCGGTCGTGCTCGTGGCCGAGTCGGGCCTGCTCATCGGCCTGGTGCTGACCGGCTCGTCGCTGGTGGTCGGCGTCGGCGTCCTCGCCGGCGCCGGGCTGGTCCCGGTGCCGGTGGCCGCACTGACCGTGGCCGCCGCCACGGTGGGAGGCGCCGTGCTCGGTCACCGCTGCGCCGCGCGCGCCGGCCCTGGCACGCTCCTGCCGACCGGCGGGCCGCTCGGGCGGTTGCTGCCCGGGTGGGCGCGGGACCTGGCGGACCGCTCAGCGGGGCCGTGGTCGGACGCCGTCGCACGGCGGCCGGTGCGCATGGCGGGGATGTCGCAGCTCGTCACCGGGTCGCGGACGCTCGCACCGCGCATCGCCGCCCGATCCGGGGTGCCGCTGTCGACCATGCTGCGGGGAACGGTCCCCGCGGCGCTGCTGTGGTCGTGGGGTCTGGTCGCAGCGGGCACTGCGGCGGGCGCCGCCGCGCCGCTCCTGAACGGCGTGCTCGCCCTGGCCGGCCTGCCGGTCGTCGTCGTGGTCACCTGGTTGCTCCTGCGCCGGCACGCTCGCGCTGCCGGCGCGCCGCAGGCCCGTCGGCCGACCGCGCCTCGCCGCCTCCGCCACCGCGGGTGGCTGCCCACGCTGGCCGCCTCGACAGGGGCTGCCAGCGTGATGGTGTCGGCATCCGGATCCACGCCACCTGCCCCGGCATCATGGACACGGCCGTGATCGGCCGGGTCAGCCCTGCTCGGGATCGGCCTCCTCCGCGAACTCGCGGAAGGCCGCGAACGCGCGCGGGCCGTACACGGTGCCCGGTCCGCCGTTCATCGCGATGGCGACGCCGAGCGCCTCGGCGACCTCCGACTCGGTCGCGCCGGTGCGGACGGCGCCACGGGCGTGCGACGCGATGCAGCCGTCGCACTCCTTGCCCACCGCGATGGCGAGCGCGATCAACTCCTTGGTCTTCTGGTCCAGGGCACCTGCGGCGTACGCGGCGGCGTGCATCTGGCGGTATCCGTCGTAGACCCCGGGGATGGCGCGGCGCAGGGCGCGCGCCGGTTCGCGGAGCTCCTGCTGGACGGCGTGGCCGTGGCTCATGACGCGATGGTGCCACCTCCCGTACCGCCGCCCTGGTGGTCCTGGCGCCCCCGACGGGGCCAGACTCTGAGGTCTCCGCGGCCTGGCCCGCCGGGTCTCTCGGGCGTCGGAGACGTCGGTCCGCGAGGACCACAGGGGGAGCCATGACGATCGCCGCGCCATCCCGGCCGAGCGCCACCGCACTGCTCACCGCGGCGGTCATGCTGGGGTTGACCTTCCTGCTCACCGCGGCGGCGAAGCCGTCCGACGACGGCTGGCAGCCGATCCAGCCGCGGCTGACGACGCCGTGGACCGACCAGGTCTCACCGAGCAACGCGCTGCCGGAGTACCCACGGCCGCAGCTGACCCGGGCCCGCTGGCAGAACCTCAACGGGGTGTGGCAGTTCGCCGGTGCCGCGGCGGGGGAGGCGCCGCCCGTCGGCCAGGACCTCGCCGAGAGCATCCTGGTGCCGTACCCGACCGAGTCGGCGCTGTCCGGCATCCAGCGGCACGAGGACCACATGTGGTACCGGCGGACGTTCGAGGTCCCGGCGTCCTGGCAGGTGGGGGACGGTCAGCGGCTGCGTCTCCACTTCGGCGCCGTGGACCACGCGGCCACCGTGTGGGTGAACGGCACCCAGGTCGCCGAGCACACCGGCGGCTACACCGCGTTCTCCGTCGACGTCACCGATGCCCTGGCGCCCTCGGGTCCCCAGGAGATCGTCGTCGGTGTCGAGGACCGCACCGACGCGACGTGGCAGCCGGTCGGCAAGCAGCGGAACGTCCCGGACCGCGGCATCTTCTACACCGGCTCCTCCGGCATCTGGCAGACGGTGTGGATGGAGCCCGTCACCGCCCGCGCGTACGTGGCGGACCTCGACACGGCCACGGACGTCGACACGGGCACGCTCGCACTGACCGTGGACACCGGCGGGGACGCCTCCGGCCTCACGGTCCGGGCCGTGGTCAGGAATGGCGACGTGCAGGTCGCGACCGCGGAGGGAGCGCGCGGCCGGCCCCTGGACGTGCAGGTCCCGGACGCCCGCCTGTGGTCACCCGACGACCCGTTCCTCTACGACCTGGAGGTGACCCTGCTGGACGGCGACCAGGAGGTCGACCGGGTCGGGTCCTACGTGGGCATGCGGGAGATCGGGACCGTGCAGGGCGCGGACGGCCGCCTGCGCATCACCCTCAACCACGAGATCCTCTTCCTGATGTCGACCCTGGACCAGGGCTACTGGCCGGACGGCCTCTACACCGCACCGACGGACGAGGCGCTGCGGTTCGACGTGGCCGAGACCAAGCGCCTCGGTTTCAACGCCATCCGCAAGCACGTCAAGGTCGAGCCGGACCGCTGGTACCACCACGCCGACACGCTCGGCGTGCTGGTCTGGCAGGACATGCCCTCCATGCGGACGGGCGGGACCCCGCCGCCGGACGCCCGGACCGAGTTCGAGCGCCAGCTGCACGAGATCGTCGACCAGCACGACAGCTGGACGTCGGTGATCGGGTGGGTCCCGTTCAACGAGGGCTGGGGGGAGTGGAGCAGGGAGGCCACCGGGCGGATCGCCGACTCGGTCGCGGCCCAGGACCCCACCCGGCTCGTGGACGCGAACAGCGGGGTGAACTGCTGCGACTCGCTCGGTGACAGCGGCCGCGGCGACGTCATCGACTGGCACGCCTACACCGGTCCCGCGGACCCCACGCCCGACGACCACCGCGTGGCCGTCGACGGGGAGCACGGTGGCTTCGGGCTCGAGGTGCCCGGCCACATGTGGTTCGAGGACGGCCACGGGTACGAGATGGCGCAGGACGAGGCGGAGCTCACCAGGCTGTACGTGGACAACCAGCGTGAGCTCATCCCGATCGCGCAGCAGCGAGCCATCAGCGGCGCGGTCTACACGCAGATCACCGACGTCGAGCACGAGGTCAACGGCTTGTTCACCTACGACCGGCGGGTGGAGAAGATGGACTTCGACCAGGTCCGGGCGGTCAACCAGGAGGTCGTCCGCAACGCCCAGCCCACCGTCCCCTGAGAACACCGCCCCGGCGATGGTCGGTGGTGGCCGGTCGGTGTCCACGGCCGGGTGACCGTGGGGGCGCCGAGGATCCGCGGCCGGCACCGGACGCCTCCGGTGCCGGCCGCGACTCCTCCTCGGTGGACCAGGACGCGGTCCGCGTGGGCTCAGGCTCCCGCGGCTCCGGTGCCGAGCGCATCCGCCGGGGTGAACTTCTCGCGGTGGATCTGGCGGGGTGCCATGCGACGGCGCTTGAACGCCTTGACGCCGGCCTCGACCATCGCGGGTGGGCCGCACAGCCACCCTGACCAGCCCCGCGCGCTCGCCACGTCCTCGACGAAGGCGTCGGTCGGGAAGCCAGCGCGGCAGGAGGGGGCCGGCTGGTCCGACAGCACCGGCACGAACCGGAAGCCCGGGTGGGTGGCCGCGAGCTCCGCCAACCGGTCGACGTCGTAGAGGTCCTCGGCCCCGCGGACGCCGTGGTAGAGCACGATCTCGCGGTCGGGCCGCCGCTGCAGCGCCGTCCGCACGATGCCCACGAACGGGGCCAGCCCCGTGCCGCCGGCGATGCAGGCCATGGGCTCGCCCTCGTCGTCGGCCTCCTCCGGCAGGGAGAAGTCCCCCAGCGGCCCGGTCAGCTCGACCCGGTCCCCGACGGCCACGGACCCGAAGAGCCAGGCGTCGCTGGCGATGCCACCCGGCACCCGCCGGACGTGCAGCTCGAGGACCTTGTCCTCGTCGGGCGTGTTGGCCAGCGAGTACTGGCGGCGCACGCCGCTGCCCGGGACGACCAGCTCGACGTACTGGCCGGCGGAGAACGCCAGCGGCTCGTCGAGGCCGAGCAGCAGCCGCCGGGTGTCCCGGGCGACGTCCTCCACGTCGAGGACGGTGGCCACCAGGTCGCGCAGGGCGTGGGTGCCGCGGGCGGCACCCGAGGCCGTCGGTGAGCTGACGACGGTGTCGCACCGGGGGCTGGCCTGGCAGGCGAGCGCCATGCCGGCCTGCCGCTCCTCGTGGGGGAGGGTGTCGGCCGGCGAGCCGCGGTGGTCGACCTCCCCGTCGAGGACGCGCAGCTTGCAGGTGCCGCAGGTCCCCTGGTTGCAGGAGTTGGGCATCCACACCCCGGCCCGCAGGAAGGCGTCGAGCAGGGACTGGTCGGGCGCGCACTCGACCCGGCGGTCGCCGACGGTGACGGTGTGGGCCATCTCAGACCTCCCAGGTGACGTGCAGGGTCGTCGGGCCGCGGAAGCCCCAGCCCCAGAACTCCACGCCCTCGCGGGTGTCTCGCTCCAGGTTCGGGATGGACTCGAAGAGCTCCTCCAGCCCGATGCGCATGACGTGGTTGGCGAAGTAGATGCCCGCGCAGGCGTGGTTGCCGGCGCCGAAGGCCAGGTGCGGCAGCGGCGGACGGTGCAGGTCGTACTCGGTCGGCGCCTGGTGGACGCCCGTGTCGTGGTTGGCCGACCCGTAGGACAGGATCACCGGGGTGCCGGCCGGGAGGTCGACGCCCGCGACGGTGACCGGCCTGGTGGAGATGCGCGCGGTGGCCGACCAGATCGGCGAGGTCCACCGCATGCCCTCGGAGATCGCCCGCGGGATCAGGGTGGGGTCGTCGACGACCTCCTCCATCTGCTCGGGCCGGCTGGACAGGCCGACCAGGGTGGAGGCCATGCCGTGGCCCGGCTCCTGCATCGCGCCGAGGAGGTAGACGTAGATCGTCGGGTAGATGTACTCGCGGTCGCGGGTCCGGCCGGGCGGCATGCCGTCGTGCAGCCAGTGGGAGATGGCGCTGTCGTCGGGCTCGGCGATCCACCGGTCGATCAGCGGGTCGACGATCGAGCGGATCTCCGCCTTGGCGGCGTCCCCCTCGGCGAAGCCCTCCGGGTTGGCGAACTCCCCGTTCTCGTCCGTCGCGGCGTTGGTGAACGACCGGTTCAGCTTGTGGAACCAGTCGCGCAGCTGGTCGGAGGGGACGTCCTCGAGGCCGAGCAGATCGCCGAGGGCGCGCACGCTGACCGGCTCGCAGTACTGCGCGACCAGCTCGGCGTGCCCGTCGTCCTCGAACTGCTCGAGGAAGCCGCGGGCGATCGGCCGCACCAGGTCGTCGATCCACCGGTCGACCTCGACCGGCTGCAGCGCCGGCTCGACCATCGAGCGGAGGTCGGCGTGGATGTCGCCGTTGACCCCGATGATCGCGGGGTGGCCGAACGTCCGGCCGCCGGCCGGGGTGATGACGGCCTCGAAGTCCGGGCTGGTCGCGATCGAGCGGCACACCTCGGCGGTGGAGGCGACGTAGGAGCCGAGCACCGGCACGAAGGCCAGCGGTGCCTCCCGGCGGAGCCGCTCGTAGACGGGGTACGGGTTGCGCTCGAGCTCGGTCATGGTGACGGCGTCGAGCCAGGACAGGTCGCGCTGCCCCGTCGCAGCAGCGAGCTGGTCGGTGATCGTCATCAGGTCCCCTCCGGACGCGGTCTTCCTCACGGGTGGCCCGTGGTCGGTCGGAAAGCTAGGCCGGGCGCCGGTGAGCCACGACACGCATCGCGCGGTCCCTGCACCCATCGCGCGGCGGTGTTGTGATCGTCGTCTCAGGGGGCTCTGCCGCTCGGGTAGCCTCGAACGCGTGTCCGGCCGGCGTCGTGGCGGGCCCTCCGACTGGGGGCAGGCCTCCCGCGTCGTCGCCGAGGCGTACTTCCCGCACGAGCTGCGCCGGCTGGGCGGCGCGTCGGCACCGCGGCTGACGCTGCGCACGCTGGACCTCGGCCACGTCCTGGTGGGGCACGTGGGATGGGGTGCCGACGTGGCGATCGAGTGCGACTACCCCGGCGCCTACGAGGTCAACATGCCGCTGACCGGGCACCTCGAGAGCCGGGGCCGCCACGGCCGGGTGACCTCGCTCCCCGGGCAGGGGACGGTGTTCCGGGCCGACACCCCGTCGCTCATCAGCCACTGGGACGCGACCTGCACGGTCCTCGGGGTCAAGTTCGACGGCGCGTGGCTCGAGCGCGAGGCCGAGCGGGTGCTGGGGAGCGACCGCGCGGGCGCCCGCGGCGCGCTGCCGGACCAGGTGGACCTCGGCTCGGGTCAGGGGCTGGCGTGGCGCCAGCTCGTCGCCGGCCTCTCCGCCCACCTGCGCGCGCCGGACCTGTTCGGGGGCAGCACCTTGGTCCGCGACCAGCTCGCCGGCGCCGTCGCCGCCGGGTTCCTGCTCAGCAGCTGCCCGGACGGCGGGCGTGCCGTGGTGGCCCGGCCCCGCACGGTCAAGCGGGTGGTGGACCAGCTGCACGACGACCCGGCCCGGCCGTGGACCGCCGGGGAGATGGCCGCGCTGGCCGGCACCAGCGTGCGGCGGCTGCAGGAGGGCTTCCGCGAGTGGCTCGGTTGCAAGCCGACCGAGTACCTGGTCGGCGTCCGGCTGCAGCGCGCGCACGCGGAGCTGATGGCCGATCCGACCCGGACCGTCAGCGACGTCGCCGCCGCGTGGGGGTTCTCCAGCGCCAGCCGGTTCGCCGCCGCCTACCGCCGCCGCTACGGGCGCTCCCCGTCCGAGGCCCGGCGGTGAGACGTCCGGGCCCCGGACGTCGTGGACGGCCGGCGGTTGCCCGCACGACGCGGTCGGTCGGGAGGCTCTCGCCGCGACCGTGGGGACCCGGTCAGCCGGCGGCGACCTCGGTGGCCCCCTGCGCCGGTGTCTGACCCCGGCCACGGTCGCGGGGCATGAGCAGCACGGCGGCCAGCATCGCCACGGCCAGCACCGTCGTCCCCAGGAAGACGGAGTGCACCGCGGTGGTGAGCGCCTCCGGCGCCACCCGGTCGCCCTCCACCCCTGACCCGCCGAGGGTCGCGTTGACGACCGCGCCGAAGACGGCGACCCCGACGGCGCTGCCCGCGGAGCGGAAGAACATGTTGAGGCCGGTGACCACGCCGCGCTCGTGCCACTGCACCGCCGACTGGGCGGCGATGAGCGTCGGCGCCGCGGTGAAGCCCATGCCGAGGCCGATCACGAACGCCGTCGCGCCGACCTGCAGCACGCTCGAGGACCCGTCGAGCAGGAGCAGCAGCGCCGAGCCGAGGACGACGATCGCGGCGCCGACCAGTGCGGTGGACCGGATGCCGATCCGGAGGTAGACGCGGCCGGACAGCGACGCCGAGATCGGCCAGCCGAGCGTCAGGGCGGCGAGCGCGAACCCGGCGACCAGCGGGCCGGTGCCGAGGACGTCCTGCGCGAACGTCGGCACGTAGGAGGTCAGTCCGAGCAGCACGGCGCCGACGCAGGCGGATGCGAGGTTCGTCGCGACGAGCAGCCGGTTGCGCAGCAGCCCGAGCGGGACGACGGGATCGGCCGCCCGACGCTCGATCCCGACGAACAGCCCGAGCAGGACGGCGCCGGTCACGAGGACGGCGATGCCCTGCGGGGACCCCCACGCCCAGGCCTGACCGCCCTCGAGCACCCCCAGGACCAGCAGCGTCAGGGCGACCGTGAGCGTGGCCGCCCCGGCGTGGTCGATCCGCGGACGGCGCCGGTCCACCTGCTCGTGGAACCGCAGGGCGATGGCCGCCGCGGCGACCAGGCAGAGCGGGATGTTGACGAAGAAGATCCACCGCCAGCTGAGGTACTGGGAGAAGACACCGCCGAGGGTCGGGCCCACGACCGACGACACGGCCCAGACGCTGGCGATGTAGCCCTGCACCTTCGCGCGCTCCCTGAGCGAGTACAGGTCACCGACGATCGTCATCGACATCGGCTGGACCGCGCCGGCGCCCAGGCCCTGGACGGCGCGGAACGCGATGAGCGTCCCCATGCTCGCCGCGACGCCGCAGAGGACCGACCCGAGGAGGAACAGGCCGATGCCGACGAGCATCACCGGCTTGCGCCCGAAGACGTCGGCCAGCTTGCCGTAGACCGGCACGGTCACCGCCTGCGCGAGCAGGTAGACGGAGAACAGCCACGGGAACTCGGCGAAGCCGCCGAGGCTCGCCACGATCGACGGGACGGCGGTCGCGATCACCGTCGCGTCGATGGCCACCAGCGCCGTGGACAGCATGACCCCTACGAGGACCGGGCCACGCTCCGACCGGAACCCGACACCCGACGACGCTGCGGGCCGCTCCACGCTCACTGCTCCGAGGTTAGGACCGCCGAGGGAACCCGACAGGGCCGCCTCCCCGCAGGCAGGTGGAGCGGGCCCGGTCGGCTCGTGCGGGTGCCCGTCGGCAGGCCGGCCCGACCGGATCCTGGGACCCTGTCGACAGACCACGGGCGGGTCGCGATGCGGGCGGCGGTGCCGGGCGCCGCCCGGACCGTTCCTCGTGCGGTGGCGCAGGGTCGGGTCCTCCCCGGAGGCCGTCGCGACAGGTGCCCGCACCGGGTCGCGGCGGGCGCCGTCGGTCCGGCCGCGCTCGACGGGAGGGTGGAGGTCACGGTGGCGCCGGACGGCCTCCTGATCCGGGGAGCCAAGCTCTTCGACGGGCACCGCTTCCGCCCGTCTGGCTGCCTGCTGGTCCGGGACGGGCGCGTCGCCGCGCTCGCCGAGCGGCTGACCCCACCGGCGGGCGTGCCGGTCCTCGACGCCCGGGGGAGCACCCTCCTGCCGGGTCTGATCGACGCCCACGTGCACGTCCTCCCCGGCGCGCTGCAGGCGGCGCTGCGCGCAGGGGTCACCACGGAGGTGGACCTGTTCGCCGACCCCCACCTCGCCGGGTCCCTCCGGGAGCAGGCGGCGGCCGATCCCGGTGCTGCCGATCTGCGCTCGGCCGGCATCGGCGCCACCGCTCCGGGCGGCCACCCGACCCGGCTGGTCGAGCGGGGGCTGCTGCCGCCCTTCCCCACGGTGGCGGGGCCGGAGGAGGCCGAGAGCTTCGTGGCGGCGCGGGTGGCGGAGGGCTCCCACCTCCTCAAGGTGGTCCTCGAGGACGGCACGACCACGGGGCACCCGTGCCCCACCCTGACCGCGGACACGGTGCGGGCACTGGTCCACGCGGCGCACGCCCGTGGTCTCCTCGTGGTGGCCCACGTCCTCACCCAGGCGCACGCGCTGGTCGCCATCGGCGCGGGCGTCGACGGGCTGGCCCACCTGTTCGTGGACGAGCCGCCCGCACCGCAGTTCCTCGACGCCGTCGCGCACGGCGACGTGTTCGTCATCCCCACGCTCACCTCGCTCGCTGCCCGCGCCGGGCACCACCGGGGCCGGGCCCTGGCCGCTGATCCCCACCTCGGTCGGTTCCTGGACCCGCGCCAGCGCGCCGGGCTGGAGATGGACTTCCCGGTCGCGCCGGGCGCACGAGCCGACCTCGGCCACGCGGTGTCGACCGTCGGCCGGCTGCACCGGGCGGGCCGGCGGATACTGGCCGGGACCGACGCCTCCAGCCCGGGCACCGCCCACGGCGTCAGCCTGCACGACGAGCTCGTGCTGCTGGTGGCGGCCGGCCTCCCGACGACGGCGGCCCTGGCCGCGGCGACCAGTGCCCCGGCCGCCGCACTCGGCCTCCCCGACCGGGGAACGCTCACCCCAGGGCTGCGCGCCGACCTCCTGCTCGTCGACGGCGACCCCGAGTTCGACATCACCAGGACCCGGCACGTCGCACAGGTCTGGCGCGCCGGTCGCCGAGCGACCTGACCGCCGGCCGCTGCACCGACGGGCGTCAGGACCCGCCGTCGCCTCGCCCGGTGTGCCCGACGGCGGGGAGGTGCTCCCCGCTGCGGGGGGACGGGACCAGCGCGGTGCGGTCCGCGGTCCCGCGACGTCCCCCGCCCTGGGGAGGCGTGGCCAGGAGGCCGGCGTCCCGGGCCCGCTGGACCGCCATCAGCCGGTCCCGCACGCCGAGCTTGCGGTACAGGTGCTCGAGGTGCTTGTGCACCGTCCGGGGGGAGCTGTTCAGGCGGCGGGCGATCGCCTGGGCGGTGAGACCTGCCCCCAGGAGCGTGAGCACGGCGAACTCGCGCTCGGTCAGGCGGCGGCCCCGGACGCGGTCGACCTGCGACTCCGGCAGGCCGGAGAGCACCCGGTGCTGGCGGACCAGTGCGGCCAGTGCCGGCAGGACCAGGGTGGCCAGGTCGGCGTCGGCGTCGTCGTAGTCGTCGTCGGGACGGCTGACCACGTAGGCCTCGATGCCGGCGCCCACTCGGAGGGGCAGCGCGAGCTGGTGGGTGATACCGAAGGGACGGGCGAACGCCGACCACTGCGCGCACATCCTCGGATCCGCCACCGCGCGCGGTACCCGGCCCAGGATCTGGGGTGCCGAGCTGCCCGTGACGGCGTACCAGCGGATGAGCGGCTGCGTGGTCGCGTCGGGGAGGGCACCGGACGGTGGCGTCGCCGGCAGGTAGCCGACCGGCCAGCCGCCGACGACGTGGTCCACCCACGCGTGGTCCACGACGTTCAGCGAGCAGCAGGCCGCGTCGAAGGACTCGAGGAGCAGGTCCGCCACCTGCGCGTGCGGGAACTCTCGTGCCCCGGGCTGTCCCTGCAGGATGTCGCCGACGAGCTCCAACCACGCTGCATGACGCCTCGTGGTGCGCGACACGGTGCTGAGGGTAATCCGTCACGCCGGATCGCGGAGGGCGTCCGGGCCCGGCGGCCACGTCCTCCCGGAGCCGGTGTGGCCCGCGGAGTACGTACAAGTGCGTACGGTCCCGGCGGTCGGGACGGGAATAGCGTTCCTGTTCCGCATTTCATGCGCGTGCGTCCAGGGGGAATCATGTCGGGCAGCGTCGTACACCTGCATCTGAGGACCACCAGCGCGAACGAGGTCGGTCGGGCCGGCCAGGCACCGCCGAGCCGCACCACCTGACCGGCTCGTCGATCCGGGGTGGCCGGGGCGTACGCGCCCATCCAGGTGAGCGGTCGGCCGCTCCCGGTCCCGGAGCCCGCTGCGGGTGAGGTGACCGACGCCGTCCACCAGCCCGCACGGTCGAGGCCCCGTCGGCGGTCGTGCCCGTCCGAGCGGGCCCGAGCGACCCCGCCCCGATGAGCCCGCCCGTGCCCGATCGGCTGTCCACCGAGCCCAGCAGGGGCGGTCGTCCGGGCGGCCGGATCCGGAGCCGGATGACCGGTCCCGGCAGCGCCGTCCGGTGATCGTTCGCTCGACCCCAGAGGAAGGACCAGGCCCGTGGACAGTCCACCGGTTGCCCGTGTCACGCTGCTCGACGGCTTCCGCCTCGAGGTCCCCGGCCGCCACCAGCAGTCGGCCGGTGACGAGCTGCCACGCGGCGTGCAGCGGCTGGTGGCACACCTGTGCCTGTCCCACCGGCCGACCCGGACGGCGACGGCGGGCCAGCTGTGGCCCGACGTGCCGGAGGACCACGCGCACGGGAGCCTGCGCTCGGCGTTGTGGCGGCTCAACAAGGCGACACCCGGACTGATCGAGGTGTCGGGGAGCGCGCTGCGACTGGCGGCGGGCGTCGGTGTCGACGTGTGGGAGCTCGACGACTGGGCGCAACGGGCGATCGCCTCGCCCGGCGTCGCCGACGAGGTCGCGGTGCCGGACGCGACGCTCCTCGGCGACCTCCTGCCCGGTTGGTACGACGACTGGGTCCTCCTCGAGCGGGAGAGGCTGCGTCAGCTCCGCATGCAGGCGCTGGAGGCGGTCGCGGCCCGACTCGCCTTCCTCGGCCGCCACTGCGAGGCCCTGGAGGCCGCCTACGCCGCGGTCCGCGCCGATCCGCTGCGGGAGAGCGCCCACCGGACGGTCGTGCGCGTCCACCTGGCCCAGGGGAACCTCGCCGAGGCTCTGCGGGCCTACGAGCTCTTCCGGGCGATGGTGGAGGACGAGCTCGGCGTGCCCCCGACCGAGCAGATGACCCGACTGGTCCAGGACATCCCGCGGCTGCGGCGGTCGCTGTCCGGGGAGCGCCGGGCACCCGGAGGAGCGTGGTCCGGTCCGGAGCGGTGATCCCGGCGAGGGCCGGACGACGTCGGACCTGACGGGCATGCGCCGCTGGTCCTGGAGTCCTGGGACGCCGCCCGCCCAGCCGCCACGCCGTCCGTGGTGGCGGGTCATCCGTACGGGGGACTGCGTCACGGAGCGTGACCCCGCAGCATGGGTCCTCGCACGTTGACCGCATCGCGCGGTTCTCGGATGCCGGACCCGGCAACGCTGCGTGGTAGCCCGTAGGAGAGACGACGTGGTCGACGACCCGAGTGCCGCACTGCTCATCCGTGTCTGGCTCGAGGGCTCCAGCGAGTTCCGGGCGCGGCTCCTGGCCCTGGGAGCCGCCACCGCGGAGACACCCGCGGAGGAGGTGACGGTCGCCGTGGCGTCGTCCGCCGAGGACGCGCTCGCGGCCGTACGTCGCTGGCTCGACGGCTTCACCCGGGACGCCACCTCTCAGCCCGACAGTCACCGGTGAGCCCCAGGAGGAGGGAACCCGACGGTCTGGCCCTCCGGTCGGACGGCAGGGGCCGGAGTACGGACACCGGTGTCTGTCCCAGCAGCTCCGCGGGTGAGTTCGTGGGCATCTCCTCCTGACGGTTCGGTTCGCTCGAACAGGAGGGCGACGGGCTCGAGGACGCCTGCGACGCCGACGGTGAGCTCCTCGAAGACGAGGTGGGTGACCGGCGGGCGGATCGACTCACCGACCCGGACGAGGGCGGGTGGGAGGACGTCGAGCCCGAGCTGTACGCCGTCGACCACGGGATCGACCGCGCAGCGACCTCGGCCGAGGAGGCCGCGATGCGGGCCGCCGTGAGGCGCTGGCGCTCGGCCGCCTGGCCAGGCACCGTCCGGCGGATCGCGGTCAGGGCGCGTACTCGATGCCCTCGCGGACCTGCTGTGCCCGCTCGGGGCCGGCCAGGCGCCCGACGATGTGCAGCGCCATGTCGATCCCGGCCGAGATGCCGGCGGAGGTGATCACGTCGCCGTCGTCGACGAAGCGCTCACCCGGCCGGACGGTGATCGTGGGGTCGATGGACCCCAGCTGCTCGAGCGCGCCGCGATTGCTGGTGGCCGGGCGGCCGCGGAGGAGCCCGGCGGCCGCCAGCACGGTCGATCCCGTGCACACGCTGGTGACCAGCGGCACGTGCGCGCGCTGCTCGCACAGCCAGGCGAGGTGCGCCCGGTCGGTGAGCATCGCCCGGGTACCGTCCCCGCCGGGGTGGAGCAGGACGTCCAACGGCGGCACGGTGGCGACGCTGTGGTGGGGCTGCACCACGAGGCCCTTCTCGCACGTCACCGGCCGGCCGTCGGAGGAGAACGTCGTCGCGGTGTAGCCGTCGCCGGGGAAGTGCCGGGTCCACCAGGCGAACACCTCCCAGGGGCCGATGGCGTCCAACTCCTCCATGACGTCGAACAGCAGGATCCCGATGTGGCGTGCACTCCTGGTCGTGGTCATGGTCGGAGCCTGCGACCCGACGACCCGGCCCGACAGAGGCTGGGGTCCAGCCCTCGCAGAGAGCTGCCTGTGCACCGGGTCGCCGTCAGACCGCGGTCTCCTGAACGACTCCGGGGACGGGTGGACCCATCACCACCGGGCAGCCGATCTCCGCGGGCCGGGTGGGACACCAGCACGTGGCCGCTCGACCGCCACCGGACGGGGCGGTCCACCGGGTCGCGGGCGTCTCCGACCGCCGTCTCGACCACCACGACGCTCACCGGGACGGGCAGCGGCGAACACGCCTGTTCCGCACGACCGCTGGACTGCACGGACGTCCGGCCCGGACAGGGCGAGCGCTGCCCGGGCCGGAGGCGGGTCGGTCGGGAGAGCCGACCCGCCCCCTGACGCGAGGACGCCGGTGTGGCGCCGGTCGTCCCCGCGGGGCCGCGTGGTGCAGCTCAGAAGGGTGGCTCCTCGCTGAGCCCGCCCACCGGCGCCGCCCAGGGGTCGGGTGAGCCACCTCGCCCCGTCCCGGTGCGACCGTCGCCGCCGCCGGAGCCGGCGCCCGTCCCGCCATCGCCACCGAAGCCCATCCCGCCACCGGATCCGCCGCCAGGGCCATCCCCGGAACGGGTCACCTTGGAGACCGACGCCGTCGCGTAGCGCAGGGACGGGCCGATCTCGTCGACCTCCAGCTCGACGACGGTGCGCTTCTCGCCCTCCTTGGTCTCGAAGGACCGCTGCTTGAGGCGTCCCTGTGCCATGACCCGCGAGCCGCGGGTGAGTGATCCCGCGACGTGCTCGGCCATCTGCCGCCAGCAGCTGCAGCGCAGGAAGAGCGCCTCGCCGTCCTTCCACTCCTGCGTCTGGCGATCCAGGGTGCGGGGGGTGGACGCGATGGTGAAGTCGGCGACCGCCGCTCCCGAGGGCGTGAAGCGCAGCTCGGGGTCGCTGGTCAGGTTGCCGATGATGGTGATGACAGTGTCGCCGGCCATGATCCGGTCCTCCGTGTCGTCGGTGCATCGCTCAGGTGAGCGTCCGGAGGCTACGAGGACGGTCTGACGTTTTCGCGCCCGCCGTCCGGTGCGCCGCGGACCACGTCCCGCGAGCGGAGGACCGCGGAGGTGTCCCCGGGGAGTGTGACCATCGGGGGGACGGCGGGTGCTGGGGGGATGGCGGTGGCAGAGGCGCGGACCGGGGCGGTCCTGGAGGCGACGCTGGAGCGGATCACGTTCGCCAACCCCCAGACCGGCTACACCGTGGCCCGGGTGGACACCGGGCGGGGCGGTGACCTGGTGACCGTCGTGGGGTCGCTCCTCGGCGCGCAACCGGGGGAGACGCTGCGGCTGCGGGGACGGTGGGGCGCCCACCCGCAGTACGGCCGGCAGTTCCAGGTCGAGGACTACACGACCGTGCTGCCGGCCACGGTGCAGGGCATCCGCCGCTACCTGGGCTCGGGCCTGGTCAAGGGGATCGGCCCGCGGCTGGCCGAGCGGATCGTGGACCACTTCGGCACCGACGCGCTGCGGGTCATCGAGGAGCAACCGGCGCGCCTGGCCGAGGTGCCGAACCTGGGCCCCAAGCGGACCCGGCTGATCACCGCGGCCTGGGAGGAGCAGCGGGCCATCAAGGAGGTGATGGTCTTCCTGCAGGGGGTGGGCGTGTCCACCTCGCTGGCCGTGCGCATCTACCGGCAGTACGGCGACGCCTCGATCGGCGTGGTCCGCAACGAGCCCTACCGCCTGGCCGCCGAGGTGTGGGGCATCGGGTTCCGGACCGCCGACACGATCGCGGCCGCGGTGGGCATCCCGCACGACAGCACGCAGCGGGTCGAGGCGGGGCTGCAGTTCGTGCTCTCCGAGGCGACCGGGCAGGGGCACTGCTTCCTACCGGAGACCGAACTGGTCGCCCGGGCGATCGAGATGCTGCAGGTCCCGGCGGACCTGGTGGGGCACTGCCTGGCCCTGCTGGTCGCGGAGGAGGGCTTGATCCGCGAGGAGTTCCCCGGCGCGGACGGCGAGCCGCCGACGGTGGCGTACTACCTCGTCCCCTTCCACCGGGCAGAGGTCTCGCTGGCCGGAGGACTGAAGAGACTGGCGACCGCCGACGACGACCGGCTGGCGGCCTTCGCGAGCGTGGACTGGGACGCGGCACTGGCCTGGTTGCACCGGCGCACGGGCGTGGAGCTGGCGGCCGGGCAGAAGGCCGCGGTGCAGCTGGCGCTGACCGAGAAGGTCGCCGTCCTCACCGGTGGCCCCGGCTGCGGCAAGAGCTTCACGGTGCGCTCCATCGTCACCCTCGCGGCGGCCAAGGGGGCGAAGGTCGTGCTGGCCGCGCCGACCGGCCGGGCCGCGAAGCGGCTGACCGAGCTGACCGGCGTCGAGGCGGTGACCGTGCACCGGCTGCTGGAGCTGCGGCCGGGCGGGGACGCCGCCTTCGACCGGGACCGGCCGCTGCAGGCCGACCTGGTCGTCGTCGACGAGTCCTCGATGCTGGACCTGCTGCTGGCCAACAAGCTGGTGCGGGCCGTCCCGCCGGGCGCGCACCTGTTGCTGGTCGGCGACGTCGACCAGCTGCCCTCGGTCGGCGCCGGGGAGGTGCTGCGCGACCTGCTCGCCGACGGCACCCCCATCCCGCACGTGCGCCTGACGCAGGTCTTCCGCCAGGCCAGCCGGTCGGGGGTGGTCACCAACGCGCACCGGATCAACGCCGGCAGCCATCCCCAGGTCCGCGGCCTCGACGACTTCTTCCTCTTCCCCACCGACGACGCCGAGGAGGCCGCCCGGCTCACCGTGGACGTCGTGGTGCGCCGGATCCCGGCCCGGTTCGGCCTCGATCCCCGCCGCGACGTGCAGGTGCTGACCCCGGTGCACCGTGGGCCGTCCGGCGCCGCCGCGCTCAACGAGCTGCTGCAGGAGGCGCTCACCCCGGCCCACCCCGACCGGGCCGAGAAGCGCTTCGGCGGGCGGGTGTTCCGCGTCGGGGACAAGGTCACCCAGATCCGCAACGACTACGACAAGGGCGCCAACGGGGTCTTCAACGGCACCCAGGGCGTCGTCACCGCCATCGACGCCGTCGAGCAGAGACTCACCGTCGTCACCGACGAGGACGAGGCGATCGGCTACGACTTCGGCGAGCTCGACGAGCTGGTGCACGCCTACGCCGTCACGGTCCACCGCTCCCAGGGCAGCGAGTACCCCTGCGTGGTCATCCCGCTGACCACCAGCGCCTGGATGATGCTGCAACGGAACCTGCTCTACACCGCCGTCACCCGCGCCAAGCAGCTCGTCGTCCTCGTCGGCTCGCCCCGGGCCCTCGGCCAGGCCGTGCGCGCCACCGGTTCCGGACGCCGGCACACCGCCCTCGCCCGCCGTCTCCGCGGCCGACCGTCCTCCGCCGCCTCCCCGCTCGACGGCGGGACGAGGCCCCACCCGCCGGTCCGTCTCGCAGCGGTCCCGGCCCTGGAGCACCCGTGAGCGCTCCTCGTCCGGCGACGTCGTGGCCGGGACGGCCGTCGGTCGCGTGGCCGAGCGGGGGAGGGCGTCACGGCGTGTTCAGCTGACGCTTCTCCGACGCGTGCTGGTACTGCTCCTGCCGAGCCTCGAGCGCCGCCTGCGCCTGCATCTCCAGGCCGTCGAAGGTCTCCTCCACCTGCTGCAGCCGCTCCCACCAGCCCGTCACGGCGTGCAGGTCGGCCAGGTCGACCGTGGACGAGCCCAGGAGGACGCGGATGGCCGCGTCCGCCTCCTCCAGCACCCCGGAGTCGTCGTCCGACGACTCGGCGCGCGCCGCCCAGAAGACCTCCGCCCACAGTGCGGCCACCGCGACGCCGTGGGCCGGCGGCACCCGCTGCTCGAACGCCAGCCGCCGGTCGCCGGCGACCACGGTCAGCCGCAGCGCCAGGAGGCGCCGCGTCAGCCGCAGCAAGTCGGGTGCGTGGACCCGGCACGCCTCCGGGGTGCCGGCGACGAGGACCCGCTCGTACACCTCGGTGAGGCGCTGCGACGTCTCCTGGCTCCACAGCCACAGGTCGTAGGGCGTTGCTCCTCGCAAGGGGACGGCGTCCACCGCGTCGCCACCCGGACCGTCGTGGGAGAAGCCGCTCACGCTGCCGAACGCTAGTGCGCCCTGCTCCCGGGTTCAGCAAGCCGCGCCGCGTCCCCACAGGACGCCGGTCACGCCCGGTCCAGGCACCTCGCCCGTGGCTGCCGAGATCGCCCCGGAGCCGGTCCGGTCGCCCGGCGAGGGCTGGTCCGGATGCGGCCGTGGTGGGCGCCGGTTACGCCGACAGCGAACGACCGACACGCCGATCCGAGTTCCTGTGCCGTCCTGAGCTGCAGCTTCACGAAGAGGACCGGATGTGCTTGCGCGATGGGCGGACGGATGTGTCAGTACCCACCCATAGCTTTCGGGTCGACATCTTCCCCATGTCGACGAGGAGTTCACCATGGCCGTCTCTGGCCTCAAGACCCGCAAGCCCACCGGTCGCGTGCCGTGGCCCTGCATCCTCCTGGAGGGGGAGGAGAAGGCCGGGAAGTCGTGGGCGCTGGCCCAGTTCAGCGCCTCGGACAAGATCGGCACGCTGTACTGGATCGACCTCAACGAGGGCGCCGGTGACGAGTACGGCGCGATCCCCGGCGCGAAGTACGAGCTGGTCGAGCACGACGGCTCCTACGCCGCGGTGCTGGCCGCCGTCCAGGCGGTCAAGGCCCAGGCACGCCGCGCCGCGGACGCCGGCGAGCCGCCGGTGGTCCTCGGCATCGACACCGGCTCCGCCATCTGGGACGGCCTGAAGGACTGGGCGAGTGAGCGCGCCGCGAGGTCGGCCCGCAACCGCGAGCTGCTCAAGCGCGACCCCAACGCCGAGATCACCATCAGCCAGAACCTGTGGAACGACGCGGGCGCGCGCTGGCGCAAACTGCAGACCGAGCTGCTCACCTTCCCCGGCATCGTCGTCGTGACCGCCCGCGGCAAGGAGGTCACCGAGGTCGACGCCAACGGCCGGCCCATCGAGGGGCAGAAGACCTGGTCGGTGCAGACCCACCGCGAGTTCCCCTACGCAGCGAGCGTGTGGGTGCGGCTGCGCCGCGGGCGCCGACCGCTGATCGTCGGCGCGCGCAGCGTGCACGTCGGCATCAAGCCGAACGACGACCCGGCCAAGGAGGTCGCCGACAAGAAGGCGGACGGCCGGCTGCTGGAGTGGCTGGTCTTCGACGCCCTCAAGTGCGACCCGGGGACCGCGCACGTCCGGGACCTCGTCTCCTTCCACGGCGGCGGGCTGCTCGACCACGAGCGGACCGAGGAGGCCCCGGCCGGTCGGCAGGCTGCCCGGGCGGGCGGGCGGCGTGAGCCCGACGCCGGCGACCTGGTCGCGCGGATCGGCGACGCCGGGGACGACGACGAGCTGCGCGAGGTGTGGGCCGAGGCCAACCGCAGCGGCATGCTGCAGGTCGACGTCCCGACCCCCAGCGGCTCGTACACCGTCGCCGAGCTGATCCAGGCCCGGCACGAGGAGTTCCTCGAGGCGTCGGTGGGGTCCCACCCCGCCGGGCGCCGCAGGACCTCGGCCGCCGGCCAGACGCCCGCTCCGGAGACGCCCGCCGCGGTGGTGGAGTCCGCCCGGGCCGCCGCCGCGGCCGCCCGACCGTCCACCGGCCGGGAGGAGACGCCGGCGAACCCGCTGCTCGAGCCCTCGCCGACCCCGGACGACCCGGGGGAGCGCCGGCTCAACGCCGCCCGCCGGGGCGTGCTGGCCAGCCTGGAGGCCCTGGGTGTGACCGAGGAGCAGATCGCCGCCCGCTTCGGCCGGCCCGCCGAGCAGGTGGCCACCCGGCGGCTGACCGCACTCGTGCGGGACGTCATCGCCACGCAGCGGGCCGCGGGCGACGACCGCACGGACGTCGCCTGAGCCGCACCGCTGGAGCGGGGCCGGACCCCCGGCCCCGCTCCGGCACCCCCTACCCGAGGGAGACGTGATGACCGCCGTCCTGCCCGCCCGTCCCAGCGCCGCCGAGCGCCGGGCCGCCCCGAGCCTGGCCGCCGCGGTCCGTGACCTCGACAGCCGTCGGGCCCGCTCCCGCCAGCGGATGATCGGCGCCTCCGAGCTCGGCGAGTGCCGCCGCCGGGCGGCCTACCGCATCGCCCGCCGCCGTCCGACCAACACCCGCACCGGGCTGCAGGCCTTCATGGGCACCGAGCTGCACCGCGGGGTGCTGCGCGCGCTCCGCCGCCAGTACGGCGGCCTGACCGAGGTCGCTCTGAAGGGCGAGCAGGTCAGGGGGCGCTGCGACTGGTGGCACGCACCGGTCGTCGAGGACCTCAAGACGACGTCCCGGTTCGGCTTCGAGCGGGTCCTCACCCGTGGGGTCCCGGTCCGGCACTGGTTCCAGGTCGCCGTCTACGCCTGGCTGCTGCGGACCGGGCAGACCGCCGACCGCCGGCTGCCGGCCGGCGACGGGCAGGACGTCGACGGACTGCGCATCCGCTACCTGTCCCGCGACTCGGGCGAGGACGTCGTCTTCGAGGCCGACCACGACCCGGCGCTGACCGCCGAGGCGATCATGTGGCTCACCGACGTCTACGCCACCGTGGAGGACGACGGGGCCGACGCCGTCCCCCGCGACGGGTTCGGACCCGGCGTGGACACCATGTGCGACTGGTGCCCGTTCCTCGACCTGTGCTGGGGCCCGCCGGTGGACCCGGGGACCGAGGGCGACGTCTCGCGCCAGTCCCGCCTGACGGTGACCGACGAGGACTACGTCGAGGCCGTCCACGACTACGACGCCTGGCGGGCGGCCGAGAACGAGGCCAAGCGGCACAAGGAGTACGCGCGGGAACGGCTGCGGGGCCGGTCCGGTCCGGCGGACGACCTGTACTGCGAGTGGTCCGGTGGCGGCCTGCGCACGCAGGTGGACAAGGACGCCGCGGTGGAGCGGCTGGTCGAGCTCGGTGAGGTCCTGCCCACCCGGAGGACCCGCAGCCCGCAGACGATCCGGGTCACGCGGAACGGCACCCGGCAGGACTGAGCGCCGGGCCGTGCCCGGCCTAGCTCCCTCCTCCGCCCTCCTCCTGCGGCGTGCGGACCGCCGCTGCCGGCTGCGCCCGTGCCGCTGCCGCGTCGGCCACCGCGCGGTCGCGCGCCTCCTCCGCCCGCAGGCGGTCCCGTCGACTCTCCGCGGCGCGGCGCTCCGCACGTTCGGCGCGGGCCTCCTGCGCACTCGCCTGCTCCGTCGCGGCGTCGGCCCGGGCCTCCGCCGCCTGCGCACGGCCCTCCGCGGCGGTGGTCTCCAGCCGGGCGGCGGCCTCCGCCTGCTCGGCACGGCTGACCGCCTGCGCCGCGTCGGCCCGTGCGCGTCCGGTCTCCGCCCGGGCCGCGCGTTCGGCGTCCAGCGCCCGGTCCCGCGCCGCCTCCGCGGAGGTCGCCCGCTCCTGTGCCGCCGCCGCGTCGGCGACCGCGCGTGCCCGCGCCTCCTCCGCCCGGGCTGCCTCGCTGCGGGCCGACTCGGCGGCGCGCACGGCCGCGTCCCGCTGTCGCTCGGCGTCCCGTCGCCCTGCCTCGGCCGCGCTCGCGGCCGCTCCGGCCGCGTCCGCGTCGGCGCGCGCCTGCTGCGCTCGCGCGTGCGCCGCCTCGGCCGCCTCCCGGGCGGTGGCTGCCTGGTCCCGGGCTGCAGCCGCTGCGTCCCGCGCGCCGGCGGCGTCGGCCTCGGCCCCGGCCGCGACCTCGAGGGCCTCCCGCGTCGCCCTCTCGGCGACCGCCCGCACCCGGTCGGCGAGGGACGCGCGCTGCTCGGCCTCGGCGATCTCGCGGCGTGCGTCGGTGCGGACGGCGGCCCGCTCCGCCTCGAGCAGCTCCGCGTCGGCGGCCCTGGTCAGGACCTCGCGGGCGCGGCCCACCTGGTCCTCGATCGCGCCCAGGGTGTGGTGGAGCCGGTCGGCGATCTCGGTCAGCGTCTCCGCGGGACGGTTTGCCGGCTGCGGAGCGGCGGGTGCCCCCGGGGCGGGGGATGTGCGTCCGGCCGCCTCCGCCCGGCGTGCGGCGAAGGCGGTCGTGCGGTTGTGGTCCGGGCGCGAGCAGTAGGAGGAGCGTCCTCCGGTCGGCGGGGGTGGGGCCACGGGGCGCTCGCAGTCCGGATAGGCGCACATCGCCGGGGCCGCGGTCATGGCCCCGAGCCTTCTTCCGGTCGTGCGTTGCAGCCAGACTGGACAAACGAACGGACGACCGACACTCGGGTCGGAGAACGGGACGACGCCGACCCGAGCACTCCATAACCAACTGTTATGGAGTCCGGAGCGCCGGCGGCCGGGACGCCCACCGCAGACCCCTCCACCGGGGTCCTGGTCACGACGACCGGAGCCGGCGCGCCCGCCGGGGCGGGAGCCGCCGACGGCGGCCTGGTGCTCCCCGGGGACGTCGAGTCGGTGGGGCGCTATCTCACCGCGGCGAAGGCCGAGTCCACGAGGAAGGCCTACGACGCGGACTTCCGCGCCTGGTCGGCCTGGGCCCGGCAGCGGGGCTTTCCCGCGCTGCCCGCGGCCGACGCCGCGGTGGCGGCCTACCTCGCGGCGCTCAGCGACGCGGGGGCGAGCCCGCGCACCATCGCCCGGCGACTGTCCGGCATCGGGCACGCGCACCGGGAGGCCGGGCACCCCAGTCCGTCCGAGCACCCCGGCACCCGCGAGGTCCTGCGGGGCATCCGTCGCACGGCGGCCCGCGACGGCCGTCGTCCGAAGAAGGCCCGGGCGCTGGACACCCAGACGATCCGCGCGCTCGTCGAGGACCTCCCGGCCGGGGTGGCCGGTCTGCGCGACCGGGCCCTCATCCTCACCTCGTTCGCCCTCGCGCTCCGGGCGTCGGACGTCTGCGGGCTGGACGTGCCCGACCTGGCCCCGGCCGGGCACGGTGGCCTCGACGTCACCATCCGGTGGTCGAAGACCGATCAGGAGGGCTCCGGCGAGGTGCTGGCACTGGCGCCGGGGGTGCGGGCGCCGACCTGCCCGGTGCGGGCCCTGCAGGCCTGGGTCGACGCAGCCGACCTCGCCGGCGGCTCGGGGCCGCTGTTCCGCAGCGTGGGGCGAGGCGCCCATCCCCGGATCGGCCGGACGCGGATGGCCAGGTCGTCGGTGCGGCTCGTCCTGCGCCGCGCCGCCGAGCGTGCCGGCGTCCCGCTGGACGGGCTGAGCCCGCACAGTCTCCGCCGCTCGTTCGCGACCGAGGGGTACAAGGCCGGTGTCAGCGAGCGCGAGCTGGCCCGGACGGGCCGGTGGGCCTCGGTGACCACCATGCGGGGATACGACGCCAGCAGTCGCTGGGCGGACCCGGCGTCGGCCCGGCTCGGGCTCTGAGCGGCCCTGGGCCGGGCGGCCGCAGGACGGCGGCGCGGCGCCACGGGTCGGGGAGTCCCGGTCGACGCGGTCGGGACACAGCGCCGGCGGGGCAGTGGACGTCGCTCAGCGACCAGCGGAGGGGGGTGGCATCCGTCGGACCCTGGGCGCACAATCGAACACGCGTTCGATCGGCTGCGGCGGCTCCACCGCCGGGGGAGACCGCCCCGACGCCGGTCGGCCGGTCGGCTCGATGCCCAGGAGGCCCTGTGACCACCGTCTCGACGAACAACCTGCCCGCCGGGGAGCCGGTCCTGACCACCGACGTGGTCGGCACGGACTTCGGCCTGCCCCTCGTCCGGCCGACCAGGACCAGGCAGGGGAGTCAGGTCCGGGTCGTGCGCTCGCGCTGCAAGGCGCACGGGGGGGTCGTCGTGTGGTTCACCGACGGCACCAAGACCCCGCCGCTCCACGGGCGCACGGCCTGGATCGTCGCCGGGCCCGAGCCGGGTGCGCACACGCCTGCCCGTGTGGTGGCGTGACGCGGGACGCCCGTGGGCGCGCCGGTGCGCGCGGCCTCGTGGGCGGGAGGCCCGGGGCGCAGGGCTGAGCGCCCAGGGGCGCGGAGGGCTCGCGGTCGCTGAGCGGGGCGCCGGCGCGCCGTCGTGACCCACCCGATCCGCGCTGCCACCGGGGACGGCGGGGCACGGCAGCACCACCGGCTGCCTGCCGGTGGACCCGGTCCGGGCGCTGGCAGGAATGACGCGATAGACGTCTTTCCTGCCACTCGTCGCTGGGTCCTGCACGGTCGACGCTGGGCCTGGCGGCGGACGCCGCCGGAACCGGACAGCCCGGGAGGGGACCGATGGTCCGCTGGAGGACGACGACGCTGCGAGCCTGGCGAGGACTCCGCGAGTTCCTCGCCGTCCAGGTCGAGCTGCACGAGCGGGCGGCACTGCTCGACCGGCCGTGGGAGGAGGAGTTCCTGCACTGGGCCGGCGGCGGGCGGGAGCTGCACGGCCGGCTCGTCCCGCCCCCCGGGCGAGCCCGGGGCACCACCCGCAGCGGCTGGTGCCCCGGCCTGGAGGGCGCCCACGGCGCACCGCCCCGGACGGGTGCGCGGTCGCCGGCCTGACGACCTCCGGTCCGCGGGGCGCTGGACGCGGCGTCCCTCGCTGTCGACCAGCGGGAGGTCGACGGCCCGAGGTCGTCGGAGGGCCTGCGGGTCCGCCACCCCGTGCTAGAGGTCGGGGCGGGCCATGGCCCGGCCCTGGTCGACGGGACGGGGGACCGGTACGGCGCGGGGTGCGGGAGGGGTCGCCCCCGGATCGCCCAGCGGTACCCGGCCCACGACCCTGGTGCCCTCTCCGGGGGCGGATCGGACGTCGAGGTGCCCGCCGACGGCCGCGATGCGTGACGTCATGTTGCGCACCCCCCGCCCGAGGGGATCCGACCGGGTCTCCGGATCCCAGCCCCGCCCCTCGTCCTCGACGGTGAAGAGGAGGTGGTCGTCGGCACGGTGCAGCCGCACGCAGATGGGCGCCCCACCCGCGTACTTGCGGGCGTTGTTCACCGACTCGAGGCAGCAGAAGTAGACGGCGGCCTCGACCTCGGGCGCGAACCGGGCGACGGTCACGGCGGTGGTGTCGAGTCGGATGTGCGGGTCCCCTCCGAGCTCGGCGCGGAGGGCGGCGACCAGACCGCGCTCGGCGAGCGCGGCCGAGGAGAGGCCCGTGGCGGTCCGGGCGAGGACGGCCTCCGCGGTGTCGAGCTGCCCGACGGCCTGGTCCAGCCGGGCGCGTGCCTGCTCCAGCCGCCCGGCCCGGACCTCGTGCTCGGCCAGCCCGAGCGTCAGGCTCAGCGACACCAGGTGGTGCTGGGCCCCGTCGTGGAGGTCCCGCTCGATGCGCCGCCGCTCGCTGTCCGCCTCGGCCACGACCCGTCGACGCGCGTCGGCGATCTCGGCGGCGTGGGCCACCGCGGCGCGCAGCTCGCGCTCGAGGTCGATGCCGGTCCGCACGGCCTGCAGCACGACTCCGAGGCTGGTGGCGATCGCCTCCAGCAGGACCTGCCGCTGGTCGTCCGCCCCGGCGACCGCAGCCCGGTCGACCGCGATCGTCCCGACGTCCTGCCCCCCGTGCCGGATGGGGACCTCCAGCGACGTCTCGGCCTCCTCCTCTCCCGGCCTGACCCACCGATAGCTCCGGTCGCGCAGCCCCGGCCGGTACACGGTCAGCTGGCACGTGGTGGCGCCCAGGCCCTGGCCGACCGCCTCCGCGAGGCCGGCCAGGTCGGGGACGCCCCCGGTCGTGGCCCGTGGCAGGGCGGCGAGCTCGGCCAGCACCCTGTACGGGGTCGGCCTGGTGCCGTAGAGCAACCGGTCGGCCGCGCGTTCGGTCAGCAGGAACACGGGGAGGAAGACCAGCGCGCTCACCGTCACAGCCGCTGCCGTGGTGACGAGCGGAGGAGGGACCACGCCTCCGGACCTGGGCTTGCCGACGAGCATGTCGACGACCGCGTAGAGACAGCCGATCGAGGCCGTGACCAGGACGACGACCACCCCGCGGCTGAACCACCGCTGCGCGCTCGCGGCGCCGGGCCGGCGGCTCGTCACCAGCACGGCCACGGCCACGACGGGCAGGGACAGCCGGGATGCCCAGTACCACAGCACGATCGGGGGCAGGGACCGTGCGGTCGTCCAGTCCACGCTCGTCCAGTCGAGCTGGGCCAGCCCCCGCAGGCTCAGCAACGCCAGCACGCCGGTGAGGACGGCCAGCGCCGCGCCCATCGCCACGGTCGCCACCAGGAGACCGAAGAGCAGCCGCGTCGGCGCCCGCAGCCGCTCACTGGTGCTGGCGCGGAGCTGCCGGCGCAGGCCGGCGATCCCGAGCAGCGGCAGCACGACCCCGGCCAGGAGGACACAGCGGACCGACGCCGGGAGGAACGCGGCGCCCACCAGGGCCACCGCCGCGGCGCCGAGCGCCGCAGCCACCACCCACCGGTCGGGGCGCCCGAGGGGACCGCTCCGCGGCGCCCAGGCCAGCGCGAGCACGAAGGTGGTGCAGGCGACCACCGGCAGCAGCAACCGGGGGACCGCAGCGACCCCGTCGACCCCGGTGACGGTGGCCAGCACCTCCGACGCCGCGTCCGACTGCGGGCCGAAGGCGGCGGCCGAGGCGGCCAGCGCCGTCCCGAGCAGGAGCTGCGCGGGATCGCGGGGAGCGCGCACCAGCAGGGCGCCCGCGAGGCCGAGGACGAGCACGGTCAGTGCCGCGTCGGGGATCAGCACGGGGAGGGGCTCGCTGTGCCGCATCCCAGCGACCAGACCCCGTGTCCACACGTCGCTCGCGGCGACCGCCTCCGGGGTGAGGCCTGCGATGCCGGCGAACTCCTGCGCCACGGCCACGACCACCCCGAGGACCAGCCAGCAGACCGACAGCAGCGCGCACCCGACGAGGAGGGCAACGATCCAGGTGCTGCCCCCTCGTTCGGCACGCCCGCCGGTCACCGGACCGCGACCTCCATCTCGAGGACGCCCTCCACGACCGGCTCCACCCGGTCGGGCACCCAGGCGCGGACGACGACAGGGGGACTGCCGCCCCGGCTGGCGGGGAGGGCGGCACCGTCCTCGCTGTGCGCGGTGACCCGCAGGCCGCCACCGAGCGCGATCAGGCGGTCGGCGTCGTCGGCGAGCACCGCCTCGAGACGAGCCGCACCCACCGGCGGGGCGGGGTCGTCGAGGACCACGCTGATCGCGCCGCGGCACTCCTCCAGGCGCAGGCTCAGCTCTCCTTCGGCGGGTCGTCCGGCCAGCTCGCGGAGTGCCGAGGCGGCGGCGTAGTACAGCCCGGACTCCAGCTCCCATGCCGCCCGCGACGCCAGCTGCGCGTGGAGCCGGACCGGCCGCGGCAGGTCGGCCACCACCTCGTCGAGCGCGGCGGCCGGCCCGTGGTCGCGGAGCACGGACGGGTACACACCCCTGGCCACCGTGCGGAACCGGTCGAGCAGGTCGTCCAGCCGGACCCGGGCGTCGGCGAGCGCGTCCCGGAACGGCGTCAGGTCGTCCGGGGCGTCGGCCAGGCGGGCGCGGGTCGCCGTTAGCTCGGTCCGCAGCGCAGCCAGGCGGTCGTCCGTGGCGTGCGAGAGCTCCGCGACCAGCCGCCGGCGCGCCGCGTCCCGTGCCGAGGCGAGACGGCGGCGGGACGCCCGGAGCTCCTCGGCGAGCTCGGCGGCCCGCCGGACCCGCTCGCTGAGCTCGGCGTTGAGCGCCACCACGCGGAGCGGCAGCGCCGCACCGTTGGCGACGTCGTGGAGCAGGTCCCGGTCGGCGACGGTGATCGGTCCCGGCTTGGTGATCGTCAGGGCGGCCCGGAGCACCCCCGCGTCGAGCACCGGCACGACGTGGTCGACGTCCGGGTCCACCAGGAGGTCCGCGAGCCCGGTCACGGTCCGGCCGGGTGGACTCGCGCCTCCGGTGTCCGGAGGGTGGTGGACGGCCTCCACCAACCGGTCTCCCACGGTCAGCCAGACTGCGGCCCGGACCGCCCCGGTGCCCTCGGCCAGCACCTGTGCCAGGCCGGGGAGGACCTGGTCGAGGGATCCGGCCTGGATCCGCCGGGCCGCCTCGGCCAGCGCCGAGTACGGGCTGGCCAGCCTCTGGCCGGCCACGCGGGCGACCGTGCGCTCGAGCACGGGCCACGCCAGGAAGAGCCCGACGGCCGCGAGGCAGACCCCGAGGAACGGCAGCACCAGCCTGAGCTGCCTGTTGTCGATCACCGCCCGGCCGCCGAGGACGACCGCGAGCAGCACAGCGGCCACCCCTCCGGCGACCAGCAGTCCACGGAGCACCACTGCTGTGCTGACCCGGGTCATCCGCACCACCGACCCACGCCCGGCGCTCCGGCCGGGCCGTGCGCTCACGCTAGGCCCAGCCGCGGGCCGCGCCAACCCCCCTGCAGCCGGGGTCAGTCCTCGTCGCGCTGAGCCCGCAGGTAGGTGAGGACGGCCAGGACCCGGCGATGGTGCTCGGTGGCGTCCTCGGGCAGCCGCAGCTTGCCGAAGATGCTGGCGATGTGTTTCTCCACCGCCTTGGGCGTGACGAACAGCTGGGCCGCGATCCCGTTGTTCGACCGGCCCTCGGCCATGAGCCGCAGCACGTCCAGTTCTCGTGGCGACAGTGACTCGACGGCTCCCTTCTTCTCACCGCGGGGGTGCTCGACCAGGCGTTTGGCCAGGACCGGTTCGATGACGATCTCACCGGCTTCGATCCGGGCGAGCGTGTCGCTCAGGACGTCGACGCTGCCGACCTTCTCCTTGAGCCGGTAGCCGATGGACTCGGTCCCGATCTGCAGGATCCGCATCAGGTAGTGGGACTCGGCGTAGTGGGAGAGGAACAGCAGCCCCATGTCGGCGTGCAGGGCCCGGAGTCGTTCGGCGGTCACCAGGCCGCCGTCGGGCCCCGGGGGCATCCGGATGTCCAGGATCGCCACGTCGGCCCGTTCGGTGTCCAGCAGCTCGACCAGCGCGTCCCCGTCGGCGGTGGAGCCGACGACCTCGTGGCCCGCGGCCTCCAGCAGCATGAGCAGCCCCTCACGGAACAGGGCGCCGTCCTCGGCCAGGGCTACTCGCACGGGATCCTCACCGTGATCCTCCCCGAGTCGGGCGCCTCTGCGACGCTGACCTGGCCACCCAGCCCCTGTACCTGGCTCAGCACCTGGACGGCGTGCCGGACCGGCACGCCATCCAGGGAGACGACGAGCACCTCCCCGTCGCGGCGCAGCACCACCTCGACCGGCGGCCCCCCGGCCTCGAGCAGGGTGAGGCACTGGGTGACGGCGAAGTAGACGGCCCCCTCGACCTCCGGGCCGAAGCGCTCCGCCGGTGCCACGACGTACACGGGCACGGCAACGCGGTCGGCGAACTCGCACAGCGCCGGGCCCAGCCCGGCCTGGTCCAGCAACGGTGGGTAGATCTCCCGTGAGACCTCCCGCAGCTCCTGCAGCACCGTGTGCAGCTGGTCCTGCAGGTCGTCGATGGAGAGCCGGACACCCTCCTCGTCGTCCGACAGCCGTTTGCGGACCACGCCGAGCCGCGGCACGAGTGCGGAGATCTGCAGGGACGCGCCGTCGTGCAGCCGGCGCTGCAGGCGCAGCCGACGCAGCCAGTGGTCGCGCACGACCTGGCGGGTGCCGGCCGACCCGAGGTCGACCGGTTGCGACGGCGCCCCGTTCCCGGCAGCCCGTTCCGGGGCCGCGGCACCCGTGTCGTCCGGCCACTGCGCAGGCGTGTACATCACCAACAGATCCTCCGGCCGGGCCGGCGCGGCCGGAATGGGGTGCGCCCCATCCCCGGGGTGGGGTAGACCCCCGAGTTCGCTCCGTGACGGATCGCTCGTGGCCCACCCCGCGCCGCCGGCGGACGGACCGCACGGCCAGCCCGCCTCGTTACGCTACGGCCGGCGAGGAAGTCTGCCGCCCGCTGCCTTCCCAGGGGGCGCTGTGGGTTACTGCCTCGGGGTGGACCTCGGGACGACGTCCGCCGCGGCCGCGGTCGCGGACGGCGTTCGCGTGGAGGTGTTCCCGCTCGGGGATCGGTCGCCGGTGATGCCCTCGGTCGTCCACGTCCGGGACGACGGGGCGCTGGTCGCCGGTGACGAGGCCGCGAAGCACGCCGTGAGCGACCCCGACCGGGTGGCCTCCGAGATCACGCGCCGGCTGGGGAACCCGACGCCGGTGGTGCTCGGCGGGACCTCCCTCCCGGCCACCGACCTGCTGGCCGCGCTGCTGCAGGAGGTGGTCGCCCGGGTCACCGCGCAGCAGGGCCTCGAACCCGAGGTCGTGGTCCTCACCCACCCGGCCAACTGGGGTCCCTTCCGGCAGGGGTTGTTCGAGGAGGTGCCGCAGCTCGTCGGCATCCCCGACGCACGGACGATCACCGAACCGGAGGCGGCCGTCGCCTACCACGCCGCCACCCGGCAGCCGGCGACGGAGGAGACCATCGCCGTCTACGACCTCGGGGGCGGCACGTTCGACGCGGCGGTGCTGCGCCGGAACGGTCGCAGCACCGACGTCCTCGGCACGCCCGAGAGCATCGAGCGTCTCGGCGGTGCCGACTTCGACGAGGCGGTCCTCTCCTTCGTCGACGACGCCACCGGTGGGGCGCTCGCGGAGCTGGACAGGGGCGATCCCCGGGCCGCTGTCGCCCTCGCCCGCCTGCGCCGGGACTGCACCCTCGCCAAGGAGGCGCTGTCCCTCGACACCGAGACGGTCATCCCGGTGGTCCTGCCCGGGATCCGCCTGGAGGTCCGGCTGACCAGGGAGCGGTTCGAGGAGCTGGTCCTCGGTCTGGTCGAGTCGACCATCACCACGTTCCGGCGGGCACTGTGCTCGGCGGGGGTCTCCCCGGAGGTGCTCTCAGCGGTGTTGCTGATCGGCGGCTCGTCGCGGATCCCCCTGGTGGCCCGGCTGCTCTCGCGCGAGCTGGGGCGTCCCCTCGGAGTCGACCCCCGTCCGGACCATGCCGTGGCCCTGGGAGCGGCCGCGTCGTGGCACCTCCACTCCGCTGCGCACCCGCAGCCCCCCCGCGGACGGCCGTGACGGGCCGGCCCGGGAGGTCGCCGGTCGGGTGCTGCTGGCGGAGACGGCGGCGGGGCGTCCGGAACGGGAGTCGAGGTCGCGGGCCGACCGGCCTCGGTGGAGCGGCTGCGCGCGAGGTGCGCGTCGAGGACGACGTCGATCCGGGCGCTGCTCCGCTGGACGGCGAGCCGGGTCGCCGGCGTGTCCTCGACCCGCTGCTGGTGCCGGGCCTCGGCACGCTCATCGCAGGCGCGCCGGAAGGCGACGCGCAGTCCGGTCGAGCGGCTGCCGGTCTCCTGCTGCTCGCGAGAGCTCTCGGCGACCGCGGTCTCGACGGCTTCGTCCCGTGGTCCGGGGTCCTGCGCCACCGGCGGGGCGGCGCGCCGCGCGAGCTGCCGGGACAGGTGCCACGCGGTGCAGTCGTCGCAGTAGGCCAGCCAGGTGCGCGAGTGGCGCAGGCACGGCAGGGGAGCGGACATGGCGGGTCCTCGATGTGGAGGGGGCGTCACCGCTCTCGTCCGGGAGCCGCGAACCGGTCTCCGGTCCAAGAACGCTGAGACCAGGGTCGCCGGGTCCGGGGTCACCCGACATCCGGCCAACCCCCCACCTGCCGGCGCGAGCCCCCGTTCCGGAGCGGGGGAGGACCCCCCGGGCCGAGGGGGGCGGTCACGTGGCCGCCCCCGGCGGTCCGGCGCCTCGGCGGTGCCCGGCGAACGGCAGGCGCTGGGATGGCAGGACGCCGTCGTGCGGGCTCCGCCCCGCCTCCTGGAGCAGCCACCGCGCCAGGGTCAGCGCGAGGTTCAGCGAGTGCAGCTCCGGAACGCGGAGGCCACCGACAGCACCGCGGTCGAGGACGGCCGCCAGCGCCTCGGCGTCCAGGATCCCCCGGTCGACGACCGCGGGATGACCGACCAGTTCGACCAGTTGTCCCCGGTTGCGCAACAGCCCGCGGTAGTAGACCTCGTTGAAGTGCCCCTTGCGCCGGCGCGTCGCGATCGGGTCGGGCAACGTGCCGCGCATCGCGGCGCGCAGCAACGGCTTGCTCGGCGTCGGATCCGGGCGGACGCTCGCGACGGCCCGCAACCCCGCCTGCAGCACCCGCCGGTCGAGGAAGGGGTGCGAGACGACCAGGCCGAGGGGGTGTGCCACCGCCCACCGGACCGGGTCCCCGGTCCGGCCCCGGATGCCGGCCAGGGCGGACCCGACGGCGGGTGTCGGGTGGAACGCGGCCCCGGACGCCGCCTGCTCCGCGATGCGTTCCGCCAGGGCCGTGCGCCGGGCGAACTCCGGCCTGACCCACGCCGGGACCTCGGGTGCGCGGCGGCGCCGACGGGCGAGCAGCGGGTCGAACCCGTAGGGCCGTAGCACCGTCCACGGGTCGGTGTTGTCCGCCGCCGCCCAGCGCCGCACCTCGCGCCAAGCCCGAGCCAGCCGCCAGCTGCGCAGGTCCGCTGCGAGGTGGAAGGGATGGGTGTCGAGGATCTCGTCGGCCCCGACGCCGGTGAGGACCCGTTCGGCACCGGCCTCGAACGCCGCGAGGGTCAGGGCGCGGTCCATCCCGATGCGCCACAGCCCGGGATACGGCTCGTCGTGCTCGGGCGGGTCGGCGAAGGCGTCGAAGTCCAGCAGGTGGTCCCCGTCGAGCCGCACCGACCGCAGGCGGGGCGCGATGCCGAGCGCGGAGTCGACGTACGGCGTCTCGCGCGCGAGCAGGCCCAGTTCCCGGTACACGACCGAGAGCCCGGCCACCAGCGTGCACCGGCCGTGCGCGGCGGCGTCGGCCGCGCAGCGCAGTACGGCAGACGAGTCCAGCCCGCCGGAGACGTGGCACGCGACGTCGCCGATCGCGCGTTCCCCCACCGCGGCGACGAACACGTCGCGGAAGTCGGCCGCGGCACCGGAGAGCGTGTGACCTCGGACGGGAGCGACCTCCAGCGGGGCGAACAGCGGACGGACGGCTGTCGTCAACGCGGGGATCTCGACCTGGAGCGCCGCGCCGGCCGGGACCCGCTCGACGCCTCGGAAGGGCGTGCTCGTCCCGGCCGGCTCGTTGAGCGGGAACTGGGCGGCGAGGTAGCCGGCGAGGTGGTCGTCGTCCAGGTCGGCCGGCCGACCCCGCAGCCGGTGGAGCGTCGCCAGGTCGGTCGCGACGACGACCTGCTCGCCGAGACGCTCGTGGTAGAGCCGGTGCCCTCCCATGGGGTCACGCACGGCGAGGACCCGACCGGAGGTCCGGTCGTACAGCAGGAACGCGAAGTCGCCCTCGAGCGCCGCGAGGCCGGTGCGACCCCCCCGGTGGTAGACGCGAGCGATCCGCTCGGCGTCGTCGGGCCGGCCCGGTCCCACGTGCAGGTCCGCGCGGTAGTGCAGCTCACCCAGGAGCAGCACCGTGACCCCGCCGCCGCTGGCGCCCGTGACGTGCCGGCCCGTGGCCGTCAGCGCCGCGCCGGTCGGACCGATCGTGGCGACCAGCACGCCGCCGCTCATCGGTAGCGGGCCACGGGCTGGAACGCATCGCAGAGGTCGGGGAGGTCGCCGAGGACGACGTCGTCGTCCACGAGGCACCAGGTGTGCGTGGCCAGCGGGTAGAAGCTCAGACCGAGCACCACGGCAGCCGGCAACCCCGCGGTCCGTGCCTCAGCCAGGCAGACCACGGCCCGTTCCTTGCACGTGTGCCCCAGGGCGCTGCCCGTGGCCGAGCGGCGCACCCGTCGGTCGATCTCGACCGTGGAGGCTCCGTCCGGAGGGTCCCGGAGCGGCAGGGCGGTCCACCACCGGAGGGTGCGGGACCACCCCGCCGTGGCGAAGCAGAACCGCGCGGCCGCCAACAGGGCCCAGGTCCTCAGGCGGAGGTGTCCCACCCGGCGCAGGAGGGACAGCACCGCGACGACGAGCGGATCGACCCGCCTGTCGCGCCGGATCGCGCTCTCGGTACCGATGCCGGGGGGCAGCTCCGCGAGGAGGGCGTCGAGGTCGGCCGCGACCTGCTGCTCGGGGACCCGGTACCGCCGGGCGGCGGTGAGCACCGTCTCGGTGCGATCACCGCGCGACAGGCCGACGAGGAGCTCCGCGGCGAGCGGGTCGACGGCGTAGAAGGAGCCGGCGAGGTCCAGGAGCCTGCCGCTGCCGTCCGGGGCCCGGACGAGCAGCAGGTCGGGGCGGAGGCGGATGGCCCCGCCGGCGAGCTCAGGGCTCCATGTAGTAGCCGGTGTAGCCGTCATGGGCCTTGCCGAACATGCCCCCGCGGACCAACCTCGTCGCGGGGCCGACGGAGAAGGCCCGCGGCCGGGAGTACTCCCGCTGCTCGGGAGCGTCCCGTTCCGTGCTCTCTTCGAGAGCAGCCGACCGGTCAGGGCCGTCGTCCAGCGGTACATCGGTGACGGGCACGGGGGCCTCCTGGTGGGGATGGGACGGTCGGCCGGCCCTGTCGACGAGGAGGCGGGCCTCCCGTCATCGGGGCGACTGTGACCAGGGACGTCCACGCCCGGCCCTGGCTCGGCGGGCGAGGTCACAGGCCACAGGACCATCGTCACGACGGCCGGGGCGGGCACGGAAGAGGGCGGCCCCTACCAGGGGGTGGGGGAGACCCCACCTCCCCGGGAGGGCTGACGCCGGCACCGCGACCGTCGCGATGGGGACGTCGCCGACGTGGGTGGCGGTCGTGCCCGACGGGACGGCGGCCCGCGTCGGTGATCAGGAGGCCGGCACGCCGACCGTGCGGCCCGCGGGCAGGTCGACGTCCCAGCGCCGGGGATCCGACAGCTCCAGGTAGAGGTCCAGCACGGCATCGACCCGGGCCCGCTCCCGAGCGACGGCGGCGCGGTGGGCGGGGGTGTCCTTGGCCTGCTGGGCGAGCCGGGCAGCGACGAGGTCGGCACCTGCCTGCACGAAGTCGGGGCGGAGGTCGTCGGCGGGGCTGAGGGCCAGCGCGTTCATGGGTGTCTCCAGGGTCCGATTGCCGGGGCGGGCCGGTCGAGCGGGGCGACGTGGTCCCGTGTCGTCCTGCTGACACGAGGGTGGCGGTAACCCCGGGCCCGGGCCATCGAGCCAACCCCCGGACGGGTGTGACCCACCCCCGGTCGCGTCGTGGGGGCAGCCCCCGCGGACGGAGTGAAGAGCCGGACCAGAGGAGGCCCGGGTCGGTGCGGGGCCGGCGGCTGCACCGGGACAGGGGAACCGCAGGCGACCGGGACGGTGACCGGAGCGCGGCCGGTGCGGCTCCGTCCCTCCGGTTGCGGCCCCTGAACAGGCATCCCACCGCGGTGGTGGGGACTCCCGGTGGGGGCCCGCCCCCCTCAGGACATGGGGGCGAGGCCGCCGGTTCTCGGGAGAGCCCGATCGATCCCCCGTTCGCCTCGCCGCAGTCTCGCTGTGAGGGCAGCTGATCCCTCTCCCCGGACCCACATCCCGTGCCAGCACAGTAGGGGACCGACGTGCCCGTCATCTCCGCTCCGCACGAGTTCGACGAAGAGGACCTGTACGTCGAGCTGAGCTCCGTCTTCGGACGGTCGCTCTTCCTCAAGTGCGAGGGCTTCAACTTCGCCGGGTCGGTCAAGGTCAAGGCCGCCACCCGGATGGTGGAGCTCGCCGAGCGCCGCGGCCTGCTGAGGCCCGGATCGATCCT
Organism: Geodermatophilus sp. URMC 65; assembly: GCF_053502545.1. Taxonomy (NCBI): domain Bacteria; kingdom Bacillati; phylum Actinomycetota; class Actinomycetes; order Geodermatophilales; family Geodermatophilaceae; genus Geodermatophilus; species Geodermatophilus sp. URMC 65. Next base: position 5,193,494 of record NZ_CP199954.1, read on the forward strand.
GGTGGAGTCCTCCTCGGGCAACCTGGGCGTGGCCCTGAGCATGATCGCGGCCAGCAAGGGCTACGGGTTCCGATGCGTGACCGACTCCCGGTGCAACCTGTCGACCCGGCTGCTGATGGAAGCGCTGGGCGCCGAGGTGCACGTGGTCACCGAGCCCCACCCGGTCACGGGCTTCCTCGGGGCCCGGATCGAGTACGTGCAGGCGCTGTGCGCCTCCGACGACCGGTACGCCTGGCTCAACCAGTACGACAACCCCGGGAACTGGGGAGCCCACTACGAGACGACGGCGCCCGCGATCGCCCGCCAGTTCCCCGGGCTGGACGTGCTGTTCGTCGGAGCGGGCACGACCGGCACCCTGATGGGCTGCGCCCGGTGGTTCTCCGAGCACCGTCCCTCGGTGCACATCGTCGCCGTGGACGCGGTGGGTTCGGTCTCCTTCGGTGCCCCGCCGGCCCGCCGGATGATCCCCGGCCTGGGCATGGGGGTCCGCCCCCCGATGCTCGACCGATCCCACGTCGAAGACGTCGTCTGGGCCGAGGAGGCCGACACCATCCGGACCTGCCACCGGCTGGCCCGGCGCGGCTTCCACTTCGGCGGCTCCACCGGGCCCGCGGTCAGCGGCGCGCTGGACTGGCTGGCCCGCCACGACGCGGAGGGGCTCACGGCGGTCACGATCGCCCCGGACCTCGGTGAGCGCTACCTCGACATCGTTCACCAGCGCACCTGGGTCCAGGACCTCTTCGGCGAGCTCGCGCTCCGTCCCGACGAGGGAGCCGAGGTCGCGCCGGCCGTGCCCGAGCCACGGTCCCCGGAGTCCCCGTCGCCCGTCCTGTCCGCGCTGCGGTGAGGCGGCCAGAGCACACGTGACCACAGATCCCCGGGCACGTGCCCGGACCGCCCCTCCACCGACGCGAGGAGTTCACGACGTGGGACATCCGAACGAGGTCGCAACGGCCGCCCCTGCAGCGGTCCCGGCCGTCCAGGACGAACACGCCCCCACGACCGGGGACGTCCAGGCCTTCCTGGCCGGGCTGCTGGCAGACCTGATGGGCGTCGAGCGGGTGCCCGCGGACAGCCACTTCTTCGAGGACCTGGGCGCCGACTCGATGGTGATGGCGCGCTTCTGCGCCCGGGTCAGGAAGCGGCCGGACCTGCCCTCGGTCTCGATGCGGGACGTCTACCAGCACCCGACCGTCTCCGGACTGGCGACGGCCCTCGCGCCGGCTCCGGGGTCTCGGGCCGGCGCACCGGTCGAGGCCGAGCTGGCCGCCGTCCTGGCCGAGGTCCTGGGCGTGGACGCGGTGCCGGTCGACAGCCACGTCTTCGACGACCTGGGCGCCGACTCCCTGGTCATGGCCCGGTTCTGCGCTCGCGTCCGCAAGCGGCCCGACCTGCCCTCCGTCTCGATGCGGGACGTCTACGCGCACCCCTCCGTCCGGAGCCTGGCGGCGGCGTTCGGCGCACCCCCGCCTGCTCCGGCACAGGCGCCGTCCCCGGCCGCGGCACCGGTCGCTGCGGCACCGGCGAGCACGCTCCGCTGCGGGCTGGTCGGGTCGCTGCAGGTCCTGGTCTTCCTCGGGTACCTGTACGCCGCCGCGGTCGTCGCCGACTGCGGCTTCGACTGGATCTCCGGGGGTGGGGATCTGGTCTCCCAGTACCTGCGGGCGGTCGCGTTCGGCGCCATGACCCTCGGCGGCACGGCGGTCACCCCGATCGTCGCGAAGTGGGTGCTGATCGGTCGGTGGACGCCGCAGGAGTTCCCGGTCTGGAGCCTGGTGTACGTCCGTTTCTGGGTGGTCAAGACGCTCGTCCGCAGCAGCCCGCTGCTGCTGTTCTTCGGCGGCTCGCCGCTCCACGTGCTGTACCTGCGGGCCCTCGGGGCGCGGATCGGCCGCGGCGTGACGATCCTCGCCAAGCAGGTGCCCGTCGCGACCGACCTGCTCACCATCGGGGACGACACGGTCATCCGACGGGAGTCGGCGTTCCCCTGCTACCGGGCGCACGCCGGGCTCATCCAGATCGGCCCGGTCACCATCGGCCGGGACGTGCTGGTCGGCGAGGCGACGGTGCTGGACATCGACACCTCGATCGGCGACGGCGCCCAGCTGGGCCTGCGTTCCACGCTGCAGCGTGGCCAGGCCGTGCCCGCCGGCGAGCGCTGGCACGGGAACTCGGCGCAGCCGACCGAGGTCGACCATCGAGTGGTGCCGCCGGCTCCGTGCGGCACCCGCAGGCGGGTCGTCTACTCGCTGCTGCAGGTGCTGTCCGTCGTCCTGGTGACCCTGCCGCTCGGCATCGGCGGCCTCTCCATGCTGCTCGTCCTGTGGCCGGAGATCGGCGCGCTGCTGGACGCCGGTCCGCTCGCGTTCACGGAACCGGCGTTCTACCTCCACGCCGCGGAGATCTCCGCCGTCCTGTTCTCCGGCGGGGTGCTGCTCGGCCTGCTGGCCGCGACGACGGTCCCTCGCGTGCTCAACCTCGGAATCAGGCCGGACCGGATCTACCCGCTGTACGGCTTCCACTGGGCGCTCCACAAGGGGATCTCGCGGCTGACCAACCGCAAGTTCCTGACCGGCCTGTTCGGCGACAGCTCCTACATCGTGCACTACCTGCGGTGGATCGGGTACGACCTGTCGAAGGTCGTGCAGACGGGGTCGAACTTCGGCACCAACGTGATCCACGAGAGCCCCTACCACGTCACGGTCGGCACCGGGACGATGGTCGCCGACGGGCTGACCGTCGTGAACGCCGATTTCTCGGCGACGTCCTTCCGGGTCTCCCGGGCGTCGATCGCGCCGCGCAGCTTCCTCGGCAACGGCATCATCTACCTGCCGCAGTCCCGGATGGGTGAGAACTGCCTGCTCGCGACCAAGGTGCAGCTCCCGATCGAGGGGCCGGTCCGCGAGAACGTCGGGCTGCTCGGGTCACCGGCCTTCGAGATCCCCCGTTCGGTCGAGCGGGACGGCACCTTCGACCACCACAGCAGCGACGAGGAACTGCCGGGCCGGCTGGCCGCCAAGAACCGCTACAACCTGCGGACGATCGGGCTCTTTCTGCTGTTCCGGTGGAGCTCCTACTTCGGGATCACGCTGCTCGGGCTCGCCGCTGCGGACCTGCACCACAGCGTGGGCGCGCTGGCGATCTTCATGGCCGAGCTCGGCGCCCTCCTGTTCACCATCGTCCTCGGCGTCCTCGTTGAGCGGGCGAACCTGCGGTTCGGCCGGTTGCGACCGCAGTTCTGCTCGATCTACGACCCCTACTTCTGGTGGCACGAGCGCTACTGGAAGCTGATGTGGAACCCCGCCCTCTTCAACGGCACACCGATGAAGGGCCTGGCCTGGCGGCTGGTGGGGGTCCGCGTCGGCCGCCGGCTGTTCGACGACGGGTGCGACATCCCGGAGCGGACGCTGGTCACCATCGGCGACGACTGCACCCTCAACGCCCTGACCTGGCTGCAGGCGCACTCGCAGGAGGACGGCGCCTTCAAGTCCGACGCCATCACCCTGGGGTCGGGCGTCACCCTGGGCCTGTCGGCCTGGACCCACTACGGCGTGACGCTGGGCGACGGCGCCGTGCTCGCCGCCGACTCCTTCCTGATGAAGGGCGAGGAGATCCCGCCGGGCGGGCACTGGGGCGGCAACCCGGCCCGCGCGATGCCGGAGGTCCCGTCGGCCCCGCCGGCCTGCACCGACCGCCCCACCGCCCCGGTGCCGCCGCCGCGGACCGGGAACCCGACCCCCGTGCCCTCGTCCGACGGAGGTCGCCCTGCGGCCGCCCCATCCCTGACCCCGGCCCTGCAGTGAGGAGGACCCACCCGATGACCACGGCACCGACCGAGGCCGGCCTGGCCTTCTGGCGCGAGGTGTTCCTCGCCGGCGGCTCGACCGCGATCCCGCGCTGGACCCGCGACCCTCGACCGGGCGTCGCCCGGCTCGAGACGACGCTCCCCGGCAGTCTGACGGTGGCCCTGCGCCGCCGGGCCATCGAGCTCGGGGTACCGCTGCGGTCGCTGTTCCTGGCCGCGCACGCCCGAGTGCTCGGCGCACTGTCCGGGGAGGCCGACGTCGTCACCGGCTACGTGGCCGGCACCGGGGACCACCCGGTGCCGTGCCGGCTGCCGGGGGACGCCGGGTCGTGGCGGCAGCTGGTGCGGCACGCCGCCGAGGTCGAGGCCGGGCTGCGGGCGCACCGGGGCGTCCCGCTGGACGACCTGCGGAGAGAGCTGGACCTGACCGGTCCGGTGTCCGAGGCGGTCGTCGACCCTGGTGGCGACGGCGACCTCGGCGGGGAGGCCGTCCTGCGGGTGGGCGTCCCCGGCAACGGGTCCCGCCTCGCGCTGCGGTACCGCACGGACGTCTCGACGCCTCCGCCGCCGCCCGGATCGCCGGGTACCACCGTGCGGCGCTGGCGCTGCTCCCCGCCGACCCCGACGCCGACCCCGGACGGCAGAGCCTGCTGTCCGCCGCGGAGCTGCGGTTCCAGCTCGACGGGCTGGCCGGTCGGCACCGCGAGCTGCCCGACCGCGCGGTCCACGAGCTGTTCGAGGAGCAGATGCGCCTGCGCCCGGACGACGTGGCCGCCGTGCACGAGGACCGCCAGCTGACCTACCGAGAGCTGGACTCCCGCGCCAACCGGGTGGCCCGGTCCCTGCTGGCCCGCGGGCTGCAGCGCGAGGACGTCGTCGCGGTGGTCACCGAGCGCGGCCTGGACTGGCTGACCGTCGTCCTGGCCGTGTTCAAGGCCGGGGGCGCGTGCCTGCCGGTCGAGCCGCACTTCCCGGCCGACCGCATCGCCCGGGTGCTGACCCGCGCCGGGTGCCGGCTGGCGCTCACCGAGCCGGGCAGCATCGCCTCCCTCGACGCGGCCCTCGAGGGAGCGCCCGGCGTGGAGGTGCTGCGGATCGGCGCGGCCGTGCAGGAGGGCCACCCCGACGAGGACCTCGGCATCCCGGTCGCCCCCGACCAGCTCGCCTACGTCTACTCCACCTCCGGCTCCACCGGCGAGCCCAAGGGGGCGATGTGCGAGCACGCGGGCATGCTCAACCACCTCGTCGCCAAGATCGACGACCTCGGGATCGGCGCGGAGCTGACCGTCGCCCGGGTCGCGCCGCAGTGCTTCGACATCTCGCTGTGGCAGCTGCTCTCCGCGGTGCTGGTCGGCGGGCGGACCCTGATCGTCTCCCAACAGGTGGTCCTCGACGCCGAGCGGTTCGTCGACCGGATCGTCGAGGGACGGGTCGGCGTCCTGCAGGTCGTGCCGTCCTATCTCGAGGTGCTGCTGACCTACCTCGGGGCGCAGCCCCGCGCACTGCCCGACCTGCGCTGCGTGTCGGTCACCGGCGAGGCGCTGAAGAGGGAGCTCGTGCAGCGCTGGTTCACCGCGCAGCCGGGCATCGCGCTGGTCAACGCCTACGGGCTGACCGAGACCTGCGACGACACCAACCACGAGGTCATGCACGGCGTGCCGGCCACCGACCGGGTGCCGCTGGGCCGCCCGATCGCCAACGTCGAGGTGCGCGTCGTCGACGAGCACCTGCAGCCGGTGCCGCTGGGCGCGCCCGGGGAGAACGTCTTCTCCGGGATCTGCGTCGGCCGCGGCTACGTCGACGACCCCGAGTGGACCCGGGCGGCGTTGTTGCCCGACCCCTACCGGCCGGGCCGGCGGCTGTACCGCAGCGGCGACTCCGGGCGCTAGCTGCCCGACGGCGAGCTGGAGTTCCTGGGCCGGCGGGACGCCCAGGTCAAGATTCCCGGCTTCCGGATCGAGATCGGCGAGGTACAGAACACCCTGCTGCGCGTGCTCGGCGTGCGCGACGGCGCGGTGGTCGTCGCCGGGGCGGCCGACCGGAGCAAGCACCTGGTGGCCTTCCACGCCGCCCCCCGGCCGATCGAGGCGGATGTGCTGCGCGCCCGGCTGGCCGCGACGGTGCCGGGCTACATGGTGCCGCGGGCCTTCCACTGGCGGGAGTCCCTGCTGTTGACCGCCAACGGCAAGATCGACAGGAAGGCGCTGACGGCCCTGGTCGAGGAGGTCGCCACCGTGGACGGGAGTTCCGCCGTCCCGCTCACGCCGACCGAGCAGCGCGTGGCCGCCGCCTGAGCGCAAGTGCTCGGCATCCCGGCCGACCGGATCGGCCGGCGGGACTCCTTCCTCGACCGCGGCGGCACATCGCTGTCGGCCGTGAAGCTGGCAGTCGCGCTGGACCGCGCCGTCACGCGCAGGGACCTCGTCAGCCACCCGGTCCTCGCCGATCTCGCCGAGCTGGTCGACGAGCGGACCGGCACACGAGCCGCTCCCGACCCGACCGACTTCCCCGGGACAGGGGAGGGACCAGGTGACGTCGTCCTCGCCCTCGCGCTTGGGTCCGGGACGCCCACGCTGACGTCCACCGGCCGCCGAGGTGGCGACATGTCGTGCGCCGCCACCGTCGGTGTCATCCGTCCCGGTTCTCCGGGTCGCACCGTCGCGCGCCGACTGCCCGACGACGGCCAGGTCCCCGTGCACGACCGCGATGCCCGGACGGTGACGACGACGGTCGAGGCGGGAGCGGGACCGGTGCGGCTCCCCGCGGACGCGGCGGAGCCGGCGACGCGGAGTGAGTCGGCGGAGCGGGTCCGCGTGGCCGGTGGAGGACCCCGCGCGTGCGCCCCGTACAGGAGGAACAGGGCCGAGGCGACGCGCGAGGCGTCAGCCCCCCTCGTCGCCGGGGGTCTCCCCCCGCTCGAGAACGGGGGCTCCTGACGGCAGGGCGGGGGTCAGTGCGATGTCGGGCGGGTCCGGGCCCGGCGATCCTTATCTCAGGGGAAATCGACACCACCGCCGGCCTCATCCACCCGAGGGCCGCGAACACCGGAAGAGGGCTCGTGATGAACACCTACGACCCTGCAGACAGCATCGTCTACGTGCACATGGCTCCGGAGTCGGACCCGTGGAGCCGCCCGGTGGTCCAGACCCGGCGGTGCACCACGCTCCCGACCGGCTATGCGAACCAGTCCCCGCGGACCCGGTTGCGGACCGACAGCAGGCCGGTCGGGACGCTGTCCCGCCGCTCGCGTCAGAGCGCGTGACGCGGGAGTCTCCGGGATGACGACGGGCACGGGACGCACGCACACGCTCGCGTCCGTGTCACTCGTCGCCGACGTCGGTGCTGCCCACCTGGCTCGCTCCGCCACGTGGGAACGACGACGTCGGCCACCGGAAGCGGCCCGCCCGTGGCGCCTGCTCCGTCCGTCTCGCCACGCGCGGAGGAGCCCGGTGGCCACGGCTGCGACGCTCAGGACCGCGGCCACGGGCGCCGGGTCGAGGTCCGGCCCCGCACCGGGCAGCGCCGCGGTGGCGACGTTGAGGCCGGCGTGCATGACGACGGCGGTCGGCACGCAGTGCCCGGAGCCCGCGTACACCTCGACGATGAGGACGCGGGCGGCCACCGTTCCCAGGCACTGCCACACGATCCACCCGGCGTCGCGCCCCACCTGCAGGTACGGCACCAGGTGCCAGGCAGCCCAGACCGCACCGAGGACGAGCCCGGTGCCCGCAGTGCCGAGGCGGAGGAGCACCCGGTCGGTGAGGTAGGCGGTCCAGCCCACCTCCTCGGCCAGTGCCGCCGCCAGGTAGACGACGACGAGGAGCGGCACGGCAGCCGGTGGCACCGGCGCCGGCGGGAGTGTCCCCGACCCGTGGTCGAGGAGCGTCGCGAGCAGGACGAGGGCCGGGAGCAGGGCGACGGCGGCGACCCAGCCGGCGTACCGGGCAGCCGGGACGTCGACGGAACGGCGCCACAGCGTCGCCGCCTGCGCGCGCCCGCCCTCGACAGCCGCCAGCACCGTCGCGATGATCATGGGGCAGACGAACCAGCGCGCTCGTCGGCAGCAGCAGCCCGAACCCGTCCAGCTGGGCCGACCTCAGCAGCAGCCAGAACGGCGGCGACGACGAGATCAGCACGGCGACGAACACCGCCGACCGTGCCCCAGCAGGCCATGTCCCAGCAGGCCATGTCCCACCAGGCCACGAGCTCCGGAGCGGCGGAGGGCGGGGGGTGCTCGTGTCCACCGGTCACCTCGACGCGCCGAACTCGGTCCAGGGGCCCCGGTACAGCATGCCGAGGCGCCGCACGCAGCGGTGAGCCCCGGTGCGTGCACGACGGGGGCTAACGTCCGCGGGTGTGACGGCGACGACACCGACGGTCCAGACCTCCGACGGCACGGTGCGCGGCATCACCCGCAACGGCGTGCACGCCTTCCTCGGCATCCCCTACGCGGCTCCGCCCTTCGGCCCCCGGCGGTTCGCCGCGCCGCAGCCGGCCGAGCGCTGGGACGGGGTCCGGTCGGCCACCGGGTACGGACCGACGGTGCCGAAGCCGCCCTACGCGCCGCCCTACGACGTCCTGCTGCCCGAGCCGCAGATCCCCGGCGAGGACTGCCTCAACCTCAACGTCTGGACCCCGGACCCGGGCGCGTCAGGGCTGCCGGTGTTCGTGTGGATCCACGGCGGCGCTTTCGTCAACGGGTCCGGGGCGGTCCCGGTCTACGACGGCACGGCCTTCGCCCGCGACGGCGTCGTGTGCGTGACGATCAACTACCGGCTCGGCGTCGACGGCTTCCTGCAGTTCGCCGACGACGGTCCGGCCAACCGCGGCCTGCTCGACCAGGTGGCCGCGCTGCACTGGGTGCAGGAGAACATCGCCGCCTTCGGAGGCGACCCGGCCCGGGTCACGATCGGCGGCGAGTCGGCCGGCGCGATGAGCGTGGCGTCCCTGCTGGCCATGCCGTCGACGCGGGGGCTGTTCCGCCAGGCCGTGGCACAGAGCGGCGCCGGGCACCACGCGCTGACCGCGGCCACGGCGACCAGGATCGGCGGCTACCTGGCCGAGGGGCTGGGCGTCCCGGCCACCCGGGAGGCGCTGGCCGCCGTCCCGGTCGACCGGCTGATCGCCGCCCAGCAGGGGCTGGCCGCGGAGGTCGCCCTCATGCCCGACCCCGGGCGGTTCGGCGAGGTCGCGGCCAACCTCCTGGCCTTCGAGCCGGTCATCGACGGCGACGTGCTGCCCGACCTGCCGATCCGGGCCATCGCGAGCGGAGCGGGCCGCGACGTCGCCGTCCTCGTGGGCGCCAACCGCGACGAGCAGCGGCTGTTCCTCGTGCCCAACGGGGTCGTCGACATGGTGACCGACCAGCTGCTGCAGCTGGCCGTCGCCGGGTACGGGGTGCCGGTCGACCGGGCGCTCGAGGTCTACCGCGCGGCTCGCCCCGGGGGGACGCCGGGAGACCTGCTGGCCGACATCGCCACCGACTGGTACTTCCGGCTCCCGGCGATCCGGCTGGCCGAGGCGGTGACGCAGCAGGGAGGGGCCGCCGGTGGGCGCGCCTGGGTGTACGAGTTCTCCTGGCCCTCACCGCAGTTCGGCGGCCGGCTCGGCGCCTGCCACGCCCTCGAGCTCGGGTTCACCTTCGACACGCTGGAGCACGAGGCGCACGGCGCGCTGATGGGCACGGCCGCCCCGCAGGACCTGGCCGACGCGATGCACGGTGCGTGGGTCCGCTTCGTCACCGACGGCGACCCCGGCTGGGCGCCCTACGACGTCCGACGCCGGCCGGTGCAGGACTTCGGTGCGCAGGTGCAGGTGGTCGAGGATCCGCGGGGAACCGAGCGCGCCCTGTGGGACGGGATCCGCTAGGTGCACTGACCGGAGACGTCGGTCACCCGGCGGGTGCGCGCGTCGTCCGCCACGCGTTCGCGGTAGAGGGCAGCGAGGCCGCCGGGCGCCGACGGATCGGCGTCGGACGACGGTCCGGGCGTGGTACGGGCACCTCGTTCCCAGTTGCCTCGGTGGCGGCTCCCCTCACCGTGCGTGAGTCGAGGGCGGGTCCGCCACCCCGGATCGGCAGTACGGTGCTCAGGGTGGACGGGCCGTCCTCGGGGCCGGGGATCGCGTCATGAGGCCGCAGCTCGCCCTCCACCAGGCGGCGGAGGTGCTCGGGTCGACGCACGTCTTCGGCGCGCTCGACCAGCCCTCACTGCTCGACCTGGCCGCGGGCAGCAGGCAACGGACCTACGGCCGGGGGCAGTACCTCTGGTACCAGGGTGACCCTGGAGATCACCTGGTCGTGGTCTGTACGGGCTTGGTCAAGGTCGTGCTGACGTCGGAGCAGGGCGACGAGATCGTGCTCGTCACCCTGGGTCGGCACGAGACCGTCGGCGAGCTCGCCATCCTCGACGGCTCACCGCGCTCGGCATCGGTCATCGCCGTCGAGCCGACGACCGTGTTGATGCTGCCGCGGGCGGCGGTGCTGGAGGCGATGGCCGCCCATCCGGCGGTCCTCGACGCCGTTCTCCGCTCGCTCGGGCAGCTGGTCCGCCGGCTGACCGAGCAGACCGGCGGCCTCGTCTTCCTCGACCTCGCAGGTCGTGTCGCGAAGGTCCTGCTCGAGCTCGCGCAGCGCCATGCACGGGACGACCAGCACACGGTGCTCGACGTCGGGCTGTCGCAGTCCGACATCGCCGCGATGGTCGGAGCGACCCGTCCCGCGGTCAACCGGATCCTGCAGCTCTTCGCGTCCCGAGGCCTGATCTCGGTGGACGGCCGCGTGATCGTCCTCCGTGATCCCTCTGCGCTGCGCCGTCGCGCCGGCATGTGAAGCACCGGGGCCCGTCGTGGCCCGTGCGGCAACCGGTGCCCGGCCCGTACCGACACACCAGCTGTCATCCGGATGACAGCTGGCGTGTCCGCCGGTTGGCAGCCCGGCGCAGGCCCCGGCCATAGCGTCCTCCCCGCAGCCAGACCCGGTGCAGCGCCACGACCACCACGACGGTCCTCGATCTGCTGTGGAGGCCGGCGTGACCGCGCCCAGGCTGTTCCACCCACCCACGATCCGCTGATCGTCCCGCATCGAGCGGATCCGTCGAGAACGGGACTGCTGCGCGATGGCCACACAGCTCCGCCCCACGACTGCGCACGCCGCTCGCGGATGCGACAACGCCACGTTGCTCGCCCGGGTGGCCGAGGGTGATCAGTCGGCCTGGAGACGACTGATCGACGAGTACGACGGCCTCGTCCGATCAGTTGCCGCGTCGTTCCACCTCCAGGCGGCGGACGTCCACGACGTGGCGCAGACGACCTGGATGCGCCTGCTCCAGAACGTGCGGACCATCCGCGATCCGGAGCGGCTGGCGGGATGGCTCTCGGTCACCGCGTCGCGGGAGGCCTTGACGCTCCTGCGCCGGTCCTCTCGGCAGCGCCCACTGCCCATGGCCGACGAGACGCCGGATGCCACGGCCGATCCGGAGAGGGACGTCGTCGACCGCGACCAGGCACGGGTCCTGTGGGCCGCCGTGGCCGAACTCTCGCCGCGGCAGCAGCGTCTGCTCATCGCCCTCTTCCGGGAGGAGCTGGACTCGTACAACGACGTCGCGGCCACGTGCGCCATGCCCATCGGCAGCATCGGCCCGACGCGGGCACGCGCACTGTCCCGCCTCCGGAGCAAGCTCGCCGACCGCGGCCTGGATCCGGCCGCCTCCTGATCCCTGATCACCGACGACGAGGCCGTCAGGCGGATCCGCCCCTCGATGTCGGTCTTGGTCGAGCCGACGACGTGGCTCGACCCACGATGGCCGGCCGGGGCGGCGACGAGGCAGAACTGGAGCCGGCGAGCGAGCAGGTCGACCCACCGTCGCCGTAGGGAGCACGGTGCCGTGGTCCAGCCGTGTCGCTCGGCGCCGGAAGGCCGGAGCGCGGGCCGGAGCCGGTGCCCCTGCGGCAGGGGCACCTCCCAAGGGGACAGCGCGCCGATGGGGTCTCGGGTCTCGGACCTCTTGAAGTCAGGGACGACATCGGTAGCGTCGTGTCGGTGGCGGCTCCCCTCGCTCCGGTCGGGCCCGGAGCGAGGCCGCCGGCACCGGACGTCCGCAAGACGGTCACGATCCTCTTCGCCGACCTCGTCGACTCGTCGCGGCTGAGCCTCACCCTCGACCCGGAAGCGCTCCGGAACCTGCTCGCGCGCTACTTCGACGAGATGAGCGCCATCGTCGGGAAGCACGGCGGAACCGTGGAGAAGTACATCGGTGACGCGATCATGGCAGTGTTCGGCGTACCCACCCTCCACGAGGACGACGCCCTGCGCGCGGTGCGGGGAGCCGTCGAGATGCGCGACAGGCTCACCATCCTCAACCGCGATCTGGAGGCCGGCTGGGGTGTCCGGTTGGCCAGCCGGATCGGCGTCAACACCGGCGAGGTGATCGCGGGCGACCACCGGCAGGGACATCTGTTCGTCACCGGAGAGGCCGTGAACGTCGCCAAGCGCCTCGAGGAGGCGGCGAAGGCGAACGAGATCCTGATCGGCAGGTCGACGCACAGGCTGGTGCGCGATGCAGTCGACGTCGAGCCGAGCGGGCCACGCGCCCTCAAGCACGGAGAGGTGGTCGACGCCCTGGTCGTCGTGCACGCCCGCGCGCACGCCCCCGGCCTCGCGCGCCACTTCGAGTCACCCTTCATCGGGCGCCAGGGCCCGCGCGCCGAGCTCAGGACCGTGTTCGGCCGGACGGTCAGCCAGAGGAGCTGCCACGTGCTGACCGTGCTCGGTGACGCGGGCGTGGGGAAGTCGCGGCTCGTGCGGGAGTTCACGGCCGAACTCGCCGGCGACGTCGTGGTCCTGCACGGTCGCTGCCTGCCCTACGGCGAGGGGATCACCTACTGGCCCCTGGCGGAGATCGTCCGCGGGATCACCCGGGCCAAGGGGGTGGAGCCCGACGAGCAGTCCGCGGCCACGATCGCGGCGCGGCTCGCCGCGGGAGAGCTCGCCGGTGAGGAGAAGGCCCAGCTGATCGCCCAGCGCGTGGCCGAGGCGCTCGGGCTCGGCAACGCGGGAGGAGGGACGAGCGAGGAGACCTTCTGGGCGGTCCGGAGGCTGTTCGAGGCGCTGGCGCGAGCCGGGCCGCTCGTCATCGTGGTGGACGACCTCCACTGGGCCGAGCCGACCTTCCTCGACCTGGTGGAGCACGTCGCAGACTTCTCGCGCGGGTTCCCGATCCTCCTCGTCTGCATCGCCCGGAGGGATCTGCTGGAGATCCGCCCGGGTTGGGGGAGCGACAAGCCCAACGCCACCTCGATCCTGCTCGACCCACTGAGCGACGCGGAGTGCCGTGAGCTGGTGTTCAACCTGCTGGACCGCGCGCCTGTGCCGCCCGCTGCCGCATCCATGATCGCGGGCTCGGCCGAGGGCAACGCGCTCTTCGCGGAGGAACTCGTGGCGATGCTCGTCGACGACGGGCTGCTCACGCGTGAGGAGGACCGCTGGGTTGCTCCGTCGGATCTCTCCGAGCTGCCCGTTCCCTCGACGATCCACGCGGTCATCGCCGCCCGTCTGGAGGGCCTTCCGGCCGACCAGCGGGCCATCCTGACGACCGCGGCAGTCGAAGGGGTGGTGTTCCACCGGGGTGCCGTCGGCGAGCTCGCCCACCCCGCGCTCGACAGGGCGCTCGAGGACGGTTTGCAGACGCTGGTCCACCGAGACCTGATCCGCCGGAACGCGGCGGACTTCGCCGGCGAGGAGGCCTACCGCTTCCGGCACGGTCTGATCCGCGATGCCGCCTACCGCTCACTGCCGAAAGGCGATCGGGCCGACCTGCACGAGCGCTACGCGGGCTGGCTCGAGACGATGGCTGTTGACCGCTCGCGCCTGCGCGAGTTCGAGGAGATCGTCGGCTACCACCTCGAGCAGGCATTCCGGAACCGCGTAGCCCTCGGCCCGCGCGACGCGCGCGCGGCCTCGCTCGCTGCACGGGCGTCCGAGCGGCTCGAGGCGGCAGGACGACGGGCGCTCGCTCGCAGCGACCTGCCTGCGGGGATCGGCCTGCTCGAGCGGGTGACGGGGCTGCTCCGGCCTGAGGACCCGAGGCGGCCGCTGGTGCTCGCCGAGCTCGGCGCCGCGATGACCGAGTGCGGCCGGCTGGCCCAGGCCGGGCGCGTGCTCGACGAGGCGGAGCGGCTGGCTGTGGCCGCGGACGACGCGTGCGCGGCGTCGCACGTGCTGGTCCAGCAGCAGTTCCTCCGGCTCCTCCACGTCGAGGAGGGCGGGACCGAGGAAGCTGCTCGGGCGATGGCCCTGGTGATCCCCGTCTTCGAGCGTTGTGCGGACGACCTCGGCCTGTGCCGTGCACGGCGGCTCGAGGCATGGCTCCACTGGAACGAGGCGCGTGCCGAGGCGGCGGCAGCAGCGTGGGAGCGCGCAGCCGCGCACGCGCGCCGGGCAGGGGATCGTCACGTGCGGAACGAGATCCTGACATGGGTGGCGTCCTCGCTGTGGTTCGGTCCGACACCCGCCGATGAGGGTGTGCGCCGCTGCGAGGCGATGCGCGAGGAGGTGCGCGAGAGTCCGGAGTCCGAGGCGGCAATCCTCCGTCACCTCGCCGGACTGCACGCGATGCTTGGTCGCTTCGGCCTCGCCCGTCGGCTGCTGGCGACGAGCAACGCCGCCTACGCGGACCTCGGCCTCACCCTGAATGCGGCGACGTCCCAGAACGAGGCCGTCATCGAGCTGCTCGCGGGCAACCCGGCAGCGGCCGAGCAGAGCCTGCGCGCGGGGTGTCGCGCGCTGGAGGAGATGGGGGAGCGCATGTTCCTCCCGACGACCGCCGCTTTCCTCGCACGCGCGATCCTCGAGCAGGGGCGCGATCTGGAGGCCGAGGCACTCGCAGACCTCAGCGCCCGGCTGGCCGGGCCCACCGACCTGCTGTCGCAGGTCCTCTGGCGGGGGGTCCGCGCGCGCGTGCTCATCAGGCGTGCAGAGCTCCAGGAGGCCGAGGCGCTGGCGCGCGAAGCGGTGACACTCGCCGGAGCAACCGACTTCCTCAATCACCGGGCCGACGCGTTGCTCGATCTGTCACACGTGCTCGAAGCCTCCCGCAGGGGCGGCGAAGCCGTCACCGTCGCGGCCAAAGCGCTGCACCTGTACGAGCGCAAGGGGAATGTCATCTCCGCAGCCGCAACCCGACTGCGTCTGGATGAACTCCACAAGAGGACATGATTGCGATGGTGTACGCGGGGTCCACCGCGTACAGGTGACACCTGTGAGCCGCGGGGCTCGGATGGGCGGTGAGGCGATGACGTCAGCCGGAGGCAATTTCAGGCGGGTGCTGAGGATCGACGCGGGGAAGGTCTGGCTCCGCGGTCCGTTCGAACTCGAGAAGGACCAGACGCTGTCGAAGATGTACATCTGGCTCTGGCAGTCGGACGGTGACGGGACGGGGGCTGCCGCCACAGCCGTCCTGGACGAGGCGGACTTCGACAGTGCAGCCGCTCAGAATGTGGGTGGTGCAGAGTGGCAGGCGACGGCGCAGCCCGAACACGGCGAGTTCCGGGCCGGGCCGGCAACCGGGATGGCGCTGGCGATCCTGAGACGAGCAGATGGATCGACGACTCCGTATTGGTGGTCCGACAGCAACATCCGCCTGAAAGAAGGCCCCACGGACGGATCGGCCCCGAGCACCGATGTGACCGCCCAGCTGGCCGAAGCGTTCCAGGCCGTGGCCGACACCCTCAAGAGGCGGTGACACTCGCCGGAGCAACCGACTTCCTCAATCACCGGGCCGACGCGTTGCTCGATCTGTCACACGTGCTCGAAGCCTCCCGCAGGGGCGGCGAAGCCGTCACCGTCGCGGCCAAAGCGCTGCACCTGTACGAGCGCAAGGGGAATGTCATCTCCGCAGCCGCAACCCGACTGCGTCTGGATGAACTCCACAAGAGGACATGATTGCGATGGTGTACGCGGGGTCCACCGCGTACAGGTGACACCTGTGAGCCGCGGGGCTCGGATGGGCGGTGAGGCGATGACGTCAGCCGGAGGCAATTTCAGGCGGGTGCTGAGGATCGACGCGGGGAAGGTCTGGCTCCGCGGTCCGTTCGAACTCGAGAAGGACCAGACGCTGTCGAAGATGTACATCTGGCTCTGGCAGTCGGACGGTGACGGGACGGGGGCTGCCGCCACAGCCGTCCTGGACGAGGCGGACTTCGACAGTGCAGCCGCTCAGAATGTGGGTGGTGCAGAGTGGCAGGCGACGGCGCAGCCCGAACACGGCGA
Organism: Geodermatophilus sp. URMC 65; assembly: GCF_053502545.1. Classification (NCBI taxonomy): domain Bacteria; kingdom Bacillati; phylum Actinomycetota; class Actinomycetes; order Geodermatophilales; family Geodermatophilaceae; genus Geodermatophilus; species Geodermatophilus sp. URMC 65. Next base: position 5,209,564 of record NZ_CP199954.1, read on the forward strand.
GTTCCGGGCCGGGCCGGCAACCGGGATGGCGCTGGCGATCCTGAGACGAGCAGATGGATCGACGACTCCGTATTGGTGGTCCGACAGCAACATCCGCCTGAAAGAAGGCCCCACGGACGGATCGGCCCCGAGCACCGATGTGACCGCCCAGCTGGCCGAAGCGTTCCAGGCCGTGGCCGACACCCTCAAGATCCCGTCGGCTGTCTTCAAGACCGGCGTGCCCAAGGACGCGCTCGAGCTGGACAACACGCTGTCCTGGAAGACCGCCACTGGGAACGCGGCCACCATGCTGGAGGAACTCCAGCCCAACATCCTGCGCCCTCACGTGCGCGAGCACCTGTCCGTGCTCCTCCTACGGTTCGGTGACCGAGTCGAGGGCAGGACCTTCCTGCGCGAGCTCGCTGTTCTGGTGAAGTCGGCCAGGCGTCACCTGCAGGAGGTCGAGGACTTCAAGACGATGGGGAAGCCGGGCACCTCGTACGTCGGCGTCGGCCTGACCCACGCCGGTTACGAGGCGTTGGGCGTCGACGCCAGACGGATCCCCAGCGACGCGTCGTTCACTCGCGGCATGAAGGACCCGGACAGCCGGGACAAGCTGCACGACCCACCGCCCTCGACCTGGGAGCCGCCGTACCGCGAGGAGATCCACGCAGTCGTCCTCGTCGGCGACGCGACCGACGGCGGGATGGCTGCGACCCGCGACGAGGTCCTCGATCGGCTCACGGGCTCGATCACCGTGCTCGGCGAGGAGACCGGCCTGGGGCAGCACAACGGCTCCGGCGCCCCCATCGAGCACTTCGGATACGTCGACGGCCTCAGCCAGCCGCTGTTCCTGGACGAGGACATCAGGGCAGCGAGGGACCGCACGCCGGGCGCGATCGCGTGGGATCCCGAGTTCCACCTCGATCGCGTCCTGGTGAAGGACCTCGCGGCCCCGGATCCCGACGTCCACTGCGGCAGCTACTTCGTGTTCCGCAAGCTCGAGCAGAACGTGCGGCGGTTCAAGCAGGCCGAGGACGACCTCGCTCAGGCCCTCGGGCTCATCGGGGGCGACCGCGACCGTGCCGGTGCGATGCTCGTCGGCCGATTCGAGGACGGCACCCCGCTGACCGTCCAGCAGGCCCCTGGCGCACCCTTGGCTGTCGCCAACAACTTCGACTACGGCGCCGACGCCGGCGGGCGACGGTGCCCACTGCAGGCCCACATCCGCAAGGTCAACCCCCGAGGCTCCGGCGGGATCGAGCCGCTAACGGCCGAGCGGGTGCACGTCATGGCCCGGCGAGGACAGACCTACGGTCAGCGCACCGACGACCTCGACGCCGACCTGCCTCCCAGCAGCCGCCCCACCGGTGGGGTCGGCCTGCTGTTCATGGCCTTCAACGCCGATCTCGGTCGACAGTTCGACTTCGTGCAGGAGCGGTGGGTCAACGACCCCGGCTTCCCGCGCCTCGGCGGCGGCGCCGAGCCCGGACGTGACCCGGTGATCGGCCGGGGAGCCCGGAAGGGAGAGACCTACTTCCCGATCTGGGGCGCCGCCGCAGCCGTGACGACGGCTGCGAGCCCCCAGGCGGTCACGCTGAAGGGCGGCGAGTACTTCTTCATGCCCTCGCTCGCATTCCTGCGCGACCTCTGATCGACCGGGGCGACTGCGCTTCTCCCCATCCCGACTGCTTCCCCAGCCGAGAGACGGCGCCGGCCGACATCGCCGCCGGTCGGTCCGACGGCGCCGTCGTCCCGAACGGCTGACGGACGCGGTCGTGCCGAGCCGCACGCGAGCGTGCTTGCTCCGCCGCACTTCCCGCCATCCCGGGTCAGGGCGCCCGAGGACGGTCCCGTGACGTCTCCGTGACGGGTTGCTTGGTCTGCTGCTCCCGGGCGGCTGTCCGACCTCCGGCCGCGATGCCACGGGCAGGAGTCAGGAGCATGACCAGGAGCACCCGCGTCGAGGTGTTGGCGCCACGGCGCCCGCTGGACGACCTCGTCGCCGACGAGTCCCTGCCCGCCGACCTGACCGTGCAGGTCGGCAGCGCGGGGGCGCCGATCGCTGACTCGGTGCCGCTGCAGGAGTTCGTCGCCTCGGCCGCAAACCTCAGCCACGCCCAGCGCATGACGATCGTCCAGCAGGCCCTGCTCCTGCTCGAGGGCAACTACGTGCACCTGCCGCTCAAGGCGGCCATGCACGCGGTCAACCCGGTGCAGCGGCTGCGGCTGCTGCGGGCCCGGCTGGGGCAGCAGACCGACGCGACGATGGCGCCGGAGCGGGACTTCCACCGGGAGATGTCGAGCATCTTCCACTCGGTCCGCGACCTGCACACCAACTACCTGCTGCCCGCCCCGTTCAACGGGATGATCGCCTACCTGCCGTTCCAGGTGGAACGCTGCGTGGACGGTGCGGCGGAGAAGTACATCGTCAGCCACATGGCCCAGGGGGTGAGCGCCCCGCCGTTCACGCGCGGTGTCGAGTCACCCATTGGAACGGTGTGCCGATCGCCCTGGCCGTGGCCATCAGCGGCGACCGGTTCGCCGGCAGCAACCGGGCCGCCCGCCTGGCGCGCGGTGCCGACGCGTTGACCCTGCGCCCCCTGCTGCTGCACCTGCCGCCCGACGAGGAGTGGGTGACCATCACCTACCTGGACGCCCGCGGGGTGCGCCACGAGCTGCGCCAGCCCTGGCTGGTCGGCCCGAACGTCCCGCCCATGGCCGACGCCGACGCGCCGACCACCACGTCGGCCTCGATGGGGCTGGACCTGTTCGCCGACGAGGTCGGCCGCGCCCGCGCACTGCTGTTCGCGCCGCAGGCCGTGGACCAGCAGCTCTCCGACGTCCAGGCCGAGGTCGAGACGGAGCCGGCCGAGGCCGGGGCCGAGCTGACGACCACCATGCCGCTGGTGTTCCGGGCACGCAGCGTCGTGACCGCGTCCGGCACGTTCGGCCACCTGCGCATCCGCACCTTCAACGTGGACGACCCGGACGCCTTCGTCGACGAGTTCGTGCGGCTCATCGGGTTGCTCCCGCAGGACGGGCTGATCCTCGACGCGCGCGGCAACGGCGGTGGGCACATCTTCGCCAGCGAGTTCATCCTGCAGACTCTGACGCCGCGACCGATCACCCCGGAGCCGGTGCAGTTCATCTGCACCCCGCTGAACCTGACCGTTGTGCGCCAGCACAAGGCCGACCCGAGCGGCATCGACCTGGGCCGTGGTTCCGGTCGATGGAGCAGGCCGTGGAGACCGGTTCGGTCTTCTCCTCAGCGTTCCCGATCACCCCGGTCGAGGGCGCCAACCGCCGGGGACAGCAGTACTGCGGCCCGGTGGTGCTCGTCACCGACGCCCGTTGCTACTCGGCCACCGACATCTTCGCCGCCGGCTTCCAGGACCACGGGATCGGTCCGGTGCTCGGCGTGGACGACAACACCGGAGCGGGCGGCGCCAACGTGTGGACACACCGCCTGCTCAAGCAGCTGCTGGAGCTGCCGGCAGCGAACCCGGAGAGCCCGTACAAGGCTCTGCCGAACGGAGCCGCCATGCGCGTCTCCATGCGGCGCACCCTCCGCGTCGGGGAGCTGGCCGGCACCCCGGTGGAGGACCTCGGCGTCGTGCCGGACCGCCGGCACGAGCTGACCCGCCGCGACGTGCTCGAGGACAACGTCGACCTCCTCGACGCCGCCGCAGCGCTGCTCGAGCAGATGCCGAAGCGCACCCTGCGGCTGACGTCCTCGGTGGACGGCGGTGGCACGCTCACCCTGCAGGTGACGACGGCGGGCATCCAGCGGCTCGACGTCTACGTCGACGGCCGGCCACGGGCCAGCACCGACGTGGCGGACGGCGCCTCGACCGTCACCGTGACCGGGGTGGCCGGCGCCGACGTCGTGCGGGTGGAGGGACACGCCGGCGGGAAGCTGGTCGCCGCGCGCACCCAGCAGCTCTGACCGGCACGCCGCCCGCGTCCCGCTCCGTCGACGCTCCGGCGCCGGATGCCCCCGCGTCCGGAGGACCAGGAGCACTCGTCTGGCCGTCATCGGAGGGGACGCCGCGCGCGGGAGGCAGTGCGGCGTCACAGGCCCGGAAGCGGGGCCGCCCCTGGCCGTGCTCGCGTCAGACCAGCACCTCGTGGGCGCTGGCCGCCTCCCACCGGCGCATGCGCTCGACGGCGGCCGGTCCGAGCCGGTCGAGGACGGCGTCCACCAGCAGCTCGGTGAGCACGAAGGCGGCCGCGGCGGAGTCGAAGGCGCCCGTGGACCGCACCGAGGTGGGCAGGACGACCTCGGCCGCCTGTGCGACGGGGGAGAGCCACTCGTCGGTGATGCAGACGATGTGCGCACCGGCGTCGGCCAGCTCGGTCGCGCGCTGCACCGTCGACGTCTGGTAGCGCCGGAAGTCGTACACGACGAACACGTCCCGCCGGTCGGCGTCGATCACGTCCGCCGCGTCGATCGTCTGCCCGTCGTCCGGTGCCGAGACGTTCGTGCGGATCTGTCGCAGGTGGCGCGCGAGGTAGCCCGCCAGGTGACCGGAGAACCGGCCACCCACGGCCCGGATCCGCATCCGGGGATCGGCCAGGAGGGTGACCGCGGCGTCGAGTTCGGCCGTGGGGATGGCGGTCAGGGACTGCGTGATCGAGGCCGTCGCGACCTGGACCCCGCGGTCGAGCCAGTGCCCCTCGGCACGGTGCGCGCGGCTGCCCTCGTAGAGCGACAGGGGGGACGCCACGCGTTCGGAGAGCTCGTCGAGCAACGCCTGCTGCAGAGCGGGGAACCCCGAGTGGCCGAGGCTGCGGGCGAAGCGGACGACCGTCGGCGGGCTCACTCCGGCTGCCGCCGCGAGCTCCGCGCTGGTGCCGAGCGCCGCCCGGGGGTAGTCGGCGAGCAGGACCCGGGCGACCCGTCGCTCCTGCGGGCTGAAGGACGACAGGTCCGCCTTCAGGGTGTCACCGATGGACACCGGGTCACTGTCCGGAGGTCACAGCCCGGGGGTCGAGCACCTCGACCTCACGGGAGGCCAGGTCGATGGCCAGGATGCTGTCGCTCGGGACCGGCGTCCACCCCTCGTCCGGCAGACCGCTGGAGATCACGTGCACCGCGGTCGGGGAGACCTTGTACGCCATGTCGAAGTACCCGGCGGCGTGCCCGTGCGGGATGGCGTCGTCGGACCCGAACAGCTCCCGGAGGTCGTCGAGCGGGGTCGCCGCCTGGCTGTTGACGTGCACCGCGTACAGGTGCGTCGGGGTCAGGAAGAGCGCGTTGAGACTGGCCTCGGGGAACTGCACGTGCAGCAGTCCGACCGCGTGGACCAGGCCGGCCCGCTCGTCCCCGTCGGCCTCGATGCACTGCAGGACGAGACGGAAGTAGCGCTCGCTGTCGGTGGTGCCGTGCAGTCGCGCCCGGCTGGTCTCCGACAGCAGGCCCTCCAGCGTGTCGATCGGCGCGATGCTGCCGTTGTGCGCCAGCGCGTGGGTGCCGTCGCTGAACGGGTGCGTGTTCATGGGGTGGACGGCGAGTCCGTCCGTGGCCCAGCGCAGGTGCACCAGTCCGGCCGAGCCCAGCGCCCGCCCGGCCAACTCGACGTAGGCCGGGTCGTCCGCGGCCGACATCGGGGAGGTGGCGGTGTCGATCCCGTCGCCACCCGGCCGGGACCACGCCATCCCCCAGCCGTCCCCGTGCAGGGCGGACAGCGAGGTGAAGGTCTGGAACCTCTCGGCGCCGAGGCCCTCCACAGCGGACTCGGGCTCCTCGGACACGTATCCCAGCAACCGACACACGTCGACAACACCCCTTCTCAACGCCGTTCGAGGGCCGGTATAAAGGCGCGGCTGTGTAACAGAGGTTACATCGGCCCGGAGAATCACCTTCACGAAACGGACGCGTCAAGTGCCAGTGGTCCCTCCGACCGAGTCGTCGGTCCACCGCCGTGACATCGAGGTGCACGCTGAGCGGCTCCGGGGGGCCGGCCTCCGCACCCTGACCGGGGTCGTGAGCGACAGCGGCGGGGTCATCCGGGCCAAGACCGTCCCGGCGCGGAGGGTCGAGTCCTTCGCCCGTTCCGGCATGGGCGCCTCGTTGACGTGGCCGGTCTTCTGCGTCGACAACGGCATCGCGATGACCCCCGAGCTCGGCGTCGTCGGGGACCTGAGGCTGACCGCGGACCTCGAGCGGGCGGTCGTGCTGGACTCCGGGTTCGGCTGGGCTCCCGCGGACGTGCGGGACCAGGACGGCGAGCTGTCCCCGTACTGCTGGCGCAGCGTCGCCCGGCGCCAGGTCGACCGGCTGGCGGCGCTCGGCCTCGAGGCCCTGGTCGGCAACGAGCTCGAGTTCGGCCTGCTGGACGAGGCCGGGCGGCCGCTGGGGGAGCGCGACGGCTGGCCCTGCTACGGCGCAGGCGTGTACAGCGGGCTCAGCGGTTTCGCCGCGGACGTGTGCGAGCGGCTGGACGCCGCCGGTGTCCCGGTCGAGCAGATCCACGCCGAGTACGGGCTCGGGCAGTTCGAGCTCTCCCTGCCGCCGCGCGCACCGGTCCGCGCTGCCGACGACGTGCTCCTCGCCAGGGCGGTCCTCGGCCGGGTCGCCCGGGAGCACGGGCTCCGGGTCACCTTCTCCCCGGTGCCCTTCGCCGGCGGCTCGGGCAACGGCGCCCACATGCACGTCTCCCTCACCCGGAACGGGATCCCGCTGCTCACCGGCGGTCCGCTGGCCGAGGGCCTGACCGCCGAGGGCGCCTCGGCCGTCGCCGGGATCGTCCGACACCTCCCCGGCGGCACCGCTGTGCTGGCCGGCACCGTCGTCTCCGGGGAGCGCATGCAGCCGGGCCACTGGTCCGGGGCGTCGGCCTGCTGGGGTGTCGAGAACCGCGAGGCCGCCGTCCGCCTGCTGCTCGCGAACAACGGCAATCCCCACGGCGCGAACGTCGAGGTCAAGTGCGTGGACGCCGGTGCCAACAGCTACCTCGCGACCGGCCTGGTCCTCGGCTTCGCCGCCGAGGGCATCGAGCGGAGGCTGCAGCTGCCCCCCGCCGTCGACGTCGACCCGACGCAGCTGTCCCCGGAGGAGGCGCGGGCAGCGGCGGTCGTGCCGCTCCCGAGCGACGCGGCCGCCCGGATCGAGCTGTTCGCGCGGAGCGACGCGGCTCGCGCCGTCCTGGGCCCGGAGCTGCACGCCGCCGTCCTCGCCGTCCGCCGGTACGAGTCCTCGCTGTTCCAGGGCGAGGACGCGCACGCGCTGACCAGGTTCGCCTGGTCCTCCTGAACCACCGTCCTCCTGGACCACCGTCCTCCTGGACCACCGTCCTCCTGGAACACCGCCGTCCCGGATCACCTGCCCGCACCACCCCGGCGCACCACCCGTCCGAAACGAGGAGTGTCATGGCCAAGCGGAAGCTGCGACTGTGGGAGGCGCTCGCGCTCTCACTCGGCCTCATGGGTCCCACGCTGGCCATGGCCGGCAACGGCCAGGGCATCATCGGCACGGTCGGCAAGGCCGTCCCGCTCGTGTTCCTCCTGGGCTTCATCGGCGTCGCACTGGTCGCCTACGGGTTCATCCGGCTGACCCAGCGGTACAACCACGCCGGTAGCGCCTACGCGCTGGTGGGCGCGACGCTCGGGCCGCGGGCCGGGTTCGTCGCCGGCTTCGCGCTCTTCGGCACGTACCTCTTCTTCACGATCTGCACGGCAGCGGTGTTCGGGGCCTTCCTCAACGCGCTGCTCGCGTCGCTCACCGGTGAGGGAACCAGCCTCGGCTACGGCATCGCGGCCGTTCTCTGCCTGCTCGTCACCGGCTACATGAACACCCGCGACACCACGACGGTGTCGCGCTCGCTGCTCGCCATCGAGGGCGTGGGCATCGCCGCCATGCTGGTCCTGGTCATCGCGGTCTTCGGCCAGGGCGGCGCGGCGTCGACCGGCGTCGACCTCTCCACGTTCACGCCGGACGGCATCGGGCTCGGCGCCGTGCTCGCCGCGGTCGTCGCCGCGTTCCTCTCCTGGGCCGGCTTCGAGGCCTGTGCCGCGCTGGGCGAGGAGACCGACGACCCCCGCCGCAACATCCCGCGCGCGCTGTTCGGCTCGGTCCTGCTCACCGGCGTGCTGTTCGTCGTCGTCATGTTCGCCCAGACGATCGGCTTCGGCACCGACGAGGCGGGCCTGGCCGCCTTCCAGGGCTCCGGGAACACCCTCGGCGACCTCGGCGAGGGCTTCGTCGGTCACTGGTTCGCCCTGCTGCTCCTGGTGACGGCGGTGCTGTCGGCGTTCGCCTCGAACCTCTCGTCGGTGATGGCCTCGGCGCGGCTGGCGATGGCGCTGGCGCGCGACGGCTTCGGCCCCCGCCAGTTCGCCCGGATCGACCCGACGCACCGGATCCCGCGCAACGCCGTCCTGGCCATGGCCGGTGCCGGCATCGTCGTCAACCTGGTCACCTGGCTGACCGGCTGGCCGGTCATGGGCACCGGGGACGCCGCCATCGACGCGTACTTCTTCTTCGCCGTCGTGGGGGCGACCTGCCTGCTGTTCGCCTACCTGCTGGTCGAGGTGGCGGTGTTCGCCGCGTGGCGCAGCGGTCAGGTCAGGCTCAACCCCGCCGAGCTCGTGCTCCCGGCCCTGGGCGGCCTGTTCATCGTGGTCGTCATCGTCTACAGCGTGAAGGACGCGAGCGGCCTGTCGCCGGCCTTCGTGGCCATCGGCTGGGTCGTGCTCGGCCTCCTGGTCGCCGTCCTCGCCGGCGGCCTCGCCCAGCGGATCGGCGCCTCGCTGACCCGGGAGCTCGACGACGTCGACAGGGACGCCACCTTCGCGGACACCGAGGCCCGCTGATGCACGAGACCGCACAGCGTCTGTACGACCGCGACCGGGTCGTCGCCGGGGTCGAGAAGCTGCGCTTCTTCCCGCTGGCACTCGAGTCCGGGCAGGGCTCCTGGCTGGTCGAGGCCGGCGGACGCCGGCTGCTCGACCTGTCGGCGACCTGGACCGCGTGCGGTCTCGGGCACGGCCACCCCGCGGTGCGGGACGCCCTGCTCCGGGTGGCGGCGGCGCCGCCCGGGGCCGGTGCACTCAGCGCCGTCCACGAGGACGCCGTCGCGCTGGCCGAGGAGCTGCTCGAGCTCACCCCGGGCACCGGGGACCGGCGGGTGTACCTCGGCCACGCGGGGTCGGACGCCAACGACGTGGCCATCCGGAGCGCCGTCCACGCCACCGGCCGCCCCACGGTGCTCGCGTTCGAGCACAGCTACCACGGCGGCATCGGCGTGGCGATGAAGGCGTCGGGCGTGCACGTCGAGGCCGGCAGCGTCGCCGCGGACGAGCAGGTCCGCTTCACGCCCTACCCGGACCCGTACCGGCAGCCCGGGCGCCACGGCCAGGTCCTCGCCGCCCTCGACGCGGCACTGGCCGGCCGGGACGTCGCCTGCCTGGTGGTCGAGCCGATCCTGTCCGACGGTGGCCTGGTCGTCCCGCCCGACGGCTTCCTCGCCGAGGTCGCCGTCCGGTGCGCCGCGGCGGGCACCCTGCTGATCTGCGACGAGGTCAAGGTCGGCCTCGGCCGGCCCGGGACGTGGCACGCGTTCGAGCACGACGGCATCACCCCCGACGTCGTCACCCTCGGCAAGTCACTGGGCGCCGGTGTGCCCATCTCGGCGGCGATCGGCCCGGCCGCGGTGCTCGACGAGCCCGGTGCGTCCGCGCTGCTGACCCAGGCGGGCAACCCCTACAGCACCGCCGTCGCCCGGGCGGTCCTCGCCACGTACCGGGCGGAGGGGCTGGTGGAGCGGGCCGCGCAGGCCGGTGAGCGGCTCCGGCGGGGCCTGCGGCAGGCGACCGCGCACCTCGACGTCGTGGGGGACGTGCGGGGGCGCGGTCTGGCCATCGGCGTGGACCTCGTGACCGACCGGGCGAGCCGCGGCCGCGACGCCGCGCTCGCGGCCAGGACCGTCTACCGGGTGTGGGAGCTCGGCGGCGTCGTCTTCTACGTCGGCGGCAACGTCCTCGAGGTCACGCCGCCGCTGGTGATCACCGACGACGAGGTGGACCGCGCCGTGGAGCTGCTGGCGCGGGGCATCGAGGACGCGGCCGCCGGCAAGGTCAGCGACGCCCAGGTCGCGCCCTACGCAGGATGGTGAGCATGGACCCCCGCGCACACCCCGGGCCGCTGGACGAGACGGTGGCCGACCTCCCCCTCGTCGACCACCACGTGCACGGCGCGCTGCGGGCGGCGGTCGACCGGCCGACGTTCGAGTCGATGATCACCGAGGGGCCGAGACCGCACTCGGCGGGGACCGCGTTCGACTCGCAGGTCGGCTTCGCCATCCGGCGCTGGTGCGCCCCGGTGCTCGGCCTGCAGCCGCACGCGCCCGCGGAGGAGTACTGGGCGCGCCGGTGCGAGCTGGGGGAGGACGAGGTCAACCGGCGGCTCCTCGGAGCGGCCGGCACCGACACCTACCTCGTCGAGACCGGGTACCTCGGGGACGCCGTCCTGACGCCCGCGGAGCACGCCGAGGCGGCCGGCGCGGCCGCGCACGAGGTCGTCCGGCTGGAGACCGTGGCCGAGGGGCTGCTCGGGGAGGTGGGCTCCGGCCGCGCCTTCGTCGCGGGGTACCCGGCCCTGCTGGAGGAGGCGACCCGCGCGGCGGTCGGCACCAAGAGCATCATCGCCTACCGCGCCGGCTTCGACGTCGACCCGGCACGACCCGGCGACGCCGAGGTCGCCGAGGCCGTCGACCGCCTCCTCGGCTCCGCGTCCGGCCGGGTCCGGATCGAGGACCCGGTGCTCCTGCGCCACCTCCTGTGGTGCGGTGTCGACCGCGGCCTGCCCCTGCAGCTGCACAGCGGTTACGGCGACCCCGACCTGGACCTGCACCGGGCCAACCCGCTGCTGCTCATGCCCTGGCTGCGCCGGGTGGAGCCGACCGGCGTCCCGGTGATGTTGCTGCACAACTACCCGTACCACCGCGAGGCGGGCTACCTGGCCCAGGCGTTCGACAACGTCTACTTCGACGTCGGCCTCGGCCTGTTCTACTCCGGCAGCCAGAGCGCGCAGATCGTCGCCGAGTCGCTCGAGGTCGCCCCCTTCACCAAGCAGCTGTACTCGTCGGACGCCTGGGGGCCCAGCGAGCTGCACCTGCTCGGTGCGCTGCTGTGGCGACGGGGCATCAGCCGGGTCGTCGGGCAGTGGGTGCAGGACGGGGAGTGGGCGCGGCCCGACGCCGAGCGCGTCCTGCGCCTCATCGGCCACGAGAACGCCCGGCGGGTGTACCGGCTCTGATCCACCGCCGGGACGCGACGCCGACCGCCGTGCCCCCGTGCCCACGGGGCCCAGCGGCCGGCGGTCGGGCCTCAGGAGCCGGTCGGCGGGCGGCTGTCGTCGGGTGCCAGTGCCCGGGCGAGGGGCACGCCGGGGCGGTAGGCCAGGTACCGGTGGGACGGCGCGTCGAGGACGGCCAGGTCGGCCCGCGCACCGGGACCGAGGTGCCCGACGTCCGGCCGTCGCAACGCCGCCGCGCCGCCGGCGGTCGCCGCCCACAGCGCCTCGACCGGGGCCATCCCCATCTCGCGGACGGCGAGCGCGATGCAGAACGGCATCGACGACGTGAAGCTGCTGCCCGGGTTGCAGTCGGTGGCCAGGGCCACCGTGACCCCTGCCGACAACAGCCGCCGGGCGTCGGGATAGGGCGACCGGGTGGCGAACTCGACGCCGGGCAGCAGGGTCGCGACCGTGCTGCCGTCGGCGAGGGCGTCGACGTCGGCGTCGCTCAGGTGGGTGCAGTGGTCGGCGCTGGCCGCGCCGAGCTCCACCGCGAGCCGCACACCGGGTCCGGCCGAGAGCTGGTTGGCGTGCACCCGCGGCTGCAGGCCTCGGGCGCGGCCGGCCTCCAGCACGGCGCGTGCCTCGTCGCCGTCGAAGGCGTGCGCCGAGGCGGGCTCGCAGAAGACGTCGATCCACCGGGCGGACGGGGCGCACGCCGCGAGCATCGGACCGGTGACCAGGGCGACGTAGTCCTCGCGGCGGCCGGCGTACTCGGCCGGCACCACGTGCGCGCCCAGGAACGTGGTCTCGGCCGTGACCTCCGCAGCCAGTCGCAGGCAGCGTGCCTCGTCCTCGACGGTCAGCCCGTAGCCGCTCTTGACCTCCGCGGTCGTGGTGCCCTGGCGACGCATCTCCGCCACCAGACCGCGCAGCCGGCTGCGGAGGGTGTCGTCGGAGGCGGCGCGGGTCGCGGCGACGGTGGCCGCGATGCCGCCGCCGTCGTAGCGCGCGCCGGACATCCGGGCCTCGAACTCCGCGGCCCGGTCGCCGGCGAAGACCAGGTGGGTGTGGCTGTCGACGAAGCCCGGGACGACCGCCCGGCCACCGACGTCGATCGACGCATCGGCGGCCGGTGCGCGGCGTCGCGACCCGATCCAGGCGATGGCGCCGTCCTCCACGATCAGGGCCGCGTCGCTGATCAGGCCCAGCCGGCCCGTTCCTCGGGAGGGGTCGTTGGTGACCAGTTCGGCGATGCCGGTGACCAGCGTGCTCACCCGGGCTCCTCACCGGCGCTCGTCGGCCTCGTTCGCGGAGCCGCTCTGTCCCTCGTCGAGCTCGCCGGCTCGCTCACCGGTCGTCCCGGAGCGGGTCGATGGCCGCCGCGAGCAGGCGGCCGACGTCGCCCAGCACGTGCCTGCCCTCGGCGACGACGACCCGGCCGTCGACGACCACGGTGTGCACGTCCGTGGCGGCCGCCACCATCGGCAGCTGGGCCGGTGTGCACCCGGCCGTCCGCGGGCTGTCCAGCCGGACGGCGACCAGGTCGGCCCGCTGGCCCGGGGCGATGCGACCGGCATCGGGCCAGCCGAGGGCGCGGTGCCCGTCGAGGGTGAGCGCGGCGACGAGCGCGGCCGGGGCGAAGCGGCCACGTTCGCGGGTGCGCAGCCGCTCGTGGGCCTCGAGCAGCTGGGCCTCGGCCAGCAGGTCGGTGACGACGTGCTGGTCGCTGCCCAGGCTGAGCGGCGAGCCGGCGTCCCGGAGCCCCAGGAGCGGGGCCATCCCGTCGGCGAGGTCGGCCTCGGTGCTCGGGCAGGCGCAGACCCCCGTCCCGGTGCCCCCGAGCGTCGCGACGTCGTCCGGGGTGAGGTGGACGGCGTGCACGGCGGTGGTCGAGGGACCGAGGACCCCCTGCTCGTGCAGCAGCCCGGTGGGCGTCGTGCCGTAGTGGGCCAGGCAGGCCTCGTTCTCCGCGGGCTGCTCGGAGAGGTGCACGTGCAGGGGGCGCCCGCCGGTGGCGTGCGTGACCGTGGGCAGCTGCGCCGCCGGCACGGCCCGCACGGAGTGCACGGCGGCTCCGACCCGGACGCCGTCCCGCTCCGCGAGCAGCTCCGTCCGTGCGGCCCAGGCATCGGCATCCCCGTCGGAGAACCGGAGCTGGACCTCGTCCAGGGGCAGGTGCCCGCCTCCGTCGAGCCCGCCGGCGAGGTAGCAGGCGTCGAGCAGGGTCAGCCGGATGCCGGCGTCGGCCGCCGCCTGGACCAGCGCCTCCGCCATGGCGTTCGGATCGGCGTACCGACCGCCGCCGGGCGGGTGGTGCAGGTAGTGGAACTCGCCTACGCAGGTGATCCCGGCGAGCGCCATCTCGGCGTAGGCGGCGCGGGCCAGGGCGAGGTGACGGTCGGGGTCGAGCCGCGCGGCCAGGCGGTACATGCGCTCCCGCCAGGTCCAGAACGTGCCGGCCCGGTCGTGGGTGCGCCCGCGCAGGGCTCGGTGGAAGGCGTGCGAGTGCCCGTTCGCCAGACCGGGCAGGACGAGACCGGCCAGCCGCTGGTCCCCGGCCGCGGGCGCGGCCACCTCGACGGCGGTGATCCGCCCCTCGTCGAGGGCCACCCGCACCCCGGCCGCCGGGCCGCTGCCGAGCCAGGCGTGCTCGCACCAGAAGGTCAGCACGCGAGCTCCTCGACCACCCGGACCAGTGCGGCCACGCCGGCCGCGCAGTCGTCGGGCTCTGCGTGTTCGGCGGGGGAGTGGGAGACGCCGGTCGGGTTGCGGACGAACAGCATGGCGGTCGGGATGCCGGCCGCCGTCAGGATGCCCGCGTCGTGACCCGCGCCCGTGGGCAGGACCGGCGCGGGGGTGCCGTCGCCGCCGAGGAGGCCGGCCAGCCGGTCGCGCAGCGAGGGCTCGAACGAGGTGCCGGGGGTCCAGGACTCCTCGACGGGATCCGCGCCCGCCGCCGCCCCCACCGCGGCGACCACTTGTCGTACGCCGGCCTCGTCGGGCCCCCGGGCGTCCAACCAGGCGGTGACCTCCGACGGGATCGCGTTGACCCCGTTGGGCTGCACCTGCACCTTGCCGACGGTGGCCAGGGCGCCGTGGCGGCCGGCCGCCTCCCGTGCCCCGAGGACGGCCGCCGCCAGCGCCAGCATCGGATCCTGCCGGTCGGCCAGCCTCGTGGTGCCCGCGTGGTCGGCCCGGCCGCGCAGGTCCAGCCGCCACCGGCCGTGCGGCCGGATCGACGAGGCGACGCCGACGGCCGACGATCGGTCGACCAGCGCGCGGCCCTGCTCCACGTGCAGTTCGACGAACGTGCCGATGCGCCGGAGGGCCTCGTCGTCCCGGCCGACCACGGCCGGATCCAGCCCGGCGCGGGTCATGGCCTCCGCCATCGTCGTGCCGTCGTCGTCGGTCAGCCCGCGAGCCCGGTCGGGGTCGAGGACGCCGGTGACCAGCCGGGACCCGGAACAGGCCACGCCGAAGCGGGCACCCTCCTCGTCGGCGAAGCAGGCGATGCCGACCGGCCGCCGGAGGGCGGCGCGGTCGAGCCGGTCCAGCGCCGCGAGGGCCGACACGATGCCGAGCGGGCCGTCGAACGCGCCGCCGTCCGGCACCGAGTCGAGGTGGCTGCCGAGGACGAGCCCGGGCCCGCCGGCGTCGGGGTCCGCCGTCCAGGCCCAGAGGTTGCCGGCCCGGTCGGTCGTGACGTCGAGCCCCCGCCGTCCGGCCTCGGCGGTGAACCACTCGCGCAGGGTGGCGTCGGCCGCCGTCCAGGCGGAGCGGCGGTAGCCGCCGGTGGACGGGTCCCGGCCTACCGGCGCCAGGTCGGCCCACATGGACCCGAACGAGTCCACCGTCAGCCCTCCGTCATCGGGACCCGGATCCCGCGCTCGGCCGCGACGTCGGCGGCCAGGTCGTAGCCCGCGTCGACGTGCCGCAGCACGCCGGTGCCCGGGTCGTTGTGCAGCACCCGCGCGAGTTTCCGGGCGGCCAGCTCCGTGCCGTCGGCGACGCTGACCTGCCCGGCGTGGATGGACCGGCCGATGCCCACGCCGCCGCCGTGGTGGACCGACACCCACGTGGCGCCCGAGGCGGTGTTGACCAGCGCGTTGAGCAGCGGCCAGTCGGCGATGGCGTCCGATCCGTCCGCCATGGCCTCCGTCTCCCGGTAGGGGGAGGCGACGGACCCGGAGTCGAGGTGGTCGCGGCCGATGACGATCGGTGCGGTGATCTCCCCGGCGGCGACCAGCTCGTTGAAGCGGAGACCGGCGACGTCGCGCTCGCCGTAGCCGAGCCAGCAGATGCGGGCCGGCAGCCCCTGGAAGGCGACCTTGTCCTGCGCGGCCCGGATCCAGCGCTGCAGGTGGTCGTCGTCCGGGAACAGGTCGAGGACGGCGCGGTCGGTCGCGGCGATGTCGGCCGGGTCCCCGGACAGGGCGGCCCAGCGGAAGGGACCCTTGCCCGCGCAGAACAGCGGCCGGATGTAGGCGGGCACGAAGCCCGGGAAGGCGAACGCCCGGTCGAAGCCGCCCTGGCGGGCCTCGTCCCGGATCGAGTTGCCGTAGTCGAAGACCTCGGCCCCGGCGTCGAGGAACCCGACCATCGCCTCGACGTGCCGGGCCATCGACGCGCGGGCGCGGTCGGTGAACTCCTCGGGCTTGGCCCGGGCGAGGTCGTGCCAGTCGTCGGGGTCGACCCCCTCCGGGAGGTAGCTGAGCGGGTCGTGCGCGGAGGTCTGGTCGGTGACGACGTCGACCTCGACGTCCCGGCGCAGGAGCTCGGGGACCACCGTGGCCGCGTTGCCCTGGAGGCCGACGGACAGCGCTCGCCGGTCCCGCTTGGCGGCGAGGCAGCGTCCGACGGCGTCGTCGAGGTCGTCGGCCACCTCGTCGAGGTAGCGCTGGGCGACCCGGCGGCGCAGCCGGCTCCCGTCGACGTCGACGATGAGGCACACCCCGCCGTTGAGCGTCACGGCGAGCGGCTGGGCACCGCCCATGCCGCCGCAGCCGCAGGTCAGCGTCAGCGTGCCGGCGAGAGTTCCCCCGAACCGCCTGGCCGCCACGGCGGCGAACGTCTCGTAGGTGCCCTGGAGGATCCCCTGCGTCCCGATGTAGATCCACGAGCCGGCGGTCATCTGGCCGTACATGGTCAGGCCGAGGTGCTCGAGGCGTCTGAACTCCGGCCAGGTCGCCCAGTCGCCCACCAGGTTGGAGTTGGCGATCAGCACCCGGGGCCCCCATTCGTGCGTCTGCAGGACGCCGACCGGCCGACCGGACTGCACCAGCATCGTCTCGTCGTCGGCGAGGGTCGTCAGCGTGCGCACCATGGCGTCGAAGCTGCGCCAGTCGCGGGCGGCGCGACCGGTGCCGCCGTAGACGACCAGGTCGTCGGGTCGTTCGGCGACCTCGGGGTCGAGGTTGTTCTGCAGCATCCGCAGCGGCGCCTCCGTCTGCCAGCTCCGGGCCGTGAGGGTGGTGCCGCGTGGGGACCGTACGGGTCGTGCTCCGTCCATGGGTGGCTCTCCTCGTCTCGCGGGGTCAGCTCAGGGGGAGGTCGGTGACCCGGAGCAGGGCTCCGTCGGCCACCAGGCGGACGACGGCCTCGATCTCCGGGGCCAGGTACCGGTCCGGTCCGGGCCCGTCGACGCCGGCCGCGCGGACGGCGTCGCGCACCGCGGCCGTGGCCCGGGCCGGTCGCAGCGGGGCCCTCAGGTCGAGGGCACGGGCTGCGGTCAGGATCTCGATGGCGAGGACACGGGTGAGGCCGTCGATCGCGCGCCGCAGCTTGCGGGCGGCGGCCCAGCCCATGGAGACGTGGTCCTCCTGCATCGCCGAGGAGGGGATGGTGTCGACGCTGGCCGGGACGGCGAGCCGCTTGAGCTCGCTGACGATCCCGGCCGCGGTGTACTGGGCGATCATATGCCCGGAGTCGAGCCCGGGAGCGTCGGCGAGGAACGCCGGCAGTCCGTTGCTGCGGGCCACGTCGAGGAACCGGTCGGTGCGTCGCTCGCTCATCCCGGCGACGTCGGCGGCCGCGATCGCGAGGAAGTCCAGGACGTAGCCGACCGGCGCGCCGTGGAAGTTGCCGTTGGACTCCACGCGGCCGTCGGGGGTGATCACCGGGTTGTCGATGGCCGCGGCGAGCTCGCGGCCGGCGACCGCGGCGGCGTGGGCGATCGTGTCGCGGGCCGCGCCGTGCACCTGTGGGGCGCAGCGCAGCGAGTAGGCGTCCTGCACCCGCGTGCACTCGGGCCCCCGGTGACTGGCCATCACGCCGCTGCCGCTCAGGAGCATGCGCAGGTTGGCGGCCGAGACCGCCTGCCCCGGGTGCGGGCGCAGCGCCTGGAGGTCCGCGGCGAACACGGCGTCGGTGCCGAGCAGGGCCTCGACGCTCATGGCCGCGGCGACGTCGGCCGTCGTCAGCAGGCGGCGCAGGTCGGCCAGCGCCAGGACCAGCATGCCGAGCATGCCGTCGGTCCCGTTCACCAGTGCGAGCCCCTCCTTCTCGGCCAGCTCCACGGGCTCGATGCCGTGCTCCCGCAGGGCCTCCGCGGCCGCGCGGAGCTCACCGGCGCCGTCCCGGACCCGTCCCTCCCCCGTGAGGGCGAGCGCGACCGAGGCCAGCGGGGCCAGGTCGCCGGAGCACCCGAGCGAGCCGTACTCGTGCACGACCGGCACGAGTCCGGCATCCAGCACGGCCGCGTAGGTCTGGGCGGTCTCCGGCCGGACGCCGGTGCGGCCGGTCGCCAGGGTGGACAGCCGCAGCAGCATGAGGGCCCGGACGACCTCGCGTTCGACCTCGGGGCCGGAGCCCGCGGCGTGGGAACGGATCAGGCTGCGCTGCAACCAGCCTCGCTGCCCGACCGGGATGTGCAGGGTGGCCAGCGCCCCGAAGCCGGTGGACACGCCGTAGTGCGCCCGGTCGTCCCCGGCCAGGGCGTCGACGACGGAGCGGCTCCGGGCGATCTCCGCGAGGGCCTCCGCGGTCAGGCGGACCCCGCACCCGTCCCGGGCGACGCGGACCACGTCCTCGGGCCTGACCGGGCCGGTCCCGACAGCCACGCGTTCGGGAGGCATGGGGCCATGGGACACCGGAAGCGCTGGGCCGCCTAGACCTGTCGGCCCGGTCGATGACGGCCCGCAGCGACCGCGGCCGCGGACGTCGACGACGGTCGCCACGACCCGACCGGTGAGCGGTAGCGCTCGGGCGCACGGTCGGGTGTCGGGCAGCGCGGTTCCCGACCGGTCAGGTCGTCGGCACCCGCGTCACCACGATCGTCAGGGGAGTAGCAGAACAGCGTGTTCCCCGTTGACCACCGGCCGGACGGTGAGGACAACTGGCCTCCTCGGGTGCACGGGATCGAGAGGAGGAGCCATGGAGACCCAGCCCCTGGAGCACGCCACCTTCGACGAGCCGGACGAGGTCCGTGAGGGGGACAACTGGCGGCTCGAACTGCTCAACCTGTCCGGGGGAGCCCAGGTCGGCAGGATCACCCTCCAGCCGGGGTGGCGGTGGTCCGAGGACGTCAAGCCGGTGGCCGGCACGGAGCTCTGCGAGGCGCCGCACCAGCAGTACCAGGTGTCCGGCCGGGTCCACGTGCGCATGGCGGACGGGACCGAGATCGAGGCCGGGCCCGGTGACGTGACGTCGTTGCCACCCGGACACGACGCGTGGGTCGTCGGCGACGAGGCGGTCGTGGCCATCGACTGGCACGGCGCCTCCGTGTGGGCCCGTCCCACGTAGTCGCCACCGCCCTCGCGCGCCGTCGGCGCCCGGGCCCGGCGCCCGGCCGAATCCGCCTTCCGCCCCACGGAAGTGGCGTACACCCGCGGCGGTGTCCTGCGTCACTCTTCCCTCCATCGATCGCCGATCGCCGATAGGCGGCGGCCTCGCTCGGAAGGGAGTGGCAGATGGCGTCAGGGAGTTCCGAGAGCGACACCGCCCGGGAAGAGCAGCTGCTCGACGTCGGTCGCGACGACCGGCCGGTCGCCCCCTACCGGGCCCTGTGGGCGGTGCTGCTGCTCGGCTGGGTGGTCAGCTACGCGGACCGGACGGTCACCGGCCCGGTCATCGCCTGGATGATCCAGAACGAGGCGGGGTTCATCGGGGACGCGTCCAACCCGGCGACGGTGGGTGGCCTGGTCGGCTCGATGTTCTTCCTGGGCTACATGCTCACCCAGTACCCGGGGGGGCGGCTCGGCGACCGCTTCGGGCACCGGGAGATGATCATCGTCTCGCTGCTGGCGGCCGGCGTCCTGACCATCGTCTCCGGCCTGGTGGCCGGGCTCGTGGCGTTCGTCGCGGCCCGCGTGCTGACCGGCCTGGGCGAGGGCGTCTTCTACTCCAACGACCGCACCCTGATCATCACGCACACCCCGGCGGCCCAGCGGACGCTCGGTCTGGGCATCGTGATCACCGGCCTGTCCATCGGCCTGACGGTCGGGATCATCGCCACGCCGCTGCTGATCGCCTGGGGCGAGTCGCTGGGCATGGGCGACGGTGCCTGGCGACTGCCGTTCTTCGTGTTCGCCGCGTTCACGTTCGTGGTCGCGACGGTGGCGTTCGTCTTCTTCCGGTCGAAGCTCGGTGGGGCGCTGCGGCTGGGGCCGCCGTTCCTACGGCTGCTGCTGTTCTCCACGCCGACCTTCCTGGTCATCGTCGGCCTCTTCCTGATGGCCGAGACGTTCCAGTGGCCGGAGTGGCTGACCGCGACCATCGCGTCGGTCATCGCGCTCGTGTACATCGCGATCATCGTGCGCAGCGTCAAGCAGTCCGGTCGCGGGGCAGCACTGCTCAACCGCAACATGTGGCTGATCTACCTGGCCTACATCGCGATCCTGTGGAACCTGTGGTTCTTCAGCTTCTGGTCGGTGCAGATCGTCCGGGAGGCAGCGGAGAGCAGTCTGCTGGCCGCCGCGCTGACCGCTGCGTTCAACGCCGGTGCCGGGATCCTCGGCTTCCCCGTCGGCGGCTGGCTCGCCGACCGCGCCGTCCGCCGCGGCCGTGGCCGCAAGCCGCTCGCCCTGGTCTGCACCGCCGTCTACTCGGTGCTCGTGCTCCTCTTCGGCTGGAGCATCTCCGGCGGGGAGGGTGACCAGCTGCCCTCGCTGGCCCTCCTCGGGCTGCTGCTGTTCAGCTCCGGGGTGTTCTTCAACGCGCTGCAGCCGATCGTGCAGGGCATGACCGGCGACCTGGTGCCCGCCAGCGAGCGCGGCTCGGCCTTCGGCATGCTCAACCTCGTCTCCGAGATCGGTGCCGTGCTCAGCCCGGTGGTCAGCGGCATCCTCCGCGACGCGACCGGGAGCTGGGCTCCCGGGGTCTACGTCGCCGCCGGGATCATGATCGTCTCCTTCTTCCTCTACGCGATGGTCCGGGAGGCACCGGCCCACCACGAGGACCCCATCCCCGCCTGACCGTTCCCCGACCCGACTGCCCCGCCGAGATCTCCGAAGGGACCCGAACATGACCGGTTCGACCTCGCCCGCCTCCGTCGGCCGCCCCACCGGGCACGCCGCGTTCCGCTCGTTCCCGCTCAACGCCTGGTACGCGGCGGCGTGGGACCACGAGGTGGGGCGCAACCTGCTGGCCAAGACGGTCGCCAACCGGCCGATCGTCCTCTACCGGACCACGGCCGGCCGTCCGGTCGCGCTGGCCGACGCCTGCTGGCACCGGCTGGCGCCGTTGTCGATGGGCAAGCTGCGCGGCGACGAGGAGATCATGTGCGGCTACCACGGCATCTGCTACGACCCCGACGGCCGGGCCACCTTCATGCCGGCGCAGGAGACGATCAACCCCAGCGCCTCGGTGCACTCCTTCCCGGTCGTGGAGCGGCACCGCTACGTGTGGGTCTGGCCGGGCGACCCGGCGCTGGCCGACCCGGCCCTGGTGCCCGACCTGTACTGGAACGAGCACCCCGAGTGGGCCGGTGACGGCAAGACGATCCACGTCAACTGCAGCTACCAGCTCATCGTGGACAACCTCATGGACCTCACGCACGAACAGTTCGTGCACGGGTCGAGCATCGGCCACGACGCGCTGTCGGAGTCGGAGTTCACCGTGACCCACACCGACCGGACGGTGACGGTGACCAAGTGGATGCTGGGCATCGACCCGCCGCCGTTCTGGAGGCGCAACCTGCAGGACCGCTTCCCCGACTACGAGGGGCCGGTCGACCGCTGGCAGATCATTCGCTACACCGCCCCGTCGACCATCGCGATCGACGTCGGTGTGGCCAAGGCCGGGACGGGCGCGCCCGAGGGCGACCGCAGCCAGGGGGTCACCGGCACGGTGATCAACACGATGACGCCGGAGACCGACAACACCTGCCACTACCTGTGGGGGTTCGCCCGCGACTGGTGCCTGGACAAGCAGGTGATCACCACCCGGCTGCGCGAGGGCGTGTCCAACGTCTTCTTCGAGGACGAGCAGATGCTCGAGGCCCAGCAGCGGGGGATCGAGGCCAACCCCGACTACGACTTCTACAACCTCAACATCGACGCGGGCAGCATGTGGACCCGCCGGATCGTGCAGCGCATGATCGACGCCGAGCTCGGCTCGGACACCGGAGCGGTGAGTGACCTGGCCGGGCACGCCGCCGCCGCGATGGCCGAGGTCACGTCCGCCGCCAACGCCGGGCCGCCGGCCGGCGGCGGCGCCGGTCAGGCCGCCGAGGTGGCCGGTGGCGTGGCCCGTCACCGGGAGCAGCCGACGGCCGGCCTCATGGGCCGCGGCCTGTAGCCGGAGCGACCGACATGGCAGCCACGAGCGCCAAGCGGTGGGGGAGGGCGCGGGTGATCGACGTCTGCGAGGTCGCCCAGCACGTCCGGCGGATCGTGCTGGAGCCCGAGCAGCTCGACGTGCCCGCGCCACCGGGCAGCCACATCGACATCGGGGTCTACGTCAACGGCCGCGCCGACGTCCGCTCGTACTCCGTCGTGGGCATGAGCGGCTACGGCACGGAGCTGGTGCTGGGGGTGCAGCTGGCCCGGCAGAGCCGGGGCGGCTCGGCCTTCATGCACGGTCTGCGCCGGGGGCAGGAGGTGTCGATCACCCAGCCGCTGCAGAACTTCCCGCTCAACTACGGCAGGCCCGGGTACGTCCTGGCCGCCGGGGGGATCGGCATCACCGCCCTGGTGGCCATGGGGAAGGCGCTCAAGGCCCGCGGCGCGGACTACCGCTTCGTCTACGGCGCCCGGTCGCGGGGCCTCATGGCGTTCGTCGACGAGCTGGCCGCCGAGCACGGCGACCGCCTCGACCTGCGGATCGACGACGAGGGCGGCTCCCTCGACGTCGCCGAGCTGGTCGCCGGCGTCCCCGACGGCGGGGAGCTGTACGTCTGCGGTCCCACCCCCATGCTCGACGCGATCAAGGCCGCCTGGGCGCAGGCCGGACGTCGCCCGGCCGACCTGCGGTTCGAGACGTTCGGCAGCAGCGGCCGGTTCGCCCCCGAGGCGTTCACCGTGCGCATCCCGCGGCTGGGCCTGGAGACCCTCGTGCCGCACGACGTGTCGATGCTCGAGGCGCTGGAGGCCTGCGGTGCGGACATGATGTTCGACTGCCGTCGCGGCGAGTGCGGCCTGTGCGAGGTCAAGGTCCTCGACGTCGACGGGGTCATCGACCACCGCGACGTCTTCCTCAGCGACGAGCAGCACCGGGCGGGTGACCGGCTGCAGTGCTGCGTCTCCCGCGTGGTCAGCGCCCGCACCGGGGGGCTGGCCGGCGGCGACGGGCGGCCGGCGGTCGTCTCCATCGACGTGCCGTGACCAGCGGCCTCCGTGCCGGTCCGCTGGCGGCCCGGCGGACGGCGGGCGGCAAGCTGCTCGCCGTCCTCGACGCCTTCACGCGGGAGCGGCCGGCGCTCACGCTGTCGGAGATCGCCCGGGCCGTCGGCGTGCCGCTGTCCACCGCCCACCGCCTGGTCGGAGAGCTGTGCGCCTGGGGCGGCGTCGAGCGGGACGAGGACGGCCGCTACCGGGTGGGCCTGCGGGTGTGGGAGCTGGGCGCCCTCGCGCCACGCGGGCTGGGACTGCGCGAGGTGGCGCTGCCGTTCATGGAGGACCTCTACGAGGTCACCCACGAGAACGTGCAGCTCGCCGTGCGCGAGGGCACCGAGGTGGTCTTCGTCGAGCGGATCGCCGGGCGGTCGGCCGTCGGCGTGCTCACCCGGGTCGGCGGTCGCTTCGCCCTGCCGCCGACCGGGGTCGGCCTGGTGCTGCTGGCCCACGCCCCGGCCGAGGTGCAGGAACGCGTGCTGGCCGACCCGCTGACGGCCTACACCCGGCACACCATCACCGATCCGCGGCGGTTGCGCCGGGTGCTCGCCGAGGTCCGCCGGACCGGCATGGCCATCAGCGATCGGCAGGTCACCGAGGACGCCGTCTCCGTCGCCGCACCGGTCGAGGTCTGCGGCACCGTGGTGGCCGCGTTGTCCATCGTCGTGCGCGGGAGTTCCCCGGCTGCCGTCCGCGACATCGCGCCCGGCGTCCGGGCCGCCGCGCGCGGCATCGGCCGCACCCTCGCGTCGCCCGGCACGGACTGGTGGGCTCCCTGACGGTCCCCGGCAGGGAGCGGGACCGCGCACCCTGCCGGGAGCCGAGCGGCTGTCCGCGACGACGACCACGCTCGGCGGCACGGCCCGCCGGAAGCCGGACCGGGTGTCCCAGGTTGCCCCCGGTGTGAGGCTCTCGCTGCTCGACCGCTCCCGGACCCGCACCGGCCATCCGGAGGGGGCCGCGCTGACGCACACGGTGGAGCGGGCGGTCGCGACGGAGGCGCTCGGCTACCGCCGGTTCTGGGTGGCCGAGCACCACGGCGTACCGGGTGTCGCGTCCGGAGCGCCGGCGGTGCTGCTGGCGGCGATCGGGGCGCGCACGGCGACGATCCGGCTCGGCTCGGGTGGGGTGATGCTGCCGCACCACCAGCCCCTCGTCGTGGCCGAGCAGTTCCAGATGCTCGCCGCCCTGTACCCGAGGCGGATCGACCTCGGCCTGGGCCGCTCGCTCGGCTTCACCGCGCCCGTACGCCGTGCCCTGCGTCGCTCCGGCGACGAGCCGGACACGTTCGCCGACGACGTCGTCGAGCTCCGCGGCTACCTGGAGCGGACCGCACCGGTCACCGCGCACCCGGTCGGCGAGGCGCCGGTCCCGCTCTTCGTGCTCGCCACCGGCCGCGGGGTCGAGGTCGCCGCCCGGCTGGGGCTCCCGGTCGTGCTGGGTGGCCCGGTGCTCGACCGGCCCGACCTGGGGGACCTGCTCGCGGCCTACCGGCGGGACTTCCGTCCGCATCGGGACGGCCGTCCGCACGTCACCGTCGCCCTCGACGTGCTCGTCGCCGACACCGATGCCGAGGCCCGGGAGCTGGCGCTCCCCGAGGTCTGGGCGATGGTGAGCTCCCGGCGCACCGGCGTGTTCGGCGCCCTCGAGCCGGTGGCGGCCATCCGCGACCAGCGCTGGGACGACCAGGTCGCCGGCCGGGTCGAGCGCGGCCTCGACGCCGCCGCCGCCGGCAGCCCCACGACGGTCCGCCGCCGCCTGGAGCAGCTCACCGAGCGCAGCGGGGCCGACGAGCTGCTGGCCACCGGCGCGACCTACGACCGGGCGGCGCTCGCCGACTCCGACGCCTCGCTCGCGGCGCTGCTGGCCTGATCGGACGAGCGGCTCCGGTCGGGGACGGGTGCCCGTGCGACCGAGCCGGTCGTCGTGCACCGCCGACCGCCTGCACCGGCGGGTCAGCCGGCGACGGTCCGGTCGCGCCGGCGGGCAGCGATCTCTGCGACCAGTCGCTCGACCAGTTCGGACACCGGCATGAGGGACCGGGCCGGTGAGCCGGGCGCGGACACGGTGACCGCGTCGTCCGCGACCTCGTCGTCCCCCACCACCGCGACGTATGCAGCTCGCCGGTGGTGTGCCTCCTTGATGCGGACCGACAGCGAGCCACGTGCGGACAGCTCCGCGCGGATGCCCGCCCTGGCGAGCCGGGTCACCAGCGAGCGTGCGGCAGCTCCGTGCGCCTCCTCGCTGACCGGCAGCACCCGGACCTGCTCCGGGGACAGCCAGGTGGGGAAGCGACCGTTGCCGCCGTCCAGGAGGATGGCTGTCATCCGCTCCATCGAGCTCAGCAGCCCCCGGTGGACCATGACGGGGCGGTGCCTCCCGCCGTCCTCGCCGACGTAGTGCAGGTCGAAACGCTCCGGCTGGTTGTGGTCGACCTGCACGGTGGAGAGGGTCTCCTCGCGGCCGCGGTGGTCGACCACCTGGACGTCGATCTTCGGACCGTAGAAGGCGGCCTCACCCGGCGCGACGTCATGGCTGAGGCCGGCGACGTCCAGAGCGGCGCGGAGCTGGTCCTCAGCGGTACGCCACTGCTCGTCCGCTCCCAGGTAGCGGCCATGGGGTCCGCGGACGGAGAGCCGGTACCGGTGGATGCGGATGCCGAGCACCTCGTAGCAGTGTCGGATCGCGTCGAGTGCGAGACGCACCTCGTCGGTGACCTGATCGGGACGGCAGAAGGAGTGCGCATCGTCGAGGTTGATCTGCCGGACCCGGCTGAGCCCGACGAGGACGCCGGACAGTTCGCTGCGGAACATCGAGCCGATCTCCGCCAGCCGCACCGGCATGTCCCGGTAGCTGCGTGGGCGGGCCGCGAAGACCTGGGTGTGGTGCGGGCAGTTCGCCGGGCGCAGCACGAGGCTCTCCCCGCCCACCCGCATCTCCGGGAACATGTCGGCCGAGAACTTGTCCCAGTGCCCCGAGCGTTCGAACAGCTCCCGCTTGGCCAGCACGGGGGTGTAGACCCGGCGGCAGCCCGATGCGAGTGCCTGTTCCACGGCGAATCGTTCCAGCTCGGCGCGTACGACGGCGCCGTCGGGCAGCCACAGGGGGAGCCCGGCACCCACCGAGACGGAGGTGTCGAAGAGATCCAGTGCACGTCCGAGACCGGAGTGGTCGGAGGGGCTGGGGGACATCGCGGTTCCTCTCACGAGGGGAACCGACCGCCGACAGCACACCCGGGGCTGGCTCCCCGGGACTGGTAGCGCGCGTGCTACACGAGACGCCGGAGGACCTCCGGCGTGGTCGTCTGCTGCAGCGCGATGAGCACGTCGCCGACCATGACACCCGGTGGGTTCGACGAGCAAGGCCATTAGCCGGCCCCATGCCCTCCATCCGGGAGCGCACCGGATGGCAGGGGCACGGGCCGGGGTGGTCGTGCTGCCCATGGGAGCTGCCTCGACGGTCCGCCTCGGCCGACCAGCAGCTCGATCGCGGCCAGGGTGGCGCCGGGAGGTCGCGTTCGACCCGGGGATCGCTGCGACCCAGTGCGCGGCCCGGTCCACGGTGCTGATCAGGACCGCCTGGCCGCAGCTCATGACCCGATGGCCGCACCGGGCTGCGTCCGGGCTCGTTGACCGCCGACCACGAGGGGCGGCCCGCACGATCGGGGGACCGCCGGCCCGCCGGGAGGGGAGCAGTTCGCCCCTGGCCGAGCGGCTGCGGACCGGCCATCGTCT
Organism: Geodermatophilus sp. URMC 65; assembly: GCF_053502545.1. Classification (NCBI taxonomy): domain Bacteria; kingdom Bacillati; phylum Actinomycetota; class Actinomycetes; order Geodermatophilales; family Geodermatophilaceae; genus Geodermatophilus; species Geodermatophilus sp. URMC 65. The sequence goes on from NZ_CP199954.1 coordinate 5,236,287, forward strand.
GCAGGGGTCTGGCTGCTCCACGAGAGGGGACTCGGATGTCCGTCACGGTCAGCGACGCCGAACTCAAGGCGCGGCACCGCAAGATGTGGGCCTCGGGGGACTACCCCCGGATGGTGGAGACGTGGCTGCTGCCGCTCGGTCCCCGGCTGGTCGAGGCCTGCGACGTGCGCGCCGGACAGCGGGTCCTCGACGTCGCGGCCGGCACCGGCAACGCCTCGCTCCCCGCCGCGCAGCGGGGGGCGCGCGTGACCGCGAGCGACCTGACACCCGAGTTGCTGGAGGCCGGCCGGCGACGCGCAGAGGCGCAGGGGCTCGACCTGGAGTGGGCCGAGGCCGACGCGGAGGACCTGCCCTTCGAGGACGGGTCCTTCGACGTCGTCATGTCCACGATCGGGGTCATGTTCGCGCCCCACCACCAGGACGCCGCCGACCAACTCGTGCGCGTGTGCCGCCCCGGCGGGACCATCGGGCTGCTGTGCTGGACGCCCGAGGGCATGCTCGGTGCGCTGTTCGCCACCATGAAGCCGTTCGCGCCGCCCCCTCCGCCGGGTGCGCAGCCGCCGCCGCTGTGGGGCAGCGAAGACCACGTGCGGTCGCTGCTCGGCGATCGGGTCGAGTGGCGGACGCTGACCCGTGACGTCCTGGAGATCACGGTCTTCGACGACCCGCACGACTACGCCCGGCACATGAAGGCGTACTACGGGCCGACGATCGCGGCCCGGGCCAACGCCGTCCGCGAGGGCCGCGAGGCGGAGTTCGACGAGGCGCTGGACCGCTTCTGCGACGAGTGGAACCGCGGTACACCGGATCGGGCGAGGTTCGAGAAGGAGTACCTGCTCGCCGTCGGCACCCGGCGCTGACCCGGCGCGGCCGGTCCTCCTGGCGCCCTTCGCCGCACTCCCGCTCCACCTCGGGGCCGTGCGTGCCGCCGCACCGCTGGGGCAGGTCCGCGGTCGTCACCGCAGTCGGGCGCACGGTCACCTCCCCGGGCGCGTCCGCCCGTCTCCGGTGTCCTCGGCCGCGAGGGGTACCTCGGCCGGGTCGCAGCCTGTGACGATCCGGGGATGGCTGACCTCCACGACCTCCTGAGCGACGTGGCGGCGCGGGCGTCCGACTACCGGGCCGGTGTCCGGGACGTCGCGGTCTTCCCCCCAGGGGAGCCGGCCGCCGCCGTCCGCGCCGGACTGGGCGCGCTGCGCGACGAGGGCGCCGGGCCGGACGTCGTCCTGGCGGAGCTGGCGGCGGCTGCCGGGCCGGGGCTGGTGGCCACGACGGGGCCGCGGTACTTCGGCTTCGTGGTCGGCGGCGCCCTGGACGCGGCCACCGCGGCGGACATGCTCGCCGTGGCGTGGGACCAGCCGGCGTTCAACGCGGTGACGTCGCCGGCGGCAGCGGTGGTGGAGGACGTGGCCGGCGCGTGGTTGCAGGAGGTGCTCGGGTTGCCGGGGACGGCGTCCGTCGGGTTCGTCACCGGCGCACAGGGAGCCAACACCGTGGGCCTGGCCGCGGCCCGGCACCGCGTGCTCGCCGACGCCGGCTGGGACGTGGAACAGGACGGGCTCGGAGGCGCGCCGGCGATCCGGGTGCTGGCGACGGGGGAGCGGCACGCGACGATCGACCGGTCGCTGCGACTGCTGGGGCTCGGCACGGGCGTCCTGCGCCCCGTCGCCACCGACGAGCAGGGGCGGATCGACGTCGCTGCGTTCGCCGGCGCACTGGAGGACGGTCCACCGGGACCGGTCATCGTCTGCCTGCAGGCGGGCAACGTGAACACGGGTGCCTGCGACGACCTCGCCGCTGCCGTCCCCCTCGCCCACCGGTACGGGGCCTGGGTCCACGTGGACGGCGCCTTCGGACTGTGGGCGGCGGCCTGCCCGACCACCCGGCACCTGGTCGAGGGCCTCGCGGCCGCGGACTCCTGGGGTACCGACGGTCACAAGTGGCTGAACGTCCCCTACGACAGCGGCTACGCGTTCTGCGCCGACCCGGAGGCGCACCGGGCGGCGATGGCGTACACGGCTGTGTACCTGACCGGGCAGGGACAGGGGGACCTGCGCGCGCCCGGGGACCACGTCCCGGAGTCCTCCCGCCGGGCGCGCGGCTTCGCGACGTGGGCCGCCCTCCGTGAGCTCGGTCGTGCGGGCGTCTCCGACCTCGTGGAGCGCTGCTGTGCGCTGGCCCGTCGGTTCGCCGATCAGGCGTCGGCCGTCGAGGGCGTGGCGGTGGTCAACGACGTCGTCCTCAACCAGGTCCTCCTCCGGTTCGGGGACGACGACGCGGCGACCGACGCGGTGGTGGCCGCGGTGCAGCGCTCGGGTGAGTGCTGGATGGGCGCCACCACCTGGCACGGGATGCGGCTCATGCGGGTCTCCGTGTCGAACTGGTCCACGACGGAGGCGGACGTCGACCGAGCCGTGCGGGCAGTCGGGGCCGCGTGGAGGGGCGGGGGACGGCGGGTCGCGGATCCCTGACGGCGCCGCGAACGGACCCGACCGTCCAGGTGGTCGACGCCGGGTGATCTGCGCTGGTGACGGAACCCCCACGGTCGGACCGTGGGGGTTCGTCCGGTGTCCGAGGAGCGTCTCGGCCCGTGCGCACACGTTCCTCGTCGGCCGGCTGGATGGGCGAGGAGCACCACCGGGGTGTCGAGGTCGCCTGATCGGCGGCCGACCTCGACGTCGGGATCACACGAGGTCGTACCGGTCGAGGTTCATGACCTTGGTCCACGCGGCCACGAAGTCGCGCACGAACTTCTCCTCCGCGTCGTCGCAGGCGTAGACCTCCGCGAGGGCACGCAGCTGGGAGTTGGACCCGAAGACGAGGTCGGCGGCGGTGGCGGTCCACCGGACCTCGTCCGTGGCCCGGTCCCGGCCCTCGTACACGTTCTCGACCTCTGCGGACCCCTTCCACTCCGTGCGCATGTCCAGCAGGTTCACGAAGAAGTCGTTGGTCAGCGTCCCCGGCCGGTCGGTGAGCACGCCGTGCGGCGTCCCCCCGTGGTTGGCGCCCAGGGCGCGCATCCCGCCGAGGAGCACCGTCATCTCCGCAGCGGTCAGGTTGAGCATGAACGCCCGGTCCACGAGCAGCGTCTCCGGCGACAGCTTCTCCCCGGCCCGGAGGTAGTTGCGGAACCCGTCCGCGGTCGGTTCGAGCACGGCGAAGGTCGACACGTCGGTCTGCTCCTGCGAGGCGTCCGTGCGCCCCGGCGCGAACGGCACCGGAACGTCGTGGCCGGCGTCCTCGGCCGCCCGCTCCACGGCCGCGCACCCGCCCAGGACGATCAGGTCGGCGAGCGAGACCTCCTTCCCGCCGGACTGCGTGCTGTTGAAGTCGCGCTGGACCTGCTCGTAGGTCGGCAGCACCCCGGCCAGTTCGGCCGGGTCGTTGACGTCCCAGCTGCGCTGCGGCTCGAGCCGGATCCGGGCCCCGTTGGCGCCGCCTCGCTTGTCGGTGCCGCGGAAGCTCGCCGCAGACGCCCAGGCGGTGGCGACCAGCTGGGGGATCGACAGGCCCGAGTCGAGGAGCGTGCGCTTGAGGGTCGCGATGTCGTCGTCCCCGACCAGCTCGTGGTCGACCGGGGGGACGGGGTCCTGCCACAGCTGCGGCTCCGGGACCCACGGGCCGAGGTAGCGGGAGAGCGGCCCCATGTCCCGGTGCAGCAGCTTGTACCAGGCCTTGGCGAACGCCTCGTCGAGCTGTTCGGGGTGCTCGAGGAAGCGCCGCGTGATGGGCCCGTAGATGGGGTCCACCTTCAGCGCGAGGTCCGTCGTCAGCATCATCGGGGCGTGCCGCTCCGACGGGTCGTGGGCGTCGGGGACGGCGTCGGCCGCGGCGCCCTCCTTCGGCTTCCACTGCTTGGCGCCGGCAGGGCTCTCGGTGAGCTCCCACTCGTGGCCGTACAGGTTCTCCAGGAATCCGTTGTCCCACGTCGTCGGCGCGTCGGTCCAGGCGCCTTCCAGACCGCTGGTGAGCGCGTCGCGCCCCACGCCGCTGCCGTAGCTGTTCTTCCAGCCGAGGCCCTGCTGCTCGATGGGCGCCGCCTCCGGTTCCGGGCCGATGTACTCCGGGCTGACGGCACCGTGGGCCTTGCCGACGGTGTGGCCGCCGACGATGAGCGCGACCGTCTCCTCGTCGTTCATCGCCATGCGGCTGAAGGTCTCACGGATGTCGCGGCCGGCGGCGAGCGGATCCGGGTTGCCGTTCGGCCCCTCGGGGTTCACGTAGATCAGGCCCATCTGGACGGCGCCGAACGGCCCGGTGAGCTCCCGGTCGCCGCTGTAGCGCTCGTCGCCGAGCCAGGTGTCCTCGGGCCCCCAGAAGATCTCCTCGGGCTCCCAGATGTCCTCCCGCCCGAAGGCGAAACCGAACGTCCTGAACCCCATGGACTCGTAGGCGCAGTTGCCGGCGAAGACGAGCAGATCGGCCCAGGAGACCTTCCGGCCGTACTTCTGCTTGAGCGGCCAGAGCAACCGACGGGCCTTGTCGAGGCTGGCGTTGTCGGGCCAGCTGTTGAGCGGGGCGAAGCGCTGCGCGCCGGAGCCGCCTCCGCCCCGGCCGTCGGCGATGCGGTACGTACCGGCCGCGTGCCAGCTCATCCGGATGAACAGCGGCCCGTAGTGGCCGTAGTCGGCCGGCCACCAGTCCTGCGTCGTCGTCATCAGGGAGAACAGGTCCCGCTTCAGCGCCTCGACGTCGAGGGTCCTGAACTCCTCGGCGTAGTCGAAGTCGTCGCCCAGCGGACTGGGCCGGGCCTCGTGCTGGCGCAGGACCGACAGGTCCGGCTGATTGGGCCACCAGTCCCGGTTGGTCCGCGGCCGCGCCGATGCCTTCGGAGTGGGGCTCGGGATCGCGGGGTTCTCGCTCTCGCTGGTGCTCTCGGTCGCGGTCTTGTCGCTCTCACCGAATCTCTCGGTCATGTCGGTCCTTTTCCCTGTCTCGCGGTTTCCTCGTGATGACTGGTCGCCTCCAGCCGCTGGACGTCGTCGTCGCGACTCTTCCCGGGCATCGACCCCAGCAGCTGACCTCCTCGTGGTCGATCTGGTGGCCGGGACCGCCGGGGGCCGTCGGGCAGCGCACCTCGCCGACCGCGCCATCGACGTCGGCGATGGCGATGGCGATGGCGATGGCGATGGCGCTGCATGATCGGCACACGACGTGGTGGTGGTCGCCCCGGGCGTGGTCAGCGCGTGCAGCACGTCGTGGAGCGGCCTGATGGGGACCTGGCCGACACCCAGGTCCGCGGCGTCGGGGCCGGCTGTGGATGGCAGGAGGCATGTTCACCCTCGCCCTGAGGGCGCCGGCTCCGGACGCGCTGGCGTCGCTGCGTGGGTACGCCGACGTGGCCGGCCGGACGGTCGATGACGTCGCCATCCTCCTACTCGAGCGGCGCCTGCAGTCGTAGCTGCTGCGCGAGGACGCAGGCCGACGGTGGGCCGTGCACGTCCTCGCGATGACGCACTCGTGACGATCCGGTGGCGGTGTCGGGGGAGGCTCCGTGCCCTCGGGGATGCGAACGGGCATCCCGACGGGCGGTGCCCCTCCCCGCCCTGAGCGCGGGAGGTCCGCGATGGCGTTCTCCGACGGCAGGATCCACACTGCCGTGGTCCTGCAGGGCGGCGGGGCCCTCGGCGCGTACGAGTGCGGGGTCCTCAAGGCCCTCTACGAGCAGCGGCCCGGGTTCGAGCCACTCGCGGTGGCCGGGATCTCGATCGGAGCCGTGACGGCAGCGGTGCTCGGCGGCGCCGACGGCGACCCGGTCGCCGCGCTGGAGCGACTGTGGTGCGAGGAGTTCACGGTCTCGGCACCGTGGCCGCTCGGCCGGTTCCTGCCTGCGGTCGAACGCTCGCTCGCCGTCCTGGCCAACCCCGGCATCTACCGGCCGAACGCGGCACTGGTCACGACGCCGTGGAAGGCGACGAGCATCTACGACACGACGCCACTGCGGCGGACCCTCGCCGAGATGCTCGACCTGGAGCGGCTCAACCGCGCGACACCCCAGGTGATCGTCGGGGCTCTCGACGTCGGCTCGGGGGAGATGGAGTACTTCGATCGCCACCGCCCTGGCGGTCTGACCGTCGAGCACGTGGTCGCCAGCGGGAGCCTGCCCCCGGGGTTCCCCATGACCGAGATCGACGGTGCGTGCTACTGGGACGGCGGCCTGTTCTCCAACCTGCCGCTCGGGCCGGCGATCGATCTGCTCGGAGGAGCCGCAGCCGGCGACCCCTCCGCCGTCCGGGAGCTGATCGTCGTCGAACTGTTCCCCATGCGGGCGCCGATCCCGCGGACCCTCCCCGACGTGCTGGAGCGGATGGTCCAGCTCCAGTTCAGCAGCCGGCTCACCCTCGACGAGGCCTTCTTCCAGCGGATCGACCGGTTGGTCGACCTCGTCGCGAAGGTCGACCGGCAACTCCCCGAGGACAGCGACCTCCGCAACGACCCGACGTACCGGGAACTGCTCGCCCGGCGGAAGATCGATCACTTCAGCGTGGTGACCTCTGCCCTCCCCGAGGAGCTGTCCCACCCGTCCGATTTCTCAGAGGCCACCATCCGGGCTCGCATCGAGGCCGGCTACGAGGACGCTGTCCGGCAGGGGATCGGCCGCCCCGGTGCACCAGGTCTCCGTCCGGGCGCCACCGGTCGCGACCGGTGGCGGGCCGGTGGGTGAGGTCGTCCCCGGCCCGATCCCCCGCAGCTGCGCCGGCTTCTCCCCCCGGGGTTCGTCCCCGGCTGTATCACGGGCGCCCGGGGCGCGCTCCAGCAGACGTGGACCTCCCCCCGGTGTTCCGGATCGCGCTCCTCGACGGCTTCACCCTCCGGTCCCAGGCTCCCGAACCGGTGGTGAGCGACCTCCCGCGGGGGGTGCAGCGGCTGGTGGCGTTCCTGTGCCTGTCGCGTGGGCCGGCCCGGACGGCGGTCGCCGGCCGGCTGTGGCCCGACGTCCGCGAGGAACAGGCCCAGGCGAGCCTGCGCTCGGCGCTGTGGCGCCTCCGCAGGACCGCGCCGGGACTCGTCGTGGGGACGCCGTGCGGCCTCTCCCTCGCGGCCGGGGTCCGCGTCGACGTCCGGGAGCTGCAGGTGTGGGCCGAGCGGGTCCTCGACCCGCGAGGCCGGGCCGACCAGGTGTTCCTGCCGGACACGGCACTCCGGGGCGACCTCCTGCCCGGCTGGTACGACGACTGGGTCCTGCTCGAGCGGGAACGGGTCAGGCAGCACCGGATGCACGCGCTGGAGGCCGTCGCGGCCCGCCTCGCCGCCGCAGGTCACCACGGCGCGGCCGTGCAGGCGGCGCACCTGGCGATCCAGGCCGAGCCGCTGCGGGAGAGCGCTCACCGCACCCTGGTGCGGGTGCACCTCGCCGAGGGGAACACCACCGAGGCGCTGCGGGCCTACACCCTCTTCCGGGAGATGCTGCTCGACGAGCTGGGCGTGCTCCCCACCGAGCAGATGACCCGCCTGGTCCGGAGCATCCCGCAGCGCCGCGACGAGGCGACCGGGGCACACCCCTCCATCGGGGAGTCCGTCCTCCGATCCCGAGCGGTGGTGTCCTCGGCGGTGGCGTCGGGTCGCGCCTGATGCGCGGGCACGTCGCGGGGTGTCGGCCTCGTCCAGGAGCCGGGCGATCCCGGGTCACGGAGCACGGGTGAGCGCCGTGACGAGGGTTTGATGTCCCTGTGACGGTGCCCGGCCTAGCGTGGCGACCCGGACGATCCACGTGACCCGGCATCCACCTGGAGGGCCCGGCGGCGCGTGGGTGTGGCTCGCACTCAGCTCACCGGGCGTCGGCGGCGGACAGGCCACGGTACGCCGGGTCCCTGGAAGAGGAGAGACCGATGGCTGACGTGATCGTGAGGGTCACCCCCTCCAGCGGGCGGGTCGCACTGACCGACCTCATCGCTGCCCCCCTGGGGCTGGACGTGTGGGAGGTCAAGCCGGACCACCTCGTCGTGCAGGCCGAGGAAGCCCAGGTCGCCCGGCTGGAGGCCATGGGCTTCGGCGTCGAGCAGTTGCGCTCGATCGACCCCTATCTGTCGACGTTCGCGACCGAGGCCGCCGCGACCGGTTACCACACGGCGGCGACTCTCGAGCAGGACCTGCGGCGCCTGGCCGAGGAGCACCCCGAGATCGCCGAGATCCACGAGATCGGGCGCAGCGTCGAAGGACGACCGCTGTGGGCCCTGCGGATCGGTGAGCGCCGCGGCAGCACCCGCAAGGTGGCCTTCCTGGGCTGCCACCACGCGCGCGAGTGGATCTCCGTCGAGGTCCCGTACCTGCTGGCCGAGCACCTGCTGCAGAACTCTTCGTCGGACCCCGTGCAGGGGTGGTTGCAGCAGGGGGAGGTCTGGGTGGCCCCGATGGTCAACCCGGACGGGCACGAGTACACCCAGACCCCGGCGAACCGGTTGTGGCGCAAGAACCGGCGCCGAAACCACGACGGCAGCATCGGGGTCGACCCGAACCGCAACTACGGCTACATGTGGGGCACGCTGAACGTGAGCACCTCCAGCCACGTCCCCGCGGACGAGACGTACGTCGGCCCGCGGGCCTTCTCGGAGCCGGAGGTCCGCGCGGTGCGGGACCTCGTCGCGCGCGAACTGTTCACCGGTGTCCTCACGTACCACAGCTACTCGCAGCTGATCATGTACCCGTGGGGTCACACGTCCGAGCCGATCAAGGACGTGTCCGACCGCCGCGTCGTGCGGGGACTCGCCGAGGACATGGAACGGCTGATCGGCAAGGTGCACGGCAGGACCTACACCGCGCAGCAGTCCTCGACGCTGTACCCGACGGCGGGGGACACCGCCGATTGGACCTACGGCGAGTACGACGCCGTCTCCCTCACCGTGGAACTGCGCCCGGCCACCTGGGAAGAGGGCGGCTTCATCCTGCCGGCCGCGGAGATCCAGCCGTGCTGGGAGGAGAACCGCCCCGCCGCGTTCGAGTTCATCCAGCGCGTCCTGGAGAGGACGGAGGGCTGACGGGGCGGTGCGCCAGCTGCCGCCGCGGGGGCAGTCGAGCGAGGATCTGTCCACGCGTGCCGCAACTCTGGGGGACGACGATGGCCGACACCGAACAGACCTGGATCGCTCGCCTCACCCCGCCGGCGGGCAGCAGCGTCGCGAGTCTGCTGGACCTGCCGCTCGGCCTCGACGTGTGGGAACGCCACAGCGACTGCCTCGTCGTGGCCGCACCCGAGAGTCGTCTCGCCGAGGTGGAGCGGCGGCGCCTCGCCATGGTGGAGCGCTGGGTCCCGGAGGAGCAGTACGTGGCGCAGATGCAGCGCCGGGAGGGAGATCGGTGACCTGGGCCGACGCCTCCGGGAGTGGGGCCCGGTGTGTCGACCGCCGGTCCCGACCCCCCGACGACCGGCTGGGGGCAGGTGCCGTCACGCGTCCGTGACGCGTCACCGAGCACGTCATCCGAGGGACGCCCGACAGCGCTCCGATGGGTTCCTCGGGCGACCGCTGAGAGGTCACGGGCCCGGGCACGGGCGGTCGATCACGTCCGCAGGTCCTCGAGGCTCTCCAGCGGGACGTACACCGGTAGGGCTCGGTGCGCCGCCTCGTCCTCGGGGAGATCCGCCGCCAGCGGGTCTGCGGCCGAGTACGCGGACAGGTCGTAGCCGGTCGCGTCGGCGAGGTCGCGGATGGCGATCTGGAACGTCCGGTAGGGACCGAGTTCGAAGCCCTCGACCGCTTCGGTGCGGTCCCGCTTCTCGAGCAGCTCCCGGATGAGGTCGCCCTGGCTGAGGAGGTAGGCCGTGGCGTGCAGGGCGGGCCGGTCCGCGTCGACCATCGCGACCAGCTTCCAGAACTCCCTGGGCACGAGGACGCCGGGCTCGATCTCGGGGTCGTCCTCCCGGGCGACCGGGCCGGTGAACACGCAGGCCTGGAAGCCCCGGGTGCGGGCGCTGTCCAGGATGTAGTCCTCCAGCCCGAGCCAGAGTTCCTTGCCCTGGTTCATGTCGGAGTGCTGAGGCGCGGCGTTGGTGTAGTGGAAGGTGTCGTCGTTGGCCTGCCTGGCAACGGCGCTGGTCGATCCGGGCCGGGCGGCCGGGTCCCAGTTGGGGTCCTCCCGGCGCACCATGTGGCCGCGGTCGATGTCGGGGTCGGCGTAGGCGGCCCGGTCCAGCTGGGCGTCCAGCGGGATCCGTCCGTCGGCGAACCACTGGTCCCGGCCGCGCTTGATCCGCACCGGGTACCGGCCGTCGATGTTCACGGCGGTCATCACCGGCTGCCGCCGGGTGGTGGAGAACCGGACGCCGAAGTGGGTGTAGCGCAGCTCGAACGGCTTGGCCGGGACCTCGTCGCTCGGCCGGGCGAGCTGTGCCCGGACCTCGTCCGGCACCCCGGGCCAGGGGGCGACGAGGCCGTCGCCGAGGAAGTCGGGGTCGTACCCGGCCCGACCGGTCAACTGCTCGGGACCGTGCACGCCGTCCGGGCGCTCCTCGGACGGGGGAGGGAGGACGAACGTCCTCGGGCCACCGCCCGCCAGCACGTCCTTCAGGGTGCGGACCCCGACGGCGCTGTTCGCCACCCCGTAGACACCGGCGAAGTGCAGGCCGGCGACGGTACCGTCCTCGAGCCTGATGAGCGGGGACCCGGAGTTGCCGCCGAGGCTGGTGCAGTCGTGGCTGAGCACCGTGCGACCGGTGAGGCTCTGCATCACCTTGCCGGGCGCGAACCGCTTGACGTCGTAGAGGTCGTGGAAGTACCGCGCCTGGTCGTCGACGTCGTTGCGGCTGTCGAACGCGGGGTAGCCGATCAGGGCCACCAGTTCCTCGACGTCGGCCTCGTCCCGGGCCAGGGGCAGCGGGTCGGGCAGTCCGGTGCCGGTGATCCGCAGCAGGGCGACGTCCGGTGCGGTGTCGTCAGCCAGGTGGACGATCTCGCTGACCTGGAACGGTCGGGCATCGGCGGGCAGCGACCCGACCTCTTCCTTGAAGTCCACGTTCACCCCGTAGCGGGCGCCGGTGGCCGGTGAGCGCAGGAACACCCCGCGGCCGTCCGCGAGCCGGCGGGCCACCAGCTTGGCGACGTGCCGGTTCGTGGCGACCACGCGCGAGGTCCCGGTCCCGTCGACCACCCACCCGGTCCCACCCCAGGACAGCCGGTGGTTGAGGAACTCGACCCGGCCGACGGACCTGACGCCGGCCTCGACGGCCTTGATCCTGACGTCGGTCCCGGCCGGGAAGTCGGCGAGTGCCTCGAGCTCCACGGCGTCGTTGCGGACCAGCAGGGGAGGACGCCCGACCCGCTGGACGATGGCCTCCAGGGCGTCGACGGGGACGACGCTCTCCAGCGGCTCGCGGTCGGCCGAGAGCACGTCCGGCGCAGTGGGCGGGATCACGGCGGCGGCGGCTTCGGGCACCGCTCCGGAGACGATCGCCTCCCGGACCGCCGCCGCCAGATCCGGTGACGCGGCCAACCGCGTGCGGACGCTCTCGAGCCTGTCCTCGGACATGGACATGGACATGCGTGCTCTCCTGTCTCAGGGCTCCCGCTGGGCCAGCAGGACGGCGAGGAGCGGTGCGAGGGCCGCGGGCAGGCGGTCGCGCAGCAGTGCGGTGGCGACGGCGAGCGGGCCGTTCGGGACCGCGGCCGACCCGTGTCCAGCGCTGCGGGGAGCCGACCGGGAAGACGGTGCCCAGCTTCGGGTTCCCGCGTCACGGTGCCGTCACCTCGCCGTCACGACACCGATCAGCGGAGCACCGCGACCTCCGCACCCGCTCCCTGCGGAGGCGAGGCACTGCTCGGGCGCCGGCAACGAGCGGCGCGGGACTCCCTGCAGCGATGGGCGCGACGTCATCACGACGTCCCCACCTGGCATCGGACGGTGGCCGGGAGGACGTCCGTGAGGCCGCGACGGAGCCGGGTGCGTGCCCGGCAGCCGCGGCCGTGCCGGAGCCGGCCGACCGTCCCCGGTGGGCCGCCGGGTGCATGACGGGACGGTGACGGCGCGGTGATGGCAGCGCCCCTACGGTGCCCGCGTCCGAACACCTGCACGACGGGCGCACCAGGGCGGAACCGGGACCTGGGCTCCCTGACAGGGCACATCGCCGTGTCCGTCGAGGTCGGTTCCCCCTGGGGGACGACCGCCTCGCTCCGCGGGACCCGTGCCGCCTCCCGCGGACCCGCCCCGGTGCAACCGGCCACGAGACGCACGATCGAAACCGGAGTTCGCGATGATGCCGTGGCGCCTGCGCAGGGACTTCTGGAACCTGCTGGCGATCCTCAAGTACCGCACCAACCGACCGGCGGTGATCCCGGTCCCCACTGACGACGGGCACCGGCTGGGTGACGTCAGCTTCGCCAGCCAGTTCCCCGGGATCCCCATCCACAACATCCGGGTCGCCGATCGGGTCCCGGACGACGAGGCGAACCGACTCAGGTACTGCTTCTACGAGTTCCAGGTGGCCCTGTACCGGCTGTTCCCGCCGATGCAACCCGGCCTCCCCAGCCGGGACGAGGACCCGCACGAGGCCCTCCGCGAGGCCTACACGCCGGCACACCGACGTCTCTTCCCGGCTCCCGAGGTGCCGCAGGAGTACGAGGGCGACGTGGACCTGGGGCTCCTCGCGGTGGCGGGACCGTATGCCGGTTACCTCGAGCGGGCACCCGAGGGCGGATACCACTGGGACCTCCGGGACCTGGCGCGCTACGAGCACCACCGAGGACTGCGCTCCCTGGGCGTGCGCGTCCTGTTCCGGCTGGACCAGGAGAGGTCACGACTCGACGCGGTCCGGATCGACTGCGAACTGGGGCAGTGCGAGCCGGGCGGCCCTGACTGGGACCTCGCGAAGAAGCTCGCGCTCTGCGCGGTCACGAACCACGTGTCACTCGTCCGCCACTTCAACTGGGTCCACCTGGCAGTCGGCGGCCCCTTCGCCATCGCCACCCGCAACTGCCTGGGTGCCGACCACCCGGTGCGCCGGTTGCTGTGGCCCCACGTGTTCGGCACGCAGTCCAGCAACCAGATCGCCACCAAGGGGCAGATGGCCCGGGGTGGTGACTTCGAGACGGTCTTCAGCTTCACCCACGCCGGGATGTGCGAGCTCTACGAGGACAGCTACGCGGACTACGACGTCGTCGTGCTGGACCCCGCTCGAGACGCGGAACGTCGGGGGATCAGAGGAGCCGGGTTCGACACGCCCACCCTCCGCAACCACGAGGCGCTGTTCGACGTCATGCACACGCACGCCCTGCGGTACATGGCCCTGTACTACTCCTCCGACGAGGAGGTGCGGGCCGACGCGGCGGTGGTCGACTGGATGGCCTCCCTGGACCGGTTGGTGCCGAACGGGATCCGCACCCTCAGCGGCCCGGACGTCACGATCGGGAGCACGGCTCGGCTGATCGCGGCACTCCTCTACCTGGCCACGGTCCAGCACGAGTTCCTCGGTACGGGTCTCTGGAACTACCAGATGTGGACCCACGTGCAACCGGTCCGCGTCTACGAGGACGGGAGGCGCGAACCCGTCGACGTCTACCAGCGCCTGGTCAACGCGAACTTCACCCTCAACGTGCGGCGCGCCCCGCTCCTCCAGGACTTCAGCTACCTGGCGCTGGACGCACGGGGTGCCGACGCCTTCCGCGCCTTCACGAAGGACCTGGAGGCCCTGCAGGACCGGCTCGACGCGGAACCCTTCGCCCACTGGAAGGTCTATCCCGAGAAACTGGAAGCCAACATCAATGCCTGACGCGATGGAACCGGACGCGGCGCGGCCCCTCACCGCGTCCTCGGACGTCAGCACGGCGCCGGCCGTCGCAGCCGCACCGAGGGCTCACCGGAGCGCGTCGTGAGCGCCGCCCCGGCCGAGCCCGAGTTCGACTACGTCGTCGTCGGCTCCGGTGCCGGAGGCGGCCCCGTGGCGGCCAACCTGGCCGAGGCCGGGCACCGCGTGCTGCTGCTGGAGGCAGGACTCGATCCCGAGGACGACGACTACCGGGTCCCGGCCTTCCACGGCCGAGCCAGCGAGCACCCGGAGATGAGCTGGCAGTTCCACGTCCGGCACTTCGACGACCTGACGCAGCAGCGGCGCGACCCGAAGTACCGGTCCGAGCACGACGGCGTCTTCTACCCCCGGTCGGCGACCCTCGGCGGCTGCACGGCGCACAACGCCATGATCACGGTGTACCCGCACGATGCGGACTGGGACGCCATCGCCGAGGCCACGGGTGACGCCAGCTGGCGGGCCGGGGAGATGCGCCGGTGGTTCGAGCGGCTCGAGGCCTGTGACCACAAGCGGCGGCCGCGGATGCTGCCGGGCAACCCCCTGGTGGCCCGGCTGCTCGCCGCCCTCCCGTTCATCAGCGAGGGGTACGTCAACCGCAGCCGGCACGGCTTCGACGGGTGGCTGCACACGACGCTGGCGGACCCGGCTCTGGCACTGGGTGACCCTCAGCTGCGCCGGCTGCTGCTCGCCGCGGCCGCCGACAGCCTGGCCGACCTCCTCGGGCGCCCCCTCACCGCGGTGGAGGGGCTGGCCAGCGCCGTCGACCCCAACGACTGGCGGGTGCGGAACACGCCGGAGGGGCTCTGGCAGGTCCCCCTCGCGGTCCACGCCGGCCGGCGCAACGGCACCCGGGAGCGGATCCGCGACGTCGCCCGGCGCTTCCCCGACCGACTCGTCGTCCGCACCGGGGCCCTGGCCACGCGCGTCCTCCTCGACGACGACGACGTCGCGCGCGGGGTCGAGTACCTGGATCGCCCGCACGCCTACCGTGCCGACCCACGGGCGGTGCCCGGCCGGCCCGGCGAGCGGGTGCAGGCGTTGGTCCGGCGCGAGGTCGTCCTCGCCGGAGGGGCGTTCAACACCCCGCAGCTCCTCAAGCTCTCGGGGATCGGACCGGCCGGCGAGCTGGCCCGGTGGGACATCCCGGTACGGGTGCACCTGCCCGGGGTCGGCGAGAACCTGCAGGACCGGTACGAGGTGGGCGTCGTCAGCCAGATGCCCGCCGGGTTCTCGCTGCTGCGCGGGCTCACCTTTCGCCCGCCCCGGCCGGGCGAACCCCCGGACCCGGGCTACGCCGACTGGCTCGACCAGCGGGGGGTCTACACGACCAACGGGGCGCTGCTGGGCATCGTGCGCCGCTCCCGGCCCGAGCTGGTCAGCCCGGACCTGTTCCTGTTCGGGCTGCCGGCGCGCTTCACCGGCTACTACCCGGGCTACTCGCAGGACCTGGGGCAGTCCACCGACGTCTTCACCTGGGCGGTGCTCAAGGCGCACACCGTCAACCGCGCCGGCAGCGTCCTGCTCCGCTCGGCCGACCCGTGCGACCCTCCCGACATCCGGTTCCGGTACTTCGACGAGGGCGACGACCGGGCCGGCGAGGACCTCGACGCAGTCGTCACCGGCATCCAGCTCGCACGGTCGGTCATGCGCCGGCTGGGGGACGACGTCTCGCGGGAGCTCCTGCCCGGGGACGACGTGCGCACGAGGGACGAGCTGCGCACCTTCGTGCGCGACCAGGCGTGGGGCCACCACGCGTCCTGCACCGCCGCCATGGGCCGCGCCGGGGACCCCCGCGCCGTCGTGGACAGCGACTTCCGGGTACACGGGACCCGCGGGCTGCGCGTGGTGGACGCATCGGTGTTCCCCCGCATCCCCGGCTTCTTCATCGTCACCGCCGTCTACATGGTGGCGGAGAAGGCCAGTGCCGCCCTGCTGGCCGATGCCACCGGACCGCCACCTGCCCGCGCCGGATCCCGGCGCGTCCTCTCGCTCCGCCTGCCCCGTCCGCGCCGACCGCACGTGTCGCATGCCGTCCAGGAGACCCGATGAGCACCCACACCCCCGACCCCTCCGGCACGCGCACTGCCGGGCGGGGCGTCGCCGTGCCACGCCCACGCACCAGCGCCGCGCCGGCACCGGGAGTCGTCCCTGCCGCGACGACGCGCCCGCCGATCCCCGGGGCCGACCACCGCCGGACACCCTTCTGGCGCATCTACTCGGCGGTGGCCGGACTGATCGACCGCCGGGTGGGGTGGGACCGGCTGCCACGCGTGCCGGGCCTGGCCGTGGCCGTCGGGCTCCGGAACACCCTCCGATGGGAGAACCTGCAGGATCCCTCGACGCAGGTGCCGATCGTCGACGCACCTCCGGTGCCGCCCCGCACCCCGCAGCACCTGGTCGCCCGCAGCGTCGACGGCTCGCACAACGACCTGGACCACCCCGAGATGGGCATGGCCCGCGCCCGCTTCGGCCGCAACATCCCGCTGGAGAAGGTGGTGGCGGTGACCGACGAGGAGCTGCTGCGGCCGAGCCCCCGGGAGGTCAGCCGCCGACTCCTCACCCGGACGGCGTTCCAACCCGCCGAGACCGTCAACACCCTGGCCGCTGCCTGGCTGCAGTTCATGGTCCGTGACTGGTTCAGCCACGGCCAGGGGGACACCTCCCGGGTGGTGGAGATCCCGCTGGAGCCCGGGGACACGTGGTGGGAGGACCCGATGCGGATCCCACGGACCCTCACCGACCCGACCAGGCCACCCGGCGCCGACGGCCCGGTCACCTCGGTCAACGAGCTGACCCACTGGTGGGACGGGTCCTCGTTGTACGGCAACTCGCGGGCGGAGCAGCAGCGGGTGCGGACGGGTCGCGACGGCAAGCTGCACGTGACCGAGGACGGGACGATGCCGGCGTCCGGCGACCCGACCCTGGTGCCCGGCTGGTGGACCGGCCTCGGCATGCTGGCCACCCTCTTCGTGCGGGAGCACAACGCGGTCTGCGACCGGCTCGCGGCCGAGTACCCGGGATGGGGCGACGAGGAGCTGTTCCAGCGTGCGAGGCTGGTGGTCTCCGCCCTCATGGCCAAGATCCACACGGTGGAGTGGACGCCGGCCGTCATCAGCCACCCGACGACCGTCGCCGCGCTCCGGGTCAACTGGTTCGGCGTGGCGGGGGAGCGGATCGCCCGCACCTTCGGCCGGATCAGCGACAGCGAGGTCGTCAGCGGGATCCCGGGATCGGCGACGCAGCACCACGGCGTGCCGTTCTCGCTCACCGAGGAGTTCGCCGCCGTCTACCGGATGCACCCGCTGCTGCCGGACGAGTTCGACATCCGGGCGGTCGACGGCGACCGGCCGTTGGACACGCTCGCCTTCCCCCGGCTCGCCGGCCCGCACTCGCGCGAGGTCACGGAGCGGATCGCCTGGCAGGACCTCTTCTACTCGTTCGGCACCACCCACCCCGGTGCGATCGTGCTGCGGAACTTCCCCCGCTTCCTGCAGTCGTTCGAGCGGCCCGACGGCAAGGTCGTCGACCTGGCAGCGACCGACATCCTGCGCATCCGCGAGCTCGGCGTGCCGCGCTACTGCGAGTTCCGGCGGCTGCTGCACCTCCAGGCACCGCGCACGTTCGCCGAGCTGACCGACGACGCCGGGCTCGCCGCTGATCTCGAGGACGTCTACGGCGACATCGAGCGGGTCGACCTGATGGTCGGCCTCTTCGCCGAGAAGCGGCCCACCGGGTTCGCCTTCAGCGACACGGCGTTCCGGATCTTCATCCTGATGGCGTCGCGCCGGCTCAACAGCGACCGCTTCTTCACCCGTGACTTCCGGCCGGAGATCTACACCCCGGCCGGGCTGGAGTGGGTCCGGGACAACGACATGCGCACCGTCCTGCTCCGGCACTTCCCGGAGCTGCGGCCGGCGCTGCGGGGCGTCGGCAACGCCTTCGCTCCCTGGTCGCGCACGGGCGTCTGACGGCCGGTGCTGCTCTTCGGGGTCGGGGACGGCTCCAGCAGCGACCGGGCGGGTGCGGTGACGTCGCGGTGACGGCCGCGTGCTGCCATCGCCGACGGGTGGGCGCGGCACGGGGACAGCCGTCCACCGCCACGTGTCCGCTCGGGGACGAGGAGCGCAGCGATGGACGCCGAGACCGTGGAGCCCCACGTGACCGCGGCGAACGGCCCGGCACCGGCGACGGACCGACTCCTGGACCTCGTCTGGCGCCGACACCGGCAGTGGTCCGTCGCGGCGGAGGCGGCGAGGAGGCGGTTGGACAGGTGGCGGCTGTGGAACCTCGGGCTGCTGGTGCTCGGTGCACTCACGGGAGCGCTGGCGGCGCAGACCTGGCTGGCCGCACGCGTCGCCACCGGGTCGGCCGTCGTCGCGGCCGTCTCCCTGGGTCTCGCGGGGTACCTCCAGGCCCATCTCCTGAACTCCGAGCAGACCGCTCGCTGGACGCACGCCCGGGCGGCCTCGGAGGCGCTGAAGGCGGAGACCCACCGCTATCTCCTGCGCGTCGCGCCCTACGCGCAGGCGGATCGGTCCCAGGTGCTCCGGGCCCAGCTGGACGTGGTGCGGACCCGGGCGGCCGCTCTCCTGGTCGACCAGCAGGACGTGCCGGTCGACGACCGCCCGCTCCCGGAGGTGCGCACGGTCGGCGAGTACGTGACCGCCCGCGCGCAGGGCCAGGCGACCTGGCACAGGGACGAGAGCGTCCGGCACGCTCGGCGGGCCAGGCACATCCGCGCCTGGCAGCTCGTCGCCACCGGGGTGGGCGTGGTCCTCGCGGCCGTCACCGGGTTCGTCCCCTCCTGGCGCCTGTCCACCTGGACGGCCGCAGCGACGACGATCGCCGCCGTGTTCGGCGCGCATCTGGCCGCGACCCGGCACCAGGACGTCGCGGCGTCCTACGCAGCCACCGCCGACGAGCTCGAGACCCTCGTCGCCGGCTTCGACCAGCCCTCCGCGACACCGGATGAGCAGGCCCGGTTCGTCGCCGACGTGGAGCGCGTCCTCGCTGCCCAGAACCAGGGCTGGACCGACCTGCTGAGCCCCGAGCCGGCGGGTGGGTAGGGCGACTCCCCGGGGGATGACCGCGTGCTCGGCACCCGGCTCGGCGGAGCCGTCAGCCGGACGGGACGGCACCCTCCGCCAGGAAGGGGCGCACGCGGGCCTCGATGCGGTCGATCAGGTCCTCCCCGTCCCCGAGTCGCCGGTAGAGCTCCAGCTGGTCGAGCACCGCCTGCGCCTGGTCCGGTGTGGGCCCGCGATCGACGGTGGCCCGGACGTAGGCGCGCTCGACGTCCAGCGCCGTCGGTCCCGCGTCGAGGAGGTGCCGGGTCAGGACCAGCTCGGCGACGCTGACGACGGCCCAGAAGTCGTCTCCGGTCGCCGCTCGCTCGGCGAAGAACTGCGCGACCGGGGCCAGTTCCAGGGCACGGGAGAGCTGGCCGGCGGAACCTCCGAGGTGCTGGGCGAGGATGCGCAGGGTCGTCACCGCGTTGAGCCCGGTGTAGTAGTCGGTGGGCGCTGCCGCGAAGCCCCGCTCGTAGAGGTCCGCCGCCGCTCGCAGGTGGTGGGCCGCGACGAGCCGGTCGCCGCCGTCCAGTGCACGGAGCCCCCGCCGCTTCTGCAGTCCTGCCGCGATGCCGCAGGTCTCCGGGTCGTCCCCCAGCGCGACGGCCTCGTCCAACAGCTCCTGGGCGGCCCTCCACGGCTCCTCGGGGTCCTGCCCGGTCTCGAGCCGGCGCTCGCCACGGCGGCGCAGCGCCAGGGCGAGCTGCTGGGCCCAGAGCAGGTACGACCCGTCGTCCGGGGTGAGGTCCAGCGATCGCAGGACGTCGATCGCCTCGTCGTACCGGCCCAGCTCCCGCAGCGCGACCCCGAGCCGGAGCAGCAGCTGACGCTGCTGGTCGGCGCCGACCTGCGCGGCTCCCACGTCGGTCAGCAGGGTGTGCAGCGCATCGAGGTCCCGCCTCCTGACCGCCTTCGTCACCCGCTGGTGCAACTCCAGGCTCCGTGACGGACCGGCCCCTGCGCCTCCGCGGACCCGCAGGCGCAGCCGTTGGAGCTCGAAGAACTCGAACACCGGGCTGTCCCGGCGGGCGTCTCGCAGTCGGTCGGGGTCGAGCACGTCGCGCAGCTCCTGGACGGCGGACAACGCGGAGGCCTCGTCCAGCGTCCCGCCGTCCAGCCGGTACGAGAAGTGCCGGATCGGGCGCACGTCGAACGGCAGGGGGTCACCCACGGGCCCGAGCAGCACGGTGGTCTTGTCTGCGAACGCGTGGCGCACCCCCAGCTCGTAGAACACGTTCGGGTTCTGGGTGACCGTGTCCACCACCACCACGTCGGCGTTGCCCAGCTGCTCGATCATCGCGACGTGGATGAGCCCGGTGTCCAGTTCCTCGTCCGCGCGCTGCCACCGGAGGTCCGCGTCCTCCAGGGCCGGGACGATCACTCGGCCGAAGACCTCGTCGCAGTCGACGGACCCGGTGCCTCTCGGCTTCCTGCCGAAGGGCATGGCCACGAAGGCGGTCAGCTGGTCCGCCGGCCGCACGCCGGGGTCGAGGTCGATCCATGCCAGGTTCTGGGTCCGGGCGCGGTCGACGAAGTCGTCGGTGATGCTGGGCGGACCCTGCGACACCCGTGGACGCACCGCCACCGCGAGGGTCTCCCCTCGGCCGTCGAGGTCCCGAGCATGGTCGAGCAGGGCCTGGTTGCCCTGGCGGTACCCCTCGGTGGTGTCGGGCAGGTCGTGCTCCACCAGGACGCAGGCGTTCCCTCCCGCGGCCACGGCGTCCAGCACGCGGTCGTACGCCGCCGTCCAGGAGGCGCCGCGATCGGCCACCGAGCGTTCGCGGAACACCTCCCGAGCCGAGGGGAGCACGACGTGGACGGCGACGCCGAGACGCAGCGCCTCCTCCAGGACCAGGAGGTCGGACCCCGCTGCGGCGGCGGTGACCACGACGTCGGGGCGCAGGTGTTCCAGCATCCGGCTGAGCCTGGCGCGCACCACGTCCACCTGGCCTGGAGGGAACCGGCCCGACCCCTGGGCGTCCTCCGCGTCGACGCGGTTCCCGGCGTGGACGACGAGCATGTGGCGCTCCCTCGGTGAGCGGACCGACGGGCGTGAGCCACCGGTGTGGCCCACCGCGGGGTGAGCCGGCCGCGCACGCTGCCGGTCCCGCGATGGAACCCTCCGCCGCATCACGAACCCGTCACCGCCTCGTCACCGCCGCCGGCACGGCGGACCGTCCAGACCGCTGCGGTCACGAGGACGTGACGGCCCGGTGATGACGGTCGCTGACCCTGGGGCGCGCTGGTCGTCCGGCTCGTCTCCAGCAGGGCGGCGGCGGGCCACCGACACACCGGGGGATGTCTTCGAGGGGGAGCACCATGCGCAGCTACACCGTTCTGCGGGACCTGACCGCCGCCAGCACGGGTGAGCCCTACGGGGGAGGGGAGTCGCGGAACGCGTCGGACCTCGGCTCCGTGGGGCTCCGGGTCGACGTCGAGCGGCTGGACAGGTCCGACGTCCGATCGCTCGGCCGCGACCCGGCGGTACGAGCCATCGCACCGGTCATGCCGACGATGCTCGTCCACCCCGTCGACGAGCCTGAGGACCCGACCACGCCCCAGGCCACGGAGACGGCGTGGGGGGTGTCCGCCGTCGGCGCGGACAGGTCGTCGCGCACCGGGGCGGGGGTGGTCGTGGCCGTCCTGGACACGGGCATCGACGCGTCGCACCCGGCGTTCACCGGCGTGGAGCTGACCCAGGTGGACTTCTCGGGGTCCGGGAACGGGGACAAGCAGGGACACGGGACGCACTGCGCCGGCACCGTCTTCGGCCGGGAGGTGGACGGCACCCGGATCGGGGTCGCTCCCGGTGTGACCCGGGCGCTGATCGGCAAGGTGGTGGGCGACGACGGC
Source organism: Geodermatophilus sp. URMC 65 (assembly GCF_053502545.1). Classification (NCBI taxonomy): domain Bacteria; kingdom Bacillati; phylum Actinomycetota; class Actinomycetes; order Geodermatophilales; family Geodermatophilaceae; genus Geodermatophilus; species Geodermatophilus sp. URMC 65. The sequence goes on from NZ_CP199954.1 coordinate 5,257,941, forward strand.
GCCGGCGACTCCCAGATGATCTTCCGCGGCCTCCAGTGGGCGCTGGACAACCGCGCGCAGGTCATCTCCATGTCCCTGGGCTTCGACTTCCCCGGGCTGGTCGAGGACCTCGTCGGCCGGGGATGGCCGGCGGACCTGGCCACCTCCGTCGCGCTGGAGGCCTATCGCGCCAACCTGCGCATGTTCGACGCGCTGATGGCGATGGTCCGGGTCAGGGAGCCGTTCGGCGGCGGGTGCGTGCTCGTCGCGGCCGCGGGGAACGAGAGCCGCCGTACCGTCGACCCCGACTACGAGATCGCCGTGTCCATCCCCGCGGCGGCCGACGGCGTGGTGTCGGTCGGTGCCCTGGGGGAGAGCTCCGGCGGGCTCCAGGTGGCCTCCTTCTCCAACACCTTCCCGCAGGTCAGCGGACCGGGTGTGAAGGTGCTGTCGGCCAGGCCCGGCGGCGACCTGACCACCCTGAGCGGGACGAGCATGGCGACGCCGCACGTGGCCGGGGTGGCGGCGCTGTGGTGGGAGGAGCTGGCGGCGTCGAACGTGCCCCTGTCGGCCCGCGTGACCCTCGCCAAGCTCCTGGCGACCGCGACGACCGACGGCCTCGCGGCAGGCGTGGAGCCGGCCGACCGTGGTCTGGGCCTCGTGCAGGCTCCCTGATCCCGACGGTGCACGCCATGGCGGGAGCCGCCGTGGCGTGCACGACGCCGGTCCCCGCGATCGCGCGGCGTGAGGGCCTCGCCGGGGATGGCCCGCGCGCTAGCCTCGCGGGGCTTGCCGGTTCACCGCTCGAGGTCGCCGATCGGGGACGTTCGCATGAGGCGCGGCGCGACGATGGTCTTCAGATCCCGGAGCTTCCCGGCCGCCTCACCGGCGCCGGCCGAGATGGCGGTCGTGCCGGCCACGTCAGCGGAGGCCGACCTGACCCTCGAGGTCGTTCCCGAGCTGGCTCCCCGCGACGAGGCGGTCTTCCTGTTGCACACGGCCGCCGAGATCGAGCACGCGTTGATGGTCCAGTACCTCTACGCGGCCTGGTCCCTACCGGACGGGCCGGCCGGCGTCCGGCGCTGGCGGCGGAGGATCGTGCAGATAGCTCGAGAGGAGATGGCGCACCTCATCGACGTGCAGAACCTGCTGCGGTTCGTCGGCGGTCCGCTGAACTTCGATCGCGAGGACTTCCCCTTCCTCAGCGGCTTCTACCCCTTCCCCTTCCGCCTGGAGCGCCTGCGTCGCAGCTCACTCGCGCGCTACGTCGTCGCCGAGATGCCCGCCCGGTCCGGTGTGGACCCCAGCCTGATCGCCGAAGCGGTGCGCCTGGCCACCGGTGCGCCGAACGGCGGGCCGGTCAACCGGGTCGGCGCGCTCTACAACCGGCTGAGCGAGTTGATCGGCGACGAGGGCAGACTCCCCGACCACGTCTTCCGACCGGACACGGCCGATCTCCTCCAGGCGCGGCCGTCCCGGTTCCGAGCCGATGTGGGTCGCGGCCCGCTGTACCTGCGCACCGTGCGCAGCCGGGCCGACGCGCTGAGCCTCCTGGCCGACGTCGCGGACCAGGGGGAGGGCGAGGGGTCCGTGGCCGACTCCCACTTCCTGGCCTTCGTCGACATCTTCGACGACTGGCCGGTCGACGAGGACGACGAGCCGTCGCTCGAGGTACCGACGCAGCCGACCGTGGGACCTGCGGCCGGCGCCGACGACGAGGGGCGCATCGACCACCCCCACGCCCGGGACTGGGCGGTGGTCTTCAACCACCACTACCGCATGCTGCTGGCCTGGCTCCAGCACGGCCTCCTCACCGGAGCGAGCGCCACCGCGGACGGGCTGGCGCTCCGGGCATTCGACGAGATGTTCGTCCTGGCCGACGTCGGTCCGTTCCTGACCACGCTGCCACGCACGGCTGACGGTGCGGGCCGGGCGGGCGCTCCCTTCGAGCTCCCCTACACCCTCGCGCTGCCCGACCTGGCGCGCGACCGGTGGGCGCACCACGAGGACCTGATCACGACCGCCCGCTCGCAGCTCGCCGCCCTGGGCCTCAGCAGCAGCAGCGCCGAGGACGACGTCCGGCTGCGCACCACCGCGTCGCTGGCGGCGGCCGAGGCGTTCGTGACCGCGCAGCGCGACGAGGCCGGGAGGCGGTCATGAGCGTCCTGTCGTTCCCCCGGCTGCACCTGTGCGGCGCGATGTCGTGGGACCCGGTCGTGTCGAACAACGACCCGGCCGTCTACGACGGAGTGGCTGCCCGGGCGAGGCTGGCACCGGGGGAGCGGGTCGCGTGCTTCCGCGAGCGGATGACCGCCAGCACGGTGGAGCGGGGCGACTGGAACTACTTCGGTACCCACCGATGTGCGCTCGAGGGGGCGCACGTCAGCGGCGGTTCGCTCGCCCCGGGCGACCGGGGGGACCTGCTCGACGACGGCGTCCGCGACGCACCGGTCGGCCTCGTCGGCAAGTTGGTCGACATCGACCCGACCGGGATCTGCTCACAGCTCTTCTTCGACGACCTCACGGTGGGCGTCCCGGGGCGCCCGCACCTCCGGGCCCGGCCCCGCCGCCGGATGAGCTCACGGTGGCTGAACTTCGGCCGCAACCTGATCCGGCTGCCCTTCGCCGGTCGTGCGTCCGCGGCCTGGCAGACGGTGTTCCCCACGACCGACGTCGAGGTCCGCCGCACCGGCGAGTCGCCGTTGCTCACCGGTCTGGCCGCTGCTCTCGAGGACCCGCGGGCCCGTGGCCTCGTGCTGCGGCTGAGCACCTACCGGACCCTGTACTTCCAGAACGGGGTCCTCAACGAGTTGGAGCCCGCGGCCGACCTCGGTCAACTGCAGCGCCTGCACGAGCGTGGCCTGCCCGTGTCCAACCCCGCCTACAGCCTGGTGGTCGGCACGCTCGGGGTGTGGTTCGACGGGGAGAGCGAGTCGGTGCCGGAGGGGCGCAGGCTCTTCTCCGCCGGACCGGTGCCGGTGCGCAACGCCGGGGGGCAACTGGCGGCGGCAGGGCCGGCCGCTGCGCTGTTCCACCCCGGCCTGCAGACGTTGTCCCTCGACCTCGCCGACACGGTTCCCGAGCTGGACCGGGACGCGGAGAAGGCGGACTTCGGCCCGCTCGAGGTCGTCGTGCAGACCGAGGACGACGTCGTCGGGATCGGGCGGATCGAGCCCTCTGCCTACGACCGGTGTGCCTACGAGGCACGAGCCGGGATCGTGGACGTGGACGTCTCCGGCTCCGCGGACGTCGCCTCCCTGCTGTCGCGCGGCCGGCTCCTGATCCGCGTGGACACACCCACCGGGCGCACCGAACTGCTGACCGAGCAGGCGTTCGCCGCTTCCTGCGACGACTGCAACGTCTACCTCGACCAGGACGACTCGCGGAGGCTGGTGATCCGTGTCCGGGAGCGTGGCGAGCGGCCGTCGCGTCCGCTGTCGGTCCTCGTCGCCGCCTACGTGCAGGCGGAGGACATCGTCTTCTCCGGCGACATGACCGTGCTCCCCGTGTCCGAGGACGGCACGGCGTCCCTCCCGATCCGCGGTGAGCAGGCCGGGTACCGGCATCTCGGCTACACCGTGTTCGACGGGGGCGACATCCCGGTGCCCCCTGCGGTGTTGCCCCTCGCCACCGCGGACTTCAGCAGCGTGCGCACCCTCCCCTTCGACGACGAGCTCGAGGAGACCACTCCGGACGAGGCGCTGACCTTCGACTTCGTCTACACGAACATCCTGTCGACGTACGACGCCATCGCCCCGCGGATGAGCAACATCCTCGACCTCGCCGATGCCGCGGCGGTGCGCACGTTCGCGCGTCGCATCCTGGAGGTGGTCGACCCCGCGCTCTTCGAGAGCAGCCGGTACATGCCGGTCACCCGCGACCTCTCCCGGGGCCGGCGCACCCTGCTGCGACGGTTCTGCACGCTGCGGCTCACGTCACCGACGCCCACCGAGATGCCGCCGCCCGAGCCGCCTACCGCGGCGAGGCCGGTGGAGCCCCTCGCCGCCGGCCTCGGCGAGCCGGGCCCGGACGGATCGGGTGGACGGAGGACCGCGCCCATCGGTGAGCGGTTCGACAAGCGTGCCCTTCGGTGATCCCCGGACGACCTGAGCCCTGCGCGGAGCGCCCGGGTCTCGTCGACTGTCGGCAGGACCGTCGTCTCCATCGGGCTCGGGGCGCCGCCGGCGCCGATGGCGAGGGCGAGTGCGGGCACGGGGACGTTGTCCGGGGCTCCCCGGAGCGTGGAGCCGTCCTGGGCACCGAGCGCACACCAGGACCCGTGCAGTCCCAGCTGACGCATGGGGAGTTCAGGCCGCCATCCAGGAGGCACCGCGCTCGGTCAGAGGGTGAAGGACTCGGGGCCGAAGCGGCCGAACGCCACGAAGACGGCCATGGCGAGATAGGTCAGGTCCACCAGCACGTGGATGGACTCTCGACGGCGGTAGGTCACGATCGCCGCGCCGACCATGATCGTCGCCAGACCGACAGCGGCCATCGGTACCAGAACCGGCGCGATGCCGAGCAGGGCGGGCAGGATCAGGCCGACGGCGCCCAGGATCTCGACCGCTCCGAGAGCCTTGACGAAGCCGGCGCTGAAGTCCAGGACCCATCCACCGCCAGGAGCCTCGGCCAGTTTCTCCCGGGACAGGAACAACTTGGTGGAGCCGGCGAAGAGGAAGACAGCGGCCAGGAGTCCGGCAGTGATCCACAGAGCGAGGTCCATGAGGTCTCTCCTTGCGATCTCGATTCCCGCTTAGGGGTGTCGAGGGTCAGTGACGGTGTCGTGGGACGAGGTCCCGACCGGATCCGTCGAGCCGGGGGTCGCCCAGCCGGCCCGGAGGAAGCGACGTCCTCGGAGCAGCTCCTGATGTGGGAGGGCTCGACAGGCCCGCCGGAGTTGGCAGGTGCTGGACTCCGCACCGACCCGTTCCGGTCTCGGGTCAATCGGTGCGCCGGCGAGCCTGGTTCGCCTCGCGGGCGATGGCCCAGGCGTCCGCCACCGGACCCAGGTGCGCGAGCTTGTCGGGGTTGATGAGCGAGTGGATCGTCTGGATCCGCCCGTCGAGGATGTCGAGCGTCCAGGTGTGGAGGACCTTGCCGTCCCGGTCGCGGAAGATCGCGCCCGGCTGGCCGTTGAGCTCGTGCGGCTCGAACGTCACGTGGATCCGGGCCATCGGCGGGACGATGGCGGCGAGCAGCCGGGCCACCTTCGCGGCGCCGACGACGGCCCTGGCCAGCTGCGGGGCCTTCCCGCCGCCGTCCCCGACCAGCTGGACGTCGGCGGCCAGCAGCTCCCGCAGACCGTCCACGTCCCCTTCCCTGAAGGCGTCGAAAAACCGCTTGGCGAGTTCCTCGCGCTCCCGTCGGTCGGCCTCGAACCGAGGGCGCCCGGCGTCCATGTGGCGACGCGCCCGCACCGCGAGCTGGCGGCACGCCGCCTCCGACCTCCCCACCGCCGACGCGACCTCGGGGAAGCCGAACCCGAACACCTCTCGCAGCACGAAGACCGCGCGCTCAAGGGGGCTGAGCCGCTCGAGCAGCAACAGGGCCGCCATCGACACCGAATCGGCCAACTCCGCCGAGCGCGCCGGGTCCTCGTAGGGGTCGTCGAGCAGCGGCTCGGGGAGCCAGTGCCCGACGTACTCCTCCCGCCGCACGCGGGCCGAGCGCAGCACGTCGATCGAGATCCGGGTGACGACGGCCGAGAGGAAGGCCTTGGTCGACGTGGGTCGTGTCGGGGAGGACTCGAAGCGCAGCCAGGTCTCCTGGACCGCGTCCTCGGCCTCGCTCACGCTGCCGAGGATCCGGTAGGCGATCGCGAACAGCAGCGACCGCAGCTCCTCGAACTCCTCGGCCCGGGTCACGCCAGCCCTTCCTCGAAGCCCTGCCGCCACGACGGATAGCGCAGTTCCCAGCCGAGCTCGCGCTTGGCCTTGGCGTTGGAGAAGCCGCGCCCCTCGGTCATCATCGTCACCGCCACGTCCCCGGCCAACAGCCTGGCGAGCCACGTGGGGACCCGCACCGGCCGCTTGGCACCCGTGCACGCGGCCAGGTGGGGCAGCCACTCGCTGGCCGGCGCCGGCTCGTCGTCGACGATGTTGAACACGCCCTTCGCCTGCTGCTCCACGGCCAGGACGGTCGCCCTCACCGCGTCGTCCAGGTGCACCCACGAGCTGTAGCCGGTGCCGCCCCCGACGAGCGGGAACTGCCGCCTGCGCACGAGCTCGACCACGTCATGGCTGGCGCCCGGCCCGTAGAACCCGCCGTATCGCAGGACTGCGCCACCGGCTCCGACGACCACGTCGTCGACGTGGCGCATCGCCGCCATCCCCTTGCGCATACTCGGCGGGCCCGGGTCCAGTGGATCCTCCTCGGTCTTGACCCATCCGCCCTCGCGGATCCCGTTCCAACTGGCGTGGCCCTGGGCGACGACATGGGAGACGCCGGTCGCCTCGGCCGCGGCCAGGAGGTGGTCGGTCCCCTCGGTGCGCAACCGGCTGGTGGTGGCGAAGAACCGGTCCATGTGCCTCATGTCGGGCTTGCCGGCGTGGGTGGGACTGAGCGCGGTCATCTGGTGCACGATCGCGTCCGGCCGGGCGGCCGCCACGGCTCCACCGACCGACACCGCATCCAGCCCGTCCATCACGACACCCTCGGCACCGAGCTGCTCCAGCAGGCCCACCTTGCCCGGGTCCGTCGTCGTAGCGGTCACCTGGTGGCCACGGGCCACGAGCTGCGGCACCAGCCGCCGCCCCACGGCCCCGGTCCCGCCTGCCACGAGCACCCGCATGACCCTCACCTTCCTGATCCCGGGGTCGGCTCTCAGTCCAGTGACGAGACGGCCCCGGGCATCTGTGACATCGAGGTCCCGACGCACGTCTCTGCCGATGAGAGCGCCGCCCAGCCGTCCCGGTCCGGCCGTCTCCGGTCCAGCGGGGCGCGGGTCGGGAATCATGCGCCCGGGCTCGCGTTGACATGAGGGAGGCACCGACCACGAGGACCGGACCGGTCGTCCGACGACCGTCTCCGTACCGTGGTCACCAGCCCACCCCAGGCCAGCGGCGTCGATCCTCGGAGATCCGGACGCCGGCTCGGCCTACAGAGCACCAGGCCCTGCGTTCGGGACGTCCCCCGTCCTGTCCACGGGACCGTGCGGCATGCTGCCGCGGCACCCGTGCCCGGCATCCAGAGGAGGAGTCTGTGGCTCGACCAGGCCAGCGCCACATGGGCGCTCGCCGTACCGCCCCGCGGAAGCAGCGCCGCGTCCACCACCGCGGTGACGTCGTCTCGGTGCTCGCCCGCACCGTCCGTGAGGTCGAGGCGGCCGCCCAGCGCGGCCGCGTGACGCCTGCCGTGCGCACGACGTTCCATGCCGTCGCCCTGCTGCTGCGCGACGAGCGCGCCCGGATCCGGGCGGACGAAGACGTCAGCGACGGTCGTCGGGCCGAGCAGCTCAAGCGCCTGGACGGCCTGGCGACCATCCTGGCGACGGCCGCCGTCCGGGATGCCGGGCTGCTGGCGCTGCTCGCCGAGGACGCCGTCGTCCCCGACGCGGCCCGGTCGCTCAAGCGGGAGATGCTGCGGGACCTCGGCATCGAGCCGGCGCCGGACGAGATCGCGCCGGAGGAGACCGCGCCCACTCCGGCCGGCACCGAGCGGCGGGTCGTCCCGCAGTCGGTGATCTCCCGGCAGCTGGCGAACCCCTTCCTCGCGCCCGACTTCTCCGCCGTTCCGCAGCGCACGCCCCGTCCGCGCCGCCTGGCCGGCTGGGAACTGCTCGGCCCGCTGCTGAGCTCGTTCGAGCGCGCCGGTGGGGGAGCCCCGGCGTGCATGGCGCTCCCGGCGCCGACGGCGCGGTTCACCCCGGCGGGCCTGGAGCTGATGCCGCACCAGGGGCAGCTGGTCGCCGCTGCCGCTGCCGGCCACCGGACCTTCCTGCTCGCCGACGAGCCGGGGCTCGGCAAGACGGCCCAGGCACTGCTCGCCGCGGAGGCGGCGAACGCCTACCCGCTGCTCGTCGTGGTGCCGAACGTCGTCAAGACCAACTGGGCCCGTGAGGCGGCCCGCTGGACCCACCACCGCCCGACCACTGTGGTCCAGGGCGACGGCGAGACGATCGACGGCTTCGCCGACGTCGTCGTGGTCAACTACGAGGTGCTCGACCGCCACGTGGGCTGGCTCGGCGACTTCGGCTTCCGCGGGATGGTCGTGGACGAGGCCCACTTCATCAAGAACAAGACCTCCCAGCGCTCCCAGCACGTCCTCGCGCTCTCCGACCGCATCCGGTCCCGCAGCCCGCGACCCCTGCTGATGGCGTTGACCGGCACCCCGCTGATCAACGACATCGAGGACTTCCGGACGATCTGGCAGTACCTCGGCTGGATCGACGCCGGCAAGCCCCTCGACGAGCTGATGGACGCGCTCGAGGACACCGGCCTGACGCCCGCTGACCGGGGCTTCTCCGCCGCGGCGCGCCAGTGCGTGATCGACCTCGGCATCGTGCGCCGCCGCAAGGTCGACGTGGCCGCCGACATCCCGGCCCGCCGCATCGCCGACCTCCCCGTCGAGCTGGACGGACCGGTCGGCCGGTCGATCCGGGCGGCCGAGCGGAACCTCGCCCGCCGGATGAGAGTCCGGTACGAGACCGCGCTGGCGGCCCGCTCGTCCGACACGGTCATCGAGGGCATCGACCTCGACCTGGTGCGCCGGGTGGCCCGGTCGGAGCTCAAGGACGCGATGGCCGCGCAGTCCGGCGAGAACGTGTTCACCATGGTGCGGCGCATCGGCCTCGCGAAGGCCGACCTGGCCGCGGACTATGCGGCGCAGCTGGCCCGCAGCGCCGGCAAGGTCGTCTTCTTCGCCAGGCACGTCGACGTGATGGACGCCGCCGAGGAGACCTTCGCCCGGAAGGGGGTCCGCTTCTCGTCGATCCGCGGCGACCAGACGCCCACGGCGCGGCAGGCGAACATCGACGCCTTCGTGGAGGATCCGGACGTCGCCGTCGCGGTGTGCTCGCTGACCGCGGCCGGCGTCGGCCTGAACCTGCAGGTGGCCTCGAACATCGTGCTGGCCGAGCTCTCCTGGACCGACGCGGAGCAGACCCAGGCCATCGACCGCAGCCACCGCATCGGGCAGACCGAGCCGGTCACCGCGTGGCGCATCATCGCGACCCAGACCATCGACGCCCGGATCGCCGAGCTGGTCCAGAGCAAGGCGGGGCTCGCCGCTCGGGCGTTGGACGGGTCCGACGAGGAGGTCTCCTCGTCGGTCGACGTGCAGGTCGAGGCGCTGGTCGCGTTGCTGACGGATGCGCTGCGGGCCTCGCCCGGACGAGGGGACGCCCCCGGTTCCTGACCGTCGGGACACCGGGGTGGTGTGGTGATCGAGGACACGTCACCCCCGCACACGCGCCTGTCCCTCGTCAGGCGATCCGACGGTGCGGTGACGTCCGCTGCTGCGATGCCATCACCACGGCCGGCCGGTGCGTGCCTCGTGCCTGTATCTCGTCGCGGCACATCCGCCTCTCAGTAGGTGGAGTTGCAGGAGCCGAGGCGTTCCCTGCAGCAGTCGCACCCAGGCAAGGAGTCCACGCATGCCCATCCCGGTGTCCCCGCGTCCGCTGCGGGCCCTGTTGGTGGAAGGTGTCCACCCGATCGCGGCCGACCTGCTGGCCACGTGCGGCATCGCCGTCGAACAGGTGGATCGGGCTCTGGACCCCGACGAGCTGGTGCGACGGCTGCACGGTGTGCAGGTGCTCGGACTGCGCTCGGGCACGCAGGTGACCGCCGACGTCCTCGCGCAGGCCCCGGACCTGCAGGTGGTCGGGGCGTTCTGCATCGGGACCAACCAGATCGACCTGCAGGCGGCCACCGCGCACGGGGTGGCGGTGTTCAACGCCCCGTTCTCCAACACCCGTAGCGTGGTCGAGCTCGCGGTGGCCGAGATCATCGCGCTCACCCGCCGGTTGACCGTGCACAACGACGCCATGCACACCGGGATCTGGCGCAAGTCGGCGAAGGGCAGCCACGAGGTGCGCGGGCGGCGGCTGGGCATCGTCGGGTACGGCAAGATCGGCAGCCAGCTCTCGGTGCTCGCCGAGGCGCTCGGCATGCGGGTGTCCTTCTTCGACACCGCGGACCGCCTCGCCCTGGGCAACGCCCGCCGCTGCGCGACGCTCGAGGAGCTGCTCGCCGACTCCGACGTGGTGTCGCTGCACGTCGACGGCCGGCCCGGCAACAGCGGCATGTTCGATGAGGAGCAGTTCGCGGCCATGGTGCCCGGTGCGTTGTTCCTCAACCTCTCCCGGGGCTTCGTCGTCGACCACGCCGCCCTGCGCCGGCACATCGACAGCGGTCACCTGGGCGGCGCGGCGGTCGACGTGTTCCCGGACGAGCCGGCCGCGGCGGGTGACGCGTTCGAGTCCGACCTCCGCGGGCTGCCCAACGTCATCCTCTCGCCGCACGTCGGCGGCTCCACCGAGGAGGCGCAGCAGGACATCGGCGAGTTCGTGGCCACCAAGCTGATCGGGTACCTGCAGCACGGTGCCACCGGGCTGAGCGTCAACCTGCCCGAGGTCCAGCCGGCTCGCCCGGCCGGGGCCGTCCGCCTGGTGCTCCTGCACCGCAACCAGCCGGGCACGCTGGCCCACGTCAACGACCTGCTCGCCGACGACGACCTGAACGTGGAGCAGCAGGTGTTCGCCACCTCCGGGTCGGTCGGCTACGTGGTCACCGACGTGCGCGGCCCACTCGCCCCAGCCCTGGTCGACCGGATGCGCGGCATGCCCGAGACCATCCGGGTCCGCGTGCTGCCCGGCTGAGTGCCGAGAGCCGGCCAGGACCATCGCGGCCGGCACGAGCGGTGCGGCCGGTGCCCACCCTGCAGCCGCTCCAGCCGCCCGTGGGCGCCGGGGAGCACGGAACGACACGAGGCCCCTGCGCGGCGCAGCCGTCGCGCGGGGCCTCGTGTCGTCGCGGCCCCGCGCGCGCCGGAACCGGCCCGGGGCCCCGGGCGCAGGTGCAGGCTGTGGCCTTCCGCGTCGCACACCCGGGAGGAGCAGCCATGCCACCCCTGATCGACCTGGACAGCGCGGCCACGTCCGCACCACGGATGCGCGCGTCGGACGCCGACCGGCTGGCCACCGTGGAGCACCTGCAGGACGCGGTGGCCCGCGGCCTGCTCACACCGGACGAGGGCAGCGAGCGGATGGCCGACGCCTTCGCCGCCGTCCACCTGAGCGACCTCGACCCGCTGACCGAGGACCTCCCGCCGGCGCCGCCCGAGCGCACGGCGCCGGGCTGGCGGTCGCTCGGGACGCTCGCGGTCGAGCAGGTGCGGGCCTGTCTGACCACCGCCGCCACCGGCCGGTTGAGGGCGGCGCGCGTGGCGTTCGTGCTCCTCGTCGCCTCCTTCTTCCTCGTCCTCGTCGGCGCCCTGAGCGGGGTGGCGCTGTCCGACAGCGGTGGCGGCGGGGGAGGTGGCGGCGGTTGGGACGACCACTGGGACCACTGGGACGACGACCGCTGGGACCGCTGGGACGACGACTGACCTGCTCGGCGATCCGCCGCCCGGAGGTCGGTCACCCCACGGGCACCACGACCGCCGGTCGCCCCCCGCCGTCTCCACGCGGAGGTGACTCCCGGCCGCCCGAGGTGCGGGGAACTCAGCCGGCCGTCGGTGACGCGCCGGTGAGGCCGCGCACGATCCCCCCGAGGAGTGCTGCGCGGGCCGTCGAGTCGGGCACCTGTTCGATCCCGAACCCGAGCAGCACGGTGTCCTCGGTGGTGATCGCCGCCCCGACCTGTGACTGCGCCCGGACGAAGTCCGCGACGTTCGGCGGGCTGCCCTCCGGCGCACCGGGCACCGTCCACGGCCCGAGGTCGGTCTCGAAGCCCTGCGGCTCGACGGCCGTGCCACCGATCACCAGCCGCGTCTGGTCCACGCACACCCCGGCCCCGCCGGTGGCCGGATCGGTGACGTAGCTGACCGCCACCTCGACCTGCCCGCCCGCGTAGGCGGACAGGTCGAAGCCGACCTGCTGCCAGCCCTCGGAGGTGCCGGTGATCCGGTTCCACGCCCCCGTGGTCCCGGTCGGCTGGCAGGGCGCGCCGCCGGTCAGGTAGTGCGAGAGGAACGGGTGACGCTCCAGCAGGAGCCCGACCTCGCAGGCCGTCGGCGGTTCGCTGTCGCTGAGCCCGCCGACCTCCGGCAGCGTCGTCCAGGCGTCGGTGCCGACGGGGTGGGCCTCCACGATGACGTTGTCGTAACCCGCCTCCACGTCGTGGGACAGCGCGAACTGCAGCGTCGGCGTCTGCGCCGCGGGGACGTCCGTGAGGTCGACGGTGCGGGTGAGCCTCATGTACGAGTTGTCGGCGTGCGCTGCCGCGGCGAACCAGTCGCCCTCGAAGGTCTCGAGATTGCCCGGTGGGCCGCCCCGGTACTCACCGGACACGGCACTCGTGAACTGCGGGAACCGGTCCGGGGGCAGGACGGCGCTCGTGGGGAGGAACGTCCCGGCCTCGTCGATCGGGTTGCTCGGCGTGGCCGCCAGTTCCGTGCTGGTGCCACTGATCGGCGTGCCCGTCCCGTCCAGGAACTCCGGCGCCGCGCGCGGCGACCGGGTGAACGCGCCCAGGTAGTACTGGACGAAGTCGTCCTTGAGCAGTAGGCAGTCGCTGAGTGGGTCGGCCGTCACCACGCAGTCCTGGTCCGGTGCGCCGTCCAGTCCGTGGTAGATGCCGCCGAGCCCGGTGCCGAGCGTGCCGTGGTAGCCCGCCGTCTCACCGGTGAGCGCGAGGGTGCCGCCTCCGTTGAGGTAGTCGCGCACCGCGAGGGTCAGGTACTGCTGCCGCTCGGCGACAGCCGCGTCCTCCAGCTGTGCGCCGAGGACATCGGTGAGGACGTCCTCGGCGTCCTGGGTCAGCCGGTTGTCGCCGAGGTACCAGACCACGCTGTCGAAGTGGCCGAGCACCCCGAGGTCGTGCGGCACGCCCTGGGCGGACACGTCCCACACGGCCGAGCCGATGCCGGCGTCGGTGAGCGCGTCGACGTACTGCTGCGCGTACCGGGGTGCGGTGGTGGCACCCGGCCCACCGGGGTTGAAGCCCTCGTAGTCCTCGTTGGCCAGCACCAGGACCGACCCGCCGTCGTGCGCCACGGTGTAGCCGAACCGCTCGCTGCTCACCGGGCCGCGGCCGGGGCGTACGCCGGAGAACCACACCTCGACGTCCTGTCCCACGTCTGCCCCGCGGACCTCCCCGCGGAACTCCGCGTAGTAGGTGTCGCCCTCGTCCCCGTAGCGCTCGCCGCCGGCCCACTCGCGCACGGTCACGCGGTGTTCGGGTCCGCCGTCGACCCGGTAGTGCAGCTCGAGGTCGCGCAGGTCGCGCCGGGCCGTGACGGCGACCGGCTGCGGGGTCCCGTAGGAGACGGGGAAGGGGTCGAGCTCGAAGTCCGGGACCGTGCGGCCCACGACCGAGACGGGGTTCGACGGGTCCTGCGCCGACCGGGCCACGGCCAGCGCGAAGGGGAGGTTCTTGTCGAACTCCGCCTGGACCAGCGGCTCCGAGTCGGGGAACTCGAACACGCTCCCGCAGGCGCTGGGCTCGAAGGCGTCGCCGGGGTCGGCTGCGCTGGCCGTCTGGCACGTCGCCATCTCCGGGTTGAAGGCGAGCGTGCCGTACGCCTCCTGGGCGTGCTCGGTTGTCTCGCCGTTCGTGGTGTACAGCTCCGCGGAGATGTCCGGGTCGTAGCCGGGCACCGCGGGCTCGGCGTCGTCGCCGGCCATCGCCTCGTAGACGACGTCGTCGGGCGTCGGTGTGGCGACCTGCCAGCCCGTGCCGTAGAGCAGCAACTCGGCCGCGGAGTGGTAGTTCACGAGGAACTCGAAGCCGACCCGGCGCATGAGCCCGTCGAAGGCACGCGTCTCGGGTTCGGAGGACGGAGCCGGGCCACGGTGGGCATCGCTGTCCGGCGACGGGGACGAGCCCTCGTTGTCGTAGCCCCAGCGGGTCGGGAAGTTGCGGTTGAGGTCGACGCCGTCGACCGCGGTGATCACGCCGTCGCCGTCGTTGTCGCGCAGGTTCTTGCGCCACAGCCGGTCGGTGGTGAACGTGTGGTCGTAGCCGTCCGGGTTCGCCACGGGGACGAACCACAGCTCGGTGCGGTCCAGCAGTCCGCGGATCTCCGTGTCGGTGCGGTAGCCGTCGAGCACGTGGCGCATCAGCCGCCGGGTCATCTCCGGGGTGATCCACTCGCGGGCGTGCTGGGCCGAGACGTACAGCACCGCGGGGCGACTGCCGTCGGGCGCCCGTCGGGCATCCGTGGTCACCTTGAACGCCAGGATCTCCTGCCCGGTGACGGATCGGCCGATCACGACCTGCTCCACCAGGTCCGGGTGCGCCGCCGCGAGCGCGGCGAACTCCTCGCGCAGCCCGCCCGCACCGCTCCACGGACGGAACACACCGGCCGTCGCGGCAGAGGTCTGCGCGGTGGCCGTCCGGGCCTGCAGCGGCACGTCCTGCGCCACCAGGGCGTTCGCCATGCGCTCGCCGAGCACGACCTCCACCCGTACCGAACCGGGTGCGCCACCGGGCGCGGTCAGCACCTCCCGGCGGTCGAGCCCGCTGTCCAGCACCAGGGCCAGCTGCTCGGGCGTCAGCTCGCCCGTGTAGGCGACCGGGCCCGCGCCGCCGGTGGAGGGTGCGGCGCTGGCCGCGGTCCCCGTGCCGGTGAGCACCCCCAGCACGAGCAGCAGGATCACGAGGGCGGGAACGGACCCGCCGCGAGGGCGCTCAGCCGCAGGCACCATGTCAACCGTCCAGACCACGTGGCAGGGGGAGCGAGACACGATCGCCCGGCACAGCGTCCGCGGGCGACAGCACTGCCGTCCACGTCCACGCGCGAGCCGGAAGCGTGTCCGGGGCGTGCTGCCGCAGCGGCCACGTCCGGTCACAGGGCGTGATGACGGGCGTGGTGCCCGGTGTGCCAGCGCCTCCCGGCCCCTCGACGGTCGCGCTGCTCGGGCGGCACGATCCGGGTTCCGTACAGGGGGACCAGGCCGGCAGGGTCCTCCGCGCAGTAGCCGCTGCACCAGGGACGCATGGGTGCAGCGGTCGTCGTCCGGAAGAGGAGGCGCTGGGGCTCAGCTCTCCGGCTCGGGGCGAGCTGTCCGTGTCGGCGCTACGGCCTGCCGGCCTCCCGAGAACACGCGTTCAGCGCAGTTCGTCACCGGAGGGCTCCCTCGTCGACGGCCGGCTGCGGGAGACGCCGAACCCGGCACAGGGACCGAGCGCCCCAAGGCTCGGAGCCGGGACGTGCTACTCGACGTCCGAGGAGCACCGCACGACCCCTCCCGGGCTCGGCGACCGGGAGGGCGCGCGACGTTCAAGCCTCCCCGCCCAGCTCGCCGTCGTCCAGGTCCCGCTGCCGACGCCGGTCCTCCTCGATGTCGGCGCGCTCCTCGGCTCTCCTCTCGGCGAGGCTGTCCGGGGTCCGGTCCCTCGCGACCTGGAGCTCGGTGCGGGTGCCGGGATGCTGCGACTCGGTGCTCATGGCGCGGGCCCTCCGGTCGGTTGACGGACGCGGGCGCCAGGAGGGGTGGCCCGTCGGGGCACCACTCCCCGCCTACCACGCTGCGATGGCAGGGACAGACGCGGTGTGGTCGGCAGAAGGGGCTACGCCTGCGGCGCTCCGCAGGTCGAGGTGTCGGCGAGGACTCAGTGCTTCTTGTCCCGCGTCAGCCGTTCCATCTGGGACGGGGCGTCGGTCTTGGCCTTGCGCTCCAGGCGCTTCTCCTTGATCGACTTGCCGGACTTCTTCGACATCGAGTGTCGAGGGGACTTGTCGGCCATTGACTGCTCCCTCATCGGGAACCTGTGCGGCTCCATGCTCGGACGCTACGCCCCCCAGGGGCCCGTGTCCGCCTGTCAGTGTAGTGGTGGTGGGGTCAGCGGCTGCGGCCGTCAGCTGTTCACCGCCCCCGCCTCGGGAGGTGCCTTCCCTGGCGAGGGCCTGCTCCGACGGATGCCGCCATACCCAGTCGGCTTCCTCGTCTCCGCGGCCGGTCGACGTCTTGTCCCGCAGGGGAGGCGCGAGCACGCTGTCGGAGATCCCGACAGCAGCGGCGTCGGCCCGGGTGCCGCCCGGGCCTCTGGAGCGCCCCGATGCTGTTCCACGTCAGCTTCCGCGTCGAGCACACCCGGCTCGACCGCGACGAGTTCTGGGACGAGTGGGAGCGGGAGACGCAGGCGGCGCTCGGGGCGCTGGAGGCCGGGGTCATTTCCGGTCCGGGAGTACGCGGCCTTCGCCGAGGACGTACGCACGCGCTGGCAGTCCTAGCCTCGGGAGCTCCGGCCTGTCGGGTTCCGGCCTCAGTACCGAGTGCTGGCGTGCCCTCCGAGGAGCGCCTCGGTACACACGCACACGGCTACGGCCGTGATCGTGCGTGCTGATCCCCTCCGACGATCCGTGGCCGTCCCGGCCTGAGGCCGCAGAGTCGGGTGCCGGCCGTCGCCGTGCGAGGGCGTCCGGTCTCCCCTCGAGCCGCTGACACCGAGGCGGACACCGCCACCCCCATGGGACGTCGCCTCGCACCACTGCCCGCGGACGCCGTGGCCCCCTCGTCGGGCCAGCGCCTCCTGGCGGGCTCGACCTCCCAGCCCCGCCGTCCTGGGCGCCCTCGCGAGCTGCTCGCGTGCGGCCGCGGGTGGCACGATGCGGCCATGGCCTCCCCGCAGGTGCCTGCCGGGCAGGGCAACACGGCATTCGTCCTGGGTGGCGGGGGAGTGCTCGGCGCGGCCGAGGTCGGGATGCTGCAGGCTCTCCTCGAGCACGGCGTCCGGCCCGACCTGGTCGTGGGCACGTCCGTGGGGGCGATCAACGGCGCGCTCGTCGCCGCCGACCCCACGCCGGGCACCGTCGACCGGCTGCGCGGCGTGTGGGAGGAGCTGGTCTCCCAGCGGATCTTCACCGGGTCCGTGCTGGGCCGGGCGCGCACGCTGGCGCGGACCCGCACGCACCTGCACCCGCGGGAGCCGCTGCGGGACCTGCTCGCCCAGCACCTCCCGGTGCGCACGTTCGCCGAGCTGCGCGTGCCGTTCCAGTGCGTCGCGGCCAGCATCGAGCGGGCCGCCGAGCACTGGTTCACCGAGGGCGCGTTGGTCGAGGCGGTGCTCGCCTCGTGCGCGGTGCCCGGGCTGCTGCCACCCGTGGAGCTCGACGGCGAGCACTACCTCGACGGCGGGCTGGTGCACAGCATCCCGGTCGGCCGGGCGGTCGCGCTCGGCGCCGACACGATCTTCGTGCTGCACGTCGGGCGGATCGACCATCCACTGACCCCACCGACCGGGCCGTGGGAGGTCGCGCAGGTCGCCTTCGAGATCGCGCGGCGGCACCGGTTCGCCGCCGACCTGGCCGCCCTACCCCCCGGCGTCACGGTGCACGTGCTGCCCTCGGGTGACCCGGCTCCGCCCGGGGCCGCCAACCTGCGCTACCGCGACTTCTCCGGGGTCCCGGCCCGGATCGACCAGGCGTACCGCGCGGCCCGTGGCCACCTGGACCGGATCGGCGCGTCCCTGGACCAGGGAGCCTGAGGTGCTGCCGCCACGCCGCGTCCGCCGGGTCACCGGCCCGCTCCTCGTCGCCGCGCTGGTGGCCGCGGTCGCCCTGCTCCCCGCGCTCGTGGTCGTGGCGGTGGTCGCCTCGATCTTCCTGCCCGGCCGGCTGCGCGCGCTGCGGCTGCTGGCCTTCGCGTTGGTGTACCTCGCGCTGGAGGTGGCCGGGCTCGCGGTCGCGGCGGTCCTGTGGGTGCTCGGCGGCTTCGGCCGCAGGATGGACACACCGCGGGCCCGGGCGGCGCACTACACCGTGCTCCGCCTGCTGCTCGACACGCTGATGCGGGTGGCCCAGCGGCTGTTCGCCCTGCGGCTGGTCACCGACGGCACGTCCTGGTCGCCGCTGGACGACGGGGTGCCCGGCTCAACCAACGCCATGGTCGTGCTCTCCCGGCACGCCGGCCCGGGCGACTCGTTCCTGCTCGTGCACACGCTGATGAACCGCGACCACCTGCGCCAGCCGCGGATCGTGCTCAAGGACGTGTTGCAGTTGGACCCGCTGATCGACGTCTACCTCAACCGGCTGCCCAACCACTTCGTCTCGGCCGATCCCGCGGCGGGGTCCGGCTCCGAGGAGGCGATCGCCCACCTCGCCCGTGACCTGGGCGAGGAGGACGCGCTGCTGATCTTCCCCGAGGGTGCGAACTTCACCCCGCAGCGCCGGACCCGGGCCATCCAGCGACTGCGCGACCGAGGCCTGCTGTCCGCAGTGCGCCGGGCCGAGGCGATGCGGCACCTGCTGCCGCCGCGTCCCGGCGGGGTCGTCGCGGCGCTGCGGTCAGCCCCGCACGCCGACGTCGTCCTGGTCGCGCACACCGGACTGGAGCACCTGAGCACGGTCCGCGACCTGTGGCGGGGCCTGCCCATGGACAAGACCCTGCACCTGCGCTGGTGGTTCATCCCGGCCGCGGAGGTGCCGCGGGACGAGACGCAGCTGACCGACTGGCTGTACCACTGGTGGGAGACGATCGACGCCTGGATCACCACCACCTCGGCGGCTCAGCGGGCGCAGGACGTACGTGGGACCGGTGTGCCAGGCGTCCCCGACGCGGGCAGCGCGCTCCGGAGCGAGCCGTCGTAGCGAGCCGGCGTGGTCGAGGCGACGGTTGTCACGTCATGTCGACCGCGATCTTCAACTGCCCCGGCCGGGGAGCGATGGCGGCGCTGAAGGCCCCCTGCACGTCGGCGACGGGGTGGACGTGGCTGACGTAGCAGTCGCGCAGGCCGGGGTGGGCCGCCAGGTGGGTGCCGGCGTCCGCCAGCACCCGGCGCCGTTCCAGGGTGACGCCCGAGCGCAGGGTCAGGTTCTTGCGCAGGAAGGTCATCATGTCGAACGGGTAGACCGGGTCGTCGGGGACGCCGAAGTAGAAGACCTGACCGCCGGGCGCCACGGCGTCCAGTGCCGGCTGCAGCGTCGAGATCTGGTGGCCCACCGCCTCCACGACCACGGACGGCCGGTCGGCGTCGGACAGCGAGCCCGCCCACCGCTCGGCCCGGGCGGTGACCACCTCGTCGACGCCGAAGGCGGACGCGACGTCGCTGCGGTCCACCGGGTCCACGCCGGTCACCCGGGCCGCGCCGCGGGCCTTGAGGACGTGGCTGAACAGCAGGCCGATCGGGCCCTGACCGATCACCCCGACCGTCTGCCCCGAGACGTCGCCGAGCTGCTCGACGGCGTAGAGCACGCAGGCCAGGGGCTGCAGCATGACCGCTGTGGTGGCCGGCAGGCCGGTGTCGTAGCCGGTGAGGCCGTCGCCGTCGGTGACCACCAGCTCGGCGATGCCGTCGAACATCGACGCCCAGCCCACGACGAGGTCGCCGGGGGAGTGGTCGGGATGCCGGCTGGCGACGACCTCCCCGACGATCTCGTGCATCGGGAAGCCGGGCGCCCGTGTGGCCCCCCAGCCGTCCTCCGCGGCTGGGTGCGGCCAGATGCCACCGCGGAAGTTGGGCAGGTCGCTGCCGCAGATGGCGCCCGCGCGGGTGGCCAGCAGCACGTGCCCGGGCGGCAGGGCAGCGGGGTCCGGGGCCTCGACCTCGACCTGCTCGAAGCGGAAGGGACCGCTGAGCGTCTGTGCCCACATGGGTGTTCTCCGTCCTGCTCGGCGTGCCCGCACCGGGACGGTGCCGGCCGCAGTGCCGTCGATGAGCGCCCCGCTGGCCGGACCGTCGGGCGATGCCTCGCAGCCTGCAGGATCTCCCGCTCGAGCTCAGCAGCGCACAGGTCCCCGTGCGCCTCCCGTGTCGTGCAGGTGCTGCCGAGCCGACGGGACCACCTCCGTCCACCAGGAGCCCGGGTGGGTTCGGCGGCGGGCGTCGACGACGGTCCCGTCCGGCCGCTGACGGCGGGGGAGCGTCGGCGGCAGGCTCAGTGGTTGTCGCGCGGGACACCCATGGTCTGCGCGACGCGCTGGTAGCCCACCGCGGGACGGAGGACCATGCCGTCGCACAGCTGGGTGACCATCGCGCGCTGGATCTCCTGCCACGGCGTCTGCGAGGGCGGCATCGGATACCCGCCGGCCGCCTCCAGACGGCGCCGGCGCTCGGTCAGCTCCTCGTCGGGGAGCAGGACGTCGGCCCGTCCGGCGACCAGGTCGATCCGGACGACGTCGCCGGTCTGCAGCAGCGCCAGCCCGCCGCCGGCCGCGGCCTCGGGTGAGGCGTTGAGTATCGAGGGCGAGCCCGACGTCCCCGACTGGCGGCCGTCACCGATGCACGGCAGCGCGTGCACCCCTCGCTTGATCAACGCCGCCGGCGGTTGCATGTTGACGACCTCGGCGGCGCCCGGATAGCCCAGCGGGCCGACCCCGCGGATGAACAGCAGGCAGTCCTCGTCGATGCCCAGCGCCGGGTCGTCGATGCGGGCGTGGTAGTCCTCCGGCCCGTCGAAGACGACGGCGCGACCCTGCAACACGCCCGGGTGCTCGGGGTCGGACAGGTAGCGCTCCCGGAACTCCGGGGAGATGACGCTGGTCTTCATGATCGCGCTGTCGAACAGGTTGCCGCGCAGTACGAGGAAGCCGGCATCGGGCAGCAGGGCCCGGTCGAAGGTGCGGATGACCTCGCGGTCGGTCGCAGCGCTGTCCCGGCAGTTCTCCCCGATCGTCCTGCCGTTGACGGTGCGGGCGTCCTCGTGGATCAGGCCGTGCGCCATCAGCTCGTGGACGACGGCGGGCACGCCACCGGCCCGGTGGAACTCCTCGCCGAGGAACCTGCCGGCCGGCTGCAGGTCCACGATCAGCGGCACGGTGAGCCCCAGGTCCTGCCAGTCCGCCACGTCCAGCGGGACGCCCACGTGCCGGGCGATGGCGTTGACGTGGATCGGCGCGTTGGTGGAGCCCCCGATGGCCGAGGTGACGACGACGGCGTTCTCGAAGGCCTCCCGGGTCAGGACGTCCGACGGCCTGAGGTCCTCGTGGACCATCTCCACGATCCGCCTGCCGGTCAGGTACGCCATCCGGGCGCGGTCCCGGTGCGGAGCCGGGATGGCGGCAGAGCCGGGCAGGCTCATGCCGAGAGCCTCCGCGATCGCGTTCATGGTCGAGGCCGTCCCCATCGTGTTGCAGTGGCCGGGGGAGGGGGCCGACGAGGCGACGAGGTCGACGAACCCGGCCTCGTCGATCTCCCCGGCGGCGAGCATCTCCCGGGCCTTCCAGACGATGGTCCCCGACCCGGTCCGCTCGCCGTTGAACCAGCCGTTGAGCATCGGGCCCCCGGACAGCACGATCGCCGGGAGGTCGACCGTGGCCGCGGCCATCAGGCAGGCGGGGGTCGTCTTGTCACAGCCAGTGGTCAGCACGACGCCGTCCAGCGGATAGCCGTGCAGCACCTCGACGAGGCCGAGGTAGGCGAGGTTGCGGTCGAGCGCTGCGGTGGGACGCCGCCCGGTCTCCTGGATCGGGTGCACCGGGAACTCGAGGGCCAGTCCGCCCGCGTCCCGGATGCCCTCCCGCACGCGCTCGGCCAGGACCAGGTGGTGCCGGTTGCACGGCGCGAGGTCCGAGCCGGTCTGCGCGATGCCGATGACCGGCCGGCCCGACTGGAGCTCCGCCCGGGTGAGCCCCCAGTTCAGGTACCGCTCGACGTAGAGCGCCGTCATCCCGGGGTTCTGCGGGTTGTCGAACCACGCCTGGCTGCGCAGCCGTCGTGCCGGCGCCACGTCGTCGTCCACCGGAGCTCCTCTCATCCGTCGTGCCCCGCCGACCATCGGAGGCTCGGACCGCACGGGCTGATTGTGGTCCGGGGGACGTCCGTCGTCCTGGTGGGAGACCACGGTCGCCCCCGGGTGCAGTGGGCCTCCCGATCCCCGTCCCGGCGGGCGGCGAGCGGGCGGCCGCGGCCCCTGCGACCCTGGACGGCGCCGCGACCTGGCTGGTCGTGACCGGAACCCGGCACGCAGGGAGGCGAGGGACATGGTCGGCAAGGCGCCGCTCCCGCCGATCACGACCGTGCGGCAGGTGCCGCGGTGGTCGGAGATCCGGGACGTCGTGCAGTTCAGGAGGCCGCAGCTCGGCGGTAACGCGCGGCGGCTGGCGAACGCGCTCTCGGTCCGCGACCTGCGCGAGGCGGCCCGGCACACGACCCCCCGCGCCGTCTTCGACTACGTGGACGGCGCGGCCGAGGAGGAGATCACCGCGGCGAGGAACGTCGCCGCCTACCGGCGGGTCACGTTCCTCTCCGACGCGCTGCGCTCGGTCGCCGACCCCGATCCGAGCGTGGAGGTGCTCGGTCGGCGCATCGCCATGCCACTGGTGTTCGCGCCCACCGGCTACACGCGGATGATGCACCACCACGGGGAGGCGGCCGTGGCCGGCGTGGCCCAGCACGTCGGCGTGCCGTACGCGCTGTCGACGGTGGGCTCGACCTCGATCGAGGACGTGCGAGCCGCCGCACCCGACGGCGACCTGTGGTTCCAGCTGTACTTCACCGCCGACCCGGAGGTCAACGAGGACCTGGTCTCCCGTGCGGAGGCGGCCGGGTACTCGACGATCCTGCTCACCGTCGACACCGCGGTCTCCGGGATGCGCCTGCGGGACGTCGTCAACGGCCTCACGATCCCGCCGACGCTGACCGCCAGGACCGTGCTCAACATGTCGCGGTTCCCGGTGTGGTGGTTCAACAAGCTGACCACCGGGGGGTTGACCTTCGCCTCGCTCTCCGGTGTCCCGGGCAACCCGACGCCGGGCGAGGTCGCGAGCATGATGTTCGACCCCGGCCTGGACCTGAACTCGCTGGACTGGTTGCGCGCCCGGTGGCGGGGCGACCTCGTCGTCAAGGGCGTGACGACGCCGGAGTCGGCCCGCGAGATCGTGGAGCGCGGCGCGGACGCCGTGGTGGTCTCCAACCACGGCGGTCGCCAGCTGGACCGCTCGGCGGCGACGCTCGACGTGCTCCCGGCCATCCGGGCGGCGGTCGGGCGGGAGGCGACCGTGCTCATCGACGGCGGGGTCCTGCACGGCCAGGACATCGTGGCCGCCCGTGCGCTCGGCGCGGACGCGGTGATGATCGGCCGCGCCTACCTGTACGGCCTCATGGCCGGCGGTCGGGACGGCGTGCTGCGCGCCTACGAGATCCTCGCCGAGGAGTACCTGCGCTCGATGCAGCTGCTGGGCGTGCGACGCAGCGAGGACCTCTCCGACCGGCACGTCTCCTTCAGCCCGCACGGCACGGGCGACTACCCGAACGTCTCGGTCTGATCGCGCGGTCCGGTCCGCCTTGCGAGACGACCCCGGACGGTGCACAAATCCCCTTGCAGCCTCAGCAGTGACCCAGTTCACGGACCAAGGAGGCACCATGGTCAGCACCCGTCAGCCGGGAGGGCAGCCCTCCTCGGTGGTGGCCCTCTTCCCGACCAAGCACCTGGCCGCACCGCAGGTACGGGACATGCCGGAGCCGCCGTCGCAGTTCCGGCACGTCATCGGGCCGGGGATCATCGCCGCCGGCGTCGGCATGGCCAGCGGCGAGTTCATCCTCTACCCGTACATCGCGTCCCAGGTCGGGCTGGTGTTCGTCTGGGCCGCGTTCGTGGGGTTGGCCACCCAGTACTTCCTCAACATGGAGATCGAGCGGTACACGCTCGCGACGGGGGAGACCGCGCTCACCGGCTTCAGCCGGTACTGGCGGCACTGGGGCCTGGTCTTCGCCGTCATGGCCTACTTCGCCAACGTCTGGCCGGGCTGGGCCACCAGCTCGGCGACCCTCATCACCTACCTCGTCGGCGGCAGCGTGGCGCCGATCGCGATCGGCATCCTGCTGCTGATCGGCGTGATCCTGACGATGGCCCCGGTGGTCTACCAGGCGCTCGAGAAGATCGAGATGGTCAAGGTCGCGGCCGTCCTGCTGCTCATCGCCGTGGCCTCGGTCGCCGCGATCGGCGCCTCCACCTGGGCCGACACCCCGCAGATCATCACCGGCGCGGGGCTGCCCTACCAGGAGCTGGGCTTCGCCCTGCTCCTCGGGGCCCTGGCGTTCGCCGGCGCGGGTGGCGGCCAGAACCTGTGCCAGAGCAACTGGATCCGCGACAAGCGGTTCGGCATGGGTGCCTACGTCCCGCGGATCGTCAGCCCGGTGACCGGCCACCCCGAGGCGGCGCCCTCGACCGGCTTCGTGTTCGAGCCGACCCCGGAGAACCTGGGCCGCTGGCGCCGCTGGTGGCGCTTCGCCAACATCGAGCAGCTGACCACCTTCGTGCTGATCAGCTTCCTCACCATCCTCTTCACCTCGCTGCTCGCCTACGCCACCGTGTTCGGCCGGGAGGGGCTGGCCAGCGACATCTCGTTCCTCGAGGCGGAGGGCGAGGTGCTCAACGAGACCGTGGGCGGCTGGTTCGGCACCTTCTTCTGGATCATCGGCGCCTTCTCGCTGTTCGCGGCGGCGCTCGGGATCGTCGACTACACCAGCCGGCTCGGCGCCGACGTGCTCAAGACCGCCTACCTCAAGGGCGCGAACGAGAGCAAGATCTACTTCGCGCTGGTCTGGGGCCTGGTCGTGATCGGCGTCGTCGTGATCCTGTCCGGGCTCAGCCAGCCGCTGGTCCTGCTCGTCATCTCGGCAGTCACCGGCGGCCTGATGATGTTCATCTACTCGGCGCTGTTGCTCCTGGTGAACCGGCGGACGCTGCCCCAGGAGATCCGCCCCGGCGCCGGCCGGGTCGCGGCCCTGGTCTGGGCGTTCCTGCTGTTCGGCTTCCTGTCCGTGCTGACCTTCAACCAGCAGCTGCAGAACCTGTTCGGTGGCTGAGCCAGCAGGGGAGTCGCTGCCGCGGGTGGTCACGGCGGGGGAGACGATGGTGCTCGTCGTCCCCACCGCCCCGGGCCGGCTCCGGCACGCCGGCGCGGTGACCCTGTCGATCGGTGGCGCGGAGAGCAACGTGGCCATCGGGCTGTCCCGGCTCGGCGTCCCGGCCAGCTGGGTCAGCGCGCTCGGCGAGGACGAGCTCGGTGAGCTCGTCCTGCACCGGGTGCGCGCCGAGGGCGTGGACACCAGCGCCGTGCGCCGGGTGCCGGACCGGCCCACTGGGCTCTACCTGCGGGAGGAGGTCGCCGGCGCGCTGCGGGTGTACTACTACCGCCGCGGGTCGGCGGCCTCGACCCTGGCGCCGGGCGCGTTCGACCCGGCGCTCCTCGACGGCGCCGCCTTCCTGCACCTGACCGGGATCACCGGGGCACTGTCGCCGGAGTCCGCCGGGTTCCTGATCTGGGCGGCGCGGACCGCCCGGGAGGCCGGTGTCCGGGTGAGCTACGACGTCAACTACCGCACCCGGCTGTGGGAGCCCGCGGCTGCGCGCGCCGCCAGCGAGGCGGTGCTCCCGTACGTCGACGTCCTGTTCGTCGGCGACGAGGAGGGCCGCGCCCTGTGGGGCTGGGACGACGACACCTGCCTGGACCGGCTCGCCGACGCCGGCCCCCGCGAGGTGGTGCTCAAGCAGGGTGCGCGGGGCTGCGCCGCGGTGGTGGACGGCGAGCGGCTGGCCTCGCCGGGGTTCCCGGCCCGCCAGGTGGACCCGATAGGTGCGGGGGACGCGTTCGCCGCCGGCTACCTCGCCGCGACCCTGGAGGGCCAGGACCCAGCGGGCCGGCTGCGGACGGCGAACGCCATGGGCGCGTTCTGCGTGCAGAACCTCGGCGACTACGAGGGCCTGCCGAGCCACCGTGAGCTCACCGCATTCCTGGACCGGACCGTCGACCTCGGGAGATGACGATGCAGGATCCTGCCGACGTCCTCGCAGGCGTCTACGTCGCCAACGTGACGCCGTTCCGCGACGACGAGCGCTACAGCATCGACGTGGACGCCTACCTCGGCCACGTCCGGTGGCTGGCCGAGCAGGGGGTCACCGGCGTCATCCCGTTCGGGACCAACGGCGAGGGGCCCTCGGTCGCCTCGCACGAGAAGCGCGCCGTCCTGGAGGCGCTCGTCCCCGGGGCGGGTCCGCTGCACGTCGTCCCGACGGTCGCGGAGGGCAACCTGCCGGACACCCTCGACCTCCTGTCCTTTCTGGAGGACCTGCCCGTGCGGGCGGTCATGGTGCTGCCGCCGTACTACTTCAAGCCGGTGTCGATCGAGGGGCTGCGGGTCTTCTACGAGCGCGTCCTGGCCGCCACCCGGCACCCGGTGGTCATGTACCACATCCCGAAGTACGCGATCCCGCTCCCGACGGACCTCGTGACGAGCATGCCGGTGTGGGGTGTCAAGGACTCCGGGGGTGAGGCGGGATACGCCGAGACGGTCCACGGCGCCGGGAAGGGGGTCCTCGTCGGCACGGAGGACGACCTGCCAGCACGTCTCCTGTCGGCCCACGGCTCGATCTCCGCACTGGCCAACATCGTGCCCGAGCAGGTCGTCGCGCTCTACGAGCACGTCCGCAGCGGCCGGTCCGCCGAGGCCGGAACGGTCTCCACCCACCTCCAACAGGTACGCGCGATGACCAAGGAGTACGTGTCGGCCGGCGTGCTCAAGAAGGTCGCCGAGCAGCGGCACGGGCACCCGATGGGGACCGTGCGACCGCCGTTGGCACCTGTCCCGCCGACCTTCGACGCGGCCGCGGCGGCCGAGCGCGCCGTGGCCGGCCCCATCCGGTGAGGACGCCCCGGGTTCGGGTGCTGGTGACCGACGCGGACTACGGGGTCCTCGACATCGAGACGGAGGTGCTGTCGGCCGCCGGGCACGAGCTGCTCATCGCCCGGTGCCGGACGGCGGCGGAGGTCATCGAGGCCGCGCAGGAGGTCGACGCCGTCCTCGTGCAGTACGCCCCCATCACGGCCGAGGTGCTCGACGCGCTGCCGCGGCTGCGCCTGGTGAGCCGCTACGGCGTCGGCGTGGACGTCGTCGACACCGACGCCGCCCGGGCCCGGGGGGTCTGGGTGTGCAACGTGCCCGACTACGGCACCGTCGAGGTCGCCCTGCACGCGGTGGCGATGCTGCTCGCCCTCCTGCGGAACCTCGCCGGACACGACCGGGAGGTCCACGCCGGACGCTGGGACCACCGGCTCGGGGGGCGCCTGCCGCGGCCCGGCGGGCTGACCGTCGGTGTGGTCGGGCTCGGCCGGATCGGGCGGATGACGATGGAGCGCGCCGCGCCGTGGTTCGGCCGGGTGGTGGGCTACGACCCGCACCTGCCGGACGACGCCTGGCCCGCCGGGGTCGAACGGTTGGGGCTCGACGAGCTGTTCGCCGCCAGCAACGCGGTGACGCTGCACCTGCCGTTGACTGCCGATACCCAGGGCCTGGTGGGCGCGGACCTGCTGGCGCGGATGCCCGCAGGTTCCTACCTCGTCAACACCGCCCGGGGTGGGCTGGTCGACCTCGACGCCGTCGTACGGGCGCTGGAGGACGGCCGGCTAGCCGGCGTCGGCCTCGACGTGCTCCCGCAGGAGCCGCCACCGGTGGACCACCCCCTGCTCGGCCACCCCCGGATGCTGCTGAGCCCGCACGTCGCCTGGTACTCCGAGGAGTCCGAGGCCGAACTGCGTCGCAAGGCGGCTGAGAACGTCGTCGCATGGGCGCGGACCGGTCGTCCGACCTACCCCGTCGTCGACGGTCGCTGACGTCGGACCGTGGTGGCCAGGTGTCCCGGTCGAGGGCCGGACCGCGACGGGCCGAGGCGGGTGGTCGACCGGGACGCTGCCACCGTGGCCGCGCTCCGCGGCCACCGGGCGGCTCACGGCCTGCCGGCCCTGGACCTCGTGCGGACCCGGCGCTCGTGCTCGGCAACTCGAGGGCTGATCCGAGGCGCGGAGCACCACGCCGAGCCCCATCACGGTCCGCTCCCCGGCCGTGAGGACCTCGCGGCGCCGAGGTCCGTTGTCCGATGGGGAGACAGGAGTGATCCTGTTCCATGACGTCGAGTCCGTCGTACGAGCAGTCGAAGCAGGTCGCCGAGGCCAGCCGTGAGAGGGAGTGGACCAAGCCGTCGTTCGGCAAGGAGCTCTTCCTCGGCAGGTTCCGCCTGGACCTGATCCACCCCCAGCCCGAGCTCGATCAGGGCCAGGTCAGGAAGGGGGAGGCCTTCCTCGAGCGCCTGCGCGTCTTCCTCACGGGGAGCGTCGACCGGCAGCTGATCGAGCGGGAGGCGAGGATCCCCGCAGACGTCATCCGGGGCCTCGAGGACCTGGGCGCCCTCGGCATGAAGATCCCCGAGGAGTACGGCGGGCTGGGGCTGAGCCAGGTCCACTACAACAAGGCGCTGGCCATGGCGGGCACGTGGCACTCGTCGATCTCGACCCTGCTGTCCGCACACCAGTCGATCGGCCTCCCCGAGCCGCTGCACCTGTTCGGCTCGGAGGAGCAGAAGCGCGAGTGGTTGCCCAAGCTCGCCAAGGACCACGTCTCGGCGTTCCTGCTCACCGAGCCGGACGTCGGTTCCGACCCAGCGCGCATGAGCACGACCGCGATCCCGACCGAGGACGGCACCGGTTACCGGATCAGCGGCACGAAGCTGTGGGCGACCAACGGCGCGATCGCCGACGTCGTGGTGGTCATGGCCGTCGTCCCGGAGTCCGACGGCCATCCGGGCGGCATCACCGCCTTCATCTGCCCATACCACCGGGAGGGCATCACCGTCGAGCACCGCAACGAGTTCATGGGACTCCGGGGCATCGAGAACTCGGTGACGCGCTTCGACGACGTCTTCGTCCCGAACTCGGACGTCATCGGCGGCGAGGGCAAGGGTCTGCGGATCGCGCTCACCACCCTCAACACCGGCCGCCTGTCACTGCCGGCGTTCTGCCTGTCGGCGGTCAAGTACTCGTTGAAGATCGCACGCGAGTGGGCGGCCGAGCGCACGCAGTGGGGCAGGCCCATCGGCGAGCACGACGCGATCGCGCAGAAGCTCGCCTGGCTGACGGGCACCGCCTTCGGCCTCGAGGCGGTGCTCGACGTGTCGAGTCGCCAGGCCGACGACGAGCGCAACGACATCCGCATCGAGGCCGCGCTCGCGAAGCTCTACGGGTCCGAGCTCGGCTGGATCGCCGTCGACGAGATGGTCCAGGTCCGCGGCGGCCGCGCCTACGAGACCGCCGAGTCGCTCGCTCGACGCGGCGAGAAGCCGGTGCCGGCCGAGCAGATGCTGCGCGACATGCGGATCAACCGCATCTTCGAGGGCTCGACGGAGATCATGCACCTGCTGATCGCTCGTGAGGCCGTCGACCAGCACCTGAAGGTCGCGGGCGACGTGGTGTTCGGCCATTCGGGCCCGGCCGGCAAGGCGAAGGCCGCCGTGAGGGCCGGCGCCTTCTACGCCGCGTGGTTCCCGACGTTGGTGACGGGCGCCGGCCAGCGTCCGGGCGCCTTCTCCGAGTTCGGCGACCTGGCCAGGCACCTGCGCTACGTCGAGCGCCACTCGCGCAAGCTCGCGCGGTCGACCTTCTACGCGATGGGCCGCTACCAGGCGCGCCTGGAGCAGAAGGGCCATCTGCTCGGCCGGATCGTCGACATCGGCGCGGAGCTCTACGCCATGGCGTGTGCGTGCGTCCACGCGGACACCATCGCGCGCGGGGACCCCCAACGCAGGCAGGAGGCCTTCGAGCTGGCCGACCTGTTCTGCGGCCAGGCCCGGCGTCGGGCCGACCGGCTGTTCACGGAGCTGTGGGCCAACGACGACGCGGCTCAGTACGAGGTCGCCCAGCAGGTGCTCAGCGGCCGCTACGAGTGGTTCGAGCAGGACGTCCTCGACCCGGCGGGCGATGGCCCGATGATGCCGGCGCACGCACAGCCGGCCGCCGGGCAGTTCGAGGACGTGCGGGTCGGGACCGCGCCGGAGGTGGAGACCACGGCCGCGCAGTAGCAGAGCCTCACGCCTGAGCGGTGAGCGGTTCCTGGACACCGAGACCACTCGTCGAGTGGTGGCACGTACGGAGGTCTGATTTCATGTCGGTCCTGTAGTGGAAGGACCCCGGCCCCGGGGTCTTGCCAGCCAGGAGCCGCCGTGGCGCTCAGAGTGGCCGTCCTCGCAACCGGTGGGACCATCGCGACCCGCACGGACGGGTCCGGGACGGCCGTGGCGCGGGCGAGCGGCCGGAAGTCGCTCGGCGACCTCCCTCGACCTGCTGGGGTCGCTGTCGACGCGGAGGACGTCCTCCGGGTCGGCAGCCACGCGACGACCCTGCAGCACCTGCAGCACCTGCAGCAGCTCGCCGTCCGCGTCGCCGGACGCCTGCGGGGCGACGTGGCTGGCCCGCATCGTCCTGCACTGCTCAGCTCCGACGCCGACGCCGTACGGGCCGCTCCCACCGAGTACGTGGACCCGACGACTCGGCCACCTGACCGACCCCCGGTCGCCAGGGCCAGGGGCTGACGCCCATCCCGACGGAGGAGGTATCCCCGGTGCCGAAGGAAGTCCTTTGTGCGTTCGGAGTCGATGTCGACGCTGTGGCCGGTTGGCTGGGGTCCTACGGGGGAGAGGACTCGCCGGATGACATCTCCCGCGGACTCTTCGCCGGAGAGGTCGGCGTGCCCCGCCTGCTGACGCTGTTCGATCGGTACGACCTGCGGACCTCGTGGTTCGTACCCGGGCACTCCATCGAGACGTTCCCGGACCAGTTCCGGCAGATCGTCGACGGCGGCCACGAGGTCGGGGTGCACGGATACAGCCACGAGAACCCGATCGCGATGAGCCGCCAGCAGGAGTCCGCCGTGCTCGACCGCTGTATCGAGCTCATCGAGAAGATGGCGGACCGGCGCCCTACGGGATACGTGGCTCCGTGGTGGGAGTTCTCGCCCGTGACCAACGAGCTGTTGCTCGAGAGGGGCATCAAGTACGACCACTCCCTGATGCACGACGACTTCACGCCGTACCGGGTCCGGGTCGGCGACAGCTGGATGAAGATCGACTATTCGAAGTCGGCCGAGGAGTGGATGGAGCCGCTGGTCCGCGGCCAGGAGACCGACCTCATCGAGATCCCGGCGAACTGGTACCTGGACGACCTGCCGCCGATGATGTTCGTCAAGACCAGCCCCAACAGTCACGGGTTCGTCAACCCGCGCCACCTCGAGGAGATGTGGCGCGACCAGTTCGACTGGGTCTACCGCGAGATGGACTACGCGGCGTTCACGATGACCATCCACCCGGACGTCTCGGGGCGCCCTCAGGTGCTGCTGATGCTCGAGCGGCTCATCGAGCACATCAACGGCCACGACGGGGTCCGTTGGGTGACGTTCGACGAGATCGCCGACGACTACGCGGCTCGCTACCCACGAGATGGGCAGGAGCGATGAGCAGCCAGGAGCGGCCCGGGGAGACGTCCTCGGTCCGGGGTTACGACGACGACACCCCGATGCATCGCTTCGAGGACATGTCCCCGGTCGGGCACTTCGCCGAGAACGAGCTGGCGGAGCGACCCGAGGTCGCCCGTCGCCAGTTCCCCACCTTCACCAGGCGCCAGACGAACACGGCGATGATCCTGGCCTTGACCGCCTGGACGGTCGCGGTCTTCGACTACGGGCTGTTCGGCACGCTGCTGCCGGCCATGCAGGGCGACTTCGGCTGGAGCCCCGAGCAGGCGTACCTCGTGAACACCCTCATCGCCATCGGCACGGCCATCGTGGCCTTCGGCGTGGGGCCCGTCATCGACCGGCTGGGGCGCCGGCGCGGGATGATGACGACCATCGGCGGCACGGCCGTGGCCTCCGCCCTGACCGCCGTCATCCCCGCCAACGCCGGAGCCGCGACCACCGCAGCGGTCGTCGGGGTTCGCTCTCTGGGCGGACTCGGCTTCTCCGAGCAGTCGGTCAACGCCACCTACCTGAACGAGGTCTTCTCCCTCACCGAGGACGAGAACAAGAAGAAGAACCGCGGCTTCTGGTACGGCATCGTCCAGGGTGGCTGGCCGCTCGGCTTCCTGATCTCCAGCGCGGCGGCCCTGCTGCTCCTCGACCTGATCGGATGGCGCGGTCTCTACCTCGTGGCCGCCGTTCCAGCGCTCGTGCTGGTCCTGCTCATCGGCCGCAAGTTGCAGGAGAGCCCACAGTTCGAGCTGCACCAGCAGATGCACCGGCTCAAGAAGGAGGGCAGGGCAGCCGAGGCCGAGGAGCTCGCGGCCGCCTACGGCGTGGACCACGTCACCGAGGCGCCTATCGCCCGGATCTTCGCCCCGGGCCTCCGGCGCAACACGATCGTGCTGTCACTGGCCTGGATCGTGAACTTCTTCGGCATCAACATCTTCAGCGTCCTCGGCAGCTCCGTGCTGGCCAACGCCAAGGGCGTTCAACTGAGCACCGCGTTCTGGATGCTGGTCATCATCAACCTCGGGGCCTATTTCGGATACATCTTCCACGGTTGGCTCGGTGACCGGATCGGGCGCAAGAACACCATCGTCATCGGCTGGATGATCTCCGGGATCGCCTTCGCAGTGATGCTGGCCGTCCAGAACACCGCCTTGATCGTCCTGACGTACGCGATCGGGCTGTTCTTCCTGGTCGGCCCGTACGCGGCCATCCTCTTCTACATGGGGGAGTGCTACCCCACCGACTGCCGTGGCACCGGCACGGTGATCATCGGGGCGATGAGTCAACCCGGCACCATCATCGGCGGGTTCCTGTTCACGGCGGCCGCCGCGGCGTGGGGCACCGGCGCGGCGGCGCTGTGGGTCGGCGCGCTGGGGACGTTCCTGTCCGGCCTGCTCATGTTGCTGGCCAAGCCCGTCGCGCAGCTGGAGCACTGACCGATGACCACTGAGGAGGGAGACGGGGCCCGACGTGTCGCCGTGGTGACAGGAGCGGCCAGCGGCATCGGGCGCGCCACGGCGGTCGGCTACGCCGGCGTCGGCGTGGCCGTCGTCATCGGGACGTTCCCGGGGGACCCGCACGATCCCGGTGAGACGCTCCGCCAGGTGGAGGCCGCCGGAGGGGACGGGTTGGTCGTGGAGGTGGACGTCCGGGACAGCGCGCAGGTCGACGAGCTCGCCACACGGGCCGTGGACGAGTTCGGCCGGATCGACTACGTGGTCGCCAACGCGGGCGTGCTCAGGCGGGCGCCGCTGGCCGATCTCACCGACGCGGCCTGGGACGACATGCTGGCGGTCGACCTGACCGGCGTGCTGCGGACCTTCCGCTCCTGCGCCGCAGCGCTGGGGGAGGGGGCGGCCATGGTGGCCGTCTCCTCGATCGCCGGCGGGGTCTACGGCTGGGAGGACCACGCCCACTACGCGGCCGCCAAGGCCGGCGTCCTGGGGCTGTGCCGGTCCCTGGCGGTGGAGCTGGCACCCCGAGGAGTGCGGGTCAACGCCGTGATCCCCGGGTTGATCGAGACCCCGCAGTCCTCCGACCCCGTCAACTCGCTCGGGCCGGAGGGGCTGCAGCGCGCCGGTGCGGACATCCCGTGGGGCCGGGTCGGGCGGCCGGAGGAGGTGGCCGACGTGATCCGGTTCCTCACGTCACCGGCTGCGCAGTACGTGACCGGGCAGGCGATCGTCGTCGACGGTGGTCTGACCGTGAAGATGCGGGCGTGACCGGCGTGTTGCAGGGCCGGCGGGCCCTCGTCACCGGCGGCGCCAGCGGGATCGGACGCGCCATCGCCGAGGCGTTCCTCGCGGAGGGCGCCCGGGTGGTCCTCCTGGACCGCGACGAGACGCTGGCCGAGCAGGCGGCCCGGGACGTCGGCGCCGCCGGCTCGGTCGCGGCCGACGTCGCCGACGAGGCCCAGGTGCGACAGGCGGTGGTCGACGCCGAGCAGGCGATGGGCGACATCGACGTCCTGGTCAACGCCGCGGGCATCCTCACCCAGGCTCCGCTGGTCGAGATGTCCCTCGCGCAGTGGCAGCAGACGATCGACGTGGACCTGACCGGCGTCTTCCTGATGTGCCGGCACGTCGTGCCCGGGATGGTGCACCGAGGAGCCGGCCGGGTGATCAACATCGCCTCGCAACTGGCGATCAAGGGCGGCGAGTCCCTCACGCACTACAGCGCCGCCAAGGCCGGGGTCATCGGTCTGACCAAGGCCCTGGCCCTGGAGGTGTCCCGTTCCGGGGTGCTGGTCAATGCCATCGCTCCCGGCCCGATCGAGACGCCGCTCGTCGAGGGCATCTCCGAGGACTGGAAGACGGCGAAGCGCGCAGAGCTGCCGCTCGGCCGCTTCGGCCGGCCGGAGGAGGTCGCTCCCACCGCGGTGCTCCTCGCCAGTTCCCCCGGCGGGGACCTGTACGTGGGACAGACGCTCGGGCCCAACTCCGGCGACGTCATGCCCTGACCGCGTGGATCCGCGTGGCGCGGCAACCAGAGAGGGGGACGGGATGTGCGGGGCCTGTGGCCGCAGGACGGCGGTGGACGCGTGCACGCCGGTCCTCGCCTGCACCCCAGCGCGCCGGGAGGGGGCGGACCCGGTCGACGCGACGCTGCGGGACGACGGTCACCCGGCACGGGTCACCGCCACCGCACTGTGGGCGACTCCGCTCTCCCACCCGGAGGTGCTGGTGGACCTGCTGCTCGCCCTGCCGGCCCGCCTCGACCAGCCCGTCGCACCGTCCGCTCCCACCCCGGTGGTCGTGGCGGTGGCGGATGCTGCCGCTGCGACGGCCCGCTCCACTCCCTCGAGCCGTCATCCGGAACCAGGACGGGAAAGATGACCATCAGCATCAACTCCGACATCGGTGAGTCGTTCGGGATCCACTCCTTCGGCAACGACGAGCGTCTGCTACCGCTGATCGACACCGCCAACGTGGCCTGCGGCTTCCACGCCGGCGACCCGGTCGGCATCCACGAGGTCGTCGCGAGAGCGGGAGCGGCCGGGATCTCCGTGGGGGCGCATCCCGGGCTCCCGGACCCGGTCGGGTTCGGACGCCGGGAGATGAAGCTGCTCCCCGAGGAGGTCCGGGACATCGTCCTGTACCAGGTGGGCGCGCTGTCGGGGTTCCTCACCGCCGAGGGGCTGCCGCTCGACCACATCAAGCCGCACGGCTCGCTCTACGGCATGGTGGCCCGCGACGAGCAGCTCATGGACGCCGTGTGCGACGTCGCGGTCCAGTACGGCGTGCCGGTCTACGGGATGGCCGGAACCGCCCACGAGGAGGTCGCCAAGCGCCGTGGCGTCGACTTCGTCTCCGAGTTCTACGTGGACCTGGGTTACCGCGCCGACGGGTCCCTGATCATCGCGCGCCGCCCGTCAGCGACTCCGCCGGAGCTGGCCGCCAGGCGGGCTCGCCTGGCCCTGGCGGAGGGGGTCGCCGAAGCCGACACCGGCGAGCGCGTCCCCGTCCGGGTGGAGAGCATCTGCGTGCACTCCGACACTCCCAACGCCGTGGACGTCGCCACCGCGGTGCGTTCCGTACTCGACGCCACGACCAGCGATCCCACCGCCAGCGAAAGGACCCGATGATGGCCGAGCACACGGTCCTGTCCCCCCTCCCAGGGGTCTTCTACCGCAGCCCCTCGCCGACGGATCCCCCGTTCGCGGAGGTGGGGTCCTCGGTCACCGCGGACCAGACGATCGGACTGGTCGAGATCATGAAGCAGTTCGCCGAGGTCAAGGCAGGGGTGGACGGGAGCCTCACCGGCTTCACCGTGGAGAACCAAGCCACGGTCGGACCGGGGGACCCGATCGCCACCATCGACGCGGGCTGACCGATGCGCAAGCTCCTGGTCGCCAACCGCGGCGAGATCGCCATCCGGGTCGTCCGGGCCGCCCGAGAGCTGGGCATCCCCACCGTCGCGGTCTGCAGCGAGCCCGACGTGGAGGCGCTGCACGCGCGCGCCGCGGACGAGCAGGTGGTGATCGGGCCGGCCGCAGCGGCGCGCAGTTACCTGGACGTCGACGCCGTCCTGGAGGCAGCGGCGGAGGTCGGCGCGGACGCCGTCCACCCGGGGTACGGCTTCCTCTCCGAGCGGGCCGACTTCGCCGAGCGCCTCGACCAGGCGGGGATCACCTTCGTCGGACCGTCGGCCGAGGCGATCCGCCTGATGGGGGACAAGGCGCTGGCCCGCTCCACCGCCGCCCACGCCGGGGTCCCGACCGTGCCCGGCTCCGACGGCCCGGTCGCAGGCGTGCCGGAGGCCCTCGACGTCGCGGCGGAGATCGGCTACCCGGTCGCGGTCAAGGCGGCCGCCGGTGGAGGCGGCCGGGGGATTCGCGTCGTGGGAACGCCGGAGGAGCTCCGGACGGCGGTCCCGACGGCCCAGGCCGAAGCCACCGCGGCCTTCGGGCACGGCGAGGTCTACCTCGAGCGGTTCGTCGAGCACGCGCACCACGTGGAGGTGCAGGTCTTCGGCGACGGCTCCCGGTTCCTGCACCTGGGGGAGCGCGAGTGCTCGCTGCAGCGCCGCAGGCAGAAGATCCTCGAGGAGGCCCCCTCGCCGAGCATCTCCGAGCAGGTGCGGGAGGAGATGACCGCCGCGGCGGTCCGGCTCGCCGCCGAGGTCTCCTACCGCGGCGCCGGCACCGTCGAGTTCCTCTACGACCCGGACCACCACGACTTCTTCTTCATCGAGATGAACACCCGCATCCAGGTCGAGCACCCGATCACCGAGATGGTCACCGGCCGCGACCTGGTGCGCGAGCAGCTGAGCGTCGCGGCCGGGAACCCGCTGTCCTTCACCCAGGAGGACGTGGAGGTCCGCGGGCACTCGATCGAGCTGCGACTGAACGCCGAGGACCCTGCGATGCAGTTCATGCCGAGTCCGGGACCGCTCGAGGTGATGCGGATGCCGGCGGGCCCGTTCGTGCGCATCGACTCCGGCTACGAGCAGGGCACCGCGGTCAGCCCCTACTACGACTCGCTGCTGGCCAAGGTCGTCGTCTGGGACGAGGACCGTCCGCGGGCGCTCGCGCGCGCCCGCCGGGCGCTCGACGAGGTGCACATCGTCGGGGTGCAGACGACCGCACCGTTCCTGCGCGAGGTCCTCGACCTCCCCGAGGTGGTGGAGGGCCGCTACCACTCCACCTTCCTCGAAGCCTGGATGGCCGACGGCGCCAAGACCCGGGAGACCGCATGAGCACCTCGACCGACGCGTCCAGCACCTCGACGGCGAGCCGCTATTCGTGGGGCGGCGACGAGCACCTCGTCGTGCAGGTGTCCGAGGAGATGAGCCTCGAGGCCAACTCCTCCGTGATGGCGGTGACCGACCTCCTGCGGCAGCGCCACCTCGACGGGGTCGTGGACATCTGCCCGGCGAACGCCTCGTTCCTCATCCGGTTCGATCCCGACGTCCTCGCTCCGGCCGATCTCGAGGCCGCGGTCCGCGGGGTGGAAGCGGAGGTGGCGCACGCCCCGTCCCTGACCCTGGAGACGCGGGTCGTGGAGGTGCCGGTCTGGTACGCCGACCCCTACACCACCGAGACCGGTGCGCGGTTCCGCGACCGGCACCAGCAGCCCCAGGGCACCGACCTCGAGTTCGCCGCGGCAGAGAACGGGCTGTCCTCGGTGCAGGAGTTCATCGACCGGCACTCGGGCGCCCCGTGGATCACCTCGATGGTCGGGTTCGTCGCCGGCCTGCCGTTCATGTTCCAGATGGTGCCGCGGGAACGGCAGCTGGAGGTGCCGAAGTACCTCCGGCCCCGGACGGACACCCCACCGCTCACCGTGGGGCACGGCGGGTGCTTCGCCTGCATCTACTCCGTCCGCGGCGCCGGGGGCTACCAGATGTTCGGCGTCACGCCAGGGCCCATCTTCGATCCCGCTCAGACGCTGCCGGACTTCGCCGACTTCATGGTCTTCTTCCGTCCCGGCGACATCGTGAAGTTCCGGCCGATCGACGAGGGCGAGTACCACCGGATCCGCGACGAGGTGTCGGCCGGCCGCTTCCGGTTCCGGCAGAAGCCCTTCCGCTTCAGCCTCGGCGAGTTCCACGCAGACCCTGACGCGTACAACCGCACGGTCCTGGAGGTCCTCGATGGCGATTGAGATCGTCGCGCCCGGGTTGGGCTGCACCGTGCAGGACCAGGGCCGCCTCGGCCACTACGACGTCGGGATCCCGCCGTCCGGAGCCCTCGACCTGTTCTCCGCCCTCGCCGCCAACCTCCTCGTCGGCAACGACGAGACGGCGGGCGTCCTGGAAGCGGCGTACATGGGACCGCAGCTGCGCTTCACGGCCCCAGCGGTCGTTGCCGTCACCGGCGCCACCATGCCCGTCACGGTCGGCGGGCAGACCCGGCCCTCGTGGGAGTCCTTCGACGTCGCGGCCGGTGACCTCCTGGAGTTCGGTTTCCTGCAGCAGGGGGCGCGGATCTACATCGCCGTCGCCGGTGGCATCGACGTGCCCGCGGTCCTCGGCAGCCGGTCGACCTACGCGCTGGGCGGCTTCGGCGGCTTCGCCGGACGCGCGGTGCAGACGGGTGACGTGCTCCAGGTCGGGGCGGGGTCCGGGCGCGCCGGTCAGCGGGTCCCCGAGCACCTGCGCCCCGCGCTGGCCCGGGAGCAGGAGCTGCGCACGGTCATGGGCCTGTACGACTACCGGCTGACCGACCGGGGCCTGGACACACTGCTGGAGACGACCTGGACGTTGACGCCGGTGGCCGACCGCATCGGCTTCCGGTACAGCGGCGGCGAACTCGAGTGGCGACCGCGGGAACAGCCCTTCGGCGCCGGCTCGGACCCGTCCAACATCGTGGACGCCGGGTACCCGCTGGGGTCGATCCAGGTACCGGGCGGCGTGGAACCGATCATCCTGCACCGCGACGCCGTCTCGGGCGGCGGTTATGCGATGGTCGGCACGGTGATCAGCGCCGACCTCGACACGGTTGCCCAGTCGTCCCCGGGAACCCGGACCCGGTTCCGTCCGGTGTCGCTCGCCGAGGCGCTCGAAGCGCGCGCCGACCGCCGTCGGAGGGTGGAGGGACTGCGCGCTGCAGTGGGGTGAGCGGACGGGGGGACGCTCCCACGAACACGGCAGCACCGGCGTGCGGGGACGACGCACATCGACGCTCTGCGGGGTCCGTCGTCCGGGGCTGCGGCCTGGTCGAACCGCGGGGTGGAGGGACTCGATGCCGGCCCTGGCAGGTGCTTGTCCCCACCAACTGCCCTCGCTACGGTCGGCCCCCTCATCCTCGCGAGCGACGGAGGACGCGCATGGAGCACAAGATCTTCGAGCTGGGTGATTTCGCCCTGCAGAAGGGTTCCGTCCTCCCCCAGGCCACGTTGGGGTACACGACCTCGGGGCGGCTGAACGAAGCCCGCGACAACGTCGTCGTGTGCCCCACCTGGTTCACCGCGACACCGTCGGACACCGCTGCCTGGATGACAGGGACGAACCGGGCCCTGGACCCGGAGCGGTACTTCATCGTCGTGCCGAACCACTTCGGGGCCGCGGTGTCGTCCTCACCCAGCAACACCCCGCCGCCGTTCGACAGAGGGCGCTTCCCCCACGTCACGACCTACGACAACGTCGTGGCGCAGCACCGCCTACTGACCGAGGAGCTCGGGGTCGAGCGCATCCGTCTGGTGAGCAGTTGGTCCATGGGGGCGTGCCAGACCTACGCCTGGGCCGCCCTGCACCCGGAGATGGTCCAAGCGATCGCGCCGATCTCCGGATCTGCGCGGACGGCCAACTTCAACAAGGTCTTCCTCGCAGGGAACATCCGCGCGATCACCTCGGATCCTGACTGGAATGACGGCTTCTACGGCGACAAGCCGCCGATCCGGGGCGTCAAGACCATGGCCGCGCTGTACGCCGGTTGGGGCTTCTCCGAGCCGTTCTACCGCCAGGAGGTGTTCCGGGCCTTCGGCGCCGGCACGGTGGAGGAGTTCATCGACTACTTCTGGGACGCCTTCTTCATCAAGTGCGATGCCAACGACCTCCTGGCGCAGATGTGGACGTGGTGGCACAACGACCTGGGCGACCACCCGACCTTCGGTGGCGACTTCGAGGCCGCGCTGGGTGCCATCCGCGCGCGGACGATCATCCTCAATGCCGAGACGGACTCGTACTTCCCGCCGGTGGACAGCGAGTACGAGGCGAGACACATCCCGGGCGCGGAAGCCCGCCCCATCCCGACGATCTGGGGACACCTGGCTCCGTTCAACCCGGAAGACCAGAAGTTCATCGACGGCGCTCTCAGGGAACTGCTCGAGGGCTGACGCCGGACAGCTCTGCGCGCGGGCCGACGTGGGGGCCGGCCGACGAGGTCGGTGACCGAGGGCCCCGGAGGATGGGGATGCCCGGGCGGGCACGACCGGACCCGCTGGAACGCCGCCCAGGCGGCCCGGCGACGTCGCTGCTCGACACCGGACGACGGCGATGGCGACGACAGCCCGGCGGCCGGCGGACCGTGGTGAGGCTGACCGACTCAGACGGCCGCGGTGAGGCTGTCGGTGTAGCCGTCGTAGGGCAGTGTCGTGGTGGCCACCGTCTCGCCGTCCAGGATCCGGTTGATCCGGAAGGCGGCGATGTCAGCCTTGTGCACCACTCGGTCGCCGGCGGCCGTGCACACCTCGTTGAAGACGACCGACGACACGGTGCCGGCACGCACGCAGGCGGTGATGCTAGCACGTAGTCGAACTGGCACTCGAGCATCGCGATGATCGAGTTGTGGCCGAGGTTGGTGTTCGGGCCGTACAGGATGAAGAGGTTGGGGAACCCCGACACGGTCATCCCGAGGTAGGCCTCTGGAGCCTCCCGCCATGCGTCTCGCAGGGAGACGCCCTCGCCGCGCCGGGGCGGCCAGCTCTTCGGGGACCGGCCGATGATCTCGACGTGGCCGATGAACGACAGCGTCTCGAAGCCCGTGGCGTAGACGATCACGTCCATCTCGTGCAGCCGGCCGTCGGCCGTCCGGACCCCGGCGGCCTCGATGCGGTCGATCCGCTCGGTGACCAGTTCGACGTTGTCGCGCATGAGCGCCGGGTAGAACGTGTCGGCGATCAGCAGCCGCTTGCAGCCGATCGGGTACTTCGGCCATACCGGCGTCGACGGTGTTCACCGCGGTGATCACCTCGCCGACCTCGGAGGCGCCGTAGCCGGCGGCGCCGAGCGCGTTCAGGGCCTCGTAGTTCAGGCTCGGGTCGGCGAAGAGCTCCAGTGGCACGCCCACGGTGGGCTGTGCCGGAGCCGGGGGTGCGGCGGCCGCCGTGGTGGACGGGAGTGCCCAGGTGGTGGCGCCGGCGGCGGCCAGACCGGTCAGCAGGCCGCGGCGGGACAGAGCGGGACCGCCGGCACCCGGGACGCCCCCCGGACGGGCGGCGGCGGTCGCAGGCCGCACGTCGGCGTCGAGGGCGGGCGTCGTCCGGACGGAAGTGACCCCGGGGGCCGTCGACACGAGGTGTGGGCGATACGACCATCCCGGTGCGCCTGGTGCGCCCCTCCTGCCGCGGGCCCTGGCGCGCTGCGCACAACCGTGCGGGCCGGGTCACGGTGGGACGAGCCCGGCGCTCGGTCGCCGAGGGCCCGGTCACCGTGCGCCCCGGCGAGGACGCTCAGAGTGCACGGCTCGGTGTCCGTCGGATCGGTGCCGAGATGACGCTCTGCTGTCGCACGGTGTTGAGAAGTGATCCCAGCCGTGGATAGGGTGGGAGCTCACCACGGAGACTGCGTGGAGGGCATTCCCGCCGCGGGCGCCTCGTCCTGACCTGAGCCGCAGCGGGCGGTCGAGAGCACCTGACTCTCCTCGCCCGTCCTCGGCCGGATGGGCCGGAGCGTTACGGCAGGTGGCAGACGATCGACCGACCGTTCCGACGCCGGCAGCCCGGCAGACATCCCCACCGGACTGCAGTCGGTTGGAGCCGAGCCCGGGTCGATCGACTGGACGGTGCGGTGGACTCCACAATCCCAGGGACTCGTCGGCACGTCGCCGGCGCCCGTCGCCGCGCCGGGACGCCGGTGCCACCCGCCGGTCGCCGAGCCGGCCGATCACGTGCTGCGCCGCTCGAGCACGGCATCCCGACGACGGCGCGCCTGGCCGCGGTCGTCTCCCCGGTGCCGCGCACCGGCCGGACCGCGTCCTCCTCCGAGACCTCGTCGAGCTCCCGGTACTCCCGCACCGTCGCCCCTCGCGGAGAGGCGACGTCTCCATGCCATCAGGGGGAGCCCACTCGTGCTGTTCAGCG
Organism: Geodermatophilus sp. URMC 65; assembly: GCF_053502545.1. Lineage (NCBI taxonomy): Bacteria > Bacillati > Actinomycetota > Actinomycetes > Geodermatophilales > Geodermatophilaceae > Geodermatophilus > Geodermatophilus sp. URMC 65. The sequence goes on from NZ_CP199954.1 coordinate 5,299,993, forward strand.
TTGCCTCCGCCCACCTCCTGGCCATGGAGGCGCACGAGGACCAGGTCGACGACCAAGGCCGTGACTACTACCTGTACGAGCTGGTGCCGATCGCCGATGCGGCCCGTCCCTACGGGAAGCGCGCCGAGATGGTCGCGGTCCTGCACCACATCGTCGAGGACACCCGCGACCACCCCGACCCTGCCCGCCGCTACGACCTGGACCGGCTGCGCAGCCTCGGCGTGCCCGAAGACGTCGTCCGCGCGATCGACGCGATCACCCCGCGCCCCGGCGAGCCCTACCTGGGCGGGTTCATCCAGCGCGCCGCCGCCGACCGGCTCGGCCGCCTGGTCGAGCTGATCGAGAACAAGCGGCACCTCGACGAGAGCGAGCACCTGGCCAGGACGGACCCCAACAAGGCGCGCACCCTCCGGGAGGGCCGCTACCTCCCGGCCCGGCGGATCCTGCTGAAGGCCGAAGCCGCCTCCGGGCCCCGCATCCTCGCCTGACCCCGTACCGCCGTCCGGTACGACCGAGCCCGCAGCCGACCGGGCTCCGCACCTCGTCGTGTGCTCCTCCGGACCAGTCGCCGCTGGTGGGTGCCTCGCGGCGGTGCGGTGTCGTGCCCCGCCTGCGGGGCGCGGGGAGATCCACGACGGCTCGCCGTGCGCACACGGCTCTGACCCGATCGCTGACGCGCGCACGCCCAACATCGACGGCGTCCCGGCCTGGCGCGCCGGCTGCCGGGAGGTCGCGACCAGCGGCTGCGGGGGAGTGCTCCTAAGGTCGCCGTGGGAACGCCCTGCCACCCGAGACCCGGAGCCCGGATCCCCGAGAGAGGGCCTGCATGAGGATCACTGCTGCCGTCGTCGACGAACTGCACGGCCCCTTCATCGTCCGGGAGGTCGAGCTCGACGAGCCCGGCCCCGGGGACGTGCTGGTCCGGGTGGCCGCCACCGGGTTCTGCCACACCGACGGCATCGCCCGCGACGGCGACCTGCCCTTCCCGCTGCCCGGCGTGCTCGGCCACGAGGGCGCCGGCACGGTGGTGGCGGTGGGGGAGGGGGTCACCGGGGTCCGCGAGGGACAGGACGTCGTCCTCGGCTGGCCGTGGTGCGGAGCCTGCCGCAACTGCCAGGCCGGCGAGCCGCGCTACTGCCTGCGCATGGCGGAGCTGGTCGGCGGGGGGCACCGCCTCGACGGGCCGTCGGCGCTGCGCGGCACCGACGGTTCTCCGCTGGCCAGCCACTTCTTCGGGCAGTCGTCGTTCGGTACCTACGCCATCACCACCGCCTCCGCGCTGGTTCCGGTCCCTGCCGGGCTGCCTGTGGAGCTGATGGGCCCGCTGGCCTGCGGGCTGGCCACCGGCGCCGGCGCGGTGTTCAACACGCTGCGACCCGAGCCGGGCAGCTCGATCGTCGTCTACGGCGCCGGCACCGTCGGCCTGGCCGCGGTGATGGCAGCCCACAACTCCGCGGCGACGACGATCGTCGCGGTCGACCGGCACGCCGCCAGACTGCGGCTGGCCGAGGGGCTGGGCGCCACGCACACCGTCGACGCGACCGACACCGACCCGGTGCAGGCGGTCGACGAGATCTGCGGTGGCCCCGCCGACGCGTCGCTGGACTGCACCGGCAACACCGCGGTCATCCAGCAGGCGATCGACTCGGTGGGCATGCTCGGGACGGCCCTGCTCATCGGCGGCGCCCCTGCGGGGGCCGAGTTCAGCGCCGACCACGTGACCACGCTGTGGGGCAAGACCATCCGCGGCACCCTCGGCGGCAGCGGCCACGGCCAGCAGCTGATCGCCGCCCTGATGGACCTGCACGCCCAAGGGCGGTTCCCGTTCGACCAGCTGGTGCAGTTCTTCCCGCTGGACCGCATCGAGGACGCCGTTGAGGCCTCCTACAGCGGCGCGGTCGTCAAACCCATCCTGACCATGCCCCACTGACACCTGCCTCCCCGGCAGGCGGGCGGTCGATGGGCGCCGGCGCTCGGCCCGGGCGTGCGGGTGAGTCGCTGCCGCGGTCTCACGCCTGGTGCAGCAGGGCCTCCACGCGGTCGGTCAGCTGCTGACGGAGCTCGCCCTCGTCCAGCGTCCCGTCGTCGTAGCGCGGGATGCGGAGGATGCGCTCGGAGGCGAAGTCGAACGGCGCAGGTGGCGAGTTCTCCTCGCGGACGGGGATCCAGCCGCAGGGCTCGCCCTCCTTGCCGTCGATCTCCGACGTGCGCGCGTGCAGCATCCCCGCCTCGAAGACGACGTTGGGGTTGTCGACGAACGCGTGCGGCCCCCCGTCGACCGGGGCGGGCTCGGAGAGATAGCAGATCCCGAACGGCTGACCGCGCTGCGGGCGTTCGAGTGGCTGGAGGCCCACCTGCCGAGCCGGTGACGTCCAGGGCGCGCTCCGCGCTCGTCGGCCCGTGCCGGGACCCGCCGGTTCGTACCGTGGCGGCCTCAGCTCCGAGACGCGCGGGCATGCCGTCGCCGCACCAGCCACCACGCACATGCGTAGCCGACCGCGGCCATGCCCGTGGCCGGCGCCCACAGCCAGCCTGAGGTCACCGCCCCGATGCAGTCGCCCATGACCGTGCGCCGCTCGTTTGCAGCGGCGCGCGACAGGGCGTCCGTCGCGGTCGTCACCTCGGCATCTCCTCTGGAGACGGCCAGCTCGGCGCCGCGCTGCAGGGATCCGTCGCTCTCGAGCGCACCGGCCGCCACCGCCGCGCTGGCGTGGCACGTCCGCCCGGCGTCGGTCGTCGCGGCCAGGACGGCCTGCAGGAGCGGTGCGACGACGAGTGTGGCCGCGAGGGCGGCCACGACCGAGAAAGCCGCGAGCTCGCCCCGGAGCCACGGTGTGAGACCCCCGCCTGCAGGCAGGCGGAAGAACGCCGCCAGCACCGTGAGCAGTGCGAGCCCGGCTGTCGCGCCCAGCCAGTCCCACGCGCCCTCGCCGCTGAAGCTGAGCGCCACGACCGCGGCCAGGGCCGTGCCCAGGAGCGCCGCACGGTCCACGTCTCGGCGGACGTGAGGGAGGTCCGCACCGCTGGCGGTGCCCGAGGTCTGCTTCCGAGCGCTCACCGGACCACGCCACGGGCTGCGTCGGCGCGGGGGCCCGAGGACCGAGGGCCGGAGTTCGGGCGACTCGCCGTCCGTCCCCCGGTCAGCAGGACGGTGACCATGGCTCCGCACCTCCGTCCGATCGTGGTAGGCGCGGTCACGGCTCGGGGGCCGGCAGCGGCCGCGACCAGGTGCTCCGCCGGGATCCCGGCGAACCCGTCCACCAGGACATCCCAGCGGAGCCGGGCCCGGACGGGAAGCAGATACGCGATCGCCGCCACCCTCGCGGAGCCTCCTGCCGCCAGACCGTCAGGCCGGGGCGAACTCGCCTGCCGCAGGTGGTGTCGACGCGGTCCGCTCCGTGGAGCCGCTACCGGCGGGCACCACCGGGCGAGGGCTCGCCGTCGCCGGCGGCCGCCGGTCGGTGACCGGTTGTCGGGAGGTCGGGCCGCCCGTACGGTCCGGAACTCGCCGGGGTCGGCGGCACGGGATCGCCAGTTCCCGGTCGTCGCCGTGGAGCAGCGGGTCCCTTCCTCGACGGAGGTGCCGGGCATGCAGATCGCGATGGCCGGGGCCGCCGGGGACCGGGAAGGCGTGGGCGCCTCGCCGTGACCGCGGGGACCGGGCCCGGCTCCGCCGCCGGGCCGGCAGTACGAGGAGCTGCGCGGGCCCTGGCCCGGCTGCGGCGACGCGACCCCTCGCTGGCCGACGTCCGACGGGCCGGCCGGGTGACGGTTGCCTCCTGCGTCGCGTTCTACACCTGCCGGTACCTGATCGACGATCCGGTCACCGCCCTCTATGCGTTGTTCGCGGCGGTCGCCCTGGGCGGCCTCTCCGAGGTCACCGGACGGCCGGCCGAGCGGACCCGGATCTACGCCGGCAGCCTGCTGGCCGCCGGTGTGCTGGTCACCCTCGGCACCCTGCTGGCGGTGAGCACGTGGACGGCGGTCCTCGGCATGCTGGCCGTGGGGTTCCTCGTCGCCCACGCCGGCGTCGGCGGGCCGCGCGTGGCCGGCGCCGTGAACGGGGTGCAGCTGTTCTACGTGCTGCCGTGCTTCCCGCCGTACGCGCCCGACACCCTGGACCAGCGGCTGCTCGGGGTCGGGCTGGGCATCACGCTCCTCGCCGTCGCCGACCGGGTGCTGTGGCCGGCCCCGGCGGACCCGGCTGTCCGCGTGGCCGACGCCGCCGGGCGGTTGGCGGCCTACGCGCGGGTGCTGGGCCACGAGCTGCGGGACAGCGGGGACGGGCGATCCGCCGCGCTGCGGGCGGCCGCCGCAGACGCCGCGGACAGCCTGCGGTTGAGCACGGTGCCGATCGCCGAGCGGCCGCTCGGGCCCGGCGTCCGCGACCGGTGCCTGGTCCGGGCCGCGGCGGCGATCCGGGTGGTCTCCGGCCGCCTGGGCGCGCTCGCCGACGCGCGGCCCCCCTCCGCCGGGCAGCACACCCAGGCTGCGACCGCGAAGCTGGTGGACGCCGTGGGAGACGCCCTGGCCGAGTCACGGGCGGCCCTGCTCGGAACCGGACCCCCGCCGTCGACCGACCGGCTGGAGGCCGCGCTCGCCGCCCATCGCGAGCGGCGAAGGGACCAGTTGTCGGATGGCGCCGAGCCATCCGCCCTGCGGGCCGGCGTCAGTGCCGTCGCCGTCGCGGAGGCCGCCCGCAGCCTGGTGCTGACCGTCCGCGGCGCCGTCGGTGCACCCGCTCCGGCGGACGTCCCCGCGGAGCTCTGGTTCCTCACCGCCTCCACCGGCCGGCTGTGGTGGCAGCGGCTGCGCACGCACCTGACACCGCGATCGGTGTACCTGCAGAACGCCGTGCGGTTGGCACTCGGCCTCGCTGCGGCCCGCACCGTCGCCGGGGTCCTCGACCTCACGCACGGCTTCTGGGTGCTGCTGGCCACGCTGAGCCTCATGCGGACCAGCGCGGTCGCCGGTCGCTCGGTGCTCGTCCGGGCCGTCGCCGGCACCGCCGTCGGCGCGCTCGTCGCCGGGGCAGTGCTGTTCCTCGTCGGGGAGGACGTCGCGGTCTATGCCTGGGCGTTGCCGGCGCTGATGGTGGTGGGCCTGGCGGCGGGCCCCCTCTTCGGGGTGGCGGCGGGGCAGGCCGGGTTCACCGTCGTCGTCGCCCTGCTGTTCGCCCAGGTCGGTCCGACGAACTGGCGCCTTGCCGAGGTCCGCCTCGAGGACGTCCTCGTCGGCGGCCTCGTCGGCATCCTGATCGGCGCCGCGGTGTGGCCGCGCGGAGGCAGCGGGGAGCTGACCCGGGCAGCGGGGGAGAGCCTGCGGGCGGGTGCGGCGGAGGTGGTGGCGGTCGTCGACCAGCTGACCGGGGAGGGACCGGCGCACCCGACCACGCTCGGCCGGCTGTCCGCACTGCTCGACCAGACCTACGCGCAGTACCGATTCGAACCGACCCGGCCGGGCCCGCGGGTGGACTGGCTGGCCGTGCTCGGTGTGGTGCACCGCATCGACGACTACTCCCGGACTCTGCGGTCTCGCTACCCGGCCGTCGCGCCGCCGCCCTGGCCGCGCAGCTGCGGACGACGGCCGTAGAGGTCGCCGCCGGCTACCGCGAGGCCGCGGCCGCCGTCGGGGTCGGCCGGGTGCCGACAGCTCGTCCGGCCGTGCGGGTGGACCCGGTCCCGAGCGACGAGATCGCCGCAGCCCCGGACGACGCGCTGCGGATGCTCGACACCTGGGGCTGGTTGCTGACGATGGCTGACGACCTGGCCGGTGTCGGCCGGGCCCTCAGCCCGCCCCCGCCGGCCGGGGTCGAGTCCGGCGCTGGCGGGAACTGCACCGAGACCGGACGCGGTTGACGAACTGGGGCCGGCAGTCCACTGCGGAGCCTCAGTGGGAGCTCGCCGTCGACCGCCGAGGTCACCTGGCGAGGAGGGGCTCGAGGAGACGAACGGGTGGCCGCCCGTCGCTGCCGATCCTCGGCCACGGCCTCAGGTGGCGCCGTCGCTCGGCTCGTGCGCCCTCTCCACTGCACGACGGCTCCAGTCCGGACGGGTCAGGGGAAGGCGGTCGTGTCCGGGAGGTCCTGGCTTGATCGCCAGCACCTGGTTCACGCCGACCCGGTGGCCTTCGAAGGCCAGCGCCGATCCCGCCAGGTACAGCCGCCAGACCCGGGCCCGGCCGGGGGAGGACAGTCGGACGGCCTCGTCCCAACGACGCTCCAGGTTGCTCACCCAGGCCCGGCAGGTCAGCGCGTAGTGCCGGCGGAGAGCCTCGACGTCGGCGACCTCGAAGCCGGCTCCCTCGAGGATCCGGACGTGGGTGGCCAGCGGCTGCAGTTCGCCGTCGGGGAAGACGTAGCGGGTGAGGAACGAGCGGGGATCGGGGCGGTCGGGACCGGCTGCGGGGCCGCGCGCGATGGCGTGGTTGAGCAGCCGACCGCCCGGGCGCAGCAGGGCGTGCAGCCTGGCGGCGTAGAGCGGCAACCGATCGAGGCCCACGTGCTCGGCCATCCCGATCGAGGCGATCGCGTCGAAGGGTCCGTCGACGACCTCGCGGTAGTCCTGCAGGCGGATCTCGACGCGTGCGGAGAGGCCTGCCTCGGCCACGCGCCGGGTGGCCAGCTCGGCCTGGGCGGCGGAGATGGTCACCCCGGTCACCGATGACCCGTACCGGGCTGCGGCGTGCAGGGCGAGCGAGCCCCACCCGCACCCGACGTCGAGCAGCCGCATCCCGGGCTGCAGGTCCAGCTTGCGGCAGACGAGGTCGAGCTTCGCCTCCTGCGCCTGTTCCAGCGTCGCCGCCGGCTCGGGGAAATAGGCACAGCTGTAGACCAGCGATCGTCCCAGCAGCAGCCGGTAGAAGTCGTTCCCGACGTCGTAGTGGTGGCTGATGGCGCTCCGATCCCGCCCGAGCGAGTGCCGGGCCCCACCCAGCCGGGCCTCCTCCGGCGGTGGCGCGGGGGGCGGTCCGAAGACCCCGAGGCGCAGCAGCGGGCCGGCCAGCCGGGCGAGAGCCCGTCGGTCCAGGCGCAGCTCCGGGCGGGCCGGCATCCGGTCCGGGAAGCTCAGCGCCGGGTAGATGTCCCCCTCGATGTCGAGGTCCCCACTGATGTAGGCGCGAGCGAGGCCCAGCTCCCCGGGCGCGTAGACCAGCCGGCGCAGGGCCCGTCGGTGGCGCACGACGAGGGTCGGTGCACCGTCGACGACGGACGCCGAGCCGTCCCAGCACCGCACGGACAGCGGGATGGGGGCCCCGAGCAGCAGCCGCCCCAGCTCGTCCACCAGTCCGGCCGCCCGGGGCGGGGAGGACGTGGCCATGCCCGACCCTGGCACAGCGCTCCGGTCGGACGGTCACAGATCTCGCCGGATGTGCCTCTCGGCGATCTCCCGGACCTTGTCCACGCGAGCGGCGTACTTGGGGTCGTCGGCGAGGAAGTCGGTCGTCAGCCACGCTCTCACCGTCTCGAGAGCGAGCGCCGATCCGATGATCTTCGCGCCCAGGCACAGGACGTTCGTGTCGGAGTGCGAGCGGGCGAGTGTTGCGCAGAACGGATCCTGGCACACCGCCGCATACACGCCGTGGACCTTGTTCGCGATCAGCGCGCTGCCGTAGCCGACCCCGTCGACGAAGATGCCTCGGTCGACCTCGGCCTTCCCGACAGCCAGCGCCGCGGGATGGACGAAGTCCGGGAGATCGCACGCCGTGCTGTCTCCGGTGCCGAAGTCGCTCACGTCGTGCCCGGCGAGGATCTCCTTGATCTCCTCCTTCAACGACCAGCCCGCGTGGTCACTTGCCACCGCGATCCTCATCACAGCTCCTCTCGCCGGCACCCCAGGCGGTGCGATGACGGTGCCGGCCGCTGCTCCGGTACTGGCCGGACGGAACTCCAGTACGGCCGGGAACCCACCACAGTGGCAGGGGCAGGGCCGGGAATCGAGTCCCCCTCAGCTGCACCGGGCGTTCGCGGTTCGCCGTGGGCAGGTCTCCGGATGGCGGTGGGAGGAGTCGGTGGTGCACCGGCGGACGTCATGCAATTGCCATGGCCGCGGCGGGTCGGGTCGATGAGCCGACCCGTCCCTGGGTCCTGGTGACTGTGATCGGCCGGCCGGGCCAGGAGATCGGCCCGTCGGCGGAGCCACCGCCGATCGTCGGACGCCGGATACCCGGTCGGCGAGCCGGCCGCACCGCTCCACGTCCTCGGGCTCGCTCAGATGCCGGTCTCGGCCGGCAGGACGCCCCGCTGGACGGCGCGCACCAGGTCGGCGTGGTCGCGCTCGGTCTGATCGGCGTAGGCGCGGGCGAACCGGCAGAGGGCCTCGCGGACTCTCGAGCCGCCCCCGAGGTAGCCCGCGATCATCGACGCCCCGCTGGTGCGGGCGTGTCCCTTGGCCAGCAGGTACCCACAGATGCCCGCGTACGAGGTGAGTGCGCGGGCGTCGATGCCCACGAGGGTGATCGCGCCTTTCATGTCCCGGAACTGGCGCACGTAGTACTGGACGTCGCCGACGCTCGTCCAGCCGAGGAGCGGGTCGCTCACCGTCTGCACCGCTTGCTGGTACTCCACGACGCGCTGGCCCTGGTGGGCGTGCCACGCCGACTCGCCGTGCACGAACGGCGCTATCACCGAGCGTCTGGCCTGCTTCAGTTGGAGGAACAGCACGTCGTCGGTGCTGCTGCCCTCGCAGAGGGCCACCCACGCGCGGAGCCCGACCGAGCCGACGCCGACCACCTTGTGGGCGATGTCGACCAGGCGGTAGCCGCTCACCACTCGAGCCCAGTGCGGAGGCAGTGTGGTCAGGTAGGCGTCCAGCGCCTCGGCCAACTGCTCTGCCTCGGCCGGCTGTGGTCGGGTGAGCAGCGGCGGTTCGGTCATGATCCTCCGCGCACCGTCGCGCTCCTCGGTGATCCGAGGCAGCGCCCGGTCACTCGTGCGCCTGCGGGCCCGGCGGGCCGACGTCTCGATCTCGGAGCGCAGACCCGTGCCGGGCGCCGTCCGCAGCAACCGGTCGACGTCCAGGTGCTCGTACGAGCGGGCCAGGAGCGGCTGTTCGGCCAGGGCCGCGATCTGCAGGCGGTACTCCTCGACGCACCGCGCCACCGCCTCACCGCACGCAGCCTCCGACGCCCCGTTCTCCCGGCCCGCCACCCACACGCTCGTGGTGAGCCGACGCAGGTCCCACTCCCAGGCACCCGGGTGTGCTTCGTCGAAGTCGTTGAGGTCGAACACGAGGTCACGTTCGGGGGAGGCGTAGAACCCGAAGTTGCCGAGGTGCGCGTCGCCGCACACGACCGGCGTGATCCCCGTAGCCGGCAGACCGGCGAAGTCCGCGGCGTGCACGTTGGCCGCGCCCCGCAGGAAGGCGTACGGGGAGGCGATCATCCGCCCGACGCGCACGGGCACCAGCCAGTCCAGCCGCCCCTCCTGCGACCGGATCACCTGGGCGACGACGTCCGGACGATCCGGTGGGGGAGCCCAGTCCCCGAGCGCGGAGCGTGGTGTGCTCCGGCGCAGCTGTCGGCCGAGCGCGTACCGTGCCGCGCGCGGAGGGCCGCTGTGCCGCAACGAAGCGAACCCGCGGTCGTCGGCCGACGCGAGAACCGTGTGCCCCCGCCGTCCTGCCTGTGTCCCGGTCACGCAGAGAGCCTCGCAGCGGGACGGTCCGAGAACCAGGGAGCGGTGTTCTTCATGGTGTCGAAGGGATTGCGGGACGGGCCGAACAGGTAGTTGTCACACGTGCCGCGAAAGCCCATGACGGGGCTGTTGGTCTTGTCGACGAGAACGGCGCCGGCGGCCTCCATCCTCTCCGCGTACGTGCAGTAGGCGGGGACGCTGAAGCTCCTCAGCGCACGTATGCCCCCGAACGTCGCCGGCCATCCGGGTTTGAAGTCGAACAGGTCCTTGATCGCGGTCGGGACCCCGTGCAGCGGGCCGAGCGCCGCGCCGGACGTCACCATCTGCTCAGCCCTCCGCGCCTGCTCACGAGCCTCGTCGAACGCGGTGAAGACGAGTGCGTTCAGGCTGGGGTTCCGTGCCTCGATGCGGGTGATGACGGCGTCGATGACCTCGACGGGGGAGAGGTCACGGCGTCGGATGCGAGCGGCCAGCTCGGTCGCGGTGGCGTAGGCCAGGTCGTCGGACATCGTCGTCCGCCGCTTCGTCAGCCGGGCACGTTGAGGGGCCGGAGTCTGCCGAGCCTCATCGGCGCCACAAGGTCAGAGAACCGCCTACCGACACAGCAGGGTGTCGTAGCGGGACTCGATCAGCTGGCGGACCGGGGCCGGCAGCGCCTGGCCGGGCCGCGGCGCGCGATCACGGTGGGAGGGCGCAGCAGGCGGGTACGGAACGTACGGGGGAGCAGGACTCCCCGGATGCCCGTCGCCCGAGCCAGGTCGCTGCGCGATGCGAACCCCGGCTTGACACTGCGCCTCGTCAGCACCGCCGGTCACCTCGACGCCCCGTGGCCCCGGCAGACGAATTGCGCGCCTGGCTCGATCAGCACGTCCGCTGACGGGGAGGCACGCTGGCCGTCCTCCGAGGGGATCGACGCCACTCGGTGGCCTCGCAGCCGATGGCCGGCAGGAGAGTGCCGTGCTCCTCGGCTCCCGTCCCGGGAACAGCTGGAGCGACCAGGCCCGAGGGGGGACTCGGCAGACAGCAATCCGTACCGCTTCAGCGGTGAGCAGAGCTCCTCCGGGGAGGAGCCATGTCGGGAATGCGTCGTCAAGCGGGCCGATCGCAGCGTGCGGCCTGTGCGCAGCGCCGGCGTCGTGGAACCGGCAGTGGGTGGCTCGCGGTCGGTCTCTGCCGCTCGGGCAGTCCCCTCACTCCTATTCACCGGGAGCCGGAGACCGGGTTGGGCGTTCCCAACGCCACACCGGTCCGTCCTGCGGATCGTGGATCTCCCCGGTGCGTCGGAACCCCAGCCGCACCAGCACCCGTGTGGAGGCGCTGTCCTGCGCCAGTGTGTGCGCGCGGACGATCTCGGCCCCACCGCGGGCTGCCGCCTGCAGCAGCTGGGTGGCCGCTTCGGTGGCCAACCCACCTCGACGGTAGGCCGGGGCGATGGCGTAGCCGATCTCCACTGTCCCCTCGACCGGCGGGCCGGTGAACCCTCCGATACCGACCACAGCGGCGTCGGAGCGGTGCACGAACAGGTGCGTTGCCCACTGCGGCGGGACGCCGCGCTCCAACATCTCGAGTGCGCCGTCCAGAGCGCCGTCGAAAGGGGACCAACCTGGTTCCACCCGCAGCCCTCGGGTCCTCTCGAACCGGGCAGGGTCGTCCCGCAGGAGCTGCAGGTCCTCTGCTGTGGCAGGAACCGCGTCCAGTCGATCGCTCACCTGCTCGGTTCTACACACGCCGGTCCCGCCATGACGAGTGGTTCTCGCTGAGGCAGCGGAAGCGATCAGCTGCTCAGCTCAGCCGAGGTCGGGCGCAGCGCGTGGCCCTGTGACTGCGCCACCGATGGGGGTGCCGGAGGCCCGGTCGCACGGACGACGAGGGCCCATGGTCGCCGACGACGGAGCCTCTCGTCCGCCGTCTCCGAGGGCGACGCGGTATGTGCGCCCACTGCCCATCGGTGGCTGACCGACCTGCCGGCGGTCGACGGGCTCGTCAGGGAGCGACGCGAACGCGGTGTGCGACTCGCCCGTCCGGATGAGCCCGGCGAGCTGCCCGACCAGCCTCTGGGTTCCGTAGTTTGAGGGTGTGGACCGGACCCTCTCACCGGGGGTGGCGCCTCCCGACCGCCTCGGCACGACCGTCCTGCCCGACGGCCGCAGGCTCGGCTGGAGCGAGTGGGGGCCGGCTGACGGCAGGCCGGTGCTCCTGTGCCCGGGCGCGGCCACCAGCCGCTCGCTGGGCTTCGGATCCGACGTACTCGACGAGCTCGGCGTGAGGTTGGTCTCCGCCGACCGTCCGGGCCTCGGCGTCTCCGATCCCGCGCCGGCGCGCGGCCTGAGCAGCTGGGCTGACGACGTCGCCGCGCTGGTGTGCGACCGGGAGCTCGACCGCCCGGCCGCAGTGGGGTACTCGCAGGGAGCCCCGTTCGCCCTCGCCTGCGCCTCGGCCGGCGTGGTCGGCGCGCTGGCCGTGGTGTCGGGGACCGACGAACTCGCCGAGCCGGCGGTGCGTGCACAGCTCGTCCCCGACGTGCAGCGCCTGGTGGACCTGTGCGTCACCGACCCGGCCGCGGCGACCGCATCGTTCGGCCGGATGAGGCCACCGGCCATGTTCGAGATGGTGCTGGCCATGAGCGGGGAGGCCGACCGAGCGGTCTACAGCCACCCGGCCTTCGCTGCGGCCTACCGACGCGCGATGGACGAGGCGTTCGCCCAGGGCCCGCACGGCTACGTGGTCGACACCGTGCTGTCGATGACGCGCTGGCCCTTCGAGGTGTCCGGCATCGCGGGGCCGGTGGATCTCTGGTACGGCTCCGCGGACACCAGCCCGGTGCACTCCCCGGACGCCGGGGCAGGGCTCGCGGCGCGCATCCCGAACGCACGGCGACACGTCGTGGACGGCGCCGGTGGTGCCTTGCTGTGGACGGAGCCCGCCCGCATCCTCGCTGCCCTGCTCGAGCGCGCGCACTAGCGGGGACGACACCTCCGTCGGCCTGCCACGGTCACGAGCGGTCCGCTAGCTTCAGCGCCCGTGGTCGCTGCTCAGGAAGCCGTGGTGGTCCGCCGAGCTCGCGAGGAGGACGCCGAGGCGCTGCACGCGCTGAGCTTGGCGGCGATCGCGCGATCCGCGGCCGGCCACTACGACGAGCGCCAGCGGGCGGCCTGGGCGGGACGGCGCACCCAGGAGGGGCACCGCTGGATGATCCGCGAGACCACGACCTTCGTGGCGGTCGCGGAGGAGGAGCTCGCCGGGTTCGCGAGTGTCGCGCTGCATCCGGTCGGCGAACTACAGGCGGGGGAGGTCGACCAGCTGTTCGTCGCCCCCGGGCTTGGTGGCCGGGGCGTTGCGCGTCTGCTCCTGGACGCCGTGGCCGCAGCTGCTGCCGAGGCCGGTCTGCGGGAGCTCGTGACGCATGCCTCGTGGCGTGCGGTGCCGACGTTCGAAGCGCTGGGCTACTGCCGCTGCCAGACCGAGACGGTGCAGCTCGGCGGCGTGGAGCTCACCCGTGCTCTGATGCGCCGGGCGATCCCCACGACCTGAGGATGGCCCGCAGTCGGGTCCGCTGCGCCGGCAGTGATCTGCCGGACGTCAGGAGGCATGTCGCGACGACCGCCATCCGGGTAGCCGATGTGCGGAGCAGGGGTACGGCGACCACAGCAGTAGGGGCACTGCGGGTCCTCGAAGACGACGAGCCGGCGACGGGCGCCGTCGCTGCCCACCAGCACCCGCCTCCCGGGGTGTGGCCGGAGGGCGCGGGCGGGGTCGCTGAGGAGTCCATGGTGTCGTCCGTACCCACGGTTCAGGTCCGCCCCATGACGCGGTCCACAAAGGCCATGGCGCGGGGATAGGCGTCGAGTCGGTTGGCCAGCTTCGCCAGGCCGTGCCCCTCGTCTCCGTAGACGAGCAGCTCGCAAGGCACGTCGCGGTCCCTGAGGGCGGACACCAGCTGCCGGGCCTCGTCCAGGGGCACCCGCGGGTCATTCGCGCCATGGACGACGAACAGCGGTGCGCGGATCTGCCCGGCTCGCCGTAGGGGGGACGCGGCCGCGAGGAACTCCCGATCGGTGCTGAGTGAGCCGTACTCCCGCTCGCGGTGGGCGCGCCGGTGGTCCGCCGTCCGCTCCAGGAAGGTGATCAGGTCACTGATCCCCACGACGTCGACTCCGGCAGCCCACAGCTCGGGCTGGAACGCGCATCCGGCCAGCACCAGGTACCCGCCGTACGAGGTGCCCCACAGCGCCACGCGGGCCGGGTCCAGCCCGGCGTGGGTCAACCAGCCGTGGACGGCGGCGAGGTCGCGCAACGAGTCCAGGCGTCGGGTGGTGTCGTCGAGGCTGTAGTACCGCTTGCCGTAGCCGGTGGAACCCCGGACGTTGGGGAGCGCGACGGCGTAGCCGCGTGCAGCCAGCGCCTGTGCGACGGGGGAGAAGACCGGCTGGGATTGCCCCTCCGGCCCGCCGTGGAGCATCACCACGGCTGGGGGCGGGGATGCCCCGGCCGAGGACAGGGGCCGGTAGAGCAGCAGCGGCACGGCGAGCCCGTCCGCACTCGTCACCGTGTGCCGTTCCGGATGCCGCAACCGTGTGCGGTCGATCTGGAGAGGACTCCGGGTCAGCGGCTCCGGGGGCGCATCCGCACGGAGACGCCACACGTCGGGCGGCATCCTCGGCGAGCTGCACGTCGCGACCACGCACCCGTCGTCAACGACCAGCGGGTCGGGCAGCACGTGGTTCCAGGCCATCACCGCGTCGGGGTCGGGGAGCCGGAGCCTGCCCCGGGGCGCCATGGTCCGGGCGTCGAACAGCTCCCCGGCGCTGCTGCCGTCGACGTTGCTCACCGCCAGGAGTGTCATCCCGTCCGGGCTGGTCCAGCCTCCGACGTCCCAAGCCCGCGTCAGCACGACAGTTCCCTCGTCGGTGGCGAGGTCGACGCGGATCAGGGCGTGGCGGTCCCTGCCCAGGTTGCTGCTCACCACCAGGACAGTCGCGTCGACCCATGCCGGAGCGCCGACCACGGCCGCCTCATCGAGGTGAGGGAGCACCACCCGTTGTCCACTGGTCGCGATGTCGAGGAGCAGCAGGTCGGTGTCCATCGGGCGTGGCCCGGGGCGCAGAACGGACAACCAGCCGCCGTCCGGAGAGAAGCCGGATGCGGGCTGGCACCAGCCGCCGCCGTCGTGGAGGAGCTGCTCGTGGCCGGTGTCAAGGTCGAGCAGCCAGACGTCGAAGGCGGCTCGGTCCCGGCGGTTGGCGAGGATGGCCACCCTCCGCCCGTCCGGGCTCATCCCGGCGAAGTGGTGCACGGCGCCGGGGTCGTGGGTGAGGGCCTGCACCCTCGACCGGTCGCGCACCAGCGGACCGTCGAGGTCGAGCAGCCACAGCTGGCTGCGCTCGTCACCGCCGACATCGCCCTCGACGACGGCCTGCCGGTGTCCGGGCCGGTAGCGCGCCGTGGTCACCCGTGCGTCGAAGGCGGTGAGCGGTCGCTCGACCCCGGCGTGCCACTCGGCGAGCTGGTCGAGTCCGGTCGCGTCCGTGCGCAGCAACAGGTGGTCGCCGGCGCTGTCGAGCGCGGCAGTCGAGCGGCCTTGCAGCAGCTCACGCAGCATGGGACGTGCCCGGCTGTGCCGCGGTGCGAACGGGGGAATTCCGGGAGCAGGACCGACCGGGTCGTTCAGCCGCGACGCGCGTCTGCGACCACCTCGAACCACTCCGTCCGGCTCGGCTCCTCCTCCAGCTGCTCGAGCGTCGACCGTTGTTCAAGGAACGCGGGGTCATGGTGCCAGGCCTCCCAGTCCTCCCGGCTCTGCCAGGTGCCGACGATGACCCGTGTGTGGGGTTCCTCCGTCGGGGTGAGCAGTTGTCCCGAGATCCAGCCCGGCCGGTCGCGCGCCGACTCGAACCGCGCACGTACCGCCGCGTCCCATTCATCCTCCCGACCCGGACGCAGCCGGGCGGTCGACACCACAGTCATCATCGCCAGCTCCCACGCCGGACGGTCACCTGGTCCCTCAGTCTCGCCCGTCCGTCGTCCCGCTGCACTCGTCGGACGAGCGGCCGGCCGGGCACACCGCTCGCCGCCTGCCCTCGTGCAACCGGACGCTGCTCCGTCGACATCACTCCTCACCGGGGTAGGGGCTTCGGCCGTTCCGGACCTCGAGCGCTGTATGCGGCACATGCGCGCAGGCATCCCGATGCCGAGCCTGCGCCGAGCGGCCTGGACGACGATCCCCGGTGGACGCCGTCGAAGAGCCGGCAACCCTGACCGCCGGCCGTGATCTGGTCCGCCCGTCAGGCCGTCAGGGACGAAGTGCTCCGGACGCCGATGTCGCCGGAGGCGGACGCGCCAGGGTGACAGAACCCCGCGGCCGGTGACCGTGTTGGTTCTCGTGCGCGTGCCCGAGGTGGGACTCGCGTCATCGGCACACGGCTGCCGATCGGGGCCCACTCGTCTGGCCCGTTCTCCATCCTGCTGCCAGGCGCCGATGGCCGGGTCCTGAGAGGGCTGTGGAGTGACCACGGGCGGATCGGGATCGGGCGGTCGGGAGAGCTCGGTGCGCCTGGGGATGCCCTCCGCGGACGCCTGCCGGGCTCGGGGCCGTCCTCGTAGCGGGAGGCCCGTCCGTCGCCTCCGGACGACGTCCCTCGATCGCGCTGTGGCCGGGGGCGCGCCTCCGGGGCGGGCGTACTGGCATCGTCGGCCTCCTCAACTCGTGCCCCGAGTTCGTCCTGCCATCGCAGCGGCCACCAGAGGCTCGGTCCTCCCGTGGTGGCCAGGGCCCAGGCGTTCGCCTGGTGCGCACCTGGAGGGGGCCGGCCGGGCAGGCCGCAAGTCGGATGACCGATGCGAGGCTCCGTGTCCAGGGCCACGGTTGGGCCGTTCGGCGGCGGTCACCGGCCGGGGTCCGTGGCCGCCGGCGGGCGCAGGCCGGACGGAGCCGCTCCGCAGTCGGCCTGCGGAAGTGGCCGGACGCAGGACCGATGATCGAGGGAGATCGCAGATGCCGACGTATCGGATGGTCTACGGGGATGGCGAGCAGGTCGTGCGCGAGACCTACGAGGACGTCGCTCTGGAGCGGGAGGACGGCTGGACCGTCCTGTTCCGCGGAGGCCACGCCATCCTGCGGGTGCAGGACGAGCACGTGCAGTCGCTCGAGCGGGTCGAGCAGCCCCCGAGTGAGTGCTCCAGCCGCGACAGCACATCGTCGTCCCGAGTCGGCCCGCCTCCGGCAGCCGTGCAGCGGTGAGTTGCGACGTGTGAGCGTGGCCTGTCCGACCGCTCGCATCGCATCACGCCACCGCCTGGACAGGTCCCCGGGTCGAGCACTCGGCATCCGCGCTCCGCGCCGACGCTGACTTCCTCCCTCCGGCTTCGGTCGTACAGGGCGGTCACCGAGAGCACCACGACCAGGAGGCCGCCATGACCAGCACCACCGTCGAGGACCTGATGCTCCGCAACGTTCTCGGCGTCTTCGGCGAGCGGGGCGCCGCCGCGCGAGCCGCCGCCATCGCAGAGCTGTACGCCCCCGACGTCGTCCTGCACCTCGGTGCCGAGGCCGTCCACGGCACGCAGGCGCTCGACGAGCACGTCCGGACACTGCTCGACAGCACCCCCGGCTTCGTGTTCCAGACCCTCGGCGAGGCCGAGGTCGACGGCAGGCTGGGCACCCGCGCCTGGGGCTTCGGCCCCGAGGGCGCTTCGCCGGTGGTCACCGGCCGTGACGTCGTCCGGGTCGAGGACGGTCGGATCACCGAGATTCTCGTTTTCGTCCACCCGTCGGCCGCCGACTGACGACCGCACCGCCGCCGCGCCCGGTCGCAGCCCCGGTCGATCGTCGCGCTCCGGCATGGACCCGGACCCGGCTGCGCCCGTCGGGCGTCACGTGTCCAGTGGAACAGCTCGTCGCTCGCCTGCAGTGCAGTGTCCATCGGGGTCGTCTGCCGGACGCCCCGTGGGAGCGCATGATGCTCAACCCCCTCAGTCAGACGAACGCCACCGGGGGGTGACAGCCTCGACCAAGGGGCGCGCTCAAGCCCCAGCACGCGGCGGATGTCCTGGCCGTGCACGACGACCTCACGAGCGAGGCCGCGGTGTGGCCGGTCGCTGCGGGCGTACTGGCGACGACCCCGTCGGAACCGTTCCAGGGTCTCGCTCGGCGTCCTGCCACGGCGCTCGGCGAGGCGGCGCTGGTCATCCGTCACGAGGTCGCGCTAGACGGCAGCGATGCCGCCGAACCCCGAAGGATCGGCGTCCCGGTGTGCCGGGAGCCCCGGCAAGTGCCCAACCCGCGGAGCCACCGACGCAGAACGTGGGCGGCCCGGACTTCCCGAGGGTCATCGGCACATCTGCAGATGACGGAAGCCAGAGTCGACGACCCACGGGACGAGCCTGTCGTCGGTGGGCCCTGCCTCGGTCGACGGCGCACTCCGCGTCCGTCCGGGATCTCACTCTCCCGCGGTGGGGAGGAACTCCGGAGCCCGGCGTGCCCCAACCTCGGACTCGAAGTCGAAGGCCAGGTCCAGCACGGCCGCGTCTTCCCATCGGCTGCCCATGAAGGAGATCCCGATCGGAAGCGTCTCTCGCGGGCCGGCGAAGCCGGCCGGGACAGTGACGCTCGGGTAGCCGGCAACCGCCGCGGGGGTGGAGGACTCGTAGCCGAACGCGTCGCCGACGCCGTCGATGTGCTCGTATCCGGTGACCCAGCCCGGCGTGTTCGTCAAGGCCGCTATCGCCTCGAGATCGTCCTCGGGCCCGGGCCCCTGGGCGAGGGCGTCGTCGATGGAAGCCCGAGCCAACGTGCGGATGGTGTCGCGCAGCTCGCGCACTGCCGGGTCATCGGCCGGGACGGCCGCCGCCTGTGCCTGCTCGAAGGTCTCCTGGTCGAAGGGAACCAGTTCGAGCGAATCCTGCTGGTTGAAAGCGATCAGGCCGGCGAGGTCGGCCGGGTGATCGCCGGGGGTGGCCGCGAGATAGGCGTTGATGTCGCGGTGGAACTCGGCCAACAGCGCGGGGAACTCGCCCTCGTCTATCGCGGCCTGGTTCGCCAGCTGCACCGGGATCACCGTGGCCCTGGCGGCCTCGATCGACTTGATCGCGGTCGCGAAGACCGCCTCGGTGGCGTCGTCAACGGCCACGGACTCCTCGGGCGTCAGCGTCAACACGCCGATCCGTGAGCCTTCGAGCGCGTCGTCATCCGGGTCCGCACCGCTGAGTTCCTGCCCAGGCGCCGCGAGGGTTGCGGGGTCAGCTGGGTCTGGTCCGGAGACGACCCGCAGGAGCAGCGCCGCATCGATGACGTGCCGGGCGATCGGTCCGGCAGTGTCCTGCTCGGCGGAGATGGGGACGACTCCGTTGCGGCTGACCAACCCGAGTGTGGGCTTGAGGCCGACGACGCCGGTGGTGCCGCCCGGGGACACGATGGATCCGTCGGTCTCGGTTCCGATGGCGACCTGGGTGAGGGCGGCGGCGACGGCCACGGCCGAGCCGGAGGAGGAACCGTTGGGGTTGCGGTCGAGGACATACGGGTTGTTCGTCTGCCCGCCCACAGCGCTCCAACCGCTGGTGGCATCGTCCCCGCGGAAGTTCGCCCATTCCGACAGGTTCGCCTTGCCCAGAATGACCGCGCCGGCCTCGCGGAGCTTACGGGTGATCGTCGCGTCGTCAGGTCGGCTCCCGAGCAGGGCACGAGAGCCGGCTGTGGTCGGCAATGTCCGCGGTGTCCACATTGTCCTTCAGCAGCACGGGTATCCCTTCCAGGGGGCCGCGCACGCCGCTCTCCCGGCGGACCTGGTCACTGGCAGCGGCCTCCGCGACGGCGTTCGGGTTGACGAAGAGCACCGAGCCGAGCACGTCGTCGAGCTCGACGATCCGGGCCAGGTAGGCCCGGGTGAGCTCGACCGCGGTGAAGGTCCCGGCATCGATGCGGGCCTGGATCTCGGGGATGGTGGCGGCGTCGAGGTCGAGGCCGCCCAGCGACGGTGCGACGACGGCCGGACCTGTCGTCTCGGGCGCCGGGTCGGCGCCGGATGACGGGACCGCCACGGTGCCGGAGAGGACCAGCAGCAGCCCGGCCATGGCAGCGGTCACCGTGACACTTCTGCGCGAGGGACAGGGGTCGAGGGCCACACGCACGGTTCCTCCCCGGGCGCTCAGCGGGATGCCTCGGAGCCACGTGCCTGGTGCCTCCGTCAGGCACACAGGACCGTCTGACAGACGCGCAGAGAGGAACACCCGAACCTCGACGGCAGCGCGTCCCGGTTCGGGAGCCGTCACGCTGCGTGGGTCGTCAGGTACGCCGCAGGCGGCGGCTACTCCTGCTGCGGTGACCGGACCGCAGCCACCGCGGTGTCGCGGATGCCGTCGGTCCACCCGCGGAGCGGCTCATCCGCGAGGAGCGTCCGAGGGGAGTCGGAGACCGTGGAGCGGGAGCCGTCACACGGCGTCTCCCGGGGTGGGCAAGGAGCCCGGTCTACAAGGCTTCGTGGACATGATCGCAAACCTGACGCGCCCGACGGACGACGCTGTGATCACTGGCTTCACCCGGAGCCTGTTCACCGGGCGAACGCGCCAGCGAGCCCGTCGATCACCCGATCCAGACGCTGGCGCGTTTCGGGCGAGGCGGGTGGACGAGTGAGGCCGCAGAAGCCGGCTGCGGCTCCGTAGCGGCGGGCGGCGCGCTGTCACGTGCGGTGGGCTCACGCCGACTTCTGCGCGGACCCGCGACAGCGACCGTCCTGCACTCACGACGGCCGAGCCCGAGAGCGGCGAACACCTGCGGAATCAGGAGCTGGTGGGGGACCGCCTAGTCGTCTCCGCCTGATCGACGACCTCCCCGCAGGCCTGACACGTGACCTCCGGGATCAGGCGGTGCCCGCAGGTGTGCTCGAGGACCAGCGGGGGGCCCTCCAGGCCGGCGAGGTGCTCGTCGCCCCATCGCAGCAGGGTCAGGATGACCGGGTAGAGGTCCCGGCCGGCGGCTGTGAGGTGGTACTCGAAGCGCTGCGGGTGATCGCTGTACCGGTGACGCTGCAGGATGCCGGCGTCGACCAGCGTGCGGAGCCGGGCTGCCAGCGTGTCTCGCGGTGCTCCGGTGCGCCGGATCATCTCGTCGAAGCGGCGGTTGCCCAGGAAGACCTCGCGTACGGCCAGCAGTGCCCACTTCTCGCCCACCACCTCGAGCGCGCGCGCGATGGAGCAGACGCGGGGTGCCGCCGGTGCTGCCATGTCCCAAGCTTAACGCGCTGAGTCCGACATCTGGACGGACTCACCCCGGCGGGCTACCGTGCGTCCAGAATTCGAACTAACCCCCGGGGGCCATCCATGGGGCTCGGCAAGAGATCGCGCTCATCCGTCGTCACCGAACCCGTGCCGAACGGTGGGACGGCGGCAGTCGTGGCGGTTCTGGCCATCGCGGTGTTCATGTCCAGTCTCGACCTGTTCATCGTCAACCTGGCGTTCCCCTCAATCGGACAGGAGTACGCGGGGGCGGAACTGGGCTCGCTGTCGTGGATCCTCAACGCGTACACGATCGTGTTCGCGGCGGTGCTGGTCCCCGCCGGACGGTGGGCCGACCGGGTCGGGCGCCGGCGAGCCCTGGTTGCGGGACTGGCCGTGTTCACCGGCGGGTCGTTGCTCTGCGGCCTGGCCCCGGGGGTGGGCTGGCTGGTCGCGGCCAGGACGGTGCAAGCGGTCGGGGCCGGCGTGATGGTGCCCGCATCGCTGTCGCTGCTGCTGGCCGTCATCCCGCACGAACAGCGCGCCCGCGCGCTCGGGTCCTGGTCGGCGCTCGGCGCCCTGGGCGCGGCCCTGGGTCCGGTGATCGGTGGTGGCCTGGTCGAGATCGGCTGGCGCTGGGTCTTCTGGGTGAATCTGCCGGTGGGGGTCGTCGCAATCCTGCTCGCGCTGCGCCTGGTGCCCGAGAGCCGGGACGAAGCGCGGGGGAGTCGCCCCGACCTGCTCGGCGCGATGTTCCTCGCGCTGGCGGTCGGCCTGGTCGCCGGGGCACTGGTCGAGGCGGCGGACTGGGGCTGGGTATCGGCCGGCTTCCTGGGCCTGCTGCTGGCGGCAGCCCTGTGCGCGGGGGCGGTCGTGGTGCGCTCGTTCCGTCATCCGGCGCCGGTGCTGGAGCCGGGCCTGTTCCGGTCCCGGGCGTTCTCCGGGGCCGGAGCGGCGTCGGTGCTGTACTACGCGGCCTTCGGCGCCTTCCTGCTCAACACCGTCGAGTTCCTCACCACGGTCTGGCGCTTCACACCGCTGGAGGCGGGGCTGGCCATCGCCCCGGGGCCGCTGATGGTGCTGCCGTTCGCGCGGCTCGTCGCGCCACGGTTGATCCCCGTGCTGGGTGGGGTCGGGCGGGTCGCAGCCCTGGGCTGCGGGGTCGGCGCGCTCGCGCAGGTGCTGTGGCTGGTGCTCATCCAGATCGAGCCGGCCTACGTGACGCACCTGCTGCCGGCGCAGTTGGTCGGCGGGGCCGGGGTGGGGTTGGCCATCCCCTCACTGCTGGGAGCCGGGAGTGCCGGCTTGCCCGGGGCGAACCTGGGCACCGGCAGCGGGATCCTGAACATGGCCCGGCAGGTCGGCACCGTGCTGGGCGTGGCTGCGCTCGTCGCGGCGCTCACGGTCCCCGCCCCCGATCCGCTCACCGCGTTCCGGCACGGCATCGCGCTGACCATCGCCTTCTTCGTCGCGGCCGGGGCCGTGTGTGTCGCCGTCCTGGCCCGGCGCGTCCGGCCGGCCGCGGTTGCCGCGACGCTTCCGCACCCCCGACCGCAGGAGGCGGCATGAGACCGGACGAAGGCTCACCCCCCGACGGCTGGGGCCAACCCCGGTCGAGGACCGTCACCTGGTGGGACCCGATGATCGGCGCCCACGCGATGCGCGACCTCAGTGGCCGCGAATACCTGCAGGCGATGATCGACGGCCGGCTGCCCCCAGCACCCATCGGCGGGCTGATGGCCATGACCGCGGTCTCCGTGGGCGAGGGGACGGTGGAGTTCCGGTGCCAGCCGGACGAGTCGGCGTACAACCCCATCGGCGTGGTGCACGGCGGCCTCGTCTGCACGCTCCTCGACTCCGTCGCCGGTTGTGCGGTGCACAGCACGTTGCCAGCGGGAGTGGGCTACACGAGTCTGGAGATCAAGGTCAGCTACCTGCGTCCGGTCCGGCATGGTGGAGGCGAGCTGACCGCGACCGGCCGGGTCACCAGACCAGGACGTCGAGCCGCCTTCGCCGACGGCGACGTGCGTGACGGGGACGGCAGGTTGGTCGCCACCGCGTCCAGCACCTGCCTGGTCTTCTCGCTCAGGGATGGATGAGCGGCGACAGT
Organism: Geodermatophilus sp. URMC 65; assembly: GCF_053502545.1. Lineage (NCBI taxonomy): Bacteria > Bacillati > Actinomycetota > Actinomycetes > Geodermatophilales > Geodermatophilaceae > Geodermatophilus > Geodermatophilus sp. URMC 65. The sequence continues at coordinate 5,322,942 of NZ_CP199954.1, forward strand.
CGCTGACCTGCGCGAGTCGCGGGAGTCCGCTGCGGCGAGGCGCTCGCCCTGCGCTGAGGCGATGTGGACCTGGGCGCCCGGCCGGGTCCAGGTCCGCCGCAGCGTCGGCGTGGTGAAGGCCAAGGGCGCGGCGAGCGCCCTGTCGAGGGTCCGACCAAGACCGGCCGGTCCCGGGTCGTCGACCTCGACGCGGGCACCGTCGCCGCGCTGCGTGCCTACCGGTCCGCCCGCGGAGGGCTGGCCTTAGACCTCGTGCGCGACTCGGCGCTGATGCTCGGCAACCTCGACGGCACCCACCGGCACTCCCCGAGCGGTACTCCCGCCGCTTCGCCGGCCAGGTCGTCCAGGCGCACAAGGTGCTGGGGAGGACCTGCTTCAGTGACCCGGCTGCACGACCTGCGGCACACCCACGCCACCCTGCTGCTGGCCGACGGCGTGCCGGTGAAGGTGGTCTCGGAGCACCTCGGTCACGCGAGCGCCACGATCACGCTCACCGTCTACCAGCACGTCCACCCCGGCATGGGCCGCGAGGTGGCCGACCGCTTCGCGGCGCTGCTCGAGGGCTGAGTCGAGGCGCGAAGTACCACGCGGGTATCACGAGGGCCTGAGGAGCCCCTACTGCAAGACACTCCGAGCTCCTGACCTGCAGGAACACCGGGGTGAGGCTGGGTGTCCGAGGGGTGACACGCTACATACGCACACGGCTCGTCATGGGCTGTTGAGCAACCGTCCCGAGTCGCCGTGACACCGCCTCCGATGCCGTGTTCTCAGGGCAGGAAACGCTCAGGGATCCAATGGCAATGCCTACACCTATAGCACACGTAAGGTGTACTATAGGTGTATGGCGCGACTGCGGACCAACATCGAGATCGAGGACGACCTGGTACAGGTCGTGATGGCTCGCTACGCCGTGAGGACGAAGACGGAGGCGGTCGACCTCGCGCTGCGGCACTTGGCCGGTCAGCCGATGAGCCGCGATGAGGCGTTGTCCATGCGCGGCGCCCGGGCGATGGGTGACGTCCCGGAGGACCGTGCACCGCGCGGCGCTGCGTGATCCTGACCGACACCTCTGCCTGGGTGGAGTTCGATCGGGCGACGGGCAGCGCCGTGGATCGGCGGATGACTGAGTTGATCGCCTCCGGCGGCCCCCTCGCCATCACCGAGCCCGTGCTCATGGAGGTTCTTGCGGGGGCACGAGATGACCGACGGGCGGATGATCTCCGCCGGTTGCTGTTGCGATGTCATCTGCTGGCGATCGATCCTGTCGCGGACTTCGATGCGGCTGCCCGGGTCTACCGTCGTTGCCGTCGCGTCGGGGTGACCCCTCGCGGCCTCTTGGACTGCTTGGTCATCGCGGTGGCTTGGCGTAGCGGAGCCAGCGTGCTCGCACAGGATGTCGACGTCGATCGCATCTGTGAGGTCTTGGGTGTGTCCCTGGACCGGCGGGCAACGGACTGACCACGCAGGGGGCTGCCACCGGTTCCATCGTCCCTTGTCCTGTGTGGGGACGACCTACGGGCCTCCGAGAACCCTGCCCGGCTGGGCCGATGCAGTCCATCCGGCCTCGACGGGACGTGCCGACATCAGAAAGCGAAGAACCCCGACGGCCTGAAGACCGTGTAGATCAATTCGGTGTCCGAGGGGCGACTCGCTACATACGCACACGCCTGGCGCCCACCTGCTGAGCGGGCGCCTCGAGCTTTGTGAGCGCAGCCGGAACGGCTGGGTCGTCGACGTCGGCGGCCGGCTCCCAGCGATCACCGTTCAGCAACGACATGCCGTCACCCCCGAAGGCAGTGGTTCGTTCTGCTGAGGCTCGGGTGCGGCGACTCGTCCCCGGGGATCGCCGTCGGCGCCCGGCGGAGGTCCCATCGGCCGCCGGGGCGGGCGGACCTCGCCCACGTCGAAGCAGAGATCGCCGACGTCGACATGGAGCACGTGTCGCCGTATGCGGTCGACGGCAGGAGGACGTCCTCGGCAGCGGGCTACGGTCGGGGGTCGTGACCAGCCCCGAGCGTGAGTTCGTGACCGCCCACCTCGACGACCTGCGCGCCGATCTCGACGCCTGGCTGCGGATCCCGTCGATCTCCGCCGATCCCGCGCACGCCTCGGACGTCGCCCGCAGCGCCGAGTGGCTGGCCGAGGCGCTGCGCAGGGTCGGCTTCCCGACGGTCGAGATCTGGCCGACGCCCGGCGCACCCGCGGTCTACGCCGAGTGGCCGTCGGGCGACTCCGAGGCCCCGGTCGCGCTCGTGTACGGGCACCACGACGTGCAGCCGGTGGATCCACTGGAGCTGTGGGTGCACCCGCCGTTCGAGCCGACGGCCGTCGAAGGACCGAACGGCCCGGAGCTGCACGCCCGCGGCGCGATCGACGACAAGGGCAACGTCGCCATGCACCTGCTCGGCATGCGCGCCCACCTCGCCGCGACCGGTCGGGACACCCCGGCCGTGACCGTGAAGCTGCTCATCGAGGGAGAAGAGGAGTCCGGGTCGCCGCACCTCGCCGCACTGCTGAAGGAGCGGCGGGCCCGGCTGGACTGCGACGTCGTCGTCGTCAGTGACACGGGCATGGCCGCTCCCGACGTCCCCAGCGCCGTCGTCTCGATGCGCGGGCTGACCGGCGCCGAGATCACGCTGCGCGGACCCGCCGTCGACCTGCACTCCGGCTCGTTCGGCGGCGCGGTGCCCAACCCGCTGCACGCCATGGCCGAGCTGCTTGCCGGCCTGCACGACGACCAGGGCCGCGTCACCCTGCCAGGCTTCTACGACAAGGTCCGCCCGCTGTCCGACCGCGAGCGCGAGCTGATGGGCCGGGTGCCCTTCGACGAGCAGGCGTGGCTGGCCGGGCCGGCGGCGGGCTCCGCGGCGTACGGAGAAGCCGGGTTCAGCACCCTGGAACGGACCGGCGCCCGGCCAACCGCGGAGGTCAACGGCATGTGGGGCGGCTATCAGGGCCCGGGTCACAAGACGATCATCCCGGCCGAGGCACACGCGAAGCTCAGCTTCCGGCTGGTGGCCGACCAGGCTCCTGCGGACATCGCCGACCAGGTCCGCGCCTGGGTCGACCAGCGGCTGCCGGAGGGGGTCACCGCCGACGTGCTGATAGAGAAGGCCGGCGTCGCTCCGTGCGCCAGCGACCTCGACTCGCCCGGCATGGCCGCGCTGCGGCGGGCGATCGCGCAGGCCTGGGACCGCGATCCCGACGACGTGCTCTACCTGCGCGAGGGCGGCAGCGGACCGGAGGCCGACCTGGTCGAGCAACTCGGCGCTCCGCTGCTGTTCCTGGGTGCGGGGCTGCCCACCGACCGCATCCACTCGCCCAACGAGCGGGTGCTGCTGCCCATGCTGCACCGCGGGGCCGAGGCGGCTGCGCACCTCTGGCGCGAACTCGCAGGGATCCCCGGCCGGTCTTAGGATCCGTCCGCGTCCGCCCAGGTCACTGGAGCGACGCGGGAGGCCCCGCCACCGTTGGAGGAGCGTCGATGTCCGACCACCGGCACCTCATCGGGCTGCTGCTCGGGACCGAGGAGGACTGGCCCACCGCCTTCGAGGCGATGGTGCGCCGCCTCGGCACCGTGCACGACGGGACCGGCGCCGCTCACCAGTACGACGTCGAGCGGATCACGGTCGAGCCGTTCGACCTGTGCGCCAAGCCGCGCTACGACCTGGTCATCGACCGACTGGCCTACTGGTACTACCACCCCCGTGAGTGGCTGAAGAAGGCCGCGCTCATGGACGACGTCTACCTGCTCAACAGCCCCTTCACCTTCCAGAGCATGGAGAAGCACGCCGCCTACTGCGCCATGCTCCGGCTGGGCCTGCGCGTGCCGGACACGGTGCTCATCCCGTACAAGAACCCGCCGGACCACACCAAGTACGCCTACACGGCGGAGAAGTACAACCGGCCGTTCGACCTGACCGCGATAGCCGACCGCATGGGCTACCCCCTGTTCATGAAGCCGTACGACGGAGGTGCGTGGGTCGGCGTCACGATGATCCGCAACGCCGAGGACCTGCAGCGGGCCTACGACGCCTCCGGTCAGCGCCTGATGCACCTGCAGAAGGCCGTCTCGGGGTACGACGTCTTCGCCCGGAGCCTGTCCATCGGCCCCGAGACGATGGTCATGAACTTCGACCCCGACCAGCCCATGCACGGCCGGTACTCGGTCTCCCACGGCTTCCTGGACGCCGCCACCGGCGAGGAGACGGTGACCATCGGTCGGCTGGTCAACGCGTTCTTCCGCTGGGAGTTCAACTCCTGCGAGACGCTCATCAAGGACGGCGTCGTCCACCCCATCGACTACGCCAACGCCTGCCCGGACATCGCGCTGACCAGCCTGCACTACTACTTCCCGTGGGCGCTGAAGGCGCTGGTCCGGTGGTCGGTGTACTGCACCGCCACGGGCCGCCGGCCGCGCTACGACCTCGACACCCGCCGGTACTTCAACATCGCCGACCGCGAGGACCTGGGCTACGAGGAGAAGCTCAAGGCCTACCGGGCCCTGGCCGACGACTACTTCCAGGTCGAGGCCTACGCGGACTTCTGCGCCAGCCGGCTCGCCCATCTGGACGAGGTCGTGCTCGACTGGGTCCGGGGTCCCGACTTCGACCGGTTGCTGGTCGACACGGTGCGCTCCACGTTCCCACCGCACGAGCACGACCACTTCATCGCGCACTACCGGGGGCTGCTCGAGATGTGGATGCGTGACGAGGAGAACCGCCTGAGCCGCGTGTAGCGGCTGAACGACCCCTCTGCAGGGGCCCGCCGCGAGCGTGCGAGCGGTGGGGGGCAGAGGGGCCCTTCACCAGTCGGCGACCGGCTCGTTGGCGTGCATGTGCTCGGTGTAGCGGCGCAGCATCTCCCGCAGCGCGTCACGGCGGTCCAGCGGCTGCCGCTGCTCGTCGATCCGGTGAAACGTCTCGGCCTGCCACTCCGCGCCGTTGCGGTAGGCGGTGCACCGGCGCTCGACCGCGCCGAGCAGCCGGTCGCTGACCGCGGTGTCGACGTCCCACTCGGCCAGGCCCGCCTGGGCCATCGGCAGCAGCCGGCGCAGCACGAGCTCGGTCACAGGCACGGTGCCGAGGCCCGGCCAGTACAGCTGGGCGTTGATGCCGTTGCGCGCCCCTTCCTCGAAGTTCTCCTCCGCGGCGGCGAAGGACATCTGCGACCACACGGGCCGGTCCTGGGCCGCCAGGGTGCGTAGCAGGCCGTAGTAGAAGGCGCCGTTGGCGAACACGTCGACGATGGTCGGGCCGGCGGGCAGCACACGGTTCTCGACCCGGAGGTGCGGCTGGCCCCGGTGGATGTCGTAGACCGGGCGGTTCCAGCGGTAGATGGTCCCGTTGTGCATCCGCAGCTCGGACAGCTGCGGGATGTCGCCGCGGTCGAGGACGGCCATCGGGTCCTCCTCGTCGCAGACCGGGAGCAGCGCGGGGAAGTACCGGACGTTCTCCTCGAAGTGATCGAACACGGAGGTGATGAAGCGCTCCCCGAACCAGACCCGGGGTCGGACGCCCTGCTCCTTGAGCTCCAGCGGGCGGGTGTCGGTCGCCTGCTCGAACAGCGGGATCCGGGTCTCCCGCCACAGCTCCTTGCCGAACAGGAACGGCGAGTTGGCACCGAGCGCCACCTGGACGCCGGCGATGCACTGCGCGGCGTTCCAGTGGGCCGCGTAGTCCTGGGGGCTCACCTGCAGGTGGAACTGGGTGCTGGTGCAGGCCGCCTCCGGCGCGATCGTGTCGGCGTGCATGTCCAGCCGCTCGGGCCCGGAGATGGCGATGTGCAGGTCCTCGCCCCGCGCGGCGAAGATCTGCTCGTTGATCAGCGCGTAGCGCGGGTGCGCGGTGATCGCGTCGCCGGTGAGGTGCTCGGGGGCGAGGGTCGGCAGCGTGCCGATCATCACGATGTGCGCCCCGATCGCCCGGGCGCGCTCCTCGGCCTGGTTGAGGCTGCCCCGCAGCTCCGCCTCGAGGTCCGCGGCGGCCGTGCCGGCCAGCGTCGTCGGCCGCACGTTCATCTCGATGTTGAACTGGCCCATCTCGGCCTGGAAGACCTCGTCGGCGATCGCGGCGAGGACCTCCTCGTTGCGCATCGCCGGGTCGTGCAGGGCGTCCACCAGGTTGAACTCGATCTCCGTGCCGGTCAGGGGCCGCTCGAAGTCGAACTTCGACTCGTTGAGCATCCGGCCGAACACGTCCAGGCAGCGGCGCAGCTTCTCCCGGTAGCGCAGGCGGTCCGCGCGCGAGAACGTGCGGGCCTCGACCTCTTGCCCCACGATGGCCGCCTCCCGTCGGTGCCGACGTGCGGCCAGGTTGGCACACATCGGCGCGGCCGACACGCCGGGCCTTCCTGCGCCGTCGCCTCCCCGGCCCCGCGTTGTCGCGGCAGGACGGCCGTGTCAGGGTGACCGTCGCGGGTGCGCGGAAGGGGAACGACGTGAAGGTGACCGACCGCTGGCACTCCGAGCGGATGGACCAGCCGATCGGTCTGGCCCGGTGGGGCCACTACGGAACGCCCGTCCTGGTCTTCCCCACGGCGGGCGGCGACGCCGAGGAGATCGAGCGCAACGGCGTGGTCGGTGCCTGCTGGCCGCTGATCGAGAGCGGCAGGGTCAAGCTCTACTCCTGCGACAGCGTGGCCGGCGCGGCGATGGCAGCGAAGGCCGGGTCGCTCGAGTACCGGATGTGGCTCTTCAACCAGTTCCACCACGCCGTCCGGTACGAGGTCGTGCCGGCGATCCGGGCCGACATGGGCGGCGACCAGACGCCGATCCTCGCCACCGGCGCCTCGATCGGGGCCTTCAACTCACTGGCGGTGCTCTGCCGCTTCCCGGACGTGTTCCGCGCCGCGGTGGGCATGAGCGGCACCTACCGGATCCAGAAGTTCCTCGACCACCAGTCCTCGCAGGACCTCTTCTTCGCCTCGCCGCTGGACTTCCTCCCGGGACTGGAGGGCGAGCAGCTCGACCAGCTGCGCACCCGATTCGCGATCATCGCCACCGGCCAGGGGGCGTGGGAGGACGTCGACTCGTCCTGGGACGCCGGCAACGTGCTCGGCAGCAAGGGCGTGCCGAACCGGGTCGACGTCTGGGGGCAGGAGTGGGAGCACGACTGGCCCACCTGGCGGCGGATGCTGCCGCAGTACCTCGATGAGCTCTGCTGACGTGCTCCTTCAGCCCGCGAACATCTGGAAGTCGCGGGCGAACGCCTCGGTCATCTCGATGACCTGCTGCAGCTCCGGATGCCGGACGACGATCATGCCGTCGCCGGTCACCGTCGAGCGCCAGTCACGGCGCGGCGCCCCCACCGGGAGCAGGTCGACGAGCGCCACGTGCTCGCCGTACCGGCCCATCAGCGCGTCGAAGCCCTCGGAGTGCGTGATCCGCCCGGAGCCGCGGGCGCGCTTGAAGATCGCGCCCGCGTTGTACCGGCGCTCCAGCGGCTCCATCCCGCCGTGGACCACGGCCTGCGCCCAGCCGGCGTAGGTGTCGCCGTCGGTGGCGAAGTTCATGACGTCCACCACCCGCGCGCCCGGCGGGCGCGCCCCGATCTCCCCGAACACCGCCTCGCCGTCGTGCTTGAGGTACCACTCCATGTGCGTGAAGCCGGTGCGGAACCCGAGCGCCGCCAGCACCGCCTCGCCCATCCGTCGTCCGCCGGACAGGCGCGGCACGGACAGGTCGCGCAGCGAGATCGACACCGGGCTGACCCACTCGTGCATGCGCATCTGCAGCGGCCGCGGCCGATACCACAGCACGTGCTCGAACAGGATCCGGCCGTCGGAGCAGATGGTGTCGAAGGTGAACTCCTCGCCGTCGACGAACTCCTCCACGCTCACCTCGGGCACGTGCCGCAGCAGGGGCAGGACGTCGGTCAGCTCCTGCGGCGAGTCCACCCGGTAGGTGTCCGCCGAGCCCGCGCCGGCGATCGGCTTGACGATGAGCGGGTAGCCGACCTTCTCCGCGGCCTCCCACACCTCCGCGACGGTGCGGGCGCTGACGTGCCAGGGCGTGCGGACGCCGGCGGCGTCGAGGACGCGCTTCATCTGCTCCTTGTCGCGGAAGGGCACGGTCTGCTCCACGGTCATGCCGGGCAGTCCGAAGACCTCCCGGATGCGCGCCGCCAGGAGCATGTACGGCTCCCAGAGGCACTCGACCCGGTCGATCGAGGCGTGCTGCCACAGCCCGCGCAACGCGTCGAGCACCGCGCCCTCGTCAGCGAGGTTCACGTGCTCGTAGTGCGCCAGCGACGAGCGGGCGGCCTCGGGCAGCGCGTCCGGCGGCTGGTCACCGACACCGATGACCCGGGCGCCGACGCCGGCCAGCGCACGGGTGAAGTAGGCCATCTCGGCCGGGTAGCCGGGGGAGAGCATGACGACGTTCATCGCACCTCCGGGTCTTGTCAGGCTTCGGCTAGTTCCACGCGCACCCCGCTGACGATCCGGTGCAGCGCGTCCTCCACCACGGCGGTGTCCGGGTCGCGCACCATCGCGTAGCCCTCGCCCAGGTAGTCCGTGCCGGCCGGCTGCCCCGGCTCTGGGAGCCGCGCCTCCACCACGAGATGCCCGATCTGCTCCTGGACGGCGTCGACGCCGTGCACCGCGCGCACGCGCCCGTGCCCCATGCCGCGCAGGTAGGCCGTCCCGGCCGCGTACCGGCGCTCGGGCACGTCGAACCGGCCGAGGACCACCAGCTCCGCCCACGCCCGGTAGAGGTCGAAGTCGTGCGCGTACCCGTGCATCGAGGTCAACTGCGGACCGGGGGGCCGGGCGGCCACCTCCGAGACGGCGACGGAACCGTCGGGCCGGGCGAACCACTCCATGTGGGTCAGCGCGTCGGTGACGCCCAGCGCCTTCAGCGCGGCGGGCCCCCAGCGGTGGATGCCCTCGTACCGCGGGCCGCCGATGTCGCGCGGCAGCACGACCGTCCACTGGATCCACGGATTGCGCAGGACCTCCAGCGGCGGGGGGCGGTAGTCGGCGATCGACGACCACACGGTCGAGCCGCCGAGGGTGACGCTGTCGAACGTGTGCTCCTCGCCGGTGAGGAACTCCTCGAGCAGCGCGGGGGAGTCGCCGCCCAGCGGCACGGCGGCCAGCCAGCCCCGCAGCATGTCGCCGTCGTCCAGCCGGAACGTCGACTGCGCCCCCGCCCCGGCCGGCGGCTTGGCGACCAGCGGGAACCCGACCCGGTCGGCGAAGGCCACGGCCTCCCCGGGGCTGCGCACGAGCGCGTGACGGGCGCACGGGATGCCGGCCGCCTGCAGCGTCTCCTTCATCTGCGCCTTGTCGCGCACGTTGATGGCCGTCCGCACGTCCATGCCCTCGATGCCGAGCGACTCGCGCACCCGCGCCAGCGGCACCTGCAGCTGCTCGAGGGCCCCGACGAGCCGATCCACCCTGCCCAGCTGCCCGGCGAGGCCGCTCACCGCCCACGCCACCTGCCGCGGGTCGAACGCGTCGTCCACCCGCCAGTGGGCGTCGAGCCGCTCGCGCAGCGTCGGCGGGATCCGCTCCACGGGCTCGCAGGTGACGAGCCCGAGCCGGACGCCGGGCAGTTCCGCGGCGGCCACGACGAACCGCGCCGTGGCCTCGAGCAGGTACGGCGCGACGAAGGCGGCGACGACCATGCGCGGACGCTACGCCCGGAGGCTGGAACGGGCAGTGGAAGGACCCCCTGCCCCCACCGCTCGCACGCTCGCGGTGGGACCCTGCAGGGGGCCGAAGGGCCTCCTAAGCTCCCCGGCATGAACGTGGTCTTCGTCGACCCGGCGTTCCCGCCGACGCAGCGCCACTTCGTGCGGGCCCTCGCCGACGTGGGTGCCACGGTCATCGGGATCGGCGACCGTCCGACGGAGGGGCTGGACGAGGAGCTGCGCTCCTGGCTGGCGCACTACCACGTCGTCCCGAACGTCACCGACGTCGGCGTCATGACTGACGCCGTCCGCTGGATCCAGGAGCAGGTCTGGGTGGACCGGCTGGAGGCCACCATCGAGTCGCACACCCTCGCGGCCGCCCAGGTGCGGGAGAACTGCACGATCCCCGGGACGTCGGTGCGGACGGCGTGGCTGTGCCGGGACAAGCCGTCGATGAAGGAGGTGCTCCGGGCGGCCGGCGTGCCGACGGCGGCGTCCACCGCCGCGTTCACAGCCGATGAGGTGTGGTCGTTCGCGAGAGAGATCGGCTACCCGCTGATCCTCAAGCCGCGGACGGGGGCGGGGGCTCTGGACACCACCCGGGTCGACGGCGACGGCGAGCTCGAGGCCGCCTTGGGCACGTTCGGCGCGCAGCAGGTCGACTCCATCGCCGTCGAGGAGTTCATCGAGGGGCACGAGGGCTTCTACGACACCCTGTCGGTCGACGGTGTCCCGGCGCTGGACTTCGTGTCGCACTACTTCCCGAACGTGCTCGAGGCGATGCGCACCCGCTGGATCTCGCCGCAGTTCCTCGCCACGAACCGGATCGACACCGTGGCCGACTACCAGGAGCTGCGGGACATGGGACGGCAGGTCAACGAGGCGCTCGGCATCGGCACCAGCGCCACGCACATGGAGTGGTTCTTCGGCCCCAAGGGACTGCGGTTCAGCGAGATCGGCTGCCGGCCGCCCGGCGTCGGCGCCTGGGACCTGTACTCGGCGGCCAACGACCTCGACGTCTACCGCCAGTGGGCCGACTCGATCGTCCACGGGCAGATCTGGGGGCAGCCGTCGCGGCAGTACTCGGCCGGCATCGTGGCGTTGCGCCCCGAGCGGGACGGGACCATCTCGGGGTACTCGGGCGTCGACGACGTCCAGGCCCGGCACGGCCAGTGGGTGCTGGACGCGCACCTTCCGCCGCCGGGGACGCCGACCCAGCCGGTGGCGGCCGGGTACATGGCCAACGCCTACGTCCGCATGCGGCACCCCGACTTCGACACGCTGCACGGCATGCTCGACGACGTCGGGCGCACCGTGCGCGTGCACGCGAACTGACGCCGCGGTGACCCCGTCGATCACGTTGCTCGGGCCGCAGCGGCGTCCGACCTTCGATCGGGTCCTGTCGTCCCTGGGCGTCGAGGGGCCGGTCGCGGTCGTCAACGCCGGCTGGCAGGAGCGGGAGGCGGACGACGCCGAGATCCTCGCCCTCGCCGGCGGTCAGGCGGTGAACCTGCGGTTGTTCGCCCGGTGGATGACCGTGCTGCAGGCCGATCCCGAGTACGCGGAGGCCGAGCGCGAGCACCGGTTGGTGCTCGACGAGATGCAGCAGCTCTACCTGATCCGGCTGGAGCACGCCCTGCAGGCGGTGTCCGCGGTGGCCTCGCGGACCGACGGGCACGCGCACACGCAGGCGATGGCCCTCGACGACGCGCTCGCGGCGCTGCGGTTCCTCGACGCCACGCACCTGGCCAGGGTCGGTGAGCTGCAGGAGGCCTTCTACGGGACGTGGCGGCCGGAGGAGCGGGGCACGATCGCGGGGCACCGCGAGGAGGTCCGCGGGCTGCTGTCGGCTGCCGAGTGCCTGGTCGTGGCCGGCGGGCACGTCGGCGACCTGCTCCGGGTCCTGCACCTGTTCCACCTGTCGCCGCACCTGCCCCCGCGGGTGGTGGCGTGGTCGGCCGGGGCGATGGCGCTGACCCCGCGGGTGGTGCTCTTCCACGACCGGGCGGCGCAGGGCGCCTCGCTGACCGAGGTCTTCGACGCGGGGATCGGCGTGGTTCCCGGCCTGGTCCTGCTGCCGCACGCGCGGCGGCGGTTGCGGACCGACGACCACCTCCGGATGTCGATCCTGGCCCGCCGGTTCGCGCCGGCGTCCTGCCTGGTCCTGGACGACGGTGTCCGGGTCGACCTCGGTCCCGACGGAGCCCTGCCACCGGATGCCCGGGTGATCGACACCGACGGGCGGATCGCGGAAGGACGCGCGGCGTGACCGCCGCCCAGCCCCGGACGGGCCGGCTGGCCATCAACCGGCTCAAGTCGGCGAAACCCCTGGACCGCGAGACGGTCGATCGGTTCCTGGGACGGCACGAGGTCCCGGTGGTCGAGGGGGACCGGTGCACCTTCCTGTGGCGCGGCGAGGCGGACGAGGCGTGGGTCTGCCAGCGGATCGTCGGGCTACCCGACCGGATCCCGCTGCGCCGCCTGCACGGCACCGACCTGTGGTACCTGGTGCTCGAGCTGCCGGAGGGCTCGCGGGTCGAGTACCAGATCGAGATCCGGCGCGGCGACCACTACGAACGCTTCAACGACCCGCTCAACGAGAAGCGGTCGCACAGCCCCATGGGCTCGTCGTCGGTCTGCTTCGCAGCGGGCTACGAGACGCCGGACTGGGTGCTCCCGGACCCCGAGGCACGCCCGGGCGAGTTGAAGGAGCTCGTGCTGCGCAGCCGCGCGCTCGGCCGCGACGCGCACGTCACGGTGTATCTGCCGGCCCGGTTCCGGCCGACGGCGTCCTATCCGCTGCTGGTGGTGCACGACGGCGGGGACTTCCTGCAGTACGCCTCGATGAAGACCGTCCTGGACAACCTGATCCACCGGCTCGACGTCGCGGAGACCGTGGTCGCCTTCACCCACCCCGGCGAGCGCTTGGACGAGTACGCGAACTCCGCGGCGCACTCCCGGTTCCTCACCCGGGAGCTGCTGCCGGAGCTGGAGTCGTCGCTCCCGCTGGTCGAACAGCGTGCCGGGCGGTGCCTGCTGGGCTCGTCGTTCGGCGGGGTGGCCGCGCTGTCGGCCGCGTACCGCTCGCCCGACACGTACGGGTCCCTGGTGCTGATGTCGGGATCGTTCGTCTTCACCGACATCAGCAGCGATCACGGCGGGGGGCCGGTCTTCGATCCCGTCGTCAAGTTCGTGAACCGGTTCCGGGCGAAGCCGCGCTGCGTCGCAGACAGGATCTTCATGTCCTGCGGCGTCTACGAGCAGCTCATCGTGCCCAACCGGTCGATGGTGCACGTGTTCGAGGACGCCGGCATGCAGGTTCGCTACACCGAGGCGCGCGACGGCCACTCGTGGGAGAACTGGCGGGACCGGCTGCGCGACGCGCTGTCCTGGGTGTACCCGGGGCCACAGAAGCTCTACTACGAGTGAGCACGTGCCGCGGGTCGTGTCGGAGGTTCCGCGTCACCCAGCGGGGGAAGCGCAGGCGCTGCGCTCGGCCGGGGGAGTAGGGGCGACCGTCGGGACCGAGAGCCACCGACGCGCTCGCGGGCATCCGCACGAAGGACGGCTCACCGTCGCCCGTGCTTCGGTCGTCGCACCACTGTGGCCGTCGAGTCGTGGGGTTCAACTCGGTGTCCCAGGGGCGACACGGTACATGCGCACACGGCTCTCGCCTGTCGAGTGACCGCTCCGTGCTGTGAGGGGGCCATCGGCCGGAACACCGGCCAGGCGCGCAAGACGCTCGTCGCTCACCGCCAGAGGCGGGGCTCCTCCACCGCTGTCCTCCGCTGGTCAGGGCCGGGCCATCCGGAAGACGGGCCAGCCGATCTCGGTGCGCCAGGCGGCCGGTTCTGCAGTGTCGCGGGGCCCGACCAGGTAGGTCTCCCGGACCGGTCCGGCCACCACGAGCGCGTTACTCACGACCCAGGCGCCCAGTTCTCCGTAGGTGACGTCGATGTCGTCGTGCTCGCCGACGTGGGTGGTGACGGCCAGCTCGACGGCCGGCAGCGTCACCGGGTGCACCCGGCCGCTGTGCGGGGCGTACGCCGTCGCCCGGTACACCAGCAGGTGCCCGCGGCCGGTCTCGAACAGCGCGTTGTCGTACAGGCCGCCCGGGGGGCCGGTCGGCTGCCGCACCACGGCGTCCAGCTCGGCCATGGCACCGGCGTACCAGTCGAGGACGTGGTCGTGCTCCACGTCGTCCTCGACCGCGGCCACCGTGGTCGCCCGCACCGCACGCAGCTCGACGTCGAGCGGGGCGGGCTCCGGCCGCAGCAGCCGACGCAGCGACGCGACCGCGGCACGGGTCCGGTCGAGCTCGGACTCGAGTCGCTGCAGGTGGTCGGAGACCAGACAGGCACGGGTGCTGGGGTCGGCGGAGCGCAGGATGCGCTGGACGTCGGACAGCGGGACGTCGAGCTCGCGCAGGCGGTGGATGACCTGGGCGGTCGGGATCTGGTCCGCGTCGTAGTACCGGTAGCCGCTGGCGGGGTCCACCGTCGCGGGCTCGAGCAGGCCCGCGTCGTGGTAGCGGCGCAGCGTGCGCACGCTCAGGTGGGTCAGCCGGGAGAACTCGCCGATCGCCAGCACCGGAGCACTGTGCACCCTCTCCCCGGGGAAGAGTCCAGTGCTCGACCCTCCCGGAGCGGGAGGCCGCACCGTCGGGGCATGACCACACCGACCAGCATCCAGCCCAGCGAGCTCCCGGCCACGATCGGGGGCTTCCTCACCGCCCACGCGGCCCGCGACGTCGACGCAGCCATCCACGCCTTCAGCTCCACGGCCGTGGTCGTCGACCAGGGACAGACCTTCCGCGGGACCGACGAGGTCCGCGAGTTCCTGCGGAACGCCGGAGCCGAGTTCACCTACACGACCGAGCTCATCGGCGCGCAGCGCATCGACGACACGCACTGCGCGGCCACCAACCGTCTGGAAGGGAACTTCCCCGGCGGACTGGCCGAGCTGGACCACCGCTTCGTGATGGACGGCGATCTCATCGCGGAGCTGGTCATCACTCCTCGATGACTCCGGTCCGCCGGGCGACGGGTGCATGGCCCCGCAGCGAGCCGAACCGCAGCGGCTCCGCACGCCGCAAGGCCGGGAGTGAACCGCTCGAGGACCGTGGCGCGTGCGCGGTTGCCGGGGATGGTCACGAGCACGCCGTGCAGCTCGTCGTCGGCGCGGAGAGCAGCTTCGACGTCGCCGGCCTCGATGGCGGCGGCAACGGCGGTCGGCGTCGCGCATGGTGGCCAGGTCCGCCGCGACGAGGCCGGTAACCGGCATGCGGCGATCAGCACGAGAGCGAGCCGGTCCGGCTCCTTCCTCGTGCCCTTGCAGACCCGCAGCCCCTGGGCTGCGGCGTCGAACCGGGCGGCTCAGCTGCCCACGACCGGAGAGGAACGAACCATGTCCGCGAACACCGCAGCGACCCTCACGGACGCGTCGAAGCCCACGGTGGTGCTGGTCCACGGGGCTTTCGCCGACTCGTCCAGCTGGAACGGCGTGATCGCCCAGCTCAGGGGTGACGGCTATCCGGTGATCGGGGTGGCCAACCCGCTCCGTGCCCTGGACAGCGACGCCGAGTTCCTGGGCAGCGTCCTGGCCAGCGTGGACGGGCCGATCGTGCTCGCCGGCCACTCCTACGGCGGAAGCGTGATGAGCGAGGCCGCCGACGGGAACCCGGAGGTGAGGGCGCTCGTGTACGTCGCCAGCTTCGTCCTCGAGGAGGGCGAGAGCACCGGCGAGCTGGCCGGGAAGTTCCCCGGCAACGAGCTCGGGCCGGCGCTGCGCCCGGTGCCCGTCGTTGGTCCCGACGGGCAGACGGTGCACGACCTGTACATCGATCAGGAGGAGTTCCGGGAGGTCTTCGCCGCGGACGTGCCGGAGGAGGTCGCCGCGCTGCTGGCCGTCACGCAGCGGCCCATCGTCGCCGACGCGCTCGAGGAGAAGGCGACGAAGACGGCCTGGAAGACCATCCCGTCCTGGACGCTCATCACACTCCAGGACCTCGCCGTCCCGGCCCAGTCCCAGCGGTTCATGGCCGAGCGCGCGAGGTCGCACGCCGTCGAGGTCGACGCCTCCCACGCCGTGACCGTGTCCCAGCCGGAGGCCGTCGCGCAGCTGATCGACGAGGCCGCACGCGCGACGGCCGGCTGACCGGACGACCGCCCAGCGGGCGCGCCCCGACGCCGCGACGTGCGGCGCAGCAGGCGTCGTCGTGTGGTCGCTGGCAGTGTGGACGGCATGGCCACTTCCGCTCCCGTCGTCGTGGTGACCGGTGCGAACGGGTTGGTGGGCGCCGCGGTGTGCCGGGCGCTCGTCGAGCGGTCGGCGCGGGTGCGCGCCGTCGTCCGACGCGTCGGCAGCGCGCCCGCACTCGACGGAGTCACCGAGCACGTCGGCGACTTCGCTGACGAGGGCCTCGCCCGCGCGGTGACCCAGGGAGCCGACGCGGTCGTCACGACAGTCCACCCGATGGGCGCGTCCCGAGAGGTGCAGCACCGGGTGGGCGTCGAAGGCACGCCGGTTCTCGCTCGGGCTGCCCGGGACGCCGGCGTCGCCCGGTTCGTGCACGTGTCCACGGCCGGGGTCTACGACCGCTCGGCCGGTGTCGGGGACGTGGCCGAGGACGGTGCTCTCCTGCCCGGGGGCAGCGGCGACTACCCCGACACCAAGAACGCCACCGACGTCGCGCTGGCGCAGGTCGGCGGGCTCACGACCGTGCTGGTCCGCCCGCCGGCGATCATGGGCGCCGGCGACACGTCCGTCTGGAACACGCTGCGACCGCAGGGGATCCGTGACGGGGAGCGCCGGGCGAACCCGGCCAAGACCTGGGCCTGGGTGCACGTCGACGACTTGGCGGCCCTGATCGCGGACGTCGCCACGGGCGCCGTCGCGACCGCCGACGACCCGGAGCGAGGCCCCGTGGCCGGCGGCGCGACCCCGGTCATCGTCGCGGGCGAGGCTGCGACGTGGCGGGACTACCTCGGCACGGTGACCGACGCGCTGGGCGTCGTGCCCGAGTGGACCGACGAGCCGGTCTGGACCGGGCAGCTGCTCACCGAGCGCGCGCGGGGGTGGGGCTGGGTGCCGCGGGTGAGCCTCGCGCAGGCCATGGACGAGCTGCGGCGGGGCCTGACGACGCGCGCGTGACAGCAACGCCGGGTCTGCCACCGGCAACCGAGAAGCGCACACCGAGCGGTGCGCCTCGACTGTGTCCGAGGGGCGACACGCCACACACGCACACGGATTCGCGGGCTTCGGTGAGACCCATGGGGCGCTCTCCGGTGGGTCCGGTCCGGGTGATCGTCGAGCGGGACACCACGCACCAGTAGACCGGCACGTCGTGGGTGACGCCGTGGCGCAGGTGCACCAGGGTGGTCCGCAGCCGGTCGAGGAACACCCGGTGCCGGGCACCGCTTCGACAGCCTGCTGGCGCGGCCGATCGGCCAGCCGTGCGCTCTGGCGCGTCCAGCAGCGCGGGCCCAGCTCGGCGACCAGCTCCGCCCGGCCCTGCGGGAACGGTCCGGTCACCCGGCGGTCGGCGACAGCAGCTCAGGCCGAGCTCCTCGACACGCCACGACCCTGCCCCGTCCTCCACGAGCAGGTCGTCCCGCTGACCATGCACCAGGTCGTCAGGGGACGGCCGGGGCCAGCGCCGTACGCAGCCGGGTGAGGAGACGGGCGCGGGTCGGGCCGATGCTGCCCACCGGCATGCCCAGCCGCGCACCGATCTCCTCGTAGCTCAGCGGCGGTGACGCGACCAGCAGCTCGAGCAGCTGCTGATGCCGCTGGGGGAGCTCGCCCAGCGCCTCGCGCACCATGGCCGCCCGCTCCTGCCGCAGGACGTGCGCCTCCGGGTCATCGGCCCGCCCCGCGACCTGCTCGAGGGCCGTGTGCCTCTGCGGGTCCACCGGGCACTCGCGGCTCGCTCGGCGGACGGTCTCCAGGCAGACTCGGCGCGCGGTCGTCCTCAACCAACCGGCCAGCCGCTCGGGTTCCCGGATCGCGTCGAGATTCTCCAGCAGTCGCACCCACGTCGTCTGGACGGCGTCGGCGGCCTGTGCGTCGGTCATCCGGAACCCGCGGACGACCGACCAGAGCAGGCGGCTGTACCCGTCGACGATGGCGTCCCAGGCGGCTTCGTCGCCGCCCGCGGCCCGCCGGACCAGCTGCGCTGTGATCTCGTATCCATCGGTCCGGGGAACGGTGGACTCGCGGCCGTGCGCCACGCCATCGGGACGAGTCCTGCCGGACCGTCCGATCGTCCGGTGCCCGAGCGCAGGCACCGGCCTCGAAGCCGGTCGCCCCGGCCGCGGACGGGAGGTGGGGTCCACGGTCAGTGCGGTGCTCCCGGGACGCCGGGATGCTGGGTCTGCGTGCCCTCGGTGGTGGGCGGTGGACTGCAGCGGACTGGCGACCACGGAGCACCTCAGGTCCTCGGCCGCGGCGGTGCGGCGCACTCCCGGGTCCGTGCCATCGAGGCTGCTGACGAGGCCGTCCGGTGACGATCGAGACGGCCTCCGATCCGCGGGGCGCTGCCCCAGCCCTGGGGATGGATCGGCGGTCTGGTGGCCGAGATGCCAGGCGGTGCATTCCGAGCAATAGGCCATCCATACTCCGGTGGCGTGGCGATGACAGGGACGATTGGCAGACGCGCCCCTGGCCTGTCCGAGTCGCAATCCGGGAGATTGTCCAGACATCGAATTCCTCTGACGTGTAGCAGCGCTCGCTGTGACCGGCGCTCGTGGTCTTGCGGACTTCTCCAGGATTGCCAGCGCGAATCCGACGCGGCATGGCGTCCGACGGCACACTTCCGGCACGGGCGGGTAAGTGTCTTGTCCTGGAATCATAAGGACGGCGGCCCTCCGGGGTCTGTCCACAGCTGTGCCCGCCCGCTCGAGAGGGCGTGGTGGTGGGAGCCGCCGGGGGCCCATGGCGACCCACTTCTCGGCCAGGATCGGGACTGGGTGACGGGTCAGGTCGGTAAGCTCGGCCAGCCGGGGCGGGTAGTAGTGGTCTCCAGGGAGACTTGCCATGTCGTCACGCTGGATCTGGGGGCTGGCCGGGGGATCGTCGGTGCGGAGCCGGGAGCCATGGCTCGGTGGCGGTCGGCGGGCATGACGGCGTATCTGGAGGTGTGGAAGCCCTCGGGTGTGGAGCTCGTGCTGCTGGAGACGCGCCGGGTGACGATCGGCCGCAACAGCAGCAATGACGTCCCCCTCGCTGACGACAAGACGGTCTCCGGCCTGCACGCAGTCCTGGAGCCGGTCGGCGGGGGCTGGTGCGTGCAGGACGTCGGTAGCCGCAACGGCACGTTCGTGCGGGGGGAGCGCATCCTGGGGATGTGCGCACTGCGGCACGGCGATGACCTTGCGGTGGGGCGGACGAAGTTGGTGTACCGAGCGGCGGAGCCGGCAGGAACCACGCGAACCGAGGGAGCAGCGCCGGCGCCGGAGCTGACCCGTCGCGAGCGTGATGTGCTGCGCGCGCTGTGTCGGCCCCTGGTCGGCGGTCAGGTGTTCACCGAGCCGGCATCCCTGCACGAGATCGCCACCACATTGGTCGTCACCGAGGCCGCGGTACAGCAGCACCTGCTGCGGCTCTACGACAAGTTCGGCATCGCCCCCGGCACGGGCAGCCGTCGAGGCCAGCTGGCCAACGAGGCCATTCGCCGCGGCGCGGTCCCCCTTGCCGACCTGTGGGACTCGCCGCCATGACCACCACCGGATCGCTGCCACCCGGTGCGGCGGTCGGCTCGTTCACCGTGGAGGCGCTCATCGGTCGGGGCGGAATGGGTGAGGTCTACCGTGCGGTGCACCGTGAACTGGGTCGCCCGGTGGCACTCAAGCTGCTGCTCCCGGCCCTGGCCATGCAGGAGGAGTTCGCCGCCCGGTTCGTACGGGAGGCCCGGATGATGCAGAGCCTCGACCATCCCTGCATCGTCACGGTGTTCGACGCCGGAGACGCCGACGGACGGCTCTACCTGGCGATGCGCCTGGTCACCGGGATCAGCCTCAAGGAACGGCTCGCCGAGGGCCTGCTCCCGCCCGAGCAGATCGTCTCGATACTCGAGCAGCTCGCCGAGGCGCTGGACCACGCGCACAGCCGCGGAGTGATCCACCGCGACATCAAGCCGTCCAACATCCTGATCGACCCGCAGGGCCGGCCGGTCCTGGTCGACTTCGGTCTGGCCAAGGCACTCGGCGACACCTTGGTCACCGTGAGCAGCCGGTATCTGGGGACGCCGACGTACATGGCGCCCGAACAGGCCTCCGGGGACCCGATCGGTCACCGCGCCGACCTGTACTCCCTGGCGTGTGTGGCCTTCGAGGTGCTGACCGGCACCCCGCCTTACACCGAGCAGGACACCTTGGCCCTGCTGCTCGCCCATGGAACCCATCCGGTGCCGCGTGCCACCGAGCGGAACAACGACCTGCCGGTGCCGGTGAACGCCGTCTTCCAGCGTGCACTGGCCAAGTCCCCCATCCAGCGCTACCCCTCCGCCGGCGCATTCGTCGACGCGCTCGAGACCGCGCTCCCGGCCGACCGCGAGCTCCCGCGGGCAACCCGCCCCGGTCTGAGCCGGCGCACCTTCCTACTGGCCGGCCTGGGCTCGGCAGCTGTGCTCGTGGCCGGCGGAACAGCCGTGGTCCGGAACATCGCCGCGCCCGGACCACAACCGTCACCGAGGCCGGCGGCTGGTCCCGGAGTGCGACAGGTCGCCGCCGGCGCCACGCACAACCTGGTCCTACTCGCCGATGGCACCGTCAAGGCTTGGGGCTTCAACGGTTCTGGTCAGCTCGGTGACGGCACCACCGCATCGCGGCGATCCAGGCCGGTGGCGCTGCCCGACCTGACCGATGTCACCACCGTCGACGCCGGTGACTGGCACAGCATGGCGCGCCTGCGGGACGGCACCGTCAGGATCTGGGGCGACAACCAGTTCGGCGAGCTCGGCGACGGCACCACCACCAACCGGTCCACCCCGACAGCGCTGCCCGACCTGACCGGTGTGACCGCCCTCGCCGTCGGCGGATTCCTGGGCAACGACGGCCGCGACGATCCGGTCAGCTTCGCGCACACCCTGGCCCTGCTGGCTGATGGCACGGTCAGGTCCTGGGGCAGCAACGACGACGGACAGCTGGGCGACGGCACCACCACCGACCGCCTCACACCGGCTGAGGTACCCGGCCTCACGGCTGTCAGCGCCATCGCCGCCGGCGGCACACACAGCCTGGCCCTGCTCACCGACGGCACCGTCGGGACCTGGGGAGACAACGGTCTACGCGGCCCGACCGGCAGAGGTACCTCGGCACAGACCGAACGGAGCGCCAACACCGCCCCGATGGCTATACCGGGACTGGCCGAGGTCACCGCCATCTCCGCCGGCAACTTCCACAGCCTGGCCCTGCTGGGGGACGGGACCGTCCGAGCCTGGGGCTGGAATGCCTTCGGTCAGCTGGGCGATGGCACAACGGACGACCGGCCGTCCCCGGTCACGGTGTCTGGGTTGACCGACATCACCGCCGTTGCCGCCGGCGACCGGTTCAGCCTCGCCCTACGCCGAAACGGCCGAGTCACGACATGGGGAGCCAACGAACGTGGCCAGCTCGGTAACGGCACCTTCGACGATCAACCCCTCCCCGTCGACGTCCTCGACCTCACCGAGGTGACCACCACCTCGACGTCGACCCAGCACAGCCTCGCGCTGCTCGCCGACGGCACGGTCATGGCCTGGGGTTGGAACGCGGAAGGTCAGCTCGGCGAGGGCACAGCGGATGACCAGGCCGTTCCCGTCGAGGTGTCCAGCTTGACCGCCTGAGAAACGGCGGCGAACCGATCATCACGCGGGTTGCCCGTTTGATGCCACGTTCCCTGATCCCTTTCGCAGCAGGTGCAGGCGCGGTCCGTCAAACGATCCGACCACACGAAGGGGCGGGGTCTGCTCGGCTCCAGCCCAGATGCCCGTAGAACATCGCAACTGTGCAGTGATTGCTTCTCGATCTCGGGGGGCCCGAGCGTCACACGACGATGCCACCAGCACGTCTTATATCGGTATAAGAAGCGCCTCACACGTGAGCAACGGAGTTGCTCCACGCACGGGATACTGCACCGGCGTAGCGGTCGCGCATCCTATGGACGTCAGGACGACACCCGTGAGGGAATCCGAGCGCACCAGGCGAGGGTGATCATGCCAGTCGTTGCTTCTCCCCAGGATTTCAACGAGCACGACCTGTACGTAGACCTGCAGTCGGTCTTCGGGCAGTCGCTGTTCCTGAAGTGCGAAGGCTTCAACTTCGCCGGCTCGGTCAAGCTCAAGGCCGCCACCGAGATGGTCGAGGCCGCCGAACGCGACGGGACCCTGCAACCTGGGGCGTTCCTGATCGAATCCTCGTCGGGGAACCTGGGCGTGGCGCTGAGCATGGTCGCCGCAAGCAAGGGCTACCGGTTCCTGTGCGTCACCGACTCCCGGTGCAACCTGGCGACCCGGCTGCTGATGGAGGCGCTGGGTGCACAGGTGCACACCATCACCGAGCCCGACCCGGTCACCGGTCTGCTCGGCGCCCGGATGGACTTCATCCGCGCGTTGTGCGCCCGTGACGACCGGTACGTGTGGCTCAACCAGTACACCAACCCCAATGCCTGGAAGGCGCACTACCGCACCACCGGCCCGGCGATCGCCCGGGAGTTCCCGCAGCTTGACGTGTTGTTCGTCGGCGCCGGTACCACCGGCACGCTGATGGGCTGCGCCCGCTACTTCCGCCAGCACCACCCCCACGTGCGGATCGTGGCCGTCGACCCGGTCGGTTCGGTGTCCTTCGGCGCTCCGGCGGCCCGGCGGATGATCCCCGGCCTGGGCATGGGGGTGCGGCCGCCGCTGCTCGACGAGTCCTACGTCGACGAGGTGATCTACGTCCAGGAGGCCGACGCCATCCGGGCCTGCCACCGCCTGGCTCGGCGTGGGTTCCTGTTCGGCGGCTCCACCGGCACCGTGGTCAGCGGCGCCATGGACTGGCTGGCCGACCACGGCACGCCTGACCTGACCACGGTGGCCATCGCCCCCGACCTCGGGGAGCGCTACCTCGACACGATCTACCAGACCAACTGGGTGGCCGACCTCTACGGCGAAGACGTCCTCACCTCCAACGAGCTGGCTGACGCCTCCCCGGCCGCCTGACCAGTGCCCCCGATGCCCCGCTCCGATGACTTCTCCCACCCGCTGCGCCGGTAGGGACCAACGGCCGGATCATCAACGAGCGGGAGCCCCCGTTGACCTTCGGTCGATCCATTGCACGCCGTGCCCTCGTCGGACGATCTCGTGGGCGACGGGGACCGCGGGCGGGTGTGCCCAGCGAGCGGGAGGGCGGTGGACAGGAAGTCGGACACGGGGTTCTCGTCACCGAGCAGAAGCGGCAGGAGGCAGGGTTCCGAGCCCGACGGGACCCGGTGATGTCGTCGGCGGAGGGCATCGGCCGTCGGGACGGACCGGCCCCCGCCGGTGCGATCAACCCCCGGTGAGGCCGCCAGCTCACTTCGACCCGACGCAGCGTGACCCGCCCGGAGTACCAGTCCGGACCGGTGTACGGGGCCGTCGGCGCAGATCGACGACGAGCCGGGTCGGTCCCGGACCGGTCAGGTCGAGACTGGACGTCAGGTGGCGCCGGCGTCGACCCAGCGGTGTGGCAGCCGACCTGCGAGCTCGCGGGCAACCTCGTCCTGGGCGGGACAGCGACTGCCCTGCAGCTCCTGGAGCCGAGGAGGTTGTGCTCGACGACCGGCCGCCGTTCGTCCTCAGGGCTGTCCAGCAGGGCTTCCTGCCGCTTCGCCGGCCAGGTGGTCCAGGCCCGCAGGGCGCGGGAGGAAGAGCGACTGCCGGTGATCCGGCTGCACGACCTGCGCCACACCCACGCCACCTTGCTGCTCGCCGACTGGGTGCCGGTGAAGGTCGTCTCCGAGCGCCTCGGTCACGCCAGCACCAGCGCCAGCGCCACCATCACGCTCACCGTGTACCAGCACGTCCACCCCGGCATGGGCCGCGAGGCGGCCGACCGCTTCGCCGCGCTGCGCGAGGGCTGATCCGAGGCGCGAAATCCCACGCGGGTGTCACGAGGGCCTGAGGAGCCCCGACAGCAAGACACCCCGGGCTCCTGAGCTGCAGGAACACCGGGGTGAGGCTGTGTCCGAGGGGCGACACAATACATACGCACACGTCTGCGCGTGAGCTGACGTCGCTCGCGTAGGGGGTGCTCCTGCGGCCCGGTTGCGGGAGCGTCGTCCGCCAGGCAGAAGGGAATCCCGGCTTCAGTCGATCGGCCCCCGTCGCACGCAGAAGAGAGTCATCCTCGTCCCCGGCAGCGTCCCCAGGAAGTCACCCGCGCCGATGGGCGCGTGCAGCAATTCGCGCCCCTAACGCTGATACTGGACAACCGAGTGTCCCTCAAGCCGCCGTTAGGGTTACGTCCCGCTCAATGGTGGATGTAGTCCTCACCATGTTGGTCAGCGGCGGGATGACCATGACGCGATCAGTGCCGGCTGCGCCACCTTCTCAACCGGCTCGGGTCGGTCGAGCAGGGCCATCGAGCCTTCGGGGAGATGGCGGTGGTCGAAGACCTGCCACTCGTCGTGGTCCTCGACCAGGACGGCGCCGGCCAGGCTCAGCAGCCCTGCGGGATTGGGATACACGCCGATGACGTCGGGGCGCCACTCGATCTCCTTGCTGAGGCGCTCCAGCGGATTGGTCGACCAATTTTTCTTCCAGTGGCTGATCGGGAAGTCGGTGAAGGCCAGCAGGTCGCCTTCGGATTCCCGCAGCATGGCTCGACGGCGGAGGCCGCCCGTAGGGCGAGCATTCCGGCGATGACGTCGAGCCGGGCGTGCACCTGCCCGGCGTCGGGCTGCGCGACAGTCGTGCGGATCGCGGCGGTGACCATCTCCGCGTCGTCCTCGGGCGCGTCGGCGCGCCTGCTGGGGTCTCGGGCTGTGATGTAGGACGCCCATCCGAGTGGCCCGTGTGGCAGGACGGCGCGGGAGGAGACCGCTGGCACCCGCCGACCTACTTCTGCCAACCGATCATCTCCGGGGTTGCCACGAAGAATCGCCCGGCTCCGTAGTTGGCGAGTCCGGTCTTGACCGCGACGATCGCCGGCGGGTTCACCGTGGGCAGTACGCCGTAGGTGCTCAGCGCCGTCGTTTCCGCGTCGGCGGCCTTCGCGTACTGGTCGTCGGGGGTGGGCAGCGTGTTCACAGACTTGATCAGGTCGTCGTTCTTCGGATCGTTCACCCCGGACTTGATGAGGCCGCTGTTGGAGCAGTAGACCTGGCAGATGTAAGCGATTCCAAATGGATCGGACTGCGAGATTCCCGAGTAGAACATGTCGAACTGCTTGCCGATGACGATCTTGGAGAAGTCGCCGGAGGGTACTTGGCGTATGTCCATCTGTGCCCCGATGTTCTTGAGCATGGCAGCGGTGCCGCCGGCGACGGCCTTGCCGACCGCATCGTCACCGGTGTTCACGTAGGTGAACTTCAGCGGCTGCCCGTTCTTTACGCGCACCCCGTCCGAACCGACGGCCCATCCGGCAGCGTCGAGGTCCTTCTTGGCCTGCTCCGGATCGAACTTGATGACGTTGGCGACGTTGTCGGTGTAGCCGTCCTGGAAGGGCAGCAGGATCATCGAGCCCTGCGGGTCGGCGGTGTAGTCCAGTCCGTTGAAGTGGAACTCGGCAATCTGCTTGCGGTCGATGGCCTCGAAGATGGCCTTGCGCACCTGCGGGTCGGACAGGATCGGGCTCTGGCCGTTGAGCGTGAAGTAGTCCAGGGACAGCGACGGGCCCTTGCGTACTTCGGTGTCCGGCTGTCCCTGCACCTGCGCGAGCCGGTCCTTGCTGCCGACGCCGACGGCGTCGATCTGACCGTTCTTGAAGGCGTTCAGGCTGGCGACGTCCTCCATCGTCAGGAACGTTCTGGTGTCCAGTTTGCCCGCCTTGCCCCACCATTTCGGGTTGCGCTCGAAGACGATGACGCCGTTCTGTTGGTCGTACTTCTGGACCTGGTAGGGTCCCGCGCCCCACTCGTTGTGCGGATTGTTGATGTAGCCCTGATTGTATACGCCCGGGTCGGCGGCCTCCGGGTTGAGCAGCACGTTGAACAGGCTCTGCCACCACAGGTTGATGCCCTGGAAGGTCACCACGGCTTGGCGGTCGTCGGCGCCGCGGACGACCGAGGTGATCCGGTCGTAGCCGTCGGTGGAGCTGACGAGGTAGGTCGGGTCCGAGCCGTTACTGGTCTTCCAGGTGGACTCGAAGGAGTGCCAGTCGATCGGCGAACCGTCGTTGTACGTGGCCTTCGGGTTGATCGAGTAGGTGATCTTGGTGTTCCCGTCGACTGTCTCCTGCTTGACATCGGTCAAGTAGTCCGGGTTGTAGACCGCGTCGCCCTCGGACGTGAAAGTGATCAGGATCGGGTTGTACCAGCGCCACACGGTGAGGGTGTAGGCCGTGCCGTCGGTCTGGAACGTATTGAACTGCGGCGAGATCTCCGGCAGCGACGTGGTCAGGGTGCCGCCGTCCCTGATGTTCTCGTAGGGCTGAGGGTTGTACTGGACCTTCTCGGCGAGCGACTGGGCGGTCTCGCCGCCGTTCGCGTCATCCGGGCCGGAGCCGCCAACGCAGGCGACCAGGGCCATCGACAGCGCGGCCAGCGCGGCGAGGGCTGCGTTCCTCTGCGCGGTTCTTCTCACAACGGTCATGAGCTTCTTCTCTACGAGGTCGGCGTGTTGCAGACGTTGTACGGCCAGGACCGGCGTCAGCGGAAGTGGCACGCGTTGCGGTGATCGGAGTCCGCTCCACCGGCCAGCGCCGGGGTCTCGTTCCTGCAGCGGGCCTGCCGGGCGCCGTCGAGCGCCAGGTGGAGGGGGCACCGGTTGACGAAGCGGCAGCCCGGGGAGGAGTCGGTCGGGCTGGGCAAGTCGCCGCGCAGCAGCACCCGTTCGCGGGTGCGCTCGACTTGCGGGTCGGGCACCGGTATCGCCGAGAGCAGGGCTTGGGTGTAGGGGTGCCGGGGGGTGACGAACACCTCCTCCACCGGGCCGACCTCCACGATCCGGCCCAGGTACATGACCGCGACCCGGTCGGAGATGTGGCGCACCACCGACAGGTCGTGCGCCACGAACAGGTACGACAGCCCCAGCTCGGCTTTGAGCTCGTTCAGCAGGTTGATCACCCCCGCCCGGATCGAGACGTCCAACGCGGAAACCGGCTCGTCGAGCACCACCAGCGACGGGCTGGTGGCCAGCGCGCGGGCGATGCCGATCCGTTGCCGCTGGCCGCCGGAGAACGCCGTCGGGAAGCGGCCGCTGTCCGCCGGGTCGAGCCCTACCAGCTCCATCAGGTCCTCGACACGCCGGGCGATCGCGGCGCGGTCGGTCACGCCGAGCACGCGCAGTGGTTCAGCGAGGATGTCGAAGGCGGTCAGCCGGGGGTCAAGCGACCCCATCGGGTCCTGGAACACCATCTGCAGCCGGCGGCGCAGGTCACGCTCCGCGTCGCGGCCACGCAGCCCGGCAACGTCGACGCCGCAGACCCGGATGGTGCCGTGCTCCGGCGGCCGCAGGTTCATGATCTCGAGCAGCGTCGTGGTCTTGCCGGACCCGGACTCGCCGACCAGGCCGAGGGTCTCGCCCTCCCGGATGTCCAGATCGACGTCGCAGACCGCGTGAACCCATCCCACCCGGCGCTTGAGCAGCGCGCCCTTGAGCAGCGGGTAGGTCTTGCTTACGGCGGTCAGCTCAAGCACGGCCGGGCGCTGGTCACGGGCTACCGCTGTGGCCCCTGACCGAGGCACCGAGGGGAGTGTGTAGACGAGCGCACCGTCGATCCGGCCGTCCTCGATCCCGTCGGCCCGGATGCAGGCCGCGCTGTGCTCAACTGAGGTGCCCAGCACCGGGGCGAGCTCAGGTTCCCCCTCCGCACACCGGGCGATCGAGATCGGGCAGCGGGGTTCGAACGGGCACCCTGGCGGCAGGTCGACCAGCAGCGGCGGATTGCCCTTGATCGGCACCAGCGGCGCACGGGCCGCAGCGTCGACCCGGGGGAGGGCGCCAAGCAGCCCGATCGTGTACGGCATCCGCGGCCGCGCGAACAGCTCATCAACCGGTGCCGTCTCCACCGGTCGCCCGGCGTACATCACCAGGACATCGTCGGCGGTCCCGGCCACGACACCGAGGTCGTGGGTGATGAGGATCAGGGCGGCGCCGGTCTCGGCCTGGGCGAGCTTGAGGACCTCCAGGATCTGGGCCTGAACCGTGACGTCCAGCGCTGTGGTCGGCTCGTCGGCGATGATCACCTTCGGGTTGTTGGCGATCGCGATCGCGATGACGACCCGCTGTCGCATCCCGCCGGAGAACTCGTGTGGGAACGACCGTGCCCGGGCCGCCGCGTTGGGAATCCCGACCAGGTCGAGCAGCTCGACCGCCCGTTTCCAGGCGACATCCCCGTCCAGGTCCTGGTGAATCTGCAGCGCCTCGACGAGCTGGCGCCCGACCGAGAAGATCGGGGTCAACGAGGACATCGGGTCCTGGAAGATCATGCCGAGCTCGCGGCCGCGAATCGTCGACAGCCGCCGGTCGTCGAGCCCGAGCAGCTCGCGGCCGTTCAGGGTGATCGACCCGGACACCGCGGCGTACTCCGGCAGCAGGCCCATCACCGCCAGGGAGGTGACCGACTTGCCCGAGCCGGACTCACCGACGATGCCCAGCGTCCGGCCCGGGAGCAGGTCGACGTCGACGCCGCGGACCGCATCCACCCGCCCGGCCTCGGACGGAAAGGAGACGTGCAGGTCGCGGACCGACAGCACGGGAGTGCTCATGCCCGGCCCCCGGACCGTGAGGTCGGGTCGAGGGCGTCGCGCAACCCGTCGCCGATCAACGCCATCGACACGGTCAGCAGAGTGACCAGGCCGGCGGGGACGTAGAACAACCACGGGGCGCTGGACACCGTGTTGGCCCCGTCACTGAGCATCGTGCCCAGCGAGACGTCGGGCGGCTGTACCCCGAACCCGATGAACGACAACGCCGTCTCGGACTGCACGGTCGCCACCACGCCGAGGGTGAACGAGACGATCAGCAGTGAACCGATGTTGGGAATGAGGTGGCGCACCACGATCCGGATCGGCCCGACCCCCATGTAGCGGGCGGCCTGCACGTACTCCCGTTCCCGCAGGGACGTCGTCAGGGACCACACGACACGGGCGCCAAACATCCAGCCGAACACGGTCAACACCAGGATCAGCACGGACCAGTCGCCGTGGGCCCGCTGCGAGACCAGCGCCAGGATCAGGAACGACGGCACCACCAGCAGGAAGTGGATGACCGCGAGGATGATCTTCTCGGCGAGACCACCAAGGTACGCCGCCGCTGCGCCCACGAACGCCGCGATCATCGTCGTCAGTGCCGACACAACCAGCGCGATGACCAGCGACCGCTGCAGGCCGTGCACGGCCTGGGCGTAGGTGTCGTTACCGGCGCCGTTGGTGCCGAACAGATGCTCGGGCGAGGGCGCCGAGCTCAAACTGGCGAAGTCGACGTCGGTGTAGGTGTAGGTGGTGAGCAGCGAGCCGAACAGAGCGAACAGGACCAGCAGGGCCAAGACGGCCAACCCGACCACCGCGCCCCGGTTCCGCAGAAACCGACGCAGGTAGAGCCGTCGCCGGCTGACGTGCGTTCGGCGGGTGCCCCGTTCCTCGGTCTCGCTCGGCGTCGACGCCACGTCGACAAGGGCCTCGAGGCCGGGGATGTTGGCGGTCACGAGCCGCTCACCCGCACGCGGGGATCGAGGGCCACCACGGCCAGGTCGGCCAGGATAGCGCCGACCGCGGTCATCAGGGCGCCGAACGCGGCGACGGCTACCGCGCCGTGCACGTCGTTCTTGCTGATCGTCGTCACGAAGTAGCGGCCCATGCCTTCCCAACCGAAGATCGTTTCGGTCAACACCGCGCCGGTGAACAGGGCGGGGACGGTAAACGCGATGGAGGTGGCAACCGGAATCAGCGAGGTCCGCAGCCCGTGCCGACGGATCGCCTCGGACCGAGTCAGCCCCTTGGCCCGCGCCATCCGCACGTAGTCGGCGTTGATGTTGTCCAGCAGTAGCGAGCGCTGCAAAAGATGGTAGCCGGCGTAACTGATCACTGTCAGGGCAATGGTCGGCAGGGCCAGATGCCGCAGCCGATCCAGCACCAGCGACCAGAACCCGGTGACCGTGGGGGATTGGGAGCCCGCCACAAAGAACAGCGTTTCGTCCAGGGATCGGTTGAGCGCGATCGCCAGCAACACCACCACCAGGCTCGCCACCGGAACCGGGATGTTCAACGTGATGATCGACAGGGTCTGGGTGAGCCGGTCGGCCAAGCGGTACTGACGGGCGGCGGTGTAGACGGCCAGCGCAATGCCGATGACCGTGGACAGGATCGTCGACAGCAGCACAAGTTGGGCACTGACCCCGATCCGGAACGCGATCTGGCCGTTGACGGCCTCTCCCTCAGGGGAGAATCCCCAATTCCAATGCAGCACAATGTTGCTGAGCCAATGCCACCAGCGCACGAGCAGCGGGGTGTCGGGGCTCAAGTCGTACTGCGCGAGAGCACGGTCGATCTGCTCCGGCGATCGAGGCGGGCGCAGCTGCAGGTAGTTCGCCCGCGGGTCGAGGAACCAGTTCGCCAGGAAATAGGTCAAGTTGGTAGCCACCACAATCATGAGCATCCAGCTGACGACTCTCCGGGCCACGTACCTCAGCACGGCGGCATCGCCCGACATCCACCAGAGGCTGCCCTGCGGCACGAGCCGCCGACGAACCTGACCGCCACGCGCCCGATCGTCCTCGTCGCCCGGTCACCGTCAAGACCATCGCAAGATCGGTGCAGCAGCGTGCCATGTCTGTAGGCCACCAACAGGGCCGCCCCCGTAGCGCTCCCGACGGGCTCGCCCCCGAAGCCACCCGCCGCTTCGCCGGCCAGGTCGCCCAGGCGCGCAGGGCGCTGGGGGAGGAGAGACTGCCGGCGATCCGACTGCACGACCTCCGCCACACCCACGCCACCCTGCTGCTCGCCGACGGCGTGCCGGTCAAGATCGTCTCCGAGCGCCTCGGCCACGCGAGCGCCACCATCACGCTCACCGTCTACCAGCACGTGCACCCCGGCATGGGGCGCGAGGCGGCCGACCGCTTCGCGGCGCTGCTCGAGGGGTGATCCGAGGCGCGGAGTATCACGCGGGTATCACGAGGGCCTCGAAGGCCCCTACAGCAAGACACCCGGGCTCCTGACCTGCAGGACCACCGGGGTGAGGCTGTGTCCGAGGGGCGACACGCTACATAGGCACACGGCTGCGTCCGCCTCGCTCGTAGCCGGTGGCGGGTTGACCATCGCCCTACCGTCTTGAGGGGCGAGACGTGTCCGCCGTCATGGCGGGTCCGGCCTTAGTACTGCAATGGCAGTTATGGGGGTGCCTGGCCTCGGGTGCGGTAGTGAGCGGCGCGGGCCTGGGCCTGGCGTCGTCGGCGCCACCAGGACCAGTCCGCGGCGTGGTCCAGGTCGGGCCGGGGAGCGCGGATGAGGGTGTTGAGCAGGCGCCGCAGCTCGGGCACGGTCAGCGCGATGAGCTGGTCGGTTCTGGCTGCGGATCCCCTTTTTCCGCGGTGGCGCGGGTGGCGGACAGATAGGCGTGGGCGAGCATCGCCAGGGTGATGTGCCGATACCAGGCGGTGTAGTCGCGCACCTGGTAGGAGGCCAGCCCCGCCTCGTTCCTGGCGGCCTGGAAGCACTCCTCGATGCGCCAGCGACCGCCGGCCACGGCGACCAGCTCCTCGAGGGTGGTGCCCGCCGGGCCGGCGCAGACGTAGAAGGCTAGCTCCGGCGTCTCCTCCGGGGTCTGCGGGATGCTGCGGCGGGCCAGCGCCCAGCGGGATCAGTCGGGATCGAACCCGGCTAGCAGCTCGACTCTTGCCCAGTCGTAGAGGCGCAGGCCGTGCGCGCCGGCGCCGGCCGAGCGCCGCTGCCAGTTCTCGGCCGGGACCTCGGCGATCAGCGCGCGGACCCGGCGCTGCCGCCAGTCGACGGTGGCCACCGTGTCGTTGCTGCGGGTGGCCAGCACGTAGGGCAGGCCGTGCTGTTCGCACCAGACCCGCAATCGCTTGTCCTGTCCGTAGATCTCATCGGCGGTCAGCCAGCCGACCGCCACCCCGGCGTCAAGGGTTCGCTGCAGCATGCTGCGGGCCAGCTCGGGCTTGGTGGCGAAGCCGACCTCGTCGCCGATGCCGGCGGCGCGGGCCCGCTCGCGGTCGTCGGTCCAAGCCTTCGGCAGATAGAGCTCCCGGTCGATCAGCGCCCGCCCGATGTCGGTGGCGTAGGCCAGAAAGACCCCGATCTGGCAGTTGTCGATCTTGCCGGTGGTGCCGGTGTACTGCCGGCCCACTCCGGCCGACCGGGTGCCCTTCTTGATGAACCCGGTCTCGTCGACGATGAGCACCCCGCCCGGGCCGAGCCCCTCGCTCACGTAGGAGCGCAGCTCGTCGCGCACGGCGTCGGCGTTCCAGTCCGCGGTGCGCAGCAGCCGCTGCATGCCATCGGGTGAGATCTCGCCGGCGGCCTCGGCCAGCGTCCAGCCGTTCTTGCGCTCCCGCTGGCCCAGCAGCCCCCGCAGATACGCCAGCACCCGGGCCCGCGGCTCCGCGCGGGCGAACACGCCGGCGATCCGCCGGTGGACCTCCTCCAGGCCCGCCGCCCAGTCCTGCACCTCGGCCACCAGGCCATCGCAGCGCATCGGCACACGCTGCTACCAGCCCTCAGCCGATCCCGGCAAGGACACGCGCAAGTGCCGTTGCAGTATTAGAGATCGTTTCAAGATGAACTCGGCGTGCCTCCCGCGAGGATCGGGCCGACCTGCTGAGGCTGTGGTGGGTGATCGAGGAGCTCGTACCTGACGGGTTGTGGGAGCGGGTCGCTCCCCTGTTGCCGCCGCGGAAGCCACGCCGCTACCGCCATCCGGGTCGGCGGCCGATCGATGACCGGGCCGCGCTGGCCGGCATCGTGTTTGTGCTCAAGACCGGGATCAACTGGAACCAGCTGCCCACGTCGCTCGTCGGCTGCTCCGGGGTGACCTGCTGGCGCCGGTTGCGGGACTGGACCGCCGCCGGCGTCTGGCCGGCCCTGCACGAGCTGCTGTTGGCGCAGCTGCGCGCGCTCGGTGAGCTGGACCTGGACCGGTGCGCGGTCGACGGCTCCCACGTGCGAGCGCTCAAAGGGGGGACCACGTCGGCCCGTCGCCGGTCGACCGCGGCCGGCCGGGCTCCAAGCACCACCTGATCGTCGACGCCGGCGGCATTCCGCTGGCGGTCAGCCTGACCGGCGGCGACCGCAACGACGTCACCCAGCTCATCCCGCTGGTCGATGCCGTTCCGCCGATCCGGGGCCGGCGCGGCCGACCCCGCCGCCGACCGCGGGAGCTGTTCGCCGATCGCGGCTACGACCACGACTGTTACCGCCGACAGCTGCGCGCCCGCGGCATCACCCCGCGGATCGCCCGCCGCGGCGTCGCCCACGGCTCCGGCCTGGGCAAGCAGCGCTGGGTGGTCGAGCGCAGTTTCGCCTGGCTGCACGCCTTCAAGCGGCTGCGCACCCGCTACGAGCGCCGCGGCGACCTGCACCTGGGCCTGCTCCAGTTGGCCTGTGCGCTGATCTGCTACCGCCACCTGCTGTCAATCTGAAACGAGTTCTTAGGGTCGGGCGACGGTGCGACGGGGAGGGCGGATGGCCGACTTCCTGCGGGTGACGGTGCGCGACCGGGTGGGGTGGATCGAGTACGACCGCCCGCCGGTCAACGCCTTCCACTGGGAGATGCTCCAGGAGGTCCCGGAGGCGTTGGAGCAGCACCTCGCGGACCCGGCTGTCCGAGTGGTGGTGTTCGGCAGCGCCCTGGACGCGCACTTCAGCGTAGGCGCGGACCTGCGGGTCTTCGCCGACATGGACGGCGAGGGCATGCGCAGCTGGGTCGACGTGTGTCACGACCTGGTGCGGAGGATGCGCGCGTCGCCGAAACCGCTGCTGGCGGCCGTCCACGGCACCGCGGTCGGCGGCGGTCTGGAGATGGTGCTGCACTGCGACGTCCGCTTCGCCGCGAGCACCGCCCGGCTCGGGCAGCCGGAGATCGGCATCGGGTTCATCCCGCCGGTCGGCGCGACGCAGGCGCTGGCCCGCCTGCTGGGTCGGCCGCGGGCGCTGCGCTTTCTCTACGACGGCACCCTGCTGAGCGCGGAGGAGGCCCACGTCATCGGCCTCGTCGACGTCGTGGTCGCTCCCGAGCGGCTCCACGGGGAGGTGCAGGACTACGCCGAGGGGCTGGCCCGGAAGCCGCCGCGGGCGCTGGCGGCGATCCGGCGCTGCATCACCGAGGGCGTCGACCTGCCCTTCGACGAGGGTCTGGCGATCGAGCGGGAGGAGGCGGTGGCGCTCGGTGCGACGGCGGACTTCCGCGAGGGGCTGGATGCCTTCCTCGGCAGGCGAGCACCGGTCTGGTCGGACTGACCGGGGGCCCGGGGCGCCGAGACAACCAAGGCCCTGGTCAGTGGTCCCTCAGCTGTGTCCGAGGGGCGACTCGCTACATACGCACACGGCTGCCTTCGTCCGACCGGTGACGCGGCGGGTGCGCTGGCTGAGGGTCCGGAGGCCGCTCACACAATGTGCGGCCACCGCCTTGTCGGCGATCGACGAGGCGGCGGCGCCACGCGCTTCTCCTCAAGCGCGGTCATCCCCGGGCCGAGGTGGGCGTCACTGCCGCGGCGGAGTCCTCGTCGAACTGGCGCATCAAGGGCCGCGGGGACGACGGCCAGCGCGGAGTCGGCGTCCAGCGCGGCGGCCAGCCCCTCGCGCTGCGGCGCGCCCTCCGATCGGTCGGTCTGCCGCCGTACCGTGAGTCACAACCGGCGACCCGGCACCCGATCAGTCGCCCAGCCATGTCGGCAGGCAAGCTCCGTGTGGGAGCCGGTCAGCGGACGAGGCCCGTCAGGGAGATCCGCACCGGCCCGGCGCTGAGTGCGACGCCATCGCGCAGGCGCCGGACACCGGGCGCCGCCCACTGCCAGAGCGTCACGCGCAGCTCCAGCGTCGGCCTCGGCGTCTGCGTCTGCACCCAGGCCGTGCCGCGGCGCCCCTCCGGCGGCGGAGCCGCGGGGTGCACCGGATGCGGGACCGGCATCGGCGCAGCCTGGCGCAGGTCGTCGAGCAGGTCGTCCTGCAGGGCTCGGGGGCGCTTGGCCCGTGGACCGGTCTTGTCGGCTGTTGTCATCGCTGGACCCTCTCGGCGGCGGTCAGGGCCTCGTCGGCGAGCGCGAGGTACGCGGTCGCCACCGGGCTCGTGGGGTGGGAGAGCACGACCGGACGCTTGGCCAGCGTGCTGGTCGGTACGCGTCGGGACAGCGGCACGCGCGTCTGGAGCAGGGGGAGGTCCGTGCCGTCGAGCGCCCCGGCGACCTCACGCGCCGCGCGACCGTGCTGGTCCCAGACCGCACACGCGACCCCGACGAGCACGGCCGAGGTGTTCTCGTACATGCGGTGCTGCTCCAGGAAGGCCGCGACGCGTGCGACGCCGACCGCGGAGCCGGGATCGCTGGTGAAGACGCTGAGGACGGCGTCGACCGCGCAGACGGCGGCGAGGGTGAGGCCACCGAGGTCCCCACGGGTGTCGAGGACGACGTGTTCGTACTCGCCCATCAGGGGTCGCAGCACGCGCCGCACGCTCGTCACCAGCCCGCCGGTCGTGGCCAGGTGGGCCGCCGCCGTCTCCAGCGACGGGTGGGACGGCAACAGGTCCAGGCCGGGCGCGACGTCGTGCCGGACCACGGCGCGCGCATCGGCGGAGGGGTCCTCGAGGAGTGCGGCCAGGCTGTCGTCGCCGGACTTGGCAACGACCCCGAAGGCCCGACCCAGGCTGTCTTGGGGGTCGACGTCCACGGCGAGCACCTTGCCGCGTCGGGCGAGGGCGACGGCCAGGTTCGCGGCCATCGCCGTCTTGCCCACACCGCCCTTGGAGGAACAGACAGCCAATCGCATGGGCGAAGTGTGCGGACCGCTCGCGGCCACGGGCGGGTGCCGGGCCGCCCACGCGGTGTCCGTTGTCCCACCCGACGCACTGTGCTCGATGTCACCACCGGCGGGTGCCCTGCGCCGGGTCGTCGAGTGCTGACGGCCGGAACCGCCCGGGCGCGATCACGCTTCTGGCACTGCCTGCCGATGAGGCAGGCGAGGCGACGGCCGACCCTCGACCTCCGTCGCCCGGGGAGAGCGCAGCGATGACTGATCCAGTCCGGCGGATCGGCGACGCGCTGGCCGTGCTCGCCGGCGCGCACCCGGACGTCCTCGAGGCGGCGCCTCGTGCCCGCGCGCGGTTCGTCGCGCTGGGTGGCGTCCTGCTGAGCACCGGCGCCCTCGCCGCCCTGTCGGCGTCGTTCGCGGTGCACATGGCGCTGGGCGCCTCGTGGCCGGTGGCGTTGCTCATCGGGCTGGGCTGGGGTGCGGTGATCGTCAACCTCGACCGGATGCTGCTGGTGGGGATGGCGCACGACCCGTCGCTCCGGCGGAACGTCGTCCTGGCGGTGCCGAGGATCGGGCTGGCGCTGGTGCTCGGCGCGGTCATCGCGACGCCGCTGACCTTGCGGGTGTTCGGCCCCGAGATCGACGCGGAGGTCGTCTCGATCCAGGCCGAGGCGGCGGATGCCTACAAGGCCGGCCTCGAGTCCGACGCCCGGTTCCGGCAGCTCCCTGCACTGCGGGAACGGATCGCCGCCCACCAGGCGGTCGTCGCCAGCGGTGGGCACGCGGACCCGGCGTTGGAGCCGGTGAACGACCGGCTGGCGACCGAGCAGGCCGCCTACGACAAGGCGGTCAGCAGCTACCAGCAGCTGGCGGCGAAGGCGCAGTGCGAGATGGACGGTACGTGCGGCACAGGGGACGCCGGGGACGGTGGGGCCTACCAGAGTGCCAAGGCGGCGGCCGAGGCGCAGGCCGCGGTCGTGACCGCAGCGAAGGCCCGTCTCGACGCCGCGGTGACCGCCGCCGAGGTGGCCGGGGCTCGCAGCGTCGCACAGGCACAGGCCGGCCTCGCCGCCGACGAGGCCACGCTCGCCGGCCTCACCGCGGAGCAGGACCGCCTGCAGACCGCGTTCGAGGCCACGAACGACAACGCTGACGGCATCCTGATCCGGCTGCAGGCGCTGAGCCGGCTGAGTGACCGCGACAGCACGCTGCAGATGGCACACCTGATGCTCTCGTTGCTCTTCGTCTGCATCGAGCTGCTGCCGGTGCTGATGAAGGTCCTGCTGAACTTCGCCCCTCCGAGTGCCTACGACCAGGTCACCGCGCTGCGCGACCACGACGACGTCGAGGCCATGCGGCTGCAGCAGAAGGTGCGGCTGGGGGTGGAGCAGGCGCAGGCGGAGCTGCTCCTCATGGCCGAGTCCGAACGGGTGGAGACCAGGAGACAGGGCATCCTCGCGCGGCAGCACGCCGCCGAGGCGGTGAAGGCGGCCCAGGAGCGCGAGGCGGCCGAGGCGGCCGAGGCGCGGCGGGCCGAGCGCCAGAAGCAGGTGATCCTGGCGCGTCAGCAGGCGGCCGAGGCGCGGCGGGCGGCCGAGGCGCGGGAGGCAGCCGAGGCGCGCAAGGCGGCGGAGGCGCGGCGGGCGGCGGAGGCCCGGCGGGCGGCCGAGGCGCGGCAGGCGGCCGAAGCGGCCGAGGCCCGCAAGGCGGCCGAAGCCCGGCGGGCGGCCGAGGCGGCCGAGGCGGCCGAGGCGCGGCGGGTGGAGCGCCAGAAGCAGGTGATCCTCGCCCGGCAGGAGGCGGCCGAGGCGCGGCGGGCGGCCGAGGCGCGGGAGGCAGCCGAGGCACGCAAGGCGGCCGAGGCGCGGCGGGCAGCGGAGACGCGCAAGGCGGCCGAGGCCCGCAGGGCGGCCGAGGCGCGGGAGGCGGCGGAGGCGCGGCGGGCGGCCGAGGCGCTGGAGGCGGCGAGGGCGGAGCTCGAGGCCGCGAGGCTCGAGCTGGAGCAGCAGGCGGCGAGGGACGCCGCGGCCGAGGGGAGCGCACGCTGGCCGTGGGGCATGGACCCGTTCGGCTTCGCCCGCGACGCCGCCGTGCGGACCGTCCGGACGGTCACCCGCCGAACCTCCGACCGGGTCCCGACGTCGGTCTGACGCCGGTCGGGTGGCCGTGAGCCTCGACGGTGCCCCTCGTGCCCAGAAGTCGGTGGCCGAGTCGGTGGCCGCGCTGCGTGCCTACCGGTCCGCCCGCGGAGGGCTGGCCTTGGACCTCGTGCGCGACTCGGCGCTCGTGCTGAGCAATCTGGACGGCACCCACCGGCACCCGGAGCGGTTCTCCTGTCGCTTCGCCGGCCAGGTCGCCCCGGCTCGCAAGGCGCTGGGGGAGGAGCGGCTGCCGGTGATCCGGCTGCACGACCTGCGGCACAACCACGCCACCCTGCTGCTGGCCGATGGCGTGCCGGTCAAGGTCGTCTCGGAGCGCCTCGGCCACGCGAGCGCCACCATCACGCTCACCGTCTACCAGCACGTCCACCCCGGCATGGGCCGCGAGGCGGCCGACCGCTTCGCGGCGCTGCTCGAGGGCTCATCCGGCGTGCGAAGTATCACGCGGGTATCACGAGGGCCTCAGAGGCTCCTACAGCAAGACACCCCGGGCTCCTGACCTGCAGGAACACCTGGGTGAGGCTGTGTCCGAGGGGCGACACGGTACGTACGCACACGGCTGCCTCGGTGAGCATGGGGCACGCCGAGGGTCAGAGGCCGCAGAGCCGTCCCTCCGACCTTCCGCGGGCCGGGATGGACGGCCCGGGCCGAGCGGACGTGTCACCACTCACCGGCGAACGCGACAACCGATGATTCCGGCCCGCTGCCGCAGTCGATCCGGTGTGCGACGCGGGAGGAGCGGACTGTGATAGCCGGTATCAAGCAGCGAGTCTCGGGTGACCGGCGGCGTACGGCAAGGCGGCCCGCCGGCCATGACGGATGAGCTCTGGCATGGCAGCGTTCGAGGACGTCCGGCCGCTGGGTGCCGAACTGGAGCGCTCGTACCAGGTGTACGTACGCGGCAGACTGAAGTTCCGCGTCAAGCAGATCGTCTACGTGGCCTTCTCCCTGGACGAGAGCGTGATGGGGTTCGCGTTCCCCAAGGAGGAGCGGGAGGTGCTGGTCCTGAGCGAACCGCACAAGTTCCAGATGCCGACGGCGTCGGATATGCGCTTCAACTGGGTCCACGCCGAACTTGCGGCATTGGACCCCACCGAAGCCCGCGAGCTCGTCGTCGATGCTTGGCGCATGGTCGTCCCCAAGAAGCTCTCGGACGCCTACGACATGACTCATCCCATCGGCCCGGAGTGAAGCCCAGTCTGTGTCAGTCGGCGGACAGCCCAGTTCGGAGGGCGCGAACCCGCTTGGCGAGTCGTCACCTTTCTCAACCTCTCAGTTGACCACGCCCGGTAGACCGCGTTAGCGTGGTTCTCAACCGGAAGGTTGACAACGATGTCGGCCGACCCGGCGTGACCTCGCCTTGCACGCCGGGGTCACCGAGGGCTTCGACGAGTCGACGACCTGCTCTCGAAAGGGACCCGACATGACATCCGCCCTCACGAGTCCGGCCCGGCGGCATGCCTACGAAGCGGCCCGGTTCACCGAGCTGGTCGAGTCAGCCTCGGCCGACGACTGGGCCCGATCCAGCCCGGTCGCGGAGTGGACGGCCCTGGACATCGTGAAGCACCTGGTCGAGTGGTCCCGCGGCTTCCTCAAGGGTGCCGGGATCGAGCTGCCGGCCCTGGACGTCGAGGCTGACCCCCTGGCCGCTTGGAAGCAGCACGTCACCGACATCCAAGCTGTCCTTGACGATCCCGCCGGACGGGTGCTCAGCAACCCGCACACGGGCCACAAGCCCGTGGACGAGGCGATCGACCAGTTCTACACCGGAGACGTCTGGATGCACTCCTGGGACCTCGCCAAGGCGCTCGGTCGCGAGCCTGACCTGGGCCAGGAGCGCTGCCGCGCCGCGCTGGCGGCCATGGAGCCGATGGAGCAACTACTGCGCGACAGCGGGCAATTCGGTCCCGCCGTGCCCGTCGGCCACAACGCCTCCCCGCAGGACCGGCTGATCGCCTTCATCGGCCGCGACCCGGCCTGGCAACCCGATGGTGGCTCGTCACAAACGGCAGGCTGAGTTCTCATCGACGACCAGGTTGAGCACGCAGTCATCGAGCACTGCGGCCCCTGACAACGCAGCCGCGTCGGTTCCCCGAACGACCCCTGCGAACAACGGCGCAAGAGACAGAACCCGCCTTGGGGCGAATCGTCCCGCCCGGTGTTGTGCCGGGCGGCCGACGCTGTGACGACGTCCCGGGTGGCGGGGGGCCATCGTGTCGTCGCTGGCAGTGTGGATGACATGGCTGATTTCCTCTCCCGTCGTCGTGGTGACCGGTGCGAGCGGATTGGTGGGCGCCGCGGTGTGCCGGGCGCTCGTCGAGCGGTCGGCGCGGGTGCGCGCCGTCGTCCGACGCGTCGGCAGCGCGCCTGCGCTTGACGGAGTCACCGAGCACGTCGGCGACTTCGCTGACGAGGGCCTCGCCCGCGCGGTGACCCAGGGAGCCGACGCGGTCGTCACGACAGTCCACCCGATGGGCGCGTCCCGAGAGGTGCAGCACCGGGTGGCCGTCCAGGGGACGCCGGTCCTCGCTCGGGCTGCCCGGGACGCCGGCGTCGCCCGGTTCGTGCACGTGTCCACGGCCGGGGTCTACGACCGCTCGGCCGGTGTCGGGGACATCGCCGAGGACGGTGCTCTCCTGCCCGGGGGCAGCGGCGACTACCCCGACACGAAGAACGCCACCGACGTCGCGCTGGCGCAGGTCGGCGGGCTCACCACCGTTCTGGTCCGCCCGCCGGCGATTCTGGGCGCCGGGGACACGTCGGTCTGGAACACACTGCGACCGCGTGCGATCCGCGACGGGGAGCGCCGGGCGAACCCGACGCAGACCTGGGCCTGGGTGCACGTGGACGATCTCGCAGCCTTCATCGCCGACGTCGCCACGGGCGCCGTCGCAACGGCCGACGACCCGGAGCGAGGCCCCGCGGCCGGCGGCACCACCCTGGTCATGCTGGCGGGCGAGCCTGTGACCTGGCGGGACTACCTCGGCACGGTGGCCGACGCGTTGGGCGTCGCGCCCGAGTGGACCGACGAGCCGGTCTGGACCGGGCAGCTGCTCACCGAGCGCGCGCGGGCGTGGGGCTGGGCGCCGAGAGTGAACCTCGCGCGAGCCATGGAGGAGCTGCGGCAGGGACTGATGACACCTTCGTGACAGCAGGTGGGGCGCCTGACGAGGGACGCCACCCCAGTGCCTGCACCAGGTCGGGGGCGGTTCAAGGGTCCGATAACGAGGACAACGGGCCGGCCGATGTGGTCCGTGAAGCATCCAGCGGGACGTGCCGACACCAGAAGCAGAAGAACCCCCAGTGGCCTGAAGGACGGGGGGGGTCAATCCAGTGTCCGAGGGGCGACACGCCACATGCGCACACGCCTCGGCTGGCTCGACAGCCGGACGTGAACAGGCCCACGACTCCTACTACGGCCGAGCTGTCGCGTGTGCACCTCGCGGCGGAGCAGTCGGCCAGGACGACGGGGGACGAGCCAGGTGCAGCACGTGCTCAGGCGCCAGGTACGTGACGACCGCGTTGCGCTCGACCAGTTCGAAGAGGCGGCGGGCGGTGGTGGCGT
Organism: Geodermatophilus sp. URMC 65; assembly: GCF_053502545.1. Classification (NCBI taxonomy): domain Bacteria; kingdom Bacillati; phylum Actinomycetota; class Actinomycetes; order Geodermatophilales; family Geodermatophilaceae; genus Geodermatophilus; species Geodermatophilus sp. URMC 65. The sequence continues at coordinate 5,364,377 of NZ_CP199954.1, forward strand.
TCGGCACCGGCGGACGGGGCGACGTCACGCACGGGCGCCGAGCGGCGGGTGCTCGAGCACGCGTGGCTTGTACTCGACCAGCTGGATGCGGCCGTCGAATGTCCGGTGCTCGATCATCTCGAGGGCGACGTCCGGGTAGCCGTCGTAGATGCGTTCTTCCCCCGTGGCCCCGGTGATCACCGGGAACATCACGACCCGGAAGCGGTCGACGAGTCCGGCTTTCAGCAGGGACCGGCACAGGCTGAGGCTGCCGATCGTGCTGAGGAGCCCCGAGCCGTTCTCCTTCATGGCGCGGACCGCTTCGACGGCGTCGTCGCGGACGAGCGTGGAGTTGGCCCACGCCAGTGGCTCCTCGAGCGAGGAGGAGAACACCACCTTGGACGCTTGCGTGAGCTCGTCGACGGACGCCTCTTCCTCGGCCCTGAACTCGTCCTGGCCATGCGGGACCTCGCCCGCGGCGAAGCCCGACATCAGACGGTAGGTGTTCGCTCCCATCAGGTAGGTGACCTCGGGCTGCTCGCCGAGCCAAGCGAGGTACTCCGGGCCCTCAAGGCCCCAGAACCCGGGCCAGCCCTCTGCCGATGCGTAGCCGTCGAGGGAGGTGATGAAGTCGACGAGAAGCTCTGACATGGCGGTGTCCTCTCCCAGGGTGTTTCGAGCTTCGACCGGCCGGGAGCCACGAGTTCATCGGCCGCGCTGTGGGGAAACGAGGAACCCATCGGGCGGCGCCGACGGCCGGGGCGGCCTATCCGCGCGGACGGTGCGCTACGTGTTCACGATCCTGCGGTCGGCGCTGAACGACGCGGTCAAGCAGGGACGGCTCCCGGTGAACCCCACCGATCGCTCGACGGCCCCGAGCCCGTCGGAGGGCCGCCCACCGGAGATGCAGGCGTGGACCGCGCCGGAGCTCGCTCGCTTTCTTCGCTGGGCCGACCAGCAGGATCCCGACCTCGCCATGGGCTGGCGGTTGCTCGCGGCCACCGGGATGCGCCGAGGTGAGGCGCTGGCCCTGCGCTGGCGGGACGTGGACCTGGACCTCGGCCGCCTGGCGGTCCGCCGCAGTGTCGGCGTGGTCAAGGACAAGGGCGCCGGCGAGCGACTTGTCGAGGGCCCGACCAAGACCGGCCAGTCCCGGGTCGTCGACCTCGATGCCGGCACCGTGGCCGCGCTGCGCGCCTACCGCGCGGTTCGCGGTGCTGACGCTCGACCTCGTCCGGGACTCGGCGCTCGTCCTCAGCAACCTCGACGGCACCCACCGGCACCCGGAGCGGTTCTCCCGCCGCTTCGCCGGCCAGGTCGCCCAGGCGCGCAAGGCGCTGGGGGAGGAGAGACTGCCGGTGATCCGGCTGCCCGACCTCCGCCACACCCAAGCCACCCTGCTGCTCGCCGACGGCGTGCCGGTGAAGGTGGTCTCGGAGCGCCTGGGCCACGCGAGCGCCACCATCACGCTCACCGTCTACCAGCACGTGCACCCCGGCATGGGCCGCGAGGCGCCGGACCGCTTCACCGCGCTGCTCGAAGGCTGATTCGAGGCGCGGAGTGTCACGCGGGTGTCACGAGGACCTTTTGAGGCCCCTGCAGCAAGAGACTCCGGGTCCCTGGCCTGCAGGAACACCGGGGCGAAGGAGTGTCCGAGGGGCGACACGCTACATACGCACACGCCTCAGGACCTCGATGTGACTGCCCGCAGCAGCCGCTGCATCCAGGGACGCATGGGTGCAGCGGTCGTCGTCCGTGAGACGAACCGCTGGGGCTCATCTCTCCGGCTCGGGGCACTCACCGATCGGGCGCAGACGGATGCGCCGCTCGGTCACTGCCTCGACACGCGCACGGCTGTAGCACAGCGGAAACGCCTCCCCACGGCTCCAAGCCTCAAACAGGTCGGAGTAGTGCGGGCTGTCGGGGTCGCCCGACTGCCCTGGGCTGTTCATGACCAGAGAGCTGTCCCAGTCGCCGACGTCCACGACGATGCGGAAAGTCGCTCCGCCGGTCTGCACGAACGTGTCGGCGTTGTAGGCCGTGTTGCCGACGGTGTCGCCGCTTCCGCCGCGCGGCGCGGGCCCGACCGCGAGGCGCGCCCGGGTGTCCTCGCTCATCAACGGGGCCAGCGCATGCGCGAGGTGGGAGACGTGCAGCCGTCCCCACGCCCATGTCCCGCGGTCGGGGCCGAGTAGCTGCTCCACCTCGGCGACGGCCGGTGCGAGGGTCGACTGCAGGATCTCGTCGAGCACCGCCTCGCCGTCCTCACCCAACCAGTCGACGGGGTGCTCAAGGATCGCCAGGTCCGTCCGGGGGTCGGCGAGGAGACTCTCCTCGGGTGTCACCTTCCTCACGACGGTGTCCACCTGATCGGCCGGTACCAGCCGAGCCACCGCCGCACGCATCAGGGCCGGCCGGAGATGGCGCCGGTACCAGACCTCGAACAGCGCGCCCGGGGACGACTCCGGACAGAGGTCGCCGTCCCAGGTCGTAAGCAGCCGCAGCGCGTCGTTCGTGGTGTCGTCGTCGGCCGTCACAGAGGCCAGCCGCCGAAGGATCCGGCGGGCCGAAAGGCTGACGAAGTCCGATTGCAGCTGCACGCAGTCCTCCGGGGAGAACCGCCGGTCGCCCCCGAAGATCTCGGCGAGCCGCTCGGCTCTCGACGAGGGGTACCAGTCGAACGAGATCACCTTGTCGTGCGCCGGGTAATCCTCGGGCAGGTTCATCTCGTTCGCGGTGGCCAGCCAGCCCCGTTCCGGGTTGCTGGCGACCGGCAGTTCGTCCATGTCGCGGAAGCCGGCCCACTCGTAGCGCCCGTCGCCGGGCACCGGCAGCGTGCCCTTCCAGTTGGGCCGGATCGGGGTGAGTCCGGCCGGTTTCCAGCCGATGTTCCCGGCCGGGTCCGCGAAGAGCTGGTTCTCCGGCGGCGTGCCCCAGCGGTTCATCGCGGCGAGGAACTCGTCCCAGTTCGTCGCCCGCATGTAGTCCATGCTCCCGAGGTAGGGAGCCGTCCCCGGCTCCAACCAGGCCGCCCGGACGGCGAACGCGGTATGGCGCTCGGCGTCCTCGTGGATGACTGGGCCGTGCCGGGTGTACCGCAGCTCGACCTCGACGTCCTCGCTCCCCTTGACCCTGACCGTGTCACGGACCACTCGCATCGGCTCCCAGCGGTCCTGGTAGCGGTACTCCAACGGATTCTCCGGATTCGTCCGGTAGACGTACAGGTCTTCCTGGTCGATCGAGAAGATCGTCAGGCCGAAGGCGATCTGTCCGTTGTGACCTATGGAGATCCCCGGCAGAGCGGGTTCGCCGGCGCCGATCACGTCCAGGCCGGGCGCCGACAGGTGAGCCACGTAGCGCAACGAGGGGACCGACAGCGCCCGGTGGGGATCGTTGGCCAAAAGCGGTCGCCCGGTCGTCGTCCGGTGCGGGGCGAGCACCCAGTTGTTGCTGCCCTGCAGCGCCGGCTCCCTGACCCCGGTGAGGTCTGGTGGGTCGATCGCGAGACGGTAGATCCGCTGGACGTCGTCCGGGATCAGCGACAGGTCCAGGCCCTCGGGGACCACTAGATCGACGGGCGGCTCACGGCGCCGGCGCAGGTCCTCCACCCGGGGGTCGTGGTCGCGCAGGATCAGTGCGCGCGCGACCTCGGAGTCGAGGTTGTAGTACAGCCCGTTGGACCGGATGCGCGCGAAGTCCTCCGGCGCCCACAGCGCCGGTTCGTAGCCCAGCTCGCGGAACTCCAGCGGCAGCAGCCCCCGGTCCTGCAGGGCCAGGCGGACGTAGGCGTTGACGCCATCGACGAACGCGGTCGCGACCCGCTTGGTGTCCGAGCCGTACGACAGCCACTCCGGGTGCATGTCCCCGCGGTAGTAGAAGAGCCGGGACGCGCGATCGCGCTCGATCATCGACGGGCCGAACACCTCGGCGAGCAGGCCGAGCCCCCGGCGCCGCCAGAAGTCCAGCTGCCACAACCGATCGCGGGCGGCGTTGAACCCCTGCACCCGGAAGACGTCGTACAGAGTGGAGGCGTACATGTGCGGGACGCCCCAGCGGTCGATCAGGATCTCCGCCGGCCCTTCGAGGCCGGGTAGTACGAACTCCGCGTCAGCGGTCACGCCAGCCGTCCCTTCGACGACGAGATGCCGCATCTGGTCGCGGCGTCAGGAAGCGCCGCGCAGTCCGGGCTCGGCGTACTCGGGATGCTCGGTCTTCCACTGGTCGAGGGGGTTCGCGGCCTTCCACCGGTCCACGAACTCGCTGATCGTCTCGAAGACGACGCCGTCGTGGCCGGACATGTGCTGCAGGAGCCGTTCGAGCATGAGCATGCGGTGACCCCGGCCGATCACCTGCGGGTGCATCGTCAGCGCGTACACCGCGCCGTCGCCGTCGAGGTCGGCGTGCCGGTAGGCGTAGTCGAAGTCGCCGCGCCAGATCTCCTCGATGTCGGAGGGGCTGGCGAGGCCGGAATTGCTGCCCCACACGAACTCGAAGGGCGGGAAGTCGTCCAGGCCCCAGGTGACCGGGACCTCGACCAGCTCCACCGGTTGACCGAAGACGTACGGCTCCGTCGGGGATGCCTTGTCGCCCTGCCGTAGGTAGTACGGCTGGACGTCGTTGCCCATGCAGCTCGAGTCGTAGTCGAACCCGAACTCGAGCAGCAGGTCGATGGTGTTCTCACTGAAGTCCCAGGCGGGGGAGCGATAGCCGCGCGGGCGGATGCCGACCACCTTGTCAAACGCCTCGAACCCGCGCTCGAGGTTGCGCCGCTCCCCGTCCCGGTCGAACTTCTGCGGGTTCTCGTGGACCCAGCCGTGGTGGCCCAGCTCGTGGCCGCTGTCGTGGATGCGGCGGACCAGGTCTGGATAGGCGTAGACGCTGTGCCCGGGGATGCAGAAGGTCGCCCGGACGTCGTAGCGCTTCAGCAGGTCGAGGATGCGGGGAATCGCGGCCGCGCCGAACTCGCCTCTGGACATCATGCTCGGGCTGGTGGACCCCATCGACCCGATCCACAACGAGATGGCGTCGAAATCGAAGCCCAGGCAGACCGACACCCGTGCTGATCCGTTGGTCATGACGGCCTCCGCTCCTGCTGACGGCTGCACCGACCGAGGGGCCGGCGCGCTCGTGCAGGGGTACCGGTGCACGAGCACGGCTCCTCTGGTCCGGGTATCCCACCACGGAGCGGTGACGACCACCAGGGCATCGCGGACGGGGAGCCCGCTGGGCAGTCGCCTGTGCCGCCGTGTCCGCATGCAGGCCGCCAACGTCCCATCAATGGTGGGGAGGGCCTTTTGTCGTTTAGCAGCTCCACTGGCGGGAGCGTATGCGTCCGCTTGGCGGCTGCGGACTGGGCGACTGGAGCCCCTGGGGCTGTGCTGTCACAGATGCTGGGAGGCCGCAGCTCACCGACCGCAGATCGGGTCGCGCAGGATCCGACCGGACGTACTCCCGAAGAGAAGGAGTAGTCTGACGGGGTTTCCGCGCGGTCGGCGTCATGATCGGCCGGGTGCCGTCTCCTCCTGGAGCACGCCGTGGAAGAGCTCTCGACGTACGTGAATTCCCCGGTGTTGTGGCTCTTTGCCCTCGGGGTCTTCGGCGTCATCATCGTGCAGACCCTGATCTACATGCGCGCCGCACGGCGGGCAGGCCCGCAGCTCGACTTCCCCCGCAAGGACCTGAGGGCGTCGTTCCGTTCGGGTGCGGTCGCCGCGATCGGCCCGTCGCTGGCGATCGTCATCGTCGCGGTCGCGCTGCTCGCGCTGTTCGGAACGCCGGCCGTCCTGGTGCGCATCGGCCTGGTGGGGTCCGCTGCCACCGAAACCGCCTCGGCGAGCCTCGCCTCGGGAACCATGGGGGCGACTCTCGGCGGGGAGGGCTACACCCCCGAGGTGTTCACCGTCGCGTTCTTCGCGATGTCGCTGTCCGGTGGGATGTGGATGCTGGCCACCCTCGTCCTCACCCCGCTGCTCAAGCACGGCGATGTGAAGATGCGCGCCATCAACCCGGCGCTGATGGCCATCGTCCCCGCCGCGGCCCTGCTGGCCGCCTTCGCCTCCCTGGGCATCGCAGAGCTCGGCAAGTCCGCCGGCCACATCATCGTCGTCGTCGTCTCCGCGCTCACCATGACGGTGTGCCTCGCGCTGGCCAGGGCCCTGAACGCGGCCTGGCTCCGAGAGTGGGGACTCGGTTTCTCGATCATCGTCGGCCTGGTCGTCGCGTACTTCGTACACAGCACCGGTCTCGGCCCGCCACCGGCCTGACGCAAGCGGGAGGGGAGTCGACCATGACCACCGCCACCCAGACCGCGCAGTCGGCCTACGAGCAGTACGACCGCACCACGTCCCGGTGGGGGCGCATCACCATGGCGCTCGGCCTCCTGCTCTCCTGGGCCGGCCCCGTCTACCTGATCTTCTTCACCGACCTGCGGATCGCCCAGTCCGACCTGTGGACCGGTTTCCTGGCGGTCGGCGCCGTCTTCTGGGTGTTCTGGGTGCTCGAGCCGCTCACCTACTTCCCCGTCCTCGGTCCCGCGGCGATGTACCAAGCGTTCATGATCGGCAACATCGCCAACAAGCTGCTGCCATCGGCCGTCGTCGCGCAGTCCGCGATCAACGCCAGGCCCGGCACCAAACGGGCCGAGCTGGCCGCGGTGATGGCGATCTGCGGTGCCGCCACTGTGCACATCCTCTCGCTGCTGGTCTTCGTCGGGATCCTCGGTACCTGGCTGGTGAGCGTCGTCCCCGAGGACATCCGCAGCGTGACCCAGATCTACATCTTCCCGGCCATCATCGGGGCCGTCGTGGTGCAGTTCGCCGTGTTCGTCAAGCAGCACCGGATCACCGTGATCGCCGTCGTGGTGGCGGTCCTGGTGCAGCTGATCCTGGTTCCCAACGTCGCGGCGCTGGCCAACTACGCGACGGCCCTCGTGGTGCTGAGCACCGTCGTGCTGGCGTGGGTGCTGCGCGACCGGTCCGCGCACCCCGTTCCGCACCCGGAAGATCGCACCGAGCACATGGACGTCGGCGGCTGACCCAGGAAGGACCATCGGATGACGTCGGTGACGAGCGACACCAGGATCTCGCCGGAGCTCCGGGACGAGCTGCACGCGCTGTACCGGCAGCTCCACGCCGACCCCGAGCTGTCGATGCAGGAGCACCGGACCGCCGCGCTGATCACGGAGCGGATGGCTGCTCTCGGCTTCGAGACCTTCTCGTGTGGTGGCACCGGCGTGGTGGCGGTCCTGCGCAACGGTGAAGGTCCGGTCGTCGGCTTTCGCGCCGACACCGACGGCCTGCCCGTCGCGGAGGACACCGGGCTGGACTATGCGAGCACAGCCCAGGGCAGGCTGCGGGACGGTACCGAGGTGCCGGTCATGCACGCCTGCGGCCACGACACCCACATCACCTGCGCCATCGGCGTCGCCAGCCTGCTGGCGGGCGGCCGCGACAGCTGGTCCGGAACCGTGGTCATCCTCTTCCAGCCCGGCGAGGAGACCAGCGAGGGCGCCGCGGCGATGGTGGCGGACGGGCTGTGGGACCGCGCGCCTCACCCGGAGATCATCTTCGGGCAGCACGTCTGGCCCGGCCGGGCAGGGGAGGTGGAGATCTCCACCGGCCCGGCGATGGCGATGGCCGACAGCTGGCGGGTGACCGTGCACGGCCGCGGCGGACACGGCTCGCGACCGGAGGACACCATCGATCCCGTCGTTCTCGCCTGCCACATGGTGGTGCGCATCCAGAGCATCGTGGCGCGAGAGGTGCCCCCGCTGAAGTCGGCGGTGGTGACGGTCGGCAGCTTCCACGCGGGCCTGAAGGAGAACATCATCCCGGCGACAGCGGTGTTCACCCTCAACGTCCGCAACCTCGATCCCGAGGTGCGCGAGCGGGTGCTGGCCGCGCTGCGGCGCGTCATCGCCGCCGAGGCCCAGGCCTCCGGTGCCCCGGAGCCGGACATCGAGGAGCTGTACACCTTCCCGCTGCTGTACAACGAGCCCGAGGCGACGGAGCAGATCAAGGCGGCGCTCGCCGCGGCACTCGGCCCGGAGAAGGTCCGCGACACGCCGGCGCAGATGGGCAGTGAGGACTTCGGGCACCTGCCGGGCGCAATCGGCGTGCCCAGCGTGTACTGGTTCTTCGGTGGGATGCCGGACGAGGTGGTGGACGGCGACCAGCCGGTGCCGTCGAACCACTCGCCGTTCTTCGCGCCCGTGATCGAGCCGACCCTGTCCACGGCCGTCACCGCCGCGTACGCCGCGATCATGTCGCGGGTCGGGACGCCGCGCGGTGGGACGCCCTGATGGCGGCGTTCGAGGACCTGTCCGCCCGGGAGCTGGCGACCGCGATCCGGCGGAAGGAGATCTCGGCGAAAGAGGCCCTCGAAGCCCACTACGCCCGGATCGACGCGATCAACCCGGCGATCAATGCCGTGGTGACCCAGTGCCGCGAGCGCGCCTACGACGAGGCGGCCCGCGCCGACGAGCTCACCACGTCCGGTGCGGACCTGCCGCCGCTGCACGGCGTGCCGATGACGCACAAGGACACGAACAACACTCGCGGGATCCGCACCACCCAGGGATCGCCGGTGTTCAAGGACTTCGTCCCCGACTTCGATGACGTGATCATCGAGCGGTTCAGGGCCGCAGGCGTGATCAGCACCGGCAAGAACAACGTGCCGGAGTTCGGCGCCGGGTCGCACAGCCTCAATGAGGTGTTCGGCACCACGAGGAACCCCTACGACGCCACCCGGAGCGCCGGTGGCAGCAGCGGCGGGGCGGCAGCGGCGATCGCGGCCAGGATCCAGCCACTGGGCGACGGCAGCGACATGGGGGGTTCGCTCCGGAATCCGGCTGCGTTCTGCAACGTGTTCGGCTTCCGCCCTTCGCTGGGGGCGGTGCCGATGGCACCGACGCGCAACGCCTACCAGTGGCTCACGCGCACCGGCCCGATGGCACGGTCGGCCGAGGACATCGCGCTGGCGATGTCAGTGCTGACCGGCCCGGACCCCAGGGTGCCGTTCGCCTGCCCGGTCGACGCCGGCGACTTCACCGTCCTGCTCTCCGGTGCGCCGGCATCCGACGACGCGCGCTCGCTCGCTGGGGTGAGGGTAGGGCTGACCACCGACTTCGGTCTCGGCACACCCGTCGAGGCCGAGATCGTCGAGACCGTGCTCGAGCAGGCTGCCGTGTTCGAGGAGCTGGGGGCCGAGGTCACGCCCGCGCAGCCGGACCTGAGCGACGCCGACCAGGTCTTCGGGAACACCCGCGCCTTCGACATGGCGCTGAACCTGGGCACCGTGCTCGCCGAACACGGTGACCTCGTCAAGCCAGAGGTGCACTGGAACGTCAAGAAGGGGCTGGCGCTGACCGCGACAGACCTCATCGAGACGGCGCTCGCCCGGACCCGGCTGCTCCTGGCGGTGCAGCGGTTCTTCGACGAGTTCGACGTCCTGCTCGGTCCGACCACCCAGGTGCTGCCGTTCGACGCCAGCCTGCGGTACCCCGCCGAGGTGGCCGGCGTCGCGATGACCACGTACATCGAGTGGATGCGCTCGGTCTGCGTGATCTCCGCGACCGGCTGCCCAGCGATCTCGGTTCCCGCAGGGTTCAGCGCGTCGGGCCTCCCGGTGGGTGTGCAACTCGTCGCCGCAGAGGGCGAGGACGTCCTGCTGCTCCGGGTGGCCCAGGCGTACGACTGGGTGACGCGGCACGCCAGCCGACCACCGTCCCTTGCCGGGGCAGGCGCCTGAGCTGACTGCCCGTGGGATCGCCACACGTTCCGGTGAGGGAGCGCTGCGGGGTCCCGGCTCGTGCTCGGGGGACGTGATCGGCGTCCGGCCCGGCCGAGATCGGGGAGCCACTGGCCCTGCCCGCGAGATCCGCAGGACCGAGGTCGGGAGGGGGTCGAGCCGTCGCCGCAGCACTCCGAGCGGTTCGCCCGTCGCTTCGCCAGCCAGGTCGCCCAGGCTCGCGAGGCGCTGGGGGTGGAGCGGCTGCCGGTGGTCCGGCTGCACGACATCCGGCACACCCACGCCACCCTGCTGCTCGCCGACTGGGTGCCGGTGAAGGTCGTCTCCGAGCGCCTGGGTCACGCGAGCGCCATGATCACGCTCACCGTCTACCAGCACGTGCACCCCGGCATGGGGCGCGAGGCGGCCGACCGCTTCGCGGCGCTGCTCGAGGGCTGATCCGAGGCGCGAAGAATCACGCGGGTATCACGAGGCCCTCCGGGGCCCCTACAGCAAGACACCCCGGGCTCCTGAGCTGCAGGAACACCGGGGTGAGGCTGTGTCCGAGGGGCGACACGCTACATACGCACACGGCTGTCGCGATGTGAGAATTGACCTGCCCCATCCATTCGACAAGCCAACCGAAACGGAGAGAAGCCGTTCATCCCGAGCTCTGATGACACGCGGTGTGCGTCATCAGGGTTCGATCCGCCGGCGATCCTGAGCCCGACGGGCGACTCGTCAGAGGCCGGTGTCGTACAACCCGTGGTAGTAGCCCGACAGCCGGTCCTGGAAGCGGGCCGCCCGCATCTCCGCGCGCGTGACGTCCGGCGCGTCCTCGATCTCCTTGCGGGTGCGGTCCACGAAGACGACTCTCTTCTCGGGATCTATCCGTTCCACCGTGAAGGCCGGAAGAATGACCTGGTGGTCCGGGTGCCAGTCACCGGTGTCGATGACCAGATAACTGGCACTCACCTTGTTGGTCGCCTTGTCCACGACACCGATCGAACCATCGCGCCCCCTCACCTCGAAACCGGAGAGGTCTACATCCCCGGCGGAGACGGGCCGAAAGTCGCGAAAACTCCAGACGTCCGCGGTCATCGCCTTTCCTTTCCGTTGGGAATTCTCCTCTGGTGGTCGTGGGTCGACAAGACCCTCGGCCTCCGCCGATCACGATTTGGCGTGTTGTGAGCAGGCCTCAGCCGTCCAACCGACGTGGAGGAGCGATGCCCGGCACGCCCGGCCTCCAGCTCGGGACCGGTCGAGTGACTCCCGGGGGAAGGGCAGGGGAGAGGCCCGCCACGGGACCGGTGGGCCAGACAGCGCACACATCGCTCGTGGACATCAAGGCCATGACGGTCCTGCTGACTGACGGCTGCTCTCCGCCCTGCGCCGGTCAGCATGGCCGTGCTGGACCGCTGGCTGCGCCGGTGACGGGCAGGTGCATGAGGCGTTCGCTTCGATCCCGCTCACCTGGGCCCAGGAGTGCGCGGTCGACGAGGAGCGACTGAACCCCACCGGGGGCGCGATCGTGCTGGGACACACTCTGCCGCTGGCGGCGCCCGGTGATGACCACCATGGTTGACCAGGTGCGCGGCACCAGGATTCCGCTACGGCTTGCAGGTTCTGTGCGAACGCGGTGGCATGGCCAACACCACGCTCGTCGAGTTGCCCTGGATGCCCTGGACGATGGCGTCGAGCGAGCTCAGCGCAAGAGTGGGGACAAGCGTGACGACGTGCGCCGAGGAGTACCGCGAGCTGGCGGCGGGACCTCCGGAGGAGCGGGCACGGCGGCATCCGGGAGGGCGTCGCCAGAGCCCGGGACGCCTCGTCTCCGAGCTCGCCCAGCCGAGGACCTACGAGTGCGACGGGCTGACCACCCCGTCGAGCTGCTGGACGTCTCGATCCGCGAGGAGGACCGGATCGCCGCGACCAGGGATCACGGGACGGCCGCACATGTCGTGCTGACACGCCCGCGGCTCGGGGAACGAGACGGACGACGAGCGGGACATGGTCCCGAGCTACGAGAGGAATGAGGGTGGAGATCGTGACCGACGGAAACGAGACTGCAGGGCTGCGAGTGGACCCCGCTCTGCGGGACTTCGTGGCCGACGAGCTGCTTCCCGGGCTCGACCTGGAGCCGGCGTGGTTCTGGTCGACCGTCGCCGCCCTGCACGAGCGGTTCGCCGGGCGGGTCGAGCAGCTGCTGCGCCGCCGGGACGAGCTGCAGGAGCGCATCGACGGCTGGCACCGCGAGCACGGGACCGGTGACGTCGAGGCGCTGGAGGCGTTCCTCACCGACATCGGCTACCTCCTGCCGCTGGAGGAGCCCACTGTTCGCGTGGAGCGCGTGGACCGCGAGATCGCCGAGGTGCCCGGCCCTCAGCTCGTCGTCCCGGCGACCGTGCCCCGCTACGCGCTCAACGCCGCGAACGCCCGCCGGGGGTCGCTGTACGACGCGCTCTACGGCACCGACGCGCTGCCGACGGAGCACCAGCTGGCACCGGGCTACGACGAGCGCCGCGGTGCCCAGGTCATCGCCGAGGCCGACCGCCTGCTCGACCGCTTCTTCCCGCTCGCCGAGGGCAGCCACGCCGACGTCGTCGCCTACCGGGTGCCCTCGGCGGGCGAGCTGGCCGTCGAGACGGCGTCGGGGACCACCGGCCTGGCCGACCCGGCCCAGTTCGCCGGCCACCGGCCCGGCGACGGCGACGGCGACCGGCCGGCCGCGGTCCTGCTGCGCCGGCACGGGCTGCACCTGGAGCTGACGATCGACCCCTCGACCCGGGTGGGCGCCCAGCACCACGCCGGGGTGTCCGACGCCGTGCTCGAGTCCGCGGTGACCACCATCGTCGACCTGGAGGACTCGGTCGCCACGGTCGACGGGCCGGACAAGGTGGGCGCCTACCGGACCTGGCTGGGGCTGCGCACCGGAGAGCTGACCGCGTCGTTCAGCAAGGGCGGGCGCACCGTGACCCGCACCGTCCACGGCGACCGCAGCTACGTCGGGGTCGACGGCCAGGAGCTGACCCTGCCCGGCCGGGCGCTGCTGCTCGTGCGCAACGTGGGGCACCACATGCGGCTGGACGCCGTCCGCACCGCCGACGGCGAGCCGCTGCTGGAGGAGGTGCTCGACGCCCTCGTCTCCGCGGTTGCCGCGCTGCACGAGCTGCGCGGCCACGCCCGGGTCTCCAACACCCGGACGGGCAGCGTGTACATCGTCAAGCCCAAGATGCACGGCCCCGACGAGGTGGCCCTGTCCGTGGAGCTGCTGGCCGCCGTGGAGGAGGCGCTCGGCCTGGAGCCGACGACCCTCAAGATCGGGATCATGGACGAGGAGAAGCGCACCTCGACCAACCTGGAGGCCTGCATCGCCCGCGCGGCCGACCGGGTCATCTTCATCAACACCGGGTTCCTCGACCGCACCGGCGACGAGATCCACACCGACTTCGAGGCCGGCCCCGTGGTCCGCAAGGACGACCAGCGGTCGCAGACCTGGCTGAGGACCTACGAGGACCGCAACGTCGATGTCGCGCTGCGCGCCGGCTTCGCCGGGCAGGCGCAGATCGGCAAGGGCATGTGGGCCAAGCCCGCGGCCATGCGGGAGATGCTCGACACCAAGGGCGCGCACCCCAGGGCCGGGGCGAACACCGCCTGGGTGCCCTCGCCGACCGCGGCCACGCTGCACGCGCTGCACTACCTGGAGACCGACGTGCTCGCGGCGCAGGAGCAGCTGAAGAAGCGCCCGCTGGCCGACCGGCGCGGCCTGCTCGTGGCCCCGGTGCTGCCCGACGCCGGCGCCGCCCTGTCCGAGGAGGAGAAGCGGCACGAGCTGGAGACCAACGCGCAGTCGATCCTGGGCTACGTCGTGCGCTGGGTCGGCCTGGGGATCGGCTGCTCCACCGTGCCTGACCTGGAGGGCGTGGGCCTGATGGAGGACCGCGCGACGCTGCGGATCTCCAGCCAGCAGATCGCGAACTGGCTGCACCACGGGCTGGTCGACGAGACCCAGGTCCGCGAGACCTTCGCCCGGATGGCCGCCGTGGTCGACGAGCAGAACGCCGACGAGCCGGGTTACCAGCCGATGTGCGCCGACCTCGAGGGCAGCCCGTCCTTCCAGGCCGCGCTGGACCTAGTCTTCTCCGGACGCCGGGAACCCAACGGCTACACCGAGCGGGCGCTGACGACATGGCGGCAGCGGGCCAAGGCGACGACCGGCAGCGGCGAGGAGCCGCGGACCCGGGAGGCCGTCCTCGACGACAGTGCACCGAGTCCGGCCTCCTGAACCGGTCCCACGCCAGACGACCCCAGACGGGGAGTGCCTGACCATCGACCTGCGGACGGCCCGCACGGTCGGCGGGGATTGGCGGGCGTCCGCGCAAGGCTTGGAGCCGCTGACCGTCGTGGTCCTCGACGCCTGTGGGCAGGTCCTCGACGAAGAGGTTCGAGACCGCGTCGGCCACGGCCCACGGGCGCTCGCTCTCGGCATGGTCCTGGGCGCTCATGGCCAGGGCCGAGCAGCAGCCCTACTCGATCGCCGCGGCGACCGCGGCCGTCAGCGGTTCGCTGATCCCGGTCCCTGGCGGCGTGTTCGTCCGGGACCCGGCCGGACCCTGCTCGGCGCCGTGGGTTCCTCCGTTGAAACGTCCGACAACGACAAGGGCTGCCGCCGTGGCCGGCATCGAGGTGGCCGGTCGGTGGGCGCAGCCGGACTGAGCGGACCCGCAGGTGCACGTACGGCGACAGGCGCCCACCTCGATGGGAGGAAGACCCCCCGACCCCGGCTCTGACCACGCCGCGGGCGGCGAGCCGATCCGGGGGCACCGGTCCGTCCAGACAGAGAACGGGCGTGTCCGACGACTGCGTCCTCCTTCGCCGTGCTCCACGAAGCGGGTCAGGTCTGCGGTGCCCCGGCGCCGCGACGACCAGCGCTGGGCTGGGCCTCACGCTGCCGCGTGGCCATGTCCTTGCAGCGGGAGGAGCTACGCGCAGGCGGACTCGCGCTCGCCCCCGTGGCACCATTGCCGGCACGACGTGCCCTTGGACATCGGCGTTCGCAGGAGCGGAGATGACTCGCTATCTCGTCGTCGCACACGAGACGGTCACCAATCCGGAATTGCTCGATCAGGTTCGCGCCGTCCGAGAACAGGATGCAGAGGCGGAGTTCGTGCTGCTCGTACCGGCGACGCCGGTGCGGCACCTGCTGTTCCGGCGGGGCGACGAGCACGACGCCGAGGTCGCGGCCCGCAAGCTCGCAGACCGGGCCAGGGCACTCTTCGCCAAGAGGGGGGTGCCGCTCAGCGGCGTCCGGGTAGGCGCGCCCGATCCGGTCGCGGCGATCGACGGGGAGGTGGAGGTGAACCCGGGGTACGCCGGGTTCATCATCTCCACGTTGCCGGAGGAGAAGTCCCGTTGGCTGCGGATGGACCTGCCTCGCACGGTCCGGTCAAAGTACGGCCTCCCCGTCTACCACGTCGTGGCCCCCCAGGACTTCTCGCTCGGCGATCTGCCCTGACCGTGGCCGCGCCACGGCGAGCGCTGCCGCCGATCCCGACGAACACTCACCCGGGGCATCCGGACCAGCCCGCACGGTCCGCCGACGTCGACCCCCTGCTGTTCGAGGAGTTCCACCATGGCCTTGGCGGACTCCGGGAACGTCGGTCGTCGATGCAGGTCACGAACAGGGCGACCCCCCGGGGCTTCCTCGTCGAGCCCGTGGTGGAAGATGCGCGTCGGGTCGCTCCATCAGGTCACGGCAGCATCCAGGACAGGACATTGGACTGCAGGAAGATCAGCACGCAGAGCACGAAGATTAGGCCGATGCTCCAGAAGATCGTCTTGCGGAACAGGTCGGCCTCCCGCCCGACGATGCCCACGGCCGTCGCCGCGATCGTCAGGTTCTGCGGGCTGATCATCTTGCCCACGACGCCGCCCGAGGTGTTGGCGGCGACGAGCAGGGTCGGGTCGAGCCCGGCCTCCTGGGCCGCGGTCTGCTGCAGGGTCGCGAAGAGGGCGTTGGCCGAGGTGTCGGAACCGGTGACGGCGGTGCCCAGCCAGCCGAGGATGGGTGAGAGGAACGCGAACGCCGCGCCGGTGCCCGCGATCCAGGTGCCGATGGTGATCGTCTGACCGGAGAGGTTCATCACGTAGGCCAAGGCGAGCACCATGGCTACGGTCAGGAAGGCCCAGCGCAGCTTGACGGCGGTGGCCACCAGCTCGCGCAGGGCCCGCCCGAGCGGCACGCGGTAGACCAGCGCGACGATGAACCCGCAGATCAGCAACAGCGAGCCCGGCGACGACAACCACTGGAAGTTGTAGACCGTGGAGGTCACCGGCGTGCCCGCGGCGCTGAGCACGTTCTGGTCCAGGCCCGGCCACGGGATTTTGACGTCACGGCCGACCAGGAAGCTCGACAGCGGCGTCCACAGCTTCGCCAGCGAGAACACCACGATCACCAGCAGGTACGGGAAGAACGCCATCAGCACCTTGCCACGGGTGAGGCCCGCAGCGTGCTCGGCGAGCGCCTCCTGCTGCGTCTGCGTCTGCACGCCTGCACCCGCCGCCGTCACGGAGCCGGCCTCCCGCCGGTCCTGCGGGCCGGCCACCTCGGTCTCGTGCTCCCTGTGCAGTCGCGCCGCGGCCTCCTCGCCACCCCGCGGGTTCCACACCTTGAGCGTGACGACCGCCGCGACGAGGCCGGCGAGCGCGGCGACGATGTCGGTGAGCTCGACGGACAGGTAGTTGGCGGCCACGAACTGGCCGACCGCGAACGTCACACCGACGGACAGCGCCACCGGCCAGGTCTCCCGCAGCCCGCGCTTGCCGTCGACGAGCAACACCAGCAGCGCCGGCACGATGAACGCGAGCAACGGCGTCTGGCGGCCGACGTAGGCGCCGATCTCGGCGTACGGGATACCCGTCAGAGTGCCCGCGGTGATGATCGGGGTGCCGATCGCGCCGAACGCGACAGGCGCGGTGTTGGCCAGAAGCACCACCACGGCCGCGCGGACCGCGGAGAAGCCGAGCGCCATGAGCATCACACCTGTGATCGCGACCGGAGCGCCGAAGCCCGCGAGCGCCTCGAGCAGCCCGCCGAAGCAGAACGCGATGATGATCGCCTGCACCCGCGGGTCGTCGGAGATCAGGTGGAATGCGGCGCGCAGGTCCTCGAACCGCCCGCTGACCACCGTGACCTGGTAGAGCCAGATCGCGGTGAAGACGATCCACATGATCGGGAACAGGCCGAACACCGCGCCCTGCGTGGCCGACAGGAGCGCGAGGCCCACCGGCATGCCGTACGCGGCGACGGCCACGATGATCGCGACGACGAGCGACGCGAGGCCGGCCCAGTGCGCCTTCCACCGCAGAGCCCCGAGCAGGACGAAGATCGTCAGCAACGGGAGGAGCGCGACGAGCGCTGAGACGGTGACGCTGCCGAGTGGGGCGAGTTCCTGCTGGAACATGAGGTCTCCCGGGCGGTGTCGATAGTGACATGCAACTCGGTTCAACCAGCAGGAAGGACTTACCGCATAGCTGGCCGAAGAGCCAACTGAGCCCGACAGCCCGTCTGGTGCCCCGTCGCCACCACGAGAGCCGGAGCAGGTCGAGGCCCCGAGGTGCGGCGACAGGAGTCCGTCCCGCAGCACAGGACATCGGACTGCTGGGATCCTGCGATGGCGCTGGAGGGGCTGATCCGGCGCGCGGAGTATCACGCGGGTATCACGAGGCCCTCCGGGGCCCCTACAGCAAGACACCCCGGGCTCCTGAGCTGCGGGAACACCGGGGCGAAGGAGTGTCCGAGGGGCGACACGCTACATACGCACACGGTTGTGGCCCTGATCGGCCTGGGGCCTTCCCCCGGCCTTCCGGCCCCACCCGCAGGGAGGGGTTGTCGACGGTGATCCCGGCGCAGATGGTTGTCTCTCAGCCCAGTAACGCAGAGGACCTGATCGCGATGAGCGAATACCAGTACTACGAGTTCGCGGCCATCGACCGTCCACTGTCCGTCGAGGAGCAGGCCGACCTGCGTGCCATCTCGACACGGGCCCTGATCACGCCGACGAGTTTCGTCAACCACTACGAGTGGGGCGATCTGAAGGCCGACCCGCGTCAGCTCGTGGAACGTTACTTCGACGCGTTCCTCTATCTGGCCAACTGGGGGACGCAGCGGCTGATCTTCCGGCTGCCTGCCGAGTCCTTGGGCCCCTCCGCCTCGGCCGTGGCCGAGCAGTACCTGGGTGGCGACTGCACGAAGGCGTGGACGACCGACGGAAACGTCGTCATCGACTTGTTCGCCGAGGACGACGACGGCCTGTACGACGGGGAGTGGCTGGACGGCTCGGGATTGCTGGCCTCGATCGTCCCGGTCCGCGCCGAGCTGATGACCGGGGACCTGCGGCTTCTCTACCTCGCCTGGCTGCTCGCCGTCCAGAGTGGCGAGGTCGACCAGGACGAGGTCGAACCGCCCGTTCCGCCTGGCCTCGGTCGGTTGAGCGCAGCCGCGAGCGCAGTGGCCAGGTTCCTGCGCATCGATCTCGAGCTGATCGCCGTGGCAGCAGAACGCAGCGCTCCGGCCGGGACTGAGGACACGCTCACAGAGCTGCCCGACTGGTTGGCCCGGCTGCCGGCGGAGCGCAAGGACGTGTTGCTGTTGCGGGTTGCCCGGGGGGAGGGGGCCAAGGTGCGCGCGGAGCTGCTGGCCGGCTGCCGTCGGGCGACGTTGCCGATCCAGAGCGGCGACGTCGCCTACCGGACGGCCGGGGAGTTGCTCGCGCAGTCGCGGAGGCGCCGCGAGGAGCGGCAGCGTGCGGACCGGGAAGAAGTCAAACGACGGGCCGATGAGCGCCGTCGCACCGCTGAACACGCCCGCGAGAACCACCTGAGCGAACTCGCTGGGCGGCAGGAAAAGGCGTGGCGTGAGGTCGTCGAGCTCGTCGAGCGACGCACGGCGGCCGACTACGACGCGGCGGCGGGACTGCTCCACGAATTGGCTGAGGTCTGCCGCCGCGAGGGAACGAGCGAGACGTTCGCCGACCGGGTCCAGCAGCTTCGTCGGGAGCAGCGCCGCAAAATCTCGTTCATCCAGCGGCTCGACCGTCTCGGCGTGGTGTGACCCGACGCTGCGCACCTACGTGGCTCGGCCGCCTCGCTGGGCACCGCGTAGGTGCTGCTCACCTGACGAGGCGGCGCGGGTCGGGGAAGCCGAGGCTGGTGTAGCCGGGGGCGCGCTTGGTCAGCGATGAGGCGAGGACGCCGGTCGCGACGTCGTGGTAGTCATGCACCTCGGCGGTGGTCTTGCCGGGGAACGGGCGGAGGATCCTGCCGGCGTACTGCACGAGTCGGCCCTTGAAGGCGATCGGTGCGGCGAGGAAGAGGGTGTCGAGCGCGGGGCAGTCGAAGCCCTCGCCTACGTACGGACCGGTGGCGACGACCAGCAGTGGCGGTCCGTCGGTCTGCGGCACAAGTCGGACGAGCGCTGCGGCCCGGGACTTCGCGCCCATGCCACCACGCAGTACGACGGGCTCGTGGCCCCGCTGGCTGAGTGCGGGGACGAGCCGGTCCAGGTGTGCGGTCCACTGGGTGAGCACGAGGCAGTGCCTGCCACGGGCGAGGGCGGCGACGACGTCGTCGGTGATCTGGCTGGTGCGGGCGTCGTCCGCCACCAGGTCGCGGTAGATCGCCGCGATGCCGCCGGGGGAAGAAGGGTCGGCGTCCCCGGTGTAGCGGTAGGCCGTGGAGTGGACGTGCAGGACCGGTTTCGGTGTCTGTGCCTTCGGAGACCGGTTGCCCAGGGTGCCGGTGGGCGGTCGAACGAGGGTGTGGCGGATCGGCCCCAACTGCAGGGCGATGAGGTCGTCGAGCTGGTCGCGCCGGTAGGGGGTGGCGGTCAGCCCGAGCCAGCGGCGGGCCGGGATCTGCCGCACGGCGTGCTCGAAGGCGGCGGCGGGGACATGGTGGCATTCATCGACCACCACCAGGCCGTAGTCGCTGGTCCAGCCGGCGAGGTCGTCGTCCCGAGCGAGCGTCTGCAGGGTGGCGACGTCGATGACACCGGTGATCTTGCCGCGCCCGCCGCCGCGCTGCCCGGCCCTGACGTTGAGCAGTTCTCGAATGCGGGTCCGCCACTGGTCGGCAAGAGTTTTCCGGTCGACCAAGACGAGGGTTGAGACCGCGTGGCGAGCGATCAGCGCGCAGGCCATGACCGTCTTGCCGGCTCCCGGCGGGGCGACCAGCACGCCGAGTTCCTGGTCGGCGAGGGCGTCGAAGGCTTGGTGTTGCTCGGGGTCCAGTTCTGCGGCGAACCGGAAGGTCTGCGCCTCGCCGGCGGTCCGTTCATCGGCGAGCACCAGGCGGCTGCCGGCCTCTTCGACCAGTGCGGTGAGGCGGTCCTGCAGTCCACGTGGCAGGAGCAGGTCGCCGGTGAGCGTCTCGTCGTAGTTGCGCAGGAACCAAGGCGTGTCGCAGGTGGAGGCCCGGCGCCGCTGACGCTCGTAGAAGACCGGGTTGGGCATCGACGCCGCGTGCTTGAGCGTGGCCAGCAACGCTGGGGGTAGTTCCGCGGCTTCGACGGTGAAGGTGGCACCGAGCCGGGCACGTACCACGGCGGGCGGCTGCGTGGCGATCTTTGTGGATGTGGGGGAGCGGAGCCGGTTCACCTCCGCGCCGACGGCGACCTGGCCCAGCCGCCGGGCGAGCCGATCGACTTCCTTCGGGGTGAGCCGGCCGAGGCTGGACAGGTAGGCCCACTGGTCCTCGTGCGGTTCCATGGTTGCCAGGTCGAGGAAAACCGTGGCTCCCCGGCGGCGGGCACGGCCCTGCAAGGGAGCGGCGATCAGGTTGCCGAGGCCGCCGACCTGAACGACGTCCTGGGACGGGAACAGCCGGTCGTAGCTCGCCAGGTCCATCCGACCGCGCACCGCGATGGCCTCGCGTAGCAGCCCGGTGCCGAGTTGTCGCGCGGTGGCCGCAGGGACGGGGGCGGTGAAGAACAGCCAGACGTGTGCTCCCAGCCCGGACCGGGACACCTCCAGTGCCGCTGAGGCGCCGACCTCACGGGCGGCCTTGAGGTAGGCGAGCGCATCGAGCATGGCGGTGGGGCCGTCGAAGTCGGCGGCCAGCCAGTGGCACCGGTCGCCGTCCAGCAGCGGATACAGGCCTAGCTCCAGCTCGCCGGACAGATGGGCGGTGATGACCTCGTCGGTCAGCGGCAGGTACGCCCGCTCCGCGGCCGGAACGCCTTTGCGCCAGCCGCCGCGCACCGCGGGCACCCACCCGGCACGGCCGGTACGCGCGTTCTCCCACCGCACCGCGTAGACGTCGGGCCGAGCGGCGAAGAGGCTGGCGTAGAAGGCGACCTTTGCCGAGGCGGGGGAGCCGGCGTGTACCGGTCCCGGCTCGCCGTCGAAGACACCGGTCTGGACCGGACCGGGCGGGAGCGCCTGCTGCGGCGTCAGCTCCAGCAGGCGCTGCAGCCGGGCGTTCTCCGCCCGCAGCCGGACGACCTCGTCGCGCAGCGCCGAGAGCTCGTCGTCCAGACCGGTGAACGGCAAGATGCCCTGGTCCGCGGCCCCGGGCGGAATCGGCACGACTCCATACTGTCGCGAGAACCACACCTGGCGGCAGGCCGCACAGTCGCCGCATCCCGCGACGGGGTCAGTGACCGGTGGTGACCGGCTTCTTCTTGCCGACCAGGGCGCGGTACTTCTGCCGCGCCGCTTCGCCGCTGGTCCCCACTGCTTCGCCGATGCGATCCCAGGGGACGCCGGCCGTCCGAGCGGCGGCAACGGCCTCACCGAGTTCGCTTTCGGCCCGTGCGCGGCGGAGAGCGGCAGCTCGGACCGCCGCCTCCTCCTTGGAGATGGCCGGCTCGAAGTCCTCTTCGAAGGCGCGGGACAGCTCCTCGGCCTGGTTGACGATGTCCTCGTAGCTGCGCGGCATCGCGGTCACCCTCTCTCGACGTACTTCCGCCGGGCTCGCATGGCATGGACGACGACCAGGCGACCCTCCTCACTCATTAGGTAGCCGACTTCCAACATGGTCACGCCGTTGCGGGCGGGGCCGACGGCCATCGTGAGCTCGTGGTCACCCTGGTCGGGGTAGTCGAAGACGGCGTTGCGGAGTGCGTGCAGGATGTCCTCGTCCGCCACACCGTGCTTGCGTGCGGTGGCAAGGATGTCGACCCGCACCTCTCCAAGGTAACTTGCCGACCCTCGGTTCCGCAAGTTACTTTGGTGTCCACAGGCGGAGAAATCCATGGATCCCGGTGCAGGACTAGCGTCCACGCACGGGGGGCAGCGCCTGAACGAAGGTGTGGCCCAGTGTCGCTGGTGTGCATCGACTGGTGTCCGAGGGGCGACACGCCACATACGCACACGGCTGCACATGGCGCCGAGGTCTTGCTCCAGAATGGACTGAGTCCCGGTCGGCCGGGAGTAGGTGCCGTTCTCGGGCCCGGACCTGACCTCTCGAGGTGCGGTGCACGAGAGGACCTACAACTCCGTTCCAAGCCGCGAGACCTCACGACGAAGGGAGCGATCCCGTGCCGGTCGTCGAGCGTCCTGACACGGCCCGCATCTCGTGGGAGTCCGACGGGCCGGAGGACGCTCCCGCCGTCCTACTGCTCATGGGGCTCGCCTACCCGGCCGCGATGTGGTTCCGGCTGGTGCCCGCTCTGGCCGAGAGCTACCGGGTCATCCGGATCGACAACCGGGGTGCCGGCCGCACCGGTGACGTCCCTGGGGCGCCGTACACGGTCGAGACCATGGCGGCGGACTCCCTGGCCGTGTTGGACGCGGCGGATGTGGACACCGCCCACATCGTCGGCATCTCGATGGGCGGCCTGATCGCCCAGGAGCTCGTGCTCACCGCTCTGGAACGGGTCCGCTCGCTGTGCCTGATCGCCACGCACCCGGGCATCGCGCACGCCGTCATGAACCCCCGGGCGATGGCGATGCTGACGCAGCGCGGCCAGATGACGCCCCAGGAGGCGGCCGAGGCCTCCATCCCCTACAACTACGCGCCCGAGACACCTCGCGCGCGCATCGAGGAGGACTGGGCGGTGCGGTTCCCGCTCGCCGCCTCGAACGAGGGTTACCTGGCGCAGGTGGTCGGGTCGTCGCGGTGGGACGGCTACGGCCGTATGGAGGGCATCACCGCGCCGACGCTGGTCGTGCACGGGGAGCTGGATGCGCTCGTCCCGCCGGAGAACGGCCGCATCATCGCCGGCCGGATCCCCGGCGCCGAGCTCGTGATGATCCCGAACGCGAACCACGTGCTGATGACCGACCAGCCCGAGCACGTGTCGAAGGTGCTCCTCGAATGGCTGGATCGGAACCGGTGACCAGTCCGACAGCCGTGCCCGGTTCGGATGACGGATGACCGGCGTACGGTCCGGGCCAGTCCGCAGCCTCCCACGGAGGAAATGCACGTGCCGGATGACTCGCGCGTCCCGGAGGTCCTCGGAGACGGCGCGTCCGGCGTCGACCTCTTTACCGTGGCGCTGCACGCGCGCGATCCGGCCGGTGTCGTCCCGCTCTTCGGGTACGAGGTCCAGTTCATGAGCGGCGACGTACCCGCGCTGTTGGTCCGGCGGGGGGGCGAGGAATCCGATCGGCGGCAGGAACCAGCCCGGGCGCCGGCCGCCGCCGGCGTGTCGACCTCGGCCAGGCGCTCGGTGACGCGCGGGGTCAGCTCGGCGGCCGGTCCGTGAGCAGCCGCCCGGTCCGCAGGGGAGCGGTGACAGACCGGTGCCGGTGGCGCCGCAGCATGGTCCCGGAGGGCGCCTGCCTGCTGCGCCGACTCAGGGTGCGGGGTCGTAGAGGCGTTCGTGATCGACCTCTCGGCGGGTCGGCATGGTCGATCCCAACCATCCCGGAGGCGTGCTGCACTCTGCGACCACGCTCACCGTGTACCAGCACGTCCACCCCGGCATGGGCCGCGAGGCGGCCGACCGCTTCGCCGCGCTGCTCGAGGGCTGATTCCGGTCGCGAAGTATCACGGGGGTATCACGAGGGCCTCGAGGGCCACTTCATGCGAACGCCCCGGGCTCCTGAGCTGCAGGAACACCGGGGCGGGAGAGTGTCCGAGGGGCGACACGGTACATAAGCACACGGCCATGAGGTCGCTGTTGGGCGTTGCAACTCCGCTGCTGGGTCGCCGAGGTCGCCGTCGCCCGGGCGGAACTCCGACCGTCTGTGCTGGAGCGGCGAGCAAGGCGAGAAGCTTGCGCCCTCGCGTGCGTTGACACGAGGGAAGCCTCGACCGCGGGACCGATGCCGCTCGCCATGACGACGTCCGTCCGCCGTGGTCGCCAACCCGCAAGGGCGGCCGCGTGTCCCTGCGACGACGCCGCCCAGGCCGGCGCCTCGATCGGCGGGGTCATCCGGTCACACGTCGTTCGCAGCGGCTGGCCTTTCGCTCGAGACGTCCCGCTCCGTCCCGGGCTCGTGCGGCATGCTGCCGGGGTGACCGTGCCGGGCTGTTCAGAGGACTACGTGGCTCGACCAGGTGCCCGGCGGCCGGCCGCGCCCCGTGCCGCGCGCGGTCCGGGCCTAGGATTCCCGGCCGTGGAGGCCGAGGACGGGCGGGCGATCGTCGGGCGCTACTGGGACGGGCTGTGGCGCCATCGGGATCTCTCCGTTGTCGACGAGTTGCTCGGCGAGCCCTACGTGCGGCACTCCTCGGCCGGGACGCGGTCACTGAGCCGGGCGGAGTTCAAGCGGGAGTTGAAGCAGGCCTGGCAACTCTTGCACAACCCGGCCACGACCATCGATGACCAGGTCTTGGCTGGGGACAAGGTATGGACCCGGGCAACGACCCTGGGGGTGAACGTCGACACGGGCGAGACCTCGGTGGTGACCTGGCTGGTGGTACACCGCCTGGCGGGCGGGCGGCTGGTCGAGGCGTGGATCGCCTCCCTGCCGGGCGTGGACTGGCGCCGTTGAGCGGTTCCGGCGTTAGCCGAGATCCCGCAGTCGGTCGGTCCCGGCGGACCGCCGTCGGCTGCCCACCGCGAAGAGCGCCATCAGCAGCGTGACGGCGAAGCCCATCGCGCCGAGGGTCCAGCGCAGGCCCAGCGCGTCGGCCAGCAGCCCGAGCGGCAGCGCAGCGATCCCGAAGGCGCCGAAGCTCAGCATGATCAGCCCCTGGATGCGCCCGTGATACTCCATGTCCGACAGCGAGATCAGCAGGGACTGGTTGGACGTCTGGAACGCCATCATCGCGCCGCCGACGACGAGCAGGGCAGCGACCGCGACGGCGAACACCGGGGCGAGCGCCAGCGTGCCCAGGGCCACCCCGAACGTCGTCCCGGCCAGGATCAGCACGCGCGTCTCGGAGCGTCGGTAGGACCGCCGGCCGAGCAGTACTCCCGTGACGACCGCGCCCACGGCGGAGGTGGCCGAGAGGATGCCGTAGCCGGCCGACCCGAGGCCGAACAGGTCGCTGGCGACGGTGGGCAGGAAGGCGAGGTAGGGCAGCCCGGCCATCGTCACGCCGATGCCGCACCAGAGCAGCGCCAGGAGTTCAGGACGCCGGCGGACGTAGCGGACGCCGTCAGCCAACTCACCCAGGGGCGAGCGGTCCGACGCGTCGCCCACCCGCCGGCCGGGTGGCAGCGCCGCGGTGAGCAGCAGGCCGACCGCGGAGAGGACCGCGGTGGCCAGGAACACCGCAGCGGTGCCGAAGCTGAGCGAGCCGATGACCAGCCCGGCGATGGCGGGGCCGATGACCCGGTTGACCTCGGCGTTGACCAGCAGCAACGAGACCGCTGCGGGGACCGCCGTCCGGGGCACCAGTTCGGCGAGGAACGCCATCCGTGCCGGGTTGAACAAGGCGAACCCGAGCGCCTGCAGGACACTGGCAGCTAGCAGCATCCAGTACTCGACCACGTCGAAGGCCACCGCGAAGCCGACGCCCGCGCTGGCGATGGCGAGCAGGGAGACGGCGAGCTGCAGCACCAGTCGCTTCGGTAGCCGGTCGGCGGCCACCCCACCCCATGGCGTGGCGAGCAGCATCGCCACGCCGAACGCGAGCAGCACGCCGCCGAGGGCAGCATTGGACCCGGTGAGCTGGAAGGCCAGCCAGCTGCGGGCGACGGTCTGCGCCATCACCCCTAGGAACACGACCGTTGCATTGATGTAGAGCACCAGGAACGGGCCGATCCGCAGGATCCCGAGCGGACCAAGCGGGGCGGCGGGCGCATCCCGTGCCAGACCGGCTCGCTCGGTCGTCTCGCCGGTCATGGGTCCCTCGCTCGGCGGTGTGGGATGAAGGGACGGGCTCAGTCTGCGCCCCGGGACTGCCGGCGATCAGGGCGGCCTACCGATGCCCTGTGGAGCCGCGACCTGCCGACGCCGATAACCGAGTGTCCTTTGCCCGCTAGCCCGTCGCCACCAAGCATGGACGGCGTCTACCGGTGGAGACTGACCACTCCAAGATCAACCCGCGGGTCGATCCTGATCCGGCCCTGTGAGGCGTTTGCCGCAACCCGTCAGCGGTTGGCCAACTCGAGGAAGACGTTCGCGTAGTGGGGCTGGTCCAGCGGGCACAGCACGCGAGGTCGTGGCCGCGGAGGAGTCGTCGGGCCTCGGCGGCGTGGCCGCCCGCCGCCCAATGGCGGATTCACATCACCGCAGTGGCCGGTCCGGGCAACGGACGACGCGGACGGCGGACGCCATCGGGGTAATCGCCCGGCCAGGTGCGGTCCTCCTCACCTGCCGCCACATGTAGGTGGCGCCGACGCGGGAGGGGTTGCCCCAGCGGGTGGGTCGGACCACGACCACTGCGCCCGGACAGCTTGCGCCAGCCCCGGGCCCGGTGGTGAAAGCCAAGGGCGCCGGCGAGCGCCTCGTCGAGGGACCGACCAAGACCGGCCGGTCCCGGGGCGTCGACCTCGACGCGGGCACCGTGGCCGCGCTGCGCCCGCCACACCCACGCCACCCTGCTGCTCGCCGACGGGGTGCCGGTGAAGGTGGTTTCGGAGCGTCTGGGCCACGCCAGCGCCACCATCACGCTCACCGTGTACCAGCACGTGCACCCCGGCATGGGCCGCGAGGCGGCCGACCGCTTCGCGGCGCTGCTCGAGGGCTGACCCGAGGCACGGAGTATCACGCGGGTATCACGAGGGCCTCAGCGGCCTCTACAGCAAGACACCCCGGGCTCCTGACCTGCAGGAACACCGGGGTGAGGCTGTGTCCGAGGGGGGACTTGAACCCCCACGCCCGATAAAGGGCACTAGCACCTCAAGCTAGCGCGTCTGCCATTCCGCCACCCGGACGAGTGCGGGAGCAAGACTACCCGACCCAGGTCGGGGTCCGGGACACCCCCTCCGACCGCGCGGCGCACTCAGCCTGCGGCCACGCCGACGCGTCCGCGGCCGGCCCGCTTCGCCTCGTACAGCGCGCCGTCGGCGGTGGAGTAGAGGGCCCGCAGGTCGGCCGACCCGGCGGCCACGTGCGCGACCCCGAGGCTGACCGACAGGGACAGCAGGGTGCCGTCGGGCAGGTGCAACGGCGTCGAGCGGACCGCCTCCAGCAGCTCCTCGGCCCGCCGCGCGGCGACGCCGGCCGACGAGCCCGGCAGCAGGACGGCGAGCTCGTCGCCACCGAGCCGGGAGAGCACGGCGTCGTCCGCCCGCACGTGGCTGCACAGGATGCCCGCCAGGTGCACCAGGACGTCGTCGCCGACCGGGTGGCCGTACGTGTCGTTGATCGACTTGAAGCTGTCCACGTCGACCAGGACCAGCGCCGTGCCGGAGTAGGCCGGCCGGGTGAGCGAGCGCTCCAGCGCCGCGTCGAACACCCGGCGGTTCACCAGGCCGGTCAGGCCGTCGACCGTCGCCTGCTGCTCGAGCGCCGCCACGAGCCGGTCCTGCACCTCACGGGCGCGCACCAGCAGCACGGCCATCACGACCAGCACGGTCCCGAAGAAGACGAGGTCGGGCACCGCCGTCGCCAGCGGCCGCAACGCCGTCAGGGTCACGGCCAGGGCGGTCACCGCCAGCGTGGTCACGAGCACCACGGCCGGCGGCCGCAGGTGGGAGGCCGCCCAGAGCACCGGGAAGGCGAGGAAGACCTGTGCGGCGGTGGAGGCGTCCTGGGTCACCATGTTCAACACCCAGGCCAGCAGCACCCCGGCGAAGGGCAGCGCGGCGAAGGCGCCCGTGCGGTCCAGCCGCTCGGCGGGCACCAGCGCGCAGGTGAGCGCTGCGGCGGTGAGCAGGCCCACGCCCATCCAGGAGACGACCGTCGTCGTCCCGGCGGAGGAGAACTGGACGACGGTGAAGGCGGTCACGACCGCGGAGCAGACGCCGAGGATGAACAGCGCGCTCCGGGCGGCAGCCCGTGCGTCGCGGGTCCGCGTGATCGCTCTGGTGCGCATGCCACGGGGATCGGCACGTCCGGCAGGGGGGTCCAGCCCTCCCTCACCCGATGGAGCGACATCGACGGCCCTACGCTCGGCGGGTGGCAGAGACCGACCTGAACCGGGCCCAGGGAGAGGTTGCGGAGCTGCTGTCCGACCTCATCCGCATCGACACGACCAACACCGGCGACACCGCCACCGGCAAGGGCGAGCGGACGGCGGCCGAGTGGGTCGCCGGCAAGCTCGGCGAGGTCGGCATCCCGTCGGTCATCCACGAGTCGGAGCGGGGGAGGGCCAGCCTCGTCGCCCGCATCGAGGGCCAGGACAGCAGCCGCCCGGCGCTGCTGGTCCACGGCCACCTGGACGTCGTCCCCGCCGACCCGGCCGAGTGGAGCGTGCACCCGTTCTCCGGCGAGGAGCGCGACGGCTACGTCTGGGGCCGCGGCGCGGTCGACATGAAGGACATGGACGCGATGACCCTCGCGCTCGTGCGCGACTGGGCCCGCACCGGCGTCCGGCCCCCGCGGGACGTCGTCCTGGCCTTCGTCGCCGACGAGGAGGCCGGCGGCCGGCTCGGCGCCCGCTACCTCGTCGAGGAGCACCCCGACCTCTTCGAGGGCTGCACCGAGGCGATCAGCGAGGTCGGCGGCTTCAGCATCACCGTCCGCGACGACCTGCGCCTCTACCTCGTCCAGACGGCGGAGAAGGGCCTGGCCTGGATGCGGCTGACCGCGGGCGGGAGGCCCGGCCACGGCTCCTTCGTCCACGACGACAACGCCGTCACGCGGCTCTGCTCAGCCGTGGCGAGGCTCGGCTCGGCCCGGCTGCCGACCACGCTGACCCCGCCGATGCGCCAGTTCCTCGCCGCGGTCGAGGACGCCTACGGCGTCGAGATCGACCCCGACGAGCCCGAGCAGGCCCTGGCCCGGCTCGGCAGCATCAGCCGGATGATCGGCGCGGCCCTGCGCAACACGGTCAACCCGACGATGCTCGACGCCGGCTACAAGGCCAACGTCATCCCCGGCACCGCCGGCGCCACCGTCGACGGCCGCTTCCTCTACGGGCAGGAGGAGGAGTTCGAGCGGCAGCTGGCGAGCCTCATCGGCGAGGGCGTGCAGCGCGAGTGGCTGGTGCACGACCAGGCCGTGGAGACGACGTTCGACGGCCCGTTGGTCGACGCGATGGTCGCCGCGCTCAGGGCCGAGGACGACGGCGCCCGCCCGGTGCCGTTCACCATGAGCGGCGGCACCGACGCCAAGAGCTTCGAGCGGCTGGGCATGCGTTGCTTCGGCTTCTCCCCACTGCGACTGCCGCCGGACCTGGACTTCGCCTCGCTGTTCCACGGCATCGACGAGCGGGTGCCGGTGGAGTCGCTGCGCTTCGGCATCCGGGTCCTCGACCGGTTCCTGCGCGCCTGCTGACGCCGCTCAGGCCGCGGCGCGCAGCGCGCCCAGCAGGGCGGCGACGCCGGGCACCCGCCGGGCGTCCGGGCGCGCCAGCGTCTCGACCACCCGGCCGTCGACGTCGGGCAGGTCGACGGAGACCACGCCGGGCTGCGTGCTCGCCGCCAGGGCCCAGCTCGGCAGCAGGGCCACGCCGAGCCCCTGGGCCACCAGGCCCTGCGCGACGACGTGGTCGTCGGTGGCGAAGCGGACGTCGGGTATGAAGCCGGCCCGCCGGGCGCAGCGCAGCAGGTGACCGCGGCAGCGCACGCACCCGGCTATCCACGGCTGGTCGCGCAGGTCGGCCAGCGTCGTGGGCAGCGGCCCGCCCGCCCGGACGACGGCCAGGACCGGGTGGCGCGCCAGCGGCTCGCGCAGCAGGTCGCCGGGGACGGCGTCCTCGTCGTCCTCGTGGCGGAACACCAGCGCCAGGTCCGCCGCGCCGCTGCGCACCGCCGCCTCGGCCTCCGGCGGTTCCTCCTCGGTGAAGTGCACCTGCAGGGCCGGCGCCCGCTCCCGCAGCGCGACCAGCGCGGGCGGCAGCAGGACCGCCGCGGCCGTCGGGAAGGCGGACAGCCGCACCGTGCCCGCGGCCAGGCCGGTCAGCGCGGCGATCTCCTGCTCGGCCGCGGCCAGCCGGTCGGCGACCCCCTCGGCGTGCCGGAGCAGGACCCGGCCGGCCTCGGTCAGCGCCACGCCCCGGCCCTGGCGCAGGACGAGAGCCGTGCCGATCTCGCGCTCCAACTGCCGTACCTGCTGGCTCACCGCCGGCTGCGTCCAGCCCAGCGCGCGGGCCGCCCCGGCCAGCGACCCGGCGCGGGCGACCTCACGGAAGACGAGCACCCGACGGGGATCCACGGTGGGACATCCAAGCAGCGCTTGGCTCAGGACGTCGACATCCCGGCCTGGACGATCCCCTCCCGGCGGGCGAGCCTGGGCGCATGAGGACCATCGGGTTGCTGGGCGGGATGAGCTGGGAGTCGACGGCGCTGTACTACCGCATCGCCAACGAGCTGGTGCGGGACCGGCTCGGCGGGCTGGCCAGCGCGTCGCTGCTGGTGCGCAGCCTGGACTTCCGCGTCGTCCGGGAGTGCCAGCTGGAGGACCGCTGGGACGACGCGGCCGCGCTGCTGGCCGCCGAGGCACGAGCGCTGGAGTCCGCCGGTGCCGAGCTGGTGCTGCTGTGCACGAACTACATGCACCGGACGGCGCCGGCGATCGAGGCGGCCCTGGGCGTGCCGTTCCTGCACATCGCCGACCCGGTGGCCGCCGCCGCGCCCGGCCCCACGATCGGCCTGCTCGGCACGGCGGGCACCGTGCGGGCGCCGTTCCTCCGCGAGCGGCTGGGGGCTGCCGGCCTCAGCGTGCTGGTGCCGCCGGAGGACGACGTCGACCGCGTGGACGCGGCCATCTTCGACGAGCTGTGCCGGGGCGTGCTCTCCGACGCCACCCGCGCCGACCTGCGCGCCGTCGTCCGCCGACTCGCCGCGCGGGGCGCCGACGCCGTGGCGCTGTGCTGCACCGAGCTCGAGCTGCTGCTGGACCCCGGCGACAGCCCGGTGCCGCTGCTGCCCTCGGCCCGGCTGCACGTGACCGCGGCCGTCGAGGCAGCGCTCGCCCCGCGGCCGGCCGTGGTCTGATGGCCGGGTGACCGCGCCCACTCCCCGTCCCGGATCCGTCGCACTGATCACCGGGGGGACCGGCGGCTTCGGCCGCGCCCTCGCCGCCAAGCTGGGGGAGCGGGCGGTCACCGTCGTCCTCGCCGACCTCGACAGCGAGCGGGCGCGCGCCACCGCCGCCGACCTGGGTGCGGAGTTCGAGGTCCTCGACGTCACCGACCGCGCGGCCAACGCCGCGCTCGTCGAGCGCATCGAGGCCCGGCACGGCCGGCTCGACGCCGCCTACCTCAACGCCGGCATCTCCGCGGCCAAGTCCGACGACGAGCTGGACCTCGACGAGTTCGTGCGGGTGGTCGACGTCGACCTGTTCGGCGTCGTCTACGGCGCGGTGGCCGCCCGCCCGGCGCTCAAGCGGGCCGGCGGCGGCGCGATCGTCGTGACGGCGTCCCTGGCCGGCCTCTCGCCGATGGCCACCGACCCCGGCTACAGCGTCGCCAAGGGCGGCGCCATCGCCTTCGTCCGGTCGATGGCCCCGCGCCTGGCCCGGGAGGGGACGACGATCACCGCGATCTGCCCGGGCTTCGCCGACACCGCGATCATCGACCGGATCCGCGACCAGTTCACCCGGGCCGGCTTCCCGGTGCTGTCGGCCGAGGAGGTGGCCGACGCGATGGTCGCGGCCTGGACCTCGGGCGAGCCGGGCGCGGCCTACGTCGTCCAGCCGGGCGTCGGCACCGTGCCCTACCGGTTCAAGGGTGTGCCCAGCGCGAAGACCGCCGGCGGCGAGACGGCCGTCGTCCCGGAGGCGCTGCGCCCGCCGTCGATGCGCTGAGCGTCAGGAGGGGGCGTCAGGAGGGGTCGGTGCGGCAGGCGTACAGGAACGCCGGGGGCACGTTCCACGGCGTGATCTTCTGCTGCACCGACGGGAACCGGCGGCGCAGCTCGCGCAGGATGAGTGGCGAGTACTGGATCACCAGCAGCACGCCGCCGGGTGCCAGCGCGACCGGCAGCAGGTCCAGCACCCGGCGGCGCAGCCCCGCCTCGAACGAGGTGTAGGGGAGCGCGGAGACCAGCACGTCGGCCCGCTTGCCGCCCAGGTGCACGTCGAGGTTCTCCGCCGAGTCGCAGACCACCTGCAGCCGGGGATCGTCGTAGCGCTCCTCGAGGAGCTTGGCCAGGTCCGGGTCGATCTCCAGCGCCACCAGCCGGGCGCCCGCGCCGAGCCGGGCGAGGACCTCGCCGGTCTGCACCCCGGTGCCCGCGCCCAGCTCGACGACCAGGTCGGCACGGGAGAGGTCGGCCAGGTCCAGCATGTCCCGCACCGCCCAGCGGGAGGTCGGCAGGATCGCGCCCACCTGGCGCGGGTTGGCCACGAAGGCGCGCAGGAAGCGGAACCGGTCGGTCAGGGTCTCTCGCATGCCGTCCTCCCAGGCCGCCCCGGGCAGCGGCGAACCAGCCCCGACCCTGACACGCCCGCGCCGCGTCGGCGACCGCAGCGGGCCGACGGCGCCGGCAGCGCTAGATGTGCGGCTTGGGCAGGTAGGACAACCGGGCCCGGCGGCGCAGGATGACCTTGCGCGTGCCGTCGGCGTGCAGCTGCAGCCGGGCCAGTTCCCAGCCACCGGTGTCCGCCTGCAGGCTCAGCATGGTCGCCGCTGCGGACCGGGACGTACCCGGCGGGATCCGCAGCGGCGCGAACTCGTAATCCCCGGCGACCGCCTCCATCTGGCCGATTGTGCCCGCCGGAGGCGCCGCGGTCACGTGACCGTCGTCTCCCGGACTGCCCGGCCACCCGCCGGGCGGCAGGATGGGACCGACCCCATCCCCGACGACACGGAGGACGACGTGACCGCTCCCGGCAACGACGTGCCCGACGCCGACCGCGCCGAGCAGGAGGCCCCGCTCGACCCGCCGGCCGTCGCCCTCGCCGGTGACGCCACCCCGCCGGGCGAGGACGTCCCCGAGGCCGACGCCCTCGAGCAGCAGCTGGCCGCCCGCCCCGGCGAGGCCGGCAGCCCGCTGCGCCCGGTCGGCGACCGCGAGGCCGACCCCGCCGACGTCCTCGAGCAGGAGGCCGACGTCCCCGTCGACGACGACGACGTCCCCCTTTAGCTCGCCATTCAACCTCGGCAGCCTGGGTTGCGTAAGTGTGATTCGGGGTCTGGCATGAGGGCGGCCACCGCTGGATCCCTCGGAGTTGCGACGCTTCGAAGCGACGGCGGTGGCCGTGATGGACAGTCTGACGCTGGCCGATGGGGGTGACCAGAGCCTGATCACCGCGGGGCTGCAGCAGCTGCAGCGCTTCCGCGGCGAGCTGCACCGATGTCTGGGCCGATGCCGGGACGCGCTGTTCGAGTTGATCGATGGGCTGCTGACGGCCGAGTCGATGTCCTCGCTGCCACATTTGAGTCTTCTGCCGGCCCATCGACGGGGCTGGGGCAGCGTGTATGCCGCCCTGGCCGCCGGCGAGGTCGACGGCGGACGGTTGGCCCAGCTGCTCCTCGCCTTCCGGGGCGGCGACGGGGCGCCGGAGTCCCGGCCGATCCGGGCGATGCGGGCGGTGATGCCGCGGCGGCGCAGGTAGCGGGGGACCCGCGGGTTGTCGTAGCCCAAGGCGGCGTGCAGCTTGACCGGCCGGTGGCGGGGATGGCCGCGGCCACCGCGCTTGATCGCCGGCATCGAGTCCAGGATCGGTTCGACGAAGAGGCTGTCGTGCCGGTTGGCGCCGGAGACCAGCACGTTGAGCGGGAGCCCGTGCGCGTCGACCAGCAGGTGGTACAAGCTGGGAGGCCTTGCCCCGGTCGGTGGGGTTGGGGCCGGTCAGCTCGCCCCTCTCTTCGCCCGGACGCTGACCGAGTCCAGGCTGGCCCGGGACCAGTGCAGCCGGCCCCCTCACCCAGGCGGTCGAGGACGGCCTGGTGGAGCTGATCGGAAGACGCCGGCCTCGTGCGATTCGCGCATCCGGCGCCAGCAGGTCCAACCCGACCCGTAGCCAAACTCGCGGGGCAGCTTGGTCCAGCCGATGCCAGTGGAGAGCACGAAGGCGATGCCCTCCAGCATGTCACGCTCGGGGACCCGCGGCCGCCCCGTCCGCCCGTGGATGGCGGGGTGGCGCGGTGGGATCGGTGACTCGGCCAGCGCCAGGATCGGTGGCTCGGCCAGCGCCCAGAGTTCGTCACTGACCAGCCGCGACGGCGGGGAAGACGCCGGTGACGACATGCGGCGAACCCTGCGCCGGAGCGCCCAAACCGGACAGAGCCCGAAGACCTACTTCTGCAACGTCTGCTTGAGTCCCTGGTCCGCCGGCACCCGCCGGCGGACCAGGGAGCTCACGGCAGCAGCAGGCCGTTGAGCGCCTGTGTGGCGGCGGCCGCGCTGGTCGGGGCCGGGACGGGGGACTCGAACACCGTCTCCTGGCGGCAGACGGTGCCCGCGGCCGGCAGCACGCCGTCGACCAGGTAGGTCGCGGTCGCACTGTCGATGCAGGTGGACTTGCCGCCGTACGCGGCGTGCCCGTCGCCCTCCATCGTCAGCAGCCGGGCCGTCCCCAGGTCGGCGGTCAGGCGCTCGGCCCAGGCGTACGGCGTGGCCGGGTCGTAGGTCGTGCCGATCACCAGTGGCACCGGCCCGGACCCGGACGCCTCGAAGGGCCCGGCGAAGGCGTCTTCATCACGCACGGGCCACAGCGCGTAGTGGATCTCGGTGTACCCGCTGTTGCCCCCGAAGTGCGGGAAGGACGCCCACGACTCCGCGCCGCGGTCCAGGTAGACCTGCAGGTCGTCCCGGGGGAAGCGCTGCTCTGACGCGCTGATGGCGAACTGCCGGTCGCCGGCCGCGGTGTCGGCCAGGAAGACCTGGTGGAGCAGCGCCCGGATGAACGAGGCGTCCCCGTTGGCGGCCTCGGACAGCACCAGACCCAGCAGCCCCCACAGGTCCTTGGCGTAGAGCAGCTGGATGGTCACCTTCCGGACGTCGTCGGCGGTGACCGGCCGCGGGTCGGCCGGGTAGGCGTCGGCCGGGATGGGCCTGGCCTCGGCCGCGGCGAGCAGCTGGTCGTAGGCCAGGTAGGGGTCGGTGCCGCCGAAGCCCGAGCAGGCGACCTGGTCCACGGCGCAAGCCTCGGTGAAGCGAGCCAGTGCGACCTCGAAGCCAGCGGCCTGCTCCGCGGTCAGGCTCAACGGGTTGTTCATGTATTCGTCGGCGTCGACGGCGCTGTCCAACACCAGCGCGCGGTACCCGTCGGGGTAGAGGCTGGCGTAGGTGGCGCCGATGACGGTGCCGTAGGAGAACCCCAGGTAGGTGAGCTGCTCGTCGCCGACTGCCGCGCGCAGCAGGTCGAGGTCGCGGGCGACGTTGGCGGTCGAGAGGTGCGCGAGGACCTCCCCGTTGTTGGCCAGGCAGGCGTCGACGTAGCTCTGAGCCCGAGCGATGAGGGCGTCCAGGTCCACGTCGAACGGGGTCGGGGTCGGCGTCACGGTGGGGCCCTGGGTCTCCGGATCGACCTGGCAGTCGATGGCGGGCGTGCTCGGCGCGACCCCACGCGGGGCGAAGGCGACGATGTCGAAGCGCGCGTTGAGGTCTGCGAACGGGCCTGCACCGGCTTCCTGCAGGTACCCCACGAACTCGCCGCCGGGGCCGCCGGGATTGACGAACAGCGAGCCGATCCGGTTCGCCGGGTCGGTGGCCGGCACCCTGGCGAGGGCGATCCGCACGCTCTCGCCCTCTGGCTCGTCGTAGTCCATGGGGACGTCGGCGCTCGCGCACTCGACGCCGGCCGCAGTCCCGTCCTCCGTCGTCCCGCAGGCCGCCCAGCTCAGTTGCGGGACCATCTCGGACAGCGGCTCGGCCGGGGGAACAGCGGCACCGGCGACCGTGGTCCCGGCACCGGAGACGAGGGCGGCCACAGCCACCACGACGAGCGATCGACGACACCTGGCCATGGACCCCAGCCCTCTTCGAGGATGCCGGGACGCCACGAGGTCGGCGCCCCTCTGAACGCCGAACATGCAACACCCGGGGGATCGGCGCAGGCAACGGCTGCGGTACCTCGCCGTTCCGGCCCCGGCGCGTCGCGGACGGCGCGCCGGGCACTCCCCGCCGAGCGGCGGGGGGGGGGCGACCGACCGGGCCCGGCCGCTCAGCCGCCGACCGAGGCCAGCCGCTGGGTCGCCGTGGACGCCGCCACCGGCACCGCCTCGACGCCCACGAAGGGGACCTCCTGCCGGCAGACGGTGCCCTCGGGGGACAGCGCGCCGTCGATCAGGTAGGCGTCGGTCGCCGCGTCGATGCAGGTGGACTTGCCGCCATAGGCGGTGTGGCCGTCGCCCTCCATGGTCAGCAGCCGCGCGTTGCCCAGGTCCGCGACCAGGCTCACCGCCCCCGAGTACGGCGTCGCCGGGTCGTAGGTCGTCCCGATGACGAGCGGGGTCGCCGCGGACTCCGGCACGTCGAAGGGCCCGGCGAATGCGTCCTCGTCGTGGGCCGGCCAGAGCGCGTAGTTGATCTCGGCGTACCCACTGTTGAACCAGAAGTGGGGGAAGGACGCCCACGACTCCGCGCCGCGGTCGAGGTAGACCTCGAGGTCGCCCTGCGGATAGCGCTGCTCGGACGCGCCGATGGTGAAGTAGCGGTCGGTCGAGGCGCCGTCGGCGTAGACGGCCTGGTCGAGGAGCGCGCGGACCGTCGACCCGTCCCCGGCCGCGGCCTCGGCGAGCACGGCGCTCAGCAGGCCCCAGTTCCGCTTGGCGTAGAGCAGCTGCGAGGTGACGAGCCGGATGTCGTCGGCGGTGACCGGGCGCGGGTCGGCGGCATAGGCGTCGGCGGGGATGGGCCTGACCTCGGTCGCTGCCAGCAGCTGGTCGTAGGCCAGCTGGGGGTCGGTGCCGCCGAAGCCGGAGCAGGCTTCCTGGTCGACCGCGCAGGCCTCGGTGAAGCGGGCGAGCGCCGTCTCGAACCCGGCGGTCTGCGCGGCGATCCCGTTGAGCGGGTCGTTGATGTACTCGTCGGCGTCCAGCGCGCCGTCGAGGACCATCGCCCGGTACCGGTCAGGGAACAGGCTGGCGAAGGTGGCCCCGAGGAAGGTGCCGTAGGAGTAACCCAGGTACGTCAGCTGCTCGTCGCCGACGGCGGCGCGCAGGGCGTCCATGTCGCGGGCGACGTTGGCTGTCGAGACGTGCTCGAGGATCTCCCCGTTGTTGGCCAGGCACGCGTCGACGTAGCCCTGCACCTTGGCGACGTAGGCGTCGACGTCGATGTCCAGCGGGCTCGGTACCGGGGTCGAGTAGATGCTCTGGGTCTCCGGGTCGACCTGGCAGTCGATGGCGGGCGTGCTCGGCGCGACCCCACGCGGGGCGAAGGCGACGATGTCGAAGCGCGCGTTGAGGTCGGCGAACCGGCCGGCGCCGGCCTGCTGCAGGTAGGTGACGAACTGGCCACCGGGGCCCCCGGGGTTGACGAACAGCGAGCCGATGCGGTTGGCCGGGTCGGCGGCCGGGACGCGCGCGACGGCGATCTGCACCCGCGCGCCCTCGGGCTCGTCGTAGTCCATCGGGAGGTCGGCCGTCGCGCATTCCACGCCGGCCGCGGCGGCCTCGGCCGTCGTTCCGCACCCCGTCCAGGTCAGTGGCGCGACTGCGCTCGCGGGGGCCTCGCCGGCGGGGCTCTCGGCCGCGGCGACCCCTGTCCCCGTTCCCAGGACCAGGACGGTCAGCGTGCTGACGGCAGCGGCACGGCGGCATGCGCTCACGGCGGCTCCCGAGGCAGGGGCGGTCGGTGAGCGCCCGGGGTCCGCCATGCAACACCCGCGAGCGCGTGGGTCGCAAGGCTCCTGGGATGGACCATTCCGTCACGACTCGGCGTGTCGCTCGGGGCGCGTCGTGGCTTTCGTCTTCGGTCCACTCAAGTTAGCCTTACCTAACTCGCCACTGACCCCGAGGGAGCCCCGTGACGTCGAGCCCCGCAGCGCCCGTCCTCCGCGCCGACGCTGCCGAGCGCGCTCGCACCGTCGGCAGCCGCACCTCCGCTGCGCTCTGCGTGCGCGGACTGGACGCCGGGCGCCCGCTGGCGCACGCGACGACCACCACGGGCACCACCTACGTGCTGGTGCCGGCCGGCGGGGAGGTCGACGCCGCACTCGCCGGCCGCGAGGACCTCACCGCCGTCCTGATGGTCAGCGACCGGGCGCCGGTGCCGCTGCGGGACCCGCTGCGCGCCCAGCTGTGGCTCTCCGGCTGGCTCACGCCCGTGCACCCGGCCGCCCGGCGCGCCGCGGCGCTGGCCTTTGCCGAGACCCGGCCGGTGGGCCCACTGCTCGACGTGGGCCAGGGCGCCACGCTGGTGCGGCTCGACGTCGCCGAGGTGGTGCTGCGGGAAGGCGAGCGCTGCACCGAGGTCGGCCCGCAGGCCTTCACGCAGGCTCGTCCCGACCCGCTGACCGCCGTCGAGGCGCGGGTGCTGCAGCACCTCGACCGCGACCACCCCGAGGTGCTCGACCTGCTGCGCAGCCGCATCCCGGCCGGCGACCTCGGGCCGCGGGACGTCGTCCGCCCGCTCGGGCTGGACCGCTTCGGGTTCCGGCTGCGGATCGAGCGCCCGGCCGGCCGGCGGGACCTCCGGGTGCCGTTCCCACGGCCGCTGACCTGCCCGGGTCAGCTGCAGGCCGCCACCCGCCAGTTGGTCTGCGCCGCGCGGGCGGCCCGGGGCTAGTCGGGCGCGTCGTCGGCCAGCAGCTGGGCCAGCCGGGTGCGCCGCGGCCGGACGTCGACCTGGCTCACGGCGCGCGCCAGCGCGGCCCCGGAGGCGTGCACGACCGACAGGTGCCGCTGGGCGCGGGTCAGCGCGGTGTAGACCAGCGGCCGCGACAGCATGCCGCCGGCCTCCGGCGGCAGGACGACGACCACGCCGGGCCACTCGGAGCCCTGCGCGCGGTGCACGGTGATCGCCCAGCCGTGCCGCAGGTCGCTCATCGCCGACCCGGTCACCGTCACCGGCCCCGAGGCGAAATCCACGTCGAGCGTGCCGTCACCGGTGCCGGTGACCACCCCGACCTCGCCGTTGGCGAACCCGATCGGCTCGAGGTCGAGGTGGTTGGCGGTGGCCACCACCCGGTCGCCGACGTCGAAACCCCACACCGTGCCCTCGCCCGGGTTGAGCTGCGCCTTGAGCGCCTTGTTGAGCTCGATCGTCCCGGCCGGGCCGCGGTGCACCGGCGTGACCACCTGCACGGTCGCCGGGTCGATCCCCAGCGCCCGCGGGATCGAGTCGGTGACCAGCTGCACGACCCGTTTGGCGGCCTCCGCGCTGCCCGACGCCGGGACGACGACCACCTCGCGGTCGGGGGAGTCCACCGGCGGCAGCTCCCCGGCCCGGACGGCGTTGGCCAGCCGGGCGATCGCCCCGCCCTCGGCCTGCCGGTAGAGGGTGGTCAGCTCGGTGACCGGCACGACCCCGGAGTCGATGAGGTCGCCCAGCACGTGCCCCGGGCCGATCGAGGGCAGCTGCGCCGGGTCGCCGACGAGCAGCAGGTGGGTGCCGTCCGAGCAGGCCTCCAGCAGGGCGGCGGTGAGCTCGACGTCGAGCATCGAGGCCTCGTCCACCACGACGACGTCGGCGTCCAGGGGCCACTCCTCGTTGCGGGCGAACCCGCCGGAGGTGCCCTGCGCGCCCAGCAGCCGGTGCACGGTGACCGCCGGGTGGTCGGTGAGCTCCTCCAGCCGCTTGGCCGCCCGCCCGGTGGGCGCGGCGAGGGCGACCTCGGTGCCCTTGGCCCGCAGCAGCCTGACCACGGCGGCGACCGTGCGGCTCTTGCCGGTGCCCGGCCCGCCGGTCAGCAGCGAGACGCCGGCGCCGAGGACCTGTGCCACGGCCTGCTTCTGCGCGTCGTCCAGGCCCTTGGCCACCGAGCGGACGGCGGCGGGGTCGGCGATCCGCTCGGCGGTGGCGGCCAGCCGGGCGACGTTCTCCGCGACCGCCTCCTCGGCCATCCCGTAGCGGGCCAGCGACAGCATGCGCAGCGCCGGGTCCGGCTCGGGCAGCTCCTCGATGTCGGCGTCCTCGTCGTACTCCGGCTCCGGCGGCTCGTGCTCGAGCACCTCGCCGGACTCGACGGCGGCGACGATCGCCGCGGCCGGGTCGGCGACGTCCTCGGCGCGCAGCGCGGCGACCACCAGGTCCGCGGGGAGCACGGTGTGCCCGTCACGGGTCGCCGTCCGCAGGGTCTGGGCGACGATCGCGCGGCCGCGCCGGGAGTCCTGCTTGTCGGCGCCGGGCAGGACGGCGATGGCCAACCGGTCGGCGTCGCCCAGGGTGACCCCGGTCAGGCCGAGCAGCGCCCACGGGTCGTCGCGCAGCCGGCGGGCGGCGTCGTTGCCCAGGGCGTCGGCGGCGGTCGAGGCGAGCTTGGCGTCCAGACCCGCGCCGACCAGCAGCGCCACGACCTCGTAGGTCGGCTGCGCCGACAGGAAGCCGGAGAAGAGGCGCTCGGCCCGCTGCCGGCCCACGCGGGGGAGCCTGAGCAGCCGGTCGGCGGTGACGTCGTCCGGGGAGGTGATCCCGGCGGCCGGCAGCTCGGCGGCCGCCCGCTTGCCCAGGCCCGGCCACAGGCCCGCGGCGCAGAAGGCGGCGAAGACCGGGTCGGCGCCCGGCGTGGTCGCGGCTGCTGTCATCGGTCGTGCCGCCGCTCGGGGTAGCCGAAGTAGGGCGCCGAGACGTCCTCCAGCGCGGTGCGGATCGCCGCGGGCAGCCGCACCGCCTCGGCGTCCAGCGAGGACTGCAGCTGCGCGGCGGTGCGCGCGCCCACCACCGGCGCGGTGACCCCGGGGCGGTCGCGCACCCAGGCCAGCGCGACCGCCAGCGGCGTGGTGCCCAGCCCCTCGGCGGCGGTGAC
Source organism: Geodermatophilus sp. URMC 65 (assembly GCF_053502545.1). Classification (NCBI taxonomy): domain Bacteria; kingdom Bacillati; phylum Actinomycetota; class Actinomycetes; order Geodermatophilales; family Geodermatophilaceae; genus Geodermatophilus; species Geodermatophilus sp. URMC 65. The sequence continues at coordinate 5,405,386 of NZ_CP199954.1, forward strand.
CACGGCCTCCACGATCCGGTCGGCCGTCGCCGAGCGCAGCCCGTCGATGAAGCCCTGCCACAGCGGCGAGGCGCCTCGCGACCCGTCCGGCGCGCCCTGCCGGTACTTGCCGGTGAGCAGTCCACGGCCCAGCGGCGACCAGGCCAGCACGCCCAGGCCCAGCGCCTCGGCCGCGGGCACCACCTCGCGCTCGACGCCGCGCTGCAGCAGCGAGTACTCCACCTGGGTGCTCACCAGCGGCGCCCGGCCGGGCCAGGCGCGCTGCCAGGTGACCGCCTGCGCGGTCTGCCAGCCGGTGAAGTTGCTGATGCCGACGTAGCGCGCCCGGCCCGAGGCGACGGCGGTGTCGCAGGCGGCGAGGGTCTCCTCCAGCGGGGTGGTGTCGTCCCAGGAGTGCAGCTGCCACAGGTCGACGTGGTCGGTGCCCAGGCGCTCCAGTGAGGCGTCGAGGGCGGCGAGCAGGTGGCCGCGGGACGCGCCGCGACCCATCGGCCCCGGCGCGGTGCGCCCGACGGCCTTGGTGGCCACCAGCACGTCCGAGCGGGGGACGACGTCGGCCAGCAGCCGGCCCAGGAGGCGCTCGCTCCCCCCGTCGCAGTAGATGTCAGCGGTGTCGACCAGCGTGCCGCCGGCGTCGACGAAGGCCGTCAGCTGCATCGCGGCCTCGTCCTCGTCGGTGTCCCGGCCCCAGGTCATCGTGCCCAGGGCCAGGCGCGAGACGACCAGGCCGCTGCGCCCGAGTGCGCGTTGCTCCACGGGAGGCCAACCTACCGGCGGGTCCGGACGGGTTCCGGGGACCGCGGCAGTTCCTGCGTGCCGCGCGGGGAGCGCGTCGGGCGCGGCCTAGGGTGGCCTCCCGTGCTCGTCGTGACCGCTCCACCCGTCCCACCGACCGCTCCCGGCCGACGGGGGTTCTGCGGGCGATGAGCTGGATCGAGGCCGTCGTCCTGGGGTTGGTGCAGGGCCTGACGGAGTTCCTGCCGATCTCCTCCAGCGCGCACCTGCGGGTGGTGGGGGAGGCCTTCGGCTGGGGTGACCCGGGTGCGGCGTTCACCGCCATCACCCAGATCGGCACCGAGGCCGCGGTGCTGCTCTACTTCCGCCGCGACATCGGCCGGATCATCAGCGCCTGGGTCCGCTCGCTGGGCGACCGCGGCATGCGCCGCGACCCCGACGCCCGGATGGGCTGGCTGATCATCGTGGGCACGCTCCCGATCGGGATCCTGGGCCTGCTGTTCCAGGACCGCATCGAGACGACCTTCCGCGACCTGCGCATCGTCGCGATCGCACTGGTCGCCTTCTCGCTGGTCCTCTACTGGGCCGACCGGGTGGGCCGCAAGAAGCGCGAGCTGGACCAGCTGACCGTCGGGCACGGCATCGCCTTCGGGTTCGCCCAGGCCATGGCGCTGGTGCCCGGCGTCTCCCGCTCCGGCGGCACGATCACCATGGGCCTGTTCCTCGGCTACTCACGGGCCGCCGCGGCGCGGTACTCGTTCCTGCTCGCCGTCCCCGCCGTCCTGGCCTCGGGCTTCTTCCAGGTCTACGAGGCGCTCACCGGGGGCGTCGCGGGGGAGGCGGTCGCCTGGGGGCCGACGATCGTGGCCACGGTGCTGGCCTTCGGCGTCGGCCTGGCCGTCATCGCCTGGCTGCTGCGCTACCTCGACCGCGGCAGCTTCACGCCGTTCGTCGTCTACCGGGTGCTGCTGGGCCTGCTGATCCTCGCCCTCGTCGGCGCCGGGGTCCTCGCCCCGCAGTGACGCGGAGGCGGCGCTCCCGCCTCCCGCCTCCCTCCTCCCGACTTTCTGGGTTGATCATGGGGTCGTTGCACGCGGACGCGCCCGACGCGGCGCGTCTCCTAGCAACAACCCCATGATCAACGCCTCCGTGGTCGATGCGGGGGCGGCGTGCTGCGGACGACGTGGTCGCTGACGGCCGCGGCGATCTCCCCGGCGTCGAGGACGGGCACGGTGTGGTGGGTGGCCTGCGGCAGCTCGACGACGGTGGTCTCCGGCACCAGGGTCCGCGCGCCGCGCGCCACCCGGGACGGGTCGTGCGCCCGGCTGCGTCCCGCGACCAGCACCAGGGTCGGCGTGGTCAGCCCGGCCAGCTGATCCCGTGACGGGCGACGGGTCCGGACGATCGGCGCCGAGTCGAAGTCGGTCGAACCCCGGACGCAGACCTCCAGCCAGGCCGGGTCCAGCGCGCGCCCGCGGGTCTCCCAGGCCAGGAAGCGCCGCACCCGGTCCGGCGTGGGACGCACCAGGTGCGGCGCGGCGTGCACCAGGTAGCGCACGCCGAACCCGGCGAAGCACGCCGTCGGGTCGAGCAGCGACAGGGAGGCCGGGGCGGGACCACCCCCGAGCGCGCCGGCGAGCGCCAGGTGCGCCCCGGCCGAGTGGCCCACCAGGTGCACCGGCCCGACGTCGAGCGCCTCGATCAGCTCGGTCAGCCACGCGGTCTGGTCGGCCGTCGTCCGGAAGGGGCGGCTGCTCGTGCTGCGACCCGGGCTCCCGGGCACGTCGGGAGCGAGCACCCGGAACCGCCCGGACAGCTCCCGGGCCACGCCCGCCCAGGCCGTCGCCGTCGCGCCACCACCGTGCAGCAGCACCAGCGGGGTGGCCCCGGCCGGTCCCGCGGCCAGCACGTGCGTGCCTCCCCAGGACGTCGGGACGTCGAGCGACTCGGTGCCGGCCGGCCAGCGCGCGGCCGCAGCGGTGTAGGCCTCGGCGAACTCCATGGCGACAGGTAACTAGACTGTCTAGCTACTTGGCAAGCTAAGATCTTGGCATGCCGGAGGACAGGCAGGCGCCGGCCACGGTGCACCGGCTGCGGGCGCTGACCCTGCTGCTCGACGCCGCGGGTGCCGCCTTCGCCGCCCGCAACGGGCTCAGCGCCACCGACGTCCGCGCCCTGGTCTGCCTGCTGGACCGGGAGCGGGCCGGCGGCCCGGCCAGCCCCACCTGGCTGGCCGGTCAGCTGCGGGTCACCACCGCCTCGGTCACCGCGCTGCTCGACCGGTTGGAGCGGGCCGGGCACGTGCGCCGGGTTCCGCGCAGCGACGACCGCCGGCGGGTCGACGTCCTCGTGCAGGACTCGGCCAAGGACCTGGGCTGGGCCTTCTTCGGACCGCTCATCGACGCCACGGCGGCCGTCCTCGACCGCCGCAGCGCGGCCGAGCGGGCGGTGATCGACGCCTTCCTCGACGACATGGTCGCCGCCGTCGCGCCCGCGGGAGAGGGCTGAGCCTGGGCCCTCCAGCGAGGCTCCGCCGAGCATGGGGCGTGGGGAACGGCCTCCCTGCGGGGGCCCACCGCGAGCCTGCGAGCGGTGGGGGGCAGAGAAAGGACCCCGTCCTGCCCACCCTTCGCAAGCTCAGGGCGGGGCCCGGGACGGGGCCGCCCTAGGCTCGGGCGTCGTGACCACCGTGATCCTGCTGCGGCACGGCCGCACGACGGCCAATGCCGGCGGCGTGCTCGCCGGCTGGACCCCGGGCGTGCAGCTCGACGAGACCGGCGAGCAGCAGGTGAGGGCGGTGGGGGAGCGGCTGGCGCCGGTGCCCCTGGCCGCCGTCATCAGCAGCCCGCTGGAGCGCTGCCGGCAGACCGCCGCAGCCGTCCTCCCCGGACGTGACCTCGAGCCGGCCCTCGACGACCGGCTCGGCGAGGCCCGCTACGGCGACTGGACCGGCCGCCCGCTCAAGGAGCTGGTCAAGGAGCCGCTGTGGAAGGTCGTGCAGCAGCACCCCTCAGCCGCGGTCTTCCCCGGCCCGGAGGGGGAGGGCCTGGCGCAGACGCAGGCCCGCGCGGTGGCCGCCGTCCGCGAGTGGAACGCCCGGCTGGGGCCGGACGCCGTCTGGCTGGCCTGCAGCCACGGCGACGTCATCAAGGCCGTGCTCGCCGACGCGCTGGGCCTGCACCTCGACCAGTTCCAGCGGATCGTCGTCGACCCGGCGTCCATCTCGGTGGTCACCTACACCGACACCCGCCCGTTCGTGGTGCGCGTGAACGACACCGGCGGGGACATCACCGCGCTGATCCCGCCCAGGAAGAAGGGACGGCGCCGCCGCAAGGCCGACTCCGACGCCGTCGTCGGGGGCGGTGCGGGCGCGACCGGCTGACCTCGCCGCCTGGCTCGCCCACCGCGACCGCCCGCGTAACCTGATGCCGTGCCGCGCCAGCTGTTCCTCTTCGACCGCCCGTCCCGGTTCGTCGCCGGCACGGTGGGCCAGCCCGGCGACCGAACCTTCTACCTGCAGGCCGCCGACGCCGCGGGCCGCGTGGTCAGCGTGGCGCTGGAGAAGGCGCAGGTGCAGGTGCTCGCCGACCGGATGAACGAGCTGCTCGACGAGGTCGCCACCCGTCCGGGCACCGTCGTCCCGCCGGATGCCGAGGTCGACGACCTCGAGCCGCTCGCCGCCCCGGTCGACGAGGAGTTCCGGGTCGCGGCCATGGGGCTGGCCTGGGACGGCGAGTCGCAGGCCGTGGTCGTCGAGGCCGTGGCCGCCGGCGACGAGCCGGTCGAGGAGGACGTCATCCTCTCCGACAGCGAGGAGGGGCCCGACGCGCTGAGGGTGACCATCACGCCGGCCGCCGCCCGCGCCTTCGTCGTCCGGGCCCGCCGGGTCGTGGCCGCCGGCCGCCCCGCCTGCCCGCTGTGCTCGCTCCCGCTGGACCCCGCCGGGCACGTGTGCCCGCGGCAGAACGGCTACCGCCGCTGAGCGCGATCCGGCCGCCCCGATGACCGAGCGCCCCGCCGACCCGGCCGCGGGTCTGCGCGCCCCGGCCGACGACGCCGAGGCGCGCGCCCTGCTGCTCGGGGGCGCGATCGACCTCGAGGGCCGGATGCTCGACGCCAGCAACGTCACGCTGGTCGGCTACATCCGCACCGGCGAGCTCGAGGCCGAGTGCGTCTACAAGCCGGTCGCCGGCGAGCGGCCGCTGTGGGACTTCCCCGACGGCACGCTCGCCGGGCGCGAGGTGTCCGCGGCTCTGGTCAGCGAGGCGACCGGGTGGCGGGTCGTGCCGCCGACCGTGCTGCGCGACGGGCCGTTCGGTCCCGGCATGGTGCAGCTGTGGGTGGACGGCGACCCCGACGTCGACCTCGCCGCCTTCGTCCGCTCCGACGACCCGGGGCTGCGGCGCATGGCGGTCTTCGACGCCGTCGTCAACAACGCCGACCGCAAGGGCGGGCACATCATCCCGACCTCCGACGGGCACGTGTACGGCGTCGACCACGGCATCTGCTTCTCCGTCGACCCCAAGCTGCGCACCCTGCTGTGGCGCTGGGCCGGGCAGCCCCTGCCGGCCGAGGCGCTCGAGGTGCTGGAGAAGCTCTCCGGTGACCTGATGGGCGACCTCGGCGACCAGCTGCACGAGCACCTGACCCGGCGCGAGGTGCGGCGCACCCAGCAGCGGGTCGCCGAGCTGCTGCGCAGCGGCCGGCACCCCCAGCCCAACGGCGACTGGCCCGCCCTGCCCTGGCCCCCGTTCTGAGCCGTGTCACTGCGGTCCTCCGGACCGCAACGCGGCCAGGTGCCGTCCCCTGCGGCGCTGAGCCCGTCCGTCGCACTGCGTCGGGAGGCCCCCGGCCCCGCGCCGCAGCACGACCGCCCGCGCGGCGTCAGCCCGCGGGCAGGCGCCAGAGCGTCGGACTGAGGCCGACCGCGCCGAGCCCCCGGCCGTAGAGCTGCCGCATCTGCCCGCGGACGTCGGCCCGCTGGACCCGCTCGACGATCAGCCCGTCAGCGATCCGGACCCGGTGGAAGTAGCTCGCCCGGTACCGCCGGTGGGTCGCCGGCGCGCCGTGGAGCCGGCCGTGGGCGGTGCCCGCGGCCTGGCCGTGGCGGTCGACGCAGCGCTCCGCCGCCTCGAGGTCCTGGTCGTCCAACGCGGTCAGGAAGGTGCGGTGGACCGCCTCTGCGGCGGTCGTCGACGACGGGTCGGCTGCATGCCGGTCGACCCTGGGGCCGACCGGCACCACGGGAGGGGGTCCGTCTGCCAGGCTCCTCAGGGGGTCCGTCTGCCAGGCTCCTCACGTCCGTGCCCCGCCCGTGAGGAGCGCCCGTGCCGCACCGTTCGCGTCTCGCCGTCCTCATGCTGGACCTGCCCCCCGACCTGCACGACGCCGGGCAGGCCTTCTGGTCCGCCGCCACCGGTCACGCCGTGTCCCCGGACCCCTCGGACGAGAACTGGTCCTCGCTGGGCTCGTTCGCCGGCGGTTTCCACCTCGAGGTCCAGCGCACGGGGACCGGGACACCACCCCGCTGGCACGTCGACGTCGAGACCGACGACGTCGACGCGGAAGCGGCCCGGCTGGAGGCCCTGGGGGCTCGGCGCATCGCCGACATGGGCGGCTTCTGGCAGATGAGGGACCCCGCCGGGATGGTCTTCGACGTCGTCGGCGTCCAGACCGGTGAGGACTTCGAGCGGCACGCCACCACCTGGCCCTGAGGAGGACCATCCTCCTCCCCACGCCTCGCAGGCTCGGCGCGGGCCCCTGGAGGATGGCCGTCACAGCACCTCGCCATCCCATCACTCGAGGCGCACCAGGTCGATCATCGCGGCGGCCTGCAGCCCGTCGCCGTCCACCGTGAGCACCTCCAGCGGTACCCGCCGCCAGACCGCGAGCAGCAGGTCGCCGGCGGTGCCGATGAGCCGGGCGATCGGCACCGGCCGGGAGCCGGGGAACAGCACCCGCTCGACGTCGGCGTCCACCGCGTGCAGGACGACGGGGTGCGCGCCCTCCGGCGGGCCCTGCGGCAGCGCGCCGGGGACCATCACCTCCAGCCACTCGTCGAGGCCGTCCAGGCCGACGTCGGCGCGGATCGGGCGCACGTCGCCGAGCACCTGCTCGACGTCGGTGGTGTGCACGACCGCCTCCATCGCCTGCCGGCGCAGCACGAAGCCGACGTCCTGGCGGGGCGCCCAGGTCCACACCCTCTCGGCCGGGTCGGTCCCGGCCAGCACCGTCTCCAGCTCCGCCGACTGCGCCAGGCCGAACCCGAGCAGCTCGTCGTCCGGACGGCGCGCCGGCCCGACGTAGGCCCCGGGGTCGCTGGCGCGGGTGCGCACCACCCAGGTCCAGAAGTGCTGCACCTCGGCCAGGTGCCAGACCAGGTCGGCCAGGGACCAGCCCGGACAGCCGGGCACCGGCGCCTGCCAGCCGCGGGCGACCACCGCCTCGGCGGCGGCTCCGGCGAACCGGTCGTCGGTCTCCTGCAGCACCTGCAGGTACTCGTCGAACTCCACGGCCCCTCCTCCCGCGGGCGGCGCCAGGGTCGTCCGCGGCGCCAGGGTCCTCCGACAGGATGAGGGCCGACCGGGCGCGTGGGTAGCCGCCTCTACGCTCGGTACGTGCTCGCCTGGCCCGCCCCGCTCCTCCCGACCCTCCCGGGCACCGGTCCGGTCCTCACGCTGCACGACACCGCGCGCGGCGAGGTGGTCGCCACCTCCCCTGACACGACGGCGCGGATGTACGTCTGCGGCATCACCCCGTACGACGCCACGCACCTCGGCCACGCCGCCACCTACCTGGCCTTCGACCTGGTCAACCGGGTGTGGCGGGACGCCGGCCACGCCGTGCACTACGTGCAGAACGTCACCGACATCGACGACCCGCTGCTCGAGCGGGCCGAGCGGGACGGCGAGGACTGGGTCGTGCTCGGCATGCGCGAGACCGCGCTGTTCCGGGAGGACATGACCGCGCTGCGCGTGCTGCCGCCCGACGACTACGTCGGCGCGGTCGAGTCGGTGCCGCGCATCGTCGCCCACGTGGAGACGCTGCTCGACGAGGGCCTGGCCTACGTGCTCGACGACGGCACCGGCGACGTCTACCACGACATCGCGCAGGCGCCGGGCTTCGGCAGCGAGTCCGGCTACGACGAGGCGACCATGCTGCGGTACTCCGCCGAGCGCGGCGGCGACCCCGACCGCCCCGGCAAGCGAAACCGGCTGGACCCGATGCTGTGGCGCGGCGAGCGGCCGGGAGAGCCGTCCTGGCCCGGCCCCCGCGGCATCGCCGGGCGCCCCGGCTGGCACATCGAGTGCGCCACGATCGCGCTGGAGACGATCGGGATGGGCTTCGACGTCCAGGGCGGCGGCAGCGACCTGGTCTTCCCGCACCACGAGTTCTCCGCGGTCCACGCCGAGGCGCTCACCGCCACGGTGACCGGGGAGAAGCTGCCCTTCGCCCGGGCCTACGTGCACGCGGCGATGATCGGCCTGGACGGCGAGAAGATGAGCAAGAGCCGCGGCAACCTGGTCTTCGTCTCCAAGCTCCGCGGCGAGGGCGTCGACCCGATGGCCATCCGCCTGGCCCTGCTGGCCGGGCACTACCGCACCGACCGCGCCTGGACGCCGGACCTGCTGGCCACCGCCGAGCAGCGGCTGGACACCTGGCGGCGCGCCGTGGCCCGTGACGCCGGCGCCCCGGCCGCGCCGGTGCTGCACGGGCTCCGCGAGCGGCTCGCCGACGACCTCGACAGCCCGGGCGCCATCGCCCTGGTCGACGACTGGGCCGCGCGGACGCTGGCCGCCGGGCCGGACGACGACCCCGACGACGGCGCCCCGCGGGTCGTCGCCGACGCGGTCGACGCGCTGCTCGGCGTCGCCCTCGACCCCGCGCTGGACCGGTGCGCCGGGGGCCGAGCCCCGGACTCCGCGACGGACGGCCCCGCGCCCCGGTCGCGCTGATGGGCGGAGGGTCCTTCCACCTGGTCGACCGGGCGGCCCGGGAGCGCGAGGAGGAGGCCCTCGCGCCGGCGGCCACGCGCTCGACGGCCATCCGCGGCCGCGCCGTCCCCGAGCCCGAGGACCCCCTGCGCACCGCCTTCGAGCGCGACCGCGACCGGATCCTGCACGCCAAGGCCTTCCGCCGGCTCAAGCACAAGACGCAGGTGTTCCTCAACCCCGACGGCGACCACTTCGTCACCCGGCTGACCCACACGCTGCAGGTCACCCAGGTCGCCCGCTCGCTGGCCCGCGCGCTGGGCCTCAACGAGGCCCTCGCCGAGGCCATCGCGCTCGGCCACGACCTGGGCCACTCGCCGTTCGGCCACATCGGCGAGGACGCGCTGGAGCCCTACGTCCCCGGCGGCTGGCACCACGCCGCCCAGGGCGTGCGGATCGTCGAGGTGCTCGAGCACCTCAACCTCACCTGGGAGGTCCGCGACGGCATCCGGGCGCACAGCTGGAAGATCACGCCGCCGCCGACCACCCGCGAGGCGGAGTGCGTGCGCTACGCCGACCGCATCGGCTACCTGTCCCACGACGCGCTGGACGCCGTCCGGGCCGGGGTGCTGCAGGTCGGCGACCTCCCGTCCCGGGCGCGCGCCGTCTTCGGCGACCCGGGCAGCCGGATGGTCGCCGCGATGATCGACGCCGTCGTCGCGGGGTCGCTCGCCGACGGGGGAGTGGTGGTCATGGCGCCCGAGCCGCTGGAGGCCATGCACGAGCTGCGGGCCTTCATGTTCGAGCGGGTGTACGCCTCGGAGACCGCGGCGGGGCAGAAGCAGCTGGCCATCGACGTCACCCGCCGGCTCGTCGACCACCACCTGGCCCACCCCGAGCTCATCCCGGCGACCTACCGCGACACCTCGGCCGACCCGGTCACCCAGGTCGTCGACTACGTGTCCGGGATGACCGACCGGTACGCGCTGTCCACCCACGACCGGCTCTTCGACGCCGACGCGACGAGCCGGATGCGCCCGCTGCTGCGCTGAGCGCGGTCCTCCGGACAGCACCCCCGTCCCGCCGTCCGCGGACGGTGACCGTTATCCCCAACTACGCCACCGCTCCTGCACGCGGTCGAGATCACGGGATCTCGACGGGACTACGCGCCAGGCTCAGTTGGGGGAGGAACCCCTGCGCCGCAGCGAGAGGACCGCCTCCCCCTCACCCCTCGCCGGCTCGGCGTGAGCCTCCGGAGGCGGCCAACTCAGGACGTGCCGCCACGGCGGCGCAGGTACCTCTCGAACTCGCGGGCGATCTGGTCGCCGTCGGCCTCGGACAGGTCGGTCTCGGTGGCCCGCTCCTCGAGCGAGCGCACGTACTCGACGACCTCGGCGTCCTCGTTGGCCATCTCGTCGACCGTGCGCACCCACTCGTCGGCCTGCTTGGGCAGCGCGCCGAGCGGCACGGCGATCTCGAGGACCTCCTCGACCCGCTGCAGCAGCGCGACCGTGGCCCGCGGGGACGGCGGCTGGGAGACGTAGTGGGGGACGGCGGCCCAGAAGCTGATCGCCGGCAACCCGGCCTGCACGCAGGCGTCCTGGAAGACGCCGAGGATGCCGGTGGGCCCCTCGTAGGTGGAGGTGCCCAGCCCCCACTTCTCCGCGGACTCGGCGTCGTAGGCCGAGCCGGTCACCGGGGTGGGCCGGGTGTGCGGGGTGTCGGCCAGCAGGGCGCCGAGGCCCACGACGGTGTGCGCGTCGAGCTCCTGGCACAGCTCGATGAGCTCCTCGCAGAAGCTGCGCCAGCGCATGTTGGGCTCGATGCCGCGGATGAGCACGACGTCCCGGCCGGAGCCCGGCGGGCGGGCCACCGAGATGCGCGTCGTGGGCCACTCGATCCGGCGGCTGACCCCGCCGATGAGCGAGACGGTCGGCCGGTTGACCTGGAAGTCGTAGTAGTCCTCCGGGTCGAGCGCGGCGAGCGGGGTGGCGTCCCAGATGAGCTCGAGGTGCTCCAGCGCCCCGGTGGCGGCGTCCCCGGCGTCGTTCCAGCCCTCGAAGGCGACGACCACCACCGGGTCGTCGAGCCGGGGCAGGTCCTCAGGGGTGGACTTCGGGTCGATCACCCCTGCGAGCCTACGTCGGTCGGGCTCCCCGGCCGCGGTGCTCGGCCGTGCATCGGGGCCGGCGTCCCCCGCGCGGGCGACCGGGCCACCCCCGCGGGCGGCTACCCTGGCTCGGTGCAGTCCCGCAACGTGTCGCCCGACCTCCGCCCGGACGCGACCGCGGAGCTCACGGCCGTGCTCGGGCAGCGCATCCTCGTGCTCGACGGCGCCATGGGGACGGCGATCCAGCGCGACCGGCCCGACGAGGCCGGTTACCGCGGCGAGCGCTTCGCCGACTGGCCCACCGACGTCCAGGGCAACAACGACCTGCTGGTACTCACGCAGCCCGAGCTGATCGCGGGCATCCACCGCGAGTACCTCGAGGCCGGCGCGGACGTCATCGAGACCAACACCTTCAACGCCACGGCCATCTCGCTGCGCGACTACGCCATGTCCGACCTCGCCTACGAGATCAACGTGGCGGCCGCACAGCTGGCCCGCCGCGAGGCCGACGCGGCGACCGCGCGCACGCCGGACCGGCCGCGCTACGTCGCCGGGGCGCTCGGCCCGACGAGCCGGACGGCGTCCATCTCCCCGGACGTCAACGACCCGGGCGCCCGCAACGTCACCTTCGACGAACTGGTCGAGGCCTACCTGGAGCAGGCCGACGGCCTGGTCGACGGCGGCGTCGACGTCCTGCTCGTCGAGACCGTCTTCGACACGCTCAACGCCAAGGCGGCGGTCTTCGCGCTGGAGACGCTGTTCGAGCAGCACGGCCGGCGCTGGCCGGTGATGGTCTCGGGCACCATCACCGACGCGTCGGGCCGCACCCTGTCCGGCCAGGTCACCGAGGCCTTCTGGCACTCGATCCGGCACGTCCGCCCGCTGCTGGTCGGCCTCAACTGCGCCCTGGGTGCCGCGGAGATGCGGCCCTACCTGGCCGAGCTCTCCCGGGTCGCCGACACGTACGTCTCCTGCTACCCGAACGCCGGCCTGCCCAACGCCTTCGGCGAGTACGACGAGTCGCCGGAGGAGACCGCCGCCGTCCTCGCCGAGTTCGCCGACGCCGGCTTCGTCAACATGGTCGGCGGCTGCTGCGGGACCACCCCCGCGCACGTCGCCGCGATCGCCGCGACGGTCGGGGGCCGCGCCCCGCGGACGCCGCCGCAGGTGCGCCCCGCGCTGCGCCTGTCCGGGCTCGAGCCGCTGACCGTCGACGAGGACTCGCTGTTCGTCAACGTCGGCGAGCGCACGAACATCACCGGCTCGGCCCGCTTCCGCAACCTCATCCGCGCCGGCGACTACGCCACCGCGCTGGCCGTCGCCCGCCAGCAGGTGGAGGCCGGCGCGCAGGTCATCGACGTCAACATGGACGAGGGGATGATCGACGGCGTCGAGGCGATGGACCGCTTCCTCAAGCTGGTCGCCGCCGAGCCGGACATCTGCCGCGTCCCGGTGATGGTCGACTCCTCCAAGTGGGAGGTCATCGAGGCCGGCCTCAAGTGCGTCCAGGGCAAGTCGATCGTCAACTCCATCTCCCTCAAGGCGGGGGAGGAGGAGTTCGTCCGCCACGCGCGGCTGTGCCGCAAGCACGGCGCCGCCGTCGTCGTCATGGCCTTCGACGAGCAGGGCCAGGCCGACTCGCTGCAGCGGCGGCAGGAGATCTGCCGGCGGGCCTACGACATCCTCGTCGAGCAGGTCGGCTTCCCGGCCGAGGACGTCATCTTCGACCCCAACGTCTTCGCCGTCGCCACCGGCATCGAGGAGCACGCCCGCTACGGGCTGGACTTCATCGAGGCCACCCGCTGGATCAAGCAGAACCTGCCGGGGGCGCTGGTCTCCGGCGGCGTCTCCAACGTCTCGTTCTCCTTCCGCGGCAACAACCGGGTGCGCGAGGCCATCCACGCGGTGTTCCTGTTCCACGCCATCGCCGCCGGCATGGACATGGGCATCGTCAACGCCGGGGCCCTCGAGGTCTACGACGAGGTGCCCGAGCGGCTGCGCGAGCGGATCGAGGACGTCGTCCTCGCCCGCCGACCCGACGCCACCGAGCGGCTGCTGGAGATCGCCGCCGAGTACGCCGGGGACGGCGCCGCGAAGGAGGTCGCCTCCGAGGAGTGGCGCGCGCTGCCGGTCGAGGAGCGGATCACGCACGCGCTGGTGAAGGGCATCGACGGGTTCGTCGAGGCCGACACCGAGGAGCTGCGGGCGCAGATCGCCGCGCGCGGCGGCCGGCCGATCGAGGTGATCGAGGGCCCGCTGATGGGTGGCATGAACGTCGTCGGCGACCTGTTCGGCGCCGGCAAGATGTTCCTGCCCCAGGTGGTGAAGTCCGCCCGGGTGATGAAGAAGGCCGTCGCCTACCTGGTGCCCTTCATCGAGGCGGAGAAGCAGCCCGGGGACGCCGAGCGCAGCAACGGCAAGGTCGTCATGGCCACCGTGAAGGGCGACGTCCACGACATCGGCAAGAACATCGTCGGCGTCGTCCTGCAGTGCAACAACTACGACGTCGTCGACCTCGGCGTCATGGTGCCGGCGCAGCGGGTCCTCGACACCGCCAAGCAGGAGGGCGCCGACGTCATCGGCCTGTCCGGGCTGATCACGCCGTCGCTGGACGAGATGAGCACCCTGGCCGCCGAGATGGAGCGGCAGGGCTTCGACATCCCGCTGCTCATCGGCGGGGCGACGACGTCGCGCGCGCACACCGCGGTCAAGGTGGCCCCCCGCTACCACGGGCCGGTCATCTGGGTGAAGGACGCCTCCCGGTCGGTGCCGGTCGTGGCCGCGCTGCTGTCCAACGAGCAGCGGCCGAAGCTGCTGGCCGACGTCGAGACCGAGTACGCCGGCCTGCGCGAGCGGCACGCCGCCCGCCAGGACACCCGCGCGCTGCTGCCGCTGGAGGCCGCCCGCGCCGCCGCGCCGGCGCTCGACTGGTCGTCCTACGCCCCGCCGCGGCCGCGCATGCTGCTGCAGCAGGCCCGGGACGTGTGCGCCGGGCCGGACTGCGACCACCTGCACGGGCGGGTCACCAGCTTCACCCGGGTCTTCGACGACTACCCGCTGGAGGAGCTGCGCCGGTACATCGACTGGCAGCCGTTCTTCAACGCCTGGGAGATGCGCGGCCGGTTCCCCGACATCCTGCACAACCCGGCGACCGGTGAGGCCGCGCGGCGGCTGTACGAGGACGCCCAGGAGATGCTCGACCGGGTCGTCGAGGAGCGCTGGCTGCGCGCCCGGGGCGTGTTCGGCCTGTTCCCGGCCAACCGGGTGGGCGGTGAGGACATCGAGGTCTACACCGACGAGTCGCGCACCGCCGTCCGGACGACGCTGCACCAGCTGCGCCAGCAGACCGGGGGCCGCGACGGCTCGCCCCGCAAGTCGCTGGCCGACTTCGTCGCGCCCAAGGAGACCGGCCTGCGCGACCACGTCGGCGCGTTCGCCGTCACCGCGGGCCTGGGATCGGCCGAGCGGGTGGCCGCGTTCAAGGCCGCGAACGACGACTACAGCGCGATCATGCTCGAGGCGCTGGCCGACCGGCTGGCCGAGGCGTTCGCCGAGCGGCTGCACGAGCGGGTGCGCCGGGAGTTCTGGGGCTACGCCGCCGACGAGCACCTCGACAACGACGCGCTGATCGCCGAGAAGTACCGCGGCATCCGCCCGGCGCCGGGCTACCCGGCCTGCCCGGAGCACACCGAGAAGCGCACCATCTGGGAGCTGCTCGACGTCGAGGCGACCACCGGCATCACGCTCACCGAGAGCATGGCCATGTGGCCCGGCGCCGCCGTCAGCGGCCTGTACTTCGCCCACCCGCAGGCGCGCTACTTCGTCCTGGGGCGGCTCGGCCGCGACCAGGTCGAGGACTACGCGCGGCGCAAGGGCTGGACGCTCGCCGAGGCCGAGCGCTGGCTCTCGCCCAACCTGGGGTACCGCACCGACGACGAGTGACGGCCCGGGGCTGTCCCCTCACCCTCGCGAGCCGGTGCCGGCTTCGACCAGCGGCGGGCGGCCAGCGCGATCGCGCCGGTCTTGACCTGGTCCTTGGCCGTCCGCAGGGCCGTCACCTGTGCCGGCTCGATCCGCAGGTCGATCGCCTCCCGCGTCCGAGCGCCCAACGATTGCTTGAACTTCAGCAGCTCGGGGACCCCGCCGGACTGACCCAGGTCGAACCACCGGCAGCCCGAGTCCGCGGCGTTCTGGAGGCCGGCGACCTGGACGAGCGTGTTGGCTGCCACCGGCGCGGCCAGTTCCTTGAGGCTGTAGCTCCGCCAGCCGATGGCGTGCTCGCCGAACACGTAGTTGACGCAGCTGGCCACCGCACGACCCTCGTGCCGCGCGATGAAGACCCGGCAGCGGTCGCCCATCGCCCGGGTCACCGCCTCGAACTTCGCCTTCGGCTCCTGCCTCAACGCCACTCTCCTGGCCACCAGGGGAGGCAGCCCCGACCGGGGGATCCACCGCTCCACCCAGGCGAGGTAGAGGTCGTAGAACTCCGACACCAGCTCCCCGCCGGTGCCGCACTCGACGTGGACGCCGGCCCGCTCGGCCTTGCGCAGGCTCTGCCGCACCGTTCGTTCAAACCCCCGCTGCCGCAGGTGGTCCATCCCCACGGACAGGTCGATCACCTCGACGTTCCGAGGCATCGCGACGACACCGGGAACCGGTCCGATCGCGCACCAGGGGGCCGTGTGGTGGGCGAAGCCGATGCGGGTGCTCACGGTGTGCCCCCTCAGGTCCTCAGCCACCGTCCGCACGTCGTCGGTCTGCAGGCCGCCCTCGGCCAGCAGGCCACCGTGTCCGTAGCCGCCGGGGAAGCTCGCATCCAGGTGCAATCCGGCAGACCAGCGCCGACGGATCAGCGGCAGCACCAGCCGGCGACCGTCGCCGAGGACGTACAGCCGGCTCACATCGCGCCCGCCGGTGGCGATGAGCACCGCATCGAAGTACTCCCGGGTCTGCAGGGCGGTGGCACCCGGGTCAGCGCGCAGGACCTCCAGCCAGACCGACCTCGCCACCGGGCTGCTGACCTCGATCACCCTGCTGGACGTCTGTGCCACCTGGCGCCTCCCATGAGTCCGGTCCGAACAACGCAGCGGACACCGGGGTGACCCACCCCGCCGCATGATCTTGATGGCCGACTCTAGGAGGTGGTGCGGTGATGGTCACCTCATCACGGGTTCCACCCGCGGACCTCCGTCGTCGGACGTCGCGCTGCCTGGCACACTGGAGTTCGAGGCCACCCACCCGGGCGCGCACGAGGCGCCCCGACGGGCAGGCCATCCGCGCGACGCCGCGCGGGCCATGTCCAGCCTCGATGCGTAGCCGTCGTGCACGGGGACACCCGAGCAGCTGAGGAAGATCGCCGTCACATGCCCAAGAGCCTTGCCGCCGTCCTGTTCGACATGGACGGCACCCTCGTGGAGACCGAGCAGCACTGGGGTACGGCGATGTTCGCCCTCGCCCGCCGGCTGGGCGGGGAGATGTCGGCGGAGGCACGCGAGCGGACCGTCGGCACCAGCATGGCGACCGCGCTGGGGATCCTGTACGCCGATGTCGGGGTGACCCGCACCGGGGCCGAGGCCCGCGCCGACGCCCGCTGGATCGAGGACACCGTCGCCGAGCTGCTGACCGGCCCGCTCACCTGGCGGCCCGGCGCCCGCGAGCTGCTGCTCGAGGCCCGGCACGCCGCGCTGCCGACGGCGCTGGTGACCACCACGCCGCGGCGGCTGGCCGACGTGGTGCTCGCGAAGGTGGACCGGGACCTCGACGGGCTGCCCGCCTTCGACGTCACCGTCTGCGGCGACGAGGTGCCCGCCCGCAAACCCGACCCGTCGCCCTACCGCCGGGCGATGGCTGCCCTGGAGGTGGACGCCGCCGGGTGCGTGGTCGTGGAGGACTCGCTGTCCGGGGCCACCGCGGGGCTCGCCGCGGGCGCCGCGGTGCTTGGCGTGCCGTCGCTGCAGACGCTGCCGGAGCTGCCGGGGCTGGTGCTGCGCGACACCCTCGCCGGGGTGCGGCTGACCGACCTGACCGAGGTGCTGGCCGTTCGCGACGCCGTGGACGCCCGCGCCTAGAGCGGCACCTCGCGGCCGCGGGAGACGACGACGCGGGGCCGCTGCAGGGCGGTCACGTCGGCCCGGACGTCGCCGTCGGCCACCAGCAGGTCGGCCTCGTACCCGGCCGCCAGCCGGCCCGTGCGGTCGCCCAGCCCGCAGGCGCGCGCCGCCCTGCTGGTGGCCGCGGTCAGCGCCTCCGCCATCGGGACGCCGCACTCGCCGACCAGGTCGGCCACCGCCTGGGGCACCGACCCGTGCGGCTTGGTGGGGCCGATGCCGGCGTCGGTGCCGGCCAGCAGGGTCACGCCGGCCCGGTGCAGCCGCGCCACGTGCGACAGGTGCGCCTCGAACGTGGCGCCGACGGCGTCCATCCGGGCTTGCACGTGCGGCGGCGGGTCGACGCCGGGTGCACGCCCGAGGGTCGGGCAGACCTGCACGCCGGCGGCGGCGAGCCCGGCGGCGAGCTCCGGCGGGGTGCGGACGCCGGTGCCGGTGAGGCAGCTGCAGTGCTCGATGCCGTCGACGCCGGCCGCGACGCTGCGCTCGACCGCCGCCAGGCCGTGCGCGTGCGCGGTCACCGGCAGGCCGAGCCGGTGCGCCTCGTCGACCAGCACCTGCAGCTGCTCGGGGGTGAACTGGCACGCGGTGACGTCGGTGCCGGGGGTGAGCACGCCGCCGCTGGCCATGACCTTGACGACGCCGGCGCCGCGCTCGGCCCGCTCGCGGACCGCCCGGCGCAGCGCCTCGACCCCGGACGCCTCGCCGCCCATCGACCAGCAGTGCCCGCCGGGTGAGGTGATCGGCGGCCCGGCGGCGACGACGGTCGGCCCGACGCCACCGCGCCCGGCACGCGCGAGCACTGTCCAGTGGTGGTCGCCGAGGTCGCGGACGGCGGTGACGCCCGCCCGGAGCGTCGCCTGCTCGGCGGCGGTGACGACGGCGTCGAGCTCCGCCGGGTCCAGCTCGGGGAGCTGCTCCAGCGCCTGCGGACCGCCGTCCCCGCAGAGGTGGACGTGGGTGTCGACCAGCCCGGGCAGCAGCGTGCCGTCGGGGACGTCGGTGACCGCGCAGCCCTCGGGGGCCGGCGCGGTGGCGGGCTCGACGCCCACGATGGTGCCGTCCTCGACGAGCACCAGCGCCCCGCGGTCGAGGAAGCGCTCGCCGTCGAAGGCCCGCGGTGTCCGGTATCCGCGCATGCGCGACGCTCCCGCGGTGCCCCGTGACCGGTCCAGAGTCGTCGGTCACGCGCTGTCCGGCGGTGAGTCGGCCCCGTCCCCGAGCCCGTCCGGAGCCTGCGGAGGACGGGGCCCTTCCACGGTGGAGCCCTGCAGGGGCCTCCTTCAATCGCGCTCGACGATCGGCAGCGTCTGCCAGCCGGCTGCGGCCGCGGCCTCGGCGGGGAAGGGCGGAGGCGTGCCGCCGAACGACGGGCACAGCGCCTGGTGGTCGCACCAGTCGCACAGCCGGGTGCGGTTGGGCCGGAAGTCGCCGGTCGCCACCGCCCGCTCGATCGCCGCCCAGATCGCCTGCAGCGTGCGCTCGAAACGGACCAGCTCGGCCTCGTCGGGCGCGTAGGTGAGCGCGTCGCCGTTGCCGAGGTAGAGCAGCTTGAGCTGGCTGGCCACCACGCCCCGGGTGCGCCACAGCACCAGCGCGTAGAACTTCATCTGGAACAGGGCCTTGCCCTCGAACGCCTCGCGCGGCACCGAGCCCGTCTTGTAGTCGACCACCCGGATGGCGCCGTTGGGGGCGACGTCGAGCCGGTCGACGAAGCCCCGCAGCAGCAGCCCGTCGGGCAGCGTGACCTCGACCAGCTCCTCGCGGCCGTCAGGCTCGATCCGCGTCGGGTCCTCCAGGGAGAAGTAGTTGTCCACCAGCTTCCCGGCCGACGCCAGCCACGCCTCCAGGGACGGGGCCTCCAGGGACTGCTCGGTGGGCGCGTCATCAGCAGCGGCACCCTCGGCGAACAGCTCGGCGACCTCCGGGTCGGCCCGCAGCTCCTCCCACGCCGGGGCGACCAGCTCGCGCGCCGCCTCGGGAGTGCGCTCGCGGGCGGGCAGGTCGTAGAGGCGCTCGAGCACCGAGTGCACCAGGGTGCCGCGGACCGCCGCCAGGCTCTTGCGCTCGGGCAGCCGGTCGATCGTGCGGAAGCGGTAGAGCAGCGGGCAGGTCTTGAAGTCGGCCGCCCGGCTCGGGGACAGCGAGGGGCGGCGCGGCGGCCGTCCCTCGCCCGTCCCCGTGTCGGCGACGGGGGCGTCCGGGGAAGAGGCAGCCGCGTCCGCGGTCTGCCCGGTCTGCACCATCGTCGTCACCCCTCCGAGGCTAGGCGCGGGGGGTGACGGTTTCCGAGAGCGCACGCCGGGCACCGCGCGCGCCTCCGTAGGGTGGCCGCCCGTGGACGAGCAGCAGCAGACCGCCGAGACGACCGACGACGCGTTCGAGGCCCCGCGCGGGCAGCCGACCCCCGGGGCCTTCGTCGCCGGCGACCGGGTGCAGCTCACCGACCCCAAGGGCCGGCTGCACACCGTCGTCCTCGAGCCCGGCAAGCTCTTCCACACCCACCGCGGGGCGATCGCGCACGACGACCTGATCGGCGCGCCGGAGGGCTCCGTCGTCCACTCGACGGCCAACACCGGCTACCTCGCGTTCCGGCCGCTGCTGGCCGACTTCGTGCTCTCCATGCCGCGGGGTGCGCAGGTCATCTACCCCAAGGACGCCGCCCAGATCGTCGGCTTCGGCGACATCGGCCCGGGCATGCGGGTGCTCGAGGCCGGCGCCGGCTCCGGGGCGCTGACCTGCTCGCTGCTGCGCGCGGTGGGGGAGCACGGCCGCGTCACCAGCTACGAGCGCCGCGAGGACTTCGCCGACGTCGCCCGCGCCAACGTCGGCGCCTTCTTCGGCGAGGTGCCGGCCACCTGGTCGCTGCGGCTGGGCGACCTGGACCAGCACCCGGCCGAGGAGGTCGTGGACCGGGTCGTGCTGGACATGCTGGAGCCGTGGGCGGTGCTGCCCACCGTGGCCGCCGCGCTGCGTCCCGGCGGCGTCCTGGTCGGCTACGTGGCCACGACGACGCAGCTGTCCACCTACGTCGAGGGGCTGCGGGCGCAGGGCGTGTGGACCGAGCCGCACGCCTGGGAGTCCCTGCTGCGGCCCTGGCACGCGGTCGGCCTCGCCGTCCGCCCGGAGCACCGGATGGTCGCGCACACCGCGTTCCTGGTCACCGCGCGGCGGCTGGCCGAGGGCGTCGTCGCCCCCGTGCGGCAGCGACGGGCGCAGAAGCACTGACCCGGCCCGCTGCGAGGGCCCGCGCCGAGTCCGCGGGGCGTGGGGAGCAGCGGGGTCCTTCTACAGCGCGCCCCGGGCACGCTGTCGCCACGCGTGTATAGATTTGCGTCCTGGCTCTCCCGATGTGTCGGAGGTGCGCGATGGGCCCCGGTCTTGGCAATGGTCCCGACGAGTTCAGAGCGCGGCGCGAGCGTGACGTGACGGCGCTGCTCAGCCAGATCTCCTACCTGGAGGAGGAGATCGGCCTGCTGCGCCGCAA
The DNA here is from genome assembly GCF_053502545.1 of Geodermatophilus sp. URMC 65. Taxonomy (NCBI): domain Bacteria; kingdom Bacillati; phylum Actinomycetota; class Actinomycetes; order Geodermatophilales; family Geodermatophilaceae; genus Geodermatophilus; species Geodermatophilus sp. URMC 65. Next base: position 5,425,756 of record NZ_CP199954.1, read on the forward strand.
GGTGGCGGAGAGCCCTCGCCAGCTGCGGTTGCTCGAGGAGCGCCTGGCGGAGGCGGAGGGCCGTGCGGCGTTCCTGTCCGAGCGCAACGACAAGCTCGCCGGCACGCTGCGCGACGCGCGTGAGCAGCTGGTCACGCTCAAGGAGGAGGTCGACCGGCTCGGCCAGCCACCGTCGGGCTACGGCGTCTTCCTCACCCGTCACGACGACGGCACGGTCGACGTCTTCACCGGCGGCCGCAAGCTGCGCGTCTCGGTCTCCCCGGCGGTGGAGGTCGACGACCTCCAGAACGGCCAGGAGGTCATGCTCAACGAGGCGATGAACGTCGTCGAGGCGTGCGGGTTCGAGCGCGCCGGCGACGTCGTCATGCTCAAGGAGATGCTCGAGCCGGTCGAGGGCGAGGCGCCGCGCGCGCTGGTCATCGGGCACACCGACGAGGAGCGCGTCGTGCACCTCGCCGACTCGCTGGCCGACCAGCCGCTGCGCAGCGGCGACTCGCTGCTGCTGGAGACCCGCTCGGGCTACGTGTACGAGCGGATCCCCAAGAGCGAGGTCGAGGAGCTCGTGCTCGAGGAGGTCCCCGACATCGACTACAGCGACATCGGTGGGCTGTCCCGGCAGATCGAGCAGATCCGGGACGCCGTGGAGCTGCCGTTCCTGCACGCCGACCTGTTCCGCGAGTTCGAGCTGCGCCCGCCCAAGGGCATCCTGCTCTACGGCCCGCCCGGCTGCGGCAAGACGCTGATCGCCAAGGCCGTGGCGAACTCGCTGGCCAAGAAGGTCTCCGCGGTGAAGGGGGAGGGGCAGGCGAGGTCCTACTTCCTCAACATCAAGGGCCCCGAGCTGCTCAACAAGTACGTCGGCGAGACCGAGCGGCACATCCGGCTGGTGTTCCAGCGGGCCCGGGAGAAGGCCGGCGAGGGGACGCCGGTCATCGTCTTCTTCGACGAGATGGACTCGATCTTCCGCACCCGCGGGTCGGGCGTCTCCTCCGACGTGGAGAGCACGATCGTCCCGCAGCTGCTCAGCGAGATCGACGGCGTGGAGGGGCTGGAGAACGTCATCGTCATCGGCGCGTCCAACCGCGAGGACATGATCGACCCGGCGATCCTGCGACCGGGCCGGCTGGACGTGAAGATCAAGATCGAGCGCCCGGACGCCGAGGCCGCGCGCGACATCTTCAGCAAGTACCTGACGACGTCCCTGCCGCTGCACCCCGACGACCTCGCCGAGCACGGCGGCAGCCGCGAGGCCACGATCGCCGGGATGATCCAGCGCACCGTCGAGCGGATGTACACCGAGAGCGAGGAGAACCGCTTCCTCGAGGTGACCTACGCCAACGGTGACAAGGAGGTCCTGTACTTCAAGGACTTCAACTCCGGGGCGATGCTGCAGAACATCGTCGACCGCGGCAAGAAGATGGCGATCAAGGAGCGGCTGGAGACCGGCGCCGGCGGCCTGCGGGTCGGCCACCTGATGCAGGCCTGCGTCGACGAGTTCAAGGAGAACGAGGACCTGCCCAACACCACCAACCCCGACGACTGGGCGCGGATCTCGGGCAAGAAGGGCGAGCGGATCGTCTACATCCGCACGCTCATCAGCGGCAAGGGCACCGAGAGCGGCCGCGCCATCGACACGGCGACCAACACCGGCCAGTACCTGTAGGGGGAGGACCCCACCCTTCGCGAGCCCCGGGTGGGCCTCTCGACGAGGCCGGACGACGGCCCGGCTCCCGCACCGCGGGGGCCGGGCCGTCCGCCGTCCCGGGGCCGTGCGCCCCCGGGGGGATCGGCGATCCCGCACGCTCGAGGTACCTCAGCCGCGCGAGACCGCCGATCCCGCCGCCGGTGGTCCGACTCCTGGGCGGGCGGCCGACCGTCCGCCGGACGGTGTCGCCCCGGGTCCGGGCGCGGAGCGCCCACGCCTAGGGTGGCGACATGAGCGTGCGGCGGGTCATGGGGACCGAGGTCGAGTACGGCATCTCGGTGCCCGGGCAGCCGACGGCGAACCCGACGACGCTGTCCAGCCAGGTCGTGAACGCCTGGGCGGTGGCCGAGGCACCGACCCCGCGCCGGCCGCGCTGGGACTTCGAGGAGGAGTCGCCGCTGCGCGACGCCCGGGGCTTCGACCTGTCCCCGGCCCAGGCACTGGACCACAACGACCTGGAGGAGGACTCGGGGATGGCCAACGTCATCCTCACCAACGGGGCCCGCCTCTACGTCGACCACGCGCACCCGGAGTACTCGACGCCGGAGGTCACCAACCCGCGCGACGTCGTCCTGTGGGACAAGGCGGGGGAGCAGGTGATGGCCGAGGCGGCGCGCCGCGCCGCGCGCGTCCCCGGCGCCCAGCCGATCCAGCTCTACAAGAACAACACCGACGGCAAGGGCGCGTCCTACGGCGCGCACGAGAACTACCTGATGGACCGGCGGACGCCGTTCCTCGACATCATCCGCGGGCTCATCCCGTTCTTCGTGACCCGCCAGGTGGTGGCCGGCTCCGGGCGCGTGGGCATCGGCACCGAGAGCCGCACGCAGGGGTTCCAGCTCTCCCAGCGCGCCGACTTCTTCGAGGTCGAGGTGGGTCTGGAGACGACGCTCAAGCGGCCGATCATCAACACCCGCGACGAGCCGCACGCCGACGCCGACAAGTACCGCCGGCTGCACGTGATCATCGGCGACGCCAACCTCGCCGAGCTGTCGACCTACCTCAAGGTCGGGACGACGGCACTGGTGCTGGACATGATCGAGGCGCGCACCCTCACCCAGGACCTCTCGATCGAGGAGCCGGTCGCGGCGCTGCAGGCGATCAGCCACGACCCGTCGCTGACCCACCGGGTGCGGCTGCGCGACGGCCGCCGGATGACGGCCCTGGAGGTGCAGCAGGCGTACCTGGAGATGGCGCAGCGCCACGTCGACCGGCGGAGTGAGGACGACGGCCAGGCCGCCGACGTGCTGCGCCGGTGGGCCGAGGCGCTCGAGGACCTCGCGGTCGACCCCATGCGCTGCGCCGACCGCCTGGACTGGCCGGCCAAGCTGCGGCTGCTGGAGGGCTACCGCTCCCGCGACGAGCTGTCGTGGGGCGACTCGCGGCTGCACCTGGTCGACCTGCAGTACTCCGACGTGCGACCCGAGAAGGGGCTGTACCACCGGCTGGTCTCGCGCGGCTCGATGCAGCGGCTGCTCACCGACGACGAGGTGCTGCAGGCGATGGTGCGCCCGCCGTCGGACACCCGGGCCTTCTTCCGCGGGGAGTGCCTGCGCCGCTACCCGGCCCAGGTGGCCGCGGCGTCGTGGGACTCGGTCGTCTTCGACCTGGGCCGGGAGAACCTGGTGCGGATCCCCACCATGGAGCCGCTGCGCGGCACGCGGGACCACGTCGGCGCGCTGTTCGAGTCCACGTCCTCGGCGCAGGAGCTGGTCGACACGATCACCGGCGGCTGACCACGCCGGTCGGTCGACCTCCGTTCGTCACACCGCGCGGGTAGCTTCTGCACCAGGCACCTGTCACGGCACCTGTCACGGCACCTGTCACGACCTGCACCGGGAGGAACCCCATGGCCACGAGGGACAGCGGCGGTCAGCAGCGCTCGACGCGCAGCCGGGAGGAGACCGAGGAGGTCGAGGCGTCGGTCGACACCGAGGTCGCCGAGCGCCACAAGGAGGTCTCCGAGGACCTCGACTCCATCCTCGACGAGATCGACGAGGTGCTCGAGGAGAACTCGGAAGAGTTTGTGCGTAGTTACGTACAAAAGGGCGGGGAGTGAGTAACCCCGTACAAAGTGTCTATGCGGACCAAATTCTGCAAGGACTGCCTCGAACACCGGCCGGTCTCTGAGTTCTCCAGAAACGCTCGCTCGCGGGACGGCTTGGCCTTCTACTGCCGCAAACACCTGGCCGAGCGCTCTGCTCGCAGTCGCGAGGCCCGTCGCACCAAGCCCCGGGTCTACCGCCGACCGCCCGAGGGGCTCGTCATCCCCGAGGCCCACAAGTGGTGCGCAGACTGCGACGGGGTCCTTCCTTTGTCCGTCTTCGTCCGCACGATCCGGACGGCCAGCGGCTACCACGCCTACTGCAAGCCGTGTCACAACAAGCGCGGCAAGATCTCCAGGGACAAGGTCGGCGGCTCTCGGCGCTATCACCTGAGCAAGCGTTACGGGATCTCCGCTGAAGAAGCGGATCTCATGCTGGAGGCGCAGGGCGGGTTGTGCGCCATCTGCCGGACTGAGCCGGCGCAACACGTGGACCACGACCACGCGACCGGGGCGGTCCGGGCACTGGTGTGCTTCAACTGCAATGGTGGGCTCGGGCAGTTCAAGGACGACCCTGAGGTCCTCCGTGCAGCCGCCGGCTACGTCGAGCGGCATCGGGCCCTGCGGCGGTCCGTCAGCAGCCGGCCGGAGACGGGGGAGGAGCCCGGCGTTCCGCTTGGCCGACGCCGGCCGGGCGTCTTGCGTGACCGGCGGTGCAGCCATGGGTTCGCCCGCTGGCAGGCGCTGCAGGCGAGTAGCTGATCGTCGAGCGACTGCTCGGTCCGCTCCGTGCCGAGGCGGCACGCTGTGTGCCCCCAGCCGGACAGCCACCCGTCCGGGTCGCCGGTAGGGTCGCCAGCGACAGCACGAGAGACACCGGCACACGGGCGAGAGGCGGATGGGTGAGCGAGTATTCGGCTGGCCGGAGCGGGTTCCCGCCCGCGTACCTGGACCGGGTGGGTTCCTCGTTCACCGACTTCCTCGCGGCGGCCGCGCCCGACCTGCTGCCGAGCCGGCGTCCGGTGCCGCAGCTGCCCGTCGGTGACGTCACGCCGCACGGCACCACGATCGTCTCGGTCACCTATGACGGCGGCGTGCTCATGGGTGGCGACCGGCGGGCGACCATGGGCAACCTGATCTCCAGCCGCGACATCGAGAAGGTCTACCCGGCTGACGCCTGGTCGGTCATCGGCATCGCCGGTGCGGCCGGCATCGCCATCGAGATGGTCCGGCTCTACCAGGTCGAGCTCGAGCACTACGAGAAGATCGAGGGCCTCACGCTCTCCCTCGACGGCAAGGCCAACCGGCTGGCCCAGATGATCCGCGGCAACCTCGGCGCGGCGCTGCAGGGGCTGGCCGTCGTCCCGCTGTTCGCCGGCTTCGACCTCGACGCCGCGCCCGGCACCGCGCCCGGGCGGATCTTCAGCTACGACGTCACCGGTGGGAACTACGAGGAGCGCGGCTACGCCGCCGTCGGCTCGGGCTCGCTGTTCGCCCGCAACTCGCTGAAGAAGACCTGGCGGCCCAACCTGGACGGCGACGCCGCCACGCGCAGCCTGGTCGAGGCGCTCTACGACGCGGCTGACGACGACTCCGCCACCGGCGGCCCCGATCCGGTGCGCCGGCTGTACCCGATCGTCTACCGGGTCGACGCCGAGGGCGCGGTCCGGCTGACCGACGAGGAGGTCGCCGCCGTCGCCACGACCATCACCGACGAGCGGGCCGCCGCCGAGGGGCAGGGCTGATCGCCATGACCATGCCGTACTACGCCTCGCCCGAGCAGTTGATGCGCGACAAGTCGGAGTACGCCCGCAAGGGCATCGCCCGCGGTCGCAGCGTCGCCGTCGTCACCTACGCCGACGGGGTGCTGTTCATCGCCGAGAACCCCAGCTCCACGCTGCACAAGGTCGGCGAGCTGTACGACCGGATCGGCTTCGCCGCTGTCGGCCGCTACAGCGAGTTCGAGAGCCTGCGGGTGGCCGGTGTGCGGCTGGCCGACGTCCGCGGCTACAGCTACAACCGCCGCGACGTCACCGGCCGGGTCATCGCCAACGCCTACGCGCAGACCCTGGGCGAGGTCTTCACCCAGCAGCTGAAGCCCTTCGAGGTCGAACTCTGCGTCGCCGAGGTGGGCGACACCCCCGAGACCGACCAGCTGTACCGGCTGACCTTCGACGGCTCGGTCGTCGACGAGCCCGACTTCGTCGTCATGGGCGGTCAGGCGGAGGCGGTCAGCGCCAACCTGCGCGAGCACTTCCTGCCCGGCATGGGCCTGGCCGAAGCGCTGCGGGTCGGCGTCCAGGCGCTCTCGGCCGTCAGCCCGGCCACCAGCACCGGCAACGGCGGCCCCACCCTGCTGTCCGCCGAGCAGCTGGAGGTCGCCGTCCTGGACCGGCGGCGGCCCAAGCGCGCCTTCCGGCGGATCACCGGTGCGGCGCTGCGCACACTGCTCGACCGCGACGGGAAGGACACCGCCGCCGGGGGCGAGCAGCCGCACACCGCCGCGCACTCCCCGAGCGTGCCCCAGCCGGGCACCCCGGCCGGCCTCGGCGAGCCGTCGGCTCCCGACAGCGGCGGGACGGCGGGCAGCGGGGGAGAGGCACCGACCACCTGAAACAGGGGAGGCCGGCCACCCTCGGTGCGGCGACGAGCCGTCCTAGAGGGGTGGGACGGACGCGTGCCGGAGTACCGGGGTCAACGACAGGGCCGTCCGCCAGGCCAGGCAGCTCATCGACGACGGCCGGTTCGACGACCGCACCGAGTGGTCCGATGCCGCGCCGGACGCCACCGCGGCCGACGACGTCATCGAGCAGGAGGGCTTCGACTCCTTCGCCGCCTGGCACCTGGCCGAGGACCCGGACGCCTCGGAGGGCACCAGGGGCCGCGACGCGTTCCCGTACGGCGAACCGCCTCCTGCAGCGTCCCGCCGCGAGCCTGCGAGTGGCGGGGGCAGTGAGTCCTCCCGCACGACGCCATCCAGAGGTGGCCGACGACCTGCTGCAACGCCTCGCCGCGCACCGGGAGGGCTGACGCCCGCCCACCCGCCACGGCGCAGGCGGCGCGAGCGCGGACAGGGAGCTTTCGTCGGGTCCGGCGCCTAGAGTCGGTGCGTGGAGCGACGCATCTTCGGCATCGAGACCGAGTACGGCGTGACGTGCACCTTCCGGGGGCAGCGGCGGTTGTCGCCGGACGAGGTGGCCCGCTACCTGTTCCGCCGCGTGGTGTCGTGGGGGCGCAGCTCCAACGTCTTCCTGCGCAACGGCTCGCGGCTGTACCTGGACGTGGGCAGCCACCCCGAGTACGCCACGGCCGAGTGCGACGACCTGACCGAGCTGGTGGTGCACGACAAGGCCGGCGAGCGGATCCTCGAGGGGCTGCTGGTCGACGCCGAGCAGCGGCTGGCCGAGGAGGGCGTCACCGGCGACATCTACCTGTTCAAGAACAACACCGACTCGGCCGGCAACAGCTACGGCTGCCACGAGAACTACCTGGTCGGCCGGCACGGGGAGTTCAGCCGGCTGGCCGACGTGCTGATCCCGTTCCTGGTCAGCCGGCAGATCGTGGTGGGCGCGGGGAAGGTGCTGCAGACCCCGCGCGGGGCGATCTACTGCATCAGCCAGCGCGCCGAGCACATCTGGGAGGGCGTCTCCTCGGCGACCACCCGGTCGCGGCCGATCATCAACACCCGTGACGAGCCGCACGCCGACGCCGAGCGCTACCGGCGGCTGCACGTGATCGTCGGGGACTCGAACATGAACGAGACCACGACGCTGCTCAAGGTCGCCGTCACCGACCTGGTGCTGCGGATGATCGAGGCCGGGGTGCCGATCCGGGACATGAGCCTGGAGAACCCGATCCGCGCCATCCGCGAGATCAGCCACGACATGACCGGACGGCGCAAGGTGCGGCTGGCCAACGGCAAGGAGATGTCGGCGCTGGAGATCCAGTCCGAGTACCACTCCCGGGCCGCGGAGTTCGTCGACCGGGAGGGCTTCGGCCCGGTGCACCGGCAGATGCTGGAGCTGTGGGGGCGGGTGCTCAAGGCCGTCGACACCGGCGACCTCTCGCTGATCGACCGGGAGATCGACTGGGCCACCAAGTACCAGCTCATCGAGCGCTACCGGGCCAAGCGGGACCTGCCCATGAGCTCCCCCCGGGTGGCCCAGATGGACCTGGCCTACCACGACATCAGCCGCACCCGGGGGCTGTACTACCTGCTCGAGCGCAACAACCAGGTCGACCGGGTGGCGCACGAGCCGCGGGTGTTCGAGGCCAAGAACGTGCCCCCGCAGACCACCCGCGCCCGGCTGCGCGGGGAGTTCATCCGCAAGGCCCAGGAGAAGCGCCGCGACTTCACCGTCGACTGGGTGCACCTCAAGCTCAACGACCAGGCCCAGCGCACGGTGCTGTGCAAGGACCCCTTCAAGGCCGTCGACGAGCGCGTCGACAAGCTGATCGCCTCCATGTGATCTGCGGTCCTACCGGCCCGCACCGCGACCAGGAGCCGTCCCCGCCCTGCGCTGAGCCGCTGCGTCGTACCTGCGCGGACCCCTCCGGAGCCCACTCGGCACGACCTCACTCCTCGAGCGGCACCTGGAGCGCGGCGTACCGTCCCGCGGCGGCGGCGGCCAGGAAGTAGGCGCGCTCCTCGGGCCAGCCGCGCCCCATCGTCGACAGCGGCACGGGGGACAGGCCGAGGGCCTCCTCGAGCCCGTCGACGTCCATCCACACCACCTGGTTGCGCTCCGGCTGGCCGGCGAGGTCCTCCTCGACCTGGCTGCCCAGCTCCGAGCCCAGCCCTCGCGGCGCGACCAGCGTCACCCCGCCCAGCGCGACCCGGCCGAACGCGGTCAGCGAGTGGTGCGAGACGCCGTGGTGCCGCGGCCGCGGGTCGGCGTCGGAGATGCGCAGCGCCCCGACCGGCTCCCCGCCGAGCACGGTGACCGCGTTGCACGCCTCGCCGGCGGCCACTCCGGAGAAGCCCCACGGCGTCCCGGTGCCGAGGTTGCCCGGACCCTGGGTGACGATCGTGACGTCGGCGCCGAGCACGTGCTTGGCGGCGAGCAGCCCGGTGTGCAGGGTGACCGCCTCCAGGTCCCCGCCGAACGCCTGGCCGACGGTGACCACGCCGGCCAGCGAGGTCGCCAGCGCCGACAGCGTGCGGGAGAACCCGGCGACCAGCGCGCCCCCGTCGGTCATGACGTAGGCGACCTTGAGGTCGGGGTCGGTGGCCAGGACGCCGATCAGCGCGGCCGGCAGCGCCGAGTGCAGGTCGGCGACGACGACCGGCATCCCGGCGAGGTCCTCGGCGTCGGCGATGGTGCGGTGGTGCTCGGTCTCCTGCTCGTCGACGCCCTGCACGGTCACCTGCAGCGGCGTGTACCGGGCCTTGACCAGGTGGCCGGGCCCGGAGGGGTCCGGCGGCAGCCGGTCGGGGACGGCGACGACGAGCGCGTAGCCGCCGGTGCCGAGCCCCTGCGCCCAGGCGGTGGTGTTGAGCAGCACGGTGTCGCCGACCTCCGGGACGCCGACCAGCGAGGGGTGCGCCAGCGCCCGCACCTCGCCGTCGCCGTCGACCTCGGCGGTGAGCTCCTGGGCGTCGCGCCAGGCCCGCCCGAGGGCGGTCACCGTGCCCCGTCGCCACCGGATGCGTTGCTGCGTCGTCCCGCGTTCCCCCACCCGGGCAGGCTAGCCAGCGCGCTCACCCGCTGCCGATCGTGACTAGCCTGGGCGCGTGGCGGCGAAGCGGGCGGAGCGGCTGGTGAACCTGGTCATCGCCCTGCTCGGCACCCGGCAGTACGTGACCGCCGCGAAGATCCGGGCCACCGTGCCCGGCTACGAGCCCGACGACGGCACCGCCCGCGCCGACGAGGCGTTCAAACGGATGTTCGAGCGGGACAAGGCCGAGCTGCGCGAGATGGGCGTGCCGCTGGAGACCGGCCGCACCAGCGTCTTCGACACCGAGGACGGCTACCGCATCGCCCGCGCCGACTACGAGCTGCCCGAGATCACCCTCACCGGCGAGGAGGCCGCGGCGGTGGGCCTGGCGCTGCGGCTGTGGGAGTCCGCCCAGCTGGCCGGCGCCGCGCAGAGCGCGCTGGTCAAGCTCAAGGCCGCCGGGGTGGACGTCGACACCTCCCGCGCGATCCCGCTGCGCCCGCGGCTCGACTCCGACGAGCCGGCCTTCGAGCCCTGCTACGCCGCGGCCCGCGACCGCCGGGTGCTGACCTTCGACTACCGCCGTCCCGACGAGGACGCCCCCACCCGCCGGCGCGTGCAGCCGTGGGGCGTCGTCGCCTGGCACGGCCGCTGGTACCTCGGCGGGCTGGACCTCGACCGGCAGGCGCCGCGCGTCTTCCGGCTCTCCCGGGTCGTCGGCCGGCCCGCGGCCACCGGCCCGGCGGGTGCCTTCGAGCCGCCGGAGGACGTCGACCTGGCGGCCATGGTCGCCGGGCAGTCCAGGGGCGAGGAGCAGCTCGTGGTGGTGCGGGCCCGCCCCGGCACCGCGGTGGGGCTGCGCCGGCACGCCGTCCCGCTCGGCCCGGCCGAGGACGGGGACGACCGGCTGGAGCTGCGCACCACCGAGCCGATGCGGCTGGCCGGCGAGATCGCCTCCTACGGGCCGGACGTCGTGGTCGAGGCCCCCGCCGCGGTGCGCACGGCCGTCGTCGAGCGGCTGACGCGCCTGGCCGCGATGGCGCCGGAGGGGGCGGCATGAGCGCCCCCACGACCACCGAGCGGATGACCCGGCTGCTCTCGCTGGTCCCCTACCTCACCGCCCGCCCCGAGGGGGTGCCGCTGGCCGAGGTGGCCCGCGACTTCGGCGTCCCCGAGCGGCAGCTGCGCCGCGACATGGAGCTGCTGTGGATGTGCGGCCTGCCCGGCTACGGGCCCGGGGACCTCATCGACCTGGCCTTCGAGGGCGACCGGGTGCGGGTCACCTTCACCGCCGGCATGGTCCGCCCGCTGCGGCTGACCACCGACGAGGCCGTCGCGCTCGTGGTCGCGCTGCGCACCCTGCTCGAGCTGCCCGGCCTGGCCGAGCGGGAGGCGGTCAGCCGCGCGCTGGCCAAGGTGTCGGCGGCCGCCGGGCACGCCGGCGAGCGGGTCACGCCGGTCGCGCTGTCGGTCGACGCGCAGGAGCAGGCGCTGGCCGTCGTCCGCGAGGGGCTGGAGCGCAAGCGGGCGCTGCACCTGCACTACTACGTGCCCACCCGCGACGAGCGCACCGAGCGCACCGTCGACCCGCTGCGGCTGCTGCTGGTCGACGGCCGCTGGTACCTGGAGGCCTGGTCCCGGGAGGTCGGCGGCGTCCGGCTGTTCCGGCTGGACCGGATCGATGACGTCGAGGTCCTCGACGAGCCGTCGGCGCCGCCGCCGGGGGTGCCGCTGCGCGATGTCGACGCCGGGCTCTACCAGCCCGAGCCGGGCTCGCCGGTGGTGCGGCTACGCCTGGCCCGCACCGCCCGCTGGGTGGCCGAGTACTACCCGGTCGAGGACGTGCGCGAGGTCGAGGACCCGCCCGGCGGTCTCGCGGTCGCCCTGCGCACCGCCGACATGGCGTGGGCGCGCCGGCTGGTGGCCTCCCTCGGCGGGGCCGCCACGGTCGACGCGCCCGCCGAGCTGGCCGCGGCCGTCGCCGCCGACGCCCGGGCCGCGCTCAGCCGCTATGCAGCCGAGGGACAGCTGCCGTCCACCTCCGGCGACTAGGGTCGGGCCCGTGCTGCTGACCGTCGTGTGGATCGCCGTCGCCGTCCTGGCCGTCGTCGTGCTGGGCGCGCTGGCGTACGGGGTGCTCGGCGCGGCCGGCCGGCTGCGGCGGGAGGTCGCGGCCTTCGAGCGGGAGGTCCGGCCGCTGCTCACCGAGGCGCAGGCGACCGCCGAGCGGGCGGCGCAGGTCCAGCGGCCGTCCTGACCATCCCCCCGTTTCGGGGGCGGCAGGACGCCTGCGGGCACGTAGCATCGACGACGCCACCCACGTTCGGAGGACCCGATGAACCTCGGCCCGATGGAGATCGGCCTGATCATCCTGGCCATCCTGCTGCTCTTCGGTTACAAGAAGCTGCCGGACGCCTCGCGCTCCCTGGGCCGCTCGCTGCGCATCTTCAAGGGCGAGATGAAGGGCATGAAGGACGACGACGTCCGCACCAAGGACGCCGCCAGGACGGCCCCGGTGCGCGGTGAGGTCCTCCCGCCGGCGACCGCGGCCGACCGCGAGCGCGAGGTCCTCGAGGCCGAGGCGCGGGCCGCGGAGGCCCGGGCCGCCGAGCTGCGGGCGCGTGCCACGCAGGCCGGCCCGGCCGACAGCACCCGCTGACCCTTCCCCCTGGCACCACCATGAGCGAGCCCGCCCGCCGGTCCGGCCTGCGCCGGCGCCGCCGTCCCCCCCGGGACCCCGCGGCGACGATGACGCTGGTCGCGCACCTCACCGAGCTGCGCAACCGGATCGCCAAGGCGCTGCTCGCGCTGCTGGTCGCCACGGCCGTCGCGTTCTGGTGGTACGAGCACGGCCTCGGCGACTTCATCCGGGCGCCCTACTGCGACCTGCCGGCGGGCCTGCGCTACGGCGGGTCGGCCGACGGCGGGTGCGGCCTGCTGATCACCGACGTGTTCGGCGGCGTCTTCATCCGGCTCAAGGTCAGCCTGCTGGCCGGTGCCGTGCTGTCCGCGCCGATCTGGCTCTACCAGCTGTGGGCGTTCATCACCCCGGGGCTGAAGCGCAACGAGAAGCGCTACGGCTTCGGTTTCGTCGCCGTCTCCACCACGCTGTTCGCCCTCGGCGCGGTGCTGGCCTACGTCTCCCTCTCGGCCGGCCTGGAGCTGCTGCTCGGCCTGGCCGGCGAGGGCACGGTCATCGCGCTGACGGCCCCGGACTACATCGGCTTCATGCTCTCCCTCCTGGTGGCGTTCGGGGTGAGCTTCGAGGTCCCGCTGGTGGCCGTGGCGCTCAACCTGGTCGGCGTCCTGTCCTACGAGGTGCTGCGCGGCGCCCGACGGTGGATTTTCTTCCTGACCATCGTGTTCGCCGCGTTCGTCACCCCGACGCAGGACCCGTTCACCATGCTGCTCATGGCCGGGCCGATGATCGTGCTCTTCGAGCTGGCCATCCAGGTGGCCCGGTTCGTCGACCGGCGCCGGGCCAAGCGGGACGCCGTGCAGCACTTCCACGACCTCTCCGACGACGAGGCCTCGCCGCTGGACGCGCAGCCGTCGGCGCTGGACGCGACACCGTCGGCGCTGGACGTGCAGCCCGCCCCCTACGACGACCTCCGGCGGGAGGACGACGCCGCGCCGCTGGACGGCCCGGCGCGCTCGCGCGGCTGAGAGCGGACCCCCCGTCCCCACCGTGGAGGACCCCGTCCTCCGCACCGCTCGCAGGCTCGCGGCGAGCCTCCGGACGGGGCCGGCCCGGGACGGGGCCGGAGCGGGCCCAGCAGGGAGGCCGGTGTCGGCGTCAGGCCGGTTGCGCGGCCGCGACGTCGGTGAGCTGCTCCACCAGCCGGCTGCGCGGCGGAGCCGCGAAGCCCGCCGTCGGCCCGGGGACCCCGGGCGCGGGGCGACCGGGTGCCCAGCCGGTGGCCAGCAGCTCGGCGACCCGCGGGTGCACCGCCTCCAGCACGTCCGGCAGCCCAGCGGCCAGCTCGGCGTGCAGCCGGGCGAGGGGGCGTGCGGCTGACCGAAGTGGGCGACGCCGCGACGCTCCCAAGCCGCGGCGTCGGCGACCGCGGCCGGTCGGGACCCGTCGTCCCGGTCGAGGACCTGCACCCGGTGACCCTGGAGGGCGAGGGCGAGGGCGAGGGCGAGGGCGAGGGCGAGGGCGAGGGCGAGGGCGGCAGCGGCCCCGGCCCCGGCCACCCCGGCACCGGTGACGACGACGCGCATGACCCCTCCTGCGGGACCCGCCTGCCAGGCGGGGTCGGCGACGAAGGTCATCCCCGGGTCGCGCCAGGATCCGACCTCGGTCGTGCGCCGGAGGTCGTAGGGTCCGGGCGCCCGACCCGCGACCTCCGGAGGACCCTGCATGCCCGCCGCCGAGGTCGCCGTCCTGGTGAGCCCGGCGGCCGGCCGGGGGCGGGGCCGGGCCGCCGTCGGCGCGGTGTTCGACGTGCTGCGCGCCGCCGGGCTGGCCCCGCGGGTGCTGCCCGCGACCACCCGCGCCGCCGCCGAGACCCAGGCCGCCGCCGCGGTCGCCTCCGGCGCGGCCGCCGTCGTCGCGGTCGGCGGCGACGGCGCCGCGCACGCCGCCCTGCAGGCGGTCGCAGCGACCGGCACCCCGCTGGCCGTCGTCCCGGCGGGCACCGGCAACGACCTGGCCCTCGCCCTCGGCGTGCCGGTCGACCCCGCAGCCGCGGCCGGGGCGGCGGCAGCGGACCTGCGGGCGGGGAGGTCCGCTCCGTGGACGCCGGCCGCACCAACGACCGCTGGTGGGCCACCGTGCTGTGCTGGGGCTTCGACTCCGCCGTCACCGACCGGGCCGACCGGCTGCGCTGGCCGCGCCGCTACGACCTCGCGGTCCTCGCCGAGCTGGCCCGGCTGCGGCCGCGGGAGCTCACGCTGGTGCTGGACGGCGAGCCGCGGACCCGTGGCCGCCACGCTGGTCGCCGTCGGCAACACCGCCTGGTACGGCGGCGGCATGCGGATCTGCCCGGCCGCCGACCCCGCCGACGGCGCCTTCGACGTCACGGTCGTGGGGCCGGTCAGCCGCCGCGAGCTGGTGCGCGCCCGCCCGCGGCTGACCACCGGCACGCACGTCGAGCACCCCGCGGTCACCGTGCACCGCGTCTGCCGGGTGGAGCTGGCCGGGGAGGGGCTGCGCACCCACGCCGACGGGGAACCGGTCGCGCCGCTGCCGGCCGCCAGCGTGTGCGTGCCCGGCGCGCTGTCGGTGGTGGGCACCGGCCGCTGAGCCGCGTCCCTGACGGCCAGCCGGGGGGATTCCTGGCGTACCCAGCCGCCACTGTGCCGTTATCTCCAACACTGTCGCTGACGGGGCCGGCCGCGCCGAGCGGAGGAGACGCGCCTAACGTGGAGGCATGTCCAGCCCCGCTGAGCGGTACGCGGCTGCCCGGCGGCGCGGCGCGCACCCCGCCCTGGCCGACTTCACCGCGGAGCTCGGCTTCTCCCTCGACCCGTTCCAGGTGAAGGCCTGCGAGGCCCTCGACGAGGGCGCGGGCGTCCTCGTCTGCGCGCCGACCGGTGCCGGCAAGACGGTGGTGGGGGAGTTCGCCGTCCACAAGGCGCTGGCCGAGGGGCGCAAGGCCTTCTACACGACGCCGATCAAGGCGCTGTCCAACCAGAAGTACAACGACCTGGTCGACCGCTACGGCGCCGACCGGGTCGGCCTGCTGACCGGCGACAACGCGGTCAACGGCGACGCGCCCGTGGTGGTGATGACCACCGAGGTGCTGCGCAACATGCTCTACGCGGAGTCCCCGGCGATCGACGGCCTGGGCTACGTGGTCATGGACGAGGTGCACTACCTCGCCGACCGCTTCCGCGGCGCGGTGTGGGAGGAGGTGATCATCCACCTCCCGCAGTCGGTGACGCTGGTGTCGCTGTCGGCCACGGTCAGCAACGCCGAGGAGTTCGCCGACTGGCTGGTCACCGTCCGCGGCCACACCAAGGTCGTCGTCAGCGAGGTGCGGCCCATCCCGCTGTGGCAGCACATGCTGGTGGGCAACCGGGTGTTCGACCTGTTCAGCCTGCGCCCGGCCGCGCACGCCGCCGAGCAGGGCGACGACCCGCGGGGCCTGTCCACCCGGGAGCGCGGCGCCAGCGTCGTCGACCCGGAGCTGGTCCGCTACGTGCGCGAGTACGAGCGGCGCCTCGACACCTGGGGCGGCGGCGGCAACGGGGGCTCGCGCCGCGAGCGGGACTGGCACAAGCCGCGCTACCGCCCGCCGGCCCGACCCGACGTCATCGAGCGGCTGGACCGCTCCGGCCTGCTGCCGGCGATCACCTTCGTGTTCAGCCGCAACGGCTGCGACGCCGCCGTCGACCAGTGCCTGCGCTCCGGGCTGCGGCTCACCGACGAGCACGAGCGGGCCGAGATCGCCGCGATCGTCGACGAGCGCACCGGGTCCCTGCCGGAGGAGGACCTGCACGTCCTCGGCTTCTGGGAGTGGCGCGAGGGGCTGCTGGCCGGGATCGCCGCGCACCACGCCGGCCTGGTCCCGGCGTTCAAGGAGACCGTCGAGGAGTGCTTCGTCCGCGGACTGGTCAAGGCCGTGTTCGCCACCGAGACCCTCGCGCTGGGCATCAACATGCCGGCGCGCACCGTCGTCCTGGAGCGGCTGGTCAAGTGGAACGGCGAGGCGCACGTCGACGTGACGCCAGGGGAGTACACCCAGCTCACCGGTCGGGCCGGCCGCCGCGGCATCGACGTCGAGGGGCACGCCGTGGTCGTGTGGGCGCCGGGCATGGACCCCTCCGTCGTCGCCGGGCTCGCCAGCACCCGCACCTACCCGCTGAGGTCCAGCTTCCGGCCCAGCTACAACATGGCCGTCAACCTGGTCAGCTCCTTCGGCCGGGCCCGCGCCCGTGAGCTGCTGGCCTCCTCGTTCGCCCAGTTCCAGGCCGACCGCTCGGTCGTGGGGCTGGCCAGGTCCGCGGCCCGGCATGAACGCGACGCCGAGCGCTGGGCCGCGGAGATGCACTCCGAGGGCGGGGACGTCGCCGGGTACGCGCGGCTGCGCCAGGAGGTCGCCGACCGGGAGAAGGAGCTCTCCCGCGACTCGGCGGCCAAGCGCCGGATGGAGGCCTCCGAGGCGCTCGCCGCGCTGCGGCCCGGTGACGTCATCCGGGTGCCGTCGGGACGGCGGCAGGGGCTGGCCGTCGTCCTCGACCCCGGGGTGACCGACCTGACCGAGCCGCGCCCCCTGGTGCTCACCGAGGACAAGTGGGCCGGGCGCCTGGGCAGCGTGGACTTCCCGACGCCGGTGACCGCCCTGGCCCGGGTGCGGGTGCCCAGGAACTTCAACCACCGCAGCCCGCACGCCCGCCGGGACATGGCCGCCACGCTCCGCAACGCGCGGGTCGAGCACGACCTGGGCGCGCGGCGGGTCAAGCAGCGCTCCGCGGCCGCGGACGACCCGGTGCTGCACGACCTGCGCCGGGCGTTGCGCGCGCACCCGGTGCACGCCCTGCCCGACCGGGAGGAGCGGGTGCGGGCGGCGGAGCGCTGGCTGCGGGCGACCCGGGAGGCCGAGGCCACCCACCGGCGGATGGCCGAGCGCACCGGCTCGCTGACCCGCCAGTTCGACCGCACCTGCGACGTCCTGGAGGAGCTGGGCTACCTGGTGCCCGACCCGGCGGCGCCGCCCGTGGTCGAGGGGGAGGACCCGGTGGACCACGAGGTCGCCGACGTCTCCCCGGTGGCCACCGACGACGGCCGCCGGCTGGCGCGCATCTGGTCGGAGGCCGACCTGCTCGTCGCCGAGTGCCTGCGCGCGGGTGTGTGGCGCGGGCTCACCCCGGCCGAGCTCGCCGCCGCGGTCTCGACGCTGGTCTTCGAGGCCCGCCGCGAGATGCCCGGTCAGCCCGCGGTCCCGGCCGGCAAGGTCGCCGCGGCGATCGCGGAGATGCGGCGGATCCGCTCGCGGCTGCAGGACGTCGAGCTCGACCACGGCGTCCCGGCGACCCGCGACCTGGACCTCGGCTTCGCCTGGGCGGCCTACCGCTGGGCCGACGGGCAGAGCCTCGACCGCGTCCTGGCCGGTGCCGAGCAGGCCGGCACGGAGCTCTCCGGTGGGGACTTCGTGCGCTGGGCCCGCCAGCTGCTGGACCTGCTCGACCAGCTGGCCAAGGTCGCGGACACGACGCTCGCGGTCACGGCCCGGACGGCGGTGGAGCGGGTGCGGCGCGGCGTGGTCGCCGTGGCGGTCGGCGGCTGAGCCGTGGGTGGGGCAGGATCTGTCGACGATGACCAACCCCCCGCACGGCGGCCCGCCGCCCGGTGAGCCGGGCCGGCCGCCGCAGCAGTGGCCGCCGCAGCAGTGGCCGCCGCAGCAGTGGCCGCCGCAGCCAGGGCCCCCGCAGCCCGGGCCCTGGGGACCGCCGGGCCCCGGCCCGCACGGCGGCCAGCCGCCGCAGGGGCCGCCGTACGGGCAGCCGGCCTACGGCCCGCCGTCCCCGCAGTACGGGCCGCCCTGGGGTGGGCAGCCGGCTGCCGGCCAGCCGTGGGGCCAGCCGCCGTACGGGCCGCCGCCCGCTCTGCCGCGCAGGTCGCGCAAGGGGCTGGTGGCCGGCATCGTCGTCCCGGCGGTCCTCCTGCTGGTCGCCGTCGTGCTCGCCCGGCTCTTCGCCGACACCGTGCTCGACCCCGAGCGGGTCGAGGCGGACGTCGCCGAGCAGTTCGAGCAGATCGAGGGCGTGGCGATCGACCTGACCTGCGACGACGAGATGCAGGTCGAGCAGGGTGCCGACTACGAGTGCACCGGCACCACGGCCGATGGCGAGGAGGTCACCCTCCGCATCGTCATCACCGACGAGACCGACGCCTCCTACACCTGGGAAGAGGTCTGAGGGCTCAGCGGAGCGCGTCCTCCGGCCAGCCCAGCGCCGCACCGAGCCGCCGCAGCGAGGACTCGATGCCGTGCGCGGCGGCCAGCGCCGCCAGCGCGTCGGGGTCGGCCGGACGGCGGGGGAGCGTGCCCTCCACCGCGGGCAGGTCGACGTCGCGGGCGACGGCCACGACCACCGGGGCGGCGTCGAGGTAGTCCGAGCCGGCGTGCAGCTTCTTGAGGACGGCGGCGGTGAGCGGCGGCTTCGGGACGACGGTCCGCGCGGCGGCCTCCCGGATGCCGGCCAGGTCGCCGAACTCGGTGATCAGCGCCGCCGCGGTCTTCGCCCCGATGCCGGCCACCCCGGGCAGCCCGTCGCTGGGGTCGCCGCGCAGCACCGCGAAGTCGGCGTAGGCCCGCCCCGGGATGCCGTACTTCGCGGTCACCGCCGCCTCGTCGACCAGCTCGAGGTCGGTGATGCCGCGGGCGGTGTAGAGGACGCGCACGCCGCGCTGGTCGTCCACCAGCTGGAACAGGTCGCGGTCGCCGGTGACGACGTCGACCGGGCCGCGGGCGCGGGTGGCCAGCGTGCCGATGACGTCGTCGGCCTCGTAGCCGGGGGCGCCGACCCGCGCCAGCCCGGCCGCGGCGAGCACCTCCACCAGCACCGGCACCTGCGGGCCGAGCTCCGCGGGGGTCTCCTCGCCGCCGTCGGGGGAGAGCCGGTGCGCCTTGTAGGAGGGCAGCGCCTGCACGCGGAAGGCCGGGCGCCAGTCGTCGTCCCAGCAGGCGACGAGCCGGTCGGGCGCGTGGGCGGTGACCAGCCGGGCGGTCATGTCCAGGAAGCCGCGGACCGCGTTGACCGGGCGCCCGTCGGGTGAGGTGACGCTGGTCGGCACCCCGTAGAACGCCCGGAAGTAGAGGGAGGCGGCGTCGAGCAGCATCGTCGTCACGACTCGGGACGGTAACGGCGGGGGGTGCGCGACGTACCGCCTGGTTAGGCTCCGATCGTGCCCTCTCCGACCGACGCTCCGACCGTCGTCGCGCCGCTGGTGACCATCGACCGCGTCCTCGCCGCGCGGCAGGTCGCCGCGGAGACCGGGGTCGACCTGCTCGTCGTCACCCCGGGCTCGGACCTGCGCTACCTCTGCGGCTACTCCGCCCACGCGATGGAGCGGCTCACCGCGCTGGCGGTGCCGCGGCGGGGCGAGCCGTTCCTCGTCGTCCCCCGGCTGGAGGCGCCGATGGTCGACGCCAGCCCGGCCGGCGGCCTGGGCCTGGAGGTGCTGGCCTGGGACGAGACGGACGACCCCTTCGCGCTGCTGGGCCGCACCGCCACCGCCCGGTTGGGTGCCGCGCCGGTGCGGGTGGCAGTGGGCGACCGCACCTGGGCGCTGCACGCGCTCGGCGTCGCGGGCGCCCTGCCCGGTGCGGCGCTGGAGCTGGCGAGCCCGGTCGTCGACCGGCTGCGGATGGTGAAGACGCCGGCCGAGGTCGCCGAGCTCGCCACCGCCGGCGCGGCCATCGACCGGGTGCACGCCCGGATGGGGGAGTGGCTGCGGGTCGGGCGCACCGAGGCCGAGGTGGGCGCCGACATCGCCGCGGCGATCCTCGCCGACGGGCACGTGTCGGTGGACTTCACCATCGTCGGGTCCGGGCCCAACGGCGCCAGCCCGCACCACGAGCTCTCCGGCCGGGTCGTGGAGGAGGGGGACGTCGTCGTCGTCGACATCGGCGGTGAGACGGCCACCGGCTACCGCTCGGACTGCACCCGCACCTACGCCGTCGGGCGCGCGCCGGGGCCTGAGGTCGCCGAGTGGTACGCCGTCCTGCAGGAGGCCCAGCGCGCCTCGACCGCCGCCGTCCGCCCCGGGGTCACGTGCGAGCAGGTGGACGCCGCCGCGCGCGACGTCATCGCCGCCGCCGGCTGGGGCGAGCACTTCATCCACCGCACCGGGCACGGCATCGGCCTGGACACCCACGAGGCGCCCTACATCGTCGCCGGCAACGACCTGCCGCTCGAGCCGGGGATGGCGTTCTCCGTCGAGCCGGGCATCTACCTGCCCGGCCGCTGCGGCGCCCGCATCGAGGACATCGTCGTCTGCACCGACGACGGCGTCACCGCGTTGAACGAGGGTCCGCGTGAGCTCGTCGTCCTCCCCGGCTGAGGGCGGCGGCGGGCCGCTCACCTCCGGGGACGTCGACCGGGCGCTGCTGGCCGCCCTGGCCCGCGACGGGCGCGCCAGCTACACCGAGCTCGCCGAGCGGGTGGGCCTGTCGGTGTCGGCGGTGCACCAGCGGGTGCGCCGGCTCGAGCAGCGCGGGTTGATCACCGGGTACCACGCCAAGCTCGACGCGGGGTCCCTCGGCCTGGGGCTGACCGCGTTCGTCGCGATCACGCCGTCCGACGCCGCCTCGCCGGACGAGGCGCCGTCCCTGCTGGCGCACCTGCCCGAGATCGAGGCCTGCCACTCGGTGGCGGGGGTGGAGAGCTACCTGCTCAAGGTGCGGACGTCGTCCCCGGACGCGCTGGAGGCGCTGCTGCGGACCATCCGGCAGACCGCCAACGTCACCACGCGCACGACGGTGGTGCTCTCCACCTCCTACGAGGATCGCCCACCGCTGTAGCGCCGGCTGGACACCGCAGTCGAACGTGTGTTCGAATGACCGGCGTGCGGTGGGATCCCCAGCGGCTGGACGCCGTCGACCCGGCCACGCTGCCCGGCATGCCGACGATGCGCGGCCTGCTCCGCAGCGTCCAGGTCCCGGAGTTCCCCGGGCTGACCTTCCACGAGGTCCGCAGCAAGAGCGCGCTCAACGAGGTCCCCGGCGACTCGCCCGTGCCGTTCCGCTGGACGATCAACCCCTACCGGGGCTGCTCGCATGCCTGTGTGTACTGCTACGCCCGTGGCACGCACCAGTGGCTGGAGCTGGACACCGGGCGGGACTTCGACACCCAGGTCGTCGTGAAGACCAACCTGGTCGACGTCCTGCGCCGCGAGCTGGCCCGACCCTCGTGGCAGCGCGAGCACGTCGCCCTGGGCACCAACACCGACCCCTACCAGCGGGCCGAGGGACGCTACCGGCTGATGCCCGGCGTGATCTCGGCGCTGGCCGGGTCCGGCACGCCGTTCTCGGTCCTGACGAAAGGCACGCTGCTGCGGCGGGACCTGCCGCTGCTGGTGGCCGCTGCCCGCGACGTCCCGATCGGGCTCGGGGTCTCGATGGCGATCTGGGACGACGAGCTGCACGCCTCGCTCGAGCCCGGCGTGCCCAGCCCACGCGCCCGCCTGGACCTGGTGCGGGCGATCACCGACGCCGGGCTGACCTGCGGGGTCTTCCTCGCGCCGGTGTTGCCCGGCCTCACCGACCGGCTGGCCGACCTCGACGCCGCGCTGCGTGCCGTCGTTGAGGCGGGCGCCACCGGCGTCACCGTCGTCCCGCTGCACCTGCGCCCCGGCGCCCGGGAGTGGTTCTCGGCCTGGCTGGGCCGCGAGCACCCGCAGCTGGTGCCGCGCTACCAGCAGCTCTACCGCCGCGGCGCGGGGGTCGCGCCGGGGTACCGCAGCTGGCTGGCCGGGCGGGTGGCCCCGCTGCTGGCCCGGTACGGCCTGGACCGGCAGGCCGGGGGAGCGGCCCGCGGGGTCGACGGTGGGAGCGCGCCGGCCGGCATCCCCGGGGACGGGGACCGCGACTTCCCGGCAGGCAGCCTGCCGGCGACCCCACCGGGGCAGGTCCGACGCGCTGCGGTCGTGGAGGGTGAGCAGCTCACGTTGCTCTGACCCGCCGCCGCACGGGACCGGGACCGTCGTCCCTGACGCGCCCCTCCGGCGCCGGACCGTTATCCCCAACTGACCGACGCGCGCCCCGGCAGAGACGACCTGCACCGACGGGGGAGGGGAGCCCCCAGATCCCCGACGGGCCGGGTGGGTCCGACGCAGGGGCCGGCGGCCGCGAGGGCTGTCGCGCCGAGCCGCTCGCGGGTGGAGCGGGCGGCGAGGGCGGCGCGGCGCCGCGCCGGTACGGTCCCGGACGATCCGAGCCGGCCGGAGAGCCGTCTCCGCTGCAGCCGTGCGGGAGTCCCTGGCGGCGATGACGCGGACTGAAGTCGCGCCTTCGACCGTTATCCCCAACGTATGCGCTGCTGCAACGAAGAGACGAGAAACCGCACCTACACCCAAAGAGCCGCGCTCGAGTCACGAACCGCGGCCCTCGGCTTCCCGCGCCGCCCGGGCGGCGCTGCGCTTGGCGCGCACGGCGCCGCGGGGGGCGACCGGCTCGGCGCCGCCCGCGAGCGCGAGGCGGCGGTAGGAGTCGTAGGAGAGGGTCAGGTACTGCACGGCCAGCGCCTCGGCCCACTCGCGCCGCGACGGTGGTGCGGTCATCCGCAGGTGCTGTGCCGTCCGCACGGCGTGCTTGGCGAAGGTCACCTGCAGGGCCTGGGTGGACAGCTGGGCGCCCACGGCCGAGGCGGGGCCGGGGCCGCGGCGCAGTGCCGGCAGAACCCACGGGCTGTCGGCGAGGGCGGGGAACCGGGCGCGGCAGGACTCCCAGGCGTGCCACGCGGTCAGCGCGCCCGGCACCGACCACTCGCCGTCCTCGGTGCGGACGACGATCCGCCGCGCCGTCGGGTGCACCTGGTCGCGGCGCAGCGACCGGAACTGCCCGACGGTCCCGGGCCAGCCCAGGGCCAGCGCGCACCACGCCACGGTGCGCAGGTGCTCGGGGTCCTCGGTCCTGATCTGGGAGAGTGGCCGCAGCTCCAGGGTCTGCGGGTCGGGCTCGGGCGTCCGCACCATCGGCAAGGCGATCCCGCCGTACCGGGCGACCTTGCTGTACAGGGCGACGGTGGCCGGCTTCCAGCCGCGCGCCGCGGCGATGGGCTCCATCCCCTCCTCGACGAGGGCGTCGGGCCCCATGCCGACCTCGAGCGCGGCGTCGACCAGCCGGCGCCACTGGGCCTCGTAGCCCGGAGGCACGGGCAGCCGGTGCCAGGCCCGCTCGGGGGGCGGAGCCGGCATGGCCGGGAGAGGCGGTTCCCACCGGTCGCTCATGCTCTCACTCTACCGTTATCACCAACAAGTAAGACAAGAACTCAGGAAGGACACCGGCGCCTCCGGCGCCGCCGCACCGACAACAACAGTTCCGCCGCTCATCCCGTTCGGCGCGCGGCACCGCGGCAGGCTGGTGATGCTGATCAGCGTGCGGACGGTGGGTGTCGAGGAGGAACTGCTCGTCGTCGACCCCTCGGGTCGGCCGGTACCGCTCGGGCCGGCCGCGCTGGAGGTGGCGGCCCGACGTGGCGAGGGCGAGACGGTCGAGGAGCACGACCGCGCCGAGCGGGAGGACGGCGACACGGGCGAGGTCGACGATCCGGCCGCCCGCCTGGTGCCCGAGCTCAAGGCCCAGCAGCTGGAGTTCGGCACCCGCGTGTGCACGGGCCTCGAGGACGTCGCCGCCGACCTGCGGCACTGGCGGGAGCGGGCGGACGCCGCGGCCCGCGGTGTCGGCGCCCGGGTGGCCGCGCTGGCCAGCTCGCCGGTGCGCGTCGAGCCGCGGACCACGCCGGGGGAGCGGTACACCCAGATGGCCGACACCTTCGGGCTCACCGCGGCCGAGCAGCTGACCTGCGGCTGCCACGTGCACGTCGCCGTCGAGGACGACGAGGAGGGTGTCGCCGTCCTCAACCGGATCCGCGTGTGGCTCCCGGTCCTGACCGCGCTGACCGCCAACTCGCCGTTCTGGCTGGGCCGGGACAGCGGGCACGCCAGCTACCGCGCTCAGGCGTGGAACCGCTGGCCGTCGTCGGGCCCCAACGAGCTGTTCGCCGACGCCGCCGCCTACCACCGGCTCGTGCAGGAGCTGCTGGCGACCGAGACGATCGTCGACACCGGGATGGTCTACTTCGACGCCCGGCTGTCCGAGCGGTGGCCCACCGTCGAGGTGCGGGTCGCCGACGTCGCGCTGCGGGCCGAGGACGCCGTCACCCTCGCCGGCCTGGCGCGCGGTCTGGTCGACGCCGCCGCGGGGGAGTGGCGGGCCGGGGTGCCGGCGCCCGCCGTCCGCAGCGAGGTGGTGCGCATGGCCGCGTGGCGGGCCAGCCGTTCGGGGCTGACCGGGGACCTCGTGCACCCCGCCACCGGCCGCCCCGCGCCGGCCGCGGAGGTCGTGACGGCGCTGCTGGAGCACGTGCGGCCCGCGCTGGCCGCCGCCGGGGACGAGCAGCGGGTCGCCGACGGCGTCGCGGCGGTCCTCGACCGGGGCACGGGGGCGGACCTGCAGCGGCGGGTGTTCGCGGAGACCGGTGACCTCACCGCGGTGGTGCGGGCGGCGGTCGAGGCGACGCACTCCTGACAGCGGTGCCCGGAGACGCCGGTTATCGTCCCGCCATGTACACCGCCAGCTGGGGCGACGTCGTCCGCCGGGACCTCTTCGGTGCGCACCCGGACCCCCGCGACCGCCCGTACCGGTTCGTCATCAGGCTGGCGCTGGCGGTGTTCCGGCTGTTGCGCTTCCGCTTCGACGTCCGCGGCGCCGAGCACGTGCCGACGTCGGGCGGCGCGGTGGTCTGCAGCAACCACGTCAGCTACCTGGACTTCACCTTCCTCGGCCTGGCGGCGCTGCCGCAGCACCGGCTGGTGCGGTTCATGGCCAAGGCCTCGGTGTTCCACCACGGCTTCTCCGGGCCGTTCATGCGGGCGATGCACCACATCCCCGTCGACCGGAAGGCCGGGGCGGCCGCGTTCGACCTCGCCGTCCGCGCGCTCAAGGACGGCGAGGTGGTCGGCGTCTTCCCCGAGGCGACGATCAGCAGCAGCTTCCGGGTCAAGGAGCTCAAGGCCGGCGCCGCGCGGATGGCGATCGATGCCGGCGTCCCGGTCATCCCCGCAGCGGTCTGGGGCGGCCAGCGGCTGTTCACCAAGCACCACCCGATCCAGCTGACCCGCGGCGTGGCGGTCACCGTCGTCCTCGGTGAGCCGATCCGCCCGGAGCCGGGGGAGGAGACCCGCGCGCTGCTGGCCCGCATCCGCACGGCGATGGAGGCGTTGGTCGACGAGGCGCAGCGCACCTACCCCCAGCCCCCGGCCGGCCCCGACGACCTGTGGTGGCAGCCGGCGCACCTGGGCGGCACCGCGCCGACGCTCGAGGAGGCCGTCCGCCTGGACCACAGCGACGTCAGGGGCAGCCGCCCCAAGGCGAGCCCTCTGGCGAGGGTGCGCCGGCTGCTGCGCCGCCGCGCCCGCTGATGGGCGGCCGACGAGCCGAGTCCTGGGTCGGCCCCGTCCAGACGCTCGCCGCGAGCCTGCGGGCGGTGAGGAGGACGCGATCCTCCTTCAGTCGACGACCGCAGGCGCCATGAGCCGGAAGGCGTCGAGCTCGACGTCGTACCAGCGGCGCATCCGGCCCAGCGGGGTCATCCCCAGCCGGGTGCAGACCGCCACCGACGCGGTGTTGCCGGGCCGGACGACGGCGTACACCTCCGGCAGGCCCGCCCGGAAGCCTCGCTCGATGACCGCCCGCGCCGCCTCGGTGGCGTAGCCGCGGCCCCAGCTGTCCGGGTGCAGGTGCCAGCCGACCTCCACCTCGCCCACGCCGTGGGGGAGGGGCTTGAGCAGCACCGTGCCGGCCACCGTCCCGGAGTCCAGCTCGAGCGCCCAGACGCCGAAGCGGTCGTCGGCCTGCGCCACCGCGCGCCAGCGGGCGACCAGCTCGACCGGCGGGACCGACGGCGTGCCGCCCAGCCAGCGGGTGACCTCGTCACGGCCGTAGAGGTCCACCAGCCGCGCCAGGTCGTCCCGGCGGGTGGTCCAGGGCCGCAGCCGCAACCGGGCGGTGCGCAGGTCCCCGCGGTCGGCCGCCACGCCGTCCTGCCTACCGCCGGGGGCGGTCCGCGGCCACCGGACGCCGGACCCCCGGGACGCGTTCCCGGAGGCACCGTGGTGTCCTTCCCCGGGGGCGGACGGCACCCGCGCGACGGAGGGGGCGGAGCGTGACCGAACGCGTGCTGGTCGCCGGCGTGACGGTCGGCGACCGCGCCGGGCGGGCGGTGCTGGTGCAGGACGGCCGGATCGCCTGGCTGGGGGACGCCGCCGCGGCGCCGTCCGCCGCCCGGGTGGTCGAGGGGGAGGGGGCACTGCTCACCCCGGCCTTCGTCGACGCGCACGTGCACGCCACAGCGACCGGTCTGGCGCTCAGTGGCCTCGACCTCCACTCGAGCCTGAGCCTTGCGGACGCCGTCGCGTCACTCCGCGCACACGCGGAGGCCACTCCGGGCGGCGTCCTGCTCGGCACCGGCTGGGACGAGACCGGCTGGCCGGAGGGGCGCGGGCTCACTCGGGCCGACGTCGACGCCGTCGTCGGCGACCGGCCGGCCTACCTGGCGCGGGTCGACGTGCACTCCGCCACCGTCTCGACCGCGCTGCTGGACCGGATCCCGGGGATCGCCGACCTGCCCGGGTTCTCCGCGGACGGGCAGCTGCGGCTGGACGCCCACCACGCCGCCCGGCAGGTGGCCTACGGGGCGGTGGACGCCGTCCAGCGCGGCGCCGCGCAGCGGGCCACCCGCGCGGCGGCGGCCGCCCTGGGCATCGGCAGCCTGCACGAGATGGCCGGCCCGGAGGTCTCCGGCGCCGACGACCTGGCGGGTCTGCTGGCGATCGCCGCCGCCGAGCCCGGTCCGCGGGTGTTCGGCTACTGGGGTGAGCTGGCCGAGCGCGGCGGCCTGGACGTGGTGCACGAGCTCGGCCTGACCGGCGCCGGGGGCGACCTGTTCTGCGACGGTGCCCTGGGCTCGCACACCGCCGCGCTGAGCCGTTCCTACAGTGACCGACCCGAGACCGCGGGTCACCTGCGCTTCGAGACGGCGTCCCTGGTCGCGCACGTGCGGGCCTGCACCCGCGCCGGCGTGCAGGCGGGGTTCCACGTCATCGGGGACGCCGCGGTCGACCAGGTGCTCGACGCGGTCGGCACGGTCGTCGACGAGCTGGGCGCGGCCGCGGTGCGGGCGTGCCGGCACCGCCTCGAGCACGTCGAGATGGTGTCCCCGGCGGCGGTGGAGCGGCTGCGCGCCTGGGGGATGGTCGCCAGCGTGCAGCCGGCGTTCGACGCGGCCTGGGGCGGGGACGCCGGGATGTACGCCGAGCGGCTCGGGGTGGACCGGGCGCTGGGCACCAACCCGTTCGCCGACCTCGCCGACGCCGGGGTCGCCCTCGCGCTGGGCAGCGACGCCCCGGTCACCCCCCTGGACCCGTGGGGCGGGGTGCACGCGGCGGTCGACCACCACACGCCGGGATCGGGGCTGCGGCCCTTCCGCGCCTTCGACGCGGCCACGCACGGCGGCTGGCAGGCCGTCGGCAGGGAGCACCCGCAGGGGCCGCTGGCCGTCGGGGCACCGGCCGACCTGGCGCTGTGGGCGACGCCGGAGACGCTGTCGGCGGTGCTCGCCGGGCGGAGCCGGCCGGCCTGCCGCCTGCTCCTGGTGGACGGCGCCCCGGTCGGGGACGCGGGCGCGTAGGGCGCGAACGGGTTCCGGTCCGTTGCCCGGCCCGCGGGAGCCGGGGACCGCAGCGGCGCGGTGCTTACAGTGACTGCAGGTCCACACCCGGAGGTGCTGACAGCTGACCGGAGGCGGCGTACGCGGGGTCCGCACGGACGGGGGACCCGGAGCGGGGCATCCGCCGGTCCCCGGCGGGATGGGATGCTGGACCGCGGACCGCCGGCGAGGACGCCGGTGGCCGCCACCCCGTCCGATCGGCTCGGGGCAGGTCAGCGACCGGGGGATCCCGGCCGCACGGGTGCACGGGAGGCACGGGTGCCGTCAGCGACGCCGACCGGCACCCTCGAGCGGTCCGCCGGGTCCTCGGGCCCGAGCTCCGCGGCCGCGTCCCGGCGGCGCTGGGTGGGTGGGCAGGTGGCATGGCGCACGCTGCTGGCGGCCCTCGCCGGCGGACTGCTCCTGCTCGCCTTCCCCGGCTCCTCGCTGCCGCTGCTGGCACCGCTGGGCCCGGCCGCCCTGGCGCTGGCCGTCCACGGGCAGCGCGCCCGCTCCGGCGCCTGGCTGGGCCTGGTCGCCGGCCTGACGTTCTTCGTGCCGCTGCTGTCATGGAGCGGCATCTTCGTCGGCGCGCTGCCGTGGCTGGCCCTCGCCGCCTCGCAGGCCGCCCCCGTCGCCCTGCTCGGCGCGGCGACGGCCGTCACGTCGCGGCTGCCGCTGTGGCCGCTGTGGGCGGCGGCCCTCTGGGTGGGCCAGGAGGCGCTGCGCGGCCGGTTCCCGTTCGGCGGCTTCCCCTGGGGCCGGCTGGGCCTGAGCCAGACCGAGGGCCCGTTCCTGGCGCTCGCCGCCTACGGCGGAGTGCCCCTGGTCGGGTTCGCCGTCGCGCTCACCGGCACGCTGCTGGCCGCCGCCGTCCTGCGGCTGCGCTCCGGAGGACGGCGCGCCGCAGCGCTCACCGCCCTGGGCGCGCTGGCCGTTCCGGCGCTGGGCGGGCTGGCCTGGCTGCCGCTGCCCGGCTCCTCCCTGACCGCCGGCGGGCCGACCCGGACGGTCGCGGTCGTGCAGGGCGACGTCCCGAAGCCGGGCCTGGAGTTCAACGAGCGCCGCCGGGCGGTGCTGGACAACCACGTGGGCCGGACGATCGCCCTGGCCGCGGCGGTCGCGGCCGGCGAGCAGCCGCAGCCCGACCTCGTCGTCTGGCCGGAGAACAGCTCCGACATCGACCCCTACCGCAACGCCGACGCCGCCCGCGAGATCAGCCGCGCCGCGGCCGCGATCGGCGCGCCGGTCCTGGTGGGCGCCGTCGTCAGCGGGCCGGGTGAGTTCATCAGCAACACGGCGATCGTGTGGGACCCGGAGACCGGGCCGGGCGACACCTACGTCAAGCGCCACCCGGTCCCCTTCGCCGAGTACATCCCCTTCCGGGACTTCTTCCGGCTGTTCAGCGACAAGGTCGACCTGGTGCGCCGCGACTTCGCCGCCGGCGACGAGGTCGGCCTGCTCCAGATGGGCGGCGCCCGGATCGCCGACGTCATCTGCTTCGAGGTGGTCTACGACGGCCTGGTGCACGACGCCGTCTCCGCCGGTGCCGGGATGATCGTCGTCCAGACCAACAACGCCACCTTCGGCTACAGCGCCGAGAGCGAGCAGCAGGTCGCGGCCGCCCGGGTCCGGGCGGTCGAGTTCGGCCGGTCGGTCGCCCTGGCCTCCACCAGCGGCATCTCGACGGTCATCGCCCCCGACGGCTCCGTGGCCGCCGCCTCGGGGCTGTTCGAGCCGGCCGTGTTCGTCGAGGAGGTCGCGCAGCGCGACTCCAGCACCCTCGCCGAGCGGCTGGGCGCCGGACCGGAGTGGCTGCTGAGCGCGCTGGGCGCCGGGGCGCTGCTCGCCGTCGCCACGGCCGCGCTGCGCCGCCGGCCGTGGAAGAGGACGGCGTGGTGAGCCCGCGCGTGCTGGTCGTCGTCCCGACCTACGACGAGGTGGACAACATCGAGCCGATCCTGGAGCGGCTGCACGCGGCCCTCCCGGAGGCGCACGCCCTCGTGGTGGACGACGGCTCGCCCGACGGCACCGGCGAGCTGGCCGAGAAGCTGGCCGCGCTCGACCCGCGGGTGCACGTGCTGCGGCGGACCACCAAGTCCGGCCTGGGCCCGGCCTACGTCGCCGGCTTCCGCTGGGGCCGCGCGCGCGGCTACGACGTCCTGGTCGAGATGGACGCCGACGGCTCGCACCACCCCGAGCAGCTGCCCGACCTGCTGGCCGCGCTGGAGGACGCCGACCTGGTGCTGGGTTCGCGGTACGTGCCCGGCGGTCGGGTGGAGGACTGGCCGCTGCACCGGCTGCTGCTCTCGCGCGCGGGCAACCTGTGGACCCGCTGGTCGCTGCGGCTGCCCCTGGCCGACGCCACCGGCGGTTTCCGGGCGGTGCGCGGCGAGCTGGTCGACCGGCTGCCCTTCGACGACGTCGCCAGCCAGGGCTACTGCTTCCAGGTGGACTGGGCGTGGCGGGCGGTCCGCGCCGGCGCCCGGGTGGTCGAGGTGCCGATCACCTTCACCGAGCGCACGTTCGGGCGGAGCAAGATGAGCCGCTCGATCGTTCAAGAGGCGTTGGTACGGGTCACCTGGTGGGGCCTGCAGGACCGGCTGGCCGACCGGCTGCCGGGCCGGGTCCGCCACCCCGTGCCGGGACGTGCCCGCGACGGCGGACGGTCGACCGAGGTCCGGTAGGCGGACCCGGGACCGCCGCCGCGTGCGGGCAGAGGGAGAGCCGTGGGACACCGCGTGCGCGTGCTGGTGGGGCTGTGGGCGCTGGCCGAGGTCGTCGTCCTCGTCCTGGTCGCCTCGTGGATCGGCGTGGGGTGGACGGTGCTGGCCGCTCTGGCCACCACCGCCCTGGGCTGGGTGCTGCTGGCCCGCCAGGGCACCCGGGCGCTGGCCGAGCTGCGGGAGCGAGCCCGCGAGCGGCGGGCCCCCGGACGGGCCCTGGGGGACGCCGGGCTGATCGCCGTCGGCGGGGTGCTCATGGTGCTGCCCGGCTTCTTGGGCGACGCCGTGGGACTGCTGTGCCTGCTGCCGCCGACGCGCTTCCTGGTCCGCGGGCTGCTGGGCCGCACGGTGGCCTCCCGGCTGCCGGTCGGGCTGCGCGGGCCGGTGCGGGTGCGCAGTGCCCGCGCGGAGGGGACCCTCGGCGGTCCGTTCGGTTCGGGTGCGCACGCGTCCGGGTTCGGGCGGCCGCTGGTCATCGAGGGCGAGGTCGTGCGGGACGAGCCGGTGCGCGACGACCGCCCCTGACGCTGCCCCGCTCCAGGCCGGCCCGCCCCTGGGGTTGATCATGGAGTCGTCGCCTGGCCGCACGGCGTGTCCGCGCTCGTCGCCTGCAACGAGCCCATGATCATCTGCCGGGGAGAGCCGCACCGGGCCCCGAGACGCGGAACGGCCCCGGTGGGGGATCCACCGGGGCCGTTGCCCGCGTCGTGCGACGGTGTCAGCTGGCGCGGGTCCGCCGGCCGCGCAGCACCTCGAGGCGCTCGGCCAGGACCTCCTCGAGGTCCTCCACCGAACGGCGCTCCAGGAGCATGTCCCAGTGCGTCCGCGGGGGCTTGACCTTCTTCGGTGCGGGCTCGGTGCCGCCGACCAGCTTGGCGGCCGAGCCGTCGAACTTGCACTCCCAGGTGTCGGGGAGTTCGGCGTCATCCGCGAAGGGCACGGTGAACAGGTGGCCCGACGGGCACCGGTACTCCGCGTACTGCCGCTCGATCGGCGCGGTGTTCCGTTCGGTCTCGTAGCTCACGCTGCCCAGTCGGCTGCCCCGCAGGGAACGCTCGCCCATGGCACACCGTCCTCTCGTGCTGGTGGTGTCGGTCCAGACTCACCGTCGCAGCAGGGGACTACCCACTGGACGGCGGGATCAAGAGGACCAACGACAGAGTTCGCGGAGAGATTCCGCGGAATCGGTCCCGAATCATCGCATGGGGTGGTAATGCGACCTACGGCACCCCCCTTCCGGGGGAGCAGGGGCCGGCGCGTCAGCTCAGCGCGAGCTGCCCCGGGCCGGCCGCCGTCGGGCCCAGCTGACCCAGCACGTGGTGGTGCCGGCAGAGCACCTGGTAGTGCACGTCGGCGTCCCGGGCGTCGGGAGCCGGCTTGGGCGCCGTGTCGGCGACGACGACGGTCTCGCCCTCGCGGACCATCTCCCCGTCCACCACCCGGGCGTTGAGCAGCCCCGGCAGCCCGCACCAGCACAGCACCTCGACCTGGATGCGCTGGACGTCGTCGGCGACCTCGAGCAGCCGCTGGGTGCCCGGGAACAGCCGCGCCCGGAAGTCGGTGGTGAGCCCGAAGGCGTACACGTCCACGTGCGACTCGTCGACGAGCTCGGCGAGCTGGTCGACCTGCTCGGCGGTGAGGAACTGGGCCTCGTCGACGATCAGGTAGTCCACCCGGTGCCCGGCGGCCCAGTGGTCGCGCACCAGCAGCCGCAGGTCGGTGCCGGCCGCCACCTCCAGCGCCTCGCGGCACAGCCCCACCCGGGAGCTGATCTGCGGCTGCGCGGAGCGGTCACCCTGGGTCAGCAGCAGGCCCCGCCGTCCCTGCCGGCTGTGGTTGTGGTCGACCTGCAGGGCCAGCGTGGACTTGCCGCAGTCCATCGGCCCGTGGAAGAAGCGCAGGTGGGCGGGTGCCGGGTGCCGGGTGGCGGCGCCGGTCGCCGGCGGCGGGGACGGCGGACAGCAGCGGTGCGCCGTCCGTGTCGGTCAGGGGTGTCACAGGATCTCCTCGCCGGCGCTCGTCGGTCCTGCGCCACGGGGTGCTCCGCTCATCCGTGACCTCGCCGGCTCGGTCACAGGCGCTCCGGTGGGGTGTTGCCGGCCGCGACGACCGCGCGGCGGATGGGCAGCGCGGCCAGCGCGACGAACCCGGCCACGAAGAAGACGACGAGGCTGACGATGGCCAGCCGGTAGGACCCGGTCAGCTGGTAGGTCAGCCCGAACGCCAGCGGGCCCAGCCAGCTGGTGCCGCGGTCGCTGATCTCGTAGAAGCCGTAGTACTCGGCCTCCTTGCCGGCCGGGATGAGCTGGCTGAACAGCGACCGGGACAGCGCCTGCGTACCGCCCTGCACCAGCCCGATGACGGCGGCGAGGGCGTAGAACTGCCCGACCGCGCCGGCCTGGAGGAAGTAGGCGACCACCAGCACGCCGATCCACGCCACCAGGGCGCCCAGGACGACCCGCTTGGCCCCGTACCGACCGGCCAGCCGGCCCAGGCCCAGCGCGCCGGCGATGGCCACCACCTGCACCATGAGGATCGCGCCGGTCAGCACCGACTGCTCCAGGCCGAGTTCCTCCGTGGCGTAGGTGGCCGACAGCGAGATGACGGTCTGCACGCCGTCGTTGAACAGCAGGTACGCGCCGAGGAACCACAGCGTCAGCGGGAAGGCCCGCATCTCCCGCATCGTCGTCACCAGTTGGCGGAAGCCGCTGCGCGACCGTGCGGACGCCTCGCGCACCGGCCGGTTGCGCAGCCGGGACACCGTGAAGACGGTGAACGCGCCCCACCACAGGCCTGCCGTGGCCAGGCAGATCCGCACCGCCTCGCCGGTGGTCAGCCCCAGGGACGGCGCCCCGAGCACCAGCCCCAGGTGGACGGCGAGCAGCAGCGCACCGCCGACGTAGCCGAACGCCCACCCACGGCTGGAGACGGCGTCCCGCTCGTCGGGGCCGGCCAGGTCCGGCAGCCACGAGTAGTAGACGACGGTCGCCGCGCCGAAGCTGATGTTGGCCACGATGAACAGCAACGCGCCGAGCAGGTAGCGGCCGTCGGCGACGAAGTAGAGGGCTGTGGTGGTCAGCGCGCCCAGCGCGGCGAAGCCGGCCAGCATCTCCCGCTTGCGGCCGGTCCGGTCGGCCACGGCGCCGGTCAGCGGCAGCACCAGGACCTGCAGCAGCACCGACGCCGACAGCACGTAGGAGAACCAGCTGCCCGGCGGGATGGACAGGCCGAGGAAGCCCAGCCGGCCGTCGGGCCCCGCCGCCTCCTCGGCGACCGACGTCAGGTACGGGCCGAGGAAGACCGTGGTGACGCTGGTGTTGAACACCGACATCGCCCAGTCGTAGGAGTACCAGCCGAACCGCTCGCGGCGCAGCGCGCGGTCGGCAGCGGGGCTGGTCGGCCCGGTGGTGGCGGCGGTCGTCACGGCCGCAGGGTGTCAGCCGTGAACGAGGTCGTCCAGCAACTGCTGGTCACGCCGGGATGTCGCCGGGACGACACCGTCGTGGTCGGCCGCCCGGATCCAGCTCACCGCGGGACCCACTGGCCGCGGCGCTCGAGCAGGTCCCGGAGCATCGCCGGGCGGTCGGTCATCACGCCGTCCACCCCGAGGTCGAGGACGGCCGCAGCCTCCTCCTCGGTGTCCACCGTCCAGACGTGCACCTGCAGCCCGCGGGCGTGCGCCGCGGCGATGAAGCGCTCGTCGACCAGCGCCCGGCCACCCAGCTGCAGCGGCACCTGCGCGCAGCCGGCGGGGATGCGCACCAGCCCGGCGGCGCGGGGGGAGTAGGAGGACAGCCGCAGCGCCGCCACCCCGCGCGGGCCGAGCGAGGTGCACACCGAGGGCCCGAACACCCGGCGGGCCGCGGCGACCCGGGCGTCGGAGAACGACCCCAGGCAGATGCGGTCCTCGGCGCGCAGCCGGCGGACGGTCCGGGCCAGCGCGGCGACCACGCCCGGTGCCTTGATGTCGAGGTTGAACCGCACGTCGGGCCAGGCGCCGAGCAGCTCGTCGAGCCGCAGGATCGGCTCCCGCCCCCCGATCCGGGCGGCTGCCAGCTCGCCCCACCCCAACTGGTCGACGCGCCCGGTGCGGTCGGTGACGCGGTCGAGGGTCGGGTCGTGGAAGACGATCGGCACGCCGTCGGCGGTGACCCGGACGTCGGTCTCGAGGTACCGGTACCCCATCGCCACGCAGGCCTCGAAGGCCGGCAGGGAGTTCTCCAGGTGCTCGATCGCCCCACCCCGGTGGGCCATCGCGATGGGGGTGGGTCCGTCGAGGAACGCGTACCGGACCGGGCCCACGCCGACACGCTAACGCCGCTGGTCCACGCACCGGTCGGGGCCTCGTCCGCCCGCCGTGACCGGCCTCCCGCACGCGCGGACCGGGCGTGTCCGCCGTTTGTGTCGGTGGCGGCGTCTACGGTGCGCAGCGTGGCAGAGCGAGACACGATCCGGACGATCGACGAGGAGGCAACGACCGAGACCGGGCTGCCCGGCCCGCGGAGGGGGAGTGGCAGCGAGCGCCGGTGCGGCTGGTGCCGCCGGGTGCTGCCCCAGCAGGGGTCGGTCGGGCGCCCGCGCCAGTACTGCGGTCAGGCGTGCCGGCAGCGGGCCTACGAGCAGCGTTCCGCGACGGCGAGGGCCGGTCTGTCCGGCGACGTCGTGCTGGTGACCCGGGCGGAGCTCGACGGGCTGCAGGACCGGCTGTACCAGCTGCGCTGCGCGATCGAGGACGTGCAGACCCTGCTGGGCGAGCGGCACACCAAGGCCGAACTGGAGCGTTCCCTGCAGGACCTGGTGCGGTCGACCGGCCGGCTCGACAAGCTCTGGGTCTCCGAGCGCGCCGCCGGCTGACCGCACCGGCCCGGCGGGTCAGCCGTCGTCGGCGTCGTCGTTGCTGTTGCCCTGCTCGACGCCGTCGTCCTGGTCGGACAGGTCGGGCACGTTGTCCTGCGACGGGTCCGACTCGTCGTTGGTCTCGACGTTCGGCGGCGTGTTCTCGTCGGTGCTGCCGTCGTTCTGGTCCTGCCCGGCTGCCTGACAGGCGGTCATCGTCGCGCCACCCCCGAACAGCGCCAAGGCGGTCATCAGTGCGGCGATCGGGCGTCGGAGTTGCATGTCTCCGACCCTAGGCAGCCGTCGCGCGGCGCGCCCGTCGAAGAGCGTCCCATCCGTCATTCCGTCACAGTGACGTAAATACCCGTGGGTGAGCGGGCCCGGGGAAGTGGCGACCGAGAGGTCGGCGGAGGGTCGGGATGAGGAGTCGAGGTGGCCAGTGGACCAGCCGACGGCGTACCGGGCGTCGCCGGACGACGGGAAGCCGGCTGCCGGGCTGATGAGCCGTCATGCAGAAGCCCGGCGGGCCAACGGGCGTCGAGCAGATGGGTCGAGCTGTCGCGTCGCGGCGGGCGCCCGTCGTCGTATCGGCGCACCCGTTGACGCGACGTCATGAGCAGCGCACACCACGTGTCCTGGCTTGGCTGAGTGCCGGTCGGACCGGGTGGTGTCCGAGCCCCTCTCGACCGTCTGACCCTGAACGCCGATAATGCACATTATGTCAAGTAGTCCGACGGGGATCCTCCTCCGTCGGACCTGGTCACGACAGGGTCAGGACGTCGTAGTCGGCGAAGCGACGGTCCGCCGTGACCAGGACGAACCGCCGGCGCGCGGCCTGGGCGATGAGCATGCGGTCGAACGGGTCGCTGTGGTGTCTCGGCAGCGCGCCGGCTGCGAGGCCGTCCTCGACGGTGACCGGCAGCGCCTCAAAACCCTCCTGGTCCAGCTGGTGGATCAGTCGATCCGGGGACGGCGAGCTTGCCCACCGCGGCCTTGATCGCCATCTCCCACGCCGTCACCGCTGACACCACCACCGTCGACGTCGGGTCTGCGATCGCCTTCCGCATCGTCGGCGTCAGCCGCGGGTCACCGAAGAGCCACCACAACAAGACGTGGGTGTCCAGCAGCAGGGTCACGAGTCGACGTCACCGTGGAAGGCGGCGATCAGCTCCTCGGGCGTCTCGTCGAAGTCGTCCGCGATCCACCCCTGACCCCGCCAGGCTCCCGGCGTCCGCGGTTCGGTCCGCACGGTGACCGGCACCAGCCGGGCGATCGGCTTGCCGGCTCGGGCGATGACGACGTCCTCCCCCGCCTCGACGGCCTCGAGGAGCCGCGAGAGATGCGTCTTCGCCTCGTGGACGTTGACGGTCGTGGACATGTGTCGAGGGTATGGCCAAGTCTGACTAAGTCGACGGTGAGGGCCGGCCGCTCACCGACGTCCTAGCGGTCTTTTCGCCACGTGACGTTGTGCGGGGCGATGCCCGGGGGCGAGAACCGATCAGTTCGCCGGTGCGGGATGGTCCACCCCTCGACGTCCCGACCGAGAGGAACCCCGTGCCCAGCAGCGTCACCCCGATGATCATCACGCACGACCTCGAGCGCCTGGCCCGCTTCTACACCGGCGTCGCCGGCGCGACGGAGACCAGTCGGACCCCCGACGGGGGACCGACGTTCTACCTCGGCCTGCGCGTCGGCGACTCCGAGCTCGGCATCGTCTCCGACGGATCGATCGAAGGGGCGCCGGCGGGCCGGGTGTTGCTCAGCATCGAGGTGCCCGACGTCGACGCCGCCCTCAGCCGGGTCGAGGCCCACGGCGGACAGGCACCGGCGCCGGCCAACGACATGCCGTGGGGGCAGCGCGTCGCCCACGTACGAGACCCGGACGGCAACGCGGTCAACCTGACCACCACGCGATGACCGGCCTCAGCGGCTGGCGAACGCGACCCGCAGCCCGAGGGCCACGAGCACGGTCCCGCTGACGGTCTCGAGCCGCCGACGGATCCGCGGCCGCCGGAACCACGAGCCCGCGCGGGCGACCCCGGCGGCCAGGGCCAGGTAGAGACCGGTCTCCAGACCGACCTGCAGCAGGCCCAGCAGCGCCGTCGTCGCGAACACCGGCCCGTCCACCGGGACGAACTGCGGGTAGAACGCGAGCATGAGGACGGCGGCCTTCGGGTTGGCCAGTTGCACCAGGAGGCCCTCGCCGAACGCCGTCCACCAGTGGCGGTGGCCCGAGGACGGCCCTGGCTCCCCCACCGTGTCCGGATGCCGTCCCTCGCGCCACGCCGTCCGCCAGGCCTGGATCCCGAGCCCGAGGAGGACGGCCGCGCCCACCACGCGGAGCACCAGGTAGGCCACCTCCGAGGCGGTCACCAGCGCGGCGAAGCCCGCACCCGCCAGGAGAGCCCACACGTAGAGGCCGGCCTCCAGGCCGAGCACCACGGGTACCGCCCCGCCGGTCCCCCGCAGCGCCGCGCGCCGGATGACCAACGCCATCGCGGGGCCCGGGGAGACCGAGATGAGCACCACGGCCAGCACGAAGGCCGGCAGTGACGAGACGAGGTCCACGGCTGGTGATGGTCGCCCGCCTGGTTCGTCGCGTCGACCGGATATCCGGGTTGCGATCGGTGTGTTGTCTAGCTCTTCTCGTAGTTTTAAAAACATGTTGGGGATAACGGACAACGTGTCGATGGGCCGCAGAGCGCCGAGCGCCCCCGCCTCACATCGGCGGGGTGCGCTATCGGTGGGACCACCGAGCGCCGGCCGGTCGGACGGCGCTCGCCGACGCCGGGACCTGCACGTCGCTGCCGGACGCAGCCGGGACGGTGCCCGAGGTGCTCAGCGACCGCACTCCACCCGGAGGACCACGCCGGACGTCGGCTGCAGGGTCACCGACCGCGCGGTCCGGCCACTGCGGTCGACCGTCCCGCGGGGCGGGACCACCGTGACCGTCGCCTGGGTGGGGTTGACCGCCGCCCAGGCCGTCGTGAACCTGCGGGTCCAGGCGCCGGACGGCTCACGCAGCGCATCCGCGGCGGCCGGGCCGGTCGCGACGGCCATCTCCGGCAGCCACTCCGGCTGGGTGTAGTCCCCCGCCGCGGTGGTCGACGGGGTCCAGTACTCGTCGCCGTTGCCGCGCACGAGGACGCTGGCGTAGGCGTACAGCAGGGTCCGGGTGTCCCCCGGGGCCGCACGGGTCACGCTGAGGGTCAGGCCGGGGCCCGCCAGCTGCCCTGTCTGCGTCACCCAGCCGGTCCGGCCCCAGTCCCACAGGAAGCCCGCACCGGGGTCGGTCCCCCAGTGCGCGAAGTTCTCCTCCATGGCCCCGCCGAACGCCGCGTGCGCGTCCCACCGCCCGTCCTGCAGCCGCGCGTCCGAGGTGTTGGGGACCAGGAGCCTGCCCCGTTCCCGCAGGGCCTGCCCGGCCCGCGTGACCAGGCCGTCGAGTCCCTCCTGCAGCCGCGCGTCGGTCTCCGCTGCCGACGCCGTGCCGGCGAGCAGGCCTGCGTCGTACCACCGCAGGGTCGCCAGGTCGTTGTCGGCGAGGACGCCGTCCCAGCCGGCCGAGACGACCTCCGCGACGACGTTGTCGACCCAGCGCTGCTGGTAGGCCGGGTCCCACACCGCCATCTGCCAGTGCCCCGGGTGGGGGTCCCACTCGATCCGCTCCCCGGCGTCGTCGACGGCGAACCAGGACGGATCCGCCTCGCCGTACCCCACACCGGCCGGCGGGAGCGGATCCGTGTGGTAGCTGCGCGTGCTGGCGAGGTCCTTGTACACGAGCACGACCACGGAGGGGTCCTGCTGCTTGATGCGCTCGAGGGCCCACGTCTCCCAGGGGTTGAGGACCACGACCCCGTACCGGGTGGCCGCGGCGTCGATCTCCTGCTCGGTCGGCCGGTCCCCGATGGCGTACCAGAAGCCGCGCCGTCCGGCGGGGTCGTCCGCCGCATCGGAGGGCTGCGGACAGGCCGACGCATTCGGTGCCGGATCGCGGGTGGAGGCGCTCGGAATCGCGACGAGAGCGGCCGAGAGGACCGCACCGACCGATCGCCACAGTCTGCGCGTCCTCGGGGAGGTGATCACACCGGTGGGCATCGACGGGTCGGGCGTCCCGCTCGATCCCCCGTCGGGGTGACCCTGCCCGCGCGCCTGCCCGCGGGCGCTCCCACCCTCGTCTTGCGGCGGTGCGATCCCGATCACATCCTCTGTTCATGGGGTCGGCCCGCGTGTCGTTCTCCGAGTACCGCGACCTGGTTCGATCGGACCTCTACAGGCTGCGCGCACGCTCGGGCCCGGCGGAGTTCCTCCGCCACGTGGTGCTCGGGGGCTCCTCCGGGGCCTTCCAGTACGTCTTCTGGATGCGTACCTGCCGGTTCACCCGCAGCCACCCGCAGCTCCGGTTCGTGCTGGACCCCGTGAGCAGGGTGGTGCTGCGGCACTACACGTACAAGTACGGCATCGACGTCCCGTACACGACGAGCATCGGCAGCGGTTTCTACATCGGCCACTTCGGCGGCATCGTGGTCAACGAGCGCGCCGTCATCGGGCGGAACTGCAACATCTCCCAGCAGGTCACCCTCGGTCAGGCCAACCGGGGCAGGCGCAAGGGGTACCCCGTCGTCGGCGACGACGTCTACCTCGGCCCGGGAGCGAAGGTGGTCGGTGCTGTGCGCATCGGGGACGACGTCGCCATCGGGGCCAACTGCGTGGTGACCGAGGACGTGCCGGACCACGCCGTCGTGGTGGGCGTGCCCGGGCGGGTCATCTCCCTCGACGGCTCCGCGGAGTACGTCGACAACACCGACCACCCGCAGCGGTCCCGTCCCGAGCGCCCCCCTCAGGCCTCGTCGAGCACCTCCTCGTAGACCTCCAGCATCCGGGCCCCGCTGGCGGAGAGCTCGTACTCCCCGACCACGTGGCGACGGGCAGCGGCGCCCTCGCGGTCGGTGGCCGCCCGGTCCCGCAACCGGACCCCGACCGCCTCCGCCAGCGCGGCGGGGTCCTCGGCGGGCACCACCGCGCCGGTCCCGGGCAGCACGATCTCCCGGGCTCCCGCGACGTCGGTGATCACGACGCTGCGGCCGCTGGCTCCCGCCTCGAGTGGGACGAGGGCCATCCCCTCCCAGCGGGACGGGACGACGACGACGTCAGCGGCCGCGTACCAGTCCCGGGGATCGGGGCTGTTGCCGACGAGGACGACGCCCTCCCCGCCGGTGGAGGACAGCCGTTCCTGCCAGGGCCCCTCCCCCACCAGCGCCAGGCACGCGCCCGGAACCGACTCCCGGATCCTCGGCCAGGCCTCGAGCAGCACGTCCTGCCCCTTCTGCTCACTGAGGCGGCCGACGCACACCGCCAGGGGTCCGGCGCCGGAGCCGAGCCTCGCGCGCGCCTCGTCGCGGTCCCCCGGACGGAACCTGTCGGTGTCCACCCCGTTGGGCACCACGCGGGCCCTGTCGTCGAGGGGCACGCCCAGTTCCTCCGCGTGGCGGCACTCGGCCTGGCTCACGCACACCACCCGCTGGGCCCACCTCACCGCCCGGACCTCCCAGGCCAGGGTGGCCCGCCGCAGCAGCCCCTGGACGGCCAGGAAGGACCAGGCGTGCGGTTGGTACACCGTCGGCAGCCGCCCGCGTACCGCCAGACGGCCGGCGAGCCCGGCCTTGGCGCTGTGCAGGTGGACCAACGAGGGGCGCAGGGCCAGCAGGATCCGGCGCAGGCTGGCGGTCTCCCGGACGACGACCGGTCCGGGGCTGCGCTGCGCCGTCCAGGACACGTGCCGCGCCCCGCCCGCCACCGCCTCGGACGCCAGCCACCCGTCGTCCGGACACACGACGGTGACCTCGAACCCGGCTGCCGCCTGGTGGCGGACCAGCCCGGCCACGCAGCGGGCGACGCCCTCGGTCGTGGGCTGGGCGACGTGGACGACGTGGACGGTCACGAGGTCTCCCCCAGGAGGTCGGTGTAGAGGTCCAGGTGTCGGTCCAGGGCCGTGCCCACCGAGAACCTCTCCCTCGCGATGGCCGCCGCCCGCGTGCCCCACTGGGCGGCGTCCCCGACGGTGGTCAGTTCCTCGAGCGCCCGGGCCAGAGCAGCGGCGTCGCCGGGCGGCACGACGATGCCGGCGCCGGCGACCATCTCCGCGACCCCTCCGACGTCGGTCGCGACGACCGGCTTGCCGGCGCCGAGCGCCTCGATGAGGACCAGCGGCTGCTGTTCCATGGCGGACGGCAGCACGAACGCGTCGGCCCCGGCCAACAGGGCAGGCACGTCGCCGCGGAAGCCGAGGAACTCGACCCGCCCGCGCAGCCCGGACCCGGCGGCGAGCGCCTCGAGTCCGGCCCGTTCGGGGCCGTCGCCGGCCACCTGCAGCGTCACGTCCGGCGGGAGGGCGGCGCGGGCCATGGCCTCGAGCAGGACGTGCACGCCCTTGCGGCGCACGAGCAGGCCGACGAACAGCAGCCGCCGCACCGGCCCGCGGAGCACGCCGGCCGGAGGCAGGGGCATGCCGTTGTCAATGTGGACCACGCGGTGGGCGGGGACCCGCAGCCGCTCCCGCAGGAACCGGCCCATCGACGACGCGGGGACGACCGTGCGTGTCACGGCTCGCGCCACGAGGGCGTCGGCCGCCAGGACCGTGCGGGTGTACCGCGAGGGTCCTCCCCCACGCCCGCCCTGGAACCACGACTGGGTCACGTCGTCGGGGACCCCGTGGTAGGTGTGCACGACGACCCCCGGCCGGCCTCCTCGGCGCGACCCCCAGGTGGCGCCGGCACAGACCAGGCCCGAGCGACGGTCCTGCGCGTGGACGACGTCGGGTCGCCAGGCGAACAGCTGACGTCGGGCGCGGCGGATCGCGCCTGCGGCACCCTTGCCCTCGACGAGCACCTCCGTGTGGAGGTGGGCCACCCGGTCGGCGCCCCGGGCCGGCCTCGGGCCGAAGACCCGGACCTCCCAACCGGGCACCCGGCTCGCCGCCAGGGCGAGTTCAACGGTGACGTCCACCGGTCCGCCCCGGTCCTGGGTGAGCAGGTAGGCCAGTCGCCGGGTCCGTGCCGGGCCGCTGTTCATCGTCGGGTTCCC
This sequence comes from Geodermatophilus sp. URMC 65, assembly GCF_053502545.1. NCBI lineage: Bacteria > Bacillati > Actinomycetota > Actinomycetes > Geodermatophilales > Geodermatophilaceae > Geodermatophilus > Geodermatophilus sp. URMC 65. Next base: position 5,468,183 of record NZ_CP199954.1, read on the forward strand.
TCCGTCTCGCGATCCACCGGGGGCGCTCCTCACCGCGCCGCGGCCGCACGCAGGTCGCGGACCAGCGGTCGGTCGACGAGCACGAGGACCCCGCAGTACGCCACCAGGACGACGACCCCGGTGACGGCACCGCCGACCAGTGAGCCGGCAGGCGGGAGGAGACCGGCCCGGCCGGCCGCCGTGTGCAGGGCGGCGACAACGGCGGCGGCGAGCAGCGGCGCGAGGACGACACGGCCGAGGCCGGGCCCCAGCAGCCCTGCTCCGCGGAGCATCCCACCGACGACGGCGGCGGCGACCGCGACGGCACCGACCTGGGCCCAGGCCACCCCGATGATCCCGAACCGGACGAGTCCGATCGCGGCGGCGAGGAGGACCACCACGTGGACGACCTGCGCGCGCAGGTACAGCCCGGGGCGTCCGGATGCCCGGAGGGCCTCGTGCCCCATCAGCACGACGCCGAGCAGGACGCCGTAGACGGCGAGCACCCGCAGGACCGGCGCGGACCCCGCCCACCGGGGGTCGATCACGACGATCCGGTCGGCGAGCAGCGCGACGGCGGTGTAGGCCCCGCCGGTCGTCGCCACCAGGACGTGCAGGAAGCGCACCACGGCCGGAGCCATGGCCTGTTCTCCACCGGAGGCCATGAGCCGGGCGTACAGGGGGAAGGCCACACCGCCCAGCACGACGGCGCCCATGACGTAGGGCACGAAGGCGATGCGGAACGCGAAGGAGTACACGCCGGTCGCGGCCTCCCCGAGGGCACGGGAGATCACGACGTAGTCCAGGTTCAGGAGCACCAGGCCGAGCACCGCCCCCGGACCGGTCACCGCCGCCCAGCGCACGGTGCTGCGTGCGTGGGGACCCGACCAGCGCAGCGACACCCGGATCCCCACGGCGAGACCGAGCAGGGGGGCCAGCACGGCGGTCGTCACCAACCCGGCGACCAGCGACCACTCCCCCAGGCCGAGGGCGGCAGCCGCAACCGTCACCGCCGCCCCGGCGAGGGCGCTGCCGGCATCCGGCACGAGGCGCCGCCGGAAGTCCAGGTGGCGGTGCAGGTAGGCCATCTGCACCCCGGCGAAGGCCGTGAACGGCAGGCTGAGGACCGCCACACGGAGGAGGTCGGTCGCGCCCGGCGCCCCGACGGCCTCGGCGATCTGCGGTGCACCGGCGGAGACGACCAGCGCGATGGCGACGCCGGCGCCGACCGACAGCGAGGCCACCGTCCCCGCGAACCGGCGGGGTTCCTCGGACGTCCGGGAGATGACGTCGTACACGCCGGCCGACTGCAGTACCAGGGCGAGGTTCACCAGCGCCACGGTGACGGTGACCGTCCCGAGCTCGCCGGCGGTCAGGAACACCCCCAGGGCGAGGGTCACCACGACCTGGGAGCCCTTGCTGAGCAGGTTGACCAGCCCGAGCCAGAGCGCTCCCCGTGAGGCCGCCCCGGCCAGCCCTCGGTTCACGGGCGGACCCGGCTCGTGCCGCGGTCCCTCGGCGGCTCTGGTCGAGGCAGGACGCTCACCGGGCCACCACCGCGCCGAGCTCGTGACCCGAGTCCACCGCCGCCAGGAGGGCCGCGGTGAGCTCCTCGGTCGTCGTCCGTCGCAGCTGCACGGTGACGATCGCCGGCTCAGGTTGGACGGCTTCCCGGACCCGGTGCCGTGCGTCGGTGGCCGCACGACCGTTGGCCGTTCCCGGCCGCCCGTCCTCCCCGCCGTCCCCGGGAGGGGGTCCGTGGTCCAGCGCACGCCGCGCCAGCCGCTCGTCGATCGCCGCGGCGACGCCGTCGTCCGTACCTGGCCCGGCGGGGAAGGTCCGGACCCGGGTCGCCCCGGGAGCCGCGAGGGCCAGCCGTGAAGCGAGGACGTCCACCCCGCCCTGCCGGCGTCCCAGCGCCACGACCGGCACCGCCGACGAGGCCACCGAGTGCACGACCTGCTCGACGTCGGCGACGGTGAGCAGGCGGGGACGCAGCACCTGGACGGCGGCGACCGCGAGGAGCCCCACGACGACCGCGGCGAGCACGCCGAGGCCTCCCGCGAGCAGCGGGTCGGGGCCCACCTGCGTCGGCTCGGCGCCGACGTCCCCGAGGACGGTGAACGTCCCGACCGGCGCGAGCAGGTTGCTGGAGACGATCTCGTCGACCACCGCCCGGAGGATGGCCGTCGCTGCGTCGGGGCTGTCCCCGGTGACCGTCACGCGGGCCACCCCGGACGCGGGCACGAGCTCGACGGCCACGGACTCGCTCAGCGTGGCCGCGTCCAGTCCCGGCAGTCGGCCGGCCAGCCGGTCCAGCACCGGGGTCGACACCGCGACCTCGGGCAGGGCCGGCATGATCGAGCTCACGACGGCCCCGTACTCGGGGCCCTCCGCGGTCCCGTCGGCGACGGGGGTGGCCACGATGCCGATCCTCGCCTGGTAGAGCGGGTCACGCGTGAGGAGCAGGGCCAGGACGAGCGCCAGGGTGCCCGCGGCCGCGAGGACCGCGGGGACGAGAGCGCGGCGCAGCGCCGCCAGGGCCTGGGAACGCGTCACCGCGCCGCCCCGGGCGCGGGGGCCGCAGCAGGTCCGGCGACCAGGCCGCGGAGGAGCGCGTCATAGCGCCGGGTCATCTGCAGGGGGTCGTGCTTGTCGGCGATCGTCCGACTCGCCGCGTCCGATGCGGCCCCGCGCGCGTCGACGTCGGTGAGCAGTCGCTCGAGGGCGGCGGCGAGCGCATCCGGGGACCCAGGCGGCACCAGGAGCCCACCGCCGTCGCGGAGGATCTCCGTGAGACCGTCGACCTCCGTGGCGACGACCGGCCGCCCGGCCGCCATCGCCTCCAGCACGAAGACGGGCAGGCCCTCCCAGTCCGAGGCCAGTGTCGCGACGTCCGCGGCCGCGAGCAGTCGCGGGACGTCGGTCCGGTTGCCCAGCAGGCGCACCCGGTCACCGAGTGACAGCTCCCGGTGCATGGCCTCGAGAGCGGGGCGGTTGGGGCCGTCCCCGGCGACGAGGAGGACACAGTGTCGCGGCAGGCGTCCCCACGCCCGGAGCAGGACGTCGTGACGCTTCTGGTCGACCAGCCGGGCCGCGCAGAGCGCCACGGGTGCTCCTGGCTCCAGCCCCAGCTCACGCCGGGCCTGCTGCCGGTCGGGGAGGACGGGCGCGGTCACGGCGTTGGGGATGACGACGGGTGACCGTCGCAGGCCCGCACCCTGCAGCCGGCTGGCGATGGCCTCGCTGACCGTCACCACGGCGCGGGGCGCGGTGCTGAGCAGCCGGGCAGCGGCGCGGTAGTCCTCCGCGGCCACCCCGTGGAACACGGTGACGACCGGGATCCGGCTCCGCCGGCTCAGCTGCGCGAGCGTCACCGCCGCCGTCACCCCGACGTTGTGGGCGAGGACGACGTCGGGGCCGGCGTCGACGAGCGCCCGGCGGCTCGCCACGACCGCGCGGACCAGTCCCGCAGGCCTGCGGCGGGACAGCGGGACGCGGTGGACCTCGGCCAGCCCCTGCGCGACGATCTCCTCCTCCCGGGATCCCCCTGCGCTGGCCACGGTGGAACGCCAGCCCACCTCGGGCCCCCGTCGTACGAGCTCGACCACCAAGGACTCCGCGCCGCCCGTGCCCATCTCACCGATGGCGTGCAGGACGTGCATTCACGTGCTCCTCTCCCCGCTGCGGCTGCGCAGGTCGACCGCCGCGGCGATCGACAGCCCCGCCCACAGCGGCATGTAGTACTGCTCGGACAGGAAGACCGAGCTCACGCAGACGGCCAAGAGGCTGCCCTGGACGGCGAGGGCGGCGAGCACAGCGGGGTCACGGACCACCGCCCCGTCGGCCCGGCGCCGCCGGACCGCCTGCTCGCTCGCCCCGAGCGCCGCGACGATCCCCCCGACGAACAGCAGCAGGGCGACGGCCCCCAGCTCCGCCCCGACCTCCAGGTACATCTCGTGGGCCACCGGCGTCCGTTCGGCGAGCTCGGCGAACCCCGAGTACTCCACGTATCCGCTGCGGAAGCCACCCGGCCCCACGCCCAGCAGGGGATTGTCCGCCAGCATGCGCGCCGCGGCCTGCCAGCGCAGCAGCCGCGTGTCGACGTTGGTCGCGGCGATGTACTGCTTCTGGTCCAACGCCTGCTGCACCACGTCCTGCGCCAGCAGCAGGATGGGCACCGCCAGCGCGGCGAGCAGGGCGCCGGCCGCGGCGAGGAACCGGACCGGGACCAGCCCCCTGAGCAACGCCCAGACCAGGACCGCGGTGGTCGCGAGGATGCCGCCGCGGGACAGCGTGGCCAGCGCCCCCACGAGCAGGAGGGCGAGGACCGCCCCCCACGCGACGGCCCCCGAGGGGCGGGCGGCCTTCCGGACGGCCAGCAACACGATGGGGACGGCGGCCGTGATGACGTAGGCGAGGTCGTTGGGGTCCTCCAGCGGACCGGTCGCCCGGGGGGAGCCGAGCAAGGCGAAGCTGACCACCGCACCGAGGGCGCTGGCCGCCGCGCCGGCCACCAGCGCATAGAGGGCCACCCAGACGTCGACGTCGTGGGTGAGCACGTCGACCAGGGCCACGACCAGGAGGAGGAAGGGCAGCCACCGCACCGCGTACCCGAGGGCGTGACCGTTGTCGAGGTTGACCGCGGTCGACGCGAGGACGAGGGGGACCAGGCCGACGGCACACCAGGTCACGGGGTGGGAGGCCCCGACCGGACGGTCGTGGACCATCCGGTTCGCCAACCAGGTCAGCAGGAACAGCGCGGGCGCCACCTTGCCGAGGTTGGCGTCGACGGCCTGCAGGTAGCCCTCGAGTGGAGCGAGAGCCAGGGTGGCGACCAGGGTGACGCCGAGGAGCCCGGCCGACGACTTCCGAGCCCGCGTGGTCCGCCCGGCACGCTCCGAGGTCCCCGGAGCGGCGGGTGCGTGCGCCGTCAACCTCCCTGCCGTCGCAGCACCTGGCCCACGGTCCTGACGATGATCTTCATGTCCAGCCAGGGCGACCAGTTCTCGATGTAGTAGTTGTCGAAGCGGGCCCGATCCTCGATCGATGTGTCTCCGCGCAGCCCGTGCGCCTGTGCCCAGCCGGTCAGGCCGGCCGGCACCCGGTGGCGGGCGGTGTAGCGGGGGATGTGCGTGGAGAACTGCTGCACGAAGTGCGGACGCTCCGGGCGGGGGCCGACCAGGCTCATGTCCCCCCGGACGATGTTCCACAGCTGCGGCAGCTCGTCCAGCGACGTCGCGCGGATGAACTTCCCGACAGGCCCGAGCCGGTCGTCGTGCTTGATGTTCCAGTTGGTCTGCGACTCGCTCTCGTCGACCGGCTTGAGCGACCGGAACTTCAGCACGTCGAACGGCCGCCCGTCGATCCCGACCCGCTGCTGCCGGAAGATGATGCCGGGACCGCCCTCGTACCGGACCGCGAGAGCCACCGCCGCCATGACGGGTGCGAGGACCACCAGGGCCAGACCGGCGACCACGGCGTCGACCAGTCGCTTGGCCTTCCACCAGGGACTGCGGAAGACGGCCCGGCGCACGCGGATCAGGGGTATCCCCCAGATCTCGTCGGTGTAGCGGTTGGCGTTGTGCAACTCGAACAGCCGCGGCACGAGGAAGACCTCGACGTCCAGCCGGTCGCAGGTCCGGAGGACGTCGACGAGTTCGTCCTCGTCAGCCGACCCGAACGCCACGATCACGTCCCGGACGGCCCGTTCACGGATGATCCGTCCCAGCTCCTCGTACCCGCCGAGCACAGGCGCGGGCAGCAGCGCCGGGTCGTCCGTCGGAGCAGCGGAGTCGACGAACCCCACGGGGTCGAGTCCGTAGTCCCGCCGCTCCCGCAGCGTGTCCGCGAGCCGTGTCCCGACCTGCCCGGCCCCGAGGATGAGGGTCCGGTGACGGACCTTCCCGCGGCACCGTGCCCTGCGGACGACGGTGTAGGCGATGCGCCGGACCACCAGGACGACGCCCAGGAGAGCCACCGCGTGGACGACCTGCTGGCCGGGCGGGTCGACGTGGGGGAACAGGGAGATGAGCGCCAGTTTGATCGCGAAGCCGACGACGGACGCGGCCAGGATGTACGGCAGGTCGTCCAGGAGCGAGAGGTTCAGCCGTGACCGGTAGAGCCCGGCCACGTAGAAGACGATCAGGTACACCAGCAGCACGACGACGTGGACCGGGGACGTCGGTGAGGTGATCACGGTGGCGATGACGAAGGCCACGATGTCGGCCAGCAGCAGGTAGGGACGGACGCCGCCGCGCAGCCACCACGGTTCCGGGTTCCGCCACGGGGCCTCACGCGTCAGCGTGGTGACGGCCCGGGTCGGTGGAGGCAGCGTCGGCGGGGTGTGGTCCTGGGCGGCCCCTGCAGTGGCGGCCGCCGGGAGGTCAGTACCCACCGGCCTGTGAGCGTGCTCGGTCATCACTGTCCTCCTGCCACCGGGCCGCAAGAAGCTAACCGAGGACTCGGCGGTCCGCTCTTCGAGTTCGGGCCTGACTGGCGGCCTTGCGATCCTGTCTTCAATGTCAGTTGGGGATAACGGTGTAGGGTTCAGGGGGGGCACGGCGTGCTGGCACCTCACGCGCCCTCGTCGTCGGCGGACACGACGCCCGGCAGGACCGTGCCGGGGCGCACGGCGTTCACAGCTGCGTGCGGTTGACTCCCCCGCGTGGACGTCGTCGAGGGGCTCTGGGCCCAGGTGACCACTCCCCTGCCCCGGCTGCCGACGACGGTCCTCGTGGGCGCGCTCGTGGCGGCCGGCGCCGTCGTCCTCGCCCCTACCCTGTGGCGGCCGGCCCGGACGGTCGTGACCATCGCCCACGAGGGCGCGCACGGGCTGGTGGCCCTGGCCGCGGGACGACGGCTGTCCGGCATCCGGCTGCACTCGGACACCTCGGGGCTGACCGTGTCGGCGGGGCGGCCGACCGGGCTGGGCATGGTGCTCACCTGCGCGGCGGGCTACACCGGCCCGGCGCTGTTCGGCCTGGGAGCGGCGGCACTGCTGGCCGCCGGCCACGCGGTCGGGCTGCTGTGGGCGCTGCTGGGCCTGCTGGCGCTGCTGCTGGTGCAGATCCGCAACTGGTACGGGCTGTGGGCGGTGCTGGTCACCGGCGCCGTCGTCCTGGCCGTCACCGGGTGGCTCCCGCCGTCGGGGCAGGCCGCGTTCGCCGCTGCCGGCACGTGGTTCCTGCTGCTGTCCGCGCCCAAGACCGTGCTCGAGCTGCAGCGGGCCCGGCGTCGCCGCGCCGCGCCGGACTCCGACGCCGACCAGCTGGCCCGCCTCACCCGCCTACCCGCGGTGCTGTGGGTCGGTCTGTTCCTGCTCGTCGACGTCGGCGCGCTGCTGCTCGGCGGCTGGTGGCTGCTGGGCGACCGGCTGCCGGTCTGACTAGCGTCGGCCGCGCCGCCGGGGGGCCACGCCGTACGGCTGGGACACCGGCGCGACCTCCGGCGGGGGTGGGATCTCGGCGCTGACCTCGTCCTCGGTGACGGTCAGGCGCCGCCCGTGGTGGTGCACGTCGAGCGCCTCGCCGTCGAGGAGCCGGTAGCTGGCCTCGGTCGGCGTCACGGTGACCACCAGCAGTCGGCCCTGGTAGTTGAGCCGGAAGCGCAGCCGGCTGATCCGGTCGGGCAGCCGCGGGGCGAAGGTCAGCCGCCCGTCGTGGTCCCGCATCCCGCCGAACCCGGCGACGGCCACCGTCCAGCCGCCGGCCAGCGAGGCGATGTGCAGGCCGTGCCCGGAGTTGCCGTGCAGGTTCTGCAGGTCGGTCAGGGTGGCCTCGCCCCAGTAGTCGTAGGCCAGGGCCAGGTGGCCGGTCTCGGCGGCCACCACGGCCTGCTGGGTGGCCGACAGGGAGGAGTCGCGCACCGTCCGCGCCTCGTAGTAGGCGAAGTCGGCGGCCTTCTCCTCCGGGGTGAAGGCGTCCCCCCGCAGGTGCAGCGCCATCACCAGGTCGGCCTGCTTGACCACCTGCTTGCGGTAGATGTCGAAGTACGGGTAGTGCATGAGCAGCGGATAGCAGTCCGGCGGGGTGGCCTCGAAGTCCCACTCCTCGTGGTGGGTGAAGGCGTCGGACTGCATGTGCACCCCGCGCCGGGTGTCGTAGGGCACCGCCATGAGCGCGGCCGCCCGGTCCCAGCGGTCGGTCTCCTCCGCCGTGACGCCCAACCGGCCGGCCACGTCGGGCTGGCGCTTCACCGCCGCGATCGCCTCGCGCAGGTTCCGCTGCGCCATGAGGTTCGTGTAGACGTTGTTGTCCACGACGGCGGTGTACTCGTCAGGACCGGTGACGCCGTCGATCCGGAAGCCGTGCTCGTCGTCGAAGTGGCCCAGCGAGGCCCACAGCCGCGCGGTCTCGATCAGCAGCTCGGCGCCGTGGTCGCGGTCGAACTCCTCGTCCTCGGTGGCGTTGTGGTAGCGGACGACGGCGTCGGCGATGTCGGCGTTGATGTGGAAGGCCGCCGTCCCCGCCGGCCAGTAGCCCGAGGTCTCCTCGCCGCGGATGGTCCGCCACGGGAAGGCCGCACCGTCCAGGCCGAGCACCCGGGCCCGCTCGCGGGCCAGCTCGAGGGTCGAGTGCCGCCAGCGCAGCGCGTCACGGGCGGCATGGGGCGCGATGTAGGTGAGCACCGGCAGCACGTAGGTCTCGGTGTCCCAGAAGGTGTGCCCGTCGTAGCCGGGGCCGGTCAGGCCCTTGGCCGGGATGGGCTGGCGCTCGGCGCGCAGGCCCGCCTGGAGCAGGTGGAAGACGCCCACCCGCACCGCCTGCTGGAGCTCCTCGTCCCCCTCGATCTCGACGTCGGCGTGCTGCCAGTGCTCGTCGAGCACCTCGCGCTGCTCACGGAGCAGCCGCTCGAAGCCGGCCAGCTTGGCGGTGGCCAGCGCGCCCTCGACCTGGTCGCGCAGCGCAGCCGCCGAGCGCCGGGAGGACCAGCCGTAGGAGAGGTACTTGACCAGCTTCACCGACGAGCCCTGGGGCAGCCGGGCGGCGAGGGTGAAGCGGGCGAGGTCCTCCCCCGCCTCGATGTCCACCGTGGAGGTGTCCGGGACCTCGACGACGTGGTCCATGCCGGCGGCCATCCGCAGCCGGCTGCGCTTCGTGCGGTGCACCAGGACCGCCCGCTGGCCGCGGGCCACGGCCATCTCGCTGACCAGCGGGCGGGCCAGCGCCGCGGCCGCGCGAGGGTCGGCCTCCGAGCCGCTGTCGACCGGCTCGTTGGCCAGCAGGTCCGACTGCAGGGCGATGTAGAGGTCGCCCTGGCCGTCGGTGCACTCGACGGTGTACTCGATGGCGGCGATCGAGCGGCGGCGCAGCGAGACCAGCCGGAGGCTGGTCACGGTCACCACGCGGCCGTTCGGGGAGCGCCACTCGGTGCTGCGGCGCAGCACGCCGCGGCGCAGGTCCAGGGTGCGCCGGTGCTCGACGATCTCGCCGTAGTCCAGGTCCAGCGGGGTGTCGCCGACCAGCAGCCGGATCAGCTTGCCGTCAGTGACGTTGACGACCGTCTGCCCCTGCTCGGGGAAGCCGTACCCGACCTCCGCGTAGGGCAGCGGTCGCTCCTCGAAGAAGCCGTTGAGGTACGTCCCGGGGACGACGACCGGCTCGCCCTCCTCGAACGAGCCGCGCATGCCGATGTGCCCGTTGGACAGTGCGAACACCGACTCGTGGACGGCGAGCGAGGCGTGGTCCAGGCCCGTCTCGCTCAGCGCCCAGGGCTCGATCGGGAAGTGCGGTCGCCCCTCGGTCACGGCGTGCTCCCCTCGAGCAGCTCGGCGAGGTCCTGGACGACGACGTCCGCACCGGCGGCCTGCAGCCCGTCGGCCTGCCCTACGCGGTCGACGCCCACGACGTAGCCGAAGGAACCCGCACGTCCGGCGGCCACGCCGGCCAGCGCGTCCTCGAAGACGACGGCCTCGGCCGGCGGCACCCCCAGCGCGCGGGCGCCGGCCAGGAAGGTGTCCGGGGCGGGCTTGCCGCGCAGCCCCTGTGCCGCCGCGACCTCGCCGTCCACCCGGGTGTCGATGAGGTCGGCGAAACCACCGGCCTCGATGACCTGCCGCCCGTTGCGCGAGGCGGTGACCACCGCGGTGGCCAGGCCCGCCTCCTTGGCAGCCTGCAGGTAGCGGATCGAGCCGGGGTAGACCTCGACGCCGTGCTCGGCGAGCTCGGCGTGCACCAGCTGGTTCTTCCGGAGACCCACCCCGTGCACCGTCGCGGCGTCCGGCGGGTCGTCCGGCGTCCCCTCGGGCAGCGTGATGCCGCGGCTGGCGAGGAAGTCGCGCACCCCGTCGAGCCGCGGTTTGCCGTCCACGTAGCGGTTGTAGTCCTCCTGGGTGAACTCGGGCGCCTCGGGGTCACGGGCCCGCAGGAACTCGTCGAACGTCCGCTTCCACGCGGCCATGTGAACCGTCGCGGTCCGGGTGAGGACGCCGTCGAGGTCGAACAGGCAGGCGCGAATCGAGCCGGGGAGACCGAGCACTCCCCGACGCTACCGGCGTGCGCGGGCCCGCGCCGTACGGGGAAACACGCTGTTCACCGGGGGGTGGCCCCGCCCTGAGCCTGCGAAGGGCGGGGAGGACGGGGTCCTTCTAGGGTCGGCGCTGGGGGTAGCCGTCCCCGCCGTCCGCCCGAGAGCTGAGGAGCCCGTCCATGGCCGAACGCCCGACGCCGCCCAGTCCCTACGACTTCCTGCCGCAGGTATCGAGCTTCGAGGTCACCAGCACCGACGTCACCGACGGCGCGCCGTTGGGTCGGGCCCAGGTGAGCGGGGTCATGGGTGCCGGCGGCGAGGACCGCTCGCCCCAGCTGTCCTGGTCGGGGTTCCCCGAGGGGACCAAGAGCTTCGCCGTCACCGTCTTCGACCCCGACGCCCCCACCGGCAGCGGCTTCTGGCACTGGGTGGTGGCCGACATCCCGGCCTCGGTCACCGAGCTGCCCAGCGGCGCCGGCGACCAGCAGGGCTCCGGGCTGCCGGAGGGTGCGGTCCAGCTGCGCAACGACGCCGGCTTCCCCGGTTTCGTCGGCGCCGCTCCCCCGGCCGGACACGGGCCGCACCGTTACTTCGTCACGGTGCACGCCGTGGACGTCGAGCGGCTCGACGTGCCGCCGGACGCCTCCCCCGCGTTCCTCGGCTTCAACCTGTTCGGCCACACCCTCGCCCGCGCCGTGCTCGTCGGCACCTACGAGCAGGGCTGAACGGCCCCGTTTCGTACCGCACCGCGACCGGCCGGACGCGCAGCGCTCCGGACACACGGCCGGTGCTTGAGAGTTCTCCTATCTGTTCCCTGAGCTGGGCACCATGGCGGCATGGTGACGGCTGGGGCACACGGGAGCCGGCGACGGCGTGCCCGCTGGTGCCCGCCGTCGGTGGTGGTCTCCGTCGTGCTGCTCGCGTTGCTGCTCACCGGGATGGCCGTGCCCCGGTGGGCCACGGCCGAGGACGACGTCGCAGCGGTGGAGGACGCCGCACCCGCAGAGGTCCCCCCCGCGGACGACGTCCCGGCAGCGGACGTCCCGGCGGCAGCCGCCGACATCCCGGCGGCGGACGTCGTCCCGGCGGTGACCGCCGCCCACGGCGACCTCGGGACCTTCGCCGTCGTCGTCGCCGACCAGGAGGAGCGTCAGACGGACGTCTCCATCCGCGCCGCCGAGGCCCTCACCGCGCAGGTGCTGGCCCGGACGGCCGGCAACGAGCTGGCCGACCGTCCCTTCCCCACCGCCTCGCTGGTCAAGCTCTTCCTCGCCGCGGACGTGCTGCACCGCGCCCGCACCGGCGGAGTCGCCCTGACCCCCGCCGACCGCGCGGAGCTCGAGGTGATGATCCGCAGCTCGAACGACCCCGCTGCCTCGGACCTGTGGGTGCGCTTCGGCGGCGCACAGGCCGTTCGCGACGTCGCCGTCCGCTACGGGCTGACCGACACCGCGCCGCCACGGAGGTGGGGCCAGTGGGGCGAGACGACCACGACCGCCGCCGACCTGGCCCGCTTCCTGACCCGACTGCCGGTGATCGCGCACCCGGACGACGCCGAGGCGCTGCTCGGCTGGATGCGCACGGCCACCCCGATCGCCTCCGACGGCTTCGACCAGGAGTTCGGCGTCTTCGGCACCCTGCCCGGCGCCGCGGTCAAGCAGGGCTGGATGTGCTGCCTCGCCGGCCAGCGCCACCTGCACTCGGTGGGCGTGGTCGGCGGACGGGTCGTCGTGCTGCTCAGCGAGGTGCCCTCGTCGGTGGGCTGGGACCGGGCCAAGGTGGCGCTGGACGCCGTCGCTGCAGCCGTCCCGGTCCCGCCGCCCGCCTGACGGCGGCTCAGCCCACGTCGGAGAGGTCGGCCACGCCCACGGTGGCCAGGCGGGCGAAGCCGGTCCGCTCGTAGACCCGTGCCACGTCGTCGTCCCCGGCGACCAGGAACACCAGCTCGGCGGTCTCGCGCGCGTGCGCGGTCAGCGCCGAGGCCAGCCCCGCGCCGAGGCCCCTGCCCCGCAGCCGCGGGAGCGTGGCGACGCCGACGATCTCGGTCACCTCGACCCCGTCGACGACGACCGGGTGGTGGGTGCCGACCGCGACCGGCTCGCCGTCCTCCACCGCGACCATCATGACCGTGCGACCGGTCGCGATCCGCTCGCGCAGCACCGCGGTGCGAGGCGAGCCGACGGCCACGCCGACCGAGGCGCCGCCGGCCTCCGAGCGCGGCCCCGGGTGGGCGAAGGCGATCGAGGTCAACCGCTCGTAGCGCGGCAGCTCGGGATCGTCCGCGCCGACCAGGTAGAGCCGCACCCCGGGTGGCAGCACCAGCTCCACCGGGTCCGCGGCGACCAGCAGCGGCGAGGAGCCCACGGTCAGTCCTGCGGCCCGGACGGCGGCCTCGACGGTGGGCGCGTCCTCGCAGACCCACTCGACCGCCACCGGCAGGCCGGCGGCCTCCTGGAGCGCCACGGCGGCCCGGACGTCCTCGACGCTCACCGGCTCCCCCGGCCGCGGCCGCGCCGGGTACGGCCAGGTCGGGCTGCCGACCGGCACGTCGAGACCGCCGGCGGGCTGGATGCGCGCATCCGGCAGCGGCGCCGCGGCGAAGTACTGCTCGACGCGCTCGAGCAGCCCCGGGGGCAGGGACACACGGGCACCCTAGACGGGCGGCGCGACGACGTCCGCTCGAGCGCCGGTCGGACGGCCCTCCCCCACCCGGGCGGGTGAGCCGGAGAGGCCGGACGGCACGATGGAGTCCGTGACAGCAGTGGGATGGGCGGCGTGACGGCAGCGGCACGACCCCAGGTGTCGCCCTACGCGGTGTTCGACCGCGACTCGTGGCGTGCGCTCGCGGCGGGCAGCTCCCTGCCGCTCGACGCGACGCAGCTGGAGTCGCTGGCCAGCCTCGGCGACCGCATCGACCTCGACGAGGTCGCGACGGTCTACCTGCCGCTGGCCGGGCTGCTGCGGTTGCACGTCGAGGCCAGCAGGCGGCTGTGGGCGGCCCGCAGCGAGTTCCTGGGCGACTCGACGGCCAAGGTGCCCTACGTCATCGCGGTGGCCGGCAGCGTCGCCGTCGGCAAGAGCACCACCTCCCGGCTGCTGCAGACCCTGCTGGCGGCCGGACCCGGCAACCCGCGGGTCGACCTCGTCACCACCGACGGGTTCCTGCTGCCCAACGCCGAGCTGGAGGCGCGTGGACTGCTCGGCCGCAAGGGCTTCCCGGAGAGCTACGACCGGCGGGCGCTGCTGCGCTTCCTGGCCGAGGTCAAGTCCGGCCGGGGTCAGGTCAGCGCCCCGCTGTACGACCACAAGGCCTACGACGTCGTCCCCGGTGGCCGGCAGGTCGTCGACCGGCCCGACATCCTCGTGCTGGAGGGGCTCAACGTGCTCCAGGCGGGCCGCCGGGCCGACGGCCAGGCGCCCGAGGTCTTCCTCTCGGACTTCTTCGACTTCTCCGTCTACGTCGACGCCGCCGAGTTCGACATCCAGCGCTGGTACGTCGAGCGCTTCCTCGCGCTGCGGCGGACGGCGTTCGCCGACACCAGCGCCTACTTCCACCGGTTCGCCGGCCTGACCGACGAGCAGGCCCGCGAGACCGCCCTCGGCATCTGGGCGGCGGTCAACGGCCCCAACCTGCGCGACAACATCGCGCCGACCCGCTCGCGCGCCCGGCTGGTGCTGCAGAAGGCCGCCGACCACGAGGTCCGCCGGGTCCTGCTGCGCAAGATCTGACGCGGGGACCCTCCCCCACAACGGCTACACCCCCACAATTGATCGAGATCGGCAAATGTTGGGGTAACGGTCATGCACCATGTGGCTCGCCTGCCCGGCCCGGTGATCATGGGGTTGTTGCCGTTCGCCACGGTGCGTCGCCGCGTGTCGGCGGCGACAACCCCATGATGGACCCGGCTGCCGCCGACGCTGGCGCTGCGGCGTCGGCGGCCTCGCGTCGTCGAGCGTCCCGGCGCGTTCGCGCACGCGGCTCGAGCGACCTCCCCTCGTCGTCCGTGACAGGCGCGCCACCCGGCTCGACGAGCGGCGCGGGGTCCCGGAGGACCACCCCCCTCCCCCGTCCGTGCGGGTCGACCACGTCGGCGCCAACGAGCCGGTTGTTGGGGATAACGGCGATACACGACATACGTATGAGCTGCGGTGCCGGTCGTCGACCGGCACCGCAGCTCCTGGACCGTCAGGGCCCGCCCACGGGCCCGGCTCCGCGGCTCGGTCCGCTCCTCGCTCGCGGAACTCGCCGCGATCCCCTCGCGGGGACGGCCGCCGTCAGGCCCGGGCGCCGGCGGGGACGGCGTCGGCGGGGACGGCGTCGGCGGGGACGGCGTCGGCGGCCGTCCCGAGGTCGTCCGGTGCACCCTGGCTGCGGTCGGGGACGCGGGCCGCCGGCCCCGGCGCCGGCTCGGGCTCGGCGAAGGCCTCCGGCGAGGGGCAGGAGCAGACCAGGTTGCGGTCGCCGTAGGCCTGGTCGATCCGCCGCACCGGGGCGAGGTAGCCGCGGCCGCGCAGCGCCGGCACCGGGTAGACGGCGGCCTCGCGCGGATACGGCCGCGCCCACTCCCCCGCCACCATGGCCAGGGTGTGCGGGGCGTTGCGCAGCGGGTTGTCGGCGCGGTCGTACTCGCCGGTGGCGACCTTCTCGATCTCGGCGCGGATGGCGACCATCGCGTCGACGAAGCGGTCGAGCTCGCCCTTGTCCTCGCTCTCGGTCGGCTCGACCATCAGCGTGCCGGCGACCGGGAAGCTCATCGTCGGGGCGTGGAAGCCGAAGTCGATCAGCCGCTTGGCGATGTCGTCGTTGGTGATGCCGGTGGCCTTGGTCAGGGGCCGGATGTCGAGGATGCACTCGTGCGCGACCAGCCCGTCGGCGCCGGTGTAGAGCACCGGGTAGTGCTCCCGGAGCCGCGCGGCGACGTAGTTCGCGGCCAGGATGGCGTGCTCGGTGGCCTGCAGCAGCCCGTCGGGGCCCATCAACCGCAGGTATGCCCAGGAGATCGGCAGGATGCCGGCCGACCCCCACGGTGCAGCCGAGACCGCCGGGCCCTGGGTGCCCGTGTCGACCAGCGGGTGGCCGGGGAGGAAGGGCACCAGGTGCTCCCGGACGCCGATCGGCCCGACGCCGGGGCCCCCGCCGCCGTGCGGGATGCAGAAGGTCTTGTGCAGGTTGAGGTGGCTGACGTCGGAGCCGAACCGGCCGGGCCTGGCCAGGCCGACCATCGCGTTGAGGTTGGCGCCGTCGACGTAGACCTGCCCGCCGGCGTCGTGGACCGCGCCGCAGATCTCCTGGATGTCGGCCTCGAACACCCCGTGCGTCGACGGGTAGGTGATCATGATCGCGGCCAGCCGTTCGGCGTGCTGGTCGACCTTGGCGTGCAGGTCCGCGACGTCGACGTTGCCGGCCTCGTCGCAGGCGACGACGACGACCCGCATGCCGGCCATGACGGCGCTGGCGGCGTTGGTGCCGTGCGCCGACGACGGGATGAGGCAGACGTCGCGGTGCGCCTCGTCGCGGGAGGCGTGGTAGCCGCGGATGGCCAGCAGCCCGGCGAACTCGCCCTGCGAGCCGGCGTTGGGCTGCACGCTGACCGCGGCGTAGCCGGTGACCTCGGCCAGCGCGGTGCACAGCTCGTCGATCAGCTGCCGGTAGCCGCGGGCCTGCTCGGCCGGGGCGAACGGGTGCAGCTGGGCGAACTCCGGCCAGGTGATCGCGGCCATCTCCACCGCGGAGTTCAGCTTCATCGTGCACGACCCCAGCGGGATCATCGTGCGGTCCAGCGCGAGGTCCTTGTCCGCCAGCGAGCGCAGGTAGCGCAGCAGCGCGGTCTCCGAGCGGTGCGCGGAGAAGACCGGGTGGGTGAGGAAGGGGGTGCGGCGGCGCAGCTCGGCCGGCAGCGCTCCGTTGTCGTCCACCGCCGCGCTGCCTCCGTCGGTGCTGTCCGCGGCCACCCCGAAGGCCTCGGCGACCGCGCGGAGGATCTCCACGGTGGTCGTCTCGTCGCAGGCCACGCCGACGGTGTCGGCGTCCACCAGCCGCAGGTTGATCCGCCGCTCGGCCGCGGCGGCGACGACCTCGGCGGCCCGGCCGGGCACCCGGGCGTGCACGGTGTCGAAGAAGCGGTCGTGGACGACGTCCACGCCCCCGGCGCGCAGCCAGCCGGCCAGGGTCTGCGCGCTGCGGTGCACCCGGGCGGCGATCGCGGTCAAGCCCTCGGCCCCGTGGTAGACGGCGTAGGCGCCGGCCATGACGGCGAGCAGCACCTGCGCGGTGCAGATGTTGCTGGTGGCCTTCTCCCGGCGGATGTGCTGCTCGCGGGTCTGCAGCGCCAGCCGATAGGCGACGTCGCCGTCGGCGTCGACCGAGACGCCGACCAGCCGGCCGGGCAGCTGCCGGGCCAGGCCCTCGCGCACGGAGAGGTAGGCGGCGTGCGGCCCGCCGTACCCCATGGGGACGCCGAAGCGCTGCGAGCTGCCGCAGGCGACGTCGGCGCCCCACTCCCCCGGCGCCTCCAGCAGCGTCAGCGCCAGCAGGTCGGCGGCGACGACGACCGCGGCGCCGGCCTGGTGCGCGGCGGCGGCCAGCGCCCGGTGGTCGCGGACGGCGCCGCTGGCCCCCGGGTAGGACAGCAGCACGCCGAACGCCCCGGCCTCGGGCAGGTCGGTGGGCCAGCCGGCGGACAGGTCGGCGACGTGCAGGTGGATGCCGAGCGGCTCGGCGCGGGTGCGCAGGACGGCCAGGGTCTGCGGCAGGGTGTCCTCGTCGACGACGAACACCGCTGATCGATCTGCGCGACGCCCGCCCCCGGCACCGCCCGCGCGCCGGACGAGGGTCATCGCCTCGGCGGCGGCGGTCGCCTCGTCGAGCATGGAGGCCCCTGCGACCGGCAGGCCGGTGAGGTCGGCGACCGCCGTCTGGAAGTTGATCAGCGCCTCGAGCCGGCCCTGGCTGATCTCGGGCTGGTAGGGGGTGTAGGCGGTGTACCAGGCCGGGTTCTCCAGGATGGTCCGCTGGATGACCGCCGGGGTGACCGTGCCGGAGTAGCCCAGACCGATCATCGAGGTGTAGACCTCGTTGGCCTCGGCGCGTTCGCGCAGCAGCCGCAGCACGGTCGCCTCGTCGCCGGCCGGCGGCAGGTCCAGCGGCGTCCGGTCGCGCACGCCCTCGGGCACGCACGCGTCGACGAGGGACTCCAGCGTCGGGTGACCGACGGCGGCGAGCATCGCCTGTGTCTCGTCGGGTCGCGGGCCGATGTGCCGGGCGGCGAAGGACCCGGCGGGGTCCAGCGCGGCGAGTGCGGGCAGGGGCTCAGGAGCACGGTCCGCCATTACCACGACGCTACCAGCGGTGGAGGAGTCGGCGACGTCGTCGACCCGCCGGCCGACACCGCGGCCAGGTGCCGTCCCGGCTCGTGGGGAGCCGCTGCGTCCACTCCTCGCGGAGACCTCCGGCCCCCGCTCGGCGGGAGCCGGTCGACGCCGGCTCTGTCAGACCGCGGCGCGGCGGCGGCGGCGTGCGGCGAGCTCGTCGTCCGCGGTGTGCAGCGGAGCGCCGTCGATGCGCTCGGCGGGCAGCTCGGCGAGCTCGCCGGAGAGCTCGCGCAGCGCGCCGGAGACGGCGATGCCGAAGACGCCCTGGCCGCCGGCGAGCAGGTCGACGACCTCCTCGGCGGAGGTGCACTCGTAGACGGTGGCGCCGTCGGAGAACAGCGTGACGTTGGCGAGGTCCTTGATGCCGCGGTTGCGCAGGTGGTCGACGGCCTTGCGGATGTTCTGCAGCGAGACGCCGGTGTCCAGCAGCCGCTTGACGACCTTGAGCACCAGGATGTCGCGGAAGGAGTACAGCCGCTGGGTGCCCGAGCCGGTGGCGCTGCGCACCGACGGGGCGACCAGGCCGGTACGGGCCCAGTAGTCGAGCTGCCTGTAGGTGATGCCGGCAGCGGCACACGCCGTCGGGCCGCGGTACCCGACGAGGTCGCTGTCGACCTCGTCGTAGGACGGCGCGCCCACGGCAGCGTCGCTGAAGAGCTGACCCTGGGAGCCCTTGCTCTGGTCGCTCACGTCAGCGTCCTCCTCTGCTCCCGCAGCTGACGCCGCGGTCCCCCGCGGTGTTGACCGGGACTCGGGTCGCTGCAGTCGGCTGCCGCGTCGGGTTGCCGGTGTCACACCGCTGTTGTTCGCCGACCGTAAGCCGGGCCCTGGGGCGGGTCAACTGAGGAGGGCGGCGTGTCGCGGCACTCACCCATCGGAGGGGTATCGGCGTACCGGCGCCGTTCCTTGACCCCGAACGCGCCTGCGACCGCGGCCACTCGACGCACGCGCCCCGACCGTCACAGCAGTCACACGCGCCGCACGCCCGCCGACCCGGTGGCCCGCCCCGAGCGGGCGAACGGTGGGAGGACGAGGTCCTGCCACGAGCGGGGGCAGGGGCGGCCCCGTCCCGGGTCCGGCCCGAGCGTGCGACGGTGGGGAGGACGGGTCCTCCGTCAGGCCGGGCCGCTGCCGCCCGACCCGGAGCCGGCGCCGAAGTCCTCCGGGGAGATCTGGTCGAGGAACTCGCGGAACTTCTCGACCTCGTCCTCCTGCTCGTCGGGGATCTCGATCCCGACCTCGTCGAGCAGCTCCTCGGCGCCGTAGATCGGGGCGCCGGTGCGGACGGCGAGGGCGACGGCGTCCGACGGGCGGGCGCTCACGACCCGGTCGTCCCCGAAGACCAGCTCGGCGATGTAGATGCCGTCGCGCATCTCGGTGATGTTGACCGCCTCGAGCGTCGCGCCGAGCGCGCGGACGACGTCCTTGAGCAGGTCGTGGGTCATCGGCCGGGCCGGGCGCACACCCTGCTGCTCGAAGGCGATCGCCGCCGCCTCGACCGCACCGATCCAGATCGGCAGGTACCGCTCGCCCTGCGTCTCCTTGAGCAGCAGGATCGGCTGGTTCCCGGGCAGCTCGACCCGGACACCGACGACTCTGAGTTCCTGCACGGTGGGGCTCCCTCAGCGGCGGCCCGAGGACGGGCGGTGGATCGGTACGGCGGCTGGTGGACGACGGGGCCGTGGACTCGGGGCCCGACCCCGACCACGGTACGCCCGAGTCAGGGGCGCAGGAGATCCCGCAAGCGCGCCTCCAGCAGCGCACCGTGCAGCTGCGCGGAGAGGGCGACCAGCTCCCGCAGCTTCTCGGTGGCCCGGTTGCGGGCCTCCTCGGAGCGGGCCCGCAGCACCGGCGCGACGAGCTGCTCGACCAGTCCGGCCTCGCGCTCGGCGCCGTTCTGGTAGACGCGCAGGTGCCGCGGCTCGATGCCGTGCCGGGCCAGCCCCGCCGCCGCCCGGGCGATCGGCAGGTCGGTCGCCGGGTGCCGGCCGTCGGCGTCGGGGGTCAGCAGCCCGAACTGCACGCAGTCGGCCAGTTGCCCGGCCTCCAGGCCGGACGCCCGCGCGAACTGGTCGCCGGTCAGGCTGCCGGTGTCGGCCTCCTCCTCGGGCGGCGGCGCCGCCGGCGGCGCGCTGCCGGGCAGCGGCTCGCCCCGGTCCAGCGCTGCGAGGTGCTCCTTGATGACCCGCAGCGGCAGGTACTGGTCGCGCTGGGCGGCCAGCACGTACCGCAGCCGGGCCACGTCGGCCGAGGAGAACTTCCGGTAGCCCGACGGCGTGCGCTGCGGGTGCACCAGGTCCTCGGACTCGAGGTAGCGGATCTTGCTGATCGTGACGTCGGGGAAGTCCTCGCGCAGCACGGTCAGCACCTCGCCGATGGTGAGGCGCGGCGCGTGCCGGCCGTCGGGCTCCCCGGACGCCTCGGCACGCGAGGGCTCCGCGTTCACGCCGCCGTCCGTGCCGTCGGCACCGTCCCGGTCCCCCTGGCTGCGCGCCGGGTCACGAGCGCTCCTCGCTGGCGCTCGTCGCGCTCGTGCCCGGTGGCGCTGTGCTCACGCGTGACCTCGCGAGCTCGGTCACGCGCCGGCGGGCTCGCCCGTGCGCGGACCGGTCAGGTAGACGAGGCGGAACTTGCCGATCTGCACCTCGTCGCCCCCGGCCAGCGTGGCGACGTCGACCGGCTCGCGGTTGACGTAGGTGCCGTTGAGGCTGCCGACGTCGTGCACCGAGAAGCCGCCGCCCTCGCGGTGGAACTCCACGTGCCGGCGGCTGACGGTGACGTCGTCGAGGAAGATGTCGCTGTCGGGGTGCCGGCCAGCGGTGGTGACGTCCTGGTCGAGCAGGAAGCGGCTGCCGGCGTTCGGGCCGCGCTTGACGACCAGCAGCGCCGAGCCCGCGGGCAGCGACTCGACCGCGCCGGCGTGGGCGTCGGCCTCGGTGACCTCGGGGGTCTCCGCGGAGTCCTCGCCACCCACCTTGGGGATGACGCTGGTGGACTCGCCGATCCGCTCCTGGGACAGCGCCGCGCCGCACTGCGCGCAGAAGCGACTGCCCTCGGGGTTGTTGTGGCCACAACGAGTGCAGTGCACGTCTGTCTCCTCCGGTGCAGGGGTGGCACCGCCGCGGACCTGGGTCTGGCCGCGGGCGGCCGGCGGACGACGGGCCGGACAGCCCGTCGCGGGTCGGTCGCCGCGTCGAGCACGGCGGGCCGTGGGTCATGGAACCAGCGGCCGACCCGAGGGTCAACCGAACGTACAGGGTGAGGTTCAGCGGTCGCTCAGCGGCCTCCGCGGCGCCCCGGACGGCAGCATAGTGATCGCCGCCGGGCCCGGGGGGACCGCCGCCGCGGCCCCGGAGCGCCGGTCAGCTCGCCTCGACCAGCGCCTGGTAGGCGGCGGCGTCCATCAGGTCCGCGGTGGGGTCGCCGCCGTCCCCGGCGACGCCGATCTCGACCAGCCAGCCGGCGCCGTAGGGGTCGGCGTTGATGGTCTCGGGGGCGTTGGTGAGGGCCTCGTTGACCGCGGTCACGACGCCGGTGACCGGCGCGTAGACGTCGGAGACCGACTTGGTCGACTCCACCTCGCCCATGGGGGCGCCGGGCGCGACCTCGGCGCCGACCTCGGGCAGCTGCACGAAGACGATGTCACCCAGCGCGTCCTGGGCGTGGTCGGTGATGCCGACCCGCACGACGGCGCCCTCGCCCCCACCCGGCTGCAGCAGCGCCCACTCGTGCTGCTCGGTGTAGCGGCGGTCGTCGGGCGTGGTCATGCAGCGGCTCCTCGTCGATGAGGTCGGGTGTCGATCCGGTGGGGTGCGGTCCGGCGCGGCGTCATCCGCCGTCGTCGGTGTCGGGTTGAGCGTATTGAGGGCGGTCGAGCTGCCGCAACGCGTCCACGACGACGGTCTCGGACTCCTCGATGTCGACGCTGCCGCCCTGCCGGCCGACCCGGTCGACGACGCCGCCGGGGATGTTCATCGCCGTCTCCAGGTCCTGCGCCGAGCCGATGACCCGGATCTCGTAGGGGCTGTCCACCTCGACGCCGTCGACCCGCAGCGCGCCGGGGTCGCCGGTGACCGCCGTGGACACCCCGACGCGGACGCCGTCGATCTGCATCGTCTCCGCGCCGGCGCCGCGCAGCTCCTGGACGGCGTCGAGCAGGTCGGCGACCCGCACCCGGCCCTCGGGGTCGCGGATGGTCATGAGCAGCCCCGGGCCCTGGGCGGCGACGGTGCCGTTGAGGATGCCGAGGGCCTCGGCGCGCTCCTGGGCCTCCTGCAGGGCGGCCTCGGACTGGCTGTCGTCGTTGGTGAGATCCCGCAGCGCCGCGCGCTGGTCGGCGATCTGCTCGCGCAGCCGGTCCTCGCGGGCGTCGAGGTCGTCGAGGATGCGGACGAGGTCCTCCTCGCGGAGGGTCGAGTAGTCCTCGCCCGTCCCCGTGGTGCGCACCTGGACGGCGATGGCGAAGCCGAGCAGCAGGGTGAGGACCCCGATCAGCGCGGCGGCCAGCGGGTCTCGCCGGCGCGGCCTCCCGGGGGGCTGCGCCGGCTCCGCGGGGGGCTCCGGGGGCTGCGCGGGCCGGTTGCCCGCGTCCGCGGCGGGCGCGGGGGTGTCGGGGTCGGGGGCGCCCAGGTCGGAGACGTCGAGGTCAGGGGCGTCGTCCCCGGGGTGGACCTCGTCCTCCGGCCGCCGGTCGGGCTCGGGGCGCTGCTGGTCGCTCATGCCCGGAACACGTGCCGGCGGATGGCCGCGGCGTTGCCGAAGATGCGGATGCCGAGGACGACGACCACCGCGGTGGACAGCTGCGCGCCCACGCCGAGCTGGTCGCCGAGGAACACCACGAGCGCGGCGACCACGACGTTGGACACGAAGGAGATGACGAACACCTTGGCGTCGAAGATCCCGTCGAGGCGGGCGCGGAACCCCCCGAAGACCGCGTCGAGGGCCGCGACCACGGCGATCGGCAGGTAGGGCTGCAGCCACAGGGGCACGGTGGGGTCGAACACCAGGCCGAGCACGATGCCGACGGCCAGGCCGAGGATCGGGATCACGATCAGCCCCCCGGCGCCGACTCGGGCGCCACGTCGTCGGTGGGCACGGCGGGCGGCACCTCGGACACCGGGACGGCGGAACGGAGCTCGGGCGGACTCCCGGCGGGAAGGGACAGCTCGTCCTCCTGGGCGAACTCGAAGCGCAGACCGTAGGTCTCGGAGATGACGGCCAGGGCGTTGACCTCGGGGCTGGCCAGGAAGCGGCTGCGCAGGGTCGCGGGGTCGCCGATGGCGCTGACCAGGTAGGGGTTGGTGACCGGCCGGAAGTCGACCAGGACCGCGTCACCGGCGAAGCGGATCGCCGTCGTCGGGCCCAGCCGCTGGCCGTTGATGCTGACCGCCTCGGCGCCGGACGCCCACAGCGCGTTCACCACCAGCTGCAGGTCGCCGTCGCGCACCTGGCCACGGGGGTCGGCCTCCGTCGTCCCGCCGACCGGGTCCTCGTCGGCGTCCGGCTCGGCGTCGGCGAGAGTGACGAGCAGGCCGGGACCGCTGACCGGGAGCGCCCCGGCGGCGAGCTCGGCGTCCTCCACACGCTCGCGAGCCCGTTGCCCGACGGCGGTGGCCGCCAGCGCGTCGTCTCTGGCGGTGGTGACGTCGCTGCGCAGCGACTCGAGGTCGGCGGCGAGCCGGTCGGTGGTCGCCGACTCGCTCTCGACCTCGGCGACCAGCGCCGAGCGCACCTCCTCGCGGCCCTGCGCGCCGGCGGCGGCCTGGTCGTAGGTGACCGCGGCCAGCAGCCCGGCGAGGGCCAGCACGAGGGCGACGGCGAGCTGCCCGTGGCGCCGTCGGGACGGCGGGGCCTCCTCCCCGGCGGCGCGGGCCTCGCGGGTCCGTGCCGCCTGCGCGTAGGCGGGGTCCAGGGTCTCGGCCAGCACCTGGTCGAGCAGCGAGGCGCCCAGCGAGCGCGGCCCGCCGCCGCGCTGCACCGTCGTCACGGGGCCGCCCGGTCGGCGCGGACCAGCCCGGCGACCTGGACGACGTAGAAGACACCGGCCAGCACGTACAGCGCCCCGCCCCACACGGTCAGCGCCCAGGCGACCGGCTGGACCACGGCCGCGACCGGGCCCTCGCCGTCGGCGAGCAGCAGCAGCGGGAAGGCGTAGAGCAGGATGAAGGTGGCCGCCTTGCCCAGGTAGTGCACCTGCAGCGGCGGGTAGCCGTGGGCGCGCAGCAGCAGCAGCGCCAGGGCCAGCACCAGCTCGCGGCCGACCAGGACGGCGACCACCCACAGCGGGACGACCTCGCGCAGCACGAAGGCGACCAGCGTGGCGACGATGTAGAGCCGGTCGGCGGCCGGGTCCAGCAGCGCGCCGAGCTTGCTGGACTGCCCGAGGGCGCGGGCCAGCTTGCCGTCGAGCCAGTCGGTGGCGCCGGCGACCATGAGCACGACCACGGCCCAGCCGTCGGCCTGCGGCCCCAGCAGCAGCCAGAGGAACAGCGGGACGCCGAGCAGCCGCAGCACCGACAACGCGTTGGGCACCGTCCACACCCGGTCGGGCAGCACGTTGCGGTCGGGCAGGGCCGGCACGCTCGCCCCCGTCCGGGCCGAGGCGGCGGCCGACGGCCCGTTCGTCGACGTCACGACACCTCCGCACCCGCTGGACACCGGCCCCCGAGGCTAGTCGAAGGACCCCCGTCCCCCTCCCCGCTCGGGGGCTCGCGGCGAGCCCCTGGCCGGGGCCGCTAGGCGGGCACGGCGGTGAGCGACGCGGGCGCCGGCTCGTACCCCATCGGCCGGCGGGTGAAGCTGCCGGTGCCGTGGGACACCGAGCGCAGCGCCCCGGCGTAGCCGAGCAGCTCGACCTCGGGGATCTCGGCGCGCACCGTCGTCCGGTCGCGCTCGGGGTCGGCGTCGCTGCCGGTGACCCGCGCCCGCCGTCCGGACAGGTCGCTCATCACCGCACCGACGTACTCCCCCGGCACCACGACCTCCACCTCGCACCACGGCTCGAGCACCCGGGTGCCCGCGGCGGCCGCGGCCTCGCGGACGGCGAGCGCGCCGGCGGCCTGGAACGCCGCGTCCGAGGAGTCCACGGAGTGCGCCTTGCCGTCGACGAGGGTGAAGCGGGCGTCGACGAGCGGCCGGTCGCCGTTGACGCCCTTCTCCGCCTGCGCGCGGATGCCCTTCTCCACGCTGCCGTGGTACTGGCCGGGCACCGTGCCGCCGACGATGCGCTGCTGGAACACGATCCCGGTGCCCGGCTCGCCCGGCTCGGCCTCGACGACCACGACGGCGTACTGGCCGTGCCCGCCGGACTGCTTGACCAGCCGGCCGGTGACCCGCGCGGACCCGGCCAGGGTCTCCACCATGGGCACCCGCACCGGGACGGTGTTCACCGCGACGCCGTGCCGGGTGCGCAGCCGTTCCAGCAGCACCTCCGCGTGCGCCTCCCCGACGCACCAGAGCAGCAGCTGCGCGGTGTCGGGACGGCGCTCGAGCCGGACCGTCGGGTCCTCGGCGACCAGCCGGGCCAGGGCGGTGGCCAGCCGGTCCTCGTCGGCCCGGGACGCCGCCTCGACGGCGACGGGCAGCTGGGGGGTGGGCAGGTCCCACGGTGGGACCAGCCGCGGGTCCTC
Organism: Geodermatophilus sp. URMC 65; assembly: GCF_053502545.1. Taxonomy (NCBI): domain Bacteria; kingdom Bacillati; phylum Actinomycetota; class Actinomycetes; order Geodermatophilales; family Geodermatophilaceae; genus Geodermatophilus; species Geodermatophilus sp. URMC 65. The sequence continues at coordinate 5,493,631 of NZ_CP199954.1, forward strand.
GGGCGAGGAGAGGGTGTCCCCGGTCTCGGCCGCAGTGAGCCGGGCGACGGCGCAGACGTCGCCCGCGGGGCAGGCGGCGACCGGGCGGAGGGTCGCGCCCAGCGGCGAGCTCACCGCGCCGATCCGCTCGTCGACGTCGTGGTCGGGGTGCCCGCGGTCGGCCATGCCGTGCCCGGAGACGTGCACCGGGGTGTCCGGGCGCAGGGTGCCGGAGAAGACGCGGACCAGCGAGACCCGGCCGAGGTAGGGGTCGGTCGTCGTCTTGACCACCTCGGCGACCAGCGGGCCGTCGGGGTCGCAGGACAGCGGGGCCGCCGGCGAGCCGTTGGGGCGGGTCGCCGGCGGGCAGCCGTGCTCCATCGGGCTCGGGAAGCCGTTGACCAGCAGGTAGAGCAGCGAGTCGATGCCGATGCCCTGCAGCGGGGCCGCGCAGAGGACGGGGTGGAAGTGGCCCCGCGCGACCGCGGTCTCCAGGTCGCTCATCAGGTCGCCCTGGACCAGTTCGTCGCCGGCGAGGTAGCGCTCCATCAGCGCCTCGTCCTCGCTCTCGCCGATGATGCCCTCGATCAGCTCGCTGCGCAGCCGGTCGGCGTCCGGGGCCTCGGCACCGGGCTGCAGCAGGTTGACCACCCCGGAGACGCTGCCGTCCGGGCCGCGGTCGACGAGGTGGACCGGGTAGACCCCCGCGCCGAGCATCGTCTGGCACAGCCGGACGGTCTCCTCGACGTCGGCCCGCGCGCGGTCCAGCTGGGTGATGACCACCGCGCGCGGCATGCCGACCGACGCGCACTCCTCCCACAGCTGCACGGTGCCCGCGTCGACGCCGTTCACCGCGGAGACGACGAAGAGGGCGGCGTCGGCCGCGCGCAGCCCGGCCCGCAGCTCGCCGACGAAGTCCGGGGAGCCCGGGGTGTCCAGCAGGGTGATGCGGTGCCCGTCGTGCTCGACGGTGGCCACGCCGAGCGACACCGAGCGCTGCTGGCGGACCTCCACCTCCTCGCTGTCGAGGCAGGTGGTGCCGTCCTCGACCCGCCCGGCGCGGGTCAGCGCGCCGGTGGCGACCAGCAGCGCCTCGGCGAGGGTGGTCTTGCCCGCGGCCGCGTGGCCCACCAGGGCCACGTTCCGGACCTTGTCGGCCGGCCGCGGGCCGGGTGCGGCGACGGTCTCCCTGGCCACGCCGCTCAGCCGTTCGCCGGCTCGGGGACGACGGCGCAGGTACCCGCAGCCGGGTGGAAGACGCCGGTGTGCCCGTCGGGGTCCCACCGGACGACGTAGGGCGGCCCCCCGCCCTCTCCCCTGACCTCGAGCACCTTGCCGGTGCGCTCGGGCTCTCCCTGGTGGGTCGACCGGACGACGATCCGGTCCCCGACGCGTGCTTGCACAACGACCTCCTGGCGGCTGCCCCCGATTGGTGTGCTGTGGGTCACAGCCTGCTCCGGGGCGCGGGGCCGATCAAGGGACCCGGGGCTCGTCCTCCGCGTCGACCGCGGCGGTGTGGGCGGCGATCGCGTCGGCCAGCGGTCCGACCACGGCGGCGGGCAGGGCGTGGCCCATCCCGGGGATCGTGACCAGCCGCGCTGAGCCGATGACCGCGGCCAGGTGGGCGGCGTGCGGCGGCGGGTTGACCGGGTCCTCGGGCGCCTCGATCACGAGGGTGGGCACCCGGACGGCGGCCAGCTCGGCCCCGCGGTCGAGCCCGGACGGGTCGGCGAGGGCGTGCGCGACGGGGCTGCGGGCGCTGCCGCTGTGCGCGACCACGCGCTCCTCGAGCGCGCGGAACTCGGCGGGGTCGAAGGGGACGCCGGCCCCGTTGAGCAGTCGCCAGTGCTCCACCCGCCAGGCGAGCTCGGACTCGGGGTCGCGCTCCTCCCCCATCGAGGCCCAGTACTGGAGGACGTGCGGGGCGGGGCCGGGCAGGTCGCTCTCCCCCGCCACGTCGGCCAGGCCGCTGCCGAGCGCGGACGTGGCGAGGACGGTGGCGCTGCGCAGCCGGTCGGGGTGGTCGAGCAGCAGCAGCTGCACGAGCGTGCCGCCCATCGACATGCCGACGACGTGCGCCCGGTCGATGCCGAGCCCGTCGAGCAGGTGGACGGCGTCGGCGGCGAGGTCCCGGACCGCGTACGGCGCGACCGCGTACGCCCGGGTGGAGCGGCCGGTGTCGCGGTGGTCGTACCGGACCACCCGGTGCTGCTGCGCCAGCCGGTCGACCAGCGCCTCGGGCCAGGTGAGGCCACTGGCGTTGGCCCCCATCACGAGCAGCAGCGGCGTTCCGGCCGGGTCGCCGCGCTCCTCGGCCCAGAGGTCGACGCCCGGCGCCACGGGGATGCGGTGTTCCACGGGCGGCAGCCTGACGCGCGCGCCCGGCCCCCGTCGACCGCGTTCCGGGGCCGGCGCCCATGCTGGTCGCATGACGAGCTCCCAGCACGCGGCCGGCCGGGACCAGGAGAGCGAGCTCGCCCACGCCGTCCCCCGGGAGGCCGCTGACGGGCCACCGCCGTGGGTGGCCGTCTGCGGGACCCCGGTCGCCGTCGTCCAGGGCAGCTGGGCCGGGCGGCGCGGTCTGGGCTCGGCGTCGCCCTGCCCGGAGTGCGCCCGGCTCCCAGCCGGCTGACCGGTTCTCCCTCGGTGCGGCGTCCCGGCGTCGACGAGGTCGCGGCCGAGTTGGGGATAACGGTAGAGGGAGCGGCGCGTGGGCGCGCCGGTCCCCGTCCTCCCGGACCGGCGCGGCGGACGACGGCGGGCGGAGCGACGTGGGGGTCGTCCTCACCGGCCGGCCCGGCGGCGTCGCGCAGGCCACGGCCGGAGGCGGGGTTGCCCGCACCCGGCGGGCCGGTGTGCACTGGCGGCGGCTCGCCGCGGGCCCACCGGGCGGGCTCCCCAGCGTGCCGAGGAGGCCGGACGTGACGCGTCGAGCGAGGCCCGGGCTGCAGGAGGAGCTGCTGCGCTTCCTGCAGCCGCCGGTGCCGCGGCGGGGGGAGCTCGTCAGCGAGCGGGTCGCGCCCACACTGGCCGACATCGGCGACGCGATGGCCGGCCGGAGGGCGGACGAGGTCCTCGCCGCGCTGGACGCCGCGATCCGGCAGGCGGGCGGGACCCCCGACCCCGAGGCGCTGCGCGAGTTCGCCGCGCAGATCGAGGCCGGCGAGAACCCCTTCTGGTGACGGACCCCCTCCTGGGTCCCCCGCGAGCTCGGGGACGCCCTGGAGGGGGCCGGGGGTCAGGAGGCGCGGAAGAGGTCGCCCCGGGCCTGGCGGACGAGGACGGCAGCGGCGGCGCTGTCGGCGTCCCCGCGGCCGGCGATCAGGGCGGCGAGGTCATCGCGGTCGCTGACGGTGGCGTAGCCGGCCAGCTCGTGCTCGAGAGCCCGGCGGGCGCGGCGCTCGTCCCGGCGGCGGCGCAGCCACGTCCCCAGGCCCAGGTGGGGGGTGGTGGCGGTGGTGGCGATGGCGAAGGAGCTGCCCTGCATGGTGGTCTCCCTGGTGTGGGTCGATGTCTCCTCTCCTATGGTCGGCCGAAAGTCTTGGCAGATCTCGCTGCGACGCTGTGAGTGTGCCCACCACGAGTGAGCAGATGTGGCCGACGCCACCGGCTCCGGCGCCCGCGACGAGGCACAGGTCGTGCCGAAGCCCCTGTCGTGCGACGGGAGCGGGTCAGCGGCCGACGAGCGTCGTCTCGAAGTCGTAGCGCGACGCGCGGTAGACGTGCCGGCCGTACTCGACGGCCGCCCCCTGGTCGTCGAAAGCGGTGCGCTGCATGGTGAGCAGCGCCGAGCGCGGCGGCTCGTCGAGGAGCCGGGCCTCGTCGGCACGCGCCAGCCGCGCCCCGATGCGCTGGTGGGCGACCCGCAGGTGGACCCCCCGGGCCCGCAGGTACTGGTAGAGCCCGCGCTCGGTGAGGTCCTCGACGGTCGGCTCGAACCGGCCCGGCAGGTGGTTGGTGAGCAGCGCGAGCGGCTCCCCCCGCGAGCGGCGCAGCCGCCGGACCACGACGATCTCGTCCCCCTCGGGCACGTCGAGCTCCTCCGCCACGTCGGCCGGGGCCGGGACGCGGTCCAGGGACAGCACCTCCGTCGTCGGCGCCTCGCCGGACCGGGAGAGGTCGTCGTAGAGGCTGGTCAGCTCGACCGAGCGGCGCACGTGCGGCTGGATCACCTGGGTGCCCACCCCGCGCTTGCGGACCACGAGCCCCTTGTCGACCAGCTCCTGCACCGCCCGCCGCACGGTGGGCCGCGACAGCCCGTAGCGCTGGGCCAGCAAGATCTCGTTCTCCAGGCGGGAGCCGGCCGGCAGGTCGCCCCCGGCGATGGCGCCCTCGATGGCCTGGGCCAGCTGGAAGTACAGCGGCGTGGGACTGGATCGGTCCAGGTCGATCGTCAGCACGGGGCCTCCTCCGGTGCGGCGCCACGGGGCTCGGCCAAGGACTCGGCGGCTCCGCGGACCGATGATGACACCTCAGCACGTCCTGTTGTCCTCACCTCTTCGGGGGGCCACCGACGACCGGACGTCCTGTTGGCCGTATGTCCTTACAAAGTCTTGACACGTTGCTGTGTCGCGGAGCACAGTCCCAGGGGCAGCCGGACGACGAGCAGGGGAACGGAGCACCGTGGCAGACACCCTGGAGATGGTGGCGATGGGCCGGAGCGGGGTCGACGTCTACCCGCTGCAGGTCGGCGTCGGCCTGGAGGACGTCGAGACGTTCGGGAAGTTCCTCGGGGGCAGCGCGGCGAACGTCGCGGTCGCCGCGGCCCGGCTCGGCCACTCCAGCGCCCTCGTGACCGGGGTGGGCGACGACCCGTTCGGACGCTTCGTCCGCCGGGCGCTGCGCGACCTCGGCGTCGACGACCGCTTCGTGGTGGTCGACCCCGCGCACCCCACTCCGGTCACCTTCTGCGAGATCTTCCCGCCCGACGACTTCCCGCTGTACTTCTACCGCCGGCCCACCGCCCCGGACCTGCAGATCCGCCCGGAGGACCTCGACCTCGCGGCCATCCGCGACGCCGGGCTGTTCTGGGCGACGGTCACCGGCCTGTCCGAGGAGCCCAGCCGGTCGGCCCACCACGCGGCGTGGGAGGCCCGGGGCCGCCGCCGGCACACCGTGCTCGACCTCGACTACCGGCCCGTGTTCTGGGCCTCGACGGAGGAGGCCACCGCCCAGGTGCGGGCGGCCCTCCCCCACGTGACCGTCGCCGTCGGCAACCGCGAGGAGTGCGAGGTCGCCGTCGGCGAGACCGACCCCGACCGCGCCGCCGACGCGCTGCTCGACGCCGGGGTGGAGCTCGCCATCGTCAAGCAGGGCCCGCGCGGCGTCCTCGGCAAGACCCGCACCGAGCGGGTCGTCGTCCCGCCCACCCCGGTCGAGGTCGTCAACGGCCTCGGCGCGGGCGACGCGTTCGGCGGCTCGCTCGCGCACGGCCTGCTCGCCGGGCTGCCCCTGGAGCAGCTGCTGCGCAACGCCAACGCCGCCGGGGCGATCGTCGCCTCCCGGCTGGAGTGCTCCACCGCGATGCCGACCACCGCCGAGATCGATGCCCATGTCAAGGCCTCCGTCACCGCCTCCCTGGAGGGGACCCGTGTCTGACACCGCCCTGTCCCCCGCCGAGGTCTCCGTGCCCCAGACGCTGGGCGCCCCGCCGGTGTGCACCTCGTACGCCGAGGTCACCGAGCTGCGCAGCCGGGACCCGCAGGCCATCCGCCGGGCGCTGGCCGCCCGCAGCCGGCGGCCGGCCTTCCTGCCCGAGGACGGCCGGCTCATGCTGGTCGCCGCCGACCACCCCGCCCGCGGCGCGCTGTCGGCCCAGGGGCGTCCGACGGCGATGAACAGCCGCACCGACATGCTCGACCGGCTGCGCACCGCGCTGGCCCGCCCGGGCGTGGACGGCCTGCTGGCCACCGCCGACATCGCCGAGGACCTGCTGCTGCTCGGCGCGCTCGAGGACAAGGTCGTCGTGGCCTCGATGAACCGCGGCGGCCTGGCCGGCGCGAGCTTCGAGCTCGACGACCGGATGACCGGCTACGACGTCGCCGGCGTGGTCGAGGCCCGCTTCGACGCGGCCAAGATGCTCAACCGGATCGACCTGGACGACCCGGGCACGGTGCGGATGCTGGAGACCGCCGGGCGCGCGGTCACCGAGCTGGCCCGCGCCGGCGTCGTCGCGATGCTCGAGCCGTTCCTGTCCCGGCGGGTCGACGGCCGGGTCAGCAACGACCTGAGCCCGGACGCGGTCATCAAGTCGGTGCACATCGCGCAGGGCCTGGGCGCCACCTCGGCCTACACCTGGCTCAAGCTGCCGGTGGTCGCGGAGATGGAGCGGGTCATGGACGCCACGACCCTGCCCACGATGCTGCTCGGCGGGGACCCCTCCCGCCGACCCGAGGAGACCTACGCGCAGTGGCGCGACGCACTCGCCCTGCCGGCGGTGCGCGGCCTGGTCGTCGGCCGGACCCTGCTGTACCCGCCGGACGACGACGTCGCCACCGCGGTGGACACCGCGGTCGGCCTCGTCCATTGAGCCGCGGCCCCGTCCCTGGTCCCGCCCCGAGCTCGCGAGGGGTGGGGGGACGGGGTCCTCTCACTCACCCTGGAGCAGTCGAATGACCGCGACCACCGCGTCGCAGCACCTGCCCGCCGGCAGCGCCGCCTCCGGCCCGTACGCCCTCGAGGTGACCCCGGAGTCCGCCGGCTGGGGGCACTCGAGCCTGCGGGTGCTCGACCTGCCGGCCGGCGGGCGCACCACCTTCGACACCGGCCCGGACGAGGTCGTCGTCGTCCCGCTGGAGGGAGGCCTGACCGTCGAGTGCGACGGCGAGGTGCTCACCCTCGCCGGCCGCAGCGGCGTGTTCGCCGGGCCGACCGACTTCGCCTACCTCCCGCTGGGCGTCACCGCCGAGCTCGCCAGCCGGGACGGCGGGCGGTTCGCCCTGTGCGGCGCCCGCGCCCGGCGGCGGCTGCCGGTGCGGTACGGCCCGGCCGCGGACGTCCCCGTCGAGCTGCGGGGCGCGGGCCGCTGCAGCCGCCAGGTGAACAACTTCGCCACCGCCGACGTCTTCGAGGCCGACGCGATCATCGCCTGCGAGGTGATCACGCCCGGCGGCAACTGGTCGTCGTACCCGCCGCACAAGCACGACGAGACCTCCGAGCACGAGACCGAGCTCGAGGAGATCTACTACTTCGAGGTCGCGCCCGGGCCGCAGGGCCAGCCGGGCCTGGCCTACCAGCGGGTCTACGGCACCCCCGAGCGGCCCATCGACGTGCTCGCCGAGGTGCGCGACCGCGACGTCGTGCTCATCCCGCACGGGTGGCACGGCCCGTCGATCGCCGCCCCCGGGCACGACCTCTACTACCTCAACGTCATGGCCGGCCCCGGCCCCGAGCGGGCCTGGCGGATCGTCGACGACCCCGACCACGCCTGGGTCCGCGGCACCTGGGCCGACGAGCCAGTCGACCCCCGGCTGCCCCTGCACTCCCCCGCCGGCACCGCGCAGAACGGAGAGCCCCGATCGTGAGCGAGCACCTGCCACCCCCACCGGCCGTCCCGGAGACGGTGCGGCTGACCGTGTCCCAGGCCGTCGTGCGCTTCCTGGCGCAGCAGTACACCGAGCGCGACGGACAGCGGCAGCGGCTGTTCGCCGGCTGCTTCGGCATCTTCGGGCACGGCAACGTCGCCGGCCTCGGCCAGGCGCTGCTGCAGGCCGAGATCGACGAGCCCGGCGCCCTGCCCTACGTGCTCGGCCGCAACGAGCAGGCCGTGGTGCACACCGCCGTGGCCTACGCCCGGGCCAGGGACCGGCTGCAGACCTGGGCGGTCTCCACCAGCGTGGGCCCCGGCTCGACCAACATGCTCACCGGCGCGGCGCTGGCGACCATCAACCGACTGCCGGTGCTGCTGCTGCCGGCCGACACCTTCGCCACCCGCTCGGCCGGCCCGCTGCTGCAGGAGCTCGAGCGGCCCGACAGCGGCGACGTGACCGTCAACGACGCCTTCCGGCCGGTGTCGCGCTACTTCGACCGGATCTGGCGGCCCGAGCAGCTGCCCGGCGCGCTGCTCGGCGCGCTGCGGGTGCTCACCGACCCGGTCGAGACCGGCACGGTGACCCTCTGCTTCCCCCAGGACGTGCAGGCCGAGGCGTTCGACTGGCCGGTCGAGCTGTTCGCCGAGCGCACCTGGCACGTGGGCCGGCCGCTGCCGGAGCCCGCCGCGCTGGCCCGCGCCGTCGAGGTGATCCGCTCGGCCCGCCGGCCGCTGGTCGTCGCCGGCGGCGGCGTCATCTACTCGCAGGCCACCGAGGCGCTGGACGCGTTCGTCTCGGCCACCGGCATCCCGGTCGGGCAGACCCAGGCCGGCAAGGGCGCCCTGCCCTACGACCACCCGCAGTCGGTCGGCGCCATCGGCTCCACCGGGACGACGGCGGCCAACGCGCTGGCCCGCGAGGCCGACGTCGTCATCGGGATCGGCACCCGCTACCAGGACTTCACCACCGCCTCGCACACCGCCTTCAACGACCCCGCCGTGCGGTTCGTCAACGTCAACATCGGCTCGATGGACGCCGTCAAGCACGCCGGGGTCAGCGTGCAGGCCGACGCCCGCGAGACGCTGACCGCGCTGACCGACGCCCTGGCCGGCTGGTCGGTCGGCGACGCCTACCGGACCCGCACCGCGGAGCTCGCCGCCGCGTGGGAGGCCACCGTCGAGGCCGCCTACCACCCGGAGGTGCCCAGCGCGGGCGAGGGCGGCCGGCTCACGCAGAACGAGGTCATCGGCATCGTCAACGAGGTCTCCGCCCCGCGGGACGTCGTCGTCTGCGCCGCCGGCTCCATGCCGGGAGACCTGCACAAGATGTGGCGGGTCCGCGACCGCAAGGGCTACCACGTCGAGTACGGCTACTCGACCATGGGCTACGAGATCCCCGGCGGCATCGGCATCCGGATGGCCGCCCCCGACCGCGACGTCTTCGTGATGATCGGCGACGGCTCCTACCTGATGATGCCGACCGAGCTGGTCACCGCGGTCCAGGAGGGCGTCAAGATCGTTGTCGTCCTGGTGCAGAACCACGGCTTCGCCTCGATCGGCGCGCTGTCCGAGCAGCTGGGCTCCCAGCGCTTCGGCACCCGCTACCGGTACCGCTCGGACTCCGGCCGGCTCGACGGCGACGTGCTGCCGGTGGACCTCGCCGCCAACGCCGCCAGCCTCGGCGTCGACGTGCTGGTCGCCCAGGACGGGCCCAGCTTCGAGGCGGCGCTGCGCAAGGCCAAGGCCAGCGACCGGACGACGGTCGTGCACGTCGAGACCGACCCGCTCGTCGACGCGCCGTCCAGCGAGTCCTGGTGGGACGTGCCGGTCAGCGAGGTCTCCACCCTGCAGAGCACCCAGGACGCGCGCGCGGTCTACGACAGCTGGAAGGCCGCCCAGCGGCCCGCCTACCTGGCACCGTCCGAGCGCGACGTCCCCCAGTCCTGATCCACCCGACCGCTTCCGGAAGAGAGAAGAGATGACCGTGCAGAACGCCGCGGCGCCCGGCCAGTCCACCCCGGAGCCGGGCCGGGCCCGGATCCGGGTCGGGTCGGCGCCCGACTCGTGGGGCGTCTGGTTCCCCGACGACCCCGCACAGGTGCCGTGGCAGCGCTTCCTCGACGAGGTGAGCGCCTGCGGCTACCAGTGGATCGAGCTGGGCCCCTACGGCTACCTGCCCACCGACCCGGCGCAGCTGTCCGACGAGCTCGCCGCGCGGAGCCTCGAGGTGTCCGCCGGCACCGTCTTCGAGCACCTGCACCGGCCCGACTCCTGGGACGCGGTGTGGGGTCAGGTCAAGGACGTCGCAGCGCTGACCCAGGCGATGGGCGGCACCCACGTGGTCGTCATCCCCGACACCTTCCGCGACCAGAAGACCGGCGCCGACGTCGAATCCCGCGACCTCACCCCCGAGCAGTGGGAGGCCAAGACCCGGGGCGTGACGCAGCTCGGCAAGGCGGTGCAGGAGGAGTACGGCCTGTCGATCGCCTTCCACCCGCACGCGGAGACGCACGTGGGCTGGCAGCGCGACATCGAGCGGTTCCTCGCCGACACCGACCCGCAGTACGTGCCCCTGTGCCTGGACACCGGGCACGTCAGCTACTACCGCGGCGACAACCTCGAGCTGATCAACAAGTACCCGGAGCGGATCGGCTACCTGCACCTCAAGCAGGTCGACCCGGCGGTGATCGACCGCGTCCTGGCCGAGGACATCACCTGGGCGGCCGCGGTGCCGATGGGGGCCATGACCGAGCCGCCGAACGGCGTCCCGGCCTACCCGCCGCTGTTCGAGGCCATCGAGGCGCACGGGCTCGACGTCTTCGCGATCGTCGAGCACGACCTGTACCCCTGCCCGCCGGACGTCCCCTTCCCCATCGCCCAGCGCACCCACCGCTACATCGGCAGCTGCGGGTTCCCGTCGCTGCAGATCGGCGCCCCCAGGACCGCCACCCCCGAGGAGGACCGGGCGTGACCACCGCAGAGACCCGCGCCGGGGCGCTCCCTGACCTCGCCGACGTCCCGGCCCGCGACCTTCGGGTGGCCGTGCTCGGCGTCGGGATGATGGGCGCCGACCACGTCGCCCGGCTCTACAGCCGCATCTCCGGCGCGCAGGTCGTCGCGGTCAGCGACGCCTACACCGAGAAGGCCGAGCAGGTGGCCGCCACCGTGCCCGGCTGCCGGGTGATCGGCGACCCCCTGGCCGCGATAGCCGACGACGACGTCGACGCCGTCCTGATCGCCACCCCCGGCCAGTTCCACGAGGAGCAGGTGCTCGCCTGCATCGAGCGGGGCAAGCCGGTGCTGTGCGAGAAGCCGCTGACCATGGACGCCGACAGCTCCCTGGCCCTCGTGCGGGCCGAGGACGGGTACGCCGCCCGCACCGGCCGACGGCTGGTGCAGGTCGGCTTCATGCGCCGCTTCGACCCGGAGTACGCCGAGCTCAAGGCGCTGATCGACGCCGGCGGGCTCGGCGAGCCGCTGGTCGTGCACTGCGCGCACCGCAACGCCGCCGTCCCGCCGCACTTCACCAGCGAGATGATGGTCAACGACTCGGTGGTGCACGAGGTCGACGTCGCCCGGTTCCTGCTCGACGAGGAGATCGCCGCGGTCACCGTGCTGCGGCCGAAGGCGACCCGCCGCGCCGTCGCCGGCCAGTCCGACCCGCTGCTGGTGCTGTTCGAGACGACCGGCGGCCGGATGGTCGACGTCGAGTGCTTCGTCAGCACCGGGGTCGGCTACGAGGTGCGCACCGAGGTGGTCGGGGAGGACGGCAGCGCCATGATCGGCCTCGACGCCGGCCTGGTGCGCACGTCCGGCGGGTCATCGGGCGCCGCCCGGTCGACCGGCATCGCACCGGACTTCCGGCAGCGGTTCGGCCGCGCCTACGACATCGAGCTGCAGCGGTGGGTCGACGCCGCCCGCCGCGGCCAGATCGACGGGCCCGGCGCGTGGGACGGCTACGCCGCCCAGGCGGTGTGCGCGGCCGGCGTCGAGGCGCTGCGCAGCGGTCAGCGCACCGAGGTCCGGCTCCAGTTGCGCGAGGGCACGCCGTCATGAGGATCGCCCTGGACCCGCAGATGCTGCGGACCACGCCGCTGCTGGAGCTGCCCGACGTGGTGGCCGGCATGGGCTACGAGTGGATCGAGCTCTCACCCCGGGAGGACTTCATCCCGTTCTTCAAGCACCCGCGGGTCGATACCGCCACGGTGCGCGCCTTCCGGTCGAAACTGGCCGACGCCGGCGTGGGCGTCACCTCGCTGCTGCCGGTGATGCGCTGGTCAGGCCCGGGTGAGGTGGAGCGGCAGGCCGCCGTCCGCTACTGGAAGCGGGCCATCGAGATGTGCGTCGAGCTCGGCGTGGACACGATGAACTCGGAGTTCAACGGCCGCCCCGAGGCGCCGGAGCTCGCCGAGGCGATGTTCTGGCGGTCGATGGAGGAGCTGCTGCCGGTCTTCGAGCGGGAGGGCGTCAAGCTGGCCCTCGAGCCGCACCCGGACGACTTCATCGAGCTCGGCCTCCCGGCGCTCGACATGATCCGCGGCATAGACAGCCCGTGCGTGTCCTTCCTGTACTGCCTGCCGCACACGTTCCACCAGGGCGACGACGCGCCGGGGATCATCGCGAACGCCGGTGAGCTGCTCACCCACGTGCACGTGGCCGACTCGATGGACCACCGGGCCTCCGACGGGCTGCGCTACATCACCAACCCGCCGGGCAACACCACCCGCGTCCACCAGCACATGGAGATCGGCCGCGGCGACGTCGACTTCGACGAGGCCTTCGCCGCCCTGGCGGGGATCGGCTTCGACGGCGTCCTCACCACCTGCGTCTTCGGCTGGGACGACCAGGCCCGCGAGTCCGGGATCCGCATGCTCGACGGGATCCGCCGGCTGGTCGGCAAGCACTTCGGCGGCGCGGAGCCGGCCTCCGTCGGCGCCCGACCCGACGCCGGCACCTCCCGGCCGAACTTCCCGCAGACCCCGCTCCCCGACGACACCGCTCCCTGACGTCGGACCGACCCCCGAGAGAGGCACCATGCCCACCCACATCCCGCACTGGATCGACGGCGCCCGCCGCGAGGGCGCCAGCGGCCGCACCGGAGAGGTGACCGACTCGGCGACCGGCGAGGTCACCGGCGAGGTCGCGCTGGCCAGCGTCGAGGAGGTCGACGCCGCGGTCGCCGCCGCCTCGGCGGCCTTCCCGGGGTGGCGCGACACCTCGCTGGCCAAGCGCACGGCGGTGCTGTTCCGCTTCCGCGAGCTGCTCAACGCCCGCAAGCCCGAGCTGGCCGCGATCATCACCGCCGAGCACGGCAAGGTCCTCGACGACGCCCTGGGCGAGGTCTCCCGCGGCCAGGAGGTCGTGGAGTACGCCTGCGGCGTGCCCTCGCTGGTCCGCGGCGGCTTCACCGAGAACGCCTCGACCAACGTCGACGTGCACTCGGTGCGCCAGCCGCTCGGACCGGTGGCGATCATCAGCCCGTTCAACTTCCCGGCGATGGTGCCGATGTGGTTCTTCCCCGTCGCGATCGCCACCGGCAACACCGTCGTCCTCAAGCCCAGCGAGCAGGACCCGTCGGCGGCGCTGTGGATGGCCGAGCTGTGGAAGGAGGCCGGGCTGCCCGACGGCGTGTTCAACGTCGTGCAGGGCGACAAGGTCGCCGTCGACCGGCTGCTGGAGCACCCCGAGATCCAGTCGGTGTCCTTCGTCGGGTCCACCGCGATCGCCCAGTACGTCTACGAGACCGGCACGAAGGCCGGCAAGCGGGTGCAGGCCCTGGGCGGGGCGAAGAACCACATGGTCGTGCTGCCCGACGCCGATCTGGACCTCGCGGCCGACGCGGCGGTGAACTCCGGGTTCGGGTCGGCCGGCGAGCGGTGCATGGCGATCAGCGCCGTGGTCGCCGTCGGCGGGGTGGGCGACGACCTGGTCGCCCGCATCGCCGAGCGCACCCACACCCTGCGCACCGGTGACGGCCGCAAGGGCTGTGACATGGGTCCGCTGATCAGCAAGCGGCACCGCGACCGGGTCGAGTCCTACGTCGAGGCCGGCGAGAAGGAGGGCGCCAAGCTCGTCGTCGACGGCCGCCAGGTGACCCCCGACGGTGGTGAGAACGGGTTCTGGCTCGGCCCGACCCTGGTCGACCACGTCGAGCCGGGCATGAGTGTCTACACCGACGAGATCTTCGGCCCGGTGCTGTCGGTGCTGCGGGTGGACACCTACGAGCACGCCGTCGAGCTGATCAACCGCAACGAGTACGGCAACGGCACCGCCATCTTCACCAACGACGGCGGCGCCGCCCGGCGGTTCCAGCACGAGGTGCAGGTCGGGATGATCGGTATCAACGTGCCGATCCCGGTGCCGATGGCCTACTACTCCTTCGGCGGGTGGAAGAACAGCCTCTTCGGCGACACGCACGCCCACGGCGCCGAGGGCGTGCACTTCTTCACCCGCGGCAAGGTCATCACCAGCCGCTGGCTGGACCCCAGCCATGGCGGCCTGAACCTGGGCTTCCCGCAGAACGCCTGAATGAGGACCCCGTCCTCCCCACCCTTCGCAAGCTCAGGGCGGGGCCCGGGACGGGGCCGGGCCGAGGCCCCCACCTGACCGGCCGGCGCCGGCGAGACCAGTCGCTGCCGGCGCCGGCCCCGAACGGTCGGCTCCTCGACGATCACGGACCCGCGGTGGCGACACGCCCGTCCGCGACAGCGTGTCGCCACGCCGGCTCCATGATCGTCAGCCGAACAGTGCTGCTGGGCACGGATCCTCCGAGACACCGTGGCGGACGAGTTCTCCACCCGCGCCCGGCCCCGACTCGTCCCGCGAGCCTCACCGTCCACCGCACGTCGCTGTCCAGAGGGGGATCGTCCGATGCCGGGAGCCTCTCCTCGTCGCGCCTCCACCGCGGTCCACGGGCAGCCGGTGGCCCTCGTCGTCCCTCCCGTCGCAGCGTCAGGGCACGGGCGCCCTCGCGAGCGGTCCGTGACCGGGAACGGGACCCACGGCCGCTGCCAGCTGTCGGCCGATCCCGCCGCTCTCGGGGACCTGGGCGGTCAACCTCCTGAGCTCGTCAGGCACCTGGCGGTCGCACTGTCCCTCCACGTCCGCAACCTGCGGCACACGGGTGCCGCCGTGCCCGCCGAGGTCGAGGAACTGGCGGGCCTCCTGACCCGGTGCGTCAGAACGCGCCCGAAGGCGACACCGGTGGACGGCGGCAGTGGCGCCGCGCACTCTCGCCGCGTGGCGGATCGCCTGCTGGTGACCAAGGGGGAAGCCGCTGAGCGCCTCAGCGTCTCGGTCAGGACCATCGAGCGCCTCGTGGCGGCCGGCCGACTGCCCCTGGTCCACGTCGAACGCGCGGCACGCTTCCGCGTGAGCGACCTGGAGACGTACGTGCACGACCTGTCCGAGGCACAGGTGCCGCAGTCCGGAGCCGGCGACCCGTCATGACCCCGTGGACGACGGGACCGCACCCGGCGTCGCGGTGATGGCGCCGCGGGCTCGCTCGCCGGGCCAGTGCCTATGTCGAAGCGCCCAACGTTGATGGAGAAGGCCATGGACACCCACAAGCCCGGCAGCGTGACGCTGCCACCCCTGACGGCAGGTCCGCACCAACGGCGGCTCGACCTCGTGACGGTCGTCGCGACGTTCGGCGGCCTGCTCTTCGGCTACGACACCGGCGTCATCAACGGCGCCCTGGAGCCGATGAAGGAGGACCTGGGGCTGACCGCGGCCGGTGAGGGCGCGGTCACCAGCACTCTGCTGGTCGGGGCCGCGATCGGAGCGCTCGTCTGCGGCCGCATCAACGACACCCTGGGCCGGAAGAAGACGCTGACGATCCTGGCCGTCATCTTCTTCGTCGGCACCTTGGGCGGTGTATTCGCCCCGAGCCTCGAGATGATGATCCCGTCGCGGGTGATCCTCGGTTTCGCGGTCGGCGGCGCCTCGGTCACCGTGCCGGTGTACCTGGCCGAACTGGCTCCCACCGAGCGCCGGGGCGGGCTCGCCGGTCGCAACGAGCTCGCGATCGTCGTCGGCCAGATGCTGGCCTTCATCATCAACGCCATCATCGGCAACGTCTGGGGCGAGCACGAGGGCGTGTGGCGCTACATGCTCGCGGTCGCCGCCGTTCCCGCCGTCGCGCTGTTCGTCGGGATGATGCGGATGCCGGAGTCACCGCGCTGGCTCATCTCGAAGGGCCGCCACGACGATGCTCTCGCCGTCCTCCTGCAGGTCCGGGACGAGAACCGGGCCCGCGCCGAGATGGCCGAGGTCGAGTTCCTGGCCGAGGAGGAGGAAGAGGCCCACATGGGGGGCTGGCAGGACCTCAAGATCGGGTGGGTCCGCCACCTCTTCATCGTCGGTATCGGGCTCGCCATCGCCCAGCAGGCAACCGGCATCAACTCGATCATGTACTACGGGACCCAGGTGCTGACCGTGGCCGGTTTCTCGGCCAGCGCGGCGCTGATCGCGAACGTCGCCAACGGCGTGCTGGCCGTCGTCGGCTCGGCCATCTGCCTGTTCTTCCTGATGGACCGGGTGCCGCGCCGCACGCTGATCATCGGCGGCTTCGTCGCGACCACGACGTGCCACGCGCTCATCGTGGCCTCCTCGTACCTGCTGCCCGAGGGCCTCACCAAGGCGTTCGTGATCCTCACCTTCATGGTGCTCTTCGTCTTCTGCATGCAGCTCGCCCTCAACGTCCCGGTGTGGGTCGTCCTGTCCGAGCTGTTCCCGCTGCGGCTGCGCGGCCTGGGGATGGGCGTGTGCGTGCTGATGCTCTGGGTGGCCAACGCGGTCATCGCGTTCGTCTTCCCGATCCTCGTCGACGCCATCAAGATCCAGGGAGCCTTCCTGGTCTTCGTCGTCCTCGGACTGATCGCGATCGTCTTCCTCAAGACGATGCTCCCCGAGACCGGCAAGCGCTCCCTGGAGGAGCTGGAGGAGTCGTTCTCGGCGGGCAACTTCCGCTAGTCGCTCCTCGCCCGTCCCTGAGCGGAGCAGGAGGGCCGGGACGGCCGGCGCGCCCACGGGGTGTGCCGGCCGTCCGTGTCCTGGTCCGCACGGACATCGACCCGACGTCGGGATCCACGACGCTGCGGCGACATCGGCATCCGCATGGCCGGCCCCGACCGCGACGTCCACGTGGTGATTGGGGACGACTCCTGCCTGATGCCGGCCGAGCCGACCAGGGGCTCGCGGCCCGGTCCCGGGATGGAGGATGACGAGGTGACCCGTCACAGCGCGGGTACCGGGTTGCGCCTTCCGCGTCCCGCGGCCGAGTTCCTGCTCCGCGTGCGCACGCGGGGCCGGTCCGCAGCCTTCCGCGCGGGCCGGATGACCGGCGCCACGGTGGCCGCCTTCCTCATCGCCCAGCTCGTGGGGCTGCACGACCCGCCGCCGATCATCGCCGCCCTCACCGCACTCCTGGTCGTGCAGGCCACGCTCACCAGCACCCTGCTCAACGGGGTCCAGCGCGTGGCGAGCGTCGTGGCCGGCGTCGCCCTGGCGGTGCTCGTCGTCGCCGCGGTGGGGTTGACCTGGTGGAGCCTCGCAGGTCTCGTCGCGGCGTCCATCGTCGTGGGCCAGCTGTTGAGACTCGGTCCGCACCTGGTGGAGGTGCCGATCAGCGCGATGCTGGTGCTCGGTGTCGGCACTGCGGGGGTGGAGTCCGTCGGGGGCGGGCGGGTCGTCGAGACGCTGATCGGCGCCGCGGTCGGCATGCTCGTCAACCTGGCCTTCCCGCCCGCGGTGCAGACGCGGTACGCCGGACGGGCCGTGTACGGGTTCGCCGGGGAGATCGCCGGCCTCCTGGACGACGCGGCGGCCGCCCTGTCCGCCGGGCCGGTGAGCGCGGAGCAGTCGGCGCGCTGGCTGGAGGACGCCCGGCGCCTCAACCGGCACGCACCCCGGGTGGACCGGGCGCTGGCCCATGCCGAGGAGAGTCGTCGTCTCAACGTGCGTGCGCTGCGGACCCCGCCGATCGGGCCGGGGATGCGGCAGGGACTGGACGCGCTGGAGCACACCTCGGTGTCGCTGCGGACCCTGTTCCGCGCCATCGACGACGCCACCCGGGGACGGACGGGGAACGACGGGCACCCGGCCTACGCCGACGCGGTGCGGCGGATCACCTCCAGCCTGCTGGCACGCATGGGCACCACGGTGCGGGAGTTCGGGAGCCTGCTCCTCACCGAGGTGGGGACCGGTGCGGGATGGGAGCGGCAGCGTCTCGCCGGGGCGCTCGACGCGCTGCGCAGCGGCCGCTCGCTTGCGCAGGACCTGCTGATCGACGACCCGCGCAATGGCGCCGGCCTCCGGGAGCTCACCTCCACCCTGCTGACGACGGTCGACCGGATGTCCGCCGAGCTCGACCCGGCCCACCGGGAGCGGCCGCCGGAGGCCCGTGCCGATGCCGTCCGCGCCCGGCGGGCCGCCGTGCAGGCGGCCGAGCGGTTGGGCATCCCCCGCCGGTCACCGACCCGGCGGGCCCCGGTGCCACCGCCCGCGGTGGACGGCGACCCGCGCTGAGGACGCCGGCGTCAGCGCGCCGGCTCGAACGAGGTGCGGAAGCGGTCGAGGGCCTGCTCCGGGTCCCCGGAGGCCCAGCCCTCGAGCGCGACGACGCCGGTGTAACCGAGCCGGTCGAGCGCGGCGGCGATCGCCGGGTGGTGGATCTCCCCCGTGCCCGGCTCGCACCGGCCGGGCACGTCGGCCACCTGGATCTCGCCCACCAGCGGCAGCGCCCGCTCCACCAGCGCGACGAGGTTCCCCTCGCCGATCTGGGCGTGGTAGAGGTCCAGGTTGAGCCGCAGGTGCGGGCTACCCACGGCCTCGACCAGCGCGATCGTGTCCGCGGCGCGGGCGAACGGCGTGCCCGGGTGGTCCACGGCGGTGTTGAGGTTCTCCAGGGTGAAGACCCGCCCGGCCCGCTCCCCCAGCGCGGCCAGCCGCTCGAGCGTGCGCGCGGCGGTCAGCCACATCGCCGGGGACACGACCTCGGTGGGGACGACCGGCAGCCCGCGGCCGTCCAGCCCGGTCCCGTGCACGTTCAGCCGCGGGCAGTCCAGCCGCTCGGCGACGGCGAGGGACCGCTCGGCGGTGCGCAGCAGCTCCTCCGCACCGTCGGCGTCGGCCAGGGTGCCCCTGACGTAGCCGGTCATCGAGGAGAAGGTCGCGCCGGTCCCGACGAGCTCGTCGACGTCCTTCGCCGTCCAGTCCCAGATCTCGACCTCGAACCCGAGGCCGTCGATGCGCCGCACCCGCTCGGCGAACGGCAGGTCGAGGAAGAGCATCTCGGCCGAGGCGGCCAGGCGAAGGCCCCCGTCCTCCCCACCCGTCGCAGGCTCGGGGCGGTGCCCGGGACGGGGCCGCGTCACTTCTCGACCTCGTCGATCCGCACCGCGCGGCCGGCGCGCACGGACTCCGCCGCGGCCAGCGCGATCGCCAGGGCCGCGCGGGCGTCCTCGCCGGTCACCGGCGCGGCGGTCCCCTCGTGGACGGCCGCCACGAACGCGGCGAGCTCGGCGGTGTAGGCGTCGGGGAAGAGCTCCTGGTCGCCGCGGACGGTCTCGACGAGTCGCCCGGCCGGCCCGGAGAACGCCATCCCGTTGCGGCGGCCGTCGCCCATCGTCACCATGCCGCCGGAGCCGAGCACCTCACCGCGGACGTCGTAGCCGTAGGCGGCCTCGAAGCAGGCCTCGGCCACGGCGACGGCCCCGTTGTCGAACCGGACGGTGACCACGGCGGTGTCCAGCAGCCCACGGTCCCGCCACGCGGACTCGACGAGGGCGTCGGCGACGGCGTGCACCTCGACGGCCTCGGCGCCGGGGTTGAGGTAGCGCAGCGTGTCGAAGTCGTGGATGAGCGTCTCGAGGAAGATCGTGTCCGGGAGGACGCGGGCGGGGTCGAAACCGCCCGGGTCACGCGTGAGGGAGCGCAGCAGCCGGGGGGTGCCAAGCGTCCCGGCGTCCAGCAACGCCCGGGCGGCCCGCCAGTCCGCGGCGAACCGGCGGTTGAAGCCGACCTGGAGGACGACGCCCGCGGCGCGGGCCGCGTCGATCGCCCGGTCGGCGTCCGCCAGCGTGACCGCCATCGGCTTCTCGCAGAACACGTGCTTCCCGGCGGCCGCGGCGGCCACGACCAGGTTCGCGTGCGACCGGGCCGGCGCCGCGATCACGACGGCCTCGACGGCTGGGTCGTCGAGGGCCTGCGCGACGTCGGTGTACGCCCGATCGACCCCGAGCGGCCCGGCCAGCCGCTCGGCCGCACCGGGCGCGGGGTCGACGACGGCGGCCAGCCGCGCGTGGGGCAGGCGCAGGGCCAGCGTCTCCGCGTGGAAGGCCCCCATCCGCCCCGACCCGATCAGGGCCACGCCCACCGTCTCGCTCGCCATCCCGACTCCTCCACTAGAACGTTCTAGACCGACGTCAGCGTGGCCCGCGCTCCCCTCCTCCGTCAAGGGGATCGGGCTAGAACGTTCTAGTTCTGCGGGCTACGCTCCCCTGGTGACCTCGACGAGTCCCGACCGGCGGCCGACACTGGCCGACGTCGCGGCCCGGGCCGGAGTCTCCACGGCGCTCGTCTCGATCGTCATGCGCGACGTCCCCGGCGCCAGCGCCGCGACCCGCGAGCGGGTGCGGCGCGCCGCCGAGGAGATCGGCTACCGCCCCGACACCCGCGCCCGCCTGCTGCGCAGCTCCCGCAGCCGGCTGATCGGCGTGGTGTTCGGGGTCCAGCACGCCTTCCACGGCGACCTGCTGGCCGGGCTCTACGCCGCCGCCGAGAAGGCCGGGTACGAGCTGGCACTGAGCGCGGTCACGCCGGGGCGCGGCGAGCAGCGGGCGGTGGACAGCCTGCTGCGGGACCGCTGCGAGGCGCTGGTGCTGCTCGGCCCCTCGTCCCCCGCCGCGCACCTCACCGACCTCGCGACCCGCCTGCCGGTCGTGGTCGTCGCCCGGTCCGTGCGGTCCACCGCGGTCGACGTCGTCCGGACCGCTGACGACGAGGGCATGCACCTGGCGCTGGACCACCTGGTCGCGCTCGGCCACCGCGACGTGGTGCACGTCGACGGCGGGCGGGCAGCGGGCGCCGCCGAGCGGCGGCGGGGCTACCGCGAGGCGGTGCGCCGGCACGGCCTCCCCCCACGGGTCCTCCCTGGCGGGCTCACCGAGGACGACGGCGCTGCCGCGGCGCGCACCCTCCTGGCCGGCTCCCTGCCCGGTGCGGTCACGGTCTTCAACGACCGGTGCGCCCTGGGCCTGCTCGACGTCCTCCGCCGGGCGGGGCGCACGGTGCCCGGGGACGTCAGCGTGGTCGGGTACGACGACAGCCGGATCGCCCGGCTGTCCTCCGTCGACCTCACCTCCGTCGCCCAGGACGTCGAGCAGCTGACCGCGCTCGCCGTGCGGCGGGCCCTCGACCGGCTCGACGGGGTCCCCGTCGAGCAGCGCGAGCTCGTGGTCCCGCCCCGGCTCGTCGTCCGGAGCACCACCGCCCCGCCCCGCTGAGGTCCCGCTCTCGGCCGCGTCCCTGGGCCCGCTCGCGCCCCTCGGTGTTGATCATGGAGTTGTTGCCGGCGACACGCGCAGCCACGCCGACCGGGCCGGCCACAACCCCATGATCAGCTGCTGGGAGGGCAGGCACCCCCGTTCAGAGGTCGAGCACGAGTCGGTCCGTGCGGGCGCGGGACACGCAGATCATCATGCAGTCGTTCGCCTCCCTCTCCTCCTCGCTCAGGACCGAGTCCCGGTGGTCCGGCACACCTGCGAGGACGGCGGTCTCGCAGGTGCCGCAGGTGCCCTCCGCGCACGAGGACAGGAGGCCGACCCCGGCCTCCTCGACGACCGACAGGATCGAGCGGTCCGGCGGGACGCTCAGGGTGAGCTCGCTCTGCGCCAGCTCGACCTCGAACGCCTCGGCCCGCGCCGGCTCGGCCTGGGGCCGGGGCGCGAACCGCTCCACGTGCAGCGCTCCGCGCGGCCAGCCGGCACAGCGTTGCTCGACCGCCGCCAGCAGCGGCTCGGGGCCGCAGCAGTAGACGAGGGTGTCCGCGCGGGGCGTGCCCAGCAGTCCGTCGAGGTCCAGCAACCCGGTCTCGTCCTGGGGGCGGACCGAGACCCGGTCGCCGTACTGCGCGAGCTCGTCGAGGAAGGCCATCGAGGCCCGGCGCCGGCCGCCGTAGACCAGCTCCCAGCCGGCGCCGGCGGCCTCCGCGGCCCGGATCATGGCCAGGATCGGGGTGATGCCGATGCCGCCGGCGATGAACAGGTACCGCGGCGAGGCGACCAGCGGGAAGTTGTTGCGCGGGCCGCGGATGCGGACGGTGTCGCCCTCCCGGAGCCGGTCGTGGACGAAGAGGGAGCCGCCGCGGCCGTCCGGGTCGCGCAGGACGCCCAGCCGGTAGGCGGAGTGGTCGGTGGGGTCGCCGCACAGCGAGTACTGCCGGGTGGGCGCCCCGCCGAGGACGAGGTCGACGTGCGCGCCCGGCTGCCAGGCAGGCAGGGGACGGCCCCCGGCCTCGCGCAGGGTCAGGGCGACGACGCCGTCGGCCACCTCCTGCTTGGCGGCCACCGTCGCCTCGGCCTCGAACTCCGCGGTGGCGAGGGTGACGGTCGTCGTCCGGTGCGCGACGGCCTCGACGTGCGGCCGGCGGCTCGACCGGCCGAAGGTGATCGGCAGGTTCCTCCAGACGTACATGTTCGGGGAACTCGGGTAGAAGGTCGGCGGGCCGGCCGGCTCGTAGTCGCCCAGCACGGGGAGGGCCTCCTCCAGAGCGATCCGCGCCTCGAGCCGGGCCAGCGGAGCGCCCAGGCACCCGTGCACGCCCTCGCCGAAGCCGAGGTGCCGGCCCCGCGGGCGGGTGACGTCGAAGCGGTCGGGGTCGGGGAACTGGCGCTCGTCCCGGTTGGCCGCACCGGGGATCAGGACGACGCGGCTGCCGGCCGGCATCGTGACCCCGTGCAGGGTGACCTCGCGCGAGGTCGTGCGAGCGGTGAGCTGCAGCGGCGTGATGAGACGCAGGGCCTCCTCGACGGCGGCCGGGATCAGCGACGGATCGGCCTGCAGCAGCGCCCGCTGGTCGGGGTTCTCGGCCAGCAGCTCGAACAGCGTGCCGGTCAGCCCGGCGGTGGACTCCACCCCCCCGAGGAACAGGATCATCATCAGTCCGCTGACCTCGGAGTCCGGGGTGACCTGCGCGTCGACGAACGGCACCCCGTCGATGTCGGCCTCGACGAACGCCGTGACCAGGTCGTCCCGTGCGGCCCGACGGCGGTCCTCGAGCAGGTCGATGAAGTACTGCTGGACGCCGGCCGTCGCCGCCCGCGCCACCGGCGTCAGGTGCGGCGTGCCGGGCACCCGGTCCTTGAGCTCGTGCGTCCAGTGCTCCAGCTGCTCGCGCCGCGCCCGCGCCAGGGGGTCGTGGTCGTGGCGGCTCGGCAGGCCCATCAGGTGGAAGAACACGTCGAAGGGCATGGGCCAGGCCAGCTCCTGGGCCAGGTCCACCGTTGCCCGGCCCCCCGCGCCGCGGTCCCGCCACGAGGCGACCAGCTCGCGCACCACGGCGCGGATGCCGTCCTCGAGCTGGGCGATCCGGCGCGGCAGGAAGTACGGCTGCACCACCGAGCGGACCTCGTCGTGCCGGGGGTTGTCCATGCTCCCGATCGACCCCGGGGGCACCTGCTCGAGGCGGCTGTCGTCGATGTCCATGCCCTCGAAGCTGCGGAAGGTGTCCGCGTCGAGCGCCGCCGCTCGCACGTCGTCGAAGCGGGTCAGGGCGTACCAGCCCCACCGCTCGCTCCAGTACACCGGCGCCTCGTCGCGCATCCGCCGATAGGTGCCGAACGGATCGGACGTGTAGAAGTCCGGCCGGAACGGGTCGTAGTCGAGGGTGGCGGCGGGGGCGGTGGCGGTCTCGGCCATGTGGGTCTCCGCGGTCGGGAGCGACTCGGTTGAAGCGCTTCAAGACTCGCTGGTGACCCGCGCCACTGTCAACGGTCCGTCAGGTCAGGGTCCCGCAGGCGGCGGGCCGGTCGTCCCCCGGACCACCAGCCGCGGTGGGACGACGACCTCGCGGCGCTCGGTGCGGCCGCCGTCGAGCCGCTCGACCACCGCCGCCACCGCCAGCCGGGTCAGCTGCGGGGAGTTCTGGCTGATGCTGGTCAGGTCGATGTGGGCGAGCCGGGAGAGCGGGCTGTCGTCGTAGCCGACGACGGAGACCTCCCCCGGCACGTCGACCCCGCTGCGCAGCAGGGCGTCGAGCAGGCCCACCGCGGAGGCGTCGTTGTACGTGACCACCGCGGTGGGGCGGACGTCGGATCCGAGCAGGGTGCGCGCCGCACGGGCGCCGGACTCCTCCCCCGCGTCCCCACCCACCACCTGCACGCGCTCCCCCAGTCCCCGGCGGCGCATCGCTCCCTCGTAGCCGCGCCGCCGGGCGGTGGCGATCGGTCCGCGACCACCGTCGACGTGGGCGATGCGCCGGTGCCCCAGGCCGGCCAGGTGCTCCACGGCCTGCGCGACGCCCTCGTCGTCGGCGGCCCGGACGACGTCGACGCCGTCGGCCGACACCGGGCGTCCGACGGCGACCACCGGCAGCTGCCGGGCCAGTGCGCTCAGCCGGGCGGCGGGCGCGTCCGGCCCCAGCAGGACCAGAGCCTCGCAGCGGGAGTCGAGCAGCGTCTCGACCGCCCGTCCCTCGTCCCGGGTGCGGGTCACGGTGCTGAGCACCAGGTCGTACCCGTGCTCCTCGGCCGCCTCGTGGACGTCCTCGACGAGCTGGGCGTGGAAGGTGCTGCGGACGTCCATCAGGACGCCGATCAGCCTGCTGCGGCGGCGGGCCAGCAGGCTCGCGGCGCGGTCCGGGCGGTAGCCCAGCCGGGCGGCGGCGTCGAGCACGCGCTCGCGGGTGCCGCTGCTCGGCCCGGGGGAGCCGCGCAGCACGAGCGACACCGTCGCCGGCGAGACACCCGCCTCGGCCGCGACGTCCTGCAGCCGGGGACGACGCACCGACTCCTCTGCGCTCAGGACCACCACCTCTTCCCTTGACACGACCGCGACACCCTGATGTGATCGGCGCCATCCTTGAAGCGCTTCAAACGTGTCGTCACGTCGAGCGCTGCCACCTCGGAGCGTGCCACGTGGGCAGCGCGGAACCCGCACCGCCAGGCCCGTCCACCCGATGAGAGGGGAACAGCCATGTCGCAGCGACCACTGTCCGTGGCGGTGATCGGGGCCGGGATGGCCGGCCGCAGCCACGCCGCCGGGTACCGCCAGGTGGACACCGTCTTCGGGGAAGGGCTCCCGCCCGTCCGGCTGGCCGCCGTCGCCGACGCCAACGACCAGCTGGCCCGCGACGCGGCCCGCCGCTACGGCTTCGAGAAGGCGGTGTCCAGCTGGGAGGAGGTCGTCGAGGACCCCTCGATCGACGCCATCAGCATCGTCGTCGGAAACTCCCTGCACCGGCCGATCGCCGAGGCGGCCATCGCCGCCGGCAAGCACGTGCTGTGCGAGAAGCCGTTGGCCGGCTCGCTGGAGGACGCGCGGGCCATGGTGGCGGCGGAGGAGCGAGCCGACGTGGTGACCGCCGTCGGCTACACGTACCGCCGCTCCCCCGCCATCGCCGCGATCCGCGACCACGTGCGGAACCGCGAGCTGGGCGAGCTGACCCTGTTCGACGGCCGCTACTGGTGCGACTACGCCTGCGACCCGCGCGGCCCGCTCACCTGGCGGTACAGGGGCGGACCCGGCAGCGGTGCCCTCGGCGACATCGGCGCCCACGTCATCGACGTCGGCCAGTTCCTCTGCGGACCGGTCGTGTCGGTGTCCGGGGCGGTGCTGACGACGCACATCGCCAAGCGGCCGCTCCCCCTCGGCGCCGTGGTGGGCCACAACGCCGCTCCGGTGAGCGAGGAGATGGGCGAGGTCGAGAACGAGGACACCGCCGTGTTCTCGGCCCGCTTCGAGTCCGGCCTGTCGGCGTCCTTCTCGGTGTCGCGCACCGCCTTCGGCATGCCCAACGGGCTGGCCTTCGACGTCCACGGGCTGGACGGACGGGCCTCCTTCGACTGGCACCGGCCCTCGGAGTACCTCGTCGACGACCGCCAGCCCGAGGCCCGCACCCGCGGCGCGCGGCAGGTCATCGTCGGCCCGCAGATGCCCTACTTCGCCGGCGGGTACCCGATGGAGGCCCCGGGCGTCGGCGGCGGCAACGCCGAGATGTTCGTCTACCAGTGCCGCGCGTTCCTCGACCAGATCGTCGGCACCCCCGACCCGCTGCCGCCGAACGCCACCTTCGCCGACGGGCTGCACACGATGCAGATCGTCCAGGCCGTCGTGCAGTCCGCGCAGTCCGACGGCGCCGCCGTCGCCGTCCCCACCCACTGACCCCCTCGACCGGGAGGCCGATCCCCGATGTCCCTCAAGCTCGGTGCCTACACCGCCTGCCTGCACGACCGCCCCCTGGCCGAGGCCCTCGACGTGCTGCAGGCCGACGGCCTGACCTCCGTCGAGGTCAACACCGGCGGCTTCATCCCCTCACCGCACTGCCACGTCGACCTGCTGCTCTCCTCCGAGCAGGCCCGGCGCGACTACCTGGAGACGTTCGCCTCCCGCGGGATGGAGCTCACCGGCCTCAACTGCAACGGCAACCCGCTCAACCCGCTGCCCGGCGTCGGCCCGAAGCACGCCGACGACCTGCGCCGCACCATCGAGCTGGCCGGGCTGCTGGGCGTCAGGAACATCGTGACCATGTCGGGCACGCCCGGCTCGGACCCCGACGCGAGGTACCCGTCCTGGGTGGTCAACCCGTGGGACGGCGTCTACATGGACGTCCTGGACTACCAGTGGGACGTCGCCGCCGGGTTCTGGACCGAGATCGACGCGCTCGCCCGCGCCAACGACGTCCGGGTGGCCATCGAGATGCACCCGCACAACCTGGTGTTCTCGCCGGTGACCCTGCGCAAGCTGGTCGAGCTGACCGGCGCGACCAACGTCGGCGCCGAGATGGACCCCTCGCACCTGATGTGGCAGGGCATGGACGTCGTCGCCTGCATCCGCGACCTCGGCCCGCTGGTGTTCCACGCCGCGGCCAAGGACGCCATGATCACGCCGGGCGTCGACATCCGCGGCGTGCTCGACACCTCGTTCGAGCGGGTCCCCGCCGACGCACCGGACAAGGTCCCCACCGGCTACGGGTACTGGTGCAACGCCTGGCCCGCGAACCCGGCGTGGCGGTTCGTCGCCGTGGGCGTGGGCCACGACGTGGACTGGTGGACGGAGTTCCTCCGGGCGCTGGCCGAGGTCGACCCGGACATGGCGGTCAACATCGAGCACGAGGACGCCGCGTACGACCGCCTGGAGGGCCTGGCCCTCGCCGCCGGGAACCTGCGCGCCGCGGCCGAGAAGCTGTAGCGGCGCGTCCCCTCCTCCACCCCGCCTCGTCGGGTGGTCCCCGTCACTGCTTGGCGCGGTGCGGCTCCACCGCCGCCCGCGGCCGGGGCGGCAGCCCGGCGAGCCGGTAGCACCGGTCGATCAGGGTCATGGTCGCGACCGCGTCGTCCGGGTCGGTGGGGACCGGGGACCCGTGCCGCAGCGCCTGGATCAACGCCTCCAGCTGGTAGGTGTACGACGACCGGGTGCCGAGGTGCTCGGCGCGCTCTCCGGCCGGGGTGCGCACGAGCACGCGGTCGTCCCGGTTCGGCTCGACGAACGCCGGCGCGGTCGCCTTCCCGCGGGTGCCGACGATCCGCAGGGAGAAGTCCCGGTCCGGGTGCACCATGCTGCAGCGCACCGTCGCGGTCGCGCCGGACGGGAAGTGCAGGTCGGCGTCGAGCCACTCGTCGACGCCCGGGGCCCCGGCGCGCTCGCCGGCCCGCGCGGCGTCCGGCTCGGGTTCCCCGCCGGCCCACGGCGCCAGGCTGCGCAGCGCGTGCAGGCCGTAGCAGCCGAGGTCCATGAGGGCGCCGCCGGCGAGCTCGAGCGACCAGCGCGGGTCGCCGGCGTCCGGGGGGAGCATGGCGATCGTCGCCTCGACGTGGACGACGTCGCCCAGCTCACCGGTGTCCACCAGCTCCAGCATGCGGCGCATGACCGGGTGGTAGAGGTGGTGGAAGCCCTCCATGACCGTGACGCCCGCGCGCCGCGCGGCGTCGCGGACGTCGGCGGCCTCGGCGGCGTTCGAGGCGAACGGCTTCTCGGACAGCACGTGCTTGCCGGCCGCGACGGCGGCCAGGTTCCACGGGCCGTGCAGGGCGTTGGGCAGCGGGTCGTAGACGACCTCCACCTCAGTGTCGGCGAGGACGTCCGCGTACGAGGGCAGCACGCGCTCGACGCCGTGCGTGCCGGCGAAGTCCTCGGCCCGGGCCCGGTCCCGGGCGGCGATCGCGACCAGCCGGCTGCCGGTGGCCCGCGCGGGCACGGCGATGGCCCGCTCGGCGATGCGGGCGGCGCCCAACACGCCGATCCGCAGGGGCTCGACCTGGTCCGTCGTCACCGGTACAGCCCCGGCCGCTCGAGGAGCTCGACCGCCACCCGGCCCCCGGACCGGAGCGAGAGCAGCGCCGCGTCGGACACGACCTGCGCGACGTGGCCGTCCCAGGCGCTGGGGCCCTGCGGCGGCCGCCCCGAGGCGACGGCGTCGACCCACTCGCGCAGCTCGACGTCGTAGGAGAGGGCGAAGCGCTCCCGCCAGTCGGCGGGGACCAGACCGGCGACGGTGCCCTCGCGGCGGATGGTCACCGGCGCGGGGTCGGCCAGCTCGACGGTGCCGGTCTCCCCCGACACCTCGCAGCGGATCTCGTAGCCGTAGTGGACGTTGACCGACACCTCGAGGTCGACGAGGACGCCGTCGGCCATCTCGAACAGCACCAGCAGCGGGTCCTGCAGCTCTCCCCCGCGACTGCTCTTCCGCGGGGTCAGGACCTGCACGGCGGCGATCTCGGTCCCGAGCAGCCAGCGCAGCTCGTCGATCTCGTGGATCGCGGTGTCGGCGATGGACATGTCGCGGGTGTAGTGCGGCGGCACCGAGGCGTTGCGGTGCGCGCAGTGCACGAGCAGCGGCGCGCCGATCGCGCCGTCGTCCACGGCCCGCTTGAGGGCCCGGTGCGCGGGGTCGTAGCGGCGGTTGAAGCCGACCTGGACCAGCCGCCGGCCGGCGGCGACCTCCGCCTCGACGATCCGCCGGCAGGCCTCCTGCGTGGTGGCCAGCGGCTTCTCGCAGAACACCGGCTTGCCGGCGGCGACGCACGCCAGCACGTACGGCTCGTGCGTCGGCCCCCAGGAGGTGACGACGACGGCGTCGACCGCGTCCGAGGCGATCAGCTCCTCGCCGCTGGGCAGCGCCTTGGCGGCCGGCAGCTGCGCGGCCACGGTCGCGGCGCGCTCGGCGTCCGCGTCGGCCACCGCCACCACCCGGCTGCCCCCGGGGCCACCGTCGAGCCGGCGGACGTGCTCCTGGCCGATCATGCCGACCCCGATGACCCCGACGTCCAGCCCCACGACGCCCTCCTCGTCTCCGCTGCGGCCCGCCCGGTCCGCGCCGGTCCAGGTTCAGGGCTCGGCGATGCGCAGGTCAACGACGGTGGACCCTCAAGAAGCCCTCAGGGCCTCGACGGGGACGTTGTACGGCGTGACCACCTGGACCCCGGAGTGCCAGGACCGCGGGGTGCCCGGCAGCGCGCCGTGGGCCTGCATGACCACGTGGCAGGCCCGGCGCAGGTCCAGGGCGAGGTCGTGGTGCAGCACCGCGGACACCCGCCCCTCACGCAGCAGCGCGAGGTTCTCGGCGTCCAGGTCGTGGGCGACGAACGCGCGGCAGGCGCGCCCGGCGTCGGCGAAGGCCGCGACCGTCGCGGCGTTGCCGCCGGCGGCGTACATCGAGTAGACGCCGGCGATGCCCGGGTCGGCGGCGAGGGCGTCCCGGACCAGCCCGCGCAGCACGTCGTCCTCCCCGGTCGCGTCCACCAGGTCGACCTGCCGCCGGCCGGGGCGCAGCGACCGGGTGGTCGCCCGGAAGCCCATCTCCCGGTCGTCCTCGCCGCGGAAGGTCCCGGTCCCCCGGGTGACGAGGACGGCGGCGTCGTCGGGCAGCCACTGGTCGAGCAGGTAGGCCGCGGTGGCACCCGCCGCCCGGTTGTCCAGGCCGACGTAGGCGACCCGGCGGCTGGTCGGCAGGTCGGTGACCAGTGTGACCACGGGGATCCCCGCCTCGGCCAGCCGCTCGACCGCACCGACGACCAGCGGGTGGTCGGGGGCCTTCAGGACGACGCCCTGCGACCCCCGCCGAGCGATCCCGTCGAGCGTGGCCGCCAGCTCGGGAACGGGAGGGGCGTCGGCCAGGTGGAACCGCGCCCGGAACGTCGCCGGCCGGACCAGCGGCAGCTGCGACTCCAGGGCCGCCCGGACCGCGGCGGAGAACCGGTCGGGCGCGTCGACCACCAGGTCGAGGAAGAACGTCCGCCCGGTCAGCCGCACCTGCGAGCGCTGCCGGTCCAGGTCCGCGATGGCGCGGTGCACCTCCTGCACGGTGCTCTGCCGCACCCCGCCGCGCCGGTTGAGGACGCGGTCGACGGTCGCCTCGGACAGGCCGGCCTGGCGGGCGATCTCGCGGATCGGGTAGGGGTGCGGCACGCCGACCAGTCTGAGGGGTCCCTGAGGGATCGCCCAGGTTGACCTGCGCTCGGTCGGCTGGCGAGGGTGACGGCATGACGACTGTCCCGGACATCCCCCTCAACAACGGCGTCGCGATCCCCCAGCTCGGCCTCGGCACCGCCCGGCTCCCCGACGAGGAGACCCGGCGGATCGTGCGGGAGGCCCTCGAGGTCGGCTACCGGTTCGTCGACACCGCCGCCAGCTACGAGAACGAGCGCGGTGTCGGTCAGGGCATCGCCGACTCGGGCCTGCACCGGGAGGAGGTTTTCGTCTCCACCAAGCTGCGCGGCCGCGACCAGGGGTCCGCCTCGGCGAAGGAGGCGCTGCGGTCGAGCCTGGACCGGCTCGGGCTGGACTTCGTCGACCTCTACCTCATCCACTGGCCGCTCCCCCGGCTGGACCGTTACGTCGAGTCCTGGCTGGCCATGGAGGAGCTGCTCGCCGAGGGCCTCACCCGCGCCATCGGCGTCTCCAACTTCCTGCCCGAGCACCTCGACCGCCTCGCCGCCGCGAGCTCGACCGTGCCGGCGGTGAACCAGATCGAGTGCCACCCGCGGGACCCGCAGCCCGAGCAGCGCGCCGACGACGCGCGCCGCGGCATCGTCACCGAGTCGTGGTCGCCGCTGGCCAACGGTGGCGAGCTGCTGCGGCAGCCGGTGCTCGCCGCGATCGGCGAGCGACACGGCCGGAGCCCGGCGCAGGTGGTCCTGCGCTGGCACGTGCAGCAGGGCCTGGTCACCTTCCCCAAGGCGTCGTCCCGCGGCCGCCTGGTCGAGAACCTGGACGTCTTCGACTTCGCGCTCACCGACGAGGACCTGGCCGGCATCGCCACGCTCGCCGACGGCACCCGGGTCAACGGGCAGTACCCGGACGTCTGGGAGGAGTTCTGAGGCCCGTCGGCCGACGCCCGGGGAGCACAGCCCGGGCGCGGACGCCGACCGACGGCACCGCCGGCTGACGGGTTCTTGAGGGATCCGCGGCCTTGTGGACCCCGCACCTGCCGGTCAGGCTCGACGGCACCCCACCCCGCACAGGAAGGACGGCGCCATGACCACCCTGGCCGCCACCGGACGCACCTCCGGCTGGTTCACCGCGGAGGACTGCCGCCTCGAGGACTTCCGCGCCGTCGTCGAGACGACCACCGACCTGGCCGACCACCCCCACGCCGACGAGGTGCGGGAGAACGTCCTGGTCTACGGCTCCCGGCTGCGCGAGCACATCACCACTCCCGAGGGACGCCGCGACGTGCAGGCCGAGCTGGCCCGCGCGCTCGCCGACGGGCCGGGGATCGTCGTCTTCGCCGGCGCCTTCCCCGACACGGGCGTCGTCGACCGGGCCACCGCCGTCTTCCAGGCGATGATCGACGAGCAGAAGGCGGCCGGCGTCGTCGGCGGCGACCACTTCGCCACGCCCGGCGCGAACGACCGGGTGTGGGGCGCGCTGGACAAGTTCGCCGTCCGCGACCCGGAGGCCTTCGCCGCCTACTACGCCAACGACGTGATCGCGCTGGTCTCCGAGGCGTGGCTGGGTCGCGGCTACCAGCTCACCAGCCAGGTCAACGTGGTGAACCCCGGCGGCAGGGCCCAGGTCGCCCACCGCGACTACCACCTCGGCTTCATGTCCGAGGAGCAGGCCCTGGCCTACCCGGCCCACGTGCACCGGCTCTCCCCGGTGATGACCCTGCAGGGGGCGGTCGCCCACTGCGACATGCCGGTGGAGACCGGCCCGACGATGTACCTGCCGCACTCGCACAAGTACGCCCCCGGGTACGTCGCCTTCCACAGGGCCGAGTTCACCGCCTACTTCGACGAGCACTTCGTCCAGCTGCCGCTGCGCAAGGGCGACGCGGCCTTCTTCAACCCGGCGCTGTTCCACGGGGCGGGCACCAACCGGTCGGCCGACGTGCGCCGCATGGCCAACCTGCTGCAGGTCTCCTCGGCGTTCGGCCGGTCGATGGAGTCCGTCGACCGGACGGCGATGTGCCGCGCGCTCCACCCGGTGCTGCGCGCCCGGAAGGCGGCCGGCAGCGACGAGCGCACGCTGCGCAACGTCGTCGCCGCCTCGGCCGAGGGCTACGCCTTCCCGACCAACCTCGACCGCGACCAGCCGATCGGCGGACTGGCGCCGGAGACGCAGGCCGAGCTGGTCTGGCGGGCGCTGCAGGAGGACTGGTCGCCCGAGGTGCTGGACGCCGCGCTGACCGCCCAGGCCGAACGGCACGCCAGCGCCCTGTGAGGGATGACCGGCCCCTCAGGGGCCCACGCCTCGCAGGCTCGGCGTGGGCCCCTGAGGGGCGGCCGTTCGGTGTCGGGGGACCCGGGGCGCCGGTCCGGCGGTCCGGGCAGGATGACCCGGTGCCCTCCGCCCATCGCGACGCCACGACCGACGTGCTGCTCGTCCGGCACGGCGAGGTGGTCCCGGCTGCCCCCGACCGGCCCCACCCGATGCTGGACGGGCAGGGCGACCCGCCGCTGTCGCCGCTCGGCCGCCTGCAGGCGGAGGCGGTCGGACGGCGACTCCACGACGCCGATGTCGACGCCGTCCACGTGACGACGCTGCGCCGCACGCTGGAGACGGCGCAGCCGCTGCTCGACGCCACCGGCCTCCTGCCACGGGTCGAGCCCGACCTCCGCGAGCTGCACCTCGGCGAGTGGGAGGACGGGCTGGTCCTCCAGCGCCTGGCCCAGGGGGACCCGGTGGCCGCACGGGTCGTGGCCGAGCAGCGATGGGACCTCATCCCCGGCGCGGAGCCGGCTGCGGCCCTCGCCGCCCGGGTCCGCGCCGCGCTGCAGCGCATCGCGGTCGCGCACCCGGGCGAGCGGGTCGCGGTCTTCACGCACGGCGGGGTCGTCGCCCAGGCCCTCGCCCTGGCCACGGGGGCGCCGCCGTTCGCGTTCCTGACCGGTCGCAACGCCTCGCTGTCGCAGGTGGTCCTCGCCGGGGAGCGCTGGACCGTCCGCCGGTTCAACGACACCGCGCACCTCGCCGACGACCTCTCCCGGGTCGGCGTCCCCCTGACGTGAGCGCACACGGCGGCGCCTGCCGTGCAGACCGGTGTGGTCCGGACGGCAGGCGCCGTGGCCCCGTCCAGAGGCTCGCCGCGCGGCCCCGTCCCGGGTCCCGCCTGAGCTCGCGAAGGGTGGGGAGGACGGGGTCCTTCCACGGTGAAGGGGACGGGGTCCTTCTACTAGCGCTTCAGCTCGTGGGAGAGCTCGGCGAGCTCCTGACCGCCGGCCATCTCGGTGGTGAGCTCCTCGAGCGAGACCTCGGAGCGCTTCTTGTCGAGCACCCGGCGGCCGAGCTTGAGGATGATGAAGTGGTCGCCCACCAGGTAGGCGTGGTGCGGGTTGTGGGTGATGAAGACGACCCCCAGGCCCGCGTCCCGGGCCGCGGCGGTGTACTTCAGCACCACGCCGGACTGCTTCACACCCAGCGCTGCCGTCGGCTCGTCGAGGATCAGCACCCGCGCGCCGAAGTAGACCGCCCGGGCGATGGCGACGCACTGCCGCTGCCCGCCGGAGAGCGTGCCGATCGGCTGGTTGATGTCCTTGACGACGATGCCCATCTTCTGCAGCTCGGCGTCGGCGATCTCCCGCATCGCCTTGATGTCCAGCGGCGCCATCGGGTACTTCCCCTTGCGGATCTCCGACCCGAGGAAGAAGTTGCGCCAGACCTCCATGAGGCCCACCACCGCGAGGTCCTGGTACACGGTGGCGATACCGGCATCGAGCGACTCCCGCGGGGAGGAGAACTTGCGCTCCTGGCCGTCGACCCGCAGCGTGCCCTCGGTGTGCCCGTGCAGACCCGAGATGATCTTGATGAGGGTGGACTTGCCGGCGCCGTTGTCCCCCAGGACGCAGGCGACCTCCCCGGCGTTCACCGTGAGGTTGATGCCCTCCAGCGCCCGGATGGCGCCGTAGGCCTTGCCGACGCCCTCCATCTCCACGAGGGGCGTGCCGGCCTTCAGGTCCGGTGCGGCGTGCTCCGCGAGCGTGTCGGTCACGTCATCTCCTCTGGGCTGCGTAGTTCTTGATGTACAGGTTGACCAGCACGGCGAGCAGAAGCATCACGCCCAGGAAGGCGCGGAACCAGTTCGGGTCCCAGCCGGCGTACACGATGCCCTGGGTGGTCATGCCGAAGATGAACGCGCCGAGCGCGGAGCCGACCGCCGAGCCGTAGCCGCCGGTCAGCAGCGCCCCGCCGACGACCGCGGCGATGATGTAGATGAACTCGTTGCCGACGCCGAGGCCGGCCTGCACGGTGCTGAAGTTGAACAGCAGGTGCATCCCGAGGAACCAGGCCAGGAACGAGACGCCCATGAACAGGCCGATCTTGGTCGCGCGGACCGGGACACCGACCGCGCGGGCGCTGGCCTGGTTGCCGCCGACCGCGGTGATCCAGTTGCCCGTGCGGGTGCGCAGCAGCAGCCAGCTGCCGATGGCCACGAACAGCAGCCACCACAGCACGGTGACCTTCAGCGTCATGAACCCGAGGTTGACGTCGCTGGCGAAGACCGCCTTGGCGGACGCGAACCCGTCGAGGGCGCTCGTGTTGGGCGTGGCGACCGTCCCGGTGATCAGCTTGGTCACGCCCAGGTTGATGCCCTGGAGGATGAAGAAGGTGGACAGCGTGATGAGGAAGCTCGGGATCCCCGTCCTCATCACCAGGTAGCCGTTGACGAACCCGACCGCCAGCGCGATGAGCAGGCTCACGACGACGCCGACCCACATGTTCAGGCTGAACTGGTAGCAGATCATCGCCGACGCGAGCGCCGTCGTGGTCACCGTGACACCGGCGGACAGGTCGAACTCGCCGCCGATCATCAGCAGCGCGACGCCGACCGCGACGATGCCGATGGTCGAGGAGGCGTAGAGGACGGTCGCCAGCGCCGGCAGGGTCCGGAACGTCGGGGCGACGGCCCAGAAGAAGGCGAAGATGACGATCGCCGCGGCCAGTGCACCGATCTCGGGACGGCCGAGGACGCGGGAGATCAGCGATCGTTCGGCCCGACCCGCAGGTGCGGGCGGGGGTGCGGTGGACGGCTTCGCCGCCACGGATGAGCTCATGACTGCTCCAGGGCTGGGCGGGAGGGTGGGGGGAGCCGGGTTCCCCCGGCTCCCCCCAGCGGTCAGCGGGTGTTGTTCTGGGCGTATTCGACGATCGGACCGATGTTGCTCTGGTCGACGACGGACGGACCGGTCAGCACCGGGCCACCGCCGCCGATGTCGTTGCCGTTGGTGAGGCCCAGCCACAGCGAGGTCACGGCCATGTAGCCCTGGACGTAGGGCTGCTGGTCGACCGAGAAGAGGATGCCGCCGTCCTGGATCTGCTGGGCCACGTCGGCGTTGAGGTCGAAGGTCGCGATGTTGGCCTGGCTGCCCGCGTCGGTCTTGGCCTGCTGGGCGGCCAGGGCGATGTCGGCACCGAGCGCGACCACGTTGGTGACGGAAGCGTCCTGCTGCAGCTTCGCCCCGATGGTCTGCTGCACCGCCGGCAGGTCGCGGCCGTTGACGTAGAGGACCTCGGTGTCGGGCTGGGTCTTCGCCACACCGGCGCAGCGGGCCTCGAGCTGGACCTGGCCCTGCTCCTGGATGACGCAGACGGTGTGGCCGGGGCTCTCCGCGGCGAGCTTCGTGCCGACGGTCTGGCCGGCGAGGTCCTCGTCCGAGCCGAAGTACATGCCGACGCCGTAGTTGGTGTAGTCGTTGATCCCGGCGTTGAACGCGACCGTCGGGATCCCGGCGTCGACCGCCTTCTGCACGTTGGGCCCGACGGCGTCGGGGGTCGGCAGCGTGGTCGCCAGCCCGTCGACGCCCTGGTCGATGGCGTTCTGAATGAGTGTCGACTGCTCGCCGGCGTCCTGGTTGTTCGAGTAGTTCAGCGTGATGTTGTGGTTCGCGGCCGCCGCCTCGGCACCAGCGCGGATCTTGTCCCAGAACGTGTCACCGGGGGCCTCGTGCGTGACCATCGCGATGGTGTAACTCTCGCCCTCCGCAGCAGCGCCGCCGCCCGCGTCCTGTGCCCCGCCCTGACTGCTGCA
This sequence comes from Geodermatophilus sp. URMC 65, assembly GCF_053502545.1. NCBI lineage: Bacteria > Bacillati > Actinomycetota > Actinomycetes > Geodermatophilales > Geodermatophilaceae > Geodermatophilus > Geodermatophilus sp. URMC 65. Next base: position 5,529,822 of record NZ_CP199954.1, read on the forward strand.
CGCCGCCAGCGCCACGGTCGCCGCGCTGACCGCCACCGCCGCCTGCAGCGACCTCCGGGTGTTCTTCATGCACGTCTCCTCGTCGGGATGGCCACCCTCCTGGTGGCTGCGGGCCTGCCCAGTCCCCGGACGCCGCCCCCCGCGACGAGGTCCTTATGTCTGGACATAGTGACAAGGGGAATGTGACATGGCCCACCGGCAGCGTCAAGCCTCCTCCCTGTGCGCGGCCGCGCCCAGCCCCCTCCCGGTGGGTGGACCTCAGGGGACCGGGACCTCGACCCGGGTGCCGCTCGCCGAGGAGGAGACGAGCGCGTCGAGGACGACCGCGGCACGGACGGCGTCGGTCAGGTCGACGCCGACGGGCCGGCCGGCTCCGACCGAGGCGAGCAGGTCGCGCAGCTCGACGACCTTGAGGTCGTCGTAGCCCATCGCGATCCCGGCGCCGGGCTGGAAGGCGGCGTACTCCCCGGCTCCCGGCCCGACCAGGACCGTGGCGACCGACTGGTCCTGCGCGGCCGGTCCGCGGCTGAGCTGGAGCTCGCCCATCCGGCGGAAGTCCCAGGCCAGGCGCCCCGCCGTCCCGTGGACCTCGAAGCCGTAGGCGTTCTGCTCCCCCACGGCCACCCGGCTGGCCTCGAGCACCACCCGGGCACCGGTCGACAGGCGCAGCAGCGCGGCCACGTGGTCGTCGTTCTCCACCGGCCCGGGGACGCCTCCGGTCGCGACGGCGTGCCCGGACGTCGCGCCGGTCGGGCGGAGTCGTTCGGGGATGAAGACGGCGGTGTCGGCGAGCACCGAGGTGATCTCGTCGTGCAGGACGTGCCGGACGAGGTCGACGGCGTGCGAGGCGAGGTCCCCCAGGACGCCGCTGCCGCCCCGCGCCTGCTCGTACCGCCAGGTCAGCGCGCCCTCGGGGGCGGCGGCGTAGTCGCTGAGGAAGGCGAACCGGGCGTGCGTGACCCGGCCGATCGCGCCCTCGTCGACCAGCCGGCGGGCCAGGGCCACCGCGGGCGCGTGCCGGTAGTTGAAGCCCACGGTGCCCTGCACACCGGCCGCGGCGGCGGCACCGGCCACCGCGCGGGCGTCGTCCGCGGTGAGCCCCACGGGCTTCTCGATCCACAGGTGCCGGCCGGCCTCCGCGACGGCCACGCCGATCTCCCGGTGCAGCCAGTTCGGGGCGGTCACCGAGACGAGCTCGACCCGCGGGTCGGCCAGCAGCTCGCGCCAGTCCGCCGTCGCGGAGGCGAACCCGAACTGCGCGGCGGCCGCCTCGGCGCGGCCGGGGACGTCGTCGGCGACCGCGACGAGCTCCGGGACCAGGCCCAGGTCCGGGAAGTGGTGCCGCAGCCGCGCGTGGGCCTGGGCGTGCACCCGGCCCATCCACCCGAACCCGATGACCCCCACGCCGATCGTCCCCATGGACGCCCCCTCTGCAGCCGGCCGAGGAGCGCGAGCCTAGGGCCGCAGGGGACCTGGCCGGATGGGGACGGACGCCCCGGCCACCGCACGGCCCACGCGCTCGGGGCCGGGTCAGGTCTGGGGGCGCACGGTCAGGAGCTGCTCGGCCCGGCCCACCGCTCCGGTGCGGTCGTGGAGCACGGTCGTGGTGAGGCCGCACCCGTCCGGCCCGAAGACGACGGTGGTGTCCAGGCCCACCCAGGGACCCGCGGGCTGCCGGTGCAGGTGGATGGTCAGGTCGACGTTGGGGAACATCCACGCCTCCGGCGACTCCCGCACCGCGATGCCGTTGGCGGTGTCGACCAGGCCGACGAACCGGGCGAGCTCGCTCACGGGCTCCCCCGCGACGAGGGCGACCGGGGTGGCGAGCCACACGGTGGCCCGCCCCGGCTCGGGCGCGCGCAGCGGGCGGACGTCGAGCGAGGCGATGTAGCCGCCGGGCCACACACCGGACAGCTCCGCCGACGCGAGACCGTCCGGCGGGGGCAGCGGGTCGGGGTGGCCGCCGGCCACCGCCGCGGTGTCGTGCCGCGCCAGGCGCCACGCTCGGGCGCGCAGGACGGGACGCCCGCCGGAGACGGCGACGGCCTCGAGCAGCTCGATGGTGCGCCCGGGGCGCACCACCTCCACGCGGACGTCGACCTCGGCGATCGGGACGACCCCGAGGATGTCGAACGCGATGCGGGCGGTGGACAGCCCGTCGGTCCCGCGCTCGGCCACGAACCGGTCGACCGCGTGCACGAGCAGCCCGTTGAGCGGGCTGATGTGCTGCGCGGTCACCGACCACGCGCCGCCGGTGTGCTCGGTGGCCCGGTACCGGCCGGGGGCGAGGCGCTCGAAGTACGCCGGCGGCGCGGCGGTCGGGACGGGGGCGGGCACGGTCGACTCCCCGGGAGCAGGGTGGCAGGGCCACGCGGACGGCGGTGTCCCGAGGATGCCAACCGGGGACGCGGGCCCTGCGTGGTGGGGCACTCACCGGTTGATCGACGCAACGATCTGGGACCCTGGAGGCCATGACGGTCGCCCGGTCCCCCCGCGCCCTCGTCCCGGTGCTGGTCTTCGTCGGCACGGTCGTCGCCGTCATCAGCAGCCTCGGTGCGCCGCTGGTGCCGGCGATCGCCGAGACCATGCGGACGACGCTGCCGAGCGCCCAGTGGTCGCTGACCGCCACGCTGCTCGTGGGCGCGGTGGCCACACCGGTCGTCGGGCGGCTCGGCGACGGTCCGCACCGGCGCGGTGTCGTGCTCGCCGTCCTCGCGGTCGTGACGCTCGGCGGCGTGCTGGCCGCCCTGCCGCTGGGGCTGGGGTGGCTGATCGCCGGCCGCGCGCTGCAGGGCGTCGGGCTCGGGCTCACCCCGCTGGCCATGGCCACCGCCCGTGAGGCGCTCGAGGGCGAGCGATCGCGGTCGACCATCGCCGTGCTGTCGGTGACGGTGGTCTCCGGTGTCGGGCTCGGCTACCCCCTGGCGGGCCTGGTGGCCGAGCTCGGCGGGGTGCACGCCGCGTTCTGGGCCGGCGCCGCCGTGAGCCTCGCTGCGCTGCTGGCCTGCGCGGCGGTCCTGCCGCCGTCGACGGCGGTCCCGCGGGGGCGGCTGGACGTCGTCGGCGCGGTCCTCCTCGGGGCCGGGGTGGCCGGGCTGCTGTTCGCCCTCGGCCAGGTCGAGGTGTGGGGCTGGGCGTCGCCGCTGCTGTGGGCGCTGGCCGCCGCCTCGGCGGTCGCGCTGCTGGCCTGGGTGCCCTGGGAGCGCCGGACGACCTGGCCCCTGGTCGACCTGCGCCTCGCCCGGGGGCGCCCGGCGCTCACCGCCCACGCGGCGGCCCTGCTGGTCGGGCTGTCCAACTACCTGCTGCTCACGGCCGTGCCCGTGCTCGCCCAGGCCCCGGTGTCGGACGGCGCGGGCTTCGGCACCTCGATCGTCGTCGCCGGGCTGGCGCTGCTGCCGTTCTCCGCGGCGAGCGTGCTGGGCGGGCGGCTGGCCCGGCTGCTGGCCGACCGCGCGGGCCGGCACGTCGTCCTCCCGGTCGCGGCGGCCGTGCAGGGCACCGCGTTCGTCCTGTTCGCCCTGGTCCGCTCGGACCTCTGGCAGCTCTTCCTCGTCATGGCCGTCGCCGGCCTGGGGGTCGGTGCCTCGTTCGCGGCGTTCCCCGCGCTGGTCGTCTCCGCCGTCCCGCCCTCGGAGACCGGGAGCGCGATGAGCCTCAACCAGGTCCTGCGGTACGTGGGTTTCGCGCTCGGCAGCGCCCTCACCGCCACCGTGCTGGCCGCGGCCACGCCCCCCGGCGCGGCGGCACCGGCCGCCGGCGGCTACACGACCCTCGGGGTCATCGGCGTCGCGGTGTGCGCGACGACGGCGGTCGTCGCCTGGCTGGGGCTCGGGCCGGGGCGCCGCTCCTCCCCCGACCGGCCGGCGGACGCCGCGGCCCGGAGCGGCCAGTTCTCGGCGCGGTAGCCGGCCGGCCGGCCGGGCCCAACCGGGCGCCGAGGTCGGGCGGCGGGGTCGGGCGCCGTCGTCGCCTACCTCGCGGGTAATCGACCGGCCCCTGCACCAGCGGCAACGTGTCGGCCATGACCACGACCACCGTTCGTCCCGTCCCCTCGCTGCTGCGGCTCGCGCTGCGCCTGGACGCCGTCGTCACCGCGGCCAACGCCGCCGCCTACCTGCTCGCCGCGCCGCTGCTCGGCGACCTGCTCGGCCTGCCCGCCGGCTGGCTGCGCGGCGTCGGGGTCTTCCTGCTGCTCTTCGGCGCCGTCGTCTGGGCGGTCGCCGCCCGGCCCGCGCCGCCCGCCGTCGGCACCGTCGTGGCGGCCAACGTGCTGTGGGCCGTCGGCAGCGTCGTCGTCGCGGCGACCGGCGTGGGCGGCCCCACCGCCGTCGGTGCGGCGTGGACCGTGCTGCAGGCCGTCGTCGTGGCCGGCTTCGCCGTCCTGCAGGTCGCCGGCCTGCGCCGGTCCTGAGCCCGACCCGGCGGGCCGACGCCGACCCGCCGTCCTCCGCGACGCGCAGCGTGGCGGAGGACGGGCCGGTGCCCGGGCACACTCGCCGGCGGGGTGCGGCCGCACTGCTGCACGGACGAGGATCGCGCACATGGCCAGCAGGAACGAGGAGACCGTCGAGCGGTACCTGGACGGCTTCCGGCGCACCGACCACGCGCAGATCCTCGGCTGCCTGACCGACGACGTCGTCTGGACGGTCTTCGGCGCCTTCCGGCTCGAGGGGAAAGCCGCCTACGACGCGGCCGTCGAGGGCCCGGGGTTCGCCGGCAACCCGGACCTGGAGGTCGTCCGCATGGTCGAGGAGGGCGACACGGTCATGCCCGAGGTGACCGGGCGGGTGCCCCAGCAGGACGGCTCCGTGCAGCACCTGTCGATGGCCGAGGTCCTCCTCCTGCGCGACGGCCTCATCCGCGAGCGGCGCACCTGGGTGGTCCCGCTGCCCGGCCCGGTGTGACCGCGACCCGGGCACGGGCGTCCCGGGGGGTCGCCACCGGTCGGGGGACGACAGCTGCGGGTGGCACCGGTCACGAGCGACGTTCAGCCGGGCACGTCGCACCCCCCGTCTGCGACGGCGCCGGCCTCGTCGGTGCTCGTGTCGGGGAAGGAGTGGTGCTCGTGGGCGACCACCCAGCGGCCGTCCTCCTTGCGGAGACCCAGCGTCAGGCGCAGGCGCAGCTCCGGGTCGCGCGCGAGGTCCTCCGGCTTGCCGCAGCGGAGCAGGGCGTGGGCGAAGGCGACGTCGGTGCCGGCGGTCACCTCCAGTGAGGTGAGCTGGAAGCAGGCGCCCTGCCGCTGCCAGGCGAAGAAGTCCGGCCAGGTGTCGCGGTAGGCCGCGATGCCCCGCACGCCCTCCCGCGGCGGCGGGACGTCGAACATGACGACGTCCTCGGCGTGGGCGTCGAGCACGGCGTCGAGGTCGCCGGCGTGCACCGCCTGCGCCCACCGCTCCACCAGCGTCCTGATCTGCTGCTCGTCCGTGGTCACGACGTCCTCCTCGGGTCGGTCCGGCGAGCTCCGTCGAGCTCCTGCCGCCCCTACAACCCCGGCCGGGGCACGGACTCATCGCACGAGTCCGCCGGACTCAGGCGAGCAGCCGCGGCGGCAGGTCGAAGGCGGCGAAGTCGGCCTCCAGGAACGACACCACCTCGCCGACCCGCAGACCGGCCTCCGACCGGCGCAGGGCGAGCACGTCCAGCCCCAGGGGCAGGTACGCGCCTCGGGCGGCGTCCCAGGCGTAGGTGCCGAAGGCCAGCTGGCCGTTGGCCCGGGCGGGCAGGAACCGCCACCGCTCCCGCGTCGTGACCTCGCGCAGGAAACCGCGGATCTCGTCCGGACCGCGGTACCAGGTCGGCAGCGGCGGCATCGAGTAGGTGGCGTCCTCGGTGAGCATGGCCACGAGGGCGTCGACGTCGCCGGCCTCCCAGGCGGTGGCGTAGCGCCGCGCCAGCTCCCGCACCGCGTCCGCGCCGGCGGTCGCCAGCACGGCCCGCTGGGAGACGTCGGGCGTGCGGGCGTCGACCGCCGCACGTGCGCGCTGCAGCGCGCTGTTCACCGCCGGCACCGAGGTCCGCAACTGGGCGGCGACCTCGGCGGCGGAGAAGCCGAGCAGCTCACGCAGCAGCAGCACCGCCCGCTGCCGGCCCGGGACGTGCTGCAGGGCGGCGATGAACGCCAGCTCCATCTGCTCGCGGGCGACGACGCGCGCCGCCGGGTCCCCGTGCTGCACCGCACCGTCGGGACGGGGCTCCAGCCACGCCACCTCCTCGGCCGACGGGCCGCCCGGACGCAGGTCGGTGGGCAGCTCCCGGCGGCCGCGCCGCTCGATCGTGGTCAGGCACCGGTTGGTGGCGATCCGGTACAGCCAGGCACGCAGCGTCCCGCGGTCGTCGAAGCGGTCCAGAGCCCGCCAGGCACGGGTCAGGGTCTCCTGGACGGCGTCCTCGGCGTCGTGGGTCGAGCCCAGCATGCGGTAGCAGTGCGCCCGCAGCTCCCCCAGCACCGGCTCGACCACCAGCCCGAACGCCACCGGGTCCCCCGCCCGAGCGGCGGCCAGGTGCCGCTCCGCAGCAACTCCGGTCACCTCCACCGCCGGGCCTCCCTCCTGGCCGCGCCGCAGCGGGTCCTACCCCCTGTAGACCCCGCGAGCGGGCCGGACTCACCGCTCCCCGCACCGGCACCTGGGACACCACACCCGGACCACCGTTCCTCTGACTGCGGTCAGAGGATGGACGACGAGGCGGTAGCCCAGGTCCGCCGGTTCAACCGGACGTCGAGCGGCATCCCCTCGTAGAACGCCGTGGCCGTTGGGGATAACGGGAGCCGGAGCGGCGCGTCCCGACTTCGTCGTGCGATCGTGTCCTGCCACGTCCCGACGTCGGGCCAGGAGGACGCCATGACCGCACCGAGCCGCGAGGAGCTGCTCCGCTCGCTGTACCGGCCTTCAACGCCCGCGACGTCGACACGGTGCTGGCCGCCATGACCGCGGACGTCGACTGGCCCAACGGCTGGGAGGGCGGCCGGGTGGTCGGACACGACGCCGTCCGCCGGTACTGGGAACGCCAGTGGGCCCAGATCCGCCCGCACGTCGAGCCGACCTCGATCGCGGGGCGCCCCGACGGCACGGTCGACGTCGGCGTCCACCAGGTGGTCCGCGACCGGACCGGTGCCCTGCTCGCGGTCGCCGAGGTCCGGCACGTGTACACGTTCACCGGCGACCTCGTGCAGCGCATGGACGTCGAGGAGTAGGCCTCAGCCGCGAGGCATGCCGGTGTCCGACTCCCCGCCCGGCGCGGTCGGGGGCGTGCCCTGGCACGTCACTCCAGGAGGTCGAGGACCTCCTGCAGGATGGGCGGGCCGAGCGGCACCACCTCCGGAACCGGCTGCAGCGCCCACGGCGGCGGCTCGATCCCGTTCGCCTGTGCGTCGGTCCGGGCGAAGTGACGCTCGAAGCCGGCGGGCGTGCACACGAGCAGGTACCGCACCGGGGCGTCGCGGCGGTTGGCGAGTGCGTGCGCGACGCCGCGCGGAGCGAAGGCCAGCTGTCCGGCGGTCCGGGCGAGCAGGGCGTCGCCGACGCGGACGACGAGCTCACCCTCCAGGACGTAGAAGGTCTCGTCGAAGCCATGACTGTGCAGCGGCGGTCCCGCGCTGCGCGCCGGGACGGTGTTCTCGACGACGGACACGTGGCCGCCGCTGTCCTCACTGCGCACGAGCACGGTGCTGCGGAGGTCGGGGGGCATCGGTTCCCCTCTTGGTGTCGACGGTGGACGGCCGGTCAGGCGCCGGCGGGCTCGAAGATCTCCACGGGGTTGCCGGAGGGGTCCTCGACCAGGACCTGCCGACCTCCGGGGCCGCTGACGACGTCGTTGCGAAAGACGACGCCGGCGGCGCGCAGCCGGCTCACCTCGGCGTCGAGGTCGTCGACGACGAGGTGGATGCGGTTCCAGCCGCCTGCCGCCGGCCTGCGGCCGTCGGGCACGGGCCGCCCTGCCGTGCTGGCCGGGCCGCTGAGGATCAACCGGAGCGAGCCACGCACCAGCTCGGCGAGAGCGGGCCTGGCGTCGGCTCCCAGGACGAAGCCGAGCCGGCCCGCGTAGAAGGCGACGGCGGCGTCGACGTCATCGACCAGGTAGCGGACGCTGCCGAGCTCCTCCGGCGCGGCCACCTCTCCCACTGCGCCACGCTCACGACCCACCGGGCCGGCATCGCGCCGGGTGAGCGCCTGACGGTCCTGCCTGCGAGCCTGCACGGCGGTCCTCCTCTGCTGGCTGTCACATCGCCGCGGTCGGCGACGTCACACCACTGACGGACCGCGACCGGAGGATGTGACACGTGAGCGAGGACGCGGTACGAGCGGAGCTGCTGCTGGCCGAGCAGTTCGAGACGCACCGCGCGCACCTGCGGGCGGTCGCGCAACGGGTGCTCGGCTCCAGGGACGAGGCGGACGACGCCGTCCAGGAGGCATGGCTGCGCCTGCAGCGCACCGGATCCACCGGCGTGGACAACCTCGGCGGCTGGCTGACCACGGTCGTCGGCCGCGTCTGCCTCGACGTGCTGCGGCGCCGGGCCGCGCGCCGCGAGGAGCCGCTGGAGCTGCGCCCGTCGGATCCCGGGGGCGGACCCGAGCCAGAACACGAGGCGGTGCTGGCCGACTCCGTCGGCCTCGCCCTCCTCGTCGTGCTCGACACGCTGACGCCGCCCGAGCGGCTCGCCTTCGTGCTGCACGACTTGTTCGCCGTCCCGTTCGACGACGTCGCGGCAGTCCTCGACCGCAGTCCGGCTGCGGCGCGCCAGCTGGCCAGCCGCGCCCGGCGCCGGGTGCAGAGCGCGGCTCCGGGCGCCGCCGGCCCCACGGACGCCGGGCGCCGTCAGGAGGTGGTGCAGGCGTTCCTCGCCGCTGCGCGCAACGGCGACTTCGCGGAGCTGCTGGTCGTGCTCGACCCGCACGTCGTGCTCAGCGCCGACGCCGCCGTCCCCGCCCTCGGCGGGCTCGAGCGGCTCAGCGGTCACGAGGCGGTCGCCCGCGCCTTCCTCGGCAAGGCCCGGGCCGCACGCGCCGCGCTGCTCGACGGCGCCCCCGGCGCTGTGTTCACGCTGGACGGCCGACTGCACGGAGCGCTGGAGTTCGTCGTCTCGGGTGGCCGGATCACCGCCGTCGAGGCCATCTCCGACCCCGCCGTCCTCACCACCCTCGACGTCGTTCTGATCGAGACCTGAGCCCCGCCGGCTGACGACGGGTCGGGGTGGATGTGGCTCTCCCTCGATCTCAACCGCACGTGAGCTCCTACGGTCGCCCGCATGACCGTGATGAAGATCGACGAGTTCGCCGTGCCGGGTCCTTCGCTGGACGAGTTCCTCGCCGAGGCCGGACGGACGCAGTCAGTGCTCGCCGGCAGCCCGGCAGCACGTCGCGCGGTCGAGACCGATCACCGGGCCCGCGGCTTCGACCGCACCGTCTTCCGGGACCGCCTGGGCGTCTCCAGCGACGAGGGCCTCCACGAGCCCGCGGAGGGGCCGGCCCTCTCGTGACCCGCACGGCGACCGCGACCACCGCCCCACGGACGGCCACGCTGCGTCAGCGCGCCTCGGGGTCGGAGCCGATCACCACCGGCGGGGACCGAGCTGCCCTGCGACGATCCGTCCATGACGGCTCCGCGAGGCGCTCCCCGGGCCGGAACCGGCGACCGCACGATGCGGGCCGTGCGGCTGGTCCGGGCCGGCGGGTCGGTCGTCCCGCGGGTCGTCGAGGTGCCCGCCCCCGCGGCACCGACCGGCACCCAGGTGCTCGTGCGGGTGGCCGCGTCGAGCGTCAACGGCAGCGACCTCGGGCTGCTGCGCGGGGGGCGGCTGTTCCGCGCGCTGGGCGGGAGCCGTGTCGCCCCCGGCTTCGACGTCGCGGGCGAGGTCGTCGCACGCGGACCGGCCGTGACGGGCTTCGACATCGGTGACCGGGTCATGGCCCTCATCGGTCACACCGGCGGCGGCATGGCCGAGCTGGTCCTCCTCCCCCAGCACCGCGTCGCCCGCGCCCCTCGCACGATCGACCTCGTGCCGGCGGCCGGCATCCCGCTCGCCGGGCTGACCGCGCTGCAGGCCCTGCACGGCCGGGCCGCCCTGCAGGCGCGCACCGACCCGCGGGTCCTGGTCGTCGGGGCGGCCGGGGGGATCGGCGCGTACGCCGTGCAGCTCGCGCGGCTCGCCGGCGCCTCGGTCACCGCGGTCGCCGACCCCGCCCGTGCGGACTTCCTCCGCGACCTCGGCGCCGACGTCGTCCTCGACCGGCACCGGGACGACGTCCTGGCCGGCAGCCGGCAGTGGGACGTCGTGCTCGACGCGCCCGGCGCGCTGCGGTTCGCCGCGGTGCGACCCGCGCTGACCCACGACGGCGTCCTGGTGTCGACCCGGCCGCTGTCCCCTGACACGGTGCGGGGCCTGCGCCCGGGCCACGGGCCCCGGGTGACCGCCGTGGCGACCAGGCGGTCACCGATCGACCTCGCCCACCTGGCCCACCTCGTCGACACGTCCCGGCTGCGCGTCCCGCTCGACCGCGTCGTGGCGCTGCAGGACGTGGCGACGGCCTTCGAGCACGCGGGCTCCGGGCGGCTCTGCGGCAAGGTGGTGGTCTCGCTGGCCGCACCGGCCTGACCGCCGGCCGGGTCCGGGCTCGACTCCCGGTCAGGCGGGCGTGGCCGGCACCGTCGCGGCGACGGCGCTCCGGTCGCGGCCGCCGCGCTTGGCCGCGTAGAGGGCCGCGTCCGCTGCCGCGCGTGGCCGGGGGACCGAGGACCGCAACCGCCGTCAACGGCACCCCCGGCGTCGGCCTCGACCGGTACGTGGCCGGGCCGTGGAGACGGCGGAGGCGGCGCCCCCTAGTCGGGGACGCCGCCTCTCGTGGCGTGGGGTCCTGCCCCGGGTCAGTGCCCCCTGTCGTTGGTCAGCCGGCCGCCATGGCCTGCGGAGCGGCGGAGGCGACGAGGGCCCGCAGCTCCTCCAGGTCGAACGCGGCGCCCATGGCGAGGAACCCGGCCCGGTTGGGGTGCAGGTGGTCGCCGGGGCCGCCCACCGACGTGTTGGTGTCGTAGGCGGGCAGCAGCCGGCTGGGGTCGGCCGGGTCCTCGGTGGCCGCCGCGAAGTCGACCACGGCGTCGAAGGCCCCGCTGGTGCGGATGAAGTCGTTCACGGCCCGGCGCTGCTCGTCGGTCTCGGCCGTGCCGTAGTTGGCCAGGCCGTCCGCGGCGCCGCCCGAGGGCGTCAGCGTCGCCCCGACGATCGGGATCCCGGCGGCGTGCACCCGGTCGGCGATCTCCTCCATCCCGGCGATGACCTCGGCCGCGGTCGCACCGCCGCCACCGATGTCGTTGATGCCCTCCAGCAGGACGACGGCACGCAGGCCGGGCTGGCTGAGCACGTCCTCGTCGAGCCGGTCGACGGCCGGGGGCCCGTCGCACGGGGTGCAGCCTCCCTCGAGGCGGCCCACCCGGGTGACCATGTTGCCGGCGATGCCCTGGTTGACGACCGAGACGACCTCCTCGTCGTCCTCGGCCAGCAGGCGGCGCTGCAGCACGTCCGGCCAGCGGTCGTTGCCGTTGATGGTGGAGAAGAAGCCGTCGGTGATGGAGTCCCCGAGGGCGACCACCGTCCCGGCGTCCTCCCGCTGGACCTCCAGCCCGGTCAGGAAGAACCAGCTCGTCGTGGAGTGCGGGAACGCCTCGTCGGTGAGGTCCCTGGTGTGGTCGCCGGCCCCCGGGTCCGTGACGTACGAGGAGGTGAAGGACGCCGCGTGCCAGGTCATCGGGCCGCTAGCGCCTTGGACGTGCAGGCTCACCGCCACGTTCGACCGCTGCGCCTCGGCGTCGGAGAGCTCCAGAGGGACGGCGTCGCTGCGCACCTCCTCCCCCGGCTGCAGGGTCACCGACTGCTGGCCGTCGAAGGTGAGCTGCTGCTCGGTGCCCGGGACGACGGTGGCGCCGCTCTGCTGCAGGGCGGCGGTCGCGCCGCCGAAGGTCACCGGCTGCGTGCCGAACCGGTTGCTGAGCCGCACCCGCCACTCGTCGCCGCCGATGCCCGGGTGCACGACCATGCGCATGGTCTGGTCCTGCGCCTGCTCGTCGGGGAAGGCGTACTCGAGGAGGGGCTGCTCGACGCCCGGTACCACCTCGCCCAGCGGTCCGGGTTGCGCCACTGCGTAGCCGAGCGGGTAGACGCCCTGCGGCGCGGTGGTCCACGCCGCCACCCACGGCTCCGCGCCGGGGTCCTGGTGCGCCGTCACCGGCGGCGCCTGCTGCGGGACGACCGCCAGCGCCGGTGCGGCCAGGACCACGCACCCGGCCGCCGTGAGGACGGCTGTCGTCAGGCATCGCACTCTCATGCTGTTTCCTCCTCGAACCAGCGACCCCGGTGGGGTCTGGAGCGTGGCGGGAGGCTAGGGACGCCCTCGGGAGCCGTGGCAACGGCGCTCGTCCGACGATGTCGAACGACGCTGGTCGCACTGCGCGTCGCCGTCGGACCGGCCCGCGACTCAGCCGGCGTCGGCCCAGGACGCGACGACCGACACGTCGAGCGGGAAGTCGACTGGGAAGGCACCGAAGAGCAGCCGGCCGGCCGTCGCGGCGGCGCGGCGCACCTCCTCGGCGACCGCGTCGGCGAGGTGCTTGGGCGCGTGGACGACCACCTCGTCGTGCAGGAAGAAGACCAGGTGCGGCCGCTGCTGCAGCGGGCCGGTGGCGCCCAGGCGCCACAGCCGGTTGCGCAGGTCGGCCAGCCAGCACAGGGCCCACTCGGCGCCGGTGCCCTGGACGACGAAGTTGCGGGTGAACCGCCCCCAGGCCCGGCGGTGCCGGTCGCACTCCTCCCGGGAGCCGGCGACCTCGGCCGGCTCGCCCAGCGCGACGGCGCGCTCGGCCCACGCGCCGGTGGGGCGGGGCGAGCCTCGGCCGAGCAGGGTGTGCACGATCTCCCCACGCTCGCCGGCCCGGGCGGCCTCCTCGACCAGCCCGATGGCCCGCGGGTAGCGGCGGGTCAGGCGGGGCATGATGCGGCCGCTCTCGCCCCGGGTGGCGCCGTACATCGCGCCGAGGATCGCGACCTTGGCCTGCGCCCGCGTCTCGACCGCGCCGCCGGCCACCATGCCCTCGTACAGGTCGGCGGCCCGGGCGGCCTCGGCCATCGCGTCGTCCCCGCTCATGCCGGCGAGCACCCGCGGCTCGAGCTGGGCGACGTCGGCGACGACGAGCCGCCAGCCGTCGTCGGCGACCGCGGCCGGGCGGACCTGGACCGGGACCGAGAGCGCTCCCCCGCCGTTGGAGGCCCAGCGCCCGGTCACCACCCCGGCGGGCACGAACCACGACCGGAACCGGCCCTCGCGGACCCAGGCCTCCAGCCAGGCCCAGCCGTTGGCGGTCATCAACCGGGAGAGCCGCTTGTACTCCAGCAGCGGCGGGACGACGGGGTGGTCGAGCTGCTCGAGCGTCCAGGAGCGGGTGTCCTCCACCGCCAGCCCCGCCGACTGCAGCGCCCGCAGCAGGGCGCCGGCCGAGTCCGGGTTCAGCTCCGGTGCCCCCAGCGCCGCGCGGACCTCCCGGGCCAGCGCCTCCAGCACCGCGGGGCGGGAGCCGTGCGGCGGGCGCGGACCCAGCAGCTCGGCGAGCAGGCGCTCGTGCACGTCGGCCCGCCACGGCAGCCCGGCGTGCGTCATCTCGGCCGCCACCAGCGCCCCGGAGGACTCGGCCGCCAGCAGCAGCGCCAGGCGGGCGGGGTGCGTCGACGCGGCCAACGCGGCCTGCTGGCGCTCGTGCTCGGCGACCGGGTCCAGGCCGTCGGCCGGGTCCTCGAGCGGGAACAGCGCCGGATCGGCGGGGGTCACCGGTTGCAGCGCGTCCCAGGCCGCGGTGTCGCCGGCGGCGAGCAGGGCCTGGTCGACGAAGGGCGAGCGCCGCAGCACCGCGTGGGTGAGCCGCAGGTCGGTGCAGCGCTCGACCCGGACGCCGGCGTCGAGCAGCGCCGGGTACCAGCGGGTGGTGTCGTCCCACACCCAGCGGACCGGCGTGCGTTCCCGCGCCCGGACGAACGCCGCGAGCTCGCCGGCGGGCAGCCGCGTCTCCCCGACCGTCGTCCCGTCGTCGGCGAGCTCCCGAGCCGCCACGACGTCCCCACCCCGACGCAGGAGGACGACGCGGTTCACCACCGCAGTGTCGCCACCGGGGCCGACAGGTCCTGCGCACCCCCGGTGGGGCGTCGGTCACCCGTCGGCGGAGAACCGGTAGACCACGTCGTCGATCGCGTCGGTCGCGAAGGCGTACACGAAGCGGAGGGTGCCCTCTCCGGTGTTGCGGATGTCGTGCTCGGCGTCGCCGGGGATGAACACCGCCGACCCCGCCGCCACCGGGTGCTCGACGCCGTCCAGGACGACGACCCCGCTGCCCTCGACGAGGTGGTAGACCTCGGCCTGGGTGTGCCGGTGCAGACCCAGCCAGCCGCCGGGCGCCAGCTCGGTCAGCCCCGTGTAGAGCCCGTTGGTCGGCGTGCGGTCGGCGCTGAACAGCACCCGGAAGGAGACGTCCCCGCGCACCGGGTCGTCCCACACCTCGGGCTCGACCTGGCTGCTGTCGCGGACCTGCGGTTGCACTGCCCCAGCCTGGTCGGGCGTTCACCGCTCCGCACACCGAGCGTGGCCACGGGAGCTCCGTCAGGGGACCGAGCCGGCCGGCACGACCCACTCGGTGCGCTGGCCGGTCACCCCGGCGACGAGGTCGAAGTCCCCGTCGTAGTGCAGCACGGTCACCCGGTGCCGCTCGGCCACGGCACCGATGACCAGGTCGGCCATCCCCACGCCCCTCCAGCGGCCGACCTCGGCCAGGGCCGCCTGCACCTCGAGCGCCCGCTGCCAGTCCTCGTCCTCGGTGGGGACGTGCTCGTAGGCCAGCCGTCGGTCGGCCCGGAGGCCGCGGTACTCCCCCGGTGACCGCGCGCTGTAGAGGGCCTCCAGGTCCAGGGCGGCGCAGGTCGCCAGCAGGCCGGCGGACAGCAGGGGGACGACGCGGTCGGCCACCACGCGGTGGGGCACCCGCGCGGCCGCGCTGGTGTCGAGGAGGTACCGGGCGACTACCGCCATGCCCGGGCGCGGTCCGCGTCGGCCGCGAGGAGGCTCGAGGAGCCGTCCAGCAGCCGTTCCACCTCACGGCGACGGGCGGCGGAGGCGGCCGCCTCGCGCAGCGCCCGGCCCACCGTCTCCTTGATCGTCGAGGTCGACAGCGCTTCCCGAGCAGCGTCGAGGTCGGCGTCGTCGATGTCCACCAGCCGCTTCGTCACGCCGCCAGTATATGTCTCGACGCCGTGCGCGTATATACGACCACGAGCGCAGCCGACCACGTCCACGGGTGCCCGATGACACGTCGGTCCCTGCGACGATGGGGCCCCGCGCGGAGGGAGGCGGTTCTCGTGCCCCTGTCCGGTCCCCTCGCCCGCGGCGTCCGCCGGTTCACGCTCGGCTCGGGCCCGCTCAAGCGGACGAGCCACACGGTGGAGTTCGTGTCGCGGGTCGTCGTCCTGCTCGTGGTGCTGCTGTCGGTGCCGGTCGCCCTCGCCGTGGGGACCGCCGTCCGCTCCGACCTGGCGGCCGTGGCCCGGCAGCAGGCCGACGAGCGCACGCAGGTCCCCGCCGTCGTGACCGCCGACGCCGTGATCCCTGCCGACGTGTCCCCGCGGACCCGGCTCCCCGTCCCGGCGCGGTGGACCGCCCCCGACGGGACCCCGGTGGACGGGCAGGTGCTCGCGCGTCCGACCACCCGCGCCGGCGACACCCTGACGCTGTGGACGACGTCCGACGGGCGGCCGACCGGCGCGCCGATGACCCCGGCGCAGGTGCAGCGGAGCACGCTCGTGCTGGTCGGGCTGGGCTGGGCCGGCAGCGTGGGGGCCGCCGGCCTGCTGCACGCCGCGCTGTGCGGGCTGCTCGCCCGCCGGGCCGCCCGGCGGTGGGGGCGCGAGTGGGCCCGCGTCGAGCCGACGTGGAGCCGCCGCGTGTCCTGACCGGAGGCCGCCGCCGCTCACCGACACGACCCCCGAGAGGACGCCCATGCCCGCCGCCGGCACCGACGAGGTCTCCCTGAGGATCCTGCGCGCCCGCACCCGCGCGCTGTGCGCGGACTTCCCCGACGCCTACTGGCGCGAGACCGACCGGGACCGCCGCTATCCGCAGGAGTTCGTCGACACCCTCACCGCGGCCGGCCTGCTCGCGGTCCTCATCCCGACCGAGTACGGCGGCGCGGGTCTGGGCGTGACCGAGGCGTCGGTGGTCATGGAGGAGATCAACCGCTCCGGCGGGCACTCGGCCGCCTGCCACGCGCAGATGTACACGATGGGCGCCCTGCTGCGGCACGGCAGCGACGCGCTCAAGCAGACCCACCTCCCGCTGATCGCCGCAGGCGAGCTGCGGCTGCAGGCCTTCTCGATCACCGAGTCCGCGGCCGGGTCGGACACCACCGCCATCGCCACCACGGCCACCCGCGACGGCGAGGACTTCGTGATCACCGGGCACAAGAACTGGACCAGCCGCATCCAGGAGTCCGACCTCGCCCTCGTGCTGGCCCGCACCAGCGAGCGGGGGGCCGACAGGACGCGCGGGCTGACCCTCTTCCTCGTCGACCTGCGCCGGGTGCGCGCCGAGCAGCCGGAGACCCTCGAGGTCGTACCGGTGAGCACGATGTTCAACTACGCGACCAACCAGGTCTCCTACCGGGGCGTGCGGGTGCCCACCGACCACGTCATCGGCGAGGTCGACGCCGGCTTCCGGTACGTCATCGACGGCTGGAACGCCGAGCGCATCCTGCTCGCCGCCGAGGCGATCGGCGACGGCTACTGGTTCGTCGACCGGGCCGTCGCCTACGCCAACGAGCGCGAGGTGTTCGGCCGCCCGATCGGCGCCAACCAGGGGGTGCAGTTCCCGCTGGCCGACGCCTACATGGAGGTCCGCGCCGCCGACCTGATGCGCTACGAGGCCGCCCGGCTCTTCGACGCCGGCGAGCCGTGCGGGCCCGAGGCGAACATGGCCAAGCACCTGGCGTCGGAGGCCAGCTGGGCCGCGGCCAACGTCGCCCTCGACACCCACGGCGGCAACGGGTTCGTCGACGAGTACGACGTCGAGCGCAAGTTCCGCGAGACCCGCATGTACCAGGTCGCCCCCGTCCACAACAACATGGTCAAGGCCTTCGTCGCGACCAAGGTGCTGGGGCTGCCGCGGTCGTACTGACCGGGCGCTCGATCGCGCCCCGACGGCGCCGGACCCCTCCGTCCCGGACGCTCGCCTCCTAATGCCCTGGGGTGCCCGCGCTCCGGCCCCGCACGGCACCGTTCCTCCCCGCACCCGGACGCTGCCCACCATGCGGGGCACGGGGTGGGCGTCCGGGAGCACACCCGGTGGCGGGGTCCTGGGAGGGTGGCGCGATGGGCACTCCCCCGACGGACGACGCCTTCACCGAGCCCCACCTGGCGACCTCCGCGCTCCTGGTGGTCGACACCCAGGCCGACTTCCTCGACGACGGGGCCGCGGCGGTCGCGGGCACGTCGGCCGTCCTGCCCGAGCTGGCCCGGCTGGTCGCGGCCTACCGGGCGGCCGGGCGCCCCATCGTGCACGTCGTCCGGCTCTACGCCGGGGACGACGTCGACCTCGTCCGCCGGGCCGCCGTCCGGGCGGGCGCGCCGCTCGTGCGGCCGGGGTCGGCAGGCGCCCGGGTGGCTCCCGGCCTGCTGCCCGCGCCCGCCGTCGAGCTCGACAGCGAGGCGCTGCTGGCGGGCCGTCGGCAGCGGGTCGGCCCGGACGAGGTCGTGCTCTGGAAGCCGCGGTGGAGCGCGTTCCACCGCACCCCGCTCGACGAGCACCTGCGGGAGCTCGGCGTCGACACCGTGGTCGTGGCCGGCTGCAACTTCCCCAACTGCCCCCGCGCCACGGTCTTCGACGCCAGCGAGCGGGACTACCGCGTGGTCGTCGTCCCGGACGCGACCTCGCAGGTCACCCCCGAGCGGCTCGCCGACGCCCGGGCGCTCGGGGTCCGCGCCGTGTCCGCTGCCGAGGTCGCGCGCCGGGTGGCGCGGGCAGCAGCGGCCGGCCGGGGTTGACAGCCGTCCCGGCCTGTCGGTGCCGACGGCGAGGATGGCGGCCATGGCTGCCTTCTTCCTGCCCCGGGCGAGCGACGACGAGCAGGCCGAACGGCTCTACGAGGCCCTCGCGGAGTTCGCCGGCTGCGAGCCCGCTCCCCCGGGACGGCGGGTGCGGGCGATCGCCTTCCAGCAGGACGGCGCCCGGTGGGTCGCCGAGGTCGGGGCGGAACTGCACGGCGAGCGGACGACGCAGCACCTCCGGCGCGGCGAGCTGGTCGAGCGCAGCGAGACGCTGACCTCGACCACCCGGGTGCTGGCCGTCTACCCGGGCACCCCCTTCGTGGTGGTGACCGACGCCCAGCCGATCACCGGAACGCCGTCGGAGTGGGCCAACCCGTTCACCGCCCGGCCGGACGAGGTCACGCTGTTCGACGCGCCGTGAGCCGCGGGCCGTGCGGTACGGGCAGCCGGCACGACGGCGGCCCCGCGGGGAGTCCTCGCGAGGCCGCCGTCCGGTCGGTCAGTGCGCGGCCGGCGCCGGCTCGACCGTCTGCACCGGCCGGAGGGAGCGCACGCCGGCGGCCGCGGCGACCGCCACGGCGCCCACGACGACCAGCGCGGGACCCAGCCCGTCGACGGCACCGCTGAGCGCCAGGACGACGAGCGGGCAGACGAACTGACCGGTGAAGAGGGCCGACGTCCACACGCCGGTCCCGCGGCCGCGCTGCTCGAAGCCCAGCGAGCCGAGCGCCCAGGTCAGCAGGGAGGGCAGCAGCAGGCCGTTGCCGAGGCCGGTGACGACGGCGGAGGCGACGACCAGCGGGACGGTGGCGGACAGGCCCATGCCGACGATCCCCACACCCGACAGCCCGAAGGCCAGGGGCACCGTGACCGCGGGGCCCAGCGCGGCCAGCCGGCCGAAGGAGAACGCCCCGATCGCGGTGCCGAGCGAGGCGATCGCGCTGGCGGCACCGATCGTCGCCGTGGACCCGACACCGATGCCGTCCAGCACGAACGAGAGCTGGACGATGAGGACGTAGAAGACCAGGCCACCGAGCAGCGTCACGCCCACGGGCGCGGCCAGCTGCCGCCACGGCAGCGGAGGCAGCTCCGTCGTGCGGGCCCGGGCCTGCGGCGCGGGCTGCCACACGTACCGCGCGGCGAGGAGGGCCAACGGCAGGCCCACGGCGTAGAGCCAGAACGGCGTCCGCCAGTCCTGGGCCCCGAGTGCGCCACCGAGGCCGAAGAAGAGCGTGGCGGCGACGGTCGTGCAGACGACCTGCAGACCGAGGTAGCGCTCCCGCTGCGAGCCGTGGAAGTAGTCGGCGAGCAGCGTGGTGCAGCAGGTCATGATCGCCGCCTCGGTGAGGCCGAGGAGCACGCGGCTGGCCACGACCAGCTGCAGGGACGGCAGCCACAGCGGCGCGGTGCCCACGAACGCGTAGACGACGAGCGCCCCGACGAGCAGGCGCTTGCGCCCGACCCGGTCGACGATGCGCCCGGCCACCATCGCGGTCAGCCCGATCACCAGGGCGGGTGCGGTCAGCACGACCGGGGTCAGGGTCTCGACGCCGGGGGTGCCCGCGAAGGCGTCCTGGATGCGCGGGAGCACCGGTGCGAGCAGCACCGCCCCCAGCACCGCCAGACAGCTGGACAGCAGGAGGACGAGGGCCTGCGCCCGGCCGGCCGGACGGCCCGTCGCGGGGTCGAGGGCCACCTCCCCGGCGAGGGGCTCGCGGGCGACCCCGGCGGGGTCGAGGACGTGCTCGGACACGGGCTGCTCCGGGAGGGACGAGCGCCGGTTCCGGTGACCGGCGTCACTGGCGAGGCAGTGTGCTCAGGACCCGGCTCATCAGGGAAGCATCGATTCCTGATGCCGATCATCAGCCGCGTCGATGACCGGAGGGCGTCACAGCACCGGGTCGGTGGCCTGGTGGGCGGCGCGCCGCACGAGGTCCCGGAAGAACTCGTGCTCGGGGTCGCGGTCGTAGACCGGGTGCCACCACATGGCCTCGACCAGCGGACCGGCGTCGAAGGGCGGGGGCAGCGCCCGTACGCCGGCGCTCAGGGGCAGCAGCTGCACCAGCCGCTCCTGCAGCAGCGCGATCCGGTCGCTGCCGGCCACCAGCCCCGGCACGGTCAGGAAGCTCTCGGTCACCACCTGGACCCGCGGCTCGATCCCGAGCATCCGCATCTGCCGCGCGGCCGGGGTGGACGCCGTGGGCCCGTGGTAGGTCGCCACCCACGGCATCGTCCGCAGCTGTTCGACCGTGAGCGCCTCCCCCACCTCGGCGTTGTCCGCGGAGACCACCAGCACCCACCGGTCCCGGTGCAGGTCGGCGTGCGGGAGATCGGTGACGAAGCCGTGCGGCAGCACCAGCAGGTCGGTGCTCAGCAGGGTCTGCTGCGCCTGGTCGACCGCACCGGGGGTGTTGTGCGCCAGCCGCAGCCGGGCCGACGGCGCCTCCTCCGACAGCAGCAGGGCCAGCGTGTCCCCCAGGACGGCGCACCCGTAGTCGCTCACCAGTACGGAGAACTCGCGGGTGGACTCGGCCGGGTCGAAGTCCGGCTGAGCGCTGAACACCCGCTCCACGCCGTCGAGGGCCAGCCGGACCCTCGGCTTGAGCTGCCCGGCCAGCGGGGTGAGCCGGTAGGCGTTGCCGACCCGGGACAGCAGCTCGTCACCGAAGTGCCGGCGCAGCCGGGCCAGCGACGCCGACAACGCCGGCTGGCTCAGTCCCAGCTGCTGGGCGGCGCGCGTGACGCTGCGCTGCTCGAGCAGCGCGTCCAGGGACACCAGCAGGTTGAGGTCCAGGTTGGCCAGGTTCACAGCGCCGGACCATAAACCACGTCGATGGAGGGCATCACCGATCTGGTCTTCCCTGATGACTCGGCTCACCCGACCGTGGGAGCCGTGACCGACGCCACCACACCTGCGGAGCTCGACCGCACCGACCCGGAGGGCGCCATCGCCGCCGCCGCGAAGCGCTGCTCCAACTGGGGCCGCTGGGGCGCCGACGACGTCCTGGGCACGCTGAACTTCCTCGACGAGGCCAAGCGGCTCGAGGGCGCCCGCCTCGTGCGCCGCGGCGCGAGCTTCTCCCTCGCCCAGTCGTTCGACATGGACGGCCCGCAGAGGGGCTGGCGACGTCGCACCAACCCGGTGCACACGATGCTCGACACCGGCACCGACGCCGAGCGCGGCGTCCAGGGCTTCCCGCACGGCCTCGGCGGCGCCGACGACGTCATCGCGATGCCGCTGCAGGCCTCCACCCAGTGGGACGGCCTCGGCCACATCTTCGACCACGGCATGGCCTGGAACGGCCGCCGCGCCGGTGACGTCGTCACCAGCGACGGCGACCGGGCCACCGGGATCGAGACCACCGCCGCCCTCTTCGCCGGCCGCGGCGTGCTGCTCGACGTCGGCCGGGCGATCGGCACGGACGGCGAACTGCCCGACGGCTTCGCGATCACCCCGGCGCACCTGCGGGCGACCATCGCCGCGCAGGGCGGGAGCGCCCGGGTCGGCCGCGGTGACCTGCTGCTGGTCCGCACCGGCCGGCTGACCCGCGCGCGCCGTGACATCGCCGAGGGGCGCGGCTGGGGCGACTACGCCGGAGGTGCCTCCCCCGGCCTGTCGTTCACCACCGCCGACTGGCTGCACGGCACCGAGATCGCCGGCGTCGCCACCGACACCTGGGGCTTCGAGGTGCGGCCCAACGAGTTCGACGTCGCCTTCCAGCCGCTGCACCAGGTGGCCATCCCCAGCATCGGCCTGTTCATCGGCGAGATGTGGGACCTCGACGCCCTCGCCGCCGACTGCGCCACCGACGGCGTCTGGGACTTCTTCCTCACCGCCGCCCCCCTGCCCGTGACCGGCGCCGTCGGCGCCCCGGTCAACCCGATCGCCGTCAAGTAGGAGGCCGCCGTGCCCGCCGTGAACAGCGTCCTGGTCGTCGGCAGCGGCCTCGCCGGGACGGCGACCGCCATCCACCTGGCCGCCCGTGGCGTGGCGGTGGACCTGGTCGAGGTCAAGCCCGACGTCGCGGCGATCGGCTCCGGCATCACCCTGCAGGGCAACGCGCTGCGGGAGCTGCGCTCGCTCGGCGTCTGGGAGGAGGTGCAGGCGGCCGGCTACGCCTTCGACGTCACCGGCATCCGTGCGCCCGACCCGGCCGGCAGCGTCGTCGCCGAGATCCCCGACGCGAGGACCGGCGGGCCCGACCTGCCGGCCGCCATGGGCATGCCCCGGCCGGAGCTGGCCCGCATCCTGATCGACAGCGCCACCGAGGTCGGCGTCAAGGTCCGCTTCGGCACCACCCTCACCGAGCTGGCCCAGGACGACGCCGGCGTCGACGTTTGCTTCTCCGACGGCTCGGCCGGGCGGTACGACCTCGTCGTCGGCGCCGACGGCATCCGGTCGTGGACCCGCCGCGCGCTCGGCATCGACCTGGAGACGAGGTCGGTCGGCATGGGCATCTGGCGCGCCTTCGGGCCACGGCCGGCGAGCGTCACCCGCACCGACCTCTACTACGGCGGGCCGTCCTACATCGCCGGCTACTGCCCGACCGGCGCGGACTCGCTCTACGCGTACATCGTCGAGGACGCGCAGGACCGCAGCGCGCTCTCGCCCCAGGAGCAGCTGGCCACGATGAAGCAGCTGTCGCAGGCCTACCACGGCCCGTGGGACGAGATCCGCGAGTCGCTGACCGACCCGTCCCGCGTCAACTACACCTGGTTCGAGACCCACGTCCTCGACGAACCGTGGAACCGCGGCCGGGTCGTGCTCATCGGCGACGCGGCGCACACCTGCCCGCCCACCATCGCGCAGGGCGGCGCGCAGGCGCTCGAGGACGCCGTCGTCCTCACCGAGCTGCTCCTCGACCGCGACGCGCTCGACCAGGACCTGTGGGACGCCTTCCACGCCCGCCGGGTCGACCGCGCGAGGACCGTCGTCGACGCCTCCAACCAGCTCGCGCAGTGGCAGATCGACCACGTCCAGGGCGACATCCCGGGCCTCATGCGCGCCATCGCCCAGCTGACCAGCCAGCCCGCCTAGCCCACGAGCCCGCGAAGGGAACGAGATGACCCAGCGACTGATCACCCACCTGCGGCACGTCGACCTCGCCGTGCCCGACCTGCGCACCCAGCAGGACTTCTTCACCTCCACCTGGGGCCTCACGGCCGAGCACACCGACTCGGGGCTGACGTTCCTCGCCGCCGAGGGCTCGCCGGAGCAGTACGTCGTCCGGCTGCGCGAGGCCACCGACAAGCGGATCGACCTGATCTCCTTCGGCGCGGAGGACGCCGCCGACGTCGACACCCTGGCCGGGCGGCTGGCGGCCGACGGCGTGCAGCTGGTGCACGAACCGCGCGACCTGCAGACCCCCGGCGGCGGCTACGGCTTCCGCTTCTTCGACAACGAGGGCCGCACGATCGAGGTCAGTTCCGACGTCGCGGTGCGCCAGCACCGGCCGATCGAGGAGGGCGAGTCGATCCCGGTGCGCCTCTCGCACGTGGTGGTGAACTCCGCCGACCCGGAGGGCACGGTCGCCTTCTACGAGAAGCACCTGTCCTTCGCCCTCTCCGACACGCTGATGCACCCGCGGATGGGCAACATGATGTGGTTCATGCGGACCAACGCCTGGCACCACAGCATGGCGATCGCCCGCGGCCCGCACGCGTCGCTGCACCACGCCAGTTTCGAGCTGCGCGGCATCGACGAGTACATGCGTGGCACCGGCCGGCTGCTGCGCGCCGGCGTCGAGAAGATCTGGGGCCCGGGCCGCCACATGGCCGGGAACAACACCTTCAGCTACTTCCTCGACCCGCACGGCAACACCGTCGAGTACACGACCGAGCTCGAGACGCTCGACGAGGACACCTGGCACCCGCACGTCTACGACTTCACCCGGCCCGAGGTCTCCGACCAGTGGGGCACGGCGAACGCGATGAACGAGTTCGTGGCCAAGCGGTCGTTCAACGACCCGGACAAGGGCCTGTTCGTGGCCCCGCCGGTCTGATGCGGTTCGCCACCTGGGAGGCGGGCGGTCGGGTCCGCGCCGGCGTCGTCAGCACCCGCCCCGACGGCACGGCCGGGCTGCACGAGCTCCCCGCGCGGACGACGGTGCTCGACCTCGTCCGCGCGGGGCTGCTCGCCGCGCTGGAGACGGGTGCCGAGGCACTGCGCGGCCCGGCGGTGCCGCTGGAGTCGGTCCGGCTGCTGCCGCCGCTGCAGGCGCCGACGGTGCGCGACTTCGTCGCCTTCGAGGAGCACGTCGAGGGGGTGCGCAAGGCGATCGACGGCCAGGCCGGGGTCGTGCCGGAGTGGTACGAGGCGCCGACCTTCTACTTCACCAACCCGTACGCGCTCGTCGGGGCGCACGACGACGTCCCGGTCCCGCCGGGGTCGCAGCGGTTCGACTTCGAGCTCGAGGTCGCCGTCGTCGTCGGCCGGGACGGCGCGTCCCTGACGCCCGAGCAGGCGCGCGAGCACGTGTTCGGCTACACGGTGCTCAACGACTGGTCGGCCCGCGACCTGCAGGCCCGCGAGATGCGGGTCAACCTCGGCCCGGCCAAGGGGAAGGACTCGGCCACCACGCTGGGCCCCTGGCTGGTCACCGCCGACGAGCTCGAGCCGTACCGGGACGACGAGGGGTTCCTGCAGATGGACATGCGGGTGTCGGTCAACGACGTCGAGATCGGCCAGGACCTGCTGTCGAACATGGGGTGGCCGTTCGAGGAGCTCATCAGCTACGCCTCCCGGGGCACCCGGGTCCTGCCCGGCGACGTGCTCGGCTCGGGCACCTGCGGCAACGGCGGCTGCCTCGCCGAGCTGTGGGGCCGCCGCGGCGGGCAGGCTCCTCCCCCGCTGCAGCCCGGCGACGTCGTGGAGATGACCGTCGAGGGCATCGGCACCATCCGCAACCGCGTCGTCGCGGGCGTCGAGCTGCCGCCGGTCCGGCCCGCCCGGCCACGGCCGCGCACCCGCACGCGGACCACCTGAGAGGAACGACCCGTGTTCGAGTACTTCCCCACCGGCCCCTACACCTGGAACCTCAGCGTGGTCGCCACGCTGAACTCCGGCGGGCTGATCGACGAGGTCGACCGCGCCTGCCGGCCGATCAAGGACGCCGCGAACGCCGGTGAGGACGCCGGGACGCCGGACTTCCTGCGCGCCTGGACCGCGCTGACCGACCAGCTCGTCGGGCAGGCCGAGGAGGCGGAGAAGGCCGGGCACACCCGCACCGCCGGGCAGCTGTGGTTCCGCGCCAGCAACTACCTGGCCCAGGCCGAGCGGATGCTCGCGCACTCCGACCCCAACCGCGTGCCCACCTACCGGCGGATGCTGGAGATCGCGCAGAAGGCGTTCGAGACGCACAGCCCGCGGGTGTCGCGGGTGGAGGTCCCCTACGAGGGGACGACGCTGCCCGGCTACTTCAGCCAGGCGCCGGCCGCCGACCACGGCCCGGTGCCGGTCGTCGTGCTGGTCAACGGGCTGGACTCCACCAAGGAGCACATGTACGCCTCGAACCACTGGGAGGAGCTGGCCGCCCGCGGCATCTCCTGCCTGATGCTCGACCAGCCCGGCACCGGTGAGGCGCTACGGCTGCAGGGGCTCACCGCCCGCATCGACACCGAGGCCTGGGCCGGCGCCGCCGTCGACTGGCTGGAGACCCGCGCCGACGTCGACGCCTCCCGCATCGGCATCGTCGGCTGGTCGCTGGGCGGGTACTACGCCCCGCGCGCGGCCGCCTTCGAGAAGCGGTTCGCGCTGTGCGTGGCGTGGGGCGCCAACCACGACTGGGGTGCGGTGCAGCGCCGGCGGCGGCAGCGCGAGGGCGAGCGCCCGGTGCCGCACTACTGGGAGCACGTGCTGTGGGTGTGGGGCCACACCGACCTCGACGAGTTCGTCGAGTTCGCCGACGCGGTGACCCTCGAGGGCGTCGTCGAGCGGATCACCGTGCCCTTCCTGGTCGCGCACGGTGCCGACGACCGGCAGATCCCGCTGGCGATGGCGCACCGCTCGTACGACCAGGCGGTCAACTCCCCCAAGCGGGAGCTGCGGGTGTTCACGCCCGAGGAGGGCGCCACCGAGCACATCGGCCTGGACCACCTGCCGCACGTGAGCACCTTCATCGCCGACTGGGTGGCCGACACCTTCGCCGAGATCGGGCGCCCGGGCGCCTGACCAGGCGTACGCCGGTACTCACGACCGTGCCGGGGCCCTCCACCGGGACCTGCAATCCCGTGACGACCGCGGCGGCGTCGCCCTCCTCGACCGACGCCCTGCGGCCGGACCCCGGCGCGGTCACGATCGGGGTCCCACTGCAGATCCGACGGCGATCTCCGCGGGGAGCGCCAGGAGGACGGGACGGGGAGGAGCGGCATGGCCGGCCGGATCGAGGACTACGGGCTGATCGGCGACCTGCAGACCGCGGCGCTGGTCGACCGCACCGGCTCGATCGACTGGCTGTGCCTGCCCCGGTTCGACTCGCCGGCCTGCTTCGCCGCCCTGCTCGGCGACGAGCGGGCCGGGCGCTGGCTGCTCGCGCCGCGGGGTGCCGGCGCCTGCACCCGCCGCCGCTACCGCGGCGAGTCGCTGGTGCTGGAGACGGAGTGGGAGACCCCCGAGGGCGCCGTGCGCGTCGTGGACCTGATGCCTCCGCGCGGCGAGGCGCCTGACGTGGTGCGGGTCGTCGAGGGCGTCTCGGGCCGGGTGCCCCTGCACACCGAGCTGGTGCTGCGCTTCGACTACGGCCACGTGCCGCCCTGGACCCGCACGGTCGACGGCGACCTGGCGGGCGTGGCCGGACCCGACGCGGTGTGGCTGCGCAGCGACGTCCCGCTCGACCGCCCGACGGCGTGGTGCGCGCGGAGTTCGAGGTCGCCGCCGGCGCGTCGGTGGCCTTCGTGCTCACCCACGCGGCCTCGCACCTGCCCCGGCCGCGGCCGGCGGACCCGCGCCGGGCGCTCGCGGACACCCTCGCGTCCTGGGCGCACTGGATCGGCGACTGCCACTACACCGGCGGCTGGGCCGACGCCGTCCGCCGCTCGCTGCTCACCCTCGAGGCGCTGACCTACGCCCCCACCGGTGGCATCCTCGCCGCCGCCACGACCTCGCTGCCCGAGCAGCTCGGGGGCTCGCGGAACTGGGACTACCGGTACTGCTGGCTGCGCGACGCCACCTTCACCCTCCAGGCGCTGCTCGGGACCGGGTACCTCGCGGAGGCGCACGCCTGGCGCGACTGGCTGCTGCGCGCCGCCGCCGGCGACCCGGCCGAGCTGCGGATCATGTACGCCCTCGACGGCTCCCGGCGGATCCCGGAGTCCGAGATCCCCTGGCTGCCCGGGTACGAGGGCGCGGCACCCGTGCGGGTCGGCAACGCCGCCGCCGACCAGTTCCAGCTCGACGTCTGGGGCGAGGTGCTCGACGGGCTGCACCTGGCCCGGACCGCCGGCCTGGCCGGCACCGAGGACGGCTGGGACCTGCAGCGGGCCCTGCTGGACTTCCTCGAGGGGGCCTGGGACCAGCCGGACAACAGCCTGTGGGAGGTCCGCGGCCCGCGCCGGCACTTCGTGCACTCCAAGGTCATGGCCTGGGCGGGGGTCGACCGCGCCGTCCACGCGGTGGAGGACTTCGGGCTGGACGGCCCGGTCGACCGGTGGCGCCGACTGCGCGCGGAGATCCACGAGGACGTGTGCCGCCGCGGCTACGACGCCGACCGCGAGACCTTCACCCAGTTCTACAGTTCCCGCGGCCTGGACGCAGCGCTACTGCTCATCCCCCGGGTCGGCTTCCTCCCGTGGCACGACCCGCGGGTCGTGGGCACCGTGACCGCCGTCCAGCGCGAGCTGGACCACGACGGCTTCCTGATGCGCTACCGGTCCGACGCCGACGGCGGTGTCGACGGCCTCCCGGGCGGCGAGGGCGCGTTCCTCGCCTGCAGCTTCTGGCTCGCCGACGCCCTGACCGGGATCGGCCGCCGGGACGAGGCCGAGGCCCTCTTCACCCGGCTGCTCGACCTGCGCGACGACCTCGGCCTGCTCAGCGAGGAGTACGACGCCGTCGCCGGCCGGCAGCTCGGCAACACGCCCCAGGCCTTCAGCCACGTCGGCCTGGTCAACGCCGCCCGCCACCTCTCCGGCACGCGGGCCGCCTCCGGCACCGGGGCACCGGCCGGCGGCGGCGACCCGCAGGCACCCGCCGGCCCCGACCCCGCGGGGCAGAGCGCACGCTGAGGGACCCGGCGGAGAGGACCAGCCCGACGAGGGACCACGGTGGCTGGAGCGGCCGGTCGAGGGCAGCTCCTCCTGGCACGCGTCGAGCTCCCCCGCACGGCGACGCTTGGACGCGGCGCGGTGGGGCACCATGCCGGGGTCGGCCGATCATCCCGGGCAGGAGGAGGTGCGGGCGCTGGACGTGGACCTGGTGGACGCCGCCCCGCCGCCCCGCGCGGGCGGGGTGGAGGTGGCCGGGCCGACCGTCGCCGACGTGATGATCGGCCGGCCGAAGACGCTGCCCGCCGGCGCCTCGGTCGCCGCCGTCCGGGCGGTCCTCGCCGACGACCACGTCGTGGTGGTCCTGCTCACCGACGACGGCGTGCTCCGCGGCACGCTGCTGCGCGAGGACCTGCCGGACACCGCGCCCGGCCCGGCGCCGGCGCTCCCGCTGTCGCGGCTGACCGGCCGGACCGTCGCGCCGGCTGCCCCGCTCGCCGACGTGCACGAGCTGCTCGTGCGCACCGGCCGGCGCCGGCTCGCCGTGGTGGACGACGAGGGCCGGCTGCTCGGGCTGGTGTGCCTCAAGCGCCGGCGGACCGGCTACTGCACCGACGCGGGCGTCGCCGAGCGGGCCCGCTCGCGTCGGTGCGCGCCGGAGACCCCGGCGCCGACACGCTGAGGCGCCGGCTCCGCGCGCCGTCGTCCCTCTCCCGGGAGAGGGTGGCGGCGTGAGGCTGCTGACCAGACTGGGCGGACTGCTCGCGGACGCGGCGCTGGGCCTGCCGCTGCGGGCGACGCCCTACACCGTCGAGCGTGACGTCGCCGTGCCCGCCCCCGGCGGG
Source organism: Geodermatophilus sp. URMC 65 (assembly GCF_053502545.1). Lineage (NCBI taxonomy): Bacteria > Bacillati > Actinomycetota > Actinomycetes > Geodermatophilales > Geodermatophilaceae > Geodermatophilus > Geodermatophilus sp. URMC 65. The sequence goes on from NZ_CP199954.1 coordinate 5,558,934, forward strand.
GTGACGCTCCTGGGCGATCTCCACCGCCCCGCCGCGGCGACCGGCCCGCTGCCCGTGGTGCTCGTCCGGCTGCCCTACGGTCGCACCGCGGCGTTCGAGCAGGTCTTCGTCAGCCCGTTGGCCCGGCGGGGCTTCCAGGTCTTCGTCCAGTCCACGCGCGGCACGTTCGGCTCCGGCGGCCACTTCCGGCCGTTCACCACCGAGCACGACGACGGCGTGGCCACCGTGGCCTGGCTGCGCGCGCAGCCGTGGTGCGACGGGCGGGTGGCGATGACCGGCGGCAGCTACTTCGGGCACACCCAGTGGGCGGTCGCCCCGTACGCCGACCCGCCGCTGGTCTGCGTCTCGCCGCACATCACCGCCGCGCGGATCACCACGGCGTTCTACGACCACGGCGCCCCCCTGCTGCACACGGCCCTGACCTGGACGGCCCAGATCGGCCGCCAGGAGGCCGGCGGCCTGCCGGCCGGGGTGCCGACCCCGCGGCGCCGGGCGCGGCTCGAGCGGGGCCTGCGCCGGCTGCCGCTGCAGGCCGCCGACACCACCGTGGCCGGTGCCCCCGTGCCGTTCTGGCGCGACTTCACCACCCACGCCGGGCCCGGCGACGACTTCTGGGACGTCGCCGACCACGACGACGCCGACCTGGGCCGGATGCCGCCGGTGAACATGGTCACCGGCTGGTGGGACCTCTTCGCGGCCGGCCAGCTCACCGACTTCGCGCGCCTGCGCGCCGCCGGCGTGCCCGCGCGGCTCACCGTCGGGCCGTGGCTGCACGCCGAGGCCGGGGAGATCAGGACGATCCTGCGCACCGACGTGCGGTGGCTGGACCACCACCTCCGCGGCGGACCGGCCCCCTCGGGGGCGCCGGTCCGGCTGTACCTGCAGCAGGCCGGCACGTGGCTGGAGTCGGAGTCGTGGCCGCCACCGGGCAGCCGCCCGGTCCGGCACCACCTGCGTGCCGGCGGTGGGCTCACCGAGGAGCCCGACCCCGGCGACGCCGGGCCCAGCGTCTTCACCCACGACCCGGCCGACCCGACCCCGACGGTCGGCGGCCCGCTGCTGCAGCCACCGGGCAAGCAGGCCGACAACGCGCCGGTCGAGTCGCGGGACGACGTCCTGGTCTTCACCGGCCCGGTGCTGACCGGCGACGTCGACGTGGTCGGGCACGTCCGCGCCCGCGTGCACGTGCGCCCGGAGCTGGAGCACGCCGACGTGTTCGTGCGGCTGTGCGACGTCGACCCCGAGGGCTTGTCCCGCAACGTCGTCGACGGCATCCGCCGGCTCGACCCGCGCACCGTCCCCGCCGACGACGTCACCGTGGGCGACGACGGCGTCCTCGCCGTCGACGTCGAGCTGTTCCCCACCGCCTACCGCGTGCGGGCCGGGCACCGGCTGCGGGTCCAGGTCAGCGGCGGCGCCTTCCCCCGCTACGCCCGCAACCACGGCACCGGCGAACCGCTGGCGACCGCCACCACCGGGCGCACCTGCCGGTTCGAGGTCCGCCACGACGCCGCGCACCCGTCGTGGCTGGAGCTGCCCGTCCTGTCCTGACGCAGAGCGGCCCGGGTCCCGGGGAGGGACCCGGGCCGCACGGCCAGAGGACCGGTCGGCCACCCTTCAGGGACCCGCGCCGAGCCTGCGAGGCGTGGGGGGAAGGGTGGTCCTTGTTCAGGGTACGAGGATCGCCCGGCCCCGGACCTTCCCGGCGTCGAGGTCGCGGAGCGCGTCCACGGCCCTGTCCAGCGCGTACTGCTGGGTGTGCAGGGTGACCTTCCCGGCCTGCGCGAGCACCATCAGCTCGGCCAGGTCGGTGTAGGTGCCGACGATGTTGCCGACGATGTTCTTCTCGCCGGCGACGAAGTCCAGCGTCGGGATCCGGAGCTCGCCGCCGTACCCGATGACGTAGTACGAGCCGGCCGGGCCGGTCATGTGCCAGCCGTCCATCTCCGCGCCCTGCTCGGCGACGAAGTCGAACACGACGTCCGCGCCCCCGCCGGTCAGGTCCTGGACCGCCTGCACCTGGGTGCCGTCGGCGACCACGGTCTCGTCCGCGCCGATCTGCCGGGCCAGCTCCAGGGCGTCGGGGTTGCGGTCGACCACGATGATCCGGGTGCCCGACAGTGCGGCCAGGCACTGGACGCCGATGTGGCCGAGACCGCCGGCGCCCTGCACGACCGCCGTCGTGCCCGGGTGCAGCAGCGGCAGGGCCTTGCGCACGGCGTGGTAGGCGGTGATGCCGGCGTCCGCGAGTGCGGCGACGTCGGCCGGGTTGGTGCTCGGGTCGAGCTTCACGCAGGCGCGGGCGGTGGTGCGCAGGTACTCGGCCATGCCGCCGTCGTTGTTCGACAGCCCGGGGAAGAAGGCCTGCTCGCACTGCATGTCCCGGCCGGCGCGACAGGCCGTGCACAGGCCGCAGCTGGGCTGGGGGTGCAGGATCACGGTGTCACCGACGGCGACGTTGGTGACACCCTCCCCGACCTCGTGGACCCACCCGGCGTTCTCGTGCCCGATCACGTAGGGCAGGTCCGGATTCTGCAGGTCGGCCCACTGACCCTCGAGGATGTGCAGGTCGGTGCGGCAGACCCCGGCGCCGCCGATCTTGACGATGACGTCGAGGGGACCCTGGATCTGCGGTTCGGGGATGTCGTCGATCGTCGGGTCGGCGTGGTACTCGTGCACGCGGACGGCCTTCACGGGTGGGTTCCCTTCGAGACGGTGAGCGGGAGCAGGGGACGGTCCTCGGGGCGGGGGGCCTGGTCGGCCTCCGACCCGGGGTAGCGGGTGGTGAGCAGACCCCGGCAGAAGTGCGCGTTGCCGTCGACGGAGATGCGCACCGAGCGGGCCCGGCGCAGCACCAGCTCCGCCTGCGCGGGGTCGGGGCGGGTGCCGTCGTCGTGCACGAGCACCGGTGCGGCGTCGTCCACGGGCAGGCCGAGGGTCGCCCGCCGGCGCAGCAGCGCGTCGGTGGTGTGCTCCCCCGCCGGCAGGTCGCCGAGGGTGAGCGCCGCGACGTCCACCGTCGGGTCGGTGCGGAGCAGCGCGGTGAGGGCCCGCTCCATCGCCGCGGTGTGCGCCTTGCGCCGGAAGGTCGCCCGCAGCTCGTCGAGCGACTCCTCCGCCTCGTGCCCGAAGGTGCCGCGGTAGCCCAGCCCGGCCGCCATCCCGCGGTTGATCAGGTCGGAGTCGTGGTGGTCGTCGAGCTCGACCACCACCGACTCCACCCCCGGGACGGCGGACACCGCGTCGTGGGCGTCGGAGACCATCAGCCAGGCGAAGTTGGGCGCGCAGAACGAGGTGGGCAGCCGCAGGTGCACCTCGACGGCGCGTCCCTCGACCGACACCGAGCGGACGAAGCCGACGTCGGTGATCGGCTCGTCCAGCTCGGGGTCGACGACGGTGCCCAGCGCGGCCCTGACCTCGGCTTCGGAGACCTCGGCTCCAGAGACCTCGGCCTCGCTTCCGATCAGGCCGGGGAGGACGGCGGTCATCGGCGGCCTCCTCAGACGCCGGCGAGGTCGGCGGCGGCCGGCTCGCGCGGGCCGGTGGCCGTCTCGTCGGCGTCGGGCAGCTGCAGGTGGGCCGGCACCGGCAGGTCGTAGAGCTTGGCCGCGTTGAGACCGAGCACCTTCTTCTTCTGCGCGGTGGTGATCGGGGCGTACTCGGTCAGGTCCTCGGGGATCTGGAAGTCCACGAAGCGCTCGACCAGCCACTTGGGCGTCCACAGCGCGTAGTCGCTGGAGAAGAGGATGCGGTCCTCGCCGAGCCAGTAGAGGAGCTCGCCCATGATCTGGGCGAAGTACCGCGGCCGGGTGTGGATGAACGGCATCGCGACGGCCAGGCCGGCGTAGACGTTGGGCTCCTGGGTGGCGATCCAGCAGAAGTCCTCGAGCCGCGGCAGCCCGCAGTGCTCCACGACGAAGTTCAGGTCGGTGAAGTCCGTGGCCGCGTGGTCGACGTCGGCGACGTCGAAGGCGTCCCGGTCCAGCGGGCGGATGGTCGGGCCCTTGTGGACGTGGATGTTCCTGATGCCCAGCTCGCGGCAGGCCTCGAAGTAGCGGTAGGCCATGGGGTCGGTGAGCTTCCAGCCGCGGGACTCGCCGTGCCAGTCGGCGGTGTAGAGCTTCACGCCCTTGAGCTGCATGCGCTCGGCGTTGGCGCGGAGCGCGTCCAGGCCGTTCTCGCCGTCGCGCGGGTCCCAGTAGTGGTTGTAGGTCAGCTTGTCCGGGTGGGCCTGGGCGAGGCCGAACGCCTCCTCGGTCTGCCCGAAGCCCCGGTGGTAGAACTCGGCCAGCCGGGCCGGCTGGAAGATCGCGTGGTCGACGATCCCGTCGACGAACACGTCGCGCATCAGCCGCTCGCCGCCCTGGTAGAGGTACTCCTCGTAGGGCCACACCTCGGACTCGGGGCTGAGGTTGCGGTGGTAGTCGTAGAAGCAGTCGATGAACTGCTTGCCGTGGATGTTGCGCTGGTTCTCCGGCCGCGCGTCCCACAGGGCGATGTGGGAGTCCACGACGTAGTACTGCTCGCCGTCCTTGCTGTACATCTCCGGCCTCCGTCGGCTCACTGTGAGCGCGGTCACGCTCCCTGGCCGACGACGCTAGGCACCGGTCACCTGCAGCGGAACCGGTCGCTGTCTCACTTTGGGACGCCGCCCGGGCCGGACCGACGCGTACAGTCCGGTGACACACGACACAGCGGGTGAGCCCTCGCCCGCGGCCGGCGGAGGTGCCCGTGGACGTGCCCCGGGACGAGGTGGCGACCGCGGTCGGCCCCGTCCCGGCGGGGTCGGCGGCGACGCCGCGGGTGCGCGCGTCGTGGCGTCGCAGCCAGGGCTACGGCGTCCCCCCGGACGAGGTCGTCCCGGTCTTCAGCGGCTCGCCGGACACCGGGTCGCTGCTCTACGAGTGCGCGCACCGGGTGCTCACCGACCTGCAGGCCACGATCCCGAACGAGCCGGTCAGCCTCATGGTGGCCGACTCCGAGGGGCTGGTCCTGGCCCGGATCGGCGACGACCGCGACATCCAGCGGTCGCTGGACCGGGTGCACCTGGCACCGGGCTTCTCCTACAACGAGCGCAACGCCGGCACCAACGGCCTGGGGCTCTCCCTCGCCGACCGGGCGCCCTCGCTGGTGCGGGCCGAGGACCACTACTGCACCGACCTGCGCGGCTACACCTGCGCGGCGGCACCGGTGATCGAGCCGGTGACCGGCGAGCTGGCCGGCAGCATCAACCTCACGACCTGGTCGAGCAGCTCCTCCGGACTGCTCCTGGGACTGGCGCAGACGGCGGCGAACGCCACCAGCGCGCTCATGCTCGTGCGCGCCGGCGGCCGGACGGTCCGGCCGGTGCCGCGCGGCGAGGTCTTCCACGTCATCGGCAGCCACCTCGCGCCGGACGCCGGGGACCCGTGCGTGTCGGCGAGCTGGCGGGCCGCGACGGAGGAGGCGGCGGCCGCCGTCGCCGCCGGCCGGGTGACCGCGGTCGTGGGCGAGCCGGGCGCGGGCAAGGCCACGCTGGCCGCCCTCGCCCGCCGGCGGCTCGCCTCGCGCCAGCGGCTGCTGCACGCGCGGGCCCCGGAGAGCGGCGACGTCGCGGCCTGGCTCGAGCTGTGGACCCCGGAGCTGCGCGACGCGGACACCTGCGTGATCGTGTCCGGGCTGCAGCACCTGCCGGCGTGGGCGGCGGGCGAGCTGGCGCAGATCCTGACCGCGGTCCGGCGGGCCGGGTCGCCCCAGCCGTTCGTGCTGGCCGCACCCGAGTTCGCCGCGATCCCCGAGCAGCTCGCGCAGCTGGCCGACGCCGTGGTCGAGGCCCCGCCGCTGCGGCTGCGGGCGGACGACGTCCTGCCGCTCGCGCACTGGTCGGCCCGCCAGGAACGGCACCGCGCGGTCGACGTCACCCCGCGGGCGGCCCGCGCGCTGACCGGCTACGCCTGGCCGGGCAACGTCCGGCAGCTGCGCCGCGTCGTCCGCGACGCCGTGACCCGGGCCGACGTCGTCGACGTCCACCACCTGGCGCCGGAGGTGCTCGACGGCGGCTCCCGCCCGCTCAGCCGGCTGGAGCGGCTCGAGCGGGACGAGATCATCCGCTGCCTCACCCGGCCGGACACCACGGTGACCCGCGCCGCCGAGGAGCTCGGCATCGGCCGCGCCACGCTCTACCGGAAGATCGCCCAGTACAAGATCACGGTGCCGCGGGCGACGGGCTGAGCACCCGGGGCTCCGTGCCCTCGGCGAGCCGGCGGGCGACGTAGGGCAGGATCCCGCCGTGGCGCAGGTGGAGCGCCTCCCGTGCGGTGTCCACCCGGACGGTGGCGGCGAAGCGCACCAGGCTCCCGTCGTCGGAACGGGCCTCGACGACGACGCACCCGGGTCGGTCCCCCTCGCCCAGGCCCTCCAGGCCCGTGATGTCGAAGGTCTCCCGCCCGGTGAGACCGAGGCTCTCCACGCTGTCCCCCGCTCGGAACTGGAGGGGCAGGACGCCCATCCCGACGAGGTTGGACCGGTGGATCCGCTCGAAGCCCTCGGCGAGGACCGCGCGGACCCCGAGCAGCGCCGTCCCCTTGGCCGCCCAGTCGCGGGAGGACCCGGTGCCGTACTCCCGGCCGGCCAGCACGAGCAGCGGCGTCCCCGCCGCGCGGGAGTGCTCCGCCGCCTCGAACACCGGCTTCTCCCGGCCGTCGAGGTGGTCGAGGGTCCAGCCGCCGCGCTGGTGCGGCACCAGCCGGTTGCGCAGCCGCGGGTTGCCGAAGGCGCCGCGGAGCATCACCTCGTGGTTGCCGCGCCGGGAGGCGTACGTGTTCAGGTCCGTCTCACCCCGCGCGCGCAGGAACTCCCCCGCCGGGCTGTCGGCCGGGATGCGACCGGCCGGGCAGATGTGGTCGGTGGTGACGGAGTCCCCGAGCACGGTCAGGGCGCGGGCGCCGGTGATGTCGCCGACCGGCTCCGGGACCGGGGACAGGCCGTCCAGGAACGGCGGACGCCGCACGTAGGTCGAGTCGGGGTCCCAGTCGAAGGTGGCCCCTCCCCCGGCCGGCAGCTGCGCCCATCGCTCCTCACCGGTGAAGACGTCGGCGTAGCGGTCGGCGAACATCGCGGGGTCGAGGTTCCCCCGGACGACGGCCTCGATCTCGACGTCCGGAGGCCACAGGTCGGACAGGTGGACCGGCTCCCCCGAGCTGCCGACTCCCAGCGGTTCGTGCAGCAGGTCGACGTCCATCGACCCGGCCAGGGCGTAGGCGACGACGAGCGGCGGCGAGGCCAGGTAGTTGAGGGCGACGTCGTTGTTGATGCGGCCGTCGAAGTTGCGGTTGCCGGAGAGCACCGAGGCGACCAGCAGGTCGCGGTCGGCGACCGCCTGGCTCACCTCCGGGGTCAGGGGTCCGGAGTTGCCGATGCAGGTCATGCACCCGTAGCCGACGGTGTGGAAGCCGAGCTGCTCGAGCGGGGCGTCCAGGCCGGCGCGGCGCAGGTAGTCGGTGACCACCTTCGAACCGGGCGCCAGGCTGGTCTTGACCCACGGCTTGGCCGCCAGCCCCGCGGCGACCGCGTTCCGCGCCAGCAGCCCCGCGGCGACCATGACGGAGGGGTTGGAGGTGTTGGTGCAGGAGGTGATGGCGGCGATCGCCACCGCCCCGTGCCCGAGCTCCACCCGGTCCACCCGCGGCGACGGCACGGGGGGCAGGGCCGGCGGGTCACTGGCCGGGAAGGACTCCTGACCGGCCTCGTCCACGGCGTCGGGCGGAGCCCCCGGCGTCCGGTCGGCCAGCAGCTCGGCGAGCGCACTGCGGAACCGGCTGCGCGAGCCGGCCAGCGGGATCCGGTCCTGGGGACGGCGCGGACCGGCCAGCGACGGCTCCACGGTCGAGAGGTCCAACCGGACGAGGTCGTCGAAGCGCGGCCGTGCCGCCGGGTCGTGCCAGAGCCCCTGCTCCTTGGCGTACCGCTCGACCGCCGCGACGTGCTCGGGGTCCCGGCCGGTGAACCGCAGGTAGTCCACCGTGACCCGGTCGATCGGGAAGATCGCACAGGTGGAGCCGAACTCCGGGCTCATGTTCGCCAGCGTGGCGCGGTCGGCCAGCGGCACGGCGCCCACCGAGGGGCCGGTGAACTCCACGAAGCGACCGACCACGCCGTGGGCCCGCAGCAGCTCGGCGATGGTGAGGACGAGGTCCGTGGCGGTCACCCCGGGACGCCGCTCCCCGACGAGCTCCAGCCCCACGACCGGCGGGACGAGCGTGCTGACCGGCAGGCCCAGCATCGCCGCCTCGGCCTCGATGCCACCGACCCCCCAGCCGAGCACACCCAGGCCGTTGATCATCGTGGTGTGGGAGTCGGTACCCACCAGCGTGTCCGGGAAGACCTGCCCGTCGCGGCGCACGACGACGTCGGCGAGGTACTCCAGGTTGATCTGGTGCATGATCCCGGTCCCGGGCGGGACGACCGCCAGCCGGTGGAACTGCTGCTGGCCCCACTTGAGGAAGCGGTAGCGCTCCTCGTGGCGGGCGTACTCCCGCGCCACGTTGAGCGCCATCGCGTCGGAGCGCCCGGAGACGTCGGTGACCACCGAGTGGTCCACCGTCAGCTCTGCCGGGATCACCGGGTCGACGACGGCGGGGTCGCCGCCGAGGTCGCGCACCGCCTCGCGCATCGCCGCCAGGTCGGCCAGGACCGGGATGCCGTTGGTGTCGTGGAGGAAGACGCGGGCCGGCGCGAACGACACCTCGCGCCCCCGGCCCGCACCGGACGCCAGGTCCCGGATGTCCTCGGCGGTGACCGTGACGCCGTCCTCGTGCCGGAGCAGGTTCTCGAGGACGATCTTCAGCGAGAACGGCAGGTCCTCGGCGCCCGGGACGGCGTGCACCGCCCAGGTCTCGAACTCCTCGCCTCCGAGGTCGAGGACCTTCCGCGCACCGAAGCTGTCGTACCGGGCCATGCCCACCTCCCAGGGGTTCCTTATAGGCTACAGCCTAGACGTGGACGTAGACTGACCGCCTCCAGGAGAGGGGGACGTGTGGCCGCGCCGGTGTTCACGAAGGCCGACTACGCCTACAGCGAGGTGCGGGACCGGATCATGTCCGGCGCCCTGCCCCACGGCGCCGTCCTCAACCAGGAGGCCCTCGCGGCCGAGCTCGACGTCAGCACCACGCCGCTGCGCGAGGCCATGCGCCGGCTCTCCGCCGAGGGGTTGGTCCTCCTGGGCGCCCACCGGGACGCCCGCGTCGCCCCGCTCACGGCCGCCGAGGCCCGCAGCCTGTTCGAGGTGCGCCAGCAGCTCGACCCGCTCGCCGTCCGGCTGGCCGCCGAGCGGCGCGACGAGCGCGACCGGGCGCGGATCCGCGAGGCGGCCGCATCGCTGGAGCCCCTGGACGCCGGCAGCGGCCTCGCCGCCCTCGAGGCGCACCGCGCGTTCCACACCGCGCTGTACCGGGCCAGCCACAACGACCTGCTGATCGGCCTGCTCGACGGCCTGTGGGACAAGGCCGACCGCTACCGCCGCGCGGCCCTCGAGGCGCGCGAGGACTCCCCCGACGACCGCGCCCGGGTGCAGGCCGAGCACGCGGCGATGATGACCGCCGTCCTCGACGGCGACCCCGATGCCGCGGAGGAGCAGATGCGCCGCCACGTGGCGGGCAGCCTCGGCCGTCGCGCGATCGACGTCCTCGCCGGCAGCTGAGGGAGGGCCCCGCCCTCCCTCACACGGTGAACTCCACGCCCTGGGCCAGGGGCAGCTCGCCGGAGTAGTTGATCGTGTTGGTCGCGCGGCGCATGTAGCTGCGCCACGCGTCGGAGCCGGACTCCCGGCCGCCCCCGGTCTGCTTCTCCCCGCCGAAGGCGCCGCCGATCTCGGCACCGGAGGTCCCGATGTTGACGTTGGCGATGCCGCAGTCGGAGCCGTCGGCGGCGAGGAAGCGCTCGGCCTCGGCCTGGTCGGAGGTGAAGATGCTCGACGACAGGCCCTGCGGGACGTCGTTGTTGAGCGCGATCGCCTCCTCCAGCGTCCGGTACGGCAGGACGTAGAGGATCGGCGCGAAGGTCTCCTGGCGCACGATGTCGGTCTGCCCCGGCATCCGCACGATCGCCGGTTCGACGTAGTAGGCGTCCGGCGCCTCGTCGGCCAGCCGGCGCTCCCCGCCCACGACCACCTCGCCGCCCTGCTGCCGCGCGGCCTCGAGCGCGTCCTGCATCGCCTTGAAGGCGGCGTCGTGGACGAGCGGGCCGACCAGCGTCCCCTCCTCGGTCGGCGAGCCGATCGGCAGCCGGCGGTACGCGGCGGCCAGCCGGTCGGTGAGCTCGTCGACGACGTCGACGTGGGCGATGACCCGGCGCATGGTGGTGCACCGCTGCCCGGCCGTGCCGGCGGCAGCGAAGGCGACCCCGCGCGTGGTGAGGTCCAGGTCGGCCGACGGCGTCACGATCGCGGCGTTGTTGCCGCCGAGCTCGAGCAGGGAGCGGCCGAAGCGCTCGGCCACCCGCGGGCCCACCGCCCGTCCCATGCGGGTCGACCCGGTGGCGCTGAGCAGGGCCACCCCCGGGGAGTCCACCAGCGCCTCGCCCACGTCGGCGCCGCCGAGGACGACCTGGCTCAGGTCGGCGGGGGCGCCGGTCTCGGCGATCGCGCGGTCGAGCAGGGCGGCCGAGGCGAGGGCCGACAGCGGCGCGAGCTCCGACGGCTTCCACACCACCGGGTCGCCGCAGACGAGGGCGATCGCGGTGTTCCAGGACCAGACGGCGACCGGGAAGTTGAAGGCGCTGATGACCCCGACGACGCCGAGGGGGTGCCAGGTCTCCATGAGCCGGTGGCCGGGGCGCTCGGAGCTGATCGTCCTGCCGTAGAGCTGCCGCGACAGCCCGACGGCGAACTCGCAGATGTCGATCATCTCCTGGACCTCGCCCCGGGCCTCGGAGGTGATCTTGCCGACCTCGAGGCTGACCAGCGTGCCGAGGTCGGCCTTGTGCTCGCGGAGCAGCTCGCCGAGGCGGCGCACCAGCCCGCCGCGGACCGGCGCGGGCACCGTCCGCCACGCCCGGAACGCCTGGCCGGCGCGGGTGACCGCGTCGTGCACGTCGGCCGCACCCTGCCAGCGGACGGTGGCCAGCGGTGCGCCGGTGACCGGGGAGGTCACCGGGTGGTCGCCGGCGACGGCGTCGAGGTCGACGCCGCAGTGGGCGGCGGCCTCCCGCGCCGCACGGCTGAGCTCCTCGGCGGTGGGCAGGGCGGTCACGTGTGGCTCCTCACGGATCGGGGGTCGGTGGCCACCGTGCCCCGGTCCCGCAGGCCCCGTCCAGGGGCCCGCCCCGAGCGTGCGAGGGGTGGGGAGGACGGGGTCCTTCCACGAGTGGCGGGGGGCATGGGGGTCCTCTCTCAGACGATGTTCAGCTCGGGCCGGACGTCGGCGCCGGCGAAGCGCGCGGCGCCGAGTCCGGAGACGTCGACGAAGGGCTCCCGCCCCAGGTACAGGTCGCGCACGACCTCGCCCACGGCCGGCCCCATCAGGAAACCGTGTCCCGAGAACCCGGTCGCGTACAGGAAGCCCTCCACCGTGTCGGCGCGGCCGATGAGGGCGTTGTGGTCGGGGGTCATCTCGTACAGCCCGGCCCAGCCGCCGGCGACGCCGACCTCGGCCAGCGCCGGGGCGCGCCGCTCGATCGCCGCCCCGAGACGGGGCAGCCACGTGTCCGACCGGGACAGCGCGAAGCCCGGCGTCTCGTCGGGGTCGGACATGCCCAGCAGCAGGCCCGCCCCCTCGCGGTGGAAGTAGAAGCTGGTCTCGAAGTCGATGGTGAAGGGCGTGTGCGGGTCGAGGCCGGGCACCGGCTCGGTGACCAGGATCTGCCGTCGCAGCGGGGTGACCGGGAGGTCGACGCCCGCCCAGGAACCGACCTCGGCCGACCAGGCTCCCGCGGCGCAGACGACCGCGTCGGTCCGGATCGTCCCGGCTGCGGTCCGCACGCCGGTGACCCGGCCGTCCCGGACGTCGATCCCGGTGGCCGGGCAGTGCGGCAGCAGCGTGGCGCCGGTCCGGCGGGCTGCCGAGGCGTAGCCGAGGACGACGGACTCCGGCGTGCAGTGCCCGTCGGTCGGCGAGTACGCCGCGGCGAGCAGCCCCTCGGCGTCGATGAGCGGGGACAGGCGCCGGGCCTCGTCGACCCCGACCATGCGGCTGGGGACGCCGAGGGAGTTCTGCAGCGCCACGTTGGCCTCGAAGGCCGCCACGTCGTCCGGGGTGCCGAGCAGGAACAGGTAGCCGACCTGCTGGAGGTCGATCTCCTGGCCGAACAGCCGCGGGAAGTCGCGGAACGTCTCCAGGCTGCGCGCGCCGAGCGCGATGTTGACGGGGTCGGAGAACTGCGCCCGGACGCCGCCGGCCGCCCTGCAGGTCGAGCCGGACCCGAGGGCGCCGGCGTCCAGCAGCACGACGTCCCGCACCCCGGCCCGTGCCAGCGCGTGGGCCGAGCTGAGGCCGGTGATGCCGCCGCCGATGACGACCACCGAGGCCGAGGACGGCGGCGGGCGCCGGGGAGCGGTCATCACGGTCCTCTCGGGGAACGGGAGCGGACGCCGGGTGCGCTGCGATCATGCTGCCCTGCGGCGTGCAGCACCATCCACGGTTCGTCGACCCCGCCGTTCAGCGTTCCTGCATGGACGCCGGCCTCGACCTGGTCAAGCTGCGCACCCTGGTCGAGGTCCGGGAGACCGGCAGCATGACGGCGGCCGCGGCGGCCCTCGGCTACACGACCGGCGCGGTGTCCCAGCAGATGGCCGCCCTCGAACGATCGGTCCGGGCCGAGCTGTTCACCCAGGTCGGGCGCCGCCTGCAGCTCACCGACGCCGGCCGTCTCGTCGCCGACCACGCGGTGGAGCTGCTGTCGCTGGCCCGGCGGACCGAGCTCGCGCTGGCGGGTCTGTCCGGGGGCCCGCGGGCGCAGGTCCTCATCGGCGTCTTCGGGACGGCGGCGGCGCTGCTGCCGCGGGCCCTGCTGCGGGTGCGGGAGGACTGCCCCGGCGTCCGCCTGCGGTCGGTGGAGGTCGACGTGGACGACGCCACCTCGGCCGTGGCCGCGGGGCGCGTCGACGTGGCCTTCGGCGTCGACTACCCGCAGGCACCCATCCCGCGGGCCCGGGACGTGGCGCTGCTCGTCCTCGGCACCGAGCGGTTCGCGATGGCCACCGCCGCCGGCCGCGCGACGCGGGAGGGCCCGGCGTCGCTGCGGGACTTCGCCGACGAGCCGTGGATCCTGCCCCCGGAGCAGAGCTCCTACGGCCGCGCCGTACGCCTGGCCTGTCGCCGGCTGGACTTCGAGCCCCGCGTCGACCACGTCGTGACCGACACCGCCTCGACGCTGTCCCTGGTCGCCGCCGGCCTCGGCGTCGCGCCGGTCACGGACCTGATGCTCGCGCTGCGCCGGGAGGGCCTGGCCACGGTCCCGCTGCGCGACCGGGTGGAGCGGACCATGGTGCTGGCGCACCGCCGGGAGCCCCCGCCGCAGCCGGGGGTGCGCGCGGTCATCGACGCGATCGGGCAGTCGGTGACACCCGGCAGCACCGGCTGACCGGGCGCGGGATCGTTCCCCGACCCCCGGGCGGTGCCGACCTAGCCTGAGGGCGTGTCCACCCGTGCCCAGTTCCGTCTCTCGACGTACGCGCGCCTCCCGGAGCGGGCGTGGCGGGCCATCGCGGGGAACGACCCGCCGACCGCGCCGATCGGCCTGCGGGCCCAGCGCGGCGGGATGGACGACCTCACCGCGCACGCCGCGCTGGGGCTGGCCCTGCGCATCGGCGAGTCGATGCTGGCCGTCGGGGCGCCCGCGGCCGACGTGACTGCGACGGTGCTGCGGGTCGCCGCCGCCTACGGGCTGACCAGCTGCCAGATCGACATCACCTACACGTCCATCACGGTCAGCTACGACCGGGAGGACGCGGTGCCGCTCACCGCGATGCGGATCGTCCGCACGAGCCGGACCGACTACACCCGGCTGCAGGGGATCACCGACCTGGCCCGTGCGGTCGGCGCGGGCGGCCTCGATGTCGAGGAGGCACACCACCGGCTGGACCGCGTGGTGTCGGCGCCCGCCACCTACCGCCGCTCCGTGCACGCGTTGGGCTGGGCCGCGCTGGCCGGCTCCGTCGGGTTCGTCCTCGGCGGCGGGTGGCTGGAGGCCCTCATCGCGGCGTTGACCACCGCGCTGATCGAGCAGGTGCTGCGCGTGCTCGGCCGGCGCAGCCTGCCGCTGTTCTTCCAGCAGGCGGCCGGGGCCGCGATCGCCACCGGCGTCGCCGTCCTCCTGCTCGCCTGGGACGTCGACGTCCGGGGCTCCCTGGTCGTCGCCGCCGGCATCGTCGTGCTGCTCGCCGGGCTGTCCCTGGTCGGCGCCGCCCAGGACGCGATCAACGGGTTCCCGGTGACCGCCGCGGCGCGGGCCTTCGAGGTGGTGACGCTGACCGCCGGCATCGTCGTGGGCATCGCCGGCGTGCTCGACCTGGCCCTGCGGGCCGGGATCCCGTTGACCGTCGTGACCTCGCCCTCCCCCGTGCCGTTCCCCGTCGCGCTGGCCGCGTCGGCCGGCATCGCGGGGTCCTGGGCCCTGGCCTGCCACGCCCGCCCGCGCGCCATCGGTGTCGCCGCGATGGCCGGCGCGCTGGCCTGGACGGCGTACTGGGCGTCCGGCGAGACCGGTGCCGGGCCCGCGCTGGCCAGCGGGGTGGCGGCCGTCGTCCTCGGGTTCTGCGGGGAGCTGCTGACCCAGCGGCTCTGGGTCCCCACGCAGGTCATCGCCGTCTGCGGCATCATCCCGCTGCTGCCCGGTCTGGCGATCTACCAGGGCCTGTTCGCGATCGTCGTCGACGCCGACATCGAAGGTGGGCTCACCGCCCTCGTCGGTGCCGCCGCCGTCGGGCTCGCCCTCGCCGCCGGAGTCACGCTGGGCGAGTACCTCGGCAGACCGGTCAGTGGCGCACGGGACCGCTACGACGAGCGCGTCCGCCGTCGGGCCATGACCGCCGACTGACCTCCGGTCCCGCGGTCACGGGCCCTCGGTCGGGTAGCCCTCCTCGTCCATCCGGCGCACCACCTTCGGGTCGAGGCGCCCCTCCCCCACGGCGGCGTCGACCTCCACGTCGACCACGGCGCCGTGCTCGTGCATCCACCGGTCCGCGCGCTGCTCGGCGGCGGTCCCCTCCTGCGTCAGGTGGGCCTCGCCGATCGCCTTGCGCCGGACGACGTAGGCCACGAGCACGAGCGCCCAGGCGAGCAGGCTGAGCAGGATCTGGGACCGCGTGTCCGGGTCGAGGAACATCTGGACGAGGATCGCGACGATGGCGGCCGCCGTGAGCAGGGTGAGGACGGGGTAGAACCACATCTTCACCCGGAGCCGCTCCGGCGGGATCGTCGGCCGCATCCGCAGCTGGGACAGGGCGATCAGCAGGTAGACGAACAGGATGATCGCGCCCGAGGAGTTCAGCAGGAACAGGAACACGGTGTCCGGGGACACGTAGGCGGCGACCACGCAGAGGAACCCGATGACCGACGACGACAGGATCGCCCACGCGGGCACCCCGCGCTTGCTGATGCTCAGCATCCGGCCCGGGGCCTCGTGCCGGGCGGCGAGCACGAAGAGCATGCGTGAGGCCGTGTAGAGCCCGGAGTTCAGGCAGGACAACACCGCGGTCAGCACCACCGCGTTCATGATCTCGGCCGCCGCCGGGATCCCCATCTCCTCCATCGCGGCCACGTACGGCGACCCGCCGAGCTCGGTGGCGTTCCAGGGCAGGATCGTCGCGATCAGGAAGATCGAGCCGACGAAGAAGACCGAGATCCGGAAGACCACCGAGTTCGTCGCCTTGACGATCCCCCGCTCGGGCTCGTCGGACTCGGCCGCGGCGATGGTGGCGATCTCCGCGCCGACCATCGAGAAGATCACGATGACGATGCCGGAGAAGAGCGCGCCGACGCCGTTGGGGAGGAACCCGCCGTGCTCGGTGAGGTTGGAGAAGTCCAGGTCGCGGCCCGGCCACAGGCCCAGGACGAAGAACGCGCCGAGGGCGATGAAGACCATGATCGTGGCGACCTTGACGCCGGCGAACCAGTACTCGAACTCGCCGTAGGAGGCCACCGAGAACAGGTTGGTCGCCGTCATGAGCACCATCAGGACGAGCGCCATGACCCACAGTGGGATGTCAGGCAGCCAGCGCTGCAGGATCTCCGCCCCGGCCACGGCCTCGAAGCCGACGACGATGACCCAGAAGTACCAGTACAGCCAGCCCACGCTGAAGCCCGCCCAGCCGCCGAGCGACTGCCGCGCGTAGTCCGCGAAGGACCCCGTCGACGGGTTGGCGACCGCCATCTCGCCGAGCATCCGCATGACCATGACGATCAGGACGCCGGTGATCGCGTAGGTGAGGAAGGCGGCGGGGCCGACCCTCCCGATGACCGCGCCGGAGCCGACGAACAGGCCCGCGCCGATGACACCGCCGATGGCGATCATCGTGAGGTGGCGCTGCTTGAGGCCCTTCTGGAGGTGGCCGCCCTCGGCGGCCGGGCCGTGTGCCATGTCCACTCCCTCGTCGTGCTCTGCAGGACGGTTGGGGTCCAGGCGTCAGCCACGAATCATGCGGGATGGCGAGAGGCTCCGCAGAACGACAACGTTCCGTGGACGGAGGTGTCCACGCAACGGGACGCACCTCGCCCGCCGCAGCCGGGCCGGCCACTCCTGCTGCCCGCCGGAGGTGAGCCGGTCGGCGCGGGACCGGTGGTCACACCTGCCAGGGCGTCGTCTCGTCGAGGGCCACCAGCGCACGCGCCTGGGACTCGGTGAGCTCCCCGGAGCGGGTCCACTCGTCCCGCAGCTGCCGCCGCGCGGCCGGGGGCGAGCCCAGGCGGTGGCTGTCCGGCGACCAGGAGTCCAGGAGTGCCAGCTGCCCCACCCACCGGACGACGGCCGCGTGGCGGACGCCTCCGCGGGACGCGCGCACCAGGCGGCGCACCAGGCGGTGGGTCCGCCGCGCCGCGTCGGAGGCGGAGGAGTCGGGCATGTCGCTGTCCTCGGTCTCGCAGGGACGCTGTCGTCCCGCTGCGCTGGGTCTGGGAGGGCCGGACGCCCGAGCCACTGGTCGGCGTCCGACGCGCTCCCTCCACCGTACGAGCGGGCCGGGTCCCGCCGGCGGATCGCCGCGGTGAGGCCCCGCACACCGCGCGGAGCACCGCCGCTGCGGCGTACCGGTCCGGCCCTCGTCCCACCGGACCACCGCGCCTCGGACCGTGCCGCCGTCCGCCGCGGCGCCTGACCACGGCGCCTGACCGCGGCGCCCCGGACGCCCCGGGAGCGCCGGGCTGTGCCGGCCGCGGCGGATGTGCCAGCCTCGCCCTCGTGCCGACACCGGTGGCGTGGGTGCACGCCTTCCTCGACGTGCCCACCCGGCACGTCGGGGCGACGCGGGCGTTCTGGTCGGCGGTGACCGGCTGGTCCCCGGGCGAGGCGTGGCCCGGCCACCCCGAGTTCACCTCGCTTCCGCCGCCGACCGGCACCCCGTACCTGCACGTGCAGACCATCGAGGGTGCGCCGCGGGTGCACCTGGACCTGCTGGGCGACCTCGACGTCGACCCCGCGCGCCTCGAGCGGCTCGGTGCGGTCCGCGGGCACCCCGGGGACGGGTGGCAGGTCATGACCTCCCCGGCCGGGCTGCCGTTCTGCGTGTGCGCCGAGTCCTCCCCGCACCAGCGGCCGGCCGCCACGACGTGGCCGGGCGGGCACCGCAGCCGGCTGGTGCAGCTGTGCGTCGACGTCCCCGCGGAGCGGTACGACACCGAGCTGGAGTTCTGGCGATCGGCGACCGGATGGGCCGACGAGCGGGTGGACTCGCCGGAGTTCCGCCGTCTGGTGCACCGTTCCGAGAGCCCGGTGCAGCTGCTCGTCCAGCGGCTGGGCGAGGACGACGGGGCTCCGCGGGCGCGTGCCCACCTCGACCTGGGCACCGACGACCTGGCCGCCGAGGTCGCGCGGGTCCAGGCGCTGGGCGCCCGGGTGCTCTGGCCCGGGAACGGGTTCGTCGCCCTGGAGGACCCGGTGGGCCTGCCGTTCTGCGTGACCGCCAACGACCCGGACCGCTGACGTCACGCTGGGGCGCCTGCCAGCACCGGCCCGGTCCGGTGAGCTCCGCCGAGCGCCGACCCGGACGCCGTCAGGGGGCGGGGAAGGACCGGTCGCCGAAGAGGATGCGGCGGGCCGCCGCCCGCCCGACCGGCGTCCGCAGCAGGGTGAACGCCGCCGCGGCGACGGCCGGCGTGCGCACCTGGGCCAGTCCCCGGCGCAGCGCGAGCCGCCCCCGGAAGCGGGCGCGCAGCGCGGCACCGTCGTACCGCTCGAGCGCATCCGGCCGCCCGCTGCGCAGCGCGTCGTCGAGGACGTCGGCCGCGTGCACCGACAGTCGCAGGCACGGGTCCAGGCCGCCCGCGGTGAGCGGGGAGACCGCACCCGCCGCGTCCCCGACGAGCAGCCCACCGGGACCGCTGATCCGGCGCAGCAGGCCGCCGACGGGGATCGGGCCACCCCGCCGCTCGACCTCCCCGGGACGGTCGGCGTCGGGCAGCCCGGGCGCCGAGGCGCCGAACCGGTCCAGCGCCCGTCGCATGCCGTCGGGGAAGCGGTCGGGGTAGCCGGCGACGCCGACGTGGGCGTGCCGCCCGTCGTTCACCACCCAGGCCAGGTAGCCGGGCGCCAGGGAGGGGTCGAGCACGCAGTGGAACGTGGGCGGCTCCGCGCCACGCGGGATCGCGAAGACCTCCTCGGCGCCGACCAGCAGGTGCCGGTTGCGGTCCAGCCCGAGGTCGCGGGCCACGCGCGAGCGGGCGCCGTCCGCGCCGACGACGAACCGCGCCCGCACCCGGGTCGGCCCGTCCGGGCCGGCCAGCAGGTGCGCGCCGTCCCGCCGCCCCTCGTAGCGGGTGCCCAATGCGATGCGGACGCCGGCGTCGGCCGCCTCGCGGGCCGCCGCCATGTACAGCGGACCCATGTCGCCCACCCGGTACTCGTCGCGCTCGCTCTCCAGGGTCACCGGACGGCCGCGTCCCGGGGGGTGCAGCACCACGCGCCGGATCGGCGGGCCCAGGCACTCCGGTGGCAGCGGGAAGTCGTCGAGCGTCTTGCGGACGAAGATCCCCGTGGTGCGGATCGAGCCGGTCAGCCCGGGCCGCCGCTCGGCCAGGAGCACCTCGTGCCCCCGGCGGGCGAGCAGCGTGGCCGTGTGCAGCCCGGCCAGGCCGGCCCCCACGACGAGGACGTCGGCGTCGTCCCTCACCGGCGGGCCTCGTGCGCGGCGTGCGGCGCCTCCTGCTCGTCGGGGACCCACTCGAGCAGGTCGCCGGGCTGGCAGCCGAGCACCCGGCACATGGCCTCCAGGGTGCTGAACCGGACGGCCTTGGCCCGGCCGTTCTTCAGCACCGCGACGTTGGCCGGCGTCAGCCCGACCCGCTCGGCGAACTCGCCCACGCTCATCTTCCGCTTGGCCAGCTCGACGTCGATGCGCACGACGATCGGCATCAGATGACCGCTTCCAGGTCCGCCCGTAGAGTCGTCGCCTGCTGCAGCAGCGCACGCATCACGACGACGAGCAGCCCGACCACGGCCCCGGCCACGAGCAGCAGCAGGAGCACGAGCGGCGGTCCGGGGAGGCCCACGCTCACGAGGGACCAGACGAACGTGCCGAGGAGCAGGAGCCACGCGGCGGCGATCGCCCCCACGATGGCGTCCACCCAGACCATGGACGCCGCACTGAAGATGCGGTCGTCCTCGACGAGGGTGAGCAGCTTCCAGGTGCACACGATGACGACCTGGACGCAGCCCAGCCCCAGGACGGCGACCACGAGCGTCGGCCACCGCAGGTGCGCCAGCTCGGGCGAGTCCTCGGCCATCGCCGCCGACAGCGCCGGCAGGAAGAACACCTGCGCCGGCACGAGGGCGGCGAACGCCACCGCGAGCAGGAACCTGAGCGGGCCGACCACCCGACGCGTCGTCGTCACGCATCGAGTCTCGGCAACTAGCTATCGAAAGTCAATCGACCGCCCGGGTGTGTCCTCCAGCGCGTGGCGCCCGGGATCAGCGCCCCGCCTCCTCGAGGACCGCGGCCAGCGCGTCCACGGCCCGGTCGACGTCAGCGGGCTCGACGACCAGCGGTGGGGACAGCCGGATGGTCTGCCCGTGGGCGTCCTTGACCAGGACGCCGTGCGCGGCCAGCCGCTCGCACGCGGCGCGCCCGGTCATCAGCGCGGGGTCGACGTCGATCCCGGCCCACAGCCCGCGCGTCCGCACCGCCTGGACGCCGTGCCCGACCAGGTCGTCGAGCCGGTCGCGCAGCTGCACGCCGAGCTTGGCCGCGCGCTCCTGGTACTCGCCGGTCTCCAGCAGCCCCACCACGGCGTGCCCGATCGCCGCCGCGAGCGGGTTGCCGCCGAACGTCGACCCGTGGCTGCCCGGGGTGAGGACGTCGAGGATCGCGGAGGTGGACACCACCGCCGACACCGGGACGATGCCGCCGCCCAGGGCCTTGCCCAGCAGGTAGACGTCGGGGACGACGCCCTCCAGCTCGCAGGCGAAGGTGGCCCCCGTGCGGCCCAGCCCGGACTGCACCTCGTCGGCGATGAACAGCACCCCGGCGTCGGTGCACGCCTGCCGGACCGCCGCGAGGTAGCCGGGCGGCGGCACGACCACGCCGGCCTCCCCCTGCACCGGCTCGAGCAGCACCGCGACCGTGTCGGGGGTGAGCGCGGCCCGCAGCGCGTCGGCGTCGCCGTAGGGCACCACGGTGAAGCCGGGGGTGAAGGGGCCGAAGCCCTCGCGCGCCGAGTCGTCGGTGGAGAAGCTGATGATCGTGGTGGTGCGGCCGTGGAAGTTGTCCGCCGCGACGACGATCCGCGCCCGGTCGGCGGGGACGCCCTTGACCCGGTAACCCCAGCGCCGGGCGACCTTGATCCCCGTCTCCACCACCTCGGCCCCGGTGTTCATCGGGAGCACGAGCTCCATCCCGGCCAGGGCGGCCAGGTCGCGGGCGAACGGGCCGAGCCGGTCGTTGTAGAAGGCGCGGCTGGTGAGCGTGACCCGCTCGAGCTGCTCGCGGGCCGCCCGGAGCAGGACCGGGTGCCCGTGGCCGAAGTTCAGGGCGGAGTACCCGGCCAGGCAGTCGAGGTAGCGACGGCCGTCGACGTCGGTCACCCAGGCCCCGTGCGCCTCGGCCACCACCACCGGCAGCGGGGCGTAGTTGTGCGCCGTCGCCGTCTCGGTGAGCGCCACGTGCTCCCTCGAGGACAGCGGCCTGTTGGCGCGCCGCGGCGTGGTCATGGGGGGCCTCCTCCGGATGGGCGTCGGACTCCACCGCCCGGCCCCGGGGTCGCCGGTCGCCGGCCGTGACCAGAGGCTAGAGAGGCCGGACACGTGCATCAATGCACCTGCGTTGCGCTTCCACCGCGCATCCGTTGCGTCTCAGGGCCTAAGGTGAGCGATGTGTTGCAGCGGCCCGCGGACCGCCTGGACCCGCTCGACCGGCAGATCATCGGCTGCCTGACCCGCGACGCCCGCGCCACGTACGCCGTCATCGGCGACGAGGTCGGGCTGTCCGCGCCGGCGGTGAAGCGCCGCGTGGACCGGCTGCTGGCCGACGGGGTGCTCCGGGGCTTCACCGCGCTGGTCGACCCGGAGGTGCTCGGCTGGACGACCGAGGCCTACGTGGAGGTGTTCTGGGAGGGGACGCCGTCCCCGCTGGAGCTGCGGCGCAGTCTCGGGGAGGTCCCCGAGGTTGTCGGCGCGTGGAGCGTCACCGGCTCCGCGGACGCGCTGGTCCACATCCTGGCCGCCGACATCCCGCACCTGGAGGAGGCCATCGAACGGCTGCGGCAGCAGCCCAACGTCCACCAGACCCGCAGCGAGGTCGTGCTGTCCCGGCTGATCGACCGCGCGCGCCCCTGAGACGGCGGCGGCACGGTCAGCACCGACGACGGCCGGGCGGGCCGTCCGGACGCGTCGCGGTCCGGCCGTGCGCTCACGAGCCGGTGTCGCCCAGCCAGTGGGCCAGCCGGCCGCTGCGGTGGACGGCGAGGATGCGGCGTTCGGTGTCGGGGCGCTGGGCGGGCCGCGTGAAGACCAGCAGGACGTCGCCGGTGCGCAGCCGGGTGTGCGGCGCGACCGCGGAGGTGGTCCCGTCGCGCGCGAGCAGGCCGGGGGTCGCCCCGTCGGGGAGGCGCAGTTCGCTCATGTAGACGCCGTGCAGGCGGGACCCGGGCAGGACCCGGACCTGCAGGAGGTCGGTGCCCAGTTCGTGCAGGGACGAGGTCCCGACGTCCAGGTCCAGCGGCACGCCGTCGGCCCCTCGGACCGGCTCCCGGCCCCCGGGGACGAGGCGGCGCGGGATCAGCCGGGCCAGGCGCGGGGAGGAGTAGACCGCGATCGGGCCGAGGACGGCGAGGACGAGGACGTAGCCGGCGGCGAACGAGCCGAGCCGGGGATCGAGTCCGGCGGCCAGCGCCAGCGAGGCGAGGACCAGGGAGAACTCGCCGCGGGTCAGCACGGTCAGGCCGATGTTCGCCGCTCCGAGACGCCCGAGGCCGTGCAGGCGGGCGGCGACGATGCCGGCCACGACTGCCAGCACGACCGTCGCGGCGGCGGCGACGAGGACCTGCGGGAGCACCGCGAGGACGTCCCCGATGTCGATCGTCAGGCCGAAGTGGAAGAAGAAGATCGCCCCGAAGCCGTCCCGCAGCGGGTGCGTGAGCTGCCGCAGCCGGCGTGCGGCCGGGGTGGAGGCCAGGATCAGGCCGATCATGAACGCGCCGATCGCGTCGGAGACGCCCAGGTGCTCCCCCGCGCCGGCCGTGCTGATCGCCAGCCCCAGGGCGAGGACGACGACGATCTCGTCGTCCTTCGTCCGCAGCAGGGCACCGACCCACCGTGTCCCGTGCCGGGCCACCACGGTCAGCACCAGCAGGAACGCGAAGGCGACGCCCATGCCGAGGACGGCCTCGAGCACGCCGGAGGCGCCGCCGAGGACCGGCTGCAGCAGGGCCAGGTAGAGGGCGAGGAACAGGTCCTCGATGACGATGATCCCGAGGATGACGCGGGTCTCGGGGTTGCCGAGCCGCCGCGTCTCGACCAGCAGTTTGGTCACGATGGCGGACGAGGAGATGCCGACGATGCCGGCCACCACGAAGGCCTCCGACGTCCCCCAGCCCAGCGCGGAGCCCAGCGCCAGGCCACCGCCGACGTTCAGGCACAGGTAGACCGCGGCCGCGACCGCCAGGCGCCGCCCGCCGGACGTCAGCTGGCCGAGCGAGAACTCCAGGCCCAGGTAGAACAGGAGGAACACCAGGCCGAGGCGGGCGACCAGCGCGAGGTCCGCCGGGTCGCCGACCAGGACGAACCCCGGCGTGTTCGGTCCCAGCAGCAGGCCGGCGAGCATGAACAGCGGGATGGTCGGCAGCCCGATGGGCACACCGGCGCGCGCGACCAGACCGCACACGAGGAAGGCGCCGCCGAGGGCGAGGAGTGCCTCAGCGACGTGGTGCACCCGGCCTCCTCGTGGACGTCCTCCTGCGCCTGCCGATCACCGGCCCACACGGGAGATCCTGAGGCGGCGGGTCGGCTGGCCGGAATCCGTGGCAGCACCCATTCCGGCCGGAACGGCATGGGTGGTGGGCCCCATCTCGGGCACGGGACCTTGGCCGGCGGCGTCCGGTGTCCGAGGCTCTACGGCATCGGGCACCGGAGCCGGGCGGCAGGGGCAGCGGATGGGGCAGGGACCACGGCGCGAGGCAGGGCGGGGTCTGCCGCTGTTCTGGCGGGTGTGCCTGGTGAACGGCGCCGTCTTCGCGGTCGGCACCGCGGTGCTGGCGGCCTCGCCGGCCACCGTCTCCACGCCTGTGCTCGCCCGCGAGGCGCTGGTGCTGTCCGTCGGCCTGACCGTGATGCTGGTGGCCAACGGGCTGCTGCTCCGCGCGGTGCTGGGGCCGCTGGACCGGTTGCGGAGCCTGATGGAGGGCGTCGACCTGCTCCGCCCCGGCCAGCGGCTGCCGGAGCCGGGCAGCGGCCCGGCCGCCGACCTCATCAGCAGCTTCAACGCCATGCTCGACCGCCTCGAGGCCGAGCGCGCCGCCTCCAGCGGGCAGGCGCTGGCCGCGCAGGAGGCCGAGCGTCGCCGGGTCGCCCAGGAACTGCACGACGAGGTCGGGCAGAGCCTGACCGCGGTCCTGCTGGGCATGCGGCAGGTGGCCGACCGGGCACCGGCCGAGCTCCGGCACGAGGTGCTGCTCGTGCAGGAGACCGCGCGGGCCAGCCTCGACGAGGTGCGGCAGGTGGTCCGGCGGCTGCGCCCGGGCGTGCTCGACGACCTGGGCCTGGTCAGCGCCCTGACCTCGCTGGCGACCGAGCACGCCCGGCTCACCGGCGCCCAGGTGTGCCGGCGCCTCTCCCCCGACCTCCCTGCGCTCGGGCCGGACGCCGAACTGGTCGTCTACCGGGTGGCCCAGGAGGCGCTGACCAACGTCGCCCGGCACGCCGCCGCCGGCCGCGTGTGCGTCGACCTGACGCCCACCTTCGCCGGCGACGCCGTGCAGCTGCGGGTCGCCGACGACGGCTGCGGTCTCGGCGACAGCCGCGAGGGAGCGGGGATCCGCGGCATGCGGGAACGGGCGGTGCTCGTCGCCGCGACGCTGACCATCGGACCCCACCAGGACGGCGGGACCGAGCTGCGGCTGCTCGTCCCGGCGCCGGGGACGGCGGGCCGCCAGTGACCCGCCCGGCTCCCACCCGGATCCTGCTCGCGGACGACCACGCCCTCGTGCGCCGCGGCGTGCGGCTGATCCTGGACGGCGAGCCGGACCTGACCGTCGTCGCCGAGGCCGGCGACGGAGCGGAGGCACTGGCCCTGGCCCGGGTGCACGCCATCGACCTCGCCGTCCTCGACGTCGCCATGCCCCGGCTCACCGGCCTGCAGGCGGCCCGGGAGCTGTCCCGCCGCTCCCCGGGCACGCGCATCCTGCTGCTGTCGATGTACGACAACGACCAGTACTTCTTCGAGGCGCTGCGCGCCGGCGCCTCCGGCTACGTGCTCAAGTCCGTCGCCGACCGCGACCTCGTCGAGGCCTGCCGTGCCGTCATGCGCGAGGAACCGTTCATCCACCCGGCTGCTCTGACCGCGCTCATGCGCGAGTACCTGCAGCGCGCCGGCCGCGGGGAACGCCTGCCCGGCAGCATCCTCTCGGCACGCGAGACGGAGGTCGTCAAGCTCATCGCCGAGGGCCGCTCCTCGCAGGAGATCGCAGCCCTGCTCGTGATCAGCGTCAAGACCGTCGAGCGGCACCGGGCCAACGTCCTGCAGAAGCTGGAGATGCGGGACCGGACCCAGCTCACCCGCTACGCCATCCGCACCGGCCTGATCGAGCCCTGAGCGTCCCCGCCGCTGCGCGGACGTGGGCAGCCCCGCAGCGGGCCGGGCGGGAACGAACCCGGAGCACGGCCCGGGTGGGGTCTCCGCCGTCGGCCGACCGCCCGGTCAGGCGCCGTCGGCGGCCAGCGGGTCCCAGAACGCGCACTGGTGCTCCTCGGCGACCGCGGCGTCGGGGACGGCGGCGCTCCGGCCGGCCGGCTGCAGGGAGAGCACGACCTGCTCGGCGTCGTACGACGGCCAGGCCGCCTGCCCGGGGACGCCGGGGTCACCCTGCCGGACGAAGGCGCCCCAGTACTGCTTCATCTCCGCCGCCAGCTGCTGCTCCCCCGCGTCGAACGTGGGCGCGATGGGCACGCCGTTGTCGAAGCTCGGGAACAGGTACGCCAGTTCGGCGGCGTGCCCCGCGCCCCACTCGTAGCCCGGGATCGGCTGCAGCCCGGGCCCGGTTCGGGCGGCGAACTCGTAGGCCCAGGTCGGCACGTGCGCCGCGAGGTCACGGGTGAGCGCCCGGTTCGGGCAGCCGCCGATGCCGAACCCGAGGCCGGCATCGGTGAGGATCGCGCCCGAGAGGTAGGCGGGCGTGAACTCGTCCGCGTCGGCCGGCCACGGGTAGCGGGACAGGACGGCGTCGGCCTCCTCGACGAAGGCGTCGCGGACCCACGTCTCGTACTGCTCCCGGGTCCAGCCGATGCTCCCGGCCATGAAGGTGCGGCCCTCGTCCCGGGTGGCCCCGACGACCACGGGGACGTCCGCGAAGTCCCCGGTCGCGATCGCTGCGCGCGGGTCCGACGGGAGGAACGGCGTGCCGGCGACCGGCGGGACGAGCGGGGTCGGGGCGTCGATCAGCTCACCCACCGGTTTGCCGCGCAGGCAGGCCACCGCGCCCGCGAACGGGGTGCACCCCACCGCCTGCGCGACGACCTGGCCCGCGGAGTCCGCGGCGTCCTGGCTCCGGCTGGGACAGGAGCCGCTCTGGATCATGGCCCCGGCGAACAGGTCCCGGGACCCCGGGGCGACGAGGTGGGAGCAGACCGACCACCCGCCGGCCGACTCCCCGCCGATCGTCACCCGCGCGGGGTCGCCGCCGAACGCGGCGATGTTGTCCTGGACCCAGCGCAGCGCCGCCTGCTGGTCCATCAGGCCGTAGTTGCCGGACTCGCCCTGGCGCGCGGTGAGCTGCGGGTGCCCCAGGAAGCCGAGGACGCCGAGCCGGTAGTTCATCGTGACCCCGACGGTCCCGGTCGCCGCGACCATCGCGGCCATGTCGGCCTGGTTGGAACTGCCGTTGACCAGGCCGCCGCCGTGGATGAACACGTAGACCGGCAGGCGGTCCTCCGGCGTGGTGCCGGCCGGGCGCTGCACGTTGACGAACAGGCAGTCCTCGGTCTCCGAGCGCGGGCCGTTCGTGCTCTCGGTCGCCGGGCAGCGGTTGCCGTAGGCGTCGGCCGCCCGGACGCCGTCCCACCGCGCGGGCGGCTGCGGTGGGCTCCACCGCAGCTCTCCGACGGGCGGTGCGGCGTACGGGATGCCGAGGTAGCCGTCCACACCGTCGGCCTGCACGCCGCTCACCGCACCGGACCGGGTGTGGACGACCGGCGGCTGACCCGGCGCGGGCGCGGCCAGGGCCGTCGGCGCGGGCAGCCAGGTGAGCAGGAGACCGGCCAGCACCGCGGCCGACGTGCTCCGGAGGGAACGGGACATCTCGGCGCCTCCTGGCCCGCTGCGAGCGGCTGGGGAGGTCAGGTGCGGACCGCGGTCCGCACCGTCCGTTCGGGTGGCTGCGAACGGCGCCGCCCATCCTGCTCCGGGCCGGCCGCCGGCGACAGCCGACGGCGGCCGGAGGCCGTCACAGGCAGTAGGGACAGTCCGAGCCGCCGTCGGCGACCGTGCGCAGGCAGCGGAGCAGCGGACCGAGACGGGTGCCCTTCGGCACCAGGGCGTGCGCACCGGCGACCACGGCCTCGGGTCCCACCTCGGGGCCCTCCCCGGTCAGCACGATGACCCGGGCCTCGGGTCGGGCCGCACGCAGCGCCGCCGTGGCCGCCAGCCCGTCCGTCCCGGCCATGGACACGTCCATGAACACGACGTCGGGCCGAAGCCGCTCGGCGGCCTCCACCGCCTGCTCCCCGTCCTCGCACTCGCCGACGACGGTGAGGTCGTCCTCCTCGGACAGCGCTTCGGCGAGTGCCCTGCGCACCATCGGGTGGTCGTCGACGAGCAGGACCCGGATGCCGGCGGAGCCGCCCCCGGCGCGGCCGTCGCCGGCGCAGCAGTTCCCCGTCACCCGTCCACCTCCTCGCCGTGCGGCGTGACCGCCGGCCGGTCCCCCACCTCGCGGACGGGCGGCGCCCCCCCCCCCCCCCCCCCCCCCCCCGCGAGCCGCGGGTTGCCCCCCACGCCGGGCTCACCGCCCGGCCCGCCCACCCGGCGCCGCGCTGACGTCCCCAGCCTAGGCACACCGGCCGTCCAGGGCGGTTCCACAGCAGGCAGGGCTCGCCGGTTCGGCCGCCGCCCTCCGGGCCGCCTCGCCGCTCCGGGTGGGCGCGCCTGCCGGCGTCCGGCCGTCCGGTGGGGAACGCTCCCGCGCAGCGGTCCCGCGCGCTGCGGGAGAGACTCCGGACGGCACGAGGTCCCGCCGGGGGCGGCCGCGGACGCGCCGGGCCGACCGGCCGGTCCGCACCCCGGCGCGGCGGGACGACCTCCGGGGGGAACGAGCGGGATGGACGTGCAGGAGACCGACGCGGGGACCGACCTCGCCGGGGTGGCGGGCCTCACCTCGCGCGAGGCCGAGGCCCGGCGGCGGCGCGGTGAGGGCAACGTCGCCGTCAGCGCGTCGTCCCGCGGCTACGCCCGGATCCTGCGCACCAACGTCTTCTCGTTCTTCAACGTCATCCTGTTCGTGATCGGCGCGGCGCTGCTGGCGCTGGGCCGCTACAACGACGCCTTCACCAGCGTCGGGCTCGGGCTGGTCAACGCGGCGATCAGCGCCGTCCAGGAGATCCGGGCCAAGCGCAAGCTCGACCGGTTGCAGCTGCTGGGCCGCAGCCGGGTCACCGTGCTCCGCGACGGCCGGGAGACCTCGGTGGCGCAGGAGGACGTCGTCCGCGGGGACGTGGTGCGCGTGCGTCCCGGCGACCAGGTCGTCGTCGACGGCCCGCTCCTCGACGGCGGCCGGGTCGAGGTGGACGAGTCGCTGCTCACCGGCGAGTCCGAGCCGCAGCTGCGCGGGCCCGGCGAGGACCTGCTGTCGGGCAGCTCCTGCGTCGGCGGCGGGGGCTCCCAGCTCGCCCGGGACGTCGGCGCGTCGAGCTACGCCAGCCGGCTGACCGCCGAGGCCCGCCAGGCGTCCACGGACACGACCCCGCTGCAGCGCCGCATCGAGTTCGTCGTCCGGCTGGTCATGGTCCTGGTGGCGCTGATGAGCGCCACGATCCTGCTGCAGGCCGCGCTGGAGGGGTTCTCGCTGGTGCGCGTCGTGCAGACCACGGCGGTGCTGTCGGGGCTGGTGCCCTACGGGCTGTTCTTCCTCGTGGCGGTGGCCTACACCGTCGGCGCGGCGAAGAGCTCGGGCAGGGGCGCCCTCGTGCAGCAGGTCAACGCGGTGGAGTCGATGAGCAACGTCGACGTCGTCTGCACCGACAAGACCGGGACGCTGACCACCGGCCGCCTCTCGCTCGCGGAGGTCCGGCCGGTCGGCCCGCTCGGGGCCGCGGCCGTGGAGCACCTGATCGGCTCCCTGGCCCGCAGCACCACCGCCACCAACCTGACCTCCTCGGCACTGGCCGCGGCGCTCCCCGGCGCGCCGTGGGAGGTGCGGGAGGAGGTCCCGTTCTCGTCGTCGCTGCGGTGGAGCGCGGTGCGCACCGACGACGACGGGGTCCTGGTCCTGGGCGCGCCGGACGCCCTGGCCCCGGCCCTGTCCGGCGCACCCCTCACCGACACGGTGACCGCGCTGACCGGGCAGGGGCTGCGGGTCCTGGTCGTCGCGCGCGCCGCCGATCCGGCTGCCCGGCTGCGCGACGACACCGGGCGGCCGCGGCTGCCGGCGCTGGATCCCCTGGCCGTGGTGGCCCTGGCCGACGAGCTGCGGCCGGACGTGCCCGGGACCCTCGCCGGACTCATCGCCGGCGGCACCGCGGTGAAGGTGGTCTCCGGCGACGACCCCCGCACGGTGGCGGCGCTCGCCCGGCAGGCCGGGCTGGACGGCGGGGAGCCGGTGACCGGCGCCGACCTCGACGCGCTCACCGACCGGGAGTTCGACGACGTGGCGGCCCGGACGACGGTGTTCGGCCGGATCGCCCCGGAGCAGAAGGAGCGGCTCGTCGCCTCCCTGCGCCGGCAGGGCCGCTACGTCGCGATGGTCGGCGACGGGGTCAACGACGCCCGCGCGCTCAAGCGGGCCCACGTCGGCGTGGCGATGCGCAGCGGCAGCGCCGTCACCCGCGACGTCGCCGACATCGTGCTCACCGACGACTCGCTGACCGCGCTGCTGCCCGCGCAGCAGGAGGGCCGGCGGATCATCTCCGGCATCGGCACCTCGATGCAGGTGTTCCTCGCCCGGGTCGGCACGCAGGGCCTGGTGATCCTCGCGGTGACGATGCTCGGCCTGGGGTTCCCCTACTCCCCCGCCAACGTCGGGCTGACCCTGCTGACCGTCGGCCTGCCGACCCTCTTCCTCACGATGTGGGCCCGCCCCGCGCCGCCGGACCCCCACCTGCTGACGTCGCTGTGGCGGTTCGTCGTCCCGGCCATGGTGGTCACCGCCGCAGGCGGCGTCGCGGTGTACGCCCACCACTACACGACGCTGCTCACGGGGTTCAGCGGCTCCGCCGTCCCCGGCTTCGTCGTCAGCGAGTTCGAGCGCTACACCGGGGTCTCCTCCAGCGACGTCGGCTTCGCCGAGGCGGCGGCGACGATCGGCGCCCAGACGGCGCTGTCCACCTTCGTCTCCTACGCCGCGTTCCTGCTGATCCTCTTCCTCAAGCCGCCGAACCGGCTCCTCGCGGCGTGGACCCGGCCCGACGGCGACCGGCGGCCGGCCGTGCTCGTGGCCGTGCTGGTCGTCGCGTTCACCGGCGGGTTGTTCGTCGAGCCGTTCACCGACTACTTCGGGCTCACCCACGCCGCCGACCCGGTCTTCCGGACGGTCCTGCCGGCGCTGGTCCTCTGGTTCGTCCTCCTGACGGCGGCCTACCGGTTGCGGCTGCTGGAGCGGGCACTGGGACTGCACCAGCTCCCCGCGGCGAGCGTCGCCGGACGCGGGCCGACGCGGAACTGACGCCCCGGCCACCGCCCGGTCGGGACAGCTGGTCGGCCCGACCACCACCGCTGACCGGAGGCAGCGACGTCGGGGTCGCGGATGTCGCGGTCCGACCGCAACGCACGCAGCCACGCCACGAGCGCTGGTGTGTCACGCTGACGCGCTGCCCGCAGCTGCTCCGCCCGTCCGCACCCGCGACCTGGTCCCGCAGGACCGCCTCGCGGGATCCCGAGCGCCGTCCCCTCCGACAGGACCTCAGGCATGAGTCACATCGCGTCCCGAGCCCCCGGCCAGATCACCGCCGACCCCGAACGCAACCTCGCCCTGGAACTCGTCCGCGCCACCGAGGCGGCAGCGATCAACTGCTCCCGCTACCTGGGGTACGGGGACAAGGACCAGGTGGACGCTGCGGCCGTCGACGCCATGCGGCCCGTCCTCGGCTCGGTCCGGATGAACGGTGTCGTCGTCATCGGGGAGGGCGAGAAGGACCAGGCCCCGATGCTCTACAACGGGGAACGCGTGGGTGACGGCACCGGACCCGAGTGGGACATCGCCGTCGACCCCGTCGACGGCACCACCCTCACCGCGAGGAGCCTGCCCGACGCCGTCAGCGTGCTCGGGGTGGCCCCGCGGGGGACCATGTTCGACCCCGGACCGGCCGTCTACATGAAGAAGCTCGTCGTGCCCGGGAGCGTGGCCGCGTCGGTGGACCTCGACGCACCCATCGGCGACACGCTCTCGACGATCGCCGCAGCGAGCGACCGGGCCGTGCCCGACCTGACGGTCGCGGTGCTCGACCGCCCGCGGCATGCCGGGCTCGTCTCCGACATCCGTCGCGCCGGCGCCCGGATCCGCTTCCTCCTCGACGGCGACGTCGCCGGCTCCATCATGGCCGTCACTCCCGGGACGGGTGTGGACCTCCTCGTCGGGACCGGAGGCACCCCCGAGGGCGTCCTCGCCGCCTGCGCACTGAGGTGCCTCGGCGGTGAGCTCATCGGCCAACTGGTCGCCCGGGACGACGACGAGCGGCGCGCCGCGCTCGACAGGGGGTACGACCTCGAGCGGGTCCTCACCACGACCGATCTGGTCAGCGGCAACGACGTGTTCTTCGCGGCGACCGGCGTCACCGACGGAGCGCTGCTCAAGGGCGTGCGCTTCGAACCGCACCGCATCGTCACCCACTCGCTGTCGATGCGCTCCCGCTCGCGCACGGTGCGACTGATCGAGGGACACCACGATCCCGAGCACTCGTTCCTCGTCAACTTCTGAGGGCTCGCCACGGGCGCCACCACCGGCCCCTCCACGGGTGCGTCGCACCCCGACCGTGGTGCGCGCGTCGTCCCCCTGATCACCGCCCCCGTGCCGCCAGGGCGGCGTCCAACCGCGGGTGCACGCGGCGGGCGTCGAGCTCGAACACCTCCTCCCGGTCGCCGGGCGCCAGCCCGACCGCCTCGACGTGGCGGCGGGTGTCGTCGAAGTGGTGGCCGGTGCGCGGGTCGATCCCCCGCACGGCCCCGACCATCTCGGAGCCGAACAGGATGCTGTCGACGTCGACGACCTCGAACAGGAGGTCGATGCCGGGCCGGTGGTGAACGCAGGGTCGGAGAAGACGGTGCCCGGATCAGACGATGCGCACCTGGAGGTGCACCTCCTCGGGGGCGGTGTGGGTCATCGCGACGACGAGATCGAGCGCCATCTCCTCGACGTCGTCGACGCTGTCGGCGTGGGTCGTACCGACACCCGCGACGTCGACCACCCAGTGGTCGCCCTCGCAGATCGCGGTCGCGGTGTAGCTGGCCATCCGTCCTCCACGGTCAGGTCATCGCCAGGTCGTCGCTGAGGCGACGGGGCAGCCGGGTGCCGACCGGCCCGCCCCTCCGCTGAGCGCCACGCCGCGGACGACCGCGGCGGAGCAGGTCACGGTGGTGCCGCGCCCGATCAGGGTCCCGTGCGCGGCGCGGGGGTCGCTCCGTGGCCGAGGCGCACGTTGATCTGCTTGGTCTGGGTGAAGCCGGCGATCATGCCCTCGAGGGACACCTCCCGGCCGATGCCGCTCTGCTTGTAGCCGCCGTAGGACTGGCCGACCACCTGCCCGCCGCCCTGGTTGACCTGCACCCAGCCCGCCTCCAGCCGGTGGGCCGTGGTGATCGCCAGGTCGATGTCGTGGCTCCAGACGTAGGCCCCCAGCCCGTAGGCGGTGTCGTTGGCCATGCGGACGACGTCGTCGACATCGGTCCAGGCGATGGCGACGACCACGGGCCCGAAGATCTCCTCGCGGGCCAGGCGGAAGCTGTTGTCGCCGCCGGAGAACAGCGTGGGCACGTGGAAGAAGCCCTCGGTCAAGGGGCCCTCCGAGGGCGGCAGCCCACCCACCTCGACGTGCAGCGCGGGGTCGGCCAGCCCGTCCTCCAGGTAGCCCCGGATGGACTCGAACTGGGTCTCGTTGATGACCGAACCGATGTCGCTGGCCTCGTCCAGCGGGTTCCCGACCCTCATCGCCCCCAGCCGCTCCGACAGCCGGGCGAGCACCTCGTCGTGGACGTCGCGGTGCAGGAACAGCCGCGAGCCGGCGGTGCAGCTCTGGCCCTGCCGGCTGATCCGCGAGGACAGCACCAGCCCCTCGATCAGCTCGTCGGTCACCGCACCGGGGAACACGATCGACGGGTTCTTGCCGCCCAGCTCGAGGGACAGGTGGGCGAGCCGCTCCCCCGCCTTGCTGGCGATGCCGCGGCCGACCTCGGTGGAGCCGGTGAAGGAGATCTTGTCCACGCCCATGTGCTCGACCAGGGCGTTGCCCGCGGCCCGGCCGGTCCCGGTCACCACGTTGAGGACGCCGGGCGGCAGGGACTCCTCGCAGATCTCCGCCATCAGCAGGATCGACAGCGGAGCGTCCTCAGCGGCCTTGAGCACGATGGTGTTGCCCGCGGCCAGGGCGGCCGGGACCTTGAAGCCGGCGATCATCAGCGGCGAGTTCCACGGCAGGATCGCGCCCACCACCCCGAGCGGCTCCTGCCGGGTGTACTGCAGCTGCGACGCCCCGGCCGGCAGGGTCGTGCCCTTCACCTCCCCGGCCACGCCGCCGAAGTAGCGGAACAGGTCCACCAGCAGCGCCGCCTCGGGCCGCGCCTGGGTGCGCAGCGCGTTCCCGGTGTCCTCGGCGGTGACCCGGGCGAGCTCCTCCGCGCGGCCCTCGAGGGCGTCAGCGATCCGCAGCAGCACCCGCTGGCGCTCCTTGAAGTGCTGGTCGCGCCAGGCGGGGAAGGCCTCCCGGGCGGCGGTGACGGCGCGGTCGACGTCCGTGGCGTTCCCGCGTGGGACGCGGGCGATGACCTGGCCGCGGCGGGCCGGGCTGGTGATGTCCCGCCACTCGCCGTCGGCGGCCTCGACCCAGTTCCCGCCGATGAGCATCAGCCGGGTCGGAGGGGACGTCGTGTCGGTGGACGGGCTCAGGACGTCCTGCTGGGACATGGACTCCTCCTGTGGCTGGGTGGTGGGGAGCCGGCTGGGCCGGTCGTCCCGCTCGGCGTGCGGTGCGTCGAGTCGTCAGCCTGCACCCGATGGTCGGCGACCCGGAACCCCGGCGTCGCGACGTCTCGGGGACGAGGACCTGGCCACGGACGAGGTGCCGCTGGCCGAGGGTGACGCCGGCCCATCCGGCGGTGGGCGACGTTCCCTGGGCTCGTTGCCCACCGCCACCGTGCTGTGGAGCGGATCGGCTCCGCGGCGCCGTCCGGCCGGCCCTGCGCAGCGCCGGCCCGGTGGTGCTGGCGGGTGTCGCGGATCTGGGCCGCCAGGTGCGCTGGGTCCACACGACCGAGCTCGTCGACACCGCTCCCCTGCTGCGCGGCGGCGACCTGGTGCTGAGCACGGGGATCGCCTCCCGGACCGTCCCGACGACCTGGCGGCGTTCGCCGGCAGCCTCGACCGCAGCGAGGCTGCCGGACTCGTCATCGAGCTGGGACGGCGCTGGACCGAGGTCCCGGCAGGGCTGGTGGCCGCGTGCGAGCGGCTGTCGTTGCCGCTCGTCGCGCCCTGGCCCTCCACCGGCTGCGCGACCGGCAGCGTGACAGCCTGGTCCGGCGCACGCACCACGAGCTGCTCGTCCGGCTGCTCGCCGACCGCGGCGCGCCGGACGTGCTGCAGCGCTGCGAGCTCGCCGCGGTCTCCCTGACCGGCGGCGCTCGTCGGCCTGGCCCTGCGCGCACCCGTGGGAGCGGACGAGCCCGGCCGGCGCTCCGGCAGCTGGACCCGTCGGTGGCCGCGGTCGTGCACGCGGTGCACGAGATGCGGGTGCCCGCCCTCGTCTGCGCGATCGACGAAGCTGTGCGGGCCCTGCTCCGTCAGCCCTCGGCCGCCAGCACGCAGGTGACGGAGGACATCGCCGGCCGCGTGCACCGGCGGGTCCGCGTCCTGATCGGCGCAGGCCGCTCGGTGGACCGCGTCGGCGACGTCGGGCGCACCCTGCGCGAGTCGCTGCACGTCCTGGACCCGGTGCGGCCGGGGCCGCGGGCGCGCCCGGTGCACCGCCTGGAGGACGTGCACCTGCGCGGCCTGCTGACCATGCTGGCCGAGGACGAGCGGCTCCGGCTGCCCGTCGCTCCCACCGGCAGGACCTCCACGGCGTCCCCCCTGCGCTCGTCGTCCACGACCGCGCCCTCCACCCGGCGGCTCACCGCGCCGCGAGGAGTTCGGCGGGGTCGGTGGAGGGCAGCTCGTGCGCCTCGGCGACCGGCCGGTTGACGAGGTGCCCGTCCAGCGTGCTCAGCCCGAGCCGCAGGGCGGGGTCGACCTGCGCTGCCCCGGCCACACCGTGCTTCGCGACCCGGACCAGGTACGGCAGCGTGGCCGAGGTCAGGGCCAGCGTCGAGGTGCGGGCGACCGCGCCGGGGATGTTGGCCACGCAGTAGTGGACGACTCCCTCCTCGACGTAGGTCGGGTCGGAGTGGGTGGTCGGCCGGCTGGTCTCGAAACAGCCGCCCTGGTCGATGGCGATGTCGACGACCACGCTGCCCGGCCGCATCGCGGCGATCATCTCCCTGCTGACCAGCTTGGGTGCCTTGGCGCCGGGAACCAGGACCGCCCCGATCACGACGTCCGCCTCGGCGACGTAGGCCGCCGTCCGGGCCCGGTTGGGCGTCACGAGGTCCAGCCGCCCGCCGAAGATGTCGGACAGGTAGGCGAGCCGGCTCGGGTTGGTGTCGAGGACGCGGACGATGGCCCGCATGCCCAGCGCGATCTTCGCCGCCTCGGTGCCGGCCACCCCACCGCCGATGATGAGGACCTTCGCCGCGGGGGTGCCGGGGACGCCGCCGAGCAGGATCCCTGCTCCACCGGCAGGGTTCTCCAGGTGGTGCGCCGCGGCCTGGACGGCCATCCGGCCGGCGACCTCGCTCATGGGGGTCAGCAGCGGCAGCTTGCCGTCGGCGTTCTGCACGGTCTCGTAGGCGATGGAGTCGATCCGCCGCTCCAGGAGGAACTCGGTCAGGCCGCGGTCGGCGGCGAGGTGCAGGTAGGTGAACAGCTGCTGGCCCGGGCGGAACCGGTGGTACTCCGCGGGCACCGGCTCCTTGACCTTGACGATCAGGTCGGCCCCGCCGAACACCTCGTCGGCGGTCGGCACGACCTTGGCGCCGGCGGCGGCGTACTCGTCGTCGGCGAACCGGGACCCGGCCCCGGCGCCGGCCTGGACGACGACCTGGTGACCGTCGTGCACCAGTTCCACGACGCCGTCCGGGGTGAGTGCCACCCGCCTCTCGTTGTCCTTGATCTCGCTCGGTACTCCCACGACGAGCGTGCTCATGGCGTGTCTCCTGCGGTCGGGACCGGTGCGGTCGCACCGGAGCGGTTGTCCGGGCCACGACCGCGCGGGTGCGGTGGTGGCTGCGGTGGGACGAACGGGTCTGCGTGCGTCAGAGCAGGTCCTGGGCCTCGGTCAGCGTCTGCCGCAGGACCTGCTCGATCTGATCGAACTCCGCCTGGCCGCAGATGAGCGGCGGAGCGACCTGGACGACCACGTCGCCGCGGTCGTCGGGCCGGCAGTACAGGCCGTTGTCGAACAGCGCGCCGGGCAGGAAGCCGCGGACGAGTCGGTCCCGCTCCGCGGCGTCGAACGTCTCCCGGGTGGCCTTGTCCTTGACCAGCTCGACGGCCCAGAAGTAGCCGTCGCCGCGGACGTCACCGACGATCGGCAGGTCCAGCAGCTTGCGCAGGGTGGCACCCAGCGCCGCCTCGTTGTCCAGCACCCGCTGGTTGAGCCCCTCGTTCTCCATGACGTCGAGGTTGGCCAGCGAGACCGCCGCCGCCACCGGGTGGCCGCCGAACGTGTAGCCGTGCGGGAACGCGACGTCCGGGCGCAGGAAGGGCTCGATGACCTTCTCCGAGGCGATCATGGCGCCGATCGCGCCGTAGCCGGAGCTCATCCCCTTGGCACAGGTGATCAGGTCGGGGGTGTAGCCGAACTTCTCGCAGGCGAACGTCGCACCGTGCCGGCCGAACGCGCAGATGACCTCGTCGGACACGAGCAACACGTCGTGCCGGTCGCAGATCTCGCGGACCCGCTCGAAGTAGCCCGGCGGTGGCACGAGGCAGCCGCCGGAGTTCTGCACCGGCTCGAGGAAGACCGCGGCGACGGTGTCGGCGCCCTCGAAGAGGATGGCCTCCTCGATCCGGTCGGCGGCCCAGCGGCCGAAGGCCTTGGGGTCCTCGGCGAACTCGGGGTGGCGGTAGAGGTTGGTGTTGGGCACCCGGAACCCGCCCGGGGCGAGCGGCTCGAAGTCCTTCTTCATGGCGGGCAGCCCGGTGATGGCCAGGGCGCCGTGGGGGGTGCCGTGGTACGCCACCGCCCGGCTGATCACCTTGTGCTTCTGCGGCTTGCCGACCAGCTTGAAGTACTGCTTCGCGGCCTTCCACGCCGACTCCACCGCCTCTCCCCCGCCGGTGGTGAAGAAGACCCGGTTCAGGTCACCGGGCGCGAGGTCGGCGACCCGCTCGGCCAGCTCGGCCTGCACCGGCGTGGTGTAGCCCCACACCGGGAAGTACGCCAGCTCGGCTGCCTGCTTCGCGGCCACCTCGGCCAGCTCCCGGCGCCCGTGCCCGACCTGGACGACGAAGAGCCCGGACAGTCCGTCGAGGATCCTCCGTCCCCGGTTGTCCCAGATGTAGGCGCCCTCCCCGTGGGTGACGACCGGGATGGGTGTCTCCGGGTGGCGGCCCTGGCGGGCGAAGTGCATCCACAGGTGGTCCGCGGCGCGGGCTGCCGTCGCGTCCGGCACACCGGCCGGGGGCTGCTCGATCGAGGTGGTCATCCCACGCTCCTCATGGCTTCGGGTCGGGCGGGCGATGCCCTGAGTCTGCGGACGCCTGCCCCCGTAGTCACCAGCGATCTGTGCGGCACCGCCGCGCCGACCGGACACTCCGGTGCGGAGACGGCGGGCCACGCCGATGCGCTCCGAGTGAGCCGGCGCAGCACCGCGTCGCGCTCCGGGTCGTGACGCACGGCCTGGTCCACGGTCGGCGTGATGTGCACCTGCGGGCCCCGCGTGGGGGCCCTCTCGCCTGAGGGCTGTCCCCCTCCCGGAACGGGGCTCCCGCCCGTGCCCGGAGAGGCCGACCCGGTGTATCAGGCGGGCGTGCCCGCGGCTCCTGTTCTCGAGCGAACGGCGACCACGGAGCCCCTGATGAACACGTACGACCCCTCGGACCACATCCGCTACGTGCACCTGTCCGGGCCGGCGGCCGCCCGCTCGGCCCCTGCGGCCGGCGCGATCGCGTGCGCCACGTTGCCCGCCGGATACGCCAACCAGTCGCCGCGGACCCGCCTGCAGCGCCGTCCGGCCCACTCCGTCGGAGCCCGGGCGGGAGTCGCCTCGCTCACCGCGTGAGCGATCACGAACGCGCCGGCCGCCTCGAACGGGTCATCCCCTCAGCAGCTCCGTCCCCCTGCCGCTCCGTGCAGGACGAATGCGCCGTAGCCGACGACGCGGGCGCGCCCCGCTCCGCTGTCCGCCGACGTGGCCAGCCGGAGCAGCTCGACCGTCCAGCAGCGCTCGGCGGCGTGGTGCAGCAGCCCGCGCAGGGGGTGGTGACCGCAGGCGTCGTCCGGTCCCAGGGCGCCGGCGTCGCGGGCCAGGACCGCCCCGGCGGTGCGCCGGTCCCGTTCGCGGGCCGAGCGCTCGTCGAGGTGGTGGCTCAGGTCGGTGGAGACGACGGCGACCGCGCCGTCGACCGCCAGCAGAGCGGTGAGGAGAGCCGACACGGACTCCGGCCGCGTGCGGCCGACCAGCACCGGCAGCACCGGCACCTCGGGGCCGAGGACCCGCTGGAGGAACGGCAGCTGCGTCTCCAGGGAGTGCTCGCCGTCGTGGGGACGGTCGTCCACCACCACGCCGGGCAGCCCGGTGGCCGCCGTCCGGGCGTCGTCGTCGACCGCCACGGTGCCCAGTGGTGTGGCGAGGGCGTCCACGGCCGGCACCGCCATCCCGTCGAGCGGCCAGAGGTGTGCCGGTCCGAGCAGCACGACCCGGGGAACGGCGTCCGGTAGCCGCGCGTACGCGGTCGCGGCCACCGCGCCCGAGTACCGGTACCCGGCGTGCGGCGCGACCACGGCAGCGGGGTGGATCGGCTGCGGCCGGTCCCGGACCTCGCCGAGCAGCCGGTCCACCAGGTCGCGCAGGTCCGCCGGGTCAGCCGGGTAGAACCGGCCGGCGACCGCGGGCGGGCGCACGCGCACCGATCAGCCCCCGGCCACGGACACCGGCAGCCGGCGCGCCCCCCACCGGCCGACCGGCCCGTCGTAGCGGCCGGGGACGGCGGCACCGCAGGAGGCGCAGCGCCCGTCGTCGGTGAGCCGGTAGCGCCCGATGACGTACCAGTCCCGCTCCACCACCACCTCACCGCAGGCCGGGCACGTGGTGCGGCCGCCCGCGGCGTCGTGCACGTTGCCCGTGTAGACGAAGCGCAGCCCGTGGTCCAGGGCGATCCGCCGCGCGCGGGTCAGCGTCGCCGGCGGCGTGGGCGGGACGTCGCGCATCTTGTAGTCCGGGTGGAAGGCGGTGAAGTGCAGCGGGACGTCGGGTCCCAGGTTCTCGGCGATCCACGCGCACTCGGCGCCGATCTCCGCGTCGGAGTCGTTGTGCCCCGGGATGAGCAGCGTGGTGATCTCGAACCACACGTCGGTCTCGTGCCGCAGGTGCACCAGGGTGTCCAGCACCGGCTGCAGGCGGGCGGCCGACACCCTCCGGTAGAAGTCGTCGGTGAACGCCTTGAGGTCCACGTTCGCCGCGTCGACGTGCGCGTACAGCTCCCGTCGCGCGTCGTCGCCCACGTAGCCGGCGGTGACCAGGACGGACCTGACGCCCCGTGCCCGGCAGGCGTCGGCGACGTCCACCGCGTACTCGAGGAAGATCGTCGGGTCGTTGTACGTCATCGCGATGCTGCGGCAGCCCAGCCGCTGGGCGGCCGCGGCGATGTCCTCCGGGCCGGCGGCGTCGGAGAGCCGCTCGATCTCCCGCGACTTGGAGATGTCCCAGTTCTGGCAGAACCGGCAGGACAGGTTGCACCCCGCGGTGCCGAAGGACAGCACCGCGCTGCCCGGCAGGAAGTGGTTGAGCGGCTTCTTCTCGATCGGGTCCACGCAGAACCCGCTCGAGCGCCCGTAGGAGGTCAGGACGACCTGGTCGTCGACGCGGCCGCGCACGAAGCACAGGCCCCGCTGCCCCTCGTGCAGCCGGCACTCCCGCGGGCAGACGTCGCACTGCACGCGACCATCGTCGAGCCGGTGCCAGAACCGGCCCGGCACCGTGAAGGGGTCCCGGAGACTGATGTCGGCCGTCATGGCGCCTCCCCTGCTACTCCACCGGGTCGAGGAACTCCGCGGCCTGCCGGGGCGCCGCTCGGGCGGCGTCCCCCGGAGCGCCGTCCCCTGCCCGTGGCCCCTCCTCGGCCCGGGCGACCGCGGGCACCGCGGAGCTGAGGCGCACGGTGAACCCGCCCGGTGTGGGGTAGGCGTCGAGTCGGTCGCAGGTCTGCCGGGCCAGCCACAGTCCCGCTCCGGTCGGCTCCGCGTCGATGTCCCCCCGGCTGTACCCGGCGAACAGCAGGTCCGCCCCCGGCCCCTGGTCGGTCACCGTGCACAGCAGCCGCGACGGGGTGGTCCACACCCGGACGTGCACGGGTGGCCCGCCGTAGTGGAGCGCGTTGGTGATCACCTCGGCGACCGCACCGACGAACTCCTCGCCGACCCGGGTGTCCGGGCAGGCCGCATCGACCACGGCGCGCACCCGGCCCCGTGCGCGGACCACGCCGGCCCGATCGGCGATGCCCTCCAGGTCGAGGGCGGGAGGCGTGGCCTCCAGCGGGTCCGGCCGGGAAGGGGTGGCGCCGAGGAGGTCGGCCGGCGACACGTAGGCACCGCTCGGGACGGGGCCGTCCCCGGTCAGGAGGTGGGGGTGGGCGCGCTGGACGTCGCGCACCATCGACGCGGACAGCCCCCGGACGTCGTACCCGCAGACGCTGGACAGCCGGAGCGCCGAGAGGGTGACGTTGGAGACGGACTCGAAGTCCGCCCACGTCTCCCACGCCCCCGGCGCGCTGCCGTAGGCGGGCTCGCTGACCAGCCGCGCCCCGCGGGCACCCTCGGCGAGGAGGCGGTGCACCAGCCGTTCGTAGGTCACGCCGACATGGGCTGCGCGGGTGTAGACGGCGTCGCGAGGGAGGACCAGCACGTTGGCGTCGTCGGGCAGCGCTCGGGCCAGCAGGGCGTTGTGCGCCTCGTCGCACACGACGAGCCCCGCCTCCCCCGCGGACAGGCCCGCCTCGAGGAAGGGCAGGGCCCGGGCCACGAACTGCTCGTCCGAGCGGAAGAGGAGCGCGGCGTGCCGGTACCCCCCGCGCGTCCCTGGGCTCACGGGTTCTCCCCGATCAGCTGGAACCCCGGCAGGTCGCTCAGACCGAGCAGCCGCAGCGTCCGCTCGACCGGGGGTGGGGGCGCGACGAGCAGGAGCTCCCCGCAGCGCGCACGGAAGTCGCAGCTCCCGTGCGCGAGTGCCCGGCAGGCCGCGACGTCCAGGAAGGTCAGCTCCGCGAGGTCGAGGGACAGCACGCACGTCGGGACGTCGGTGAACGCGGCCACGGCGGCCTCGAGGACCTCGGCGTTGCCGGCATCGACCTCCCCCCGCAGGACCAGTCCCCGCTCGTCGGCGCCGGTGCTGAAGCACGCCTCGCGGATCCCCGGCACGTGCACGTCGACGGCGTCGCGGAGTGCCGGCCCTCGGGTGGAGCTGCGCGCGTACTGGCACAGCGCGGAGACCGGGAGGCTGCGGACCAGTTCCTCCAACCGCCGCTCCACGGTGAGGTGGTGCCCCGGCGAGAGGATGGTCACCGCGCCGAGGGCGCCGACCGACATGCGCACCGCCGGGAACCCCTCGGCCAGGGCGCGGTCGACGACCAGCCGCTGTCCGTCCGTGGGGTAGAACTCGGCCAGCGGCAGCAGCGCGAGGCGTCCTTCACCGAGCGCGGTGGCGGCGTCCACCCCGTGGACCTCGAGAGCCACCATCAGTGAGCCCTCCCGCTCCTCGGGACCCTCGGCGTAGAGGACCTTCTCGCCGAGGTCGAGGCCCCGCTGCACCCACGCGGCCACGCCGGCCTGCCGCTCGGCGGCGGACTCGTGCAACAACATCAGGTGGCCGTCCCACTCGGGGCCGGCCGTGGCGCCGTCCACGCCCCACACGAGGAGACGCTACCCCCGTGGAGCGCCTGGCATGCCGGCCGCGCCCTCGGATCGCCCGGTCCCGGAGGACGACCGTGGGGCACGAGCTCCGGGGGCGCCGGCCACGCCGGTCAGCGGCCCCTGCGGTCGCGGTAGCGGGCGGCGCGCCGGGCGTTGGCGGCCCGGCGGCGCTCGCTGTCCCGCAGGTCGCGCCGGTGGGCCGCCTCCTCACGACGGGCGGTGGCGGTGCCCGCCGGGTACCCGGCCTTCACGACCCGGTTCTCGGTGGTCTCGGGCATGTAGGCCAGCGAGTAGATGAGGCCGAGGAAGACGCCCCCGCCGGCGACCGCCGCGCGCAACCCCAGGGGAGCCGGCAGGAAGACCATGATCAGCGCGATCGGGATCGACATCTGCACGAGCATGCGGGCGATGTGCCGCGCCCACCACGTGCCGGTGGTGGTGTCGAACAGCACCCAGCCGCGGTGCCGCGCGGGCAGCCGGCCACCGAAGGCGTACCACAGCCAGCGGTGAGGAGCGGGCCGGACGACCGGCTCGGAGGTGTCGTGCTCTGCCGGCTCTGCCATGGCCCCTGGGTGCTCCTGCCCGACGACGGTCACCCCCTCATGGTGCCACGATGCCTGGCACCCCAATGGTTGGTGCGCAAAGTGTGAGCGGCCTCACAGCCGGTGGTGGCGACGCAGCACCTGTCAGGCGACCGTGGCCTCCGGCCCGGCACCCTCGCCCGCCCCGGGGTGCGCGAGGGCCTGCTGGGAGGCCGCGATCACCTGGGTGAGGGCTGCGTGCAGGTCCATCAGCTGCTCCACCGGCATACCCAGGCGCTCGACGATCCCGGCGGGGATCCTCTCGGCCTGCTCGCGCAGC
The DNA here is from genome assembly GCF_053502545.1 of Geodermatophilus sp. URMC 65. Taxonomy (NCBI): domain Bacteria; kingdom Bacillati; phylum Actinomycetota; class Actinomycetes; order Geodermatophilales; family Geodermatophilaceae; genus Geodermatophilus; species Geodermatophilus sp. URMC 65. The sequence continues at coordinate 5,602,206 of NZ_CP199954.1, forward strand.
GCCGTGCCCTTCTCGGTCAGCGCCAGGGCGAGGTTGCGCTGGTCCCTCGGGTCCCGCTCCCGGCGCAGCAGCCCGGCCGCTTCGAGTCGCTTGAGCAGCGGCGAGAGCGTGCCCGGGTCCAGCTGCAGCAGGCCGGAGAGCTCCTTGACCGAGAGCGTCCCGTGCTGCCACAGCGCGAGCATCACCAGGTACTGCGGGTGGGTGAGCCCCAGGGGCTCGAGCACCGGACGGTAGACGGCGACCACGTTGCGGGCGGCCACCGACAGCGCGAAGCACACCTGCCGGTCCAGGGCCAGCACGTCCTCGGGCGGGAGCGGGGCCTGGGGCGTCGGGCTGGTCGTCGTCACCCCCTCAGCGTAGGAGCCGTGGCGGCCCAAGCGTTGGCTCGCCAACCGTCGAGCACCATGCCTGACGACGGTTTTGGTCATCCGACCAAAACCGTGGCACGATGGCGTCGCCGCCCGGTCGGCCGGCGCCCCTGTCCCACCTCCGTCCCGAGGATCTCCCGTGAGTCCGCTCCGTCGCTGGTCCGCTCTCGCGGTGCTGGCGCTCCCGGTCCTGCTGATCAGCATCGACATGACCGTGCTCGGCTTCGCCGTGCCCGCCCTGACCGCCGACCTGGGCCCGACGTCGACCGAGCTGCTGTGGATCGTCGACATCTACTCGTTCCTGCTCGCCGGCCTGCTGGTGCTCATGGGCAACCTCGGCGACCGCATCGGCCGCCGCCGCCTGCTCGTGATCGGCGCCGCCGCCTTCGGGTGCGCGTCGGTGGTCGCGGCGTTCTCGACGACCCCCGGGATGCTCATCGGGGCCCGTGCGCTGCTCGGACTCGGCGGGGCCACGCTCATGCCCTCGACCCTGGCGCTGCTGCGCTCGGTGTTCACCGACGCCCACGAGCGGCGTCTGGCCATCGCCGTCTGGGCGGCCGCGTTCTCCGGCGGCGCCGCCCTCGGCCCGATCATCGGTGGCGTCCTGCTCGAGCACGCCTGGTGGGGCTCGGTGTTCCTGGTGAACGCGCCCGTCATGGTCCTGCTGCTCGTCGGCGCCCCGTTGCTGCTGCCCGAGTCGCGCAACCCCGAGCCCGGCCCCTTCGACGCGCTCTCCGCCGTCCTGTCCATCGCCGGCGTGCTGCCCCTGGTCTACGCCCTCAAGACCACAGCCCACGACGGCGTCAGCGTGCCGGTCCTCGTCGGCCTCGCGGCCGGCCTCGGCCTGCTGTGGACCTTCGTGCGCCGGCAGCGCCGGCTGGCCGAACCGCTGCTGGACCTGCGCCTGTTCCGGTCCCGCGCGTTCTCCGTCGCGGTGACGACGAACCTGCTCACGGTCTTCGCCCTGCTCGGCCTGATGTTCTTCCTCCCGCAGTACCTCATGCTCGTGCTCGGCATGAGCCCGCTGGCCGCAGGCCTGTGGATGCTGCCGCTCGCCGGCGCGACCGTGGCCGGGTCGCTGGCCGCTCCGTGGCTGGCCCGCCACCTGCAGCTGCGGTGGGTGATCGGCGGCGGGATGGCCCTGACCGCCGCCGGGCTGGGCCTCGGCACGGCGCTCGGGGTCGACGGCGACCGGGTCGTCCTGGTCGTCGCCGGCCTGCTCATCGGCGGAGGCGTGGGAGCCGCGGAGGCGCTGACCAACGACGTCATCCTCGCCACGGCGCCGCCCGAGCGGGCGGGGGCGGCCGCCTCGGTCTCCGAGACCGCATACGAGTTCGGTGGGGCGATGGGCACCGCGGTGCTCGGCACCGTCGGGCTGTCGGTCTACGCGGCAGACCTCGGCTCCGTCGACGGCGTGCCGGCGCAGGGCACCCAGGTCGCCCGCGAGACCCTGGGTGGCGCGGCGGAGGTCGCCGCACAGCTGCCGCCGGACACCGCCGCGGCCTTCCTCGCCGAGGCCGGACAGGCGTTCGTGACCGGCATGCACGTCGTGCTGCTCATCGCCGCCGTGCTCGCGGCCTACGTGGCGGTGCAGGCCGTCGTCCTGCTGCGCGGGACCCCGGTGGCCGGTGCGGAGCCCGCGCCGGCCGGTCACCACCGGACACCTGAGACGGTGGCTCCGTGACCGAGCCGAGGCGCGCACACCTGCCCGTCGAGCAGCGCCGGGCCCAGCTCGTGGCGGCGGCGATGCGGGTGATGCAGCGCGAGGGGGCGTGGTCGCTCACCACCCGGGCGGTCGCGAAGGAGGCCGGCGTCCCGCTGGGGGCCGTGCACTACGCCTTCGGCTCCAAGACCGAGCTCGTGCGTGCGGTCTTCCGCGCCGACCGGGACCGGTCGACCGCGCTGCTCCGGCGGGCGGTGGAGGCCGGCGGCACCCCCGCCGAGATCCTGACCCGCGCCCTGGTCGGCTACGCCGACAGCGTCATCGCCGACCCCGGGGCCGAGATCGTGCTCCAGGAGCTGACCATGATGGGCGGCCGGGACGACGACCTGCGAGCCGCGGCGCGGGAGTCCACCGAGCAGTACCGCGGCGACGTCCTCGACCTGCTCGACCGCGTGGCCGAGGCCGCCGGCGGCACCTGGTCCGGGGACGTCGAGGTGCTGGCGGAGTCGGCGCTGGGGCTGCTCTTCGGAGCGTCGGTGAACTGGCTGTGCACCGGCGACGACGACCTCTTCCGCCGGTGTGCCGGCGACGCCGCGCAGGTCCTCGCGGCCCGCCTCACGCGGGACGCCGCCGCCCGGGGCTGAGCCGAGCGGGGTCCGTGGCCACCGCAGCCCGGGGTGGTCACACCGGTGGTCGGAGCACCTCCGGAGGCGGTCGGGCCGCGCCGGCCGGCAGAGGCGCGGGTCCGCGGCGGCCCGCGCCCGCCGGTGGCGAGCCCGGGGGTGAGGGTCAGGGGGCTTCCTCCTGCCGCACCGGGGAGCGGCCCGGCAGCACGCCGCCGGGAGTGGCACGTCCTCACGAGGGCACCTCACTGCGTGCAGTAGCCCCTCTCGGCCAGCCCGTCCAGGATCATGGGCAGGGCTGCGGGGGTGTTCTGCCCCGTGGCGTCGTGCAGGAGCACGACGCTCCCCGGCTGCACGCTCTGCAGCACCCGGTCCCGGATCGTCGTCGCCGGCGGATCCGCCCAGTCGCGGGGGTCGACGGTCCACAGCACCATCGAGTCCAGGCCGACCTCCCGGGCGGCCGCCGCCACGAGGTCGCTGGTGGCGCCGTACGGCGGGCGCCACTCGCTCGGAGAGCTCCCCGTGGCCTGCTCGATGGCCTCGTTGGTGCGCCGCAGCTGGGATTCCACCTGCGCCCGGTCCAGCGTGGTGAGCTTCGCGTGGCTCCACGAGTGGTTCCCGATCCGGTGCCCCTCCTCGCGGGCGCGACGCACGATGTCGGGTCGGGCGGCGGTCATCTCACCGGTGACGAAGAACGTCGCCTCCACTCCCCGTTCCGCCAGCGTGTCCAGGATGTCGGGCGTGGCGGACGCGTGGGGCCCGTCGTCGAAGGTGAGCCGGACGGAGCCGGCTGCACACTGCTGCGGTGCCGACGCCGCCTGAGCCGGCGCACCGAGCAGCACCAGCAGGAGTGCGCCACTGACGAGGCAGACCCAGCGGTTGGGACCTGGTCTCGGGCGCGGGCGTGTCGGTGCGGGGTCCCGACCCACCCCGACGCCGCCGCTCCCCCTCGCCTGAGCCCTGGTGGCCCTGCGCCGACCCGGGCGCAGGGGGTCCTGCGACCGGGCACCGGGAGGCGTTGCGGGAGCCCGGCTCGGCTCGCCGGGCCGACGGGGTCGTCCGGACGGGTCTGCCGTGGGAGGGCACGCTGATCCCGCCGGCGTGCCCCCGCAACGCCTCCTGGGTGCGGGCACGGTGAGGTGCTCCGGTGGATCAGGTCTGGGTGAGTCGGCCGACCGCGGCCCGGGCCGCTTCCAGGTGGTTCCGGTACGAGCCGTTGGTGTAGGCCACCCACGGCCTGAAGTTGGTGCCCTTGGCGGAGATCCGGTAGGCGGCGTTGGCGTTGCACTGGGCGTCGTAGGCGCAGCTCTTGGAGACCGAGGGGTGCCAGCAGCTGTTGATCTGCCAGAGACCGCGGTCCACCGAACCGTTCGGACAGCCCTTCGTCGGACCGTTGGCGTTCTGGGCGTCCGGACGGCAGGACGACTCCCCCATGCCGACCGCGACCGCGGTGACGAGCCTGTCGCCGCTGAATCCGGCTCGCGAAGCGACGCTCGCGCACAGGTCCGCTGCTGCACTGGTCGAGGCGTCGGACGCGGCCATCGCCGGGGCCGGTACGGCAAGGGCGACGAGCGCCAGGACCACCACGATGCCCAGACGGAGGGGTGGCACCGCCCGGACCGGACGGGGCATGCCGAAGATGTGCTGGTGCATGAGATCCTCCGAGCGCGCCTGCGGGATGAGCTGTCGGGTTCGGGCGGGAGGACTGCCCGGCCGTGACGGTCACGGCTTCACCCCGAGGGCCGCTGACGCGACCCGGAGGGCCTGCGATCTCCCGTTCCTGCCTCAGGTGAGTCGAGGTCGGCCCGGCCAGCGGCAGGATTCGGCGTGCTGCCAGACCGTCCCGCGAATGCGAGCGGCCTGAACGTAGGTTGTGACGCACGTCACAGCAAACGGAGAGGAGGAAGACGGTCGGCGGCCGCAGCGCCGTCACTCCTCCCGGACCGTGCGCTCACTGTGCGGGACCGGCTCGGCGAGGACCACACCCACCAGCCCGGCGGGACGCCGCGGCGGAACGCCGCACAGGCGGTGGCGAAGCGCTCGCGACGAGTCACGGCGGCCGACGAGTGACCGGGCCGGCACTCCTGTCCGGGACTGCGCCGCACTGGCTAGCGTCCAGCCGCATGAGGCACACCGACCTCCGGATCGCGATCGTCGGAGCCGGCATCGGAGGACTGTCCCTGGCCCTGGCGTTGCGGGAACGGGGTGTGCGGGCCGAGGTGTTCGAGCAGGCCGCGCACCTGACCGAGATCGGCGCGGCGATCGCGCTGTCGGCCAACGCCACCCGGGAGTACGCCCGGCTGGGCCTGCTCGACGAGCTGGCCGCGGCCGCCACGATCCCCACCGAGCTGGTCCACCGCCACTGGCAGGACGGCAGCCGCATCGCCGCCCACCCGGTCGCCGAGGGCAACGCCTACGTGGACCGGTTCGGCGCGCCGTACTTCGGCATCCACCGCGCCGACCTGCAGAAGACCCTCAGCGGCGCGTTCGGCGCCGAGCACCTGCACCTCGGTTGCCGGCTGACCGATCTCGTCCCCGAGCGCGACTCGGTCGTCCTGGAGTTCGCCAACGGCCGGGTGGAACACGCCGACGTGGTCGTCGGCGCCGACGGCGTGCGGTCCACCGTCCGCCGGTGGGTCACCGGCGCGGACGACGCCGTCTACTCCGGCACCAGCGCCTTCCGCGGCATCGTGCCCACCGAGAACCTGCCCTCACTGCCGGACCCGCGCGCCATCCAGTTCTGGATGGGCCCCGACGCGCACCTGCTGCACTACGCGATCGGCGGCACCGGAGAGCTGGTCAACTTCTTCGCGGTGGTGGAAGGCCCTCCGAGCTGGCTGCACGACGGCACGGTGGCCGAGGTCCACGAGGACGTCCCGGTCGCCTCCTTCCGAGGCTGGCACCCCGCCGTCACCGAGATGATCAGAGCGGCCGAGAGCCCCATCCGCTGGGGGCTGTTCACGGTGCGCCCCCTGCTGCGCTGGTACCGGGGCCGGGTCGTCGTCCTCGGCGACGCCGCCCACGGCATGCTGCCGCACCAGGGACAGGGCGCCAACACCTCGATCGAGGATGCCTTCGCCCTGGCCGCACTGGTCGCCGACGCCGGACCCGGCGAGGACCTGGCGCCGGTGTTCTCCCGGTACCAGACGCTCCGCCGGGCCCGGACGCGCGCGATCCAGCGCAGCTCCTGGGTCACCAACTCCCTGCTCCACCTGCCCGAGGGACCGGCTGCCCGGATGCGGGACGCGAAGATGGCGAGGTTCCCGGAGGACTTCGGCTGGATCCACGAGTACGACGTGCAGCAGGCGCTCCAGGCGTCCGCTCCCGCGTCCCGCTGAGCGACGGAGCGCCCCCGCACCGACCGGAGGCAGGATCCCGATGGCACGAGACGAGCTGGAGCAGGGGCTGGCGGAGGTCCTGGGCACGGTCGCCGGCATCGACCCCACCGACATCGCCCCGGAGAAGTCCTTCACCGAGGACCTCGGCATCGACTCCCTGACGATGGTCGAGGTCGTCGTCGCGGCCGAGGACCGCTTCGGCGTGCTCGTCCCCGACGACGAGTGGGCGCGGTTCACCACGGTCGGCGACGCCCTCCAGTACCTCGAGCGGTCGACCACCACGCCACCGTGGACGCCTCGAGCTCGACGGGTGCAGCCCGCCCCGGGGGGCTGATCCCCGACCGTGCGTGCGGTCGCCGACCCCCGGGACGGCGCTCAGCTCGGGGCCGGGGAGAAGTCCGGGCGCTCCAGCAGCCCGGACACGGCCAAGCCGGCGAGCAGACCCCAGAAGGCGGCCCCGACGTTCAGCACCGTCACGTCGGCGACGGTCACCACGAAGGTGACGAGGGCGCCGAGGGTGAACCGTCTGCTGAACGCCGCGACGAAGGACCCCTGCAGCACTCGCAGCAGGGCCAGGCCGCCGAGCGTGGCGATGAAGGCCGGCGGCGTGGCCAGCATGGCGCTGGTGAACAGCGGCGCGAACAGACCGAACAGCATGGCCAGCAGGCCGCAGGCGACCCCGGCGGTGTACTGCCGGGATCGCTCCCCGGAGGCCGAGAGCAGGGCGTTCGTCGGCCCGGTCAGGCAGGTCGACACCGTGCCCACCGCCGCGGTGAGCAGCGACCAGGCGCCGCAGGCGACGGTGACGACGTTGATCGGTGGCGCGTGTCCGGCGGAGCGCAGCACCGCGATCCCCTGGCCGTTCTGCACCACCAGCACGGTGATGGCCAGCGGCACGACCAGCTCCAGCACGGCCTGCAGCGACCACTCGGGCGCCTGGAGCACCGGCGCGGCGAACCACTCCGCGGCTCCGGCGGGGCGGAACCGGCCGGACACCACCACCGCTACCGCCCCGACGATGAGCGCCCCGATGATCGGCGGGATCCGCCGCCCCAGCCCCGGCAGCGCGCTGAGCAGCAGGAAGGCCAGGACCATGGGGGCGGCGATCCCCACGTCGTCCCGTAGGGAGTGCACCAGGTCGATCCCGAACCGCAGGAAGATCCCGGCGACCATGGCCATCACGATCGGCATCGGGACGACCGCCATGGCCCGGCGCACCCACCCGCTCAGCCCCAGGAGGAGGACGAGCAGGCCGGTGGCGAAGAAGGCGCCGACCACCTGCGGCCAGGTGAGGTGGGTCAGGGCCGGCCCGACGAGCACCGTGCCCGGGATCGTCCAGAAGAAGGCCAGCGGCTGCCGGTACAGCCAGCACGCCACGACGGTGAGGACGCCGTTGAGGAAGAAGGCGCCGAAGACCCACGAGGCCAGCTCCCGCTGGGACAGCCCGCCCTGCGCGCCCACCGCCAGGATCACCGCGACCGGACCGGTGGCCGCGAACACCAGGCCGATGAGTCCGTTGGCGGCGTAGACGCCCCCGGCGTCCCGCAGCAGCCGGCGCGGGCCGGGCAGGGGCCGGACGGGGCGCTCGAGCAGGTGCTCACGCACCGCCGCTCCGGTTCCGGCGTTCTCGTCGGCGCGCTGGGGTCTCATCTGCTCCGTTCCCGTCTGGTCGCCACGCGGCTGAGGTCGTACCCGACCCGGGAGAGGACCGCGCGCTGAGCTGCCCGCATCGGCACTCGAGGCGGCGTACCTCACCCCGCGGCCCGACACGGGAGCGGCAGGCGTCGCCGTCCCGGATCGTCGCGCACCGGCCCGGCCCGGGCCGGTCGGGGCCGCCCACGGGCCAGTGGGTCGAGCCGGGCCGATCGACCGGGCCCCTATCGCCGCTGCTGCTGGGGAGGCCGGGCCAGCAGGATCGAGTACGGCGGGTGCCGGTGGATCACCCGTTCCGCGGTCCAGGATCCCCGGTGGTGCTGGTGGCCCAGCACGAGCAGGTCCACGTCGAGGGCCTCGGCCCGCTGCAGGATGACGTCGGCGGCGTCGTGCTCCGTGGCGACGACGATCTCCCCGTGGGCGTCGATGCCCGCGGCGCTCAGCCGGTCGACCAGCTGCTGCACCGCCGCACGGTCGGCGTCCTCGGCGTCGTCCTCCGCCGACCAGACGCCGAGGCGGGCCGAACCGCCGGTGATGTCCTCCGGGACGATGTGCCCCCGGGCCACGTGCAGCACGTGCACCGTGGCTCCGGTCAGCGTGCCGATCTGCTCGGTGCGCCGGATCGCCGACGCGTTCTCCTCCGTCGGGTGCGCATCGATCGCGACCAGGATCCGCTCATACACCGTTGCCCACCTCCGTGGACGAGTAGGGGACCGCCGGACCGGCCGCTGCCGCGAGCGGGTCCGCCCGACCGGCGCTCATCGCCCGGCGGAGGGCCGTGGTGCGGCGGTCGGCTCCACCGGCACGGCCGTGACCGCCGCTCCCCGTCGGGCCACGGGCACCAGCAGGGTCAGGAGGGCGCCGAAGGCCGCCAGGCCGGTCAGCACGTAGAAGATCGCCTCCAACCCGAGCCCCGCGGCGACGAGGAGGCCGCCCACCAGGGGGCCGGCGACCCCGCCCAGCCGCCCGAACCCGGCGCACCACGCCACCCCCGCGCCGCGCACGTTCGGGCGGTAGTAGTTCGCCACGAAGCCGTAGATCAGGATCTGGGTGCCGCTGGTACCCGCCCCGACGACGGCGACGAAGAGCAGGAGCAGCGCCAGCGGGGCGTCGACGGTGAGCAGCAGCAGCCCGACCGCACCGAGCAAGAAGGACGCGACGACCACCATCTTGGGCCCGAACCGGTCGGCCAGCCGGGAGGCCAGCAGGGCCGCGACGACCGCGCCGCCGTTGAGCACCAGCAGGAAGGACAGCGAGCCCTGCGTCGAGTAGCCGGCACGACCCATGAGCTCGGGCAGCCAGGTGTTCAGGACGTAGACGAGGATCAGCCCGGTGGCGCTCATCAGCCCCAGCACCACGGTGGGGAACCAGTACTCGCGCCCGAACAGGCCCGCGAAGCCCGCCCGCTGGCGCGGGGCCGGCGCCGCGGTGGTGGCGACCGGCGTGGCGGGCGCGCTGATCGGCACGCCGGTGCGCTCGGAGATCCTCCGGGCCTCCTCGGAACGACCTCGGGAGGCGAGCCAGCTCGGCGACTCCGGCATCTTGACGAAGGCCAACGGCAGCAGGGTCACCAGCGGGAGGGCGCCGATCCAGAACATGCCGCGCCAGCCGATCCGGTCCAGCAGGAGGATCGCCAGCAGCGCGGCCAGCAGGCTCCCGATCGGCACGCCGGAGTAGGTGATGGCGTTGGCGAGGTTCTTCTTCCCCGGGGGCGCGTACTCGGCGACCAGGGCGCCGGTGGTGGCGACCAGGGCCCCGACGCCGAGGCCGGTGACGAACCGCATCAGGCCGAACCCGCCGGTGCTGTCCATCAGGGCGGTCACGCCCATGCCGATGGAGAACCACGCGTACGCCGTGAGCATGACCTTGCGGCGGCCCACGATGTCGGCGACGCTGCCGGCGAGCAGGGCGCCGACCAGGACGCCGAACAGCGCGTAGCTGCCCAGTGCGCCGGCGACGGCGGGGGTGACCTGCCCGATCTCGCCGGGATCGGCGAGGAACAACGGGACCACGGTGCCGTAGACGACCAGGTCGTACCCGTCGAAGACGAGCCCGGCGGTGGCCAGCGCGACGACCCAGACCACGGTACGGCGGCGCCGGGCCTCCTGTTCCGGGCTCCGCTCCGTGGCGGCGTCCGGTGGACCACCGGTGGTGATCGACATCGAGGACCTCCTGCTGTGCTGGCGTGGCCGGACAGCTCCGTGGGCACCGCTGGGCCGGGGCCACGGGTCCGCGCCGGGTGCGGGGTGGGTCTCGAGCGGGTCGTCGGAGCGGGTCGTCGGAGGTGGGCCGTGCCGCGCCGCCGTCCGGACCACAGCGGTCACCCGGGGATGCCGGCGGGTCCGTCCGGCGGTGCGGCTCGGATCGCTGCAGCGTAGGGGTGCTGCCGCGTCGCCGTGGTGCCATCCGCAGCCTGGACGGAGGTCGTGCACAATCGCCCTGCATTGAGACCGACGACCGGTCCGCGGCGGCGAAGCTGCTGGCCAGCGGCCGGTCGAGCGCGCGACGCCTGGACGGCTCCGCACCGCGTCGGCGACGATGGCAGCTCGTCCATCCCGGAATCGCAGGCCCGGCCCCTGACGGCGGCCGGACTACCGCGCCGACATCCGAGGAGCACGCCATGACCGACACCCAGGACAGCCCCACCGCCGCCGGCTCGGGGGCCAGCGCGACGGAGTCGTTCCTGACCACCGAGATGTACGAGGCCGCCCGCAAGGTGCCCCCGGAACGGGTCGACGCGGTGGTCCGGTCGGTCCTGGACGGTGTGCACTCGGCCATCCGGGAGCACAAGGTGACCTATCCGGAGTTCCAGGCCGCCAAGGCGTGGCTGATCCAGGTCGGCGAGGGCGGGGAGTGGCCGCTGTTCCTGGACGTCTTCGTCGAGCACGTGGTCGAGGAGGTGCAGGCCGAGACCCAGCAGGGCACCAAGGGCACCATCCTGGGCCCGTACTACCTGCCCGGCCAGAAGCGGATCACCTCCCCCGCCACCCTGCCGATGCGCGAGGACGAGAAGGGCAGTCGCCTCGTCTTCGCCGGGCAGGTCCGGGACGTGGACGGCAACCCGGCCCCCAACGCCGAGATCGACATGTGGCAGGCCGACGCCGACGGCTACTACTCCGGGTTCGCCCCGCACCTGCCCGAGGGCAACCTGCGCGCCCTGGTGGTGGCCGACGACGAGGGCCGGTTCGAGATCCACACCGTCCAGCCCGCGCCGTACCAGATCCCCACCGACGGGCCCACCGGCAAGCTGATCACCGCCGCCGGCTGGCACCCGTGGCGCCCGGCCCACCTGCACCTGATCGTCAGCGCTCCGGGCCACCGGGCCATCACCACCCAGCTCTACTTCCGCGGCGGTGAGTGGCTCGACAGCGACGTCGCCTCCGCGGTCAAGCCCGAGCTCGTCCTCGATCCCCAGGAGCAGGGCGACGGCACCGGACGCGTCGAGTACGACTTCGTGCTGGAGCGCGACACCGGCGCACAGGCCGCGTGACGCAGGGGCCTCGGACCGGACGGCGGGGAGCCGGAACCGGTCCGGGGCTCCCCGCACCCGCCCGAGGGCCCAGGTCCCCGGGCGGGTCCCGACTCGGCCGCCGTCGCCCGCTCCAGGAGGAACTGAGCATGCTGTTCCACGTCCGCATGGACGTCGCCGTCCCGCACGACCTCGACCCCGAGGAGCGCACCCGGCTGATCACCACCGAGAAGGCCCGGGCGCTGGAGCTGCAACGCAGCGGCACGTGGGTGCACCTGTGGCGGGTGGTCGGCCAGTACAGCAACATCAGCGTCTTCGACGTCGGCTCCAGCGACGAGCTGCACGAGATCCTGTGGAACCTCCCGCTGTTCCCGTTCATGACGATCGCGGTGACCCCGCTGACCGAGCACCCGTCGGCGCTGTCGGCCAACCCGTGACGGGTCCCGGGGCACCGTCCGGTCGCGGGTCCGCCGTCCCCGGGGAGGTCGCGTGACCGCACGCCTGCACGCCGTCGAGGACGGCCCGGCCGGCGCCCCGGTGCTCGTGCTCGGCCCGTCGCTGGGCACCGACACCGGCCTGTTCGACCTCCAGGTCGCCGAGTTCAGCCGCACGCACCGGGTGCTCCGCTACGACCTGCGCGGGCACGGCGGCTCGCAGGTCGTGCCCGGGCCGTGCACGATCGCCGACCTCGCCGGTGACGTGCTGGGGCTGCTCGACGAGCTGGCCGTCGACCGCTTCTCCCACGCCGGTGTCTCCATCGGCGGGGCGATCGGCCTGCAGCTCGCGCTCACCGTCCCCGACCGGCTGGACCGGCTGGCCGTCATCGCCTCCGCGGCCCGGTTCGCCGATCCGCCGTCGTGGGCGGTGCGGGCCGCCCAGGTGCGCGAGCAGGGCACCGAGGTCCTCGTGCCCTCGCGCACCGGCACCTGGTTCACCGAGGAGTGGGCCGAGCAGGAGCCGGCCGCGGCCGAACGGCTGCTGGACGTGCTGAGGGCCACCTCCGCGGAGGGCTACGCCGCCTGCTGCGAGGCGATCGGCGCCTTCGACGTCCGCGACCGGCTCCAGGACATCACCGCCCCGACCCTCGTGGTCGCCGGCGCCGAGGACCCGGCGACTCCGGTCGACATGGTCCGGCTGCTCGCCGACGGCATCCCGGAGAGCCGGTTCGTCGTCGTCCCCGGGGCCGCCCACCTGCCCAACGCCACCCACCCCGGCGCAGTGGGCGCCGCGCTGCGGGAGCACCTCGGCGACTGAGGGAGGACCTCCGCGGCTGACGTGGCTGCGGGCGCTGCACCTGGACCCGCGGCGGGACCCCGCGACGGCCCGGGCTCCTACCGGGGGGCCGGGACACCGACCCCCGGACCGCGGCCCCCGTTCCCCCTGGGAGCGGGCCCGCGGGAGAAGCGTGCGGCGAGTTCGGAACGGGACCGGACACCGAGCTTGGCGTAGACCCGGGTGAGGTGGAACTGGACGGTCTTGACCGACAGCAGCATCGACGCGGCCACCTCCTTGTTGGTCAGGCCGGTCGCGACGAGGGTGGCGACGGTCCGCTCCTGCTCGGTGAGGCCCTGCGCGTCGGCCTCGGCCCCCCGGGGCGTGGGCCGGCCGGTCTTGAGCTCCCGGTCGCAGCGCTCCACGTAGACCCGGGCGCCGAGCGCGGCGAACGACTGGCGTGCCGTGGTGAGCAGCGCGGCGGCGTCCCGCCGTCGGCCGGCGCGGCGCAGGGTGATGCCGTGGGCGAAGTCCACCCGTGCGCGCTCGTACGGCAGCGGCAGCACGGCCAGTCGTGCCCGCGCCTGCTCGAACGCCTCCTCCGCGCCGGGCAGGTCGCCGCGGGCGGCCAGCAGCCGGCCGCGCACGTAGCCGAGCCGGGCGCTCACCGAGCGGTGCCCCCGGCGCCGCGCCGTGGCCTCGAGCGGGAGGAGGAACGCCTCCGCCTCGGGGAGCCGGTCGGTGACGACGAGGGCGTTGGCGTAGACGTCGTGCCAGGGCCAGAACCCCGGTTCGTCGAGACCGCCGCGCGGCGTCCGGACGGCGAGGGGGGCGAGGTGGCGGACGACCGCGTCGTAGTCCGACGCCGCCTCGGCCACGTGCGCCCGCGCGAGCAGCGCAGGAACGGTCATGACGGTGTAGTCGTGCTCGGTGGCCGCGCCGAGCTGCAGGTGGCGCTCGGCGTCCTCGTGCTCCCCGCGCAGGGCGTGGACCTGGGCGCCGGTCCAGTGGACGAGGGGACGCAGCAGGTCCAGCCCGGTGGCGCTGAGCAGGGCCTCGGCCTGACCGACCGCGTCCAGGGCCCCGGACCAGTCGCCCAGGGCGAAGCGGGTGCGGGCCAGCCACACCAGGGCCCACAGGGAGATCCGGTTCGAGCCGGCCTGCCGCACGGTCGGGACGGCGAACTCCAGCTCGCGCCGGGCTGCCTCGGGCTGGTCCTGCGCCAGGTACAACCAGCCCAGGCCCATGCGCGCGCGCTGGTGCTGGGGTCCCGCCGGGCTCTCGGCGACCGCGTGCCGGTAGGTGGTGAACGCCTCGTCGACGCAGCCCCGGGCGGCGTGGCCCAGCCCCGCGATGGCGCGGGACTCGACGGCTGCGGGCGAGCCGGGCTCGGCGTGCTCGACGGCCCGGCCGGCCCACCGGACCAGTTCGTCGCCGTCCCAGTCGGCCAGGGCGTGGAGCACGTACCGCTGGCAGACGACGGCGGCGGCTCCGCGGTCGGTCCCCCGGAGACGCCAGGCGGTGTCGAGGTGGGCGGCGGCCTCGGCGCGGCGGCCGCGCTGGACGGCGACGTAGGCCAGGACGGCGTCGCGGCGGGGGTCGGTGGGCAGCGCCTCGACCTCGGGGAGCGCGTCCACGGCCTGCCCGAGCAGACCCGCTCCGGCCAGCGCGTCGACGGCCTGGATGAGGCGGGCCTCGCGGTCGGCCCGGGTGGGGCTGATGCGGCTGGCGTCGATGAGCGCGCCCGCGACGACGGCCCACGCCCCCTCGTCGGCCTTGCGCCGCGCCAGGTCCACCAGCTCGTCGGCGAGGCGCACGTCCGGCAGCGGTGCCGCCTCGACCCGGTGGCGGAGTCGCTCGGTGTCGTCGGTGACCACCGCGGCCGCGCGGAGGTGGAGCTCGTGCCGCGCCCGCGGCGAGAGGGTCGCGTGGACGGCCCCACGGATGAACCGCTCCGGGAAGGCGAGCGCGTCCAGGCCGTGACCGGCGGCGGTCGCCAGGAGGCCGGCGGCACAGGCCTCGTCGAGGGCGGCGATCGGGTCGGTGAGCCCGGCCAGGGTCGCCGCGTCGGCGAGCACGGGGTCCCGGCCGAGCACGGCCGCCGCCTCGACCAGCGCCCGTGCCTCCGGGGAGCAGCGGTCGAGGGCCTGGTGCACGCGGCGCTGCACGCTGGCCGGCGCGGGGAGCCGCGTCTGCCAGTTCGACCAGCGGGCCGGTGGGGTGTCGCGGAACAGCTCCAGGAGGTGGCCGGGGATGCCGGCGGTGTGCTCGCAGAGCCGCCGGGCGACGGGCATCGGGAGGTCGGCCGCCGCGACCCGTGCGGCGAGCAGCCGGGTCTCGGCCGGTCCGAGGCGCAGCACGGGGACGGAGGTGGCCGCGAGCCGGTCGAGGACGGCGTCGGCCTCCACGGTGCCGGCGTCCGGCCGGCCGGTGGTCCGGGCGAGCAGCAGCAGCACGGGGGCGCGGTGGGTGCGCGCGACCGCGGAGGCGATCGCCTGCAGGGACACCGGGTCCGCGTGGTGCGCGTCGTCGACGACGACGAGCAGCGGCTCCTCCCGGGCCCGGGTCTCCCACTGCCGGGCGAGTGCGGTGCCGAGGTCGACGGGGTCGTCGCCGGCCGGCCGCGCCGGGTGGTCCCCGGGGTCGTCGTCGAGGAGCCGCCGGGCCAGCGCCCCGGCCCGGCTGCTCTCCCACGGCAGCCCGGCGGCCGCCGTCGTCGGCACCTCGGGGTGCCGACGCAGGAACCGGCGCAGCAGGGTGGTCTTGCCGATCGCGGCCGGGCCCTCGACGACGACCACCACCGGCCCGCCGGCGCAGGCGCGGCGGAGCAGCGCCTCGAGCTGCGCGGTCTCGGTGGCCAGCCCCACGACGTGGGCGTCCTCGTCGGTCGCGCTCACGTCGACACCGTAGGGCCGGGAGGCCGGGGACTGCCCCGTGCGCAGCCTCCCGCCCAGCGGTTCAGCCCAGGTCGCCACCGGCCACGGGCAGGATGGTCCCGGTGATGTAGGAAGCCTCCTCCGACGCCAGGAAGGTGATGGCCGCGGCCTGCTCGTCCAGCGTCCCGTACCGCTTGAGCAGCGAGGACTCGACCGTCTGGTCGACGATCGACCGGTACCAGGACTGCTCCAGCTCCGTCTCCGGCGCCGGGCCGCGCGGGGTGCGGCGTGGTGGGGCGTCGGTCCCGCCCGGGGCGGTGGCGACGACCCGCACGCCGTGCGGGGCCATCTCGAGGGCAAGCGCGGTGGTGATGGCGTTGACCCCGCCCTTGGCCGCGGCGTACGGGAGGCGGTTGACCCCACGGGTGGCCACCGAGGACACGTTGACGATGGTGCCTCGCCCCCGCTCCACCATGTGCGGGACGACGGCGCGGCAGCACCACAGCGTCGGCCACAGGGACCGGTTGATCTCGGCCTGGATCTGCTCGGGTGGGTAGTGCTCGAACGGCTTGGCCCAGATCGTGCCGCCGACGGTGTGGACGGCGACGTCGATGCGGCCGAAGCGCGCCAGCGCGGCGTCCACGACGGACTTCGCGCCCTCCCAGGTCTCCAGGTCGGCGACGACGGGGATCGCCTCGGAGCCGGGCTGCCCCAGCTCCTGGGCCAGGTCGCGCACCAGCTCGGCGCGGTCGGCCAGCACCAGGGTCCCGCCCTCTGCGCTGATCCGCCGGGCCGTGCGCTCGCCGATCCCCTGCCCGGCACCGGTGACCAGGACGACCTGACCGGCGAACCGGCCCGGCGTCACGAACCGGGGACGGCGTCCCGCGGCGAGGTCGTGCATGGCCCGGCGGGTGGTCTCCTTGGACCGTTCCGCGTGCTCGGTGATGAGGACCCGGGCCCGCTCGCGGTCCTGTTCCCGGAACGCCTCGACGATGTCGAGGTGGTCCTGCGCGCACCGGGGGTGGCACCAGGTGGCCGAGCGGAGGGACTCCTCCATGTGCCCCTTGACGCCGAGCGCCTGGTAGGCGCGCAGCAGGTGCTCGTTGCCGGTGAGGGTGAACAGGTAGTCGTGGAAGGCGGCGTTGGTCTCGGTGTAGGCCGCCGCGTCCACGAACCGGTCGCCCTCGACGTAGGGCACGGTGGCCTCGGCCAGCACCCGGTAGCCGATGAGCTGCTGGTGGGTCAGGCGACCGATGGTGAGCTCGGCCGCGCCGAGCTCCAGCGCACGGCGGGCGTCGAAGATGGCGTCGGACTCGTGCACCGACGGGTGCTCCTCGCCGATCTCGTACCCGTCGGCCGTGATGGAGTAGCCCTCGGGGGTCAGGGTCGGCTCGACCGCTGCGTCCTCGGTCCCGGCGTCCGGCTGACCGGCCGGCGCGGGGGGTGCCGGCGGGGTGAGCTGCTCCAGCTCCACCTGGGGCAGCATCTCCTGACCGGCGACGGCGCGGGCACCGACGGCGGGCACGAGGTCCTCGGCGTCGTCCACGGGCAGGACGTCCCCGGTGGGGAACGGTTCCCCCAGCTGCTGCCCCGCCACCCGCCACATGTCCGACGGCGACTCGGTGCGCGGCCCGGCTCCGTCGGCGCCGAGGGGGGTCAGCTCCACCGGCGGGAACAAGCCCTGCCCGGCCGACGTCCGCCCCTCCCGGCCGTCCAGGGCCAGCAGCTCGGCGACGGTGTCCGGGACGACGACCGGCACCGGCGGGGGCTCGGGAGCGACCGCCTCGGACTCCGGCACGACGGCCTCGGGCTCCGGCTGGACGACCTCCTCGGCGGCCTCCGTCGGGACCGCGGCCAACGCGAACTTCTCGTAGTAGAAGCCCGAGGGAGCCACCCCCAGCCCGGCGACGTGCTTGCGGACCGCCTCGACCATGGCCGGTGGGCCGCAGAGGTACACCGCGGCACCGCCATCGTGCAGGTGCTCGGGCCCGTAGAGGCCGGTGACGTAGCCCTGGTTGGGGGCCTTCGTGGCCGGGTCGGCGACGCAGTAGTCCCAGGTGAGCCCCTCGATGCCGCCCGCGAGCCGCTCGATGACCTCCATCTCGACCAGGTCGTCGTCGGTCGTGACCCCGTAGACCAGGTGCATCTGCCGGTCGCTGCGGTTGCCCTCCAGCGTCCGCAGGATGGACAGGATCGGCGCCAGCCCGGTGCCGCCGGCCAGCAGCAGCAGTGGGGCGTCGGACTCGCGCAGGAAGAAGCTGCCGTGCGGACCGGTGAAGGTGATCTCGTTCCCGACCGCGGCGCGCTCCTCCAGGTAGGTCGACATGACGCCGCCGGGCGTGAGCTTGACCAGGAAGGTCAGCTCCTGGTCCTGCGGAGCGCTGCTGAAGGAGTACGACCGGGACTCCTCGGTCCCCGGGACGGCGATGTTGACGTACTGCCCGGGGAGGAACGCCAGGGCGTCCCGGTCGTCGATCTCCACGGTCAGCCCGACCGTCGTCGGGGACAGCCGGTCCAGCGCGGTGATCCGACCGCGGTGGGTGGCGGCGCTGGTCTTGGCCACCGCGGAGGTGGACGCGATCTGCAGCACCAGGTCCGAGCGCGGCTTCATGCTGCAGGTCAGCACGTACCCGCTCTCGGCCTCGTCGTCCGACAGCGCGTCCTCGAGGTAGCCGCCCATGTCGAAGTCGCCCGACTCGCAGAGGGCCTTGCAGGTGCCGCAGACGCCGTCACGGCAGTCCAGCGGGATGTTGATCCGCGACCGGTAGGACGCGTCGGCGACGGTCTGGTCGTCCCGGCAGGTGATGAAACGGGTGACCCCGTCCTCGAACGCGAGTGCCACGCGGTGGTCCATGGAGATCTCCGTACGTCGGAGGAACAGCGGCCTGGAGGGGAACAGCCTGGTGGAGCCGCTGCTCAGAGGTGGTAGACGTCGACGACGTGGTGGATGTAGTCGTTCTTCAGCACCACGGTCTTGCGCCGGATGAGCGGCGCGGGCCCGGAGAAGTCGATCGTGTAGAACGACGTCCCGTAGTAGGGGTCGACGGTCTTGTAGCGGAAGTACATCGTGTGCCAGTTGAACCGGATGTCGACCAGGTCGCCCCGGCGCTCGATCACCTCGACGTTGGTGATGTTGTGGCTCGTGCGCGGCTCGGGCAGCGACGTCGCGCTGGAGCGCTCGGTGCGGATCCGGAAGACGCGGTCCTCGAGGCCACCCTTGTTCGAGTAGTAGATGAGGGACATCTCCCGGTGCGGGTCCTCGGTGAGCCGGTCGTCGTCGGCCCACGACGGCATCCAGAAGACGACGTCGTCGGCGTAGCACTCCAGCCACTTCTCGAACTCGCGGTCGTCGAGGTAGCGGGCCTCGCGGTAGAGGAACTGCTCGATCATGTTCTGGGTGATGAGCTTCCCGCCCGCGGGCGCCGCCTCGGTCGGGGTCTGCACGGGGTTCTGGGTGGTGGTCACGGGGATCAGCCCTCCCGGGTCGCGGTGGACACGCCGGCCTGCTTCTCGACGGCGGCGCGCATGGTCTGCAGCCAGTAGCCGTGCTGGATCGGGTACAGCCCCTCGTCCTCGTTGCGCTGCCCCGCGGAGATGACGCCGTCCATCCCGAGGGCCTTGGCGACCGGGTCCGGCCCGTTGAGCCAGTGCTCGGCACCGCGGCTCATGTCGTTCCAGGGCGCGGCGGTCGCCCGGAAGGTGAGCTGGCAGGAGCGGAACTCCTCCAGGTCGTCCGGGGTGGCCATGCCCGAGGCGTTGAAGAAGTCCTCGTACTGGCGGATCCGGTGCTCACGGGCCTCGGCGCTCTCGCCCTTGGGCGCGATGCAGTAGATGGTGACCTCGGTCTGCTCGGGCGAGATCGGCCGGAAGTGCCGGATCTGGGTGCTGAACTGGTCCATCAGGTAGACGTTCGGGTAGATGCACAGGTTGCGGGAACCCTTGACCATGAACTCGCCCTTGGCCTCGCCGAACTGGGCCTTGAGCTCGTCCATGCGGTCCCACAGCGGGCGGTCCTCCGGGTTGGCCGCCCAGGTCCACAGGCACAGGTGCCCGTTGGGGTAGGACCAGTAGCCGCCACCGGACTTGCCCCAGCCGCCGGCGTCCAGCGCCTTGGTCGTGTTCTTCGACTCCCCCGTGCTGCGCCGCGAGGTCGTGGCCGCGTAGTTCCAGTGGGTCGCGCTGACGTGGTAGCCGTCGGCACCGTTCTCGGCCTGGACCTTCCAGTTGCCGTCGTAGGTGTAGGTCGAGGCGCCGCGCAGCACCTCCAGCCCCTCCGGCGACTGGTCGACGAGCATGTCGATGACCTTGGTCGTGTCACCGAGGTGCTCGGCGAGCGTGCTCACGTCCGGGTTGACGCTGCCGAAGAGGAACCCGCGGTAGCTGTCGAACCGCGCGACCTTGACCAGGTTGTGCGAGCCCTCCTTGTTGAAGCTGGCGGGGTAGCCGGCGCCGTCGGGGTCCTTGACCTTGAGCAGCGTGCCGTCGTTGCGGAACGTCCAGCCGTGGAACGGGCAGGTCAACGTCATCCTGTTGTCCGTCTTGCGGCGGCACAGCATCGCGCCGCGGTGCGCGCAGGCGTTGATGAGGCAGTGCAGCTCGCCGCTCTTGTCGCGCGTGATGACGACCGGCTGGCGGCCGATGTAGGTGGTGAAGTAGTCCCCTGCGTTCGGGACCTGGCTCTCGTGCGCGAGGTAGACCCAGTTGCCCTCGAAGATGTGGGTCATCTCGAGCTCGAAGATCTCCTCGTCGGTGAAGATCCGACGATTGGCCCGGTAGATGCCGGCCTCGGGGTCGTCGATGACGGCGTCGGCGAGGACGTCGTTGAGCTGGGTGGCGTCGACTGTCATGGCGGGCCTCCGGTCCAGTGGGCGGTGGTCGATTGCGCTGCCCCTAACTGTGGGTGGCGCCGGTCACGTTCGCGTCAGCAATGTGCCTAGTCCTGACCAGGCATTAATCAAGACTCCTGGCGTCTCAATCGAGCGGAACTAGGTCTTTGTCGATACATGGCCGGGGCCTCTACGTTGAGTGCGTCACAGCCGCTGTGGCACGGCGCGTCCCCTGGACGCCGAGCCGGCAGCCGACCGATCGACGGAGGAGGGCACGTGGAGATCCGCCAGCTGCACTACTTCGTCACCGTCGCCCGGACCCGCCACTTCGGGCGGGCGGCCGAACGCCTGCACATGGCCCAGTCCCCGCTGTCCCAGGCCATCCGCCAGCTGGAGGCCCAGCTCGGGACCGCGCTGTTCACCCGGACGA
Organism: Geodermatophilus sp. URMC 65; assembly: GCF_053502545.1. NCBI lineage: Bacteria > Bacillati > Actinomycetota > Actinomycetes > Geodermatophilales > Geodermatophilaceae > Geodermatophilus > Geodermatophilus sp. URMC 65. Next base: position 5,622,664 of record NZ_CP199954.1, read on the forward strand.
CGCGGCGGGTCGAACTCACGCCCGCCGGCGAGGCGTTCCTGCAGGACGCCGAGCGCATCCTCGACTCGATCGAGGCCGCGCGGACCCGGGTCCAGCTGGTCGGCGCCGGCAGCACCGGCCTCCTCCGCGTCGGGGCGACCGGGTTGGCGGCGCTCCGCCAGCTGCCCCAGCTGGCCCGGATCGCCGCCCGGGAGGTCCCTGGACTGGTGCTGCGGTTCCAGTCCGACCTGCTCACCCCGGCGCAGGAACTGGCCCTCGAGGAGGATCGGATCGACCTCGCCGTGCTGCGTCCACCGCTGCGCCGAACGGGGCTGTCGTCCCGGCTGGTCACCCGGGAACGGCTGGTCCTCGCTGCGTCCAGCAGCCACCGTCTCGCCGGTGACGAGCCGGTCGGGCTGACCGAACTGCGGGACGAGGACTTCGTGTTCTACGGCGCCGAGGGCTCCGTCGTGGACACCGTCGTGACCCAGGCCTGCCTCGCCGCGGGCTTCCTGCCCCGGCGCACCCACCAGGCCGCGGAGACCTCGATCGTGCTCACGCTCGTCGCCGCCGGCCTGGGCGTGGCCCTGCTGCCCGAGTCCGTGCTGGCGCTGCGCGTCGACGGGGTCAGCTTCGTGCCCGTCGCCGACGACGTGCACATCGACCTGGCGCTGGCCTGGCGGCGCGAGGACCGCTCCCCCGCCCTCGCCCGGCTGCTCGACGCGCTGGAGGCCAACGGCTTCCTCGTGCCCGACACGGGGTTCCCCACCCCGACCGCACCAGACACCGCCCCCCTGGGAGGCACCCGGTGAAGATCGTCCGGATCGAGGCGATCCCGTTCGCGATCCCGTACAAGAAGCCGCTGCGCTTCGCCAGCGGCGAGGTGCACGTCGCCGACCACGTGCTGGTCCGGGTGCACACCGACGACGGCGTCGTCGGCGTGGCGGAGGCCCCGCCGCGGCCCTACACCTACGGCGAGACCCAGGAGTCCATCATCGCGGTGGTCGACAAGCTCTTCGCGCCGCAGCTGGTGGACCTCACCCTGCTGGAGCGCGAGACCGCCTCCGCGCGGATGGAGCGCACCGTCGGCAACCCGGCCGCCAAGGCGGCCGTGGACATGGCGATCTGGGACGCGCTGGGCCGCACGCTCGGGGTGTCGGTCTCGGCTCTGCTGGGCGGCTTCACCGACCGGATGCGGGTGTCGCACATGGTCGGGTTCTCCTCCGACGCCGAGATGGTCGCCGAGGCCGAGCGGGTCCGCGACACCCACGGCATCCGCACCTTCAAGGTGAAGGTGGGCCGGCGCCCGGTGGAGCTCGACGTCGGCGCCTGCCGCGCCCTGCGGGCGGCGCTCGGGCCGGACGTGGAGCTCTACGTCGACGGCAACCGGGGCTGGACGCCGTCGGAGGCGGCCCGTGCCCTCGACGCGATGGCCGACCTGGGCCTGACGCTGTCCGAGGAGCTCTGCCCGGCCGACGACGTCCTGGGCCGGCGCTGGCTCACCTCCCGGACGTCGGTGCCCACCGTGGCCGACGAGAGCGCCACGACGCCCGGCCAGGTGACCCGCGAGCTGCTGGACGGCGCGGCCACCATGATCAGCATCAAGACGGCCCGCACCGGGTTCAGCACCTCCCAGCGCATCCTGCACCAGTGCGAGGGCCTCGGCGTCGAGGTCGTCATGGGCAACCAGATCGACGGCCAGGTCGGCACCGCCTGCACCGTGGCCTTCGGCGCCGCCCACCGGCACTCCGCACGCCGGGCCGGTGAGCTCTCCAACTTCCTGGACATGAGCGACGACCTGCTCACCGAGCCGCTGGAGATCTCCGGCGGCGAGCTCGCCGTCCGTCCCGGACCCGGGATCGGCATCGACATCGACCCCGACAAGCTCGCCCGCTACCGCCAGGACGCCTGAGGGGAAAGGACCCCGTCCGCTTCACCGCTCGCGAGCTCGCGGCGAGCCTCCGGACGGGGCCTGCCCGGGACGGGGCCGCGGCGAGCCCCTGGACGGGGCCGGCAGGCAGGCCGCCGTCCCATCCGCACCACACCCCAACCGCAACGACGCAGGAGGACCACCATGACCGCGACCGACGTCAACCCGACCGCGGCTGGCTCCGGCCGCAACGCCACCGAGCGCTTCGCCCAGAAGGAGCGCAACGCCGCCACCGTCGACCAGGCGCGCGTGTCCGCCATCGCCACCGACGCCATCACGGCCCTGCACGAGGTCATCCGCAAGCACGGGGTGACCTACGCCGAGTACGACGCCCTCAAGGCGTGGCTGATCCGGGTCGGTGAGGACGGCGAGTGGCCGCTGTTCCTCGACGTGTGGATCGAGCACGTGGTCGAGGAGGTCGCCAACGCCGACCGCAAGGGCGCCGTCGGCACCATCGAGGGCCCGTACTACATCCCGGGCTCGCCGGAGTCCCGCAGCGAGGCCACCCTGCCGATGCGCGACGGCGAGAAGGGCACGCCGTTCGTGTTCCAGGGCACCGTCACCGACCTCGACGGCACCCCGATCGAGGACGCGCGGGTCGAGCTGTGGCACGCCGACGACGACGGCTACTACTCGCAGTTCGCGCCGGGCATCCCCGAGTGGAACCTGCGGGGCACCGTCCTCACCGGCGCCGACGGCCGGTTCGCGTTCCACACGATCGAGCCCGCGCCCTACCAGATCCCCACCGACGGCTCGTGCGGCGCGCTGATCGCGGCGGCCGGCTGGCACGCGTGGCGCCCGGCCCACCTGCACCTGAAGGTGTCGGCCCCCGGCAAGCAGCTGGTCACCACGCAGCTGTACTTCGCGGGCGGGCAGCACGTCGAGGACGACGTCGCCCAGGCCGTGAAGCCGGAGCTGGTCCTGCACCCGACCCCGGCCGCCTCCGGACAGGGCGAGGAGGTCACCTACGACTTCGCGCTGGACCCCACGTGAGCGAGCTGTACGCGGTGCGGATGGACGTCGCGCTGCCGCCGGACATGGACCCGGCGGCACGCGACGACCTCCTCGCCCGGGAGAAGGCCTACTCCCAGCGCTGGCAGCGCTCGGGCCACTGGCCGCGCATCTGGCGCTGTGTCGGCCAGTACGCCAACCTCAGCGTCTTCGCCGTCGACAGCAACGAGCAGCTGCACCAGATCCTGTGGGGCCTGCCGCTGTTCCCGTACATGACCATCACGGTCACCCCGCTGGCCGCGCACCCGTCGGACATCGCGCAGGACCCGGCGCAGCAGGACACCGCGCAGGACCCGGCGCAGCAGGACACCGCGCAGGACCCGGCAGCCGACGCGTCCTCCGGCTGACCGCCGCACGGCCCGCACCCCCGTACGACCCGCACCCCCGTATGACCCGCACCGCCGCACGACCCGCACCGCCCGGCGACCTCTCTCCAGCCCGGCGCACCTCCCCTCCCCCACCCGTGGCGACGTCGGTCGCCGGGTGCCCCCTGCCCTGCCACGGCTCCCATGCCGCCTCCGAGCCAGGGCCCGTCCCGAGGAGCACAGCAGTGACACCATCCACGCACGACGGAGCCGTCCGACAGGACGCGCTCCGTCGCAGGTCGGTCACCTGGATCGTCTCGCTGGCCACGGTCGGCCTGGTCTTCGACGGCTACGACCTGGTCGTCTACGGGACCGTCGTCCCGCTCTTCCTGCGCGACCCGAGCCAGATCGGCGAGGTGACGCCGGCCCTGGCGGGCGCGCTGGGCAGCTACGCGCTCATCGGCGTGCTCGTCGGCGCGCTCGTGGCCGGCAGCGTCGCCGACGTCATCGGCCGCCGGAAGGTCATGCTCACCGCCTACGCGTGGTTCTCCGTCGGCATGGCCCTCACCGCCCTGGCGACGAGCACGACGACCTTCGGCCTGCTCCGCTTCGTCACCGGCATCGGGGTCGGCGCCCTGGTCGCCACCACCGGGGCTCTGGTCGCCGAGTTCGCGCCCGCGGGGAAGAAGAACCTGGCCAACGCGATCTCCTACTCGGGGGTGCCGCTGGGCAGCCTGCTCGCCGCTCTGCTGGCCATCCTGCTGCTGGACGTCATCGGCTGGCGGGGCATGTTCTGGATCGGCGCCCTGCCGCTGCTGACGCTGCTCCCCCTCGCCTTCCTCAAGATGCCCGAGTCCCCGGCCTGGCTGGCGTCGCGGGGGCGCCTGGACGAGGCGCGGGCCGTCGCGGCGCGGACCGGGGTGTCGCTCACCCTGCCGGCCGCGGAGGGCCCCCGGGTCCCCGAACCGGCCGTCGAGGGCCGTGCGGGCTTCGCCGGGCTGGCCGGCCGCACGTACCTGCTGCCGACCTTCCTGCTGGGCCTGCTCAGCGCGACCGGTCTCCTGCTGGTCTACGCGCTCAACACGTGGCTGCCCGAGCTGATGGGCCGCGCCGGCTTCTCCACCAACGGGTCACTGGCCTTCCTGCTGGTGCTCAACGGCGGCGCCGTCCTGGGCGCGCTGGCCGCCTCCCGGTTCGCCGACCGGTTCGGGCCCAAGCCGGTGGTGGCCGCGTCCTTCACGCTGGGTGCTGCGGCGATCGCGCTGCTGACCGTGAGCCTGCCGCTGGGCGTGCTGCTGGCCTTCGTGGCGGTCGTGGGGCTGGGGACGAGCGGGACGCAGATCCTCATCTACGGCTTCGTCGCGACCTACTACCGCACCAACGTGCGCAGCGCGGGTGTCGCCTGGTGCGCCGGGTTCGGGCGCCTCGGCGGCATCGGCGGTCCGCTCATCGGCGGCCTGCTCGTCGCCTCCGGCATCGCGCTCAACACCATCTTCTACGTGCTGACCGCCCTGGCCGTGCTCGGCGCCCTGCTCACCCTGGTCGTGCCGACGGCGGACGCCCGGCACGCGAGGGCGGCCCGCCGGTCGGCGCCGGCCGCGCTCGCCGTGGAGCCGGGCGACCTGCTGGCCGACAGGGCCCGGTAGCGGGCCGGCACCCACGGACACACGAGCCGCCAGCCCCGGACGCCGGATCCCGGCGTCCGGGGCTGGCGGCTCGGGGCCCGAGCAAGCAGTGCTCCCGCGCTGTCTGTGGGCCGGACCGCCCCGGATGGCCGCACGCTCCCGACCGATCCGAGCACCGGGGGACGACGGACCCGACAGGTCCCGCGGTGGTCCGCTGCACCAGCAACGGCGCCCCGGTCGACGCGTCCTCGTCAGTGCGTGGTCGCCGCGCGGATCTCCGTGGTCGCACGCTCGATCTCCCGGCGGAGCTCCCGGCGGCGGCCGGCGGCCTCGTGGCGCCGGCGTTCCACGGCGGTCCGGGGGCGCCACGGAGTGACCTCCGCCGGACGCCCGTCCGGCCCGATCGCGACCATCGTGAAGTAGCAGCTGTTGGTGTGCCGGACGACCTGGCTGACCAGGTCCTCGGTCGTCACGCGGACCCCGATCTCCATGGAGGTGCGTCCGGTGCGGTTCACGCTGGCCCGGAAGGTCACCAGCTCGCCGACGTGGACGGGCTCCCGGAAGACGACCTGGTCCACCGAGAGCGTGACGGCGTAGGTCCGCGACCAGCGGGTGGCGCAGGTGTAGGCGACCTGGTCGAGGTACTTCAGGAGCAGACCGCCGTGGACGTTGCCCGCGAAGTTGGACATGTCGGGCGTCATCAGGATCGTCATCGACAGGCTGTGGAGGTCGTCGTCCCTGCTGCTGCGGTCAGCCGGTGGCTCGGTGCTGGACATCCCCGGATCCTCCTCGCGCGACGTCTCGGAGGGGTTCGTCATCGACGTCGGGCGGGCGGCGAGGGAGGGGACGGCCCCGGACGGAGCCGCGTGGTGGTCAGGGAGTGCCGCCGCCATCTCGGCCGACGCGGCTGTCGGACCGCGCCCTATTCCGCCCGGGCGACATCGGTCCCCCACCGGTACAGGTGCTCGGGGCGGCCGGTGCTGCCGTAGCGCAGGGAGACGCTGGCCTGGTGGGTCTCGGTGAGAGCGGCGAGATAGCGCTGGGCCGTGGCGCGCGAGATCCCGAGAGCGTCGGCGACGTCGGCCGCGGTGAGGGCGGCGTCCGAGGTGCGCAGCCGCTCGGCGACCAACCGCGAGGTCACCGAGGCCTGTCCCTTGGGTGGCGAGGCCCGGGAGGCCTGTCTCAGCGCGGCGAGGGCGCGGTCGACCCCCTGCTGGCCGAGCTCGTCGACGGAGGCGCGCAGCAGCCCGCGGTAGCTGGCGTACGCGGACAACTGGCCCGCGAGCCGCTCGGGTGTGAACGGCTTGACCAGGACGTTGACCGCGCCGGCTGCCACGGCGGCACGGACGAGCGCCGCCGAGCTGTCGGCGGTCACCATGAGCACGTCGCAGCCGAGCTTCGGAGCGAGCTCGACCCCCTGCTGGTCGGGCAGGTAGTTGTCCAGCAGGACCAGGTCCGGGGAGTGCTCGGCGACGAGGTGCCGGGCCTGCTCGGCGGTGTGCGCGACGCCGACCACCCGGAAGTCGGGGACGTCCTCGACGAGGCGCGCGTGCAGCCGGGCGACCCGGAAGTCGTCGTCGACGACGAGGACGGCGAAGCTCACGAGTCCTCCTCGCTGGCGCTCGTCGGCCGCGTTCCCGGCGTTGCTGTGTCCATGCGTGAGCTCGCGAGCTCGCTCACGTGGTCACCTCCAGCCGCTCGAGCACACCGGGCAGCCGGCTGACGAACACGGTCATGGCGCCGTTCCCGCCCGGGTGGGTCACCTCGACCCACCCGCCGAGGCTCTCGGCGGTGCCGCGCGCGATGGCCAGACCCAGGCCGCGGCCCTGGCCGCGGGTGCTCACGCCTCCGGTGAAGATGCCCGCCAGACGCTCCGGAGGCAGCCCGTCCCCGGTGTTGGCCACCGACACCACCAGGTCGTCCCCGTCGGCGAGCAGGTCGACCTCGACCGTCGCCGGCCGCACGGAGGAGTCGTGCGCCGCCTCCACGGCGTTGCCGACCAGGTTGCCCAGCACGGTGACCACCTCCACCGGCGCCACCAGGCGCTGGGGCACCCAGCTGCCGTCGGAGACCAGCAACTGCACGCCGAGCTCCGCGGCCCGGGCCGCCTGACCGCCGAGGTAGGCGCGCACGGTGGAGGAGGCGATCGCCTCGCTGTTGTCGGCCATGGCGATCGCGGGCGCGTCCAGCAGGGCGCTGACGTACTCGGCGGCGTCGTCCACCTCCCCTGTGTGCAGCAGGCCGTGCACCGTGTGCAGGCGGTTGACGAACTCGTGCCGCTGCGCCCGCAGGGCCTGCGTCATCAGCCGGACGGCCCCGAGCTCGTCGGTCAGCCGCTCCACCTCGGTGCGGTCCAGGACGGTGACCACCGAGCCGAGCGCCCGGCCGTCGCGTTCGACCTCCCGCCGGGTGACGACGAGGACCCGGTCCCCGACGGCGGTGACCGTGGGGGTGCCGGACCGGTCGGCCACCGCACGGGCGAGCGGCGCGGGCAGGTCCAGGTCGGCCAGCGGCCTGCCGGGCACCACCGGGACGCCCAGGAGCCGGGACGCCTCGGCGTTGGCCGCGCTCACCGCCCCGCGGTCGTCGACGGCCACGACGCCGTCGGAGACCCCGTACAGCACCGCCTCCCGTTGCCGGACCAGCTCGGCCAGGTCGGCCGGCTCCAGACCGAAGGTCCGGCGCCGGAGCAGCCGGATCAGCAGGAGACTCCCGGCCACGCCGAACAGGAGGGCCACGCCGAGGAAGGCGGCAGTGCTCTGCAGCAGTCGCCGGAGGGCGACGGAGATGCCGTTGGCGTCGAAGCCGACGCTGACCTCCCCCACCACACGCCCCGCGTCGTCGCGGAGCGGGACCTTGCCGCGGGCGGACAGGCCCAGGGTCCCGCGTTCCACGCTGGCGACCTCGCGACCACGAAGCACGGCGTCGGGACTCGTGCTCACCCGCTCGCCGATCCTGGCGGGGTCGGGGTGGGCCAGGCGGACGCCCTGGTCGTCGGTGACCACGACGAACAGCGCGCCGGTCGCCCGCTGCACGGCCAGGGCCCGGGCCTGCACGTCAGCGCTGTCCCGTGCCAGGACCTCGTCGGCCAGAGCCGGCTGTGCGGCGACGCTGCGGGCGACGGCGAGGGCGCGTTGCTCGAACTGCTGCTCGAGGCCCGCTTCCACTCGCCAGGCGACGACCGCGAAACCCAGGGCCACCACGGCGACGAGCACGGCGAGCTGCAGCAGGAGCATCTGCCGGGTGAAGGGCAGCGCTCGCCGGAGGCCCGCGCGCGGACCGGCCGCCCCGGACACGGCCGCCCGCCGAGGAGCGGCTGAGCGAAACGAGCGAAACGTCGAGAACACGACCTGTGCGGCTTTCCTGCGCAAGGGAGACCTGGGCCACGTGCCTTCCTAGTGTCACTGGTCACAGGGCCCTGACCAAGGAATCGACCCGAGCTCTCCGTCGTCGAGCGGGCCCGCCGCCTGTTCGAGCCGTCCGGGCCCGACCAGGACCCCGCCCCCATCGACAGCCACCCACCGTCAGGAGCCACCCGTGCTGGTCACCCTCGGCTTCCTCATGATCGCGGTCTTCATGTACCTGATCATGAGCAGGCGGACCACCCCCGTGGTCGCCCTCATCCTCGTCCCGGTCGCCTTCGGCATCGCCGCCGGCGCGGGCACCGACATCGGCGACATGGTCATGACGTCGGTCGAGGAGCTCGCGCCCACCGCGGCGCTGCTCTTCTTCGCCATCACCTACTTCGGCATCATGATCGACGTCGGTCTGTTCGATCCGCTGATCCGCAGGATCCTGCAACTGGTCGGGCACGACCCGGTCAAGCTCGTCCTCGGCACCGCCGCCCTGACCGCCATCGTCAGCCTCGACGGCGACGGATCGACCACGTTCATCATCGTGACGTCGGCCCTGCTGCCGATCTACCTGCGCCTCGGGATGAGCCCGGTCGTGCTCACCTGCGTCGCGGCGGTCACCAACGGCGTCCTCAACGTCGTCCCCTGGGGCGGCCCGACGGCCCGCGCCGCGGCCGCGCTGAACGTGAGCCCGACCGACATCTTCGTGCCGATGATCCCCTCGATGATCGCCGGCGTCCTCGCCGTCCTCGTCCTCGCCTGGCTGCTCGGGCGCTCCGAGCGCAAGCGCGTCGGGCTCGTCCACCTGCCGGCGGACAGGGAGGCCGGGACCGACGGCACCGGGGGTCTGGCGCCGGCCGGGACCCGAGGGTTCCGCACGGCTGCGTCGAGCATCGACGGCGCTCCGGGGCGCTCGGGAGGCGTGCTGGTGAGCGATCGCATCCGGCAGGACACCGTCGACGTGGCGGACGGCGCGACCGAGCCGGTCTCGGTCCTCGCGCACGACCCTGCGGCGAGCCTGCCCGACCGGGGTGAGCGGGCCCGGCCGGGCCTGGTCTGGGTCAACCTGGCGCTGACCCTGGCGGTCATGGTGATGCTCGTCGTCGACCTGGTCCCGATCCCCTTCGTGTTCATGGTCGCCGTCGGCCTCGCGCTGGTGATCAACTTCCGGCACGTCTCGCAGCAGGCCGACCAGTTCAAGGCCCACGCCGGCAGCGTCGTGTCGGTGGTCGGCATGGTGCTCGCGGCCGCCGTCCTCACCGGCGTCCTGTCCGGGACCGGCATGGTCGACGCGATGGCCGACTGGCTCATCGGCGTGATCCCGCACAGCCTGGGCTCTCACCTGGCCGTGATCACCGGCCTGCTCTCGATGCCCCTCACCTTCCTGATGAGCAACGACGCCTTCTACTTCGGTGTCCTGCCCGTCCTGACCGAGACCGCCGCCAACTACGGCATCGAGCCGGTCGAGATGGCCCGGGCCGCGGTCATCGGCCAGCCGCTGCACATGCAGAGCCCGCTGGTCCCGGCGTTCCTGCTGCTGATCGCCCTGGCCAAGGTCGACATGGGCGACCACCACCGCAAGGCCATCTGGCGGGCGGTCGCCGTCTCCCTGGTCATGCTGGCGACCGGCCTCGCCCTGAACGTCATCCCCCTGTGACCCCCGACCGGCGCCGGCCCGCGGGCCGGCGCCGGTCCGTCGACGAGGAGATCCCGATGCGCAGCACCATCGTGCTGGTGAACGACCGCCCCGAGGGCGACGCCGCCCTGCGCTGGGGAGCCGACCACGCGCGCCGGTGCGGCAACGACCTGCAGGTGGTGCTCGTCCGCGCCGACTCGCCAGCGGCTCCGGAGTACAGCTCTCCGGCGCTCTCCGAGTGGGTGACGGAGCGGCTCACCGACGCCGGCCTGCCGCACCTGCTCCACCACCCGGAGGAGGACGTGGTGGCGCAGGTCGACCGGCTGGCCACCGTGGTCGGCGCCGACCTCGTCGTCGTCCCGGTCCGGCGCCGCTCCCCCACCATGAAGCTCCTCGTGGGCAGCATCGCCCAGCGGCTCGTCCTCGACGCCCCGTGTCCGGTCGTCGCCGTGAAGAGCCTCGGGTGAGCAGGAGCGGGGGCCACCCGCCCGGGGCCGGCTGACGGATCCGGTCCTCCATGCAGCGGCCGCCCGGTCGTCAGCCCGGGCGGCCGCTGTGCGTGCACGTGGTCGTGCCGGCCGGGGAGTCGGGTGCCCCCTCGAGGATCCGCCGGGCCATGCGCGACGGCGGTGAAGCGGTCGGGCCACCGGGGTAGGGATGCGGGACACCGCTGCGCCAGGAGGCTGCCATGAGCCGCAGGCACCGTCTGCTCCGCTCCGCCATCGCGGCTGTCGCGGCCGCCGCGGCCGGCATCCTGACCGGGTCGATGGTGAGAGCCGTCCGGCGTCCCTGAGACGGGGCCGGGTCGGGCGTTCGCTGCGGTCCCCGAGCTCCTGGGCCCAACACGTCGACGAGGACGCCGCAGCAGCGGCTCCACCCGGGATCGGTCAGGCCGCGTCGAGGTCGGCTGCGATCGCTGCTGCAGCTGCCGACAGTGCCACCGACCACGCCCGCAGCCGGTCCCCCGAGTAGCGGACGGTGGGCATGGACACCGAGATCGCGCTCGACACGGCGCCCCCACCGTCCGGGATCGCGACCCCGACCGCGGTGAGCCCGGCCTCGGTGTCCTGGTCGTTGACGGCGAACCCCTGACGCCGGATGGTGGGCAGTTCCCGGCGCAGCCGGGCCGCCGTCTCGTCGTCGTGCTGCCCGAGTGCGACGTCGAGGTCGTCGGGGGCCAGGGTGGCGAGGACCGCCTTACCCCCGGAGGTCAGGTGTGCCGGCAGCGACCGGCCGGTGCGGTCCCCCACCCGGAGGACGTGCTCGCACTCGACGGTGGCGACGAAGCGCACGTCCGGGCCGGTCAGGACCATCAGGTTGGTCGTCTCCCCGAGCTCGTCGACCAACCGCTGCAGGTGTGGCAGGGCCAGCTCCCGCAGCCGCGCAACCGGCGCCTGCGCGAGCGGGGTGCGCTCCAGGATCCGCCCCGGGCCGTAGCGCCGGTCGGGCAACTGCTCGGCGAAGTCCCGGTAGACGAGCATCCCGAGCAGGCGGTGCGCCGTCGAAGCGGAGACCCCGAGGCGCTCTGCCGCGTCCGTCACACGCATCGGGCCCTCGTGCTGCAGCAGGGTCGCGAGGAGCAGGGCCGAGTCGACCGAGGCGATCGCATACGGCGGCCGGTTCTTCACAGCAGAAAAGACTATTCCAGGCTGCATCACCGAGGGGACCGTCTGGGTGCGGATCCCACCGGCTCAGCGTGTGGGGCCGCACGGCGAGCGACGGAGAGGGCCGAGACGATGCAGTTCTACCTGGACGGCTACCAGCCCGGCGACCCGCTGGTCGAGGAGCCGCACCCGTCGGTCGCCGAACGGCCGGACGGCCTCCCGGAGGAGGTCGACGTCCTGATCATCGGGTGCGGCCCGGCAGGGCTCGTCCTGGCCGCCCAGATGGCCGCGTTCCCGGAGATCAGGACCGCCGTCATCGACCGTAGGGAGGGCCCGCTCGAGGTCGGCCAGGCCGACGGGGTCGCCTGCCGCACGGTCGAGGTGTTCGAGGCGTTCGGGCTGGCGGGTCGCCTGGTCGACGAGGGCTACTGGGTCAACGAGGTCGCCTTCTGGCAGCCGGACCCCGACGACCGGAGCCGGATCCGGCGCACCGGCCGGGTCCAGGACGTCGAGGAGGGCCTGTCGGAGATGCCGCACGTCATCGTCAACCAGGCCCGCATGCTCACCTACCTCCTGGAGCACATGGAGCGGTCGGCCAGCCGATCGACCCCGCACTACGGACTGCAGGCCAGCGACGTCCGCATCGACACCGACGGGTCCTCGGAGCACCCGGTGACGGTGACCGTGCGGCACGTGTCGGGCGGCGAGGAGACCGGGGAGACCTCGACGATCCGGGCTCGGTACGTCGTCGGCTGCGAGGGCGCGCGCAGCCGCACCCGGTCGGCGATCGGCCGCGAGCTGGTCGGCGACCCGATGAACCAGTCCTGGGGCGTCATGGACGCCTTCGCGGTCACCGACTTCCCCGACATCCGGCTCAAGTGCACGGTCCACTCCGCCGACCAGGGGAACATCCTGATCATCCCGCGCGAGGGCGGGTACATGGTCCGCTTGTACATCGAGCTGGACCAGGTCGGCGACGAGGAGGTGCTCGACCGCCGGAGCGTCACCCCCGAGAAGCTGGCCGCGGTCGCGAACCGGATCCTGCACCCCTACACGCTCGACGTGCGGGACGTCGGGTGGTGGTCGGTGTACGAGATCGGCCAGCGGCTGTGCGACAAGTTCGACGACGTGCCGGCGGAGGAGGTGCCGGGCCGGCTCCCCCGGGTGTTCATCGCCGGGGACGCCTGCCACACCCACAGCGCCAAGGCGGGTCAGGGCATGAACGTGTCCATGGCCGACACCTGGAACCTCGGCTGGAAGCTCGGCGCCGTCCTGAGGGGGACGGCCCGGCCGGAGCTGCTGCACACCTACTCCGCGGAACGCCAGGCGATCGCCCAGGAGCTGATCGACTTCGACCGCGAGTTCGCCCGGATGTTCAGCGCCCGCCCGAAGGAGTCCGGGGACGTCGAGGGCGAGGGCGTCGACCCGGAGGAGTTCCACCGGTACTTCGTCGCCCAGGGCCGGTTCACCGCCGGGGTCGCCACCCGGTACGCCCCGTCGATGATCACCGCGGAGGACTCCTCCCAGGACCTCGCGGCGGGCTTCCCGGTCGGGATGCGCTTCCACTCCGCCCCGGTGATCCGGCTGGCCGACGCCAGGCCGGTGCACCTCGGCCACGTCGCCCGGGCCGACGGCGCCTGGCGGCTCTACGTCTTCGCCGACCGGGCCGGACCGACGAGCCCGGACTCCCGCGTACGGGCGCTGTGCGAGTTCCTGGCGTCGGACGCGTCCCCGATCGCTCGGTTCACCCCGAAGGGCGCCGATCCGGACTCGGTGATCGACGTCCGCGCCGTCTTCCAGCAGGGGCACCGGGACGTGGGCGTCGACGCGCTGCCGCCGGTCCTGCTGCCCCGGAAGGGCCGCCTCGGCCTCGTCGACTACGAGAAGGCGTTCTGCCCCGACCCCGGGCGCGGCGACGTCTTCGACCTGAGGGGCGTGGACCGGGACCGGGGGTGCATCGTGGTCGTCCGGCCGGACCAGTACGTCGCCCACGTCCTCCCGCTGGATGCGCACGAGGCGCTGGTCGACTTCTTCGCCGGCATCCTGATCGACGCCGAGTGACCGCGACGCTCGCGAGGTCCGTCGGGCTCCGCGTGAGTGCGGTTCTCCGGTCTGCGATGGCGACCCGACCGACGTGGCGGCCTGCGCGGGGCCGGGCCTTCTGCTCCACACCTGCCTGGGCGCGCATGACCAGCAGGACGGCGCGGGTCACGTTGAGCGGGCCGAACAGGTCGGACTCGACCCGGGCGCGGAAGTCCTCGAGCCTGATCTCCCCGAAGGGACCGGCCCGGTCCCCGCGGTCTGGGAGCATGCCTCGATCGCCCGCCGGACCCGGCCACCCGGACCAGCTCCGGCACCGGTGTGCCGGCCGGACCGGTGCGGCGGTAGAACGCCAGCTCGGGGCCCTTCCCGGGTGGCGGGGTGCTCCGGCGGCGGACCAGCAACCAGTGACCCCAGCCCTCCGGCAGCCCTGTCGGGTCGAGGACGAGCACGGTCCAGTCGTGGAGCCGCTCACCGTACGCGCCGGCACCGGCGCTGCGTCGCTCCCGACCGTCCGGCCCGGCGAGCGCGGCCAGGGCCCGACCTGAGCGAGAAACCCGGTCACCTGCCGCGCTGATCTTGCTGATAGCGCGACCTCGGCTCGTGGCGCAACCAGGTCCCGGCACGCTGCCGCAGACCTAGCGTGGGCGCATGCACCCACCGATCACGGGCACGGCCGCGGGCGTGCCGTTCACCGCGTTGCCGCCGGGCGACGACGGCCCCGCACCGCTGATCGTCACCTGGCACATGCTGGACCCGCCGAGGTCGGACGCCGCATTCGCTGCCGCGTTGCCGATGGACGACGTGCCCGCGTGGCGGGTGCACCTCGGCATGCCGATGTGCGGTGCGCGCATGGTCGACGGCAGCACGGACGCCATCGTGGAGCTGTTCCGCGAGGACGCCCTGATGTCCTCCCTGTACCCGTTCGTCCGACAGGCGACCGAGGAGTTCCCGGCCGCGCTGGCGTCGATCCGTGCGCAGCTGCCGGTCGATGACGGCCCGATCGGCGTGCTCGGCGGCTCGCTGGGCGGTGCCGTCGCGCTGCGGATCCTCGCCGACACCGAGATCCCGGTCTTCGCCGGCGCCGTCGTGAACGGCGCCATCCGGATGCGGTCCGTCGTCGACCTGTTCCCAGGCGACTACCCGTATGACGCCGAGTCCGAGCAGGCTGTCGACAGCCTGGACTTCGTCGCCAAGGCGGACGTCATCGCCGGTCGCGCGCCGCTGCTGGTCGTGAGCGGCGAGCTGGACCACCCGGCGCTGCGTGCCGACGCGTTGCGCCTCGTCGACGCATTGGGGGACGGTTCCGAACTGCTGTCGATCCCTGGGTTGGCGCATCCGCTCGCCGACGAGCCCGGCATCGAACCCGCGCCGCAGCTGCCGCTGGCTCGCGAGGTGGACGCCGGCCTGACCACGTGGTTCCGACGCCACCTCGCGGGTGCGCGCTAGTACTGCACACGGCCGTCCATGGTCGGGTGTCCCGGCCGAGCGATGACATCCGTCGTGGGAGCTCATCCGCCGTCCCGTCGCCACCGGGACGTCCGAAGGCGGACGAGCCCGCCGACGGTCAGCCATCCGGTCAGCACGAGAACCGTGATGTCGTGCTCCTCGCTCCCGGAGGGCTCCGCCGCCGCGGCGTCAGCTGGCAGGAGGACAGACCGCGTGCCCTGGGTGATCCCGCGGCCCCTGGCGCTCCCGTAGCGGTGTACGGCAGTCGAGGTGGCTACCGCGCGGAGCACGAGAGCCTCCCCTCGAGCTCGGCTGCGGCGCCACGCTGGGACGCGAGGTCACCATGAGGTCAACAGTCCGGAGTCCCGGTCCGCGCGGCCGCGAACGGTTCCTGGGAATGGTCGGGGGCTGGACGCCAGGACATCGACCTGAGCGTCCTGACCATGTCGTTCCTCCGCATGGGGACGGTTCGCTGAGTCCGTGGCACGCACACTCCCTGCGAGCGCGGACCGAGCGGTGCGGTTCCGCGACGTGTCGACGGAACGGCGACTGCGGTTCGCCGCCCACCGCTGTGGGGCCTGCTCCTCGGCGTCGCCGCGCTCCAGCACCGCCGTCTCCACCACCGCGACCGACCAGCACCATCCACCGCCACCGATCGGAGGAGCCGCACGACATGACCGGACACGCAGCAGTTGACCACTCCCCTCGCGACGACTCCGCCGCTGAGTCCACTCCGGTGTCCGTCGTGGGGCTGGGGCCCATGGGGACCGCGCTCGCCCGGGCGCTGCTCGCGGCAGGGGTCGCGACCACCGTGTGGAACCGGTCGACGTCCCGGGCCCGGCCGTTGGCCGATGACGGCGCGGCCGTCGCGGAGACGCTGCCCTCGGCCGTCGCCGCCGGTCGACTCGTCGTCGTCTGTCTCCGGGACCACGACGCCTTCCGGCAGGCGTTCGGGGGGATGGGCCCCGAGGTGTTCGCGGGGAGGACCCTGGTGCACCTGTCCTCGGCCACCCCGGACCAGGCGCGGGAGACCGCGCGGTGGGCGGCGCAGCGCGGGATCGCCTACCTCAACGGCGCCATCATGGTGCCCACCCCGCTGATCGGCACACCGGAGTCGTTGATCCTCTACAGCGGCCCCCCATCCGTGTTCGAGGCCGTCCGGACGCACCTGGCCCCGCTGGGGAGGGGTGACCACCTCGGCGAGGACCCCGGCCTGGCGTCGCTGTTCGACGTCGCCATGCTGGAGGTCTTCTTCGCCGGCATGACCTCGTTCCTGCACGCCGCCGCGATGATGGCTGCCAACGGGACGTCGGCGCGGACCTTCCTGCCCTACGCCGAGCGGGTCGTCGCGATCCTGCCCGCCACCCTCGCCGGTCTGGCCCGCGACGTCGACGCGGGCAGCCACCCCGGCGACGAGGACAACTTGGCGATGGAGGCGGCGGCGCTGGACCACATCGTCTCGGCGGCCGCCGACAGCGGAACCGACAGCCGCCTCGCCCTGGTCATGCGGGACCTGGCCCGGCGGGCCGTCGCCGCCGGCCACGGTGCGGACGGCTTCTCGCGGGTGGTCGACCACCTCCGCACCACGTAGCCGGACGGCGCCGGCGGACGCCCGGTCGCCGGCGGTCACGGGACGGCGGTCGCTGCCCGGTGCTCGCTGGGCCGGGTGCCGTACACGCGCTTGAAGGCGACGCTGAGCCCGAAGCCGCTCTCGTACCCCACCCGCCGGGCCACCGCCTCCACCGTGGCGTCGCTGCTGGCGAGCAGGTCCGCGGCCAGGCACAGCCGCCAGCCGGTGAGGTAGGCCATGGGTGGCTCCCCCACGAGGTCGGTGAACCTGCGGGCGAGTGTCGCGCGGGAGACGCCGGCCTCCCCGGCGAGCTCGGCCACCGTCCACGGCCGGGCCGGCTCCGCGTGCAGCAGGCGCAGCGCCCGGCCCACGACGGGATCGCTCAGCGCCCGGTACCAGGCAGGCGGCTCCACGTCGGGGCGCGCGAACCACTCCCGCAAGGTGGCGAGCAGCAACAGGTCCAGCAGCCGGTCGAGGACGGCCTGCTGGCCCGGCTCGTCGCGCTCGACCTCGGCCCCGGTCAGGTCCAGGGTGGGGCACAGCTGTCCGGTCCGCGGGACCACCAGCACCCTGGGCAACGCCCGCACCAGGCGCGCCGACGCGTGACCGCGCACCTGGTAGGTGCCGGTGAGCACCACGGCCGGGCCGTCGAGGCTCGCGCCGCACGTGCGCACACCCAGCTCGAGCTCCTCGCCGACCTCCGATCCGTCGGCGGCGGTGCAGCGGTCACCGGGGTGCAGCACGTACAGCGGTGGCGTCGAGGCGTCGGGGCCGTCGGCCACCGTGAACGGCGCCCGCCCCACGACCACCGCCACCTCCGACTCCCCGATCGGCACCGGGTCGGCGTCGTCCGGGACGATCCAACCCGATCCGCGCAGCATCGCCACCAGGGTCAGCGCACCCTCCTGTGCGTAGCGCACCGACCACGGCGGCGCGGCGATGTCCCGGCCGAACAGCGCACCGCTCGACCGCACCTCGCTCAGCAGACTCGTGAGTACGTCCACGGAGTCGAACGCTAGACCTCCCTTGGACTCTCGAACATCGAATCGAGCGTCCAGGCCATGTCGCAGCTCACGAGACGCTCGTTCACTCGTGGGGTGTCGATCGCTCCTCGACAGGACTTCATGGGAGGACACCTCCCGGTTCACGGCGATCGGTGGCCCTCCGACAGCTCGGACCGCCCGGCGCTGGCGCGCCCCAGGTCCGTGACCGGAGTCCGTGCGGTGAGGACCGACCTGGGACCACCACGCACCGTCGATGGCCGTACGCCTCGCCGCCGGCCGCCTCCCGCCGAAGGCCGCGGAACCGCCAGGACCACCTCAGCCCGGACGGCCGCTCCGGTGACCGGGCTGCACGGAGAAGAGGAGAGCTACATGCCTGACTCGGCTCAGGACGTGCGCACCAGTCCCCGCGCCCGAGGCGTCCTGCTCGTCATCTGCGGCGCCATCTTCCTGGAGGGCGTCGACGTCGCGATGCTGAACGTCGCGCTCCCGGCCATCCGCGCCGACCTGGGGCTCTCCACGCCCGAGCTGGGCGCCGTCGTGAGCGCCTACGTGCTGGGCTACGGCGG
The DNA here is from genome assembly GCF_053502545.1 of Geodermatophilus sp. URMC 65. Lineage (NCBI taxonomy): Bacteria > Bacillati > Actinomycetota > Actinomycetes > Geodermatophilales > Geodermatophilaceae > Geodermatophilus > Geodermatophilus sp. URMC 65. The sequence goes on from NZ_CP199954.1 coordinate 5,640,736, forward strand.
CTTCCTGCTCCTGGGCGGGCGCACCGCGGACCTGCTGGGCCGCCGTCGCATGTTCCTGCTGTCGCTCACCGTCTTCCTGGCCTTCTCCGGACTGGGTGGGCTGGCGACCGAGGGCTGGGTGCTGCTCCTGGCCCGGTTCGTCACCGGCGTGGCCGCCGCCTTCATGACGCCCGCCGGGCTCGCCCTGGTCACCGAGCACTTCCCCGAAGCACCGCTGCGCACCAAGGCACTCGGCTTCTACGCGGGGACGGCGGCCGCCGGCTTCACCCTGGGACTCGTCATGGGCGGCCTGCTCACCACGGTCGGCTGGCGCTGGGTCTTCTTCGCTCCCGTCCTCCTCTCGGCGACGATCCTGCTGGCCGCGATCGGGCTCCTGCGGGAGGACGGCGACACGTCCGGACGCCGGCCGCCCCCCTCCGGGACCGGCTCCGACGGGTTCGATCTGCCAGGGGCACTCCTGGTGACCGCGGCGATGCTGCTGCTCGCCCACGGGGTCGTCGGCCTGGAGGACCTGTCCGATGGATGGGCGCGGACCGGCGCCCCGTTCGCGGTCGGCCTGGGCCTGCTGGCGGCGTTCCTCCTCGTCGAACGGCGCGCCCACGCACCGCTGGTCCGGCTGGGGATCCTGCGCTCGGCACCCCTTGTGCGCGCCGACGTCAGCGCACTGCTGTTCCTCGGCGCGTTCGCCGGCTTCCAGTTCGTCGTCACGCTCTACCTGCAGGAGCTGCGCGGCTGGAGCCCCCTGCTGACCGGGCTGGCGATGCTCGTCATCGGCCTCGACGCCGTCCTGTCCCCCACCCTGACTCCCCGGCTGGTGGACCGGTACGGCCACACCCCGGTGCTCCTCGGCGGCTTCCTGCTCGCTGCCGGCGCGTACGCCCTCTTCCTCCCCCTCGGCGCGGACTGGACCTACCTGACCATGCTGCCGGCGTTCCTCCTGCTCGGCCTCGCCTTCTCGCTTGCTTACGGGCCGCTCACCATGGCCGGCACCGAGGACGTCGACCCCGCCGAGCACGGGCTGGCCAGCGGCCTGCTCTACACCGCGATGCAGTTCGGCACCGCGCTGGGGCTGTCCGCGGTGAGCGCCGTGCACGCCATGGCGCTCACCGGGGCCGCCGAACTCGACGCGCTGCGGTCCGCGCTCGTGGTCCCCCTGGCCGCCGCCGTGCTCAGCGCGGCCGTCGTGGCGGGCGGGCTCCGTCGACGCCAGACGCCCTCTGCACGCTCGGCGGGGACCGATGACGCCTCCGGCGTCCAGCTCGGACACCGGGCGTCCGGAGACGGTCAGCCCTCCGTCCAGCGGTGGAGCAGCCCTTGACCTCCACCCCGGATCAAGCTCTAGCGTCCGCGCCACGACGACCTCGCACCGACGCCGACAGGGCGAGGTCGATCACCGACTGGATGGCACGTGCAGCGGAGGTGACACATGAGCATCAGTTGGGCCTACATCTACGAGCACCCGGACACCGATCCGGGCGCTGACCGCGTCGTCATCGACCGTGGCGGTCAGCGAACGCTGCTGGTGCCCGTCCCGGAGGCGTCGATGGCTCCCGACGTCGCGCGAGCGCTCATCGCCGAGGGAGTCGAGCTGATCGAGCTCTGTGGCGGCTTCAGCGTCACCGCAGCTGCGGCCGTGGCGACCGCCGTAGCGGGACGGGTTCCGGTCGGCCATGTCACCTTCGCCGTCGACTCGGTGAAGGGCGCCGCGGCCTACAGCGAGCGGTTCACCAGCCACGAGGCCGCACCGCCGGATCGCGACAGCACTGCCGACGTCGCACGGGCGCCTGTGCACTGAGCAGTTCGGCCATGCCCGGGTACAGCGGTCGCCGGCGGCCGAGCGACGAGTCGTTGCGGAGTACGCCAGCGGGTTCCCGCGCCTCACCGCGGCCGCTGGCCTGCGTCACCTGTCGGCGGAGTGACCCGAGCCGGACCCTCGCAACGCCTTCTGACGAGGAGCTGTTCGAAGAGGTCCAGGCACAGCACACGGCGTGATGCGCTCCGGCTCAACCGTTCCGCCGGATCCGCCGCTTGATCAGGGGGATCACGACGGCCACGGTGATCATCGTCAGGCTCACCACCGACGCGTACTCGTCGACCAGCAGGACGAGGTCCACCGCCGGCTGACCGACCGCGTAGCCGACCCCCGCGACCAGGCCCGTCATCAGCAGGGCGCCCGCGAGGTCGAGGAGCAGGAAGGTGGCCAGACGCATCCTGGCCCAGCCGGCCATGGCGTAGACCACCGCGGAGGGAACGCCGGGCAGCACGGCGAGGACGACCGCAGCCCTGAGGATCCAGGGGTTCAGCTCCGTGGCCCGGGCGGCGAAGCGCTGGGCGCGCTCACTCGGGGTGAACATCGTGATGATGCCCCCGCCCCACTGCCGCCCGGTCCACCAGGTGAGCCAGTCGAGCTTCACCATGCCGGCCGCTCCCGCGACGACGACCAGCCAGAGCGGGGCCTCGCCGATCCGGGCGAACGCTGCGGCGGCGCCGATCGCGGTCAGGTCGCCGGTGAGGAACGTCAGGGCCACCGGGTGCGAGGCGAGCAGGAACGGCTCGAGCGGCCGCAACACGAGCCCGAGCGCGACCACTGCCAGGATCGCGCCCATCAGCGCTACGTCGACTCGGGTGGCGGGTCCCTGCCAGGGGATGAACCGACGCCACCGTGCGGTCGCCCACGGCTGATCGCGGATCGGGTCGGGGTCGAGAGTCCTGGTCGGTGCGTTGCCGATGGCTCGGTGGGCAGGGACTGACCGGCCGGCGCAGTGCCAGCCGCACCCGTGCACCCAGGCCGCGAGCTCGGCCACGGACGTCTGCGCCGGGTCGTAGGTGACCACCGCGGTCTGCGCGATCGGGTCGGCCACCACGGCCAGCACACCTGGCCGCCGCCCGAGCACCCTCTCGGTGACCGCCTTCCCCGTGGCCCAGTGCACACCGGCGACCTCGAGCACCGCCGTCGTCTGCCGAGTCGGCATGACCCGGACCTCCTCCGCTCCGGTCCTGCGCTCACCCACAACCGCGTACCCCTCGGGGGTATTTCCCTCGGGCATGGCCGTGGAGTCGGTGCAGGCGGTCTCGGTCCGGTGCGCTCAGATCGGTTGCGCCTGTCAGGTGGCACGGCGGACGGCGGCGAGGACGAACAACCGGCGCAGGCGCGTGTCGTCGCGCCGGTCTCGTCGCCGATGGAGCCGGCACAGCGTCGGCGCGCGAGTGCGACGCTCGGGGCACGCGCTCAGCCGCCGCGGGCGAACGCGACCATCTCGGGGTCGAGGATCGACTTCGCGGTGACGTACGAGCCGTGCGGGGCGCCCTCGACGAGCCGGAAGCGGCCATGCGGCAGCAGCTCCGCCGTCGGCCGTCCGATGATGTCGACCGGCGCCGACGCGTCGGCGTCACCGTGCACGAAGAGCACCGGCAGGTCGATCGCCTGCAGGTCCTCGGTCAGGTCGGCCGTGGCGAACGCCCGCAGGCACGCGACCTGCACCTCGAGCGGGGTGGCGAGGATCTGGCGGACGCCGTCGTCCGCCAGCGCCTGCGACACCCACGAGCCCGTCCCGGACGTGGCGACGTAGGCCGGCGCGGAGTCCTGGAACCAGCGGGGCCGATCGGCGACCAGGTCGGCGATCACCCCCTCGACGAACGCCTCGCCGACCGCGCCCACCAGGTACGGGGTCATCGCCCTCAGGAACACCGCCCGGTCGACCCGTCCGGTGCCGTGCCGGGCGAGGTACCGGGTCGCCTCGCAGGTGCCCATGCTGTGCGCGACGACGGTCAGCTCCCGCAGATCGAGATCTTCCCGGTGCACAGGACGACGCAGGGCCGCCTGCCCGCGGTCCCTGACCCGTACCAGTGGCCGACGCACTCCACTGTCCCGGAGCGGAAGACGACCCGATCGGTCACGAGGTCCCTCCTCATCCCCTGTACGTCACCAGCCGCTGCAGAGGTGTCACAGCCGGGGCTGCCGCCTTGTCTCATCGGGTGTCGGTGGTCCTCGACCAAGGAGCTGATCATGAGGGTGTTCGTCGCAGGGGCGACGGGAGCGATCGGAAGGCAGCTGGTGCCACGTCTCGTCGAGGCGGGTCATGAGGTCCATGGCATGACGCGCCGCGGGTCCAAGCGGGCGATGCTCCGCGAGTTGGGTGCCGTGCCGGTGGTTGCGGACGCGCTCGATCCCGAGCAGGTCGCGGAGGCCGTGGGCAGGGCGCGGCCGGACGTGATCGTTCATCAGCTGACCGCGATCGGAGCGTTGGACATGCGTCACTTCGATCGCGACTTCGCGCTGACCAACCGTCTGCGGACCGAGGGCACGGACCACCTGCTCTCCGCCGGGCAGGCCGTGGGGGTGCGGCGGTTCGTGGCGCAGGGGATAGCGGGCTATGGCGCGTACGCGCGCACCGGTGCGCCGGTCAAGACCGAGGAGGACCCGCTCGACACCGCGCCTGCGCGGGAGATGCGCGAGACCCTGGCCGCGATCCGTCATCTCGAGCAGGTGGTCCTCGGCGCACGCTGGACGGAGGGGATCGTGTTGCGCTACGGCGCCTTCTACGGGCCGGGCACATCGATGGCGCCCGGCGGGCAGCAGCCCGAGCTGATCCGTAAGCGCAGGTTCCCGCTGGTCGGCGACGGCAGCGGCGTGTGGTCGTTCATCCACGTCGCCGACGCCGCGGAGGCGACGGTGGCGGCGGTCGAGCACGGCAGCCGCGGTGTCTACAACATCGTCGACGATGACCCCGCTCCGGTCGCCGAGTGGCTGCCAGCCCTGGCGCAGGAACTCGGTGCCAGGAAGCCGATGCGCGTGCCGCGGGTCATCGGGCGGCTGTTCGCCGGTGAGGCCGGCGTGGTGATGATGACCGAGCTCCGCGGCGCCTCCAACGCCAAGGCCAAGCGCGAGCTGGGGTGGCAGCCGGCGCACCCGAGCTGGCGTCATGGGCTTGCGGCGGCATGACCGACCGCGAGCGGCTGCTCGGCGAGCTGCGGCCGGGCGCGTTCGCGCTCGCCTACCGGATGCTCGGCAGCGTGTCCGAGGCCGAGGACGTGGTGCAGGAAGCGCTGCTGCGGGTGCATCAGGCGCTCGATGCGGGTGGTCAGATCGCATCGCCGCGCGCGTTCGCGGCCACCGTGACCACCCGGCTGGCGATCAACGAGCTACGCTCCGCGCGCGCCCGCCGCGAGCGCTACGTCGGTGAGTGGTTGCCGGAGCCGATCATCACCGACGGCCGCGATGACCCGGCCAGGCACGCCGAGACTGCCGACTCGCTGTCGCTGGCGATGCTGGTGCTGCTGGAGAGCCTCTCCCCCGAGCAGCGTGCCGTGCTGCTGCTCCACGATGTGTTCGACTACGGGTATCCCGAGATCGCCGGGATCATCGGCAAGAGCGAGGACAACGTGCGTCAGCTCGCCAGCCGCGCCAGACGCCACGTCCAGCAGCGCCGGCCGCGCTTCCGGACGACGCGCGAGCAGCGTGACGAGCTGGCAGCCCGGTTCTTCGCGGCCGCCGAGCAAGGCGACCTCGCCGGGCTCGAGGCGCTGCTCGCGCACGACGTGGCACTGACCGGCGACGGCGGCGGCAAGGTCCCGGCGCTCGCGCGGGCGCTGCGCGGGCGCAACCGTGTCGCGCGCACGGTCGCCAACTGGATCCGGCGGGTCGGGCGCCTTCCGGGTGTGTCGTTGCTCCCTGTGGAGCTCAACGGCGGCCCGGGAGCGCTCTTCCTCGACGCGCAGCAGCGGCTGATCGGCGTGTGCGCGATCGACATCGCCGACGGCCGGATCGCGAACATCAGCGGGATCGTCAACCCCGACAAGCTGAGGCACCTCGGGCCGGTCGGCGACCTGGCATCGCTGCTGAGGTCGGCGCGATCGTCGGGTCGATCGCCCGCCGCGACCCCCTCGCCCCGATGACGGACGCGCTGGGCCCGACTGCCTCAACACCGCGGGCACGGTCGGAATGGTGGTCAGATGCTCCCGGACAGCAGTCAGGGGCCGTGCCGGATCTCTCCGGACACGGCCCCTGACCTGCGGTCCCCCGCTGTCGGGCTGAGGGGATGTGAACCTGCGGCTCCTCGATCCCCAGGCGTCGGCCGCGGGTCCGCGGAGGTTCGCCGATGTCCGTCTCTCGCAGCTCAACGGGCGCCGCTGCGTATCCAACCGGACCTCGTCGCCGCCGTGTCCGTCACCCGTCCTCGTCACAGCACCACCGACGACGACCTCGAACGACTCGGCCCCGTGGTCCGCAGGGCCGCTGACGCCATCGCCGAAGCGGCACGCCAGCAGGCTCCCGTGGCACGACCCGCTCGCCCGTCCGGTCTCGAGAGCTGGCGGCACTGCTCCCGGTGTGATCGCCACATGCACGAGCCAGGCCAGGTCGAACCACGGACGGCGCCCGGCCCCTACGAACTCCCGTCAGACGATGACGTGCATCCGAGCCGCCGTGGGAGCCGAGATGCGCACAGCATCACGTCTCCCCTGGAGCCGCTGGGTCAGCCGGCTGCGAGACGACGGCGATCCTCCGTGGAGAGCAACGCGTCCAGGGTCACGAAGGCGTAGCCGGCCGCGCGCATCCGCTCGATCATGTCGGGCAGCGCGTCGGCATCCAGAGTCGTGCCGTCCTCCGGGTTGGACCCCAGGTGCATCAGCACGATCTCTCCGGGTCGAAGGGCGTTCACCGCTCGGTCCGTCACCTCCTGCGCGCTCATCCCGCCGCTCGTGCCCTTCCATCCCAGCGTGTCCACCGTCCACCGCACCGCGACGTACCCGAGGTCGTTGACCGCCGCGATGGTCCGCTCGTCCCGGTCCCCGAACGGGAAGCGGAACAGTGGCCGAGGATCAGCCCCCGCAGCGAGGATCCGCTGCTCCGCGCCCTGCACCTCGTCTCGGATCGCCTGGTCCGGCAGCGCGGGGAGGTGGGGATGGGTCATCGAGTGGTTGCCCAGGCGGTGACCGTCCGCGTGGATCACCGCGACGCCGTGCGGGTTGTCGTCGACCCACTGCCCGGTCAGGAAGAAGCTCGCCGGCACCTGCTGGACGGCGAGGGTGCCGAGGATGCTCGGCAGCCCCGCTGAGTTGGCACCCGCATCGAACGTGAGCGCGACGACGCGGTCGCCGGTCGGGATCTCGGTGACGTCCTTGCCACGGAGGTGAGCCGGGACGCCCGGCGGGTCGGTGGTCGACGGCTCCGGGGTCGGCGTCGTGCCGGTGGACGGCGGCGCCGACGCGGCTGGCGGAGCGCTTCCCGATCCACGCCCGGTGCTGTCCCCGGGACCATCGCCGCAGGCCGCCAGCAGCGCTGGGTGCGTGTCTGTCGGGGCTGCCAAAGACCGGCCGGATGTCCGGGGATCCTCGTCCACGCGCGTCGTCATCGTCCGCTCCCTGGTGCCCGGGCGTTCAGCACATCGTGGGAACCGGGCCGCAGGCAAGCGGCTGCGACCTCCCGGACCCGATCCAGGACGAACGGCACGACAGACGGAGATCAGCGGCCGGCTCCCGGGCGAGGGCGCCTCCCAGGTGCGGCGTCCCGCTGGATCCCGACCGCGGAGTCCCGCTGGATCCCGACCGCGGACCCCAGCAGCGTGCCGCAGGTGCTGGCCGGACGGGGCGGGCGAGCGGCGGCGCGCGGTCACTCCGCACGGGTTCGAGCCTGGAGGAGTGGGTACACCGACAGGCCGCAGTCGTCGGCCCACCTCATGGCAGAGGAAGAGGCGGGACAGGGATGCATGCAACGGTGGCGCCGTCGCAGGCTCTGAGTCGACGCACCTTCCTCGCCGGCTTGTCTGCGACAGCTCTGGCGATCCCGCTCATCGCACTGATGCCTGAGATGGCTCGGGCCCGAACCCCCTTCCGGGGGGTCGACGTGCGTCCGCGAGCCGACTGGGCTGGGCGCCTGACTCCCACAGGTCCGTTGCGACAGGAGCGACCGGGCGACACCCGCTTCCTGCTCGTCCACCACACTGCCTCCGCGAACGTGTATGACCCCGGCGATGTGCCAGGTCTGCTCCGCGGCTTCTACTGGTTCCACACCGGCCCGGACAGGAGGTGGCCGGACGTCGCCTACAACTTCTTCGTCGATCGGTATGGCACGGTGTGGGAGGGTCGCACCGGCAGCTTGACGGGTCCGGTGATGGCCGATGCGACCGGTGGCAGCCAGGGGTTCGCCCAGTTGTGCTGCTTCATCGGCAACCACCAGGTCGAGGCTCCGACTCCGGCAGCTCAGCTCTCCATGACGGCCCTGCTGGCAGCACTTGCGGACACCTACGCCATCGACACCGCGCCGGGTGCCACGACGACCTTCGTGTCCCGCGGGTCCAACCGGTGGCCGGCCGGTACCACGGTGACGACCACGACGATCGCCGGACATCGCGACATGTCCCTCACCGCTTGCCCTGGTGATGCCGCCTACCGACTGGTGCGAGATGTGTTCCCGGCCGCAGTCACCGCGCTGAGGCCGACCCCACCCTGACCTTCCCCCACGACCGTGGGTGATGTCCCGCAGCGGACCACTGCGTCGGAGCGGTCCTGGTCGAGGCCACGACGACCGGCAGGTCTCCGACGGCCGCTACTCCTCCGAGGGCTCCATGGCCCTCCTCGCCGAGCACACCGAGTCAGCCGGAGAGGCGGCACAGCCGACCCTGATCGCGTCACGGTCCCGACCGCAGGAGCTCCCCGCGGACACGAGCTGCACCACGATCGGGGACGTCACCGGCTCCTGGACCGAAGGGAACAGGGATGCCATCACAGCTGAACCGCAGGGCAGCGTTGGGACTCGGCGCGACGGCTGCGGCCGGCGTCTGTTGCGCTCGACCGCCGTCGCCTCCGCTGACGGGTCCGAGCGGGGACAGGCGCCCCCAGAGCCCACTCCCACGACGCCCGACCGAACCGGGGGTGGGTCACCCGACTCCGTCAGGACAAAGCCCACCGGAGGTGGGACGAGGATCGAAGGGACACACCTCACGCCCCGTGGCTGCGAGTAGCGCTCGTCCCCCCAGACGTGCGCAGTGGATTCGAGGCCGTGCCCCAGGTCAGGTCCGGGGATCTTCGGGTTCTTCGTACTGCTCGCCGCGACCCTGGGCTTCGGCGTCTTCGTCGGTGACATTCCGGCCCCGCCGTCCACGAGGAGTACGAACCCGTTCGGCCGTGTTGGTCGACCTGATCGCCACAGTGCTCGAGTCCGGTGACCGAACTCATCGGCGCAGTGCACGTCTGCGCGACACGTCACCGACAGACGAGGCCTGATCAGTGACCGATGCCCCGAGTCCGCTGTCTCCTCGAGCACGACAGCGACCTCGCGCGGGATGAGCCATCCCGGCCGGTTCAGCCGCCCTTGCGGCGGGTGAGCACCAGACCGGCCACCTCGGCTGCGCCGGCTTCGAGCAGTACTCGTGCCATCTCCCGGAGGGAGAAACCCTCCGAATACACGTCGTCGAACACCAGTACCCGCCGACCCACGACCCGCTCGGGCTCGGGGACCGACAGCGCGGCCCGCAACTCGCCTTCGGCGATCCTCCGGCGCTCCGCCGGGCCGATGCCGAGGAACCGTCCTGTGGGTCCGGACTTGGCGATGAGGCCCGGCGCGAAGGGCCATCCAGGCCCCTCGCGCCGGGCTGCCTCGACGATCACGTGCAGGTAGTCCCACAGCCGGTGCGCCCGCGGACCGACGTAGATGGCGCCGGTCGTGATCAGGTCGTAGCCGGCCAGCTGGTCGCGGTTGTCCTCGAGAAAGCCGACGAGGATGCGCCCCAGGACCTCGGCCAGGTCGCGCTCCTCCCCGTACTTGTACCGGTAGACCGCGTTCCACATCTCGTCCGTCCTGCCCGACACCGTGTACAGGCGGGAGAAGTAGCGGTCGTCGAAGCCGCACACGGTGTTGGCGCACGAGCCCCGGTCATCGGAGACCTGACCGCAGACGACGCAGGTCGGCCCGTCAGATGCCGCGCTGCCGACGATGGTGCACGCAAAGCAGATCGCCGGAGTCCCCGTAGTCCGGTAGGGGCACGAGGCGCAGGCGTCGAAGCCCGCCGGTGCCGGCTCGAGCGCCTCGAGACTGATGGGCATCGTCACCTCACCGGACGCCGGACAGGACTCGACAGGGCTTGCGGACTCTAGGGCACCGAGCACCAGCGGACTCGTGGCCAGCACCTGCGGGTTTCCGCGGCGAGGCCGGGTTCACCACCTGGGCGACCCGGATCCACGTCCGGTCCGACGGGCGGTTCCTGGGGTGGAGCGTGGAGACCCGACGCGCCATCGCCGAGCCCTCGCTCCCGGGCGCGGCGGACGGCCGCTCCTCAGGCTTCGGCGGCAGAGTCCTCGCCGGGAAGGGGCACGGCGTCGTGCGGCGGGGCGGCAAGCAGGGCGCTGCCCATCAGGTGGCTGGCGTCGTTGAACGAGACCAGCGTCCACTCCGGCTCCCCGGCGGAAGAGGGTCGGTGCCGCCAGTGGGTGAGGCTGGTGTTCAGCGGCGCGCAGTCCACCCGGTTCCCGCTCGCGCCCAAGCCGAACGCCAGCGCGAACGACGCCTCCACGATCCCGGCATGGCACACAGCGACCACCGTCTGGTCCCGATGCCGGGCGACGAGACGGGACAGCGCGCCGCCCGCGCGGGCCAGGAACGTCGCCCAGCTCTCGCCGCCCGGAGAGAACACCCGGTACGGGTCGCGCGGCCCCGCCGGCTCCTCACCGCCGCGGTACCGGGCCCGCCACTCCTCCACGGTCAGCCCGTCGGCCTCCCCGGGACGCAGCTCGTGCAGCCCGTCGTCATGCAGCACCGACAGCCCCAGCGCCCGCGCGACGTACTCGGCGGTCTGCAGCGCCCGCGGGAGGGTGCTGGAGACCAGCCGATCGACGTGCATCCGCTGCTCCAGCAGCCGCTCCTGCAGCAAGCGGGCCTGGTCCCGTCCCCGCTCAGTCAGGCCCGCGTCGCCACGCATACCACCGATGACCGGCTCGACATTCGCCACGGCCTCGCCGTGCCGCACCAAGTACAACTCCGTCGCCATCAGGTCCTCCCTCAGAGGCCCCGGCGGCCCCGCCGGGGACAGCGTCTCCCGCGGCGTGGTGCACTGCTCCGGTCGAGCGCTGCGCTCGAGCCACCGTTGGGTCGTTCCCGTCCACGCAGCCCGGCGACGGGGCTGCGCGTCCTCAGTCCACTGCACGCTCGCTCCTCACCGGGCCTACTCCAACGACCTCACGGCAACCGGAACCGAACGCCGATCCGTCCGCGCGTCGACGGCGCGCGGACGGCAACAGCGCCCGACTTCGTGCGGCCGAACTCCGCGGGCGGACGGGACGCTCAGCAACTCGTGGCCGCGATGAAGGGGGTATCGACCACCGCTCCCTCATCACTGGGATGGCCGTTGCCAGGAGCATCCCGCGGCCGCCGGTTGATGCGCTGCTCGTCCCACAGTTGCGTGCCCGCGGCTCGCCGATACGCGAGGTCGTACGACTTGCGCAGGTTGGACGGCTGGGGCGATCGCCGTCGTGCCGCCCGGTACATCGTCGTTCGGACCGCGTTGCTGTACCGGTTGCTGTACTCGTATCTCGCGCTCGGGCGCGTCCTCAAGCTGACGCAACTCACGTTGGGGACGGATCGCGACGCCGGATCAGCCAGTGGCTGATCTCGATGCCGGCGACACGAGCGGGAGCGCTGCTCGACCGGCTGCGGATGTCGGCCGCCACCGCCCGGGTCACCGCGCGGCGTGAGCAGCTCGCCGTCACCGAGAGCCTTGCCGACATCCTCGCCGACCGCCTGCACCGCGGGGCTGTCATGAGATGGGTGCTCGAGCAGCCAGACCGGGTGGGACAAGCACCAGCTTTCCGATGTGCTCCTTCGTCAGGAACGCCTCCTGCGCGGCAGTGATCTCCGCCAGGGGGTACGTGCGCGAGACGACCGGTCGCACTTCGCCGCGCTCGACGTACTCGATCCGGTTCTCGAAGACCTCGTCCTCCTGAAACGTGCAGCCGAAGACCGAGAGGTCCTTGAGGTACAGCGTCCGCAGGTCGATCTCCGCGATGGGCCCTCCGATGGCGCCCGAGATGGCGTACCGACCGCCTGGCCGCAGGAGGTCCAACAGCTGGGCGCAGCGGGGGCCGCCGACGACGTCGATCACCACATCGACGGTCGCCCTGCCGAGGGCGTCGACCAGGTCCGCGTCCCGTTCGACGGTCCGATCCGCGCCCTGAGCCAGCACATCGGTGGCCTTCGACGCCGAGCAGACCGCGATGACCGTCGCGCCCCGGCGCTTGGCGAGCTGGACCGCGGCGAGCCCCACTCCCCCGGAGGCGCCGGTCACCAGCACCCGCTCCGACCCCACCGCGGCCCGGTGGAGCATGTTCTCCGCGGTGGAGTAGGCGCACGGCAGCGCAGCGAGTTCTTCGTCGCCCCAGTCACTGCGAACGGCGTACGTCTCCCGCGAGGGAGCCACCGTGAACTGCGCGAACCCACCGTCACACTCGCTGCCGAAGGTCCAGCACTCGAACGGCCGGTAGCCGACCGGCGTGCGGAGCATGGTGCGGACGAGGACCCGTTCGCCGATGCGGTCCCGGGAGACCCCCTCCCCCACGTCCACGATGCGACCGCAGACATCCGCACCCTGGATGCGCGGGAACTCGAGGGCTGTGCCCGACCACGTGGCGTCGACGGTCTCGACGGCGCCGAGACCCGCTGCTCCGCCTTCTCCGGTCCCGGAGGTGATGGCCCTCGAGTACCACCCGATCCGCGTGTTCACGTCCGTGTTGTTGATCCCGGCTGCGGCGACCTGGATCCAGCACCTCGCCCTCTCCGGGGTGAGGGACGGGTACGTCCGTCCGGTACTCGAGCTTCCCCAGCCCGCCGTGTCCGGTGAGGAGGACGGCGGCCATCGTCCTGGGCAACGACATGTGAGCTGCTCCGTCCCGCGTCTCGACCTGGGCGATCGGTTGTGTGCCGCTCGCAGCTACGAGTCCTCTCGACCCGTGACGCGTGCACGCCTCACCCCCCGCCCGCTCCCGTGCCCGCGGTCACCGACGGGCCCCGACCTGCATCGACGGGTGGGGCGACAGGAAGGGTCAGATCGCGCTGCACAGGCGGAAGGAGTCGAGCACGGCCGCGTGGATGTTGCGGCTGCTCACCGCATCGCCCACCCGGTAGATGCGGAACCGACCGCCCTCGTTGTGTGTCGGCGACTGGGGCGACAGCGCCAGGAGTTCCCGGGTGTCGAGCTCGCCGCCGTTGACCGACAGGTCCACCAGTGCGTCGTAGAGGTCGGTCACGGGCAGCGTGCCGTGCTCGATCACGATCGTGTCGGCGTACCGCTCGATCGCCCGGCGAGCACCGTCCACGGCGAACGTCGCCTTGAGCCGTCCGTCGGACCGTTCGACGCGGACCAGGCGGTGGGCAGGCGTCATCGTCACGTCGTGCTCGGCGAGCATCTGTAGGTAGCCGGCCATCGTGAGCGCACCGACGTCGGGCGAGATGGTCCGCTCCGGGGTGACCAGTTCGACCGAGGCCGCGGCGGGCGCGATGACCTCGATGGCGTCGAGCGCCTGGTGCCCCCCGTGGTCGTCGTAGACGAGCACGTCGCCGGTGGGCTTGACCGCTCCCGACATGACGTCCCAGGAGTCGATCGCGAGGTGACCGCCCTCGGCGACCTCGACGTCGGGCAGACCACCGGTCGCGACCACGATGACGTCGAAGCCCCCGTCGGCGAGCTCGTCCGGCTCCACGAGGTGGTTGAGCTCCAGGTGGACACCGAGCCGCTTGCACTCCTCGATCCGCCAGTCGACGATCCCGATCAGGTCACGTCGCCGGGGGGACTTCGCCGCGAGGGCGATCTGGCCGCCCAGGCTGGGGTTCGCCTCGAAGAGGACGACCTCGTGACCCCGTTCGGCGAGCGTCCTCGCGGCTTCCAGTCCGGCGGGCCCACCGCCGACGACGGCGACCCGCTTCCGCTCGGCCGCCCTGCGGACGGTGTGCGGGAGGCGCAGCTCCCGGCCGGTCGAGGGGTTGTGGGCGCAGTAGGCCGCACCTGAGCTGTAGATGCCGTCGATGCACATGTTGGCGCCCACACAGGGGCGGATCCGGTCCACCTGTCGGGCGGCGACCTTGTTCGGCAGATGGGGGTCTGCGATCAGCGCCCGGGTCATCCCGACCAGGTCCACGAGGCCCTCGGTGACGGCGTACCGCGCAGTCGCCACGTCGCCGATCTTGGCGGCGTGCATCACCGGGACGGCGACGTGCTGCTTCACCCAGCCGGTGAACGCGAGGTGCGGCGCCGCCGGCGTGCCCATCGGCGGGATCACCTGTGCCAGCTCGGCGTCGGTGTCGATGAACCCCTTGATCACGCTGAAGAAGTCGATGCCCGCGTCGGTCAGTGCGTGCGCGATCCGCAGGGCCTCGTCGGTCTGGAGGCCGTCGCGGCGTCCCTCGTCGAAGGTCATGCATAGCTGTCACAGCCGTCACCGCTCGCTCTGGTGCCGGGCTCGACGGTAGCGCTGTTCGTCGAAGGGTTGCTGGGTCTTCAGCAGGGTGTAGGCCAGGCGGCAGGCGTGGCGGTCAGGGCGATGTGCGCCGGGATGGGACGCAGGCCCCGGGCGCGTAGCTTGCGGTGGCGGTCGATGAACGGGCCGCAGTGCTGAGAGGCCCCAGGCCAGGTTCACCAGCGCGTCGCGGTGTTCGGGCAGACCCTGGCGGGAGATCGGGCTGCGCCGGTGCAGGGTGGCGGACCGGTAGCTGCCCGGGGCCAGGCCGGTGGCCGAGTAGAGGTGCTCGGCGCTGGGGAACCTGTCGATGGGCAGGCTGAAGGCGGCAAAGGCCGCGGCGCGGCTGGCGCCCACGCCAGGCAGCGTGGTCAACACCTGCCCGTCGCTGCCGGCCATCAGGACGGCGATCTCGCCGTCCACGGCGGCGATGTCGGCACTCAGCGCGCGCCAGCGGGCCAGACTGCGAGCCAGCCGGGCGGCTCAGGCCGCGGCGTCGGTCGGCGGGGGCCGGCAGGCCCGCCACCGGTCGATCCAGAACTGGGCCTCACGGTCGAGGATCCGGCCACGGGCTCGAGCGCGCAGCAAGCGCGCCCCGGGGTGGCCGGCCGGAGAAGGCGCGGCGCAGTCGAGCACCTCCTGGCCGATGACGCTATCGACCGGCAGCGCCCGGCCGTGCCCGTCCGGAGCGGCCAGGCCGGGGCAGAGCACCTGCAGCTGGTGGTGCAGGCGCTGCTGGGCGACCTTGTGCTCGGCGATCAGGCCGCGGCGGTGCCGCACCGCCGCGGCCAGCGCGTCCTGGACCTCGTCGGGGACGACGCGCCCCTGGCCCTGGCGGGCCAGATAGGTCAAGGCGGCACAGTCACGGTCGTCGGTCTTGAACCGCCGCGAGCCCGGCTGGGCGCGGGCGGCAGCGGTCTCCGAGGGCGCGAACAACCGCACCGAGCGAGGAAACCGCTGATTAACGATCGTTAAGAGCGGGTGTTACGGAATCGGTCCGAACTACAGCCCCGTACTGGCGAGGAAGCTGGCCAGCAGGCCGGGGCGATACTGGATCCGTCTCAGGCGGGTCTTCAACCAGCGCGGTCAGCTCGGCGATGGTGTGTCTGGTCAGGTTGGCCAGGGACCGCTTCAGGTGCGACCAGATCACCTCGACCGGGTTGAGCTCGTGGCCGTACGGCGGCAGCCGGTAGACGGTCAGCCACGGCCGGGCGGCGATCAGCTCGGCCATGGCCTTGCTGGTGTGGGTGCTCAGGTTGTTCCAGACCAGCACGATCGGCCCGCCCAGCTGCTGATGCGCGGCATCCAGCAGGGCGGCGTAGTGGGCCGCCGCTGATCGTGGTTCGGGATCATAAGAGCGCGGTGACGATCGACTGTCATGCCAGGACCCGTTCGGGCTGGAGGATGGATTCACTGCAGCTCCTTGAGCCTGCAATGACGACGACGTCACGCGGAGGGCTCTAGCTTCGAAGCGACGACACTACCAGCGCAACGAATACAAACTTCCAAGTCTTCTGCATCGTGTGGAAAAGAATCTCTGCCTCGCGGGCATCGAGGCGTGTGCCCCCGACGCTAGACGACATCAGGCCACGGTATCTTACGAATACTGGAAGAGTGACGAAGGCCAGAAAGATTGAACTGAACGTCAGGCATGTCAATGACACAAAGCAGATTGACGCCGCTATCAGCGACGCGGCGCCAAGGAGTGTCATGCCTAACTTGATTGCAGCGTTCGCGCCAAAGCAAGTCGCCACGGTCCGCAGGCCGCCTGCTTCATCGCCCTGCAAATCTCGGGCGGTCTTGTTTACCTCGAAGCTCAGCATTGCGATCGCAATAACGATCGTCTCAAGGATAAGATCGGACCTGACTCCACCGGCCATCAACGCTCCGACAACGAGAGGGCTCGTGGCCATCACCGCGATAAATGCATTGCCGAGTAGCACTGTGCCCTTGAGGCAAATCGAGTACAACGGAGAAAGGGCTATACACGCAGCTGACCATATATCGAGTGGTGAGCCGGCGGCAAACCCGAGGCCAACCGAGGCCAGGCAGCAGACTACGTACCCGGTAACCGCTTCTCGTTGGGACAGTGTGCCGCTCGGTAGGGGACGCCATGATTGGTCCACGGCGTCGATCTTCTGGTCGATGATGTCGTTCAGGATGTTCGCGTGTGCGATCGCTGTCCAGGTTGCCGCCGCTCCTATCAGGAGGTTCCCCGGTGGAAGGTTGCTCTGCGGTGACCATGCGCCGAGGATGAGGGCAAGGGACCCGCTCACGCAGGACCGAACTCGGAGAAGTGTCATCCATGCCGACAGCTTCCGCCCGAACGTCTTATCGCCAAAAGCCTCGGTGCCGTCAGATCCGGATGAGCGCATCTATTTGTCCGCTGTCGTGGAAGTCGTGGCCAAGTGTACTCGGGGATTAATGGCGTGAAGGTGACCAGAAGTCGCGCGACGAGACCTGGCCGACGGTAAACGCCACTGAGATGCGACCACGCCATCTGTGCTTACGAAGGCGAACCTAAGAAGAGCGGAGCGCTGGGTCCCTGCGGCGTGCTCGAACACCGCTAGGTCAACTTTGGCGTGGGCCGGAATCGTCCCCGCGCGACTGTTGCTTTGACGATACCAGGCGACCTAGAATCGTTGATCTGCGCTGAGGCGGTAAAGCGGGTTGCGGTATTTTCTGCGTCCCCCAAGCCCTCGTCAATCAGGCCCTGGCGGCATCGCCCAAGACCCTGACCAAGACGTCGCCATAGAGTGACTGGATTTTGTGGCGTTCGACGACCACTGCTAAAGGCAATCCACGAGGAGCGTTTGCGCCGCACTGGGACAGCAACACCAAAAATGAATTCAGTCGCGCTTCCCGGAGTTGACTCTGCGCTTCCCCTTGCCTCCGTCTCGGTGGGTGGCGCGGGATGCGGGCGAGCACTCAGGACGCTTGCGGGAAGCATTTCAACAGCGATATTTGGAGACGGGCGATGAGCTGAGGATGGTGCGAGTATCCGACTAAGCCGTTCAAGTCTGAGTAACTGACAGTCCGGGAATTCCATCGTCTGCTGGATTGATCCGGCGCCGAGATGTGTGGCCGCCGAAACTGTGGTCCTTCGAATATCGGGACCACCGGAAAGGACAAAACATCGATGGTCGCGGACGATCCAGTGGTTATTGCTCGACAGCAACCACGGCCGCGGTCTACGCGCGTGCAAAGGCACATCGTGAGCTCCGCCAGTAGGAGCTTTGCGCTGCGATTCATCGTTTGTCAGTTCCTTGCTCACGCATTCTCCCGATGACGTCGTGCGGATACGCCGATACCGATAGGCGCCAGCCTCTCATTGCGGCGTCACAAACGCTACGGTAGACCTCGCGTTGGCACCAGTGATGGTTTCTCGCCTGGAATTGGTACCCAGTTGAAGGGTGTGGTCGAGGCCCCTCGGCCCGGGGTCAGCTAGGCGGCACTCACTCCTCGGCTGGTACATGGCCCTGACCTGCAGCGATGCCTCGCCTATCCGTAACGATCGGCGAATCCGGGTGAGAGAACCTCAGTGGGCCGCGACCAGCGAGCCGACGTCAGTCAACTGACTCGGCGTGCGTTGGTGGAGGTGGAGCGGACGGCACGGCTCTATGATCCGCCCTGATCAGGCTAGATGTATGGAGTGAGCCGCTGCAGCGACGAGGGAGCTATCAGTATGCGCGATTCAGTGACACTTACGGTAGAATCAGTTGCACTCAAGGAGGCGAGCCAGTTCCGATACGGCAGGCTGGTGAGGCGTTGAGTAGGTGGCGGGACGGCAAGCAGGGCGGGGACGCAGTCGTCGCCCTGCTTGCCGACGTGACGCCAGTCAAAGTTGATCTTCCTCTCGCGGCTCACGGAGGCTGCAGGAGTCTCAACTGCACTATGGCGCAATCTCAAGCCGCGGGGACGAGCTGCCAGAGTCACGCGCGACACTGGCGGCGGGCCCACCACAGAAGTGCCCGGTGAGCCCGATGCCGCGGCGTGTGTTCTTGTCCCACACGTCGGAGTTGCGGCAGTTCCCGACGGGGCGGTCGTTTGTCGCGGCGGCGCAGGACGCGGTGATCAGGGCCGGGGACGCGGTGACGGATATGGCGTACTTCTCGGCGCGGGATGGGAAGCCGGCGCAGGTGTGCCGGGAAGCGGTGGCGGCGGCGGATGTGTTTGTGTTGATCGCCGGGTTCCGGTACGGGTCGCCGGTGCCCGATCGGCCGCAGCTGTCCTATACCGAGTTGGAGCACGCGACCGCTGAGCAGCGGGGGATTCCGCGGCTGGTGTTTCTGCTCGGGGAGGACACCGAGGGTCCAGTGGCGATGTTCGGGGATCTGGAGTACGGAGCTCGCCAGTACGCGTTCCGGGATCGGTTGGCCGGTAGCGGGGTGACCACCGCGACGGTGAGCAGCCCGGGGGAGCTGGAGACCGCGTTATTGCAGGCGTTAACCGCGCTTCCCCGACCGGAGCCGCGGTTGGCCCACGGGGAGGCAGCACCGACCACGGTGAAGCGGCGGGTGTGGACGATCCCGGCGCGGGTGCGCGGGTTCACCGGGCGGGCCGGGCTGTTGGCGGAGGTGGAGGCGGCGTTGCGGTCGGGGGGGCCGACGGTGGTGCAGGCGATGACCGGGATGGGCGGGATCGGTAAGACCGCGGCGGCGATCGAGTACGCCCACCGCCACTACGAGGAGTTCGACATCGCGTGGTGGGTGCCGGCCGAGGATCCGGCGTTGATTCCGGAGCGGCTGGCCGAACTGGCGCTGGCCCTAGAGCTGACCGGGGTCACTGACCCGACCGGCGTAGGGGTGGCGCGGCTGTTGGGTGAGCTGGCGGGGCGGGGTCGCTGGTTGATGGTGTTCGACAACGCCGAGGATCCCCGTGCCCTGTCCCGATTTCTGCCGGGGGGGCCCGGACAGGTGCTGATCACCTCGCGCAATCCGGCGTGGCGCGGGATCGCCGCCAGGGTGGGGGTGCCAGAGTTTACCCGGGGAGAGTCAATCGCGCTGCTGCGCCGGTTGGCCCCCGAACTCACCGAAGCCGATGCGGATCAGGTGGCCGCCGCGGTGGGGGACCTGCCGCTGGCAATCGAGCAGGCCGGGTCGCTACTGGCCGACACCGGCATGGCCGCCGATAAGTATCTGCGACTGCTGGCCGAGCGCGCCCAGGACGTGTTGGACCACGACCCCGGGGGGACCTACCCGCAGTCGGTGGCGGCGTCCTGGGCGGTGGCGTTCGACCGCCTGGCCGCTGATGCTCCGACCGCGCTGGACCTGCTGACGGTGGTGGCGTGGTGCGGCCCGGAGCCGGTCCCGTTGGGCCTGTTCACCGACCATCCCGACCCGCTCCCCGAGCGGTTGCGGCCGATCGCGACCGACCCCCTGGTGCTGGCGCGCTGCACGGCGATCCTCCGCCGGAGGGGCATGGCCACGGTGTCCCCGCACGGCATCCAGCTGCACCGGGTCCCGGCCGCGCTGCTGCGCGCCCGCAGCGATGCATCAGAGGTCACAGCGGCGGCCGGGTGGGCGGCGACGGTTGTCAGGCTGCTTGACCAGATCGTGCCCGCCGATGTGCGAACCGATCCGGGCGGGTGGCCGCTGTGGAGGCGATTGCTGCCGCATGTGCTAGCCGCGGCCGGCCACGAGGACGCCCTCGACGCGGTTCCGGCCGAGGCGACCCGACTGCTCGATCACGCGGCCTCATACCTGCTGGTCCGGGGCGAGCCGCAGGCGGCTGTGGCGGTATACGAACGCGCCCACGCTGTCCGGCGCGACAAATTTGGTGACGATCACCCCGACACCCTCACATCAGCCAGCAACCTCGCACTTAACCTGTGGGGGCTGGGTGAGTACCGGCAGGCCGGTGCGCTCGACGAAGACACGCTGACCCGGCGGCGCCAAGTCTTGGGCGAGGACCACCCCGACACTCTCACCTCCGCCAGCCAGCTCGCCTCCGACCTGTTCCCGTTGGGTGACTTCGAGCAGGCCCGAAGCCTCCAGGAAGATGTACTGAGCCGACGGCGCCGGATCTTGGGCGAGGACCACCCCGACACCCTCACGTCGGCCACCCAACTCGGCCTGGTCCTGTGGTACCTAGGTGACTATCAGCAGGCCCGACAGCTCCATAACGAAACCTACACCCGCAGCCGCCGAATCCTAGGAGAGGACCACCCCGACACCCTCGGCTCGGCGAGCCTCCTCAGCACCGTCCTTTGGTCGCTGGGTGACTACCAACAGGTCCGGCAGCTTATGAAGGACACCCTGACCCGCAGCCGAAATGTCCTCGGCGAGCATCACCCCATCACACTGCGCTCAAACACCCTTCTTGGCATGGTCTCTTGGTCGCTGGGTGACTACCAACAGGCCCGGCAGCTCGTGACCTACGCCTTGACCCACGAACGCCGAGTCATCGGCGAGGACCATGCTGAGACCCTTATCGCGGGCTTATCCCTTGGCACAGTCATGTGGTCGCTGGGTGACTATCAGTATGCGCAGCAGCTCCAGAGCGACACGATTACCCGCAGCCGTCGAGTCCTCGGCGAGGGCCATCCCATCACACTTCGCTCAGCCAGCCTCCTTGGCCTTGCCATGTGCTCTCTGGGCGAGCACCAACAGGCCCGCCAGCTTTTGGAAAACACATTTACCCGCAGCCGTCAAGTCCTAGGTGAGGACCATCCCATCACGCTGGAGTCGGCTAGCCTCCTTGGCCTTGCCTTATGCTCTCTGGGCGAGCACCAACAGGCTCGCCAGCTCCAGGATAACACCCTAGCCCGCCTCCGCCGCGTGCTGGGCGTGGACCACCCCGACACCCTAACCTCGGCCAGCAGGCTCGCGGCCCACCTGCGTGAGATAGGCGAGTATCAGCAGGCCCGCGCACTCGACCAAGACACCCTGGCCCGGCGCCGCCGTGTCATCGGTGACGACCATCCCGACACCCTCGCCTCGGCCAACAACCTTGCAACCGACCTGCGCGCGCTAGGAGTACTTAGTTAGAGTGGGGACCGCCCCCAGTTCGGTTTGACTCCTTGGGATGCCCCGGTTCGGTGGAGTCGAGTTACTGGAATCGTTAGACTGCGACGATCTTGTTCTGGATTTCGAACTCTACGGGTGACAGCTGATAGCCGTCCGTCCCTGCGGGAGCGTCCCGATGACGTTTCCGCAGAGGACGGGAGGTAGTCGTGGGCTTGCTGCATGAGGCGCTGCCGGCATCCACGCTGGTGGTGGCGATCGATCCGGGCAAGGTCAGCAACCGGGTGTGGCTGAGCACCGGCGAGGCCGGCCCGGTGGTGCCGCCGTTGTCACTGCCGGTCCTTCGGCCAGGCCTGGATCAGCTGCAGCGGCTGGTTATCGACCACGCCGGGCGGCGCTCTCCGGTCTTCGCCATCGAGGCCATCGGCGGGCTGCACCAGGCCTGGGTTCGCGAGCTTAACGATCATTGATGGCGGGTGTTCCGTAGTCTGCTGACAGTCGCCGCGCCGCGCGCTATGCCATAGCCATGAGGTACGCCCAGGGTGGTGGGCTGCCCGCCGAGGAGTGCGCCCGGCGGGAACAGGTGCGGCTGGCGGCCGCGGAGTCGATCGAGGAAGGGGCCACCGACCGGGAGGTGGCCGAACGCTTCCGGGTGAGCCGGATGTCGGCCAACCGCTGACGCCGGGCGCTGGCCGCCGGCGGTCGCCCGGCGCTGCCTCGAAGGGCCCCGGTGGGGCCCGCTGCCGGCTCAGCCCCGCCCAGCTTGAGGAGCTGCAGGTGCTGCTGGAGGCCGGCCCGGCGGCGTGGGGCTGGACGGATCAGTGCTGGACGCTGGCGCGCATCGCCGCGGTGGTGCGCGAGCGGTTCGGCGTGGACTACACCCTGCCCGGGCGGGATCTGCTGCTGCACCGGCTGGGATGGAGCGTGCAGGTGCCCGCCCGGCGGGCGGCCGAGCGCGACGAGGAGCAGATCGCCGCCTGACGGCAGGAGACCTGTCCGGCAATAAAAGGACGGCGGCGGACCTGGGCGCCTGGCTGCTCTTCGAGGACGAGTCCGGTCAGGGGCTGAGGCCGCCGAAGGGACGGACCTGGGGCCGGCGGGGTGCACGCCGGTGGTGCGGGTGACCGCGGTGATCAGCCCGCGGGTGTCGGTGGCCGCACTGGTCGCGGTCGAGCCCGGGCGCCGGCCGCGGCTGATCTATCGCACCCACCGCAGTCGCCGCGGCGGCGGGCGCAAGGGGTTCACCCGCAAGGGGTTCACCGAGGGCGACTACGCCGCCCTGCTGGATGCCGCGCATCAGCAGCTGGGCGGGCCGATCGTGCTGGTCTGGAACAACCTGAGCACCCACACCAGCAAGGCCATGGCCGAGCTGATCGCCGCCCGGCCGTGGCTGACCGTCTACCGGCTGCCGCCGTACGGCCACGAGCTCAACCCGGTCGAGGTGATCTGGTCGCACCTGAAGCGGTCCCTGGCCAACCTGACCAGACACACCATCGCCGAGCTGACCGCGCTGGTGAAGACCCGCCTGAGACGGATCCAGTATCGCCCCGGCCTGCTGGCCAGCTTCCTCGCCAGTACGGGGCTCGAGTTCGGACCGTTCCTGAACTCCCGACCCTACAAATCGTTAGTGTGCAATTCATCCGACATCACGCGGACACCGAGAGCCGCAGGTCAGCGCTTCACGGGCAACGCGTCGTGTTTTACCTGCACGAAGGTCTACCGTCGGCCCCTGCGACTCCTGGCGGCGGCCAAAGACCCACCCGCCCCTGCGCCAAGCCCCATCCTACGGTTGATCGAACGCGACGTCGCCGACTACAGCGCCGAGGCCCGCATGGCCACATGAAGACTCGGCTCAAGATTCAAACCGCGAGCGGCCAAGGCCGAGCCCGCGACGGCCAGGTTTATCGTGCGGGCGTGGCGACTATTGCGGCGCAACCGTCACCGGCTGACCTGCAGACCGATCTCAGTGGTGCGAGCTGACCGCGAGCAGGGACGCCAGGAGACATATTGCCTGGTGCTCCCAACGCCGGGCGCGGTCAAAACGTGTAACTTGAGAAAGGTGAACGCTGCCCCCGCATAACGCTGCGGTTCGTTGTCGTCCTTACAGTACGCAAGACAGAGTTGGGCGTCTGTGCGATCCGCGGACACATCTCGAAACCAATAGCAACGTAAGCCGACGATCTGAGGCGTGTCACTCGATACCCCGGACCAAAGCCGCGGCGTTAGCCGTCCGCCGCAGGCCAGATAGCACCGACCAGGACCTCAAGGAAGAAACTTTAACATTCGGGTCGATGAACCTGGAGATGTGTCCCTTCAACTCCCCTGGACCGTGTTAGGTTCGAGTCGCAGGGGCGGCCTCGAGCCAGTTCGCGAGCTTTTCCGCGGCCTCTACCCCACTCCTTACCGCTCCCTCAATAAACGGACCACCGATATAATCCCCAGCTAAGGCGAACCCGTTCGTTCCATTAACGCCCGCAAGGGCATGCAACCGTCTCAAGTGTCCAACTTCGAAGATCGGCAGCGCATACCGCCATCGGTCGACTCGATATGAAAGTCGGTTTATAGACGTGGAGAACGCTGAGTCCGCTCTGATGGCGGCCGTGCTGAGGATTCGATCGACTTCCTCGTCGCTAGCGTCGCAAAGTTGCGGCCCCGAGGTGCCGGACGCAAAGAGCGACAATACGTCCTGTCCAGTCGGAATGTCGCTGCGACCACTCTTGGACAGAGTTGTGGCAAATGCCAGTTCGCTCGTAAGTATTTGCGCGAACGCAGTCCCGTGAGCGACCGCGGGGATGGCCCTATTCAAATGGTATGTTGCAACGACGGTCGACGAGTATTTGACGTTTTCGACACAGTCTCGGCCAGCATCAGTCAAGCATGAGGCGAAGTTTTGAGCCTTCCATGCGGGTGTTGCACAAACAACACCATCGGCCAGGATTTCAACCTCATCATTGCCGCGCCTTGCCCGAACAGTAAATCCGCTGGACGAGGCCGATCTTCGGACGGAGACCACCTCATGGCCAGTCCGAAATGATAATCTATTACCCGTCTCGGTTGCCAATCTCTGAAGGCCTCCCTGTAAGGTGTAGAATTCTCTCATTCCGAGGGCCAGACGCCACAGCATCAGGAGCATGGCGTTTGAGGTTTGCTCCGGAGTCCAGTAGAAGAAGCCATTCAGAACTGGTAAGATGAGCCTGTCGAGTAGGCGCCTGCCTCGCGAGTCGTCGTATTCCTCTTTGACCGACCTCGTGTCCAAGGAGGCAGCCGCATGAATCTCCCGTAAGCTGAGCAGACGCCAGTTTCGGATAACGTCAAGGCCAATGGGAAGGAGTCGAGTCTTCATCGACAGGGGCAACAACGACCCGACGCGCAAGAGTCCGGCAGACTTCGAAACCGACAAAGTCTTGCCCCCTTCGAGGCCACCCACTGCGTAGTCGTGCTTCAATCGAGTGAGTGACTCTAACATGCCTGTTTCACGAATCAAGTTCAGTGTGCACTCGTAGCGATCGGTTATGAACCCCGCCCCGACGTCGACTGCAATATCTCGTCCGATAGTTACCGTTCGAACTCTGCCGCCGAGCTGGTCATCCTTCTCTAGGAGCAAAGGATCTATTCCGCGATCCTTGAGCGCCCTTGCTGCAGCGATTCCTGCCATTCCGCCGCCGATGACAACTACACGTTTAGCGGTCATAGAAGCCACCTATCAAATGCGACCCAGGCTGACGACTCGTTACGGTGGTCCGCATCATTCTCCCTATTTGACCTTGATCGTTCACCAGTTGCGCGTGTTGCGCGTCGGGGAGTCTATGGTGAGCTTCATCGCCGTTTCCAACCTTACCGTTCTAGCTGTGGTCGCGACAGGGACTCGACTATCGCGTCCGGCGCTGGTTCGATGGTTCCCGGGGGTTGCTCGTCCGGGTTGGCGGCTCTTTAACTTCATGCGGGCACTGTCAGTCTCCTCGCTGGCGACTGAGACGAGGCTGAGCTTCTGGTCGAGTCGGGAGCGCGGACGTGTCTGGCGCCTGACTTTTGCCAAGTCTTGTGATTTGGATCGTGCCGAGGTGCTGACTTGCGGGTTCGGTGTCTGCGGGTGGTCGCGTTGGTGCACTGAAGATGATCAACGGCGGGAGTTTCGGGCGCTGCTGACAGTCCACGCCGCGTCTGCTATGTCCGGGGCGTGAGGTATCCGAGGGCGGCGGGCTGGACACCCGGGGCGGCGGGGAAGACGCCGACAAGGACATGCGCCGCACCCTGCGGCGGACCGTCAGGACAGGACAGAGCCGGAAGACCCACATTCGCACCGTCTTCTCATCGGCTGATCATTGACGAGCTCGGGAGCTGGTCGAGCCACTGAGCCATTCCCAGTAACGGCTGGCCAGGTCGGTGATCATGTCATCCGGCCCGTGCTCGTGATGGAGGAGGACAAGGACGGCGGCAATGATGGCGCCGATGCGCCAGGGGCAGAGGCTGATCCGACGCAGCACCTTGAATGTCGCTTTGGGCAGGAAGTCGCCGCGTTCGGCGTGGCCCGGGTGGTCGCGTGCAGCAGGTTGACGGTGCGGTGATTGTCGGTCAGCGGCGCGTCGGTGGTCTTCTTGATCGGCGTGTCAGCGCTGCCCGCTCGCCTTCGTAGCCCACGTCGGGCCAGGGCGGCGTGGGCCTCGTCGGTCCACTCGGCCAGCCAGCGGCAGGACCTCGGTGTGGGTGCGCAGCGCGGTGGTGTCGCGCTGGTCGTCGAAGACGCGTCCGGTCAGGGACTGACAGCGCTTCTCAGGAAGCTTAGGGAGTGGAGTATCCGGCGTGGGTGAACCAGCCGGCAGGTCAGCGGCGGTGACCGCGGCCAAGGCGGCGGCGATGGCGGCGTCCAGAGCCGCCCGGGTTCGCGCTGCGGCCGCCTTGCCCAGGGTCTTGATCTTGCTGAAGGCCTCCTCGATCGGGGAGGAGTCCGGCGAGTAGACGGGCAGGAAGCCCAGCCGACAGCCGGCGGCCTCGACCAGGGCACGCATCCGGTCGGGCTTGTGCGCGCCGAGGTTGTCGAGCACCACCACCTGCCCGGGCTGCAGGGAGGGCAGGAGCATCTGAACCGCCCCGGGATTGATGGAGGCTTCCAACCCCCGAAGGATGGAAGTCATGGCGGCACCGAGGAAGTACCCCGATGAGCTGCGGGAGCGGGCGATCCGCTTCGCGCTTGACCCGGTCGACGGGGCGGAGAAGCTGAGTGTCAACGCCGCCTGCAAGCGGGTCGGTGAGCAGTTGGGGATCGTGCCGGACTCGCTGCGGAACTGGGTGCAGCAGGCGCGCATCGACGCCGGGAACGCGCCGGGTCTGACCACCGACGAGCGGGCTCGGCTGGTCGAGCTGGAACGGGAGAACCGCGAGCTGCGGCGGGCGAACGAGATCCTCAAGAGCGCGTCGGCTTTCTTCGCGGCGGAGCTCGACCGCCCACATCGGCGCTGATCGCCTACATCGACCAGCACAAGGAACGGTTCGGGGTCGAGCCGATCTGCCGCGCCCTCACCGCCGCCGGCGCGAAGATCGCCCCGAACACCTACTACGCCTCCCACGCCCGGCCGCCCTCGACGCGGGCCGTCGGCGACGAGCAGCTCACGGGCGAGATCGTCCGGGTGCACGAGGCCAACCTCGGCGTCTACGGCGTCCGCAAGGTCTGGCGACAGCTGAACCGGGAAGGCATCCCGGTCGCCCGCTGCCGCGTGCAGCGGCTGATGCGCCAGCTGGGACTGGCCGGCGCGGTCCGCGGCAGGGTCAAGCGCACCACCGTGCCCGCCGAGGTCGCCGCCCGCCCCGGTGACCTGGTCGACCGCGACTTCACCACACCGGCGCCGAACCGGCTGTGGGTGGCCGACCTGACCTACGTGGCGACCCTGGTCGGGGTTCGTCTACGTCGCCTTCGTCATGGACGTGTTCTCCCGCCGGATCGTCGGCTGGCGGGCGTCGACCAGCCTGCGCGCGGACCTGGCCCTCGATGCCCTCGAGCAGGGCTTGTGGACCCGAGCCCGCGACGCTCGCGACGTGACCGGCCTGGTGCACTACTCCGACCGCGGCGTGCAGTACCTCGCCATCCGCTACACCGAGCGCCTCGACGCCGCCGGCGCCCTCCGCTCGGTGGGCAGCAAGGGCGACTCCTACGACAACGCCGCCGCCGAGTCCCTGATTGGCCTGTACAAGACCGAGCTCATCCGCCGCCGCGGCCCCTGGCGCGGCCTCGACGACGTCGAAGTGGCGACGCTGGAGTACCTCGACTGGGTCAACCACCGCCGGCTGCACAGCGCCTGCGGCGACATCCCGCCCGTCGAGTACGAGGACGACTACTACCGTCAGATCGCCGGCCTCACCGAGGGCCAACCGGCAGAACCAAGCCTCCACTAAACCCGGGGCGGTTCAGGCCGGCAAGGCCGGCATGGCCGACCGCTCCAGCCGGCCGCACCGCTGCCCGCGGCGCACGCCGGCCCCGGTCGTGCGCAAGATCGTGCATCTGCGGTGGAAGCAGCGGCTGGGACCGGTGGCCATCGCCGACCGGCTCGGCCTGGCCTCCTCCACGGTGCACGCGGTGCTGGTGCGCTGCCGGCTCAACCGGCTCTCCCACGTCGACCGGCGCACCGGCGAGCCCGCCCGCCGTTACGAGCACGACACCCCCGGCGCGCTGCTGCACGTCGACGTCAAGAAACTGGGCAACATTCCTGACGGCGGGGGCTGGCGCTATGACGGCCGCGCCCAGGGCGACAGGAACCGCGCCGCCACGCCGGGCAAGCCGCGCAACGCCCACTACAACCCAAAGGTGGGCACCGCGTTCCTGCACACCGTGCTCGATGACCACAGTCGGGTGGCCTACGCCGAGATCCACGACGACGAGACCGCCGCCACCGCCATCGGCGTGCTGCGCCGGGCGGTGGCCTGCTTCGCCGCGCGCGGCGTCACCGTGCAGCGGGTGCTGTCCGACAACGGCTCGGCCTACCGCTCCCGCGCCTGGCGGGCCACCTGCGTCGAGCTGGGCATCAAGCCCAAGCGCACCCGGCCGTACCGGCCGCAGACCAACTGGGAGGGTGGCGACGTGCTTCTCCGGGCGGCCTGACCCTAGACCAACCGGCCCAGCGGGTGCCTTGTTGCCGAACTGTCGACCGTCCGGAGAAGCACGCTTGTCGCCAGCGCCGGGCGAGGGCGGGGTGACCTGATAGGAGCCTGGCCAGAGGTCCCATCGCAGTTCTGTCCGCTGCCCTCACCCGGCGCTGCATCACCGCCGCCTGAAGGAGCAGCAGATGACAGAATCCACGGTTGCACCGCTCGACCCGATCGTCACCGTCGGCGTCGACACCCATAGCGACATTCACGTGGCCGTGGCGCTGGATCAGCTCGGCCGGCGCCTGGGCACCACCACGATCCCGACCAGTCCGGCCGGATACCGGCAGCTGGAGGCCTGGGCACGGAGGTTCGGCCGCATCGAGGCCTTCGGTATCGAGGGCACCGACAGCTGGGGCGCCGGCCTGGTGCGCCAGCTGCGGGAGCACGGCCACCGCCTGGTCGAGGTCAACCGTCCCGACCGCGGCGCCCGGCATCGGCAGGGCAAGAACGACCCGCTGGACGCCGAAGCCGCCGCTCGCGCGGTCCTCGCCGGCACCGTGACCACCCAGCCGAAGGCCGGCGAGGGTGTGGTGGAGATGATCCGCTCGCTGCAGGTGGACCGGCGCAGCGCGCAGAAGGCCCGCTCGCAGGCGGCCAACCAGTTGCGCGCCGTGCTGGTGACCGCGCCGGCGGAGCTGCGCGAGCAGCTGCGCACGAGCACCCTTGCCGAGCTCGTCTGCATCGCCAGCCGCTGGCGCACCGGCGCCACCCCAGACTCGCATCTGCTGGTGGTCAAGCACGCGCTGCGCAGCCTCGCCCGGCGGCATCAGCAGCTGACCGAGGAGATCCGCGACCTCGACGCGCAGCTGAGCCGCCTCGTGCAGCAGGCCGCGCCCCAGCTGCTGGCGGTCAAGGGACTGGGTCCGCTGACCTGTGCGGCGCTGCTGGTGGCCGTTGGTGACCAGCCCGAGCGGATGCGGAGCGAGTCGGCCTTCGCTCACCTCTGTGGCGTGGCCCCGTTGCCGGCCTCTTCCGGCAAGCCCAGCCGCCACCGGCTCAACCGCGGCGGCGACCGCCAGGCCAACTACGCCCTCTACATCCTCGCCGTCACCCGAATGGCCTGGGATCCGCGCACGCGTGCCTACGTGGCCAAACGACAGGCGGACGGCAAGACGACGAAGGAGATCATCCGCGGCCTCAAGCGACACATCGCCCGAGAGATCTACCAGCTGCTCACCACACCAGCCGCCCTACCGCGGACGACTTGACGGCCATAGGAGCTTCGGCAAGATCGAACGCTTCCACCGCACCATGGCCGACGGTTGGGCCTTCGCCCGCATGTTCCTCAGTGAGTCAGCCCGCCGAAAGGCCCTGCCGGCCTGGCTGCACGAGTACAACCATCACCGGCCCCACACCGCGATCGGCAACCGCCCGCCCATCACCCGATTGACCAACCTGTCCGAGCAGTACAGCTAGGCCAGAGCCCCCGATGCAACTACTACTTCCTGTCAAAGTAGGTACCAGACTTCAACGCGTGAGCTCCTGGGTGGCCCGCAACCCTCCCAAGCGCTGTGTTTTGAGCAAGCCATGATGCGAATCGGAGCGCGCCACCAACTGGCGCCGCCGGGCGTGTCAGCTTCTTGGCGTACACCTCATCTCCAATTACGCGTCCGAGCAGCTTTGAAGGAAATGACGAGTACTGTGATGTCCGGAGGAACAGACCCAAGCCGAGGTGCAATGCATCAGAGCCAGCAGAATAGCGAAGCATGCGAGCCTCAAGCCTTGACTTGACCTCGTAATCATACAGCTGCGCTAGGTCCTCGATGTCGCGGCTCAACGCGGCGATCGCGGCGGAGGCGGCAATCCGGCCGCTCAGGATCGCGGGCCAAATGCCTTCGCCGGTCAATGGGCTCACTAATCCGGCGGCGTCGCCAGCTAAAATGCAGCGCCCGCGCGACAGTCGCGATCCACGAACATATATTGGCAAGTGATGACCACGGATCTGAAATGGCGGCGGAACGCTGGCGCCATAATGACGGACGGTGGCCGCGAGATGCGCGCGAAGCGTTGCTGCGAGGTACCGCCAAGATCCCACTCCAATGTTGAAGTGGTCAGCCTTTGGGAAGAGCCATCCATATCCGCCGGGCACATCGCCAAGGATGACACCGGCAGTGTCACACCAGTCCGACCTGTTCACCCCATTGTCTCGAACACTTCCCTCCAGCGCTAGAGCACGCTCCATTCGAACTTCCACCGCAGCAGACCGCGCCGTTACACCATTAGCACCATCTGCGCCTACCACTATCTCACAATGAATGTTTCCACCCCTCGTGCGGACGCGGACTCCGCGCGAATCCATTTCAATACCCAGGACCTGGACTCCGTCACGAAACTCCACGCCGTTGGCAATTGCTGCGTCTATCAACAACTGGTCGAACCTGATGCGCTGCGTCATCAAAATAATTGGCTCTCCGAAACGAAAGTTGAGTCGATTGCCTGACGGCAGATCTAGAGACAGATTAGAGACAGTTCGTTCGACAATATCGCTGAGCGAGAATGGCAGCAAGTCTGCCGCGGCCATAGTGACACCGCCACCGCACGGCTTGTCGCGCGGAAACACTGAGCGGTCTAGCAAGAGAACTCGAGCTCCGCCCGCAGCAGCTTCACGCGCCGCGGTGCTTCCGGCCGGCCCCGCTCCAACTACCACGATTTCATACCGCATTCAATCAGAGTACCGCCGCGCTCAGCATCGTGATCCGCCGCGCCCGAAACAGGCCCACCGCCCATGGCCTGACTTGACTGGTAACTGCCGCGGCTGTGCGGCAGCCGCTGTGCGGCGCGAGACGGAGGCAAAGTGGGAGGAATGGGCGGCTGACCTTAGGATAGCCAGGGTGCCCCTCTACGACCGCGCGGTGAGCGGCGGCGTGCCGACGGGCAAAAGACGAGGAGGTCGCGCACATCATCGAGGACGAGGACAGGAAGCGCCGTGACGCCATCGGGGTCGTGCTCGGCGTGGCGCTCCTGGCAGGGCGGCAGCCCTCGTCGTCTCGGCGTGGCACAGCGACAGGGACGTCTCCCCGTTCCTGTGGGCGGCAGCGGCGGTGGTCGCGTTCCTGGGCACGGTCGGCCTGGTGCAGGACGCGACCCCGCGGGCACGGGATGACGCGGGTCGGCCCATCAAGTAGGGCCGACCTCGCGCCACCCGTCCCGAGGAGGTGGTGACTAGCTCTTCCGCGCCTGCGCGGTCGCCTTGTCGTTGGCCTTCTGGATGGCGTCGACCAGCTCGTCCTTGCTCATCTTCGACCGGCCGCTGATGTCGAGCCGCTAGGCGACGTCCATCAGGTGTTCCTTGGTGGCGTTGGCGTCGACGCCGCCCTTGGTCTCGCGGTTGGTGTCCCGTCCGCCCTCGGCCTGCGCGTCGCTGGACCCTTATGGTCCTTCGGCTCCCAGTGGTCGCCGACCTTCTCGTGGGTGTGCTTGACCGCGGCCCAGGCGACCTGGTTGGCCCGCCGCTCGTCGTCGTAGGAGTCCATCCTGGTTCCTCTGCTCGGCTGCGATCGAGCGCATTTGAACATAGACAGACGAAGACATGGCCGGTCATGTGGCCGCTGACCGCACGCTCCTGAGCCGATGTCGCCAGGTGAATCGGCGGCCTCCCGGCCGGGTTGCTGCTCGGATCCCCCGACGTTTCCCCCGCCACCAGCCCTCTCGCCGCGAGTCCCTCGTGGCGTCCGGTTCCTGGGTGGCACCGAGCGTGCTGCCGTGTCGCAAGCGTGTGCGGGTGTAGCGAGTCGCCCTCGGACACAGCCTCACCCCGGTGTTCCTACGGGTCAGGAGCCCGGGGTGTCTTGCTGTAGGGCCTCTGAAGCCCTCGTGATACCCGCGTGATACTCCGCGCCGAATCAGCCCTCGAGCAGCGCCGCGAAGCGGTCGGCCGCCTGGTGGCCTATGCCGGGGTGGACGTGCCGGGAGACGGTGCGCGTGCTGCTGGCGGTTGCACGCCCGAGGCGTGCAGGGACCGGCCCCGAGGCGTGCAGGGACCGGCCCCGGGGCGTTTCCTTCCGGTTGCGCACGTCCGCGGTCCGGCACGGCTCGGTGCCCCCGCGCGGCCGATTCACTCGTCACCGCGGTGACCGCCTGATCGGGGTGGGCGGCCCTGGAACCGGTGGGCTGCGTCCCCGAGGATGAGGCACGCCGGCGGTGGACCGGGCCCGGCCACGGAGGGACGGGTGAGGGCGATGGACGAACTGGTGCGCAGTGCGGTCCGCTGGGCCGCCACCCACGGAGCGATGCGGATGGCAATCCGGGCACGCGCCCGCGCGGGCAACCCGGACGCCCAGGTCATGACCGACCCGACCCTCCGCGCGGACCCGTACGCGCACTACGAACGACTGCGGACGGCGGCCCCCTTCGCCGACGGGGCCCTGGCACGGGTCAGCGTCCACCACGACGTGTGCACCGACGTCCTGCGCAGCGAGGACTTCGGGCGGATCGGAGCGTTCCGGACCGACCGGCTGCCGCCGGCGTGGCGGCTGGCCGGCGCCCGGCCGGGTGTGAGCCCCATCGACCCGCCGTCGATGGTCGCCGTCGACCCGCCCGAGCACACCCGCTACCGCCGGCTGGTCAGCCGGGCGTTCAGCGCCCGGGCCGTCGCCGGGCTGCGCGAGCGCACCCGTCAGATCGCCGACGAGCTCCTCGACGGTCTCGAGCGCGAGGCCACAGCACACGACGGGCAGGTGGACCTGGTCGCCCGCTACGCCAGCCTGCTGCCGGTCACGGTCATCTCCGAGATGCTCGGCGTCCCGGTGGCGATGCGCGAGCAGTTCCTCGCCTGGGGCGACCGCGCCGCGCCCGTCCTGGACCTCGGCCTGGACTGGGCCACCCACCGCGACGTCGAGCGCACCCTCGCCGAAGTCGACGCCTGGTGGCGCGAGCACCTGCAGCAGCTGCGCCGGGACCCGGGCGCGGACCTGCTCTCCAGCCTGGTCACCGCGGTCGACGACGACGGTGGCGGCCTCACCGAGACCGAGCTGCGGGCCACGGCCGCACTGGTCGTCGGCGCCGGGTTCGAGACCACCGTCAACCTCGTCGGCAACGGCGCCGCCCTCCTGTTCGCCCATCCCGACCAGCGCCGGCTGCTCGCCGAGGACCCGTCACTGTGGCCGAACGCGATCGACGAGGTGCTCCGCGTCGACCCTCCCGTGCAGCGAACCGGACGCCGGGCCAGGCGGCCCACCACCGTCCACGGCGTCCCCGTCGCCGCGGGTAAGTGGTTGATCCTCCTGCTCGCCGCGGCCAACCGGGACCCGCGGGTCTTCCCCGATCCGCACGTCTTCGATGTCGCGCGCCCCAATGCGCGCGACCACGTCTCCTTCGCGAGCGGCATCCACTTCTGCCTCGGCGCCGCGCTGGCGCGGATGGAGGGCGAGGTCGCGCTCCAGGCGCTGTTCGAGCGTTTCCCCGACCTCGCCCCCGCGGGCTCCGGGCGCCGCCGCGGCACGGTGATCCTGCGTGGCTACGAGTCCCTGCCGGTCGTCCTCGGGTCCACGACCCCGAGAGCCCGGTCCGCGTCCAGCGCGAGCCCGCCCGACCAGGAACCGGCCGGGACGAGCTCCGCCTGACCTCGCGGCGGTGCGGCCACGGTCTCGTCCTCCTGGCGGAGCCGGGCAGGCCCGCGAGGCCCTATCGACACCGGGTGGCACTCCCGCTTCCCCTGTCCCCGGACCGTCGGTCCGGGGACAGGGAGGGGCCCGCCCGCAGCAGCCGCTGGACGCCGAACGGCATCGGCCCAGACCTGACGACCTCGACGGATTCATGGCCGCCAGGGCTACAACGCGCTGGTGACGTTGCGGTGACGCGTTGCCCCATAGCCTCCGTGATTCCGGCCGGCGCGCTGCGCACCGTCCACAGGCCCGTTGCAGCACGGTCAGTAGACGAATGCCATCCCCCCGCGCGGCACTACGGGACCTTGACGGGACCGAGGAAGGACAGGTCGTCATGCCAGGGACATCCGACATTCTCATTGTCGGCGGCACCCTCAGCGGCTGCACGGCGGCGGTCCTCCTCGCCCAGCAGGGTCTCCGAGTCACGGTGCTCGAGCAGCACCGCGACCCAGGCCACTACGAGCGCGCGTGCACCCACTAGATCCAGCCCAGCGCCACGGCGCTCTCGAAAGGCTCGGACTCGTGCCACAGCTGGAGGCAGCCGGGGCGGTTCCGAACAGCATCGACCTCTGAACTCGGTACGGGTGGATTCGACCGCCCGACGAAGGGCTGCACGGGTACAACATCCGGCGCAGCGTCCTGGACCCCATGCTGCGGCAGGCCGCCGCGGCGCCGCCGGGGGTCAAGCTGCGGCTCGGGGTCAAGGCGACGCAGGTCATCCGGGAGAAGGGTCGCGTGCAGGGGGTGCGGAGCATTGATCACACCGGCGAGGAGCAGGAGTTCCATTCCTCACTCGTGGTGGGCGCAGATGGGCGGCACTCCCCCGTGGCCTCGTGGGCTGCGGTACCCGTGAAGGAGAAGAAGCACGGGCGATTCGTGGACCTCGCCTGGTTCAAGGACGTCCACCTCGCCCGAGGGTCACGATCCCTAATGTGGCTCACGGACCCCGACGTCGCATACGTATTCCCCAACGACGGCGGGATCATCGTCCTCGCCGTCATGCCCACAGCAGACAAGCTGGCCGACTTCCGCCAGGACATCGACGGTAACTTCCACCGCTTCTTCGCGGACCTCCCGGATGCACCCAACCTCGGCCAGGCCCGGCAAGTATCCGACTACGTCGGTGTTCCTCACTACCCGGACGTGAGCAGGACGGTGGGAACACCGGGCCTGGCCCTGATCGGCGATGCCGCCCTGACGACCGACTACCTGTGGGGGTGGACTGCGGATGGGCGCTCGAGTCCTCCGCGTGGCTCGCCGACGAGATCGGTCCGGTTCTGACTCGGCCGGCTCTCACTACCGCCGAGGTCGACCGCGCTCTCCAGCTATACGCCCGCCGGCATCGCCATGCCTCGGCCGCACACCACTTCTTCATCGCCGACTTCGCGAACGGACGGATGCTAAATGCCCTTGAGCGCCTACTGTTCGCTGCGGCCGCGCACGACGAACAGTTGGCGCCAGCAGGATCTCCGCGGCACCCGACTATGCGGCGCAACCCACGCCCGACCTAGCGGCCTAGAGACTCCGAAGATCAAGAGGGACACAGACCCGTGAATAGGTGAGCTGCAGGCGCGCGTCAGCGCGGGGCGGGCGAAGCCCGTCCTCCAGTTCTTCTGCAGTTGGGTCAGCCGACCGGGTCGAGGACCACGGTGTGGCCGAGGCGTTC
Organism: Geodermatophilus sp. URMC 65; assembly: GCF_053502545.1. Lineage (NCBI taxonomy): Bacteria > Bacillati > Actinomycetota > Actinomycetes > Geodermatophilales > Geodermatophilaceae > Geodermatophilus > Geodermatophilus sp. URMC 65. The sequence goes on from NZ_CP199954.1 coordinate 5,676,546, forward strand.
GAGCTGGGCCACCAGCCGGCGGGCATGGGCCTCGTCGTTGCGCTTGGCCAGCCAGTCCGGCCCCAGGTCGGAGTAGGGCTCGTCGCGGGTGAGCATGAAGTACGCCGAGACGAGCATGGAATGGGCGACCGCAACCGCCGCCCGGCTCATGCCACGGCGGGTGGTCAACCGGGCGAACTGGGCCGACAGGTAGTTGGCGCCCTTCATCCGCCCACCGAGCCGGCGGCCTCGACCAGCATCGAGGTGAGCCACTTGTTGCCGTGCGGCGCGCCGGTCGGAGTGCGTTTGCCGGCCGATTCGTGCACTCCCGGCGCGAGACCTGCCCAGGAGGCCAGGTGCTCGGCGGAGGGAGGCGGGACATGTCCCCGCCGGTCTCGGCCAGGATCACCTGGGCCACCTTGGGCCCGACTCCGGGGATGGTCTGCAGCAGCTCCAGCTGGTGCGCCCAGGGCCGGCAGGCCTCGGCGATCACCGCGTCCAGCTCGGCCAGCGCGTCCTCGACCAGCTCCAGGCGGTGCAGCATGGTCTGCGCCAGCTGGGCATGCTGCTCATTGAAGTGCCCGGTCAGCGCCTCGACCAGCTGCGGGATTTTGATCCGCATCTTGCCGCGGGCCAGCTGGGCCAGCACGGCCGGATCGCGCTCACCGGCGATCAGTGCGGCCAGCATCGCCCACGCGGAGACGCTGGTCAGACTGGCGGCGACCGAAGGCAGCTTGATCGAGGCGTCCTCGAGCATGCCCTCTAGCCGGGCCACCTCCCGGGTGCGGTCCCCCATCAGCTGCACCCGGTAGCGGGTCAGCATGCGCAACCGGCGAATGTCCGGCGGCGGCACGAACGACGGCCGGACCAGCCCGCACTCCAGCAGTTGGGCGATCCACTCCGCGTCGCGGACGTCGGTCTTCCGCCCCGGCACGGCCTTGATGTGCGCGGCGTTGAGCAGTCAGACCTCCAGTACCTCCTCCAGGCAGTAGAACGGCGCCTTCCAGTAGGTCGACGTCGACTCCATCGCCGCGATCGTCACTCCACGCTCGGCCAACCAGTCCCGCATGCCGCCAGCGCGCGGGTGGTCGTCGGATACGTCCGCGTCTCACTGCGCCGGCCCCGCGGACCTGGTGTGCGCACGCAGACCGTCAGGCCCGCCTTGCCGATGTCCAACCCGGCGACCCGCTCGAACAACACCTCCATGGAGATCCCTCCCTGCGGTCGACGACCGATGGGCGTCGTCTGGAGGGCCCTCTGCCAGGAACCAGACCCACGCGCTCGCGGCAGCAATCAAGAGGCACCCGAGGACCCCGCGTCATACACATCTACGGGCTCGCCCGCACCACTGTGTCTTGGCGTCGCCGGACGACCGAAGCATTCTCATCCGCAAGGACAGCGATCAAGATCGCAACCGATCACACGTCTTGTATCTGCGGTTCCAAAATCGTGGTGACGAGTTACCGGAGGCCCGTCTGCAGAGTCGCCGACATGGGAAACAGCGGATGTCCCGTCTACCGGGCTCGGCGCCGGGAGCGGGAGCAGCAACGGCGCCAGCAAGCTCAGCGCATGCGGGCAAAGGAGGCCCGCTCGCCGAAGCCCGGCTCCGGCGTCGAAGGGCGAGACCGCCGGACCGCGGCCGCGGCCTCCGGGTGGTGCGGTGGGCCGATCACTCCGGGGAGCCGGGGCCGATCCCGAAATGGTGCTTGGGTGCCTGCCGGCACCGCGCCTGGGAGCAGGCCAGGGCCGCGGCCTCGGGCTTGTCCGCCGTGCAGTTCGTCGAGCGGCGCGTCGAGGTCCAGGTTCCTCTCGTGCCCACTCGCCGCGACTGGCCCAGGCTGCTCGGTGAGCTCGCCGGTCAGCTGAATGACGGGCGGGTCTACGACCGCGACCTGCCCGGCGTGGCGCGGGCGCTACAGCCGGTACTGGAGGCCTACCGGAGACGCGCCCACCTCACGGGCGCCCCCGATGTGCGCTGAACATGAGGTTCCAGGACTTCTTCAGTCGGCAGGAAGGCCGCCGCTCGAGTCTCCAGTCCCCGCGGTTACGGCCGCAGTCGTCGGCTGGAGAGGGACCGGAGATTGGCGGCAGGCCGCTCCCCCACCGTCGCATAGCAGCCAGCAGCCAGGCCACGTGCAGTCGATCCGGGGAGATGTCGCATGGGTAATCCGCAACGACTCCGAGACGTCCTAGCGGCCGACGCGCTCCTACTCACGCCCGAAGAAGCTTCAACGGTCCTCCGCATCGGCCGCACCACCGTGTACGCGCTCATGAAGGCCGGCGAGCTGCGGCCGGTGCACATTGGCCGCAGCTGCCGTCTCCCGCGCGCAGAGCTCGAGCGCTACGTCAAACGCCTCCAGGCTCCCCCACCACCATCGCCAGCTCCGCGCCAGCGCCGAGGCAGCCAAACGACCCCGCACCAGAGCGCGCTGTTCGACGTTGTCCACACCCCGACGCAGGCCGAGTGACCTGTGGACTCCCCACGGTTGGCAGCCCTCCTTCCCACGACACTCGTCCGTCGGTAAATGCCGAGGGAGGAGCCGGCGATGAGCCCTCGGACGCCACGAGCACGGTCAACGGGCAGGAGGCGAGGTAACAGCGAGGGGTCGGCCCCACGCCGCCGCGCCGACGGCCGGTGGCAGATCAACCTCCGCGTCACCGACGAGACTGGCAGAGCCAGCCGGCACACCGTCTACGGCGACACCGCCCAGGAGGCGCGCGACAAGGCCGCCGCGATTCGCAGGAGGGTCGAGGGGGGTCAGCTGGCCCGGGACCGGCGGGAGACGGTCGCGGCCTTCACCCTGCACTGGATCGACACGTCGCTGCAGGCGTCCGAGCGCAAGCGGAACACCAAGGTCATGTATGCGGGCGTGGCCCGGACCCACATCCTCGGCAGCTCCCTCGCCGGCATGACCCTCGACCGGGTCCGGCCGTCCCACGTCGAGGGCTGGGTTGTCGAGCTCCGCCGCAAGGGCCTCGCCGAGTCGACCATCCGCTCGGCCTACACGATCCTGCGCGCCGTGCTCGACACCGCCGTCCGTGACGGTGCGCTGGCGGCCAACCCGGCAGCGGCCATCCGGCGACCCCGGGTCACGGCCAAGGAGGCACCCCACCTGATACCCGCCCAGGTCGCCGAGCTGCTCCGCGCGGCCGAGGGCAGCCGCTACGCGCCGCTGTTCGCGCTCCTCGTGCACACCGGCCTCCGCCGCGGCGAGGCGCTCGCGCTGCAGTGGTCGGACGTCGACCTGGGCAAGGGCATCCTACGGGTGCGCGGCACCCTGTCGCGGATCGACGGCGAGCTCACCGTCACCGAGCCCAAGACCGCCAGGTCCAGGCGCTTCGTACCGATCTCCGCGCCCGCCGAACGGTTGCTGCGACGCCTCCACGCTGCCCAGGCGGCCGAACGACGGCTGGCCGGCTCGGCATGGCGGGAGACCGGATTCGTCTTCACCACCGAGTTCGGCGAGCCCTGCGATCCCCGCAACGCCTTCCGGGCCCTGCGCGCCGCCGCGACGAAGGCCGGCCTCCCCCACGCCGGGCTGCACACGCTCCGCCACTCGGCGGCCAGCGTGATGCTCACGCGGGGTGTCCCGCTCAAGGTGGTCTCCGACATCCTCGGTCACTCGTCGATCGCGATCACCGGGGACATCTACGGCCACGTCTCACCCGACGTCGCCCGCCAGGCCATGGACACGCTCGGCGACGCCTTTGACCGGTAGCCAGCGCAGGCGGCGACCGTGGCTCCTTGTGACCGCCGAACCCGTCGCGGAGGCGGCCTCGAGCCGTCGCCGACGGCCGTCGCAGCAACTCGGGCGCCAGGTGAGGGTGGCCTAATGGTGGTCACAATGGTGGTCAAACCGCCCGGGAACGCCGTCAGGGGCCGTTCCGAATGTCTCCAGAACGGCCTCTGACCTGCGGTTTCCCGCTGTCGGGCTGACAGGATTTGAACCTGCGACCCCTTGACCCCCAGACAACTTCTTCCCGTCCATGGACGTTCGCCTGCGTGCCATCTACCCAGGTGGCAAGGGGTGCGGCGTCCGGTGACATACGCGACCGTCCGTAAGAGTCCAAGTCGCGTTGCGGTTCCGGTTGCGGTCCGCGGCTTCGGCTAGCGAGCCTCCGCGACCCAGCGCACGGTGCGGGCGCCCCCACCGAGCGCAGGAGCACCCCGAGTGGCCGTAAGAGGAGGAAGCTCAAAGCTGAACGGCCTAGTGATGCGGCTAGCAAATGAGCTCTCACAGGTGCTCCGCCGCACGACTCCCTGTGCACGCCCTGTCAGGCAGCGCCAACCACAGCGTCGTCTGACGCCTGCGGAAGTAGCAAGCTTGGTGCAGGAGTACGAGGCCGGCGCAGACATGAAGGCCCTCGCCGCCAAGTGGGGGATGCACCGTGCAACCGTGGCGGCGCAGCTCCGTCGGGCGGGCGTCAAGCTCCGGCGTCAAGGAGTCCCAACGGAGCGCACCCATGAGGCCATCCAGCTGTATGCCCACGGTTGGACCTTGCAGCGGTTGGCCCAGCGCTACGCGTGCGACGATGAGACGGTGCGCCAGACGCTCAAGCAGGCTGGCGTGCAGCTGAGGAAGCCTTGGGAGCGGCCGTAGGCAGCGCCACCCGGAGCAAGTACTGCGCGAGCCAGCTGATGCGCCTATGTGGTCAGCCAGTGTCCCATCAACGTCGTCCGGCCAGCGGATCGTCGAGCTCCTCAGACCGGACTATTGCACGAGCGGGACGTCCATTGCGGATGGTCACCGCCGTCCACGGCGATGCGGGCCGACCTCTCGAGTTCCAGACGGCAACTGTGAAGGGCCACAACAAGGCCTTCGCGAGCATCAACAGGAAGAAGCCGAGATTGGGCAAGAGGAACTCGCGCCAGTCAATGCCCTCCTCGCGCTTGACCCGACCAAGTCCGGACCGAAAGTAGAGCACTGGCAGGCCGATGAGGGGCCCAGCCCAGAACAGCACCACAACGATCCACAATAGGAGTTCCATCTGCTGCTTCCTTTACGGCGAGGAGTACTGAAACCGTGGTCGGGTCGAGGTGACTCAGGTTGGTGGCGTGCTTGCCTGCGGCAGCCAGCCAATGCGCGGCCAGGGAAGCGGAAAGAACGGCCGCAGTTCCCGGTCGGCCCAGTAGGTCTCGACCTGCAACGCAAGCCCTACGCCGACGTACAACAAATACTGCGACTGCGCCACCTGTAGTCTTCCATCAATCTGACGCGGATCCTCGTCCCTCCAAGCCGGCTTGAGGACTGCCGCATAGGAGTCGGACGATTCACGCCAGATGTGCACCTCCTGCGAATTCGGCCGCGCTTCCAGAACGGCAATGCGCCGTACCTCGCCAGGGTGGAGCGGGGTTAGGGGCGCCGCACCCGGCGTGGGCGTGGGCCGCCCCTCTAGCCAGACCTGCCCGCCAGCGAGGTGCTCTCGCCAGAAGCTTCCTTCATACCCGGTGAGCCGGGAAAGGGGCACGCCGGACTCACGCAGGAACGTCAGCGAGGCGGTTAGCAGCGCTCGATGGCTGGGATCGTTGGGGTTGGCGCCGCTGAAGAATTCCCAGTCGAGATGGGAGGCCCCGTACACGGACCAACCGCCGACCGGCAAGGCCGCGTCCGCTAACTGCTGCAGGAAGGCCGTCGGCTCCGCCTGAGCAAGCGGATAGAGCGGGGCTACGAAGTCGGCCCATACGGACGTCCCATCGACCCCACTGGCCGCCTGGTCGTACTCGTAGCGGCCGAAGTCCTCCGCCAGCTGAGCGATGTTGGCCGGCAACAACGAACCGCCGCCACTTGGCGATCGCGCACCTCGCCCGAAGATTCGCATTACCTAGACCGCATGCTGGCAGGACAGTCGGGCCTGCTTGCACAAACGTCCCCCTGCATGAGCCCCCCGCGCCCCCGTCGACGAGTTTCTCGTCGCGGTCAGTCACCGTTCGTGGGTGACGACCGTAGCGGCCGACCGGGCGGCTGGCTAGCCCATGGCGCGGCTCCGCCGCCCGAAGCGACGCCTTGGCCGAAGCCGGCAGCGCTGCTACGGTTCCGGCTCCAACTTGGAGCGAGGGGGAGCTGAAACGTGTCCTACGGTGGAGACAAGTACCAGTATTGCAGCAAAGAGCGCAAAAGGACTAAATGGGTGCGCTGCCCTAGTTGCGGGGGCAAGGGGGGCGGCTGGACAACACAGTGTGGCAACAACTGCGAAAGCGGCTACAAGTGCGAGAATGGCTCCCGGGACAAGTGGCACAGTTAGACAGTTAAGCGGTTCATCAACGAGCAGAGCTGAAACAACTGTGCCACTCTTTGGAAGACGCGCCGCCGTGCTCCCGCCGACTGTGTATGGATACGCTCCTCCGCTTGAGGCCACAGCGCACGGTTGGGCTTGCACCGGAGACGACTGCGGTAGAAGCGGACACGAGACCGTACGGCGGTGGCCGAAGCCCTGCCCAGCATGTGGTGCGGCGACCACCCCGCTGTTGGACGAACCTTGGGCGCACGATGCTGAACCGCTGCGCCTGCAGTGGGAGATGGCACGCGCTCGCCCCGGCGCGCGGGAGTTTCACCAGTCTCAACTGCTAATTTGGCACTACAAGGACGCTCTTCGACGGGGCGACTCACAAGCGGCCGCACGGGCCCAACAGGCCGTACGCGCCTTCGTCGAGCAGCAGTCGGCGGCCAGCCGATACTTCATCCCAGGGAATGTGCACCTTCTGGTCGTTTGGCAAGCGCTTGACCACGACCGCTTGGACGATGCGGCGGGCGAGTTGACCTACTGGCTAACCCATATCCGCACAGACGATGTCGAGGACGACAACGCCCAGCGGACCAACGCTCGGCAACTCTTGAGTTGTCAACTGCGATTCCTCAAGCACCCCGCAAGTGGTCAGCATCCCAGCACGCCGGCCATAAAGTCCGCGGCGCGCAGGCTGGCTGACAAGATAGAGCAGGTCCTGACGGCCGATCACTACGCAAACTTGCACCTGCTGCAATAGTCGCAGGCGGCGTTGGGGAGAAGGGACAGCCGTGCCCTACACAGGCGACAAGTACCAACACTGCAAGAGGTGCGGCAAGAGGACCAAGTGGGTCAGGTGCCCGCAGCCGCCGGGCTCCAAGGGAAAGGGCAACACGCGCACAACGACTTGTGGAAACAATTGCGACAGCGGCTACAAATGTGACAACGGAGCCCGTGACAAGTGGCACGGTTAGGCTGCTGGACGCTGACTGTAGCCCGCTTCAGCTTCCGCTATTGCCTGCATCTCCCGCCACAGGACTGCCGGCGGGTGCGCTAAATGGTCAGCATAATGCGCCTCGACTTGAGCTAGCGTCGCACTCCATAAGTCGACAAGTTGCATCAACTCCCGAGAGTCCCGTGCCGCCTCAGCTACGTAGAAGCCTACGCTTGAACCGTAGGACCCGGCCTGATCAATATCGACGGTGACGGTCGGCTGCTCATACCCGCGCCGCATGACGACGCCTCCGCCCAGCGGTCGGACGAGATGGCCACGCCCGGATAGCCCAGCAGCATGCAAACCGTAGATGATGCGGGGCGCGCCAGTCTCTGAGCCACTGCTTGGGCAGCGCCCCCTTGTCCATGAGCAGGGCGAGGCGCCGCTCGATGACATAGCACCATTCCGTGATGCCTGCGACCGTGAGTGAAAGCGGCTTGGCCCAGGCGTCAGCGATGGCCGGATAGCGTTCCGGAATATTACGCAGCGCCGCCTCGCTGAAGAGCGAATAGGTGGGTCCAGTCTTGTTCAAGTTTATAACGAAATCCTTCGGCGACCAGATAGAGCCCGTGCTGGGACAAAACCGCCGCTAGGCTGTCGAACCGCTCCTGCGGGAAGAGTGGCGAAAACTCCATGTATGGCCCGATGGCGCGGAGGCCGGCCAGGACCAGCATGTTGCTGTGATGCAGGAAGTATGCCAGGGCGCCAGCATCAGAGACCGCGATGTCAGCGAGCACCCGCAGCGCGAGGGCCGCCGCCCTGTCCGGACCGCGGTCATCTAGTTGATATTGCAGTTCGCCATAGTGCACATGTTCGCCTCTTACTCTTGCATTGTCCGCTTGTCACTATAATATTGTCAATCGCCCTCACATTGCGTGACGCTGAAGTCGTCTTGCCGCGGTCGTCTACCGACACGCTTCGGCGCTCTTGCAATGGAGCTGAGGGGACTCGAACCCTGACCCCTACACTGCCAGGGCGGCTGGTGGAGGTCCGTGGACGCCGCCGGTGTCCATTGCTGCAGTTCAACGCCAGGTATGGTCGTCAGGGAATGCCTGCGGACGACCGTGAACGACATGGCTTGGCCACTACCGTGGCACCGCGCAGTGGCCGCCTGACCAGATCCCCTCGGGCGCCGGGCGCGGCCGGCCGGCGTCCATCGACCCTGTGACGCCGAGGATCGACGCGAGCTCCGCTGCCGCCCGTGGGGGCTCGAGACACCTTCCAGGCTGGCCATGCGGGTTCGATTTCCGCCACCCGCTGCATGCATTTCCGCAGCTCAGCTCGCCTGTCAGGCCTTTGGCGAGGGTCTGGAGGACCCTCTGGACGGCCCGTTCCCGGCCCCTGGAGACCCCTGTGTTCCGCTCCATTGGTCATGGATTGGTCACGCGAGCCGGCTCCCTACGGCCAGGTCGAGGCCTGTGCCCCCCCGTGACCCGAACTGGTCACGGGGTGAGCTTGAGGCGGTGCCGGGCGGCGACCTGCCGGGCGACCTCGTCCACCGGCACCGTTAGGCGCTCAGCCGCGGCCCGGCTGTAGATGACGACGGCGGAGACGGCGTACTGCCACAGCGGGGTCTGCCACCAGCCGGCGTCGCTCAGCAGGTCGGGCTGCAGGCCGCCGCGCATGCAGGCGGCGGCGTAGACGGCGTACTGGCTGTTGCGACGCTCCACACGGTCGCGGGATGTCACCTCGGGGAGAAAGCGCTCGCGCAGCCCCTCTTACTCCAACGGCTCGGCGCCAACCGGGCACGCGATATCGAGCGCCGTGACAGCGAGTTCCAGCAGAGCGACGTCCGGGGCGAACCAGCCAAGCACATGGCTGGGAGCCGCGGCCGCCACGATGTCGTAGGCGTCGTCGCCCCGAGCCAGGCCGGACAGCACCGCAACCTGAGCCCGGCGGTGCAGGACGTTCCGGTCGATGCGCTCCCGCTTGGTCACCGCGACATCATCACCCGAAGGCCTGGTCCTGGACCGCCACCCCGAGGGACACCGCACAGCCCACTCAATCGAGCGTCCGGTCGGGGCGGCGCAACCTAGTACGACAGGCGGCGCCTTCGACAGGTCAAAGTGACGGCTAGGACACGTCTAGACCTGGCTGCCCGCCACCGCCCAAGGAACATTTTCCCACGCGGATCTCGCTCTACTCCCCAGATCGGCGCCGCACCTGAACCGGGAACCATGGCCGAGCGCGCCGGCGTCCTCGTGCAGCGCCTGGCCGCCTGGCGCCTGCGTCACACCGGAAAGGACGACGACCGACCTGACACCGCAGCCGCCGCCGCGCGCGGTGGCCAGGCATCACCGGGCACATGCCCCGCGTGATCACGCGCCGGAGGCGCGGCGAAAGGCCCCGACGGGCGGCCGCACGGGTACCCGACAGCGGCTGCTCATTTCAGACTTGTCTTGCTGTCAGCGGTGCTCGTCCCGAGCGACGCCCACGCAGAGGGGGCTGAGATGCCTCTCGACGACTCCTCCATCACTCGCTTCCTCCAGACATTCCCGGGAGAGGTGCTGCGGCCGGCCGATGCCGGGTTTGCCGAAGCACGGGCCGCAGCCATCTGGAACGGCGCGATCACCCACCAGCCGGCACTCATCGTCCGCCCCACCTCGACCGAGGAAGTGGCCGCGACGCTCGCCCTCGCCCGAGAGACCGGGACGGACGTGACCGTGCGAGGTGGCGGGCACAGCGCGGCGGGCAGCTGCGTCCAACCGGGCGCAGTGATGATCGACCTGTCGCGGATGACCGGCGTGCGTGTGGACCCGGAGATGCGACGCGCGTACGTCGGCGGTGGGGCATCCTGGGCCGCCGTCGACGCCGCGACCGCTCCGCACGGCCTCGCGGTCGTCGGCGGCACGGTCAGTCACACCGGGGTCGCTGGGCTCACGCTCAGCGGCGGCTGGGGCTGGCTGACGTCCCAGCAGGGTCTGGCCTGCGACAACCTGGCCGCGGCCACGCTGGTCACCGCCCAGGGGCGCACGGTGACCGTGTCCGACAAGACCGAACCCGATCTCATGTGGGCCCTGCGCGGGGCCGGCACCAACTTCGGAGTCGTGACTGGCCTGGTGTTCGACCTGCACGAGGTCGACCCGATGGCCAACCTCGGGCTGTTCTTCTGGCCCGTCGCTGACGCCGCCGCGCAGGTGGCCTTCGCCCGCGAGTACCTGTTCGAGCTCCCGGAGAGCATGGGCGCGGTGGTGGCCGCGTCGTCCGCTCCGCCCGAGCCCTTCGTCCCCGAGCAGCACCGCGGCACGCCCGGCATCACCGTGCTGGTCGTGAACTGGGGCAGCGCCGAGGAGCACGCCGCCGCGGTGGCACCGCTGCGGGCACGGGCGCCGCTGTTCGAGCTGGTCACCCCCCTGCCGTACGTGGCGTTGCAGCAGATGCTCGACAACGCCGAACCGTGGGGGATCCACGGCTACGCCAAGAGCCTGAACTTCGACGACCTGCCGGACGAGGCGATCACGATCCTGCTCGACCGGCTGCCGCACCGGCGCTCGCCGATGTCCGAGGTGCCGATGTTCACGCTGCGCGGCCGCTACTCCGAGATCCCCGACGATGCCACGGCCTGGGGCAGCCCCCGCAGCGCACGGTGGGCGGCGGCCCTGCTGGGCCTCGCCTGGGACGAGGAGAGCTACGCCGCCGACCGCGCCTGGGTCCGCGACCTGTGGCAGGCGCTGCGCCCATACGCCTCCGACGAGGGGGCCTACCTCAACTTTGAGACTGACACCGACGAGGGGCGGGTGCGGGCCTCCTACGGGGAGGAGAAGTACCGCCGACTGGCCGCCCTCAAGGCCCAATGGGACCCGGGGAACGTATTCCGGCACAACCCGAACGTCGCACCGGCCGCGGCCCGGGTACCGGGCCCCCGCGAAACGGCACCGACCAGAGCCGAGGAGACCGCACGCTGACCCCGCCGCGTCGCCGCGGGTGTGTGGTCAGTCTCGTTCGACCAGCTGAGGGCGGACCGCTGGGCCCGGGCTGGACACACGTAGGGCCCGGTCATCCGACCGGGCCCTACGTGATTGAGTTGCGGGTACTCCCCAACCTGGGTTCCAGGGAGAAGTTCCCAGATTTCTCGCTGACCTCCAGACGCCAGCAAATGACGGCTAGCTCACGTTCCGTGCCGATCATGGGCTTTGGGGTAACGCGGTGTTATGGCAACAACTGATTCGACCAACACGTCCGGTGCCCGCACCGCCGACCACGTCCGCCGGGCGAACCCGGTGGGCGCGCACGTCGCCACGGCCGGAGTCGTGGTCTTTCTGATCGCCACGTACCTGGACTGGGTGTCCACCAACGGTGAGCAGAGCGCCACCGGCTCCGGCTACGAGACCGACACAAGCATCGCGCTCGTCGCCTTCGTGGGCGTCGGCCTGGCCGTGGCCCTGCAGTACGCCCTGAAGCGGGCCGGCGGCCGCCAGCACCGCAGCCTCTCGCTCACCGCCCTGGCCGTCGGCATCGCCGCCGTCCTGCTGTCCCTGGGTTACATCGTGGACGCGCCGGGCGCCTTCGAGCGCGGTGCGGACCTCTCCCCCGAGATCGGCGCGTGGATCGGCCTGCTTGGCGGCATCGTGTGGTCAGTGGGCGCTGCCCTGCTGGCGAAGAAGCCCGAGGGCGACGACGACTGGACCGCCGACCACGGCCGCACTCAGGCGCACTCCGCTCACTGATCCCATCGGCGCGGCCCGACCGCGCCAGGTGCTCCCCGGACGGGCACCCACGGCAGGCACCCGCCTGTGCGTGGGTGCCCGTTCTGGTTGCGGGCGGCGCAGGCGACGCTCAGGTGTCCCTTACAGGACGTTGCGGAAGTCAGGCTTGGCTCCCGCTGCCGACAGGTGGCGCAGGTGAGGCGGCCGTGGCGCGGCGCGTCGACCCCGCTGGCGTACTTCCGCAACGACTTCTTAGCTCGCCTTTTAACCCCGGGCGCCGGGTAGTTGCGCCGGTGTGATTCGGGGTCTGGCATGAGGACGGCCACCGTTGGATGCTTCGGAGTTGCGACGCTTCGAAGCGACGGCGGTGGCCGTGATGGACAGTTTGACGCTGGCCGACGGGGTTGACCAGAGCCTGATCACTACGGGCCTGTTGCGGCTGCAGCGCTTCCGCGACGAGCTGTACCGATGTCTGGGCCGGCGCCGCGATGCGCTGTTCGAGCTGATCGATGGGCTGCTGGCGGCCGAGGCGTTGCCGTCGCTGCCGCATCTGAGCCTGGTCCCGGTGCACCGGCGCGGCTGGGGCAGCGTGTATGCCGCCCTAGCCGCCGGCGAGGTCGACGCCGAACGGTTGGCCGAGTTGCTCGTCGCTCACCGAGGCCACGGCTGTGCGCCGGTCTTCGCCGTGGATGCCAGCACGTGGGCCCGCTGCGACGCCGAGTGCTCACCGGGGCGGGGGTTCTACTACTCACCGACCCAGCACTCGGCCGGGCAGCCGATCGTGGCCGGCTGGTGCTACTCCTGGATCGCCCAGCTGAGCTGGGCGCGGGACTCCTGGACCGCGCCGCTCGACGTCCGCCGCCTGACTCCAGGTGAGGACCTCGGGCAGGCCACCGCCACCCAGATCCGCGCGCTGACCGGCCGTCTTGGCCCCATCGAGGCGGTGCCGCTGTTCGTCTTCGACGCCGGCTACGACCCGATCGCGCTCACCGTCGACCTGGCCGACCTGCCGGTGGCGGTGCTGGTCCGCATCCGCGGCGACCGGGTCTTCTACACCGCTCCGGCGGCCCGGCTGCCGGGGCAGCTGGGCCGGCCGCGCCGGCACGGCGCCCGGTTGCTCTGCGCCGAGTCGGCCACCTGGCCGGCTCCCGAGCAGACCCTCGAGGTCGACGACGAGCAGTACGGCCGGGTGCAGGTGGCGGCCTGGGCGGAGCTGCATCCCAAGCTGGCCGGCCGCGGCCGCTGGATCGACTGCCCGCGCCCGCCGATCGTGACCGGCACGGTGATCCGCGTGCAGGTCGAGCACCTGCCCGGGCCGCGCGGCCGGGCGGTGAAGACGCTGTGGCTGTGGTGAGCCGGTCCCGGCCGCCCCGACCTGGACCGGTGCTGGCGGGCCTACATCCGCCGCTTCGACCTGGAGCACACGTTCCGCTTCTGCAAGCAGGCGCTGGGCTGGACCACCCCACGGATCCGCACCCCGGAGCAGGCCGACCGCTGGACCTGGCTGATCCTGGCCGCCTACACCCAGCTGCGGCTGGCCCGCTCGATCACCGCCGACACCCGGCTGCCCTGGGAGCGTCGGCTGCCGACCGCCCGGCTGACCCCGACCCGCATCCGCCGGGCTTTCGCCCAACTGCTGCTGACCCTCGGCACCCCGGCCAGCCCACCGAAACCCTGCGGACGCTCACCCGGACGCCCCAAAGGCAGCCGACAAGGACCAGCACCCCGCCATCCCGCCGTCCACAAGACCGCCGCCTGAAGTTAAAAGGCGAGCTTAGCGGCCCATTCAGGGCAATGTGTTGACGAGGACTATCCCTCGGGCGGGCGTCCCGTCGGAGCGCGTTGGACCTCTGCTCGGGTGCGGTCAGGACCTCTCTCCAGTGGGGGCTGGCGGGGGGAAGGCGAGGACGCGCTCGATCACCTGGTCCTCAGCATCCATGACCAGGGTGTGACCGGCACCCGGAATCACCTCGACCCGCCAGCCCGGCACCGCGGCGCGCAGCCGGTCGACGCCGACGGCTTGCAGCGGGCTGCGGCTACCGAAGAGCGCCTGCACCGGCACCCGGACGCCGGCCAGCTCCTGATCGGTGAACACCACCGTCTGGTTGTCTGGGCGCCGGTACCTCAGCGAGGCGCGCAACACCCTAAGGAGCTCGTCCTCGGCCAGGGTGGCGTTGGGCAGCCGGCGGGCTGCCCACCGGCGCAGCGGAGCCGGTAGCAGCAGGGCCAGGCCGCTGAGGATCGTCCACAGCCAGAACCGCCACGGCAGTGTTCTCAGCCCGGCCGGCTCGACGAGGGTGATCGCCGCGACCCGGCCGGGGTGGCGCAACTCGTGCTCGACGGCGAGGTAGCCACCCCAGGACGCCCCCACCAGGTGCGCCCGCTGGGCGCCGATGCGAGCGAGCAGTTCCTCTACCCACCCGGCCGCGCCCTCACGGCTGTTCACCGGCCGGGTCTGAACCGAGTGGTCGGGCTCACCGAACGGGTCCACTGCGATGACCGAACGGTCACCGAAGCGCCCCATCCACCGGTGCCAGGCCAGCGCGTTCCCACCGAGCATCGTCAGCAGGACATACGGATCCTCCCCGTTGGGGCCGGCCCGGTAGATACGGACGGTGCCCGCGCTGGTCGCGATGTCCTCGGCCCGTACGGGTACAGGCCAGAGCCGTTGCAGGACCCTGTCGTACACCGCCAGGAACCGGGCGCGGGCGGCATCGCTGGAAAACCCAGGGATGCGCGGGGAGCTGGCCATCCCGTCATTCTTTCGGCGCCGAACCGCACCTGCTCGAATTGAAGTGGCCCACCGCCCTGTGCTGCGGCCCACCCTGGTGGCGCGCACCCGGCTTGCGGTTGCTGCCGACGGCGCTGGCTGTCCCTAGAGCCGCCTTTTTGGGACACCGCAAACGCCAGACGAGGCAGAGCCACCTCCCCCGGCACCCGCCTACGGCGTGACCTGTTCCCAGCCGGAGACCTGGAGAACCACAAGATCACGGGCCATCACACCTCATGCACTCAGGAGTTTCACCAACTCGTGGTGACGAGTTTCCGAAGGATGATCAGCAAGATCGCAGGCATGGGAGACCGCGGCATCCCCGAGAACCGGGCCGGACAGCGCGAACAGCAACGGCGTCAACAAGCCCAGCGGACACGGACGACGAAGGCCCGCTCCGACCCGGCGGAGGCCGGAGGCGGCCCCGAGCGGCGGGCCGCCGCGACGGCCTGCGGCTGGTGTGGCGGGCCGATCACCGCGCGAGCCCGGGGCCCGATCCCCAAATGGTGTTCGGCGACCTGCCGGCACCGCGCCTGGGAGCAAACCCGCGCTGCGGCCTCGGGCCGGGCGGCAGTGCAGATCGTCGAACGGCGCGTGCAAGTCTCCGTGCGGCAGTCAGTCACCCGACGCGACTGGCCTCAGGCCCTCGCCGATTTGGCTGCGCAGCTCGATGACGGCCGGATCTACGACCGTGACCTTGCCGGCCTGTCACTTGCCCTCGACGCCGTCCTGGCCGCCTACCACCGCCGGCACCACGTCGGCCTCCGCGCCGAGGGGCATTGTCCATCGGGGACCCTCGAGACCGACCTCGCTGACACCTCCACCGGTGACAGCGGCCGTCTCCAAGATCACAGGACATCGGATACGGCAGCTTGAACCCGCGGTACCACAGCGTCCTTCAGGTTCCCTCCCGTACTCCTCCGGTAGCAGCTCGCGGGGACCGGGAGAAGCTGCGGAGCCGGTGCCTCCTTCCCGCTGGTCACCGGTCCGTGCTGACCAGCGCGGAACCGGAGAAGAACAGGAGGTCGGTCCCTCATCGTCGAGGAACGCACCGCGCCCATCGTCGCCCGCGCACGGCCGCTGCCGGACGGCGACCGGCGGATCGGAATGCTTGGAGGAGACGAGATGGACGACCCCGAGTCGCTGCAGGACATGCCGACCAAGAGCCCCCTGCTGCTTACGCCCGAGGATGCGGCCAAGGTTCTCCGCATCGGCCGCACCACGGTCTACGCCCTCATGAAGGCCGGCGACCTGCGCCCGGTCCACATCGGTCGCAGCTGTCGGCTGGCCCGCGCCGAACTCGAGCGCTATGTCCGCATGCTGGAGAATCCAGTGGCGCCCGGCCAGCACCGTCGACGCAGCCAGCCGAAGTCGGCGAATCAGAGCGGGCTCCTTGATCCCGATCCCCCGGATGCGGCCTGACCTGTGCAGAGCGGGCACCGTGGTCAGACCGGTGCTGAACACTGTCCGCCGAACCATCAGGAACGGAAAGCGGCCGGACGGCCGCCGGCCCCGGCGATCGGAGCAGCCCCATGGCGAAGCGAGGGAACGGCGAGGGTTCGATCTTCAAGCGGGCCAACGGACGGTGGTACTCGGCCCTGACCTACCGAGACGACTTCGGCGAGGTGAAGCGGCGGGAGGTCAGCGGCAGAACGCAGGCGGAGGTGCGGGCGAAGCTCCGGGAGCTGCGGGAGCGCGTCGAGGCTGGCGCCCCGGTCAAGGATGCGTCGATCACGATGGCCGCCTGGCTGGAGGACTGGACGACGAAGGCGCTGCCGGCGAGCGACCGCAAGCAGGCGACGATCGACCTGTACGCGACCATCGTTCGCAGCCACCTGGTGCCGAAGCTGGGCAGCCTGCCCCTCGACCGGCTTCGCCCCTCCGACGTCGAGACCCTGGTGCTCGCCAAGCGCCGCGCCGGACTCTCCCCGTCGACCGTCCGAACGATCTACACCGTGCTCCGGGCCGCCCTTGACGTCGCGGTGCGGGACGGGCTGATCCAGCGCAACCCGGCCGCCGTGGTCAAGCGACCGGCCGTCGAGCGCAAGGATGCCGCCTATCTGTCAGCCCAGCAGGCGGAGGCGCTGCTCGAGGCGATCCGAGGCGACCGCCTCGAGGCCCTCTACCGGGTCATGCTGTCGACCGGCCTCCGCCGCGGGAGGCGCTGGCCCTGCACTGGCGAGACGTCGACCTGGACGACGAGGTCCTGCGGGTGCGGTGGACGCTATCGCGGACGTCGGCTGGCCTTGAGCTCGGCGAGCCGAAGACGGAGAAGTCGCGGCGCACCCTGCCGCTCCCCATCCCCGCCGTCGAGACGTTGCGGGCGCACCGCAAGCGCCAGGCCGCGGAGCAGCTCGCCGCGGGCAGCCTGTGGCAGGCCAGCGGGCTCGTGTTCACCTCGGAGATCGGCACGCCGCTGGAGCCGCGCAACGTCCTGCGTCGGTTCGAGGCACTGGCCGAGCGAGCCGGCCTGCACGGCGTCCACCTGCACACGCTGCGTCACTCGACGGCGAGCTTCCTGCTCGCCGCGGGCACGCACACGAAGGTGGTGCAGGAGCACCTTGGTCACAGCTCCTACGCCATCACGGCCGACATCTACAGCCACGTGGCCCCGGCGCAGCAGCGCGAGGCGGCCGACAAGCTCGGGCAGGCGATCCACTGGTGACGTTGCGGTGCAAACCGCGTTGCGGTCCCGGTTGCGGTGCGGTTGCTGTACTTACGCGAGAGGCGGGTCGGTCCGAAGGACCGACCCGCCTCTGACCTGCGGTTTCACTGTCGGGCTGACAGGATTTGAACCTGCGACCCCTTGACCCCCAGTCAAGTGCGCTACCAAGCTGCGCTACAGCCCGAGCGCCGGGCGGCTCGCACCGCCCGGACGCTTGCGTAGAGCAGGTTACCGCACCCGGGATCCGGTCCCGACCGGTGGTCAGCTGCCGGTCGCCACCGGATCCCGGTCGCCGGCCAGCACCTCGCGCAACCGCTCGGCCATCGCGTCGACGTCCGGTGGCGGGCCGTAGCCGGCGTCGAGGAAGCTGCCGTGGTCGCCGGGGAACTCGACCGCCGTCGTCCCCAGCCGCTCGGCCAGGGCGAGACCACCCCGGTGCGCCAGCTGCCCGGCCGAGCCGACGCCGACGGCGGCCACGACCCGGGTGGACGCGCGGCGCAGCGCCTCGACGTCGTGCTCGTGCGAGGTGCAGGTCAGCAGGTTCTGCCCGAGCAGCACGTCGTCCCGCGAGCCGTCGTCCTCGGTCGGCAGGCCGAAGGCGGCCGGGTCGGCCGCCGGCTGCTCGGTGAACCCGTCCGTCGGCCCCGAGTGCTGCACGAGGCGGATGAACTCGGCCAGGCCGGCGCCGTGCCCGGCGCGCGCGTAGGTGTCGTGCACGTGCCGGCAGGCGGCCAGCGCGGGCTCGCGGTCGGGCAGCAGCTGCACCGCGGGCGGCTCGTGCGCGACCAGGGTGCGCACCCGCTCGGGGTGGCGGGCGACGAGCACCAGGGCGTTGACCGCTCCCCCGCTGCTGGCGAAGACGTCGACCGGCCCGGCGCCCAGGGCGTCGATGAGCCGGGACAGGTCGTCGGCGTGCTCCTCGGGCGTGGACTCGGTCGCGCCGTCGGTGCGTCGGCTGCGCTCGGCTCCGCGCGGGTCGTAGGTGACGACGGTGCGGTCGGGGAAGCGCACGGCCAGCGAGGCGAAGCCCGAGGCGGCCATCGGCGAGCCGATGAGCAGCAGCGGGGGCTCGGCGGAGGAGCCGGGCCGGACGTCGTAGGCGAGCACGGCGCCCTGCGTCTCCAGGGCGTGCGTCTGCGGTGCGGTCATGCCGGGGAGACCGCGGTCGACGGCCGGACTCATCGGTGCGAGGCGTCGAGGTCGACCACCCGCCACCGGGCGTCCAGGGCGGCCGCGTCGTGCGTCACCAGCAGGACGGCGCGGGGGTCGCGGGCGAGCCGGTCCAGGACGCGGGCCGACAGCGCACCGTCGAGGTGGGCGGTCGGCTCGTCGAGCAGCAGCACGTCGGCCCGGCTGATCAGCGCCCGGGCGAGCGAGACGCGGGCCCGCTCACCGGCCGACAGCCGCTCCCCCGCCTCCCCCACCCACCCGTGCAGCCCGGGGTCAGCGAGGAGTCCGTCGAGCCCGACGTCGTCCAGGACGGCGGCCAGCTCCCCGTCGGGAGCGTCGTGCCGGCCGAGGCGGAGGTTGCCGGCCAGGGTGCCGCCCAGCACCTGGGGCGACTGGGCCGACCAGGCCACGCGGGACCGGACGCCGTCGAGGGCAAGGTCGCGCAGGTCGGTGCCGCCCAGGGTGACCCGCCCGGTGTCGGGGTCCCGCGCGCGCAGCGCGAGCGCGAGGACGCTGCTCTTGCCCGCGCCGCTGCGCCCGGTCAGCGCCACCTTGGCGCCGTCCGGCACGGCGAGGTCCAGGCCCGCCACCGCGGCCTCCGCGGCGCCGGGGTACCGCAGGCCGACGCCCTCGAGGCACAGCGCGGACCCGGCAGGCAGCGGCCGCGGCGCCTCCGGGTCGGTCACCGCGGGACGCAGCTCGCCCAGGGCCCGCACCCGCTCGGCAGCGGCGCGCATCCCGCCCGCGGCGCTCCACGCCGCGCCGAGCCCCCCGACGGCCTCGAAGGCGCCGAGCACCCCGAGGGCGCAGGCCGCGAGGAGCAGCGGGCCGGTCGTCCCCGCGGCGACGTCGGCCCCGACCAGCCAGAGCGCCGCCACGAGACCCAGGCCCGGCACGCCCTCCCGGCACACCGTGGTCACCGCGGTGAGCCGGGCCGCGGCCCGCTCGGCCTCCTCCTGCCGGAGGAGGGAGTCGTCCAGCGCGCGCAGTGCCGTGGTCCCGCCGTCGCCGCTGAGGTGGTCGGCCAGGCCGCGGACCAGGTCGAGCGTGTCGGCCGCGACGGCGGCGTCGGCCAGCGCCGCAGCCACCGCCGCCCGCCGTCCCGCGCGGGCCGCGGCGGCCGGGACGGCTCCCCCCAGCACCAGCAGGAGGACGGCCAGGACGGCGGCGGTGGCCGGCGACACCAGCGCGGTCAGGCCCACCGCCGTCGCGCCGGCGAGCACGGCGACCCCCGCGGGCACCAGCAGGCGGGCGACGACGCCCTGCAGCTCGTCGACGTCCGTGCGCACCCGCGACAGCAGCTCGCCGCCCCGGGCGCCGGTGAGCGCGGCCGGCGCCAGGGGCGTCAGCCGCTCGAGCAGCCGGCCGCGCACCCGTGCGACCACCCGGAGGGTGACGTCGTGGGTGACCAGCCGCTCGGCGTAGCGCAGCGCGGCCCGGGCGACCCCGAACAGGCGCACCCCGGTGATGAGCGGCATGAGGACCAGCAGCGTCGAGGGCCGCTGCGCCGCGCCGGTGATCAGCGCCCCGGACGTGGCCAGCAGCGCCGCGCCGGACAGCACGGTCAGCGCCCCCAAGACGACGGCGAGCGCCGTGCGCGGCCCTCCGGCCAGCGCGAGGACCTCCCTCACCGCGGCACCGCCGCACCGCGGACCGCGCCGTCCTCGATCACCACGACCCGGTCGTGCAGCGCCAGCGGCGCGGTCCGGTGGGTGACGGTGACGACGGTGCGCCCGGCGGCGAGGTCGTCGAGGGCGGCGAGCACCGCGGCCTCGGTGGCCTCGTCGAGCTGGCCGGTGGGCTCGTCGAGCACGAGCAGCGCCGCGTCGCGGACGAACGCGCGGGCCAGCGCCAGCCGCAGCCGCTCCCCGCCCGAGAGCCGGGCGGCGTCCTCGCCCAGCGGTGTCGCCAGGCCCTGGGGCAGCCGGCGGACGACGTCGGCCAGCCCCGCCCGGGCCAGCGCGTCGGCGACGTCGGCGTCGGGAGCGCCCGGCCGCCCGAGCCGCACGTTGTCCGCGACGCTGCCCGGCAGCAGCCACGGGCGCTCGGGCACGTAGGCCACCCGGGCCCGCCAGCTGTCGGGGTCGAACTCGGTCAGGGGGACGCCGTCCACCAGCACGCTGCCCTCGTCGGGGACGGCGAAGCCGAGCAGCAGCCGGGCCAGGCTGCTCTTGCCCGCACCGCTCGGCCCGACGAGCGCGGTCCGGGACAGCGGCGGCAGGTCGAGGTCGACGCCGTCGAGGGCGAGCCGCTCGCCGTACCGGAGGGTGACCCCGCGCAGCTCGACGTGCGGGACCCCCGCCGGCGCCGGGCGGGTGCCGCGGTGCGGTGCGGGCGCGTCCAGCAGCGCGAACACCCGCTCCGCGGCCGGCGTCCCCTCGAGGCTGGCGTGCCGGTCGGCCCCGAGTGCGCGCAGCGGCGCGAAGAACTCCGGCGTCAGGAGCAGCACGAGCAGGGCGCGCTGCAGGGTCAGCTCGCCCTCGAACAGCCGCACGCCGACGGTCACCGCGACCAGGGCCGTGCACAGGACCGCACCGAACTCGAGCACGAAGCCGTTGAGGAACGCCGTCCGCAGCAGCCGCATGGTGCTCCGCCGGTGGGCCTCGCTGACGTCGGTGAGCCAGCGGGCGCTGCCCCGCGCCCGGCCGTAGGCGACCAGCGTGGGCAGCACCCGCAGCGTGTCGACCAGCGCGGCGCCGAGCTGGGCCAGCGTGTCCCACTGGGCGCGGGACGCACGCGCGGCCAGCGTGCCGGTCAGCCACAGGAACAGCAGCACCAGCGGGCCGGTCAGGAGCAGGAGGGCGCCGGCGGCCGGGTCGAGCACCAGCACCGTCACAGCCACCAGCGGCGGGACGACGGCCGCCGTCACGGCGCCGGGCAGCAGCCGCCCGACGACTCCGTCGAGCCTGCCGACGCCCTCGGTGACGGTGGTGACCAGCTCCCCCGCCCGCTCGCCGGCCACGGCGCCGGGCCCGAGGACGAGGAGCGTGCGCAGCAGCGTCGCCCGCAGCGTCCGCCTCACCCGCGCGGAGGCCCGTGCCGCCGCCCGGTCGCGCACGCCGGCCACGGCGGCGCGGGCGCCCCAGGTGGCCAGCACCCCGGCCAGGACCCCGATCAGGGCGCCGGGGACCTCGCCGTCCTCGACGACCGCGGCCACGAAGGCGGCGACCAGCGCCCACTGCACGACGAGCAGCGCCCAGGTCAGCAGCGCGAGCACCCCGCAGACCAGCGCCAGCCGCCGGGGACCGGGCAGGCTCAGCAGGCGTGCTGCGGGACCGCGGGCCATCAGGAGCGGTGGGCCATCAGTAGCCGTGGGTGAGCGCGCCCTCGTCCGGGCGGACGCGCTCCCGGAAGACGTAGTAGTTCCAGATCTGGTACCCGATGATCAGCGGCAGGAAGATCCCGCCGACCCAGGTCATCAGCACCAGCGTGTAATGCTGGCTGGCCGTCTCCTCCAGCGTGAGGCCGAAGGCCGGGTCGAGCGTCGAGGGCAGCACCTCCCCCCGGGTGAACAGCGCGATGAACACCGTGACCGTGGCGAACAGGACGGTCAGGCCGCTCATGGTGAAGGCCAGGGTGTCCCGGCGGCGCGACAGCGCCAGCCAGATGCTGGCCAGCGTCAGGAAGGCCGCGACCGGGAACACCCAGGACGCGAACCCGAAGTCCTCGAACAGGTCCTCGGTCACGTAGCCCATGACGACGAACGCCACGATCGCCACCGTCGCCAGCGCCCCCCACCGCAGCGCCGCCGTCCGCGCCCGGTCGTACAGCACGGTGTCCTTGTGCAGGCGCAGCAGCAGGAAGTTCGCGCCGTGCAGCATGAACAGCAGCAGCGTGGTGAGGCCGCCGACGATCGAGAACGGGGTGAACATCTCGGCGAAGCCGCCCTGCACGCGCCCCTCCGCGCTCACCGGCAGCCCCTCGATGATCTTGGCCATGATCACGCCCCACAGGAACGACGGGACGACGCTGCCGCCGAAGGACATCCAGTCCCAGAACGAGCGCCACCGCTCGCTGTCGACCTGGTTGCGGTACTCGAAGGAGACGCCGCGCAGCAGCAGGGCCAGCAGGATGAGGACGAAGAGCGGGTACATGCCGCTGAACACCGCGCCGTACCAGACCGGGAAGGTCGAGAACATCAGCCCGGCCGCGGCGATCACCCACACCTCGTTGCCGTCCCAGAACGGCCCGATGGTGCCGGTGAGCGCCCGCTCCTCCGCCTCGGTCCGCGCCAGTGTCGGCCGCAGGATGTCGACGCCGAAGTCGAAGCCCTCCAGGAAGAAGTAGAGGGTGAAGGACAGCGCGATGAGCCAGAACCACAGCGTGACCAGGTCCACCGTCAGTCCCGCCTCTCGTACCCCTGGAACCCGGCCCCCTCGTAGTCCGGCGCCGGGGCGGCGACCAGCTGGGCCTCGGGCCTGCGGTGGATGCCGGCCCGCGCGGTCACCGTCAGCAGGTAGACGTCGAGCCCGATCAGCGCGAGGTACACCGCCCACAGGCCGATCAGGCCGGCGAGCACCTCACCCGCTGTGTTGGCGCTGACGCCCTCCTCGACGGTGAGCAGGCCGTAGACCATGAACGGTTGGCGGCCCATCTCGGTCACGATCCAGCCGGTGAAGTTGGCGACCCAGGGCAGGGGCAGCAGCAGGACCAGCAGACGCAGGTACCAGCGCGTGCTGTCGAGAGCGCCCCGCTTGCGCCCCCACAGGAACAGCCCGAGGAAGGCGCTGGCCAGCAGCAGCCCACCGATGGCCACCATGATCCGGAACGACCAGTACACCCAGGCGACCGGCGGGATGTAGTCCCCCTCGCCGTAGAGCTCCCGGTACTCCTCGTTGAGCGGGACCAGCCCCTCGTACCGGCCCTCGAGGCTGTTGTAGGCCAGCACCGAGCCGAGGACGGGGATCTCGATGTTGAAGGAGTTCCGCTGCTCGTCCTCGTCGATGAACGCGACCAGCGACCACGGGGCCGGCGAGTCGGAGGTCTCCCACTGCGCCTCCATCGCGGCGAACTTCATCGGCTGGTCCTCGCGGGCGACCTGGGCCGCGGTGTGGCCGCTGGTCGCGGAGAAGACGGTGCCGACGGCGGCGAAGACCAGGCCGATCCGCAGGGCCCGGGAGTAGACGTCGACGTCCTGGCGGCGCAGCAGGTGGTAGGCGCAGATGGCGAGGACGAAGAAGGCGGCGACGGTCCAGGCGCTGCCCTGCACGTGGGCGAAGTACAGCCAGGCCTTGTAGTTGAAGACCACCGCGGCGAAGTCGGTCAGGCGGGCCTGGTCGTCGACCACCTCGTAGCCGACGGGGTGGTGCATCCAGGCGTTGGCCAGCACGATCCAGAAGGCGCTGATCTGCGTGCCGATCGCGACCAGCCAGATGCTGCCCAGCCGCATCCAGGGCTTGAGCCGGTCCTTGCCGAACCACCACAGCCCGATGAAGGTGCTCTCGAGGAAGAACGCCATCAGCACCTCGAGCGCCAGCGGGACGCCGAAGATGTTGCCGACGAAATTCGAGTACTCGCTCCAGTTCATCCCGAACTGGAACTCCTGGACGATGCCGGTCACCACGCCCACGGCGAAGTTGATGAGGAAGAGGTGACCGAAGAAGTTGGTCATCTTCTCGTAGACGTGGCGCCGGTCCTCGCGGACGAAGGCGATCGTCTCCATCACCGCGATCAGGAACGCCAGCCCCACGGTGAGCGAGACGAAGAAGAAGTGGAAGATGCTGGTCGAGGCGAACTGGAACCGCGAGAGCTCCACGACGTCCACGCGCACCACCTCGGTCCGGAGGCCGGGAAGGGGGAGGCGCGGGGCTGACGCCTCGGCACCGGCGTCCGGGGGCCACAGACTCGCACGGGATCGGCCGGGTGGCACCCCCCAGCGGTCGCCCACCTGCGGACGGGCCGGCCCGTCCGATCGCTGGTCAGCCGCGCGGCCGCTCCCGACCCTCGCGGACCTTCACCGAGATCTCGATCGGCGTCCCGTGGAAGCCGAAGCGCTCGCGCAGCTTGCGCTCCAGGAACCGCCGGTAGCCGGCCTCGAGGAAGCCGGTGGAGAAGACCACGAACCGCGGCGGGCGGACGTCGGCCTGCGTGACGTACTTGATCTTCGGGGCGCGGCCACCACGCGCCGGCGGCGGCGTCTCCTGCACCAGCGCGCGGACGTAGGTGTTCAGCTCCGCCGTCGGCACCCGGGTCTCCCACGACGCCAGCGCCTCGCGCAGGTGCTGCGCGAGCTTGTCCACGCCACGGCCGGTCTTGGCCGAGACGTTCACCCGCGAGGCCCACTTGACCCGGGCCAGGTCGCGCTCGATCTCGCGCTCGAGCTGCAGCCGGCGGTCCTCGTCGAGGGCGTCCCACTTGTTGAAGGCGATGACCAGCGCGCGGCCGGCCTCGACGACCTGGGTGATGACCCGCTGGTCCTGCTCGCTGACCACCTCGTCGGCGGCCAGCAGGACGACGGCGACCTCCGCGGCCTGGATGGCGGCCTCGGTGCGCAGGCTGGCGTAGTACTCCATGCCGCTGGCGGTGTTGACCTTGCGGCGCAGCCCGGCGGTGTCGACGAAACGCCACTCCTCGCCGCCCAGCGTGACGATCGAGTCGACCGGGTCGACGGTGGTGCCGGCGACCGCGTCGACGACCGAGCGCTCGTCGCGCGCCAGCCGGTTGAGCAGGCTCGACTTGCCCACGTTGGGCCGGCCGACCAGCGCCACCCGGCGCGGGCCACCCTCGTCCTCCTGCTCCCGCGGGGCCTCCGGCATCGCCTCCAGCACCAGGTCCAGCAGGTCGCCGCTGGCCCGGCCGTGCAGCGCGCTGACCGGCTGCGGCTCCCCCAGCCCCAGCGACCACAGCTCGGCGGCGTTGGCCTCGCTGCGCTCGTCGTCGACCTTGTTGGCCACCAGGATCACCGGGCGGTCGCTGCGGCGCAGGATCCGCGCGGCGGCCAGGTCGGTGTCGGTGGCGCCCACCTGGCTGTCGACGACGAACACGATGACGTCGGCGGTCTTCATCGCGTACTCGGCCTGGCGGGTGATCGACGCGCCCAGGCCGCTGGCCTTGGGGTCCCAGCCGCCGGTGTCGACGACGGTGAAGCGCCTGCCGTTCCACAGCGCCTCGTAGGCGATGCGGTCGCGGGTGACGCCCGGGGTGTCCTGGACGACGGCGGCGCGGCGGCCCAGGATCCGGTTGACCAGCGTGGACTTGCCGACGTTGGGCCGGCCCACGATCGCGACGACCGGCAGCGGGCCGCTCTGCTCCGTCACGACGCAGCCACCACCGTCGAGAGCGCCAGCTCCACCACCCGGTCGACGACGCCCTCGCGGTCGAGGTGGGTGCTGTCGACGATGACGGCGTCCTCCGCCGGGCGCAGCGGGCTGTCGGCCCGGCTGCTGTCGTACTCGTCGCGGCGGCGCAGGTCGGCGGCGAGCTCGGCGACCTCGTCGGGCGTGGTGAGGCCGAGCTGGGCGGCCCGCCGCTGGGCGCGGGCCTCGGGCGCGGCGGTCAGGTAGACCTTCAGCGTCGCGTCGGGCAGGACGACGGTGCCGATGTCGCGGCCCTCGACGACGACCGCGTCGGCCGCCGCCACCAGCGCGCGCTGCTGGTCGACCAGCCGGCGGCGCACCGCGGGCACCGCCGAGACCGCCGAGACCGCACGGGTGACCTCCGGGCCGCGGATGCGCACGGCGACGTCCACGCCGTCGACCTGCACCAGCTCGGTGTCGGCCGCCGTCCCGACCTCGATCGCGGCCGCGGCGACGGCGGCGGCCACGGCGTCGGCGTCCTCCGGGTCCACCCCGGCGTCGAGGACGGCGACGGTGGCGGCGCGGTACATCGCACCGGTGTCCAGGTAGGCCGCGCCCAGCCGCGCGGCGACCGCACGGGCGACGCTGGACTTGCCGGTGCCCGACGGCCCGTCGAGCGCGACCTGGCCGGTGAAGTCACTCACTGTGCGATGTCCCGTCGCAGCGCCACGGCCCCGCGCAGGTACACGTGCTGCACCTCGGTGCGCGGCCGGTCGGTCTCCACGTGGGCCATCAGCCGCAGCACCCGCGGCAGCGCGTGCGGCACGCCGATCTCGGTGGCGCACATCAGCGGCACGTCCCCGAAGCCGAGCTCGCGGGCGGCCAGCGCCGGGAACTCCGAGACGAGGTCGGGGGTGGCGGTGAACAGGATGCTGATGACGTCGTCGTGCTGCAGCTGGTTGCGCTCCATGACCGCGGTGACCAGCTCACGGGTCGCGTCGAGGACCAGCTCCCGCTCGTCGGCGTCCACCTGCGTCGCGCCCCGGATGGCTCGGACGGCCACTACCACTCTCCTCGATCGGTGCGGGGCGACGGGTCGCCGTGCCCCTCGGTCGAGTCTAGGTACCCCGCGCAGCCGCCCTCCGGCGTCCCGGGTCGGTCGGGGCGACGCCGGTCAGCGCAGCCGCGGCGCGGTGAGCTCGCGGACCTCGGCGTAGCGCTCGCGGACGGCGGGCACCGCGTCGGCCTCGTGGACCTCGGTGGCGGCGCTCGGCCAGACCGGCGGGGTGTCGCCGCCGGCGAGCACCCAGGCGGCCT
This sequence comes from Geodermatophilus sp. URMC 65, assembly GCF_053502545.1. Lineage (NCBI taxonomy): Bacteria > Bacillati > Actinomycetota > Actinomycetes > Geodermatophilales > Geodermatophilaceae > Geodermatophilus > Geodermatophilus sp. URMC 65. Next base: position 5,703,544 of record NZ_CP199954.1, read on the forward strand.
GCCGGGCCGCGCCGTCGGCCACGTACTCGCCCGGCGGCGGGACGAGCACCGGCACGCCGAGGACGGCGGGGGCGATCCGGCGGACCGCCTCGGAGCGGGCACCGCCGCCGACGAGGAACACCCGCCGCACCCGCGTCCCCCCGGCGGCCACGGCCGCGAGCCCGTCGGCGAGCCCGCACAGCAGGCCCTCGACCGCCGCCCGCGCCAGGTGCGCCGGCTCGGCGGTGGACAGGGTGAGGCCGTGCAGCGCCCCCGTGGCGTACGGCTTGTTGGGTGTCCGCTCACCCTCCAGGTAGGGCACGAGCACCAGGCCGCCGGCCCCGGGCGGCGCGGACAGCGCCAGCCGGGACAGCTCCGCGTGGTCGACCCCGAGCAACCGGGCCGTCGCGTCGAGCACGCGGGCGGCGTTGAGGGTGGTGACCAGCGGGAGGAAGTGCCCGGTGGCGTCGGCGAACCCGGCGACCGTGCCGGTCGGGTCGGTCATCGGCGTGGTCGAGACGGTGGAGACCACCCCCGAGGTGCCGATGGAGACCACCACGTCGCCGGGCTCGGCGCTGAGGCCGAGGGCCGCGGCGGCGTTGTCCCCCGTGCCCGGCCCGAGCACCGCTCCCCCGTCGGCGGCCAGGGCGCCGGCGGCGACCGTCCCGGCCGGCTCGGCCGGGCCGAGCACACGCGGGACGACGGGGGTGCGGCCGAACGCCCGCTCGAGCAGGTCGAGGCGGTACTCGCCGGTGAGGGGCGACCAGTAACCGGTGCCGCTGGCGTCCCCGCGGTCCGTGACGAGCGTGTCCAGTGCGGGCGAGCCCGCCAGCTCCCAGGTCAGCCAGTCGTGCGGCAGGCACACCGCTGCGGTCCGCGCGGCGTTCCCCGGCTCGTGCTGCGCCAGCCAGCGCAGCTTCGTGACCGTGAACGACGCGACCGGCACCAGGCCGACGGCGTCGGCCCACGCCCGCCCGCCGGCCTCCGGCCCGCCGAGCTCGGCCACCAGGTCGGCTGCGGCACCGGCGGACCGGGTGTCGTTCCACAGCAGCGCCGGGCGGACCACCGCGCCGTCCTCGTCGAGGCAGACCATCCCGTGCTGCTGCCCGCCGACCGCGACGGCGGCGACGTCGCCGAGACCGCCGGCCTCGTCGATCGCCGCCCGCAGCGCGGCCCGCCAGGCAGCCGGGTCGACCTCCGTGCCGTCGGGGTGCGGCGCCCGGCCCTCCCGCACGAGGACGCCCGTCTCGGCGTCCCGGACCACGACCTTGCACGACTGGGTCGACGAGTCGACCCCGGCCACCAGTGTCATGACGGAGTGCCTACCGGACTCAGCGGGCGCCGAGCAGGTGCTCCAGCGCGAGCTGGGACAGGCGCACCTGGCCGCCGGGTCGGGCACCGGCCGTCTCGGCGTCGAAGTCCTCGTACGCCGAGCGGTCAGCCAGCAGCTGCTCGTACGTCTCGCCCTCGCCGAGGGTGGGCTGCGCCAGCTCCGGCACGCGCGCGGCAGCCAGCGCCTCCTGCACCTCCGGGTCGGCGCGGAAGGCGGCGGCCCGCTCCTTGAGCAGCAGGTAGGTGCGCATGTTCGCCGCGGCCGACTCCCACACGCCGCCCACGTCCTCGGTGCGCAGCGGCTTGTAGTCGAAGTGCCGCGGGCCCTCGTACCGCGGGCCGCCGGAGGGGAACCCGTTCTCCAGCAGGTCGACGGTCGCGAAGGCCGACAGCAGGTCGCCGTGGCCGAAGACGAGGTCCTGGTCGAAGCGCGGGCCCTTCTGGCCGTTGAGGTCGATGTGGAACAGCTTGCCCTGCCACAGCGCCTGGGCGATGCCGTGCGTGTAGTTGAGGTTGGCCATCTGCTCGTGGCCGACCTCGGGGTTGAGGCCCACCAGGTCGGCGTGCTCGAGGGTGGAGATGAAGCCCAGGGCGTGGCCGATCGTGGGCAGGAAGATGTCGCCGCGCGGCTCGTTGGGCTTGGGCTCGAGGGCGAAGCGCAGCCCGTAGCCGCGGTCGACCGAGTACTGGGCGAGGGTGTCGATGCCCTCGCGGTAGCGGTCCAGCGCGGCCTTGAGGTCCTTGGCGGAGTCGACCTCGGCCCCCTCGCGGCCGCCCCACAGCACGTAGGTCTGCGCACCCAGCTCGGCGGCCAGGTCCATGTTGCGCATGACCTTGCGCAGGGCGTACCGGCGGATGTCGCGGTCGTTGTTGGTGAGGCCGCCCTCCTTGAACACCGGGTGGGTGAACAGGTTGGTCGTCGCCATCGGCACGACCAGGCCGGTCTCCTCCAGCGCCGCGCGGAACCTCTTGACGTGGTTCTCCCGCGCGGTGTCGTCGCTGCCGAAGGGGATGAGGTCGTCGTCGTGGAAGGTGACGCCGTAGGCGCCGAGCTCGGCCAGCCGGTGCACGCTCTCGACCGGGTCCAGCGCCGGGCGGGTGGCGTCGCCGAACGGGTCGCGGGCCGGCCAGCCGACCGTCCAGAGGCCGAAGGTGAACCGGTCGTCCTTGGTGGGCTGCGGCGTGCTCATGCGATCTCCCTCGATCGGGTTTTGTTCTTCCGTAGAACATAAGGCAGGTGCGCCGCTAACCTCAAGGGGTGCGGACGGTGGGACAGACGGGGGCGCGGCAGTCGACGCTGCGCAGCTCCAACCTCGCCCTCGTGCTGCGCACCGTGTGTGCCGCCGACGGGCCGCTGTCCCGTGCCGACGTCGCCGCCCGCACCGGGACGACGCGGGCGACCGCCGCCCGGCTGGTCGACGAGCTGGTCGCCGGCGGACTGCTCGACGAGGGCGAGCGGCTGGCGCTGCCCCGGCGCGGCCGCCCCGCGACCCCGCTGCTGCCGGGCGCCCGGATCGGCGCCCTGGGCCTGCAGGTGGACGCCGGGCTGCTCGCAGCGCGGGTGCTGGACCTGCGCGGCCGGACCGTCGCCGAGCACGTCGAGGACGCCGACCTGGTCGGCAGCGACCCGGCGCGCACGCTGGCCCGGCTGGGCGTGCTCACCACGGCGCTGCTGGACGGCCCGACCGGGGAGCTGCGGCTGGCCGGGACCGGGCTGGCTCTGCCCGGACTGGTGGACGACGGGGTACTGCTGCGCGCGCCGAACCTCGGCTGGTCCGACGTCCCCGCCGTCGACCTGCTGGCCGCGCACCTGCCCGGCGGGCTGCGTCCGGTGCTAGGCAACGAGGCAGACCTGGCCGCGCGCACCGTGGCCGAGGCCGCGCCGGGACACCCCGGCCCGCTGCGCGACTTCCTCTACGTCTCCGGGGAGATCGGCATCGGCGGCGCCGCCGTCCTCGGCGGGCGGGTGCTGACCGGCAGCGCCGGCTGGGCCGGCGAGGTGGGGCACGTCTGCGTGGACCCCGACGGGCCGACGTGCCGCTGCGGCTCGACCGGCTGCCTGGAGCAGTACGCCGGGCGGCACGCGCTGCTCGTCGCCGCCGGGCTGCCGCGGGACACGCCGCCGGCGGAGGTCGTCGCCCGCGCCGGGGACGCCGACGTGCAGCGCGCCCTCGACGCCGCGGCCCGCGCGCTCGGCGTGGCGCTGGCCGGCGTGCTCAACGTGCTCGACCTGCCGGCGGTCGTCCTCGGGGGGCACCTGGCCGCGCTGGCCGAGCCGCTGCGCCCCCGGCTGGAGGAGCTGCTGGGCCGGCGGGTGCTGTCGGCGCGGTGGCGCCGTCCGGTGGTCGAGGCCGTCACCGGGCCGCCGGCCGCGGGCGCGACCGGCGCGGCGCTGCGGGCGCTGGACGGCGTGCTCGCCGACCCGGCGCGCTGGGTCCCCTAGAGACCCACGGCCTCCTCGAGGGCGCCGACCTCGGAGCGGGTGAGCCGGCGGATCGACCCGCTGCGCATGCGCTCGAGCTTGACCGGGCCGACGGCGGTGCGGGTCAACCGCGACACCGGCAGCCCAACGTGCGCCAGCAGCCGCCGCACGATGTGCTTGCGCCCCTCGTGCAGCACCACCTCGACGACCGACTGGCCGGCGTGGGTGTCGACGACGCGGAAGGAGTCGACCTTCACCGGGCCGTCCTCGAGCTCCACGCCGGCGCGCAGCCGGCGGGCCAGGTCGCGCGGGATGGAGCCCGACACCTGCGCCAGGTAGGTCTTGCGCACCTCGTAGGAGGGGTGCGCCAGCCGGTGGGCCAGCTCGCCGTCGTTGGTGACCAGCAGCAGGCCCTCGGTGTCCTGGTCCAGCCGGCCGACGTGCACCAGGCCGGGCGCGAGGTCGCCGACCATGTCGCCGATGGTCGGGCGGTTGCGGTCGTCGCTCATCGCCGTGATGACGCCGGCGGGCTTGTTGAGCGCGTAGGTGACCCGGTCGTCGCGCAGCTCGATGCGGACGCCGTCGACGGCGATCTTGTCCCGCTCCGGGTCGACCCGCATGCCCTGCACCGTGACCGTCCTGCCGTTCACGCTGATCCGGCCCTGGTCGACCATGTTCTCCACGACCCGGCGGGAGCCGACCCCGGCGCGGGCGAGGACCTTCTGCAGCCGCTCCCCCTCCGCCGCGGCGTCGCTGCGGGCGGGGCCGCGGTCACCGGGGTGGACCGGGGCGAGCTCCATGTCCTCCGCCCAGCCCTCGCCGGGGCCGGGGGTGGTGTCGTCGTGCGGGGCGGTGTCCATCCGGTCCAGTCTCCCACCCGGCGTCCCGCCGTCCCCCGGACGGGCGGACGTCGCCCCGCGGAGCCGCTGCCGGCGGTGCGGGAGGCCTGAGCCCGACTCTCGCGCGGTTCCTGCCGCTCGTGCGCGGTTGCAACAGCGCGAGCACGCGAGGACGCGCGCGAGCGTGCGGTGATGGCCAGGGTTCCTCGCGGATCGCCGGCGCTGTCCGGCTCCTCTGCAGGCTCCCGCCGCGAGCCTGCGAGTGGCGGGGCAGAGGGGTCCTCTCTCAGGCGTCGGGGTGCTCGCCGAGCACGGTCGACGTCTCGGGCAGCAACGGCCCCAGCTCGGGCAGCTCGTCGAGGCTCCCCAGCCCCAGCCGCTCGAGGAACAGCGGGGTGGTCGCGTACAGCCCGCCGCCGCTGTCGGGGTCGGTGCCCACCTCGGAGACCAGGCCGCGGGAGATGAGCGTGCGCATGACGCCGTCCACACCGACGCCGCGGATCGCCGACACCCGCGCGCGGGTCACCGGCTGGCAGTAGGCGATGACGGCGAGGGTCTCCAGCGCCGCCTGGGTGAGCCGGCTGCGCTGCCCGTCGACGAGGTAGCGCTCGACGACGGCGGCGTGGTCCTCGCGGGTGTAGAGCCGCCAGCCCTCCCCCACCCGGCGCAGCGTGATGCCGGCGCCGCGGCGGTCGTAGTCCTCGGCGAGCTCGACCAGGAGGGTCCGCACCCGCGGCACGGGGCAGCGCAGCGCGCCGGCCAGCGTGACCTCGTCGACCGGGGTGTCGACGACGAACAGCAGCGCCTCCAGCCCACCGCGCAGCGCGGCCGGGGCGAGGTCGGGCTCCGGCTGGTCCTCGGGCTCCGGTTCGGGTCCGGGTTCCGGCTCGCGCGGCGGGACGGCGGCGACGGGCGGGGCCAGGGGCGCGGGCTCCTCGACCGCGGCGGGCTCGGCCACGGGCGCGGGCCGCTCGGCGACCCGGACGGCCAGCTCCGCGGCCACGGCGTCCCAGGTGGCGGGGTCGGCGCCGTCGCGTTGCTCGGCCTCCTCGCGGGTGGCGGCGAGCTCGGCGGCCAGCGCGTCCCAGGAGATGGGCGGCCGCTCGTCGCTCATGCGTACTCCCCGTCGTCGGAGAGCGCGGGCCCGGCGTCCGCGCCGCCGACCCAGCGCACGTGCAGCTCACCGAGCGGGGTGAGCTGCTCGAACACCACCCGCTGCTGGCGGTAGAGCTCCAGCAGGGCGAGGAACCGGGCCACCACCTCGAGGGTGTGCTCGCAGTCGGCGGTCAGCGCCCGGAAGCTCGCCGTCCCGGCCTCGAGCAGCTGGTTGCGCACCAGCAGGAGCTGCTCGGAGACGCTCACCGGAGGCGCGTGCAGGTGCGAGATCCCGACCGTCGGCGGAACCTTCGGGGTCAGCGCCTTCGTCGCCAGGGCGGCGAACTGCTCGGGGGTGACGCCGAGCAGCACCTCGGGCAGCAGGTCGGCGAAGCGGGGTTCCAGCGCGACGTCGCGGGGGAACCGTCGGACGGCGTCGGCCTCGCGTTCGCGCAGGAAGGCGGCGGCCTGCTTGTAGGCGCGGTACTGCAGCAGCCGGGCGAAGAGCAGGTCGCGGGCCTCGAGCAGCTCGAGGTCCTCGTCGTCCTCGACCTCCGCGGCCGGCAGCAGCCGGGCGGCCTTGAGGTCGAGCAGGGTGGCGGCGACGACGAGGAACTCGCTGGCCTGGTCGAGGTCGAGCTCGTCGCCGAGCGCGTTGAGGTGGGCGATGAACTCGTCGGTCACCTGCGACAGCGCGATCTCGGTGATGTCGAGTTCGTGCTTGCCGATCAGCTGCAGCAGCAGGTCGAACGGGCCCTCGAAGTTCGTCAGCCGGACGGTGAACCGCCCGCTGCCGACCTCCGGCGCACTCGTCGCTGTCACACCCTCAGCTTAGGAGCGGTCACCGACAGTGCCGGTTCCCGCGGTGCGGAGTGATCGCGCTACTTCTTCAGGCGCTGGACCAGGACCGAGTCCTCGCCGCGCTCGGTGAGGTCGGCCAGCAGCACGCTGATCGCCTCGCGGACGATCCGACCCCGGTCCGCGGCCACCCCGTGCTGGCCGCGCAACGTCAGCCGGGCGCTCTCCAGCGCCAGCAGCTCCTCGGCGGAGATGTAGACGGTGATCTTCTCGTCGTGCTTGACGCGCTCGCTGCGCTGCGGCCGGCCGCGGGTGGGCCGGACCGGCGTCACGGCCGGGGCCGGCGCGGGTCGGCGGAAGGACGCCAGCGGGTCGGCGTCGTCGGCACCGCCGGGGACCAGCGTCAGCGGCGCGGCCGGTGCGGCCGGGTCCTCGCCCCGGCGGGCGGCCCCGCCGCGCAGCGCCGGCGAGCTCACCGTGGCGCTGATGCTGGGCAGCTCGGTGACCTCCGGCGCCGGGGCGGCGTCGGTGCGGCGGAACAGCTCCGCCGCGCCCGGCAGGGTCGGACGGCGGGTCACGCCGCCACCTCGCTGGTGCTCGGCGTCTGCGTGCCCCGGGGTGCTGTGCCTCTGTGTGATCTCGCGAGCTCGATCACAGCGCCAGGACCTCCTTGGCCAGGTCGCGGTAGGCCGACGCGCCCGAGGACGTGGGCGCCCAGGTGGTGATCGGCTGGCCGGCGACCGTGGTCTCCGGGAAGCGCACGGTCCGCTGGATGACCGTCTGGAACACGGTGTCGCCGAAGGCCTCGACCACGCGGCTGAACACCTCGCGGCAGTGCACGGTGCGCGCGTCGTACATCGTGGCGAGGATCCCGGAGATCTCCAGCTCGGGGTTGAGCCGCTCCTTGACCTTCTCGATGGTGTCGACGAGCAGGGCCACGCCGCGCAGCGAGAAGAACTCGCACTCCAGCGGGATGACCACGCCCTGCGCGGCGGTCAGCGCGTTGACCGTCAGCAGGCCCAGCGAGGGCTGGCAGTCGATGAGGATGTAGTCGTACTCGTCGCGGACGTCGGCCAGCACCCGCAGCAGCGTCTGCTCCCGCGCCACCTCGCTGACCAGCTGCACCTCGGCGGCCGACAGGTCGATGTTGCTGGGCACCAGGTCCAGGCCGGGGATGTCGGTGGACACCCGCACGTCCTTGAGCGAGGTGCGCCGCTCCATGAGGGCGTTGTAGATCGTCCGGTCGAGGTTCTGCGCCGGGACGCCGAGGCCCACCGACAGCGCCCCCTGCGGGTCGAGGTCGATGAGCAGCACCTTGCGGCCGTACTCGACCAGCGCGGCACCCAGGTTGATGGTCGACGTCGTCTTGCCGACGCCGCCCTTCTGGTTGCACATCGCGATGATCCGCGCGGGGCCGTGCTGCGTCAGGGGCTTGGGGTCCGGCAGCCGGCGCATGCGCGCGCGGGCCGGGTCCAGCCGCGGGGCGGCGGCCCCCATCTCGGGCTCGGGGTCGGTCGGGAGCGCGAAGGCCTGGCCGGCCGCGTCCCCTCGGATCGCCATCGCTGTCGTGTCCTCCACCTCGTGCCCGTTCCGGCTCCCGCCGGGTGCGGTCAGCCGTTCTGCCGCGCGGGATGCACCGACGGTAAGGAGGTCGACACGAACCACCGAGGAGGCACGCCGCATGTCGTGTCGACTTGGCGACCCGTGCCAACACATCCGCCACACCCGGCCGGCACTGCTGGCAGAAGACGCCGAGAAGCTCCCTGGGCGTCTGTCAGGTGAGCGCCCGCGGGTGGCTGCTGGCGTACACCTCGCGCAGCCGGTCGACGGTGACGAGCGTGTAGACCTGCGTGGTGGTCACCGAGGCGTGGCCGAGCAGCTCCTGGACGACGCGGACGTCGGCGCCGCCGTCGAGCAGGTGCGTGGCGAAGGAGTGCCGCAGCGTGTGCGGCGACACCTCCGCCTTCAGCCCGGCCCGCTCCGCCGCCGTCCGCAGGATGGCCCAGGCGCTCTGCCGCGACAGCGAGCCGCCGCGCGCGTTGAGGAACAGCGCGCCAGCGCGCACGCCGGTGCGGCCGGCCGCGGCCAGCGCCGGACGGGCGCGCACCAGGTAGTCCTCGACCGCCTCCAGCGCGTAGGACCCCACCGGCACGATCCGCTGCTTGCCGCCCTTGCCGGCCAGCCGCACCACCGACTGGCCGCGGTCGAGGTCGTCGACGGCCAGCCCGACCGCCTCGGAGATCCGGGCCCCGGTGCCGTACAGCACCTCGAGCAGCGCCCGGTCGCGCAGCCCGCGCGGCCCCTCCAGCGCGGCGGCGGCCTCGATCAGCGCGACCACCGACTCGACCGGGATCGCCTTGGGCAGCCGCCGCGCCGGCGCCGGCGGGCGCACCTCGTGGGCGACGTCGTCGGACACCAGGCCGTCGAGCAGCGCGAACCGGTGCAGCCCCCGGACGGCGACCACCGCGCGCGCCGCCGACGTGGCCGACAGCGGCGGGTGGTCGTCGTCCCCCTGCCGGAGCGCGGCGAGGAACCCCGCGACGTCGGACTCGGCCACCTCACCGAGCCCGCGCACGCCGGCGGCGTCGAGGAACTCCGTGTAGCGGCGGAGGTCGCGGCGGTAGGCCGAGACGGTGTTGGCCGACAACCCGCGCTCGACGGTGAGGTGGTCGAGGTAGCCGGTGACCACCCGCTCGATCGGGGACCTCGTGGCGGTGGCGGTCAGCGGAGCACCTCCTCGAGGGGGACGGCGGTCATCCCGTGGGCCGCGGCGACCTCGGGCAGCACCACCTGCCCGGAGACGACGTTGACGCCGTGCGCCAGCGCCGGGTCCGAGCCGACGGCGGCCGCGGTGCCCTCGTTGGCCAGCGCCATGACGTAGGGCAGCGTCACGTTGGTCAGCGCGTGCGTCGAGGTGTTGGGCACCGCCCCGGGCATGTTGGCCACGCAGTAGAAGACCGAGCCGTGCACGCGGAACGTCGGGTCGTCGTGCGTGGTGGGGCGGGTGTCCTCGAAGCAGCCGCCCTGGTCGACGGCGATGTCCACCAGCACCGACCCGGGCTTCATCCGCGACACCAGCTCGTTGCCGACCAGCGTGGGCGCCTTCGCGCCGGGCACCAGCACCGCCCCGATGACCAGGTCGGCGTCGAGGACGGCCCGCTCGACCTCGTAGGCGTTGGAGGCCACCGTCTGCAGGTGCCCCTGGTAGATGCGGTCGGCGGCGCGCAGCTTGTCGATGTCCCGGTCCAGGACGACGACCTCGGCCTGCATGCCCAGGGCGATCGCGGCGGCGTTCATGCCCGACACCCCGGCGCCGATGACGACCACCTTGGCCGCGTAGACGCCGGAGACGCCGCCGAGCAGCACGCCGCGGCCGCCGTGCGCGCGCTCCAGGCTGTGCGCGCCGACCTGCGGCGCCATCCGCCCGGCGACCTCCGACATCGGGGCGAGCAGCGGCAGCGCGCCGTCGGCTGTCTGCACCGTCTCGTAGGCGATCGCGGTGGTGCCGGAGGTGACCAGCGCGTCGGTGCACTCCTTGGACGCCGCCAGGTGCAGGTAGGTGAACAGCGTCTGCCCGGCTCGCAGCCGGGCGTACTCCTCGGCGACCGGCTCCTTGACCTTCAGCAGCAGGTCGGCGTCGGCCCAGACGTCGTCGGCGTCGCCCACGATCGTCGCCCCCGCGGCGGTGTAGTCGCCGTCCGGGATGGACGAGCCCTCCCCCGCGCCCCGCTCGACGAGCACCGTGTGCCCGGACCGCGCCAGCTCGGTCACCCCCGCAGGGGTGAGCGCCACCCGGTACTCCCGGTTCTTGACCTCTCGGGGAACCCCGACCCGCATCGTCCGCTCTCCTGGTCCCGGCGGGACGTCCCGAGGGTGACGGGACGCCGCACCGCGTCGTGGGCCTCCCCGGTGGGGGCGCGCCTCGCGCGGAGTGTAGGAGAAGGACCCCCTCGCCCCCCGCCACGAGCACGCTCGTGGCGGGCCCCTGCGAGGGGGCCGCGACGGGACCGCCCGTTCAGCCGGCGGCGGTCGTGAACCCGCAGGCGGTGACCGCGGCGCTGCAGACGTCCTCGTCCTGCTGGCCGGTGCCCCCGCTGGCGCCGAGCGCCCCGACCAGCTGCCCGTCGGCGTAGACCGGGACGGCGCCCGGCTGCGGCGTGAAGCGGCCCCCGGTCATCGTGGTCAGCGCGGTGGAGAAGTTCGGCAGGCTGTCCATCTTGGCCTTCTGCCCGGCGCTGGGCATGCCGTAGGCCGCCGCGGTCCAGGCCTTCCCCTGGGCGACGTCGGTGGAGATCCACGGTGCGCCGTCGGTGCGCAGCAGGCCCACGAGGTGGCCCGCGGCGTCCATGACGGCGAAGGACATCGGCACGCCGACCCGGGCGCACTCCTCCCGGGCGGCGGAGAGGAGGGCCAGGGCCTGGTCGGAGGTCAGCACGAGGTCAGCCTGCCAGCGACCCCGGGGTCTCCGCCTGCGGGGAGGGCGCCCGGGACGGAAGGTGGTCGGGTCCCCCCCGTCCGGCAGGAGGAGTACCCGTGCCCCTGTACGCCCCGTCCCCCGCACTACGCCGTCGCCAGCTGGCCGCCGACGTCGGGCTGCTGGCCTGGTTGGTGGTCTGGGTGCTGGTGGCCCGGACGGTGCACGGTGCGGTGCTGGCCCTGGCCGAGCCCGGCCGCGCCGTCGAGGACCTCGGCGCGGCGGTGGCCGGCAGCATGTCCTCGGCCGCACGGGCCGCCGAGGACGTCCCCGTGGTCGGCGACGAGCTGGCCGCACCGTTCGAGGTCCTGGGCTCGGCCGGCGGGTCGGTCGGCGGCGCGGGACAGGCCGCGCAGGACGCCGTGGGCACGCTCGCCACGGTGCTCGCCGTCGTCCTCGTCGTCCTCCCGGTGGGCTGGCTGCTGCTGCGCTGGCTGGCCTGGCGGCTGGGCTGGGCGCGGGCGGCCGGCGCCGCCCGGCGGCTGGCCACCGCCGACCCCGCGGTGCTCGCAGCGCGGGCGCTGGCCACCGCGCCGCTGGGCCGGCTCGCCGACCTGCCGCCCGGCACCGCCGACGCGTGGCGGGCCGGCGACCCGGCCGCGACCCGCGCGCTGGCCGCCGTCGAGCTCGCCCGCCTGGGGCTGCCCGCGGACACCCTCGGGCGGGAGGAGCGCCGGTTGGGGTTGAGGTGACGCCTGGGACTGCCGATGACCAGGAGGACACCAGGAGGTACTGCGTGGCACGGCGGGCACGACGACGGGGACGCGGGACCGGCACGGTCGCCGCGGTGGCGGCGGTCGGGCTGATCGCGCTGAGCGGGCCGGTCACCGAGGTCGCCGCGACGGTGACCGCCTCCCGGACGGCGCTGCCCGCGGTCCCGGCGGACGCGGCGGCGCTCCCCCGCGCGGTCACGGTCGTCGCCCCGCCCCCGACCGCGCCGGCCGCCGTCCCGCCGGTGAGCGTGGTCGACGTCCCGCGTCCGCGGCAGGTCGAGGTCCGGGTGCGTCCCGGCGTCCCCCACGGCGTCCTGCCCGACACCGACCCACCGCCCTCGTCGTGCGGCGGCCACGCCAACCCGCGGCAGATCCTCCCCGGCGTGGTGCCCGGCGTCGCCTCGGCCACGGTCAGCTGGCAGGCCGACGGGCACACCGAGGTGCAGCGGTACCGGGTGCAGGCGGTCAGCCAGCGGCTGGTGCCCGGCCTGCAGCCCGAACCGCCGGTGCTGATCGCGCCCCAGCCGGCCGACTGCGTGCCGGTCACGGTGGCGTTCACCGGGCTGACGTCCGGCGTCCCCTACGTGTTCTGGCTCGAGGAGGAGGTGCCCGACACCTTCGGCGTGCTGCGCTGGGTCCAGGTGGGCACCTCGGCCCCCGCCGTCATCGGCTGACGGCCTCCTTGCAGGGTCCCGCCACGAGCCTGCGAGTGGCGGGGGGCAAGGTGGTCCTTTCTCTACTCGGCGTCCGCGGTCCGCAGCTGCGGCGCGGTCGCCCGGGCCTGCGCCGCGGCGAGCACGCCGATGACCGCCGAGGAGTTGCGGATCGCGCCCGAGAACACCCGCTGCACCGCCTCGTCGAGCGGCACCCGCTCCACCGTCATGTCGAGCTCCTCGTGCTCGACGACGAAGCCCTCCGGCCGGTCGGCGGCCGAGAGCCCCTCCGCGAGGTAGATCAGGATCTGCTCGTCGCAGAAGCCCGGGGTCGAGAAGTTGTTCGCCAGCAGCGACCAGCGCTCCGCGGCGAGGGACGCCTCCTCGGCGAGCTCGCGCTGCGCGGTGGCCAGCGGGGCCTCGCCGTCGGCGTCGCGCAGGCCGGCGGGCAGCTCCCAGAGGTAGCCGCGGACCGGGTGGCGGTACTGGCGGACCATCACGATCCGCCCCTCGTCGTCCACCGCGGCGACGCACACGGCGCCGATGTGCCGGACGATCTCCCGCACGCTGTCCCCGCCGCCGGGCATCGCGACGGTCTCCTTGACGAGGGTGATGATGCGGCCCTCGTGCACCGTCTCGGTGGCGAGGGTCTCGTACTCCCCCGGCCGGGCAGGCTCGACCATCAGTCCTCCTCGCCGGCGCTCGTCGTCCTGATGGCCGTCGACGCTCTGCACTCTGGTGACCTCGCGAGCTCGGTCACTAGATCCCGACCTTCTCTTCCTCGTCCAGCGGCACGGGCAGCCGCGCGGACTCGGAGAAGTCGATCGCCGCCTGCACGAACGCCGCGAACAGCGGGTGCGGCCGGGTCGGGCGGCTCTTGAGCTCCGGGTGGGCCTGCGTGCCGACGAAGAACGGGTGGACCTCGCGCGGCAGCTCGGCGAACTCGACCAGCAGGCCGTCGGGCGAGGTGCCCGAGAAGACCAGCCCGGCCTCGCCGATCCGGTCGCGGTAGGCGTTGGCCACCTCGTAGCGGTGCCGGTGCCGCTCGGTGATGTCGCACGAGCCGTAGGCCTGGGCGACGACCGAGCCCTTCTGCAGGCTGGCCGGGTAGCTGCCCAGCCGCATGGTGCCGCCCATGTCGCCGCGCCCGGCGACGACGTCGACCTGGCTGGCCATCGTCGCGATGACCGCGTCGGGGGTGTCCGGGTCGAACTCCGCTGAGTTGGCCTCGGGCAGCCCGGCGAGGTTGCGCGCGGCCTCGATGACCATGCACTGCAGCCCCAGGCACAGGCCCAGCAGCGGGACGCCGTTGACTCGCGCGTGCCGGATCGCGCCGAGCTTGCCGTCGATGCCGCGCACCCCGAACCCACCCGGGATGCAGACGCCGTCGACGCCGGCCAGCGCCCGCTCGGCGCCCTCCGGGGTCTGGCAGTCGTCGGAGGGCACCCAGCGGATCTCCACCCGGCTGCGGTGGGCGAACCCGCCGGCCCGCAGCGCCTCGGTGACCGACAGGTAGGCGTCGGGCAGGTCGATGTACTTGCCGACCAGCGCGATCGTCACCGTCTGCTTCGGCGCGTGGACCCGGTCCAGCAGGTCGCCCCACACGGTCCAGTCGACGTCCCGGAACGGCAGGCCCAGCCGGCGGACGACGTAGGCGTCCAGGCCCTCCCGGTGCAGCACCTTGGGGATGTCGTAGATCGACGGCGCGTCGGGGCAGGAGATCACGCCCTCGGCGTCGACGTCGCACATCAGGCTGATCTTGCGCTTGAGGCCGGTGCCGATCTCCCGGTCCGAGCGGCACACCACCGCGTCGGGCTGGATGCCGATGTTGCGCAGCGCGGCGACCGAGTGCTGCGTCGGCTTGGTCTTCAGCTCACCGGACGGCGCGATGTAGGGCACCAGCGAGATGTGCAGAAAGAAGCAGTTGTCCCGGCCGATCTCGTGGCGCACCTGGCGGGCGGCCTCGAGGAAGGGCAGCGACTCGATGTCACCGACGGTGCCGCCCACCTCGGTGATGACGACGTCCACCCGGTCGGAGGTCCCCTCCGCCGCTGACATGATCCGGGCCTTGATCTCGTTGGTGATGTGCGGGATGACCTGCACGGTGTCACCGAGGTACTCGCCGCGCCGCTCCTTGGCGATCACGTCCGAGTAGACCTGGCCGGTGGTCACGTTCGACCGGCCGGTGAGGTCGGTGTCGAGGAACCGCTCGTAGTGCCCGATGTCCAGGTCGGTCTCGGCGCCGTCCTCGGTGACGAACACCTCGCCGTGCTGGAACGGGTTCATCGTCCCGGGGTCGACGTTGAGGTAGGGGTCCAGCTTCTGCATGGTGACCCGGAGGCCACGGCTGGACAGCAACGCCCCGAGGGAGCTGGCCGTCAGGCCCTTGCCGAGAGAGGAGACGACCCCACCGGTGACGAAGACGAACTTCGTCGGCTGGGAGTTGTGGAGGAGAGTCCTCATCCCGTGGTCATGAGCCCCGTAGTCATGGTCACGCGTTCCATGCGGTCGATCCACGGGAGACCACCGTAACACGATCAGTCCCCTCCCCCGCCGGGCCCGCGGCCGTGCCGTCGCCCACCGTCGCGCCTCCCCCGCCCGGATCCCGCGGGCCCGCCGCGAGCCACACCAGCAGCGGCACCAGCAGGGACGCCGCCGTCGCCGGCAGGGCCACCCCGGAGTCGTTGGCCGCCGCCCCCAGGGCCAGGCTCAGCGCGGTGGCGAGCAGCCCGGCCCGCAGCACCGCGAGGTCACCCGGGGCCAGCAGGTCGCGCCGGCCGCGCAGCAGCCCCGGCCCGCGCAGCGGCCCCGGCAGCCGGCGCTGCACCTCCCCACCCCACCGTCCCCCCACCGGGCGCACCAGCCAGACGGCGGCGACCAGCGCGACCGGCAGCAGCCAGGCCAGCGGGCTGCCGAACAGGATGCCGAGGTTGGCCTCCGCCTTGCGGGTGACCACCGTCCACGCCTCGCCGGTGAGCAGCTGCTCGACGAAGCGGCCCAGGTGGCTGCGCTCGGCAGGCGGCCGCAGCCAGTCGACGTACGCCAGCGCGCCGACCGCCACCACGGCCAGCGCCAGCACCGCCGCCATCCGGGTCACCGTCACGCGGGTGCCGGTCAGCAGCATCGCCAGCAGCAGGAATCCCGGCAGCGCAGCCAGCACCCCGCCGAAGTCGCGGCCCAGCGCCGGCGCCCCGACGACCAGCACGGTGAGCGCCCCGGCGCCGAGCACGACGGCCGCGGTCACCACCCGCGCCCGGCCCGCGGGGGCCCGGCGGGCGGCGGCGGTGGCGAGCAGGGCGGTGAGCAGCAGCGCGCTGACGGCGAGCAGGCCGAAGCCGAGGTTGCCGTAGCCGGTGAACCGCCCGGCCACGATCGGGTCGTAGCCGAGCAGCCCGTCGAGCTCGAGGGTGGACCCGGTCAGGACGTCGCCGACGAGGGTGCCCAGCGTGATCGCCAGGACGACGACCGGCGGGCCCAGCGGGTGGCGCCGCCAGGGCCCCAGCGCGGCGATCGCGAGCACCGCCAGCGCGGCGAGCAGCACGCTCCCCGCGAGCGCCAGGCGCGGGAGGCCGGCGCGCTCCCAGGGCAGCAGCCCGGCGAGGTAGCTGGCGACCGGCACCGCGGCGGCGCCGAGGGCGACCGGGCGCACCGTCCTGCGCAGTCGCTCCCCGGCCGGTCGCGGTGCCCGGTCGCGGCGCCGTCCCCCGGCCGCGAGCAGGCCCAGGCCGACGACGGCGGCGCTGAGCAGCACGAGTGCCCAGAAGAAGGTGCCGGTGCTGCGGTAGTGCACCGAGGCGGCGGTGTTGGCCTGCTCGAGCGCCTCGATCGCCTCGGCCAGCGGGGGCCGCTCACCGTCGGTCTGCAGCGCCTGCCCGTTCATCGACGCCGGCCGGTCCAGGCCCAGGGCGGCGAGGACGGTGGGTGCGACGTCGATCAGCTGCACGAACGGCGCCCGGCCGGTGCTCGCCGAGGTCAGCCAGCGCGGCTCGCCGAACCCGGGACCGGAGGCGAGGCCGACGTGCAGCTGCGCCCGGCCGTCGTTGACCTCGGAGATGCCCTGGACCAGCAGCAGCGTCTCCCCCGGCGCCGCCGCCACGGCCTCGACCAGCCGGCCGAGCGCGGCGTCGATGCCGGCGAGTGCGGCGGCGCGGGGCCGCGGCTCGGTGCCGGTGTCGCTGCCCTCGAGCCCCGGCTCCCCGGCGTCCACCAGGTCGTCGAGGCCGACCAGCACCAGTGGGCAGCCGGTCAGCAGCTCCCCCGGGTCGGCGGGCAGCTGGTCACGCTGCCCGATCGTGACGCCGGGCGCGGCGACGGCCAGCGCCGGCGCCCGGCCGACGACGGTGGCGCAGCCGACCGCGGTGCCCAGCGCCGCGGGCTCGGTACCGAAGCGGGCCGTCGCGGGATCGTCGGCGACCGCGGCGACGGCGGCCTGCGGATCGGCCAGGCCGGCCGCGGCCAGCCGCTCCTGCAGGCCGCAGTGCGACAGCGCGGGGCTGGCCGGCGGCACCGGCGGGACCTCCTCCGGCGGTGGCTGGGCGCCCGGGTCGGCCGGCGCCTCGGTGGGCAGCGGCACGGTCGGCAGCGGCACCGGCGGCATCGACTCGTCGGGGGCCGGGAACCGGGCGCGGTTGCCCGCGCCGAGCGTCGCCCAGCCGTCGAGCACGCAGCTGGTGGCGCGCGCGGCCCGCACCGACACCGCGCCGATCGGGGAGCCCTCCGCCAGCGCCCACAGCGCCGGCGTCGCCTGCGGGTCGACGTCGTCCCACACCAGACCGGGGACGCCGACGACGACCACGCGGTCGGCGCTCGCCCCCTCGGCCGGGGCGGCGACCGCGGGAGGGGTGGGGACCGACACGGCGGTCAGCAGGACCGCGAGGACGGTGAGCAGCAGCGTCCCGAGCCGGCTCATCGCGGTGCGCCGAGCAGCTCGCGGTAGAGGGCGACCAGCTGGCGGGTGGTGGCGGCCTCGTCGGGCCAGGTCGCCGCCTGCCGGCTGCCGGCCTCGGCCAGCGCCCGGGCGCGCGCCGGGTCGCCGAGCAGGCCGGTGACCGCGTCGGCCAGCGCCGCGGCGTCGCCGACCGGAACCAGGGCCGCGCCGTCGCCGAGCAGCTCGGGCAGGCCGCCGGTGCGGGTGGCCACCAGCGGGGTGCCGGCGCGCAGCGCCTCCTGCGCGGTGAGCGAGCGGGCCTCCCACCGCGAGGGCAGGACGGCGAGGTCGGCGGCGGCCAGCAGGTCGGCGACGTCGCCGCGCCGGCCGAGCAGCACCACCGGCAGCCGCTCGGCGGCGATGCGGGCGGCCAGCTCGTCGTGCAGCGGTCCGTCCCCGGCCACGGCGACCAGCGGGGGGCGCGGAACGGCGGCCCACCGGGCGGCGGCGTCGAGCAGGACGTCGTAGCCCTTCTGCGGGTGCAGCCGCCCCACGGCGACCACCAGGGGGCGGCCGTCGGCGACCCCGAGCTCGGCGCGCACCTCGGCGGCCGGCCGGGCCGGGGCCGGCAGCGGCGGGGCGGAGACGGGCGCGACCCGGACGTCGCGCGCACCCTGCCGCCAGGCGTTCTCGGCGAGGTCACCGGAGGCGGCGAGGACGACGTCGGCGCCGCGGATCGTGGCGCGCTCGGCCAGCCGAAGCACCCGGCGCAGCGCGCCCCCGCGTTCGGGCAGGGCGTTGTGCAGGGTGAGCACCAGCGGCCGGTCGCTGCGCCCGCGGGCGGCTGCGGCGACCAGGCCGGCGCGCAGCCCGTGGGCGTGCACCAGGTCGGCGTCGGCGGTGGCCCGGCGCAGCGCCGCGACGGCGCGGGCGTCGGCTCCCGGGGAGAGGCCCGCGGAGATCTCGACGGGCGTGAAGCCGGCGCCTGCGGCGGTGAAGCCGAACAGCCGCTCGGTCGCGTCCGGTCCGCACACCCGCACGTCGGCGCCGGCCGCGGCGAGGGCGGGCAGCACCGCGCGCACGTGCGTGCCCACCCCACCGGTGCTGGTGGCCAGGACCTCGGTCACGTGGCGGCACTGCAGCGGGAGCCGCTCAGCCACCGTGCACCTCCTGGTGATCGCCTCGTCCCAGACCACGCACCGCCGCCAGCAGCGGGCGCCGCGCGGTTCCCATCATGACCGCCGCGGCGACGACCAGTGCGGCTGCCGCGGCGAGCACCCCGGCGCCGACGGTCGCGACGAGGCGGCCCTGCGGGACCGGATCGGCGTCGAGCGCGCCGGCGACGGCCAGCCCCGCGGCGGCGGCGAGCGCGGCGGCGAGCAGCGCGGGCAGCCCGGTCCGGACGACGCCGGCGAGCCCGGCCGGACCCACGACCCGCGCGACGACGGCGAGCAGCGCCAGCCCGGCCACGGTGACCCCGGCGCTGTGCCCCGCGGCCAGGGCGACGCCGCGGTCGGCCGCCGGCAGCACCGCGGCGAGGACGACGTCCGCCGCCACCGCGAGCAGCCAGCCGCCCAGCACGCACGCCGTCGGCGCCCGCCACAGGCCGCGGGCGTAGAGCGCGCGGGAGAGCACCGCCACCAGCCCGTAACCGGGCAGCCCCGGGGCGAAGGCCACGATGGTGTCGCGCAGCGCGCCGACCACGCCCGCCTGCTCCCCGGCGAGGAACACCCCCGCCATCGGCCCCGCGATCGCGACCAGCACCGCCGCCGCGACGGTCGAGACGACGACGACGAGGGCGGTCACCGGGGCCAGCGCCCGGCGGAACCCGGCCTCGTCGCCGGTCCCGGCCCGCTCGGCCAGCCCCGGGTAGGCCGAGGTGGCCAGCGGCACCGCCAGCGCGGCCCACGGCACGAGGAACACCGTCAGCCCGGCGGCGTAGACCACTTGGGTGCCGTCGGGCGCGCCGGCGTTGGCCAGCCGGATCGCCACCGCGGCCAGCAGCTGCTGCCCGGCGAGGGTGAGCACACCGGCCAGGGCCAGCCGGCGCACCCGCGGCGCAGCGCCCACGGGGAAGCGCAGCGCCGGCCGCAACCCGAGGCGCAACCGCCGCACCGGCAGCAGCAGGGACAGCGACAGCGCGGCCACGCCGAGCGTCGTCCCGACCGACAGCACCAGCTCGGCGGGGGTGCTCAGCCCCTCGGCCGTCCGGCTGCCGCCGATCGCGGCGAAGGTCAGGTAGGCGCCGACGACGACCACGCTCGACAGCAGCGGCGCGAGCGCGGGCGCGGCGAAGCGGCGGTGCGCCTGCAGCACGCCGGTGAGCACGATCCCGATGCCGTACAGCACGACCTGGGGGGCGAAGACGACGAGGAAGCGGGCGGCGAGGTCGACCTGCACCGGGTCCGACGAGCCCAGCAGCAGCCGGGCGACCGGCTCGGCGCCCACCGCGAGCAGCACGGCCAGCGGGGTGAGCACCAGCAGGCTCCAGCCGAGCAGCGCCGAGGCGGTGCGCCGCACCTGCTCGCGGTCGCCGGTGGCGATGCCGCCGGCCAGCATCGGGACGACGAGGCTCGCCAGCGCACCGCCGGCGACCACCTCGAAGACGATGTTGGGGACGTTGTTCGCCGCCAGGTAGGTGTCACCGGTGCTGCCGGCGCCGACGGCGTTGGTGAACACCAGGGTGCGGCCGAACCCGGCGAGCCGGGCCAGCACGGTGAGGACGGCGATCAGCGCGGCGGCGCCGGCGACCCCCCGGACGACCTGCCGGGTCATGCCCCGCGGCGGCGGCCGAGCCGGTCCAGTCCCCGCAGGACGGGGGTGGCCTCGATGACCCGCGTGAAGCTCACCCGCTCGCTGGCCAGGGTGAGCCCGACGACCACCGCCAGCGCCCCGGCCCGCGCCGGGCGTGCCGGCACGGCGGCCAGCCGCAGCCCGAGCAGCGCGCCGACGGCGTTGGCGCCGCAGTCACCGAGCATGACCCGCTCCCCCAGGTCGGCCGGCAGCACGGCGAGGCTCGCGCCGAGCGGCCCGGCGACGAGCGAGCCCGACGGGCCGCCCAGCCCCGCGGCGGCGGCGAGCGCGGCGGCCTTGGCCGCGCGGCCGGGACGCAGGTCGAGGAGGTTGACCAGGTTGGCGGTGCCGGCGACCAGCCCGGTGGTGAGGACGGCGTCGGCGACCGTGGTGCGGCGATGGAACAGCCCCGCTGCAGGCGAAAGGACCCCGTCCTCCCCACCCCTCGCAGGCGCGGGGCGGTGCCCTGGACGGGGCCGGTGGGGGGCAGCGGGGTCCTTCACCAGGAGGGCCGCGGCCGCGGCGGCGGCGCCGATGCCGGCGACCTTCACCGCGCCGGCCGACACCCGCCCGGCGCGCAGCGCGCGCAGGTGCCCGGCCAGCCCCTTGTCCCGCGCCTGCTCGGGGCGGGCGCCGGCGAGGTCGTCGTAGCCGCCGACCAGCCCGGACACGCCGCCGACCAGCGCGGCGGCCGCACGGGTGCCCGGAGCGGCGCCGGCCACCGCGGCCGCCGTCGCGGCCAGCGCCAGGGCGGGGCCGCCGAGCAGGGTCACCGGACGGCCGGCGTAGTTGGTGCGCCGCCAGGGCGCCCCGGCGGGGCGCCCGTCGAGCGCGGCGGCACCGGCCAGGCCGAGTCGGGCCGCGGCGGCACCGGCGAGGGCGAGCAGCGCCCGGCGCCGCGCGCCGCCGCCGGAGCTGCGGCGGGTCACGGGGTCGCGGTGGGGACCGGTGGCACCGGCTGGGTGTCCTCACCCGCGCCGTACGCGCCCGACGTGCCCTGACCCTCCCGCCCGAGGGCGAGCACCGTGCTGATCCGGCCCGACGGCGACTCGACGTTGTCGACGGTCGAGACGGCCGCGGAGTTCTCCGGGTCCGAGCGGATGACGCCGACCAGGCCGGTGTCGCGGGCCGAGGCGGCGTCCCCGGCGACGACGGCGCCGGAGCCCGCGGCGTCGAGGGCCAGGGCCAGGTCGACGAGGGTGTCTGTGCGCTGCTCGGCGTCCTCCTCCGCCGGGGCGCCGGCGGTCAGCACCACCGCGAAGTCGGCCGGGGCGACCGACGGGGAGTCCTGCTCGAGCACGCCGAGGGCGCGCAGGCCCGCGAGCACGGAGGACAGGGCGGCGGTGTCCGGGGCGGCGGCGCCGGGCGCTGTCGGGCGCATGAGCACCTGGGCGAGCAACGAGCCCACCAGCTGACCGGTGTCATCGGTCTCGGGCAGCGTGACGCCGGTCGGCAGGCCCGGGCCGGTCACGTAGCTCTGCACCTCGGCGGCGGTGGCCGGGTCGCTGTACTCCGGCTGCAGCCGGATGGTGCCGGTCACCGTGCCGCCGGCCTGGCCCACCAGCGTGGCGACCTCCTCGACGGTCTCGGTCGGGACGTCGTCGCCGGTGGCGACGAGGACGATGCTGCGGCCGGTGAGGCTGCCGGCGACCAGGGTGGGGGCGACGGCGGCCTCGAAGGCGTCGCCGCTGTCGAGCTGGGCCCGCAGCTCCTGCGTCTGGGTCTCCAGCTCCCGCTTGTCCTCGGTGAGCGCGGCCACCTCGCCCTCGAGGTCGTCGAGGATCGGCGCGTTCAGCGCCGTGGTGCCGATGACGATGCCCAGCGCGACGGCCAGGAAGACCGCGATCAGCGAGACGAGGTGGTAGCGGAAGTCGATCACGAGAAGAGGTTCTCCAACCAGAACAGGAAGCTGTTCCACTGGTCGACCAGCAGGTCGAGGTAGACGCGGCCGGCCGCCGAGACGGCGAGGGCCGACCCGATGGCCACGAACGCGGCGAGCACCAGGACGACCAGCGTCAGGGTCGAGATGCGGCTGCGGTAGAGCCGGCTCACGCCCTTGGCGTCGACGAGCTTGCCGCCCAGCCGCAGCCGGGTGAGGAAGGTGGAGGCCATGCCGCCGCGGCCCTTGTCGAGGAACTCGACCAGCGTGGCGTGGGTGCCGACGGCGACGATGAGCTTGGCGCCCTTCTCGTCAGCGAGCAGCATCGCGATGTCCTCGCTGGTGGCGGCGGCCGGGAAGGTGATCGCCTCGACGCCGAGGTCCTGGACGCGGGCCAGGCCGGGCGCGCGGCCGTCGGCGTAGGCGTGGACGACGACCTCGGCGCCGCTCTTGAGGACCTCGTCGCTCACCGAGTCCATGTCGCCGATGATCATGTCCGGGCGGTAGCCGGCCTCGACGAGCGCGTCCGCCCCGCCGTCGACGCCGATCAGCACCGGGCGGTAGTCCCGGATGTAGGACCGCAGCGCCTGCAGGTCCTCCTTGTAGTCGTAGCCGCGGACGACGACCAGCACGTGCCGGCCCTCGATCGGCGTGGCCACGTCGGGCACGCCGACGCCGTCGAGCAGCAGCGCGCGCTCGCGCTTCATGTACTCCATCGTGTTGGTGGCGAACGCCTCCAACTGGACCGACAGCCCGGCCCGGGCCTCGGCCATCGCCTCGGCGACGGTCTCCGGGGTCTGCTCGGTGCCCTCGGCGACGACGGTGCCGTCCTCCAGCAGCAGCTGGTTGCCGTCGACGCGGACCCCCGTCCCCTCCTTGACCGCCGAGAGCACCTCCTTGCCGACGCCGTCGACGAGCGGGATGCCGGCGTTGACGAGGATCTCGGGGCCGAGGTTGGGGTAGCGGCCGGAGGTGCTGGGCGCGGCGTTGACCACCGCGGCGACCTTGCACGCGACCAGGGAGTCCGCGCTGACCCGGTCGATGTCGACGTGGTCGATGACCGCGACGTCCCCCGGGCGCAGCCGCTTGGTGAGGTTCTTGGTGCGGCGGTCCAGCCGCACGGTGCCGGTCACTCCGGGGGCCGCTTCCGGCGCCCGGCCACGGCGGAGGGAGCCGATGCGCATGGCCTGCACTCTCCCACGGAGGCTTCACACCGCCGGCCTCCGACGCGCATCGGCGACCCCATAGTGACGCAGAGTGGCCGACACCACGGGAGAGGGACACGCCGGGCACGCGCGGCTCACGAGCCCCTCCGGAGCACTCAGGCGTGCTGTCTAGCGTTGTCCGGGTGACTCCAGGGGCGCGGGCGGTCGGTCGTACGGACTCCGACGACGAGGTCCGGCCGGAGGCGCCCGAGGCGGTCGGCGCCGAGCTGCCCGAGCCGGGGACGCCCGACGACGGGGCGCCCCCACTGCCCGGCGCCACCACACCCGCCGCTCCCCCGGCTGCTGCCGAGGCGGAGCAGGCCGGGCGCGGCCGTCGCCGGCGTGCCCTGCGCGGCCCCGGCCTGCGGGAGCGGCGGCGCCAGCAGACCCGCGCCACGATCATCGAGGCCGCCGCCGAGCTGTTCGCCGAGCGCGGGTTCGACGCGGTCAGCGTCGTGGAGATCGCCCAGCGCGCCGGCGTGGTCGAGAAGACGGTGTTCAACCACTTCCCGGTCAAGGAGGGGCTGGTCTTCGAGGCCGACCCGCCGATGCGGGCGGCGCTGCTCGAGGCGGTCCGCACCCGGCCCGCCGGCGAGTCGGTGACCGCGGCGGCCGGCACCTTCGTCGTCCGGGCGATGAGCGGGCTGGGCGCGCCCGAGGCCGCCGCGGGCGTGGCCGAGATGGCGCAGGTGATCCGCGGCAGCCGCACCCTGCAGGTGCGCGAGCGGGAGATCCTCGGCGAGCTGACCACCGCGCTGGCCGAGCTGATCGCCGAGGAGACGCAGGCCGAGCCCGGTGAGCTGGCGCCGTGGCTGGCCGCGCACGCGGTGCTCAGCCTCTACGCCGCGCTGCTGGAGCTGGCCCGCGACCGGGTGCTCGCCGGCGTCTCCGGCCCGGAGCTGTCCGCCGAGCTGCGCGCCCGCGGGGAGCGCGGCCTGGCCCTGCTGCAGTTCGGGCTCGCCGGCTACGCCAAGCGGCGGTGAGGGAGCCCGCCCAGGTGGGTCGCCCCGCGGGGCGTTCGGGGAGCGGGGGTCGGAGGCCTCCGCGACGAGGGCCGGGACGGGCTCAGCGCACCCGGGAGACGGCACCTGTTCGCGGTGTCATCCGGAGGATGACGGTGTGACCTGCAGCGCCCGCAGCAACTGGCCGGCGCGGTCGCCGGGGATGTCCGGGTCCTGGGTGAACAGCGCGACGGCGACCATGTACTCGCCCTCCCCCGCCCAGCCGCGGCCCTCGGCGACCAGCCGGCGGATGTGGTCGCGCACCTTGGGCTCGCTGCTGTACTCGCCGTAGTCCAGGCCCATCGCGAGGAAGTTCGCGACCCGGTAGCCGAGGTCCTCCGCCGTCCGGACCGTCGTCTCCGGGTCGGCGTAGCTCGGCACCGCGGTGACGACGTTGCGGTAGCCGGCCTTGAGCAGCTGCAGCACCAGGTCGTTGCCGTACACCCCGCCCCACAGCTCGGGCATGAGGATGTCGCGGTCCGGCGCCGGGATGTAGGGCGGGTTGGCGATCACCGTGGACGCCACTGCCCCGGCTGCGGAGTCGGCGCCGTCGAAGAAGTCGCCGAGCTCCACGGTGTACCGGTCGGCGACCCCGCGGGCGGCGATGTTGTCCCGGGCCCGCTCGACCGACGAGGCGCTGATGTCGAAACTGCGCACCCGCAGCTCCGGCAGGCCCGCCACCACGTCGGCGATGGCGGTGGCGTCACCGGTGCCGAGCTCGACGACGCCCTCGCGCGCCCAGCCCAGCTGCTCGCGGTACTGCGTGAGCAGCATGCAGACGCTGAAGCCGTAGTGCGCCGACTCGTCGGCGGAGGAGAAGCAGCTCACCGGGCGGCACCGGTCAGGGGGCGGTGGGCGAGGGGCCGCGCGGCTGCGGCGGTGCGACGTCGGTGGGGCACGATCCGGCCCTACCCCACTCGTTCCGCCGTCACTCCTGGCTGCCGGATCGCCTCCGCTACGCCGCCGCGCGTGCGGTGGCCGCCACGGCCAGCAGCTCCCGGGCGTGCGCCTGACCGGTGTCGCTGTCGGTGAGCCCGGACAGCATCCGCGCCAGCTCGCGGACCCGGTCCTCGCCGTCGACCGCCCGGATGTCCGTGGCGGTCACGCCTGCACCGGTGTCCGGGGACTTGTCCACGACCAGGTGGGTGTCGGCGAACGCCGCGACCTGCGCCAGGTGGGTGACGACGACGACCTGGTGCTGCCGCGCCAGCCGCGCCAGCCGCCGGCCGATCTCCCCGGCGGCCTGCCCGCCGACCCCGGCGTCGACCTCGTCGAACACCATCACCGGCACCGGGTCGGCCCCGGCGAAGACCACCTCGATGGCGAGCATCACCCGCGACAGCTCACCGCCGGAGGCGCCCTTGTGCACCGGCCGCGGCGGGGCGCCGGGGTGCGCGGCCATCAGCAGCGCCACCTCGTCGATGCCGTCGGGGCCGGGGGCGTCGGGGTCGCTGTCGATGGAGAACGAGACGCGGGCGCTCTTCATCGCCAGCCCGGCCAGCTCCCGGCCCACCTCGGCGGCGAAACCGTCGGCCGCCGCCCGGCGCCCGGCCGACACCTGCGCGCCGAGGTCGTCGACCTCGGCCCGGGCGGCGTCGCGCGCGGCCCCCAGCGCCTCGAGCGCCTCGTCGGAGACGTCGAGCTCGTCCAGCCGGCGGCGGGCGTCCTCGGCCCAGGCCAGGACGCCGGCCACCCCCTCGCCGACGTCGGCGTACTTGCGCACCAGCGCGGTGATCGCCGCACGGCGGTCCATCACCTCGGCCAGCCGCGCGGGGTCGGCGTCGAGGTCGGCGACGTAGGAGGCCAGCTGACCGGCGACGTCGGAGACGACCGCGACCGCGTCGTTCAGGTCCTGGGCCAGCATCACCAGCGTGGGGTCGTCGGAGGCGGCCAGCGCCCGCTCGGCGAGGGCCAGCGCGGCGCTGGCGTCCTGCGGCAGGTCGTCCCCGAGGTCGCCGGTGACGTCGCCGACCAACGCGGTGCGGGCCTCGTCGGCGGCGGCACGCAGCGCGTCGGCGTCGCTGAGCCGCCGCGCCTGGGCGTCCAGCTCGTCGTCCTCCCCCGGCTGCGGGCCCACGGCCTCGATCTCCTCCAGCCCGTGCCGGAGGACGTCAGCGGCCTGCGCCAGCTCCCGGGCCTGCCTGCGGCGGCGCTCGAGGTCGCCGGCCAGCTGCCGCCACCGGCCGTACGCCTCGCGGTAGCGGTCCAGCAGCTCCAGGTGGGCGGTGCCGGCGTAGCGGTCCAGGGCCCGGCGCTGCTCGGCCGGGCGGGACAGCCGCAGCTGGTCGCTCTGCCCGTGCACCGCGAGCAGCCCCTCAGCCAGCTCGGCGACGACCCCGACCGGGACGCTGCGCCCGCCGAGGTGGGCGCGCGACCGCCCCTCGGCGCTGACCGTGCGGGCCAGGATCAGCGTGCCGTCGTCGTCGGGATCGGCGCCGGCGTCGGCCGCCCGCTCCCACACCGGGGAGTCGGCGGGCAGCGCCAGCCGCCCCTCGACGCCGGCCCGCCCGTTGGCGCGCACGCGACCGGGGTCGGCCCGGCCGCCGAAGAGCAGCGTCAACCCGGTGACGACCATCGTCTTGCCCGCGCCGGTCTCCCCGGTGACCACGGTCAGACCGTCGCCGAGCTCGAGGGTGACGTCGTCGATGGCGCCGAGGCCGCGGATGCGCAGCTCGGTCAGCCGGCCCCGCGTCGTCCCGCCGTCGGCCGGCTCGGGAGGCGCGACCGGCTCGGCCGGCTGCGCCGCGCGGGCCGGCCGCCGGGTCTCACGCGTCGTCGTCCGTGCCGCCACCGCGGCCCCCCTCCTCTCCGTCCCCGCGGACCCAGCCGCGGGTCAGCACGTTGCGGTCCGGCGCCATCTCGTGGCCCGGGTCGTGCCGGCGGGCGTCGCGGAAGCCGCGCACCGGCAGGCCGAACTTGGCAACCAGCCGGTCGCCGAACGTGGTCTTGTGCACCCGTGCGATGCGCACCGGCCGGGCGGCCCGGCGGACGTCGACCCGTCCGCCCTCGGGCACCTCCAGCGCACGCCGCCCGTCGGCGGACACGCGGGCGCGGTTGCCGTCGGCCGGGATTGCCACGGTGAGCACCGAGTCCGGCGAGGTGACCAGCGGCCGGGAGAACAGGGCGTGCGCGTTCGACGGGACGACCAGCATCGCCTCGACGTCGGGCCACACGACCGGCCCGCCGGCGGAGAACGCGTAGGCCGTGGACCCGGTGGGCGTGGCGAAGAGGACGCCGTCGCAGCCGAAGCTGGTGAGCGGTCGGCCGTCGATGGCCACGACGAGGTCCAGCACCCTCGAGCGCTCGGACTTCTCCACCGACGCCTCGTTCAGCGCCCAGGTGCCCCCGACGACGGCGCCACTGGCGTCGAGGACGTCGACCTCGATGGCCAGGCGCTTCTCGACCGAGTACTCGCACCGCTCGATCGCGGTGAGGGTCTCCTCGACCGCCTCGGGCTCGGTCTCGGCGAGGAAGCCGACCCGGCCGAGGTTGACCCCCATGAGCGCGGCGTTGCTGTAGCGGGCGAGCTCGGCGGCGCGCAGGAAGGTGCCGTCGCCGCCGAAGACCATGACGATCTCCGCGCCACGGGCGGCCTCGGCGTCCGCGGGCACCACCTGGGCGCCCTCGATGCCGAGGGCCTGCGCCTCGTCCTCCAGCAGCCGCACGGTGATGCCGCCCTTGGCCATGCGGGCGGCGGAGCTGCGGGCGAGCTCGACGATGTCCTGGCGGCCGGTGTGCACGGCGAGCAGCACGTGCCGGCTGCCACTGGGTGCCCAGACGGTGGGGCTGACCTCTGTCACGCTTCCTCCTCAGGGGCGCTCGTCGGTCGCGAGCCAGGCAGTGCTGTGCCCTCGTGTGCCCTCGCAAGCTCGGTCACGGGTCCTCCTCGGTGGCGGTGGCCGGCAGGGTGCCGGCGCGGCCGTGGTGCTCGCTGGCCGACGGGTGGTGGGTACCCGTCACGACGGGCCCTCCTCCACGGCGCGGCGCACCTCGTCCTCCCGCGGCGGCCCGGCGTCCCGGCGCAGCCAGAGGAAGAACTCGACGTTGCCGGCCGGCCCGGGCAGCGGGCTGGCGACGACGCCGGCCGTCCCCCACCCCAGCTCGGCAGCCGCCCGTGCCACCGTCAGGACGGCGTCCTGCCGGTGCGCCGGGTCGCGCACCACGCCGCCGGCGCCGAGGCGCTCGCGGCCGACCTCGAACTGTGGCTTGACCATGGGCAGCAGGTCGGCCTCAGGGGTGGCACAGGCGGTGAGGGCGGGGAGCACCAGGCGCAGCGAGATGAACGACAGGTCGGCGACGACCAGGTCCACCGGGCCGTCGACCTGGTCGGGGGTGAGCGTGCGGACGTTGGTGCGCTCCAGGACCCGCACCCGCTCGTCGGTGCGCAGCGACCAGGCCAGCTCCCCGTAGCCGACGTCGACCGCCACGACCTCGCGGGCGCCGCGGCGCAGCAGCACCTCGGTGAAGCCCCCGGTGGAGGCGCCGGCGTCCAGCGCGCGCCGGCCCACGACCGGGACCGGGAAGGCCTCGAGCGCGCCGAGCAGCTTGTGCGCCCCGCGGGAGACCCAGGTGGGCTCGTCGGGATCGGTGCGGACGACGACAGGCGTGTTGGCGTCGACCCCGGTCGCGGCTTTGGTGGCGGCCCGCCCGGAGACGGCGACCCGACCCTCGGCGATGAGGGCGACGGCGTGCTCCCGGGAGCGGGCCAGGCCCCGCCGCACGAGCTCCGCGTCGAGCCGGCTGCGGCGGACCATCAGAGCCGGTCGATCGTGCCGAGCTCGCGCTGCAGCCGGGCGTGCTCGGCCTCGAAGACGGCGACGTGCTCGGCCACCGGCCGCAGGGGGAGGTCGGCGAACGGCGCACCCTCGTCCGCGGCCGGCGCCTCCACCGGCACCGGCACCGGCTCGGGGGACGCCGTCGTGGCCGGGACCGGCGCCGGACCGCCCCACGGGCCGGGCCGGGGCGGCCCCGGCACCGGTCGCGGTCGGTACGGGTCGGTCATCGCAGGCCTCTCGGGTGGACGGGCGCGACGCCAGCGGGCGCCGGCAGGACCTCGGGGACCAGCGGTCCGGGCACGGCCCGGTGCTGTTCCCCCGGCCCGCGAGGGTACCGGCCGGGGGTGACGCACACGGGCCGACGGCGGGCGCTAGCGTTCGGCCGCCCGGTCCCCGAACGCGATGGAGGCGTGCCCGCGTGGCGACGATGGAGCAGTGCATGACCGCCCTCGAGGGCATCCTCGGCGACCTCGCGGCCAAGCCGGCGGCCCAGGGCCTGGACCGCAGCCTGTCCTGCCGGCTGACCGACCTCGGGCAGGTCGTCCGCGGCCGGCTGGCCCGGGGCTCGGTGCGCGAGCTGCGGACCGAGCCCGACGGCTCGTCGGTGGAGAAGGCCGACATCCGGCTCACCATGACCAGTGACGACCTCGTCGCACTGACCGATGGCCACCTGTCCTTCGGCCCGGCCTGGGCGTCGGGGCGGGTGAAGCTGGAGGCCGGCCTGCGGGACATGCTCCGGCTGCGCTCCCTGCTCTGAATCAGGCCCCTCCTGCCCCCACCGTGGAAGGACCCCGTCCTCCCCGTGAAGGACCCCTTGCCCCCCGCGCACGTTCGCGGCGGGGCCCTGCAAGCGGGCCGGCAGAGCCGGAGCGGTGCCCTGGACGGGGCCGGCGGCGGGCCCCTGCAGGAGGGCCGAGCCGACCACCGGGCACCTCAGGACGCCAGCGCCCACTGCCGCAGCACGACGGCGGCGGCCTCGTCGTCGGCCGTCACCTGCACCGGCACGGCAGCCTCGGGGTGCCGCACCCAGTGCGCGACGCAGAGCGCACGGAGCCCGTCGAGGCCGTCGGCGCTCGCGGGCGCCCCGACGACGTCCCGGCCCAACCGCAGGGGTCCGTCGCCGCACCGAGCCGTCCACTCCCCGCAGCGCCAACCCGCGCGCTCGGCGACCACGCCCGGGTGGTGGGTGAGCAGTCCGCCGGCGTCCGGCGCGAGCAGGTCGGGCCGCTGGTCCGGGCCGGCGGCGAGCAGGACCGCCGGGTCGGTCACGCCGCTGAGCACCAGCAGCGTCGCCGCGCCGGCCCGGCGCCCGCCCTCGACGTCGGTGTCCAGCCGGTCGCCCACGACCACCGGACGGCGTGCGCCCGTGCGGCGGACGCACTCGGCGTGCATGGCCGGGTCCGGCTTGCCGGTCACCAGCGGACGCCGGCCGGTGACGGCGCTGACCACGCCCACCAGCGCGCCGTTGCCGGGCAGCGGGCCACGCGGCGAGGGGATGGTGGCGTCGGCGTTGGTGGCGACGTGCTCGGCGCCGTTGCGCACCGCCACCACGGCCTCGGCCAGCTCGGTCCACCCGACGTCGCGGCCGTAGCCCTGCACCACCGCGCGCGGCTGGTCCTCGGCGCAGCTCACCACGGTGAGTCCCGCGGCCTCGAGCGCGGCGGCGACCCCGGGACCCCCGACGGGCAACACACGGGCGCCGACGCCCAGCCGCTGCGCGACGACGGTGGCCGCCGCCTGCGAGCTGGTGATCACCTCCGCGGCGCTCGCCGGGACGTCGAGGGCGGTGAGGTGCCCGGCGACCTCCTCCGGCGTCCGGGAGGCGTTGTTGGTGACGAAGCCCAGCCGCATGCCCGCGGCGCGTGCGGCCGCCAGCGCCCGCGGCACGCCGGGCACCGCCTCTGCCCCGACGTAGACGACGCCGTCGAGGTCGAGCAGCGCGACGTCGTACACGCGGCAGGGCAGCTCGGCTGCGCCGGCCGACAGCGGGACCGGTGCGCCGCTCACGAGGTCTCCCCGCCGCGGCGGGCCCGCACGCCGCGCAGTGCCCGGGAGTAGTGGCCGAGGTCGGGCCGCATCGCCACGGCGAGAGCGAGGTGCTCGGCGGCCAGGTCCAGGTCGCCTGCCCGGCTGGCCGCCAGGCCCAGGCCGAACTGCGCGTAGTCGTCGGCCGGGTTGCGAACGGTCAGCTCGTGGAAGGTGCCCACGGCCTCGGCGTAGCGGCCGGCGTCGTACTGGGCACGCGCCAGGGCCTCCAGCAGGCTGCGCGACCCGGGCTCGGCCTCGGCGGCGCGCGCCAGGATCGTCGCGGCCGCGGCCGGATCCCGGTTGGCCAGCAGCTGCAGTCCCCGCTGGTACCAGTCGTAGACGTCGCCGTCGGGCACCCCCGCGTCGGACACCGCCGCTCCCTCGGTCCGGGTGCCGCCGGGCGGTGTCGACGCCGCCGGCTCTCCCCCCGCAGCCCGCGACCTGCACCGACCGGAGCGCACCGCTCCTACGATTCCCGTCGTGCTCTCGTCGTCGGCGGACTCCGCGCACCTGGCAGCTGCGACGGGGCTCGAGGTCCGGCCCTTCCGCGCCCTCACCTACCGGCGACGAGACCCCGGCCACCTGGCCCGGGTGAGCTCGCCAGCCTACGACCTGGTGACCCCGGAGGGGCGGGACCGGCTGACCGCCGCCGATCCGCACAACATCGTGCGCCTCATCCTGCCGGGCGTCGCTTCCGACCCCGATGGTGCCGACGCGACGCGACGCTCCGTCGCCGGGGCCGCCGCCACGCTGCACGACTGGGAGAGCAGCGGCGTGCTGGAGCGGGACCGCGGTGCGGCGCTGTGGGTGTACACCATGCGCCCCGCGGACGGCGCTCCCGAGACGGTCGGCTGGCTGGGAGCGGTCGGGCTGCCGTCGGCCGGATCCCGCGCCGTCCTGCCGCACGAGGACACCTTCCCCGTCGCCGTGGAGGGACGCCGCGCCCTGCTGGCGGCCACCGCGACCGACCTGGAGCCCATCGTGCTGGCGCACGACCCGCAGCCCGACGTCCCGGCGCTGACCGCCACGGCCCAGGACGGCGCGCCGACCCTCGAGGTGACCGACGCCGACGGCGTCCGGCACGCCCTGTGGCGGGTCGCCGACCCGGCGCTCACCACCGCGGTGACCACGGCGCTCGCCGAGACCGGCGCGGTCATCGCCGACGGGCACCACCGCTTCGCGGCCGCGCGGGCGTACGGGGCACGCGCCATCCTGGCCCTGGTCACCCCCATGGGACCGGGCGGGCTGCGGGTGCAGCCGATCCACCGGGTGGTGCCCGACCTGGCCCTCGACGAGGCGCTCCCCGCGGCAGCTGCCGGCTTCCGGGTCACCGAGCTCAGGGGTGCCGGCAGTCCCACCGAGGTCGTCGAGCAGTGGATCGCCGACCCCGCCGAGTCGGGCCTGCTCGTCAGTGACGGCTCCCGGGTGGTGCGGCTGGACTCCCCCTCGGGCGGGGTGCTCACCGCCGTCCCCGCGGAGGCGCCCGCGGCCTGGCGCGGCCTGGACGTCGTGCTCGTCCACCACGGCCTGGTGCAGCAGCTGTGGGGCCGCGATGACGACGGGGGTGTGCTCATCGCGCACGGCGTCGAGGAGGCGCTCGACGGCGCACGGAACCGCCGCGGCGTGGCCGTGCTGCTGCGCGCCCCCTCGCCGGCCGACGTCGCCGCCGTGGCCCGGGCGCACGCCCGCATGCCGCGGAAGTCGACGCTGTTCGTGCCCAAGCCGCGCACGGGCCTGGTGCTGCGGCCGCACGGGGACTGACCGGCCGCTCAGGCGGTGCGGGCGTCGGGGCCCGCGGACCGCGGAACCTTGCGCCCGCGCCGGCAGTTGACCTCCGTCACCGACGCGGTGCCGGAGCCGGTCCGCCAGAACCGTCGCTGCAGCGCGCCCTCGACCTCGACGACGTCACCGGCCTGCCAGGCCGCGATCCGCCGCTGCAGCGCACGGTCGTAGGTGATGCAGGGCAGCGTGTCGGTCGACTGCCCCCTGGTCCGAGGCTCGGGCCGGCGCACCACCAGCCGGAAGCTGACCAGCGTGTCGCCGCTGGGCAGGGTCTTGACCTCCGCGGGGGGGACAGCCTCCCGCGGAGCACCACGTCGTTCCGGTCGATCACAGCCACGCTCATGACGGCAGCCTCGCCGCCCGGTCCGGGTCGGACCCGGCCCGTCGCCGGGCTGTGGAGGGACCGTGCCGGTGTGGACGACGCCGCCGCGGATGTCGGTGGTCAGTGCTCGGCGTCGTCCTCGGTTGCGTCGGTATCGCCCAGCAGCTCGGCCACCTCGGCCTCGACGTCCTGGCCGAAGTCGTAGTCGCCGACCTCGACGTCCTCGTCCACGTCGGGGTCGCCCTCCTCGACGCCTGCCCGGACGGTCGTGACCATCGCCGCGTCGGCCGGCGCGGCAGGTCCTGACCCGGTCCCCGGCGCAGCGGGGTCCTCGTCCGGAGCCGGGTCGGCCACGGGCAGTTCCTCCTCGGAGAACTCGACGTCCTCCTCCGGCGTGTGGGTGGCCACCGCGGTGCGCCACTGCTCCGCAGCCGCTGTCTCACCGGCCGCCTCGAGGAGGTCGGCGTAGGCGGTCGCCAGGCGCAGCACCGTGGGGTCGGTGAGATCGACCGAGTCCGGCCGCGGGGAGCCGCCCAGGACGCCCTCGAGGACGAGCCGGGCCGCCGGGAGCTCGCCGAGGTCCTGCCGTACCCCGGCCTCGACCAGGCGGAGTTCGACGGCCTCCTCGGCGTCGGGCCGCTCGGCCAGCGCCTCGCGCACCAGCCGCAGCGCCACCTCGGGGCGCCCCAGCGCCCGCTCGCAGTCGGCGAGCACCGCCCGGTAGCCGGGGTCGCCGCTCATCCGGCGGTAGGCGCGCAGCTCGCGGGCTGCCTCGGCGTAGTCCCCGGCGTGGTACGCGGCCACGCCGACGGCCTCCCGGACGATGGCGATGCGCGACGCCCGGTCCCGGGCCGCCCGCGCGTGGGCGAGCGCCTCCTCGGGCTGGTCGTCGACGAGCGTGCCGGCGACGACGAGGTGTCCGGCCACCTTCTGGGCGTTGCGCGGCTCGAGGCCACGCAGCGCCGCCCGCACCGACTGGTCGAGGTCGCGCGGGTCGGCCCACTCCGGAACCTCCGGGCCCGCCGGTAGCGGCGGCGTGCGGTCCCCGCCATGGCGCGGACGCTCTCCACGCTCCGGACGCCCGCGACGGTCAGCGCCAGGACGGCGGTCGCGCCATTCGCTGCGCGGCCCGCCCGAGCGGCCTTCCCGGGGCGGCCCCTCGGCCCGCGGCCCGGCGGGACGCTGCGGACGTCCCTCACGCCGGTCCGGCGCGGCGCCGTCGGCGCGCGCCGCGCGGGGACGGCCCCGCCACCCGGTGCGAGCACCCTGGTCCCGGTCCCCGGCCGGTCGACGGTCCTGCCAGTCGCTGCGCTCTCGTGCCGGCCGACGGTCCTGCCAGTCGCTGCGCTCTCGTGCCGGCCGACGGTCCTGCCAGTCACCGCGGCCCGGACGGTCCCGCTGCGGACGGGCCGGGCGGTCGGACTGCGTCCGGTCACCCTGCGGACGGCGATCGCGCCGGTCGGGGCGCCCACCGGCGGGCCGGTCGCCCTGCGGACGACGGTCCTGCCACTCGCGACGGGGAGCGCCGACTCCCGGGCGGCCCTCCGGTTGCGGACGACGGTCCCGCCAGTCCGGTCGGCCGGCGCCCTCCGGCCGACCGCCCTCACCCTGGGGACGGCGCTGCGGCCGGTCACCCTCGGGACGGCGCTGCGGCCGATCCCCCTCGGGGCGGCGCTCCTGCGACCCGCCGCGGCCGTCCTCGGACCGGCCACCGGTGGGCCGCCGTCCCTGCCAGGCGCCCTGCCCGCCGCGACCGGTCGCGCCTCCGCGCTGTCCAGCGCCCCGTCCCTGAGGACGGCCCTGTCCGGAGCCGCCGCGGCCGCCTCGGGGTCCCTGACCGCCGGTACCGCCGGCGCCTCGTCGCGGTGAACTCATGACCGTCTGCGTACCTCGAGACTGGGGGCAGCACGCGCAGTGCTGCAGGAAGTGTGCGGAGACGACAGAACGGGGGTCAGAGCACGTGGCTCTGACCCCCGTTC